>NZ_CP046907.1:5032500-6075149 GCF_014083985.1 Streptomyces sp. SCUT-3 | reverse complement strand
TCGCCGACGCCGGCGCGGCGCACCTGTGGACGAGCAGGCCAGGGTGCTGGTCGAGGAGCTGGGTGGTTGCCGCTGGCCCTGTCCCACGCCACCGCCTACATGATCAACGAAGACATACCCTGCACCGACTACCTGCGCCTCTTCACCGACCGGCAGCTGCGACTGGACCGGCTGCTGCCCGCCGGGGCCGACGGCGAGGGCTACGGGCGGCAGGTGACCACCGCGCTACTGCTCTCCCTGACGCCGCCCAAGCCTGCGAACCCGCCGGCTCGCTCTTCCCGCTCTGCGCCTGGCCGCCGTCCTCGACCCTGCCGGACACCCCGAGACCTGTGGACCACCACCCCGTCACCGAATACCTCACCCCCACGCACCACACCCACCGAAACCGAACCCACTGGCACCGAGGCCGGGGCCGGGGCCGGGGCCGGGGCCGGGGCCGGCCAGGGTGGGGAGGGCGCCGACCAGGCCGAGCTCCAGGAGAGGGTCGATGCCGGGCAGGCCCGGGCTGCACTGCGCGTCCTGCACCGCTACGGACTGCTCACCGACGACGCCCGGGCCGGAAACCGGGCCGTGCGGCTGCACGCCCTCACCGCCCGCGCCACCCGCGAAACCACCCCCGACGCCGACACCCCCGCCATCGTGAGAACGGCTGCCGACGCTCTTTACGAACTATGGCCCGCAGAAGATCACAGCGACTGGGACCTGGCCGCCAGCTTGCGTGCCAACACCGACGCCCTGGCCGGTCACGCCGCGGACCACCTGTGGACCCCCGACGGCCACCCCGTCCTCCACCGGGCCGGGCGCAGCCTTCTCAACGCCGGCCTGTACGACGCCGCGGTCACCTACTGGGAACGTCTGGCCGCCCAGGCCGAGCGGGTCCTCGGACCCGACCACCCCCACACCCTCAACACCCGCAACAACCTCGCCACCTCCTACCGGCAGGCCGGGCGCACCACCGAGGCCATCGCCCTGCTCGAGCAGGTCGCCGCCGACCGCGAGCGGATCCTCGGCCCCGACCACCCCACACTCTCGGCGCCCGCGGCAACCTCGCCAGCTCCTACTGGCAGGCCGGGCGCACCAGCGAAGCCCTCGCCATCGAGGAGCAGTCGCCGCCAGCAGCGAGCGGATCCTCGGACCCGACCACCCACCCTCAACACCCGCAACAACCTCGCCACCTCCTACCGGCAGGCCGGGCGCACCACCGAGGCCATCGCCCTGCTGGAGCAGGTGGCCGCCGACAGTGAGCGGATCCTCGGACCCGACCACCCCACACCTCGGCGCCCGCGGCAACCTCGCCGCCTCCTACTGGCAGGCCGGCGCACCAGCGAAGCCCTCGCCATCGAGGAGCAGGTCGCCGTCGGCAGTGAGCGGATCCTCGGACCCGACCACCCCGACACCCTCACTGCCCGCGGCAACCTCGCCGGCTCCTACCGGCAGGCCGGGCGCACCACCGAGGCCATCGCCATCGAGGAGCAGGTCGCCGCCGACAGCGAGCGGATCCTCGGACCCGACCACCCCGACACCCTCGGCGCCCGCGCCAACCTCGCCACCTCCTACCAGCAGGCCGGACGCACCAGCGAAGCCATCACCCTGCTCGAACAGGCCGCTGCCGACAGTGAGCGGATCCTCGGACCCGACCACCCCCACTCTGTGGTGGTGGTAGAGGCGCTGCGGGTTTGGGTGCGGGAGGGGAAGCAGCGGGGGCGTCGGTCGTAGCGGGTGGTGGAGTGGGGGTGTCTTCGGTGAGGTCCTGGTCGAGCTGTCCCGTTTCTGCCCCGGCGCAGCGCAGTGCTCCCTGTTGCCGTGCCCTGCGTCTTCTGCCGGTGTGCCATCGCGGCGTCTGGGGCTTCGTGGGCGAGCGGGCCGGCGGACGGGCGGGGGCGCTTCCGTCGGCCCGGCGATCACCGACGACTGCGTCGGCCGGGCCCGTGTGGTGCTGTCGGACCGTTTCCCGATCAGCGTACTGACCGCCCTGCGCCGGGCCGGCCGGCGCACCGGGCTCACTGCGGCGACAGTTGAGCCATGACCGTTCCCTCCATGGCTGCGTCGTCGGGAGACCTGCGCACCGTGCCGCGCGCAGGCACCACCCCTCACCGCACCGTCGCCTTCGACGGCGGCGCGGTGGGCAGGATTCGGCCCGCGCCGGTGCGGCGGAAACGGACTGGTGAGCGTGTAGAAAAGGCGGACGGGCCGGGGAATGCCCGGGGCCCGTTCGCCTTTTTTGTTGCTCGAATTCCTTGGGACGGAATGTCAGTAGGTGAGGTCGAGGTAGTCGATGTCGGTGAACTCCACGAGCAGGTCATGGGCGCGGCGGCCGACGTCTTGGAAGTACTGCTCCTGCAGGCCTTCGGCGACGATGTCGCGCAGTTGCTGCTCGGTCGCTCCGGTCGCCCGGGCGTGGAAGAGGCGGGCGGCGTAGGCGGGTGGGAGGTGTTGGGTGATGCGGGGGTGCGGGCGTCGTCGGTGGTGCCGGGGGCGGCGGTGAAGCCGAACCGGGCCCGGGTCTCCACCGTGATGCCACCGGTGGTCGCGGCACGGGTGCGGGCATGCTTGCGGATACAGGGTTGCCAGTCCTTGCGGACCTCGGCCTCCAGGCGGGTGGCGACGGCCGGGGTGGGGTGCTTGCGCCGGCCGGCCAGGTAACGCTGGACGGTGCGCTGGGAGACGCCCAGGCGCTGCGCGACCGCCTTGGTGGAGCCCTTGGCCTGCTTGGGAGGAAGCGCGTCTGCGCGGCCGCGGTCTTCGGAATCGGGCGGGTGAAGACCCTGATCGGCCTGGTCGAGGCTGTCGCCGATGATGCCCACGGGCAGGAGTGCTCCTTTCTTGGGGCGGCTGTGCGGCCGCAGAGCACCGATTTCCCTCCCGGTCGACTTGGGGGGTGTGGGAGGGGATCTTGGGGCGTCCTGCGGGCCGTCGGGCGGCTTGTCGGGGGTGGTCAGGGGTGGGCTATGTCGACGAAGCGGGAGTAGTGCAGCTGGGCGGCCACCGTGATGGTGGCGGTGGGGCCGTTGCGGTGTTTGCCGACGATCAGGTCGACCTCGCCGGCACGGGGGGACTCCTTCTCGTAGACGCCCTCTCGGTGGAGCAGGAGGACCAGGTCGGCGTCTTGTGCGATGGCGCCGGATTCGCGCAGGTCGAAGACCATGGCCAGGCCTCGGCCCTGCCAGTCATCGCTGACCGCGTACGGGATCTTGAGGCCACGAACGGCCCATGGCAGGCTCATGCCGCATGTTCGATGATTTCGCGAAAGACAACCTGCACGGGAGACTGCGGCGGGACCGCGAGGCGCTGCTCTGGAAACTCGATGGCTTGTCTGAATACGACGCCGCCGACCTTTGACAGCGACCGGACCAACCTTCTCGGCCTGGTCAAACACGTGGCCACTGTCGAGGCCAGGTACTTCGGCGAGGTCTTCGACCGGCCTTCCTCGGAACCGCTGCCCCGGTGGCAGGACTCCGACGGCAGTGATCTGTGGGCGGCCGAGGACGAGACCCGCGATCAGATCGTCGGGTTCTACCGGCGCACGTGGGAACACTCGGACGCGACGATCACCGCGCTTCCCCTGGACGCCGGCCACGTGCCGTGGTGGCCGGACCCTTAGAAGCCATCATTTGGCCCGGTAGGCTGCCGGCCGTGGTGGGAATGGTTGAGCGGCTGGTGCCGGACGAGTTGTGGGAGTTGTTCCAGCGGGTGGTGCCGGAGGCGCCGTCGCGGCCCCAAGGCGGCGGCCGGCGCCGGCACGGGGACCGTGAGGTGCTGGCCGCGATCATCTTCGTGGCGACGTCGGGCTGCACGTGGCAGCAACTGCCCGCGGCGTCGTTCGGGCCGTCCGGGGCGACGGCCCACCGGTTTACCGAGTGGACCAAGGCCGGTGGGTGGGCCAAGCTGTACCGCCTGGTCCTGGACGAACTCGGCTCCCGCGGCGAGTTGGACTGGTCCCGGTGCGCGATCGACTCGGTGAACATGCGGGCGATGAAAAAGGGGACCTGACCGGTCCGAATCCTGTTGACCGGGGCAAGTACGGCTCGAAGATCCACCTGATCACCGAACGGACCGGTCTGCCCCTGTCCGTCGGGATCCGGTGCCAACACCCACGACAGCCAGGCCCTGATCCCGCTGGTCAAGGGCATCCCCCCGATCCGCTCCCGCCGCGGCCCGCGCCGGCGCAAGCCCGGCAAGCTCCACGCCGACAAGGGCTACGACTACCGCCACCTGCGCCAATGGCTGTCCGGGCGCGGCATCCGGCACCGCATCGCCCGCAAGGGCGTCGAGACCTCGCAGCGGCTCGGTCGGCACCGCTGGACCATCGAACGGACCATGGCCTGGCTCACCGGCTACCGGCGCCTCCACCGCCGCTACGAGCGCAAAGCCGAGCACTTCCTCGCCTTCACCAGCCTCGCCTGCACCCTCATCTGCTACCGCAGACTCGCCAAATGAGATGGCTTCTTAGACCGACAACCACTCACAACGCCGTCGATGACAACCAGCCCGCCTTGGTGACAGCTATCGTGCTTCGGCTCACATTTTCCCGTTGCTCGAATTCCTCGGGACGAAATGTCAGTAGGTGAGGTCGAGGTAGTCGATGTCGGTGAATTCCACGAGCAGGTCGTGGGCGCGGCGGCTGGCATCTTTGAAGTACTGCTCCTGGAGGCCTTCGGCGACGATGTCGCGCAGTTGCTGCTCACTCGCGCCGGTCGCCTGGGCATGGAAGAGGCGGTGGGCGTAGGCGGGTGGGAGGTGTTGGGTGATGCGGCGGGTGCGGGCGTCGTCGGCCCTGCGGGGACGGGGAGTGGTCATCGGACGGCTCCGGGACGGTCGGCGGCCAGGGCCAGCAGGACAGCGGCGGTGTCGGAGGCGGTGTCGGCCATGGCCTCCAGCGCGGCCAGGGCCCGGGCGCGCTGCTCGGTGGCGGCGCGCTCGTCGGCCTCTCGGCGGCGGGCCCGCTCGGCGCGGGTGCACGGCGCAGGGCCGCGGCGGCGGTCCAGGGCCTTGCCGCGTAGCGCGGCTTTGATCTGCTCCTGGGCCACCCGGGCTGCGGCCTCGGCCGCCGGATCCGCCGTCCGCTCCGCAGCAGGGACGGGGGCGGGCCGGCCGGAACGGCACGGCGGACAGTCATCGACGGGCCGGCCGGGTGGTACAGGCACCGCTCGCCCTCGACCGGACCGTGGGAGGACGCGGCGTTGAGGTGCCGTCCTCTGCGTCGTGCGTCAACGCACTGGGGCCGAGCCCGGCCTCGGGGCTGGTGAGGTCGTATGTTGAGGTGTCGCGTATTCGCGGCCGAAGCCAGCAGCGTCAACGATGCTGAGTGAGTGGTCAGGGGTGACCTGATCATCCCCGTCGACAAGCGCAGGGGCCGAGCGCCCGGCGTCGCCAGGACCTGCCGTGCGCTCGGCCGTGCTCCTGGCCGTGGGACGGCCGACCCTCCGCCAGGCCGAACATTACTGGTCGCCGGAGCGGCGCGGTGCTGTCATGGGTAGGGCGAGACGGCGTGGACGAGCAGGGCAGGGCCGCGGAGGCCGGCGTGCCGCACGTTGTCCGCCCGGGCGGTCCGGCTGCGGCCGCCCCGTCGCAAAGCGGAAGAGGCCGATGCCATGCTGCACCGTCGCACGGTCGGTGACGTGATGACCGAGGAGGTCGTCACCCTCCGCCCCGACACACCGTTCCAGGAGGTCGCCGCGTTGCTGGACGCGAACGACATCGTCGCGGCTCCGGTCGTCGACGACGACGGCGCCCCCGTCGGCGTCGTGTCCGCGTCCGACGTGCTGCGGCACGAGACCGGCATGCCCGATCCGCAGGGGCAGGACGGGAGCGACGAGCGCGCCTGGGGCAAGGCCCGGGCCCGGACTGCGGGCGCGCTCATGAGCAGCCCCGTCTTCACCGCCCGCGCCGACTGGACGATCCCCCGGGCCGCGCGGGAACTCCGCAAGCGGCACGTCAAGCAGCTGCCGGTGGTCGGCGACGACGGGCTCCTCACCGGCATCGTCAGCCGCAGCGACCTGCTCGACGCCTTCGTCCGCCCCGACGTCGAGATCCGCAACGAGGTCGAGCAGGACGTCCTGGGGCGCATCCTCGGCCTGGACGAGGGCACCGTCGCAGTCGATGTCCGGGACGGGGTCGTCGCCCTGCGCGGTCACGTCCCGGAACCGCGTCTCGTCCCGGTCGTCGTGGGCCTCTGCCAGGGCGTCGACGGTGTCGTCGCCGTGGATGCCCACCTCGCCGCCACCCGGACGGGCTAGAAGACTCATGAAAATCTTGGTGAGTGGCTGTCCGGCCGGAAGCCGGGCAGCCACTCCGGTCATCCGGTGGTCGTGCCGAGGTGCCAGGCGTTGTTGGTGTGGGTGAGACCGGGGTTGATCAGCCGGCGGAGACGCGGATGACTGTTCCATACCTGATTGCCCGATCGGGTGATTCACGGCGTGGTGCGCACCGGGACGGAGCGAGAGTTCAGGAAGTGGCCGTGCCGGGCGGGGTGTGGTCGTCACACAGGGCGCCCAGGAAGCGCTCGATGGGCACGTCGAAGGTGCGGGCGAGGGTGTGCCAGGTGGTGACACTGCCGGTGGTGCGGCCGTGTTCGAGGTCGATGAGAGTGCGCCGGGCAAGCCCGCTGCGGTCGGCGAGTTCGTCGAAGGTCCAACCGCGTTCGGCCCGCAGGCGCGCGAGCACGACGCGCAGCGCAGCTTCGCGCGGTCGGCGACGATGGCGGCGTAGTAGCCGGCGTTGGCCGCGGTGGGGGGTGGCCTCGATCAGTTGGTGGAGGTAGGCGGGGCAGTCGAGGCGGGCCAGGTCGCCGCGGCGCCCCAGTTCGGCGGCCACGGTGATCGGGTCGGCCGGCTCGTCCCGGCCGTCCAAACCGGTGATGGCGTCGTAGATCGTGGCGTGCGCCGGGCGGTAGAAGCCGGCGCTCCGGGAGCTTCGGTCTTTCCCGTGTCACCGGCCCTCCGGCCGCTTCCCCTCTACGGCAGGGTTCGGGTTCTGCGGCACCGGTTCGGTTCCGCACGTATGGTCGCGTCGGCATCGGCTCATGCGTCGGGTTCTCGCAGTTCGGTTATCTCACGGTCCCCGACCGTGATGCAGGTGAGCCGGGACGGCGCTTCCTCGTAACGCCAGTTGTCCGGGTCCGACAGGACGGAATCGACCTCGGGCGGTGGAATCTCCCGGCCCTTCAGGTCGGCGGGCCACTCCTCTCCTTGGAAGAGCTTGAGGAACCCCCGGGAGGACCACTGGGAGATCAGCCTGCGGAAGACCGGGATGTGCTCGGTCCACTCCTTCTCGTCCTCGCTGCGGGTGTAGTCCGCCAGGATCATCCACAGCGACGACGCCTCACTGGCGTTGACGTACAGGCAGTACTCCTCGTCCGACCAATCCACGACCTGCCTCCAATTTCTTCCTGCAGCGCGCCCCTTCCGGAAGGTGGCCCCTCCGGAGCCCCGTCCCTTCGTGGGGCGGGCGAAGCAGCATCCACGATCATCCCGGCAATGGTGAGGCAGCCGTCGACGATGCCCACGGGCAAGGGGTACTTCCTTCCTCGGGCTGGTTGTACGGCGTGCGGGGCGACAGTCTCCCTCACGGCTGTCCTGGGAAGGGACCGGGCCACCCGTAGCGATGTCGCCGGCGAGCAGGGCGGCGATCGTCCGGCGCGGCCGGGTGCGCGGCTGGTTACGGGTGGGGCTAGGAGCGGCGCAGGCGGCGGATTGCGGCGCGCAGGAGGAAGTAGAGGGCGGTGGCGGTGGCCCACAGGGCGAGGAACTGCCAGGCCGCCTTCGGGTCTTGCTGGTCCCAGACGATGGCGGTGACGGCGGGGCCGCCCAGCCACCATGTGATCAGCAGGATTCCGAGGAGTCCCTGCAGGAGGTGCTCCAGGAGGTCGGCGAGGAGCTCTTTCACGGTCGTGTCCTCCGTGCGGTCTTGATCGGGGGCGGGATAGTGGGGGTGACGGCCGTGGTTGTGTGGTGGCCGGGTGGGAGACTGAGCGGCCGTGATTGCGCCTTCCTCTCCTCGCCTGCATCAGGTCGAGGTCGTCGATGCGGCCGTGCGCGCCCTGGAGACGTCCACCGGCACGGTGGTTCCGGTGGTGGGGAATTTCCGGGTGGGTCAGCCGTCCAGCCCGGCTTCCCGTTTGCGTCGCCGCAGCGCGTGATCGCTGAACAGGTGCCGGCCGCGGTCGAGCAGCTCGCCCACCTCCGCGTCCCCGCACCGCACCTGCGCCGACGGATGCCAGCGCTGCACGGACTGCCTGGCCCAGGTGCGCAGCTTCACGTCCGAGTCCTCCAGCAGCCCGACCGCCGCTCGCAGCGCCACGACCCCGCCGTGTGCGTCGAGGAGCCGGAACGCGGCAACCCGGACATGCCGCGGGTACTCGGCCCCGGTGCGCTCCAGCAGCCGGCCGATGGGCAGTTGTTTCGTCGACGGCAGCAGGGCGACGGTTGTCTCGCGGACGACCGTGGGGGTCGGGTCGTCGAGCAGCGGCCACAGCCGTTCTGCGTCTGCGAGGTCCAGTGCTCGCAGCCCGGCCACCGCCTGCGCTCGCACTCCGGCTGCCGGGTGTGCGAGCAGCGGCCGCAGCAGACCGGCGTCCGCGCGGTTTCCGCACTCGGCCAGCCCGATGACCGTACCGGGCGGCAGCCCGGGGTCATCGGGTGTCGCGCACCGCTGCCAGTACCAGGGCGCCGGGTCGTCTCCGTGTTGTCGTACCACGTAGCGGGCGCAGGCGCGTACCAGTGCGGAGCGGTCGGCGAGGAACGGCTCCGCCTGCTTCGGTCGTCCCGCCCGCCGCAGCGCGGTGACGCCGGCCGAACGCGTGCGCGGGCTGCGTGCGGTCAGCAGGGGCGTGAGCACTTCGTCGTAGGTGCTGTCCTCGTCCTGCAGGGATGTGAGGGCCGCGGTGGCGCACAGGTCCTGGACCACCGTGTCCTCGTCCCGGGCGGCCGCACGGGCCAGCTCGGCGGGGCGGAGGAGCTGGTGCTCGACGGCCAGCCGGTATCCGAACCGCCTCACGAGGCGGTCGGGGTGGGCGAAGAGAGCGGTGAGCCCCCCGTGAGGTGCCCGGCTCAGGACCTTTCCGAGCAGCTCGACACCGAAGGTGCCCCGGTCGCGGCGGCCGACGCGCAGGATCAGCGGCGCGAGATCGACGGCGGTGTGCGCGTCCAGGACCTGGCGCAGCAGCTTTTGGGCGTGCTCGCGCACGGGTTCGGCCCAGTCGGCGCAGCGGATCACGATCAGCGGCAGCAGGGCGGGGTGCTGCGCCGCCCTGCGCACCGCTTCCTCGCGGATCCGCCCGTCCCGGTGGCACAGGGCGAGGGCGAGCCGGGACTCGCCCAGTTGTGTCAGGTCGGCGGGCAGCGGGGCGGTGTGTTCCCACTCCGGCAGGGGTTGCACCCGGTACCAGGCCACTTCCCGCGCTCCCGCGTCCAGCGCAAGCCAGTCACCGGGGTCGGCGACGACCAGCGCGTCCCGCAGCGGCGCACCTTCCGCCAGGCGCGCCGCCGCCGCTGTCCCGCCCCTGCGGTCCTCACGCATCCCCGCCCCCGCTCCTCCGGCCGTACCGGGGATCGTAGGGCGCGGGCTGCGCGCGGGTCGCGTGAAATATCGCCGGTGACCCTGTCATGGTGCGCCCGGCTGCCTCCTGGTGGTCTGGGCCGTGTTGTGGAACGTGCCGCTCTGCCGGGTCGGCCGTCCGGGAAGTCTCGGGCGGCCGGCCAGAGGATGAGGTCGTGGGCGATTTCGCCGATGCATGTGTCGGTGGTGGCCTCGTGTTCGCGTCGTGCGCTGTCGCGCAGCGCCGGCGCACATCGACAACCGCTCGGGCACCGGCCATGCGGCCGGTTTCCTCTCCCCCGGCGGGCTGTGGCAGCAGTGGGCCGACGCCCAGCCCTGGCCGGCCGAACCCGCGGACCGACGCGTCGACGAGCTGTGTGCCTTGGTGGACCGGTACGCGCCGATCCCCCGGTAGGGACGCCGCCGCGGCCACCGGCGCCGGCCGTGACCCGCGGGGCCTTGCCCGGAAGCCGGCGACCGGCCCGCCGCGGTCGACCGCGGCGGGCCGGTCGCCGGCTTCCGGGCCATGTGCGGCGCAGGTAGCGGGCTGCGGTGCGCAGGAGGAAGTAGAGGGCGGTGGCGGTGGCCCACAGGACGAGGAGTCGCAGGGCCGTCTTCGGGACCTGCTGGCCCCGGGCGATGACAAGGACACGGCGGCGGACGGTTCCCTCGTCGAGCGTTCCGCGGAAAGACCCCAGCGCCTGTGCCGAGGAAGCCCGGGGCTTCCCCGGCGCCGTCCCGACATGTGACGCCACACCGCGTGCTCCAGTCCGCCCCGGTCGTGCCCGAGGTGGTCCGCGGCCTGCCCGTGCACCTTGCGCGGCTGCGCGTAGCCCGTCACCTCGACGCCGGCCCCGCGGGCGAACACCCGCCCGTGCACGTCCACCGCGACGCCGGACCGGCCGGCCAGGGGGGCGAGGTGGTCGACGGTCTTCGGCCCGACCCCGTGAACCGCGCACAGCGGCTTTGTTCACGAGAACGGACAGCGAATGTTCACGACTTCGGGAGGCGCGCTGGCCGGTGGCTGTTTGATGCCGTTGGCGACATGTGAGTGGATGGCGGCCGTCACCAGCGCTTGTACGCGGAGAAGGGCCGCACGCTCCCACCGGTACGGACGCCGATGACGAAGTCCTTGTACGGGAACAGGTCCCAGGCACCTCCGATGCGCTCGCGGAAGGCGCGGTCCTCCTCCTCATCACCCGTGACGGCGTCGTACACGTACAGGTTGTCGCCGTACTTGTCGGAGGTGAGCACGGCCATGACCCGGCCGCCCTCCGCGTGCAGTCCGCCGGCGTTGAAGCGGGCGCCGCCGAGGTCGGTGCGCCACGGCTCGCCGCCGGTCGCCGGGTCGAAGGCGACGAGCAGCCCCCAGCTGCCGCCGTCGGTGAGGGCGAACAGCCGCCCGTCGGAGACGGCCACGTTCCCGCCGATCGAGCCGTGGGCGCCGGTGGACTCGATCCGTCCCCGGGGGCGGCCGTCGGGGCCGAAGGCGAGGAAGGCACTCACCTCGTCGACGCGCAGCACGATCGGCTCGGTGGAGGTGAAGGCCACGTTCCCGCGCGCGTCGACACCCCGCCGGGCGTCGAGGGGCACGGTCCAGCGGGCCCTGCCGTCGGTCGGATCGAATGCGGCGAGCTTGGCCTCGGTGCCGCAGGCCAGCATGGCGAGGACCTGCTTCGACGCAGCGGCCACCTTGCCCGGCACACAGCCCTTCGGCACGGCGGCCGTCCAGCGCTTCGCGCCGCAGTCGCGTTCGTCTCCTGCTCCGGCTGCTGCGTTCTGCCGGGCGGTTCCTCACCGCTGTGCAGGGCGGTTCCGTGGGCGAGGGGCCGGGGGGGCACGCCGGGGGTGTCGCCGTGGCGCTGGCGGTGGTCCAGGCGTTCGGCCCAGGCCTCCAGTCGGGTCCCGGCGGTGGAACTGCAGGCCGCGGCCGCCGCCAACCGCCTGCTGCGGGAAGGTCCGGCCGAGCGCGCCCGGACGTTCCTGCTGACCGTGCTCGCCTTCGCCGGTGGCGCCGCCCGCGCCCGGATCCCCGGCGGAACGGACGTGCAGAGCGGGCTCGTGGGCTTCGGGCTCAGTGGTGGCGGGTCGCGCCGTGAACGCCGTCTGACGGATGTCGGTGCCGGGGGCGGGTGGGCGGGTTCTGCGAGCGGCGCGGCACGGGTGAGGTCCGGCGGTGGTGGTAGGGCTGTTCCCGGCCGGGCGGCCGGGCGGGTGCCGCCGCGCCTTTGCGGCCGCTTTCGTCCCGGGTTTCAGCCGTTCTGGCTCCGGTTGTCGTCCGGCCGGACCTGGATGTGGTCCTCCTCCAGTTCCAGCAGTACCCGGTCCCGCATGTCCAGGGCCGTCGTGTAGTCGGACGGCAGCTGCAGCCGGCCGGCCCGGTCGAGCATCGCGTACTCGCGGGCCACCAGGGACTCCTGACCCGTCGCGTCGACCTCGGTGCGGCGCAGCACCTCCGTGGCCGTGCGGCCGTCGCGGATCGCCACTGTGCGGCGGACCTCGTCGGCGACGGCCTGGTCGTGCGTGACGACCACGATCGTCGTGCCCAGTTCCTCGTTGGCCCGGCGGAACGCCGCGAAGACCTGCTGTCCGGTCGCCGAGTCCAGTTCGCCCGTCGGCTCGTCGGCGAGCAGGACGGCCGGGTCGTTGGCCAGGGCGACGGCGATCGCCACCCGCTGCTGCTGGCCGCCCGACATCTGCTGCGGTCGCCGGTCCCGGCAGTCGGCGACCCCGAGCAGCGACAGCAACTCCTGTGCGCGTCCCGCCCGTTGCCGGCGCGGACGCCCGGCCAGCTGCATCGGCAGGACGACGTTCTGCGCCGCCGTCATGTACGGCAGCAGGTTGCGGGCCGTCTGCTGCCACACGAAACCGACCACTTCGCGGCGGTAGCGCAGGCGTGCCTTCGCGTCCATCGCCAGCAGGTCGCGGCCGGCGATCCGCGCGGTTCCGGCGGTCGGCACGTCCAGGCCGGCCAGGATGTTCATCAGGGTCGACTTGCCGCTGCCGGAGGCCCCGACCAGGGCCATCAGCTCGCCCTGGCGCACCAGCAGGTCGAGTCCCTGCAGGGCCTGTACCTCCACGGCGTCCCCGCCGCCGCGCTGGCTGAAGATCCGTACCAGCCGGTCGCAGGCGATCAGGGCGTCGTGCCCGTAGGCGGGCCGGTCGCGGTGGTGTGCCGCCCGCTGCTCCAGCTCCGCGAGCGACCGTGTCGTAGCGCTCATCGCAAGTCTCCTGCTCTGAGGTGGGTGGTCGGTGTGCGGCGCCCTGCCCACCAGGCCTGTGCTACGGCCACCGATCCCGCCAGTAGCAGCGTGGCCGCCGCGGGCAGGGCCAGCGACCACACGTCGGCCCGCAGCACGGCACCGGCCGGCACCGTGGCCCCGTACGTGTCGGCAAGGGCGAGGCGGTCCAGGTCGATGCCGGGGGCGAGCAGCCGGACCGCCGCCCAGCCCACGGCCATGCCCCCGCCGGCCGCGAGCAGCGCCAGGGGCAGCGTTTCCAGGGCCAGCAGCTGCCGCCCCTGGCGGTTCGTCATGCCCAGGGTGCGCAGGCGGGCGAGCAGGGCCGCGCGTTCCGGTGCGGTCAGCGCCATGCCGAGCACCAGGGACAGCAGGGCGTAGCCGGTGCTCGCGGCGACGGCCCACAGGTAGATCCGTTCGGCGCCGGACTGCAGCGGCGAGTCGGACAGCGCCGCGCGTTCCTCGCTGCGCAGGGTGACCGACAGTCGGGTTCCCGTGTCGCGCACCGCCGTTCGCAGTGCGGCCCCGTCGAGGTCCGGGCCGGCTGCCAGCAGGGACGTGGCACTGCCGGGGCGGGGCAGGCCGGCCGCGTCGACCAGCAGGAAGTCCCCCTCCGGGACCGCCGGTGTGTGCGGTCGCACGGCGGTGATCCGCACGGTGACGGGTCCGCCGTTCGTGTCGATCCGGTGCGGTGCGTGCCCGAGGCGCTCGGCGACCTCGGGGGAGGCGACGGCGCCGAGCACTCCGTCCCCGGTCGCCAGCCGGTCGGCGGTGAAGCCCCCGAGGCCGGTGCGGCGGGCCAGTGCCGCGTAGGCGTCCGGTTCGACGGCGACCACGGCCAGCGACTGTTTGTCCTGCGACACGTGTTCCGAGGCGTGCGAGATGCCCACGGTTGCCACGTCCTGTGCGCCAGGCACGTCCCGCACTGCTCGTTCCAGTCCCGCCGGGAGCGCCGCGCCGTCGGGGGTGTCCACCCGTGCGTCCGCGCCGGTGTGCAGCAGCGCGGCCCGGTCCCGGGTGTCGGCCACTGCGTTCAGCACCGATCCGCCGAACGCGGCCGTGGTCAGGGCCGTCAGCAGGGCGAGCAGCGGCAGCGTGGTGGCGGCCGCCGGTGAGCGGCCCGCCCGGGCCAGGGCCAGGAATCCCACCGCTCCGCGCAGCCGTCCGGCCGGGCCGGCGGCCCGGCGCAGGGGCAGCGGGTACAGCCGGACGAGGACCAGCGCGGCGACCAGTGCGATGAGTACCGGGGCGGCGCTGACCAGCAGGTCGGCGGTGCCTTCGGTGCCCCGGCGGCGCAGAGCCGCCACCGAGCCCGCGGCCAGCGCGAGCAGGGTCAGTTCGACGACCGTCCGGCGTGCGCCGGGCCTGGTGTGTGTGAGGTCGCCGCGCTCCGGGTTCGTGCGTGGTCTGCGGTGTGCCACCATCGCGCGCACCGGCAGGGCGGCGCAGGCGAGCAGGGCCACGGCGCTCGTGGTGAGCGCGGAGGGCAGCAGCCGGGCCTCGTCCACGGCGAGTACCGCCAGCAGCAGGCCGCAGGCGGCGGCCGGGAGTGCCGGTAGCGCGCTCTCGGCCAGCAGCCGGCCGCCGATCCCGGTCAGGGAGCCGCCCCGGGCCCGTAGCAGGGCCAGTTCGGTGTCCCGGCGGGCGGCGGCCAGGCCGCCGCTCATCATCAGGACGATCGCGGCGACCGCGGCGATCCCGACGGCCCCGACGGCGACCACGGGTGTGATCGCGTCCCGGGTCCGCGCGTACTCGCCGACGACCTCTTCCAGGCCGGTGAGCAGCTGGGCCGTCGGGCCGGCGGCCTCCCGCAGGTGTACCAGTCCCGGTCCGTCCTCCAGGGAGGCCACCCGGTCGACCAGTGCCTCGGCGTCCGCCGCTGTCAGGTTCTGCACTGCGGGCGCGAACCGCCAGTAGCGCTCCGGTTCGGTCTGTCCGCCGAGCAGTGCCGGGGCCGCTTCCGGTGCCAGTAGGACGCCCGCCTCCCAGTAGAACGCCGGCGGGGGGCCGCCGGCGTTCGCCAGGGCCGGTGTGCGCAGGATCGGCTCCGCCGACCAGTAGGTGCGTTCCGGTTGCCGGGGTTCGAGTATGCCGGTGATCCGGACGGTCAGCGGCCGGTCCGGGAATCCGGCGAGGGTGAGCGTGGAGCCGGCCCGCAGTCGCAGCGTCCGGGCCGTCTCGGCGGTCACGGCGCCTTCCACCGTTTTGGTGTTCGCGGTCACCGGGCCGTCGGCGGCGGGCAGCCGCCCGTCGCGCACCGTGGCGTGCCCGGCCGCCCCGGACTGCGCGAGGAGGGTGATCCGGGGCGGCAGCCCGTACGGCCGGGGCAGCCACGGGTCCAGGGCCTGCAGGCTCTTTCCGGTCCGCACGCCGTGTGCCGACTGGGTCCGGTCCACCCGCAGCGGCTCGGGCAGCAGCGTCCGCGCCCGGGCGTCCACCGCGGTGAGTGCTTCCGGCAGGACCTCGTCCTCGCGTGTCTGCTGCGGCTGTTCCAGGCCTGGTTGTGCCGTCTTCAGCTCCAGCACGGTCGACTCGGGGGCAGCGGAGGTCACGGCCTCGCGCAGTCCGTGCGTCTCGTAGGCCTCCACGGCCCGGGTCAGGACCGCTGCGAGGAAAGCCGTGAGCAGTACCAGTGCCCCGAAGGCGACGGTGGCCCGGGGAGCGGTCCGCAGCCGGGTCCGCAGCCAGGAAGTGTCCGTGTCGCGTGTGTCCGGCCGCATGTCAGTCCTCCCCCTGATGGCGCAGTGCGGCCGCCGGTTCGGTGCGCGGCAGCGCCGAGGCGGCCGTGATCAGCGCGAGCGGGGCGGCCACCCCGGCGACGAGCAGGGCCACCTGTCCCAGCGGCAGTTCCACGAGGACGGGTGGGACGGGCCGCGCGGCCCCGGACGTCAGCACGATCAGCGGCACTACGGCCCGGGTCAGGACCGTGCCCAGCGCGAGTCCGGCCAGCAGGCCGACCCCGACGAGCAGGCTCTGCTCCATTGCGACGAGCCGGGCGAGGTCCCGGCGGGGCGTGCCCAGGGCGCGCAGCACCGCGAACTCCGCCGACCGTTCCCGCCGTGCCCCGGCGGCGCTCACCGCGAAGCCGCCGGCGGCCAGGGCCACGGCGGCCGCCGTCACCGCCGTCAGTGCCGAACGCGGCCCGGCGCCCAGCGGGTCGTGCAGCAGGTCCGCTGCGGTCTCGTCGCGCACCAGCACCTGCTGCGCCTCCAGGTCGGGGCGCGCACGCAGCGCTGCGGCCACCTCGGCGGCCTTGCCCGGTTCGGCGCTCACCCACCACTCGGTGGGCGCGAGCGGTGTGGTGCCGCGCTGGGCCAGTACGGCGTCGACGGCCCGCAGGTCGAGGAGCAGCGCTCCTCCGGCCATGCTCTGCCCGGCGGTGTCGGTGGTGGCGGTGTCGGTGGTGGTGGGGAGTTCGCGCACCGCCCGGACGATCCGCACCCGCAGTTGTTCCCCGGACAGCGGGACGTCGACGGTGTCGCCGGGGGCGGCGCCCGAGGCCCGCAGGAAGTCCTGCGTGGCCACGGCGGCAAGGATGCGCGGCGCCCGGGCGCCGGCGGTGTCGGCCCGCACGGTCCATGCCGGCGCCGCGCCGTACCCGTCGTCGCCGCCGGCGCCGGTCGTGTACGACAGGGACAGCGGCGTGGTGTTCGAGGCGGCCGGTTCGGCGGAGGTGCGGGAGAGGACCTCGCCGTTGCGGGTCACGGTCCGGCCGCCCTGCCAGCGGGTTCCCGGGGCCACTCGCACGGTGCGTGCGGGGCCGTCGGGGCCCGTGGCGAGCAGCCGTTCGAGGGTGAGGCGGTGCTGTTCGGCGCGGCCGGTGGGGACGGTGTCGTCGAGCTGCAGTCCGGTCAGCCGCAGCGGTCCGGCCGGCGCGGCGCGGCGGCCCGTTGCCGTCCGGTCCAGTTCCAGGGTGACGCGGTGGACCCGGTCGTCCACCGGGACGTTCCCGGCACCCAGCCGGTAGGCGATGCCGTACCCGTCCTGGACGATCACTGTCAGCAGGGGCGCACGGCCCGAGGGGGAGCGTCCTGTGCGGGCCCGTTCGTCGGTGATCCGCACGTCCAGGGCGAGGCGCCGGGTGCCGTCGGGAAGCCGCACGGCCCGGCTCTCGTCGAGCGGGGGCGGGGCCAGGGCCTGCAGCAGCTCGCCCGGGGGCTCGTCGGCGAGGTCGCCGCGCATCAGCATGCCGTCCCCGGCGCGGGAGGTGTCCAGCGCAAGAATCGTCGCCTCGTGGGCCCCGGACAGGCTCAGTGCGGTGCGGTGCGCGGGGGCGGCCTCGCGGGCCCCGGGCAGTGCCGCGTAGAGCCCGGTCTGCCCGGGGCTGCCCGGTCGGTGGTCCAGGACCCGGACGGCGGCGCCCGTGCGGAAGTCGGCCTGGTCGTGCTGCGACCGGTCCCAGGACGCGCCGTGCCCGATGGCCAGCATCCCGGTCGCCACGGCGACGATCAGCAGCAGCACCGGGCCGGCGCCGCGCAGCGGGCGCCGGCTGAACTGCCAGCCGGCCAGCGCCGCCGGGAGCCCGCGTCCGCTCGCCGACCGCTGCTCCGCGAGCCGTGCCGCGAACGGCAGCACCCGCAGGGTCAGCACCGTTCCCGCCAGCAGTGCCAGCGCGGGCGCCGCGGCCAGCAGCGGGTCCATGCCCAGCCGCCCGGCCCGGTCCCGGCCGATCACTCCGCCGTCCGCCGTACCGGTCTGCCGCTGTAGTTGCCAGTACGCCACGCCCGCGATCAGCAGCAGCGCGAGGTCCGCGCCCGCGCGCACCGGGGCGGCCGACGTCGCCGCCCGGAGCCGGCGCAGCCGCGCGGGCGTGTCCGCCGCTCCCGCCAGCGCGGGTGCCACCGCCGCCGCCGCGCACACCAGGGCGACCCCGCTCGCGACCAGCCAGACCCCGCCCGACGGGGCGGTGCCGGGCTGCAGTCCGATCCGGTCGAGCGAGGACCATCCGGCGAGCAGCCGGGCCAGCGGCCCCGCCAGCAGCGCGGCACACACCGCGGCGGGCACCGCCAGCAGCAGCGCTTCCAGCCCGGCCAGCGCCGCGATCCGGCCCCGCGAGGCGCCCCGGGCCCGCAGCAGCTGTGTCTCGCCCGCCCGTTCGCTGCTCAGCAGTCGGGCCACCAGCAGCAGCGCGTACCCGGCGAGCAGCACCAGTTGCAGGGAGACGATCAGTAGGGTGGAGCGGGACGTCAGCAGGGCCCGCTCGGTGCGGTCGAGGACCTCGGGCAGCCCGGTGCGCACGTCCGCCGAGCCGCCCAGGGCGGTCTCCTTGCGCAGTTGGTCGGCCGCCCGCACGGTCGCCGCGCGCAGGGCGGCGATGGAGTCGGTGGTCAGTTCGCGGTGGTCGGCCGTCGCTACCCAGCCGGTGCCGCCCGTCGTGACGCGACCCGAGGCAAGCACCGCCGCATTGCCGCCGGTGAGGCTTCGGACTCATGGTTCGTGAAGCACTTCGTGAGACACAACGCAACACCGATTACCGAGATCCCGCAGGACTGGCCGACCGCCTGCGTCTTCGCTCTGTCAGGGTCGGTTGGCGCGTTCCCAGGCTTCGCGGACTTCCAGGGGGATCCGTCCTCGCAGTGGTACGGCGTAGCCGTTGGCGCGTGCCCAGGCGCGGATCGCCGCGGTGTCGACGGGCTGGATACCGGAAGGGGGTTCGGGTTTCCACAGGGTGGGGCGCGAGGGGGTGAATCGGGCAGGGGCGTCGAGGATGCTGCGCGGGAACTGGGGGACCTGGAACTGCCCGGTGAGGACCTGGACGAGGAAGGCCGTCAGGGTTCCGTCGTGGGCGAACCAGCGGGGGCCGCGTGCTTCGTTGACCGCGATGCGCCAGCGGCCGGGATCGGTTGCGGGATCGGTGATCCAGAACAGGTATTCGCCGTTGTCGGTGGAGCCGCAGGCGAAGAGCTGCTCGGGGTCGTGAGGGACAGGATGGGTGCCCTGGTCGCGGTCCTTGCGCAGCTGCGCTCGGATCCGGCCGGGCACGGGTCCGGTGAGGTTGACGAACTCGGTCACGCCGTGGGGGTGGAAGAGGTGGATGTAGTCGTTGAAGGTTCCGGGCCCGTAGCGGTCGGCGAGCTGCTTGTAGTCCCGCGGCAGCGGCATGCCGAGGTCGGCTTCGATCGTGCTCCATCGGATGCCCATACCCTGGCCGGGGGGCGGGCAGAGCCGGGTGAGCGCGACGAGGTCTGTCATTGGATTCCTGGACGGCGTCGGTTCTGCCGCACTGCACGGTCGGGACGGGCGAAATCGGTGTCGGGGTTGAACCCGCGGGATCCGTCTGCCTGCATGTAGATGCGTGAGGGCACGGAGTCTCCTTTGTCGTCCGTGTACTCAAGGCGGACGCTGTGCTGGACGGTCTGACCGGGGATGTCCTGGGCGGGGTCGCCCGCCACGGCGTTGTAAATCAGCTGCTCCAGGCCCCGGCTTGTGGGGGCTGCTGGTCGGGTTCTGGGTAATGGTGAAGAGATTGTCCAGGCGGTCACCGGCGCCGCCCAGCATGCGGGCCGGCATGTGCCCGCGGGCCTGGTTGACGAATACGACCTTGCCACCCCAGGTGTGATCCGGAGAGCATCCGGCCAGTCCCAGAGGGTCCGCGATGATGAAGGGGTTGGGCACATAGCCGTAGTGGTTCGGTGACAGCGCCAGGCCCAGCGGGTCCGGACTGATGCAGCGGCCGGCCCCGGGGCCGTAGTAGCGGTGGACGTTGTAGTGCAGCCCGGTCTCGGTATCGAAGTACCGGCCTGGGTACCGCAGCGGTGTGTAAGCGGCGGCATCGCTGTTCCACTGCGTCGCGCCCCAGGCCGTCGCCCGGGCTCGCCAGGCCACGGCCGCGGCGGACTGGTAGGTGTGCCGGACAGCCTTCGGCTCCCGGATGCTGTTGGAGTCGACGTCAACTTTCTGTGACCTGGAAGCTGCGCGCCCATGTGTGGAGGTGGCCTTCGAGAGGGAACTCAGGCGGTGCCGCGGGCAGGAGTGTGGTCAGTTCGTGCCGGCACTTCTGTGCGACCCGGCAGGACGCGACGTTGTCCACCTGGTGCAGGAGTTCAAGCCGTTGCAGCCCCTCTCCCTCGAAGGCAGTGACGGCCCACTCCGTCAGTACCTGCAGCGCTCTGGGCGCCACTCCCCTGCCCCGGGCGTGTGCCGCCGTCCAGTAGCCGACCTCGGCCGACGGAGCACCAGGAGCAGCACGCTTGAGCACCACGTGGCCCACCAACTTGTCAGACCGACCCGGATTTTCGCTCTCCACTACTGCGAATGCGAAGCGGTTGCCTGCCTGCCACCCGTTCTGCTGATCCTGCACCCATCGCATGGCGCCCACCTCGTCGTCGAGGGCCACACTTGTCCAGCGGCGCAGGGAGTTGTCCTGGTACAGCTCAACCAGGTCGGCAGCGTCCGTAAGGTTCCACTGGCGCAGCAGGAGAGCGGGCGCCGAGGGTGTGGCGGCTGCCTCCAGCAGGGTGGTGATCTCGTCCATGGCCGGAGTGTAAGCGGCGGCTGCGGCGGTGTCCGGGGCCGGTCCGTGCCGGCCTCCTGCCTGGTGAAGGTGTCGTGTCATCGTGTTGCCCGCATGCGCAACGCCGTGACAAACCAGTCGGGTGCGGGTGTGAGAGGGCGCGGGGCCGGCCAGTCGTTGATGACGGCGAGTAGGTGGAAGTACCGGTCTCGGCAGGGATCGTTCGCGGCCTCCAAACGCGGCAGTAGCCATAGGTGGGGTTCGGTGTCGCCGGGGCGCCCGAGGGTGCGCGCACAGGCGGCGGTGATCTCCCTGACGACAGGGTCGGCCTGGGGCGCTTCCGGGGTGATCCCCGAGTCGACGGCGGCTGCAGCGAGGTCACGGTTGGCGTGGCCGGGCGTCATCACACCGCACGTAGTGCACCAGAGCCCGGAGTTCAACTGCAAGGCCAGGGAGCATGAGTCGGCGCGTCACTAATCATCGAGGGATGCCTGGCGGGCGAGGAACTCCTCGAACGCTGCCTTCTGCTTCGGATCCATGAAGCTTTGGCGGACATTGCGGGCCTGCTCCTGGAGCCAGTGCGCCTCGTCGGGGTCCAGTAACTCGGCGACCACCACGCCTCCACGAGCGACCGCCGTGCGTCCTCCCACGCGACGACGAAAGAGCGTGAACGCGCCGAATTCTGCCGGGTGGGCCAGTTCCGGCTTTTCTGTTTCATCCTGCTTGTCGTCCCCGACCTCCCGCGTCGGGCAGGCCGTGGGGGCCCAATGCTCCCAGAGCGCCAGCGTGGCCGCGGGCACCAGTACGGCGCGCTCCGCCTCTTTTCGCCCCTCCCACATGAACGTGACGGTGACGGGCTCGCCGACCGACTCGGCCAACCCGAGCACCCTCTCCACCTCATCGTTGTTCGGGTAACCCGCCACCACATCTACCTGAATTCCCATGGCGTCTGAGGCTACTGGCCGCTTCCGACATGCCAGGTCCACCGCTCCTGCGCCTCGAGGACCATGGCACACCAGGTGGACCGCCCGAAACTGGCGATATCGCCGATTGGGCATTTGTCCGACACAATATTGTGACGGAGAGCAACCGCTCCGCATAATTTGGGCCAGCGCCGCAAGAAGTGATCGAAGCCATCGGGGTCTTCTCGATCGGCATCCAGAAGAAGGCGACCGAAGGCGGCCTGTTCCGTACCCTGGCGGCATGCGCATGCGCCCCACTTTGAGCTGGACCCCTGCCGAGGGCCTGCCGCCGGGCACCACGGACCTGGAGCCGGTCGTCGATGCGCTGAGCGCCGGCGGTGTGCTGGTGCTCAGCGGGGCGGGCATCTCCACGGAGTCGGGCATCCCCGACTACCGGGGCGAGGGCGGGAGCCTGAGCCGGCACACCCCGATGACCTACCAGGACTTCACCGCCGGTGCCCAGGCCCGGCGCCGGTACTGGGCGCGCAGCCACCTCGGCTGGCGCACTTTCGGCCGCGCCCGCCCCAACGCCGGGCACCGGGCCGTGGCCGCCTTCGGGCGGCACGGTCTGCTCTCGGGTGTGATCACCCAGAACGTCGACGGCCTGCACCAGGCCGCCGGCAGCGAGGACGTCGTGGAACTTCACGGAAACCTGGGCCGGGTCGTCTGCCTTTCCTGCGGCGCCTTCAGCCCGCGCGGCGAACTCGCCCGGCGGCTGGAGGAGGCCAATGCGGGCTTCGCGCCGGTGGTCGCCGGAATCAATCCGGACGGTGACGCCGACCTCACCGACGAGCAGGTCGGGGATTTCCGCGTGGTGCCCTGCACGGTCTGCGGCGGCATCCTCAAGCCGGACGTGGTGTTCTTCGGCGAAACCGTTCCCCCGCAGCGGGTCGAGCACTGCCGCCGGCTGGTCCGTGAAGCGGCCTCGCTGCTGGTCCTGGGGTCCTCGCTGACGGTGATGTCCGGGCTGCGGTTCGTCCGCCAGGCGGCCCAGGACGGGAAGCCGGTACTGATCGTCAACCGGGACCCGACCCGGGGCGACCGGCACGCCCTCACCCGGGTCGCGCTCTCGCTGGGAACGGCCCTCACCACCGTGGCCGACCGACTGGACATCCCCCTCGACGGCCAGGTGGCGGCCCGGGCGAGACGGTGACGGCGGCAGACCGCGCGGGTTCGGTTCCGGCAGTTGTTCCTCGCGGCCTGAGGCGTGCGACCGCTTCCTGGCAGTCCCCTCTCCAGCACCCCGGCCCTGCCGCGCCTGTGCCAAGACCTCGCACGGCCGGAGGTGTCGCAGGGGTCACCACGCCACCGGCCGGATCACACACGTCGGCGTGCTGACTGCTGGTTCTGCTCACGGGTGTCGACGGCAGTTGTTCAGCTTTTCGGGAGGCGCGCGGTCGGGATCGGGGCCGATGTTGACGGGAACGGTCACCAGGACAGTCAGCGCACGGCGGCCGGCTCCGTCCCGAGCGGGGATACACCTTCCTGTTCGCGGCGTCGGTGGCCGGCCGGCTACCGGGCCGTGGTGGTAGGCAGGCCTGCGAGGCGGCGTACGGCGGTGAGTCCGTCGTCGGTGCCGGGCCAGTGGCGGGTCAGGGCGTCGATTCCGGCGTGGCGGACGACCGAGCGCAGCACGGCTGCGGCGACGATGGCGTCGTCGGCGTGGCCGAGGACGGGGATGAAGTCCGGCACGAGGTCGAGGGGCATTGCCAGGTAGGCGAGGAGCAGCCACAGCCGGATGCGCACCCCGCGCGGGAGGGTCCGGTCGCGGGCGAGGCGGGGGACGAGCCGCAGCAGGTCGGGCAGCAGCCGGACTGCCTCGGTGAGCAGGTTGCCGCGGGGGCGGGCGAGGGCCAGGGCCGCCAGGGCGAGCAGCCACAGCAGGAGCAGCCCGCCGCCGACGGCCAGGGATACGGACAGCCAGGTGCTCACGAGCGGGGTTTCTTTCCTTGTGCGGGGCCGGGTGGGGCCGGTTTCCGTGCCGTGTTGGGGTCGTTGCCGCGGGGGTCCGGTGCTGCCGAGACCTGTGAACATTCTGGCGCGGCCCGGCGGCCGTGTGCCTGCCGAACCGCTGCCGTGGTGCTGTGCCTTCCCGGTGGGCAGAGCCGGACCGCCCCGTGCGGGACCCGGGCGGCGCTTCGGGCGGGCTGCGGCGGCAGTGGGGCCGGTGCCTCGCCTGCCGCAGACCGCGCTTTGGGAGCACGCGGCCGCGTACAACCTGCGTACCGTGGTGACCTCCCAGCAGGAGGTTGAGGGGGCCGTCGCGTTCGCGGGCAAACTGCCTCGGACGGCAGCCGAGCTGGGTTGCGTCCACGGATGCGGTGCAACGGGGTAGCTCTCCGTGAGGGTTTTGTCACGTTGGTGAGGTGCTGATCGGTTGAGGCGGGTCGGGGCGTGGAGGGGCGGGCGGGTGCCTGGGGCGTGCCGCGGTGGGCAGGGCGGTGGCGCCGGTGATCTGGTCCCCGACGGCGACGCGGGAGGCTGTCTCGGCGCGGTGGTGGGCGGCGGTCATCAGGGGGTGGCGGGGCCGGGCGGGAACTGCTGAGCTCCGCCGGCGCTGCGGAAGCCTTTCCTCACGCGTTCACGCCGGCGGGTGGGGGTGGTGGCTGTTCTTTGCCCGGTTGTCCAGGTCCTTGTGGGGACGGTGCTCGGTCAAGGGCATCACCTCGCGGTGGGCCGCCCCGTGGGACGGGGACCGGCTCGTCCGGGGGCCGGTGGGGTCAGCCCGTGGCGGCCTGCTCGATCAGATCCGCGGCCGTATGCAGCCCGTTGCGCGCCCGGATCGTCTCACCGACCTCGGTGAGGGTGCGCCGCAGAGTCGTATCGTCGAGCAGACGGCCGATCGCGCCGTGGAGTTGGGCGTCGGTGAAGCGGTACGGGTCGAGCCGGACGCCGTAACCCAGTTCGGCCATGCGCTGGGCGTTGTCGTGCTGGTCCCAGAACAGCGGCAGCAGGATCATGGGCTTGCCGAAGTGGAGGGCCTCGGTGGTCGTGTTGTTGCCGCCGTGCGTGATGACGAGGTCGACCAGCGGGAGGATCCGGGTCTGCGGCAGGAACTCCTCACCCCACATGTTCGGCGGCAGCTCGATTTCCTCGTGCAGCGGGCCTTTGGAGACGATGTAGCGGTGCGGGGTGCGGGCGAGCGAGGCGATGACCCTGCGCATGAGGTCCACGTCGGCTGAGCCGAGCGAGCCGAGGCTGAAATAGATCAGCGCGCCGCCCTCGGCCAGGCCGGGCGGCAGCGTGAACTTCTCCTGCGTCTCGCGGACCGAGGAGTCCAGCCGGTGCCAGGCGGGGCCCAGCGGACGGGCGTCCGTGTAGTCGGCCGACTCGGGATAGACGTACAGGTTCAGATCGCCCTCGTGGATGAACTCCAGGTCGGGCAGCGGAGGCGCGCCCTGTTCGGTCACCCAGGCGCTGAAGTCGTTCCACAGGCTCCGGTGCGTGCGCTCGTACTCGGCGCGGAATTCGTCCCACTCGCTCCGGTCCCCGGCCGGATACCCGGAGAACGGCGGCGGCACGCGCTCTCCTTTCATCTCCAGCGGATTGCAGGAAACGATCCTCACGAAAGGAACGCCCGCCGTGGTCAACGCCGGGAAGCACACGACGTTGTCCTCGACGATCACATCCGGCCGGACCCGGTCGATGATGTCCTTCATCTGCGGCTCGCAGTACCGGGCGCCGGAGACCAGTTCCTCCCACACCGGCTTGATCCAGGTGCCCAGCTGCTCGATGGTCGGCTTCCGGAACTCGGGCGCGGTGTCGCGTACGAAGTCTTTCCAGAACTGGCCCGCGTCCTGGGGCTGTTCGGGCGGTGGGGCCAGATCGACCAGGTCCTCCTCGAAACCGAGCGGCGCGAGGCGGCCCTTCCAGGACGCCTCCGCGGCGAACACCACACGGTGCCCCCGGCGGCGCAGGACACCCCCGATTCCCACGCAGTTGTTCGTCGGCCCGTACGCGCTCTCCGGAGCGAAGAGGATGGTCAGGGGCCGTAACGGCCTTCCCGTAGGCGACAAGCCCAACTCCTTTATTCGATAAGGGGGTTCCGAAGTCTCGCACTGGATCTGAACGCCGGGCAAGACCGCCGGAAGCGCCGTTCTCGGGCCGTCGCTCGTGGTCGCGGGCCGTGTGGCGTGAGGGCAACAGCCAGGCGGTTGGGTCAGCTGTGCGGCGAGGTGCTCGCTGTGGGGGCGAGTTCTGCTCTGCGCTTCCTGTCCGCCCAGCTCCACCGTCGCCGCAAGGAACTCAGCACCCGGTGGCGAAGGCTGAGCACCGGCCAGCAAGCCCTCCTCACCCTCGCCCACCTCCGCAACGGTCACCCGTATGCTCAGCTCGCCGCCGGTTTCGGTATCGGAACCACCACCGCCTGCCGGTACGTCGCCGAGGCCGTGGAGCTCCTGTCCGCCCTCGCCCCGACCCTCACTCCGCACTGGGGTCGCTGGGAGACTTTGTCCGCCGGGCAGAAGGCCGCCAACCGCTCCCACGCGAAGATTCGAGCACTGGTCGAGCAGGCCGTCGCCACCCTCAAGACCTGGCGGCTCCTGCGCAAGCTCCGATGCTCGACCAACCGCATCACCAGCCTCGTCCGAGCCGTCCTCTGCCTGCACCTGGCCAGCTCAGAGTGAAGATGGAAAACGCACAGTTCCTGGGTCCGCATCAGTTGCTGCGAGAGCAGAGCGTCGGGCCCGGCCTTGGGGATCCCGTCGGTCTTGGGGCCGCTGCCGGGCAGGTGGGTGTTGGGGTCGTCGGCGGCCTGCCGGGCCTCCTGCTGGAGCGCGTCCACGCGGTCCAGCAGGGCTGCCGTGTCCTTGAAGTTCCCGAGGAAGTCCGGAAGCGTCTCGTACGCCTCTCGCAAGGCGGCCACGCATTTGTCGCGGGCCGACTCTTCTGTCTTCAGGGCCCGTTCGAACGCCTCGGACGCCTGCTGGTACCAGCGGTTCGCCTCGTCCACGATCGCGTCGACGTCCACGGTCAGCTCGGCGAGAAAGTCCAGGATCCCGGTGGTGCCGCGCAGGTCCCCCCACTGCCGCATCAAACCGCCCCGCGGCCTGTCGGCACCTCCTCGGGCTGTCCACGAGTACCGCCGGCTTACGACGCGGTGAGACGTGGAAGATCACTTCCCGCAGGGCGGGTACTCGTTTCCCGGGCGGGCATGGATCAGTCCCACCAAAAGTCCCAGTGGTGGGCACCGGTGATCCGCTTGGCGTACCCAGCCAGCGTGCAGGGCCGACTGCCCTGCCAGACGTTGTCCGGGCAGAAGGCGAAGTGCTCGGCAGCGACCAGGAGAGCGTCTTCCTCAGCCGTTGGTGGCGCAGCGACACTGAGGTGCAGGGTGGAGAAGCCGACTGCGACGACACGAGCGCCGAATCGGCGCTCCCAGTCGCGGACGATCGCGGAGAACTTCGCGGTGTCGTTCTCGTAGTTGGCGGGGCCGGACCAGCCCGCGGCAGTGAGGGCATCGGCGCCGGAGGCGGCGGCGACCAGTCCCAGTCGTGACTGTGGGTGGTCGGAGAGAAACGACTGCGCGTACTCGGCGGCGAGTCGGTCGGCGTTCGTTGCCGTCCCTCGGCCGGGCGCGAGGCCTGGCCAGTTTTGGCCGAAGGGGGCTGTGACAGCAAGGCGCCTCTCGGAGGAGAGCATGTCGTCGTCTTCGTCGGCGGCTGTGTACGTGGCCCACCACTGGGCGAGAACACCTTCCGGGTCGTGACTCGCGGGGGAAGACATTCGTTCGGGGAAGATCTCGCCCGATCCCCAGGGGCGGAACTCGTCATCGTCGGAATCCAGTGGGTCGAGCAGCAGTGGCCACAGGCCGGAGCGTGTGTGCTCGGCGTGTACTCGTGCCCACAGTCCAGCTGTGGCCGGCTGATCACTGAGCCACAGGGGCTGTTCGCCCCCGTGGCCTTCGTCGGAGGTGACCGTCCGGCCGGGCGGGAGCAGGGCCTCAAGGCTCGATGGGGGTTCAGGGTGCGCGGGGGACGTTAGTGCCGGGACCGGGAGATCTCGCCTGGAGAGGCCGACCACGCGGTCGCGGAACTGCTGGAAAGCATGCCAGCTCGACGTTTGGCACGGGGTGAGCAGGTGCCCTTCCGCGCAGTCGAGGACTTTGCATCGCAGGGCTTCGGCAAGTCGGAAGACGGGGGCGAGCACGTCGTCGCCGGACCCCCGGATGTGGAGCATGATCGAGTCCACCGGGTCCTTCGAGCCGATGTTGAGTTCCATGGACCAGCCGGGCCCGAGGAGTTCGCCCCAGGTAGGGTCCGAAAGATCAGCTTCGGGCACGGCCCGGCCCACGGCCGCAAGTATCTCTTGCCGGGGGCCGAGTGGGGGCGGGGCGTAGTCCTCAGGTACCTCCTGGGCGGGTGAGACCCCGTCGGGCAGGTGAAGGAGCAGAACGTCCCAGCTCATGCGGGCCTTCCGTGGGGGAACGAGAAACAGGACGGGGTGGGGTCAGCGCGAGCGGAGTTCTTCGCCCGAAGGCTGCGGCAGTAGTGTGCTGCGCAGCCGGTCGATCGTTGCGCGCCAAGGGTCGCCTTCCGATTCGGCCCACAGGTCCATCAGCTCGGACGGTTCGGTCGTGACTCGGTCGAGAGCTTGGAGGGCGAGGTCGCGCAAGCCGGTGAGGTCGGGAAGGGGCTCGTCCGGCCCGTAGACGGGATCGGCGGGCTCGCCCCCGGGGCATTGCGCGGCAACGAGGGCAGCCGCGACCACGGCCTCTTCGGATTCAGGCGCTTCGAGGTAGCCCGCAGTGCCGATCACACGGGCGAGAGCGTCGTGGACGATGCTCTTGCGCTCGTTCGGGGCTGCCTCATCGAGGTCGCCGCAGAAGTCTGCCGCGGTGTCGTTGTCAAAGGGGCCGACATCCCATGTACCCATACGTCTCTCCTGCATCGTTGTCCGGCTGGGCATCCTGGCAGGAAGCACTGACAAGGAACGCAAGCACTTAGCCCTGCCGCTTCCGGCTGCTGCCCTTCCCCGGCCACCGCTCTCGGCATCGGCTGTATCCGGGAGGCGGGCCCGGCCGGGAAATGCCTCCCGGCCGGGCCCGCCGAGGGTGCGAGTGGTGTGGTAATCCGCGGCCCAAGAGGCCTTCATCTGCCGGCCACCCACAATCGCGGCGGGTCAGGGTCTCATCAGCTTGCCCCGCCCGGGCCCGCAGCCACCGGGTTTCGAACCCCACTCCACGGCTGCGGCCCTCAGTTGCGGGACAATCTTTACGAGCTCGTGCGTGGTTGGTGGTGAGGCGTCGAGCTCATGCTCGGAGGCCGGCCCCCGGCCAGCCGTGTCAACAACGTTGCGGGGCAATACGCCCAGGCCCTGCGGAGGCCGTCTGCCGGGTGCGGCCCGGTGCTGCGGGGGTCGGCCGAGCGTCCGTGTCGGACCTGGCCGGGCGGCCTGGCCGGGCGGGGCGGGTGGGCTCAGGAGCGTCGCTCTGAGGGGCCGGGGCGTGGAGGGCGGCGGTTGCCGGCCGTCCCGGGGCTCAGGCGTGGAACTCGGTGAGGTCGATGCTGTGGACGCGCAGTGGGAAGCCGTGCTCCGGGTGCACAGTCTCGCGCTCCAGCACCATGCCGAGCTTGCGGATGACGTTCTCGGAGGCATTGTCCCCCGCGCGGCTGATGCTGATGACGCGGTCGAGTCCGCGGTCCTGGAGCGCGAACTCCAGCGTCGCGTGGGCGGCTTCGGAGGCGTATCCCTGGCCCCGGAACTGTGGGCCGAGGCGCCAGCTGATCGCCACGGCGGGCAGCACCTCCGGCAGGAACTCGGGCACGGACAGCCCGGTGAAGCCGGCCAGTTCGCCGGAGGCGAGCAGTTCGACGGCGAAGAGACCGAAGCCCTCCTCGTCCCATTCCTCTTCCCACTGCTCGATCGCCTCGGCGGTGCGCTCGAGATCGTGCGGGAAGGCCTCATCGACCCGGTGCACGCCCCGGGGGTCCGCGTTGATGTCCGCCATCGGCACGAGGTCGTCGTCGTGCCAACGGCGGAGGAGGAGGCGGGGGTGCGGATCTCGGTCATGGGCGCCCATCCTGCCGGAGGCAGGGGCGCCACCGTTAATCGGTGCTCGTGCCGCGGGAGCGGGACCCTGGGTCTCATGCCGTGGTCACGGGTCCCGCTGTCCGACCGTTACCGGCGTGATCACGTCCGCTCCGTCCGAGGCGGGTGGGGCGGGTACGGCCGGCGCGGTCTGCGTGGGTGGTGCGCTGGTAAAATGGTGGCACGCTTCGTCGTTCCGGGGCCCGTACCAAGGGGTGCGGGCCCCGGCTCGTTCCGGGCGCCAGACCACGGAAGGGTCCCCATGAATGCGAAGCCGCCAGCCCCTGGGTACTCCGGTGCCGACAGCGTCCCGGCGGCGGCGCGGGGCGAGTCTCCGGCGGTGACGCCGACGCCCGGTTCGCCGCCCGCGCAGTCCTTCGCCGAACTGGGGCTGCCCGCGGAAGTGACGCGGGTGATGGCCGACTCCGGGGTGACGGAGCCGTTCCCGGTCCAGGCGGCCACGCTGCCCGACGCGTTGGCCGGCCGGGACGTCCTCGGCCGTGCGCGGACCGGGTCGGGCAAGACTCTCGCCTTCGGGCTGGCCCTGCTCACCCGTACCGCGGGTCGGCGCGCCGAACCGAAGCGGCCGCTCGGGCTGGTCCTGGTGCCGACGCGGGAACTGGCGCAGCAGGTGAGTGACGCGCTGACCCCGTACGCGCTGGCGCTCCGGCTGCGGCTGGCGACGGTGGTGGGCGGGGTGTCGATCGGGCGGCAGGTGACGCTGTTGCGGGCGGGCGCCGACGTGGTCGTCGCGACCCCGGGGCGGTTGACGGACCTGGTGGCGCGCCGGGACTGCCACCTGGACCAGGTGCGGATCACGGTGCTGGACGAGGCGGACCAGATGTGCGACATGGGGTTCCTGCCCCAGGTGTCGGACCTTTTGGACCAGGTGCGGCCCAGTGGGCAGCGGATGCTGTTCTCGGCGACCTTGGACCGCGACATCGACCGCCTGGTGGGGCGCTACCTCCACGACCCGGTGCTCGCGGCGGTCGACCGGGCGGCGGGCGCGGTCATCACGATGGAGCACCACGTGCTGCACATCCACCCGGCGGACAAGTACGCGACGGCGACGGAGATCGCCGCCCGGGACGGCCGGGTGCTGATGTTCCTGGACACCAAGCACGGGGTCGACCAGTTCACCCGCCATCTGCGCGGCAGCGGCATCCGGGCCGCCGCGCTGCACAGCGGGAAGTCGCAGCCGCAGCGCACGCACACGCTCGCGCAGTTCAAGAGCGGTGAGATCAGCGTGCTGGTGGCGACCAACGTGGCCGCGCGGGGCATCCATGTCGACTCGCTCGACCTTGTCGTCAACGTCGACCCGCCCGCCGACCCCAAGGACTACCTCCACCGGGGCGGCCGCACGGCACGTGCGGGCGAGTCGGGCCGGGTGGTCACCCTTGTCACTCCGGGCCAGCGGCGTGACGTGAACCGGATGATGTCCGACGCCGGGATCCGGCCGGTGGTCACCCAGGTGCGCTCCGGCGAGGAGAGGCTGACGGTCATCACGGGCGCGAGGCGTCCGCCCGCCGGAGGCCGGCCGGCCGGCGGCAACGCGCCGTTCCGCGGCCTGGGCTCCCGGGCCCCGAAGGAGTCGCGCAAGGCGGCCGAGGCCCGGGTTCTCGCGGAGGCCCGCAAGGCCGCCAGGGTGCGCAGGGGCCACTGAGGCCGTGCCGTCGGCCCCGGCTGCCGTGGCCGCGTCCCGCCCTCGTGGTGCGCCGTGCGGTGGAGAGCGGCCGGGTCGGCCGGTACGGGGCGGCAGGCGGTGTGTCCAGCAGGTCGGTGCCGGTGTCCGCCGCGGCGGCGTCGCGCAGCACGCGGGGCGGCAACCGGTGGCTGCGCCGGGCGGCCGGGGCCCCGGCCGCGTTGATCTGCTCGTCCGCCCCCGCGGCGTGGAACTCGTACGCCGCGGGGGCAGGACGGGGTGGGCCTGCTCCGTCGGGCGGGTGGGCGCCTGTACTGCGGGGCTTGTCCTGTCACGCGGACCACGCAGTCGACGAGGTCCACTCCGGTGACGTCCTTGACCAGGTAGGGAATCTCGTCGCCGGCGAGCCGGACGTGCGTTTCGACGACCCGCGGGCCCGATCCGGTGAGGACCACTTCGGTGTGGGTGACACCGTAGGTGATGCCCAGGGCGTCCAGGAGCCGCCGCACGTACCGGTGAACGCCCTCCGTGACCGACTTCGTCGGATCCGCCAATTCCTTCGACACGGCACGAGCCGGCTGACAGGCTGTGCACATGACCTACGGAATCGAGTCCCGTCCCGCCCTGTGAGCGCCCCGAAGGAGCACAACGCGCTCGCCTTCCCGACCTCTCTGTACGACCACGCCCTGCGCCTGCTGCGCGAGTCCCCCGGTGGAGTCCCACCCCGGCACGGCTGGTTCTTGCACCAAGAGCCCGCAACGGGCGAAGGCCCGCTCTCCCGGGAAGATGCGAGGAACGCCGTCGGGGAAGCGCTCGCCCCGCTCCCGGACGACCCCGTCACCCTGCACCACCGTTTCGTGCGGCTCGGCATCCGGGATCGCCACAGCCGTCCGGTCCGCTCCGCCGTCGCCGAGCTGCCGCTGCCGGCCGGGCAGTGGGGTGCCGCCCGCTCCTTGGGGCGGCGGCTGGCCCGGACCGGGACGACCGTACCCGCCGTCGCTGCGGGGATCGCCCTGCTGGCCCGGTTCGGCGAGCCCGAGGACGTTCCGTGTCTCTCCGTTCTCGGCCTTTTCCGGGAGTTCACCGGCCAGGCGGTCGACGCTCTCGACGTCCTCGATCGCCGCTCCGCTGCTGTCGTGTGACTCACGGTCCACGCCCGCCGCGACGAACTGCAGCCACTCGTCCGCGCTCTGCGGACAGGAAACCGGCCGGCCGTGCACACGGAGCTGGTCGCGTTTCCCGCCTCATCCCGCTCCGTCGGCAGCGCGGCAGCCCGCCGGATCGCAGAGGCTTCCCGGCTGCCGGAGCTGCTCGAGCGCCATCCCTTCGACACGGACCTGCTCGCCCGGGCCGGCAGGCTGCTCGTCCGGATGGGGAGCTCGCGCGGTGAACCGACCGACCTCCTCGACTACTGCGACGCGCTCGGCGTGTACGACAGCGTCGTCACGCGAGCCGGCCTGCTGCCGCCCACCCTCGACAACGCCGCCATGCTGCTGTCTCTCGCACTGGACCTGAGCAGCGGCACCGGCGTACTGCTGAACTGGCCGCCCGGACGGCGTGCTGCACTGCTGGAATCACTCGGGCGGCTGCTGGACGAGCCCCGATGGGCAGCTGCGGGCGCCGCCGCGAGCGGGGCGGAGCAACGGTTCCGAGCCGACTGGATCCGCCGCACCGGACGGCAGCCGTTCAAGCGCCCCGCCACGTCGGGCGGGCTGCGCATCGAGGTGGTGGCCGGCGACCCCGCGGACCGGGAGCCCGTCGAGACGCGCATCATCGTCGACGGCCGTCCGGTGGTCCCGGCGGTCTTCGGCCGCGGCCCCGCCCACAGCCCCGAGTACCTGCTGGACAACGGTCTGCTACGGGCCGGCACGGAACCTCGCGAGGTGCAACTCGCAAAGGCCCACTGCACCGAAGGGTGCTGCGGCGCGCTCTACGTCACCGTCCGGCGGGATGCGGACCAGGTGGTGTGGGAGAACTGGCGGCGACCGCAGACCGTGCCGGGTTCCCACGGGCCCGCGCCCGAGTTGCCCGCCCACCGGTTCGACGCCTCCGCCTACGACGCGGAGACGGCCCGGGCGGAGGACGACCGCCCCTGGTCCTGGCCGGCCCGCACCACGGCCCGCCTGATCAAGGCGGGGCTGGTCGAGAAGCCGGAGCTGTTGAGCCGGTGGGACGCGCGCCGCGGGTGGATCGGCACCGGCTTCGACGACCCGGACACCACCGTGGTGACCTTCTTGTACGTGCCGGGGCCGGCGGCCGGGAGGCCGGAACGGGCCGAAGAGTCGGTCCAGTTCCGCTGGGTCGTCCCGGACGACGGCACTCCGCCACGGGCACAGGCGGCTGCCGCCTTGCGCCGGCTGGCCGAGGAGGACCCGAAGTCCTACGCGCGGGTGTGCGGCGGCAGCCGCGAGCGCGCCGAGGAGCTCGGGTTCCCCTGGCCCGACAGCACCCGGTGAGCGCCCGGTGGTTCACCGCGGAGCAGCACCGCGGGGCCCGCGCCCCGCCGCGCGGCCCCTCTTCCGCGTGCACGCTCCGCCCCGCTGCTGGACACGTTCAAGGCCCCTCCGCATCGGCGCGGCGCGCCGCACTCGTTCACCGGTGCGGCCACCCTCCGCCTCGTCCTCCTCCTCCCTTGTGCCGGCCGGTGCCCCCTCGGGTGCGGAAATCCGACACCGGTCCCCGGTCCGGCCGGGATTCCCCGCACTCTCCGTGGGCCCGCAGGGCCGGTGGCAACGCTCCCGGGCGGCACCGGGCCCCGGTCCCGCCATGCTGCGAGGGGGGACCGGGGCCCGGTGTGCCCGGTGCCGGGGGCGGTCCGGCAGGCCGAGGGGTCCTGTCCTGCGTTCCCTGCCGTCCCGCCCGGGCGGGGTGTGCGGTGTGCGGAGGCGGAAGTGCCCGCGTCCGCGTGTCAGTCCACAATCGTTGTGCCGGACGGTACTGCCGCGGACCGGACGAGCGCGCCGCCGAAGTTGTCCTCGACCTCGGTCTTCTCCGCCGCGTTCGGGTACGGGTTGGTGCACGCGGTCCCGGCGCTGGAGCCGGACATCAGGCTCGAGCAGGGGCCGGGCTTGCGGTCCGGCAGGCCCAGGATGTGGCCGAGTTCGTGCGCGGATATCCGGATCGTGTCGTAGCCCTGGTCGACGGCCTGCCGTCCGATGTAGACGGTCCCGTTGCCCAGGGTGGTGGGGAGGGCGCGGGGCCAGCCGTCGTCGGCGAGGATCCGTATGTTGGCGCGCTGCCCGGCCGTGACCGGCCGCAGTTCGACGCCGTCGACGCTCTCGTTCCAGATCGCCGCGCCCCGGTCGACCGCGGCTTTGAACTCCGCGGACGCGGCGGCGTCGTAGGTGAGTACCCGTGGTGCGAGGGCGCTGTGCCCCGCGGTGGAGGGGGCGGCGGAGGCTTGGCCTCCGAGCAGGGAGAAGGTCACGGCCAGGGCGGCGGTGACTCCGCGTACGAGCGGGCGGCTGTGCACGGTCGACCTCCTTGTGGGGAGAAGGCGGACGTGTTCATGACACGCTTCGAATTCCCTGCCCGCCGCGGGCGGGTCCCAATCCACCGGACGGCACGGCCGCCCCGCCCGGGGCCGCAGGGCCGGTCGCCCCGCGCCCCCGGGACAGCGGGCGCGGGGCCCGCGGCGTCAGCCGGCGAGGGAGCGGCTGATGACGAGCCGCTGGATCTGGTTGGTGCCCTCGAAGATCTGCATGACCTTTGCTTCGCGCATGTAGCGCTCGACGGGGAAGTCGCGGGTGTAGCCGTATCCGCCGAGGACCTGCACGGCGTCCGTGGTGACCTTCATCGCCGCGTCGGTCGCGACGAGCTTCGCCACGCTGGCGTGGCGGCTGAAGGGACGGCCCGCGTCGCGGCGGCGGGCGGCGTCCAGGTAGGTGGCGCGGGCGGAGTCGACCGCGGCGGCCATGTCGGCGAGGAGGAAGCCCAGGCCCTGGTGGTCGATGATCCGTCGGCCGAACGTGGTGCGCTCGCGGGCGTAGTCGACGGCGGCGTCGAGGGCGGCCTGGGCGAGCCCGGTGGCGCAGGCGGCGATCCCGAGGCGTCCGTTGTCCAGGGCGCTGAAGGCGATCTGGAGGCCCTGGCCCTCCTCGCCGAGGAGCCGGTCCGCCTCCAGCAGCGCGCCGTCCCAGTACGCAGCGGCGGTGGGTATCCCCTGGAGGCCCATCTTCCGCTCGGGGGCGCCGAAGGACAGGCCTTCGACGGCGCCGGGGGCGAGGAAGCAGGATATGCCGCGGCTGCCGGGGGCGGTGCGGGCGAACAGTGCGTAGAAGTCGGCCTTGCCGCCGTGGGTGATCCACGCCTTGGTGCCGGTGATGCGGTAGCCGTCCGGGGTGCGTTCGGCCTTGCAGGACAGTGCGGCGGCGTCGGAGCCGGCCTGGGGCTCGGAGAGGCTGTAGCCGCCGACCATCTCCCCGGCCAGCATGCGGGGCAGCCAGCGCTCCTTCTGCGCGGGGGTGCCGAAGGCGTTGAGCGGGTGGCAGGCCAGGGCGTGGACGCTGGTGGCCACGGCGACGGCCGCCCAGCGGGCGGCGAGCTCCTCCAGTACCTGGAGCCACACCTCGTACGGCTGGCCCCCGCCGCCGTACTCCTCCGGGTACGCCAGGCCCAGCAGGCCGGCCCGGCCGAGGGTGGCGAACAGGCCCTCGGGGTAGGTGCCGGCCTCCTCGTGCCCGGCGGCACGGGGGGCGAGTTCCCTGTCGGCGATCTCGCGGGTGAGCGCGAGGAGCTCGGCTGCCTCAGGGGTGGGCAGCAGTCGGTCGACGGCCACGACAACTCCAAGCGGTACTGGAGGGGGTACGAAAGTACCGGCAAGAATAGCCTAGGACGCCTGGAATACTGGTGCGAGTGATCGAGACCCCAGCCACCGGCGTTCCGAGGCCGACGGGCCGCGGCGCCGCCCGCCGGTCCGAGCTGTTCGAGGACCTCGTCGCCCTGCTGATCAGCGAGGGCTTCTCCCGGTTCACCCTGGACGACCTCGCCGCCAGGCTCCGCTGCTCCAAGCGCACGCTGTACGGGCTGGCGGGCAGCAAGGAGCAACTCGTCCGGGCGGCCGTGGTGCACTTCTTCCGCCGCGCCACCGTGCGGGTGGAGGCGGCCCTGGCGGCCGAGACCGACCCGGCCGGCCGGCTGGCCGCCTACCTCGGGGCCGTCTCCGCGGAACTGGCCCCCGTGTCCCCCCGGTTCTTCGACGACGTCGCGGCGTTCGAACCGGCGGCCGAGGTGTACGACCGCAACACCCGGGCGGCGGCGGACAGGGTGCAGGAGCTGATCTCGGAGGGGATGGCCGCCGGAGCCTTCCGGGAGGTGCACGGCGCTTTCGCCGCCGACGTCATCTCCTCGGCGATGGTCCGGATCCAACGCCGCCAGGTGGCCGCGAACACCGGCCTGAGCGACGCGGAGGCGTACCGCCACCTCGCCGACCTCCTGCTGCACGGCCTGACCCGCTGAGGACCCGGTTCCCGCCCTGCCGGCCCTGCGGCGCGGTAGGCCACCCCGGCTCCCGGCCGCCCCGTGCGGGTCACCAGGTGTGGGCGACGTCCACCACGAGGTGGTCGGCGGTCCGGAAGACCCGGAAGGGCAACCGGGCCCGGACCCCGAGTCCGATCTGGGTCTCGCCCTCGAAGCCGCCGGCGAAGCGCGCGTCCCGGAAGGTGCGGTGGCCGCCGAGGGCGACGCCGGGCAGCGGGGCGCCGAACTCCGCGTCGTAGGTGGGCCCACCGGTGCGGACGTCGTAGGAGGGGGCTCCGACGACGACTTCGAGGACCGCCCCTCCCCCGACGGGAACCGGGCTGCCGGAGCCGAGCTGGTGGAGGGTGTCCACGTACCGGGCCCGGCAGCCCGCGTCGAGGCCGCCGCCCGTGTCGCGCAGGTCGAACACCAGGCGGTCGAAGCACTCGTGCCGCCCCGCCCTGATGCCCGTCAGCTGCGGATGGCTGCCGCCCGGGAGGCTCTTGTCCCTGCTGCCCCAGTCCGCCACGCACTCCTGCACGTCCGGAGGCACGGCGGTCGTGGCTGCTGTCGTCGGCGCTGCGGTCTTCCTCATCGGTCCTGCCTTCCGTGTCGTGGGGGTTACGGCGGCGGGCTGCGCAGGGTGCACGACGCAAGGTGCACGGCGTACGGCGAGGCGCCGTCGTGTGCGGCCCGCGCCCTGTCGAAGGCGGATACCCGACCCCACGCCGAGGAACGTGCATTTTCGGACAAATGAACGAAGATGACGGATCGCCGGCCCGCCGCTTCCCGTACTCACGGCGCGGCAGGAGGCGCTCCCGGGCACACGGGGCGGGGCGAGGGACCGCGCCGGAGAACGGGGGCACTGCAGGCGAAGGCCGTCCGCCGGTCCGGCGCGGTTCCCCGCTTCAGGGGCGCGCCCTGCGGGGCGCGCACGCCGGGACCGCAGGCCCTCCGCCCGTCACGGCTGCTCCGGCCGTGCGCCCCGCAGGGCGCGGCTGCGTCCGCGGAACTCCGCCACCACCTCGTCGCCGCGCAGGACGCTGACGTCGTAGATGCCGCTGCGGCCGAACCGGGTGCGCTCCTCGGCGGTGGCGACGAGGACGTCGCCCTCACGGGCCGGGGCGACGAAGTCGATCCCGGCGCCGGCCGCGACGGTCACGGGGCCGTGGCCGTTGCAGGCGCAGGCGAACGCGGTGTCCGCGAGGAGGAAGAGGTAGCCGCCGTGGGCGATGCCGTGCCCGTTGACCATGGCCGGGGTCACCGTCATGCGGAGACGGGCGGTCCCCTCGCCGTGCTCCAGCAGTTCGATGCCCAGGCTCCGGGACGCCACGTCCTCGGCGAACATCCTCTGCACGGGACCGGGAGCCGTCTCGACGACCTCGTTCACCTTTTACACCACCTTGTATACCGACCGAACATTCGGTTACGGTGCGACGCGGCCCAGTAATTCAGCATCACTCCTGCCTGTCAAGAGGTGGAAAGCATGCCCCACGGCTCTCCCGAGCACCCCGACTCCCCCGTGCACCGCCGCGCACCGTTCGGCCGGGCGGCCGCCTCCCCCCGGGAGGGAAGCCGTGGCTGAAGAGGTCTACCTCGTCGACGGAGCCCGCACCCCGCAGGGCCGCTACGGCGGCGCCCTGGCCGGCGTGCGCCCCGACGACCTGGCCGCCCTGGTCGTCGCGGAGGCCGTCCGCCGCTCGGCCGTCCCGGCGGACGCCGTGGACGAAGTGGTCCTCGGCGCCGCGAACCAGGCAGGCGAGGACAACCGCAACGTGGCCCGGATGGCCGTGCTGCTGGCCGGCCTCCCCCACACGGTGCCCGGGTACACCGTCAACCGGCTGTGCGCCTCGGGCCTGACCGCGGTCGCCTCGGCCGCCCAGGCGATCCGCGCCGGGGAGGCGGACGTGGTCGTCGCGGGCGGCGTGGAGTCGATGACCCGTGCCCCCTGGGTCGTCGAGAAGCCCGGCACCCCCTGGTCCAAGCCGGGACAGATGCACGACACCTCACTGGGGTGGCGCTTCACCAATCCGCGTTTCACCGCCTCCGACCGGGCCGTGCCCGCCGGGGCGGGACCGGAGGCGTCGAAGGTGACCCTGTCGATGGGCGAGACGGCCGAGGAGGTCGCCGCGCTGGACGGCATCACCCGCGCCGACTCCGACGCCTTCGCCCTCCGCAGCCACCGGCGCGCCGTCGCGGCCCGGGAGGCGGGGCACTTCGACCGGGAGATCGTGCCGGTCCCGGTCGGGGACGGCCTCGTGGAGCACGACGAGGGGCCGCGCCCGTCCACGACCTCGGAGAAACTCGGCTCCCTGCGGACGATCTTCCGCAAGGACGGCGTCGTGACCGCCGGCTCCTCCTCCCCGCTGTCCGACGGCGCCGCCGCCCTGGTGGTTGCCGGCGCGGCCGCCGTCGAACGGTACGGGCTCGTCCCGCGGGCCAGGATCGTCACCTCCGCGTCGGCCGGTGTGCAGCCCCACCTCATGGGTCTGGGACCGGTGCCCGCCACCGAGAAGGCCCTCGCCAGGGCCGGCTGGCAGGCCGGCGACCTGGGCGCCGTCGAGCTCAACGAGGCCTTCGCCGTCCAGGCGCTGGCGGTCGTCCGCCGGCTCGGGCTCGACGAGGAGAAGGTCAACGCCGACGGCGGCGCCATCGCACTGGGACACCCGCTGGGCTGCTCGGGCGCCCGCATCCTGCTCACCCTGCTCGGCCGCATGGAGCGGGAGGACGCCCGCCGCGGCCTGGCCACCCTGTGCGTGGGTGTCGGCCAGGGCGTGGCGATGCTCGTGGAACGGGTCTGACCGCCACGGCGCACCGGGGCCTCCCGCGACGGGGGTGCGGCTCGTCCGGGCAGGGAACCCCTCGGCTCGCTCTACCCTCACCGCCGACGGCGGCAGTACGTGCGTCACGGTCTCCGGGCCGGGCGGGCTGGACGTGCGGAGCGTCGAGGCCGTCGGCGTGCTCGACCGTACGGCGGAAGGGCAGGGCTGGGTCGTCGAAGTCACCCTGCGGGACGAGGACGCCGACCGGTTCTCGGACCTGACGGGGCGCCTCGCCGAACGGCCCGAGCCGAAGAACGGTGTGGCCGTCGTGCTGGGCGACCGGTTGATCGCCCACCCCGTCGTGGCGGAGCGGTTGACGAATCCCACCGTCCAGATCGCTGTCGGCCTCGGCAGGGCCGAGGCCCGCGGCCTGGCCGATTCGCTCGGCGCCCGTTGACCCCCTCCCGGCCGGGGTGCGGCTCCCCGTCCTCGGCGCGGAGCCGGGCCGGTTCCGCCCGCGGGGGAGCCCCGCGGGCGGGACCGGCCGGTGGTCACGCCCCGGCCGGGGAGCCGAGGTCGATCTCCCGCTTGAGGATCTTCCCCGTGGCGCCCTTGGGGAGGGTGTCCAGGAGCCGGACGTGGCGCGGGTACTTGTACGCGGCGACCCGCTCCTTGACGTAGGCCCGCAGTTCCTCGGCGCCGGTGCCCGAGCCGGGGCGCACCACGACCGCGGCGGCGACCTCCTCGCCGAGCTCGGCGTGCGGGACGCCGAGGACGGCGGCCTCGACGACGTCGGGGTGCTCGTTGAGCACCTCCTCCAGCTCTCGGGGGTAGACGTTGTAGCCGCCGCGGATGATCATGTCCTTCTTGCGGTCGACGACGAAGAAGTAGCCGTCCTCGTCCTGGCGGGCCAGGTCGCCGGAGCGGAACCAGCCGTCCGGGATCGCCTCCGCGGTGCTCTGCGGGGCGTTCCAGTACCCCTTCATCACGTTGTACCCGCGGATGGCGATCTCGCCGACCTCGCCCTGCGGCACGTCGCTGCCGTCCGGGGCGACCAGCCGCACCTCGACCCCCTCGATCGGGGTGCCGATGGAACCGGCCTTGCGCGGCCGGTCGGGGTGGTTGAACGTGACGACCGGCGAGGTCTCCGACATGCCGAAGCCCTCCAGCACCATGCAGTCGAAGCGCTCCTCGAACCCGCGCAGCACCTCCACCGGCAGCGCGGCGCCGCCGGACACACACATCCGCAGCGAGCCGGTGTCGGCCGTGCCGGGCTGGTGCAGCAGCGCGTTGTACATCGTCGGCACGCCCTGGAAGACGGTCACCTTGTGCTGCTCCATCGCCCCGAGCACCTGGGCGGGGTCGAACCGCGGGATGAGCACCAGGCAGGCGCCGCCGAGTATCGAGGCGTTCATCGCACAGCACTGGCCGAAGGTGTGGAACAGCGGCAGGCAGCCCATGACGACGTCCTGCGGTGTCATGGAGAACAGCCCGGTGACCACCCGGACGTTGTGCGTGAGGTTGGCGTGCGTCAGCTCCGCGCCCTTGGGGCGGCCGGTGGTCCCCGAGGTGTAGAGGATCACCGCGGAGTCGTCGCCGTCCTTCTCCACCGGCTCGGCCACCGGCTCGCCGCCCCGGAGCTCGTCGGCGAGCCCGGTGCCGCCCACGCGGCTCCACGGGGTGCCGGCGGCCTCGGCGCCGAGGGCCGCCTCGGCGGCGAACGCGTCGGCGACCAGCAGCCGGGACGCTCCGGAGTCGGACAGGTAGTGCTCCACCTCCCGTGCCTTGAGCAGGGGGTTCATCGGCACCACCACGCCGCCCGCCCGCATCACGCCGTAGTACAGGGCGACGACGGCGGGGACGTTGGGCAGCATCACGGCCACCCGGTCGCCGGGCCGCAGTCCGTCGGCGACCAGCGCGCCGGCCACCCGCGCGGAGGCCCCGTCGAGTTCCGCGTAGGAGTACACGGACTCCCCGAATCGGATGGCGGGCCGCTCCGGGTGCTCCGCGGCGGTCCGCACCAGGTTCAGGGCAAGGTTGGTCATGGCACTCCTCCGGCTCGCGTGCCGACGTCGGCACGAGGATGCGAGTCATCGTCGCCGAGGAGGCCGCTCCCGGCCTATGGGCCTCCGGACAAGCCGGACTCGGGGGCCTTTGTTCGCCGGGACAAGGGCCCCCGTAGCCTGGGGCCCATGACCGGCGTGGACCCAGGGATCGCGGCGGTGGCCAGGAGCCTGCAGGAGCGGGTGGACGAGCTGGCCACCGCGATGTGCGACCGCATCCGGGGGGAGATCGACTTCTACACCGCCGTCGACGCCGTCACCGCCGAGGAACTGCACCGGTCCGTGCGCGGCAACCTGACGACGATCTTCGAGCAGTTCACCGGGGAGGGGCGGCCCGGTCCGCGCGCGCCCCAGCGGACCGGCCGGGAGCGGGCGCTCCAGGGCGCGCCGCTGCCGGAGGTGCTGCACGCCTTCCGGACCTCGTTCGCCTACCTGTGGGACACCCTGGTGGCCGAGGCGCGCGCCTCCGGGACGGTCGGCAGCGACAGCCTGGTGGACGTCGCCGCGGACGTGTGGCGGCTGATGGGCGAGTACGCGGACGCGGTGGCCACCTCCTACCGGGAGACGGCCGCGGAGCTGATGCTGCAACGCGAGCACGAGCGGTCCGTCCTGGTCGAGGCGCTGCTGACCGGGGTGGTCTCGGACCGGGCCGCCCTGTGGCGGACCGCCGTGACACTGCAGCTCCCCCTGGAGGGGCGGTTCCTCGTCGTCGCCGCCGAGGTTCCCGCCGCCGGACGCGAGGCCCTGCCCGGCATCGTGCCCCTGCTGGAGACGCGCGACGTCCGCTCGGCCTGGCGGCTGCTGCCCGACCGGCAGATCGGGGTGCTCGCCCTGGGGCCCGCGGGCACCGCCGGGGACGTGCTGGCCCTGCTGCGCCGGGAGCCCGCCGCACGGACCGGTGTCAGCCCGGTCTACGACGCGCTGAAGGACACGCCCGAGGCCCTGCGCCTGGCCCGGATCGCCCTGGACGCACTGCCGGCGGGCACGCCCGCCGTCGCACAGTTCGAGGAGAGCCCGATCGCCCTGCTGGCCGCCGCGGCACCCGTCGAGGCCGGGCGGATGGCGCGTGCCGTCCTCGGCCCGCTGCTCGACCTGCCCGCCGACGACCGCTCGGCGCTGCTCGGCACCCTGGACGCCTGGCTCGACTGCGGCGGCTCGGCCCGGGAGACCGGCCGCAGGCTGTACTGCCACCCCAACACCGTGCGCTACCGGCTGCGCCGCGTCGAAGCCCTGACCGGGCGCTCGCCGGGCGACCCGCGCGGGCTGTCCGAACTCTCCGCCGCGCGCGACGTCCTGCGGATCCTGCCGCAGTCCGGCGGCGCGGACCGCTGACCCGCCCGACGGGGTCCCACCCATGGGGTCCCGTCCGCGGGGTCCCGTCCGCGGGGCGCGTCGGGTGACCGTCACGGCCTCTTGCCCGCTCCTTCACACAATCCGCTCCACCGGCGGTACGGCCCCGGGGGGCTCCGGGAGAAAATGGTGCCCGTGCTCCACGACGTCTCCGCCCTGCTGACCGATCAGCTGTGCCGTGACCTGGCCGAGGCCGGTTTCGACGCCCACACCTCCGCGGGCACGGCAGGATTGCGTCTTTCCCCCGGCCCGGACGGGATCGCCGTGCGCTGGCAGACCAGCGAGGAGTTCACCGCCCTGGCGGCCCCCTCCCCCCGGCACGACGAACGGGCGCGGGACGCGGGCGCAGGCCCCCACGGGAGCGTGCGGGACGCGATCCACCTGGCCGTGCACGACCTGCTCACCCGCCTCGGCTATCCCGCCGTCCGCTGCCCGGCCACCGGCCACGTCCTGATCACCGGTCTCCGCGCTCCGCACTGACGCCTCAGGGCCGGCCACTGCCGCCGTCCGCGAGGCCTGTGCCCTCGCCGCCGCGGGGCTCGTGCCCACCGGGCGGATCCGGCTGGACCGGCGTCCCGGGATCCGTTTCCCGCGGAACCTGCGGGAGTCCCCGGAGGACGGCACCCCCTGACCGGCCCGGCAGGACGACCGCCTCCACGGCCCGGTCGGCGGGGCGGCACGGCGGACCGGACCGCCCCGGGAGTGGGCGGCGCAGGCGGCGGGGCCGAAGGCTCCGTAGATTGGGCAGTGGGGTGGGCGTCGGCCGGTGGTGAACGGGGAGGAGTGGCTGGTGACAGAGATCGACTACGCGGCGTTGTTCGCAGCCACGCCGAGCCCGTACCTGGTACTGGGCCCGGACCTGGTCATCGTGGACGTGAACCGGGCCTACCTGGCGGCGACCGGGCGCACCAGGGACGACCTGCTCGGGCGGCACATCTTCGACGCGTTCCCGGACAACCCCGCGGACCCCGAGGCCGACGGAGTGCGGAACCTGAACGCCTCGCTGCAGCGGACCCTGCTCCACAAGGAGCCCGACACCATGACGCTGCAGAAGTACGACATCCCGGCCGCCGACAGGCCCGGGGGGTTCGAGGAGCGGTGGTGGTCCCCGATAAACACCCCCGTCCTGGGGCCGGACGGCGCGGTGGCGTGGATCATCCACCGGGTGGAGGACGTGACCGAGTTCGTCCACTCCCGCCGGCCGCCGGGGGCGGAGCCGAACGCGCCCCAGGAGGTGATGGAGGCCGAGCTCTACGCCCGGGCGCAGGACCTGCGGCGGCTGAACGAGGAGTTGCGGCAGGCCCACGCGCGCGAGCGCAGGGTCGCCCTCACCCTGCAGGAGTCCATGCTCCACACGCCGGACCTCGAGCGGCACAAGGAGGTCGCGGTGCGCTACCTGCCCGCCGTCGGATCGCTGAACGTGTGCGGCGACTGGTACGACCTGGTCGACCTTCCCGACGGCTGCTTCGCGGTGGCGGTCGGTGACGTGGTCGGCCAGGGCCTGGAGGCCGCCGCCGTCATGGGCATGCTCCGCAGCGCCCTGAGCGCGGCCATCCGCGCCATCAACAGCCCGGCCTCCGCCATGGAGATCCTGGGCCGGTACGCCCGCTCCATCGACGGAGCCCTGGCCACCACCGCGGTCAAGGTCCTCGTCGACAGCTCCGCCCGCCTGCTCACGTACAGCAGCGCCGGACACCTGCCGCCGGTCCTGGTGCACGCCGACGGGTCCTTCGAGCTGCTGGACCGGGCCACCGACCCGCCGCTGGGCGCCCGCTCCGAGATCCTCCCCGGCCCCCAGGCCGCCCTTTCCTACTCCCCCGGGGACACCCTCGTGCTCTACACGGACGGGCTCGTCGAACGCCGCGGCGAGGACATCGACGCCGGCCTGGCGCGCCTGACCGACGCCCTCTCCCGTCATGCGCGGCTGGACGTCGAGCACCTGGCCGACACCCTCGTGACCCGCCTCGGCGGCGACGGCGCCTGCGACGACACCGCCCTGGTCGTCGTCCGCCTCTGACATCCGCAGGAGCGTCCCTCTGCCGGTGCCGGACCATAACGCCCAGTGGTGGCCTGTGGTGACCGTGGTTCCGGTAGTGGCCCGTGTCGGCCGGGGAAGGGGGCTGCGGGAGATCTCCTCAGTCGGCGGTGTCCCTTGCCCGCGCCTCCCCCGGCGGCACGGTGCGGGCGCCGAGTGCGCGCAGGAGGAAGGGCAGGAAGCGGTCGGCCGTCTCCTCCGCGCACGGCGACTCCAGGCCGTTCGGACCGTCCGGGCCGCCGTGGCCGTCAGGGCCGTCAGGGCCGTCAGGGCCGTCAGGGCCGCCGGGGCCGCCGGGCGGGAGGGGGCTCAGGAAGAACCGGCTGACCATGGGGCCGATGACCAGGTCGCCGACCAGGTCCGGCTGCTCGACCGGCGGGATCTCGCCCCGCGCGGCGGCCCGGTCCACGACCTCCGCCACCCGTCGCCCGACCGGCAGCACGAAGGCGGTCGTCAGGGCTTCCGCGAGGACGGCGTTGTGGGCCGCCTCGCCCGTCAGGGCACGCAGGAGACGCCCCCCGGGGCCGGTCAGGGTGGCCGCCTTGTCCCGCAGGAGCGCCCGCAGGTCGCCTTCGAGGGTCCCGGTGTCGGTCCGCGGGGCGAGGTCGGGGGCGTGGGCGAGGACCGCGCCGACGACCAGGTCCTCCTTCGATCGCCAGCGGCGGTAGAGGGTGGCGGTGGACACCCCGGCGCGGGCGGCGACGGCGGCGGTGGTCAGTGCGCCGTATCCGCGCTCGGCCAGCACGGCGAGGGCGGCCTCCAGCAGTGCCCGGTCCAGCCCGGCGTCGCGGCGCCGCCCGCGCCGCCCGTCCCGGACGGGCGCCGAAGGGCCGGCGCCGTCGCCCTCCTGCGCGCCGTCCTGCGCGGCGTTCGGCTCCTGCGCGGCGTTCGGCCGGGGGTGGTGGTTCGGGTCCTGGCCCTGGCGTGTGGAACCGGTCATACCTTCATCGTAGCGAAACGAAAGTTTTTCGTTTCGCTTACTCTCTGGGCATGCAGAATCATGAGGACGCCCCCGCAGCCGCCCCTCGCACCGTCGACGTCTCCACGACGGTCTCCCGTCTCCGAGCCGCCTTCGACACAGGCCGCACCAAACCACTGCCCTGGCGCCGCGGCCAGCTGGAGGCCCTGCGGAAACTCCTGGAGGAGCAGGCCGGGACGTTCCGGGAGGCGCTCCGCTCCGACCTCGGCAAGGGTGCGACCGAGGCGTTCTCCACCGAGATCGGCTTCACCCTCAACGAGATCGACCACACGCTCGGGCACCTCGAGCAGTGGCTGCGGCCGCGGCGGGTCCCCGTCCCCGCGTCGCTGGCGCCGGCCCGTGCCCGGACCGTGCGGGAGCCGTTGGGCACCGTGCTGATCATCAGCCCCTGGAACTACCCGCTGCAGCTCGCCCTGGCTCCGCTGGTCGGCGCGCTGGCGGCCGGCAACTGCGCGGTCGTCAAGCCCAGCGAGCTCGCGCCCGCCACCTCGGCGGCACTGGCCCGGCTGCTGCCCCGCTACCTCGACCCGCAGGCCGTGACCGTCGTCGAGGGCGGCGTGCCGGAGACGACCGCGCTCCTGGAACAGCGTTTCGACCACATCTTCTACACCGGCAACGGCACCGTGGGGCGCATCGTCATGGCGGCTGCCGCCCGGCACCTCACCCCGGTGACCCTGGAACTGGGGGGCAAGAGCCCCGCCGTCGTCGAACCGGGCACCGACCTGGCCGCGGCCGCCCGGCGGATCGCCTGGGGCAAGTTCATGAACGCCGGCCAGACCTGCGTCGCGCCGGACTACGTCCTCGCCGTCGGCGAGGCAGCCGACGAGATCGTGCCCCATCTGGCTTCGGCCGTGCGCGCCATGTACGGGGACGACCCGGCGGCCTCCCCCGACTACGGCCGCATCGTCAACGACCGCCACTTCGACCGCCTCACGGCGCTACTGGAGGACGGGCGCGCCGTCGTCGGCGGCGGCCACGACCGCGCGGACCGTTTCATCGCCCCCACCGTCCTCGCCGACGTGGACCCCGACTCCCCGGTGATGCGGGAGGAGATCTTCGGACCGATCCTGCCGGTCGTCCGCGTTCCCGACCTCGACGCGGCCATCACTTTCATCACCGAGCGGGACAAGCCGCTGGCGCTCTACGCCTTCACCGCGTCCGCGCGCACCAAGCACCGGCTGACCACGGAGACCTCCTCCGGCGCCCTGGCCTTCGGCGTCCCCAACGCCCACCTCGCCGTCCCCGGACTGCCGTTCGGCGGCGTGGGCGAGAGCGGGCTCGGCCGCTACCACGGCGAACTCTCCGTCGAGACCTTCAGCCACACCAAGGCCGTGCTCGACAAGCCCCTCTTCCCCGACACCCTGCGGCTCGCCTACCCGCCCTTCACCAGGCTCAAGGAGCGCCTCCTGCGCCGGGTGCTGTAGGCGGCGACGCCGGGGACACCCCGTTCGGCCGGGCGGGGCACGGGGTGTCCCGCCCGGCCGGACGGCGTCCGTCACCGCCGGACCATTGACACGTCAGCACTCGCGCACCCACTCTGAGAGCGCTCTCAGAAGTCACGGCCGACGGCGCCCCGCCCCGACAAGGACGGCAACAACCATGCGCATGAGACGGAAGAGATCCCCGGCACCGTTCGCACGGAAGGCGCTGGTCGCAGCGGCCGCGGCAGTCCTGCCGGCCGCCGGCCTCGCCGTCACCGCCCCCGTGCCCGCCGCGGAGGCCGCGGCGCCCGGGACCATCCCGCTGACCCTGACCAACAACTCCGGCACCGGCGAGCAGGTCTACGTCTACAACCTGGGAACCGAACTCTCGACCGGCCGGCAGGGCTGGGCCGACGCGGACGGCACCTTCCACCCCTGGCCCGCCGGGGGCAATCCCCCGTCCCCCGCACCCGACGCCTCCATCGCCGGCCCGGCCGACGGCCACTCGATGACGATCCGCATGCCCAAGTTCTCCGGCAGGGTCTACTTCTCGTACGGCCGGAAGCTCGACTTCAGGCTCACGACCGGCGGCCTCGTGCAGCCCGCGGTGCAGAACCCCACCGACCCCAACAGGGACATCCTGTTCAACTGGTCCGAGTACACGCTCAACGACTCCGGTCTGTGGATCAACAGCACACAGGTCGACATGTTCTCGGCCCCGTACGCGGTGGGCGTGAAGCGCGGCGACGGCACCGTGGCGACCACCGGACACCTCGAGCCCGGCGGGTACCAGGGGTTCTTCGACGCCCTCGAGAAGCAGCCGGGCTGGGCCGGCCTCGTCCAGACCCGGTCCGACGGAACGGTCCTGCGCGCCCTCGCCCCCAGCCACGCCATCGAGGCCGGCGGACTGCGGTCCGACGCCCTGGACGACTACATCGACCGGGTGTGGAGCAAGTACTCCACCTCCACCCTGACGGTGACCCCCTTCGCCCACCAGCCGGACGTCACCTACCACGGCAGGGTCTCCGGCGACACGATGGACTTCACCGACCGCTCCGGAACGGTCGTCGCCTCCTTCCAGAAGCCCGACTCCGACAGCGTCTTCGGCTGCTACAAGCGCCTGGACGCCCCCAACGACCTGGTGCGGGGGCCGATATCGCGCACTCTGTGCGCCGGGTTCAACCGGTCGACGCTGCTGGAGAACCCCCACCAGCCGGACACCACGTCGGCGGACTTCTACAAGGACGGGGTGACCAACCACTACGCCCGCGAGATCCACGCCAGGACCGTGGACGGAAAGGCCTACGCCTTCGCCTTCGACGACGTCGGGGCCCACGAGTCCCTGGTGCACGACGGCAACCCCCAGCAGGCGTACGTCACCCTCGACCCGCTCTCGGACGCCCCGGCCCCGCCCGACCCGACGCCGACGGACCCGTCGCCGTCCCCGTCCCCGACCCCGTCCCCGACCCCGTCCCCGACCGACTCCTCCCCCGGCCCCACGCCCAGCCCCACCGGCCCGAGTCCCACCGGCCCGGTCCCGGTGACCGGGGACACCTTCCACCTGCGCTCGGGCGGGAGGCTGAGCACCACCGCGGGCGAGGGCCCGTCGTCCGAGACCCTCGCGTCCGCGGGCGGAGCCAATCACGACGGCACGCCCCACCGTCCTCTCGTCCTCCAGGCGGAGAACGTCGACGGCACCCTCCGGCCGGGAGAGGCCACGGACTTCCGTTTCTGGGTGGACGCGGGGACGGCCGTCGGCGTCGGGCAGCAGGCCCGGGTGTCGTACGACCTGACCGGCGACGGCACCTTCGAACGGGTCGAGACCTTCCGCTACTTCGCCTCCGACCCCGTCCCCGGCCACGAGGAGTACGCCGGGTCCCGTTCCGGCCTCCACTCCGCCTCCGGGAGCCTCGGCGACCTCGACGGGGGCACGATCCGCGTCGAAATCTGGAACGCGATCGGCGACGCCCCCTCCACCGTCCAGGTGGAGACGGGCTCCGTGCTGACCGTCCCCTTCGGCTGATCCGACGGGGGGCGGGCGGGCTCATGGAGTGCGCGGCGCCGGGCCGGGGTCACAGCGGCGGCCTGCGGCGGGCCGGACACCGCACGGACCAGGCCCCTCCGGCGCGGCTCCTAAAGTATTCGTCATGACGTGGAGCGAGGCGGAGTACCTCGAATATTTGCGGTCCGAGCGGCGTTGCTACGCATGGGTGATGGAGCGCTATGGCGGTTCCACGCCGGAGGAAGCCCGGGAAGCGGCCCTGGAGCACTACCCGTACGAGCCGGACGGCGCACCGTACCGCGGGCTCGTCTTCCACGACGAGGCCTGGCACTGGGCGATGCTGGCGATCCACGGTGACCGGTACGCGGTGGAGCACCCCGGGCCGGCCCAGCCCCCGCCCGAGTACGGGGACGTCGGCTGACGGCCGGGCGCCGGGGCGCACTCGGCAAAGGGGCACGGCGAGGCTCGGCAGAGCGGCTCGGCACGGCCTTGTGCGCGGACCGGCCGCGGTCCGCGCACAAGGCCTGTGAATCCTCGGGCGAGGTGCTCAGTCGGTGCCGAACTCCATGGCGGCGCGGTCGAGCAGGTCCTCGTCGCCGGGGGCCTCGCCGCGCGAGGCGATGGCCTCGGCGCCGCCCTGCGGCATCGCGCCGATCAGCCCGGTCGAGGCCGCCTGGGCGGCGCCGATGAGCGCGGCCTGGCCGGTGCCGACCATGCCGAGGCCCGCGTACTGCTCGAGCCTGGCGCGCGAGTCGGCGATGTCGAGGTTGCGCATGGTGAGCTGGCCGATCCGGTCCATCGGGCCGAACGCCGAGTCCTCGGTGCGCTCCATCGACAGCTTGTCCGGGTGGTAGCTGAACGCCGGACCGGAGGTGTCCATGATCGAGTAGTCCTCACCGCGCCGCAGCCGCAGCGTCACCTCTCCGGTGACCGCCGAGCCGACCCAGCGCTGCAGCGACTCGCGCACCATCAGCGCCTGCGGGTCCAGCCAGCGGCCCTCGTACATCAGCCGGCCGAGGCGCCGTCCCTCGTTGTGGTACTGGGCGAGGGTGTCCTCGTTGTGGATCGCGTTGACGAGACGTTCGTACGCCGCGTGCAGCAGTGCCATGCCGGGCGCCTCGTAGATGCCGCGGCTCTTGGCCTCGATGATCCGGTTCTCGATCTGGTCCGACATGCCCATGCCGTGGCGGCCGCCGATGGCGTTCGCCTCCATCACCAGGTCGACCGGGGAGGTGAACTCCTTGCCGTTGATCGTCACCGGCCGCCCGCGGTCGAAGCCGATCGTCACGTCCTCGGTGGGGATCTCCACCTCGGGGTCCCAGAACCGCACGCCCATGATCGGGTCCACGGTCTCGACACCTGTGTCCAGGTGCTCCAGGGTCTTGGCCTCGTGGGTGGCGCCCCAGATGTTGGCGTCGGTCGAGTACGCCTTCTCGGTGCTGTCGCGGTAGGGCAGCCCGTGGGCGAGCAGCCACTCCGACATCTCCTTGCGGCCGCCGAGCTCGGAGACGAAGTCCGCGTCCAGCCAGGGCTTGTAGATGCGCAGGTGGGGGTTGGCGAGCAGACCGTAGCGGTAGAACCGCTCGATGTCGTTGCCCTTGAACGTCGAGCCGTCGCCCCAGATCTGTACGTCGTCCTCGATCATCGCCCGGACCAGGAGGGTGCCGGTGACGGCGCGGCCGAGCGGCGTGGTGTTGAAGTAGGCCCGCCCGCCCGAGCGGATGTGGAAGGCGCCGCAGGCGAGCGCGGCGAGGCCCTCCTCGACCAGGGCCGCACGGCAGTCGACCAGGCGCGCGATCTCGGCGCCGTACGTCTTCGCGCGGCCGGGCACCGAGGCGATGTCGGGCTCGTCGTACTGGCCGATGTCGGCGGTGTAGGTGCAGGGGACGGCACCCTTGTCGCGCATCCACGCGACGGCGACCGAAGTGTCGAGGCCGCCGGAGAAGGCGATGCCGACGCGCTCGCCGGTGGGCAGGGAGGTGAGAACCTTGGACATGGAAAGATTATGCATTACCCTGCATGATCATTCAAAGTCCGGACCGGGTCCTTCACCCGGCGGTCGGCGCGGGAGCCCGCGCGGGCGCAGGACACCCGGCTCGGCGACGCCTTCGCCGGCCTCCGCCCCGCCCCGGGGCGCCCCCACCCCCGGGGCGCCCTCCCGTCCGGTCCGGCACCTGCGCCCTTCCCCGAACGTCGTCGTGATCCCCGGCTTCGGCCGGCCGGAGACCGTCCGTGCCTCCGCGTCCGCCACCGACACCACGCTCAACCCGGAGGGTCTGGCCCGACTCCGACGGGCACCGGCCCGGCTCCGCGGCGGTTCCGAGCACAATGAGCCCCGGACCATGGCCACTTACTACCGGTAGAGGTGGAATGGATGACTGAATCCGCACAGCACGTCGAGACCGTCGAAGTAGTGGGAGCGCGCACCAACAACCTGCGCAACGTCTCATTGAGCATCCCCAAGGGCCGGGTTGTCGCGTTCACCGGGGTGAGCGGCAGCGGCAAGACCTCGTTGGCGATCGACACGATCCACAGCGAGGCGCAACTGCGCTACCTGGAGGGGCTTTCGCCGTTCGTACGGCAGTACATCACCCAGCGCAACCGGCCGAAGGTGGACCGTGTCCTGGGGCTCGGCGCGACACTTGCGGTGGACCAGCGCCGGCTGAACCGCAACCCCAGGTCCACGGTGGCGACGATCACCGGCATCGACGGGCACTTGGGGTTGCTGTACTCGCGGCTCCCCGGGCTCGGAGCGGGTTCGGCCGCTCCGAAGGATTCCCTGAGCAGTGCCGACTTCGACCAGCACTCGCCGGAGGGAAGCTGCTCCGAGTGCCACGGAGTGGGTGGGTACTGGCAGGCGCAGGAAGACCTGATCATCACGAATCCGGAGCTTCCGCTCTTCGAGGGGGCGTCGCCCTGGTACGCGAAGTGGCGTTCGGGCGAGCATGCCTTCGTTCCGGCCCTGGCCGAAAAGCGGGGCGTTGATCTCGGCCTGCCGTGGCAGTCGCTGCCCGAGGAGTTCCGTCACTGCGTGCTCCACGGCACGGGTGACGAGAAGGTCGAGGCGACGGTCGACATGCCGAACAAGAACGAGACGGCTTCGTGGACCTACACCTCCAGCCAGCCGCTGCGGGGCGCGCTGGCGGAAGTGGAACGGGTTTTCGGGAACGCCGGGACGCCGAGCGCCAAGCAGCGTTACCTGCCGTACATGCGCAAGGTGTCCTGCGGCACTTGCGACGGCAGCGGATACGGCGAAGTGGCCCGGTCCGTCCTGCTGGGCGGGATGGCGTACCCGGAACTGCTCGGGGTGGACGTGCGCGCGGTGCGGGGCTGGGCGGAGAAGGTCGCGGGCGGGCTGAGCACCGCGCAGCGCGAGGTGGGCGAGCCGCTGCTCCAGGACCTGGACCGCAGGCTCGGGATACTGGACCGGCTCGGCCTGGCCCACCTGCAGCTGTCCCGGAGCGTGGTGACGCTCTCCGGGGGCGAGTTGCAGCGGACCCGGCTGGCCGCGCAGCTGAGCACCGAGCTCAGCGGGATCATCTTCGTCCTGGACGAGCCCGGGGCCGGTCTGCACCCGGCGGACAAGGCGCATCTGCTGAACATCGCGCTGGAACTGCGGGCGGCCGGGAACACCGTGTTACTGGTCGAGCACGATCCGGAGCTGATCGCCCGTGCCGACTGGGTGATCGACATGGGCCCGGGTGCGGGCAGGCAGGGCGGCGAGGTGCTGGTGTCGGGCAGGCCGGCCGAGGTCGCCGCGCATCCCCGCTCGTTGACCGGACGCTACCTGGGCGGGAACGGGCCGCGCCTTCAACGGGCCCGCCGCCCGGTCGGCGACCGCACCGAGTGGGTGGAGCTGCGGGGGCTTTCCGCCCACAACGTGACCATGGACCTGGTCCGTTTCCCCGTCGGCCGGCTGACCTGCCTGACCGGGGTGAGCGGCAGCGGCAAGAGCAGCCTGCTCGGCGCACTGGGGGTCGGCGTGGAGGCCGCGTTGAACGGAACGGCGGTCGGCACGGTGCGTGCGGTGAGCGGCGCGGAGAGGTTCAGCTGGGTCGCCGTCGTCGACCAGGAACCGCTCGGGCGGACCCCGCGGTCCAACCCGGCGACCTACAGCAAGGCGTTCGACGTCGTCCGCAAGCTGTTCGCCGGCACCGACGAGGCCCGAAAGCGCGGGATCAACGCCTCCTGGTTCTCCTTCAACACCGCCGACGGCGGCCGCTGCGAGACCTGCACCGGGTACGGCCGCAGGCTGGTGGACATGCACTTCCTGCCGGACGTGTGGGTGGTCTGCGACGAGTGCGAGGGCCGGCGGTACAAGCCGGAGGCCCTGGAGATCACTTACGAGGGGCTGAGCATCGACGAGGTGCTGGAGCTGACCGTCGCCGAGGCCGTGGAGCGGTTCCCGAAGCCCCGGCAGCTGGCGGAGACGCTGGAGGCGCTGGACCGGGTCGGCCTCGGCTACCTGCAGCTCGGCCAGAGCGCCACGGAGCTCTCCGGCGGGGAGGCGCAGCGGCTGAGGCTGGCGTCCGCCGTGCAGCGCGGCGCGGCGGGCCGCAAGGCCGGGCTGGTCGTTCTCGACGAGCCCGTCTCGGGTCTGCATCCGTCGGACATCCAGCGCATGGTGGACGCCTTCGACGTCCTCCTCGATTCGGGCAACACCGTCGTCGTGGCCGAGCACGACATCCCCGTCGCCGCGTCCGCGGACTGGGTGATCGACCTGGGGCCGGGAGCGGGCCCGGCCGGAGGGGCCGTGGTGGCGGAGGGCACTCCGGAGGCCGTCGCAGCGGCGGACACCCCGACTGCGGGCTTCTTCCGCCAGTACGCGGCGGGCCTGCCGCTGCTGGACGGGCGGGACGACGGCTGAGTGCTCGGGGCGGGGCGGTGGTGCGCGGGACACCGTGGGCGCCACGGTGTGCGGTTCGGGCAGGCCTGCGACTTCGAGGCAGGTGGGCGCGGTGTCGACGACATGGTGGAACTGGTGACGCAGCTCGTTGCGGGCCGTGATGCCGCGCGGCCAGTGGACGATCAGCCCGTTACGGGTACCGCCCCAGTGCGACGCGATCCGCTTGGTCCACTGGTAGGGGGTGTCCATGGCGTGCGCCCAGCCGAGCGAGTACTGCGGATACGAGTGCGGGGTGCCGAACGTGTCCAGCCGGTCCCGGAGGAACTCCGGGGTCTCGATGTCGCTCATGCCGGTCATGGTCAGCGCCTCGTTCCAGGTGCCGTTCACCGTGCCCTCGCCGGAGGCGCCGTTGTCACCGGTGATCAGGAGGATGAGCGTGTCGTCGAGCACCCCCAGTTCCTCGACCGCGTCCACCACCTGCCCGATGCAGTGGTCGGTGTGCTCGAGGAAGGCCGCATACAGCTCCATCTGCCTGGCCAGCACCGGCTTCGTCCCGTCCGGAATCTCCGACCACGCGGGGATGCCCTCGTGGCGAGCGGTCAGCTCGGCGTCCGGAGGGACGACACCGAGCCGCTTCTGCCGGGCGAAGGTCTCCTCACGGACGGCGTCCCACCCCTGGTCGAACTCGCCGGCGTAGCGGTCCAGCCAGTGGTGGGGGACGTGGATCGGAGCGTGCGTCGCACTCGGGGCGAAGCACAGAAAGAACGGCTTGTCCGGGGCCAGGGCCCGCTGCTGGCCCAGCCAGCGCCGTGCTTTGTCGGCGATGTCCTTGCTGAGGTGGTACCCCGCCTCCGGCGACCGGTCCGGCGTCACCGGTGCGGTGCCCTCCACCAGGCTCGGGTAGAACTGGCTGCTCTCCCCGCCGATGAACCCGTAGAAGTACTCGAACCCACTGCCCGTCGGCCACCTGTCGAACGGGCCCATCGGGTTCCACTCCCATGTCGGGACCTCGTGGCACTTGCCGAACTGGGACGTCGAACAGCCGTTCAGGCGCAGCACCTCCGCAATCGTCGCCGCCGTGTTCGGCCGCAGCGATGTGTATCCGGGCGCAGCCGTCGCCATGTCCGACACCGCGCCCATCCCCACCGCATGATGGTTGCGCCCGGTCAGCAGCGCCTGTCTGGTCGGGGAGCACATCGCCGTCGTGTGGAAACGGGTGTAGCGCAAGCCGTTCGCTGCGAGCCGCTCGAATGTCGGCGCCCGGCACGGACCGCCGAAAGCGCTGCTCGACCCGAACCCGGCGTCGTCCAGCATCACCAGCAGGACGTTCGGCGCACCCGCCGGCGGCCGCGGCGGCCTGATCGGTTCGAACGACACCTCCCCGTGCTGCATGTCGAACGCCGGAGGTCCGGCCGGTCGCCGTTCCGGAACCGGCAGCACCATCCGCTCAAAAGCTCCGCTCATCTCACCACTCGCACGCCGATCGCCGGGACGGACAGGAAGGTCCCGCCTTGATCGGGCGGCTCCCGCCGAGGCGCGCAGAGCTCGCATGCAACCTCGCGCAGACGCTGCCGCACACAGTCGGCGCTGTGGGTCATCGGCCTCTCCTGCGGGCAGCCCGTGCGGCAGGGCTCCGCCCGGGAGTGAGGTACCTGAAGCACAGCTGTTCCAGTGCCGCCGTACGGGCGACCCGGCGCAGTCCGTCCGGCCCGCAGACACTGACCGGCCGGCCTGGGCGGTGCAGGAGGACAGCCGGTATCCGGGAAACCCTCAGCGCGGTGCTGGTGTGCTCCGGCAGCCTGCTGCCGCCGCTCAGCCTGCTGCCGGCAGGGCGTCGCCGTGGTCGTCGACACGAGCGACCCCTCACTGGTCGCCTCACTGGTCGCCTCGGCGCAGGCCGGGGCCGACGTGCCGGAGCCGAACGCCATCGAGCCGCGCGCGTCCGACCGGCGCGGGTGACGCGCAGAGCAGAGCACGGCTGCTGCGGCCCGCCGGGAGCCGGGGCGGTGGTTCGTGCCGCTCGGGCGGGAGGGCATGCCGGCGGTGACGACCTGCAGCAAGTGGCGGGCCGTGCCGCCGCACCCGGTTGCTCCCGAGGACGTCTCCGTTGCGGGATACGGCCGGATCGATCCGGGGGCGGTGACACCTGACCGGGGAGGTAAACCTCTTGAGTTCACCTGATCCAAACGGCCCGGCCGATTCCGCATTGCCTGATCTGGAGACTCTTTCCTCGGCGTTACGGGAACGGGTGCATGCCACGCTGAGTGGATTGTCCGCTGTGTTGATCGTCCTTGGCCAGGCGGAGAGCTTCACAGCTGTTTCGGCGGCTGTCAGCATCGGCGTCACCATGGACGGGCTGTGGGCGGCCGGTCTGGTTGCCGAATTGGTTGCCCATTCCGCCTTTCATAACTGCCGCTCCGCGAGGCAAGCGGCTCAAGCGCATCCTGTTCATGGCTGGGCAGGCGCTGGAAACCGCTCTGGGGCCGGTCATTGCGGTGTCCTTGGGCGCCGCCGGGCCGTGGACGCTCAGGACGGGACTTGTTATCGCGGCCGGCCTCCTGGTTGTCACACAGATCCTGGTCATGGTTTTCGCCGTGACCCGATCGCCAATGAGCGGTGGCCGCCGAATTCCCATCGTCGCCGTCGAAACCCTCCTGTGCGTGTTCGTCATCGCCATCAAAATCCTCGCTCACTGAGCATCGCACCACGGCCAACGGAGAGCTGCTGTCACTTCGCCGTGACTTCGGGAGAACAGGGCCTGGGGCCCTTCTGCTTGTCCAGGCGCCACCACGGCCACGGTGCGGCGTACAGGCTTACGGGCACACGCGTGTGAACCCGTGGAATTTGAGCGCAATCACCCGGCGAAGCGTCCCGGTGGGCCGGGCGGCGATCCTGGGGCGCGCGGAGGACGGCGCCCTGCCCGTGCCCGAGAGCTACGAACCCGCGCCGGCAACACCACGGCGGTCGGCGGCGTCGTCGGCGCACAGACCGAGACGGCCCAGCGGTCGCCTTGAACAAGGATCCACCAGAAACTGGGGAGCGGATCGGCACAGGACGAATTAAGGACGACAGGGATGGAGCGGTACCAGCACAAGCGCGCCTCCAGGAGGGTGCGGTGGTCCCGGTGCCTGCCTGCCGCCGTGCTCCTCACTGCGGTCGTCATTGATCTCGCCTGGCCGGAATTCAGCACATTCCCCCTCCTGGCGGCTGTCTCCGTGATCGCGGCACCGATGCTCTCTCTGGCCTGGACGATCACCAGTGGTGTGGCGGCCTGCCTGGTCGGGACACTTCTGGCTCTTCGCGAAGGCCGTACTTTCTCCACCCGTTCGGATTTCGTTGCGCTCGCAAGCATCGGCGTCCTGACCGTCGTCGCGGCGTTCCTCAACCGGATGTTCGCACGCGAGCGGGAACAGCTGAGAACGTCCCGCGAGGTGGCGGAGGCGGTCCAGCGCGCGGTACTGCCGGCCGTGCCCGACCGTGTCCGGGGGCTGGCCGTCGCCGCCCGGTATCGGGCTGCCCAGGAAGAGGCCCTGATCGGCGGCGACCTCTACGCGGTCCACGACACCCCCTACGGCCTCCGCATGGTGGTCGGCGACGTCCGCGGCAAGGGCATGCAGGCGGTCACCATGGTCAACACCCTGCTGGGCGCCTTCCACGCGGCGGCCCTTCAGCTGCCGGACCTGCCCACCATCGTCCGCGGCGTGGAAGTGCAGCTGCAGGACGTCAAGAGCCGCCAGGCCGATGCGCCGGACGAAGCCTTCGTCACCGCCGTCATCGCCGAGATCTCCCCCGACCGTTCCGTGTTGCGCATGGCGAACCGGGGCCACCCGGCGCCGCTGATGGTCCACGAGGGCAAGGTGACTCCCCTGGAACCGGAGGAGCCGTCACTGCCGCTGGGCATGGGCGACCTGGCCGGGCCCGACGTCCCGGTGGACGAGTTCGAGTGGCCCCCCGGCGCCACGCTCGTGATGTTCACCGACGGCATCATCGAGGCCCGCGACCGAAACGGCGTCTTCTTCGACCCCGTCCCCCCGCTGACCGGCCCCCTCCCTCTGGACCCCGGGGCCGTACTGGACGCCATGCTCGCCGCTCTGTTCCGGCACACCGAAGAACTCGAAGACGATGCCGCAGCCCTCGCGGTCACACATGTCCCGGTCGGCAGCGTGGGACGGGCCCCCTCCGTCGCACCGCAGGCCGGTGGATCACAGAAGTGACGGCAGCGGAGTCTCAACGGCCGAGCCAGAGATGCCTACGATCTTGAAAACCCTCATGACGGCTCACCGGGGCCCTCGGCACAACGCCGCACAAGGTCCAAAGAATCAGTCGGAACCCGGGACCTGAAGCTGCCGTTCCGTCGCCCCGGCCTCTGCGGACAGCCTCTCCTCAGCGGCCGCATCGCTCATCTTCACAGACCCCCGCGGCGATGCGGAGGCATACGGCCCACTGTGGGTTCGTGGCGATTTCTCCTGTCGCCGGAACTCGGCGGGCCCGCGCAGCCGGGCCCTGCCCACCCGCAGTCGTGCAAGGAGTCCGCCATGGCCTGGAACGCCAAGGTCATGTTCTTCCGCTTCCCCGGCCCCGCCCGCACCTACCAGGCCTTCTCCGAGGTCGAGCAACTGCCGTCGGTGGGCCGGGCGGCAATCCTGGAGCGCGCGGAGGACGGCACCCTGTCCGTGCCCGAGAGCTACGAACCCGGCGCCGGCAGCACCACGGCGGTCGGCGGCATCGTCGGCGCGCTGATCGGGTTGCTCGGCGGGCCCATGGGCGTCTTTCTCGGCCGGGGTGCCGGAACGCTCGTCGGCATGGCCTCCGACGCCGACGACGCGGCCGGGTCGATGGACGCGCTGACCGTGCTCAGCCGCGGCGTGGACAACGGCAGCAACGTCCTGGTCGCCGGGGCGGAGGAGGACGACCCCGGGCCTGCGGACGCCGTCGCCGAGCGGCTGGGCGGGACGATCGTGCGGGTGCCCGCCGGGGAGGTCGAGGCTGAGGTCCGCTCGGCGCGGAAGGCCGCGGAAGAGGCCGTGGCCCAGGCTCGCCGGCAGTACCGTGCCGAGCGGCGGCAGGAGTTCTCGGACAAGCTCGGAACCCTGTTCCACCGCTGGCCCGCGACCGGATCGGCGTGGGCGGGCCCGCACGGCCGGGCAGCCGGCGGCGCCGTCCCCCCGCACGGCGCCGCCGGCTCACGCCGCCCGCCACAGGGCCGGCACCGCCGGCGGCTCCCAGCCCGGCTGTGCGGTGTGCGCCTGGAGGCAGACGTAGGCGCGTCCCGCGTACGTGACCCGGTCGCCCGCCCGATAGGTGACGCCCACCGCCCAGGTCCCGCCCGGCGGGGTGGGCGTGGGGCCGGGGCCCGGGCTCTGCGGGACGTCGAGGACGAAGTCGAACGCCGCCTCCCGGCCGCCGCCCCCGTCGCGCACGGTCATCAGCAGCCGCGGATCAAAGATCGTGTCGGTGTTGTTGCGCGGCTCGTTCGGGAAGTACAGCTGCGTGGTCAGGACCGGACGGCCGGGCGCCTGCAGCTTGACGTGGAGGTGGCGGGTGCGCCCCGGGTACAGGCCCGGCACGATCGTGGTGAGCGTGAAGGAGCCGCGGGAATCGGTGTACTGGTGCCCGCGCAGCCGGAAACCCGTGTTGTCGTAGGCGCCGTTGGCATCAGCCTGCCAGAAGTCCAGCAGCACCCCGGACAGGGGCAGGCAGGTGCGGCCGAAGACATGACCCGTCACGGTCAGCAAGGTGCCCGGCATGCCTGGCTCCAGCAGGCTGGTGCGCTGCGGTGAGTTCGGCTTGAAGTAGGGGCCCTCCATCTGCTCCGGGGTGGGGTCGTCGCCGTCGTCGCAGGACGGCGTGAGCTGCGGCGCGGTGCCGCTCGCCGCCGCAGTGCGGGCGAGGGCCGGTCCGGCGGCCAGGGCGACTGGAATCGCGGCGGTGGCCGCGAGCGCGGCCCGCAGCACCGTCTTGCGGCGGACGAGCCGGGGAGATGCCGGCTCACGGCCGGTGCCGGGGTCGTCCGGACCCGCGCCGTACGTGCCTGCCTCGTCCATGTCTCCTCCTCGTGGGGGTGGTGGACACCGAAACTAGGCGGGTGCCGACGGCGCTTCGAGGGACTGGTGGTGGCGGCTGTGGTGTTTTCGGAAGGCGCCGGGACTGCTGCCGGTCTCGCGTCGGAAGAACCGCCCGAAGTAGGCCGGGTCGTCGAATCCGGTGCGGGCGGCAACCTGTCGTACAGTCAACTCGGTGTGAGCGAGCAGCTGTTGGGCCTGGTACACGCGGGCCTCGATGAGGAGCCGTCCGGGCGGCCGGCCGGTGGCCGCCCGGACCGCCTGGGTGAGGTAGCCGGGTGAGACACCCAACCGATCGGCGCACTCCCGCACCGTCCGGCCCGCCGCCCCGGGCCGCGTGATCAGCTCCGCGAAGGCCTCCGCCACGGCGGCCGTACGGCCGTGGGCGCGCGGCTCGCGGCCCTGTCCCGTGCGGCACGGTAGCCGGGCGGCGCGCACGATCAGGATGTGGAGCAGGGACCGCAGGACGCTCTCGTGCCCCGGGGCGCGCTGCCGGTACTCGGCGGCCAGCTCGGCGATCAGGCCCCCGATCGACCGGTCCTGCCCGGCGTCCAGCCCGTACCGGCAGTGCGCTCCCAGCTCCCGCAGCAGCTCACGGTCGCCGGGGTGGTCCACCAGGAAGTCGTCGGTGAACAGCACGAGCGAGCCCTCGGGTCCCTGCCCGCCCTCCCAGTGGTGCACCTGGCCGGGCAGAATCACGGCCAGCTGCGGGGGCTCGACCGGCCACCGGACGAGATCGACGGCATGGGTGCCCGAACCGGCGCGGACGTGGACGATCTCGTAGAAGGTGTGCCGGTGCGGCCGGTCCCACCGCGACAGCGGGCCAACCTCCTCGAAGGAGCCCACCGCGAAGGGCAGGGCGGTGGGCGAGGGCACCTCCAGCCGGTGCAGCGGCACGTCCCCCGGGCCGGCCGGCAGGGCGGGGACTCCCGGCAGGACGGTGGTGCTGCGCGTCACTCGTACTCCTCTCGGGGACACGACCTGGTCGGGCACATCCGTTCCCGTTCAGGTCTGTACCAACCCCTTGCCCGTCGTCCTCCGGGACCGCAAGCTCCCCTCATGGAGCTGGAGTTGCGGCATCTGAAGACCATCCGGGCCATCGCCGACGCGGGCAGCCTGACCAGGGCGGCGAGCGTACTGGGGCTTACCCAGCCCGCGCTCAGCGCGCAGCTCAGACGCATCGAACGGGCCCTGGGCGGCGCGCTGTTCGAACGCGGGCGGCACGGAGTGACCACCACCGCCCTCGGTGAACTGGTCCTCGAACGTACCCGGATCGTGCTGCCCGCGGTGAGCGACCTCCAGCGGGAGGCAGCCCTGTTCGCGCGGACCCGGCCGGACGGGCAGCGGCAGCGGCTGCGGCTCGGCGCCACGCACGGACCGCTGCTGGGTGCCCTGGTGGACCGGCTCGCCGACGCGGTGCCCGGCACCACCGTGTCCACCTGCGCCTCCTGGTCGGAGCGGGAACTGGCGGAGCTGCTGGCCGAGGGCCGCCTGGACTACGTTCTCACCGGCACCTGCGGCTCGGCGCCGCCGCCGCAGTGCCCGCACGTCCTCTGGGAGGAGATCGCCGTCGACCCCGTCTGCGTGATGCTCGCCGACCGGCACCGGCCGGCCCGCGGGCGCGAGGTCGACCCGGCCGCGCTCGCGGACGAGGAATGGGCGTGCGTCCCCGGCGACGGCTGCTTCGCGGACTGCTTCACCGCGGCCTGCGCCCGGGCCGGCTTCACGCCCCGGCGCATGTACGAGACGGACACCGCGTCCTGTGTGCACCTGGTGCAGGTGGGCCGGGCGGTCGGCCTGTGCCGGGCCACCTTCCCGCCGACACCCGGCCTCGCCGTCCGCCCGCTCGCCGGCACCCCCTGTCCTGGCGGCACCTGCTGGGCCTGCACCCGGCCGCCCAGCAGCCGGACACGGCAGCCACCGTGAAGGTCAGCAAGTGTCCGACGAGAGCTGGTCACACCTGCCGACACTTGCGACCGGCATCCGCCTTCGGGCGGGCCGTGCGGAGGAGCCCCGCAGCACGCCGCCCGACAACGGGGTTGCCGCGGAAAACCTCAGGTCAGCGCACCCGTCCCCGGGGTTTCAGGGCCACTGGGGGGAGTTGGGGGGCGGGGAGGCGGGCGCCGTCGTAGCCCTTGACCTCGCCGAAGCGGGAGCCCGCCGCCCAGTCCGCCCGCGCCGTCTCGATCTCCTCGTGGGAGCGGCCGACGAAGTTCCACCACATGATGATCTTCTCCTCGAACGGTTCGCCGCCCAGGAGCATCAGGGCACTGTCGGTGTCAGCCCGCAGCGCCAGCTCCGTGCGGCCGCAGCCGAGGTAGAGCATGGACCCGGGTTCCAGGGGCACTCCGTCGGCCTCGACGGAACCGGACATGGTCAGGACCGCGTACTCGAAGTCCGGCTCGACCGGCAGCCGTGCCTCCGTGCCGCGGGTCAGTGCGATGTCGGCGCCGACGATCGGGGTGTACGCGGTCCCCGGGGACGCCGCGCCGTCCAGTTCGCCCAGGATCACGGTGGCGCGCAGTCCCGGGCCGTGGGTGACCACGGGGAGGTCCGCGTGGTGCTCGAAGGCCGGCGCGGTGTGCCGGTGTGCGTCGGGAAGGGCGACCCACAGTTGGGCGCCGTGCAGGAGGCGGGCGTGCTCTCGGGGGGACTCCTCCGAGTGCGAGATCGCCCGGCCTGCCGTCATCAGGCCCAGCTCGCGGGGGCGGACGGTCTGCAGGCTGCCCAGGCTGTCGCGGTGCAGGACCTCGCCCTCGTGCAGCCAGCTGACCGTCTGCAGTCCGATGTGCGGGTGCGGGGGGACCTGCATGCCCGGCTCGTCGGCGATGTCGTCGGGGCCGTAGTGGTCCACGAAGCACCAGGCGCCGACCATGCGCCGGCCCAGGTTGGGCAGCAGGCGCCGTACCACGGTGCTCTCGCCGAGCGGGACTCTGCGGGGAGGCAGGAGCTCGTGCACGGGGGCGGCGGAGACGTCGCCACGGCCGCCGCAGGCGCTCGGCACCGGTCGAAGATCGAGGTTGCTCATGTTCCGTATCCTCTCGCGCGCGGTCGGGGCGGGGCCCGGGTCCCGTGGTTCGCCCGGGGCCTCCCGCGGCGCCCCCGGCGAGCCCTTGTACCGGGCGGGGCCCGGGCCGGGCGGCGTCAGTCCGGGCCTGGCCGGCCGCACTCCGTCGCACTCCGTTGTACTCCGTCGTGCGGCCGGCCCGGGGCCCGTGCTTCCGTGCCGGGTGCGGCTCAGGCGGCGGCGAGGCCGGCCTTGAGGGCGGAGGCGATCTTCACGACGCGCTCGGCCTGGACGCGGGCGGCGGCGCGGGTGGTGTCGTCGACGGGATTGTTGCCCTGGGCGTCGACGTGGGAGGTGCCGTAGGGGTTGCCGTCGGCGAACTTGGCGGGGTCGGTGTAGCCGGGGGCGACGACGATGCCGCCGAAGTGGTGGAAGGAGTTGTACAGGGCGAGCAGGGTGGACTCCTGGCCGCCGTGGGTGGTGGCGGAGGAGGTGAAGCCGCTGTAGACCTTGTCGGCCAGCTTGCCCTGGGCCCACAGGCCGCCGAGGGTGTCGATGAACTGCTTCAGCTGGGAGGCGATGTTGCCGAAGCGGGTGGGCGAGCCGAAGACCACGGCGTCGGCCCACTCGATGTCGGCCGGGGTGGCGTGGGGGACGTCGGCGGTGGCGGCGGCGTTGGCGGCCCAGGCGGGGTTGGAGTCGATCGCGGCCTGCGGGGCCAGTTCGGCGGCCTTGAGCAGGCGGACCTCGGCACCGGCCTTCTCCGCGTACTGGGCGATCTCCCGGGCGACCTCGGCGATCGTACCGGTGGAGGAGTAGTAGACGACGGCGACCTTGGTCGGGGTGCTCACAGCGGGGTTCTCCGTTCCGTGGGGGGTGTTCGTGCGGTTGCGGCTAAAGATGCCCATGACAGATTTCGTCCTTGCGCTCCGCGCCCGTCGACCGGGCACTGGTTCAACCTTAAACCATTTTCGAGGCGATCGGACCGCCCGGACGAGCAGGGAATGATTCGGCCCGGCTTTTTGTATAATATTCAACTACAAGCGCGGTCCGGCAGCCCGGCCGCACGGACGACAAGGACTCCCCCATGGTCTCCATCCTCGACATCCGCCGCGCGGACGAGCGCTTCCACACCCGCGCCGGCTGGCTCGACTCCCGTCACTCCTTCTCCTTCTCCCGCCACTGGGACCCGAAGAACACCCACTTCGGACTGCTGCTGGTCTCCAACGACGACGTCGTCGCGCCCGGCACCGGCTTCGAGACCCACCCCCACCGGGACATGGAGATCATCACCTGGGTCCTCGACGGCGGCCTCGTCCACCAGGACTCCGAGGGCCACAACGGGGTGATCTACCCCGGCCTCGCCCAGCGGATGAGCGCAGGCACCGGCATCCTCCACAGTGAGAAGAACGACTCGTGGACCCTCACCGGCGAGCCCGCGCACCAGGACCCCGTCCACTTCGTCCAGATGTGGACCATTCCCGACGAGGCCGGTATCCGCCCCGGCTACGAGCAGCTCGACATCAACGACGAACTCGCCCGCGGCGGCTGGACCACCCTCGCCTCCGGCATGCCCAGGCACAGCGACCGGCGCGCGATCGGCATCCGGCAGAAGCACGCCGCCCTGCACGTCGCCCGCATCCGTCCCGCCGAGACCCTGGAGCTGGCCGCCGCCCCCTTCGTCCACCTCTTCGTCGCCCGCGGCACCGCCGAGCTCGAGGGCGCAGGCCCGCTGGCCACCGGCGACGCCGTCCGCATCACCGCCTCCGACGGCCGGCGCATCACCGGCGGCCCCGACGGCGCCGAGGTGCTGATGTGGGAGATGCACGCCGCCGTCTCCACGGGCTGACAGCCCGCCCGCGGGGCCGGTGACCGCAGGACGAAGCCCCGGGGCACCGGCCCCGGGGCTTCGTCGAAAACGTCTGTCGGCGCGCCGGGGCACTCCCCGGCGTCGCCCTCACGGCAGCGCGCTTCGTGCCGGGGGCGCCGGCAGAGGCGCGCTCGTGTCCGCGCGGGCTTCTCCCCGGTTGGGCAATACCGTCGGGAGGACGGTCCGGCCCCGGTACCGGCGGGGCCGGACCGTCCTGTCCGGCAGAGCGGGCCGGCTAAGCGGGCCGGCAGGGCGGGTCAGCCGCGGTTGCTCAGTGCCTTCTCGAAGGCGGCGGCGTGCTTGGTCTCGTCGGCCGCGGCTTCGGCGAAGACCTCGGCCGCCCGGGACTCGCCGGCGGCGCGGGCGCGCTCGGCGAAGGCCGGGTACACCACCTTCGACTCGTAGCGCTCACCGCCGACGGCGGCGCGCAGGTTGTCCTCGGTGGTGCCGACCAGACCGGCCATGCGGGCCAGGCGGGCGAAGTGGTCGTTGAACTCGACCTCGGCCAGACCGTTGAGCATGGCGGCCAGCTTGGGGTGTCCGTGGTTCTTGGCGTGCTCGGCGAACAGCAGGAGAGCCGCGTGGGAGTGCGCCTCGTCGTGCAGGGCGGCGTGCAGGCGGAGCAGGGTGTGCGGGGAGGTGACCTGGGGCAGGCCGGCGACGACGGCCTCGTGCCGGACGGCCGGCAGCGCGGGAACGTCGACGTCCTTGCCCTCGGCGACGGCCTTCAGGGCGGCCACCACGGCCTTGCGGTGGGCCTCCTTGTTGCGGGCGATCTCGGCGAACAGCTCGGCGGCGGGGTTGTCGCCGTCGCGACGGGCCTCGTCGGCGAAGACGAGGTAGTCCTCGATCATGCGGTCCTGATCGTTGAGGACCCGGCGCAGGTTGGCCTCCCCGCCTCCGACCAGGGCGACCAGGGCGGCCTGCTTGGCGAAGTGGTCGCCCAGTTCCTCGCGGGAGGTGTCGGCGAACAGCTCCGCCGTGCGCGGCAGGTTCTCCCGGGCGGCCTGCAGGCTGAAGAGTTGGTACGAGGCGTGGGCGAAGGCCTCACCGCGCATCGCGGTCCTGAGGTCGGCCACAGTGCGCCGGGCGGCGGCCGGCGTGAGGTCCGACTCCATCCCTCCCAGCACGTCGGGCCCCGCGAGCGCCCCGGGCGCCATGGGCGTGAGCTGACCGTCCGCCGCACCGGCGCCGGGCAGGACCGGGGAGGCGTCCGCGTGGACGCCACCGGTGGTGGAGGGAGAGGCGAGGACGGCGGGCAGGGTGCCGCCGGCCACCGCGGCCGAGGCGAGAGTGAGCACCGCGAGCGCGCGGACAGGACGGATGGACATCTTGAGCTTCCTTTCACGGCGCTGTGGAAGCGCCGGAGCCGTGTGCCCCCGCCCGCACTCTCACCCCGATCCGGGAAGTCATACGGCGACACGCATACAGTCCTGCGGAGGAGTGACAACGATGCGGCCGTATGCCGCACAGTTGCAGGTCGGATACGTGGCGTGACCCGCGTTCCTCCGCGGTGCGCCGGACGGCGGGCCGCCTCCGGGCCGCCCCGGCCGGCCCCGTGTCCGTCAGGTTTCGGCGCGGGCGGTACGGCAAGCCGCCTGTTCGAAGGCGCCGGCACGGCAGGAGGCCCCCCCCGGCCGCGGGCCGCGCTCGCGACCGCGGACGTACGGCGGCCGGAGGGCCGTCACGACCTGCCGGTACACGGAAAGCGACAGACCATGAACATCGACGAATTCCTGGGACTGGTGCAGGCACGGGCCGCGCTCCCCGACCGGGGCGCGGCCGAACGCGCGGTGCGGGCCACCTTGGAGACGGTGGCCGAGCGGGTACCGGACGGCCTGGCCGAGCACATCGCGGCGCAGCTGCCGCACGAGGTCGGGGAGCACCTGCGCCGAGTGGTCGCCGCGCACGCCCCCGGGGCCGAGCAGCGCGGGAGCGGGGAGAAGTTCGACCTGACGTCCTTCGCCGCCCGGATCTCCTGGCGCGGCGGTGTCGCCGAGGACGCCGCGCTGCGGGAGGCGAGCGCGGTCTTCGAGGTACTCGACGCCGCGCTCTCCCCCGGGCTGATGGACAAGCTCAGCCACGACCTCCCGCACGACATCCGCGAGCTGCTGCCCACCGAGCGGGCCGGCGTCCCCCGTCCTGAACGGGGAGAGCCCGAAGGAGGCTAGGACGTTCCTCCCGGGCCGGGCTACCGGCCGGACCCGGCCGGACGAGGGCGCCCGCCCGTCCGGGGACGGACGGGCGGGCGCGGACGGCAGGGCGGGCGCGGCCGGGGGCGGGCCGGCGGGCGGCCGGGGGCGGCGCGGGGGCGCCGCGCGACGGCGCCGCGGGGCGCCCGGCCGGGGCACAGCGGTGCTCCCCGCCCCCGCAGAGCGGGGGCGGGGAGCACCGGCCGGTCGTCAGATCCAGCAGTTGGCCCGGTACCCCACACGGAAGCCCGCGTTGTACCCGGCGACGAATCCCCTCTCGTACAGGTTGGTCCGGGACGTTTCCGTCCTGAACAGGCCGTAGACGGGAGACCCGTCCTTGCGGCAGTTGTCCGCGGCGTCCGCGAGGCCGAACGCGAAGCCGTCCCGATAGCCCTGACGGTATTCGCGAGGCACGGACGTGCTCTGCGTGGCTGCCTGGGACGTCTCTGTGCTGGTGGCGGCCGAGGCCTGGGAGGCGACGGCCGGGGAGATCGCCAGCGCGCCGGCGAGCAGCGCGGGACCGAACGCCCTGAGCAGACGCCTGCTCCTGGGGGTACGCCGTTCAGCAGACATGGGTGCTGTTCCCTTCATCGAGAGAGTGGGGACGATGGGCCGTACGGCCCATCCCCACGCTTTCCACGTCTCATGGTGGGACTAGATTTGACGCCTCGCATGTCCGCGAGTCGGTCCGCCGTGTGCGTCGCACCTGTCGCACCTCCCCCTCTCGCACCCGTGCGAGTACTGGTACTGCCGGGTTCTGGCGCCTCGCCAGTTGCCTTGTTTTTCCGTACGAAAACGACGGACAGGGGCCGCAGCCGTGAACACCCGCAACCACGTCACCGCCGTGACGGGCCGGAGAGACCGGTTCGGCCCGCTCACCGGGCCGCCGGAGGCCGCCCGGTGAGCGGGGAGCAGCCGCCCCCGGAGGCCGGCCCCCTCGCGGAAACCACCGCCGGCGCCGCGGCCGACGCTGCCGCGGCCGACGCGGCGCGGGCCGCCGCCCGGGGGCGGGCCATGGACCGCCGGTCCTGGTACATGCCCCGGGAGGTCGCCGACGCCCTGGCGTCCGCCGTCGAGGAACTGCACTTCACCACCCGCCGGCCCAAGCACGTCATCATGACCGCCCTGGTGACCGTGGCCCTCGAGCACCTCGGGGACGTCCGCCGAAGGGTCGAGGAGGCGCACCACTGATCCCGGGCCCGCTCACCCCCGGGAACGGCCGCGGGGAGGGCGGGCGCGGCGGACACGGAACGCGGTGAGCGCCCGTGCGGTGATCACCGTGGTGGAGGCCAGCGCGGCGGTCGCCGAGCAGACGGCGAGGGCGGGCCAGGCGTGGGCGGCCTGCCAGAGGGTTCCGGCCCGGTTCATGAACAGGCCGAACACGTCGGCGAGGCAGACGAGCAGGAGAACGGGAAGGCCGTACGGCAGCATGCGCAGACCCGTCCTCCACGGCGGGCGGTGCGCGGTGAGCCCGGCCCAGCGGGGCGCCCGGACGGCGCCGAGCGCGCCGAGGGCGGCCGCCAGCAGGGTGAGGGCGGCGAGGACGTGGTCGGCCGTCATGGTGAACGGCCTGGTCACCGCGGGGTTCCCGCCCCGGGCGAGGTCGGCCAGGCCCCGGGCCAGGGCGGGGGCGTCGTCCCCGGAGACCATTCCCGTGTTGGTGACGACCGCGATGCCGAGCCCGCTGTCGGGCAGCAGTGTCGCAACGGCGTTGTGGGTCAGGAGCCAGCCGGTGTGCTCGATCCTCCGGGGCCGTTCCCCCGGCCCGCTCACCGCCCAGCCCATCGCGTAGCTGCCGCCCTCCGGCGGGGTGTGCATGGTCCTGATACTCAGGGCGGAGACGGCACGGCGACCGTCCGCGGAGACGCCGTGGTTGTTCTGCGCGACGAGCCACCGGGTCAGGTCGTCCGCCGTGGTGACGACCCCGAAGCTTCCGGCCGCGAACCAGCGGGGGTGGGGGCGTTCGACCGTCAGGCCGTAGGCGCGGACGTACCCCCGGGCCTGCTCGGGCATGTCGGTGGTGGAGCCGACCGACTCGGTGCCGGACATGCCCAGCGGGCGGAGGACGCGGGCGGACAGGTGCTCCGCGAAGGGCCGTCCGCCGACGACCTCCACCAGCCTGGCGGCGACGAAGTAGTTGGGGTTGTGGTAGTTCCACTCGCTTCCCGGGTCGGCCGCGAGCTCCGCCCGGCGCATGCCGGCCACCGCCTGCCGCAGGGTGCGCGGTTGCGGGAGCGTCAGGTCGGGGTGGGCGGAGTCCGCCATTCCCGACGTCTGGTTGAGCAGCTGCCGGACGGTGATCCTCCGGGCACGCCGGTCCGCCATGGTGAACTCGGGCAGGTAGTGCCGGACCGGCCGGTCCAGGTCGACCCTGCCCGCTTCGACCAGCTGCAGGACGGCCATCGCGGTCATGGCCTTGGAGAGCGAGGCGACCGGCACCGGCGTGTGCGCGGTCATGCGCTTCCCCGCCGCGGTGCGCCCGTACCCGGCCGCCCGGACGACCCGGTCGCCCCTGGTCACCGCGACCACGGCGCCGGGCAGGCCCGTCTCCTCCATGTAGTCCCTGACGTAGCGGTCGATCGAGTCGGCGTCCGGTGCGGCCGCGGGCGGGGCGGCGAGTGCCGTCGGGGGCAGCCACAACGCCGCCACGGCCCCCATCAGGGCGATCACCGTCCTGGCGGGCCGGCGGCGGGCGCCGCCGCGGGCCGGGGGCACGCGCCGGAGGACCCGTCGCACCGCAGGCCCGGTCGTTCTTGTGTCCGTGTGAATCCGCATGACCGGCATTCCACCCGGACACCGGTGGGCACCGCACCGGTGTGCGCAGGAGGAAAGAGGTAGTGCGCGCACTACCGACCGGAGGACGGCGGCCCGGTACGGTCGGCCCATGCCTTCCCGAACCGCCTGGCACGCCCTGGCACGGCATCCGTTGGGCTTCCTCGCTTCGCAGTGGCCCTGGCGCGCACTGGCCTACCTGCTGTCCGGGGTCGCTCTCGGCGCGGTCGCCGGCGTCGTCCTCCTGTTCCTGGCCGCGGCCGGACTGGTGTCCCTGGCCGTGGCCGTGGGGGCGGTTCCCCTCCTGGGCGTGGCCCTGTCCGGCGTCTTCGTCGCCCGGGTCGAACGCCGGCGGCTGCGGCTGGTGGACCTGGACCCCGCGCCGGATCCGCACCGGAGGCCCGGGCGGCCCGGCCTGCGGGGCTGGTTGGAGACCCGGCTGCGGGAGCCGGCGACCTGGCGGGAACTGGGCTTCACCGCGGTGTCGTTGAGCGCCCTGTGGTGGATGGACCTGCTCGTCCTCGGCTTCGCCCTGGTCCTCCCCGTGTTCCTCATGACGTCGCCGGCGGGCGACCCCGGCGCCTGGCCGTGGCTGGTCGTCGGCCTGTTCCTGCTGCCGGCCGCGCCGTACACCGTCACCGCCTGGGCCGGTGCCCGGGCCGCGCTGACCCGGTCGGCGCTCGCGCCGCGCGACGGCGAGCCGGGGGCCGAGCTGACCGAGGTGCGGGCTTCCCGGGCCCGCCTGGTGGACGCCTTCGACGCCGAGCGCAGGCGGATCGAGCGGGACCTGCACGACGGGGCGCAGCAGCGGCTGGTCTCGGTCAGCGTCATGCTCGGCATGGCCCTGCTGGACACGGATCCGGGCTCGCCGGCCGGCAGGCAGCTCGCCGCTGCCCGGGGGGAGGTCGCGCTGGCGGTGGACGAGTTGCGCGAACTGGCCCGCGGTGTGCATCCGAAGGCCCTCACCGACCACGGGCTGGCCGCGGCCGTCGGCAACCTCACCGCCCGGTCCGCCGTTCCGGTCACCGTCGACGTCCGCCTTCCGTACCGCCTGCCCGCGGCGGTGGAGAGCACGGCGTACTTCGTCGTCGCCGAGGCCCTGGCCAACGTCACCAGGCACAGCCGGGCGTCCCGGGCCGAGGTCGGTGCACGGCTGGAGACGGACCTCCTGGTGCTGACGGTCGGCGACGACGGTGCCGGCGGAGCGGACCCGGCCGGGGGCACCGGGCTGGTCGGGCTCGCCGACCGCGTCGCCGCCGCCGACGGCCGGCTGCGGCTGTCCAGCCCGGCGGGCGGCCCCACCCTGCTGCACGTGGAGATCCCGTGCCGCTGAACGTCGTGCTGGCCGAGGACTCGCCGCTGCTGCGGGACGGGCTGATCGGCGTGCTGACCCGCTTCGGCCACCGCGTGCCGGCCGCCGTCGGCGACGCCGGCGCGCTGGTCGCCGCTGTCCGCGAGCACTCCCCCGACATCGTCGTCACCGACGTGCGCATGCCCCCGGACAACAGCGACGACGGCCTCCGCGCCGCCATCGCCCTGCGCAGGGAACGTCCCGCCCTGCCCGTTCTGGTACTCAGCCAGTACATCGAGCAGTCCTACGCCGCGCACCTGCTCGACCTGGGCGGTGACAGCGGCATCGGCTACCTGCTCAAGGACCGTGTCGGCGACGTCGCCCGGTTCGTCGACGCGGTCGCCCGGGTGGCCGCGGGCGCGACGGTCATGGACCCGGAGGTGGTGCGCCAGCTGCTCCGCCGCCGGCACGACCCCCTGCAGCGGCTCACCCCGCGCGAGCGCGAGGTGCTCTCCCTCATGGCCGAGGGGCACTCCAACGCCTCGATCGCCCGCGAGCTCTTCGTCACCGAGGCGGCGGTCAACAAGCACGTCGGCGGCATCCTGCGGAAACTCGACCTGCACGTGGACGGCCGGGGGCACCGGAGGGTCCTCGCAGTCCTCGCCCACCTGCGCGCCTGACCACCCGGCGGAACCGGAGGGTCCCGGTGACACGGGGTCAGAGCACGGTCTCCATGCGGTCGACCGCGTCCTTGGCCTCCTTGAGGTCGGCGCCCGTGATCTCGCGGTAGGCCTTGACCGCCTGGATCTTCTTCCCCTCCCGCAGGAGCGCGCGGACCCGGTCCGGCGCCTCCTCGGTTCCGGCGACACCGAGGTGCTCCAGGAGCAGGTCGACCTTGCGTTCCGTCCGCGCCGCCCGGCGTTCGATGCGGCGGAGCTTGTGCTCGTAGCCCCCGACCACAAACGCGAGCAGAGTGATGGGGATGAGCAGCACGATGTCCATGACCGGCGATCCTAACGGGGCGAACTACCCTTTTTTCGAGGCGAGTTGATTTCCGGTCGGCCGCACCGGAGAGGAGTGGACACACCGCCCGCCCGGCCGCACGCCCCTGGAACACCGCCCGCCCGGCCTACCCGAGGAGGCCCTCTTGAGCACCGCCCGACCTGTCCCGTCCCCCGACGGCACGCCCGATCCGGCGACTGCCGCCCCCGTGCCGCCGCGCATGCCGAACCCGGAGTACGCCCGCTCCCGGCACGCGGTGTGGCTGAGCGCCGCAGCCCTGTTCACCGACCGGCTCGGCCGGGTACTGCTGGTCGAGCCGTCCTACCACCGCGACGGCCGCCGGCTCCTGCCCGGCGGGGGCGCCGAGCCCGGGGAGGGCCCGCGGCAGGCGTGCCGGCGGGAGGTGCGCGAAGAGCTGGGGCTGGACCGGGAGCCGGGCGCGCTGCTGGCGGTCAACTGGATCGGCCCCGGGCACGAGGCGGTCCCCGGGGACATGCCCTTCCCCGGCGAGGTCCGTTACGTCTTCGACGGCGGCGTCCTGGACGAGGAGGACACGGCGGCGATCCGGCTGCCGGGCGGCGAACTGAAGGGCTACTCCTTCCACGACTCGGCCGCGGTGGCCTCGTGCATGGTGCCGGTGGAGGCACGGACCGCGCTCGCCGCGCTGCGGGCCCGGCTCGGCGGCACCGGCACCGCGCACCTCGAGGACGGCCGGCACACGGGGCCCGTCCCCGCGCTGGACCGGCACGCCGTGCACACCCGGCCCCGGGCGGGGAGGACGTGGCCCTGGCACCCGGAGCCCGTGCCCGGCCGGCTGCGCGTCACGCAGGCCTGGGGCTGGCTGTTCGTCCCCGACGGCAGGGTGGTGCTGGTCGTCGACCCGGACGGGGCACTGGTCCAGCTGCCCGGCGGCACCGTGGAGGCCTACGACGCCGACCCGGAGGCCACCCTGCTCCGGGAAGTCGCCGAGGAGGCGCAACTGCGCATCGGCGCTCCCCTGCGCCTGGGATGGTCGTACGACGCGACGGGAGCCGTCCACGGCGGCACCGGCCCCTGCGCACGGCTGCGCCTGGCGGCCCCGGTCACCGCCGTCGGCCCGGCAGCGCCCGATCCGGCCACCGGCCGCACCTTCGCCCGGCTGCTGGCGACCCCCGCCCAGGCTGCGGATCTGCTGGGCTGGGGCGACCGGGGCCACCGGCAGGCCGAGCTGGCCGCCCGTACCGCGGCCGAGCGCTGGGGCATCCCCCCTGCTCCTCCCGTCCCCGTGACCGAGATCCCCGCCGGGGGCGGTCTGCCCGCCGGGGATTCCGGCCCCGGTCCGGCAGGCGGCGGGCTGCAGGGGTGAACCGTGCGCGGCGGCCCGTCGGCGCCTCATTGAGCCGAACGGGTGATTGCCGAGCGGCGGGCCGCAGTGTTCCCGAACCTGTGCCGGTCGGGCAGCCGGCACCTGCCGCGCGGCGGGCGCCGGCCCCGCGCAGGCCCGGTCCTTCACGCGGACGCGCCCTTCCCCGCGCGGCCGGCGGCCCACTCCCCCGCCGCCGGGGCCGCGAGCCTTCGGCGACCGGGCCGGGAAAGCGGTCCGGAAGCGCTCCGTACCCGGCGCAGGGGCGCCGCTTCCCGCTCGCGTCCGGCCACCGGGCGGTGCCTAATGGGCAGGGGCGCCACTTGCTGCCGAGAGAACGGCAGGTGAGGAGGGAAACCTCATGACCACCGAACAGGAACCCGGGACGCCCGGCCGCACGCAGGTGCCCGGACGGTGGGCGGCCGTCACGGCCTCCGAGCACGGCGCGGTCATGACCCCGGCGGCGGGCCGGACGATGGCCGTCCTGCGGCTGGCACTCGGCTTCGTCTTCCTCTGGGCCTTCCTGGACAAGACGTTCGGGTGGGGATACGCCACTCCCTCCGAGCGGGCCTGGGTCAGGGGAGGATCACCCACCGAGGGCTATCTCAGCAGCGTGTCCGTGGGGCCGATGCAGTCCGCCCTGCGCGGCTGGGCCGGGGCCGCCTGGGCCGACTGGCTGTTCATGCTCGGGCTGCTCGGGGTGGGCGTCGCCCTGGTCGCGGGGGTGGCCCTGCGGCTCGCCGCGGTCGCGGGCATCGTGATGCTGGCCCTGATGTGGGTGGCCGAGTGGCCGCCGGACCGGTACACGTCCGACGGGGCGCCGAGCATGTCGACCAATCCCCTCGTCGACTACCACGTGATCTACGCGCTGGTTCTCGTCGCTCTGGCGCTGACGTACTCCGGCAACGTCTGGGGCCTGGGCCGGACATGGGCCAAGCTGGTGCGGGGCAGGCGTTGGCTGCTGTGACGCCCTGCATCCGTTCTCGTGCACCGTCCCCCGTCCCCCGTCGACGAGGTGCGGTACCGGGCGGGGACGCGGTCTCCGGGGAAGCCCCCGGGGGGCGGCGCGTCCCGGAAGGTGGGAGGCGGGTGCCGCCGGACGGCCCGGGGTGAGTACCGTCCCGGCAGCTCCCGCCTCCCGGCACGGTGCGGCCGAGGAAGACGGTAGAGCAGGGGCTGCGGACAGCCCGGAACGGCGCGCCGCGGAACACCGGTCCGGCGCCCTGCCGGACGGCGCGGGCGCGTAGGGGCCGTCGCCCCGGCAGTGGAAATGCGTTGCACGGCGACCGGCCGGCCGGGAGACTCCCGTCCATGTCCGACGACGATTCCCGTGGTTCGCACGGGGTGACAGCCCTCTTCTCCCGGGGGCGTCCGACCACGATCCCGCGCAGGGCCGCGCGTCGTGAGCAGTTGCTCGTGCACCTGGCGGAGACGTTGTTCGAACGGGATCGCGCCTACAGCGAGCGCGAGGTCGACGAGGCGCTGCTCACCGTGCACGACGACTTCCCGGCGCTGCGCCGCCACCTGGTCGAGGCGGGGCTGCTGATCCGGACCAGGGACGGAAGCACCTACCGGCGTGCCGAACGACCGGACGGCCGAACGACCGGCTGACCGGGGTTCCGGAGCCCGACGGGGGCGGGGCCGCCCGGCTCCGGAGTCCGGGCCCCGGTCAGCCCGCGGCGGGCCCGGTCCAGCCGGCCGGCACGTGACCGATGCGCACGCGTTGCGGGTGGTCGCCGACCGGTACGGAGACGACCTTCCTCCCCGTCGCGAAGTCGATCGCGGTGACCTGGTCGGCGCCGCTCTCGGAGATCACGCAGGACCTGCCGTCACCGCTCACCGTCGCCCAGTACGGCTTGGACGCGGTCACCAGCGGCCCTTCCTGCAGGGTGTCGCGGTCCACGATCGTGGCGTAGTCGTCCATCGTTCCCGCGACGCACAGCTTGTCGCCGTCCGGGCTCGTCGACATGCCGTGGTGGCGCGAGTCGTTGACCCAGGTGGTGCGGTCCTCGCTGGTCGCGGGGTTCTTCGGGAGCGTCTTCGCGCGGGTGATCGTGTCGGAGGGCACGTCGTACTCGAGGAAGCCGTTGAAGAACGACACCTGGAAGTACAGTTTGGACTCGTCGGGGGTGAGGGCGACGGGCCGGACCGCGTCGGACAGGTCCTTGCGGCCGAAGGCGTCGAGCCGCTCGCGCATGTCGATGACCTTGACCTGCTCGAAGGTCTTCGCGTCGACCACGGTGATGCGGCGGTCGCCCTTCGTCCAGTCCATCGACGGGGCGTCGAGCGCGGTGTTGACCTCGCCGATCGACATGTTCCACAGGTACTTGCCGCCGTCGGTGAAGACGTTCTCGTGGGGCTTGTCCCCGGTCTTGAACGATCCCACCTGCTCGCCGGTGCCGATGTCGAGCACGTGCACGGTGTTCGACGTCGAGGCGGAGACGGCGACGCGGGTTCCGTCGGGGGAGACCGCCATGTGGTCGGAGCGGTAGCCCGAGACGGGAAAACGCCAGTTGATCCCCCCGGTGGCGAGGTCGATCGAGACGACGTCGGCGAAGCTCGGGCGGGAGACGACCACGGCCGATCCGTCCGGGGTGGAGTACATGTCGTCCACGAACTGGTCGTGGCCCTCTCCGGGGCCCTGGCGGATGCCGAGGAAGAAGGCGAGCCTGACCGGGTTGAGGTAGATCTCCTTCAGCCTGCGGTCCTTGTCCGGGATCACGTTGATGCGGCCGATCCGGGCGAAGTCGCCGGTGGATTCGATGACGTCGGCGGTGCCGTCCCAGTTGTTGCCGACGAACATCACCTCCCGCTGCCCGGCGGCCCCCGTGCTCGCCGGCGCCGCGGCCGGCGCGCCGGTGTCCGCCGTCGCGGCGGCCCCGGGGACGCCGGCCGCGGCGGTCAGGGCGAGGGCGGCCGCGAGGGAGCCGGCGGCCCGCAGGTACAGGGGATGCCGGCGGCCCCGCGCGGGCGCGGGCGGCCGGGCACGGCCGGTGCTGGGAACGGACATCCGTGTTCCTTCCGTGTGGACGGCCCGGTCGCCGGGGCGCACTGCCGCCGCCGCGGCGAGCCGTGCCGTTTTTGAGAGGATCATGACAAATCACGGTGCGGTGCGGCGCGCGCCCCGCGCCGACGGGACGGCCGGCACCCGCGGGACCGGGGCACGGCCGGTGGTGCGCCGGACCCGGCGTGCGGCGCGGGCCGAGCAGCCTTCGCCCCGAATCCGAAAACGCCCGCGCCCGGATCCGGCTACTAGAAAGTAACCAGTAGACGATCCGTCAACAAGGGTCCGGGCGGCAGAAGATGAACCGACGGCCGGTGAGCAGCGTCCGCCCGCCGCGCCCACCGGACCGGTTTCGTCCGCGCCGGGACGGCGGCCGCCGTCCCGGCGCGGCGAGGCGGCACCGCGGGCGGCCCGTCCCGGAAGGCCCCTCCGGACGGGCCGCTCATGCCCCCGGGTCCGGGTGCACCGGCTCGACGACGCCGGCGCGCGCGGCCTCCAGCTGCGCCGCGAAGGCCAGGCCCAGGAACAGCGCCACCCCCGCCAGGTTCGCCCACAGCACGAGTGCGACGAACGCGGTGAGCGGCCCGTACACCGCGCCGAACGAGCCGCTGCGCTCGACGTACAGGGCCAGCAGCCAGGTGGCCGCCACCCACAGGGTCAGGTGCACGGCGGAGCCGAAGGCCAGCCAGGTGTAGCCGGGCTGACGGCGGCGCGGGGCCCAGCGGAAGATCGCCGCCGAGGCCGCCCAGGCCGGCAGGACCCCGGCCGGGATCCGCAGCCACTGCCACGCGCTGCGCAGACCCTCGCCCCAGCCGAAGACCTCCGCCAGCGAACCGCCGACTGCCTCACCGGCCACCAGCACCAGGAAACCCGCCGCCATGGGGGCGCCGGCGGCCACCGACAGCACCGTGCTGCGCCGGTACTTGCGCAGGAACGGCCGGTCTCGCTCGATGCCGTAGATGCGGTTGGCGCCGCGCTCGATCTGGGCCGTCGCCGACCCCAGGTTCACCACCGCGAACCCCAGGCCCAGCCACATCGCGACCGCTCCCCCGACGTCGCCGGCGCTGCGCCGCGTCTCGTCGAGCGCCTCCTCGATCAGGCCGCTGCTCGCACCGGGGGCGATCCGGCCCAGCGTCAGCTCGACCACGTGCCCGACGCTCTCGGTGTGGAGGGTGGTCGCCACGCCCACCAGGCCGATGGCCAGCGGCACCAGGGCAAGCACCAGCTGCAGGGCGAGCGCCCGGGCATGGCTGAAGCCGTCCGCGTAGCGGAAGCGCGAGAAGGCGTCCAGGACGAGCTTGCGGCCGCCGTAGTGGCGCAGCGCCGCCCACGCCTCGTCGCCGGACAGCTCGTCCCCGGCCATGTCCCGCGTCTGCGGGACGTGCACCGCCGTTCCCATCGGCCCCTCCTGCCCTCCGCCCTCCCCTACCCCGCGGCGGCGGACCTGCTCCCCGGCCCGCGCAACGGGTGCGTCACCGGTCGGCGGACGTGCCGGCGGGCAGCAGCGTCTCCTCGACGAACTCCCGCACGTGGGCGAGGGCCTGCGCCCGCCCGGTGCCCGGCAGGCCGACCGCGACGTGGACGCTGAAGCCGTCCAGCAGGGCGCGCAGCCGGGTGGCGGAGCGGTCCGGGTCCACGGCACGCAGCTCCCCGCGCGAGACGCCCTCGGCGAGGAGGGCCGCCAGGTCGCGGTGCCAGGCCCCCTCGATGGCGGCCTGGCGGGCGCGCGCGTCGTCACCGGCGTTCTGCGACCGGTTCCAGACCTCCAGCCACAGGGTCCAGTGCGGGTCGCGGGGCCCGTCGGGCACGTAGAGGCCGACGTACGCGTCCAGGCGCTCCCGCACCGGCGCCCGCCGGGACAGCAGCGCACCGCGCTCGGCGCCCAGGCGGCCCTCGCTCCACTCCAGGGTCTGCAGCAGGAGCTCGTCCTTGGTGCGGAAGTAGTAGAGGAGGTGGCCGCTGCTCATCCCGACCTCGCGGCCGAGCCCGGCCATGGTGAGCCCGTCGAGCCCGCGTTCGGCGACGGTCGCCATGGCTGCGGCGAAGACCTTCTCCCGGGGCGGCGCGGGGGTGCGCCGCCGTGCGGGCGGAGTCACGCGGCGGCCTCCCCGTCCGGGAGGGCGCCGCCCCGGGACGCGCCGGATCCGTGGCCGTGGCCGTGACCGTGGGCGTGGCTGTGGCCGTGGTTCATGTGGTGACGGGCCCCGGGGGTGGGGATGCCGTGGGCGGGAAGCGGTGGGTTCACCCCTACGTTCTACCCGATCACCCGCGCACCCTGGGCTGCTGCTGGGTGATGCAGTGGACGCCGCCGCCTCCGGCGAAGATCGGGCGGGCGTCGACCTGGACGACCTCCCGGTCCGGGAAGAGGCGGCGGAAGACGCCGGCCGCGGTCTCGTCGCGCGGGTCGCCGAAGGCGCACAGCACGACGCCGCCGTTGCAGAGGTAGTGGTTGATGTAGGAGTGGTCGACCCACTCCCCGTCCTCCCGCAGGACCGTGGGGGCAGGGACCTCGACCACCTCCAGGCGGCGGCCGCGGGCGTCCGTCTGCGACCGCAGCAGTTCCACATTGGCCCGGCAGGGCTCGTGGTCGGGGTGGGACGGGTCGGGCTGGGTGTGGGCGACGACGACGCCCGGGCGGGCGAAGGCGGCGACGATGTCGACGTGGCCGCGCGTGCCGTACCGGCCGTAGTCGGCGGTCAGCCCGCGCGGCAGCCATATCGCCTTCGTCGTGCCGAGACGGGCGTGGATCTCGGCCTCGACCTCCTCGCGGCTCCACCCCGGGTTGCGTTCGGGGCCGAGCTGGACGGTGTCGGTGAGCAGGACGGTTCCCTCGCCGTCGACGTGGATGCCGCCGCCCTCGTTGACGAGCGGGGAGGAGAGGACGGGGACCTCCGCGAGGCCCGCGACCTCGCGGGCGATCGCCGCGTCGTGCTCCCAGCGCGCCCAGTCGGCCGCCCCCCAGCCGTTGAACGTCCAGTCGACGGCCGCGAGTGCGTCGCCGTCGGTGACGAAGGTGGGGCCGATGTCGCGCATCCACGCGTCGTCCAGGGGGCGTTCGACCAGGTCGACGCCGGGGCCGAGCAGTTCGCGGGCGGACGCGGAGTCCCGGGCGCCGCGACCACCGTCACCGGCTCGAATCGGCGCACGGCGCGGGCCACCGCGGCCCAGGCCTCACGGGCGGCGGCCAGCTCCCCGGCTCCGGCGAAGGTGGGGTTGGGGCGGGGCCAGGCCATCCAGGTGCGCTCGTGCGGTTCCCACTCGGCGGGCATGCGGAAGGCGGGCGGGGTCATGGAGGGGTTCCTCACAGGAAGTAGAGGCGGTTGAGGGGGACGGTGTCGGCGGGGTCGGAGCGGACCGGTTCGCCGTCGAGGGTGACCAGCCCGGTGCGGGCGTCCACGGCCACGTCGCCGAGGCGGGAGTTGAGGTGCAGGTCGGCCGGGCCGATGCCGCGGGTGCCGCGCACGGCGACCCTGCGGCGGCGGGTGGGCATCGCGTCGGCGCCCGCCTGCGCGGCCGCGTCCGAGACGAAGGCCACCGACAGGTCGGCCGCCGTCGCGCCGTGCGCACCGAACTGCGGTCCGAGGACGAGCGGTTCGCAGGTGTCGGTGGCGGCGTTCGGGTCGCCGGTCACCCCGTACGCCGGGAAGCCCGACTTCAGGACGAGCTGCGGCTTCGCGCCGAAGAACTCCGGGCGCCACAGCACGATGTCGGCGAGCTTGCCGACCTCGATCGAGCCGATCTCGTGCGCGAGGCCGTGGGCGATCGCCGGGTTGATCGTCAGCTTCGCCAGGTAGCGCAGGACGCGGGCGTTGTCGTCGCAGTCCCCGTCGCCCTCCAGCGGGCCCAGTACGGCCTTCATCCTCCCCGCCACGGCGAGGGTGCGGCGCACGGTCTCGCCGGCCCGCCCCATGCCCTGGGCGTCCGAGGAGGTGATGCCGATCGCGCCGAGGTCGTGCAGGACGTCCTCGGCGCCCATCGTCCCGGCCCTGATCCGGTCGCGGGCCATGGCCGCGTCGCCCGGCAGGTCGGGCTTGAGTCCGTGGACGGAGACGATCATCCCGTGGTGCTCGGCGATCGCGTCGCGCCCGAAGGGCAGGGTGGGGTTGGTGGAGGAGCCGATGACGTTCGGCACCCCGGCCATCCGGAGCACGTCGGGGACGTGGCCGCCGCCGCAGCCCTCGATGTGGAAGGCGTGGACGGTGCGGCCCTCCAGCACGCGCAGGGTGTCCTCGACGGCCAGGCACTCGTTCAGTCCGTCGCTGTGCAGGGCGACCTGCACGTCGTGCTCCTCCGCGACCCGCAGCGCCGTGTCCAGTGCCCTGGCGTGCGCGCCCATGTCCTCGTGGACCTTGAAACCGCAGGCGCCGCCCTCGGCGAGCGCCTCCACCAGCGGGGCGGGGTGCGAGGACGAACCGCGGGCCAGGAAGCCGATGTTGACGGGCCAGGCGTCGAAGGCGTTGAAGGCGTGGCGCAGCGCCCAGGGCGAGTTGACGCCGACGCCCCACACAGGGCCGAACTCCTGGCCGACGATCGTGGTGACCCCGGAGGCGAGCGACGCCTCCATGACGCGCGGCGACAGCAGGTGCACGTGGGTGTCGACGGCGCCGGCGGTGGCGATCAGGCCCTCGCCGGAGACGATCGAGGTGCCCGTGCCGACGACCACGTCCACGTCGTCGAGGGTGTCCGGGTTCCCGGCCCGTCCGAGGGCGTGGATGCGCCCCTCGCGGATGCCGACCGACATCTTGCGGATGCCCTGCACGGCGTCGAGGACGAGCACGTTGCTGATCACGACGTCGCAGGTCTCGCGCACGGCGGCGGCCTTCAGGTGCAGGCCGTCGCGGGCCGTCTTGCCGAATCCGGCCAGGAACTCGTCGCCCGGCAGCTGCGCGTCGGACTCGACCCGCACGACCAGCCCGGAGTCGCCGAGCCGGACCCGGTCGCCCGCGCGGGGGCCGTGCACGGAGGCGTACGCGTACGGGTCCATCACGCCTCCTCCGCGCCCAGGTAGCCGCAGGCCGCCGCCCTGCGCAGCGCCTCCTCCTTCGCGCCGGGCGCGTCCAGCGGGCCGTCGACCAGGCCCGCGAAGCCGACCGCGACCCGGTCCCCGCCGATCGGCACGAGCCCGACCTCGGTCTCCCCGCCCGGGTCGAAGCGCGCCGAAGAGCCGGCCGGGACGCACAGCCTCATGCCGTAGGCCGCCGCGCGGTCGAACCGCAGGCGCGGGTTGGCCTCGAAGAAGTGGAAGTGCGAGGTGACGCCGACGGGCACGGCGGCGGTGTTCCGCACGGTCAGCACGAGGGCCGGTTCCGGTTCGGCGTGCGCGGGGCCCGGCAACAGCGCGCCCGGGGCGTCCTCTCCCCCGCCGCCGCCGATCGGGTCGGTGACCACCGCGAGCCGGGTGCCGTCGTCGAAGACGGCCTCCACCTGCACCTCGGTCACGATGTCGGCGACCCCGGGCAGGACGTCGCCGGGGCCGAGGACCGAGCGGGCCGCCTCGATCGCCTCCGCGAGCCGCCGGCCGTCGCGGGCCGCCTCGCAGACGGTGTCCGCGATCAGGGCGGTCGCCTCGGGGACGTTGAGCCGCAGCCCGCGGGCCCGGCGGGTCCGGGCGAGCTCGGCGGCGCCGAAGAGCAGCAGCCTGTCGCGTTCCGTGGGGGTCAGTCGCACGTCACCACACCTCCTGTTTGAGCACCACTCTAAACGGAGGCCGGGACTGAGTGCATCCCCATCTTTTTTGGGGATGCACTACTTGAGCAATGCTCCAAGAGCGCGACGACGGAGGAGGCGGGGAGCGGCTGCGGCTGCGGCTGCGGTTGTGACTGCGGTCCCGAACCGGTCGGCCGTCGGCCGGTCCGGGACCGCAGCCGGGCGTCACTCCTCCCGGAGGACGGCCTGCAGGAAGTCCCGGAGGATCGCGTCGAAGGCGTCCGGGCGCTCCATGTTGGGGTAGTGGGCGGTGCCCTCGACGGTCGCCGCCCGGCCGTCGGCGACGGTGCGCACGAGGCGTTCGGCCATGCCGATGTGGTCGTCGCTGTCGAGGCCGCCGTTGACCGCCAGCACCGGGACCGTGATCCCCCGCGCCCGCTCCCAGGTGCCGGTCACGGGCACGGACCACACCGGCTCGTCGGCGGTGTGCTTGGTGATCGTCCGCACGGCCGCCTCCCGCAGTCGCCGCACGACGTCCGGGTCGACGTCGTCGAGCGTGCGGTGCGGCCCCGCCGCCATCAGCAGGAACGCCTCGACCCAGCCCTCGACGTCACCGGCGGCCAGTGCGCGGCCCCAACTGGCCAGCACCTCCTTCGACCAGGGATCCCGGAACTCGGGTTCACTGGTCCCGACGCCGCTGACGACCAGCGCCCGCACCAGGTCGGGGTGTTCCAGCGCGGTGTCCACCGCGGTGCCCCCGCCCATCGACAGCCCGACGAGGACCGCGGGGCCGGCGTCGAGGTGGCGCAGCAGCGCCGCGAGGTCGTCGGTGAAGCGGAACGGTCCGTCCGCGTTGGAGGACGCACCGTGCCCGCGGGCGTCCGGCGCGACCACCCGGAAGTCCTCGGCGAGGGAGGCCACCTGGTCGTCCCACATGCCGTGGTCCAGGAAACCGCCGTGCAGCAGCACCAGCAGCGGACCCGTGCCGACGTCGCGGTAGGCGAGGACGGCGTCTCCGGTCTCGAGTGAGAACACGTCAGAAACAGCATTCATGACAACCAAGGTGTCATTCTTGCGCCGGGTTGGCAACCGGGGTGTCATCCTGGTGGGGTGAACGACGCAGAGCCTCCCCTCCCTCCCGACGAGCTCGCCCACCGGCTCACGGACGTCTTCGCCCTCGTGGGCCCGCTGTACCGGCGGGTGCTGCGCGCGGTGGAGCGGAACGCGCCGACCGAAGGGCTGTCCGTGGGCGTGCGGGCCGTACTGGACCTGCTGCGCGGGAACGGCCCCATGACGGTCCCCCAGATGGGCCGCGCCCAGGCGCTGAGCCGGCAGTTCGTGCAGCGCACGGTCAACGACGCCGCGGCGCGGAACCTGGTCGAGACCGTCCCCAACCCCGCCCACAAACGGTCCCCGCTGGTGCGGCTGACCGACGACGGCAGGGCCGCCATCGACGCGCTGACCGCCCGCGAGCACGCCCTGCTGCGGCAGACCGGCGGCGACCTCACCGAATCCGACGTGGCGGCCTGCACCCGGGTGCTCGGCCGGATGCTCGAGCTCTTCGACCACGTCGACGTGGACTGAGGCGCACGGCGGGAGCGCCCGGCGCAACCTTCGGCCGGGGTCGGCCGCCCTGATGTACGGAGGGACCAACCGGTGGTCCCGCGCACGGGGGAGACGACGATGGACGCAGACCGGATGAACACCACGGACTCCGACGCCCCGGAGGAGGAGCAGCGGGAGACGGCCGCAGAGCCGGCCGACGGCACCGGCACCGACTGGGCCGGCCCCGGAGGCACCGAGGCCTGACGGCGCACGACGGGGGCGCCCGGCGGCCGCGGGCGCCCGGCCCGGCCCGGCCCCGGAGGCGCCCGAGGGTAGTACCGGGGCATGGGGCAGACTTGCCGGTATGAGCAATGAGGTCTCCTGCGGCGTGCGCACGATGATGTGGCGCCGCGGAGGGGAGGTCGTCGAGGGCTTCCCCCTGGAGAAGGTCTCCGACTGCCTCCAGGAGGAGGGCGCGCTCGTCTGGGTCGACCTGTGCGCCCCGGACGGCAGGACGCTGGGCGCCCTGGCCGACGAGCTCTCGCTGGACCGGCACGCGGTCGAGGACGCCCTGGCCTCCACGGAGCGGCCGAAGGCGACGCGGCACGCGTCGCACACGTTCGTCACCGTGTACGCCACGCGACTGGAGGCCGACGGCGATCCGGGGCCCGGCAGGATCGAGTCGCGGCTGGAGACCAGCCGGGTCTCCGCGTTCGTCCTGCCCAACGGCGTGGTGACCGTCCGCCACGACGACCGCTTCGACACGGACGAGGTGGTGCGGCGCTGGCAGGACCACGGCTACCTTCCGGAGAACGGCCCCGGAGCGCTGCTCCACGGGCTCCTCGACGTCGTCGTGGACGGGCACCTCGACACCGTCCGGGTGATGGACGAGATGATCGAGTCGCTCGAGGACGGCCTGTTCGACGAGACCTCCTCCCCCCGCGTGCTGCAGCAGCGCACCTACCGGCTGCGCAAGGAACTCGTCGGGCTGCGCCGCGTCGTGCTGCCGATGCGCGACGTGGTCGGCGCGGTGGTGCGGCACCGCGCGGACCTCCACGGCCTCGGCGGCGAGCTCGACGGCTGGTACGCCGACCTGTACGACCACACCCTGCGGGCGTGGGAGTGGACGGAGTCGCTGCGCGAGATGGTGACGACGGTCTTCGAGACGAACCTCGCCCTGCAGGACGCCCGGCTGAACACCGTGATGAAGAAGCTCACCGGCTGGGCGGGGATCATCGCGGTGCCGACGGCGGTGACGGGGTGGTTCGGCATGAACGTGGCCTACCCGGGGATCGGCAGGACGTCCGGCTTCCTCGCCAGCACCGTCGTGATCTCCGTGCTCGTCGTCTCGCTCTACGTGGTGTTCAAGCGCCGCAACTGGCTCTGAGCGCGCCCCGGCGGGCGGATCCCGCCGACGGCGCCGGGGCGGGGTGGCGGGGTGGCGGGGTGGCAGGGCCGACGATGGGGCCGGGTGGCGGGGTCGGGTACCCTTGCCGGAGCGAAGGGGAGTAGTCCCGAAACACCGGCCGGTCGACATACTGGCCCCTCAGGGGGCCCGGCCGCCGGGCCGCCGCGCGGAGCGCGGCGGTGGACGAGACCTTCGGCCACGGCACGGCATGCCCACCCCGGGTGGGCGGCAACCACCCCATCGTGCCGGGCCGAGTGGTCCTCCCGCCGCCCTCCGGGTGTTGCGCGAAGTCCCGGGCCCGGCCCCGACAGAAAGCCACCGGAATGACTTTCGCGCCCCTTGCGGCCGTCACCGCCTTCGGGTTGATCTTCCTCGCCGAACTCCCCGACAAGACGATGTTCGCGTCGCTGGCCATGGGCACCCGCATGCGCCCCCTGTACGTCTGGTTCGGCACCGCGACCGCGTTCGTCGTCCACGTCGCGATCGCGGTGGGCGCCGGCGGGCTGCTGGGCCTGCTGCCCGACTGGAGCGTGAAGCTGGTCTCCGCCTCGCTGTTCGCCTTCGGCGCGTTCATGCTGCTGCGCGGCGGTGGCGCCGACGGGGAGGAGGACTCCGGCGGCGCACCCGTGACCGGGTTCTGGCCGGTGTACTCCACCGCCTTCACGGCCGTGTTCATCAGCGAGTGGGGCGACCTGACCCAGATCACCACCGCCAACCTGGCCGCCGCCAACGACCCCTGGTCCACCGCGGTCGGCTCCGCCGCCGCGCTCATGAGCGTCTCGGCCCTCGCCCTGCTCGCGGGCCGCTTCATCGCCAAGCGGGTCCCCCTCAAGACCGTCCAGCGCATCGGCGGCCTGTGCATGCTGGGCCTGGCCGTCTGGACCCTGGCCGAGCTCTTCACCGGCTGACGCCGCCCCCTCCCCGGCCCCGGCCCGCGCCCCTCCACCGGCCCGCGCCCCCGGTCCGACCCGCCGACGCGGGCGGTGCCGGGGGCGCGGGCCGTTTCACTGCTCCGCGGCCCGGCGGACGCGGCGGGAGGGGGTGAAGGCGTACAGGTCCAGCACGCCGGGCGGGTCGGCGAGGCCGGGGCCGCCCTGCCGTATCCAGGCTGCGATGTCGTCGACGGCGCCGGGGTCGTTGACCAGGCCGAGCCAGACCGGGCGGCCGCCGGCCCCGCGGCCCTCCGCCGACGGCTGAACGACCACGACGTCGGCCTGTTCGCAGGCGTCCAGGCATCCGGTGACGCGGACCTGCGCCTCGCCGTCGAGGGAGGCGCGGAGCCGGGAGAGCTGCTCGGCGTGGTCCGTGCCGGGGACCTTGGCGGTCCCGCAGCAGCAGCCCCGGCAGACGGTGACCGTGCAGCGGTCGGCCCCGCCCGCCGGCGGGCGCGCGTTCTCCCTCCGCGTGCGGCGGCTCACCGGCCGCCCCGCCCCCGCCGCCGGCCGCCGACGCGTCGGCGGCGGCCGCACCCGGGGTTCCGGTGGGGACGGCCTCGTCGCGGGCCCGGTCCCATGCCTTGTCGCGCAGCAGGCGCAGGCCGTTGAGGCCGACGATGACGGTGGAGCCCTCGTGCCCGGCCACGCCCAGGGGCAGCGGCAGGGTGCCGGCCAGGTCCCAGACGACCAGGCCCGCGATGAACACGCCCGCGACGACCAGGTTCTGGACGACCAGGCGGCGGGCACGGCGGGACAGGGCCACGACGGCGGGGACGGCGGCGAGTTCGTCGCGGACGATCACCGCGTCGGCGGTCTCCAGCGCGAGGTCGGAGCCGGCCCGGCCCATGGCGATGCCGGTGTGGGCCGCGGCCAGCGCGGGGGCGTCGTTGACGCCGTCGCCGACCACCAGCACCTTGTGCCCGGCGGCCTGGAGGCGGGTGACCGCGTCCACCTTGTCCTGGGGCAGGAGGCCGGCGCGGACGTCGGTGATGCCGGCCTCGGCGGCCAGCCGGGCGGCGGCCCGCGGATTGTCCCCGGTGACCAGCACCGGGCCCGTGCCGGTGAGCGCGGTCAGGGCGGCGACGGTGGCGGCGGCGTCCGGCCGCAGGCGGTCGGCGACGCCGAGCACGCCGACCGGGTCGCCGTCGCGCAGGACCAGCACGGCGGTGCGGCCCTCCGCCTCCAGGGCGGAGGCCGCGCCGCGGGCCGCCGCGGCGCGCTCGCCGGTCAGTCCGTCCAGCAGCCGCTCCGGGGTCCCGACGGCGACCTTCGCCCCCTGCACGGTGGCGGTCACGCCGAGGCCGGGGGTGGAGGCGAAGTCCTCCGCCTGCGGGGGGCGCAGGCCGCGGAGGCGGGCGGCGGCGACGACGGCCCGGCCCAGCGGGTGCTCGCTCGGGTACTCGGCCGCGGCCGCGAGGGCCAGCAGGGCGTCCTCGTCCGGACGGCCTTCCCGGCCGGCCGCCGCCAGGGGGCGCACCTCGGTGACGCGGGGGGTGCCCTCGGTGAGGGTTCCGGTCTTGTCCAGTGCGACCCGGTCGACCTGCCCGAGGTGTTCCATGACCACGGCGGACTTGACCAGCACGCCGTGCCGTCCGGCGTTGGCCACCGCGGACAGCAGGGGCGGCATGGTGGCGAGCACCACCGCGCACGGCGAGGCGACGATCATGAAGGTCATGGCCCGCAGCAGGGCGGACCGCAGGTCGTCGCCGAGGACCAGCGGCAGCACGAACAGCGCCACCGTGGCCGCGACCATGCCGATCGAGTACCGCTGCTCGATCTTCTCGACGAACAGCTGGGTCGGGGCCTTGGTCTCCGCGGCCTCCTCGACCATCCGGACGATCCGGGCGATCACCGAGTCCGACGGGTCCCGCTCCACCCGCACGCGCAGGGCGCCGGTGCCGTTCAGGGTGCCGGCGAACACCTCGTCGCCCGGCTGCTTGGCCACCGGCAGGGGCTCACCGGTGATGGTGGCCTGGTCGACCTCGCTCGCGCCGTCCAGGACCCGGCCGTCGGCGCCGACGCGGTCCCCCGGCCGGACCAGGACGGTGTCGCCCACGGCGAGGCTCCCGGTGGGGACGTCCTCCTCGGCCCCGCCGGGCAGTACGCGGGTGGCCGTGGCGGGGGCGAGGTCGAGCAGGCCGCGCACCGAGTCGGCGGTGCGGGCGGTGGCGACGGCCTCCAGGGCGCCGGAGACGGCGAAGATGACGATCAGCAGCGCGCCGTCCAGGACCTGCCCGATCGACGCGGCGCCCAGTGCGGCGACGACCATCAGCAGGTCGACGTCCAGCGTCCTGTCCTTCAGCGCCTTCAGGCCCTCCCATCCCGGCTCCCAGCCGCCGGCGGCGTAGGTGAGGGCGTACAGCGGCCCCCACGCCCACGCGGGGGCGCCGAGCAGGTGGAGCGGCAGCGCGGTCAGGAACAGTGCCAGCGCGGCCGCCGCCCAGCGGACTTCGGGCAGCGCGAGGGCCCGTGTGCGGCGCCCGGGCGCGGGCGCGCCCCGTGTGCCGGCCGGATCGGGCCGGGTGAGGGTGGAAACCATGGCAGCGGAAGGCCCTTCGTGATGGGAGGCGAGGTCCGTCCCGCCCAACATACAGGAATACATGAACAGCTATTCATTTTTCGAGGTCCGTAGGATGGGAGCATGGGCCACGGAGTCAGCACCCCCGCACAGCACGCCGCCCCGCGCACCCGCCTGGACCCGGGCAACGCCCCGAAGGTCGCCGCCACACTGCAGGCACTGGCCACCCCGTCCCGGCTGCTGATCCTGGCCCGGCTGCGCGAGGGGCCCTGCGCGGCGACCGAACTGGCCTCCGCGGTCGGCATGGAGCAGTCGGCCTGCTCGCACCAGCTGCGCCTGCTGCGCAACCTCGGCCTGGTCACCGGCACCCGGCAGGGCCGCTCCGTGGTCTACACGCTGTACGACAACCACGTCGCCGAACTCCTCGACCAGGCCCTGTACCACGTCGAGCACCTGCGCCTCGGCCTCACCGACACGCCCGCGGGGCCGGACGCCGGAGCGGACGGCGAACCGGACACCGCTCCGGGCACGGCCCCGTAACGGCCGCCGCCCCGACCGTCGAACGGTCGGGGCGGCGGTGTGCCCGCGGGGGCGGGCACCTGCTGAAGCCGTCGGGGTGTCAGGTCGCCCTGTGCGCAACGTCCGCGTCGCCCTCGCGCGCGCCCCGGGGTTCCGGGGCCAGAACGTGCCGGACCCAGACGTTCGGCTCCACGTAGACGGCGTGGTCGTGGCGCGGCTCGCAGCGGACCGGGACGAGCCCTCCGGGGACCTCCACCGGTCCCTCCTCGTCGAACGGCAGCCCGGTCCACTCCCTCCACTGCGCCAGGGATCCGGCGACCGTCATCGAGGCCGGCGCCACCGAGGCGATCACCCCGCCCGCGCGGACGTGGGTGCGCAGCCACGGGTCGGCCGGCAGCCCGTCCTCACGGGTGCGCCAGGCGTACTCCGCCATGGGGGTCGCGGGTTCGCGGTGCTTCCCGGTGGGCCGGACCGGCGCGACCAGTTCCCGGAAGCCGCGTGCCCGCACGCTCTCCCGGAGCGCGTCGAGCGCGGCGGCGGACAGGCCACGGCCGAGGCGATCGGACCGGACCGCGACCTCGAGCGCGCTCACCGTGTCGGGCAGGACGCCGCGGCGGTGGTCGGAGAAGGCCCACAGCAGGACCTGGTCCCAGCCACCGGCCGGGAGCGCGCCGCGGCCCGGCGCGGCCAACGCGAAGGGAGCGCTGTGCCCGCGCACCACGACCTCGCCGTCCCCGTCGGTGCCGACCACGGTGAACTCGGGAAAGGTGGCGGCGACCCTGCCGAAGTGCGCCCATCCCACGAGGTCGTTGAGCACGAATTCCGGCCAGGTGTCCGGGAACCACAGCGAGGCGGCCAGCTCGGGACGCTCGGCCAGGGTGGAGAAGGTCACGTCCATGCCGGGAGGCTAGGGGGCTACCGCCGGGCCCTCCAACCGGTTTTCCGCGCGGCCGTCGCCGACCGGCCGGCGTTCGACGGCGCGGTCGCCGGAGGCTCGGCCCGACAGGCCTGAAACCCGGTCACTTTCGCCAGAACAGGTGGTGCGTCACGCCGCTCGGGCTGGGCACGACCTCCAGGTGGAACCGGTCGAGCAGCTCGTCGGGCGACTCCCAGAGCCGCAGCCCGGACCCGAGCTCCACCGGCGAGACCGCCACGTGCAGGGTGTCGACGAGGTCGGCGTCGAGGAACTGCCGGACGGTGGTGACCCCGCCGCCGAGCCGGACGTCCTTGCCCCGCGCCGCCTCCCGCGCCTGTTCCAGGACCGCGGCCGGGTCGCCGCCGACGAAGTGGAACGTGGTGTCGGAGAGCGTGAACGACGGACGCGGGTGGTGGGTCATGACGAACACCGGAGTGCGGAACGGGGGCTCGTCCCCCCACCAGCCGCGCCACTCATGGTCGTGCCAGGGCCCGCGCTGGGGCCCGAACTTGTTGCGCCCCATGATCTCGGCACCGATGTTGCGGGCGTAGTCCCGCGTGAAGTGGTCGTCGAGGCCCCTGCTCCCCCCGGGGTCGGTGCGCATGGGCCAACTCGCCGTGGCACCGGCCCAGGCGAACAGCCTCCCGGGATCGACATGGCCGAACGGGTTCTCGAAGCTCTGGTCCTCACCGGCACCGATGCCGTCGCTCGAGACGTTGAAGTTCTGGACCCTCAAGAGCTGAGCCATCTGTTCCTCCTGTGGTGTTGGACCGCACTGGTGGGGCTCCACGGGCCGGAAAACCTCATCACTGCGTCCGTGAGCGGTCGGAAACCGAGCGCCCCAGTGTCCGGCCTGTGGGGACCGACGGGCAAGCACCGCCACCGCCCGTGGGACGGGGCCACGGGCGGCCCGCCCATTCACACTCCGGGACCGCGCCTTCCCAGTCGTCGGTGCACCGGTCGGCCCAGGCCCGGCCCACCATGACCGGCCGGGTCACCACGCCGCGGGCGACCTCCTGCACCCGCACGACCGGACCGAGGCCGTTGACTCCGGGATTCCCCCGCGGGCCGTAGGACACGTCGAGCACCCCGCACCCGTCGGCGTGCAGGAGGAACCTCCCCAGATCGGCCGGGACGCAGGCGGTCAACTCCCTGCCCCAGAGGGTCACACGGGGTCCGCGGACCGCGTCGACCGCGACGCAGAACAACCGGCCGTCGACGAAGTAGGCGTACACGGCAGGCTCCGCACGCCCCGTGCCGAACTCCACGCCGCGGACCTCGTGGAACGAGGGGTCGGCCTGGAACCGGCGCGTCTCGGTCATGCCCGGCAGCGCCGCGGCGACCTCGGCGACGCGCATGCCGAAACACAACGGACCGACGCCTTCCAGAGGCGTCAGCTCCCAGTCCGCCCGCGCCGCCCCCTGCACGGCCCCCCGAAGCTCTGCTGCCGCCATCTCTCCACCCGCCCCGTCCGCACACCGGGACACGACGATCCCCGGCGCTCAGCACCACCCCGGCATTGCACCAGGCTCAGGATCGTTCACGGAACCCGGGCGGAGCTCCGTTCGGAGAGCCTCGGCAGGAAAGTGGGCGCCGGTGGTGAACCGCCTTCCCGCGAGCGACGGCATTCCGTCGGCCTCGCGCCGCTCCCGGCACCGGACCGGCTCGGGCTCGGTCACGGCCGGCCCGGTGGCCGGGGGCGGGCGGCCCCGGCGGTCACTGCCCGCCCGGGACCTCGGGGCGGTCGATGATGCGCAGCCAGGTCCCGTCCGGCTGACGGCGCGCCACCTGCACCCGGCCGCCCGTCCCGTCGGACGGGCGGGTCGAGGTCAGGGCGAGGTCGCCGTGGCGGACCGTCGGCAGGGGCTCCTCCACCGGGAACGGCAGCGGCACGTGCTCGAGCATCTCCGCGAGCACCGCGCGGATCGCCTCCCGGCCGACCGTCGAGGACCCCGGCGGGTAGGCCATCACCGCGTCGGGCGCGTAGAGCGCGGCCAGTCCGTCGGCGTCTCGGGCGTTGGCCCGCTCCACGAACAGCCTCGCCAGGTCCTCGGGCTCGGCGGCGCCCTCACGGATGTCAGTCATGATCGACTCCTTTCTCCGCCCTCACCCTGCGGCAACGCGGAGTGGGAGTCCAATAGACGCTGGGTATCGCCGCCAGAACAGGAAGTTATGGGGACGGGGCCCTGCCGGGCCGCCTGCGGCAGCACCGGCGGCCCGGGCGCGGTGCCATGCTGGACGGCATGACACCGGAAGAGCTGCGGAACTGCTGCCTCGACATGAACGGCGCCTACGAGGACACCCCTTTCCCGGGCAGCCCGGGTCTGGTCACCTGCAAGGTCGAGGGCAAGGTCTTCGCGTTCGTCCCGCAGGACGCCGAGCCGCCGACCGTGAGCCTGAAGTGCGACCCCGAACTGGCCGTGCAGCTGCGTGCCGCGCACCCGGCGATCGCGCCCGGTTGGCACCTCGACAAGCGCCACTGGAACACCGTCACCCTGGACGGCTCGCTCCCGGAAGGCATGGTCCGGGAGCTGATCGAGGACTCGTACGACCTGGTGGTGGCCGGTCTCCCGCGCGCCGTGCGGCTGCGGCTCGACCGCGGCTGAACGCGTCGCCGCGGTCCCGGACCGCGGCGGATCCGGATCCCGCTCCCGCTACCGGTCCCCCGCCCGGTCCGTCCCGAGCAGGCCCGGATCAGGAGTTCGGGAGCCGCTGTTTCCCACCGCCGGGGCAGCGGTTGCGGGTCCGGCCCCGTCGCAGGGCTCCCGGCGGCCGACCGGGGGCGCCAGGACGGTCCGGGCGTGTTCGGCGAAGGCCCGGGCCGCCGGGCCGACGGGCCCTTCCGTCCGCCAGGCCAGGGCCATGCGCCCGCGCAGCGGGGGGTCGGTGACCGTGAGCGCGTGGAGCTCGCCGGAGTACTCGGCGGCGAGGGACTCGGGGACGACGGCCGGTCCGAGGCCGCGGGCCGCGAGCTGCGCGAGGACGTTCGGGTCGCTGACCTCGAAGGCGACGCGCGGTTCGAACCCCGCCGCGGCACAGGCCTCGTCGAGGCAGGTCCGCATGCCGGTGCCCCGGGGGAGGCTGATCAGTTCCCGGTCGCGGAGTGCGTCGACGGGGACGGCGGACAGTCCGGCCAGCCGGTCGCCGGGGCCGACGGCGACGACGAGCGGCTCGTCCACGAAGACCTGGATCCCGACGCCCGAAGGGGTCTCGGACGTCAGGGCGACGATCGCCACGTCGAACCGCCCGCTCCGGACGCCCTCCAGCAGGAGGTCGGAGTTCTCCTCGGCCAGGGTGATCTCCACGGCGGGGTGGGCCCTGTGGAAGTCCGCCAGCAGGACGGGCAGGTCGACCGACGAGCACGAGCGCACCATTCCCATGGACACGCGGCCGCGCACCAGTCCGGTGAACTCGTCGACGGCGAGCCGCACCCCGGCGACCCCGTCCAGCACGGTGCGGGCGTGTGCGAGCACCGCGGCCCCCACCTCGGTGAGCCGCACCGTGCGCCCCGACCGGTCCAGCAGGTCCTGTCCGAGTTCGCGCTCCAGCCTGCGGACCTGTGCGCTCACCCCGGGCTGGGTCACGTACAGCCGCGCGGCCGCACGGGTGAAACTGGCCTCTTCCGCCACGGCCACGAAGTACTCCAGCTGACGCAACTCCATGGCCGGTCATGCTAGGGCCTGCTGCGAGGTCGGATCGTCTGTCGGACCTGCCTGGGACGCTCCGGGCATGGAGATGACAGTGCAGCTGACGATCGACTGCTCCGATCCGCAGAGAATGGTGACTTTCTGGGCCGAGGCCCTGGGCTACGTGCCTGAGCCTCCGCCGGGCGGGCACGCCACGTGGCGTGCTTACTGGGCGGCGACGGGAGTGCCCGAGGCAGAGTTGCCGGCCGGTGCCGGGGATGTTCCGGAGTCGATCGTCGATCCCGCGGGACGTGGACCGAGGGTGTGGTTCCAGCAGGTTCCCGAGCCGAAGGCCGCCAAGAACAGGTGGCACTTCGACCTGAAGGTCGGTGGGGGCCGTGACGTCCCGCCGGACGTCCGCGCACAGCGGGTCAAGGCCACGGTGGAACGGCTGGTCACTGCTGGTGCCACCGTGCTGCGGATCAAGGACGAGCCGGACACGGGGCTCTACGCCGCCGCCATGCAGGACCCCGAGGGCAACGAATTCGACGTCGTGTGAGGGACGTTGCGGCAGTGCCGGCCACAGCCGCTCGTCCACGGCCGCGACCGGCACCGTCGCCTCGTGGCGGACGGAGGGCTTGGCGTGCCTCGTGGCCACTGCCCCGGGCCTTTTGAGTCGGTTGATCCGGCACTCGACCGCATGGTGCTCGCGGTGACCCACCCCATCGAAACGCGGCGGTCGGCCGCCACGGGAGCCGAGCTTCCCGCGGTTGCGGGCCCGGCCGGCCCTGTACGGGACGGTGCAGCGGATTCCACGGCGGCGCAGGCAGGCGCAGTTCTTGCAGAAGGAGTACGCCCGGCCGTCACTTCCCGCGCGGCCCGAGGACGTCCACGTGCGGCAGGGAGCGGTGGCGGTGGTGGGCCTCGGCGATCCCCGCCAGCGACGGCCGGCCCAGCGCCCGGTAGGCGGCCACGAGGAGTTCGTTGGCGTACGCCTCGCGGACCGGGTCGCCGGACGACGCCCGGTGCAGGTCGCGTCCCAGGACCAGGGCCTCCGCCGGATCGCCCGCCGCGAGGCGGCGCCGGGCCTCGTCCACGCACGTCTCCAGGGTCGCGGGGTCCTCGAACAGGGAGTTCACGTGCGTCGCGAACGCGTACTCGTCGGCGCCGTTGTGCGCTGGGCGGTCCAGTGCGGTGCCGCCCGACACCAGCGCCCCCGCCCCGTCCAGGGTCGTGATCCGGCCGGGGTCCACGGGTTCCGCGACGAAGTCGTACGCACGGGAGTAGGCGAGGCCGACCTCGGTCCGGTCGCCGGTTGCGAAGGCGGTCAGCGCCTCGCGGAGCAGGCCCGCGCGGCGGCGCTCCCCGGACACGTCGTCCCCCGCCGCCCCGTAGTCGTCCAGGTCGCGCCAGTGGCGCTCGAGGAGGGCGCGTACCGCCTCCAGGGGGGTCTCCCGCTTCCTGGTGATCCCGCAGCCGTCATTGGTCCAGTAGGAGGCGACGGAGTCGCAGGTGCGGCCGTCGTCGGACCACAGGCCGTGGTGCAGTCCGTCGGAGCCGCTGTGCATGAAGGTGACGAACTCGGGCGGGTCGAGGTAGAAGCGGCCGTGCACCCGCACGTCGAGGCCGTCGCGGGGCTGCCGGCCGGGGTCGGCGAACAGGTCCATGACGCCGGCCGGGGCCACGGACAGTTCCGCGAGCGCCTCCCGCTCCTCCGGGCCGAGGGCGTCGAGGAACGCCCGGAACCGGATCAGGGAGTCCGGCAGTTCGATGCCCCAGTCCCGCAGGAAGCGCTCTTCGACCGCGGTCCCGGAGTCCCGGCCCCTGTCTTCGCCCATCGATCCGTCCCCGTTCCGCCGCGTGCCTGCGGGGACCATCATGGCAAGGGCCGCAGGCACGCGGCGGAACGGGGCTCCGCGCGGGCCGGCCGGGGCCGGGCCGCCGGGCCGCGCCCGATACGGGCGGCGCGGCGGTGCGGCGCCGCGGCGCGGTGTGTCAGCGGAGGCCGAACAGGGCTTTCCACGACTTGCGGGCGGGCTTGTCCCGGCCCTCCTTGCAGGTGCAGCGCCCGGAGGCCGGCACACCGGCCAGGACCTGGTCGACATGCATGCCGCACCCGGCGTAGGTGGCCTTGCCGCAGGTACGGCAGGCAACGCGTCGGCACATGGCACTCACCCTCTCGTGGAACGGTCCTCCGCGGACCCGTACCGGAATCATACCCCGGGGGGTATCGGATTCCCGAGTCGGGGACCTCGCACCGGGCCCTCCGCGCCGTCGTGACGGCGCGGAGGGCCGGGGTCCCGCCGAGGCGCGCACACAGGGCGTCACCGGCGCGCCGACGGGGGTGAGAGGCAGGAGGCGGGAGGAGCGGTGCGGGTCAGTGCCGGGCCGCGCCCGCGCCCGCCGTCTCCTCCTCCGCGATCCTGTCCATCCGCTCGAACATCCGCCGGGCCTCCTCGGCGGTCAGCCTGCGGTCGAGGAGCGGGAGGTAGACCTCCTCCTCCTTGGCGAAGTGCAGGTCCACGACGGCGTTGAGCGCGTAGAGGACCCGGCGGAGCTCCTTCTGGTCCGCCGGGTGCAGCGTGCCCGCGCGGAGCCGGTCGCGGAGCCTGCCGAGGTCTTCGGTCAGGGCGACGACCTCGGCGTGGTCGCGGCGCATCGTGTCGGTCGGGCGGGTCCTGTCGGCGGTGCCGATCAGACTGTCGACCTTCGCGTACAGCACCTCGTCCTCCGCCACGGCGTGCGGGATCAGCTCCCGCGTCAGGAACGCGTACGACTCGTCGACCTTCTTGCGCTGCTCCTGCGGCGGGGCGGTGCCGACCGCTTCGGCCGCCGAGGCGAGCGCCTCGATCTTCGGGAGCAGTTCGCGGTGCTCGGCGCGCAGGGGCGCGGTCACCCTGCCGCCGTTCGCCTGCGCCGGCGCCGGGGGCCGCGGTTCGGCTCCGGTCGTGGTGCCGGCCCACGCCCAGGTCGTCATGCCGACGATCGCCGCGACCACCGCGGCCACGACCGCGTAGACCTTGGGAAATCTCATTCCGGGACTCCTACTGCTGGACATGCCCCCGATCGAACGATGTCCACATTAGGAGGATTGGAGTATGCGAAGTGTGATTATTACTCCACGCGGGGTAACCAGCTGAAGAGCGGGCAACCGGGGGAACGGCCGCCGACGCCTCGCCCGGCCGGACCGTCGCCCTCGCGGCGGCGCCGCGCGCCGCACGGCGCCGCCGGAGGCATCCGCGCGCGCTCCGGGACGGCGGCCGGCGGCTACCGCCTGACGGCCCGCAGGAGAACGAACTTCGCGTTGCTGCCGACGATTTCGCAGTTGCCGAAGATCCGGCGCAGCAGCACGTGGTACCCGAGGTGGCGGTTGCCGACGACCAGCAGCTCGCCCCCCGGACGCAGCGCGTCGCGGGCCCCGGTGAACATGCGCCGGGCGGTGGCGTCGGTGGTGGCCAGGTGGGAGTGGAAGGGCGGGTTGTTCAGCACGAGGTCGACGCTCCCGGGCGGCGTGCCCGCCATGCCGTCGCCGACGACGAAGTCGGCCTCGCGGTCCGGTCCGGCGTTCGCCGCGAAGGTGGCCTCGGCGGAGGCGACGGCCTGGTAGGACTCGTCGACGAAGGTGACCGCCGCCCCGGGGGCGGCCAGGGCCGCCGCGGTCCCCACGACCCCGTTCCCGCAGCCGAGGTCGACGATGCGGGCCGCGCCCGCGGGCCGGGGAAGGTGCTCCAGGAGGAAACGGGTGCCGATGTCGAGGCGCTCGGCGCAGAAGATCCCGGCGTGGTTGGTGACGGTGCGTCCGGAGACCGGGCCGATGCCGCCGGGCAGTGCGTAGGCGACCGGCCAGGGGCTGGGGGTGCGGGCGATGCCCGGGTCGGGCGTGCAGTGGATCAGGCGCGCCTTCTTCTCCGCCAGGGAGGTCCTGGTCGGCCCGATGATCCTCTCGAACAGCCTCAGCGTCGAGGTGTGGATCTCCTTGACCATGCCGGTGCCGACGACGACGGTGCCCTCGTGGACCGCCGGGGCGAGGCGGTGCAGCTGGTCCTCCAGGAGGGCGAGGCTCTTGGGCACCCTGACCAGCAGCACGTCGATCCGCGCGGGCGGGGCGTCGCGGGTGGACAGCAGCCGCACGGCGTCCGGGTCGCTCCCGCTGCGCGCCAGGTTCGCCCGGGTGGCCTGCTGCGCGAGGAAGGAGTCGGTGATCTGCACCGGGTCGTGGCCGTGGGCCGCGAGCACGGTCGTCAGGGCGCCCCACCGGTCGCCCACCACGACCACCGTGCCGGACAGGTCGACCGGCCCGGCCCCGGTGTCCCGCAGGTGCTTCAGCAGGTACTCGTCGGAGGCGTCCCACGCGCGGAAGGGGTCGCGCCGGTCCTCGGGGAAGCGGGTGAGGCCGTACTCGCCCCATGACGTCGTCAAACGGTTCATCGTGCACTCAGGCTAGCCGAGCGGCCCGGTGGGCCGCGGGCCGCTCCCCGGCCGGCGCTCCCGGCTCACCTGCCGGAACCGTCGGCCCCGACACGGACGAGTGCGGCGGCGTTGAGCTCCCGGTAGGCGGCGACCTCGTCCCGGTGCGCGGCGGCCCACCGCCGCGTCTGCTCCTCCCACAGTGCGCGGTGGGTCCTCGACCGTCCCACCGCGAGGTCGCACTCGGCGGAGTCGACCGCCGTGCGGTGCCCTCGCCCCTCGCCCCCCGCCCGGCCCCCAGCCCGGCCCCGCGCGGGCGCCGCGGCCTCCGCGCGGGCCTGTTCGGGGTCGGCGTACGCGTATCCGCGTCCGCGCATGCACGCGCTCCACTCCTGCGTCGCCCGGGCGAACCGCGGGGCCTTCCGCACCGCCTCGCGGACGGCCAGGTAGCGGGTGTTGACGAAGGTGTCCGCCCGGAACCACCGCGGGTAGTCGCCGTAGAGCTCGGCGCGCGCCTCGGCGAAGCACCCCTCTGCCGGCATCTCCATGGTCCCCGCACCCGGCACCGTGACCGTGATCCTCTCCGCCCCCGGCCCCAGGTCCCCCAGCGCCCGGTCCCACTCCTTTCTCCGGGCCGGGCTCAGGGAGGCCAGGTAGGCCGCCTCCGCGCGTTCCGCGCGGGTCGGTACCGACGGCCCGGGCAGGCCGAATCCCTCGCGGCGCGCCCGCTCGACGTCGTCCAGGTGCAGTTCCGCCTCCAGGGCCCGCTCGGAAGGAGCAGGCTCGTCCGGGTCCACGGGGTCGTGGAAGAACCGGAAGCCCCGCTGCTCCATGCACTCCTCCACCAGTTCCGCCTCCGCGTTCGCGAGGACGCCCCTGACCCCGGGCGGCAGGGTCGGCGCCTCCACGACCTCACGGGCCGGCGGCCGCTGCCCGGAGGGCGGGGCCTGCCCGCTCACCCCGGAGGGCGAGCAGGCCCCGGCGGACAGCGCGACGAGGACGAGCAGGGCTGCCCGTCCGCCTCTTCCTCTTTCCTTGTGCGCGGTACTGCGGCGGTGAAGCACGGGGCCTCCATGTCGGCGAGGGGGAGGTGCGGGGGCCGGCCGGCCCCCGCACCCGGTGCGCCGACGGCCCGTCGGGCCGTCGGTGCACCTCCTAGCAGGTGGAGCTCACCCTCTTCAGGGACTCGGTGGTGTTGGCCGGCGAGTGCGACCGCCACTGCGCCTTCGGCCTGGAGCACCCGATGTAGCCGCTGTAGTAGCTCCCCGAGTACAGCTCCATGCCGGCGCTCGACATGTTGTTGAAGGAGGACTCGTCGTTGTTGCGGAGGGCGTCGGACAGGACTTCCTTGTGCCAGCTGTACTTGCCCATCGTTCCGCGGTAGTCCGTCGCGGTCCACATGCAGAAGTTCCCCGACGGACAGTCGGAGACGGCCGCCTGGGCGGGGACGGCGGCGAACACGCTCGCGGCGACGAGGCCGCCGGCGAGGAGGACGGACGGAACGAACTTCTTGACTGCCACGTTGGCGCTCCCAGGACATGACGGGCCGTCGGGTCTTCGCCGACGGCGGGGTGGACCGGCTCTCCGGCCGCCGGGGGTACCGGCTCGCCCCAGGCTGTGGCCGCCGGTCCGCGGCCGGCAATCGGTCCCGCCGTCCGGGACGTGTCCGGGACGGCGCCGGACACGTCCCGGACACCCCGGACACCCCGGACGCGAGCAGGGGCAGGAGTGGCGGCGGCGAGTGGCCGAGGTGCGTCTTGTCCAGCCCCCGGCCCCGCACCAGCATGGCTGCCATGACGCCCCACGAGGAAACCCGTATCGGCGACGTCCGCACCGCGGCGGAGTACGTGGCCCGGATGCGGCGGTTGAAGGAGAGTTCCGGACTGACGTTCCGGCAGCTCGAACAGCGGGCCGCCGGCGAGGGGCGCTTCCTGGCACGCAGCACCCTGTCCGACGCGCTGCGCCGCGGGGCGCTTCCCCGCCCGGACGTCATCGAGGCATTCGTGCGCGCCTGCGGCGGCGACCGGGAACGGGCACAGGAGTGGGTCCGGGCCGCGGAGCGGCTCGGGAAGGACCCCGTCCGGCCGCAGGAGTCCGCGGACGGCGCGGACGGGCGGCCGCCTTCCGGACTCCCGGCCGCCTCCGGCCCCGGGGGTAGCGTGCGGCGCCGTGCCGCGCTGCTCCTGGCCGGCGCACTGGGCATCTCCTTGCTGGCCCTCGGCGCCTGGGGACTGCTCTCCCCGCGCACGGACGGCCGGGCGTCCGCGCGCCCCCCGGCGGCCGCGGGGGCGAAGGCGGGAGCCGGCGAGGACGCGGGGGCCGGGGCCGCGGCCGGCGCGCCGTCCCCCGGCTGGTCCCGCATCCGCCCGGTCCGCTCCCCCGCCCTGTGCGTGACCGAGGGGCGGGAACGCGGGGGCGACCCGAACCGGGCCGTCGCCGTCCAGCGTGCCTGCTCCGGGGCGGTCCCTCCCCGCACCCGTCTGACACGTGCCGGGGACGGGGCCTTCTTCGTCGTCTGGCGGCATCCCCAACTCGGGGACGGCTGCCTGACGGTCATCGGCGAAGGGCTGCTGGAGCCCTGGGAGGACTGCCGGAAGGACCGCCTCGCCCAGGTCTTCCGCATCGAGCCGGCCCGGGACGCGGGACCGGGCCGGTACCTGCTGCACCCGGAGTACAGCGGGCGGTGCCTGGGGGTGCGTGGCGACGGCCGGGACGCGGGGGCCGAGATCGTCGAGGAGCAGTGCACCGGCCGCGACGACCAGCTCTTCGTGATCGAGGCCGAGTAGGGGCACGAGGGCCGGGCCGCAGGACGGCCCGTCAGGGACCCGGAGCGGGCCTCGGGGCGGGTCCCGGGGCGGGACCCGGCCGCTGCGGGCCCAGGGCCTTCGAGAGGAAGTCCAGCTCGAGCCGCAGGAGGGCGTCCGCCGTCCCCTCCCGGGCGACGAGGTGGCCCGTCCCGGACAGCGGCAGCACCGTGTGGGGCCGGCCCGCGGCGAGCAACGCCGCCGAGAGGCGCAGCGTGTGGGCCGGGAGGACGTTGTCGTCGGCGAGCCCGTGGACGAGCATCAGCGGACGCGCCGGACGGTCCGGACGCGCGGGCCGGGCGGCGTGCCGGAGCAGCGAGGAGCGCTCGTAGTTGCCGGGCAGGACGCCGGGGTGCCCGAGGAAGCGCTCCTCCCAGTACGTGTCGTACAGCCGCCGGTCGGCCGGCGGCGCCCCCGCGACCGCAGCGTGGAACACGTCGGGGCGGCGCAGCACCGCGCCGGCCGCCAGGTAGCCGCCGAACGACCAGCCCCGGATGCCCACCCGGCCAAGGTCCAGGGCGCCTTCGTACCGCTCGGCGGCCGCGTGCAGCGCGTCGACCTGGTCCTCGAGGACGGGCGTGAGCCGGTCGCCGAGGACCGCGCGTTCCCACCACGCCCCGCGGCCGGGGGTTCCCCGGCCGTCCGCGGTCAGCACGGCGAAGCCGTGCTCGGCGAACCACTGGCACACGGCGGTCCACCACCCCCGCGCCCGGGTCACGACCTGGAGCCCGGGCCCGGAGTAGGGGCTGAGCAGCACCGGCAGCCCGCCCGAGCCCGGCTCGTACCAGGACGGCAGGTGGATCCGGGCGCGCAGCTCCCGCTGCCCGAGCACCAGGTGGACCGGCCGGGGTGCGACCAGGGGTTCCTCGGCGAGGACCGCGATCCGTCCGGCGGGCCTGCCGTCGCGCAGCACCGTCACCTCGTGCCCGTCCGGGGTCCGGCTGTCGAGGACGACCGTGCCGCCGCCGGCCACGGCCGTGTGCACCCCGGGCCCGCGGGTCAGCACTGTGAAGCCGCGCCCCGGCTCGTGGGACCACACGTGGACCTCGGTGGGCTCCTCCCCCGCAGTGAACAGGACCCTCTCCCCCACCGCGCCCAGCACCTCGCGCACGTGCAGCCCGTCCGGGGAGGGGACGTCCCCGATGCGGATCCCCCGGGCGTCACCGCGCGGGCACGACAGCACCGGCACACCGGATGCCGTGTGCAGGGGCGTGCCCGGCCGCAGGTCCGCCCAGGCCTCGTCGGTCGCGGCGGACAGCAGCCGGACCCCGCCGGTCACCGGGTCGACGGAGACGATCCACACCGTGCGCTGGTCCCGGGTGCGGAGGCCGACGACGGGACGGGCGCCCTGCCAATCGGCGGTGACGAGGTACTCGAAGGCCGGGTCGCTCCACTCCCCGCGCGGGGAAGGGCCCCCGTGCGGGCCCGCCCCACCGTGCCGCTTCACCTCCTCGTGCGCGGTACGCGGCAGCCGGACGGGGGTGCGTCCGCCCGTGACGGCGACCAGGTGCAGCGAGGTCTCCGCGTTGGGCGTTCCGGCCGCCGGGTAGGGCACCGGCCGGGCGGGCGGCCGGGTTCCGCGGGGTCGCCGACGTACCGGCGTTCCACCGCCGAGGTGTCGACGCGGGCCACGAGCAGCGCGTCGCTCCCCGGCGACCACCAGTGGCCGCGCGACCTGCCGATGGACAGCGCCGCGACGTGGTCGGCCTGCCCGTAGGTCACGTCGGGGCCCTCGGGCTCGGCCAGCGGCCGGTCCTGCGTCCCGTCGGTCCGCACGACGCGCAGGGAGCCGCCGGTGACGTACGCGACCAGGGTCCCGTCCGGGGAGGGGCGCGGGTCGGCCACCGGGCCGGGGACGGGGAGGCGGCGCGGCGCGCCGCCGTCGGTGCGCACGGTCCACAGCGAGCCGTCCAGGACGTACGCCACCGTGCGCGCCTCCCGGTCGGCCGCGTACTCCGTCACGCCCGCCGACGCCCCGCCGCCCTCCACCGGGCCGCCCTCCGCCGGGCCGGCGAGGACCCGCTCCCGGCCGTTCCCGTACAGCCACAGCAGGCCGCACGGGTCGGTGCCGGAGGCGGAGCGCAGGAACAGCACGCGCTCGCCGTCCGGGGAGACGGTGAACGACCGGGGCACCCCGAGGGAGAAGCGGCGGGTGCGGGCGAACTGCCGGGGGAATCCGTCGAGGTCCATGGGCTCTGCTGCCTTTCCTGGTGGGACGCCGGGGTGCCGCGGCGGGTGGCCGCGGCGTCCCCGGACGGTTTCGTTCATGAACCGGTCCCGGAGCGGTCCCGGAACGGCGAAAAGGCTCCAGGTCGGTGACCTGGAGCCTGAAGTGCGGGGCGGGCGGCGGGAATCGGGGCCTCCGCCGCGGCGGACGTCCCGTGCCGGTGATCACGGCCGGGAGCGTCCGAAGGGTTCTCGCGGATCCTACCGCGGAAGCGGGGTCGCGGAGCGCGGTTCGCCGCGGCCTCCCGGACCGGCCGCCCGGCGAACCGCCCGGCGAACCGCCCGGTGAACCGGGCGCGGGCGGGTAGGCGATCGGCACGACGGCGGGCGGGAACAGGGAGAGTCACGATGCCGACAGTCCACGGCCCCCGGCAGGGCACCGGGCAGGGGCGGACCGCCCGGCAGGAACGGGCCGCCGCGTCCGGACGGGCCGCCTGGCCCTCGCTGCTGCTGTTCCTCGCCCTCAGCTTTGCCGCCGCCGCGGTGGGGGCGCTCTCCTCCTCCGGCTCCGGAGCGGTGTACGCGTCCTTGGACCGTCCTTCGTGGGCGCCGCCGTCGTGGCTCTTCGGCCCGGTGTGGACGGTGCTCTACGCGCTCGTGGGCACGTCCGCATGGTTGGTGCAGCGTGCCCGGGGTCGGCGGGCCCGTACCGAACTGGGCCTGTGGGGTGTGCAGTTGCTGCTCAACGCGGCCTGGACGCCGTTGTTCTTCGGCGCGCGGCAGTACGGGCTCGCCTTCGCCGACGTCTGCCTGCTGCTCCTCACGGCCGGCGCGACGGCGGTGCTGTTCCGCCGCGTCCGGCCGGCTGCCGGGTACCTGCTGGTCCCCTACCTGCTGTGGGTGGCGTTCGCGGCCGCGCTGAATCTGAGCATCTGGGCCGCCAACACCTGACGCGGGCGACCGCCGCCGGGCCGCCGCCGCGCGCGTCACTCTTCCGGCCCTCCTGGGGAGCCCGGGGATCCCGGGTCGTACAGGCTCGTTGACTGTCGCCCCGTCCTCCGGAAGCGAGAACCGCTGTGCCTTCCCTCCCGAGCGTCCGCACCCTCCTCGCCCGCGGCCCGGTCGCGCTGGCCGTCGCCGCACTCACCGCCGTGTCCCCGGCCGCCGCCGCTCCCGGCGACGGCGACGGGCGGGAAGGGGCGGGCGCCGGGCCCACCGTGGTCCTGGTGCACGGCGCCATGTCCGACGCCTCCGCGTGGCGGGGCGTCACCGAGCGCCTGCAGCGGCTCGGCCACCGGGTGGTCGCCCCGGCCAACCCGCTGCGCGGGCTCTCCGGGGACTCGGCGTACCTCGCCTCGGTCCTGGAACGCATCGAGGGGCCGATCGTGCTCGTCGGCCACTCCTACGCGGGCGCGGTGATCGGCAACGCCGCCGCCTCGGACCCCGACGTCGAGGCCCTGGTCTACATCGCGGCCCACGTGCCCGACAGGGGCGAGAGCGTGGAGGAGTTGAACGGGCGGTTCCCCGGCAGCCGGCTGGGGACCGCCGTCGTGCCGGCGCGCTACCCGCTGCCCGGCGGCGGGACGGCTGTCGAGTTCTCCGTCGCCCCGGACAGGTTCCGCGAGGTCCTCGTGGCCGGCGCCCCGGCCCGGACGACGGCCGCGATGGCGGCCGGCCAGCGCCCGATCGCGCAGGCCGCCCTGGCCGAGGAGTCCCGCGCGGCGGCCTGGAGGACCGTCCCGTCCTGGTACCTGGTCGCCACCGAGGACCGTGCCGTCCCGCCCCGGCTCGAACGGTTCATGGCCGACCGGGCCGGATCCCGCACCGTCGAGGTGGACGCGCCGCACTTCGCCATGATCACCCACCCCGAGGCGGTCGCCCGGCTGATCCTCGACGCCTCGGCGGGGCGGGCACCCGCGGACGGACGGGACGCCGCGGCGGCGGGCGCGCTGGCGGAGACCGGCCCGGGCGGCCGGGCCCCCGTCACCGCCGGCGTCGGCGCCCTCGCGCTGGCTGCGGGCACGGCGCTGCTGCCGGCGGCACGCAGGCTCCGACCCCGCGCCCTCCGGGACCGCGCCTTCCGGGACCGCACCCGCCGCTGAGCCGGGCCGGCCGGCCCGCGGCGCACGCCGCGGGAAACCGCATGGCACCGGGAAGAGCCAGGCACCTACAGTGCCGACCATGTCCCGTCTTCCCGAACTCTATGTCGCCGTCGATGTCGAGGCGGACGGACCGATCCCCGGTCCGTACAGCATGATCTCCCTCGGCATGGCCGTGGCCGGCCGTCCCGACCTGTCGTTCTACACCGAACTGCGCCCGATCTCCGACGACTTCGACCCCAAGGCGCTGGCCGTCTCCGGCCTCGACCGGGAACGGCTGCTGCGGGAGGCACCGGCCGCCGAGGATGCGATGTCGGCCGCCGCGCGCTGGGTCGACGGCCTGCGCGGGATCGGGCGCCCGGTCTTCCTCGCCGCTCCCGCGGTGTGGGACGGGATGTTCGTGCACTGGTACTTCATGCGCTTCACCGGCAAGAGCCCGTTCGGTGCGACCGGTTCGGGAATCGACCTGCGCAGCTACTGGATGGGCATGACCGGGAGCGAGTGGGCCGGGACCCGCAAGGGCACCGTCAAGCACGCACTGGGCCTGGACGGACTGCCGCACACGCACCATGCGGGTGAGGACGCGGCCGAGTTGGCGCAGATCTTCGAGGCCGTCGTGCGTCACCGCGGGGGGACCGCGGAGTAACGGGGCACTGCGGGGTGATGGGACGCAGCGGGGCAGTGGGGGCGGCGGAGGCAGTGGGGGCGGCGGGCCGAGCACCGGCAGGGCGGGAGGCGGGGCACGGTCACCCAGGGTGACGGAGATCGGCATGTCGGGAACACAACAAATCATTTTCTGTTCAACCCCTGTTGCTAAGTGACCGATTGATGACAGTCTCTGCTCCGGTTCCCCGCGGGCGCACCAGGGGTCCGCGTTCCCCTGCGCACCTGTCTCCACCTCGTGCACCCCGGGGCGCGGTTCCGGACGCCCGAAGGGACTTCCCGACAACTCCGGGCGGCCCACCACTGATCCGCCCGGCTTTGACGGACCGCGGCCACCTCGCGGTCCCGTGCCGAGGAGACCCCAGTGATACCCAGCACCACCCCCCGCAAGGCCACCGTCCGCGCCGCCGCCCTGGCCGCCTCGGCCGCGATGCTCGTCGTCGGCGTGCAGTCCGGAACGGCCAACGCGCAGGCCGACCGCGAGTCCGGCGCGACGGCGGTCGCCCTGTCCGCCTCCGAGCGGGCATCCGCCATCAGGGCGGCGCAGGCCGACGCGGCCGCCGAGGCCGAACTCCTCAACCTGGGCAGCGAGGAGAAGCTCGTCGTCCGCGACGTCGTCAAGGACGCCGACGGCTCGGTGCACACCCGCTACGAGCGCACCTGGGCCGGGCTGCCCGTCCTGGGCGGCGACCTCGTCGTGCACGAGCGGAAGAACGGCGAGCGGACCGTCACCCGGGCCACGAAGGCCCGGATCTCGGTGCCGAGCACGGACGCCGGGCTGCCGGCGTCCGCCGCGAAGAAGACCGCGCTGAAGGCCGCCGCGCAGGAGACCGAGGGGGCCGCGGCGGCGAAGACCCCGCGCAAGGTGGTCTGGGCCGCGGACGGCAAGCCGGTCCTGGCCTGGGAGACCGTCGTCACCGGGGTGCAGCACGACGGCACGCCGAGCGAGATGCACGTCGTCACCGACGCCGCCACCGGCAAGGAGCTGTTCTCCTACGAGACCGTCCACACCGGCACCGGCACCGGTGACTACAACGGCACGGTCTCCCTCACCACCACGCCCAACGGCAGCACCTTCGACCTCAAGGACGGGGCCCGCGGCGGCCACCGCACCCTCGACATGAACCAGGGCACCACGGGCACGGGCACCCTGTTCAACGACGCCGACGACGTGTGGGGCGGCGGCCGCCAGAGCGCCGCGGTCGACGCGCACTACGGCGCCGCGGTCACGTGGGACTACTACAAGAACGTCCACGGCCGCAACGGCATCCGCAACGACGGCGCGGCCGCCTACACCCGCGTCCACTACGGCAACGCCTACGTCAACGCGTTCTGGTCCGACTCCTGCTTCTGCATGACCTACGGCGACGGGGCGAACAACGCCGCCCCCCTCACCTCGCTGGACATCGCGGCGCACGAGATGACCCACGGCGTCACCTCCAACACCGCCGGCCTGCGCTACAGCGGCGAGTCCGGCGGCCTCAACGAGGCCACCTCCGACATCTTCGCCGCGGCCGCCGAGTTCCACGCCGCCAACTCCTCCGACCCGGGCGACTACCTCGTCGGCGAGAAGGTCGACATCAACGGCGACGGCACCCCGCTGCGCTACATGGACAAGCCCTCCAAGGACGGCTCGTCCCACGACTACTGGTCCAGGAACCTGCGCCGGGTCGACGTCCACTACTCGTCCGGCCCCGCCAACCACTTCTTCTACCTGCTCTCCGAGGGCAGCGGCGCCAAGACCGTCAACGGCGTGAGCTACAACAGCCCGACCTACGACGGCACGGCGGTCGCCGGCATCGGCCGGGACAAGGCCGAGAAGATCTGGTACAAGGCCCTGACCACGTACATGACCTCCACCACCGACTACGCCGGCGCCCGCGCCGCCACCCTGTCGGCGGCGAGCGACCTGTACGGGGCCGCCGGCGCCGAGTACCAGGCGGTCAACGCCGCCTGGGCCGGCGTCAACGTCAAGTGACGACCCGCTGAGCCCCTCCCCGGGGGCAGCCCGCACGCCCCGGCCGTGCCGCACCGTCTCCCCACGGTGCGGCACGGCCGGCGGCCGTCGCGGGAGCGGCCGTCGCAGGGGCGGCCGTCGCGGGAGCGGCCGTCGCAGGGGCGGCCGTCGCGGGAGCGGCCGTCGCGGGGTCTGGCGTCCCCGCGGAGGACGGAGCCTCGGGTGTCCCGGTTCCGCCGGGCCGCCGGTGCGCTCACCCGGGAGTGCCCGCCGGTCCGCACGGCAGCCGGGCGCTGCGGTGGTGGAAGGCCCACGCCTGCCCGGCCACCAGCGCGGTGTTGGCGCAGGCCAGCGCGGCCCACAGGGCGGTCAGTCCTCCCGCCGCGGCCACCGGGACCGCGACCAGTGCCAGCGCCCCGTAGCAGGCGGCGAAGACGACGAGGCCGGGCACCGTGTCCTTCACGGCCACCAGGCCGAACCCGAAAACCGCCTGGAGCGCGTCCGTGACGACCGCCAGCAGGACCACCGGCAGCAGCCCGGTCACCAGGCCGCGCAGGACTGCGTCACCGGTGAACAGGGAGACCACCGGCTCCCCCGCCGACGCCAGGACGCCGCCCAGGACGAGCACGGCGCCCATGGCCACCTTCACCCCCGCCAGCACACCGCCGCGCAGCCCGCGGACGTCACCGCCCCCGACGTACGGGGACACCAGCGGGACGGTCGCCTGGCCCACGGCGACGGCCGCGGTGAACACCAGGTTGGCCAGGGAGACGGAGATGCTGTGCGCGGCGGCGCTTTCGCTGCCGGTCCGGGCGGCGGCGAGGGCGAGGACGCCCAGGACGGCGAACTTGACCAGGACGGTGGCGGCGAGCGGCACCCCGACCGCGGCGAGGCGGAGCAGCGCGCGCACGTGCGGCCGCCCGGGCCGCAGCCGCCGCCCGGCCAGGACCGGGGAACGGCGCAGCGCCCGGTGCGCGACCGCGGCGCCGACAAGGTTCGACGCGAGCATCGCGACACCCGCGCCGGTCGGCCCGAGACCGCCGAACGGGCCGACGCCGCCCACCAGGAGGAGCGAGAGCGCCACGGCCGTCACCGTCCCGGCCGTCCCGGCGTGCATGACCGGTTTCGAGCGGCCCAGACCCACCAGGGTGGAGGTGGCGGAGTTGCCCACGGCGGACACGAGCACGCTGCAGGCGAGGAGGGCCGGGAGCGCGCCCAGCTCAGCGAGGGTCTCCTCCGGCACGCCGGAGGCCCTGCCGATCAGCGGGACCGCGCCCACCGCGGCTGCGCCGAGCAGCCCCGTGACGATCCCCAGCCACATGCCGTCGCGGACCACGGGCAGCAGCGCGTCGGGGTCCTCGCGCTCCGCGGCGACGAAGGGCATCACACCGCGCAGCGCGCCGGCGACGGCCGCGACCGCCGGGGTGTGGACCGCGGTGGTGACGGCGAAGGCGGCGAGGGAGACCGTGGCGTGCCTGCCGAGCACGGCGGTTCCCACGAGCGCGCCGGCCGACGAGACGATCATGGTCAGGTAGAGCGGGAGCGCCGCCGAGGCGATCCGCGCCACCGGACCGCGGGCACCGGGTTCCGCCCGCCCCGCCGTCCTCCTCTTCCCCGCCGTGCCCGTCATTCCCGCCACCCGCCCCGTCCGCCCGTCCCCGTCGTCCCGCGTCACCGGTCCTGCCGGGCGGGGTTCCTGACACGCCTTCGGCCGACCCGTGCGGCACGCGGGGTCGGACGGAAGGGTAGCCCCGGGGACGGGGCCTCCGTCGGCTTCCGGACAGCTGCGGCGGACGGGTTGTCAGACGCCTGTGCCATGGTGTCACCTGCTCCCGATCGCTTCACAGCCGCGGGAACACGCGGCCCGCCGGCCCACCTCCGGCGGGCCGCACCCCGGGACTCGCGTCGAAAGCGCTACCGGGCGCCCGACGCCGCGTGCGCGGCGGCGGCCGGTCCGCCCCACCGCACAGGACACGGTCCTGGGCGGACCGGGGAGGACTCCGGGCCGTGCAACCGCTTGCGGGCCCGCGGACACCGATCACGAACTAACCGGAAAGCAGGCTGAGATGACGGTCGGAGAACTGGTGAGGCTGCGGCCGATGGGGCTGCCGGACGCCGAGGCGCTGTGGCGGTGGAACCACGACCCCGACGTCATGCGGTGGATGGAGGACGGCTACGCCCAGCCGCTGTCCCAGGTCGAGAAGCGGCTGGCGGAACGACCGCGCAACACCTACGGGGACGTGCTCCTCGGGATCGAGGTGCTCGCCGGCGAAAAGCTCGTCGGCCTGGTCCGGCTGCACGGCGCCGAGCCGGAGACCGGGTGCTCCGAGATCGACATCTACATCGGCGAGAAGGAGTACTGGGGCCGCGGCATCGCCACGGACGCGATGCGCACGGCGTGCCGCTACGGCTTCGAGAAGATGCGCCTGCACAGGATCACGCTGACCGTCGTCACCGAGAACCACGCCGCCCGGCGCGTCTACGAGAAGGTCGGCTTCGTCGAGGAGGGTCGGCTGCGCCAGGTCTTCCGGCGCGACGGCCGGTGGCACGACATGTTCGTCATGGGCCTGCTGGAGGGCGAGCTCCGCGGCGCGCCCGAACCCGGCGGGACGTGACGGCGGGGCGTCTGCCCCGCCGTCACGTCCCGCGTGCGCGCCCCGGCCGCGGGCGCGGTGGTCCGGGCCCGCGGCCGGAGGGCTCCGGCTCAGGGTGCGAGCAGGGAGGCGACCGGGGCGAGGGGGTCCCAGTGGGGATCGCGTTCGCTGAGGCGGGCGACGACGCGGCGCCAGGCGGCGGCGTCGACGCCCAGCCGGTCGCGGACCAGGACCGCGGTCTCCGCCAGCGCGGCCCCCACCCGGGCAGGTGCGTCCGTGCGGCGGCCGGCCCCGTTGAGGTAGTCCAGGACGAGAGCGGCGGGGGCGACCTCCCGGACCAAATCGGCCCCACCGAGGTGGCCGGTGCCCAGGAGGTGGTCGAGCTGCACGGTGAGCGGCTCGTGGAAGTGGTCGCCCAGTCCGTGGCGGAGCCGGGCCCGCGTCAGCCGGGGTCCGCGGGGGTGCGGTGCCGGCCCGGGGCCGGGAGGTGCTCGCTGTGCCGCAGGACCAGGTCGCGCGGGGCGGCGGGGTGGCGGACCACCTCCGCCCAGTGGGGGACGGGGTCCTTGTGGTGCTCGGCCTCCAGCCCGTACCAGTCCCATGCGGCGGGCCGGCTTCCGAGGAGTTCGGCGGTGCGCCACGGGTGGTCGCTGCGGCGCAGCCGTGCGGCGAGCCGGGCCGGGGACAGCTCGCGGTCGAGGCGGGCGCGGAGCGCCGCGGCGGGGTCCGGTCCGGCCAGTGCCTTCTGGCACAGCCGGGTGGCGGCCTGGCCGAGGACACCGCGGCCGACGAGGTCGCCCAGGCGCCGCGGACCGCCGTGGCGCAGGAGGTTGAGGCATCCGGTGAGCTGCTGCGCGAGGTCGAGGTGCCGACCGGTGCGAACGAGGACGGCCTCGATCAGGTCGGGTTCGGCCGACTCCAGCCACAGGGCGCCCCCGGGAGGGACGGCTGACGGGTCGTCGCGCAGTCCGGGGAGGAGGCGGCCCGCCACCGGCCCGGGAGCGGTGACGATCCGCCGGCGGACGTGGCGGTCCTGGGTGTGGTGCAGCAGGGCCAGGTCGGCGTCCGGGTCGCGGAGGTCGGCCAGCCGCTGCTCCAGTCCGTCGTCGAGCCACCGCCCCTGCACTGCGAGGACGCGCAGGGCCTGCGGGTCGCGCTGCCGCAGGAGGTGGTCGAACGCGGCGCGCGGCGTGGGCCGGTGGCGGAGCAGGTGGGCGGCGAGCAGCCAGGGGCCGTCGGGGCCGAGCCGGGGCAGCACGGCGGTCAGGGCGCGGGGCCCCGCCAGGCCCAGCAGGGTGCCCAGTGGCCACAGCCACAGGTGGTTGCCGTGGGCGAGGAGCCGCAGGGCCTCGTCGGGGGTGGTGGGCGCGGGGTTGCGGGAGGACGGGCCGTGATCGACGGTCGCGTGGTCCGCCATGGGCGCCCAGTCCTCCGGCGCGGGGCGCCGGTTCGGGTACGGGAGCGTTCGAGGAGTTCGGGCCAGGTCGCCCCGTGCGGCGGGCGCCGGGTCTCGGTCCGCATCTCCTCGCGGGCGGCCGCGGCCAGGTACAGCCAGGCGTCCGGGTCGTCGCCCAGTTCGTGGTCGAGGAAGGCGGCCAGGGCGTTCTCCCAGGCCACGGGGAAGGCGAGCCGGTACCAGTCGTGGGGGCGGCGGACCAGCCACGGAGCGGGGAGGGTGCGCAGGAGGTCGTCCGCCCGGAGCACCCCGTGCAGGTAGGCGGTCTCGAGGGTGTGCCCGGCCGCGCCGGCGTCGCGCGCGCGGGCCGGTTCCGCCAGTGCCTGAGCCCGGGGCGGCGGGGTGTGCCAGCCGTCCTCGGGGGCGATGCCCGCGGCCTCGCACGCCTTGACCAGCCAGGCCGGGGACTCCCCTCCGGGGTTGTCGGCGGGGTGGTGACGGGCGAGGTAGCGCAGGCTGCCCGGGTCGTCGGGCAGGGGCGCGTCGCCCGGGGCGAGACGGATCAGCAGGTCCAGTGCGCCCAGCGCCGCCCGTTGGCGCTCGCCGCGCGGCTCGCCGGGGAATTCGGGGGTCCCGGGGGTTTGGGCACGCACGGCCGCGGGGCCGGGGCGCCGCGGCCGGCCTGCGGGGGCGCCGGAGTCCGGGGCGGCGGAGTCCGGGGCGGCGGGCGGGGCGGCGGGCGGGGTGGGGGCGGCGGCCTGCCCCGCCGCGGCGACCAGCTCGGCCAAGCTGCCGGTGAAGCCGGGGAGCATCCGCAGCAGTGCCGCCCAGGCGTCGGGGCGGCCCGCCAGGTGGTCGCGTACCGCGGAGTGCAGGGCGCGGCGCGCGTCGTCGGTCAGCAGGCCGCGCTCCGCCAGGGCGGCCAGGGCGCCGGCCGCGCGGGCGGCGGGGCGGGCCGGGTGCACGAGCGCGGCGGGGTCCAGGAGGCCGGCGCGAACCATGCCCTCGGCCCACTCGGGGGCCGCGTCGTCCAGCGGTTCGTCCGCGAGCCGCCGGGCGGGCGGAGCGGTGTTGCCCCCGTACCGGCCGCCGGTGCGCCACGGCGCGTTCAGCACGTTCAGCAGGAGGTCGGCGCGGTCTGCGTCGGTGGCGTCCTCGTGGCGGAGGAGTTCCTCGGCGGCCTTCGGCATGAACGGGCTCTGCCGGTGGGCGGCGGCCAGTGCCGGGAAGTCGTGGGCGTAGGGCTCGTTCAGCAGGTCGCGCAGCGTGCTGGTGCCGCGGACGGTGCGCAGCAGGCGCGGGAGGGCGGCCGGGTCGTCGTAGGGCTCGCCGTCGGCGCGCAGCCGGGCGGCACCGTCCGGTTCCTCCAGCGCGGCTTCGGCCTCGGCCCGGACCTGTGCGTGCAGGTGCGGCCGCGCGGAGGCGTCGGAGAGCAGGCGCCGGACGGCGTCGGGGCCGCGGCTCTCCCACACGCGCACCAGGGCGTGGCGCTGCGCCGCCCTGCGCACGCCCCGGCGCAGGGCCCGGGCGACGAGTCCGGGGTCGCCGCAGGCCAGGAGCGGGGTGTGCCAGGTGGCGGGGACGTCGGCCCCGGGGGACAGCAGTTCGGCGCGCAGCCCCTCGTCCAGCGGCACGCGGTCCAGCCGGTGGGCGATCGCGCGGCGCAGCGAGGGGGTGCAGCGGGGGTTGCGGTAGACGGCGGCGTTGACGGCCGGGTCGTCGGCGGCCACCAGCTGCTTGAGGACGCGCGCGTCCAGTCGGGGGTGCGCGGCCAGGGCGGTGCGGCTGCGGCTGTCGCCGTGCCCGGCGACGGCGGCGGTGAGGGCCGGGCCGGGGAGGGAGCCGCCTGCGAGCAGTTCGCGCACGGCGGCGTCGGGCAGGGCCCGCAGGGCTGCGGCCGTCTGCTCGGGTGCGGTGTGCTCCAGCAGCAGGGCCAGGGTGGCCGGCACGCTCCTCGGCGGGAGGGGCGCCGGGCCGTCGGCCGGTTCCGGCGCCGCCTCCGGTTCCGCGGCGAGGAGTTCGGGCAGGGTGCCGCGGTGGGTCGCCAGCGCGTCGTGCAGCCCGCGCCAGCGGGCCGGGTCGGCGCCCGGGTGGCGGGCGGCCAGTTCGCGCAGCCGTGCGGCCGTCAGGCCGTCCGGCCGCACTTCCTCGCCGAGCAGGGCGGGCAGCGTGCGGGCGGGGCGGGCGCGTTCCAGCAGGGCGAGGACGAGGTCGTCGTCGAGCGGGCCGGCCTTCCGCGCGGCGGCGGCGAGCGGCCCCAGCCCCGAGGGGCGCGGCGCGGCGAGGGCCGCGCGCAGCGCCCCGGCCGGGGACGGGGCGCCGCCGTCGGTACCGCAGCCGCCGCCTCCGGGCCCGGACCCGGCCGCGGGCCGCGGAAGCCCCTCGCCGCCCAACCTCTCGCGCAACCGCGGCAGTTCCCCGGCCGGTACGCCCGGCACCAGCAAGGACAGCACGTCCCGCTGCGCCCGCTCGTCCCCCGTCACCGTGCACCACACCCCGTTCGTCCTCGCACCGTGCGACGAACGGGATCCCACCACATGACTCTGACAATGCCGCGGGGAGGCGGACGGGCGCCCGCACCGGCGGGCCGTCGCACGCCGGTGTCGGTGCCCGGGGGCCGGGGCCGGGGTCAGATGTGGGCGCCGCCGTCCACGCGGAGGTCGACCCCGGTGAGGTGGCCGGCGTCGGAGGAGGCCGCGTAGGCGATGGTGCCGGCGATCTGCTCGGGGGCCGCGGCGCCGAAGGGCGGGGCGATGCGCGCGTAGTAGCTGCGGTCCAGGCCGGGCGGCAGGACACCGGAGGCGGTCAGCGGGGTGGCGACGCTGCCCGGGGAGACGGCGACCACGCGGATGCCGCGGCCCGCGACCTCCGCGGCGAGGCTGAGGGTGAAGCCCAGCACCGCTCCCTTGCTCGCCGAGTAGGCGGTCATGTACGGGTTGCCGTGGGCCGCGGCGCTGGAGGCCACGTTCACGATCACGCCCGTGCCGTCGGGCAGGTGGCGCAGTGCCTCGCGGCAGAACAGTGCCGTGCCGACCAGGTTGACGTCGAAGAGGCGGCGCAGGTCGTCGACGGTGAGGTCGGCGATCGGGGTGGTGCGGTGGACGCCTGCGACGTTGACCAGGGCGTCCAGGCCGCCGAGTTCGGCGGCGGCCGCGTCCACCGCCGCGACGACGGACCGCTCGTCCGCCACGTCGGCGGTGTGCGGGGTGATCCGCCCGGGCCCGGCCGCGGCCCGCACGGTTTCGGCGAGGCCCTCCGGGCTGCGGTCCACGGCGAGGACGGCGGCGCCCTCGGAGACCAGTCGCAGCGCGGTCGCCCGGCCGATCCCGGAGCCCGCCCCGGTGAGGAGGACCTTGCTGCCCTCGAACCTGTTCACGTCCGGTTCCTCCGCTCCGTGCACCTCCTGGACGCCCAGACGCTAACCGCCCGCCCCGGCCCGCCGGTCCCGCGTCCCGGTGACCGGGACACGGGGCCGGCGGAGTGCGGGGCCGGCCGGGCGGCGGCGCCGGCCGCCCCGTCCCGCTCACCGGGAGGAACGGCCGGCCGCCCCGCCCTGGGCGTTAGGAACGGTTCTTCGGGTTCCCATCGCAGGAGGTTGCGCATGAAGGTCGGGATCGTCTCCCCCGTGGTCGTCCAACTGCCGGGCGTCCGCTCCGAGTGGGAGCGCGACGCGGGCGTCGAGGAGCTGGGCCTGATCGCCGGGACCGCCGACCGGCTGGGGTTCCACCACCTCACCTGCAGCGAGCACACGGCCGTTCCCGAGCCGATCGCCGAGGAACGCGGCGGCACCTACTGGGACCCGGCGGCGACACTGGGCTACCTGGCCGCGCGGACCTCCCGGATCCGGCTGGCCACCCAGGTGCTGGTGCTCGGCTACCACCACCCGCTGCAGATCGCCAAGCGGTACGGCACCGTGGACCGCATCAGCGGCGGACGGGTCGTGCTGGGGCTGGGCGTGGGCTCCCTCCAGGAGGAGTTCGAGCTGCTGGGCGTCCCCTTCGAGGGCCGCGGGGCGCGCGCCGACGAGGCCCTGGAGGCGCTGCGCGCGTCGCTGTCGCGGCGCACCCCCAAGTTCCACGGGAAGTTCTACGACTTCGAGGGCTTCGTGGTGGAGCCGCACGCGGTCCAGCCCCGGGTGCCGCTGTGGATCGGGGGCCGCACTCCGCGGTCGCTGCGGCGGGCGGTGGCCCACGGCGACGGCTGGGTGCCGTTCGGGCTGCCGCTGGACCGGCTGGCGCAGATGCTCGGGGGCGCGGACCTTCCGGACGGTTTCGAGGTGGTGCTCAGCGCCGGGAAGCCGCTGGACCCGCTCGGCGCCCCGGAGGCGGCGGTGCAGGCCCTGAGCCGGGTGGCGCAGGCGGGTGCCACCGTCGCGAGCGCGACCGTCGCGGCGTCGTCCGCCGCCCACTACTGCGAGCAGTTGGAAGCGCTGCGCGCGCTGGCCCTGGAGTCCGGCTGCGAACTGGAGGAGGAGGCATGACGGAGGGAACTGCGCAGGAGCGGCTGGCCAGGCTGGAGCGGCGTCTGGCGCACCTGGAGGACGAGCGGGCGGTGGCCCGGCTGATCGCCGCCTACGGGCCGCTGGTGGACAGCGGCAGCGCGGAGGCCGTGGCGGCGCTGTGGGAGCCGGACGGCGTGTACGACGTGGACGAGCTGCTCATGCGCGGGCGGGAGGAGATCACCGCCATGGTCCGCTCGGACGCCCACCGGGGGTGGATCGCCGGCGGCTGCGCGCACGTCGTGGGCCCCGCGCACGTGACGGTGGACGGCGACGAGGCGGTGGCGGTGTGCCACTCGCTGATGGTGGTCCGCGAGGACGGTGCCTGCACCGTGCGCCGTGCCACCGCCAACCACTGGCGGCTGCGCCGGGGGCCGGACGGCTGGCGGGTCGCCGTCCGCACCAGCCGGGTGCTGGACGGCCGTCCGGAGTCGCCTGCGCTGCTGGCCTCCCTGCTCGCGGGGACGGCGTGACCGGGCGGGCGGCGGGCCGGGCGGCGGTGTTCACGGCCCGCCGCCCGGCGGTGTTCACGGCCCGTCCGGTGGTCGCCCCGGCCCGCCGCCCGGCGGTGCCCCCGGCGGACGGGGGCCGCCGGTGCGTGGCGGGCGGCCCCCGGGCCGTGGACGCCGGGCCGCGCGCCGGCGCTGCGCTCCGGCTCCTCGTCGTCCCCCGCCTGGACGGCTGAGCGGTGCCCCCGGCCCGGAGGTCCCGGACGCGGGGGCGCCGCCGTGTGCCGCGGTGGTCAGGACAGGCGCTGGACGACCATCGCCATGCCCTGGCCGCCGGCCGCGCACATGGTCTCCAGGCCGATCTCCTTGTCGCCGTGGCGCAGCGCGTTCAGCAGGGTGGTGGTGATCCGGGCCCCGGTCATGCCGAAGGGGTGGCCGACGGCGATGGCGCCGCCGTGGACGTTGAGCTTGTCCTCGTCGATGTCCAGGGCCCGCCGGGAGGCCACGACCTGGGCGGCGAACGCCTCGTTCATCTCGACCAGGTCCACGTCGCCCATGGTCAGCCCCGCCCGGGCCAGCGCCCGGCGGGACGCCTCGACCGGGGTGATGCCCATGATCTCGGGCGAGACGGCGGAGACGGCGGTGGAGAGGATGCGGGCGAGCGGGGTGATGCCGAGTTCCGCGGCGCGGGTCTCCGACATGATGACCACTGCGGCTGCTCCGTCGTTGAGCGGGCAGCAGTTGCCGGCGGTGACGGTGCCCTCGGGGTGGAAGACGGGTTCGAGGGCGGCCAGGCCCTCGGCGGTGGTGCCGAGGCGCGGGCAGTCGTCGGTGTCGACGACGGTGCCGTCGGGCAGGGCGACCGGGGTGATGTCCTGCTTCCAGAAGCCGTCGGCGGCCGACTTCTCGGCGCGCTGCTGGCTGAGCAGCGCCCAGGCGTCCTGGTCGGCGCGGCTGACGCCGTGCAGCCGGGCGACGTGCTCGGCGGTGTGGCCCATGGCAATGTAGGCGTCGGGCAGTTCTCCGGCGGCGCGGGGGTCGGTCCAGGTGCCGCCGGCCGCGACGAGGTCCGCGGTGCGCTGCCGGGCTGCGGCGAAGAGCGGGTTGTGGGTGTCGGGCAGGCCGTCGGACTTGCCCCGGGCGAAGCGGGAGACCGTCTCGACGCCGGCCGAGACGTACACGTCGCCGTCGCCGCAGCGGATCGCCTGGTCGGCCATCCGGGTGGTCTGCAGGCTGGAGGCGCAGTAGCGCTGCACGGTGGCGGCGGGGACGCCGTCGAGGCCGAGCAGGGTGGCGACGACGCGTCCCAGCCCGTAGCCCTGCTCGCCGGCGGGCTGGGCGCAGCCGAGGAGCAGTTCGTCGATGCTGTTCGGGTCCAGCTGGGGCACCTGCTCCAGGGCCGACCGGACGATGGTGGCGGCAAGGTCGTCGGCGCGCAGGTCCTTCAGCGATCCCTTGCGGGCGCGGCCGATCGGGGACCGGCTCGCGGCGACTATGACTGCGTGGGACACGGTGGTCCTCCTGTGTGGTCTCGGAGTTCGAGGGGTTCGGGCAGTTCGGGGGGCGGGGGGCGGTCAGGCGGTGCGCAGGCCGTTCTTGACGACCTTGCCCGCGGCGTTGCGGGGAAGCCGGTCGAGGACCACGACCTCGCGGGGGACCTTGAAGTTGGCCAGCCGGGCGCGGACGAAGGCGACGACCTCGTCGGGGTCCACGTCGGCTCCGGGGCGCGGGGTGACGTAGGCGCGGCCCACCTCGCCCATCCGGGCGTCGGGCACCCCGACGACCGCCGCCTCGGAGATCCCCGGGTGCCGGGCGAGCAGTTGCTCGACCTCGGCCGGGTACACGTTGAAGCCGCCGACGACGAACATGTCCTTGAGCCGGTCGGTGATGGTGAGGTTGCCCTGCTCGTCGAGGTGCCCGACGTCGCCGGTGTGCAGCCAGCCGTCGGCGTCGAGGGCCTCGGCGGTGGCTGCCGGGTCGTCGTGGTAGCCGCGCATCACGTTGTAGCCGCGGACGACGATCTCGCCGGGCTCGCCCGGTCCCAGGTGCCGGCCGGAGGGGTCGGCCACGGCGAGCTCGATGCCGTCGACGGCGCGGCCGGCGGTGCGGGCGATGGTCTCCGGGGAGTCTTCCGCGGTGCACATGGAGACCATGCCGCAGCTCTCGGTGAGCCCGTAGGCGGTGAGGACCTCGGGGCACAGTTCGGCCTGCATCCGCTCGACCAGGGCGACGGGGACGACGGCGGCGCCGGTGACGGCGACGCGCAGCGAGGACAGGTCGTGGGCGGCGCGGTCGGGGTGGTCCAGGAGCGAGGTGTACACGGTGGGCGGGCCGGGCAGCACGGTGATCCGTTCCCGTCCGACCAGCCGCAGCGTCTCGTCGGCGTCGAAGACCTGCTGGAGCACCATGGTGGCGCCCCGGGTGAGGCAGGCGATGACCCCGGCCTTCCACCCGAAGGTGTGGAACAGCGGGTTGACGACGAGGTAGCGGTCCTCGGGGCGGAGTCCGGCGCGGCTGCTCCAGGCGCCCGCGGCCCGGACGTTCTGGGCGTGGGCGGTCAGCGCGCCCTTGGGGCGGCCGGTGGTGCCGGAGGTGAAGAGCATGTCGGAGATGTCGTCCGGGCCGACGGCCGCGGTCCGGGCGTCGAGGACCCCGGCCGGCACGGCCTCGCCGCTTTCGAGGAATTCGTTCCAGTTTTCGTCGTCGGTGAGGACGACGGTGCGGCGCAGCGCGGGGAGGCGCCCGGCCCGGTCGAGCATCGCGAGGTAGTCGTGCCCGAGGAAGCCGTTGGCCACCAGCAGCAGCCGCGCCCCGCTGCGCTCCAGCAGCCAGGCCGCCTCCTCGCCCTTGTAGCGGGTGTTGACGGGGACGAGTACCGCGCCGGCGGCCAGGGCGCCGAGGGCGGCGACCACCCAGCGGTGGCCGTTGGGCGCCCACACGGCGACCCGTTCGCCCGGTCCGACGCCGGAGGCGATCGTCGCGGCGGCGGCGCGCCTCACCTCCTCTCGCAGTTGCCGGTAGGTCAGCCGGACCGGGCCGTCGACCAGGGCCTCGGCCTCGGGGCGGCCGGCGGCCGCGGCCGCCAGCACGCCGGGAACGGTGGTGGCCTGCTCTCCGTCGCTCATCCGGTTCTCCTTGTGTGTCACGTGTGGCCGTCGGGACCCTGGGCGCCACCCTAGCGCCCGAAGCAAGCGCTTGGTAGGGTGAAATTCATTCTGATACAACGTCGCAGTGGAAGCGGGAGACCATGACCGAGGCCTACATCGTCGACGCGGTGCGCACCCCCGTCGGCCGCCGCGGCGGCGCCCTCGCCGCCGTACACCCCGCCGACCTGGGTGCCGCGTCGCTGACCGCGCTGATGCGGCGCACCGGCATCGACCCGGGCGCCGTCGAGGACGTGGTCCTCGGCTGCGTGGACACCATCGGCCCGCAGGCCGGGGACGTCGCCCGCACCGCCTGGCTGGCGGCGGGCCTGCCCGAGCACGTCCCCGGCGTCACCGTCGACCGGCAGTGCGGCTCCTCCCAGCAGGCGATCCACTTCGCGGCCCAGGCCGTGATGAGCGGCACCTGCGACGTGGTGGTGGCCGGCGGCCTGCAGAGCATGAGCAGCCTGCCGATCTCCTCGGCCATGACGGCCGGTCGGGCCTACGGCTTCGACGACCCGTTCTCCGGATCCGTCGGCTGGCGGGACCGCTACGGGCTGCAGGAGGTCTCCCAGTTCCGGGCGGCGGAGATGATCGCCGAGAAGTGGTCGCTGGGCCGGGACGAGATGGAGGCCTTCGCCGTCCGCTCCCACGAGCGCGCGCTGCGCGCCCGCGAGCAGGGCCTGTTCGACGCCGAGACCGTCCCCTGCGCGGGGCTGGAGCGCGACGAGTGCCCGCGGGTGCCCGACTGGGACAAGATCCGCTCGCTGCCCGCCCTGGTCGAGGGCGGCCGGCTGACCGCCGCCTGCGCCAGCCAGATCTCCGACGCCTCCGCCGCACTGCTGATCGTCAACGAGCGCGGGCTGCGCGACCACGGCCTGACCCCCCGCGCCCGCATCCACCACCTGTCCGTCCGCGCCGCCGACCCGGTGTGGATGCTCACCGCGCCCATTCCGGCCACCGAGCACGCGCTGCGCAGGGCCGGCATGACGCTGGACGACATCGACCTGGTGGAGATCAACGAGGCGTTCGCCTCCGTCGTGCTGGCCTGGACCGCCGAGACCGGCGCCGACCCGGAGCGGGTCAACGTCAACGGCGGCGCCATCGCGCTCGGCCACCCCCTCGGCGCCACCGGCGCCCGGCTGATGACGAGCCTGCTGGGCGAGCTGGAGCGGCGCGGCGGCCGGTACGGCCTGCTGACCATGTGCGAGGGCGGCGGGCAGGCCAACGTGACCATCGTGGAGCGGCTCGGCTGAGGCCGGGTGCCCCTCCCCCTTCGGAAGGCAGCAGCATGAGCAGCAACCCGGTGGACTTCACCGGACGGGCCGTGATCGTCACCGGCGGCACCAAGGGGATCGGCCGCGCCGTCGCCGAGGCGTTCCTCGCCGCCGGCGCGGACGTCCTGGTGTGCGGCCGCAACGAACCGGCGGAACTCCCCGCGGCGAACGGCCGCACCGCCGTCTTCGCCGCCGCCGACGTGCGCGACCCGGCGGCCGCGGCACACCTGGCCGACACCGCGGTGCGGCGCTTCGGCCGCCTCGACGCCCTGGTCAACAACGCCGGCGGCTCCCCCGACGCGGACGCGGCCACGGTCTCCCCGCGGTTCGTGGAGAAGATCGTCCAGCTGAACCTGCTGGCGCCGTTCTACGTCGCGCAGGCCGCCAACCGGGTGATGCGCGAGCAGCCCGGCGGCGGGGCGGTCGTCAACATCGGCAGCGTCTCCGCGCACGACCCGCAGCCCGGCACCGCCGCCTACACCGCCGCCAAGGCCGGGCTGCTCGCCCTCACCCGGGCGCTCGCCCTGGAGTGGGCCCCCGCCGTGCGCGTCAACCACATCACGACCGGCCTGGTGCGCACGGAGGCCGCCGCCGGCGTGTACGGCCCGGACGGCGGCGCCGCCGTCGCCGGCATCATCCCGATGGGCCGGATGGCCGTCCCCGAGGACGTGGCCGCCGCCTGCCTGTACCTGTGCTCCCCGCTGGCCTCGTACGTCAACGGCGCGGACCTGGCCGTCCACGGCGGCGGCGAGCACCCCGGCCGCTACCTGGCCGCCCGTTCCCAGGAAGTCCGTCCCCAGGAAGTCCGTCCCCAGGACGTCTGTTGCCCGGACGTCCGTTCCCCGGAAGGAAGTGAGGACCGGTGAGACTCGGCGACGAGCAGGAGGAGCTGCGGGCCGCGGTGCGGTCCCTGCTGGCCCGCCACGAGGGCGCGGCCGCCTGGCGCCCCCTGGTCGAGCAGATCGGCGCCGCGGGCCTGGCCGTGCCAGAGGAGTACGGCGGGGCCGGCTGCGGCGCGCTGGAGGTCCACGTGGTGACGGAGGAACTGGGACGGGTGCTCAGCCCGGTGCCGTTCCTCGGCTCGGCGGTGCTCGCCGTGCGGGCGCTGCTGGCCTCCGGCGACGCGGCCGCCTGCGGCGACCTGCTGCCCGGCCTGGCGGCCGGCACCGCGGTGGGGGCGCTGGCCTGGGCCGAGCCCGGCCCGTCGGACCCGGCCTCGCCGCGCACCCGGGCCGAGCAGGAGCCGGACGGCACCTGGCGGCTGACCGGGGTCAAGGAGCACGTCCTGCACGGGGCGGACGCCGACGTGCTGCTGGTCACGGCGGGCTCGGCCGCCGGCTGCTCGCTGTTCCAGGTGCCCGCGGACGGCCCCGGAGTGGTCCGGGAGGCGGTCGGGACGATGGACCTGACCCGCCCCCAGGCGCGGGTGCGGCTCGACGGGGCCCGGGCCCGGCCGGTCGGGGCGGACGGCGACGGCGGCCGAGCACTGGCGCGGGCCTTGGACGAGGGCGCCGTCGCGCTCGCCGCGGAGCAGGTCGGCGCCGCTTCCCGGGCCCTGGAGGCCACGGTGGAGTACGCGAAGGCCCGGGTGCAGTTCGGCCGCGCCATCGGGTCCTTCCAGGCGGTCAAGCACCGCCTGGCCGACTGCTACGTGATGGTGGAGTCCGCCCGGTCGCTGGCCCTGGCCGCGGCCTTCGCCTCGGCGGACGACTCGCCGGAGCTGCCGCGGCTGGCGGCTGCGGCCGCCTCCGCCTGCTCGGAGGCGTTCTCCGCGGTGGCCGGCGAGATGATCCAGCTGCACGGCGGCATCGGCATCACCTGGGAGCACGACGCCCACCGCTACTTCAAACGCGCGCACGGCTCCGCCCTGCTCCTGGGCACGCCCTCCTCGCACCGCCGCCGACTGGCCGCGGACCTCGGTCTCGCGCCCGCCGTCTGAGAACACCCCGCGGCCGGCCGGCCGCGCACACAGAACCGTCCCCCAGCACGCGCTTGGCAGGTCACCATGCAGTCCGACATCGAACAGGGTCGAGGGAGTCGTCCATGAGCAGGGCCGAGGAACGCGGCACGAGCGAGTTCCGGGCCGAGGTCCGCGACTGGCTGCGGTCCAACCTCACCGGCGAATTCGCCGGTCTGCGCGGGCGCGGCGGCCCGGGCCGCGAGCACGAGGTGCACGCCGAACGGCTCGCCTGGGAGCGGCACATGGCAGCCGCGGGCTGGACGTGCGTCGGCTGGCCCGAGGAGTACGGCGGCCGGGGTGCCACCCTCGAGCAGCAGATCGCCTTCCACGAGGAGTACGCGCTGGCCGACGCGCCCGCGCGGGTCAACCACATCGGCGAGCAGCTCCTCGGCCCGACCCTCATCGCCTTCGGCACGCCCGAGCAGCGCGAGCGGTTCCTGCCGCGGATCGTCTCGGTGGAGGAGATGTGGTGCCAGGGCTACTCGGAGCCGGACGCCGGCTCCGACCTGGCGAACGTCCGCACCCGGGCCGAACCCGACGGCGACGAGTGGGTGGTGACGGGGCAGAAGGTGTGGACCTCGCTCGCCCACGAGGCCGACTGGTGCTTCGTCGTCGCCCGCACCGAGCCCGGCTCGGCCCGCCACGCCGGCCTGTCCTACCTGCTGGTGCCGATGCACCAGGAGGGTGTCGAGGTCAGGCCGATCGTCCAGCTCACCGGCACCAGCGAGTTCAACGAGGTGTTCTTCGACGGTGCCCGCACCGCCGCCGGCAACGTCGTCGGCGCGCCCGGCGACGGCTGGAGGATCGCCATGGCCACCCTCGGCTTCGAGCGCGGCGTCTCCACCCTCGGCCAGCAGGTCGGCTTCCGCCGCGAACTGCAGGCCGTCACCGACCTGGCCAGGCGCAACGGCGCGGCCGAGGACCCGCTGATCCGCGACCGCCTGGTCCGGGCGTGGATCGGCCTGGAAGCCATGCGGGCGACCGCGCTGCGCACCATGGACGGCGTGGCCTCCGGCGCCCCCGGCCCCGAGGCGTCCATCGGCAAGATCTTCTGGGCCACCTGGCACCGCTCCCTGGGCGAACTGGCCGTGGACGTGTGCGGCACCGCCTCGACCCTGACCGGGCCGGACCACGACCTGGACGACTGGCAGCGGCTGTACCTGTTCTCCCGCTCCGACACCATCTACGCCGGCTCCAACGAGATCCAGCGCAACATCATCGCCGAACGGGTCCTGGGCCTGCCCCGCGAACCCCGCCCCTGACGCCCCGCGCCACCGGCGTCCACGGACCCCGGCGCCCGGCACTCCGGGCACCGGGCCGCGTCGCCGGGCGTTCGGCTCCGCCCGGCGACGCGAGAACGGCCCCCCGGCAGATGTGCCGGGGGGCCGCAGTCGTGTCGCGGGACGGGCGCGGACGGGCGGATCGAGCGGATCGGGACGGGCGCGGACCGGGCAGGGCGGGCGGTCCCGGGCCGCACCGGGCACGGGCCGCACCGGACACGGGCCTTCCGCGAAGACGCGGCCCGGGGGGAAACGCTGCGCGGCGGCCGGTCGGGGACCGGCCACCGCGGTGTCGGCGTCCGTCGGGGTGCGGGCCCGGCCCGCTCAGGCGCCGTAGACCGGGGCCGGGGCGGGGGCCTTCGCGATCAGGCCGCGGACGGCCGGGCCGACCTCGGCGGGGGCCCAGCGCCGGTCGCGGACGGTCCGGGGACCGTACTGCCAGCCGTCGGCCACGCCGATCGTGCCGCCCTCGACCTCGAAGACCCGGCCGGTGACGTCGGCGGAGTCGGCCGCGGCCAGCCAGACGACCAGGGGCGAGACGTTGCCCGGGTGCATGGCGTCGAAGCCGTCCTCGGGCGCCCGCATCCTCTCGGCGAAGACCGCCTCGGTCATGGGGGTGCGGGCGGCCGGGGCGATGGCGTTGACGGTGACGCCGTAGCGGGCCAGCTCCGCGGCGGCGGTCACGGTCAGGGCCGCGATGCCGGCCTTGGCCGCACCGTAGTTGCCCTGGCCGACGCTGCCCATCAGCCCGGCGCCCGAGCTGGTGTTGACGATGCGGGCGGCGACCGGGCGGCCCTGCTTGCTCTGCTCGCGCCAGTGGGCGGCCGCGTGCCGCATGGGGGCGAAGTGGCCCTTGAGGTCGACCTTCAGGACCAGGTCCCACTCCTCCTCGGTCATCGACACCAGCATCCGGTCGCGGTTGATGCCTGCGTTGTTGACCAGTGCGTCCAGTGTTCCGAACTCGGCGACCGCCCGGTCGACCAGGGCCTTCGCGTACGCCCAGTCGCTGACGTCGCCGGAGTCGGCGACGGCGGTGCCGCCGGAGGCGTTGATCTCCCCGGCCACGGCCGCGGCCGCGTCGCCGAGGTCGTTGACCACGACCTTCGCGCCCTCGGCGGCCAGCGCCAGGGCGTGCTCGCGCCCCAGTCCCTGGCCGGCTCCGGTGACGACGACCACGCGGTCCTGGCAGATTCCCCTCACGTCGGTCTCTCTCCTCACGGGGTGTCAGTCGCGGCGCTGGGCGTCGCGCATGGAGCGGGCGTCGTGGCCGGCCAGCGAGTCGGCGCCGACCTCGGCGTTGTGGGCGTGGGCGAAGTGGTGCAGGCCGAAGACGGAGTCCATGCCGGCCTGCAGGCCCATCAGGTCCTCGGCCTGGTTGACGGCCTTCTTGGTCAGGGACAGGCCCATCCGGGGCATCTGCGCGATGCGCCCGGCGACGGAGGCCACCTCCTCCTCAAGCCGGTCGCGCGGGACGACCCGGTTGACCATGCCCAGGGCGAGCGCCCGGTCGGCGGGGACGCGCTCGCCCAGGAAGAGGAACTCCTTGGCGAACCTGGGGCCCATGACCCACGGGTGCGCGAAGTACTCCACGCCGGGGATGCCCATGCGCACCACGGGGTCGGCGAAGAAGGCGTCGTCGGAGGCGACGATCAGGTCGCACGCCCAGGCGAGCATCAGCCCGCCGGCCACGCAGGCGCCCTGCACCTGGGCGATCACCGGTTTGGGCAGTTCCCGCCACCGCCGGCACATGCCGAGGTAGACCTCCTGCTCGCGGGCGAAGCGGCCCTCGCCGCCGGGGCGGCCCACGTGGTCCCACCACAGTCCGGCGCGGCGGTCGAAGGAGCGGTCCACGTCCCGGCCGGGGGTGCCGATGTCGTGCCCGGCGGAGAAGTGCTTTCCTGCTCCGGCCAGCACCACCACCTTGACCTCGTCGTCGGCGGCGGCCCGGTAGAAGGCGTCGTCGAGGGCGTAGGTCATCGCCGAGTTCTGGGCGTTGCGGTACTGCGGGCGGTTCATCGTCACCACCGCGACGGGGCCGCGGCGCTCGTAGCGCACGACCTCCTCGTCGGGCGCGGACCCGTCGGGCGCGGGCCCGTCCGCGGCCGGATCGGTCGGCGAAGGCTCGGTCATGCTCGTCCCACTCTCGTCAGGTCCAGTTCGCGGGCGATCAGCTCCCGGTGGTCCGAGGGGCCGCCCCAGGCGGCAGCCAGCGCCCAGGCCCGCTTGGCGTACAGGTGGAGGTCGTACTCGGTGGTGTAGCCGATGGCGCCGTGGCACTGGATCGCGGTGCGGGCGGCCAGCCGCGCCGCGTCGGAGGCCAGCACCTTGGCCATGGAGGTGCGCACCGCCGCCCCGGGGTCGCCTGCGGCCTGCGCCCAGCCGGCCGCCATCACCGCCGGGCGGGCGAACCGCACGGCGAGCTCGGCGTCGGCCAGGGCGTGCTTGACGGCCTGGAAGGAGCCGACGGGCACCCCGAACTGGTGGCGCTCCGCGACGTAGGCGACGGTGAGTTCGACCATCCGCTCCCCCAGTCCGACCAGCAGCGCGGCGGTGCCCAGCACGCCGTGCCGCCACGCCGCCGCGACGGCGTCCGGCCCCTCGGCCAGCAGCAGTCCGCCGCCGGGCGGGGCGGTCACCCGGGCCAGGGCCCGGGATCCGTCGGCCGAGCCGACCGGCTCGGCGTCGACCTCGTCGCGCCCGTACAGCCGCAGCTGCTCGCCGGTGCGCAGGACGAACAGGTCGGCGCGGGTCCCGAAGGGCACCGGGGCACCGGGGTCCGCGGACGCGGTGAGCAGCAGGTCCCCGGCCAGGACGCCGGCCAGCTGCGGGGCTCCGGCCGCGGCCAGCAGCGGCGCGCCGACGGCGACGGTCTCCGCGGCGGGCACCGGCAGGCCGGAGCGGCCCAGTTCGGTCAGCAGCGGCGGCAGGGCGTTCTCGTCCAGGCCCAGGCCGTCGTCGGCCTCCGGGACGAGGGTGCCCGCCACGCCGACCCCGGCGAGCTTGCGCCACACGGCGTCGACCCGTTCGCTGCGGCCTCCCGGCCAGCCGGCCCGGATCTCCTCGGGGCCGGCCTCCTTGGCCAGCAGGTCGGCCACGGCCCCGGCCAGGGCCGCGTCGTTCTCGGCTGTCGAGAAGCGCATCCGGCGGTCACCTCCTCGGCAGGCCGAGCAGCCGCTCGGCGACGATGTTGCGCTGGATCTCGTTGGTGCCCGCGTAGATCGGGCCGGCCAGCGAGAAGAGGAACCCCTTGCTCCACGGGCCGTCGGTCTCGGCCGCGGGGCCGAGCAGGTCGAGCGCGGTCTCGTGCAGCCGTATGTCCAGTTCGGACCAGAAGAGCTTGTTGAGGCTGGACTCCGCGCCGGCCGGCCGGCCCTCGGCGAGGGCGGTGACCTGTTCGAGGGTGAACAGCTGGTAGGCCTGGGCGTCGATCCAGGACTGCACCACCCGGTCGCGGTGCGCACCGGGGCCGTCCGGGAGGGAGCGCGCCAGGTCGAGCAGGCGTTCGGCGGCGGTGAGGAAGCGGCCGGGCGAGCGCAGGGTCAGGCCGCGCTCGGAGCCGGTGGTGGCCATGGCCACCGACCAGCCCCGGTCGACGCCGCCGAGGACGTCCGTGTCGGGGACGAAGACGTCGTCGAGGAAGACCTCGGCGAACCCCTCGTCACCGTCGAGGCGTTCGAAGCCGCGCACGGTGACTCCGGGGGCGTCCAGCGGGACCAGGAAGTAGGTCAGGCCGCGGTGGCGCTGCGCCTCGGGGTCGGTGCGGAACAGGCCGAACAGGTGGGTGCAGAAGGCTCCGCGGGTGGTCCACGTCTTCTGGCCGGTCAGGCGCCAGCCGCCGGCGGCCTCGTCGCGGACGGCGCGGCTGCGGATGCCCGCCAGGTCGCTTCCGGCGCCGGGCTCGGACCAGCCCTGGGCCCACAGGTCCCGGGCGGCCGCCATCCGGGGCAGGATGCGCCGCTGCTGCTCGGGGGTGCCGAACTCGAAGACGGTGGGGGCGAGCAGGAAGATGCCGTTCTGGGTGACCCGCTGCGGGGCCCCGGCGCGGTAGTACTCCTCCTCGAAGATCAGCCACTGCCAGATGGAGGCGTCCCGGCCGCCGTACTCCTCGGGCCAGGAGACCACGGCCCAGCGGGCGTCGAACAGCGTGCGCTCCCACTCCAGGTGGGCGGCGAACCCCTCGCGGGTGTCGCCGGAGGGCAGCGGCCGCCGCGGCACGTTGGCCTCCAGCCAGGCCCTCGCCTCGGCGCGGAACGCCTCGTCCTCGGGGCTCCAGGTCAGGTCCATCTCAGCCCTCCCCGCCCGCGGTGGTGCGGTCGGCGGTGCCGTTGCCGGCGGCGCCGCGGCCGAAGGTGTCGCGGACCTCGTCGGCGACTCCGGAGAGGTTGAGCTCGAAGGTGAAGCCCTGCTCGTAGCGGTAGCTGCGCTTGACGTCCCACAGGTCGATGCCGGTGAAGGCCTCCTTGGCGGCACGGACCACCACCGGGTTCTTCGCGGCGATCCCGGCGGCGAGGGCGAGGGCCCGCTCGCGCAGCCGGTCGTTCGGCACGACCTCCAGCACGGAGCCGAAGGCGTGCAGTTCGGCGGCGGTGGCGGTGGCGGAGGTGTACATCATGGCCCTGGCCTTGTGCAGCGGCACCAGGCGGGACAGGTGGGTGGCGGCGCCGAGGGCGCCGCGGTCCACCTCGGGCAGGCCGAAGACGGCGTCCTCGGCGGCGACGACGATGTCCGAGTTGCCGACCAGGCCGATGCCGCCGCCGAGGCAGAAGCCGTTGACCGCCGAGATCACCGGCACCGGGCAGTCGTAGACGGCGGCGAAGGCGGCGAAGCATCCGCGGTTGGCGCCGATCAGGGCGGTGTGGCCGTCGTCGGCCTGGATCTCCTTGATGTCGACGCCGGCGTTGAAGCCGCGGCCCTCGGCGCGCAGCACCACCACCCGCACCCGGGGGTCGCGGCCGAGGGAGGTGAGCGCCTCCGCGAGCCGGTACCAGCCGGCCACCGGCAGGGCGTTGACCGGCGGGCAGTCGACGACGACCTCGGCGATGCCGCGTTCGTCGACTCCGGTCCTGATGATCTCTGCGCCCATGTGTGTCTCCTGGGTCGGGGCCGGCCGGGTCGGGGCCGGCCGGCAGGTGTCGGGGGCCGGTGTCGGGGGCCGGGGGTGCCGGCGCGTGGTCCCGACGGGGGCTCGGACGGGGGCTCAGGGGTGCTGACTGCTCACCGAGACGACCTCGCCGGTCATGTACGAGGAGTAGTCGCTGGCGAGGAAGACGATGACGTCGGCGACCTCCCACGGTTCGGCGGCGCGGCCGAATGCCTCGTCGGCGGCGAGCCTGTCCAGCAGTTCGTCGCTGGTGACCTTGGCCAGGTGGGGGTGCATGGCGATGCTGGGGGCGACGGCGTTGACCCGGACCCCGGAGCGGCCGACCTCGACGGCGGCGCAGCGGGTGAGCGCCATCACGCCGGCCTTGGCGGCGGCGTAGTGGGCCTGGCCGCGCTGGGCGCGCCAGCCGATCACCGAGGCGTTGTTGACGACGGCCCCGGTGCCGCGGGGGACCATGTGCCGCAGGGCGGCGCGGGTGCAGCGGAAGGTGCCGTTGAGGGAGACGTCCAGGACGGTGGACCACTGCTCGTCGGTCATGTCGACGAGCTCCGCGGTGCCGCCGAGGCCGGCGTTGTTGACGAGGACGTCGAGGTGGCCGAGTTCGCCGATCGCGGTGGCGAACATCCGGTCGACGTCGTCCTGGGAGGTGACGTCGCAGACAATCGCCGGGGGCCTGCTGCCGGTGACCTCGGCCAGCCGGTCGGCGGCCTCGGCCAGGCGGCGCTCGTGGCGGTCGCTGATGGCGACGCGGGCGCCCTCCTCGGCGAGGCGGCGGGCGGTGGCGAAGCCGATGCCGGTGCCGGCGGCCGCGGTGACCAGGGCGGTGCGGCCGGTCAGCAGTCCGTGGCCGGGGTGGGGGCGGGGGGCCGGTACGGGCGCGGTCATGACTCTCCTCCGGCTGCGGGGGCGGGGGCGGGGGCTGCGGGGGCGGGGCGAACGGCGGGGGCCGCGGTGAGGCGTTCGAGGACGTCGGTCGCCCCGGTGACGATGCGGTCGACGAGCTCGGCGCAGCTGGGTAGGTCGTCGATGAGGCCGGCGACCTGGCCGGAGGCGAGGGTGCCCAGGTCGGTGCGGCCGTCGACCATGCTCGAGCGCAGCATCATCGGGGTGTTGGCGGCCATGAGCACCTGGGTCCAGCCCAGTTCGTGGCTGCGGCGCATGGCCAGGCCCTCGCGGACCATGTCGCTCCAGGGGATGCCGGACATCCGCCGGAAGGCGAGGGCGTGCCGGAGGGAGCGGCCGAGCCGGGACAGGGGGCCGGCCTCGACCAGCCGGTCCACCAGTTCGGTGCGCAGCACCCTCTGGGGGACGCCGTCGAGGACGGAGGTGACGACGGTGTCGGTGACGCCGCGCGCCAGGTACTCGCGTTTGACGGGGTCCGGGACGGTGCTGTCGCTGGTGAGCAGGAAGCGGGTGCCCATGGCGATGCCGACGGCGCCCTGGGCGAGGGCGGCGACCAGGCCGCGTCCGTCGTGGAAGCCGCCGGCGGCGACGACGGGGATGTCGACGGCGTCGACGACCTGCGGGAGCAGGACGGAGGTGGGGACGGCGCCGGTGTGCCCGCCGCCCTCCGCGCCCTGCACCACCACCGCGTCCACGCCCCAGGCCTGGACCTTCTCCGCGTGGCGGCGGGCGCCGACGGAGGGGATGACGACCAGGCCGGAGTCCTTCAGCCGCCGGACGACCCGCTCGCCGGGGGCGAGGGCGAAGGAGGCGACCCTGACGCCCTCGCGCACCAGCAGGTCGGCGCGTTCGAGCACGTCGGGGGCGTCGCCGCGCAGGTTGACCCCGAAGGGGGCGCCGGTGCGCTCGCGGACGGCGCGGACTGCGGTGCGGGTCTCCTCCAGGGAGAGGGTGGCACTGGCCAGGATGCCCAGGCCGCCGGCCTCGGCGGTGGCGGCGGTCAGCTCGGGTCCGGAGACCCAGCCCATGCCGGTCTGCACGATCGGGTACCGGACGCCGACGAGTTCGCACAGGGCGGTGTGCAGCGCGGGGTGCGGGGCGCGGGCCGGGACGGGGGCGGGGCGCGGTGCACCGGGCGGGGGCGCGGTCATGCCGGGACCTCCCGGTCGCGCCGCCCGTTGGGGTCGATGACCTCGCGGATCAGGACGAGTTCCTCGTCGGTGGGGGTGCGGGTCTCGGGAACCTCGCCGTCGACGTGAAGGGCGAAGCCGGTGTTGGCCGTGACCTCCTCGACGGTGACGCCGGGGTGGACGGAGACGAGCCGCATGGTGCCGCCGGGGCCGCCGAAGTCGAGCACGGCCAGGTTGGTGACGACGCGCCGCAGCTCGTGGAAGCGGGAGGCGGACGGGCCGGCCGCCGCGGCGCTGTCGTTGCCGACGCCGCAGACCACGTCGACGCGCTCGACGAAGGTGCGGGTGGTGTGCTTGGGCACCCAGTAGCTGGTGGGGTGGTTGACGGTGTTGCCGGGGGCGCCGCGCACGCCGAGCAGTTGCCGCTTCGGGCGGGCGAAGTCGCCGATGGCGGAGATGTTGGCGTTGCCGTACCGGTCGATCTGGCTGGGGCCCATCATCACGTGGCGGCGGCCGGTGGCCAGCAGGTCGAAGATGGTGCGGAAGGGCACCCAGCCCTCGGCGGTGGCCGGCGGCGGCGCGTCGACCGCCCAGACGCCGGCGACCAGGGTGGCCTCGCCGTCGGAGAGCAGCAGGCCGGGCTCGAAGGTGGCGCGGGCCAGGCGGGCGCCGATGGAGGGGGTCAGCCCCATGGGGCCGGCCATGATCTCGCCGTCGCCGCGCCAGGCGTCGGCGCAGGCCGCGGCGCAGACCTCGGCCCTGGTGAACTCGCTCATGCCTGCACTCCCGTCGTCGCGCCGCGGGCCTCCACGGCGCGCTGGTAGTCCTGCTCGGTGCCGGACAGGTAGGTGGCGCGGAACCGCTCCCAGGCCTCGGGGTCCCCGGCCGCGGCGGCGTACTCGCGCTGGAAGGACTCGTCGCGGCCGTAGTCGGGGGCGCAGGAGGTGAAGTGGGCGCCGTTGGGGGCCTCGACGACTCCGGAGACCATCCAGCGGTGGATCCGCAGCCGGGTGACGTCGGTCCGTGCGGTCAGTTCCTCGGTGGGGACGATCTGCTCGCAGGAGACGTAGGCCCGGTCGGCGGCCTGGCAGTACAGGTCGTCGAAGTACGGGTCGGGGCCGAGGAACTGGGCGTTGCCGGCGGCGTCGGCCCGGTTGAGGTGCACCAGGGCGGCGTCCAGGTGCAGCGCGGGCACCGCGACCAGTTCCTCGCCGTCCGCGTAGGGGGAGGTGACGGTGCGCAGTCCGGGGTCGAACCGCATCACGTCGGAGCCGAGTCCGGCCCGCAGGGGCAGGAACGGCAGCCGCTGGGCGGCGGCGTACAGGCCTGCCTGCAGCATGCCCTCGTCCCACTCGGTGACCTCGACCGCGCCGCTCTGGCGGGCGGCCCGGAAGTGCGGCTCCAGCGGGATCGAGTCCAGCGAGACGAAGCCGTACACCAGGCGGGAGACCTTGCCGGCCGCGCACAGCAGGCCCACGTCGGGTCCGCCGTAGGTGACCACGGTCAGGTCGGTGAGGTCGGACCGTAGGATGGCCCGCACCAGGGACATGGGCTTGCGCCGCGAGCCCCAGCCCCCGATGCCGATCGTCATTCCGGAGCGCAGCTCCGCGACGACCTGGTCCTCCGTCATCCGCTTGTCGATCACGGTTCGTCCACTCTTTGTCCGGTCCACGTCCGGGACGTTAACAAGCGCTTGGTAGGGGGCCCGTGGGCCGTTCCCGCTCAGTGGGACCGCCCGAAACGGGCCCGGCCGCCGGAGAGGACGGGCCGGCCGGCCGCGGTGACCTCGAAGGCGGCCCCGCCCGGAGCGTCCTGCCACGCGGCGAGGTCGAGGACCTCGCCGGGCAGGACGGGGGCGGCGAACCGGCCGTCGAGTTCGGCCAGGTCGGCGGGGTGGGCGCCGAGGGTGTCGGCGAGGCGCAGCACGGCGGCGGCCAGGGTGCACAGGCCGTGCAGGATCGGCCGGGGCTGCCCGATGGCGGCGGCGGCCTCCGGGTCGATGTGGATGAGGTGCCGGTCCCCGGTGAGCCGGTACAGGGCCGCCTGCTCCGGGCGGGTCTCCACCTGCTCCCGGTGGGTGGGACCGCCCTGGGGCGCGGCGGGGCGGCCCGGTCCGCGCTCCCCGCCGAAGCCTCCGCGGCCGGGGGCGAAGATCGACCAGACGGCGGTGAAGTACTCGCTGTCCACGGTGACGTCGAAGACCGCGGCGCCGCCCTTGTCCCACACGTCGGTGACGCTCGCGGAGCAGGTCAGCTCGCCGGCGGGCGGCAGCGGCCGTTTGACGGCGAGCCGCTGGGAGCCGTGCAGGGCGGTGGCCGTGTCGAAGGCGCCCTCTGCGGCGAGGACGTCCGGGGCCCACTGGGCGAGGGTGAGGGCGAAGGTGGGCAGCACCCTCAGGCCGCGTTCGAAGACCAGGTCCAGGTCGGTGGGGCGGGCGCCCACCGCGAGGGCGTAGAGGATCGCGTCCTTCTCCTCGTAGGCCACCGTGCGGGTGCCCAGCCGGCGGCCCCGCCAGTGGTCCGCGGACTCCCGTGCCGGGAGCTTCCGGAACTCTTCCGTGTCCATTGCCATACCTCCTACCAAGCGCTAGCTTGGTGGGGAGGCTAGGCCTCCGGCAGACCGGAGTCAACGGCTGTCCGCGAGCCCGGACCGGGCGGACGGGCGCCCCCGTTCGGCTATCGTGAGCGCGGCAGCGAGAGCGGGAGGACGAGGGTGACGGTGGCCGGCAGCACAACGCGTCGAGGGGTCATCCTCCAGCAGGCGGCCGCACTGTTCGCCCGCAACGGCGTCGCCTCGACCACGGTGCGCGAGATCGCCGACGAGGTGGGAATCCTCTCCGGCAGTCTCTACCACCACTTCGACTCCAAGGACTCGATGGTCCAGGAGATCGTCATGAACTACCTGCAGGACCTGCGCGAACGGTCCCGGGAGTCGGCCGCCCTGGCCGGGACCGCCCGCGAGCGCCTGCGCCGGCTGGTCACCGCCTCGCTGGAGGTGGCCGAGGCCCACCCCAACGCCACGCAGATCTACCAGAACGAACTCGTCTTCCTGCGCACCCTGCCCCGGTACGAGTCGATCGGGCAGGCCGCGGGCGACGTCCACCGCTCCTGGGCGGAGGTCATCGACAGCGGTGTCGCCGCGGGCGAGTTCCGCTCCGACCTCGACGCCAAACTGTTCCACCGGCTGCTGCGCGACGCCGTGTTCCTCTCGGTGCGCTGGTACCGGCCCACTCCCGAACGTCCCGTCGACAAGCTCGCCGAGGAACTGCTGAGCACCTTCCTCGACGGCTACGCCACGGTCCGCGCGACCGGCCCCGGCTCCGGCACCTGAGCCGCCCGCCCCGCTCCGCCGGGGTGTTCGCCGCGCGCCGGACCGCGCCCCGACCACCCCTACCGGACAAGGCAGGCTTTCCATGAGCGTCCTCTCCCACTTCCGGCTCGACGGCCGGGTGGCGCTGGTCTCCGGCGCCGGCCGCGGCATCGGCGCCGCCAGCGCCCTGGCCCTGGCCGAGGCCGGCGCGGACGTCGCCGTCCTGGCCCGCACCCAGGAGCAGATCGACGACATCGCCGACCGGGTACGGGCCCTGGGCCGCCGCGCCGTGGCGGTCCGCGCCGACGCGGGCAGCCCCGAGGACACCGCGGAGGCCGTCGCCACCGCCGTGCGCGAACTCGGCCGGCTGGACACCGTCGTCTGCGTCACCGGCGGCTCCGGCCCGAAGCCGTTCCTCAGGACGGGCGACGACGCGCTGCGCGACGCCTTCGACCGCAACGTGGTGCACGGACTGCGCCTGGTGCGCGAGGCCGTGCCGCACCTGGTGCACTCCGACGGCGCCTCGGTCGTGATGATCTCCAGCGCCATCGGCCACCTCGTCGGGCGCGGCTACGTCGCCTACGGCGCCGGCAAGGCGGCCCTGGACCACGCGGTGCGCCTCCTCGCCGACGAGCTCAACCCGAGGATCAGGATCAACGCGATCGCGCCGGGCGCCGTCCGCACCGAGGCCCTGGACGCCTTCACCGCCGCCGACCCCTCCGCCGGGACGGCCATGGAACGCGCCGCGCAGCTGCGCCGCATCGGCACCCCGGAGGACATCGCGGCCGCCGTGCTCTACCTCGCCTCCCCCGCCTCCTCCTACGTCACCGGCCAGGTCCTGGCGGTCGACGGCGGGCTGCTCGCCTCCAACCTGCCGATGCCCTACCCCGACCTGTGACCCGAAGGGGCCCTGTGGCGCACGGCCGCCGGTAGGATCGCCCGATCATGGACTTACAGGAACACATCGAGACGGTCGCCGTCCCGCCCGGGCGGGTGACGCTGTCGGACCGGCGGACGCAGCGCAGCTGGACGGTCGACCTCGCGCCCTACGAGCTCTCCCCGTTCCCCGTCACCCAGGCCCTGTACACCCGGGTCACCGGTGAGCGGCCGAGCACGGCCCGGGGCGACCGGCTGCCCGTCGAGGGCGTCTCCTGGGGGGACGCGGTCCGGTTCTGCAACGCCCTGTCCCTGTGCGACGGGCTGACGCCCGCCTACCGCATCGGCTCCGACTCCGAAGGCTGCGACGCCGAGGGCGCCGACGTCGAGTGGGACGCCTCCGCCGACGGGTACCGGCTGCCGACCGAGGCCGAGTGGGAGCACGCCTGCCGTGCCGGTACGACCGGACCGCGCTACGGGCCGCTCGACGAGATCGCCTGGTACCGCGGCAACTCGCACGAGCGGATCCACGACGTGGGAGGCAGGCGGCCCAACGCGTGGGGCCTGTACGACATGCTCGGCAACGTCTGGGACTGGTGCTGGGACCTCTACGACCCCGAGGTCTACGGGAGTTACCGGGTGCTGCGCGGCGGCGGCTGGTTCGACGAGCACTGGAGCTGCCGGGCCTCCGCGCGGCGCCGCAGCCATCCCACCTTCCGCGTCGAGGACGTGGGCTTCCGCGTCGCACGCTCCGGGCACGCCGCGCGCTCCGGGCACGCGGACGGCCTCCGCGGTCACAGGACGGACAAGGCCGCCACCCGGGGCGCGGCCGCCGGTTAGCCTCGACGAGGACGAGTGCCCTGCGCCCGGGGACACGGCGGGGCCGCTGCTGAACGGGGGAATTCGGCATGCACGAGTACGACAGGGCCGTGGCGGACCGGCTCGCGCGGCGCGCGGTGGAGCAGGCCGCGCCGCAGGAGCTGCCGCAGTTCGCGATGACGGCCGAGGCGTTCCACAGCACCTCTCCGTACCGGCGGCTCATGGTCGGTACGCGGGACGAGCCGCTGGGGCTCGGGCTGGAGACGGTCGCCGCCCTGCTCAGCGCCGCCGCGCTCGCCGCGGCGGTCCAGGTCCTTGACCACATCTCCCAGCAGGCCGCCGGGCGTGCCGTCGAGACCGTGCAGCGGCGTGTGCTGCCCCGGTTCCGGCGGCGCCGCCGCGAGGCCGCGGCAGGCGGGGCCGCGATCACCGGGGCCGCGGCCGTCGGGGCAGCGGTCGAGCGGCTGTCCGCCGAGCAGTTGGCCGAGGTGCGACTGGTCGCCGTGCAGGCGGCGATGCGGTTGCAGGTCTCCGAGGCGCAGGCCCGGACGATCGCGGACGGGATCGTGGCGGAGCTGGCCACCATGACCCGGGGCCCTGCCGAACGGGACGGCTCGGAGGAGGAGCCGGACGAAGCCGGGCAGTGACCGTGCCCGCGTCACCGTCCGGACGGCGGGAGGGCCCGGACCCTCTGGAGCTGCCCTCCGGCACCACGGTGCGTTTCGTGCTGCTGATCACGGCGGTGGCCGCGGTGACGGCGATCCTGGTGAACGGGGTCTCGGCCATGGTCTTCACCTCGGTGAACCCGTTGGAGGCCGGGGAGTACTACGAGTGCATGGCCCGCGCGACGGCGGACGCGGCCCGCCGCCGGGCCGCGGACCCGACCGTGGGCATCCCTCCCTCGTTCGCGGCCGACTGCCGTGATCCGCGGGCCGGCACGGGCTGGGTGATCCCCTCCGTCGCCTCGGCGTGCCTCCTGGCGGTCGTCGCCTGCGTCTACGCCTGGCTGCCCGCGTGGCGGACGCGGCGGCGCGGCTACCGCGAGCCGGCCGGCATGCCGCAGCTGTCCGCCTGCCTGGAGGGCCTGCTGGACGAGTCGGGCGTGCGCACCAAGGTCACGTTCCTCGTGGAGCCCCTCAACCCCAAGGTCGCCGCGCTGGCCTTCGGGCGCGTGCGGCAGCGGCGGGTGGTGCTCAGCGGCGGGCTGCTCACGCTCTTCGCCCGCGACCGCGGCGCGTTCCGCACCGTCGTCCTCCACGAGCTCGCGCACATCCGCAACCGGGACCTGGACATCGCCTTCCTCACCATGATCGTGTGGCGGATGAGCGGACCGCCCCTGCTGGTCGCATCGGCCGTGGCCGCCCCGGCCGGCCTCCTCCTCCTGCCCGTCCAACCGGCCCTCACGGCCGCCGTCCTCGCCTTCTGCGTCGGGACGGTCCTCCTGGCCGTGCTGGTCACCCTTCTCAAGAACGCCGTGCTGCGCAGCCGCGAGCTGTACGCGGACGCACGCGTGAAGCAGTGGGAGGGCTCCGCGGAGCCGCTGCACCGGCTGTTCGCCGGCTACGGCCTGGGCTCCGCCCCGCACACGGCTGCGGGCGGACGGCCGGCCGTACTGCGCGTCCATCCGCCGCTCGCCCTGCGCGTCAGGGCACTGGGCGACGACCGCCTCCTGTCCGGCACGGGCTTCTGGGACATGTGCGCGGTGGGGGCGGCGGTGGCGTTCCTCTACGACGTCGTGCGGCTGGGGCCGATCGGCGGGGGCAGCCTGGCGTCTCCCGTCACGGAGACGGTGGCGGCCGTGCTGGGGACCGCGCTGCTCGTCGGTGCGGCGGGGACGGTGCTGTGGCGGGCGTCGGCACAGCCCTTCGGCGGCCCCTCCCCCGCGCAGGTGCGGCAGGCGGGGGTCGGCCTCGGCCTGGGGTTGTGCGCGGTGCGCCTGCTGTCGCCGACGGGCGCGTCCAGTGCCGTGATGCTGGGGGGCAGGGGGCTCACGCTGGTCTTCCCCTACGCCGCGCTGATGTGCCTGTGCGGCTGGGCCCTGGCGCGGTGGCTGACCCTGGCCGCCCGGACGTGGACGCCGGTCGTGGCCCGCAACCGCCGCCCGCGACCGGTGCTCTGCGCGGTCCTGGGGGCGTCCGCCGCCGGTCTCGTCCCCGCGTTCGACTTCCTGATGACCCTGCCGTCCATGACGCTGTACGCGGCGTCCTTCATCGCCCCCTCCTTCCCGGGAGCGCTGGTGTTCGTCGCCGGTACCGCCTACCTGGCCGTGAACCGGGCGGGCTCCCTGCTGACACCGCTGGTCCTGACCGCCGCGGCGGTGCCGCTCGTCGGGCAGCGCGTCGCATGGCGCAGGGGCATGGAGCGCACCTTCACGGGTTTCGGGCCGCTCCGGCCGGCGGCCGGGCGCGTCGTCCGCCTCGGTCTGCCCGCGGGCCTCGCGGTGGCCCTCGTCTGCGTGCCGGCGCTGCTGGTCGTCCCCTCCTGGGGTGCCGTGGTGCTGATCTGTGCGGGCCAGGTGATCGCCGCCCTGTGGGCCGGCCGGGGCTACGCGCCGCTGTCCCTGGCCCGGGGCGTGCTCGCCGCGTACGGCGCGGGGGCGACGGCCGGGCTGGTCATGTTCACGGTCGCGCAGGCTCTCACGAGCTGCCTGGTGGGCACGGGCCCGTGCCGGGTGCACCCCTCCGGCAGCCAGGCCCTCTGGGCGTTCACGGTGCCCTCCGCGGGGGCCGCAGTGGCCTGGGCCTTCCACGCGGCGTTCCGCTCTCTCGGACGGCGGGGCGGAGGAGGCGGAGAGTCCCCTCGCCGAGGACCGGAACCGTCCTCGACGCGCCCTGTCGTTCGGCCGTGACAACCTCGGAGAACGCGGTACAGGGCAGGCAGGACGAGCGGGGCGAGCTGCTGCGGGCCCTCGCAGCCCGGCATACCAAAGTCCACCTCGGCATGCCCGACTTCCGCACCAGCGCCGGCCGACTCACCGACAGCTCTCGCAGCGGCTGACAGCCGTCCGACCAAGGGCCCTCCGCCCCGGCTGCCCTGGTCTCAGGCGCGAGGCGGCAGGACTTCGATGATTTCGGCGATGCCAGCGGCCGGTTGGGCCTCGTGCATGGTGATCACGTCACCGGGCTTCAGATGCTGCCATTGCTCGGGCTGCAGCGGAGCCAGGCGAACGTCGGCTGTCTCTCCAGGGCCGAGCTGCAGCTCGAACTCCACCCAGAGGCGCGCGATGTTCAGATCTTGCTGTCCGTCTGCGGTGCGGTGACCGATGTCCCACAGAGGTCTGAGCTGGCCGTCCCCTGAGAAGGCACTCTGGCGTCCGCTCTCGTCGGCTTCCAGAAAGGTCAAGGTGGCACGGATCGTGCCGTGCTTGACTTCCCAGCCCCGCCACTCGCACCAACGGCGGCTGCGGTCGAGCATCATCTGCCCAGCAGCCTCGGAGAGCATCTCCCAGAACGTGAGGGATACCGGATGGACATCCGCGATCTCGATGAGCACATCGAGCGCCATCTCCCACTCCTGGAGCTCGATCTCCTTGCGAACATCTCCAACCGTCTGGCCGTTCTCTGCCATGGCGTCCTCCGGCAGTACGTCAACGGCTTGGCGAAGGAGTGTGAACGCGTCATCCATATGCGGGATTGTCGCCTGGTCCCGGACGCCTTGTCACAGGTGAACATGCAGAACGCAGCGGCGCGCGACACACCCGGACACTCCAGGGCTCCAAGGTTTCAGACAATTACTTTCAGTGGATCGACCCGCGCATACCCCTGCCGGGCCGTCGGCTGGGCTAGTTCGGATAAGACCAACTCGGCTCGCTCGGCCTGGCCCTCAACGCCATCGTGCCCCGGGCGACTCGCTACATCGACGCCGCCGTCGCCCGACTCCGTGCCGAGGGTCACGAGATCCAGGACTGGGACATCGCCCGGTTGTCCCCGCTCAAGCACGCAACCTCAACGTGCTCGACCGCTACAGCTTCACCGCCTCCACCCCAGCCGCCGACGCACTGCGGCCCCTGCGCAACCCGGAGGCACTGGAACTCGACGACGAGGACGGCGCGGAGCTCACCCGTGGGTAGCCCGGCAGGAGTCGCAGGAGCGAGCTGTGGGGCTCGGTTGTCACACCCCGAGCCCCACACTGATTCCTGTCTCTGGGGCAGATCAGATCGATGCGTTCCTGGGCGATGGGGTAGCCGACCCTCGCGAAGTGGGCGGCCATCGGAACGTTGGTCTGGTCCGTCCCGGCCACGATGCGGTCCACACCCTCGTCAGCGAGCTTATGAGTGGCCTCGACGAGCAGGTCATAGGCGTATCCGTGGCCGCGATACTCGGGAACGACACCGATGTAGCCGATGAGAGGATCTCCGTAGCTGCGGGCGGGGACGCTCAGGCCGACGAGTTCCCCGGCAGGGTTGTAGGCAAGGCGTCACCACTCGCGCGGGCTCGGCAACCAGCGCAGATAGTCCAGTTCTTCCTGGGCGGCCACCTCCAGCCCGGATGCGGCGACGGTGCGGCGCACATGGGCGTCGAGACTGCCCTGGTGAATACGACGGAAGACGTCGAGGATCGCCGCGTCGTCGGGCTCGGGACGGAATTCGAGGCGGCCCGGGCGCGCGGGCACGCCGCAGTCCGGTGTCCAGCGGTAGCGGAACCGCTCGACCAGAGGAGACATTCCTGCGGCGATGACCGCGTCGATCCGGGCCTGGGCCTGCTCCCGGACTGCGGGGACATCGCGCCAGCCGGGCGGCAGTTTGAGTGAGTACTCGGCCTGCAGCGGCGAGTCGCGGAGCAGTTGTACGGCCGCACTGGCGTCCGTGAAGTCGAACCAGTCCAGAGCGACCGGCTTGTCGTCCTTGGGCCCGGCCCACCAAGCTGCCCGCGCAACGACGACGCTGTCACGCAGAGCCACCCAGGTCCACTCAGGGCGGTACTCACCGGCGGCGGCCATCCCGCTGTAGGTGTCGCCGAAGGCGGCGAAGCCGACCAGGCCAGGATCGGGCAGGGATTCGAAAAGTGCTTCCTCGCCTGTGGCGAGGGGGCGGATGACCAGATCGGTCACGTGAGAGGTCCTTCCGGGTAGCGACGCGCTCCCCTTCAGATCCTCGGCGTCCTCGGAACGGGGTGGGAGCGCATGAGAGTCAGCTGACTCACGGTTCCCACCTCCTTTTTGCAGTCGAGGACGCGAGCGGAGCGTAACAGCGTGATCGAATGACCGACAACAGAATTTGGCCTGCCGCACGCACCACATCCCAACCTGCCCAAACGGGGCCCGCAGTACATCGAAACGAAATCCGGCGCCACCGGCGACCCCAGAGCCACGGGCGTCACACACGGACATTCTCATAAGCGCCTCGCGCGCAACGCGGCCGAGCCGATGACGCTGTCCGCCGAGCTCCAGGCCGGCGGCATCCAGCTCGAACTCCTCACCGGCCCCCCTCACCGGGATCTACGACCCCAACGGCATGGGCGCCATGTTTTTTTCGCTGTGCTCGCCGTCGCCGGGCAGATCGGGCGCAACTACATCCGGGAGAAGACTTTTGAAGGCCAGGTCATCGCCGCCTCCAAGGAAGGGCAACCACGGCGGACGCCCGAAGGTCATCGACGATGACATGCTGACCTTCGCCGTCGCGCTCAAGGACAAGGGCGTCCCCGTCCCCGAGATCGCCAAGAAGCTCACCGCCAAGACCGGGAAGAACGCGGGCAAGTCCCCTTCGGTTGCCCAGCTCTACCGAGCCCTCGCCGATACCGATGCCGCCACGGTGGACGACGGCCTGCCGCTGCGCCCCAAGCCCGTCCACATCCGCCGGGCCGAGGCCCCGCTCACTCCTGAGGAGATCGACCTCCGCGACTGCCTCCAAGTCCAGCCCCGCCCGAACACCAAGCTGCGGTAGGCCCGTCAACAGCGGTCCCCAAGCCCATGATCACCGGCTTGGCGTCAACCGCTGTACCGATGTGCCGAGCCCCGCCAATTGCATCGGATGCGAACTCGCGATGGTCGGTGATTTGACCTGGCAGGATGCCGAATTCATCGCCGTAACCAGGGTGATTGTGGTCCTGAAGAGCTCGTAACACGATCTTGTTGAACTGCCCTGGTAGGCCGTGCCCGGTGTGACGATTCGGCCGTTCGAGAGGGTGTGACTACCCGGCCGTGGATCGTGGACGATGACCTGTGGGCGCTGATCGAGCCGCTCCTGCCACCCTGGCCCGAGAAGGCTCCCGGTCCACGGCCCGTGTCGGACCGGTTGTGCCTGCAGGGCATCCTCTACGTCCTGTACAACGACATCGCCTGGCAACTGCTCCCCCTTGAGCTGGGGTTCGGCTCTGGTCAGACCTGCTGGCGGCGCCTCGAGCGCTGGCAACAGGCCGGAGTCTTCGACCAACTGCACCGCGTCCTGCTCGCCAGGCTGCACGCGGCCGGCGAGCTGGACTGGTCCAGAGCATGCGTCGACGGTTCCCACGTCCGCGCCAAAAAGGGGGAGCCGACACCGGTCCGTCGCCGGTCGACCGGCGGAAGACGGGCAGCAAACACCACCTGATCTGCGACGGACGCGGCACCCCGCTCAAGGTCATCACCACCGCGGCCAACGTCAACGACGTCACCCAGACCCTCGCCCTGGTCGACGGAGTCCCACCCGTCGCCGGCCGCCCGGGCCGACCCCGCCGGCGCCCCGAGGCCCTCCTCGGAGACAAGGGCTACGACTCCAACCCCAACCGCCGCGAACTGCGCAAACGCCGGATCCTGCCGGTCATCTCCCGCAAGGGCAGGCCTAACATCAAGGGCCTGGGCAAGCTCCGCTACGTCGTCGAGCAGACCTTCGCCCTCCTCCACCAGTTCAAGCGCCTCGCCGTCCGCTGGGAACGCCGCACCGAGCTCCACGACGCCTTCGTCTCCCTCGCCTGCAGCCTCATCTGCTGGAGACGCCTCAAGAAGGCCAACTCATGATCGTGTTACGAGCTCGAAGCAGGACCTGACGCTACCGGGGCTCGGATCGTGGTTGCCAGCTGTGTCACTCGTATGGATGGCTGGCCTGCGGATTTGCCGCCCTCTCGCATCGGATGCGGTTTTCTCGCACCTAATGCGAGTGACGGAGGGTGGCGGAATGGTGGGGTTCAGCGGGCCGGTGCCAGGGGCGGCGGGACTGCACCTGGTCGACAGGGTGCCTCTGCTGCGGCCGGAGGAACAGGTCTTCGCGGCGATGCTGACCGGCTTCGCTAACCAGCAGCTCTCCCGAAATCTGGCCCGGACAACTGTGGAGGGCCGGGAGAACACGGTGAAGGCATTCGCGACCTACGTGAACGCCCACCCGTGACTGTGGACGCCGGCGATGGTCGACGAGTGGCTCGGTGACCATCGCTCCCTGCGGGACCTGAAGCGCTCGACGATCCGCTCGCGCTCCGAGGCCGTGCGGGCTTTCTGCCACTTCATCACCGATCCGCTCTACGAGTGGACGGCGACCTGCGAGGAGCGGTTCAGCACCCACCCGGTCCAAGTGGTGCACGAGTGGAACACCGCGGTGCACGTCCAGGACAACGAGGCGGACGCGAAGAAGCGCGCATTCACCAAGGCCGAGCTGCACGCCTTCTTTGCACACTGCGACGATGAGGTAGCCCGCATCCGAGCCTTCGGCCGCAAGGGCTGGCTCCCCGCCTTCCGCGACGCGACCCTGTTCAAGACCGCCTACGCCTACGGTCTGCGACGCAACGAGACGCGCATGCTCGACGCCGCCGACTTCGGCCGCAACCCGCACGGCGGCGAGTTCGGCCAGTACGGCCGCGGCCAGGTCCGATTCGGCAAGGCCAAGAAGGGATCCCCGCCCAAACGCCGCGGGGTGCTGACCGTCTTCGACTGGACCCCGGACGTCCTGAACAAGTGGTTCACCAAGGTTCGCCCGCTGTTCGGCACCGACAACAACCCGGCAGCCTGGCCTTCCGAACGGGGCCTGCGGCTCGGATGCCAGCAGATCAACTCCCGCTTCATCGCCTACCGCAAGGCCCTCGGCCTGGACGACGGACTCGACTTCCACTTTCTCCGCAGGTCCTACGTCACCCACCTGCTCGAGGACGGCTGGGACCCGCGCTTCGTCCAGGAGCAGGTCGGTCATGAGCACGCCGGCACCACCTCGCTCTACACCTGCGTGTCCTCGGGCTTCCGCACCCGCACCCTGCGGCGGCACCTGGACTCCACCATCGCCGCGGCCCTTGAGACCCAGCCCGGGAAGCACGCATGAAACGCAAGGTCGGCTACACCTGGCGGCTGCGCGAGGTCATGGCCCAGCACCAGATCTTCACCACGACCGAGCTGGTGCCACTGCTGCGCGAGCGCGGCATCGACCTGTCCGCCTCCCAGGTCCACCGCCTGGTCTCCGGCACCCCGGAACGTCTGTCGTTGCAGGTCATGGCCGCGCTCTGCGACATCCTCTCCTGCACCCCGGCTGACCTGGTGGTCACCACCGCCGAGAACGCCGGAGTCCGCAAGACCGCCACCGGCGACCTGCCCGCCCCGCCCGCGAACGTCGCGAAGCTGCGGCCCCGCGCCGCTCGCATCCTGCCCGACGCATGACCCGCACCTACGCCACCGACAAACAGTACGAACGTTGGTACATGGCCGAGTGCTGCCGCTGCGGCCGCCGCAGGCACAAAGCCGGCACCTGGCCGGACGGATACGTCTGCCGAACCTGCTCGGACCACGCCGTCCGGACACGCGGTACTTGCCCACGATGCGGCCAGGCCCGAGCCCTTCCCGGGCTCCGCCCCGGTGATGGGGCAGCGATCTGCACCACCTGCGCCGGCTTCTCCCAGACCTTCGGCTGCTCACGCTGCGGCTTCGAGGGCAAGCTCCTGCGCGGACGGCTCTGCGAACGTTGCACGCTCACCGACCGCCTCACCGCGCTCCTGGACGACGGCACCGGCCGCATCCGTCCCGCGCTGGTCCCGCTGTTCGACCTGCTGGTGGCAATGGACAAGCCCAGGAGCGGGCTGGCCTGGCTGGAGGTGCGCCGCAGCCAGCCTGGAAACGCCTCACAACTCCTGCATCGGCTCGGCCTCGGCGAAATCCCCCTGACCCACGACGCCCTTCACGAGCTCCAGCCCTGGCGGGCCGCCGCCCACCTGGAAGAACTCCTGATGGCGTGCGGAGTCCTTACCGCGGCCGACAAGTACCTCTGCTCCTTTCAGCGCTGGCTTCCCGGGCATCCGGCTGGCATCGCCGACCCCGAGCACGCCAAAACGATCAAGCTCTACGCAACCTGGCGCGTTCTCCCTCGGCTGAGGGCTCGCGCCGAACGGAGCCACATCACAACGAGCATCCGACGGTTCGCCGCCGAACAGATCAAGTACGCGACCGCATTCCTGCACTGGCTCGGCGAGCGGAACACCACCCTCGCATCCTGCGGCCAGCTCGACATCGACGCGTGGTGGGCCGAGAACACCGAACACGGCCGCACCTGCTTGCGAGCCTTCCTCAACTGGGCCACGCAGACCCGCCACTGCCCAGGCTTCCTCTCCATCCTGGCCATGAAGGTCTCCTGGCGGGCCGCAATGAGCGACGAGGAGCGCCTCGAAGTCCTCGGCCGACTGCTGACCGACACGGAGACACCGACGCGGCTCCGGGTCGCCGGAATCATTGTGTTCCTCTACGCGCAGCCCGTGAGCCGCATCGTCCGACTCACCCTCGACGACATCATCCGCGACGGCGACACGGTGCTGCTACGGCTCGGGGAGTCACCCGCACCGAGCCCCGAGCCGGTCGCTGACCTGCTGCTGAAGCACATCGCGAACCGCGGCAACATGAACACCGCGACCAACCCGGCGTCCCGCCTGCTCTTCCCCGGCCGCAGGGCCGACCAGCCAACCCGCCCCGATCACCTGTCCGCTCTGCTGAACGAGATCGGGGTCCCGGCCTCAGCTGCCCGCGGCGCCGCCATCCGCTCCTCGACATGCCCGCCCCCGTGGTCGCGAACGCGCTCGGCTACCACCACAAGGCCACCACCCGACTCCGCAACGAGACCGGCGGCACATGGAGCCGATACGCCCCCGGAGATCACGGAAGGTCACCAACGGGCTGGACTCCCTGGGGAACCGGCGACAGTTGAATCCGCGAGCCCACCAGTAAGCCGCCGAGTCCTGTTCGCAGCGGGTGACACGATTTTCATGGGCATGGCGGTGCTGCCACCGAGGGTGCACTCGACCTTGAAGTGGAGTCGGAATCTGCGCATGCGGCGGGCCAGGGCGCGGGCTGCCTTGCATCGAACGCTGTCAGCCCGGCGAGTCGTCCCACTCCGACTTGTTCCACTCGGGTAGTCGCCCGTGCAACTGGGCCAATCTCTGCTTGATTTTCGGGTGGTTCGCCAGCGAATCCGGCAGCCGAGTCGTGTGGTTGAAAGCTGCGTTGAGAAGTTTCTTTGCGTTGATGTTCGACCCTCGGAGGTCGGCCCCAACCAGCCAGGCATCCTGAATGGAGTGTTCCTCGAATGTGCACGTTGTCGTGCACATTCGCGTGTCGCGCAGGTCGGCCCTGTCCAGGTTTGCACCTTGTAGCATGGCCGATTCTAGGTAGGCATGGCGGAGATTCGCACCTCGCAGTGCCGCTGCTTGCAGATTCGCAGTCAATTTGGCGTTCTGAAGGTCGGCGCCGTCCATCACCGCATCTTCCAGATTTACTTTAAAGAAGTTCACATTGCGCATGTTTGACCCGATGAGGGTAGCTCCGCCCAGGTCGACGTCATGTAGTTCTGAGCCGCTGAGGTTCGAATTCCTCAGGTACACGCCACGCAGGTCGGCCTTGCGCAGGACAAGGCCCTTCAGCCATGTTCCACTCAAGTCGATGAGGTACAGTCCATCGTATAGCTGGGACTGTGGGTCGTGGCTCTGGTCTCTCGTCGCAAGTACTGTGACAGCAGCAGCCACGTCTCGGTCCAGATACTCAGGGCTCTTCTGCCCAGACTTCGGCGGCACCGCATGCGCGCGGACATACGCGGCCAACACATCTACCACGGTGCCCTGATCCCGTGGCGAGTCCTGCATGATGCGCTTCAACGCGTAGATACCACCAAGTCGTACATCAAGGGAATCATCACCGAGATTCTCTACTGCGGCCGTGTAGCGGTCAGTGATCTGCCCTTCCCGAGTAGCGCGCAACTCCTCCCGGCTGATACTCAACTCCTCCTGCACCTGATTTACCGATCTCTCGGTATGCCAGATGGACACGATGCCCACGATCATTGCCACCAGCACGCCCGCTAATTCGACCCGTCGCACCCAGTCGACGCCCTGACCTGGTGGCCCGACCGCCGTTGCCTCATCTGACGCGACGGCTGCCGTGTCGGTCACGCGAGTGCCTGACTGGAGCCTGGAACCAATGCGCCGAAGTCGAGCGCTGTGAGTCCCTCCCCGGGATGTCCCCCTGACCATGGTCATCATTCAACCCTGACCAGGCACGGCCGACGCAAGGTTTTTGCCGTGTTACCCCCAGGTGGCTGCCAGCATCGGCCTGGAAGTCGGCTCCTTAACGAGGCCAGCGGGACATGGAGCCGACACGCCCCGAGATCACGAAAAGTCACTGCCAGGCTCACCAACACCGGGAACACGCGACAGTTGACTACGCGTCCTCACCAGCAGACCACCGCGTGACCAGCGGTCCGGCTTCGGCCGGTCACGAACCCGCGGCGGCGGCGCGCTGGACCGAGCCGCCGCGCGTCATGCTGTCCGGCTCCGGCGGGCAGCATGATACAAACGCCAGAACTGTCGGGTCCGGTCGGGGAACCGACGGATTGAGGTGGTTGCCTGGACATAATTCGCAGGTGCGCGGCAACGGCAAGGACCTATCCTGCCCGTCATGATCAACTGGAAGAGCATCGAGGCCGCCGACTGCGCCGTGCCCGCAGACCGGCCCATGGACGACCTCGTCCGCGAGCTGTCCCGCGCGCTGGCGGATCCCGATCCGCTGGTCCGGGACGGCGCGCCCCACACCGTCCTCGCGACCTGGATCGCCCGAGGCGTGATCGGGAAGTCCCGGCGGCTGGAGCTGGGCGACGAGATGGCCCTCCGGTTCACCGACCCGCGGGTCGAGGCCCGTACTTTCGCCCCACTCGTGCTCAACATGCTGGTGACCGCGGGGGACTTCAAGGCCGGCTGGGTGGACGCGTTCGAGCGCTGGTACCCGGCCGAGCGGGATCTGCGCGGCCACGACGAGAAGCTCGGCTGGCTGCACGCGGTGGCCCACGGCGCGGACCTGCTCGCCGGCTTCGGCCACCACCCCGAGGTGGCACCGGTGCGGATGCTGGACCTCGCCGCCGCGCGGCTGACGGCGCCCACCGACCACGTCTACGACCAGCTGGAGGACGACCGCCTGGCCCGGGCGATTGCCCGTGTTCTCACCCGCACCGACCTGAGCGAACGCGACGCCGTCGGCTGGCTGGACCCGATCGCCGACCGCTTCGGGGCCGACCGCATCAGCGTCCCGGTGCCCGCCCACATCAGCAACTGCCTGCGCACCCTGCGCCTGCTCTACATCCTCGCCGACCGCGGCGTGCGCCCCACCAGCGAACTGCCCGCACAGCCCCTCCACCACCGCGACGCGGTCAAGTCCGCCGTCGCCACCGTCCTCGACCGGATCGTCAGACGCTGACCGGCCACATCCGGTCCGGCCGGGCGGGCCGACGCGCACGCCCACCACGGACGACGAGGCCGGCACAGGTCGCGCACACCCACGACATCGCGGCCGGGCGGTCCTCCGGGACCGGGCCGGTGCACGCGGCCGGCCGGCGGCACCGCGGGGGCGCCCCGGCGGAAACCGGGATGCCCGGGACCGGCCGCGCCCCCTACCCTCGCCCCCATGAGGCCGCCCGTGTACCCGTCCAAGCCCGTGCCCGGCGACCGCGTGGCGGTCGTCTCCCCCTCCTCGGGGCTCGCCGGGGTCCTCCCGCGCCCGTACGAGCTGGGGCTCGTGCGGCTGCGCGAGGAGTTCGGCCTGGAGCCGGTGGAGTACCCGGCGACGCGCAGGGCGGGCTCCACGCCGCAGGAGCGAGCCGACGACCTGCACGCCGCGTTCGCCGACCCCACGGTCAAGGCGGTGATCGCCACCGTCGGCGGCGACGACCAGATCACCGTGCTGCCGCTGCTGGACCGGGAGCTGATCCGCGCCAACCCCAAGCCGTTCTTCGGCTACAGCGACAACACCAACCTGCTGCTCCTCCTGCGCAATCTGGGGATCGTCGGCTACCACGGCGCCTGCGTGATGACCGAGCTCGGCCGCCCGCACTCGCTCCACCCGATGACCGCGGACTCGCTGCGCGCGGCGCTGTTCACCCCGGGCCCGTACGAGCTGCGCCCCGCCGCGCGCTACCGCGACACCGACCGCGACTGGGCCGACCCGGCCACCTTCGACGCCGAACCGGACTCGCAGCCCGCCGAGGGCTGGACCTGGCACGGGCCGGAGCGGGTCGTCGAGGGCCGCGCCTGGGGCGGCAACCTCGAGATCCTGTCCTGGCTGCTGATGGCCGACCGCGAGATCGAACGCGACCCCGCCGCGTACGAGGGCGGTGTCCTGTTCCTGGAGACCTCCGAGGAGCTGCCCCGCGCCGAGGAGGTGTTCCGCGTCCTGCGATGCATGGGCGAGCGCGGCCTGCTCTCCCGTTTCCCCGCGCTGCTGATGGGCCGCCCCAAGGCGTGGTCCTTCGAGCAGCCCAACGACGCCGGGGCGAAGCGGCGCTACGCCGACGGGCAGCGCGAGGCGGTGCTGCGTGCCCTGGCGGCCTACGCCCCGGACACCACGGCCGTCTTCGACGTGGACCTCGGGCACACCGATCCGCAGCTGGTGATCCCGTACGGCGGCGAGGTGCGGGTGGACGGCCCGGCCCGCCGGATCACCGTGACGTACTGACCGCCGGACCGGGCGGGACCGGGGCGGGCCGGGCCGGGGCCGCGGCTCCGGCCGCCGCGTTCAGGACAGCACGCGGCGGCGGAAGTTGCGCAGCCCCAGGCCGAGGAAGAGCACGCAGAACCCCAGGAGCGCCGGGTAGACGACGTACAGGGACATGTGCGAGAGGTCGGTGAACGCGGCCCGCATGCCCTCGCTGAGGTAGATCAGCGGGTTGACCAGGACCTGGAGCCAGGGGAACCCTCCCACCTCCACCGGCGCCAGCCTGGTCCACTGGTAGTAGGTGCCGCCGAGGAAGACGATCGGCAGCACCACGAACCCGAACATGACGCCGATGTTGCGGGGCTGGAACGAGGTGCCCAGGAGCAGCCCGAGGGAGGTCATCGCGACGCACCCCAGGGGGACCAGGGTGACCAGGACCCACCAGTGGACCGACAGGTCCGGGTGCACGCCCGGCGCGTGCACCACCGCCGCGATCGGCAGCACGATGAGCGCCGAGGTCAGCCCCTGGGCGGCTCCCGAGAGCACCTTGGCCACCGCCACCAGCCAGATGGGGCAGGGAGCCTGCACCCGGTCCTCGATCTCCCGGGTGAAGCCGAACTCCTGGGACATCTGGACGGCGACCGCCTGGATGCCCTGGAACATGATCGCGACGGACACCACCCCCGGCACCAGGACGGTGGCGAACTGCGACTCCCCGCCCGTGCTCCCGCCACCCCCCACGCTCTGCCCGATAGTGGGGAAGACGTAGAGGAACACGAAGACGAGCAGGAAGGGCTGCATGAGGGCCCGGAGGGCGAACTCGCCGAAGTTCTTCCTCAGCACGGTCAGGTCCCGGAGGACGAGCGCGGCCAGCGCCGAGCGGCTCGAGGCCACCGCGGACCTCGTCGGCAGCACGCCGACCCGGTGCGCCGCCGGGCCGGCGGGCGGAGGGAAGGTGTCGAATGCGGCCATCAGTCCCTCAGCTCCTTTCCGGTGAGGCTGATGAACACCGTCTCCAGGGTGCTCTCGGCGACCGAGAGGTCGACCAGGTCGAAGCCGCCGGACTCGGCGCTGTGCACGACCCGGGGCAGCAGCCGGTCGCCGCCCTTGACCTGGAGCTCGACCGCGTCGCCGGCGAGGCGGGTGCGGACGACGCCGCCGACGTCCCGGCGCAGCCGGGCGGCGAGCTCCTCCGGGCGGCCGCGGGCGACGACCGTGACGACGGTGTCGGAGCCGAGGCCGTGCTTGAGTTCGGCGGGGGTGCCCAGGGCCAGGATCCGGCCGTGGTCGATGATCGCCACGCGGTCGCAGTGCTGGTCGGCCTCCTCCATGTTGTGCGTGGTGAGGAAGACGGTCCGGCCCTCGGCGGCCAAGGGGGCCAGCACGTCCCACAGGGCCAGCCGGCTCTGCGGGTCCAGGCCGGCGGTCGGCTCGTCGAGGAAGAGCACCGCCGGGCGGTGGAAGATCGCCCGCGCCACCGAGAGGCGCTGCGCCATACCGCCGGACAGGGCGTTCACCGAGGAGTCCCGCCACCGCGACAGGTGGAACCGCTCGAGGAGTTCGTCGGCGATGCGGCGCGACCGGCGTCGGGGGATGCCGAACAGCAGCCCGTGGAAGTAGAGGTTCTCCCAGACCGTCAGCGAGCGGTCCAGGGTGTTCTGCTGGGTGACCACGGCGATGACCTGCTTGGCCAACGTCGGGTGCCGGACGACGTCGATGTCCCCGATGCGGGCGGATCCCGAGGTGGGCACCACGCGGGTGGTCAGCATCCCGACCATGGTGGACTTTCCCGCCCCGTTGGGCCCCAGCAGCCCGAAGACCTCCCCCTGCCGCACAAGCAGGTCGACGCCGTCCACCGCCGCGAAGTCCGCCTTCGGATAGACCTTCGTCAGGCCGGCGGTGCGGACCGCGGGCACCGCGCCGTACTCCCTCGGGGCGGGCTGCCACGGAACGGCCTGCCCAGAGGCGACCTCCCCCGTATCGGGCAGGGGCGGGACGGCCTGCCCCGGGGTGGACCGGGGCGGGAAACTGCCCGATTCGGGTGTCGCCATCGCTCACCTCGCCGGCACCGGCAGGAGCCGTCGGCCGGTCGCGCCGGCTCCCCACCCATCGTCCGCCCGCGCGTCCGGCGCCACAAATCGCCGGCGCCCGGGCCGGGACCGGACCGGCGCCCCGCGGCCCGCGGCCCTCGCCCCGCCGCACGCCTGCGCCCCGCGCCCTGCGCCGTTCCGTCCGGGTCCGCCTTGCGACGGGGCCGCTGTCAGCTCTCGCCGGCCTCCAGGACTGTTTGGGCGAAGCCGGTCAGCGCGTAGTGGCGGATGTGCGCAGTACCAGGCTCGCCGGGCACCTGCTCGCTCCGCGGTCGTGCCCCTGCGGAGACCCGGTCTCTTCGAGCATGCCGCGTCGGCGGTGCAGCCCGGCGCTGGGCACTTTCCCGGCTCGGTGATCCCGTGGGGGGGTTCACGCGGGCACCGACGGCCTTTCTCGGCTGACGGTGTCGAGCAGTAGTTTCGCGGCCACTGCTGCTCCGTCGGTGCGGATGCCGTCGGCCACGGCCCGTGCCCGTGCGAGGGTCTCGGGGCCGAGGGCCGTCCCGAGTGCGGCTGACAGGGACTGGGGGGTCGGAGCCGAGCCGTCGTGTGCCGCACCGATGCCCAGGGCGGCCACCCGGCCGGCCCAGTAGGGCTGGTCCGCCGCCTGGGGCACTACCACCTGCGGCGCTCCGGCCCGGGCGGCCGTCGTCGTCGTGCCCGCGCCGCCGTGGTGCACGACGGCGGCCACCCTGCCGAACAGTGCCTGCTGGTTGACTTCGCCGACGACGAAACAGTCGTCCCGGTCGTCAATCAGAGCCAGTTCGGCCCAGCCGCGGCCGACGAGTGCGCGGCGGCCGTGCGCGCGGATCGCCTCGATGGACACCCGGGCGATGTCCGCGGAGACGCCGCGCATGCTGCCGTAGCCGACGAACACCGGAGGTGTGCCCGTGTCCAGGAACTCCAGCAGGTCGTCCGCCAACGGGCGTTCGTCCGGCAGGATCCACGCCCCGGTGTGCACGACGTCGAGCTCCGGGGTCTCCCGCCACGGACCCAGGACCGGGTCCGACGCCAGCCACGGCCGGTCGGTGAAGATGAAACCGTAGACGTCGTCCACCGGCGGCAGACCGACCGAGGCCCGGTGGGCGTTGAGCGCCCCGCCGTGCAGCGCGTTGAAGGTCCGGGCGTTCAGGTCCCACAGCGCCCGGTTGTCGGTCACCTCCGGCGGGAACGACTGACCCGCCAGCAGCGCGGGGGGCGCTTGGTGCGGCGACCGCAGCAGGAACGGGCAGAAGGTCGCGTACACGTAGGGGATACCGAGTTTCCCGGCCGCCGACCGCGAGGAGAAGTGAGCGAGACCGGTCGCCAGCAGGACGTCGCATCCCTCGGCGGCTGCGGCGACCGTGCCGAACTGCGCGGCCAGCTCGGTCACACGCCGGGAGGCCGCCGATTCTGTCGACGGCGCCGTCATCGTGCCCATCGGCCTGCCGACCGCCACCAGTTCCACGCCGACCCTGGCCAGCAGCCGGGCGAAGACCTCGTCCGGCGGCGCACAGACCCTCACCTGCGCGCCGAGTTCCCGTAACCGCACCGCCAGCGCCACCAGCGGTTCGACATCCCCGCGCGACCCATACGTCGACAACAACACACGCACTACGCGACTCCCGTTTCTGCAGGTACTGGCCTCGGTCGGCGATTCTGCGGCCTGACGGGGGCCTTGCCGCAAGCCCCCCGGTGCGCTGTACGTTGAGCACGGCAAGGAGTGGGAACCTCCTTGCCTTTGGCTTTTGCCGTCCGCGGTGAACGGACGGCCTCCCGATGAAGCGACGGCGTGCAGCGCAGGACGGCACGTCGGGCGCCCAGGGTGCCGGGCTCGGCGCTCGGCCTTCGGCAGCAGCGGCTCGATCACCGCCCACAGCTAGTCGTCGACTTCCCACGGCTTCGGCCGCGCCACCCCACACCCCCGGATCGTCGGTTCCGGAGTGATCCAACCACCTCGAAGATCATTCCGTCAGGAGTTCTCAGTCCGCTGAAAGCGGGCTGTCCAGAACGACTGCGAGGCGGTGATCACGGTACGCACCGCAGGATGGTCCCAGGGCAGTGTGATCAGGAAGCCAGCGCGGCCGTCACACGGGCGAGCCGCTCCGTCGGCAGGGCGAAGTTGTTGGTGGGGTTGCGGTATGAGTAGTGGCCGTCGTTGACCCGTTGTCCATCGTTGGTTGTGGTCCAGTGGGCGGGACCACAGGGACCCTGGTCTTCCAGCAGGATGGCAGCGAGTTGTTCGGGGTTCTCGACTGCGGTGCGGGCGCGTAGCGCGGCTGCAAGACGCTCGGCTGCCGCGTCGGGCACGGCCAAGTCTCCGAACGCGGGCAACAGAAGAAGCAGCCGGCTGTCAGGGTCGGTGGTGGAGCCACCGGGCAGGCTGTTGCCTGCAGCTGCTGTCAACTCGAGCCAGGACAGGCCGGGGCCCATGAAGTGGCCGTCGTTGCGGGCGAGAAGTTCGGCACGGTCCCAGTCGGGGTGGTGCAGGAGGTAGTCGGTGCCCGCGTCGCCCTTGAGGTTGCGGTGGACGATGTGCAGACGGCCGACGGCCACGGGGACGGTGAAGGTCGGCCAGTCCGGGCGCCCGGACAACTGGCGATGGAAGTCCTCCGCGGATTTGTAGTCCGCACCGAACAAGAGCTCCTCGGCCTCCTCGCTGTGCAGCACGCAGGGGTAGAGGTGTCCCAACCAGAACAAGGGCTCGTCGAGAAGCTCTGGAAGGTGGACAAGCGGGCCGCCCGGGTAGCCCGGGATCTGGTCCAGGTGCGTCTCTGCGCTGTTTGTCACGGGTTCATCATGCCGGTGGCCCATGTGTTCACTGCAGGTGGGAGGCCACGGGAGACTCAGCCTCCGTGATTCGGAACGTCATCGTGGCTGAGCCTGTTCTCTTTGCGGGACAACCTCTAGCTTCTTCGAGTTGGCCACCGATCGGGTGATTGCGACTGAGCGCTTCAGTGTCGAGCGGGCGGCTGCAGCGTCCGGTGCCAGCAGCTTGGTGAGCCGGGACAAGGGTCTACTCGAGCTTGCCGGCCTGAACGCCAACCCGGCGGCAAGGCCGGTGAGCGACGATCAAGCTGTTGTCAGCCGCTGGCTCTAAGGTCCGCCCTATGACATCAGACCTGGTCCAGGACTCATGGAATCGCATCAACGCGTGGCTGCGCGAGCACGCGCCCCGCACTTTTGCCACGCTTCGGCCGCCCGCAGGAGACGAGGAGATCGCAGCAGCGCAACAGGAACTGGGGGTCACCTTTCCTCCGGACCTGGTCGCTTCACTCCAACGGCACAACGGGGCGCTGGAGGGACCTGAAGCTTTCCGGTTCAGCACGGGCGATCGGCTGCTCGGAGTGAGCGGAATCCTCGGGGACACCGGGTTCATGCGCGGCATCGACCAGGGCCTCGACGGGGAGACCGGGGGCTACTGGCTTCACGATTACGTGAAGTTCGGTTCTTACGACGTGACGTCGGACGGTCTTCTGATGGATTGCCGTACTGGGCGGGACTCCTTCGGCGCGATCGGGCGGTTCTTCGACGAGACCGGCACCAGTTTCGGAGAGGCCGACTCGCTGGGTGAGTATCTGGCCGAACTGGCCGGCACGCTTGAGCGCGGCCAGGACGCCGGTGTCGTCACCTTCAACGGCCGGCTGTTCTGGGAGGCGCGTCCGCCTGCCAGGCCGCAGTACAGTGCCGACGAGCCCCTTCCCGCACCGGATGAGCAGCTGCCAGAGCTGGACCTCTCCTACAGTCCCACCGACCTCCTCCACGTGAGCAACCTGGACGGACATGAGGAACTCGGTGCACTGATCGCGACCCTGCCGTATGAGCAGGTGGTCGAGGCCGCGCGGAAGCAGTTGCGCAGACTGGCGGTCGAAACGGGCCTGAACAACTACCCGGAGGTCAAGGCAGCCCTGGACGCGTGGGAGTGCGGTGTGGCCCTGCCGCAGCCTGACCAGACCGGCCCGCTCGCCTTGCGACTCCGCGCGGTGCTCGCACAGGCCGACACCGGCCGAGACCGCACGCGCAGGTGGGCTGCGGAGCAGATAGCCCTCGGGATCTGGGGGTCCCCGTACAGGTCTGTGTGCGAGAGCGCGGAGACCCGGAGTCACTTCACTCTCGACTGGCGTGCGGATCTGCATGCGGACCTGGGCCATCCGCCACTGCCACCGATACCGGACGACCGATTTTGGGGGGCGCTGCGCAACCCCGCCATCGACTCCAGTTGGTACGCGGCCCAGTACAGCCAAGATCAGGACTGACTGAACCGCTCCGGGCCTGATGGAGGCTCGATTCCCTGAGAGGATCGAGTCATGGCCCGTCCGTCCCCTTACCCTGTCGAGCTTCGCGAGCGTGCGGTGCGCATGGTCGCGGAGATCCGCTCCAACTACCCGACCGAATGGGCGGCGATGAAAGCAGTGGCCGCGAAGCTGGGCATCGGTGCCGCCGAGACCGTGCGGACGTGGGTCCGCAAAGCGGAGGTCGACACTGGCCGGCCCCCGGGTGTCACCTCGGAGGAGGCCGCGGAGATCAAGCGGCTGAAGGCCGAGAACGCCGAGCTGCGCCGAGCCAACGAGATCCTCAAGGCAGCCTCGGCTTTCTTCGCGGCCGAGCTCGACCGGCCGTCGAAGCGCTCGTAGCGTTCATCGACGCCCACCGGCAGGTGTTCGGAGTCGAGCCGATCTGCACAGTCCTGACCAGCCACGGACTGAAGATCGCGACGAGCACCTACTACGCCGCCAAGAACCGCACCCCCAGCGCCAGGGCGGTCCGCGACGCGGAGCTGAAGACGCAGATCAGTCGCGTCCACGCGGACAACTTCGGTGTCTACGGAGTGCGGAAAGTCTGGCGGCAGCTGCACCGCGAGGGCATCCCGGTGGCCCGCTGCACGGTCGCCCGGCTGATGCGCGACCTCGGCCTTGAGGGCGTCCGACGCGGAAAGAAAGTCCGTACCACCGTCCGGGACGACGGCCACGAACGAGCCACTGACCTGCTGCGGCGCGACTTCACCGCTTCTCGCCCCAATGAGCGGTGAAGTCGCAGACTTCACCTATGTCGCGACCTGGTCCGGCATCGTCTACGTCGCCTTCGTCGTGGACGTGTTCTCCCGGGCGATCGTCGGCTGGTCGGCCGCCAACAGCAAGCGGGCCAAGCTCGTTCTCGACGCCCTCCACATGGCCCTGTGGCGCCGAGACCGGGCCGGCATTCCCACAGGCCCCGGGCTCATTCATCACTCGGACGCGGGCAGTCAATACACGTCTTTCGCGTTCACCGCCCACCTCATCGAGGCCGGCATCGACGCCTCGATCGGCACCGTCGGTGATGCCCTGGACAACGCGCTCATGGAGTCCCAGATCGGCCTTTACAAAATGGAGCTGATCAAGCCCCGCAGGCCCTGGTACGGCCTCGCCGACGTCGAACTCGCCACCGCGGAATGGGTCGACTGGTTCAACAACCAGCGCCTCCACACCGCCATCGGCGACATCCCGCCCCACGAGCACGAGACCAACCACTACGCTCAGCACCAGCCCCAACCGGCGGCTGGAGTCAACGCATAGAGCCTCCACCGATCCCGGAGCGGTTCAGGATGCCTTGTAACGGTTGCCAGGGTTGTCCGCATTAGGCTGCCTGGATGGTCAGGGGCCTCAGATCTCATGGGGGCCGGGCGGTGCTGTTCGTCTGCAGCAACTTTGGGCTGTCGGACTTGCCGCGGCGCGGCCTCACCCCGCAGGAGGCACCCCTGGCGGCACTGCTCCTCGATATCGAGGCAGAGCTGTCCGTCTGGGAGCAGGGGCGAAAGGCGTGGTCCGAGGAGGCGTTCCCCGTGGCCGAGTTGGCGTACCACCTGGCGCTCTGGCTCCAGAGCCCAACTGCCGGCCATGAGGACTTCGAGCTCGACTCGATGCAGGCGGAGGAAAGGCTGATCCGTATCGTGAGCTCCGATGGGGGCTGGCGGATGGGCTCCATCTTCACACCGGACCTCTGGACCTCACCCGTCGCCTGGGATGTTCTCGTCGCGGAGATCAAGCAGTTCGATCGCTCCGTGCGCGAGGGCGTTACCGCGATGGGTGTTGACCCCGCCATCATCCCGGAGCCCTGACATTGCTCCGGCCTGGCCGTGCAGGTGAAATGATCATGATGCGACTGGCGTGATCACGGCGTTGGCCCCGTCCTGGACAGCCCAGTTCGTTGACCGCCGATTGAAGGGCGACAGCGTCCACCATGCGATGAGCGGCACCGTTCGCTTGCACAACCTCACCCTCACCGAACGGACAAGCGGGCAAAAACTGGCTGGTCACGCCCCTGTTCGCCCGAAAACCCTTTTACGGAACAAGCCTCAGTGGGATTCGTCCGCGCGACAGGGGGCCGGCCTGCGGAACGGAAGACCTCGGTGGGCCGGTACTGGCGGATCACTGGTACCGGCCCACTGCCTACCGGCGGTTCAGTCCCGTGCGGCGAACTCCACGAACGCGGCCCACTCCTCCGGGGAGAAGGAGAGCACCGGCCCCGCCGTGTCCTTCGAATCCCGGACACGGACGGTGGAGGAATCAGCGGCTACCTCTATGCACTCGCCACCCGCACCGCCGCTGTAGCTGCTCTTGAACCAGGCCGACTCCGCCCCATGGACCGCGGATTCCTCGATGTTCATCGTTCTCCCAGCAACTTCTCGATGAGGACGAGTGACTCCCGGGGAGTGAGAGCCTGCGCCCGGATGATTCCATACCGGAGAGCAATCCCACGGACTTCTTCCCGCCTCGTGACCAGAGTGCTACGTCCTTGCCCTTCAAGGTAGGCGAGTTGCTCTCCGTCGCTGGGAGTCACCAAGGTGAACGGCCCGTCCACTCCGGCGTTGTCCTCCCGGTCCGTAGGCATGACCTGGACCTCGACATTGCGCCGCCGAGCCGCCTCCAACACCTGTTCCAGCTGGCCTTTCAGGACCTGCCTTCCGCCGAACGGTCGCTTCAGAACCACCTCTTCGATCACGAAGCTCAGGAACGGGACTGCTCGCCGGGAGAAGAGCTCTTGGCGCGCCAGGCGAGCGGCCACCCGCTGCTCCACCGTCGCCTCGTCCAACTGGGGACGCCACATCTGAAAGACCGCTCGCGCGTACTCCTCGGTCTGCAGCAGACCGGGAACAGCTTGGCCGGCGTACGCGTGCAGCTCCACGGCTTCCGTCTCGATTCGCGCGTAATCCCGAAAGAAGGCCGGGTAACGCGCCCGTGCCACTTCCTCCTTCATCGCGGACAGCACGCCGCCGGCGCCCAGTACCTCGTCCGCCCGATCGACGAACTCCGGCTTCGGGATACGGCGGGCCTGCTCCACCGCAGCGACCATGTCCTCCCCGTACCCCACCCGGGCCCCCAACTGGCCCTGTGTCCATCCGGCCCGCTCCCGGAAGAGCTTCACCTGCCGGCCGAAACACCTCAGGAAGGCCCCCGAGCCGTCCCCCTCCGGCTGGTCGGGGCGTCCCGCACCCGCCACAGCTCCACCTCCGTCGCATCCCGGCCGCGCTCCCTCGCACGGCCTCCCCCACGACCAACGACCTCACCCGCCGAGAACACACGCCCCACAACCCCGACAACCCGGCGTGCGCCCCCTACAACCATCACCCGCACCCCCGCCCCGATACGGTCGCAGGCCGACTCCGACGCCCCGGACGGGTGCCCGGCCGCCGTCCCAGGAAGCTGAGGGGGCTCCAGGGCAAACCCTGCGCCTGCGAAACGGAATCATGATCTCCATGTGCGCGTGTCGTCACGATTACGCACGGACGGGATTCCAGCGGTCTCCTCGCTGCGTCATCTCTGGACCAGACGTCATCTCAATTGATGATCGAGCCGCCTGTGAGAGTCAGCGGTCAGGCGCAGACGCGGTGGACTTGACCGTGCTGTGAGACTTGCAGCATGAACAGGGGGCGTGAGTCACGGTGGGAAAAGGACGCAATGACGGTGGAAATCGTTTTTGCCCTGGTGACTGCCGCCGCGCTGGCCGGGGTGATCTTTGTTGTCGCCTGGACTCTCGTCCAGGTCGTCGACCTCTCTGGTCCAGCGGAGAAGGACGTGTTGGCGGGGGGCGCACTGCTCGGAGCAGTGGCCGGACTGTGGCGTCTGGTACGGGTGTTGCTTCGGTTCGACAAGCAGCGCCGAATGGGCCGCTGACTACGGCCCTTCCCCTTGCGGTCGGTAGCCTTCCGGCGTGGGGATCGTTGAGCGGCTGGTGCCGGACGAGTTGTGGCAGTTGTTCCAGCGCGTGGTGCCGGAAGCGCCGTCGCGGCCGCAAGGTGGTGGCCGGCGTCGCCACGCGGGCAGGTCACGCCACTGCACCCCGGTCCGCACCCGGTACAAGATCCCGTCGATCACCTGCCGGTGATCCCGCCACCGACCGCAACGGCCGTTGCCGACCGGCAGAAACGGCCGAAGCCATTCCCATCCCATGTCCGTCAAATCACCCCGCCCCATGCCTGCATCAGCGATTCGGGCACGAAGCAGTCACATGATCGCCCGGACAAGTCCTAACGAGCTGACCCGTTATCGATGACCAGCCGTTACGGGGTAGTCCGCAAGCTTGTACGCAGGTCGAGGGCTCACCTACCGCCCGACTTGATCCATGGCCATTTGACTGTACAGACCACGACGGGCGCGACAAACATGGCCAGCAGCCACAGGCCCACGCTCGCTGGAGAGTGGATGTGGTAGCGCCACTGCTCCGGCAGGGGCGACGGCGCGAGCAGGAGCACGATCAGCGCTGCCCATGTCACCAGCACAGCTGCTGCCATGCGTGCTGCGGCCACCCCTGTCTACCCCCTCGACGGTCACTCGTCTCTTTGGATCGGATGACAGGACGGCTGGGACGATTTGGTTGGGGCTGGTGTGATCACGGCGTCGGAGCCGTCCTGGACAGCCCCGTTCACCGGGCTCAACTGCCTGATCGACCGCCGATGTCCGCGGCCAGCGCCGCGTAGATGTACTCGCTGCCCCAGCGATCCCCGTCGAGGTCGTTCTCGACCAGGTGCGCCTCCCGACGCATCCCGAGGCGCTCACAAACCCGCACAGACCCGGTGTTCTCCACATCCAGCCGTGCGTAGAGCCGGTGCACGCCCAGCCTGTCGAAGGCAAACCCGGCCAGCGCTGCGGCCGCCTCGGTCGCATAGCCGTGCCCCTGGTGACGTGGGTCGAGGGTCCAGCCGATCTCGGCCTGGGCGGCGCGGGCGTCGGCCAGGGTGAGCGTCACCTCGCCAAGTAGGCCGGGCTCATCGCGTCGGCACACTGCAAGCGCCAGCTTGTCCCCGTCGGCGCACCAGACCGAGTGCGCCGCGCGCTCGGCCGCAACCTGTTCGCTGCGCTCCCGCGTGTGCGCCGGCCGGTACAAGTAGCGCGCCACGCTCGGCAGGCTCTGGTAGGCGTACAGGTCGTCGGCGTCGTCGGGAGTGAACAGACGCAGCGACAATCGGGGCGTGGTCATCGGCAGCAGCGAGGCGATGTCCATGCGAACCTCCGGGACGCGGATTTGGATCAAGATGCGGACGGATTGTCGCACCACGACTGACGGGCAGCCACGCCTTTTCAACAGCAGCGCCCGACAGCCCCGCTCCACTACGAGGCGCGGCATTCCTGGAGTTGTTCACCGGCCCACGCTCCTGGCCGCGAGAAGACCGAGGGCCACATGTTCAAGGCTGCCGGAGGCAAGTGATTCCCGGCCCGGGGCCGCCCCCCACCCTCCCCCGCGTCGCACCGGGCCGGCGGGAGGGCGCACGGCTGTTCGGCCGCAGCACGGCCTTCAGGAGTCCGCACAGCCCCCGATGCTCAAACGGTGGTCGTTCCCGTTCACTAACGGATCCGCCGTGCCCTACGGGGTGCCGTGGTCGTCGAGGAAGCGAAGCAGCACAGCGGCCTCCGCCCGGAGCCGCGCGACTCGGTCGGCGTGGACGGGTGCGGTCAACTGCTCCGCGGCTTCGAGCCGTTCGGCGACCTCGGCCCGCACGATGTCCACCACGCCGCACTCGCTCAGTTCACGTCGCGCCATCTCGGTGGCACCGGCGCCGACCGGTGACTGTTCGAGGGCCGAGCCGCGCGCCCCGGCTTCGCCCACCGGCACCGCTTCCGCGTTGTCCAGTGCGGCGAGCGTCGAGCGCAGGGCGCTCACCGCGGCCTTGTCGCGGGCGCGCATCGCTTCCGGGAGGGCCTGACGCATACGAGTACGTAGGGACATGCCAGGACCTTATGGCCGTGCTTTCGGCCCCACAAAGGAATATCCCCCACCGCTCACCCATGACGGGCCGCACCGGGAAGCCCTCCGGCGAATCCCCCGTCGGGGACCCCGGCCGGAACGCACGGCGGGCCGGTACCGGCAGCCTGCCGGTACCGGCCCGCCGACTGCCGTCGGTTCAGCCCCGCGCGGCGAACTCCACGAACGCGGCCCACTCCTCCGGGGAGAAGGAGAGCACCGGCCCCGCCTTGTCCTTCGAGTCCCGGACACGGACGGCGCCGGGCCCGGCGGCCACCTCGACGCACTCGCCGCCCGCACCGCTGCTGTAGCTGCTCTTGAACCAGGTGAGCCCCGACTCCGCTTTGAACGGTTCCTCGACGTTCATACCGCTCCCAACAGCTCCTCGATGGGCGCCAACGACTCCCAGGGGGTGAGAGCCTGAGCTCGAATGATGCCGTACCGCGCCTCCAACGGGCGTACCGATGCGCGTTCGGTGAGCAGGCGGCTGTCCTCCTGCACCTCCACGTACGCGATTCGCTGCTGCGTCTTCGTCTCGATCAACGTCAGGGGGCCGCCCAGCCCGGCGTGCTCCTCCCGTCCGGTGGGCATGACCTGGATCTCCACGTTGCGTTCCCGCCCGGCCTGCAGGATCTTTTCCAACTGCCCGCGCAGAACCGCGGCTCCACCGATGGGGCGCTGGAGGACGACCTCTTCGACGACGAAGCTCACCAGTGGAGCAGGCCGGCGGGTGAAGACGTCCTGCCGCGCAAGCCGCGCCGCCACACGCCGTTCCAGCGTTTCCTCGTCCAGTCGCGGACGCCACATCGCGAAGACCGCCCGCGCATACTCCTCGGTCTGGAGAAGACCGGGCACGACATGGTTGGCGTAGACGTGCACCTCGACCGCTTCTTCCTCCAGACGCGCGGCGTCCCGGAAGAACGCCGGGTAGCGGGCCCGGGCCACTTCCTCCTTCATCGCGGACAGCACTCCGCCGGCGCCCAGGGCCTCGTCCGCCCGGTCGACGAACTCCGGCTTCGGGATACGGCGGGCCTGCTCCACCGCCGAGACCATGTCCTCCCCATAGCCCATCCGTGCACCCAGCTGGCCCTGCGTCCACCCGGCGCGCTCCCGGAAGAGCTTCACCTGCCGGCCGAAACACCTCAGGAAGGCCCCCGAGCCGTCCCCCTCCGGCTGATCGGGTCGTCCCGCACCCGCCACAGCCCTTCACCTCCGTCGCATCCCGACCGCGCTCCCTCGCACGGCCTCCCCCACGACTAACGACCTCACCCACCGAGAACACACGCCCCACGCGCCCTACACCCCCGACAAACCGCCCCGCGCAGCCCTACAACCATTACCCGTGCGAGAGGGCGCAGGACGTCCACCGGCCCGTCCGGCCGTTCCGCGCCATCCGCTGCCCGGAGGCCGCCGGCGGCAGAGCTGCGGAAAACGGAGGGGCGCAGAGACGGAGTTGACGCGGACACGCTCTCCTATCATCAGTCGAATGATCGTCAACTGGTTTACTCACAGATCGCGTTCGCTGAGACCGGTCCTGCTGCTCGTCCTCTCGCTGCTGCTCACGGTGGTGGTCGTGCCGCGCGCGTCGGCCGCCACCGCGGGCTGCGACGAGTACGGGAACTACGAGACCTGCTTCATCTACGGCGAGACCGAGAACACCCTGCTCGTCTCCAAGATCAAGGGCAAGATCGACGCGACCGCCGACGCGGCGGCGGCCGGGGAGACGGGCAACTACGTACGGGTCGCCCTCTACGACTGGGACGTCGACGGCGGCGGGCTGTCCCTGGCCAGTTCCCTGGTGAACGCCGCGAGGAGCGGTGTGAGCGTCCGCCTGGTCGTCGGCACCGCCGAGGCCGGCATCAAGACGGAACTCGCCAAGGCCGACATCGACATCACCTACTGCGCCGACGCCTGCATGACCGCCGGCTCCGGCGCGATGCACAACAAGTTCTTCCTGATCAAGAAGGGCGCCACGAAGCTGGTCCTGCAGTCGTCCAGCAACCTGGGCGCGACGCAGGCCCAGCACGCGCAGAACATGCTGATCGTCCGGGACGACGACGCCCTGTTCTCGGCGTACGTCAACTACTGGCGCCGCCTGTACGCCAAGAGCTGGACCTACGACGGCGTCACCTGGAGCACGGACGCATCGCGGACCATCGACGGCAGCAACGACCTGTCCAAGGCGTACTTCTACCCGCAGCCCTCCAGCACACGGGTGGCCGACGTCCTGGGCAACGTCAGCGCGTGCGCGGACGGCAACGACCGCGTCTGGATGGAGGCCAGTCTGCTCGACTCCAGCTCCTACTCCGACGGCATCGTCGCCCAGCTGAACCGGCTGGAAGCGCTCGGCTGCGACGTCAAGGTCGTCGTGCAGAAGGGGGCCGGCTGGGACGCCCTGGTGGCCGGCGGCATCGACCCCACCAACGTCAGTTGCGACGGCTGGAACCACAACAAGCTGCTCCTGCTCGACGCGAAGTACGCCGGCGAGTGGCGCAAGGCCGTGTTCGTCGGTTCCTACAACCTCACCGAGAACTCGGCGACCCGCGCCAACGACGCGATGCTGCGCATCGTCGACGGGTGGGTCACCAACCGGTACATCGACCAGTTCCGGCAGCTGTGGACGAACCCCCGCACCTGTGACTGAGGTCGGGTGAACCACCCGTCTCCCCCGAGGAACACGCGGCACCCCACCGTGTGAGCTCACCGGTCTCACCCCGAAGCCCCCGGAGCCCCCGGAGCCCACGGAGCCCCCCGGCCGGAACGCACGACGGTCCGGTACCGGCAGTCCACCGGTACCGGACCACCGCCTGCCGTCGGTTCGGCCCCGCGCGGCGCGCGGGCTTCTCCGCGCCGACGGCTCGGGCCGGGCGTCCAGGCACATGAGTCGGCCGTCCGGAATGTGCTTGTCCGTCGTTCCGGCACCGCACTACCTTGCCGGATGTGGATCTCTTCTCACGCTCGTGGACGGCGCTGCGCACGGCGGTCGCCGAACTGCCGGACGAGGACTTCGCGCAGCCGTCCGGCTGTACCGGCTGGCTCGTACGGGACCTGGCGTGCCACTTGGTCGTCGACTCGCAGGACGTCCTGATCACCCTCGTGACCCCCGCCGAGGCGGAACCGACCCGCGACGCGGTGACCTACTGGGAGGTCACCGGGACGCCGCCGGCCGGTGACGACCCGCTCGACGCGCTGACCGTCCGGCTGGCCGCCGCCTACCGGGAGCCGCGGCTGCTCAAGTTCCACCTGGACGACGTCGGCTCCGCCGCCGGCCGCGCCGCCGAACTCGCCGACCCGGGCCTTCGGGTCGCCACCCGCGGGGAGGTCCTCACCGCGGGCGACTACCTCTCCGCGTACGTCCTGGAGTGGACGCTGCACCACCTCGACCTGGTCGCGCACCTCCCGAACGTGGCGGGACCGCCCGCGGAGGGGCTTGCCCGGTCGCGCGAGATGCTGGAGAGGATCGCCCGGGCCGCGTTCCCCGCCTCGTTCTCCGACGAGGCGGCGTTGCTGGTCGGCACCGGACGGCGCGCCCCGACCGCCGCCGAGAAGGCCGAACTGGGCGGGCCGGGCGGGCTGGCCGCGAGGCTCCCGTTCGTCCTCGGGTGACCCTCCGACCGAACGGGGCCCTCGGGCCGCGCAGGGCCGACACCGGTGACGACGGGCACTGGATCCGGCGGGGCCGGAGCCTCCCCGGCACCGCGCACGGGAACGGCCGCGGGCCCCGGGCGGATGCCGGGGCCCGCGGCCGCGGGAGGGGGTGCGGGCGGGGGTGCGGTCAGGCGGCGACGACGTTGTCCTTCACGCGCATCCGCTGCCCGAGGAAGCCGCCGAGGGCGGTGATCAGCGACAGCCCCATCAGGAGCAGGGCCGCGGGCCAGGAGGCGCCGCCGCCGACGTCCAGCAGGGCGGTGGCCGCGAACGGCAGGAAGCCGGTGAGGGCGCCCGCGAGGTTGTAGGCCAGGGCCACGCCGCTGTAGCGCAGGCGGGCCGGGAACAGCTCGGCCAGCAGGGCGCCGGAGACTGCGTAGGCGACGGACAGGAAGGCGATGCCGAGGGCCATGGCCAGGACGACCAGGACGGGGTTCCTGGTGTCGACCATCCAGAAGACCGGGAAGGCGAGCGCGGCGGTGGCCAGGCCGCCCCAGAGGGTCACGCGTCCCGCGCCGAGGCGCTCCGCCATCCGTCCGACGACCAGGATCACCGCGATCTCGACGACCGCCGCGACCAGGGTGCCGTTGACCATCAGGGTGCGGGACAGCCCCAGGGTGTCGGCACCGTAGCTGATCATGAAGGTGGTCAGTATGTAGAAGCCGCCGACGCCCAGCACCGCCGACGCCATGGCGACCAGCAGCCTGCCCCAGGCCGTGCGGAAGACCTCCAGGGCGGGGACCTTGGCGCGCTCGTCCTGCTTGAGCATCTCGTCGAACAGCGGCGACTCCTCCACCCTGCGGCGGATGTAGACCGCGACGATCAGCAGCGGGAAGGCGAGGAGGAAGGGGATGCGCCAGCCCCAGGCGTCGAAGGACTCGGACGGCAGCAGGAGGACCAGGGCGAAGACGCCGGAGGACATCAGGGTGCCGACGGGCGAGCCGACCTGCGGCAGGGCCGCGTACCGCTCGCGCCGGCCTGGCGGGGCGTGCTCGACGGCCAGGGTGACCGCGCCGCCCCACTCCCCGCCGACCGCGATGCCCTGCAGCAGGCGCAGCAGCACCAGCAGCAGCGGCGCGGCCACGCCGATGGCCTCGTAGCCGGGCAGCAGGCCGATCAGTCCGGTGGCCGCGCCGATCATCACCACGGTGATCAGCAGCGCGGGGCGGCGGCCTATGCGGTCGCCGAGCCAGCCGAAGATCAGCGCTCCGACCGGGCGGGCGGCGAAGCCGACGCCGAAGGTGGCGAAGGCGGCGAGGGTGGCCGCGGCCGGGTCCAGGGTGGTGAAGTACAGGCGGTTGAAGACGATGGCCGCGGCGGTGCCGAACAGGAAGTAGTCGTACCACTCCAGCGCCGTGCCGACGAAGGCGGCGAAGGCGACGCGCCCCGCGTCCTGGCCGGTGACCACGACCGCGGAACCCGGCGGGGCGGCGGCGGTGGCCTGGTCGTTCTTGCTCATCCGTGTCTCCTTGCGTGCGGCCGCGGGGATCCGGCCGTGGGGAGGGGACCTGTCACTGCTGTGACGTCCCCCAGGGTGCCGGAGCCGTGGACGCACTCGCCCTCCACGAAGGTGGCGAGGACGTCCAGGGCCCCGATCCGACCGCTGCCGACGGTGACGGGGTCGTCGGACAGCAGGACGAAGTCGGCGTACTTGCCCGGCGTGATGCTGCCGCGGCGGTGCTCGTCGTGGCTGGCCCAGGCCGCGTCGACCGTGTAGGCGCGCAGGGCCTGCTCGGCGCTCACCCGCTCGTCGGGGGCGAGGACGACGCCGTCGCGGCTGAGGCGCTCGACCATGGACTGCATGCCGAGCAGCGGGGCGCCCGGGGCGACCGGCCGGTCGGAGCTGCCCGGGACGCGGACCCCCCGGTCCAGGAAGGACCGGTGGCGGTACATCCACCGGGTGCGCTCGGGCCCGAGGCTGCGGGCCATGCCGTCGCCGACGGCGTGCAGGAACCGCGGCTGGGGCACCGGTACCGCGCCGAGCTCGGCGTAGCGGTCGAGCTGGTCGGGGCGGACGACCCCGGAGTGCTCGACGCGGTGCCGCACGTCGGCCCGCGGGGCGAGGCGCTGGGCCTCGGCGAAGGCGTCCAGCGCCAGGTCGACGGCGCTGTCGCCGATGGCGTGGGCGGCCACCCGCCAGCCGGCGCGATGGGCGTCGACCACCAGGCGGCGCATGCGCCCCGGGTCGTCCTGGAGGACGGCGCCGCCGTGGGCGTGCCCGCAGAAGGGCTCGGAGACCGCCGCGGTGCGGCCGATCAGGGAGCCGTCCAGCCAGATCTTCATCGGGCCGATCCGCAGCCGGTCGTCGCCGAAGCCGGTGCGCAGCCCAAGGTCGATGCCGGTGGCGATGGCGTCGTCGGCGTGGGCGCGCAGGGGGTGCATGTTGTCCGCGGCGACCATCAGCTCGACCCGGTTGAGCAGGGTGCCGCGTTCGCGGGCCAGCTGGTAGGCGGCGGCCTCGACGGGGCTGCGGCCGATCAGGCCGAGGCCGATGCCGGCCTCGACGACGTGAGTGAGCCCCTCGGCGGCGTAGACGGCGCTGGCCCGGCCCAGGGCGTCGGCCAGGCCGTCCACCGGGTAGGGCATGACCAGGGCGGTGACCAGTTCCTGGGCGCGTTCCTGGAGGAGTCCGGTGGGGGCGCCGTCGGCGTCGCGCACCACGGCCCCGCCCTCGGGGGCGTCGGCGCGGCCGTCCAGCACCCCGGCGAGGTGCAGCACCCGGCTGCTGACCGTGCACATGTGGCCGGAGCGGTGCTTGAGCCACACCGCCCGCCCGCCCGCGGCCCGGTCCAGGCCGTGGCGGTGCGGGTGGGCGCCCAGGACGGTGTCGTCGTAGCCGGAGCCCACGATCCAGGCGTCGGCCGGCAGGGCGGCGGCCCGGCGTGCGACGGCGTCGTACACCTCCTCGACGGTGGCCGCAGGCTCCAGGTCGAGCTCGTCCAGGGACTGGCCGAACCACGCCATGTGGTTGTGGGCGTCGCCGAAGCCGGGGACGGCGACGGCGCCGCGGCAGTCCAGCACGGTGCGCGACGGCAGGCCCTCGACGTCCTCGTCGAGGCCGACGACGCGGCCGTGCAGGACGCCCAGGGTGCGGGCGTGCGGCCGGTCGTCGTCCACCGTGCGGATGCGGGCGTTGCGCAGTTTCAGGTCGAGCATGCGTCGGCTTTCGGGTGTGCGGGCGAGTGGGCGGGAGCGGTGGGAGGGGACGGGAGCGGCATCGCGGCCGGGCCGCGCGGCAGCCGCGGCCGGGCCGCGCGGCGGCGCGGCGGCGCGTTCAGGCCAGGTTCTGCAGCCGGGTCAGGGGCAGTTCGGCGGCGTGGTGGACGGGGACCGGCCGGCCGTCGACCAGCACCGCGTCGGGGGTGGTGGGCACCTGCACGTGCGGCACGGCGGTGTTGGCGACCATGTCGGCCCGGGTCAGGCCGCGGCTGTCGCGCAGCGCCGTGTAGCGCACCCCCCGGGGCAGGGCTCCGGCCGCGGCACTGTCGTCCAGGCACTCCCGGGAGACGAAGACCGTGGACAGCCTGCGCGGCGCCCCGCCCAGTCCGCCGAAGTAGGGCCGCATCACCCGCGGCTGGGTCAGCCGCGTGGAGCCGGACCCGGAGCCGGACAGGCCCCAGGCCACGAAGCCGGACTTCAGGACCAGTTCGGGCTGGGCGCCGAAGGTCGCCGGGCGCCACAGCACGATGTCGGCGAGGCGCCCGGGGCGCAGGGAGCCGACCTCGGCGGCCATGCCGTGGGCGACGGCCGGGTTCAGCGTGATCTTGGCGAGGTAGCGCAGCACCCGCGCGTTGTTGTCCGCGTCCGGGCCGGCCTCCCCGGCCAGGTGGGCCTGGACGTGGGCCAGCTGCCAGGTTCGGCGGGCGGTCTCGGCGATGCGGCCCATGCCCATGGAGTCGGAGTTGACGATGCTGATCGCGCCCAGGTCGTGCAGGGCGTTCTCCGCGGCAACGGCGTGCTCGCGCACCCGCCCGGCGGCGATCGAGAGGTCGCTGTCGAGGCCGTGGTGGCCGCGGTGGACGGTCAGCGTCATCGGCAGCAGCTCGGCGACGGTGGCCGGGGTCAGCGGCAGCGTCGGCGTGGTCGAGGAGGGCAGCACGTGCGGCTGGGAGACGATCTCCAGCAGGTCGGGGTGCCCGCCGCCGCCCTCGACGTGGTAGGCGTGCACGGTGCGGCAGCGGGTGGCCGAGAGGGTGTCGGCCAGGTAGCCGGACTCGTTGAGGGTGTCGGTGTGCAGGGCCACCGGCAGGTCGGCCTGCTCTGCCACGCCCAGGCAGGTGTCGACGATCCGGGGGGTGGCCCCCCAGTCCTCGTGGATCTTGAAGCCGCCGGCCCCGGCGAGGACCGCGCGTTCCAGCAGCTCCTGCGAGGAGGAGGAGCCGCGGGCCAGGAAGGCCACGTTGACCGGGGTGTCGCGCCAGCCCTCGATGAGGCTGTGCAGGTTGTGGGCGGGGTTGGCGCCCACGTCCCACACCCCGCCGATGCCCATGCCGACCAGCGAGGTCACGCCGGCCGCCAGGGCCGCGGGCACCACCTCGGGGCTGGACAGGTGGACGTGGGAGTCCACCACGCCCGGCGTGGCGATCATCCCCTCGCCGGTGACCATCGCGGTGTGGGAGTCGACGACCAGTTCCACCCCGTCGGCGGTGTGCGGGTTGCCCGCCCGGCCGATGCCGACGATCCGGCCGTCCTTGATGCCGATGTTGGTCTTGCGGACGCCGATCAGCGGGTCGATGACGACGACGCCGAGGACCACCATGTCCAGTGCGCTGTCGCGCGGGGCGCGGCCGGCCACCAGCAGTCCGTCGCGGGCGGTCTTGCCGCAGCCGCCCAGCATCTCCTCGCCGGGCTCGGTGTCGTCGGCCTCGACCCGCACCCACAGGTCGGTGTCGGCGAGCCGGATCCGGTCCCCGGTGGTCGGGCCGTACAGGGACGCGTACGCGCGCCGGGACATCCGGCTCATCGCTCTCCTCCTCGTGCCACCGCGGTGACGGTCCGGGGCTCGTCGGGGTCGAACCGCACCGACGTCCCCGCGGGGACGTCCAGCCGGTGCCCGCGGGCGGCCGCCCGGTCGAACTCCAGCACGGCGTTGGCCTCCTCCAGGGGGAAGTGGGAGGACACCCACACCGGTCGGCGGCCCCGGTTGACGACCCGCAGTTCGGTGCGGGGGCGGCCGGGGGCGAGCTCCACGTCCCCCTCGGCGACCAGCACCCCGCCGGGCCCGGCCGGGTCCGCGGGGCCGAACGGCTCGTCGACGTGCACCAGGGAGGATCCGTGCGGGAACAGCGCCTCGACCTGGATCGCGGGCACGGCCTCCGCGACGCCCGGCAGCAGCCGCTCCCGCGGGACGACGTCCCGGGCGAGTTCGACGACGGCCTCCAGAGGGGTGCCGTCCCAGGCCGCCTCCAGGATCTCGTCGCACACCAGGGCGACGGCCTCCGTCGCGCCGAGCAGCGCGCCGCGCGCCAGCCGGCGGCGGGCGAGCCCGGCCGCGGAGAAGAGGGTGAGCCTCTCCTGCTCGCGCGGGGTCAGGTGCATGGGAATCCCCCTCGGGAACGCGCACGGTCCGGTGACCGTGCGAGGGCATGCACACACCATGCCGGGTGGAGTGGCGGTGAACAATGACGAAATGCTCTCCCTCCGAGCCCCCACAATGTGCACATGCACACTCCGCCGGTCTCCGACACTCCCCGCCCCGCCCCGGCGGGCCCCTCCGACCCCGTCGACCCCACCGACCCCGCCGCCTCCGTCGTCCCCACCGACTCCACCGAGGCCGCCGACCCCGCCGCCCTCTCCGTGCCGCCCGCCCCCGCGGCGCCGGGCACGGGAGCGCCCGTTTCCCCGGAACTGCGCGCCCTGGTCCGCACCTGCCTCGACGACCTGGACACCCTCGTCGGGCGCTACCTCACCGAGGTCACCGCCCTGGAGGGCTACGACGGCACCACCGTCGCCCCCGACGACCTGCGCGAGACCGCCCGCGACTGCTTCGAGCTGCTCCTGCGCCTGATCGGCGGCCTGCCGCTGTCCGAGGAGCAGCGCGGGGTCCCCGAACGGCTCGGGCGCCGCCGGGCCCGCCAGGGCATGCCCCTCGAGCGGCTGCTGCAGGCGGTGCGCATGGACTTCCGCGTGCTGTGGACCGCGTTCCTGGAACGCACCGGACCGGCGGAGCTGACGCAGCTGACCCGGGGCGCGGTGCGGGTGTGGGAGGCCGTGGAGTTCCACACGGTGCACGTGCACGCCGCTTACCTGGACCAGGTCGCCGTGCTCGCCCGCGAGCAGGAGCGGGAGCGGACCGCGCTCATGGGCAGGCTGCTGTCCTCGGACGGCCGCGACCAGCAGCTCGTCGCCCAGGCCGCGACCCTGCTGCAGGTGGGCGCCCAGTCGGACTTCGCCGTCGCGGTGGCGCACCCCGACTCCCAGCAGAAGATGCGCCGGGCGGTCTCCGCGCGGCTGACGGGCCGGGTGTCCCACCTGCAGCAGCACAACGGCATGCTGGTGCTCGTGGTCCAACTGCCGCACGGGGCGCACGCCGTGCCGGAGCCGTGGCTGGACGGGGTGGCGTGCGCGGTCGGCCCGGTGGCGCGCGGCCTGTCCCGCGTCCCCGACGCCGTGCGGGTCGCCGAGGCGGTCGCGGCGACCATGGACGGCCGGGCGGACGGGCCGGTCCGCCCGGAGGACGCGTGGATGCCGGTGGCCGCCGCCCGACTGGGCCCGTTCGCCGACGTCCTGGCCGACTCCGTGCTCGCCGGGCTGGAACCCCTGGCACCGCACGACCGGGAACGCCTGGTGGAGACCGTCACCGCCTACTGCGCGACCGGGTCGATCACCGAGACCACCCGCACGCTGTACTGCCACCGCAACACGGTGCTCAAGCGGCTGGGCCGGTTCGCCGAACTCACCGGCTACCACCCCGTCAGGCCCGCGGAGGCCGCCACCGTCCTGTTCGCCCTGGAGTGCGCCCGCAGCCGGCCCGCCTGAGAAGGTGCCGGGCGGCCGGGAGCCGGGGCCACCGGGCCCGCCGGGCCCGCCGGGGTCGCCGGGGTCGCCGTCATCCCCCGAGCAGCGCCTCGGCGACCGCGGTCTGCTGCTCGTCGAGCGCGGTGGCCCCGTCCTCGATGTCCCAGAGCGCGTCCTGCAGGACGCGGGCGAGGGTCCACGCGGCGGCGCGGCGGCGGTCGAGTCCCGCCACCTCGGTCATGAGGTCGAAGCGGCGGCGCACCGCCCGGGGGACGTCCGCGGCGCCGGCGACGTCGTCCCAGCGGTTGCGCAGGGCGGGCAGCAGTTCGAACCCGGGGTCGCCGGCGAGGGGCTTGGGGTCGATGGCGACCCAGTCGGCCCGCCCCTGCACCGGCGTCCCGGGGAGCGGGGCGAGGACGTTGGCGTAGTGGAGGTCCCAGTGCAGGAGGCGGTCGCCGGGTTCGTCCATCACCTCCCTCGTCGCGGCGGCGCAGGCGGCGAGCAGGCGCCGGTCGGCCGGGTCCGCCAGGCGGTCCGCGCTGCCGGGCGACCGGTCGAGCATGTCCTGTGCGATGTCGGCCAGCCCCGGCAGACCGGGAGGAGCCGGGGACGCGGTCAGCCGGGCGAGGAGTTCCGACAGGACGCGCAGGGCCCGCATGCCGTCCGGCACCGTCTCCAGCGTCCGGGAAGCGTCGAGGCGTTCCAGGAGCATGGTCCCGGTGGCGGGGTCGTGGTCGAGGAGGCCGACGGCGAGGCGGTTGCCCCACGTGCGCAGGGCGGCGGGCTCGCCGCGGGTCTCCTCGTCGACGGGCTGGAGCTTGAGGACGGCGGGGGTGCCGTCCGGCCGCAGGACCGGGAGGACCAGCGCCACGGCACCGTGCATGGCAGGGCCGTCCGGGCGCAGGTCCCAGCGGTCCAGAAACCGCTCGGCCAGATCGGGCAGCGCCTCGGCCCAGGCCCGCCGGCCGTCCTCGGCCAGCGAGGCGGCCAGCGCTGCGGGCACCTGGAGCCGGCGGCGTGTTCGGTCGGCGGTCATCGCATCCTTCCCGATGGCGTGCGGCGGGCCCGTGCCACGCCCCACGACCCCGCCCGGTACGGGACGGAGACGCCGGACGGGCCGCGCGCCGCAGGGCGCGCGCACCGCCCCCGGGCCGTGCGGTTCGGGTCCCCCGGAGTCCCCGGAAATCCTACGGAGCACCGGGCCGCCCGGGTCAACGCGGCCGCCCCCCGGCCGGGGGCGGGGTGCGGAGGCCACGCTGCGGACGGTGCTCGGCCACACCGGCGCGGACGGAACCATCGCCGACGAAGGGGCGCGCGAGCAGCTCGGCAAGGTCCTCGCGCTGCCGGCGGCGTCCCACGACCGCGCCTCGGAGACCGACCGGGCACAGGTTCCGTCCGGCGGCCCGCGGCCGGGGATCCGGCAGGGCCTCTCCCCCCTCTCCTCGGCGGGGCCCCGGCCCGCCCGTACGCACGGTTCACACCATCGAGTCAGTGGTACTCCGAACGGCCCTGCCCGTCCCCCGTTCGGAAGGCGGTTTCCCCCGTGCGGGGGGAAGTTGAGGGAGACCGCTCCCGCCCCTGAAGCGGCGGGACGCAGGAACGGAGTACGAGCATGACCACTCAGCACACTCAGCTGCCCCCCGGCGTCGTCGAGATCACCGGCAGCGAGTGCCCTCCGGGAACCCTCGGCATGTGGCGCGACTACAGGCGTCAGGGCCCGGCCTACGGAGTCGGCGCGGGGTACGACGTCGACCTCTCCCGGCTGCCCGTGGGCAGCAGCAGCATGGCCAGGAACGTGTCCTCCTGGGTCAACATGACGCAGAGCGACGCGAAGCTGATCAGCCGCACGAAGACCCGGGTCCTGCGGGCCGGCGAGAGCATGGAAGAGCCCTCGCAGGAGAACGACACAGTGGAGAGGATCGAGTGGGTGATGTGATCCCGCCCGCTCCACGGGCCGCGCCGCGAGCGGCACCCGGCCCCCGCACCGACCGCGGGTCACCGGCAGCGGCACCCTCCCGCACCGGCCTCTGACCCCCGGACCTCCCGTGCGACCACGCCGCACTCGGCCCGGCCCGGCCGGACCGGCGAAACGGCACAACGCACACGGCGGCCCCCGGCACCTCTCTCTTGGGTTCAAGGGGTCGTCGCAACACCACTTGGTTTCAGGTGGTGAGTAGATCACGTAGACGCTCGGCTGGGGTGTCCCAGCCGAGCGTCTTGCGTGGGCGGCCGTTGAGTTCCTGGGCGACGTGTTCGAGGTCTTCGGGACTGTGGACGCTCAGGTCGGTGCCCTTGGGGAAGTACTGGCGCAGGAGTCCGTTGGTGTTCTCGTTCGAGCCGCGTTGCCAGGGCGAGGCCGGGTCGCAGAAGTGGACGGGCATGCCGGTGGCCATGCTGAACTGCTGGTGGCGTGCCATCTCGCTGCCCTGGTCCCAGGTGAGGGAGCCGCGCAGGTGGGCGGGCAGGGACCCCAGTGGCCACGTGGACACTCTGGGTGTCCAGGACCACCAGGGTCGGGTCCTCTGATTGCCGGGCGCGTTCACGGATCTGGCCGCACAGGAGCTCGTGAATGACCTGGGCGGTTCCGTCGTCCCGCCAGGCTGCGAAGTAGCAATACGTCGCGCTCTTGGGCGGCAGGTCGCGCGGGAGACAAGCCCACTGCTCGTCCGACGATTCACTCGGATACGGCTTCCGTTCACTCACCCGGCCAGCCCATCGAACTACACCCCCCGGCCCGGAAGAAACCGCCCCCTCTGCACCATCAGGTGATAACGGAATCGCCCATATCTCATAATCGCCCGCTCGGGGTCGAGCCTCCAACAGGCCCGGGCTGCTTCACTCCGGTGAGCCAGAGGATCGTGACCGTTCCCTGAGTCATGATGTGCCCATGATGCGTCGAGGGCGGGCCGGGGGAGTCTCGGCAGTGGTGTTAAGCGTTGCGGTGTGCTTGGTCGGCCTGTGGTGGACGGTGGATGCGCTGCCGCAGACCAAGGGGGAGAAGCCCGACCCGGCGGGGGTGCTTGCCCTCCTGCCCAGCCTGGTGGGTGTGGTCCTCGGGGGATGGGGAGCGTGGGCGGGAATCCAGGCCCTGCAGAACCAGCACACGGCCTCGGTGATCGCGGAGGAACTCGCCGGACTGGTGGCGCGGGTGGAGGGCGCGCAGTACCGGCAGTTGCTCGGCAGTGGACGGGCAGCGCCGGACGGGCGGATCGACCTCGCTTTCACGGTCACGGCCACAGGGATGAGCAGTCCGCGCGCCGACGGAACGTTGGAGGGGGTCGCCGACTACTACCGGGGCCTGCGGCCCGGGCGGGTGGTCATCACCGGTACGCCGTCCGAGGGCCGGGACGGGCAGAGCGGCGGTGACGCGGGAACAGGCAAAACCGTGCTTGCCCTGTCCCTGATTCTGGGCTTGGCCAAGGAACGTTCCCCGCAGGAGCCGGTGCCGGTACGACTGACCGCGGCATCCTGGCCCGGCAGCGACATACGTGACTGGCTACGGACACACCTGACCGACGTCTACCGTCTTCCCCGCCGCGAAGCCGCCCGCCTGGTGGACGCCAATCTCGTTCTGCCGGTCATCGACGGTCTGGACGAAATGGACCCGGGCACGACCCCCGGCTACACCTCACGCGCCGCCGCCCTCCTTCGCTGCGTCGAACGGTTCGAGCACGGTGGCGAACACTGCCCGGTCGTCGTGACCTGCCGGCACGCCCACTATCAGGCCCTGGTGGAAGCAGGAACGGAACCCCGAATCGTGGCACACATTGCCGTGGCCCGCGTCGACGCCTCCCGCGCTCACCGCTACTTGTCCCAACGCGTCGCCGGCACGGAGCGGGGTCGAGCCCGCTGGCAGCCGGTTCTCTCCGCCCTGGACACGGTGACGGCGGGTCCGGCCGGCACCGTTCAGCCGGAACACACCCTGCTGGCCGAGACACTGGACACACCCTGGCGCCTGACCCTGGCCGCCACCGTCTTCGAGGAACGCACCGCCGACGGGGGATACCTGCGTGACCCCGGTGATCTCCTCGTGCTGGCCCTCGGCGGGCATCTTTACGAGTACCTCTTGGACCGGTACATCGGCGCCGCGGTGGCCGCACGCCACTGGGGATCGGACGGCACCCCCCGGCCGTCGGGCACTGACACCGCCGACGCCGTCTGGCGCCGCTTGGCCTTCCTCGCCCGCTACCTCAATGACAACAGCGGCCCTCAAGACGGCCCACCCCGATGCGTCGCAGGGCATGCGCTGAGCAGCACCGACCTGGTTCTCCACGAACTGTGGCCCTTGGGCGGGAAGCATCGGACACGGTGGACCGAACGTGTTCTGGCCGTGGCGGCGCCACTCCTACTGGTCAGTCCTGCCGGGCTTCTGGTGCCGGGTGACGACTTCGAACTGGTGGTGCTATGGGCGTTCCTCCTCTGTTTCACGGTGCTCTACCGTCCAGCATGGCCGAAGCCATGGCGGATCGACCTTGGCCGCCTTCGCACCCCTACCGGCCGACGCGCTCTCGCACTGGGTTCCACGGTCGGTTTCTCGATCGGTTTCCTGATCTTCTTCGGCCTGTTCTACAGCATCTTCGGCCTCTTCTACGAGACGGATGAGGCCAGTGCCCCGCGGCTGCTCCAGGACAGCCTCGTGGTGGGCCTGGGGTTCGGGCTCGCGACAGGGCTCGCGGTCGGTCTCGCGCGCGGACTCATGAGTAAACAGGAGCAAGCGGGAGTCCTTCCCCATCACCTCATCCGCATGGACCTCACGGCTGCAGTCGTGTTCGGACCCGTGACAGCGGTCGCGGCCACGTTCTTGTCCGGGCTCGTAAGCCTGCTCGCGTTCAACACCATTTACGGAACCAGTTTTGGGGATCTTCCCTTTTTGACGGTGTCCTTTTTCGGGTTAATGATCGGGGCGTTCATTTTTGGTATCCCTGTCGCAGGCGGCTCGGCAGCCCTGCGGTATTTCGCGCTCCTCCTGTACACACGCAGGAAACTGCCGTGGCGGCTGGGGCGCTTCCTCGACGTCTGCTACGAACTGGGCATCCTGCGCGTGTCCGGGACCGCATGGCAGTTCCGCCATCGTGAACTCCAGGACCACCTCGCCACCCACCCCGTGCCACCACCCCGCTCATGAAGAGCGTTCCGACGCGGGGCCGGCGTGGGTTCACTGTCGACCCAGAACCATGCAAAGACCCACAAGCCTCCCTCTGATGTCCACGCCCGGGACGTTGGCCGGCAGTCGCGACCGCCGCGGTACTCCCGGGGCGCGGCGCGCAGCGCCCATTGCTTTGCCGGATACGGCGTCAACTGCCGTTATAGGGTGCGAGGACTGCACGACTTCGAAACAGATGGGGGATGCCATGGGGCTCTTCGGGGACGCACACACCGTCGATCCGGTCGCGGCGCAGCAGGACTACGCGCGGCTGCTGGGGCAGGACGAACAGGTGCACGCCGCTTACCTGTTGGTGCGCGACACCATGCTCTTCACCGACCGGCGCCTCATCCTCGTCGACAAGCAGGGGATCACGGGCAAGAAGGTGGAGTACCACTCCCTTCCCTACAAGAGCATCACGCACTTCTCGGTGGAGACCGCCGGCACCTTCGACCTGGAGGCGGAGCTCAACATCTGGATCTCCGGCAACCCCGTTCCGGTACGGAAGACCTTCACCAAGAGCGTCGACATCTACGAGGTCCAGGCGGTCCTGGCGCAGTTCGTGGCGAAGTAGCCGTTCCGGCGCCGGCGGCAGGGGCAGGGCGGGCCCGCTCCGCCCCTCCCCCGGCGCCGGCCCGCCACTCCCCCTGCCCCGGCCCGGTGCTCCCGGGCGAACGCCCCGCAGTGCACGGCCCCGTCGCCGCGGGTCCGTGGCGGATTGCGCCGGACCGCTGCGGCGGGGCCCTTCGGCGGGGCACCATCGTCGGCGTGCACAAGGACCCGGAACAGACCACGGCGGCCGCCGAACGCGTCGGCCCGCCCCTGCGCGGGGGCGAGCGCGAGACGCTGCGCGCCTTCCTCGAATACCACCGCGCCACCCTCGCCATGAAGTGCGACGGCCTCTCCGACGAGGAACTGCGCCGCCGCTCCATGCCGCCCTCGACGCTCTCCCTGCTGGGCCTGGTGCGGCACATGGCCGAGGTGGAGCGCGCGTGGTTCCGCCGCGTGATCAACGGGGAGGACGTTCCGCTGGTGTGGTCGGACGAGGGCGACTACCAGGCGGCGTACGACGCGTCCTCGTCCACCCGTTCGGAGGCTTTCGACGCCTGGCGGGGGGAGGTGGAGCACGCGCGCAGGATCGAGCGGGAGGCCGAGTCGCTCGACGTGACCGGCCACCAGCCCCGGTGGGGCGAGGACGTCTCGCTGCGGCTGGTGATGCTCCACCTGATCCACGAGTACGCCCGGCACAACGGACACGCCGATTTCCTGCGCGAGGGCATCGACGGGACGGTCGGGGCCTGACCCGCACGCAGCCCGGCCGGGGCTGCAGGGACCGTCGGGAATCTCGGCGCGGGGCGGCGGCTCCGCTTCAGGTGCGGGGTCGCCGCCGTCGGCGGATCAGGGCCCGGACGAGGAGCACCGCGGCCGCGGCCGCCAGGGCGGCGAGCGCGAAGGTGTGCCAGCGGGTGAGGTAGCGGTGGAGGGTGGCGATGCGGGTCCCCGCGGTGTAGCCGACGACCGTCCACACCCCGGCCCACAGGGCGGCGCCCAGGGCGTTGAAGGCCAGGAACCGCTTCCACGGCATGCCGACGGCACCGGCCACGATGCCGTTGGTCTGGCGCAGCCCCTCGACGAAGCGGGCCCCGGCGACGACCGCGCCGCCGTGCCGGTCGAAGAACGCCTCGGCGCGCCGGAAGCGCTCGGGAGTGAGCAGGACGTAGCGGCCCCAGCGGTGGACGAAGGGAGGGCCGCCGAGGCGGCCGATGAGGTAGCCGACGTTGTCCCCGGCGATCGCGGCGACCGCCGCGACGACGCCCACGGCCACGACGTTCAGCCGTCCGGCTCCCGCGGACACGGCCGCGGCGATCAGCGCGGTCTCTCCCGGCACAGGCAGGCCGAAGTCCTCCGCGAAGACCAGCCCGCCCAGGGCCGGGTAGCCGTAGTGGTCCAGCAGCGAGAGCGTCTCCGCCAACGGGCCGGGCAGCGGTTGCACCATGCGGTGGTGCTCCTCGGCGGCCGGCCGGGGCGCGGGGTCCGGTTCCGGTCGGTGGGTCGTCCTTCCAGCGTGGTGCGCGTTCGCGCCCGCCGCCTCTCGCCGGAGCCGGTCGACCGGGCGGGCTGCGGTGCGCGGCACGCCCTCGCACGGCCGGCTGCACGCGACCGGCTGCGCACGGCGGGCCCCGGAGCCGGGACGGCAGTGAAAGGCTGCCGGGGCCCGCCGTGCGCGGTCATTCGGCGCCGAGGATCAGCGCGCTGGTGGGCACCGCGGTGCCGGCGGTGACGAGGACGTTGTGCACGTCCTCGGGCTGGTTGTACGAGGTGCCGCGGATCAGCCGGACGCCCTCGGCGATGCCGTTGACGCCGTGCAGGTAGGCCTCGCCGATCTGGCCGCCGTGGGTGTTGGACGGCAGCCGGCCGCCGAGTTCCAGGTGACCGTCGGCGATGAAGTCCTTGGCCTCGCCGGGCTTGCAGAAGCCCAGTTCCTCCAGTTGGGGCAGCACCAGCGGGGTGAAGTGGTCGTAGAGCACCGCCGCCTGGACGTCGTTCGGGGTCAGGCCGCTCTGCGCGTACAGCTGGCGGCCCACCAGGCCCATCTCGGGGATGCCGGTGATGTCGGGACGGTAGTAGCTGGTCATCATCTGCTGGTCCTCGCCGGACCCCTGGGCTGCGGCCCGGACGATCGCGGGCTTGTGCCGCAGGTCGCGGGCGCGTTCGGCGGAGACGACGACCAGGGCCTGGCCGCCGTCGGTCTCCTGGCAGCAGTCCAGCAGGCGCAGCGGCTCGGCGATCCAGCGGGAGTTCCGGTGGTCCTCCAGCGTGATCGGCCTGCCGTGGAACCAGGCCGCCGGGTTGTTCGCGGCGTGCTTGCGCGCCACCACCGCCACTCTCCCGAAGTCGTCGCCGGTGGCGCCGTACCGGTGCATGTAGCGGCGGGCGAACATCGCCACCCACTGGGCGGGGGTGAGCAGCCCGAAGGGGGTGAACCAGGAGTACTGCGCCCGGTCGGCGGTGGAGGCCATCGGCCGGTCCTGCATGCCGGTGCCGAACCGCTCCCCGGAGCGCTCGTTGAACGCCCGGTAGCAGACCACCACCTGCGCGGCGCCGGTGGCCACCGCCATCGCGGCCTGCTGCACGGTGGCGCAGGCCGCGCCGCCGCCGTAGCCGACGCGGGAGAAGAAGGACAGTTCGCCGATGCCGCAGGAGCGGGCGACGGCGATCTCCGGGTTGCCCTCCATGGTGAAGGTGGTCAGGCCGTCCACCTCCTCCGGGCCGATCCCGGCGTCGTCGAGGGCGGCGAGCACGGCCTCGCAGGCGAGCTGGAGCTCGCTGCGCCCGGAGTCCTTGGAGAACTCGGTGGCCCCGATGCCGACGATGGCGGCGGCACCGGAGAGCGGACTGGTCGGCGAAGAGGCCATCAGGACTCCCCTCCCTCTTCCTTCGCGAGGCGGACGGCGACCGTGCCGGTGACGTGGTCGCCGAGCCCGTTGGCGCCCCGGACGCGCACCTCGACCAGGCCGTCGTCCGCCACGGCGGTGACCTCGCCGGTGAGCGTCATGGTGTCGCCGGGGTAATTGGGCGCGCCCAGCCGGACGCGCACCGCGCGCAGCACCGCCCGGGGCCCGGCCCAGTCGGTGACGAAGCGGCCGACCAGCCCGTTGGTGGTGAGGATGTTCATGAACACGTCCCGGGAGCCGCGCGTCCGGGCCAGTTCGGGGTCGTGGTGCACGTCCTGGTAGTCCCGGCTCGCGATCGCGGTGGCCACGATCAGGGTGCGGGTGACCGGGATCTCCAGCTCCGGCAGCCGGTCGCCGACGGCGACCGTGCCTGCGGTGGGCGCGGGGGCGGGGGCGGTCGTCACGAGGCGGCCCCCGTGCCGGCGGCGAGCAGGGCGCCCAGGCGGTCCAGGTCGGCTCCGGCGCTGCCGAGGGTGCCGGCGATCTGCTTGCCCCACAGCAGGTGGCGGTGGACGGGGTAGTCCACGTCGACGCCCATGCCGCCGTGCAGGTGCACCACCCGGTGCACCACCCGCTGGCCGGCGTCGTCCGCCCACCACTTGGCGACCAGCACGGCCGTGCCCGGGTCCTCGCCCCGGTCGATCAGCCAGGCGGCCTGCCAGAGGGTGACCCGCATCGCCTCGATGTCGATGTAGCAGTCGGCGACCTGGTGGGCGACGGCCTGGAAGGTGGCCAGCGGGCGGCCGAACTGCTCCCGTTCGGCCAGATAGGTTGCGGCCTGCCGCAGGGCGCCCTCGGCGACCCCGACCTGCACCGCGGCCAGCGCGGTGCGGACGCGGTCCAGCAGCGCGGCGAGGGCGCCGGGGCCGCCCAGCGGCTCGGCGACGGCGCCGTCCAGGGCGAGGTGGCTGCTGATCTCGCGGGTGGTGGTCTCGGCCCGCTCCGCGGTGACGCCCCGCTCCGCCGGGTCGAGCAGGAAGAGCGCCGGGCCGTCCGGACCGGTGGCGGAGACCACGACCCGCCGGGCGCCGTGCAGCGCGGGGACGGCGGCCTTGCTTCCGGTCAGCCGCCACAGGTCGCCGTCGCGGACCGCCACGGTGGCGGGCGCGGCCGGGTCGGCGGGGCCGAACTCCTCCAGGGCCAGGGTCAGCCGCAGCGAGCCGTCGGCGGTGCGCGGCAGCCACGCCTGCTGCTGCTCGGGGCTGCCGTGCCCGGCCACCGCGAGCGCGCCGAGCAGCGCCGGCCACAGCGGCACGGGGGCCACCGTGCGGCCCTGCTCGCGCAGCAGCACGCACAGTTCCACCAGGCCCAGGCCGGCGCCGCCGAACCGCTCCGGCAGGGCGAGGGAGAGCAGGCCGGTGCCGGCCAGCTCCTTCCACAGCTCCTCGTCGATGCGGTCCTCGGTCTGCTCCACCGCCCGCACCCGGTCGATGCCGGCGCATCCGGCGAAGACCTGCTCGGCCAGGCCCCGGACCGCCTCCTGCTCCTCGCTGAGGTCGAAGTCCATCAGTTCTTCTCCGTTCCGGCCGGCCGGAAGGCCGGCAGTGACAGCTGCGGGTCGGCGTCGATCCACTCCAGGACGACGGGCATGCCGATCCGGATCCGGTCGGGCTCCACGTCCACCAGGTTGGCGATCAGCCGGGTGCCCTCGGCGAGCTCCACGACGGCGACCACCAGCGGGTAGTCGAAGGCGGGGACGCGGGGGTGGTGGTTGACGACGAAGCTGTACACCTCGCCCCGGCCGGACGCCTCCACGGTGTCCCAGTCGAAGGACCGGCAGACCCCGCAGCAGGGGCCCGGGGGGTGGCGCAGCGTGCCGCAGGCGGTGCAGCGCTGGATCAGCAGCCGGTGCTCCAGGCACGCCTCGAACCAGAAGGCGTTGTCCCGGTTGGTCGCGGGCCTGGGGCGCAGCGGGCGGGGCTTCTCCGCCGGCTCCGGCTGTACGGCGGGTTCGGCCTGCGCTGCGGGTTCGGCCTCGGTGCCGGCGGTGGGTTCGGGCTGTTCGGCGGTGCCGGGGGCGGCCGGCCGCTCGGGGCGGAAGCGCAGGAGGCGCCAGCGCTGGGTGCCGACCACCTCTCCGTCCTGGTCGCGGTAGGTCTTGACGGTGGTGACGAAGTGCCCGGTGCCCAGGGCCGTGCGCTTCTCGGGGGAGACCGACTCGACGGTCTCGGTGACGCTGATCCGGTCGCCGAGCCGCAGTTCGCGGGCGAACTCCAGCTCGCTGTCGGTGGCCACCACGGAGGTGAGGCCGCCCTCCTCCAGCAGCGCCGCGAGTTCGGCGGCGGCCGGGCTTGCCGGGCCGCCCGCGACGGTGGCCGCGTAGCCGCGCATGGTCCAGGCCTGGAGCATGGTGGCGGGGGCGACGACGCCGTCCCGGCCGGCGGCGCGGGCCGCGTCCTCGTCCAGGTGGATCGGGTTGCGGTCGCCCATCGCCTCGGCCCAGTGGCGGATCATCGGCTGGTTGACGGCGTCCTGCGCCCACGTCTCGGCGGTCAGTTCGCGGCCGGCCAGGGCCTGCAGCCGCTCGGTGAGGGAGCCGCCCATCACGCCCTCCTCTGCCGGGGCAGGCCGACGCCGACGGTGGCGACCATGTCGCGCAGCACCTCGTTGACGCCGCCGCCGAAGGTGTTGACCACGCCCTGGCGGGAGATCTGCTCCAGCTGCCCGGCGATCACCGCGCCGGGCGAGTCGGGGCGGACGCGTCCTGCGGCGCCGAGGGTGCCCAGCAGGGTGCGGTAGACCTCCAGGTGGGTCTCGGTGCCGTAGACCTTGGCCGCGCCGGCGTCGGCGGCGGAGAGGGTGTCGCGGGAGACGGCCGCGGCCATCTTCCAGTTGAGCAGCCGCATGGCCTCCAGCCGGGCGTGGGTGCGGGCGAAGTCCTGCCGCACCCAGGGCAGGTCCAGGGCGCCGGTGTCGCGGGCGTGCTCCAGGGCCTTCTCCCACAGGCCGATGGTGCGGCCGCCGAGGGCGGCGAGGCCGATCCGCTCGTGGTTGAGCTGGTCGGTGATCAGTTTCCAGCCGCCGTTCTCCTCCCCCACCAGGTTCCCGGCGGGCACCCGCACGTCGCTGTAGTGGGTGGCGGTGACCGACAGGCCGCCGACGGTGGGGATCGGCGTCCAGGAGAAGCCGGGGTCGTCGGTGTCGGCGATCAGGATGGAGATGCCCTTGTGCTTGGGCGCCCCGGGGTCGGTGCGGCAGGCCAGCCAGATGTGGTCGGCGGTGTTGGCGCCGCTGGTGAAGACCTTGTTGCCGTTGACCACCCAGCCGTCGCCGTCGCGCACCGCGCGGGTGCGCAGCGAGGCCAGGTCGGTGCCGGCGTCCGGCTCGGTGTAGCCGATGGCGAAGACGGTGTCGCCGGAGAGGATGCCCGGCAGGTAGCGCCTGCGCTGCTCCTCGGTGCCGTGCTTCATCAGGGTGGGGCCGACGGTGTTGACGGTGACGAAGGGGAACGGCAGTCCGGCCTGCTGCACCTCGTCGAAGAAGACGAACTGGTCCTCGGCGGAGCGGCCCTGGCCGCCGTACTCGACGGGCCAGCCCAGGCCCAGCCAGCCGTCGGCGCCGAGGCGGTGGACGATCTCGCGGAAGCGGCTGCCGCCCACGCCCTCCTCGCCGACCCGGCGCCGCTCGTCGGGCGGGAGCAGGCGGGAGAAGTACTCCCGCAGCTCCTTGCGGAGCTCGAGCTGCTCCGGTGTCTCGCGCAGCTGCATCGCTGCTTCCTCCTAGTGCTTCGGGTGGGTCAGGCGGGCAGGAAGCGCTGCCGGCCGTGGGCGGTGAACTCGGCGCGCAGGGCCTCCCTGTCCGCCTCGGTCATCGGCCGGTACTCGGGGGCGCCGCGGCCGGTCCAGCGGTGGACCGGGTCGGCGCAGTCCCACGCCTGGGCCTGGAGCAGGTTCTTGCGGACCTTGTTGGACCCGGTGGTGGGCAGGTGCCGGGAGACCCGGACGAACCGGGGGCGGACTTGGTGCCCAGGTCGGGCTGGGCGGCGAGGAAGTCCCTGAGGCCGTCGCCGTCGAACTCCGCGCCCTCGGCCAGTTCGACGGCGGCCATCACCTGGTCGCCGGAGCGCGGGTCGGGGACGCCGAAGACCGCTGCGGCGACCACGTCGGGGTGGCGGCGCAGGATGCGCTCGACGAGCAGCGCGGAGATGTTCTCGCCGTCCACCCGGATCCAGTCGCCGGAGCGTCCGGCGAAGTAGAGGAAGCCGTCGCGGTCGGTGTAGCCGAGGTCGCCGGTCCAGTACCAGCCGTGCCGCACCCGCTGGGCGTCGGCCTCCTCGTTCTTCCAGTAGCCCTCGAACCGGGCGGCGCCCTCCTGGTCGACCAGTTCGCCGACGGCCTCCTCGGGGTTGAGGACCCGGCCGTGCTCGTCGAGGACGGCCGGCGGGCAGGGCCGCAGGGTCTCCGGGTCGACGATGCGGACGGCCTCGCGGGCCGGGCGGCCCAGGGCCGCGGGCGGGGCCTGCGGGTCCTGCGCGATCATGCCGCTGCCCTCGCTGGAGCCGTAGACCTCGATGAGGCGGCAGCCGAAGCGGCGGGCGAACTCGGCCTTGTCGTCGGGGGACGCCTCGGTGCCGAAGCCGTGGGTGAGGGTGTTGTCGGCGTCGTCGGGCCGCTCGGGGGTGGCCATGACGTAGCCGAGGGCCTTGCCGACGTAGGTGAAGTAGGTGGCCCGGTGGAACCGCACGTCGGGCAGGAAGCCGGAGGCGGTGAACTTGCGGGCCAGGGCGACGGTGGCGCCGGAGGCCAGCGCCGGCGCCCACAGCCCCATCAGGGCGTTGCCGTGGAACAGCGGCATGCAGCAGTAGCAGACGTCGTCGCGGCCGATGCCGTACTTGGCGCTGTTGGCGTGCCCCAGGGCCGCCAGCCGGCCCTGGGAGCAGCGGGCGGCCTTGGAGGTGCCGGTGGTGCCGGAGGTGAGCAGCAGCAGCATCTGCGTGGCGGCGGTCACCGAGGGGTCGGCGGCCGGCTCGCAGGCGTGCGCGGCGACCCGGTCGAGGTGGCCGGGGTCGTCGACGAGCACGATCCGCTCCGGGGGGACACCCACGTCGAGGCCGTCCAGCAGGGCGAGGCCGGCCCGGTCGGTGACGATCACCCGGACCTCGGTGTGCCGGATCTCCCGGGCGAGGTCGGGGCCGCGCCGGGTGTTGTTGATGCCGACGACGGTGGCGCCGGCCAGGGCGGCGCCGCCGAGCCAGAAGAGGAACTCGGGCACGTTCTCCAGCAGCACCCCGATGTGGAAGGGGCCGTCGCCGCCCAGGGCGGAGGCGTACGCGCCGCGGGCCGCGCTCTCGCGCACGGTCTCGTCCCAGGTCCAGGTCCGCTCGCGGGTGCGCACGCCCGGCCGGTCGTCCCCCAGCCGTGCCAGCAGCAGGCCGGCGATCGTGTCGCGGTCCAAGGGGGTCTCTCCTCGCAGGTGGTGTTCGTGGGTCGGTCAGACGGTGGTGCGGCCCGCGTACCAGTCCTTGCCGCGGGGGCCCTCGCGGTCGATGACGACGCAGCGGGTACCGGTGAAGTTGGTCGGCATGCACTTGTTGCAGTGGATGCACAGGGAGCGGGTGCGCCCGTTCTCCGCGATGCGGTTGACCAGGTCGGGCTCGCGCAGCAGCGCCCGGGCCATGGCGACGAACTGGAAGCCCTCGGCCATGGCCCGGTCCATGACCGCCTTGTCGGTGATGCCGCCGAGCAGGACCAGCGGCAGCTTCACGGCGCTGCGGACCTGCCGGGCGTCCTCGAGGAGGTAGCCGTCGCGGTAGGGGTAGCTGTGCAGCATGTACTTGCCGACGAGCTTGACGCCCAGCTTGATCGGCTGCGGCATCACGGCGGCGAAGTCCTCCAGCGGGGCGTCGCCCTTGAACAGGTACATCGGGTTGAGCAGGGAGCTTCCGGCGGTCAGCTCCAGGGCGTCGACGGTGCCGTCCTGCTCCAGCCACTGGGCGACCTGGATCGCCTCGTCGAGCCAGAAGCCGCCGGGGGCGCCGTCGTCCATGTTGAGCTTGGCGAGGACGGCGATCCGGTCGCCGACGGCGTCGCGGACCGCGCGCATGATCTCGCGGCACAGGCGGGCGCGGTTCTCCAGGGAGCCGCCGTAGCCGTCCTTGCGGCGGTTGAGCCTGGGGCTGAGGAAGGAGCTGGCCAGGTAGTTGTGGCCCAGGTGGACCTCGACGGCGTCGAAGCCGGTCTCGATCGCCATGCGGGCCGCGTCGGCGTGCGCGGCGACCACCCGGGCGAGGTCGTCGGCGGTGGCCGGGCGGGCGAAGCTCATGGTGGTCTTGTGGAAGTGCCGGCTGGGGGCCAGGGCCGGGGCCTTGTTGGCCTTGGGGTTGGCGACCGGGCCGGCGTGGCCGATCTGCGCGGAGGCCGCGGCGCCCTCGGCGTGCACGGCGTCGGTGAGCCTGCGCAGGCCGGCGGCCGCCTCGGGGCGCCACAGGATCTGGTGGGCGTCGGTGCGCCCGTCGGGGGCGACCGCGCAGTACGCGACGGTCGTCATGCCCACTCCCCCGGCCGCCGGGCGGCGGTGGAACTCGATCAGCTCCTCCGTCACCAGCCCCCTGCGGCTGAGCCCCTCGTAGGTCGCCGCCTTGATGACCCGGTTGCGCAGGGTGATCGGTCCGAGCCTGGCGGGCGCCAGCGGGTCGGGGACCTCTGCGGGCGGCGGGGCGGGGTTGTTCACGGGGAGCCTCCTCCTACGGCACGGCCCGGCGGCAGCGGTGGTCCCGTGCTGCTCCGGTGCTTGTGCGCCGGACGCTAACCGGCCCGGCGGGGGGCCGCCCCGCAGCGTCCCGCTCACCGGGAACGGCCCGGAGGACCCCGGCGTGCGCGTGAGACCTTCCCGCCACCTACCCTGCAGACGCCACCGCCCGAGAGGTGTCCGAATGCCCCAGCAGACCAGCCCCGCCGAGGTGCTCGCCCGACTCACCGGCCCAGGAGGCGAGTTCGAGATCCACGAGGAGGAGGTGCGCGGCACGCGCATGCCCGTCTTCCGCGACCGCGAACGATCCCTGGGCCGGGTGCTCGCCGACTCCGTGCGCCACGGCGACGCCGAGTACATCGTCACCGAGGACCGGCGGATCACCTTCGCCCGGCACGCCGCGCAGGTGGCGTCCCTGGCCCGCGCCCTGCGGGAGCAGCACGGCGTCGGCAGGGGCGACCGGGTGGCGCTGCTGGCGGCGAACAGCCCCGAGTGGGTGATCGCCTTCTGGGCGGCGCAGAGCCTGGGCGCCGTCACTGTCGCCTTCAACTCCTGGTGGTCCCCGCGGGAGGTGGCGTACGCGCTGGGGCACAGCAGGCCGTCGGTGGTGTTCGCCGACGCCCGGCGCGCCGCGGCGCTGGAGGGCGCGGACGTGCCGGTGCTGTCGATGGAGGAGGACGTGCCGCGGCTGTCGGCGGACCCCGGTGTGGAACTGCCGCGGGTCGAGGTGGACGAGGACGACCCCGCGGCGATCCTGTACACCAGCGGCACGACGGGCCGGCCCAAGGGCGCCGTGCACTCGCACCGCAACCTGGTGGCGGTGATCGGCTACCACCGCCTCAACGACGCGCTGGCCGCCGCCCTCGGCGCGCCCGGCCCGAACCGCTACCTGCTGGCGCTGCCCCTGTTCCACATCGCCTCTCTGCACAACCTGGCGGTGCCGCGGCTGGCCACCGGCTCGACGGTGGTGATGTACCAGGGCGCCTTCGACGCCGACCGGGTGCTGCGGCTGGTCGAGCGGGAGCGGGTCACCCACTGGGGGGCGGTGCCGACCATGGCCGCCCGCCTGCTGGAGCACGGCGGCCTGGACCGCTACGACCTGTCCTCCCTGACCGCGTTCGCGCTGGCCTCGGCGCCGTCCTCGGCGGCGCTGAAGGAGCGGCTGCGGGAGGCCCTGCCGGTGGCCCGCCGGTCCCTGGTGGACAGCTACGGCCTCACCGAGTCCTGCACCTCGGCGGCCGTCGCCACCGCCGACCTGCTCGAACGCTTCCCCGGCACACTGGGGTACCCCACGGTCACGGTCTCCGTCGAGGTCCGCGACCCGCTCGGGCAGGTGCTGCCGGAGGGCGAGGAGGGCGAGATCCACCTGCGCAGCCCGTTCAACATGCTGGGCTACTGGGAGGACCCGGAGGCCACCGAGGCCGCGATCGGCCCGGACGGCTGGCTGCGCACCGGCGACATCGGCACGATGCGCGGCGGGATGCTGTACCTGACCAGCCGCCGCTCGGACCTGATCCTGCGCGGCGGCGAGAACGTCTACCCGGCCGAGGTCGAGCACGCCCTGGACGAGCACCCGGACGTCGCCGAGTGCGTCGTGATGGGCGTCCCCCACGCCGACCTGGGCCAGGAGGTGGCCGCCGTGGTGGTGCTGCGGGAGGGCTCCCCGGCCACGGAGGAGGAGCTGCGCGCCTTCCTCGTGGAGCGGCTGGCCTACTTCAAGGTGCCCGCGCGGTGGAAGGTCACCACCGAGCGGCTGCCGCGCAACGCCACCGGCAAGGTGGTCCGCCGCGCCGTGACGCTGTGACCGGCCGGTGAGCGCCGCGGGGGGCCGGGCCGGCCGTCGGCCCGGCCCCCCGCGGCGCTCCCGCACGCCCGCACGCCCGCACGCCCGCAGGCCCGCAGGACGGCAGGCCCGCAGGACGGCAAGCAGCGCCCCGCCCGGGGACCTGGGGTCCCCGGGCGGGGCGTTTTTCCGGGCGGCCGGGGGTCAGGGCCTGCGGTCCTCGAGGGCCGCGACGGTCCGGTCCGTCTGCTCGCGGCCCTCGTGCAGCAGGCGCAGCAGCGACAGGCGCAGCACCGCGGTGACCGCCGCGGCCAGGTAGAGGGCGGCCCCGGTGACGGCGAGGGCGAGCATCGCGGTGGCCAGGACCTGGGAGGAGGCGATGTCGCGCAGGTCCTCCTGGGCCAGCGAGCCCGCGTACGCCACGAGGGCGGTGACGACGCCGGCCGCCATCAGCAGCGCGCCGAGGCCGCGCAGCACGCCGTCGCGGCGCGACCGTCCGGTCCTGAGCCTGAGTGCGGAGACGTCCGTCGTGAACCGCTCACGTCGCTCTTCCACGGGCATGGGTCATCCTCCCAGGTAACCGGCCGACAGTTCGGCCTCGATCTCGTCCGGACGGCCGGTCCGGACGACGCGGCCCTGCAGCATCAGCGCCGCCGAGTCCGCGACGGGCAGGACCACCCGGGCGAACTGCTCCGCCACCAGGATGGTCAGTCCCTCGTCGGCCAGCCGGCCGACGGTGTCGTACATCTGCGAGACGACGAGCGGGGCCAGCCCCATGGACAGCTCGTCGAGGAGCAGCACGGCCGGGTCGGTCCCCAGGGCCCGGGCGAGGGCGAGCATCTGCTGCTCGCCGCCGGACATCGACCCGGCGAGCTGGCCGCGGCGCCGCCCCAGGACCGGGAAGCGGCCGTAGGCGGCCTCCTCCAGGTCGGCGAGGGGGGTGCCGGTGCCGGTGGCCAGCCACAGGTTCTCCCGGACCGTCAGGTTGGGGAAGACGCCGCGACCCTCGGGGACGGAGCACACGCCGAGCCGGGCCAGGGCGGAGGCCGGGGCGCCGTTGACGCACCGCCCGGCGAGGCGCAGTTCGCCGCCGGTGACCGGCAGCAGCCCGGAGCAGACCTTGAGGGTGGTGGTCTTGCCGCCGCCGTTGGGCCCGAGGAGGGCGACCACGGTTCCGGGGAGCACCGCGAGGTCGACGCCGTGCAGCACGTCGATGCTGCCGTAGCCGGCGCGCACCCCGGCCAGTTCGAGGAGGGGCCCGGGCGCGGCGGGGTCCGGCGCGGCGGGGTCCGGCGCGGCGGGGTTCTTCACGGTGGGGTCCGGTGGGTTCATCGGGGGTGCTCCTCGGTGCCGATGTAGGCGGCGACGACGGCGGGGTCGGCCCGGATCTGCTCGGGCGTCCCGGAGGCCAGCAGCCTTCCGCGGTCGAGGACGTGGACGGTCGAGCAGAGCTTCATCACCAGCGGGATGTCGTGCTCGACGAGGCAGATCGCCAGGCCGTCCGCCGCCAGCCGCAGCAGCAGTTCGCCGAACTCCCCGGTCTCCTGCTCGGTCTGGCCGGAGGCCGGCTCGTCCAGCAGCAGCACCCGGGGGGAGGCCATCAGGGCGCGGGCGAGTTCGACGACGCGGGCGCGGCCGGTGGGGATGCCGGAGACGTCCTGGTCGGCGATGTCGGTCAGGCCGGTGAGTTCCAGCACCCGGTCGGTCTCCCGGCCGAGGTCGGGACGGGCCCCGCCGCCGGCCCCGCGGTTCCGGCGCGCCCCGGAGCGGTGGATCTCCCCCGCGACGCGGACGTTCTCCCGCACCGACAGGGACATGAACAGTTCCAGGCGCTGGAAGGTCCGGCCCAGGCCCTGGTGGGCGCGGCGGGCGGGCGGCAGCCGGGTGATGTCGGTGCCGTCCAGCAGGATGCGGCCGGCCGTGGGGCGCTGCAGCCCGGTGACGGTGTTGAACAAGGTGGTCTTTCCGGCGCCGTTGGGCCCGATCAGGCCGGTGACGGTGCCGGGGGCGACGCCGAGGCCGACGTCGTCGACGGCGGTGCGGCCGCCGAAGCGGACGGTGATCCCGCGGGTCTCAAGCAGTGCCACGGCGGACTCCCGGTGCGGCGGTGGTCGGGGCGGGCAGGCCCAGCGCGCGGTCGAGGGCGCGCAGGTCCCGTTCGGTCCGGGGCACGTCGTCGTCGGCCGGCTCCGACAGTGCGCGGCGTTGGCGGGCGTGCTCCTCGGGGCCGAGGACGGCCGCGGGCATCAGCATCCGGCCGAGGAGCGGGAGCATCATGACCAGCACCACGGTGAGGATGCCGAACCACCACCGGTCCATCGCGCCGGACAGGGTGAGCAGGTAGAGCACGGCCTCCAGGACCGCGCCGCCGACGAGCACCGGGCGGGCGCGGCGCAGCGAGCGGTAGCCCTCGACGACCTGGTGGACGGTTCCGCTGGGGTTGTGGCCCACGCCGACGCCGATCAGGGCCGGGCTGACGGTGACCAGGTGGCCGAGCAGCCGGTAGAGGCCCGCCAGGTCGGGGTCGGCCGCGGCCAGGTCGTTGAAGGTGGTGACGAGGAGGGAGAACCCGACGCCGGCCAGCAGTCCCCCGAAGAGGGCGCCGCTGACGTAGCCGATGCCGGCCACCACGGTGAGCATCAGCAGGGAGAGGCTGACCACGATGGAGTAGGTGTCGGTGTCCACCGCGCCCAGGGCGCTGGACATCAGGATGCCGCCGAGGCCGGCAATGGCCGCCGAGAGCACGAAGACGGAGAGCTTGAGGCGGACCAGGTTCTGCCCCAGCATCGCCGAGGCCGCCGGGCTGTCCTTCATGGCCACCAGCCGCCTGCCGTAGCCGCTGTTGCGCAGCGCCACCAGGCCGGTGCCGATCGCCGCGAACAGCACGGCGACGGTGATCAGGAAGGCGGGGCCGTCGCGCAGGTCGAGGGGGCCGACCCTGATCGCCGGCACGGTGATGCTGCCGGTGGGGAAGATCGTGAAGGTGTGGCCGAGGACGTGGTGCTCGGTGGTGTCGCGCAGCACCATGGTGCTGAGGAAGACGCCGAACGCCATGGTCGCCAGCGCCAGGTACAGGCCGCGCAGCCGCAGGGCGGGCAGGGCCACCAGGCCGCCGACGACGGCGGCCGCCGCGACGCCCAGCAGCACGCCCTGCACCGTGAGCCGGGAGTCCAGGCCGCTGCCCGCGATGCCGGTGTGGAAGGCGACCAGGGTGCCGACCGCGCCGAAGGAGCAGGCCGCCAGGTTCATCTCGCCGGCGTAGCCGGTGAGCAGGGTCAGGGACAGGGCGACGACGGCGAAGGTGAGGCCGAGGGTGAGGTGGTGACGGCGGTGTCCTCCATCAGGGGCAGCAGCAGCGCCACGGAGGCGACCAGCACCGCCCCCCAGGCGGCGGCGGAGCGCACGGACGGGACGCGGTAGCGCTCCCGGGTGCGCACCGCGGCGCCGCGCAGCCGGTCCTGGGGCAGCGCGACCAGCACGGCGAAGAGGGCGATCATCGGCAGCGAGACGCGGAAGTTGCTGGTCCACGACCAGGCGGAGGGGAAGTAGGCCAGGACGTAGCTGCCGGCCAGGCCGAGGATCACGGCCCCGGCGAAGGTGCGCGGGATGCTGCGCAGCCGGCCGAACATCGCCGCCGCGAAGGCGTCGATGACCAGCAGGGTGAGCGCGGTGGCCTCCAGCGCCCCGCCGCCGACGGGGGTGATCAGGATGCCGGCGAGCACGGCGAGGGTGGAGCCCGCGGCCCAGGAGAGCAGGGCGATCCGCTCGGGGTCGTGGCCGTTCAGGCGCAGCAGGTCGGGGTCGTCGACCGCGCCGCGCATGGCCACCCCGGTGCGGGTGCGGGTGAACAGCAGCCGCAGGGCGAGGGCGAGGGCGGCGGCGGTGGCCAGGGCGATCAGCTCGTGCACGCGCAGGGTGGCGCCGAGGACGGGGACCGTGGCGTCGACGCCGAAGAACATCTCGGAGACGCGGGGCTCCTCCGGGTGCCACAGCCACTGGGAGAGGTAGAGCATCCCCAGCATGAGGGAGACGGTGACGACGATCCTGGTCACTTCCGCGGTGTTGCGCAGCCCCCGCATGACCAGGGCGTACATCAGGCCGCCCATCAGCGGGCCGGCGACGCCCAGGACGGCGAGGAGGGCGAGCGGGGTCGGCCAGTTCCAGCCGGTTCGCAGCTGCCAGTAGAGGAAGGCGCCGAGCATGGCCTGCGCGCCGTGCGCGAAGTTGAAGATGCCCGACGTGGTGTAGGTCAGTACCAGCCCGGAGGCGGCGATCGCGTACACGGCGCCCAGGACGAGCCCGAGCAGGGTGAACGTGATGAATGCGGTCATGGGGACACCCTTGGCGAGGGCCGGGGGCGCGGTCGGCCGCGCCCCCGGCTGCGGGTCGTGGGTCAGGCCTGCGGTTCGATCACGTCGTCGGTCAGGAACTCGGTGGAGATCCGGTCCTTGTTGAGCTCGGTGCCCCAGTTCTTCTTGCTGAGCCGGAACAGGTAGGAGTCGTCGCAGTCGAACTCGCCGGCCTCGGCGGGGCGGGTCTGCTTCCACGTGTTCTTGGTGAGGCGGAGCACCACGACGCACTCGGAGGGCAGGTTGGCCCCGGGGTCGGTGGCGGCGTGCAGGCCGCCGCCGGTCCACTCGTGGACGGCGGAGAGCTTGTCGACCACGCACTGGCGGGTCAGTTCGGAGCCGCACTGCTCGGCGGCGGTGGCCCACAGCAGGAAGGAGGAGGCGGCCTGCATGCCGAGCAGGGAGGTCTTGCCGCCCTCGGCGGTGACCAGGTCGGTGTAGGCCTTCACGGCCGGGACCTCGGAGGCGTTCTCGAAGGGCTGGTACTGCATGCCGACGTGGAGCTTGTCCGCCAGTCCGGCGGTGTTCCACTTGGCGACGGCGTCGGTGTACCAGGTGGCCTCGAAGAACAGCACCGGGTCGAGGCCGACCTGGTCGACGGCCTGCAGCAGGTTGAACTGCGACGGGGTGGCGGAGCGGCTGTTCCACAGTCCGTCGGCGCCGCAGGACTTGTACTTCTCGGCGAACGGCACGTAGCTGGACTCGCCCGCGTAGTTGAGCGTCACCCCGCAGTCCAGCGGCTTGACGCCGGCCGACTTCCAGCCCTCGACGGACTTGGCGTTGGCGGAGACCAGCGCCGGCGAGGTGTGGTTGACGACGGCCAGTCCCTTCTTCAGCTCGGGGTAGAGCTTGACGGCGTTGTGCCAGATGCCGGTGTTGACGTAGTCGGCCGGGAAGGGCATCGCCTGGTAGGACATGGGGGCGTTGGCCACGTGGGGGCTGACCGTGAAGCCGGGGACCATGGGCAGCTTGCAGGCGATGCGGGTCTGTTCGGCGGCGCCGTCGTAGGCGAAGCCGTGGCCGACCAGCATGAAGTCGGACCTGCAGGCGTCCTGCATGGCGGTGTTGGCCTGCGTCATGGCGGCGTCGTGGAGGTTGCCGACGACCTTGCGGCCGTTGATGCCGCCCTGCTCGTTGCACCAGGCGACGAGCGCCTCGACCGCGTCGCCCATCTCCTTGTTCAGGCCCGGGGACTGGGAGAAGCCGCGGTCGTCGCCGTAGCCGATGCGTATCTCGGTGTCGGTGACCCCCTTGTCGGTCGCGCCCTTGGCGTCGCCCTCGCCGCAGGGCGAGTCGAGGGTGCCGAACTTCTCGGCGGCGGCGGTGGCGGAGTCGCCGGCCGCGTTGCCCGGCACGGCGTCGGAGCCGCCCCGGTCGGTGGCGCACGCCGGGACCGTCAGTGCCAGGAGCGCGACCAGCGCCGCTCCCCGGACCGTTTTCCTGTACAGCACGACCAGCCTCCTCCTCCCGGCGCGGCGGTGCACCGGGGTCATGGGTTGCGGATGTCCGACCGCAGCGGGTGGTGAAGGGGCGCGTGCCGTACGGAGGGGGGATCCACCCGGCCCGGGGCACGACGACGGAGGGCGCTCCGGCGGGTTCGGAGGGGTCGTTCCCGCATCAACCAAGCGCTTGCTACGGGATGCTAGGAGTCGGCCAGGAGGGGGTCAAGGGTCCGGGAACACCGCTCTGCGCGGCCTCGGTCCGGGACCGGGGGAAACCGCTGCGGGCGGGCGGGACGGCGACGGGGGCGCAAAGACAAGTGGGAGGGCGGACTCCGCATCGCGGAGTCCGCCCTCCCACTTGTCGTGCACCCCGGTCCGCCGCGGGCGGGGTGCACGGGTGCGCTCAGCCGGTGGTGGCTCCGCGGCCCGGACGGGGCAGGTGCTTGTCGATGAACAGGCCCTCGGCCGAGACGCACAGCCTGCCGCCGGCCGTGATGGCGCCCTCGGTGCGGATCTTCCGCCCCTCGACGAAGACCTGACGGCCGGTCACCACCAGGGGCTCGAACAGCGGGGTCGGCCGGTGGTAGCGCAGGGTCAGCTCGGCGGTCATCCCGGAGGTCCCCGCCCAGCCGTTGGCCACGCCCAGGGTGTGGTCCAGCAGCAGCGCGGAGACTCCCCCGTGCACGTGGCCGGGCGGGCCCTGGTAGGGCAGGTCGAGGGTGACCGTGCCCTCGACGGAGCCGTCCTCCTGGCCGTGCAGGACCAGCGGCGGGGCGATCGCGTTCTCCGTGCCGGTCACCGGGTCGTGGCGGTGGGCGCCCCCTCCCTCCCACAGTTGGGCCTGGCGCTCGTCCAGCGGGGGCGCGGCGGCCTCGAGCCGCTCGGCGACCTCCTCCAGGCGGGCGGTGATCTCCTCCAGTCCGGGGGCGGCTCCCCCGGCCCGCAGCAGGGCGACCGTCACCCTGCGGGCCGCCGCGGCGGCGGCGTCGACGGCCGCGTCGGCGGAGACGGCGGACAGCGGGGTACCGGTGGTGGCGCTCATCGGGCGACCTCCATCGTGGCGTGGGTGAGCACCGGGGCGTCGCCGCGCTCGGGGCAGACGGCCAGCAGGTGGAGCCGGTCGCCGTCCTCCCACACCGAGGTGCGGACGGTCTCGCCGGGCAGCAGCGTGCCGGCGAACCGCACCTCGTAGTCGCGCACCGCGGCGGGGTCGCCGCCGAGCACCCCGTCGACCACGGCGCGGCAGACGATGCCGTAGGAGGCCAGGCCGTGCAGGATCGGCCGGTCGAAGCCGGCCGCGGCGGCGAACTTCGGGTCGGCGTGCAGCGGGTTGAGGTCGCCGTTGAGGCGGTAGAGCAGGGCCTGCTGCGGGCCGGTGGGCGAGGTGAGGACGTGGTCGGGGGCGCGGTCGGGCAGCCCGGCCTCGGCGGCCGGCCCCGGGTCGCCCCCGAAGCCGCCCTCGCCGCGCGCCCAGATCTGCATGGAGGTGGTCCACAGTTCGGTGCCGTCGTCGGCGGTGGCCCGCTGCTCCAGGACGACGACGGCGGCCTTGCCCTTGTCCCACACGTCGGAGACGCGGGAGGCGACGGTGGCGGTCCCGGCCGTCGGGAGGGGGCCGTTGACCCGGAGCCGCTGGCCGCCGTGCAGGATGCGGCGCAGGTCGACGTCGACGCCGGGCATCGACATGGAGGCGGGCCCGGCGGCGCCGGAGGAGATGCCCTGGCCGGCGACCAGCGCGAAGGTGGGCAGCACCCGCAGGCCGCGCTCGTAGGCCCAGCGCAGCTCGGCGGGGTCGGTGGCGTCGGCGGCGCCGGCGCCCAGGCTCAGGTGGTACAGCAGCACGTCGCGGTCGGTCCAGGAGATCCGGGTGACGGACGGTTCGGCGGCGAGTGCGGTGGTGACGTCGATGGGCACGGTGGTTCAGCCTTCCCGGGTGAGGGTGCCGGAGCGCAGGACGGTGACGACGCAGGCGCCGCCGAGGCCGACGTTGTGCTGCAGGCCCACGGTGGCGCCCGGCACCTGCCGGGCCCCGGCGGTGCCGCGCAGCTGCCAGGTGAGTTCGGCGGCCTGGGCCAGGCCGGTGGCGCCCAGCGGGTGGCCCTTGGAGATCAGGCCGCCGGAGGGGTTGACGACCCACCGGCCGCCGTGGGTGGTGGCACCGGACTCCACCAGCTCACCGCCCTTGCCCTCCTCGCACATGCCCAGCGCCTCGTAGGTGAGGATCTCGTTGACGGAGAAGCAGTCGTGCAGCTCGATCACGTCGACGTCCTCGACGGTCAGGCCCGCCTCGGCGAGTGCCTGCCGGCCCGCGGCGCGGGTCATCCCGACGCCGACGACGTCGATCGCGGAGCGGTCGGCGAACGCCGCCCCGGTGTCGGTGGTGAGCGCCTGGCCGACGATCTCCACCGCCCGGTCCTCCAGCCCGTGCTCGCGGACGAACCGCTCGCTCGCCACCACCACCGCGCCGGCCCCGTCGGAGGTGGGCGAGCACTGGCTGCGGGTCAGCGGGGCGTGGATCGGCTTGTCGCCGAGCACCTGCTCCAGGGTGTACTCCACCTGGAACTGGGCGTACGGGTTGTCGACGGAGTGGCGGTGGTTCTTCACCGAGACGGCCGCGAGCTGCTCGACGGTGGTGCCGTACCGCTCCATGTGCTCGCGGGCGGCGTTGCCGAACAGCTGGGCGGTCATCGGGGACTGCTCCCAGCCGTACTTCTCCACCATGATGCCCAGCTGGCGGTCGAGCGGGGTGACCTTGGGCAGGCCGCCGGCGCCCGGGGAGAGCACGCCCTTGTTCATCTTCTCGAAGCCGACGGCCAGGGCGCAGTCGGCGAGCCCGGTGCGCACCCAGTCGCGGGCGGTCAGCAGGGCGGTGGAACCGGTGGCGCAGTTGTTGTTGAGGTTGACCACGGGGATGCCGGTGAGGCCGATGTCGTACAGCGCCCGCTGGCCGGCGGTGGACTGCTCGAAGACGTAGCCGACGGCGGCGCGCCGCACCTGCGCGTACTCCACGCCCGCGTCGGCGAGGGCGCCGGTGACGGCCTCGCGGACCATGTCGGGATACTCCCAGTCGCGGGTCTCCGGCTTCTCGAACCTGGTCATGCCGACGCCGATGACGAACGTCCTGTCCATGGGGGGTTCCTCTCCTGGGGAGTTCAGGACCGGGCGGGGCCGGGGACCGGCTCGGGGTCGCGGGGCAGGCCGAGCAGCCGCTCGCCGATGATGTTCAGCTGCACGTCGGTGGTGCCCCCGGCGATGGACAGGCAGCGGGAGTTGAGGAACATCCAGGTCGCGTTCCGCCGGCCGAACGCCTCCCCGGAGGCGCCGTCGAGCGACTCCGGCCCGGACCAGTCCATGGCGGTCTCCCACACCTGCTGGACGTGCTCGACGCCGATCAGCTTGGCGATGCTGGACTCGGCGCCGGGCTGTGCCCCGGACAGCGAGCGCAGCGTGGTGCGCAGGCCGAGCAGTCCGCCGGACTGGGCGTCGGAGAGGATCTTCCCGAGCAGCGAGAGCCGCTCGTCGTCCATGGCCCGGGGTGCTCGGCGGCCAGGGTGAGCAGGGCCTCGCCGCCGCTGCCGAGCGAGGAGTCGTGGGAGAGCGAGACCCGTTCGTTGGCGAGGGTGGTGCGGGCCAGCTTCCAGCCGTCGCCGGGACGGCCGACCAGGAGCTCGTCGGGGACGAAGACGTCGTCGAGGAAGACCTCGTTGAACAGGGCGTCGCCGGTGATCTCGCGCAGCGGGCGGACGTCCAGGCCGGCGCTCCTCATGTCGACCAGGAAGTAGGACAGGCCCTTGTGCTTGGGGGCGCCGGCGTCGGTGCGGGCCAGGCAGATCCCCCAGTCGGCCTCGCGGGCCATGGAGGTCCACACTTTCTGGCCGTTCAGCCTCCAGCCGCCCTCGACCTTCTCCGCGCGGGTGGACAGGGCCGCCAGGTCGGAGCCGGCGCCGGGCTCGCTGAACAGCTGGCACCACACCGTGTCGCCGCGCAGCGTCGGCGGCAGGAACCGCCGGTGCTGCTCGGGGCTTCCGTGGCTGATCAGGGTGGGCACCACCCAGGCGCCGATGACCAGGTCGGCCGCGCGCAGTTCGGCCGCGCGCATCTCCTCGGCGATGACCAGCTGGGTGACGGCGTCGGCGCCGCGGCCCCAGGGGGCCGGCAGGTGGGGGGCGGTGAAGCCGTGCTCGGCGAGGTAGGAGAGCCGCTCGGGGCCCTGGAGCTCGCGGGCGGGCTCCAGGACGGCGCGGACCTCGGCGCGGACCTGCTCGGCGTGCTCGGGCAGCTCGACGTCCAGCGTGCGGCGGGCGCCCTCCAGGGTGAGCGAGGCGACCCGGCGGCGCCAGGCGGCGGACGGGCCGAGCAGCAGCCGCAGGCTCTGGGCGCGCCGCAGGTACAGGTGGGCGTCGTGCTCCCAGGTGAAGCCGATGCCGCCGAGGGTCTGGACGCAGTCCTTGGCGGTGGCGAAGCCCGCGTCCACCGTGACGGCCGCGGCGACCGCCGCGGCCAGCTCGGCCTCGCGGGGGTCGGCGACCGCGCCGGGCACCAGGGCGCGGGCGGCGTCCCAGGCGCAGGCGCGGCCCTGCTCGGCCTGGGCGAGCATCCTGGCGCAGCGGTGCTTGACGCCCTGGAACTGGCCGATCCTCCGGCCGAACTGCTCGCGGACCCGGGCGTACTCGGCGGCGGTGGCGGTGGCCCACTCGGCCAGGCCGGACGCCTCGGCGGCGAAGAGCGCCGCGGCCAGGTCCAGCGGGCGCCGCTCGCCGAGGAGGGAGAGCACGTCAGTGTCGTCGAGGGCCACGGCGTCGGCGCGGAAGCGGGAGTTGCGCCGGGTGCGGTCGTGGCTGCCCAGGTCGGTGGCGGTCAGGGCCGCGCGGCGGACCACCGTCCAGACGGTCCGGTCGCCCTCGCGCGCCGGCAGGACCAGGAGTTCGGCCAGGTGGCCGCCGAGCACCGACTCGGACTGCCCGTCGAGCACGGCCCGCCCGGCCGGGTCGCGGGTCAGGGTCAGGGTGCCGGGGCCGAGGCCGACGGCGGCGACGGCGGAGCCGTCGGCGAGCGCGGGCACGAGGTCGGCGCGGCCGGCCCCGTCCAGCACCGCGGCGGCGAGCACCGTCGGCAGGAACGGGCCGGGCACCAGGGCGCGTCCCAGTTCCTCGACGACGACGGCGAGTTCGACCAGGCCGTAGCCCGCGCCGCCGGCCTCCTCGGGCAGGTGCAGGCCGAGCAGGCCCTGCTCGGCCAGCAGCGGCCAGAAGCCGGGGAGCGTCTCGGTGTCCGCGTCCACCGCCGCGCGCACCACCTCGGGGGTGACGTGGCGGGCGGCCCAGCCGCGGACGGAGTCCCGCAGGTCGCGGTGTTCCTCGGTCAGTCCAATGGTCATGACGTCCTCACAGGGCTTCGTGGTGCTGGTTCCGTGCGTCGGCGGGGGGGTTCACACGCGCTCGATGACGGTGGCGGTGGACAGGGCGCCGCCCGCGCACATGGTGATCAGGGCGGTGGAGCGGTCGCTGCGCTCCAGCTCGTGCAGGGCGGAGGTGATCAGGCGGGCACCGGTGGAGCCCACCGGGTGGCCCAGGGCGATGGCGCCGCCGTTGACGTTGACCTTGTCCATGTCGGCCTTGTGCACCCGGGCCCAGGACAGGACGACCGAGGCGAACGCCTCGTTGATCTCCACCAGGTCGATGTCGTCCATGGTCATGCCGGCCCGCTCCAGGACGTGGGCGGTGGAGTCCACGGGCCCGTCCAGGTGGTAGTAGGGGTCGGCGCCGACCAGGGCGGAGGAGACGATCCGGGCGCGGGGGCGCAGGCCCAGGGCGCGGGCGCGGTCCTCGTCCATCAGCAGCACGGCGGCGGCGCCGTCGCTGATCTGGGAGGAGTTGCCGGCGGTGTGGATGCCGTCGGGCAGCACCGGCTTGAGCGCGGCCAGCTTCTCCGCGGAGGTCTCGCGCAGCCCTCCGTCGGTGGTGACGGTGGTCTCGGTGCCGTCGGCGCCGGGGGCCCGGACGGGCAGGATCTCGCGGTCGAAGCGGCGCTCCGCCCAGGCCGCGGCGGCCCGCTGCTGCGAGAGCAGGCCGAGGGCGTCGACGTCGGCCCGGGTGATGCCGCGGTTCTTCGCGATGCGCTCGGCGGAGGTGAACTGGTCGGCCATGTCCACCGACCAGCCGGGCGGCTGGGGGCTGCCGGTCTCGGGGGTGAGCGCCTTGCCCAGGAAGACCCGGCTCATGGACTCCACGCCGCAGCCGATGCCGGCGGTGACGGTGCCGGAGGCGATCAGGCCCGCCACCAGGTGGACGGCCTGCTGGGAGGATCCGCAGGCGCAGTCGACTGTGGTGGCGGCGGTGGTGTACGGCAGTCCGGCGTGCAGCCAGGCGCCCCGGGTGACGTTGTTGGACTGCTCCCCGGCCTGGGTGACGCAGCCGCCGACGGCCTGCCCCACCTCCTCGGGGGCCAGCCCGGCCCGCTCCAGCACCCCGCGCTGGGCGAGGCCGAGCAGCTGCGCGGGGTGCAGCCCGGCCAGGGCGCCCCCGCGGCGGCCGATGGGGGTGCGCACTGCTTCGACGATGACGGCTCGGGCCATTTCGACTCTCTCCAAGATCGGTGAAATTGATTTCAGTTCATTGGGCGGAAAAATACCCGACGGCCACGGCCGCCGGGTACCCCCTCAGTCCTGCTGCTCTCCGGACAGCACCTTTCGCGCCCACCGGTAGTCGGCCTTGCCGCTCGGCGAGCGCACCACGGAGGGCACCACGGTCAGCGCGGCCGGCACCTTGTAGCCGGCGATCAGGCCCCGGCAGTGCGCCTGCAGATCCGCCGCCCCCGGCTCGGGCGCGTCCGGCGCAGCTCGACCACCGCCGCGACCCGCTGGCCGAACCGGGGGTCGGGCACCCCGGCCACCAGCGCGTCCAGCACGGCCGGGTGCGCCTTCAGCGCCTCCTCGACCTCCTCGGGGAACACCTTCTCCCCGCCGGTGTTGATGCACTGCGAGCCGCGGCCCAGCAGCACGATCGAGCCGTCCTCCTCGACGACGGCCATGTCGCCGGGCATCACCCAGCGGACGCCGTCCACCGTGCGGAAGGTCTCGGCGGTCTTCCTCTCGTCGTTGTAGTACCCCAGGGGGACGTGGCCGCGGCGGGCCACCCAGCCGGGCTCCCCGGACCCCGGTGCCACGGGCCTGAAATCCGGGCCGACCACCTGGACGGCGGGGCCGACGGTCAGCCGCGGCCGGCCGTCCTCGCCCACCACCACGGAGCCGTCGACGCCGGACTCGGAGGCGCCGAAGCCGTCCCGCAGCGTGACGTTCGGCAGCAGCCGCCGCAGTTCCTCGCGCACGCTCCGCGAGAACAGCGCGCCGCCGGAGGCGACGTGGGTGAGGGCGGACAGGTCGTACTCGGCCCCGTGGGCTGCGATCGCGTCGGCCAGCGGCCGGGCGATGGCGTCGCCGACCACGGCGAGGGTGAACGTCTTCTCCTCCTGGACCAGCCGCAGGCAGTCCACCGGGTCGAAGCGCCGCTGCAGCACCACCTTGAAGCCCATGAAGAGGGCTGTGAAGAGGGTGTAGGAGGCAGCACCGTGCATCAGCGGGATCGGGACCAGGAAGCCCATTTCCGGCATCGCGGCGGCGCCGGCCGCCACCGCCTCGGCGGAGCGGTGCGGCTCACCGAACGGGTTGCCCCCGCCCAGCGCGGCGAAGAAGAAGTCCTCGTGCCGCCACATCACCCCCTTGGGGTTTCCGGTGGTGCCGCCGGTGTAGACGATGTACAGGTCGTCGTTGCTGCGGCCGGCGAAGTCGGCCACCGGGCTCGCGGCGGCCAGCGCCTCCTCGTAGTCGGCGGCCCGGACGCCGGACGGCCATTCCGGCGCCGCGGCGCCGGCGCCGCCCCGGCCGCGGACCACCACGACCCGGCGCAGGAGCGGGCAGCGGTCCAGCGCCCCGGCCGCCGCCGCGGCGAACTCCTCGTCCACCACCAGGGCCACCGAGTCGGAGTCGGTGTAGAGGTGGACGAGTTCGCGGTCGGTGTAGCGGTAGTTGACGTTGACCGGGACCGCCCGGATCTTCAGGCAGCCGAGCAGCGCCTCGACGAACTCGACGCCGTTGAGCAGGTGCAGGGCCACGTGCTGCCCGGGCCGGACACCGGCCGCGGCCAGGTGGTGGGCCAGCCGGTTGGCCCGGGCGTCGAGCTCGGCGTAGGTGAGGCGGTCCTGCTCGCACACCACGGCCGTCCGGTCGGGGACGGCGGCCGATACCGCTTCGAAGACATGGGCGAGATTGAGGAGCATGGTGGGGCCCTTCAAAAGGGTGACGCGGCCGGAAGGTGGCGCGGGGCCGCGCAGGGCTTCATGTCGGGGCTCGAAAATTAGAGGGCGTTCCCGCGCCGCACAAGGCTTCGTCCCACTGGCCGGGAGCGCCCGGGAGGGCGCGGCTTCAGCCGACGACCCCTGACTCCCGGAGGGCTGCCAGCCGGTCGGGGGTGACACCGGCACCGGCCAGCACCTCGTCGGTGTGCCGGCCGACGACCGGCGGGGGGAGCCGCACCTCGGCGGGCGTGGCGGAGAAGCGCGGGGCCGGGGCGGGCTGCACGACGCCGTCGCGGGTGACGAAGGTCCCCCGGGCCGCGTTGTGCGGATGCCCGGGCGCCTCCTCCATCGACAGCACCGGTGCCACGCAGGCGTCGCTCCCGGCGAAGACCTCCTCCCACTCGTCGCGGGTGCGGGTCGCGAAGGCGGCCCGCAGCCGCTCGCGCAGCGCCGGCCAGGCGGCCGGGTCGTACTGTCCGGCGGCGGCCTCGCCGTCCGTGCCGTCCGCGCCCAGCCGGTCCAGCAGTTCGGCGAAGAACGCGGGCTCGATCGGGCCGACCGAGACGTGGCCGCCGTCGGCGGTGGCGTAGACGTCGTAGAAGGGAGCCCCGGTGTCCAGCAGGTTGGTCCCCCGCTCGCCGCCCCACAGGCCCGCCGCGCGCATGCCGTAGAACTGCGCCATGAGCAGCGCCGAGCCGTCGGTCATCGCCGCGTCGACCACCTGCCCGGTGCCGCCGCGGGCGACGGAGAGCAGCGCCGCCACCATGCCGCAGGCCAGCAGCAGCCCGCCGCCGCCGTAGTCGCCGACCAGGTTCAGCGGGGGGACGGGCGGCTCCCCCGCGCGGCCGACGGAGCCGAGCGCACCGGACAGCGAGATGTAGTTGATGTCGTGCCCGGCCCGGTCCGCGAGCGGCCCGTCCTGCCCCCAGCCGGTCATCCGGCCGTACACCAGGCGGGGGTTGCGCTCCAGGCAGACGTCGGGGCCGAGTCCCAGCCGCTCCATGACTCCGGGCCGGTAGCCCTCGATCAGGGCGTCCGCGCCGGCCAGCAGGTCCAGGACCAGCTCGACCCCCTCCGGCGCCTTGAGGTTCACGGCCACCGAGCGGCGGCCCCGGGAGACCACGTCGGCGCGGACGGCGGCCGGGTCCGGCGTGCCGCCCCACCCGGGGGTCAGCCGGTCGATCCGCACCACGTCGGCGCCGAGGTCGGCGAGCACCATCCCCGCGAACGGCCCCGGTCCGATGCCCGCCATCTCGACGACGGCCAGTCCTGCCAGTGGTCCCACGGCTCCACCTCCACGATGCGTCGGGCCGGGTCGACCCTTGCTCAAAATTAGAATACATACTAGTTTCGCGGCCACCGGGTGCCCGCAGCCGAGGCCCCGCCGAGACATCTCAGGAGCGAACCATGGGTGGAACAGTCAGCCTGGAGGGGCGGGCCGCCGTCGTCACGGGCGCGGGCGGCGGCCTCGGCCGGGCCGAGGCACTGGCGCTGGCCGCCGCGGGCGCACGGGTCGTCGTCAACGACATGGGCGAGGCCGCGCACAAGGTCGTGGAGGAGATCCGCGGCGCCGGCGGCGAGGCCGTCGCCGTCCTGGGCGACGTCGGCGACTGGTCGCTGGGCGAGCGGCTGGTGGGCACCGCCGTGGAGCACTTCGGCAGCCTGGACATCGTGGTCAACAACGCGGGCGTGCTGCGCGACACGATGCTGTTCAACCTGACGGAGAAGGCCTGGGACGACGTCCTGCGGGTCCACCTCAAGGGCCACGCGGCCGTCTCCCGCGCCGCGGCCGTGCACTGGCGGGCCGCCTCCAAGGCGGCCGGCGGCCCGGTCTACGGCCGGGTCGTCAACACCTCGTCGGAGGCGTTCCTCTTCGGCGCCCCCGGGCAGCCGAACTACGCGGCGGCCAAGGCCGGCATCACCGCGCTGACGCTGTCCACCGCGCAGGGCCTGAGCCGCTACGGCGTGCGGGCCAACGCCATCTGCCCCCGCGCCCGCACCGGGATGACGGAGCACGTCTTCGGCGACGACCCGGCCGGCAGCCGGCTGGACATCCTGGCCCCGGAGCGGGTGGGCGCCTTCGTCTCCTACCTCGCCTCGCCCGCCGCGGACGGCATCAACGGCCAGGTGTTCGTGGTCTACGGCGACATGGTCGCGCTGATGGCCGCCCCCACCGTGGAGAAGAAGTTCGAGGCCGCCGACGGCGTCTTCACCCCCGCGGAGCTCGACGAGCAGCTCACCCCGTACTTCGAGGGCCGCAACCCCTACCACAACTACGCGGCCTACAGCGTGGCGGAACTGGACACCACCGGCGTGCAGAACCTCACCGTGTGAGGAAGCGGCGGGCCGACCCCGGGCCGACCCCGGGGGCAAAACGCAGAAAACCTGCCCGGTCTGCCCTTTTCGCTCTACGGTTCGCCGCCGCGGTTCATCCGCCCGTCGGCCCCGGGACCGACGGTCCCGGGGCCGTCGCGGCGGCGCTACGGCGCGGCGTCGCCGCGCAGCACGGCCTCCGCGCCACCGTCCACGTAGACCAGCTGGCCGGTGACGTGGGTGTTGTCCGGGCCGCCAGCCACAGCAGCGCCTTGGCGACCGCCTCGGGCGAGGCGTAGCCGTTGAGCGGCATCGGCACCGCCGCGTCCATGACCGCCTTCATCGCGGGGTCGGCGAAGATCCAGTCGGTCATCGGGGTGCGGACGGTGCCGGGGCCGACCGCGTTCAGCGGAATGCCGGCGTCGGCCCAGCCCGGCGCCACGCAGGTGCGGCGCACCCAGCGGACCAGCGCGTTCTTGGAGGAGGGGTAGAGCCGGCGCTGCTCGCCGCGCTCGACCGCCCCCTGCGCCAGCCGCAGCGCCGACGGCTCGTCCCCGGCCAGGCACGCCTCGACCAGCTCCGCGTCGAAGGGCTGGGTGACGGTGATGGAGCCCACCGTCACGGCTCGCGGATCGGTGCCCCGGGCCAGCAGCGGCCGCAGCCCGGTGAGCAGTTCGGTGACGCCGAAGTAGTTGACGCCGACGGCCTTCGGGACCGGCTCGGCGATCCCGGCGCAGGCGACCACCGCGTCCAGTCCGTCGCCGAACAGCGCGGTCAGCGCCTCCAGTGCCGCCCGCCGCCCCTCGGGGGCGGACAGGTCGGCGCACACCTCGGCCTCCTTCAGGTCCACTCCGACGACCCGGTCGCCCCGGGCGCGGAGCATGTCTGCCGCCGCCCTCCCGATGCCGGATGCGGAGCCGGTGACGACCACACGCCGTGCCATGGTTCTCCTCCCGATACGTGCCCGGTGGAGCCCGGGTCGCCGGGCACGCTAGCCGCGGGCCCGGGTGCGGGGGCTCCCGCTCCCGGTGACCGGGAGGAACAGGAGGAGCGGGCGACGGGGAAGGCGGGGGCGGGCGCGGAGGACGAGGGAGGCCCGGGTCAGTCCTGGGCGGGCGGGGGGCTTCCCGGTGCCGCGTTGGACAGGCCGGCCAGCAGCAGCCGGCAGGCGAGCCGGACGTCGGACTCGGCGTCCGGCATGGAGATGCGGCCGTTGAGGCTGGACTGCAGTACCCCGTACCACAGTTGCAGCAGCAGCCGCAGGAGCGTGATGTCGTGGGCGGTGGGGTGCTCCAGGCCCATCGCGTCCAGCAGGATCTTGCGGAACCCGCGGTCGATGCGGCCGACGTCGGTCACCGTGGCCGCGTTGGCCGCGTTGGACGAGGAGATCATCGCCATCGCGAGGGCCGGGCGCCGCATCAGGGCGTGCGTGGACTTCTGCAGGACCGCGAACGCGGCCTCGTCGGGCCGCAGGTCGGCCCTGGGCGCTTGGCCAGCCGCTCCGACAGGCGCTCCATCTGGTCGGCCATCACGCCGACGAACAGGTGCGTCTTGGAGGGGAAGTACCGGTAGAGCGTCCCGATGGCGACCCGGCGCCCTTGGCGACCTCGTGCATCTGGACCGCTCCAGGCCCTTGTCGGAGGCGAGTTCCGCCGCCACCTCCAGGATCCGCAGGTAGCGGGCCCGTTGCTCGGCGGAGGTGGGTTCGGCCGCCGCCCGGCCCTCGGCGACTCTGGCCACTGCTGCCTCACTCCCTCGGGGTTCGGAACGCCTCGACAATACACAGCCCGGGGCGTTCGCACGGGAGGTGATCCCACCGCCTCCGGGCCGCCGGGCGCCAGTTCCCCTTCCGGTGAGCGGGACCGGACGTGCCCCGGGCCCCCTCCGTGCGGTTGCGTCTGCCCTGCACGCCCACGGACGACACAGGAGGCACGGTGAGCGGGACCCCGATGACATGGGACGCGGAATGCGACGTACTGGTGGGCTCGGGGGCGGGGGCGCTCACCGGCGCCTGCACGGCCGCCCTCGAAGGGCTGGAGACGGTGGTGCTGGAGCGGACCGCCCTGGTCGGCGGCACCTCCTCCTACCGGGGGCCTGCTGGCTCCGGCAGCCGGGTGCAGGAGCGGGAGGGCGTCGCCGACTCCACCGAGCTGGCCCGCACCTACCTGCGGTCGCTGCTCGGCGAGGGCACGGCCGAGCGGCAGGACGCCTTCGTCGACACCGCGCCCGCCGTGGTGGAGATGCTGGAGTCGACCCCGGACGTGGAGTTCGCCTGGCAGCCGTTCCCGGACTACTTCGACGCCCCCGGGCGCCTGGACCTGGGGCGCTCCCTCGTCGCCCGGGACCTGCCCGCCGAACAGCTGGGCGAGCTGGCCGCGCTGGTCCGGCCGCCGGTGGACCTCGACCGCGCCGGGCAGGGCAACGGCCCGGTCCTGTCGGCGGGACGGGCGCTGATCGGACGGCTGCTGCTGGCCCTGCACCGCACCGGCCGGGGCGAGGTGCGCACCGGCACCGACGTGACGGAACTGGTGGTCGACGGCGGCCGGGTGGTCGGCGTCCGGGCGGTGACGGCCGACGGCGTGCCGGCGGTGCGGGCGCGGCGCGGCGTGCTGCTGGCCGCCGGCGGCTTCGAGCGCGACGCCGCCGGGCGCCGGGCCCGGAACGTTCCCGGCTCGGCCGACTGGTCGATGGCGCCGGACGGCAGCAACACCGGAGGGGCGATCCGGGCCGCGACGGCGGTCGGGGCGGCCACCGAGCTGATGGACCAGGCATGGTGGTGCCCGGTGTCGCCGCAGCCGGACGGCTCGCCGTCGTTCGTGCTCGGCCTGCGCGGCGGCCTGTTCGTCGGCGCCGACGGCCGGCGGTTCGCCAACGAGTCGCTGCCCTACGACCGGATGGGCAGGGAGCTGAACGCCGACCCGGGCAACCGCGTCCCGGCCCACTTCGTCTTCGACTCCCGGTACGGCGGCCGGCTCCCCGCCGTCTGCGTGCCCGACCTGGACCCGCAGGCCTGCCTGGAGTCGGGCGCGTGGGTCCGGGCGGACACGGTGCCCGAACTGGCGGAGCTGATCGGCGTGGACGGGCAGGCGCTGGCCGGGACGGTGGAGGAGTTCAACCGCTTCGCCGCCGAGGGCGCCGACCGCGCCTTCCACCGGGGCGAGGACGCCTACGACCGCTACTTCGCGGACCGCCGGGCGACCACCCCCAACCACTGCCTGCAGCCGCTGGAGCAGCCGCCGTACTACGCGGCCCGGATCCTCCCGGGCGACCTGGGCACCAAGGGCGGGCTGCGCACCGACGCCGACGCCCGGGTGCTGCGCGAGGACGGCACCGCGATCGAGGGGCTGTACGCGGCCGGCAACACCGGTGCCTCGCTCAGCGGCGCCGTCTACCCGGGGCCGGGCATCCCGCTGGGCACCGCGATGATGACGCGTTCGCGTACCGGCGGTGCGCCACCTGGCGTCCGGCCCCGCACCGGGCGCCTGAGCCCGGACGGGCCGGACGGTGACGGGCGGCGGCCCGCAGCCCCTCCCCGGGGCTGCGGGCCGCCGCCCGTCACCGTCCGTCGCAGTCCGCGCCGCGGCGCGCGGTCAGACCAGGTGGTCCTCCACCGTCGCGCCGAAGGCGTTGCGGCCGTACATCGCCAGGGTCCGTTCGACGTCGTTGGCCACGTGCACGCTGCCCGCGTGCACGTCGCGCCAGGCCCGCTCGAGGGGGTGGCCGCGGCGCAGCGACATCCCGCCCGCCGTCCTGAACAGCAGGTCGACGGCCTCGACGGCCCGCTCGGTGGCGCGGACCTGGTCGCGGCGGGTGCGCAGCCTCAGTTCGACGGGGATCGGCCCCCGCGCGGCGGCGCACTCGGCCAGCTCGGCGAGGTTGCGCTCGGTCTGCAGCACGGCGGCGTCGATCTCGCAGGCCGCGCGGGCCACCGCGACCTGCGCGTACGGGTCCTCGGTGAAGCGTCCGCCGCCCAGGCTGAGCCGGACCCGCTCCCTCATGACGCCCGTGTAGTGGTCGTGGGCGCCTGCCGCGGCACCGATCAGCGGGGCGGTGATGGCGTGGGTGAACACCGCGGCGAACGGCAGCCGGTACAGCGGCCCGGTGTTGGCCTTCTGGCCCGGGCCGCGCAGCTGCGCCTGCTCGTAGTTGCGCATCACCCGGTGGGCGGGGACGACCGCGTCCTCGACGACGATGTCGTTGCTGGCCGTGCCGCGCAGCCCGACCACGTCCCACACCTGCTCGATCCGGTAGTCGGAGCGGGGCACCAGCACCGTCAGGAAGTCCACCGGGCGGCCCTCGGCGCCGACCGCCAGCGCGCCCAGCAGCGCCCAGTCGGCGTGCTCGCAGCCGGAGGAGAACCGCCACCGGCCGGAGAGCCGGTGGCCGCCGTCGCCGTCCGGGACGAGCCGGCCGACGGGCGCGTAGGAGGAGGAGATCCGGGTGTCCCGGTCCCGGCCCCACACCTCCGTCTGCGCCCGGTCGTCGAAGAGGCCCACGTGCCACGGGTGGACGCCCAGCACCGAGGCCACCCAGCCGGTGGAGGCGCAGGCCGCGGCGATCTCGCGCACCACCCGGAAGAAGTCCACCGGGTCGCCCTCCAGTCCGCCGTGGCGCCCGGGCTGGAGCATCCGGAAGACGCCCGCGGCGGCGAGGTCGCGGACCGTCTCGTCGGGGACCCGTCCGGACTCGTCGGTCCGTCCCGCCCGCTCGGCGATGGCGGGGAGCAGTGCCCGCACCGACTCCAAGACCTGGTTGCTCATCCGTGCCGTCCTTTGCAGTTCTTCCGTCCCGGCAGGCCGCGAACCTAGTTGCGCCCCGGCGGCACCGGCACCGCGCGTCCCGGCCAGCGGGACTGTCCGGCCGCCGGGGCGTGCGCCCGCCCTAGCGTGTGCGCGATCGAGACACGAAGGGAGCGGATGGCCGTGACCACCACTCAGTCCGAGCAGGACGAGGTCCGCATCATCGACGCCGGGACGGTTCCCACCCGATTCGCCCGAGGCTGGCACTGCCTGGGCCTGTCGAAGTCCTTCAAGGACGGGAAGCCGCACCCCGTCCACGCCTTCGGCCAGAAACTCGTCGTCTTCCAGGGGGAGAACGGCGAGATCTCCGTGCTGGACGCGTACTGCCGGCACATGGGCGGCGACCTCTCCCAGGGCACCGTCAAGGGGAACAACGTGGCCTGCCCGTTCCACGACTGGAGGTGGGCGGGCAACGGCCGCTGCGCGGGCATCCCCTACTCGCGCCGGGTGCCCCCGCGGGCCCGCACCCGCTCCTGGCCGACGCTGGACCAGGACGGGCTGCTGTTCGTCTGGCACGACCCGGAGGGCAACCCGCCGATCCCGGAGCAGGCGATCCCGCGGATCGAGGGCGGCCTGAGCGACGAGTGGAGCGACTGGGTCTGGAACTCCGTTGTGGTGGACACCAACTGCCGCGAGATCATCGACAACGTCGTGGACATGGCGCACTTCTTCTACGTCCACTACTCCTTCCCGACGTACTTCAAGAACGTCTTCGAGGGGCACGTCGCCACCCAGTACCAGGAGGGCCTGTCCCGGGTGGACGTCCGCCCGCCGGCCGAGGACGGCGAGCCGCAGCTGCAGGGCAACACGTCCATGGCCGCCTACCACGGCCCGTCGTTCATGATCGACGACCTGGTCTACAAGTACGACACGATGGACATCGAGTCGGTGCTGATCAACTGCCACTACCCCGTCACCGAGAACAAGTTCGTGCTGATGTACGGCATCGTGGTGAAGAAGTCGCAGCACATGCCGGGCGAGGCCGCCGACCGCCAGGCCGAGGGCATGGGCAACTACATCGCCAAGGGCTTCGAGCAGGACATCGAGATCTGGCGGAACAAGACCCGGATCGAGAACCCGCTGCTGTGCGAGGAGGACGGCCCTGTCTACCAGCTGCGCCGCTGGTACGAGCAGTTCTACGTGGACGTCGCCGACGTCACCCCGCAGATGACCGACCGGTTCGAGTACGAGCTGGACACCACCCGCCCGCTGGAGGCCTGGAGGCAGGAGGTGGCGGACAACATCGCCCGCAAGGCCTCGGCGGCCGCTGCCGCCGGCGACGGCGCCTCCTGATCGCGGAGGGGAGCAGGGAGGAGCGCGGCATGCAGCCGTTGGAGTGCGGCCGGTGCGGCGGCCGGGTGCAGGTGGAGAAGTACAGCTGGCAGCACACCAGCGTGCAGTGGACGGCGGCCTCCCGGGCCGGCTGTGCCGAGCTGCGCGGGGCCGGTGGCGGCTCGGCCGGCTCCTGCGGGGCACTGCGGGAGTCGATCCGGCGGGCGGCCCTGGACGGACTGATCACGGTTCCCGACCCGGACGGGGAAGGAAAAGAGGAAGAGGAGGGAGCCCGGTGATCGATCGGGAGTTCTACGGCCCGTGGGCGGTCGTCGCCGGGGGCTCGGAGGGGGTGGGCGCCTCGTTCGCCCGCCTCCTCGCGCAGTCCGGCATCAACCTGGTGCTGATCGCCCGCAAGCCCGGGCCCCTGGAGCAGACCGCGGCGAAGGTGAGGGCGCTGGGCGTGGAGGTCCGCACCCTGTCGCTGGACCTGCTCTCCCCCGGCGCCCCGGAGACGATCGCGCAGGCCACCGCCGACCTGGACGTGGGCCTGCTGATCTTCAACGCCGGGGCCAACACCCACGGCGGCGAGTTCGTCGAGTCCGACCCGGCGGACGTGCAGAAGGTCATCGACCTCAACATCACCTCCCAGTTGCAGCTGTCCCGGCACTTCGGGGCCCGGCTCAAGGCCCGGGGGCGCGGCGGCCTGATGCTGGTGGGCTCGCTGGCCGGCTACCTCGGCCACGAGAACATGAGCATCTACGCGGCGGCCAAGGCGTTCGGCCGGATCTTCGCCGAGGGACTGTGGCTGGAGCTGAAGCCGCACGGCGTGCACGTGCTGGAACTGGTCCTGGGGGTGACCCGCACCCCCGCGATGGAACGGGCCGGCCTGCGGATGGACCTGCCGGGCCTGAAGGTCGCCGAGCCCGACGACGTGGCGGCCGAGGGCCTGGAGCACCTGCCGCACGGCCCGGTGCACGTGGCGGGCGGCAACCAGTCGACCGCCGAGTCCCGCAGCGGGTTCCCCCGCGACCGGGTGGTGCAGCGCAACGCGGACGCCTCGAGGCGGCTGACGGGCCGCTGAGAGGCTACTGAGAGGCCGCTGCGGAAGCGTCCGGGGCGGGTCGGCCGAGGGGCCGGCCCGCCCCGGACGCATCGAACACGGCGAGGGGGCGCCGGTGTCCTGCGACACCGGCGCCCCCTCGCCGTTCCGGGTGCGCGGTTCAGCGGCCGGCCGCTGCGGCGGCCCGGCCGGCCCGGCGGCCGAAGAAGGTGCCGTCGCCGAGCGAGGTGCCGCTGATGTAGTTCTCGCCGTGCATCCCCGAGGAGGCCCGGCCGGCCGCGTACAGGCCCTCGATCGGCTGCCCGGCCAGGTCGAGGACTTCCCCGTCCACCGTGGTGTGCAGGCCGCCCAGGGTGAAGCCGGCCACCCCGGTGGTGCTGCCGGCACGCTCCGGCCGGTCGGCGTGGAAGCGGATCCGGCTGTCGATCGCGGCGTACGGGGGGCTCAGCGGGCGCAGCCAGCGGGCGGCCTTGTGGAAGTACGGGTCCTCTCCGCGTTCGGCGGCCTCGTTGTAGGCGGCGACGGTGGCCTGCAGGGAACCGGCCGGCATGCCGGTCTCCTTCTCCAGTTCGGCCAGGGTTTCGGCGACGTGGTGCGGCCGCACGCCCCAGCGTTCGCGCTCGTCGAGCGACTCGTAGCCCTCCTCGTCGACGATCGTCCAGACCGGTCCCGGCCGGCGGTGCACCGCCGCGTGGCTGATCAGGCCGGGATAGGTGTCCTCGTTGACGAACCGTTGGCCGAGCGCGTCGACCAGCATGCCGCGGGCGATCAGGCCGGGGACCACCGACAGGGCGGTCTCCACCACGGACATCCTGCGGGTGGCGGCGCCTGCCGCGGCGGCCATCGTGATGCCGCTGCCGTCGTCCAGTCCGTCGCTGACCTTGTCGTGGCCGAGGAGCTGCGGGGCGTGCTGGGCGAGCATCTCCTCGTTGTCGACGAAGCCGCCGGTGGTGACCACCACCCCGCGGCGGGCGCGGTACAGCAGTTCCTCGCCGTAGCGGCGGGCGGCGACGCCGACGACCCGGCCGCCGGCGTCGACGACCAGCGACGTCGCGAGGGTGTCGGTGTGCACGCCGACGCCGGCGTCGACGACGGCGGCGGAGAGCTTCTCCATCAGCAGCCAGCCGCCGAAGGAGGAGGTGCCGGGGCGGTGGCCGCGGGGGGCGGGCTTGGCGATCCGGTCGAAGGGCCAGCTGTTCTCCCCCAGCCACATCAGGCCGTCCTCGGTGAGCGGCATCCAGGTGGGAGCGTCCCACAGCGAGGCGTTGAAGGAGACCCCGCGGTCGACCAGCCACTGGTAGTGCTCGGTGCTGCCCTCGCAGTAGAGGCGGATCTTGGCCCCGTCCGCGTGCGGGCCCAGGGCGGCGGTGAGGAAGGCCTCCATCTCGGCGGGGTGTCGTCGAAGCCGCAGGCCCGCTGCACCGGGGTCCCGCCGCCGAGGTAGATCTCCCGCCGGACAGGGCGGAGGAGCCGCCGGGGCCGCCGGCCCTCTCGATCAGCAGCACCTCGGCGCCGGCCGCGGCGGCCTCGTGGGCGGCTGCGGCTCCCGCGCAGCCGAAACCGAGCACGAGGACGTCGGCCTCGTGGTCGTAGGACTGCACCTGCTCGGCCGCGCGCGGGGCGGCGGGGGCGTTGCGGTTCATCGGAGGTCTCCTTTGCTCCTGCGGTCCTGGGGTGCTGGGGGCTGGGGGCTGGGGTGCTGCGGTGCTGGGGGCGGAACGCGAAGAGGGCCGGATCCGGGAGGTCCCGGATCCGGCCCGGTGGTGCCGGTGACGCCGCGTCGGGGGGGTGCGGCGGTGCTGGCGCGGTGTCACCGGCTCGGTGTCACTTCTTCGGCGGGACGAATGCGGCCAGCGGTTCGGAGCCCGACCAGTCGTGGCCCCAGTAGCTGTCCGCGGTGATCTCCTCGGCGGTGTAGGTGGACTCGTCGACGAGCATCCCCTCGGTGCCGTACTCGACGTCCCAGCCGCCGGGGGCGCGGACGTAGAAGGAGACCATCTTGTCGTTGGTGTGCCGGCCCAGCGTGGAGGAGATCGAGAAGTCCAGCTTGCGCACCCTGTCCAGGGCCGTGCCGACCGCGTCCAGGGTGTCGACCTCGACCATCAGGTGGACCAGGCCGGGGGCCTGCCCGTGCGGAGCGGGGCAGACGGCGAGGCTGTGGTGCCGCCGGTTGACGCCCATGAAGCGCACCCGCCGCGGCGGGTCGGCGTCCGGGCCGCCGACCCGGATGGCGCCGCGCGGCAGGAAGCCGAGCACCTCGGTGTAGAAGTCGACGGTCTCCTCCGGCCGGGTGGTGGGCAGCACCACGTGGCCCATGCCCAGGCCGTCGGTGACGAACCGCTGGCCGAGGCCGGTGATCACCGGGCTGTGGTCGAGGACGGGGCCGAAGAAGACCTCCAGCCGGGTGCCGGCCGGGTCCTCGAAGGCGACGGCCGCCTCCACGTCCCGCTCCCGCACCTCCTCGGCGGTCAGTTCCCGCACCGTCCTGCCGGACTCCTCGACCGCGCGGCGGACCTCGGCGAGCGCGAACCGGTCGCGCACTTCCCAGCCCACCGCGAGGACGCGGTCCGTGTCGCCCGGCAGCAGGACCAGCCGGGCGCGGCGTTCGTCCATGCGCAGGTACAGCCCCTCGGGGTCGGGGCCCGATCCGGTCGCGAAGCCCAGCCCGTCGACGGCCAGTTCGCGCCAGCGGTCCAGGTGACGGCTCTGGACCCTGAGGTATCCCAGTCCGCGGATGTGGGTCATTTCTGCCCTTCCCGTTTCAGATCATCGAGCGCATCGGGCCCTGCGGCGGGTCGATGCCCAGCTGGGTGAGCGCGGCGGCCTGGAAGACCCCGCCGGGCTGGTGGATGGCGTGCACCAGGCCGTTGTTGGCGTCGCGCCAGAAGCGCTGCAGCGGGTTGTCCATGCGCAGCCCGTTGCCGCCGGAGCGGACGAAGACCTCGTTGAGGGCGCGGACCGCGCGCCAGGCGGCCTGCACCTGGATGCGGCGGCCGGCGGCGCGCTGCTCGAAGGTCACCTCGCGGCCGGCGGCCACCAGGTCGTACATCCGGCAGATGTTGTCCAGCAGCGCCGTGCGGGAGGCGGAGATCTCGGCCGCGGCCTCGCTGAGCGCGTACATCGCGTGCGGGTCGTTGCGCACCTGGGTGCCGGTGATCGAGACCCGGCCGCGCTGGTACTCGGCGTGGTGGGCCAGGCCGCCCTCGCAGATGCCGATCACGGCGGCGGTGATGCCGAGCGGGAAGGCGGCGGAGAACGGCAGGTGGTAGGCGGGGTTGGTGAGCCCGGCCTCCTTGGCCGCGGTGCCGTCGACCACCTTGTTGTACGGGATCACCCGGTGGTCGGGGACGAAGGCGTCGCGGACGACGACGTCCTTGCTGCCGGTGCCGCGCAGGCCGACGACGTCCCAGGTGCCGTCGACGATCTCGTAGTCGGAGCGCGGCAGGATCAGGTGGAGCGTCTCCACGGGCTGGACCGGCTTGCCGTCGGCGTCGCCCAGCAGGCCGCCCAGGAAGATCCACTTGCAGTGGTCGGTCCCGGAGGAGAACTGCCAGCGGCCGTTGAAGACGTAGCCGCCGTCGACGGGGCGGGCAATGCCCATGGGGGCGTAGGGGGAGGCGATCCAGGTGTCCTGGTCCTCGCCCCAGATCTCCTCCTGCACCCGGGGGTCGGCGTAGGCCATCTCCCAGGGGTGCACGCCGACCACGCCGCTGACCCATCCGGTGGAGCCGTCCAGGGCGGCGATCGCCATGACGGTCTCGGCGAACTCGCGGGGGTGGACCTCCAGTCCGCCGTGCTTCTTCGGCTGGAGCATCCGGATGGCGCCCGCCTCGCGGAGCAGTCCGGCGGCGGTGTCGCTGAGCCTGCCCAGCTTCTCGTTGTGCGGTGCCTGTGCGCGGATCCCGTCCGCGACGGCGTTGATCCTGTCCAGTACCGTGTCGGCCATCTCTTCCTCGTCTCTTCGCGGTCCCGGGCTGCCGTTCAGGCGCCGGCCGCGGCCTTGTTCCGTTCGGCCAGGCCGACGGCGATCTCGATGAGCTGGTCCTCCTGGCCGCCGACGAGGCGGCGGCGGCCGGCCTCGACGAGGATCTCGGCGCCCGAGACGCCGTAGCGGCGGGCCTGCCGGTCGGCGTGCTTGAGGAAGGACGAGTAGACGCCGGCGTAGCCCATGGTCAGCGAGAGCCGGTCGAGCAGGCACTCGCCGTCCATGACGGGGCGCACCACGTCCTCGGCGGCGTCGATGATCTTCAGTGTGTCGATGCCGGTGCGGATGCCCAGCTTCTCGGCGACGGCGGCGAAGCCCTCGACCGGGGTGTTGCCCGCGCCGGCGCCGAAGCGGCGGGTGGAGCCGTCGATCTGCAGGGCGCCGGCGCGCACGGCGATCACCGAGTTGGCCACGCCCAGGCCCAGGTTCTCGTGGCCGTGGAAGCCCACCTGGGCGTCGTCGCCGAGTTCGGCGACGAGCGCGGCGACGCGGTCGCCGGTCTCCTCCAGGATCAGTGCGCCGGCGGAGTCGACGACGTAGACGCACTGGCAGCCGGCGTCGGCCATGATGCGGGCCTGCCGGGCGAGCACCTCCGGCGGCTGGCTGTGCGACATCATCAGGAAGCCGACGGTCTCCAGTCCGAGGTCGCGGGCGAGCCCGAAGTGCTGGACGGAGATGTCGGCCTCGGTGCAGTGGGTGGCGATGCGGCAGATGCCCGCGCCGTTGTCGGCGGCCCGGCGGATGTCGTCGCGCACGCCGAGCCCGGGGAGCATCAGGAAGGCGATCCTGGCCCGTTTCGCGGTCTCCACCGCGGCCTTGATCAGTTCCTGCTCGGGGGTGTGGCTGAAGCCGTAGTTGAAGGAGGAGCCGCCGAGGCCGTCGCCGTGGGTCACCTCGATGACTGGCACCCCGGCGTCGTCCAGTGCGGCCACGATCGAGCGGACGTGCTCCACGGTGAACTGGTGCTGCTTCGCGTGGGAACCGTCCCGCAGCGAGGAGTCGGTGACCCGGACGTCCAGGTCTGCGCTGTAGGGCATGGAGGGGTCTCCCTGGTGGGGTGTGCGGTTGGCGAGGGGTGGCGGGGTCAGGCCCGCGCGGCGGTGATCTTCCGGGCGAAGCCCTCGCCGACCCTGGTCGCGGCGGCGGTCATGATGTCGAGGTTCCCGGAGTACGGCGGCAGGAAGTCGCCGGCGCCCTCGACCTCGACGAACACCGCGACCCTGGCCCGCCCGCCGCTGCCCGGGGCGGGGTCGTCGAACTGCGGCTCGGCGCGCAGCCGGTAGCCGGGCACGTAGGAGGCCACCTCGGCGACCGTGCGGTGGACGGAGGCGGTGATCGCGTCCCGGTCGGCGTCGGCGGGGACGGCGCAGAAGATCGTGTCCTGCATCAGCATCGGCGGTTCGGCCGGGTTGAGGATGATGATGGCCTTGCCCTTGCGGGCGCCGCCGATCCGCTCGATGCCGCGGCTGGTGGCGATGGTGAACTCGTCGATGTTGTTGCGGGTGCCGGGGCCGGCCGACGGGGAGGCGACGCTGGCGACGATCTCGGCGTAGTCGACGTCCACCACGCGGGAGACGGCGTGCACGATCGGGATGGTGGCCTGGCCGCCGCAGGTGATCAGGGAGACGTTGGGCGTGTCCAGGTGCTCGCCCAGGTTGACGGCCGGCACCACGGCGGGGCCGATCGCGGCGGGGGTCAGGTCGACCGTCTGGATGCCGAGTTCGGCGTAGCGGGGGGCGTTGGCCCGGTGCACGTACGCCGAGGTGGCCTCGAAGACGATGTCGGGGAGCTCGTCCCGGGACAGCAGCCAGTCCACGCCTTCGGCGCTGGCGGTCAGGCCGTGGTCGGCGGCGCGCTTGAGCCCGGGGCTGTCCGGGTCCACGCCGATCATCCAGCGCGGCTCGATGGCGTCGGAGCGGAGCAGTTTGTACATCAGGTCGGTTCCGATGTTCCCCGGACCGACGATGGCGGCACTGGCCTTGGTCACTGGTTCTCGCCTCACGTGAATCGGACGGAAACGGGGCCGAGTCCGGCGAACTCGGCGCGGAAGTCGTCGCCGGGGCGGACGTCGAACGCCCGGGTGCACGACCCCGGCAGGACGAGGTGCCCGGCCTCGAGCCGGACGCCGAAGGAGGCGACCTTGCGGGCCAGCCAGGCGACGGCGGTGACGGGGTTGCCCAGCACTGCGCCGGTGTTGCCGCGGGCGACCTCCTGCGCGCCCCGGTACAGCACCGCCTCGATGTCGGCGACGTCCAGGTCGGCCGCCGGCACCTGTGCGGAGCCCAGCACCACTCCGGCGGAGGAGGCGTTGTCGGCGACGGTGTCGGCCAGCCGGATCCGCCAGTCCCTGATGCGGCTGTCGATCAGCTCGATCGAGGGGACGACGTACTCGGTGGCGGCCAGGACGTCGGCCTCGGTGCAGCCCTCGCCGGGGAGGGACTCGCCGAGGACGAAGCCGATCTCCACCTCGATCCGGGGCCGGAGGTAGCGGGAGGTGTCCACCGGGGTGTCCTGGTCGAGGACCATGTCGGAGAGCAGGTGGCCGTAGTCGGGCTCGTCCACGCCCATCATCTGCTGCATGGCCTCCGAGGACAGGCCCACCTTGTGGCCCCGGACCGTCGCCCCGGCGGCGACCCGGCGGCGGATGTTGGCCAGCTGGATCTCGTAGGCGTCCGTCACGTCGATGCCGGGGAAGGCGTCGGTCAGCGGGTCCACCGGGGTGCGGTCCTGCTCGGCGTGCCACAGCAGCTCGGCTGCTGCGGCGCGCTGCGCGGGGTCCAGCATCTGGCCCTCCTGGGCTCGGTCCGTGTTCTTCGGGTGCGGTGCGCGCCGGGCGCGGTGCGCACCGGGTGCGGTGCAAAGCTGTCAGTGCGGGCGGGGGTGCGGCGGTGCCGTTCCCGCTCAGCGGGAGTGCCCGCGGGACGCGGCAGGGCGCGGCTACTCGTCGTAGCTGACGGTGACCCGCGGGGTGCGGGCGGTGGCCTGGCAGGCGAGGACGTAGCCGTCGTCGAGGTCCTCCTTCTCCAGGACCTCGTTGCGGGCCATGTCCACCTCGCCGGAGAGCACCCGGCAGGCGCAGGCGCTGCAGGCGCCCTCGCGGCAGGAGTACGGCGCCTCCAGGCCGGCGGCCAGCAGGGTGTCCAGCAGGGTGGCGCCGGCCGGCCAGTCCACCGTGGTGGTCCCGCCGTCGAGGGTCACCTCGACGGTGCCGGCCGGGCCCGCGTCCCCGGCCGGGCCGGCCGGGGACGGTTCCGGTTCGGCGAAGGGGTCCCCGGTCAGGGAGGCGTACTTCTCGACGTGCACCCGGCCGGCCGGCACGCCCAGTCCGGCGAGCACGCCGGAGACCGCGTCCATGAAGGGGCCCGGGCCGCACACGAACGCCCGGCGGTCGGTCAGGGGTGCGGCCAGGGCGCGCAGTACGGCCGGGGTGGGCAGTCCCTGGACGGACTCCAGCAGGTGGACGACGTGGAGCCGGTCGGGGTCGCGGGCCGTCAGGGCGGCCAGTTCGTCGCGGAAGATCACCGAGCGCTCGTCGCGGTTGGCGTACACCAGCGCCACCCGTCCGGTGCCGGCGTGCAGCACCGACTTGAGGATGGACATCACCGGGGTGATGCCGCTGCCGCCGGCGAAGAGGAGCAGGTCGTCGTCGAGGGAGGCGGGGGTGAAGGTGCCGCCGGGGCGCAGCACCTCCAGTTCCGTCCCCTCCCCGACCTCGTCGCAGATCCAGTTGGAGCCGATCCCGCCGGCGACCCGTTTGACGGTGACCTTCGGCGGTTCGCCGGCCTCCGGGGAGCTGGCCAGCGAGTAGCAGCGGGCGGTGCGGCCGCCGTCGGGGGTCGGCACCCTCAGGGTGAGGAACTGGCCGGGGCGGTGGACGAGGCGGCCGGCGTCGGCCGGGTCGACGGGCTGCAGGACCAGCGAGCGGGCGTCGGCGGTCTCGGCGATCACCTCGGCGACCCGGACGCGCAGCGCGTGGGGGTGGGGCATGGGGAGTACTCCTGAGCTCACTGCGGGTGCGGGAGGCCTGCGGCGTGCCGGGCCGCGATGTGGCCGAAGACCATCGACGGGCCGATGGTGGCGCCGGCCCCGGCGTACTCGCGGCCCATCACCGAGGCGGAGGTGTTGCCGGTGGCGTACAGGCCGGGGACGGTGCTGCCGTCGGGGCGCAGCACCCGGCTGTGCTCGTCGCACACCAGGCCGCCCTTGGTGCCCAGGTCGCCGGCCTCGATGCGGACGGCGTAGAAGGGCGCCCTGGTGATCTCGTCCAGGTTGGGGTTCTTCAGGGTGGGGTCGCCGTAGTAGCGGTCGTAGGCGCTGTCGCCGCGGCCGAAGTCCTCGTCCCGGCCGGCGCGGGCGAAGCCGTTGAACCGCTCCACGGTGCGCTGCAGGGCGTCCGCGGGGACGCAGATGGCGTCGGCGAGCCCGGCGAGGGTGTCGGCCCGGTGCACGATGCCCTTGTCGTAGAACGCGGCGGGGAACGGCGCGCCGGGCAGGACCTGGGCGAACGGGTAGCGGGAGCGGGCCTTGGCGTCCATGACGAACCAGGCGGGGACGTGGCCGCCGGCGAGCTGGTCGTGGACGAAGTTGACGTAGGGCGCCGACTCGTTGGTGAACCGCTCGCCCCGGGCGGAGACGATCACCGACGGGGGGATGCAGCGCTCGGAGACCAGGGGGATCACCGCGCCGGCCGGGTGCCTGACCGAGGGCATCCACCAGGCGTCGTCCATCAGGTCCAGTGCGGCGCCGGCCGCCTGCCCGGCCAGGATGCCGTCGCCGGTGATCTCCCGGGCGCCGGCGCTGATGTCCTCCGTGCCGCCCTCGGGCAGGTGGGCGTCGCGCATCCGCTGGTTGTGGTCGAAGCCTCCGGTGGCCAGGAGCACGCCGCGGCGGGCGCCGATCCGCACGGTGCGGCCATCTCGTTCGACGACGGCGCCGGTGACCGCCCCGGAGGCGTCCTGGACCAGTTCGCGCATGGGGGACTTCAGCCACAGGGGTACGCCGGCGTCCTTGAGCGCCATCCGCAGCCGGGCCACCAGGGCGCGTCCGCCGGTGGCCATGTGGCGGCGGGCGACCAGGTTGGAGGAGACCCGCCAGGCGGCGACCAGGGAGGCGCGGCGGCCCCTCCAGGTGCGCTTGACCATGGCCAGGTCGTGGTAGTCCTTGGCGGTCACCCACAGGCCCAGGGGGCCCTTCATGGTGTTGGGCCGCTGGAAGGCCTCGTCCTCGCGCAGCCTGCGGGTGTTGAAGGGGCGCGCCTCGACGGTGCGGCCCAGGGGCCGGCCGCCCTCCTCCTCGGGGTGGTAGTCGGCGTACCCCTTGACCCAGAAGAACTTCAGGTGCCTGCTGCGGTCGAGCATGTCCATCAGCACCGGGCCCTGGTGGACGAAGGCCCGGAGCCGTGCCTCGGGCACCTCGCCCGCGGTGATGGCGCGCAGGTAGCGCAGGACGGAGTCGGGGTCGTCGCCGGCGCCCGCGCGGCGCAGGGTGGGGTTGTTCGGGATCCAGATACCGCCGCCGGAGATCGCGGTGGAGCCGCCGAACTTGCGGCCCTTCTCGACGATCAGGGTGTCCAGTCCGGCGTCGGCGGCGCTGAGGGCGGCGGCCATCCCCCCGCCGCCGCTGCCGACGATCAGGAAGTCGACCTCGTGGTCCCAGTCCCGGTTCGGGGACTGCCCGGTGGTTCGGTTCGGTGGCCGGTTCATCGTTCAGTGCCCGTTCTCGTCGGTGCGGGTGAGGAACGCGAGCACGGCGCTTTCGAAGGCGGCCTTCTGTTCGATCATGACCCAGTGCCCGCAGTCGGGAAAGACGTGCAGTTCGCCCTTGGGGAGGGTGCGCATCGGCAGGACGGACATGTCGACCGGGCTGACCCGGTCGTCGCGGCCCCAGGTGAGCAGGGTGGGGGCCTTCACCCTGTGGAGCTCCGCCCAGTAGGGGGTGGCGTCGGAGGTGCGCGCCGCGGCGGCGCGGGCGGCGAACGCGGCCCTGCCGTACATCCTGCGGGCGGCGGCGAGCGTGGCCGGCTCGGTGGCCTGGGCCCAGCGTTCCTCGATCAGTTCCTCGGTGACCAGGGCCGGGTCGTGGACCATGGAGCGCAGCCAGCGGACCAGGGCCTCGCGGGTGGGGTTCTCGGTGAACTCCATCAGCAGGTTGATGCCCTCGGAGGTGTCCGTGCTCCACAGGTTCTTGCCCATGCCGCCGATGGTGACCAGCCGCTCCACGCGCCCGGGGTGCTCGATCGCCAGCCGGGTGGCGACGATGCCGCCCATCGAGTTGCCGATCACCCGCACCCGGTCCAGGCCCAGCCCGTCGAGGAAGCGGACCGCGGAGTCCAGCGCCGTCGCCATCGGGTGGCCGTCCACGGGGTCGCTGACCCCGAAGCCGGGGAACTCCAGCACCAGGCAGCGGAAGTGCTCGGCGAGGGCGGGCAGGTTGCCGCGGTAGTTGCGCCAGCCGGTGACGCCGGGGCCGGAGCCGTGCAGCAGCAGCAGCGGCGGGCCCTGGCCGGCCTCGTGGTACCGCAGGACGCCGCGGTCCGTGGCCAGCTCGCGGAGGGTGTCCTGGTGGCTCGGGTCAGTCGTCATCGTCCGCCTCGGTCGGGGAAGCACGGTCGGGAGGGGCCGGTGCGCGGGGTGCGGTGCGCGGCCGGTGCCGGGACGCTAGCCCCGGCCCGGCGGGCGCCGCGGGTGCCGTCCCGATCAGCGGGACCGGGCGGGGCGGCCGCGGGGCGGGGCGGCCGGCCCGCTCCCGGAACTGAACACGCTTCCACTGAACGGGACCGCCCCGGGGGCGGCCGTCGCCCCGGGCCCTACGTTCGTGGGACGACGCCGCCGGCGCCCGCCGGCGGCCGCGATCGGAGGTGGACCCGCATGTCGACCGATGCGCTCTCCCTGGTGGAGTCCGCGGACCCCCGCATCCCCACTCCCGCGCGGATGCGTGCGGTCATGGGGAGGTTCGCCACCGGCGTCACGGTGGTGACGGGGGCTGACGGGGACGGGCCGGTCGGGTTCGCCTGCCAGTCGTTCGCGTCGGTCTCGCTGGACCCGCCGCTGGTGCTGTTCTGCGCCGACCACCGGGGACGGGCCTGGCCGCGGATCCGCGCCGCGGGGCGCTTCTGCGTCAACGTGCTCGCCGAGCACCAGGGCGACGTCTGCGCGCGGTTCGGCTCCGGCCGGGGCCTGAAGTACGAGGGGCTGGAGTGGGACGTGTCGCGCTGGGGGACGCCGTCCCTGCGCGAGGTGCTGATGCGGGTGCACGCGCAGGTGGAGACGGTGCACACGGCCGGCGACCACGACGTGGTGATCGGCAGGGTGCTGGAGCTGGAGGCCGACGGCGACGGGCGGCCCATGCTGTTCTACCGGGGCCGCTTCGGCCTGGACGAGCCCGACGCCGGCACGCTGCCGCCGCCGTCCTGGGGCTGGGGCGACCACTGGGGCTGAGCGCCGCCGCGCGGGGCGCGGCCGGCGCGGGTCCCGGGTGCGTCCGCGGCGGTCACATCCACGTGTCGTCGTGGCCGGCGGAGACCAGTCGCACCATGGTCTCGGGGGACCAGGTGCGCCCCGGCGGCTGCGGCGCCCTGCGGGGCCGGCGGGCCGTCCCCGCGTCGGGGAAGAGGATCCGGGACGCCTCCCGGGCGGCGTCGACCACCAGTGGCGCGACCCGCTCCAGGGGGGCCGTCCGCTCGTCCCCGCACAGCGACAGGGCCGCCACCGGCCCCTCCGGCCCGCGCAGTGCCGCCGCCACGCAGGCCACTCCGGCGGACGCCTCGCCGCGTTCGAAGGCCAGTCCGTGCCGCCGCCGGATGCGGTCCAGTTCCTGCCGCAGGGTGGCCAGGTCGCCGATGGTGCGGCCGGTGCTCCGGGGCAGCCGGGCCGGCAGCAGCTCGTCCACGCGCTCCGGCTCCAGCCGGGCCAGGATCGCCTTGCCCACGCCGGTGGCGTGGGCGAGGGCCCGTCCGCCGACCCGGGACGGCAGTCCGCTGGCGAACCGGCCCCCCACCTTGTCCAGGTAGACCACCTCGGCGCCGTCCAGCACCGCCAGGTGCACCACCATGTTGGTGCGCAGGTGGAGTTCGTGCAGCAGCGGGGCGGCCGCGGTGCGGATCTCCGTCTGCAGGCCGTCCTGCCCCTCCGGTCCCAGCACCCGGCGTCCCAGCCCGTACCCGTACGGGGTGTGGTTCAGCCACTGGCAGCGCACGAGCTGGTCCAGGATGCGGTGCGCGGTCGACCGGGGCAGCCCGGTGCGGCACGCCACCTCCTCCAGCGTCAGCCGCGAGGACCGGCGTTCGAAGGCGTCGATGATCAGCGTCATGCGCTCGACCATGGACAGCGGGAGGGGGCCCTTTTCGGGCGTTCCGGTCACGGGCTGGGTCGAGTCGACGAGTGTCATCGGGGCCTCCGGATCCATCGCCAGGGCGGCAGAAGCTCGCAAAAATGAAATGAATTCTGGTTTGAAACGTAGCAGGCGCTCCCCGGGGACGGAAGAGGTCTGCACGGCCCGTTCAGCGGGACACCCGGCGCCCCGCCGTCCCTCCCCCGGGGGCCGCTGCCGGCCCGGGACCGCCCGCGGGCCGGCACGCGGCTACTGGAAGGCGGCGCGGACCTCGTCCTCGGTGGCGGAGTGGGAGACCAGGAGGAGTTCGTCGCCGGGGGCCAGGCGCAGCCGCGGGTCGGGCACGGTGGGGCGGCCGCCGCGGACGACGGTGGCGACGACGGTCCCGGACGGCAGGCGGACCTCGGCGAGGGGCCGGCCGGCGGTGCGCGAGTGCGCGGTGATGGCGGTCTCGATCACGGTGACGCCCGCCCTGCTCAGGCGCAGCAGGGCGACGGTGTCGGCGGCCTCGGTGGCCTCCTCGATGAGGGAGATCAGCGGGGCCGCGGTGGGGACGGCGGTGTCGACGCCCCACCGGTGGTCGAACAGCCAGGTGTTCTCGGTGTCGTTGACCCGGGCCGCGACCCGGGGGACGGCGAAGCGGCGTTTGGCCAGCAGACTGATGACGAGGTTGTCGTCGTCGTTGCCGGTGGTGGCGATCAGCAGGTCGGCGGTGTACGCGCCGGCGCGTTCGAGCAGGGCGGGGTCGCCGGCGTCCCCGGCCACCAGGCGGGCCGGGAAGCGGTCCGCGAGCGCGGCGAGGCGGTCGTCGTCGATGTCGACGAGGGTGACGTCGTTGTGCGCGGCAGCGAGGGCCCGGGCGGTCTGGCTGCCGAGGCGTCCGGCCCCGGCGACGACGACTCTCACGTGCCGAGCTCCTTGTCGAGGAAGCCGCGCAACCGCTGCAGGGCGGTGGCCGCGACGGCGAAGGTGACCAGGTCCCCCGGTTCCGCCGCGGTGGTGCGGGCGGGCAGGAAGGACCGGCCGGAGCGGGTGGCCTCGACGACGCGGATCTCGCCGTCCACGTCGAGGTCGAACAGCCGCCGGCCGCTCAGGTGGGCGGGCAGCCGGGAGCGGACCAGGAGGGTCTCCCCGCTGCCGAAGCTGAGTTCGGGCGCGAGGTGGCGGTGCAGCAGCATGCGGTGCAGCTGCTGCACCACCCAGTGGGCCTCGGCGATCGTGGGGATGCCCAGTTCGTGGGAGAGGTCGGCGCGGCGGGGGTCGTGGACCCGGGAGAGGACGATCGGGACCCGGTAGGTCTCCTTGGCGGTGCGGGCGGTGACGATGTTGCTGTTGTCCCGCGAGGTGACCGCGACGAGGGCGTCGGCGCGGGCGATCCCGGCGCCCTCCAGGACGGTGCGGTCGAAGCCGTTGCCGTCGTGGAAGCGGCCGGTGAAGGCCTCGGGGAGGAGCCGGCGGGCCTTGGGGCTGCGGTCGACGACGTGCACGTCGTGGCCCTCGGCGGCCAGCCGGACGGCGAGGGCGGAGCCCACCTGTCCGCAGCCGACGACGATCACCCTCACCGTCCGGCCTCCTTCCGCGCGGCGCGGTGGCGCAGGGCCCACTTGCGGGTCTCGTCGGCAGCCAGCAGCAGGGCGCCGAAGGCGGCCAGGACCGCCCAGTGGACCGCGTCCAGCGGCGCGGTGTTGAACACCGTCTGCAGCACGGGCAGGTAGCTGACGGCGGCCATGAAGGCGATGCTCAGGAACCCGGCGGCCAGCAGGCGGCGGTTGGACAGCAGGCCGACCCGGAGGACGCTCTCGCGGTCGGTGCGCACGGCCAGGGAGGCGAAGAACTGGCTGAGCACGATCCCGGCGTGGGTCATGGTGATCGCCTCGCGGTAGACCGGGCTGTCCGCGGTGAAGTCGGCGTACGGGATCCCGGAGCCGTTGACGTACCAGAAGAAGACGGCGCACGCCCCCAGGGACTGGAAGGCGCCGAGGAACAGGATGCGCCGCACGACCTCCCAGGAGAACAGCCGCTCGCCGCGGGGGCGGGGCGGGCGGTCCATGACGTCGGGCTCGGGGCGCTCGGCGCCCAGGGCCAGGGCGGGCAGGACGTCGGAGCCCAGGTCGACCGCGAGGACCTGCACGGCGTTGATGGGCACCAGGGGGAACCCGGTGAACGTGGCGGCCAGGATGGGGACGAGTTCGCCGACGTTGGAGGTGAAGACGTAGACGAGGAACTTGCGGATGTTGCGGTAGACCGCCCGTCCCTGCTCGACTGCGCGGGCGATGGAGGCGAAGGAGTCGTCCAGCAGCACCATGTCCGCGGCCTCGCGGGCGACGTCGGTGCCGGTCACCCCCATGGCGACCCCGATGTCGGCGTGCTTGAGCGCGGGAGCGTCGTTGGCGCCGTCGCCGGTGACGGCGACGACCTCGCCGCGCCGCTGCAGGGCGGCCACGGTGCGCATCTTGTGCTCGGGGCTGACCCGGCACAGCAGGAGTTCGCCGGGGCGGGCGAGGAGGGTGTCCATCCCGTGCTCGTCCAGGGCGTCGATCTGCGCGCCGGTGACCACGAGCGGGTCGGGGCGGCGCACGATGCCCACCCGGCGGGCGATGGCCTCGGCGGTCAGCGGGTGGTCGCCGGTGACCATGACGATGCGGATGCCGGCCCGGCGGCAGGCGTCGACGGACGCGACGACCTCCGGCCGCGGGGGGTCGAGCATGCCCGCCAGGCCCAGCAGGACCAGGCCGGACTCCGCCTCCTGCTGCGCGGGCCGGGCCGTGCCGACGCTGCGCTGCGCCACCGCCAGCACGCGCAGCCCCTGCGCGGCCATGGCGTCGCCCGCGGCGAGGACCTCCGCGCGCTGCTCCCCGGTCAGCGGCCGGGGCCCGCCGCCCCGGTGGATCCGGTCGCAGCGGTCCAGCAGTTCCTGCGGCGCCCCCTTGACGCAGGCCAGGTGGCCGTCGGGGGTCTCGTGCACGGTGCTCATCAGCTTGCGGTCGGAGTCGAACGGGAACTCCGCCGTGCGCGGGGCGGCGGCCTGAGCGGCCGCCGTGTCGATCCCGGCCTTCTCCGCGGCGACCAGCAGCGCGCCCTCGGTGGTGTCGCCGAGCACACGCCACCCGTTGCGGCCGTTCGGCGGAACCGTCCGGGCGTTGTTGCACAGGCCGGCGGCCCTCAGCAGCCCCAGCACCGGCCCGGGGTCCTCCACCGCCCCGACCGGGGCGTATCCCACGCCAGTGACGGCGTGCCGGGAGCCGTCCGCCCACAGGTTCACGACGGTCATCTCCGCCTGGGTGAGCGTGCCGGTCTTGTCCGTGCACACCACGGTGGTGGAGCCGAGGGCCTCCACCGCCACCAGCCGTTTGATCAGGGCGTTGTGCCGGGCCATGCGCCGCACCCCGATGGCCAGCGACACCGACAGGGTGGCCGGCAGCCCCTCGGGCACGAGCGCGACCATCACCCCGAGGGCGAAGACGAACGAGGGCACGAGCGGCTGCCCGCCGGCCGTGCGCAGCGCGAACATGACCGCGCCGATCGCCAGGGCCGCGCCCGAGACCCGGCGGGCCATCGAGGCGACCTCGCGCTGCAGGGGCGTCTTCTGCCGCGGGGCCGCGGCGGTGAGGCGGAAGATGCGGCCGAACTCGGTGGCCTGGCCGGTGGTGAGGACGACCGCCCTGCCGGAGCCGGCCACGGCGTCGGTCCCCATGAAGACGAGGTTGCGCGCCTCCAGGGGCGGCCCGGCCGCCACCGGTTCGGCGATGCGGGCCACGGCGTCGCTCTCCCCGGTCAGCGCCGCGTTGTTCACCGCGACGTCGTGCGCCTCGACCAGGCGGCAGTCCGCCGGCACCGCGTCGCCGGCCTCCAGCATGACGACGTCCCCCGGCACCAGCTCCCAAACCGGCAGCTCCGCCGGCGTCCCGCCGCGCAGGACCCGGCAGGTGTGGGGCACCATCGCCTGCAGCGCCTCGGCGGTGCGTTCGGCGGAGTACTCCTGAGCGAAGCCGATGACCGCGTTGAGGGCGACCACGCACAGGATCGAGATCGCCAGGTACAGGGTGCCCGTGGTCCGGGGTTCCTCCAGGGTGTACGCCAGGAAGGTGATGCCCGAGGCGATCAGCAGCACGACCGCGAACAGGTCGGTGAACTGCGACGCCAGCATCCGCCAGGCGCCGCGCCGGCCCGCGCGGGGCAGTTCGTTGGTGCCGTGGAGCCCGCGCAGCTCCGCCGCCCGTTCGGGCGCGAGCCCGCGCGGGGAGGTGCCCAGCGCCGCGAAGACCTCCTGCGGGGGCAGGCTCTGAACCGCCGGGCCGCCCGGCCCGGCGGGTCTGTCCGCCGGGCCGGGCGGTGCGGCTGCGGCCGTTGCGGGGGATTCGACGTCCGTGGCCCCCACCGGGTCCAGGGAGCCCATCACTCGCCCCCGGCCTCCCGCGCCCCGCGCTCGCGGACGTTACGGATGTCGCGGACGCCGCGGACGTTACGGACGCCGCGGACGGTGGCCGTCCGCGGGCCGGCGGCCCCGTGGCCGGGGGCCGTTCCGCGTCCGTGGCGCGGGGTGCGGGGGGTGCGGGGGACTCGGGGGGCGGCCTGCGGTGCAGGCGTCCGGGCGCCGTCCGGCTGCGGCGCTCCGGCCGCGCACGGCGCTCCCGCCTGCCGGGAGGCGGAACGCCCCGGGGGGCGGGCGGTGCTCATGCCTTCATCGTGCGAGGCCCCGCCCGTGGCCGCAACGGCAGCGGGGCCCGCCGCGGCCCCGCCTGGCCCCCGCCGCACCCCCCGCCGGCCCCGGTGTGCGGCCCGCGCCCGTCGCCCTGCCGGCCCCGGCCCGCGGCCGTTCCCTCGTCCCGGCCTGCGGCCGTGCGTACCTACCGGCCCGCGGGTACGCGTGGTGGCAGGGGCCGCGTCCGGTGACGCCGGGCGCGCCGCACGGCCACGACCGGCGCCGCACGGCCACGACCGGAGGGAACAGCCGCCGATGTCCGCAGCACCCCGCGACGACCGGGCCGCCGGCCCGTCGGGCGTCCTCTGCCCCGCGGAGCCGTGGCGGCTGGTCGGTTCGCTGGTCGTCTCGTTCTTCCGCGTGCCGGCCGGCGCGCTGCCGGACGCGGTGGGCGCGAGGATCCCGGCCGGGGCCCGCCCGGTGACGGTGGCCGGCAGCACCCTGGTGGCCGCGGCCTTCGCGCACTACGCACCGGGCGGCGTCCTGCAGTACGACGAGCTGCTGACCGCGGTGCCGGTCCGGTACGGCCGTCGGCTCGCCGTGACCGTGCCGCACATCTGGGTCGACAGCCCGCAGTCCCGCGCGGGAGGGAGGGAGCTGTGGGCGATCCCCAAGGACCTCGCCGTCCTCACCCGCTCCGGGCGGGGTGCGGCGGTGCGTGCCGCGGCGTACGCGGACGGCGCGCCGATCGCCTCGCTGCGCGCCGAGGTCGGCGCCCGCCTGCCGCCCGGCAGGTGGGGGGCGGCGCTCACGACGCTGCAGCGCCTCGGCGGGCAGGAGGTCCGCGCCCGCAGCCGGGCGGCCTTCCGGCCGCACGCGGCCCGCGTCTCGTGGTCCTTCGCCCCGTCCGGGCCGCTGGGGCACCTCGCCGGCCGCAGGCCCTGGCTGAGCCTGGCGCTGGAGGACGCGTCCGTCGTCTTCGGGACGGAACGCACCCGGCGCGCCGTGCCCTGACCCCGGGCCCTGGCGCGCCGCGCGGTCACGGGAGGCCGGCCGTCCGTCTCTCCGCCGGTTCCTGGGCCGTCCGCCGCCGCGGTCCGGTCTGGGCCAGGCAGGCGGCGGCGACGACCGCCAGGGCGCCGGCCGCCTGGAGCAGCGACAGTCCCTGGCCGAGGAAGACGTACCCGAGGACCGTCGCGGCCAGGGGGCTGGCGAAGGCCAGGAACGACACGGCCGACGCGGGCAGGCGCTCGATGCCCCGGAACCAGATCGCGTAGGCGAGCAGGGCGCCGACCATCCCCAGGTACCCGAACCCGGCGACGTTCGCGGCGGTGATCCGTCCGGGAAGTCCCTCGGCGAGCAGCGTCGCCGGAGCCAGGAGGAGGCCCGCGGCGGTCAGCTGCCAGCCGGTGAACGTCAGGACGCCCACGCCCTCCGGGCGGCCCCAGCGCTTGGTGAGCACGATGCCGGAGGCCATGCAGGCCGCCGCCGCCAGTCCGGCCAGGACGCCGACGGTGTCCAGGGCCGCCTGCGGCCGCAGGACCAGCAGCGCCACTCCCAGAGCGCCGAGCAGGCACGCGGCCACCTGGACCGCCCGGACCCTCTCCTTCAGCAGCACGGCCCCCAGCAGCAGCACCAGCATCGGCTGGACCGACATCACCAGGGCCGCCACGCCGCCGGGCAGGCGGTAGGCGGCGACGAACAGCAGGTAGAAGAAGGCGCCCATGTTCAGCACCCCCAGGGCCAGGACGCGCCACCACCACACTCCGCGCGGCAGCACGCGGCCCGCCGCGAGCAGCACCAGCCCCGCGGGCAGGGCCCGTGCGGCGGAGGCCAGGAGCGGCCGGCCGGGCGGCAGCAGTTCCGTCGTCACCAGGTAGGTGCTGCCCCAGACCGCCGGGGCCACGGAGGTCAGGACCGGGTCGAGCACGGCCCCGCGCCTCTTCACCGGGCTCCGTGGCGTCGGTGGAAGACGTTGCGCCCGCGGGGCCTGCGGCCGGGGTGCCTGCGCCGCTCGGCGGGAGTGCCCACGGAGACCAGCAGTGCGACGGCGAGGTCGTCGCGGCCGTCGATCCCGATGACCTTCTTGACCTCGTCCTCGTCCCACCCGTTCATCGGGGACGTGGCCAGGCCGGCCCCGGCCGCCGCGAGCATGAAGAAGGACGCGGCGATCACGGCGTCCTTCACCGCGTACTCGCGCAGCAGGCCGCGGGCGGCCAGGCCGCGCTGGAACTCCTGGGCCCCCTGCTCCGACACGGCGATGAACTCCTCGCTCCACGCCCCGTTCCTGCGGGCCCGGTCGAAGATGTCGGACCGGTCCTGCCGCCAGGCCTCGCTCTCGGCGACGAACACCAGCGTCACCGGCGCCTCGCGCGGCTGCGGCTGGCCGCCGGTGGCCCTGGTGAGGCCCTCGCGACCCTCGTCGTCGGATACCACGACGATCGACCGGGCCTGGAAATTCCAGCTGGAGGGAGCCTCCAGCGCGAGATCGAGCAGTTCGCGCAACTGCTCCGGCGGGACGGGATCGGGCCGGTAGTGGCGGATGCTGCGGCGGGACCGGATGGCCTCCGCCACCGAGACACGGACCGGGTGGTTCATTGCTCGCCCCCAAACATTTCGACAACGAACTTTCAGACATCGAGACATTAGGCAGGATGCTAGGGTCTGTCAAACAGTTCGATGTCGAAAGGTTGGGGAGCATGACGGCTGACGCGGTCGACGGGTTCCTGGCCCAGTGGGCGAAGCAGCGCCCCGACCTGGACGTCTCCCCCATGGGAGTGATCGGACGGCTCTCCAGGGCCTCCCGGCTCCTGGGACGCGGCCTGAAGGACCACTTCGCCGCGGAGGGCCTGGAGTCGTGGGAGTTCGACGTCCTCGCCACGCTGCTCCGCTCCGGCCCGCCCCACACCCTGTCCCCCAAGGACCTGGTGGCCGCCACCATGGCCGGGTCGGCCGCGATGACCAACCGCGTCGACCGGCTCGTGGCCCGGAACCTGGTCACCCGCGAGGTCGACCCGGGCAACCGCCGCAGACTCCTCGTCTCGCTCACCCCGGAGGGCCTCGCCCTCGTCAACCACGTGGTCGAGGGGCACGTGGCCAACGAACGGCGCCTCCTCGAGGGCCTGGACCCCTCGGAGCGCGAGGAGATGGAAAGACTGCTCCGCAAGCTTCTGCTGTCCCTCGGCGACACCCTGCCGCCCACTCGGCCGTAGCCGACCCCGGCGACACGGCCGGCGGGCCTGGAGGGACCGGCGGGGCAGGGCGGGACCGGCGGGACCGCGAAGAAGCAGCAGCCGGGACACGCACCGGCAGGCAGCCTCTTCCCCGGCCCCGCCCCACCCTGCCCCGCCCCGCCCGGGAAGGGCGTCAGCTCACGAACCGGCCTCCGACAAGTGCGCGCGCACTTGGTCGACCATGTCCAGGTGCGCCTCGCGGACGACGTAGCGGGTAATGCCCCAGCGGCGCTCGTGTTCGGCCGTCGCGGCCGCGATCTCCTCCACCGTGCCGACCCACGCGTAGGGAGAGGCGAGCACCTCGGCCGCGTCGCAGTCGAGCCGCCGGGCGATCTCGTGTGCCGCGCCCTCGGCGTCGTCGGTGACCTCCACCATTTGGACGAGCGCTTCGCGGGCCGGTGCGTCGGCCCGGCCCGCGGCTCCCTGCTCGACGAGATCGACCTGGCGGTCGATGTCCGCGCCGTTCCAGCGCACCTCGTGCATGTAGCCGTCCGGCAGGGTGCGTCCCAGCCCGCTCAGCCCCACGACGTCAGCATGGGCCCCGGCCCAGCGCAGCAGCGCCGTGTTGCCGCCCCCGAAGGTGAAGGGCACCCGGTGCTGGACCGGGCGGGGGGCGGTGAGCCGCGCCCGGGAGGCCCGTACCTCGGGGCCGTCGAGGGTGACCGTCTCGCCCGCGAGGAGCGCGCGGCAGGCCTCGGCCACGGCCCGGAAGCGGCGGACGCGCCCCGCGACGTCGGGGCGTTCCTCCCCCACCATGTCCCATTCGGCCGGGGTGTGGCCGGCGCCCAGTGCCAAACGCGCACGCCCGTCGGACACCAGGTCGAGGGTGGCGACGTCCGACGCGAGCAGCAGCGGCTCGCGGACGCCCGCCTGGGAGACGTAGGAGCCGAGGCCGATGCGCTCGGTGACCGCCGCCGCGGCCGCCAGCGCGACGAAGGGGGAGGCCGTGGCGCCCGGGTGATCGGCCGTCAGCAGCGCATCGTATCCGCCGGCTTCCAGGCGCCGGGCCAGAGCGGTCCAGGAAGCGGCGTCCCGGGGCTGGGCCTGGACGGAGAAGGCAGGTGGTTTCATGCCGGGAGGGTACGGAGGCCGGCCGGCCCCGCAAGCGCTTTGCGCGCACGGCGAAACCGCCCGTGCCGCCGCTGCCGCACGTCGGCGCACCGGCGACCGGTTCACATCGGCCGTGGACGGAGTCCGGCAGCGGCTTCCGCCCCGGCGTCGGGGTGCGCGGGGTTCCTCCCGGGACCGGGCGGACGGCCGCGGACCCGGCCGTCGCCGAGGAGGACGGGCCGGGTCCGGCCCGCGCAGGACCGGGTCCGGTCCCGGTCCCGGATCCGGATCCGGGACCGGGCAGTTCGGAGGGCCTCTGCGCGGTGTCCCTCACCGGGCGGGGAAGGGCGGTGAGGGGCGTCAGCGGCGGCGGGTGGTGGTGCGGCGGAACCCGAACGGCCCCGGCAGGTCCACGGAGGTGGTGCGGTGCCCGGTGGAGCTGATCGTGCGGCGCGGCCCCCTCCGGCCGCCGAGGGTGACCGACCAGGACCTGCGGTTCAGGTTCAGGCGGACGCCGGGGAGGATCCGGATGCTCTTGCGGAAGGTCAACGACACGCTGGTTCCTTTCACGGTGGCGGCACGGGAACGGCACGGAGACGCGGAGCAGGCCCGCGCGCCCTCCCCGTGCCCGGCCGGTTCGGCAGCCGCCCGCGGGCGGCCCGGATCAGCATCTCCTGCCCGGCACGCCGCCGCACGATGCCGGGGCGTCCGGCGGACGGGCGCCCCGGCGGACGGGCGCCCGGCGAAGAAGCCGGACGCGGGCGGGCCGGACCGGCCGCAGGGTGCTGACCGGCCGCAGGGTGCGCCCGCCCGGGCGCGCGCCCCGGGCGGGCGCGTTCATCCGCCGGTGCGGGCGCCGGGGACCACGGCGCCGAGGACCCGGTCCAACGCCCCTCCGCTCCCCCGCAGTTCGTCCCAGGTCCCCTGCTCCACGACGCGCCCGCCCTCCAGCACGGCGATGTGCCCGGCGCGCCGGATCGTCGCCGGCCGGTGGGCGACGACCACCGTGGTGCGGCCCTCGTCGGTCCCCGCGAGCGCCTCGGCCAGTTCGGCGTCGCCGGCGGCGTCGACGTGCGCGGTGGCCTCGTCCAGCACCAGGACCCTGGGGCCGGTCAGGAGGGCGCGGGCCAGGGCGATCCGGGCCCGCTGGCCGCCCGAAAGCGTGGCGCCGCGCTCGCCGACCGGGCTGTCCAGGCCCTCCGGCAGGGCCGCCGCCGTCCGGTCGACGCCGCACCGGCGGACCACCCGGTCGAGGAGCGCCTCGTCGGCTTCGGGCGCGGCCAGCAGCAGGTTGTCGCGGAGCGTGCCGTGCAGGAGCGCGTTGTCCTGGCCGACCAGGGCGACGGCCCGGCGCAGTTCGCCGTCGGCGACCCGCCGGACGTCCACCGCGTCGCCGCCGTCGGCGGGCAGCAGTTCGACGGTTCCGCGGGAGGGGTCCCAGAAGCGGGCCACGAGGTGGGCGAGGCTGGTCTTGCCCGCACCCGACGCGCCGACGAGGGCGAGCGTGCGGCCGGGCGGGACGGTGAGGTCCACCCCCCGCAGGACGGGCCGCCCCCCGTAGTCGAAGTGCACGTCCCGCAGGCGCAGACCCAGCGGTCCGGCGGGGAGGGGGACGGGGTCGACGGCGGGCGGCGCGCTGCAGGGGGCCCCGGCTGCGGCGAGGACCCGGGCCGCCGAGGCGCGCAGGGTGCCCGCCTGCCGCAGGGCGTCCGCGCAGGAGGCGACCGGTGCGAGGACGGCGAGGGCGAGGGCCGGCACGGCCGGGGTCCACGCCCCGCCCAGGCTGCCGTCGCCCAGGTGCGCGGCGCAGCCGACCACGCCGACGAGCGCGAGTGCGACCAGGACGTCCTGGACCGCGGCGAACACCCCGTCGTGCCGGGCCTCGTCCCGCTGCGCGGCGGCCAGCGCGGCGCCCCGGTCCGCGAGCCGGGCGCGGCGCCCGGGCAGCGCCCCGTACGCCAGCAGTTCGCGGATTCCGTCGACGGTGTCGACGGAATCCGCGGACAGCGCGGCCGCGGCGGCCCGGGTGCGGTCGCCGCGGGCCGTGCGGGCCCGGGTGCCGAGGAGGGTGTGCAGCACGAGCGCCCCCGCCGCGGGCAGGACGGCGGCGAGCAGCCACGGCTCCAGCCGTGCGAGCACGGCCGATCCGGCGGCGAAGACGGCCGCGGAGGCCAGGAGCTGGGCGACCGCGTGGGCGTAGAAGAACTCCAGCGCCTCGATGTCGCTCATCGCGGTCGCGGCCAGGTCGCCGCTGCGCCGACCAGCGATGCGGGCGGGTGCGCTGCGCGCCGTCCCGTCGTAGACGCGGACCCGGAGCTCGGCGAGGATGCGGTAGGCCAGGTCGTGGGAGAGGTCCATCTGCCGCCAGGTGGCGGCGGAGCGCAGCAGCACGAGCCCGGCGAGGCAGGCGAGCGTGCCCGCCCCGGGGCCGTGCGCTCGGTCACCGCCCGGCCGACGGTGTGGGCGAGCCAGGTGACGAGGAGCACGAGGCCGCCTGGTCGACCAGGCACGCGGCGGCGGTGTGCGCGGCGGTCCTGCGGTGCGGCAGCACGGCGGGCAGCAGGCGCCGCAGCGTGCCGCGTCCTCGGCCGGCGGCAGGCGGCTCGGCGGCGTGCGGGGCGGCGGCGCGGGGCTCGGCGGTCATGGTGCTCCCTGGGGTGTCGGAGGTGGTCCGGTCTCTTCCACGGCCTTCTCCGGGGTCTCTCCCTGCGGAGCGCCGGACGCGGCCCGCCACGGCGCCAGGTCCGCACCGGCCAGTGCCCCGTAGGTGCCGCCCGACTCCGCGAGGGCCCGGTGGCCGCCGACCGCCTCCACCCGGCCGCGGTCCAGGACGACGATGCGGTCCGCGTGCCGGACCGCGGCCAGCCGGTGGGCGACCACCACGCAGGTCCGGCCGCGGGCCGCCCGGCGCAGCGCCCGGGTGATCTGCGCCTCCCGGTGCTCGTCGACCGAGCTCGTCGCCTCGTCCAGCACGAGGACCGGAGCGTCGGACAGCAGCGCCCTGGCCAGGGACAGGCGCTGCCGCTGGCCGCCGGAGAGCGTGGCCCCGCGCTCCCGAGCACGGTGTCGTAGGCGTCCGGCAGGGCCGCGATCTCGTGGTGCACCCCGGCGTCCCGGCAGGCGGCGCGCAACTGCTCGTCCGTCGCGCCGGGACGGGCCAGGCGCAGGTTCTCGGCGATCGTCGCGTGGAAGAGGTAGGTGTCCTGGGAGACGACGGCGACCGCCGACCGCAGCCCCTCAGGGCCAGGTCGCGCAGGTCCGTGCCGCCCAGGAGGACGGCGCCGCCCTGCGGTCGTAGTGGCGCTGCAGGAGGGCGAGCAGGGTGGACTTCCCCGCTCCCGAGGGGCCGACCACCGCCGTGGTCCGCCCCGCCTCGCAGGTGAAGGAGACGTGCTCCAGGGCCGGGCTGTCGTTCCCGGATAGGTGAAGGACACGTCGTCGAAGACCAGCCCGGGAGCGGCCGTGCGGTCCGGGTGCCGGACGCCGGTGTCGGCCACGGACGGCTCGGCGGTGCGCAGCGCGGCGATGCCGTCGGCGGCGGAGACGCCCAGGTGGCCCGCGTGCCACTCGCGGGAGAGGTCCCGCAGCGGCCGGAAGCACTCGGACGCCAGCACCAGCAGGTACGTCTCCGTCCCCGTCGTCCTGCCGGTGACGGACGACCAGCAGGCCAGCAGGACCGCCGCGCCGTTCCGGCCTGGACGGCCAGGTCGGTGAGCGCGGTGTCCACGAGCGAGACCCGCAGTTCGGCGACGGTGGCCCTGTGCAGCGCGGCCGAGCGGCGTTCGAGGAGGGCGCGGCGGCGGCCCGCGGCACCGGCGGCGCGCAGCGCGGGCATGCTGGGAGCGCTTCGAGGTAGTCGGCGGCCAGGTGCTCGTAGTGTCCCAGTGCTCTCTCCTGCGGCCCGCCAGGGCCCGGTCCCACAGCCGGGGGCCAGCAGCGCGAGGCAGACCGCCAGGGCCAGTACGGCGGCGGCGGCCGGTTGCAGGACCGCGATCCACACGAGCAGACGGGGGTGGCGAGGCAGAGCACCGCGAACTGGGGCAGGTAGCGGACAGGTAGGTGTTGGCGCCCTCGACGCCGTCGACGACGGTGGCGCGGACCGCGCCGACGCGGGCACCGGCCCGGTGGAAGCGCCGAGGCGGCCGAGCCGGGCGAGGAGTTCGTCCCGCAACCGGATGCGGATGTGCGCACCGGCGTCGGCCGCGGCGGCCTTCTGCCGGACGGTGAGCACGGCCCTGAGCGCCAGCACGGCCAGGACCGCGGCGAGCAGGGACGGCAGGCGGTCGGTCCGGTCGGCGGCGAGGTCGGCGAGCGCGGTGGCGAGCAGCGCGGCCTGGGCCGCGTGGCCCGCGGTGAGGCGCGGAGCAGGCCGGTGGCCCGGCCAGGGGGCCGGGCGCGGCACGGGCCGCTCGCAGCATTCGGGGTGGAGCATCATCGGGTTTCGCCTCCCGGGCGGCGGTCGTGGTCCTCGCCGCCGGGCCGCCGGCCCGGGCGGCCCGTGCGGTTCGTGCGGCCCGTGCGGCCCGTGCCGATGCGAGGCCGTGCACGACCCGTCCCGGCGGGCTCGCGCCCCAGGGCCGCGCCCCAGGTCGGCCCGCTGCCACGACCCGACGGGCCGGCTGCGCAGGCCCAGCGCGCCCGCGACGGTCTGCGCGAAGCCCGCGGCACAGCCGGCGGCGAGGTGCGCGGTGCGGACGTGGGGGCGGGGCGTCGTCGGGGACGCCGTGCGCGAGCAGCACGGCGCCGCAGTCGGCCAGCCAGCTCTGGCCCGCCGCCCACACGGCGAGGGTGGGGCGGGCCTCGCCCTCCGCGAGCAGGCGCAGCCCCCGGCGGCAGGGCGGCCTCCGGGCCCGGCACGCCGCGGGCGGGCGGGCCGTCGGGAGCCGGGCTGCCGGAGCCGGGCTGCCGGAAGTCGGGGTGCCGGAAGTCGGGGTGCCGGAAGTCGGGGTGCCGGAAGTCGGGTGACGCCGCCGCGCCGCCGGGGTCCGGGCTGTCGGGCGCGCCCGTGGCCGCGGTGGCCGCGGTGGCCGCGGGACGGGAGGCCTCCGGCCGCTGTTCCAGCAGGCCCGGGCGCTCGCCGCCGACCGCGGCGCACCATGCGGTCGACTGCGGGGCGGCCGTGACCGCCGCTTCCAGCACCGCTGCCAACTCCTCGTCCCCGGGCACTCCCTCCAGGGGCGGCGGGGCGCTGCGGCGGACGCGCAGCGCGGCGCGGAGCGCTCCGGCCGAGGACAGGGCGCGCGGGGGGCGCGCCGGCCACCACGTGCCGGGGGGCCCGTCCGTCGTGAGTGCTTCGAGCACCAACCCCGCCCGGCGGCCCTCCTCGTGCGGTGCCGGGCCGGGACGCGGCGCCGTTCCGAGGGGCAGGGCCGCCCATGACGCGAGCGGGCCTCCGGGCAGGGGCCCGGCGCCCGGGGGCACCAGGTGGACCGCGGCCACCGGGTACTCGGGCGCGGTGCCCGGCCACGTGCGGTCCCACCGGCCGGAACGCGGCAGTCCCGCGGCCGCGGCGAGGAGCGCCGCGTCGGCGTCGAGGCAGACCGGGGCGTGCAGGTCGAGTGCGAGGGCCGCGAGCACGAGGGCCGCGACCGTGTGGCCGGCGTCGAGGAGGAGCAGCGGCCAGGAGCGGTGGCCGTAGTGGGAGGCGGTGCGCCCGGGGCTCAGGGTCAGGACGGCCACCGCGCCGGGTGCCGCGTCCCCGGGCGCGGGACCGCGCGGGGCCAGCCGGTGGCCGAGCGGGTCGTAGGCGTAGAGGCCGGGCGGCACCGAGCAGCCGGGGCCGACGAGCAGGTGTGCGTTGACGGGGTGTCGGCCGCCCGCGGAGGCGGCGGGACGCAGCCGCGCGGGGGCGCTGCCGGTCCCGGCCGTGTCGCCGTGCGGCTGCGCGGCCAGGCCGAGTGCCAGGACCTCCTCCAGGGCCGCCTGTCCGCTGTGGGCGGCCGGCGCGCCGAGCGGCGGCCGCAGCCGCCGGTGCGGTGTGCGGGCCAGCGCGTGCGGGCCGGCCCGGCGGGGGTGTCGGGCCCCACGGGCCGGTCGGAGCGCACCTCGGCGAGCGCCTGCGCGACGAGGCTCCCGGGAGACACGGGCCCCGGGACCGTGCCTCCCGACCCTCGGGCCGGGAGTCCCGGGCCCGGGGACCTCGGGCCCGGGGACCTCGGAAGCCGGCGCGGGGGGCGGTGCGGGCCGGGAGGCGTGCCCGGCCGAGGCGTGGAGGGTGTCATGGGCGGCCTCACATGTGCGGGGGCGGTGCGAGGGTGAAGTCGCCCGGGCCGGTGGGTGCGGTGGTGCGCCAGCCGCGGGCCGCGGCCGCGTCGGCGAAGCGCGGGCAGCCCAGGTAGGCGAAGGCCGCGGGCGCGTTGGGGACCAGGCCGGTGACCAGGACGCGGGCCACGCGCAGTGCCGTCTCCGCGATGTCGGGCGTGGTCAGGTCGAAGGTGACGACGCGGTGGCCGCCCTCGGCGAGCCGTGCGCGCAGCTGCTCCGGCGAGCCGTGCGGGATCGCGTCGACCGGGACCGTGGTGCCGGGTTCGGTGAAGCGGCGGGCGAGCGGGGCGAGGCGGTCGTCGAGCCACACCTGCACGTGCGCCCCGAGGTCCCGCACCCGGGCGAAGTCCTCCCCCGCGTCGTCGAGGTAGCGCCGGTCGGCGCGGTGGTCGAGGTAGAGGCCGCGGGCGAGCAGTCCGCTCTCGACCGCCCGGAAGACCCAGCCGTCGGCGTCGGTCAGGCCCTGGGTGAAGACCCAGGTGTGCACCGCCTCGAGGACGGCCTTGCGCACCGCCTCCGCCGGGTCGTACCGGCAGGCGAAGCCCGCCGCGTACAGGCCCCGTTCCTCGTCGTGCACCAGGGCCGCCGCCGTGGGGGCGAACTCCGACGGCATCTGCACGGCCCACACCTTCAGCGGCGACCCGGCCAGGTCCGCGGCGAGCCCCGGCACGCTGCCGAGGTCGATCCCGCGGGCCGGCCCGTCCAGGTGCCACCACAGTTCGAGGGCGTCGCGCTCGACGATCTCCAGCAGGGCCCGGTCGACGGCGTCGTCCGTGCCCTGGCCCGTGGCGATCCCCGCGTAGTTCAGGTGGTGGGTCCGGGGCAGGGACTTCAGCCCGCCCTGCCGCCAGTTGAGGTGGGTGAGGGAGACCGGGGCCCAGCACTCCCGGGTCCCGCCGTCGGGGAGGAGTTCGCGGCCCGGGGTCCACAGGGCCTCGGTGGAGCCGGTGAACCGCCGGTACGGGAAGCGGGGGCGGTCGTACTGCCAGTCGGCGCAGGAGGGGAGTTCGGCCGGGGTCAGGAGCGTGGCGCCGCGGGCCGCGAGGCCGTCGGCGTCCGTGCGGACGGGGGCGCAGGGGTCGCCGGGCGGCGGGACGCGGTTGCCGCAGTAGCGTTCCACGGCCTCGGCGATCGCGGCGGTCCGTGCGCCCTGCGGGTCGCCGAAGGTGGTGCCGAGGGAGACCCGGTCCGCGGGCCAGGCGCCGAGCCGCCGGGCGTCGGAGACGTCGGCGGTCATGGCGGTGTAGCGGGCGGGGGTGCCGTCGGGGTGCTCGACCGGGGCGACGGACCTGATCGGTCCGCACACCGGGTCGACGAGTGCGTCGAGCGGGAGCGGCGGGGTCACCTGGATGCCTCCTGGGCTGGTCGGGCGGTGGTCCGGGCGGCGGTGTCCGGGTCGAGCACGGGCAGGTTCAGGCTGCTGCGCGCGGGCAGGACGGTCCGCCGCGAGGGGTGCAGGACCTTCGCGTGCACGGGGTCCTCGCCGGTGTGCGGGTTGCGGGCGTGGGCGGGGAAGTGGTGTCCGGCGATCTCGACGCGCAGCCGGGCGCCGGCGGGCAGCCGCCGGGCGACGGGCCCCAGCCGGACGGTGACGTCCCGCCCGGTGCCGGGCGGGGCGGTGGTGCGGGCGACGCCGGTGGCGAGGTGGGCGGCCCGGCCGCCCGGGCCGAGTGCCACCAGGCGGACGATCCAGTCGGCGGCGGGGTGTCCGCGGTGCCGTGCAGCCTTGCCGCGACCGGTCCGGCGAGGTGCAGGGGCGCGTCGAGCGGGGCGGAGACGGCAAGGCAGCGGTCGGCCGTGCCCGAGGCGGGCACGGCCAGGCGGTCGGAGCGCACGGGGTCGGCCGGGTCGGCGGTGAAGCGCTCCCCGCGCAGCACGCGCATCCGCAGGGGGCCGCCGAGGAGCGGCACCTCGGCGGGCGCCGGGTCCCAGTGCCGTGCGTCGAGCCAGTGCCCGGGGGTGCCGCCGAGGGCGAACGCCCCGCCCCGGAGGGCCGGACCGTCGGGGCGGGCGCCGGCGAGGGTGGCCCGGGCGAACTCCGCGTAGGCCCGCCCCAGGTCGATGCGGTGTCCCCCGCCCGCGTCCGGTCCCGGCTGCGCGGTCAGCGCGTGCCCCAGGGGCCCAGGAGCAGCCGGGCGGGTGCGCCGGTGCGCGTGCCCAGCGCCGCCAGAGTTCCACGGTCTCGGCCGCGAAGGGGTCGTGGGTGCCGCCGACGGCCAGCAGCGGCACCGCGGCGTCGGCGTACTCCTCGCCGCCGGTCCTGCCGGCCGCCCACAGCAGCGGCCAGGACGGCAGGGCGAGCCGGAGCCTGCCGGGCAGGTCGGCGACCGGCAGGTGCTCGAGGGCGTGCGGGTCGGCGGCGAGGATCCTGTTGAGGGCGCCGGGGTCGCTGTCGGGGCGGTCGCCGTGGGCGGCCCACCAGCCGGCCCGCGCGTGCAGCCGTTCCGCGCCGCAGGGTTCGCGGGCGGTCTCGGCCGGGCCGAGGGCGGGGACGGCGGCGATGACAGCGTCGGGGCCCCGGGCGGGCCCGGCCGCGCCGGCCGGCGCGGGTCCGGCGGCTCCCGGCCCGTGGACGGTCCGGGAGCCGTGGGCACTCCGGGGGCCGAGGGCGGGTGCGAGGGCGCAGTGGGCCGCGTAGGAGGCCCCGCAGGCGACGACCCGGCCGTCGCTCCAGGGACGGCCGCGCAACCATCGCAGGGTGGCGGCCCCGTCCTGCGCCTCGTGCCGGTAGGGGTGCCACTCCCCCGTCGAGCCGTGGCGTCCGCGCACGTCCTGGGCGACGGCGGCGAAGCCGTGCCGGGCCCAGGAGCGCAGCTCGGCGTGGTGGGCCCGCCGGTCGTAGGGGGTGCGGACGAGCACGGCCGGGTGCGGCCCGGGCCCGTCGGGCAGGCAGAGGTCCGTGGCGAGGACGGCTCCCCGGACGGCCAGTGCCGTGGTGCTGACGGGGCTCATGCGGGCGGGGCGGGCAGGGGCGCGACGGCCGGGACGGGGAGGACGGGGTGCTCGGAGACTTCCAGGTCTCGCAGGTCGACGCGGCGCAGGCGGCGTCCGGCCGGCAGGGCGCCGGCCGGGCCGCGGAGGTGTCGCGGCCGGTGGCCCAGGCGTGCACCTGGTACGCGACCAGCGCCGCGACGAACGACGCGCCGGCGGCGGTGCCGCCCGTCGGTGGCTTTGCGGAGGCGGGCCGGGCGGCCCAGTGGGCGGCGAGTTCGCGGTGCGCGGGGGTGGCCGCCAGGCGGCGGGCCCTCACGTGCGCCGCGAGGACGTCCCCGGGGGCGGCCGCCGTGGGCTCGATCCACGCCTGCCGTCCTTCGCGGTGGCAGCGGATCCAGGCGATGCCGCGTGCGGGGAGGCGGTCGGCGTCGTCCCACAGCCCCGGGGGCACGGGCCGGTCCAGGCACCACACGACGGCGGACGCGTCCGGCCGCGTCCGCGGGTCCGCGAGCCCGGCGACCTCGCGCGGTTCCGCGTTCCGGGGGCGCGCCCCGGCCGCGCGGAGGAAATCGGCGAGGGGGCCGGTGAGTTCCTCGTCGCCGAGGACGAGCACGGTGCGCCGGTCGCCGGGCCACACGTCGGGGTCGCCGAGGTGGCCGGCCGCCCCGAAGCCGGCGAGCAGCCGCTCGGTCTCCGGGTCCGCCGGAACGGGCACCGCGGCCGGGGCCGCCGGGCCGCCGGCCGGTGCTTCGTCCGGGCTGCCGTCCAGCAGGCCGGCCAGGCGGGCGACCGCCTCCTGGTCGGCGTTGATGCGCAGGAAGTCGCCGTCCTGGGTGCGGACCGCCGCGGGATGTCCGGGGACGGTCACGATCTCGACGCCGGGGGCGAGCCGGGGGCGGGGCAAGGGGGGCAACGGTCTCCTGTCGGGTGCCGGGCGACGGGTGGGCCCGCACCCCCGGCCGGGGGTGCGGGCCCACCCGCAGGGGATTACTCCTGGTCGTCGTCGAAGGGGTTCTCGACGAGGGCGTTGGAGTGGGTGGCCGAGGCGTGGGCCAGCTGGCCCGGCTCGACGATCGGGCTGAACACCGAGTGCTGCTCCTGCTCCATGAATGCCTCCAAGTGGGTTGTTTCTGACACCCGTTCGGGCGTCTGCGATCACTCTAATGAATATGATTATCGTTTTGCAAGGGGATCGGGTGGTCGGGATGACAGACCGGCCAGCCGCCCTCCTCGTCCCGGCCCACCCGCCCCTCGACACCGAAGACACCGCGCAGCAGGGCTGGCGTCACGACCTCGGCGGGCGGCCCGTCCGCCGCTACGCGGCCGTCCCGCAGAGCCACCAGCCGCTCGGCGAACCGTGCCGCCAGCCCCAGGTCGTGGAGCACCATCAGCACGGTCAGCCCCCGCTCCGCGCGGAGCCGGGCCACCAGTTGCAGCACCTCCAGCTGGTGACGCAGGTCCAGGTAGGTCGTGGGCTCGTCGAGCAGCAGCACCGGGGTCTCCTGGGCCAGGGCCAGGGCCAGCCGGACCCGCTGCCGCTCCCCGCCGGAGAGTGCGTCCACCGGCCGGTCGGCCCATTCCTCGACGCCCACGTCGCGCAGGGCCCGGCGGCTGGTGGCGTCGTCCCCGTCGCGGAGCATCCCCAGCGGCCCGCGCGCCGCGTAGCGGCCCTGGCGCACGAGCTGCCGCACCGTCAGTCCGGGCACGAGGGGGGCCGACTGGTGCATCAGCGCCACCTTCCGCGCCGCCTGCCTGCGGGACAGCCGGGCGATGTCTTCCCCCCGACCCGGACGGCCCCGGCCTGCGGCCCGAGCACCCCCGAGGCGAGTTGGAGCAGGGTGCTCTTGCCGCAGCCGTTCAGGCCCACCAGGGCGACCAGCTCCCCCGGGGCGATCCGCAGGACCACCTCGTCGAGGACGAGGCGGCCCGGGCGGGCGAACCGGACCCGGTCCATCTCGAGCGCGTACGGGGAGCGGGGCGGGGACGGACGGGAGGCCGGGGCCCCGGCGGGCGCCGGCACCGCGGGGACGGGATCTGCCATGGCTGACTCCTTCACTGATCGGTGGTGTGGCGGCGGGCGACGGCCAGCAGGACCGCGGCACCGGCGAAGGCCGTCACCGCGCCGACCGGGACGACCAGCCGGTCGGCGTCCAGGCCCCCGGCCGCGCGGGAGGCGAGCTGTGCGACGGCGTCGGCCCCGCAGACCGTCACCGCCCCCAGCGCCGCGGCGCCCGGCAGGGTGGTGCGCAGGTCCGCGCCGAACAGCGCGAGCGCCACGTGCGGCACCAGCAGCCCGACGAAGCCGAGGGCGCCCACGGCCGCGACCGCACCCGCCGTCAGCGCCACCGCGCACAGCAGGGCGCCCGCGCGGGCACGGGCCGGCGCCAGACCGGCCGCCTGTGCGACGCCCTCGCCGCAGCGCAGCAGCATCAGGGGCGCGGACGACAGCCAGGCGGCGGCTCCCCAGAACAGGGCCCACGGCCACAGCAGGTGCCAGTGCGCCCAGGTGCGGGCCTCGGTCGTGCCGATCATCCACTGCACGACGCTGCCGATCTCGCCGGGCGCCACCAGCAGGACGACGGACGTGGAGCCGCCCAGGACGGCCGAGACGAGCACGCCGTGCACGGCCGTGGACGCCGGGTCGGACCGCTCGCGACCCACCAGCAGCCACAGCAGTCCGGCCCCGGTGAAGCCGCCGACGACCGCCGCGACGACGACCGCGGCGGGCGAGGCCCAGCCGGCCAGCCCCGCCCCGGTGGCGGCCACCGCACCCAGCGCGGCCCCCGGGGTGACGCCGGTGACCTCGGGGCCGGCCAGGGGGTTGCGCAGCGCGGCCTGCAGGACGAGACCGGCGACCGCGAGGCAGGCGCCGGCACCGAGCGCCACGAGGGTGCGCGGCAGGCGCACCTGCCACAGGAGGTGCTCCGCGAGCGGGTCCGCGGACCCGCCGGCGAGCACGGCCCAGACCTGGTCGGCGGTCAGCGCACGCCCTGCCAGCAGGTCCCCCGCGGCGACGGCGAGCACCGCCACCGGCAGCAGGTACGGGGCGAGCCGCACGGCACGGCCGCGGAGCGCGCCCGCGGCCCTCCCCCGCGTCACGGATGCGGTCATGAGGAACCGCCCTTCTGCTGCGTGCCTGCGGACTCCCGCTGCTCGCGGGGGGCGGGGCCCCCGGACGGACGGGTCCGCGCGGCCCCGCCCCGCTCCCCTCCGGGGGCGGGTCCCCGCCGTGGCCGGTATCCGCGGCGGCGGCGGTGGCGGTACCGGCAGCGGCGGTGGCGGTGGCGACGGCTGCGCGGGGGCCGGTGCGGCCGGACCGCATCAGGAGCACACCGGCGGGCACTCCCACCAGCGCCGTCCAGGCCCCCACCGGCGTCTCGACCGGGGCCAGGGCCAGCCGGGCCGCCAGGTCCGCCCACACGGTCACGACCGCGCCCCAGGCCGCGGCCCACGGCAGCCACCCCACCACGTCCGCGCCGGGCCGCAGCCTCCTGGCGAGGTGGGGCGCGAGGAAGCCGATCCACGCCACCGGGCCGCACACCGCGACGACCGGCGCGATGAGCAGGACGGCGACGGCGAGCGCCGCCAGCCTGGCCCGGTGCACCCGCACGCCGAGCGCGCCGGCGTCCGCGTCGCCCAGCCGCAGCACCGCGAGCACCGGCAGGCACAGGACGAGCAGCGGCACCGCGGCGGCCGCCCACGGCCAGACCCGCCCCAGGCGTCCCAGCCCCGCCCGGACAGGCTCCCCATCAGGTAGCGGAAGATCAACTGGAGGTCGAGCCGGTCGGCCATCACCATCATCACGAGCAGTCCCGCCTGGAGTGCGGCGGCGACGGCCGCACCGGTGAGCAGGACCGCCGAGGGGCTGCGCCCGAAACCGGCGGCGGCCAGGGTCAGCAGGCCGCCGAGGGCCGCTCCCCCCACGGCGAGCAGGGGGTGGGCCCACCCGGGCAGCGGCAGTACGAGCACCAGGGGCGCGGCCACCCCGAGCGCCGCGCCGGAGGAGACGCCGAGCATCTCGGGGACGGCCAGCGGGTTGCGCAGCGCCTCCTGCAGCACCAGCCCCGCCGCCCCCAGACAGGCCCCGGCGGCGGCCGCCAGCAGCAGCCGGGGAAGCCGGATCTCCCGCACGACGACCGCGTCCAGGGCTCCGGCCCCGGTGGTTCCGGCGCCGGCGCCGCCCCCGGCGAGGAGGTCCGGCAGCCGCGACGGGGCGACGACGGGCGTGCCGAGGCACAGGGCCCCCAGGGCGGCGGCCACCAGCAGCAGGCCCGCCACCATGGGCAGTCGCGCGCTCATCGCCCTGTTCATCGCCCTGCTCGCCGCAGCGCGGCCGTCGCCTCGTCCAGGACGATGCCGAGCGAGCGCGTGCCGCGCCCCTTGGCCCACACCTCGGGGTCGACCTCGACGACGTCGCCGTTCCTGACCGCCGGTATCTGCGCCCACAGCGGGTTCTTCGCCATCTTCTCGGACAGCTTCTCCCCCGGCCCGCCGAAGGAGATGGTCTCGACGAAGAGGACGTCGACGTCCCGGGCCAGGATCTCCTCCAGGCTGTACGTGCCCTCCACTCCGCGGCTCTTCCACGGGTAGTCGGCGATCTCCGGGAAGAGCCCGGCCGCGACGTCGCTGCCGGGGGTGGCCACGCCGAAGTTCTCGTCGCTGCCGAAGACGACCAGCGCCGTCCGGCCGCTCCTGGCCCTCCGGGCGTCGGCGAGCTTCTCCCTGAACCTCGTCTCCGCGGCCGCCGCCTGCTCGCCGCGCCCGGTGAGCGCGGCGAGGTCGCGCAGGTAGCCGATGCTGTCCTGCCACGTCTCCGGCTGCACGGGCCAGAAGGTGGTGGCGCCCTTCAGGGCCGGGGCGAGCTTGCCGTGGGTGTCCTCCAGGCCGATGACCAGGTCCGGTTCGTGGGAGAGGATCGCCTCGACCTCGGGGCTGAGGAAGCCTCCGGGGACCACCGGGACCTTCTCCGCCTCCTTCCCGCCCAGGAACTCCGGGTGGGACAGGAGGGCGGAGTTGGTGGCCGTGGGCCGCATGCCGAGCTCGGCCAGCATGTCGTCGCAGAGGGCGACCAGGCAGACGATGCGCTCCGGCTTCTTCCCCGGGGCGACCTCGACGCCGCGCGCGTCGGTGACGGAGTCGGCGGGGGCGACGGGCTTCACCGGGAGGCCCTCCGCCGCGGAGGCGCCGTCGGCGCGGTCCTCCCGGCCGGGGTCCGCGGGCGTTCCCTGCCCGCACGCGGCGAGCAGGGCTCCTGCGGCGGCCAGTGCGGCCAGTCTGCGCAGGGCGGTGGTCAGGGGGCGGGACATCGTCGGGACTCCTCGGATCGCGGCCGGTGGGGCGGGGTTGTCTCGGCAACCCTAAGCATGATGATAATCATTTTCTTTAAACGGTTCGTCACCCAGGGAGTCCCCATGCCGCAGTTGCGCCTCGTCGCGGCCGACCAGGTCGCCGGCGCCGTCCATGTGCACGACCCTCAGGAAGGCCGCCCGATCGCCTCCCTGACCGGTCGTCATCTCTCCGAGCACGCCGGGTTCCTCCGGCTGCGCGGCGGACGGGTGGCGTTCGTGGACGACCTGGCGGGCGCGCTGGTCGTCCTGGACCCGTTCGCCGGGGAAGGCCGGCCCGCGGTGCCGGTGACGGTCCCGGTGGCCGTGCCGGGCGAGCACCTCGCGGCCGATCCGACCGGGCGCTTCCTGGCCGTCAGCACGGGCTGCGGGCGTTCCCCGGAACCCTGGAGCGACCTGCTGACCGTCGTGGACCTGGCCGCCGCGCCGCAGCCGCGGGCCGTCCGCGTGCGCACCCGGACCGGCGAACCGGGCGTGGCCGTCCTCGGCCCGGCCGACGACCCCCTGCTGGTGGTCCGGGAACGGATGCCCGGCGCGCTGGCCGTCCACCGCCTCACCGGCCTCCTGGCCGCGGGCCCCGGCTGTCCGGCCGTCGAGCCCTCGGCCCGCCTGCCCCTGCCCGACGACGGGCACGGCGACGCCGCGGACCCGGCCACCGGGCGGGTCTTCACCGCCACCGAGGACGGCGTGGCCGTCGCCGTGCGCGACGGCCGGTCACTGACCGCCGGCCCGTCCCTGGCCTGGCACGGGGACGGGGACGGGGACGGGGACGGGCGCGAGGGTGGGCGCGAGGGCGGGCGCGAGGGCGGGCGCGGCTATTTCCTGAGGCTCGACCCGGCCCGCCGCACCCTGTGGAGCACGGTCCGTGGCGGCCCGCCCGAGCCGGACCAGTGGCCGCGGTGGACCAACCACGCCTGGTGGCACCGGATCGACGAGGGCCGCACCGGACGGCTCGACCTCGGCCCGGGACTGGTCTTCCGGCTGGCCCTGTCACGCACCCGGGCGGCGTTCACCCGGATCCACCCCTCCGGCGACGAACTGGTCCTCGTCGACCGGGACACCACGGGCCCGCACGGGCCGCGCGTGCGGGCCCGCCTCCCCCTCCCGCCGATGGACGGTGCCCCGCGGGAGGGCTGCACCCCGTGGGACGGCGTGCAGCGGCGGGCCGTCGCGGCCTCGCCCGCCGCCGACCCGGTCGCGGTCAGCCGGGGCGGGCACGGCGAGATACACCTGTACGACGCCTCCTGCGGCGCCTTCCTGCGCACCGTCACCACCCCGACCCCGCTCGACGAGGGCGGGCACCTGGCGCTGGTCGCGAAGGACGACGGGGCGGAGGGCGACACGATCGGGCGTTGACCGACACCCGGACCGCCGGGAAACGGACCACGGCCGCCCGGACCTGGACTCCGCCGCAGGCGCGCCGGCCGGAACTGCGCGCCGATCTGCAGGCCGCCGGCCTCGCCGCGCGGTCCGGGGCCGCAGCCCTGCCGGAGGCGCTCGGGGCTCCCCGTCCGGCTCCGGCGGCGGATCTGCTCGTGGCCTGGGCCGACGGACTGATGTACGACCGGCTCGCCGGCGCACTGGCCGGGACCCGCCCGCTGCCCGATGCGACCGAGCTGACCGCGGTGGTCCGGCGGATGCTCGAAGCCGCACTCGCCGCCTGACCGGAACGGACGCCCCCGTCGGCGCGAGGACGCACCCAGGAGGTGTGAACTCCCCGGGGGCGGGCATGCGTTCGTCCGGGCCCGCCCGGGACGTTCCCCCCGTCGTTCCGGGCGGGCCCACACCTGTCACCCCGCCGGCGGGGGCGGCGTGCGGTGCGTCAGGGCTGTGCCAGGTAGCCGGCGAGGGCGCTGCGGCTGCGCCGGAGTTCTTCGACACGCTCGTCCACGGCCGCCAACTCACCTTCCAGGACGGCCCGCACGTCCGGGCACATCTCGAACTCCGGCCGCTCACCGCGGACGCACGGCAGCACCGAACGGATCACCCCGGTGGACAGGCCCGCACCCAGCAGGGCACGGACCTGCCGCACGGTCAGGACCGAGTCCTCGTCGTAGTCGCGGTAACCGTTCGGGCCGCGCCCGGCCTCGAGCAGCCCCTGCTCCTCGTAGTACCGCAGCATCCGCGGGCTGACCCCGGTACGCCGGGACAACTCCCCGATCAGCATCTCCCCACCCCGTCCGAGGTTGACCTTCACACCGGTGTGAGGCCCTAACGTCGCGCCGCGGGACGGCATTCCGCACACGGCCGCCGCGGCCGGTCCCGTCGTTCCGTCCACCCGATCCCGTGACACAGGAGTGACTCATGACCTCTTTCGTCGCCCAGCTCAACGGCCGGGCCGCGACCGCCGAGGAGTTGGCGCCGCTCGCCTTCGCGGGCCATGCCCACTTCACCGCCGTGCAGGTGCGCGGGGGCATGCTCCGGGGCCTCGACCTCCACCTGGAGCGGCTGCGCTCCGCCTCGGTGGAGCTGTTCGGCCGGGCACTGCCCGACGACCGCGTGCGGTCCTTTCTGCGGGCGGCGCTGGAGGCCGGCCCGGCCGACCTCTCGCTGACGGCCGCGGTGTACTCGCCGTCGGGCGAGTTCACCGCGGGCGGGGCCGACGCGGAACTCGACGTGCTGGTCCGCACCGGGCCGCCCGCGTCCGGCCCGGAGGGCCCGCTGGCGCTGGCGGTGGTCGAGCACGAACGGTTCCTGCCGGCCGTGAAGCACGTCGGCGAGGTGGCCAAGACGTACCTCCTCCGCCGGGCCGTCGCGCAGGGCTTCGACGACGCCGTCCTCGTCGACCGCCGGGGCCGGATCGGCGAGGGGACGATCTGGAACCTGGCCTTCTGGGACGGCGCCTCGGTGGTGTGGCCGGCCGCAAGGATGCTGGAGGGGACCACGATGGGCATCGTCCGCCGGCAGCTGGACCGCCTCGGCGTCCCCCAGCGCGTCCGGGAGATCACTCCCGCCGACCTGTCGGCGTCGGCCGGGGCCGTGGTCATGAACTCGTGGACGCCTGGTGTGGCGGTGAGCAGGATCGGCTCCGTGCCCCTGCCCGGGGCGCCGTCCTTCCTGGACCTCCTCCACCGGGCCCACCGGGCCGAACCGCTCACCCGGCCGTGAGGGGGGCCGGTCCGGCCGCGTCCCCGCACCGCACGGGCGACGGCCGCGAGGCCGCTCCCGGGGGCGGGTGCACCGGCCGGGCGGCACGCGGTCGGGCGACGCCCTACTCCGCGGGGGCGTCCGCGAGCAGACCGGTGACCACGCGGCCGAAGAGCAGACGGCCGGACAGGGCGGTCACCGGGTCGAACAGCCGCGGGAGCCGCTCCACCCGCGCCTCCTCGCGCCAGACGATCCACGACCCCGGGCCGCGGGGAGCCACCTCGATCTCGGCCCAGCCGGTGACGACGCGGCCGCGCTTCTCCATGCGGCAGTGCCCCGGCCGGCCGTCCCGCGGGGGCTCCCAGCGCACGACCTCCATGGGGTCGTCGAACCGGAGCCGGCCGATCCCGGTGCGCGCGACGAAGACCGTGCCCACGCCCGTCGGCGGCGGCGTCGTGACGTCGATGCCGGTCAGGGGCACGTGCGCCGCGTGGCGCTCCCAGTCGGTCAGGCGCTGCCAGGCATCGCGGGGGGACAGTCTCGACGCGCGTTCGATCCGGATCAGTGCCACGGCGCGATCGTAGATCGCCCCCGGCCGGGCGGCACGGCGGACCCGCCGGTCGGCACGGCCGGGACCGTCAGCGGAGCGCGGCGTCCTCGTCGGGGTACTCGGCGTACCCGGCGTCCTCCTCGTACCCCTCGTACCCGGCGTACTCCTCGTACCCGGCGTCGGCGCGTTCCGCACCGTCCTGCCCGGCCTCCGCGGGCCGGGCGCCGTCCTCCCCGCGCGGCTGCGGGGGTGCCGCCGGGCCGTCCTCCTGCACGAAGCGCAGCACCCCCCACATGGCCTGCGGGTCCGCCTCCCGCTCCTGCGCGGACCCGGTGCGGACGCAGGAGGCGAGCGCGTCGTGCAGGGCCCCGGCGTCGATGCCGGAGCCGATCAGCACGAGGCGGGTGTGGCCGGGCTCCCCGGGCTCCGGGGGTACGGGGTGGAAGCGCAGGAACCGGCCGACCGCGTGCAGGAGGTACTTCTCGGGGTGTCCGGCCGCGTCGAAGTGCACGAAGCCCTTGATGCGGTACAGGCCGTCCGGCCGGTGCTCGAGGAACTCCATGAGGCGACGCGGGTCGAGCGGCTCGTGCGCGGTGAACTCCACGCTGTCGTAGGCGGCGTGGACGTGGCCGTCGTGCCCGTCCTCGCCGTGCCCGTCCTCCTCCGGGTCGTGGAGCAGGTCGGCGAAGGACAGCTGGCGCGGCCCGTCCGCCTCCTCCCGCGGCCTGCGGTCGAACAGCAGCCCGGGGTCGACGCGGCCGTGGACGGCGGGGACGACCGGGGCCCCGTGGGCGAGCTCGCCGAGCACGGCGAGCAGCCGGTCCAGTTCCTCCGGCGCGACGCGGTCCGCCTTGTTGAGGACCACCAGGTCCGCGATGCGCACGTGGCGGTCGATCCCGGGGTGGCGCTCACGGGTGGCGTCGAACTCCGCGGCGTCGACGACCTCGACCAGGCCGCCGTACACGGTCCGCGGGTTGCCGCCGGCCAGCAGCATCCTGACCAGGGTCTCCGGCTCGGCGAGTCCGCTCGCCTCGATCACGATCACGTCGACGCGGTCCGGTTCCCGCGTGAGCCGCTCCAGCATGTCGTCCAGGTCGTCGGTGTCGACTGCGCAGCACAGGCAGCCGTTGCCGAGCGAGACCATGGAGTCGACCTGGCCGGCCACCGTCATCGCGTCGATCTCGATGCTGCCGAAGTCGTTGACGACCACGGCGACCCGGGTACCGCCGCTGCGGGCGAGGAGGTGGTTGAGCAAGGTGGTCTTGCCGGCTCCCAGGAAGCCCGCGAGCACGATGACCGGGATCTGCTTCGTCGCCAAGGGGGCGCCTCCAGGGTGCGGGGACGGCTGCGATCGTAGCCGACCGCGGCCCCCGCCCCTCCCCCTCGGCCCGCCCCACCCCCGGGGCCCCGCTCCCTCCCCTTTTCCGCCCTGCGGCCGCGCACGGCCGGCGGCGGGCGCGGGCGCGGGTTCAGAGGTGTACTGGAGGTGCCGGAAGCAGGAGGAGGGTGCCGAACGAGGGGAGCGGCCCGTGGCGCAGCCCGATGCCGTGGACCACGCCCGGCCCGGGGCGATGTTCGACCGGGAGGCCGAGTGGGAGGCCCTGGTGGCCTTCGCGTGCGACCCCCGTCCCGGGCCCGCCCTCGGGGTCGTGTCCGGCCGCCTCCGGCAGGGGAAGACGTACCTGCTGGAGGCCCTGACCCGGGCGGTGGGCGGCTTCTACTTCGGTGCGCAGGAGGCGACGGAGGCGGAGTCCCTGCGCCGTCTGGGCGAGGACCTCGCCCGCCGCACCGGGGCGTCGTCCCCGGTGCCGCTGCCGCGCTGGGAGGACGCCGTCGACGCCCTGCTGGCCCTGGGGGACCGGGAGCCGCTGCCGGTGGTCCTGGACGAGTTCCCCGACCTCGTCCGGCAGAGCCCCGCGCTGCCCTCCGTGGTCGAGGGCGCCTACCACCGCGTGCGCCGGGAGCGGCCGCACAACCGCTCGCGCCTGCTGCTGTGCGGCAGCGCCGTGTCCGTGATGAGCCGGCTGTTCAACAGGCCCTCACCCCTGCACGGGCTGGCCGGTCTGGAGCTCGCGGTGCACACCCTGGACTTCCGGCGGGCCGCCCGGCTGTGGGGTATCGAGGACCCGCGCCTGGCCCTGCTGGTGCACGCCGTCGTGGGCGGGACCCCGGCGTACCGGTACGACTACGCGTGCGAGGAGGCCCCCTCGGGCCCGGAGGACTTCGACGCCTGGGTGTGCAGGACCGTCCTGAACCCCCGCACGCCCCTGTTCCGCGAGGCGCGGCACCTGCTCCAGGAGGAGATGGACCACTGGGACCGCGCCCTGTGCCACTCGGCGATGACCGCCGTCACCTCGGGGTGCTCGACCCGCGGCGAGATCGCCGAACGGCTGGACCGGCCCCTGCCGGACGTCTCCCACGCCCTGGTGGTCCTGCAGGACTGCGGTCTGCTGTGCGGGGAGCCGGACGCCTTCCGGCCGGCCCTGACGCGCTACCGGATCACCGAGCCGCTGCTGGCCTTCGAGCACGCCGTCGCCGCCCCCCACCGCTCCGCGCTGGAGCAGGAGGACGCCGTCGGCGTCTGGAAGCGGGCCCGCGCCGTCTTCGACTCCGCGGTGGCCGGCCCGCACTTCGCCCAGGTGTGCCGGGACTGGGCCGCGGGGTTCGCCGCGCCGGAGACCTTCGGCGTGGCCCCCGGCGCCGTGTCCTGCGGTTCCCTGACCGATCCGGAACAGCACGCCCGCCTCGACGCCGAGGTGGTCCTGCGGGCGGGCGCCGGCACCCGCCGGGGGGCTCTGCTGTCGGTCGGGCGGACGTGCTGGGACGAGGTCATGGACGTGCGCCACCTGGAGCGGATCCGCCGCCTGCTGGCGCTGCTCGCCGACCGCGGCGAGGACGTCGGCCGCGCCCGGCCCGCCTGCTACGGCGGCGCCGGCTTCACCCCGGAGCTCCGCGCCGCCGGGGAACGCGGCGAGGTGGTCCTGGTCGACCTCGACCGGCTCTACCGGGGGAGCTGACCCGCGGGGCGTCTGCGCACCACGGCCCCGCCCCGCTCAGCGGGGCGTCTCCGCCCCGCGGCCGTACAGCCTGTCCAGTTCGCGGCGGTCGCGCTTGGTCGGGCGGCCCGCCCCGCGGTCGCGCAGGCCGATCGCCGCCCTCTCCTCGCGCGGCGGGGGCGGCGGGCTGTTGTCGACGAAGCACTCCGCGGCGACGGCCGCACCGACCCGCTTGCTGATCGGGCGCGAGACGACGACTATCCTCTCGCGGCCCGCGTGGTACAGCCTCACCTGGTCCCCGGCCTTCACCGGCTGGGCGGGCTTGACCCGGTCGCCGTTGACCCGGACGTGGCCTGCGCGGCAGGCGGCGGCGGCCATGGAGCGGGTCTTCACCAGCCGGACCGACCAGATCCAGCTGTCGACCCGGGCGGTTCCCTCCTGCGACGTCATGCCTTTGACTCTAGAGCCTGCGGCGCCCGGGGCGCCTACCCGTTTCGGGCGGTCTCCAGCACCCGGACGCTGAGCCTGCCCTCCGGTGCGTCGTAGCCGACGGTCTCGCCGGTCCGGCGGCCGAGGAGCGCCAGGCCGAGGGGGCTGTCCGGGGTGATCAGGTTCCCCTCCCCCAGGTCCTCGGCGATGTCCCCCACGCGCAGGGTGGCCGTGGTGCCGTCGGAGTACTCCAGGGTGACCGTGCTGCCCACGGTGACGACGTCCCCGGGCTGCGCCGGGCCGGGCGCCGGGGCGGAGCGGGCCGCCTCGAGCCGGTCGGAGACCTCCCTGATGCGGTCCTCGAGCCAGGCGAGCCGGTCCATGGCCTCGATGGTCCGGGCCTGGTCGACGCTGTCCCCCGGGGAGTCGGTGCCGCCCGCCAGGATCCTCGCGACCTCGTCCCGCTGCCGGCGCAACTGCTCCAGCTCGTCCTCGAGCCCCCGCCGTGCCGCCGGGGTGAGCGGGGCCCTGGCGGGGTCGTACTCGTTGGTGCTCATGGGCGTCTCCTGGATGACGGGCTGCGGGCGGCCGCTCCGTCCGGTCACGACGGCCGGACGGGCCGCGGGCGCGGCGCCGGTGCCGCCCGGTCCCGGTGCCGCAGGTCCCGCACCCAGCGTACGTACTCCCCGGCACGGGCACCCACCGCGCGCCGGGCCGGCGGGGGCGCCGGGGCGGTCACCACTGCGGCCCCACCGGGCGTCCCCGGCGGGGCGGCGGGGCGGCGGGGGGCGGCGGGGTGCCGGGGCGCAGCGGCAGGGCCAGCAGCGCTCCCGTCACGAACCCGGCCACGTGCGCCGGATAGGCGACGCTCGCCGCACCGGACACCCCGTACCCGGCCGAGTACAGCGCCTGCAGGACGAACCACAGCCCCAGCACCGCCCATGCCGGCAGCCGCAGCGGGACGAAGAAGAAGAACGGCACCAGGGCCCACACCCGCACCCGCGGATAGAGCACCAGGTAGGCGCCCAGTACGCCCGCGACCGCCCCGGAGGCCCCGACCAGCGGCTCGGCGGACCCGGGGTTGACCAGGGCGAAGCCGTACCCGGCCACGTACCCGCAGACCAGGTAGAACAGCAGGAAGCGCACCCGGCCCAGCCGGTCCTCGATGTTGTTGCCGAAGATCCACAGGAACAGCATGTTGCCCAGCAGGTGCAGCCAGCCCGCGTGCAGGAACATCGCGGTCAGCACCGACAGCGGCGGCGACTTCTCGTACCCGGGCGGCCCGACCAGGCACCCGGGGCCCCGCGGGCCGACCGCGGTGCTCCCCGTCGGGACCTGCGTGGGCGGGTCGTTGCTCACCAGCTCCCGCGGGACCGCGCCCCAGTGCTCCAGGAACGCCTGGAGCCGGCACAGATGGGCGAGACCGGTCTCGCCCGTGAGGGAGTCCACCACCCCGGGGGTGCGCAGGAACACCACCACGTTGACGGCGATCAGCGCGTAGGTGACCCACGGGGTGCGGCGCACCGGGTTGTCGACATCATGAACGGGAATGACCACATCCCGACCCTCCCCGCATCGGCGCCGTTGAAGCCGACCGTCCCGCACGCCTCGGCAAGCGGCACTCGCTCGGGCGAACGGGGTGGCAAACCGCAGAAAACCTGCCCGTTTCGCCCTTGTTTCTTCTGCGGTTTGCCACCCCGGCTCGTCTCGGCGGCAGGGTGCGGAGTGCGGCCCCCGCGGCGCATGCGCCTACGCGGTCCGGCCGCCGTACGGCACGGTGATGAGTTCCATGGCGTGGCCCGCCGGGTCCATGAAGTACACGCCGCGGCCGCCGTCGTTGTGGTTGATCGCGCCGGGGTGTTTCCGGTGCGGGTCGGCGTAGTGCTCGATGCCGCGCAGCCTGATCCGGGCGTACGCCGCGTCGAACTCCTCCTCGGAGACCAGGAAGGCGTAGTGCTGGGGGGTGATCCTGTCCGCGGGGATCGCGGCGAAGTCCAGCGTGACGCCGTTGCTCAGGCCGACGGCGACGAACGGGCCCCACTCGGCTGTGATCTCGAGGCCCAGCAGGTCCGCGAAGAACTCCGCGGATTCCCGGTTGTCCCGGGCATGGATGATCGTGTGGTTCAACTCGACCGACAAGGAATGCCTCCGAAGGCATCTCCCGACACCTCCATGCCTCACCCGACCGGTGACCGACACGCGATGTCGCCGTGAATCCTAGCCGTTGCGGCCCGCGTTTTGACTCCTCCTCCTCGTGAACGAGGAGGATTCCTGGCTCACTCCGCCCGGCACCTATCAGGTGGCAGGTCTTACGAGATCAGCGCCGGCCGGGTCGAGACCGGCCCGGACGAGCATCACGCGTGCGGAGTTCTTGTCCCTGGGCGAGACGGCTCCGCACATGGTGCACGTGTAGGTTCGCTCGGACAGCGGGAGTGCGTGCTTGGTTCTCGCTCCGCACCGGGCGCAGTCCGTGGTGGTGTGCGCGGGATGCACCAGGTGCACGTCCCGGCCGTGCTTGCGGCCCATCTCCACCAGCGCCGCCTTCGTCGCGCCGATCGCGGCGTCGGCCGCCTTCCGCGCCATCGTGGTCCTGGCGAGGAACCTCGGGCGGAAGTCCTCCACCGCGACCGCGTCATGGTCCCGGACGACGCGCTTGGCCCACTTGCGGGCGGTGTCAGTGCGCTGCCGCGCCACCTTCTTGTGCAGCCGCGCGGCCCGGCGCCGCGCGGTCCGGTATCCGGCGGAGGCGGCCTGCCCGCGCGCCGGGCGGCGCCGGGCCATCATCTGCTGATAGCGGGCCAGCCGCTGCGCTGCGGCCTTGCCGTGCCCGGGGTGCGGCAGGTCGTGCGCGTCGGAGGTGGTGGTGGCGATCACCGCCACGCCCCAGTCGACGCCGAGCACTCGGCCGGTGGCGGGCAGCGGCTGCACCGCGGCGGCCACGACGAACGAGGCGTACCAGTGCCCCAGACCGTCCCGGTAGATGCGCACGCTCGTCGGATCGGCAGGCAGGTCCCGGGACCACACCACGGTCAGCACGATCCCCCCGGCCAGATGCAACCGGCCGTCCCTGAGCCGGAAGCCCCGGACGGTGTAGTTCAAGGTCGGATCGGCCTCGCGCTTCTTCCTGTGCCGCGGCAGCCCGGCCCTGCGCCGCACCGGCAACCCCGCCCGGATGTCCTTGAGCGCCTTGGCGCGGGAGGCGGCGAAGTCCCGCACCGTCTGCTGCTGCGGGACGGAGGCGCCCTCGCGCAGCCACGGCAGCTGGGCGCGGGCCGCGGTCAGCATCCTGTCCAGCTGCGCCGGACCGCACGTGGCCCTCCCCCCGGACGCCTTGTTCAAGGCGTGGATCCTGCGGGAGACGGCCACGCACTCGTTCCACACCCACCGGCACCGCGCCCACTCCGCCTCCAACCGGGCGAGCGCGGTCGACGACACCCGCAACCGGTACGTGTACCGGGCACACCCCGCCACACCGCCGACCGCCACCGCTGCTGTCGTCATGGCCGGAAACCTAGCCCCCTCCACTGACAACGGAAGAAAGCCCAGGCCGGAACAGATGCGCCCAGGACTCCGCCGCTTCGCGGCTCCGTGCCAAGGACCCATTCCTCCCCGGCCTGAAGGCCAGGGCATCCTGGGAGAAGTCAGTGAACAGCCGCGGCTCCGCCTGCCCGGCACAGTGCGCACCCGCGGTCCCCGGGCCGCGTGCGGGGCGTGCCGCCCCCGTGCTGGGCCACCGGTCCGGGGTCCGCGGGGTGCGGGATCAGCCGTTGACCGTGTCCCGGACCTGGGCGTAGACGGTGGCGTCGGTGAGCAGCCCGCTGTGGCTCAGGCAGGCGGTGCGCGTGTTGGCCGCCCCCGACAGGGAGACGCTGCTGTCGGGGTTGATGATGGTGTCGCACGGCGACCACCAGGTCGCGTAGCGGGGGGAACCGGGGGTCTCGTCCCCGGAGTTGAGGGCGGTCAGGAAGTCCGAGCCGACCCGCATCTCGCGGCAGGAGGTGTCGGCGCAGGCGTTGGCCCAGTCGGTGCCGTGGTTCGGCCCGCCGAGGGAGACCCAGGTGTCGATCCTGGAGGCGCCTCCGAGGTTCTTGGCGTAGTAACGCGAGGAGAGGCCGCCCATGGAGTGGGTGACGACGTCGACCTGCGAAGCACCGGTGGCGGCGAGCAGTTGGTCGATCTGGGTGGCGAGCTGCTGCGCGGTGACGGCGTTGGACTGGCTCGAGTCGTAGCTCCACTGCTTGAGGTGACTCGAGGGCCAGCCGTCGTTCCTGAACCGGTCCGCCATGGTGTTCCAGTTGGAACCGCTGCCGGAGTAGCCGTGGACGAACATGACCGGGTGGCTGGACGGCCCGAAGGCGGACGCGCTCGCCGCGCCGGCGGAGGACGGCGTCTGGAGGGGGAGGAGAAGGCCGGCGACGGCGGCCACGAGCAGGGTCTTCTTCACTGGACGACCTCACGGTGTGCTGGGGGGAGGCGCGTGGGGGCGCCGGGAGTGGTGTCCGGTCACGCCGTTCCGGGTCACGGAATGGCCAGGGAGGCGGGCGCGGCGGAGGAACGGGCCCCGTTCCGGGCCGCGTGGGCGGGGTGTCCGCCCCCGTGCGGAGTGACGCAAGGTTACTGACAGGTACACGCCGGAGGTCAAGGGTCGTGCACGAACAACTCTTGCCTACGGGCAAGAGATTGGTGCGGCGTCGGCCGCCGGTCCGCGCGGGAGCGGCGCCGGTGTCGGTACCGTGCATCCATGCAGATCACCGGGGAGCAGACGACGGATCAGCGCGGCCACGTCCTCCTGGTCGCCGGGGCCGGAGCCGTGCACCGGCGTCGCGCGCAGCCCACTCCCACCGCCAACCTCGCCGCGCTCGCCGCAGTCCCGTCCCACATCCTGCTCGGCAGCACGGTGCCCACCGACGTCGTCCACCTCGACGGGCTGCGCGACCCCAACACCGTCCTGCTGCGGCTGCGGGCCGCCGCCGCGGCCGGCGGGCCGCTGCTGGTGTACCTGACCGGACAGCTCACCAGCGACCGCAAGCAGCACCGGCTGCACCTGGCCCTGGGCGGCACCACCGCCTCGACCGTGCGCTACACCGCCCTGCCGTGGTCCTGGCTGCACAACGAGCTGCGGATCCGGCCCGCCGGGACCACCACGCTCCTGGCCGACCTGGTCGCCGACAAGGCCGCCTGGCTCCAGGTGCGGCAGGACCCGGAGGCCCTGGGCCTCGGGCTGCCCCTGTACGGCACGGTCGCCGCCGCCGGGCCGGTCCCGGCCGGCCCCGGCCCGTACACCCGCCGGCTGGTCGAGCAGCTGCGGCACGGCCGCTCCCGGCCGGGCACCGCCCAACTGCACGCGGCGGCCGTCGCGTCGGCGGACCTTCCGCCCGGCACCGTGGTGCTGCCCGTGCCGCGGGCCCTCACCGCGACCGCGCACCACTGGGACCCGCCGGCCTCCCCGGACGTACCGGCGGCACCGGGCACGGCGGGTGTCCGGGGAACGCCGGTGCCGCAGGGCGCGGCAGCGGCGCAGGAACCGGCACCGGTGCAGGGCATGACGACAGTGCGGGGCGTGACGACGGTGCGGGGCGTGGCTGTGGTGCAGGACGTGCCGGTCCGCCCGGACGCGCCGCCGCTCCACCGGCCCTCGCCCGTCACCGCGGTCTCCCCGCCTCCCGGGTTCCGGACGGCCGCGGTCACCACCGCCCCGGCGCCGCCGTCCGGGGGACGTTTCTCCACGCCGATGCCGCCGATGGTCCCGGTCCAGACACCGGCGCACACCCAGGTGGTGCACACGCCGCCCGCGGGGGCGCCGCCCGTCCCGGCGGCTCCGCCTGTCCCCCCGGCCCCCGCCGCCCCGCCCGCAGCGTCGGGCGTTCCGGGCGTTCCGGGCGTGCCGGGCGTGCCCGCCGCCGCGCCGGGCGATCCCCGGCCGCTGATCCGGGAGGCCGCCGAGGCGGGCCGGCACCACGAGGCCGCCTCCATGGCCGCGGTGTGGGAACAGCAGGTCATGCGCCAGTACGGCCCCAACAGCCTGGAGGCGACCCACTGGGCGGAGATCCGGGCCGACCTGGCCCGGATGGCGGGCAACTACGGCCTGGCCACCGAGCTGTGGATCGCCTCCTGCCGCGCCCGGCTGGCCCACCAACCCGCGGACGCCCCCGAGGTCCTGCTGGCCGCCCGCGGCGCGCACTACTGCTGGGAGCACATCACCGACCAGCCGGCGAAGGCCCGTGAGCTGGGACCGCACCTGATCGGCCTGCTGCGGCAGCTGCCCGCCCTGGACCCGCGGCACCTGCCCACCGCCCGCCGCCGACAGGAGGCGCTGGAGGCCGGCGCCGTGCCCTGAGCCCCCGCCCCGCGCGGCCCGGACGCCTGCCCCACGCGGCCCGCTCGCCCCGCCCCCCGCCCGGCCCGGACGGGCCTATTCGGGCGGCGGCGGGCCGGGGGTCCGGGTGCGGGGGATCCGGCCCGCCACCAGGCACCCGCAGAGCGCCAGCACGGCCATGGAGCCGCCCGCCCAGGCCAGTGCCTGCTCCCTGGCGCGGGCGTTGATCCGCACGAGTTCGCCGGCCGCGGCGCCCGTCACGCCCCGGGAGCCGAGTTCGGCGCGGATCTCTTCGTCGCTCGCCGCGGTGAGCTGGACCTGCTCCTCGACCGTCCGTGTGACGAGCTGCTTCTGGGCGGGTGTCAGGACGGTGCTGCCGTTCGCCCCGGCCTCGAAGGAGTGGAGCAGCGCCACCGCCATGAACGCACCGGCCAGCGCGACTCCGAGCGAACTCCCCAGGTAGGTGCCGCTGCGCGACAGCCCGGTCACGTCGTCCACCTCGTCCGGCGACGGGGCCGACTGGATGAGGTCGGTCACCGTCGTGGCCAGTCCCTGGCCCAGGCCCAGGAGGAAGAGCCCCGGCGCGAACGCCAGGCCCGTGGTCGTCTCGTCCCGCACCTGCGGGTCGAACGTGGCGGCGATCACGACGCAGCCGGCCGCCATGAGCAGGAACGACCCCGTCTGGGCGGCGCGGTGGGTCACCCGCCCCCCGCCGACGAGCCCGGCGGCCACCGGGGCGGCCGTCATGAGCCCCAGCGTCGTCGCAACGAGCGTGATCCCGCACCACAGTGCGTCGAAACCGAGGGTCGTCTGCAGGAAGACGGGCACGAGGAAGACGATGCCGTTGGGCACCAGGTACTGCATCGCCTGGGTCTCCGACCCGGTACGCACCGTGCGGTTGCGCAGCACCGACAGCCGTACCAGCGGGTCCCTGCCGCTCCTGACGAGGCGGCGCTCCCGCACGGCGAACACGGCGAGGACCACCAGTCCGGCGCCTGCGAGGAAGGGCACGGGAGACGGGCCGCCCCGGTGGAACAGCACGTGGCCGAACACCTCGAAGTCCTGCCGGGCCCGGACCAGGCCGTACCGCCCGGCGAGCAGCGTGGCGACGACGAGCAGCCCGACCCCTGCGGCGGACAGTACGGACCCCGCGGCGTCGAAGGGCTCCCGGGGGCCCTTCGACGCCGCGGGGTCCGGCCCGGGGCCGGGCGTCCGCCGCAGGGCGAGTACCACGACCGTCGTGATCACGGTGCCCATGAGGAACGACGCGCGCCAGCTCACGTAGTGGGTGAACACACCGCCCAGGAGCGGCCCGACCGCCGCGCCGATTCCCCCGACCGTCCCCAGGGCCGACAGGGCCCTGGTCCGGTCGGCCCCGGTGAACTCCCGGGTGATCAGGGACAGCAGCGCCGGGAGCATCAGCGCCACGCCGATCCCCTGGACCAGCGACCAGCCGACCAGCATGTACGCCAGGTTCGGGCCGAAGGCGGTGAGCAGCGTGCCCAGCACGAAGACCTCCGCGCCGAGGACGAAGACCCGCCGGTGCCCGTGGCGTGCGCCGAGCTTGCTGCCGGTGATCAGGAACGCGGCCACCACCAGGGAGTACAGCGAGATCGCCGCCTGCACGCCGGTCAGCGTCGTGCCCAGGTCGTCGAGGATCGCCGACAGCGCCACGTTCATGGCGGTCGAGTTGTAGGTCAGCAGGAAGTTCTGCAGGGCGAGGGGGAGGAACAGCGTGCCGAGGTAGAGCGTGCGGGCCCGGCCGGCCCGCTCCGTCCTGTCCCGCCGGCTCACGGCCCCGCCCCGCGGGCCGTCCGGCTCTCCGCCGCGGGCCCCGCCGCCCGGACCGGGCGGTCCGGGCGGTCCGGGCGGTCCGGGCGCCCGCCGGGCCCCGCGCTCACGTCCGGCGGGCGGTGAGGACGGCGACGGCCTGCCGCAGGCGCAGCTCCTCCAGGGTTTCCGCCTGCCGCCGCGCCCGCTCCAGCAGCGCGTCCAGCGCGGACGCGGACAGGCGCGGATCGCGGTCGGCCAGCGCCCGCAGGGCGCGCCACAGGGACGCCTTGCCCTCGACGCCCAGGTGCATGGCCTCCAGCTCGACCAGTGTGCTCAGCGGGGAGCGGCGGACCAGGCGGCCGTTGGACTTCAGCCGGGCGGCCTTCTCCCCCACCCAGGCTGCCAGCACTTTGTAGCGTCGCGGCTCGACGCCCAGCTGCGCCATCACCTCCAGCAGGGAGTCGCGGTCCCGCGCCACCTCGCGGGCCAGTTCCCGCAGGGTGGGGCCCGCCGGCGAGCCCTGCTGGGCGCCGGCGATACGGCGGGCGAGCCCCACCCCGCCGGTGGCCCCGGCCAGGTGGTCGTTGAGGTAGACGTCGATCGGCCTCGTGCGGCCGCCGCTGCGGGCGGGTGCCCTGCCGGTGCGCTCCATGGTGTCTCCCGCTGTCGTCCCGTTCCTGCTGCTTCCCCTGCCCGGCGGGGCGCGGGCGAAGCGGAACGGCACGCGTTCGGCCCCGCGCCGTCCGGGCGGCGCGGGGCCGAACGGGGCGGGGTCGAACGGGGCGGGGTCGAACGGAGCGGGGTCGAACGGAGCGGGGTCGAACGGGGCCGGGCGGGCCGGGTGTCAGGGCCCGACGGGGCGGGTGGCGGCCGGCGTGCCCAGGCGGACGGGCAGGGTCCGGACGGAGTTGGAGATCAGGGAGGGGACGGGGACCAGTTCGCCCGGGTCGACCGCCAGGGCGAGGTCGCGGTGGCGGGCGAAGAGCGCCGGGAGGGCGATCGTCGCCTCGAGCCGGGCCAGGGGCGCGCCGAGGCAGATGTGGGGGCCGCCGCCGAACGCCAGGTGCCTGCGCTGCTCGCGGGTGATGTCGAAGCGGCCGGCGTCCGGGCCGTGCTGGTCGCCGTCGCGGCCGACGGCGCTGTAGGGGGCGAGGACGGCTTCGCCCGCGGGAACGGTGACCCGGCGATCTCGATGTCCTCGACCGGGTAGCGGGCCAGGAAGTTGCCGATGGGGGCGTCCCAGCGCAGGGTCTCCTCCACGACGGCGGCCCAGGTGCCGTCGTCCCCGGCGAGGGCGAGGGCCCGCTGGTCGGGGTGGGTGAGCAGGGCGCGGACCGCGTTGACGATCAGGCTGAGGGTGGTCTCGTGGCCGGCGGAGACCATCAGCCACAGGGTGCCGACCAGTTCCTCCTCGCTGAGGGCGTCCGGGTCCTCGTCCCGTGCGGCGATCAGGGCGCTGGTGAGGTCGTCGCCGGGGTCCCGGCGCCGTGCGTCGACGACGCGGCCGAGGAGCTCGTGGATGTCGTGCTGGGTCCGCAGCACCTCCTCCGGGCCGGCGGTGGAGCGGAAGATGCTGTCCACCAGCTCGCGCATCCGGGGGCGTTCGTGCTCGGGCACGCCGGCCAGTTCGCAGATCACCTGCATGGGGACCGGGTAGGCGAAGTGCTGCCGCAGGTCGACCGTCCCGTCCGGTCCGGCGTGCCCGGGGAGCGCGTCCAGCAGGCCGTCGACGACGGCGGTGATGCGCGGGCGCAGGTCCTGGACGCGGCGGGGGGTGAGGGTGCGGGTGACCAGGCGGCGCAGCCGGTGGTGCTCGGCGCCGTCGGCGGTGACCATGTTGGTGACCTTGACCATGCCGGTCAGGGGCCAGTCGTCGGGTATCTCCCCGTCCCTGATCGCGTTCCAGCGGTGCCAGTCCTTGCTGACGCGGGGATCGGCCACCAGGTCGGCGAGGTGCCGGTGGCGGGTGACGGCCCAGGCGCGGACGCCGCCGGGCAGCTCGACGCGGACGACCGGGCCCAGCTCGCGCAGCCGGGCGGCCTCGCCGTGGTGGTCGGCTCCTGTCGGGTCCAGCCGGACCAGGGGGACTTGCTGGGCGGGGGCGTCCTGAACGGTCATGTGCGTTCTCCGGGGTGCGGGGAGGGGTGCGGGGAGGAGGACGGGGCGGGGGCGGGCCCGGCGGGGGTGCCGGGGCGGTGCGCGGGGCGGCGGACCGGCGTCACCGGCCGCCGCCGGGCGGGGGCAGCGGCGTGGTGAAGTGCACGGGCAGGGAGGCCGGGCAGCGCGTCCACGGCGAGGGGCGGGGGACCACCTCGTCGGCGCCGACGGCCAGCCGCACCCCGGGCAGGCGCTGCAGGGCGGTGTCGACGGCGGTGCGGGCGATCAGGCGGGCGGGGACCCGGGCGGGGCAGGCGTGCGGTCCGGCGCTCCAGGCCAGGTGGGCGCGGTTGCCCAGCTCCGCGGCGGGGTCGCCGGTGTGGACGCGGGGGTCGTCGTTGGCCGCGGCGAGGCCGAGGATCAGGGCGTCGCCCCGGCGGACCTGGCGTCCGCCCAGTTCGGTGTCGCGCAGTGCGTAGCGGGCGGGCATGTGGGTCATGGGCGGGTCGCGCCACAGGACCTCGTCCAGGGCGTCGTCCACGCCGAGGCGCCCGCCGCGCAGCCGTCCGGAGAAGCGCGGGTCGGTGAGCATCAGGCGCAGGGTCTGGGCGATCCACGAGGTGGTGGTCTCCTGGCCCGCGGAGACCATCACCACCATGGACTGCAGGACCTCGTCGTCGGTGTGCAGGTCGGGGTGGGCGATGAAGCCGCTGGTGAGGTCCGCGGCGGGCTCGGCCCGGCGGGCGTGCATGACGTCGGCGAGGATCTCCTCGAACCGGCGGTTGCCGGCCTGGGAGTCGTCGGCGGAGCCGAACAGGGCGGCCAGGGCCCGCAGCAGTTCGTGTCCCTCGGCGGCGTCCAGGCCGAAGAGTGCGGCGACGGCCAGCAGCGGCACCGCCTGGGCGTACTCGGCCACCAGGTCCGCGCTGCCGCGGCCGGCGAAGGAGGAGATCAGCTCCTCGCAGATGGCCTCGACCGAGCGCCGCATCCTGCGCTGGTGGATCGAGGTGACGCCGTCGTCCAGGGGCCTGCGCAGCCGCCGGTGCTCGGGGCCGTCGGCCCCGATGACGTTGGCCCGCCAGAACATCATCGGTCCGAGGCCGGAGTCGGGGGCGACCGTGCCGTCCTGGAAGTCCCGCCAGTTGCGCGCGTCCCGGGAGTACAGGTGCTCGTTGCGGGTGATCGTCAGCAGTTCCCGGTATCCCATGACGAGCCAGGCGTGCACGCCCGGTTCCAGTTCCACCCGCGCCACCTCCCCCCACTCCTCGCGCAGCCGGCGGTAGACGCCGTGCGGGTCCGGGGAGGAGGTGATGGCGGACAGCGGGGTCGGGTCGGTCATGATGCGGCCTCCCGGGCGGCGAGGTCCTCGGTCGCGTGCTCGACGAGGGCGATCAGGGCGTCCAGGGACGAGGTGCGGTCGCGGGCGTCGCAGTCGACGACCGGGGTGGTGGGCAGCAGGTCCAGGGCCCGGCGCAGTTCCTCCTCGCCGTGCGGGTGGGTGTCGGGGAAGTGGTTGACCGCGACGGCGAAGGGGGTGTCCGCGCGCAGTTCGAGCTGGTCCAGCACCTCGAAGCTGTCCTCCAGGCGGCGGGTGTCCACGAGGACGAGCACGCCGACCGCCCCTTCGGCCAGGCCCTCCCACATGTTCCAGAACCGCCGCTGGCCCGGGGCGCCGAACAGGTACAGCACCACACGGTCGTTGAGGGTCACGCGGCCGAAGTCCATCGCGACCGTGGTGGTGTTCTTGTCCGGCAGGCCGGCCAGCCGGTCCACCCCGGCGCCGGCCTCGGTCATGGTCTCCTCGGTGCGCAGCGGCCGGATCTCGCTGACCGAGCCGACCAGCGTGGTCTTTCCCACGCCCAGCGCGCCGACGACGAGGATCTTCACCGGCTGCTGCACGGTCTCGGGCAGGTAGCGGTCAGCGCAGGCTTCGGAGACCATGCAGTACCTCCAGGAGTAGTTCGCGGTCCGGGCGGGCCGCGGCGGGTATGCCCGAACGCGCCTGCAGGTGCCCGGAGTCGACCAGGTCGGATGCCAGGATGGTGACGACGCTGACCGGCAGTTCCAGGTGGACGGCGGCCTCGGCCAGGGACAGCAGCCGAACGCACATCCGGTGCAGTGCCCGTTCCTGGCGGCCGGCCGACGCCGGCAGCGGCCTGTCCGGGTCGGCCAGCAGCAGGGTGTCGACCCTGAGGGTGTTGCGGGTCGGGCGGGAACGCCCCCGGGTGATCACGTACGGCCGCAGCGGGCTGTCGTGGTACTCCCCGGGGCTGCTCATGCCCCGGTTCCCTGCCGCGCCGGTGTGGACAGGGCCCGCTCCCCGATCTTGAGTATCTGGGCCTGCATCTGCTGGGCGACCAGGGCCGGGTCCACGACCGCCTCGGTCACCACGGCCAGGTGGGAGCCGGTGCCCGCGGAGCGCACGAAGAGGAAGCCGCCGTCCCACTCCACCATCTGCTGGTGCACGGTCCCGCTGCCCCGGCCGAACTCCTGGGCAAGGCTGCGGCCCAGGGACTGCAGCCCGGAGCAGGCGGCAGCCAGCCGGTCGGCGGTCTCGGCGTCGGTGTCCCGGGACCTGACCACCGGCAGGCCGTCCGAGCTGAGCACCACGGCGTGCCGCACGCCCCTGACGGAGGTGACGTCCGCGACCATCCAGCTCTGGTCCTGCATCATCGGCCTTCTTTCGTGTCGTCCGTGTCGTCCGTGTGGTCCTTGTCGTCACGGGCACCGGTGACGGCGCCCTGCGACCCCCGGAAGTAGGCGGCCATCCACTCCCCCGCCTGCTGCGGGGTCGGCGCGGCCCGGTGTCCTCCGGGCTCGGCCGCCTCCTGCCCGCGGTCCCGGTCGGTGCCGGTGGCGGGACGGCCGCGCAGGGAACGGCGCTGGGGCAGATGCGGGCCGCCCGCTCCCCCGGCGGGTGCGGCGGACGCGCCTCCTGCGGGTGCGGCGGACGGGCCTCCTGCGGCCGCGGTCCGGGAGCCGTCCGCCGCGGGCGTCCCGGCGATGGCGGCCGGCCGGGGGCGGTCGCGCTCCACGGGCACGGTCCCGGCAGGCTCCAGCATCTCCACCGCCTCGGCGGGCACCAGGACCACCGCCCGCACCCCGCCGTACGGCGAGGGCATCAGGTCGGCCCCGAAGCCGTGGCGGCGCGCGTACCGGCCGACGACCGCCAGGCCCGTCTGCGGGACCTCCCCGACCTCGCCGATCCCCAGCTCGCGGCGGCCGGAGACCACCTCGCGGGCCTGCTCCAGCGCGTGGTCGTCCATGCCCACTCCGCCGTCGTCGATCTCGACGACCGCGCCGCGCTGCACGGGGCGCACCGTCACCGTCACGGCGGTGGCGGGCGGCGAGGACTGCGTGGCGTTGGCCAGCAGTTCCGCGACCAGGTGGATCAGGGGCTCGACGACCTGCGCCGCGGCCGCCACGTCCGGGTCGCCCGAGACCTCCACCCGCCGGTAGGCGGTGATCCGCCCCGAGGCCGCCCGCACCACGTCCACCAGGGCCAGGGGTTCCTGCCACTGCTGTCCCGGCCCCTCCCCGCACAGCACCGCGAGGCTCTGCGCGAGGCGTGCCTGCTGGGCCGCCGAGTGGTCGACCCCCATGCTCGTCGCGAGGACGTCGGCATTCCCCGGGTGCCGGTCCGCCATCAGCGACGCCTCCTCCTGGATGCGGTGCGCCGCGGCCTGCACCCGCCGGGCGAGCGCCACCACCGCCAGCCGCAGGCTCTCGCGCCGCTCCCGGCCCTCCTCCACCGCGTCCGCCGCCACGTCGAGCACCCGCTCCAGCTCGCGGGCCACGCCCTCGTCGAGCAGGCCGCCGTGGAGCGGGGGCGGCACCGGTTCCCCGTCCAGCACCGCCGCGATCCGCGTCCGGACCAGGTACTCGGCCTCCTCCCGCACCAGGGCGGCCTGCGTCTCCAGCCGGGCGCGCCGGTCGGCGTCGGCCCGCCGGGCCTGCTCCGCAGCCCGGGCGGCCTCCGCCGCGGCGCCGCGGTGCCTGCGGCGCAGCCGGTCCAGGAGCACCAGCACGGCCAGTGCCGCCCCGCCCCACGCCGCGGTCCAGCCGGTGCCCGCGTCGCCCGCGAACGGGGCCGCCAGGAGGAGGCAGGCGGTTCCCGCCAGAGCGGCCGGCCACAGCACCCTGTCCGCGCGCGGCAGCGAAACGGCTGACGGGGAACGAGCCACGGAACAACCCCCGGAAACGAAGCGGTCGGCAAAAGGAGGAAAAGGAAAGGGCGGCCGGGGACCAACCCCTGCCCCGGCCAGGGGGAAGCCTAGGGTCAACCGGGGATTTTCCGCAGACCGCCGATTGTTTTCGGCCAGTTGCCGCACATGCCGACGACAATTCGGCCATCGCTGCGTCGCAGGTCGGACGGGTTGCTGAAGGAATCCACCGACGCGGGTTTGCAGAAAAGGGAATTTCCGGTGAACACGTCGGCCGTACGCCGGGGCCCCTGCGGGAAAAGGGGCTCTTCGCGGATCGGCCCGGACCGGGCGCACCACCCCCGCCGCGGCGGGTGCGCCCGGCGCCCGGGACCGCCGGACACGGCGTCGGCGGCACAGGCCGATGCCGGTGGAAACGGAGTGTTCCGGGGTCACCGGTCGGGTACCGTACGGGCCATGTCGAGTCCTGAGTCGGACACGGTGGGGGCTTTCGGTCACGCCGTCAGCCCCCTGAAGCACTGAACCCGTAGCCCTGTCGTCGTGCCGCGTCATGCGGTGGGACGGCTGTGCCCCCGGGGGCCGGCCGCGGTGACGGGACGACCTTCTCGTGCTTCTCCCTCACCTCGGAGCCACTCGATGCCTCTCCCGCTGTATCTGCTTGCCCTGGCGGTCTTCGCCATGGGCACCTCGGAGTTCATGCTCGCCGGCCTCCTGCCGGACATCGCCTCGGACCTCGACGTCACCGTCGGGGCGGCAGGCACGCTCACCTCGGCCTTCGCGGTCGGCATGGTCGTCGGTGCCCCTCTTGTGGCCGCGCTTGCCCGCAACTGGCCCCGGCGCTCCGGTCTTCTCGGGTTCGTCCTCGCCTTCGCGGCGGCTCACGCCGTGGGCGCCGTCACCACGAGCTTCCCGGTCCTGTTCGCCACCCGGGTCGTCGCCGCGCTCGCGAACGCGGGGTTCCTCGCCGTCGCTCTGACGGCTGCCGCCGCACTGGTCCCGCCCGACAGGAAGGGACGCGCGCTGGCCGTGCTGCTGTCGGGCACGACGGTGGCCACGGTCGCCGGTGTCCCCGGCGGGTCGGTACTCGGCACGGCGCTCGGCTGGCGGGCCGTGTTCTGGGCCGTCGCCGCTCTCTGCCTGCCCGCCGCCCTCGGCATCCTGAAGGCGGTCCCGGCGGGACGCGCGCAGGGAGAGGCGGCCGGCGGGCCCGCCCTGCGGGCGGAGCTCGCCCAACTCACGAGGCCGCCGTTGATCCTGGTGATGCTGCTCGGCGCGCTGGTGAACGCGGCGACGTTCGGAAGCTTCACCTTCCTCGCCCCCGTCGTGACCGACACCGCCGGGCTGGGCGAGTTGTGGATCTCCGTCGTCCTGGTGCTCTTCGGCGCCGGTTCCTTCGCCGGGGTCACCGTCGCCGGCCGGCTGTCCGACCGGCGTCCCGGTTCGGTCGTCGCGGTCGGCGGCCCCCTGCTGCTCCTCGGCTGGCCGGCCCTCGCCGTACTGGCCGACGAGCCGGCCGCCCTGCTCGCCCTCGTGTTCGTGCAGGGCGGCCTGTCGTTCGCGCTGGGCAGCACCCTGATCGCACGGGTCCTCCACGAGGCCGCGGAAGCCCCCTCCATGGCCGGGTCGTACGCGACCGCGGCGCTCAACGTCGGCGCCGCCACCGGCCCCCTCGTCGCCGCGACGACCCTCGGCACCACGGCCGGGAACCTCGGGCCGTTGTGGGCGAGCGGGCTCCTGGTGGCGATCGCACTGCTCGTCGCGTTCCCCTTCCGCGCCGTGGTCGCGGCCGGCCGAAGCACCGAGGTGCTCCGGTGACGTACGAGAACGCTCCCTCGGACACCCGGGGACGCCGGGGGCTCACCGAGCACCGCCGCTCAGTCGAGACAGAATTCGTTGCCCTCGATGTCCTGCATCAGGATGCACGACTCGTTGTCGTCGTCGGCGAGCAGCGTTCGCACGTGTACCGCACCGAGCGCGACCAGTCGTGCGCACTCGGCCTCCAGCACGGCGAGGCGCTCCGCGCCCACGAGTCCGGTGCCGGCCCGCACGTCGAGATGCACCCGGTTCTTGACGGCCTTCCCCTCGGGAACGCGCTGGAAGAGCAGACGCGGGCCCGTGCCCGAGGGATCGGTGCACGCGAAGTAGACGACCTGCTCCTCGGGCGGCAGCGAGCGGTGGTAGTCCTCCCACGTGGCGAACCCCTCCGGGACCGGCGGTACGACGTACCCCAGCACCTCGCACCAGAAACCGGCGAGGCGCGCAGGTTCTGCGCAGTCGAAGGTGACTTGGAACTGCTTGATCGACGACATCGGCGCACCGTAGCAGGGGGAACCCTGTTGCCCGTATCCCTTTTTGGGCAAGCCTGTCGGCCGCAGCCGTCCCCGTGCCGAGGGTCAGTTGCGGGACGCCCCTCGGGCGTCGCCCGCCGACGGGGATCCGGCGAAGGCTCCGGCGGCCGCGGCGAGGGCGGCGGCCCTGGCGGCGTCGCCGGGCATTCGCGGGTCGGAGGGCGTGCGGAGGAGCACCAGCTGGTGGTAGAGCGGCGCGGTGGCGGCGACGAGCAGCCGCCGGGCGTCGGTCTGCGGCGGGAGCTCGCCGCGCCGGACGGCCCGGTCGACGACGGTCCCGCAGCGGGCGTACCGGTCCTCCCAGAACCGCTGCTGGGCGTGGGCGGCCTTCTCGGAGCGGAACGAGGCGGCGATCAGTGCTGCCACGATCGGCGGCCGCGCGGTCAGTGCCTCCTGGATCTCCTGGTTCAGTGCCGCCAGGTCGCCTTCCAGTGAGCCGGTGTCCGGCGGCTGCCAGTCGTCGTCGCCCGCCGCGTCGAGGACGTCGGCGAGCAGGCCGCCGACGTCCCCCCAGCGCCGGTACACCGTGGCGCGGTGCACGCCCGCGCGGGCGGCGACGCCGTCCACGGTGAGCCCGTCGTAACCGTGTTCGCCGAGCTCGGCGAGGACCGCGTCGAGCACCTGCGCACGGACACGGGCGGTACGGCCCCCGGGTCGGCGCCGGGCCGGTGCCGGCCGGGGGCCTTCCGGGCCTGGAACTGCGGGAGTCGTCACTGGCCTATCCGTCTGCTCGGAGGGAGGGTGTCGCGCCGGCATCCTAATGCAACACCCGTCGCATTATTGGAGTGCCCGGTGCTCCCCGAGGCGCTCGGACGGCGACTTCGGAGGGAAACGAGGGAAACTTCGGTCGGCGATGTCGAGAACCCGTGACCGGCTCCGTCCCCGGGGTGAAGGCGACCACAATGGGTTGCACCAGCACCGAGGAGAAATGCGATGGCCAAGTACCTGCTGCTGAAGCACTACCGCGGCGCCCCGGCTCCGGTCAACGACGTGCCCATGGACCGGTGGACTCCGGAGGAGATCTCGGCGCACATGCAGTACATGAGCGACTTCGCGGCCCGGCTCGAGGAGACCGGCGAGTTCGTCGACGGCCAGGCGCTCGCCCCCGAGGGGATGTGGGTGCAGTACGGCGGCGAGGACCGCCCGCCGGTCACCGACGGCCCGTTCGCCGAGACCAAGGACCTCGTCGCCGGCTGGATGGTGATCGACGTCGACAGCCGGGAGCGCGCCGTCGAGCTGGCCGGGGAGCTGTCGGCCGCCCCCGGGGCGGGCGGGAGGCCGATCCACGAGTGGCTCGAGGTGCGCCCGTTCCTGACCGCCCCGCCCACCGTCACGGAGTGAGCTCCGGCATGGACGAGCTCCTGCTCCGGAGCCTCGTGCCGGGCGTGCTCGGGGTCCTCGTCCGCCGCGGGGCCGACTTCGCGGCGGCCGAGGACGCCGTGCAGGACGCGCTGGTCGAGGCGGTCCGCGTCCGGCCGGCCGGGCAGCCGCGGGACCCGAAGGGCTGGCTGGTCACCGTGGCCTGGCGCCGGTTCCTCGACGCGGCCCGGTCCGACGCCGCCCGCCGCCGGCGCGAGGACCTCGTCGACGAGGAGCCGGCGCCCGGGCCCGTGCCCGCGGTGGACGACACGCTCCGGCTCTACTTCCTGTGCGCCCACCCGTCGCTGACGCCGTCGTCCGCGGTCGCGCTCACGCTGCGCGCCGTCGGCGGGCTGACCACCCGCCAGATCGCCCGGGCCTACCTGGTGCCCGAGGCGACCATGGCGCTGGGGGTCCCCCCCGGCCGAAGGCTGGGGGAGGATCAGCCGGGCCAAGCGCACCGTCTCCGGTGTGCGGTTCGACCGGCCCGGCGACGTCGCCACCGTGCTGCGCGTCCTCTACCTGGTCTTCAACGAGGGCTACTCCGGCGACGTCGACCTCGCGGCCGAGGCCGTCCGCCTCACCCGGCAGCTCGCGGCCGTGATCGACCACCCCGAGGTGGCGGGGCTGCTCGCCCTCATGCTGCTCCACCACGCCCGGCGCGCCGCCCGGACCGCGCCCGACGGCAGCCTGGTGCCGCTCGCCGAGCAGGACCGCGGGCTGTGGGACACCGGGGCGATCGCCGAGGGCGTCGGGATCCTGAAGGCGGCGCTCGCCCGCGACCGGCTGGGCGAGTTCCAGGCCCAGGCCGCCGTCGCGGCGCTCCACGCCGACGCGCCCACCGCCGAGGAGACCGACTGGGTGCAGATCGTCGAGTGGTACGACGAGCTCGTGCGCCTGACCGGCAGCCCGGTCGTCCGGCTCAACCACGCGGTGGCCGTCGGCGAGGCCGACGGGCCGCGCGCCGGCCTGGCCGCGCTCGCCGAACTGGACGCATCGGTGCCCCGCCGCACCGCGGTGGCCGCGTACCTCCACGAGCGCGACGGCGACCCGGTCACGGCGGCACGGCTGTACGCCGAGGCGGCCCGGAAGGCGACCGACCTCGCCGAGCGCGACCACCTGACGCGCCGGGCCGCCCGGCTCAACGCCCGCGGGTGTTGAGCCGGGCGGGCCGCGCCCGGGGGCTCAGCCGCGGTCCGCGGAAGGGTGGGGCAGCGGACGCCAGGCGATCGGCGTGGACAGCACCATGGCGGAGGAGGTGCCGCCGTAGGAGGCCAGCCGCTCCAGCACCCGTTCCAGCTCCATGACCGACTCCGTCACGACCTTGGCCATCGAGCAGATGTCGCCGGTGAGCCGGGAGACCTCCACCACCTCGGGCAGGTCCTCCAGCAGCTCGGGGTGGACGGTGATGCAGCGCGCCCCGTAGCACTTCATCCGCACGTGGGCCACGACCGGCAGCCCGGCCGCGACGGGGTCGACCTGCGCCCGGTAGCCGGTGATCACCCCGGCCTCCTCCATGCGGCGCACCCGCTGGGCGACGGTCGGCGGGGACAGGTGGACCCTGCGGGCCAGCTCGTTGAACGACAGGCGGGCGTCCGCCTGGAGGGCGTCCAGCAGGGCCCGGTCGAGGGCGTCCAGAGTGATTTTCACGATCGTCAGCCTATCCGCGGGATTCGTTCGCGGTCGTAAGATCACAGGCCCGTTCGCCGGGGCACCGGCCATTCGCAATCGCCGCACCGCTTCGCACAATGGCTGTCGTCCGACTCCCCCGAAGGAAGTGAGCGAACATGACGGCCGACCAGCACCACGGTTGTCCGGTGACGGCCGCCCCGGCCGCGCCGTCCGACCCGAACCCGAAGCTCGACTTCGGCGGCACCACCCCCTACGAGGACTACGTGCACGCCTCGGTGCTGCACTCCCTCCAGAGGACTGCCACCAAGGAACCCCTGGAGATGTCGTTCCTCGTCGTCACCCAGGTCATGGAGCTGTACTTCGGGCTGATCTCCTTCGAGTGGCGGCACGCCCGCGAGCGGCTGCGCCACGACGACGTGCCCGGCGCGGTCGCCGCCCTGCGGCGCAGCACCGGGCAGCTCCAGGCCCTGCGCGCCGCCTGGCGGCCGATCTCCCGGATGACACCGCGCGAGTTCAACTCCTTCCGCGACTCGCTGGGCGAGGGCTCCGGGTTCCAGTCCGGCGCCTACCGTCACCTGGAGTTCCTGCTCGGCGAGAAGTCCGCCTCGATGCTCGTCCCGCACCGCGCGGTGCCCGCCCTGCACGCCGAGCTGACCGCGGCCCTGGCCGAGCCCAGCCTGTACGACGAGGCCCTGACCCTCCTCGCGCGCCGCGGCCACCCGGTGCCCGCCGAGGTCCTCGACCGCGACCCGGCCGGCGCGTACGTCCCCTCCCCCGGGGTGGAGGCGGTCTGGGCCGGCGTCTACTCCGCCGAACCCGGCGAGCTGACCGAGCTGGGCGAGGCCCTCACCGACGTGGCCGAGGAGTTCACCCGCTGGCGCCACGACCACCTGCTGGCCACGCGCCGCGCCATGGGAGCCAAGGCGGGCACCGGCGGCTCCGCCGGGGTGGCGTGGCTGGAGAAGCGCGCGCAGCGCACCGTCTTCCCCGAGCTGTGGACCGCCCGCTCCCACGTCTGACCGGCCCCCTGCCCCTCCCCGGCCCCCCGCGCCCCGACCGAACCCGTCGTCCGACCGACCCCGCCACCCGGAAGGCACCCCCGCATGGACCTGCACGAAGAACTGCTCGAGCACGCCGCGAAGCTGGACGCGGCGGACCCGCTGGCACGCATGCGCGAGGAGTTCGACCTCCCCGCCGGCACGGTCTACCTGGACGGCAACTCCCTGGGCGCCCCGCCGCGCCGGGTCGCCGGGCGCATGGCGCAGGTCGTCGGGCAGCAGTGGGGCGGCCGCCTGATCCGGTCGTGGTCCGAGGGCTGGTGGACCGCACCGGAGCGGGTCGGCGAGCGGATCGCCCCGCTGGTCGGCGCGGCCCCGGGGCAGGTCGTGGTGGCCGACTCCACCAGCGTGAACATCTTCAAGGCCCTCACCGCGGCGGTGCGCACGGCGCCGCCGGGGCGCCGCGAGATCGTGGTCGACACGGACACCTTCCCCACCGACGGGTACATCGCCGCCTCCGTCGCCGAGCTGACCGGCGCAGTGCTGCGCCCCGTGCCCGTCGACGCCCTGGAGTCCGCGCTCGGCGACCGGACCGCCGTCGTCCTGCTCAACCACGTCGACTACCGCACCGGCCGCATGCACGACATGGCCGGGACCACCGCCCTCGTGCACGCCGCCGGGGCGCGCGTGGTGTGGGACCTGTGCCACAGCGTGGGCGTGCTGCCGATCGAGCTGGACGCCCTCGGCGTGGACGCGGCGGTGGGCTGCACCTACAAGTTCCTCAACGGCGGCCCCGGCGCCCCCGCCTTCCTGTACGTGCCCTCCCGCCTGCAGGACTCCTTCGACCAGCCGCTCTCCGGCTGGGGCGGCCACCGCGAGCCGTTCGCCATGGAGCCCGGGTACCGGCCCGCGCCGGGCATCGCCCGCGCCCGCTGCGGCACCCCCGACATCCTGTCCCTGCTCGCCCTGGAGGCCGCCCTGGAGGTGTGGGAGGGCGTCGACCTGGCCGAGGTGCGGGCCAAGGGGCTGTCCCTGACCGGGTTCTTCGCCGCGTGCGTGGCACGGCTGCTGCCGCCGGGCACCGTCGAGGTGGTCACCCCGATGGACGGGCCGCGCGGCCACCAGGTGTCGCTGCGGCACGACCGGGCCGAGGCCGTCATGGCGGAACTGGTCGACCGCGAGGTGATCGGCGACTTCCGCACCCCCGACGTGCTGCGCTTCGGCTTCGCGCCCCTGTACAACAGCCACGCCGACGCAGCCCGGGCCGCCCTCGCCCTGGCCGACGTCCTCGGCGCCCCGCCGGCCGGGCGGGCGTGAGGCGGCCGCGCCGCCCGTGACCGCACGTCACGGGCGGCGCGGTCGTCACAAGTGACGGGACGTCACGGGCGGCGGGCCGTCACGGGGTGTCCGGGTCTCCGGGCTCCGCCGGGGCGAAGCGGGCGACCAGGTCGCCCGCGGTGAGCAGGCGCGCCGACGGGCCCGCGGCGGCGTCGAGGGGGCCGGGGTACAGGCGGTACAGGCCGAGGTCGGCGTCGAGCGAGGACGCGGGGAGGTCGCCGTGCACGAGGGCGAGGAACCGGCCCCGCTCGTGCGCCACGTCCGCGAGGACGCGGGCGGTCTCCTCCGCCGTGCCCGTGTGCAGCCCGTCGTGCTCCCGGCCCCCGAGGACGCGCGCCGCGTACCGCTCCACCGACTCGTCGGCGCCGCGCAGGTAGCGGGCGGCGGACCGCCCGTCGCGCGAGCGCACGTGCACCTCGTCGCAGCCGGCCGCGGCCAGGCGGGCGGCGAGGTCCCACACGGTGGCCCGGCTCCCCGGCGCGAAGTGCGCGTCCACGTCGCGGACGAGCTGACCCAGGCGCCCCCGGTGCCGGTACACGTTGTGCAGGCCGCCGGCGGAGGACAGGTTCATGTCGGTCCACAGGACGCTGCGTTCCGCCAGGTCGAGCACCATGGGCGCGCTCACCCGGGCCTCACCGGCCAGGTCGAAGCGCTGGGCGACCCTCCTCGGGTCGTACAGCGCCCCCGCGCCGGCCGCCGTGCGGCGGGCAGCACGGCTGCGGGCCGTGCCGGCCGCGGCGTGCGCCCCGAGCGGCATGAAGCCGGCGAAGGCGTCGGTGAGCTCGTCGAAGGGCACGTCGTTGTAGCTGAACACGACGGTCACGGCGTACCGCGCGCCGGCCCGCGCCAGCGCCTCCGCGTCCAGGTCGACGAACTCCGTGGACCCGTGCGGCGGCGGGGCGGAGGTGAAGTCGCCCGAGTGGACGGCCGCGTCGCCGCCGAACCGCAGGTGCGTGTAGTCGCACAGGCCGACGAAGTTCCACCGGTCGTCGTACAGCGCCACCGACAGGTCCAGGTCGGCACGCCGGCCCTTGGGCTCCGTCCAGTGCAGGAACAGCCGCAGCCGCCCGCCGTCGGGGGCCGGCTGCCGGCTGCCGCGCGGGACGGCCACCAGGGCGCGGGAGGCCGCCCGCTCGGCGAACGGCACCGGCAGGTCGGCCAGCCCGGCGTCGACGACGGCGGCACGCGGCTCGCGGGCCTGCCCGGGATCCTGCCCGGGGACGGGGGCCCGTCCCCGGTCCTGTCCGGCCGCGGCGGCGGCGCGGCGCAGCAGTTCGTCCTCCAGCAGGGCGCACACCTGGGCGGCCGCGGCGGGCGGCACCGGCGGGGCGTGGTCGTCGACGCCGTGCGCCAGCGACGTCCGGCCGCGCGGGAAGAACACCCGCCGCTCCCCCGCCGCGTGCGGTGTCCGCAGCCGTGACCAGGCGCCCAGCAGCGGGCCCGGCGCCACCTGCCGCAGCGCGCCGGGAAGCAGGCCGGGCAGACCGCGCGGCAGGACCGGTGCACTCGCGTCCCCCGCGTTCCAGGCGCCGTGCGCGCGCAGCAGGTGGTGCAGACGGCGCACCAGTTCGCCGGGGCGGCGGGCGAGCAGCGCGATGGCCGCCGCGGTGTCGCCGGTGGCGAGCAGTTCCTCGGCCTCGGAGGCGAAGGTGCGCACCGCGAGGCGGACGGGGCCGTCGGGGCTGCCGCCCGTCAGGCGCACCCGGTCTCCGGCCTCCGCGGCAGCGTCCAGCAGCGGTGCGGCGGCGTCGGCGGACAGGTCCGTGCCCCGGAGGGCGGCGAAGGCCACCGCGGCCCGCGGGAACCGGGCGCGGTGCTCGAAGGGGTGCAGCACCTCGCCGGCGCGCTTCCACGACTGGCGGTGCCTCAGCACGTCCTCCGCGACGGAGCCGGGCGGCAGGGCGTCGAGCACCCCGAGCAGGGTGCGGCGCAGGGCGCGCGGCACGGAGCGCAGGCGCGGGGGCGCGAGCAGGTCCGGCTCTCCGCCGGACCACGCCCACAGCAGCCGCAGGACGTCGGTCGCGGTGTCGAGCCGCCCGGGCAGCAGGTCGCGTGCCGCGTCCGCGGTGCGCGGGTCGCGCAGCAGCGCGGCGAGCACCACGGCCCTGGTCTCGCGCACCGGGATCCGCTCGGGCAGCCACTCCAGGCCAGGGTCGGCACGGGGCAGGACCGTGGCCAGGTCGGCGCGGTCCTGCGGCGGCAGCGGGGTGCGGCGGGCCAGCAGGTCGGCCAGTACCGCCGCGGCCCCGCAGTCCGGGCCGGGCCCCTCGCCCAGGCGCAGCGGCCGCAGCGTGCCGGACGGCTCCGGCGCGTCCGCCTCGGCCTTCCGGCGGCGCGTGCCGCGCCGCGTACGCGCCCCGGCCGGGTCGAGGCAGGGGGCGTCCCGGTCGTCGACGCCGGTGCCGCACACCGGGCACACGAGGTCACGGTGTCCCTGCGGGTCCTGTCCGTCCTGCGGGTCCTGCTCGCCGGGCCCGCGCAGGCACTCCGAGCACACCAGGTGCGCGCAGGGGGCGAGGGCGCCGATGTCGCCGGTGCGGCCGCAGTGCACGCACGGCTGGTGGGGCTGGGCGAGGAGGAAGGCGAGGATGCGCTCGGAGTAGAGGCTGTGCGCGAAGTCGGGGACCGCTTCGGGGAAGCCGCGGAAGAGCGGGACGTGCCGGCGGTCCGCGCCGAGGAGGGAGTCGATCCGGCCGAGGAGGCGGATGCCGTGCACCGCCAGGTCGGCCGGGGCGAGCCGGGCGAGGGCGGCGCGCAGCCCGCTGGTGAGGACGTACCCGCGGAGTGCGAGGTCCGCCTCCAGCGCGGTCAGCCCGGCGGCGGTGACGTCCGCTCCGGCGGCGGCCTCGGACACGGCATCGGCCTCGGCGGATGCATCCCCGGGTGCGTTCCCGGGTGCGTCGACGTAAACGGTTCCGAGGCGCCGCAGCAGCAGCCCCTCGAGGTCGTCGGCTGCGGTCGCCGTCGTGACCGTCGTGCGGTCCGTGGCACGCGTGCGGCCCATGTCCCCCACCTGCACAGTTCTTGGATCCCCCGGAGAAAACGGCGCGGGGGCGGAGAGTGGGCGCACTCAGGAATCTTTTTAACAGAAAGAAAGGGAGAAGGAAGCACGCCGCGGAGCCGCCCCCGCGGCGCTCACCCTAGTACGCCTGTTCCCAAAGGCGCGAGGGGGTTTCCGGTGCGCCGGGGCGCGGTACGGGGGCGCCCGGGGCGCCCGCCGGTGGAGGCGGGCGCCCGGGGCGCCCGCCTCCACCGGCGGGCGCCCCGGGCGCCGGGGTGCGGCGGCCGCTCAGCGGGAGAGCACCGCGCCGAGCACGGCCACGGCCGGGGCCAGGGACGCGGCGGTGCACCAGGTGGCCAGGCGCAGCTGCCGGTAGCGCGCGCCGTACTCGCGGCGCAGTTCGGCGGCCCGGTCGCTGACGCGTTCCAGGGTCTGGCGGGTCAGGCGGCTGCGGTCCTCGGTGTACAGGCGCACCAGTTCCTCGCGCTCCCCGTAGCCGAGCCAGGGCATGCGGGAGGCGAACTCCTCGGCGTCGCGGCGGGCGCTGCTGCGCTCGGCCTCCAGCAGCAGGTAGCCCTCCAGTTGGTTGATGCCGTCGGATGCTTCGTGTCGGATGACGGACATGGCGGACTGAGCCTTTCTCGACAGTGGACGGACTGTCGGCTAGCGGGTGGTGGGACCGGCCGGGGCCGCCAGGGCGTTCTGCGACCGGAGGGCGGCGTCGATGTCCTTGCCCGCCTTCTCCGCGGCGACGACGTCGGGGTGGTGCAGGTCGAACGCCGGGGATTCGGAGCGGATCCGCGGCAGGCTGGCGAAGTTGTGCCGCGGGGGCGGGCAGGAGGTGGCCCACTCCAGCGAGCGGCCGAAGCCCCAGGGGTCGTCGACCTCGACCTTGGGCGCGTACTTGGCGGTCTTCCACACGTTGTAGAAGAACGGCAGGAAGGACAGGCCGAGGAGGAACGAGCCCATGGTGGAGATGGTGTTGAGCAGGGTGAAGCCGTCGGCGGCCAGGTAGTCGGCGTAGCGGCGGGGCATGCCCTCGACGCCGAGCCAGTGCTGGACGAGGAAGGTGGCGTGGAAGCCGATGAACAGGGTCCAGAAGGTGATCTTGCCCAGGCGCTCGTCGAGCATCCTGCCGGTGAACTTGGGCCACCAGAAGTGGAATCCGGCGAACATGGCGAAGACGACGGTGCCGAAGAGCACGTAGTGGAAGTGGGCGACCACGAAATACGTGTCGTGGACGTGGAAGTCCATCGGCGGGGAGGCCAGCATGATGCCGGTCAGGCCGCCGAAGAGGAACGTGGCCATGAAACCGGTCGACCACAGCATCGGGGTCTCGAAGCTGAGCGAGCCGCGCCACATGGTGCCGATCCAGTTGAAGAACTTCACTCCCGTGGGCACCGCGATGAGCAGGGACAGGAAGGAGAAGAACGGCAGCAGGACCCCGCCGGTGGCGAACATGTGGTGCGCCCACACCGACATCGACAGGCCGGTGATGGCCAGGGTGGCGCCGATCAGGCCGATGTAGCCGAACATCGGCTTGCGGGAGAAGACCGGGACGACCTCACTGACGATGCCGAAGAACGGCAGCGCCAGGATGTACACCTCGGGGTGGCCGAAGAACCAGAACAGGTGCTGCCACAGCAGCGCCCCGCCGTTGGCGGAGTCGAAGATGTGCCCGCCGAACTTGCGGTCGTACTCCAGCGCGGCCAGGGCCGCCGCCAGGATCGGGAAGGTCAGCAGGATCAGCACGCTGGTCAGCAGCACGTTCCAGGTGAAGATCGACATCCGGAACATGGTCATGCCCGGCGCGCGCATGGTGACGATCGTGGTGATGAAGTTGACCGCGCCCAGGATGGTGCCGAAGCCGGACAGGATCAGCCCCATGATCCACAGGTCCGCTCCCAGCCCCGGGCTGTAGACGCTGTTGGACAGCGGGGTGTAGCTGGTCCAGCCGAAGTCCGGGGCGCCCTGCGGGGTGAGGAAGCTACCTGCCGCGATGAGCGAGCCGAACAGGTAGAGCCAGTAGGCGAACATGTTCAGCCGCGGGAACGCCACGTCGGGCGCGCCGATCTGCAGCGGCACGATCCAGTTGGCGAAGCCGGCGAAGACCGGGGTGGCGAACATCAGCAGCATGATGCCGCCGTGCATGGTGAACGCCTGGTTGAACTGCTCGTTCGACAGCATCTGGTTGCCCGGGCGGGCCAGTTCCGCCCGCAGCACCAGCGCCAGCAGGCCTCCGACGCAGAAGAACGCGAAGGAGGTGACCAGGTACATCGACCCGATCTTCTTGTGGTCGGTGGTGGTCAGCCAGGCCACCACCGCGTTGCCCGGGGCCTTGCGGGGCCGGGTCCGGCCGCCCGTCCGTGACGGGGGTATCGGCTCCGGGCCGGCCGCGGGTGACGGCCGGTCGATCGATGTCGTCATCGCTGCTCGTTCTTCCCGCCGCACGGGCGCCCGCAGACGCCCTGCGGCTGTTGTCGGTTCCGGGTGCGCCGTCCGGCGGCCGGTGGCCGGTCGGGGGCGGCGCGTGTGCGACGCGCGGGGCGGGGCCGTGCCGACGAGGCGCCGTGGAGGCGGGCCGGCCCCGTCCGCTCAGCCCGTGCGGTTCCGGGCGCGCGGTCGCACGGGGACGGCGTACCTGCGGCGCGCCGCCCCCGGGGAGGAGGAGGTCATGGTCCAGGTATAGGAGATTGGTTGCCGATCGGGCAAAACAATTGCCTCAATGGCAAAACCTGAGGCCACGGGCGTGACGACGCCACACGCCGACCGTACGACCGGCCGCGCCCTCCGGCCAGCCGCCGTACCCGGGAGGCAACGGGGAACCACCACAGAAGGTGCGATTGACGACAAAAGGGAGCAGGGGCGGCGGCGTGCCGCTGGCCCGCAGGGGCCGCGGCACACCGGCCGGCCCGGGCGCGCGCTCAGTCCCGCTGACGTGCCGCGGGCGCCGTCCGCCGGGCGAGGGCGTCGAGCAGCTCGCGCTCGCGCCGGGCGCTCAGGCCGGCCCGCCGCGTCCGGTCCAGGCCCTGCTCGCGTTCCCAGCGCAGGGTGTCGGCCAGCAGCTCCGTCCGGGGGCGGTGCCGGAGTCCCGCGGCGCGCGCCGCGGACCCGCTGCGTGCCGACCACCCTTCCGAGCCCGGCTCGACCAACCACATCGGCAGCGACTCGTCCCCCATGTACTGGGCCACGCCGTTCGCCAGGAGCCACTCCGAATCGGCGGCGACCACCGGGCCGGTGTGCCCGCCGGCAGCGCGGGACAGCTCGATCCACTCCCCGAACGGAACGGTCGGACCGACGGCGTCGTAGGTGCCGGTGGTCCCGGCCTCCGCGGCGTCGAGCAGCCAGGCGGCGAGGTCCCGCGCGTCGACGACCTGGGTCGGCAGGTCCGGCGTGCCGGGGACCAGCATCGGCTCCCGCGGACCGCGCGCGGCGCGGGCCGCCCAGTAGCCGGAACGCCCGCTGTGGTCGCCCGGGCCGCCGATGAGACCGGCGCGTGCGACCAGCAGGCGGTCCCCCACGGCGGCCACCGACGCCTGCTCGCAGGCGACCTTGGCCTCTCCGTACGACGCGCGGTCCGCCTCGTCCCGGTCGGTCGGGGCGAGGAGGGCAGCGGACTCGTCCGCACCCGGCACGGCGTGGGAGGCGTAGGCGTTGAGGGAGGAGACGTAGGCCCAGTGCCCGGCCCTGTCCCCCAGCGCGCCGAGCGCCCCGCGGACGAAGCCCGGCTGCCACGACACCTCCACGACCGCGTCCCACTCGCGGCCGAGCAGCGGTTCGTACGCCGACGGGTCGCGCCGGTCCGCGGCCACCAGCGTCGCCCCGTCGGCGACGCCCCCGCTCTCACCGCGGGCCAGGCACGTCACCCGGTGACCGCGCCCGACCGCCTGCCGCGACACCTCGCGGCCCACCCATGCCGTCCCGCCCAGAACCAGAATCTCCATCCCGCCACCCAAGCACCGCGCCACCGGGCGCCCGGCCGGGTTCACCGGCAGCGGAACCCCCGCGTGCGGCGGGGACCGTACGGGCCCGGCGCACTCCTCATCACCCCACGGGGTGGATTGAAAGCCGTTCGGCGGATCCGGGGGCTGCCGGTTGCGACAGTCGTTCCGCGAGCGGGACTCCGCAGCAATCGCGTGCCGTGCACACGGGCCCCGTGGCACGGCCCTGTCGGGAGGGATCGGGAATGACCACAGGAATCAGGGGATGCGACAACCAGTCCAACGCCCACGTCTCGTTCGTCAACCAGGAGCACGCGGCGGACAGCCAGACCGTCGGCCCGAGGTCCTTCGGGGACGTCTACGCCTGGATCTCGCAGCACAGGGACCGGCCGCTGAGCGTCCAGACGGGCCGGGGCCGGTGCATCCTCTGGGACGACGACTGGAAGATCAAGGGCCAGTGGGACGACGGCTCCGGCGAGTTCGTGCTGGCCCAGGTCCGCCGCAGCCCTCAGGACTACGCCATGACCGTCAGCCCCACCGGCGACATCACCGTCCGCGAGAACTGACCGGGAGCTTGAAGATGTCGATGTCGGACTGGACGATCACCGGGGCGATGGAGAACCTCACCGGCAACTGGGTCTACTACGCCTGCACCGGGATCGCGGCCTTCGCAGGCCTGCACATGAGCCGCCACGTGGACAACCCCGGCCAGGACCACGTGGCCACGGACAACGGCCTGTACTACTACTACGGCGTCACCGGGACGTTCAACCAGGCGGCGCAGCACGCCTCGCAGGCGGTCCGGCAGAAACTCGTGGACGCCTGGAACGACTACTTCAGCGTCAGGTGAGACCGCGGGAGGGCCGGGCCCGGTGCCGTGCGCCGGGCCCGGTGCCGCGTCAGACCTGCTGCACCAGGATCCGGGCGAGTTCGCGCGGCTGCGAGAACATCGGCCAGTGCCCGGTGTCCATCTCGACCAGCCGCCAGTGATCGCTCTCCAGCAGCCCGGCGACGTCGTCGGTCGGTTCGGGCCCGTCCAGCAGGCACTTGACGTACGTCGCCGGGAGGTCGCCCAGCGGCCGCTCCAGGACGGCCGGCTCGGTGAGCGTCGCGCCCGGGTGCGGAGTGCAGCCGCCGACGAAACGGGCGATCTGCTCGTCGGTGAGGCCCTGCCCCTCGCACTCGGGCGCGGTGACGGGCGCCCAGTCGCCGCCGTTCCCGGCGAGCGCCGCTTCGAGGACCGCCTGCCCCTGCCACCAGGCGGAGGCCATCGACTCCCCGTGTGCCGGCACGGAGGAGTCGACGAACACGATCCGGTTCAGTCGGTCGCCGATCCGCTCGGCGGCCTGCCCGACGGGGATGCCCGAGTAGCTGTGCCCGACGAGGACGACGTCCCGCAGCCCGAGCCTCTCCACCTCCCCCACGACGTCCTGCACATGGGTCTGCTGCCCCGCGGGCACGCCCCGTCGCTCCGCGAGCCCGGACAGCGTCAGCGCGTGCGCTCCGTGCCCGGCCGCCCGCAGCTCCGGGACGACGTCGTCCCACGCCCACGCTCCGAGCCACGCGCCCGCCACGAGTACGAATTCAGCCATCCCGGCACCGTAGTGGAAGGGTCCGACAGCCGGGGGAACCTCAGGGGGCCCGTTCGGCCAGGAGGGCGGCCGCCCCGGCAAGAGTGGCCAGCCTCGGGTAGTCGTCCTCGTCGATGCGGCAGCCGGTGCGGTTCACGAGGTCCTCGACGAGGGTGAGGAAGTCGAGGGAGTCCAGTTCCAGGGCGTCGCGGAAGCGGTCGTCCGGGGCGATGCGGGTGAAGTCCGCGTCGGGGACGATGCCGCGCACGGCGTCCTTGACCACGTCCAGCGCCTCTTTCTCGGTCAAAGCTCCTCCGGTTTCTGCAGCAGGCGGTCCACGGCGGACAGGTAGCGGGCGCCGACCGCGCCGTCGCCCGCGCGGTGGTCGGCGGAGAGGGTGGCGGTGACCGCGGGGCGCACCCCGAGCATCCCGTCGACCGCGACGGGGCGCTCGGTGACCCTGCCGAAGCCGACGAGGGCGACCTGCGGCGGGTAGATCACGCCGAAGACGGCCTCCACTCCCTGGTCCCCGAGGTTGGTCACCGTGATCGTGGGGTCGCCGGCCTCGGAGCCGCGCAGCCGTCCGGTGCGGGCCCGCGCGACCAGGTCCCGCAGGGCGGACATCAGCCGGGGCAGCGGAAGGGTGTCGGCGTCGCGCAGGGCGGGGGCCAGCAGGCCGCCGCCGCGCAGCGACACCGCCACTCCCAGGTGGACGCCGCCGCCCGGCACGAAGCGGTCGTCGGTCCAGAAGCCGTTGACCTCGGGCACCTCGCGGGCGCCGAGCGCCGCCGCCTTGAGCAGCAGGGCCGCCGGGACGAGCCGCTCGGCCACCGGGCAGGCGCGGTTGTGGTCGCGCATCCACGCCACGGCGGCGGCGAGGTCGACGGTCGTGGACAGGTAGTAGTGCGGGATCTCGTGCTTGGACCGGCTCATCAGCGCGCCGACGGCCCGCCGCAGGGCGGCCTGCCGGTCGGCGGAGGCGGGTGCGGGGGCGGGTGCGGGGGCGGGTGCGGCGGGGGCCGCTTCCGGTCCTGGTTCCCACTCTCCCCCTGCGACGGCCCCGGGCCGCTCCGGCGCCGGAGGGACGACGGCCGGGGCCTCCGGCGCGGGGGCCGGGGCCTCCGTCGGTGCGGAGGCGGGCCGGGCGGGCCGGTCCGCGGACGTGCGGGCGGCGGACGTGCGGGCGGCGGACGTGCGGGCGGCGGCGCGCCGGACGTCGTCGGCGCGGACGGCTCCGTCCGGGCCGGTGCCGCGGACTTTGGCCGGGTCGACGCCGAGTTCGGCCGCGAGGCGGCGGGCGAACGGCGTCACGCGCGGGCGCGCCCCGGTGCGGGCGGCGTGGCGGACGTCGGACCGGGTGACCCTCCCGCCCCTGCCGGTGCCGCGGACGGCCGACAGGTCCACGCGTTCCTGCTCGGCGAGGTGGCGCACCAGCGGGGAGAACGTCGCCCCGGCCCCCGGGGCCGGGGCGTGCGCGGGTCCGGAAGCGGGTCCCGGGAGTCCGGCGGCGGGTACCGCGGGCTCGGCGGCGGCAGGGCGGCCGCCGGGCAGGGGCCGCCCGGCCGGCTCGGCCTGCCCGGCCGGCTCGGCCTGCCCGGCCGGCTCGGCCTGCCCGACCGGCTCGGCAGCCGGGCCGCTCGGCCCGCGCCGCTCCCGCTGCTCGGCCGGGCCGGCGCCGCGGGCGGGTTCTGCCGTGTGTGCGGGTTCGGCCGCGCGGGCCGGCCCGGCCGGGCTCGGCGGCTCCGGCGGGGCGCCTGCGGCGGCGCCGGGGGCGATGACCGCCAGGGGCGCGCCCACGGGCACCCTCGTGCCGGGTCCGACCAGCAGCCGCTCGACCGTCCCCTCGTCGAAGGACTCGATCTCGACCGTGGACTTCGCCGTCTCGATGACCGCGACCACCTCGCCCCGGTGCACCCGGTCCCCGGGGTGCACGAGCCATTCGAGGAGGGTGCCCTCCTCCATGTCCGCGCCGAGCGCCGGCATCGTGAACTCGGGCACGGTCACCCCACCGCCCGGCGCGCCGCGGCGACGACGTCGGCGGCCTGGGGCAGCGCGGCCTGCTCCAGGTGGTGCGCGTACGGGACAGGCACCTCGGCGCTGCACACCCGTTCCACCGGCGCGTCCAACTCGTAGAAGGCCTGCTCGCCGATGCGGGCGGCGACCTCGGCGGCCAGGCTGCCGCTGCGCCATCCCTCGTCGACGAGGACCACGCGGTGGGTGCGGGCGACCGACTCCACGACGGTGGCGTCGTCGAGGGGGCGCAGCGTGCGCAGGTCGACCACCTCGGCGGAGACGCCGTCCGCCGCGAGGGCGCCGGCCGCCTCGAGCACCTTGGGGAGGCAGCCCCCGTGGGTGACGAGGGTGACGTCCCGGCCCTCGCGGCGGACCGCGGCCCGGTCCAGGCCGACGGGGCCGGCGTCCGGGGCGAGCTCGCCGGAGGTGTTGTAGAGGCTGCCGTGCTCGAAGATCAGGACCGGGTCGGGGTCGGCGAGGGCGGGGGCCAGCATGTGGCGGGCGTCCTCGACGGTGGCCGGGGCGAGGACGCGCAGGCCGGGGATGTGGGCGTACCAGTTCTCCAGGCTGTGGGAGTGCTGGGCGGCCAGCTGCCGTCCGGCGCCGGTGGTCATCCTGATCACCAGGGGCACCGGGCACTGGCCGCCGGACATGTGCAGCAGCGTGGCGGCGTTGTTGAGGATCTGGTCGAGCGCCAGCATGCTGAAGTTGACCGTCATGATCTCCACGATCGGCCGCATCCCGCCCAGTGCGGCGCCGATGCCCGCGCCGGTGAAGGCCGACTCCGACAGCGGGGTGTCGCGGACGCGTTCGGGCCCGAACTCCTCCAGCAGGCCCAGGCTCACCCCGAATCCGCCCCCGTACTCCCCCACGTCCTCGCCCATCAGGAAGACCCGGTCGTCGGCGGCGAGCGCCTCGCGCAGCGCCTCCCGCAGCGCCTCGCGGTAGGTGACCGTCCGGGGGGCGCCGGAGGGCGGGGCGCCGGGGCCGCCGCCGGTGAGGGTGCCCGGGCCGGTCATGCCGGCTCCTCCGCCGGGGACACCACGTGGCGCAGCAGGTCGGCCGCCGGCTCCTCGGGGGCGGCCCGGGCGGCCTCCACCGCGTCCTCGACCTCGCGGGCGGCCAGGTCCTCCAGTTTCTTGAGCGCGTCGTCGTCGAGTTCGCCGTCGACGCGCATGCGGGCGGCCAGGGCGGTGACGGGGTCGCGGGCGCGCCAGCGGGCGATCTCCTCCTTGCTGCGGTACCGGTCCGGGTCGTACATCGAGTGGGCGCGGAAGCGGTAGGTGCGCAGTTCCAGGAAGTACGGCCCGCCGCCGCCGCGGACGCCGTCGACGGCCTGCCGGGCGGCCAGGGCCACGGCGGTGGCGTCCATGCCGTCGACCGACCAGGCGGGCATGCCGTAGGAGGCGGCGCGCAGCGCCAGGTCGGTGACGGCGTGCTCGTGGGCGAGTTTCGTCCCCATGGCGTAGAGGTTGTTCTCGCAGGCGAGGAGCAGCGGCAGCCGCCACAGGGCGGCGAGGTTGGCGGTCTCGTGGAACTCGCCCTCGGCGAAGGCCCCGTCGCCGAAGAAGCAGCAGGTGACGCGGCCGGTGTCGCGCATGCGGTCGGCGAGGGCGAGGCCCGCGGCCAGGGGGAGCCCGCCGCCGACGATGGCGTTGCCGCCGTAGAAGCGCCGGGACACGTCGAAGATGTGCATCGAGCCCCCGCGGCCCCCGCTGGTACCGGTGGCCTTCCCGAACATCTCGGCCATCACGGCGTCGGCCGGGACGCCGCGGGCCAGGGCGTGGCCGTGGTCGCGGTAGGTGGAGACCACGGCGTCGTCCGGGGCGAGGGCCGCGGTGACGCCGGCTGCGACGGCCTCCTCCCCCGTGTACAGGTGGAGGAAGCCGCGGATCTCCCGGCCGCTGTAGAGCTCGAAGCAGCGCTCCTCGAAGTGGCGCACGAGCAGCATCGTGCGCAGCAGGTCCAGGCGGGTCGGCGCGGGCGGCGTGACGGCGGGGGCCGCCGGAGGGGCGGGGGCCGCCGGGGCGGCGGCGCGCGCGTTCCTGCGGCCGGGACGGGGCGGGGACTGGCGGGCGGGGGTCACGGTGTTCCTTCCAACGTGGACACGTCGCCTTCGGGGAGGCCGAGTTCGCGGGCGCGCAGCAGGCGGCGCACGACCTTGCCGCTGCGGGTCCTGGGGAGGTCCTGGTCGAAGGCGATCTCGCGGGGCGCGACGGCCGGGCCGAGCCTGCGGCGGGCGAAGGCGAGGAGTTCGCGCTGCAGGCCGGGCCCCGGTTCCACGCCCGGCCGCAGCGACACGAAGGCCTTGACGACGGTGCCCGCGACCTCGTCGGGGCGGCCGATCACCCCGGCCTCGGCGACCGCCGGGTGCTCCATCAGGGCGCTCTCCACCTCGAACGGGCCGATGAGGTGCCCGGCGGACTTGATGACGTCGTCGGCGCGCCCGACGAACCAGAAGTACCCGTCCGCGTCGCGGCGCGCCAGGTCTCCGGTGAGGTACCAGCCGTCGGCGAAGCAGGCCGCCGTGCGGGCCTCGTCGTCCAGGTAGCCGCGGAACATCGACGGCCATCCGGGGCGCAGCGCCAGTTCGCCGTCGGCGTCCGGCCGCTCCAGGACGGTGACGCGGCCTCCGACGACCAGGGCGCGGCCGTCCTCGCCGCACTCCAGGACCGCCGCCTCCACGCCGGGCAGCGGGCGGCCCATGGAGCCGGGGCGGATGTCGCACGCCGCGAAGTTGGCGATCATGATGCAGCCGGTCTCGGTCTGCCACCAGTTGTCGTGCACCGGCAGGCCGAGCACGTCCCGGCCCCACAGCACGGCCTCGGGGTTGAGGGGTTCGCCGACGCTGGCGACGAAGCGCAGGCGGGACAGGTCGTAGCCGCGCGGCAGGTCGTGGGGGCCCTGCCGGGGGGTGGCGCGCATCAGCATCCGCACCGCGGTGGGGGCGGTGTACCAGACGGTGACGTGCTCGTCGGCCAGGATGCGGTACCAGCGCCGGGCGTCGAAGTCGCCCTCGTCGACCACGACGGTCGCGCCCAGGGCGAGCGGGGCGACGATGCCGTAGGAGGTGCCGGTGACCCATCCGGGGTCGGCGGTGCACCAGAACACGTCGTCCGGGTGCAGGTCGAGGGCGAAGGCGGCGGTGGCCCGGTGGGCGGCGACGGCCCCGTGGACGTGGACGGCGCCCTTGGGGGTCCCGGTGGTGCCGCTGGTGAAGTGCAGCAGCGCCGTGTCCTCGCCGTCGGTGGGCGGGATCGTGAAGTCCTGCGGCGCCGCGTCCGTCAGCTCCTCGTAGGAGGAGGTGCCGGGTGGCGGCTCGTCCTCCGGGCCGACGAGGAGGACGTGCTCCAGGCCGGGCAGTTCCTGCCGGATCCCGGCGACCTTGCGCCGGTACAGCTCCCCGGTGGTGACCAGGACGCGGGCGCCGCCCAGCCGCATCCGCTGCCGCACCGGCTCCGGTCCGAAGGCGGAGAACAGAGGGCACAGCACGCTGGTGTTCTTCAGCGTGCCCAGCGCGGTCTCGTACAGCTCCGGGCAGCGCCCCAGGAGGGTGAAGACGCGGTCGCCGCGGCCGACCCCCAGGCCGCGCAGGACGTTGGCGAACCGTGCGGAGCGGCGGGCCAGCCCGGCGTAGGTGACCGGCCGCACCCGGTCGTCGCGGCCCACGCAGCGCAGCGCGGTGCGGTCGCCCCGGCCCTCCGCGACGTGCCGGTCCACGGCCTCGTGGGCGATGTTGACGCCCCTGCCGTCCGGCAGCCCGGCGAGCCCGTCCCGGGCCTGCTGCCAGTCGAACGAGGCGCGGGCCCGGTCGTAGTCGGCCAGGTTGGGGGCCACGGCCGGGGCGGCGGTCTTGCGGATGACCTCGTGCGCCATGGATTCGGCCTCCGTGGTCGGCCGCCCGGCCGGGGCGGCCGGGCGGACGCCGTGCTGCGCCCCGAGGCGGTACCGCGGCGTTCCCGCCGCCGCACCCGTGCACGAACATGTCTCCTGCGCCCATTCTCCGGGTGCCCCGGGAGGGCCGCGACCGGGCGGAGGGGCCGGCCGGGACGGGCCCGGATGCGGGGCGGGCCCGGATGCGGGGCGGCGGGACCGGTCGCAGGCTGGATCCCATGGATCCCGCGGACTCGGCCGAACACTTCGACGCGCTGCGCGCCCTGGTCGGACGCAGCAGGGGCGCCGACGGCGTGCTGCTGGAGGCCCTGCGCCGGGCGCGGGCCCGCAGCACCGGCCCGACCGCCGCGTGGGCGCCCGCGGTGGCCGGGGCCCTGGGGCTGCCGGCGGCCGCCGGCCTCGGGCCGGCCGACTACTACGCGGACCTGGCCGCCCCGCACGGGCGCCGCCACGTGCGGGTGTGCACCGGGGCCGCGTGCTTCGCCGCGCGGGGCGGCCGGCCCCCGGACGGGGTCGAGGAGGCGCTGGGGGTCCGTACGGGCGCCGCGGCGGCGGACGGCTCGGTCTCGCTGCAGGCCGTGCGCTGCCTCGGCCACTGCTACGCGGCGCCCGCCTGCCTCGACGGCGGCACCGTGCTCACCGGGCCGGACCTGGCCGGGCGGCTCGCCGCGCAGGCCGCCGGGGGCGGCGGACGGCCCGCCGCACCGCCCGCGCCCGCCGCGCCGCCCGTGCCGGCCGCCGACGCCACCGGCGACCCGGCCCTGCTGGGCGGTGTCGTCGCCGGGGAGGCGGCATGGCAGGTGTGGCCGCGCACCGTCTCCTGCGGCACGCCGGAGCAGGTGCGGGCCGAGGTGTCGGTGGCCGGGCTGCGCGGGCGGGGCGGGGCCGGGTTCCCGGTGGCCGCCAAGTGGGCGGCGGCCGGCGGGTCGCCGGGGACCGTGGTGGTCGCCAACGGCGACGAGGGCGACCCCGGCTCCTACGCCGACCGGCTGCTGATGGAGTCCGACCCCGGGCGGGTCCTGGAGGGCCTGGCGCTGGCCTGCTTCGCCTGCGGTGCCCGCCGCGGCGTCGTGCTCGTCCGGTCGGAGTACCCGCGGGCGCTGGCCGCGATGCGCGAGCAGGTTCGGCGGGCGTACGCCGACGGGCACCTGGGCCGGGACGTCCACGGCAGCGGGACGGACCTGGACGTCGGGGTCGCCGAGGGCGCCGGGTCCTACGTGGCGGGCGAGGAGACCGCCCTGATCGCCGGGCTGGAGGGCGGCCGCGGGTGCGCCCGCCCGCGGCCGCCGTACCCGACGCGGGCCGGCCTGTGGGACGCCCCGACCGTGGTCAACAACGTCGAGACGCTGGCGGCGCTGCCCTGGATCGTGCGGCGCGGCGGCGCCGCCTGGGCCCGGCGGGGCGTGCCGGGCGAGCCCGGCACGAAGCTGGTCTGCCTGTCGGAGCGGTTCGCCCGGCCGGGCTGCTACGAGGTCGAACTGGGCACCCGCTGTCGCGGATCGTCCAGGACCTCGGCGGCGGGCCGCGGCCCGGCTCGGAGCCGGCCGTGGTGCAGGTCGGCGGGCCGCTGGGCGGCTTCCTGGCCGCCGACGACCTGGACGTGCCGCTGAGCGAGCGCGCACTGGCGGCCCGGGGCGCGGCCATGGGCCACGCGGGCCTGGTCGCCTTCGACCGGGACGTGGAGCCGCTGCGGGTGCTCCGGCATGTGTGGGAGTTCGCCGACGCCGAGAGCTGCGGGGCGTGCTCGCCCTGCCGGGTCGGCTCCCGCCGGGGCCTGGAGCACGCGGCGGCGGGCACGCCGCCGGGCCCGGAGTACGGGCGGATGCTGCGGCTGATGGCAGGCGCGAGCCTGTGCGCGTTCGGCCGCCGGGTCCCCGACGCGGTGCGCAGCCTCGCCCGCGCCTACGGGGACCGGCTCGCCGGCTGGGAGGGACGTTGACCCGGATCCGGATGGAGGTCGACGGCACCGCCGTCACGGTGGAGGAGGGCGCCTCGCTGCTGGCCGCGGCGCGCGCGGCCGGCATCGGCCTGCCGGCGCTGTGCCACGACGACCGGCTGACCCCGGCGGGGTCGTGCCGGACCTGCCTGGTTCGGGCCGACGGCCGGACGGTCGCGGCCTGCGTGACCCCGGCCGCGGCCGGGACGCGGGTGGAGACCGGGGGCGAGGAGCTGCACGGACTGCGCCGCGACGCCGTGGAGCTGATCGTGTCGGCCCTCCCGCCCCGGGCCCTGTCGCCCGGCCTGCCCGGCGGGCAGGAGCTGGCGCGGGTCTGCGGGGAACTGGGGATCGGCCCCGGGGCGGCCCGCGGCGCGGGCGGGCGGGGCCGGGACGACTCCCACCCGTACGTGCACCTGGACCGGGACCTGTGCATCGCCTGCGGCCGGTGCGTGCGCATGTGCGCCGAGGTCCAGGGCACCTTCGCCATCACCATGTCCGGCCGGGGCGCGGAGACGGTGGTCGCCCCCGGCACCGGCGGCGCGTGGGCCGACTCGGACTGCGTGGCCTGCGGCGGCTGCGTCGACACCTGCCCCAGCGGGGCGCTCACCGAGCCCGGGCAGGCCCTGGCCGCCGGACTGCTCACAGCCACCGGGGACGCCGGGGACGCCGGAATCCCCGGGACCGGACAGGCCGGCGGTACCGGGCAGTCCGCCGTCCCGGCCGGGCCCCGGCGGACGGTCACCCGCACCACCTGCGGCTACTGCGGGGTCGGCTGCGCCCTGGACGTCCACGCCGTCGACGGGCGGGTCACGGTGGTCTCCCCCGCCCCGGACGGCCCGGTCAACCGCGGGCACGCCTGCGCCAAGGGCCGCTTCGCCCACGGGTTCCTGACCTCCCCGGAGCGGATCGTCCGCCCCCTGCTGCGCCGCGGCGGCCGGCTGGAGCCGGCCGGCTGGGACGAGGCCGTCGAGCACGTCGCCCGCGGGCTGCGGGAGGCCGTGCGCGGGGGCGGCCCCGACAGCGTGGCGGCGATCTCCTCGGCCCGCGCCACCAACGAGGAGAACTACCTGCTGCAGAAGTTCATGAGGGTGGCGATCGGCACCAACAACGTCGACAACTGCTCCCGCCTGTGCCACGCCCCGTCGGCCGCGGGGCTCACCGCCTCCTTCGGGCTGCCCGGCGGCACCGACTCCTTCGACGACGTCGAGCGGGCCGACTGCCTGCTGGTGGTCGGCGCCAACCCCGTCGAGGCCCACCCGGTCGTCGGGGCGCGGCTGCTGCAGCGCGCCCTGCGCGGGGCGCGGCTGGTCGTCGCCGACCCGCGCAGGGTCGGACTGGCCCGCCACGCCGACGTGCACCTGCGGCCCCGGCCGGGCACCAACGTCGCCCTGTTCCACGGGCTCGCCCACGTGCTGGTCGCCGAGGGCCTGGTCGACGGCGACTTCCTGCGCCACCGGGCGTCCGGGGTGGAGGAGCTGACCGCGCTGCTCGCCGACCACCCGCCCGACCGCGTCGAGGGGATCACCGGGGTGCCGGCCGGCGACGTGGTCCGCGCCGCCCGGCTGTACGGGACCGCCGAGCGCCCGGCGATCCTGTACGGGCTCGGCGTCACCGAGCACCTGCACGGCACCGACGGGGTGCGTTCCCTGGCCAACCTGGCGATCCTGCGCGGGGCCGTCGGCACCGGGCGCGGCTTCGGGATCAGCCCGCTGCGCGGCCAGAACAACGTCCAGGGCGCCTCCGACATGGGGGCGCTGCCCGACGCGCTGCCCGGCAGCGGGAGGATCGCCGATCCGGCCGCGCGCCGGCGTGCCGGGCGGGTGTGGGGCGCGGAGGTCCCCGACCGCCCCGGGCTGCGCATCCCGCAGATGTTCGCCGCCGCGCGGGAGGGCCGGCTGCGGGCCCTGTGGGTGGTCGGGGAGGACGTGTGCGCCACCGACCCGGACTCCTCCCGGGTCGCCGAGGCGCTGGACGCCTGCCCGCTGGTCGTGTGCAGCGAGCTGTTCCTGTCGGAGACCGCCCGCCGCGCCGACGTCGTCCTGCCGGCCGCCGCCTGGCCGGAGAAGGACGGCACGTTCGTCAACTTCGACCGCCGCTTCCAGCGCGTGCGCCCCGCCGTCGCCGCCCCGCCGGGGGTGCGCAGCGACTTCGACGCCGTGCACGCCGTCGCCGCGGCGCTCGGCACCGACCTGGGCTGCCCCTCCCCCGCCGCCGCCCTGGACGAGTGCGCGCGCGTCGCGCCGCTGTTCGCCGGGATCTCCCACGGGCGGCTGGACCGGGAGGGGGCGGTGCACTGGCCGTGCCCGGACCCCGGCCGCCCGGGCACGGCCGCGCTGTACCGGGAGCGGTTCGCCACCCCCGACGGGCTCGCCCGCCTCGCGGCGCCCCCCTACCTGCCGCCCGGGGAGGAGCCGGACGACGAATACCCGCTGCTGCTGGTCACCGGGCGGCGCTGGCCCCACTACAACTCCGGCAGCATGACCCGGCGCACGGACAACCTGCGGATCGAGGACGCCGAACGGCTCGACCTGCACCCCGACGACGCCGCCCGCCTCGGCCTGCGCGACGGCGACCCGCTGACCGTCGAGAGCCGCCGCGGCCGGGCCGCGCTCACCGCCCGGACCAGCGGCGACGTGCCCCCGGGGCAGGTGTTCTGCGCCTTCCACTTCCCCTCGGGAGGGGTGAACAACCTCGTCTCCGACCGGGGCGACACCGTCACCTCCTGCCCGGAGTACAAGGTCGTCGCGGTGCGCCTGCGCCCGGGCCGCCCCGGTCCCTGACACCGGGCCCAAAGGGACGCTCACCGCTGCGGCGGGTGCCGCAGGACGGCGTCCTCGATCCGGTGCCGCACCGTCCGCGTCAGCTCGGCCAGGCGGTCGGAGACCACCGGGCGGGGGGGCCGGGGGCCGCGGACGCGCAGGGCCTCCTCCGGCAGCGCGGCCAGGTCGGCGGCGAGCCGCTCCCGCGCGGCGTCCAGCGTGTCCGGCGGGCCGGTGCGCCTGCCGTCGCGCATCACCGTCTCCAGCAGCGGGGAGCTCCCGGGCGGCGGCTCCTCGTCCCGCAGGGCGATCACGTCGGGGTGCCCGGGGCGGCGGTGGACCTGTTTGGGCGCGGGTGCGGTCACCTTCGCCGAGGACAGCTTCATCACCGGCCGGCCGTCGTACTCCACGAGCTTGTACGCCGAGTCCAGGTACGGCGCGTCGGCCGCGACGCCGACGCGGGTGCCGACCGCGAAGACGTCGATCGGCGCCCCGGCGCGCACCAGGTCGTCGACCCCGTACTCGTCCAGGCCGCCGCTGGCCACGATCCGCACCTGCTCCAGCCCCGCGTCGTCGAGGATCCGCCGGGCGCGCACCGCGAGGTCCGCCAGGTCGCCGCTGTCCAGCCGGACCGCGCACCCCTGTTCGAGCCCCAGCTCCCGCAGCACCCGCGCCGCCGTCCTCGTCCCGGCCTCGGTGTCGTAGGTGTCGACCAGGAGGGTCACCGGGCCGGGGTGGGCGCGGGCGAAGGCCCGGAAGGCCTCCTCCTCGCCGGGGAACGCCTCGATGTAGGAGTGGGCCATGGTGCCGGTGGCTGTGATGCCGTACGCGGCGGCCGCGGCGACGTTGCTCGTCGCGGCGAAGCCCGTCATCGCGCCGAGCCGGGCGGCCTGCATGCCGGCCTGGAGGCCGTGGGTGCGCCGCAGCGAGAAGTCCACCACCGGGCGGCCGGCCGCCGCGATCACGCAGCGCGCCGCCTTCGAGGCGACCGCGGTCTGGTGGCTGACCTGGTTGAGCAGGAACGTCTCCACCAGCTGCGCCTGGGGCAGCGGCGCGGTCACCTCCAGCAGGGGTTCGCCGGGCAGGACGACCCGGCCCTCGGGGACCGCCCGGACCTCCCCCTCGAACTCCAGGCCCAGCAGGGGCTCCAGGTCCCGCCGGGGCCGGTGCAGCGCGGCCGCGAAGTCGTCGACGTCCTCGGGGCCGATCCGGTAGCCGGCCAGGAAGTCCAGTGCGGGTTCGAGCCCCGCGGCGACCAGGAACCCCCGCCCGGGCGGCAGGTCGCGGGTGAACAGGCTGAAGACGGCCGGTGCGCGCATACCCTCCCGCAGGTACGACAGGGCCATCGTCACTTCGTACAGGTCGGTCGTGGTGGCGAGCGACATGGATGCCTCCTCCCGGCGGCCGGGCATCCGCTCCGTGCCCCGCCGCTGGGCGTCCCGCCCTTCCATGGTCGCCGCGCCGCTCCCGTCCGGGGAGGGCCGAAGGTCCCGGGGGCCGCCCCGGGACCGCCTGCCGAACACGCTCCTGCCCGGCCCGGGTCGACCGGAATGATCGCGGCGCGGCCGTCCTGCCGGATGGCCGGATGGCCGGATGGCCGGATGGCCGGATGGCCGGATGGCCGGATGGCCGGATGGCCGGATGGCCGGATGGCCGGATGGCCGGATGGCCGGATGGCCGGATGGCCGGATGGCGACGAAAGGCTTCTCGGCGGGCTGCGGCAGCCCGTATCGTGTCCGCTCCGGTGAGCAACCGATGTGCCGACGGGGTGATGCGGGATGGAGCCGATATCGACGGCGCTGCTGGCGGCGCTGGCCGGCGGCGCCGGTGGCGAGCTCGGGCGGCAGGCGTGGGCGTGGCTGGGCGCACTGGCGCGGACCCCGTTCCGGCGCAGCGCGGGCGATTCCCCCGATGCGCCGGAGCCGGGTTCCGGAGAGGCGGAGCTCGCCGGACTGGAGGAGACGCCGGACGATCCGGCGCGCGCTCACGCGCTGAGCACGGCCTTGGCGGTGCGGGCCGCGCTGGACGCGCAGTTCCGCGCCGAACTGCAGCGCTGGCACGAACAGGCGAAGCAGGCGCCCACCGGCGGGGGGGACGTCCGCAACACGATCGGCAACGGCACTTTCTCCGCCCCCGTGCTGCAGGGCCGGGACTTCACCGGCATCTCGTTCACGAGCCCGCACCCGCCGCCGGACACGCCCGGCACCGGCGCACCGTCGACACGGGGCTGAGCGGCATGGCCGGGGCGGACGCCGGCGGGCGGGACGGCGCGGGCGGGGCGGTGTCGAACACGGTCAACGGCGGTGTGTTCTTCCACGCCGTGATCCAGGGCCGGGACATCACCGTGCGGTTGCCGCCGCAGGTCACTCCGGCGCTGTCCGGGCTCCCCCCGGCGTCCGCCGCCTTCACCGGCCGTGAGGAGCAGGTGGAGGCGTTGCTCGCGGGCCTCGCGCCCGGCACGGAGCAGCGGAAGGCGCCGCCGGTGGCGGCGGTGGCGGGGCTGGCCGGGGTCGGCAAGACCGAGCTGGTCGTGCAGACGGCCACCCGGGCGTTGAAGGAGCCGGGCTGGTTTCCCGGCGGCGTGCTGTTCGTCGACCTGTTCGGCTACGACAGCGAACGCCGGCTGTCCCCGGGCCACGCCCTGGACGGCCTGTTACGGGCTCTGGGAATGCCCGGCGAGCACATCCCCGACGGCCTGCAGGACCGTGCGCGGCTCTACCGCAGCGTGCTGGCCGCGTTCGCGGAGCAGGGGCGACGGATACTGGTCGTCGTCGACAACGCCTCCGACGAGGAGCAGGCCCGTCCGCTGCTGCCCGCGGACGGCACCACCGCGGCTCTGCTCACCTCCCGTCACACCCTGGACGTCGGCGCCCGCCTGCACGACCTCGACGTCCTCGACGCGCGGTCCTCCGTCGAGTTGCTCGAGCAGGCCCTGCACAACGCCCTCGGCCCCGGCGACACCCGTGTGCGGGACGAGCCGGAGCACGCGCAGGCCGTCGCCCGGCTCTGCGCCGGCCTGCCGCTGGCCCTGCGCATCGCGGCCGCCCTGCTCGCCGACGTCCCCGGGCGGCCGTTGGCCTCCCTGGCGCGGGCCCTCGAGGCGGAGCACCGCCGACTGGACCGGCTCCGCCGGGAGGAGCGCGCGGTGCGCGCCGCCTTCGACCTCTCCCACGACCGCCTCGGCCACCGGCACGCCCGCCTGTTCCGGCTGCTGTCGCTCAACCCCGGTGACGACCTCTCCACCGAAGCCGCCGCCGGCCTCGCCGACGGCGACCTGTACGAGGTGGAGGAACTCCTTCAGGACCTGGCCCGCGCCCACCTGCTCGAACCCGCACACGTCTGGGGCCGCTGGCGGCTGCACGACCTCGTGCGCCTGTACGCCGACGAGAAGGGACGCCTCCACGCCGGCAGCGACGAACGCGACGCCGCACGCACCCGCCTCTTCGTCCACTACCGGACCACCGCGGAGGCCGCCGGCACCCACCTGGACGCGGCACGCGGCACCGCCTCGACCCGTTTCCCGGACCGCGACGGCGCGCTGGCCTGGCTGGACGACGAACGCTCCAACCTCGTTGCCACCGTCACCGCGGCACCGCGGTTCGGCCTCGGGGAAACCGGCCTCGACCTCGCGGACGCCCTCAGCCGGTACCTCCACGACCGCCATGCCTTCGACGACTGGGTGACCGTCACGACGACGGCCCTGGCCGTCTGCCGCGAGTCCGGCGACCGCCGCGGCGAGGCGGCGGCGCTGAACCAGCTCGGTCTCGCCCTCGCCGGGTTGCGGCGGTTCGGCGAGGCCGCCGACGCCCACGACGAGGCCGCAACCGTCCACCGCGGCACGGGGGACCGCAACGGTGAAGCAGGGGCGCTGACGAATCTCGGCAGCGCGCTGACCGAGCTGCGGCGGTTCGACGACGCCGTCGACGTCCTTTCCCGGGCGGCCGCCGTTTTCCGCGGGACCGGCGACGTTCAGGGTGAAGGGGGTGCGCTCGGCAACCTCGGCAACGTCCTGACCAAGCTGCGGCGGTTCGACGACGCCCTGAAAGCCCATTCCCGGGCGGTCGCCGTTCTCCGCGGGACCGGCGACCGCCGGCATGCGGGCCTCGCGCTGAACAACCTCGGCGGCGTCCTGACCGAGGTGCGGCAGTTCGACCTGGCCCTCAAGGCCCATACGGCGGCTGTCGCCGTCTACCGCACCCTCGGTGACCGCCACGGTGAGGCGATCTCGCTCAACAACCTCGGCCGGGCCCTGGTCGGGCTGCGGCGGTTCGACCAAGCCGTCGATTTCCACACCGAAGCCGCCGCGATCTACCGTGGGACCGGCGATCTCCACCGAGAAGGCCTTGCGCTGGACAACCTCGGCCTGGCCCTGGTCGAGCTGGGACGGTTCGACGAGGCCGTCGACGCCCACACCCGGGCCGCCGCTGTTTTCGGCGAGACCGGTGACCGCCACAGTGAAGGCCGGGCCCTGAACAACCTCGGCCGGCCCCTGGGCGAGGTGGGGCGGTTGAGCGAGGCCGTCGACGCCCACACCCGGGCCGTCACCGTCTACCGCGATCTCCGCGACCGCCACGGTGAGGGCCTGGCCCTGCACAACCTCGGCGCCACTCTGTCGAAGGCGGGACGGTTCGAGGAGGCCGTCGACGCCCAGCGGAAGGCGCTCGCCGCCTTCCGGGAAACCGGCGACAGTCACCTCGAGGGCCTGGCCCTGCACAACCTGCGCGGCGCCCTGCGCCGCGAGGGACGGTCGGGGCGGTCGGGGCGGTCGGGAGGCAGGGTCAGGAGGCAGCCGGGCGGCGGCCCGCGGGCGGACGGACGGCGGTGAGGACGAAGCCGCTGCGCGGGCGCGTCGGGACGCGGCGCAGCGGGATCCGCAGGTCCTGCGGCGGCACGTCGTACTCCAGCCGGGCCAGCCGCACCGCCAGGGTCCGCAGGAGGGAGACGGTGACGTCCTCGCCCGGGCAGCGGTGGCCGGTGCGCGGGTCGCCGCCGCCCTGCGGGACCAGTTCGTCGCGGCCGGGGGCCCGGCCCAGGAAGCGTCCGGGGTCGAAGCGGTACGGCTCGTCCCACAGGGCGTCGTCGTGGTTCTGCCCGTACAGGTCCAGGAGGACGAGCGAGCGGGCGGGGATCCGTTCGCCGCGCCACGACAGGTCCCGCGACGCCAGGCCGCCGACGAACGGCGCGAACGGGTAGAAGCGGCGCACCTCGTGGGCGAACGCCTCCGCGTACGCGGTGTCGCCGCCGCGCAGCGGCCCGCGGTGCTGCGGCCACCGGTGCAGGGCGTGCGCGGCGAAGGCTGTGAACCAGCAGACCGCGACGGTGGGGCGCAGGACGTTGAGCAGCTCCACCGCGGCGGGGTGCGGGGCCAGCGGCTCGCCGTCGGCGTCGCGGTGGCGGGCCACCGCGTCCACCGCCGACCCCTGCGGCACGGGGGCCGTGCCGTCGCGCACGGCCCCCACCAGGCGCGCCAGCCGCCTCTCGTGCCGTCCGCGCGCCCGGCGGGCGCGCCAGTGGCGCGGGCCGAGGGTCGCGAAGCCGTCGACCATGGCCACCAGGTCGCGGGCCGTGCCCCGGGCCGCGTCCTCCTCCAGGGGCACGCCGGCCCACCGGCACACCCCCCGGGTGAGCACCCGGGCCGCCTCGTCGAACAGCACCACCTGCCGGCGGTCCGGCCACGAGGCGGCCGCCTCGTCCCACGCCCCGGCGACGCTCTCCGTCAGGGCGGCGACGTTCCCGGGGTCGGTGAGCAGGGCAGTGAACATCGCCTTGCGGACGCGGTGCGCCTCGCCGTCGAGGGTGTGCACCGCGCCGTGCCCGAACAGCGTGCCCCGCACCGCCTCGGGGAGGGCGCCGTGCCGGTGCACGTGCCGTTCGTCGTAGAAGAACCGCACCGCCTCCGGGCCGCGCAGGGCCGTCGTGCGCCGGCCCGTCACCCGGGCCCGCACCGCTGGGCCCGCGGTGCGGCGCCGGCGGTCGGGCAGCCAGGCGTAGCCTTCGGCCAGCAGGGACAGGGTGCTGTCCGGCAGGGGGCGGTGCTGTTCGCTCATGGATGCGCGCGTGCCCCCGGCCCGTGCGCCGAAACTGGCGGGCGGGGCCGCCGGAGGGGGCTGCGGGCCGGGCTGCCCGCGCCGGACGGCCCGCCCGTCGCGCACTTCTCCCCGGGGGTGACCGGGGTGCGGGGCGGAGGCCGCCGCCGTCCGCTGCTCCATCCGCGTGCTTCCGCCGCACGGCGGCGGCCGCTCCGCATGCACGCCGGTCGCAGGGGTACCCGGGCCGCATGAGCGGTATCGAGCTGAAGAGCTCCGCGTTCGCGGACCACGACATCGTCCCCCGGCGGTACTCCAAGGACGGGGACGACGTCTCGCCGCCGCTGACCTGGTCCGGGATCCCCGACGGCACCGCCGAGCTGGTGCTGGTGTGCGAGGACCCCGACGCGCCCTCGGGAGACTTCCTGCACTGGCTGGTGACCGGCATCTCCCCCGACAGCGACGGGGTGGCCGCGGGCGGGACCCCGGCCGGCGGAACGCCCCGGCGCAACGGCTACGGCGACACGGGCTGGGGCGGGCCCCGGCCCCCCGCGGGCGACCCGGCGCACCGCTACTTCTTCCGCCTGTACGCCCTGCCCGAGCCGCTGCCGCGGGACGTGCCGGAGAAGGAGATCCGCAGCCGCGCCGCGCACCTCGCCACCGCCTCCGGCACCCTCGTCGGCCTGTACCAGCGCTGACCGGCGGGGTCAGCAGGGCCGCTCCAGGGGGACGCGCCAGACGAGGACGGTGCCGCCGCCGGGCGGGGCGGACAGCTCCAGCGAGCCGCCGAGCCGCTCGGCCCGCTCGGCGAGGTTGCGCAGGCCGCTGCGGCGGCCTCCGGGGCGGATTCCGACCCCGTCGTCGGCGACGGTGAGCACCGCCTCCGAGCCGGTCGTGCCCAGGATGACCTCCGCGCGGGAGGCGTGCGCGTGCCGGGCGACGTTGGTCAGGGCCTCGCCGAGGACCGCCACCATGTGGTCGGCGACCTCCTCGGGGACCTCCGCGTCGAGCACGCCCTCCATGCTCAGGCTCGGGGCGAAGCCCAGCGGGCCGGCGGCGGCCCCGGCCGCCCGGACGACGCGGGCGCGCAGGTCGTGCTCCTCCTCGCCCGCTCCCGGCGGCGTGCCGAAGACGGTCGCCCGGATGATGCCGATGGTCTCGTCCAGGTCGCCGACGGCGCGCAGCACCCGCTCCGACGCGGTGCCGTCGTCGATGAAGCGCGCCGCGCTCTGCAGCGTCATGCCGGTCGCGAAGATCCGCTGGACGGCCAGGTCGTGCAGGTCCCGGGCGATCCGGTCGCGTTCCTCCAGCAGGGCGACCTGCTCGGCGGCGTGCTGCCGTTCGGCCAGTTCCATCGCCACCGCCGCCTGGCCCGCGAAGCCCAGCAGGGGCTCGGTGTCCGGTCCGGTGAAGTCCGGCTGGCCGAGGGCGCGGGCCAGGAAGAGGACTCCGCGCACTCCGGTGGTCGTCCCGACGGGCACCGCCACCGCCGGGCCCAGTTCGGCGAACCGCGGGGGCCCCGCGGAGACCCGTGCGTCGCGGGAGACGTCCGGGCTGGTGACCGGCACGCCCCCGCGGAACGCCGCACCGCTGAGGCTGCCGCCCACCGGCATCACCAGGCCGCGGTGCTTGTCCGCCTCCCGGCCGATGGCCAGCTCCACCGCCAGGTTCTCGCCGTCGCCCACGGGCAGCGCGACGACGGCCAGGTCGGCGCCGGTGATCTCCCGGGCGTGCTCGGCGATCAGGGCGAGCACCTCGGCGTGCGGGCTGCCGGACAGCAGGCTGTGGGTGACCTGCGTGGTCGCCCGCAGCCAGCGTTCGCGCCTCCTGGACTCCTCGTACAGACGGGCGTTGTCGATCGCCACGCCGGCGGCCACGGCCAGGGTCAGCAGCACCGCCTCGTCCTCGGCGTCGAACTGCGCCCCGCCGCGCTTCTCCGTGAGGTAGAGGTTGCCGAAGACCTGGTCGCGCACCCGCAGCGGTGCGCCGAGGAAGGTGCGCATCGGCGGGTGGCCGGGCGGGAAGCCGTGGGAGACGGGGTGCGCGGACAGTTCGGCCAGCCGCAGCGGCTCGGGGTTGCGGACCAGTTCGCCCAGGGTGCCGTGGCCCGACGGGTAGGGGCCTATGGCGGCGATCTCCTCGTCGGTCAGTCCCACGGTCAGGAACTGCACGATCCGCTGCCCGCCCGGGCCGTCCGGGCCGTCCGGGCCGAGCACGCCCAGGGCCGCGTACTCGGCGTCGACCAGCGTCGCGGCCGCCTCGACGATGCGTTGCAGCACCTGCTCCAGGTCCAGTTCGCTGCCGACCGACAGCACGGCCTCCAGCAGGCTGTGCAGCCGGTCCCAGGTGCCGCGCGCCGTGTCGATCCGGCTCTGCAACTCCTCGAGGAGGTCGTCCAGCCTCAGTTGCGGCAGCCGCACCTGGCTGCTCTCCTCGGTGCTCCCCACCGTCTGCTCCCTCCCCCCGTCCCTGCCGTGCACCGCCCCGCGCCCGCCGGCGCGGGGCGCACTCACCGCGCCGTGCGGGCGGCGCGCCGTCCGCACGGCACGCCGTTCGCTCAGCGTGCCGCGCGGTCCTCCACCTCCAGGACCTCCGAGACCGGGCGGCGGGGCGTCGCGGGGCCGGGCGGGCCGTAGCCGACGCGCAGCACCATCTGGACGTGGGCCGGCCCTCCCTCGGGGTCGCGCAGGGCCCAGCGCAGGTCCTGCCACTCCATGGCCTGGTGGAGCAGGGACGCGCGCAGCCCGTGGAGCGTGGCCACCAGCAGCACGCGCTCCAGTGCCTGCCCGGCGCGGAGCCAGTCGGCGGGCGTGTCGCCGACGGTGGACAGGGTGGCCAGGCCCGGGAGGGGCTCGAAGCGGGCGGGCGGGACGACGGGGGCGACGGGCGCCCCGGTGAAATTGCGCATCGGCACGTGGGCCTCCGCGTCCATCGGGCCCAGCGCGGCGGCGGGGAGGCCGTCCCGTGCGTCGTCGCCCTCCCGCCGCAGCCAGTGCCGCACCTCCTCGCGGCGCGCGGGGTCGCTGCTGTTGCGCCGCTCGGCCTCGTCGGTCAGGTCCATCACCCGGCGCATCCCGTCCTCCTCCAGGGGGAGCAGGACCGCGCCCTCGGCCGCGGCGGCCTCCATCAGCTCCCCGAGCGCCGTCTCGGGCACGTCCCGGTTGGTGTACGGCAGCCGGCTGGAGCGGCGTTCCCGGATCGCCGGGAAGAGGTCGCGGCCGTAGGGGGTGCGGGTCGGGGCCGGTCCGGTGACCTCCACCTCGGCCGCCAGCATCGGGTCGTCCGGGTCCGGCAGGAGCCGGACCTCCGTTTCGAGGCCCAGGTGGGCCGCGGCCACCCGGACGTTGAACAGCGCGGCCCCCACGGACATGTACAGCGTGCGGCCCCGGGGGTCCGCGACCGGCAGCGTCCGCTCCGGGTCCGCGTACACCCGCAGGACGCGGCTGCCGGCGGCCGTGCGGAACCTCCACGGCTGCATGTTGTGCACCGAGGGCGCGGCGAGCCCTGCCTCGACGAGGGTCTCCAGCTGTTCCCGGGTCAACGCCGGAACGGTCATCGCGCGCCTCCTGGTGGGGGTCTGTCGGCTCACTGGCAACAGTAGGAACACCCGACACGGATCCGGCAGGGCCGATCGGCCCTGACCTGCCCGTCCGTGGTCCCCGAAGGGACGGTCGGGAGGTCTCAGGTGCGTTCCCAGCCGCGGCGGGGGGCGTGGGCGCCCAGTTGCACGTCCCTGCTGCGGTAGACGATGTAGGGGCGGGTGAGGTAGCCCACGGGCGCGGTGAGCATGTGGACCAGCCGGGTGAACGGCCACAGGGCGAACAGCACGAGGGCGCTGAGCGCGTGCAGTTGGAAGAGCACCGGCGCGCCGGCCATCAGGGCGGGGTCGGGCCGCAGGTAGAAGACCGACCGGAACCAGGGGGAGATGGTGGCCCGGTAGTCGTACCCCCCTCCGGCGATGTTGGCGGCCACCGTGGCGGCCAGTCCGAGGACGATCACCAGGGTCAGCACCGCGTACATCAGCTTGTCGTTGGCCGTGGTGGCGCTGAACACGGGGCCGACGGTGCGCCGGCGGTAGATCAGGACGGCCAGCCCGCCGAGGGTGCACACGCCGGCGACCGTGCCCAGGGCGACGGCCGTCACGTGGTAGGCGTGCTCCGTGATCCCCGCCGCCGCGGTCCAGCTCGCGGGCACCAGCAGGCCCATCACGTGGCCGACGAGCACCACCAGGATCCCGAAGTGGAACACGGGGCTGCCGATCCGCAGCAGCCGCGACTCGTACAGCTGGGAGGAGCGGGTGGTCCAGCCGAACTTGTCGTAGCGGTAGCGCCACACGTGGCCCAGCACGAAGGTGACGAGCGCCACGTAGGGCAGGATCACCCACAGGACCGTGCCGAGTGCGCCGGGCGGGGTCATCGGCGGCCTCCTGACGGGTGGGGGGCGGGTTGCGGGGGCGCGTACGGGTCCAGGCCGACCTGCTCCTCCGGCGGGCCCTGTGCGGCGAGCGCGGCGACGGCCCCGCGTTCGTCTCCTCCCAGCGGGGGCAGTGTCGCCGACACCGATTCGAGGACGTCGGCCCACGCCGAGCGTTCGTCGCGCAGCGCCAGGCGCAGCACCTCCAGGCCGGCGCGGTGCTCCAGCAGCAGCCGCCGTCCGGCCGCGGGGTCGCCGGTGGCGGCGAACTCCAGGACCACGGCGAGGTGGTCGGGCAGTTCGTCGTCGGGCGGCCGCAGGCCGGCGGCGGCGTAGGTCTGCTTCAGGCGCAGCAGGGCGACGCCGCGCCTGCGGGTGTCCCCGTGGGCGTAGTAGGTCAGGTAGGGGCAGCAGCGTTTGCGGTGGTCGAAGGTGGCGACGTAGTCGGCGGCCAGTTCCGGCAGGGGGGTGCGGGCGAGGTGGTCCAGGAAGCGGTCCAGGGGCCGGCCGGCGGGTGCGGGCAGGGCTGCGGCGGCCCGGCGGGCCAGCGGGGCGTGCCGCAGCAGCTGTTCGTCGGGGTAGGCCAGCAGGAGGGACTGGGTCTGCCAGGCGACGGGGTGCCAGGCTTCCGCGGTGTCCGCGGCCCGGCGCCCGGCGGCCGGGCGTTTGACGGCTGGGCGTTTCACGGCTGGGGCTCGCTCTCCTGGCCGGGGTCGTGGGAGTCGGTGTCGCGGGGATCGGCGTCGTGGTGGCGCTCGGGCGGGAAGAGGCCCTCGGGGCGGCCCTTGCCGTCCCAGTTGAGGAGGTTGACCCGGGCCGCCTTGTCGTCGGGTGCGGCGAGGGTGTCGGAGGTCTGCCGGGTCTGCAGCATCCGGAAGTTCTCCACCGCGATCGGCGAGGTGCCCCCCGAGGACTCCCCGAAGGGGCCGCTGCCCCCCATGCCGGGGCCGCCCTCGCGGTCGAGGCTGCACTCGGTGGCCAGTTCCTCCAGCCGGTGGGCCTGTTCGGCGTGGGCGGGCGGGATGACGTAGCGCTCGTCGTACTTGGCCAGGGCCAGCAGCCGGTACATGTCGTACATCTGCTCGCCGGCCATCCCGACGCCGGCGGGGATCGACTCGTCCGGTTCGCGGCCGAGGTTGATGTCGCGCATGTAGCTGCGCATGGCGGCCAGCCGGCGCAGCACGGCGTCGACCGGGGCGGGGTCGCCGGCGGTGAACAGCTGCGCGAGGTAGTCGACGGGGATGCGCAGGGCGTCGACGGCGGCGAAGAGGTTGTCCCGGTCCTCCGCGTCGTGGCCGGTGTCGCGGACGGCGTCGACCACCGGTGACAGCGGCGGCACGTACCAGACCATGGGCATGGTGCGGTACTCCGGGTGCAGGGGCAGGGCCACCTTGTAGGTGTTGATCAGGGCGTGGACCGGGGAGCGCTGCGCGGCCTCGATCCAGTCCCGGGGGATGCCCTCCCGCTCGGCGGCGGCGACCACCCGCGGGTCGTTCGGGTCGAGGAGGACCTGCCGCTGCGCCTCGTACAGGTCGGTGTCGTCGGGGACGGACGCGGCCTCGAGCACCCGGTCGGCGTCGTAGAGCACCAGGCCGATGTAGCGCAGCCGGCCCACGCAGGTCTCCGAGCACACGGTGGGGATGCCGACCTCGACGCGGGGGAAGCAGAAGGTGCACTTCTCGGCCTTGCCGGTGCGGTGGTTGAAGTAGACCTTCTTGTACGGGCATCCGGAGACGCACATCCGCCAGCCGCGGCAGCGGTCCTGGTCGACCAGGACGATGCCGTCCTCGGTGCGCTTGTAGATCGCCCCGGAGGGGCAGGAGGCGGCGCAGGACGGGTTGAGGCAGTGCTCGCAGATGCGCGGCAGGTAGAACATGAAGGTCTGCTCGAACTCGAACTTCACCTTCTCCGCGACGCCGGCCAGCAGCACGTCCTTGTCGCCGTGGTCGGGGGACCCGCCGAGGTCGTCGTCCCAATTGGCCGACCAGGAGATCTTCATGTCCTTGCCGGTGATCAGGGACTTGGGGCGGGCGACGGGGCTGTGCTCCTGCAGCGGCGCGTCGGTCAGCGTCTCGTAGTCGTACGTCCACGGTTCGTAGTAGTCGTCGAGCGCGGGCAGCTTGGGGTTGGAGAAGATGCTCAGGAGCTTCTTGAACCGGCCCCCGGCCTTGAGCGCCAGGCGTCCGCGCCGGTTGAGCCCCCAGCCGCCGCGCCAGGTGTCCTGGTCCTCGTACCGGCGCGGGTATCCCTGGCCGGGGCGGGTCTCGACGTTGTTGAACCACACGTACTCGACGCCGCTGCGGTTGGTCCACGCCTGCTTGCAGGTGACCGAGCAGGTGTGGCAGCCGATGCACTTGTCGAGGTTCATCACCATGGCCATCTGGGCCATGACCCGGCCGACGGGCGCTTCGCTGCGGGGCATGTCAGTACGTCACCTCCTGGGAGCGGCGGCGCACGACCGTGACCTCGTCGCGCTGGTTGCCGGTGGGGCCGAGGTAGTTGAAGGCGAACGACAGCTGGGCGTAGCCGCCGATCAGGTGGCTGGGCTTGACCAGCAGGCGGGTCAGGGAGTTGTGGATGCCGCCGCGGCGCCCGGTGGTCTCGCTGCGGGGGACGTCGATGAGGCGGTCCTGGGCGTGGTGCATGTAGACGGTGCCCTCGGGCATCCGGTGGGACACCACGGCGCGGGCGACGACGACGCCGTTGCGGTTGACCGCCTCGATCCAGTCGTTGTCGTGGACGCCGATCTTCTCCGCGTCCTCCTTGCTCATCCAGATCGTCGGCCCGCCGCGGGAGAGGGAGAGCATGAACAGGTTGTCCTGGTACTCGGAGTGGATGGACCACTTGTTGTGCGGCGTGAGGTAGCGCACCGTGATGCCGAGTCCGCCGTGCTCCCCGAGTTCGGGCTCGCCGAAGAGGGCGTGCATGTTCAGCGGCGGCCGGTAGACCGGCAGCTGCTCGCCGAGTTCGGCCATCCAGTCGTGGTCGAGGAAGAAGTGCTGCCGTCCGGTGAGGGTGTGCCAGGGCTTGAGCCGCTCGACGTTGACGGTGAACGGGGAGTAGCGGCGCCCGCCGGACTCCGAGCCGGACCACTCCGGGGAGGTGATCACCGGCACGGGGCCGGCCTGGGTGTCGGCGAAGGCGACCTGCTTGCCCTCGTGCTCGGCGGCCAGGTCCGCCAGTTCGGTGCCGGTGCGCTTCTCCAGGGTGCGGAACCCCTGGACGGCCAGCCTGCCGTTGGTGGTGCCGGACAGGGCGAGGATCGCCTCGCAGGCCTGCGCGTCCCGGGCGATCGAGGGGCGGCCGTCGGCGGGTCCGCCGCGGACCGTGCCGTTCTTGTGCCGCAGGTACTCCAGTTCCCGCCCGACGTCGAACGTGACGCCCTTGGTGGTGGCGCCCAGGGTGTCCAGCAGGGGGCCGAGGGCGGTCATCCTCTCCGCCACGGCCGGGTAGTCGCGTTCGACGGTCACCAGTTTGGGCATGGTCCGTCCCGGTACCGGTTCGCACTCGCCGGCCCTCCAGTCCAGGACGCGGCCGTGCGGGGTCGCCATCTCGTCGGGGGTGTCGTGCAGCAGGGGCGCGGCCACCACGTCCTTGACCTTCCCGAGGTGGCGGGCGGCCTGGCGGCTGAACTCCTTCGCGATCGTGTTGAAGGCGTCCCAGTCGGTGCGGGTCTGCCACGGCGGCGGGATGGCCGGGTTGAAGGCGTGCACGAAGGGGTGCATGTCCGTGCTGGACAGGTCGTGCTTCTCGTACCAGGTGGCGGCCGGCAGGACGATGTCGGAGCAGAGGGTGGAGCTGGTCATCCGGAAGTCGAGGGTGAGCAGCAGGTCGAGCTTGCCCGTGGGGGCCTGCTCGCGCCAGACCACGTCGCGGGGGCGCGCGTGCGGAGGCGCCTCGGTGGCGCTGACCGAGGAGCCCGTGCCGAGCAGGTGCTTGAGGAAGTACTCGTTGCCCTTGGCGGAGGAGCCGAGCAGGTTGGCCCGCCACATCGTCAGCACGCGGGGGAAGTTGGCCGGGTCGTCCGGGTCCTCGGCGGCGAAGCGCAGGCGGCCGGCCTTCAGCTCGTCGACGACGTACTCCCCCGTGTCGCGGCCGGAGGCCGCGGCTTCCTCGGCGAGGGCGACCGGGTTGCGGTCGAAGGTCGGGTAGGAGGGCATCCAGCCCATGCGGGCGGACTGCGCGACGACGTCGGCCGTGGTCATGCCCGCGAACGCACCGGTGGAGGAGGCCGCGGCGAGGGTGTCGGCGCCGAAGTGGTCGTAGCGGAACTGGTCGGTGTGCAGGTACCAGTAGGCGGTCTGGATCATCTGCCGGGCCGGGCGGTTCCAGTCCGCGGCCGTGGCCAGGGCCGAGTAGCCGGTGATCGGGCGGACCTTCTCCTGCCCGACGTAGTGCGCCCAGCCCCCTCCGTTGACGCCCTGGCAGCCGGTGATCGTGGTCAGGGTCAGCAGGGCCCGGTAGATGGTGTCGGCGTGGAACCAGTGGTTGGCGCCGGCCCCCATGACGATCATGGAGCGGCCGCCGGACTCCTCGGCGTTGGCGGCGAACTCGCGGGCGATCCGGGCCGCCCTGTCCGCCGGGATCCCGGTGATCGCGGCCTGCCAGGCCGGGGTGTACGGCTGGTCCGGGTCGTCGTAGCCGGCGGGCCACTGCCCGGGCAGGCCCTCGCGGCCCACCCCGTACTGGGCCAGCAGCAGGTCGAAGACGGTGGTGACCAGCTGCCCGGCGACGCGGCGGACGGGGACGCCGCGCCGCACCGCGCCGGCCGACCCGTCCGGGGCGTCGAACCGGGGCAGTTCCACCTCCACCGGGGCCTCGCCGCCGTCCGCGGCGGTCAGCAGCGGGTCGACGCCGCCGAGGTCGAGGTTCCACTTCCCGGCGCCGGACTCGCCCCACCGGTGGCCGAGGGAGCCGCCGGGCACCACCGGCCGCCCGTCGGCGGCGTCCAGCAGGACGGTCTTGAACGCCGCGTTCTCCGCCCCGGCCTCCTGCCCGCCCAGGTCGGCGGCGGTCAGGAACCGGCCGGGCGCGTACGGGGCGTCCGGCCCCTCGCCGAGCCGCCGGAGGGTGACCAGGAACGGCAGGTCGGTGTAGCGCTTGACGTAGTCGGCGAAGCGGGGGGTCCGCCGGTCGACGAAGAACTCCTTGAGGACGACGTGCCCCATCGCCATCGCCAGCGCGCCGTCGGTGCCCGGCTGCGCGGGCAGCCACTCGTCGGCGAACTTGACGTTGTCGGCGTAGTCCGGGGCGACGGCGACCACCTTCTGCCCCCGGTAGCGGGCCTCCGCCATCCAGTGGGCGTCCGGGGTGCGGGTCACCGGCAGGTTGGAGCCCCACATGATCAGATAGCCGGCGTCCCACCAGTCGCCGGACTCGGGCACGTCCGTCTGGTCCCCGAAGACCTGCGGGGAGGCCACGGGCAGGTCGGCGTACCAGTCGTAGAACGACAGCATCGCCCCGCCGAGCAGCGAGTAGAACCGCGCCCCGGCCGCGTGGGAGACCATCGACATCGCCGGGATCGGCGAGAAGCCGGCCAGTCGGTCCGGGCCGTACTCCTTGATGGTGTGCACGTGCGCGGCGGCGATCATCTCCGCGGCCTCGTCCCAGCCGGCCCGCACCAGCCCGCCCCTGCCGCGGGCCTCCTTGTAGCGGCGGGCCCGCTCCGGGTCGGAGACCACGTCCGCCCAGGCCAGCACCGGGTCGCCGAGCCGGGCCCTGGCCTCCCGGTACATCTGGAGCAGCACCCCGCGCACGTACGGGTACCGCACCCGGGTGGGCGAGTAGGTGTACCAGGAGAACGCCGCGCCGCGCGGGCAGCCGCGCGGCTCGTACTCGGGGCGGTCGGGGCCGACGGACGGGTAGTCGGTCTGTTGGGCCTCCCAGGTGATGATGCCGTCCTTGACGTACACCTTCCACGAGCACGAGCCGGTGCAGTTGACCCCGTGGGTGGAGCGCACCACCTTGTCGTGGGACCAGCGGTCCCGGTAGAACTCGTCGGCGGCCCGGCCGCCGATCCGGTACAGGGCCCGCCGGTCCCCGGAGACCTCGGCCCGGGTGAAGAACCGGCGGGTGCCCACCAGGGCGTCCGCCAGCCCGCCGTCCGGGCCGGGCCGCCGCGCCTCCGCGGCCGGTCCCTCTTTCCTCATGTTCGCCACACGGCACCACTCCCGATCACGGGCCCGCACCCCAGGTGGTCCGGTCAGTCCGGTTTTGTCACCAAACCAACGCCACATCGTGCCCTCGCGCAAGGCGGGAGGCGCGTGTTTCCGGGGCGTCCGGGACAGCCTGCGTCCGGCGTCGCCTGCCCGGAGCGGGGCGGGCGACACGTACGGAACGCGGGGGCCCGCCGCCGGGAGGGGCCGCGTCCGGCGGCGGGGCCGACCCGGTGACGCGGTCGCGTCGCGGGAACCGCGGTGGGTCTGCGGCCGGGTCGCGGCCCGACCGCGGCCCGGCTGCGGACGGGCCGGGCCGGGTCGGGGCGGTGGCGGTCAGGCGCCGGTGCGGGCGAGGCGCGTGCCGACACGGGCCCGGACGGCCTCGACCGCCTCCCACTCCTCGGGCCCCAGGGCCGACAGGGCAGCGGGGAAGACCCCGTCCTGCTCCTTGAGGATGTGCTCGCGCAGCACCTCCAGCACCTCCTGGAGCCGCTGCGGCCAGGAAGGGTCGGCCGGCACGGCGTCGGACGCCTCTCCGAGCACGGCCTCGATGCGGCGGTGCTCGGCCTCCAGCGCCTCGATGTGCCCGGGGAACTCCTCCGCGAGCGCCGGGAACAGGCCCTCCTCCTCGACCCGGGTGTGCGGGGCCAGGACCTCGGCGATGCGCCGGGCGGCCCCGGCCATCGCCGGCACGTCGCCGTCCCGGCGGGCCGCCCGCACGTCACCGATCAGGTTGACGACCGCGTCGTGCTCGCGGGTCAACTCCCCGACGGCCTCCAGGGACTGGCAGCCGCAGTACTCGCACATGTCCTCACTCCTCGCTCCGTTGCCCGTACCGTCCCCCGGCCGTCCTCCCCCGGCCGTTCCCCGCCTCCGCGCCCCGGACCGGCCGGCGGGGCGTCAGGCGGCGGCGCCCACCGCCCTGCGCACCCGGGTCACGGTGAACACCAGCGCCGCGGTGGCCACCAGGGCCAGCAGCCCCAGCCCCACGGCGTACGAGCCGGTGGTGCCGTAGACCGCGCCCATCACCAGCGGGGGCAGGAACCCGCCCAGGCCCCCGGCCGCGCCCACGACCCCGGTGACCGAGCCGACCCTGTCCGCCGGAGTGACCAGGGAGACCAGTGCGAACGTGGCCCCGCTGCCGGCGCCCAGGGCGGCCGCCATCAGCAGGAACGCGGCCGTGCCCAGCGGCGCCAGAGGCGGGGTGGACACCTGGAGCAGGGCGCAGACGGCCACGGCCGCCAGGGACACGGCCAGCACACGCACCGGGCCCGAGCGGTCGGAGAGCCATCCGCCGACCGGGCGCATCAGCACCGCCAGCACCACGAACCCTGCCATCCGGTTCGCCGCGTCGGCCTGTTCGAGCCCGTAGGCCGTCCTGAGGTAGACCGGCAGGTAGACGGAGAAGGCGACGTAGCCGCCGAACGCCACCGCGTACAACGCAGACGCCTGCCAGGTGATTCCGAGGCGGGCGGCGGCGGCGAGCCTGCGCCCGAGGGACTGGGAGGGCACCGTCCGCCCGGGAGCGTCGCGCAGCAGCACGGCCGCCACCGCGGCGTAGAGGACCAGCACGACGGCGGTGATGACGAACGGGGCCGCCGTCCCCCGCGCGTCGGCCAGCGGCACGGTCGTCAGGGCGCTGATCGCGGTGCCGCCCATGCCCGCCCCGAACACGCCGACGGCCAGGCCGCGCCGCTCGGGCGGGAACCAGGCGTTGACGAAGGGCACCCCGATCGCGAAGGCGGTGCCGCCGATGCCGAGGAAGAACCCGCCGACCAGGAGCGCGGCGAAGGAGGAGTGCCCGGCCAGGCCGAGGTAGAGCACGGGGACGACGGTGGCCGCGGAGACCAGGGGGAACATCACCCGGCCCCCGTAGCGGTCGGTCAGTGCTCCCACGGGGATGCGGCCCAGCGAGCCGACGACCACGGGCACCGCGACGAGCAGCGACTGCTCGAAGGAGGACAGCCCCAGGGCCTCCTTGAACCCGGGGGCCAGCGGGCTCAGCAGCGCCCACGCCCAGAAGTTCAGGGCGAACCCGGCGGTGGCCAGGGCCAGCATCAGGCCCGGCCGGCCGGTCCGGGCCGGTGACGCGGCGGTGCCGCCGGCGGTGCCCGCGGGAACGGTCGTACCCGGTGCCTGCTGTTCGTCCACGGCGGCCTCCGCGCCCCTGTCCTGGTCCGGTGTGCTCATGGCATCCCCGCCCGGCGGGCCGACGGTGCGGCCCTGCGGCCCCGTGCCCGGCGGACACTTCGCGCATGCCCGCCGCCGCGGGTTCCACCCTTCCGGCTCCCGGGGGCGCCCGCCTCCCCGCACCCGCGGGAATGGGCCGTCCGGGGCCGTCCGCGGGACCGTCGGCCCGTCCCCCGGGCCGGCCGTCCGCACCGGCGGTCAGGTGACCGGCAGCGCGGCCGCCAGGAGCACCACGCCCAGCGAGCCGGCCAGCGAGCCGACCGCCAGGGCCCGGGCGAGACCGGGCCGGCCCCGGCCGTGGGCCCAGCCGTGGAGGGCGGCGGCGATCATCACCGCCGTGAACAGGGCGAGCTTGGCGGCCAGGGTCCGCCCGTAGCCGGGCTCGGCCAGCGAGGACCAGGTGACCCCCTTGTGCCACGCCATCGCCACGCCGGTGCCCAGCTGGACCGGCAGGAACACCGCCGCGGTCAGCACCCCGAACCTGCGCCCGGCCTCCCGGGCGAACCGCCCGCGGGCCTCGGGGTCGAGCGTCCTGCGGGCCAGCGGCAGGACCACCAGCGACAGGGCCAGCTGCCCGCCGACCCACAGGGCGGCTCCCGCCACGTGGGCGAACCGCACCAGCGCCCACAGGCCGATTCCGAACAAGGCTCCACCTCCACCGCGCCGCGGACACCTCCCCGGCGCGCCTCGATCCCACAGCCGGCCCCGGCGGCCGGCGGTCACAGCCGTCCGCCCCCCGGGAACGGCCCGGACGGAGCCCCCGGGGAGCCGGCGGGCGGCTCCCCGGTGACGGGCAGGGGCCGGCCCGATTCTTCCCCCGGCGGGCGCCCGGGCCCGGGCGGCGGAGGTCCCTGCGGTGCGGGACCTTCGATCCTCTTCCGCCCCGGGGGCCGGGACCTTCGATCCGGCGTTCCTGGTGTTCCGGGCACGTGCGGGGACACTTGCCCGTCGACACGCCCGCCCGTGCGCCGGCGCACCCGCCCGTGGGACACGCCGGACGGGGCGTCAGCGCCGGGTGAGCCGGAGCCGCCAGGCCTGCGGGCCGCGCTCGAGGTACTCCACCGAGAACACCCCGGGGTCGCGGTCCTCGATCTGCGCCAGCAGGGGCAGCGGGTCGTGCGGGGCGACGAGCACCATCGCCCGGCCCGCGGGGACGGCGCCCAGCGCGCCGAAGACCGTGGCGTGGCGCAGGGCGTGCGGGACCTCCCGCACGTCGAGCTCGGGGGCTTCCCCGGCGTCCGGGCCGCCGCAGGCGCAGCCCCCTCCGCAGCCGCCGGACCGCTCCGGCGCCTCCTCGCCCTCGGCGTGCCCGGCGCCCTCGGGGCCCTCGGCGTGCTCGTGACCGCCGAGAAGGTCGTGCATGCCCTCGAGGAGTCCGGCCAGGGAGACGTCGGGCGAGGCGGCGAGCAGCGGCAGCACGAGGGTGTTCTCCTTCCGCAGGTGCTCCTCGAAGAGCACCTGCAGCGCCTTGGCCTCGACCGCCGCGTGCACCGCGGTGGGTGCAGCGCGCAGGGCGCCGACGAGCGCCTCGATCCGGCGGTGCTCGGCGAGCATGCCGTCGACGAGCAGACGCGCCTCGGTGGTGCCGTGCGCGGCCGGGTAGAGGACGGACTCCTCGGCCGCGGCGTGCGGCAGGAGTTCGCGGTCGCAGAAGGCGACCAGGCCGGTGCGGACGCCGTCGGCGCCCCCGGGGTCGCGGACGGCGGCATCGAGCAGCATCGAGACCTGGCCGGCCAGCTCGCCGGCCAGGTGGGTGTGGTGGGACTCGACGGCTTCGACTGCCGCGGCGTCCTGCGGGTCCGAGGCGACGGTGAGAGTGCTCATGGCGGGTTCTCCCGGTGTTTGACGGCCGGTCGGGGGACCGGGTGGCCGATGGCTGCAATATACTCCGGACATGTCCGTGAAAAATAATGGCCCTCTTCCGGGCGGCGGGTCGGACGACCACCCGCCCCTGTCCCGGCAGCGCCGCGCGGTCCTGCAGCACCTGCGCGGCCGGGCCGGGGCCGTCACGGTCGCCGCACTGGCGCAGGAGTGCGGCCTGCACTCCAACACGGTCCGCGAGCACCTCGACGCGCTGGTGGACGCGGGGCTGGCGGACCGCGAGCGGGCTCCCGCCGCCGGGCGCGGCCGCCCCGCGTGGCTCTACCGGGCCCGGCCGCCCCAGCAGTCCGCCGTGCGCGAGTACGCCGGCCTGGCCACCGTGCTCGCCGGGCAGATCGCCCGGTCCAGTGCCGACCCGCACGCCGACGCCCTCGCCGCCGGCGAGGAGTGGGGCCGCGCCCTGGTCGCCGGGCAGGAGCCCGCACGGACCCCGAAGGAGGCGCGCGGACGGGTGCTGGCACTGCTCGGCGAGATCGGCTTCGCCCCGGAGGCCGACGAGGACGCGCGCGAGGCCCGGCTGCCGCGCTGCCCGTTCGTCGAGGCGGCCCGCGAGCACCCCGGCGTGATCTGCAACGTCCACGCCGGACTGGCCCGGGCCGGCCTGGCCGCCCTCGGCGGCGAGGCCGAGCGGGTGGCACTGCACCCCTTCGCCGAACCGGGCGCCTGCCGGCTGCTGCTCGACGCCGCGCCGGACGGGCCGGACGCACCCGGCGGCCCCGCCGTCCCCGCCGTTCCCACCCGCCCCGGCACACCCGGCGGGACCGGCGCATCCGGCGGGACCGACCGCCCCGGGGAACCGCGGTGACCCCCGCGGAGGGCACGGCCCGCCGGACGGGCGCGCGCCGGGCCGTCCTGCTGCTGCCCGCGGGCCTCGCCCTGCTCGCCGGACTCGACGCCGCCCTGCTGCTGCTCGGCCTGCCCGCCCCGGTCACCACCGCCCGGCTGCCCGAGGTGCACGGGGTGCTGCTGGTGCTCGGCTTCGCCGGGACGCTGGTGGCGCTGGAGCGGGCGGTCGCCCTGGGCAGCCGGTGGGCGTACCTCTCCCCCGCCTGTCTCGGCGCCGGCGGCCTGCTGCTGCTCGCGCCCGCCGGCGCTGCGGCCGGCCGGCTGCTGCTCGTGGCTGGCACCGCCGTCCTGGTCGCCGCGTACACCCGTTTCTGGCGCCGCAGGCCGGACCCCGCCCTGCTCGCCCAGGCCGCGGGGGCGGTGTCGGCGCTGGGCGCCTCCCTGCTGTGGCTCGGCGGCCTCGACGTGCCCCGGCTGCTGCCGTGGCTGTCCGCCTTCCTGGTCCTGACCGTCGCCGGGGAGCGCCTGGACCTGGCCCGCGTGGCGCTCCTGGAGCCCCGGGCCGAGAACGCCTTCCTCGGCTGCGTCGGGGCCGTGCTCGCCGGTGTCGTCGCCACCCTGCTGTGGCCCGCGCCGGGGACCGTGCTGCTCGGGGCGGCGCTGCTCGCCCTGACCGCGTGGCTCGCCGTGCACGACGTCGCCCGCCGCCTGCTGCGCTCCACCGGGCTGCCCCGGTTCACCGCCGCGTGCCTGCTGGCCGGGTACGCCTGGCTGGGCCTGGCGGGCGCGCTGTGGCTCGTGGGCGGCCCGGTCGCCGGGGGCCGCCCCTACGACGCGGTCGTGCACTCCGTCTTCCTGGGGTTCGTCCTGTCGATGATCATGGCGCACGCCCCGGTGATCCTGCCCGCGGTGCTGCGCCGTCCCCTGCCGTACCGGCCGGTGCTCGCCGCGCCGGCCTGGCTGCTGCACGCCTCCCTGGCCCTGCGTGTGCTGGTCGGGGACCTGCGGGACACCGAGTGGGCCTGGCGGCTCGGCGGGGCGCTCAACGTCGCCGCCGTCCTGCTGTTCGTGCTGACGGCCGCGGCCCTGTCCGCGGGGGCCGGCCGGGCCGCCCGAAGGGGAACGGCCTCCGGGACCGCAGGAACCCCCGGGGGCGCCGCCCCCGCCGCGCCCGCCGGCCCTGCGCCCTCCGCCGGCCCGGCTGCCTCCGCCCCCACCGCCGTCCCCGTCGCCGCGCCCGCCGCGCGGCCCGCACCCGACCGTCCGGAGGACCCGCGGTGACCACCCTCCCCACCGGCCACGGCCCCTCCCCGCAGGACCCCGCCTCCCCCCGGGGCCGGGGGGCCGCGCCGTCCGGCGCGCCCTCCCCGCGCGCCGCCTGGCACCTGGGTGCGAACGCGGTCGTGGCGGCCTGGCTCGCCCTGTTCGTCGCGGGCACCCTCGTCCACCCGTTCGTACCGGCGGCCCGCTGGCTCCTGGTCCACCTGCTGCTGCTCGGGGCCGTCAGCAACGCCGCCGTGATCTGGTCGGGGCACTTCGCCGCGTCGGTGCTGCGGCTCCCGGAGTCGGACCGGGGGACCCCGGCCGTGCTGCGGCTGGCCCTCCTCAACGCCGGGGCCGTGGCCGTGATCGGCGGGATGCTCGCCGGGGCGTGGCCCGCGGTGCTGGTGGGCGGCACCGTCGTCGCGGGCGCGGTCGCGGCCCACGCCGTGCATCTGGTCCGGCTGCTGCGCCGGGCCCTGCCGGCCCGGTTCTCGGCGACGGTGCGCTACTACGTCGCGGCCTCCGCGCTGCTGCCCGCGGGCGCCGCGCTGGGCGTCGTCATGGCACGGGGCGGCCTGTCCGGCGGTTCCGCGGCCCGCCTGCTGGTGGCGCACGAAATGGTCAACCTGCTCGGCTGGGTCGGCCTGACCGTGGCCGGGACCCTGGTGACCCTGTGGCCGACGATGCTGCGCACCCGCGTGGCGGACGGCGCCGAGAAAGCCGCGCGGACCGCCCTTCCGGTACTGGTGGCCGGGCTGGCCGCGGCCGTGGGCGCCGCGCTCACCGGGCCGCCGCCGCTGGCCGCGGCCGGGGTGGCGGCCTACGCGGCCGGGCTCGCGGTCGCGGCGGCCCCGTGGGTGCGCGAGGCCCGGGCCAGGCCGCCGCGCTCCTTCGCCACCTGGTCGGTGGCGGCCGGCTGCGCCTGGCTCGCCGGGTCGCTGGCGGCCCTGACCGGGATCCTGCTGACGGCCCCGTCGTGGGCGGCGGTGGCGGAGCGCGTGCCGTCGCTGACCGCCCCGCTGGCCGCCGGCTGGATCGCCCAGGTGCTGCTGGGCGCGCTCTCCTTCCTGGCGCCCGTCGTCCTCGGCGGCGGCCCCGCCGCCGTGCGGGCGGCCGCCGCGGAGCTGGACCGGGCGTGGGTCGCCCGCCTGGTCGCGGCCGACGCGGCCCTGCTGGTGTGCGTGCTCCCCGTGCCGGGGACGGTGCGTGTCGTCGCCTCGACGGTGCTCCTGGCGACGCTGGTGGCCTTCCTGGTGCTGCTGGCCCGCGCGGCCGTGCGCGGCCGACGGGAACGCCGGGGAGGCCGGGGACGCCGGGGTGCTGCACCGGCCGGGGCCGCGCCGCAGGCCGCGCCGCGGCCCCGGCCCGCCGGGCCGGACCGGCACCGCGTCCTCGGCGGCGCGGCGGCGGGGCTGGCGGCCGTCGTGCTGGCCGTCGCGGCAGGCGGCGCGGTCGACGTGCGCTCCCTGCCCGCGCTCCCCCGGGCGGCCGCGGACGGCGCGGACGGCGCGGGCAGTGCCGGGGTGGCGCCGACGGGCCGTACGACCACCGTCACCGTCACGGTGCGCGGCATGCGGTTCTCCCCGGACACCGTCGAGGTCCCCGCGGGGAACCGCCTGGTGATCGAGGTCCGCAACGCCGGGACCGACCGCCACGACCTGGTACTGGAGACCGGCGCCCGCACCGGCCGGCTGGATCCGGGAGAACGGCAGAGCCTGGACGCGGGAGTCGTCGGCCGCGACCTGGAGGGCTGGTGCTCGGTGGTCGGACACCGGCAGGCCGGCATGGTCCTCGCCGTACGGGCCACCGGCCCCGGAGGCGGGGGCGCAGGAGGCGGGGACACAGGGGGCGGGGGCGCGGACGGTCACGGCGGTCACGGCGGTCACGGCACCGGCGGCACGGCCCCCCGGGGCGCCGCGGGGTCCGCGGGGTCCGCGGCCGGGGCGTTCGACCCCATGGCGGAGCCGGCCGCAGGCTTCACCGCCCGCGACGCGCAACTGCCGCCCGCGGCCGGCGGGCCCGGCCCGCGCGTGCACCGGCGGACCCTGACCGTCGAGGAGGTGGAGCGGGAGGTCGCGCCCGGGGTCCGGCAGACCCTGTGGACCTTCGGCGGCACCGCGCCCGGCCCGGTGCTGCGCGGACGCGTCGGCGACACGTTCGAGATCACGCTGGTCAACGACGGGTCGATCGGCCACTCGGTCGACTTCCACGCCGGGGCGCTGGCCCCGGACCGGCCGATGCGCACCATCGGGCCGGGGCGGTCGCTGACCTACCGGTTCACCGCGACCCGCAGCGGCGTGTGGATGTACCACTGCTCGACGATGCCGATGTCCCTGCACATCGCCAACGGCATGTTCGGGGCCGTCGTCGTCGACCCGCCGGGCCTGCCGTCCGTCGACCGCGAGTACCTGCTCGTGCAGTCGGAGATGTACCTCGGCCGGCAGGGCGGGACCGCCGACGCGGACAAACTGGGCGCGGAGGAGCCCGACGCGGTCGTCTTCAACGGCTACGCGGGCCAGTACTCCCACGACCCGCTGACCGCCCGAGTCGGCGAGCGGGTGCGCGTGTGGGTGCTGGACGCCGGGCCGAACCGCTCCAGCGCCTTCCACGTCGTCGGCGGGCAGTTCGACACCGTGTACGAGGAGGGCGCCTACCGGCTGCGGCCGGACGGCCCCGGGAGCGGCGGCGCGCAGGTCCTCGGTCTGGCACCCGCCTCGGGCGGCTTCGTCGAGCTGTTCTTCCCCGAGACCGGGACCTACCCGTTCGTCTCGCACGTCATGGCGGACGCCGAGCGCGGCGCCCTCGGCGCCTTCGCGGTCACCCGCTGAGGGCGGGGCGTCCGGCCGGGGCGGCGCCGCCCCGGCCGGACGCCCGCCGGGGACGGGACCCCGGTCCCCGGCGGGCCCTTCTGGCGCCCGGCCGGCGGCACCCCGCGGGCCGGCGGGGCGGGGACGGCGACGGCCCGGCCGGCGGCGCTCAGTCCCCCACGGGCACCGCCCGGCCGGTGACCCGCACGCGCTCGCCGTCCGGGTCCACCTCGACGAGCAGGTCGCTCGGGCGGCCCATGTCCTCGCCCTGGCGGACGGTGAACGCGGTCCGCTCCCGCACCAGGCCGATCGTCCGCAGGTAGCCGCCGAAAGCGGCCGCGGCCGCTCCTGTCGCCGGGTCCTCCACCACGCCGCCGACCGGGAACGGGTCCCTCGCGTGGAACCGGTCCGGCGCCTCGCGCCACACCAGGTGCACCGTGGTCCAGCCGTGCCGGCGCATGACCTCGGCGAGGCCGTCGAAGTCGTAATCCAGGTCGGCCAGCCGGGCGCGGGAGGCCGCCGCCAGGACGAGGTGCTCCACTCCGGCGAAGGCGACGTGCGGGGGCAGTTCCGGGTCGAGGTCCTCCCGCACCCAGCCCAGGCGGTCGAGCGCCGCGTCCACCTCGGCGTCGGAGGCCGGGCGGGAGCGGGTGGGGACGCTGGTGAGGGTGGCCCGCACGGCGCCCGTGCCGTCGACCGCCGTGTCCACCGCGACCTCCCCGGCGCGCGTGTCGAGGAGCAGGGGGCCGGGGCCGATGCGCTCGGCGAGCGCCACGGCCGTCGCGACGGTCGCGTGCCCGCAGAACGCGACCTCGGCGAGAGGACTGTAGTAGCGCAGCGAGAAACGGCGCCGCTCGTCGTCGCGGACCGTGACGAACGCCGTCTCGGAGTACCCCACCTCCGCGGCCACGGCGAGCATGCCCGGTCCGTCGAGCGCCGAGGCGTCGAGGACGACGCCGGCCGGGTTCCCGCCCTCGTGGCCGGAGGTGAACGCCGCGTAGCGCAGGACATCGGTCGAGAGTTCTGCAGTCATGGCTCCACGCTCCCATCCACGATCCATCACGACAAACGATTGATCTTGATCCGGTCCATCGAGAAATCCGATCGGCGCGTCTAGGCTTCGGCCCCGTGGACACCCGGCTGCTGCGCACCTTCGTCACCCTCGCCAGGACCGGCAGTTTCACCGCCGCGGCGGCCGAGCTCCACCTCGCGCAGTCCACGGTCACCGTGCAGGTCCGGACCCTGGAGAAGGAGCTGGGCGTCCGGCTCTTCGACCGGCTGCCCAGGGGCGCGCTCGTCACCGAGGCCGGGCGGCGCCTGCTGGCCGAGGCCGAGGAAGTGCTGGAGGCGGAGTCGCGGCTGCGCGCGGCCGCCGCCGAGGGCGGCCCGGTGCGCGGGCGGGTCGTCGTCGGCGCGGGCGAGACGCTGTGCTCGACGCGCCTGCCGGGCGTGGTGGCCGCCCTGCGCCGCACGCACCCCGACGTGGACGTGGGCCTGCACCCCGCGGGCACCTCGGCCGCCGTCGAGGGGCTCCGCTCCGGCCGGCTGGACCTCGCCCTGCTGCTGGAGGAGCAGGCCGCCTTCGCCGGTGTCACCGCCGAGCGCATCGCCCGCGAACCGCTGGTCCTCGTCTGCGCCGCCGGGCATCCGCTGGCCGGACGGGAACAACCGGCCGACTGGGAAGAACTGGCCCGGGAGAGCTTCTTCCTGCACGAGCAGGGCTGCTCCTACAGCGACCGGTTCGCGCACGAGCTGTTGGCGGTCACCGACGGGCGGACGCGGCTGACCCGGTTCGGCAGCATCGAGGCCGCCCGGGCGTGCGTGGCCGCCGGGCTCGGCCTCACCCTGCTGCCGCGCGCGACCGTCGAGGAGGCGCTGCACGCCGGCCGCCTGGCGGTCGTGCCCGGGCCGCCGGTTCCGGACGTGCCGGTGCAGCTGGCACGCCACCGCAGGCGCCTGCTCTCCCCCGCCGCCCGCGCGGTCGCGGACGAGCTGGTGCGGCAGTTCCGGACCTGAGGGCCCCGACGCCTGCGGCGCGACACCACCGGGCGGCTTCGGCCTCGGGGAACATCGGTACAGCGGTTGGCGCCGAGAACGATCATGGTCAGGGCGTGAGCGTGCCGACCCGGTTCTCGTACTCGCGGCGAGCCTTGCGCTGGACCGGGACCACCGGGACGCCCGGGGAGCCGTCGACCGGCTCTCCCCGTTCAAGGACCGGCACGTCAACTTCCCGGGCCGCTACCTGTTCGGCATCAGGGCCGGCGCCCCCGGCCGGGGCCTGCGCCCACTGCGCGCCCCGGACGCCGCCGAGGACGATGAGGACGAGGAGGACGAGGAGTAGGTCACGTGCTGCCGCCCCTCTCGACATCGGCGGACCGTCGAACTGCCGGGACCAAAGCCCTGTCAAACCGAACGCGCCCGCCCGGCGGACTCCAGTACTGCGGTCAGAAAGCGACGCACCGTCTCCAACTCGCCCGCCTCGAAACCTTCCGCGGCCGCCACCACCTCGCCGATCACTGGCCCGAAGAAGGTCCACCCGAGTTTCACGGCCTTCTCCTCGACCTCGAGAAGCACGCGTCGCCGGTCGGCAGTGTCCCTGCTGCGCCGGACCAGTCCGAGCCGCTCCAGCCGATCCACAAGGGCGGTGGTCCCGGCAGAGTTCAGGCGCAGTTGCTCGCCGAGCCACCCGGGCGTGGCACGGGTACCGGCCCGTGCCGCGTCCAGCAAGTGGATCAGCGCGCGAACATCGGTGGGATGCAGCCCGTGGCGCGCGGCGAACTCGGCGCCGAGCAGCTCAAACTCCACAGTGACCGCGCGCAGCAAGTGAACCAACCGCATCCCCGGGCTCTGATCGTCCATACACGCTCCCTCGGCCCCCTGCATAATATCTCGCTGACCGAGATTATCGCTCAGCGAGAGGAATGCCCGTGTCCCTGTCCGCCTTCGACCTTGCCTACAACGAGCTTCGCGCCCGCTGGCCCGAGTCCACCGAGGAACGCGATGTCGCCACGCCGTACGGGCGCACCCGCGTCCATGTGTACGGCCAGGCAGACGGCAGCCCACTGGTGCTGCTGCCCGGCGGCTCCGCCACAGGCCTGGTCTGGTTCGCCAACGCACCGGCACTCGGCGAGCGGTACCGGGTCCATGCGGTTGACCTGGTGGGTGACGCCGGCCGCACCGAACGCCGGGGCACACCGTTGAAGAGCGGCGACGACCTGACGGCCTGGCTGGATGCGCTGCTGGACGGGCTTGGGCTCGCCCGCACACACCTGTGCGGGCACTCGTACGGCGCCTGGCTGGCTGTCAGGTACGCACTGCATGCACCGCAGCGGGTCGGCCGCCTCGCCCTTGTCGACCCCACCCAGGTCTTCGCCGGGTTCCGCCCCGGCTACCTGCTGCGCGCACTGCCCACCCTGATCCGCCCGAGCGAGGCCCGCGCTCGCGCCTTCCTGGCCTGGGAGACGGCAGACATCAACCTGGACGAGACCTGGCAGCGCCTTTATTCGCTGGCCACGACCGTTCCCGGCCGCAAGCTCGTCGTCGGTGGCCGGCCGCGGGCCGCCGACCTCTGCATGCCGGTGCTGGTCCTGCTCGCGGAGCACAGCCGCGCCCACCATGCCGTCAAGGTCGCCGACAGGGCCCGCCGGACGCTCTCGCAGGGCGAGGTGGCACTGCTCCCCGGAGCCACCCACCACTCCCTGCCACTCACCGCGCCGATGCAGCTGAACGACCGCCTGACGGACTTCCTGGGCTGACAGTGCCGGACGTTACGGCTGTTACGTCTCCCGGGCGGCGATCCGACCACCGCACGGAGGGAGCCGCGCGCCTGGCGGATCATCAGCCGGTCTCGGCAAGGTCGCCAACCACGTCGCAGGCGGCGGGCGGCCTACAACCGCCACGGCGGAACACGGCACCTGTTCGCCGCCCCGGAACCGACCAAGGACAAGCTCTACGGCCACATCAAACCGGTCAAGAAGCGCACCCGGTTCCTGGAGTCCTGCCGCTGCCTGCGCAGCCTCTGCCCGCCCGAGGTCCGCATCGCGATCGCCTGTGACAACTTCTCCCCGCACCTGACGACGAAGAAGTGCCGGCGGGTCGGTACCCGGGCGACGGCGAACAACGTCGGGATCGCCTGCACCCCCACCAACAGCTCCTGGCTCAACCGGATCGAAGCCCGGTTCACCGCCCTGCGCCACTTCGCCCTCGACGGCACCGACCACGCCGACGACCGGCGCCCACACGCTGTCGCCGACAGGGCAAACGCTGCCTGATGCGGCACTGGCTGCGCGGCCAGGCGCTCGGCCACCGGCACGAGCCGGACCGCAGCCGGCGCCACCGGGCGGCTTCACCGGACGGCGGCGGCCCCCGGCGGAAAGAAGTCCTCGGCCTTCACCGGCGTCGACCCGCAGGACTCCTCCGCCGACCGCAGGCCCGGCTGACCCAGCGCGGCCGCGGCGCGGAGGAGCGGCGGCCCCGGTTCCGGGGCCGCCGCTCCTCCGCGCTCGGGATGTCCCGTGCGGGTCAGCAGATGCGCGGCAGCTGCTCGCCGACCGGCAGGTCGACCACCCGGGTGCCGCCCAGGCCGGTGCGGGCCACCACCATGCCCGGGTGCGCCTCCACGGCCTCCCCGATGACGGCGGCGTCCCTGCCGAGGGGGTGCTCCCGCATCGCGGCCAGCACCGCGTCGGCGTGCTCGCGCGGCACGAACGCCACGAGCTTGCCCTCGTTGGCCACCTGCATCGGGTCCAGTCCCAGCACGGCGCAGGCGTTGGCCACGGCCGGGGGGACCGGGATGCTGCGCTCCTGAAGTACCACGCCGGTGCCGGAGGCCGCCGCGATCTCGTTGAGCGCGGCGGCGAGCCCGCCGCGCGTCGGGTCGCGCAGTACGTGCAGGTCGGGGGTGACCGCCAGCACGGCCTCCACCAGCCCGCCCAGGGCAGCGCAGTCGCTGACGACCTCCACCCCGAACTCCAGGCCGTCCCGGACGCTCATGATCGCCACGCCGTGGACGCCGATCGCGCCGCTGACGATCACCACGTCCCCCGGCACGACGCGCTGGGGCCGCAGGTCGACGCCCTCCGGGACGAGCCCGATCCCCGCGGTGTTGACGTAGACGCCGTCCCCGTGGCCGGCCTCGACCACCTTGGTGTCGCCGGTCGCCACCTCGACGCCGGCGGCGCGGGCGGCCGCGCCCAGCGCCTCGGCCACCCGGGCCACCGTCGCCATCTCCACGCCCTCCTCGAGGACGAATCCGCAGGACAGGTAGGCGGCCCGCGCACCGCGCATGGCGAGGTCGTTGACGGTGCCGTTGACGGCGAGGTCGCCGATGCTGCCGCCGGGGAAGAACAGCGGCCGCACCACGAAGGAGTCGGTGGAGAACGCCAGGCGCGCCCCGCCCAGCGGGACGACCGCGGCGTCGCCCAGTTCGGACAGCACCCGGCCGCCGAAGGCGGGGGCGAAGACGTGCTCGACCAGCTCCGCGGACATCGCGCCGCCCCCGCCGTGGCCCATGACCACGCGGGGGTGGTCCCGCAGCGGGGCGGGGCAGGTCCAGCCCGAGAAGTCCGGGGCGGGCCGCGCGCCGCCGTCGTCCGGAAGGAGGGCGGCGTCCGGGGGGAGGGTGGTGGCGCCGGGTGCGGCGCCGGAAGTGGTCTCAGGCAACGGGGCTCGCCTCCAGGGGTGCCGGGGTGCCGCCGAGGCGGCGGTAGAGGTAGTAGGCGGCGCACGCCCCCTCGCTGGAGACCATGGTGGCCCCGAGGGGGGTGCGCGGGGTGCACGCGGTGCCGAACGCCTCGCACTCGTGCGGTTTCAGCAGGCCCTGCAGGACCTCGCCGCTGCGGCAGGCCGCGGGCTCGCGGGTGGCGATGCCGGACACCGGGAAGCGGTGCTCCGCGTCGAACTCGCTGTAGCGGGGGGACAGCCGCCAGCCGCTGCCGGGGATGACGCCGATGCCGCGCCAGGAGCGGTCCGTCACCTCGAAGACGTCCTCCAGCACGGCCCGCGCGGCGGGGTTGCCCTCCGGGCGCACCGCCCGCGGGTAGGCGTTGTCCACCGTGTGCTCCCCCCGTTCCAACTGGCGGACGGCGCGGCGGACCCCCTCGAGGACGTCCAGCGGCTCGAAGCCGGTCACCACGATCGGCACCCCGAACCGGTCGGCGAGGTCCGGGTACTCGCCGGTGCCCATCACGCTGCACACGTGCCCGGCGGCGAGGAACGCCTGCACCCGGCACTCCGGCGAGCGCATGATCGCCTCGATGGCCGGGGGGACCCTGACGTGGGAGACCAGCATGCTGAAGTTGGTGACGCCGAGCCGGCGGGCCTGGAGGACCGTCATGGCGTTGGGCGGCGCGGTGGTCTCGAAGCCGATGCCGAAGAACACCACCTCGTGCCGCGGGTTCTCCTGCGCGATGCGCACCGCGTCCAGCGGGGAGTAGACGACGCGCACGTCGCCGCCCTCGCCGCGGACCCGGAACAGGTCCCGGTCGCTGCCGGGCACCCGCAGCATGTCGCCGAAGGAGCAGAAGATCACCCCGGGCCGGGACGCGATCTCCAGGGCCTTGTCGATGACCTCCAGCGGGGTCACGCACACCGGGCAGCCCGGACCGTGGATCAGTTCCACCTCGTCGGGCAGGAGTTGGTCGATGCCGTGCCGGATGATGCTGTGGGTCTGGCCCCCGCACACCTCCATCAGCGCCCACGGGCGTGTCACGGTGGCGTGGATGTCGTCGAGCAGGCGCCGGGCCGCCTCGGGGTTCTGGAACTCCTCCACGTACTTCACTGCCGTGCCTCCTCGGTCGTGCCGTTTCCGTCTCCGCCGCCCGCTTCGCCGCCGGCGCCGCCGGCCGGGGAGGGCGGCGCGCCGTCCGTCCCGGCGGCCGCCTCCCAGGGGTCGCCGAACTCCTCCTGGAGCATCCCGAGTTCCTCGAACAGGGCGAGGGTGCGCCGGGCCGACTCCTCGTCCAGCCGCTGCAGGGCGAACCCCACGTGGACGATGGCGTACTCGCCCACCCGCAGGTCCGGCAGGTACTCCAGGCACACCTCCTTGACCACGCCGCCGAAGTCGACGGTGGCCGTTCGGGTTCCGTCCCGCTCCCCGATCTCCACAACCTTGCCCGGTACGGCCAGGCACATAAGGGTCCTCCTCTGCTCGGTGGGTCCGGTCCGCCGCTCCTGCCGCGGGTCCGCGGTCAGGGGGCCCGCCCGCCCGCCGGCGGGGCGCCGGCCCGGGCTGCGACCACGGCCTGGCCGAGGGCCAGTCCTCCGTCGTTGGGCGGTACGAGGCGGTGGCGCAGGACCGTGAAGCCGTCCCGGCGCAGCGCACCGGCGCAGGCCGAGGAGAGCAGGGCGTTGGCGAACACTCCCCCGGTCAGCGCGACGGTCTCCACGCCGTGCCGCTCGCGCGCCGCGGCGCAGGCGCTGCGGACGAGGCCGGCCACCGCGCGGTGGAAGCGCGCCGCGATCCGGGCCGCTCCGGCGCCCGCCCGCAGGTCGGCGACGACCGCCGACAGCAGCGGCGCCGGGTCCGCGACCAGGTCGGCCGCACCGGCCGCACCGGCGCCGGGGGACGCGGGCCGCAGCGCGAAGGTGTAGCCGGGCGCGTCGTCGCCGGGCGCGGCCAGCGCCGCGGCTTCCAGTTCGACGGCGGCCTGGGCCTCGTACCCGGCCCTGTGGCACACCCCGGCCAGCGAGGACACCGCGTCGAACAGCCGGCCCATGCTGGAGGCGGGCACGCAGTTGAGGCCCCGTGCGAGCTGGCGGGCCAGGAGCCGGCGTTCGGGCCCGGGGCAGGCGGCGGTGCAGGGCAGGTCGTCCGCCCAGTCGATCCCCGCGGCGCGCAGGTGCGCCAGGGCCGTGCGGTACGGGAGGCGTACGCAGGCGTCGCCGCCGGGCAGCGGCACGTAGGCGAGCTGCAGGTGCCGGCGGAACCCGTCGTAGTCCGCCACCAGGACCTCGCCGCCCCACACCGCGCCGTCGTCGCCGTAGCCGGTGCCGTCGAACGCGACGCCGATCACCGGGCGGCTGCCGTCGAGGCCGTGCTCGGCCATGGCGGCGGCGACGTGCGCGTGGTGGTGCTGCACGCCCAGGACCGGACGGCCGCCGGCCCGGCGCCGCGCCCACTGCCCGGAGCGGTAGCCGGGGTGCCGGTCGGCGGCCAGGACCTCCGGCACCACCCCGGTGATCGCCTCCAGTTGGCGTTCGGCGCGCTCGAACCCGGTCTGCGTCGCCAGGTCGTCCATGTCTCCGACGTGCCCGGACAACCAGGCGCGGCGTCCCCGGGCCAGGCAGAAGGTGTTCTTCAGGTCCCCGCCGACGGACAGCGACGCCCGCACCGGTACGGGCAGTTCCAGCGGGGAGGGGACGTAGCCGCGCGAGCGGCGCACCGGCAGCACCTCGCCGTCGCACACGCGCACCACCGAGTCGTCGCACGGGACGTGGATCCCGCGGTCGTGCGCGAGCCAGGCGTCGGCCAGCGGGGCCAGCCGCTCCAGCGCCTCCGCGTCGTCGGTGACGATCGGCTCACCGGCCAGGTTCCCGCTGGTCATGACGAGCAGGCGCGGCCCGGGCGGGTCGCCGGGAAGCCCGAGGAGGAGGTGGTGCAGCGGCGTGTAGGGCAGCATGACGCCCAGGTCCGGCGCGGCCGGGGCGACGGCGTCGGCCGGCCGCGGGGCCGGCCCGTTCGTGCCGTTCGTGCCGTTCATGCCGCCCCGGGGGCCGGTGCCCGTGCGGCGGCGCAGCAGGACGACGGGTCTGACGGTGCCGGTGAGCAGGGCCCGCTCCTGCGGGCCCGCGTGCACCAGGTGCGCAACGTCGGACACCTCGCGGGCCATCAGGGCGAACGGCTTGTCCCCGCGGGCCTTGCGGCGGCGCAGCAGGGTGACGGCGCCGGCGTTCTCCGCGTCGCAGGCGAGGTGGTAGCCGCCCAACCCCTTGACCGCGAGGACCGCGCCGTCCGCGAGCAGGCGCCGGGCCCGGGCCACCGGGTCCGGCCCGGTCTCCTGCCGGGGGGCGCCGCCGGGGCGCGCGCCGCGCACCAGCAGGCGCAGGCGGGGGCCGCAGGTGTGGCAGGACACCGGCTGGGCGTGGAAGCGGCGGTCGGCGGGGTCGGCGTACTCGCGGGAGCAGTCCGGGCACATCGGGAAGCGGGCCATGGTGGTGTTGGCCCGGTCGTAGGGCAGCCCGGTGACGATGGTGAAGCGCGGCCCGCAGTGGGTGCAGGTGATGAAGGGGTGGCGGTGGCGGCGGTCGGCCGGGTCGGCCAGTTCGGCCAGGCAGTCGCCGCAGGTGGCCGTGTCCGGGGGCACCAGCGTGCGGCCCGCGCCGCCCGCCCGGGAGGCGAGGATGGCGAAGCCGGTGCCGCCGGTGGCGGCGACCTCCCGGTGGTCGACGGACTCCACGACGGCCAGCGGCGGCGCCTGGGCGGCGAGCCGGTCGCAGAAGGCGGCCACGGCACCGGGCGGGCCCTCGACCTCCGCGACGACGCCCTCGCCGGTGTTGGCCACGTGCCCGGCCAGGCCCAGTCCGGTGGCGAGCGCGTGGACGAACGGGCGGAACCCGACCCCCTGGACCACGCCCCGCACCGTGACGCGGCGCCGCTGCACCGCCTCGGCGACCGCGGTGCCCTCCTGGCCGGCCGTCACTCCCCGGTCCCCTCCGCGCCGCGGCGGGACGCGGCACCGGCGACCGGCCCGTGGTGGTCGTGGTGGTCGTGCCCGCCGTGGTCGTGCCCGTGGTGCTGCGGTGGCCCGGCCATGACCGGGGCGTGGACGGGGCCGCCGTCGCCTGCCGCCAGGGCCCGCTCCAGCAGGAGGCCGGCCCCCTCCCCGGTGCGGGCGGAGGTCAGCAGCACCTCCACCCCGGGGTTCACCTGTTCGACGTGGGCGCGGAAGGCGTCCTCGTCGAAGCCGACGGCGGCGGCGATGTCGGTCTTGGTCACCACCACCAGGTGGGCCGTTCCGAAGGCCGTCGGGTACTTCAGCGGCTTGTCCTCCCCCTCGGTGACCGAGGCCAGCACCACCCTCAGGGACTCGCCGAGGTCGTAGGAGGCGGGGCAGACCAGGTTGCCGACGTTCTCGACGAACAGCAGCCGGGTGTCCCCGGGCAGCCAGCCGGTCAGGTGGCTGCCCAGCATCCCCGCCTCCAGGTGGCACAGCCCGTCGGTGAGCACCTGCTTGACCGGGACGCCCGACCGGGCCAGGCGGACGGCGTCGTTCTCGGTGGCCAGGTCGGCGGTCAGCGCGACCACCGGCACTCCCCGCTCCCGGGCCAGGACCAGTTCCCGTTCGAGCAGGGCGGTCTTCCCGCTGCCCGGGCTGGACAGCAGGTTGACCACCGCGGTCCCGCGTTGCGCCAGGTTCGCGCGGAGCGCGTGGGCGCAGGCGTCGTTCTTGGCGAGTACGGCCTGCTGCAGGTCGGTGACACGGCACATGCTCAACACTCCTCGCGGGGCGGTACGGGGGCCGTTCCCCCTCCTGTTCCCCCGGGGCCGTCCCCGGGGGTCCTTCCGTGCGGCGGGACGTCCCCGTCCGCCCAGTGCACTGCGGCGATGTGCAGTTCCCGGCCGGAGAGCAGTCCGGCGGCGGCCGTGCCGCAGCGGGGGCAGCACAGTTGCGGCGGCATTCCGACCGCCCACTCGTCGGCGCACGGCCCGCACCGGGCCCGGGCCGGCACCTGTTCCGCCTCCAGTTCGGCGCCCTCCAGCAGGGTTCCTGCGCAGGCCAGTTCGAAGCAGAAGCTCAGCGCGTCGGGGACCACTCCGGCGAGTTCGCCGATCCGCAGCCGCACGCCGGCCACCCCGGTGGCGCCGCCGGCCCGTGCCGCCTGCTCCACCTGTTCCACGACCGCCAGCGCGATGGACATCTCATGCATCGGTCTCTCTCCGGTGCGGCCCGTCCGCCCGGCCCCATTGAACGGCCGGGCCGGGACGCGGCCGTTCAGCCGCGCCGCCGCCGCGGTGCGGTGTGCCCCGTTCGGGGGCGGGGCGGCGCGGGGCGGACGGACGCGGTACAGGGCGGACGGACGGTACGGGACGGCCGCCCTCACATCGAGCGGATCCGCAGGTAGCGCCTGATGTCGGGCAGTGCCTGCACGAAGGCCGCTACGAGTGCGGCCACGACCGCGACCGCGATGGTCCTGCGCATGGTGGTGTCTCCTCTCACTGGTTGCCGGTCTCACTGGTTGCCGGCCACCGGTTCCGCCGCGTCCGGCGGCGCCGTCCGCGGTCCCCCGTCCTCCCGCACGGTGCGCAGGACCAGCCGCACCGCCTCCTCCACCGCCGCCTCGACCGGCGGGCTGAGCCCGATGCCCTCCTCGGTGCGGGCCGGTTCGCAGCCGACGACCAGGACCCGCCCCGGGCGGTCGGCGCCGGTGCCCGCGCTGAGCGTGTCCAGCAGGGCGAGCACGGTGTCCGGGGTCATGCGGTGCCCGTCGAGCACCGCGCCGCCGGGGCCGCCCGGGCCCCCGCCGGTGGCGTCGACGAGGTAGAGGGTGCCGGGTGCGCCCCCGCGCGCGGTGGCGTCCACCAGCAGCACCGTGCGGTAGCCGTCCAGCATCCGGTAGGCGAGGTGGAGTCCGCGGACGCCGGTGTCCACGACCTCGACGCCCTCGGGGAGCGGGTGCGCGGACAGGCGGCGGACGACCTCCACCCCGAAGCCGTCGTCGCCGAGGAAGACGTTGCCCACCCCCGCGACCAGGACGCGCCCCCGGGGGGCGGCGGGCGGGCCGGCGGTGCTCACGCGTCCTCCAGGGGTGCGACCTCGTCGGGCTGGAAGTACCAGAACCGGCCCTGCTCGCGGCGCAGGTCCGTCCCGGGGTCGCCCTCCACGGTCACGGCCAGGTGCACCCCGCCGTCGACGTCGTGGAGCACCGCCTCGACCCGCGCGCTCCGCCCGTGCAGGAACAGGTCCTGCGCGTCGGTGCGCCGCGGTCCCGGCCGCAGCAGCACGCGGCTGCCGGCGCCCACCGGCCGGCCGTCCACCAGGACCCGGTCGCGCACGGGGTCGACGTCCCGGTCCGCGGCGGGGTCCCACCAGGGGGTGTCCGGGGCGGAGGGGGCGCCCGGACCGGAGCCGGTGCCCGTCCGGTCCGCCTCGGTGGCGCGGTCCGCCTCGGTGGCGCGGTCCGCCGCGGTGACCTCCCGCAGGGAGCGCACGGCGCCGTGCAGCCGTTCCAGGACCTCGGGGGGCATCGAGTCGGCCAGGTCGATCACGGCGGCCGCCCGTGCGTCGGTGCCGCGCGCCTGCCGCTTCTCCTCGTCGGTCAGGGCGGCGGTGCGCAGGGCGAGGATCTCGTCGATCTCGGTGGCGTCGTAGAGGGCGCCGGGGCTCTCGGGCGCGACGGCCGGGTGGTCCTCCACGACGATGGGGGACGACAGCACGACGTCCGCGCCGCCGGAGGGTCCCGCGAGCACCGGCCAGGTGTGCAGGTTCTCGCACTGCGCGGCGGCCGCCCGGGCCCACTCGGGCGGGTCGGCCGCGGACAGGAACGCCCCCGCGTCCAGGCCCAGCAGCAGGTGGGCGGCGACCAGTGAGCGCGGCAGGACGTCCTCGCGGCGGGCGGCGGGCCCTCCCGGCGGCAGGCCGCCGGTGTTCTCCACCCGTGCGGTCAGCCGCACCGCCGCGTACGGGCCCGCGAGCGGGTCCGCGGACAGCCGCAGGAGGCCGGTGACCCGCTCGCGCCGGTGCACCAGGCGGCCCACCGTGCGCCCGTCCGCGTCGTGCACGGCCTCGGTCTCCTCGCGGGCCGGCCGGTCGAAGGGCAGCGAGCGGCCCGCGCCGGCCAGTTCCTCCGCCGGCACGGCCACCTCGACCTGCTCCTCGACCCCCTCGTCCCAGGGGGTGAGGACCCGGTCCTCGAGTTCCAGGGCGGGGACGGTCTCGAACCGGCCGCCGGGGCGGAGCCGCTGCACGGTGCGCCGCCGGACGTGCAGGAAGCGCAGCCGGACGAAGAGCGTGGCACCGCGCCGCGGCTCCATCAGGACCTGCGTGCTCTGGAAGTCGTGCTCGCCGCTGTCGGCGCCCCACCCGGGCGGCACGAGCACCCCGAACTGCCAGCGCAGCCGGTTCTTGGCGGCGGAGGCCCGGTACGGGTAGAGCACGTAGCCCTCGAACAGCAGGGCGTCGGCCACCTGGCGGGCGGCGGCGAATCCGGGGTGCGTCGGTGCGGTCGCCGTCATCGCGGCACCCTCCCGGCGGCCGGCGGTGCGCCGGCGTCCTCCAGCAGTGCCCGCACGGTCGCCTCCCAGGAGGGCAGCGCCCTTCGCGAGCGGAAGCCGAGCAGGGCGTCCATGGCGTCGCGGGACAGGCGGATCCAGCCGGCGCCGGGGAAGTGCTGCTCGATCATCTCCCGCCACACCGCCACCGGCATCCGGCAGGTGGCCTCCCGGTCCCAGGGGACCGGTTCCACCCGGAATCCGGCGGCGCCGGTGAACGCCGTCCCGGAGAAGAGCAGGAGCAGGGGCACCTCGCCGTCCTCGAGGGCCTCGAAGTAGCGGGAGGCGGCGACATCGGTGTCGTAGGTGCAGGGCACCGCGAGGTCGGCCTCCGTCTCGCCGGTGAAGGCCGGGACGGTGAGGGAGACCTGCGCGAACTGCAGCGGCTTGAGCGTGCTGCCCCAGCGGGAGCGCTCGCCGAACAGGTCGGCCAGCCGGGCGGCCTCGGAGTCCGCGTAGCCGCGCAGGGCCGGTTCGACGCGGATCTGGCAGTGCAGGACCATCGCGTGGACCCGCTTCCCCGGGGAGGCGGTGATCCGCAGGCGCAGGACAAGGGTGGGGCCGGCCGCGTACCGGTCCGCGCGCACGCCGGTGCAGGCGAAGGAGAACCTGGTCACGGCATGCGCTCCTTCCGCACGTGCCGGGCCCGTGCGCGGACGCGGTCGAAGACGGACTCCAGGCCCGCCCGCGCCTGCTGCCCGCCGTCGAAGCCCCGCCAGTGCAGGCGCATCAGGCCCACCAGTTCGTAGCAGACGTCGACCGGCGCCAGGTAGCACTCGGTGCGTCCGTCCGTGCGGCGCAGCAGCAGTGCCTCCACGTCCGGTTCCATCGTCCCGGCCAGGCGGGTGGCGCGGAGCACGTCCCGCCAGGCCGAGGGGGACGGTTCGCTCTCGGTGGCGCCGGCCGGGCTCGGGCAGAGGGCGACCGTCCGGTCCAGGGCGCTGTTGCGGAAGAGGAAGGCGACGCCGACCGGGATCCCCAGTGCCTCCCACGTGCTGTCGTCGAGGCCGTGGTCCGGGTCGGCGAGGTACCGCTCGGGGACCGTGCGGAAGCGGCCGCCGGCGGCGCCCGGCCGGTCGAACAGCAGGGCGCACGGGGTGCAGGTGCACGCCAGCGCCCGGTTCGCGGTGTCCACCAGGTGGCGGTGGCCGCCGTCGGCCAGCGGCGCGGTGCACAGTTCGCACCGCTCCTGCCGCGGGGGGCGCGGGCCGGTGAACCTCCGCAGGCCCCGGGGGGCGGCCGCGGGGCGGTCGGACGCCGTGCGGGACGCGCCGGTCACGGCCGTTCCCCCGTTCCGCCCGGGCCCGGCGCGCCGTCGGGCGGGCGGGCGGTGATCTGCAGCAGCGGCGGTTCCGCCGGGCCGGAGGCCCGCGGCTCCGTCTCCACCGAGGTCACCTCCGGGGCGAAGCAGGCCAGTGCGTCCTCGACGGCCCGCAGGGCCGCCTGCGTGCTGCCCGGGCACCCGCAGCCGACGGCGGAGGACCGCAGGCGCAGCGTGCCGGTGGGCTCGTCGAACCCCGCCGCCTCCAGGGGGCTCCCGGCGCTCTCCAGGGCCCGCCCGATGCGGGTCCGGACGTCCTCGGGGTGCAGGCCGTGCAGGGCCAGCAGCCCGCCGGCCAGTTCGTCGCCCAGCAGGCGGTCCAGGGGGCTGCCGCCGGGCGCCGCCGGGGCGCCGCCGCCGTCCCCGTCGAGCAGGGCGAGGATGCGGGCCAGTCCGGCGCCGTAGAAGTCCATCAGGACGCGCACCAGTTCCTCGGCGGCCTCGCACGCCCGCCGGTCGCCGTCCGCCGCCAGGCGGTCCAGGACCTCCTCGACGCGCCGGCCGGTCCGTGCCGCGTCCGCCGCCGCGTCCCTGCGCGGGGCGGTGTCCGTCACCGCGCTCATCCGGCCAGGCCGCTCAGTCCGGTGGGCACGTGCATCGTCTGCACGGTCCTGCCGCCGACGTACATGTGGACGCCGCACGGCAGGCAGGGGTCGAAGCTGCGCACGGCCCGCATGATGTCGATGCCCTTGAAGTCCTCGGGCGGGTTCTCCTCGAAGATCGGGGTGTTCTGCACTGCGTCCTCGTAGGGGCCGGGGGTTCCGTAGCTGTCGCGGACGCTGGCGTTCCACGGGGTCGGCGGGTACGGGTGGTAGTTGGCGATCTTCCCGTCGCGGATCACCATGTGGTGGGAGAGCACGCCGCGCACCGCCTCGGTGAAGCCGACGCCGACGGCTTCGTCGGGCACCTCGAACCTCTCCCAGGTCTGGGTGCGCCCGGCCCGCACCTCCTCCAGGCCCTTCTCGGCGAAGTGCAGGGCCAGGGCGGCGGTGTAGGCCTGGAAGTAGGTGCGGGCGCGGTTGCGCTCCAGGGCGTTGCTCCAGCGCGGGATCCTCCACTCGAAGGTGGTCTCCGGCCGGGTCATGGTGCGCGGCAGGTTGATGACGACGCTGTGGCCGGTGGCCTTGACGTATCCGGTGTCGACCAGGCCGGACAGGGCGGTGGACCACAGGCGGGCCAGGGGGCCGCCGCCGGTGTCCAGCGCCAGGTGCTCCTTGCCGTCGAACCAGCGCGGGGACATCACCCAGCTGTACTTGCCGTCGAAGTCCCGCTTCTGGGGGGCGGGGACGGTGTGCTGGTTCCACGGGTGGCGGGGGTCGACCGGGTTGCCCAGCGGGTCGCGCTCGACGAACAGCTCCCGGCCCTCCCAGTCCTCGTAGTAGGAGCTGCCGAGCAGGATGCGGATGCCGAGGTTGATCTCGGTGAGGTCGCTGGTGACCAGCTCGCCGTCGACGACGATGCCCGGGGTGACGAACATCCGCCGGCCCCAGTCGGTCATGTTGCGGTAGGTGAAGTCGCAGTGCTCGGGGTCGTTGAGCGCGCCCCAGCAGGCGAGCATGACGCGGCGCCGGCCGACCTCCTCGTAGCCGGGCAGCGCCTCGTAGAAGAAGTCGAACAGGTCGTCGTGCAGGGGGACGACGCGCTTCATGAACTCCACGTAGCGCGTCAGCCGGCTGAGGTAGTCGGTGAACAGCTGGACGGAGGCGATCGTGCCCACCCCGCCCGGGTACAGCGTGGAGGGGTGCACGTGGCGGCCCTCCATGAGGCAGAACATCTCCCGCGTGTAGCGGCTCACCTGGAGCGCCTCGCGGTAGAACTCGCCCTCGAGGGGGTTGAGCGAGCGCATGATGTCGGCGATCGTGCGGTAGCCGTGGTCGCCGGCGTGCGGCGCCTCGGTGCGTTCGGCCAGCTCGAGCACGCCCGGGTTGGTCTCGCGGACCATCTTCTCGCAGTAGTCGACCCCGACCAGGTTCTCCTGGAAGATGTTGTGGTCGAACATGTACTCGGCGGCCTCGCCGAGGTTGATGATCCACTCGGCGAGGTGCGGCGGCCGCACCCCGTAGGCCATGTTCTGCGCGTACACCGAGCAGGTGGCGTGGTTGTCCCCGCAGATGCCGCAGATGCGGCTGGTGATGAAGTGCGCGTCCCTGGGGTCCTTGCCGCGCATGAAGACGCTGTAGCCGCGGAAGACCGAGGACGTGCTGTAGCACTCGGCGACCCTCTTCTGCTTGAAGTCGATCTTCGTGTGGATGCCGAGGCTGCCCACGATCCGGGTGATCGGGTCCCAGGCCATCTCCACCAGGCCGCTGCCGTCTCCGGCCGCCTGCGTCGGTGCTGCCATCGTGTGTGCCGTGCCCTTCTTCAGACCGTGGGTCGGGGTGTCGAGCAAAGAGGTGCGGACCGCGGCGGGGGCGCGGCGGGGGCGTTCACCACGGCGGCCGGTAACCGGTGGTCAGTTCGTCGCCCCTGCGGCGCCACTTGGGCTCCTTGTCCACGGTCTCGGCGGTGATCGAGCGCAGTTTGCGCATGACCCCCCCGTAGGCGGAGCTGACGGCGCTGGAGAGCTTGCCGCCGGGGGGCTCGTCCATGAACGGCATGAACTTGTCGGGGAAGCCGGGCATGGTGCAGGCGATGCAGATGCCGCCGACGTTGGGGCAGCCGCCGATGCCGTTCATCCAGCCCCGCTTGGGGACGTTGCACCGGACGACGGGCCCCCAGCAGCCGAGCCTGACCAGGCACTTGGGCGAGTCGTAGACGGTCGCGAACTGGCCCTGCTCGTAGTAGCCGGCGCGGTCGCAGCCCTCGTGGACGGTGGCGCCGAACAGCCAGGTGGGTCGCAGCTTGTCGTCCAGCGGGATCATCGGGGCGGACCCGGCGGCCTGGTGGAGCAGGTAGGTCAGGGTCTCGGCGAAGTTGTCGGGCTGGATGGGGCAGCCGGGCACGCACACGATGGGGATGCCGGCCTTGGACTTCCAGTCCCACCCGAGGTAGTCGGGCACGCCCATGGCGCCGGTGGGGTTGCCGGCCATCGCGTGGATGCCGCCGTAGGTGGCGCAGGTGCCGATGGCGACGACGGCCAGGGCCTTGGGGGCGAGCCGGTCGATCCACTCGCTGGTGGTGATCGGCTGGCCCGTCTCCGGGTCGTCCCCGAAGCCGCACCAGTAGCCCTCGGGCTTGATCGCCTCGTTGGGGATCGAGCCCTCGACGACCAGGACGAAGGGGTCGATCTCGCCGCGCTCCCCCTTGAAGAACCATTCGATGAAGGTGTCCGCGCCCTGCACGGGGCCGCACTCGAAGTCGATCAGCGGCCAGTGCACGGCGATCCGGGGCAGGCCGGGCAGGGCTCCGAGCGCGATCTGCTCGATGCTCGGCTGCATCGCGGCCGTCAGCGACACCGAGTCGCCGTCGCAGCTCAGCCCCGCGTTGATCCAGAGGATGTGGATCACGGGCTCCTCGCCGTCCGCCGGGGCGGGGGCGTCCGCGGTGCCTGCCGCGGTCGACGGTGCTGCTTCCATGGGGGTACCTCCTCGGGAGGTGTGCGGTGAGGACCCGTGGGACGGCCCTCACTGCCCTTGGTAGCAGTCCTGCGGTCCCGGTGCGGTGTCATGTGCGGCCGATACGGTGACGTGCGCGCGCCCCGCGCGGACGGGGGGCCGCCGTGCGGGGCGCGTGGGGAGGACGGCTGCCGGGAGGCTTCAGTCCTCCCGCCAGGCGAGCTTGATCAGCAGGTTCTTGGCCTCGTCGGCGACCTCCTCGTCGGCGACGACGTCGTAGCGGGCGGCCACGATCTGGCTGCGCGAGGCGAAGTCGCGCTGCCCCCCGCTCATCGCGTGGCCGGCGAAGCCGAACACCGCGCCGAAGACCGCACCGTAGGCGAGCCCGCTGAGCACCAGCAGCAGCACGTTGACCCCGCCCGCGGCGAACACCGCCAGCAGCAGGGCCACCAGCAGCCCGAACCAGGCTCCGGCCCCGGCGCCGGCGAGCGCGGCCCGGCCCCGGGTGAGCCGGCCGAGCACGGTCTCGACCATGCGCAGGTCCGAGCCGATGATCGCGGTGCGTTCCACCGGGAACTTGCTGTCGGACAGGAAGTCGACGGCCCGCTGGGCGCCGGGGTACGTCGGGTACGAGCCGACGACCGGGCGGGCGAGCGCCGACGGGGACGGGTACTGGGACGGGTACTGGGCCATGGAACGGCTCCCTTCGTCGTGGGGCGGGCTGCGCGGTGGGGCGGCTGCGTCGAGGCGGGGCTGCGTCGGGGCGGGGCTGCGTGGTGGGGTCCGGGACCCTGCGTCCGGAGCCCCGCGTCCGGAGCCCTGCGTCCGGGCCGGTCAGGGCCGGGCCGCCCCGGCCGCCAGTTCCCGGGCGACGGAGTCGGCCCAGGCGTCGATCTCCGGCCAGTTGCGGTGGTCGCCGTAGCGGCCCCCCGTCGCCCTGAGGAACAGGCGCCCGGCGGGCGGGAGGTGCTCCCGTGCGACGGCGCCGGAGAACAACCGGACGCTGCGGGGGTGCAGGCCAGGCCGCAGCCCGGTCAGGTACGCGAAGAGGCGCCCCTCCTCCTTGCGTGCCGCGTACGACCGCAGCGGAAGGCCCAGGGCGTCCGCCGCGCCGACGCTGAACAGCCACACCGGGGGCGTCCGCCCCGCCCCGAAGCCGCGGCGCACGAAGTCGGCGGCCTCCGGCAGCCAGGCCATGTCGTACACCGCGCTGCCGAGGACGAACGCCTCGTAGCCTCCGGGGTCCACGGCCCCGTCCAGCGGGCGGACCTCGACCCGTTCGCCGTGCCCGGCGAGCCGCTCCCCGATCCGTTCGGCGATGCCGCGGGTGGAACCGTGCCGGCCCGCGTGTCCCACCAGTACGGTCATGGCGTGCCTCCGTCCTTCACCGGCCCTCGTCGCCGGGGCCGTCCGGGCCGTTCCGCCGCCCGCCGCCCCCGGGGAGGAACTCCTGGACCTTGGCCATGACCCCCTGGCGGAGCATGCCCGCGCGGTCGCTGTCGCCCCGCAGCACCGCGGAGGCGGCGGCCTGGATCTGGTCCCAGTCCGCGTGCGGGGGGATCGGCGGCACGGCGGGGTCGGTGCGGAAGTCGACGACGAAGGGCCGGTCGGCCGACAGCGCCTGCCGCCAGGCCGACTCGACCCCCTGCGGGCCCTCCACCCGGATGCCGCCCAGGCCGAAGGCGGCCGCGACGTCGGCGTAGGGGAAGTCGGGAATGTGCTGGGACTCCTCGAACCGAGGGGCCCCCTCCATGGCGCGCATCTCCCAGGTGACCTGGTTGAGGTCCTGGTTGTTCAGGACCGCCACGACCAGCCGGGGGTCGGCCCACTCGCGGTGGTACTTGGCCGCGGTGATCATCTCGGCCATGCCGTTCATCTGCATGGCGCCGTCGCCGACCAGGGCGATCGCCGGGCGGTCGGGGTGGGCGAACTTCGCCCCGATCGCGTACGGCACGCCCGGGCCCATGGTGGCCAGGGTGCCGGACAGCGAGCCGCGCATGCGGCCGCGCAGCCGCAGGTGGCGGGCGTACCAGTTGGCGGCCGAGCCGGAGTCGGCGGTGACGATCGCGTCGTCGGGCAGCAGCGCGTCCAGGGCGTGGACCACGTGCTCGGGGTTGACCGGGCGCGCCTCCACGGCCGCGCGCCGCTGCATCACCTCCCACCAGCGGGCGGTGCCGGCCTCGATCGTCCTGCGCCAGGAGCGGTCGGTCTTGCGCTGCAGCAGCGGCAGCAGGCGCTCCAGCGTGGCGCGGGCGTCCCCGACGAGGTTTACCTCGAACGGGTAGCGCAGTCCGACCATGAACGGGTCGATGTCGATCTGCACCGCGCGGGCCTGGTCCAGCTCGGGGAGGAACTGCGTGTAGGGGAAGCTGGAGCCGACCACCAGCAGCGTGTCGCAGTCGCGCATCATCTCGTACGAGGGGCGAGTGCCCAGCAGCCCGATCGAGCCGGTGACGAAGGGCAGGTCGTCGGGGAGGACGTCCTTGCCCAGCAGCGCCTTGGCCACTCCGGCGCCCAGCACCTCGGCGGCCAGCTCGACCTCCTCGCGGGCGCCGCGGGCACCCTGGCCGACCAGGACGGCCACCTTCTCCCCGGCGTTGAGCACCTGCGCGGCGCGCTCGAGGTCCCCGTCCGCGGGGACCGGCGCGGCCTGCGCCACCCCCAGGCTGGAGGGCACCATCTTGAAGGCGTGCGTGGGCGGGGACCACTCCAGGTCCTGGACGTCTCCCGGCACGATCACCGCGGTGACCGTGCGGCGGGCGTACGCGGTGCGCACCGCCCGGTCGACGAGGTTGGGCAGCTGCTCGGGCACCGTCGCCATCTCGCAGAAGTCGGCGGCGACGTCCTTGAACAGGCTCAGCAGGTCCACCTCCTGCTGGTAGGAGCCGCCCATCGCGCTGCGGTCGGTCTGCCCGACGATCGCGACCACGGGCACGTGGTCGAGCTTGGCGTCGTACAGGCCGTTGAGCAGGTGGATCGCGCCCGGGCCGGAGGTGGCCGCGCACACCCCCACCCGCCCGGAGAACTTCGCGTAGCCGACGGCCTGGAAGGCCGCCATCTCCTCGTGCCGGGCCTGGACGAACCTCGGCCGGTTCCCCGCCCGCCCCCACGCCGCCAGCAGGCCGTTGATCCCGTCCCCCGGATAGCCGAAGACGTGCTCCACCCCCCACTCGCGCAGCCGCTGCAGGATGTAGTCGGACACCTTCACGGACACGGCCCTCCGATCGCGGTACTGGCCTCCGTACGCGGTCCCGCCTCCGTACGGCCTCCTGACCGGCTTACCGCCGGGGGCGCGGGGAAACCCGGCGAGCGGGTGAAGCGGACGCGGGGAGGCTCCGGCGGATCCCGCGCCGCGCGGGCCCGTCCCGCCGCTCCCCCTCGGGGCCCGGTGCACCCGTCCGGCGGGGTGAGGCCGGCCGGAACCGGGCAGGGGTCGTGGAGGAAGACCGTCCGCTCCGTGGCGCCGGCCCGGTGCCGCCCGACCCGGAGACCTCCGATGCCGGTACCCGACCACCACCACAGCCGCCCGCACCCGCCGACCGCGCTGGACCCCGTCATCGGCCCCCGGGAGGCCGGGGAGTTCCTGGAGTACCGCGCGGTCGAGATGGCCGCCCTGGACTGCCTCGACCCCGACCACGCGCACGAGATCGTGTGCGAGCGGGCCGCCGAGGGCGACCCGGTCGTCCTCGCCGCCAGCCGGCAGACCTGGACCCTGCGCGAGGGCGCCGATCCCGAGAGGGCGCCCGGCGAGACCCTCGACATCCGGGACCGCCTGACCGACCCACCGCGGGTCCGCGTCCGCGCGGACGGCTCGCCCGCGACCGCGGAACTGCCCATCGCGGTGCTGCAGATGTACCGGCTCGCCTCCTGGGACCGCGGCTGACCCCGCCGCCGGGGAGCCGGGTCCGCGGCCGCGCCCCCGGGATCCGCCCTCCGGGGGACGCACGCGCCCGCCGGGTGCCAGGATGGCCCGCATGGCCGAGCTACGCACCGCGCACACCGCCGACCTGGACGCCGCCGTCCTCGACGAGGCACGGGTCCTGCTCCACGACGTCTTCGAGGGGGACCTGGACGACCACGACTGGGAGCACGCCCTGGGCGGGGTGCACGCCCTGGTGTGGGAGGGCACCGAGCTGGTCGGGCACGCCTCGCTGGTCCAGCGGCGGCTGCTGCACGGCGGGCGGGCGCTGCGGACGGGCTACGTCGAGGCCGTCGGCGTGCGCGCGGACCGGCGCGGCCGGGGCCACGGCGCGGCCGTGATGGAGGCGCTGGAGCGGGTGGTGCGCGGCGCGTACGACCTGGGCGCGCTGGCCGCCGCCGACGGGGCCGCGGAGTTCTACGCGTCCCGCGGCTGGCAGCGGTGGCGGGGGCCGACATCCGCCCTCACCCCGGACGGGGTGGTGCGCACCGCGGACGAGGACGGCTGTGTCCACGTCTTCGCGCCGGCGGTCCCGCTGGACCTGTCGGGCGGGCTGGTCTGCGACTGGCGCGACGGCGACGTCTGGTAGAGCGGCTCCCCCGCCCCGCCGTGCACGGCGTCGGCCCGCCGGGGGCCGGGCAGCCCGGCGCCGGGCGCGACGGCGGCCGGCTCACCGGGGTCGGGGTCCTCGGGACCGGGGTCTCCGGGGTCGGCGTCCTCGGCGGGCAGAGGGATGCCGAGCAGCCGTGCGAGGACCACGGCCACGCCGTCCTCGTCGTTGGACCGTGCGACCTCGTCCGCCACCTCCTTCAGCCCGGGGTGGCAGTTGCCCATGGCGACCGCGTGCCCGGCCCAGTCGAGCATGGGGATGTCGTTGGGCATGTCTCCGAAGGCGACGACGTCAAAGCTGCGAAGCCCCAGGCCGTGCACCACGCGGGCCAGGCCGACCGCCTTGTCGACACCCGCCGGCAGCACCTCCACCATCCGCGGGCCGGAGTGCGTGACGGTGACGGTGGTGTCGCACAGCCGGGAGGCCACGGCCACGAGTTCCTCGTCGGGGAGCGTGGCGTGGCGCAGGAAGACCTTGTCGACGGGGCGCTCCCACAGCCGGTGCCCCGGCACCGTCCGGAAGGGCGTCAGGGCGGCCTCGTCGCCCCTGGGGAACCCCTCGGTCACGACGAACTCGCCGTCGAGGCCCGAGGTGGCGACGGCCAGGTCGAGCGGCCCGGTCAGCGCGGCGACGCGCTCCACCAGCGTGCGCGCGGGGACCGGGTCCAGCGTCGCGGAGGACAGCAGGCGGTGCGCACCCGAGTCGTAGACCTGCGCGCCCTGCCCGCACACGGCGAGCCCCCGGTAGCCGAGGGCGTCCAGGATCGGCCGGCACCCGGAGGCGGAGCGGCCGGTGACGACGACGTGGTGCACGCCCAGGTCCGCCGCCCGGCGCAGCACGTGCCGGGTGCGGGGGGAGACCGTGGTGTCGCTGCGCAGCAGCGTTCCGTCCAGGTCGGTGGCCACGACGCGGAACCCGCCCGCGCCGTGCCGCAGCGCACCGTGCTGTCCCGCGTCCACGCCGACCCGCTCCCCCGTGTGCCCGGTCCGTCCCGGAGCGGTCCCGTGCGACCGGCGCGCCGCGACCGCGGACGGCGCGCGGTCCGGATCATAGGCAACCTCCGCGGCCGGTGTCACACCGGTCCGCGGGCCGGACGGGACGGGCCGTCAGGCCGGGCCGCCGTGGCCGCCGGATCGGGCAGGGCCGGGTCCGGGACCGGGGTCGGCAGAACCGGAACCGGGACCGCCCGGTCCGGGGTCGCCGGGGCCGGCGCGGGAGGAGCGGGAGGCGCGCCGGACCGGTACGGCGATCGTCCCGGCGCCGACGGCCAGCAGGACCGTGCCGCCGGCCAGCAGGCCCGCGGCGATCCACGGCAGGGCCGGCACGGTGGCGCCCACGTCCGCCTCGACCCCGACCCCGGGGGAGCCGTCCGCGTTCATCGCCACGATCCACCAGTGGCCGTCACGGGCCGGCCACACCAGCGTCCGGGTCCCCCGCCCCCGGGACTGCTCGGTCCACACGCCGGCGTCGGCCGGCCGCACGGTCGGGGCGCCCCCGGGCCGCGGGGACGCGTAGGGGGAGTTCTCGGGGTCCTGCCCCAGGATGCTGCGCCGCACCCCGGCCAGGTACCCGTGCACCTGCTCGTCCCTGCCGATGCCCACGAAGACCGCTTCCTGCGGGTCGATCCCTGTGGCGCGGACCCGGACGTCGCCGAGCATCCGGGCGCCGAGGGCGCCGGGGCCGGAGTCCAGCCGCACCGCGTCGGCGACCAGCGCGTACCCGCCGGTCTCGTAGTACCGGGGCTCCGTGGTCAGGTAGCCGTCCTCCCGCTGGGTGCGGTCGGCCCACAGCAGCACGCCGCCGCCGGCCAGGAAGCCGACGGCGGCCACGGCCAGCAGCGCCCCCACGACCGCCGCGGACACCCTGCCCCCGGTCCACGCAGGCCGCGCGGCCCCCTGTCCCCCCGCCGCCGTCGGCCCGGCGTCCGGGGGCCTCTCGCCGGAATCTGCCATGACAGGGTCCTCGTGCTTCGCCCGTGCCGGTCGCCGACGGGCCGGCGGACCGCGGATCGGGTGTCAGGGGGAGCGTTCCTGGAGGGCCCCGGTCTCCAGGACCTCCCGCAGCGGCCTGCGGGGGGTGCCCGGGTGGGTGTCCGCGCGGCCCATCCGGATCAGCATGTGCGCGTTCAGGATTCCGCGCTCGGGGTCCCGCAGGGCCCATCGCAGGTCGGGCCACTCCATGGCCTGGTGCATCAGGGAGGCGCGCAGGCCGTGGGCGGTGGCCAGGAGCAGCACGTGCTCCAGGGCCATTCCGGCGCGCAGCCAGTCCTCGGGATGGTCGTTCCTGGTGGCCAGCAGGCCGATGGTGGGGTTCCGCTCGAAGGCGCGGCGGGGAGGGAGGGTGTCGGGGGCGAGGCCGGTGAAGTCCCGCATCGGCAGGTGGGCACCGGTGTCGCGCGCGCCCAGCACCTCCTGCGGCATGCCCGCCCCGCTCCTGTCGGGCGCGTGCACCCAGCGGCGGCTCTCCTCCGTCCGGTCGGGGTCCATGGTGGTGCGCCGGTCCGCCTCCGAGGTGAGGGCCAGCAGGCGCTGCTTCTCCTGCGGCTCGGGGAAGTGGAGGGTCGCGTCCTCCTCCCGCGCGGCCTCCACCAGCTCGGCCAGGACCTCCCCGGGGACCGGCTCGTCGTCGAAGGGGACCCGACTGGTGTGGCGTTCGGGGATGACCGCGTACAGGTCGGGGCCGGCCCGCGCGCCGGCCTCCGGATGGCCGGTCATGTGGACGGAGGCGAGCAGGTGGGGCGAGGCCGGGTCGGGCAGCAGGCGCACGACGGGCTCGTGGCCCAGGTGGCGGGCCGCCACGCAGAGGTTGAACAGGGCCGCGCCGATCGAGAGGTGCAGGGCGTGGCCGAGCGGGTCGAGGTGGGGCAGGACGCGCTCCTCCACCGAGTGCACGGTCAGCGCGCCGGTGTCGGGGTGGTAGCGGAAGCGCCACGGCTGGGAGTTGTGGATCGACGGTGCGGCCTCGGCAGCCAGGACCAGTTTCCGCAGAGCGGCTTCTCCGAGGGGCTGCCAGGTTCGCATGGGGCTCTCCTCCTCGTCCTCGCCGCGGACGCTGTGCCCTGCTCGCCCCGGTGTGGGTCCACGTGGGCCCGAAGGGGTGCCTTCGGGCAGGGGCTCTTGGCCCCTTTCCCTGCCCGTCCCCGAACGGAGTAAACCGGACGGATAGTCGATTTTCAGGTCTATTAGGTGCTTCAGGGGTGAAACCTCGGGTGAAAGGCGGCTCCCCGGGCAGCATCCGGGACGTGCGGGCCCCACCGGGCCCCACCGGCCCCCACCGGTCCGTGCCGGTCCCCGGACTGCCGCCGTCCTCCGAGAGGTGAGCCCATGCCCCGTCCCCTGACCGTCGGTGTCGACGGCTCCCCCGAAAGCCTGGCCGCGGCCCAGTGGGCGGCGGGCGAGGCGGTTCTGCGCGACCTGCCGCTGCGACTGGTCAACGTCTGGCAGTGGCCCCCGCAGATACCGGTGGGCGCGGTCGGCGGGGGCCCCTCGGGGATCTGGGTCCAGGAGACACTGCTCAACACCCGGGCCGACCTGGAGAAGCGCCACCGCGGCCTGCGGGTGACCACCGAGCAGGTCTCCGGCGTCCCCGTGCGGGTGCTCTCCGGGGCGGCCGACGAGTCGGAGGTGATGGTCCTCGGGTCCACGGGGATGGGGGCCGTCTCCGGGTTCCTCCTCGGCTCGGTCAGCGCGGGCGTGCTCGCCCGCGCCCGCCGGCCCGTGGTGCTGGTGCGCGCCACGGCGCGGGCCGCGGAGGAGGACGGCACCCCGGGCGGAGGGGCCCCGGTGGTGGTCGGCCTGGACGTGAGCCACCGCTGCGACCCCCTGATCGGCTTCGCCGTGGACGAGGCGCTGCGGCGCGAGGTGCCGCTGCGCGCCGTGCACGTCTGGCAGCCGCCGCCGATGCTGGCGTACGACCCCGCCACCGTCGACCCGCGGGCCGTGGCGCAGATGGAGGAGAGGGTCCGGGAGGACCTGCACGAGGTGGTGCGGCCGTGGGCCGAGAGGCACCCGGAGCTGCGGCTGGAGGAGAGCGTGGTGCGCGGCGACAGGGCCCGCGGCCTGCTCGGCGCCGCGGCGGACGCCGGACTGGTGGTGGTCGGCCGGCGGATCCACCGGGTGCCCCTGGGCGTGCGGGTCGGCCCGGTCACGCACGCCGTGCTGCACCACTCCGAGTGCCCGGTGGCCGTCGTGGCCCACGACTGACGCCGGGCGCGCCGGCGGCAGGGACCTGCGGCCCGGTCCCCCGGGCCATGAGCCTCTGGCCCTCCGCCGGTCCGCGCGCGACCTTTGCCACGAGGGGCCCGGAACGCGCCGGCGCCCCGGAAGGAGGCCATGATGCCCGAGAACGGAACCGGCAGGCCCGTCGTCGTGGGTGTCACACGTTCCGGGTCCTCCCGGCCCGCCCTGGTGTGGGCCGCGAAGGAGGCCCGGCTGCGGCACCTGCCGCTGGAGATCCTGCACTCCCAGGAGTGGCCCCCGGGAATGCTCCGCCGGGCCGCCTCCGACCGCCCGGCGGAGCTGTGGGCCACCCAGTTCCGGGCGGCCGGGCAGGCCGTGCTCGACGAGGCGCTGCGCGAGGAGTCGGCCCGCGTCCCCGGCCTGCGGGTCAGCACCCGGCTGGCGGAGGGCCGGCCCGCGCAGGTGCTGCGGGAGGCCGCCGACCACGCCTCGATGCTGGTGCTCGGGACGCGGCCGGCCGGGTTCGAGCAACTGCTCTCCCCCGGTGGTGTCGGGCCGGCCCTGGTCGGTCACCTGCCCTGCCCGCTCGCGCTGGTCCGCCACCCCGAAGCGGGGGCGGGGGCGGGGGTGCAGGAGGGCACCGGGCCCGTAGTCGTCGGCATCGACGGCTCGCCCGGCGCCGCACGGGCGGCGCGCTTCGCCTTCGAGGAGGCCGCCCTGCGCGGCACGGACCTGCTGGCCGTCGAAGTGCTGCCGCGGTCCGACACCGCCGTGGAGGGCGTCGTCGAGGAGGGCTCCGCGGAGATCTCCGAGGCCCTGGCCGGGCAGGGCGAGCGCTTCCCGGAGGTCAAGGTCCGGCACGAGGTCCTGAGCGGCCGCCCCGCGATCGTCCTGACGCGGGCGGCGACCGGCGCCCAGTGCCTGGTGGTCGGTTCGCGCGGCCGCGGCGGCTTCCGCGGCATGCTGCTGGGTTCCACCGGCCGCACGCTCGTCCACAGCGCGCGGTGCCCGCTGGTCGTCGTCCCCGCGGGCGAGTAGGGCGGGCGGTTCCGTCACGGCAGGAGGCAGGAGGAGAGACCATGAGTGACGACACCGGCGCCTTCGAGGCGCACGTCAAGGAGTGGACCGTGCGCATCCACCTCTTCGAGGAGGGGTCGCTGACCAGGGCGCGGGCCGTGCTCGACACCGGGGACAACGTGATCGAGGGGCTCGGCGAGGCCCGCCGCAACCCGCACGACCCCTCGGTCCCCGAGATCGGCGACGAGTTCGCGGTGGGCCGGGCGCTGGCCGACCTCGGCCTGCACCTGATCCACAGCGGGAGGGCCGACTCCGCGGCTGTGGAGAGCGTGCGCCGCCGCGACACCGGCTGAGCGGCCCGCTCCCCCGCCGCCCACCGCGCGGGCCGGCCCTCTGCCCGGACGCCGGGTGGAGGGCCGGCCCGCGCGGTGGGCGGCGCGGCTCGTCACCCCTGTTCCCGCTCGGCCGCCGCGACGTTGAGCTTGACGGCGGAGAAGCTGTCCGGGGCCACCGAGACCGAGTCGATGCCCGCCCCCACGAGGAAGCGGGTGAAGGCCGGGTCGTCGCTGGGGCGCTGCCCGCACAGGCCGACGTGGCGGCCGGCCGCGTGGGCCCGTTCGATCAGGCTCTCGATGCTGCGGGTGACCGCCTCGTTCCGCTCGTCGAACAGGTGGGACAGCTCGGCGGAGTCGCGGTCGACCCCCAGGGTGAGCTGGGTGAGGTCGTTGCTGCCGATCGAGAAGCCGTCGAACCGCTCGGCGAACCGCTCGGCGAGGATCACGTTGGCGGGGATCTCGGCCATGACGTACACCTGCAGCCCGGCCTCGCCCCGGCGCAGCCCCTCCTGCGCCATGACGGCCAGCACGCGGTCGGCCTCCTCGGGGGTGCGGCAGAACGGGATCATGACGACCACGTTGTCCAGGCCCAGGTGCTCGCGGACCCGGCGCAGGGCGCGGCACTCCAGGGCGAAGCCGTCGCGGTAGCCCTCGTCGTAGTAGCGGCTCGCGCCGCGCCAGCCGATCATCGGGTTGGCCTCGACGGGTTCGAAGGGCCGGCCGCCCACGAGGCGGGCGTACTCGTTGGTCTTGAAGTCGCTGGTGCGCACGACCACCGGGTCCGGCCAGCGCGACGCGGCGATGCGGGCGATCCCCCGGGCGAGCCGCTCGGTGAAGTACTCCGTGCGGTCGGCGTACCCCTCGGTGAGCGCGTCCACCCGGCGCCGCTCCCCCGCGTCGAGCCGGTCCCGGTGCACCAGCGCCATGGGGTGCACCTTGATGCCGTGGGCGACGACGAACTCCGTGCGCGCCAGGCCCACCCCGTCGGCGGGCAGCCGCCACCAGCGCAGCGCGGCGGACGGCTCGGCGAGGTTGAGCATCACCCGGGTCCGGGTGCGCGGCAGCGCGCCGAGGTCGGTCTCGGTCTCCTCGTAGTCGACCGCCCCGGCGTAGACGTACCCGCGCTCGCCCTCGGCGCAGGAGACGGTCACCGGACTGCCCTGCCGCAGCACGGCGGTGGCGCGTTCGGTGCCGACCAGGGCGGGGACGCCCAGCTCCCGGCTGACGATGGCGGCGTGGGAGGTCCGCCCGCCGTGGTCGGTGACGACGGCCGCGGCCCGCTTCATCACCGGCTCCCAGTCGGGGTCGGTGACGGTGGTGACCAGGACCGCGCCGTCGGGGAAGCGGCCGGCCTCCGCCGGGCTGCGCAGCAGGCACACGTCGCCGCGGGCGACGGCGTCGCCGACGGCCAGTCCGTCGACCAGGCGCTCGCCGCGCCCGGTGAGCCGGTACTGGTGCAGCAGCGGCACGTGCCGCCGGGACTGCACGGTCTCCGGGCGAGCCTGGACGACGAAGATCTCGCCGGTGGTCCCGTCCTTGGCCCACTCGACGTCCACGGCCGTGCCGTAGTGCTTCTCGACTGCGGCGACCCAGCGGCCCAGAAGGAGCAGCTCCTCGTCGCCGAGGACCCGCCGGGTCCGCTCCCACGGGTCCGTGGGGACGACGTCGGTCAGGCCCCCCTCGGCGTAGACCGCCTTGCAGTCCTTGGCGCCGATCCGCACGTGGACGACGGGCACCGCGCCCGGCCGGTCCAGGAGGGGCTTGAAGAGCTGGTACTCGTCGGGGTCGACCCGGCCGCCGACCACGGTCTCGCCCAGCCCCCAGGCGGCGTTGACGACGACCGCGTTCGGGAAGCCGGTCTCGGTGTCGATCGAGAACGCCACCCCGGCGCTCCCCACGTCCGAGCGCACCATGTGCTGCACCCCCACCGACAGCGCCACCTCCAGCTGCCCGAAGCCCAGCCGCCTGCGGTAGTCGATCGCCCGGTCGGTGAACAGCGAGGCGAAGCAGCGGTGGCAGGCGTCCAGGAGCGCCTTCGTGCCGCTGACGTTGAGGAAGGACTCCTGCTGGCCCGCGAAACTGGCCTCGGGCAGGTCCTCGGCGGTGGCGCTGCTGCGCACCGCCACCGCAGGGGCCTCCCGGCCGGTCTCCCGGCCCAGCGCGGCGTAGGCGTCGGCCAGTTCCCGGACCAGCGGGCCGGGCAGGGGGGTTCGCAGGATCTCGGCGCGCACGGCCGCGCCGACCTCGGGCAGGGGCCGGCCGCGGTCCAGGCCCTCCAGGCGGGCGCCGATCCGCCGCCCGAGGCCCTCGCTCCCCAGGAACTCCCGGTAGGCGTCGGCGGTGGTGGCGAACCCCCCGGGCACCCGCACCCCGGCCGGCCGCAGGTGGCGGATCATCTCGCCCAGGGAGGCGTTCTTGCCGCCGACGAGGGCCACGTCGCCGCGGCCGAGGTCGGAGAACCACAGGATTCGACGGGTCTTCAACACGGTGCCTCCCGGACCGGCGGTCACCGGCGGCGCGGCGGCCCGCTCACCGCGGCGGGGCGGGGGGCTGCTCCGGACCGGGATCGCCGTGGTGGGCGAAGTGGTGGATGTGCGCGTCGGGGCCGGGGAAGACCACGGTCACCCTGCCGGTGTCGGACCAGCGCACGTCGTACGGCGGGGTGCCGTCGGGGTGGTGGAGGGCGACGATCTCCCCGTCCCTCCGCGGCTGCCCCGTGGCGGCGCTCTCCACGATCACGCGGTCGCCGACGCTCGCTCTCATCACCGTCTCCTTCCGCCGGGTCCCGGCGGCGGGCGGCCCTCGGGCTGCCACGCGCCCCGCGCACCGGCCGCCTGGGCCGGGCGGCTGCGCGCGGCCCGTCCTCGGCGCCTCTTCCAGGAAACACCCCCGGTCCGCCCCCCGCCACCGCCGGGACGGGCAGGGACGTTCGGCCCCTGTTCCGCGGCCTTCCCCGCCCGGAAGCTGGAAGCGGGCTGCACGGCCGCGGGAGACGACGCGATGTTCGTACTGGTCGGTTACGCGAGCGAGCACGGGGCCACCCGCCAGATCGCGGAGCGGGTGGCGTCCCTCCTGCTCTACGAGGGAGTGCGGGCCGAGGCCCGGCCCATGGCCGAGGTCGGGGACGCGGACCGCTACGACGCCTTCGTGCTGGGCAGCGCGGTCCGCCGCCGGCGCTGGCTGCAGGAGGGCTCGCGGTTCGTGCGGCGCAACCGCGCCGTGCTCGCCGGGCGCCCGGTGTGGCTGTTCAGCGTCGGGACGGCCCGCGTGCGGGGCGGCCGGCTCGACACCCGCGGCGGCGCCCGCGGCGGCACGGGCGGCAAGGCACCGAAGGCACCGGGTGCGCCTCCGGCCCGCGCGGAGGCGTCCCCGTGCGCGACCACCGCTTCTTCCCCGGGGTCGTGATGCCCGGGCAGCTCAGCCCCGCGGGCCGGCTCCTGCGGTGGGCCGGGCACGGCCGCTACGGCGACTTCCGCAACTGGCCGGAGATCGAGGACTGGGCCGCCGGGATCGCCCGGAGCCTGCCCCGGGGCCCCCAACCGCCCGCGGGCCGCCGTCGCTGACGGACCCCCGCGCCCACCGGCACCGGCAGACGCCCGCACCCTCCACCGGTCCCGCAGGGCCCGCCTCCCGGCGGACCCTGCGGGGGTCATCCCGCGCCCGTCCCGGCGCGCCGCCCGGTCCCCGTCCCGGGGCCCGCACCGCCGGAGGGGGCGTGCTCCTCCCCCGTGTCGTCGACCGCCCAGGCCAGGCGGGGCTCGACGTCCACCACGCCGTCCACCCCCTGGCACAGCCGCACCAGGACCGGGACGGTACTCCTGCGGTCGACCGTGCCGCTGAGGACGACCCGGCCCTCGGTGGTCTCCACCCCGACGGCGGACGGCCTCAGGCCCAGCGTCCTGACCAGGACGTCCTCGACGATCTCCTCGGTGATCGCCCGGTCGCGGCGCAGGAAGACCTGCAGCAGGTCGCCGCGGCTGACGATCCCGAGGAGCCGGCCGGTCCCGTCGACGACCGGGAGGCGCTTGATCCGGTGCCTGTTCATCACCCGGGCCGCCTGGACGAGGGTCCAGCCGGGCCGGGCGCACACCGCCGGGCTGCTCATCAGCCCCTCCGCCGTGCCGGCGTCCACCTTCTCCTGCTCGCCGGGCGGCAGGCGCGGTGCGGACAGGCGGCCCAGCGCCCCGGTGCGGCCGGCCTGCTTGCGCAGCAGGTCGGCCTCGGAGACCACGCCCACCGGCCGGCCCTCGCCGTCGACGACCGGGACGGCGGTGATGTCGTACTCGTCCAGCAGCCGGACGATCTCCTTGAAGGTCGTGCCCCGCTGCACGCTCACGGCGGCCGGGGTCATCAGTTCCCCGACCAGGCGGTGCCGCATCATCTCCCGGTCCCCTTCCGGCGCGCGGGCCCGAGGGCCGCCGCACGCCGTGCGGGGCCCGTCGGCGGGTCGTCCCCGCGTCCCACGGTGGGCGGCCGGGACCGGTTCCGCCAGGGCCCCTCGGTGGCCCCGCATGGGCCTTTGGTCCCTTTCGCGAAACTGCGGGGAGCCCCGGGCGCCGACGCCTCCCCGCAGGCCCGTCCCGTCCGGGAAGCGGCGGCCGGGAGGCGTACCGCAGCGCGGTGGACGCGCGCAACGGCCGGGGTGAGACTGAGGAGCGGACGGCGCCGGGCTTTCCGGCCGCACCCGCCGGCCGGCGGGACGGAGCCTGCGGGAGGGCACGCCATGGCAGTGTCGGAAACGGGCCGGGGCGTCCTGCGACGCAAACCGGTCGAACAGATCGAGGAGGGCGGCGAGAGCGAACGGCTCACCCGCTCCCTGGGGCTGTGGCAGCTCACGGCCATCGGCGTGGGCGGCATCATCGGCGCCGGCATCTTCACCCTGGCCGGGGCGGTCGCCAACGGCATCGCCGGACCCGCCGTGCTGCTCTCGTTCCTGATCGCGGGCGTGGCGAGCGCGGCGGCCGCCTTCTCCTACGCGGAGTTCGCGGGCCTGATCCCGAGGGCCGGGTCCGCCTACACCTACGGGTACGTGGTGCTCGGCGAACTGGCGGGCTGGTTCATCGGCTGGGACCTGCTGCTGGAGTACACCGCCATCGTGGCCGTCGTCGCCATCGGCATCTCCGGGTACTTCTCCTTCCTCCTGGGCTCGGTGGGGCTGGACCTGCCGGCGTGGATGCTGGGCGCCCCGGGCAGCGGGCCGGGGCACCGGGTCGACCTGTTCGCCGCGCTGCTGTGCCTGCTGATCGCCTACCTGCTGACCCTGGGCATCAAGAACGCCGCCCGCTTCGAGACCGTCGTGGTCGGCCTGAAGGTCGCGGTGGTGCTCCTGGTGATCGGCGTGGGCGCGTTCCACGTCGACACCGCCAACTACACGCCCTTCTTCCCCTTCGGGGTGGGCGGCGCGCTGACCGGGGCGGCCACGGTCTTCTTCGCGGTCTTCGGCTACGACGCGATGAGCACCGCGGCCGAGGAGTCCAAGGACGCGCAGCGCCACATGCCCAGGGCGATCCTGTACTCGCTGGCCGTCTCCATGCTGCTGTACGTGGTGGCCTGCCTGGTGCTGACCGGCATGCAGAACTACCGGGACATCGACCGGGAGAGCGGCTTCTCCTCCGCGTTCGAGTCCGTGGGGCTGACCGGGCTCGCGGACGTGATCGCGGTCGGCGCGATCATCGGCATCCTCACGGTGATGTTCACCTTCATGCTGGGCGTGACCCGGGTGTGGTTCGCGATGAGCCGGGACGGGCTGCTGCCGAAGTGGTTCGCCAAGACCCACCCGAGGCGCCACGTGCCCACGCGCGTGACCTGGATCGTCGGCTTCTCCTCCGCCGCGATCGCGGGCTTCCTGCCGATCGCCGAGGCCGCGGAGCTGACCAACATCGGCATCCTGCTGGCCTTCGTGGTCGTGTGCACCGCGGTGATCGTGCTGCGGTACAGGCAGCCGGACCTGCCGCGCACCTTCCGCTGCCCCGGGATGCCGGTGGTGCCCGCGCTCGGCGCGCTGTTCTCGCTGTGGCTGATCACGTTCCTGCAGTGGCAGACCTGGGCGCGGTTCGTGGTGTGGTTCGTGATCGGCCTCGTCATCTACTTCACCTACTCCTACCGCAGGTCCGAACTGGCCCGGAGCGGGGGCGGGGACACCCTCCCCCCGTGACGAACGGCACCGTAGGGGCCCGGTGTGACGGGCCGTCGGCGGGGCATGAGGACGATCAGTCCCTGTCGCCGGTCCCTGGAGGCCCCCTGTGCTCACCCCCCACCCCCTCGTCCTGAAGCAGCTGCTGGCCCGCTGGGAAGCCGTCGCGAACGCGACCGCGACCACGCCCCAGGCGCTGCGCGAGCGGGAGGACACCGCCTACACCCTGTGCGTGGCCACCGGCACCCGGGACGTCGAGAGCGCCCTGGCGGCGGCGCGCAAGCACCTGGCCGCCGCGCCCGAGCTCGCCGGCGCCACGGCCGACCGCCCGGGCGCCCCGGCCGTCCGGCGGAGCCCCGCGGCCTGACCGGCACCGGGGGCCGCGGTGCGCGCCGGGCGGACGCGAAGAGGCCATCCGGGTGCCGCGCCGCTACCGGGCACCCCCCACCGGGTAGGGGTCCGTGGATGAACGAGGTGGATGTCGCGATCGTCGGCGCCGGCGCGGCCGGCCTGTCGCTCGCCGCCCGGCTGACCGATCCGGCGCACGGCCCCGCCGCCCCCTCCGTCGCCCTCGTGGACCCGGGCCCCTCCACGGGCCCCGGGCCGCGAACCTGGTGCTTCTGGGAACCGGAGGGCGGCGCCTACGACGAGGCGGCCTCCGCGGTCTGGCGGCGGCTGCGGGTGGTCGCCGCGGACGGCACCGTCGTGGAGGGCGACCCGGCGCCGTTCCGCTACAAGATGCTCCGCTCCGACCGCTTCGAGGAGCTGCTGGGGTCGTGGTTCGCCGGGCGGCCCCGGCTGCGCCGGGTGACGGCCGCGGTCACCTCGGTGGAGGACCTCCCAGGCGGCGCGGCGGTGCACGGGCTCGCACCCGGGGGCGGGGCGGTGTCCCTGCGCTCCCGGTGGGTCTTCGACTCGCGCCCCCTGCCCGCGCTGCCGCCCGCCCGCACCACCTTGCTGCAGCACTTCCGCGGCTGGTTCGTCCGCACCGGGCACGACGCGTTCGACCCCGGCGCGGCCACCCTGATGGACTTCCGCACCCCCCGGCCGGCGCACGGGCTCTCCTTCGGCTACGTCCTGCCGTGGAGCGCGCGCGAGGCGCTCGTGGAGTACACCGAGTTCTCCCGCGCCCCGCTGGAGGAGCACGAGTACGAGGCCGCGCTGGCGCACTACACCGGCGAGGTCCTCGGCCTGGGGCCGTTCTCGGTGACCGGCACCGAGCAGGGCGTCGTCCCGATGACGGACGGCGCCTTCCCGCGCCGGGCCGGACGGCACGTCTTCCGCATCGGCTCGGCCGGCGGGGCGACGCGCCCGTCCACCGGCTACACCTTCTCCGCCGTCCAGCGGCAGGCCGCCGCGATCGAGGCCGCCTGCCTCGCGGGCCGCGTCCCCGTCCCGCCGCGACCGCACCGCCTGCGGCACCGGGTGATGGACGCGGTGCTGCTGCGCGCCCTGGACACCGGCCGGGTGGAGGGCGCGGCCTACTTCGAACGGCTCTTCCGCAACAATCCGCTCCCCCGGCTGCTGCGCTTCCTCGACGGGGCGTCCGGTCCGCGGGAGGAGGCCGCCATCGGCTTCAGCACGCCGGTGGCACCGATGCTGCACACCCTCGCGGAGCTGCCGCTGCTGCGGCGCACCCCCGCGGGACCGACCACCGGACGGGCAGGAGTCCCCCCACGATGACACCGCTGTACGACGGCCCCCCGGCCGCCGCGCCCGACAGAGCCGCCCCCGGCCGGACCGCCCCCGGCCGCCACCGAACGCCGGGAACCGGCCCCGGCCCCGGCCACCGTCGGCGCCTGCGGCAGGCGGCGCGGCGCCCGGCCCTGCCCGGCGCCGGACGCGCGCTCGCGGCCCGCGCCACGGGCGGGGAAGAGCGGTGAGCGGCGCACCGGAGGGGTTCGGGCGGCCGGGGCAGGGCGTGCCGCCGGGAGTGCCGCCCGGGGTACCGCCGGGCGGGCGGGACCGGCGGTCCAGGGTGCTGGCGCCCGCCGGGGGCGCCGCGCGCGTGACCGGGCCGGCCCCGCACACGGCCGTGGTGGGCGGCGGGATCGCCGGGCTCGCGGCGGCGGCGGTCCTCGCCGAGCGGGGGGTGCGGGTGACCGTGTACGAGCGGCAGGAGCAACTGGGCGGCCGGCTGGCGGGCTGGCCCACCCGGCTGGCCGACGGCTCCCGGGTGACCATGAGCCGAGGCTTCCACGCCTTTTTCCGGCAGTACTACAACCTGCGCGCACTGCTGGGCCGGATCGACCCCGCCCTGGGCATGCTCAAGGGCCTGCCGGACTATCCGCTGCGGCACTCCCGGGGCGACCGGGACAGCTTCGCGAAGGTCCCGCGCACCCCGCCGTGGAGCGCCCTGGGGTTCGTCGCCCTCAGCCCCACCTTCACCTGGTCCGGCCTGGCCCGGATGAACCCGCGCCCCGCGCTGCACCTGATGGACGTGCGGGTTCCGCAGGTCTACGAGCGGCTGGACGGCACCAGCGCCGAGGACTACCTGGCCGCGGTCCGCTTCCCCGAAGCCGCACGCCACCTGGCCTTCGGGGTCTTCTCCCGCAGTTTCTTCGCCGACCCGCGGGAGCTGTCCGCGGCCGAGCTGGCGCTGATGTTCCACATCTACTTCCTGGGCTCCTCCGAGGGCCTGCTGTTCGACGTGCCGGACGAGCCGTTCCCGGCCGCCCTGTGGGACCCGCTGGAGCTCCACCTGCGCAAGGCCGGCGCCGAGGTGCGCACCGGGGCCGCCGTGGACCGCGTCGTCCCCCGGGGCGACGGCGGGTTCACCGTGGAGTGCGCAGGGAGCTCGGACGCCTGCGACGCGGTGGTCCTCGCCCTGGACACCGACGGCCTGCGCTCCCTGGCCGCACGCTCCCCGGGCCTGGGCGACGAGCCCTGGCACGAGCGGATCGCCGCCCTGCGCACCGCCCCGCCCTTCCTGGTGTCGCGGCTGTGGCTGGACCGCCCGGTGGACCGGCGGCGGGCCGGTTTCCTGGGCACGAGCGGCTACGGGCCGCTGGACAACGTGAGCGTGCTGGAGCGGTGGGAGGGCGAGGCCGCCCGGTGGGCGTCCCGCACCGGCGGCTCGGTGGTCGAACTGCACGCCTACGCCGTGGCGCCCGGGGCCGACCGGGCCGCCGTGCAGCGGGAGGCCCTGGAGCAGTTGCACCGGATCTACCCCGAGACCCGGCAGGCCCGTGTGGTGGACGCCCGCCACGAGTGGCGGGCGGACTGCCCGCTGTTCCCCGTGAGGGGCTTCGCCTCCCGCCCCGGCATCCGCACCCCACGCCCCCGGCTGGTCCTGGCCGGGGACCTGGTGCGGGTGGACCTGCCGGTGGCGCTGATGGAACGGGCGGCGACCACGGGCTTCCTGGCCGCCAACGCGCTGCTGGAGCAGTGGGGGGTGGCCGGGCAGGCGGTGCGCACCGTCCCGCAGGGAGGCCGCTCGGCAGCCCTGCGCACCGCCGCCCGCCTCGCCCGGCGGTGAGCCCCGCGCGGCGGTGAGCCCCGCGCGGACCGTCCGGGCCCGCCGGGAAGGGGCCCGGACGGAGCGCCGCCGTGCCGTGCTGCCCGGGGAAGCGGCCTCGTCCTTTCCACCATGATGGGGGCCGGGCAGTCCGAGCGAGGGGGCAGTGCGGTGCGACCGGCAGGCGAGGAGAAGCGGGAGGGACGCGGGGCGGCGCCGTCGTCGGTGTCCATGACGGTGCTGTGTGCGGAGAGTCCGGCGCTGCTGCCGGCGGCGCCTCTCCTCGGCATCGTCCCGGACGCCCGGGCGGTCTTCCTGCTGCCTCTCGTCCTGCCTGCCCTCGTCCTCGCCAGTGCGGTGGTGACCGTCGCGCTCGTCCTCCCGTCCGTCGCCCTGGGCCACTGGCTCGGGCTGCGTCGGGGGAGCGGAAGGCGGTGGTGGTGGGTGGCGGTGGCGACCGCGGCGGTCCTGCTGCCGGCTGCGGGCCTGCCGTGGGCGGCCGCCGCAGTGTACGGACGGGGCGGCCTTCCCGGCCTGCTCCTGTTCGCGACCGTCCTGTACGCCCTGTCCCTGCCGGCCGCGCTGGCCGCACACACGACGGTCCTGCGCGCGGACGCCGGACGCCCGGTACGTTCCACCGGATGGTTCCTCGGGTACGGAGCGGTCGCGTCGGCGGTGGTCCTCGTGGGGGCCTCGGTGGTCCTCGCGGCGTCCGGATGAGGCCGCTCCGCACGGCCGGCGGGGCATGCCGGCCGTGCGGAGCGGTTCTCCGGCAGGTGAGCCTGCCGGGCGGCGGTCAGCCGGGGAAGCGGCCGGTGCTGCGGAGGAGCCAGCGGCGTTCGGCGTAGGCCATGTCGTCCCGCCACAGGCGGGCCGCGGCGGTGCGCATCAGCGGCCGCAGCAGGGGCGCCGCCCGGTGGGCGAGGGCGAAGCCGGGGCGTTCGGAGGCGGCGAGCACCGCCTCGATCACGGCGGTGCGGGGCCTGCCGTGCCGGTCGGTGCCCAGGGGGTGGCGTGGGTCTCCACGACCGAGGAGGCGCCCTCGCCGTCGGTGATCCGCATGACGACGGTGCGCGGTCCGGGCGCGGTGAAGCAGGCGCGCACCGGCACGGCGGCGCGGCGGCCGACCCGGTAGGCGACGTCGACCAGGAAGTGGTCGTGGCCGGCGTCGCCGTCCGGGGCCTCCTCGGCCGTGCTCGGCTCCTCCAGGACCGTGAGCCGGGTGAAGGAGTAGGGGTGGAACCAGGCGCCGTGCCAGGGGTCGAGCCGGTTGGCGACGACGTCCTCCGGCTCGCAGGTGCCCACCGCGGTGGTGACGGCGTCCACGGCTGCGGCCGGGCGCGGGGGCAGTGGGGGTGCGGGCAGCGGCTCCTCCCCTCCTGCCGCGTCGAGGCGGATCCAGGCGAGCACGCCGTCGTCGTGGGCGGGGAACGGGGACCAGCCGGGGAAGCCCTCCTCCCCCAGGGCCAGGCCGTGCCAGTGGCAGACGATCCGGCCGCCGACGACCGGGCTGTCGCACAGCGGCGCGCCCAGGTGGGGGCAGGAGCCGGGCCCTGCCAGCAGCCGCCCCGAGGCGTCCCGCCAGGCCACCACCTCCCGGCCGGCCACCGTGCGCCCGAGGGGCCGGCCCGGGCGCACCTCGCGGCCGGCCGCGAGGACGTACCAGTTGCCGGAGGGCCGGGCCGAGGCCCTCTTCAGGGCCGCGGCGATCACGGCCGGGCGGGCTGCCCGCCAGGTGGGTTCCTGCTGGTCCCACCGCACGGGCGGCAGGAACTTCAGCGGGCTGCGCCAGGATTCCCTGCTGCTCCTCCTCACGACAGCGCCCTCCCCCGGGAGGCGGTGCGCGCCCGGCCCCGCCCGGCGGCGTGGCGGCCGCGGGCCGCGGCGACGCGGACGAGCCCGCGCAGCGCGACCGCGGCCCTGCGGCGGCGCGGCACCACGGCCCGCCGGTGCATGATCCGGCAGTCGCGGGCCTCGATCTCGTCGAGGATGCCGCGGTAGAGGACGAACGCGGTGCGCACGCACGGCCGGGAGACCGGGTCGAGCATGGGGATCCCGGCCTCGGCGTGCCGGTAGACCTCCCGGTTGAGGGCGCACATGTCCTTCACCGCGTCCCGTACCCGGCGGTCGGTGCGGCCGGTGCTGCGGCACCACTGCAGCAGCTCGCGGTCGACGCCGAAGGAGGCCAGCCGGTCCCGGGGCAGGTAGACGCGGCCGCGGTCGAGGTCCTCGCCGACGTCGCGCAGGAAGTTCGTCAGCTGGAAGGCGACGCCGAGGGAGGCGGCGTGCGGGGCGGCCTCCTCGCGGGGTGCGACGGTGCCCAGGACCGGCAGGACCTGCAGTCCGATGACCGCGGCCGAGCCGTGCATGTAGGTCTCCAGGTGCTCGTAGGTGGGGTAGTCGGTGACGTCGAGGTCCATGCTCATGGAGTCCATGAAGTCGGTGAAGTGGCCCGGGTCGATGCGGTAGCGGGCGGCGGTGTCGGCGAGGGCCGCGACCACCGGGTGGGCGCTGCGGCGCCGCAGCAGGCCGGCCTGCAGGTGCGCCCGCAGGTCCCGCAGGGCCGCGGCGCGCTCCCGGGGCGGGGCCTGCCCGGGGAGGTCGTCGACGATGTCGTCGGCCCACCGGGCGAAGCCGTACAGGGCGTGGACGGCGGGGCGCCGCTCCGGGGTGAGCAGGCGGGTGGCGAGGAAGTAGGTCTTGCCGTGCCGGGCGTTCAGCTCCCGGCAGCGCAGGTAGGCCGAGCGCAGGACCGGGTCGTGGATGCCGGCGGCGTCGAGTTCGCGGGCGGTCACGGTCTGCTCCCTGCCGCGGGCGGGGCAGGTGGGACGGGCGCGGCAGGCAGGGCGGGTGCCGGGGGGCGCGGGGCGGGGCGGCGGTGGACGCCGGTGACGCGGGCCGCGGCGAGCTTTCCGGAGACCACGACCGTGGGGACCCCGACGCCGGGGGTGGTGCCGCAGCCGGCCAGCACCACGTTCTCCCAGCCGCGCGGCAGGTTGCGGGGGCGGAAGGGGCCGGTCTGGGCGAAGGTGTGCGCGGCGGAGAACGGCGTGCCCGCCGCGTGCCCCTGCGCCGCCCAGTCCGCCGGGGTGACCAGCGTCTCGGTCTCCACCGCGTCGCCGAACCCGTCCAGGCCGCGGCGTTCGAGCTCGGCGACCAGGCCGTCGCGGAATCGCGGGGCGAGGTCGGTCCACGGGTGCGGGCCGGTGCGCAGGTTGGGGCAGGGGGCGAGGACGTAGTGCAGGTGGCGGCCGTCGGGGGCCAGGGCGGGGTCGGTGGCGGTGGGGGTGGTGATCAGCAGCGAGGGGTCGCTCATCAGCTGCCCGGTGCGGGTCAGTTCGTCGAAGGTGCCGCGCCAGGCCGCGCCGAAGGACAGGGTGTGGTGGGCCAGGTCCGGCCAAGTGCGGCGGGTGCCGGCGTGCAGCACCACGGCCGAGGGCGCGTACCTCAGGGGCACCGGGCGCCGGGGGGCGCGGCCGAGCAGCCGGTGGACCTCCGGCAGGTCGCAGGTGAGCACGAGTGCGTCGCAGGGGATGCGCCGCCCGTCGCGGGTGCGGACCGCGACGGCCCGGCCGGCCGGCGAGCGTTCCAGGGAGTCGACGGCGGTGCCGTGGGCGAACTCGGCGCCGGCCGCGGCGGCGGCGTCGGCCATCGCCTGCGGCACGGCGTGCATGCCGCCGCGGGGGAAGTACACGCCGGCGACGGTGTCCATGTAGGCGATGACGGCGTAGGCGGCCAGTGCCCGGTGCGGGGGGACCCCGGCGTACAGGGCCTGGAAGGAGAACAGGCGGCGCAGGCGCTCGTCGGCCAGGAAGCGGGAGATGCGCCCGTCCCAGCCGGTGAAGCCGCCGAGGGCGGCCAGGCGGGCCAGGTCGCGGCCCAGCAGGCCGAGGGGGGAGTCGAAGTTGGCGTCGATGAAGGTGCGCATCTGGACGCGGTAGAGCTCCTCCAGCCAGGCGCGCAGGCGCAGGTAGCCGGCGGCCTCGGCGTCCCCGGCGAACCGGCGGACCTCGGCGTGCATGGCGTCGGGGTCGGTGTGCACGTCGATGCCGGTGCCGTCGGCGAACCGGGCCCGGTAGGCGGGGTGCAGGCCCACCAGTTCGACGCGGTCGGCCAGTTTCTCGCCGACCGCGGACAGCGCCTCGTCGATCAGGTCCGGCATGGTCAGCACGGTGGGACCGGTGTCGATGCGGTAGCCGTCGAGGTCGATCCGCCCGGCGCGGCCGCCCGGCCCGGCGCCGCGTTCGACGACGGTGACGCGCCGCCCGGCGCCCAGCAGGTGCAGGGCGGCCGACAGGCCGGACAGTCCGGCCCCGACCACCACGACGTGGTCGGTGGGTCCGCGCAGGGCCCTCATCCGTGGCGTCCTCTCCTCGGCGATGCTCGGTGGTGCGGTGCTCGGTGGTGCGGTGCTTCCGGGCGGTGGCCCGTGTGCGGGGCGGCGCCGTTCACGGCGGCGGGCCGGGGACGAAGCTGCGGGCCAGGCCGGACAGGTGCCGGACCGCCGTCCGTTCCAGCGGGGCGCGGTCCAGGGTGTCCAGGGCCGAGCCGACCAGGCGCTCCATGACGCGTTCGACGTGGGCGCGCGCGCCGGTGGCGGTGACGAGCGAACGGACCCGGTCCAGCCGGGCGCCGGTCAGGCCGGGGCTGCCCGGGGCGGCGAGCAGTTCGCGCTCGACGGCGGCGTCGCCCCGGGCCCGTGCCCGGCGCAGGGCGACAGCCATGAGGTAGGTGGGTTTGCCCTCGGTGATGTCCTCCCCCGCAGGTTTCCCGGTGCGGTCGGGGGAGCCGAAGACTCCGAGCAGGTCGTCGCGCAGTTGGAAGGCCAGGCCCGCGGCCCGGCCGGCGCGGCGCAGGGCGGCGACGGTGGCGTCCGGGGCCCCGGCCAGGACGGCTCCCAGGTGCAGCGGGCGTTCGACGGTGTACAGGCCGCTCTTGAGGTGCGCCACCTCGAGGGCGGCCGCAGCCGACCCGCCGCCCCTGGCCTGGCCGTACAGGTCCAGGTACTGCCCGGCGACCATCTCGGTGCGCATGGCCTGCCAGGGCTCGCGCGCCCGCCGCTGCGCGGAGGGGGCGAGCCCGGCGCCGTGCCACAGGTCGTCGGCCCAGGCCAGGGCGAGGTCGCCGGCCAGGAGGGCGGCGCCCGCGCCGAACGTCCCGGGGTCCCCCCGCAGCCCCGCGGCGCGGTGGCGGCGGGCGAGGACGACGTGCGCGGCCGGGGCGTTGCGGCGCAGGGGGGAGCCGTCCATCAGGTCGTCGTGGATCAGGGCGCAGGCCTGGATCAGTTCCAGGGCGGCGGCCGCGCGCAGGACCGCCTCGGCGTCGTCGCCCGAGGGCGGGCCGCCGCAGGCCCTCCAGGCCCACCACAGGAAGGCGGGGCGCAGGCGCTTGCCGCCGCCCAGGACGAAGTCGGCGAGCAGGGTGACGAGGTCTGCGGCGAAGCGGTCGCTGATGCGGGCCGCCTCCTGCCGGCGCTCCGCCAGGTGCTCGGCGAGGACGCGCTCGACGGCGGCCGGCAGGTCGTGGTCGGGGCCGATGCTGCTGCGCTCCTCCGGTGGCCGGCTCCGCCGGGACGGCGTCGGCGGCCGCGTGTCGCGGGGTGCGGCGGGGTGCGGGGCCGGTGCCCCGGAGGGGTCGGCCGGTGCGGGCGGGCAGGCCGGGGAGGCCGGGGAGTCGAGGAGCCGCCCCGGGGCCTCGCGGGCGGGGGCGGGGGGCGGGAGGGGGCCGCCGACGGGCGTCACGGCGCTCTCGGACGGCTGGCCTCGCATTACGGCTCCTTCCCGGCCCGGGGCCGCGGACGCCCGCCGGCCGCCGTGCGGTCCCGGACCGGCTCCGCGGCCGGCCCGGGTCACCGACGGTGACCGCCTGTCGGGCGGAAAGCGTCATACATGGGATACATGGAAGCACTTCGGGGCGTTCGTGCACGTTCTCGGATCCGCCGGTCGGGGGGCCGCCGCCGACCGGACACCCGGTCGGCGGGCGCCCGGTCGGCGGACGCCCGGCCGGCGGACGCTCCTCAGGGCAGCGGCGTGCCGCCCGTGGCGTTGACGATCTCGCCCGTGATGTAGCTCGCCTCCGGTGATGCCAGGAAGACGTAGGCCGGGGCCATCTCGGCGGGCTGGGCGGGCCGGCCCAGCGGGGACTGCTTGCCGAACTCGGTGGTGTCCGGCATCGTCGCCGGGATCAGCGGCGTCCACACCGGGCCGGGCGCGACGGCGTTCACCCGGACCGGCCGCTCGGCCAGCTGCTGGGCCAGGCCCTGGGTGAACGCCACGATCGCGCTCTTGGTCATGGCGTAGTCCAGCAGGTGCGGGCTGGGCTTGTACGCCTGGACCGAGGTGGTGTTGACGATCGAGCCGCCGTCGGGGACGTGCGGCAGGGCGGCCCTGGTCACCCAGAACATGCCGTACAGGTTGGTGCGCATCACCCGGTCGAACTGCTCGGTGGGGATCGCCCCGATCCCCTCGGGCCGGGACATCTGGTAGGCCGCGTTGTTGACCAGGACGTCGATCCGGCCGAACTCGGCCACCGTCCGCTCCACCAGGGACAGGCAGGCGTCCTCCTCGCGGATGTCGCACTCCACGGGCAGGGCCGTGCGGCCGGCCTCCTCCACCAGGCGGGTGGTCTCCCGTGCGTCCTTCTCCTCCTCCGGCAGGTGGGTGAAGGCCACGTCCGCGCCCTCGCGGGCGAAGGCCAGGGCCACCGCCCGCCCGATGCCCGAGTCCCCGCCGGTGATCAGTGCCTTGCGGCCGGTCAGCTTCCCGCTGCCCCGGTAGGTCGCCTCGCCGTGGTCGGGCTCGGGCTCCATGGCCGCGGTGCGGCCGGGGGGCTCCTGCTCCTGCGCGGGGAACTGCGGCTCGGGGTACTGGTCGGTCACGTGGGTTCCTTCCGTGGAGGGAGGGGGCGGACGGGGTGCGGCGCCGGCCGCCGCCCGGCGGGGCGGCGGCCGGCGCCGCGTGCCGTCAGCGGGTGACGGTGTGCCGCTCGTCGGGGACGCAGTGCGTCATGGTCAGCCCGGTGACGTCCCGCGGCGGGTTGTCGCCCAGGGAGGCCAGGCGCTTGCGGTCCTCCTCGGTCAGGTCCTGGCTCGCCAGCGGCTCCAGGTGCCTGACGTCGTCGGGCGAGATGCCCAGGCCCTTGCCGACCCGCAGGCCGAGGTCGTTCTCGACCAGCAGGAAGTGCCACACCATGCGCTCCTGGACCGGCCGCGGGCACTGCGAGAGCTGGTCGGTGAAGTTCTTGACCAGGTCGTCGCGCTCCCAGTCCTCCATCAGCAGGTAGCGCTGGCCGGCCTGCTGGTAGTCGTTGGTGCGCGGGATCCGCCTGCGGGTGAGCCGGCCCCGGATCTCCGGGCCCTGCTCGTCGTGGGTGGGGTACTGGCCCTCGCGCAGCCCGCCGGTGATCGACGGCTCGTAGTTGACCTCCGGGTTCTCCCCGCGCGCGTCGGGGGCGTAGGTCATCGGGCCGCCGCTCTGGTTGGTCCGCACCTCCGCGTTCTTCGCCCGGTTGACCGGCAGCTGCAGGTAGTTCGGGCCCACGCGGTAGCGCTGGGTGTCGCTGTAGGAGAAGGTGCGGCCGACGAGCATCTTGTCGTCGGAGAAGTCCAGGCCGTCGACGAGCACGCCGGTGCCGAAGGAGATCTGCTCGTTCTCGGCGAAGTAGTCGTCCGGCATCCGGTCGAGCACCATCCTGCCGACCGGCCTGGGCGGGAACTCCTGCTCGGGCCATGTCTTGGTGTCGTCCAGCGGGTCGAAGTCCAGCTCCGGGTGGTCGTGGTCGTCCATCATCTGGACGAGCAGCTCCCACTCGGGGTGGTCGCCGCGGCGCACCGCCTCGTACAGGTCCTTGGTGGCGTGGCCGAGAGTGTCCGCCTGGACGTTGGCCGCGTCCTCCTCGGTCATGGAGCGCACGCCCTGCTTGGGCATCCAGGTGTACTTGACCAGCCTGGTCACGCCCTCGGCGTTGACCCACTTGTAGGTGTTCACGCCGAAGCCCTGCATGTGGCGGTAGTCCGAGGGGATGCCGCGCGGGCTGAACAGGTTGACCAGCATGTGCATGGACTCGGGGGTCTGCGACATGAAGTCGAAGATCCGGGCCGGCTTCTGCTCGAAGGTGACCGGGTCGGGCTTGAGCGCGTGGATCACGTCGGGGAACTTGATCGCGTCGCGGATGAAGAAGACGGCGAGGTTGTTGCCGACCAGGTCCCAGTTGCCGTCCTCGGTGTAGAACTTCACGGCGAAGCCGCGCGGGTCGCGCGCCGCCTCCGAGGAGTCGCGGCCCCCGATGACGGTGGAGAACCGCACCGCGACGTCGGTGCGCTTCCCCGCCTCCTGGAACAGCTTGGCGCGGGTGTAGCGGGAGATCGGCTCGTCGCCCCACTTGCCGTAGGCCTCGAAGTGGCCGTACGCGGTCACGCCGCGCGCGTGCACCACCCGCTCGGGGATCCGCTCCCGGTCGAAGTGGGAGATCTTCTCCAGGAACTGGTAGTTCTCCAGCGTCGCCGGGCCTCGGGCTCCCACGGTGCGCTGGTTCTGGTTGTCGTGGACGGTGTGTCCCTGCCGGTTGGTCAGCACCGGGCGGTCGTCGTCCGGCGCCGGACCCTTGCTCGATACGTCCGTCATGGCGGGGGGCTCCAATTCATGTCGGTCGGTGCTCGGGGGCGCCTTTCGGGTGCGCGGTGCGGCTACCCGGATCTCGGCGTTCCTCACACGGGTGCGACGACCGGTCCGGGGTTCCTCCGGCCGCCGGGGAGGGGCTCTCGGGTCTCCCGGCCGGTGGCACGGGTCCTGTGCCAGTAGACGTCCGGGGTCCGTCGGCCGCCACCCGGCGCGGGCGGCCGGGCGGTTCGGGAGGGCCGGACGGCTCAGGAGGGCCGGACGGGGTGGTGACCGGGCCGTCGGCGGCGACGGTCACCCGCTGCCCGCGGGCGCAGTGCACGACGGCGTCCGCGAAGCCCCGCCGCCGGGCAGGGTGGGGCCCCCAGGTGCACCACCGCCAGGTGCAGGACGGGGAAGCGGCGGGCCGGGTGCCTACTGCTCGCCGAAGTCCTCGCGGTCGACTCCGGAGCGCTCCATCGCCTCCCGCAGCTTCTCGCCCACCGCGGTGCGCTCCCGGCCGCCCGGCCGCTCGCGCCGGTCCTCCGGCTCGGGGAGGACCTGGTCGGTCTTCCCGGTCTTGGGGGCGTTCTCGTCGGGAACGGTCACAGCGGCCTCCTCGGCAACGGGCCTCTCCCGCCGGACGGACGGGAGGAACCGGTGCCCTACCCGGGCGTTCACCACTCATGCGGACGACGGGGTCGTTCCGGCGGGCCGGACCACGACGTGCACCTGCACGGCGTCGAGGGATCCGGCCGGTCGAGTGGGTCCGGGGGCTGCGCACGGCGGCCTGCGCGGGGTCGCGGGAGGGCCGGCGGGGGCGGGGGGCCGGGGCTCCGGGCGGCGCGGATCAGTCCCGCGGGGGCTTGCGGCGCACGTAGAGCTGTTTGCGCACCCTGGCGACGAGGGTGCCGTCGGCGGCGACCACCTCGTTCTCGAACCAGACCAGCGCCTTCTCCCCGTTCCGGGTCCGCTCCCGGATGTCCTCCAGGGCCTCCTCGGTGAGCGTGAACCCGGCGAAGACGTCGCCCCGGCCGGGCGAGACGAAGTCGATCTCGCCGGCCTTGTCCCAGACCACGTGGTCGCGGCCGATCCTGTTCATGACCAGCAGCATCCAGAACGGGTCGCTCATCGCGAACAGCGAGCCGCCGAAGTGCGTGCCCACGTAGTTGCGGTTGGACCGCCGCATGCGCAGCCGCACCCGCGCGCTGCTCCAGTCCTCGGCGAGGTGGAGCACCTTGATACCGGCGAAGAGGTAGGGCGGCCACAGGTTCATGACGCGGCGGAGCGTCTTCGCGGAGGGCGGTCGGGAGGGCATGCCGGTGACGGTACCACCCGGGGTTACTCATGAGTAATGGATCCCGGGGGCGAAACCGCTCCCCGGGGACGGCAGGACTGGGGGCGGCGGGCCCGTCCCTGGAACGGCGGGCCCGGGGCGGTCAGACCAGCAGGTCGAAGGCCCGCACCAGGAGCAGTGCGGCGACGAGGACCCCGGCCACCAGGACCACCACGAGGGGCCAGCGGCCCCAGGGCTTGCGGATCTCCACGCGGTCGCGGGGGATCGCACCGGAGATGCTGTCCTCGACGGGCGGCGTCTCGCCCGGCGGCACTCCGCCCCCCGGTCCCGGCCCGGGGGTCCGGTCGGGGTCGGGGCCGGGGGTGGGCCGGTCGCGGTCACTGGTCATGGGTTCCTCCGGTCTGCCGGCCGTGCGGCGGGGTCGGTTCCGGCCGCCGCACGGCCGGACGCTCCTCTTCCCGTCGGCTAACCCCGCACACCGCCCGGAAACCGGTCGCGCGGACGGGATCGCGCGAACCGCGGGACGGGGCGGGCGGGGCCGCCGGCGCACCGACCCGCCGGAGGTCCCGCGCGCGGGCGCTCCCCGCTCCGGCCGGGCGCTGCGGGTCAGCGCTCCGCGGGCGGCGGCTGGCCCGCGCCCTGCGTCCGGGTGGTTCCCGTGCCGGTGGTGGTCCCGGCCGCGGGGCGGGCGGCGCCGGTGGCGTCGCGCCGGCCGCGGTTGTACGCCTCGAGCTGGGTGCGCGCGGACTGGCCCTCGCTCTCCGCAGTGGTCAGCCAGCGCTCCCAGCGCTGCTGCATGGGCTTGACCATGCCGCCGCCGACCCCGACGACCAGGATGCCGCCGACGGTGGCCAGGATGGCCACCAGGACGGGGACGGTGACCGCCACCGCGATCCCGACCTGGTTGAGCGCGGCGATGACGCCGAGGCCGATGATGAACACCGACGCGGCGGTGGCCAGGAACCTGCCGTAGGACAGGCCGCCGAGGGCCCCGCTGACGATGTCCTTGACACCCGCGGCGATCGCTGCGGCGACGACCACGATGACGACGGCGATCGCGGCCCTGGGCAGCCAGGCCACCACACCCCTGAGGAGGGTGCTGATCGGGTTGGGCCCGAAGACGGAGAAGGCCACCTGGAGGGTGATCAGCAGGACCGCGTAGTAGATGAGCTTGGCGATGATGTCGGAGGCGTCGTACTTGGACCTCTCCATCGCCCTGGCGATCCCGCCCCGCTCGACGGCTCTGTCGAAGCCGACGCGTTCGAGGACCTTGTTGACCGCCTTCGCCAGGATCTTGGCCACGATCCAGCCGACGATCATGATCACCAGGAACGCCACGAACTTGGGCACGAAGGTCGCCACCGAGCTCCAGGCGTCCTGGAGTCCGCCGGTGATGTCCACCGCTGCGAATGTCGTGGTCTGCTGCATGTCTCCTCCTTGTGCGGATTGAAGACGATATGCACCTTTTCTGATGATCGGCGGTTACCCGGAACCCCGGGCCCCACACCCTGAGTCGCAGATCCAGGAGAAACGGACCCGAATGTGACCAGAACCACCGGTGAACGGCGTTTGGGTGGCGCGCACCCCTCCTTACGGTGGAACGGTGAGCCACTACTCCCTCGATCCGCTGGCATGGGCGACGGCCGCTTACGGCCCCGGACTCCGGAGGCTCCTCGACGAGCCCGGTCTCGTCGCCGCCGTCGACCAGCACGCCGCCGCCGTCCGCGACTCCATAGAGATGGACCGGGAGACCCTGGGTGACTACCTGTTGGGTTTCCTCGACGAACTGCACGACCAGGGCTGGGACCACGACCTCCCCGACGACTCCTTCCCCTCCCTGCGGGTGCTGAGCGTGTGCTGGCTCGCCCGGGAGAACGGCTACCTGCCCGCCGACGACACCCACGCCTGACCCCTCTTCCGCGCGACCGCCGCGCGGGAAGTGCGCAGATGCCGGGAGGGGCCCGCGACCGAAGTCGCGGGCCCCTCCCGGCATCTGCGCGTCGGACCCCTCGCCCACGTGGGGTGCGCGGGCCGCCTCCTCCCCCTCGTGCGCGCGGACCGGGCCCCTCCCTCTCGTGCGGCGGCCGGCGCCCCGCGGGCCGGCCCCGCATCGGGAAGGCGCACCGGCTGCACGGCGAAGCCTGCCGGGCCCGCCCCCTCTCGGGGAACGGGCCCGGCAGGCCGCTGTCCGTCAGACCGCGTCGCTCACGCGGGTGTTCGGGATCAGATGTTCACGCCGTGGCTGCGCAGGTAGGTCACCGGGTTGATGCCCGAGCCGTAGGCGGGGGTGGTGCGGACCTCGAAGTGCAGGTGCGGGCCGGTGGAGTTGCCGGTGGAACCCGCGAGGCCGATCTGCTGGCCGGCGCCGACCGACTGGCCGACACCGATCGACAGGGCGGACAGGTGGGCGTACTGGCTGTACTTGCCGTCGGCGTGCCTGACGACGACCTCGTTGCCGTAGGCGCCGCCCCAGCCGGCCTTCACCACGGTGCCCTGGGCGATCGACTTGACCGGGGTGCCGGTGGAGACGGAGAAGTCCTGGCCGGTGTGGTAGCCGCTGGACCAGCTGGCACCGCCCTGGCCGAACACGGCGCCCAGGCGGACGTTGTCGACCGGGGCCACGTAGCCGGTGGAGACGGTCTTGGCGGCGGCGGGCTTGGCCGGGGCGGGGGTCGCCGGGGCGGTGCTCTTCGCCGGGGCCGCGGAGCCGGTGTCCTGGGCCGGGGCGCTCTTGGCGGCGGAGGCGCCGTCGAGGGCGAGCTTCTGGCCCGGGTAGATCAGGCCGGGGTTGCCGCCGATGACCTGCTTGTTGTCCTCGTACAGCTTCGCCCAGCCGCCGGAGACCTGCTGGGCTGCGGCGATCTTGAACAGGGTGTCGCCGGAGACGACGGTGTAACCGCCGGAGGCCTGCTTCTGCTGGACCGGGGCGGCGGGCTGCTCGGCCTTCTTCGCCGGGGCGGCGGGCTTGGCCGGGGCAGCCGGGGCGGCCGGGGCGGCGGAGTTGCCTGCGGCGGCGGCAGCCGCGGAGGCCGGGGCCGCGGAGGACTTGCTCAGGCCGGCCTTGGGGCCGCAGACGGGCCAGGCGCCCGGGCCCTGCACCGCCAGGACCTTCTCGGCCACGGCGATCTGCTGCTCCTTGGTGGCCATGTCCGCACGCGGGGCGTACTGGCCGCCGCCGAACTCGTTCCAGGTGCTGGCGGTGAACTGCAGACCGCCGTAGAAACCGTTTCCGGTGTTGATGCTCCAGTTACCGGTGGACTCGCAGTGCGCCACCCTGTCCCAGGTCGAGACCGAGGCCGCCTGAGCGCTTCCGGCGCCGATCAGAGGGAGGGCCAGACCGATGCTTCCGGTACCGACGAGGACACCGAGACGGGTGAGGCGGTTCATACCACGGCGCAGGTTTGCGTGTGCAGACACGGGGGTATTCCTCTCTCCAACGCCTGCGAGGTGAGCTGTCGGGTTCGGACTGGAGATGCCCGGTCGCTCGCCAGGGCCACGTATGGCTTCTGAGCTGCGACTTCACCCCAAGCCGTGCACTCGTCGAGGAGTGTTCACGGCGACTGACCTGGGTCCCCCGCTCCTGCCGTACGCATATCGAGACGGATCGATCCGGGCAGCGGCAGGATTAGGCGTTCCACCCGGCGGTTAACCCACGGGCATCGGATCCCGTGCGGCTCCAAAAACTAAACAGACGCCCCGGGGTCCGGGCAAGGATCCGCATCTCCCGGAAAAACGGGATGAGACATTCGTCAATTGGTCCGGGCACCCTGGGTGAATGACTGTTTCCGAACCGTGCGTAATTTGTTCACCCTGCGCGACACCCGGCCGCCGATCGGTGACATGTACCGTTTTGGGCGGACAGTCCGTTGCTGATCGCGGGCGGGGCGTAATGCCCCCGTGACGCCGCTCACACAATAGCGAATTAGCCTTTATGTCCGTTTCTCGCTATGCGTTTCGCCGGCTTCAGGAACCGAATACTTTTCCAGGGGCCGGGTGGCCGGGCCCTGGAGCACGGACCCGTCGACGCCGAACCGCGACCCGTGGCAGGGGCACTCCCAGGTGCGCTCGGCATCGTTGAACCGCACCAGGCACCCCATGTGGGTGCACCGCGCGGCCACGGTGCGCAGCTCGCCGTCGTCGTCCCGGTAGACCGCGCAGTGCCGGCCCCCCTGCCGGACGACCGCACCCTCCCCCGGCGCCGGCTCCTCCGCGCGGAGCCCGGACTCCGCACCCAGCCGGTCCCCGACGAAGTGGCGGGCGACGGTCGCCTGGATCCTCGCCGCGGCCGGGGCCTCGCGCAGCGGGCGGAGCCGGCGCGGGTGGTACAGGCCGGCCCACGGGGCGGAGCCGCCCGTCAGCAGTTCGGCGAGCAGCCGGGAGGCCATCACCCCGTTGCTCATGCCCCACCCGCCGAAGCCGGTGGCCACGTAGATGTTGCGCACCCCCGGATGCACGGGCCCGACGAACGGCAGCCGGTCGGTGGTGCTGTTGTCCTGGGCGGCCCAGCGGTACAGGGGCCGCGCGGAGGGGAAGCGCTCCCGCGTCCAGGCCGCCAGGCGCCGGTGGCGCTCCTCCACTCCCCCCGCGCCGGGCAGGAAGCCCTCGCCGGTGACGATCAGCAGGCGCCGACCGTCCCGGAGGGGGGCGGTGCGCACCGACCGGGTGCCGCCCTCCGGGGTGATGTACATCCCCTTCGGGTCCTCCTCCTCCGGGATCTCCGCGGCCAGGACCAGCTCGCGGTGGGGCTCGAGGCGGGGAAAGAGGAGGGCCCGGTCGAGCACGGGGTAGTGCGTGGCCACGACCACGTGCCCGGCCGTGATCCGGGGGCCGTCCCCTGTGCGCACCAGGCAGGGGGAACCGCCGTCCACGCCGGTGACCCGGGTGTCCTCGAAGATCCGGCCCCCGTGCGCGACGAGGTCGTCGGCCAGCGCGAGCAGGTACTTGCGCGGGTGGAACTGCAACTGGTCCTCGACCCGGACCGCCCCCGCGACGGGAAAGGGCAGGCCCGTGGTGTCGACCAGGGAGGCGGGCAGCCCCGCGCGCCGGGCCGCCTCCGCCTCCGCACGCAGCTTCCCGAGCGTCCGCGCGGACTCGGCCCAGGTGAAGGAGGGGGCGCGCTCCAGGTCGCAGTCGATGCCCAGCCGCTCGCACGTGCGGGCGACGTGCTCGACCGCCTCCTGCTGGGAGCGCGCGTACAGTCCTGCGGCGCGGGGGCCCCGGGTCCTCTCGATCCGCGAGTGGAGCAGGGTGTGCAGGGCGCTGACCTTGGCCGTGGTGTGCCCGGTCACCCCGCCCGCGAGCCCGGCCGCCTCGACCAGGACGACGTCGCGTCCGGCGAGGGCCAGTTCGCGGGCGGTGCAGATGCCCGCGATGCCGCCGCCGACGACGACCACGTCGGCGCAGGTGTCCTCGGCGAGCGCGGGGCGCCGGGGTGCGGTGGCCGTCCGCGTCCAGTACGAGCCTTCGTCGGGCGGATCAGTCATGGCGGCGCGCCTTCCCCGAACCCGCGCCATGATGCCCGGCCGCCCGTGTCCGGCCGCCCGTGCCCGGGCGAGGGGAAGCCGCGGGGAGGAGCCGCGGGGGAGCAGGGGCGGGGGCCGCCCCTCCCGCGCTCCTCCGCGGCGGCGGGGACTGCTCGGGGGACTACTCGACGACGAGTTCCACCGGGATGTTCCCGCGGGTGGCGTTGGAGTAGGGGCAGACCCGGTGGGCCTGCTCGACGAGTTCGCGGCCGGTCCCGCCCTGCAGCTCCTCGGGGAGTTCGACGCGCAGCACGACGCTCAGGCCGAAGCCCTTCTCGGCGTTGCCGCCTATGCCGACCTCCGCGGTCACCGACACGTCGCGCACGTCCTGCCGGGCGGCGCGGGCCACGACTCCCAGAGCGCTGGCGAAGCAGGCGGCGTAGCCGGCCGCGAACAGCTGCTCGGGGTTGGTGCCCTCGCCGGAGCCGCCCAGCTCGCGGGGCGGCGCCAGGGGGAGGTCGAGGCGGCCGTCCGAGGAGACGGCCCGCCCTTCGCGCCCGTTGGCGGTGGCGACGGCGGTGTAGTGCGTGTCCATGGGTGCCTCCTGCGGCGAACGGCCTCTCCCCGCCGGGCGGCGGGGAGGGCGGGTATAATGGTTGCGCACAATTAAATTGTGCGCAACCAAGTAATAGCATGAAGGCATGACGGAACCGGCGAACGGCACGGCGCCCGGCGGCGCACCGGCGGACCGGGCACCCCTCGGCCCCCACGGCGACCTGCTGCGCCTGGACCTCCAGGTGTGCTTCGCGCTCCACGCGACCTCCCGCGCCTTCGACACCCTCTACCGCCGGCTCCTGGGCGACCTGGGCCTGACCTACCCGCAGTACCTGGCCATGCTGGTGCTGTGGGAGCACGGCTCCTCCACGGTCAAGGAGCTCGGCCGGGCCCTGCGCCTGGACTCGGGCACCCTCTCCCCCCTGCTCAAGCGGCTGGAGACGGCCGGCCTGGTCGTGCGCGGGCGCAGCCCGCACGACGAGCGCTCGGTGGTCGTGAGCCTCACCTCGTCGGGGGAGGCGCTGCGGGAGCGGGCCGCGGAGATCCCGCGGCGCGTCCTGGCCGCGACGGGGCTGGAACGGCAGGAAGCGGCGGCACTGCACGGCGCCCTGGCCCGGGTCACCGCCGCCCTGGACGACGCCGCGCAGGACCTGAAGCCCTGAGCCGGATCGCGCCCGTGCCCGCCGGGCGTGCCGGGCGGGCACGGAGCGGCACGGGAACCGTGCTCAGGGCTCCCCGGGGATCTCGTCCAGGGGCAGCACCTCGACGGGGCGGTACCCCGCGGGCGTCTCGCCCTCGACGAGGACCCGCACCACCCGGTGGCGGCCGGTGTCCATCCACACCTGCGTGCCCCGCCCCTCGTACAGCGGCCACTCCCGCCCCCCGTCTCCCCGGTCTCGGCGACGGTCAGGCACAGCGGGGGCAGGGCGCGGCGCGCACTCCCCGGCGGGACGAGGGTGATGCGGTAGCAGCGGGGCGCCACGGGCACGGCGGCCCTCCCTACCCGGCGTCCGGGGTGCCGGGGGCGCCGGTCGGTTCGGGCAGCGGGGCCAGCAGGGAGGTCCGGCCGGCCCGCCAGCAGGCCGCCAAGTGGTCGCCGAGCAGGTCCTCGAGGTACCCGTAGGCCTGGACGCCGAAGACCGCGTCCGCCGCCAGTTGCGGCTCCCGGCGCAGCAGGTCCCCCAGGACGTCCCGGCGCAGCACCTGCTCGTGCACGGCGTCGGCCTCCACGTGCTCGGTGTAGAACAGGGCGCACTGCGGGGGCGCGCCGAGGCGGTCCAGGGCCGCGGCGAGCCTGCGGGAGCCGGGGGAGCTGGTGACCTCCACCGCCGTGAAGTGCCCCACCAGGGCCCCGCGCAGCCCGCGGTGCAGCCCCAGCCACGACATGAGGTTGACGTTGGCCAGCATCACCGCCGGGACGAGGTCGAGGTAGCGGCCGTAGGCCGGGTCCAGCCCGGCCCCCTCCATCAGGTCGGCGAACAGCCGGGCGTGGACCCGATCGCCGCGGCCGCCGCCGAACTCGTCGTACTCCACCGCCACCAGCGACGCCTTCGCCTGGCCGGTCAGGCGGGGGATCACCCAGGCGTGCGGGTCCGCCTCCTTGAGGTGGTAGACGGACCGGTGCGCCAGGTATTCGCGCATCTGCCCCCAGGTGCCCTCCTTCTGCAGGTGGTGGGCGGTCCCCGAGGGTTCGACGGGTTCCTCCAGCAGCGGTTCCAGGACCGCGTCGACGTCGTCGCCGCCGGGCACCGCGCCGCGCAGCGCCCGGCCGAATGCCTCCTCGAGGGCGGCCCGCAGCCGCAGCAGCCCGGGGTCCCACTCCCAGGAGTCGGCGACGCCGGCGAAGGAGCGGTAGTGCAGTTCGTAGGCGGCGTAGAGGGCCAGCTGCGCGTCCTCGCCCAGCGGGTCGGTGCCCGCGGGCAGGCGCCCGGGCAGGGGCGGCGCCTCGGACGGCGGGCGGCGCAGGGCCGTCACCAGCTGCTCGGAGAGGGGACCGCGCGGCACGGGCAGGCCGGGTACGGCGGAGAGGGCCTGCCCGGGCGCGGCCGGGGGTGCGGGTGCGGGTGCGGTCACGGGGTCCCCTCCTCCGGTGCGCCGTCGCGGCCGCGCCCGGGGCGGCGGCGACGGCGGTGGCTGGTGTCGCAGAACGGGTAGGTCCGGCTGCGCCGGCAGGTGCAGACCGCGACCATGAAGCGGTCGGAGGCGGCGGTCGTACCGTCCTCGAGGACGAGTTCCACCGGTCCCTCGACGAGCAGTGGCCCCTGCGGGTCGACAATCACGCGACGCGGCGCGGCGTCACCGGCTGCGGACGGCACGGACCACCACCAGTTCCTCGTGCTCCTGCCCCGGCTCGACCAGTCCGCCGGCCTCCAGCCAGGGGGCGAGGCGGCGCATGACCGGCCCGTAGGGAACGGTGCGGCGGGCCGTGACCTCGGCCTCCAGGCCGGCCTCCTCCAGCTGCGCCACGGTCTTCTCCGTGCCGCACAGACCCGAGTGGACCATCAGCAGGACGCCGCCGGGGGCGAGCAGCGGCGGCGCCTCGGCGCACAGCCGGTCCACCAGGAGGCGCCCGGTGCGCCCGGCCGCCCAGGACCGGGCGGGCCCGCGGTGCGGCAGGCGGTCGGAGGGGGAGGGGACGTAGGGCGGGTTGGAGACGATGATCTCGAAGCGCCGGTGCCCGACGGGGAGGGCCAGGTCGCCGCGGAGCACCCGGACGCGGGCCCGGCGCAGTACGGCGTTGAGGCGGGCGGCCAGCACCGCCCTGGAGGATATGTCGACGGCGGTCACGTCCGCGGCGCCGGCCCGGGCCGCTGCCAGCGCCACGGCCCCGCTGCCGGTGCCCACGTCGAGGACCCGCGCGCCCGGCAGGGACGGCTCGCGCAGGAGCTCGTCGATGAGCGTCCCGGTGTCGCTCTGCGGTGCGTACACGCCTGGGGGTCTGAGGAGCCACATGTGGCTCCTGCTGCCCCCGCCCCGGGGTGACAAACTGCGGGAAACCCGGTAATGACCGGCGCGCCGGAGCGCACCGGTACGGCTCACGCGGCGACGGCCCGCCGGCTCAGACAGGCCCGTCCCGCGGGGGTGAGGGAGACCGAGCGGGTCGCCTTGGACGGGTCGTTGGCGGCCGGGCCCAGCTCCACCAGCCCGCGGTCGACGAGCTCCTCGCACACCGCGAGGGGCAGCGAGCTGTAGTGGTTGCCGGTGCCGGTGGCGGTGTCGTACGGCTGCCAGTAGCAGAAGCGCCGCCGGTTGTGACGGGTGTGCGGCAGGGTGAGGTAGACCGGCCGGACCGGATCGGCGATGACGCGCAGCACCTCGAGGGCCTCGGGCGTGAGGGAGTCCCGCCTGGTGCGCGAGGGGGCGGTGAAGTCGGGGTACAGAATGGTCACGGTGCCTCTTGGGGTCAGCCGTCGCGGCGGTCGGTCGGGGCGGGCCGTGCCTGCCGGCCGGCCCGGGAACGGACCCGACACGCACAACACCCTCATGATCACTCTCTCCAGTCGCCTGCGGATCAAACAGCAATTCCGTCCGATGATCTCATTCAAACGTGGTGCTGCGCACACGAGTTGACGGACGCGGCCGCCCCGGCGCACGCCTACAGCACTTGCGGGGTGTTCTCCCCGCGCCCTTGTCGCCGGAAAAGCCCGCCCCGTACTTTTGCCCTGCCCTCGGGACCCCCCGGGCGTTCCACCCCACGGAGAGGAATGGTCCTCGTGGCCCCAGCAGGACGGCACCGCCGCCCCACCCCCCGCCCGCTGTCCCGATTACCGCTCGTCCTGACGGCGGGTGGCGCGGGACTGGCCCTGCCCCTGGTCTCCGCCTCCGGGGCGGGCGCCGCCTCCGGGGGCCTCTGGGACAAGGTCGCCCAGTGCGAGAGCAGCGGCAACTGGAGTACCAACACCGGCAACGGCCACTTCGGCGGGCTGCAGTTCACCCCCAGCACCTGGAAGGCCTTCGGCGGGACCGTCCACGCCTCCCGGGCCGACCTGGCCACCAGGGCCCAGCAGGTGGCCGTGGCCGAGAAGGTCCTCGACGCGCAGGGCCCCGGAGCCTGGCCGGTGTGCTCGGTACGCGCAGGCCTGACCCGCGACCGGGCGGCCGGAGAGCAGGAGACCGGGACGCAGGGAGCCGGGACCCGGCCGGCCGACGGCAGTACCGTGCGGAGGACCGCGTCGGAACCGGGGGAAGCCGCCCCGCGGACGGGGACGGCGCGGCAGGCGTCCGCACGGACGGACGGCACCGGGCCGGCCGCGGCGGGCGACGGACGCGGCCACCACCGGGTGGTGCCCGGCGACACCCTGTCGGGGATCGCCGAGGAGCACGACGTGCGCGGCGGGTGGCAGCGCCTCTACACGGCGAACCGCACCGTGGTGGGCGGCGACCCCGATCTGATCGTCCCCGGCCAGAGGCTGGACCTGCCCGGTCGGCAGGTGCAGGAGCGCCCCGCGGCCCCCGGGGCCGGGCAGGAGGCCGCGGACGACCCGGCCGAGCAGTCCCGGAGCCGGCAGGACGGGCAGCGGAAGGAACGGGAGAGGCAGAGGGCGGCCGAACAGCACAGGGCTGCGGAGCGGCAGAAGGCCGCCGAACGCCAGAAGGCCGCCGAGCAGAAGGAGGCCGCAGAACGCCAGAAGGCTGCCGAACGAGAAAGGGCCGCCGAGCAGCAGAAGAAGCAGAAGGCCGCCGCGGCGAAGGAGGCGCCCGCCTCCTCCGGCTGGACCGCCCCGGTCAGCGGCTACGCGTCGGGCACCGCCTACGGGGTCTCCGGGCCCCACTGGGCCAGCGGCCACCACACCGGCCAGGACTTCGCCGTGCCCACCGGCACCTCGGTCCGCGCCGTCACCGACGGCACCGTCGTGGCCGCCGGCTGGGGAGGTTCCTACGGCTACCAGGTGGTCCTGCGGCACGCGGACGGCAAGTACACCCAGTACGCCCACCTGTCCTCGATCTCCGTGCGCACCGGCGAGAGGGTGACGGGCGGACGGCAGATCGGCCGGTCCGGCTCGACGGGCAACTCCACCGGCCCCCACCTGCACTTCGAGGTCCGGACCGGGCCGGGCTACGGCAGCGACATCGACCCGAGGGCCTACCTGCGGCAGCACGGGGTCGCCCTCTGACACCGGCCGGTGCGCCTTCCGGCACGCCACACCCGGAAGAACCAATTGACCGCTTTGCTCCCCCGACCTGTTTTGCTGTTGATCACAGCAACGTCCGAAGGGGAGTCACATGCGGCCCGAGGAAGGACACGGGCGCCCTGCCGCCGTCGGCAGGGCGCCGAGCCGTCGCAGCGTACTGGGCATGGCGGCGGGCGCGGCCCTGACCGCCGGCGGTTGCGGCCTGCGCGGACCGGACCGGGACGGTACCGGGAAGGCGCCCCGGCCCGAAGCCCCGCGCGGGCCCGCCGTCGAGCTCATCGGCGACGGCTCCACGAGCCGGACCGGGGACCAGCCGAACCAGCCGGAGGTGGAGCGGCTGGAACCGGGGCAGGCGCCCCCGCAGTTCGTGGTGTTCTCCTGGGACGGCTCGGGGGAGGTCGGCAACGGGCTGTTCGAGCGCTTCCTGCGGCTGGCCCGCGACCACGGCGCGGCCATGACCTTCTTCCTCTCCGGCGTCTACCTGGTACCGGAGTCGAGGCGGGAGCTGTACCGGCCCCCGCGCAACCCGGTCGGGGCCTCGGACATCGGGTACCTGACCGACGCCCACATCAAGGACACCCTGCGGCAGTTGCGCCGGGCCTGGCTGGACGGGCACGAGATCGGCACCCACTTCAACGGCCACTTCTGCTCAGGCGCCGGCTCCGTGGCCGGCTGGACCCCCGAGGACTGGCACAGCGAGATCGACCAGGCCGTGTCGTTCGTGACCCGGTGGCGGACCCACACCGGGTTCACCGACGTCGACCCCCTGCCGTTCGACTACCGGGCCGAACTGGTCGGCGGACGCACCCCCTGCCTGCTGGGGCAGGAGAACCTGCTGCTCGCGGTCTCCCGGCGCGGCTGGCGCTACGACTCCAGCTCCCCGGGCGGGCGGCAGGTGTGGCCGTCGAAGCGGATGGGGCTGTGGGACCTGCCGCTGCAGGGCGTCCCCTTCCCGGGGCGGAGCTTCGAGGTCCTGTCCATGGACTACAACATGCTCGCCAACCAGTCGGTCAACGCCACCCGCTCCCACCCCTCCAACTACCCCGGCTGGCGCACCCAGGCCCGCGAGGCCTACCTGGCCGGCTTCCGCAGGGCCTACTCCACCAACCGGGCCCCGCTGTTCATCGGCAACCACTTCGAGGAGTGGAACGGCGGGATCTACATGGACGCCGTCGAGGAGGCCCTGCGGCGGATGGCCGGCCACCCGCAGGTGCGGCTGGTCTCCTTCCGGCAGCTGGTCGACTGGCTGGACGCGCAGGACCCGCAGGTCCTGGCACGGCTGCGCACCCTGGACGTCGGGCAGTCCCCCGAGGGCGGCTGGCGCAGGTTCCTGGCCCCCCGCCCGCGCGGGTCCGGACGCCCGAAGGCCCCGGTGCCGGCCGCGCCCGGGCCGCAGAGCGTGGCCCCGCCGACCGATCCGGACGTGTACTGAGTCCGGCGGCGGACGGCTCCGGACGCGCGGTGGTCAGCGGGCGGCGGCCTCCAGGACCCACCCGGCGGCCGCCGCGGCGTCGGGCACCGTGCGCACCCCCTCCGGCAGCGGCGGGCGCCGCACCATCAGCACGGGCAGGCCGAGGGCGCGGGCGGCGACCAGCTTGGCCGCGGTCATCGCACCGCCGCTGTCCTTGGTGACCAGCAGGTCGATCCGGTGGCGGAGCATCAGCTCCCGCTCCCCCTCCACGGTGAACGGGCCCCGCTCGCACAGCACCACCACCCGCGGCGGCAGCGGCGGCCCGGGGGCTCCACCGTGCGCACCAGGAACCACGGGCGGTCCAGGCCTGCGAAGGCGGCGAGCCCCTGCCTGCCCGTGGTCAGGAACACCCGCTCCCCCAGCCCCGGCACCGCGCCGGCCGCCTCCTCCAGGGAGGCGGCCCCGGTCCACCGGTCCCCCGCTCCCGGCTCCCAGCCCGGACGGCGCACGACGAGCAGCGGCACGCCCGCACGGGCGGATGCGGAGGCCGCCGAGGCGGTGATGCGGGCCGCGAAGGGGTGGGTGGCGTCGACCACCGCGTCCACCCGTTCCTCCTCCAGCCAGGCCGCCAGTCCGTCGGCGCCGCCGAAGCCGCCGACGCGCGAACGGCCCGGCGGCAGCAGCGGATCGGCCACCCGCCCGGCCAGGGAGGAGACGGCCTCCACGCCGGGCTCCTCGGCGAGCAGCCGGGCGAGCGCCCGCGCCTCCGCGGTGCCCCCTAGGATCAGGACCCGTGTCACCGACATCCTCCTCCCCGGCCCCCCAGGACCCCTCCCCCGCCTCCGCCGGCGGGCCGGACGGCGGGTCCGGCGGCGGGCGCTCCGGCCAGCTGCGCAGCAGCGGCCTGCGTCCCGGCTGGACGACCGGCGCCTGCGCCACGGCGGCCACCACCGCCGCCTGCACGGCGCTGTTCACCGGCGGGTTCCCCGACCCGGTGACGATCACCCTGCCCAAGGGGCAGCGCCCGTCCTTCGCCCTGGCGGTCGAGGAGCTGGGGGACGGCAGTGCCACCGCAGGGGTGGTCAAGGACGCCGGCGACGACCCGGACGTCACCCACGGGGCGCTGGTGCGCGCCACGGTCCGGCCGGGCCCGGCCGGGTCGGGGTGGTCTTCCGCGCGGGTCCCGGGGTGGGCACGGTGACCCGGCCCGGCCTGCCGCTGGAGGTCGGCGAACCGGCGATCAACCCGGTGCCCCGGCGGATGATGCGCGAGGCGGTGGCCGAGGTGGCGGCCCGTCACGGCGGCTGCGGGGACGTCGAGGTGGAGATCTCGATCGACGACGGCGAGGAGATCGCCCGGCACACCTGGAACCCGCGCCTGGGCATCCTGGGCGGGCTGTCCGTGCTGGGCACCACCGGGGTCGTGGTGCCGTACTCGTGCTCGGCGTGGATCGACAGCATCCGGCGCGGGGTGGACGTCGCCCGCGCGGCCGGGCGCACGCACGTGGCCGGCTGCACCGGCTCGACCTCGGAGAAGGTGGCCGTGGCCGAGTACGGACTCCCCGAGGACGCACTGCTGGACATGGGCGACTTCGCCGGCGCGGTGCTGAAGTACCTGCGGCGCCACCCGGTCCCCCGGCTGACGGTGGTCGGCGGCTTCGCCAAGATCTCCAAGCTCGCCGCGGGCCATCTCGACCTCCACTCCTCCCGTTCCCGGGTGGACACGACCTTCCTGGCCGGGCTCGCCGCCGCCGGCGGGGGCGGAGAGGAGCTGGCCGCCGCGGTCGCCGCGGCCAACACCGGCCTGGAAACCGTACAGCTGTGCGCCGGGCGCGGCGTTCCGCTGGGCGACCTGGTCGCGCGGGCGGCGCGGGAGACCGCGCTCGGGGTGCTGCGCGGGGCCCCGGTGGCGGTGGACGTGCTGTGCATCGACCGGGCGGGGGCCGTCGTGGGCCGCTGCGCCCCCGTGGGGCCGGCCGGGCGGGGCTGAACCGCCCCGGGTGCCGCGCCCGGCCCCGCACGCCCGCACCCGCGCCGGGCGGCCGGGGGCCGGTGGCCGGCTCAGACCGTGCCCCGGCCGTCGTCCACCGGTGCGCCCAGGGGCCGGGCGAGGCCGACCACGCCCTCGTCCAGGCGCTGCAGGTGGCGCAGCACCCGGTAGGCGACGGTGCCCGGCTCCAGCGGCCCGGCGCCCGCGCCGCCGGGGCCGGGTGCCGTCTCGAGCATCGCGGCGACGCTGGAGCCGGAGTGCACGGCGCCGCCCCGCCCGGCCCCGTCCCCGGGGGCGGGTTCGAGGCGGGCGACGAGGGCCTGGAGGTTGTGGTCGATGCGCTCGCCCGCCTGGACCAGCCGCGGGTCGGCGGCGATGCGCTTGCTGTACGGCAGCAGTTCGGCGGTGGCCGCCAGGCTGCGGGCGTGGTAGGCGCACATCTCCAGCAGCGCCACGATGTACCGGACGGTGCGCCGCCGGCCGCGCAGCGGGCTGGCGGGGTGGGTGAGCGGGCCGGCGGACTGGCGCAGCGCGTCCAGTGCGGTGTCCAGCTCGCGGGCGCGGTCCAACAGGTCGGGGGCCGGGGTCCCGCCCAGCTGGGCGACGGACGCCTCGGTGACCTCGCGCAGGCGCTGCAGGACCTCCCGCAGCTGCTCGTCGGTGTGGCTGGCGGTGCGCACCGGCAGGACGAACAGGGCGGCGACGAGGCCGCAGGCCGCGCCGATCGCGGTCTCCTCGATGCGCAGCACGAGGACGTCGGTGCTGTAGGTGTTCAGCAAGGTGTAGAGCAGTCCGAGCATCGCGGTGACGAAGAAGGACATCAGCGCGTAGGACAGCGGGGCGGTGAAGAACATGCCGAACACGCACAGCACCACCAGGGCGAAGGCGAGCCACGGTCGTTCGCCGACGACTCCGGCGAGCCAGGCCCCGGCGACCACCCCGGCGACCGTGCCCAGCAGCCGCCGGTAGCCCTTGACGAGGATCTCCCCGGTGGAGGTGGTGTTGAGGAAGACCACCCAGCAGGTCAGGACCGCCCAGTACCAGCGCTGCTCGGACAGCAGCTCGCCGCCGACGATGGCCAGGGCGGAGCCGACCGTGACCTGGAAGGCGAGCCGGGTGGTGGGGCGCTCCAGCCCCTCGGGCTCGGGAGTCTCCTCGTCCGAGGCGGCGATGGAGGCGTCCTCGGCCTCCAGCTCCTCGCGGGACCGCATGGTCTCCAGGGTGTCGTCGGACTCGTCCTGGGGGCCGTCCAGGGCCATGCGCAGGCCCAGGACGGCGCGGGTGAGCTCGCCGATGGCGCGGAAGACGTCCTGGACGGCCGGGGAGGCCGGGGGCAGGTTCTCGTCGTCGCGGTAGGCGATCAGGCGGTTGCGCAGGTGGGTCAGGGCGGTGCCGCGGTCCTGGGCCGCGGTGCGGCCGACCAGCAGGTGCAGGGCCCGCAGGTCCCTGCGCAGGCGGGCCTCGGTCTCGCCGCCCTCGGGCACCACCGGGGCGGGGGCGGCCGGTCCGGTGGGCAGCAGTTCGCCGGGCAGCAGGCTCTCGGGCAGGTGCAGGGTGAGGGTGTCGACGCCCTCGTGGTGGCGGGCCTTCAGGATCAGCACGCCCAGGCGTTCGGCGGCGATCTCGGCCTCGGCCACGCGGCGCTGCAGCAGGGCGGCGGTGCGGGGTTCGCGGGTGCCGTCCTCCAGCCGGGTCTGGATCATCAGCGCGCACTCGTGCAGCCGGGCGGTCTGCTTGCGCAGCTCCTCGACCGCCCTGTCGGCGTCGGGGCCCACGGAGGAGGAGGCGGCAGCGCTGTCGACCAAGGCCGTCTGGGCGGCGACGACCTGGGCGAGGCGGGCCCGGAAGGCGTCGCGCAGCCGTCCCAGGGTGGCCTCGGGCTCGGCCCGCACCAGGAGGAAGCGGGCGACCGCGCTGCAGGCGAAGGCAGCCGCCACGACGGCGCACGTGCCGGGCAGTTCCTGCGGCTCCGTCCCGACGAACAGGGTGATGAAGAACAGCTGGAAGCCGATCATGCCGAGGGCCTTGCCGCGCTCCCCGTACCGGCGGACGTAGACGGCTGCGAAGATCAGTGCGAGGAAGACCGCGGCGGCCGTGAGCGGCCAGGAGCCGAGGTAGGCGGCCAGGACCACCGCGGCCAGCGCCGTGGGCAGGGCGAGGGCGAGGGTGACCGCCTGGTCCTTCGGGCGCGCCTCGCTGATGGTCGCGGTGGAGGCCATGGCGGCCGTGCCTCCCGTGACCAGCATGGGCACGGGGATGCCCGCGGCGGCCAGGACCGCCAGGGCGAGCAGGACCGCGGCGACGGTGCGCACGGCGGCCGCGAGCCGGATCAGTCCGGGGTCGGAGGCGGTGAAACGGTCCCAGACGTCGGATCGTGTCCGCCATGCCACTGCCATGCCGCTGACCGTGCCTCATTTCGTACCGGTGACCGTTTTCGTGCGGTACCAGGATCGCACGTGCGGGACGGGGTGGCCGGGCCCGGTGCGCGGCGGCCGGCGCACCGGGCGCTCAGCCGAACTGGTCGACGCCCAGCCTGACGACCATGGCGGCGACCACGACGAGCAGCACGACGCGCACGAAGCCGGAGCCGCGCCGCAGTGCCGTCCCGGCCCCGAGCCGGGCTCCCACGATGTTGCAGACGGCCATGGCGGCCCCGAGGAGCCAGATCACCCGCCCCTGGGTCGCGAACACCGTGAGCGCCCCCAGGTTCGTGCCGACGTTGACCACCTTCGCCAGCACCGAGGCCTGGAGGAACTCCATGGCCAGCAGGCCGGTGAACGTCATGATGAGGAACGTCCCGGTGCCCGGGCCGAAGATGCCGTCGTAGAAGCCGATCCCGCATCCGGCGAGGCCCACGGCGAACAGTTTGCGGCGGCGGCCGACGGCGTCCGGGTCCAGGTCGGTCCCGAAGGCGGGCCGGGCCGCGACGAAGGCCGCCACGGCGATGAGCAGGGCCATGACGACCGGTCTGAACCAGTCGGCCGGGAGGCTCGACGCGGACAGGGCCCCGAAGGCGGCGGCCGGGACGGCCAGTCCCGCCGCAGGGAGGGCGACGGAGCGGTCGGGCCGGGTGTGCCGTGCGTAGGTGACGGCCGCGACGGTGGTGCCGGCGACTGCGGTGAGCTTGTTGGTGCCCAGGGCCGCGGAGGGCGGCAGGTTGGGGAAGGCCATCATCAGCGCCGGGATGAGGACGAGTCCGCCGCCCCCCACCACCGCGTCCACCCACCCCGCGGCCGCCGCGGCCGCCAGCAGTCCCGCCACACCTATGCCGTCCATGCCGCCTATGCCGTCCAAGGCGTCCATGCCGTCCAAGGCGATCCCCCCTGCGTGGTTCGGTGCCCGGCCCCGGGTCCGGGGCCGGGCACCGATGATTCCCCATGCGGGAGGGGGTGCCGGAGGCGGGTCGTCCGGTCTCTCAGTCCCCCGCGGCCGGCCGGTGCCCGCGGCGGAGCAGGCATTCCTCCGCGAACGCCAGGACGCGCAGGTGGTAGGAGCGGGCGGCCCAGCCGAGGCTGATGTTGTGGCCCGCGTCGGGCTGGCGGTCGACCCGGACCCCGGTCGAGGTGAAGGCGGCCACCAGGGAGGCCACGGACTCCTCGTCGTGCCGCCACCAGTGCTCCTCCTCGGCGAAGGTCACCCGGACCGGCACGCGGACGCGGGCGGCGGTCGCGGGGAACATGCCGGGCCACAGCCGCGCCTCGTGGACCTCGGCGGGGGGCCGGTCGCCCGTCCCGAACCCGCCGGGGCGGAAGGTCGCCCCGGGGTAGAACCGCAGGGAGCCCCAGTTCTGCTTCCGGCTGCCGTGGCCTTGGTCGCCGGACGGGGTGCCGGGGTCGGCGGCGTACCGGTGGCCGCAGCCGGAGACGTCGAGGCCGATCAGGTCGTCGTCCTCCCAGGCGGCTGCGGCGGTGAGGGCGAGCTTGCCGCCGTAGGAGTGGCCGACGAGGAGGACGCCCGCCCCGAGGGACCGCCCGGCGGCGAACGTCTTCAGGGCGGCCTGCACGGTGGTGGCCTGTTCGGCGAGGGGCAGCCCCTGGGGCAGCGCCGGGGCGGAGAGTCCGTAGCCGGGGCGGTCCAGGGCGAGGACCGTGTGGCCGAGGCCGGCCGCGAGGGTCAGCAGGGAGAGGTCGGGGTGGGCCCGGCCGTCGAAGTAGTCGGCCCGCATGCCGCCGCCGTGCAGGGCGACCAGGGTGGCGCGGGGCGGCCCGGCGGCCGGTTCCGCGACCAGGCCGGAGAGCGTCACTCCCCCGGCGTCCAGGGCGACCGGCCGGACTTCCGGGCTGCTGGGCGGTGTCGGCCGCGTCCGTTCCGTCATGGGGACTCGGGCTCCCGTCGCCGTGGGGACGCGTACCGGGCACGCGCTGGTCGGAGTCCGTTGTACCAGTCCGTGCGCGCCGGGACACGTTCCGTTGCTCCACCGGTGGCCGGGAGGGCCACCGGTGGAGCAGTGCCGCCGGGTGCCGTTACTGCGACAGCGTCCACACCGCGTGGGCGACCGCGTCGGCGTTGCGGTCCAGCGCGGTGGCGTTGATGTTGGAGGTGGTGTCGCAGGAGCGGTGGTAGCAGGGGTCGTAGGCGCGGCCGGCCGTGCCGCCCCACTTGGCCGCCTGCGTCGAGGTCTTGATGCCCTCGGCGCCGCTGAACGTGCCGCCGGTCGGGATGCCCGCGGCGGAGAAGGCGGCGTGGTCGCTGCGCCCGCCGACGGTGATCGGGTCGGTGTCGATGCCGATGCCCGCGTAGTAGTTGTTGAGGGTGGCCTCGATCGCCGCCGACCCGGTGGGCTCCCCGCTGCTGCTGTAGACGAAGTAGCCGGGATTGGGCGAGCCGGTCATGTCGAAGTTGAGGTAGGCGTCGATCTTCGCCCGCTCGGTCGTGGTGAGGCTGTTGACGTAGCGGGTGGAGCCGACCAGGCCGAGCTCCTCGGCGCCCCACCATGCGAACCGCAGGTGCTTGGTGGGCTGGTAGCCGCTGCGGGCGACGGAGAGGGCGACCTCGAGGAGGGTGGCCGATCCGCTGCCGTTGTCGTTGATGCCGGGGCCGGCGGTGACGCTGTCGAGGTGGCCGCCGGCCATCAGGACGTTGTTGGTGTCCCCGCCGGGCCAGTCGGCGATGAGGTTGTAGCCGGTGGCCCCGTTGCTGGTGAACGTCTGGACCCTGGTGGTGTAGCCGGCCGCGTCCAGCTTGGACTTGATCCAGTCCACGGACGCCTTGTAGCCGGGGCGGCCGTGGGCGCGGTTGCCGCCGTTGGCGGTGGCGATGGACTGCAGTTGCGTCAGGTCCGCCTGCACCGCGGAGACCGCGATGTCGGGGGCGGCCTGGGTCGTGGGGCCGGCGGCGTGGGCGGGCGCCAGGCCGGTCAGGGCGGCCGTCACCGCCAGGGTGCACACGGCGCTGAGGGGAAAGCGCAGTTTCAAGGTCTCGCCTCTCTGTGGGGGATGAGGTCGACACGGGCGATCGCACCATACATGGACGCGTACATGCCAAGTAAGGGCATCGGGGAATCCCGTTCGCGCACCGGTCGGGAGCCGGCGGGGCACCGGCTCACGTTCCGTACTCCTCGAGCAGCCGCAGCCACAGCTCACCGACGGTGGGGAAGGCCGGCACCGCGTGCCTCAGCCGGCCCAGCGGCACCTCGCCGACGACGGCGATCGTGGCGGCGTGCAGGAGTTCACCGACGTCGGGCCCGACCAGGGTGCAGCCGACGACCACCTCGCGTTCGGTGTCCACGACCATCCTGGCCCGCCCCCGGTAGTCGTCCCGGCGCAGCGCGGCGCCGGCCACGTCGCCGACGGCGCAGTCGACCGCGCGCACCGGCAGGCCCTCCTCCCGGGCCCGTCGCTCGGTCAGGCCGACGCTCGCCACCTCCGGCCGTGTGAAGACCACTTGGGGCACGGCCGCCCGGTCGGCGGTGGCCGTCCACCCGGTCCAGGGCTCGGGCCCGGCCTCCCTGCCCTCCGCGCGGCGCACGACGGCCGCGGCGCACGCCCTGGCCTGGTACTTGCCCATGTGGGTCAGCAGGGCCCGGTGGTTGAGGTCGCCGGCCGCGTACAGCCACCCACCCGGCACGCCGGTGACCAGGCAGGTGTCGTCAACCTCCAGCCAGGTGCCGGGGGCCAGGCCGACGCTGTCCAGTCCGAGGGCCCCGGTGCGCGGCAGGCGGCCGGCGGCCACCAGGAACTCCTCCGTCTCCAGCCGGGATCCGTCGTCGAGTTCGGCGGTGACGAACCCGGTGGCCGCGTCGCGGGCGACCCGCCGCGCCACGGTCCCGGTACGCACCCGCACGCCCTCGGCCCGCAGGGCCTCCCCGACCGCCCGGCCGGCGAACGGCTCCATCGCGGACAGCAGTCCGGGGCCGCGCACCAGCATCGTGACCTCGGAGCCGAGGGAGCTCCAGGCGGTCGCCGCCTCGCAGGCCACCGGCCCCCCGCCCAGGACGGCCAGCCGGCGCGGCGGCGTGCCGGCGCTGGTGCCCTCGCGGGCGGTCCACGGGCGGACGCCGCGCAGCCCCTCGACGTCGGGGACCGCGGCGGCCGACCCGGTGCACAGCACGACCGCGTGACGGGCGGTCAGCGTCCGCGGTCCGTCACCGCCGCGCAGGACCTCCACCCGCCGCTCGCCGGCCAGCCTCCCGTGGCCGCGCACCAGGTCGATGCCGGCCGACCGCACCCAGTCGGCCTGCCCCCGGTCGTCCCAGCCGGAGACGAAGGAGTCGCGGCGGGCCAGGACGGCGTCGGGGTCGAGGTCCCCGCCCGCGGCCCGGCGCGCTCCGCGCACCCCCCGGGCCTCGGCCAGGGCCGCGGCCGGGCGCAGCATCGCCTTGCTGGGGACGCACGCCCAGTACGAGCACTCGCCGCCGACGAGTTCGGACTCCACCAGGGCGGTGGACAGGCCCGCGCGGGCGGTCCCGGCGGCCACGTTCTCCCCGGTGGGACCGGCGCCGATCACTACGACGTCGTAACCCTCTTCGTCGGCCTGCGTCATGCGGCCCTCTCCTCCTGCGCACCCGGGGTCCGTCCCACGAGCAAGCTATGCCGGGACCGGTGGGTGCGCAGGGGCTCAGGGCCGAACGGTGGAATGTGCGCGGGACTGCGGCGTGTCACCGGGTCAGCGGCGGCCGGTGATGCGGTGCGCGGAGTCCGCCGAGTCCGCACCGGAGGCGGACTTGTCCAGGACGTACGCGGCACCGCGGGCGACGGTGACGTGGTTGGTCCTGGCCCCGGTGGCCAGGTCGGCCAGGACCGTCCCCTTCCGCGGGTCGACGACGGTGGTGGTGCCCGAGTCGCGGTTGGCGACGTACAGCAGGCCGGTGCGCCCGTCGTCCGAGACCGACAGGGCTCCCGCGCCGGTGGCCACCGAGCGGGTCACCCCGCCGGTGCGCAGGTCGACCACGGAGACGGTGCCCGAGGTCTGCTCGGCCACGTAGGCGGTGCGGCCGTTGCGGGTCAGGTCGATGCCTATGGCGCCCTCGCCGGCGACCGGGATCGTGCGGACCTCGTCCGAGCCCCGGGAGAAGGCGAGGACCCGGTCCCCCTTCAGGTCCGCGGCGTAGACGGTGCCGGTGCGCGCGTCGAGGTCCAGGCCCATCGGGCCGGAGCCCTCGAGGGTGATCCGGTCCACCTCCTCCAGGGTGCGGGTGTCGAAGGCGACCACGGAGCCGTCCTCGTAGGAGCTCGCCCAGGCCAGGTCGCGCCTCTCGTCGACGACGACCTCGCGGGCGTGGGCGACGTCCTCGAGCGTGGCCAGGTGACGGCCGGTCCGCTGGCTGTGGACGGCCACCGAGTCGTTGCGGGTGTTGGTGGTCCACACGGTGTCGTGCTCGTCGTCGACGGCGACGCCGTAGACCGCCTCGACGGCCCCGGTGGCCGGGTCGAGCACCGGCGGGGTGAAGGACGCCTCGACCTCGAGGGTGTCCGGGTCGAGCTTGAGCAGCAGCGACCGGGTGACCGGCGGGCGGCCGACGGACGCCGTCGCCCACAGCACGTCGTTGCGCGCCGAGTAGGCGGACTGGTACAGGCCATGGGTCACCTCGGCGGAGGTGACCGCGAAGGCCCCACCGGGCCGCTGCTGCGCCGCGGCGCCGGCCTCCGGGGCGGCCCGGTCGGCGGCCGCGGCGGGGGACACGGCGGCCGCGCCGGCCAGGACGGCGGCGGCGAGGGCCAGGGCGCAGGTCCGTCGGGTGCGGACGGGGGTGTTCTTCTGTCCGGCGGTCATGGTGCTTCTCCACGGGGGCGGGAACGGCGGAGCGGTCGCCCCGCCGTGCAAAGGTTAGCTTAGGCTTACCTAAGCAATCATCGGGGTTCCCGCACCCGCCCGCCGGGGCGTCAGCGCAGCATGAGGGCCACGTCCCAGCCGATGCCCCCGGCGGGCAGCCCCGCGTAGTCGGCGAGCGAGCAGGCCACTCCGGCCGCACCGTGCAGGAGCCCCAGCCGCTGGGGGTTCCCGGCGGCGTCGGTGAACCCGTAGGGGGCGTGGGGGCGGAACATCGGCAGCAGCGCCTCGGCCGCCCGGTGGGCGAGTTCGCCCGCCCGGTCCCCCTGCTCCCGGGCGGCGGGGCCGTCGGCGCGGGCGGACAGGGCCGCGTGCATGACGCCGGCGACCCCCCGGAACAGGTCGGGCCGCCGGTCGGGCAGCACGGCGGTGCGGGCGGCCAGGGATCCCAGGAGGTCGCCGGCCGCGGCGTGCAGTGCGTCGTCCTCCAGTGCCGCGGCGGCGAGTTGGAGGGCCCGGGCGATGCCCGGCGTCCCCTCCGCCCAGGTGACGGCCGCCGGGAAGGGGGCCGGCACGGGACGGGCACCGGTGCGCAGTTGGGCCCCGGTCACCGCCACCGGCCACGCGCGCGCACCCCCGGGTAAGGTGTCCGCCCATCCCAGCAGCCGGCGGGCGGCGTGGCGGATCGCCTCCCGCTGCCCCTCCACCACGGCCCCGCGCAGGGCGGCCGCCGCCAGCAGGGACAGCGGCCCCGCCACCCCGTGGGCGGCTCCGGTCAGGGCGGCCCCGGTGGGATGCGCGCGGGAGGGGTCGGGGTGGTCGGAGGCGGGCAGCCACCAGCCGGGCCAGTCCCCGTCGTGCGGGGCGAGGATCGCGGTGAGGGTCTCCAGGCAGGTGCGGGCGGAGCGTTGGGCCGTCCTGCCGGCAGGAGCACCGCGCAGCCAGGTGTCCGCGGTGGCCACCTCCAGCAGGACCCGGCCCACCCCGGACAGCCCCTCGACGGTGTCGTAGACCATCAGCGGCGCCCCGGGCCTGGCCCGCACGGTCTGGCGCCGGGAGAGCGAACGGGCCCGCACGGCGAGCCAGCCCACGGCGTCGTCCGCCAGGGACGTCCTGCCCGGCCCCAGGGCGGACTCGGCGATCAGGGCCGAGGTCATCACCAGGCCGGGGCCGGACCACACGCCCGCGGCGTTGGTCGAGGCCGCGTGCGCGGCGGCCTGGTCGACGAGGTCGAGCGCGTCCGGCTCGCCGAGCCGCGCCCGCAGCACGGCGGCACCGCACAGGTCCTCCACCAGGGCGCCCGGGCCGGGGGCGGGGGGAAGCGGGCCGTCCGCGCGTTCGGCCACGTACCGGGCGAGGTGTTCGGCCAGCCCGCCGAGGGGCAGTGCCGGGGTGTCCAAGTACTCGGGTGCTGTGGAGGCCATCGTCTCCCCGTCGGACGCAGGTTCTGCCGGGCACGGACGCGCACCGCGCACCGTAACGGGCCCGGCGCGAGGAGTCGCGACTGAGCCTGTGTCATATACGGCCGCCGCACAAGGCCGCCTGCCGGGGAACGGGAGCGCGCCCGGCGCACGGCCGGCACGGGGACCGGCGCGCGGGCGCGCGGGCGCGGGCACGGGGCCGGACCGGAGGGTCAGGGGTGCACGCCCGAGAGCGTCGCGGCGATGTTCCCGGTGACCTCGCTGATCGCGGGGGCCACCGACGAGCCGGCCAGGTAGAAGCCCAGGAGTATGCAGGCCAGTGCGTGCCAGAGGTTCAGACCCGCCTTGCGCACGAGCACCACGACGATCACGAGCAGCAGCAGGACGATCGAGACGGAAAGCGTCATTGCGGGACTTTCTCCTCGGCGGTTCCGATTCCCCCTCAGTATCCGGTCCCCTGCTGCCGGTAACAATTCCGGTCCCGTCCAACTCACCCGTTGGGCGGGGTGGATGGGGAATGGCCGGAAGTGCGGCGGACGGCGGACATACCTTGCGGCGTCCCGGGTACCCGAGCCGGACCGGCCCCCCGGCCGGTTGCCGCAGCAACCCGCAGAGAGGACCTGCCACCGTGTCCGAGCCCACTCCCGAAACCGTGTCCGACGCCGTCCCCCTCCCCCGTGACGGCGCGTCGCCGGCGCAGGAGGCCCTGCGCGCCCTGGCGGCCGACCGGCGCGACGAGGGCGCGCTGACCGCACTGGCCCGCAGCGAGGTGCTGCTGCCCGACCCGGGGGACCCCCGGGAGGCCGACCCGCAGAGCGTGCAGCTGCCGGTGTTCGAGCAGCAGGACGGCACCCGCCTGGTGCCGGTGTTCACCTCCGAGGCGCGGCTGGTCCGGGTGCTGCCGGAGATCGAGCGCTACCGGGCCGTCCCGCTGGCCCTGCTGGGGGACAACTGGCCCTCGGAGGAACTGGCGCTCACCATCGACGCCGGCTCGCCCGAGGCGCTGACGCTCGGCGGGCAGGGCATGAGGGCGCTGCCCGCGCTGGCGGGCGGCGCCTGACGCCGCGTCGGGATCCCGCCGGGAAGGCCGCGGGGGACGCGGACCCGGCATAGGAGGCGACCGGGCCCCGGGACATCGTGTTCCCGGGGCCCGGTCGCGTCCTCCGGCCGTATCTACACGCGAAGAGTGTCCGAAATGCGTTTCGGAAGATGCGTTAAACGGAAACCAAGTGCGCTGATTCGGTTCCGTTCAACGGCTTCCCGGGCAATCCTGTGACGTGCGGGGCTTCCTGTGGACGGTGGGAGAGCCGCCCGTCCATACCGGCTCGTCCGCTCCCGAAGGAGGATCATGACCGTGACACTGCAGGACGAAATAGACGGCATCAGCCGTTGCGCCCGCTCCGTGGTGCAGGGACTCGACCGCGACGGCACTCCCCCGGCCGGCATAGGGGAGGCCGTGCGCGAGGCGCTGGACTCGCTGCACCTGCTCTGCGACGAACTCGCCGAGCGGACCGAGGACCCCTCCCAGCGGTCGCGGCTGGAACAGGCCACCGCGCTGCTGGCCAGCGCCTGGTGGCACGTGAACGAGACCAGACGCCCCCGGCTGCCCACCCAGCACAGCGCGTGAACGACGTCCGGCCGCCGCCCACCCCCGTCCGTGGCAGGAGGGGTGGACGGCGGCCGGAGCGGTGCTCCTGTCCGCGGGGCCGGGCGGGGCGGGGCCGGGCGGCCCCGGCACGGTCAGCCCTCGGCGAAGACCCCGGCCCTCAGGCGCTTGAGGGTGCGGTTGAGCAGGCGGGAGACGTGCATCTGGGAGATGCCCAGCTCCTCGCCGATCTGGGCCTGGGTCATGTCCGCCCCGAAGCGCATGGCCAGGATCCGCCGGTCCCGCTCGTCCAGCTGGGCGATCATCGGCTTGAGCGTCTCCCAGTACTCCACGCCCTCCAGGTGCTGGTCCTCGAAGCCGATCCGGTCGGCCAGGGCGCTCTCGCCCTCGTCGTCGCCGGCCTGCGCGTCCAGGGAGCTGGCGGTGTAGGCGTTGCTGGCCGTCAGGCCCTCGATGATCTCCTCCTCGCTGAGCTGGAGGCGCTCGGCGAGTTCGGCGACGGTGGGCGAGCGGTCGAGCTTCTGGGACAGCTCGTCGGTCACCTTGGCCAGGTCCAGGCGCAGCTCCTGCAGGCGCCGCGGCACCCGCACCGACCAGCTGGTGTCCCGGAAGAACCGCTTGATCTCACCGATGATCGTGGGCATCGCGAACGTGGGGAACTCCACGCCGCGGGTGAGCTCGAAGCGGTCGATCGCCTTGATCAGCCCGATGGTGCCGACCTGGACGATGTCCTCCATCGGCTCCGACCGGTTGCGGAACCGCGAGGCTGCGAACTTCACCAGGGCAAGGTTCAGTTCGATGAGGGTGTTGCGCACGTAGGCGTAGGCGTGGGTGCCTTCCTCCAGCTCCGTGAGGCGCCGGAAGAGGACCTTGGACAGGGCCCTCGCGTCCTCCGGGCCCACCAGCTCCGGGGACTTGATCTCGGGAAGGCCTTCGAGGCCGGGCACGACCTCGGTGACTGCGTCGTGCGCGACCTCGGTAACTGCGTCGCAGGCAGCTGCAGAGTTCTTGGTGGATGCCTGGAGCAGCACGTCCATCGGGTGACCCCTCCCTGGTTCGGCGTTCCTCTGGAACGTCCGGTTCGGCGTTGCGTGTGACCGTCGTGGGGACGCGCCTACCCCCCGGTCACACCTTCATGCAAAGAAATTCACACCAATGTGTGCTTGATGGCTTCGGCGACCACGTCGGCCAGTCCTCCGCCGCCCTCGACCACCGATCGCTGGATCCGGGCGCCGTTGCCGCGGGCCAGCAGCCGCTCCGTCAGATCGGTCGCGGTCCGCAGGTCTCCGGCGTCGTCCAGCGCCGGGGCCAGATGGCCGAGCAGGGTCCGCACGGCGTCCTCGGCGGGGACCGGCCGGCAGGTGCCCGGGTCCAGCAGCTGACCCTCCAGGCCGGAGCGGGCCGCCCGCCAACCGGCCAGCCGGAGCAGGGACGTGGGGACGGGGGCCGGGGGCCGCCCGGCGCGCCACTCCCTCGCCGCCGTCTCGACCAGGCCCCGGACCAGCAGCGCCAGCAGGACCGCGTCGTCGGCGTCCAGGCACACGTCCGCCACCCGGATCTCCACCGTCGGCCAGTGGCGGGAGAGCCTCGCGTCGAAGTAGACCATCCCCTCGTCGAGGATGGTGCCGGTGGCCAGCAGGGAGTGGACGGTCTGCCGGTAGCCGTCGGCCGAGCCGAACGGGTCGTAGGGGCCGGCGGTGGGCCAGCGCCCCCACACCAGGCTGCGGTAGCTGCGGTAGCCGCTGTCGTTGCCCTGCCAGAACGGGGAGTTGGCGCTCATCGCGGTCAGCACCGGCAGCCAGGGCCGGATGCGGTCCAGGACCGCCGCGCCCTCCTCGTCGGAGTCGACCTGCACGTGGACGTGGCATCCGCAGGTCAGCTGCTCCTGGGCGGTCAGCCCGAACTCGGCCGCCATCCGGCGGTACCGGCTCTCGGGGGTCAGCGAGGGCTCCACCGCCAGCGGGGACGTGCCCAGCGCGGCCACCTCCGCCCCGGCCTCCCGGGCCCGGTCCGCGGCACGCTGCCGGCGGTTGCGGATCTGCACGGCCAGGTCGTCCGCGCGCACGCACGGGCGGGTGCCCGTCTCCACCTGCTCGCGCTGGAACTCCTGGCTCAACTCCTCCGGCCCCGAACCCCCGGAGGGGCCGACGACCGCCTCGGCGACCGAGCGGGCCAGACCGGTGTCGGGGTCGACCAGGAGGAGTTCCTCCTCGACCCCCATGCTGCGCGGGAAGTTCTTCTCTTCTGTCTCTGTCACGACGGGCCCCTACCCAGGAACCCCGTGACGCATCGTGGGTTTCCCGCGGACGGGGGGAGCGCGCGGACGCGGGACGCGCCCCGCACCGGGGGGGCCGGTGCGGGGCGCGCGGGGGAAGGCGGACCGTGCCGGTCAGCCCATGTGCGGGTAGCGGTAGTCGGTCGGGGGCACGAGGGTCTCCTTGACCGAGCGGGTGGAGGTCCAGCGCATCAGGTTCTGCTTGGCGCCGGCCTTGTCGTTGGTGCCGGAGGCGCGGCCGCCGCCGAAGGGCTGCTGGCCGACGACGGCGCCGGTGGGCTTGTCGTTGACGTAGAAGTTGCCGGCCGCGAACCGCAGCACCTCCGCGGCGTGCGCGATCGCCGCCCGGTCCCGGGCGATCACCGCGCCGGTGAGCGCGTAGGGGGAGACGGACTCCATCTGGGCGAGCATCTGCTCCCACTGGTCGTCCTCGTAGACGAAGACGCCGAGGATCGGGCCGAAGTACTCGTCCTTGAAGATCTCGTTGTCCGGGTCGGTGGAGACCAGGACGGTGGGGCGGACGAAGTAGCCGACCGAGTCGTCGCAGGTGCCGCCGGCCACGACCTCGACCGTCGGGTCGTTCGCCGCCCGGTCGAGGGCGGCCTTGTTCTTGGCGAAGGCGCGGGCGTCGATGACCGCGCCCATGAAGTTGGACAGGTCGCTCACGTCACCCATGGACAGGCCGTCGACCTCGGCGGCCAGCTCCTCGCGGAACCCGCCCTCCCAGATCGAACGGGGCACGTACGCCCGCGAGGCCGCCGAGCACTTCTGCCCCTGGTACTCGAACGCCCCGCGCACCAGCGCCGTCCGCAGCACCGCCGGATCCGCCGAGGGGTGCGCGACCACGAAGTCCTTCCCCCCGGTCTCCCCCACCAGCCGCGGATACGTGCGGTAGTTCGCGATGTTCTCCCCCACCGTGCGCCACAGGTGCTGGAAAGTGGCCGTGGACCCGGTGAAATGGATCCCCGCCAGCTCCGGATGCGCCAGCGCCACCTGCGAGACCGCCACCCCGTCCCCGGTGACCAGATTGATCACCCCCGGCGGCAGCCCCGCCTCCTCCAGCAGCTCCATCAGCAGCACCGCCGCCAGCGTCTGCGTCGGCGACGGCTTCCACACCACCGTGTTGCCCATCAACGCCGGCGCCGTCGGCAGGTTCCCCGCGATCGCGGTGAAGTTGAACGGCGTGATCGCATACACGAACCCCTCCAGCGGCCGGTGGTCACTGCGGTTCCACACCCCCGGCGAGGACACCGGCTGCTCGGCCAGCACCTGCCGCGCGAAATGCACGTTGAACCGCCAGAAGTCCACCAGCTCGCACGGCGTGTCGATCTCCGCCTGCTGGACCGTCTTGGACTGCCCCAGCATCGTCGCCGCCGCCATCCGCTCCCGCCACGGCCCCGCCAGCAGGTCCGCCGCCCGCAGCAGCACCGCCGCCCGGTCGTCGAAGGACAACGCCCGCCACCCCGGCGCCGCCGCCAGCGCCGCCTCCACCGCGTCCCGCGCATCCCCCACCGTCGCCGCCGCGAACGTGCCCAGCCGCGCCGCGTGACGGTGCGGCTGCACCACGTCCACCCGCTCACCGCCGCCCATCCGCCGCACCCCGCCGATCGTCATCGGCAACTCCCGCGGACCGCCCGCCACCTCCTTCAGCGCCGCCTCCAACCGGGCACGCTCCGCACTGCCCGGGGCATAGGTGCGCACCGGCTCGTTGACCGGAACGGGTACCTGGGTCACAGCATCCATGGGGTTCTCCTTGTGTCGCGGGTCGGTGGGGTTCAGGCGCCGGGAACGAACGAGCGCAGGAAGAACAGGAGGTTGGCGGGCCGCTCGGCCAGGCGGCGCATGTAGTAGCCGTACCAGTCGGTGCCGTAGGGCACGTAGACGCGCACGCGCTCGCCCTCGCCGACCAGGCGGTGCTGCTCGGCGGTGCGGATCCCGTAGAGCATCTGGAACTCGTAGGAGCCGGCCTCGCGTCCGGTGCGGCGGGCCAGGTCCCGGGTGATCTCGATCAGGCGCGGGTCGTGGCTGCCGATCATGGGGTGGCCGCCGCCCTCCATGAGGATCCGCAGGCAGCGCACGTATGCCCTGTCCACCTCCGCCTTGTCCTGGAAGGCGACGTGGGCCGGCTCCTTGTAGGCGCCCTTGACCAGGCGGACGCGGGAACCGGGTGCGGCCAGGCGGCGGCAGTCGTCCTCGGAGCGGAAGAGGTAGGACTGGATGACCGGGGAGGTGCCGGGGTGGTCGCGGCGCAGCTCGTCGAGGATCGCCAGCGTCGAGTCGACGGTGGTGTGGTCCTCCATGTCGAGGTTGACCGTGGTGCCGATCTCGGTGGCGGCCTCGGCGACCCGGCGGGCGCCTTCCAGTGCGATGTCGTGTCCGCCCTCGCCCAGGGCCTGGCCGAAGGCGGACAGCTTCACCGAGACCTCGGCGCGCCCGCCGAGGCCCAGCGGGGCGAGCTCGTCCAGCAGGCGCAGGTAGGCGTCGCGGGTGGCGGTGGCCGCGGCCCGGTCGGTGACGTCCTCCCCGAGGTGGTCCAGGGTGACGTCCAGGCCCGCGGCGGTGAGGGAGCGGACCGCGGTGAGGCAGTCCCCCAGTCCCTCACCCGCCACGAACCGGTCCACCGTCGAACGGGTGAGGGGGGAGGCCGCGACGATGCGGCGCAGCCTGTCGCTGCGGGAAGCGGTGAGCAGCAGGGGGCCGAGCAACGGGTCCTCCCGGAGGGCGGTCCGGGCCGGCGGGCGGCCCGGAGAGTGGTTCGAAGGGGTACTGCGAGAGGTGTCGTGGTGACAGCTAGACGGTAGGGAGGACGGAGGGGCCGCGACCATGGACAGCCGTCACGCCTTGGACACGGCACACTTGTACAGCTGTATGAACAGCGGTGCGGGACGGAACACGGACGGACGGAGCGGGCACGGGTGCGCGGCGACTACCAGGACCTCGTGGAGGAGGCCGCCGCGCTGCTGGGCGCCCCGGCGACGCTGGAGGACAGGGACTTCACCCTGCTGGCCTTCGGCGCGCACGAGGGGGAGCCCGACCCGGTGCGGGCCCGGTCGATCCTCAGCCGGCGCTCCACCGCCGAAGTGCGGGCGTGGTTCGAGCAGTTCGGCATCGGGCGGGCCGCCGGCCCGGTGCGCACCCCGCCCGATCCGCGGACCGGGGTCCTGGGCAGGCTGTGCCTGCCTGCCCGGCACGGCGGGGTGACCTACGGCTACCTGTGGCTGCTGGACCAGGGGCCCTCGGGGAGCTCCCGGTGGGACGAGGAACTGCTGCGCCGGGGCATGGAGATCGCCGCGCGCGCCGGGGCGCTGATGGCAGAGGAGGCGCACGCCGGGTCGGAACTGGGCCGTGAGCTGGGGCGGTTGACCTGCGGCGGCGAGCAGGAGCGCGCGGAGGCCGCCGAGGCGCTGGGCGCGGCGCTGGGGGTGTTCGGCGACGTGCCCTACGCGGTGGCGGTGGTGCGGACGGACGGCCCGGACGCGGGGACGGGGGCGGGGAACGCCCCCGTGGGGGTGCGGTCGCTGCCGGGGCGGGTCGCGGTGCGCACGGCACCGGGCTCGGTGGAACTGCTGGTGCCCCTGCGGTCGGCGGACACCGCCCCCGCCGCGGCGGCCGCCCGGAAGGTGGCGGAGCTGTTCCGGGACCGCTCGCGGGGGACGGCCGGAATCCCGGGGCGGGCCGGAGCGCCCGCCCGGGAGGCGGCGCCCGACGCGCGCACCGGCGCCGGGACGGGCCCCCCGGCCGGGGTGAGCGCCGCGCACACCGACCCCGGATCCGCGCGGGAGGCACTGCGGCAGGCACGGGCCGCGGCCGGGGCCTGCGCGGCGGACCCGGCTCTGGGACCGGTGGCCCGCTGGGAGGACATCGGCCCGTTCCGCCTGCTGTCGGCCCTCCCCGCGGACGCCGCGCACGACCCCGCGGTGGCGCCCCTGCTGGCCCCCGCCCACGCGGCCCTGGCGCGCACCGCCGAGGTCTACCTCGACCTGGCCGGACACGCCCAGCACGCCGCCGCCGCCCTCAGCATCCACCGCCAGACCCTCTACTACCGGCTGTCACGGGTGGAACAGCTGACGGGCCTGGACCTGGCGCGGGGCGAGGACCGCCTGCTGCTGCACATGGTGCTCAAGGCCGTCCGGCTGCGGAAGGGCCCCTGAGCAGCGGCCCGCACACAGGCGGGGCCCGCCGCCCGGGGCGGCGCGGACGGCGGGGCGACGGCGCCCGGCCGGGGAGCGGCCGCCGGGCCGGGGGCCGGGCGGGTCACCAGCGCCGCAGGGCCAGCAGTCGGCGGCGCACCTCGACGCGCTGGCCGGGCACGGCCGGACCGGGCTCGTGCGGGCCGGGACGGCGGGGTGCGGGTTCGCGTTCCGGTTGTTTCTCGTCGAGCGGGGCTGTCATGGTGGGGCTCCTCTCCTCGGGACAGCTGGTGCCTGGGCTGTTGCGGTCCCGGACCGGGGGCGCGGCCGGGCCGGGCGCCGGTGTCCCGGCGCCCGTACGTAGTGCGTATACCCGGTGTTCGTGCTAACGTACGCGGTTTTGCGGCGACGGCACGCGGCCGTCACCCGTGCGGGAGGCCCGGTGGGCCGGACGGCGCAGTCCACCGCATCGACATCCTCCGGAAACACGGGGGAATCAGTCCTGAAGGCTTCGCCTTCTACCGTGGGGCCGTCCCGCCCGTTCCGTCCCCTCCCCCACCCCTCCCGAGGAGGCTCGTGCTCCGCATGACCCGGCGCCGTTCCGTACCGGTCTGGCTCTCCCACCCGTTCCGCTGGCAGCGGCAGCCCGTGCCCCGGGCCGCCGTGCTGCGCGGTGCGCTCAGTGCCGGGCCCCTGCTGGCCGCGGGGATCGCGCTGGGCCGCCCGGCGGCCGGTGTGCTGGCGGCGCTGGGGGCGATGCTGGCCGGGGTCAACGACCGTCCGGGCACCCGCCGGTCGGGCGTGGTCCACATCGGCCTGCCCGCGCTGGCCGGGGCGGCGGGGATGCTGGCGGGGTCGGTCCTGGCGGTGGTTGCTCCCGGTTGGTGGTCGCTGCCCGCGCTGTGCGTGGTGGGCCTCGTCTCCGGGGCGGTCAGCGTCGTCGGGCCGGTCTCCTCCACGGCCGGCATGCAGATGCTGGTGACGACGGTGGTCGGCGCGGGCATGCCGATGCCGGGCGCACCGTGGCAGAAGGCCGTCCTCTTCCTGTTCGGCGCCGGCTGGCTGCTGGCACTGCGGCTCCTCCTGCGGCCGCTGAGGCCGCGAGGGGGCGCGCTCAGCGGGGAGCGGGCGGCGGTGGCGGCCGTCTTCAACGCCCTCGCGGACGCGCTGGAGGCGGTGGGCGGGCCGCAGGCCGAGGCCGCGCGGAGGCGGTTGACGACCGCGCTGGACCGGGCCGACGAGGCGCTGCGGCTGCGCGGGGTGTTCCGGCGCCGGGCGGGCGCGGCCGAGCGCAGACTGGTGGGACGGTTCGCCGCGGCGACCGCGCTGTGCGAGGCGAGCGTGGCCCTGCTGTGGGAGGCGCAGCCGCTGCCGCCCCGGGTGGCCGAGGGGCCCAGGCGGCTGGCCTCCGCGGTGCGCACCGGGCTTCCCGCCGGGGCGCTTCCGGCGCCCCGGCCCGGCACGCCTGCCCGGCGGGCCTTCGACACCGCGCTGCTGGAGGCCGCGACCGTCTTCGGCCGGCCGGACGCGCACGACACCGGCGCGCACGGCACCGGCGAGGACGTGCACCGGCTTCCGGAGGGCGCGGCGGCCGGCGCCCGGCGCCGGGTCCTCGGACCGGCGGGCCGGGAGTACGGGCTGCGGGTGGCCGTGTGCGTCGCGGCCGGCGCGGCACTGGCACTGGCGCTGCGGGCCGACCACTGGTACTGGCTGCCGGCGACCGCGGCGTTCCTGGTCAAGCCGGACATGGGGCCGCTGTTCTCCCGGGTGGTCACGCGCTTCGCCGGCACGGCGCTGGGGGTGCTGGCGTTCACCGTGCTCATCGCTGTGCCGGCCGGCCCGTGGTGGCCGGTGGTGCTCGCGGTGGCGGCGGGTGCGCTGGTGCCGGTGGCGGTCCGCCACTTCGCGGCGCTGACGGCCGTGGTCACGGTGCTCGTGCTGTCCTTCGTCCACGTCGCGGGCGACACCGCGGTGGCCGGCCTGCGGCTGGTGGACACCGCGCTGGCCTGCCTGATCGTGCTCCTGGTGGGGCACCTCCCGCGACTGGTGGACACCGACGCGCGGGTCGGCGCCCGGCTGTCCGTCGCCCTGCGCAGGACCGAGGCCTACCTGCGGAACGTCCTGGACGCCCCCGCGCAGGACCGCACCGCCGGGACCGCCGGGACCGCCGGGACCGCCGGGACCGCCGGGACCGCCGGGACCGCCGGGACCGCCGGAGCGGGCTACCGGGAGCGCAGGGCGCTGCGGCGCGCCGCCTACCGCGCGCTCGGCGAGGCGCGGGCAGCCGCGGAGCTCGCGGCGGCGGAACTGCCGCCCGCGCGGGCGCGCGCGGGCGGATGGCTGGCCGTGGTGGCCTCCACCGAGCGCATCGTGGACGCGGTGACGGCCTGCGCGGTGCGGCTGGAGAACGGCACCCCGCGCCCGGACCCCCGGTACGCGCAGGAGCTGGGCGACGCACTGGCCGCGGTGGCGGAGCAGGTCGCGCACCGCCGTCGCGGACCGGTCTCGGTGCTCCCCGACATCGCGGTCCCGCCCGGCTGCGACACCCTCGCCGACGTGGCCGGGCAGCTGGGGCGCATCCGCGGGGAGGCCGCCGCGTGACGCGCACACCCGTCCGCCCGCGTGCGGGACGGGCGTTCGGGGTGGGGCGGGCGGGCGGGTCCCGGCCGCGGGTGAGAGCATCCCTGAAAGAATCGGCAACGCGTGGAAGCGAGGCAGTCGGATGACGGACGAGCAGGTCGTGAGCCGGATCGAGCCGGAAGGTGTCGTGGTGGGGTTCGACGGGTCCGAACCGTCGCGCCGCGCCCTGGCGTGGGCCGTCGAGGAGGCCCGGCTGCGGGGGCGTCCGCTGCACGTGGTGCGCACCTGGAAGCTGACCACCACGGAGACCCCCCGCACCGTCCCGGCCGGGACCGTGCCCCCGCTGCACGACTTCGAGGCCCAGGTGCTCTCCGAACTGCGCGCGGACGTCGAACGGGAGATGGGTGCCGAGGCGGCCTCCATGGCCGGGATCCACGCGGTGCACGGCGGCGCCGGGCGCGTCCTGGTGGAGGCCGGCGCCACGGCGGACATGCTGGTGGTGGGCAGGCGCGGGCACGGCGGCTTCGCCGGGCTGCTGCTCGGCTCGGTCGCCGACCAGTGCGTGCGGCACGCACCGTGCCCGGTGGTGACGGTGCACTGACCGGCCGCGGCTCCGGGGCGCGCCCGCGCCCCGGAGCCCGTCCGCGTCCCTGGTGCGTCCCTTCCCCGGGCCGTCACTTCCCGGGGCGGGCGCGGCTGCGTCAGAACGGGTAGGACGCCGTGGAGGAGCGCAGCGTCGTCCACCGCGTCTCGGTGAACGCCTCCAGGTTGGCGTCGCCGCCGAAGCGGGAGCCGGTGCCGGAGGCCGCGACACCGCCGAAGGGGGCCACGGCCTCGTCGTTGACCGTCTGGTCGTTGACGTGCACGCTCCCGGAGGGGATGCGGGCGGCCAGTTCCAGGCCCCGGGCGGCGTCGCGGGTGACGACGCCGAGGGAGAGCCCGTACTCCGAGGCCGCGGCCAGGGCGACGGCCTCGTCCTCGGTCGAGAAGGAGCGGACCGGAGCTACCGGCCCGAAGACCTCCTGCGCGTAGGCGGGCGTGTCGTCGCCCACCCCGGCCAGGACGGTGGGCCGGTAGAACAGGCCGCGGCGGGTGCCGCCCGCCGCGAGCCGGGCGCCCGCCCCGACGCTGGCGGTGACCAGGCCGTGGATCCGGTCGCACTGGCCCTCGTCGATGACCGGGCCGAGGTGGACCCGCTCCCGGGCGGGGTCCCCGACGGCCAGCGAGTCGGCCTTGGCGGCCAGCCGTTCCACGTACTCGTCGTAGACGGACTCGTGGACGAGGTGGCGCCCGGTGGTCATGCAGATCTGGCCCTGGTGGAAGAAGGAACCCCAGGCGGCCGCGTCGACGGCCGCGTCCAGGTCCGCGTCGGCCAGGACCAGCAGCGCCGAGTTGCCCCCCAGCTCCAGGTGGGCGCGTTTGAGGTGGCGCCCCGCCGCCTCGCCGACGGCGCGGCCCGCCCGGGTGGACCCGGTGAAGGAGACGACCGGCACCTGCGGGTGCGCCACCAGGGCCTGCCCGGCCCCGGCCGCCCCGGGCAGGACGTGCAGCAGCCCCTCGGGAAGTCCCGCCTCCTGCAGGACGCGGGCGATCGCGAACCCGCCGCAGACCGGGGTGCGCGGGTCGGGCTTGAGAACGACCGCGTTGCCGAGGGCGAGCGCCGGGGCCACGGACCGGATCGCCAGGATCAGCGCGGCGTTGAACGGGGAGATGACGCCGACGACCCCGACCGGCACGCGCCGGGTGCAGGACAGGCGCGGAACCTCGGTGGCCAGGACCTGACCGACGGGGCGGGAGGCGAGCGCCGCCGCCTCGTAAGCCTCCTGGGCGGCGACGTGGAGCTCGAAGTCGGCCTTGCCGGGAATGTTGCCGGCCTCCCGGACCAGCCAGTCCCCGACCTCGTCGGCATGGGCGCGGAAGAGGTCGCCGGCGCGGCGCAGGACCGCGGCCCGCTCGGTGAACGGGGCAGCGGCCCAGGCGGGCCGGGCCTCGGCGGCGCCCCGGACTGCGCGGTCGACGTCGGACGCGTCGGCGAGGCCGACGCGTCCGAGAACGGCGCCGGTGGCCGGCTCGACGACGTCGGTCCCGCCGCCGGACGTCCGCAGCCAGCGGCCGAACCAGGCACGGCCGTTCCAGTCCTCGGGATCGAGCAGAGCCATGGCACTCCTCGGGATCGTGCGGGGGCGTGCGCCGCTGCCGACCGTTCCACCGGTCCCACGCGTTCCACCGGTTCCATGGTGCGGCGCCGGCCGCGTCGGCGCGCCCGCACCGGCGACGGCAACGGCGACGGCGACGGGCCGCAGCCGGGCCCCGGGCGGCGGCCGGGCGGCGGCCTCCCGGCACGGAGGGGTCAGGTGCCCGGCCGTTCCCCGGGTCCGGCGGCAGCCGCACCCGGCTCCGCGCCGTCCACGCCGTCCACGCTGTCCGCCAGGTGCCCGAGCAGGGCCGCCAGGACGGGGGCCGGCTTCTCCACGCAGGCCAGGTGGGCCGCTCCGGGGATCTCGGTCAGGGCGGCGCCGCGGATGTGGGAGGCCATGTCCCGGGCGTCGGCGGGCGGGGCCGCCTGGTCGTCGCGGCCGGCGACCACCAGGGTGGGTGCGGTGATGTCCGACAGCCGCGAGCGGATGTCGAAGGCGGCCAGTGCGTCGCAGCAGGCGGCGTAGGACTCCGGGTCGGCGGCACGCAGGTCGTGCAGGAGGGCCTCGGCAGGGGGACTCCCGACCAGGGCCGGGGTGAACCAGCGCTTCGCCGCGCTCTCGACCAGTACCGCAGTCCCCTCCTCCCGCACCAGTGCGGCGCGTTCGTGCCAGACCTCGGGCGTGGAGAAGCGGGCGGAGGAGCACACCAGGGCCAGCGAGGCGATCCTCTCGGGGTGGTGGACGGCCAGCCAGGCGCCCACCGCGCCGCCCAGGGAGATGCCCGCACAGGCGAAGCGGTCGATGCCCAGGGCGTCGGCCAGCTCCAGGACGAGGCGGGCCAGGTCGGCGACGCCGGCTCCCTCCGCGGGCAGCAGGCCGGCGGGCGAGCCGCCGTGCCCGGGGAGGTCCCAGCGCACGACGCGGTGGTTCCGGGCCAGGCCGGGGGCCTGGAGGTCCCACACGGCCAGCGAGGTCCCCAGGGCGGGGCCCAGAAGCAGCGGCGGGGCGTCGGCGGGGCCGTCGGCGCGGTGGTGCAGGCGGGGCCGCGGCCCGGCGGGAGCAGTGCTCATGGTTCCTCCTGTCCGCGCGGGTCGCGGCCGGCGGTCTCCGGTGCCGTCGCCGTGCCCGGGCAGTGGGCCGGATCGGTGAGCCCGGCGCCCGGTCCGGGGAGGCGGAACGGACACGGCGGGCTCCTGTTCCGGTGCCCGGTACGGAGCGGTTCTCCCCTCCTCCCCGTCTCCGCGCGGCAAGGACCGGCCCTGCCCCTACGGCCCTACCGCCCCACGGGCCCGCCCCTACCTACCGCTCCCTCTCCTCCGGCCGCCCCTCGGCCGGTTCTCCTTCACCCGCTCGCCCTTCGCCCGCTCACCCTTCGCCCGCTCACCCTTCTGCCGTCCCGGGCGCCCCTGCGGCCCGGGGCGCGTTTCGCGGGCCGTGCGGGCCGCCGGGCCGGCACCGTCCGCCGGACCGGCGGCTCCCGCAGGACCGGCCGGGCCCCAGTGCGCGGGGCGGGCCAGCGCGCCGGGCAGCACGGTGGCGGCGTCCCCCCTGGCCGCGTTGACCTGGGACTGGGTGAGGAAGATGCATCCGGTGAGGTCGGCGCCGCCGAGGTCTGCGTCCCGGAGGTCCGCTCCGAGCAGATCGGCCGACCGCAGGTCGGCGCCGCCGAGGTCGGCCGCGATGAGGTAGGCCCCGCGGAGGTTGGCTCCCCGGAGGTCGGCCCCCCTGAGCCGGGCTCCGACGAGATCGGCCCCCCGGTGGCTCTTCCTGCGGCCGGGGACCTCGGCCCGCACCAGTTCGCTGACCCGCGTCAGCAGTTCGCCGACGCGGCCGCGGACCGCCGCCACGTCGGCCTCGGCGAGCTCCTCCGCGCTGCCGCGGGTGAGGCGGTCCACGTCGTCCAGTGCACGGCGCAGGTCACGGTGGACGGGGCGGGCGGGCGGCAGTTCCAGGGCCTCGGCCAGGTACCACAGCAGTTCGTGGAGCTGCCGCACGACGGGGAAGACCTCGAACATCTGCCGTGCGGTGCCGGGGTGCTGCCGCCAGTCCCGCCCGCCGAAGGTGATTCGGGAGACCTTCTGCCCCGCGCCGAAGCAGTCGTAGACGGTGCAGCCGGGGAAGCCCCGTTCGCGCAGGTCCGCGTGGATGCCGCAGCGGAAGTCGGCCTGCAGGTTGGTGCACGGCTGCCCGGCGGCCTTGCCGACCGCGAAGTCGGCGGAGGCGGCGAAGGGCAGTGCCACGCAGCACAGCCCGAAGCAGTCGGCGCAGTCGGCCCGCAGGTCGGGGCGGTCCGCGGCGGCGGAAGGGACTTCGGACTCACGGGACAACGTTCGTGATCTCCTGCCACTGGGTGGGCACCGCTTCTCGCAGCGCTCCGGGACGAGGCCCCATTCTCCCCTGCCGGGCACCGCCGGGCGGGGCGGGGGACGGGGACTCCGGCCCGGGCACGCGGGCCCGGCGTGCCCGGCGTGCCCCGCGAACCGGCGACTCGGCGAACCCGCGGACCGGCGGACCGGCGGACCGGCGGACCGGCTGTGACGTTCCCGCTGCTCCCGGCGCTTGGAGAGGTGGGCCGGGCGTCGAGGAGGACGCGGTCCTGCGAGGAAAGGGGTTGGGCGTGGCGTATGTGCTGAAGGGCCGGGCGGGGGCTGTGAGCGGGCCGCGGCTCGCCGCCGACATCGTCACCGTGGTGCGGGAGGGCTTCCGCGTCAGGCTGGACTACTCGGTGGGGAGCCTCGTGGTGGCCGACCGGCTGATCGGGGCGATACGCCGTGAGGCGCCGCCTGCGGAGGCGGTCGTGGAGACGCTGCTCGGCTTCGGGGCGTACCTCGGTGAGGTGCTGGTGCGCGAGGCCGGAGCGGTGTGGGTGAACTTCGACGAGGCGCAGAGGCAGCTGTTCGGGCAGGACTTCGGGGTGCTCGCGGCGGACGGCAGGGTCTGGAACCCGCTGGGCAGGGCGCTGCGGAGGTACGAGAACGGGGCCGAGGACTCCTTGCCCCTGTTCCACCTCGCGGTGGTGGGCCGGGCCCGGGGCTGAACCGGGCCGGGCCGGCCGTGTCCGTCCACGGCCGGCCCGGCCTCCCGCCGTCCCGGGCCGCCGTCCCGGGCCGCCGCTCGGGCCCCGTTCTGGCAGCTGTTCGGGCAGCCGCCGCTCAGGCCACCGCGGCGGCCAGCAGCGCGGCCGTCTCCGCGACCAGGGGGTTGTCCGGCTTCGCGTCGGCTTCCCCCTTGCGGGTGAGGACGGCCAGCACGACCGGCACGCCCTCCGGCGTCCGGGCGACGCCCACGTCGTTGCAGGTGCCGTACTCGCCCGCGCCGGTCTTGTCCGCGACGGACCAGTCCTCGGGCAGCCCGGCGCGGAACCGCGCCTCGTTGGTGGTGTTGGTCAGGAGCCAGTGGGTCAGCCGTTCGCGGTCGCGCGGCTCCAGTACGTCCCCGACGACGAGCCGCGCGTAGGTGCGGGCGATGGCGTACGGGGTGGTGGTGTCCTCCACGCGCCACGGCTCGGCGGAGTTGAGTTCGGGCTCCCACCGGTCGAGCCGCGTCACCGTGTCCCCGGTCGAGCGGCAGAAGCGGGTGACCGCGGACGGGCCGCCGAGCCGGCGGAGCAGGAGGTTGCCCGCGGTGTTGTCGCTGTGGCGGACGGCCGCGTCGCACAGTTCGCCGACGGTCATGCCGGTGGCGAGGTGCTCGTCCGTGCCCGTGACCGGGGAGTCCGCCACCACGTCCGCTTCCGTGTACCGGATGCGCTCGGCGAGGACCTCGCCGTCGCGGTCGAGGTCCCTGAGCACGGCCGCCGCGGCGAGCGGCTTGAACACCGAGCACAGGGGGAAGCGGTCGTGCGCCCGGTGGAGCACGGTGGCCCCGGTGGCGAGGTTGTGCGCGAACGCGCCGATGCGGGCCCGGTGGCGGGCCTCCAGCCGGCGCAGCTGTGCGGCGGTCCGGCCGTCGTGTCCGCGGCTCCCGCCGCGTTCGCCGGGCCCGCCGCCCGCAGGGACGGCGTGGGACGGCGTTCCTGCGGCCGTTCCGGCGGCCACCAGCGCGCCGGTCAGTGCCGTCGCGGCACCGGCGGACAGCAGGGTGCGGCGCGTCGGCCGTGCGGATCCTCGTGAGGTCAAGGTCTTCCCCCCTCAGGCCGGGGGTGGCGTTCCGGCTTCCCTCGGCGCCGGCTCCGCTCCCCGTCCACGATCGTCGGTGATCACGCTAGCCAGCCGGAGGCCGCGCCGTCCCCGGAAACGCCGCCGCGCCGGGGGACGGGGCGTCAACGGCGCGAAACCGACCACGGATCCGGCCGCGCCGTCCCCGGCGGCGCGCGGGGACGGGGCGGGCCCGGCGGGATCAGCCGAGCTTGCCCACCTGGGCCTTGACGAGGGTCTGCGGCAGCTCGTAGTCCTCTCCCCCGGCGGCGGTGAGGTTGAAGGCGGAGAAGGAGGCGAGGGCGGCCCCCCGGCGGACGACTGCGACCTTGAACGGCATCGTCTCGCCCTCCTGCTCGACCGTCACCGTCCAGGCCAGGGACTCCTCGCCGCCGGTGATGCTTTCCTTCTCGATCCCGGTGACCTTCTGCTTCGCACCCGCGACGGTCACGGCGAAGCCGTCGGCGCAGTCGGTGCCGGCGGCGCTCAGGGCGTCGAAGGCGTCCTCGGCGCCCTTGCCGTCGTAGGACGAGAGGGAGACCACCGTCTTCGTGATGCTCATGGTGGAGGCGAGCGCCTTTTCGGCCTCCTCCTCCGTCATGTCGGCGAGGTCCTCGATCGAGACGTCCTTCTGCTTCTCCGTGGCCTTGCCGGTGGCCACGCGCCGCACGGTCGCCCCGGGATCGCCGACGGGCGCGTTGAACAGCACGCGGGCGACGGGCTCGCATGCCTTCTCCCCGACGGTGAGGACCTTGGCGGGCACTGCGTCGTCGGCCCCGGCCTTCTTGACCTCCTGGTCCTTCACGTCGCCCTCGGCAAGCGCGAGTTCCTCCAGTTCGGCGGCGGTCGGCGCCTCGGCCGCAGGCTCGGCGGCGGCGCTCTTCCCCGGCGCGGCCTCGTCCTTGTCGTCCCCGGCCGGCTCCGAACCGCCGCAGGCGGTGACCAGCAGGGCCAGGGAGGCCGCGCAGGCGGCGAGGGCGGTACGGCGTACGGCGGTGGGTCTCATGGCACATCTCTCTGTGTCGGCTGCCGACGGCCCGTCCTCGGGAGAGGTGAACACCCCGGCGGTCACGGACTGTTGTGACTGCGTCAACCCTAGGGACACACCCAGTTCGATGATCATGAAAATATTGAACGATGCATGATCGTGATGTCCGCACGACCGCCGCAGGGCGGGGCACGGCGTCACGGGACCGCTCCGGCGACACAGGGCCGTCCCCTGCGGCACGCGTCGGGCCGGGGTTGCGGCCCGGGGCACGGCGCCGGAGGCTGGAAGGGCGCGCCGACGTGCCGTGCCCTGCACGTCCTGCACTGACCGCCCACCGGTCGAGAGGAGGCGGGCCGCTGTGAGCAGCATCGCCGACCGCATCGCCACCCTGTTCCGGATCAAGGCGAACAAGGCCCTGGACCGGGCCGAGGACCCGAGGGACGTCCTGGACCACTCCTACGTCCAGCAGCAGGAACTGCTGCAGAAGGTACGGCGCGGGGTGGCGGACGTGGCGACCAGCCGCAAGCGCGTCGACCTGCAGGTGCACCGGCTCCGGCAGTCCGCGGAGAAGCTGGAGGGGCAGGCGCAGCAGGCGCTCTCCGTCGGGCGCGAGGACCTGGCCCGCGAGGCGCTGACCCGGCGCACCGCGGTGAACTCCCAGCTCGCGGAACTGCAGGTCCGGCAGGCGTCGTTGCAGGCGGACGAGGAGAAGCTCTCACTGGCCGCTCAGCGCCTGCAGGCGAAGGTGGAGTCCTTCCGCAGCCAGAAGGAGACCATCAAGGCCACTTACACCGCGGCGGAGGCCCGAACCCGGATCACCGAGGCCGTCACCGGCATCGGCGAGGAGATGGGCGACGTCGGCATGGCCGTGCAGCGCGCCCAGGACAGAACGGACCAGTTGCAGGCCCGCGCGGGCGCCCTGGACGAACTGATCGCCTCGGGCGTGCTCGAGGACGCCACCCTCCCCGCGGGCCGCGACGACATCCAGGCGGAGCTCGAGGCCGCGACCGCTACCGCGTCGGGCGGCGTGGAGGCGGAGCTGGCCCGGCTGAGGGCCCGGCTGCCGGCCTCCGCGACCGGAGGACCTGCCGCCGCCGGAGCTGCCGGGGAACTCGGGGAGGCCGGGGGCGTCCGCGGGGCCCCGGAGGACCGGCCGGAGGGGTCGGAGAAGTCGGAACGGTCGGAACGGGGAGGGACACCGTGATCATGCGGATCCTCGGCGAGGGACAGTACGAGATCGCCGAAGGCCACCTGGGAGAACTCAACCGGCTGGACGGCGTCCTGCAGTCGGCGGCCGACTCCGGCGACGAAGCCGCGTTCAGCGCCGCGCTGCACGACCTGCTGGACGCGGTGCGCGGCTTCGGCAGGCCCCTGCCGGACGAGACGATCACCCCGTCCGACGCGGTGCTGCCGGACGAGGACACCAGCCTGCGGCAGGTCCGGGAGATGCTCTCCGAGGAGGGCCTGGTCCCCGACTGAGAGGCCCCCGCCGGCGCGCGGCCCGATTGCGGCCGACGTGCGGCCGGCCGGCACGCGGCCCGGCCGGCACGGGCCGCCGGGCCGTGCCGGGCTCAGCTCCCGCCGCTCCTGCCCGCGGACTCCCGGCCGCCGCCGTCCACGGCACTGTCCCCGGTCCCCCCGCCGCCGTCCCGGCCGTCGTCGCGCACCGGTTCTCCGGGCTGCGCGGTCTCCTGCGGTTCCGGGACCGCCGGGCCCGCGGTCGCGGCCGCCGACCCCCTTCCGCTCCCGCTCCCGTGCAGCAGTTCACCGCAGTACTCGGCCACCTCGTCCGGCCCGCCCGCGGCCTGCTGGAGCTGCTGCCAGGCGGCGGAGTCCAGTGCCCTGCCCCGCCCCTCGACCGACTCGTACGCCCGGCAGCGGGCCTCCTGGTCCTCGGCCTGCAGCGGCCGCCCGTCCGGGGCGCGGCTGCTCTCCCCCGCCCCCGGCGCGCCGGAGGGGGCGGCGGAGGAGGCCCGCGGGGGCAGGCCGGTTCCGGCGCCGGGGGAGGGCAGTCCGGCGGCGCTGCCGACCGCGGGGGCGGGGTCCTCCCCCCGCCCGAACGGCTCCGGGACCACGCCCGCCGCGAGGGCCGCACCGCCCAGCGCCACGCTCGCGGTGAACGCGCCGAGGACCACCTTGAACGGGCGTCTGCCGCGCTTCTCCCCGGGTCTCCAGTCGTCCTCGGGGCGGGCGGGTGAGCGGAACGCTCCTTCTTCCCGGGCCGCCCGGAACGCGGTGAGCGCACGCTCCCGGGCACGGGGGTCCTCGGGGGCCGGCCGGGCGGCGGCGGCGAGCAGCGCGTCGAGCTCGGGCGAGTACGACTCGGCGCTGGGGTTCATGGCATCCACGGGTCGGTTTTCGGTCATCTCGCACTTCCCAGCGTGCGGGCGGCCGGATTCGTCACTGCGCCCGTGCTCCGCGGGGCCACCTGCTGCGCCAGCCGCCGGAGACCGCGGTGGGCCGCGGTGCGCACCGCTCCGGGCCGCTTGCCCAGGACCCGCGCGGCCGCGGGCCCGTCCAGCCCGACGACGACGCGCAGCAGCACCGCCTCCGCCTGGTCCTGCGGCAGGGTGGCGATCAGGGCCAGCGCCTGCCCGGTCGACAGGGACTCCAGGGCCTCGCCCGCCGTGTCCGACCTGCCGGGCGTCTCCAGGAGGTCCTGTTCGAGGAGCGTCGCGCGGGGCCGACTCTTCTGCCGCCGCAGGTGGTCGAGCGCCCGGTGGCGCGCGATTGTCGCGCTCCACCCGCGGAACCCCGCGCCGTCACCGCGGAAGCGTCCGATGTCACGGGCGATTTCCAGCCAGGCGTCGGAGGCTACGTCGTCGGCCTCGTCCCCGACCATTCCCCTCAGGTAACCGAGGAGGCGCGGCTGCACGAGGTCGTACACGAAGGCGAAGGCGTCCTCGTCCCCCTCCTGGGCCCGTGCCACGGCGGCGCCGAGCTCCGTGTCGTACGGTTCCGCGACGCGACGGACCTCACCCTTGCCCACGTTTTCCTCTTCGCAGCGCTGGCACCGTTCACCGTGCCCATGCCCCCGCGAAGACCAGCGCGCGCACCGGCGGAAATGTCACACCTGTTCGGAGAACACCGCGGCGGAAAGCTTCCTGAGGGCGTGTGAGTGATCAAGTACGACACGTCGTTCGAGGCCAGAGGTTGAAGATCAAGCCGGGCCGTGGCCTCGAATGCCACGCCTGCATCAGGAGTGACGCGTGGGTGACGGCTGCGTGGCGGTCCGTCAGCGACGTTCGTAGGCCGTGAAGGGCCTGGACCCGGTCGAATAGGCGTCATAGCGGGCGACGACGAGCCGCCCCCGGTACGCGAAGACCTTGTCCACGGAGCCAATGTCATCCGGGAGGTCACGGATGTCGCGCTGCGCACCGGTGGCGGTGTCGAGGACACGGACGCGGTAGGGGTTGCGGCGGTGCGAGGTGAGGACGGTGAGCTTCCCGTCCTGGAGGAGGAGGCGGTATCCGCTGTCGCCGTCGAGGCGGTCGTCGTCGGGGGTACCGCCCCAGACCGGGGCCCCGGTGGCCAGGTCGAAGGCGGTCAAGTGGTAGCGGCTGTCACGGGACCTCTTCGTCGGGGGTTCGGACATGACGTAGAGCCTACGGTCGTCCGCTGCCGCCATGAGCCGGCTGTGGAACTTGATCTCGCCGTACGGGCCGCTGAAGTCGACCGGAGGGTTCGGGCGGCCGTCCCTGCCGAAGGAGTAGTAAGCCCCCTGGTCGGAGTCCCCTGTTTCCGAGGCAGCCACGACCACCGGATCGGCCGACACGAAGGCCGCGGAGGCGTTGTAGCCGATGGCGTGTCGGCCCCCGAGCGGGGCGGACCACTTGAGCGCCCCGGTGGCCGGATCGAAAGCGGCGGTGTGCAGTTCGGCGTCCTCCGCGATCTTCTCCTCCCAGGGGTTGTCCTCGCCGCCGCAGGCGAGGAGGGCGGCGACCTGTCGTTCGCCCGCCGCAGTCCGGCCCGGGACGCAGTCCTTCGGCAGGGCCGCCTTCCAGCGGCGCGTTCCGGTGCGCACGTCCACGGCGCGCAGCTCGTCCTTCTGGAGGAGCACGGCGACGCCACCGCCGGCGGACACCGAGGAGTCCTGGAAGCGGGGCGGCTCGGGCTCGCTGAGCGGGGCCCGCCAGAGCTCGCGGCCGTCCTTCATGTCGATGCCGACGGCGGTGGTGCAGGACGTGTCCTTGGCCGGGGAGGAGGCGCCGTCCCCGTCGTGGACGAGGACCAGGACCGAGCGGACGGTGTCGGCCGTGGCGTGGCAGACCACCGAGCGGCCGGGCGGCACGTACTCCCAGCTCCGCCCGCCGGTGGCGGCATCGAACCCGGTCACCGCGTCGAAGCGGCTGCGGACCAGCGTGTCGCCGGACAGCCAGGCCCCCGTCCCGCGCGGCTCGGCCTTGCGGTCCGCGGGGGTGTCCCAGACGACGCCCATGGTCTCATTCCAGGATCCACATCCGGTGGCGAGCGAGCAGAGGGCGACGAGGGCCATGCCCGTCGTGGCCAGGGTGCGCCGCCGAGTCCGTCCACCGGACGGCACCTCGTTGTCCTGCATGGTCCTGTCGACTCCCCCCGAGCCTGTTGCCGTCAACGATCCGCGTGATTTCCCGCGCTCCTAGGCGGCGATCATCATAGAGAGTCGGCCGCACGGGCAGAAGGCGCATCCGCTGTCGGCCGAGGAGCGGATGCGGCGGGCGACATCGAGTGGCCGGTGGCGGTCGACTCCACGATCGTCCGCGCTCACCAGCATGCGGCCGGGACCCGGACAAGGAAGCTCCGCAACCCGGTCCTCGGCCGCTCCGGGGGCGGTCCGAACAGCAGATCCACCTGGCCTGCGACGGCCGGGGCTGTCCGCCCGCGTTCGTCGTCACGGGCGGCAGCACCAGCGACTGCACCCGGTTCACCGCCGTGACGGAGGCGGTCCGGGTGTCCCGGACCGGTCCCGGGCGGCCGCGGGTCCGGCCCGGGAAGGGCCCGCCGGATGATCGAGCGCACCTTTGCCCGGCTCCACCAGTTCAAAGGACTGCGGACCCGCTACGAGATACGCGCCGACCTCCATTTCGGCCTGCTGCAACTCGCCTGCGGCGTCATCTGCTTGCGCCGACTCCGAACGTCATTCTGAAACGATCGGTTACTGCGGCAGTGCCGGAAGGGCGGGGCCGGAAGGGCGGGGCCGGAACGCACGCCGGGGGCGGCCGCAGGGGGCGCGCTCCCCCACTGCTCAGGAGACCTCCTGCATTGTTCTGCGGGCGCGTCCGTGGAGCGTGAGGTAGAAGGTCCGCAGCGACTCCTCCTCGCCGCGCTCAAACCGGTTGACCACCTTGCCCAGCGGGTTCCACACCCGTCCGTCCGGCATCCGCACGCCCACCGGCTGGCCGAAGAGCAGGCGCTGCTCCTCGTCGAGGTCCACCCACACCGCTCCCGCGCGGCGCACCAGGACCTCCCCGACGTAGGCGCCCAGCCGGAACAGCGTCGGTGCCGCCTCGTCGCGCCCGGCCCCGCCCCTGCGCAGGCCGTCGACGACGGAGTCCACGAGCCGCAGGCTGTCCACGGAGTAGTCCAGCGGCAGCCGGTTCCCGGCGGTCACCCGCGCGACGAAACCGGCCGCCTGACGGCGCATCTCCTCCGCGCGCGGCCTCCGCCTGCCGTCCTCGCCCAAGGTCCCCACCTTCCGTTCCACGGGAGGGCCGCCCGTCCCGCGCCCCCTCTCGTTCCAGCGGAACCGCCCGCCGGAACGTCACACGTACGCGGCACGGCGCGTCCGCTCCCGGGGGCGGGTGCGGCGGGCTGCCGCGCTACCGTGTTCCGGTGACCGACGCGCCCATGGCCTCCGCAGCCGTCCAGGACCCCGTGGAGGCGTTCGAGGCCCAGCGGCGCCGTCTGGGCGCGGTCGCCTACCGGCTGCTCGGCTCGGTCGCCGACGCCGAGGACGTGCTGCAGGAGGCGTGGCTGCGCTGGCAGGCGGCCGACCGCACCCGGGTGGAGGACGTCCGCGCCTACCTGACCACCGTCGTCACCCGTCTGGCGTACGACCTGCTGGGGTCGGCCCGTGTGCGCCGGGAGTCCTACCACGGCGAGTGGCTGCCCGAGCCGCTGGTGGCCGACGCGGACCGCGCGGACTCCCCGGACGAGCGGGCCGAGCTCGGCGAGTCGGTGTCGCTGGCGCTGCTGGCGGTGATGGAGCAGCTCACCCCCGCCGAGCGCGTCGCCTTCGTCCTGCACGACCTGTTCTCGGTCGGCTTCCCCGAGGTCGCGGCCGTCCTGGACCGCACCCCCGAGGCCACCCGCCAACTGGCCTCGCGCGCCCGCCGCAAGGTCCGCGACGGCGGGCACCGGGGCGCGGTCGACCCGGCCGAGCACCGCAGGGCGGTCCGGGCCTTCACCGCTGCCGCCGCCGGGGGCGACGTCCGGGGCCTGCTCGCGGTGCTCGCCCCGGACGTGGTCTGGCACGCCGACGGCGGGGGCGTGGTCTCCGCCGCCGCGCGGCCGGTCCTCGGGGCGGAGAAGGTCGCCCGGCTGGTGGCCGGCCTGGTCGCCCGGCTGGTGGCCGGGCGGACCGGCACCGCGACCGGCCCCGCGACGGGCCCCGCGGCGGGCCCCGCGGCGGGCGTTGCGGTGGAGGCCGTGGTGGTGCCGGCCCGGGTCAACGGCGAACCGGGGCTGGTCTGGTACTCCGCCCCGGGCCGGATCGGCGGCGTGATCGCCTTCACCGTCGCGGACGGCCGGATCACCCGGGTGGACGCGGTGGTCAACCCGGAGAAGCTCACCCACCTGGCGTGACGACCGTCACCGTCACACCGCCTCCGCCTGTTCCGTCCTCTTCTCGAAGCACGGAGACGGCCTCGGAGGAGAACGACATGGACGGACAGCACATCGTGGTGGTCGGCGCGGGATACGCGGGCCTGGCCGCGGCCACCCGGGCCGGCCGGCGCCACCGGGTGACCCTGATCGCGCCGGAGTCGCACTTCCTGCACCGGGTCCGCAGCCACGAGACAGCGGCGGGCCTCCCCGGGCGCCGGCCGGCGATCGCACACCTGCTGCGGGGACGCGACGTGACGCACCTTCGGGCCCGTGTCACCGGGCTGGACCCGGCAGGCGGCAAGGTCACCGTGGAGGAGGGCCCGGCCGTCGGCTACGACACCCTGGTGTACGCCCTGGGCAGCCGCACGGCCTGGCACGGTGTGCCCGGCGCGGCCGAGCACACCTATCCGGCCGAGAGGGCGGACGAGCTGGCCCGGCGGATCGGCGGCGCGGAGCGTCCGGGCACGGTGGCGGTGGTGGGCGGCGGCGCGACCGGGATCGAACTGGCGGCGGAGCTGGCCGAGGCGCACCCGCAGTGGCGGGTGCGGCTGGTCACGGCCGGGGAGGCCGGCGGTTGGCTGTCGGAGCGGGGGCGGGCCCACGTGCTGCGGGTGCTGGAGCGGCTCGGCGTCCGGGTGGAGGAGCACGCCGAGGTCACCGCGGTGGACGCGGACGGGCTGCACACCTCGCGCGGGCCGGTCGGTGCCGACGTGGTCGTCTGGGCCGCGTCGCTGGAACCGCACCCCCTGGCCGCCGAGGCGGGCCTGGAGGTGGCCCCGGACGGGCGGGCCGTCGTGGACGGGCACCTGCGCTCGGTCTCCCACCCCGGGGTGTACGTCGTCGGTGACGCGGCGGCGGTCACCGTGCCGGGCGTCGGCAGGCTGCGGGCGGGGTGCGCGACCGCCCAGCCGATGGGCGTCCACGTGGGCAACGTGCTCGGCGGCAGGGCGGCCGGGCCGTTCCGGTTCCGGTACGTGCTGCAGTGCCTGAGCCTGGGCCGCCGGGACGGGCTGGTCCAGACGGTCCGCGCCGACGACTCGATGCGGCCGGCGGTGCTCACCGGGGCGCCCGCCCGGTGGGTGAAGGCGGCCATCGTCAACGGCGTGCTCCTCAACCTGCGCTGACCGTCCGGGACCGCGGCCCCGGGGCGCCCCCGCGCGGGGCGCCCCGCACCACCGGTTGGGGCGGCGTCCCCCGGGTATGCGCCCCCAGCGCGCGGCGCCGGACGGGCGCGTAGCCGGAACGGGCGGGCGCGGAGCCGGACGGGACAGGCGCGGAGCCGGAAGGGACGAACCGTGGGCGACCGGAGCGCGGACATCCGGGGCACCCGGACCCCGCACGCCAGGGACACCCCGTGGCCGGTGCGGGTCGACAGCCACCTGGACCCCTCGGTGGCCGAGGAGGACGTGGACCGGTGGGTGCAGTCGGCGTGCGTGCTGTGCAGCAACGGCTGCGGCTGCGACATCGCGGTCAAGGACGGCCGCATGGTCGGGGTCCGCGGCAGGGCGGCCGACGCGGTCAACCACGGCCGGCTGGGACCGAAGGGGCTGTACGGCTCCTGGCAGTGGAACCGCACCGACCGGCTCACCCGCCCGCTGGTCCGCGACGCCTCCGGGAACCTGGTGGAGAGCGACTGGGACACCGCGATGGGCCGGATCGCAGAGCGGTCCCGGCAGTTGCTGGCCACCGACGCCGGCGCGCTCAGCCACGGCTTCTACACGTCCGGCCAGCTGTTCCTGGAGGAGTACTACACCCTCGCGGTGATCGGGAAGGCCGGACTGGGCACCCCCCACATGGACGGGAACACCCGGCTGTGCACCGCGACCGCCGCGGCCGCGCTGAAGGAGAGTTTCGGCTCCGACGGGCAGCCGGGCAGCTACGGCGACATCGAGGCCACCGACGCCGTCTTCCTGTTCGGGCACAACATGGCCGAGACCCAGACCGTGCTGTGGGCGCGGATCCTGGACCGGATCCACGGCCCGAACCCGCCGAGGATCGTCGCGGTCGACCCCCGCACCACCAAGGTCGCCGGGGCGGCCCGGGAGACCGGCGGCGTGCGCCTGGCGCCGCTGCCGGGCACCAACCAGGCCCTGATGAACGGCCTGGTCCGCGAGGTCCTCCGCAACGGCTGGACGGACGAGGAGTACGTGGCGCGGCACACCCTGGGCATCGAGGAGCTCGAGGCCACCGTCGAGCCCTACTCGCCCGAGCACGTGGCCCGGATCTGCCGGGTCCCGGCCGAGGACGTCCGCCGCGCGGCGGAGGTCTTCGGCACCTCCGAGCGGGTGCTGTCCACCGTCCTGCAGGGCTTCTACCAGTCCCACCAGGCCACCGCCGCCTCCTGCTCGGTGAACAACCTGCACCTGCTGCGCGGCCTGATCGGGCGCCCCGGCTGCGGGGTCCTGCAGGTGAACGGGCAGCCCACGGCGCAGAACACCCGCGAGTGCGGCGCCGACGGCGACCTGCCGGGCTTCCGCAACTGGGAGAACCCCGAGCACGTGCGGCAACTGGCCGACCTGTGGAACGTGGACCCGGTGGTCGTCCCGCACTGGGCGCCGCCGACGCACGCGATGCAGATCTGGCGGTACTGCGAGCAGGGCTCGATCAGGTTCCTGTGGATCTCCGGCACCAACCCGGCCGTCTCCCTGCCGGAGCTGCACCGCATCCGGGAGATCCTCGGCAAGGACTCCCTCTTCACCGTCGTGCAGGACGGCTTCCTCACCGAGACGGCCCGCTGCGCGGACGTCGTCCTGCCCGCCGCCGTGTGGGGGGAGAAGCAGGGCACCTTCACCAACGTCGACCGCACCGTGAACCTGTCGGACAAGGCGGTCGACCCGCCCGGGGAGGCGCGCAGCGACCTGGACATCTGGCTGGGCTACGCCCGGCGGATGGACTTCCGGGACAAGGACGGCGCCCCGCTGGTCAAGTGGTCCGACCCGCAAGGGGCGTTCGAGGCGTGGAAGGAGTGCACCCGCGGACGGCCGGTCGACTACACCGGGCTGTCGTACGAGAAGCTGCGCGGCGGCAGCGGCATCCAGTGGCCGGCCGGCGCGGACGCCCCGAGCGGCACCGAACGCCTCTACGCGGACGCGGAGTTCCCCACCCGCCCCGACACCTGCGAGACCTACGGCCACGACCTGCTCACCGGGGGGTCGATCGGCGAGGAGGCCTACCGGGCCCGGCGCCCCGACGGGCGGGCGTTCCTCAAGGCCGTCCCCTACCTGCCGCCCCCGGAGCCCCCGCGGGAGGAGTACCCGTTCGTCCTCACCACCGGGCGCACCGCCTACCACTTCCACACCCGCACCAAGACCGGCCGGTCCCGTCAACTGCGCCGCGCCGCGGGCGTGGGCGTGGGTGGAGCTGTCCGTCGGCGACGGGGCCCGGCTCGGGGTGCGGGAGGGCGACGTCGTGCGGGTGGAGTCGCCCCGCGGCGCGGTGGAGGCCCCCGCCCGGATCGGCCGGGGCCGCGACGGGGTGGTGTTCGTGCCGTTCCACTACGGCTACTGGGACCGGCCCGGGACCGACGGCGCCTCCCCGGACGGGCAGCCGCCGAGCGCGGCCAACGAGATGACGCTCACCGAGTGGGACCCGGTGTCGAAGCAGCCGCTGTTCAAGGTGGGCGCCGCCCGGGTGACGAAGGTGTCCGACGCCTCCGGCCCCTCCCCCGCCCCCACCACCACCGCGTCCGCACCCGCCGACCCGGCCGGCGTCCCGGAGACCGTCGGCGGCCCGGACGCCGCGGCGTCCGGGCGGGTGGGTGCCGCCGCACCGCCCCCGCCGCAGCCGCCGCCCGGCGGGGGACGGGCCCCGTCCTCGTCCACCACCGGCACGGAGGGCTGACCATGCACCTCGCAACCTATGTGGGCCTGCAGCACGCGGCGTCCCGGACGCTGGCGGACTCCTTCCGCCAGGTCGCCCGGGAGCACAGGGCCGAACCCGACGTCCACGCCGTCTGCACCGTGCTGGCGGAAGCCAGTGACGGGCACGTCGGGAAGCTGGCGCCCGTCGCCGACAGGTACGGCGAGCAGCGGGAGGACGAGCCCGAACGGCTGCACGCCGAAGGGCTGGCCGGCACCCGCTCGGGCGGCGTCGGGCTGCTGCGCGACCTGCAGGACCTCTACGTGCTGGCGTCCTTCGTCGACATCACCTGAACCGTCCTGGCCCAGGCCGCGCAGGGGGCGCGGGACCGCGAGCTGATCGACGTGGCCGGCTCCTGCCGGGCCGACACCCGCAGGCAGCTGCTGTGGCTGAGCACCCGGATCAAGCAGGCGGCCCCCCAGGCCCTCATCGCCTCCTGAACCGGCGCACGCTCCTGAACCGGCGCACGGGCAGGGCCCGCCCCCGTGCCGTCAGGAACGTGCCGGGACGAGGTCGGGGCGGTCCAGTTCGTCGAGGATGCGGTGGGCGTCGGTGAGCAGGGCGCCGTACAGCGGCCACTCGCCGGGGGCGTCGAGGTTCTCGCGCCGGTTGCGGGCGGCCAGGTCGCGGTAGCGGCGCCGGCCCCCCTCGACGCTCTCCCGCAGCCCGTCCCGCTCCGCGCCGCCCGGGGCCGCGCCGCCCGGGGCCGCGCTGCCTGGCTCCGAGTCGTCCGGGACCGAGCCGTCGCGGTCCTGCCGGCCGAAGCGCCTCGCTGCGGCGGCGGTGTCCGCCAGCAGGTCGGCGTAGCCGGTGAGGAAGTCGCGGGCCAGCGCGTCGTAGTGGTCGCTGCCCGCCGCGTAGGACAGGCCGCGGGCGACGGACTGGGCCTGGGCGCCGACGCGTTCGAGGGTGTTGATCACCGCGTGGTGGTCCTCCAGGGAGCGCCGCCCGCCGTTGAGGACGCGGCGGGGGTTGAGCCTGGCGCTCTCCTCGCCGCTCTCCACCGTCTCGCGGGCGCGCCGCGCGGTGGTTCCGATGCGCGCGGCGCGGTCCGCCCACTCCCGGGCCTCCCGCTCGCCGGGGGTGGTCTCGCGAAGGGTGCGGGAGATGTCGGACAGCAGTCCGCACACCTCGGAGGACAGCCGGTCGACCGCTTCCGCGGCGCTGCGGTAGCGCGTCGGCGGCGCCCAGAACACGGTGACGGCCAGGCCGCAGCCGACACCGATCACCACGGCCGCCACCAGGTGGAGGCTGTAGTCCAGTTGCCCGCCGCCGGCCGCGAAGGCGAACACCGCGGTCACCGGCACCTGGGTGCGCTGGGCGCCGAGCGGCTGGAGTCTGGCCGCCGCCAGGGCGAAGACCATCAGGACGGCCAGGCTCCACGCGTGGACCCCGGCGGTGGTGCCGAACCCGGCCGCCAGGACCACGCCCACCACCACCGCCCCCATGTAGCGCAGCGACTGCCACAGCGAGCGGTAGACCGTCCCCTGCAGGGCCAGCAGCGCGGTGAACGGCGCGAACGTGGTCACGCCGGGCGGCAGCAGCCAGGACGCCAGCGACCACGCGGCCACGACCGCCAGGACCGCCTTGGCCTGCAGCAGCACGTCGTCGCGCTCGTCCCCGGGCCTGCGCACCGCCCGCCCCAGGTGGCGGCACACCTGCCCCGCCCGCCGCCGGACCGCGCGGCCCGCGTCCACCGGACCCGTCATGTGTACACGCCCTCCTCGTCACGCCCGGGGCCCGCCGCGCCCGCGCCGGGCGCAGCGGGCCGCAGTCGTCTCCGGGAGCCGCGGAAGCGGCCCCTCCCCCCGCTGCGGCTGCCCGCGGGGCGGCGGGGTCATGTCCGGTGCGTCCGGTGCCCGCTCCCGGTGCAGGCCGGGTCAGGGGGCGACGGCGACGGCCGGGTCAGGGGACGCCGACCGGGCCGGGGAGCGCCGGCCGGGTCAGGAGGCGCCGGTGCCGGTCGGCGCGCCGCTCAGGAGCCGGGCGGTGTTGACCAGGCCCACCATGCTGAACGCCTGGGGCGTGTTGCCCGCCTGCCGCCGGGCCCGGGTGTCGTACTCCTCGCTGAGCAGCCCGAGGTCGCTGCGGAGTTCCAGGAGGTGCTCGAACAGCTCCTCGGCCTCCTCGGTGCGCCCGGTGCAGTGCAGGGCGTCCGCGAGCCAGAACGTGCAGGCGAGGAACGCCCCCTCCTCGCCGGGGAGCCCGTCGACGTTGCCGTCGGCCTGCGGCCGGTACCGCAGGAGGAAGCCGTCCTCGCACAGTTCCCGCCGCACCGCGTCGACGGTGCCCCTGATGCGGGGGTCGCTCCAGGGCAGGAAGCCGACGCGGGGCAGCAGGAGCAGCGCGGCGTCCAGCCCCCGGGATCCGTAGAACTGGGTGAAGGTGTTGCGCCGGGTGTCGAAGCCCTGGGAGCAGACCTCGTCGTGGATCCTGTCGCGCAGGGCGGCCCACCGCGCCGCGGGACCGGGCAGTCCGTGGGCGCGCACGGCGTGCACGGCACGGTCCAGGCCGGCCCAGGCCATGGCCTTGGAGTGGACGAACTGGCGGCGCGGGCCGCGGACCTCCCACAGGCTGTTGTCCGGCTCGTCCCAGTGCCCCTCCAGGTATTCGAGCAGGGCGCACTGCAGGTCCCAGGCGGTCTCGGTGGGTGTCATCCCGGTCTCCCGGGCCAGGTGCAGGCAGTCCAGGACCTCGCCCCACACGTCGAGCTGGAACTGGTCGGCCGCCGCGTTGCCGACGCGCACCGGCGCGGCGCCCCGGTAGCCGGGCAGCCAGCCCAGGGTCGTCTCGGGGATCCGGCGGGTGCCGTCGAGGGCGTACATGATCTGGAGGTTCGCCGGGTCGCCGGCCACCGCGCGGAGCAGCCACTCGCGCCAGGCGCGGGCCTCCCCGACGTGCCCGGTGCCCAGCAGCGCCTGCAGGGTGAAGGCGGAGTCGCGCAGCCAGCAGTAGCGGTAGTCCCAGTTCCGCGGCCCGCCCGGCTGCTCGGGCAGGGACGTGGTGGCGGCCGCGACGACGCCCCCGGTGGGCGCGTACGTCAGCGCCTTGAGGGTGATCAGCGCGCGGTGCACCGCCTGCGGCCAGCGGCCCCGGTAGCGGCAGTCCCGGATCCAGTCCGTCCAGAAGCGCACGGTGTCGGCGAGCGCCGCTTTGGGGTCGACGGGCGAGGGGCGGGGCAGGTGCGAGGCCGTGCGGGTCAGGACGAAGGCGACGCACTGCCCGGCCTCGACGGCGAACTCGCCGTGGACGGCCGCGCCCCGCCCGTGGACCCGGAGCCGGACGGGGGTGCGCAGCCAGACGGCGTCGGGCCCGGCGACGGCGGTGAGCTCCTCCCGGTGCGGCTGACCCAGGGGACGATGTGCCCGTAGTCGAAGCGCAGCCGCAGGTCCGTCCGCATCGTCACGCGGCCGGACACCCCTTCGACGAGGCGGACGAGGTGGGGCGCCCCGGTGCGCGGCGGCATGAAGTCGACCACCCGGACGACGCCGTCGGCCGTGCGCCACTCGCTCTCCAGGACGAGGGAGTCGCCGCGGTACCGGCGGGCGGTGGACGGCCCCCCGTCGGCCGGTGCCAGCAGCCACCGCCCGGCGGTCTCGTCGTGCAGGAGGGCCGCGAAGCAGGCCGGGGAGTCGAACCGCGGCAGGCACAGCCAGTCGACGGAGCCGTCCCTGCCCACCAGTGCGGCGGTGTGCAGATCGCCCAGCAGGGCGTAGTCCTCGATGTCGGCGGGCACGGGCGCGCTCCTCGGCCGGTCAGCGGGGGTCGTCGAGGGTGATGACGACCTTGACGTCGTCGGGCTGCGCGGTGAACGCCTCGGCGGCCCGCTCCAGCGGCACCCGCCGGGTGATCATCCGTTCCAGCCACTGCGGGTCGGCCGCGGCCAGGGCTTCGGCGGCCAGGCGGTAGTGCCGCAGGTTGGCGTTGACCGAGCCGACGACCGCGTCGTTCTCCAGCACCAGTTCCCGGTTGACGAGCCCGGCGTCGACGGACATCCGGCGGCCCGCGGGCGAGACGCCGGTGAGGCAGACGATGCCGTAGGGGGCGGTCCCGGCCACGGCCCCGAACACCAGGCTGCCCGCTCCGGTGGCCTCGACGACGACGTCCGGGCGGACCGAGGAGGTGACCCGGTCGATGTCCTCGGTGTGGTAGGTGGCGCCGAGGCCGGCGACCAGGCCGGGCTTCGGCCCCCCGGTGACCCGGTCGAGGACGTGGACCTCCAGCCCGCGCTGCGTGCCCAGCAGGGCCGCCAGGAGGCCGACGGGGCCGGCGCCGGTCACCAGTGCCCTCCGCGGTTCGAACCAGGCCCGGCTCCCGACCCTCTCGATCTGCTCCCACGCCTTGGCCACCACGGACGTGGGCTCCGTCAGCACGCCGGCGCTCCGCAGGGCGGGGTCGAGCCGGACCGCGCAGTCCGTCTCCACCGTCCAGGAGCGGGCGCCGTACCCGTCGAGCTCCTTGATGCCGCGCTCGGTGTAGCGGCCGTTGCGGCACATGTCGAACTCCCCGCGGGCGCAGGCCCCGCACGGCACGGGGTCCGGTCGGCGCACCACCCCCGCCACCAGGTCCCCGGCCGCGAACCCGCTGCCGGCCGGCGCGCGGCGCACCCTGCCCAGCGACTCGTGGCCCAGGACCATGCGCCCGCTGCCGGGCGGGGCCCAGCCGTAGCGGCCCGCGACGATCTCCTTGTCGGTTCCGCAGACCCCGACCGCGAGCCCGTCCACCAGCATCTCGCGGGCGGACGGGACCGGGTCGGGCACGTCGCGCACCTCCAGCGACCCGGAGTGCGCCGGGCGGACGGTCACTGCTCGCACGGTCCTCCGCCTCCTCACTGTCCCTGCCTGCTGCACTGTCCCTTGCGCTGTCCCTGCCTGCTGCCCGGGGCGCCGGTTCCGGCGGCCGCCCCGTCGATGCGCCTGCCCCGGTTCAGCGGGTCCACCGCTCGTGGACGTCACCGAGCAGCGGCAGGTCCGCGGCGGCCCGGTCCAGGCGGACGGTGCCCCGCTCCCCCACGGCTGCGGGCGGCAGGTGCCCGGCCACGGTGTGCCAGGGCGCCCACCGGGCGCGGGCGGCGGCGCGGCGGGCCAGGAACGCCAGGGGCAGCGGGGCCCGGACGGGCCGGTGGTCGTAGGCGAGGAGGCGGCTGCGGCGGCGGACGGCCACCACCAGGCCGTCGACCCGCAGGCGCGTGGCCGCGTCCTCCCCCGGGACGCGCTCCTCGACCAGGCGGACGTCGCTGACGTGCCCGACCTCGCGCCCGGCCGGATCCACGACGCGGGCGCCGATCAGGTCAGCCAGACGCACGGCCGGCCCCCGGCAGGCGCGCGACGATCTCGTCCCGCATCCAGTCCTCCAGCGCGTGGACGCCCGCGGCACCCTCGGGGAGGTCCACGGTGAGGACCGGGCCGATCCCGGTGACCCGCCCGAAGTCGATGCGGGCGGGCCCTCCCCCGCCGCCGACGCTCATGCGGCGCTGGACCGCCGCCAGCCACCGGGCCGACAGCCCGCCCAGCCGCGGGGCGAGGGCCGCCGGGCCGGCCAGCAGGGCGGTCACGTACGGCCGTCCGTGCTCGTCGTGGGCCAGTTCCAGGTCGTCGACCTTGCACACCGGCCTCCCCTCCCGGTCCACCACCTGCCGGTCCAGCAGGTGGAAGTGGGCGCTGTAGGCGCGGCCGGGACGGCGGTTCGACGCGCCGCCGTCCCGGGCGCCGGTGTCCTCCTGAGGGTTCATCACTGCCCTGCTTTCGTCGCGATCATCAACGGGACGGCGGCGGTGGCGGCGACCAGCACGACGGCCAGGTACAGGACGCCCATGGTGTTGGCCAGGCGGCCGTTGACCGCCCGGCCCATGTACTCCGGGTCGTTGGCCACGACCAGGATCGGCAGGTAGGTCAGGGGGAGGGCGACGGCGGCGAAGACCAGCGAGTACTCGGTGACCTTGACCGGGTCGATCCCGGTGAGGACCAGCATCGTCCCGGCGACCAGCGCCGTGGCGACCACGACGTGGAACCGCGAGGCGGCGCGCGGCGCGACCGCCTTGCCCCACCTCCAGCCGAAGTACTGGGCCGTCGTGTAGCCGCAGGACAGCGCGGTCTCCAGCGCCGCGCCGAAGGTCGCGGCGAACATCCCCAGGATCGCCAGGGCGATCCCGGCCTTGCCCAGCGGGACCGCCACCGGCAGCACCACCTGCGACAGGTTCCCGACCTCCACCCCGGCGGGGTGCAGCAGCAGGGCCGCCGCCGCCATGATGGCCAGGGACAGCAGTCCGCCGAGCGGGAAGCCGACGAAGACGTTCGCCCGCGCGACGGCGAGGTCCTTGCGGCCCCAGCGTTCCTCGATGCCGCCGGAGGAGAAGAAGAACACCTCGTACGGGGTCATGGCGCTGGCGAACAGCGCGATGCCGTAGTACAGGTACGTCGGCACCCCTTCCCCGCCGGGCACCTCGGGGTGGAGGGCGCGGTCCAGCATGCCGCTCCAGGACGGGTCCAGCCCCACGACCGCGACGACGAAGACGACCAGCGCCAGGCCGGCCAGGCCGAAGACGCGCTCCATCGTCTCGAACCGGGTCCGCCAGATCACCAGCCACACCATGAGGAGTACCGCGGGCAGCCACAGCAGGTAGGTGACGGAGCTGATCAGCTCGATCGCCAGGGCCACGCCGGCGAGTTCGGCCGCGAGGGTCAGGGCGGTCACCAGCAGCGAGCCGATCAGGTTGACCAGGGCCGCGCGGGGGCCGAGCCGCTCGCGCACCAGGTCGAAGGTGGGGCGGCCGGCCACCGCGGCGACGCGGCCGGCCATCTCCGCGTACACGCAGATCCCGACCACGCCCAGCAGCAGCACCCACACCAGGGAGAACCCGAACCGGGCCCCGACCAGGGACGACGCCACCAGGTCGCCGATGTCGACGAACCCGCCGATCGCGGTCAGGACGCCCAGCGTCACGGCCAGGAGCCGCTTCACGAGGACATCTCCTTCTCCAGCCGCTCCAGCCGTTCGGCGGCCGCCGGCAGGTCGCGGCCGGTTTCCGGCAGCTCGCGGACCTCACCGCGGCGGGCCGCGATCCGCACTGCCGCCAGCGCGTCGGCCGCCTTTCCGAGGGCCTTCCCGAGCCGTTCGCGGACGGCGTCGGAGGCCTCGTCCGGCGGCTGCCGGGACTCGAAGGTCTGCTGCACCGCGAGCAGGTCCGTCTCCGCGTCGCCCAGCAGGACGGAGACGTAGGGACCGGTGACCCTGCCGTCCCCTGCGGCGCGCACGCCGATCAGGGCGGTGTTCACGGCGGAGGCCGCCGCCCCGGCCGTGCTGGCGGCCTTGTTCCGGTAGTCCTCGCCCGTGCGGGACGGGCCCGCGCAGCCGGCGGCCGGCACCAGGACCAGCAGGGCCGCGACCGCGGCCACCCGGCGGCCCCGCACCGTCACCGGCCCCTGAGCACGAAGTAGGCGCCGACGGCCAGCAGCAGCGCCAGCTGCGCCCAGGCCGCCAGGAGCACCAGTCCCCGGTCCGCCATCGTCCGCCCTCCGCCCTTGCCTCCGTGTGGGCGGCCGCCTACCCCGGCCCCCGCGTCCGGATGCGCGCGGCGGCCGGCAGGCACCCGTCCGGGTGTGCGGCCGGGCGGGGGGCCGTCCCGCCGGGCGGGGGCCGTCCCGCCGGGCGGGGCCCGGGTCCTACCACTCCGGGGCGTGGATTTTCGGACGTTTCCCGCCGGGCGAGGGGGTACGGCGCCCGCGGGCCCGGCCCCACCCCTATGCTTCTACATGTCTGTAGAAACAAGCGAGGGCGGTGCGGGCCTCCCCTGCCGTCCTGCGGGACGCGGTCGTCCGGCCCGGCCGGGCCCCGGCCCGCACCTCTCTCTTTCGCATTCGTCCCCGGAAGGACCGTCATGGCGTCGATCGACCTGGACAAGGTGCTGGACAAGGCATGGGCGGACAAGACGCTGCCCGAGATACTCGCCGCCCCCGTCTCCGCGCTGAAGGGGGTCTCCGACCGGGGCGGGGCACTCCTCGAGGAGGCCTTCGGCGTCAAAACGGTCGCCGACCTGGCCGACCTGAAGTACGCGCGCTGGGCGCAGGCCCTGGCCGCGCTGGACACGTCCGCCAAGTAGCACCGCTTCCAGGGGCCGGTGCGTTCTGCGTCCGAGGAGCGCACCGGCCCCGCCCCGGAACCACACGCACACAGAAGGAGTGAACGCCACGATGGTGTTCAAACGGCTGCTCGGCTCGCTCGGCGTGGGCGGGCCCACCGTCGACACGGTCCTCGACCCGGGCGCGGTCCTGCCCGGCGGGGCCCTCACCGGACAGGTCCACCTCGAGGGCGGCGGCGCCGACTTCACGATCGAGCAGATCTCCCTCGACCTGGTCGCCCGGGTCGAGGCCGAGCACGACGGCGGGGAGGCCGAGGGCACGGTCTCCTTCGGGCGGTTCACCGTCGGCGGCGGCTTCCGCCTCCCCGCCGGCGAGCGGCGCAGCGTCCCGTTCTCCGTGACGCTGCCCTGGGAGACCCCGGTCACCGAACTGTACGGCCAGAACCTCGGCATCGTGCTCGGGGTGCGCACCGAACTGGCGGTGGCCGCCGCCCGGGACAAGGGCGACCTGGACCCGCTCGCGGTGCGCCCCCTGCCCGCCCAGGAGGCCGTGCTCGAGGCCTTCGGCAGGCTCGGCTTCGGGTTCAGGTGCGCCGACCTGGAGTACGGGCACATTCCCGGCACCGGCCAGCAGCTGCCCTTCTACCAGGAGATCGAGCTCACCCCGTCGCCGCAGTATGCGCACGCGGTCAACGAGATCGAGGTGACCTTCCTCGCCGGCCCCGCCGGGCTGGAGGTCGTACTGGAGGCGGACAAGCGCGGCGGCCTCTTCACCGGGGGCCACGACTCGGTGATGCGGTTCACCGTCGCCCACCACGACGTCGCGCAGCGCGACTGGGACGCCGAGGTCGGCTCCTGGGTGCGCCGGCTCGTCGAGCACCGCCCCGCCCACGGCGCGTACTCCCCCGGCGCGTACGGCCACGACGGGCACCACGCCGGGTACCACGGACACGACGGACACCACGGGCACCACGGCCACGGTTCCGGCCCCGGAGCGGGCACCGCGATCGCCGCGGGCGCGGCGGGCCTGGCCGTCGGCGTGGCGGGCGGCCTGGTCGCCGCCGAGATCGTCGACGAGGTCGGCGACTTCTTCGAGGGCGACGACGAGGACGGCGGCGACGAGGGCTGAGACCCTCACGCCCTCTCCCCGCCGCGTGCCCGGCCCCGCACGGGGCCGGGTGCGTGGCGGAGCACGGGGCGGGCAGGCACAGGACGGGAAGCGTCGGAAGGAAGACCGTGGAGATCTCCGGAATCATCAGCGCCGTCGTGATCGGTGTGATCATCGGCGTCCTGGGGCGCCTGGTCCTGCCGGGCCGTCAGCGCATCGGCGTGCTGTGGACCATTGCCGTCGGTATCGTCGCGGCCCTGCTGGGCACCGCCGTCGCGGCGGGACTGGGCGTGGCAAACACCAAGGGCGTCGACTGGATCGAGTGGCTGATCCAGATCGCACTGGCCGCCGTGGGCGTGACTCTCCTGGAGCAGTTCAAGGCCCGCCGCTGAGGCGGAGGTGGTTGGGACGAAGTCCGCCGGGCGGAGGCCGGGGCCTGCCGGGGGCGGGCCCCGGGCAGGGCCGGAGCGGGCTCAGAGCGGGGTCGCGGCCTTCAGGACGAGGAACAGGGTGACGGCGGAGTTCGCGGAGGACAGCGCCGAGACGGTGGTGCCCGCCGCGGCCCCCCAGACCGCCAGCCCCGCCGTGGTGAAGACCGACGGCCAGGTGCGCGCGGCGGGCGCCGGGTCGAGCAGGGCCGCCATCCTGCGCGGCACCGGCCCGGCGAAGGCGAAGCCGGCGAGCCCGGCGAAGGCGAGCCCGGCGAAGCCCGCGGGCCCCGTCCCGGCCGCGCTCCGGGAGGCCAGCGCGGCCTTGCCGATGGCCCGCGCCACGGTGCGCCGGCTGCCGACCGCGGCGGCCGCCTCCTCGTCCGCCCACCGTTCGACGGTGTAGACCACGGCGGTCCGCAGGGGCCGCAGGAACGGGTTGGCCAGGGCCGCGAGCCGCACGACCAGCAGGAACCGGTGGTGGGCGGCGGCCAGGTGGGCGCGTTCGTGAGCGAACAGCGCCCGGCGCTCGCCCCCCTCCAGCGCGGCGAGCATCCCGGTGGTGACCACGATCCGGTCGCGCCCGCCGCCCGGCAGCGCGTACGCGTACGGCGCGCCGTCCGGCAGCACCACCACCGGCGTGGCGGGCAGTCCCGCCAGGGCCCGCGCGGCGCGGCGGCGCGTCCGGCGGTGGCGCGCCCCGGCCAGGACGCAGGCGGTGAGCACCGCGAGCAGGGCGGGGATCGCGGCCCGGCCGGCGACCTCGTCGTACGGCACCGCCTCGCGCACCTCCGGGTCCGACCAGCCGTCCGGCAGGGGGTTGCCGGGCAGTTGTGCGGTGCCGACGACCATCAGCAGCCCCAGGCACAGCGTGCTGCACAGCGCGAGCACTCCGGCGGCGGCCGACAGCAGCCGTGTGGCGGTGCGCGGGTGCAGGTGCTGCTCGGCCAGGCGCGCGACCGGCCAGGCCGTCAGCGGCAGCACCAGCGGCAGGAAGACGAAGACCCCCATGCGGTCAGTCCTCCGTTTCGTCGGCCGTCCGGGCCAGCAGGTCGCGCAGGGTCCGCTCGTCCCCCGGGGAGAGGGCGGTGACGAAGCTGGCCAGGACGGCGCCCCGGTCCGCCTCGGCCTCCAGCACCTTCCGCATGCGCAGCGCGGCGAGCCCTGCCTCGTCCGCCCGGGCGGTCCACTGGAACGACCGGCCCGCCCGTTCCCGGCCGACCGCGCCCTTGGTGTGCAGGCGGGTCAGGATGGTCACCACGGTGGTGTGGGCGAGGTCGCCGCCGAGCCGTTCGCGGACCTGAGCGGCCGTGGCCGGTCCCGGTGTCCGCCGCAGCGCGGCGAGCACCTGCGACTCCAGCTCCCCCTGGCCGCGCCGGCGGGGGTGCTTGCCGGTGCCGCCCTCGTCCCGGTCCGGCATCTCGTCTCCCTCGCGACTCGGTGCTCCGCGGGCCGCGCGGAGTGGTTCATCGTACTGAGTCGTGACCTTGCCGTCCGCTCCCGTTTCCCCGGCGTCGACGCCGCCGACACCCGCACGGCACGGGCCGTGCGGGTGGTTTCCGTGCGGGCGGCTCAGATGTCGCGGAAGGTTTCGATGCGGGCGCCGACGGAGTTCAGGCGCTCCGCCAGGTCCTCGTAGCCGCGGTTGATGACGTAGACGTTGCGCAGCACCGAGGTGCCCTCCGCCGCCATCATGGCCAGGAGCACGACGACCGCGGGGCGCAGCGCGGGCGGGCACATCATCTCGGAGGCCCGCCAGCGGGTGGGGCCGTCGACCAGCACGCGGTGCGGGTCGAGCAGCTGCACCGCGGCGCCGAGGCGGGTCAGCTCGGTGAGGTAGATGGCGCGGTTGTCGTAGACCCAGTCGTGGATGAGGGTCGAGCCCTGGGCGGTGGCGGCGATGGCCGCGAAGAACGGCACGTTGTCGATGTTCAGGCCGGGGAACGGCATGGGGTGGATCTTGTCGATCGGCGAGGTGAGCTTGGAGGGGCGCACCGTCAGGTCGACCAGGCGGGTGCGGCCGTTGTCGGCCGGGTACTCCTGCCCGCGGTCGTGGTCCAGGCCCATCTCCTCCAGGACGGCCAGCTCGATCTCGAGGAACTCCACCGGGACCCGGCGGATCGTCAGCTCCGAGCCGGTGACCACGGCGGCGGCCAGCAGGCTCATCGCCTCCACCGGGTCCTCCGAGGGCGCGTAGTCCACGTCGCGCTCGATGCGGCCGACGCCGTGCACGGTCAGCGTGGTGGTGCCGATGCCGTCGATGCGCACGCCGAGGCGCTCCAGGAAGAAGCACAGGTCCTGGACCATGTAGTTGGAGCTGGCGTTGCGGATGACCGTGGTGCCCTCGTGGCGGGCGGCGGCCATCAGGGCGTTCTCGGTGACGGTGTCCCCGCGCTCGGTCAGCACGATCGGGCGGGTGGGGGACGCGGTGCGGTCGACCACGGCGTGGTAGGTGCCGGCGGTGGCGGTGAGGTCCAGGCCGAAGTGGCGCAGCGCGTTCATGTGCGGCTGCACGGTGCGGGTTCCCAGGTCGCAACCCCCGGCGTAGGGGATGCGGAAACGGTCCTCCAGGTGCATCAGCGGGCCGAGGAACATGATGACGCTGCGGGTGCGGCGGGCGGCCTCGGTGTCCATGGCCGCCAGGTCCAGCCGCTGCGGCGGGACGATCTCCAGGTCGTTGCCGTCGTTGATCCACCGGGCGCGCACGCCGATGCTGGCCAGGACCTCCAGGATGCGGTAGACCTCCTCGATCCTGGCGACCCGGCGCAGGACGGTGCGGCCGGCGTTGAGCAGGGAGGCGCACAGCAGCGCGACGCAGGCGTTCTTGCTGGTCTTGACGTCGATGCTGCCCGACAGGGTGCGTCCGCCGACCACCCGCAGGTGCATCGGCCCGGCGTAGCCGAGGGAGACGATCTCGCTGTCCAGCGCCTCACCGATGCGGGCTATCATCTCAAGGCTGATGTTCTGGTTGCCGCGCTCGATGCGGTTGACCGCGCTCTGGCTGGTGCCCAGGGCTTCTGCGAGCTGCGCCTGCGTCAGGCTCCGGTGCTTGCGCGCGTCCCGGATGAGGGAGCCGATGCGGGCGAGGTAATCGTCAGTCATGGGAGAACCGTATCTCACAGGTGAGATACGGTTCTCTTTGTACTGCTCCGACAGGGTGATGACCAGCCAGTCGGACAATCAACCCGGCGGCTGGACCGGCCGGGCCAGGAGGGGCCGTCATCCCCGCAGGGCGCGGGTGATGGCGTCGGCGGGCCCCGGGCGGGCGAAGTGCCATCCCTGGGCGGACTGCACGCTCAGCGACCGCAGCCGCTCGGCCTGCTCCTCGGTCTCCACGCCCTCGACGGTGACCGCGAGTTCCAGGGTCCGTGCCAGGGAGAGCACCCCGGCCAGGACCTGCTCGTCCCTGGGGTCCCCTCCCTCGGCCCCGCGCAGCCCGCTGATGAACGAGCGGTCGATCTTGAGGGTCTGCACGGGCAGGCGGCGCAGCCCCGCGAAGTTGGAGTAGCCGGTGCCGAAGTCGTCCAGGGCCAGGCCCACGCCCATGTCGGTCAGTTCCCTCAGGGCGGTCAGCGCCTGGTCGTCCGCGCCGACCACGGCGCTCTCGGTGACCTCCAGCTGCAACGCCCCGGGCTCCAGCTCGCAGTTCTTCAGGACCCGGGCGACGTCCTGGACCAGGCCGGGGCTGCGCACCTGGTGCACGGAGAGGTTGACGTTGACCCGCGGGGCGCAGTCGGGGAACTCCCGTTGCCACCGACGGGCCTGACTGCACGCCTGCTCCAGCACCCACCGCCCCAGCGGGACGATCAGTCCGGTCTCCTCGGCCAGCGGCACGAACCGGTCGGGCCCCAGGACCCCGTGCTCGGGGTGGCGCCAGCGCACCAGCGCCTCGACGCCCTTGAGGCTGCCGTCGGCCAGGGAGACCATCGGCTGGTACTCCAGGAAGAACTCCCCGCTCTCCAGGGCCTCCGGCATCCGGGTGGACAGGTGGTAGCGGCTCATCTCCCGGGCGTCCGCCTCGGGGTCGTGCATCGCGTAGCAGTTGCCGCCGCGCGCCTTGGCCCGGTAGAGGCTGATGTCGGCGCTCTGCACCATGCGGGCCGCGGTGGTCCCGTCGGTGGAGGACTCCACGACGCCGATGCTGACGTTGACGCTCAGGTCCCGGCCGTCGATGTGGACCGGGGCGGCCAGGGCGGCCAGGAAGCGGCGGGCCAGTTCCGTCACCTCGTGGGGGCCGGCGGGGTCGACGACCAGGGCGGTGAACTCGTCGCCGCCCATGCGGGCCACGCTCTGGTGGGGGCCGCGCAGGCAGCCGGTGAGGCGTTCGGCGACGGCGACCAGGAGCCGGTCGCCGGTGGCGTGGCCGAGGCTGTCGTTGACCGCCTTGAAGCCGTCGAGGTCCAGGTAGCACACCCCGACCCTGCGCCCGCCGCCCTCGTGGGCGAACACCTCCTCGAGCCGTTCGAGGAACAGCACGCGGTTGCCCAGGCCGGTGAGCGGGTCGTGGGTGGCCTGGTGGCGCAGCCGGTCGTTGATCTGCTTGCGCTCGGTGACGTCCTCGAGCATGGCGACCTGGTACTGCGGCCTGCCCTCCTCGTCCCGGATGAGGGAGACCCTCAGGTCGGTCCACAGCACCGACCCGTCGGAGCGGAAGTATGGTTTCTCCATGACGAACCGGTCGCGTTCGCCGCGGATCAGCTGCTGGTAGAGGTCCCAGACGCCGGGGAGGTCGTCGGGGTGGACCAGGTCGTCCACCCGCATCTTCCTCATGTCCTCGGGCGTGCTGTCGAACATGGAGACGAGCGCGTCGTTGACGTCGACGATGCGTCCCTGAAGGTCCCCGACGCCGATGCCCACCGCCAGGCCCTCGAAGAGCGCGCGGAACTTCGCCTCGCTCTCGTGCAGGGCCCGCTGGGAGCGCTGGTGGGCGGTCAGGGCGGCCCGGGTGATGGCCTCCTGCTCGTGGCGGGTGCGGTCGCGCAGGGCGCGGGCGAATCCCGCCGCGACCGCCGCCTGCAGGCGCGAGAGCCGGCTGCGCACCACGTCGGACGGGATGTCCGGGGAGGCCGGCCGGTAGAGCAGCAGGCACGCCTCGATGACGGTGAGGCTCTGCGCGAGGACCTGGGGGTCGGTGCAGTGGGCCTGGACCAGGCCCCGGCCGACCTCCTGCGCGGGCGAGGCGTCCAGCAGGTCCTCGTCGAGCAGGGACCGCAGGCGGGTCGCCAGGGGCAGCAGGTGCCGTTCGAGCTCGTCGCGGGTCATCGACGTGGCGGTGAACGGGTAGATGACCCGGGCCCAGAACCCCGCGAAACGGGCCAGGCCCTCCTGCTCGTGGGCCCGCGGGCCTCCGGCCGGGGCAGCGGGGGCGTCCGGAACGGGGTCGTCCGGACCGGGGGCGTCCGGCCGTCCGGACGCCCCCGCGGTCCCCGTCCCGGCCGGAGCGGCGGGCGAGCGTGTCACGGCTTGCGTCCCACGCCCGCGAAACCGCTGAACCGTGTGGGGTCCTCCAGCCTGCAGCCGGGGTCCGGACGCCACTCGGCCATGTAGACCAGCCCCGGGTCGAGCATCTCGAACCCCTCGAAGAAGCGGGTCACCTCGCTCCGCGAGCGCATGCTCATGGGGTTGCCGGTCCTGCGGTAGAGGTCCTGGTGGGGGCCGGCCATGTCGGCCCGGCCCTCGGGGGTGGCGTGGCTGAGGATCAGCAGGCTCCCCGGCGCCAGCCTCCCGCGGAGCTCGGCGACCGCGTCCCACGGCTCGTCGGCGTCCTGGACGAAGTGCAGTACGGCCACGAGCAGGAGGGCGACCGGGCGTTCGAGGTCGAGGACCCCGGTGACCCCGGGGTGCTCCAGCAGGGCCGCGCCGTCTCGCAGGTCGGCCTCGATCACGCCGGTGCGCGTGTCGCCCTCGAGGAGCGCCTGGCTGTGGGCGACCGCTATGGGGTCCCGGTCGACATAGACGACCCGCGACTGCGGGTCCGCGGCGCGGGCGACCTCGTGCACGTTGCCGAAGGTCGGTATGCCGGAGCCGATGTCCAGGAACTGGGTGACGCCCAGTTCGACCGCGTGGCGGACCGCCCGGCGCATGAAGGCGCGGTTGGCCTGCATGATCTTCGGGAGGTCCGGCCACATCTCGATGGCCTTGGCCGCCGCTTCCCGGTCGGCCTCGAAGTTGTGCGAGCCGCCGAGGTAGTAGTCGTACATCCGGGCCGCGCTGGGACGGGTTACGTCTATCCCGTCCGGAACCCAGTCGGGTCTTTCCAAGGGGGCCTCCCCATCTTTCCGACCGAGGCTACCCCGGTCCCGGTCTGTCATCCCCGGCGCTGTGGAATATGCCTCACAGCATGGGACACGATCTCCGAACGGGCCGCAACCACCGTCCCGCCGAACCCGGTTCGCCCGGCCCGGCGGCTGCCGGCGACGGAACGGGGCAGGAGACCGACTCACATGATGATCGATCATGGGACAACTGGGTAGGCGTGTCGACCAGGCAGGTCCGACCAGTAGGGAGCACGGGCATCGTGACCACGTACCACCGCACCACCGCGTCGCACGACCGCGACGCGCGCGCCCGTGGTCTCGGGGAGACAGGCACGGACTCGTACCGCCTCCCCCTCGGCACGGGCGGGGACGCGGGCACCGCCCGGCTGTTCGCCCGCCGCTGCCTGGAGGGATGGGGCATCGCCGACGACGGGCCCTTCGGGCAGGACGTGGTGCTGGTGGTCAGCGAGCTGGTGACCAACGCGCTGCGGCACGCCGGCCGGGCCGTGGAGATGCGCCTGTCCTGGGACGACCCGCTGCTCGTGGTGGAGGTCGACGACTCCGGGGAGGGCCTGCCCGTCAGGGGCGACGGGGACGTGCGGGTGCCCGGCGGGCACGGACTGGTGATGGTCGACAGGATCACCCGTTCCTGGTCGGTGCGGCGCGCACCGCACGGCGGCAAGACCGTGCGCGCGGAGTTGGTGCACCCCTGACCGCCCGGGCACCCCTGACCGCCCGGTCACCCCTGAGCACTTGAGCGCCCCCGACCGCCGGGCGCTCCGGTTCCGTCCGGCACCGCACGGCGCCGCCCGGTCACAGGCTCTCCGCCGGCCCGGGACGGTCGGCTCCGGCCAGCGCCGAGGGCACGTCCGGATGGACGGGGAGCACGTCCTCCATCCCGGTGGTCTCCAGCAGGCGGCGCGTCTGGCCGTGCGGCGCGGCCAGGCGCAGCCATCCGCCGGACGCGCGCAGCAGCCTTTCGTGGGCGAGCACGCGGCTCAGTCCGTAGGAGTCCATGAAGCCCATCGCCGACAGGTCCAGCACCACCCGGCACGGCCGCGGGCCCCCTTCGCCGCCGGCGGCGTCGGCGAGGCGGTCGAGCAGGCAGTCCGAGAACACCTGGGCGCTGTCGTAGTCGATCTCCCCCACGAGCGCGACCACGTCCGCCCCGCCCTCCTGCGCGACGACCTGCGCGACCAGCCCTCCGGCCTCTTCCACGACGACAGCGCTCCCTCTTCCTGTGATGTCCGCCGACGTCCGCCGACCGGGCTTGCCGGGGCGGCCGGGCCGTCAGCGGCCGAACCAGTCCAGACAGACGACGACGGCGTCGTCCTCCAGGGGGATCAGCCCCACGTGCTCGGCCAGGTCCCGTAGGATCATGCGCGCCGCCTCGGGTGCGGGAGCGAGGGGGGTTGCCCGTAGGATCCGCGCCAGGGCCCGTTCCCGGTAGGTCCCCTCCTGCGTCTTTGAAAGGGCCGCGTGCACCCCGTCGCTGACGACCGTCAGACGGTCCCCCGGTTCCAGCCGGAAGGACTGCTCGGTGTAGACGGTGTCCTCCAGCGCCCCCAGGGTGAACTGCGGCTCCAGGGAGATCTGCTCGCTCCGGCCGGCCCGGGTCAGGAAGGCCAGCGGCGAGCCCGCGTCGACCGCCTGCACCTGCCCGGTGGCGAGGTCGACCTCGAGCAGCAGGGCGGAGAGGGCCCGTCTGCCGCCGTGCACCGCCCAGACCGCCTCGTTGGCGAGCATCGCCTGGTCCGCGAGGTCGGCGCCGGTGCGGCGGGCGTGTCTCAGCGCCTGGACGGCCAGGGCGGTCAGGGTGGCCGCGGGCATGCCGGTGCCCTCACCGTTGATCACGCCGATGCTCAGCCGGTCGCCGTCCGCGCTCCAGTCGAAGTTGTCCCCGCACACCGTGTAGGCGGGCTCCAGCTGTGCGCCGAGGTGGAACTCGGGACGCACGGCGGACCGTCTGGGCAGCAGGTCCCACTGGATCTCCGCGGCCAGGGTCAGCGGGCGGCCGCGGCGGGCGACGGCGTACAGGTCGGTGTCGCGCTCGACCGCCATGAGGGTCTGCGCCACCGCGGCCGCGATCCCCGCCAGCGCCTCGACGTCGCGGGGGCCGGCGGTCCCGCCCGGGGCGGGCAGGCATACGTGGAGAACCCCGGCGCGCTCTCCCCTGTCGGAGACGGGCAGATATACGGTTACCGGGTCGCCGCCGACGACGACGGGCTCCTGGGAGGCGAAGGCCCGGCCGGCCGCAGTGCCGTCCACCGGGACCGCCTCCCCCGCACCGGTCGGAACCGGCGCCAGGAAGCGCAGCCCGTAGTCCGCCAGCAGGATCCGGCAGGAGGAGGCACCGAAGTGCTTGCCCACCACGGACGTCACCGTCGAGGGAAGCTCGTGCGGCATGCACTCCCGCAGGGCTGCCTCGGCCAGGGCGGTACGGTCGTCGGTCGCGGGCATGGGTTCTTTCTCCGGTATCTGGCGCCGACGGACGGCGCGGAAGACGCAGCAGTCGGAAGGCGGGTCGGTATCGATGACTGATTCCCGGGGCGTGCGGGGAGCCGGCGGCCCGAAGGCTCCGGGGGGCGCCACGGGCGGGCGGCGCGGAATGCGCCGTCCTGACAGCGACTACCCGAAGCCTGCCACGCATGCGGGCGGCGAGCAGGAGCAGATGGGAGCCATGGAGACCGAACGGCTGGTCCTCGAGGAGGTGGTGCCCGCCCTGGAGTCGCTCATGGTGCTGTGGAGCCGGGCGCAGGAGGCGCTGGGAACGGCGGTCTCCCCCGCCCAGATGCGGGCGCTGAGCGTGGTCAGCGCCCAGGAGGGGCTGAACCTGGGGGCGCTGGCGGAGGCGCTGGGCACCATCCCCTCGGTGGCCAGCAGGCTCTGCGACCGGCTGCAGGCGGCGGGGCTGATCGAGCGCGAGGTCGAGCCGACCAACCGGCGGCAGGTGACGCTGCGGCTGGCCCGGCACGGCCGACTGCTCCTGGAGAGCCTGCGTATGGAGCGGGCGCGGCAGCTCTCCGAGGTCCTGGCGGCCATGGCTCCCCAGGACCGGGCCGCGTTCGTGCAGGGCCTGCTCGCCTTCGAGGGCGCGGCAGGGCCCGCGGAGGAGTCCGCGGCGCGCAGGGAACCGGCCTGATCAGCGCTTCCACGCGCTGACGGAGCGGCATCGGAAGGCCGGCAAGTCATGTGCCGCAGCTTACCGTTGCCCAAGGGCAACAGTCCATTGCCTCCGGGATCGCCCCGCCCGGGTCCCCTCCGGACAGTCGCGAACCACCCTTGACGACTCCTTTCCGGAACGAAACAGGACTTGTCCGGGCGGACCCCGCCGAGGATGGGCAGCCCGGGTCCCGCGCAGTGCGGCCGGGAGGGCCGGGAGGCTGGGAGGGCCGGGAGGGCCGGGCCCGCCGCGTCGTCGGCGCCGTGCGCGGCACGGCCCGGGAAACGGAGGGCCCCGGAGCCGGGCTCACCGCCGACAGGGAGCACGGGCCGCAGGCCCGCATCGCACGGGACACCGCGGCGGCTTCGGCGAAGGCACTCGCCGCGGTGGACGACAGCCACGGGCGACTGCCGCGGCGTCGGCGTCCGGGTCGGCGTCCGGGTCGGCCGTGGAGGGCGGCGGCAAGGGGTGGCCAGGGGGCGGCGAGAAGGTCCGGCTCGGAGAGCCCGGCCCTCGGGGCGGGCCGGGAGCGCCCGGGCCTCCGTGCAGGCCGCATCGGGGCGGAGCCGGACCGGCCCGGCTCGGACCGGACCGGCCCCTCCCCGGAAAACTCAGCCCGGGCGCTGCAGCACCCGGCTCAGGCGGTAGGCGACCGGTTTGAACCCGACCGCCGGCCAGTGCCCGGCCCCGGTGCGGGAGGTGCTGCGCCAGGCCGCGGTCACGCTCCGGTAGCCGGTGTCGTACGCCCAGGCCAGGGCAGTGGCCAGCAGGACCCGGCTGATGCCCTCCCCCCGGACCGACGGCTCGACGTAGGCCTCGGCCAGGTCCGCGCAGTGCGGCGGGGTCGCCGGCCCCGGACCGGCCGGGGTGAGGAGCACCATGCCGACCTCCTCCCCGCGCCGCACCGCGACGAACGCCGCGCTGCGCGGATCGGCCAGTGTTGCGGAGTAGTGCGTGTGCAGGGCCCGCAGCGCCTCCGGCGGCTGGGGCTGGAAGGTGGCGGCCTGCTGGTGCTCCCGCGCGACCTCCACGGCCATGCGCCCCACCTGGGGCAGGTCGCCCGGGCCGGCCCGGCGGATCGTGAGCCCCTCGACCCCGCGGGGCTGCCGGCCGCGCGCCTTGACGGGCATCAGGCCGCGCACCTGCTCCAGGCCGAAGCCGATCCGGAACCAGGCCATCGCCACGGCGTCGTCGGCCGGCAGCTGCACGTAGTGGACGTACCGGCCCTGCCCAACCAGGCGTTCGGCCACCGCGGCGTACAGCTCCCGCAGCACCTCCGCCTCCCGGCCGTCCTCCAGTGCGTGCCCGCCGAGGCCGACGGCGGCCGAGCGCGGGTGCCCGTAGAGGGCGGCGCGCTCGTCGCCGGCGAGGTCGACGGGGGCCGCGGCCAGGTATCCGGTGAGCGTGCCGCGCCCGGAGCGGGCCGCGACTGCGGCGGGCCCCGCCGCGGCGAGCCGCCGGGCCACCAGGGACTCCCCGTCGCCGGCGCCCAGGCGCGGCAGGCCCTTGCCCGCGCGGCCGTACCACCGTTCGAGGAGGGCCGCCGCCTCGGGTACGTGCTCCGCCGCGAACGGCTCCAAGTGCACTGTCATCGTGCGGCGGACGCTAACGTCAGGCCGTCCGCACCCGCAAGCCCGGCAGGTCGTCGGCCGCGGCACCGAGCGCCTTGCCCATGCACACGCTCAGCGGCTCGTCCCGGTACACGCCGAACTTGGTGACCGGGACGTACCCGCAGGAGGTGTACAGGGAGATGGCCTCGGGCTGCTCGGTCCCGGTCTCCAGGACGATCCGGGCACGGCCGGCCAGCTCCGCGCTCTCCTCGATCGCGGCCAGGATCCGGCGGGCGAACCCCCGGCCGCGCATGCCCTGCACGACGAACATCCGCTTGATCTCCGCGTCGCCGTCCTCGAACCCCTCCGGCGAGGCGTCCTGCGCGCGCCACCCGCCGCAGGCGACCGGCTCGCCGTCGAGGTAGCCGACGAGGAACAGGCCCGACGGGGGGACGAACTCCTCCGGGTCCATGGGCGTGATGTCGGGGTCGCCGTACCGGACGACGTACTCCTGCTGGACGAGGGCGGTCAGCGCGGCGGCGTCGGGGGCGTCGTAGCGCACGGGTCGGATCTCCACCGGCCCATCGTACGGAGGGCCCCCCGGGGCGGGGCACGGGAGGGCCGGGAGGCGCTTTCGTGCGTTCGAGCCCGGGACAGCGGGAGGCCCCGGCCGCCGCCACAGGGGCGAGAAAGCGGCCGGGGCCGGTCAGGGGGTCAGTCCGCCCGTGCCTGCACGATCAGCGTGCCGATGTGCCCCTCTCGCGGGGCGTCCACCACGCGCGCGGAGGCGCTGGCGAATCCCGCCGACGTCAGCAGCCGCTCCCACACCGCGGGCCGGTAGCTGTAGCGGTAGGTGAACATCGCACGACCCGCGAAGCCACCCTTGTACATGCCCTGGGGACCGTAGGCGCCAGGGATGGCCGGCGGCTGGGAGAACACGAAAACACCGCCCGGATTGAGGCGGGCCCGCACGAGTGGAAACAGCCGACTCGGGTCGGTGAACCAGGCGGCGCCGAACACGCTGTAGACGGCGTCGAACCGGTCGCGGCGGTCGGCCAGGTACTCCAGCACCTCGCCGCGCACGAACTCGGCTCCGGTGTCGGCCCACCGCTCGGCGGTCTTCTTGACCATGATGGGGGACAGGTCGACGCCTCGGGCGGTGATGCCTCGCCGTGCGAGGTAGGCCAGGGCTCGACCGGTGCCGCAGCCGATTTCCAGGACGCTCCGCGGCTCTCCCAGCAGCTCGGGGCCGGGGCCGTGCCCGGCGTACTGAGTCCAGCGGAACACCGGCTCCGCGTCCTCGGTGAACGCGCTTTCGGCGTAGGCGTCCCACAGCTCTGTTTCTGCTGCGATGTCGTGCGGTACGGGCATGGGGTGGTCCTTTGTTGCTGGTACGGACGGTGGTGCCCCCGCCCTCACGGTGAGGGCGGGGGCACCGTATCGGACGTCAGTGGCTGTCGGGGACCTTGTTGTCACACGGCGAGCAGTTGGCGCCGTCGATGGCCCACAGCTCGTCGTCGACACGCCAGCCGTCGGACCGGAGGAAGTCCGCCGTGCGCAGGCACAGGCCGTCGCTGCGACGTTCGATGAACGGCGCGTGGTGCCGGTACGCCCCGTCGTTGTAGACGTCGCACATCGCGAAATACACCGGCGTGTCGAGGATGAGTTGGTGTACGCCGATGTCGACGAGCTTGCCGACGCCCAAGTGCACGTCCTTGTGCTCCATGGTTGTGATCGTGTATGCGACGGCCTGCCCGAGGATTCGTTCGGCCATGTTGCGGACCATGGTGTTGTCACGGAGGAGCAACGCGATCTCCCGCTCCCACAGGGAGCCGCCGTCGGCGACGTTCACGGGCAGGTACTTGACGTGCGGCTGTACTGCGTTGAGCAGTGCCTGCGGGTCGCGTGTGCGGGCGGCCACGGCGGTTTCTAAGGTGAGTGTCATTCGTCCTCTTCTCGTTGCGTCGGGTGGTGGTGCCCGCCCCGGCCGGGGCGGGGGATCAGGGGTTGCGGCTGTGCGCCTGCAGATGGCGCCATGCGAGTTCGCCCCACCGTCGGTAGCAGGGGTCGCACAGCCATAGGGCGACGTGTCCGCCGTGGGCGGCGATGTCGCCGGCCCATGCGACGGGTACGCCGTCGGCCTCGCACCGCCAGCAGAGTCCGGGGTGCCACGGCTGGCCGTGTGGCGGCCAGGACACGGCCGGCACGGTCATCGCCGGGGCTGCGCGCCGCGGACCGCGACGACCTGTGCGCCGGCGAGCTTGGCCTCGTGCCGAAACGTCGCGGCGGTCACGGCGTCGTGGGCAAGGCGCGTCTCGTCGTGAATCAGGATGACGACGGCGCAGCCGCGGGCGGCGCCGGCGTGGGCGACATCGAGCATCTGCTGCCACGCGGGGCGGGCGGTGGGCCGGCCGATGAGGGCGGCATCGTCGCGGTCGATCCACAGTCCGGCTCGCACCCATGCGCGGTCGGCGGCGTAGTCGCGGCACCGGCCAATCCGGGCTTGCAGGGGGCCGCCGTTGGGGCTGGCCTGCCGGTCGTAGACGAGCGCGAGAGTGGTGGGGAGTGCGGGCATGGCCCAACCATCGGCCCGGACGCGGGACACCTCTACGGCCGTTTCCGGGACGCTTCCCACTCGTTGTGACTACCGTCCCAAGTGGTCCAAACGTCCCCGGGGGGAATCTTGAAATCGTCGCTGCGAGACGCTATGGCCGATGCTGGCCTCACTCCTGCGCGCCTCGCCCGTACCGTAGGGGTCGCGAGCAAAACGGTGGAGCGATGGCTGAGCGACCCGTCACGTGTGCCGCACCAGCGGACGCGCGAGCAGGTCGCCGACGCACTTGGAGTGGATGAAAACGTGCTGTGGCCCAAGGCGGTCCGATCCGCCGTCAAGACTGGCCCCGACCGCGAGATTGTCGCGACGTACCCGTACCGGAACGCCTGCCCCACCAGCGTGTGGGCGGACCTCATCGACCGGGCCGACAAGCGGCTCGTGTTCGCCGGGTACACGTCCTATTTCATCTGGCAGGAGCACCCGCGGATGGTGGAGCGGCTGCGCGCGAAAGCGGAGGGGGGCGCGGTGGTGCGCTTCCTGCTGGGCGATCCGGAGTCACCCGTGACGGCCCGCCGCGAGCAGGAGGAGGGCGTGCCCCTGACGCTCACGACGCGTATCCGGATCACGCTGGATGCCCTCGACAGGATGGGCCGGCCGGATGGGCTGGAGGCGCGCTATTCGGATGCGCACATCGCCCTGTCGGTGTTCATGTTCGACGATGACATGCTCGTCACGCCGCACATCGCGAACCTGTTGGGACACGAGTCGCCGATGCTGCACCTGCGACGGTTGGGGGATGACGGCCTGTTCGCTCGGTTCGAGCAGCACGTCGGTGCGCTGTGGGAGGGTGGCCGGCTGGCGTGGTGAGGGCGGCGCGGTAGCGAGGAGTCCCGGCCGGGAGTGATCCGGCCGGGACCCTGGTGCATGATGGCAGGCCGCACCCCATTGGCACCGGAGCATGTTTTGTACACCGTGACGACCGTGAACGTGAACGGGCTGCGCGCCGCGGCCAAGAAGGGCTTCCTGCCCTGGCTGGAGGCGACCGCGGCCGACGTGGTGTGCCTGCAGGAGGTGCGCGCCGAGCCCGGCCAGCTGCCCGCGCAGGTCCGCGAGCCGGAGGGCTGGCACGTGGTCCACGCCCCCGCGGCGGCCAAGGGCCGGGCCGGGGTGTCGGTCTATTCCCGGCAGGAACCGGAGTCGGTGCGCATCGGGTTCGGCTCGGCCGAGTTCGACTCCTCCGGCCGGTACGCCGAGATCGACCTGCCCGGCGTGACCGTCGCCAGCCTCTACCTGCCCTCGGGCGAGGTGGGCACCGAGCGGCAGGCCGAGAAGGAGCGCTTCTGCGAGGAGTTCTACGAGTACCTCGTGGAGCTGCGCCAGAAGGCCGCGGCGGACGGCCGCGAGGTGCTGGTGGTGGGCGACTGGAACATCGCCCACCGCGAGGCCGACCTGAAGAACTGGAAGGCCAACACCAAGAACGCCGGATTCCTGCCCGAGGAGCGCGCCTGGCTGGGCCGGGTCTTCGACGAGGGCGGTTACGTCGACGTGGTCCGCAGCCTCCACCCGGACGTGGCCGGCCCCTACTCGTGGTGGTCCTACCGCGGCCGGGCCTTCGACAACGACGCCGGCTGGCGCATCGACCACCACGTGGCGACCCCGGGTCTGGCCGCGCGGGCCTCCTCGGCGGTGGTGGAGCGCGCCGCCACCCACGCCGAGCGCTGGTCCGACCACGCCCCCGTCACCGTCGTATACGACCTCTGACTCGACGCCTGACGCGGCGCTCCGGACGGCGGACGGCCCCGCACGCGGTCCCTTGCGGGCCGCACAAGGGGCCGGAGGACCCGGCCGGCCCGCGGGGGGCGGCGGGGACAGCAGGGGCGGCGCCCTCCGGGGCCCCGGAGGGCGGGCCTCGGGGGCTCCCGGAGGGGCCCGTCGGTTTTCGGACGAAGCCCCGCCCGCCCGGCCGGGCCGGGGGCTTCGGCCGGGCCCGGGCCGCGTCGCCGGACGCGGCCCGGGGTCGCTGCGCAGGCCGCGGGCGGGAGGGATCCGGGCGGCCGTCCGGCCCCCAAGGCGGCGGGCCGCGTCCGGGCGGGGAGCGGCGCCGCACGGACCTGCCGCGACCGCGACCGCCGGGCCGCCGGGCGGTGGCCGGATGGCGCACTCGCCGCCGGGGGCGCCGGTTGGCCGCGACACGCCCGGGGCACTGTCCGGAGGTGACCACTGTGGGTGTCGAGGAGGAGTACCTGCTGCTCGATCCGGCCACCGGTCTGCCGGTGGCCAGGGCCGAGGAAGTGCGCACCGCGGCCGGACTGCGGCACGGCACGGGCCCGGACGAGGTCCAGAGCGAGCTGCTGCAGGCGCAGCTGGAGGTCGCCACCCCCGTCTGCCGGACCCTGGACGAGGTCGCCGCCCACCTGCTGCGGCTGCGCGGCGCGGTCGGCGCGGCGGCGGAGAGGGCCGGGTGCAGGGTCGCCACGTGCGGTGCCGCCCCCCTGTCCGGGCCGGAGCCCGTCCCCGTGACGGACGCCCCCCGGTACCGGGCCCTGTCCCTCCGCGCCCCCCAGCTGGTGCGGGAGCAGCTGATCAACGGCATGCACGTGCACGTGGCGGTCCCCGACCGGGAGGCCGGGGTGGGCGTGCTGAACCGGCTGCGCCCCTGGCTCCCCGTCCTGGTGGCCATGGCCGCGAACTCGCCGCTGTGGCAGGGCCTCGACACCGGTTTCGCCAGTTGGCGCACGGTGGTCTTCGGCCGCTGGCCGGTCGGCGGCCCCCCGCCGCTCTTCGCCGGCGCCGCGGACTACGAGCGCCGGGTCCGGGACCTGCTGGCCACCGGCACGCTCATGGACCGCGGCCAGCTGTACTGGCAGGCCCGCCTGTCCGAGCGCTACCCCACCGTCGAGGTGCGCGCGCCGGACGTGCAGCTCCTGCCCGAGGACGCGGTCGCGTTCGCCGGCCTGGTGCGGGCCCTGGTCGTCACGGCCCTGGCCGGGGAGGCGGAGGGGGCACCGTTCCCGGCCCCCTCCGGGGAGCTGCTCGCCGCCGCGAACTGGCAGGCCTCCCGGTACGGCCTGAGCGGGCGCCTGCTCGACCCCCTGGGACGCAGTCTCGGGCGGGCGAGGCGGTCCGCGGGCTGCTCGAGCACGTCGGCCCCGCCCTGGACCGGGCGGGCGACTCCGGCCGGGTCCTCCTCCTGGCCCACCGGCTCCTGCACGGGGGCACCGCGGCGGAGCGGCAGCGCCGCGCCCTGGCCGAGGGCGGCCCGGGCGCCCTGGTCGGCCTGGTCACCGGCGGGACCGGGCCGCTCGGCCCGGGGCCGGCGGCCGGCGGTCCGGGGCCGGCGGCCGGCGGTCCGGGGCCCGGGTGCGGGCGGTCCCGCACGTCCGAGCGGAGCTGCGCCCCCTGACGGCCGGCCCTCCGGGCGGCTCTCCCGACGGCCGGCCTGTCCGCGGACGCCGGCTCCGCCCGGCGTCCCCGGACCTCCCGGCGGAACGGGATCGCCCGGCGGACCGGGGTTACCCGGTGGACCGGGCGGACACGCGGGCCGCGGCGTCCACCACCGCCTCCAGGTGCCGGGTGTGGGCGCCGTGCCAGTAGGGGCGGCCGCAGGAGGAGCAGCGGGCGAAGGTGTCGTAGGTGCGGCGGGTGCCGGGCCGGAGCTGCTGCGCGATCTCGGCCTTGTCCACCGGCACCAGCGGTCCGTCGCAGGCGGTGCAGCGGGTCCACGGTGCCAGCGGGGGCGCGAACCGCTCCAGGACGTCGGCGAGCTGGTCGTCGGGCCGGCTGCCGCGCACGTAGGCGCCCAGGTGCAGGTTGCGGCGCTTGAGCAGGCCGTGGTCCTGGGTGAGCAGGATCCGTCCCTCCTCGTTGGCCAGGTCGACCAGGTCCGGGTCGTCGGCGTCGTTGCTGTAGCGGGCGCTGACTCCGACCAGGCGCAGCCGCCGGGCCAGGGATCCCAGGTGGACGTCGAGCAGGAACCGCGGGGGCGAGACGGGCAGCGCCTGCGGCCGTCGCACCGCGGGGACGTCGACGGTGGCCCCGGCGGGCGGACGCTGCGAGGGCAGGGCCGGCCGGCCGTCGACGGTGAGGGTGCCGGTCTCGGTCAGCGGCACGCCGAGCGACTGCACGACGTGCCCGAGGGAGGAGGTGCCGTCCCAGGGGGCCGGCCGGGCCTCGGCCCGTCGGCGGCGCGGTGGCAGGAACAGCCACAGCTGCGGGTCGAAACGGATCGACAACTGCTGTTCGCTCACCCCCTCAGCATCCCATCCGCCCGGCCCGGTACGGGATCCACCGCCCGATCGGTCCCGTTTCGCGGCTGCGACCCCGGGGAGCCGAGCGAGTATGAACATGCCATCGGGCCCTTCCGACATCTCCTCCTCCGTCCGCCACCTGCTGCCGAAGGCCGAGGGGCCGGGACGGGTGCTGTCCGCCGTTGACGGGCTGGAACGCTCCTCCCGTCTGGATCCCCTGGTCGACTCCCTGCGCAGGGTCGTCCACGCGCTGCCGCTCGGCGGCGCGCGGGACGCCCTGCACGGCCGGTGGCTTGGGCACCCCCTGCACCCCTTGATGGTCCAGCTCCCGGTGGGGGCCTGGACCTCGGCAGCCGTCCTGGACCTGCTGCCGGGGGAACGCCGCGGCGCGGACGTACTGGTGGCCGTCGGGCTCGCCGGGGCCGCCCCGGCGGCCCTGGCGGGCTGGGTGGACTGGGCGGAGCTGCAGAAGCAGCAGATGCGCGTCGGCGTGGTGCACGCGGCCGCCAACATCACCGCCGTCGCCCTGTACGCCTGCTCCCTGTCGGCCCGGCTGCGGGGCCGGCGCGCCCGGGGGCGCGTCCTGGGCCTCGCGGGCCTGGCCGTGGCGAGCACCGGCGGCGCGCTCGGCGGGCACATGGCCTACCGGCAGGCGGCCGGCGCCAACCACGCCGAGGCGGTCCCCCACCTGGTGGGGCCCGGCTGGCACCCGGTCGCCGACGTGGCCGACCTGCCCGTGGGCGAGCCGGTGCGGCGGACCGTGGACGACGTGCCGGTGGTCGTGGTGCGGGAGGCGGGCGGGCGGGTGCACGTCCTGGCCGAGTACTGCAGCCACCTGGGAGGCCCGCTGTCGCAGGGAACGGTCTCCGACGGGTGCGTGACGTGCCCGTGGCACGGCAGCGTCTTCCGGCTGGAGGACGGCTGGAACGTGCGCGGCCCGGCGACCGCCCCCCAGCCCGCCTTCACCACCCGGGTGGTGGACGGCCGGGTCGAGGCCCGCATGGAGCAGGACGGGGATTGAGCCGCGGCCGCGGCTCAATCCCCGGGTGCAGGGCCGACCCCGGACCCGGCCGGCCCCGCACCCGGGGTGTCCCCGTGCCGGCCGCGCAGAGGACGGCCGCCGGGCGGCATGCCCGGCGGCCGGTGGTGGACTGGTCGGATCAGACGGCCCCGGGGCCGCGATCGGGGGGCACGGAACCGGATCGCGCCGGCTCGGCCTTCTCGGAGACGGGCGGCTGCCGCCGCTCGGTCTCGTCAACGGTGCTGCGCATCGCCGCGATCTCTTCGGGCAGGTAGCGATGGCCGTCGCGCGGCATCTCCGGGTGCGGTCCGTCGTAGGACTCGTACTCGACCGGATCACCGTCCTGATGGCCCGGACCGTGGTCCGACGGGGTGGGACGGCCGTACTCCTCACGGGTCTGCCACGCTCCCGAGCGTGGCTGCGGCTCGTGCGGAGAAGGTGGCCTGTGCACCACCAACCACCGGTCGTACCAGAACGCCGCCAGCAGCATCGCCACCACGAAGACGCCGACCAACACCATCGTCACGGTGTCGACCGTGAAGCCGTTCGCAGCGACATTCAGAAAATTGCTGCCCATAAGACGTGTATACCCCTGGGAGTCGCCGCAGAACAGGGAAAACCCGGCTTCTTGTCTTCAACGACCCGGAAAATGAACAAAGCGGTCAGGGTTCCGGGGAGGACAGCGCCCAGAAGCCGGTGGCCACGATCACCCCGCTCAGGGCGAACCCCACGACCGCCACGGCGCCCCCGCCGACGAGGACGAAGGCCCCGGCTGCGCCGGCCGCGGCCCCCAGGGCGGCCGCCGCCGCGGCCGGCCGCCACCAGGGCCGGACGGGCCACCCTCCGGAGTCGGGCGGAAGGACGAAGGAGTCCTGCAGGCAGGCCCGGACGGCCCGGCGCTCACCGAGCAGTCCGGTGCCCGGCGGACGGCGCCGCAGCCTCCCGACCGGCACCGGTCGCGCCCCGTCCGGCAGCTCCACCACTGCGGCGCCGCGCCCGCCCGGTGCGCAGCGCACGACCACCTCGGCCGGACCGGACAGCCGGTCGAGCGCGGGGTGCCACATGACCCGCTGCCACCGGGCCGGCCGGTCGGGCAGGTCCGTCCCGGACAGGGCGAGCCACGTGCTCCCGGCCGACCAGGGCGCGGTCCGCGGCCGCCCGCCGCAGAGCACCTCGGCCGTCATCGGGCGGCCCGGCCGCCGGGCCGCCCGGAGAAAACGCAGGCCCCGGCGGGCCCAGGCGCCGCAGCAGGCGGTCGTGACGGCGGCCATCAGGCCGAGCGGCACGAGGAGGTCGTCCTCGGCCGCGGTCTCCTCCGGGTCGGCCGGGAAGCCCTGCGGGTACGCCCGGTCGGGGTCGTAGGCGACGGGGAACCGGCGGCCCTCGGCGTAGCGGTCCGTGGCGTAGACGCCGAAGCGCTGCACGTGCTCGCGGCCCGCGCGGTCGGTCCACCGCACGAGGACGTCCTCGGTGTCGCCGATGCCGGCCGCGACCACCAGGCCGTCGGCGGTCGCAGCGGCCCTTGCGCGAGCGCTGTCGTACGCGTACGCGTGCCCGCCCAACCAGGCGGCCAGCAGCGCGAGGCCCCCCACGGCGCAGGCCACGCCCAGCAGTGCGACCCGCAGTGCGGGTCCGGGACGCCTCATGCCTCCGTCCTCTCCTTCCCCGCGGACCGCACCAGGGCCCGCACGGGGGCGGGGTCGCCGCTGTCCAGGGCCGCGACGAGCATCTCGTGGAGGTCGACGGCCGTGCCGTCCGGCGCGGCCAGCACCGTGCTCGACCAGCGGCCGGCGTACGTCCAGCCGGAGTCCCGCAGGACCGCGGCGAGCGTCTCGCCCGCGGCCCGGGCCAGTACGGCGCGGGACGCGTACCGGCGCTCGGGCGCGGGCACGCGCCGCAGACCGGGTTCGATCCCGGAGGCCAGGTCCGGCCAGCTGCCGTCGGCCACGGCGTCCAGGGCGTCGGAGAGCGCCGGGACCGGGGACTTCCGGCGGGTCGCGCCGAGGAGAAGCTCGACCGCTCCGTCGTCGGGGCGGAGGAGCGGCCCGGTGTCCGGGTCGAGGATGCGGACCGGCCGCAGGCCCACGCCGTCCCCGGCCCGTCCTGCGCCCCGGCCGCTCCCGGTGTCCCCGGCGAGCTCCTCGACGCACCACTGTTCGATCGCCTGCGCGTCCCGCAGCACGACGGGCTCGGTGCCGTACGGTCCCGCGCCCCCGCCGTCGGGCAGGGCGGCCACCCGCTGCGCGGTCGGCGGACGGCCGGCCGCGACGTACGGGTCGAAGGCGTCCTCCTCGGCCGCGGCACGGGCGCCCCGGCTCAGCACGAACGGATCCCGCAGCGCGGCCCCGAAGGCGTCGTAGAAGTCCTGCGGACGGGCACCGTCCTCCTCCAGTTCGGACAGCCACCGCTCTCCGAGACCGTCGAACACCGCGCCGAGCAGGCCCGCCAGTTCCAGGGCCCGGCCGGTCGCGGCGGCCCCCGCGATCCGGGCGGAGTCGGCGTCGGCCGCGAACTCCGCCTCCCAGAGCGACGGCCGGGAGGCGCGCAGCAGCGGCACGGCGAGAGCCGCCGGCGGGCGGAAGCGGCCCCCGAGCCGCTCCGCGAGTGCGTCCCGGGTGCGCCGCAGCCACACCGTGCGCCGGTCGCGCACGTGCTGCTCGTGCGCCAGCTCGTGAGCGACCACGGCCGCGAGCTGCGCCGCGGTCATGGACCGCAGGAGGGGCAGGCCGAGCAGCAGCACGCAGCCCCGCACGCCCGAGAGCTTCACGGGACCGAGCGCGGCCTCCGGTTCCGGGACCACCCGGACCAGCAGCGGGGCGCGGAACCCGAGCCGCTCGGCCACGTCCCCGACGAGCGCGGCCAGCTCCGGCTCGTCGGCGGGCCGCACCGCACGGCCGGGCAGGGAACCGCGGTCACGGTCGGCGGCCGTGCCCAGGACGACGATCGCCGCATACGTCAACGGCACCACCAATGCGTCCGGGTCGCCTCCGGCCACGGCCAGGCCGAGCACCGCAAGACCGAGCAGCGCCGGACCGAGGAAGATTCCGGGCAGCCGGGCGACCACCGCCATGGCCACGACGAGCAGCCACTCCACAAGGGCGGAAGGCCGTTGCGCGCCCCGGGTCACGGAAGTGTCCATCACGCTCCTGCCGCACTGCCCGACACTCCGGCGAATTGTGGCACGGGGACCGGACCGGGACCGCCCCTCGTCCGGATCCGGGCGCGGGCCCGGACGCGGGCCCGCACCGCCGCCCCGCGCCGGAGCCCGTCCGCCGCGCGGGGTCCGCCGTCCGGGCGGTTCGAGGGGGCGATCCGGGACAGAAGGGGAGGCAGAAGCCCGGGGAGCGAGAACGGAGCCAGCTGTGAAGACCGAGCACAAGTCGGCCGGGGCGGTCGTCGCCGCGGCCTCCCTCGCCGGAGCGGCCGCAGCGGCCGGGGTGACCGCCGCGGTGCGGTCGGGGCGACGCGCCCCGGTGGAGCCGGCGGCGGTGGCCGTTCTGGACCTCGAGCGCTACCTGGGCACGTGGTACCAGTACGCGGCGGTCCCCCGCTGGTTCGAGGCGCGGTGCGCCAAGAACGCCAGGGCCGAGTACGGGCGGGCGCCGTCCGGTGCCGTCAGCGTGCGCAACAGCTGCGTCACCCGGGCCGGCAGCGTCGTCACGGCCGTCGGGGAGGCCGTGCCCCTGGACGCCGGGAACGCCCGCCTGAACGTCTCCTTCCTCAGGCTCCCCGGCGGCTTCCGGCACCGCGACCGGGCGAACTACATCGTGGTCGGACTGGATCCGGACTACCGCTGGGCGGTGGTCACCGACCGCAGCCGGAACAGCGGCTTCGTCCTCTCGCGCACCCCTGCCCTGGACCCGGAGCAGCGCAGCGCGGTGCTGTCCGCGATCGAGGCGGGCGGGCTCGACCCGCGGCGGTTCCGCATCACCCGGCAGGACGGCGGCGCCCAGGAGCGGGTCACCCTGGCCTGAGCGCGGCCCGGCGCGGCGCCCGGGCCCCGCCCCGGGCGGGGTCAGCCGGTCCAGGCGGGGTGCCGCGGATCGTCGGCGCGCACCAGGACGTCGGCCGCCTCGGCGGGCCGGACCTCCTCCTCGTAACGGGCGAAGGCCGGCAGCGTCCACCGCTCGTCCGCCGCCGTGCGGCGTTCGAGGGCGGCCGGGGACAGGTGCAGGTGGACCGCCAGGTCGAGGGGGAAGGCGCGGCCCAGCAGCAGCGGGCCGTCGAGCAGCAGCACTCCCCCGGGCGGGAGTTCGACCCGTTCCGCGCGGGTGGCCCGGTCGGTGGCCGGATCCCGCAGGGTGGGCAGGACACGGCCGTCTCCGCCGGGCAGGACGGGGGTGAAGACCTCGCGCCACAGCGCCCCCTCGTCCAGCCACAGGTCGTAGAAGGAGTCGGGGTCCCGGTGGCCGTGCTCGAGGCGCAGCGAGGCGGGGCGCAGGAAGTCCGCCGTGCGGATGCGCCGCACGTGGCGGCCGCGCAGGCGCAGCGGCTCGACGAGGGCGTCGGCGAGCGCCTCCGGCCGGGCGGCCGGGGCTCCGTCCACTGCCGCGCACACCCGGCTCCCGCCGTCGGCGGGGCGCAGGTCCGCGATGCGGTCGGCGAGTCTCTCGGCGAGCAGGGCGGGGGTGACCGGATGGAGCCGCACGGCTCCCATCCTGCCCGACCGCTCCCGCCGCACGCCCGGCCCCGGCCCGCACCCGGCAGCCGGCGCCCCGCGCCCGCGCCCCGCACGGCTTTCGCCGTACGCCGGCAGGCCTCCGGTGTCCCGCCGGCCGCTCCGGCCCGGTCGCGTCAGGCCCGGTCGCGTCAGGCCCGGAGCGGCCGGACGCGGAGGGCACGGAGGGGGCGCGAAGGGCGGGATTCGGCCGCGCAGTGTGGCGCGGGTGCGGCACGGGTAATGAGGGGGACGGCGGGACGGGCGCCCGGTCCCGCCGTCGTCCCGTGCCGCCCGGCCGCGCCCCGCGCGCGGCGGTGCCGGTGCGGGCGCGGCGGGCGTGTCGGAGACGCCCGGGGGGCACGGGCGGTACCGCTCCTCTCCCCCGGCCCTCCCTGCCCGCCGGCCAGGACCCGGCCCCCGAGGAGATGCCCATGACGGTCAGCGGCGAGACGTACGCCTACCCCTTCAGCGAGCCGCACCGGCTCGACCTGGACCCGTTCTACGCCAAGCTGCGGGCGGAGGAGCCGCTGTGCCGGATCCGCCTCCCCTACGGCGAACCGGCCTGGCTGGCCACCCGTCACGAGGACGTCAGGACCGTGCTGGGCGACCCGCGGTTCAGCCGCGCGGCCGCCCTCGAACGGGACGAGCCGCGGATGCACGCGCACTTACGGCGGCAGGGCGGCATCCTGGCCATGGACCCGCCCGACCACACCCGGTTGCGCAGGCTGGTCGCCAAGGCGTTCACCATGCGCCGGGTGGAGCTGCTTCGCGGGCGCACCCAGGAGATCGCCGACGGCCTGGCGGACGCGATGGCCGCCGGCGGCGACCGGGCCGACCTGGTGGAGCAGTTCGCCCTGCCGCTGCCGATCACCGTCATCTGCGAACTGCTCGGCGTGCCCTTCGAGGACCGGGGGGATTTCCGGATCTGGTCCGACGCCTTCCTGAGCACCAGTAAGCTGACGGGCCAGCAGGTCCAGGACCACATCGAGTCGATGAACGGGTACATGGCCCATTTGATCGCCGAGCGCCGCGAGCGCCCCGCCGACGACCTGCTCGGCGCGCTGGTGCGGGCCCGGGACGAGGACAACGACCGGCTGAGCGAGGAGGAGCTCGTCCAGTTGGCCGTCGGACTGCTGGTGGCCGGGCACGAGACGACTGCCTCGCAGATCCCGAACTTCGTCTACGTCCTGCTCACCCACCCCGAGGAGCTGGCGCGGCTGCGCCGGGAGCCGGAGCTGGTGCCGCGCGCCGTGGAGGAGCTGCTGCGGTTCGTGCCGCTGGGCGCGGCGGGGGCGTTCCCCCGCTACGCGCTGGAGGACGTGGAGTTCGGCCCGGTGACGGTCCGGGCCGGCGAGCCGGTGCTCGTCGCCGCGGCGGCGGCCAACCGGGACCCGGAGGTCTTCTCCGACCCGGAGGGCCTGGACCTGGGGCGGTCGGACAATCCGCACGTCGGCTTCGGCCACGGCCCGCACCACTGCCTGGGCGCCCAGCTGGCCCGGATGGAACTGCAGGTCGCGCTGGAGACGCTGCTGCGCCGCTTCCCCGGCCTGCGGTTCGACGGGGGCCCGGACGCGGTGGTGTGGAAGACCGGGCTGCTGGTGCGCGGGCCGTCGCTGATGCCGGTGGCCTGGTGAGCCCCGGCACGCCGCCCCCGGGCACGCCGCCCCCGGACGGGACGGCCCCCGGCGGGGCGGTCCGGCGGCAGGAACAGGAACAGGAAGCGGACGGACGGAGCGCGACGGTGCAGAAGGACGGCGGAGCGGTGGGCGGGGACGCCGGCCGGGAGGAGGGCGACGGGCTCTGGGAGGTGGCGGTCGACCGGGAGCGGTGCATCGGCTCGGGCATCTGCGTCGGCACCGCCCCGGGCCGCTTCGTGCTCACCGGCGGCAGGTCCGGGCCCGTCCGGGCCTTCGTGGGGCCGGACGGGGCGGTGCTGGACGCCGCCGAGTCCTGCCCCATGGAGGCCGTCACGGTGCGCGAGCGCGGGACCGGACGGCTGCTCGCACCGGAGGAATGAGCGACCCCGGGCGGCGCCGGCCGGCACCGCCCGGAGAAGGGCAAGGAGCACAGGTAGATGGCTGAGATATTCATGCGCCACCTGACCAGGTGGCAGGCCGAGAACGACCGCGAGAAGTTCGCCGACATGTTCGTCGAGGCCTACGCGGAGGTCGCGGGCGGGGAGTTCCGCGGCAGGGAGGGCTTCCTCGAGCGGTTCGCCGTGCGGGCGCGGCAGCCCGGTTTCGACATGGTGGTCGCCAGCGCGGCGACGGTGCCGGCCGGGTGCGCCTTCGGGCACCCGGTGGACCGCGACGGCGACTGGTGGCAGGACTTCGACGGCGAGGTCCCGCGGCGCGTCGACGAGCTGACCGCCTCCGGGCAGGTCTTCGAGGTGGCCGACCTGATGGTCCTGCCGCAGCACTTGGGGAAGGGGATCGGGCGCCGCCTGCACGACGAACTGCTGGAGGACCGCGACGAGCTCCTGGGGGTCCTGGTGACCGACTGGCAGACCCCCACCGGGGAGGACTACGACTACAGCGGGTGGGGATGGCGCCCGTACGGTGAGGTCCGCGCCGCCGCCGGGCAGCACCCGCGCCGGGTGTGGATCCGTCCCCTGGCCCGCGAGGCGGAGGCGGTCGTGGAGGCCGCGCTGCAGACGGCCGGCCGCCCCGTCTGACCCCGCCGCGCCGGGCCCGGCCCGCCGCCCCGCTCCGGCGGGCCGGGCCCGGCGGGGACCGCCCCCGGCGTCCGGGAACACCGCGGATCCCGACCGGGCCCCTCCCGGAGTCGCCCGGGAAGCACATATCGGGCGACAACGGGTACGCGCGGGCCATGGGAACCATCGAACCGAGCACATCCGCACCACCCCCGCCCTCCGGACCCAGGGGACCCACCGGGGCCGCAGGGCCCGCCGGGGGGCGCGGGGCGCTGCGCCGCCGCGCCCGCGCCTGGGCCGTGCTGCTCAGCGTGCTGGCCGTGCTGTGGGGCACGGCGGGCACCGCCGGCGCGGCGACCGGCGTGGAGAAGATCGCCGAACAGCTGCGCAGCAGTCCCGTCTACGTGGACCCGGCCGCCTCGGACAAGCTCTCCGCCGCGGAGGCCCAGGACCTCGCCGGCCGCATCCGCGACTCCGGGGTGCCGATCTACGTCGCCGTGCTGCCCGCCGACCCCTCCTACGGGGGCGGGCGGATCTTCGACCGGCTGCGCGCGGCGGTCGGCGAACCGGGCGTCTACGCGGTGGCGCTGGGGAGCGACTTCGGCGCGGCCTCCGACTCCTCCGTGCTGCCGGGCTCCACCTCCCGCTCCATCGCGGCGCGCAACGTGCAGGAGCACCCGGGCGACCCCTCGGCGATCCTGGACGGGTTCGTGGCCGACGTCTCGGCGGCCGTCGCCGGCGGAGGGACCGGTGACCGCGGCAGCCCCGGCACGGGAGGGTCCTCCGGGGCGGGCGCCGGAGTCCTGGTGACGATGCTGGTCCTGCTGGGCCTGCTCGCCGGGGCCGGGCTGTACGGCGCACGCAGGAGCGCCAGGCGCCGCCGCGAGGAGGAGCGCGAGCAGCTGGAGCAGGTGCGGGCCGTGGTGGAGGAGGACATCACCGCCTACGGGGAGGCCCTGGACCGGCTGGACTTCCACCCCTCCGACCCGAAGGCAACTCCGCAGATGCTGGAGGACTACGGCCGGGCCCTGGACGCCTACGAGACCGCCAAGGCGAGGTCGGCGGCGGCGAGGCGGCCGCAGGACGTGCGGGCGGTGAGCGAGGCGCTGGAGGACGGCCGGTTCTCCCTGGCCGTGCTCGACGCGCGCCGCGAGGGGCGCCCCCTGCCGGAGCGGCGGCCCCCGTGCTTCTTCGACCCGCGGCACGGGCCGTCCGTCGAGGACGCGCAGTGGGCGCCGGACGGCGGCAGCCTGCGGCCGGTACCGGTGTGCGCGGCGGACGCGGCACGCATCGCGGACGGCCTGGACCCGGCGGTGCGAACGGTCTCCGTCGACGGCCGGCAGCGGCCCTACTGGGACGCCGGGCCCGCGTACGCGCCGTGGGCCGGCGGCTACTACGGGGCGTACGGCTCGATGCTGCTGCCCGGGCTGCTGATCGGCACGATGCTGGGGAACTCCATGGGCCCCGCCCACGCGCTGGGCGCCGGCCACTACGGGGACTACGGCGGCGGCGGAGGGGACTTCGGCGGAGGGTTCGGGGGCGACTTCGGCGGGGGCGGCGACTTCGGCGGAGGGTTCGGGGACAGCGGCGGCTTCTGACCCCGCGGACACCGGCCGCCCGGCCCTCCCCCGGCCGGCACCGGCCGCCGGGCGGGTGGGATCGGACCGGCCCCGGGACTACCCGGCGCCGAACCACTCCAGCAACTGCTCCTTGCCGAACATGCGGGCGGTGTCGACTGCCGACGGGGTTCCCGCGGCCGGGTCCGCGCCGCCGTCGAGCAGGGCGCGCACGACCTCGGTCTCGCCCTTGAAGACCGCCCCGGCGATCGGCGTCTGCCCCCGGTCGTTGGGGCGGTCCGGCTCGGCGCCGCGTTCCAGCAGGGCCTTCACGGTGTCCGCGTGGCCGTGGTAGGCCGCGAGCATGACGAGCGTGTCGCCCTTGTCGTTGGTGAGGTCGGCCGGGACGCCGGCGTCGACGTAGGCGGCCAGGGTGTCGGTCGCCCCCCGCCTGGCCAGGTCGAACACCTTCGCGGCGAGCTGCAGCACCTCGGGGTCGTGCGCGGGCTCGGGGTCGTGCTCAGGACGGGTCATGGCGCGTCGCTCTCCTGGCGGGTCGGGTGCTGCGGTGCTGCGGTGCTGCGGCCACCCTACGCAGCGTCATCCCGTGGCACATCCTGCGGCGTCCCCCGGGTCCCGGTGACCCGGGACGGCCGAAGAATCACCCGTTCGCCGCTTTCGCGATCAGTCACCTTTTGTGAATATGAGATAACTCATGGTGAAGGTCCCCACTCTCCAGGAGAATCCCATGATCCTGTCCGTCTCGGGCGTCCTGCTGCTCGGCACCATCGTCTTCCTCTTCTGCCGCAACAGCGGGCTGAAGGGCTCCCACGCCGCCGTCTGCGGCCTCTTCGGTTTCTACCTGGCGGGCACCGGGATCGCCCCCGGCATCAAGGCCGGCGGCGACAGCCTCGCCGGCCTCCTGGGCGGAATCACCTTCTGAACCGCCCGCAGCGAACCCGGGAGGGCCCGGCCGCGGAAACCCCGCGGGCCGGGCTTCTCCCGTGCCCCGCTCCCCCGCTCCCCCTGCTCCCCCTGTAGGAGAAAACCCCGTGGCACGGCGCCCCCTCCCGACCCTCCTGCGCAACCCCTACGCGGCCCTGCTGAAGGGCCGCGGCCTCGTCCGCACCGCGGCGGACAACGCCGTCGACGTCTTCCATCCCCTGATCACGGTGGGGCGCGGGCTGCGCCGCCTGCTGGCGTGGCTGCGCGCCCGGTGGGACGGGACTCCCGGGGAGCAGCGCGGGCCGCTGCTGTTCATCGCCGCCGCGGTCGTCGCGGTGATCGCGATCCTGCCCTACGGGCCGGTGCTCGCCGTCGCCGCGACGACCGCGGCGGCCGCCTGGGCCGGGCGCGAGCGCCCGGTGGTCGCGACCGGGCCGGGCCCCGCCGCGCTCGCCAGGCTCCGGTGCCTGTACGAGGCGCTCGTCCCGCACTTCGGCGACGCCGGGGACCCCGAGCCCCTGTACTCCTACAGGGGCGACCACACCCGGGTCTTCGACGACTGCGAGTTCGACGGGGAGGACCGCCCCGTCCGCCTGCGCCTGCGCTACCCCGCCTACTTCGACGACGGCGACCCCGCCTCCCGGGAGCGGATCGAGCAGCTGCTCCACGCCAAGGCGGGCCGGGGCCGCGAGTACCGCTTCGACTGGGACGAGGAGGGCAACCGCCTCACCGTCACCGCCCTGGAGCCGCTGCCGTGCGACGTGGGCGCCCAGCGGTTCGTGACCGCCCCCGGCGAGATCCTCCTCGGGATCACCGACGCCTGCGACGCCGGCCGGACCGTGCCGGTGGAGGGCGAGGACGGCGGCCGCGACGCCCCTCCGGTGCTGTGGCGCACCGGCGCACGCTCCACCGAGCCGCACCTGCTGGTGCTCGGGGAGCCCGGTTCCGGCACCACCACCCTGCTGAGATCGATCGCCCTCCAGGCCCTGGAGGAGGGCGAGCTGCTGGTCCTCGACGGCGGCGGCACGGGCGGCTACGCCTGCCTGGCGGGACGGCACGGGGTGCTGGCCGTCGAGAGCGACCTGGCCGGCGCGCTGGCCGGGCTGGAGTGGGCGGCGCACGAGACCGAGCGGAGGCTGGCGGCGGTCAACGCCGCCCTCCGGGACGGGCGCCCCGTCCCCGAGGACGCCTGCCGCCCGCTGTGGCTCCTCGTCGACCGGCCGGGCGTCCTGGGGCGGCTCGCCCGCGCCGAGGACCGGCCCGATCCCCAGGACCTGCTGGAGGTCCCCCTGCGGCACGGGCGGGCGGCGAACGTCACGGTGGTGCTGGCCGACGAGCCGGCCGCCGTCGGCAACGGGCTCTCCGCGGCGGTGTGCGCGGGCGCGCGGGCGCGGGTCGCGCTCGGGCCGCTGGCCCCGGGCGAGGTCCGGGCCGTGCTGGGCGTCCCGGCCCCCACCTCCCGGGCCGCCCAGGTCCCGCCGGGCCGCGGGTACGCCCGGCTGGGCAGCGGGCCGGCCGTGCGGCTGCAGGTCCCCGCCGTGCCCGATCCCTACGACGAGGAGGTCCCCGAGGCCCGGCGCCGGGCGGTCCTGGAACTGCTCCCCCCGCGCCGGAAGACCCTGCGGGCGGTCCGCGAGCCCGCCGTGGCCGAGGGCTGAGGCCCTCCGCGGCCGTCCCGGGCCCGTCAACGGCCGGCGGGGGGCGGACGGTAGTGTGTGCCGGTCACGACAGGCACATGAAAGGGGTGGGGCACGTGGCCGACATCGAGGCTGCGCGCAAGGCTTTCGAGCGGTACGACCTGAACAAGGACGGGCTGATCTCCGCCGCCGAGTACAAGAGCGTCATGGCCCAGCTGGGTGACCCCTTCGTCACCGAGACCGTCGCCCAGGCCGTCATCAACTCCGCCGACGGCAACGGCGACGGTCTGCTGTCGTTCGAGGAGTTCTGGGCCGTCCAGAACCGCTGACCGCGCCGGCGCGTCCGGGCCGGCCGCCGGGAGAGGGCGGCCGGCCCGGCGCCGTCCGGGTTCAGGCGACGAAGGTTCCCGTGCCCTCCTGCACGAAGGCGCGGCCGGAGGCCGCCGCCGCGTCCGCGGCCGCGAGCCGGGCGGCCGCCTCGTCCGCGAGGCCGGCCCCCACCGTCAGCGGGACCCGTATGTAGGGCTCGAACGCTCCGTCCACGCCGAAGCGCGGCCCGGAGGCGATCCGCACCCCCAGGTGCTCGCCCGCCGCCGCGAGGCGGGCGCCGGAGACACCGGTGCGCACCCACAGGGTCAGGCCGCCGTCGGGCACGGTGAAGCTCCAGTGCGGCAGCTCGCGGTGCAGCGCCGCGGTGACCGCGTCGCGGTTGGCCAGGACCCGGGCGCGCTGGAAGGCCAGCACCTGCGGCAGGTGCTCGGTCAGCAGCCGGTGGGTCAGGAGCTGTTCGAGCACGGGAGTGCCCAGGTCGTGGTGGGCCCGTTCGGCGGCCAGGCGGCGCACCAGCTCCGCGGGGCCGCGCAGCCAGCCGATCCGCAGCCCTCCCCAGAAGACCTTGCCGGCGGACCCCACCGTCACCACCGTGGAGCCGCCCGGGTCGAGGGCGGCCGTCGGCCGGGGCAGTACCACGCCGTCCCCGGCGGCCATCTCCGCCATGGTCTCGTCGACCACGAGTACCGTCCCGCAGTTGCGCGCCAGCGACACCAGGTCCCGCCGCTGCTCCTCGGGCACCAGGACGCCGGTGGGGTTGTGGAAGTCGGGGACGACGTAGGCGAAGCGGGGGGCCGCGTCCCGCAGCACCCGGCGCCACTGCCCCATGTCCCAGCCCTCCGGTCCCGTTCCGACCGGCACCTGCCGCACGCCGGCACGCCGCATCTGCTGCAGGGCGTTGGCGTAGCTGGGGGCCTCGACGGCGCCCCGGTCGCCGCGGGCCGACAGGTGGCCGAGGAGCAGGTTCAGCGCGCCCATCGCCCCGGTGGTGACCAGGACCTGGTCGGGCGAGGTCGGCAGTCCGCGGGCGGTGAACCGCTCCGCCACGGCCTCCCTCAACAGGGGCAGTCCGGCCGGGTAGTGGCCGTGGGCGGTGGTGTAGCGGCCGATGTCGGCCGCTGCGGACGCGGCCGCCGACGACAGCCAGGGCTCGGGGGCGGGCAGGGCCGCGCTGCCGAGGTCGATCACCGCCCCGGCCTGCTCGGGCGGCAGCGGCTGGAGCCCCGCGGTGGGGACGGCGCGTCCCGGCGGCAGCGCCGTCCAGGTGCCCGCGCCGCGGCGCGAGACGGCGAAACCGCGGGCGCGCAGCTCCTCGTAGGCCGCGGCCACGGTGGTGCGGCTGACCCCCAGGGCGGCGGCGAGCCCGCGTTCGGCGGGAAGGCGCGCGGCGACGGCCAGGCGGCCCTCGGTGACGAGCAGCCGCACCCCGTCGGCCAGGTCCCGGTAGGCGGGTCCGCGCCGTGCGCCCGCGGCCGCCGCGCCGGCCGGCTGCTGGGCGGCGAGCATCCGCGCGAGCTGCACGGCCCCCACCGCGGAGGTCCACTTGGACATCGGAGCGGTCCACCTCTTCCTGATTGGCCGTGGATCGGGCACCGCGGCGGGCCACACAGTGGCACGGAACGATCCGTCCGCGCCACCGGCACTCCGCCGCCGACAGCAGAGGAAGAAGCCCGTGCTCCTCACCCGCCGCCTCGTCCGGCTCTACCTCGGCCTGGTCCTGTACGGGACCTCCACCGCACTCCAGATCCGCGCCGGCCTGGGGACGGGTCCCTGGGACGTCTTCCACCAGGGGGTCGCCGGGCGCACCGGGCTGTCCGTCGGCACGGTGAGCGTCCTGACGGGCGCCTGCGTGCTGGCCGCGTGGATCCCCCTGCGGCAGCGGCCCGGCCTGGGCACCGTCTCGAACGTCCTCGTGGTGGGCCTGTCCATGGACGCGGCGCTGCACCTGCTGCCCGCGGCGCCGGAGCACCCGGCGCTGCGCGCCGCGCTGCTGGTGTTCGGCGTGGTCCTCAACGGGGCGGCCACGGGGCTGTACATATGCGCCCGCTTCGGCCCCGGCCCGCGCGACGGCCTGATGACGGGGCTTCACGCGCGCACCGGGCGCTCGGTGCGGCTGGTGCGCACCGGGATCGAGCTGACCGTGCTGGCCGGAGGGATCGCGCTCGGCGGTACCGCCGGGATCGGCACGGTGCTGTACGCCCTGGCCATCGGCCCGCTGGCGCAGTTCTTCCTGCGCCGCTTCGCCCTCCCCGAACCGCAGCCGCGGGCGCGGGCGCGGGCAGAGGCGGAGGCGGAGGCCGGGGCGGCTCCGGAGCCGGGCCCTGCGGCGGACCCGCGGCCGGGCGCTCCGGAGCCTGCGTCCATACTGCCGGGGTGACGAACGCCCGCCATCCGTACCTCGCCCGCACCGGCCCCCTGCTGTTCGCGCACCGCGGGGGCACCGCGGACGGGCTGGAGAACTCGCTGCACGCCTTCCGCCGCGCGGCCTCCCTGGGGTACCGCTACCTGGAGACGGACGTGCACACCACCGCCGACGGCGAACTGGTGGCCTTCCACGACACGACGCTGGACCGGGTGACCGACGGCCGCGGCCGGATAGCCGACCTGACGTGGGAACAGGTGAGCCGGGCCAGGATCGCCGGCCGCGAGCCGGTGCCGCGCTTCGCGGACCTGCTCCGCGAACTGCCGCAGGCGCACTGGAACGTGGACGCCAAGACGGACGCGGCCCTGGTCCCCCTGCTGGAGGAGATCGAGCGGGCCGGCGCGTGGGACCGGGTGTGCGTGGGCTCGTTCTCCGAGGCCCGGGTCGCCCGCGCCCGGTCGCTGGCCGGACCGCGGCTGGCCACCTCGCTGGGCACCCGTGCCGTGGCCGGGCTGCGGCTGCTCTCGCGCGGCGGCCGGATGGTGCCGCCCCGGCTCCTGGGGGAGGCGGCGCTGCGCGGGGCGGTGTGCGTGCAGGTCCCGGAGCGGCACGCGGGCGTGCGGGTGGTCGACGCCGCGTTCGTGCGCACCGCGCACCACTACGGCCTGCAGGTGCACGTGTGGACGGTCAACGAGGCGGACCGCGTGCACCGGCTCCTCGACCTGGGCGTGGACGGCATCATGACCGACGACCTGGAGATGCTGCTGCGGGTCGCCGACGACCGCGCCCGGTAGGGGCGTCCGGTCCGCAACGAGGGGGAATTCGCTTGACCGCCGCGCACACCGCGAACACCGCGAACACCATGAGCGCCACGAGCACCGCCGCCGGGGTCGCCGCCGGGGCGGGCGGCCCGGCCGGGGCCGTCACCGGCGTGCTGCTGTCCGGGATCGTCGGGTCGACCGCCTACGGGCTGGCGCACGCCGGTTCCGACACCGACCGCCTGGGGGTGTTCGCCGCGCCCACCAGCGCCTTCCACGGGCTGCACCGGCCCGCCGAGTCGCACGTGACCACCGATCCGGACACGACGTACCACGAGGCCGCCAAGTGGTGCCGGCTGGCGCTGGGCTGCAACCCCACCGCGAGCGAACTGGTCTGGCTGCCCGGGGAGCTGTACGAGGTGCGCACCGCGCTCGGCGACGACCTGATCGCGCTGCGCGGCCGCTTCCTGTCCGCCCGGCGGGTGCGCGACGCGTACCTGGGGTACGCCGGGCAGCAGTTCCGGCGGCTGCGCGAGCGCGGCGGCGGCCCTTCCTCCGGGCGCGCCGCCAAGCACGCCCGGCACCTGGTCAGGCTGCTGGAGCAGGGCACGCGGCTGCACCTCACCGGGCACCTGGAGATCCGGCTGGAGGACCCCGGCCGGGTGCGTGAGGACGGCGAGCGGATCGCCGCCGACCCGGACCTGGGCCTGGAATTCCTCTCCCGGGCCGAGGAGGTCTTCGACCGTCCCGGCGTGCTGCCGCCGGCGCCGGACGAGCCGGCGGTGGAGGCGTGGCTGCAACGGGTGCGCGCCGCCCACTGGGACGGGCCGCCCGCCGGGCGCCCCTGACCGTCCCGGGCGGGCCGGGGTCCGGGCCCCCGGGGTCCCCGCCGCCCCCGGAGTCCCGGCCCGCCCCCGGGGCCCGCGGGGCGTCCCGGGCGGCCCGGTTCCCGGCATCCGGAACCCCGGCGTCCGGGGTCCGCCGCCGAATCGTGATCGTTCCGCGGGAATTCCCTCCCGCTCGGGGCCCTGACGGGCGGGCATCTGTGCCAGCATGTCGGACCGTACGGGGGCGCACAGGGATCGGGGACGGACACGTGGGTGCATCAGGCCCGGGGGCGGCGGCCGCGGAGACGACGGCCGAACGGCCCGACGCCGCGCAGCGCAGGCGCGAACAGCGCGGCTGGTACTTCTACGACTGGGCGCACTCGGTCTTCTCCACCAGCGTCGTCACGGTCTTCCTGGGGCCCTACCTGACGTCGGTGGCCGAGGCCGCGGCCGACGCCGACGGCTACGTGCACCCCCTGGGGATCGCGGTGCGGGCCGGCGCCTACTTCCCCTACGCCGTGTCGATGTCGGTGCTGCTGTCGGTGCTGGTGATGCCGGTGGTCGCGGCGGTCGCCGACCGGTCGGGGCGCAAGAAGCCCCTGATGGGCGCCTTCGCCTACCTGGGGGCCGCCGCCACGACGGGGATGTTCTTCCTCTCCGGGGACCGCTACCTGCTCGGCGGGGCCCTGCTGATCGTCGCCAACGTCTCCTTCGCCACGGCGAGCGTCCTCTACAACGCCTTCCTGCCGCAGATCACCGAGCCGGAGGAGCGGGACGCGGTCTCCTCCAGAGGGTGGGCGTTCGGCTACGTCTCGGGCGCGCTGGTGCTGCTGGCGAACCTGGCGCTGTTCCTGGGGCACGACTCGCTGGGCCTGTCCGAGGGGGACGCGGTGCGCATCTGCCTGGCCACGGCCGGGCTGTGGTGGGGGCTGTTCGCGATCGTCCCGCTGGTGAGGCTGCGCGACCGGCGCAGCGGCCCGTCGGCCGCCTCCGCCGGGCGCCCGCTCTCGGGCGGCTTCCGGCAGCTGCTCGCCACGGTGAAGGACATGCGCCGCTACCCGCTGACCCTGTTCTTCCTGCTGGCCTACCTGGTCTACAACGACGGCGTGCAGACGGTGATCTCGCAGGCCTCGGTCTACGGTTCCGCGGAGCTGGGGCTGGACCAGACGACGCTGATCGGCGCGGTGCTGCTGGTGCAGGTGCTGGCGGTCGCCGGCGCCCTGCTACTGGGGCGGCTGGCCCAGCGGTACGGGGCCAAACGGACGGTTCTGGGCTCGCTCGTCGCGTGGACGGCCACCGTCGCGGCGGCGTACTTCCTGCCCGCGGGGGAACCGGTGTGGTTCTACGTGCTGGCGGCCGCCATCGGCATGGTGATGGGCGGCAGCCAGGCGCTGTCGCGCTCGCTGTTCTCGCAGATGGTGCCCCGCGGCAAGGAGGCCGAGTACTTCTCGGTGTACGAAGTGAGCGACCGGGGCACGAGCTGGTTGGGGCCGCTGCTGTTCGGACTGACCTACCAGCTGACGGGTAGCTACCGCGACGCGATCTTCTCGCTCGTGGGGTTCTTCGTGCTGGGTTTCGTGCTCCTGGCGAGGGTGCCGGTGCACAGGGCGGTGGCGGCCGCAGGCAATCGGGCGCCGGAGAGGATTTAGGCGTTGCGGGTGCGGGCCGGTAGTGTACGCGGTTGACCCGGCCGGATGAACTGTTACTGCATGTCGATGGCGTGAAATCACGGGGTGACATCCGTCGTCAGAAGTGACAAACCGGTCGATGACGGGTACAAACAGGGGCGGCACGACGGGCGACGCATGTCCCGGAACGGGAATCTTCACCGCCGACCGGACGTTGACCGGATGACGACGACAGCGACGACTGTCCTGTGGGCGACAAGCCCGGGAGGCACGATTCATGAGTGAGCGAGCTCTCCGCGGCACGCGACTCGGGGCCACCAGCTACGAGACCGACCGCGGCATCGATCTGGCACCCCGCCAGACGGTGGAGTACGCATGCCAGAACGGACATCGGTTCGAGATGCCGTTCTCTGTTGAGGCCGAGGTTCCGCCGGAGTGGGAGTGCCGCGCCTGCGGTGCCGTCGCACTCCTGGTGGACGGCAACGGCCCGGAGGAGAAGAAGACCAAGCCCGCCCGTACGCACTGGGACATGCTCATGGAGCGACGCACCCGCGAGGAGCTGGAGGAGGTGCTGGCCGAGCGGCTGGCCGTCCTGCGCTCCGGGGCCATGAACCTGGCGGTGCACCCGCGAGACAACCGCAAGAGCGCCTGAGGGGCGCCGGGAACCCCCGCCCACCGGGCGGGACCCGCCGTATTCCCCGGGTCGCGACGCCGTCCCCCCTGCGCCGCGGCCCGGGTTTTCGCGTGCCGTTTTCGCGTGCCCACCCCCGGATGCCCAGGGGCTCCGGACACCCGGGGGTGAGGACGCTCAGGGGGTGAGGGGCGGGCGCGGGGCGTCCTCGCGTCCCCCGCCCGGTGCCCGTCCGCCGTCCTCGCGGACCACCTCGCCGGGGACGACCTTGCCGCCGGGCCGGTGGATGCGCATCTGCTCGTTCACCGACCGGGCCTGCCGGAAGGCGTCGCCGAACGAGCCGGGCGCGGCCGTGCGCCGCCCGGCCAGGACCCGCTCCGCGGCCCGGCGCAGCGGCGCCCGGGTGGGCGGGAAGAGCAGCAGCAGGCCGACGGCGTCGGAGAGCAGTCCCGGCACCATGAGCAGCAGGCCGCCGAGCATCGCCGCCCCGGCTCCGGAGCCCTCGGCCGGGGGCTCGCCGCGCTGCACCGAATCCACCAGGTTGCGCCAGGCCCGCAGGCCCGCCCGCTTGACCGCCGCGGCGCCCCCGACCAACCCGGCTCCCAGCAGCAGCACCACGGCCAGGGCGCCGAACTCCCCCGCCACCGTCGCCAGCAGCCAGATCTCCAGGACGGCCCAGGCCGCCAGGGCCAGTGGCACCACGGTGCGTGCCCGGGGGCGGAAGCGGCGGGTCCTGGAGCCGTTCGCGTGCGGCAGGCCGTTCGTCATACGCCCCATTGTGCCCCGACGGCCGGCGGGCCCGGCGGGGGCCTGTCCGGAGCCGGGGCGGGGGCCTGTCCGGGGCGGGGCACCGTCCGGTCAGCGGCCGCGGCGGCCCAGGATGGAGCCCACCCGGCCGGCCACGCCCCAGGCGGTCACCCGCCACAGCGCCTCGACGACGATGTCCCGGCTCATCTTGCTGTCCCCGCGCTCGCGCTCGACGAAGGTGATCGGCACCTCGACCACCCGCAGGCCCGCCCGCACCGCGCGCCGGGCCAGGTCGACCTGGAAGCAGTAGCCCTGGCTGGCGACGTCCCGCAGGCCCAGTTCTTTCAGCGCCTCCGCCCGGAAGGCCCGGAAGCCCCCGGTGACGTCCCGGATCGGCACGTCCAGCAGCAGGCGGGAGTAGGTGCTGCCCCCGCGGGAGAGGAACTCGCGGGAGCGCGGCCAGTTGACGATCCGGCCGCCGGGGACCCAGCGCGAGCCCAGGACCACGTCGGCGCCCTTGAGGGCGGTCAGCAGCCGGGGTAGCTCCTCGGGCTGGTGGGAGCCGTCCGCGTCCATCTCCACCAGCACGCCGAAGCCGCGCTCGGCGCCCCAGGCGAACCCGGCGAGGTAGGCGGCGCCCAGGCCCTCCTTGCCGCGGCGGTGCAGGACCGACACCTGCGGGTCCGCGGCCGCCAGTTCGTCGGCGATCTTGCCGGTGCCGTCGGGGCTGTTGTCGTCGGCGACGAGGACGTGCGCCTCGGGGACCGCGGCACGCACCCGTGCGACGACCGCCTCGATGTTCTCGGCCTCGTTGTAGGTGGGGACGATCACCAGGACCGTGCCGAGCGGACCGAACCGCCGCTGCCCGCCGCCGTCGTTCACTGCTGCCCCTTCTGGTCGCGTCGGCCCGGGCGGGCGAGGACGCTCCCCGTCCCCCAGGCGAGGAGGCCCACGATAGCGAGGGTCCACTCCGGAAGTGCGCCGACTCGGTCGGCGACCGTCCGCGCGTCCCGCAGGGGGAGGTCCGCGGTGAGCACGTCCTGGGTGAACTCCTCGGTGCGCTGCAGCACCCGCCCGTCCGGGGAGACGACCGCGCTGATCCCGCTGGTCGCGGCGGTGACGAACGCCCGGCCGTGCTCGACGGCCCGCAGCCGGGACATGGCCAGCTGCTGCTCGGGCTGCCCGGTGTTGCCGTAGGTGGCGTTGTTGGTCTGCACGACCACCGCGCGGGCACCGTCGTTGACGGTGTCGCGGACGATGCCGTCGTAGGCGACCTCGAAGCAGATGACGTCGCCCAGGCGTGCGGGGCCGACCTGAAGGACGCCGGTGTCCTCGCCCGGCCAGAAGTCGCGGGGGACCCGCTCGAGCCGGGTGATCACCTTGCTGAGCGCCTCGCGGTAGGGCACGTACTCGCCGAACGGCACCGGGTGCTGCTTGGTGTAGGAGGCGCCGGGGCCGGTGGCGGGGTCCCACACGATGCCGTTGTTCTGCACGTGGTGCTCGTCCGGGCCGTCGACCAGGGCCCCGACCAGGATCGGCGCGCCGACCGCCCGGGCGGCCCGGTCGATCGCGGCGCGGGCCTCGGGGACGGCGGTGGGGTCCAGGTCGGAGGAGTTCTCCGGCCAGATCACCAGGTCGGGGCGCTCGAGACGGCCGGCCTCGACGTCCTCGGCCAGGCCGAGGGTGGCCTCGACGTGGTTGTTGAGGATCAGCATGGGCCGGCCGAGGAAGTCCATGCCGGGCTGCTGGACGTTCCCCTGGACGACGGCGACGGACACGGTGTCGTCGGCCGCGGTGGGCACCGGCACCGCGTATCCGGCGCAGGTGACGGCCACGGCCAGTGCTGCGGCTCCGGCGACTGCCGCCGCGGGGGCGGGACGGCGCGGGCGTGCCCCGGCCGCCGCCCCTGCGGGCTCGCCGGCGGCCGTCCCTGCGGGCTCGCCGTCCCCGGCCTTCCCGGCGGCCGGGCCGTCGGCCCGCTCCCCGGACGCGGCGCGGCGGCGCAGGGACCACAGCGCGGCCGCCGCGGCGGCGGCCAGTCCTCCGGTCAGGGCCACGGCGAAGGTGACCAGGGGCGCGCCGCCGAGGGCGGCCAGCGGGGTGAAGGGGGTGGCGGTGTTGGCGAAGGCCAGGCGCCCCCAGGGGAACCCCCCGAAGGGCAGCCGGTCGCGCGCCCACTCCTGGGCCACCCACAGGCAGGCCCCCCACAGGGGCGCGGCGGGCAGCCGGGAGGTGACGGCCAGGCCGGCCCCCATCGGCACGAAGAACAGGGCCTCGACCACCGCCAGGCCGATCACCGCGTCGAATCCGATGACGCGCAGCCACACCAGCAGGACGGCGAAGAACGGCAGGCCCAGGGCGAAGCCGAGCCAGGCGCCCTGCCGGGCGGTGCGTCCGCGGGCGAGCAGGGCCAGGGCCGCCACCGCGAGCAGGGACAGCGGCCACAGGTCGTAGGGCGGGAAGGCGAGGGCCAGGGCCACGCCGGCCGCGGCGGCGACGGCGGTGCGCGGGGCGCTGCGCCGCACGGACGCCCCCGCCCGGCGGAGCCGTCCGGGGCGTTCCGCCGGGGCGCCGGGCGCGGGGGTGCCGCCGGTGGCCTCTGCTGTCGTCCGGGGCGGGGCGGAAGCCGGATCCGGTTTCCGGTCCGGGCCGGGGGCCGCCGCGGCGGGCGCGGCGGCGTCGGCGGAGCGCGCGTGCACGGTCACGGCCTTCCTGCAGGTGGTGCGGTGGTGAGTCGGTGAGTCGGTGAGTCGGTGAGTCGGTGAGTCGGTGAGTCGGTGAGTCGGTGAGTCGGTGAGTCGGTGAGTCGGTGAGTCGGTGAGGTGACGGTACATCGTCCGGGGTGCCCGGCGCGGGCGGGGACGGGGGCGAGGACGGGGCGGGCCCCGGCGGGGAGGTCCCGTGCGGAGCGGCTGCACCCGGGCTCCGTGGGGCTGCTGGTCCGTGGGGCCGCGGGGCGGGGCCCGGGGGCCGTGGTGCCCGGGGCCTGCCGCGTGGGGAGGCTGCGGGTGCGGGCCCGGACGCCCTTCGGGCCGACCTGGGACCCGCCGGCTGCGGGTCGACCGAGAGCCGTTGTCTACTGAGCGTCCGGACCCCACCCGGGTCGCACCTGCCGACCGGCCGGAACGCCTGGCGGCGGGCCGCGCTCCCGGCCTGCCCGCTGGACCTGGTTGCCGGTGGCGGTGCTTCCTCGGAAGCACCGCCCGTGGCCCAGAGGCGGTCACGGGTCGCGTCGGGGTTCCCCGGTCGGACGTCCTGTGGTGGACGCCCCCGAACCTACTGGTATCCGCCCGCGGTCTGTCAACCTGGGCCCCATCTGCGGGGATGCGGAGAAACAGCAGGTCAGCGCGGGGCGCGGGAAGGCGGACGAAGCACCCCGCCCGTCGTCGTTCCGGGGTACGGCGCGATCCCGCGTCACTCGTCCGTGGAGGCGAAGACGGTGCGGCCGCCGACCACCGTCCTGACGCAGCGCGGCAGTTCGGTGCCCGGCGACAGGTCGGGCAGGCCGGGGGTGCCCGAGCGCGGGTCGGTGGACCAGTTGGCGATGCGGTCGTCGGGGGTCTGGACGACGAGGTCGCCGGCCGTGTTCCACAGCGCGTAGTCCGCGGGGGCCCCGGGCACCAGGACGCCGGCCTCGTCGCGTCCGAGCGCCCGCCAGCCGCCGCGGGTGTGCGCGGTGAAGGCGGCGCGCACGGAGACGCGGTGCTCCGCGGTGCGGTGGAAGGCCGCCGCGCGGACGGTGCCCCACGGGTCGAGGGGGGTGACGGGGGCGTCCGACCCCAGGGCGAGGGGGACCCCGGCGCGCAGCAGGGCCGCGAACGGGTTGAGGGCGCGGGCGCGCTCGTTGCCCAGGCGCGCCGCGTACATGCCCTCCTCGCCGCCCCAGGCGGCGTCGAAGGCCGGCTGGACGGAGGCGGTCAGCCCCAGGTCGGCGAAGGCCGCGACGGCGTCCGCGTCCAGCATCTCGGCGTGCTCGACGCGGTGGCGGGCGGCCCGGATCCGGGCGAGGCCGACCCGCTCGGCCGCGGCCCGCACTCCGGCCACCACGGTGTCCAGCGCCGCGTCGCCGATGGCGTGGAAGCCGGCCTGGAGTCCGGCTTCGGTGCAGGCGGCGACGTGGTCGGCGACCTGTCCGGCGTCCAGGTGGAGCACGCCGGTGGTGCCGGCGTCGGCGTAGGGGGTGCGCAGGCAGGCGGTGTGGGATCCCAGGGAGCCGTCGACGAAGAGGTCCCCGGCCGCGCCGACCGCGCCGAGGTCGCGGACCCGCTGCAGCACCTCCTCCCCTCCCGGCCGGACCGCCTCGGCCCAGTAGCCGAAGACCCGGGGGCCGGGCTCTTCGGCGGCCAGGCGCAGCAGGCCGGTCAGGTCGTCCTCGGAGGAGATGTCGGGGCCGGCGCACTCGTGCACGGTCCCGATGCCCAGGGAGGCGGCCCGGCGCAGCGCGGCCCGCTGGGCGTCCCGGCGCTGGCCGGGGCCGACCGCGGCCTGGGCGGCGCGGCGCACCGCGTGGTGGGCGTCCCGGGTGAGCGGCCCGGCGGGGTCGAAGCCGGGGAGGGAGGCGACGCCGGGGACGCGGTCCAGCAGGGCGGTGGTGACCACGGCCGAGTGCACGTCGACACGGGTGAGGTAGAGGGGACGGCCGCCGGTGGCGGCGTCCAGCTCGGCGCGGGAGGGCGGGCGGTTCTCCGGCCAGCGGGCGGCGTCCCAGCCGTGGCCGAGCACGACGTCGTCACCGGGGTGGGCGGCGGCGTACTCGGCGACGCGGGCGAGGGCGTCCGCCAGGGAGGCCGCGCCCGCCAGGTCGAGCCCGGTCAGGGCGAGGCCGGTGGCGGTGGTGTGCACGTGCGCGTCGGTGAACGCGGGGGTGACGAGCGCCCCCTCGAGGTGGACGACCCGGTCGACCCCGTCCGCGAATCCGTCGGCCGCGCCCTCGGAACCGATCCATGCGACGGTGCCGTCCTGCACGATCATCGCGGTGGCGAAGGGGTCGGCGGGGCTGTAGACGGTGCCGCCGCGCAGCAGCACGGTTCCGTGGTGATCGCTCATGGCACCAGTCTGGCCTCTGCCCGGCCCGCGGCCGCGCCCGGGGTGGGCGCGGCGCGGCGGATCCGGCTCGCGGCGGAGGGCCGGGCGGAGGAGGACGGGGCGGCCGGGGGCGGAGGTCAGCCGGCGGTGCAGGGGTGGAGGTCAGCCGGCGGTGTCGGGGTGGAGGCGGGGCGGGCGCGCCTCGTAGGGGGTGGAGAGCACCACGGTGGTGCGGGTGGACACCCCGGCCTGGCTGCGGATGCGGGCGAGCAGGTGCTCCAGGTCCCCCGGGCGGGCGACGCGCACCTTGAGGATGTAGCTCTCGTCGCCGGCCACGCTGTGGCAGGCCTCGATCTCCGCGATGTCGGCCAGGCGCTCGGGCACGTCGTCCGGTGCGCCGGGGTCGAAGGGCTTGACCGAGATGAACGCGGTCATCGGCAGGCCCACCGCCTCGGGGTCAACCACGGCGGCGTAGCCGCGGATGACGCCGCGCTGCTCCAGGCGCCGCACGCGCTGGTGCACCGCCGAGGTGGACAGGCCGGTGGCCCTGCCCAGGTCGGTGTAGCTCATGCGCCCGTCCCTGACGAGCAATTCCACGATCTGCCGGTCCAGCTCCTCCACGACGCAAGAACCTACAGGCTCGGTGCCCCTTTCAGGTACCTGGCCGTGCGACGTCCCGACGGGTGGACGGCGCGGGCGGACGGCCGGGCGGCCGGGCACCGGAGGCGGCCCGCGTCGGCCCGACCCGGGATGGTACGGGTGAATTGCGTGATTTTTTCGGAACGCCGGAATGCCGGGCCGCCGGGCCGCGGTGCCGGTGGCCGCGGCACTGGGCAATCACGACTACCACGACGAGCGGCCGCAGGAGGTCGCCTCCGTCCTCGCCGACGCGGGCGTGGAGATGCTGGAGGGCGGGGCGACGGCGGCCGGGGCGGCGGCCGGGGCGGCGGTCGGCGCCGACCTCGTCGTGCACGGGCACGCCCGCGCGGGCACCGAGCGCGGCACGACCAGCGGCGGGGTGCGGGTGCGGAGCATGGCGCAGCCGGTGATCCGCCGGGCCTTCGCCGTGTACTACCTGGGGGGCCGCGCGGCCGGGCGGTGACGGGGTGCGGCGGCCGCACGGCCGGAGAGGCGCCGGTGTGCGCCGCGGTGCACCGGGGCGTGCGCCGTCGCACTCGCGGGAGCAGGTGCAAACCTCTCCGGGGCCGGAAGCGCCCCGGTGTGACGAACGCCACACTCAATACTTCCGGCCGTGGTCAACTGCGCGATTATCAGAGGCACATGACGGGAAGTGCTTGCTGTGGTCGAGGCCGTGGAGCCTTGAGGAACCTTGCGGGATCGCCCGAGGGGGAGAAACATGCCGGCACTGAAGCGGAGCACCCGCGCTCAGCGCACGTCGCCCGCGTTCGACGCGGAACCCGATCCGGAGCCCGACGAGCTACCGGACATCGATGAGGAGTTGGCCCTGGACGAGGAGAGCTGGGACATCGTCCGGCTTCGGTGCCCGGACTGCGAGCGTCCGATCGCGGTCTTCACCGACGAGGACGTCCTCCCCCGGCACGCGCTGTGCCCCACCGCCTGGAACCCGTTCGGGCTGACGGTCTGCAAGGGATCCGGCCGCAGCGTGGACGAGGCCGCGGTCGAACTGCCGGCCAGGGACGACGACGCGGGCGTCGCGGCGCTGCTGACGCTGCCCGAGGGCCTGGACTGGCGCACCCAGCCGTTCTCGCACGCCGGCGGTCCGGGATCGCGCCCGCTGAAGGCGCAGCCGGCCCCGACCGCGATGGCCCCCCGGCGGAGCGCCCGCGCGGCCTGACGGCCCGCCCCCGCCGACCGCCGGCCCCCGGGAGGGCAGCCGGCCGTCGGCCACGGGGCCGCACCCGGCCGGGACCCGTCAAGGGTCCCGGCCCCTTGTGCTTCCCGCCGCCTTCCCGCGGGCGGGCCCGCCTCCGCGGTCAGCGCAGCCGCACCTGCCCGGCGGTGCAGATCTCGGCGCCCATGTTCCGCTCCATCATGCGCAGCGCGGCCTCGGCCAGGTCGGGGTGGATGTGGGCGACCGCGTCCTCGGGCACGCACACCCGCAGGCGGCGGATGTGCGCGTCCAGGGCCGAGTAGAGCACGCACTGCTCGGTGACCTGCCCGCACAGCACGACGCGGTCGACGCCCTCCTGCTGCAGGAGGTACTCCAGGGGCGTCTGGTAGAAGATCGAGTGCCGGGCCTTGACGACGAACATCGACTCCGGGCCCGGGCGGACCGGTTCGACGAGGTCGGCGTGCGGGCCGGAGAGCACGTTCCGGAGGATCTCGTCGTGGTGGGAGCGCCACCGGCCGAAGTTGTCGTTGACGTAGATGTCCGGCACCCCCTCCTCGCGGGCCCGGTCCAGCAGCGTGCGCACGCCGGGCAGGGCGGAGCGGACCGACGGCACCAGGGCCTCCGCGTCCGGATGGTCGTACGAGTTGATCATGTCGATGACGATCAGTGCGGTGCGGGACATGGGGAGCGTGTTCCCCGCGGGCGGCGGGTGTCATGCCGGCCCGGTCCGGCGGGGTGCGGTCGGGGCCCCTCGCCGGACGGGGACGTGACGCAGTCCATACCGTCCCGCCTTGTTCATGCAACTCGTTGCATAGCAGGATGCTCGGCATGGCTCTCGAGTACGCGATCCTGGTGTCCCTGCTGGAGAAGCCGGGCTCCGGATACGAGCTGGCCCGGCGGTTCGACCGCTCCATCGGGTACTTCTGGACCGCCACCCACCAGCAGATCTACCGCGTGCTCAAGCGCATGGAGGGCGACGGGTGGATCGAGGTGCGCGAGGTGGCCCAGGAGGGCCGCCCGGACAAGAAGGTCCACTCGGTCACCCCGCAGGGCCACCGGGCCCTGGCGGACTGGCTGCGCGAACCCGTGGAGCCGGCCACCCTGCGGCACGGCCTGGCCGTGAAGGTCCGCGGCGCGGCCTTCTCCGACCCGGCGGACCTGATCGGCGAGGTCGAGCGGCACCGGGCGGCGCACTCCGCGCGCCTGGAGGAGTACCTCACCGGCGAGGCCCGCGACTTCCCCGACCCGGCGTCGCTGGACGACGGCGCGGCCCTGGTGCACGTGGTGCTGCGCGGCGGGATCGAGTACGAGCGGATGACCCTGGCCTGGCTGGACGAGGTGCTGGCCGTCCTGCACCGGATCCGGGCCGGGCGCGCCGAGAGCTGAGCCGGCCGCGCACCGCCGGCCACCCCGACCGTTTTCCGGCGACCAGGAAGAGGACCCGCACATGGCGGACCCGCTGCTGTTCAACCCGCACACCTACGACCCCTCGCACTTCGACGACGAGACGCGCCGCCTGCTGCGCGCCACGATCGACTGGTTCGAGTCGCGCGGCAAGCGGAGGCTGGTCGCCGACTACCTGGACCGCGCCTGGTACTCCGACTTCTTGGAGTTCGCGGCCGAGGAGGGACTGTTCGCCACCTTCATGACCCCGGCCGCGCAGGCCGGGGGCAACCCGGACAAGCGCTGGGACACCTCCCGGAACGCGGCCCTCAGCGAGATCCTCGGCTTCTACGGCCTCAACTACTGGTACACCTGGCAGGTCACCGTCCTCGGGCTGGGGCCGGTGTGGCAGAGCGGGAACGCCGCCGCCCGCGCCAGGGCCGCCGAACTCCTCGACGCGGGCGAGGTGTTCGCCTTCGGCCTGTCGGAGAAGGAGCACGGCGCCGACATCTACAGCACCGACATGGTCCTCACCCCCGACGGCGAGGGCGGCTTCCGCGCCAACGGGGGCAAGTACTACATCGGCAACGGCAACGCGGCCGGCCTGGTCTCGGTCTTCGGGCGCCGGGCGGACGTCGAGGGCCCCGAGGGGTACGTCTTCTTCGCCGCCGACAGCCGCCACCCCGACTACCACCTGGTCAAGAACGTCGTCGACTCGCAGAAGTACGTCAGCGAGTTCCGGCTCCAGGACTACCCGGTGCGCGCCGAGGACGTCCTGCACACCGGGCAGGCCGCCTTCGACGCGGCGCTGAACACGGTCAATGTAGGAAAATTCAACCTGTGCACGGCCTCCGTCGGCATCGCCGAGCACGCCCTGTACGAGGCCGTCACCCACGCGCACAACCGCGTCCTGTACGGCCGGCCGGTCACCGCGTTCACGCACGTGCGCCGCGAGCTGACCGACGCCTACCTGCGGCTGGTGGCCATGCGGCTGTTCAGCGACCGGGCGGTGGACTACTTCCGCTCGGCCGGCCCCGAGGACCGCCGGTACCTGCTGTTCAACCCGATGACCAAGATGAAGGTGACCACCGAGGGCGAGAAGGTCGTCGACCTGCTGTGGGACGTCATCGCGGCCAAGGGCTTCGAGAAGGACACCTACTTCGCGCAGGCGGCGACCGAGATCCGCGGACTGCCCAAGCTCGAGGGCACGGTGCACGTCAACCTGTCGCTGATCCTGAAGTTCCTCGGCAACCACCTGCTGGCCCCGGCGGAATTCGAGCCCGTCCCCACCCGCCTGGACGCCGCGGACGACGCGTTCCTGTTCGCCCAGGGCCCGGCGCGCGGACTGGGGTCCGTCCGCTTCCACGACTGGCGGCCCGCCTACGACGCGTTCGCGCACCTGCCGAACGTCGCCCTGCTGCGCGGGCAGGCCGACGCGCTGGCCGCCTTCGCCGCCTCGGGCGACGCGCCGGGGAAGGAGCAGGGGAAGGACCTGGACCTGCTGCTGTCGGTCGGCCACCTGTTCGCCCTGGTCGTCTACGGCCAGCTGGTGCTGGAGCAGGCGAGGCTGACCGGGCTGGACGAGGACGTCCTGGACGAGCTGTTCGCCGTGCTGGTGCGCGACTTCTCCGCCCACGCCGTCGAACTGCACGGCAAGGACGGCGCGACCGCCGGCCAGCAGGAGTGGGCGCTGTCGGCGGTGCGCCGTCCGGCGTGCGACGCGCAGCGGTCCGGCCGGGTCTGGGAGCGGGTGGAGGCCCTGTCGGGCGCCTACGAGATGAATCCCTGACACCGGGACCGGCGGGCCGGTGCGTCCGCCCGGGGAGCCGTCCCCGGGCGGACGCACCGGCCCGCCGCCGTTCCTCCCGCCGTCCTCAGACCTCCAGGGACTCCTCGACGGCGCGCAGCCGGTGGCGGGCCATGGCCAGGTTGGCCCGCTTCCTGTCCAGCGCCAGGTAGAGGAACAGCCCCTTGCCGGAACGGCCGGTCAGCGGCCTCATGAGGTGGTACTGGCTGCCCAGGGTAATCAGGATGTCCTCGATGGACTCCTGGATGTTGAGCATCTCCATCGCCCGGACCTTGGCCCGCATGACGTCGGTGTTGCCGGCCGCCGCGACGTTGAGGTCGAGCTCCTTGCCCCCTCCCAGGGTTCCCAGGGCCATTCCGCTGTTGTAGTCGACCAGCGCGACGCCTATGGCGCCCTCGATGGACGTCATTGCTTCCTTCAGCGCCGTTTCGGTGTTCGCCATGGTGGCTTGCGGTCCTTTCGGTGTCTGTCGTGCACGGCCGCGGGGACTGCCTCGCGGCGGCTCCCTGCCGTACGGCCGGGATGCGGGATCGGACGGGGTTCGGACGGATCGGACGGATCGGCCGGGGGCCGGACGCGGGCGGGTGGGGCGAGGGGGGTCGTGGCAGCGGTGGGCCGCCGCGGACCGCGCGGGGCCGGGGGTCACAGCCGGGCCTCCAGCGCGTTGCGGATGCGGATCAGCAGGGACACGCCGGGGTCGGAGTCGGCCGCCGCCTCCGCGCGGGCCCGGACGGAGCCCCGCCGGGAGGCGGAGGCCCCGGCTGCGGGGGCCGCCCCTCCCGGTGCGGCGGCCCCGGACCGGCGCTGGGGCGCCGGGGGCGCGGGGCGGTCCGGCGCCGCGACCAGTCCCGCCGCCGCCAGCCGCCGCACGTCCAGCACCGTGGCGTACGCCGGACGCCCCAGCAGCCGGGCGATGTCGGCCGGGGTGCGGCGGCCGTCGGCCGCCTCCAGCAGGCGGCGCTGCCCGGGGGTGGGCAGCCGACGGCAGCCGACCGGGCGCGGGCGCGGCACCACCGCGGCCGCGTCCAGACGGGACCAGTCGGACAGGCGGTCCAGCAGCGCCCCGCGCCGCTCGGTCTCACGGACCAGCGACGGCACCGGCACCGGCAGGACCGGCCCCAGCCAGTGCACGGCGCCGGGCTCGAACCCGTACTCGCCGAGGCCCGCCGCGTCCCGGCCGGTGCCGCCCGAGAGGGCGAAGAACGCGGCGTCGTACAGCGCCACCAGGTGGCACAGCTCCAGCTCGCCCCGGGTGAGCCGGCCGTTCTCGACCAGGTACCGGCCCACCCGGTGGGCGGGGGCCGCGGCGCGCACGGACTCCTCCCACGCCTGCGGGGAGATCTTGCCGCAGGCGGTCAGCAGCACGTCCAGGTGCGGTGCGCAGGGGCTCTCGGCGTGCTGCACCGCTCCGTCGACGAGGTAGACCGTGCCGGCCGGGCCCCGCAGGGCCCCGGTGGCGCGCTGCTCGGCCAGCCGGCCGAGGAGGTGGCGCGCCGGGTGCACGGCGGGCGCCGGACGGGCGGGGCGGCTCCCGCGCGGCGGCCCGGCCGCCGACGGCCGGGCGCTCTCGTCGTGCGCGTCGTGCGCGCCGCGCGCACCGGCCGGCTGCCGCATCGGCTTCCCTCCTGCTCTGCTGTCTCAGTGGCCCGCCCTCCCCCTCGTCAGGCCAGTACGAGCCGTTCGGCCAGGTCGCGCAGGACCATGCGGGCGAGGGCGAGGTTGGCGGTGGCGCGGTCCAGCCGCACGTAGAGGAAGAGCCTGCTGTCGAAGGCGGTGTCGACGAAGCGCACCAGGTGGTAGGCGGCCGCCGAGGTGACGATGACGTCCTCGAGCGGCGCCTCGGGGCCGGCGGCCCCGGGGCCCGCCGCGGTGAACGTGGGGCTCTCGGCGACCGCCCGGACCACCTCGGCGGCGTCGGCAGCGGCCGCCTCGTGCTCCTGCGGGTCCGCTCCCCCGAGTGCGCCCAGGGCGAGTCCGCTGGTCCAGTCGACCAGGCCCGCCACGAGGGCCCCGGGCATCGCCATGGCCTCCGACAGGCACTCGTCCATACCGGGCACACCGAACTCCTCCTCGCGTCCCCGACCGGCACACGCGCCGGGACACGCCTCCCTCGCGGTCACGGAACGTGGGACCAGCGACACCGAAGGCTAGTGAAGTCATGTGCCCGACTGCACCCACTGCGGCAAATTCGTCCGGCACATGAAGGAGTGTGCGAAAAATTGCGACCGGCACCGATCGTCACGGATCGAAATCGACCGTTCTTCTCCGATCGCGCGCGTATCGGGCGGTCCGCCGGGCAGCCGCCCCCGCCGGCCCCGCCGCGGACAGGACGGCACGGACAGGGAGCCACACGCGGAAAGCGGGAAAATACCGCCCCGGGGGCGACGAATGAGACAGCATCAACCAACAACGGCGGCAACGCCGTTCGCGCCCCAGCCCCCACCCGTACCGGAGACCTTGTGAGAAGACACGCGGCAGCGGCCGTCGCCCTGGCCACCGCAGCGGCAGGACTGCTCGTACCCGGCGCACCGCCGGCCGCCGCGGGAGCGGCACCCGCCGGAGCACCGCCGCAGGACCGGGCGCGGGCGGCCGCCCCCGCGGGGACCGGCCGCATCTCCTGGAGGGAGTGCGGCACCGACAAGCAGCCGACGCTGCAGTGCGGCACCCTGCGGGTGCCACTGGACCACGCGCGCCCGGACGGCGAGAGGATCACCCTCGCGCTCTCCCGCGTCCCGCACACCGCGAAGACCTTCCAGGGACCCCTGCTGGTCAACCCCGGCGGTCCGGGCGGCAGCGGCCTGGACCTGGCCGGGTTCGTCGCCGGCTCACTGCCCGAGGAGGTGGCCGCCCAGTACGACGTGGTCGGGTTCGACCCGCGCGGCGTCGGCCGCAGCGAGCCCTCACTGGACTGCGCCCCCCGCCACTTCGCCCCGGTGCGCCCCGACCCCGTGCCGCGCAACCGCGCCGAGGAGACCGCGAACCTCCAGCGGGTCAGGTCCTTCGCCGCGACCTGCGGCGCGAAGCACGGCAGGACGCTCCGGCACGTCGACACCGTGAGCACCGCCCGCGACATGGACCTCCTGCGCGCCGCGCTCGGGGCGGAGCGGGTCAACTACCTCGGCTACTCCTACGGCACCTACCTCGGCGCCGTCTACGCGCGGCTGTTCCCCGAGCGCGTGCGGCGGCTGGTGTTCGACAGCGTCGTCGACCCCGAGGCCGTCTGGTACGACGCGAACCTCGAGCAGAACCACGCCTTCGACGCCCGCCACAAGGCGTTCGCGGCCTGGGTCGCCGAGCACGACGCGGTCTACCGCCTGGGCACCGACCCGGCGCGGGTCGAGGCCAGGTGGTACGAGATGCGCGAGGCCGTGCGCGCCCGCCCGGCCGGGGGCCGGGTGGGCCCGGGCGAACTGGAGGACACCTTCGCGCACGGCGGCTACTACGACGGCCACTGGCCCGACCTGGCCGCCGGCTTCGCGGCCTGGGCCAACGAGGGCGACGAGGGCCCCCTGGTCGGGCTGTACGACTCGCTCGCCGCCGTGGACGCCGCCGGGAACAACGGGTTCAGCGTCTACGCGGCCGTGGGGTGCCGCGACGCGCGCTGGCCGCGCTCCTGGTCCGCCTGGCGCGCCGACGCCCGGAAGGCGCACGCCAAGTCACCATTCCTGACCTGGAACAACACCTGGTACAACGCGCAGTGCGCCTTCTGGCCCGCCCCGTCCCTGACCCCGCCGGACGTGGAGAACCACCGGATCCCCCCGGCCCTGCTGCTCCAGGCCGGCGAGGACGCCGCCACCCCCTACCGGGGCGCCGCCGCCATGCACCGGCTGCTCGGACGCTCCCGGCTGGTGGTCGAGGACGGCGGCGCCAACCACGGCGTCTCGTTCAGCGGCAACGCCTGCATGGACCGGTACCTGGTCGACTACCTGGCCGACGGCAGGCTGCCGCGCGCCAAGGCCGGCCCGGACGCCGTCTGCGACGCGCCCCCGCCCCCGGCGCCGAGGCGGCCGGGGAAGGGCGGATCCACGCGGGAACGGGCGGACGGCGCCGTCACCGGCGGCCGGGGCGCGGCGCTCCACCGCCTGATCGCACCCCGCCCGTAGCAGGCGGCCGTCGGTGTGAGCCGGCCGTCGGCGCGGGCGGGCCGTCAGCGCGGGCGGGCGCCGCGGCCGCGGCCGGCGCGGCGGCTCGCCCCGACGACGCCGTCGCCCGCGGAGCCCGTGCCGCCCCGGCGGCCGGCGCCGCCGGTCCCCCCGGAGCCCGCCGTCCGCCGGTCCGAGGAGCGTGCCTCCCCGGCGCGCTGCGTCCCCGTCCGCTGCTGCCCGCCGCGGGCGGTGCCGCCGCGGGCCGAGCCGCCGCGGGCCCCGTCCCCGCCGCGGGCCGTGCCGCCACGGGCGCCGTCGCGGCGGGGGCGTCCCTGCCCGAATCGCGGCCGCGTCCGCCGCCGGACCCGGAACCGCTCCCTGCGCCGGGGGCCGCCGTCCCACCGCTGCCGCCGCTGCCGCCGCGTCCGCCGCGTCGATTCCGCCGCCGCCCGCCGGAAGCGGACGGCTGCGGCTGCTCCTGCGCCGGGACCGGCACCACGACCGCCACGCCGGAGGGCTCGCGGGCCCCGGTGACCTCGGCCAGCTCCGCGTCCCCGGGGCGCACCCGGCGCTCGGTCTCCAGCCGGATGCCGGCCTCGCGCATCAGCCTGCCCACCTCGCGCCGCTGCTCGGGCAGGACCAGGGTGACCACCGAGCCGGTCTCCCCCGCCCGCGCGGTCCGGCCGCCGCGGTGCAGGTAGTCCTTGGCCTCGGTCGGCGGGTCGACGTTGACGACGAGGTCCAGGCCGTCGATGTGGATGCCGCGGGCCGCGACGTCGGTGGCCACCAGCGCGGTGACCTGCCCGGTGCGGAACTGCTCCAGCACCCGGTTGCGCTGCGGCTGTGACTTGCCTCCGTGCAGGGCCGCCGCGTGCACCCCGGCGGCCAGCAGCTGCTTGACCGTGCGGTCCGCGCCCCGCTTGGTGCCCACGAACATGATCAGCCGTCCCTCGCGGGCGGCGATGCGGCTGGTGACCGCCTTCTTGTCCTCGGGGAGCACCTGGAGCACGTGGTGCGACATGGTGGTGACCGTGGCCGCGGGGGCGTCCACCGAGTGGGTCACCGGGTCGGTGAGGAAGCGGCGGACCAGCTTGTCGACGTTGTTGTCCAAGGTGGCGGAGAACAGCATGTGCTGCCCGCCGGGCGGCACCTGCGCCAGCAGGCCGGTGACCTGCGGCAGGAAGCCCATGTCGGCCATGTGGTCCGCCTCGTCCAGCACCGAGATGCTCACCCGGTCCAGGGCACAGGCGTCCCGGTCGATGAGGTCCTTCAGCCGGCCCGGGGTGGCCACCAGGACCTCGGCGCCGCGCCGCAGGACACCGATCTGGCGGGTGATCGACACCCCGCCCATGACGGTGGCGGTCCGCAGCCCGAGCCGCTCGGCGTACGGGGTCAGCGCGTCGGTGACCTGCTGCGCCAGTTCACGGGTGGGCACCAGCACGAGGGCCAGGGGGCGGCGCGGCTCGGCGCGCTTCCCCGCGGTGCGGTGGAGCAGCGGCAGTCCGAACGAGAGGGTCTTGCCGGACCCGGTGCGGCCCCGGCCCAGGACGTCCCTGCCCTGCAGGGAGTCCGGCAGCGTGGCGGCCTGGATCGGGAACGGGGTGGTGACGCCGTTGTCGGCCAGCGTCTTCAGCAGAACCGGATCGAGCGGCAGTTCGTCGAAGGCGGACGCGGCGGGGCGGGACATGGACGGGCCTTCCGGAGGTGTGGGATCGGCACACGAGGGCCCGCACCGCGCACGGTGCGGGCCCTCGACCGCCTGGGCGGGGGGAGATCAGATGGTGATGTTCTCCGCCTGCGGGCCCTTCTGGCCCTGCGTGATGTCGAAGCTCACCTGCTGGCCCTCCTGGAGCTCGCGGAAGCCCTGGGCCTGGATCGCCGAGTAGTGGGCGAACACGTCCGGGCCGCCGCCGTCGGGCTGGATGAAGCCGAAGCCCTTTTCGGCGTTGAACCACTTCACGGTGCCGGTAGCCATGATGAATCTCCTTCGTGGGACTGCTTCGGAGCACACGTTCGACGTGCTCCGCGTCGCCGTGATGATCGGCCCACGCCGGAGGAGTCCGGAAAAAACAAATGCGCCTACGGCCACAACCGTGAGGCGCACAAAAATTTCATGGGAACCACTACTGCAACTCCGAAGAACCCTAGCACGCCCCCGCCCGGCCCGTCCGCGCGGGGGTGCGCCCCGCTCAGGCGACGCTCACCACCACCGAGTGCCACCCGGCGGCCCCGTCCGGCACCGTGCCGACCCGTTCACCCGTCTGAGTGCGTCCGGTGCGGTCGGTGGCCCGGACCTCCAGGCGGTGCGAGCCCGGCCGGGCGTCCCACTCCCAGGACCACTGGCGCCAGGTGTCCGTCCCCGCCTCCGCCGCGAGTTCCGCCGGCCGCCACCGGCCGCCGTCGACGCGGACCTCCACCCGCCCGATCCCCCGGTGCTGGGCCCAGGCCACCCCGGCCACCACGACCCTGCCCGCCGCCACGGAGGCGAACGGTTTGGGGGTGTCGATGCGGGACTGCGTCTTCACCGGCGCCTCACGGGCCCAGCCGCGCCTGACCCAGTAGGCGTCGAAGTCGTCGAAGGAGGTCAGCTCCAGTTCGACGATCCACTTGCAGGCCGACACGTAGCCGTACAGGCCGGGCACCACCATGCGGACCGGGAAGCCGTGCTCGAAGGGGAGCGGCTCGCCGTTCATGCCCAGGGCCAGCAGGGCGTCGCGGCCGTCGAGCACCGTCTCGACCGGGGTGCCGATGGTCATGCCGTCGACCGAGCGGGCCACCAGCTGGTCGGCCGGACCGCCCTCGGACGGCGGGCGGACCCCGGCCTCGCGCAGCAGGGCGGCCAGTTCGACGCCGGTCCACCGGGCGTGGCCGACGTACGGGCCGCCGACCTGGTTGGAGACGCAGGTCAGGGTGATGTCGCGTTCGACGGTGCGGCGTTCCGCCAGGTCCCGGTAGGTGAACTCCCGTTCCTCGCGGACCCCCCGGCCGTGCAGGCGCAGCCGCCAGGTGCGCACGTCGACCCTCGGGACGACCAGGGCGGTGTCGACCCGGTAGAAGTCCTTGACGGGGGTGGTGAAGGGGCTCAGGCCGGGAAGCTTCAGGTCCGTGCCGCGGGGCAGCCGCGGGGCCGGGGAGTCCGGCGCCGGAAGGGTCAGCGCACCGCGTGCGGCCGCCGCACCGGCCCCCCGTCCGGCGCCGAGCCGGCGGCCCGCGACCCCGGCCCCCGCCGAGACCGCGGCCGCCGCGCCCGCGGTGAGCACGAAGCGGCGACGGTCGAAACCGTCGGCGCCGGGCGCCTCGGGCGGTTCGGGCGTCTCGGGGGCACCGGGCGGTTCGGGCGCACCGGCGGGGCCGGGCACGGGGGTCCGGGCCGGGGTCGGGTCGGGGGCCGGGCTCGGCTCGGAAGCCGGGTCCGGGTCGGAAGCCGGGTCCGGGTCGGAAGCCGGGTCCGGGTCGGAAGCCGGGTCCGGGTTCGGGCGCGGGGCCGGGTCGAAGGCCGGGGTCCGGGTTTCCGGAGCCTTCCGCCCCTGGTGGGGGCCGCGCAGCAGCCCTGCGAGGTGGCGGAGCAGGGCCGCGCCGACCACGGCGCCGACGGCCGAGGGCGCGGCGTCCCACGGGCCTCCGCCGGGCCTGGCGGCCGCCGTGAGCACCCCCACCAGGCCGAGGAGCAGCACTCCCGCCGCCGCCGCGCGTCCGCGCCTCGGGGCGAGCAGCCCCAGGAGGGCCGCGATGCAGGCCAGCAGGAGGAGGATCCCCCCGAGCAGCACCGGCTTGTCGTAGGTGCCGAAGGTGCGGACGGCGAAGTCCTTGAGCGGCAGCGGGGCGGCATCGACGACGGCGCCGCCGACCGCGGTGACCGGACCGGCCTCCGGCCGCACTGCGGCGGCGGCGAGTTCGGCGGCCGACAGCGCGGCGAAGCCGGCCAGCAGGCCGCTCAACGCCGCAGCCGCACGCCGCCCCCGGCGGCCCGGGTGCGCCGGGCGTACCGGGCGCCCCGACGGACGGGCAGGGAGAGCCGGGTGCACGGGCCCGGGGCAGACGGACCCGGGGCCGCCGGACCCGGGGCAGCCGGACCCGGGGCAGCCGGGGGCAGGGCCGTCGGACTCGGCGCTGCCGGGCCCGGGGCCGCCGGGCGGGGCGGTGGTCCCGCCGGGCGGTTCGGTTCGGGGGTCTTGTCGTCGGTCGCTCACGACAGGGGTTCGCGGCCGCGGGGCCCGCGGATGGGTGCCGGAGGGCCGCCGCACCCACGGACGGGGCGGGAACCGGGCGGACGGCGGGAGTGGCGGGGACGGGGAGGGAGCCGAAGAGGCCGGGAACGGAGGCCGGGGAGAAATTCCCCGATCCGGACCAATCCGCGGCCGCCGCGGCCACGGATACGGGGTGTGACGGCCGACAACGCCCTTCCGTGACCGGGGCGGCGCGGTCGCCGTCCGGCCCTCGCGACCGAGGGCGACAACCGAAGAGGACGGCCCGGACCGCCCGTCACCGACGGCCGGCCACGGACCGCCGCACCCCGCGCCCGGCGTTTTGTCGGGAAAACCGCCTTATCCACCAGGAGTGAACCCCGTGCGTACCCGCCGCATCCCCCGTGCCGCCGTCGCCGTCGCCGCAGCCGCGACGCTCTCCTTCTCCCTCGCCGCCTGCGGCGGGGAGGACACGGGAACCGCCAAGGACGACAGCGCCGCCTCCTCCGCCCCCGCCGGGCAGGAGGAGAAGGAGGAGTCCGGCGCCGCGGAGGCGATGCCGGCCTCGGACAAGCCGTTCGGCGCCGCCTGCTCCGCCGTGCCCGAGGACGGCGCGGGCAGCTTCGACGGCATGGCGCAGGACCCGGTGGCCACCGCGGCCTCGAACAACCCGGTGCTGTCTACGCTGGTCACCGCGGTCAAGAAGGCCGGCCTGGTGGACACCCTCAACAGCGCCGAGAACATCACCGTGTTCGCGCCGACCAACGACGCCTTCGCCAAGATCCCCAAGGCCGAGCTGGACAAGGTGCTGGCCGACAAGGAGCAGCTCACCACGATCCTCACCCACCACGTGGTGGGCAAGAGGCTGACGCCGCAGGACCTCGAGGACGGGAAGTTCGACACCCTCGCCGAGCAGACCCTGACCACCTCGGGCTCCGGGGAGGACTACGAGGTCGACGGGAAGGCGAAGGTCGTCTGCGGCAACGTCATGACGGCGAACGCCACCGTGTACATCGTCGACGACGTCCTGATGCCCGCGGCGTCCTGACCCCGCGCCGCGGGGCGCGGGGGATCCCCGTGCCCCCGCCGCGGCCCCGGACCGGGTCCGTCCCCTCCCGGTCCGGGGCCGCACCGCGTCCGCGCGCCAAGTGCCCCTTCTCGGGCAGCACATAGGATCCGTTCCGGACCACTGCTGCCGGCCGGCAGCACGACGCTGCGCCCACAGGACCAGGACAACCCATGGACATTCTGCTCATCCTGATCGCCACGACCATGATCGTAGGGGCGGTGGCCACGCTCCGCCGCGGGCGTGGCCACGGGAAGCGGCAGACCTTGCAGGAGTACGGGGACACCGTGGCGGCACGGCACGGCTTCGTCCCCGCGGAGCGGCTGGACGTGCGGCTGCCGGGCCCGGACCCGGAACTGGACGAGGCCCTGGAGGAGATGGGGCGGACCGGGCAGTGGCAGCCCGCCGCCCGGCTGCTCGCGCTGACCGGGGACGACTGGGAACTGCGCTGGCAGCGCGTCCACTCCCTGGCCGGGGCGGCCCGCGTCGAACTGGTCCGGACGCCGGGCGAGGGCGGCCGGTGGCTGCGCACCTGGCGCCTGGAGGCCCCCGAGGAGCCGGGCGGCGCGGTGGTGCACGCCCTGTTCCTGGCGCACCAGGCGGCAGGGTCCGCGGCCGGCCCCGGCTCCCACGAACACCGGATCATCCTGGAGGAGGCCCGCTCGGCGTGCGCGCAGGCCGCCCTCCTGGCCCCCGGTGACCCGACCCCGCTCGTCGCCGAGCTGGTGGTGGCCTGCTACGCCGGGGACCGCCGGGCCGACGTCGAGTCGCTGTGGGGCAGGATCACCGCCCTCGCCCCCCACCACATGGGCGCCCACCTGGCCGCCCTCCCGCACTGGGGCGAGAAGGGGCACGGTTCCAGGGCCGAGGCCCACGCCTTCGCCGAACGGGCGGCCGCGTCCGCGCCCGGGGGCAGCCTGCTCCCGGCCCTGCCGCTCTTCGCGGTCTTCGCCAACCTCCCCGACGTCAACCTGGTCGGGAGCCTCTTCCGCAGCGCGGTGGTGGGCACGGCCGTCGAGGGGGCGCTGTACGCGGTCCGCTCCGCCCCCGCCGACCACCCGGTGATGCCGCACGTGCGGCACCTGCTGGCGTGGTTCCTGGTCAAGGCCGAGCGCCACGGCGAGGCGCTGGAGCAGTTCCGGCTGGTCGACGGCCACGTCGGCGCCCTGCCGTGGACGACCGTGGACGACCCGGCCGAGGCGTACGCCGCCCACCGGATGCTGGCCGCCGTCGGCTGGGAGCGCAGCGGCGGCAAGCCGGTCGGCGCCTGAGCCGCCCCGGGCCCGGAGCGGCGGCCGGCGGGCGGGCGGTGAACGCCCCGGCGCCGGCCGCCCCCGGGCTCCCGGCCGCCCCCGGGGCCCACGGCGGCGGCCGGGCCCCTACCGGTGGCCGGGCCAGTTGCCGGTGGCCCGGCGCAGGCCCGCGGCACCCCCGCGGTTGATCACGGCGCGCACGGCCGAGAAGACCGCCCCCTGCAGTGCGGCCGCGGCCACCACCTCCGGCCACCGGGCGCGCTCGGCCGTGGGCTCGGGAAAGTAACTCCTCCTGCCCGCGGACCTCCAGGCGCGTTTGAACAGCTGCCCGGCCGCCAGGCCGCCGAGCGTTCCCACCAGGAAGCCGACCGGTTCGTACACCTTCGCCATCCGCTGTGCCTCCTCGTCGGGACCGTGTCCTGCCTCGGACGACGCCTGACCCGGCTGCGCCCGGCCAAACCCGCGCACCGCAGGACCCGCCGGCCGCCCCCGGAAGCCGCTTCGGCTCTCCCACGGGGAGCGCCCCGGCCCCCCGCGTCCTCCGGCCGCACTCGCCACCATCTCCTCGGCCTCGACGGCGGCCGAGCCCGGAACAACGCCCTGCGGACCGCGCCGGAGGCCTTCCCCTGCCCGGACCTGTCCGGCCGATCATGCTCGTGGACAGCCGGGCATGATGCCCCGGTGAGCATCATCGTCAAGTTCTTCGCAGCACCGGACGACACGTCAGCGGCTTCGGTGCTCCGGACCGGGCCGGGACGGTCGTTCGAGTCGCTCTCTTTCGGCAACTTCGACCCGGAAGAAGCGGTGGTCGAATGGGAATGCCTTCTCGTCGGCGGCAGCTTCGAGGAACTCGTCGAAACCGGTGAGCCCCGGGTCGTCGCCGGTCAGGATGATGACGAGTGCATCGTCTTCGCGGTCTCGCCCCGCCTGTCCGCAGCACTCGCCGGTGCCGGGCGCTGCGAGTTGCGTGATGTCGCCGCGTCGTGGGCCGCGCAGCGTGCGGAGGACGGCGAGGTCGTCGACGTGGAGACCGCGGACGCGATCATGAGTGATCTGGCTGCTCTCGCCCGCGGCGCCCGACGCCAGGAACAGGGCGTCTACTGCTGGGTCGCGTAAGGATTCCCGTTCGGAGCCGGACGACGACAGCCGCCGCGTCGGCGTCATCGCCCGGCCGGACTTCGTCCGGTCAATCCGGGGAGGCCAGCCAGTCGTCGACCTCCCGGTGCAGGCGGGCCTTCGTCTCCTCGGGGGCGAAGGAGGCGTCGGCGGCGGCCCGGGCGAGGGCGGCCAGTGCCTCGTCGTCGTAGCCGAAGGCGTCCCGGGCCCGCCGGTACTCGTCGGTCAGGCGGACGCCCGCGACGGAGGGGATGTCGGTGCTGAGGGTGACGGCGAGTCCCGCGCCCGTCAGCCGGGGCAGCGGGTGGCCGCCGTAGGAGGGGACGAGGCCGAGGGCGACGTTGGAGGAGGGGCACACCTCCAGGGGGACCGCCCGGTCCCTGACCTCGGCGAGCAGCTCCGGGTCGTCCAGCACGCGGATGCCGTGGCCGAGGCGTTCGGCCATGCCGACGTCGAGGGCCTCGCGGATGCTGTCCGGCCCGCACATCTCCCCGGCGTGGTGGACCAGGTGCAGGCCGGCGTCCCGCGCCTCGCGCAGCACGTCGGCGAAGGGGCGCAGGGAGTGGGACTCCTCCCCTGCCATGCCGATGCCCACCACGCCGTCCGCGGCGTACCGCAGGGCCAGCCGCAGGGTGGCGCGGGCCCGTTCGACCGGACGCCGCCGGGAGTGGTCCAGGATCACCCGGCACTCGATCCCGTACCGCCGCCCTCCCTCACGGAGCCCCTCCAGGACGGCCTCCAGGGCGCCTGCGGTGAGCCCAGGCGCTCCCCGTGGGAGGCGGCGGTGAAGGTGACCTCGGCATAGCGGGTGCCCTGGGCCGCCTCGTCCTCGCAGAACTCCAGGGCGACCCGGTGGAAGTCCGCGGGGCTCCTCAGGCAGTCCCGCACCAGCGAGTTGTGGTCGCCGAACGCCCGGAACCCCTCGAAGGGCCGCGGGCCGCCGGCGGGGGCCGGCGGGGCGGGCAGGCCGTGTGCGGCGGCGATCTCCCGGAGAGTCGCCCACCGGACCGTGCTCTCCAGGTGGACGTGCAGATGGGCCTTGGGCAGCAGTTCGAGATCCCTCACGGACGTGATCGTAGGGAGCCGTGAGGCGGCGGGCACCCGAATTTCACCTCCACCGGGAGGGGGCGGGGCGGCGCGGACGCCTCCGGTTCGCATACTGTTGCCAACCGACAACATTCCTCACGATGTCGAGATCGGGGGACTGCCGGCCGGATCGAGAGGGAGGGCCACCGGTTGAGTGGTGTTGTGGAGCAGTTCTCCGCCGTGGCGGAACTGGTGACCGGGCCCATGCTGCTGGTGACTCCGGACGGAGTCGTCCTGGCCGCCAACACGCCCGCGCTGCGGGCACTGGGCGACGGCGCCGGGGCCGGGGCCCAGGCGGCCAGGCCGCTGGTCGGCGCCCGGCTGGAGGAGCTGCTGGAGTGCGACGGCCAGGCCGAGGGGGCGCGGCCGGAACTCCCCTGCGCCGACGGCCTGCGGGAGATGCTGCGCGCCTGCGCCGCCTCGCCGGGCCCCGTGCCGATGCGGATCCCGCTGCGCGCCTCCAACGGCACACCGGTCCACGAGTGGACGGGCAACCGCGCGGCGGGGCCGGAGGAGGCGGCCGTGTGCCTGAAGGCCGTCTTCTCCACCCCGGCCGCCCAGCTGCGCCGCCTGTACGGGCTCACCTCGTCCCTGGCCTCCGCCACCTCCCTGCGGGACGTGACCGCCGCGGTGCACCGCCAGGTGCCCGGGGTCGTCGGTGCGCGGGAGGCGCTGCTGGCCCTGCACATCGACCGCCTGGTACCGGTCCTCGAACGGCACGACCGGCGCCACGCGCCGGCCCCGCCGTGGGCGGACCTGGACACCCCCGAGGGCGTCGAGGAGCTGGACCGCTTCGTGGGGCGGGCCCGCGCCGAGGGCCGGCTGCCGTACGCACTGCCGCTGCACGGCTACGAGGGCGAGTCCCTGGGCGTGCTGCAACTCGCCCTGTCCGCCCACCCGGACGCGGACTCGCTCGCCCACATCGAGTCGATGTCCCAGCTGGTCACCCAGGCAGTCGCCAGGGCCGGGCTGTTCGAGCACGAGCACCGGCTCGCCCAGCGGCTGCAGGTGAACCTGCTCCCGGACCTGGCCGACCTGCCCGGCCTGACGGTCGCCGCCCGGTACGCCCCCGGCAGCGACCAGGTGGCGGTCGGCGGGGACTGGTACGACCTGTTCCCGCTGGCGGGCGGGCGCGTCGGGATGGCGATCGGCGACGTGGCCGGCCACGGCCTGACGGAGGCCACCGAGATGGCCCAGCTGCGCAGCGCCCTGCGCGCGATCGCGCTGGACCGGGGCTGCGCCCCCGGGCAGGTCCTGGCCAAGCTCAACGACTACGTGTGCACCTACCTGCCCGGGCGGACCGCCACTGCCTGCTTCCTCTCCTACGACCCGGCCGCCGGGACCCTGCACTACGCCAACGCCGGTCACATGCCGCCGGTGCTGGTCGACCCGGAGGGCCGGCCCCGGCTGCTGGAGGGGCGGTCGATGCTCCTGGGCATCCCCGGGGCGCCCGAACCCGGGCAGCACGAGGAGGAGGTCGCGCCGGGCGCCACGATGCTGCTGTACACCGACGGCCTGATCGAACGCCGGGACGAATGCCTCGACGACGGCCTGGAGTTCCTCACCGGGATCACCGCCGACACCCACCTGCTCGCCCCGGACATGCTGTGCCGGCTGCTGGTGGACAGCCACGCCGAGGCCGACTGGCCGGACGACCGGGCGCTGATGGTGGTGCGGTTCGGCCAGGAGCGCGCGGGCAGGGCCCCCGCCCAGCGGGCCGCCGGCCGGAGCGGCACGTCCCGGCCGGCGCGGGCAGGGACGGGCGCCCCGGCCGGCGGCTGAGGCCCCGCGCCCCCGCGGGGCGGCCGGCCGGCGCGACCGGCCGGCACGGCGGGGGCGTGGGCGCTGCGGGACGGCACGGCGGGGGCGGGGCTGGGGTCAGGCCCCGGGGTCGGCGAACTCCGCGCGGACGGCGTCGGTGTGCTCGCCCAGCGCGGGCACCGCGCCCATCCGGGCCTCGCGGCCGCGGACGGCGACCGGGGGCAGCAGGCCGCGCAGCGGTCCGGCCGGGGAGTCGAACTCCCGCCAGCGGTCCCGGGCGGCCAGCTGCGGGTGGTCGACGAACTCGTCCACGGTGCGCAGCCGGGCCCCGGCTATGCCCGCCCCGTCCAGGAGTTCCAGCAGCTCGTCGGCGCCGTGGGCGGCGAACGCCTCCTCCAGCACGGGGGTCAGCTCGTCGTCGTGCTCGCGGCGCAGCGGGTTGTCCGCGAAGCGCGGGTCGCGCACCAGGTCGGGCCGGCCCAGGACCTTCTCGCACAGGACCACCCAGTCACGGTCGCTCTGCACGCTGAGGAACACCTCGCGGCCGTCTCCGGCGCGGTAGTGGCCGTAGGGCGCGATCGTGGGGTGGCGGGCGCCGCTGCGGACCGGCGGCCGCCCGCCGTACAGGGTCTGGTACATCGGCTGGCCGAGCCACTCCCCCAGGGCGTCGAGCATGGCAACGTCGAACGCGCTGCCGGTGCCGGTGCGTTCGCGCTCGTACAGGGCGGTGAGGATGCCCGTGTACGCGTACATGGCGGCGGCGACGTCGGCGACGGAGAAGCCCGCCCGGGCCGGGGTCTCCGGTGTGCCGGTGAGCGAGACCAGCCCGGTCTCGCACTGCACCAGCAGGTCGAACGCCTTCTTGTCGCGGTAGGGGCCGGTGTCGCCGTACCCGGAGATGCCGCACCAGATCAGCCTCGGCAGGCGGGCGCGCAGGGTGTCCGCGTCCAGGCCGAGGCGGCCGGCGGCGCCGGGGGCCAGGTTCTGCACGAAGACGTCGGCGCGGGCCAGGACGCGGTCCAGCAGGGCGCGGTCGCCGGCCTCCTTCAGGTCCAGGACCACGCTCTCCTTGCCCCGGTTGCACCACACGAAGTAGGCCGACTCGCCCTTGGCTGCGCGGTCGTAGTCCCGGGCGAAGTCCCCGCCGGGGCGCTCGATCTTGATCACGCGGGCGCCGAGGTCCGCGAGCTGACGGGTGGCGTAGGGGGCCGCGACGGCCTGTTCCAGGGAGACGACGGTGACTCCGTCGAGGGGCAGCGGCACGGCGGGGCCTTCCTGGTCCGGCGGGCGGATGGTTCCCGGCCGACGGTAGCCGAGGGGCCGCGCGCGGGACACCCCTCCGACCGGCTCCGGGACCTGCCCGGCCGGCGGGCCCCGGCGGGGCGGCGCCCGCCGGGGCGGGTCAGTGGCCGACGGCGGGGGTCGGGCGGGCCCAGTGGGCGAGCTGCTGCGGGGTGCGCGGCGGGGGGTCGCCGTCGGCCAGCAGGCCATGGGCGCGCAGTACGTCCGCCGCCGCGTGGGCCCAGGTGGGGCGCAGCCCGGCGTCCTCCAGGAGCGCGGGGTCGCCGAGCAGCAGGCCGGCGTCGCCGGTGCGCAGGCCGGCGGGGGTGAGCAGGGCGGCGTCGTCGGCCCAGCGCAGGGCCAGGTCCACGTCGTGGGTGGCCATCACCACCGTGGTGCCGTCCCCCCTCAGCCGCTCCAGCAGGCCGAGGAGGCGTTCGGTGCCCTGCGGGTCCAGTCCCGCGGTGGGCTCGTCCAGGACGAGGGCCCTGGGGCGCATGGCCACCGCACCGGCGATGGCCGCGCGCTTGCGCTGGCCGAAGGAGAGCAGGTGGGTGGGGCGGTCGCGCAGCCCGGTGATCTCCAGGGCGGCCAGTGCCTCGTCCACCCGGGCCCGGACCTCGTCCTCGGGCAGGCCGAGGTTGAGCGGGCCGAAGGAGACGTCCTGGCCGACGGAGGCGGAGAACAGCTGGTCGTCGGGGTCCTGCAGGACCAGCTGGACGGTGCGGCGCAGCCGGTCCAGGCCCCGGCGGTCGTGGCGCACCTCCTCACCCGCGCACAGCAGCCGCCCCGAGGTGGGGCGCAGGCTGCCGGTGAGCAGGCGCAGCAGGGTGGTCTTGCCGCTGCCGTTGCGGCCGAGCAGGGCGAGGGCGCGGCCGGGCCGGACGGCCAGGTCGATCCCCTCGACCACGGCGGGGCCGTGCGGGTAGCGGTGGGCGGCGCCGCGGAGTTCGAGCACCGGGGCGGCCGCGGCGGCGGACGCGGGTCCGTCGGGGGCGGGAGCGCCGGGCACGGGTGCGTCGACGGAGCCGTCGGGGGCGGGGCCGTCGACGGGGCCGTCGGGGGCGGGGCGGGTCACGGCAGGATCCTTCCGAGCAGCAGGGCGGTGCCCGTCACGCAGGCCACCAGGGCGAGCGAGGCGGCGACGAACCGCGGGCAGATCCGCACGTCGTCCACGAGGACGCGCAGGGACCCGGTGTAGCCGCGTCCGGCCAGGCCGTCCTGGAGCCGGGCGGCGTGGTCGAAGGCGCGGACGAAGGCGGTCGCCCCCAGGCCGGCCAGGGAGCGCCGGGCGGCGCGCCGGTCGGTGTAGCCCAGGCGTGCTGCCTGGGCCTCGCGCACGGTCGAGACGCTGTCCAGCAGCAGGAACGACATGCGGTAGACCAGCGCGGTCACGTCCACCACGGCGGGCGGGACGCCGAGCGCCGTCAGCCGGGGCAGGACGTCCGAGAGCGGTGTGGTGAAGGCGAACAGCAGGACGGCCAGGGAGGCGGCAGCGGTGCGGGCGAGCAGCTCGGCCGCGTGCAGCGGGCCGTCGGGCGCCGGGCCAACGAACCCCGCGGGGTCGGAGAAGCCGTTGACCTGCACCAGCAGGGTGAGGGAGCCGGTGACGCAGAAGCCGAGCGGCACCCGGAACGCCCGCCACAGGCGGCCTGCGGGCACTCGCGCCGCGCACAGCAGCAGGACGAGCGTGACCGCGCCGACCAGGACGGCTCCCGGCCACGGGGGCAGTGCGACGGCGGCGGCGGTCAGCCCGAGGGCGAGCACCGCCTTGTCGACGGGGTGGCGGCGGCGCCACCGGCTGGTGTGCGCCGCCGCGTCGATGGGGAGCACCGGCGGATCAGCCCTCGCCGTCGGCGGCGCCGCCGTCACGGCGGGACCCGGGAGCCTGCCCGGGGTCCTGCCCGGACCCCTGCCCGGGGTCCTGCCGGGGAGCCTGCCCGGAGTCCCGCTCCGGTCCCGCGCCCGCCTTCCCGGCGGGCGCGGGGACCTGTGCCGGTGACTGTGCCGGTGACTGCGCCGGCGTCTCCGTCCGCGCGGCCGCGGCCTGCACCGCGGCGGCCCGCGCGCCCTGGCGGCGGCCCCGCCTGAGGCCGATGCAGTAGGCGAGCACGCCCGCGCCCAGGGCCGCCTGGAGCGCGAACAGTCCCGACTCCACCTCTCCGGAGGGGGGTTCGTACAGCGGGCCGAACCAGGGTTCGTAGCCGGGGTCCAGCTCGGTGACGGCCGCCTCGGCCTCGCCGTCGGCGCCGGCGAACGGCTCCTCCTTGTGGTCGCCCAGTCCCAGCGCCAGCGGTGCGGCGGCCAGGAGGAGGACGGCGAGCAGGATCAGCAGGTTGACGCGGGTGTCGCGCTTCACCGGGCCACCGTCCCTTCCGCGTCCGTCGTGTCCTCGCGGCCGGTCGTGTCGAGGCGGGCGAGTTCGCCGCGGCCGGACTGGCCCAGCAGGCGGACGACGAGCACCGTCAGCAGGCCCTCGCTGACGGCCAGCGGGACCTGGGTGACGGCGAAGATGCCGCCGAACTTGGCCAGTGCTCCGGCGAAACCGGTCGCCGGGTCGGGGAAGGCCAGGGCCAGCTGCGCGCTGGTGACGCAGTAGGTGGTCAGGTCGGCGGTGAAGGCCGCGGCGAAGACGGCGGGCATCAGGGAGCCGCGCAGCGCGCGGACGGCGCGGTAGGCGGCGTAGCCGGCCCACGGGCCGACGACGGCCATGGAGAAGACGTTGGCGCCGAGCGTGGTCAGGCCGCCGTGGGCGAGCAGCAGGGCCTGGAAGAGCAGGGTGACGGTGCCCAGCACCGCCATCACCGGGGGCCTGAACAGGACCGCCCCCAGTCCCGTGCCGGTGGGGTGCGAGCAACTGCCCGTCACCGAGGGGATCTTCAGCGCGGACAGGACGAAGACGAACGCACCGGAGGCACCCAGCATCAGGGTGCTGCCGGGGTTTTCGCGGACCTCGCGGGTCAGGGCACGGGCCCCGTGGACGACGAACGGGGCGGCTGCGGCGCTCCAGGCGACCGCGTGCAGTGGGGGCAGATAGCCCTCGGCGATGTGCATGGCTGGACGGACCCTCTCCAACACCTCGTGGATGGACGGACACGCCTCGGCCGGTCTCCTGGCTGACGGGTCGACGCCTCCGTTCCGCCTTCCCGGGAGGCCGCGCCTGCGCGCGCTTTCCCAGTGGCTCCCCGTGCGGGGGTGGAGCGGATGCTTCCCGATCACAGTGGCGAGGGCCGCACCGGTTTCTCACCGGCTTCCCGAACACCAAGGCACAGTGACCCTAGTTCCCCCCGTGTCGTGCTCACAAGGCGGCCCTTCTCACAAGGCGGCCCCTTCCGGTCCGGCATGCGGACGGCCGGGCCCGTCCGCCCGGCCGTCCCGCGGCGGCAGTGCGGTCCCCGCCGCTCCTGCCCTGCGGCCCCCGCGGCGGCGGATGATATGCAGGCGTGCATGAACTCATTCGTCACGGCGAGCGTGACCGACGGCACGGGGCACCTGCTCCTCGACCGGCCCGCGGCGCTCAATGCACTGGATCTGTCCATGGTCCGCGCCATCCACTCCGCCCTGCTGGACTGGCGCGACGACCCCGCCGTGGGCGCCGTGGTGGTGAGCAGCTCCTCCCCCAAGGCGTTCTGCGCGGGCGGCGACATAAGGGCGGTGCGGGAGGGGGTGCTGTCCGGGGACCGCGAGGCCGTGCGGGCCTTCTTCACCGAGGAGTACCGCCTGAACCGGCTGATCGCCGAGTACCCCAAGCCGTACGTCGCGGTCGTCGACGGGTTCGCCATGGGCGGCGGCCTGGGGATCTCCGTGCACGGGTCGGCCCGGGTGGTGACCGAGCGCGCCTCCTTCGCGATGCCCGAGACCCGCATCGGCTTCTTCCCCGACATTGGGGCCAGCCACTTCCTGCCCCGGCTGCCCGGCGGCACCGGCATGTACCTGGGGCTGACCGGCGCCCGGATCTCGGCCGGTGCGGCCGTGGAGTGCGGCCTGGCCACGCACTTCGTGCCCTCCGCGGACCTGCCCGCGCTGGAGCGGGACCTGTTCGGCGGGGGCGGGCGGGACGTCGCCGGGGCCCTGGCCGCGCACGCGCGGCCCGCGCCCTCCTCGGAACTGACCGCCCACCGGGAGCAGATCGACCACTGCTTCGGCGCCGCCTCCCTGGAGGAGGTCCTCGGACGGCTGGAGGCCGACGGCGGCGAGTGGGCCCTGGAGGTGCTGGCGGAGCTGCGGCGCGCCTCCCCCACCGCCCTGGCCGTCACCTTCGAGCTGCTGCGCCGCGGGGCGCGGTCCACGCTCGCCGAGTGCCTGGAGCGCGAACTGCGCCTGGGCGAGGCGCTGACGCGGGAGCCGGACTTCGCCGAGGGGGTGCGCGCCGTGCTGGTCGACAAGGACCACTCCCCGGCATGGGCGCCCGCCGGCCCGGGGACGGCGGCCCGCCTGCTGGGCGGCTGACCCGCGTCACCCCCGTTCCGGGGGCGCTGTGCGACGCGGTGCGTGCGGCGGCGGGCCGGTCCTGCCGCCGCACGCGCCCTCCACGCCCCAGCAGCCCCGGGGGCGGGGAACCCGCGGGACGGGGAGCCAGCGGGGCGGGGCCCCGGGCTCCGTCCGCAGCCGCGAGGGCCGTGCCGCGTCCGGTGCGTCAGCTGTCGAAGTCCAGGACGACGTCCTCCGAGACCGGCGTGGACTGGCAGGTCAGGACGTACCCGGCGTCGACCTCGGCCTTCTCGAGGGCGAAGTTGCGGTGCATGCGCACCTCCCCGTCGACGACCAGCGCGCGGCAGGTGCCGCACACCCCGCCCTTGCAGGCGAACGGCATGTCGGGACGCATCCGCTGGGCCCCGTCCAGCACGGTGCGGTCGCGCGGGACGTCGGTCCGCGTGGTGCGGCCGTCGAGGACGACGGTGACCCGGCTGACGGGGCCGTCCGGGGTCGCGTCCTCGTGCCGTGCCGGGGCCGGCGGTTCGTCCTCGCCCGCGTGGAACAGCTCCTGGTGGACCCTGGCGTCGGGGACCCCGAGCCCGGCCAGCACCCGGCGCGCGTCCTGGACCATGCCGTGCGGCCCGCACAGCCACCAGTGGCCGGCGGACTCCACGTCCACCAGCGCGGCGACCAGCGCGGCGAGACGGTCGGCGTCCAGGCGGCCGGAGAGCAGTTCGGCCTCGCGCGGCTCGCGGGAGAGGACGTGGGCGAGCTGGAACCGCCCGGGGAAGCTGTCCTTGAGGTCGGCCAGTTCATCGGCGAACATCACCGTGGAGGTGCGGCGGTTGCCGTAGAAGAGGGTGACGCGCGAGTCCGGGTGGGCCCGCAGCACCGAGGCGGCGATGGAGAGCATCGGGGTGATGCCCGAGCCCGCGGCGACCAGCACGTGGTGGGCGGGCTCGTGCAGGTCGGGGGTGAAGACCCCGGCCGGCGGCAGCACCTCCAGCACGTCGCCGGGCCGCACCTGCTCGACCAGCCAGGAGGAGAACAGGCCGCCGGGGACCACCCGCACCCCGATGCGCGGCGCGCCGCCGGCCGGGGAGCAGATGGAGTACGAGCGGCGCTCGTCGCGGCCGTCGACGGTCCGGCGCAGGGTCAGCGACTGCCCGGGGGCGAAGGCGTACGCCTCGGCCAGCTCCTCCGGGACCTCGAACTCCACGGCCGCCGCGTCGTCGCACAGCCTGGTCACCGAGGCGACCCGCAGGGGGTGGAAGACCGCGGCGGCGCGGCGGCGCGCCGGCACGGAACCGCGCGCCGGGGCGGGGCCGCTCACCGGGGCGGGGCTGCTCGCCGGGACGGGGGCGGTGACCATCAGATCTCCTTGACGTGCTCGAACGGCTCGCGGCAGGCGCGGCAGCGGCGCAGCGCCTTGCACGCGGTGGCGGAGAACCGCGAGGTCTCCTCGGTGTCCGCGGAGCCGCAGCGCGGGCAGGGGACGGCCCGGCGGACGGGCGACAGTTCCAGGGGGACGGGCCCGGACGTCCGGCGCGGGGCGGGGCCGGGGGGCGCGATGCCGGCCTCGGCGAGCTTGCGGCGGCCGTCCGGGGTGATCAGGTCGGTGGACCAGGGCGGGTCGAGGACGGTGCGGATGCGGACCTCGGCGAACCCGGCGGCGTGCAGGCGGGCGGCCAGGTCGGCGCGCATCTCGGCCATGGCGGGGCAGCCGGAGTAGGTGGGGGTCAGGCTCGCGGTGACCGTGCCGTCGGGTGCGACCTCCACCCCGCGCAGCACGCCGAGGTCGGCGAGGGTGAGCTGGGGCAGTTCGGGGTCGGGGACGGACTCCGCCGCCCGCCGCGCGCGCACGGCCGCCTCGTCGGGCGCCGCCCCGCCGGGCGCCGCCCCGGCGGGGGGCGGGGGGACGGGCCGCAGGCGGGTCACCACGTCGCCTCCGGGTGGGCGCGGGCCACGCTCTGCATCTCGTCCAGCAGCGGGGCCAGGTACTCGGAGTGCGCCCCCAGGCGTCCGGCGGGCTCACCGGGCAGCAGCGGCCCGGGGTCGCGCAGGCCGGCCGCGTCCAGCACCTGCCGCATGACGGCCTCGAACTCCTCGTTCACCGCGGCCGGGTCGGCGCCGAAGCCCTCGTCGACGGCCCGCCGTTCGGTAGCGGAGACGGCGAGCAGTTCGCCCAGGCGGGGCCAGAGGGCGTCGACCGCCTCCTGCATGCGGCGGTGGGACTCGTCCGTGCCGTCGCCCAGCCGCACCACCCACTGCGCCGCGTACTCGCGGTGGTAGGCGAGTTCGCTGACGCCCTTGGCCGCGACGGCGGCCAGCACCGGGTCGGCGGAGCCGGTGAGCCGGCCGAACAGGGCCAGGCGCCAGGCGGACAGGGCCAGCAGGCGCGCGGTGGAGTGGGCGAAGTCCCCGTTGGGGAGCTCGGCGAGCAGCACGTTGCGGAATTCGGGCGCGTCCCGGAAGTAGGCGAGCCGGTCCTCGTCGCGGCCCGATCCGTCGGCCTGGCCGGCCCTGGTCAGCAGCAGGCGCGCCTGGCCGAGGAGGTCCAGGCCGATGTTGGCCAGGGCCACCTCCTCCTCCAGTTCGGGGGCGTGGGTGCACCACTGGGCCAGTCGCTGCGCCAGCACCAGGGCGTCGTCGCCCAGGGCCAGGCAGTAGGCGGCCAGGGCCGCGCCGTCCGCCCCCGGGGGGAGCGCGGTGTCGACGCCGTGCAGCGGGTCGGTGAACCCGGTGCCGAACGCCCAGCGGTCGTCCCCCTCGGGCGCGGTGTCGGCCGGGGGGAGGTGGAGGTGGTCCTCGGTGGTCATCTCGGCTCCCGCTCAGATGTGGGGGACGTCGTCGGGGATGTCGTAGAAGGTGGGGTGCCGGTAGACCTTGTCACCGCTGGGCTCGAAGAACGGGTCCTTCTCGTCGGGGGCGGACGCGGCGATCGCGTCCGAGCGCACCACCCATATGCTCACGCCCTCGTTGCGACGGGTGTAGACGTCGCGGGCGTGGGTGAGGGCCATCCGGTCGTCGGCCGCGTGCAGCGAACCGACGTGCACGTGGTTCAGGCCCCTCTTGCCGCGCACGAACACCTCGTACAGCGGCCACTCGTTCCTCATGCTGCCTGCTCCTTGCCTGCGCGTCGGCTGCGTTCGGCCTGCTTGGCGGCGTGGGCGGCGGCCGCCTCGCGCACCCAGGCCCCGTCCTCGTGGGCGGCGCGGCGCCTCTCGACCCGCTCCGCGTTGCAGGGGCCGCCGCCGGAGATGACCCTCTTGAGCTCGTCCCAGTCGGGGGTGCCGAAGTCGTGGTGGCCGCGCTCCTCGTTCCAGCGCAGCTCGGGGTCGGGGAGGGTGACGCCGAGCTTCTCCGCCTGGGGCACCGTCATGTCGACGAAGCGCTGCCGCAGTTCGTCGTTGGTGTGGCGCTTGATCCGCCAGGCCATGGACTGCGCGGTGTTGGGCGAGTCCGCGTCGGGCGGGCCGAACATCATCAGCGAGGGCCACCACCAGCGGTCCACCGCGTCCTGCACCATCTCCCGCTGGGCCTGCGTGCCGCGCATCATCGTCATCAGCAGCTCGTAGCCCTGGCGCTGGTGGAAGGACTCCTCCTTGCACACGCGCACCATGGCTCGGGCGTAGGGCCCGTAGGAGCTGCGGCACAACGGCACCTGGTTGCAGATGGCCGCGCCGTCCACCAGCCAGCCGATCACGCCGACGTCGGCGAAGCTCAGGGTGGGGTAGTTGAAGATCGACGAGTACTTCTGGCGGCCGTCGACCAGGCGCTCGGTCAGGTCCTGCCGGTCGGCGCCGAGGGTCTCGGCGGCCGAGTACAGGTACAGGCCGTGGCCGGCCTCGTCCTGCACCTTGGCCAGCAGGACCGCCTTGCGGCGCAGGGAGGGGGCCCGGGTGATCCAGGCGCCCTCGGGCTGCATGCCGATGATCTCCGAGTGGGCGTGCTGGGCGATCTGCCGGACCAGGGTCCTGCGGTAGCCGTCGGGCATCCAGTCCCGGGGCTCGATCCGCTGCTCCCGGGCGAGGGTCGCCTCGAAGTGCTCCTCGGCCGCGGCCCGCGCCGGGTCCTGCGCGGGCGCGGGGTCCGGGGCGTTGGCCGCCCCGGGGGCCGGGGTCCGGCCGTCCGTCCGGCCCGGTGTCCGTGCGGGCATCGCTGCCTCCTGTGTGCTCACCGTCGGTTCCCCGTTCCCGTCACTGCCGGCCGGCCGGGTCGGCGTGGCGGCGGGACTGGAGGGTGAAGAAGCGGCCCGCCACGAACGCCGGGTCGGTCAGCGCGGCGCCGGCCGCCGGGTTGGCGGGGGTGCCGTGGAAGTCGCTGAAGGCCGCGGTCTGGTTGACGAAGACCGCGCCGTGCAGGTTCTCCGACAGGTGCACGCCGGCGTCCAGCGCGGCCTCCTCGGCGGCGGCCAGCACCTCCTCGGAGGTGGAGTAGACCGAGGCGGTCATCGCCCCGTGCTCGCGCACCGTCTCGCGGAAGATCTCCAGGCTGCGGCCGGTGGAGTCGGTGCCGATGACGAAGGAGACCGGGCCGAACCACTCGCGGGTGTAGGTGTCGCGGTCGGCGTCCGGGTCGAGCCGGGCCACCAGCGGGGTGCGCAGCACGGCGTCGGGGTACTCGGGGTGCTCGACGGGCGCGGAGGGGCGGACCGTGCGGCCCAGCGAGGCGGCCTTGTCGAGGCGGTCGCGCACGCCGTCGTTGACGATGGCGCCCAGGGTGCCGGCGGCGCGCGCCGGGTCGCCGAGGAGTTTGTCCAGGGCCTGCCCGAGGTCGGCGGCGAACTCGTCGGCGGTCTTCGTGCCCCGGTCGGTGGGGAAGCCGTCGCGCGGGACGAGGATGTTCTGCGGGGTGGTGCACATCTGGCCGCTGTACAGGGACAGCGAGAAGGCGAGGTTGCGCAGCATCCCGGCGTAGTCGTCGGTGGAGTCCACCACGACCGTGTTCAGTCCGGCCTTCTCGGTGTACACCGCGGCCTGGCGGGCGTTGGCCTCCAGCCACTCGCCGAAGGCGGTGGAGCCGGTGAAGTCCACGATGCGCACGTCCGGGTGGACGGCGTACTCGGCCGCGGTGCGCTCCTCGGGCGCCTCGGTGGCCAGGATCACCAGGTTCGGGTCGAACCCGGCCTCGGCCAGCACCTCGCGGGCGATGCGCACGCTGATCGCCAGCGGCAGCACGGCGCCGGCGTGCGGCTTGACGACCACCGGGTTGCCGGTGACCAGGGAGGCGAAGATCCCCGGGTAGCCGTTCCAGGTGGGGAAGGTGTTGCAGGCGACGGTGAGGGCCGTTCCGCGTCCGACCGGGGTGAACTTCTTGTCCATGACCAGCGGGTCGCCCTTGCGCTGCGGCTTGGTCCAGCGGGCGGTGGCCGGGTGGCGCAGCTGCTCCTGCCAGGCGTAGGCCACGGCCTCCATGCCGCGGTCCTGGGCGTGCGGGCCGCCGGCCTGGAAGGCCATGACGAAGGGCTGCCCGGTGGTGTGGTGCACGGCGTGGGCGATCTCGAAGGAGGCGGCGTTGATCCGGTGCAGGATCTCGGCGGCTACGCCGGCGCGGGTGTCGGGGCCGGCGTCGCGCCAGGCGCGGGTGGCGGCCTTCGCCGCGGCGAGCGCCTCGTCGACGCCGACGCGCGGGTAGGTCACGCCCAGCGGGAAGCCGTAGGGGGACTTCTCCCCCGGGTCGACCGTCCCGCTGCCGGGGTGGCCGTCCAGGACGAACGGGCGGTCCAGCTGCGCGCGGAACGCCTCCTCGCCGCGCTTGGGCGCCTCCTCGCCGTAGACCGAGGTGCTCGGGCTCTCCGGGAAGGGGCTCCAGTAGTCGCGTTCCACGGCCGCCCGGGCGGCCCGGTCGAGGACCTCGCGGTGCCGCTCGAAGAGGTCGGTGCGGGTGGACACGTGTTCCGGCATGCAGATCACTCCCAGGGATACCGGTGCGGCGGCAGGCCGTACCGGGGCCGGCCCGACCGACCCGCCACCAAGGTAACCGACCATTCGGTCGGGGCTCAAGAGGTGCGGGCGTCCGGGCGTCGGCCGTCACCCCGCGGCGGCACCCCGCACGGCCGTCCGGACGGCCCCCGCACCGCCGCGCGGGGCGCCGCCCTCAGTCGGCCGCGAGGTCCTCCGGGGACGACCGGGCGAGGTCGGCGAGGGTGGCCAGCGCCCGGGAGAGGACGTCGGCGGGAGGCGAGGCCAGGCCCAGGCGGACGGCCTCCGGGACGCGCCGGCGGCCGACGGAGAACGCCGCCGCCGGTGTCACCGCGATGCCGTGCCGCGCGGCCGCGGCGACGAAGGTGTCGGCGCGCCAGGGGCGGGGCAGCTCCCACCACAGGTGGTACGAGCAGGGAGCGCTCCGCGTCGCGAAGTCTCCGAGGTGGCGGCGGGCGATCTCCTGCCGCACCCCGGCCTCCCGCCGCTTGGCCTCCACGAGCGCCTGCACGGTGCCGTCCGCCTGCCACCGGCACATCGCCTCCAGCGGGAACCGCGCGGAGGCCCAGCCCCCCGAGCGCAGCGACGCGGCGACGCCGCCCGCGAGGGACTCGGGAGCCACCACGAGCCCGGCGGACAGTCCCGGGGCCAGCCTCTTGGACAGGCTGTCCACGAGGACCGTCCGCTCGGGCGCGCGCTCCGCGAGGGGCGGCAGGTCGTCCCGGAGGAAGCTCCAGACGGCGTCCTCGACCGCGTGGATCCCCGTCCTCAGCAGCACGTCGGCCAGCCGGTCCAGCCGCTCCCCGGGCATGGTGAGCGACAGCGGGTTGTGCAGCACCGGCTGGACGTAGACGGCATGCAGCGGGTCGGCCCGGTGGGCCTCCTCGACGGCCTCGGGGACCAGCCCGGCCTCGTCCACGGCCAGCGGCACGAGGGTGACGCCGATCCGGGCGGCGATCGCCTTGAGCACCGGGTAGGTCAGTTCCTCGACGCCCAGCCGCGCACCCGGCCTCGCCAGGGCGGCGACCACGGCCGCGATCGCCTGCCGGCCGCTCCCGGCGAACAGCACCCGCGCCGGGTCGGGACGCCAGCCGCCGCGGGCCAGCAGGCCGGCCGCCGCGTCGCGCGCGGCGGGGGTGCCGGCCGGGCCGACCGGCCGCAGCGCGGACTCCAGGGCGTCCGGGCGCAGCAGCCCGCCGAGTCCGGCCGCGAGCAGCCCGGCCTGGCCGGGCGCCACCGGGTGGTTGAGCTCCAGGTCGACCCGGCCGTCCGCCGGCTCGGACAGGGCGGGGACGGGGGCGGTCGCGCCGGAGGCGGCGCGCACGAAGGTGCCGCGGCCCACCTCCCCGACGGTGAGGCCCCGTCGGGCGAGCTCCCGGTAGACGCGAATGGCCGTGGAGTTGGCGATGCCGTGCTGCCGGGCGAAGTCCCGCTGCGGGGGCAGCCGGTCGCCCGCCCTGAGCCGGCCCGCCCTGATGTCCTCGGCCACCGCGTCGGCGACGCTGCGGTAGTCCTTCACGGCCCTCTCCTTCCGAGGCGCCCGGTGCCCCCTGCGCACCGGCACCCCCTGCGTGCCCCGCATGCCCCGCATGCCCTGTGTGCCTCGTGTGCCGGTATCGAAGCACAGAATTGCACCGAGTTCAATGTTCCTCATTGAACCGAGCAAATGACCGACCTAGACTCGCGATTGCCCCGAAGGCCGCTGGCCGGCCCGTCCGGCCTGCGCCGGACCGCGCCGACCCGCACCGGCCCGCGCCGACCCGCACGGCCGGAGGAACAATCCGCCAGGAAGGAAACCTCAGTCGGATGAAGGCCGCACCGCACCCGTCACCGGTCCGCACCACCGCTCCCCCGCCACCGCACCGGCCCGGCCGGAGGGCGGCGGGCGGCCGTGGTTGAGGCGAGCGGGGTGCTGGGGGTGGCTGCGGTCGCCCTGGGGATGGTGCTCACCCCCGGACCGAACATGGTCTACCTCGTGTCCCGGAGCATCACCCAGGGGCGGCGCGCCGGGGTGGTGTCCCTCGCCGGTGTCGCCCTGGGGTTCGCGGTCTACCTGCTGGCCACGAACCTCGGCCTGTCGGTCGTGTTCGTCGCGGTGCCCGAGCTGTACACCGCCGTGAAACTGGCCGGCGCGGCCTACCTCGGGTACCTGGCCTGGAACGCCCTGAGGCCCGGGGGCCCCTCCGTCTTCGCGCCCCGGGACGTCCCGCACGACACCCCGCGCCGACTGTTCACGACGGGCCTGACGACGAATCTGCTGAACCCGAAGATCGCCGTCATGTACCTCTCCCTGATCCCGCAGTTCGTCGACCCGGGGGCGGGGCACGTACTGCTCCAGGGCCTCGTGCTGGGCTCCGTCCAGATCGCGGTGGCCCTCACCGTCAACCTGGCCCTCGTGCTGGCGGCCGGAACCGTCTCCGTCTTCCTCGCCCGCCGCCCCTCCTGGCTGAGGGTCCAGCGTTTCCTGATGGGAACGGCGCTCGGCGCGCTGGCCGTCTCGCTGGCCGTCGACACCTCGCTGCCGTCCGGCACGGGGTGATCCCGGGACCGCGCCGGCCCCGCGCCGCCGGCGCCCGCGGAAGCGTGCGGGCGGTGCGGCGGGGCGGGGCCGGCGGTTCTCCGGGCTGCGTCCGTCAGTCGCGCTGGGCGCCCGCGGGGAGCTTGCGCAGCTGCATGGTGCTCGCGGTGTTGGTGCCGTAGGCGTAGTCCAGCATCCTCGCCGCACTGGTGTAGCGGTTGGCGTCGTTGAGGATGACGCCGACGACGGTGCGGCCGTTGCGGGTGGCGGAGAAGATCAGGCAGGGGCCCGCGACGCTCCCCGTGCCGGTCTTGACGCCGTTGGCGCCGCTGTACGACCCCAGGAGCTTGTTGGTGTTGTACCAGGTGTACGTGCGGCCGTTGGTCGCCTTCTGCACCGTCTTGGCGGACTTGACGACGGTGCGGATGTTCGTCGACTTGAGCGCGTACCGGGTGAGCTTGGCGGCGTCGCGGGGGGTCGTGTAGTTGTACCCGGTCTGCGAGATGCCGTCGAAGGAGTCGTACTTGGTGTTGGTCATGCCCAGCGCCGCGGCCTTGGCGTTCATCTTCTTGATGAACGAGGCGGTGCGCGCCTTGACGGTGCTGCCGGTGCCGACGGTGTCGGCGAGGGCGTAGGCCGCGTCGCAGCCCGAGGGCAGCATCATGGCGTAGAGCAGCTGGCGGACCGTCAGCTTGTCGCCGGTCTTCAGGTCCGCGGTGGAGGCGCCCTTCTCGGCGACGTACGTGCGGTACGTCGACTTGACGGTGACCAGGCGGTCGAGGTCGATGCCGCTGCTGACCACGACGGCGGCGGTCATCACCTTGGTGGTGCTGGCCATCTGCCGCTTGGTGTCGGCGCTCTTGCTCCACAGCGTCTTGTTGGCCGTGTTGTCGAGCAGGAACGCGCCCTTGGCGGTGATGCCCGAAGGGCCGGTGGCGGCCTGGGCCGGCGTGGCGGACGCGGGGACCGCGACCGCCAGCACGGCTCCGGCGAGGGCGAGCGCGCACGCTCTGCGGCGGCCTATCGCCCCGGTGGGTCTGGTTCTCAAGGAATGCCCCTTCACTGGTGGCAGAACGGGAACGGAAGTTCGCATCCTGCCAGCAGCGCGGGGCCGTCCGCGACGGCCCCTCCCGGTACGGGCCGGGAGGGTCAGCCGGTGGCCTCCTTCACCGTCTCGCGCACCAGCCGGGCGGCCTCCTCGGCGTCCTCGCGGGAGACGTCGAGGTGGAGGACGAACCGCAGGCGCGCGTCGCCGGTGCACAGCACCCCGCGGTCGCGCAGCCGCTCGACGATCCGCGCCCCGAGGCCGGCGGCGGGGACGGCGAAGACCATGTTGGTCCGCGCGGGCTCCACGGCCAGGCCGGGCAGGCCGGCGAGGGCGTCGGCGAACCGGGCGGCGTTGGCGTGGTCCTCGGCCAGCCGCTCCACGTGGTGGTCGAGGGCGTGCAGCGCCGCGGCGGCCAGCACCCCGGCCTGCCGCATGCCGCCGCCGGCGGCCTTGCGCCAGCGCAGGGCGCGGGAGACGAACTCCCGGCCGCCCAGCAGCACCGAGCCCACGGGCGCGCCGAGGCCCTTGCTGAAGCAGACCGACAGGCTGTCGAAGCCCGAGGCGATGCGCCGGGCCTCGTCGAACGGCTCGCGGCCGGAGGCGACCGCGGCGTTGAACAGGCGGGCGCCGTCCAGGTGGGCGGCCAGTCCGTGGGAGCGGGCGAGCGCGGTGGCCGAGTCGAGGTAGGCGGCCGGTACCACCCGGCCGCCCAGGGTGTTCTCCAGGCACAGCAGCCGGGTGCGGGGGAAGTGCGGGTCGTCGGGCTTGATGTTGGCCTCGATGTCGGCCGGGTCCAGGGTGCCGTCGGGGCGGTGGGCCAGCGGCTGCGGCTGGATGCCGCCGAGGACCGCCGCGCCGCCGCCCTCCCAGCGGTACAGGTGCGCGTCCTGGCCGGCCAGGTACTCGTCCCCGCGTCCGCAGTGGCTCAGCAGCGCGCACAGGTTGCTCTGGGTGCCCGAGGGCATGAACAGGGCGGCCTCGAAGCCCAGCAGTTCCGCGGTGCGCTCCTGCAGGGCGGTGACGGTCGGGTCGTCGCCGAGGACGTCGTCGCCGACCTCGGCCCGGGCCATGGCCAGGCGCATCGCCTCGGTGGGCCGGGTGACGGTGTCGCTGCGCAGGTCGATGATGGTCATGGGCACCTGCGTACCACGAGCGTCGGCGCCGCGGGCCCGTCGGGCACGGATGCGCGCGGCACGGGCGCGCGGCGCCGCGCCGGGACGCCTCCCAGTAATCGGGGCCGTTCCCTGTGCGGATTCACAGGGGCCCGGGAGAAATCCGCGCGTTCTTCGCGGACGACGGACACCGCGGAGTGGGCGGACCCGCTTCTCCTCTTCCGCACCGCATTGGCACGTGCGTAACGTGACGACATGGCCAGTGAATTCACCCGCAGGGCGACCTCCGTGCGTTCAAGGGCGACCTCCGTGCGTTTGATCGGGCGCGATTTCGAACAGCGGACCGTCGTGGGCCTCCTGGGATGTGGCGGCGCCCACGGAAGCGGTGCGCTCCTTGTGCTGGCGCACCCCGGAACCGGAAAATCGGCCCTTCTGCAGTACGCCGTGGAATGCGCCGGGAATTGCGCCCCGGGCGATTCCGCGGGAAAAGCGGGCGGCGGACGGGAAAGCGGGACGCGGCACCGGGTGCTGCGTCTGCGCGGCACCGCCGCGGAGGCGCAGGTGCCCTTCAGCGGCCTGCACGGCCTCCTGCAGCCGCTGCTGCGGCGGGCCCGTGCGCACTCCGCCGCGCTGGAGCGCGCGCTGCGGCTGGACGGGGCCGGGGAGCCGGTGGGGACGGCCGTCCTGCCCGCCCTCTCGGAGCTGCTGGTCTCCGTCGCCCGCGAGGGCCCCCTGCTGGTGTGCGTCGACGACCTCCACCTGGTGGACCGGGAGTCCCGCGCGGCCCTGGAGTTCGCGGCGCGGCGGGTGCGGGGGCCGCTGACGGTGCTGATGGCGGCCGACGAGGACCGGGCCGAGCGGCTCGGCCTGCCCGGCATTCCCGTCATGCGCCTCGGCGGCCTCGAGGACGCGGACGCGGGCGTCCTGCTGCGCGAACTGGCCGGCGGGGAGACCTGCCCGGGCGTGCGCGACGTGCTGCTCGGGGCCGTCCACGGCAACCCCGGGCTGCTCACCGAGCTGGTCGCCGCCCTCTCGCCCGACGAGTTGTCGGGGCGCGTGCCGCTGCCCCGCCCCCTGCCCCTGGAGGGGACCGTGCTGCGGGCCGACGCGCAAAGGGTGCGGCGCCTCCCCGCCGACACCCGGCTGCTCCTGCTGCTCCTGGCCGCGGAGGAGGAGGTGGCGGGCGAGGAGGGCGGGGCCACGGAGACCGGCGGACTCCTGGAGGCGGCGAAGGCGGCCGGGCTGGACCCGGTCTGCCTGGAGCCCGCGGAGGCGGCCGGGGTGGTCCGCCCGGCCGGGGGGCGGATCCGCTTCGGCCACCCGCTGCTGGGGGCCGCCGTCTACCTGGCGGAGCCGCTGTCCCGGCGGCGGGCCGCGCACGAACTGCTCGCCCGGACCGGCACCGGGACAGCGGCGGGCGGGCGCGACGGACGCGCCCTGCGGCGACTGGGCCACCTGGCCGCCTGCGCGACCGCCCCGGACGACGCACTGGCCGACGCGCTGGAGCGGGCGGCCGCATGCCCCGTGGCCCCCGGCGGCCCCTCCCGCTCCGACCGCGCCCGCGCCCTGTCCCGCGCCGCCGAACTGACCGGGCCCGCAGCGCCCATTGACGGCGCCGAGGGCGAGGGCAAGGGCGCCGAGGAGGCCGAGGCCGCCGCGCAGGAGCGGCGGGCCCTGCGCTGGGCCGCCGCCGCCCGGCACGCCTTCCTCGGCGGCTCCCCCGCGGTGGCGGGCGGCCTGCTGGCACGGGCCGCGGCCTGCGCCGCGACGGACACCGCCCGCGCCGGGGTGGAGCTCGTGCGCGGCATGGTCGGGCTCCAGGCGGGATCGCCCGAGGACGCCCGGGCGGACCTGCTGTCCGCCGCCGCACGCGCCGCACGCACCGCACGGAACGGACAGGACGGACGGGCCGAGCAGGGAGGGCGGGGCGGCGGCGTGACCGCCCCGGAGGCGTACGCGCTGGAGGCGTACGCACTGGCCGCGCAGGCCGACTGGGTCCGCGGCGACCTGGACGGCCTCCTCCGGACGGTGCGCCGCATCGGGGCGTCGGCCGGTCTCCCGGGGTCCGCCGCGGCCGGGTTGGCCGCGACCGGGTTGGCCGCGGGCGCGGCCGCGGCCCTGTCCGGGGACTTCGGCTCCGCGGCCCGGCTGATGCGCCTCTCCGCGGCCGGGACAAAGGCCTCGCACGACCCCCGGGAGCTGCTGTGCGCGGGGGTCGCCGCCTGGGCACTGGGGGAGACCCGGGCCGCCCACGCCCTGTACCGGCGGGCCCTGGAGCCGGCCCGCGCGTCGGCGTCCGCCGCGCTCCTGCCGTCCGTGCTGGCCCGCCTCGCCGAGGCCGAGCTCCGGCTCGGCCGGCCCGCCCGTGCGCGTTCCTTCGCTCGGGAGGGCCTGCGCGAGGCCGAGCGGGGCGGGCAGGAGAACTGCGCGGCCCACCACCACGCTTTGCTTGTCATGGCCGCTGCAATGGAGGGGGACGACGGCGCCTGCGCGGCCCACGCCGAGGCCGCGTTCGGCGTCGCCCGCGACCGCGGACTGGGGATGGTGTGCGCCCTGGCCGACTGGGGACTGGCCCTGGCCGACCTTTCCCGCAACCACCCCGACGCCGCCCTCGCCCGGCTGGAGGCCGTGGCCCGGGCCCGCCCGGGGGCCGGCCACCCGGTAGTGCGCATGCTGTCCGCGCCGCTCCTGGTCGAGGCGCGGGCACTGGCCGGCGTCGCCACCGGCCCGGACGATCCGGCGCTCGCCGGCTTCGCCCGCTGGACGCGGGCCACCCGGGACCCCCACGCCCTGGCCGGGCTGGCCCGCTGCCGCGCGCTCCTGGCACCGCCGGAGGAGGCGGACGGGCTCTTCTCCCGCGCGCTGGCCGTGCACGGCACGGCCCTCTCGGACTTCGAGCGGGCCCGCACCGAACTGCTGCACGGCCGGACCCTGCGCAGGCAGCGGCGCCCCGGAGCGGCACGCGGGCACCTGCGCGCCGCCCTCGCCGCCTTCGAGGGGTGCGGCGCCGCGGCCTGGGCGGACCAGGCCCGCGAGGAGCTGCGCGCCACCGGCGCACCGGACGCCGCGGAACCGGCCGGACACGCCCTCCTGACCGAGCGCCTCACCCCCCAGCAGCTGCGGATAGCCCTCTGCGTCGCCGAGGGGTGCACCAACCGGGAGGTGGCCGCCCGGCTGTTCCTCAGCCCCCGCACCGTCGACCACCACCTGCGCAACATCTTCTCCGCACTGGGCGTCCGCTCCCGGACGGCCCTGGCCCGGGCCGTGACCGACAGGGCCGGCGACGGACCGGCCGAAGGGACCTCCGGCCGCGCGCAGGCACCGGTGCGGATACGCGGGCAGGCGCACGGAAAGCACCTCTGACCACCCGCAGCATGCGTACCGACCGGGTGGTCGGTACACGGTTTTCCTGCGCCGCACCCCTGGTGGACCGGCACGGGTCGGCCGACAATGCCGACTCAGCCAGGCCCCGACGGGCATGCCCACGGGCATGTCAGCCGCCACAACTGGAGGACCGCCATGCACCACCCGGACGCACCCTTCCGGAGCGCTGCTGCAAGCCCTTCGGCGCCGGCCCGCCGACCGGCCCCCCAGACCGGGCGGGACCGCCCGTCCGGACGGCCGCGGCAGGCGCCGGCGCGCGCCGCGGCCGCACTGCTGCCGCCCGCGGACCACACGCACCTGCTCTCCGGTCTCCCCGAGGCCCCGCCGCTGCCCCGCTCCCGGGCGGACTCCGAAGCCGTCGCCGTCCTGCACCGGTCCGCGCGGATCCTCGTGGACCGGCTGCCGCAGCTGACCGACCGGCTGGTGGCCATGCTGCAGGAACTCGAACCCGCCTACCGCCCGGAGGCGTTCGGCCCCGGGGACCTCCGGAAGGAGGTCGCCGAGTCCCTGGACAACAACATCCGCTCACTGCTGGACCCCAAGGCGTGCCGCGACCGGGCGCGCCGGTGCTCCTGGCGGATCGGCGGGCTGCGCGCCGAGCACGGCACTCCCCTGGACGCGGTGCTGCACGCATTCCGCCTGGGCGGCAGCGTGGTGTGGCAGGGCCTCGTCGAGACCACCACCCGGCAGAGCCCGCAGGACGCCCACCTGCTGCTGCACGTGGCGGCCGACGTGTGGAACTTCGTCGACGAGCACTGCACCCTCGTCGCCGACGCCTACCGCCGGGCCGAACGGCGGCTGGTGCGCCGCCACGAGGAGCAGGCGCGCGCCCTGCTGGAGGCCCTGCTCGACGGCACCGCGCGGTTCGCCGACGTCACCACGGCCGCCGCGGCCCTGGGGCTGCCGGAGCAGGCCCGCTGCACCGTCGTCCTGGTCTCCGGCGGGCGCCCCTCCGACCGGCGGGAAGTGTTCCCCCGGCCGCTCCCGGAGGGCGTGCGGGTGGCCTGGTGCACCGGGGAGGACGCGGACCGGGCCGTCGTCGTGCTGGGCGGCCGCGAACCGCGCGACCTGGCGCCGGCGATCACCGCGCCGGAGGGGGTCAGGGTCGGCGTCGGGCCCGCCGTGCCCGGCCTCGCCTCGCTGGGCACGGCCCGCGAGCACGCGGAGACCGCCCTGCTCACGTGCCCCGCCTCCGGCGGGGTGGCGCTGCTCGAGGAGCACCTGCCGCAGGCCCTCGTCACCTCGGCCCCCGAACTCGCCGACGCCCTCGTCGAGCGGGCGCTGCGCCCCGTCCTGGACCTCGAGCCGGGCGACCGCGAGGTGATCCTGTCCACCCTGGAGGCGTGGCTGGCCGCGGACGGCTCCGCCCTCAGGGCCGGGTCCCGGCTGTTCTGCCACCGCAACACCGTGCTCAACCGGCTGCGCCGGTACGAGCAGTTGACCGGCCGCTCGCTCGGCCGCCCCCAGGACCTCGTCGAACTCGTCCTCGCCCTGGAGGCGCACCGCCTCCGGCGCGGGCTCTGACCCGCCCGCCGCGCAGGCGCGGAACCGCCCGTCCCAGGAGGCGCGGACGGCGGGGAAGGAGGAGTGAACTCCGGGCGAGGACCGGGCGTACACGACAGGAGCGCCGCCCGGTCCGGACACGGAGGACGACACGACAGCGGTGGCTCCGGGAGGCACCGCGCAGGGCCCGGCCTCTTGAAGACGCACCGGCTCCGCGTCAGCAACGCAGCAAGGGTGGGAAATTGGGTCGCTCCGGTGTGCGGCGGACCGTACCGTCGCGGCATGCACCTGCTCTCCGTGAACGTCGGCAGGCCCCGGCCCAACCCGTGGAAGGGGCTCAGCGCGACCGGTATCGACAAACGGCCCGTCGACGGCCCGGTCACCGTCACCGTTCCCGGTCCCAAGGGGACCGGCGCGGTCGGTCTCGCGGGCGACCGCGTCCACGACGTGAAGCACCACGGCGGGCCCGACCAGGCCGTCTACGCCTATGCCCGCGAGGACCTCGACCGGTGGCAGGCCGAGCTGGGCGGACCGCTGGGGAACGGCGTGTTCGGCGAGAACCTCACCACCGTGGGCCTGAACGTCAACGGCGCGCTGATCGGCGAGCGCTGGCGCGTCGGGTCCGACGTGGTCCTGGAGGTGTCGTGCCCGCGGATCCCGTGCGCGACCTTCCAGGGATGGCTGGGGCGCGAGGGCTGGATCAAGCGCTTCACGCAGGCCGCGCTACCGGGCGCGTACCTGCGCGTCGTCACGCCCGGGAACGTGCGCGCCGGCGACCCGGTCGAGATCGTGCACCGGCCCGGCCACGACGTGACCGTCGCGCTCGCCTTCCGCGCGCTGACCCTCGAACCGGAACTCCGACCGCTGCTGTCGGCCGCCGACGCGCTGCCGGAGGAAGCCCGGAAACCGGCCCGCGGGCGGACGACCGCGTGAAAACCGATGCCGCGCAGGAGCCCGGTGCCGCCGTCCGGTCCGGGAGACCCCGAACCCGTCCGGTCGGCGGCCCGGGACCGTACCGTGAGTCCCGTCCGCACCGACCGGGAGAGTCATGACAAGCAGGTTCACCGAGTTGACCGTCGACTGCCACGACCCGGAGGGGCTCGCGGTCTTCTGGTGCGAGGTCCTGGGCTTCGAGGTGATCGACCGGAGCGAGGGCAAGGTCGAGATCGGCTCCTGGGTGCCGACCGTCGAGGACGTCCGGGCCCGCCAGATGCCGCCCACCCTGCTGTTCGTCCGGGTGCCCGAGGGCAGGACGGCGAAGAACCGGCTCCACCTCGACGTCAGCCCCATCGACGGCAGCACCGAGGACGAGGTGGCCAGACTGCTCGGCCTCGGCGCCACCAGGACCGACGTGGGCCAAGGGGCGGGCCGGAGCTGGGTGGTCATGGCAGACCCCGAGGGCAACGAGTTCTGCGTCCTGCGCACCCTGGCTCCGCAGGACCGGTCGGTGTCGTGAGAATGCGTGAAACGACGGGCGGGCCGTAGTACCACTGGACTGTCCTGGATCCGTGTCCGCTCGGACGGTCCCGGATCCGTGTCCTCTCTCGTCCGGAGTCGTCGATGGCCGTTCGCCGTGTCATGCCCGTCATCCAGTCGGAGGCTGCGCAGGAGAGCCGGGAGTTCTACGGCCTGCTGGGCTTCGAGGAAGTCATGAATCTCGGCTGGATCGTGACGCTTGCCTCGCAGTCCAGTCCGGCCGCGCAGGTCAGCGTCATGACCAGCGACAAAACCGGCCCGGTCACCCCCGACATGAGCGTCGAGGTCGACGACGTGGACGCGGTTTACGCGATCGTGCGGGACAGCGGCGCGGAGATCGTCCACCCCCTGCAGGACGAGGAGTGGGGGGTGCGGCGGTTCTTCGTCCGCGACCCCAACGGCCGCGTGGTCAACGTCCTGAGTCACCGCTGACGCTCCCCGCGGCTCGCAACCCGCCGCACGCCGCACGCCGCACGCCGCACGCCGCAACCGTCACGTTGCCGAGAAGACCTGAGTGGGGGCCAGGGCCACCGGGACCGGCCGGCTTTCGGCTGCCTCCGGCAGATACCGAAGGGAACCGCTCGGGCGAACCGGCCTGCCCGGCCTCCCCTGCCGGGCGGCCCTCGGCAAGCACAGGCCGACCGACCGCTTCGAGGACATGATGTCGCTCAGGATTCTCCTGACGGAGTGTGAGGTGTCTCTTGAGCAGGTTGCTGGACGTCTTCGAAACCGCGGTCAGTCCGAGTTATCGACTTTTCGGGCTTGTTGACACCACTGTCGACACATATCACCCGAATTCGGATCACGCGAATTGGCTGCTCTCCGCCCCCGGCATGGTGTACCTGCAGGTACCGCCCCAGGTGATCCGGGCGTCCGTGCGGCTGGAAAGCTGGTCCACCGTCCCTCCGGAGAGCACCGCGCAGTGGTCCGGCAGGGAGGATGTGGAGCTGGAGCTCCCCGGGTGCGACCTTGCCCTCGAGACCGTGGACTGCGGGCAGGAGGCAATCCCCTTGGTCCTGCCCTCCCCCGGCCTGTACAGGATGCGGTGGCACTGGATATTCAATCGCGAGGGCGGGCCTTTCACCTCTCCGCTGGCCGGACACCGCGAGCCCTTGCCCATGCCGCCGGGCCACGAAGAGGAACTGAACGGCAAGGACCAGTACTGCCTGGTCCAGATCTGGCGCACAACCGCCGGCAGACGTTCTCCGTCATAGGCCGGGAGCCTGCGCCTCCTCCGCGGGCGCGGGGCGCCCTCGCGGCCGGGCCGGGAGGGCGCCCCGCGCATGCGCGCGGACGCTCAGGTCTCGGTGACGGTGGTGAACAGCACCACCGAGTCCTCCAGCGCCCCCAGCCCGTGCTTCTCGTGCGGGACCTGGTACAGCTGCCCCGCTCCGATCTCCTGGTCGCCGGAGGGCCCGGTGTACCGGACCCTGCCGCGCAGCACCTGCAGGCTCGCCGCCAGAGGCGTGTTGTGCTCGTCCAGTCCCGTTCCGGCCTTCAGCGCGATGACGGTCTGCCGCATCGGGCCGTCGTGGAAGATCAGATGGGCGCTGCGCCCGTGGGGGGAGTCCACTGCCTTGCCGAGGTGCTCGGCGGCCAGTGCGTCAAGATCGTTCACGCGTTCCGTCCTAACCTTCCTGAGCCCCCGCTCCCCGGACCCGTCAGCCCGGCGGGGGCGCACGTGCTCTTGATCCTTTCCCCCGCCCCGGCCGCCGCAACCCGGTCGCCCACCACCGACGGCGAAGGTGAGGGCAATGATGCCGGCGACGGCGGCGGCCCGCGGGTGTCGGCGCAGGCTGCTAGCTTGCGCGCCGTGCCCCTTCCCCTCCTTTCCCCCGCCCCGCACCGGACCGGCCGCCGCGCCCGGTCCGCCCCGTCGGCGCGGTCCGGTCCCGGCAGGTGTCCCGGTGGCCGGTGAGCGGCCGCACGGCGGGCGGGTCGCCGTGGCCGCCGACGCGGTGGGGCCCGGCGGGCGACTGCAGGAGCTGGACGGGGACGGCCGACCTGCCGGCCCGGCCGCGCACGTGCCGGACCTGGCCGCCGCGGTCGCCGAGCGCGAGGTCGCCGGCCCGCCGCGCTGGGTGTGGGCGGCCACCGACGAGGTCTACCCGCGCCTGCTGCCCTCCCTGCCGGTGCGCCCGGCGCGCTGCCACGACGTCCGGCTGGTCGAGGCCCTGCTGCTGGGCCATCAGGGGCGGTTCGGCGAGCCGCGTTCGCTGGGGGCGGCCTGGGCCAGGGCCAACGGCCTGCCGGTGCCCGAGGACCCCCCTGAAACGGGCGCCGACGACCGACCCGCGCTGTTCGAGGCGGACCGGCACCGGCTGCCCCCGGGCACGGACCCGCTGGCGGCCCTGGTCGCCGTGCACGCGGAGCAGCAGCGGCTGACCGCCCGCCTGCCCCACCCGGACAGGATGCGGCTGCTGTGCGCCGCGGAGTCCGCCGGGGCGCTGGCCGCCGTCGAGATGGGGCACGACGGGCTGCCGTGGAGCGCGCGGGCCCACGACGAGCTGCTGGAGGGGCTGCTGGGGCCGCGTCCGGCGGGCGGCGGGCGCCCCGCCCGCCTGGCGGAGCTGGCCAGGCGGGTGCAGCAGGCCCTGGGCGGGCGGCCGGTCAACCCGGACTCCCCTCCCAGGTGCTCCGCGCCTTCGCCGAGCAGGGGGTGCGGCTGAACTCCACCAGGGCGTGGGAGCTGCGCGAGGCGGACCACCCGGCGGCCCGGCTGCTACTGGAGTACAAGGAGCTGTCGCGGATCCACGCCGCCCACGGCTGGGCGTGGCGGGAGCAGTGGGTGCGCGGCGGCAGGTTCCGGCCGGAGTACGTGGTCGGCGGCGTGGTCTCGGGCCGCTGGGCCACCCGCGGCGGCGGAGCGCTGCAGATCCCGAGGGTGCTGCGCGGCGCGGTGGTCGCCGACCCCGAGCACCTGCTGGTGGTGGCCGACGCCGAGCAGTTGGAGCCGCGGGTCCTGGCGGCCGTGTCCGAGGACGCCGGGCTGGTCCGGGCGGCGGCGGCCGGCGACCTGTACGCGGCGCTGGCCCCGGCGTTCGGCGGCGACCGGGCCCGGGCGAAGGTCGCCGTGCTGGGCGCCGTGTACGGGCAGACCACCGGGGAGGCCGGCCGGCTGCTCCCCGTGCTCAGGCACCGGTTCCCGGCCGCGATGGCCCTGGTGGAGGAGGCCGCGCGGGCCGGGGAGGCCGGCGGCCTGGTCCGCTCCCGGCTGGGACGCACCTGCCCCCCTCCGTCGGCCGACGTGCCCGGGGACGGCGAGGAGGCGGGGCGCGCGGCCCGCTCCCGCGGCCGCTTCGCGAGGAACTTCGTCGTCCAGGCGAGTGCCGCGGAGTGGGCGCTGGCGATGCTGGCCGCGCTGCGGCGCCGCCTGGCGGGAGCGGGGCCGGACGGGCCGCGCGTGGTCTTCTTCCAGCACGACGAGGTCATGGTCCACACGCCGGAGGAACTGGCCGGCACGGTGCTGGAGGCGGTCGCGGAGGCCGGGGACGAGGCCCGCCGCCTGGTCTTCGGCGCGACGCCGGTGCGCTTCCCGCTGTCCGCCCGCGCGGTGCGCTGCTACGCCGACACCGGCTGAGCCCCCTCCCGGCCCCGGACACCCGCGCCGCGCCGCGGCGGGATACGCCGCGGCGGGATACGGCGCGGCGGGATACGGCGCGAAGGGACGGGGCGCGGCGGGGTGCCGCGCCCGGTTCCGGAGGCCGGTCCCGGGCGCCGGTCCCGGGCACCGCGGCGCGGTGCCCGGGACCGGCCGTGTCAGACCTGCGCCCCGTTGGGGTGCGCCGCGCGGCCGTCCGCCGCGCGGCCGCCGGGGAGCCGGCGGGCGGAGCCGGTACCCGTCCGCTTCTTCCCCTTGGAGACCGGGGGCGGCGGGGGCGCGTTCCTGCGGGCCTCCAGTTCCACCGCCGCCGGGACGGCCGTGAACACCGACGACCAGGTGCCCACCAGGACACCGGTCAGCAGGGCGAACGCGAAGTCGGCGAGCGAGTCCCCGCCCAGTACGACCAGCGCGGCGAGGATGAACACCGCGCCGATGCCGGTGTTGACGGTGCGCGGCACCGTCTGCAGCACCGCCGTGTTCGCCACCTGCCGGAACGGGGTGCGGCGGGACGCGCCCCACAGTTCGCGGACCCGGTCGAAGACCACCACGGAGTCGTTGACGGAGTAGCCGATGACCGTGAGCAGCGCGGCGAGGAAGACACCGTCGACGGGCTTGCCGAGCCAGGCGAAGATCCCGACCAGCAGGACCACGTCGTGGATCATGGCGATCACCGCGGAGGCCCCGAAGGTCCAGCGGAACCGTGCGGCCAGGTAGACCAGTTGGGCGGCCAGGGCGATGCCGAGCGCGATCAGGGCGTTGCGCCGCAGTTCGTCGCCCAGGCTCGGGCCGATCATCTCGTCCTTCACCTTCTCTGCGCCGCCGCCCGCCTCGGCGAGGGCCGCCCGGATCCGCTCCTCCCCGGCGTTGGACAGTTCACCGGTGCGCACCGAGACGTCGCCGTCGCCGGAGGTGGTGACCGCGGCCCGGTCGAACCCCGCCGCGGCGACGGCCTCCCTGGCCTCCTCGGCGTCCAGGGTGCGGGTGGTGGAGTACTCGGTGAGCCTGCCGCCGGTGAACTCCACTCCCAGTTCCAGTCCCTTCACCGCGACGCCCGCCCCCGCCAGCACGACGGCCGCCAGCGACAGGGCCAGCCAGCCTCGGGGGCTGCGCAGCAGGTCGGGGTTGCGCTCGGCCAGCCATGTGCGGACCCGGCCGGGGAGGGCGATGCCGCTCAGCTGCGGCCGGCGGGTGAGGAACGCGCGGTCGGAGAACAGGTCGGCCAGGGCCCGGGTGACGACCAGCGCGGAGACCATCGAGGCCAGCACGCCGATCGACAGGGTCACACCGAACCCCTTGACCGGTCCGGAGGCGAAGAAGAACAGCAGTCCGGCGGCGAGGAGCGTGGTGATGTTGGAGTCGGCGATCGCGCTGAGGGCGTGCCGGAACCCGGCGGTCGAGGCCTTGTGCAGGCCGCGCTTCGGGGCGGACGCGTACTCCTCCCGGGCGCGCTCGAAGACCAGCACGTTGGCGTCCACGGCCATGCCCACCGCCAGCACGAACCCGGCGAGGCCGGGGAGGGTCAGGGTCACGCCCAGTCCCACCATGGCCGCGTAGGAGATCAGCCCGTAGGCGGCGAGGGCGACGGCGGCCAGCGCCCCGAAGAACCGGTAGACGACGATGACGAAGACCGAGGTGAGCGCGATGCCGATCAGGGCCGCGCGGGCGCTGGCGTCGATCGCGTCGGCGCCCAGCGTCGGGCCGACCGTGCGCTGCTCGACGATGTCCACGGGGACGGGGAGGGCGCCGCCCTTGATCAGCAGGGCCAGGTCGCGGGCCTCCTCGGCGGTGAACGAGCCGGTGATCCGCGTGGCGCCGTCGTTGATGCCGACCTTGCAGGCGACCGAGGGGTCGACCTGGGGGGAGGAGATCACCTCGTTGTCCAGGACGATCGCGACCCGCCGCTGCGGGCTGCCGGCCGGGTTGCAGGCGGCATCGCCGGTCAGCTTCGCCCAGTCGTCCCCTCCGCCGCCGCGGAAGTCCACGGAGACGAACCAGCCCCCGCCCTGCGCGGTGTCGATCTGCGCCGCGGCGTCCTTCACGCCCGATCCGTCGAGCGCGGTGGGGGCCAGCCGCAGCCGCTGCCCGGACTCGTCCTCCAGGACTCGGGCGCCCTTGTCAGCCTTCTCGGCCGAGGGCTCCTTCCCCTGTTCCTTCTGCTCCTCCACCCCCTCGACGGCGTGGAAGGTCAGCTGCGCGGTGCGGCCGAGGACCTCTGCGGCCTCCTTCGGGTCCTGGACGTCGGGCAGTTCGACGATGATCCGGTCCTCGCCGGACCGGGTGAGGGTGGGTTCGGCGACGCCGAGGGCGTCGACGCGGTTGCGCAGGACCTCCAGGGTGCGCTCGGTGGTCTCCCGGTCGGCGGTCGCGGTGGCCGAGTCACGGGCCTGGAGGACGATCCGGGTTCCTCCTTGCAGGTCGAGTCCCAGGCGGACGGGGGTGGCCAGGGCGATGAATGCGGACGCGAGCAGGACGGCCAGGGCCAGGACCGCCCGCACCGCGGTGGCACGGGTCACGGAAATTGCCTCCGGTGGGCAGGCCGGCGCGCCCGGGCGGGCACGCCGGAAGGACGACGGGATCGGTCTTTCGGGAACCGGTCAGCCGGTCGTCGCCGGAGGCCCGCGGACGCCGGGGAGGGTCCCGGGCGGCGCGGAGGTGCGGGCCCCGTCCGGGGCGGGGGGCGCGGGCGGGCCGGCGCCCGGCAGCGGCTGCCGGGCGGCCTGGGCGGAGGCGGCGTGCCCGGGGCCGGCCGGGGCGTGCTGCTCCCCCGCCTGCTGCAGCACGGCCGCGTGGCCGGGCGGCACCCGCCACGGCCCGTCGGCCCGCGCCGGGGCCGGAGCGGGATCGGGGTCGAATACGGGTGCGGGTTCGGGCGCGGGCGCGGACTTCGGGGCGGGGGCCGTACCGGGCCGGGACGGGCCCAGGGCCTGCCCCGCGCCCGGGGCCTGCACCGCCGCCCCGGTCCCGGCCGGGGCCGTGCGCAGGGCCGCCGTCCTCGCCGTCGCCGTCGGCGCCCACAGGACCGACAACACCGCCAGTACGGCGAGCAGTGCGGCCGACAGCGCCTGCGCACCCCGGTCCGCCGGGCGTCCCGTCGGGTGTCCTGCCGGGTGTCCTGCCGGATGGAGGGGCACGGCCGGTCGCGGGCGCGGCCGTCCGGCGGACCGTGCCGTGCGGGGTGCGGCCCGCTCGGGCGGCGGGGTCACCGCCGGAGGCCCTGGGGGGTTCCGTCCCGGGCGTCGCAGGCGACGAGGGCCGGGTGGCCGGGTCCGGACAGCAGGGCCGCGGCCGCACCGCGCACGACGGCCGTGGCCGGTGCGGGGGCCGGACGGGCCGGGGTGTCCAGCAGGGTGGCGATGCGGTAGACGATCTCCGGGCGCAGGGCTCCGCCGCCGGTCACCAGCGGCCCGCGGTCCAGCGCGTCGACCGTCGACGCGGTCCCGTCCTCCCTGAGCATGTCCAGCACCATATCGGTGACGGCCCTGACGATCCTTCCGACGGGCAGGGCCGGGCCGATGTCTTCCAGGCCCAGCCGGGCCTGCCGGGCGCGGGCCACCTGCCCGTCCGCCAGCAGGGTGACCTCCACCAGGCCCGCCCCGACGTCGACCACCAGCAGGGGGCGGCGGTCCGCGAGGTCGGCGCGGGCGCCCAGGGCCGCCGCCCGGGCGCTGTCGATCACCAGCACCGTGCTCGGCCCGAGGGCCGACAGCGCGCGGACCGCGGCCGCCCGGTAGTCCTGCTCGGACAGCACCGGGCAGCTCAGGACGATCACCGGCCGGTGGCGGCGGCGCGCGGCGCGGTCGCCGACCAGCCGGTGCAGCATGCGGGCGCAGCCGGGCACGTCGACGACCCGGCCGCGCCTCACCGGGCGGCCGGCCGTCTCCCCGGTGAGGACGGTGCTGGGCATGTCGGCCAGGAGGCCCCCGTCCCGGGACCACACCCGGGTACGGGCGCTGCCCATGTCGATCGCCAGCCCCGCCGCGAGGTCCCCCCGCGCCGGCTGCGCGGCCCCCGGCGCCCCGTTCGACCGCGCCCGGGGGAAGGGGAGGCCCTCCCCGCCCGCCCCCTCACCCGGACGCGGGGGCGTCACCTCCCCGCCCTGCGCGCCGGGTGGCAGCGCGAGCAGTAGCGGGCCTGGGCACCACACGCAGCCGGTCCCACTCGACCGGCCCGGTGCACATCCCGCACACGCCGTACCGGCCCTCGTCCATCCGGGCGAGGGCCGCGTCGACGTCGGCGAGCACCATGCGGGCCCAGTCGACGAGCCTGATCCGGGCCGCACCGGCGCCGGCGCCGGCCCCGTCACCGTCCGGCCCGTCCGGCCCGTCCGTTCCGCCGGTCCCGCCGTCGTGCTGCTGCAGTCGTCGCAACTGCTCGATGCGGGATCCGCGCTGCTCCTCGAGCAGGTCGCGCGCCGCGGCCAGCTGTACCGGCGACAGTCCGGCGTTGACGGTGCCCGGAGCGGTGTCGGGGGCGGTGTCGGTGCTCACTGGTGTCACGTCCTCCGTGCGAGGGGGCCGGGTGGGCCCGTCAGGGAAGTCCGGTCCGGGGTCTCGTCGCGGCCCTCACACGGCCTTCTTCTGGCAGGACACGCAGCAGCGCGCGTAGGGCAGGATCTCCAGGCGCTCCGGGGCGACGGGCCTGGCGCACTCCTCGCACACGCCGTACTTCCCGGCCTCCAGGCGCTGCTCGGCGTGGTCGATCTCCTTCAGCACCCGACGGAGCGAGACCGTCTGCGCGGCCATCAGCTCGTCGGCGTCCTTCTGGCCGCTCTGCTCGATGGCGTCGAGCTGGGTCAGGCGCGCGTTGCGCTCGCGGGCCAGCCACTGGCGGGCGTCGTGCGCGGAGACGCGTTCGTGGGGGCTGTCGGGGCGTTCGGTGTCCAGGGACGTCATGGCTGGTGGGTTCCTCACCGTGCGAAGGAATGGGAGATGCGCGAAGAAGCGCGAAATGGTTCCTGCCTGCGGGCCGGGGCCCGCCGCGGCCTCGTCGTCGCACCGTCGGCGGACCGTCGCCGGCGATGCCGTTCGCGGGCCCCTCAGGGGGTGCGCGGGCCGCCCGGCGGCGAACCGCTCGCGGTGCGGGACAGAGGCAGACTCATGATCCCCACCATGCCCGCTGAGGCCGCCGCGGGAAATGGGTGCTGGCACCCATTTCCCGCCGGGGGGCGGTGCATCCCGCGGACGCGGCGGCCGGGACCCCCGGTTCCCGTGGAACAGTGGGGGGCGAGGAGGTCCTGTTTCGTCGTGTCCCTGTTCTGGCGGATCTTTCTGCTCAACGCCCTGGTGCTGGCCGTGGCCACCGCGGTGCTGCTGTGGGCCCCGGTGACCGTCTCGGTCCCGATCCTGCTCACCGAGGCCGTGGTGCTCACCGGCGGGCTGGCCGTCATGCTGCTGGCCAACGCGGTGCTGCTGCGCATCGGCCTGGCCCCGCTGGAGCGGCTGACCCGGATGATGACCACCATCGACCTGCTCCGTCCGGGCCAGCGCCTGCCGGTGACCGGCCACGGCGGCATCCCCGACCTGCTGCGCACGTTCAACGAGATGCTGGACCGGCTCGAGGCCGAGCGCAGCACCAGCAACGCGCGCGCCCTGTCGGCGCAGGAGGCCGAGCGGCGGCGGATAGCGCAGGAGCTGCACGACGAGGTCGGCCAGAGCCTCACCGCGGTCCTGCTGGAGCTCAAGCGGGTGGCCGACCGGGCCCCGGAGGACCTCCTGGAGGACCTCGGGCACGCGCAGGAGACCACCCGCGGCAGCCTCGACGAGGTGCGCCGGCTCGCCCGCAGGCTGCGGCCGGGCGTCCTGGAGGACCTCGGCCTGGTCAGTGCCCTGACCTCACTGGCGACGGAGTTCTCCACCCACACCGGGATGACCGTGCGGCGGCGCTTCCCGCCCGGGCTGCCGCCCCTGGACCGCGAGGTGGAACTGGTCCTGTACCGGGTGGCGCAGGAGGGCCTGACCAACGTGGCCCGGCACGCGGAGGCGTCCACCGCCGAGGTGTCCCTGCGCCGGACGGCGGACTGCGTGGAACTGCGGATCACCGACGACGGCCTAGGGCCGGGCATCGTCCGGGAGGGGGCGGGGATCCGCGGGATGCGGGAGCGGGCCCTGCTGGTCGGGGCCCGGCTGAGCATCGGTCCGCGGCCCGGCGGCGGCACCGAGGTCCTGCTGCAGGTGCCGGTCGACGTCCCGTCGGACGCCCCCTCGTCCGGCGACCGCACACCCACAGGTACAGGCGACAGGAACGAGTGACCCGTGTCCAGCCCTTCCCCGAACCCCCCGGCACGCACCCCCGCGCCCCCGGACGCCCCCCGACCCACCGGTCCGGACACCGCCCGGCCCCCCGGCCCGGCCGACGCCGGGCGGCCCGCCCCCACCCGCATCCTCCTCGCGGACGACCACGCCCTGGTCCGCCGGGGCGTCCGGCTGATCCTCGACAGCGAGCCGGACCTGACGGTCGTCGCGGAGGCGGGCGACGGGGCCGAGGCCGTCGAGCAGGCGCGCAGGCATCCGGTCGACCTGGCCGTCCTGGACGTCGCCATGCCCCGCATGACCGGCCTGCAGGCCGCCCGGGAGCTCTCCCGCGCCCACCCGGGACTGCGCATCCTCATCCTGACCATGTACGACAACGAGCAGTACTTCTTCGAGGCCCTCAAGGCGGGCGCCTCGGGCTACGTGCTGAAGTCGGTGGCCGACCGGGACCTCGTCGAGGCGTGCCGGGCCGCGATGCGCGGGGAGCCGTTCCTGTACCCGGGGGCGGTCACCGCTCTGATCCGCACCTACCTGGAGCACGTGCACCGGGGCGGGGAGGTCCCGGAACGGGTGCTCACGGTGCGTGAGGAAGAAGTCCTGAAACTGGTCGCCGAAGGACATTCGTCGAAAGAAATTGCTCAGACTCTTGTCATCAGCGTCAAGACCGTCGAACGTCATAGGGCGAACATTCTGCAGAAGCTCGGCCTGCGCGACCGGCTGGCGCTGACCAGGTACGCCATCCGCGCCGGGCTCGTCGAGCCCTGAGTGTTCGTCCTTGCCCCCTCCCTCCAGGAGCAGCCGATGATCTTCACCGGGCAGGACCCCATCGAGGCACTGCGGGACGTGCTCGAGGAGCAGTACGAGCAACACAGCGTGAGACTGGCGGACCTGGTGGCCCGGGCCGCACGGACCGCCGACCCGCATCACTCCCGCTCCCGCTCCCGCGACGACGGCAGGCACGGCGACGGCAAGCGCTCCGGCTCGGTGGCCGGACAGGCCGCCCTGTCGGCCGCCGCCGAGGCCGAGGTCGCCGCCTCGCGCCGCGAGCTCGCCGAGATCGCCCGCGCCCTGCGGCACATGGCCGAGGGCGTCTACGGCCGCTGCGAGTCCTGCCTGGAGAAGATCCCCCTGGACCGGCTCCGGGTCCGCCCCCACACCCGCTTCTGCGCCCCCTGCGAGACCCGGCCCGGCCTCTGAGCCGCGCCCCGGGACCGCGACCGGCCGGCCCGGCGGGCCGGCCCGGTCTCGGTTCCGGGGCGCCGGACGCGCCGGGGTCGGCGGACGGCGCGGGCCGGCGGCGGCTGTCAGTGGCTGACGGAGAGCAGCGTCCTGCCGACAGTGTCGCGGTCATCCATCGCCGCGTGCGCGTCGGCGGCCCGCTCCAGCGGGAAGACCTGCCCGACGACCGGCCGCAGACGGCCCGCCGCCGCCTCGGCCAGCGCCCGCCCGGCCCACCGTCTGCTCGTCTCCTCGTCGAAGCCCTGCAACTGCTCCAGTCCCAGGAACTCCACCCCGCGCCGTTCCGCCTCCCCGGGGGCGGCCTCGGTGGGCGGTCCCCCGGCCGCGCCGTGCACGGAGAAACGCCCGCCCCGCGCCGTCACCCCGAAGGCCGCCCGGCCGATCTCCCCGCCGACGCCGTCGAAGACCACGTCCGCCCCCGCGCCGCCGGTCACCGCGCGCACCTGCTCCGCCCAGTCCGGGTCGGAGTAGTCGACGGCGGCGTCGGCACCCAGCCCGCGGACCACTTCCAGCTTCCGTCCGCCGCGCGCGGCACCCACCACCCGCGCCCCGGCCGCGCGCGCCGCCTGCACCAGCAGGCTGCCCACCCCGCCGGCGGCCGCCTCCACCAGCACCCACTCCCCCGGCCGCACCCGGGCCGCCGCGAAGAGCCCCAGCGCGGTGGCGCCGTCGTTGAGCAGGGCCGCCGCCGCGTCGAGCCCGAGACCGTCCGGCACCGGGACCAGCGCGTCGGCCGGGGCCAGGGCGCGCTGCGCGCAACCGCCCCCGAGGACCCTGGTCACCACCCGGGCGCCGATCCGCTCCGGATCCACACCCTCGCCGACCGCGACCACCGTGCCCGCCACCCCGCCGCCGGGCACGTACGGGGGCGTCGGCAGCGGCGGGCCGGGCGACCTGCCCTGCCGCAGCTGCGTCTCGACGAAGACGACCGGCACGAAACCGACCTCGACCACCACCTGTCCGGGACCGGCCACAGGCTCCGGCGCCTCCCCCGCCACCAGGACCTCCGGCCCGCCGAACGCCGTCACCCGCATCACTCTCATGCCGTCCACCCCTCGTCACGGGCCCACGCCCGGCACCGGTGCTCACCGGTGCGGCACCAGCATCGAACCTCGATCAAGGTTGAGGTCAAGTCCGGTCCCGCCGCCGCCCGGAGGGCCGTCTCGGGGACAGCGCCGCCGCGGGGGCAGCGCCGCCCGGAGGGCCCGGGCAGCGGGCCCGCACGGGCGGAGGCGACCGCACCGCGCGCCGGCGGGGGTGCTCACACCGCGCGGTGCAGCAGGAAGGCGATCAGCGAGTCGATGTCCCGCGCCGCGCTCCGGGCGAGCGGGACGCCCCGCAGGCAGGCGCGGGCGGCGTCGAGGTGGCTGCGGGCCTCCTCCACGGTGGCCGCGTTCCCCCCGGCCTCCTCGACGAGCACGGCGGCACGGGCCGCAGCGGCGTCGTCGAGCCGGAACGAGGAGTCCAGCAGCGCCGCGAGCTCGCGGGCGGCGGGGCCGTCCCCGGCGAGGGCGGCGAGAACGGGACGGGTCTTCTTGCGCCGCCGCAGGTCGCCGTGGACGGGTTTGCCGGTCACCGCCGGGTCGCCCCGGACGCCGAGCAGGTCGTCGACGGCCTGGAAGGCCACGCCGAGGTGCCGCCCGGCCCGGTCCAGCGCCGTGACGGTCTCCCCGGGCGCCCCGCCGAGCAGGCCGCCGAGCGCGGCCGCGCAGCCGAGGAGGGAACCGGTCTTGCGCTCCGCCACCGACCGGTACTCGTCCGGCCGGACGGCTCCGGGCCCCGTCCAGGGGCGGTCCTCCAGCAGCAGGTCCTCCGCCTGGCCTTGCACCAGTTCGGCCAGCGTCGCGCACAGGCGCCGCACTGCGGCGGCCGTGCGGGGCCCCGGCGTCCCGGCGAGGGTCTGCACCGCGAGGGCGAACAGCGCGTCCCCGGCGAGGACGGCGGGCCCGGTGCCGTACGCCTTCCACACGGTCTCCCGCTGCCTGCGCGTCCCGTCGCCGTCCATGATGTCGTCGTGCAGCAGCGAGAAGGCGTGGACCAGTTCGACGGCGACCGCCCCGCCGACCGCGGCCCCGCCGTCCGCCCCGGCCGCCTCGGCGCCCAGTACGGCCAGGGCCTGCCGCACGCCCTTGCCCTCGGAGGCGCCGGAGGCCGGGGCGCCGCCCACGTCGCACCAGCCGAACGCGTAGGCGGCCATCTCACCGGTCCACGGGTGGAGCTGCGCGACGGCGTCGGCCAGCGCGGGACGCACCAGGGCGCGGCAGCGGCCGAGCACGTCGGGCACGTCCGGCACGGACACCGCGGACACCGCGGACACCGCAGACACCGCGGACACGGAAGGTACGGCGGGCACGGGGGTCGCAGTGGTGGGAGAGGTCATCGCAGCGCGCCCTCCGCGAGCACGACCGGCATCCCGGTCCCAGTCCGGGTTCCGACCCCGGCCTCGACTCCGGCCCCGCCCCCGGATCCGGAGGATCCGCTCTCCGCGGGCAGCGGGCCCACGCCCAGCTCGGCCGCCGCCCTGTCGACCATGTCCCGGGCGTGCCGCAGGCCGATCCGGTCCAGGGTGTCGCGGAGTTCGGCCAGCTCCGCGGCGGTCCGCGTCGCGTCCTGCCCGAGCCGGGCGAGCGACTTGACGAGCCCGAGACGGGACAGGGCCGTCCCGCGCGGCTCGTCCATCGCGCGGAACTCCCCCAGCGCCTGCGCGTAGTTCTCCCGGGCCTCCTCGTAACGACCCGCCCGGTACAGAACGTTGCCGCGCATCTTGTGGTTGTACGCCAGGGCGCTCGACAGCCGCATCTCGCGGCAGGCGACCTCGGCCTCGGCCAGCAGCGCCAGCGCACGCTCCGCGTCACCGTCGCGCACGGACACCACGTCGGCGATCCCCCGCAGCGCCCAGGCGCGTCCCCGCCGGTCGTCGGCCCGTCCCGCGGTCTCGGCCGCCTCCTCGAAAAGGGCGAGCGCCTTGTCGTAGGAGCCGGTGTTCCGGTGCATCTGCGCTATGCCCTCCAGCGCCCACACCGTGTGGCGGGCCTCGCCGCGTCGGCGTGCCTCGGCGAGCAGCTGCTCGTGGAGTTCACCGACGGCCTCGTAGTCGCCCTGGATCCGCCCGGTCTCCGCCAGTCCGGCGAGCGAGTAGCCGCGCACGACCACGTCGCCCCCTGCCCGGCCCGCCTCCGCCGCGAGGCGGAGCAGGCGGTACGCCAGGCGCAGTGCGCCCCGCTGGCGGGCGAGCGTGCCGCCGCTCCACAGCGCCCATGCCATCGCCCCGACGTCACCGGCCGCGCGCGCCGCGCGGTAACTCGCCCTCCACGCACGGTCGGCCTCCCCGACCCTGCCCAGCCGCCGGTACGCCTCCGCGACGGCGAGCCCGCAGCGCGCCGCCTCCCGCTGCTCCCCGGCCTCCTCCGCCGCCCGCAGCTCCTCGATCCCCCTGGCCAGCACGTCGGTCAGGGACGAGTTCACCGACAGCGAGCCGAGAGCGCCCTGGTACTCGGGGGCGAACGCCTTCCCCCGCGCGGCGCCGTCGTCCCCCGCGGTGACACGGTGCACCGCGTCACCGCCGTGCACCGCCTCGTCCTGCGCCGTCTCCTGCTGCGTCACCTGTGACATCCGGCTCCCCGTCACGCTCGTCCTCCTGCCGGCCCCTGCCGGTCCTTGCCGGTCAAGACGCTATGGAGGCGAGGGAGTAGTCCGAATCCCCCTCCGTACCGGTCGCGAAGTCATACCTGAGTGCCACGGGAAGCAGGGCGACGATCATCAACGGGTCGTACGGGCCGGTGCGTTCGCCCCCTCCGGGGCACGGATCCGTGTTCACCGGCGGCGAATACGCCCGCGGGGCGCGGCCGTTTCCGGCAGGGTGCGGCCATGACCACGACACCGGACGGACGTCCGATCCCGCCCGCACACGCCGGCGAACGCGCCATGCTGGAAACATGGCTCGACTTCCACCGGGCGACTCTCGCCCTCAAGTGCGCGGGCCTCGGCGACGACCAGGCACGGACGGCCTCGGCGGCACCGTCCTCGATGACGCTGCTGGGCCTCGTCCAGCACATGGCCGAGATCGAACGCAACTGGTTCCGGCGGGTGTTCGCCGGCCAGGACGTGCCGCCGGTGTTCGGGGAGGACAACCCCGACGGCTTCGCCCTCGATCCGGCCCGGGGCCTCGACGGCGCGACGGCCGCGTGGCGGGCGGAAGTCGCCCGGAGCCGTGAACTCGTCGCCGACGCCTCGCTGGACGACTCCGGCCGCCTGTCCGAACAGGAAGCCGGCCACCTGGGTAATCCCACGGTCTCCCTACGCTGGATCCTGGTCCACATGATCGAGGAGTACGCGCGCCACAACGGCCACGCCGACCTGATCCGGGAGCGCATCGACGGAGTCGCCGGGGCGTGAGACGCGCGGGCGCTGCGGGCGCTGCGGACGCTGCCGGAACAACCGTGCTCGGGGCCGCCGTTGTCCGGATCCGCCCCGCCTCCGGCGCCCGCCACCGCGGTCGTCGCCGTGTTCGCCGAACGGCTGTGCCAACCGTGCGGCGGCCGGGCATCATGAGCACCGTGGAGACACCGAACGCCGACTGGATCACCGTCGCGGCCTACGAGAACCTGCCGGGACGCCTCCGGCCGATGGCGGCCGCGCGCGCTTGACTGCGCGACCGCGGCATCGACTGGATGCCCTTCGGCCCCGACGAGATCCGCTGGGGGCTTGCCTGCGGAGTCGGTCCCGACGGCCGTTGGCACGGCTGGTTCGACGTCCGTGTGCACCCGGACGCCCTGCGGCGGCTCGGCCTGCACCCCGACCAGCCGACCGCCCGGGTGACCGGCCCTTCGCCGCCCGGGTGGTGGCACGCCGCCGCGGAACGCAACGCCCACTGACGCCCCGGGGGCCCGCTTCCGGCCGTCCTCGGCGCCCGCCGGCCGTCAGGGGGCGGGGCTGTGCACGGTTCCGTCCCACTGCCAGTCCGTGCGCCGGGGCAGGCCGGGGAGCGGGACGCGGCCCGTGCACCACAGCAGGGTGTCGGACGGCCCGTGCCCGGACGGGGCGTCGGGGAAGAGGCGGGCGAGGACGCCGGAGGCGAGGTCGTCGGGCGGGGCCCAGGACAGGCCGAGGGCGCGGGCGATGTCGTGGGTGTGGACGGCCAGTTCGGTGATCCCCATGGCGGCGAAGCCGGTTGCGTCGGAGTGGCCCCAGGGGTGCCATGCGCGCGCTTCGGCAGGCGTGTCGCGGACGGTGGAGGCCAGGAGGGACGCCGCGATCCGCAGGCCCTCCAGGCAGGCCGGGACGGGGGCCCGGGGGTCGAGGGAGGCGAAGAGGGTGATGTAGCGGTCGTCGGGACGGGCGACGAGCAGGCCCGCGTAGCCGGTCAGGCCGAGCGCGAGATGGTCGAGGACCTCGCGGCAGGACCAGTCGAGGGCGTGGGCGGGGAGCGACCAGTCCCGGTCGGCCCCTTCGAGGAGGACGCCCAGGCAGTCGTCGGTGGCGGCGGCCAGGAGGTCCGTCCACGGCGCGGCGGTGGAGGCGGTCACCGGGCCGGACGCGGGGTGTGTGGTGGTTGTCGGTGTCACGGTCGCTCCTCGCCCGCCGGGTTCTTCAGGACCTCGATCACGCTCGCGTAGCTGTCCGAGCCGTGGCCGGCGTCCCTGGCCCGTTCCATGACGGACTTCAGGAGTTCGGGCAGGGCGTTGTCGATGCCGCGGGCCGCCGCGGCGTGGACGAGGTGGTCGACGGCCGCGATCTGCACGTCGACGGTGGCGTCGTCGCCCGGGTAGCGGCCGGCGTCCACCTGGGGCGCGTAGGTGGTCAGGAAGCCGGCCACGGTGGACAGCCAGCGGATCGCGACGGGGGTGAAGTCCGTGGCCGGTGTCTTCTCCGCGCCGACCAGCGCGGTGCCGTGCAGCCAGCCGGTCATGGTGGACCACATCAGGCCGAGCAGGGCGGTGTCGTAGAGGGAGGCCAGGCCCGGGTCGGCGCCCAGGTGCACGGGGTCGCCCAGGGACGCCAGGGTCGGACGGTGGGCCTCGAAGGCGGCGCGGGATCCGCTGTAGAGGAACATCACCTCCGGGTTTCCGACACCCGGCGGAGTGGTCATGATCGCGCCGTCGAGGTGCTCGGCGGCGTGCGACCGGGCCCACGCGTCGACTTCGCGGGCCTGTTCGGGGGAACCGGAGGTGAGGTTGACCAGGACCTTGCCCGTGAGGGAGCCGGCGACGGGATCGAGGACGGTGTGCAGCACCTCGTGGTCCAGGACGCAGGCGATGACCAGCGAGCCGGCCGCGACCGCCTCCTCGGGCGTCGCGGCCGCACGGGCGCCCCGGTCGACCAGCGGCCGGACCCTGTGCGCCGAGCGGTTCCACACGGTGGTCGGGTGGCCCCGCTCCAGTAACGCGGCGGCCAGTGCGGAGCCCATCGAGCCCGCTCCGAGGACGGTCACTGCCGGGCGATCGGAATGCATGCCACAACTCCTTGGTACGTCCGCCTGCGGCGGTCGGTCACGTGAGGACCAAGATCGCAGCGGGCGGCGGCCGGGAACAGTGACACCGGTGACGGCGACCACCAAATTCCTGCCATACCCTTCCGGGCATGAATCCTGGTTCCGTCGCCGTGGTCGTGACCGAGGACATCGAGGTCCCCTCGTGGGACCTGTACGAGCTGAGCATCCCCTGCACCGTCTTCGGGAAGCCGCAGCCCGACCTGGCCGACCCCTGGTACGACCTGTGGTTGTGCGGTACGGGGGAGCGTCCCCGGGACGGCTCCCCCGCCGGGACCGGACTGTCGCTGCGCACGAGCCGCGGGCTCGACGACCTCGCCGGCGCCGACACGGTCGTCGTGCCCTCGGTGCCCGACGCCTGCGTCGACGAGGGCAGACCGCTGCCGCGGCCACTGGTCGCGGCCCTGCGCCGCGCCCACGAGGCGGGCGCCCGCATGGTTTCCCTGTGCACCGGCGCCTTCGCACTCGCCGAGGCGGGGCTGCTCGACGGACGGCGCGCCACCGCCCACTGGATGCACACCGCCCGGCTGGCCGAGCGCTACCCGAAGGTGCAGGTCGACGACTCGGTGCTGTACGTGGACGACGGCGATGTGCTCACCAGCGCCGGGCTGACCGCCGGGCTCGACCTCTGCCTCCACCTGGTACGGCGCGACCTGGGCGCGCACGTCGCCAACCAACTGGCCCGGCGGATGGTGGTGCCCGCCCACCGGCCCGGCGGCCAGGCGCAGTTCGTCGACCTGGCAGTGCCCACCACCGACACCGGAAGCCTGGGGCCCGTACTGGACTGGGCCCGTGCGAACCTGGACCGGCCCCTGACGGTCGAGGACCTGGCGCGGCGCGCGGCGATGAGCCCGCGGACCCTCCACCGACGGCTCCGGGCGGCCACCGGGACAACTCCGCTCCGGTGGCTTCTCGACCAGCGTCTGGCACGGGCCCGGAGCCTGCTGGAGTCGACGGACCTGCCGATCGAGAAGATCGGGGAGCTGAGCGGCCTCGGCACGGCGAACAACCTCCGCCACCACTTCCTCAAACAGCTCGGGGTGTCGCCGGGCGACTACCGGCGGGCCTTCCCCCGGACGACGCCCGGGCCGTCGCCCTCCCCCGCGAGAGCCGGCCGCAGGGCGGAGAGGACCGGCGGCGGACCGGCCGCGGCGCCTCCGACACCCCGTTGACGCCGGAGTGCCGCAGACTTCGGGGACGGCTGCGGGCGGCGGGCAGCATGGCGTTGACGGTGTGCCGGGGTGTTCGTTCAGGGGGAGTCGCAGGTGACGGGTCGGGATCCTTCGTGGCAGGAGCCGCTCCGGTGGCGTGGCGGCGGGTTCGTCGGGCGGCGGGAGGAGATCGCCGCCTTCGAGGAGGCGCTGAGGCGGTCGCCGGAGGGGGCGGGGCCGGTGCTGTTCCGCGTCCACGGCCCGGCCGGGGCGGGCAAAACCGCCTTGCTGCGGCGGATGGAGAGCGCCGCCCGGCAGGCGCGGGCGGCCACCGTGTACGTGGACGGTCCGGTGGCGGACGCGGTCGGGGCCATGGCGGCCGTCGGCACGCAATTGGCGCAGCAGGGGCTGCCGTTGAAGGGGTTCGAGGAGCGGCTGGCGGTCTACCGGCGGTTGCGGCAGGAGCCCGTGGCCGGTGTCTTCGGCACCGGGGCGGACCGGGCCGCCGTGACGGTTCCGGGAGCTTCGGGGGTGGGGCTTCCCGGCCCCCGTCTGACCCCCGGGACCGGGGCGTTCGTCCGCGCGGCCGACGCGGAGCAGGTGGTGGCCTGGGTGGACCGGGTCAAGGCGCGGTTCGGTTCCCGGCTGCGCAGCTACGAGGACGTCCGGCTGGTGCTGTCCCCCTTGCAGGTCCTCACCCCGGTGTTCCTGGATGAACTGGCGGAGGCGGTGCGGGGGCGGCCGTGGACCGTGTGGTTCTTCGACGCCGGCGACCGGCACGCCGGGCCGGTGCCGGGCACCTGGCTGCACGACGTGCTGGTCACCGGCCGGTACGGGAGGCCCCCGGCGAACGTGCTGGCGGTCACGGCCGGACGGTCGCGGCCGGACGCGCAACGCCGGGACGACCGGACCGGCCCCGTCGTCGACCTGCCGCTGGAGGTGCTCACCGAGACCGAGGTCCGCGAACTGTCGGCCGCCGCGGGGATCACCGGGGAGCGAGCCGTGGAGGCGGTCCTGGAACTGTCCGGACGACTGCCGGTGCTGGTCTCCACCCTGGTCGCCGGCTGCCCTGCCGCGCCGGCGACCACCGACCGCCCCGCCGACCCGGCCGCCGACGGCCGCCCCTCCGGTCCGGCGCGCGTCGCGGACCCCGGCCGCGCCACCGTCGAACAGTTCCTCGCGCGGGAGGCCGACCCGGTCCGCCACGCCGCCGTCCTGGCCTGCGCCCTCCCCCGGGAATGGGACGAGGACGTCTACCGCGCCGCGGTGGCCGAGGAGGCCGCCCCGCTGTTCGACCGGCTGCGCCGGCTGCCTTTCGTGACCGGCCGCGCCGGCCGCCACCGCTACCACGAGGTGGTGCGCACCGCCGTGCTGCGCCTGCACCGCGAGCAGTCCCCGGACCTCTGGCGCGAGCAGCACACCCGCCTGGCCGACGCCTTCCGGCAGTGGCGGGAGCGGCTCGAGGACAGCACCGCCCCGGACGGCGGCCGGTGGCAGGACGAGCGCCTGCTCGGCCACCGACTGGAGGAGACCTACCACCGGCTGTGCGCCGACCCCCGCGCCGCGCTCCCCCGTGCGCTGCGCGAACTGCCCGACGCCTACGACCACGGCACCCCCACCCTGCGCCGCTGGGCCGAGGCGCTGCTCCAGGCCGGCCGGGACGCCGACGCCCCCGCCGTGAGCGACCGGGGACGGCAGGTCCTCGCCGCCCTGGAGGACCCGCTCCCCGGCGTCGCGGCCCTGACCCTGCTCCTGGACGGCGACGCACTCGACACCCCCGGCCGGGCCCTCGCCCACCTCCTCCGGGCCCGGGACCGCCGCAACGCCGGCCACTACGAGCAGGCCCTGGCCGACTACCGGGCTGCCGTCGCCCTGGCCCCGGAAGCGCGACGCGCCCACCACGGCCGTGGCGTCGCACACGTCCTCGTGGGCCGGTACGACGACGCGCTCGCCGACTTCGAGCGCGTCCTCGACCTCGCCCCCGACGACGCCCGGGCCCTCGCCGACCGCGCCGAGATCCACCGGCAGGCGCACCGGTACGACGAGGCGTCGGCCGACTACGACCGCGCCGTCGACCTCGCCCCCGACGACGCCTGGATCCTCGCCGGCCGCGGCCAGGCCCGCCAGGCCGCGGGCCGCCACGACGACGCCCTGGCCGACTTCGACCGCGCCCTCGAACTCGACCCCGGTGACCTATGGTCCCTGGCCGACCGCGCCGAGACCTACCGGCTGGCCGGCCGCCACGACGACGCCCTCGCCGACTACGACCGCGCCGTCGAACTCGACCCCCGCAACGCCCGGGCCGCCGCCGGACGCGGTGAGACCCACCGGCTGGCGGGTCGTTACGACGCCGCCCTGGCCGATTTCGACCGCGCCGTCGAACTCGACCCCCACGACGCATGGGCCCTCGCCAACCGCGGCCAGGTCCACCAGGCCATGGGCCGCTACGACGCCGCCCTCGCCGACTTCGACCTGGCCGTCGAACTCGACCCGTACGACCTCTGGGCCCTCGTCAACCGCGCCGAGACCCACCGGATTGCGGGCCGTTACGACGCCGCCCTCGCCGACTACGACCTGGCCGTCGAAACCGACCCGTACGACGCCTGGGCCGCCGCCGGACGCGCCGAGACCCACCGGCTGGCGGGCCGTTACGACGCCGCCCTGGCCGATTTCGACAACGCCCTCGAACTCGACCCCGACGACGCCTGGGCCCTGGCCGGCCGCGGCCGGACCCACCGCGCCACGGGCCGGTACGACGCCGCCCTGGCCGACGCCCGCCGTGTCGTCGCCGCCGACCCCGACGACGGGTGGTCCCACTACGAGGAAGGGCTCACGCTGCGCGCCATGGCGCGCCCCGGCTGGGAGCAGTGCCTGGCCCGGGCCGTCGAGCGCTTCGCCCGCGACGCGGCCGGTGCGGGCCCCGGACCGGCCACCGGGGAAGCAGTTCCCGGGGAAGCGGCCACCGGGGAGGGTGGCCTCTTCGTCGCCCACTGCGCGCTGTCGTCGTGGGAGGAGGCCGACCGGCACCTGACGCGCTTCCTGGCCGCAGCCCCGCACCGCGGACAGGTCGGAGAGGTACTCGCCGACCTCGACGCCCTGGCACAGGCGATCGCTTCCGCGACGGAGCACCTGCGGCCTTTCCGCCACCGGCTCGAGGACGCGCTCGCAGCGCTCCCGTGACGGCGCCCCCGCCCCCTCGCCGCTCACCGCTCACCGCTCACCGGGAGCCGGGAGCCGGGGGCCGGGGGCGGTCCGACTCCGGAACCCGCCGCCCCGGCGCGGCCCGTGACGGCATCCGGCAGGCGCGGCCCGCCGGATGTGTCGTCACCCGGCGCGCTCCCGCACCATGAACGCGGCCCGCTTGTCCGGGAGTTCGAGCTGCCCGGCCATGCGGAACCCGGCCCGTTCGAAGGCGCGCACGGAGCGGACGTTGCGCACGTCGGGTTCGGCGACCACCCGCTGCGCGTACGGATCCGCGGCCAGTTGCCGGTCGGAGATGATCCGCAGCAGCCGGGCGCCCAGACCCCGGCCGCGGAAGCGGGAGGGGCCGAGGAGCAGGTGCACCCCCGCATCCCGGGGACGGGCGGTGTAGTGACGGGCGAGCGGGTCCAGGTCGGCCCGGTACAGCTCCCAGTAGCTCATCGGCTCGCCGTCGATGCAGCCGATCCACGGCGTGGAGTGGGCGCTCGCGATCTGCTCGCGCAGGTAGTCGCCGATCCGGTCGGGCGGGTGCGCCATCTCCCAGAAGCGGGCGACCTCCGGGTCGTTCATCCAGGCGTGGACCGTCCCCAGGTCGGCTGCGGGGTCGACCGGGCGCAGCGTGAACGCGCCCGCGAGGGACGCAGGGGACGCGGGACCGTCCGGGACAGCGGGGGCGGCGGAACCGTCCGGAGCTTCCGGGGCGTCCGGGGTGCCGGGGGCCCGGGGCGTGCCGCGGTCCTCCCTCACCGCAGGGCCTGCGCGATCGGGTTGGCGATGTCGACGTACACCGACTGGGACTCCAGGGGGCCGGTCAGTTCGTCCATGCCGTGGACGCGGGTGAGCAGGTTGGCCTTGCAGCGCAGTACGGGCGCCTCGCGCAGCAGGGCGGCCAGGCGCAGCCGGTCGCCGTGCTCGGCGGCGAGCCCGGCCAGGACGTCGCCCGCCTGCCTCAGCAGGTCCGTCTCGTCCGCCAGTCCCTGGGAGCCGCAGGCGCCGACGACGCCGAGCATGTTGTTCAGCCCTACGTAGTAGGCCAGGCGCTCGTCGACGACCTCGTCGTCGACGTAGGTGCCCAGGTCCCGGCCCGCGCCGGGGACCCAGGTGTGGAGCGCGGTGCTGCGGGACGGGGAGAAGTAGTAGCCCTGGTTGTCGCGGTAGCGGCCGCCGGCCGGCCAGCCGTCCGCGTCGAGTTCGACCAGGGTGTTCTGCTGGTGCGCCTCCAGGCCCAGGCCGTAGACGGCGTGGAGCCACAGCACCGGGGTGATCACGGCCCGCAGGTAGCGGGCGAACCACTCGCGGGTGACGTCGGGGACGCTCCGCCCGGTGCGGGCCGCGAGGCCGTGCACGAGGACGGCGAGCTGCGACCGGCCGCCGCGGGCGGGGAGGTCGGGCCTCGGCGAGCAGAGCCCGGCCACGCACGCCACGCGCCGGTCGTCGCCGAAGGGGTTCTCGCGCACCACCACGTCCAGCCCGGTGGGGCCCGGTGCGGCGTCGCCGGCGCCGGCGGCGTCCCCGGGGGCGTCCACTGCCAGCCAGGCGGGGTCGCGGACGACCGAGAAGCCGGGGTGGGCGGCGTGCAGCGCCCGGCCCAGTCCGGCCTCCAGGAGCCGGTGCACCTCGATGCCGCGGCGCAGCTCCACCCGCAGGTTCTCCCGGCGGGAGTTGGTGATGCGCAGTCCCAGGGAGAACTTGAGCATCACGGGGGCGTCGGCGCGGTAGAGGGTGCGCACCGAGGAGGTGGGGGACCAGTCGGGTCCGGCCGGGCCGAGGTCGTGCAGCAGTCCGGCGTCCAGCAGGCCGCACACCGCGGGCCGGGCCGTCACGTCGCGGGCCTGCCACGGGTGGGCCGGCACCAGGACCGTGCCGGGCGGGGGCTGCAGCTTCTCCCCGGCGAGGCCGGCCAGCAGTTCCCCGGGGCCGCGGTCGAGGGCGGAGTCGCCGCGCACCACCGAGGGGGCGGCGGCGAACCAGTGCAGGGGGAAGGAGCCGCGGGTCTCCGGCGAGTACTGCCCGGTCTCGGCCTCGGTGAGCCCCTCGCGGCTCTTCGGGGTGGGGTGGAAGGGGTGGCCGAGGAGGAGGGCCTGTTCGGCGGCGAGGAACGGGGTGGTGCCGGAGGGGTCCTCGGGCGCACGGGTGCGGGCGTGCAGGAACCGGGCGGTCCGGCGGGCGGAGTCGGTGACGCGGCCGGTCAGGTCCGCCACCGCGTCGTGGTCGCCGGCCGAGGCCTGGACGGCGAGCAGGGCCGCGACCAGCGGGGCGGCGGCGGGGGTGCCGGTGCGCAGCCGGGCGGGGCCGAAACGGTGCAGGCCGGTGGCGGACCAGTGGTGCACGGGCGCCTCGATCCCGGTGCCCGCCGCGGGCAGGTCGAGCCGCAGCACGCCGTCGGCCGGCCGGGGCACCCCGGTCTCACGGACCCAGCACCTGAGCAGGTTCTCCGTGGTCGCGGCGTCCGCGACGACGGTGGGGTCCGCGACGACGGCGGCGTCCGCGGCGACGGCGGGATCCGCGACGACGGTGGGGTCCGGGCGCGTCACGGCGTCCACGGGCCCCGGTGCGGCGGCGCGCCCCGGGGCGGTGGCGGGGTGCGGGGGGTGCGGCGGTTCGTGCGCGTGCCGCCGCTCTGTGGGGGAGCTCATGGGTTCTCTCTCCTGTCCGGCAGCCGGGTCTCAGGCGCGCCGTGCCCGGACGGCGGGCCCGGTCGGCGGCGTGCGGGGGGCGGTCCGCGGGTCGGGCACACCGGCCGCTTTCCGGGTTCCGGGAACTCCCGGGGTCCCGGGGGCGGCGGGGGTGCCGGACCGTCGGGCCGCTCCGTCGAGGCCGAAGGTGGTGAAGGCGGTGCGGTCCGGCAGCGGGTACGTCTCCCGGCCGGTGAGCGCGTTGAGGATCACGGCGGAGCGCCAGGCCGCCAGGCCCAGGTCGGGGGCGCCCACGCCGTGGGTGTGGCGTTCGGCGTTCTGCACGAAGACCGCTCCCGCGCCCGGTTCCGCCGCGGCCGGCCCCTTGCCGTCCGGGTCGAGGACGAGGCGGTGGGCCCGGTCGACCAGCGGCCGGCCTGCCGTGTCGCGCAGCAGGTGGGGCAGGAGGGGTGCGATCAGGCGGTCCACGGGCCGTTCCGCGTAGCCGGTGGCCAGGACGACCGCGTCGGTGGCGAGCCGTGCCCGGGTGCCCTGGTCGGCGTGTTCGGTGAGCAGTTCGACGCGGCCGCCGGTCCGCTCGGCCGTCAGGACGGTGACGCCGGGGGTCAGGACGGTGTCGGGCCAGCCGCCGTCGAGGCTGCGGCGGTAGAGCTCGTCGTGGATCTCGCCGAGGGTGTCGGCGCTGACGCCCTTGTAGAGCTGCCACTGGGCGGGCAGCAGGCGGTCGCGGACGGTCTCGTCCAGTCCGTGGAAGTGCCGGGTGTAGTCGGGGGTGAACTGCTCCAGGCCGAGTTTGCTGTACTCCATGGGGGCGAAGGCGGGGGTGCGGGCCAGCCAGGACAGGCGTTCCGCCCCGGCGGGCCGGGCGCGCAGCAGGTCGAGGAAGACCTCCGCGCCGGACTGGCCCGAGCCGACGACCGTGACGTGCCCGGCGGCCAGCAGTTCCTCGCGGTGTTCGAGGTAGTCGGCCGAGTGCAGGACCGGGGCCGCGGGGTCGTCGACGAGCGGGCGGAGGGGCTCGGGCACGTGCGGGGCGGTGCCGACGCCGAGGACGAGGTTGCGGGCGAGGAGGCGGCCGGTGTCCACGGGGTGCCCGTCGGGGCCGAGCCGGGTGAAGTCCACCGTGAACGCCTGCCGCTGCCCGTCCCAGGCGACGGTGTCCACGCGGTGGCCGAAGCGGCACGACGGCAGTTGCTCGCTGACCCGCCGGCAGTAGGCGTCGTACTCGGCGCGGTGGATGTGGAGGCGCTCGGCGAAGTAGAAGGGGAAGAGCCTGCCCAGGGCCTTCAGGTGGTTGAGGAAGGACCAGGGGCTGGTGGGGTCGACCAGGCTGACCAGGTCGGCCAGGAAGGGGACCTGGAGGGTGGCCCCGTCGATGAGCAGGCCGGGGTGCCAGTGGAAGGCGGGCCGCTGTTCGAGGAAGGCGGTGGTCAGGCCGGGGACGCCGTCGGCGAGGGCGGCCAGGGAGAGGTTGAACGGCCCCGTGCCCACTCCGAGCAGGTCGAGGGGTTCTTCGTCGGTGCCTGTGGTCATCGCGTTCCTCCGTCGTGGGGGCGGGTGTGCGCGGGGGTTCCCGGGGGTGCGGTCGCGGGTGGGGGGCCCGGGGCCGGGGCGGGGACGCGTCCGTCGGCCGGGGCGGGCGCGGGGACACTGCTGGCGGGGAGACTGCCGGCGGGCACGCTGCCGGCGAGGGCACTGCCGAACGGCGCTCGGCCGGCGGGCACGCTGCCGGCGACGAGTTCGAGCAGCCCCGCCAGGTCGGCTTCCCGGGCGCGGGGGTTCAGCAGGGTGGCCTTGAGCCACAGCCGGGGGCGCCCGTCGGCGTCCTCGGCCACCGCGCGTCCGAGGACCGCCCGCCCCTCGGCGAGCAGGCGGCGGCGCACCGCGGCGACCGTCTCGTCCCCCTCGGCGTCGGGCAGTTCGTCCGCGGCGGTGGGCCGGAACAGCACGGTGCTGATCCCGACGGGGCCGGGCCGCCGCCGCACGGCGGGGTGGTCGTCGACGAGGCGGGCGAACGTCCCGGCGGCCTCGACGCAGCTCTCGACGAGGTCGCCGATCCCGCGGCGCCCCAGCGCTCTCAGGGTGACGGCGATCTTGAGCGCGTCGGGGCGGCGCGAGGTGCGAACGGAACGGCCGAGCAGGTCCGGCAGGCCCGACCCGGTGTCGTCGTCGGCGTTGAGGTAGGCGGCTTCGAAGCCCAGTGGGGCGGCCGCCCGGCGGTCGGCCAGCACGAGGGCCCCGGCGGCGACCGGCTGCCAGCCGAGCTTGTGCAGGTCGAAGGTGACCGACACCGCCGATCCCAGCCCGTCGAGCAGCGGGGCGAGCCGGTCGCTGAACAGCAGCGGGCCCCCGTAGGCGGCGTCGACGTGCAGTTCGGCGCCGCGGGCGGCGGCGGTCCGCGCGATCTCGGGCAGGGGATCGATCAGGCCCTCGTCGGTGGTGCCGGCGGTGGCGACCACCAGTGCGGGGCCGCGGACCCCGGCCAGCGCCCGGTCCAGTGCGTCGGGCAGCATCCGCCCGGACCGGCAGCCGACGGTGACCGGGTCGGGCAGGCCCAGCAGCCAGGCGGCGCGGCGCACACTGTGGTGGGCGTTGGTCCCGCACAGCACCTGGACGGTGCGGGCGCCCGCCGCCCGGGCCCGTTCCCTGGCGAGCAGCAGGGCGACGAGGTTGGACTCGGTCCCGCCGCTGGTGATCAGCGCGTCGGGGTCGGGGCGGCCGGGGTGGACCAGGGCGGCCAGGGCGGCGGCGGTCTCCTCCTCCACCACCGCCGCGGCCGGCGCCTGGTCCCACGAGTCCATCGAGGGGTTGAGCGCGGAGGCCGCCAGGTCGGCCGCGGCGGCCACGGCCAGCGGCGGGCAGTGCAGGTGGGCGACGCAGGCGGGGTCGGCCGGGTCCGCGGCGCCCTCGGCGACGGTGTGCACCAGGGTGCGCAGAGCCTCGTCGGCCCCGGTGCCGTGCTCGGGGAGGAACGGGGCGCACGCCGCCCGGACGCGTTCCGTCACCGCGGCGGGCCCGCCCGCGGGCAGCGGCCCCTCCCGGTCCGCCGCGCCCCGGGCCAGCGCGTCGAGCACGGTGCCGGTCAGGGGCCGCAGCGCCTCGGGGCCCCGCACGCCCCCGGCTAGGGCGGTGGCGGCGGCGGTCGCGGTGGGGGCGGTGCCGGTAGCGGCGGGGGCGGCATCGGTGCCGGTACCGATGCCGGCGGCGGGCGCGGTGCTGCCCGGGTCGGCGGTCATGCGGTGGTCCCTCCGGCGGTGTCGGTGCGGCGCAGTGCGGCCTCGATCCGTTCCAGGACCGAGTCCGCCTGGTCGTCGGTGAGCACCAGGGGAGGCAGCAGGCGCAGCACGGTGTCGTCCCGGCCGCCCAGTTCGAGCATGAGTCCCTCCTCCAGGCAGGCGGCGCGCAGCGCGGCCGCCAGGGCGGGGTCGCCGGGCGGGGTGCCGAGGCGGTCGGGAGGGCCGTCCGGGTCGACCAGTTCGACGCCGATCATCAGCCCCCTGCCGCGGACGTCGCCGAACGACGGCCGCCCGGCCCCGATCCGACGCAGGCCGGCGCGGATGCGTTCCCCCAGTGCCTCGGCCCGCAGGGCGAGCTGTTCCTCGGCGACCGTGCGCAGGGTGACCCGGCCGGCCGCCATGGCGAGGGTGTTGCCGCGGAAGGTCCCGGTGTGCCGGCCCGGCCGCCAGGTGTCGAGCGCGGGCCGGTAGGCGATCAGGGCGAGCGGAAGTCCGCCGCCGACGGCCTTGGAGGCGACGAGGACGTCGGGGGTGACACCGGCCCGCTCGCACGCCCAGAAGCGGCCGGTGCGGCCGACGCCCGTCTGCACCTCGTCGACGATCAGCACAATGCCGTGCTCGGCGGTGATCCTGCGGACCTCGCGCAGCCAGGCGTCGGGGCCCTCGACCACTCCGCCCTCGCCCTGGACTACCTCCAGGATCACCGCGGCCGGCGGGGCGACGCCGCTGCCGGGGTCGGTGATCAGGCTCTCCAGCAGTGCGGCCGACAGCCGGGCGGACTGCCGGGAGCCGACGCCGAACGGGCAGCGGTAGTCGTAGGGGTAGGGCAGCCGGGTGACCGGTACCGCGTCCGCTCCGGGCGTGTCGCGCATCCTGCGCGGGCCGGAGACCGCGGAGGCTCCCAGCGTCATGCCGTGGTAGGCGCCGGTGAAGGCGACGACCCCGCGCCGCCCGGTGGCGTCCTGGGCGAGTTTGAGGGCGGCCTCGACGGCGTCCGTGCCGGCGGGTCCGCAGAAGTGCAGCCGGGCGTCGTCGCGCAGGGTCCCGGGAAGGCGGCCCAGCAGTTCCCCGGTGAAGGCGTCCTTCTCCGGGGTGATCATGTCGAGGGTGTGGAGGGGGGCTCCGGAGTCGATGACCTCGCGGAGCGCGGCGACGACCCGCGGGTGGTTGTGCCCCAGCGCGAGGGTGCCCGCGCCGGAGAGGCAGTCGAGGTAGCTGCGCCCGTCGGCCCCGGTGACCACGGCCCCCTCGGCCCGCACGGGGACGACGGGGAGGGTGCGGGCGTAGGTGCGGGCGGAGGACTCGCGCCGCGCCTGGCGCGCCAGGAGGCGGTCGCGCAGTGCCTCGCCGCGGGGCGCTGGTTCGCCCGGTACGGGTTCGCCCGGTACGGGTGCGGGGGCGCCGGTCTCGCGGAGTTCGGCGGGCGGCGTCGGCATGGCAGGCCCTTCGGTAGTGATACGGAGGGTTCGCGCACGGAACGTTACGTACGGACACGGATGCGCAGCGTCACGAACGGAGAACGCAGTTGGTAAGGGTAGCCTAACCTAATGATCAATCGAAGCCTGCGCCCTCAACTCCCCCGCAGTTCCTGACAACGAATCAACTCGCTCCAGGAGAGGGTGAATCGGCCGTACTCACATTGACGCGCACCGGGCAGCGCGGCCTGCGGCCCCCGAACCGCAGTCCCGCACCCCGGCCCCGCCCCGCGCACCCCGGCCCCGCCCCGCGCCGCGCATCGCGGGCCGCGTCCCCGTCAACCCGCGGAAGCTCCGGGGCCGCCCGCGGCACTTCCGCCGCCGGAGGCTCCGGCGGCACTCCCGCCGTCCCTGCCTCCGGCGCCACTGCCGCCGCCCCGCTCCGCCCCGCCGCTCCCGCTGCTGCCGCTCCCGCCGCTGCTGTTGCCCGAGGAGCCCGAAGCACCGGAGGTTCCCGAGGACCCCGCGGCGCCCGAAGCCCCGGACGTCCCGGAGGACCCCGAACCGGCGGCGGCGCCGGCCGCGCCCGAGCCCTCCGAAGCCCCGCCGGGGCCCTGCCCGGCGGAGCCCCGCCCGCCGGATGCTCCGGCCGCGGCTCCGCCGTTGCCCGCCGGGGCGCCGGGTCCGCCGCGCTCCTCCGCCTCCAGCAGGCCGTCGCAGAACGACGCGACGTCCTTTCCTCCGGCGGCCTCGGTCAGCGCCCTCTCGGCCTTCTCCCCGGAGGGCGCCCCCTCGCCGGAGCCGCCGGCGGAAGCCTCCAGCGCGCGGCACATGCCGACGAGGACGGCGGTTTCGGCGTCGGTGCCGTCCTCACCGGCCCCCGGCGCCCCGTCCTTCCCGTCGTCCGCCCCGTCGTCCGTCCCGTCGTCCGGCTCCGCTCCCTTCCCGCTGCCGCCGTCCTCTCCCCCTCCCGTGACCTCGGTGGAGTGGGCGCCGTCGGGCGTGGAGGAGGCCGGCCCGCCGGTGGGGCCGGCGCTCGCGGTGGGGGTGGAGGCGGGCCGGTCGGGCCCGCCGTCGCCGAAGGGCGTGGGGATGAGTCCGGTGCCCGCCGCGATCGCCACTCCGCCGAAGGCCAGGGCCGCGACGGCGGCGACGACGGCTCCCCGGACCGTGCGGAGCCCCCGCAGGGCGCCTGCGCCGTCCGCGCCGGTGCGTGCCGCGCGGAAGGCGGCGACGGCGGCCTCCTCGCCCGGCAGCGGCTCCCCGCAGCCCGGCGCCCGGTCCGGTCCGGACGCGGCCTGCCGGGCCGCTCCCAGCAGGGCGGCCAGTTCCCGCACCACCGGATCGGAGGTGTCCACCGGGTCGCCGCGCAGGAGCCGCTCGGCGGTCTCCTCGCTCAGCCGGCCCTCCCGGGAGGGTTCCTGCCCGGCGTCCGGGCCCGCTCCGTGCACACCGTTCATGAGTCGTCCTTCACGGTTCGTGTCCCCGCGGTCCGCGGCCACCGCGCCTCCAACCGCCCGGCGAGCCGTTTCAGGCCCCGGTGCGCGGCCATCCGCACCGCCCCCGACCTCTTGCCGAGCACCCGGGCCGTGCTGGTGGCGTCCAGGCCGACCACCACCCGCAGCAGCACGGCCTCGGCCTGGTCCCGGGGGAGTTCGGCGATCAGTGCCACCACGTCGGTGGTCGCCAGGGCGTCCAGTGCCTCGTCCGCGGTGTCCGTGCCGTCGGCCATCTCCAGCAGGTCGGACTCGTCGCCGCCCGGCAGCGGCGAGCGGCCCACCTGCCTGAGGTGGTCCAGGGCCCGGTTGCGGGCTATGCGCGCGGTCCAGCCGCGGAACCCGTCGGCGTCCCCGCGGAACCGGTGCAGGTCCCGGGCGATCTGCAGCCACGCCTCGGAGGTGACGTCCTCCGCGTCCGGCCCGCCCACCAGCGTTCTCACGTAGGCGAGCAGCCGGGGGTGGACGATCCGGTAGACCCTGCGGAAGGCGAGTTCGTCCCCTGCCCGCGCCTCCTCCACCGCTGCGGCCAGTCCCTCCTCTTCCGGTGGTAGTTGTGCGCCCGAGTGTCTGTTTGCCCCATGCACGCCCACATACTGCACCATCACGGAGCGTGCATCAGGCGTTCCGCCGAGCCGACGATCATTCCGCGGCCACGGCGGAGGAGGCGCGAGGGGGCCCTGCTCCCCGCCCGGCCGGTTCAGCGGTGCGCGACCACCGAGGCCGTACGGACGAACGCCTGGGCCGACTGCCCCGACCTGCGGGCGAACCACGAGACGACCGCGCCGATCGGGTCCCACAGCCGCCCGTCCGGGGTGCGCAGCCCCAGCCCCCGGCCGAATCCGGCCCGCTGCCCCTCGTCCAGGTCGACCCAGGTCGCGCCCGCGCACCGGACGAGCACCTCCCCCAGGTAGCAGCCGAACTCGACCAGCATCGAGTCCATCAGGCCCTCGGGCGGGTTCTGGTCGCGGATCTCGCCCAGGACGCGGTCCACGTACCGCAGGCTCGCCACCGAGTAGTCCAGTTCCGACCGCGCCCCCTCGCGCGCCACGTCCACGATGTCCTCGGCCCAACGGGGCGCGGTGCTCGCGGTGGGCGTGCTCCCTAAGTGCATGGCCTTCCTCCAAACCGTCGCACGGTCCGCCGGGCACGCCGGCCCGGGCGCCGCGCGGCGGGGTCCCGGGCGTGGGTCCCGGGGCGGGGGCCTGCCCGCCCGTTCTCTACAGCGCCACGCTCCCGCGTTCCGTCACCCGCGCGGGAAACGGCAGGGGTGGCGCAGGTGGAGAGCGGGCCGACATCCGGGGTCCGGAGGGTGGACGGACGCGGGCGGGGCGGGCGGGGCGGGCGATGCCCGGAACGGGGACCGCCCGCCCGCGGACGGGCGGGCGGGCGGTGCTGTCCGGCGCGGACGCCCCGGTCAGGCCAGGGAGGCCGTCAGGGTGATCGTCGTTCCGGAGAGGGCCTGGCTGACCGGGCAGTTGGCCTTGGCGTCCTCGGCGGCCTTGACGAAGTCGGCCTCGTCCATGCCCGGGACCTGGCCCTCCACCGTGATGTGGATGCCGGTGATGCCGGTCCCCGGCTGGAAGGTGACGTCGGCCCGGGTGTTGAGCCGGGTCGGCGGCGTGCCCGCCTTGGCGAGGCCGTTGGACAGCGCCATGGAGAAGCAGCTGGAGTGCGCGGCTGCGATGAGCTCCTCGGGGCTGGTCTTCCCGTTGGGCTCCTCCGCGCGGGCGGGCCAGGAGACCGGGTGCTCGCCGATCCCCGACGAGTCGAAGGTGACGACGCCGCTTCCCTCGAAAAGGCTGCCGTCCCAGACCGTGTGGGCGGTACGCGTGGTGGCCACGGTGGTTACCTCCTGCATGTCGGTTGCGCTTCCTCACATGATCCGACCGCACGGGGTCCGTTCCCCGTCCCGACGCGCCGCGCACCGCGAAACCGGGTCCGCCCCGGCCTGCGCGCGGTTCAGCGCCGCGAGTGGCCGAACAGGAGGCGGTAGGCGATCAGCAGGACCAGGGAGCCCGCGACGGCGGCCACCCAGGTGGCCGGGTCGAAGAACCCGGCCTCGACCGGCCGGTCGAGGAACCGGTCGGACGTCCACCCCCCGACGAACGCCCCGACCACCCCGGTCAGGGTGGTGCCCACGAGCCCTCCGGGGTCCTTGCCCGGCAGCAGGACCTTGGCGACGATCCCGGCCACGAGCCCCAGGACGATCCAGCCGACGATGCTCACCGCGCGCCCCCGCCTCTCCGTGCTCCACGTGCGTGCCCTGCCCGCGGACCGCGGGTGCACGCAGTGTGGGACGCCCCGCGGGCCGGGGCGGTTCCCGGAACGGGAGGGCCGGCGCGCCCCCGGTCATTCCCAGGTGTAGAAGCCCCGGCCGGTCTTGCGGCCCAGCTCGCCGCGGGCGACCTTCTCGCGCAGCAGCTGCGGGGGCGCGAAGCGCTCGCCGAGCCGTTCGTGCAGGTACTCGGCGATGGCCAGCCGGACGTCCAGGCCGACCAGGTCGGTCAGGCGCAGCGGCCCCATGGGGTGCTTGTAGCCCAGGCGCATCGCGTCGTCGATGGCCTCGGGGGCGGCGACGCCCTCCTCGACCATGCGGACGGCCTCCAGGCCGAGGGCCAGTCCCAGGCGGCTGCTGGCGAAGCCGGGCGAGTCCTTGACGACCACGTCGGTCTTGCCCAGGGCGCGGGTCCACTCCAGGGCGGAGTCGACGGTGGCGCGCTCGGTGTCCGGGGCAACGACCAGTTCCACCAGTTCCGAGGCGGGCACGGGGTTGAAGAAGTGCATGCCGAGGAACCGCCCCGGGCGGCTCAGGGCGGCGGCCAGTTCGGTGACGGACAGCGAACTGGTGTTGGTGGCCAGGACGGTCCGCTCCCCCACCGCCTTCTCGGCCGCGGCGAGCACCCCGGCCTTGAGCGCGGCGTCCTCGGGTACGGCCTCGACCACCAGGTCGGCGTCGGCGGGCAGCTCCTCCACCGAGGCGACGGCGGTGATCCGGGCGGCCACGTCCTCGGCCGACCCGTCGAGCCTGCCCCGTTCGGCGGCCCGCCGCAGGCCGGAGACGATCCGTTCCAGGGCCGCGGCCGCCGCCTCCTCGCCGCTCTCCACGACGACGACGGCCGACCCGACGGCGGCGAAGGACTGGGCGATGCCCGCCCCCATCCGGCCGCCGCCCACGACGCCTACGGTTCCCGGTGCGGTTGCCACGATCTGCTCTCCTCGGTCTGCCGGCGACGGTGTCCGGTGCTGCGGGCCCAGCCGGTATCGCCCTGCCCCGGTCGGCTCCGCGCCGGGGCGGGAACGGCGTGCGGGGGCACCGGACCTGGTGCTTCCCGTCGCGCCCGTTCCCTTGACAGGTGCTGTGCGGACTGGATTACTTGCCGGACACAGCTAACCGAATGATCGGTCGGTTCACAAGGAGGCTGAAGGGCATGACGCATCCCGCCGGGATCGGAACCGGGGTCGGAGCCGGAGCGGACACCGGGGCCGGCCCGGCCGGAGCGGCCGGAGCGGCGCCGGACGCCCTCCCCGCCCCGCTCCCCGCCGCGGCCCCGCCCCCGCACTCCGAGCAGGACCCGGCGGAGCGGATGAGCGTCGAGGAGCTGCGGGCGCTCCAACTGCGCCGCCTGCGGGCGACGCTGGCGCACGCCTACGCGAACGTGGAGTTCTACCGGCGCGGCTTCGACGCCGCCGGTGTGCGCCCCGAGGACTGCCGCACCCTGGAGGACCTGGCCCGCTTCCCCTTCACCACCAAGGCGGACCTGCGGGACAACTACCCCTTCGGGATGTTCGCCGTGCCCCCGGAGCAGGTGCGCCGGCTGCACGCGTCCAGCGGGACCACCGGACGCCCCACTGTGGTCGGCTACACCGACAACGACCTGTCGACGTGGGCCGACGTGGTCGCCCGCTCCCTCCGGGCGGCCGGCGCCCGTCCCGGTCACAAGGTCCACGTCTCCTACGGGTACGGGCTGTTCACCGGCGGCCTGGGGGCCCACTACGGGGCCGAGCGGCTCGGGTGCACCGTGATCCCCGCGTCCGGCGGCATGACGGCCCGCCAGGTGCAGGTCATCCAGGACTTCCGCCCCGAGATCATCATGATCACCCCCTCCTACATGCTGACCCTCCTCGACGAGTTCGAGCGCCGGGGCGTCGATCCGCGCAGCACCTCCCTGCGGATCGGCGTCTTCGGGGCGGAGCCGTGGACCGAGGAGATGCGCCGGGAGATCGAGGAGCGGGCGGGCATCCACGCCGTGGACATCTACGGCCTGTCCGAGGTGATCGGCCCCGGCGTGGCGCAGGAGTGCGTCGAGACCAAGGACGGCCTGCACATCTGGGAGGACCACTTCCTCCCCGAGGTCGTGGACCCGTTCACCGACCGGGTCCTGGCCGGGGGCGAGGAGGGCGAACTGGTGTTCACCTCCCTCACCAAGGAGGCCGTGCCGGTGATCCGCTACCGCACCCGCGACCTGACCCGGCTGCTGCCCGGCACCGCCCGCCCGGCGTTCCGCCGGATGGCCAAGGTCACCGGCCGGTGCGACGACATGATCATCCTGCGCGGCGTGAACGTCTTCCCCACCCAGATCGAGGAGGTCGTGCTGCGCACCGGGGGCGTCGCCCCGCACTTCCAGCTGCGCCTGTCCCGCCGCGGCCGCATGGACCACATGACGGTGCGCGCCGAGGCCCGTCCCGGCACCTCCCCCGAGCAGCGCGCGGCCGCGGCCGCCGCGATCGCCTCGGAGGTCAAGGACGGCGTCGGGGTGAGCGTGGAGGTGGAGATCGTCGAGCCGGAGACGCTGGAGCGCTCGGTCGGCAAGATCCGCCGCGTGGTCGACGAGCGGAACCACTGACCGCCCCCGGGGACACGAGGGCCGGTCGTCCGGGTCCGTCCGGGCGGCCGGCCGTGCCGCCGGAGCGGCCCGGCCGCACCGGCGCCGACGTGCCCCGCCGGAACCGGAACCTTCCACGGCGCCCGCGCCCCGGCCCGCGCCCGCGCTGTTCCGCCGACGGCGAAGACCGGCCCGGCCGGTCCCGGCGATCACTACGGTCCGGTCCCATGACGACGTTCACGACGCGTACGGTCGAATATCCGGCCGACGGCCTCACGATGATCGGGCACCTCGCGCTCCCCGCCGGTGCCGGCCGCCGGCCCGCGGTCCTGATCGGGCCCGAGGGGCCGGGGCTCGGCGACGTCGAGCGCCGCCGGGCCGACGCCCTGGCCGAACTGGGATACGTGGCGCTGGCCTTCGACCTCCACGGCGGGCGCTGCCTGGACGACCCCGAGGAGATGCTGGCCCGTTGCATGCCGCTGCTCGCCGACCCCGACCGGATGCGGGACATCGGCTGCGCGGCGCTCGGCGTGCTGCGTGCCGAGCCGCGGGCCGACCCCGACCGGATCGCCGCCGTCGGCTACGGCACCGGGGGCGCGATCGCGCTGGAGCTCGGACGCCACGGCGTCGACCTGCGCGCAATCGGGACGGTCAACGCCCTGACCACGGGCCGGCCGGGCGAGGCGGCGCGCATCCGCTGCCCCGTGTGGGCCGGGGTCGGGTCGGAGGACCCGATCATGCCGCCCGCGCAACGGGACGCGTTCACCGCCGAGATGCAGGCCGCGGGCGTCGACTGGCGCCTCGTGGTCTACGGCGGGGCCCTGCACGCCTTCCACCACCCGCCGGTCGACCACGCCGTGGTCCCCGGCGTCGGCCACCACCCACTGCACGCGCAGCGGGCCTGGCGCGACGTCGTCGGCCTGCTCGCCGAGTGCCTGCCCGTAACGGATTGACTCCTCCGGGTGCACGAGGGCCGGCCGCCCGGGCCCGTCCGGGCGGCCGCTCCTCCGGCCCGTCCTCCGGCGGGTCCGGTGTTCCCGGGAACAGGGACTTTCGGACTCTCGACCGGCGCCTCCGGCGCGGCGCACAGTGGAACCGCGGCACCCCCGTGCACCGGGCCGCGCGCCGGGGACGTGCAGGTGCCGCCGCGCGGTACCGCGGCGGTGCCGCGCGGCGTTCCGCGTCGTGACCGCGGCGCCGAAGGAGGCAGACCGGTGAACTCCCAAGCGAAACTGATGGCGAGGCTGTCGGCCGAGCACCGTGCCAGACTCATGGAGCTCGCCAAGGAGGTGTCCTTCCCCGCCGGGACCCGGATCTTCGAGGAGGGCGGCACGGCCGACCGCTTCTGGGTGATCCGCACCGGCTCGGTGACCCTTGACATGCACGTGCCCGGGCGCCGGGCCGCGACGATGGAGACCATCGGGCCCGGCGAGCTGCTCGGCTGGTCCTGGCTGTTCCCGCCCCGCACCTGGCACCAGGGGGCCGAGGCGCTCAGCCCGGTGCGGGCCCTGGAGTTCGACGCCGACGCCGTGCAGCGGATGTGCAGGGAGGACCCGGTACTGGGCCACTCCCTGGTGCTCGCCGTCGCCGAGGTGATCGGGCACCGGCTGAAGGCGGCCCGCGCCCGCCTCCAGGGCGTCTGACCCGGGGCACGGGTCCACCGACGCGCGCAGGTCCACCGGCGCGCGCAGGTCCGTCGGCGCGCGCTGGTCCGCCGGGGTGTGCCGGGCGGTCCCGGGGCCGCCCCCGGGGGACCTGCCGGGTGCGGGCCCTGCCGGGTGCGGGGCCGGCCGGGGCCGGCGCTCTTCGTCAGCGCTGCTTCCCCGCCCCGTCCGGCCCCCCGTCCCCGCTCCGCCGTCCGCGCGCCCGGCCCGGCGGGGGAACCGCGGCCGCCCCGGTCCTGCCGGAGGGGCGGACCCGGACGGCTGCGGTGCGGGCGGCCTTCCCCAGCCGCCCCGAACGGGTGGCGGCCCGTTCATTCGTCTCAGCGAAGGGCGTCCCGAAAGTGTCACCGCCGCGGGGTGTGACACTTTCGGAGGGGCCGCCGCTGTACTGGTCAAGAGCCGCTCCGCGCCCGCCGGGTCCTCCGCCCGCGGGCGCAGGCCGGAGCGGCACGGGCCGGGCACCGACGGGCGGTCGGTGGCCGGCCGGGCCGGGGTCGTTTCCGTGGGGGGAGACGACCCCGGCCCCAGGCCGCTCCCCCCGGCCCCGCCCGCCCGCCTCCCGCGCGCCGGGCCCCTCCGCGTCCGCGCCTCTCCCCCGCCGTGCCCTTCGGCCGCCGGCCCGGGGACCAACGCCCCTGGCCGGAACCGCGCCGCGGGCGGACCCTGGAGACAGGGACGGGGAGCCGGAGCTCAGCGCCGGAGGTGGCGAGATGCTGGTACTGGTCGGTTATGCGAGCGAGCACGGCTCCACCCGGGGCATCGCCGAGCGCGTCGCGCTCGTGCTCGCCGAGACGGGGATCGCGGCGGAGGCCCGACCCGTGGCCGACGTCGGGGACGCCGGCGTCTACGACGCCTTCGTGCTCGGCAGCGCCGTCCACGCGAACGCGTGGCTGCCGGACGCCTCGCGCTTCGTCGGGCGCAACCGGGCCCTGCTGACCGAACGCCCCGTGTGGCTGTTCAGCGTGGGGCTGGCCAGGGTCGTCGGCGGCTGGTTCGAGGCGCACTCCCCCGAGCCGAGGGAGGTCTCCCGGTGGCGGGAGGAGCTGCGTCCCCGGGAGCACCGCACGTTCGCCGGGGCCCTGCTCAAGGAGCACCTCCCCGGGGCCGGCCGGCTGGCCTACCGGATGATGCACGGCCGCTACGGCGACTTCCGCAACTGGCCGGAGATCGACGACTGGGCGCAGGACATCGCCCGGAGCCTGCCGGCCGGCACCCGCACGACCGGCACCCGCACGGCCGGCCCGGCGCGGCCGGCGGACCACGGCAGGAGGGCCTCGTGAGCAGGATGCGCACGGTGGGCGACGTGATGACCCGCACGGTCGTCGCGGTCCGCAGGACGGCGCCGTTCAAGGAGATCGTGCAGGCGTCCGTCCGCTGGAAGGTCAGCGCGATGCCGGTGGTGGAGGACGACGGCCGCGTGGTCGGCGTGGTCTCCGAGGCGGACATGCTGCCCAAGGAGGAGTACCGGGACACCGAGCCGTCCCGGCTGGAGCAGATGCGCTACCGGGACGAGATGCTCAAGAGCGGCGCCGTCACCGCGGAGGAGCTGATGACGACGCCGGCCGTCACCGTGCGCCCGGACGCCACGCTGCCGCAGGCCGCGCGGATCATGGCGCACCACCGGGTCAAGCGGCTCCCCGTGGTCGACGCGCAGGGCCGGCTGAAGGGGGTGATCAGCCGCTGCGACCTGCTGAAGGTGTTCCTGCGCCCCGACGAGGAGATCGCGCGGGAGGTCGCCGACGAGGTCGTCGCCCGCCTCTTCCCCGCCCCCTGCCGCGTGGACGTGACGGTGGAGGCGGGCGTGGTGACGCTCTCCGGGCGGATACCGGACACCTCACTGATCCCGGTGGCCGCCCGGATGGTGCGCTCCGTCGAGGGCGCGGTGGGGTTCGAGTGCGAACTCAGCCCGCTGCCGGCCGCCCCGCCACCGGCTCCACGGCCCGCGGTTCCTGGTGGCGGTTGAGCACCACCTTCATCGCACCGGTGTCGGCCGGGCGGGAGAAGATGTCGTAGGCCTCCTCCATGTCGTGGAGCCCGAAGCTGTGCGTGACCAGCTCCGAGGCCGGCAGGCGGCCCGCGGTCAGCATGCCCAGCAGGGTCGGCGTGGAGAAGGTGTCGACCAGGCCCGTGGTGAGGGTCAGGTTCCTGTCCCACAACTGCTCCAGGTGCAGGGTCACCGGCCTGCCGTGCACGCCGATGTTCGCCACGTGGCCGCCGGGGCGCACCATGCGGGTGCACGCCTCGAAGGTCTCGGGGACGCCGACCGCCTCGATCACCACGTCCGCGCCCAGTCCGTCGGTCAGTTCCGACACCAGTTGCTCCGGGTCCTCCGCGGCGTCGGCCACCACGTCCGCGCCGAGCCGTTTGGCCGTCTCCAGGCGGGCGGGGGCCTTGTCGACGGCGATGATCCGGCCGGGCGAGAACAGCCGGGCGGTGACGATCGCCGCCAGCCCGATGGGGCCGACGCCGACCACCACCACGGTGTCGCCGGGCCCGATCCGGCCGTTGAGCACACCGACCTCGTAGGCGGTGGGGAGGATGTCCGACAGCAGGACCGCCTCCTCCCCGGTGATCGCGCCCGGCAGCGGGTGGACGGACATGTCCGCGTACGGCAGGCGCACGAACTCCGCCTGGGTGCCGTTGATGTTGTGGCCGAGGATCCACCCCCCGCCGCCCAGGCACTGCCCGTAGGCGGCCTCGCGGCAGTAGCGGCAACGCCCGCAGGCGGTGACGCACGAGACCAGCACCCGGTCGCCGGGGCGCACCGAGCGGACGTCGCCCCCGGCCTCGACGACCTCGCCGACGGCCTCGTGGCCCAGGACGGTGCCGGGGCGCACGTCCGGCACGTCGCCCTTGAGGATGTGCAGGTCGGTGCCGCAGATGGTGGTGGTGTCGACACGGACGACCACGTCGCCCGGCTCCTCGAGGTCCGGGTCCGGTACGTCCTCCCAGGCGGCCTCGCCCGGCCCGTGGTAGACGAAGGCTTTCATCTCGGGTTCCTTCCGCTGGTGGAGGCGGGGGCGGCGGTTCTCCGGGTGCCGGACGGCCCGCGGGCCGCGGCGTCCCCCGCAGGTCCAGCCTGCGCCCGCAGCGGCGGAAGCGCAGCGGCTGCCGTCCCTTCCGGTGATGCCCGGTGGCGCCCGGAGTGCCCGGCCGCGGTCCGGGGAAGGAGTGCGGGCCCGCCGGGCCCGGGCGGACGCCGTGCCCCCGGCCCGCCGGGCCCGGGCGGACGCCGTGCCCCGGCCCTCCGGGCCCGGGCCGTCCGGGCACGAGCAGTCCCGGGGGGCCGGGTCGGCGCACGTCCGGGCCCGTGCTCCGTCGCGGTCAGCCGGCCTCGACGAGGCGGCCGGTGACGCGCTCGGGGTCGATGAGCACCCACATCGGGCGGTCCCCTCCCGCCCACGGCTCGCTGCGGGCCCGTTCCTCCAGCCGCCGGGCCTCGGCCGCGTCCGTCACCTCGCGGGCCGGGCCGGTGACCAGCACGCTCCACCCCCGGCCGAGGGCCTCGTCGATGTGGTCGACCTCGAAGACCGCCTCGGTGCCGGCGGCCGCGGCGGGCACCGCGTGCGGGGCGGTGCGGTAGACCACGGCGCCCTCGACCATCGAGTAGTTGACCGGCACGACCGCCGTCCCGGCCGGGGTCGTCACGACGACCCGGCCCACGCCGTGGGTGGACAGCCGCTCCCGGCACTCCTGCGGCGTCAGCTCCACCAGCCGCGGGCCCCGGGCGGCGCGGGCCGTCCCCGGCGGTAGGTCCCTGCCGCCGCCGTGGAGCGCGGCCACAGTGGTGCCCAGCGCCCCGGCGAGCCGGGTAAGCCCGCTCGTGCCCGGGTCGGCCGGCTGCTCCTCCAGGTACTGGAGGTAGCCGGGGGCCATGCCGGCCCGCCGGGCCACCTCCTCCCGGGTCAGGCCCAGCTGCCGGCGGCGGGCCGCCGCCCGGCGGCCGACGTCCCCCGGATTGCGTGCGGGCATGCCGTGCCCCTTTCGTCCCTCGGGCGGGGCCGGGACGGCACCCGCCCTTCCCCGCGGCTACCGCACGACGGTGTCGTCGCTGTCGTACGCGAGCCGGTGGTCGACACTGACCACCCCGTCCACGCCCAGGCACAGGCGCACCAGGTCGTCCACGGCGCTCCTGCGGTCGACGGAGCCGCTGAGGACCACCTGCCCGTGCTGGGTGTGCACACTCACCGCGGAGGGCCGCTGCCCCATGGTGCGCACCAGCACCTCCTCCACGATCTCCTCGGTGATCGCCCGGTCCCGGCGCAGGAACACCGTCAGCAGGTCCCTGCGGCTGACGATCCCGACCAGCCGGCCGGCGTCGTCCACCACGGGCAGCCGTTTGACGCGGTGCCTCTCCATCACCCCGGCCGCCTCGACGACGCTCCACCCGGGCCGGGCGCACACCGCCGGGCTGGTCATCAGGCCCTCCGCCGTGGTCGCCTCGACCTTGGCCAGCTCCGACGGGTCCTCGCGGGGGGAGGGCGGCAGGCCCGTCCCGGCCGCCCGGCCGGAGGGCTTGCGCAGCAGGTCGGCCTCGGAGACCACGCCCACCGGGCGGCCCCGGCCGTCGAGGACGGGCACGGCGGTGACGTCGTGCTCGTGCAGCACCTGGACGATCTCCTTGAAGAGGGTCCCCCGCTGCACCCCCACCACTGCGGAACTCATGACGTCCCCGACGGTCCGGTGCCGCATGCCCCGCGTCCCCTTCCTGCTCCCGCTTCCGTGTTCCCTGCCGCGCACCGCCCGGGCGGAGGGTCCGGGCCCAGGATGGCCTGTGCCGCGCGGCCGCGCCCAGGGCCCCCCGGTACGCACGGGCAGGGCCGTTGGTCCCTGTCCGTGGCCGTCCCGCTCCGTCCGGTCACGCACCGTCGTGCCCGGCCGTGTCCGGTCGCGCCCGGCCGTGTCCCGGCCGTACCCCGGTCACGTCGGGGTCCGCGCGGCGGCGCGGGCGCTGCGGCGCCTGGACGCGGACTCCGCCCGCGCGCCCGCGAAGCCGACCAGCCCGACCGCCGCGGCCACGGCCGTCTCCGTGCCGTCCAGCGGCACCGTGGCCAGGTAGGTGCGCAGGAGGGGCACGTGGACCGCGGCGAGGCCGAGTGCGGCCGAGGCCGCCACCGCGACCGGCAGGAACGGGTTCTCCCGGGTGCGCAGCCGGTCGCGCAGCCCGGTGACCACGCCCAGCTGCGCGGCCAGCAGGGACAGGAACAGCACGCTCTGCCAGGGGCGTCCGGCCTCGCGGGCCCACAGACCGGCGGCCAGGCTCGCCACGGTGACCAGCACGCCCAGCCGCACCACCCGCTGCCACAGCCCGGCGCCGAGGACGTGCTCCTGCGGGGGCCTCGGCGGCCGGTTCATGGCCGCGCGCGAAACCGGCTCCGCACCCATGGCGACCCGGTGAGCCCGTGGGTGAGCAGGTTGACCCACAGGATCTGCCCGGCGCGCAGCGGCACCACCAGGCCGAAGAAGGGGCCGGCCAGCATCACCAGGATCTCCGCGGCGCCCCCGGCCATCCCGTAGACGAGGAACCGGCGGATGTTGTCGTAGACCCGGCGGCCCTCCTCGACGGCCGACACGACGGTGCCCAGCTCGTCGTCGGCCAGCACCAGGTCGGCGGCCTGCCGGGCCACCTCGGTGCCGCGGTGGCCCATGGCCACGCCGATGTCGGCCTGCCGCAGGGCGGGGCCGTCGTTGACGCCGTCGCCGGTCATCGCGGTGACCTCGCCGCGGGCCTGCCAGGCGCGGACGATGTCCAGCTTCTGCTCGGGGCTGGTGCGGGCGAGGATCCTCACCCGGGTCGGGTCCGCCACCTCGCCCGCGGCCAGCTGCCGCCCGGTCACCACCGTGTCGTCGGCCGCACCGACCGCACCGCTCCCGGCCGCGGGGGGCCCGGGTTCGGCGGTCGAGGGGGCAGGATGCCGACGCGGGCGGCGACGGCGCGGGCGGTGGCCGGGTGGTCCCCCGTGATCAGCACGGGGGTGATTCCGGCCCGGTGGCAGGCGGCCACGGTGGCGGCGGCCGCCTCCTTGGGCGGGTCGTCGATCGCGGCGAGGCCCAGCAGCCGCAGCCCGGTCTCGGCGTCCTCCGGGCGGCGGGGGAGGTCGTCGCGCAGGCCGGAGGCCACGGCCAGCACCCGGTGGCCGGCGGACGCCAGTCGCGCCGCCTCCCGGGCGGCGCTCTCCAGCAGCCCGGCGTCCTCCCGGAGCACGTCCGGGTCCAGGACGGCCTCGGGCGCGCCCTTGAGGCACACCAGGACCCGGTCCGAGGGGGCGCGGTGGAGGGTGGTCATGCGCTTGCGGCTGCTCTCGAAGGGCACCTCGGCCGCGCGGGGGTACTCGCGCAGCAGTGCCTCCCGGTCGCAGCCGGCCTTGACCCCGGCCGCCAGCAGGGCGGCCTCGGTGGGGTCGCCCAGGGCCGTCCAGTCGTCGCGGCCGGGCCCCGGGGGCCGCAGCGTCGCGTCGTTGCACAGGACCGCCGCGGTGAGCAGTTCGCGGAGCCGGTCCAGTTGCTCCGGGCCGGGCGGGCGGCCGCCGACCAGGAGCTCGCCGGAGGGCCCGTACCCGGTGCCGGTCACCTCCGCCTCGGTCCCGCGGGGCGTCCACAGCCGCTCCACGACCATGCGGCCCTCGGTGAGGGTGCCGGTCTTGTCGGTGGCCAGGACGGTGACCGAGCCGAGGGTCTCCACCGCGGGGAGCCTGCGCACCACGGCCCGGCGGGCGGCCATCCGGCGGGCGCCCAGGGCCAGGGAGAGGGTGACGACGGCCGGCAGCGACTCGGGCACGGCCGCCACCGCGAGGCTGATCGCGGTGACCGCCATCACCTCTGCGGACTGGCCGCGCGCCAGTCCGAGAGCGAAGACCAGGACGCACAGCACGGTGGCGACCACGGCCAGGACCCGGCCCAGCCCGGCCAGGCGGCGCTGCAGCGGCGTCTGCTCGACGCGGGGGTGCAGGAGGGCTGCGATGCGGCCGAGTGCGCTGGCGGCCCCGGTGGCGGTGACGGCGGCGACGGCGCGGCCCCGCAGGACGACCGTGCCGGCCTGCAGCCGGGCGGCCTCGGGCTCCGCCGCCGCGGCGTCCTTGTCCACCGGCACCGACTCGCCGGTCAGCGCGGACTCGTCCACCAGCAGCGCGGACGCCTCGACCAGGTCCGCGTCCGCGGGGACGACGTCCCCCTCGCCGAGCAGCAGGACGTCGCCGGGGACCACGCCGGCGGCGGGCACCTCGTGCTCGGCGCCGTCGCGCACCACCCGGGCGGTGGGGGCGGACAGTGCGGACAGGGCCGCGACCGCGTTGTCGGCGCGGACCTCCTGGGCCACCCCGACGGCGGTGTTGAACACGATCACCAGGGCGATGATCGTCGCGTCGGTGTGGTCGCGGGTGACCAGGGTGAGCACCACGGCGGCCAGCAGGACGACGATCAGGGGGTCGCGCAGCTGCGAGACCACCCGGGACCACAGGGGGATGCGGCGGGCCCGGCCCACCTCGTTGGGGCCGTGCTCGGCGAGCAGCCGGGCGGCCTCCTCCTGCGTCAGGCCCCGCGGGCGTGCCGCGGTCCCCGCCGGTCCCGCCGGAGCGTGACCGGCGGGGCCCGGGGGGCCCGGGGGGCCCGGGGGGCCCGGGGGACCTGCGGGGCGGGGCCCGGGGCGTCCGGGGTGCCTGCGGGGGCGGGGCGGTCGGCGGAGGGACGGGGCCGGTTCACCTGCTGTCGCTCCCCTCCGCCGGCGGCAGCGCGGCCCGCCCGGCCTCCAGCCGGGCGGACGGCACCCGGAACGGCGAGCAGGAGACGTAGTCCAGGCCCGCGCGGTGGAAGAAGTGCACGGAGGCCGGGTCGCCCCCGTGCTCCCCGCACACCCCCGTCTTCAGGTCCGGGTGCGCGGCCCGCCCCTCCTCGACGGCGATGCGCACCAGCCGCCCGACGCCCTCGGTGTCGATCGTCTCGAACGGCGAGTCGGCGAGGATGCCCTGCTCCAGGTAGGCGGGGAAGAACTCCGCCTCGGCGTCGTCGCGGGAGAACCCCCACACGGTCTGGGTGAGGTCGTTGGTGCCGAAGGAGAAGAAGTCGGCCTCCCGGGCGACCTGCCCGGCGGTCAGGGCGGCCCGGGGCAGTTCGATCATGGTGCCGACCGGGCAGGTCACGTCGGTGCCGGTCTCGGCCGAGACCGCGGCGAGGACCTCGAGGACCTCGCGCCGCACGGCGCGCAGCTCCTTCACGGTGCTCACCAGGGGGACCATGATCTCCGCGCGGGGGTCGCCGCCGTCGCGCCGCCGCCGCGCCACGGCCTCACCGACGGCGCGCACCTGCATGGCGACCAGGCCGGGAACCACCAGGCCCAGGCGCACGCCGCGCAGCCCCAGCATCGGGTTCTGCTCGTGCATGCGGCCCAGCGCCTCCAGGAGCGCGGCGTCGCGGGGGTCCGGGGTGCGGCCGGCGCCCCGCTCCTCCGCGGCCCGCACGGCCAGTTCCAGGCGGTCGGGGAGGAACTCGTGCAGGGGCGGGTCGAGCAGGCGGACGGTGACCGGCAGGCCGTCCATGGCCTCCAGGATGGCGGTGAAGTCGTCGCGCTGCAGGGGCAGCAGGGCGTCGAGGGCGGCCCGGCGGGCGTCCTCGGTGCGGGCGAGGATCATCTCCTCGACCAGGTGGCGGCGTTCGCCGAGGAACATGTGCTCGGTGCGGCACAGGCCGATGCCCTCCGCGCCGAACCGGCGGGCGCGGGCGGCGTCCTCGGGGGTGTCGGCGTTGGCCCGCACGCCGAGCCTGCGGACCTTGTCGGCGCGGTCCATGACGCGGCGCACGGCGTCGACCACGCCCTCGGAGCGCTCGCCCGTCTCGAACCAGTGCATGACCTCCGACTCGGCCGTGGGCACCGCCCCCAGGTGGACGGCGCCGGCGGTGCCGTCCACGGAGACCACGTCCCCCTCGGCCACCACGGTCCCGTCGGGTGCGGTGAAGCGGCGGGCGGAGGTGTCGACGTCCAGCCCGTCCGCCCCGCACACGCAGACCTTGCCCATGCCGCGCGCCACCACGGCGGCGTGGCTGGTCTTGCCGCCGCGGCTGGTCAGCACGGCCTTCGCGGCGACCATGCCGGGCAGGTCGTCGGGCGCGGTCTCGCGGCGGACCAGGACCACGTCCCTGCCCTCGGCGGCGCGCCGCACCGCCTCGGCGGAGTCGAAGACGACCTCGCCGACCGCGGCGCCCGGGGAGGCCGGGACGCCGCGGGCGAGCGGTTCGCCGACCGCGCTCTCGTCGAAGCGGGGGAACATCAGCCGGGTCAGCTCCTCGCCGCCCACCCGGCGCAGCACCTCGTCGGCGGTGATCAGCTCCTCGTCCTCCAGCTCGGCGGCGATCCGGAAGGCCGCCTGGGCGGTGCGCTTGCCGACCCGGGTCTGCAGCATCCACAGCTTCCCGCGCTCGACGGTGAACTCGACGTCGCACAGGTCGCGGTAGTGGGCCTCCAGGGTCTGCATGCAGGCGCGCAGCTCCCGGTAGCAGTCCGGGGAGATGCGTTCGAGCTCCTGCAGGGGGACGGCGTCGCGGATGCCGGCGACCACGTCCTCGCCCTGCGCGTCGGGCAGGTAGTCGCCGTAGACGCCGCGGCGGCCGGTGGCCGGGTCGCGGGTGAAGGCGACCCCGGTGCCGGAGTCGGGGCCGAGGTTGCCGAAGACCATGGTCTGGACGGTGACGGCGGTGCCCAGGTCGTCGGGGATGTGCTCGCGCCGCCGGTACAGGCGGGCGCGTTCGCCGTTCCAGGACCCGAAGACGGCCAGGACGGCCCGGTGCAGCTGCTCGGCGGGGTCCTGCGGGAACTCCTCGCCGGTGGCGGCGCGGACGACGTCCTTGTAGTCGTCGACCAGGCGGCGCAGGTCGTCGGTGTCCAGTTCGGTGTCGGCGCGCAGGCCCCGCTCCTGCTTGAGGGCGGTCATCTCCTGGTCGAACAGTTCGCCGTCGACGCCCATCACGGTCCGGCCGAACATTTGCAGCAGCCGCCGGTAGGAGTCCCAGGCGAACCTCTCCTTGCCCGAGGCCCGGGCCAGCCCGAGGACGGAGCGGTCGTTGAGGCCGATGTCCAGGACGGTCTCCATCATCCCCGGCATCGAGAACCGGGCCCCGGAGCGCACCGACACCAGCAGCGGGTCCTCCTCGGCCCCCAGCCTCCGGCCGGCGGCGCGCTCCAGGGCGGCCAGGTGCTCGTCGATCCGCGCGCGCAGGTCCTCCGGGGGCCTGCCGGTGGCCAGGAACACCCGGCACGCCTCGGTGGTGACGGTGAACCCCGGCGGCACCGGCAGTCCCAGCCCGGCCATCTCGGCCAGGTTGGCGCCCTTGCCTCCGAGGAGGTCCTTCATCGCCATGCCGCCCTCGGCGAAGTCGTACACGTATCCGGCCATGGCCGGTCTCCTTCCGGGGTCCGCGCGGGACGCGGGGGGACGTGCTGCGTGCTGTGGGTCCCGGGCCCCGGCGGGGCCGGGACCCGGACGGGTTCGGGTTCGGGATCGGGGGTCAGGCGGGCAGGTCGAGGCGGCAGGACTCGCCGGGGCGGACGGTCACGGGCCGTCCGGCGAGCACGATGCGCAGCGGCGGCTCCTCCGAGGCGGGCACGGTGACGGTGAGCCGGCCGCCCTCCATGTGCAGCCGTATGTTCCAGTGGCCGCGGTGGCGCACGGACAGCTCGTAGGAGGGGTGGGGCAGCTCCGGGGACGGCGGGGGCGCCGGCACGGGGTCGATCCACAGGGCGTCCCCGCGGGTCTCCAGTCCGGTCAGGCACCGCTGGACGAAGTCCAGGGTGCCGCCCATGGCGCCCAGGTGGATGCCCTCCGGGGTGGTGCCGCCCTGGATGTCGACGACGTCGGAGACCAGGGCCTCCTGCATGTACGCCCACGCCTCGGCGCGCCGGGCCCGGGCCAGCACCCAGCCGTGCACCAGGCTGCTGAGCGTCGAGCCGTGGCTGGTGCGGCGCAGGTAGTACTCGACCGTGCGGCGCCAGATGTCGTCGTCCATGCGGTGGCCGAGCCGGGCGAAGAGGGCGGACAGCTCGCGGGGCGGGAAGAGGTAGCCCAGCATGAGCACGTCCGCCTGCTTGGAGGCCCGGTAGCGGTTGACCGTGTCGCCCTCGGCCTCCAGGATGCGGTCCAGGCGGCGGATGCTGCCGTACCGGGCCCGGTAGCCGGCCCAGTCCAGTTCGGCCAGGTCCTCGTAGCCCTCGAACTGGCTGACCACCCCGTCGTGGAAGGGCACCCGCAGCCCGCGCGAGACCTCCTCCCACCGCTGCGGCTCGGAGCGGTCCAGGCCGAGGCGGTCGAACAGGTCGTCGCGGCGCGGGGCGGGCAGCAGGCGCACCAGTTCCACTGCGCGGGCCAGTACCCAGGCGGCGGTGACGTTGGTGTAGGCGTTGTCGTCCAGTCCCGGGCGGGCCGCGTCCGGGTAGGCGTCGTGGTACTCGTCGGGGCCGACCACTCCGAGGATGCGGTACGTGCCGCCGGCGCGGTCGTGGGTGGCGCGGTCGGCCCAGAACCGGGCGACCTGGACCATGATCTCCGCGCCCTTGGTGTGCATGAACTCGGCGTCGCCGGTGGCCTGGCCGTACTGCCACACGTTGTACGCCACGGCGGAGCCGACGTGGTGCTGCAGCCGCGAGTGGTCGGGCAGCCAGCGGCCCGAGCGGGGGTTCAGGTGCAGCACCTGGGTCTCCTCCCGTCCGTCGCTGCCGCTCTGCCACGGGTACATGGCGCCGCGCAGGCCCTCCCCGGCCGCGGCCCGGCACGCCTGGGGCAGCCGGCGGTGGCGGTACGCCAGCAGGGCCCGGGAGACCTCGGGCAGGTGCAGGTTCAGGTAGGGCAGGACGAACAGCTCGTCCCAGAAGACGTGGCCGCGGTACGCCTCCCCGTGCAGTCCCCGGGCCGGCACGCCCACGTCGAGTTCGGCGGTGTGCGGCGAGAGGGTCTGCAGGACGTGGAACAGGTGCAGCCGCAGGATGCGGCCGGCCTCGCCGGGCACCGCCAGTTCGGCGCGCCGCCACAGCCGGTCCCAGGACGCGCGGTGGGTGTCCATGAGGGCGGGGAGCCCGGGCGCCTCCCGCACCCGGTCGACGGCGGCCCGCAGGGGGCTGCCGATCGCCGGGTCGCGGGAGGTGTGCAGGGCGACGGTCTTGTCCACGGTCACCGGCCGGCCCGGTTCCAGGGGGAGCACGGCCCGCCGGCCGGCCCTCAGCTCCTCCAGCAGGTCGCGGGGGTCCTCGGGGACGGCGCCGGTCACCCGGGTGCGGGCCGCCGTAGCGATCACCGTCTGCGAGGAGCGGGTGCGGCAGGACAGCCACAGGACGTCCCCGTCCGCCGCGCCGGTGCGGACCTCGGTGAGGTGGTCGCCGGCGAGGTCGCGGTAGCGCTCCACGCCCGCGTTGGTGACGGCCCCGTCCAGGGCGGACTCGAACTCCAGTCGGCACGGCCCGTCCAGGGCGGTGAAGACGGTCCGCAGAGCGGCCAGGTGCGGGTCGCCCATGTGCACCAGGCGGCACTGCTCGACCAGCAGGCGCCCGCCGCCGGGGAGGGGGAAGACCGCGCGGCGGGTGAGCGTCCCCCCGCGCAGGTCCAGGCACTGGTGGTACTCGGCCGGGGGGTGCTCGTCGGGCGAGATCCACCGGCCGGCGTCCACGGGTTCCGCGGCGCCGGGGGCCGCACCGCCGCGGTCGGCGGGGGCAGCACCGGCGGGGCCGGGGCCTTCCAGGGGGCGGAAGCGCAGGGGCAGCCAGTTCGGCAGGTTGACCATGTCCTCGTTCTCCACCTGCCGTCCCGCGACGGTGGAGACCAGCCGGTCGTAGCAGCCCGCGACGTAGGTGCCCGGGTAGTGGACCGGGCCGGCGGCGGCCTCCGGGGCCGCGCCGCGGGTGGCGAAGTAGCCGTTGCCCAGGGTGCACAGTGCTTCCCGCAGCCGTTCCTCGACCGGCTCGTACCCGCGGTACTCCCAGGTCCACTCCGGGGCCGGCGGGCTCCGCAGGACCCCGGGCGGCGCCGCGGCCGTCACCGGGGCACCTGCGGCACCACGGCCACCGGGCAGGGGGCGTGGTGCAGGACGGCGTGGTTGGTGCGGCCCAGTTGGAGCCCGAAGTGGCCCAGGCGCCTGCGGGTGCCCACCACGACCATCTCCGCCCCCTCGGAGGCGTCCAGCAGCGCCTTGTGGGCGCTGCCCTCCACGGCGGCCCGGCGGACCGTCACCCGCGGGTGCTCGCGGCCGGGGCGGGCCAGCGCGTCGGCCAGTGTCTCCTGGGCGTGGTGCACCGGGGCGGCGTGCGCGTCCCCGGCGATCAGGGGGTGGGACTGCGGGGTGACCTTCGGGGCGCGCCAGGCGTGCAGGGCCAGCAGCTCGGCGCCGCGCAGCTGCGCCTCCTCGAAGGCGAAGGCGACCGCGGAGGCGTTCTCCCCGGCGTCGTCCACCCCGAGGACCACCAGGGGCCTGTCCTGCCGGGGCCGCCCCGGGCCGGGGGGCGGCACGGGGCCGCGGACCACGACGACGGGGCAGTCGGCGCGGGCGGCCACCGCGAGGCTGACCGACCCCAGGAGCAGTTCGGCCAGCTCTCCGCGTCCGCGGCTGCCGACGACCAGGAGCGAGGCGTTGCGCCCCTCGTCGGCGAGCACGTCGGCCGCGTCGTCGGGCAGGACCTCGCCGGAGACCTCCAGCCCCGGGCGGCGGGCGCGGGCCCGCTCCAGGGCGGTGTCCAGGATCCGGTCGGCCTCCCATCCCTCCAGCGGTTCGGTCCCCTCCTCGGACGGCACCTGCCCCTCGTAGCGCTCCCACAGCGAGGCGTAGACGATGCGCAGCGGCACCCGGCGGCGGGCCGCCTCGTCCGCCGCCCAGTCCACCGCCTGGAGGCTGAACTCGGACCCGTCGGTGCCCACCACCAGGGGGAGTCCCACGGCTTCCACCACCTCTCCGTCCCGCTTCCGTCCCGCGCCTGCCCGGGAAACCGGTGCACCAACCACCGTGGCACCGCGGTGGCGGTCCGGCCACGGGGCGCCGTCCGTGCGGGCGGCGGCGGGTCCCGGGGGGCGGCCCCGGGGGTCGCCCCCCGGGGGGCCTTCCCCGGGGCCGCGGCACGCGCGGGGGAGTGTCCGGGCGGACCGTGCGGGGGGAGCCGGGGCGACCTCCGCCGGGCATACCCCTTGGGGTATTTTTCTCCCATCGGGCCGAGTTCTCCGGCGGTCCGCGGAACCGTTCCCACGGATACCCCCCCGGGTATTTGCCATCTCGGCGAAAGAGTTCTACCTTCGAAGCAAGAGATACCCCCCGGGGTATCGGCCAGCGACCGGGCACCTGTCACGACCACGGAGGTCTTCGTGTTCTTCGCCCAGTACTACCTCGACTGCCTCTCCCAGGCCTCGTACATGATCGCCGACGAGACCACGGGCAAGGCCGTCGTCGTGGACCCCCGCCGCGACGTCTCCGAGTACCTCGCGGACGCCGAGGAGCGCGGGTTCACGATCGAGGGCGTCATCAACACCCACTTCCACGCCGACTTCGCCGCCGGCCACCTGGAGCTGGCCGCCCGCACCGGAGCCTGGATCGGATACGGCCGCCGCGCCGACGCCGACTACGAGTTCCGCGCCCTGACCGACGGCGAGCGCATCAGCCTCGGCGACGTCACGCTGGAGATCATGGAGACCCCCGGGCACACGCCCGAGTCGATCAGCATCGTCGTCCGCGAGCACGCCGACGACGCGGTGCCCCACGGCGTGCTGACCGGCGACGCGCTCTTCATCGGCGACGTCGGCCGCCCCGACCTGCTCGCCTCCGTCGGCGTGACCGCCGACGAGCTCGGGAAGATGCTCTACGACAGCGTGCAGAACAAGCTGATGTCCCTGCCGGACGAGGTGCGCGTCTTCCCCGCCCACGGCGCCGGCTCGGCCTGCGGCAAGAACCTGTCCACCGAGCGCCAGTCCACCATCGGGCAGCAGCGCGCCACCAACTACGCCTGCGCCCCGATGAGCGAGGAGGAGTTCATCGCCCTGGTCACCGCCGGCCAGCCCTCCGCCCCCGGCTACTTCGGCTACGACGCGGACCTCAACCGCCGCGAGCACGGCCTGTTCGACCCGGCCGCGGCCGCCCGCCCGCTGTCCGCCGCCGAGTTCCTCGAGCAGCGCGCCGCCGGCGCCGTCGTGGTCGACGCCCGCGACCCGCAGGAGTTCGCCGCCGGCCACCTGCGCGGATCGGTCAACGTCCCCGCCGACGGCCGCTTCGCCGAGACCTGCGGCACCGTCCTGACCCCCCAGGACGAGCTGCTGGTCGTGGCCCCCGAGGGCCAGGAGGAGGAGACCGTCACCCGGCTCGCCCGGATCGGCTTCGACCGGGTCCGCGGCTACCTGGGCGCCCCGGAGGAGACCTTCGTCTCCGTCCCCGACGAGATGCAGCGCGCCTCCCGCCTGACCGCGGACGAGCTGCGCGCGGCGCTGGACTCCGAGCAGCCCCCGGCCGTGATCGACGTGCGCGGCGCCGGCGAGCGCGAGGAGGGCTTCGTCTCCGGATCGCTGCACATCCCGCTGGCCGAGCTGCCCCGCCGCCTGGCCGAGGTCCCCGCCGACCGTCCCGTCGTCGTCCACTGCGCCGGCGGCTACCGTTCCTCCGTCGCGGCCTCGGTGCTGCGGCGCGACGGACGCACCGACGTCTCCGACCTGCTCGGCGGCTACGGCGCATGGAGCCTGGCCTTCGAGCCCGCCGAGGCCTGACGCCCCCGGGGCGGCCGGGCACCCGGCCGCCCCGCCCCCTCCAGACCCCAGACGAACCCGGTACCGCCCGCAGGCGGTCCCCGCACCCGCCCGAGGAGCACCCCGTGAGCACCGACACCCGTTCCGCCTCCCCCACCCGCCTGACCCCGTCCGAGCTGGGCCGCCTCCTCGCGGACGGCAGGGGCCCGCGGCTGATCGACGTCCGCACCCCGGCCGAGTTCAAGACCTCCCACATCGCCGGCTCCTACAACGTGCCCCTGAACCTGCTGCGCGAGCACCGCGCCGAGCTGGCCAACCACCTCGACGAGGAGGTCGTGCTGATCTGCCGCTCCGGCGGCCGCGCGGCCCTCGCCGAGGAGGCCCTGGCCGGGGCGGGCCTGCCCAACCTGCGGGTCCTCGAGGGCGGCATCACCGCCTGGGACTCGGCCGGCCAGTCCCTGGAGTACGGCGAGCCCCACTGGGACCTGGAGCGCCAGGTCCGCCTGGTCGCCGGCTCGATCGTCCTGGCCACCGGCATCGCCGGCATCTTCGTGCCCGGCCTGCACCTGGTCGGCACCTTCGTCGGCGGCGGCCTGGTCTTCGCCGCGATCACCAACACCTGCGGCATGGGCATGATGCTCTCCAAGCTCCCCTACAACCGCGGTCCGCGCACCAGCATCCAGGACGTCGTGGCGTCCCTGAAGGGCCGCTCGTGATCGCGGTCATCGTCGCCGCCTCACTGCTCATCGGCATCAGCCTGGGCATCCTGGGCGGCGGCGGCTCCATCCTGACCGTCCCGATCCTGGTCTACCTGGCCGGCGTCGAGGCCAAGCAGGCCATCGCGACCTCCCTGTTCGTGGTGGGCGTCACCAGCCTGGCCGGCGTGGTCTCGCACGCCCGCGCCGGACGCGTCCGCTGGCGCACCGGGCTGATCTTCGGCGCCGCCGGCATGGCCGGCGCCTACATCGGCGGCCGCCTGGCCGAGTTCGTCCCCGGCACCGTGCTGCTCGTCGCCTTCGGCCTGATGATGGTGGCCACCGCGGTCGCGATGATCCGCGGCCGCAAGGAGGGGCCCAAGAACGTCCACACCGAACTGCCGGTGGGCCGCGTGGTCCTCGACGGCGTCGTGGTGGGCCTGGTCACCGGCCTGGTGGGCGCCGGCGGCGGCTTCCTCGTCGTGCCGGCCCTCGCCCTGCTGGGCGGCCTGCCGATGACCGTGGCCGTCGGCACCTCGCTGCTCGTCATCGCGATGAAGTCGTTCGCGGGCCTGGCCGGCTACCTGTCCAGCGTGCAGATCGACTGGGAACTGGCGCTGATCGTCACCGGTGCCGCCGTCGTGGGCAGCCTGCTCGGCGGGCGCGTCGCGGGCCGCATCCCGCAGGAAGTGCTGCGCAAGGGCTTCGGCTGGTTCGTGATCGTCATGGGCGTCTTCGTCCTCGGCCAGCAGGTCCCGGCGCAGGTGCGGGACACGGTGCTCGGCAGCCCCGTCACCTGGGCCGTCGCGGCCCTGGCGGCCGTCGCAGGCGTCGTCGCGCTGCTCCGGCGCCGCCGGGCGGGCGACCGGTCCGCCGCCGAGGACACCCGCGCCTCCCAGCTCACCCGCTGAGGCGGCCGGAGGGCAGGACCACGCAACCCCGGAACGCGGGGAGCACCCGGCAACGGGCGCTCCCCGCGTTCCGGGATTCCCGCGTTCCGGCGTTCCGGCGGGCGCTCAGGCGTCCGGTGTCGCGGGCGGGACCGCGGCGCGGCGGTGGACCCGTGCCTCCCACGGCTCGAGCACCAGGCGGTCGCCGGGCGGGCCGGTCCGCGGGTCGGCGGTCCGCGGCCCGTCGTCCGGGAGGCCGCCCGGCGGCAGGTTTCCCAGGAGCAGCTCCGCCCCCCGCCGGCCCTCCGGCAGCTCGACCGGCACGGCCTCCCCGGTGAAGTTGCCCAGCACCAGCAGTTCGGTGTCCCGGTACCGCCGCAGGAAGGCGTAGACCCGCTCGTCGTCTGCGAGGAGCATGTGGAAGTCGCCGTGGACGACGGCGGGCTCGGTGTGCCGCAGCGCGATCAGCCGGCGGTAGTGGTGGAGGACCGATCCGGGATCGGCCCGGGCGGCTGCCGCGTTGACCCACCGGTGGTCGGGGTTGACCGGGATCCAGGGCGTGCCGGTGGTGAACCCGGCGTGCTCGGAGGCGTCCCACTGCATGGGCGTGCGGGCGTTGTCCCGGCCCGTCGCGCGCAGCCCACGCAGCACCTCCTGCGGATCGGCCCCGCCCCCGACGGCCTCGGCCCAGTGGTTGAGCGACTCGATGTCCCGGAAGTCCTCGACGGAGGCGAACGGGGCGTTGGCCATGCCCAGCTCCTCCCCCTGGTACACGTACGGGGTGCCGCGGTGCAGGTGCAGCACGGTGGCCAGCATGGTCGCGGAGCGCGTGCGGTACCGCTCGCCGTCGTCGCCGAAGCGGGAGACCACGCGCGGCTGGTCGTGGTTGTTCCAGTACAGGCTGTTCCAGCCGGTCTTCCGCAGGCCGGTCTGCCAGCGGCCCAGGGACGCCTTGAGGTCGGTCAGCCGCAGCGGGCGGGGGTCGAACTTGCCGTCGCCGTGGTCGAGGCCGACGTGCTCGAACTGGAAGACCATGTCGACCTCGCCCCGGGCCGGATCGGTGAACAGCCTCGCCTCGTCGACGGTGACGCCGGGCATCTCCCCGACCGTCAGGAACGTGCCCGCCCGCCCGGCGAAGACCTCGCGGCGCATCTCCCGCAGGTACTCGTGGATGCGGGGCCCGCAGGTGTAGTGGGGGAGCCGTCGCCGTACCGGCGGTCCTCGTGGACGATGCCGTCGGGCAGGGCCGGGTCCTTGGACAGCAGGTTGACCACGTCCATCCGGAAGCCGTCCACGCCCCGGTCCAGCCACCAGCGCATCATCGCGTGCACGGCCTGCCTCACCTGCGGGTTCTCCCAGTTGAGGTCGGGCTGTTTGCGGGAGAACAGGTGCAGGTAGTACTCGCCGGTGGCCGCGTCGAACTCCCAGGCGGAGCCGGAGAAGAACGAACCCCAGTTGTTGGGCTCGGCGCCCGGCGCGCCGGGCTCCATGCCCTCGCGGGCGGGCCGCCACCAGTACCAGTCCCGCCGCGGGTCGTCCCTGCCGCTCCGCGAAGCGGCGAACCACGGGTGCTCGTCGGAGGTGTGGTTGACCACCAGGTCCATGATCATCCGCATGCCGCGGGCGTGGACGGCGGCCAGCAGTTCGTCGAAGTCGTCCAGGGTGCCGAAGATCGGGTCGACGTCCTGGTAGTCGCTGATGTCGTAGCCGTTGTCGTCCTGGGGCGAGGGGTACACCGGGGACAGCCACAGCACGTCGACGCCGAGGTCGGCGAGGTGGTCCAGGTGCGCGGTGATCCCCCTGAGGTCCCCGATCCCGTCGCCGTCGGAATCGGCGAAGCTGCGCGGATAGACCTGGTAGACGACCGCGGACTTCCACCAGGGCTCGTCGACGTCCAACCGGTGCACCTCCGTTCCCGGGCGCGGGCCCGGCACCGTCCCAGCACACCACACGCGGGCCGCGCCGGTGGCCTGGAACGGGCGGCCCGGGCGCATCGCGCGCCGCGCCCGGTCGGGCGCCGTCGGCGCCGAGGGGTCCGGCGGGGCCGGCCGCGGGGCGGTCAGCCGCCGAGGCGGTTCACCTCGGCCTCCAGGGCGGCGGCCACCTGACGCAGTTCCTCGTCGCCGCCCTCCCGGGCGCCCTCCGGCACCGGGACGAGGCCGGCGAGGTCGGCGGCCGAGGCCACCTCGAGGCCCCCGCCGTAACGGCCCGTGCCCAGCTCCGGGCGGGGCACCACGTGCGCCCGGCCCTCCACCACGACCAGGACCAGGTCCTCGTCGGGATCGGCCAGCAGCTCCCGGACGTGATCGCTGGTGATCACTTCGTACTCCTCTCCGGAGATCGGCAGGACTGCCCGGACGCCTTGCCGACCGGGCGCCGCCCAAACGGACCGGCGGGCGGGGCGCAGCCGGCCGGTGTCGAGGCGGACCGGGAGGAGGCGGAGGAGGACTGCTCCGGAGCCTGACCCCGCCGCAGCGCCCGGGTCACGGCGTCGGTTCCGGGGAGACGTCGGGTTCCGGGGACCGGTCCGGGGTCTGCCCGCCGTCCTGCTCCTGCTCCTGCCCCTTGTCCTGACCCTGCTCCTCGTCCTGCTCCTGCCGGCCCGAGTCCCCGGAGCCGCTCTCCTGGTTCTTGCCGGTGTCCTCGCCGCGGTGCCTGTCCGGCCCGGGGCCCTGCTCCCTGCCCGCGGCGTCCCCGGAGCGGTCCCGGCCCTCGCGGCCCCTGCCGCCCGACCAGGGCGGGCCGTCGTCGCGCGCCTCGGCCGTGACGGTCACCGTGGCGGACACGGTGGCGGAGACCGTGGCGGTCGTGACCCCGCTCTCGGGGACGGAGGACGGCTCCGCGGAGGGGGCCCCGGTGGCGTCGGGCGCCGACGCGGGGCGGGTGAGGGCGGGGTCCGGGGTGCGGTCCGTGCCGCTGCCCGCGGTGCCGGGCGACAGCGCCACGAGCGCCGCGGTGGTCAGCGCCGCGGCCCCGGCGATCCCGCTCAGCGCACCGGCCGAGCGTCGCCGGCGGGCCGCGCGCATGCCCCGCCACGTGACCGTTCCGTTCGCCGTGGCGCCCGCGGCGGCCGGCACGGCGCCCCCGGGCAGCAGTGCCGCCGCGGTCGCGCGCCGCCACGCGTCGGAGCCGAAGAACTCGGCCGCCTCGGCGGCGGTGGGCCGCGCGGCGGGGTCCTTGGCCAGCATCCGCAGCAGGAACGCCTCCATCGCCCGGGGCACGTCGGACCGGGTCCGGGCGAGGGGCTCGGGGTCGGAGTCGACGTGCTGGAACAGGACGGCCGCCGGGTTGTCGGCCTCGAACGGCGGCCTGCCGGACAGCAGTTCGTAGAGCACGCAGCCGAGGGCGTACACGTCGCTGGCGAAGCCCGCCGGGCCGCCCTTGGCGCGTTCCGGCGCCAGGTAGCCGACGGTGCCCAGGATCCGGCCGGTGCCGGTCGCCGTTCCGGCGGCCGTCTCGTCGGTGAAGCGCGCGATGCCGAAGTCGGCGATCTTGAGGGTGCGGTCGTGGACGAGCAGGTTGCTGGGCTTGATGTCGCGGTGGACGATGCCGTGGTCGTGGGCCGCGGCCAGCCCCTCGGCCGCCTGCGCGGCGGTGCGGGCGGCGTCCTCGGGGGACATCGGCCCGGTGGCGGCGAGCTCTGCGGCCAGCGTGCGTCCCGGCACCAGTTCCATCACCAGGTACCCGCGGCCCTCGAACACCCCGGCGTCGTAGACCGCGCCCACATGCGGGTGGTTCAGCCGGGCGGCGGCCCGCGCCTCCACGTCCAGGCGGGCCGCGGCGTTCTCCCCGGGGGCGCTCTCCAGCAGCATCTTCACCGCGACCTCGCGCCCCAGGTGCTCGTCGAAGGCCTGCCACACCTCGCCCATCGCACCGCGCCCCAGCGGGGCGCAGAGCCGGTACCTTCCGGCCACAAGCGTCCGGGTATCCGTCACCGCTGCTCCCGAGGTCGCAATCCACCAAACTTCGGTGCGCATACCCCGACCGGAAGGGGTGACTCCCCTTGGATCCCCGGCCCCCGCGTGCCCCGGAGGGCCGTCTCAGGCGGCGGCGATGGGGATCACCCGGCAGCGGGGCCCGGTGGCCCGCGCCAGGCGCAGGTCCGCGGTGACCAGCGCGGCGCCGAACCGCTCGGCGGTGGCGACGTAGGCGGCGTCGTCCGGCGTGAGGTTGTCCTTCAACTCCCAGACGCGCGTGAGCAGTTCCTCCGTCGCCACCTTGTGCACACGCACCTTCTCCAGCCGGGCGGCCGTCTCGGCCACCTCGGCCGCGGTGAGGCTGCCCGCGAGGTAGAGCCCTCGCAGCGACTGCATGACCTCGATCTTGAGGTGCTCGGGCGCCGCCCAGTCCGCGTCGCGGGCCAGTTCGGCGCGTGCGGCCTCGCCCCGCGGCCCCTTGTCGGCGAGGGCGAGCACCAGCGCGGAGGCGTCGACGACGATCACCGCGCCCACCGCGCCTGCCGTGCCCGGCCCGCCCGCCGTGCGTCCGCCGGAACTGTTCCCGTCCCCACCCGCGCCCCTCCCCGGTGACCGGCCCCCAGTGTCGCAGACCGGCCCGGGGCGCATCCCCGGGGCGGGGCGGGGCGAGCCGGGGCGGGGCAGGACCGGGCAGGGCGGCCGGCCGGGCGGGTTCAGGCCAGGCCGGGTCGGGGCAGGTCGGAGGGGCGGATGCGGTAGACGTCGAGCCGCGTGTCGTAGTACTTCGTGGTCTCCCCGACCCACTCCATGCCGATCCTGCGGGCGGTGGCCGCGCCCCGGGTGTTGTTGGTGCGCGAGACCGCGAACAGCTCGTCGACGCCCTGCGCGAAGGCCCAGCGGATCAGCGCGGACGCGGCCTCGGTGGCGTAGCCCTCGCCCCAGGCGTCCGGCCTGAGCTGCCAGCCGATCTCCAGGTCCTCCTCGTAGGGCGGCAGCAGCCGGATGACCAGCCCGCCGACCACCTGCCCGTCCTTCCTGCGCTCCACGGCCCACCTGCCGGCCGGGGGCACCATGCTGGGCTGCGCCTCCTGCCAGGCCCGCAGCACCGCCCGCATCGTGTCGAGGTCCCCGACCCGCGCCACGGTCGGGGTCAGCCAGTGCGTGACCTCCTCCACGCCGTAGATCTCCAGGGCCGCCTCCGCGTCGCCGACGGTCCAGTCACGCACCACCAGGCGTTCGGTGTACAGGGGTGGTTCCATGGAATTCACGCTACCCACCACCGGACGAACAGTCCTGTCGGCGCGGAACCGTCGGAAAAGCCGCGGAGTGGACATGGCCGAGGACGACATCATCGGGCGCATCGACGCCCTCCTCGAACAGGAGCGGGCCCTGCGCGCCCGCGCCCCCGGCAAGGGACTCGACCAGGAGGAGCGGGCCCGGCTGCAGCACCTGGAGGAACAGCTCGACCAGTGCTGGGACCTGCTGCGCAGGCGCCGCGCCCGCGCCGGGGTCGTCGGCGAACCCGCGGAGGTGCACCCGCGGCCGGTCGAGGAGGTCGAGTCCTACGAGCAGTAGTGCGCGCCCGGGCGCGGCCCCTCCCCTCCGGGAGGGACCACTGGGCGGTGCCCACCCGCTCGCCCGGGGCGGGCGGGAACGGCAGCACGGCCACCGGGGGCATGAACCCCGCCCCCGCCGCAGCCCCCGGACGGGGACCGCCGGCACCGCCCGGGGTCCGGGCACCGCCCGGGGTCCGGGCGCGGGACGGGGCCCGCGGGCCCCGCCGCGGCAGCACCAGCGTGCACAGCGCCGTCAGCAGGGCGGCCGTCCCGGCCGCGGCCGGGACCAGGTAGCCCGGCCGGCACCGTGGTGGCCGACCGCCCAGCCGCCCAGGGCCGCGCCGCCGGAGATCCCGGCGAGGATGCCGGTGACGGCCCAGGTCATGGCCTCGTTCAACCGCCCGGCGGGGGCCAGCTCCTGAACCAGGGTCATGCCGGAGACCATCGTCGGCGCCGTCCCCGCCCCCGCCGCGAACAGGCACACCGCCAGCGTCACCGGGTCCCCGGCGAGCAGCGGCAGCGTCATCAGCACGGCCATGGCCGCCACCCCGGCCACGAAGCGGTTCACCGGACGCCCCGCAGGCCGGAACAGTCCGAAGGCCAGGCCCGCGACGGCGGACCCCGCCGCGTTCAGGGCGAGCAGGACACCGGCGGCGGACCGGTGGCCCGCGGCGTCGGACCAGGCGATGGTGACGACCTCCATGGATCCGAAGACCAGCCCGGTGCAGGCGAAGACGGCCATGACGGCGCGCAGCCGCGCGGAGCGCAGCAGCGGGACGGGGCGCCCGGCGGTCCGTGGTGCGGGCGGGGGCTCGGTGCGCCGCTGCCCGGCGAGGACGAGCGTCCCTGCCACCAGGAGCGCGGCCGCGACGAGCAGGGCCGCCTCCGGCGCCACGGCCGTGGCCAGGAAGACGGCCAGGACCGGTCCGAGCACGAAGCACGCCTCGTCGGCGACCTGCTCGAAGGAGTTCGCCGCGTGCCGGGCCGCGGCGTCGTCGCGGTACAGGTGCGCCCACCGGGCCCGCGCCATGCCCCCGGCGTTCGGCCCGCACCCGGCCGCGGCGTACGCGGCGAACAGCGCCCACGGCGGCGCCCCGTACCGGGTGCACAGCGCCAGGACGACCCACCAGGCCGCGCAGACGACGGCTGCGGGCACAGCCACCCGCGCCTGCCCGCGGCGGTCGACCAGGCGGGCGATCCGCGGGGCGAGCACGACGACGGCGGCCAGCCCGGTGGCGGACACCGCCCCCGCCAGTGCGTAGGACCCGTGCGAGGAGGAGACCATGAGGACCACCGAGACGCCCGCCATCGACATCGGCAGGCGTGCCGTCACGCTGCCGACGGTGAACGCGGCGCTTCCCGGTGCGGAGAACAGTCGTCGGTAGGAGATCACCGCTCCACCCTCACCGGCCGCCCCGCCCCCGGTCCAACACCTGTTCGGCGGCGATTGACGCAGTTGTGTTGTTGAATCGGCGGATGCCGCACGACATCGAGCCGCGCCTGCTGCGGGCCTTCGCCGCCGTCGCCGAGGAGCTGCACTTCACCCGGGCCGCCGCCCGCACGTACGTCGCCCAGCAGGCCCTCAGCCGCGACGTCCGGCGTCTGGAGGAGCGGGTGGGCGCCGAGCTGTTCCTGCGCACCACCCGCCGGGTCGAGCTGACCGCGGCGGGCGAGCGGCTGCTGCCCCACGCGCGCCGGGTGCTGCGGGCCCACGACGAACTGGCCGCGGCCCTGGCGGAGGTGCGTGGCGGGCCGACCGCGCACCGCCCGCTGATCGTCGACGTGCTCGGCCCCGGTCTCACCTCGGGCCGGGTCCTGGACGAGGCCCGCCGGGCCGCACCCGAACTCGACCTGGTGGCACGCTTCCACAGCGGACTGACCGGGGCCGCCGCGGAGATCCTGGCCGGGCGGTTCGACGTCTCCTTCGGCCGGGTCGCCGGCCTCGCCCCGTCGCTCCTCGCCCAGCTGGAGCACCGCCCGGTCCGCCACGAGCCGCTGGCCGTGATCCTGCGCGAGGACCACCGGCTCGCCGGGCGCACGGCCGTCCCCCTGGACGAGCTCGCCGGCGAGACCGTCTACGCGGGGGCGGGCAACCCGGAGACGCCGGAGTGGACCGACTACGCACGGCTTCTGTTCGAGGGCCGCGGCATCGGCATCGTCCCGCCCGCGCCCCTGGCCGTCGGGGTCGAGGAGTTCGTGCGCGTCATGCGGCGGTACGGCAACCCGGTGCTGGCCTCCGTCGACTTCCCCGACATGCCCGGCACCGTGCGGCTGCCGATCACCGACCCGGTCCCCCTCAGCCCGGTGTCCATGGTGTGGCGGCGCGGCCTGCGCCACCCCGGCCTCGACGCGCTGCACACCGCCGTGGACCGGCTGACCGCCGACGGGCGCTGGCTGGCCAGGCCCGCCGGCACCTGGCTCCCCGAACCCGACGCCCGTCTCCTGCGGGCCCGGCACGCCGGGGGCGTCGATCGGCCGGGCCCGGGTAGGGCGCCGGTATGAGCGACCACGACGAACAGCCCGTCACCCCCGACCCGCCCCTGCCCGCCCACGTCCCCGAGGCCCCCGACATCGAGGTGCCGCGCACGTCGCGCAAGGAACAGGAGGAGCAGGAGGCGGCCGCCGGGGACTCCGAGCCCGAGGAGTCCCCCATCCCGAAGGAACCCCCCGACTGAACCCCCGGCCGACATCTCCCGAGCGAGCCCTCGTCCCCCGACCGGGCCCTCCGCCGGGTCCCGCCCGGTTCCCCGGGCGGGGCCGGGCCGGGACGCGGGTCCGGTCAGCCTCCCGTCGTGCTGACGCGCAGCACCGTGAGGTCGAAGGCGAAGGCGGTCGGGCAGGTCAGGGGAACGGTCCTGCCGAGGACCTCGACGGAGGCCGTCGCGTCGAGCGGCGTGTTCGTGCCCCGGGTGATCACGAAGCGGCCCGCCGGGTCCTCGATCACCTCGCGCACCCGTTCCGGCCTGCCCGCCTCCTCGTAGGTGCCGGTGACGGTCGCGCTGCCGGCCGGTTCGCCGCTGCCGTCCAGGCGCCGGACCGGGACGGAGGCCGAGACCGCGCCCCCGTCGAACACCGCGGTCTCCTCCGGGCCGTAGCCACCGCCGTACTCGCCGTCCGGGGTCTCGACGGACAGGCTCGCGTGCGTACCGAAAGCCGAGTTCTGGTAGAGGTCCACGACGACCGAGACGTCCCCGGAGCGCCCCGTGCAGAACAGGGCGTAGCCCTTCTCGGCCGTCCTGACCGGAGTGCGGTCCCCTGCCCGGAGCCGGTCGGCCGCGCCGGTGCCCGGGGCCGCCGGGGCTGCCGGGGCTGCCGGGGCTGCCTGGGCTGCCTGGGCTGCCTGGGCTGCCGACGCGGCCGGGGCTGCCGCGAGGTTCGCGGCGAGCATCCCGACGCCGATCAGGCAGGCCGCGGCGTTTCCCGCCGTGCTCCTTGTCGCGCTCCTCGCCGTGGTTCTCGCCGTGGTTCCCATCGACCTCGTCCTCCCGCCGCTCCCGGGGCCCGGACCCGGTGTTCCGGGTGGGACAACCCCTTTGCTCGTACTGGGACTCCCGACCCCCGGGCAGGGTTGCCGGGAACGAGTGCCTCCGCAAAGGCGACCGCCGCAGGGGACGCCTCCGCTCGCCCGGGCGGGTCACGGTGGCAGCGCGGGACCGGGCCGTGACGGCGTGTCAGCGGCCTCTGACACACTCGGGCCGTGACGGAGAAAACAGAGATCCCGGCCGAGAACTACGCGCCGTCCTGGGACTCCGGCGACAGGGACCCGCTCCCCCTCGTCGGTGACGAGCGCGAGGTCCTGACGTCCTTCCTCGAATGGCAGCGCCGCACGTTCGAACTCAAGTGCTCGGGCGTCCCGGCGGAACGGCTCTCCGACAAGGGGGTCCCGCCGTCCGGACTGAGCCTGCACGGCCTCCTGCGCCACCTGGCCGGCGCGGAGCGGTGGTGGTTCCGCATCCAGTTCGCCGGCGAGGACGTGCCCCTGCTGTACTACTCCGACGACGACCCGGACCAGGACTTCGAGTCCCTGGACGGCGACGTCGAGCAGGCCTTCGCGGTGTGGCGCGCGGAGTGCGACCGCTCCCGCCGGATCGTCGCGGACGCGCCCTCACTGGACCTGACCGGTGTGCACGCCGCGAGCGGGAAGCCGGTGTCGCTGCGACGCATCCTGGTGCACATGACCGCCGAGTACGCCCGGCACAACGGCCATGCCGACCTGCTGCGCGAGCGGATCGACGGCGCCACGGGGCATTGACGGCGCGGCGCCCCGGAGCAACGGTCGGTGAAATGTTGCGGATTCACCGTGTGCCGGCCCCACGGCCAGTAGGGTGCTCGACGCTGCCGCCGGCACCGGTCGGTCCGCGGGGCCCGGGACCGTGTTCCCGCGATGCCGGGGGCCCGGCGGAGTGCGGCCGGGCCGGCGCCGGACGCCGCCCGCGGGCGGTGCCCGGCCCGCGGGCCGGGAAGGGGCGGATGGGATGCGGTTCGGGATTCTGGGCCCGGTGGAGATCCGGCGCGACGGCGAACGGCTGGATCTGCGGGCCGGGCGCGAGCGGTCGCTGCTGGCCCTGTTCGTCCTCAACCCCCGCCGACTGCTCCCCCACGACCGCATCGTCGACCTGTTGTGGCAGGACCCGCCGGACAGTGCCCGCGCGCAGGTGTACAACCTGGTGAGCCGGTTGCGGCGGCGGCTGCGGGAGGAGCGGCCGGACGGGCTGCTGGTGACCGCCGACGGCGGTTACCTGTTCGACCCCGGGGAGCACGCGACCGACCTCGGCGACTTCCGGGAGGCGACCGCCCGGGGCCGCGGCGCCGCGGAGAGGGCCGAGTTCGGCCGCGCGGCCGAACTGTTCTCCGCCGCCGTCGGGCACTGGCGCGGTGCGGCGCTCAGCGGCTGCCCGGAGCCGTTCGCCGCGGCGGCCCGACAGGCGCTGGAGGAGGAGCGGCTGCGAACGGTCGAGGCGCTGCTCGACGCGCGGCTGGCCCTGGGCCGCTACGAGCAGGTGCTCGAGGAGGTGGGTCCGTGGCTGGAGCGGCAGCCGCACCGCGAGGACCTCTACCGCCGGCAGATGACCGCCCTCGCCGCGCTGGACCGGCGCGCCGAGGCGCTCGCCGGCTACCGGCAGGCCTACCGCAGGCTGAAGGAGGACCTCGGAGTCGGGCCCGGCGCGCACCTGCGGGAACTGCACCGGAGGATCCTCGAGGGGGCGCCGGTCCCGGTGCCGGGCTCGATGCGGGGTGCGCTGCAGGGCCCGGTGCCGGGCGGACCGGGCGGGGACACCGTGGTGCGGGCTGCACCGCACCCCGCACCCCCGGCCCCGGCCGCCGCGGGAGCCGGGGCCGCGGGGGCCGCTCCCGTCGGCCCGGCGGCCCCGGACCGCGGTTCCCCCGGCCCGGGCGCCGGGGGGGAGGAGCCCCGTCGGAGGGTCCGCGGGCGGAGCCGCGACGGGCGGAGCCGGTTCCGCGGCAGCTGCCCCCGGCCCCGGAGGTGCTGTGCGGCCGGGACGCACTGCTGGCGGACGTGCGTGCGGCACTGTGCAGGCGCGGCACGGCCGTGCCCGTGGTGGTGCTGGCCGGGCCGGGCGGCGCGGGGAAGACCGCGCTGGCCGTGCACGCCGGGCACGCGTTGGCGGGCTGGTTCCCCGGCGGGCAGCTCTACGCCGACATGCGGGGGTCCCGGGAGGCGCCCGCCGACCCGCACGAGACGGCCGCCCGGTTCCTGCGGAGCCTGGGGGTGCCCGGCCGGGAGGTTCCCTCCGACCCGGAGGAGCGGGCCGCCGAGCTGCGCAGCCGTCTCGCCGGGCGCGGCGTGCTGGTGGTGCTCGACGACGTCCGCGACGAGTCCCAGCTGCGTCCCCTGCTGCCCGGCACCGGTGACTGCGCCGTGCTGGTGACCTCGCGCCGCCGCCTGACCGCGGTCGCCGCCGCCGGCACGTTCGGGGTCTCCACCCTGGCCCCGGCGGACGCCCGCGCGCTGCTGGCCCGGCTGGTCGGCGCCGGCCGCACCGGGGCCGAGCCGGAGGCCACCGGGGAGGTGGCTCGGCTGTGCGGGTACCTGCCGCTCGCGCTGCGCATCGCCGGCGCCCGGCTGGCCTCCCGGCCGGACTGGACGGTGCGCAGCTTCCGCGACCGCCTGGCGCAGCACCGCCTGCGGCTGGACCAGCTCGCCGCCGGCGACCTGGACGTGCGCGCGAGCATCGCGCTGGGCTACCGGGCGCTGACGCCCGAGCTGCGGGTGGCGCTGCGCAGGCTGGGGCTGGTGGACGCGCGCAGCTTGCCCGGCTGGGTGATCGGCACGCTGGCCGGCGGCCCCGCCGGGGACGAACGGCTCCAGGACCAGCTGGTCGAACGGCACCTGCTCGAGCCCGTCGGTGCCGACCGGGCCGGGCAGCCGCGTTTCCGGCTGCACGACCTGGTGCACGACTTCGCCCGCGAGCGGGCGCTGGCCGAGGACACCGCGGCCGAGCGCGGAGCCGCGGTCGAACGGGTGCTGCGGACCTGGCTGGCGCTCGCCTCGCGGGCGGCCGGCCGGCTGGGGCACGGCGGGGTGCTCGACCCGGTGGCGGCCGCCGGGGACGCCCCGGCGGGTGCGGTGTCCGCCGTGCTCGCGCGCCCCGAGGACTGGTTCGCCGCCGAGCAGGCGAACCTGGTTTCCGCGGTGCACCTGGCGGCCGGCCTGCGGCACGCCGAGCTGGCGGCCGACCTGGCCCTGCAGATCGACGGCTACCTGGTCATCCGCTACTGCGAGGGCGAGCGGGAGGCGGTCGTCCGCGCCGCGATCGGCTGCTGGGAGGGCCGGCCCACCGCCGACCGCAGGCTCTCGCGGCTGTACTTCGCGCTGTGCTGGGCGATGTACCAGCAGGATCGTTACGCCGAGCTGGCCGAGGCCGCCGAGCGCGCCCTCCGGTGGCCTCCGACCTGGGGGACCCGGAGGTCGTCGCGGACGCGGCGTGGCAGGTGGCGAAGGCGACCGCCCTGCGGGGCCGGCTGGCCGAGGCGGCCGGGCGGTACCGGGGCTCGGTGCGGGAGTCCCTGCGGCTGGGGCTGTCCGACCGCGCCCTGGTGTACTCGCTCACCGGTCTGGCCAACGCGCTGGCCGACCTCGGTGACGCCGCGGGCGCGGTGCACCACTACCGGCAGGCGCTGGAGCGGCACACCGCGGCCGACCGCACCAGGGTGGTGATGCTGCTGCGCTGCGCGGAGGCCCTGGCCGACCGTGCGGAGGCCCTGCGGGCGGAGGAACTGCTGGAGGAGGCCGGGCGGATCACCGCCTCGATCGGGGACGGGGTCGGCACGGCCCACGTGGAGCGGGTGCGGGGCCTGGTCGACATCGCCCGGCAGGAGTGGCCGCGGGCCCGGGCCCGGCTGGAATCCGCCCTGGCCGTGCTGCGCGCGCACCGCGAGGACCTGGGACCGCGCACGTCCTGCGCAGTCTCGGCGATGTCGCGCTCGGCGCCGGACGGCCGGGGGACGCGCACGGCCCCCTGCAGGAGGCGCTGGCGATGTGCCGCAGGACGGGGCGCCGGTCGAGATCGCCCGCGCCGAGGCCCGGCTGGCCGCCGCGTACCGGCTGTCGGGGGAGCACGGCCCCGCGGACGGGCACGCCGCGGCGTGCCGGCGCGTCCTCGCGGAGCTGGAACTGCCCGCAGCGTGCCTGCGCCTGCCCGCGCACGTGCGCGGGCTGCTCGCGGGCGGGTCCGCGGAAGGCTTCGCGGAAGGCTTCGCGGGCAGCTTCACGGGCAGCTTCACGGGCGGCAGCGCGAGCGGCTTCGCGGGCGGCAGCGCGGGCGGCAGCGCGGGCGGCAGCGGTTCGCGGGTGCCGGGCGGGGCGTGAGGCGCTGCGGGGGCGGCCCGGGCGCCGGGCTGCGGGTTCGCCGCCCGGAGCCCGGGCCGTCCCGGTTCGGGGTCAGATCGCCGTGTCGCTGAAGCCGTGCCGGGATATCCGCGCCAGCATGTTCCGCCATGCGGTGAGGTCCGTGTGCGGGTCCCCCTCGATGCTCAGGCGGGTCTTCGCCCGGTTGAACCAGGTCTGGGTGTTGGAGCCCCACACCCCGTCCACCGCCAGGCCCGCGCCCATGAAGTTGTTGCACATGGCCTGGACGAACCTGGTGTCGCTGGACGAGCCCTTCTCGCACAGGGTGGGCAGTCCGGCGAAGTCGGCGTGGATGTGGTCGTGGTGGTCGGCGTTGTACCAGCCGTCGAGCACGTAGCGGAAGCGTCTGCGGGTGACCGCGTCCACCGCCAGGTAGCGGCGGCGCAGGGTGAGGTCGGCGGCGGCGTGGTGGCCGTCGAGCGGCGAGGAGCGCCTGCCGCCGGCCCAGTGGACCATGTCCAGGTCCATGGCCGTGCCCTCGCCGTGCTGGCCGCTGCGGTTGACGTAGAAGCCGGCGGAGACCAGGAAGTCGATGCTGCCGAAGCCGCCGTCGGCGGACAGCTCGCGCAGGTCGCGGATCCACAGCACCAGCCGGTCGTAGAACGCCTCGGTGCACTGCCAGTCGCGCAGCGCGGTGCTGCCGCGGTCGCTGCGCCAGTAGTAGACCGGGGTGCCGTCGATCCGGCTGAAGGTCCTCATCGCCATCGCCGAGGGCGCCTGCATGGCGGTGGGCAGCGACGCGGTGGAGGCGGTCCCGTCCGCCGCCCGCGCCGACCCGGCGCCGGCCCCGGCCGCCAGGGCGGTTGCGGCCACCGCCCCGAGGCCTCCGAGGAACAGCCTCCGGTTGATCGCGGGCGTGCCGCCGGCGGGCTCCTGCGGTGCGGTCGTTCCTGTCGGCTCCTGCATGGTGTGCTCCCTCTGCCGTGGTCCTGCGGTTCCGTCGGCGGGCGCCCGACGGGGGCAGGGGGCGCACAGGCCCTGCGGTCCGAAGCCGCACAGCCGGCTCCGGACGCGGGAGCGGGGTCCCCCGGCCGCTGGTCGCCGAAATGCTGCGCGGCCCGGCTATCACCGGGCTCATTCCTGTCTCATTCGCAGCGGCGGGGCCTGCGGAAGCGGGCGCTCCGGCCGGGGAGCACGGGCGGGAGCGGCAGGGCGGCAGGGTGACGGAGTGACGGGGTGGCAGGGGAAGAAGGAGCGGCGGGTGCGGCGGGGGTCTCGCCCGCCGCGCTGTTCGTGCGGGTGGCGAAAGGTCGGCCGGCCGTGCGTCACCCGTACGGACCGGAGCGGCGGGGAACGGACCGCGGAAGTCCGGGGCCGGGCGCGGTCAGACCCGGTCGAACGGCTCGGAGTAGACGAAGGTGCCGCGCAGGGCGGGGTCGTGGGCGGCCAGGGGCCGGACCTGGAAGTACTCGCCCCAGGCGGGGTCGGGCGGGGTGATTCCGTGCTCCGTGCTGCGGCGGAAGCCGAAACGGCCGTAGTAGTCGGGGCTTCCGAGGAGGACGACGAGCGGTTCGCCGAGTGCGTCCGCCGCCCCGAGCACCGTGTGGACGAGCGCGAGGCCGACGCCGCGGCGCTGGTGGGCGGGGTGCACGCTGAGCGGCCCCAGCCCCACGGCCGGAGCGCCGTCGACGTGCCCGCGGGTGCAGACCACGTGCCCGACCACCTCCCCGGAGTCGCCGACGGCCACGAGCGACAGCTCGGGGATCCAGGCGTCGCAGGTGCGCAGCTCTTCCAGGAGGGCGACCTCGACGGGGGCCGGGGCCCCCTGGGCGGCGAATGCCGCCGCGGTGACGGCCTGTACGGCGGGGATGTCGGCGGGGGTCTCGCGTCGGATCAGCATCGGCACAGTCTCAGGGGCACGGCCCGCCGCCGCAACGCAATATCGGCGGCGGGCACGTGGATCCGGACGGGCACCCGGGCACCCGGGTGTTTGGGCGGGCGTCCGGGCGAGCCGACGGGCGGGCGGTCCGACGGGCGGGCGGTCCGACGGGTCCTCAGGGCAGCAGCAGCGTCTTGCCTACGGCGCCGCGCGCCTCCATCACCGCGTGGGCTTCGGCCGCCCGCTCCAGCGGGAAGGTCTGCCCGACCAGCGGCCTGATCCGGCCCGCCGCGGCCTCGGCCAGTGCCCGTTCCACCAGCCGCCGCGCGTCCGGCTGCGCGAACTGCACCTGCTCGATCCCGGTCACCGTCACCCCGCGCCTCTCCGCCTCATCCGGGTCGACCGCGGTGAAGCCGCCGCCGGGGGCGCCGTGCGCGGAGAACCTGCCGCCGGACGCCGTCACCTCGAACGCCGCCCGGCCGGTCTCCCCGCCGACGCCGTCTAACACCACGCCCCCGCGCCGCCGACCGCCTCCCGCGCCCGGTCCGCCCAGTCCGGCTCGGAGTGGTCGACGGCGGCGTCCGCCCCGAGGGCGAGGGCCGCGTCCAGCTTCCGCCTGCCGCGGGCGGTCGCGACGACCCGCGCCCCGGACGCCTTCGCCAACTGCACCAGCAGGGCCCCCATTCCGCCGGCCGCGGCCAGGACCAGCACCCGGGCGCCCGGGCCGATCCGGGCGTTGTCGGACAGGGCCAGGGCGGTGGGGCCGTCGTGCAGGAGGGCGGCCGCCGTGTCCAGGTCCAGGGCGTCCGGCACCGGGACCAGTTCTCCGGCCGGCACGACCGCCTGCTCGGCGTAGCCGCCCTGCACACCGGTCCTGGCCGCCACGCGACGGCCGGTCCACCCGGGGTCCACGCCCTCCCCGACCGAGAGCACCCGCCCGGCCACCGCGCAGCCCGGCACGTACGGGGGCCGCACCGCGAAGTGCTCGCCGAACAGGCCGCGGCGGACCTGCACGTCGAGGAACAGGACGTCCGCGGCGCGGACCCCGACCACCACCTGCCCCGGCCCTGCAGCCAGGTCGGGCACCTCGCCCGCCACCAGCACCTCGGGACCCCCGAACCGCTCCACCCGCACCGCTCTCATGCCGGCCTCTCCCCGTTACTCAGGGCACCGGCCGCTCCGGTGCCTCCGGAAAGAAGTCTTCAACCTCGACAAAGGTTGAGGTCAAACGGTCCGGCCGACGCGCGTCACCGCGGGTCCCGCCGCCCGTCACCGCCGCCGTCGCGGATGCCGCCGTCGCGGGTGCGGGCGCGGAAGTCCGCCACCAGTTCGCCCACTTCGGCAGGGTGAGCCCCACCACCAGGCGCACCGGCAGGACTTCGGCCGGGCACCCGGGACCGTGCCGGCCCCTCCTGCCCAACAGGCGCTGCCCCAGGCTCGGACAAGGAGCCAGGCAGAGCGGGCAGCCGTAAACCCGCCGGGGCGGGACGGCAGGCTCCTGTGCGGGAACCGCCGCCGGTGCCGGTACAGGCACAGGCACCGGCACCGGCACCGGCACCGGCACCGGGGGGACCGTGTACGGCCCCGGCGCGGGCGGCGCGCTCCGGGCCGGTGCGCCCTCGGGCCGCGATTCCGGTGCGTCCCACTCCGACGACGGCTCCCACGCTCCGGGGGGCGCCGGAGGCATCCCGCCCGGCTGCGGGAACGGCACGCGGGGCGGCGGCGGTAGCGGCCGGGAGGCGAAGGGGGAGGGTTCGCGGACCGGCGGCACGGGCGGCCCCTGCGGCCGGGAGACCGCGTCCATGAACAGCGGCGGCAGGGGCGCAGCCGCGTACTCCTGCTCAAGGGGCGCGGCGCCCTCCGTCCGGTCCTCGTCCCCCGGAGCCGGCGGCACGGACCCGTCGAGGGCGGTCGGCCCGTCCTCCGGGCCCCCGCCACCGGGCCGGCCGGGCTCGTCGTCGGGTGTGCCGGGCTGGTCGTCGGGCCTCATCACCGCTGCTCCCCCGTCCGTGCAGGGCGCCGCGCACGGTTCCGCGCGCGGCGCAGTCTCCAGTGCTGTTCGAGGCGGAGTACCGCCCCGTCCCCCCATTCCAGCAGGGTCCACAGCAGTTCGGCCACGGACGCGGTCAGGACGATCCCGAACGCGGCCCACCGCCACGCCGGTCCGGCCGCGGCCTCCGGCTGCGGGGGCGGGGCCAGCAGCAGGGCGACTGCCACCCCGAGCGCGACGATGCCCAGGTTGTAGGAGGCCGCGGCCAGGTTCGCGCCGCGCCGCCAGCGTCCGAGGTCCTCCCGCTGCTGCTCCAGGTGGGCGGCCCGTTCCGCCCCTGTCAGGGGTGCTCCGCGCCAGTCCTCGACCTCCTTCAGCGAGTACAGGTAGGGCCGGGCGCGGAATCCCCACTGCACGCAGGCGACCAGCAGCACCCCGGCCGCGGCCAGGAGCAGCAGCGCCTGGTCCGGCCAGCGGAACTTCTCCGCGTCCGCGGCCACGACCCCCAGCATCGCCACCGCTCCGCCCGCCAGCAGCGGCGCCGCGACGTGCGTGACCGACTCGGCGGCCTTCCCGTATCTCAACTGGTGCGCACTGGGCTGCAGTTCGGTACTCGTCTCGCGCATCCCCACCTCCCGCCGGGAGGATACGGGCCACCCGCCGTCCGACGGCAACGGCACTGCGGCACGGCCGGGCGAACCGGCGTTCGGACGGCCGGGCGGACCGGCGAGCGGGCCGACAGGCGGGCCGGTGGGAACACCGCACCGGGCCGGTGTCCCCGTGGGACGATGGCGGCATGCGCAACCGGCCCGTGCTCGTCTACGACGGCGACTGCTCCTTCTGCACCTCCTCGGTGAGGTTCGCCGAGCGGCGCGTCCGCCCCCGCTGCGAGGTCGTCCCCCGGCAGTTCGCGGACCTGACCGCACTGGGCGTCACGCAGGAGCGGGCCGAGCACGAACTGCTGTGGATCACCCCGGTGGGGAAGGTGTACGGCGGCGCCCAGGCCGTCGCCAAGCTGCTGCTGAGCGCGGGGTCGGGCTGGGCCGTCCTGGGTGCGCTGCTCGCCCTGCCGCCCGTGCGCCTGCCCGCCCACGTCCTCTACCGGCTCGTCGCGGACAACCGCGAGCGCATGCCCGGCGGCACCGCGGCCTGCGCCCTCCCCGCCGACCGGAGACCGGGCGCCGGCATCGGCACCGGCGTCTGAGGCGTCCTGCGCCGGTACCCCGCCCGGAGTGCCGGGCGGGGTACGTCGTTCCGCACTCCGAGGTTCCTCGGTCGCCCGGGTCGACGAGGAGCGCGGTCCCGGCCTCCGGATCCCGCTCGGCGGCCAGGTCCGCCGTGTGCGCACGGCGGTTGAACGGCCGGTGGCGGGCGCGGCGGGGACGGGTCGGGTGGTCCGCCACCGGCCGGGCCACCGTGGCGGCGGGCGCGGTGCGGGCGAGGCTGCGCAGGGCCCCCTCCGGCACCTCCAGCCGGGGCAGCCGTTCGGCCGCGGCCTCCGGCGAGCAGGCGGGGAGCAGCCGCACCGCGTCGGCGTCGCCGTGGCGTTCGCGCACCCGGGGCAGCAGCCGGTCGGCGAGTGCGGTGCGGCGGCTCAGGCGGAGCACCCGGTAGGTGTCGTGGCGTGCGGAGCGGACGTCGCCCAGCGCCACTGCGGCCAGTGGCCCGTCCGGGACGGGGAGCCGGGCCGCCGCGGCCAGGGCCCGGCGGCGCAGCAGGGGGTCGCCGAGGGCCGTGCCGACGGTGTCGAGGTCGCGCCGGACGACGGCGAGGAAGAGGGCGGTGTGCCGGTCGTCCGGGCTTCCGGAGTCGAGGGCGGCGTGGAGCGTGCGGTAGTCGTCCGGGGCGAGGGTGCGTGCGTACCGCGCCAGGGCTGCCGTCCGGGCGGGGTGGGGAAGCGGGTCGAAGAGGGCCCGGAGCCGGGCCCGCCGGATGCTGCTCGCGGGCACGGGCCGGGCCGCCGCGGTCCCGCCGTCCGGTCTCAGGCCGCCCCGGCGCCGGTGTCGACGGGGAGGGCGGCCAGGCGCCACTCGAGCATGCCGTCGTCCAGCCGCAGTGCGCGGCGCCCGCGGGCGGTGAGCAGGCGGACCGCGTCGTGGGCGAGGACGCAGTTCGCGCCGCGGCAGTAGGCGACGATCTCCCCGCCGTCCGGAAGGCCGGCGAGGCGGGCCTCGAGCTCGTCGAGGGGAACGGAGACCGCGCCGGGGATGTGGCCCGCGGCGTACTCCTCGGCGGGGCGGACGTCGACGACGGTGACGGTGCCGGCCCGCAGCCGCTCCAGGAGTTCCTCGCGGGTGAGGCGGTCGGTGTCCTCGGGGCCGAGGTAGGCGGCGCGGGCGGGCCCGGCCTCGGCCAGGTGCGTGCGGGCGACCCGTCCGAGCAGCGCGTACAGGGCGGCGACGTCGTCCCCGGCGAGGCGGTAGTGGACGCGGACGCCGTCGCGGCGGGTGGCGACCAGTCCGGCCTGGCGGAGGGTCTGCAGGTGGGCGGAGGCGGTGGTCAGGCCCAGCCCCGCCGCCCTGGCGAGCGCGTCGACGCTGCGCTCGCCCTGGGCGAGCAGGTCCAGCAGTTCCAGCCGCTTGCCGTTGGCCAGCGCCTTGCCGGCTCGGGCGAGGGTCTCGTACAGGGCTGCCTTGCGGGCGGGGTCTCCCATGCATTCCTCCAAGGATCCATGGAATATCGTACAAGAGGACGCCGCCGCGACCGGCCGTCCGGAGCCCACGTTCGGAGAACCCATGACCGTCCCGGAAGACACCACCGCACCGGCCGCCGAAGGACCGGGCGGGATCAGGCTCGGCCTGCGCGCGAACCTCGCGCAGTTCACCCTGCTCGTCGCGGTCAACGCGCTGGTCGGCGGCACCCTGGGCCAGGAGCGCACGGTGCTGCCCCTGCTGGCCGAGGGCGTCTTCGGCCTGTCCGCCTACACCGCGGCGCTCACGTACATCGTGGCCTTCGGCGCGACCAAGGCGGTCACCAACTTCTTCGCCGGGACGCTCTCCGACCGCTTCGGCCGCAAACCGGTTCTGGTCGCCGGGTGGCTCGTCGCCCTGCCGGTGCCCGCCCTGCTGATCTGGGCACCGTCGTGGGGCTGGGTGATCGCCGCCAACGTCCTGCTGGGCGTCCACCAGGGCCTGTCGTGGTCCACCACCGTCGTGATGAAGATCGACCTGGTCGGTCCCGAACGGCGCGGCCTGGCCATGGGCTTCAACGAGGCCGCCGGGTACGCGGCGGTGGCCGCCACCGCCATGGCCACCGGCCTGATCGCCGCCCGCTACGGGCTGCGGCCCGAACCGTTCCTGCTCGGCGCCGCCTACACGGCCCTGGGCCTGGGCCTGTCGGTCCTCGCCGTGCGCGAGACCCGCGAGCACGCCCGCGCCGAGGCCGCCCGCCACCCCGCCCCGGCCAACCCCGAGCACCACGGCGAGCTGACCACCGGCGAGGTCGCCCTGATCACCAGCGTCCGCGACAAGGCGTTGTCGGCGGCCAGCCAGGCCGGCATGGTCAACAACCTCAACGATGCCCTGGCCTGGGGGATCTTCCCCCTGCTGTACGCCGCCCACGGCCTGCCGATCGGCCGCATCGGCGTCCTGGCCGCCCTCTACCCGGCGGTGTGGGGGGTGGGGCAGATGCTCACCGGCTGGTGGTCCGACCGCGTCGGCCGCAAGCACCTGATCACGGCGGGCATGCTGCTGCAGGCCGTCGCCATCGGCCTGGTCGCCGCCGGCACGTCCTTCCCCGTGTGGGCCGCCGCGCAGGTCCTGCTCGGCGCGGGCACCGCCCTGGTCTACCCCACCCTCCTCGCCGCCGTCGGCGACGTCGCCCACCCCGCGTGGCGCGCCCGGGCCGTCGGCGTCTACCGCCTGTGGCGCGACGGCGGCTTCGCCGTCGGCGCCCTGCTCTCCGGCCTCCTGGCCGACCTGTACGGCCTGACCACCGCGATATGGGCAGTGGCCGCCCTGACCGCCGCCTCCGGCCTGGTGGTCGCGGTACGCATGTACGAGACCCGCCCCCGCCCCCACCCCTGACCCCGGCCCCCGGGGCCGCGCCCGCCGCCGGCCGGTTCGGCGTGCGGGCCGCGGAGGGGGCGGCGCGCCCTACACTTCACCGCGTGCCCGCCGAATTCCTCCCCCGCATCACGGATTTCCTCCTGTCCTTCGCCCGGCGCCAGGCGGACGAGGTGAGGGAGGTTCCCGGCGGCGTCGCCGTCCTGGACCGCAGGTACGCGGCCTCCTACGACAACAACCGGCTCGTCGTCACCCGGGTCCTCGACCCCGCCGGACTGCTGTCCCTGTCCGAGGCCGTACTGGGGCACCTGCCCCACCGCCGGATCACCGTCCTCGACGACGCCGCGGGCACCGCCTGCGCGCCCGCCATGGAGGCCGCCGGCTACCGCCACGACACCGAGGTCGTCATGGCGCACTCCGCCGCCGGTCCGGCCCCCGCCCCCGGTGGTCCGCCCGCGCGGCCCGTGCCCCTGGAGGACCTGCGCCCCGCCGCCCTGCGGCAGCTCCGCGCCTGGATGCCCGACGCCGACGGGTCCGTGGTCCGCGCGCTCACCGACCGCCGTGCGGCGCGGCTCCGCGGCGCCGGCCTGGTCGAGTTCCTCGGCGTCCGCGACGAGGACGGCACCGTCGTCTCCTGGGCCGACCTCTACCTGGACCGGGCCGGTGGGACCGCCCAGATCGAGGAGCTCGTCACCGCGGACCCCCACACCCGGCGCGGCCACGCGGACACCGTCCTCGCCACGGCCCTGCACCGCGCCCGGAGCGCGGGCTGCGACCTGTTCTTCCTCCTCGCCGACCCCGGCGACTGGCCCCGCACCTGGTACGCCCGCCGCGGCTTCACTCCCGTCGGCACCCTCCACGTCTTCACCCGCGCCTGAACCCGGTTCCGGGGCCTCCTGCCGCCCCGGCAGGCTCCGCTTCGCCCGGCTGTCCGTCCGCCGGAGCCGCCCGGTGTGCCCCTGCCGCGGGAGCCGGGAGCCCGGCCCGCACGGCGCTCCCGGCTCACGGGGTGGGGATGCCCCCCGGTCTGCGGGGCGGGCGTCCGAACCGGACCGGGACCCCCGGGGAGTACAGCACGCTCACCGGCTCCCCGGCCGGCGCGGGCAGGCCCGCCGAGGCCACGAGGTCCTCGTCGCAGTCGAGGAGTTCGGCGCGGTGCAGGGGCCAGCGGGGGTGCGCGTTCGGCAGGTACAGCGGGCGGTCGAAGAACGCGGTGTGCATGCCCCAACGGGCCGTCAGGAAGTGCTCGAGCTCGGACGGCTCCCCGACCGGGTCGCCGACCCGCACCGCGATCCGGCTGTGCGCCCCGCGGGGGCCGGGCCAGCGACGGCGGCTGGTGTAGGTGATCGTGTCGCCCTCCCGGCGCACCTCCATCCTCGACCACACGTAGGGGATGCGGAACGCGGCCCGCCCGACGACCACGGGGATCAGCCGGGAGGCGTCGAGGGAGCGGAAGACCACGCCGCGCCGTCCGTGGGCGTCCACGGAGTACAGGCGGACGTTGGTCTCCGGGAAGGAACCGAGGTAGGGGATGCCGGGGAGGCCGAACCAACCGACGCGGTGCATCCGGAAGGCGACGAGCCCGACGTACGTGACGCCGTCCAGCGTGTCCGGCCGCGTGCCCGCGGGCAGCAGCCGCGCCACGGCGTCGGGGTCCACGGCCCAGTGGAGGAAGGCCAGGTCCAGCCAGGACTGGGTGAGCAGGGGACGGCCCGCCGCAGGAGGCGGGTCGGCCCTTATGGGTTCGGGGAGTTCTCCCTGCGGCAGTAACATCGCCCCAGTCTGTCAGGGGGCACTGCGCGGAAGACCCACGGGGTGACCGCCCCCGCCGCGACCGGTCTCCGCCTCCGGAGCGGGGAGCGGAGAGCGGGCGGGGAGGGTTCCGCCGGCTGTGTCCTGCCGGCGGCACCCCGCTCCCGGCCCCGTCCGCCCCCCGTCGCCCCCGTCGCCGGTCGGCCCGCCTCCGGTCAGCCCGTCGTCGATCAGCCCGTCGTCGATCAGCCCGTCGTCGGTCAGCCCGTCGTCGGTCAGCCCGCCTCGGTGGCGGCCCGGGTGAACTGCGCCTCGTACAGGCGGGCGTAGGCGCCCTGGGCGGCCAACAACTGCTCGTGCGTGCCCTGTTCGACAATGGAGCCGTTCTCCATCACCAGGATCGTGTCGGCGTGCCGGATCGTGGAGAGCCGGTGCGCGATGACGAAGCTGGTACGGCCCCGGGCGAGCCGGGCCATCGCCTCCTGGATCAGCACCTCGGTGCGGGTGTCGACCGAGCTGGTCGCCTCGTCCAGGACCAGGATCACCGGGTCGGACAGGAAGGCGCGGGCGATGGTGATCAGCTGCTTCTCCCCCGCGCTGACGCCCGCTCCCTCGTCGTCGATCACGGTGTCGTAGCCGTCGGGGAGGGTGCGGACGAAGTGGTCCGCGTGGGCGGCCCGCGCGGCCTCCTCGATCTGCTCGCGCGTGACCTCGCCCCGCGCGCCGTAGGCGATGTTCTCCGCGATCGTCCCGCCGAACAGCCAGGTGTCCTGGAGCACCATGCCGATGCCGGAGCGCAGTTCGTCGCGCGTCATCCTCGCGGTGTCCACGCCGTCCAGCAGGATCCGGCCGCCCGTGACCTCGTAGAACCGCATCAGCAGGTTGACCAGGGTGGTCTTGCCCGCGCCCGTGGGACCGACGACGGCGACCGTCTGCCCGGGCTCGACCGTCAGGGAGAGGTCCTCCAGGAGCGGCTTGTCCGGGTCGTAGCGGAAGGAGACCTTCTCCAGCACGACGCGGCCGCGCAGCTCCCGGGGGCGTTCGGCCGGCACCGGGTCGGGGTCCTGCTCCTGTGCGTCGAGCAGTTCGAAGAGCCGCTCGGCGGAGGCGACGCCGGACTGCACCAGGTTCGCCATGGAGGCGACCTGCGTCAGCGGCATCGAGAACTGCCGCGAGTACTGGATGAAGGCCTGCACGTCGCCGATGGACAGGGCGCCCGAGGCGACCCGCAGCCCGCCGACGACCGCCACCAGCACGTAGTTGAGGTTGGAGACGAACATCATCAGCGGCTGCATGACGCCGCTGTTGAACTGCGCCTTGAAGCCCGCCTCGTACAGCGCCTCGTTCTGCTCGGCGAACGCCGCGGCCGACTCCTCCTGCCGTCCGAAGACCTTCACCAGCGTGTGGCCGGTGTACATCTCCTCGATGTGCGCGTTGAGCCTGCCGGTGGTCCTCCACTGCTGGACGAACTGCGGCTGCGCCCGCTTGCCGACGCGCGTGGCCACCAGCGCCGACAGCGGCACGGTGACCAGTGCGACCAGCGCCAGCAGCGGGGATATCCAGAACATCATCACCAGGACGCCGACGATCGTCAGCAGCGAGTTGACCAGCTGGCCCAGGGTCTGCTGCAGCGTCTGGCCGATGTTGTCGATGTCGTTGGTGGCCCGGCTGAGCACCTCGCCGCGCTGCCGCTTGTCGAAGTACGACAGGGGCAGCCGCGCCAGCTTGGCCCGGAGGTCCTCGCGCATGCGGAACACCGTGCGGTTGATCGCCCGGTTCGACAGCCGCGTGGCGACCGCCATGAGCAGGCCGGCCACCAGGAAGGCCGCCAGCGCGGTCAGCAGGACGGCGCCCACGGCGCCGAAGTCGATGCCCCGGCCGGGTGTGAAGTCCAGTCCGGACAGCATGTCCGCGACGTCCGTCTCGCCGCGCCCGCGCATGGACTCCAGGACCTGTTCCCTGCTCGCCCCCGGGGGCATCTCCTGCCCGACCAGGCCGGCGAAGACCAGGTCGGTCGCCCGGCCCAGGACCATGGGCCCGGCGACGGAGAGCGCGACGCTGAGCACGACGGCGGCGAGCATGCCGTACAGCGTGGCCCGCTCGGGCGCGAACTGCGCGACCAGCCGCCTGCCGGACCCCTTGAAGTCCATCGAACGCTGGTCGGGGGCGCCGAGGCCCGGCCGTCCCATGGGCCCCGCCATCACGCCGCCTCCGCTTCGGTCAGCTGGGAGAGCACGATCTCCCGGTAGGTGTCGTTGTCCTCCATCAGCTCGTGGTGGCGCCCGGTGCCGACGACCCGGCCCCCGTCCAGCACCACGATCCGGTCGGCGTCGCGCACGGTCGACACGCGCTGGGCGACGATGACGACCGCGGCCCCCGCGGTCTCGTGGGCGAGCGCGGCGCGCAGCGCGGCGTCCGTGGCGTAGTCCAGGGCGGAGAAGGAGTCGTCGAAGAGGTAGATCCCGGGCCGCTGCACCAGGGTGCGGGCGATCGCCAGGCGCTGCCGCTGCCCGCCGGAGACGTTCGTCCCTCCCTGGGAGACCGGCGCGTCCAGTCCCCCTTCGAGGCGTTCGACGAAGTCGCGGGCCTGCGCCACCTCCAGCGCGTGCCACAGCTCCTCGTCCGTGGCCCCCGGGTTTCCGTACCGCAGGTTCGTGGCGACCGTGCCGGAGAACAGGTACGGCTTCTGCGGGACGAGGCCCACGGTCCTCGCGAGCAGCGCCGGGTCGAGGTCCCGCACGTTCACGCCGCCCACCAGCACCTCGCCGTCCGTGGCGTCGAACAGCCTGGGCACCAGGCCCAGCAGCGTGGACTTGCCGCTGCCCGTGGACCCGATGACGGCGGTCGTCTCGCCGGGGCCGGCCACCAGGTCCACGTCGCGCAGCACGGGCTCCTCGGCGCCCGGGTAGCGGAAGCCGGCCCCGCGGATCTCCAGGCGGCCGCGGCCGCGCAGCTCCCGCACGGGGTCTGCGGGCGGCACGACGCTGCTGTCGGTGTCCAGCACCTCCTGGATGCGCTCGGCGCAGACCTCGGCGCGCGGGACCATCATGAACATGAAGGTGGCCATCATCACGGCCATGACGATCTGCATGAGGTAGGCGAGGAACGCGGTGAGCGCGCCGATCTCCATGCCGCCGTCGTCGATGCGGTGCGCGCCGAACCAGAGCACCGCGACGCTGGAGACGTTCACGACCGTCATCACGACCGGGAACATCAGCGCCAGCATCTGCCCGGCCCTGGTGGAGACGTCCGTGAGGTCGGCGTTGGCGCCGCGGAACCGTTCCTCCTCGTGGGCGTCGCGCACGAAGGCGCGGATGACGCGGTTGCCGGTGATCTGCTCGCGCAGCACCCGGTTCACGGTGTCGAGCCGCTCCTGCACGGAGCGGAACAGCGGCCGCAGCCGCCGCACGACCAGGCCGACCGCGGCACCGAGGACCGGCACCACCACCAGCAGCACCGCGGACAGCGGCACGTCCTGGCCGAGGGCCATCACGATGCCCCCGACGCACATGATCGGCGCGGACACCATGAGGGTGAACGCCATGAGGGCCAGCATCTGCACCTGCTGGACGTCGTTGGTGGTCCGGGTGATCAGCGACGGCGCCCCGAAGCGGCCGACCTCGCGCGCCGAGAAGGACTGCACGCGGTCGAAGACGGCGGCCCGCAGGTCGCGCCCGAGCGCCGCGGCGGTGCGCGCGCCGTAATGAACGGCGCCCGTGTTGCACACCACCTGGACGACGGTGACGGCGATCATCAGCGCGCCGGACGACAGGATGTAGCCGGTGTCCCCCCGCACGACACCGTTGTCGATGATGTCGGCGTTCAGGGTCGGCAGGTAGAGAGTGGCGCAGGTCTGCAGGAACTGCAGCAGCACCAGCAGGGCCAGGGATCTTCTGTACGGCCCCAGGCGGGTCCGCAGGAGTTGTGTGAGCACGCTCGGTCTCTCGGCTTCGAAAGGGGCGGCCCGCTCGGCCGACGGCCGCGCCGGCCGCGCGGAACGCGTTGCCGCGACCGAACGTACCCGCCCGCCGCCGGGCCCGGCGGCGTTCCCCGGCAATCGCGGGTATCAGTGGCCGGCCGGGCCCCGCTCCTCGTCCACGGGCCTGCAGGCGCCCAGGACCGTCTCCGCGATGAACCGCGGCGCGTCCGTCCGGTCCAGCCGCCCGTCCGCCACGTCCGCCGCCGCCCCCTTGATGATGTGGTGCATGACGCCGGCCAGCCAGCTCGCGGGGAGGTCCCGGCGGAAAGCCCCTTCGGCCTGGCCCCGGCCGATCAGGTCGCCGACCCGCTGCTCCGGTTTGGCGTGGAGGTCGTGCAGCCGCCCCGGGGGCAGAACCGCCTGCGCCGCCTCGAGGACGGCACTCGCCTGAGCGATCAGCAGCCAGCTCGACTCGATCAGCACCCGCAGCGCCTCCCGCGGATCGCCCGTGAGGTCCAGTCTTTCCAGCACCTCGTCCCCCTGGCCGAGGAGCCGCGCCAGTGCGGCCTCGATCAGGTCGGCCCTGGACGGGAAATGCCCGTACAGGGTCACCCGGCCCACCCCGGCCGCGTGCGCGATGTCACTGACGCTCGCATCCGGATTCCTGCTCAGGCAGGTGACCGCCGCCTCAAGGATCTTCTCCGCGTTGTGCTGGGCATCGGCCCTCCGCGCGGGCTTCACCGCCGGACGAGACATGCGACTCCTCAAGTCGAACAGCCATGTATGAGTTACAGTAACCGACACAACTCGAACACGCCTGTTCAACTTGTCCTCGAAGGGCTTGAAGCCATGACCGAGCACCTGACCTCCGCCAGACCGACCGACGGTCCCGAACCACGACGCTGGAAGATCCTCACTCTCGTCGGCATCGCCCAGCTGATGCTGATCCTGGACGTCACCGTCGTGGCCATCGCCCTGCCCCACATGGGCGCGGATCTCGGCCTGGAGCGGGAGACGCTCACCTGGGTGGTGAGCGGCTACACCCTCACCTTCGGCGGCCTCCTCCTCCTCGGGGGCCGCGCAGCCGATCTCTTCGGCGCCCGCCGCCTCGTCCTCGTGGGGCTGCTGCTGTTCGCCGTCTCGTCGCTCGTCGCGGGCCTCGCCGTCTCCGGGCCCATGCTCCTGGGCGCCCGTGTCACGCAGGGCCTCTCCGCAGCGTTCCTCTCCCCGGCGGCACTGGCGCTGATCGTCACCCTCTTCGAGGGCGACGAGCGGAACAAGGCGCTCGGGATCTGGTCCGCCCTGGGCGGCAGCGGCGCCGCCCTGGGCGTCCTCCTCGGAGGACTCCTCACCGCGGGACCGGGGTGGCCGTGGGTCTTCTACATCAACGTCCCCGTGGGACTCGTGCTGCTGCTGACCCTCCGGACGCAGCTCCCGCCGCAGTCGCGCCCGGCCGCCAGGAACCCGCTCGACGTCCCGGGCGCGGTCCTGGTGACGGCAGCCACCGGAACCCTGACCTATGCCCTGATCAGGGCGGGGGACCAGGGATGGGCCACCTTGACGACGGCGGCCCTCGTCGCGGCCTCGGCAGTCCTCTACGCCGCCTTCGTGATGCGTCAGCGCACGGCCGCCAGCCCGCTCATGGACGTCAAGCTGCTGGTCCGCCGACCGGTGACGGCCGGAACCCTGCTGATCCTCGTGGCCACAGCACTGATGATCATGGTCTTCTTCCTCGGCACGTTCTACCTCCAGGGCTACCGCGAGCACGGTGCGCTGACCACCGGCCTGCTCTTCCTCCCCGTGGCCCTGGCGACCATGGCGGGGGCGAACACCGCGGGCCGCGTGATCGGCCGTACCGGGCCCCGGATGCTGGGAACCCTCGGGCTCCTCGTCGCCGCCGCCGGCATGGCGGTCCCCGCGTTCCGGGACGGAACCACGGCCATGGTGATCGGCGTGGCCGTCGCCGCCGCCGGCACCGGGGTCGTCTTCGTGGTCGCCTCCGCCACGGCGCTGGGACAGATCCAGCCGCACGAGGCCGGCCTGGCGTCCGGAATCGTCAGCACCTTCCACGAATTCGGCGCCTCGCTCGGCGCTGCCGTCGTGTCGAGCATGGCCGCGGCGAGCATCGCCGGAACGGACGCCGCAGGATTCTCGCGCGGCTTCGCGACGGGAGCGGTCGTGGCCGCCGTGGCCGCCGTCCTGGCGTTCGTCATCACGCCGAACCCGCGCTCCGAGTGATCGGAGCCGGTCCGGGACCGGCGGGGACGAGCCCTCCCACCGGTCCCGGACCGGACCGCGCGGCCGGGACCGGGCCGGCGGGGCCCGGCCACCGGCCGCGCGGCCGGTCAGTCGCCCCGTGACGGCGTACCGCGGCCGGAACAGCGGCCGGTCGACTTCGTGGACACCACCCGGGCGTCGAGTTCCGCGAGCGGCAGCTCCATGCGCCGGTCGACCCTGTCCTGTTCCCAGGTGCGGGTGTCGATCAGCCACCACCGCTCCACCTCGACCAGGTAGAGCCGGTGCTCGGCCGGCTCCCGCAGCGACGACTTCGGCAGCATCCACCGCGCGCGCTCCCTCTCGTCCGGGAACACCGCCTCGTAGAAGACGGGGCGGTACCGGTCCAGGTCATGGGCCCCCACCTCGGAGCACGTCCCGGTGAACTGGGCACCGTCGACCGCCGCGACGTCCAGGCCGGTGCCGTTGCCGGCCAGGAAGAGCGATCCGCCGACCAGGGGCGAGGACGCGATGTCGCGGCTGTGCCGGGAACCGACCGCCGAGCCGAACAGGAAGCGCAGCGGGTCACCGAGCCAGGCGTACTCCAGCGTCGCCACCCACGGGCGGCCTCCCGGCGACACCGTCGCCAGGTTCAGGTACCGAGCCCCGTCGAGGAGCCGCCCGGTCCGGTCGGCCATGCTGGTCAACTCCGCCGCGGTCACCTGCGGCGGCGGTTGCTGGGCACCGTCATGCATCTGGATCTCCGGGTTCGCGGGCGGGTGGACGGGGCCGCCCCCCGCCGCGGCGGGGGGCGGCCCCGTCCACCCGCAGGGCTACGGGCGGCGAAGGAGGACGGGCAGCGCGGTGAGGCCGTTGCCGATGAAGGTGTGCTCGTGCTCGGTCTCGTCGGGCTCGATGGCGAGTTCGAGCTCCGGGAAGCGGTCGAACAGCGCCGGCAGGGCCACCCGGGCCTCCAGCCGTGCGAGATGGGAGCCGGGGCAGAAGTGCGCACCGAGCCCGAAGGCGATGTGGTCCTTGTCCTCCCGGTCGATGTCGAAGGTGCCCGGGTCGTCGTGGACGCCGGGGTCGCGGCCGTGGGCCCCGTAGCAGATCAGAATCGCATCACCCGCCCGGATGACGACCCCTTCGCCGAGGTCGATGTCCTCGGTGGCCCACCGCATCGGCAGGTGCATGACCGGGCAGTGGACCCGCAGGGACTCCTCGATCGCCTCGTCCCACCGTTCCGGTGCCGCTCGCAGCGCCTCCAGCTGCTCCGGGTGGGCGAGGAGTTCGCGCACCGTGTGATCGATGAGGTTGATGGTCGTCGTACTCCCGCCCCCGAGCATCAGGAGCAGCGTCGATATCAGCTCGTGCTCGGTGAGCGGGTCGTTGCCCTCCTCGCGGGCGGCGATGAGGAAGCTGGTCAGGTCCTCGCCCGGATCCTGGCGCTTGGTGGCGATGAGCGTGCGCATCGTCTCGACCAGGTCGTTGTTGATGGCGAGCGACTCCTCCTCGCTGACGCCGGTCTCCCCGACGGCGACGAACAGGCGCAGCACCCGTGCCCGCTGGTCCGCCGGCACGCCGAACAGGTCGCAGATCATCTCGGTCGGCACGCGGTAGGAGAACGCCGCGTGCAGGTCCACCGCCCCGTCGCTCTCCGAGCGTGACTCCAGCTCGTCGAGGAGCCGGGTCACGATGTCCTCGACCTGCGACCGCATCGCCTCGACGCGCCGGGGGGTGAACGCCGGTGTGATCAGCTTGCGGAGCCGCGCATGGTCCTTGCCCTCGGCGGTGGCCATGGAATCCACGTCCACCCACGGGGACAGCCAGGGAACGGAGCCCGGCTCGTAGCTCGGCACGTTCTTCTTCAGGTTCCGGGAGACGCCCGGGTGCGTCAGCAGGCGCCTGACCACGTCCCCTCGCGTCACCGACCAGGCCCCGACTCCTTCGGGCAGCCGGACGGGGACGGCGGGCCCCATCTCACGCAGGCGGTCCACCTGCTCGTACATGCACCGGCCGCCCGAACTGTCGAGGGCCGTGGTGGGAGACGTGCTGAAGGCAATCATGTGTACCCCTTGCAGCTGGCTGGTTCCAGAAATCCGGTGCGATGCCGTGCGGGATCCCGGGGAGGATCAGCCGGCATCGGCGTCCTCGGTGAGAGCGGCCCAGAACGCGGCCTCGTACGCATGGGCCGTGCGGGCGGTCCGCAGGGCGTCCGCCGGGTCGTCGCCCCCGGAGAGCCCCTCCTTCAGCGTCTCCACCGCCAGGTCCAGGAGCTCCTGCGGTGTGTCGGCGAAGAAGAGGAAGTGCTCGACCGACTCCTCGCCGAACCCGTACCGGGATCTCAGCGCACCGGCCACGCGGGCGTACTGACGCCCCGATCCCTCGGCGTTGGCCAGCAGCGCGAGGGCCGTGTCGCTGCGCGTGCCGCGGAGCGCGGTCTGCGCCAGGTACGCCGGGTAGGCCTGCGCGAACGGCCTCGGCTCGTGGGACGCCAACTGCTGCTCGTCCATGCCGAGTGCCGCCGCGAAACCGAGGAGCAGCCGAAGCGCCTGCGCCTCCCCCTGCGCCATGGTGAGGAAGAGGTCACCGGCCGGCGGGGACGGGAATCGGGAGGCGAGCAGGGCGAAGCTGCTCAGATCACTGCGCACGAGACGGTAGAGCTCCCTGGCCAGCACGCCGAGCGTCTCCCGGGAAAGTTCTCCCGCCTCCAGCAGATCGACGAACCGATTGCCTGCCGGCAGCTCGGCCAGCTCCTGCTGCGCCGACCTGATCAGGTCCGCGATGTCGTCGTCCTTCACAGGACCCTCCTGGTCTCGGCCGGGTTCGGGGCTTTGCCTGCCGGAACACGGCGGCGCAGATTCGGGCCGGTCGCCGGCCCCGGCTTCGGTTCGGCGACCCAGGGGCCCTCGGCGCAAGCGTCGACGATGCCCTCCTCCAACCACGTGAAGCGGTCGTCGAGCACCTGGCGGGCGAGGGCTCGATCACCCGCGTCCGTGTTGGCCGTGAGTCGTTCGAACATCTCCTCGACCCGAATCCGTGCCTGGGAGCAGAAGGCGTCGGCAAGCCGGACCGGTGCGTCGCCGTGGTCCCTCAGGGCCTCGGCGTGGGCACACGTGACGCTCATCGCGTACAGCTCGGCCCCGATGTCGACGATCCGGCCCAGACGGCGCTGGCAGTCGCCGAGCTCGGTGTCCGGCCGGTCCGCGAACCCACCGGCCAGCCGGCCCAGTCTGCGCGCCGCCCGGGAGGCGAACCGCCGGTGTCCGGCCAGCGGGCCCGCCTCGTCGCCGCGGGCTGCTTCCGCACCGGGGCCGTCGCCCGCTGCCAACGCCCCGCCGCCTGCGCGGTGGCTCTCCACCACGGCCGAGGCGATGAACGTCCTCAGCGCCTCGGTGGAGCCGTCGAAGATCCGCCCGACCCTCAGGTCGCGGAGGAGCTGTTCCGCCGGAACGCCGCGCTCTCCCCGGGCCGCCGCCGACCGCGCCGTCTCGTATCCGCGCCCGCCGCGAATCTGCACGAGTTCGTCCGCCACGAGCCATGCCCGTTCCGACGCGAACAGTTTCGCCAGCTCGGCGTCCATGCGGGTGTCGTCGGTGCCCAGGTCCGCGAGGCGCCCTGAGGTCTCGACCATCGCTTCCAGCGCGAACGCCGTCGCGGCGATGAACGCCAGCTTTCCCGCGACCGCTTCCTGCTCGCCGATGGGCCGCCCCCACTGGACGCGGGCACCGGCCCACTGGCGGGCGACCCTCAGGCTCCACTTCGCCGCCGCGGCGCAGACGGCCGGCAGCGAGAGCCGCCCGGTGTCCTGCGCCGCGAGGGCGATGTCCAGCCCCGCTCCCTCGTCGCCGATCCGGTTCGCCCCGGGGACGACGACGTCGTGGAGGCGGACGACGCCGTTCTCCAGGCCGCGCAGTCCGAGGAAGGAGCTGCGGTGTTCCACCGTCACGCCCGGGGAGTCGGCCTCCACCACGAACACTGTCGTCCCGCCGGGTCCCGCGTTCGACGCCGGCACCACGGCCATCACCATGAGCAGGTCCGCGATGACGCCGTTGGTCACCCACAGCTTCACGCCGTTGAGCGTGTAGGTGCCGGTCTCCGGGTCGGGCACGGCCGTGGTGCGCATCCGGTAGGGGTCGTTCCCGACGTCCGGCTCGGTGAGCGCGAAGGCCGAGATCTCGCGCACGCACCGCGGAAGGAAGGCGCGCTTCTGCTCCTCGGTGCCGAACAGCGCGACCGGTTGGGGCAGCCCGATGGCCTGGTGGGCCGCGAGCAGTTCCCCCAGGGCCGAGTGGACGGTGGTGACGATCATCAGCGCCCGGAGGTAGCAGAGACCGGACAGGCCCAGCCCGCCGTACTCCCGGGGGATCTTGATGCAGAAGGCGCCGATGTCCTTCAGCCCTTCGACGACGTCGTCCGGAATGCGGTCCTCCCGCTCGACGAGGTCGCCGTCGACCCTCTTCTCGCAGAACTCCCTCAGGCGGCCGAGGAACCGCTCCTCCTCGTCGTCGAGGTGCCTCGGAACGCCGGCGAGCCGGTCGAGAAGGTCGGTGCGGAGCCGTCCGAGGAACAGCTCCGCACCGAAGCCCGGCGTCGTCACCGGGCCACCGCGGGGACGGCCTCGATGATGGACAGCGGGCCGGCGGCGCCGAGCCGTACGGACCGCACGGTGAAGCCCGTCCCGTCGAGCATGGCCCGGAACTCGCTCTCGGTCCGCTCCCGGCCGCCCGTGTTGACGAGCATGTTCAGGTCCGTGAAGAACATGATCGGCTGGTCCGTGGAAGCCGTCTCGGGGAGAACGGAACCCACGATCAGGAGGGTTGCGGATTCCGGCATCTGCGCGCGGCAGGAGCGCAGCAGCGCCAGGGAGTCCTCGTCCCCCCAGTCCTGGAAGACGCTCTTGATGATGTAGAGGTCGCCGTCCGAGGGGATGTCCCGGAAGAAGTCGCCCGACCGCGCCTCGCAGCGGTCCGCGACGCCCGCCTTCGCGAGGACGTCGGGGGCCTCCGCCACGCCGCTGGGACTGTCGAACACGATGCCCTGCAGGTGGGGCTGGGTCGGCAGGATCGCCGCCAGGAGGGTGCCGTCGCCCCCTCCGAGGTCCACCACCTTCTTGGCGCCGGAGAAGTCGTACCCGGCGGCGAGCTGTGCGGCCGCGATCCGCGACTCCTCGCTCATCGCCTCGTTGAACAGCCTGTTGGCGTCGCCCTGGTCGGCGACGTAGCTGTAGAAGTCCTTGCCGTACACGTGGTCGAACGCGCGTTCGCCGGTGGTGACCGCGTGGCCGAGGCCCTGCCACGCACGGAACAGGATGGGGTGGCAGAACATGCGGGAGAAGGCGCGCAGGGAGTCGGGCGAGTCGGAGCGCAGCTGGGCTCCGACGTCGGTCAACGCGAAGCGGCCCGGCTCGGGCTCGGTGGTGAGCCCGACCGCCGCCAGCGTACGCAGCAGGCGCCGCAGCGACGGCTCGTGCGTCCCGCTCTCCGCCGCCAGCTCGTCGCTGCCGCGCACCTCGTCCTTCATCAGGTCGGCTATGCCCAGTTCCGCCGCCACACCGATGGAGTGAGCGGTCATGTAGCCGCCGATGCGCTCGATCAGCGCGGCTCGCAGGCGCATCTTCTCGGCCGGGTTCTTCGCAACTGCAGTCATCGGGGTTCGTCCTCCGTGGTCGGTCGTCGAAGGGACCGGGTCCGGTCCGGGTCGGGGGTGTGCGCAGTGCCGGGTGGTTCAGGAGTCCTGGGGCCGGCCAGTGAGCGGGTGCCGGACCCAGACGTTGGGCTCGATGTAGACGGCGTGGTCGTGCTCGACGTCCGCCACGACCGGGTTCAGGGCCCCGGCCACCTCGACGGGGCCGCTGGTGTCGAACGGCAGCCCGGTCCATCCGCGCCACTGGTCGAGGCTGCCGGAGATGGTCATGGACACGGGACAGACCTTCAGCACCTGACCGCCCGCGCGTACGTGCACGCGCAGCCAGGGGTCCTGGGGCAGCCCGTCGGGGCGAACGCATTGGGCGTACTCGTCCATCGAGAGCTGCGGTTGGCTGTGCTTGAGGCTGGGGCGCACCGGCGCCACCATGTCCCCGTAGCCCATGCGCCGGCCGTGGTCCTTGAGGGCGTCCAGGGCGCGGCGGGACAGGTTCTGCGCCTTGCGGCCGGGGACCACCGCGATCTCCATGGCGCACAGGGTGTTGGGTTCGCGGCCGGAGTAGGTGTCGTCCATGCACCGGCGAAGTGCCTCGTCCCAGCCCGTGTCGGGCAGGCCGCCCGGGGTGCCGTCCCAGGTGAGCGGCACACTGGCCGCGCGGGCGACGACCGTGCCCCCGTCGTCGAACACCACGAGCTGGTGGTGTGCGTGCCGCTCGAAGACCCAGTGGACCAGGACCGGATCGGGGCGGATGTAGGCCGGCCAGGACGATTCCATCGTCAGCATCGCCGACGTGAGATCGGGCCGTTCGGCGAGGCTCGCGACGTGCAGTTCGGTGCCGACGGTACGGGTGGGCATGGCGGGTCTCCTGACGTGTTGTCGTTCCGCGTCACTGTCGGTCGGCAAGCCGGCGGGCGGGCCGGGGGCCGGTGCTCAGAGGTGACGACCCGCGCGGGGACCGGAGCAGTTCGAGGTACTCCGCCCGGGGGACGGGCGCGCCCCGAGCAACCGGGCGTGGTCGCCGTCGTGCTGCACGTCGACGGCCACACCGCCGGCCTCGGCGAAGCGCCGTGTCAGCTCGGCGACGGCGACCTTCCCCGCTCCGCTGCTCAGGGTGAACTGCGAGTCGGCGCTGAAGACCGCTCCGACCCGCACCCCGAAGGTGCCTCCGACGAGCCGGCCGTCGTCCCACACCTCCACACTGTGGGCGAATCCGCAGGTGTGGAGGCTGCACAGGCCGGCGATCAGCTCGTCGGTCAGCCATCTCTCGGAACGGCCTTCCCGGCAGAGGGAGACGACCCGCTCGAAGCAGACGTCGACGGTGGTCGTCCAGCCGGTCCGGCTGCGCAGCAGGCGGCGCAGGCTGCGCTGGACGCGGGCCCGGTCCACGAGGATGAGCGGCCGCGGGTCGGGGGAGCACCAGGCGACCGAGTAGGGATCCTTGGATCCGGCGAGCAGTTTCACCCGTCCGGCCGCCACGTCCGGCTCGTGGCCGATCTCGTTGAGGAACCGCTGCTCGACGGTGTCGGCGGGGAAGGGGTACAGCCCCTGCCGATAGGCACTGAGCAGGCTCTGCGGGCGGAGGTCGTCGCCGAAGGCCACAGGCCCCTCGGCGGGTGCGGTTGTCAGGTCCAGGGACTCCCAGGCCGACTTGGGCCGGGGCAGGCTTGCGATCAGCATGTCCGGCTCACAGGAAGTCGATGTCGGTCAGGTACCGGATGTAGCGGTCCAGCATCGCGCCGTCCACGGGGGGGATCTCGATGCCGCTGTCGCGCAGGGCCGCATCGACGTTGTCCCGGGTGAAGACCGGGAAGGTCGTCTCCAGGTACATCTCCGCGACGCTCATCGCACCCGTGGAGCACCGGTCGATGAACAGTGGCGCGAACGGGGTCATGTGGTGGTCCGGTTGCTCCACGGCGATCCTGACCACCTGGTCGAGCCATTCGCTCCAGGGCACGTCGCGGACGGTGTGACCGTGCGCCCGCAGGCGCTCGGCGAGAACCGCGACGTTGGCCTTGCCCGGGTTGGTGAGGTGGTAGACCTCGCCCGCCGGCAGCCGCCGTTTGGCGATGTGCGCGACCGCCGCTGCGAAACAGTCCACCGGCGTGTAGTCGAGGGGCAGTTCCGCGATCGGCGAGGTGCCCGTGTCCACGATGAACTTCTTCATCGCGCACATCTCCGTCGCCGTGTTCCAGGCCCCGGTCTCCTGGTCGCCCGAGATGTCGGCGGCCCGGTACACGGCTACGGGAAGCCCCTTCTCCGCGGCGTTCTGCAGCAGTGCCTCCGCGACCCACTTGCTCTCGACGTAGCCGACGGACAGGTGGTCGGCGTGGGCGGCGGGCGTGCGCTCGGTGACGTGCCGCACGCCCGCGGTCCCGAAACCGGAGATCACCGCCATCGTGGACGTGTAGTGCACAGGGGCGTTGCGGTACCTGGCGGCCATGCGGATGATCTCACGCGTGCCCTCGACGTTGGCCGCGCGCATGTGCGTGTAGGGGTAGATGAAGTTGACGAGGCCGCCGGGGTGGTGGATGACGTCGACCAGGCCGGCGAGCCGGTCGAACTCCTCTTCGGACAGGCCGAGTCGCGGCTCGGCAAGGTCGCCCGGGACGGCCGCGATCCGCCCGGATGCGCAGTGGTCGGCCAGATCGTCCTTGAAGTAGTGCCGCGCGTTCGCCCGGACGCGCTCCAGCGCGTGGCTCCGGCTGTCTGCCCGGACGAGACAGTGGACCGTCGCGTCGGTGGTCTCCAGCAGTTCGCGCAGCAGGTAGATCCCGAGGAAACCGGTGGCACCGGTGAGGAAGACGTGGGCCGGCTCCTGCCAGGAGGCGGGGTTGTCGACCGTGCGCCGGACGGGGACGTCCAGCACGGTCTCGGCGGCGAAGTCCACCGCCTTCGTGTCGTCGCCGGAGAGGGTCCCCGCCCTGGCCGACTCGACCGCGGCCGCGAAGCTGCGGAGCGTCGCCTCGTCGAGCAGCAGGCGGATCAACGGGCGGACCTGGGTGATCAGGATGCCGAGAGAGGCCCTGACCTTCGCGAGGAGCTGAGCCGCCAGGATCGAGTTCCCGCCGAGCTCGAAGAAGTTGTCGTCCGGCTCCACGTGGTCCAGGCCGAGCACCTGGCGCCAGATACCGGCCACGGCCCGTTCCACGAGGCCGGCGGTCCGGTCCGCGCCGTCCGGCGGGGCCGGGGACGCCGGTGCCGCCCCGGACCCCGGTTCGGGCAGGACGTCCAGATCGACCTTGCCGTTGGTCTTCAGCGGCATCTCGGCGAGTCGGACGAATGCCGACGGGAGCATGTAACCGGGCAGGCGGCCGGCGAGATGGGCTCGCAGTTCCCGCGGGCCGGGCGAGCCCGCGCCGGCCGGAGTCGTGACGTAGTACGCGGCGATCTCGATCTCGCCACGGCGGCTGTAGGCCTTCACCGCCGCGTCCGCGACCGCCCCGTGGGAGATGAGGGCCGCCTCGATCTCGTCCGGCTCGACGCGGAAGCCGCGCACCTTGATCTGCCGGTCGACGCGTCCCACGACCTCGAGGTTTCCGTCGCGTGTCCAGCCCCCGAGGTCTCCGGTGCGGTACATCCTCGTGCCGGGCCGCTCCGCGTGAGGATCCGGCAGGAACCGTGCACGGGTCTCGCTGTCCGACAGGTAACCTCGTGCGACACCGCGCCCGGAGATGTATATCTCACCGTGCAGTCCCGGCGGAACGGGACGCATGTCGTCGTCCAGGACATGGACGACCGTGTGCGGCAGCGGCCGGCCGACCGGAGCGGTGCCGCCCTCGGGCAGCACCTGCGGCGTGATCTCCATCGTGCAGGAGGTGATCGTCGTCTCGCTCAGTCCGTACGCGTTCACAAGCCGTGAGTCCGGCATCAGGCGCAGCGCGGTCCTGCAGTCGTCCGCGTGCACGGCGCTGCCGCCCACGATCGTCAGCCGGACGGGCAGCTCCCTCGGCGCGTCGGCGAGTTCGGCCAGGAAGGCACGCCAGTACGAGGGGGTGAGGTCCATGACGGTGACACGGCGCCCGACCAGCTCGCCGGACAGTTCGCCGGGGCCCACAAGCGATCGGGAAGCACCAGCGTGGCGCCGTTGAGCAGCGCGACGAGGATCTGCTCGACGGAGGTGTCGAAGGCAACGGCGGCGAACTGCAGCACCCGGTCCGTCGGGCCGATTCCGTAGCGCTCGTTGATCTCGCCGAGGAGGTAGGCGAGCGAAGCGTGCTCGACGCGCACTCCCTTGGGGGTTCCGGTGGATCCGGAGGTGTAGACGATGTACGCGCAGTCCGACCCGTCGACCGCCACGTCCGGGGGGCCGGCCGGACCCGTCGGGGACGATGCCGTGTCCGCGCCGGGGTCCAGGACCGGCAGGCCGCGTCCCCCGAAGCGCTCCGGGCCGCCGGAGCGGGTGAGAACGGCCGCGCAGTCCGTCTCCTCGACGAAGGCCGCAACACGGTGGTCTGGCACCGTCGGCTCGACCGGCAGGTACGCCGCACCCGCCTTGAACGCGGCGAGCACGGACACGATCAGATCCACGGACCGCTCCAGGTGGACCATGACCACCGAGCCCCGGCCGACGTCGTGCGCCCGCAGGCGGTGGGCCAGCCGGTCGGCACGATCGTCAAGTTCTGCGTAGGTGATCCGCACGTCGCCCTGCTCCACCGCGATCGCATTCGGCTGTGCGGCAGCACGGAGCGCGAAGCGCTCGTGGACTAACGTCTCGCCGTCGATTCCCATTGGTCCCCTCGGTTCAGGTGGCACGGGCATCTGGTCAGGCGTCAGCAGCCGAGCGGGTGGGGGCTGCTGCGCGGTTCTTGCGGGTGCACGAGCACGATCGGGCCGTCACACGGACCGGCACCGGTTCGACAATCGTTTCTGCGCCCGGCACGCCGCCGGCCGGTCGGTTCAAACGATCGACATCGTCGACATCCGGGGCTCTCCGAGCCCACCGATATCGATTGGCGAATTCGCACGATCGGGATTCCGGCCCCGTCCGCGTCGGCCGCCCAAAAGCCGGACGGTATTCGCCCCGGGGCGATCTCGTCCACCGATCGGGCACCCCACGGGATTTCACGGCGCCTCTCCGTCCGCTAGAGAAAACCCTGTCCGAGGAGTCTTGTCAACCGGTCCTCGTGTTCTTCTCCGGCGTGCGGCGACCGCCGCGCGAGTCTGCGCCCAGCCCGGTAAAAGGACGCGCAGGGGCACCTCTCCGGCCATTTTGCCAATCCCGGGCGACGACTCCCGAAGAGCCCGCAGGGAATGGGAAAGATGCACCCGGCGACCTGCCGGGGATTATTTTCGAGGCCTCTTCTCAGGGAAGCCCGAACGGTGGTCCGTTCCCGCCCGGAACGCACGCGCAGGGACGTCCGCGCTTTTCCGGAATCAGTTTCGCCGAATCGGGCAACACTGCCCGCGGCCTTTCGTGTCCGAGTTCCTCCGGGCAGGTCGGTCGAGGCCGACGCGCCTTCGGAGGAATGCGGCGGGAACGGGGGCGGTCGGGTGCTTCACCGACGCGGACGCCCTGATCCGCACGTCGAACCCGGCCCGGCCTCGTGCGGCCGCACGGCCGGCGGCCGCGGCCCGGGGGAGGACGGCGAGCCGGGCACCGCGGAGGAGCGACGCACGGCCCGGCCGCAGGACCGCCCGCGCCCGACTCCGGCACGGGGCGCTCCGGTGCGGCGTGCACGTGCGTGGCCGGACAGGTGACGTCCCGGCCGGCACGAGGGCACAGAAGGGAAATGAACAACGAAAGGAGGATTACCGTCGGCGCATTGCCGGGTTCAGCGCCCGGTTCTTCAAAGTGCGGGACCGGAGCCGTCGGCGGATTACTGCGCCAAGAGATTCCCGACACTTGCACCGCGGACAAACGGCGCCGAAAAAGAGGAGACCCGGGAGACGGCGCCCCCGTGGGTCTTCGCCGGAGAACCTCCCGCGCCGGTCCCTTGTTCCCGCCGTGCGCCGACGAGGCGTCGCGGCGGCCCTCGTCACACTTCAAGTCCGACATCGGAAACCCCCGCCTGTACGGCCGTCCGGAAATCAGTCAGGAAACCGTGCGCCACAATCGATCGAGCCCCGAGCAGGCAGGCACCTCGGAGCGCCGGCACCGCGGAACGCCCCCAGAGGCCCGAACACACGACCGCTCCAATTCACCCCTCACCTCCCGGACCCCGTCCGACCCGGGGAAACACCCACTCACTCGACGGGCAACCACGGTCGCACCCACAAGGGATCCGAGCATGCGGCATCGCTCGACCCTCGGCACGAACCCGAGCAACCATGCCACTTGTGAATCAGAACTATCAAGCTTTGCTTGGTAACGAGAAGGTAAAGAGGTCGACCACTGGGCCTTTGCGGCCGCCACCCCGCAAACGACTTGCAGAACGAAGTCCCTGAACTACAAATCGGGCATAGTATCCAGAACGGCCAATACTCAAAACAAACGCGTCATCGGAAAATGGAATAACCTCTCCTCGTCACGCCGCCGGCGTTCCTGCAAATTACTCGCAACTGCGGCTGCACTTCGGGAAGGCGCGTCGAGCCGCGTCCAGCCGCCGGTGACGTCGCCGCGCCGTCCCACCCGGCAAGAGTGGAGCACGTGCACCGTGCCCGGCCGACGACCGCCGAGCAGTCGCAGATTCCCACGAGCCTCGCCGTGGCGGCCGCCGCGGCCACGGCGGCCACGGCGAGGAGGTCCGGGAGCCGACTGCCGCCGCCTCGACCGTGGTGCTCAGGTCCCGGACCGCGATGTCCCCGCGGAGGACGACACGCACGACGACGCGGCCCGGCGGGCGCCCGGCGCGTTCCGGTCGCCCACCGGGCCCACCGGGCCCACCGGTCAGCCGACCCTGCGCCGCAGGGCGCCCAGGAGCCGCCGCAGGCCGGTGCGGGGCTGCTCGGTCCGCGGGACCTGCGCCGCGGCGTCCGCCTCCCGCGTGACCTCCCGGCCCTCCCCGCCGTGCGGGGCCGGGGCGAGTTCGTAGCGGACCACCAGGGCGCGCAGGCTGCGGACGGAGAGGGTGGCGCGCCACGGCAGCTCGTCCAGGGGCTCGACCGGCTCGAGCCGGGAGAAGCGGGCGAAGAGCCGCTCCAGCGCGATCGAGACGATGCTGCCGGCCAGGTCCCGGGCCGGGCACTGGTGCTGCCCCGCTCCCCACGCCAGGTGGGCGCGGGTGCTGTGGAGCGCGTCGGCCGCCAGCCGGCCGGCGAAGGCCGGGTCGCGGTGCGCGGCGACGACGCTGACCGCGACCGGGTCGCCCGCGGCGATCACGTACCGGCCCACGGGGACGTCCGAGGCGGCGAAGCGCAGCGGCAGCGCGCCGATCGGCGGGCAGGCGATGGCCGCGTGGTTGACGGCCTCGCCGGTCCGGCCGGAGGCCAGCGCGGCGCACGCGCCGGTGTTGCCCCGCAGGACCTCCAGGACCGTGTTGGCGATCAGGTTCCCGGTGGAGTCGGCGCCGACGGACAGCACCTGGTACAGCTCCACCGCCAGCTGCGCGGCGGGCAGCCCGGGGCTCGCCGCCAGGAGCCCGGAGACCAGGTCGTCGCCCGGCTCGGCCTTCTTGCGCTCGGCCAGCCGCTCCATGGCGGCGATCAGCCGCTCGGCCGCGGCGACCGTGTCGGTACTGCCGTCGAGCGCGCGCCACACGTCCATGAGGAGCTCGTCGTCCAGGTCGGCCGGGAAGCCGAACAGCCGGCCGACCACCATCACCGGCAGCGGCCGGGTGTACTGGGCGCACAGGTCCGCCGTCCCGGTGCCGTCGCCGCCCTCGGTCATCAGGTCGAGCAGTTCGTCGGCGATCCGGGCGACGGCCTCCCGCAGCGCCCGGGCCTGCGGGTGCGTCGGGTGCTGGAAGGGCCGCATCGCCCGGTCGAGCACGATGCTCGCCCGTCGGTGCTCCTCGCCGTCGTAGGACATCATGCTGCGCCGGGTGAGCCCGGTCGACAGCAGCGACCAGTCCCGTGGCACCCGCCCCTGGGTCATGGCGCGCCAGTGGGACATGTCCTTGCGCCAGGCGGTCTCGTCCTGCAGGACCTCCAGGCTCTCGCGGTAGTCCAGGACCATCCACAGCCGCACCCCCATCAGTTCGACCGGGGCCACCGGCCCGTGGGCCGCGCGCAGGCGCTCCAGGAAGGGGGCGGGGTCGGCCTCGAACTCCCTGCCCGTCCAGGGTTCCGGGACGAGCGTCTCCAGGTCGTCGGGCATCGGCGAAGTGGCCATGGTCTTCCCTTCGGCGGGCGGCGGCGCGGACCGCCGCGACGAGGCACGCCGTCAGGTGGGGCCCCGGGCTGACCGGGCATCCGGCGACCGGACGGGCAGGATCGTAGCCTGCGGCCGGACGCCTGCCCACGCCCCGGCCCGGCGCCGCTCCCGGGCGCCGCCTCCCCCGATTCCCAAGAGGGTCTCCCCGCAAGGAAGTTGAGAGGGGCCAGGCTCCGGCCCGCAATCAGCCGATACCGTCTGGCCGACACGTCCGCGCGGCCCGGAAGGGGACCGCGCGGCAGACGGAACCGGGAGAGCGTGTGATGGAGCGCCCCTCGTGGGCCCCTGCGGGGATCGACCTCTCCGTGCCGAGCGTGGCGCGGATCTACAACTACTACCTGGGCGGCTCGCACAACTTCGAGGTGGACCGGGAGGCCGCCCGCAGGGCCCTGGAGGCCGTGCCGGGCCTGCCGAAGATCATGCAGGCGAACCGCTCCTTCATGCGGCGCGCCGTGCGCTTCGCCGCCGGCGAGGGCGTCACGCAGTTCCTGGACGTCGGCTCCGGCATCCCCGACTTCGGCAACGTCCACGAGGTCGCCCGGGCCGCGACCGGACAGGCCCGCGTGGTGTACGTGGACAACGACCCGGTGGCCGTGGCCCACAGCCGCGCCGTGCTGGACGGCTGCGGGTACGCCGCGGTGGCGGCGGCCGACCTGCGCGAACCGCGGCAGATCCTGGACAGCCCGCAGGTCCGCGGGCTGCTGGACCTGGAGCGGCCCGTCGCCCTCCTGCTGGTCGCGGTGCTGCACTTCCTGACCGAGGCGGACGACCCCCACCGGGCGGTGGCCGAACTGCGCGACGCCCTCGCCCCGGGCAGCCTGCTGATCATGACCCACGCCTCGACCGAGGGCAGCCCGCTCTCGTCCGAGCAGGGCAGCCGGGTGGAAGGCGTCTACCGCGGGGCGAGCTCCCCGCTGGTGATGCGCTCCCGGGAGCAGGTGGAGCGGTTCTTCGACGGGTTCGAGCCGATCGAACCAGGGGTGGTTCCCCTGCCCCTCTGGCGTCCCGACAGCCCGCCCGAGCAGGAGGACCCCGTGGCCTTCACCGGCTTCGCCGGAGTCGGCCGCAAGCCCTGACGAACGGCCGCGGGCCCCGGCCGCCCGGCGGGCGGCCGGGAAGCCGGGCAGCCCTGCCGGGCGCCGTGGGGGCGACGGCGCCCGGCAGGGCGCGGCCGGTCCGATCCGGCGGCGGTGACCGGTGACCGGTTGCCGGTAACCGGCTGTCGGTCACCGGGAGGTGCCGAAGTCCTGGGTCCAGTAGTTGCCCGGCTGGGCCAGGCCGATGCCGATGTCCTTGTAGGAGCAGTTGAGGATGTTGCGCCGGTGCCCGTCGCTGGTCATCCAGCCGTCCATGACCTTCTCGGGGGTGCTGTAGCCGTAGGCGACGTTCTCCGCGGAGGCGCCCGCGGTGTAGCCGGCCCGCTTGATCCGCTCGGACGGGGAGGAGCCGTCGGAGCCGGTGTGGGACATGTTGCGGTGCGCGGCCATGTCCTCGCTGTGGGCCTGGGCCGCGGCCATGAGCTTGTCGTTCAGCGACAGCGGTGCGCAGCCGACCTTCCCCCGCTCGGCGTTGACCAGCTCCAGGACCCGCTTGACGGCGTCGGAGGCGGCGGGCGCGGCGGAGGTGCTCCCGCCCGTGGCGGAGGGGGCCGGCGCCGAGGTGCCCGGGGACGACGGCGCCTTGGTCCAGGAGTCCTTGGTCCAGGTCTTCCCGGAGGAGGGCGCCTCGGGAGCGGACGCGTCCTTGCCGGGGGACGCGGCGCCGGGGGCGGACGCGTCGGACGGTGCCTTCGGGGCGGGCGTGCCGGCCTTGGCCGACTCCTTCGCGACGGGCTCGGAACCGGGCTTCGACCAGGCCCCTCCGTAGCCGTCCTTGGCGTCGGCGGAGTCGTCGCGTCCGCCGTCGCGGTACGAGCCGCCGTCGCCCTTGCCGTCCCGCCAGTCGTGGGCGCGGTCCGCGCCGTGCGAGCGGTCCTTCTCCTCGCCCTGCCGGCTCCAGCTCTCCTGCCAGCTCCAGTCGTCGTTCCAGGCCCCGGACGCGAAGGCGACCGACGGCGTTCCCACGGCCATGGCGGCCGCGACCGTGACGGCTATCTTCCGGTGACGGGGGCTCTTGCGGTGCTTCGGCATGGATGACCTCATTCCGTGCTTCCGGCGGGCGGGTAGTGGGGGTGCCGCCGTGGGGGCGCCTTGCGAGCCCGGCCATTGTGAGAACGCCGGCGCACAACGGGCAAAGAGCGCAGTTACTAGGCGTCTTCGTACCGGGCAGGGGCCTTGCCAGACCCGTCGGGACATGCAGCGACCGCCACCCGTCGGACCCGGAGGGCGCCTGTCGCCGCGTCATAACGCCGCCCGGTTCCCCGACGAGGACGAGAGGCCGTCCGCCCACGGAGGAACAAAGAGCGACCCGGGGCGGAATTTCCCTTTTGGTACTCCTGGGTCCTTTTGCCGCCGCACGGCATCCACTAAGCCGCTTCGTGGACGGAGTCCCGCCTGTGACGGACATCACGTTTCGGGTCGGAAGTTGTTCCGCTTGTTGCGGTTTCGCGGTCGATCGACCGACGCGCGGTGCGCCCGGACCCGCGTCCTGCCCGCGCTGCGGGCAGCCGACCGCCACGAACCGCCGCCCCCGGTGGCTCCGTCGCCGCTCGGCCGGCACCTCGCTCCCGCGGCGGGTCGCCCCGGCTGGGCGGGGCGAGGACCCGGTCGACGGTTTACCACCGCGCTTGCCGCCCGTTTCTGCGGTTTGCCACCGCAGCCTTTCGCGGGCGTACCCCACACGGGCTATTTTCGCCCCCGCACAGAGCAAGACATTGCGCCACCCAGGGGTGCCTGCGAAAAGCACGGCGGCAAACCGCAGCCAGGTCACCCCCATGGCCCAACGGCCGACCTCACGGCCTTCTTCGCCCCCGCGGGCGGAAACCGTGGCCCCTCGCCGTGCCGCCGCCCTCCCGCCGTCCGCACCGACCGGACCGGTCGGCCTTCACGAAGGAGCACGCCCCGTGCAGACGAACGCACCGGACTCGCCCGCCGCGCTCGTCCGTTCGGCCGCCGAGAGCATCGCGGTCCGGTCGGCCGGGGAGAAGGGCCCTGCGGACGCGCTGCGCTCGGTCGTCCGCATGGTCGACAACGACGAGGCCGAACTGGCCGTGGACGACCTCGCGCGAGTGATCGAGTACTTCCGCATCCGCATCCTGCGGACGGAGTACGACCTGATCGTCGCGGCGGCCACGCGGCTCGACGCACTGGACTCACTCGCCGAAACGGGAGTCGACCGCTTCGTCGCCTACCGAGAACCCCCGGCGGAATGATCCCGGAGCGGTCCGGCCGCCGACGCCCCCGAAGCGCCGCTCCGGTCCGGTGGCCAGGAGAAACCCGTGGCCACCGGACCGGGGCGCATGCCAGGATCCGGCGCACGGAGCCCCGCAACGAGCAGACAGCAGGCGAAGTGCTGCATCAACGCGGCTGGCGCAAGGCGTTCACCTTTCAGGAGATGTTCGACGCGTGGGCCCGGCTCGTCGGCGATCTCGGCCGCTCGCTCCGCTCGGCGGGCGCCACCGCCTGACAGCGTTCGGGTTCGGGAGATCGACGACGGCGAGGGCCGGCGGCTACTGCGGGCGGTCCGCAGAGGCAGCGGTTCGGCGGTGATCCGGCGCCCTGCCCGGACGGTGGTGCCTTTGGTCGACCGCATCGCGATGAGAGCGCTCTCATGCGCCGGTCCGCGCTGCGGTCGACCAAAGGCACCGCCGCAACCACCGCTGCTCGCGCCGGGTTCGCCTCCCGATGGCCGAACAACTTGTCGCCGTAGCGCAGACACCGGGCGTCGGCATCGACGCAACCGTGGCAGTCCGGTACAGAAGGGGCCGCATTCCGGTCACCGCGGGGGCGCAAACCTGCGCCAACAGCACGCGCGCGGCCCGCCGGGCGGGGGTTCGCGGGCCGCGCCGCCACTGAGCGGTCGGTACTTGAACCACCCCTGCCCCTCGGGGAGTTCTTTGGTTGCAAGTATTGACCGCCCGCTGCCGCGAGCCTACGTTGTCGCCGTTCCTGAGAGCGCTCTCAGAGAGGCTGTTGATGAGACTACGCAGACGTCTCGCCCTACTCTCGGCGGCCGCCGTGGCCGCCACGGGCCTGGCGACGACCACCGGTGCCGGCGCCGCCCACGCCGCCACCGTCGACGTGGGCAAGGGGAGTTACAGCGACGTCCGCCCGGCGGGGAGGCAGGGGCCCTCCAACAACGGCGGACAGGCGGTCAAACCGAAGGTCACGCCCGCCATGGCGGACAAGCCGGTACCGACCAACGACTGGTGGTCCTCGCTGATCTTCCAGCGGTTCGCCGGCAACCCGTGGTCCGAGAACATGTACGGGCACCCCCTCACCTACAAGGCGGTGTCCGGCGGCCTGGAGGTCGGTTACCCGACCACCCACCAGATCGTGGGCGGCGGCCGCCAGTACGAGTTCCCGCACAAGGCCGACCTGACCCTCGGCCTCGCGGGCCTCAACTCCCCCGACGCCAAGGCGGACGGGTGGAGCGACTGGACCGTCACCCCCTACTGGAAGGACGACGCGCGCACCCTGCGGGCGACCGTCGGCCACGGCATGCCGTACGTGTACGCCGAGGGCACCGGCGGCGCGGCGGAGATCACCGCGGAGGCCCCGCCGACCGTCTTCGCCGACCGGGGCAACGTCCTCGGCGTCACCATCTCCGGCCACCACTACGCGCTGTTCGCCCCGAGCAGCAGCGACTGGACCGTCTCGGGCAACGACATCCGGGCCGACCTGGGCTCCAAGGACTACTTCTCCCTGGCGGTCCTGCCCTCCAAGGACGCGCTCGCCGACTACGAGAAGTACGCCTTCAGCTTCGTCACCGGGTCGAAGGTCGACTGGGAGTACCTGGAGGGCGACGGCAAGGTCAAGGCGACCTACTCGCTGACCACCGAGGCGAAGGAGGGCGACGAGACCGGCACCCTGCAGGCGCTCTACCGCCACCAGTGGCTGAACACCACCAGCGAACTCACCGACTACGGCTACGTCTCGCCGCGCGGTGAGATGAAGGTCCGCGAGGGCAAGTCCTTCACGACCGTCCAGGACGTCAACGGCGTCCTGCCGGGGCTGCCCGCCGCCCCGGGCGTCGACAAGGCCAAGCTCAAGGCGTACATCAACGACGTGCTGACGCAGGGCGACCCCCTGAGCGGCGCCGTCGACACCTACTGGACCGGCAAGGCCCTGGGCAAGCTGGCCCAGCTCGTGCCGATCGCCGACCAGATCGGCGAGACCGCCAACCGCGACAAGCTCCTCGCCCTGATCAAGGGACGCATGGAGGAGTGGTTCACCGTCGGCGGCCCGTCCGAGTTCTCCTACGACAAGGACTGGCGCACCCTCATCGGGTACCCGGCGTCGTACGGCAGCGACCAGGAGCTCAACGACCACCACTTCCACTACTCGTACTACGTGATGGCCGCGGCCATTGTGGCGCAGTACGACCCGCAGTGGGCCGCCGACTCCGAGTGGGGCGGCATGGTGAAGGAGCTGATCAAGGACGCCGCCAACCCGGCCCGGGACGACACCGAGTACCCGTTCCTGCGCGGCTTCGACGCCTACGCCGGCCACAGTTGGGCCGCCGGCCACGAGGCGTTCGCCGCCGGCAACAACCAGGAGTCGTCCTCGGAGTCGATCAACCTCAGCGCCGGCCTGATCATGTGGGGCTCGGCCACGGGCGACAAGGCGCTGCGCGACCAGGGCGTCTACATGATGACGACCGAGTCGGAGTCGATCGCGCAGTACTGGTTCGACGCCGACCAGCAGGTCTACCCCGAGGACTTCACCCACGACGTCGTGGGCATGGTCTGGAGCAGCGGCGGCGCCTACTCCACCTGGTGGACCGCCAACCCCGAGGAGATCCACGGCATCAACTTCCTCCCGGTGACCGGTGGTTCGCTGCACCTGGCCCGCGAGAAGGACATGCTCCGCCGCAGCATCACCGAGATGGAGAAGGAGAACGGCGGCCCGGCCGTCGAGTGGCGGGACGTCTTCTGGGAGGTCCAGGCGATGGCCGACCCGGCCAAGGCCATGGCGTTCTGGGACCAGTGGAACGGCGGCTACGTCCCCGAGGCCGGCGAGACCAAGGCCCACACCTACCACTGGGTGTCCACGATGAACTCCATCGGTGCGCCGGAGACGACCGTCACCGCCAACACGCCGTCGGCCGTGGTCTTCGAGAAGAACGGCACCAGGACGTACGCCGCGCACAACTACGGCGGCGAGGAGTGCTCGGTGAAGTTCTCCGACGGCGGCGTCCTGAACGTCCCGGCGAGGTCCACCGCGTCCGGAGCCGGTGACGACGCCCTCCTCGGCACGCTCTGCGGCTCCGGCGGCGGCACCGTCCCGCCGGACGACGACACGAAGCCCACCGCGCCCGGCACCCCGGTCGCGAGCGACGTCACCGACAGCTCGGTCACCCTGAAGTGGGCCGCCGCCGAGGACGACAAGGGCGTCAAGAACTACGACGTCCTCCGCGGCACCACGAAGGTCGCCACAGTCACCGGGACCTCGTACACCGACACCGGGCTGACCTCCGGCACCGAGTACACGTACAGCGTGAAGGCCCGCGACACCGCCAACCAGGTCGGTCCGGCCAGCGGCACCGTGACCGTCACCACCACCGGCGACGCTCCCCCGCCGTACGTCACGGGCGACACCTTCTACCCGCAGTCGGGCGGCACGCTCGCCACCGAGGCGGGCGCGACGTCCTCCTCCGACACCATCCAGTCGGCGGGCGGCACGAACAACGACGGCACGCCGAAGAACCCGGTCGTCTACGAGGTGAAGAACGTGAAGGGCTCCCTGAAGTCGGGGGCCGCCACGTCCTTCACCTTCAAGGTCGACGCCGGAACCTCCGTCGGCAACGCCCAGCAGGCCCGGGTGTCGTACGACCTGACCGGCGACGGCACGTTCGACCGCGTCGAGACGTTCCGCTACTTCGCCACCGACCCGGTCACCGGCTGGGAGGAGTACTCCTCGGCCCGGCAGGGGCTGCACTCCGCCTCGGGCACCCTGGGCGACCTGAACGGCGGGACCGTCCGCGTCGAGGTCTGGAGCGCCCTGGGCAACACCGCGTCCACCATCCAGGTGGGCTCGGGATCCGTGCTCACCATCCCGTTCGCCTGACCGGCGGCCCGGTGCCGTGCCGGCGGACACGCCACCGGGCGACACGGACACCGGGAACCGCGGGAACCGCGACGGACAACGCACAGGCGGCCCCGTCGCCGGAGGGCTCCCCCTCCGGCGACGGGGCCGCCCCTCCTACTCCTCCGCCTCCTCCGGCTCCGGCTCCGGCTCCCCACCGTCGCCGGCGTGCGGTGCTTCCCGCAGGGGGAAGGCCATCAGGCTCATGCCCACGGGGACCGTTCCGGGCGTGTGCGGCGGGCGCGCGGCGGCGTGGAGTTCGTCCGCGAGGTCGGCGAGCCGCTGCCGGGCCGCCTCCCACGCCTCCGGCGCCACCCACAGTTCCGCGTCGACCGTCACTCCCCCGCCGTCCGGGTCCCGGCGCGCGGCACGTTCCTGAAGGGTGTGGGCCAGGGCCGCGGCCAGCATCCGGGCCCCGTCGCGGCGGTCGGACAGCGGGGTGCCGCGGACGGCGCGGTAGCGGCGCTCCCGGCCTCCGCGGCGGACGCGTTCCTCGGCCAGTTCCACCAGGCCGGCGGCGTCCAGGCGCCGCAGGTGCCGGCTGGCCAGGGCGTGCGAGACGTCCAGCTCACGGGCGAGTTCGGCGGCGGACATCGGTCCGGGCCACATGAGCGAGAGCATCCGCAGCCGCACGGGGTGGGCGAGGGCCCTCAGGGCCGGGTCCGCGTCAGTCACACCGGCCAGTAAAGCGCATGCCGCCGCCGCGGCACACTACCCCCAACCACTTGGTTGGGGGTAGTGTGCCGAAGCCTGGAACGAGTTCGCCGAGGGGGCCGGCATGGCTGTGGGTCTGTTCACGGTGCTGCGGGAGCGCAACGCCCGTGTCTATCTGGCGGGGGTGATCGTCTCCGGCTTCGGGGACTCGGCCATGCTCCTGGCCTCCGGGGTCTGGGTGAAGGAGCTCACCGGCTCCAGCAGCCTCGCCGCCCTGGCGGGTTTCTGCGCCTGGGCACCCACCCTGGCGGGACCGTTCATCGGCAACCTGGCCGACCGGATGCGCCGCCGCACACTCCTGATCGCCACGAGCCTGGTACTGGCCGCCGTCATGACGTCGCCGCTCGCCGTGCGCTCCCCGGAGGACGTCTGGCTGCTCTTCGCCGTGCTGACCGCGGTGGGCACGGGATCCGTGCTCATGGACGCCGCCGAGACCGCACTGATCGCCTCCGCCGTTCCGGGCGAAGTGCGCGGGGACTTCAACGGCCTGGTCCGGACCGCGATCGAGAGCACCGGCCTGCTCGGCCCCCTGATCGGCGCGGGCCTGTTCACCCTTGTGGGCGGGCCCGCCGTCGCCCTGCTGAACGCGCTGTCCTTCCTCCTGGGCGCGGCCGCGTTCAGCCTGATCCGCGTGCGTGAAGCCCCGCCTGCGCCCCGGTCACGGCGGAGCTGGGCCGCCGAGACCGCGGAGGGCGTCCGCCACCTGTGGCGGCACACGGGGCTGCGTCCCCTGGTCGTCGCGGGCGGCTGCGCCATGACGGCGTCGAGCCTCAGCAGCACGGCCACCTACGCGCTCCTCGACGTCGGACTGCACCGGCCCGCGGCGTTCGCCGGCGTCCTCGGCTCGGTCCAGGCACTCGGATCGGTGGTCAGCGGCCTGACCGTCGGCGCACTCCTGCGCCGCGTCCCGGCGCGCGTCCTGTCCGCGATCGGGCTCGCGGTGTTCGCCCTCGGCGCGCTGGCCCGGACCACCGGTTCCGTCTCCCTGGTGCTGGGCGGCAGCCTGCTCGTCGGGCTGGGCCTGCCCTGGCCGCTCATCGGCGCAATGACCACGGTCCAGAAGGAAACACCGGGTGAACTGCTCGGCCGGGTCGCGGCCACCGCGAGCACCCTGGTCTTCGCGCCGACCGGCCTCGCCCTCCTCGCGGGCACGGCCATGGTGGCCGTCCTCGACCACCGGGTGCAGCTCCTCGCGGCCGGCGCTGTCGCCCTTGGCGCGGCCGCGCTGCTCGTGGCCACCGGCCGCACTCGCACCGCACCGCCCGCCGCAGCGCCCGCCGCACCGCCCGCCGGGCCGGGCCGGGACCGTCCGCCACGCGGAGCCGGTGCCGCGGAGAAAGGGTGAGCAATGCTCTGCGGAGCCAACTCCTTTTCTCTTCGGTCGCGTTGAGACCACAGGTGTCAGTGGGGCTTGCGATCATGACCGCATGAGCCACGTGATCAGCATGAAGACGGTCGATCTGAACCGCACCCTCTCGTACGTACGGGGAGGCGAACTCACCGACCGGCAGAAGCAGGTCCTGGACACCGCGCGCGAGCGGGCGCGGGCCGCCCAGCACAGTCTCGACCACCAGGGCGTCGACTGGGGGCTGACCGTCCCCGAGGCGTTGGAGCACCTCGTCGCGGGCCGGGCCGACGCGACGGGCGACTGCGCCGGCAACGCCTACTGCACCGCGCTGCTGGCCGTCATCGAGTGCATCGGGTCCGACCCCGTCGACGTGGGCGTGTACTCCAAGCCGTCCACCTTCTTCGGCCTCATGGGCGACGAACTCCGCTCTCTGGGCGTCCCCTCCGACATGCTGCCGCACGAGTTCCTGTACGCGGACCTGCCCGGCCTGCTCCCGTACCGCGTCCCGGCCCCCATGGACGGCTACCCTGCCATCGGCCACCTCCCCCTGGACAGGGCCAAGGCCGTCGCCGACGCCTACACGGCCGTACTCCCCCGCCTGGGCGACGAGTTCACCTACGACACCGAACACCTCGTCGACCTGCTCACCGTGGAGCACGAGGAGTGGCAGGCCTCCCAGAAATACGGCCACACCGCGGACACGATCGTGTTCTGGACCCAGGGCTGACCCGGAGTCGACCCCGGGCGGAACCGCCCTGCCCGCCCGTCCGACGCCGCCTCCCGCCTCCCGCCTCCCGCCTCCCGCCTCCCGCCTCCCGCCTCCCGCCTCCCGCCTCCCGCCTCCCGCCTCCCGCCTCCCGCCTCCGACAGCATCATGGACCTCGGTGACGACTGCTCGATGACCAGGCAGGTCGGCCCGAGCCGCCGGCTGCTGATCCGGCGCAACCGCACCACCGGCGAACTCGCCCACTGCCGCTGCTGTTCCACCGGGCCGGCTCCGGCACACTCGATCATGTGGGCTCGAAACCCCGGGAGCGCGCTCTCGCGTCAGGGCAACGAGCGTGTCAGCCAGACCACTTCACCTTTGTCCTCCGTGGAAACGCGATCCCGCTCGAACCCGAGCTTCTCAAGGACACGGAGCGAAGGCGCGTTCCACGCACCGACGGTCGACCAGAGCCGTTTCCGCCCGGTCGCGGCGGCGGCGTTCAGCACTGCGCCGGCCGCCTCGGTGGCATAGCCGCGCCCGTGCACACGTCGGAACAGCTCGTACGCGATCTCAGGCTCCTCCAGGGTGGAACGGCCGATGATCAGCCCGCAGTAGCCGATGAAGTCACCTTCGGCACGGCGCTGGACGGGCAACAGGGCGATCCCGGTGGTCGCCGTCGCGGCGAGCAGCTCAGCGATGGACGTCCGGATCCGCTCGACCGTGGGGGTTCCCTTGCCGCGTTCGGAGAGGAGGGCACAGAACTCGGCGGCGTCCGACTCGGCCCACGGCCGCAGTGTCAGCCGCTCGGTCTCGAGGTGGAACGGCATCGTCTCATACGCAGTCATGCCCCCACCCTGCCCCACTGATCACTACGAAGTCGGTCGGTGAAACACAGCCGGAGCACTGCCCCCGGGAATCCGGTCGACCAGCACGTCCCGGAGGAAAAACCGTTTCCCGGGCTGTCGGCTGTCGCCCTGAAACACCTCGGCCCGTGTGCCGTCGGACTCGATCAGTGTTGGATTCTGCCCCTGCGGGCCGTCCCGCACACTCGCTCCGGGTACGAACACGGGCGCGGCCGGAGCCCGCTCCGCCGGGGGCCGGTGGGGCGGGACCGGGGCACGGCGGAGCGAGGGCCGGTGGGGCGCGGGGCCCAACCAGGACTCCGGTCCAAGGACTTCCTGTCCCAGCCCACCTGACCAGGCATCACCGCCATCACCCCATCGGGTGACGCGGGCGCGGGGAGGGGACCGGCCGGGGTATCGTCGCGGCCACAACCGCAGACAGAGAACGACCCCCGCCGGGATGGCCGTCCCGGGCGAGGGTCTGATCACCCAGGAAGAAGAGACCTTCCCGATGACTGGAGCGCAGTCTACTGCGCCCGTGCGCGCCTCCGCGGAGCCGTGCCGGGCCGGTGTCGTCCACATCCGCCGCCGTCTCGGTGCGGACTTCACGATCGTCCCCAACCAACTCGCCCTGGACGCCCACGACCTGGTCGTCATCGGACTGGGCACCTACCTGATGGCCGTCCCCGAGGGGACGACGGTGAGCATCCAGGCTCTGCGCCTGCGCTTCAAGCAGGGCGAGAAGTGCCTGTCCGCCGCCCTCAACGAACTCGAGGAGCGCGGCTTCCTCGAACGGGTCGTGGTCCGCGTCGCCGCAGGCAGGATGCGTACCCGCACCTACGTCTACAACGACCCGCGGCTGCGCGCCGAGGCCGCCCGCGAACGGCGCCAGCGGCAGCCGGAAGCAGAGCAACACCCGCCTGCCGGGAGGAAGTTCACCGCCGGGCAGGGGCTTGCCGCCGACCGGGCACTGCCCGGTCCCCGGGCGGAACGTGCGGACACCGCAGCGGAGGCGGCGGCGGACACGACGGCACAGGCGGTCCCGAATGCGGACACAGCTCCGGACGGGGCAGCCGGCCGCAGCATTCCGGCGTACCCGGCCAGGGCGCACGCGCACGGCCTCGGAGCCCGGAAGCAGGCGCGGGCACGGCGAGCCCCCGCGCACATGCGGGAGCCCCGAGGGGCACGGACGCCCGGAGCGCCCGGAGCAGGCCGCGCGTCCGAGCCGCTGCCGGTGGGCGACGCGCTGGCGGACGTGTCCCCGGAGGCGGTGCGGGTTCTCGCGGGACTGCGGCACAGGGACCCCCGGCTGCTGCTGTCGGTACCCGAGATCGCCCGGCTCGCCCCGGCCGTCGGGGCGTGGCTGCGACGCGGCGTCGCACCGGGGCAGATCGCCGAGGCCCTGTCCGGGAACCTTCCCGACCGGATCGAGCACCGCCCGGCCGCCCTGCTCGCCTACCGGTTGTCCGCCAACCTCCCGCCGGACGTCCCCCCGTCCTCGCGGCCGGGCCCGGCCGCACCGGGCCGGCGGCCGGGTCCGGAGGACGGGCAGGACGGGGAGGGCCGGAAGGAACGCCCTTCCGTCGCCCCGCTGATCAACTGCGACGGCTGCGACCGCGCCCACCGCTCCCACACTCACGCCCTGTGCCGCGACTGCCGGAACGCCACCGCGACCACCACCGCGTCCGGCGCCGCGTCGATCACCGTCGACGGCCGCGCGGCATGAATCGGCACGGAACTGAACAGGCAAGAAGGTCCTCGCCGGGGTCCTGTCACTCGGATCCCCTCACCTCTTCCCCGTCCCCGGTCCGTCCGACCGGGCCGGCCGGTCCGGAGGACGCCGCCCACGTGAACCCTGCAAAGGAACGCCCAAGCCGAACTCCTCGGCCCCCGAAGGGCCTAGCGTTCGCCTTGTAAGCTGCACGGATTGAAGCATCCATGCCATGCACGGGTGTCAACGGGGACGGAGTGAGGGATGAGCACGCCCTTCGACGGGCCGCAGAGCAACGAGACCACCCGGATGCGGTTGAACTCCGCCGCGGACCAGGGCGGAGGCGGCGGGGGTTCCGCGGGAATCACCAAGGCCGACACCGCGCGGATGAACCAGGCGTCCAATGCGCTGGTGGAACTGCGCGGTGACACGGAGAACGTCGACAACGCCGCCGACGACGACACCCAGAGCGCCGTCAGGGGGCTCAACAAGCACACCGCCGGGGGCATGCCCGACGCGGGCTCCTGGCAGACCGCCGGTTCCCTGATGACCATGGACGTCCGCTGGGGCATGCAGGTCGCCAACCTCAAGAGCATGCTGCAGGAGATCAGCGACAAGCTCCACGCCACCACCGGCCAGTACACCCGCGCCGAGCAGGAGGAACGGGCCCGCATGAACGCGATCAACTCCCCCTTCGGGTAAGCCGGAAGCACGCAGGAGACCGGAAACCGGAACGGAACCGGACGCCCGTCCGGCGCAGAGGAGCCACCGCACATGCCGTCCTTCGTCTACCTCAAAGAGGCCGACCTCGGCCCGCTGGCCACCGCAGCCGCCTCCTGGAAGGCGCTGCCCGCCAAGTACGAGAGCCTGCACGACGAGTTCAACCGCCGCGTCATCAAACACCTCGAGGGCCACTGGGAGGGCGAGGCCGCCGAAGCGGCGTTCGCCACCATGGCGAAGGCCCGCACGCAGTACAAGGACGCCGCCACCGAGGCCGGGCGCATCGCCAAGCTGCTGCAGGACGCCCACACCGAGTTCTCCGCCTGCCAGAAGCAGCTGAAGGCCCTGGTCGAGGAGGCGTCCGCGGACGACTTCCGCATCTCCGACAAGGGCGTGATCGAGGACGTCGACTCCCGCTGGGACAGCCCCACCGCCTCCGCCGCCCCGGGCTTCGCCACCGAGCGCAAGGAGAAGCTGGACTCCCTGGAGTCCCGGATCAACCGGGTGATCGAGCTGGCCACCGCCGCCGACGCCGCCGCGTCCTCCGCACTGGAGCGCGACGCCAACGGCGAGAACGACAACTCCTTCAACACCAGCACCTACACCAGCCTCGACGCCGTCGAGGCCGACCGGGCGTCGCAGCTGATGAAGAAGGAGGGGAGGCTGAGCAACTCCGAGCTCACCGAGCTCAACCAGCTCCTCTCCGCCAACAAAAACGACCCCGAGTTCGCCCGCCGGTTCACCACCCGCACCGGCGCCGAGAACACCCTCGAGAAGTACAACGAGCTCCTCAGCCCTCCCCCCGGCACCCAGCTCTCCAAGAAGGAGCTCGCCGAGCTCGAGAAGTTCAAGAGGAACCTGGGCGTCACCATCGGCACGGCGACCACGTCCGACGACAAGGGATCGCCGGACCCGGCCGTCACCAAGTTCCAGGAAGACCTCCTCGCCGCGGGCAACCGCGACTTCAACGCCAACCCCACCCACTCCCCCTACGGCCTCAGCGGCTACCAGCTCACCGGCAGCCTGATGGCCGAGGGCAAGTGGGACACCGGCTTCCTCCAGGACTTCGGCACCGAGATCATCACCTCCGAGCAGCGCAGCGCCCGGGGCGGCATGAACCCCGACGCGCACTGGGGCGGGAACGGCACCCGCGCCCTCGGCTCGACCAACATCGGCGCCCTCGACCCCATGACCGGGTTCATGGAGGCCCTGGGCCACAACCCCGAGGCCGCCAACAAGTTCCTCTCCTCCGACTCCACCGTCGACGGCGAGAAGGTCGACCACCTCGACTACCTGATGAAGGACCGCCACTGGCCGAAGGGCGCCGGGTACACGGGCCATTCCGAGGAAGGCGGCGGCTACGACAACCTCGGCCACGCCCTGGAGGCCGCCACCACCGGCCACGCCTACGACGCGCCGATCCCCAGCCCCCTCCCCGAGCACACCCGCGCACAGGCCGACCTCACCTCGGAGATCATCACGAAGGTCTCCAAGGACCCCGAACTCGCCCACGACGGCATGCAGGACAGCCTGGGCCGCATGTCGGCGGAGTACATGCCGGACATCAACTACGCCCTGGCCAACAAGGAGAGCAAGGTCGACGCCCTGTACCCCATGGGCGACAGCGAACGGGCGCACATCAGCGAACAGGACGCCACACGGTTCCTGTACACGGTCGGCCAGGACCCCGATGGCCACGCGGCCATCAACTACGGCCAGACCCAGTACACCAGTTCCCTGCTGGAGTACCACCTCCAGCACCCGGACGCGTACGACATCTCCGCCGCCGAGAAGGTCGAGAAGATCAGCACGGGCGGGGCGGAGATCGAAGGCATCATCGGCATTGCCCGCAACGACGCGGTCGTCAACGAGAAGGTCGCCGACGACAAGGAGTTCAACGACAGCCTCAAGGCTGCGGGGGACTGGGCGAAGATGGGCGTCGGCATCGGCATAGGTGCGGGAACGGCCGGTATCGCCTCCCCCGTCGGCGGAGCGGTGATCGGAGGCGTGGCCGGAACAGTGAGCGGTCAGGTCATCGACGCCTTCGTCTCCGGCGCCACGAGGGACAAGTCCGGTGAAGTCGTCTACAGCGCGGGCGGAGAAGCAGAGAGCCGCAAGAACTCCTACATGGCAGTCACCGGTGATGCCGCCCTGCGTGCGAGCCAGGAGGCCGGCGCCGGCCTCAACGAGGCAGAAACCGGCACAGCAGTGAGCAACGGGTTGGACAGCGGTTATGTCAATGCCATGAGCAATCTCGAGTTGTACGCCCTCGACCTCGGCGCCAACCCTTCGCCCTGAGCAGCCGATCACACGTCCGCTTCCGCCCGCCGTCCCCCTCCGAGGTGCCTATGATTCTGAGCCCTGCCGGTCGAAAACGCCTGACCACCACCCTCGTCGTCGTCCTCTGCCTGGCAGCGGGGACGCTCGCCGGGGACCGCTTCCTCCCTTTCCGCGGTACCGGTGCCCCCTACCATCGGGCCTGCGGCCGGATCCTCTCCTCCTTCGACATGGGTTTCATTCCGCAGAACACCCTCACCGGGCGTCGGATCATCACCACGGAGTTCGAAGAGACGGGTCGGGGTGACGACCACTGGCTTGGCTGCACGGTCTTCGCGGACGGGGAGTTGCAACTCCATGCGAGGGTCCGAGTCACCACTGCGGACAAGGACACTTGGCTGGAGGAGACCAGGAGACGAGAACTCCTTCTGGGTCGGGAGAGGCCCCTGGATATCGTCATCAACAGGGCTCCTGAAGGTCTGGAGGGGAAGGACTACACGGCCCTGTCCGGCGACTCGAGCGCGGCCCTGCGCCTGCCCTGCAGGCTGCCCGGCGGCAAGAACGTCCACCTGAGCGTCACGGTCACGGCCCCCGGCGCCTCCGACGGCGACTCCGACGAGCAGCGCCTCACCATCGCCGGCATCGCCTCCCTGGTCGCCTCCCACTCCATTCTCAAGGTCGGGTGCCTGAGCCCCGCACCTGCTCCCGACGACTCTCCCGGGTTTGCCTCCTGAGGATCCGCGAGGAAACACCCGAAGGCGGGGGCCAGGACATCGTCCTGGCCCCCGCCTTCGTCCAGCGCAACCCGAGGTACCCCATTGTGACCCACATAACCCCTGCACCCTCTTTGATCTGGGAATTTCCCCTTTTCTCCGTCCGTTGCCCACGAGGAACCACCGGGCCGCGCAGGTGCGCCGGCCCGGTGTGGGAAGATTTTTTACGGGGCGCACGCCCCGCACGGGGCGTTGTCTAGCGGAACAGGACGGTGGATGCGTCAGGTGGAACCGGGCCCCGTGCCCGCGGCGGACCCGGAAGAGGCCGTCACGACGACAGGGCTCGACACCGTGGGAGCGCACGCCGTGCCGGCGGCCTCCGGAGGTTCCCCCCGCCCCCGGCTGCTGCTGGTCGAGGACGACGCCGGTGATGCGCTGCTGGTCGAGGAACTCCTGCTGGACAGCGGGGTCGAGGCCGACATCACGTGGGTGACCACGCTGGCCGGTGCCGAGAAGGCTCTGGCGCAGGAGCCGCCCCAGTGCGTGCTGCTCGACCTCCACCTGCCCGACGGGAGCGGCGCGGCCGCCCTGGACCGGGTGCTGCGGGCCGCCGGGACGGCGGCGGTGGTAGTGCTCACCGGTCTGGCCGAGGAGGAGTCCGGGGCGGCCGCCGTGGCGGCCGGGGCCCAGGACTACCTGATCAAGGGCGCGGTGGAGCCCGAGCTTTTCGGTCGGGCGCTGCGGTACGCGATGCACCGCAAGCAGGCCGAGCGCTACGCCGCCGCGCTGCAGGCCGAGCAGTTGCGGGCGCAGGAGAACGTCCGGCTGGAGCGGGGGCTGCTGCCCGAGCCGCTGCTGCCGTCGCGGCGGGTGCGGGTGTCGGCGCGCTACCGGCCCGGGCGGGCGCAGGCGCTGCTCGGCGGGGACTTCTACGACGTGGTCGAGGCCGACGACGGGTCGGTGCACGCCATCGTCGGCGACGTGTCCGGGCACGGCCCGGACGAGGCCGCGCTGGGCGTGTGCCTGCGGATCGCCTGGCGGACCGCGGTGCTCAGCGGGACCACGGGTGGCAGCGCGCTGGCCCTGCTGGAGCGGATGCTGCTGGCCGAGCGGTCCGGGCCGGAGATCTTCGCCACGGTGTGCGCGGTGGTGATCCGTCCCGGCGAGCGCGGTGCGCAGGTGTGGCGGGCCGGGCATCCGGGGGTGCTGGTGCGCGGCGGGGGCGGGAGGGTCGACCTGGTGGAGCCGGAGTTCGGGCCGGCGCTGGGTCTGCTGCCCGGTCTGGCGCAGTGGCCGTGCGGCCGGGTGGAGGTGCCTGACGGCGGCTCCCTGGTGATGTTCACCGACGGGCTGTTCGAGGGGCGGACGTCCGCCTCGGGGGCGGCTCGGCTGGGCGAGGACGGGCTGCTGGAGCTGGCGCGTGAGCACGCCGCGCTGCCCGGGGTCCGGTTCGTGGACGCGGTGATCGAGAAGGCTGAGGCGGTGTGCGCCGTCGGCGGCGGGCTCGCCGACGACGTGGCCGTGGTGCAGGTGGAGTGGTCGTGAGGGGAGTGCACGCCTTGGAGCGTGACGAGGCCGGGCGCGAGAAGGCCGGGCCCAAAGAGTTCCGGCACCGGCTGTCGGTGCGCGGGTGGTACTCGCTGGTGCTCGCCGTCATCGGGGTGCTGGTGGTGGTGGTCTCCGTGGTGAGCGCGGGGCTGCTCCAGCGCACCGCGCACGTGTCGGACCGGCTGGTGGACCGGATCTCCCCCGCCCGCACCGAGGCCTACCGGATGCAGGCGGCGCTGCTGAACCAGGAGACGGGACTGCGCGGGTACGCGCTGACCGGCGACAGCGAATTCCTCGAGCCCTACACCGACGGGATCGCCGCGGAACGCTCGTCCTACGAGCGGCTGCGGAAGCTGCTGAAGGGCGAGGAGGAGCTGCTCGCGGACGCGACCGCCGTGCGGCGGGCCGGGCAGGAGTGGCGGCGCGCCTACGCCGACCCGCTGGTCGACCGGGTGGAGCGCGAGGGCACGCAGGCCGCCGACGAGGACGCGGTGCGCACGGGCGACCGGGAGTTCGGCCTGGTCCGCGAGGCGTTCGCGACGCAGAACGCGGACCTGGCCCGGGCCCGCGCGGAGGGCCGGGCGGAGCTGGACCGCACGCGCGCCATGCGCGACATGGTGCTGGCCGGGATGCTGGTGGCGTTCCTGGTGGTGGCCGTGTCCATGGGGGTGCTGCTGCAGTACGCGGTGGCGCGGCCCCTGCGGAACCTGCGGCGTTCCACCCGGGCGGTGGCCGACGGTGCGTTCGAGCAGCGGATCACGCCCCACGGGCCGGCGGACATCCAGGCCGTGGCCGCGGACGTCGAGGGCATGCGCACCCGGCTGATGTCCGCGCTGGAGGGGTCCCGGCACCAGCAGGACGTCCTGGCCCGGCAGGCCGCCGACCTGGACTCCCAGACGGTGGAGCTGCGGCGTTCCAACGCGGAGCTGGAGCAGTTCGCCTACGTGGCCTCGCACGACCTGCAGGAGCCGCTGCGCAAGGTGGCGTCGTTCTGCCAGCTGCTGGAGAAGCGGTACGGCGACCAGCTCGACGAGCGGGCCGGCCAGTACATCGCCTTCGCCGTCGACGGCGCCAAGCGCATGCAGGTGCTCATCAACGACCTGCTCACCTTCTCCCGGGTGGGCCGGCTGCACGACGGGCAGGAGCCGGTGGAGCTGGGGTCGGTCCTGGACAAGGCGCTGGGCAACCTGGCCGCCGCGGTCGAGGAGTCCGGGGCCGTCGTCGAGCGGCCCGGGGAGATGCCGCGGGTCGTCGGCGACCCGACGCTGCTGACGATGCTGTGGCAGAACCTGGTCGGCAACGCGGTGAAGTTCCGCTCCCCGGAGCGGGCGCCGCGGGTGTCGGTCCGGGTCGAGGAGGACGGCGGGGAGTGGCGCTTCTCCGTCACCGACAATGGCATCGGCATCGGCGCGGAGTTCGCCGACAAGGTCTTCGTGATCTTCCAGCGCCTGCACCAGCGCGACGTGTACGGGGGCACCGGCATCGGCCTGGCCCTGTGCAAGAAGATCGTCGAGTACCACGGGGGCCGGATCTGGCTCGACACCGGGTACACCGACGGGGCCCGCATCGTCTTCACCCTCCCCCGCACCACCACCGGGCTTCCGGCAGGCGACGGCGGCGGCGGCGAAAACCGCGGCGACGACCCCGACAGCCCCGACAGCCCCGACAGCCCCGACAACCGTGACAGCCGCGCCGACGGCGCCCCCGGCAGCAACAGCAGCAGCAGCAGCGAGAGGACCCCCGCGTGAACACCACCGGCATCCAGCCGATCGAGGTACTCCTGGTCGAGGACGACCCCGGTGACGAGCTGATGACGCGTGAGGCGTTCGAGGACAACCGGATCGGCAACACCCTGCACGTGGTCCGCGACGGTCTGGAGGCGCTGGACTTCCTCTACCGGCGCGGCGAGCACGCCTCCGCGCCGCGCCCCGACCTGGTCCTGCTGGACCTGAACCTGCCCAAGTACGACGGCCGCCAGGTGCTGGAGAAGATCAAGTCGGACCCGGAGCTGGCCAGCATCCCGGTCGTGGTGCTGACCACGTCCTCCGCCGAGGAGGACATCCTGCGCAGCTACAAGCTGCACGCCAACGCGTACGTGACCAAGCCGGTGGACCTGGACCAGTTCGTCTCCGCGATCCGGCAGATCGACCAGTTCTTCGTCACCGTCGTCAAGCTCCCCGGCCGCTGACGCCGGCCCGTCCGGGACGGGCCGGCTGCCGCTCGTGTCAGCGGCCCAGGACGTCCTCGGCGACGATGCGGGCGAGGTTGCGCTCGGCCAGGGCGGTGATGGTGACGAAGGGGTTGACCCCGACGGAGCCGGGGATCAGCGAGCCGTCGGTGACGTACAGGTTGCGGTGGCCGCGGACCCGGCCGTGGCCGTCGGTGGCCTTCCCCAGGACGCAGCCGCCCAGCGGGTGGTAGCAGAAGTCGTCGGCGAAGGCCCGGTCGTCGCCGAACAGGTCGTACCGGTAGACGGTCCTGTTTGCCCTGTTGATCCGGTCGAGCAGCGACTTGGCGGCCGTGACCGAGGGCTGGTTCTGGTCGCGGGTCCAGCGCAGTCCCAGCCGGTCGGTGGCCGGGTCGCGGTACAGGGTGCCGCGTTCGGGGTTCTCGGTGATGGCCAGGTAGAGGCTGATCCAGGTCTCGATGCCCGCGGGCACGGGGGCTATCTCGGCGAAGACCGGGTGGACGGGGTTGTCCCAGTCGTCGACCGCCAGCGCGGGGATCGACGACTGCTTGCAGCCGGTGGGGTTCCAGGCGTGGTTGGCGCGGGCCGCCATGACGTTGCCGTTGGTGCCCCACCCGGTGCCCACCTCCTCGCCGAGGCCGGGCAGGGCGCCGGTGTCCCGGGCGCGCAGCAGCAGTTCGGTGGTGCCCAGGCTGCCCGCGCCGAGGAAGAGGTGGCGGCAGGCGATCTCGTGCACGGCCACCGTGCTGCCCGCGGTGTCGATCTCCTCCACGGACAGCACGTAGCCGCCGTCGCGCTCCTGCCGGACCGCGTCGACCCGGTGCATGGTGCGGACGGTGACGTTCCCGGTCCCGAGGGCGGCGGCCAGGTAGGTCTTGTCCAGGCTGCGCTTGCCGTGGTCGTTGCCGTAGATGACCTGCCCGGCGAGGGCGGACCGGGCCACCTCGCCCCTCTCCTCGCGCTCCATGTAGCCGAAGTCGTAGACGTTGGGCACGTGGACCGTGGACAGGCCGGCGTTGTGGGCCTGGTCGCGGCCGACGCGGGCGTACCGGTAGTGGGGGCTGCGCCCGAGCCAGTCCGGGTCGGCGGAGTTCACCCCGAGGGCGGAGGCGGCGCGGGGGAAGTAGGTCCGGTACATCTCGCCCGCGTCGACGCCGGGGAAGACCTTCTCGAAGTACCGCCTGGAGGGGGCGACGGCCATGCCCCCGTTGACGAGGGAGCCGCCGCCCAGTCCGCGCCCGACGTAGACGGACATGTGCTCGAAGTTGACCCTGTCCAGTACGCCGGGGTACGGGGCGATGTCCCGGTCGACCACGTCGAGCCAGAGCATGCTCGACAGCGGGGCCTCGGTCCGGCGCTTGAACCACATGGACCGCCGGTCGGGGGCGGTCATCCGGCAGAAGACCCTGCCGTCCGGCCCGGCCTCGTTCCACAGCCGGCCCATCTCCAGCACCAGGGTGCGCACCCCCGCCTCGCCCAGGCGCAGGGCCGCCACCGCGGCGCCGTAGCCGGAGCCGACCACCACGGCGGGGTAGGCGTCCTCCGGCCCCCGGGGGCGGGGGGCGGCCCAGGCGGGTGCGGCGACGGTGGCCAGACCGGCGCCGGCGGCGAACCGGAGGGCCGCCAGGCCCAGCAGGCGGCGGCGGGAGAAGGAGGGTGCGAACGGCACTGCGGTGCTCCAGGGGTACGGGCCGAACAGGAACGGGCACACCACCGGTCCGATGACTCTCGGTAGCGGCGCGATCACGATTTCACGGCCGCCTCCGGCCCGTCCCTCGCGCACACAGGATCTCCGCAAGCGGCCGCAGGACTTCCCCGGGCCGTGCGCGGCCCGTGCACGATCGGCCGCTTCGCGGGAGCATGGCTACAGCAGGGAACGGGCGCCGCCCGCACCGGCCGGGGCAGCCCGGCCCGGTCCGGCGGGGCGCGTTCCGGTCGAGGCCGAGGAAGACGCCATGTCCGCAGCGTCCGGAGCACCCGACGGGAACACCGGGGCACCGCGCCCGGACGACGCGCGCCCGGACGGCACCTCGGCGCAGGACGCCGCGGTGCCCGCGGACACCGTCGTCCGGCTGCTGGGCAGCCCGGACCTGCACACCCTGCTGTCCGCCGCCGTGGAGACGGGCCTGGCCGGGATCACGGACGGCTGCGGCGCCCTGTACGTCCTCCGGGGCGACGGCCGGCTGCGCCTGGTCGCGATCGTCGGTTTCGAGGAGGACCTGTTCGAGCCGTACCACCTGATCCCGGCCGACTCGGAGCTGCCGGCCCCCGTGGCGGTGCGGGAGCGGATCCCGGTGTACATCAGCGACGGGTACTTCGCCCTCCCCCTGCTGCTCGGCGAGCGCTGCGTGGGCGCCCTGTTCCTGTGGATGCGCACCCCGGGGCCGCCGGCCGGGTCCGACCTGGCGGTGCTGGAGGCCGTCGCGGCGCTGTGCGCCCACCGGACCGCGGAGCTGCTGCCCGAAGGCCCGGACGACCCCGTCACGGGCCTCCCCGTGCCGGAGCCGAAGCAGCACGAGGGGCTGGAGGGCGGGAAGCCCGGGCCCCGCAGGGACCCGGGTGGTGAGGAGCCGGACAGCGGAGGACCGGGCCGCGGAGAACCGGACCGCGGGACGTCCGGGGACGGAGAGCCGGGGAACGGGGCGCCGCGGGGAATTCCGGCGGAGCACACGATCCGCTCCCACAGCCGGGCCGCCGTCCTGGAGATGGCGATGTCCTTCTCCGGCATCGGCTCCTTCGACTGGGACCTCGACACGGGCCGGGTGACGGGCGACGACAGCCTGTGCCACCTGTTCGACATCGACCCGGACACGTACGACGAGCGCTTCGAGACGCTGTTCGCGGCCATCCACCCCGAGGACCGCGCGGCCTTCCTGAAGGCCGTGGACGAGAGCCTCACCACGGGGAGCTACCGCAACGCGCACCGGATCGTCCTGCCGGACGGGACGGTCCGCCGGCTCGGCACCGAGGGCCGCCTGGTGCGCGACGCCCAGGGACGGCCCCGGAAGATCATCGGGGTCGCCCGGGACCGCACCGCCGAGCACGAGTACGAGACGCGGCGCCAGGAGCGCAACGAATTCGTCATCGACGTCACCCGGGGCTACGCCGCCGCCCTGTCGACCCGGGAGGTCCTCGACACGACGGCCGAGACGGTGCTGCCCGCCCTGGGCGCGCGCGACCTGGCGGTCTACGTCGTGCGGTACGGCCGGACCCGGCTGATCGGCGCCCGGGGGTACTCCGACGAAGGACTGGAGTGGCTGCGTTCCACCGACGACCTCGAGCTCGCGCGCCTCTCCCGCACCCGCCTGGAGAAGGGGGAACCGGTGTTCGCCGGGAACCTCGACGAGTTCCGCACGGCCTTCCCCGAGAGAAGCCTGGAGCCGCCCCCGGGCCGGCACGCCTGGGCCATCCTGCCGCTGTCCACCGCGGACGGCCTGACGGGAGGGTGCGTCATCTCCTTCGACGCGCCGCGCACGTTCACCACCGACGACCGGATGGTGTGCACGGCGGTGGCGGGCATCCTGGCCCAGTCGCTGGCCAGGTCCCGCCTGTTCGACGCGCGGCGGGCCCAGATGACCGAGCTGCAGCGGATGATGCTGCCCCAGCGCATCCCCGACCTGCCCGGCCTGGAGGTGGCCGCCCGCTACCTGCCGGGTTCGGAGGGCATGGAGGTGGGCGGCGACTGGTACGACGTGCTGCCGCTTCCGGGCGGGCGGGTCGCCCTGGTCATCGGTGACGTGCAGGGGCACAGCGCGCAGGCCGCGGCGGTGATGGGACAGCTGCGCACGGCCATGCGCGCCCACGCCGAGGAGGGGCACCCGCCGGCCGAGCTGATGAGCCGCGGCAACCGCACCCTGTGCGCCCTGGACACCGACCTGCTCGCCACCTGCTGCCTGGTGGAGGTCGACCCGGGAGCGGGCTGCTTCCGCACGGTGCGCGCGGGCCACCCCTACGTGCTGATGCTGGATCCGGACGGCGGCGTGCGGGAGCTGGACGACCCCGGCGGCCTGCCGTGGGGCTACGACTCCGACGACCGGTACCCCGTCACCGAGCGCACCCTGCCCCCCGGCACCACGCTGCTCCTCTACACCGACGGCCTGGTGGAGCAGCACGGCCGGGACTACACCGAGGCGGTCGCCGACCTCTCGCGGAGGCTCGTCCGGGCGTCCGGGGAGGCGGACCGGGCGGACGCGGGCGGCAGGGGACGCCGCGGCCTGGAAGGCATCGCCGACCGGCTCGTGGCACCCGTGCTCTCCCGGCAGCACGACGACATCGCCGTGCTGCTCGTGCGCCGCACCGCACCGCCCCCGGAGGCGGCAGCCGCCGACGGCGCCTGACCGGCGGGGAGCCGCCGACGGCACCCGGCCGGGGCGGCGCCCCCGCGGCTCCGGTCAGCCTCCGGAGGAAACAGTGCGCTCGGGAGTGCGGACGTGCTCGGGCAGGAGGCCGTACAGCATGATCCGGGCGAAGACCCGGGAGAGAAGCCGGCTCCCGAGAGGGGTGCCCAGCAGGGCCGGCAGCCGCGGCTCCTCCCCCTCGTCGAGGACCCTGCCGATCACCCGGCGCTGCACCATCTGCTGCACCAGCTGGGTGCCGACGGTGGGCAGGGACCGGCGGCGCTGCACGCGCCGCACCAGCAGGGGGTCGAGGGTGCGCTCGAAGCGGCGGGGGTCGGCCTGCGCCCGGTACAGCGGCCCGGCCAGCAGGTTGGCCGCGGCGACCGCGTCCTGCACCGCGAGGTTGATGCCGACCCCGCCGATCGGCGACATGGTGTGCGCGGCGTCCCCGATGGCCAGCAGCCCGGGCCGGTCCCAGCGCGGGAGCCGGTCGAGCCCCACTTCCAGGAACGCCACCTTCTCCCAGTCGTCGAGCTCGTGCACGCGGTCGGCGAGCATCGGCACCAGGGCGGCCACGCGGCCGCGGAGCGTCTCCAGCCCCTGGGCGCGGACCTTCTCGCGGGAGCCCTTGGGGATGACGAAGGCGACCTGCCAGTAGTCCCCGCGGTCGACGGCGGCGGCCATCTCGCCCTTGCCGAGGAACCCCGCCACGCCCTCGCGGTCCCCGGGCCTGCGGGACAGGCGCAGCCACAGCACGTCCATGGGGGCGCCCAGCTCGCGCGGCACCATGCCGGCCGCCGCCCGCAGGTCGGAGCGGCGGCCGTCGGCGGCCACCGTCAGCACCGCGCGCAGCTCGTGCTCCCCGTCGGCGTCCCGGTACCGCAGGCCGCGCACGGCCGGCCCCTGCCGGATCGGGCCGAGCGTCTCGGCGCCCATCAGCAGCCGGAAGGTCGGATAGCGGCGGGCGTGCGCGACGAGCAGGTCGAGGAAGTCCCACTGCGGGATCATCGCGATGTGGTGGTACCTGTACCGGGAGGAGGACAGGCCGAGGTCGGCCTCGACCAGCGCCCGGTCCCGGGTGCCCATGCGCACCGCCGTCAGCTTCCGGTGCGGGAGTGCCTCCAGCGCCTCTGCCAGCCCGAGTTCGTCCAGCAGTTCCAGGGTGGACGGGTGCACCGTGTCGCCGCGGAAGTCCCGCAGGAAGTCCCGGTGCTTCTCCAGGACGGTCACCTCCACCCCGGCGCGGGCCAGCAGCAGGCCGAGCATGATCCCTGCAGGCCCTCCCCCGGAGACGGCACAGGTGGTGGTCCCCTCAACGGTCACGGCGAACTCCTGACTCCCGGCTGTGCGGGCCCTGTGCCCGCCTCCCCCGCGTACAGCCTTCCCCCGCCGCCGGACCGGTCACCCCGTCCGGCCGCTCCCGTCCGGGCGCTGCGGGTCCCGCGCCCGGACGGGGCCCGCAGCGCAGGACGCGAACCACCTCCAGCCGCTGCGAGCCGCTGCGAAACATCACGGAACCGCCGCGAATCTCCGCGGACCTCCGCGAACCGCCGTGAACCGCCGTGAACTGCCGCGGACCGGCATTTCCGCCCCGGGAGCGGGCACGCGCCAGGAGCGGGCGGACGAGGAACGCCCCGTGTCCCGACCGACTGCCGAGGGGAAGCCATGGCCCAGCGAATCCGCGACATCATGACCACCGACCCGGTGACCGTGCCCGCGCACACCTCGGTCACCGAGGTGGCCCGGCTGATGCGCGACGAGAACATCGGCGCGGTCCTGGTCGTCGACGGCGACCGGCTGTGCGGGCTGGTCACCGACCGCGACCTGGTCGTCCGCGTCCTGGCCGAGGGCGAGTACGGGGGCGAGACCACCATGCACGGCACGTGCAGCGGATCGCTGGTCACGGTCTCCCCCGACGACGACGTCGCCACGGCCGAGGAGCTGATGCGCACCCGTGCCGTGCGCCGCCTGCCGGTGGTGGAGAACGGGCGCCCGGTGGGCATCGTCGCGCTCGGCGACCTGGCCGTCGAACGCGACGAGGGCGCCGCCCTGTCCGGCATCAGTGCCGCCGGACCCAACCACTGACGGCACGGGCCCGGCCGCCGGGGGCCGGGCTCCGGCGGCGAGGAGCGGGGGAGGCGAGGAGCAGCCGTGGCCGGGACCGCCGCACCCGCCGAGCACGCCGACCCCGCCGGGCGGCTCGGGAGGGCCGCCGCCGAGGTCTTCGGCTGGAGCCGGCTGCGCCCGGGCCAGCTCGAGGCCATGGAGCACGTCCTCGCCGGGCGCGACACCCTGGTGGTCATGCCCACCGGGGCCGGCAAGTCCGCCGTCTACCAGGTGCCCGCGCTGCTGCTCCCCGGCCCCACCGTGGTGGTCTCCCCCCTGATCGCCCTCCAGCGGGACCAGGTCGAAGCACTCCACCGGCGTCACGCGCCCGGGGCGGTCGCCGTGAATTCCGCCCGCACCGGCGGGGAGACCGCGGCGGCGTGGGAGGCGGTGCGCGCCGGGGACGTCGAGTACCTCTTCCTCGCACCCGAGCAGCTCGCCAAGGACGAGGTGGTGGAGCGGCTGGCGCGGGCCGGGCCGTCGCTGTTCGTGGTGGACGAGGCCCAGTGCGTCTCCTCGTGGGGATACGACTTCCGCCCCGACTACCTGCGGCTGGGGCAGGTGGTGCGCCGCCTGGGCCGCCCGGTGGTGCTGGCCCTGACCGCCACCGCGTCCCCTCCCGTGCGGGAGGAGATCGCCGGGCGCCTGGGCATGGAGCGTCCCGCGCAGGTCGTGGCCGGGTTCGACCGGCCCAACCTGTACCTGGAGGTGCGCCGTTTCACCGACGACCGCGGCAAGCGCCGGGCCGTGGTGGAACGGGCCGCCGCGCAGCACGGTCCCGGCATCGTCTACACCGCCACCCGCAAGGACGCCGGGACCTGCGCCGCGGAACTGGCGGCGGCCGGCCTGCACGCCGCCGCCTACCACGCCGGGCTGCCCCCCGCCGAACGCTCACGCGTGCACGGGGCGTTCCTCGACGGCGGCGTGGACGTGGTCGTCGCCACCTCCGCCTTCGGCATGGGCATCGACAAGCCCGACGTGCGGTTCGTCCTGCACGCCTCCGCGCCCGGATCGCCCGACGCCTACTACCAGGAGATCGGCCGGGCCGGCCGCGACGGCGCCCCCGCGACCGCCGTCCTGCACTACCGTCCCGAAGACCTCGCCCTGCAGAAGTTCTTCGCCTCCGGGCACCCCGACACCGCGGCCCTGGCCGACGTCGCCTCCCGGGTCCACGCCTGCGACGCGCCGCTGTCACCGACACGCCTGCTGGAGGAGACCGGCCTGTCGGCGCACCGCCTCACCTCGGCGGTCGGCCTCCTGGAGCAGGCCGGGGCGGTCACCACCACCGCCGGGGGCGGTCTGCTGCCCGCCGGGGACCTGCCGCCCGCGGAGGCCGCCGCCCGCGCGGCCGGGCTCGCCGAGGCACGGCGCAGCCTGGGCCGGTCCCGGGTGGAGATGATGCGCGGCTACGCCGAGACCACCGGCTGCCGCCGCCGCTACCTCCTCGGCTACTTCGGCGAGGACTACGAGGCCCCCTGCGGCAACTGCGACAACTGCGGTGCGGCCGTGCGGGAGGGCCGCACCGCGCGGCCCCGGCGGGAGGCCTGGCCCGGGCGGGGGACGGGGCCGGAGCCCGGCGGGCACGCCTTCCGCACCGGGGCGCGGGTGCGGCACCGGCGGTGGGGGGAGGGCACGGTGCTCGGCGCGGAGCGGGACCGCGTCACCGTCCTGTTCGACTCGGTGGGCTACCGCACCCTGTCCTTGGCCGCCGTGGTCGGCCGGGGACTGCTCGTGCCGGTGGCCGGCCCGTCCGCCGGACCGGAGTGACGGACCGGAGTGACGGGCCGCGATTGGCCGGGAACGGGCAGGGTATCCGCGAGATGTGACCACCTTCGGGGTCGAGGAGGAGTACCTGCTCATCGACCCGCACAGCGGAATGCCCGTACCGATGGCAGAGGAAGTCCGGGCCTCGGTCGGCGGGCAGGCGGCGTTGAGCGCCCACGAGGTCCAGGCCGAGCTGCTCCAGGTGCAGGTGGAGATCGCCACCCCCGTCTGCGAGACCCTGGACGAGGTCGGCGGGCACCTGCTGCGGCTGCGGCACGCGGTCGGCGAGGCGGCGGAGAGGGCCGGGTGCCGGATCGCCGCCTCGGGGACGGCGCCCCTGGCCGGCCCGGTGCCGTTCCCGGTGACGGACAAGCCCAGGTACCGGGCCATGTGCTCGGACGCCCCGCAGTTGGTCGACGAGCAGCTGATCAACGGCATGCACGTGCACGTGGCGGTGGCCGAGCGCAGCACCGCGATCGGTGTGATGAACCGGCTCCGCCCGTGGCTGCCCGTCCTGGTGGGCATGGCGGGCAACTCCCCGCTGTGGTTCGGGCACGACACCGGCTTCGCCAGCTGGCGCACCCTGGTGTTCGGCCGCTGGCCGGTCAGCGGCCAGCCGCCGCTGTTCACCGACGCGGTGGACTACGAGCGGCGGGTCCAGGCCCTGCTGGCCGGCGGCCTCGTCCGCGACCGGGGCCAGCTGTACTGGCAGGTCCGCCCCTCCGATCGCTACCCCACCATCGAGGTGCGGGCCCTGGACGTGCAGCTGCGGGCCGAGGACGCGGTCATGTTCGCGGGGATCGTGCGCGCGCTCGTCGCCACGGCCCTGCGCGAGGAGAAGGCGGGCACGCCCTTCCCCACCCCCACGCACGAGTTCCTCAACGCCGCCACCTGGCAGGCCGCCCGGTACGGACTGGACGACGTCCTCATCGACCCCCTGGAGGGGCGGCGGCGCCGGGCCGGCGACGTGGTGTGCCGGCTCGTGGAGCACATCTCCCCCGCCCTGGAGGAGAGCGGCGACGACCGGCAGGTCGCCTCCCTGGTCCACCGTCTCCTGACGGAGGGCACCCCGGCCGCCCGGCAGCGCCGGACCCTGCACGAGGGGGGCGTGCCGGCCCTGGTCGACCTGCTCGTGACCGGCACCACCGCTTCCTGAACGGGCGGCGCGGAGGACCGCTCCCGCCGCGGCACCCGTGCACACCGGCCGCACACCGCGCCGTGGTGTCAAAAAGTGACATTTCCCCGAACGTGACGTTCGCCATCCTTGTCGCGCCACCGCAGCGTCTACCCTGGCCGCGCCGGCACCGGCGCCGTCCGCGCCGCAACGGCGCAGCGAGCACCCGACGAGGAAGGTGGTGGGCTGCGGTGTCCGCCGATCTGTCACCCGTCATAGCGGCCACGGCGCAGTGGCTGGTCCGCGCCTACCCGGCGGCCGGGGGTGCGCTGAGCACGGCCCTGGCCGAGACGCAGGCCCGGCAGGCGGCCACCGTCGCCGCGCGGCTCCTCCACCCCACGCCCGTCGACGTCGCACTGCTCGGGATCGTGGGGCCGGGCGGCTCCGCCCGGCTCGACCGGCTCGTCGGCGCCGACGCCGGCGCCACCGACGGGGCCGAACACGGCTGGCGGACCTGGGTGGACGAGACCGTGGCGAGCTGGGCGGCGTGCCTGCTGGCCGACCCCGCCCTGGCGGCCGCCGCGGTGGCCGCCCTGGCGGAGGAGGACGCGGACGCCGACGGGGTCTGCGCCCCCGCGTTCCGCCGCCTGACCGACCCGGACGCCCACGACCGGCGGGCCGCCTCGCTGCTGCGGCACCCGGACCTGCTGGCGCCCGTCGCCGACCTGCACCGGGACGGTCTCGCCGAGCGCCTGCGCACCGGCCCGGCGGCCCCGGCGAAGGCCGCCTGACGCTCCACCCCGGACCCCGGGCACCCGGGACCGGCGTCCGGCGATCCGGGCACCCGGGCATGGGCCGGTCCGGCCGGACCGGGGTCAGTCCGAGCGGGCCTTCCGCGTCCGCGAGCGGTTCTCCTTGCGGATGGCGTCCAGCAGGTCGTCCCGGTCCATGCGGGAGCGGCCGCTGATGTCCAGGCGCTTGGCCACCTCGTACAGGTGCTTCTTCGACGCGTGCTCGTCGACGCCCTCGCCCGTGCGGCCGCCCTGCTGCCGCGGCCGGGCCGCCCGGGGGTCGGAGGGGCCCTTGCGGCCCTTCTCCTTGCGCTCCCAGTGGTCGCCCACCTTCTCGTGGGTGTGCTTGAGGGCGCCGTAGGCCACCTGGTGGGCCCGCCGTCCCTCTCCGTACTGCTCCACTGCGGAGTCGTGCGCCTTGATCCAGGTGCGCTGCGCCTCCTCCGGGGAGCGTTCCAGGGTCGAGGGGAGTTCCTCACGTCCCGGCAACGAAGGTCACCTCCTGCGTTTCCTTCCGTCCGCTGTCGTCCTTCGCGTCCCCCGGGGCACTCCCGACAAACCCTCCCGAACGGTCGCCCCCTGCAGGGTTTCGCGGTGCGTCTTCCGAGGCAGGCGGCCCCGGTGACCCTGTCGGATTCCGTGTACGCGTGGCTGGGGCTGGGTGCGCTGGGAGCGGCGGTGCTGCCCCGGCTGGTGGCCCGGCGGCCGCTCTCCCTCCCCCTGGTGTTCGCCCTGGGCGGCCTGGCCGCCTACCTGCTTCCCCTCCCCCTGCCGCGGGTCGATCCGGTGCGGGACCGCTTCTGGGCCGAGCACGTGACCGAGGTGTGCGTGATCATCTCCCTCATGGGCGCCGGCCTGGCCATCAACCGGCCCTTCGGCCGCCGGGCGTGGTCCACCACCTGGCGGCTGCTGGGGATCACCATGCCGCTGGCCGTCGCCGCCACGGGCGTCGCGGCCTGGCTGCTCCTGGACTGGCCGCCGGCGCTCGCCCTGCTGCTGGCCGCGGTCCTCGCCCCCACCGATCCCGTGCTCGCCTCCGAGGTGCGGGTGGGCGAGCCGACCGACTCCGAGCACGACGAGGACGAGGTGCGCTTCTCCCTCACCAGCGAGGCCGGCCTCAACGACGGGCTGGCCTTCCCCCTGGTGAACGCGGCCCTCGCGCTGTTCGCCGTCGCCGGTGCGGGCTGGTCCGCGGAGTGGATCGGCCACTGGGCGCTGGTGGAGGTGGGGTACATGTGCGCCGTCGGGGTGCTGTGCGGACTGGCCGTGGGGCGGCTGCTGGGGTGGATGTTCTTCCGGGCCGGCTGGGCAGCGCTGCGGCTGTCCGAGCACCGGGAGGGCTTCGTCGCCCTCGGCGCGACGTTCCTGGCCTACGGGGTCACCGAGCTGCTGCACGGCTACGGCTTCCTGGCCGTGTTCACCACGGCGTGCACCCTGCGCGCGGCCGAGCGCGCCCACGGCTACCACCAGGTCCTGCACGACTTCGTCGAGCAGGTCGAGCGGCTGCTCACCGCCGTCCTGCTCTTCCTGCTCGGCGGCTACGTCGCCACCGGCGGCCTGGCGGCCCTGACCTGGCAGGGGGCCGCGGTGGGGCTCCTGCTGCTGGTGGTGATCCGCCCGGTGACGGGCTGGGTCGCCCAGGCGCGCGGGGCCGCGGGCCCGCGGGAGCGGATCGTGACCGCGTTCTTCGGCATCCGGGGCATCGGCTCGCTGTTCTACCTCGCCCACGCCCTGGGCCAGGAGGACCTGAGCGCCTTCGACCGGCAGCTGTGGGCGGTGGTGACGTTCACCGTGCTCGCCTCCGTCGTCCTGCACGGGGTCACCGCCACACCGGTGATCTCGCGCCTGGACCGGCTGCGCCGCCGGCGCGCCCGAAGCGGCACGGCCGAGCCGGACGACGACGCGGTGGCCCGTGAGCGCCTCTGACGGGCGGAGTGCGGGCGCGCGGCGCCGGACCTGCCGGTTTACCCGCCCGGGCGGCGGGCACCCGACCCCTCGCGAGCGGCTTCGGACCCCTGCGTCCCACGGCGGCGCGGGGCGGGGGAGGCACGGGGCGGCGGAGCGGGAAAGACGCGGGAGCAGGGAAGGCAGCGACCCACGATGGCGGCGACCCCCCGGATGACGGAGCTGCGCGACCTGGACGACCTGGCTTCCCTCGTCCACCGCAGCGACCACCTGTACATACGCTGGTCCCGCGGGCCCGGGCCGGACCTGGAGCGCACCTCCAGCACCGACACCCTGACCGGCGTCGAGCTGCCGGGGCTGTCGGCCAACACCCTCGACGTCGAGCCCTGGTGGGCGGGCCGCTCGGTGCGGCTGTGGGTGGCACGCAGGCTGTACGACTACTGCCACCTGCGGCACGACCAGGGCCCGCAGGTGCGGCCGTGGGTGCTCAGGGGCCGGGAGATCGGCCGCGGCCCCGACAACGAGCCCCTGGTGACCGACGTCCGGCCGCTCGCCTGGGTGGGCAGCCGCGTCATCGCCAAGGCGCAGGCCGAGGTGGCACGCCAGCGCGGCCCCTGGGGTCCGATGCGGCGGCCGCCCGAGCACGACGCGCAGGGCGAGTACGACACACAGGGCGGGCCCCCCGGGCGGGGCGGGCACGGCGCGTCCGCCCCGCCCGGGAGGCCGTCCGCCCCGCGCAGGGGGCGGTGACGGGCCCGGAGCACGCCGGAGCGGGCGCGCCCCGTGCCGCTGGGCGCGCCCGCTGCCGATGAGCCGTCCGGGACAGGAGGACGTCAGACGGCGGTGCCGTCCTGTCCGACACCGGCGGAACCGGCGCCGATCCCGTTCTCGGTGCCGACCCCGGCCTCGGTGCCGGTCCCGTTCTCCGTACCGACCCCGTTCTCGGTGCCGACTCCGGTCTCCGCCCCGGTGCCGGCCTCTGCTCCGGCACCGGCCGCGGTGTCCGTGCCGACCCCGGTCCCGGTGTCGGTCTCGTTGTTCACCGAACCGGGCTCGATGACCTCGCCGCTGAGGCTGCCGCCGACGCAGATCGAGACCTCCGCACTGAGGTTCACCACCCGGCCGCCTGCCTCGATGCACTCCTGCGGCGTGACCTGCGAAGGAGCGGCCTGGGCCGCCGAGGCACCGAGGCCGGCCAGCGCCAGCGAGAAGGCCAGGGGGGTCAGGATCCGACGTGCACGCATGAAAACTCCCTGTCGTGAATGCACTGATGAGTCCTTTTCAGCATCACCACACCGGGCCCGGGAACGCACCTCTCGTTGCTCCCGACGTGGCCGGGTTGCTCCGTCCGGCCCCCTCGGTCCGGGCCGGCACGGAGCTGACAGGGGATCAGCGACAGGGCGGTCAGCCGTAGTCGGGCACCATCGCCGCGGCCATCCGCAGGTGCGGTGCGGCCTCGGCGGGCAGGCCCTGGCGTTCCAGGGTGCGCCCCAGGAGCAGGCGGGCGTAGGCGTCGTCCGGCGCGTCGGCGACCAGCTGCTCCAGGATCCCCCTGGCCCGCCCGAGCTGGGCGGAGGCGTAGTAGGCGCGGGCGGCCAGCAGCCGGACGTTGGGGTCGTCGCCGTGGTCCGCCAGCAGCGGCCGCAGCAGGGTGAGGGCGCCGAGCGGGTCCCGCACGTCCAGCAGCGCCTCCGCGTGCCGGAGGCGTTCCACCTCCTCGGGCAGCCGCCGCGGCTCGCCGGCTGCCTCGGCGTCCCGCAGGAGCGCCGCGATCGACTCCGCCGGCTGCGCACCGGCCAGTGCCAGGCCGGCGGCCACGTAGGTCGGGGAGGTCCGCACGCCCATCGCCTTCCCCCGGAGCAGCAGCTCGCGCACCTGCTCCTCGCCCGCGCCGTCGTCGAGCAGGGCGCCGCCCGAGGGGAAGCCGGCACTGTCGGAGAGCCGGCCGAGGACCTCGCGGTCGCTGATGTCGAGGCCCTCGACGAAGTGGGCCCTGAGCACGGCCTCCACCACGGCGTCCTGGAGGCGTGCGCCGCCGGCGTCGAGGGCGAGCGCGATCAGCCGGTGCGCGTCGTGGCTGCTGGCACGCCACACCGCGCCCCAGCGCGGACCCAGGCCCTCGGCGCGGGCCTCGTCGGCCACCCGGTCCCGGTTCTCCTCCGGGGTCAGGCCGGGGGCGCACTCGCGCAGCGCCTCGCGGGCGTCGGGGTCCGTGAGCAGTCCGGCCCTGGGCGTGGCCTCGGCCGGCGCCGTCGGGTCGATCCGGTACGGGCGCCAGACCACCTCGACCGGTTCGCCGCCGCGCCCGGCCAGGGCCCTCTCCAGCCGCCGCTTGCCGATGTACATCCAGGGGCAGACCACGTCCGCCCACACCTCGATTCGCATACCGGAAACACTAAACGACACGTGTTGGATAAGCAACAGGTGTCGTAGAGTAAGGGCCGTGAACCCAGACGACCCGCGCGCCCGGCGCACCAGGGCCAGGCTGCGCACAGCCGTTCTCGAACTCGCCGCAGACCGGGAGCTGAGCTCCATCACCGTCTCCGAGGTGGCCAAGCGGGCCGGCGTCAACCGCACGACGGTCTACCAGCACCACCCGGACCTGCACTCCCTGGTGAGCGACTCGATGGAGGAGGCCGTCGCGGAGGCCGTGCGGGCCGCCGCACTGTGCCCCCTGACCGCCCCCCGCGACCGGGCCCCGCAACCGCTCACCGACCTCTTCGAGCACATCGCGGCCAACGCCACGCTCTACCACCGGGTGCTCTGCGACCGCGGCAGCCCCCTGTTCGCCGTCCGCATGCGCGAGCGCCTGGCCCGCGAACTGGCGGAGCGCTTCCGCGAGGACGGCCGCCCCTCCGGCTTCGACGACGTGCCCGTCGACATCCACGCCGCCTACCTCGCCGGCGCCCTCACCGGCGTCCTCGCGCACTGGCTCGCCGCGCAGGCCTCCTCCCCGGACGCGCCCGCACCGGGCGAGGCCGCGCTCGCCACCTGGCGCCTCTTCCGCTGCTGACCCGCCCCTTCGGCCCTGCCGCGTCCGGGCAGCAGGAAGGGCGCCGTCCCGCACTGCCGGGCGGGACGGCGCCCTCGTCTCTCCCCCCGCCCCCGTTTCCCGGCGCCGGGAAACGGGGGCGGAAGGATCAGCTCTTCTTGCCCCAGGAGTGGGCGACGTCGATCACCAGCTTGTCGGGGAGCCGGAGGACCCGGAACGGCAGCCGCGCCCGGACCCCCAGCCCGATCTGCGTGTCGCCCTCGAAACTGCCGGCGAACCGGGTGTCCCGGAAGGTGCGGTACCCGGTGACGTCCACGCCGGGGAGCCGCTGCCCGGCCCGGGCGGGGTACGTCGCCTTCCCGGTCGCCGGGTCGTAGCTCGGCGCGGCCGCCCGCACCTCGATCACGGCGCCGCCTCGGACCGCGACGGGGTTGCCGGAACCGTCCTGGTACAGGGTGTCGACGTAGCCCACCCGGTAGCCGATGGGCTTGCTGCCCGCACCGGGCACATCCAGGACCATCCGGTCGAAGCAGTCGTGCCGCCCCGTCCTGACGTTGGTCAGCGGCTTGTAGGACGTCTCGGTGACCGACTTGGTCAGGCTTCCCCAGCCGGTCGGGCAGACCGCGGCCGCCTGCGCGGCGGCCGCCGGGACGGACGCGGTCGGAACGGATGCGGCCGGCGCGGCCGAGGCCGTCGTCACCGTCAGCCCTGCGGTTGTGAGTACGAGCGCGGCCAGTGCGGTGTTCCACCGTCGCATGGGGTTCCCCTCAATACATGAGTGCGCGTGTGCAGGGTCCGACCGCCGGAGGCACGGAAAGGTTGTGCCCGGCCGAACCACCACCACGGAGGGTTCTTCGGGTGCGTCAAGTCTCGCAGCGGCCCGGCGTGTCCGCATCCGCAGCGGAGTGGACCGAGAACACGGAGTGACGACGCCGGAGGCGGGCGGGCCCGGCGCCCCCGCGCGCCGCGCGCCGCGGGGCGCCGGGGTACCGGGTCCGGGGCCGGGACGGCTCAGGGCTTGCGGGCGACGCCGACCCACCCGGAGACCTCGGCGTCCTGCAGCACCAGGGGCGAGGCGTCCACGTCCAGGCGCCACTGGTGCGGCATCACCACACCCGGCTCGAGCAGCTCCAGGCCGTCGAAGAACCGGGCCACCTCCTCGCGGGAGCGCACCTGGGCGTCGGTGCCGCTCGCCCGGTAGGTCTCGACGGTCCTCGCCCACTCCTCGGGGGCGAAGTCCCCGGTGGCGTGGGAGAGCACCAGGAAACTGCCCGGTGCCAGCGCGTCCACCAGGGTCTTGACGATGTCCTGGGCACCCTGGTCGTCCGGCACGAAGTGCAGGAGCGCCGCCATGCTCAGGGCGACCGGCCGGTCCAGGTCCAGGGTCCGGAGCAGCTCAGGGGCGGTCAGGATGCGCCGCGGGTCCCTGACGTCGGCGTCGAGGTAGGCGGTGCGCCCCTCCGGCGTGCTGCGCAGGAGCGCCTGGGCGTGCGCCAGGACGATGGGGTCGTTGTCCGCGTAGACGACCCTGGCCTCCGGCGCGACGCCCTGCACGATCTCGTGCAGGTTGGGCGAGGTGGGTATGCCGGTGCCGATGTCGAGGAACTGGCGCACGCCCTCGTGCTCGGCCAGGTACCGGACGACGCGGTTCATCCACGCCCGGTTGGCGCGGGCCGCGATGATGACCGTGGGGTTGGCCGCCAGGACCCTCCCGACCGCCTCCCGGTCGGCCGGGTAGTTGGTCTTGCCGCCCAGGTAGCAGTCGTACATGCGGGCCGAGTGGGGCCGGTCGGTGCGCAGGTCCACCGGCTCCCTCGCCGGCGCGTCCGGGTCCACCCTCATCCACTCCTGCTCGTCCGTCATGCCAGGCCTTCCCGAACCGTCGAACTGCTTACCAACTGCCCTTGCTTGAAACGGAATTGAAGCACGACTCGGGTACACCGCCCGGCTCGGGCACCTCCTCCTCCCCGAAGGCCCCGCGGGGCGGGGCATTACGATGAGCCGGTGGTCCTCGGCGAGCCCTCCCGTTCCCCGCAGCAGGTGCTGCGGGCGCCGGTGCTGCTCGTGCTCGCCGTGCTGGCCGGTCTCGTGGGCATGCACGGCCTCGGCGCCGCGGGCCTGCCGGTCCCCGCCCACCGCGCGGTCTCCGCCGCCCACCACACAGCCCCCGCCTCCCACCAGGCGGCGGACGCGACGGCTCCGCCGCACGCCTGCCCCGGCGGCCAGGACGGGCCCGCGGGCCACGGCAGCCACGCCGATCCGGCGTGCTCCTCCGCCTCGGTCCCCTCCTCCCCCACCGCGCCCGTGGCGGCAGTCGGCATCCACCACCCGGACGCGGCGGACCGGCAGCCCGCCCTCCGCGTCCCGGCCGGCCCCGACGGCGGACGCGCCCCGCCGTCCCTCGCCGAACTCCAACTCCTGCGGATATAGGACGCCCTCCCGGCGCAGCGCCCCGAACCGGCCTGCCGCCGCGGCCCCGCACGTCCTCATTCGCGCACGACACAGGAGTTCTCCGAACCATGACCCCCACCCGTTCCCTGGCCCGCCGGGCAGCCCTGCTCCTCGCCGCGGGAGCCGCCGCCCTCACGCTGACCGCCTGCGGCGGCGAGAGCACCCCCGCCGGGCCCTCCGACGACGCCGGCGCCACCTCGGCCCCGGCCACGGCCCCGGCGGACAAGCACAACGAGGCCGACGTCGCCTTCTCCCAGGGCATGATCCCCCACCACCGCCAGGCGGTGGAGATGGCCGGACTGGCCGCGAGCAGGGCGTCCTCCGCCGAGGTCAAGAAGCTCGCCGAGGAGATCGAGAAGGCGCAGGCCCCCGAGATCGAGACCATGTCGGGCTGGCTCGCCGCCTGGGGCGAGGACGTGCCCGAGGGCACGGACGGCGCGGGCCACGGCGGCATGGACCACGGGTCCGGCCACGGCGGCGCGGGCATGCCCGGCATGATGAGCGACGAACAGATGACTGGGCTGGGCAAGGCCTCCGGCAAGGAGTTCGACACCGCGTTCCTGACCATGATGATCGCGCACCACGAGGGTGCGGTGGAGATGGCCGAGACCGAGAGGAAGCAGGGCCTCCACGGCCCCTCCAAGGACCTGGCCGCCGACGTCGTCGCCGTCCAGAACGCGGAGATCGACCGGATGGAGAAGCTGCTCGGCAAGGGCTGACCCTCCGGGCGGGGGCGGGGCGACACCGAGGGGCCGCTCCGCCCCCGCCCGCCCCGCCCCGCCGAGGCCCGGGGCGAACGGCGGGTTTGATCCCGCTCTGTGGTGTCAGGCGTACGGACGGTGCCGGGAATCCGTCCGTACGTGCCACCGGGGCCCGTCGGCTCCCGGCAGGATCGGAGTCAGTCCCATGACCACTACCGTCGCCAAGGACATGCTGGCCGCCTACCCCGCCGACCTGGGCGGGGTGGACCGTGAGGCCATGGCCCGCTGCATCGAGGAGTGCGTCGCCTGCGCCCAGGCGTGCACCGCCTGCGCGGACGCCTGCCTGTCGGAGGAGCAGGTCGCCGAGCTGCGCAAGTGCATCCGCACCGATCTGGACTGCGCCGACATCTGCGCCGCCACCGCCGCGGTGCTCTCCCGCCACACCGGCTACGACGCCAACGTCACCCGCGCCCAGCTCGAGGCCTGCGCCACCGTGTGCAAGGCCTGCGCCGACGAGTGCGAGCAGCACGCTTCCATGCACGACCACTGCAGGGTGTGCGCCGAGGCCTGCCGCCGCTGCGAGCAGGCCTGCAACGAACTGATCAAGACCTTGGGCTGAGCCCGGGACGGCGCAGGCGCCCCGGCGGACGGCAGGCCCTCCCGGGCCGGTCCGCCGGGGCGCCTGCGCCGGTCAGGCCCCTGCGCCGGTCAGGTGCCGGGGCCGGTCAGGTGCCGGGCCGGTCAGGTGCCGGGCCGGGAGGACGGCCCGGCCCGCAGGGTGTCCAGGCGCCGGCGGTACTCCTCCTCGTCGATCTCCCCCCGGGCGTAACGCTCGGCCAGTACCTGTTCGGCGGGCGGAGGCCCGGGCGGAGGGGGCGCGGGGTACTGGAGGGGCTGCTGCGCCCCGCCGCGCCCCGCGGCGCGAACGAGGACGACGACGACGGCGATCGCCAGCACCCCCAGGACGATCATGCTGACGGCCATGAGCGCGTAGCCCCATCCGCTCATGCCGTGGTCGTACCAGTACATCGCCGCCTCCTCCCACCGGTGCGGTCCCGGCAGGCAATTCGCCCGGTATGCCTTCGATCCTCCTCCTGCCGCGGGGGAACGGCCAGGGCCGACCGGCCCGGGCACCGGGGACGCCCGGCCCCGGCCCCGCGGGGCACCGGCGGGACACGGCGAGCCGGGGCCGGGTCAGGCGGCGCGGCGGCCCGCCTCCCCGGCGTCGGGGCCGGCGGGCGGGGTGTCGGAGCCGGCCGCACCCGGACCGGCGGCCCCCGTGCCCGGCCGCGGCCCGCCTGCGGGCGGTGCCGCGGGCGGCTCTGCTGGCGGCGCCGCGGCCGGCAGCCTCAGCCGTTTCAGCGCGAGGGCGTTGACGGCGACGACGAAGCTGGAGCCCGACATCGTCAGCGCGGCGATCTCCGGGCGCAGCACCAGGCCGAAGGCCGGTTCGAAGACGCCGGCGGCGATCGGCAGGGCGACGGCGTTGTAGCCGACGGCCCAGCCGAGGTTCTGCCGCATCTTGCGCAGCGTGCCCCGGCCGATGCGCAGGGCGGTGGGCACGTCGAGCGGGTCGGAGCGCATCAGGACCACGTCGGCGGTCTCGATGGCCACGTCGGTGCCGGCGCCGATGGCGATGCCCAGGTCGGCCCGGGCGAGGGCGGGGGCGTCGTTGACACCGTCGCCGACCATGGCGACCCTGCGCCCGCCGCGCTGCAGTTCGGCGATCCTGTCCGCCTTGTCGCCGGGCAGGACCTCCGCGACGACGGTGTCGATGCCCAGCCGTCCGGCGATCCGCTCGGCGGTGGCCCGGTTGTCGCCGGTGAGCATGACCGTCTCGACACCGAGGGCGCGCAGCTCGGCGACGGCCTCGGCCGAGGTCTCCCGGGGCGCGTCGGCGAGCCCGATCAGCCCCGCCGCCCGGCCGTCGACGGAGACGACCACCACGGTGCGGCCGGTGCCGGCCATCTCCTCGCGGGCGGCGGCCAGCGGCTCCGGGACGACGCCCTCGCGCTCGGCCAGCCGGAGGCTGCCGACCGCGACCCGGTGGCCGTCGACCACGGCGGTCGCACCGTGGCCGGGGACGTTCTCGAAGTCCCGGGCGCTCGCGGTGCCCGCCGAGCGGGCCCGCGCGTACCGCACGACCGCTCCGGCCAGGGGGTGCTCGGACTCGGCCTCCACCGCCGCGGCCAGCCGCAGCAGCCCGTGCTCGTCCGCGCCGGGCGCGGTGACCACGTCGGTGACCTCCGGCTCGCCCTTGGTCAGGGTGCCGGTCTTGTCCATGACGACCACCTCGATGCCGGCGGACGTCTCCAGCGCGGCGGCGTTCTTGAACAGCACCCCGCGCTTCGCCCCGAGGCCGGTCCCCACCATGACGGCCGTGGGAGTGGCCAGGCCCAGGGCGTCCGGGCAGGTGATGACCACGACCGTGATGGCGAACAGCATCGCGGCGCCGAAGGACCGGTCGGTGGCCAGCAGCCAGACCGCCAGGGTCGCCGCACCCCCGACCAGTGCGACGAGGACCAGCCAGAACGCCGCCCGGTCCGCCAGCCGCTGTCCCGGCGCCTTGGAGTTCTGCGCCTCCTGCACCAGCTCGACGATCTGCGCCAGCGCGGTGTCGGAGCCGACCCTGGCGGCGCGCACCCGCAGCGTGCCGTTGGCGTTGACGGTCGCCCCGACCACCTGCGAGCCCGGCCGCTTGTGCACCGGCAGGCTCTCGCCGGTGACCATCGACTCGTCGACCTCGCTCTCCCCCTCCTCCACCACCCCGTCGACGGCGATCCTCGCCCCGGGCCGGACCAGGAGCAGGTCGCCCACCACGACCTCCGCGGTGGGCACCTCGACCGGCTGCCCGTCGCGCACCACGAGCGCCCTGGGCGGGGCGAGGTCGAGCAGGGTGCGGATCGCGTCGTTGGCGCCGCCCCGGGCGCGCATCTCGAACCAGTGGCCGAGCAGCACGAAGGCGGCCAGCACGGTGGCCGCCTCGTAGAAGACCTCCCCGCCGCCGGTGAGCGTGACGACGAGCGAGTACAGCCAGCCGGAGCCGACGGCCACCGCGACCAGGACCATCATGTCCAGGGTCCGGGCGCGCAGGGCCCGCACGGCCCCGCCGAAGAAGACCGTGCACGAGTAGAGGATCACCGGCAGGCTCAGCAGCAGCGCCCACACGTCCTGGCGCAGCCCGAAGGGCACCGGCACGTCCAGGCCGAACACGTCCTCGCCGATCGGCGACCAGATGACGATCGGGATCGAGAACAGCAGCGCCACCAGGAAGCGGTTGCGCATGTCGGCCGTCATCGCCGCCATCGACATGCCCTCGTGCCCGCCGTGCCCCATGACCTCCTGCGGCGAGGGCCTCCCCTCCGGCGCGGCCGGGGGCCTCCCCTCCGGTGCGGCCGGGGGTGCCTCGCGCACGCCCTCCGGGGCGGTGGCGGGGCGCGGGGCCGGTTCGGCCGTCGGGTCGCAGATGTGGTGCGGCACGGACCGGCCCGCGCAGTGGTAGCCGCACTCGCGCACCCAGCCGGTCAGCTCCGCCAGGGAGGTGCGCCGCGGGTCGAAGACCACCGTCGCCGACTGCGCGACCGGGTTGACCTCGGCCTCCAGCACGCCGGGGCGCCGCTCCAGCACGGCGGCGACGGTGCCCTGCTGCGAGGCCCACTGCATGCCGCTCACGTCCAGCACCGTCGTGGTGCGCTCCCCGCCGCCGGGCCCTCCCCCCGGCTGCGCGGGGCCGCCGCGGCGGTCTGCGGAACGGTCCTCGGGACGGTTCTCACGGTGACGCATATCGCTTCTCCCTCGGAGAGCGGGCCGGTCCGCCGATGCCTCTCCCCGGCCGGCGGGCCACACTTGGAGGCTAGCCGCTGCGGGAACGACCGGCAGGCCGGCGGCCTCTCGGAAGGAACGTGCCGTGGACCAGGAGACGCCCGCCCGGCGGGTGCGCCGCATCTGGGAGCGCATCGCGCCGTCGTACGACCGCTGGATGCGCTGCGACCGCCTCCTGGTCGGGGACAGCCGCCGGTGGGTCTGCTCCCGCGCGTCCGGCCGCACCCTCGAGGTCGCCGTCGGCACCGGACTGAACCTGCCCCTGTACCCGCCGGGGACCGAGGTGGTCGGGCTGGACCTCTCCCGCGCCATGCTCGAACACGCCTGCGGGCGGACGGCCCGCGCCGGCCTGCGGGCGCAACTGGTGGAGGGGTCCGCCGAGCGGCTGCCCTTCGCCGACGCCTGCTTCGACACCGTGGTGTCCACCCTCGCCCTGTGCAGCGTCCCCGACGACCGCGCCGCCGTGGCCGAGATGCACCGCGTGCTGCGCCCGGGCGGGCGCCTGCTGCTGCTCGACCACGTCGCCGGCTCCGGCCGGGCCGTCCGGGCGGCCCAGCGCGGCCTGGAGAGGCTGACGTGGCGCTGGTGCGGCGACCGCATGACCCGCCGCCCGCTGGCCCTGGTGCTCGCGTCGGGGTTCACCGTCGAGCGGCGCGACCGCTTCCGGGCGGGCGTCGTCGAGCGCCTGTCCGCGACCAAGCCCGGCGGACCCGCGCGGGAAGCCTGACCCGGAAGCCGCCCCGGGCCGGCGGGGAGGCCTCGGCGGAACGGCCGCCCGCCGCGTGCGGTGCTCCGTCCGGCCCATCAGCACGCGCACGCCGCGGTTCCGTGCGGACACACTGATCCCCATGGCAGAGCAACGCGAACGACGCGGCCGCCCGGCGGCCGGGAGCGCGGTCTCCTCCCCTCCGCCGGTGGAGGGGCCCGAGGAGGCCGCCGGCCGGGCCTGCCGGTGCATCACCTCGCTCACCGGCCACCCGGCGGAGGGGGTGTCCGCCGTCGGCCGCTCCGAGGACGGCTGGCACGTCGAGGTCGACGTGCTGGAGGTGCCGCGCATCCCCGACACCACCAGCCTGCTCGCCACGTACGAGGTGGAGCTCGACCGGGACGGTGAGCTCCTGCGCTACCGCAGGGTCCGCCGCTACCGGCGCGGTGCGGCCGACGACTGACCGCCCGCGCAGCCGACCGCGGCGCAGCGCGGTACCCGAGAGGACGGCCCCGCAATGACCACCACCTACACCGAGCAGGTCGCGTGCGTGCCCCGCGCGGGCACGCTGTACGACGTCATCGAGATCATCCTCGACCGCGGGATGGTGATCGACGTCTTCGCCCGCGTCTCCCTGGTCGGCATCGAGATCCTCAAGGTCGACGTGCGCATCGTCATCGCCAGCGTCGACACCTACCTCCGCTTCGCCGAGGCCTGCAACCGCCTGGACCTGGAGACCGACACCCGCAGCAAGACGGTGCCCGAGCTCTTCGGCGGCGGGGGCATGACCCGGGCCGTCGGCAAGAAGGCGGCGGGGAAGGCCGTCCGGTCGATGGGCGAGAAGGTCCGGAGGGCCATCGGGGCGGAGGACGGCGACGAGGACGTGGAGCCGGAGGAGGAGCCCCGGGAGGAACCGGCCGAGGAGGAGCCCCGCCCGCGGCGCCGGACCACCGCCAAGGCCCGCGGGGGCCGCCCGCGCACCGCCCGGCGCGCCGAGGAGGACTGACCGGTGGCCGCACGGGACCTGTACGTCTACGGCGTCGTCCGCGCCGGCCACCGGCTCCCGGCCGGAAGCCTCGGCGTCGGCTCGCCGCCCGCCCCCGTCCGCCGCCTCCCGGCGGGCCGGCTGGCCGCCGTGGTCAGCGACGTCCCCGAAGGGCTGCGTGCCCGCAGGCGCGACCTGACGGCCCACCAGGGGATCCTCGCCTCCCTCGCCGCGCACGGCCCGGTGGTGCCCATGCGCTTCGGCACCGTGTGCGGCGGCGAGGACCTCCTCGTGGAGCGGCTGGCGGCGGCCGAGCGCCATCACCTGTCCTGCCTCGACCGCGTCGACGGCCGCGTGGAGATGAACCTCAAGGTGCTGCCGGCCCAGGAGGAGGGGCTGGCCGGCCTCCTCGAGGAGGACCCGCGCGTACGGCGGCTGCGCGACGAGGCGCGCCGCCGCCCCGGCTACGAGGCGCACCTGCGCCTGGGCGAGGCGGTGGCGGCGGGGCTGGAGCGCCGGGCCCGGGAAGCGGCGGTCCCGGTGCTGCGCGAACTCTCCGCGCTCGCCGACGGCACCGCCGCGGGCCCGGAGGTGGCCGGATGCGTCCTCAACGTCTCCTTCCTGGTCGGCGGTTCCGGGCACGACCGGTTCACCGCGGCCGTCTCGCGCCTCGCGACGGGCCACCGCGGCCGCGTCGAGCTGAAGCTGACGGGCCCGATGCCCTGCTACAGCTTCGTCGGCCCCGCGCACGCACCGGCCGGGGCCTGAGCGGCATGGGCCTGCTGACCGGGATCCTCCTGCTGCCGCTCGCACCCGTGAGGGGGGTCGCCTGGCTGGCCGAGCGCGTCAACGAAGCGGCCGAGCACGAGCTGTACGACCCCTCGGTCCTGCGGGCCCGGCTCGCCGCCCTGAACGAGGCGCTGGACAACGGGGAGATCGGCACCGAGGAGTTCGAACGCGAGGAGGAGCGGCTCCTCGACCTGCTCGAGCACCGGCTGTTCCGCACACCGCCGGCCGCCGCGGGACCGGCGACGGGACCGGCGACGAGACCGCAGGAACCGACGACAGGAGCGCACCGATGAACGACCCTGCCGGGACCGCCCTCGCCCCGGCGGGGACGCGTCCCCCCGACCCCTGGGACGCGCCCGCGTCGACGACCCCCTACGGGCCGCGCACCGCCAACCTCGCCGACATCCTCGAACGCGTCCTCGACAAGGGCATCGTCATTGCCGGCGACATCAAGATCGACCTCCTCGACATCGAACTGCTGACCATCCGCCTGCGGCTGTTCATCGCCTCGGTCGACACCGCCAGGAAGGCCGGCATCGACTGGTGGGAGACCGACCCCGCGCTCTCCTCGCGCGCCGCCCGCGACGCGCTCGCCGAGGAGAACCGGCAGCTGCGCGAACGGCTGGAGGCGCTGGAGAGCGGCAGCTCTCCGGCCGCCGCTCCCGGCGCGGCCGGGGAACCGGCCGGCTCCTGACCCCTGCTCCTGCCCGCCCCTCCCCCCTCGTCCCCTTCCCTCCCCCTTCCCCCTCCCCGGGCCGCGGCCCGGGCCGTCCATGTGAGGAGCACCCGATGACGGCGGCCCCGTGCACGACCGGCGTCCCCACCGCCACCGACGTCCCCACCGCCACCGACGCCTCCACCGCCACCTGCGTCTTCGCCGTCTGCCGCGGCGGCGACCCGGCCGCCCTCGAAGGGATGCCCGGCCACGAGGAGGGCGCACGCGTCCGGCTGCTCCCCCTGGGATCCCTCACCGCCGTGGTGCAGGACGTGCCGGCCGACCGGTTCTCCGAGGAGGCCGTGCGGGAACGGCTGTCCGACGGCGCGGAGCTCGAGCGCTGCGCGCGGACGCACCACGCCGTGGTCTCCGCGGCGGCGCGCTGCGCCCCGACCGTCCCTCTGCCGCTGGCCACCCTCTACCTCGGCGACGAGCGCGCCCGCGCCGCGCTCGGGAAGCGCGAGCAGCACCTGCACGCCGCGCTCGACCGCATCGAGGGCCGCGCCGAGTGGGCGGTGAAGGCGTACACCGTGCCGGCGCGGCCCGACGCGCCCGCACCGGCCGGGAAGCCCGAGGGCCCCGCCGCACCCGCCTCCTCCTCCCCGGACGGGCCCGGATCGGGCCGCGCCTACCTGGAGCGGGTGCGCAGCCGGAAACGGGCGTGCGACCTCCGGCAGGAGGCCGCACTGCGCGCGGCCGAACGGGTGGACACAGCCCTGCGGGGCCTGGCGGTGGCCGCACGCCGGCTGCGCCTGCACGGCCCGGGGCCCGACCGCGACCGCCGCACCCAGATGCTGAACGCCGCCTACCTGGTGGACGGGGACCGCGACCGGGAACTGGCCGCAGCCGTCGGGCGGCTGCGGCAGGAGGCGGAGGCGGACGGCGTCCGCATCGAGGTCTCCGGGCCGTGGGTGCCCTACTCCTTCGTGGACGGGGGCGGCACCGGTGACCTCGGCTGCTGAGGCCCTCCCCTGGGAGGAGGCGTGGGAGGAGGGCGGCCCGGTGGGCGTGCCCCTGGTCGACCTGCTGGACCGGGTGCTGGGCACCGGCGTGGTCGTCAGCGGCGACCTGGTGATCGCCATTGCCGAAGTGCCTCTGGTACGGGTCTCCCTGCACGCGCTGCTGTCCTCGGTCAACGAGCGCGTCCCCGCGCCCTGGGGGGACGGGGGGCCGCTTTGACCGCGGAGCGGGTCGACCTCGACGCCGACACCGTCGGACGCGACCTCGTCGCCCTCGTGCTGACCGTGGTCGAACTGCTGCGGCAGCTGATGGAGCGGCAGGCGATCCGGCGCATCGACCAGGGAGACCTCACCGACGACCAGGTGGAGCGCATCGGCCGGACGCTGATGCTGCTGGACGAACGGATGGCCGAACTCCGCGACCACCACGGGCTGTCGCCCGAGGACCTCAACCTCGACCTGGGCCCCCTGGGGACGCTGCTCCCCCGTGACTGACTCCCCCGCGCCGGGCCCGCGGATCCGCGGTATCCGTTCCGAGCTGGGCGAACCCACGGTAACTTGCCTTCGGGCGAACGTCGCCCACCAACTCGACGCCCCTCAGACCCGCCGACCCAACGCCTCGGCGACCCGACGACCCACAAGGACGGAGCCCATGGCCGATCGCCTCCGGAGGACGACCACCGGCGCCCCGGGCTCCCCCACCGGGAGCACCGTGAGCGCCGGGCGCCCCGGCACCCGGGAACTGACCGCACCACCCGGCCTGCTCGGCCCGTACGTCCGCGCGCTCGTCCCCAAACGCGGCGGCGGCCCGGCACCGGAACGGCGGCTGGTCCTGCGCGAGGCCGCGACCGATCCCCGGAAACTGGAACGGTACGCCGAGGTCTGCGGGTTCACCCGCCGGGACAGGCTGCCCGCCACCTACCCGCACCTGGTCGCCTTCCCGCTGGCCATGTCCCTGATGGCCCGCCGGGACTTCCCGCTCCCCATGCTCGGGCTGGTCCACATCGCCAACCGGATCGAGCAGCTCCGGCCCGTCGGCGCCGGGGAGCGGCTCACCCACCACGTGTGGACGCGGCAGCCCCGCCCCCATCCCAGGGGCACCTCGTTCGAGGTGGTCGCCGAGGCCGACGACGGCACCGCCACCGTGTGGCGGTCGGTCAGCACCTACCTGTCCCGGAGCCGCCGGCCCCCCGCCCCGGAACCGCACACGGCCGCCCCCGGCACGGAAGCCCCGGACCCGGACGCCGGAGACCCGGACGACACCGCCACGGACACCGTCGCGGACACCACCGTCGCGGCACTGGTGGACGAGCACTGGGACGTCGGCGCCTCGGCGGGACGGTCGTACGCGTCCGTCTCCGGCGACCGCAACCCCATCCACCTGCACGCGCTCGCCGCGAGGGCCTTCGGCTTCCCCCGCGCCGTCGCGCACGGCATGTGGACCAAGGCCCGCTGCCTGGCGGCCCTGGAGACGCTGCTGCCCGACGCCCACCGGGTGGAGGTCGTCTTCCGCGCCCCCGTCCTGCTCCCCGCACACGTCCGCTTCCACGCCTCCGTCCGCACCGCCGGCCCGGACGCCGACGGCACAGGCACTGGCACCGGCACCGGCACCGGCACCGGCACCGGCTGGGACTTCCGGCTGCACGGCACCGGCTCCGGCCGCGAGCACCTGCGCGGGACCGTCACGCCCCTCGGCTGATCCCGGGCCCGGCCGCGTCCCCGTCGCGTTCCGCCGGGAAGGGCCGCTACGCGGTGGTCCAGGCGCGGCGCAGCTGTTCGAAGCGGGTGGGCAGCGGGGGGCGGCGGCCGGCGTGGGCGGCGTTGGTGCGGTGGACGAAGCGCCGCCAGGAGAGCACCAGTCCCTGCGCGGTGATGGGCAGCCCGGCCACCACCGTCACCCCGTTGTCGTGGGTGTGGTGCACCGTCAGCAGCAGGGCCCGGGGCGTCGCCCCCTCCAGTTCGGCGCACAGTTGCTCGCGCACCCGCAGCCAGCGGCGCAGCACCACCGCCGTGCCGTCGCGCAGGTCGTGCCGGCGCAGGGTGCGGTGCTTGCCGTGCGCGACCTCCACCCGCCCCGTGCGCAGGTCCAGGTCGTCGACCGTGCACCGCAGCAGGTCCGAGTAGCGGGCCCCGGTGTCGCGGACCAGGCCCACCACCACGGCCAGCCGCACCGTCTCCGGCTTCGCCCCGTCACGCACCGCCTCGTCCGCCAGGAGCCGCCAGACCCACTCGGCCTCCTCCGGCGACACGGTCGGCCGCGGGTACCGGCTGCTCGTCCTGTCGTCCGTCACGCTCACCCGGCCCACATTAGAAGTCATCTCATTTGGCCCGATAGGCTGCCGGTCGTGGTGGGAATGGTTGAGCGGCTGGTGCCGGACGAGTTGTGGGAGCTGTTCCAGCGGGTGGTGCCGGAGGCGCCGTCGCGGCCTCAAGGCGGCGGCCGACGTCGGCACGGGGACCGTGAGGTGCTGGCCGCGATCATCTTCGTGGCGACGTCGGGCTGTACGTGGCAGCAGCTGCCCGCGGCGTCGTTCGGGCCGTCGGGGGCGACGGCCCACCGTCGCTTCACCGAGTGGACCAAGGCCCGGGTGTGGGCCAAGCTGTACCGCCTGGTCCTGGACGAACTCGGCTCCCGCGGCGAGCTGGACTGGTCCCGGTGCGCCATCGACTCGGTGAACATGCGGGCGATGAAAAAGGGGACCTGACCGGTCCGAATCCTGTCGACCGGGGCAAGTACGGCTCGAAGATCCACCTGATCACCGAACGGACCGGTCTGCCCCTGTCCGTCGGGATCTCCGGTGCCAACACCCACGACAGCCAGGCCCTGATCCCGCTGGTCAAGGGCATCCCCCCGATCCGCTCCCGCCGCGGGCCCCGCCGGCGCAAGCCCGGCAAGCTCCACGCCGACAAGGGCTACGACTACCGCCACCTGCGCCGATGGCTGTCCGGGCGCGGCATCCGGCACCGCATCGCCCGCAAGGGCGTCGAGACCTCGCAACGGCTCGGCCGACACCGCTGGACCATCGAACGAACCATGGCCTGGCTCACCGGCTACCGGCGCCTCCACCGCCGCTACGAGCGCAAAGCCGACCACTTCCTCGCCTTCACCAGCATCGCCTGCACCCTCATCTGCTACCGCAGACTCACCAAATGAGATGACCTCTTAGTCACACAGTCCGCTTGGCACACTATTTTTCCCACGATCACCGGGCGGCAGGCCGCCGCCCCGGTGGCTGCCGGCGGCCGACGCCTCCGCCACCTTGTGCGGGCGAGGTTCCGGATGGCCGAATCCAACGGTTGAACACTCAGCCCTCGATTTTTTTCTGATTTGATCACCAACAATCAACTGCCTTTCCAGGAAGGCAGTTGATTTTTCTTCAGCACCGTTGCACGACGTTCGGTATCTCAAAAAGGATGTTCACTCTCATGAAGCATCGCGCATCGCGCATCGCGCTCACCGTGGCGGCGGCGGGAATCATGACGGCTCTTCTTCCCGTCTCATCGGCTGCCGCCATCAACCAGACCGACTGCGGCACCAGGACCGATTTCGTCAAGGTCTGGTACGACGGCGGGGACCAGGTCATGTGCTTCGCCAACGCGGGCATCGTGACGCCCCAGCTCCCCAACGTCTGGAAGGTCAGCTCCGGCGACAACAGGATCCAGATGTTCCTCAACAACGAGCCGGTTTCCATGGAAAAGTGGTCGACCATCGTCGACATCGAGGGGCTCAACCAGACGCTGTACGCCCTGCAGATTCTCTGATCCGGCGCGTCCGGACCGACGCCGTGCACCGGGGCCGTACGGCCCCGGTGCACGGGCGGCTCTCCACCACCTGCTCGGCGCCGGTACCGCAGGGGGAGAAGCGCGTCGGCAGGCGCTTTGCGGGTGTTGCGTGCGGACGTTGCGTCCCGGTCCGGTCCTCCGGGGACTCGGAGGATCCCGGGCCCGCCCTCACTGCCGGTGCGCGGTCGGGCCGCAGCTTTCCGCGGGAGGACGCCGTGCCGTCAGGAGCACGGCAAGGGCGAAAACGGCCGTGCCGGCGGCCGCGGCGATCTGCACCCGGTGCTCGACCGTTCGGTGGACCGGCTGTTTCCGGTCAGAGGTCGGGATGCCGCCGTTCGTCCCGCCTCGAAAACCAGGATCAGCACCGTGGTCATGAAGGCGAAACCCCTTGTATTCGTCGACGTTCATCGGTCGACTCCCGGTGTTCGTCGGCCGCCCGGCATTCCCCGGCCGCCCGGACGGAATAAGCGCACGCCCCGTCGGGACACCCACGGGTCCGGGCTCCCCGGGCGGGACCGGGGCGGACGGAAGCGCCGCCGGGGGGCGGCTGCCCGGGCCGCCGCCCCGGTGGCCGTCAGCGGATGCCGACCTCGGCCAGGGCGCGGCGCTGGGCGGGGGACGGGTCGGTGGGCCAGTAGACGTAGCAGACGCCCCCGGTGCCGCTGCGCACGTTGCCCTTGGCGTCGTACCTCTTCGTACGCAGCCAGATGTTCTCCCACTGGCGGCGGTCGTAGACGCGGCGGACGGCCTCGTTGCTCTCGCTGGCCGGGTCGTTGGCGACGACGTCGCCGTCCCCGGTGAAGCCGACGAGGCACATCAGGTGCCCGGCGGTCCCGTAGCCGGCGCCGTCGAGCTCGCTCTCCAGGAAGGACTGGGAGGTGATCAGCGGGATGCCGGCGCGGACCAGGAGCTCGGCCTCGTCCATGGAGCGCAGGCGGGTGACGGTGGCCTGCATGCCGGGGTAGCCGGCCGCGTAGGCGGCGTTGAAGGGCCAGTTGCCGCAGCCGGCGTACTGGTGGTCGTAGGTGAGGCGGGCGGCGTGGCAGACCTGGGGGTCGGCGTAGGCGGGGTCCACCCAGGCCAGGTCCTCGGGGGCCGGTCCACGGCCCCAGTGCTCGATCACCATCTGCGAGGAGGTGGGGCTGCACCACGCCTCTCCCCCGTTGTCGTACTCGGGGTACTGGCCGACGTGGATCTCCTGCGAGTAGCGGGGCACGCGCAGCTCGACGCCCCGGGCCACGCCCGGCCGCGACGCGGGGACCTCGAAGCGGTCGGGGACGTCGGAGGCCATGACGGCCGCCCGCCACACAGTGGGGGTCTCGTTGCTCCCGGCCCTGCGCAGCAGGGTCAGCCGGAGCTGGTGGGCGGTCAGGCGCAGTCCGGAGGCGGGGTCGTCGAGGGAGAGGGTGTCGGTCCACACCGTGCTGCGGCCGTCGCCCTGGTCGTCGACGGAGGTGCGCCTGATGTCGGCGTCGCTGTCCCCGGACGCCCAGTGGCCCATGACGTACCAGGGGGTGGTGCTGCCGTCGCCGTAGGTGCCGCGCAGTTCGATCCGGATCCAGGTGCCGGGCGGGGTGTGCGCGTTCCAGGAGGGGACGGCCTCGGTCGCGCCGCGTTCGAGGCGGTGGGTGCGGGAGGTCCAGGTGGCGGTCTCCCACGTGGCGGTGGTCCCGGTGTGCGGGTCGGTGTGCTCCAGGGTGCCGGTGGGCCGGTCCAGGGCGATGCCGGGGCGGGGACCGGGGACGACCCGGGTGCCGCTGCCGGTGCCGCTGTTCCAGTCGGTGCGGGTGGCCCAGCTGCGGTGGCCGACGAACGCGGCCTCCGCGGCGGCGGGTGCGGCGGACCCCGCCGGGGCGGTGGGGTCCGCGGTCCGGCCGCGTGCCGGGGCGCCGCCGCGGCCCGGGGCGGCGTCCGGGGAGGTGGCCGCGCGGGCGGATGCGGCAGGTGCGGCGGCGGTGGCCGCGGTGGCGAGCGCTGCGGCCAGGACGGTGCGGCGCGGCGTGGGTGCGGGCATATCGGTCCCCCTGTTCGGCTGGTGGCCAGGTCCGACGCAACGTCAGCTGCACGACGGTGGAACCACTATCCCCGGCGGGGGCGCACCGGGCCAGAGCGCGGGCCGACGAGTCGCCTTCCGCGTGCCGGGCGGTACCGACGCCCCGTCCGCCGTTTCGGGGAGGCCGGGGCCGGCCGCGGCTCCCCGGGGCCGGCCCGGGGAGCCGCGACGGGGGCGGGGGGGCGGGGCGGCTCAGCGGCCGCGCATGCTCCGGTAGACGGCCACCAGGGTCTCCGTGGAGGAGTCCAGGCCGGGGACGTCGGCGCCCTCGGTCAGCGCCGGCTCGATCCGCTTGGCCAGGACCTTGCCCAGTTCCACTCCCCACTGGTCGAAGGAGTCGATGTTCCACACCGCGCCCTGGACGAACACCTTGTGCTCGTAGAGGGCGACCAGCTGGCCGAGGACCGACGGGGTGAGGCTGTCGGCCAGGATCGTGGTGGTGGGGCGGTTGCCGTGGAAGGTGCGGTGCGGCACCAAGTCGGCCTGCACGCCCTCGGCCTCGACCTCCTCCGCGGTCTTCCCGAAGGCCAGTGCCTGGGTCTGGGCGAAGAAGTTGGCCATCAGCAGGTCGTGCTGGGCGGCCAGTTCGCCCAGTTCCTCGACCGGGCGGGCGAAGCCGACGAAGTCCGCCGGGACCAGCTTGGTGCCCTGGTGGAGCAGCTGGTAGTAGGCGTGCTGGCCATTGGTGCCGGGCGTGCCCCACACCACCGGGCCGGTCTGCCAGGTCACCGGGGAGCCGGCGCGGTCCACCGACTTGCCGTTGGACTCCATGTCCAGCTGCTGCAGGTAGGCGGTGAAGCGCGACAGGTAGTGGGAGTAGGGCAGGACCGCGTGGGACTGGGCGTCGTGGAAGTTGTTGTACCAGATGCCCAGCAGGCCGAGCAGCATCGGGGCGTTGGCCTCCGGCGGCGCGGTGCGGAAGTGCTCGTCCATCAGATGGAAGCCGTCGAGCATCTCGCGGAACCGCTCCGGGCCGACGGCGATCATCAGCGACAGGCCGATGGCGGAGTCGTAGGAGTAGCGGCCGCCGACCCAGTCCCAGAACTCGAACATGTTGGCGGTGTCGATGCCGAAGTCGGCGACCTTCTCCGCGTTGGTGGACACCGCCACGAAGTGCTCGGCCACCGCGGCCCGGTCGCCGCCCAGGCCGTCCAGCAGCCAGCGGCGGGCCGAGGTGGCGTTGGTGATGGTCTCGACCGTGGTGAAGGTCTTGGAGGAGACGATGAACAGGGTGCGGGCCGGGTCCAGGCCGCGGAGGGCCTCGTGCAGGTCGGCGCCGTCGACGTTGGAGACGAAGCGGAAGTCCAGCGAGCGCTCGGTCCAGGGGCGCAGCACCTCGTAGGCCATGGCCGGCCCCAGGTCGGAGCCGCCGATGCCGATGTTGACGACGGTGGTGATGCGTTCGCCGGTGTGGCCGGTCCACTCCCCCGAGCGCACCTTGCGGGCGAAGTCCGCGGCCCGGTCTAGGACCTCGTGGACGGCCGGGACGACGTTCTCGCCGTCCACCTCGATCACCGCGTCGCGCGGGGCGCGCAGGGCGGTGTGCAGCACGGCCCGGTCCTCGGTGGTGTTGATCCGCTCGCCGCGCAGCATCGCGTCGCGCAGCCGCTCCACGCCGGTGGCCGCGGCGAGGCCGCGCAGCAGTTCCAGGGTCCGGTCGGTGACCAGGTTCTTCGAGTAGTCGATGTACAGGTCGCCGACCCGCAGCACGCAGCGCTCGCCGCGTCCGGGGTCCGCGGCGAACAGCTCGCGCAGCCGCACCTCCCCCAGTTCCTCACGGTGCTTGCCCAGCGCGGCCCACTCGGGCAGCCGGTCCGGGCGGACACCCTGCGGTGCGGTCGTGTCACTCATTCCAGGACTCCTCGTGGTTCACTCGCCGCGGCCGCGGCCGCGGGCCGGTGTCCCGTCAAGTGTGCGGTACGGGCGGGGGTGCGGGGGGCGGACACGGCGGTTCACGGCCTCCGGGGCGCGGGGTACTTCTCCGTCACCTCGAACCACACCGCCTTGCGGTCGCCGCGCGGCTCCCACCCCCAGCGGTCGGCCCACTCCTGGACCAGGTGCATGCCGCGCCCGGAGACCCCGGGCTCGGCGGCCTCCCCGGTCTCCTCGTCGACCGGGACGACCCTGGGGCGGTAGTGGTTGGTGTCGAACACCTCGACCCGCAGCGTCCCGTCCTCCAGACGGGCCGTCAGGTCGATGTCGCCGTCGGCGTGCAGGGCCGCGTTGCTGAGCAGTTCGGCGGCCAGCAGCTCCGTGTCGGCGGCCCGTTCGCGCAGGCCCCAGGCGCGCACCTGCCGCCCCAGGGCCCGGCGGACCTCGTGCACCTCGGCCAGGTTCCCCCCGGCGGCGTGCCACCGGGCGCTGCACGTGGTGGGGTTGCGCGAGTCGGGGCAGCGGCGCACGAGGAGCACGGCGACGTCGTCCTCCCGGGGGGTGCGGTCCCCCGGCGGGGCGACGATCTCGTCGGCGAGGAGTTCCAGCTCCCTGCGGGCGTCGGCGATCACGTCGTTGTACCGGCTGCCGCGGGTGGCGTTCCAGCGGCTCACCCGGTCCGCCAGGCGGGCGACGTTCTCGGCGTAGTCGCCGCCCCTGTTCTCCACCAGCCCGTCGGTGAACAGCAGCAGCGCCTCCCCCGGCGGGAGTTCGGCGCGGTGCACCGGGTACTCGCTCCCGGGGTCCAGGCCCAGCGGCACCCCGCCGGGCACGTTCTTCTCGGCCGCCCGCCCCTCGGCGTCGAGCCGCAGGGGCACCGGGTGACCGGCCCGCACCATCTCCACGGTGCCGTCCACCGGGTCGATCTCGGCGTAGCAGCAGGTGGCGAACAGGTCGGTGTCCAGTTCGCACAGCAGGCGGTTGCTGTGCTCCATCAAGGTGGCCGGGTCGTGCCCCTCCGCGGTGTAGGCGCGCAGGGCGGTGCGCAGCTGGCCCATGACCGCGGCCGCGGTGGCGCTGTGGCCCTGCACGTCGCCGATGACCACGCCGACCCTGCCGCTGGGCAGGGGCAGCAGGTCGTACCAGTCCCCGCCGACCTCCATGCCCCGGGACGCGGGCAGGTAGCGGGCGGCGACGGCCAGGTCGGGCAGGACGGGCAGGTGCCGCGGCAGCATCACCCGCTGCAGTTCGGTCATCTGCCAGCGGCGCTGGTCGAACAGGCGGGCGCGTTCCATCGCCTGGGTCAGGATGCCCGCCAGGGCGGCGACGAGGGTGCGGTCGTCGGGGGAGAAGCGGTGCGGCGCGGTGTGGGAGATGACGCACCCGCCCACGACGCGGTGCGCGGCGATCAGCGGGAGCACCACCCAGGAGTGGTGGTGCTCGCCGGGGCTGAAGACCTCTTCGGGGAAGTCGGCCAGGTAGGCGGCGCGGTTCTCGTAGAACAGCGGGCGGCCCTCCTCCAGGGCTCTGCGCACGGGGCTGCCGGGGAAGGCGGCCGCGGCGCTCATCCTGCGGGTCGCCTCCTCGGGGTGGCCCTGGACCCCGGCCGGCCACAGGTGCCCGTCCTCCTCGACGTACAGGACCACCGCGTCGGCGCCCAGGGCCGGGAGCATGGTGCGGGTCATGGCCGTGACCACGTCGCTCACCGAGATGGCGTCCGACAGGGCGCCGGTCACCTCCAGCACGAGGTTCTTGCGGTGGTCCTCGCGCTCCTTGCGCTCCCACTCCTCGGTGACGTCCTGGGCGATGCCGACCATCCTGGCGGGCCGGCCCGTCATGTCCCGGAAGACCCGGCCGCGGGCGTCCAGTCTCCGGACCCGGCCGTCGGGGCGGACGATGCGGTAGGTGGCGCGGTAGTCGCCGCCGGTGCGCCTGCTCTCGCGCACGGCCCTGTTGACGACGGCCCGGTCGTCGGGGTGGATCGCGTTGTAGTAGGTGGCGTCCTTCTCGTCGAAGTCCTCGGGCCGCATGCCGAACAGGCGGCACAGGCGCTCGTCCCACACGAGCCTGCCGGAGGCGAAGTCCCAGTCGAACGCCCCGGTCTCCGCGCCCGACATGGCCAGTTCCAGCCGGGCGGTCCGGGCCCGGTTCTCCAGGAGTTCGACCGCCATGTCGAGTCCGCCGCCGGGCACCGAGTCCACGCCGACGGAGAGCAGGTGCTCGAGCCGGTGCGCGCACACCGCCGCGACGGCGCTCAGGGCCAGGCTCCACTCGCTCCCGGGCGGCCAGGGGCGGTCGATCCGCAGGACGATCGAGCCCAGGCAGCGGTCGTCGACCAGGAGGGGGATCGCGGCGAAATTGATCTCCGGCGCCCGCAGGGCCCGGATGTCGGGGAAGGCCTCGGACAGCTCCTCCGCCGCCTGGTAGACGGCCCGCCGCTCGCGGACCGCGCGGGCGGCCGGCAGCGGGGAGTCCGGCGGGATCAGCCGGAACCGGTCCAGGATCTTGTCGCTGTAGTTGACGGCGGCGGTCGGACGCAGCCAGCCGTCGTCCTGGACGAGGCAGATGACGCCGGAGACGGCGTCGACGCCGGCGACGCCGATCCGCATCGCGGTGTGCAGCAGGCTCTGCGGTTCGGCGCAGGTCAGCAGGCGGATGACCGCGTGCGGCGGGAACAGGTCGGAACCGGCGGCCGGGGCGGGACCCGGGCCGGGGTCCTTCGCCGCGCGGCCCGGGGAGGCGTCCGGTCCCACGGGCTCACCTCCGCCGGAGCGGCCGTCCGGGCGCGGCGGACCGGCCCGGCGGCCCTCCCCGCCCCCGGGAGTGTGGCCCCACGGGACCTCGCGATCGCACTCGGCAGCGCATGCCACCGAGCCTACGGCGCCGACCGGCCGCGGGCTCGGCGAGCACCGGCCGTGCTAGGCGGGGAGGACGACGAGGTCGCGGGAGGTGAGGTTGAGCCGCTCCCCGCCGTCCTCGGTGCACGCCACGATGTCCTCGATGCGCGCGCCGAACCGGCCGGGCAGGTAGATGCCCGGCTCGACGGAGAAGGTCATGCCGGGTTCGATGACCAGGTCGCTGCCGGCCACGATGTAGGGCTCCTCGTGGGTCTGCAGCCCGATGCCGTGCCCGGTGCGGTGGATGAAGTGCTCGCCGTAGCCGGCCGCGGTGATGATGTCGCGGCCGACCGCGTCCAGCTGCTCGGCGGTGATGCCGGGGCGGACGGCGTCGGTCTGGGCCGCCTGGGCGGTGCGCAGCACCTCGTACATCTCGCGGAACTCCGGGCCGGGTTCGCCGATGGTGTAGGTGCGGGTGGAGTCGGAGCAGTAGCCGTCCTCGGTGGTGCCGCCGATGTCGACGACGACCGCGTCGCCCTCGCGCACGATCCGGTCGGAGACCTCGTGGTGCGGGCTGGCCGCGTTCGGCCCGGAGCCGATGATCACGAAGTCGGCGCTGAGGTGGCCGGCCTGCAGGATGGCGTCCGCGATGTCCTTGGCGACGTCGAGCTCGCTGCGGCCGGGGCGCAGCCACTCCCCGATGCGCCGGTGCACCCGGTCGATGGCGGCGGCGGCCTGCCGCAGGGCGTCGACCTCCGCCGGGGTCTTGCGCATCCTCAGGTCGCGCAGGACCGTCCCGGCCAGGGACTGCTCGGCCCGGGGCAGGGCCGCGCGCAGCGCGAGGACCTTCTCCGCCCACATGCGGTTGTCGACGGCGATCCGGCCGACCCGGGACCCGCCCAGCCGGTCCGCGATCAGCTCGTAGGGGTCGTCCGTCTCCTTCCAGCCGACGATCTCCACCCCCAGCCCGGCGACCGGCGAGGCCTCGGCGGAGGGCTTCTCCAGCAGCGGCACCACGAGGAAGGGGTCCCCCGAGGAGGGCACCACCAGGCAGGTCAGCCGCTCCAGCGCCATGGCCTGGTAGCCGGTGAGGTAGCGCAGGTCGGCTCCGGGGGAGACGAGCAGCGCGTCCAGTCCGGCTTCGGCGGTCGCCCCGCGGGTCCGTTCGAGTCGTTCGGCAGGGAAGAGATCGCTCACGCGCCCACCGTACGCCCGCCCGGGCCGCCCCGCGGGAAGACGTGGCTGCGGGAAGACGTGGCTGCCGGCCCGGGCGGCTTAGGCTGGCCGGGATGGCCGACCACCTGCCGGGCCGGGACGGGCTCCCGGATCCGAAGCACCGAGCCGCACCGGACCGCGGGGCGCCGGACCGCGGGGCGCCGGACGCCTCCCCCGCCCGTCTTCCGGAGCTCGCCCGGTGGCTGTGCGCGCTGGCCCCCTCGTGCGGCCCGGTGCGGCTGGTCGCCGTCGACGGGCACGCCGGGTCCGGCAAGAGCACGTTCGCGGCCCGGCTGGCCGACGCGCTCGGCCCCGGGACCCCGGTGGTCCGCCTGGACGACCTGGCGACCCACCGCGAGCCCTTCGGCTGGGCCGGGCGCCTGCGGGCCCGGGTGCTGGAGCCGCTGGCCCGCGGGGAGAGCGGCCGGTACGAGGTCTACGACTGGACGCGGCGGCGCTTCGCAGACGAGCGGGAGGTGCCCGCCGCGCCGGTGGTCCTGCTGGAGGGGGTCGGGGCGGCCCGGCGCGAGGTGCGCCCCTTCCTCGCGGCCGCCCTGTGGATGGAGACGGACGTCCGCACCTCCCACGCCCGCGGCCTGCTCCGGGACCGCCCGCCCGGGAGCGAGGACCCGGACGGCTACTGGGAGCGGTTCTGGCGGGAGTGGGCGCGGGCGGAGGCGGCGCACTTCGCCGCCGACCCCTCGCGGCCCCGGGCGGACCTCCTCGTCCTCCAGCGGGACGGCGGCTACGGATTCCTCCCCGGCCCCGGGAAGGGGAGGTCCGCACTCCGGTTCCGCGACCGTCCGTGACTGCCCCCCGCCGGTGCGCGGCCGCTGGAAAAACACACCCCGCGCCGGGGCCGATCGGCTTGACCCGGGGCCGGTGGAGCAATTACGTTCTGAATGCGCGGTCACGAAGGGCCGCACACAGACACGAAGCCCCCGGTTGTTCCCCCGTGACCGGGGGCTTCGTCCTGTCCCGGGTCACTCCGCGGACGGGAGGAAGACCTCCCGCTCCTCACCGAGGGTGACCTTCGGGGCACGGTGCGCCGCGCGCGCTCCCCCCGGACGCCCGCGCCCGCCCCCTCGGCCCGCCGTCGCTCCCCTGCCCGCCCGCCCTCGCGCCGGTACCATTCCAACGGGCCCCCGGCGAGGGGCACTTGGCATGCGATCACGGGATCACGGTGTGCGGGGGACGCGGGGACTGGGCTGGTGGGAGACCTGATGGACCTCGACCCGGAGCGGGCCGGTTCCTCCGCCGACCTCGCGTGGCTGCGCGGCGTGGACGCCTGCGTGGTGGGGGCCTACACCCAGGCCGAGGAGGAGTTCCGGACCGCAGTGCGGCTCGATCCCGGCATGGCGGACGCCTGGCTGGGGCTGCACGCCCTGCGGGTGGACACCGCCACCGCGCTGCCGCAGATGTTCCGCCACCGCCACCGCTTCGGCGAGCAGCGGCGACGCCACGGGCGCCCGCTCAACTCCTGGTACTGGCTGGGCTGGTGGGTGCAGCCCGTGCTGGAGACGCAGCGGGACCTGCTGCTGGCGCACGCCTCCCACTGGCTGGACGGCCGCCACATCGCCGAGCTCGACCGGGCGCTGGCCGAGTGCCCTCCGCCGGAGTCCGACCCGCAGGTGCGCTTCCTGCACGCCTGCCGGGCCTACCTGGTCAAGGACTGGGACCAGCTGGTCCGGCAGTCCGAGCCCCTGCTGGAGGACCCGGTGCTGGGCATCGAGGCGGGACTGTTCGGCGGGATGGCGCGCGTGCGCATGGAGCTGTGCGGGCAGGCCGAGCCGATACTGGCCCGCGCCCTGATGCGGTGCCGCTCCGAGCAGCCCCAGCGCAAGGAGCTGCGCTACTGGCTGGCCCGCGCCCACGAGGGGACGGGGCGCAGCGCGGCGGCCCTCCCCCTGTACCGGGCGGTGCACCGGGTGGACCCGGCCTTCATGGACACCGCGGCCCGGCTCGCGGCGATCACCGCCGGGGACGGCCTGGACGAGCAGGCCGCCCCGGACCGGACCCTCCTCGACATCGCCGGTGACGCCGGCACCGACGCCGGCTTCGACGCCGACGGCCGGGCGGGCGCGCCGGGGCCCGGACCGTACCCGCCGGCCGCGTCCGCGGGACCGGGCGCCGGGTTCGGCGGCGCGGACGACGACCTCCTGGACCCGGGCCCCGCACCCGGTTCCGGGCTGCCTCCCGGCCGCACCGCCGGGCCCGGTCCCCGGCCGGACGGGACGCAGGGGAAGTACCCGGGGACCTCGACGACGCTGCCCGCCGCCCCTCCGGACCCGGCCCTGCTGGCGCAGGCCCTGGCCGAGCTGGAACGGATGGTGGGCCTGGAACCGGTCAAGCGGCAGGTGCGGGCACTGTCCGCGCAGCTGAGGATGGCCCGGCTGCGGGCCGTGCAGGGCATGCCGGTGCAGCCGCCCAAGCGGCACTTCGTCTTCTCCGGGCCCTCCGGCACGGGCAAGACGACGGTGGCGCGCATCCTCGGCCGGGTCTTCCACGCGCTGGGCCTGCTGGGCAGCGACCACCTGGTGGAGGCGCAACGGTCCGACCTGGTGGGCGAGTTCCTGGGCCAGACCGCGGTGAAGGCCAACGAGCTGATCGACTCCTCCCTCGGCGGGGTGCTGTTCGTCGACGAGGCGTACAGCCTGGCCAACGCCGGCTACAGCAAGGGCGACGCCTACGGCGACGAGGCCCTGCAGGTGCTGCTCAAGCGCGCCGAGGACAACCGGGACCGGCTGGTGGTGATCCTGGCCGGCTACCCCGAGGGCATGGACCGGCTGCTGGCCGCCAACCCGGGGCTCGGCTCCCGCTTCACCACCCGGGTGGACTTCCCCAGCTACCGGCCCGAGGAGCTGACCCGCATCGGGAGGGTACTGGCGGCGGAGAACGGCGACCGCTGGGACGAGGAGGCCCTGGAGGAACTGCGCAGCATCGCCGGCCACGTGGTGGACCAGGGCTGGGTGGACGAGCTGGGCAACGGGCGCTTCGTGCGCACTCTGTACGAGAAGTCCTGCGCCTACCGGGACCTGCGGCTGAGCGGGTTCTCCGGAACGCCCGGCCGCGAGGACCTGGCCACGCTGCGCCTGCCGGACCTGATGCAGGCCTACGGCGAGGTGCTCTCCGGCCGCGGGCCGGGCCGCGGCCTGCGGGACAGCGGGGCCGGTACGGGCACCGACACCGACACCGACGGCCCGGAGCCGCCCGCGGTGTGAGGCCCCGCCGGTTCCGCGGCGGCAGCCGGGGCCCGGCGGCGGTGCGGAACCGGACGGCGGTGCGGAACCGGGCGGCGGTGCGGAACCGGACGGCGGTGCAGGGCCGGCGGGCCCCGCACCCGCGTCCGTCAGGACGGTTCCACCGTGCCGGAGGCGAGGGCGTCGGTCAGGGAGCGGACCAGCCCCCGGCCCGTCGCCCCGGTGCGCAGCAGTACGGCCTCCAGCGCCTCCAGCCGGCGGAACACCTCGCCGTGGCGGGCCTGTTCGGCCTGCGGGAGCCGGGGGACCTGCATGCGCCGGACGTCGATCCGCGAGGTGGTGGAGGCGTGCGTGCCCGCCTGCCGGGCGTTGGCGGCGCTGCGCAGGCAGCCGGCCAGGAACCAGGGGTCGATGACCTCCGGGTCCGGGCGCAGCAGGTCCAGTCGCGGTCCGAGCACCATGGGCTCCTCCCCCGCGACGAGGACCGCGGCGCTGTGCGCGGCGGTGGCCACCACGACGTCGCCGGGGCGGGTGACCGCCCAGTCCGGGGAGACCTCCCCCGCGGGGACCCACCCCGAGGGCTGCGCGTCGGGGGCCATGTCGGTCAGGGCGAGCGCCCGCACCGCGCCGCTCGGCGGCTCCCCGTCGCGCACCAGCGGCTGGTGGGCGGCCGAGCCGGTGCGCAGGGTCAGGTGCCCGGCGCGCAGCAGGTCGCCGACGGTGGTCTGCGGGCGCGGGGATCCGGAGGCGGCCGCGCCCGGGGTCCTCAGGCCGCGCAGGGCGGCGGTCAGTCCGGCCAGTTCGCGCAGTCCGCCGTCGAGTTCGTCCCAGCGCTCGTCGAGCCCGTGGACGAGGGTGCCCGCGGTGTCCTGGGGGACGTGGCGGGCGGGGGTGAGGTCGACCTCGTCGTCGAGGAGGTCGACGACGCGCACTGCCCGGCACAGGCCGGGGCGGTCCGCCGTCTCCGCGCCCCCGCGGCGGAAGGCGGCCCAGGCGTCGGTGGTGGCGCGGCGGACCCCGGCCCAGTCCCAGTCGGGCCTGCTGCCGTCGGGCTCCGGCGGGGCGGCGGTGTCGACCAGGAGCACGGAGTCCGGCGGCGTTTCGTCCTCCTGGGGGCGGGTGAGCACCCACAGGTGGAGCGCGACGCCGTGGGGCGGCGCGGCCCCCGGCGGCAGGGCCACGACGGCGCGCAGCGCGCCGCGCTGCAGCAGGGCGGCGCGGATGCGGCGGCCCGCGCGGCGGGAGGCGACCGCGGGCGGCATCAGCAGGACCGCCGGGGCCCCGGGGCGCAGCCGGGCCAGGCAGTGCAGCACCCAGGCGAGTTCGGGTTCGGTGCGCGGCGGGGTGCCGTAGGTCCAGCGGGGGTCGTCCCAGGCGAGTTCGTCGTGGCCCCAGTTGCGCTCGTTGAACGGCGGGTTGCACACCACCGCGTCGGCCGGGGTGTCCGGGTGGGCGTCGTGGCGCAGGGTGTCGCCGGTGCGGATGTCGGGCGGGGGCGTGCCGCCGTCCCGGGTGCGGGAGGCGAAGGCGAGGCGGACCGCGGCGAGCACCGCCAGGGTGGGGTCGGCCTCCTGCCCGAGCAGCAGGGGCCCGCGGCCCCCGGCGGGGAGGGCGCGCAGGGCGGCGGCGAGGAGCGTGCCGGTGCCGCAGGCCGGGTCCAGGACGGTGAACGGGGCGTCCGCCGGCCCCTCCCCCGCCGGCCCCCCGGCACGGTCGCCGTCGTGCGTGCCGGCGAGCGCCAGGTCGATCATGAGTTCGGCCAGCTCGGGCGGGGTGGAGCTGATCTGGCGGACGTGGGTGTCGAGCCAGCGCCCGCGCAGGAACTCGAACGTCCCCCGCGGGCCCTCGTCGTCGGCCTCGGCGACCGCGACGGCGCGGGCGACCAGTCCCCGGTCGGCCGGGTCGGCGGGCGCGTCCGGCAGGATGAGGGGCCCGCCCCCCTGCTTCGCCAGGCAGGCGGCGCCGGCCGCGGCGATGGCGCGGCCGCTGCGGTCGCGGTCGCCGAGGACGTCGAAGTAGGGCCACAGCCAGTCCCGCTGGCAGGTGCCGGCGAGCTTGCCCTGGGCCCGCAGCCATTCCTCGACCTCGCCCAGGGCGAAGAGCGGGCTGGCGTCGGTGCCGCCCGCGGGGGCCGGGAAGTCGGGGTGGCGGCGGCGCCAGTTGCTGACCGCTGCCCGCCCGACACCTGCGAGCCGGGAGATCTCGGCAGCGCTGACGGTGACTGTCTGGGGCACGAAGGACTCCGGTCGACGAGGTGGGGGCCGGTCAGCGGTCGAATATACCGATCCGCCACCGGCGGTGCCCCCATCATGCAACCCTCAACTACTTGTGGGTAGTTCACGGTGGGGGCACCACCGGCGCCGGCACTGTCCGCGAAGTGTCCGCGGGGTGTCCCCTACCGCCCCTCGGAAGGGGCCGGCCGGACGCCGCCCCGGCCCGCCGGGGCGGCCGCGAGCACGGCGGCGGGCCCCGTGCCGGGACCGGAGGAGAGGCGGTGCGCCGGGTCGTGGACCTCGCCCACCAGCATCTCCAGCACGTCCTCCAGCGTCACCAGCCCCAGCAGCCGCCCCTGGCCGTCGGTGACCCGGGCCATGTGCGTGGCGGCCCGGCGCATCGCGGTCAGCGCGTCGTCCAGGGGCGTGCCGTCCCGCAGGGTGGTCATCGGCCGCCGCAGCCGCCCCGGCACCGGGGCGCCGGGGTCGTCCAGGTCGAGGACGTCCTTGACGTGCAGGTACCCCAGGAAGGAGCCGCCGTCGGCCACGGGGAAGCGGGAGTAGCCCGTGCGCACCGTCAGCTCCTCCAGCTCCCGGGCGGTGACCGCGGTGCCGACGGTGACCAGGTCGTCCGGGGCCAGCAGGACGTCGGTGACCGGCCTGCTGCCCAGGACCAGCGCGTCCTCCAGCCGGCGGCGCTCCTCCTCCCCCAGCAGCCCGGCCGCGCCCGCGTCCTCGACCAGGCGGGTCAGCTCCTCGCTGGTGAACACCGACTCCAGCTCGTCGCGCGGCTCGACGCGGAAGAGCGCGAGCACCGCCTTGGCGCACCCGTCCAGGACCGCGATGACGGGCCTGAGCAGCCGTGCGAAGGCGACCAGTCCGGGGCCGAAGCGCAGGGCGGTGCTCTCCGGGGCGGCCATGGCGAGGTTCTTGGGCACCATCTCGCCGACGACCAGGTGGAGGAAGACCACCGCGGCCAGGGCCACGGCGTAGCCGATCGGGTGGATCAGCTGCTCCGGGACGTGCAGTCCGTGCAGCAGCGGCTCCAGCAGGCGGGCGACGGTCGGCTCGGCGACCGCGCCCAGCGTCAGGGAGCACACCGTGATGCCGAACTGGGCCGCCGCCATCATCTGCGGCAGGTTCTCCAGCCCGTACAGCACCGAGCGGGCCCTGCGGTGCACGGCGGCCAGCGGCTCGATCTGGCTGCGGCGCACCGAGACCAGGGCGAACTCCGCGCCGACGAAGAAGCCGTTGCCCAGGACGAGCACGACGGCCAGGAGCAGTTGCAGGGCGCTCACGCGGCCGCCTCCCGCTCCGGGGCGGGCTCGTCGGCGGTGCGCACCAGCCGCACCCGCTCGGCCCGGTGGTGGGCGACCTCCTCGACCCGCAGCCGCCAACCGGGCAGCTCGGCGGTGTCCCCGGGCTCGGGGATGCGGCCCAGCAGGTCCGCCACCAGGCCTGCCACGGTCCCGTAGGGGCCGTCGGGCACCCGCAGGCCGGCGGCGTGCAGCAGGTCGACCCGGCAGCCGCCGTCGGCGTCCCAGGCCGGCGGGCCGTCCCCGTCCGCGGGGACCGGGGCGAGCTCGGGCGGGTCGTGGACGTCGTGCTCGTCGCGGACCTCGCCGACCAGCTCCTCGACGATGTCCTCCAGGGTGACCACGCCGGCCGTGCCGCCGTACTCGTCGACGACGACCGCGATGGGCTGCTCCCTGCGCAGCAGCCCCAGCAGGGGCTGGACCGGCAGGGTCTCCGGGACCAGCAGCGGCGGCACCGCGACGCTCCCCACGGGGGTGCGCGGGCGCAGGTGCGGGTCGACGGCGAGGGCGTCCTTCAGGTGCACCATGCCGACGACCTCGTCGAGCCGCTCCCGGTACACGGGGAAGCGGGACAGGCCGGTGGCGAGGGAGAGGTTGAGGACGTCCTGCGCGGTGGCGCCGTCCTGCAGGGCGCTGACCCGCACCCGGGGGGTCATCACGTGCTGGGCGGTCAGGTGCCCCAGCGACAGGGTCCGCACGAACAGGTCGGCGGTGTCCTGCTCCAGGGCGCCGGCCCGGGCGGAGTGCCGGGCCAGGGAGACCAGTTCGTCGGGGGTGCGGGCCGACGCCATCTCGTCGGTGGGTTCGGCCCCCAGCAGGCGCACCAGGCGGTTGGCCGTGGTGTTCAGGGCGGCGATGACCGGCCCGAACGCGGCGGAGAAGGCGCGCTGCGGTCCGGCGACGAGCCGGGCCACCTGCAGGGGCCGGGCCACCGCCCAGTACTTGGGGACGAGTTCGCCGACGACCATCTGCACCGCGGAGGCGGCCAGCATGCCGACGCCGACCGCGACGCCGGGCACGGCCCCGGCCGGCAGGCCGGTGGCCGCCAGCGGCCCGCCGAGCACGCCGGCGAGGGCCGGCTCGGCGAGCATGCCGACGACCAGGGAGGTGATGGTGATGCCCAGCTGCGTCCCGGAGAGCTGGAACGACAGCCTGCGCAGCACCTCCACGACGGTCGCGGCGCGGCGGTCCCCGCGGGCCGCGGCGCGCTCGGCGGCCGGACGGTCGACGGTGACCAGGCCGAACTCGGCGGCCACGAAGAAGCCGTTGGCGAGGATCAGGACGAATGCCGCTGCGAGCAGCAGCAGGGGGGTGCTCATTCCGCCACCACCCCGCCGGTATGAGCGGGCGGGGTGGCGCAGGTACTACCGGACGATGCGTCCATCGACGGAGAGTGTCACTCCTCGGGTTGCTCCGGGCCCCGCGGGTGCCCGGCGGGGCCGGACGGTGGTGCTGTGTCGCTGCGGGGCGGGCGCGTGGTACTGCGCCGTTTTCACAGAGTAGACAACCCGGCCCGGTGCACGACAGATTCCCCCCGCGAACGGAGCAGCGCCCCGGACCGCGTCAGGCGCCGTGCGCCTCGACGAGGGCGCGCAGCGCGCGGGCCGCCTCCACCGCCTGCTGCCGCCCGCCGCCGGGCTGGATGCCCATGGCTGGCAGGGAGGTGCCGTCGGCGAGGTCGAGGTGGGCCCAGGGGTCGCCGCTGCGCAGGTTGACCCGGACGATCTCGGCCCACTCCAGGCGCCGCCGGGTCGTCAGGTTGACCACGGTGACCCCGTCCTGGTCGGCCGTCACGCTGGGTCTGCTGAGCAGGGCGAGGACGCCGAGGATCAGCAGGCCCGTGGCGACGATCGAGACGCGGTCCACCATTCCGCCGACCGGCAGCGCGACCGCGATCACGGTGAGGACCACGAGCCCCGCGACCCCGGTGCCGAGCAGCACCGCGCGGGTGCGCCTCGGCCGCAGGACCAGGGGGAGTTCGGGCAGTTCGGCGGGGGCCGGGAGGAGGACACGATCGGACTCTCGGACGGCTCGGGTGCGCGGGGTCGCCCGCGCCGGACGGGGGTTCCGGGGCGCCTGGGCGCCGTGCGGGTCAGAGCCGGCAGGCGTGGATGCCGGTGGTCAGGATGGCCCGGGCGCCGAGGTCGTAGAGCTCGTCCATGATCTGCTGCGCGCCCTTGCTGGGGACCATGGCGCGCACGGCGACCCAGCCCTCGTGGTGCAGCGGGGAGACGGTGGGCGACTCCAGGCCGGGGGTGAGGGCGATGGCGGCCTCCACGTTCTCCACCCGGATGTCGTAGTCCATCATCACGTAGCGACGGGCGACCAGGACGCCCTGCAGGCGGCGCAGGAACTGCTGGACCTTGGGGTCCTCGGGGTCGGCGCCGGTGCGGCGGATCACGACGGCCTCGGAGAGCAGGATGGGCTCGCCGATGATCTCCAGGCCCGCGTTGCGCAGCGTGGTCCCGGTCTCGACGACATCGGCGATGACGTCGGCGACGCCGAGCTGGATGGCGGTCTCGACCGCGCCGTCCAGCCGGACCACGGAGGCCTCGACCCCGTGGTCCGCCAGGTGCGCCGCGACCACGCCGGGGTAGGAGGTGGCGATGGTCATCCCGCCGAACTCCTTGACGTCCGTGGCCGTGCCCGGGCGGGTGGCGTAGCGGAACGTGGAGCCGGCGAAGCCGAGCTGCAGGATCTCCTCGGCCTCGGAGCCGGAGTCCAGCAGCAGGTCGCGCCCGGTGATGCCGATGTCCAGGCGGCCGGAGCCGACGTAGACGGCGATGTCGCGCGGGCGCAGGAAGAAGAACTCGACCTGGTTGTCGGAGTCGACGAGGACCAGTTCCTTGGAGTCCTTGCGCTGCCGGTAGCCCGCCTCATGGAGCATCGCCGACGCAGGCTCGGACAGTGAACCCTTGTTGGGGACGGCGATGCGCAGCATGGGGAGGGCTTCCTTCGCGTGGGAGTGGTGGTGCGGTGTCGGTGGAGGGGCGGGGCGGTTCGTCACAGATGAGCGTATACGTCGTCCAGGGAGATCCCCCGGGCGACCATCATCACCTGCAGGTGGTAGAGGAGCTGGGAGATCTCCTCCGCGGTGCGGTCGGCACCCTCGTACTCGGCGGCCATCCACACCTCGGCGGCCTCCTCGACCACCTTCTTGCCGATGGCGTGCACGCCCTTGCCGACGAGCTCCGCGGTACGGGAGGTGGCGGGGTCGCCGGTGGCGGCCTTGTGCTGGAGCTCGGCGAAGAGCTCCTCGAATGTCTTGTCAGCCATGGTGCTCCTCACCCTACCGATTCCGCGGGCGCGACCCGCCGCCGGTCCGGGGCGTGGACACCCCGGACCGGCGCGGCGCGGTGCGGACCGGCGCGGCGGCCGTCAGCGCCACGGCTCGGCGACGTTGCGCAGGACCGCGGCGGTGGCCACGGCGGCGGTGACCGCCTCGTGGCCCTTGTCCTCGGAGGAGCCGGGCAGGCCCGCCCGGTCCAGGGCCTGCTCCTCGGTGTCGCAGGTCAGGACGCCGAACCCGACGGGCACGCCGGTCTCCACCGACACCTGGACGAGGCCGTTGGTCACCCCCTGGCAGACGTAGTCGAAGTGCGGCGTCCCGCCGCGGATCACCACGCCCAGGGCCACGACGGCGTCGTAGCCGCGCCCGGCCAGCGCCTTGGCCACGACCGGCAGTTCGAAGCTGCCGGGCACCCGCAGCAGGGTGGGTTCGTCGATGCCCAGGTCGGACAGGGCGCGCAGGGCGCCGTCGACCAGGCCGTCCATGACCTGCTCGTGCCACTGCGCGGCGATCACCGCGATCCGCAGGTCGCCGCAGTTCTTCACGGTCAGCTCGGGTGCGCCCTTGCCGCTCACGTCACTCCTCGGTTGCTGTGCTGGTGCTGGTGCTGGTGGTGCGCCGCCGGCCCGCCGGCGGCGGGGGCCTGCCGTACCGGCGGGGTCACTGCGCGGTGTGGGCCGCCGCGGCGGCCTCCAGCCAGGGCAGGTCGTGGCCCATCCGGTCCCGCTTGGTGCGCAGGTAGCGCAGGTTGTGCTCGCCGGCGGCGACCGGCATCGGCACCCGGCCCAGGACCTCGATCCCGTGGCGGGCCAGCGCCGCGCTCTTGTCGGGGTTGTTGGTCATCAGCCTCAGCGAGGCGACCCCGAGGTCGGCGAGGATCTGCGCGCCGGCCGCGTAGTCGCGGGCGTCGGCGGGCAGGCCCAGTTCGAGGTTGGCGTCGAGCGTGTCGTGGCCGAGCTCCTGCAGCTCGTAGGCGCGCAGTTTGTGCAGCAGGCCGATGCCGCGGCCCTCGTGGCCGCGCAGGTACAGCACGACGCCGCGCCCCTCGGAGGCCACTCGTTCGAGTGATGCCTGGAGCTGCGGTCCGCAGTCGCAGCGCAGCGAGCCGAAGACGTCGCCGGTCAGGCACTCGGAGTGCATGCGCACCAGGACGTCCTCGCCGTCGGCGAGCCGTCCGTCGGGGCCCAGCCCGCCCGCCACCAGGGCGATGTGCTCGACGCCGTCGACGGTGCTGCGGTAGCCGAATGCCTGGAAGTCCCCGTGGGCGGTGGGCAGCCGGGTGGCGGCCTCGCGGCGCACGGTGGGCTCGGAGCGGCGGCGGTGGGCGATCAGGTCCTCGATGGAGATGATCGCCAGGCCGTGCTTGCGGGCGAAGGGCACCAGCTCGGGCAGCCGGGCCATGGTGCCGTCCTCGTTGGCGATCTCGCAGATCACCGCCGCCGGGCGCAGCCCGGCCAGCCGGGCGAGGTCGACGCCGGCCTCGGTGTGGCCGTTGCGGGTCAGCACGCCGCCCTCCCGGGCGCGCAGCGGGAAGACGTGGCCCGGGCGGACCAGGTCGCCGGGGGCGGTGGCCGGGTCGGCGAGCAGGCGCAGGGTCAGGGCCCGGTCGGCGGCGGAGATGCCGGTGGTGGCGCCCTCGCGGGCGTCGACGGAGACGGTGAAGGCCGTGCCGTGGCTCTCGGTGTTGTCGTCGACCATCTGCGGCAGGCCCAGCCGGTCCAGGTCGGCGCCCTCCATGGGGGCGCAGATCAGCCCGCGGCACTCGGTCATCATGAAGGCGATCACCTCGGGGGTGGCCTTCTCCGCCGCCATGACCAGGTCGCCCTCGTTCTCGCGGTCGGCGTCGTCGACGACCACGACGGGGCGGCCCGCGGCGATGTCGGCGATCGCCCGCTCGACGGGGTCCAGCACCGGGTCGTCGCCGACGGGCGTGCGGGGAGGGGTGATCATGCTGCTGCTCCTTCCGGAACCGTCCGGGTGGGCGCTGCGGGGGCGCGGGTGGTCAGCCACCAGGTGCGCAGGCCGAGGAGCACCAGGACGAAGTAGATGCCGTAGACCAGGCCGGAGAAGGCCAGGCCGCTGCTGAGGGCGAGCGGGACGCCGACCAGGTCGACGGCGAGCCAGGCGAACCAGAACTCCACCCAGCCGCGGGCCTGGGCGATCATCGCGGCCAGGGTGCCGACGAAGATGTAGGCGTCCGGCCAGGGGTTCCACGACAGGACGGGGAACACGGTGAACAGGGTGCCGACGGCGAGGGTGCCGGCCGCGGTGCCGCCCAGCAGCAGCACCCGCTCCCGCCCGGTGGCGAAGCGGACCTCGATCCGCCCGGTGCCGCTGCCGGTGCCGCCGCGCCGCCACTGGTTCCAGCCCCACACGGCGACGGCGATGACGATCAGCTGCTTGCCCACGCCGCCGCCCAGTTCGGCCGCGACGTAGGCGGCGATCAGGACGAGGCCGGAGAGCAGCTGGACGGGCCAGCTCCACACCGAGCGGCGCCAGCCCAGGGCCAGGGCGGCCAGGCCCAGGGCGTTGCCGAGCATGTCGGACCAGATGACGTGCTGCCCCAGGACGGCGAAGGCCTCGCCGTTGAGCCGGTCGAAGAGGTCGAGGAGGGTCACCGGGAGGTCTCCGCCCCGTGGGCGAGCAGCCGCTCGACGTGCTTGGCGAGGACGTCCGCCTCGAGGTTGACCGGGTCGCCGGGCTGCTTGAGGCCCAGCGTGGTCAGGGCGAGGGTGGTCGGGATGAGGCTGACGGTGAAGGAGTCGGCCCCGGCCTCGACGACGGTGAGGCTGACCCCGTCGACGGTGATCGAGCCCTTCTCCACCACGTAGCGGGCCAGCCCGGCGGGCAGGGAGACCCGCACGACCTCCCACTGCTCGCCGGGGACGCGTTCGAGGACCGTGCCGGTGCCGTCGACGTGGCCCTGGACGATGTGGCCGCCCAGCCGGCCGCCGAGCGCCATGGCGCGCTCGAGGTTGACGCGGGAGCCGGGGCGGAGCGCGCCGAGGCTGGAGCGCTCGAGCGTCTCGGCCATGACGTCGGCGGTGAACTCCCCGCCCGCGGTCTCGACGACCGTCAGGCACACGCCGTTGACGGCGATGGAGTCCCCGTGCCGGGCGTCCTGGGTGACGAGGGGTCCGCGAAGCCTGAACCGGGAGGAGTCGGCCAGTTCCTCGACGGCGACGACCTCGCCCAGTTCTTCGACGATTCCGGTGAACACGTCAGTTCCCCTCCGGGGTGTTCTCGGCGGCGGGCGCCGGGCGCGTCCGCGGGCGGGCGGTGACGCGCGGGAGGGGGCCGGGCCGCACCGTCGCGGTGCCGGCCGGGCCGGGCACGGTGTGCACGACGGCGTGCTGCACGGCGTCGGCTTGTGCTGCGGTGGCCACCGGGTCCTCCTGCGCTGCTGGGCGCGGACTCCGGGGCGTGGTTCGAGGACAGAGCGGGGATGCCGCACGCCGGGGGACGGAGCGGCCGGCCGGTCCTGAGCGCGATCGCGCGGACCGCCTGCGGCGGCGTCGACCCGTGTACGCCCGCCGCGCACTGCCTCCCATCCGGACTTTAACCGTCGGTCCAGGAATTTCACCTGGTCAACCGGCCGCTGGATGCGGCCGGGTCGCGGACTGTAACCGCCGGTTCGGAATTTCACCGACCCCGGAGTGCGCGAACGTCACTGGTTCTGGGGTCAGTGTGCCACGTACCCGGGCGGCCCCGTACAGGCATTCCGCTGTGCGGTCACTCACACCCGCGGGACGGCGACACGAGGGGAATTGGTACAGACCTATTGGCCTCATTGGTCTAGTCCACTTAACCTCTCGCCAACCTCCGAGGCCCGTCCGGCCGGGTGCGCACCCGGTCCGGAGCACCGCAGGACCCGTTCCCCGCTCCGTGTCCCGACCCCCGCGTGGAGGACCACCGTGAGACTCCTGAACCGGGCGAGAGCCCCCCTGGCCGCGGCGGCGGCCGCGCTCTCCCTCCTGGCCGCCGGACTGGCCGGCGCCTCCCCCTCCCAGGCCGTCGACCACAGCGCCTGCCGCCCCGACGGCCTGTACACCACCCCCGGGACGAACGTCCCCTACTGCTCGGTCTACGACGCCGACGGCCGCGAGAAGATGGGCGCCGACCACCAGCGGCGCATCATCGGCTACTTCACCGGCTGGCGCACCGGCAAGGACGGCAAGCCTGCCTACCTGGCCCCGGACGTCCCCTGGGACAAGGTCACCCACGTCAACTACGCCTTCGCCGGCGTGGACTCCTCCCACCGGATCACGGTCGGCGCGGACGGCGCGGACAACGCCGCCACCGGCATGACCTGGCCGGGAACGCCCGGCGCCGAGATGGACCCGGAGTACTCCTACAAGGGGCACTTCAACCTGCTCAACAAGTTCAAGAAGCAGCACCCGAACGTCAAGACCCTCATCTCGGTGGGCGGTTGGGCCGACAGCAGCGGCTTCTACACGATGGCCACCAACGCCGACGGCTCGGTCAACCAGGCGGGCATCGACACCTTCGCCGACTCCGCGGTCGCCTTCGTCAAGAAGTACGGCTTCAACGGCCTGGACATCGACTACGAGTACCCGACCTCGATGAAGGACGCCGGCAACCCCAAGGACTGGCCGGTCGCCAACGCCCGCCGCGCCGGCCTCAACCGGGGCTACGCGGCGCTGATGAAGACCCTGCGCGAGAAGCTGGACCGGGCCGGGGCCGCCGACGGCCGCCACTACCTGCTCACCGTGGCCGCGCCGTCCTCCGGCTACCTGCTGCGCGGCATGGAGACCTACCAGGTCACCAAGTACCTGGACTACGTCAACGTCATGTCGTACGACCTGCACGGCGCGTGGAACGAGTTCGTCGGGCCCAACGCCGCGCTGTACGACGACGGCAAGGACGCCGAACTGGCCAAGTGGGGCGTGTACACCACCTCCCAGTACGGCGGCATCGGCTACCTCAACACCGACTGGGCGTACCACTACTTCCGCGCGTCGATGCCCGCCGGACGGATCAACATCGGCCTGCCGTACTACACCCGCGGCTGGAAGAACGTCACCGGCGGCACCGACGGCCTGTGGGGGACGGCGAAGACCACCTCCTGCCCGGCCGGATCGGGGCTGACCGAGTGCGGCGACGGGGCCACCGGCATCGACAACCTGTGGCACGACCTGGACGACAACGGCAAGGAGTCCCCGGCCGGCTCCAACCCCATGTGGCACGCCAAGAACCTGGAGAAGGGCGTCCTGCCCGACTACCTGGCCGACCACGGGCTGTCCGACACCGCGCTGAAGGGCACCTACGCCCGCAAGTACGACGCCACGCTGACCGCCCCGTGGCTGTGGAACGCCGAGAAGAAGGTGTTCCTGTCCACCGAGGACGAGCAGTCGGTGGCCGCCAAGGCCAAGTACGTGGTGGACAAGGGCATCGGCGGCACCATGGTCTGGGAACTGGCCGGCGACTACGCCTGGGACGCCTCCGCGAACGGCGGCAAGGGCCAGTACGGGCCGGGCACCACCTTGACCACGGCGATGTACGACGCCTTCAAGGCCGCCTCCCCCTACGGCGCGCAGCGCGCCACGACCGCGGTGCCGAAGGAGTCGCTGGACCTGTCGGTGGACTTCCACTCCTTCCCGCTGGGCGACTCCAACTACCCGATCAGCCCCAAGGTCCGCATCACCAACCACTCCCGCACCACCGTCCCCGGCGGCTCGGAGTTCCGGTTCGACTACGCCACGTCGGCCCCGAACAACGCCAAGGACCAGTCCGGGTGGGGACTGACGGTGGTCCGCAGCGACCACTCCTCGGTCGGCAACGTCGGCGGCCTGAAGGGCGACTACCACCGGGCCTCCGTGAAACTGCCCTCCCACCGGGCCCTGGCTCCCGGTGCCTCGGTGGAGTTCGACCTCGTGTACTACCTGCCGACCTCGACGCCGTCGAACTGGACGGTCTCCTTCGGCGGTTCCACCTACGGGCTGACCACCGACCTGGCCCGCGGCACCACCGTGGTGGACCCCGGGGACGGCGGGAGCGGAGGCGGGACCGGCGGTGACGGCGGGACCGGCGGCGGGGGCGGCACCTGCACGGCCGCCGAGTGGTCGGCCGCGACCGCGTACTCCGGCGGGCAGACCGTCTCCTGGAAGGGACGCGAGTACCGGGCCAAGTGGTGGACCAGCGGCGAGGAGCCCGGGACCACCGGCGAGTGGGGTGTGTGGCAGGACCTCGGGGCCTGCTGAGGCACCTCGCGCCCGGCCCCGCGCCCGGCCCCGCGCAGGGGTCCGCGCAGGGGTCCGCGCGGGGGCCCGCCGGCGCCCCTGCGGCGTCGCGGGTCCCCTGCGCGGGCCTGCCGGCGGCCACCGGTTGCGGGGCCCGCCGGTGCGCCGGATAGTGCAGGCGGAAAGGGAAGAGCCCGCCTCCGCCCGGTGTGCCCGGTGCCGGCGGGACGCCCCAGCGATCCTGGAGGCACGATGAGCACCCAGATCCGCCCCGACGACGTCATCGGCCACAAGGCCGTGGACGTCGAGGGGAACAAGATCGGCTCGGTCGAGCAGGTCTTCGTCAGCGACACCACCGGCTCACCCGAATGGGTCACGGTGAAGAGGGGGCTGTTCCGCTCCAAGGAGATCTTCGTCCCGCTGCGCGGCGCCTCGATGTCCGGCGACCAGCTGCGTCTGGCCTACCTCAAGGAGAAGGTCAGCGGCGCCCCCGACCTGGAGGTCGGCCGGCACCTCTCCGTCGAGGAGGAGCAGGAGCTCTACCGGTACTACGGGCTGTCCACGACGGGCCCCGGCCGTCCCGGGGAGGCGGGGGCGGGCGGCGGGGCCGGGGACTTCGGCCGCCGGGCCGGGGGCGGCACGGGCACCGCCGGCGCCGCCGACACCGGCGCAGCCGCGGGCACCACCGGCGGCACGGGCACCGCGCCGGGTGCGGGCGCCGAGCCCGAGCCGAGGGGGCACCTGGCGGGCCGGGACCGGTCCAAGGACCTTCCCGGCCACGAGGGCGAGGACCTCTCCGGACTGCCGGAGCGGGACACCACCGGACTGCACGGCCCCGAGGACACCCGGGGCATGAGCGGCAGCGCCGGAGCACCGGGCACGGAGGACACCGGCCCCCGGAGCGAGGGGCCGCGCCCCTCGTCCGGGCGCGGCCGGCACCGGCGGCCCAAGCGGTAGTCCGGGCGGCGGGCCGGAAGCGGGCCCGCCGGGCGGTACGCGGCCGGGCCGCGCCCCGCCCGGCGGACGGTCAGCCCTTGCCGCCCCGGGCGGAGGTGTCGCCGCCCGGCTCGTCGCCGCCCGGCTCGTCGCCGCCGGGGACGACGGCGTCGAACAGGGGCGCCTCGCCCTTCATGTGCTCCGGTGCCAGCCGGCGCAGCACGTGGTAGCCGGTGAGCACGATGATCGTGCCCAGGGCGATGCCGCTGAGCGAGAAGGTGTCGGTGAACTCCAGGGTGACGTTGCCGATGCCGACGATCACGCCCGCGGCGACCGGCACCAGGTTGATCGGGTTGCCCAGGTCCACCTTGTTCTCGACCCAGATCTTCGCGCCGAGCAGGCCGATCATGCCGTAGAGGATGATGGTGATCCCGCCCAGGACGCCGCCGGGGATCGCGGCGACGACGGCGCCGAACTTCGGGCACAGGCCGAACAGGATCGCGAAACCGGCCGCGGCCCAGTAGGCGGCGGTGGAGTAGACGCGGGTGGCGGCCATGACGCCGATGTTCTCGGCGTAGGTGGTGGTGGCCGGGCCGCCGACCGCGGTGGACAGCACGGTCGCGGCGCCGTCGGCGGCGATGGCGGTGCCGAGCTCGTCGTCCAGCGGGTCGCCGGTCATCTCGCCGACGGCCTTGACGTGCCCGGCGTTCTCCGCGATCAGGGCGACGACCACGGGCAGGGCGACCAGGACCGCGGACAGCTCGAAGCTGGGGGCGTGCAGGGTGGGCAGGCCGATCCAGTCGGCCTGGGCGACCCCCGACAGGTCCAGGCGCCAGTGGTCGACGACCTTGCCGGAGGCGTCCGGGGAGTGGATCTGCCCCATGGTGCGGTCGAGGACCCACGAGAGGGCGTAGCCGAAGACCAGGCCGAGGAAGATCGCGATGCGGTTCCAGAAACCGCGCAGGGCGACCAGGGCGAAGCCGGTGAACAGCATGGTCGCCAGCGCCGTCCACTGGTCCTGGGGCCAGTAGGTCCCGGCGGCCACGGGGGCGAGGTTGAAGCCGATCAGCATCACGACCGCGCCGGTGACCGCGGGCGGGAGCACCGCGTGCACGATGCGGGCGCCGAGCGAGCGCACCGCCAGGCCGACGGCGCACAGCACCACGCCGACCACCAGCAGGGCGCCGGTGAGCGTTCCCGCCGTGCCGCCGTTGTTCGCGATGATCGCCGCGACGCCGACGAAGGACAGGCTGCTGCCGAGGTAGCTGGGCACCCTGCCCCGGGTGACCAGCAGGAAGAAGACGGTGGCGACGCCGGAGAGCATCACCGCCAGGTTCGGGTCGAGACCCATCAGGACGGGGGCCACGAAGGTGGCGCCGAACATGGCCACCACGTGCTGCGCGCCCAGGCCCAGCGTCCTGCCCCAGGACAGCCGCTCGTCGGGGCGGACGACGGCGCCCGGCTCCGGGCTCCTCCCGTCGCCGTGAAGCTTCCAGCCCACTCCGAGGCCCATCGTGTCTCCTTGTGCTCACCGTGCCCGCCGGCCTCTCGCCGGCGCAGATCGCGACAACGGTAGTCCTCGCTGGTCAGCGCACGGAACCGCCCCTGTCGCAACGATTAGGGCACGCACGGCCGGACACGCTCCGGGACCGCCGCGGCCGGGCGCGGCGGCCGGGTGCGGCGCCCGGGCCGCGGGCGGGTCAACGGGCTTGCGGGGGTGGCCCGTTCGGGGGGACGGGGCGTGTCCCTGCCCGGGTGCGGGCCCCCGGCGGGCGCACAGTGCCGGTGAGGGGGCTCCCCGCCGGCGGCTCCGGGCACGGGCCCGCCCGCGGGGAGCTCCTCCCGCCGTCGGACCCCGCCGCAGGAGGCCCCGTGATCCGCACCGACCGCTGCCCGGACGTACCGGTCGTGCGGGTCCCGGCGGGACCGGGGGCCGCGGGGGCCGCCGCGGAGGCGGTGGAGGGCGTCGCGGGGCGGATGCGGGACCTGGGTGCGGGGCTGCCGGCCCGGGACGGGGTCGCGGTGTTCAACCGGGTCTACCTGTCGGTCACCGAGGAGGTGCGCGCCCTGCTCTCGGCGGGCGGGTTCGCCGACCCGGCGGCCGCGGCCGAGCTGGTGGTGCGGTTCGCCGCCCGGTACCTGGCCGCCGTGGAGGAGGACGGGGCCGGCGGGCGCGCCGCGGCGGGCTGGCGGCCGCTGTTCCGGCTGCGCCACCACCCGGGGGTGCACCCGGTGCAGTTCGCCCTGGCCGGGATCAACGCGCACATCGGCTGCGACCTGGCTCCGGCGGTGGTGGAGTCCTGCCGGGCGCTGGGGTGCGGGCCGCAGGCGCTGGAGGCGGTGTACGAGCGGGTGGGCGGGGTGCTGGCGGGGCTGGAGGAGCGGGTGCGCGAGGAGCTGATGCCGGGTCCCGACCTGCTGGACGTGGCCGACCCGCTGACCCACCTGGTGGGCGCCTGGAGCCTGGAGCGGGCGCGGGACGCGGCCTGGGCAGCGTCCCGCGTGCTGTGGGGCCTGCGGCGCAGGCCCGTCCTGGCTGCGGAGTTCACCGAGTGCGCCGACGGGGCCGTCGGGCTCGTCGGCCGCTTCCTGCTGACCCCGCCGGCCCCGGCTCAGTCCTCCGGCAGCTCGACCGGGGCGATCGTGTCGTAGACGTCGCCGGGCCCGGGGTTGGACGGGTCGGTGGAGCCTCCGAGGTGGTGCATCACGCCCCACACGGCGTTGAGGGCGGTCTGCACCGCGCCCTCGGCCCAGCCGGCCGTCCAGGAGATGTCGTCGCCGGCCAGGAACAGCCCGCGCCGGTCCTCGGGCAGCCGGTCCTGCACGAAGTGGGTGAACAGGCGCCGCTGGTAGCGGTAGTGGCCGGGCAGGTTCGCCTTGAAGGCGCCCATGAAGTACGGCTCGGCCTCCCAGGAGACGGTCACCGGGTTGCCGATGACGTGCCTGCGGATGTCGACCTTGGGGTAGATCTCGCGCAGCGAGGCGAGCATGACGTCCATCCGCTCCTTCGCGGACAGCGGCAGCCACTTGGAGGAGTCGTCGCACCAGGTGTAGGACAGGCAGATCACGGCGGGGCGGTCCGGGCCGTTGTCCAGCAGGTAGGTGCCGCGGGTCATCCGGTCGGTGAGCGTCATGCTCATGGTGTCGCGGCCGGTCTCGGGGTCGGGGTCCTTCCAGAACGGGCGGTCCACCGGCACGAAGAGCTTCGAGGACTGCATGTAGTGGGTGCGCTCTATCGCCGTCCAGTGGTCGGCGGGGAAGAGCGACTCGTCGCACTCGATCTTGCTGAGCAGCATCCAGCTCTGCGCGGTGAAGACGGCGGCCCGGTAGGTGCGGATGTCGCCGGAGGCGTCGGTGACCGTGACGCGGTTGCCGGCGGTGCGGTGCAGCCGGGTGACCGCGGGGCGCGGGGCGCCGCCGTGCAGGGAGGACAGCGAGGTGCCCTGCGGCCAGTGCACCAGCTTGCCCGGTTCGCGCTCCCACAGGCGCAGCGGGAGCTGCTGGCTGCCGCCGACGATGCCGCGGTGGTCGTCGTCCGCGCCGGTGTAGACCACCCGCAGGATCTCCAGGATGGAGTTGGGGAAGTCGGTGTCCCATCCGCCGGTGCCGAAGCCGACCTGGCCGAAGATCTCCCGGTGCCGGAAGGACTTGAAGGCCGGGGACTCGCACAGGAAGCCGTAGAAGGTCTGGTGGTCGAGCTTCTCCACCAGTTCGGCCCAGATCCGCCGGACGCGCTGCGCGTCGCGCTCGCGGATCGCCTGCTGCATCTCGGAGAACCGGGCGCCGCCCTCCAGGGAGGCGTTCCAGGCCTCCATCACCTGGCGGAAGACCTCGGGCAGGTCCTCCAGGGTGCGGGCGTAGTGGGACTCGCCCTTGAGGTCGACCACGGTGGAGGGGGTGTCCGGGGCGAGCGGGTTGGGGAACGGCTCGGTCTCCAGGCCGACCAGGTCGGCGTAGTGCCAGAAGGCGGTGGAGGAGGGCGGGAAGCGCATCGCGCCCATCTCGGCGGTCAGGTCCTCGTTGCAGCCGTCGAAGCCGACGGTGCGCAGCCGCCCGCCGATCCGGTCGGCCTCGTAGACAACCGGCCGCAGGCCCATCTTCATCAGCTCGTAGGCGGCCACGACGCCGGACAGGCCGCCGCCGATCACCGCGACCTCGGTGCCGTGCTCGGTGGCGGGCACCGAGCCGAGGCCGGCCGGGTGGGCCAGGTAGTCGTCGTAGGCGTACGGGAAGTCCGGGCCGAACATGGTGACCGGGGGCCGGTCGGCGGCGGGCTCCCCGGCTTCGTGGACGGCGGTGGGCACCGTGGACGTCATCGGCGCGGCTCTCCTTGCGGGTACGGCGGGAACGGGCAGGGGTCCGCGGGCGTGCGGGCCGTCGTGCGGCCCGCACGCCCGCGGAGCGGGGCGGCGGGTCGGGGCGCGTCCGGGGCGCCCCGGGCCCTCAGGGGACGCGGACCGGCGGGACCAGGGAGGCGTACAGCTCGGGGCGCCGGTCGCTCAGGTAGGTGTTCCGGGCGCGGGAGGCGCTCAGCACCTCGGGGTCGACGTCGGCGACGAGGAGTTCCTCGCCGCGTCCGGCGCGGGCCGCGGCGGTGCCGTCGGGGCCGGCCAGGCAGCTCAGGCCGGCGAAGTCGAACTCGCCCTCGGGGCCGCAGCGGTTGGCGTAGGCGACGTACATCTGGTTCTCGAAGGCCCGCGCCGGGAGCAGGACCTCGGGGACCACGTCGTAGGGGCGCATCAGCGCGGTGGGGACGAGCAGCAGGTCGGTGCCGGCGAGGGCGTGCGCCCGGCCGGTCTCCGGGAACTCCACGTCGTAGCAGACCAGCAGGCCGATCCGCAGGCCGAACAGGTCCGCGGTGACCACCGGGGTGTCCCCGGCCCGGAAGTGCCAGGTCTCGAAGGGGCCGAAGAGGTGGGTCTTGCGGTAGTCGGCCAGGACGCGGCCGTCGGGGCCGACGAGCTGGGCGGAGTTGTGGACGGCGCCGGTGGCCGGGTCCCGCTCGGGGTAGCCGTGGGCGACGGCGACGCCGTGCCGGGCGGCGATCGCGGCGACCGCGGCCGGGCCGGGCCCGTCGGCGGCCTCGGCCAGCTGCTCCACCGCGTCGCCGATCGCGTAGCCGGTGAGGAACATCTCGGGGCACACCAGCAGCCGGGCGCCGGACTCCGCGGCGCGGGCGGCGGCCGCGTCCAGCGCGCCGAGGTTGGCCGCGACGTCACCGGGGTGCCCGGAGCTCTGCAGGATGGCGATGCGCAGCGGGGTCATGGGTCCTCACGTCGTGGGGGTCCGGGGTCTCGTCGAGGCTACGGACCGCCGCACAGTGGCTACAAGAGCCGGACATTGCGCGCGGACGGTGGATTCCTTGCGTCTTTCCGGGCCCTTCCGGAGATTCGTTGCGTCCGGTCAGGCGGGCGCACCGGAGCTGTAGCGGCGCAGCAGCGGGGAGAGGACCAGGACGGACTTGGTGCGCTCGACGAACGGCTCCCCCGCGATGCGCTCCAGGACCCTCTCGAAGTGCCGCACGTCGGAGGCGAAGACCTGGACGATCGCGTCGGCCTCACCGGTGACTGTCGAGGCGGAGGCCACCTCGGGGTAGCGCGAGAGCCCGCGGTGGATGTCCTCGGGGGAGGTCTTGCCGCGGCAGTAGATCTCGACGAAGGCCTCGGTGGACCAGCCCAGGGCCGCGGGGTCCACGCGCACCGTGAAGCCGGTGATGGCCCCGGAGGCCAGCAGCCGGTCCACCCTGCGCTTGACGGCGGGCGCGGACAGCCCGACCTCGGCGCCGATGTCGGCGTAGGAGCGCCGGGCGTCCTCGGCGAGTGCGTGGACGATGCGCTCGTCCAGGTCGTTCAGTGGCACGGGTACTGCTTCACCTTCGGTTGCGGGGCGGGCCGGCGGGGGCCGGTCCCGCGGCGGCGCACGCCGCGGTCGGGGGGCGGAGCACGGCACGGGCCGCGGCCCTCCCGGCCCGCGTCGTGCGGGCCGGGCGGGCCGCGGCCGGCCGGTGCACGGCGCACGCGGGTGCGTCTGCCGCGCACCCGTGCGGGAGGAGCGCCCTGCCGAGGCTCCCGCAGCTCCGCTTCCGGCGACCGAGCCTACGCAGCGGGGGCGGTGCCCGGTAACGTCCGATCCTTGCGCACCTGCGGCGATTCGTTGCGGACATCGCCGCAGGTGCGCTTGATCGTTGCCGCGGCCGCCGGTCAGCTCCAGCTGGCGTGCAGCGGCTTGCCCTCGGCGTAGCCGGCCGCGCTCTGCACGCCGAAGACCGCGCGCTCGTGGAACTCCTCCAGGGAGCCGGCGCCGGCGTAGGTGCAGGCGCTGCGCACGCCGGCGACGATCGAGTCGATCAGGTCCTCCACGCCGGGCCGGGCCGGGTCCAGGAACATCCGGGAGGTGGAGATGCCCTCCTCGAACAGCCCCTTGCGGGCCCGGTCGTAGGCGGACTCGTCGGCGGTGCGGTTGCGCACGGCGCGGGCGGAGGCCATGCCGAAGCTCTCCTTGTAGGAGCGGCCGTCGGCGGTCTGCTGCAGGTCGCCGGGGGACTCGTAGGTGCCGGCGAACCACGATCCGATCATCACGTTGGACGCGCCGGCGGCCAGGGCCATGGCCACGTCCCGCGGGTGGCGGACCCCGCCGTCGGCCCAGACGTGCTTCCCGAGCCTGCGCGCCTCGGCCGCGCACTCCAGGACGGCCGAGAACTGGGGGCGGCCCACGCCGGTCATCATCCGGGTGGTGCACATCGCGCCGGGGCCGACCCCGACCTTGACGATGTCGGCGCCGGCCTCGACGAGGTCGCGCACGCCCTCGGCGGAGACGACGTTGCCCGCCACCACGGGCACCTGCGGGTCCAGGGCCCGCATCCTGCCCAGGACCTCGATCATCCGCTCCTGGTGGCCGTGGGCGGTGTCCACGACCAGGGTGTCGACCCCGGCCTCCAGCAGCGCCGCGGCCCGGGCGGACACGTCGCCGTTGATGCCCACGGCGGCGGCGACGCGCAGCCGGCCGCCGGCGTCGGTGGCGGGGGTGTAGAGGGTGGCGCGCAGGGCGCCCTTGCGGGTGAGGATGCCGGCCAGGCGGCCGTCGGGGCCGACGGCGGGGGCGAACCTGCGGTGGGCGTCCTCCAGGCGGTTGAACGCCTCGCGCGGGTCGATGCCGGCGTCGAGCAGCAGCAGGTCGCGGGACATGACCTCGGACAGCTGGGTGAAGCGGTCGACGCCGGTGAGGTCGTGCTCGGTGACCACGCCGGCCGGGCGGCCGTCGTCGTCGACCACCACGCCGGCGCCGTGCGCCCGCTTGAACAGCAGGGACAGCGCGTCGCCGGTGGTGGCGGAGGGCGTCAGGACGATGGGGGTGTCCAGGACCAGGTCGCGGCTCTTGACCCAGGAGATCACCTCGGTGACCACGTCGATCGGGATGTCCTGGGGGATGACGACCAGCCCGCCCCGGCGGGCCACCGTCTCGGCCATCCGGCGGCCGGCGACGGCGGTCATGTTGGCGACCACGAGGGGGACGGTGGTGCCGGTGCCGTCGGGGGCGGCGAGGTCCACGCCCTGGCGGGAGCCGACCGCGGAGCGGCTCGGAACCATGAAGACGTCGTCGTAGGTGAGGTCGTACGGCGGCTTGGAGTCATTGAGGAAACGCACGTACTTCATCCTTGCACGCCGGGTAGGCGCCGTGGCGGCGGACGGGGTCCGCGGTGCGGGCCGGGGCCCTGCGGGGCCCCACCGGGCCCTGCGAGGTCCTGCGGGTCCCGACGGAGAAATACGGGCAGGGGTATATGGTGTTCCAGGACGCAGATACCCCCCTGGGTATTTTCCTGAGGAGGATCGGATGTTCTTCGTCGAGACCCTGGCCACCGAGGGCCTGGGGAACCACAGCTACCTGGCCGGCGGGCGCACGGCGGCGGTGGCCGTCGACCCGCCCCGCGACTTCGACCGGGTGATGGCGGCCGCGGCCCGCCGCGGGGTGCGCATAGCCCTGGTCGTGGAGACCCACGTCCACAACGACTACGTCACCGGCGGCCTGGAGCTGGCGCGCGTCACCGGCGCCCGCTACCTGGTGCCCGCCGCGGCCGACGTCTCCTACGACCGCGTCCCGGTCGCCGACGGCGACGTGCACGAGGTCGAACCGGGCATCACGCTGCGGGCGGTCGCCACCCCCGGCCACACCCCCCACCACACCTCCTACGTGCTGCAGGAGGACGGGGCGCCGGTGGCCGCGTTCACCGGCGGATCGCTGCTGATCGGCACCGTCGGCCGGCCCGACCTGGTCGAGCCCCGGCTGACCGAGCAGCTCGCGCGCGCCCAGCACGCCTCCGCGCACCGGCTGGCGGAACTGCCGGACGAGGTGCAGGTCCTGCCCACCCACGGCTTCGGCAGCTTCTGCTCCTCCTCGCAGGCCGAGGGCGGGGCGTCCAGCACCGTCGGCCGGGAGAAGAAGAGCAACGAGGCCCTCCTCAAGGGCGTGGACGACTTCGTGGCCGACCTGCTCTCCGGCCTGGACGACATCCCCGCCTACTACACCCACATGGGCCCGGCCAACGCCGCCGGCCCCGCCCCCCTCGACCTGACCCCGCCCCGGACCGCCGACGCGCACGAGATCGCCCGCCGCCTGGACGCCGGCGAATGGGTCGTCGACCTGCGCAACAGGGTCGCCTTCTCCGAGGGCCACGTCGCCGGGGCGTTCAACTTCGAGCTCGAGGGGCAGCTCGCCACCTACCTGGCCTGGCTGATCCCGTGGGGCAAGCCGGTGACCCTGCTGGCGGAGACCCCCGGACAGATCGCCGAGGCCCAGCGCGAGCTGGCGCGGGTGGGCATCGAGCGCCCCGCCGCCGCGGCCACCGGCGGCCCCGCCGACTGGACGCCCGACGGCCGGGAGCCGCGCTCCTTCCCCCGCGCGGACTTCGCCGCCCTGGCCGCCTCCCTCGAGCGCGGCGGGAAGCCGGTCGTCCTGGACGTGCGCCGCGCGGCCGAACGCGCCTCGGGACACGTGGCCGGGTCGGTGCACATCCCGATCCACCAGCTGCACCGCCGGATGGCCGAGGTCCCCGAAGGCACGGTGTGGGTGCACTGCGCCGGCGGGATGCGCGCGGCCATCGCCGCCTCCCTCCTGGACGCCGCGGGCCGCTCGGTCGTCGCGATCGACGACGGCTTCGACTCGGCGCAGGCCGCGGGACTGACCGTCACCGGCTGAACCCGGTCCGCGAACGCGCGAGGACCACCAGCAGCACCAGCGCCACCAGCACCAGCAGCCACCGGTCGGCAGTGACCGGCAGCACACCCGCCGCGTCCCTCCCGGAGCGGCGGAGCACCACCCGAGGAGGAACCACCATGTCCGTTCCCGGCACCACCGCCCAGACCCCGGTCGGCCGCGTCTCCCCCGCCGAGGCGCACCGGCGCGCCCGGGCCGGCGAGGCCGTCCTGCTGGACGTGCGCGAGGAGAAGGAGTTCGCCGACGGGCACGCGCCCGACGCCGTCCTGCTGCCGCTCTCCCGCCTGTCGGAGGGGGCTCCCCTCCCGGCCGGGAGCGAGGGACGGCCCGTCGTGGCCGTGTGCCGCTCGGGCCGCAGGTCCGTCACCGCCGCGCAGCTCCTGGCCGCCCGCGGCGTGGACGTCGTCGACGTCGAGGGCGGGATGCAGGCGTGGGCCCAGGACGGGCTGCCGGTCGTCCGGTGACCCCGCCCTCCGGCCGGTGACGGCGGGAATCAACGCCTCGGGCCCGGCCCCCCCTTCGAGGGGGGCCGGGCCCGAGGCGTTGCGGTCGTACTCCTGTCGGCCCGGCCGCACTGCGGCCGGGCCGCGGCGCTCAGGCCAGGGAGAGGAAGAGCTTCTCCAGGCGGGCCCGCATCTGGGTCAGGTCGCTCTGCTCACCGCTGCCGTCGGCCATGCAGTGCTGCAGGCCGGTGGCGATGATGGCGAACCCGGCCCGGTCGAGCGCCCGGGAGGCGGCCGCGAGCTGGGTGACGACCTCGTCGCAGGAACGCCCCTCCTCGATCATGTTGATCACACCGTTGATCTGCCCCTGGGCGCGCTTCAGCCGGTTCACCACGGCCTTGAGCTCCTCGGCGGCGAGTTCCAACTCCATGCCCCACTCCTGCCTCTCCATACCCCTTGGGGTATTCTACCTCCTGGTACCGCAACGCCACGCACGTCGCGAAAGGACACCGCTTCGCCATGACCGAGTCCCTGACCGCCCAGGAGCTGCACGCCCGGCGCGGACGGCTCACCGTCATCGACGTGCGCACCCCCGGCGAGTACGCGGCCGGTCACGTGCCCGGAGCCCTCAACGTGCCGCTGGAGCACCTCCAGCGCGCCCTGCCCGCCCTGCGGGCCGCGGCCGGCCGCGGCGGCCTGGCGGTCGTCTGCGCCTCCGGCGCCCGCTCCGAGAGCGCGTGCAAGGCCCTGGACGAGGCCGGCCTGGACGCCCGCTCCGTCACCGGCGGCACCGACGCGTGGGCCCGCGCGGGCTTCGAGCTCGAACGGCCGGCAGGCGCCCGCGCCGTGTGGCCGATGGAGCGCCAGGTGCGCCTGGCCGCGGGCAGCCTGGTCCTGGCCGGCCTCGTCGCCGGACGCCGCCGGCCGGCCGCCCGCTGGCTGTCGGCGGGCGTCGGCGCGGGCCTGGTCTTCTCCGCCGTCTCCAACACCTGCGGCATGGCCGCCCTCCTGTCCAGACTCCCCCACAACCGCCCCGCCGACGCGGCGGCGGAGCTGGAGCGGACCCTGGCGGCGCTGCGCGGCTGAACCGCCCGCGCGGCCGGCACGGCCGCGCCCCCCGACAGGGTCCGGTCCCACGGCGATCCCCCGGCCGTGGGGCCGGGCCCGCCCCTTTCCGGGAGTCCGGCTTCCGGGCCTACGGCTTCCGGGCTCCCGGCGCCCCGCGGCCACGGCCGCCGGTGCAGTACACCACACCCGGCCGGCCCCTCCCCGGGCGAGAGGCCCCCTCCCCCGCGAGCCGCGGGCGGCCCTCGCGTTTCCGCAGGGTGTGGGTACGGTGTACCGGGGTAGCAGTGGCGCCGTCGGGCGCGCGCGCCCTCCCGGCGACCGAGGACAGCGCCGTCCCCGGTCCGCACGCACGCCCCCGCCTGTCGATGAAGCCGGGCTGAACGGTTCCCCCACGAGAATTCAGTGGACCTGCGCAATCCCGTCGGGGAGGCTCGCAGGGACACCCCCGCACGAAATGAGGAGTCGCATGAGGATCGGCATCGTCGGAGCCACCGGCCAGGTGGGCGCAATGATGCTCCGGGTGCTGGAGGAGCGGGACTTCCCCGTCGAGCAGCTGCGGCTGTTCGCCTCCGCCCGTTCCGCCGGACGGACCCTGCCCTGGCGGGGCGGGGACGTCACCGTCGAGGACGCCGCGACCGCCGACTACAGCGGCCTGGACATCGTGCTGTTCTCCGCGGGCGGCGCCACCTCCAAGGAGCTGGCCCCCGAGGTCGCCGCCGCCGGCGCCGTCGTCATCGACAACTCCTCGGCCTGGCGCCGCGACCCCGAGGTGCCGCTGGTCGTCTCCGAGGTCAACCCGCAGGCGATCGCGGACCGCCCCAAGGGCATCATCGCCAACCCGAACTGCACCACCATGGCCGTCATGCCCGTGCTGCGCCCGCTGCACGAGGAGGCTGGCCTGGTCGGCCTGGTCGTCTCCACCTACCAGGCGGTCTCCGGCAGCGGCCTGGCCGGCGTGCGCGAGCTGGCCGAGCAGGTCCGCAAGGTCGCCGCCGACGCGGAGAAGCTGGCCTACGACGGCGAGGCCGTGGAGTTCCCCGAGCCGAGCACCTACGTCCGCCCGATCGCGTTCAACGCGCTGCCGATGGCCGGCTCGGTAGTCGACGACGGCTCGAACGAGACGGACGAGGAGCAGAAGCTGCGGCACGAGAGCCGCAAGATCCTGGGCATCCCCGAGCTGAAGGTGTCGGGCACCTGCGTGCGCGTGCCGGTCTTCACCGGCCACTCGCTCCAGGTCAACGCCCGCTTCGCCCGCCCGCTGACCCCCGAGCGCGCCCGCGAGCTGCTCGACGGCGCCCCCGGCGTGGAGCTGTCGGAGATCCCGACCCCGCTGCAGGCCGCCGGCCGCAACCCGACCTTCGTCGGCCGGCTGCGCGCCGACGAGACCGCCGAGAACGGCCTGTCGCTGTTCGCCTCCGGCGACAACCTGCGCAAGGGCGCCGCGCTGAACGCCGTCCAGATCGCCGAGCTGGTCGCCGCCGAGCTGCGCGGCTGACCGGAGCACGCCGCGGGGGCCGGCGCCCCGACCCGGGAACGGGTCGGGGCGCCGGCCCCCGTCGTCCGGCCGGTCCGCTCAGTGCGCCAGGGCCTCCTCGACGCGGCCGGGGCCGCCGGCCCCCGCGGAGACGCCGGCCCCTCCGGGCTCCGTACGGCCTCCCCCTTCCCCTTCCCCGGTGCCGGACCGGGCGTCCCGGCGGCGCTGCCACAGGTCGACGAGGAGGTTGAGCACCAGCCCGGCCGCCCCCCAGGCCAGGACGGTCAGGAGGTTCCTGCCGACGCCGCTGCCGTCGAAGTACACCAGCGACCGCACGGTGTCGACCGCGGCCGGCAGCGGCAGGACGTCCCGGAGTGCCCGGAACAGCTCGGGCACCATGTACACCGACATCCCTCCGCCCGACGCGGGCACGCCCACCAGCAGCAGCACCACCATCGCCGGGACGACGGCGGCGAGCCCGAGGGTGCGGGTGAACGCCCCGGTGACCAGGGAGACGCAGAAGACGGTGACGGCGCCGAACCCGATCATCTGCCAGGCGGGGGCGTCCACCGCCCCGATGATCACGTCGAACAGCAGCCACAGCCAGACGGCCATGCCGACGGCCCAGCCGGCCAGCAGCGGCAGGAACTGGCGCAGCCTCCTCAGCTCGGGCGCACCGCCGCGCAGCACGGCCAGCATCAGGAAGCCGGCCATGATCCACGACATGCCGACGTACATGCTGTTGCTGCCCGTGGTGTCGGTGTCGGCCAGCGGCGCCACGTCGACCGTCTCCAGCCGGACCTTCTGCCCGGCGGCGACCTGCTGGAAGATCGCCTGCACCGCGCTCTGCTGGCTCGCCCCGGCGGCCGAGGAGGTGTGCAGGACGGCCGCGCCGCCCCTCTCCCGCGGCAGGACGTACGCGCCGACGGCCTCCCGGTCGGCGATCAGGCCGGTGGCCTCCTCCACCGACGCGGCCGTCCCGACGTCGAGCACGCCGCCCAGGTTCTCCTCCAGCCCGGCGGCCACCTGCTCGGCCTGCCCGGCGGTGGCGCCGACCACGACGACCGGCATGTCGTGGACCTCGGGCCTGTGCATCGAGGCCCCCATCAGGCCCACCACCATCACCACGATGGACAGCGGGAAGGCCGCCACCGCGGCGTAGCGGAACCCCTTGGAGCGCGGCGGGCCGCCGGCGAGCGCGGGGAGCGGGGTGTCGGGGCCGTCGGTCTTCGGGGCGCCGGGGATCGCGTCCCCGCTCGCGCGTTCCTTGAGCAGGCCCAGGAGCAGGGCGGCGACGGCCCACGCCGCGAGCGTCAGCAGGTGGACGCCGACGCCGCGGCCGTCGAAGTACAGCAGCGACCGGAGCGCCTCGCCCGCTGCCGGCAGCGGGAGCACGCCGTGCAGGAAGGAGTAGAACCCGGGCATCGTGTGGACCGGCACGGCCAGGTTGGAGGCCGGCATGCCCAGCACGACCCACAGCAGCATGCCCAGCAGGACCGCGAGCGGCCCCATGAACTTGGTGAACAGCAGCTGCGTGAGGCCGACGGCCCCGGTGGCCAGCATGCCGACGCCCAGGAACTGCAGGTAGTGGCCGTCGACCGCGCCGACCAGCGGCCCGAGGATGCACCAGACGACCGTGCTGGTCAGGGCCGACCAGCCGATCAGGACGGGCAGGAACCGCCGGACCGGCAGCAGGTGCGGCACCGCCATCAGGGCCACGCTCAGCGGCACGTACCCGGCCAGCATCATGCCCATGGCGGCGAACAGGACCGCGATGCCGGCCGTGTCGCCCTCGGGGAGCGGGGCGACGTCCTCGACCTCGGCCGCCCAGCCGTTCTCGACGGCGACGGGCGCGAGGAGCTTCTGGACCGTCGTGGCCTGGGAGGCCCCGGCCGCCGTCGCTGTGCGGATCACCGCGGTGTCCGAGCCGCCGGCGGGGAGTTCCAGGGCACCCGCGACCTCGCGGTCCTCCAGGAGCCCGACCGCGTCGGCGGCCGACGGGACCAGGCGTGCGTCCAGCGCGTCGCCCGGCGCGGAGTCCAGCGCGTCGGCCACCGCCTCCGCGGCCGGCCCCGAGCCCACGACGGCGACCGGCATCCGGTGCGGTTCGGGGGCGTGCATGGTGCCCACGTAGGTCGCGTACATCATCGTGACCATCATGAAGGGCATGAGAAAGAGGAAGACGTACCGGGCGATCCGGGTCTTCCGGTCCTCCTGCGGCGGCCCTCCCCCGGGCTCGTCGGTCTTCAGGGGGACGGTGGAAGATTCCATGGATCGCTCCTGGCTGGGGGTTGGGGGGCACGCCGGGCCGGGCGGCCGGCCGGGCTCGCGGCGCGGTGCGGGAAGCACGGGGCGGCGGGCCGCGGGCGGCACGCTCGGAGGACCCAATCTAAGTCACATGGCTTACGCAATGCCACATGGACTACGTTGATGTTTGTCACAACCGACGTCTCGTCCAGGAGGAGGTGGCCGCCGATGGCGAGGTCGGACGCGGCACGCACCGCGCTGCTCGACGCGGCGGAACGCCTGTTCGCCCAGTCGGGCATAGCGCAGGTCTCCGACCGCAAGGTGGCCGAGGCCGCCGGCAACACCAACCACTCGGCCGTGGGGTACTACTTCGGCGGGCGCGGGGGCCTGCTGCGGGCCATGGTCGAGAGACACCTGGTGGGGCTGGAGGAGCCCCGCCGGGCCATGTTCGAACGCTCCGACTCGCTCCTCGGCGACGTGCGGAGCCTGGTCGTGCCGGTCACGGACGCCCTCGCCGAACTGCCGAACCCCAGCTGGCGGGCCAGGTTCCTCAGCCAGGCCCTGCACGACCCCTTCGCGGTGCCGCTGATCCGCGAGGCCGAGGAGTTCGCCCCGACCGCGGCGCTCATCACCCGCTCGGTGATGTCACGGCTCGACCACCTCGACCCGAAGATCGTGTCGGGCCGGGCCCGTCTGATGATGCGGATCGTCTCGACGGCGTGCGCGGACATCGAGGCGCGCGCCGAGAAGGACGGGCAGGACCCGCAGTGGCGAGTGGCGGGAAACTTCCTCTCCGACGCCATCGCCGGGATGCTCACGGCCCCGATCAGCCACTGAGCGGCCTTCCGGCCCCTGCGGCCGCCGTCCGTCCCGTCCGCGGTCCGGGCGCCGGGGGGGCAGGCCCGGCACCGCGCGCGGGGGGACGCGCGCTCCCGGCGGCGTCCCCGCCGCCCCGGGTCGGTCCTGTTCCGCCGGGTCGGTCCTGTTCCGCCGGGTCAGCCCTGTTCCGCCGGGTCGGCCCGGTCCACGGCCGGGCGGCGGCCCGGCTCCGCCACGTGCAGCAGGTGGTCGGCGACCGCGGTGTCGGTGACGAGACTGGTGATCAGCCCGGAGCGCAGCACCGCGGCCACCGCGGCGGCCTTGCGCGCACCGCCGGCCACCGCCACCACCTCCGGGACGCTGCGCAGCCGGTCGGCGTCGACGGTGATGCAGCGCTCCTCCAGGTCGCGGCCCACCAGCCGCCCCTCGGAGTCGAACAGGTGCGCCGACATCTCCGCAGCCACCCCGAGCTCGGCGTAGCGGGCGCGTTCGGCGTTGGACAGCGCGTCGTAGACGCGGGAGACGCCCGGGGCCCAGGCTCCGACCGGCACGACGGCGACCGTCACCTTGTCGAAGTGCTCGATGGCCCGGGCGATGCCGGAGTGGGCCCGCAGCGCGGCCGCGGTCCCCGGGTCCGGGAGCATCAGCGGGGCGTAGATCGGGAAGGCGTCGCCCCCGGAGACCTGCGCCGCCCGGCGCACCGCCTCGACCGACCCGCGCTCGCCGGTGCCGCCGTCGTAGACGCCGGTGAGCTGCACCACCGTGCACGGCGGCAGGTGGCGCAGCTCCGTGGCGAGGGTGATCGTGGACCGGCCCCAGGCCAGGCCCAGCACGTCGCCGTCCTGGACCAGCTCGCCCAGCAGGTCGGCGGCGAAGGCGCCGAGGTTCTCCGGGTCGGAGTGGTCGGGCTCGGACAGGGGGGACTCCACGACCACCGCGTGCCGCAGGCCGAAACGGGACCGCAGCGCGTCGGAGCGCTCCGCGTCCAGCTCCGCGGGAACCCTGATCTCGATGCGCACCAGGTCACGCTCGAGCGCCGTCTCCAGCACCCGGGCCACCTTGAAGCGGCTGACGCCGAACTCCTCGGCGATCTGGATCTTGGACTTGCCCTCGAGGTAGAAGCGGCGGGCCATCGCCGCCGCCTGTACCAGTTCCGCGGGCCCCATGCGTTCGCGTGACCGTCCGGCCCCCATCGCAACCAACCTCCCTCGGCGCACATCTGATCGATGCACTGCTCATCCTGTCAGACGCACCGCCGGGAGCGGGGTCCGGGCGCCGCCGGGGCCCGGGGATCCGGGCCTTCGGGGCCCGGCCTCAGTGCCCGCAGGCCCAGGGCGCGGCGGCGGTCGCCGCGGTGGCCTGCTCGCGCAGCCCGCGCACCGCCTCCGCCGGGTCGTCCGCGCCGTAGACCGCGGAGCCGGCCACGAAGACGTCGGCCCCCGCCTCCGCGCAGCGCTCGATCGTCGACGACGAGACCCCGCCGTCGACCTGGAGCCACATCTGCAGGCCGTACCGGGAGATCAGCTCCCGGGTGCGGCGGATCTTCGGCAGCATGACGTCGAGGAACGCCTGGCCGCCGAAACCGGGCTCGACCGTCATGATCAGCACCATGTCGAGCTCGGGCAGCAGGTCCTCGTACGCCTCTATCGGCGTGGCCGGCCTCAGCGCCATCGAGGCCCGGGCGCCCTTGGCACGGATCTCGCGGGCCAGCCGGACCGGCGCGGCGGCGGCCTCGGCGTGGAAGGTCACCGACCCGGCCCCGGCCTCCACGTACTGCGGGGCCCAGCGGTCGGGGTCCTCGATCATCAGGTGCAGGTCCAGCGGGGTGTCGGTCGCCCTGCGCAGCGACTCCACCACCGGCACGCCGAGGGTGAGGTTGGGCACGAAGTGGTTGTCCATCACGTCGACGTGGAGCCAGTCCGCACCCTTGACCGCCTCGGCCTCCTCGGCGAGACGGGCGAAGTCGGCGGACAGGATGCTGGGATTGATCTGCACGGCCATGCGGACAGTATGACGTGACCCTGCGACCGGCCGTGCACCGCCGTGGACCCGCCGGGCCGGGCGGCGGGCCGGGCGGCGGGTCCGCCGGGCCGGGTGCCCGGCCCGTCAGGCCGTGCGGCGCAGCAGGGCCAGGTACATGGCGTCGGTGCCGTGCAGGTGCGGCCACAGCTGGACGTCGGGCCCGGCCCCGAGCTCCGGCACGCCGGGCATCAGCGGACGGGCGTCGACCCACTCGGCCTTCACGCCCGGGTCGCCGCCCCGGCCCCGCAGCACGTCGTCGACGACCGCCCGGGTCTCGGCCGGGTGCGGGGAGCAGGTGGCGTAGCCGACGACCCCGCCCACCCGCACCGCCCGCAGCGCCGAGCGCAGCAGGCCCCGCTGGAGCGGGGCGAAGGCCGCCACGTCCTCCGCGCGCCGGCGCCAGCGCGCCTCGGGACGGCGGCGCAGCGCGCCCAGCCCGGTGCAGGGGACGTCCACCAGCACCCGGTCGAACGCCCCGGGCCGCCAGGCCGGACGCGTCCCGTCGGCGGTGATCACCTGGTAGGGGCCGGGGTTGCCCTGCAGCGCGCGGGCCACCAGCCGGGCACGGTGCGGCTGCTTCTCCGAGGCCACCAGGGCCGCCCCCCGGCCCGCGGCGAGCGCAGCCAGCAGCGCGGCCTTGCCGCCGGGGCCCGCGCAGCCGTCCAGCCACAGCCGGTCGGGGCCGTCCAGCGGGGCCGCGGCGAGGGCGGCCGCCACCAGCTGGCTGCCCTCGTCCTGCACGCCCGCCCGGTTGTCCCGGACCGCCTCCAGCGCCCCCGGGTCGCCGCCCTCGGCTAGCCGGACCGCGTACGGCGACCAGCGGCCGGGCTCGGCCGCGTCCCCGCCGGTCCCGTCCAGCAGCTCCTCCGCGGTGATGCGCCCGGGCCGGGCGACCAGGGTCACCTCGGGGCGGGCGTTGTCGGCCTCCAGCAGCTCCTCGATGCCGGAGCGGCCGCCCCCGAGCGCGTCCCACAGGGCGGAGACGATCCAGCGCGGGTGCGAGTGCACGACCGCCAGGTGCTCCTCGGGGTCCTCCTCGTAGGGCGGGGCGACCCGCTCCAGCCACTCCTGCTCGTCCCGGGCGGTGATCCGGCGCATCACCGCGTTGACGAACTTCGCGCGGCCCTCGCCCAGGACGCAGCGGGCGAGGTCCACGGTGGCCGAGACGGCGGCGTGCGGCGGGATGCGGGTGCCCAGCAGCTGGTGCGCGCCCAGGGAGAGCACGTCCAGGACCGGCGGGTCCACCTCGCGCAGCGGGCGGTCCACACAGGCGGCGATGACCGCGTCGTAGGTGCCCCGGCGGCGCAGGCTCCCGTAGACCAGCTCGGTGGCGAGCGCCGCGTCGCGCCGGTCGAGGCCGTCCTTCTCCTGCGCCTGGCGCAGCAGGGCGGGGAGCACGAGGTTGGCGTAGGCGTCGCGCTCGTCGACGGCTCGCAGCACCTCGAAGGCGAGCATCCGCACGGGGTCGCGCTGCGGCCGCCGCCCGGGGCCGCCGCCGGCCCGGCGCGCCGGGCCTCCGGGGCGTTGCGCCGGGCCTCCGGGCCGGCCCCCTCCCCTGCTGCGGTTCTGCTTTCCGGCCGGGTTGCTGTCGGTACGGCGGCGCGGCTGGTCGTTGGACAAAGGTGCTCCGGAGGAAGGGATCGTCGCTGGGAGGGCGCCCGCGGGGCGCCGCTCCCCAGCCTACGGCCGCACGCGCCCTCCCCCGCCCGCCGGGTCCGGCGGGCACCGGAGGGTCAGTCGCCCAGGCGGTCGCCGGAGGCGGCGCGGGCGCCGCGCGCCCAGTCCGCGGCGCGCATCCGCTTCTTGCCCTGCGGCTGGACCTCGGTCAGCTCCACGGGGTGGGACCCGGTGCCCACGTGCACGGAGTTCTTCGCCACGGCCAGCTCCCCGGGCGCCAGGTCCGCCAGGTCGGGGCGGTCGGCGGCGAGGGCCACCGGCGCCGGGAGCTTCAGCCGCTCGCCCCGGAAGAGGGTCCACGCCCCCGGCGCGGGGGTGCAGCCGCGCACCACGCGGTCCACCCTCAGCGCCGGCTCCGCCCAGTTCACCCGCGCGTCCTCGACCGTGATCTTCGGGGCCAGGGAGATACCCTCGGCGGGCTGCGGCTTGGCGTGGATGGTGCCGTCCTCGATCCCGTCCATGGTGGCCGCCAGCAGCCGGGCGCCGGAGCGGGAGAGGCGGGCGAGCAGGTCGCCGCTGGTGTCCTCGGGGAGGATCTGCTCGGTGAGGAAGCCGTAGACCGGCCCCGAGTCCAGGCCCTCCTCGATGAGGAAGGTGGAGGCGCCGGTGACGTCCTCGCCGGACATCAGCGCGTGCTGCACCGGCGCGGCACCGCGCCAGGCCGGCAGCAGCGAGAAGTGCAGGTTGACCCAGCCGCGAGCGGGGACGTCCAGGGCGACGCGGGGCAGCAGGGCCCCGTAGGCGACGACCGGGCAGCAGTCGGGGGCGATCTCGCGCAGCCGGGCGAGGAAGTCCGCCTCGCCCGGCCGGGAGGGCTTGAGCACCTCGATGCCCGCCTCCTCGGCGCGCTGCGCCACCGGGCTCGCCACCAGCCTGCGGCCGCGGCCCGCGGGGGCGTCGGGCCGGGTGACCACGGCCGCGACCTCGTGCCGGTCGGACTCGATCAGCGCGTCCAGGGCGGGTACGGCGACCTCGGGGGTGCCGGCGAAGACGAGCCTCATTGTCGGTGGAGTACCTCTCGCTGGAAGGACGTGCGGCGGCGCGGCCGGGCCGGATGCCGCGGGGCTGTGCGGGGCGGGGCTGTGCGGGCGGCTCCCGCAGCGGTCAGATCGCGCGCCCGAAGGTGCTGTGCGGGGAGACCTTGACCTGCGGCGGGGCCTGGCCCGCCCACTCGGCCTCGCGGATCGCCCTCATCGCGGCCCTGCGCTGCTCGGGGTCGAGGCGGTCGACGAACAGGACGCCGTCGAGGTGGTCGGTCTCGTGCTGGATGCAGCGGGCCAGCAGCTGCGTGCCCTCGATCACCACCGGGTCGCCGTACATGTTGAACCCCCGGGCGACCACGCCGTGCGCCCGCCGGCAGTCGTAGGTCAGCCCGGGCAGCGACAGGCAGCCCTCGGGGCCGTCCTGCTCCTCCTCGCTGAGCGAGAGGTCGGGGTTGACCAGGTGGCCGGTCTCGCCGTCCACGCGGTAGGTGAACACCCGCAGGCTGACGCCGAGCTGGGGCGCGGCCAGGCCGGCGCCGGGCGCGGCGGTCATGGTGTCGGTGAGGTCCTTGACCAGGACCCGCAGCTCCTTGTCGAAGTCGGTGACCGGCCGCGCCTTCATGCGCAGCACCGGGTCGCCGAAGATCCGGATGGGCTTCACGGACACGTGGCAGGCTCCCGTCTGGGGATCGGGCCGGGCACGGAACCCCGGTCGGTGACTCCCCGCCCCGCCGGGCGGGGTGCTCCTCGCCCGGCCGCCGCGGCGGTCGCGGACCCGGGCGGCCCGGCCTGCCGCCGGGGGCAGGCCGACAGCATACAAGCGGGCGGCCGTCCCCCGCTCCGCCGGGACCGGGCGGGCCCGGCCCCGGCGCGGGGGCGTTCGTCGTGCCCCGGGTGCGTGACCCGGGCCGGGTCTGGCGCGTTGGGCATGAAAGATCGACGGATGGCGGGCCGAATCGCGGGCCGCCCCGAGCAACGCCGGTTCGGAGAGGCTTTCCCATGGCCGACCACGCCACCCATGACGCCCAGGCCCGGGCGAGCCTGCAACTGCTCGTGCGGGACATCGAGCGGGTACGCCGACAGGTGGACGCACTGCGCACCCTCACCGCCCAACTGGGCAACGTCTACCGTCCGCGGCGGCCCGGGCCGTCCGCCGGTTTCGTGGTGTACGGGCGGGCGCCCGCGCCGACGGTGCGGCTCGCGCAGGAGTTGCGGGAGAGCGTGGAGACCCTGGTCACGGCCGCCGTGGAGTTCGACCGTTCGCTCGGTTTCAGCTGGGACGCGGTCGGTTCGGCGCTCGGGGTGACCAAGCAGGCCGTGCACCGCCGCTACGGGGCCCGGCGCGGCCCGGCGGCCGGCGGCCGGGCCGCGGAACCGGGGGCGGACGGGGGCGCCGGGCCCGTCGGCGTGGCCCGCACCGTTCCCGCCGCCCGCACCGCCCCGGACGCCCCGGGCGTCCCGAGCACGCCTGCCGGGGCACGGGTCCCGGCGTCGGCCCGTGCGGCCCGGGTCGACCGTGCGGCCCGGGTCGACCGTGCGGACCGTGCGGCCCGGACGGACCGGGCGGCGGGCGGCTCCTCCCCCGTGCGCGGGCCGGAGGCCGGCCCGGGGACCGTCGCGGGTCCCCTCCCCGCCCCGCGCAGGGGCTGACCCCGCGGTCCCCGGGCGGGGCCCGGGGCGCGGGCGGCGGGTTCAGCCGATGTCCGGCGGGTCGACGCGGATGCGGAGCGGTTCGGTGCGGCCCTGGGTCAGGCGCACGGCCTGCGCCGCCCGGAGCGCGGCGGCCAGGGCGGCGCCGCGGCCCGGCGGGACGCGCAGCAGGAGCCTCTCCTGCCGGTCGTCCTCCTCCGCCGCGGCGCCCCGGCCGCCGGCGCCGGCCGTGCCCCGGTCCCGGCGGGCGCGGCCCGGGTCGTGGGCCGTGACCGGGACGGGGCCGAGGACGTCGGTGCCCTCCGGCAGGTCCGCGAGGGCCACCAGCTCGGCGACCGCCGCCGGCACCCCCGTGACGGAGGCCATCCGGGAGACCGGGGGGAAGCCCAGCTCGGCCCGCTCGGCCAGCTCCCGCACCGCGTGCCCGGCCGGGTCCCAGCGGACCAGGGCCTGCACCGGGCGCAGGGCGGGCTCGGCGACCACGACGACCGTGCCGCCCTCGGCGGCCGGACGCACCAGCGCGGCGGCGGTCAGCCAGCGCCGCAGCGCCTCCTCCCCCGCCCGCAGGTCGGGCCGGTTGAGCAGGGCCCAGGCGTCCAGGAGCAGCGCGGCCGCGTAGCCGGCGCCCTCGGCGACCGGCTCCGCGCCCGGGGTGGACACGACCAGCGACGGCACGTCGGGGACGGTCTCCAGGACGGCGTCCCGCCCGGACGTGCGGACCGGCACCCCGGGCAGGGCCCGCCCCAGCTCCTCCGCGGTGCGCCGGGCGCCGACGACCTGCGCCCGCATCCTGGTCCCCCCGCAGCCCGGGCAGCGCCAGGCGGCCTCCGGACGGCCGCACCAGCCGCAGTGCAGCGCCCCGTCCGAGTCGCGCGCCTCCAGCGGGCCGGCGCAGGCGGTGCAGCGGGCCGGTTCGCGGCAACGGCCGCAGGCCAGCCGGGGCACGTAGCCTCGCCGGGGCACCTGGACCAGGACCGGCCCGCTGCGCAGGGCGTCCCGGGCCGTCCTCCAGGCCACGCTGGGCAGGCGGGCCGTGCGGGCCGCCTCGTCGCGGGCCTGGTCGTCGTCCCCGACCGTGCGTACCAGGGGGGCCGCGGCCCGCACCTGCTCGCGGGCCGCGGCCAGCGGCAGGGCCCACCTCGTGTCGGCGAGCCGGGCGCCCTCGACGGTGCAGGCGTGGCCGCCCAGCAGGAACCCCGTCCCCTCCTGCGCGGCTCGCAGCGTCAGCACCTCGCGGGCGTGCGGCTGGGGGGCGTGCGGCTCGCTGTGGCTGGAGTCGCCGTCGTCCCACAGGGCGACCAGGCCGAGACGGTGGACGGGGGCGAACATCGCCGCCCGGGTGCCGACGACGGCCCGCACCGAGCCGCGGCTGACGGCCAGCCAGCGGCGGTACCGCTCCTCCGGTCCGGCCTCGGCCGTCAGGAGGGTGTGCCGGCCCTCGCCGAGGAGCGCGGTCAGGGCCCGGTCCAGGCGGGCGGCGGTGCGGCCGTCGGGCACGACGGCCAGCGCGCCGCGGCCGGAGGCCAGGGCGGCGGCGACGGCCCGGGCCAGCTCGTCGGGCCAGTGCGGGCCGGGCAGGGCGGTCCACACCGCGCGGGGGTTCTCGCCGGCGGCCAGGGCGGTCAGGAACGACGGGCCGGCGGGGTAGCGGGTCCACGGGCCCGGTGCGGGCGCGGCCGGCGGGGGCAGCGGCGGCGGGGACGGCTCGGCCTCGGCGCGGGCGTGCCGGGGCGGGACGGCGAGCTGCAGGACGTCCGCGAGGGTGCCCGCGTAGCGGTCGGCGACCGCGCGGGCCAGGGCGAGCAGGCCGGGGGCCAGCACGACCTCGGGCGAGAGGACCTGGGCAATGGGGGCGAGCGGACCGGAGTAGTCGCTGGACGGCAGCCGGTCGACGACGAAGCCGTCGAGGAGCTTGCCGCCCTCCCTGCGCCCCTTGACGACCCGGGCGCCGAACCGGACCCGGACGCGGACGCCGGGCTGCGCGTCCGCGTCCATCGCGGCGGGCACCGCGTAGTCGAAGAACTGGTCGAGGTGGACCAGGCCCTTGTCGACGACGACGCGGGCCACCGGCAGCTCCTCGGCCAGGGGGGCTCCCCGCCAGGTGCGCGGTTTCGCCCGCGGCGCGGCGGAGGCCCGGCGCACCGTCTCGCGGATCAGCGCGAGCTGCTCGCCGGCGGCCGGATCGTTGTCGCTGGTCCCGCTGCTCACAGGTGTCAGTTCTAGCAGAGGCGTACGACACGGCCCCGCCGGCCGCCCGGCGTGGTGGCCGGGGGCGGGCGGGGCCGTGGTGCGGCGCGCCGGCGGGGCTAGAGTCCGGCGGCGGCGCGCAGGGCGTCGACGCGGTCGGTGCGCTCCCAGGTGAAGTCGGGCAGCTCGCGGCCGAAGTGGCCGTAGGCCGCCGTCTGGGCGTAGATCGGGCGCAGCAGGTCCAGGTCGCGGATGATCGCGGCCGGGCGCAGGTCGAACACCGAGGTGACGGCCTTGGCGATCAGCTCGGGGTCGACGGTGTGGGTGCCGAAGGTCTCCACGAACAGGCCCACCGGCTCGGCCTTGCCGATGGCGTAGGCGACCTGGACCTCGCAGCGGGCGGCCAGCCCGGCGGCGACGACGTTCTTGGCCACCCAGCGCATCGCGTACGCGGCGGAGCGGTCCACCTTGGACGGGTCCTTGCCGGAGAACGCACCGCCGCCGTGGCGGGCCATGCCGCCGTAGGTGTCGATGATGATCTTCCGGCCGGTCAGGCCGGCGTCGCCCATCGGGCCGCCGATCTCGAACCGCCCGGTCGGGTTGACCAGCAGCCGGTACCCCTCGGTCTCCAGCTTGATGCCGTCCTCGGCCAGCGCCTTCAGCTCCGGCTCCACGACGAACTCGCGGATGTCGGGGGCCAGCAGCGAGTCCAGGTCGATGTCGGAGGCGTGCTGCGAGGAGACCACCACAGTGTCCAGACGCACCGCCTTGTCCCCGTCGTACTCGATGGTGACCTGGGTCTTGCCGTCCGGGCGCAGGTAGGGGATGGTGCCGTTCTTGCGGACCGCGGACAGCCGGCGGGCCAGCCGGTGCGCCAGGGTGACCGGCAGCGGCATCAGCTCGCGGGTCTCGTCGCAGGCGTAGCCGAACATCAGGCCCTGGTCGCCGGCGCCCTGCCGGTCCAGCTCGTCCTCGTCGCCCTCCACCCGGGACTCGTAGGCGGTGTCCACACCCTGGGCGATGTCCGGCGACTGCGCGCCGATCGACACCGACACCCCGCACGAGGCCCCGTCGAAGCCCTTCTTCGACGAGTCGTACCCGATCTCCAGGATCTTGTTGCGCACCAGCGTCGGGATGTCCGCGTACGCGGAGGTCGTGACCTCCCCGGCCACGTGGACCAGACCCGTGGTGATCAACGTCTCCACGGCGACACGCGAGGTGGGGTCCTCCTTGAGGAGGGCGTCGAGGATCGTGTCGCTGATCTGGTCGGCGATCTTGTCGGGATGACCCTCGGTCACCGATTCCGAGGTGAACAGGCGGCGGGACACATCGCTCCCTGGGTTTGCAGCGGCTGCTGGCTGACGGTTTCCGAACCCGCGCCGGAGCTGCACCGGCGCGTGGTTCTCGGATCAGTTTATCGGTCGTGACGGTTCCGGGGACACGGCGTCCCGGTCCGTGGACCGGGCGTGACCTGCGGCACAGGCAGTCCGGGGCAGGACGGCACGCGCCTTCGGCAGGTACACACTGCCATGCCGGGGGGAGTTTTGGCGCCCCCTCCCGCAATCTTCCGCCGCCCCCGCCTCACGGCAGGCGGGGGGCCACCAGGTCCCAGACGACGTCGGCGAGAGCCTCCTTGGGGCCCAGCGGCACGGGGGTCTCGCTGCCGTCGGCGCCGAGCACGACCGCCTCGTTCACGGCCGTCCCGAACGCCTTGGACTCCCCCACCTCGTTGACCACGAGGAGGTCGCAGCCCTTGCGGGCCAGCTTGCTGCGCCCGTTGGCCAGCACGTCGTCGGTCTCGGCGGCGAAGCCCACGACCACCTGGCCGGGGCGCGCCCGGTCGCGGGACAGCTCGGCGAGGACGTCGGGGTTGCGGACCAGCTCCACCGGGGCCGGCTCCTCGCCGTCCTTCTTCTTGATCTTCCCCGCCGCGTACCGGGCGGGGCGGAAGTCGGCGACGGCGGCGGCCATGACCACCGCGTCGGCGTCGGCCGCGGCGGCGAGCACGGCCTCGCGCAGCTGGAGGGCCGTGCCCACCTCGACGAGGTCGACGCCCGCCGGGGCGTCCGGGCCGGTGTTGGCCGCGACCAGCGTCACCCTGGCGCCGCGGGCCACGGCGGTGCGGGCGAGCGCGTACCCCTGCCGCCCGGAGGAGCGGTTGCCCAGGTAGCGGACGGGGTCCAGCGGCTCGCGGGTGCCGCCGGCGCTGACCACCACGTGCCGGCCCGCCAGGTCGGCCGGCAGGCCGGCGCCGCGTTCGAGGACCCTGCGGCAGACCTCGAAGATCTCGGCGGGGTCGGGGAAGCGGCCCTTGCCGGTGTCGGCGCCGGTGAGGCGGCCGACGGCGGGCTCGACCACGACCGCGCCGCGGCGGCGCAGCACCGCGACGTTCTCCTGCGTGGCCGGGTGCTCCCACATCTCGGTGTGCATCGCGGGGGCGAAGACGACCGGGCACCGCGCGGTGAGCAGGGTGTTGGTCAGCAGGTCGTCGGCCAGGCCGTGGGCGGCCTTCGCGAGGACGTCGGCGGTGGCCGGGGCGACGACGACGAGGTCGGCGTTCTGGCCGATCCGCACGTGCGGGACCTCGTGGACGGACTCCCACACCCCGGTGGCCACCGGGTTGCCCGAGAGCGCGGACCAGGTGGCCTCGCCGACGAAGTTCAGCGCGGAGGCCGTCGGCACGACGCGCACCCCGTGCCCGGACTCGGTGAAGCGGCGCAGCAGCTCGCACGCCTTGTAGGCGGCGATGCCGCCGCTGACGCCCAGAACGATCCGTGGGGTGCCCATCGCCTTGTGCCATCCTCTCCGCAGCCGGTCGCGGCGGGAGCGTCCGCGCCGGAAACCTGTCCGAGCGGGTACAGCCTGCCAGAGTCCTGCCGGGACTTCGGAGCCGGGCGTACGGAAGGGCCCGGCGGCAGAGTGCCGCCGGGCCCTTCCGCAATGCCGGTGGGCGGTGTCCTACTGGGCCGCCTCGGAGGCCTCCGCGGTCAGCATGCCCGCGTTGATCTCGCGCAGGGCGATGGACAGCGGCTTCTCGTGGACGTGCGTGTCGACCAGCGGGCCGACGTACTCCAGCAGGCCCTCGCCGAGCTGCGAGTAGTAGGCGTTGATCTGCCGCGCACGCTTGGCCGCGTAGATCACCAGGCTGTACTTCGAGTCCGTGGCCTCGAGCAGCTCGTCGATCGGCGGGTTGATGATGCCCTCGGGCGCGGTGATGGAAGAGGACACGCTCTGCCTTCCGAAAGGGGGTTTGTCAGACATTCTCGGGGGTCTGGGGATCGCTCCCGGAGACATCCAGCATCAAGGCTAGCAGTTCGTGCGCTACATCCTCGACGGAGGTGTTGACAAGGGTGACGTCGAACTCCGGTTCCGCGGCCAGTTCCACCCTCGCCGCGTCCAGGCGCCGCTCGATGACCTCGGGCGACTCCGTGCCCCGGCCGGTGAGCCGGCGGACCAGCTCCTCCCAGCTCGGCGGGGCGAGGAAGACCAGCTGCGCCTCGGGCATCGACTGCCGCACCAGGCGCGCACCCTGCAGGTCGATCTCCAGCAGGACCGGCTCCCCGGCGTCCAGGCGCTCCTGGACGGCCGCGCGCGGCGTGCCGTAGCGGTTGCCGGCGAACTCGGCCCACTCCAGCAGCTCACCGTTGGCGACGAGCTTGTCGAACTCGTCGTCGTCGACGAAGTAGTACTGGACGCCGTGCTGTTCGCCGGGCCGGGGCCTGCGGGTCGTCGCCGACACCGAGAGCCACACCTCGGGGTGGACGGTGCGCATATGGGCGACGACCGTGCTCTTGCCGACGCCGGAGGGGCCGGAGAGCACGGTCAGCCGCGGACGTGCGTCCGGGGGTTCGGGGGACGTCCCCCGGGATGTTGCAGCCATGGAGCGATTATCCCGGTTTCCGGCCGCGACCGGAAACGCCGGGGTCGTCAGGCGGCGGAGCCGCCGAACTCACGCTCCAGGGAAGCGATCTGGTTGGAACCCAGGCCGCGGACCCGGCGGCTCTCGGAGATCCCGAGACGCTCCATGATCTGCTTGGCGCGGACCTTGCCGACGCCGGGCAGCGACTCCAGCAGGGCGGAGACCTTCATCTTGCCGATGACGTCGTTCTCCTGGCCCTGCTTGATGACCTCGTGCAGCGAGGCACCGGAGTGCTTGAGCCGGTTCTTGACCTCGGCGCGCTCCCGGCGAGCCGCGGCGGCCTTCTCGAGCGCGGCTGCGCGCTGTTCAGGGGTAAGGGGCGGAAGAGCCACGCCTACGTCACCTCGGTTTAGAGCTTGTTGGATACGGACCGGTGAGGAAACTAGCCGCCCCCGACCTGCAGGGGCAACGAGAAACGCACTTTCACGCGCTTCTGACCGGAGACTAGCGTTCAACACCTCGATTAGTCAGGGAGAACAGCCGAAAAGTCCTGGTCAGCATGGACCGGCCAGGACTTTTTCGGACAAACGACCTGAAGATTCCAACGGCTCCCGGTGCTTCCGGTGCTTTTCAGCGGCGGAGCGCGGCGGCGATCTCCGCCGCCGCGCGTCCGGGGTCGGCCGCGGCGGTGATCGGACGGCCCACGACGAGCAGGTCGGCGCCGTCGGCCAGGGCCTGCTCCGGAGTGGCCACCCGGGTCTGGTCGCCCAGCGCCGCGCCCGCCGGGCGCACCCCGGGCGTGATCAGGTCGATGCCCGCGCCGACCTCGGCGCGCACCGCGGCGACCTCGCGCGGGGAGCAGACGATCGCCCGGGCCCCCGCGGCCACCGACAGCGCGGCCAGCCGGCGCACCGCGTCGATGGAGGGGCCGGCCAGGCCGATCGCCCCCAGGTCCTCCTCCGCCATGGAGGTGAGCACGGTCACCGCCACGATCTTCGTGCGCGGCGCGGCCTCGGCCGCGGCGCGGATCATGGCCGTTCCGCCCAGGGCGTGCACGGTCAGGTAGGCGGGCTCCAAGGAGGCGACCGAACGGGCCCCGCCGGCCACGGTGTTGGGGATGTCGTGCAGCTTCAGGTCGAGGAAGACCTCCCGGCCGCCGGCCTCGCGCACCGCGCGCACGGCCTCGGCGCCCTCGCGCAGGTACAACTCCAGGCCGACCTTGAGGGTGGACACGTGCGGGCCGACGGCCTCGGCCAGGGCCACGGCCGTCCCCAGGTCCGGGGCGTCCAGCGCGACGGCGACCGGCGCGGGTGCGGCGGGGGCGGCGGGCGCGGTGCCGGCTCCGGGCGTCTGCGCGTTCATGCGGTGGCCTTCCTGTTCTCGGCGCCGACGGCGTCGGCGACGGTGGCGTACGGGCTGTCGGCGAGCAGCCGGGCCAGGCCCCTGTGCACCCGGCGCATCCAGAACGGCCCCTGGTAGATGAACGCGCTGTACCCCTGCACCAGCGTGGCGCCGGCCAGGATGCGCTCCCAGGCGTCCTCGGCGGTGGTGACGCCGCCGACGCCCACGAGGGTGATCCGGTCCCCGACCCGCGCGTACAGGCGGCGCAGGACCTCCAGGGAGCGGGCCTTCAGCGGCTCGCCGGACAGGCCGCCGGCCCCGGCCGCCTCCACGGTGGCGTCGTCGGTGGCCAGGCCCTCGCGGGAGATCGTGGTGTTGGTGGCGATGATGCCGTCGAGGCCGAGCTCGACCGCCAGGTCGGCGACCGCGTCGACGTCGGCGTCGGCCAGGTCGGGGGCGATCTTGACCAGCAGCGGGACGCGGCGGTCGGTCACGGTGCGGTCGGCGGCCTCGCGCACCGCCGCGAGCAGCGGGCGCAGGTGCTCCACGGCCTGCAGGTTCCGCAGGCCGGGGGTGTTGGGCGAGGAGACGTTGACCACCAGGTAGTCGGCGAGGCCGGCCAGCCGCTGCGTGGAGAGCACGTAGTCGGCGGCGGCCTCCGCCTCGGGCACGGCCTTGGTCTTGCCGATGTTGACGCCGACCACGACGTCGCGGCGCCACCGCCTGCGGGTGCGGTCGTGCAGGCCGGCGGCGACCGCCGCCGAGCCGTCGTTGTTGAAGCCCATGCGGTTGACCAGGGCGCGGTCGGCGAGCAGCCGGAAGAGGCGCTTGGGCGGGTTGCCGGGCTGGGCCTGCCCGGTGACGGTGCCGACCTCGATGTGGTCGAAGCCCAGCAGGGACAGTCCGTCGATCGCGCGGGCGTTCTTGTCGAAGCCGGCGGCCAGGCCGAAGGGGCCGGGCATGGTCAGGCCGAACGCGGTGGTGGCCAGGCCGGGGCGCCTGGGGGCCAGGACGGCGCCGGCCAGGGCGCGGGCCCCGGGCACGGAGGCGAGGGCGCGGATCCAGCCGAAGGCCAGGTGGTGGGCCTTCTCCGGGTCCATGTGCCTGAAGACCAGGCGGAAGAAGAGGGGGTACACGGGTGCGGTGCCTTCTGCGGACGGGGCGGGGGGGGGCGGGCGGCCGGTGCGGACCGGCGGGCGGAGCGGGCGCGGACGGGGGCCGGGCGGGAACGGGGGCCGGGCAGGGGCAGGGGGCCGGGCCGGCCGGCGGACGTGCCGGCGGCGGGCCCGGCCCCCCTGCCCCGGGTCAGTCCTCCCGGGAGGCGGCCAGCTGCGCCGCGTGCTCCTGCAGCGACCGCACCGAGACCTCGCCCCGGTTCAGCGCGTCGATGCCCTGGACCGCGGCGGACAGCGCCTGGACCGTGGTCAGGCAGGGCACGCCCCGGGAGACCGCGGCGGTGCGGATGTCGTAGCCGTCCAGGCGGCCGCCGGTGCCGTAGGGCGTGTTGACGATGAGGTCGACCTCGCCGTCGTGGATCAGCTGGACGACGGTCTTCTCGCCGTTCGGCCCCTCGCCCTCGCTCTGCTTGCGCACGGCGGTGGCCTCGATGCCGTTGCGCCGCAGCACCTCGGCGGTGCCGGAGGTGGCCAGCAGCTCGAAGCCGTGGTCGGCCAGGGCGCGGGCGGGGAAGATCATCGCCCGCTTGTCGCGGTTGGCGACCGAGACGAAGGCGCGGCCCTTGGTCGGCAGGGCGCCGTAGGCGGCGGCCTGGGACTTGGCGTAGGCGGTGCCGAAGACCGCGTCGATGCCCATGACCTCGCCGGTGGAGCGCATCTCCGGGCCCAGGACGGTGTCCACGCCGCGTCCGGAGGAGTCGCGGAAGCGGCTCCAGGGGAGCACCGCCTCCTTGACCGAGATCGGGGCGTCCAGCGGCAGGGTGCCGCCGTCGCCGGACTTCGGCAGCAGCCCCTCCGCCCGCAGCTCCGCGACGGTGGCGCCGAGGCTGATGCGGGCGGCGGCCTTGGCCAGCGGCACGGCGGTGGCCTTGGACGTGAACGGCACCGTGCGCGAGGCGCGCGGGTTGGCCTCGAGGACGTAGAGGATGTCGCCGGACAGGGCGAACTGGATGTTGATCAGTCCGCGCACGCCCACGCCGCGGGCGATGGCCTCGGTGGAGGCGCGCAGCCGCTTGATGTCGTACCCGCCCAGCGTCATCGGGGGCAGGGCGCAGGCGGAGTCGCCGGAGTGGATGCCGGCCTCCTCGATGTGCTCCATGACGCCGCCGAGGTAGAGCTCGGTGCCGTCGTAGAGGGCGTCGACGTCGATCTCGATCGCGTCGTCGAGGAAGCGGTCGACCAGCACGGGGCGGTCGGCGCTGATCTCGGTGGACTCGGCGATGTAGGCGGACAGCCTCGCCTCGTCGTAGACGATCTCCATGCCGCGGCCGCCGAGCACGTAGGACGGGCGCACCAGGACCGGGTAGCCGATCTCGTCGGCGATGGCCTTGGCGCCGGCGAAGGTGGTGGCGGTGCCGTGCTTGGGCGCGGGCAGGCCGGCCTCGGCGAGGACCCGGCCGAAGGCGCCGCGGTCCTCGGCCAGGTGGATGGCCTCGGGCGGGGTGCCCACCACCGGCACGCCGGCGTCCTTGAGCGCCTGGGCCAGGCCCAGCGGGGTCTGGCCGCCGAGCTGCACGATCACGCCGGCGACCGGTCCGGCCGCGGTCTCGGCGTGGACGATCTCCAGGACGTCCTCGAGGGTGAGCGGCTCGAAGTACAGCCGGTCGGAGGTGTCGTAGTCGGTGGAGACGGTCTCGGGGTTGCAGTTGACCATCACGGTCTCGTAGCCCGCGTCGGAGAGGGCGAACGAGGCGTGGACGCAGGAGTAGTCGAACTCGATGCCCTGGCCGATGCGGTTGGGGCCGGAGCCGAGGATGATCACCGCGGGCTTCTCGCGGGGGGCGACCTCGGTCTCCTCGTCGTAGGAGGAGTAGAAGTACGGGGTGCGGGCGGCGAACTCGGCGGCGCAGGTGTCCACGGTCTTGTAGACCGGGCGCACGCCCAGCGCGTGGCGGACCTCGCGCACGACCTCCTCGCTCAGGCCGCGGATCCCGGCGATCTGGGCGTCGGAGAAGCCGTGGCGCTTGGCCTCGGCGAGCAGCTCCGGGCCGAGTTCGCCGGCGGCGGCCAGCTCGTCGGCGATCTCCTTGACCAGGAAGAGCTGGTCGACGAACCACGGGTCGATGCGGGTGGCCCCGAAGACCTCCTCGGGGGTGGCCCCGGCGCGGATCGCCTGCATGACGGTGTTGATCCGGCCGTCGGTGGGGATCCCGGCCTTCTCCAGCAGGGCGGCCTTGTCCCCGGGCTCGGAGACGAAGTCGAACTGCGAGCCCTTCTTCTCCAGGGAGCGCAGGGCCTTGTTCAGCGCCTCGGTGAAGTTGCGGCCGATGGCCATGGCCTCGCCGACCGACTTCATGGTGGTGGTCAGGCGGGCGTCGGCGGCCGGGAACTTCTCGAAGGCGAAGCGCGGCACCTTGACGACGACGTAGTCGAGCGTCGGCTCGAAGGAGGCCGGCGTCTTCTCCGTGATGTCGTTGGGGATCTCGTCGAGGGTGTAGCCGACGGCCAGGCGGGCGGCGATCTTGGCGATCGGGAAGCCGGTGGCCTTCGACGCCAGGGCCGAGGAGCGGGAGACGCGCGGGTTCATCTCGATGACGATGACCCGGCCGTCCTCGGGGTTGACGGCGAACTGGATGTTGCAGCCGCCGGTGTCGACGCCCACCTCGCGGATGACGGCGATGCCGATGTCGCGCAGGACCTGGTACTCGCGGTCGGTGAGCGTCATCGCCGGGGCGACGGTGATCGAGTCGCCGGTGTGCACGCCCATCGGGTCGAAGTTCTCGATGGAGCAGACGACCACGACGTTGTCGTTGCGGTCGCGCATCAGCTCAAGCTCGTACTCCTTCCAGCCGAGGATGGACTCCTCCAGGAGCACCTCGGTGGTCGGGGAGAGCGCCAGGCCCTGGCCGGCGATGCGGCGCAGCTCGTCCTCGTCGTGGGCGAAGCCGGAGCCGGCGCCGCCCATGGTGAAGGAGGGGCGCACCACGACCGGGTAGCCGCCGAGGGTCCCGACGCCGGCGAGGACCTCGTCCATGGAGTGGCAGATCACCGAGCGGGCGGACTCGCCGTGGCCGATCTTGGCGTTGACCGCTTTGACGACCTCCTTGAACAGGTCGCGGTCCTCGCCCTTGTGGATGGCCTCGACGTTGGCGCCGATCAGCTCGACGCCGTACTTGTCCAGGGTGCCGGCCTCGTGGAGGGAGATCGCGGTGTTGAGCGCGGTCTGGCCGCCGAGGGTGGGCAGGAGGGCGTCGGGGCGCTCCTTGGCGATGATCTTCTCGACGAACTCGGGGGTGATCGGCTCGACGTAGGTGGCGTCGGCGATCTCCGGGTCGGTCATGATCGTGGCCGGGTTGGAGTTGACCAGGATCACCCGCAGGCCCTCGGCCTTGAGGACGCGGCAGGCCTGGGTGCCGGAGTAGTCGAACTCGGCGGCCTGGCCGATGACGATCGGGCCGGAGCCGATGACCAGGACGGACTGGATGTCGGTGCGCTTAGGCACGCTGGCCCTCCATCAGGGACACGAAGCGGTCGAACAGGTAGGCGGCGTCGTGCGGGCCGGCTGCCGCTTCGGGGTGGTACTGGACGCTGAAGGCCGGGCGGTCGAGGAGCTCCAGGCCCTCGACCACGTCGTCGTTGAGGCAGACGTGGGAGACCCGGACCCGGCCGTAGGGGGTCTGCGAGACCTCGTCCAGGGGCGCGTCGACGGCGAAGCCGTGGTTGTGCGCGGTGACCTCGACCTTGCCGGTGGTGCGGTCCTGCACCGGCTGGTTGATGCCGCGGTGGCCGTACTTGAGCTTGTAGGTGCCGAAGCCGAGCGCGCGCCCGAGGATCTGGTTGCCGAAGCAGATGCCGAACAGCGGGGTGGAGCGCTCCAGCACCCCGCGCACCAGCTCGACCGGGTGGTCGGCGGTGGCCGGGTCGCCGGGTCCGTTGGAGAAGAAGACGCCGTCCGGGGAGAGGGCGTAGATCTCCTCCAGGGTGGTGGTGGCGGGGAGGACGTGGACCTCGGCGCCGCGCTCGGCCAGCCGCTGCGGGGTCATGGACTTGATGCCCAGGTCGACCGCGGCCACGGTGAAGCGCCTGGCGCCCTGCGCGGGCACCGTGTACGCCTCGGTGACGGAGACCTCCTCGGACAGGTCGGCGCCGGTCATCTGCGGGGCCTGCCGGACCCGCTCGACCAGGGACGCCTCGTCGGCGACGCCCTCGCCGGAGAAGATGCCCACCCGCATGGCGCCGCGCTCGCGCAGGTGGCGGGTGAGGGCGCGGGTGTCGATGCCGCTGATGCCGACGACGCCCTGGGCGGCCAGCTCCTCGTCCAGGCTGCGGCGCGAGCGCCAGTTGGAGGGGATGCGGGCGGGGTCGCGGACGACGTACCCGGAGACCCAGATGCGCCGGGACTCGCCGTCCTCGTCGTTGACGCCGGTGTTGCCCACGTGCGGGGCCGTCATGACGACGACCTGGCGGTGGTAGGAGGGGTCGGTCAGGGTCTCCTGGTAGCCGGTCATGCCGGTGGAGAACACGGCCTCGCCGAAGGTCTCCCCCACGGCGCCGTAGGCGCGGCCGCGGAAGGTGCGTCCGTCCTCCAGGACGAGTACGGCGGGGGTCCTGGCCCCCCTGGCGGAGGTCGTCATCGTGCGCCTTCCTGATCGAACGTGCTGGTGTTGCCGGTGCTGCTCGTGTCCTGCCCCAGGGCCTTCACCCAGGCGGCGTGCTCGCCCGAGCGGTCGGCCCGGAAGCCGGAGTCGACCAGCCGGTCCCCGTGGCTCCAGGTGATCACCAGCAGGCCGCCCTCGGTGAGGACCTTGCCCGCGATGCCCTTGTCGAGCCGGGCGCCGCGCAGGGCGGCGGCGGGGACGAAGAAGTCGGTCGCGCCGGGCCGGACGACCTCGAGGCCGTCCTCGGTGAGGGTGAGCTCGACGCGGCTGCGGACGCCCAGGCCGTGGGCGACGATGCGGTCCAGCCACTGCCCGGCGGTGGTGCTGCCGTGGTAGCGGCCGGTCAGCCGCAGCACGGGCTCGCCCTGCTTCTCGGGAATCTCCGGCAGGGCGGGCAGGTCGGACTGGAGCAGCCCGCGCCACTTCCAGCCCTCGCGCATCAGCCAGTAGACGAGGGCGACGAGCAGCAGCAGGCCGACGACCCAGCCGATCCTCGCGGCCCAGTCGGTGACCGGCCGGGACTGCGGTTCGGCCGCCAGGGTCGTCGCCAGAAGTGTCGGAATCGTCACGTGAGCTTCCCGTCCAGGACCGTTGCCTTGCCCCGCAGGAAGGTCGCGACCACTCGCCCGGGCAGCTCGCGGCCCGCGTAGGGGCTGTTGCGGCTGCGGGAGGCGAAGCCCGCGGGGTCCACCGTCCCACGGTAGTCGGGATCGACCAGGACCAGGTTGGCAGGTTCACCTGCCGAGACCGGCCGGCCGTGTCCGGCGAGCCGCCCGATGGCGGCCGGGCGGTGCGACATCCGGTCGGCCACGCCCGCCCAGTCCAGCAGTCCGGTGTCGACCATGGTGTGCTGGACGACGGACAGGGCGGTCTCCAGGCCGACCATGCCCATGGCGGCCCGGGCCCACTCGCAGTCCTTGTCCTCGTGCGGGTGGGGGGCGTGGTCGGTGGCGACGATGTCGATGGTGCCGTCGGCCAGGGCCTCGCGCAGGGCCGTCACGTCGGCCTCGGTGCGCAGCGGCGGGTTGACCTTGTAGACCGGGTCGTAGGAGCGCACCAGTTCGTCGGTGAGCAGCAGGTGGTGCGGGGTGACCTCGGCGGTGACGTTCCAGCCCTTGGACTTGGCCCAGCGCACGATCTCCACCGACCCGGCGGTGGACAGGTGGCAGATGTGGACGCGGGAGCCGACGTGGGCCGCCAGCAGCACGTCGCGGGCGATGATCGACTCCTCCGCGACGGCGGGCCAGCCGGTCAGGCCCAGCTCGCCGGAGACGGTGCCCTCGTTCATCTGGGCGCCCTCGGTCAGGCGGGGCTCCTGGGCGTGCTGGGCGACGACGCCGTCGAACGCCTTCACGTACTCCAGGGCGCGGCGCATGATCACCGCGTCGTCGACGCACTTGCCGTCGTCGGAGAAGACCCGCACCGCGGCGGCGGACTCGGCCATGGCGCCGATCTCGGCCAGCTGCCGGCCCTCCAGGCCGACGGTGACGGCGCCGACCGGCTGCACGTCGCAGTAGCCGGACTCGCGGCCCAGGCGCCAGACCTGCTCGACCACGCCGGCGGTGTCGGCGACGGGGAAGGTGTTGGCCATGGCGTGCACGGCGGTGAAGCCGCCGCGGGCGGCGGCCCGGGTGCCGGTCAGGACGGTCTCGGCGTCCTCGCGGCCGGGCTCTCGCAGGTGGGTGTGCAGGTCGACCAGCCCGGGCAGGGCGATCAGGCCGTCGGCCTCGACGACGGTGGCGCCGTCGGCCGGCAGGCCGGTGCCGACCGCGGCGATCGCGGTGCCGTCGATCAGGACGTCCTGCGGCTGCCCGCCGAGGATCCTCGCCCCGCGGATCAGGGTCTTGCTCATGGTCACTCGCTCTCCTCGGTACGGGCGGGGGTGGGGGCGCCGGCCGCGGCGGCCGGGGAGTCGGCCGGCAGGGCGCCGCCGAGCTGCAGGTACAGCACGGCCATGCGGATGCTGACGCCGTTGGCGACCTGCTCGACCGCGGTGCAGCGCTCGGAGTCGGCGACCTCGGCGGTGATCTCCATGCCCCGGTTCATCGGCCCGGGGTGCATGACGATCGCGTGCTCCGGGAGCGCCGCCATCCGGGCCGCGTCCAGGCCGTAGCGGCGGGCGTACTCGCGCTCGGTGGGGAAGAACGCGGCGTTCATCCGCTCGCGCTGCACGCGCAGCATCATCACCGCGTCGCTCCCGGGCAGCACCGCGTCCAGGTCGTAGGAGACCTCGCAGGGCCAGCTCTCCACCCCGATCGGCACCAGGGTGGGCGGGGCGACCAGGGTGACGTGGGCGCCCAGGGTGTTCAGCAGCAGGACGTTGGAGCGGGCCACCCGGCTGTGCAGGACGTCGCCGACGATCGTGATGCGGCGCCCGGCCAGGTCGCGGCCGGTGCCGTCGCCCGCCGGGGCGCCGTGCGGGACGGGGCCGCCGTCGGCGGCGCCGGCCAGGTGGCGGCGCACGGTGAAGGCGTCGAGCAGGGCCTGGGTGGGGTGCTCGTGGGTGCCGTCGCCGGCGTTGACCACCGAGCCCTTGATCCACCCGGAGGTGGCCAGGCGGTGCGGGGCCCCGGAGGAGGGGTGGCGGATGACGACGGCGTCGGCGCCCATCGCCTCCAGGGTCAGCGCGGTGTCCTTGAGGGACTCGCCCTTGGAGACCGACGAGCCCTTGGCGGAGAAGTTGATGACGTCGGCGGACAGCCGCTTGGCGGCGGCCTCGAAGGAGATGCGGGTGCGGGTGGAGTCCTCGTAGAAGAGGTTGACCACGGTGCGGCCGCGCAGGGTGGGGAGCTTCTTGATCGGCCGGTCCGCGACGCGGGCCATCTCCTCGGCGGTGTCGAGCACGAGGACGGCGTCGTCGCGGGTGAGGTCGGCGGCCGAGATGAGGTGGCGCTTCACTGATCACTCCGGAGCGGAAGGGAGGGGGCTCGGGTCCGGCGGCGGTTCCGGGCACGCCTGTCGCCTCCCTGCCGGGAGGCGTGGCGGGGCCGGCGGACACGGGCCGCCGCGGTGGTGCGGTGGGGCGGTGCGTCCGCGCTACCCGCCGGCGGGCCCGTCGGCGGGCGCGCCGTCGCGGGTGCCGAGCAGGACGGCGTCGCGGCCGTCGTTCTCGGCGACCAGGACCTTGACGGTCTCCCGCAGCGACGTGGGCAGGTTCTTGCCGACGTAGTCGGCGCGGATGGGCAGCTCGCGGTGGCCGCGGTCGACGAGCACCGCGAGCTGGACCGCGCGGGGGCGGCCGATGTCGCCGAGTGCGTCGAGGGCGGCGCGGATGGTGCGGCCGGAGAAGAGGACGTCGTCGACGAGGACGACGAGGCGGCCGTCGACGCCGTCGCCGGGGATGTCGGTGCGGGCCAGTGCGCGGGCCGGGCCGAGCCGCAGGTCGTCGCGGTACATGGTGATGTCGAGCGAGCCCACCGGGACCGTGCGGCCGGTGATGTCGGCGAGCCTGTCGGCGAGGCGGCGGGCGAGGAAGACCCCGCGGGTCGGGATGCCCAGGAGCACCACGTCGTCGGCGCCCTTGGCGCGCTCGACGATCTCGTGGGCGATGCGGGTGAGGACCCGGGCGATGTCCGGTGCCTCGAGCACCGGGCGGGCCGGGACAGGTCGTGTGTCGGCCATGGAAAAGGGACCCCCTTCCCCGCCTCACTGGACGGGCCTTAAAGGACGTCGGAAATTACGCTGTTCACCGTACCAGGGACACTCCACCGGTCCGAACACACATCGGGGCCGGTCAGGACCATTCGGCTTGACGAGCAGGATTACGCTGCGTAACCTTACAGTGAGTTACCACGTTTCCGTCCAGGGAGCCTTATGTCCAGCGACTACGCCAAGCAGCTCGGGGCCAAACTCCGCGCCATCCGCACCCAGCAGGGCCTTTCCCTCCACGGCGTCGAGGAGAAGTCCCAGGGGCGCTGGAAGGCGGTCGTGGTCGGCAGCTACGAGCGCGGGGACCGCGCGGTGACCGTCCAGCGGCTCGCCGAGCTGGCTGACTTCTACGGCGTCCCGGTGCAGGAACTGCTTCCGGGCACCACCCCCGGCGGTGCCGCCGAGCCGCCGCCCAAGCTGGTCCTCGACCTGGAGCGCCTGTCCCAGGTGCCGAACGAGAAGGCCGGCCCGCTGCAGCGTTACGCAGCAACCATCCAGAGCCAGCGCGGCGACTACAACGGCAAGGTGCTGTCGATCCGCCAGGACGACCTGCGCACCCTGGCCGTGATCTACGACCAGTCCCCCTCGGTGCTGACCGAGCAGCTGATCAGCTGGGGCGTACTGGACGCGGACGCACGCCGCGCGGTGCAGCACGAGGAGGGCTGAAACCCTCCCCGCCCGACGGCGGGGGGACAACAGCAGCAACGAACCCCACAGACGTACAGCAGAAACGTCACGTCGGCGGGCCGGGACGCGACGCGTCCCGGCCCGCCGGTTTTTGTGCGGGGCGGCGGCTGCCCCGGCCGGACCGCGCCCCGGCCCCGGACGGGCTCTCAGCCGCCCGCCGGGCCGGTCCGCGGTCCGGCCGGGGCGCCGTCGTCCGCCGCGAGGGCCCACAGGTGCCCGGCGGCGTAGGCCCGCCAGGGACGCCACCGCTCGGCGGCGGCGGCCAGGGCCGCGGCGGTGTCCGGGGCCCCGAGGGCGCCCAGGGACTTCCGCAGGACGAGGTCGCCGAGCGGCATCGCGTCCGGGTCCCCCAGGGCCCGCATCGCCACGTAGGAGGCGGTCCACGGGCCGACGCCCGGCAGGGCGAGCAGCCCGCGGGCGGCCTCCTCCCGGTCCGCGCCCGGGTCCAGGACCAGCCGGCCGTCGGCGACCGCCCCGGCCAGGGCGCGCAGCGCCCTGGCGCGGGCGCCGGTGAGGCCGATGCCCTCGAGGTCGTCGGCGGCCACCGCCTCCGCCGCGGGGAAGAGACGGGTGAGCGTGCCGGCCGGGGCGTCCAGGGGTTTGCCCAGCCGCTCCACCAGCCGCCCCGCCAAGGTCCGCGCCCCCTTGACCGTGACCTGCTGGCCCAGGACGGCGCGGACGGCGAGCTCGAAGCCGTCGACGTGGCCGGGGACGCGCAGGCCGGGCCGGGCGGCGACCAGCGGCGCCAGGAGCGGGTCGGCACCCAGCGCCTCGTCCACTCCCTGCGGGTCGGCGTCGAGGTCGAGCAGGCGGCGGCAGCGCTGCACGGCGACGGCCAGGTCCCGCAGGTCGTCCAGGCGCATCCGGGCGGTGACCCACCCGTCCTCCGGGCGCGGGACCAGCTCCACCAGGGCGGTGCCGCGCGGCAGCCGCAGCGTGCGCCGGTAGGTGCCGGCGTCCGACTCCTCCACGCCGGGCACGGTGCGCAGCGCGAGGAAGTCCAGCACGGGCCCGGCCGCGTACGGGCGGCGGTGGGTCAGCCGCAGCACGATCTCCCCGCCCCCGCCGGCACCGCCGGGCGGGCCGCCCCGGCGGCGCATCCCGCTGGGGGTGCAGCCGAACGCCTCGCGCATGCTGTCGTTGAACTGCCGCACGCTGGCGTAGCCCGCGGCGAACGCCACGTCCGTGACCGGCAGGGCGGTCTCCTCCAGGAGCATGCGCGCGGTCTGCGCGCGGCGCATCCGCGCCAGGGCGAGGGGGCCGGCCCCCACCTCGGCCGTCATCAGCCGGTGGATGTGCCGCTCGCTGACCGCCAGGCGGCGGGCGAGGCCGCCCACTCCCCCCTCGTCGACGGCGCCCTCGGCGATCAGCCGCAGGGCGCGGCCGACCAGGTCCGCCCGCACGTCCCAGTCGGGCGACCCCGGGCTCGCCTCCGGACGGCAGCGCTTGCAGGCCCGGTACCCGGCAGCCTGCGCGGCGGCGGCGGAGGTGAAGAACGAGACGTTCTCCGGTTTGGGCGTGCGCGCCGGGCAGCTGGGCCGGCAGTAGATCCCGGTGGTGGCGACCGCCGTGTAGAAACGGCCGTCGAAGCGTGCGTCGCGGCTGCTGATCGCCTGGTAGCGGGCCTGGAAGGTGTCGGTCACCCCTCCATGGTCCGCCCGGCCCCGGCCGTGTACCGGCGGTTTTCGGACACAGCCGTGGCGGTCCCGGAGGCTGGACGGGGGCCGGGCGACGCGGTGGCGGCCGACGCGGTGCCGGACGGCGCGGTGCCGGACGGCGCGGTAGCGGCCGGCGCGGGCCCTGACGGGCCCGGCGGCGTCAGCCGCCCGCTCCCCCGCCCCCGGGCGCGGCGCGTCCGCCGCGCCCGCCTCCCGTCGTCCTGCCGTCGGCGGCGGGCCCGGCGGGCGGGGCATGGACGAGGGCGTCCGCGGCCGCGCCGGCCGCTGCCGCCGCCGCGTCCGTCAGGGCCCCGGGGCCGCGCAGCAGGAGCTCCTTCAGCGCGTCCCGCTTCCTCCTGCGCCCGGGGCCGCGCGGCAGGGCGGGGAGCGGCGCGGCTCCCCCGGGGGCCGGTTCCGGCACGGCCGCCCCGTACCAGGCCGGGCTGCCGAGCCACGTCGCGGCCCGGCGCGCGGTGGGGCGCCGGGCGGGGTCCTTGGCCATCAGGTCGAGCACGTAGGTGCCGAACGGCTCCGGCAGGGCGGGCCGCAGCGTCCGGGGGTGGACCGGTTCGGTGTTGACGTGCTGGTAGAGCATCCCCGCCGGGTTGTCCGCCCGGAAGGGGATGCGGCCCGTCAGCAGGGTGTACAGGACGCACCCGAGGGCGTAGACGTCGCTCGCGGGGCCCGCCTGCTCCCCCAGGACGCGTTCGGGTGCCAGGTAGGGCGTCGTCCCGACGAGGGCCTCGTCGCCGGTGCGCGCGGCGGCGGCGCCGTCGGTGAGGCGGGCGATGCCGAAGTCGCTGATCTTGACCGTGCCGTCGGTGGTCAGCAGCAGGTTCTCCGGTTTGACGTCCTGGTGGACGACTCCCCGTTCGTGCGCGACGGCCAGGCCCTCCGCCGCCTGGGCCCCGACGGCGGCGGCGCGGCGCGGGCTCAGCGGCCCGCCCACGGCGAGCTCCTCGGCCAGGCTGCGCCCGGTGACCAGTTCCATGACCAGGTAGAAGCGGTCCCCGTCGCAGCCGAAGTCGTACACGCTCACCACCTGCGGGTGGTTCAGGCGGGCGGCCGTGCGGGCCTCCGTGCGGAACCGCTCGGCCGCACCGCTGCCGTGCCCCGGGTCCAGCAGGAGCTTGACCGCCACCGGGCGGTCGAGGATGACGTCCACGGCACGCCAGACCTCGCCCATGCCCCCGCGGCCCAGCAGCCTTTCCAGCCGGTACCGCCCCGCCAGCAGCACGTGCCCACACCCCTGTTCCGTCCGGACCGTCTCAGCAGCCGCGCCGCGCCCTCCGCCGGGCGCAGGGCCGCGGAGCGCCGGAACTGCGGCTGCCCACCCTAATCCACCCTCCGCCCCGACGAGTTGTGCGGTCGGTGACGGTTGTGTGCGGTCCTGGCGGCGTCCCGGGCCCGGGGCCCGCCCTCCCGGACCCCCGCTCCCCCCGCCTCCGGGCCCGCGGGCGGTGGGGGCTGGGACGATGGCGGGGTCGGTTCTTTTCCGGGACGTTAGTTGAGGAGCAGCCGTGCAGATGCCGGATACGGTGGCCACGCCGTCGGTCGTGGTGGACGTCGACGTCCTGGAGCGCAACGTGGAGCGGGCGGCGCGGGCCGCCCGCGACGGCGGGTTCGCCCTGCGCCCGCACGCCAAGACCCACAAGTGCCCGCGGATCGCCGAGCTCCAGCTGCGGGCGGGGGCGCGGGGCCTGACCGTGGCCACGGTCGGGGAGGCGGAGGTATTCGCCGCCGCGGGCGTGGACGACCTGTTCGTCGCCTACCCGCTGTGGGTCGACGGGGACAAGGGGCGGCGGCTGCGGCGGCTGGCCGGGAGCGTCGCGCTGCGGGTCGGCGTCGACTCGGCGGAGGGCGCCGCGCAGCTGGGCGCCGCCGTCCGCGGCAGTACGCGGCCGGTGGGCGTCTCGGTCGAGATCGACAGCGGGCACCACCGCACCGGGGTGCGCCCCGACGGCGCCGTGGCGGTGGCGCGGGCCGCGGCGCAGGCGGGGCTGGCGGTGGAGGGGGTGTTCACCTTCCCCGGGCACGGCTACGGGCACGCCCCGCAGGCCCGTGAGCGGGCCGCCAGGGACGAGGAGCGGGCGCTGGGCGAGGCCGCCGGGGCGCTGCGCGCGGCCGGCTTCGGCCCCCTCGTGGTCAGCGGCGGGTCGACCCCCACGGCCGGGGCGTGGCGGCCGGGGACGGTGGACGAGCTGCGGCCGGGCGTCTACGTGTTCAACGACGCCGCCCAGCTGGCGCTCGGCTCCTGCCGGTCCGAGGACGTGGCGCTGGCCGTCGCGGCGACCGTCGTCAGCGTCCCCGGGCCGGACCGCTTCGTGCTGGACGCGGGCAGCAAGGTGCTCGGCGCGGACACCTCTCCCTGGGTGGACGGGCACGGGCACCTCCCGGGATTCCCCGGGGCGGTGGTCTCCGCGCTGTCGGAGCACCACGCCACCGTCCGGATCCCCGCGGGGGCGCGGGCGCCGCGGCCCGGCAGCAGGGTCGCCGTCGTCCCCGTCCACGTCTGCTCGACCGTCAACCTCGTCGACGAGCTGGTGGCGGTGCGCGGCGGCGAGGTGGTCGACCGCTGGCCGGTCGCCGCCCGCGGCGCCAACACCTGACTCCTCCGGCGGCCGGGGCGGGTCGGGACTGCCAGGGCCTGTCGGGGCCGGTCAGGGGCCGGTCAGGGGCCGGTCAGGGGCCGGTCAGGGGCCGGTCGGGGCCGGTCAGGGGCCGGTCGGGGCCGGTCAGGGGCCGGTCGGGGCCGGTCAGGGGCGGCCGGGGACGCCGGGGCGGTACATGCGGCCGACGACCTCGGGGAGGAGGCGTTCGGCCAGGCGCGGCGGGAGGGCCTGCAGGACGGCGAGGACGGGCGCGGAGCGCTCCGGCAGCCCGCCGTCCTCGCCCACCCCGGCCAGCCGCAGGGCGAGGGCGGCCTCCTCGGGGCCGAGTGCGTCGGGGTCGAGCCCGGCCGCGGCCTCGATCAGGGCGGGGTCGACGGCGGGCGGTCCCGCGGCGCGGGCGCGGCGCACCGCGTCCGCCAGTTCGGCCAGCAGCCGGTCGATGCGGCCGGTGACCGCCGCGGTGACCGTCATGTGCAGGCTGGCCGGGGAGCCGGCGAAGGCGGGCTGCGGCTGCAGGTACCAGCCGCGCAGGCGCATCTCGTCGGCGACGACGAACGGGTCCACGGCCGGGTCGTCGGAGGCGACCGCGACCAGGGAGGCGTCCGGGTCGGCGAGCACGCGCAGGCCGTCGACCGCGCCGGCGCCGTCGGCCAGCCGCCGGGTGGCGGCGTGCACCCGGGCCGACAGCTCGGTGTAGCCGTCGGTGCCGATGCGGCGCAGCACCGCCCACGCGGCGGCCATGGGCCCTGCGGACCGGGTGCCCTGGAGGGTGGGGTTGACGACCGGGTAGCCGGGCCAGGAGCGGTGGGCGAACCAGCCGTGGCGGCGCAGTTCGGCGTCGCGCAGCAGCAGGACGGAGGCGCCCTTGGGGGTGTAGCCGTACTTGTGGAGGTCGACCGACAAGGAGGTGACGCCGGGCACGGACAGGTCGAACTCCGGCACGGGCGGCGCGTTCCGGGCGAGGCGCAGGTGGCCGAGGTACCAGCCGCCGATGCAGGCGTCGACGTGGCACAGCACGCCGCGGGCGGCCGCGGCCGCGGCGACCCCGGCGACCGGGTCGACCACGCCGTGGGCGTACGAGGGGGCGGAGCACACGACCAGGACGGTGCGGTCGGTGATCGCGGCGGCCACGTCCTCGGGGCGCACCCGGAAGGTGTCCGGGTCGACGCCGACGGTGACCGCCTCGAGGCCGAACAGGTCGGCGGCCTTGTGGAAGGCGGCGTGCGCGGTCACGGGCAGGACCAGCTCGGGGCGGTGCACGCCCCGCGTGCGGCGGGCGTGGTTGCGGGCGGTCAGCACGGCCAGCAGGCAGCTCTCGGTGCCGCCGCTGGTGAACGTGCCCGCGGTGGCCGCGTTCCCGCCCAGGAGGGCGGCGGCGCGGCCGACCACCTCGTTCTCCAGTTTCACGACGCTGGGGAAGGCGGTCATGTCCAGGCCGTTGACGCCGGCGTACGCGGCGTGGGCGCGCGCGGCGAGCTCGTCGACCCCGTCCAGGCCCGCGTCGTAGACGTAGGCCATGGTGCGGCCGCCGTGCACGGGCAGGTCGCCCTCGCGCAGGGCGTGGAGGCTGCGCAGGATCTCGTCGTCGCTCACGGTCCCTCCCGGGTCGCTCCTCGTGCCGCCGTCCCCTTCGGCGCCGGGCCTGCGCGCGAATCTAGGCGACGGGACGGAAACGCACCAGGGCCGCCGCGAGGACGACGTGCGGTCCTCGTGGCGGCCCTGCCGGTCGGTGCGGTGCGCGCCTAGCGGCGCAGCGTCGGCTTGAGCTCCTTCAGACGGCCGAGCAGGCCGTTGACGAAGGCCGGGGAGTCGTCGGTGGAGAACTCCTTGGCCAGCTCGACGGCCTCGTCCAGGACGACCGCGTCCGGGACACCGTCCTCCCAGATCAGCTCGTAGGCGGACAGCCGCAGGACGTTGCGGTCGACGACCGGCATGCGGTCCAGCGTCCAGCCCACCGCGTAGGTGGCGAGCAGCTCGTCGATGCGGGCCGCGTGGTCGGCGTAGCCCTCGACCAGCTGCATCGTGTACTCGGTGACCGGCGGCTGGCGGGTGTCGGTCCGGGCGAGCCGGATCCAGTCGGCGAGGACCGTCTTCGGCTCGCTGCCGCGCTGGTCCGCCTCGAACAGGATCTGGAAGGCGCGCTTACGAGCCTTGTTGCGGGCTGCCACGGTTAGCTGTTCACCCGGCCGAGGTACTCACCCGAGCGGGTGTCGACCTTGATCTTCTCACCGGTGGTGATGAAGAGGGGGACACCGATCTCGTAGCCGGTCTCCAGGCGGGCCGGCTTGGAGCCGCCGGTGGAGCGGTCGCCCTGCACGCCCGGCTCGGTGTACTCGATCACCAGCTCGACGGAGGCGGGGAGCTCGATGAACAGCGGGGCGCCCTCGTAGATCGCCACGGTGGCGTCCTGGCCCTCGAGGAGGTAGTTGGCGGCGTCGCCGACGACCTCGGGGCTGATGGGCATCTGGTCGTAGGTCTGCGTGTCCATGAACACGAAGTCCGAACCGTCCTTGTACGAGAACTGCATACCGCGCTTGTCCACGGTGGCCGTCTCGACCTTGGTGCCTGCGTTGAAGGTCTTGTCGACCACCTTGCCGGAGAGCACGTTCTTGAGCTTGGTGCGCACGAAGGCACCGCCCTTGCCGGGCTTGACGTGCTGGAACTCGACGACGGACCAGAGCTGGCCACCTTCGAGCTTGAGCACCATGCCGTTCTTGAGGTCGTTCGTGGTCGCCACGGTCGGGGAATCTCCTGGACGCTGCGTAGGGACTGTAGGAACACCCGCTAGAGGGCGAGCAGCTCCTTGGTCGTGATGGTGAGTAGCTCCGGCCCGCCCTCCGCCGGGGGGCGGACGACGAGTGTGTCATCGATCCGGACCCCGCCCCGGCCCGGGAGGTGGACCCCCGGCTCGACGGTGACCGGCACACAAGCGTCCAGTTTACCCATGGCGCCGGAGGACAACTGCGGGTCCTCGCCGATTTCCAGGCCCACGCCGTGGCCGAGCAGGGGGCCGGGGGCCCCCTGGTGCCCCGCTCGTTCCAGGACCTCGCGGGCCGCCCGGTGCACCTCGCGGCAGGGCACGCCCGGCGCCAGGGCCTCCCGTCCGGCCCGCTGGGCGGCGAAGACCTGCTCGTAGAGCTCGATCTGCCAGTCCGCCGGGGCGGTGCCGATGACGAACGTGCGGGCGATCTCGCAGCGGTAGCCGCGGTAGGCCGCGCCCAGGGCGACGGTGAGCAGGTCGCCCTCCTCCACCCTGCGGTCGGTGGGCGGGTGGGCGGCGAGCCCGGAGTGCGGGCCGGTCCCCACGCGGGTGGGGAAGGCGGGCCCGTCCGCGCCGTGGTCGATCAGCCGCCGCTCCAGCTCCAGTGCCAGATGCCGCTCGGTGCGGCCGACCAGGATGGACTCCAGCAGTTCCCCGAGCGCCTGGTCGGTGATCTCGGCAGCGATCCGCAGGAAGTTGATCTCCTCCTCGTCCTTGACCAGCCGCAGCTGCTCGACGGCGCAGCCGAGGTCGGCGAGGCGCAGCCCGGGCGCGGCCGAGGCCGCGGCGCGGTGGCGGGCGACGGTCAGGTGGTGCTCCTCGACCGCCACCGGGGCGTCGCACATGCCCGCGGCCAGCGCGGCGGCGGTCACCACCGCGTCGGTCTCGGGTGAGGGCAGCACGGTGATCCGCACGCCGTCCGGCGGCTGGCCCTCGGCGGGGTCCCGGCCGGGCCTGCGGGCCGCCACCAGGTGGTCCTGGTCGGGCTCGCGGCCCACCAGCAGCACCGCGCCGGGCGGTGTGCAGCCGGTCAGGTAGCGGATGTTCGCGGGCCGGGAGACGAGGGCCGCCCCGCTTCCGGTCGCGAGGAAACGGTCGCGCAGCCGCGCCCGGCGGGCCGCGTGGGCATCGGACATGTATCGAGGCTAGGCGCGCGGCGGCACATCGGCGCCCCGAGCGCACCCGCCCGGTCGTCCGGGACGGGCCGGGGACCGGTCAGCCGGCCGCGGGCGGGCCCGCGAGGGCCCGGGCCACGACCCGGTCCAGCGCCTCGGCCGCGGCCACCACGTCCAGCTGCGAGTTGTCGATGATCGGCAGCCCTGAGCTGTACCAGCCGGCCATCCGGCCGTGGATGCGGGCCACCTCCTCGTCGGAGAGCCTGCGGTTGCCGGTGCGCTCGGCGTTGCGGGCCAGGACGACCTCCAGGCCCGGCAGCAGCACCACGGGCAGCAGTCCCGGCCCCACGTGCCGCTTCCAGCCGCCCAGGCCCACCGCCGGGCGGTCGGGGAAGACCGCGTCGTCGATGATGCAGGAGATGCCGTTGGCCAGGAAGTTGCGGGCGGCGAAGCCGCAGGTGCGGCGGGCCAGCCGGTACTGGGCCTCGCTGTGCTCGTTCCAGCCGGACTGCGGGTCGGCGAAGCCGGACCGCACCCACTCGCGGACGTCGTCGAGGCTGATGTGCGCGGTGGGGGCCGGCCGGTGGTCGGCCCAGTGGCGGGCGATGGTGGTCTTGCCCGCTCCGGCCGCCCCTATCAGCAGCACCGCCACCGGGGCGGGGGCGCCGTGCGCCGGCCCGCCGGGCCCGGGAGGGCCGGCGGGGGCGGGCGGGGGCACCGGTGCGGGCTGCTGCAGCGGGAAGGCCCCGTGACCCCGGCGGCCGCCCGGGGCGGCGCGGGCGGGGCCGCGGACGGCGGCGCGGGCGGGACCGGGGGGACGGCGGGGCCGGGGAAGCCGGACGGCCCGGACGGCGGCGCACCGCCTCCGGCGGCGGGAGGGCCCCAGCCGCCCGCGCCGCCCCGGGGGGCGCCTGGAGGATGTGGCAACGGCATCCCCGCAGCGTGCTGCATCTGCCCCACTCCGTCCTGTCCGGGCGATGTCGCCGAGCGCCCGGCCGAACTGGCCGGGCGACACCGAACGGTACCGTTCCCAGCGACAGTTGTGTGAACCGGACGCGGCCGAACCCGCCGGTCAGCACCGGTCGGCGGCAGGAGCGGGGGCGGGGCGGCGGCCCGATGCCGGACGGCCGCGCCCCGCCCGCCCGTCAGGCGAGTTCCTCCGCGAGCGCGCGCAGCGCCAGCCGGTACGAGCCGATGCCGAAGCCGGCGACCGTGCCCGTGGCGACGGCGGCGACCACCGAGGTGTGCCGGAACTCCTCGCGCGCGTACGGGTTGGAGATGTGCACCTCGACCAGCGGAGCGGTGCGCTGGGCCGCCGCGTCCCGCATCGCGTACGAGTAGTGGGTGAACGCGCCGGGGTTGAGGACGACCGGGAGCGACCCGTCGGCGGCCTCGTGCAGCCAGCGGACCATCTCGCCCTCGTCGTTGGTCTCGCGCACCTCGACGTCGAACCCGAGCTCCTTGCCGAGCGCGGTGCACTCGGCCACCAGCCCGGCGTAGGAGGTCGCGCCGTACACGTCCGGCTCCCGGCTGCCCAGGCGCCCCAGGTTGGGCCCGTTGAGGACCAGGACGCGGCGCGTCACTTGGAGACCTCCGCGTAGGCGGCCAGCAGCATCGCCGGGTCGGGGGCCTCCATGACCACCGGCTTGGCCAGGCCGTCCAGGACGATGAAGCGCAGCCGGTCGGCCCGCGACTTCTTGTCGACCTTCATCGTCTCCAGCAGCTTGGGCCACTGGTCGCCGCGGTAGGTCAGCGGCAGGCCGACCGACTCCAGGACGGTGCGGTGGCGGTCGGCGGTGGCGTCGTCCAGGCGGCCGGCAATGCGGCCCAGTTCGGCGGCGAAGACCATGCCGACGGAGACCGCGGCGCCGTGCCGCCACTTGTAGCGCTCGTTCTTCTCGATGGCGTGGCCGAGGGTGTGCCCGTAGTTGAGCACCTCGCGCAGGCCGGACTCCTTCAGGTCGGAGGAGACGACCTCCGCCTTGACCCGGACCGCGCGCTCGATCAGCTCGGCGGTGTGCGGCCCGGACGGGGTGCGGGCGGCCGCCGGGTCGGCCTCGATCAGGTCGAGGATCGCCGGGTCGGCGATGAACCCGGCCTTGATCACCTCGGCGAGCCCGCTGACGTAGTCGTTGACCGGCAGCGACTCCAGGACGGCCAGGTCGCACAGCACGCCGGCCGGGGGGTGGAAGGCGCCGACGAGGTTCTTGCCCTCGGCGGTGTTGATGCCGGTCTTGCCGCCGACCGCGGCGTCCACCATGCCCAGCAGGGTGGTGGGCACCGCGACCCAGCGCACCCCGCGCAGCCAGGTCGCCGCGACGAAGCCGGCCACGTCGGTGGTGGCGCCCCCGCCGATGCCGACGATCACGTCGGAGCGGGTGAAGTTGGTCTGCCCCAGCACCTTCCAGCAGTAGGCGGCGACCTCGGCGGTCTTGGCCTCCTCGGCGTTGGGCAGTTGGACGGCGATCGCCTCGTAGCCCTGCTCGGCCAGGTCCTCGCGCACGGCCTCGCCGGTGGCGGACAGCGCCTCGGGGTGCAGGACCGCGACCCGCTTCGCCTTCGTCCAGACGAGCCCGGCCAGTTCGCCGAGCAGCCGGTGGCCGACGAGCACGTCGTAGGCGTCGGTGCCCGCCGATCCGGCGATCGTGATGCGGGTGGGCGGGGTGGGGGTGTCCGTCATGCCTTCCTCAGTTCCAGTGCGTCCAGGACCGCGTCAGCGACCTGTTCGGGGTCCAGGCCGTCGGTGGACACGACGGCCCGGGCGACCTCGGTGTACAGGGGGCGGCGGGCCTCCATCAGCTCGCGCCACCGCTGCCGGGGGTTGACCGCCAGCAGGGGACGCGGCGCGTCCAGGCCGACCCGGCGCACCGCGTCGGCCAGGGCGACGTCCAGGAAGACCACGGGCCGCCCGGCCAGCAGGGCCCGGGTGCCGTCGTCCATCACCGCGCCGCCGCCCAGCGACAGCACGCCGGTGTGCTCGGCGAGCGCGGCGCGCACCGCCCGCCGCTCCAGCTCGCGGAAGTACGGCTCACCCTCGTCGACGAAGATCTCCGGGACCGTCCGCCCGGCGCCCGCCTCGATGTCGGCGTCGGTGTCCCGGTAGTCCGCGCCCAGGCGGGCGGCCAGGATGCGGCCGACCGTGGACTTGCCCGCCCCCGGGGGCCCGACCAGGACGGCCACCGGGCCGCCGGGCGGGGCGGCCTGCGGGGCGCCGCCGGTGCCGGTCACCGGATCGCCAGGTTGTCGAGGTAGCCGGTCACGTTGCGGCGGGTCTCGGCCACCGAGTCGCCGCCGAACTTCTCCGCCACCGCGTCGGCGAGCACCAGGGCCACCATGGCCTCGGCCACGATGCCCGCGGCGGGCACCGCGCACACGTCCGAGCGCTGGTGGTGGGCCTGCGCGGCCTCGCCCGTGGCCACGTCAACCGTGGCCAGGGCCCTCGGCACGGTCGCGATCGGCTTCATGGCGGCGCGCACCCGCAGCAGCTCGCCGGTGGACAGCCCGCCCTCGGTGCCGCCTGAGCGGCCCGAGCGGCGCCGGATGCCCCCGTCGGCGGTCTCGATCTCGTCGTGCGCCTGCGATCCGGGCACCCGGGCCAGGTCGAAGCCGTCGCCCAGCTCCACGCCCTTGATGGCCTGGATGCCCATCAGGGCCGCGGCCAGGCGCGCGTCCAGGCGGCGGTCCCAGTGCACGTGGCTGCCCAGCCCGACCGGCACCCCGTAGGCGAGCACCTCCACGACGCCGCCGAGGGTGTCGCCGTCCTTGTGGGCCTGGTCGATCTCGGCGACCATCGCCCGGCTCGCGTCCTCGTCCAGGCACCGCACCGGGTCGGCGTCCAGCCGCTCCACGTCGCCCGGCCGCGGCAGCACCCCGGCCGGGGCCTTCGCCGCGCCCAGCTCCACGACGTGGCTGACGATCTCGATCCCGGCGGTCTCCTTCAGGTAGGAGCGGGCCACGGCGCCCAGCGCCACCCGGGCCGCGGTCTCCCGGGCCGAGGCGCGCTCCAGGATCGGACGGGCCTCGTCGAAGCCGTACTTCTGCATTCCCGCCAGGTCCGCGTGGCCCGGGCGGGGACGGGTCAGGGGCGCGTTGCGGGCCAGGCCGGCCAGGACCTCGGGGTCGACCGGGTCGGCCGCCATGACCTGCTCCCACTTGGGCCACTCGGTGTTGCCCACCATCACGGCCACCGGGGAGCCGAGGGTCAGGCCGTGGCGCACGCCGCCGAGGAAGGTCACCTCGTCGCGCTCGAACTTCATCCGCGCCCCGCGGCCGTAGCCCAGCCGCCGCCGCGCCAGCTCGTCCGCCACCATGTCCGTGGTGATCGGAACGCCGGCCGGGAGGCCCTCCAGCGTCGCCACGAGTGCGGGGCCGTGCGACTCCCCCGCGGTCAGCCAGCGCAACCTGCTCAACGATGCTCCTCAAGTCCGGCGCCCGTGCGAAGTTCTCCCGCGGCGCGGACCACAGGGCAGGACCGGCCGCCCCTCGATCCTCCCACGAACCGCGGGACCGCACGGGCACGGTCCACGCTGCGGACGCCGCCCGTCACTCCCCCGGGCCGCACGCTCCGGGGAGCGGCGGGCACGGGAAGCGGACCGCCCCGGGACGGGGCGCCGTCTCAGGGGCGCCGGGCGGCCAGGGCGGCCTCGCCGGCGGCGCGCATCGCGGCCAGCGGGGCCTTCTCGCAGCCGGTCATCAGCTCGACCTGCAGGACCGCCTGGTGGACCAGCAGGTCCAGCCCGCCGACCACCCGGCCGCCGCGGGCGGCCCAGGCGGCGGCCAGGGCGGTGGGCCACGGGTCGTACAGGACGTCGAAGAGCACGCCGGGGGCCTCGGGGACGGCGCCGGCCAGGGCGTCGGTGCTGCCCGCCGGGGTGGTGGCGATCACCAGCGGGGCGGCGAACGCCCGCGCCGCGTCCGCCCAGTCGGCGGTGCGCACGGCGACGCCGAGCCGGCGGCCCCACTCGCGCATCTCCCCGGCCCGCGCCGCGCCGCGCACGTAGGCGGTGACCTCGCCGTCGCAGACGCGGGCCAGCGCGGCCAGCGCGGAGGAGGCGGTGGCCCCGGCTCCCAGGACCGCCGCGGAGTCCACCCGTTCCACGCCGCGTTCGCGCAGCGCGGCGACCATCCCGGGGACGTCGGTGTTGTCGCCGACCCTGCGGCCGTCCTCGGTGAAGACCACGGTGTTGACCGCCTCGACGGAGGCGGCGACCTCGCCGACCTCGTCCAGCAGGGGGATGACCGCCCGCTTGAGCGGCATGGTCAACGACAGCCCGGCCCAGTCGCCCTGCGCCTCGCACTCCTCCAACCGGCCCGGCAGCGCGGCCTCGTCGGTCTCGCGGCGGCCGTACTCCCAGCCGTCCAGGCCGAGTTCGGCGTAGGCGGCCCGGTGCAGCACCGGGGACAGGGAGTGCTCGACGGGCGACCCCAGGACCGCCGCGCGCCGGCGGCCCCGGGAGTGGTGCGTGTTCACTGCTGTGCGCTCTTCTCGTCCTGCTGCCGCTTGAACTCGTCGGCGAGCCTCTGGTGCTCCTCGTAGGTCTCGCTGAAGATCGTCTCCTTGCCGTCCAGCGAGATGAAGTAGTACCAGTCCCCCTCGGCAGGAGAGATGGCCGCCTCGACGGCCTCGGCACCGGGGTTGTCGATCGGCCCCGGCGGGAGCCCGGTGACGAAGTACGTGTTGTACGGGTGGTCGAGCCGGCGCATCTCGCTCAGCGGCAGGTGCAGTTCGCTCTGACCCTTGAGGTAGTTGTAGGTGGAGTCGAACTCCAGCTTGCCGTTGGTCTGTGTCTGCCCCGGCTCCAGCCGGTTGTAGACGACCCGGGCCATCTTGCGGAAGTCGTCGTGCGTCATGCCCTCCGCCTGGACCAGGCTGGCGACCGTCAGCAGTTCGTACGGCGAGTCCAGGCCGACCTTCTCCGCGCTGTCGGCCAGGTCGAGGCGCTCGTACTGCTTGTTGGCCTCGGCGACCATCTGCTTGAGCACGCTCTCCGGGGTGCTCTTGTCGCCGATGCTGTAGCGGGAGGGGAAGAGGAAGCCCTCCAGCGGGTCCTTCAGGCCCGGGTCGTCGCTCGCCCAGTCCGGCAGGCCCAGTTTGTCGACCTTCTCCTCGGCGACCTCGGCCGTGGTGCCCGCCTTGACCTCGAGCTTCTTGTCGACGGCCTCGTAGACCTGGGCGTTGCGCCAGCCCTCGGGGACGATCAGGACGTTCTGGCTGGCCGGGTCGGTGAGCATGTCGAACGCCGCCTTCGCGGACATCTGCTTGCGGAGGACGAAGAAGCCCGCCTGGATCCCCTCGGCCTTCTTCGAGTTGGCGTAGGCCACGTTGATGTAGGCGCCGGTGCTCTTGACCACCCCGGCGTCCTTGAGGATCTGCGCGATCCTGTCGCTGCCGGCGCCGGACGGGATCTCGATCTGGATCTCGCCCTTGCCCTCGCCCTCGTAGTCGGGCGCGGCGGCGTAGTTGCTGTCCCAGTACTGCTTGGCGACGTAGCCCACCACGCCGATGCCGCCGCCGAGGACGGCGACCACGACCAGGCAGGCCATGCCGCTGCGGCGCTTGGCGCCGCCGCGGCGCTCGGTGTCCTTGCCCCTGCCCCTGCTCCTGCTCCTGCTCCTCCCCCTGCGGTCCTCGCCGCGGCCGCGCGGGCGGTCCTCGTCGGGGTCGTCGGCGAAGAAGGCGTGGGTCTCCTCCTCCGGCTCGTCCTCCGCCGGCAGGCCGCCGGGTTCCTGGGAGGCGGGGGCGGGGGCGGGCTCCTGCCCGTCGTCCTGCCGGTACTGCGGGGAGCCCTGCTGCGGGTGGTCCTGGTACTGCCCGCCCTGCCCGTGGCCCGGGTGGGGGGCGTCGCCGTGGTGCCCGCCCTGCGCGCCGCGGGCCGCCGGGTCCTCGTAGCTGCCCTGGCCGTGGTACGGCTCGGGCTGCTGCCCGTAGGGGTCCTGCGGCTGCTGGTGGCCGTACTGCCCGGCGGAGGTGTCCCACTGCTGCGGCTGCTGGGGGGGCTGCGGCTGCTGCGGCTGTTGGGAGTACGGGTCCGGGTGCTGCTGCGGGTCCTGGTACTGCTGCCCGCCGTAGGGGTCCTGCGGGTACTGGCCCTGCTGGTACTGGCCCTGCGAGTGCTGCTGGTACTGCTCCTGCGAGTGCTGCGGCTGCTGCCCGCCGTACTGCTGCTGGGAGTACTGGTCCGGGTACTGCTGCTGCGCCCCGCCGGCGTAGGGGTCGTACGTTCCGGAGTGCGCCTGCTGGCCCCAGCCGCCCCCGTCTCCGTAGAGGGGGTCTTCGGGGTGCCACGGCTGTGAACCGGATCCCCGGCCAAGGTCGGTCATCGGTCCCCTGTTCGGCGAAGGGCACGACCAACGCTCGGGGGGGTCGGCCGTCCGGGGCACCTCGCCCCTTTACTTGTTCGAATCGCCCGCTCCGGGCTCCGCGCCCCGATCGGGGCGTTCGAACCGGCGTGCTGTCGCGCCGCCGTGGTCGCAGACGTTACCGTACCGCGACCCGGCAGCGCGGGCAGGCCGGGCGGGCGGGGTGGGAGGGTCGGACACACACCTCCCACAAAACCCTCACACGGCGGGATCGACCAGCTCACCGGGGGGATTGCCGGTCCTCTTCTCGGTCTCCAGGGCACTCTCCAGGATGACCACGGCCGCCGCCTGGTCGACGACCGCGCGGCCCTTCCGGGCCGACACGCCGGAGGCGCGCAGGCCCTGGGTGGCGGTGACCGTGGTCATCCGCTCGTCGACCAGGCGCACCGGGACCGGGTCGATCAGCGCGGCCAGCCGGCCCGCGAACTCGCGGGCCTTGGCCGCGGCCGGCCCCTCGCGCCCGTTCAGGGAGCGGGGCAGGCCCACGACAACCTCGACCGCCTCGTACTCGGCGACGACGGCGGCGATCCGCCCCCTCGCCTTCTTCCCCGCAGGAACGGTCTCCACGGGCGTGGCCAGGAGCCCGTCGGGGTCGCACGTGGCGACCCCGATGCGGGCGTCCCCGACATCGACGGCGATCCGCCGTCCTCGTCGCATGATCGCTGCTCTCCCCGGGCCTCAGGCCGTCTCGGCGACCAGGCGGCGCACCGTCTCGACGGCCTCGCCGACCGCGGCCGGGTTGCTGCCGCCGCCCTGGGCGACGTCCGGCTTGCCGCCGCCACCGCCGCCGAGGGCCTTGGCGGCCGCGCGGACCAGGTCGCCGGCCTTCAGGCCGCGCTCCCGGGCGGCGTCGTTGGTGGCGATGACGGTCAGCGGTCGGTCGCCCGCCACGGTGAACAGGGCGACCACCGAGGGGCGCCCGCCGCCGATGCGGTTGCGGACGTCCAGGACGAGCCTGCGCAGGTCGTCGGCGCCGGTGCCGTCCGGCACCTGCCCGACCGCCAGGGCCACGCCCTTGACGTCCTCGGCGCCGGCGGCGAGCCCGGCGGCGGCGGCGAGGACCTTCTCGGCGCGGAAGCGCTCGATCTCCTTCTCCGCCTCCTTGAGCTTGCCGAGCATCCCGGAGATCTTCTCCGGCAGCTCCTCGGGGCGGCCCTTGACCAGCTCGGTCAGCTGGGAGACGACCGTGTGCTCGCGGGCGAGGAACTTGTAGGCGTCGACGCCCACCAGCGCCTCCACGCGGCGCACGCCGGCGCCGATGGAGGACTCGCCCAGCAGCTTGACCAGGCCGAGCTGGGCTGTGTTGTGCACGTGGGTGCCGCCGCACAGCTCCTTGGAGTAGTCGCCGATGGTGACCACGCGGACGCTGTCGCCGTACTTCTCGCCGAACATGGCGATGGCGCCCTGCTTGCGGGCCTGGTCCATCGTCATGACCTCGGCGGTGACGTCGAGCTCGCGGGCGAGGATCTCGTTGATCTTCTGCTCGACGTCGGTGAGGACCGAGCCCGGCACGGCCGCCGGGGAGCCGAAGTCGAAGCGGAAGCGGCCGGGGGCGTTCTCCGAACCGGCCTGGGCGGCGGTCGGGCCGAGCGCGTCGCGCAGCGCCTGGTGGGTCAGGTGGGTGGCGGAGTGGGCGCGCGAGACCGAGCGGCGGCGCTCGAGGTCGATCTCGGCGAAGGCCCCGGCGCCGACGACGACCTCGCCGACGACGACCTTCCCCTTGTGCACGTTGACGCCGGGCACCGGCTGCTGCACGTCGTCGACGCGCACCACGGCGCCGGACTCCAGCCGGATGCGGCCGTGGTCGGCGAGCTGGCCGCCGCCCTCGGCGTAGAACGGGGTGCGGTCCAGGACGACCTCGACGTCGTCGCCCTCGTGGGCGGCCGGCGCCGGGACGCCGTCGACCAGCAGGCCGACGACGGTGGCCTCGCCGGAGTTGTCGGTGTAGCCGGTGAAGACGGTGGCGCCGGCTGTGTCGGCGACCTCGCGGTAGGCCGACAGGTCGGCGTGGCCGGTCTTCTTGGCGCGGGCGTCGGCCTTGGCGCGGTCCCGCTGCTCCTTCATCAGGCGGCGGAAGCCCTCCTCGTCGACGGACAGGCCCTGCTCGGCCGCCATCTCGAGGGTGAGGTCGATCGGGAAGCCCCAGGTGTCGTGGAGCAGGAACGCCTTGTCGCCGGAGAGGACCGCGCCGCCGGCGGCCTTGGTGTCGGCGACCGCGGTGTCCAGGATCCCGGTGCCGGTCTTGAGGGTCTTGAGGAAGGCCGCCTCCTCGCCCAGGGCGACGGACTCGATCCGCTTGCGGTCCTCGATCAGCTCCGGGTACTGCTGCCCCATGGTGGCGATCGCGACGTCGAACAGCTCGCCGACGACCGGGCCGGTGGCGCCGAGGAGGCGCATGTTGCGGACGGCGCGGCGCATGATGCGGCGCAGCACGTAGCCGCGGCCCTCGTTGCCGGGGGTGACGCCGTCGCCGATGAGCATCAGCGAGGTGCGGATGTGGTCGGCGACCACGCGCAGGGAGACGTCGGTGTCCGCGTCCGCCCCGTAGCGCACGCCGGTGAGCTCGCCGGCGCGGTCGATGAGCACGCGCAGGGTGTCGGTCTCGTACATGTTGTGCACGCCCTGCAGGATCATCGCCAGGCGCTCGAGGCCGAGGCCGGTGTCGATGTTCTTGGCGGGCAGGTCGCCGAGGATGGGGAAGTCGTCCTTGCCGGTGCCCTCGCCGCGGATCGACTGCATGAAGACCAGGTTCCAGATCTCCACGTAGCGCTCGTCGTTGACGGCCGGGCCGCCCTCGGCGCCGAACTCCGGGCCCCGGTCGTAGTTGATCTCGGAGCAGGGGCCGCATGGGCCGGGGACGCCCATGGACCAGAAGTTCGGGCCCATGCCCAGGCGCTGGATCCGCTCGGCGGGGACGCCGACGACGTCGCGCCAGATGCGCTCGGCCTCGTCGTCCTCCTCGTAGACGGTGATCCACAGCTTCTCCGGCTCCAGTCCGTAACCGCCGTCGGCCACCGGTGTGGTGAGCAGCTCCCAGGCGTACTTGATGGCCCCTTCCTTGAAGTAGTCGCCGAAGGAGAAGTTGCCGCACATCTGGAAGAAGGTGCCGTGGCGGGTGGTCTTGCCGACCTCTTCGATGTCGGGGGTGCGCACGCACTTCTGCACGCTGGTCGCGCGGGCGAAGGGCGGCTTGACCTCACCGAGGAAGTAGGGCTTGAACGGGACCATGCCCGCGTTCACCAGGAGCAGCGTCGGGTCGTCGGCGACCAGCGACGCCGACGGCACGACGGTGTGCCCGCGCTCCTCGAAGAAGCGCAGCCAGCGGCGGCGGATCTCAGCCGACTCCATCAGTGGTTCCTCCGGTCGTACATCGGTTCCCGGCCGGGCGCCGGGAGTTCGGGTTTGCCCGGCGCGAGGCCCAGGGCGTTGTTGAGTTCGTCCTCGCGCTCGGCCATGCCGAGGCGGACGTCTTCCGCGAACCGCCGGAGCCGGACGCCCGCTTCGAGCGCCTTGTCGGCCGCGGTCGCGGCGAGGCTTTCCGGTTGGAGCCTGCGCAGTGCGCGGTGGGCCTTGTTGGTGCCCCACACGCCGACGCCGATGCCTGCGGAGAACCAGAAGGCGCGGCGGAACATCGATCGATCAGTCCTTCGTCCGGGTGTACCTGCGGGGGGTGCGGCGGGAGCGGGGCAGCGACTTGCCGGCGATGACGGTGCGGCTGCCGCCTTCCCTGCTCTGGAGACTGACCGCCCGGCGCACTCCGTAACCGAAGGCGGCGACCTTGACCAGCGGGCCGCCGAAGGTGGAGGCGACGGTGGAGGACAGCGCGGACGCGTTGGCCGCGACCTCCTGCACGTCGGAGGTGATCGCGTCGACCCGGTCCAGCTGGGCGCCGGCCGCGCGCACGGTCGCCGTGGCCTCGGTGAGCAGCGGGACGGCCCGGTCGGTCACCCCGGCCACCAGGCGGGTGGTGGCCCTCAGGGTCTGGGCGAGTCTGGCCAGCACCACGGCCAGGAAGGACACCAGGACGGCCCAGAAGACGGCCACGATGATGCCTGCCACCTCTGCACCGGACACGTTGCGCGCTCCTCTACTGGCGTCTTCGGGACAGGTACCCGACCCTATCGCGCCGCGGGCCCCGGCCCGTACAGCGTTTCCCGGGCGCCGGGGCGCCGGGCGGCGGAACGGCGCACGGCCCCGGTCGCGCGGGGCGACCGGGGCCGTGGCCTTGCTGCATGCGGCGGTACGCCGCCCGGGGTCAGCGGGCGTAGTACTCGACGACGAGCTGCTCGTCGCAGATCACCGGGATCTCGCGGCGGTTCGGGTCGCGGTCGAGGCGGAACGCCAGCGCCTGCAGGTTGACCTGCAGGTAGCGCGGGGTCTCGCCCTCGCCGGCCCAGCCGCCCTCACGGGCGACCTGGAACGGGGTCTTGTTGCGGCTGCGCTCGCGGACCATCACGACGTCGTCCGGGCGGACGCGGAAGGACGGCTTGTCGACCTTGGTGCCGTTGACCTCGATGTGGCCGTGCACGACCATCTGGCGGGCCTGGTAGATGGTGCGGGCGAAGCCGGCACGCAGGACCAGGGCGTCCAGGCGGCGCTCGAGCTCGACGACCAGGGCCTCGCCGGTCTTGCCCTCGGCCTTGCGGGCGCGGTCGTAGGCGCGGCGCATCTGCGTCTCGCTGATGTCGTACTGGGCGCGCAGGCGCTGCTTCTCGAGCAGACGGGTCTTGTAGTCGCTGTTCTGCTTGCGGCCGCGGCCGTGCTCGCCCGGCGGGTAGGGGCGGGCCTCGAAGTACTTGACGGCCTTGGGGGTCAGAGCGATGCCGAGGGCACGCGACTTCTTGACCTTGGGACGCGACTGGTTAGGCACGTTCCGGTCCTCCATACGGGTTTGGATGCGGTTTTCTCACTGCGGAGGTCGCGCGTCCCGCCCCGGGAACACCAGTCGCTTCACGGGCAACAGCGAATCGGCGGCCGCCTCGGGCGGTCGCGATCGACGGAGGTCCGATCAGCTCGTGGTCAGCCGCGTCCAGCGGGGCCGAACCCGCCCGGATGCCGTCAGCAGCCGGGCGCACACGAACTCGGGGACAGCCTACCGCGCCCGGGACGCCCGGCGTGAATCGGGGCCGGTCACGTCCCGGACAGGCGCTCGCGCACCCGGTCCAGCACGTCCGCGTAGCGGGCCTCGGCGCCGTGGCGGGTGGGCTCGTAGTAGCGCCGGCCGTGCACCTCGTCGGGCGCGTACTGCTGGGCCGCGACGCCGCCGGGCAGGTCGTGCGGGTAGACATAGCCCTTGCCGTGGCCGAGCTTCCCGGCCCCGGGGTAGTGGCCGTCCCGCAGGTGCGGCGGGACGGGGCCGGCGCGGCCGGCGCGCACGTCGGCCAGGGCCGCGTCGATCGCCAGGTAGGCGGCGTTGGACTTGGGTGCCAGGGCGAGGGCGATGACCGCCTGGGACAGGATGATGCGCGCCTCGGGCATGCCCACCAGCGCCACCGCCTGGGCGGCGGCGACCGCCGTCTGCAGCGCGGTCGGGTCGGCCAGGCCTATGTCCTCGCTCGCCGAGATCATCAGCCGGCGGGCGACGAACCTGGGGTCCTCCCCCGCCTCGACCATCCGCGCCAGGTAGTGCAGGGCCGCGTCGGCGTCCGAGCCGCGGATCGACTTGATCAGCGCGCTGGCCACGTCGTAGTGCTGGTCGCCGGAGCGGTCGTACTTCACCGCGGCGCGGTCGACCGCGGTCTCCAGGGTCTCCAGGGTGATCACGGTCTCGCCCTTGGCCGTCGCGGCGCCCGCGCCGGCCTCCAGGGCGGTCAGCGCCCGGCGGGCGTCGCCCCCGGCCATCCGCAGCAGGTGCGCCTCGGCGTCCTCGGGCAGCGTCACCGCCCCGCCCAGGCCCCGCTCGTCGGTGAGCGCCCGCCGCAGCAGGCCCCGCAGGTCCTCGTCGGTGAGCGGCTCGAGGGTGAGCAGCAGGGAGCGCGAGAGCAGCGGTGAGATCACCGAGAAGTAGGGGTTCTCGGTGGTCGCGGCGATCAGGGTGACCCAGCGGTTCTCCACCGCCGGCAGCAGCGAGTCCTGCTGCGCCTTGGAGAAGCGGTGGATCTCGTCGAGGAACAGGACCGTCTCGCGGTTGTAGGCGCCCGACTCGCGGCGGGCGCCCTCGATGACCGCGCGGACCTCCTTGACGCCCGCGGTGATCGCCGACAGCTCCACGAAGCGGCTGTCGGTGGCGCGGCTGACCACGTGGGCCAGGGTGGTCTTGCCGGTGCCCGGCGGGCCCCACAGGAAGACCGAGGAGGGGCCGGCCGGGCCGCCGGAGGCCTCGCCCACCAGCCGCCGCAGCGGGGACCCCGGCCCCAGCAGGTGCTTCTGCCCGGCCACCTCGTCGAGGGTGCGCGGACGCATGCGGACGGCCAGCGGGCTGCGTCCGGGGTCCCTCTCCCGGCGGTCCTCTGCGGCGGCGGTGAACAGGTCGGGCTCCACCCGGGGAAGCCTACAGCTCAGACGAGCGTGCTCCAGTAGCTCCACCACCGGGTGAGGATCAGCATGACGATCACCCCGTACCACACGACCGGAACCGCCCAGTGGAACTCCAGCACGGCGCCCCGCAGGCCCTCGGGCGCGGGGATCACGCCGTGCCGGAGGTTGTGCACCAGGGTGTACCAGAAGAGCAGGATGGTGGCGGCCCAGGCCAGGGAGCACCACAGGCACAGGGAGCCGATGACGTACAGCGACTGGTACTGCAGCCAGGTCACGAAGGCGACGCCGAAGACCGTGCCGGCCTGCAGGCCCAGCCAGTACCAGGGGCGGTAGGCGGCCCCGGCGAGCGCCCCGACGCCGATCGCCACCACCACGCCGAAGGCGACCAGTCCGATCATCGGGTTCGGGAAGCCGAACACCGACGCCTGGTCGCTCTGCATGATGTTGCCGCAGGAGATGATCGGGTTCAGGCTGCACCCGGGCTTGAAGTCCGGGTCCTGGAGGAGCTTGACCTTGTCCTCGGTGATCACCCACGAGGCCAGCAGGCCGAGTGCGCCGGCGATCACGAGCAGCCAGGCGAACGGCCGCGTGGCCCGGACGGTGCCGTCGGGGCCGGAGGGCCGCCGGTCCGCGGACCCGTCGGCCGTCCCGCCGGTTCCGTCGTGCTCGAGTGTCGTAGTCGTCATGTCGCCATTCCGTCGTCGGAGGATTGCCGCCCTGCCCAACGACCGCACGGTGCAAGGAGTGCCGGGCGCTTTTCATTGTGCACCGGGCGCGTGCCGCACCGGGAGGCGCACGGAACACCGCGGGACTCTCCCGGCGCAGGAGGGGACCAAGGTCCCGGGACGTCCGGCGGACGGGCCGCGGCGACATCGGCGGCGCAACCGTGCGATTCGGGAGGAACGCCCCGGGTAGCCGACCCGTCGTCGGCAGACCCCGTACCCGAAAGGTGCAAGTCCCATGAAGGCAGTGGTGTGGCACGGCAGGCGCGACGTGCGCGTGGAGGAGGTCCCCGACCCGGCGGTCAAGGAGCCCACGGACGCGGTGGTGCGGATCACCTCCTCCGGCCTGTGCGGCTCCGACCTCCACCTGTACGAGGTCCTGGCCCCGTTCATGACCGAGGGGGACGTGCTCGGCCACGAGCCCATGGGGATCGTGGAGGAGGTGGGCCCGGAGGTGACGGGGCTCAAGCCCGGCGACCGGGTGGTGATCCCGTTCCAGATCTCCTGCGGCGACTGCTTCATGTGCGGCCAGGGCCTGTACACCCAGTGCGAGATCACCCAGGTGCGCGACCACGGCACGGGCGCGGCGATCTTCGGCTACAGCAAGCTGTACGGGCGGGTGCCCGGCGCGCAGGCCGAGTACCTGCGGGTGCCGCAGGCCCGGTTCGGCCCGATCAAGGTCCCCGAGGGGCCCCCGGACGACCGGTTCGTCTACCTCTCCGACGTGCTGCCCACCGCCTGGCAGGCCGTGGAGTACGCGGCCGTCCCGCCCGGCGGCAGCCTCGTGGTGCTCGGCCTGGGGCCGATCGGCGACATGGCCTGCCGGATCGCCCGCCACCGGGGCGTGGAGAAGGTGATCGGGGTGGACCTGGTGCCGGAGCGGCTGGCCCGTGCCCGTGCCCGCGGGATCGAGACGGTCGACCTGTCGGCGGTGGACGACCCGGCGGAGGCGCTGCGCGGGGCGACCGGCGGACGCGGGGCGGACGCGGTGGTCGACGCGGTCGGCATGGAGGCGCACGGCAGCACGGCCGTGAAGATCGTCCAGCAGATGGCCGGGCTGCTGCCCAAGGCCGTGGCGGAGAAGGTCATGGCGACGGCCGGGGTGGACCGGATGGCGGCGATGAACCTGGCGGTGGCCGCGGTGCGGCGCGGCGGCACGATCTCGCTGAGCGGCGTCTACGGCGGCATGGCGGACCCGATGCCGATGCTGACCCTGTTCGACAAGCAGGTCCAGCTGCGCATGGGCCAGGCGAACGTCAAGCGGTGGGTGCCGGAGATCATGCCCCTGCTGGTGGACGAGGACCCGCTGGGCGTGGACGACTTCGCCACCCACCGGGTCCCGCTGTCCGAGGCGCCCACGGCCTACGAGAAGTTCCAGAAGAAGGAGGGCGGCACGGTGAAGGTGCTGTTCCGGCCCTGAACAGGCCCCGGGGCGAACGCGGCCGCCCCCGCCGCCCGGGTGTCCGGGCGGCGGGGGCGGTCTCGTGCGGGGCGGCCGTGTGAGGGGTTGCCGCGGGCGGGTCGGGCCTCAGGCCTTCTCGCCCTCCGCCTTGCGGGCGGCTTCCTTCGCCTCGGCCTTGGGACGGGCGTCGACGCCGGCCTCCCGGCGCTGCGCCGGGGTGATCGGCGTCGGTGCGCCGGTCAGCGGGTCGCCGCCGGTGGAGGTCTTCGGGAAGGCGATGACGTCGCGGATGGACTCCAGCCCGCCCAGCAGGGCCACCAGGCGGTCCAGGCCGAGGGCGATGCCGCCGTGCGGCGGCGGGCCGTAGTTGAAGGCCTCCAGCAGGAAGCCGAACTGCGACTGCGCCTCGTCCTCGGACAGGCCGATCGCCTCGAACGCCCGCTGCTGGACGTCCCGGCGGTGGATACGGATCGAGCCGCCGCCGATCTCGGACCCGTTGAGCACCAGGTCGTAGGCGTTGGACAGGGCGGAGGCCGGGTCCTTGTCGAAGGTGTCCAGGCACTCGGCGGTGGGCGCGGTGAACGGGTGGTGGATGGCCGTCCACCCGGTCTGCACGCCGCTCTCGTCCTCGACCGGCTCGAACATGGGGAAGTCCACGACCCACAGGAACTTCCAGGCGCTCTCGTCGATCAGCGAGCAGCGGCGGCCGATCTCCAGGCGGGCCGCGCCCAGCAGCTCCAGGGAGGCGGTGCGCCGGCCGGCCGCGAAGAAGATCGCGTCGCCCCTGGCCGCGTCGGTGGCCTCGGCCAGGCCGGCCAGGTGCTCGGCGGAGAGGTTCTTGGCGACCGGGCCGCGCAGCTCGCCGGTCTCGGCGTCGACCAGGACGTAGGCCAGGCCCTTCGCGCCGCGGGCCTTGGCCCAGTCCTGCCAGGCGTCCAGCTCGCGGCGGGTCTGCGAGGCGCCGCCGGGCATGACGACCGCGCCGACGTGCTCGGCCTGGAAGACCCGGAAGGAGGTGCCCTCGAAGTAGGAGGTCAGGTCGACCAGTTCCTGGCCGAAGCGCAGGTCCGGCTTGTCCGAGCCGTAGCGGGCCATGGCGTCGGCGTAGGTCATCCGCGGCAGCGGGCTGGGCAGCTCGACGCCGTGGACCTCCTTCCAGATCCGGGAGACGACCTTCTCGCCGAGCGCGATGACGTCCTCCTGGTCGGCGAAGGACATCTCGACGTCGAGCTGGGTGAACTCCGGCTGGCGGTCCGCGCGGAAGTCCTCGTCGCGGAAGCAGCGGGCGATCTGGTAGTAGCGCTCCATGCCGGCGACCATCAGCAGCTGCTTGAACAGCTGCGGGGACTGCGGCAGGGCGTACCAGTGGCCGGGCTGCAGGCGCACCGGCACCAGGAAGTCGCGGGCGCCCTCGGGGGTGGAGCGGGTCAGGTTGGGCGTCTCGATGTCGAGGAAGCCGTTCTCCTCCATCACCTGGCGGATGATGTGGTTCACCTTCGAGCGCAGGCGCAGCGCCTTCGCCGGACCCTCGCGGCGCAGGTCGAGGTAGCGGTACTTCAGCCGCACCTCCTCGTTGACCGAGCCGGGCTCGTACTCGGCGACCGGGAAGGGCAGCGGGGCCGCCTCGGAGAGGACCTCCAGGTCCTGGACGACGACCTCGACCGCGCCGGTGGGGATCTCCGGGTTCTCGTTGCCCTCCGGGCGCACCCGGACCTCGCCGGTGACCTTCACGCAGTACTCGGCGCGCAGGCCGTGCACCGACTCCAGGTCGCGGACCACGACCTGGACCGTGCCGGAGGCGTCGCGCAGATCGATGAACGCCACCCCGCCGTGGTCCCGGCGCCGGGCGACCCACCCGGCCAGAGTCACGGTGCTGCCGGCGTGCTCGGCCCTGAGCGTGCCGGCGTCATGGGTGCGGATCACTGCAGCTTCTCCTTGATCGTGGTGACGACCGACTCCAGGGCGACCGGGTTCTGGTCGCCGCTGTCGAGGTCCTTGAGCTGGACCTGGCCCTCGGCCAGGTCGCGCTCGCCGGCGACGACCGCGTAGCGGGCGCCGGAGCGGTTGGCGGACTTCATCGCGTTCTTCATGCCCTTGCCGCCGAAGGCGAAGTCGGCGGCGACGCCGGCCCGGCGCAGCTCGGTGACCACCGAGAACAGCGCACGGCGGGCCTCCTCGCCCAGCGGCACGGCGAACACCTCGGTGCGGGCGGGGACCTCGATCTCCACGCCCTCGGCCTTCAGCGCCAGGACGGTGCGGTCCACCCCCAGGGCCCAGCCGACGGACGGCAGCGCGGGGCCGCCGATCATCTCGGACAGGCCGTCGTAGCGCCCGCCGCCGCCGACCGCGGACTGCGAGCCCAGGCCGTCGTGGACGAACTCGAAGGTGGTGCGGGTGTAGTAGTCCAGGCCGCGCACCAGCTTGGGGTCGTCGGTGAACTCCACCCCGGCGGCGGTCAGCAGGGAGCGCACCTGCTCGTGGTACTCCCGGCAGGCGTCGCACAGGTGGTCGCGCATCATCGGCGCGCCGTCCAGCTGCTTCTGCACCTCCTCCCGCTTGTCGTCCAGCACCCGCAGCGGGTTGATGTCGATGCGGCGGCGGGTCTCCTCGTCGAGGTCGAGGCCGCGCAGGAAGTCCTGGAGGACGGCGCGGTAGACGGGCCGGCACTCCCGGTCGCCCAGGGAGTTCAGCAGCAGCCGGAAGTCGCGCAGGCCCAGCGAGCGGTAGGCGTCGACCGCCAGGATGATCAGCTCGGCGTCCAGCGCCGGGTCCTCCGCGCCCAGCGCCTCGGCGCCGACCTGCGAGAAGTGCCGGTAGCGGCCGGCCTGGGGGCGCTCGTAGCGGTAGTAGGAGCCGGAGTACCACAGCTTCACCGGCAGGGCGCCGCGGTGCAGGTTGCGCTGCAGGGCCGCGCGCAGCACGGAGGCGGTGCCCTCGGGGCGCAGCGCCAGCTCGGTGCCGCCCTTGGTGGTGAGGGTGTACATCTCCTTGGTCACGATGTCGGTGGACTCGCCGACACCGCGCGCGAACAGCTCGGTGTGCTCGAAGCCGGGGGTCTCGATGTAGCCGTACCCGGCGCGGCGCAGCGGGGCGGCGATCGCCTCGCGCACGGCCAGGAACGTCTCGGACTCCGGCGGGATCAGGTCGTACGTGCCCTTGGGGGCGGAGAAGGTGCTCACGGGAGTGGGTTCGTCACAATCCTCGTCGCGGAGCCCCGGTGGGGGCTCCGGGGGCCTGCGCCACCTGCTGCAGGAAGGGGTTGGTGGCGCGTTCCCGGCCGATGGTGGTCTGGGGGCCGTGGCCGGACAGCACCACGGTCGAGTCCTCCAGGGGCAGGCACACGCGCGCCAGCGACTGCAGGAGCTCGGCGTGGGAGCCGCCGGGCAGGTCCGTGCGTCCGACGGAGCCGGCGAAGAGCAGGTCGCCCGAGAACAGCACCGAGGGCACCTCGGCGGTCTCCGGCGTCCGGAAGGTCACCGACCCCCTGGTATGGCCGGGCGCGTGGGCCACGGAGAACTGCAGTCCCGCCAGGTCGAGGACGGCGCCGTCGGACAGCTCCTTGACGTCGTCCGGCTCGCCGATCGTCAGGTCGCCCAGCAGCTGCTGCCCGATCGAGCGCCCCAGGGCCTTCGCCGGGTCGCTCATCATGTAGCGGTCCTCGGGGTGGATCCAGGCGGGCACGTCGTGCGCCCCGCACACCGGAACCACCGAGGCCACGTGGTCGAGGTGGCCGTGGGTGAGGACGACGGCAACGGGCTTGAGCCGATGCCTGGCGATGGTCTCCTCGACTCCGGGGGCCGCTTCGTGGCCCGGGTCGATGATCACGCACTCCTCACCGGCGGCGGGGGCGACCAGGTAACAGTTGGTCCCCCAGGCCCCGGCGGGGAACCCGGCAATGAGCACGTTCGTCCTTAACTGAAGTCCGCGGGTGGTTTCGGCAGACCAGAAGCCTACCGGCGGGGCATGTGCGATCGCGAACCCGTATCCGTCGTTTCGCGGCGGGGGTACTGGACGAGCGGTCGTGCGGGGCGCGAGGATCTGCGCCGAACGGAACCGCGTTCGAGGACAACAGGAGACGACCGGTGGTCACCAAGGACGAGCGGCGGCGGCAGCTGGCCCGCGAGAAGTACGAGCGCCAGCAGCAGCGGCGGGCCGAGCAGCAGAAGAAGGCGCGCAAGCGCAACGCCGCCGTCGCCGCCGGCCTCGCCGTGGTCCTGGTCGCCGGCGGCGCCGCGTGGGCGTCGGTCGGCCTGACCGAGGAGGAGAAGACCCTCACTGACGCGTCCGCGGAGGCGAGCGCGGAGGCGAGCGCGGAGGCGAGCGCGAGCCCCTCGGCCCGGCTCGAGCAGGACCCGTGCGGGAAGCCCGCGAAGGGCAAGGCGGCGACGAAGACCTGGAAGAAGGAGCCGGCCCTCGACGTCGACGCCTCCGCGAAGTACACGATGGAGCTGCGCACGACCTGCGGCGACATCTCGTTCACGATGGACGCGGAGAAGGCCCCGCACACCGTGAACTCCTTCGCCTTCCTGGCCGGCGAGAAGTACTTCGACCACACGAAGTGCCACCGCCTGACCACCTCGGGCATCTACGTGCTGCAGTGCGGCGACCCCACCGGCTCCGGATCCGGCGGCCCCGGCTACAACATCCCCGACGAGAACCTGGACGCCCTGGGCAAGCCCGGCGGCACCGGGACCGTGAAGTACCCGGCCGGCACCGTCGCCATGGCCAACACCGGCCAGAAGGACAGCGGCGGCAGCCAGTTCTTCCTCGTCTACCGGGAGACCGAGCTCCCGCCGAGCTACACCCCCTTCGGGACGGTCTCGGAGGACGGGATGAAGGTCCTGAAGAAGATCGCCGACGCGGGCGTGCAGGGCGGCGGCGGCGACGGCGCCCCGGTCGCCACGGTCGTGATCGACGAAGCGACCGTGAAGAAGGCCTGACCGGTCCGGCGGGGAGACCGCCGGCGGGAGGACGGGACCGCGGGCCGCGCGGGGCGCCCAGGGGCGCGCCGCGCGGTGCCGTCGGCGTGTCCGGACCCCGCGGCGGGGCCGCCGGGCCGTGCCGGACACCGGCGGCCGGGCCGCCGTTCGCCTATGTTTGCGTTGTGTAGGGTGCCTGCGCCGGGCCGGATCCTGTTCCGGCCGGAGGAAACTGTGGACGATGCCGCGGGCCCGCGCCGGGCGGCATCACGTTGAGGAGGCGCTGTGAGCAGCGATCCGTGGGGCCGCGTCGACGAGACGGGGACCGTGTACGTGCGTACGGCCGACGGCGGCGAGCGGGTGGTCGGTTCGTGGCAGGCCGGCTCTCCCGATGAGGCACTGGCCTACTTCGAGCGCAAGTACGACGGGCTGGCCGTCGAGATCGGCCTCCTCGAACGGCGGGTCCGCACCACCGACCTGTCCGCCAAGGACGCGATGGCCGCCGTCGAGCACCTGCGGGCGGCGGTGGACGAGGGCCACGCCGTGGGCGACCTGGCGTCCCTGTCCAAGCGCCTGGACGACCTGGTCGTCGACATCGAGAAGCGGCGCGACGAGCGCCGGGCCGCCCGCGCCAAGGCGGCCGACGAGGCCCGCCAGGCCAAGGAGTCCCTGGTCGCCGAGGCCGAGGAGCTGGCGGAGAGCGAGCAGTGGCGGGTGGCCGGGGACCGGCTGCGCGCCCTGGTCGACATCTGGAAGGGCCTGCCCCGCCTGGACCGCAAGACCGACGACGAGCTGTGGCACCGCTTCTCGCACGCCCGCTCGGTCTTCTCCAAGCGGCGCAAGGCGCACTTCGCGTCGCTGGACTCCCAGCGCGAGGAGGCCCGGCGCCGCAAGGAGGCGCTGGTCGCCGAGGCCGAGGCCCTGTCCGGCTCGACCGACTGGGGGCCCACCGCGGCCCGCTACCGCGAGCTGATGGCCGACTGGAAGGCCGCCGGGCGCGCGCAGCGCGAGGCCGAGGAGGACCTGTGGAACCGCTTCCGCGGTGCCCAGGACGTCTTCTTCCAGGCCCGGTCCGCGGTCTTCGCCGAGCGTGACGCCGAGCAGGCCGAGAACCTGCGGGTGAAGGAGGAGCTGGCCGCCGAGGCCGAGGCGCTCCTGCCGATCACCGACCTGAAGGCGGCGCGGGCGGCCTTCCGCTCGGTCAACGAGCGCTGGGAGGCCGTCGGCCACGTGCCGCGCGACGCCCGGCCGAAGGTCGAGGGCCGGATGCACGCGGTCGAGCGGGCGCTGCAGGAGGCCGAGGAGGCCGAGTGGCGGCGCACCAACCCGGAGGTGCGGGCCCGGGCGACCGGCCTGGCCGGGCAGCTGCAGGCCGCGGTCGAGAAGCTGGAGAAGCAGGTGGAGCAGGCCCGCGCGGCGGGGAACACCGCCAAGGCGGACAAGCTCCAGCGCGAGCTGGACGGGCGCCGGGAGCTGCTGGAGCAGGCGCTCAAGGGCCTCCAGGAGTTCGGCGGCTGACGCCGGCCGTACGGTGCGCGCCGCGGCCCCGGGACCGAGGAGGTCCCGGGGCCGCGGCGCGTCCGCCCCGGGCTTCCGCCGCCCCGGGCCGTCGGCGCTACTGGCGGCCCGAGGTGACGCGGTAGACGTCGTAGACGCCCTCGACCCCGCGCACCGCCCTGAGCACGTGCCCCAGGTGCTTGGGATCGCCCATCTCGAAGGTGAACCGCGAGGTGGCGACCCGGTCGCGGGAGGTCTGCACGGCGGCCGAGAGGATGTTGACGTGCTGGTCGGACAGCACCCGGGTGACGTCGGAGAGCAGCCGGGAGCGGTCCAGCGCCTCGACCTGGATGGCGACCAGGAAGACCGAGGACTGGGTGGGGGCCCACTCGACCTCGATGATCCGCTCGGGCTGCTGGGACAGCGACTCGACGTTGACGCAGTCCGCCCGGTGCACCGACACCCCGTTGCCGCGGGTGACGAACCCGATGATCGGGTCGCCGGGTACGGGGGTGCAGCAGCGGGCGAGCTTGACCCACACGTCGTCGACGCCCTTGACGACCACGCCGGGGTCGGAGCCGGAGCGGCGCTTGACGCGGCTGCGGGACGGGGTGGTGATCTCCGCGATGTCCTCGGTGGCGCCCTCCTCGCCGCCGAGCGCCTGCACCAGCTTCTGCACGACGGAGGCCGCCGTGACGTGCCCCTCGCCGATGGCCGCGTAGAGGGCGGAGATGTCCGGGTAGCGCATCTCGTGCGCCAGGGTGACCAGGGAGTCCCCGGTGAGCACCCGCTGGATCGGCAGGTTCTGCTTGCGCATCGCGCGGGCGATGGCGTCCTTGCCCTGCTCGATGGCCTCCTCGCGGCGCTCCTTGGAGAACCAGGCGCGGATCTTGTTGCGCGCCCGCGGGGACTTCACGAAGCTCAGCCAGTCGCGGGAGGGCCCGGCGTTGTCTGCCTTGGAGGTGAACACCTCCACCAGGTCGCCGTTGTCCAGGGTGCTCTCCAGCGGCACCAGGCGGCCGTTGACCCGCGCGCCGATGGTGCGGTAGCCGACCTCGGTGTGCACGGCGAAGGCGAAGTCCACCGGGGTGGACCCGGCTGGCAGCGCGATCACGTCGCCCTTGGGGGTGAAGACGAAGACCTCGTGGCGGGAGAGGTCGAAGCGCAGGGACTCCAGGAACTCCCCCGGGTCCTCGGTCTCCTTCTGCCAGTCCAGCAGCTGGCGCAGCCAGGCCATGTCGTTGACCGTGTCGCCCTTGCGGGGGCGGGCGGGGGTGTCGGTGCGCACCTTGGAGGCTCCGGCGACGGCCTCCTGCTTGTACTTCCAGTGCGCCGCGATGCCGTACTCGGCGCGGCGGTGCATGTCGAAGGTGCGGATCTGCAGCTCGACCGGCTTGCCGCTGGGCCCGATGACCGTGGTGTGCAGCGACTGGTACATGTTGAACTTGGGCATCGCGATGTAGTCCTTGAACCGCCCCGGCACCGGGTTCCACCGTGCGTGGATGGTGCCCAGCGCCGCGTAGCAGTCGCGGACGGTGTCGACGAGGACCCGGATGCCCACCAGGTCGTAGATCTCGGCGAAGTCGCGGCCCCGCACGATCATCTTCTGGTAGACGCTGTAGTAGTGCTTGGGGCGGCCGGTGACGGTGGCCTTGATGCGGGCGGCGCGCAGGTCCTGCTGCACCTGGTCGGTGACCACCGCGAGGTACTCGTCGCGCTTGGGCGCGCGCTCGGCGACCAGCCGGACGATCTCGTCGTACATCTTGGGGTAGAGGATCGCGAAGGCGAGGTCCTCCAGCTCCCACTTGATGGTGTTCATGCCCAGCCGGTGCGCCAGGGGGGCGTAGATCTCCAGCGTCTCGCGGGCCTTCTTCTCCTGCTTCTCCCGCTTGAGGTAGCGCATGGTGCGCATGTTGTGCAGCCGGTCGGCCAGCTTGATGACCAGCACGCGCGGGTCCTTGGCCATGGCCACGACCATCTTGCGCACCGTCTCGGCCTGCGCGGCCTCCCCGAACTTGACCTTGTCCAGCTTGGTGACGCCGTCCACCAGCAGGGCGACGGAGTCGCCGAAGTCGCGGCGCAGCGCCTCCAGGCCGTACTCGGTGTCCTCGACCGTGTCGTGCAGCAGGCCGGCCATCAGGGTCGCCGGGTCCATGCCCAGCTCGGCGAGGATGGTGGTGACCGCCAGCGGGTGGGTGATGTAGGGGTCGCCGCTCTTGCGCTTCTGCCCGCGGTGCCAGCGCTCGGCCACCTGGTAGGCGCGCTCGATCTGCCGCAGGTCGGCCTTGGGGTCGTTGCTGCGGACGATGCGCAGCAGCGGTTCCAGGACCGGGTTGTAGGGGCTGGAGCGCTGGACGCCCAGGCGGGCGAGGCGGGCGCGGACCCGGTTGGAGGAGGCGGGCCGGGGGGCGGTGGGTGCCGCGGGGGCGGGGGTGCGGGCCGGGGGGGCGGGGGCGCGGGCCTCCGGGTCCTCCGGCCCGCGGGGCCGCGCGGTGCCCGCGGAGGATCCGGCCGCGGCCTTCGTCCCGGACGTCCCGGAGGCGGAGGCCCCGGCGACGGACGCGCCCGGACGGCGCGCGGGATCGGGGGAACCGGTCGCCGGGGCGGCGGCCGCCGGCGTGCGGTCCTCCCGGTTCGCGGCGGTGAGCGGCTGGACCTCTTCGGGCAAGGGCACTCCTCAAGCGGTTCCGGACATCCATCGTAGCCACCCGCGGCCGCGCGCTGCGCGTCCCGCCCGTCCCCGGATCCCGGAACGCGGCGGGCCCCGCGGCTGCCGGCCGCGGGGCCCGTCCGTGCGCGCCGTCCGGCGCGGCGGTGGTCAGACGGTGACCAGCGCCTCCAGCGGGGCCCCGGCCAGGGAGGGCTCCAGGCGGGCGCGGCCGCCCAGGAAGCCCAGCTCCATCAGGACCGCCAGGCCCGCGACCTCGGCGCCGCCGCGGCGGATCAGCTGCAGCGACGCCTCGGCGGTGCCGCCGGTGGCCAGGACGTCGTCGATGACCAGGACCCGCTCACCGGGGGCGAAGGCGTCCTTGAGCACCTCGATCTCGGCGCTGCCGTACTCCAGGTCGTACGCCTGGGCCAGGGTGGCCCCGGGCAGCTTCCCCGCCTTGCGGACGGGGACGAAGCCGATCTGCGCCTTGACCGCGACGGGCGCGGCGAGGATGAAGCCGCGGGCCTCCAGGCCCACGACCTTGTCCGCGCCGTGCCGCGCGCACAGCAGGGCGAGGGCGTCGGTCATCGCACCGAAGGCCCGCGGGTCGGCGAGCAGCGGGGTGATGTCCTTGAACGTGACGCCCGGCTTCGGGTGGTCGGGGACGTCCCGGATGCAGCCGAGCAGCAGGGAGCGCAGCTCGTCCGCGGTGGCGTCCAGGGTGCTCATGGGGTGTTTCTCCTGACGGTGGTGGTCAGCGCCGCTTGCCGGATGCCCGGTCGCGGTCGCCGTGGTCGCCGGCGGCGGCGCCGGCCGGCTGGTCGTCCTCTGCCGCGTCACGCGGCCCGGCGACATTCTCGCCCCTGGCCTCGGCGGCCCGGCGGGCGGCGACCCGCTTGGCCAGCGCCCGCATCTCGGGGGTGCGCTCCTTGAGGTCCGCGACCATCGGGGTGGCCAGGAAGATCGAGGAGTAGGCGCCCGCGGCGAGGCCGACGAACAGGGACAGGGCGATGTCGTTGAGCATGCCGGCGCCGAGCAGGCCGCCGCCGATGAACAGCAGGGCGCCGACCGGCAGCAGGGCCACGACCGTGGTGTTGATGGAGCGCACCAGGGTCTGGTTGAGGCTGTGGTTGGCCGCCTCGCTGTAGGTCCAGCGGGCCTGCTTGGTGATGCCGCGGGTGGTCTCCTTCAGTCCGTCGAAGACCACGACGGTGTCGTAGAGGGAGTAGCCGAGGATGGTGAGCAGGCCGATGACGGTGCCCGGGGTGACCTCGAAGCCGACGAGGGCGTAGACCCCGATCGTGATGGTGAGGTCGTGGACGAGGGCCGCGAGGGCCGCGACCGCCATGCGCCACTCGAAGGCGATCGCCAGGTAGACCACGACCAGGACCATGAAGATCCCCAGGCCCGTCAGGGCCTTCTGGGAGATCTGCTCGCCCCAGCTGGCCCCGACGACCTGCGGGTCGACCTTGTCGGGGGCGATGTCCACGCCGTCGGCGACCTTGTTCTTGATCTCCTCGGCATTGCCCGCGTCCACGTCGCTGACCTGGATGCGCAGGCCGCCGGTGCCCAGCTTCTGGACGATCACCTCGTGCTCGCCCTGGAGGGCCTTCTCCGTGAGCGTCTTGCCCTCGGAGGCGGAGATGCTCGTGGCGGGCGTGGTGAAGACGCCGCCGCCGGAGAACTCGATGCCGTAGTGCAGGCCGGGCTTGAACAGGCCGACCGCCGCCAGCACGGTGATCAGTACCGCGATGCCGTAGAAGATCTTGCGCTTGCCGACGAAGTCGAAGGAGACCTCGCCGCGGTACAGCCGTGCGCCCATGTTTCCCAGACGCGACATCAGGCCTCCTTGACGGCGGTGCGGACGGGGCGGCGGCGACCGCGGAGGGGGACGGTGGCCCCCAGTCGCTTGGGGTCGAGCCCGGACCAGGGGTGGCCGGAGGAGAAGAACCTGTTCTTGGCCAGGATCGTCATCAGCGGCCTGGTGAACAGGTAGACCACGACGACGTCGAGCAGCGTGGTCAGGCCGAGGGTGAAGGCGAAGCCCTGCACCTTGCCCACCGAGACGGCGAACAGCACCGCGGCGGCCAGGAAGGAGACGAAGTCCGAGACCAGGATGGTGCGGCGGGCGCGCGGCCAGGCACGGGCCACGGCCGGCTGCAGCGAGCGGCCCTCGCGGACCTCGTCGCGGATCCGCTCGAAGAAGACGATGAAGGAGTCGGCCGTGATGCCCACCGCGACGATGGCGCCGCAGACCGCGGGGAGGTTGAGCGCGAAGCCGATGGCCGGGCCGAGCAGGCACATGATGGCGTAGGTCAGGATCGCCGAGACGAAGAGGCTGATGATCGAGATGAACGCCAGGCCCCGGTAGTAGACCAGCATGTAGACGACCACCAGCACGAAGCCGATGGCGCCGGCGATCAGGCCGCCCTCGAGCTGCTCGCCGCCGAGCTGCGGGGAGACCGAGGTGACCTCGTCGACGGAGAACGACAGCGGGAGCGCGCCGAAGGACAGGACGTTGGCCAGCTCCTCGGCGCTCTTCTGGTCGAAGTTGCCGGTGATCTGCGCCTGGCCGCCGCCGATGGTGCTGGAGACCGAGGGTGCGGAGACCACCTCGTTGTCCAGGACGATGGCGAACTGGTTGTTCGGCGGGGCCTGCTGGGCGAGCTTGCCGGTGACCTCGGCGAACTTCTCGGTGCCCGCGGAGTTGAAGTCCATGGTGACCATCCACCCGGCACCGCTCTGGGTGTCCAGGACGGCGGAGGCCTTGTCCACGTCCCTGCCCTGGACGGCGGCCGGGCCCAGCGCGTACTTGTACAGGCCGTCCTCGTCGCAGGCGACCATCTTCTCGCCCGGCTTGACGCCCTTGGTCGCCGCGTCCACCGACTTGGGGTCGGTGCAGTCCAGCGCCTCGAGCTTCTTCTGCAGGTCCGCCGGGACCGCGGTGTCCAGACCGCCCGGGGAGGCGGGGGCCGAGGGCGCGGCGGGCGGCTCGGAGCCGGCCGGCGCGGCCGACTCGGACGCCTTCGCGGCCCCGGACGCCTCCGGCGGCTTCGCGGAGGCGGAGGCCTCCGGTGACTTCGGCGCGTCGGCCCTGAGCGCGTCCGAGACGGCCCGGCCCTGGGTGGTTGCCCCGGCCGAGGGCTCGGCGGCGACGGACTCGTCGGCCCCCTTGGGCTTGCCGCTGTCCTTCGGCTCCGGGGAGGCGGTGCCCTTCGGCTCCGGGGAGGCGGTGCCCGACCCGGAGGCGTTGCCGGACGGGGAGGGCGAGGCCGCGGGCGCGGCCTGGACCATCGTCAGGACGGGGCGGAAGTACAGCAGGGCGGTGGTGCCGACCTGGTCGACCGCCTGCTTCTCGTCCGTGCCCTTGGGGATGTTGGCGATGATGTTGCGGTCGCCCTGCGTCTGCACCTCGGCCTCGGAGACGCCCAGGCCGTTGACGCGCCGCTCGATGATCCCGACCGCGGTGTTCATGTTGGTCGGGTTGATCGCCGATGCCTGGTCGCTCTTGGCCGTCAGCGTGATGCTGGTGCCGCCTGCGAGGTCGATGCCCAGGCGGGGCGTGGTGTGACCGGTGAGGAACATGGTCGCCACCATCGCCACCATCGCCACCAGGATCAGTGCCAGGGCACGCCCCGGCCTCCCCTGCGGCCTACCCTTCTTGGGTGCTGCCACCTTCTCGTCTCTCCCTGTAATGACCGCCCCGCCCGCCGGCCGGGGCCGGCGCCGCGGCAGCGGTCACGCGATGTCATGAGGATGTACGGGCCCGGGCGGGCCCTGTCCAGGCACCCTCCCGAGAGCGCGGGGCTACTTGGCGGCGGGGCCGTCCCCGGGGCCGTTCTCCGTCGTTCCGTCCTCGTCGGCGCCCTTGTCGGCAGGCCTGTCGGCGGGCTCGCCCTTGGTCAGCCCGACGCGGTCCTCGCCGGCGCGCTCGTCGGCGTCGGGCAGCACCGGCGGGAGGTCGCCGTCCTTGGCCACGGCGGGCTCGCCGTGCACGATGCGCCGGTACTCGTCCTCGTCCAGGACGGCGCCGATGGCGTTCTTCGCGTAGACGGCGTGCACGCCGGGGGCGATCTCCAGGACGACCGTGTCGTCGTTGACCTCCTCCACCAGGGCGTACATGCCGCCGATGGTGCGCACGCCCGTGCCGGGCTGCATCTGGTCGCGCATCTGCATGGCCTGGCGCTGCTTGTTCCTGGCCGAGCGCGTCATCAGGAACATGACGCCGATCAGGAGGGCGAAGGGGAGGAGAGTGACGATGTCCACGGTCTCAGGAAGTCCTTAACGCGGCCGCCGCCGGCAGCCTCATGGGTGCGGATTGTGGGGGTGTCCTCCCGTCGGGAGGCATCGGCGGAGTCTAAGGGAGGCTCCACCGCTGGAACAACGCCAAGCATGGCACCACGGTTCCTTCCCGCGCGAGGTCACGCGCCGCCCGCACCCCGCCTTCAGGCTCCGAACAGGCCCTGCTGCGCGGCCCCGGGCCCCTGCCCGGCCCCCCGGTCCGCCGGCGGGGTCATGCCCAGGTGCTCCCAGGCCGCCGGGGTGGCCACCCGGCCGCGCGGGGTGCGGGCCAGCAGGCCCTCCCTGACCAGGAACGGCTCGGCCACCTCCTCGACGGTCTCGCGCTCCTCCCCCACGGCGACGGCCAGGGTGGACAGGCCCACCGGTCCGCCGCCGAAGAGCCGCAGCAGCGCGTCGAGGACCGAGCGGTCCAGGCGGTCCAGGCCCCGGGCGTCCACCTCGTACACCTCCAGGGCCTGCCGGGCGATCTCCCGGGTGACCACGCCGTCGGCCTTGACCTGGGCGTAGTCGCGGACCCGGCGCAGCAGGCGGTTGGCGATGCGCGGGGTTCCGCGGGACCGGCCGGCGATCTCGGCCGCGCCGTCGGCCTCGATCTCCACGTCGAGCAGGCGTGCCGAGCGGTGGACGACCAGCTCCAGCTCGTGGGGGGCGTAGAACTCCATGTGGCCGGTGAAGCCGAAACGGTCGCGCAGCGGGGGCGGCAGCAGGCCGGCCCGGGTGGTGGCCCCGACCAGGGTGAACGGCGGCAGTTCCAAGGGGATGGCGGTGGCTCCGGGCCCCTTGCCGACGATCACGTCGACCCGGAAGTCCTCCATGGCCATGTACAGCATCTCCTCGGCGGGCCGGGACATGCGGTGGATCTCGTCGAGGAAGAGCACCTCGCCCTCGGTGAGGGAGGACAGGATGGCCGCCAGGTCGCCGGCGTGCTGGATGGCGGGACCGGAGGTGATCCGGATCGGTGCGCCCATCTCGGCCGCGATGATCATGGACAGGGTGGTCTTGCCCAGGCCGGGGGCGCCGGAGAGCAGGACGTGGTCGGCGGTGGCGCCGCGGTGGCGGGCGGCCCTGAGCACCAGGGAGAGCTGCTCGCGCACCCGCTCCTGGCCGATGAACTCGTCCAGGTCCTTCGGGCGCAGTGCCGCCTCCACCGCCTGGTCCTCGCCGTCGGCGCCGGCGCCGACGAGGCGGTCTGCGGTCTCGTCCCAGCTCATGGGGGTTCGGTCCTTAGCGGTATCGGGGGCGGGATCTCGGGGCGGGATCTCGGGGCGGGATCTCGGGGGCGGCGGCCGCCGCGGGTCAGCGGGCGCGGTTGAGGGTCTGCAGGGCGGCGCGCAGCAGGGACCCGACCTGGGGCGGGGCGCCGGTCTCCGCGGCGACCGCCTCGGCCTGCGGCTCGACCGCGGCCACCGCCTCGTCGGCCTCGCGGGCCGCGTAGCCGAGGCCGACCAGCGCGGCGTGCAGCTGGTCGCGCCAGGAGGCGGCCCGCGGGGCTCCCCCTGCCGGGGCCGCGGCGCCCACGGGCGCGCCGATGCGGTCCTTGAGTTCGAGGAGGAGCCGCTGGGCACCCTTCTTGCCGATCCCGGGGACGGCGGTCAGCGCCTTCTCGTCCTCGGTGGCGAAGGCGCGGCGCAGGTCGTCGGGCGCGTGCACGGCGAGCATCGCCTGGGCGAGGCGGGGGCCGACGCCGCTCGCGGTCTGCAGGACCTCGAAGACCTGGCGCTCGTCGTCGTCGGCGAAGCCGTAGAGGGTGAGGGAGTCCTCGCGGACCACGAGGGAGGTGGACAGCGTGGCGTCCTGTCCGACCCGCAGGCTGGCCAGGGTGCGGGGGGCGCAGTGCACGGCCATCCCGACGCCGCCGACCTGGACCACCGCGGTGTCCGGGCCCAGTGCGGCGACCCGGCCGCTGACGAAGGCGATCATCTGCAGCTCTTTCCTCGTGGTGCTCGTGGTCGTGGTGCGGCGGGAGGGGCACCGGCCCCGGCGGAGGGCCGGGCAGGTCCGGGAGGGCCCCGCCGTGGACCCTACCTTCGGGTGCCGGGGGGCAGGCGGGGGGCGGTGCGGCCGTGGGCCGCGACGGCCGCGGCGAGCCGGCCGTTGCCCGCGCCGCGCCAGATGTGGCACACGGCCAGGGCGAGGGCGTCCGCGGCGTCGGCCGGCTTCGGTGGCGCGTCCAGTCTCAGGATCCGGGTGACCATGGCCCCGACCTGCGCCTTGTCGGCCCGGCCGCTGCCGGTGACGGCGGCCTTGACCTCGCTGGGGGTGTGCAGGGCGACGGGCAGGCCGCGGCGGGCGGCGCACAGCATGGCCACCGCGCTGGCCTGGGCGGTGCCCATGACGGTGCGGACGTTGTGCTGGGCGAAGACCCGCTCCACCGCGACGGCCTCGGGGCGGTGCTCGTCCAGCCACGCCTCGATGCCCTCCTCGATGCGGACCAGCCGGCGGTCGACCGTCTCATCGGCGGGGGTGCGCACGACGCCGACCGCGACCATTCTCAACGGGCGGCCGGGGGCGCCGTCCACCACTCCGATGCCGCACCGGGTCAGTCCCGGGTCCACGCCGAGAACCCGCACGGGCCGCCGCCTTCCTCGCCTCGCCGACGGCACCCGCCGCCTGCGCGGACACCGTTTCCCCGAACCCTCGAACACTGCTGCCGCAGCGTACCGGCCCGCACCGACAACGGCCGCGGGCCAGCGGTGTGCCCCGCCGGCCCGCGGCCGATCCAACCTCCGTCCGGCGACCGCCGCGCGCACGGGCGCGGCGGGCACGGCGGGTGCGTCAGGCCTCGACCTTCTCCATGACCTCGTCGGAGACGTCGAAGTTGGCGAAGACGTTCTGCACGTCGTCGCTGTCCTCGAGGGCGTCGATCAGCTTGAAGATCTTGCGCGCGCCCTCCTCGTCCAGCTCCACCTGCATGGTGGGAACGAAGTTGGCGTCGGCCGAGTCGTAGTCGATGCCGGCCTCCTGCAGCGCGGTGCGCACCGCGACCAGGTCGGTGGCCTCGCTGAGCACCTCGAAGGACTCGCCGAGGTCGTTGACCTCCTCCGCGCCGGCCTCCAGGACCGCGCCGAGCACGTCGTCCTCGGTCAGCCCGTCCTTGGGGACGATCACCACGCCCTTGCGGTTGAACAGGTACGACACCGAGCCGGGGTCGGCCATGGAGCCGCCGTTGCGGGTCATGGCCACGCGCACCTCGGAGGCGGCGCGGTTGCGGTTGTCGGTGAGGCACTCGATGAGGACCGCCACGCCGTTGGGGCCGTAGCCCTCGTACATGATGGTCTGGTACTCGACGCCGCCGGCCTCCAGGCCCGCGCCGCGCTTGACCGCGCGGTTGATGTTGTCGTTGGGGACGGAGCTCTTCTTGGCCTTCTGGATCGCGTCGAAGAGGGTCGGGTTGCCGTCGGGGTCGGCACCACCGGTGCGCGCGGCGACCTCGATGTTCTTGATCAGCTTGGCGAAGAGCTTGCCGCGCTTGGCATCGATCACGGCCTTCTTGTGCTTTGTGGTAGCCCACTTAGAGTGGCCGGACACAGCCTTGCTCCATTCGACGACGACCAGGAATTCGGACAGGGGGAGATCTTAACGCGCTGCGGACCGCACCATGTCCGTGAACATCGCGTGCACCCGGTGGTCGCCGGTCAGCTCCGGGTGGAAGGAGGTCGCCAGGCGGTTGTCCTGGCAGACCGCGACGATGTGCCCGGCGGCCGGGCCGGAGGGCACGGTGGCCAGCACCCGCACCTGCGCGCCGACCGACTCCACCCAGGGTGCGCGGATGAAGACGCCCTGGACCGGGCCGCCCTCGACGCCCTCGACGTCGAGCATCGCCTCGAAGGAGTCGTTCTGCCGCCCGAAGGCGTTGCGGCGCACGGTCATGTCGATGCCGCCGACGGTCTCCTGGTCGTCGCGGCCGTCCAGGATCTTGTCCGCGAGCATGATCATCCCGGCGCAGGAGCCGTAGACCGGCAGGCCCTCGCGGACCTTCTCGCGCAGCGGCCCGAGCAGGCCGAAGGCCACGGCGAGCTTGGACATGGTGGTGGACTCGCCGCCGGGGATCACCAGGCCGTCGAGCTCGTCGAGCTCCTCGGGACGGCGGACCGGGCGGGCCAGCGCGTCCGCCTCGGCGAGGGCTGTGGCGTGCTCGCGCACGTCGCCCTGGAGGGCGAGCACGCCGATCACGGGTGTGCTGGGCACGGGGTACCTCTTCTGCGGTGTGCTGCCGCGGCCGCGGGGGCCGGGCTCCGTCGGCGGGGCGGGGGCGGACGGCGGCCGCCCGGTCGGGCCGGGCGGGCCGCCGTCCGCACGGCCGGGACTACCAGCCGCGGTTGGCGTAGCGCTCGGTCTCGGGGAGGGTGTCGCAGTTGATGCCGACCATGGCCTCGCCCAGGCCGCGGGAGACCTTGGCGATCACGTCGGGGTCGTCGTAGAAGGTGGTGGCCTTCACGACGGCGGCGGCGCGCTTGGCCGGGTCGCCGGACTTGAAGATGCCGGAGCCGACGAACACGCCCTCGGCGCCCAGCTGCATCATCAGCGCGGCGTCGGCCGGGGTGGCCACGCCGCCGGCGCTGAAGAGCACCACCGGGAGCTTGCCGAGCGTGGCGACCTCCTTGACCAGCTCGTACGGGGCCTGGAGGTTCTTCGCGGCGACGAACAGCTCGGTCTCGTCCAGGGTGGACAGGCGGCGGATGTCGGCGCGGATCTGGCGCATGTGGCGGACGGCCTCGACGACGTTGCCGGTGCCCGCCTCCCCCTTGGAGCGGATCATCGCGGCGCCCTCGGCGATGCGGCGCAGGGCCTCGCCCAGGTTGGTCGCACCGCAGACGAAGGGGGTGGTGAAGGCCCACTTGTCGCTGTGGTTGACCTCGTCGGCCGGGGTGAGGACCTCGGACTCGTCGATGTAGTCGACGCCGAGCGCCTGGAGGACCTGCGCCTCGACGAAGTGGCCGATGCGGGACTTGGCCATGACCGGGATGCTGACCGCGTCGATGATGCCCTCGATCATGTCCGGGTCGGACATGCGGGCCACGCCGCCGTCCTTGCGGATGTCGGCGGGCACCCGCTCCAGCGCCATGACGGCCACGGCGCCGGCGTCCTCGGCGATCTTCGCCTGCTCGGGGGTGACGACGTCCATGATCACGCCGCCCTTGAGCTGCTCGGCCATGCCGCGCTTGACACGCGCCGTGCCGGTCTCGGGGCTCTGGGAGGGGGTGGGGGACGAGCTGGACACGGTATGACCTCACTTGGGGATGAATAAGTGCGATGGGCCCATCGTAGGCCCGTGAACTCAGGTTCGAACACGCCGTCCCGGAAGAGTCGGAACGGCGGGTTCGCCGTTGCGTAGCAGGTGGTTCACCCGGCGTCGAACTGCGCGTCGGCGCCGAGCGCGTCCGGGACCTCGTCGTCCATCTCGAAGGCCATCGGGAACGGGGCGTGCCCGGCCAGCCGGAACCAGCGCACCACCCGGTGGGCGCGCACCGCGCGGGCGGCCCGCACCGCGTCGTTGTGGAAGCGGCGGGCCATCGGCACCCGGCGCACCGCCGAGGTCAGCTCGCCGAGGGCCGCGGGGCCCCCGGGCGCCTCGCGCACCGCCTCCAGCTGGGAGCTGTCGGCGAAGACCGCGCGCAGCGCCTGGCTCAGCTCGCTCTCGGCCACCTCGCGCTGGTCGTCCTCGGCCTTGCGGGCCGCGTGCGCGGCCTCGTAGAGCACGATGGACGACGCCGGGTCGAGCACGCCGGAGGTGGCCAGTTCCTGCGCCACCGAGGCCCGGCGCAGCAGCTGGGCGTCCAGCGCCGCGCGGGCGGCGTCGATGCGGGCGTGCAGCCGGTCCAGGCGGCCCGCGGTCCAGCTGAGGTAGACCCCGACGGCGGCCAGCGCCACGGCGATCCAGATCAAGGTCTCGGTCACGACGGGTCAGGCTACCGGCGCGCGGCGTCCCTCCGGTGGCGGACGCGGGTGACACCCGCCACTCCGGGACGCCCCCGCACGGCCGCGGCGCGGCGCGGGCGTGCGGAGGCGGGGCGCCGCGGGGCGGCTCGGTTCGGCGCGGGGCGGCTCGGTTCGGCGGCCGTCCCCGGCCGGGGACGGCCCTCCGGCCGCCTCCCTAGCCGCGGCCGAAGCGGGCCAGGAAGCCGGAGGGCTCGTCCGTCGCGACGGAGGCCGCGCCCGCGGTGACCGTCTCGTAGACCGCCAGGATGTCCGCGCCGACCGTGCCCCAGTCGAAGCGGCGCACGTGCCGGCTGCCCGCCTCGCGCAGCCGGGCCAGGGCCGCGGGGTCGCCGAGCAGGCGGACCGCCGAGTCCGCCAGCGCGTCGGCGTCCCCGACCGGGAACAGCTCCCCCGCCCTGCCCCGGTCCAGCACCTGCCGGAAGGCGTCCAGGTCGGCGGCGAGCACCGGGGCGCCGGCCGACATCGCCTCGACCAGGATGATCCCGAAGCTCTCCCCGCCGGTGTTGGGTGCCACGTACAGGTCGACGCTGCGCAGCAGGCGCGCCTTGTCCTCGTCGCTGACCATGCCGAGGAACTCCACCTGCCCGCGGACCTCCGGCGGCAGGCCGGCCGCGGCCTCCTCCTGGTCGCCGCGGCCGGCCACCAGCAGCCGGGTACCGGGGTGCGCCTCGAGGATCCGCGGGAAGGCCCGCATCAGTGCGGGCAGCCCCTTGCGGGGCTCGTCGATCCGGCCGATGAAGCCGATCGTCCCGCCCTGCCAGGCCGGTTCGGGCTCCGCCCGCGAGAAGAAGCCGACGTCCACGCCGTTGGGGATGACCACGGCGTCGCCGCCCAGGTGCTCGACCAGGGTGCGCCGGGCGTACTCGCTGACCGCGATCCGGGCGCTGATCTTCTCCAGCGCGGGCTGGAGGATCGGGTAGGCCGCGATCATCGCCCGCGAGCGCGGGTTGGAGGTGTGGAAGGTGCCGACGATCGGGCCCGAGGCGGCCCAGCAGGCGAGCAGCGCCAGGCTCGGCGCGGCCGGCTCGTGGATGTGCAGCACGTCGAAGGAGCCGTCGTGCAGCCAGCGGCGCACCCGGGCGGCGGACAGGAAGCCGAAGTTCAGCCGGGCCACCGAGCCGTTGTAGGGCACCGGGACCGCGCGGCCCGCGCTGACCACGTACTCCGGCAGCGGGGTGTCGTCGTCGGCGGGCGCCAGGACGGACACCTCGTGACCGAGGCCGATCAGGTGCTCGGCGAGGTCCCTGATGTGGAACTGCACCCCTCCGGGCACGTCCCACGAGTACGGGCAGACGATCCCGATCCTCAACTCTCCCCCGTCCCTCCGCCGGCGGGCCGGCGTCCGTTCCCCTGCAGGTCCGCGCTCCACAGGCGCTGGAGCATGTGCCAGTCCTCGGGGTGCTCGGCGATGCCCTTCGCGAAGGCGTCCGCCACCGCCTGGGTCATCACCGCGGTCCGCTCCGCGCGGGTGCCGTCCGCCGGGACCTCGATCCGCGGGTGGACCCGGCCCCGCATGACCGGCGACCCGTCGTACCACAGCGTCGCCGGGAGCAGGGCCGCCCCGGTCTGCTGCGCCAGCATCGCGGGCCCGGCGGGCATCCGCGCGGCCTCGCCGAAGAAGGAGACCTCGACGCCGGAGGCCGACAGGTCGCGGTCGGCGACCAGGCAGACGACCCGGCCCGCGCGCAGCCGCCGCGCCAGGGTGCCGAACGCCGCGCCCCCGGTGTGCGGGAGGACCTCCATGCCCAGTCCCTCGCGGTAGGCGACGAACCGGTCGTAGAGCGACTCCGGCCTGAGCCGTTCGGCGACGGTGGTGAAGGGGTGGCCCCCCGCGGTGCTGAGCCAGGCCCCGGCAAGGTCCCAGTTGGCCATGTGCGGCAGGACCAGTATCACGCCCCGCCCCTCGGCCGCCGCGGCGTGGAGCAGGTCGACGTCCTCGACCTCCACGCCGTCGCGGATCCGCTCGGGACTCCAGGCCGGCAGGCGGAAGGACTCCATCCAGTAGCGCAGGTAGGAGCGCATCCCGGCGCGGGAGAGCCGCGCCAGCTCCTCGGGGCCGGCGTCGGGCACCACCCGGGCCAGGTTGGCCTCCAGCCGCAGCACTCCCGCGCCCCGCCGGCGCCACGCGGCGTCGGCGACCGTGCGCCCCAGGCGGACGGCGGCCGCCTCGGGCAGGCGGCGGACGGCGGACCAGCCCAGCCCGTACAGGCCGTCGACGGCGCGTTCCCTCAGGGCGGTCACCGGGCGCCCTCCGGGCTGCCGGGGCCGGGGCCGGCGGCGTCGGCCTCCGCGGCCTCCCGGCGCACCGTGACCACCCGCTGCCCGAGGGTCACCGCGCTGCCGACGGCGACGATCCACAGGGCGGCCGGGAGCAGCACCTGCACGTGGGGGACGCCGAAGGCGTGCAGGCCGGACAGGCCCGCCGCGACCAGGGTGATCACCAGCCGCTCGGCCCGTTCCACCAGGCCGGAGACGTTCACCGGCATGCCCAGGCTCTCGCCCCGTGCCTTGGTGTAGGAGACCACCTGGCCGCTCGCCAGGCAGAAGATCGCCAGGCCGACCAGGAGCAGGTCGTCGCCGCGGCCGGCGTACCACAGGGCGATGCCCGCGAAGACCGCCGCGTCGGCCGCACGGTCCAGGGTGGAGTCGAGGAAGGCGCCCCAGCGGCTGGAGCGGCCCGACTGCCGCGCCATGTTCCCGTCGACCAGGTCGGAGAAGACGAAGAGGGTGATGACGATCGTGCCCCAGAAGAACTCCCCGGAGGGGAAGAAGACCAGCGCGCCCGCCATCACCCCGGCGGTGCCGACGAGGGTGACCGCATCGGGACTGACCCCCATCCGCAGCAGCAGGGCGGCGAACGGCGTGAGGACACGCGTGAAGAATGCACGCGCGTACTTGTTGAGCATGGCCTTCCCGGAGGTCGACAGGGGCCGTGCGGCCACGTCGGCCACCGGCGCGGCCCCCGCCGGGTCCGGGCCGGGCCGTCCGCACGGGCCGGCTTCCCGTCGGGAGCCTGGGCCATCGTAGCCACCGCCGTGCGGGTGAAGCGGGAAGGCGTCGGCGGCGGGTACCGGCACGTCCGCCCGCAGCGGGTGCGGAACGGCTCTCCGTGGACGCGGGCGCACCCGCGTGGAAAGCTCGAAGGACAACCGCGGGCGCCGGCCGCCTGTGCGGCACCGTAGGACGCCCGTTCGCAGCGGGGCAGGCCCCGACGCGGTGATGCGGAGGCGCGCACATGGCCGACAACAGGAGTGAGAACCGTCCCGGAGCCGCCGGCAGGGTACCGGTGGCCGACCGGCCCGACACCGTGCGCAACGTCGCGCTGGTCGGCCCGAGCGGCACGGGCAAGACGACGCTGGTCGAGGCCCTGGCCCTGACCGCGGGCGCGGTCAACCGGGCCGGGCGGGTCGAGGAGGGCACCACCGTCTCGGACTACGACGAGACCGAGCAGCGGCGGCACCGCTCGGTGCAGCTGTCGCTGGTCCCCGTCGCCTGGGACGGCGTCAAGGTCAACCTGCTGGACACCCCCGGGTACGCCGACTTCGTCGGGGAACTGAGGGCCGGGCTGCGGGCCGCGGACGCGGCGCTGTTCGTCGTCTCGGCCGCGGACGGCGTGGACGACGCCACCCGGACGCTGTGGGAGGAGTGCGCGGCCGTGACCATGCCGCGGGCCGTCGTGGTCACCCATTTGGAGTCGGAGCGGGCCGGTTTCGACGAGACCGTGGAGAGCTGCCGCGACGTCCTCGGCGGCGACCGCCCCGACACCCTGCTCCCCCTCCACCTGCCGCTGCACGGCGCCCCGGCCGCGGACGGCCACCGGCCGGTGACCGGGCTGGCCGCCCTGCTGGACCGGCGGGCGTACGACTACTCCTCCGGGGAGCGGGCCGCGGGCGATCCCGATCCGGGCCTGGCGCCCGCTCTGGAGCAGGCCCGCGCGGCGCTCATCGAGGGGATCATCGCCGGCAGCGAGGACGAGACCCTCATGGACCGCTACCTCTCCGGTGAGGAACTCGACCCGAAGATGCTGCTCGAGGACCTGGAGCGGGCCGTCGCCCGCGGCGACTTCCACCCGGTGCTGGCCGCGGCGCCGGCCGCCGACGGGTCCCGGCACGGCCTGGGGACCGTGGAGCTGCTGGAACTGGTGACCCGGGGCTTCCCCGGCCCGCCCGAGCGGCCGTCGCCCGCCGTCACCACCGTGCGCGGCGAACCGCACGCGCCCCTGGCCTGCGACCCCGAAGGGCCGCTGGCCGCCGAGGTGGTGCGGACCTCCTCCGACCCCTACGTCGGCCGGGTCAGCCTGGTGCGGGTGTTCTCCGGGACCCTGCGCCCGGACGAGACCGTGCACGTCTCCGGCCACGGCCTGGCCGAGCGCGGCCACGTCGACCACGACGAGGACATGCGGATCGGCACGCTGTCCGTCCCCTTCGGCAGGCAGCAGCACACCGTGGCCAAGTGCGTCGCCGGGGACCTGGCCACCGTGGCCAGGCTGACCTGCGCGGAGACCGGCGACACCGTCTCGGCGGCCGACGACCCGCTGCTGATCGAGCCGTGGCCGATGCCGGAGCCGCTGCTGCCGGTCGCCGTCCGCGCCCACGGCAGGGCCGACGAGGACCGGCTCTCCCAGGGGCTCGCCAGACTGGTCGCCGAGGACCCGACGATGCGCCTGGAGCGCAGCCCGGACACCGGCCAGATCGTGCTGTGGTGCATGGGCGAGGCGCACGCGGACGTGCTGCTGGAGCGGCTGCGCACCCGCTACGGGGTGGCCGTGGACGCCGTGCCGCACCGGGTGCCGCTGCGGGAGACCTTCGCGACGCGGGCGTCCGGCCGCGGCCGGCACGTCAAGCAGTCCGGCGGGCACGGGCAGTTCGCGATCTGCGAGATCGAGGTGGAGCCCCTGCCCACCGGCGCCGGCTTCGAGTTCGTGGACCGGGTCGTCGGCGGCGCCGTGCCCCGGCAGTTCATCCCCTCCGTGGAGAAGGGCGTGCGGGCCCAGATGGCCAGGGGCGTGGCGACCGGCCACCCCGTGGTCGACATCAGGGTGACCCTCGTCGACGGCAAGGCCCACTCGGTGGACTCCTCCGACGCCGCCTTCCAGACCGCGGGTGCCCTGGCCCTGCGGGAGGCGGCCGCCGGCAGCCGGATCCTGCTGCTGGAGCCGGTGGACCGGGTGCGGGTCGTGGTCCCCGACGAGTACGTGGGGCCGGTGATGAGCGACCTGTCCGGCCGCCGCGGGCGGGTGCTGGGCACCGAGCCCGTCCAGGGCGGCCGCACCTGCGTGCAGGCCGAGGTCCCCGGCGTCGAGATCGACCGGTACGCCGTCGACCTGCGCTCCCTCTCGCACGGGAGCGGCAGCTTCGACCGGGCCTACGCGCGCCACGAGCCGATGCCGCCGCAGCTGGCGGCGAAGGTGACGGCGGCGGAGTCCGCGGAGTGAGGGCCGGGGGCCGCCGGGCGGGGACGGAACGGCGAGGGAGCGGTGAGGGAGCGGTGACGGGCCGGGCGCACGCCGCGTGATGCCGTGCGCCCCCTCGACTCCGCCCGGCGGCCCCCGGTCCGTGACTAGGCTGGTCGCGCAGCGTTCGCGGGTGTGCCGCCGGGGCCTGCCGGGAATGCTGTGCGCAGGTGTGCGCTCCGGCGAACCGGTTCGGCGCGCACAGGAGTTGACGCAGGGTCCGAGGGGCCGGCTCCGGGACACCGGGCCGGGCGTTGGTGAGGAAGATGGGGGCGGCCTTGTCCGCGACGATGTTCGACTTCAGTCCCGGGGCGGAAGTCCCGGTGGCGGGCGGCGCGGGCGGGACCGCGCCCACCCAGGCGCTGGCCTCGGCCGCCTACCGGGACTCCCCGGTCGACGAGCTGACGGCCGCCAACCCCGACGCCAAGTTCTCCGGAGCCCGCTACAGCCTCCTCGTCCCCAACCTCGGCGAGGCGTTCTCCCGCGCCGTCCAGAAGCGGCTCCTCGCCCCCGGGCGGCCGGAGATGGTCCAGGCGTTCGGCATCGACCCGAAGGCCGTCGTCGACCACTGCATGGCGGCCTCCCGGATCCGCCGCGAGCGCGACTCCCGGCTGACCGCGGTCATGCTGGCGTGCGCGGTGCTCTTCCTGCCGGGCACCCTGGTGTGGCTGGGCGCCTTCCAGCTGCGCAGGATCCTCGCTGCCAAGCGCACCGGGCCGGGCGCGGGCGCGGTGGGCGGGGTCGTGCTCTTCGTGGTGGCGATGTTCGCCGCCCTGTTCCTGCTGGTCCCGCCGTTCACCGGCTTCTGGTCGCTGTACTTCCGCCTCGTCCTGGTGGCCCCGGTCGCCGGCTGGCTGCTGGCGAAGCAGATCTGCGAGCGAACCGCCAGGGTGCTGCGGGAGCGCTGGAGCGGCGTGCTGGCCGGTTCGGGCGCGGCCACCGTGCCCGAGGCCGTTCCCTCCAAGCCGAACGACCACAAGGCCGAGCAGCTGCGCAAGGAGTACGTCCGGCTCGGCGCCGAGCAGAACAGCAACGTGCTCTTCTACGCCGGCCGCAAGGGGATCCTCGGCATGGGCCCGCGCTGGGGCGTGTGGCAGATGGCCGAGACCCTGGAGCCGCGCCCCGGCACCGGGAGCATCGACCCCTTCCGCAGCTGGGACGTGGCGCGCGCGATCCAGGACCGGCTGACGCAGCTGGACCGCGGACCGCTGCACACCGGCGGCTTCCCCAAGCCGGACGTCCGGCACTGGGTGGTGGTGCCCGTGGGCGAGGGCGCCGACAAGATCGAGCGGCCCACCGGCTCGGAGACCGAGGCCTACTCGGTCAAGCCCTTCGAGGTGCAGCGGATCTGCAACGAGCAGCACTTCGACAACGGCCCGCGGCACTACCTGGGCGTGCAGTTCGTCCTGTACGACGGGAAGCTGGTCAACAACCTGCTGGTCAACATCTCGGTGCTGTACAACACCCTGCGCGTGGAGATCAGCGCCTACTCCCTCGGCCCGGTCTCCGGGAAGCTCACCGGAGGGCCCTCCGCCAAGACAAAGTCGGTGGACAAGGCGTTCAAGCCCTGGGAGAAGCGGACCGTCCAGCTGCCGCTGGTGGACATGGACGAGGTCGTCCGGCTGTCGGTGCGGGCCCCGTTCACCTGGTTCCCGCACATCCTCGACGAGATCGGCGGCAAGCTGGCGCTGCCGGAGCCGTTCGGCCTGCGCCACGCGTGGACCGAGACCCCCTGGAACCACCGCTTCATGGCCGACGACGCCCTGCGCGCCGTCACCCCCGTGCTGCGCGCGGTGCACGCGGCCACCGTCGAGGTGCTGCACGAGCACGGGGTGAACACCGACAAGTTCGCCCTCGGCGGGGCGCCGGACGCCAAGCCCGGCAAGACGGACGACTACGGCCTCTGACCGCGACCGCCGGCCGCCGGGGCGGGGTGCGGCGGCACGCGGCGGCCGGCACGCGGCGGCGGGCAGGGCCGTCGCCGCGTGCCGCTACTCGCCGCTGCCCGCGGCGGGGGCCGGCCAGGCGTCGGCGAGCATCCTGCGGGTGTCGCCGAGCAGCTGCGGCAGCACCTTGGTGTGGCCGACGACCGGCATGAAGTTGGTGTCCCCGCCCCAGCGCGGCACCACGTGCTGGTGCAGGTGGGCGGCGATCCCGGCGCCGGCGACGGATCCCTGGTTCATCCCGATGTTGAAGCCCTGCGCCCCGGAGGCGGTGCGCAGGGCGGTCATCGCGCTCTTGGTGAGCTCGCCCAGCTCCACCGTCTCGTCGTGGTCCAGGTCGGTGTAGTCCGCCACGTGCCGGTACGGCACCACCATCAGGTGCCCGCCGTTGTACGGGTACAGGTTGAGCACCGCGTACACGTGGGTGCCGCGGGCGACGACCAGGCCGTCCTCGTCGGACTTCCCCGGGATCGTGCAGAACGGGCAGCCGTCCTGCGCGCCCGGACCGGTCGGCTTGTTCTCCCCCTGGATGTAGGCCATGCGGTGGGGCGTCCACAGTCGCTGGAAGGCGTCCGCCGTCCCGACACCGATCTGCAGTTCCGGCTCACTGGTCATGCTGTGCAGCATAGGACCCGCGGGCCCCGTCGCGTGCCGCCGGGGCGACGGCCGGGGGCGGGGACGGCCCCGGGACGCGGGAGGGCCCCGGGGCGGATCGCCTCCGCCCCGGGGCCCTCCCCCGCGTTCCGCGCGCGGGCCGCGCGTCAGACCTGCACGCGGTCCTGCACGGCCTTGACGATCTCGGCGACCGCCTCGTCGACGGGCACGCCGTTCTTCTGCGAGCCGTCGCGGTAGCGGAAGGAGACGGCGCCGTTCGCCATGTCCTCGTCGCCCGCGATGACCATGAAGGGCACCTTCTGCTTCTGGGCGTTGCGGATCTTCTTCTGCATGCGGTCGGAGGAGGCGTCGACCTCGACCCGGAGCCCGGCGGCACGGGCCTTCTCGGCGAACTCCTGCAGGTACGGCACGTGGGCGTCGCCGATCGGGATGCCGAGGGCCTGGACCGGCGCCAGCCACGCGGGGAAGGCACCGGCGTAGTGCTCGAGCAGCACGCCGAAGAAGCGCTCGATGGAGCCGAACAGCGCCCGGTGGATCATGACGGGCTGCTGCCGGGAGCCGTCGGCGGCGGTGTACTCCAGGCCGAACCGCTTGGGCTGGTTGAAGTCGACCTGGACGGTCGACATCTGCCAGGACCGGCCGATGGCGTCCTTGGCCTGGACCGAGATCTTCGGCCCGTAGTAGGCGGCGCCGCCCGGGTCCGGGACCAGCGGCAGGTTCTGCTTCTCGGCGGCCTGCCGGAGCGCCTCGGTGGCCTCCTCCCACTCCTCGTCCGAGCCGATGAACTTGTCGGAGTCGTCGCGGGTGGACAGCTCCAGCTCGAACTCGGTCAGGCCGTAGTCGCGCAGCAGGTCGAGGACGAAGGTCAGGAGCGTGTCCAGCTCCTCGGGCATCTGCTCCTTGGTGCAGTAGATGTGCGAGTCGTCCTGGGTGAAGCCGCGCGAGCGGGTCAGGCCGTGCACGACGCCCGACTTCTCGTACCGGTACACGGTCCCGAACTCGAACAGGCGCAGCGGCAGCTCGCGGTAGGAGCGGCCCCGGGACTTGAAGATCAGGTTGTGCATCGGGCAGTTCATCGCCTTGAGGCGGTAGTTCTGCTCGTCGAACTGGATGGGCGGGAACATGCCCTCCGCGTAGTGCGGCAGGTGCCCGGAGATCTCGAAGAGGCGCTCCTTCGAGAGGTGCGGGGTGTTCACGAACTCGTAGCCGGAGACCTCGTGCCGGCGGCGGGAGTAGTCCTCCATGACCTTGCGGATCACGCCGCCCTTGGGGTGGAAGACCGCGAGGCCGGGGCCCAGCTCGTCGGGGAAGGAGAACAGGTCGAGCTCGGCGCCGAGCTTGCGGTGGTCGCGCTTCTCGGCCTCGACGAGGAAGTCCAGGTACGCCTTGAGCTCGTCCTTGGACGGCCAGGCGGTGCCGTAGATGCGCTGCAGCTGCGGGTTCTTCTCGCTGCCGCGCCAGTAGGCGGCGGCCGAGCGCATCAGCTTGAACGCCGGGACCAGGCGGGTGGTCGGCAGGTGCGGACCGCGGCACAGGTCCTTCCAGCACAGCTCGCCGGTCTTCGCGTCGAGGTTGTCGTAGATGGTCAGCTCGCCGGCGCCGACCTCGGCGGACGCGCCCTCGGCGGCCTCGGCCGCCGAGCCCTTGAGCCCGATCAGCTCCAGCTTGTACGGCTCGTCGGCCAGCTCCTCGCGGGCGGCCTCGTCGGTGACCGCGCGGCGGGAGAACCGCTGCCCGCGCTTGACGATCTCCTGCATCTTCTTCTCGATGCGCTTGAGGTCGTCCGGGTGGAACGGCTCCTTGACGTCGAAGTCGTAGTAGAAACCGTCCTTGATGGGCGGGCCGATGCCGAGCTTGGCCTCCGGGAACAGTTCCTGCACCGCCTGCGCCATGACGTGCGCGGTGGAGTGCCGCAGGATGTTCAGGCCGTCCTCGCTGTCGACGGCGACCGGCTCCACCTCGTCGCCGTCGGCGACCGGGCGGGCCAGGTCCACCAGCTGCCCGGCGATCCGGGCGGCGACGACGCTGCGGTCCCCCTCGAAGAGGTCGGCTGCGGTGGTGCCCGTCGTCACCACGCGCTCTTCCCGCTCGGCGGAATCGCGTTTGATGACCACACGGACGTCTGACACCGGATCTCTCCTGACTGGAAGCACGCGCGACAGCGGATGCTGCGCAACGGCAATCGTACCGATCCGGGCCGACCCGCGGCGAAGCGACGGAGCGGGAGCACCGGGGATGCGGGCCGGCACCCTGGCCTGCCAACTCCTGAGCCGCCGTCAGCCGGGCCGGGCACGAAGGCGACCGGGAGCGGACCGGGTGCCGGGGACGTGCAGGAAGACGAGGAAGCCCCGGACACTCGGTGGCGTCCGGGGCTTCCTTCGGGGCGTGGGCGATACTGGGTTCGAACCAGTGACCTCTTCGGTGTGAACGAAGCGCTCTCCCACTGAGCTAATCGCCCCTGCGGTTCGTGCCGTCCGGGGTCTCCCCCGGCACGACGTGAACAATACAGGGATCACGGCGCGGTGTTCAAACGGCGCCGCCCGCGGCACGTCCGCCCCCCGGCCCCGCCGGTGCGTCCCGGCCGGTGCGTCCCGGCGGGGGCGCTCCGCGCCGGGACGGGGTACTCAGAAGACCCTGAGTACCCCGCGTCATGCGGCGCCCCCGCCCGGGGAGGACACTCGGCCGGTATGAGCACCGTCCCGCCGCCGTCCCCGTCCCGCTGCCCCGGGTGCGGCGCGCCCCTCCCGCCCGCCGGCAGCCCGGCCGCCTGCCCTGCGTGCGCGCTGCGGCTCGCCGGCCCGGAGGCCGCCGAACTGTGGCACGTCGACACCGCGTTGGCCCGCATGGACGCCGAGCGAACCCGCCTGCTGACACGGCGCGCGCAGTTGCTCGCCGCCCTGCGGACGCCCGGCCCGCCGGCCGCCCCCGGCACCGCTGCCCCCGTCCCCGCTGCCGGTCCTGCCGCGGTCGGCCCCGCGCGGTGGGCGGGTCCGGCGCGGACTCAGCGCGAGACCTCGGCGCCCACCGTGCAGAACCTGCTGCTCGCCCTGGGCGGGGTGCTGCTGGCGGTGGCCGCGGTGGTCTTCACCGTCGTCAGCTGGGGCAGCATGGGCATAGCCGGCCGGGCCGCGGTCCTCTCGGCCGTCACCCTGGTCGCCCTGGGCACCCCGGTGCTGCTGCTGCGCCGGGGCCTGGCCGCGACGGCCGAGGTCGTCGCCTGCCTGGCCCTGGTGCTGCTGTTCCTGGACGCCTACGCACTGCACGCGGTCGCCCTGCCGCACCTGCCGGGCACGGGGTACGCGGCCGGCGCCGCGGCGGTCCTCTCCGCCGGGTGGGCCGGGTACGGCGCCCTCACCTCGCGCCTCGCCCCGGCCGCGACCGGGACCGGGACCGGGACCGGGGGCAAGGAGACGGGGAAGAGCGCGGGCGGAACGGCGGCCCCGGCCGCGGGGCCCCGGGCCCGGCGCGGGCTGCGGCTGCCCGCACCGGTCGCCGTGTGCCTGGCGCAGCTCCCGCTGCCGTTGTGGGCCCTGGCCGCCGGGGCGGACGCCGCCGGCTGGGCCGCGGCCCTCCTCGGCACGGCCGCCGCGGACACCGTCCTGGCCTTCCGCTCCGGCGGCAGGGCGGTGCGCACCACCGCGGCGGTCACGGCGGTGGTCTCCGGCGGGCCCGCGCTGCTCACCGCCGCGGCCGTGGTGGCGTCCGCCGGGACGCTCGCCGGGAGCGCCCGAGGCGGCGGTCTGCTCCTCGCGGGGGCGGCGGTCGCGCTCGGCGCCGCGTGGCGCCTCGTGCTGCGGCCGCAGCGCGCCCCGGAGCCCCCGGCGCCCGGTGCGGGCGTCCGGCCGGCCCCCTGGCAGGCGCCCTCCGGCCCCTCCGCTCCGTCCGGCCGGACCGGCGCGCCGGGAGTGCCCGGCCTCCCGGGCCCGTCCGGCGTTCCCGGTGCGTCCGGCGTTCCCGGTGCGCCCCGGGCCTCCGGGACAGCCGGTGCCCCCGGGCGGTGGAAGGCCGCGGGCCTGCCGGCGGGCGCACCGGGGGCAGGCGCCTCCGCCGTGGCCGCGCGGCTGCTCTCCGGCACGGCGGGGCTGGCCGTGCTCGTGGCGTGCGGCGGCTTCACCGCCCGTCTGACGCCCCCGGGCCTGGACGTGACCGCCGTCCTGGGGTGGGCGGTCGCCCTCCTCGCCGCCGTCGCACTGCCCGCCGCCCGCGCGGGGCTGCCCCGGCCGGTCCGCGGGGGCCTGGGGTCGGCCGCGGCCGCGGTGCACGCCCTGTGCGTGCTGCTGGTGCTGCCGCTGACGGCCGCCGCCCTGCTGGGGCCGCTCTCCTGGGCCGGGGACCCGTGGAGCGGCGCTCCGCGCGGCGCGGCGCGGGCCTTCACCTCCTCGGGCGCCGCATGGGTCGAGGCCCGGGGCTGGTCCGTGTCGGTGCCGGTGGTGCTGGCGGTGACCGCCGCGGTCCTCGCCGCGGCACGCCGGTTCCTGCCAGCGGAGGCCGCGGGGCCTGGCCCGGCCGCCGCCGGGGAGGGTTCCGCCCCGCCGCCCGGCGCCCGCGCCGCGGACCTGCGCACCCGGGTTCCCCGTGCCGCTGCGGCCCGTACCGCCGCCGGCTGCGGCGCCGTCGGCTTCGCCGCCGGGGCCGCCGGGGTGCTGCCGGTGGCGCTCGACCTCCCGTACGCCGTGGCCGTGGTGCTGCTGGTGGCGCTCGCGGCCGTGGCGCTGTCCGCGGCCGCGGTCCTGGAGGCGACCGGCCCGGCCCGGGCCGCGTCGGCCTCGGGGGCGGTGCTCGCCGTCACGGCCGCGGCCTGGTCCCTGGCCGAGCGGCCGATGACCCACCTGGCCCTGGGCCTGCTGCTCGCCGTGTTCGCCGGGACGGCGCTGCTCTCCCCCCGCACGGCGCCCCGCACGGCCCCCCGCACGGTCGGTGCCCCGGCCGCGGTGCTCTGCGCCGCCGGGCTGGCCTGGGCGGTGCCGCTGGGCCTCGGGGCGGCCGCCCACCAGGCGGCGTTCGCCGTCCTCGCGGTGGCCGCGGCGGGCGAGTTCCTCGCACTCCGCCTGCGTGCGCAGCCGGCGGGGCCCGCCGTGGAGTGCGCGGCCGGTGCGGTGGCCGCGCTCGCGGTGGCCCTGGCCGCGGGCGACGCCACGGCCCTGGCCACGGTCCTGGCGCTGGCCGGCGTGGTGGCGGGCGGCGTAGCCCTGCGCGAGGACCGGCGGCGGGCGGCCTGGGCCGCGACCGCCCTGCTGGTGGCGGCGAGCTGGGTGCGCCTGGCGGCCTGGGACGTGGAGGCCCCGGAGGCGTACACCCTGCCGGTGACCGTGCCCGCCCTGCTGGTCGGCGCGCTGCGGCGGCGCAGGGACGCCACGGCCTCCTCGTGGACGTCGTACGGGCCCGGCCTGTCGGTGACCCTGCTGCCGAGCCTGGCCGCCGCCTGGGGCGACGCGCACTGGCTGCGCCCGCTGCTGCTCGGCGCCGCCGCCCTCGTGGTGACGCTGGTCGGCGCGCGCCACCGGCTCCAGGCCCCGCTGCTGCTGGGCGGTGCGGTGCTGGCGCTGGACGTGCTGCACGAGCTGGCCCCGTACGTCGTGCAGGTGGTGGACGCCCTGCCGCGCTGGGTGGTCCCCGCCCTGGTCGGCCTCCTGCTCCTGGCCCTGGGATCACGGTACGAGCAGCGGCTGCGCGACGCGCGCCGGGTGCGGGCCGCCCTGGGCCGGATGCGCTGACCCTCGCCGTGCCGGGGCACCGCGGCGGCGTCCCGGCAGTGCGGGGGCGACGGGCCCGGCACGACGACGAGGGGCCCGGAAGCCTTGCGGCTTCCGGGCCCCTCGGTCCGGGTGGGCGATACTGGGTTCGAACCAGTGACCTCTTCGGTGTGAACGAAGCGCTCTCCCACTGAGCTAATCGCCCGGGTGCGGGGACAACACTACCGCACCCGCGGGCCTGCTCCGCACGGCCCTACCAGGGCATACGCAGGCCCATCTGCTGGACGTAGATGCCCACGCCCGCGGCGATCAGCACCAGTCCCACGATCAGGACGATCGTGTTGCGCCGCCGCACCCGGGGGTCCAGGGCCTTGCCCGCCGCCTTCTGGGCCTGCTTCTTCGTCCAGCGCAGCACCCGCTGCGCCCAGACGAACTCGGTGCCCAGTACGGCCAGCCCGAGGAAGATCGCCACCCAGCCCGGCCCCGGCAGCACCAGCATGGCCAGGCCGGCGACGATGATGGCGACCCCCACCAGGAAGACGCCGATCTGCCAGGTCATGTGCAGCGCCGGATACCGGCGGACGATCAGTGGCGCGCGCGAGCCGTGGACCTTCTCGATCTTCGCCACCCCCTCGACCTCCTCGGGCCTCCCCGTCTCGGTTTCTCCCACAGGCACCACCCGCCGATCACTCTCCGCAGTCATGCCCCAAACCTACCGGAGGGGCGCCATCACCGGAACGGCGGTTGCGTCCCAAAGGAGTACTGGGCCGGACGAGGTACCCGAAGCCCGGCAATCGTCTCAGAGGGGTTTACAACGTCCCCGCAGGTGGCATGTCGATTTCGCCGACGTGCGAATCCCCGAGCGCACACTGAGCGAAAGGCCCTGGCGCTTATGAACACCACGGTCAGCTGTGAGCTGCACCTGCGCCTCGTTGTGTCGAGCGAGTCGTCACTGCCCGTGCCCGCGGGCCTGCGGTACGACACGGCCGATCCCTATGCCGTGCACGCCACCTTCCACACCGGTGCCGAGGAGACGGTCGAGTGGGTCTTCGCCCGCGACCTCCTGGCCGAGGGGCTGCACCGCCCCACCGGCACGGGCGACGTCCGCGTCTGGCCGTCGCGCAGCCACGGCCAGGGGGTGGTCTGCATCGCCCTGAGCTCCCCGGAGGGCGAAGCACTCCTGGAAGCCCCCGCCCGAGCCCTGGAATCGTTCCTGAAGAGGACCGACGCCGCCGTTCCCCCCGGTACCGAGCACCGCCACTTCGACCTGGACACCGAGCTCTCCCACATCCTCGCCGAGAGCTGACGGTCCCCCGGCGGTCTCGCCGCCGCCGGCCACGGACCACCGCTCGTTGCCGTCCTACTCGGGGGTACGGCTCGAGTCGGGCCACACCGGCAGTCGCCGGGGAACCGCCGCCGTGCGGGCACGGCGGCGGTTCCGGCACGGCCGGGGGCAGGATCGCGCGGGTGTCGGCGCACGGCGGACAACGGACGCGGACAACGGATAGAGTCGCGGGTCGACGTTGCCCGAACGGCCAGGGAGCCGCCCGTGCTGATCAGCCACGACACCCGGTGCGCCCTCGACTGCGTGGTGGACCTGCTCAACACCGCACCCGAGTCCGGCGGAGGCGACCTGCTCACCGACGTCGGCGCGCTGAGGGAGTTCGTGCGGAACAACCGGATCAGCGACGTCGGAGTGCTGGACGAGACCGACCTGAAGGCGGTGCGCGGGCTGCGCGAGCGGTTCGCCGAGGTGCTCCGGGCCGACTCCGACCGGGAGGCGGCCCGGCTGCTCAACACCATGGTGGCCGCGGCGGGCACCACCCCCCGGATCACCGACCACGACGGCTACGACTGGCACGTGCACTACTTCGCCCCGGGGGCCTCCCTCGCCGACCACCTGGGGGCGGACTGCGGCATGGCCGTGGCCTTCCTGGTCGTCGCCGGGGAGCGGGAGCGGCTGCGCCGGTGCGAGGCCCCGGACTGCCGGCGGATCTTCGTCGACCTGTCCCGCAACCGCTCGCGCCGCTACTGCTCCAGCCGCACCTGCGGCAACCGTCTCCACGTGGCGGCCTACCGGGCCCGCAGGCGGAGCGCGGCGGTCCCCTCCCCCGCGGGCCCGGGGGCCTGAACCGGCCCGGTCGCGGCAGTGGGCATCACAGCAGGAGCATGTCGTAGGCCGCTCCGCAGAACAGCAGGCTGCTGATCACGCCGAGGAACAGCATCAGGGGCGGTTGGGAGAGCGCGAAGAGGCACCCGCGCGGCTCGTCGTTCATTGAACTCGGCCTTCGGTGTCATGGGATGTGCGGTGCGGAGGGCCCGGGTGCGCCGCTGCGGGCGGCGGGCGGTGCCCTTCCGCGCCGCATCATGGCCCAGCCGTGATCACCCGGTGAAACGGCCGGCCTCCCCCCGGGGCGACCGGCCCGCACGGCGGGCCGGCACCGCCCGCCCGGGGCCGCCGGTCGTCCGGCTCAGATTCCCCTGCGCCGCAGGATCTCCTCGATCTCCTCGAACCCGGCGAGAGGATCATCGTCCTTCGGCGCCTTGCGCCCCGGTTTCGGCGCGGATTCGGCCGCGGGGCTCGCGCCGCGGCCCAGCGCCTGCGCGGAGGCGCCGGGGGCGGCCGTCACCGCGCCCGCGCCCCGTTCGCCCGCGGTGCGCCGTGCGGTGCGCCGCCGTCCGACGCGGCCCGCCGTGTACAGGAGCACCGAGACCGCCAGCACCGCGAAGCCCGCCCACACGCCCGGGTCCAGGACCAGGTCCGCGGCCCAGCGGCCGAGGGCCGAGACGATCCGGCTCGCCACCGAGACCAGCCCGGTCAGGTAGAGGCCCACCGGGAGCAGGGCCACTGCGGCGATCCGCGCCGCCGCGGAGAAACGCCTCCGCCACGCGGTGAGCAGGGCCACCACCAGGCCCGCCGCGGACAGGGCGACGCACACGGTCGAGGTCAGCACGGCGGACCCCCTTCTCCGCAGCCGGCGGCTGCGCGACTCGCGGACACCCGGACCTCCCGACCCCCGTGGACAGTGCCTTCCTCCATCCTGCCCCGCGGGCGGGCGCCGACGCCACGGCGGACCGGGAATGGACCAGGAACGGGCGAAGCGTTCCCGGGGGGCGAAGGGCACGCCGCCGGCTGGGAGACTTCCTTCCATGAGTGAAGCCAATCCCCGTCCCGTACTCCTCGAGATCTGGTGCGACCTGCAGTGCCCCGACTGCCGCAGCGCACTGGAGGACCTGCACGCCCTTCGCGCCCGCTACGGCGGCGCCCTGGAGATCCAGCTGAGGCACTTCCCGCTGGAGAAGCACAAGTACGCCTTCGCCGCGGCGCAGGCGGCCGAGGAGGCCGCCGTGCAGGGGCGCGCCTGGCCTTACGTGGAGGCCCTGCTGGCCCGGGTGGAGGAGCTGGCCTCGCGCGGGGAGGATGTGCTGGTAGAGACCGCCCGCGACCTCGGCCTGGACGCCGGGGAACTGGAGACCTCGCTGATCGACGGCCGGCACATCCTGGTGGTCGACACCGACCAGGCGGAGGGGAAGGCGATGCGCATCGCGGGGACTCCGACGTACGTGGTCGGCGGGCAGGTCCTCGACGGCAGCAAGAGCCAGGAGGGCCTGCGCGAGCGGATCGAGCAGGCCGTCGACGGCCTGCTCGGCCGGGGGCCGGGGGCCTGACCGGGCGGGGCCCGTCCCCGCGCCCGGCGGGGCCGCCCCCGCTCCCGGCGGCCCGGCGGCCCGGCGGCCCGCGGGGTCAGAGCAGCCGTTTGGAGAAGTGGTGCGCGGTCACCGCGTAGCCGAGCGACTCGTACAGCCGCACCGCCGGGGTGTTGGTGGCGAAGACGTTGAGCTTCAGCTCCCGCTCCCCGGCCTCGGCGCAGACCCGCTCGGCGAGCAGCATCAGGGTGCGGCCGTGGCCCCGGCCGCGGTGCTCCTCGGCCACCTCCACGTCGTACACCCACGCCGGTTCGTGGGGCAGGGCGGCGTTGCGCAGGCGGACCCACAGGTGTCCGACGTCGGTGCCGTCGTGGGAGAGGAGGAGCAGCGCGGTGTCCGCGGTGTCCGGGCCGTCGGGCAGGAGCACGGCGTGGTCGCGCACCGCCTTGGCCTCCGCCTCGGCCCGGGGCACGCCCGCCCCGACGAGGCTGTCGGCGTAGCCGGCCCGCGCGTGGGCCGACCAGGCCGGGTAGTCGGCCGCGCCGAGCGGGCGGGCCCGGCTCCCCGGGGGGAGGGCCGGCGGCTCGGCGGGGAGCGCCTTGATCATGTTGCGGGCGCCCTCCGTGTAGCCGAGGGCGGCCGCCGTGCCGAGCGCGGCGCCGGCTCCCGCGGGCACCGACGCCTCGACGCGGACGCAGCCCCAGTCGCGCAGCACCTCCTCCGCGGCCAGCACCGCGACCGTGCCGCGGCCGCGACGGCGGTCGGGGGCGTCGACGTGCAGGCCGGACAGGAGGCCCGTGAGGCCTCCCGCCTGCGGTTCGGCGGAGACGGCGACGGCCCCCGCCGGACGGCCGTTGACCATGATCTCGAAGCGGCGGGAGCGCCCGCCGCCGGGAAGGCGTTCCTCGGGCCCCGAGGGCCGCAGTGTGGTGGTCATGCCCGCGTTCTACCCCTCTTCACGGGCCGGCGTCACGCGGTTTCCGGCGTCACGCGGTCCCGCCGGGCGGACGGGCGCGGTCCGTCACGGGTCGAGGTCGGCGCCGCTGCGCTCGTCGAAGACCCGCATCGCCTTGGCCGTGACCGGGCCGGGGGCGCCCGGCAGTTCCCGGCCGTCGACGAGGCGGACGGCCTGCACGTCGCGCAGGGTGGAGGTGAGGAAGACCTCCTCGGCCTGCTGGAGCACCTCCAGCGGCAGGTCGGCCTCCTGGGCGCCGGTCCACTCCAGGACCAGTTCGCGGGTGATGCCGGCCAGGCACCCGGAGGCGAGCGGCGGGGTGAGCAGCCGGCCGTCCAGGACGACGAAGACGTTGGAGCCGGTGCCCTCGCACAGCCGCCCGGCGGTGTTGCCGAACAGCGCCTCGCTCGCCCCCGCCCGGCGGGCGTGGGCCAGGGCGACCACGTTCTCCGCGTAGGAGGTGGTCTTCAGGCCGGTGACCGCGCTCTTCTCGTTGCGGGCCCACGGGGCGGTCACCACGGCGGTGGTGGCCGGGCGCGGGGCGGCCTCGCCGAGTGCGACGACCAGGGTGGGGGCGGCGTCGCCCCGGTCGGAACCCAGCGGGGAGACCCCGCCGGTGCAGGTGATGCGCAGCCTGCCCAGCGGCAGCGGGTTGTCCTCCACGACGGCGGCGCAGGCCCGGCGCACCTCGTCGAGGTCGGGCTCGGGAAGGCCGAGGCCGCTCGCGGAGCGGGCCAGGCGGTCGAGGTGGCGGGTGAGCGCGAAGGCGGCCCCCTCCACGACCTTGACCGTCTCGAAGACTCCGTCGCCGACCGTCAGCCCGTGGTCGAACACGGAGACGGTGGCGCTGCCGGCGTCACGCAGGCCGCCGTCGATCCAGATCCTCACCGAGGGGTCCCTTCTGCCAGGTCTGTCGGTTGGTGTGCCCCAGACGCTACCCGCAGCAGCCGGGACGCCTTCAGCTCGGTCTCCTCCCACTCGCGCTGCGGGTCCGACCCCCAGGTGATGCCGGCGCCGGTGCCGAAGCGCAGCTGCGGGCCGCCGGGGGCGGCGCGGTCGACCCAGAAGGTGCGGATGCCCACCGCGATCTCGCCGGTGCCGCGGTCGGCGTCCACCCAGCCGACGCCCCCGCAGTAGGGCCCGCGCGGGCCGTTCTCCAGGGCGGAGATGATGCGCAGGGCACTGGCCTTGGGGGCTCCGGTGACCGAGCCGGGCGGGAAGGTGGCGGCGAGCAGTTCGGGCCAGCCGGCGTCCTCGCGCAGCCGGCCGCGCACGGTGGAGACCAGGTGGACCAGTCCCGGGTGCTGCTCGACCGTGCACAGTCCCGGGACGGTGACCGAGCCGGTCTCGCAGACCCGGCCGAGGTCGTTGCGGACCAGGTCCACGATCATCACGTTCTCGGCGTGGTCCTTCTCCAGCAGGTCGGCCGCGGTGCGGCCGGTGCCCTTGATGGGGCCGGAGGTGACGGTGCGGCCGGCGCGGCGCAGGTACAGCTCGGGCGAGGCGGTGGCGATCTCCACCCCGTGCGCGGGCAGGCGGACCGTGCCCGCGTGGGGCGCGGGGTTGCCGGCGGCCAGGTGGGCGGCGAGCGCGTCGACGTCGGCCGCGTCCGGGTCCGGCAGGGGCGCGGACAGCACCCTGCACAGGTTGGCCTGGTAGACCTCGCCGGCCGCTATGTGCTCGCGGACGCGGCGGACCCCGGCCGTGTAGGCGGCGCGGTCCAGGGAGGAGATCCACTCGTGCGGGGCGGGTCCGCGCCAGCGGCCGGGCGGGGGGACGGGCGCCGGCCGCACGTCCCCGAAGCGGGCGCAGACCAGGCGTCCTTCGAAGTCGGCGACGACCGCCCAGAAGCCGGTGGACTCCAGTGCGGCGGGGTCGTCGGTGACGTCCCGCAGGTCGGTGGCGACGCGGCCGCCGAAGCGGGCGAGGGGGGCGAGGTGGGACACGTGGTGAGTGTAGGACCGGCGCCGGACGGGCACTTCGGGCGGCGTCCGCCCGGCACCCTGCGGAAACGGAATTTGAGCTGGCCCGAGAATCCGCTAGAGTTCAACACGTCGCCGGGGCACGGAAGTGACCCGGAGAGTGACACACGCGGACGTGGCTCAGTTGGTAGAGCATCACCTTGCCAAGGTGAGGGTCGCGGGTTCGAATCCCGTCGTCCGCTCGAAGGAGGCTCCCGGCCTCCGGTGGTGGAGTGGCCGAGAGGCGAGGCAACGGCCTGCAAAGCCGTCTACACGGGTTCAAATCCCGTCTCCACCTCTGCGAAGTCCCTCGGGGCTTCCACGGACGATTAGCTCAGCGGGAGAGCGCTTCCCTGACACGGAAGAGGTCACTGGTTCAATCCCAGTATCGTCCACTCGGCGCGATTAGCTCAGCGGGAGAGCGCTTCCCTGACACGGAAGAGGTCACTGGTTCAATCCCAGTATCGCGCACTCGGGTCCTCACGGGCCCTGCCTTCCCGGACGATTAGCTCAGCGGGAGAGCGCTTCCCTGACACGGAAGAGGTCACTGGTTCAATCCCAGTATCGTCCACCACCGAAAGCCCCCGGCCGATCCGGCCGGGGGCTTTCTCGTGCTGTCGCAGTGTCCGGGGCCGGGACCGTGCCGGGCCCGGCCCGACACGGTGGGTCCGGGTCGGGGCGGGGGCCGGTTCCGGGATGTTCAGGAGGAGAAGAGCATCCGGCCGAAGCTGCGGTGGCCGTGGTGACCGTGGTGGCCGTGGTGCTGGGCGCCCCAGGCGGGCGGCGGCGGAGCGGCGTGGCCGGCCGGGTACGCCTGCGGGGCCGGCGGCGGGGCCTGGCCCGTCCACTGCGACTCGAGGCGGGTCAGCGCCTCCAGCTCGCCGTAGTCGAGGAAGATCCCCCGGCAGCCGTTGCACTGCTCGATCTGCACGCCGCTCCGGTTGTAGGTGTGCATCGGCGCATGGCACTTGGGGCACTGCATCGCTGTGCTCAACTCCTTCTGTCGCCTGCTGGCGTCACCCTAGAGGACATCGGGAGGGGCCGCGGCGGTTCCCATCCGGGCGCAGGCGTCCACCAGGCACTGCTCGACCTCGTCCGGGTCCCGGCCGAGGTCGGCGGCCCGGGCGAGCGCCAGTGCCGCCGACTGCACCGTCAGGGCGCGGGCCGGGGCGTCCAGGCGCGGCCACGGGTCGCCGTCCGCGGGGACGGCAGGCCCGCCCGCGAGGCGGTAGGCGTGCAGGAAGCGCCCCCACTCCTCGGGCGCAAGCAGACCGGTGGCGTACCAGGAGGCCGGGCGGGCCAGGTCCCAGGCCGGGTCCCCTGTCCCCAGGTCGTCGACGTCGATGAGCAGCCACCGGCCCCCGGGCCGGGGGTGCCTGACGAGCTGTCCGAGGTGCAGGTCTCCGTGGCACAGGAACTCCGCCGGGGGCGGCGCGGCCTGTGCGCGGGCCCAGGCGGGCAGCAGGGCGTGGGCCGCCAGCACTGCCCGGGAGGCCGGCGTCGGTGGCACGGCCGCGCGCATCCGGTGCAGGGCCCGGGCCACCTTGTCCGGGCCGCGCATCGGCGGCAGGGGTCCGGGCAGCGCGTCGACGGGGGTGCGGTGCAGGCGGGCCAGCAGGCGGGCCGCCTCCTCCCACGGCGCGGCCCCGGGGTCGTCGCGGTCGACCGGTACGCCCCGGGGCCACACGGTCACCGGCCGCCCGTCCAGGACGTCGTGCAGGGCGGCCGGGGCGGCGGGGACGGCCGGGGGCCGCCCCTCGCGGGGCGGCGGGACCGCCACGGCCGGGGCCGGGGCCGGTCCGGGTTCTTGCGGCGTGCGCGGCGGCGGCAGCGGGGGCAGCAGGACGCCGTGGAGCAGCGGGTGGGCGGCGACCGCCAGCCGTGCCTCCAGGGCGGAGCGGTCACTGTCGGCGGCGTGGGCCTTGGCGACGACGTCCCCGCTGCCGACGACGATCCCGTCGTCACGCTCGGCGAGCAGGGCCGACCGGGGCTCCCCCGACACCGCCCGGGCGAAGGCGCTCAGGCGCTCGGCGACGCTGCTGGTGCTGGTGCTGGTGCTGCTATTGGCGGTGCCGTCCACCGGCACAGTCAAGCACGGGGCCGGGTGCCGTCCCCACGGTTCCCGGACGCCGGGGCCGGCCGCCGCAGGCCGTTGCCGGGGCCGTTGCCGGGGGCGTTGCCGAGGAGGGGCCGCCGGTCAGCGTCCCAGCAGCCCTGCCACGGAGGACGCCTGGACGACCACGGCGTCCCAGCCGCCGAAGGCGACGGTCAGCAGCACCGCGAGGGGCATTGCCATGGCCACGGCGACCAGCGGGTGGCGGGTTCCGCCGGGCCGGGGGCCGGGGAGGAGCCCCGGCCGTCCCGTGCTCCGAGCTGCTGCCGCGGTCGTCCGGCCGCCCATCGTCTGCTCCGATCAGTCCTTCGTCGTGGTGCGGCGGGCGGACTGCCTCGGGGGACGAGCGTTCCTCCCGCCGCGTGGGACCAATCTAGGAGCCGGGCGGGGAGCGGTCGTCATGCCCGCGTACCGCTTCCGCGCCTCCCCGGGGATGAGGGCGGGCGGGCCGGCGTACTCCCCTGGGTGGAGAAGGGGCGTCGGTGCGTACCGGGGTGTCCCCCGGGTGTTCCCCGAGGCGGCCGTCCGGGACGGCCGTCCCGGGATGCGGCCCCTTCCGGGGCCGTCGGGCTGTCAGTCGAGTGCGCGCAGGAAGCGGGCGGCGACCGGGCCCGCGTCCTTGCCGCCGGACCCGCCGTCCTCCAGGAGGACGGAGAACGCCACGCCGTCGCGGAAGCCGATGATCCAGGCGTGGGTGCGCGGCGGGTCCGCGTCGCCGTACTCGGCGGTGCCGGTCTTGGCCGCGGGTGCGCCGGGCAGGTCCTTCAGCGCCCTGCCGGAGCCGTCGGTGACCACGGCCCGCATCAGCTCGCGCAGCCGCTTCGCGACGGTTGCGCCCGGCCCGGGCGCGCGGTGCTTCTCCTTCACGGCCGCGGGGACGAGCACCGGCTGGTGGAAGCGGCCCGACTCGACGGTGGCCGCCACCGAGGCCATCACCAGGGGGCTCGCCTCGACCCGGCCCTGGCCGATCATGGCGGCGGCCTCGTCGTTGGGTCCGGACGGCTCGGGGACGCTGCCGTCGAAGCCGGCCGCGCCGACCTGCCACGGGCCCCCGATGCCGAACTTCGCGGCCGCGGCGGTCAGGGCCCCGGCCGGAAGCCGGTCCCGCATGCCGATGAAGCCGGTGTTGCAGGAGTGGGCGAAGTCCTCGCGGAAGGTCGTGCCGGTGGGCAGCTCGAACTCGGCCTGGTTCTCGAACCTCTGGCCGTTGACGGTGACGGTGCGGGGGCAGGGCGCGTCGGTGTCCGGGGAGACCCCGGCGTCCAGCAGGGCCGCTGCGGTGACCGCCTTGAAGGTGGAGCCGGGGGCGTAGCGGCCGGTCAGGGCGCGGTTCCCGCCGTCGGCCGGGGTGTCGGCCACCGCCAGGACCTCGCCGGTGGCGCTGCGCAGCGCGACCAGGGACGCGTTGCCGTCGAAACCGGACAGGGCCGCCTCGGCGGCCTTCTGCACCTCGGGGTCGAGCGTGGTGCGCACCGCCGCGCCGGCCCGGGGGCGGTGCTCGTACACGGTCCTGCCGGCCTCCTTTGTGGCCTCGTCCACCACGACGACGGCGGCGCCAGGGGTTCCGGCGAGCTGCTTCTGGTAGCGGTGCTGCAGGCCGGTCGCGCCGACCTCGTCGGTGGGCGCGGCGTGCCGCCCGGCGTTCTCCAGCGTCTCGGCGGTGGCCGGCTGCACCAACCCGACCAGCGGGCGCGCCGCGGCGGCCAGCGGCCTCGTGGAGTCGCGGAACTGCAGGCCGGGAACGGCGGTGAGGGTGTCGCGGACGGAGCGGTAGACCGCGTCCCGCAGGGTGACCACGGGGACGGACCGGTCGGGGTCGGCCGCCTCGACCCTCTTGCGCAGCGCGCCGGTGTCGATGTCGGCGCCGAGCGCGGGGTCGCCGAGCGCGGCGTAGGCCCGGTCCGGGTCGGTGAGCTTCGCCGGCCAGATGCTGACCGCCCACACCGTGGACCGGGGGGCCAGGTCGCTGCCGTCCGCGGCGAGGACTCCGGCCCTGGGGGGCGTCAGCCGCTTGCGGACCAGGTGGTCGCGCGGGCCGAGCCCGGGGTGGAGGAGCGTGCGCTCGAAGCGGATCCTCCAGCCGTCCTCGCCCTTGTGCACCCGGGCCGAGGAGCCGTACGTCCAGGTGCCCGCGCCCCGCAGGCCCAGGGAGGCCCGGAAGGGGACGAGGGCGGTCGGGCCGTCCTCGTCCCCCTGCGGCTCCTGCGGGTCGAAACGGGCGGAGGTGATGTCCAGCTCGCGCTCCAGGCGGGCGAGTTGGGCGCGGGCCTGCACGGGCTCGTCGGTGAACCCGGCGGCGGCCGCCTCGTCCCCCGCGGCCCAGGCGTCCAGGAAGCCCCGCACCACCGCGTCGGGGCCGTCCTCCTGTGCGCCGCACCCGGTCGTGAGCGCCGCGACGAGTGCGGCGGCGGTCACGGCGGCCGGAATCCCGTGGTGTCGCACGGCGCCCTCTTCTCCCGGTGTCGGTGCGGTCGGTGCGGTCGGCGGTTCGGTGCGGTCACCGTATACGGCGGGCCCGGTCGGATCCGGCGGACGGCTCGCCGGCGTCCCGTTCCTCTCCCTCTTCCCGCGGAACCGGGTACTCCACCAGTGCCAGCACCCGGCTGGCCATGAAGCGCGCGGTGCGCACGACCGAGCCGCTGCGGGTGACTTCACTCACTTCCACCACGCCCCGGCGCACCGCCGACTCGACCCTCCGGCCGGCCCTGGTCGCCACGACCTCGTAGGTGCGGGTGGTGTCCCCCGCGTCCACGACTATTTCCGTGCGGTCGCCTTTCATACCGTCAGACTCCTTTGTTCGACGGGAAGTTGACCTTTCCGGGGTGTGCGCGGACGCTGCCGGGGCAGACTCCCGCACATCCTCCAGGGTCCCACGCGGCACTGACAGCGGCCCGGGCCGCGCGTGCGTTGCGTACCGGCACGGCGGACGCGGGCTTCCGTAAGCTGTGCCACACCACACGGTTCGGGCAGCGGGGATGGACATGGCGATGATGCGGCTCCGGCGCGAGGACCCGCGTGTCGTCGGCTCCTTCCGGTTGCACCGCCGGATCGGGGCCGGCGGCATGGGGGTGGTCTACCTCGGCTCCGACAAGCGCGGGCAGCGGGTGGCGCTGAAGGTGATCCGCCCGGAACTGGCGGAGGACCCCGAGTTCCGCTCCCGGTTCGCCCGCGAGGTCTCCGCCGCCTCGCGGATCCGCGGCGGTTGCACGGCCCGGCTGGTGGCGGCCGACCTGGAGGCCGAGCGCCCCTGGTTCGCCACCCAGTACGTCCCCGGCCCCTCCCTGTACGACAAGGTCGGCGAGGAGGGCCCGCTGCCGGCCGCCGACGTGGCCTCGATCGGGGCGGCCCTGGCCGAGGGACTGCTGTCGGTGCACGAGGCGGGCGTGGTGCACCGCGACCTCAAGCCGTCGAACATCCTGCTGTCCCCCAAGGGGCCCCGGATCATCGACTTCGGGATCGCCTGGGCGACCGGCGCCAGCACCCTCACGCACGTCGGGACCGCCGTCGGCTCCCCCGGCTTCCTCGCGCCCGAGCAGGTCCGCGGGGCGCCGGTCACCCCGGCAACCGACATCTTCGCACTGGGGGCGACGCTGGCGTACGCGGCGACGGCCGACTCCCCCTTCGGGCAGGGAAGTTCCGAGGTGATGCTCTACCGCGTGGTGCACGAGGAGCCCGACCTGTCGCAGGTTCCGGACTCCCTGGCCCCCCTGGTGCACGCCTGCCTGGCCAAGGAGCCCGAGGACCGGCCGAGCACCGCGCAGCTGCACGAGCGGCTCTCCGAGATCCACGCCCGCGAGGCCCGCGGCCTGGACTCCGTGCGCGGGCAGGTGCGTCCGCCCCGGCCCGCGCAGGGCGGGGACGCCCGGACCGGGGGGCGGCGCACCGGCGGTCAGGGCACCGGGCCCGGAGCGGCGCGGCGCGGCACCGGGCAGGCCGGTGCGGGCCGCGGGCTGCAGCGGGACACCGGGGGCCGCACGCCGGCGGGGAACGCGCAGCGGACCCCGGCCCGCACCCCCGCACGCACTCCGGCCCGCACCCCCGCCCGGTCCGCGCCCCGGACGCCCGCCGGCACCGGGAGCCGCACCCCGGCCCCCCGCAGACCCGGGCCGGACCGCAGGCTGCTGCGGCAGCGGATCGTCGTCTTCGTCACGGTCACCCTGCTGTCCGCGCTGGCCATCACCGCGGTACAGGGCTGCCAGGGCGGGAACAGGTCGATGGGGCCGGGACCGGGCGCCCCGGCGCACCCCCCGGCGGCGGGCACCGCGCAGACCGACGGGGGCCGGACCGGCGGCTGACGCCCCTCGCCTCCGGCCTTGCCTCCGGGCGGGCACGGGTCCAGCCTGGACAGCGGGGGGACGTCCCGACCGAGGAGGTTGCGATGACCAGGAAGGTGGCCGACTGCCGCAAGTCCCCCAGTGTCTCCGGCTGCACCCTCACCATCAGCGGTGAGGAGGAAGAGGTCGTGAGGGCGGCCGTCGAACATGCGGTCTCCGTGCACGAGCACACCGACAGCCCCGAACTGAGGGAGCAGATCCGCGCGTTCCTCGAGGACGAGCGGGTCCCCGCCTGAGCCACTGCCCGCCGCGCCGCCGTCCGCCCGCCCTCCCGCGTGGCCGCGGCGGCGCCCGACGCCGCGGCCCCCGACGGTGCCCGGGCCGTGCTCAGCGGCCCTGCCGCTGTTCCGCGAGCCACTCGTCGAAGGTGGTCGGCGCGATGTGGGCGCCCTCGCCGGGCAGCAGCACGTTGCCGGCGGCCTCCGGGCCGAACAGCGCCGACCAGGTCGGCACGAGCTTCACCGTGCGGCCGCGCGCCTCGTGGGTGCGCCGGGCCATGTCCACCAGGTCCTGCGGTTCGGGGCCGACGACGTCGGGATGGTGTCCCTGCGGCCCGCCCGTCGCGATCCCGGCGAGGACGTCGGCCACGTCCGCGGGCGCGACCGGCTGCACCAGCAGCGGCGGGACCTCGGCGACGCCGTCCCGCTCGGTCCAGCCCGCCACCGTCGCGGCGAAGTCGTGGAACTGCGCGGCCGGGACGATCGTCCACGGCACCGGGCCCGCGGCCACGAGGCGCTCCTGCTCCCGCTTGCCGGCGTAGTGCGCGTTGCCCTCGAGACGATGGATCCCGGCGATCGAGAGCAGCACGTGGTGGCGGACGCCGGCCCGCTCCTCGGCGGCGAGCAGGTTCCGCGTGGCGGCGCCGAAGTACGCCACCGCCTCCGCCGGGTCGGTGGCCGTGCAGTTGGTGGCGTCGACCACTGCATCGACGCCGGCCAGGGCGTCGTCGAGGCCGTCGCCGGTCACCAGGTCCACACCCAGCGAGCGGCTGATGCGCACGACCTCGTGCCCGGCCCGTTCGAGGGCAGCGACGGTGAGTGCTCCGATGTTCCCGGTGGCGCCGGCAACGGCGATCCGCATGATCCGCACGGTGGTCTCTCCTCTTCTCCTCGGCCCCCGAACGCTATCCCGGATTAAAAAGGTCCGCAATCACTTGGATAGAATCGGATGCATGAAGCTGCCCGTGAGCACTGAATGGCTGCTGCACTGCGCCACGACGCTGGCACAGCTCGAGCCGGGAACCACCGCCTCGGCGGCCCAGCTCGCGCAGTACTACGACCTGCCGGCGGCCTCTCTCGCCAAGCAGCTGCAGACGCTCGTCAAAGCCGGCGTGCTGTCCGCGACGACGGGCCCCCGGGGCGGCTTCCGGCTCGCGCGGCAGCCGTCCGAGATCACGCTCCTGCAGATAGTCGAGGCGGTCGGCGGAACGTCCTCGCCGTACGAGTGCCGGGAAATCCGCCGACGCGGGCGGGGGGCACTGCCCCCGGAGGACTGCCGGAACACCTGCGTCCTCGCCCGGAAGATGGCCGACGCCCACGAAGCCTGGCGGCACAGCCTCGCCGGGAGCTCGCTCGCCGACATCCTCGCCGCCCTGCCCCCTTCGGCGCCGTCCCGCACCCGGCTGCGCCTGACGGGAACCGCGTAGCCCGGGCGCCCGGACCGGCGCCGAAGGCCCCCGGAGGACGTCAGCGGGGGGCGGCGGGCCTCGTCGCGTAGAAGGCCACGGCGGCGGCCGCGGCGACGTTGAGGGAGTCCACCCCCGCGGCCATCGGGATCCGCACGGACACGTCGGCCGCCGCGACGGTGGACGGCCTGAGGCCGTCGCCCTCGGTCCCGAGGACGAGCGCGAGCCGGCGGGGGCGGCGGGCGGCGAGCTCGTCCAGGTCGACCGAGTCCTCCCCCAGGGACAGCGCGGCCGTGAGGTACCCGGCCTCGCGCAGCATGCCCATCCCCTCCGGCCAGGACGGCAGCCGGGTCCAGGGGACCTGGAAGACGGTGCCCATCGAGACCTTGACCGCGCGCCGGTAGAGCGGGTCCGCGCACCGCGGGGTGACGAGCACCGCGTCGACGCCCAGGGCCGCCGCGCTCCGGAAGGCCGCCCCGATGTTGGCGTGGTCCACGATGTCCTCGAGGACGGCGACCCGTCGCGCCGGGCCGGACGGGCCGTCCTCCCCCGCCGGGAAGGCGAGCAGCCGCGCCGGGTCGGGCAGCGGCATGCGCCGCATCGACGCCAGCGCGCCGCGGTGCACGTGGTAGCCGGTGACCCGCTCGGCGAGCTCGGGGGAGACCGTGTACACCGGCGCCGGGGAGTCCTCGATCACGTCCCGCATGACCTGCGTCCACTTCGGCGTCAGCAGCATCGAACGCATCCCGTACCCGGCCTGCAGGGCCCGGCGGATCACCTTCTCGCCCTCGGCGACGAACAGGCCCTCGGCGGGCTCGCGGCGCCGGCGCAGCTCCACGTCGGTCAGCGACACGTAGTCGTGCAGGCGCGGGTCGTCGGCGTCCTCGACGGTGACGGGTACGGCCACGGGGGTTCCACCTTCCGGTGACGTGCGGTGCGGTGCGGGAGCGGGGACTCCGGCGGGACCGGGGACTCCGGCGGCCCCGGCGGGGCGGGGGCCCGGTGGTACGGGGCCCCGGCGGTCACCGGTCCCGGGCGGGCCCGACGGCGACCACGTCGCCGACGACGATCACCGCGGGCGGGCGGATCCCCTCGGCGGCGACCACCTCGGCGGCCGTGGCCAAGGTGGCGTCCACCCGGCGCTGGGCCGCCGTGGTGCCCTCCTGCACGACGGCGACCGGCGTTCGGGGGTCGCGGCCGTTCTCGACCAGGACGTCCGCGATCGCCCCGATCCGCTCCACCGCCATCAGCAGGACCAGTGTGCCGCGCAGCCGGGCCAGGGCGGGCCAGTCGACCAGGGAGCGCGGGTCCCCGGGGGCGACGTGCCCGCTCACCACGGTGAACTCGTGCGCCACCCCGCGGTGGGTCACCGGGATCCCGGCCGCGCCGGGGACGCTGATCGAGCTGGAGATGCCCGGCACCACCGTGCACGGGATGCCCGCCCCGGCCAGGGCCTCGACCTCCTCCATGCCGCGCCCGAAGACGAAGGGGTCGCCGCCCTTGAGCCGCACCACGGCCTTGCCGGCCCGGGCGTGCTCGATCAGGGCGGCGTTGATCGCCTCCTGCGCCATGTACCGGCCGTAGGGGATCTTGGCCGCGTCGATCACCTCGACGTGCGGGGGCAGTTCGTCGAGCAGGTCGCGCGGGCCGAGGCGGTCGGCGATCACCACGTCCGCCTCCGCCAGCAGCCGGCGGCCGCGCACGGTGATCAGGTCCGGGTCGCCGGGCCCGCCGCCCACCAGGGCCACGCCCGGGGCGCGGTCGCGGTGCCGGGGGGCGGCCAGGGTGCCGTTCCGCAGGCCCTCGACGACCGCGTCCCGCACGGCCGCACTGCGCCGCGGGTCCCCTCCGGTCAGCACCGCGACGGTGACGCCCTCGCTGCGGCCGGTCGCCGGGGTCCAGGCGGTGGCGGCCTGCGCGTCGTCGCTGCGCACGCACCACACGCGCCGCTGCTCCGCCTCCGCGGAGGCCGCCTCGTTGGCCTCGGCGTCGTCGGTCGCTATCAGCGCGTACCAGGCGCCGTCGAGGTCGCCGGGCCGGTAGGGGCGGCGCTCCCACCGCAGCTCCCCGGCCTCGGCCATGGCCTCCACCGAGGGTGTGGCCGACGGCGAGACCAGGACGATGTCGGCGCCGGCGGCGATCAGGCCGGGCAGCCGTCGCTGGGCGACCTGGCCGGCGCCCAGGACCACGACCCGGCGCCCTGCCAGGCGCAGGCCCACGGGATAGGCGGTCCGGTCTGCTGCGGCGGAGGGGTTCATGGCGGTGCGGCTCCTCGAACGGGGCGGGCGGGACGGGGCGGGCGGGACGGGCAGAGGGGCGGGGCCGGGCGGGCGGGGCCGGAGGGCCCGGGTGCGGGGCGCCCTGCGGGGAGGCGGGGGAAGGCCGCTGCGTCCTCGGAGCGGCCTCCGGCGGGCGGTCCGCCGGGGTACGTCCTCGCCCCCGCCCCGTCCTGTTGCCGGGACGGGGCGGGGGCCGGGGTGGTCCCGGGACCGGGTGCGGGACCGGGGCCGGGTGCGGGGCGACGGGTCCGGGTCCGGGTGCGGGGCGACGGGTCCGGGGCAGGGCCCGGGTCCGTCGCCCCGCGTCCGGCGGTCACTCCTTCTCGGTGACCCCTGCCGAGTCGAAGGTGGCGACCTCGTGCATCGCGCGGGCCGCGCTCTGCACCAGCGGCAGGGCCAGCAGGGCGCCGGTGCCCTCGCCGAGCCGCAGGTCGAGGTCGATCAGCGGGCGCAGTCCGAGCTTGTTGAGCGCCGCCACGTGCCCGGGCTCCGCGCTCCGGTGCCCGGCGATGCAGGCCGCGAGCACCTCGGGGGCAATCGCCCGGGCGACCAGCGCCGCGGCGCCGGTGCTCACCCCGTCGAGGACGATCGGCGTGCGCAGCGAGGCGCCGCCGAGCATCAGCCCCACCATGGCGGCGTGCTCCAGGCCGCCGACCGCGGCCAGGACGCCGATCGGGTCCTCCGGGTCGGGCCGGTGCAGCTCCAGCGCCCGGCGCACCACGTCCACCTTGTGGGCGTGCATGTCGTCGGTGATGCCGGTGCCGCGACCGGTGACCTCGGCCGGGTCGACCCCGGTGTAGACCGAGATCAGGGCGGCCGAGGCGGTGGTGTTGGCCACCCCCATCTCCCCGGTGAGCAGCGCCTTGTTGCCCGCCGCCACCAGGTCCCGGGCGGTCTCGATGCCGACCTCGATCGCCTGCAGGACCTCCTCGCGGGACATCGCGGGGCCGACCGTGAAGTCGTCGGTGCCCGGACGCACCTTGCGGGGCAGGAGCCCCGCCGTGGCGGGCAGTTCGACCGCCACGCCCACGTCCACGACGCAGACCTCGGCCCCGACCTGGTTGGCGAACGCGTTGCACACCGCGCCGCCGGCCAAGAAGTTGGCCACCATCTGTCCGGTGACCTCCTGCGGCCAGGCGGTCACGCCCTGGGCGTGCACGCCGTGGTCGCCCGCGAAGATCGCCACCGCGGCGGGCTCCGGGACCGGCGGCGGGCAGTGGCGGGACAGCCCGCTCAGCTGCGCGGAGATGATCTCCAGCATGCCGAGGGAACCGGCCGGCTTGGTCATCCGCTTCTGCCGCTCCCACGCCTCGCCGAGCGCCTTGGCGTCCAGGGGGCGGATCCGGCCCAGGGTCTCGTCGAGCAGGTCGCGCGGCTCCTCGCCGGGCAGGGCCCGCCGCCCGTACTCCTCCTCGTGGACCGCCCAGGACAGCGGGCGGCGCTTGGCCCAGCCGGCCTGCATCAGCTCGGGCTCGTCCGGGAACTCGTCGACGTAGCCGACGCACAGGTACGCGACCACCTCGAGGTGGTCGGGCAGCCCCAGTTCGCGGACCATCTCCCGCTCGTCGAAGAAGCTGACCCAGCCGACGCCCAGCCCCTCGGCCCGCGCCGCGAGCCACAGGTTCTCCACCGCGAGCGCGGAGGAGTACGGCGCCATCTGGGGCTGGGTGTGGCGGCCCAGGGTGTGCCGGCCCCCGCGGGTGGGATCCGCGGTGACGACGATGTTGACCGGGGTCTCGAGGATGGCCTCGATCTTGATTTCCTTGAACTGCTTGGCCCGGGCCTTGGGGAGGGACTTGGCGTAGGCGTCGCGCTGACGCACGGCCAGCTCGTGCATCCTGCGGCGGGTCTTCGCCGACCGGATGACGACGAAGTCCCACGGCTGGGAGTGGCCCACACTGGGCGCGGTGTGCGCGGCCTCGAGGACGCGGATCAGCACCTCGTGCGGGATGGCGTCCTTCCGGAAGCCGTTGCGGATGTCACGGCGCTCGCGGATGACACGGTGCACGGCGTCGCGGGTGGGCTCGTCGTACGCGGGCGCCGCGGCAGTCGGCGACTGCTCCTCGGCGGCCGACTCCTCGGCGGCCGGCTCCTCGGCGGCCGGCTCCTCGGCGACGGGCTCTTCGGCAGCCGACTGCTCGGCGGCGGGCTGCTCCTCTCCTGCAGCCGGCTCCTCTTCGGCGACCGGCTCGGCAGGCGCGGCCTCCTCGACGACAGGCTCGACGACGGTCGGCTCCTCGGCGGTCGGTTCGGAGGCCTGCTGCTCGGAGGCGGCAGCCGGTTCGGCGACAGCCCGGTGCTCGGCGACCGGCTCGGGCGCTGCCTCGGCCTGAGGCTGTATGGCTTCCGGGGCGGGTGCCACGGCCTGGGCCGCGGGCTCCTCGAGGAAGGCGGAGGTGCGCGAGCGCGGTGCCCGGCGGCGACGCCCGGTCCCGGGCCGCACCACGGCTGCGGGCGCCTCCGGGGACTCCGGCTGCTGTGCGGGCTCCGCCGCGGAGGGCTCCTGTGCTGCGGGAGTCTCCTCGGCGGGCTGCGGCTCCGGCTGCGGGGTGCCCTGCTCCACGGCCTCCGGCTGCGCGGCTTCCGGCTGTGCGGCGGCACCGGGCGGAGCTTCCTGCACGGGCTGCCCGTCGGCTGCCGGCGCGGTGTCCGCCCCGGCAGCCTCCGCGGGCTGCTCGGCAGGAGCCGTTTCCGGGTCGCCGGCCTCGTCCCCGGCCTCGGTAGGCGTCCCCTCCTCCGCCGGCGAATCGGCGGCAGCGGCAGCGTCCTCGGTCGCGGGGACGGCGGCTTCCGGGGCCTGCACGGGCTGCGGGGCCTGCGGGGTCTCCGGGCTCTGGGCCGCGACCGGCTCCGCCTGCTCTGCTGCTGCGTCGGACGGCGCCACTGCCGCGGCGTCGTCCGCAGCGGCGACGGGCACCGGGCCTGCGTCGCCCTGCGCCTCGCCCTCGACGGCACCTTCCTGCGGCACCGGGGTTCCGGCGGTCTGCCCGGCCCCAGCGGCGGCCTCGGGCTCCCCGGCAACGGCGGGCGCGGCCTCTCCGGCCTGCGGAGCGGTCTGCCCCTCCGCACCGGCCTGGACCGGCTGTGCCTCCTGGGCGGTCTGCGGCGGCTGCGGTTCGACGGCCTGCTGCGGCGCGGCACCGTCCTCCGGCTGCCCGGCCGGGGCGTTGTCCGGCACCGAGGCCCGGGCCTCGGCCGCAGGCTGCTCGACCTCGGCCGCGGGTTCGGCCACAGCTGCGGGCTCGACCTCGGCCGCGGGCTGCTCGGCCACGGGCTGCTCGGTGGGCAGTCCGGCGGCTTCGGGCGTGCCGTCCGGCTGCGGGACTTCCTGCGCCACGGCCTCGGCCTGCGCCGCCTCGGCGGTCGGGGGCTCCTGCTGCGGGGCCTGCGGCTGCGCCTGCTGTTCGACGGGCTGCTCGGCCACGGGCTGCTCGACGGGCAGTGCGCCTGGCTCGGCCGGCGGCGCGGCAGGCGTGGCGGCGTCGTCCGCCGCCGGAACGGCCGTGCCCGCCTCGACGGCCTCGGCCGCCTCGGGGGCCGGGGCCGCCTGCTGCTCGGCCGGGACCACCTGCTGCGGTTCCGGAGCAGAGGCGGGAGCTGCGGGTGCTGCGGGTGCTTCGGGAACCGGCTGCGGCTCCACGGCGGGCTGCTCCACGGCGGGGGCTTCCGACTGCACGGCTGCCTCCACGGGGCCTGTCGCCTCCGCGGGCTGCTGGACCGGCTGCGGCTCGGCGGACTGCTGCGGCTCGGCGGACTGCTGCGCCGGGATCCCGGGCTGCTCGGCCGCGGGCGCGGGCTGCCTGGTGGGGGCGGGGACCGCGGGCCCGCGGTCGGCCAGCGAGCGGACGGCGACGCCCCCGGTGTTCTGCTCGGGGATGGGCGGGCCCATGTGGAGCGGACGGCGCGGCGCGGGCTGGGCCGTCTGCTGGGGGTGGCGTGCCTGCGCGGTCCAGGGCTGCGGCACCGGGGCCGGGGCCGTCTGGAAGCCGTGGTTCTGGAAGTCCGGGTTCTGGAAGTCCGGCGCCGGGATCTCGGGCGGCAGCCCGTGCGCCGGCGCCTGCTGCGCCGGTGCTCCCGGTGCCTGGCCCTGCTCGAAGGCGTGCGGGGGCAGGGGGTCGTTCAGCGGGTCGCCGTAGGGCGCCGGCTGCTCCGGCAGCTGCACGGGGGGCGGGACGGCCCCGGGGAACGGCTGCTGCATCGGAACGGTCCCGAAGCCGGCCGGTCCCGCGGCGTGGACACCGGAGTCGTGGACACCGGTGTCGTAGGGGCCGGCGGCGTAGGCGCCGGTGCCGTGCGGGTCCGCCTCGAAGGGCGTGTGCTGCGGGTGCACGGGGCCGCCCGCCTGCCCCGGCGCGGGCGGGGCCGCCTGGGGGTCGCCCCACGATCCCTGCGGGCCGGGCATCAGGAGGAGGTCGTCCTCCTCGTCCGGCTGGTCGAGGAAGGTGTAGGCGGGGGCTGCCGGGGGGATCGCCGGGTCGGGCGCCCATCCGGGGCCCATCGGCTCCGCCTCGGCGGCGGGAAGCCCGCCATGCTGCGGAACCGGCTCTCCGCCTGCGCCCTCCGGCTGCCCCTCTACCGGGAACTGACCGGTGTCAGTCATGCGTGCCCCTCGCCCATCCGTCTCGCACCTCCGACGGGGCGGCCGCGGCGCACGCGCCGCCCTCATGAACAACGAGCATGCACGGTAACCGGCACGACCGTCCCGAGATGTCCTGCATTCTTCCTGGCCGCAGGGTCCTGCGGCCAACCGAACCGCTCGCCCCGTGCTGTGGGGTGCGCCACGTCGGCCCGCGGCCGCACCGTACGGCCGGTACAGCAGTACCGGCCGGCCCCCTTCCACGCCGATCCGCCAGCCTACCGCCAGGCGGGCCGCGTCCGGTCCCCGGTCCGTGCTGCGGACGGGGGCTCAGCCGCGCTGGCCGCAGATCAGGAAGGCGGTGCTGCGCTCCCGTTCGGCCCACTGCCCGTCCAGGCCGACGGACTGCAGCAGTTCGCACTCCGTGATGTAGCCGGCGGACTCCAGTGCGGCCCGGACGGATTCGGCCTCGTCCCTGGTCAGCGCGCTGGCGACGATGCGTTCGGGCCTGCGGGCCGCGCAGGCCGCCGCAACGGCCGCGCCCCCGCCGCCGATCCGCACGAGGTCGGGTTCGGGAAGGTCCTCCAGGACGGCGGGCGCCGTCCCGTGGACGACCTGCACCTGCACGCCGAACCGGCGGGCGTTGGCCGTGGTCCGGGCGCAGGCGGCGGCGTCCGGCTCGACGGCGATGACGGCCGCACCGAACCGCGCGGCCTCCACCGCCGCGGCTCCCCCGGCGGATCCGACGTCCCACAGCAGGTCGCCGGTGCGCGGGCCCAGGCGGGCCAGTTGCAGCGCGCGCAACTGGGGCGAGGACGCCTCGTCGGCCGGGGTGCGCGGGTGCGGTTCACCGTCGTACTCGTGCGCCGGCAGGGCCCAGCCGCGGACGTCGCCGGGGTACTCGGGGCTGTGGCCGGAGATCCAGCCCGCTTGCCCGGCCGGCGTGTTGCTGCCCCCGATGACCAGGACCACGTTGGGGTCGCGCCAGAGGTGGTCGGCGACCTTGTCCGAGGTGATGACCGTGACCCGCTCCTGGTCGGTGCCCAGTTCCTCGCAGATGACGAAGGTGCGGTGCACCTCGCCGAGCAGCAGGGCCAGTTCGGCGGGGCCGGCGCCGGGCGCGGTCAGGACGGCGACCTTGGTGTGCGCGCGGCAGACGTTGACCGCCCGGCGCAGGGTGCGCCGGTGGGCCACGACGACGCGGGCGTCGTCCCAGGGCATGCCGGCCCTGGCGAAGGCGGCGGCCACCGAGGAGACCGCGGGGAGCACTTCGACCTCGAGCCCGTGCTCGGGGCGGCGCAGGGCCCGTACGACGCCGAAGAACCCGGGGTCCCCGTCGGCGAAGACGACGGCGGTGCCGCGGTGGGCGGCGATCCTGCGGGCGGCCAGCTCCAGGCTGCCGACGAGCACCCGCTCCGCGGCCGCGGGGACGTCGGGCAGGGCGAGGTGGTGGCGGGTGCCGGCCACGAGGGTGGCTGCCGCGACCGCGGACCGCGCCGCGGCGGTCAGCGGTGTCCCGTCCCAGCCGATGACCGTGACCCGGTCCGCCATGTGTGTCGCGTCTCCTGGAAGTGTCGGGTGCCGGCAGTGCTGTCCGTAGGGAAGGAGGGTATCCCGACGGGGCGGCGACGGACCCTGTGGCGCGTCGACGGGCGGGCGGGGCCGGTACGGCGGCGGGCGGCGGTCCCGTCGGGCGCGGGCGCGGGCGCGGGCGCGGGCAGCGGGGTGCGGGGTGCGGGCGCGGGCGGCGTCAGCGCACGGGGTCGGACTCGATGTCCTCGGGGAGCAGGCTCCAGACGATCAGGTCGGTGCGCACCTCGGACCAGCTGCCGTCCGGTTCGGGCTGGCGGACGATCCAGGCGTTGCGCAGGACCCCCTCGCTGGTGCAGCCGACCTTCTGGGCCAGCTGCTGGGAGGCGGTGTTGCCCGCGGCGGTGCGTATCTCCAGGCGCTCGAACCCCTGGTCGTCGAAGAGCCACTGGGCGGCGGCGTGGACCGCCTCCGAGCCGTACCCCTCGCCCCTGGCCCAGGGGGCGACGACGTAGGCGGCCTCGGCGGTGCGGCAGCGCCAGTCGGTGTTGCACAGGTGGACGGTGCCGACCAGCCGCTGGGTGAGGAACTCGGTGACCGCGAAGACGATCCCCCTGCCCTCGGTGCGCTCGAGCACCGATCCCCGGTGCACCCAGTCGCGGGCGTGCTCCTCCGTGTAGGGGTGCGGTACCGAGGTCCAGGCCGTGACGAGTTCGTCGTTCATCATCTCCACCAGGGCGGGGACGTCATCGTCCTCGAAGGCGCGCAACACCAGCCGCTCGGTGGTGATGGCGATCTCCGGGAAGCTTGACGACATGTGCTCTCCTCACCGATCTGCTGGGAACGCACAGCATGGCACCAAGTCCGGCCGCCTGTGCAGTGCATGGGACCGCCGGTCCGGCGGCGGTGACGCACCCGCGCCGTGATCGTCGGTTCCTGCTACCGTCTGCCCGCGTGACGGTCCACCACGCAGCAGGAGTCGGGTACCAGCGGGCAGCGGACGTGTACGAGCGTTCGCGGCCTTCCTATCCCATCGCGGCGCTGGCGGAGTTGGCGGACGGCCTGGGGCTGGTGCCGGGGGCCAGGGTGGCCGACCTGGGCGCGGGCACGGGGAAGTTCACCAGGCTGCTGGCGCTGACCGGCGCCCGGGTGGTGGCGGTGGAGCCGGTGGAGCGGATGCGGGCCCGGCTGTCGGAGTTCCTGCCGCGGGTCGCGGTCACCGCCGGCACGGCCGAGGACACGGGACTGCCCGACGGCTCCGCCGACGCCGTGGTGGCCGCGCAGTCGTGGCACTGGTTCCGCGAGGAGCAGGCGCTCGCCGAGGTGGAGCGGATACTGCGGCCGGGCGGGGGGCTGGGCCTGGTGTGGAACACCTGGGACACCTCGGTGCCGTGGGTGCGCGCCTACCAGGAGGTCTTCTTCCGCCTGGCGCCCCGGGACCTGCCCAGCCCGCTGGACGACCGCTGGCGGCGGGCCGTCGAGGGCCGTCCGGGCTGGTCGGCGATGCAGGAGCGGCACCTGCCCAACCCCCACTCCACCACCCGGCGGGACGTGGTGGAGCGGATGATGTCCTCCAGCCACATCGCGGTGCTGGACGAGGAGCGGCGGGCGCGGGTGCGGGCGGAGGTCGAGGCGGTGCTGGACGGCGATCCGCAGACCAGGGGCCGCGACCGGCTGGAGATGCCCTGCACCACCGACGTCTACTGGCTGCGGCGGCTGGGCTGAGGCCGGCCCCGGCCCGGGGCAGCGGGCACGGCCCCGGCCGCCGCCGGCGGTGAGCCGGCGGCGGCCGGGAGCTGGTTGCTCGGGAGCTGGTTGATCAGAAGGCGGGGACGACGGAGCCGTCGTACTTGTCCTCGATGAACTTCCGGACCTCCTCGGAGGTCAGGAGCTTCGCCAGCTTCTTCACCCGCGGGTCGTCCTCGTTGCCCTTGTTGACCACCAGCAGGTTGGTGTACGGGTTGTTCTCGGCCTTCTCCAGCACCAGGGCGTCCTTGGCCGGGTTCAGGTCGGCGGAGATCGCGTAGTTGCCGTTGATCACCGCGGCGTCGAGGTCGGCCAGGGAGCGGGGCAGCTGGGCGGCCTCGAGCTCCTTGAACTCCAGCTTCTTCGGGTTCTTCGCGATGTCCTTGGGGGTGGCGTTCTCCCCCGCGCCGTCCTTGAGCTCGATCAGGCCGTTGGCGTCCAGGAGCTTGAGGGCGCGGGCCTCGTTGGAGCCGTCGTTGGGGATGCCGACGGTCGCGCCGGCCTTGAGGTCGCCGGTCGACCGGATGCTGTCGGAGTACAGGCCGAGCGGCTCGAGGTGGACCTCGGCGACCGGGGTCAGCTTCGTGCCGTTCTCCTTGTTGAACTCCTCCAGGTACGGGGCGGTCTGGAAGTAGTTGGCGTCGACCGAGCCCTCGTCGGTGGCGGTGTTGGGGGCGACGTAGTCCTGGAACTCCTTCACCTCCAGTTCCAGTCCGGCGTCCTTCGCCAGGTTGTCCCTGATGTAGGTGAGGACCTCGGCGTGCGGGACGGGGGTGGCGGCGACGACGAGCGGGCCGTCGGCCGCGTCGGAGGAACCGGAGCCGGAGCCGGCGCCGCAGGCGGTCAGTCCGAGGGCGAGGGCCCCCGTGACGGCGGCGACGGCAGCGGTCTTGATGGTGTTACGCACGAAAAGTGCCTTTCTCCATGGGTGGAAGGGTCCCGGGACCCGGTCGGGCCGGGAGGTTCAGGAGGCTTTCGCGGGCTCGGCCTCGGCGCGCGCCGGGGCGCGCAGCAGGCGCAGCCGCGGGGCGGCGGACTCGGAGCGGCCGCGGTGGGACAGGCTGCGGGCGGCCAGGTCCCCGGCGAGCTGGATCAGGGTGACCAGCACGATCAGGACGGCGACGGTGACGAGCATCAGGCCGGTCTCGAAGCGCTGGTAGCCGTAGCGGATCGCCAGGTCGCCCAGTCCCCCGGCACCGATCGCGCCGGCCATCGCGGAGTAGCCGACCAGGGTGACGACGGTGGTGGTCAGCCCGGAGACGACCGAGGGCAGGGACTCGGGCAGCAGTGCCTTGCGGACGACGGTCCAGGTGCTGCCGCCCATCGCCTGGACGGCCTCGACCAGGCCGTGGTCGACCTCGCGCACGGCGGTCTCCACCAGCCGGGCGAAGAAGGGGACGGCTCCGACGGCGAGCGGCACGACGGCGGCCTCGGCGCCGATGGTGGTGCCCACCACCAGCCGGGTGAAGGGGATCAGGGCGACCATCAGGATCAGGAACGGCAGCGACCGGCCCACGTTGACGACGGCGCCGACGACCTTGTTGACGAACGCGTTGCGCAGCAGCCCGCCGCGGTCGGTCAGGACCAGCAGGATGCCCAGCGGCAGCCCGCCGGCCACCGAGACCAGCGTGGCGAGGCCGACCATGTAGAGGGTGTCCCACACCGCCTGTGTGAGCAGCGGCTGCATCTCGGCCCAGGTCACTTGGAGTTCTCCTCGGGGGTTGCGGCCTGCGCGGCGCCGGCCGGCGCCACCTCCACCTGCAGTCCTTGCTCGCGCAGGAATCCGACGGGCACGACGTTCTCCTCGAAGGTGCCGGGCAGTTCGACGCGCATCCGGCCGACGCGGCGGCCGCCGACGGTCTCCACCGCGGCGCCCAGGATCGAGACGTCGATGTTGTAGGTGCGGGCGAGCTGCGAGATCACCGGCTGCCCGGTGCTGTCGTCGTGGAAGGTCACGTCGATCACGGTGCCGCCCGGTCCGCTCGGCACGCCGCCGACCGGGAACAGTTCGCGGGCCAGTTCCCCGCCGGGCGCGGCCAGCAGTTCGGGGACGGTTCCCGACTCCACGATCCGGCCGCCCTTCATCAGCGCGGCGGAGTCGCAGATCTGCTTGACGACCTCCATCTCGTGCGTGATGAGCAGCACGGTCAGCCCGAGTTGGCGGTTGAGGTCGCGCAGCAGTTGCAGGACCGACCGGGTGGTCTCGGGGTCGAGGGCGGAGGTCGCCTCGTCGGACAGCAGGACCTTGGGGTCCCCGGCCAGGGCGCGGGCGATGCCGACGCGCTGCTTCTGGCCGCCGGACAGCTGGGCGGGGTACGCCCGGGCGCGGTCGGCGAGCCCGACCAGGTCCAGCAGGTCCAGCGCCTTGCGGCTGCGTGCGGCGCCGGAGAGGCCGAGGATCTCCAGCGGCAGCTCGACATTGTCCTGGACGGTGCGGCTGGAGAGCAGGTTGAAGTGCTGGAAGACCATGCCGATCCGGCTGCGGGCGGCGCGCAGTTCCGCGCCGGCCCGCCGGGAGCCGCCGGCCAGGGCGGTGAGGTCCTGGCCGGCCACCGTCACGGTGCCGGAGGTGGGGCGCTCGAGGAGGTTGACGCACCGGATGAGGGTGCTCTTGCCGGCGCCGCTGCGGCCGACGACGCCGTACACCTCCCCCTCGCGCACGTGCAGGTCGACGCCGTCGAGGGCGACGACCTCGCGTCCGCGCGAGCGGTAGACCTTCTTCAGGCCGGTCGTGGTGATCACTTCGGATGTCCGTCACTGTCGAGTGCGCGGCCGTGTTCGGCCGCGGCACGGGGTTCTCGGTCGGAACACGGCACGGCGGTGCCCGGGGCGGGGCGGGGTGCCGCTTTCGGTCAGCGGTGGCTGCCGGGCGGCTGCGGGTCGTGCGCGAGGCGGCAGCGGCACAGGAACGGGGCTGCGGGCATGCTGGTCATGGGGATGTCCGTGGTGCGCGGGTCCGGCGCGGGAGGCGCGCGACGGGGGACGGCACGTCCGCCGTGGACCGGTGGAGGGGTCTCGCTTCGGGGCGCGAGGTACGGGCAGGGGCCCTCAGCAGTCGCACATTCGACACACGCGGCACATGCGGCACGTCCGGAGCGCACCGAGCGGCTTCGCTGCGGCTGCGTGGGCGTGGTGCGTCGTGGTCATGGGCCCAGTAAAACAGACAGGCGTTCGCCCGCCCAAACTGCGGTGCGATCCGTCCGCCATGCGGACGATCATGCTCGGAACCGCCCTCCCGCGGCCCCTCCCGCGGCTCTGCCGGGGCCCCTCCCGCAGCCCCGTCCGGGGCCGCGCCGGGGCGCGCGAGAGCGGGCCGGGGCGCCGTAATAGAGTCGCCGCATGCCCGTGCTCCCCTTCCCGCCGCGGACCTCGCGGAGGCCGTCGTGATCGACGCGTTGACCCTCGCGATCTCCGTCGCGGCACTGCTGCTGGCCGCCTGGTGCGGCGCGGACGCGCTGCGCGACCGGCCCACCAAGGACGCCAACTTCGTCGGCATGGCCGTCGTCACCCTGCTCGTCCTGGCCCAACTGGTCGTCGCCGTGGTCGAGCTGGCCGGCGGCGAGCGGCCGCAGGACGGCACCGTGATCTTCGTCGCCTACCTGCTGGGTGCGGCGGCCGCCGTCCCGGCGACCGGCTTCATGTCGCTGGCCGAGCGGACCCGCTGGGGCTCGGCGACGGTCGCCGCGGGCGCCGTGGTCCTGGCCGTGCTGGAGGTACGGCTGTACGACATCTGGGGAGGCGCAGGTGCCTGACGCACGGCCCGACCGGGACGGGCCCCGACGGCAGGAGCAGCAGGGGGAGCCGGAGCAGCGCGAGGGTCTGGGCACCGGGCCGGGCCGCCTGCTGGTCGCCCTGTACGCGGTCTTCACCGTCGGCGCGGGCTCCCGCTCGATCTACCAGCTGGCCACCCGGTTCGACGAGGCCCCGCTGGCGTACACCCTCTCCGCGGTCGCGGCCGTCGTCTACGCCGTGATCCTGGTCGCGCTGGTGCGCGGCGGGAGGACCTCCCGGCGGATCGCCACCGCGGGCTGCGCCCTGGAGCTGGCCGGCGTGCTGATCGTGGGCACGCTGACGCTCGTGGACCCGGAGGCGTTCCCCGACTCGACCGTGTGGTCCGACTACGGCATGGGGTACCTGTTCATCCCGCTCGTCCTTCCGGTGGCCGGACTGCTGTGGCTGCGCCGGGCCCCCCGGGACGGAACGGACGGCGCGGCACGCCCCGCCGGATGACCCCCGCGGGCTTCCCCGACGGCCGCTCCCGCCTCCCGGCGGGGGCGGCCGTCGCGGTTCCGGGACCCGGGCGGCCGTCGCGGTTCCGCGGCCCGGACGGCCGCGGGGCCCCGCAGTCCGGAAGGCCCGGGCGGGCACGTCGCTCCGCCCTGCCGGAGCACGCCGCGCTGCCCTGCCCGGGGCGGCCCCGCTACGCGCCCGCGGCCGCGAGCGGTTCCGCCCGCACGGCCTTCTCCAGCGTCACCAGGCGCAGGCGTCCGCCGGCCTCCTCGGTGCCCACCGTCTCGTAGCCGAGGCCGCGGCACAGCCGCAGGGTGTGCTCGCTGCGGTGCCCGGCCGCCAGCCGGTAGCGCCGGGCGCCGACGGCGGCCAGCCGCTCCTCGATCGCGGTCACCAGCCGGCCGCCGAGGCCGTGGCGCTGCATCCGCGGGTGCACGACCAGGCCGTGGATGCGTGCCGTGCCCGCGTCGTCCACCGCGGCCCGCACCGAGCCGACGACCTCCTCGCCCAGGCGGGCCACGAGGACCTGCCCGGCCGCCAGCTCGCCGCGCAGTTCGCCCAGGGTCTGGACGAGCGGCGGCAGGCCGTAGTCGCCGTAGAGCTCGGCCTCGCTCTGGTGGCACAGGTACTGGAGCTGGAAGATCCTCTCGGCGTCGTCCGCGGTCGCCGCGGAGATGCTCACACTCATGCCCATGCGCGCAGGCCTCCTCCTGGTCGGCCCGGGCGCGGCGGATGAGGGTGGTGCGCCCGGGGCACATGCCCTGGACCGGAGGCGGACGGGCCGCTTCCGGTCACGCCGATGGTCGCACGGACGTTCGGGCCACGCGGTGGCGGCCCCCGCCCGCGGCCGGCACCGGCCGGCCCCGACCGGGCCGACGGCGTCCGCCACCGGTCGTTCACCCCCCGGACTACCCCGGCGCGCCGGTGGTCCAACCCCGCGCGGCGAGCAGCCGCCGGGCGCATTCCAGACATCGGGAGCGAACAGGCCCGATGCTGCCCTGTGAGATTCCCAACTCCTCCGCGATCTCGCGGTAGGTGAGCCCGGGCCGGTCCAGCAGGGCGGTGATCAGCAGGGGGCAGCGGCCCGGCAGGAGGGGCACCACCGCGCGCAGGTGGCCGTGGAGGACGGCGTCCAGCGCCTGGTCCTCCACGGAGGGGGCGGGCCCGTCCGTCCCGGTGGCCGGCGGGAGCGGGGACGGGCGCGGGCGGCGACGGCGGTTCACGACCGCCCCAACCCGCCGGGGGAGCCGGCGGTTGCCCCCCGCGCCCGGTTTTCCCCCGAAGGGGACCGTCGCCGGGAGCGGCGGGGCGGCGCCGGACCGTGCCGGGCGGCCGGGCGACCCCGGGCAGGACCGGTCCGGCCCCGGGCGGACGAGCCGCCCCGGGCGGGCGGCCCCGGGGCCGGAAGGCGGCGCCCCGGGGCCGTCACCGCCGCCGCGGGCCGGTCACCGGCCCAGGAAGGCGTCGCGGGCCAGGACCGCGGTGTCGGGGTTGTCGGAGAAGAGCCCGTCGACGCCGGCCTCGAAGTAGGCCTCCAGCAGCGCGAACGCGTCGCCGTAGGCCGACGGGTCGGTGCCCCTGCGCAGGGAGGCCGGCAGGAAGGCGTTCTCGTTGCGATGGGTGTAGGGGTGGACCACCAGGCCGGCGGCGTGGGCGTCGCGCACGAGGGCGGTCGGCGCGCCGATCCTGCCCCCGGTGGTGGGCACGACGAGGGAGGCCGTGGGGCCGATGCCGTCGGCGAATCCCGCGATCCACTCCAGGCCCTCGGGGGTGATCAGGTCGGCGACGGTGCGCGGGTCGCCCGCCTCGACGAAGTCCCACGGGCGGGTGTTCGCGCCGGAGAGCAGGACGACGGTCGGGGTGTCGACCAGCTCGTTCATCCGCTGCATGCTGCCGGGCTCGAAGGACTGCAGGAAGACCGGGGAGTTCGCGCGGTGCCGGCCGTAGCGGCGCAGCAGCTTCGCCAGCGGCTCCTCCAGGCCGAGGCCGAGCTTGCGGAAGTAGGTGGGGTGCTTGGTCTCGACGTGCAGCCACACCGCCTTCCCCCGCCTGCGGCCCTCCGCCTCGGCCCACTGGAGGACCTCCTCGAAGGTGGGGACCTCCCAGCGGCCGTTGTAGAGGGTGTTGCGCTGCCGGACGTCGGGGATGCGCTCGACGGCCCGCAGGGTCTTGAGCTCGGCGAGGGTGAAGTCCTCGGTGAACCAGCCGGTCAGCTCGGTGCCGTCGACGGTCCTGGTGGTCCTGCGGGAGGCGAACTCGGGGTGGTCGGCGACGTCCGTGGTGCCGGTGATGTCGTTCTCGTGACGGCACACCAGGTGCCCGTCCTTGGTGGGGACGAGGTCCTGCTCGATGATGTCGGCGCCCATGTCGAGGCCGAGCCGGTAGGCGCCCAGGGTGTGTTCGGGCCGGTAGCCGCTGGCCCCCCGGTGGGCGACCACGGCGGGCACCGGCAGCCGGCTGCCGCCGCGTCCCGCGCCCCGCTCCGTACCGGCGGCGGCCCCTGCCGCCGGTACGGCCGCGGCCGTACCGGCGCCGGCCGCGACCAGGCCCGCCGCGCCGAGCGCGGCCCCCGCCAGCAGCGTCCTGCGGCCCGGTCCGGTGCCGCCGTCCCGCCCGTGCTGCTTCCCCTGCGTCATCCGCGCTCCTCGTCGGTGCCGTCGCGCCGGACCCGTTGCCCGGCGGCTGCCGAAGACCCGCAGATCGTAGGGCCGTTGGTGTGGCGCGCGGGAGAGCGCGTGCGGAACGGACGGCGAACGGGAGCCGACGCGCGCCCGCGCCCGGCGGGCCCGGCACGCGGGACGGCGGGAGAAGTGAGTATCGTCCCACCTGCACGGGTGTACAGACGAAGCGATGGAGGGGCCGTGTTCCGGAGGCTGCTGAAGGCGATTCTCGTACCTTTGATGCACGTGCTGTTCCGGCCGCGCATCGAGGGGGCGGAGCGGATCCCCGCCACCGGTCCGGTGATCCTCGCCGGCAACCACCTGACCTTCATCGACTCGATGTTCCTGTCCCTGGCCGTCAAGCGGCAGGTGTACTTCATCGGCAAGGACGAGTACGTCACGGGCAAGGGGGTCAAGGGCAGGCTGATGGCGCTGTTCTTCACCTCGGTGGGCATGATCCCGGTCGACCGCGACGGAGGCCGCGGCGGTGTCGCCGCCCTGCAGACCGGGCGCCGGATCCTGGAGGAGGGCAGGGTCTTCGGCATCTACCCCGAGGGCACCCGCTCCCCCGACGGGCGCCTGTACCGGGGCCGCACCGGCGTGGCCCGGCTGGCGCTGATGACCGGGGCCCCGGTCGTGCCGTGCGCGATGATCGGCACCGACCGGATCCAGCCGGGCGGGGCCGGGATCCCCCGGCTGCACCGCTTCACCGTGCGCTTCGGGGAGCCCCTGGACTTCTCCCGCTACGAGGGCATGGACCGCGACCGCTACGTCCTGCGGGCGGTGACCGACGAGGTCATGACCGAGGTGATGCGGCTCGGCGGCCAGGAGTACGTGGACATCTACGCCACGAAGGCCAAGGCGAAGGCGGCCTGAGCCGGGCACGACGACGGCGAGGGGCCGGGGTCCGATCACGGACCCCGGCCCCTCGCCGTCGCGCGGGCCTCGGCGGTCAGCGCCCGGCAGTGGCCCAGGCGAACTGGACGGCGAGGTCGGCGCGGACCTCGGCGAGCTGCTCGGCGACCCGCACCGGGGCGGTGCCGCCGCGGCCGTCGCGGGAGGCCAGCGCGCCGCGGACGTTGAGCACCCCGCGCACCTCGGGGGTCAGGTGCTCGGAGATGGCGGCGAACTGCTCGTCCGTCAGCTCGTCGAGCTCGATGCCCTGCGCCTCGCAGACCTTGACGCACTCGCCGGCGACCTCGTGCGCCACCCGGAACGGCACGCCCTGCTTGACCAGCCACTCGGCGATGTCGGTGGCCAGGGAGAAGCCGGCCGGGGCCAGTTCCTCCATCCGCTCGCGGTTGACGGTGAGCGTGGCGACCATGCCGGTGAAGGCGGGCAGCAGCACCTCGAGGGTGTCGCAGGAGTCGAAGACCGGCTCCTTGTCCTCCTGCAGGTCGCGGTTGTAGGCGAGCGGGAGGGCCTTGAGGGTGGCGAGCAGGCCGGTGAGGTTGCCGATGAGCCGGCCGGACTTGCCGCGGGCCAGCTCGGCGATGTCCGGGTTCTTCTTCTGCGGCATGATCGACGACCCGGTGGAGAAGGCGTCGTGGAGGGTGACGAAGGAGAACTCCTTCGTGTTCCAGATGATGATCTCCTCGGCGATCCGGGAGAGGTCGATGCCGATCATCGCGGTGACGAACGCGAACTCGGCGACGAAGTCCCGCGAGGCGGTGCCGTCGATGGAGTTGGCCACCGAGCCGCGCTCGAAGCCGAGGTCGGCGGCGACGGCCTGCGGGTCCAGGCCGAGGGAGGACCCGGCCAGCGCGCCGGAGCCGTACGGGGAGACGGCGGTGCGCTCGTCCCACTGGCGCAGCCGCTCCGCGTCGCGCCCCAGTGCCTGGACGTGCGCGAGGACGTGGTGGGCGAAGAGCACCGGCTGGGCGTGCTGGAGGTGGGTGCGGCCGGGCATGGCCACGTCCGCGTTGGCCTCGGCGAGCCCGACCAGCGCCTGCTGGAGCTCGGCGAGCAGCCCGCCGATGGTGCGGGCGTGGTCGCGCAGGTACATCCGGAACAGGGTGGCGACCTGGTCGTTGCGGGAGCGGCCGGCGCGCAGCTTGCCGCCCAGGTCCGGGCCGAGGCGCTCCAGCAGGCCGCGCTCGAGGGCGGTGTGCACGTCCTCGTCGGCGACGGTGCCGGTGAAGGAGCCGTCCGCGACGTCGGCCTCCAGCCGGTCGAGTCCGTCGAGCATCCGGGACAGCTCGTCGGCGGTCAGCAGGCCGGCCTTGTGCAGGACGCGGGCGTGGGCGCGGGACCCGGCGATGTCGTAGGGGGCGAGCCGCCAGTCGAAGTGCACCGAGGCGGACAGTTTGGCCAGCGCCTCGGCGGGTCCGTCGGCGAACCGGCCGCCCCACAGGCGGACGTCGCCGCCGGGGTCGCCGCTGCCGGTCTGGGGGGTCTGCGTGCCGTCGGTCACCGGTGCTCCTGGAACGAGATGTGCGGGCGGTTCGGGTGGTGCGGGTGAGTGGTGCAAAGGGGGTGGTGCAAAGGATGGCGCAAGGGAGGGCGCAAAGCGTGGTGCGGCGGGGCGGGGCGGGGGCCGCGCCAGACGGCCCCCGCCCCCCTCAGCGGGACTTCTCGGCCAGGCCGAGGAGGTGGTCGGCCAGTGCCTGGCCGCCTGCCGGGTCCCGGCTGATCAGCAGCACGGTGTCGTCCCCGGCGATGGTGCCCAGGATGTCGTGGGTCTCCGCCTGGTCGATCGCCGAGGCGAGGAACTGGGCGGCACCGGGCGGGGTGCGCAGGACGACCAGGTTGGCCGAGGCCTCCGCGGAGATCAGCAGCTCGCCCGCGAGGCGGGCCATCCGCTCCTCCTTGACCGACTCGCCCAGCGGTGCCTGCGGGGTGCGGAAGCCGCCCTCGGAGGGCACCGCGTAGATCAGCTCGCCGTCGGTGCTGCGGATCTTCACCGCGCCCAGCTCGTCGAGGTCCCGCGAGAGCGTCGCCTGGGTGACGCTCAGCCCGTCCTCGGCCAGGAGCCTGGCGAGCTGGCTCTGCGAGCGGATCGGCTGCCGCCCCAGGATGTCCACGATCCGGCGGTGCCGGGCAGTGCGCGTCTGCGGGACGTTCGGCCCGCCGTTGCCGCCGTTGCCGCCGTTGCCCGTGCCGCTCCCGTTGACCGCGCCGTTCCCGTCGGGGCCGCCGGTGCCGTTGCCCTGTGCCGCGGTCATCGTCGGTCGGCCTCCTCGCCGTCCCCGGCCGCCGCGTCCAGGACCGCGGGCAGGGCCGCGAGGAACGCGTCGACCTCCTCGTCCCCGAGGATCAGGGGCGGGGCGAGGCGCACCGTGCCGGGGACCGCGGCGTTCACCAGGAAGCCCGCGTCCTGGGCCGCCTGCTGCACCCGGGGGGCCAGGGGCCGGGTGAGCACGACGCCCAGCAGCAGCCCGGCTCCGCGGACGTGGTCGACCAGCGGGTGGCCGAGGGCCTCGATGCCCTGCCGCAGCCGCTCCCCGGTGCGCTTGACGTGCTCCAGCAGTCCGTCGGCGGCGATGGTGTCGAGGACGGCCAGTGCCGCGGCGCACACCACCGGGTTGCCGCCGAAGGTGGATCCGTGCTGGCCGGGGGTGAGCAGCCCGGCCGCCTCGCCGAAGGCGACGGTGGCGCCGACGGGCAGTCCGCCGCCGAGCCCCTTGGCGAGGGTGACGACGTCGGGTTCGATGCCGAGCGCCTGGTGGGCGAACCAGTGGCCGGTGCGGCCGACGCCGGTCTGGATCTCGTCCAGCACCAGCAGGGTGCCGGTGGCCCGGGTGATCTCCCGGGCCGCCTCCAGGTAGCCCTCGGGCGCCGGGACCACGCCGTTCTCGCCCTGGATCGGTTCCAGGAAGACCGCGGCGGTGTCGGTGGTGACGGCCGCGCGCAGCGCCTCGGTGTCGCCGAAGGGCACGTGGGTGACGTCGCCGGGCAGGGGCCGGAACGGGTCCTGCTTGGCGGGCTGCCCGGTCAGGGCCAGCGCGCCCATGGTACGGCCGTGGAAGCCGCCCTCGGTGGCGACCATGTGGACGCGGCCGGTGCGCCGGCCGATCTTGAACGCGGCCTCGACCGCCTCGGCGCCGGAGTTGGAGAAGTAGACCCGCCCGTCGCGGCCGAACAGCTGGAGCAGCCGCTCCGCCAGCGCCACCGGCGGCTCGGCGACGAAGAGGTTGGACACGTGCCCGATGCGGCCGATCTGCCCGGTCACGGCCGCGACGACCGCCGGGTGGGCGGTGCCCAGGGCGTTGACCGCGATGCCGCCGATGAAGTCGGTGTACCGATTGCCGTCGGCGTCCCAGTAGTGGACGCCCTCGCCGCGCACCAGGGGCAGGCGGGGGGTGCCGTAGTTGTCCATCAGCGCGCCCCGCCAGCGGCCGAGCACGGCGTCGTTGGCGGAGGCGGAGGCGGCCGTCGTGGGCGCGGCCTGCGCGTCGTGGGTCATGCGTCGACTCCCCCGTCCGGGTCCGGGACGACCTGGGTCCCGATGCCCTCGTCGGTGAACACTTCCAGCAGCAGCGCGTGGGGCACCCGCCCGTCGAGGACGTGCGCCTTGCCCACCCCCGCCTTGACCGCGTTGAGGCAGCCCTCCATCTTGGGCACCATCCCGGTGGCCAGCTCCGGCAGCAGCTTCTCCAGCTCGCCGACGGTCAGCTGGCTGATCACCTCGTCGCTGTTCGGCCAGTCGGCGTACAGGCCCTCGACGTCGGTGAGGACGACGAGCTTCTCGGCCTGCAGGGCTGCGGCCAGGGTGGCGGCGGCGGTGTCGGCGTTGACGTTGTAGACGTGGCCGTCGGCGCCGCGGGCGATGCTGGAGACGACCGGGATGCGGCCGTCGTCGAGCAGCGCCTGGACGGCCCCGGTGTCGACCTCGACGATGTCGCCGACCAGGCCGATGTCCACCTGCTCGCCGTCGACCTCGGCGTAGCGCTTGACCGCGGTCATGGTGTGGGCGTCCTCGCCGGTCATGCCGACGGCGAACGGCCCGTGCTCGTTGAGCAGCCCGACCAGTTCGCGCTGGACCTGGCCGGAGAGCACCATGCGGACCACGTCCATGGTCTCGGGGGTGGTCACCCGCAGGCCCGCGGTGAAGCTGGACTCCAGGCCGAGCTTCTCCAGGTGGGCGCTGATCTGCGGCCCCCCGCCGTGCACCACGACCGGCTTGAGGCCGGCGTAGCGCAGGAAGACGACGTCCTGGGCGAAAGCGCGCTTGAGTTCGTCGTCGACCATGGCGTTGCCGCCGAACTTGATGACGACGCACCTGCCGTGGAAGCGCTCGAGCCAGGGCAGGGCCTCGATGAGGGTGCGGGCCTTGGGCAGGGCGGTGTGGTTGCGCGCAGTGGCCTGCGCCGGTTTGTCGCTCATGAGGAGTATGCGCTGTTCTCGTGGACGTAGTCGGCGGTCAGGTCGTTGGTCCAGATCTCGGCGGACGCGTCGCCGGCCGCGAGGTCGGCGGTGATGCGCACCTCGCGGTAGCGCATGTCGACCAGGTCGCGGTCCTCGCCGACCGAGCCGTTCCGGCACACCCACACGCCGTTGATCGCGACGTCGATCTCGTCGGGGTCGAAGGCGGCGGAGGTGGTGCCGATGGCGGAGAGCACCCGGCCCCAGTTGGGGTCCTCGCCGTGCACGGCGCACTTGAGGAGGTTGTTGCGGGCGATGGTGCGGCCGACCTCGACCGCCTCGTCCTCGGTGGCAGCGTTGACCACCTCGATGCGGATGTCCTTGGACGCGCCCTCGGCGTCGCCGATCAGCTGCCGGGCCAGGTCGGCGCAGACCGCGCGCACGGCCTCGGCGAACTCCTCGTGGCCGGGCGTGACGCCGGAGGCCCCGGAGGCGAGCAGCAGCACGGTGTCGTTGGTGGACATGCAGCCGTCGGAGTCGACCCGGTCGAAGGTGGTGCGGGTGGCCGCGCGCAGCGCCTTGTCCAGGTCGGCGGAGTCCAGGTCGGCGTCGGTGGTGAGGACCACGAGCATGGTGGCCAGGCCGGGGGCGAGCATGCCGGCGCCCTTGGCCATGCCGCCGACCGTCCAGCCCTCGCCGCCGGCGACGGCGGTCTTGTGGACGGTGTCGGTGGTCATGATGGCCATGGCGGCCTTCTCGCCGCCGTGCTCGGACAGCTGCGCGACGGCCTTGTCGACGCCGGGCAGCAGCCTGTCCATCGGCAGGCGCAGGCCGATCAGGCCGGTGGAGCACACCGCGACCTCGCCGGCGCTGTGGCCGCCGGTGGCGTCGCGGCCCGCCGCGTTGAGGGACTCGGCGACCTTCTCCGCGGTGGCGTGGGTGTCCTGGAAGCCCTGCGGCCCGGTGCAGGCGTTGGCGCCGCCGGAGTTGAGGACGACCGCGGAGACCTGCCCGCCCTTGAGGACCTGCTGGGACCACAGCACGGGCGCGGCCTTGACGCGGTTGGAGGTGAAGACTCCCGCGGCGGCGAGCCGGGGCCCCTCGTTGACGACGAGGGCGAGGTCCGCCCCGCCGGACTCCTTGATGCCGGCGGCGACGCCGGAGGCGGTGAACCCCTTGGCGGCGGTGACGCTCACGGTGCGACTCCGATCGTGGAAAGTCCCAGCTCCTCGGGGAGTCCGAGGGCGATGTTCATGCTCTGCACCGCGCCGCCGGCGGTGCCCTTGGCGAGGTTGTCGATCGCGCTGATCGCGACGACGCGCCCGGCGGCCTCGTCGAGCGCGACCTGCAGCAGCGCGCAGTTGGAGCCGTACACCGCGGCGGTGGCCGGCCACTGCCCCTCCGGGAGGAGGTGGACGAAGGGCTCCGCCTCCAGCGCCCGCTCGTAGGCGGTGCGCACCTGCTCCGCGGTGGTGCCGGGCCTGGCCTTCGCGCTGCAGGTGGCGAGGATCCCGCGCGGCATGGGCGCCAGGGTCGGGGTGAAGGAGACGGTGACCGGCTCGCCCGCCGCGGCCGAGAGGTTCTGCGCGATCTCGGGGGTGTGGCGGTGGACGCCGCCCACGCCGTAGGGGCTCATCGACCCCATGACCTCCGAGCCGAGCAGGTGCGGCTTGGCCGCCTTGCCCGCGCCCGAGGTGCCGGAGGCGGCGACCACGACCGCCTCGGGTTCGACGATCCCCGCCGCGTAGGCGGGGAAGAGGGCGAGGGAGACGGCCGTGGGGTAGCAGCCGGGGACGGCGATGCGCTTCGTCCCCTTGAGCGCGTCCCGGGCGCCGGGCAGCTCCGGCAGGCCGTAGGGCCAGGTGCCGGCGTGCGCGGAGCCGTAGAACCTCTCCCAGGCGGCCGCGTCCTCCAGCCGGAAGTCGGCGCCGCAGTCGACCACGAGGACCTCGTCGCCGAGCTGCTCGGCGACGGCCGCGGACTGCCCGTGCGGCAGGGCCAGGAAGACGACGTCGTGGCCGGAGAGCACCTCGACGGAGGTCGACTCCAGGAGGCGGTCGGCGAGCGGGAGCAGGTGCGGCTGCAGTTCGCCGAGGCGTCGGCCCGCGTTGGAGCCGCCGGTGAGTGCCCCGATCTCCACCTGCGGGTGACCCAGCAGCAGGCGCAGTACCTCGCCTCCCGCGTACCCGCTCGCTCCTGCCACGGCTGCGCGTAGTGCCATCGCTCCTCCTCGTCGACAGCATGACTATACGGTGGAGTGCAGTTCTATGCAATACGTTTCGGGTCGGACCCGTCACCCGGTGAGACCACTCCCTCACCCGTCCCGCGAGCGTGCCGGTCCGCCCCGGCCCGGCACGCGGGACGGCGGCCACCGGAACACCCGGCCGGCCAGGGGCGCCGCCTGGTAGCGTGCGACCTTCGCCGGTCACCCGGACGGAGCCCCCCGGCAGGCCGCCCATGCCCAGCCCCCGGCAGCAGCTCCTGGCAGCACTCGACGCCATGGACCGCGCCTTCGCCTCCGAAGAGCCCTCCCCCGTCACGGGGTGCACGCACTGCTACGACCGGCAGGACCTCACCGCACTCTCCGGGCCGGTGCACCTGGTCCCCGACGGCCTGGTGTCCTCCGTCGCCGCGAGGACGCCAGGCCACTGGGACGACTTCCCGCGCCTCTACCGCCGCCTCGCCCCGCGCATCGTCCGCCCCGTCGTCACCGGCCGGCTCCACGTCGACGAGGACCTCATCGCCTCCCGTCTGGTCCAGGCGGGCTGGACCACCTGGGACGCGCCCCTGGCCGACGCGCTCCGCGACGTCTGGTCCGCCTGGTGGCGGGCCACCCTGCACACCTGCCCGAGCCCCGTCCCCGTCAGGAGAACCCTCGGCTTCGTCACCGTCGCCACCGACAGCCTGCGTCCCTGGCTGGACGCGTGGACCGCCACCCGCGCCCCGGCCGCCGACGCACACCTCGCGGATCTCGTCGACGACGTGATGTACGAGTTCGAGATCACCGACCTGCGCATGGGCTTCTACGACGAGTACCACGCCACCGCGGAACTGCTGGACTGGCTCCTCACCGACGTGCGCGACCGCGTCGACGACGCACGCCTCGACAGCCCGCACCTCCTCGAACTCCACCGGGCGGCCGACCGGCACCCCGCCGACGGGACACACCCTGTCGGCCGGTTGCGGGCGAACCCGCCGACAGGCCATCCGCTCTCATGACAGGCCGGACAAATGACCCCGTGCCTACAATGGCCGCGCGACCGCTTCGAGTCCCCTCCCGGCAGGAGGCACACCATGCACGCATCCGTCGGTGACACCCTGGTGATGCACGGCAGGACGGTCGGACAGCACGACCGCACCTGCGAGGTCGTCGAAGTGCTCGGCGAGCACGGCGACCCGCCGTTCCGGGTCCGCTTCGAGGACGGCCACGAGGCACTCCTCTCCCCCGGCCCCGACTCGGTGGTGCAGCACCACCCGCGGCAGGGCCCCGGAAACCTTCAAGGCATGTGAGGCACAACGCGCGGATGCCCCGGCGGGCCCGTCCCGCCGGGGCACCACCCCGTCCGCCCAGTCCGCCCCTGCCTGCCGGGCGCCTCCGCCCGGCGCCCCGACCTGCCCGGCGCCTCCGCGGGGCGCCCCACCGGGGCCCTGCCGACCGGGGCCGGCCGCGCAGCGGTCAGCGGGGAGGCCGCACGCGCCGGCCGTAGTGGTCGGCCACCACCCGGCTCACCGCCCCCAGCGGGTCCGCCACCATCTCCTTCGCCGAGAACCAGACGTTGCCGCGGACCTGCGGGTACTCGCGGCACAGGTCGAGGTGGCGGGAGAGCTCGTCCGGGTCCTGCCAGGCCGCCGGCTGCTTCGGGTCGCCGACCTTGTAGACGGCCTCGCCGACGTACAGCCGCACCCCGGTGCCCTCGACCTGCCGGGCCCACCACGGCACCAGCTTCGCGTAGTCGGCCGCGGCGAACCCGATGTTCCAGTAGACCTGCGGGACGATGTAGTCGATCCACTCCTCCCGCACCCACCGGCGGGTGTCGGCGTACAGGTCGTCGTAGGTCTGCACCCCGGCCCGGGTGTCCGAGCCCTCCGGGTCGGTCGCCCTGTTGCGCCACACCCCGAAGGGGCTGACGCCGAACCGGGCCCGCGGCCTGACCGCGCGCACCCGCTCGGCCATCTCCCGCACCAGCAGGTCGGTGTTGTGGCGGCGCCAGGAGGCCCGGTCCGCGAAGTCCCCTCCGTACCGCTCGTACTCGGCGTCGTCGTCGAAGACCTGGCCGGCCACCGGGTACGGGTAGAAGTAGTCGTCCCAGTGGACGCCGTCGACCTCGTAGCGCGCGACCGCGTCCGCCATGGCGTCCTGCACGAAGGCGCGCACCCGCGGATTGCCCGGGTTGTAGTACAACTTCCCGCCGTAGGGGACCACCCAGTCCGGGTTGCGGCGGGCCGGGTGGTCCGCCGTCAGCCGGGCCGGGTCGGTGTGCAGGGCGATCCGGTAGGGGTTGAACCAGGCGTGCAGCTCCAGGCCCCGCGCGTGCGCCTGCTCCACCGCGAACCCCAGCGGGTCCCAGCCCGGGTCGCGGCCCTGGGTGCCGGTCAGGTACTCGCTCCACGGCTCGAACGGGGAGGGCCACAGCGCGTCCGCGGTCGGCCGCACCTGCAGGACAACCGTGTTCAGCCTGCGCCGCACCGCGGTGTCCAGCAGCGCGGTCAGCTCCTCCTGCTGCTGCCGCGCCCCGAGCCCCCTGGCCGAGGGCCAGTCCCGGTTGGTCACCGTGGCGATCCACATGCCGCGCATCTGCGGGGCCGCCCGGTGGGACGCACCCCCGGCGGGCGCGGACGGGGCCGGGACCGCGCCGGCGGCCACGGCGCCCGTGCCCGGCGCGGCCCCCGCGGCGGCGGACGCCCGCCCCTGCGCCGCGGCGGCCCCGCCCAAGGGGCCGGCGGCGGCCAGGGCCCCGACGACAGCCGCCCCGAAGAGCCGCCGCGTCGGGCGGGAGGCGGCCGGCGGGCCGGGGTCGGTCGTCGGGCGGGGGTCGGTCGTCGGGCGGGGGTCGGTCGTCGGGCGGGGGTGGGCCACAGGGCGGGGATCGGTGGGGTCGTGCGGAACTCCGGCGCGCATGCGGGTCCCCCTCCTGCCGGCGGTCCGGCGGACGTCTTTGCGGTTTCCGGAACCGCTCATGGTGGCGGCCGCGCACGGCACCGACAAGAGCGCACGCCGCCCGCGGCCCGCGCGCCCCCCGAACGCGCACGGGAGGGGCAGCGGGAAGGGGAGTAAGTCCGAAACGCACCGAGGTGCCGCCGAAGCCCCGCATCGGGGTAACGTCGGGGCGTGCGCGGACCCGGAACCATACGGCCGTCCGCCGTCGATTCGTACCAGCGAAAGGCATGGCGTTGAGCGACATCCGTTGCGTCGGTGTAGTGGGCTGCGGCCTCATGGGCTCGGGGATCGCGGAGGTCTTCGCCCGCTCGGGACTCGACGTGCGGGTGGCCGAGACCACCGGTGACGCCCTGGAGATAGGCCGCACCCGGCTGCTCGGCTCCCTGGACAAGGCCGCCGAACGCGGCAAGATCACCCCCGAGGAGCGGGACGCGGCCCTGGAGCGGCTGTCCTTCACCACCGACCTGGGCGAGTTCGCCGACCGCGACCTCGTGATCGAGGCCGTCGTGGAGAACGAGCAGGTCAAGACGGAGATCTTCCAGGTCCTCGACCAGGTGGTCACGCGCCCGGACGCCATCCTGGCCTCCAACACCTCCTCGATCCCGCTGGTGAAGCTGGCCGTTTCCACCTCCCGGCCCCAGCAGGTGCTCGGCATCCACTTCTTCAACCCGGCGCCGGTGCAGCGCCTCGTCGAGCTGGTCCCCTCGCTGACCACCTCCGAGGAGACCCTGGCCCGCGCCGAGGCGCTGGTCACCGGCCCCCTGGGCAAGCACGCGATCCAGGCGCAGGACCGCTCCGGCTTCGTCGTCAACGCCCTGCTGGTCCCGTACCTGCTGTCCGCGATCCGGATGATGGAGTCGGGCGTCGCCAGCCGCGAGGACATCGACAACGGCATGGAGATGGGCTGCGCCCACCCGATGGGCCCGCTCAAGCTGTCCGACCTGATCGGCCTGGACACCATCGCCGCCATCGCCGACTCGATGTACCACGAGTACAAGGAGCCGCTGTACGCCGCTCCCCCGCTGCTGCAGCGCATGGTGGAGGCAGGCCGCCTCGGCCGCAAGACCGGCGCTGGCTTCTACACGTACGCCTGACGGGCCGACCGTGGGCCCCGGGCCGGAACTCCGGCCCGGAGCCCACGGCGTTTCCCGTCCGCGCCGGTGAGGGGTTAGCACTCCAGCTGTAGATCGTGATCTCCATCGTGGTTTGGGTGGCGTCGGCTTGATCAGTCACCTGTCAGCTACGGTGCAGGCCATGGACGGCCGCGTGTACGTGCCCTGGTTCTCAGTCGGGGAAGCTGACGAGGACGCATTCGAGACGCTGGACGGCGCATGGCGCAGGTTCGTGTCCGTACTACGCGAGCGAGCCGTCACCTGGCCGTGCGACCCTGACGACACCCTCATCCTCCGCCCCGAGGAAACAGGATTCGCGCATCTGCTGGCCCTGCTCTATGCGGTGACGCCGGGAACCAATGTCATTTCCCATGTCTTCGGTGCGTTCTTCGACGGGCAGGGCGTGCTCGGCACCGAACTCCACGACCAGATGTACATTCCCCTTCAGGGGTCTGTGGTGGGGACAGTCCACGTGGCCGGTTCACCCGGTCGATGCGCGGAACTGACTGCAGACTGGTTCGAACGCATCCTGAGGGGCCAGGCCGGCAACCCGGCCGCCCCAACGTCATGATCTTCATTTCTGAGTTGCGGCTTGTCGCCGGTAATGACTGGTGCGTGATCGTTCCTGATGGCGGCGTCGCCAGTCGGACCAGCCGAGTCGGTGGGCGATGTCGTGGAGAGGCTGAACGGCGACCGTGGTGAAGAGGCGATGAATCTCGTTGCAGGACAGTGAGGGACTCTGTCGGGGATCTTGAGGGCCTGGTTCATTTGCCTTGCCGCCACCAGCATTCCCAGGTCAGGTCGCGTGCGTCGAGGTAGTGCTGGAACGCTGTGAGACCTCTGGGGTGGTGGGGGTGCGTTCGTGAGGCGAGGCGTTCGATGTTGATGGCGATGCCGGTCAGGACGTGTTGGACGTGGGTCTTGCGGTGGCCGTGGTAGCGGCTTCGGTGGGCTTGGTGGGCGTTGACGAGTTCGCAGATGGTGCCTTCGACGCCGGACCGGGTGGCGTAGAGCCGTTTCCAGTGGGGGTCTTGCTGGGTCGGTGAGGTTGCGGGCCTGTAGTTCGTGCAGGCGGCGGGGGAGGAAGTTCACGGTGCGGGCGGACTTTCCCCGGGTGCAGGCAGGCCGGTCCGGGCAGGGGTCGCACTGACTTGAGGCGAACCGGGCGGCTGTGCAGGGCGCCATGGCGGGGGCCTCGACCCAGGTGGTGCTGGTCCGGCCGTTGGGGCAGGTGACCTGGTGCCGGTCGAAGTCGATGGTGAAGTCGTCGCGGGTGAAACCGGTCTGTTCCTTCTTCTGCCGTGCTCCGCCGGCCTTGACCGGTCCGACGAGCTGGATCCGGTGATGGCGTGCGGCGTCGTTCAGCAGGGCGGTGGAGATGTAGCCGCCGTCGACCAGGTGTTGGGCGGGCAGCAGTCGGCGGTCACGGAGTCGGGTGTGGATGCCGGGCAGGGCCTGGGTGTCCCGGGTGAGGCTGGTGGTGGCGATGTCCGTGATCAGGTTGACGCGGGCGTCGGTGTCGCAGGTCTCGGTGACGTGGACCAGGTAGCCGTTCCAGCGGGTGTTGCCCCGGACGGCCTGGCGGGCGTCCGGGTCGTAGGGCGAGATGATCCGGACTACTCCTTTGGGCCGGCCGTCCTTCTCGGTGCGGGGACGCAGGGCACCGCGGGCGTCGACGAGGAAGTTCTGCACCATGATCTGCCGCAGGGCCCCGGCTCGAGGACCACGCCGGTGGGGCGGCAGGCTCTGGAGGAGTTGGGGGGCGTCCGCTCCGGCCTGCTTGAGCCGGGTGACGGGGTGGCTGGGCTGGGCGGGCAGGCGGACCGGCCTGCCGTAACGGGTGGCCCAGTCGGCGTCCACCAGGTCGTCCAGGACGTCGGGGGTGTCCCGGGAGGCTTCCTCCAGCGCGGCGCGGACAGCTTCGAGGACCAGTTCCAGGCGGGTGAGTTCCCGGGCCGCGGCCAGAATCTGGGTGGAGTCGGTCCGCTGCCTTCCGCGTTCTTCGATCATTCCTGCGTCACGTATCCGGTCCAGGGCCAGGGACAGGAGCTGGTCGGCGCGGCCGTCCCGGCCGAGACGGTCACGGAAGTCCGTGAGCACGCTGTGGTGGAAGCCGGGGTCGTCCAGGTCCATCGCGAGGGCGTACTTGAAGTCGATCCGGCACCGCACCGCCTCGGCCGCCTGCCGGTCGGAGAGGTTGAGCAGGAGACCGCGGCACGCACACGGTGGCCGGCTGGGCCGGGGAGAGGCCGGGACGGCCATCGCGCGAATACCAGGAGACGAAGTCCTCATCGTCCCAGAGCCCGTCGAGGTGGTCACGCACCCACATGGCCGTGGTCCCACGAGGATTGCCGGCTCGGGCCGTCCGAGCCGTGAGCTCGGGCACCACCACGCCGGACAGGGGACGAACGGACACTGGCCACCTCGGGAAGACGGGGCTGTACAGGACCAGCCGAAGCATCCCGAACCGCCGGCACCCCTGTCCGCGGAACCTCAAGATCCCCGACAGAGTCCCTCACTGGGTGAGTTCGGCGCGGAGACGCTGGTACGGCACGACTCCTGGCGCTGGGCACACCGCGGAAAATCGTCGCCCTGGTCGCCGCGATGATCGCGGGATTGCGGCTGACCATGACCGCCATGGCCTGACGGGAAGTCAGCATGCACGCCGCCGTGGCCTCCGGCGTGGCCGTTGCCATCACCGTCGCGTACAGGCGATGGGCAACAGCACCGCTCTTCTTCGGCACCGTAGCCGCGAGTCGATCCTGGGCGCCGCTGCGGGACCACGCGACGACTCGGGTCATCACGCAGGTCACTCCGGGGGACGGCGGCCGCCGTAGTGCTCTCCGGGCCGCGCCGGCCGAAGCCAACCCGAGACCTCAAGGCCCTCCGAGCGTCGCTGCGGGAACCGAAGGCTTGAGGATCACCCCTGCAAATCGCGTAGACTCGTCGACCTCAGAGATCATTGGCCGCAGTTCCGCGAGAGGACAGACGAGGCTCCGGTTGGAGCCTCCAGCCCGCTCGCGGATTCTGCTTGTTCGGGCCGACAAGTTGCCTGCACCACAGCACTGTTTTTCCCTGTGGGGACGGTCACCTTGAGTGACCGATCGTGCCGCCTTGGTGATCGTCGGCCTAATGGGGCGTGGAGGGCAGTGCAGTGACAAAGGGGACGTATGGAGTTCCCTTGGAGCGGTCGGATTACCTCAAGCTTGATCCTCACCCCGACCATTGCGACGAGAACGGCTTCGCCGCGTGGGTGGAACGTCATCAGGGCGAGCGACTGGCCGTCGATCTCTTCACCGGTGCGGGCGGTCTGAGCCTGGGGATCCAGGAGGCCGGCTGGACCATGGCTGCCGGCGTCGACTTCGACGAGAGGGCACTGGAAACCCACGCCAGCAACTTTCCCGGCCTGAGCCTGCACATGGACCTCGGGGATCCACATGTCAGGAACCATCTGGTCGATGTGCTGTCCGTCGCCCGGGTGGACCTGGTGGCCGGAGGTCCTCCCTGCCAGCCCTTCAGCCGGGCCGGGCGCAGCAAGATTCGTGACCTGGTCCGCAATCACGGACGGGACCCGCAGGATCACCGCAAACAGCTCTGGCTGGCTTATCTCGATGTGGTAACCCAGGTCCGCCCTCGCGCTGTCCTCATGGAGAACGTGCCCGACATGGGGCTGGGCGACGATTTTGCGGTGATCCGGATCATCGAGGAGAAACTGGAGGACCTCGGCTACGCGACCCAGGTACGCCTGGTCGACGCCTGGCACCATGGCGTTCCCCAGCATCGGAAGCGGCTGATACTGCTTGCCCGGAACGATGTCGAGCACTTCGAGTGGGACGCGAAGAACGAGGAGAGTGTCACTCTGCGGCAGGCCATCTCAGATCTGCCGCGTTTCCAGGTCGTGGCACGTGAGCGCATCGGCGACCGAGAGCTGCCCTACCAGCAGCCCGCGGAACCGAACAGTTTTCTGGAACTCATGAGGCAGGAGGCTCCCGAAGGGGTCATCCACGACCACATGACCCGGCGGGTCCGCGAGGACGACTTGGAAATCTTCTCAGGTATGACCTCGAAGACTCTGTATTCGCAGATCCCCAAAGAACTGCAGCGGTATCGCGCCGACAATTTCACGGACAAGTACAAGCGGCTGGCCTGGGACGAACGAAGCCGGTCCATCACCGCGCACATCGCCAAGGACGGCTACTGGTACATCCATCCCGAGGACAACCGCACTCTCACCGTCCGTGAGGCTGCGCGTATCCAGACCTTCCCCGACCGGTTCCGCTTCGCCGGGACGCGCAGTGATGCCTTCAGGCAGATCGGTAATGCCGTTCCGCCGCTCCTGGGAAAGGCTGCGGCCAAGGCGGTTGCCCCTGCCCCCGAGCAGGCGGGAGGGGTCAATCCGCACTGGCGGCAGGTCCGTGACGAACTGAGTGACTGGGCGGAGAGCTCACGGCGCGAAGCCGGCTGGTACCAGTACCCCGGCCCGGAGATGCACTCCCCCCAGGCCGCGGTCGTGGCTCTGCTCTCGGCAAGCCGAGTCAAGCCTCATGAACTCGGGGACCTGATGGAGCTGGTCAGGGGCAAGAAGAGCATCTCGAGCAGGATGTTCGAGCAGCTCCTCAAGCAGGCGCCGACGCAGGCTGCCAAGGAAAGGCTGAGTCGTCTGCAGCCACTGGTGGACGAGCGGAGCATGTGGGGGGAAGAGCGAAAGAACGAGATCCCGGAGCGCCTCGGCTTCAAGCCGGCCGAAGAGGCCCTCTACACCCTGCTGCTCGGCGAGCAGGATTTGCTGCTCGTCACCCAGGGCGTCCTCCGCGTGGGCGCCCGCGTGAACGGCAGCGAGGCCGATCGCACCAACAGACTGACCGACGGGCGCATCAACCTCATCCGCCTGGTGGGCGCGGGAACCAACGCTTCCCTGCGGATGGCCGCGCTTCGGGTGGTCGGCAATGAATACTGCCGGACGAAGGATCCCCACTGCTCACTGTGTCCGCTGCGGAAGAACTGCGTGGGCAAGCCCTCGGGCGAGGACCTGTATTCCGCCACCTACGACAACGAGCTGGTGGCGGAATAAGGAGGGCGACCGATAGCAGCCTGATCCGGGCAGAGGTCCGCCCGGATCAGGCTCATGTCATGCTTGCTACCGGTCCTCCGGGCCGAAGCCCAGCTCGACAGCCTTCTCGTACACCGCCAGCGCCTGCCGGACTTGGTAGGGAGCGATCTCCGCACCGGTCTCCAGCTTGTTGGCCGCAGCAGTTGCCGCCTGCTGTTCCTTCAGCTCCATTCGGCGCGTTTCGCGCGCCCAGTCGGCCAAGGCGTGCCATTCGGCGGGCGGGATCTCCTGCAACCGGGCCAAGTGCTCCTCGTCCTCTTCCTGTGTATCGACCGCGAAGCCAACGGGTCGGTCGAGGAGTTCAGCAGCGAGTTCGTCCGGGACCTGCCAGTCGATGGCCCGGACGTCCTCCCAGCACTGTGGATTCTTGCCCCACTCTGTGGCGAGCCTTCCTTCCTGGATGACGGTGTCCTTCACCTGAGAGCAGAGGTCGTCGACGGCTTGGACGACGGCCGCACTCACTGTCTGCTCACGCCAGATACGGTCCAGGTCGATGCGCCGTTCCGTCGCTTCGCACAGACGTGCCATGGTGTAGGCAGTCACGACGGCCTTTTGACTACCCGCGCCGTGGGCCTTGGCGACCTTGTCGACCTCCTTGAAGAGGATGCCCATGGCGATGACCCGGCGGCAGTACTCCGCGTCGACGATCGGCGGGGTTTCCTTGACCCGCATCTGGAACTCCGCGAAGTTCTTCTGCGCGCCCCTGGCCACCCAGTACGGCAGGCTGTTCCACAGGTTCACGTACTTGGCGAGGTCCGACTTGGTGAACCGCTTCGCGGTCGGGTTGGCCAGCTTGAATTTCTTCTTGGCAGCCGGGGTCTCGTACTTCGCCTCTTCCACAGCGTAGGAGCCACGGGCGCGCTCGTACCACCAGCGGGTGTCCGGCCCACTGCCGTCCACGGACGGCGCCCACAAGGTGCGGCTGATGCGCTCGAAGTCGACATGGAACTTGTCGTTGGAGGAGAAGTCGACCAGCGTCACCTTGTTCTGCGTGTTCGAGTACTCGGAGATGCGCGGCACCATCTCCATGAGCTGGCCGGCGGGGACCAGGGTCAGTTTCATCTGGACACTGACACCGGAAAGATCGTTCTTGTCCCGGGTCAGGACGTGGTGAAGGGTGGCCGTGGTCTGCCCGCCGTTGACAATCTGTAGGCCGATCAACCGGCGGATGCCGGTCCGGTTGCCGTTGGCATCCTCCTCGAACTCCGCTTCCAGTGCCGTCGCGGTGATGCCGTTGTTATAGGCGAGAAAGAGGCCGGGCTCCTCGCGCAGTGTCTTGCGGATGCCGCCGTTGACCTTGCCCCGTGCTTGCAGGAAAGCCCGAACGTTGAGCTCGAGCAGCCGGGTCCGGTGTTCCTCGTACAATTCGGCAAGCCGCCGACCAGGGACGACGGCAAGAGCTACTGACAGGTCCGACCCATCGCTCTGCACGGAGAGGCAGGGCAGCGGCGGGTCGAACTCGACGACGATCGGTTCGCCGCCCGTGCCGGAAGTCTCGTGGCGGTACAGCCGTCCGAGGTCCCACAGGTGGTGTTCCACCGGCAGCCCGTCGAACTCCTGGGGTCCCGGCATGCTGCGCGCACTGGACTCGTAGTTGCTGAGGAGGAAGAGCCGGATCCGTGTGGCACCGACGAGTGCCTTCCCGACCCCCTCGCAGAGCTGGTGAATCTCTGTCGTCGGGTCGAAGTGGTCCTGGATCGAATCGGCTTTGCGGAGGAAGGCGAGCAGCCGCCTGTACTGACGATCCATGATCGTCTTGGTGAGTTTGTCGACCGTGGGCGTCAGGCTGAAGTCAGTGGTGTACAGGTCGAGGACCGTGCCGTCGTCGCTGTATCCGTAACCGAAGATCATCACCCCCGGTCCGTCGTGATAGGCAACGGTGGTGTTGGAGACGAACCCGCCCTCTTCCAGGATTTCGAGCACGTATCGGGTGAACGTCTTGGGGATGGAGCCGTCGTCGGCCTCCGCACGCGTCTGTATCTCGTTGGTGAGTGTGCGGGCGTAGTCGGCAAGGGACGCCTCAGCCATCGGTACCTCTGATCGCTCGGATGACCTCGTCGGTCGTCGTTCGGTGTTCTTCAAGTGCGCTGACACTGATTTCGTAGGAACAGTTGCCGACTCCTTCGGGGAGGTCCGTCTCCACGATGCGGGGGAAGCCGTCCCCGACATTCCACAGGTCGGTACGCCGCACGGTGTAGCGCGGTTCGTCGTAGAGGTCCCGCTGATGGGGGAGGTAGCCGGCCCAGGCCAGCCGGGTCTCGAACCTGGCCGCGACCGCGGCAATGTTCAGCGAAGCCCGGATGCCGGCCACCACGGAGTTGAGGCTCGTGCCCAGCCCGCCCCGGCGTTCGTCCAGAATCAGCCGGGCAAGGACCAGTCGTCGGACACCGCGGCCGTCCAACTGGCGCTCGCTGGTGACCCGAACCGTGGAAGGGTTCTTCTTCGCCGTCGCCTTCACCTCGACGGCGACGGCGGACGGAAGCTGGAAGTCCTGGTTGCTGCCCTCGGCCCCGGTCCACGAGTCCACCGCCTCATCGGCAGGCATTACCTTCATGAGGTGGTGGCGTAGGTAGTGCAGCTCACCGTAGAGCCCCAGCCGCGCTTCCTTGCCCAGACCTGTGGTACCGACGCTGCGCATCAGCTCCTGCCAGCGGGTGTACCGGCGAACCGCCTGCTCAAGGACAGTTTCCGGAGTCGCGTCCTTGGCGGTGCGGGCGATGTCCTCGGCGAGCGGCGTGAACACCTCCCGGAGGTCCCCGGCCGTGAGCGAGATCTGCAGTTCGAACTCGCGGTCGGTGAGCGAACTGCAGGAGAGACTCAGCCCCCGCGTCTCATGCAGTTCGGTAAGCAGAGGGCGTACCCGGTCCGCCGCGCGGGCACCGGCCCGGACCAACAGCATGCGCTGCCGTCCGGGGTGTGTCACCCCGATGTGGATGTCGTGGAGCGACTCCGGGTACAGGCGGCGGGTGGAGCGACCCCGGCTCTGCTGAGGGATCTCCAGCTTCCGCCAGAGGTCTTCGTCGATCACTCGTCCTCCTCAGCGTCATCGGAGTCGGTCTGACTGAACCATGTGGGATTGACCACGTACTCCTTGGCACTGTCGATGTTCGACTTCGGAAAGCTCGCGGCGAAGCCGACGAGCGGCACCTGCAGCTTGGCGCTATCAGGAGGCTCGATGACGTACAGCAGAAGGAGGGGCTGGTCAAGACGGCGCTGCATGCGGATCTGCAGACTGGAGGGCAGCGCAGGATCCCGGAGCTCACCGTTGCGCTTCGTCTCGTTCTTCTTCCTGGCCAGCCTCTTGGTGCGTTCGAGAGCCGTCTTCCACTGCTCCTCGTCCAGATCAAGACCCTCGTCCCTGGGGCTCAGCACACGCTTGACAACGTGCCGCTCAACGGACTGCTGGACGGTCTTCGAGGCCGCGCGAACAACGGGCCCGATCCGGTGACCAGCGACATCGACCGACGAGGAGGTTTCGCGCCGGGACACCACACGCACCGTCCACCGGTCCAGCTCCCCGAACTTGGCATGGTGGCGGATATAGCCGGCGAGGGCGTCGGGACGGATACGGTGCACATTGGGGTCCGCCTTGTAGGCGTCGAAAAACCCTGCCGCCACCGTCTCCGCCGGAATGCCGGACCAGACAAGGCTTCCGCTCGCCGGATCCGGTTGTGGTTCCGAGTACTGAAGCAACTTCTCGGCGAAACTCTGCAGCGTCCGGAAGTTCTTCTCCGGAACGCCGCCGAGCAGGGGGAACGTGGTGGTCTCAGCAAGTTCTCCAGAGTAGCTGAGGCGGACCCGGGTGCCCTGACGCATTTTGTTGGCCGCTGTGATGGTGAGGCCGAGGGACGACGTGCGTACCTTCAGGCCAAACTGCCGGGGGGTGAGGCCGAGGACGGACATCTCCTCGACCTCGCGCCGCAGTTCGTCGGTGGCTTCGGTGATCTCCTGATAGGCAGACTCCAGCTCCGCGGTCGTGTAAAGGCGGCACAAGTCCTCGTAGCCCGGCCGATAGCCGAACCAGCGGCCCATCTGCAGCAGGGTGTCGTAGGTCTTGGCGAACCGCAGGTAGTAGCTGATCGACAGCCCTTCGAGCGTCAGGCCGCGGGACAGCTTCTGGCCGCCAACGGCGATGACGTACAGGCCGGTCTTCCGGGTCGTGTAGTAGTCGAGCGCATCCTTGGCGACACCGTTGATGGCCTTGACCTGGATCTTGTGGAGGGCCGGCAGGATCTCGGCATCCACCTGTTCCCAGGCGACTCTGGGGGCCTCGTCCTTGGGGAAGTGGGAGGTCGTCGTCTCGAAGTCCTTTTCCCAGAACTCCCGGAGTTCCTTCCTGACCTGCTCCGAGGAAGTGCCGTAGCGGTCCTGCAGACTGTGCCGCATCATCCGCACGTAGTCGTCGACCTGCTCGGTCACATGGTGCTGCACGTTGGTGAACCGGGTGACGTGGACCAGCATCGAGTTGTGCTCGTACTCCTGTCCACGAGCCCGGCGCGTGGCGCAGGCAAGGACGAAGGAGTGGATGGCGTCGACCAGGCTGTCCGGCAGATTGCCCGTCGGCCTGTAGTCGGACTTGTGCTTGGCAGGGATCCACGAGGCAGTGTCCTGCGCGTACCGCACTAGCGGCAGCGGTTCGATGTCGTCCTCTTCCTCCCGGTAGGCCGTCAGCCCGAACAGTCTCTCCGGACCGAGGTAATTGGAGGGTGAGGGCAGCGTCCGGATGAAGCTCTCGGGGAAGAGGTCCTCGCCGACAGCATCGTTCTTCGCGTCGGGGTCTATGTAGATGTTCGCGTACGGCGTGGCCGTGTAGCCGACGTACGCCGCGCGGTCGAAGCTGCTCAACAGCTCACGCATACAGGCGTTGATCTTCGTCGGGTCGTCGTCGATCTCGGAGGTGTTGATGGACGCGTTGTCCGCCTCGTCATCGATGACGAAGAGCGGAATCTCCCGGACGATCTTCCGCCCGGTCTTCAGGCCTTCCACACCGTGGTTCTCGGTCACCCAACGGCGCAGGTGGTCGATGATCCTCGGGTGCTTCTTGACCACGAGCACGATGGGGAAGTGGCCGATCGGAAGGTTCGCCTTGGAGGCGGTCTTCTGGTCGAAATCGCCCTGCTCCGCGCTGTTGGTCAGGGAGGCCACTGCCAACCGTTCCTCGCCGGAAAGAGCACCCACGCCGATGTAACGGTTGGCGCCTTCCTGGTCGGACCTCAGCTGGTACTGGGTGTCGAAGCCGAGCAGGCCCTCGTCCATCCGCAACTGGGTCTGCGACCGAAGGTCGTTGTGAATACCGGCGAAGACGACGATGAGCCGGTAGCCGGCGTCGGCTGCCTTCGCCGCGAGGCCGATGAACTGTCCGGTCTTGCCCGACTGAACCTGTCCAATCACCAGCCCAGTACGCCGCCACTTTCCGGAGCGCCGGGGGTCCTCCAAGGCTCCGAGAACGTCGTCCGTGGTGCGGTCGATGCTCCGTACTACCGACAGTGGCATGTTGCGGACCCAGCTCAAATACCGCTGGTAGCGGAGCCAGAAAGGCCAAGGACGGTCGTTCTTGGCGTCCGGCAACCACGGGACGTGATCGGTGTCGTCGCTCAGGGCGGCCGAGCTCTCCTGAAAGACGTTCGTCCGCGCCTCGACGAGTTTGCGGAGTTCCGCGGCGTCGACCATAACGCCGTTGAGGTTCGCGACCATCACTCCGCCGGTGACCGCCTTGGTCACCTCCTCGGAGGTGGCCTGCCGGTCTTCCGGGAGCAGCTGGACCGCAACCTTCAGCGCGTAGGCCATGTCGTCGCGAACGACCGAATCCACAGATGCCTCCATGTAGGCAGATTTCCGGTCAGCAGGCGGGGAAGCTACGCCCCGCCGCCGGCAAGGCGTCAGGCGGTCCAAAAACCTTCGAGTTGATCGAAGGGCTGGGTGGTTCGGATGACCTGCAAAGCGTCGCTCCGGGACCGTCCCTGGGAAAGGAAGATGTCGAGCATCCGCTGGGCCACCTCGACGGCTTCCGGAGTCGCCTTCACCGTGCCGCCGAAGGGCTCCGGGTCGTCTGCGGTGTCGGGTTCGTGCAGAACCCGCAACGCCGACACCGGAACAGTTTCCTCAAGCAGGCGCAGCAGAGCACGGACATCGGCCGGTTCGTTTCCACCGCTTTGGAGGACAGCTTGGACCAGCGGATGGTTGCGGTTGATCCGACAGTTCACCGTGTTGTTGTCGCGGCTGACCTTCCACGCGAACTGCAGGTCGCCGGACCGCTGCCTCGCAGAGATGCGGCCTTTGTGCTTCACGGTTGCGGCGGCCTCGGTACGCGCCGACCGAGCGATGCGTGCCAGATGCCGGCGCAGCGGGACGGGCGGCACGACCGCCGCCTTCCGCACGTCGACCTGCCACTGGCTGTCCGTTTCCGCAGGGATGTCGATCGCGATACGAGCGAGGTTGTATTTCTCCTCGCGCCGCAGACCACGGATTCCGAGCCAGCTGCCTGCCAGGATGAGCCGGTCCCGCCGATACACGTAGAAGCCCTGCTGCCGGAGCCATCCCTTGGGGCCACCGGAGCCTTCAGCCTCATCTTGGGTGAGTCGCTGCAGGCCGGGCAGAACGTAGGGCCTGACCTTCACCCAGTGACCGTCGAGCGGGAGCTTCTCGTCCGGCAGGCGCCGGACCGATGGGTGGGACGACAGAAACGGGTCCCACGGCTGCACGGATTCCCCGGCCACCCGGAGCGTCAGGGCCGCGGATCCGGTGAGGAAGCGTGCGAAGACGAGCCCGAGGTGGTTGCTCACCTTCGGGATCTCGTCGTAGAAGCCCTGCTGGGTCTTTTTGTCACCGGCAGACACCTGAAGGTATCCGTTCAGTCGCTGCCAGAGCACGACGGTGCCGTGCCTCCGGTTGCGCGTGAGCCGTTCCAGCACGGCGCCGGCCTCGGCAGGTGGCTCACGCAGCAGTCGCCACTCGCCGGTCTCCTCGACCACATCCAAGTCCCAGGTACGCGTCGTCCAGGGGCCCTCCTTCTCGGCGGTGCAAACCGTCAGCAGTCGGCACTGGGAGAACGAGGCGGACTTGAGACCCACGCCGTAGCGACCCAGGTCCCTCTTGGTTCGGTCCTTCGCCGACCAGCGTGCAGCCACCGTCATGGCAGTGACCAGCCCGTCCTCGGACATGCCTCGACCGTCGTCGATGATGGCAGCCCATGATTCAGGGCCCTCCCAGGTGAACTCCACATCGATGGTGCTGGCACCTGCGGAGACGCTGTTGTCCACCAGGTCCGCGACGGCATCGGGCAGCGAGTAGCCGAGCGAACTCAGCGACGCCACCATGCCCACTGCTTTGGGCGGCGCAAGGTCGTACTTCATGTGTGTATCCCCCCTGGCTCTGAACGCGGTTGGTCAGTGACCGCGCTCCCCTGGCAGCCGCCTGGGCCGGAAAGAGCCTTCCCGTTTCGGACCGCAGACGGCTGGGAATCCATCCGGGGTCTACTCAGAAGGTCATGGTATCCCCTTGCCCCGTACGGGGTGTCTGCTCAGTGGCTGACGACCTGTACGCCGACGTGCGGCCGACACTCGCCCAACTCCGTTTAGACGGCCTATGGCTGAGCATTGCTTGGGAACCAAACCATGCGGGCCGGCGGGATCCCGTGCGAGCTGTTCACCGGCAACGTGGACCTGATCGGTACCTCTGATGACCGGGGTGCGCCAAAGCTGGAGCCGGAGTCCTTCCGGCGGGTCGCCAAGGTGACGCCGTTCGAGAACTACGAGATCCTGTACGCCAGTGACCGGGTTGACAACGACATCCGCCCAGCCGTCGCAACAGACATCGCGGCCGGGAAGCAATGCGTTCCGGAACGCCGTCGGCGACGGGCCACATCAGTCGCCGGGTGACCTTGGCCCTGCCCGCGAGCGGATCCGGCGCCGCCCGGCCTACGGCCGCTCGGCGAGCAGGGACGGCGCCTCCGGCGGGGCGGGCGGCAGCGCGGTCCCGGAGCGCCGCAGGACCAGCAGGGCGACGTCGTCCGGCAGACGGCCGCCCGCGTGCTTCATCAGCCCGTCGCGGATGCGGGCGACCAGTTCCTGCGGCTCCGGCTGCCGGGCCCGCACGATCGAGGCGACGGAGGCGGCGAGGGGGAAGGGTTCCCCTTCCGGGCTTCTGGCGTCCTCCGCGCCGTCGGTGAACATCAGCAGCGCCTCGCCGGGGGCGAGACGGTCCTGGTCGACCGGCACCTGCTCCGTTACGGGTTCGGCCATGCCCAGCGGCATCGAGAGCCGTGGGGGCTCGAGTTCCCGCACCTGCACGGTGCCGTCCGGGCCGGGCGCGGTCCGCAGCGGCCACGGATGCCCGCAGTTGACCGTGCGTACGGCGCCGTCCTCCTGGAGCTCCACGAGGAGCAGCGTGACGAACTCCTCGTCGCCCAGGCCGTCGGGGTCTCCGGAGCCGGCTGTCTGCAGGTGGCGGTGGAAGGCGCGCTCCATGCGGCGCAGCACCCCGTCCAGGCCGGGCTCGTCGTGGGCGGCCTCCCGGAAGCTGCCGAGCAGTGCCGCCACCGTGCCGAGGGCGGGCAGGCCGTGGCCGCGGACGTCGCCGAGCACGGCCCGCAGCCCGTACGGCGTGCCGAGGACCTCGTAGAGGTCTCCGCCGACCTTGGCCCCGTGGGTGGCCGACAGGTACTCGCCGGCCACGCCGACCGTGCCGACCGCGGCGGGCAGCGGGCGCAGCAGGGCCTGCTGGGCGGCCTCGGCGATCTCCCGGGTGCGGTCCAGCTCGTTCTGGAGGCGGTCGCTGCGGTTGCGGCTGAAGTAGCTGATCACCGAGACGGCCAGGATCGACAGCAGGATGCCCACCGGGGCACCCGGTGTGACCGTGCCGAGGAGGATCAGCAGGCCGAGTCCGGCGACGGCGCAGACCGTCGCCCGCAGCACGCACCTGCGGCGGGCGGTGCTCACGCAGGCGACCGCGGGAGCGGCGGCGAGGAGCTGTGCGAGGTGGGCGCCCCTGGGGAGCGCCAGTTCCGCGGCGCAGACCCCGAGGACCCAGACCAGGGGAAGGACGTCGAGGCCGAAGTGCGCCAGGCGCACAGCGGTCCGGATGGTGGTGGTCCCGGGCCGGTCGATGGTCATGCCGTCGGCTCTCTCTCGAGCTGTGTCCCGGTCGATTGTGGTCGTAACAGGACCGGAGATCGGCATGATAGAAGCATCCTTCACCCCCATGGGTGAAAACCAGACGGATGGACGCCGGCGCCGGGCGAATGTTCGCCCGGCGCCGGCGTCCACGGGCTCAGGCGCCCCGCAGCACCGCTCCGGTGCGCTCGGCGGCGACCGCGACGGCGGCGTCGCGGGAGGCCGAGGCCTCCTCCACCGTCAGCGTCCGGTCGGGGGCGCGGAAGCGCAGCGCGTAGGCCAGGGACTTCTTGCCCTCGCCCACCTGCTCGCCGGTGAAGACGTCGAACAGGCGCACCGCCTCCAGCAGGTCGCCCGCGCCCTCGCGCAGCGCCGCCTCGACGTCGGCGGCGGGCACGGAGGCGTCGACGACGAGCGCGACGTCCTGGGTGGCCACCGGGAAGGCGGACACCCGGCGGGCCTGCACCGGCCCCTCGGACGCGCCGCGGACCCGGTCCAGGTCCAGCTCGGCCGCGGCGGTCCGCTCGGGCAGGTGCAGTGCCTTGACGACCCGCGGGTGCAGCTCGCCGGCGTGGCCGACGAGCAGCTCCTCGCCGCCGGAGCGGACGAACAGGGCGGCGCAGCGGCCGGGGTGCCAGGGCGCGTGCCGGTCCTGGCGCACGATCAGCTCCACCCCGGCCTCGCGGGCCACGGTGCGTGCGGCCTCGACCGCGTCGGCCCAGCCCGCCGGGCGCGCCGGGCCCCACCAGCCGGAGGGCTCGCGGGCGCCGGCCAGCACGACGGCGACGTGCCGGGGCTGGGCGGGCAGCGCGGCGTCGAGGGAGGCGAGCTCCTCGGCGGTCGGACGGCGGTCGACCCGCAGCCTCGGCGGGGCCTGCTCGTCGCCGCTCGGCCGGAAGACCAGGCCGGTCTCGAACAGGGCCAGGTCGTGGCTGCCCCGGCCGTCGTTGCGGCGCAGGGTGGCCAGCAGGCCGGGGAGCAGCGTGGTGCGCAGCTCCGGCTCCTCGTCGGAGAGCGGGTTGGCCAGGCGCACCGTGCGGCGGCGGGCGTCGTCCGCCTCCAGGCCCAGGGCGTCGAAGGCCTGCTGCCCGAGGAACGGGTAGTTCAGCGCCTCCACGTAGCCGGCGCCGGCCAGGGCGCGGCCGACGCGGCGCAGCAGCCGCTGGGGCTCGGTGAGACCGCGCCCCGAGGGCAGCTTCGGCATGGTGGAGGGCAGCTTCTCGTAGCCCTCGAGCCGGACGACCTCCTCGGCGAGGTCGTTGGGGTCGGTCAGGTCGGGGCGCCAGCTCGGCACGGTGACGACCAGCTCGTCGGTGCCGCGCACGTCGCAGCCGACCTCCTGGAGGCGGCGCACGACCTTCTCCCGCCCGTACACGGTGCCCGCCACCCTGTCGGGGTGGTCGGCGGCCATGGTGACGGTGCGCGGCGCGGACTCGGCGGCCACCTCGGTGACGCCGGCCTCGGCGGACCCGCCGGCCAGCAGCACCAGCAGGTCGACGGTGCGCTGGGCCGCGGCGGAGGCGGCCTCGGGGTCGACGCCGCGCTCGAAGCGCCGGGACGCCTCGGAGGACAGCTTGTGCCGGCGGGCGGTGCGGGCGATCGAGACGGCGTCGAAGTGCGCGGCCTCGATCACGACCTCGCGGGTGCCGCCGCCCTCTTCCCCCTGGTCGGCGATCTCGGTGTTCGCGCCGCCCATGACGCCGGCCAGGCCGATCGGGCCGGTCCCGTCGGTGATCACCAGGTCCTCGGGGTCGAGGACGCGCTCGACGCCGTCGAGGGTGGTGAGCCTCTCCCCCGCGGCCGCCCGGCGGACGCCGATGGTGCCGCTGACGCGGGAGCGGTCGTAGGCGTGCAGCGGCTGGCCGATCTCGAGCATCACGTAGTTGGTGACGTCGACGGCGAGCGAGACCGGGCGCATGCCGGCCTTCTGCAGGCGCCGCTGGAGCCAGATCGGGGAGGCCGCCTCGGGGTCGATGCCGGTCACCGTGCGGGCGGTGAAGCGGGAGCAGCCGACCGGGTCCGAGACCTGCACCGGGTAGCCGTGGGCGTTGGGGCGGGGCACGTCCAGCAGCGCCGGGTCGCGCAGCGGGAGGCCGTAGACGGTCGCGGCCTCCCGGGCGATGCCGCGCATCGACAGGCAGTAGCCGCGGTCGGGGGTGACCGCGATGTCGAGGACCTCGTCGACCAGCTCGAGCAGCTCGATCGCGTCGGTGCCCGGCTCGTACTCCGGGGGGAGCACGATGATGCCGTCGTGGTCGTCGCCCATGCCCAGTTCGCGGGCGGAGCAGATCATGCCGTGGCTGTTGCGGCCGTAGGTCTTGCGGGCGGAGATCTCGAAGCCGCCGGGCAGCACGCCGCCGGGCAGCACGACGACGACCTTGTCGCCGACCGCGAAGTTCCGGGCGCCGCAGACGATCTCCTGCGGCTCGCCGGTGCCGTTGGCGCCGCCGACGTCGACGGTGCAGAAGCGGATGGGCTTCTTGAAGCCGGTCAGCTCCTCGATCGTGAGCACCTGCCCGACGACCAGGGGGCCCTTGAGGCCGGCGCCGACCTGCTCGACCGTCTCGACCTCCAGGCCTGCGGCCACGAGCTTCGCCTGCACCTCACGGCCGGTCTCACCGGCGGGCAGGTCGACGTACTCCCGCAGCCAGGAAAGCGGGACCCGCATCAGATCTCCATCCCGAACGGGAGGGCGAAGCGCACGTCGCCCTCCACCATGTCTCGCATGTCCTCGACGTTGTGGCGGAACATCAGCATCCGCTCGATGCCGAAGCCGAAGGCGAACCCGCTGTACTTCTCCGGGTCGATGCCGCAGGCGGTCAGCACCCGCGGGTTGACCATGCCGCAGCCGCCGAGCTCGATCCAGCCCTCGGAGGAGCAGGTGCGGCAGGGGCGGTCGGGGTCGCCCACGGACTCGCCGTGGCAGACGAAGCACTCCATGTCCATCTCGGCCGACGGCTCGGTGAACGGGAAGTACGACGGGCGCAGGCGGGTGCGCAGGCCCTCGCCGAAGAGCGCCTGCACCATGTGGTCCAGGGTGCCCTTCAGGTCCGCCATGGTCAGGCCCTCGTCGATGGCGAGGAGCTCGATCTGGTGGAAGACGGGGGTGTGGGTGGCGTCCAGCTCGTCGGTGCGGAAGACCCGGCCGGGGCAGACGATGTACACCGGGGGCTCGCGGTCGATCATCGAGCGGGCCTGCACCGGGGAGGTGTGGGTGCGCAGCACGACGCCGGACTCCGCCTCGCCGCCGGGGCCGGCCACGAAGAAGGTGTCCTGCATGGTGCGGGCCGGGTGGTCCGGCAGGAAGTTCAGTGCGTCGAAGTTGAACCACTCGGCCTCGACCTCGGGCCCCTCGGCGACCTCGTAGCCCATGGCCACGAAGACGTCGGCGATCCGCTCGGCCAGGGTGGTCAGCGGGTGCCGGGCGCCGGCCGGGGTGCGGTCGTAGGGCAGGGTGACGTCCACCGCCTCCTCGACCAGCACGCGGGCGTCCCGCTCCGCCTCCAGCTCCTCCTGGCGGGCCTTGAGCGCCTGGTTGACCGCGCCGCGGGCCTGGCCCACGCGCTTGCCCGCGTCCGCCTTGGCGTGCGGGGGCAGTGCGCCGATCTCGCGGTTGGCCAGGGCCAGCGGGGAGCGGTCCCCGGTGTGCGCGGTCTTCACCTCGCGCAGCGCCTCGAGGTCGGCGGCCGCCGCGACGGCGGCGAGCGCCTCGTCGCGCATCCGGGCGACTTCTTCCGGTTTCAGTGCCTCGACCTCGACAGGGTCGTACGACTTGTTGGGTGCCGACATCTCTTCCCGTGCTTCCGATTGGCTGTGCTCGGCCCGCGCCGACGCCGGCCGACGCCAAGTGACGAGTCTACTGGTCGTTCTCTCCCCGAAAGCCCGCGGTGACGGTCAGGCCATGTGGGCCGGCACCGCCGCGGGCAGGGTGAACCGGAACCGCGCGCCGCCCCCGGGGGCGCGGCCGATGTCGATGGTGCCCCCGTGGGCCTCGACGATGCCCTTGACGATGTACAGGCCCAGGCCCGTCCCGCCGCGCTTGCTGCCCCGCCAGAAGCGGGTGAAGACGCGCGGCATCGAGTCCTCGGGGATGCCGGGGCCCTCGTCGCTCACGGTGACCGCCGTCCCTTCCGCTCCGCAGGCCGGTTCCACCTCGATGGTGACGGTTCCCTCGCCGTGGCGCACCGCGTTTTCCAGCAGGTTGCCCAGGATCTGGTCGACCTTGTCGGGATCCGCCCACAGGGCCGGCAGCCCGGGTGCCACGGCGACCTCGAACCGGTCGGCCGCCAGCCCCGCGGCCACGTGCGCCCCGACGTGCCGCCGCACCGCCGCGGGCATGTCGACCGGCTGGCGGCGCACCTCCAGGCGGCCCGCGTCGATGCGGGAGATGTCCAGCAGTTCGGCGATGAGCCGGGTGACCCGGTCGGCGTCGGCGTCGACGGTCTCCAGCATCAGCCGCTTCTGGTCGTCGGTGAACCGCTCCCACTTGGCGAGCAGGGTGGCGGTGAAGCCCTTGACGGAGGTGAGCGGGGAGCGCAGCTCGTGGGCGACGGTGGCGATCAGCTCGGCGTGGCTGCGCTCGGTGCGGCGCCGGGCCTCGGTGCCGCGCAGGGACACCACGACCCTGTCGACCGGCCCCAGGCGGTGGGCGCGCACGTAGCGGGCGGAGACCAGCACCTCGCGCCCGCCGGGCAGCAGCAGGTTGCGCTCGGGCTGGCCGGTGCGGGTGCGCAGCCCCCCGTAGGGGTCGGTGCAGGCCCACCAGCGGCGGCCGTCGAGGTCCTCCAGCGGCAGCGCCTCGGCGAGCGGTCGGCCCAGGGCGTCCCCGGGCCTGCGGGCGGTGATGCGCGCGGCGGCGGCGTTGAAGCAGACGACGAGGCCGCGCTCGTCGGCGACGACGAGGCCGTCCGGCAGGTCGTCGGGGACCAGTCCTGCCGCGCCCGTCCCCGAAGGGCGGCCGGCGGCGCCGTCCGTGCAGGTGTCCGCGTCGCGCGGAGAGCCCATTCCCCAGTTCCCCCTTCGGACCTTCGGGCAGGCAACCCTACTATCCGGAGGTGACGCTGCGGCACCCTCCGGGTGCGCGCTGCGCACGGGCGGACGCGTACAGGCACACCGCGGCGGCCGTCGCCAGGTTCAGGCTCTCCGCCCGGCCGTGGATGGGCACGCGCACGACCTCGTCGCACAGGGCGCGGGTCTCCTCCGGCAGCCCCCACGCCTCGTTGCCGAACACCCAGGCGGTGGGAAGCCCGAGGGTGCCCTCGTCCTCCTCGGCGTCCAGGTCCCGCTCGCCCGCGCCGTCGGCGGCCAGCACCCGCACCCCGGCCCCGCGCAGCCCGGCGACGGCGTCGGCCACGGGGACGCCCACGGCGACGGGCAGGTGGAACAGGCTCCCGACGGACGCCCGCACCGCCTTGGGGTTGTACAGGTCGACCGAGGCGTCGGTGAGGACGACGGCGTCGGCCCCCGCCGCGTCGGCGCAGCGCAGCACCGTCCCGGCGTTCCCGGGGTCGCGGACGTTGGCGAGGACGGCGACCAGGCGGGGCCGGGCGCGCAGGACCTCCTCGAAGGGGGAGTCGACGAAGCGGCAGACGCCGACCAGGCCCTGGGGCGTGACGGTGTCGGAGATGTCCGCGACGATCTCCTCGGTGGCCGTGTGCACGGGAACCCCGGCGGCGCGCGCCTCGGCCAGCAGGTCCGCGTGCCGCTCGGCGGCCTCGACGGTGGTGAACAGCTCGACCAGGGTGCGGCCGGCGCCGGTGCCGCCGTGCGCGACGGCCTCGCGCACCGCCTGCGGGCCCTCGGCGAGGAAACGCCGCTCCTTGCCCCGGAAACCGCGCCTGGCCAGCCTCCGGGCGGCGGTGACGCGGGCCGATCGCAGGGAGGTCAGCTCGGGGCTCGCCATGGGTGTCGCTCGCTCGCTTCCGCAGGGGGGCCGCTGTGTGGGGCCGGGGTGTGGGGTGGGGCCGGGCGCCGGGTGACGGGCCGGGCGCCGGGTGGCAGCGCGCCGGACCCGCAGGCGACGGGTGCACCTGCGGGTCCGGGAAAGGGTGCCGGCACGGCGGCCGGCCGGCGGGGACGCCTGACTCAGGCAGCGGCCTTCGGGGCGTTCACGTCGCTCGGCAGCGCCTTCTGGGCCACCTCGACCAGCGCGGCGAAGGCACCGGCGTCGTTGACCGCGAGGTCCGCGAGGATCTTGCGGTCGATCTCGATGTTGGCGGCCTTCAGGCCCTGGATCAGGCGGTTGTAGGTCATGCCGTTCGCACGCGCGGCGGCGTTGATCCGCTGGATCCACAGCTGGCGGAAGTCGCCCTTGCGCTTCTTCCGGTCGTTGTAGTTGTAGACGAGGGAGTGGGTGACCTGCTCCTTCGCCTTGCGGTACAGGCGGGAGCGCTGGCCGCGGTAACCGCTGGCCTGCTCGAGGATCGCCCGGCGCTTCTTGTGGGCGTTGACTGCCCGCTTGACGCGTGCCACTTGTGTACTCCTTGGAAAGGACCGCGGGGGTGTTCACGCGGCCCGGTGTCGACTGTGTCCCGGTCCGTGGTCCTGCCCCCGGTTCACCGGGGGCGGACGGTCACTTGCCGAGAAGCTTCTTGATCTTCTTGGCGTCGGCCGGGGCCATCTCGACGGTTCCGGCCAGGCGGCGGGTCAGCGTCGAGGACTTGTGCTCGAGCAGGTGACGGCGGCCGGCGCGCTGGCGCACCACCTTGCCGGAGCCGGTCAGGCGGAATCGCTTGCTGGCACCGCTGTGCGTCTTGTTCTTCGGCATGTCGCCGTACTCTCCTCGTCGGTGCCGCTCCCGTCCGTCTCGCGTGCGACGGGCGGGAGCGCCATCTCTCTGGTAGGGATGCGCGTTCGGGGGACGGGCCCCCGGACACTACTGGGCCGGAGCCTGGGACTCGGAATCGGCCTGCTGCTCGGCAGGCGCTTCGCCCTGCTCGGCAGGCGCCTCGCCCCGGTCGGTCAGACCCTGGCGCTCCGCCTTGCGGGCGGCAGCCGCCTCACGGGCCTCGGCCATGGCCTCGGTCTTCTTCTTGTGGGGGCCGAGAACCATGATCATGTTCCGGCCGTCCTGCTTGGGGTTGGACTCGACGAAGCCCAGGTCCTGCACGTCCTCCGCCAGGCGCTGCAGCAGCCGGTAGCCAAGCTCGGGGCGGGACTGCTCACGACCACGGAACATGATCGTGATCTTGACCTTGTCGCCCTGCTTGAGGAACCGGACGACGTGACCCTTCTTGGTGTCGTAGTCGTGCGGGTCGATCTTCGGCCGGAGCTTCATCTCCTTGATGACCGTGTGCGCCTGGTTCTTGCGCGCCTCACGGGCCTTCATGGCCGACTCGTACTTGAACTTGCCGTAGTCCATGAGCTTGCAGACCGGCGGCCTGGCGTTCGCCGCGACCTCGACCAGGTCGAGGTCGTACTCCTGGGCGAGCTCCAGGGCCTTCGCAAGGGGAACGATGCCCACCTGCTCGCCGCTGGGGCCGACAAGTCGCACCTCGGGAACTCGAATCCGGTCGTTGATGCGGGGCTCGGCGCTGATGGGGCCTCCTCGGTTGCACCCACGGCCGCCTGGCGGACAGCCGCGTAACGTCTCTGTCTGGTGACCGCCGTACCCCGGACGCGAAAACGCCCCGTACGGGACACAGGCGGGGCTCCTCACAACCGGGAGCACCACCGTGTTGTTCCCACGGGGCGCAAGAACAGCCGCTCCGCCTTGCGACGGGGGCCGTCGACCGGAACCCGCCGACCTGTGCGGTCGGTCAGGTGGGAGATCGGAGCCTCCACTTGCGGGCCGGGCACGTGAGTGGCCGGCCGGTCAATCACCAAGCATACCGCAACGGGCGGCACGCGCAGAACACGGCGTACGGGCGCGGCCGCGTGCCGCACCGTGCGTACGCGCAGGTCGTGCGCGCGGCGCCCGCCCCCGCCGGGCCGCGGGGAGGGAGCCCCGCGGGCGCCCTAGGCTGGGGCGGGGCAGTCCCGCCCCCACCGAGACACCAAGAAGAGAGCCATGAGCGACGCCACTCCCCCGCAGGACCCCGCTTCCGCCGCCACCGACGAGGCCGCGGCCGCCGCGGCGACGGACGCGCCGGACTTCGACGCGATGGCCCGTGACATCGCGGACGTCCCCGCGGTCGAGGTGATCACCACCGTCGCCGTGCACCTGATGAGCGCGGCCGCGGTCAACCTCGGCCTCGCCGAGGAGGGCGACACCCACAAGGACCTCGACGAGGCCCGCAAGCTCATCACCGCGCTGGCCGGCCTGGTCACCGCCGGAGCCACCGAGATCGGCTCCTACCACGCGGCCCCGCTGCGCGACGGCCTGAAGTCGCTGCAGCTGGCCTTCCGCGAGGCGTCGGTCGTCCCCGACGAGCCGGGGCAGGGCCCCGGCGAGAAGTACACCGGCCCGGTCATCGGCTGACGGGTCCGCCCGCGGGCACAAAAGCGGCACCGAAGCGGCCCGCCCGCGCCCGCCCGATCGACGGGCCCGGACGGGCCGGCGGGCGCGGGCCGTCGGGTCAGACTGAGCGGCGGGTGTGGACGGGCTCGCCCGGGACCCGGGCGTCGGGCGGCAGGACGGCGAGCTCCAGGCCGCGCACCAGCCGGCCGCGCAGCGTCTCGTCCCCCGACAGGGCGGCGGCCAGCCGGCCGCCCACCTGCCGGACGTCCGCGTCCTCGGCGAGGACCAGCCCGAGCGTCAGGTCCGACCGGGTGCTCGGCATCAGGTGGGCCCTCAGCACCGCGGGCTCGGCGGCGCACGCCGCGCGGACCGCCTCCGCCACGGCCGGGTCCGCCGCCGCCTCGGTCTGCCCGCGCCCCTCGGCCGCCGCCCGCAGGGCGGACCCGGTGAGCTGGTAGGTGACCGGGCCGGCCATGTCGATCAGCAGGGTGTCGGCCTTCTCGTGGGCGAGGGCCTGCAGCGCCTGGTGGAACGGGACCGCCACCGGCCGGGCGTCGGCCTGCCAGCGGGCCAGGCTGTCGGTGGAGGTGAAGGCGGGCAGGGCGCGGCGGCCGCCGGGCGCCTCGAGCGTGGGCACGGCCATGTCGCTGGTCTTCTCGCGGCGCAGGCCGTCCTCGCCGATCTCCACCTCTCCCAGGACGGCGACCACAGGGATCAGGAGCCTGGCGCCGGGCAGCGCGGCAAGCACCTCGCGCTCGGCCGACCGGTCCTTCGCGTAGGCCGCCAGGGCGGCGGCGAGCCTCGGGTCCGCGGACCCGTCGTCGTCGGGGAAACCGGGGTCCGGGATGTTCTTGAGCTCCACGTTCCGAGGGTATAGGGCACCGGCCGGGCGCCCTCCCACCGGGCCCCGGGCCGCCTCCGCCCGTCCCCGGGGCCCTGCGGGAAGGGCCGCCGCCGTCCGGTGGCCGCCGGAGGACGGCGGAGGGCAGCGGCTGCGGACGGCACGGTCACCGGGGTCCCGGGGCGGGGGCCCGGGGGTCGCGCGCGGCGGCGCGGGAGGCGGCCGCGCGGCGGTCGCGCAGCAGCAGGACACCGCCCGCGGCGAGCAGCACGGCACCGGTGGCGGCTCCCGCCGCGGCCGGCCCGCCGGTACCGCCGCCCTCCTCCGTCTGCGCCGCCCGGTCCGCGGCCGGCCCGCTGCCGAAGTAGCGGCGCCCGTGCGGGACCGCGGACGGCACCGCCGGGGACGGCTCCAGCTCCCCCGCCGCCTCGAGCGCGGCGGCCGCGTCCACCACCCCGGTGCCGAGCGCGTCGCTGCGGCCGCCCGCCGGCCGGTTCCGGGCCGTCCGCTCCAGCACCTCCTTGACCTGGGCCGGGCTCAGGTCCGGGTGGGCCGAGCGGATCAGGGCGACGACGCCGGAGACGAAGGCCGCGGCCGCGCTGGTGCCCCAGCCCTCGTAGTAGCGGCGGTCGGGATCGGCGATCACCACGTCGACGCCGGGGGCGGCGACGGAGGCGTACCAGCGCCGGGTCGAGAACGGCGCGCGCCGCCCGTCCCGGTCGACCGCGGTGACGGCGATCACCCCCGGGTAGGCGGCCGGGTAGGAGATCCGGTCCCCGTCCTTGCCCCCGTTGCCCGCGGAGGCCACGACCGCCACGCCCTTGCGGAGCGCGTACTGGACGGCCTCGTCCTCGGCCTTGTCCGGGCGGGCTGACCTGCTGTCGTCGCCCAGCGAGAGGTTGATGACGTCGGCCCCGTGGTCCACGGCCCAGCGGATGCCCTCGGCCAGGGCGCCGCCCCGGGTCCTGCGGGCCTTCTTCCGCTGCGGGTCGCGCTCCTCGAGTATGACGCGCACCGGCAGGATCCGGGCCTTCGGTGCGACGCCGAGCACGCCCTCCCCGCGTCCGCGGCCGTGGCCGTGCCCGGCGATGATCCCGGCCATCGCGGTGCCGTGCCGGGCCCACGTCGAGTCGCCCCGCCCGGCACCGAACCCGACCAGGTCCCTGCCCGTCAGGACGCTGCCGGCCAGGTCGGGGTGGGTGGGGTCGACCCCGGTGTCGAGGACCGCGACGGTGATCCCCCGCCCCTCGGCAGTCCCCCACGCCCGGCGGGCGTTCAGGGTGTCCAGCGCCCATTCGTGGTCGCGGACGACGTCGGCGTGCGCCGGGACGGCGGGCGCCGTGAGCGCCAGCGCGACGGCGGCGGCCACCGCACCCGCGCCGCGCAGGCGCAGCGGCGACGGCGACGGCAGTGACGGCGATGACGGCGAACGGCGGCGGGTCAACGCTGCTCCTCCCCCGCGGCGCGGCGGGCCTGTGCGTCCGCGGCCTCGCGCAGACGGTTGTCGACCAGTTCGGCGAGGCCTCCGGCCTCGTGCCCCATGCCCGCCTGAGCGGGGGCGGCCGTGTCCCCGGGCACCACCGCCTCGGCCGCGGGCTGCGGCCGCTCGACGGACCTGCCGTCGGCGAAACCGCTGACCGCGTAGGTGACGAACGGCAGGCCGGTGTGCACCCTCACCGTCCAGCTCGCCCGCTGCCGGTCGCCGAACCCGGCGGCCGGCGTCTCTGCCGGTGCATACGGACGGGGGAGCATGTCGGCCCGCTCGCCCAGCCGTTCGTCGGTCCAGCGCTTGCGCAGGGCGCGCACGGCCGCCCGGTCGCCCTCGACGACGAGCACGCCGACGGTGGTGACGCTGGTGGCGGTCGCGTCGGTGTAGGTGGCTCGCAGGAGCCGGACGCAGCCGACCGGGGCGAGGGCGCGGGCGAGCAGGGGGTCGAAGGCGGCGTCGGAGCAGCGCGTCCGCGGGTCCACTCCGATGCGCGTCCAGCGGCGGTCCGCCCCGCCCGGTCCGGCGTCGGGGCCGTTGAGGGTGCGGGGGAAGATCTCGTCCACGGGGGTCTCTGCCCAGAGGGTGCGGGCGAGTTCGTAGGTGCGGGGCCCGGTCGCGGACACGGTGGTGACCGGGGCCCCGGCGAGCCGGCTGCCGAGGACCGAGCCCCCGAGCAGGCCCAGGCCGAGGACGAGGCACACGGCTGCGGCCACGCGCCCGGCCCCCGGCCGCCCGGCCGCTGCCCCGGCGGCGGGCGGCGCTACGGCAGGCGGCACGCCGACCGGCTGCCCGGCGGCCGCGAACGCCGTTGCAACAGGCGGCCCGGCAGCCGGCGGCGCGGCGGCCGCGAACGCCGTTGCGGCGGGCGGGCCGCCGGGGGGCGGCGGTGGCGGCGGGCCGGTGGGGGCGGCCCGCCCGGGATCGGCGGTGAGAGGCCCCGGTGCGCCGGCGCGGGCCCCCGGAACGCCGGCCGGGGCCGCCGGCGCGTCGACGCGGGAGGCGGGCGCGGGGGGTGCGCCCGGTGTGCCGGGCAGCCCCGCCGCGGGGCGGACGGTCGGCCGGGGCGGAATGCGTCCGGGCGGCGGGACGGCCCCTTCCCCGGCCCGGGAGGCCTCGGGCGGCATGGGGCCGGGATGCTGCGGAGGCGGAGGCGCGCCGGCTCCCCCGCTGTCGACTCCGGTACCCACCGACGCCCCCTTGTCGTGTGCTGTGCCGTGCGGTGTGTGCGCGTCACTCTATTGGTTGTCGGCGGGGTGCGGGACGTCCCGCGCGGCTCCCCGCCCTACCCCGGGGCGCGGGCCTCTGGCAAGCTGCCGCCATGTCTGATCCCTTTGCCGTCCGGGCCCGTTACGACCGGGCCACCGCGCACCTGGAAGCGCCGCTGGCCGTGGTGGACCTGGACGCGTTCGAGGCCAACGCCCGGGACCTGGTGCGCCGGGCGCAGGGCAAACCGGTACGGGTGGCGAGCAAGTCGGTGCGCTGCCGGGCCCTGCTGGAACGCGTCCTGGGCATCGAGGGGTTCGCGGGCGTCATGGGCTTCACCCTCGCCGAGTCGCTGTGGCTGGCCCGGTCGGGGTTCGGCGACGTGCTGCTGGCGTACCCGTCGGCCGACCGCGCCGGCTTCGGGGAGCTGACGGCCGATCCGGAGGCGGCGGCCGCGGTCACCGTCATGGTCGACGACCCCTCGCAGCTGGACCTGGTCGACGCCGCCCGCAGCGGTAACGAACAGGTGCGGGTCTGCCTGGAGATGGACACCTCCCTGCACCTGCTCGGCGGCCGGGTGCGCATCGGTTCGCGCCGCTCCCCGCTGCGCACCCCGGAGCAGTTGCGCGGCCTGGCCCGCGAGGTCGTGCGCCGGCCGGGTTTCCGGCTGGTGGGGCTGATGGCGTACGAGGGGCACGTGGCCGGGGTGGGCGACGCGGTGCCGGGGCGGCCGCTGTACTCGCGCGCGGTGCGGAGGATGCAGGCCCTGGCGCGGCGCGAGCTGGCGGTGCGCCGGGCGGAGGTGGTGCGGGCGGTGCGGGAGGTGGCGGACCTGGAGTTCGTCAACGGCGGGGGCACCGGCAGCGTGCAGCACACGGTCGCGGAGGACGCGGTGACCGAGGTCGCGGCGGGTTCGGGCCTGTACGTGCCGCGCCTGTTCGACGGCTACACCTCGTTCCGGGGACGGCCGGCGGCCCTGTTCGCGCAGCCGGTGGTGCGGCGGCCCGGGGCGGGGGCGGTGACGGTGCTGGGCGGCGGCTATCCGGCGTCGGGGCCGGCCGGGCGGGACCGGCTGCCCGTGCCCTGGCTCCCCCGGGGGCTGTCCTACGACCCGCGCGAGGGCGCCGGCGAGGTGCAGACGCCCCTGCTGGGGGCGGCCGCCGCCGACCTGCGCGTGGGCGACCGGGTGTGGTTCCGGCACGCGAAGGCGGGCGAGCTGTGCGAGCGCTTCGAGACGCTCCACCTGGTGGAGGGGGACCGGGTGGTGGCGTCGGTGCCGACGTACCGGGGCGAGGGGAAGACGTTCCTCTAGCGCCGCGGCAGGCAACGTTCGCCCCGTCAGGGGGAGGGCTATCCTCGGGCCGGTCGACCGCGTTCCTCCGCAGGAGATTTGAGGCCCTGATGACTGTGCCGTCCCGTGACTCGATGCTGGAGCTGCTCTCGGCGGACGGCCCGGACCCGGACCACGCCGAGGCGATGATGCTCTACGGCCGGCTGGTCGGAACGTGGGACATCAGCAACCGGTACCGGTTCGGTGACGGTCAGTGGCGCAGCGCAGCGGGCGAGTGGCGTTTCGGCTGGGCCCTGGGCGGGCGGGTGGTGCAGGATGTGCTCTTCTGTCCGGAGTTCCACGATCGGTACCCCGGCACCACTGTCCGCATGTACGACGTCACGACCGGGCTGTGGCGGATTACGTGGATCTCGCCGAAGCTTCCCTCGTACTTCTCCCAGGTCGGTCGGTCCGACGGTGCCGGTGGGATGATCCAGGAGGGAACCGACCCCGAGGGCAGGCGCTCGCGGTGGACGTTCACCGACGTCACGCCGACCTCTTTCCTCTGGCAGGGTTTCAGCGCCGCCCCCGACGGCGAGTTCGAGTTGTTCCAGGAGATGCACGCGACACGCCGGTAGTGCGGCAGCCACCACGCGGTGGTGCGGCCCGGGCGGGCCGCCCCGGTGACAGAGCGAGTACGAGCCCGTGAGATCGACGACGACGAGGGGCGGGGCCCGCTGCGGATCGTCCGCAGGGGCACGGGGCCGGTGGTGGCCTGGCGGCGCGCCCGGACGGTGCTGCTGTCCGCGCAGGGCGTGCCCGTGGCGAAGACCGCCGAAGTGACGTTCACCAGCGCGGACCGGGTGGAGCCGGCCCGCGGCAGCGGAAGCACCGGAAGCACCGGAAGCACCGGAAAAACGTTCCTCTGTCCGCGGGCGGCGCCGACGCCGTCACAGGCCGGGGGCGTCCCCGTCCAGGGACTGCTCCGTCCAGATCACCTTGCCGTCGGCCGTGTGCCGGGTGCCCCAGCGGTCGGCGAGCTGGGCCACCAGGAACAGCCCGCGCCCGCCCTCGTCGGTGCTCTTGGCCCGGCGCAGCCGCGGTGAGGTGCTGCTGCCGTCGAAGACCTCGCAGGTCAGGGCGCGGTCGCGGATGAGGCGCAACTGGATGGGGCCGCCGCCGTAGCGGATGGCGTTGGTGAGCAGTTCGCTGACGATCAGTTCGGTGGCGAACACCACCTCGCCCAGGCCCCACTCGGTCAGGCGCCGGGTGACCGCGGCCCGGGCGGCGGCGACCCGGGCCGGGTCGGCGGGGACGTCCCAGCGGGCGACCCGGCGTCCGTCGAGGGGCCGTGGGGCGGCGACCAGCAGGACCGCGTCCTCCTGCGGCACGGCCGGCAGCAGGGCGCGGACCACGGCGTCGCACGTCTCCTCCGGGGAGCGGCCCGCGACGGCCAGGACCTCGCGGAGCCGCTCCGCGCCCCGCTCCGCGCCGCGGTCCCCGGCCCGGTCCCCGGCGGAGCGCCCGCCGCAGAGGCCGTCGGTGAACAGCACCAGCCGTGCGCCGTCGGGGACCTCCAGTTCCACCGACTCGAACGGCTCCCTGCCGCCGTGGCCGAGCGGTTCCCCCGGCGGGAGCGAGGGGAACTCGACGGTTCCGTCGGGGTGGACGAGCGCGGGCCGCAGGCCGCCTGCGCGGGCCATCGTGCAACGGCGGGCGACCGCGTCGTGGACCGCGTACAGGCAGGTGGCCCCCGCCACCCTGGCCGCTCCGGTCTCCCCGGCCTCCCCGACAACCCCGGCCGTCCCGAGAACCCCGGTCTCCCCTGCCGCCCCGGTCTCCCGGCGGTCCTGCGGGGGCGTCCGGCCGTGGCCGGCCTCGGCGTCGAGCCGGACCACCAGGTCGTCCAGGCGTCCCAGGAGTTCGTCGGCCGGCAGGTCCAGGGCGGCGAAGTTCTGCACGGCCGTGCGCAGACGGGCGACCGTCGCGGCCGCGTGCAGTCCGCCGCCCACCACGTCGCCGACGACCAGCGCCACCCGGGCGCCGGAAAGCGGGATGACGTCGTACCAGCCGCGGCCCGTGCCCTCCGGGGCGGCCGCGTAGCGGTGGGCGACGTCCAGGGCGCCCTGCTGCGGGAGGGTGCGGGGCAGCAGGCTGCGCTGCAGGGCCAGGGCCGCGTCGCGCTCGTGCAGACGGCGGTGGGCGTTGTCGGCGCAGAGGGCCGTCCTGGCCGCCAGTGCCTCGGCCAGACGCAGGTCGTCCTCCTCGAAGGGCTCGCGGCCCGCGTCCCGGTGGAAGGTGACCACGCCGAGGACGGCGTTCCGGGAGAGCAGTGGGACGCACAGAAGCGTGCCCCGGGTGCGGTGTGCGCCGGGTGCGCCGGGTGCGCGCGGGCCGGGGGCGAGGACCGGCCCGCGCTGCTCGATGCTGCGGGCCTGCGGGGTGGCGGGGCCGTGCTCGACCGGCTTGCCCTCGCCCGGCGCGGGACGGGAGGCGTCCCTCCCCGAGCGCCTGCGGGCCGCGGCGCGGCGCAGCGCGGTGTCGGCCCTGTCGGCCGCGCCGGGCGGCGCGCCGCCGCGCAGTAAGCTCTCGCGGAGGTCGACGGTGACGCCGTCGGCGAAGCGCGGCACCACCAGGTCCGCCAGCTCGGCGGCGTTGAGCGCCGGGTCGAGGGCGGCGCCGATCCGGCCGCCCGCCTCCCACAACAGGGCCAGCCGCTGCCGGGCCGCGACCGCGAACCTGCCCACGCCGCGCTCGCCGACCATCACCGGCCGCGACGTCCCACCGTACGGGTCTGTGTCCACCGAGTCCCTTTCCGACGTCCCCCGTTCCACCGGCCCCTTTTCCCGTACCGGTCGTGCCCCACCCGGGCGCACGGGTGCACGGCCCGGCGCAGGAGCGGCGGGCACGGCCCGCAGTACCCGGTGGCGGTGGTCGGCGGCCGGTCTGGCCTCCACGACGGTCCCGCGCGTCCCGTCGCGGTACTCCACCGGGTGGGAGATCAGGACCGTGGGACCGGCCCCGGGGAGCCGCACCTCCACGGCGGCCCGCTCCCCGCGGGCGATGAGCCCGGCCGAGGTCTCCAGGAGGATCTGCCGGGCGTGCCGGTCGCGGCGGGCCGCCGTCCAGTCCTCGGGCAGCGGAAGCTCCCCGGGGTCGTCGAGGTCGTCCGGTCCGATGAACGCGCTCGTGCCGCCGGGGCGGCCCGCGGCCAAAGTCCACGCGTGCAGCAGGGAGCGCTCCCGGTCGGTGCACCGCTCCAGCATTTCCTGTTCGACCGCCGCCGAGGCCCGCCGCACCAGTTCGGCCATGGAGTCCGCGGTCTCCGCGGTGTCCGGCTCGTGCCGGGTGAGGTCGACGACGCCCGCGATGCGCCCGGTGAGCGGGTCGCGGACGGGGGCGCCGGTGCACACGAAGGACCGGAGGCGGTCTGCGTAGTGCTCGCCGGCGCGCACCAGCGCGGGCCGTCCGGTGGCGAGGGCGGTGCCGATGCCGTTGGTGCCGGCCGCCCCCTCGTCGAAGCCGGCACCGGGGACGAGCCGCACCTCGTCCAGGTGGCGGTCGAGGCCGGGCCCGCCCGCGCGGCGCTCCAGGATCCGCGCCCCCTCGTCCGCCAGGACGATGCTGACCGGCACACCGGCGACCAGGTCGGCGAGCCGGTCGAGGACGGGGGCCGCCGCACGGGCCAGTCCGCCGTCCGGGTCGAGGTCCGGGTGGTGGGGCGGCTCGCAGCCCTCCGGCCGCAGGCCGCCCTCGCGGCACCGCAGCCAGGAGGCCAGGACGGTGTCGCGCACCGGCGCCCTCGGCGGTTCGCCCGCCAGCACCCGGTCCCGTGCCTCCGTCAGCGCCCGGGCGTCGTCCCGGCACCTTCCCGGCATCGCCGTCACCGCCTCCGCTGCGTCCCGCCGCATGGTCCCGTCACGGGCAACTGCCGTCCCGTGGCGGGCAACTGGGCGCCGACGCTAGCCGGAGCCGCGCCGGAGGTCGGGAAAAGCCCGTCCCCTACCACTCGTGTGAGTGATAAACGAACGGATCGGCCCCGGGGCGCGCGGCGTCCGGGGCCGGGATGCGCGGCCTCCGGGCCCGGGGCGCGCGGCCTCCGGGCCGGGGGCCGTTCGTCATCAGACGGCGCCCTGGTCGGTGTCCGCCGCGGTGTCCGCCGTCCGTATGCCGCGGACGATCTCGTCCATCACCGACAGGTCCGGGGCCTCCGCGGTGTCGTCGAAGCCGAACCGCACCCCGATCAGCTTCCCGGTGTCCGGGGAGGGGAAGACCAGGCTCTGGACGTACCCGTCCGGGCCGTCGGCCGGCTCCACCTTCCAGCGGACCAGGTAGCCGTCCTCCCCCGCCACCTCGACCGCGCGCGCCTCGACCTGCCGGTGGGACTCCAGGTCGCCGTAGGAGTCCCGGGCGTTGGCCGCGATGTCCGCCTCGGCCGCGGCCCTGGCGTCCGAGCCCTTCGGCGGGGCCGGCAGCGTGTAGACGCCGGCGCTGACGCAGGTCCCCGACTCGGAAGAGGCGCACTTGTAGCTGCCGCTGACCATGTACGCGGTGCCCGCCTCCGAGTCTCGCTCCTGCCAGTCCTCGGGGACCGGCAGGGCTATGCCGTTGACGGTGTCCGTGGCGAACCCCGCCGCGGTGCCGCCGTCTTCCGGGGCGGAGGCGCTCGGCGGGGCGGAGGGGCCGGCCTGCGGCTCCCCGTCCCCGCCGGAGAGGAGGAAGAACCCCCCGACGACCGCCGAGGCAACGACCGCCACCGCCGCGACGACCGCCACGGCCACCGCTCCCCTGCGGCGGCCGCCCGCCGGTGCGTGCGTCGGGCCCGCCGGGCCCGGCGGGTAGTGGTCCTGGGCGGGGACGGGCTGCTGCCTCTGCGCCGGCCGGGTGTACTGGGTCCACGTGGTCCCGTCCCACCAGCGTTCCACGGTGACGGCCTGGCCCGCCTGGGACGGCTCCGGGTACCAGCCCGGGGGTGTCGTCATGCTCACGCGGCACACTCTAAGGCCGTCCCCGGCCGGAGGAACCGGGCGGGCGCCGTCGACCGCGGCCGACGCGCCCCGTGGCGCCGATGCGGCCCGCGGCGGCGCCGCGTCACGCGGCGGAGGGCGCCGCCGCGTCCAGGGCGGAGCGCAGGACCTTCGGCGCCTCGGCCAGCGAGGGCCCGTACCAGGTGAGGTGACGCCCGCTCACCAGGGCCGCGGGGACGCCGGGGAACGCCTCGGGGCCGTCGTCGGCGGTGAACCGGTAGGGCTCGTCGGGCAGGACCACCAGGTCCGGTCCGGCCGCGGTGAGTTCGGCCAGGGGGACCTTCGGGTAGCGCTCGGCGTGGCCGGCGTACAGGTTGTCGACGCCGAGCCGGGCCAGCAGGTCGCCGGCGAAGGTGTCCCGTCCCAGCACCATCCACGGCCTGCGCCACACCGGCACCACCGCGCTCCTGCGGTGGGCGGGCACGGGCAGGTCCCGCCAGGCGGCCTCGGCCTCGTCGAGCCAGCGGGGACGGGGCAGGCCGCAGCCGTCGGTGAGCGCCCGGTGCAGTTCGGCGAAGGCGGAGGGCAGGTCGCGCACCACCGTGAGCAGGACCGGGACCCCGGCCGCGCGCAGCGCGTCCAGGTCCGGGGCCCGGTTCTCCTCCTCGTTGGCCAGCACCAGGTCCGGGGCCAGGGCGGTGATGCGCGCCACGTCGGGGTTCTTGGTGCCGCCGACGCGCACGGCGTCCAGGCCGGCGGGGTGGCTGCACCAGTCGGTGACGCCCACCAGCAGCCCGGGGGCGGTGGCGGCCACCGCCTCGGTGAGCGAGGGGACGAGGGAGACGACGCGTCGGACTCGATGTGCCATGGGGGGAAACTAGCGGCTCGCCGCACGGCCCCGTCCGGCTGGTCGGACCGCCGCACGGCGTGTGCGGGGTCCGGGGCCGGAACGGCGTCGGTCGGGCGTGAGCCCCCGGCCCTGTGTGCCGGGGGCTCACTCGTTCGGGGAAGGGGCCTCGGCCGGAGGCCTTGGGGCCGGTCCGGTCCGTCGGCACGACGGTCCTCGCCGGGGGCCCGGCGCTGCCGTCCGCCGGTCAGTGCCGGGTACGGCTCACGAGAGGTCGGGGCGTTCGGTGACGCGGACGGCGTTCACCAGTGTCTTGCCCGAGTTCGCGACGAAGCGGACGTTCAGCACCCCGTCGGTGACCGTCACCGTAAAGGTGCGCTGCAGAGCCGTGTACGTACCGGCCTCCAGTGCGACGTCCAGGCTCGACTCGACCTCCTTGCCCTCCGCGATCACGTCGAAGACCCGCGCGGTCGGCTTCGTCGACGACAGCTCCGCGAAGTCCAGCTCCACGGTGTAGACGCCGTTCGGAACGTTGTCGAAGCGGTACTCGTGCATGCCCTCGCGGGCCGTCGTGAACCGCCGGGGGTCCTGGGTCCCGCCGATCTCCTGCTTGGTGGACGTCGTCTTCGTGGTGCCGAGGTACCCGAAGGACCCGGCTTCGTACGCCCGGTCCGGCTGCCAGCTGTCGCCGCGGGCGTCCGTCGACGAGGAGCCGGTGCCGCTGTCGAGCGACTGCTGGTAGCCGGGGACGACCAGCTTCACCGGGACCTTGAGCTCCGGGCTGCGCCCGCTGTCGGAACGCACCAGCAGGTCCGCCGAGAGCACGTCGCCGGGCTTGCGGCCCGTGGTGTCGAAGCCGAGCCTCACCGTCTGCGAGGCGCCCTTCGCCAGGTCGCCCCGGACGGGCGAGACCGTGAGCCACGGCACGTCCCGCGCCGTGCCGTCGACGGCTTCGGTGATGGTGTACAGGGTCGCGGAGCCGGTGTTGGTCAGGGTCGCCGACCGTTCCCGCGTCTGGTCGGCGGGGGCGACGGCCGTGACCTGCTCCTGGTCGAGCGCGACCCGGCCGGTGGCCAGGGAGGCGCTCGCGTCGGCGGCGCGGCCCGCCTCCACGACGACGGCCTTCTCCTCGCCGGCGTACCCCGTGGCCGAGAACGCCAGCGTGTGCGTGCCGGCGTCCAGTTGCAGCGCGTACCTGCCGTCGGAGTCCGTCATGGTGCTCGCCGGGCCCGCGGCCACCTCGACGCCGGGCACCGGTCCGTCGTCGTTGCCGTCCGTGACCGTGCCGAGCACGACGCCGGACTTCGTCGTGCGGAAGGCGACGCCGAGGCCGTCGGAGATCGCCTCGGAGTTGAAGGAGTACTGGAGGGCGTCCGTACCGGTGGCGTTCTCGACGCCGACGGTGGCGCTCCTGCCGGTGGAGTAGCCGCCGGAGGTGTCGGCGATGTCCTTGTACCGGTAGGTGACGGAGCCGTCCTCGCCGATCTCGGCGGAGAAGGAGAACGGGGCGCCCTGGTCGTACCAGCTCACGACGTCCCGCCACTCGACGACGAGCGTCCGGTCCGGGTACTCGCCCCTGACCGCGGTGTAGACGCCGCCGGCGTCGGCACGGACCAGCAGGTCGTCCCAGAACGGGTAGAGGGCCGCGTTCGGGGCCGCCGTACCGGGCAGCGCGCTGTTGGAGTTGCTGGAGTTGGCCGTGAGGAAGTTCAGGTATCCGTTGGTGCTGACCCAGGCCGACCGGTAGGTCTTGCCGTAGAACGGGACCGGGAACGGCAGGTCGACCTTGACGTTGCCGGAGTCACCGCTCAGGTTCAGCCTGTCGGTGCCCGCCACCCAGGACCCGGTTCCGGTGGCGCACGCCGTGCCGAAGGTGTCGAGGCGGGCGGGCAGGCGCACGTCGGCGACCGTGTCGCCGGACACCGACACCTCCGCGCTCCCCGGTGTGACACAGCGCGATTCGTGCGTGGCGTTCAGCGTGTACGAGCCGTGCGGCAGGGTCGCCTCGTAGCGCCCCCGGGCGTCCGCGGTGGCGGTCACCGGCGTGCCGGCGAAGGACAGCTCGGCGCCGCCAGCGGGGCCCGCCGAGGAGGTGACGGTGCCGGACACCTTGGCGGACGGGGCGGCGACGAGGGAGAAGTCCCGAACCGTGTTCCGGCCGTCCTCGACGGTGGCCGTGCCGGTCGCGTCGGCGTGGCCGAACTTCTTGACCGTCAGGTCGTAGTCGCCCACCGACAGGGCGGGGAACCTGTAGCCGCCCTCGGCGTCGGTGACGACGGTGCGGTCGATCGGCCCGTCGGCGACGACCTGGGCGCCCGGGACGGCGTCGCCGGCGACGGTGACGGTGCCGGTCAGGGAACCGGTCGCGCCGCGCGGGGCGCCGCTCACCGCGGCGTGGGCGTCGAGCCGGCCCTCGCCGAAGACGTTGTTGTCGTCCGCGGTACCGCCGCAGGTCAGGGCGGACACGTCGATCGCCGTGTCGTCGAGGAGCGCCTCGGTGGCCGGCACGTCGCCGTGCAGGGAGGCCGACGCGGACCAGACCAGGGCGACGGCGCCGGCGGTGTGCGGGGAGGCCATCGACGTGCCGCTCAGCGAGCTGTACCCGCCGCCCGTGTAGGCGGAGCGGACGTTGACGCCGGGGGCGGCCAGGTTCGGCTTGACGGTGCCGTTCTCGCCCGTTCCGCGCGAGGAGAAGCTCGCTATGGCGTTGCCGCTGTCGAACGCGCCGCTCGCATAGCTGCTGACGTAGGAGCCCGGGGAGCCCGCCGTGTTGCAGCCGGGGCCGCTGTTGCCGTTGGAGAAGGAGGGGAAGATGCCCGCCGCCCGCCAGGACGTCACCACGTCCTGGTACCAGGGGTCCTGGACGCTCGACCCCCACGAGTTGTTCACGATGTCGGGGGCCAGGTCGGGCCGGGGGTTGGCGCCGTTCGCGTCGGTCGGCGCGACCGTCCACTGCCCGGAGGCGAGGAGGGACGCGCGGGAGCAGCTGCTGCTCTCGCAGCCCTTGGCGGCGATCCAGGTGGCGCCGGGCGCGACACCGATCCGGTTGCCGTTGCCGTCGTCGCCGACCATGGTGCCCATGGTGTGGGTGCCGTGGCCGTTGTTGTCGCACGGGTTGTCGCCCGTGCAGACGCCGGCCGGGTCGAACCAGTTGTAGTCGTGGGAGAAGGAGCCGTCGGCGTTGCGGCCCCGGTACTGCTTGACGAGCGCCGGGTGGTCGTACTGGACACCGCTGTCGATGTTGGCGACGACCACGCCCTCTCCGCGGACGCCGTACGTGCTCCACACCTGCGGGGCGTTGATCCGGTCGACGCCCCACTCGACGCCGTCGACGGTCGGCTCGCTGCTGCCGTCGGCGGGCCGGTCGAGCTTGACCGCCTGGTCGGCCTCGATCGCCTCGACCTCGGGCAATGCAGCGATCTTCGTGGCGAGTCCGATGTCGCCGACGACCTTGACGGAGTTGTCGATCCAGTACGGGACGGCGTCCGCCCCGGCCGCCCCGGCCGCCCCGAGGACGCCTGACTGGGTGTCCTGCGCGACCTTCTTCTTGGCCCTGAGCACGGCCTCGGCCTTGGCCGTCTTGCTCTCGGCGCTCTCGGCGGCGGAGAGGTCTGCTTCCTTCTTCATGACGACCCAGAAGGTCGTCCTGTCCTTCTCGTCCAGCTGCTCGAGCAGTTTCCGCTCGGCCTTGGCGCTCAGCAGCTCCTGCGCCGAAGGCTCGGCGGCCGCCGCGGCTCCGGCGCCCCAGGGCAGCAGCACCAGGGCTGTCAGGGCCGCCAGGGAAGCCGGAGCGATCCGGCGTGGGGATCTTCGAAAGGGTGCCACGGATCTCCTCGGTCTGATGCGGCGGGGCCTGCCCGCCTGCGGGGAAGGATTTCGTGGGAGTTGCGCCGCCCGGCGCGGAACATCGCCCGTGAGTGAACGGGCGTGTGCGCAACGTGACGGCCCTCATCATGGCCGCGATGTGGCGAACATGACAAGAGGGCCGCGTTTCCCGCCGTGCAGAGGCGCGAACACACCCGGCACGTCGGACGACGCGCGGGGGCACGGCCGTGACGGCCCGTCCGGCGCGGACCCGGAAGCACGCGGGGATGCGGCATCATGCCTGCTGTGACCCGACGTCTGATGCTCCTCGACACCGCAAGCCTGTACTTCCGCGCCTACTACGGCGTGCCCGAGTCCGTGAAGGCTCCGGACGGGACTCCGGTCAACGCGGTGCGCGGGCTGCTGGACTTCGTCGCCCGGCTCGTCACCGAGCACCGACCGGACGAGCTGGTCGCCTGCCTGGACGCCGACTGGCGCCCGCAGTGGAGGGTGGATCTGATCCCCTCCTACAAGCAGCACCGGGTCGCGGAGGGCTCGACGGGCGAGGAGGGCTCGACGGGCGAGGAGGAGGTGCCCGACACCCTGACCCCCCAGGTGCCGGTGATCGAGGCGGTCCTGGACGCGGTCGGCATCGCCCGCGCAGGCGTCCCCGGCTACGAGGCCGACGACGTCATCGGCACCCTGGCGGCCCGGGCGCCGGGCCCGGTCGACATCGTCACCGGCGACCGCGACCTGTTCCAGCTCGTCGACGACGCACGCGGGGTCACGGTCCTGTACCCGCTCAAGGGCATGGGCAGCCTGCAGCGCACCGACGAGGCGCTCCTGCGGGAGAAGTACGGCGTGGACGGCCCCGGCTACGCGGACCTGGCGCTGCTTCGCGGCGACCCCAGCGACGGGCTGCCCGGAGTCGCGGGCGTGGGCGAGAAGACCGCGGCCAAGCTGCTGGCCGCCCACGGCGACCTGACCGGCATCCTGGCAGCCGCCGAGGACCCGGCCTCGGGGATGACGAAGGCCCAACGGGCGAAGTTCGAGGCCGCGCGGGAGTACCTGGCGGCCGCCCCGAAGGTCGTACGGGTCGCCCTGGACGTCCCCGTACCCGCTCTCGACGCGACGCTGCCCCGCGAGCCCCGCGATCCGGAGGCACTGGAGGCGCTGGCCGGGCGCTGGGGCCTGGGCGGCTCCCTGGAGCGCCTGCTCACCGCTCTGCGCGACCGTCCCTGACCCCGCCCCGCCGCGCCCCGGGACCGCCGGACCGCCGTATCCCGGGACCGCCGCGCCGTCGCACCGCCGCATCTCAAGGCCGCCGCGCCACCGCACCGCCCCGCCGCCGCGCCGTCCGAGAACCCCGCCGCCCCGCCGCCGCGCCGCCTCGCCGGGCCGCCGCGGAGGGCGGTGCGGCGGCCCGGCGGCACGCGCCGTCTCACCACGCCGTCCGCATCGCGGACCAAAGGTGCATCGCCCACGCATTTCCGTTTACTGTCGTCCGCATGTCCGCACCCGCCCGCCTGCTGTGCCTGGCCCTGATGGCGAACTCCGCCTGGTGCGTCGACGACGGCCTCTGTCGCCGCTGACCCGTCACCGGCCCGTCGCCCCGACGCGTCGCCGGTCCGCGACACGAGCACCCGGTGCCGTCCCCGGCGCCCTGCCCTCTTCCCCCGGCGTCCAGCCGTTCCCGCCCCGACACCTGCCGGAGTTCTTCCGTGACCACCGCACCCCCTGCGGGGGCGCCGCCGCGCGCGCCCGCCGCCCTGCTGTCCCCCTCCCCCACGTCCGCGCCCCGCCCGGCGGCGCCTCCCGCCCCGCCCGTGCGGCGCGGTCCGCTGGCCGTGTCGGGCCTGCTCGCCGCGGGCCTCACCGCGTACGTGTGGTCCGCGCACGGCACGAAGCCGGCCGTCCTGCTGCTGCTCGGCCTGGGCCTGGGCGTGGCCCTCTTCCACTCCCGGTTCGGCTTCACCTCCGCCTGGCGGCAGCTGGTGGCCGTCGGCAACGGCACCGGCCTGCGGGCCCACGCGCTGCTGCTCGGCACCACCGCCACCCTCTTCGCCCTGGTCATAGGCACCGGCACCGGTCTGTTCGGCTCGGCCCCGGCCCCCTCGGCGGGCCCGCTGGGCGTCGGCCTGGTCGTCGGCGCCTTCGTGTTCGCGGTCGGCATGCAGCTGGGCGGGGCCTGCGCCTCCGGAACGCTGTTCAACGTCGGCTCCGGGCACGGCGCGGTCGTCCTGACGCTGGGCGGTTTCGTCGCCGGGTCGACCCTGGCGGCCTGGCAGTTCGACCTGTGGAGCGGCCTGCCCGCCCTGGAGCCGGTCGTCCTGGCCGACCGGATCGGCTGGGCGGGCTCGTGGGCGGTCACCCTCCTCGCCCTGGGGCTGGTCGTGGTGGTCAGCCGCGTCGTCCAGGCCCGCCGCAACCCCCCGCCGACCGGTCCGGTGCCCTCCGTCCGGGGAGCCGCCCGGGTCCTGCGCGGTTCCTGGCCCCTGGCCGCGGGGGCCGTCGCCCTGGCGGTGCTCGGCGCGGGCGTCCTGCTGGTCTCCGGCGGCGCCTGGGGCGTCACGAGCGCCTTCGCGCTGTGGGGCTCGGAGCTGGTGGGCGCCCTGGGCGGCCACCCGGAGAGCTGGTCGTACTGGCAGCGGCCGGACAGCGCCGCCCAGTTGGCCGGTCCGGTGCTCGCCGACAAGACCAGCCTGACGAACATCGGCATCATGGTCGGCGCCGCGGTGGCCGCCTCCCTCGGCGGCACCTGGGCCCTGCGCCGCTCCGTCCCCGGGCGCACGGCGGCGGCCGCGGTGGTCGGCGGCGTCCTGATGGGGATCGGCGCGCGGATGGCCGGCGGCTGCAACATCGGCGCCTACCTGGCCGGGATCGCCTCCGGCAGCCTGCACGGCTGGATCTGGGGGGCGGTGGCCCTGCTCGGCACCTGGGCCGGCCTGCGGCTGCGCCCGCTGTTCGGCCTGGCCAACCCCAAGCCGGGCGACGGCGTCTGCTGACCCGGTGGCGGCCGTTCCCGGCGACCGGCCGCCACCCCTCCGGACGTTCGGTTAGGCTTGCCTAAGTTTTCGAGCTGCCCACCAGGTCTGGAGAGAGCCCGTGGCGGAACGTCCGGTACGCAAGAAGGCCGAGCTCAACCGCGCGACGGTGCTGCGCACCGAACGCGTCACCCCCCGCACGGTCCGCATGGTCCTCGGCGGCGGGAGCCTGGCCGGGTTCGACGCGTGCCGGTACACCGACCACTACGTCAAGCTGCTGTTCCCCGTGCCCGGCGTGCGCTACCCGGAGCCGCTGGACATGGCCGAGGTGCGCGCCGCGATGCCGCGCGACCAGTGGCCGCGCACCCGCACCTACACGGTGCGCGCCTGGGACCCGCGGGCGCTGGAGCTGACCGTGGACTTCGTGCACCACGGCGACGAGGGCCTGGCCGCGCCGTGGGCGGCCCGCGCCCTCCCCGGCGAGGAGGTGTTCTTCCTCGGCCCCGGCGGTGGCTACGCCCCCGACCCGCAGGCCGACTGGCACCTGCTCGCAGGGGACGAGAGCGCCCTGCCCGCGATCGCCGCCGCGCTGGAGGCGATGGGGCCCGGCGCCGTGGCACGGGCGTTCGTGGAGGTCGCCGGGCCGCAGGAGGAGCAGCGGATCGCCGCGCCGCCGGGCGCCGAGGTGGTCTGGATCCACCGCGGGCCCCGTCCGGTCGGCGACGCCCTGGTGGAGGCGGTGCGCGCCCTGGAGTTCCTCCCCGGGCGGCCGCAGGCGTTCGTGCACGGCGAGGCCGGCTTCGTGAAGGAGCTGCGCCGCTTCCTGAGCGTCGAGCGCGGCCTGGAGCGGGAGCGGATGTCGGTCTCCGGCTACTGGCGCCGCGGCGCGGACGAGGACGGCTGGCAGTCCTCCAAGGCGGAGTGGAACCGGCGGGCCGAGGCCGAGGAGGAGGCCGCGAGGGCCGCCGCCCCCTGACGGCCCGTTCCCGGCTCCTCCGTCCGCCGCCTGCCGTGTTCCCCCGGCACGGCCGCGGGCCGCCGCCCGGCCCCTTCCCGGGGCGGACGGCGGCCCGCGGCCGTGTTGGTCGAACGGGTGGGATCAGCCCACCGAGGAGTAGGAGACGACTCCGCGGCGCAGGGTGTCGACGGCCTTGCGCGCGTTGCCGCGCACCCGGCTGCCGTCCGGGGCCGCCTCGGCGATCTGGCCGAGCACGTCGATCAGCTGCTTCGTCCAGCGGACGAAGTCGCCAGCCGGCATCTCGGCCTCCCTGAGCACCGCGTCCAGGCCGTGGCCGGACGCCCAGCGGTATGCGGGCCAGGCGAAGCCCAGGTCGGGCTCCCGCTGCCCCACGCCCTCGGTCTGGTGGATGCGGTGCGCCTCCTCCAGCGCGTCCAGCCGCCCCCAGATGCGGATCATCTCGCCCAGCGCGTGCTTGGCCTCCCCGGTCGGCAGCCTCGGCGGCAGCGCGTCGTCCCCGGCGCGCGCCTCGAAGACCAGGGCAGAGGCGCAGGCGGCCAGCTCGGCCGGCTTGAGCTCCTCCCAGACGCCCTCGCGCAGGCACTCGCTGGCCAGCAGGTCCAGTTCGCCGTAGAGGCGGGCCAGCCGGCGGCCGTCCTCGGTGACCTGGTCGCCCTTGAGGTAGCCGAGTTCGGTGAGCACGGCCGTCACCCGGTCGAAGGTGCGGGCGATGGTGTTCGTCCGGCCCTCGATGCGCCGCTCGAGCTGCTTGGTGTCGCGGCGCAGGCGGTAGTAGCGCTCGGCCCAGCGGGCGTGGTCCTCGCGCTCGTCGCAGCCGTGGCAGGGGTGGGCGCGGATGGCGGCGCGCAGACGCAGGATCTCGCCGTCGTCGGCCGCGTCCGAGCGCTGCTTGCGACGGCGCTCCGGCACGTGGTGGCCGGCCTTGGTCCGCAGCGCGGAGGCCAGGTCGCGGCGGGACTGCGGGCTGCGCGGATTGAACGAGCGGGGGATGCGCATCCGCTCCACCGGCTCGACGGGGACGGGGAAGTCGATCTGCGCGAGCCGCTTGACCTGGCGCTCCGCGGTGAGCACCAGGGGCCGCGGCCCGTCGTGGTGGTCGTAGCGGTTGCCGTTGCTGCGCCCGGCGGGCAGGCCCGGGTCCAGCACCAGGGCGAGGCCCGCGAACTTGCCCGACGGGACGTGGATGACGTCGCCCGGCTTGAGCTTCTCCAGGGCGGCGGCCGAGGCGGCCCGCCGCTGGGAGCTGCCCTGCCGTGCCAGTTCGGTCTCCCGGTCCTTCAACTGCCGCCGCAGCAGGGCGTACTCGTCGAAGTCGCCCAGGTGGCAGGTCATGGACTTGCGGTAGCCGGTCAGCCCCTCCTCGTTGCGCTGCACCTGACGGGAGATGCCGACGACCGACTTGTCCGCCTGGAACTGCGCGAAGGAGGTCTCCAGCAGCTCGCGCGAGCGGTGCCGCCCGAACTGGGAGACCAGGTTGACCGCCATGTTGTACGAGGGCTTGAAGGAGGAGCGCAGCGGGTACGTGCGGGTCCCGGCCAGGCCGGCCAGCTGCCCGGGGTCGAGCTGCCGCTGCCACAGCACCACCGCGTGGCCCTCGACGTCGATGCCGCGGCGGCCCGCGCGCCCGGTGAGCTGGGTGTACTCGCCGGGGGTGATGTCGGCGTGGGTCTCGCCGTTCCACTTGACGAGCTTCTCCAGGACCACGGAGCGGGCCGGCATGTTGATGCCCAGGGCGAGGGTCTCGGTGGCGAAGACCGCCTTGACCAGGCCGCGGACGAACAGCTCCTCCACGACCTCCTTGAAGGTCGGCAGCATGCCCGCGTGGTGCGCGGCGATGCCCCGCTCCAGCGCGTCCAGCCACTCGAAGTACCCCAGGACGTGCAGGTCCTCGTCGGGGATGGACGCGGTGCGCTCCTCGACGATCTGCCGGACCAGGGCCCGCTCGTCGTCGTCGTTGAGCCGCAGCCCGGCGTACAGGCACTGCTGGACGGCTCCCTCGCAGCCGGCGCGGGAGAAGATGAAGGTGATCGCGGGCAGCAGGCCCTCGGCGTCGAGCCGCTCGATGACCTCGACCCGGCTGGGCGTCCACACCCGGCTGCGGGTGCGGCCGCCGTCCTCCCTGTCACGGTCGCGGCCGCCGTCGCGCCCGTTGCGGCCGCGGCGGTAGCGGTCCTGGGGGCGGCCGACCCGGCTGTTCTCCATCCGAGCGAGGCGGGTGAGGTCGGGGTTGACCTCGCGCTGCTGCTCGTCGGCGAACAGGTCGTACATCCGGCGCCCGGCCAGCACGTGCTGCCACAGCGGCACCGGCCGGTGCTCGGAGACGATCACCTCGGTGTCGCCGCGCACGGTGTCCAGCCAGTCGCCGAACTCCTCGGCGTTGGACACGGTGGCCGACAGGGAGACCAGGGTGACGGACTCCGGGAGGTGGATGATGACCTCCTCCCAGACCGCGCCCCGGAACCGGTCGGAGAGGTAGTGGACCTCGTCCATCACCACGTAGCCCAGGCCGCCCAGGGTCGAGGAGCCGGCGTAGAGCATGTTGCGCAGCACCTCGGTGGTCATCACGACCACGGGCGCCTCGGGGTTGATGCTGTTGTCGCCGGTGAGCAGGCCGACCTTCCCCGCGCCGTAGCGCTTGAGCAGGTCGGAGTACTTCTGGTTGGACAGGGCCTTGATGGGCGTGGTGTAGAAGCACTTGCGGCCCTCGCGCAGGGCCAGGTGGACGGCGAACTCGCCGACGATGGTCTTGCCCGAGCCGGTGGGGGCCGCGACCAGCACGCCCTTGCCGGCTTCGAGGGACTGGCAGGCCTCGATCTGGAACGGGTCCAGGTCGAAGTCGTACATCTCGCGGAACGAGCCGAGCGCGGTGGCCTGGTCCGCGGCTCGGCGTCGGGCGGCGGCGTAGCGCTCGGAGGGTGACATCTGGTCGGTCATCGTACTGACGAGCCTACCGGCCGCCTGTGACAGTCGGCGTGATCTTTTTCCCGGCCCGGACCGCGGTGCCCGGGCCGGGTCTTTCAGGTGGCGTCGTCGAAGCCGTCGCGGCGGGCCGGGAGGGAGTCCCCGTCGGGGCCGTCGTCGGCGGACGGGAGGGCGGGCGAGGCGGAGACGGGCTCCATCTCCCCGATGGCCCCGGGGGTCAGGTCCAGGTCGGAGGCCTCGTCGTCGTCGAGACCGGCGTCGGGGTCGTTGCGCCTGCGGCGGCGGTCGTTGAGGATGCTGATCCCCGCCGCGACGAAGTACAGCACCCAGATCGGAGCCGCCAGGCCGAGCATGCTGACGGGGTCGGTGCTGGGGGTGGCGATCGCGGAGAAGAGCGTGATGCCCATGATCATGCCGCGCCACCAGCCGAGCATCCGGCTGCCGGAGATGACCCCGCCGAAGTTCAGCAGGACCAGCAGCAGGGGGAGCTCGAAGGAGAGCCCGAAGACGACCACCATGCGCAGGACGAGGTCCAGCAGGTCGTCCAGCGGGAGGAAGTTGTTGACGCCGACCGGGGTGAACTCGATCAGGACCTTCGCGGCCTGCGGGAGGACGTTGTAGGAGAGGTACCCGCCGGCGAGGAAGAGCGGGAATCCCGCCGCCACGAAGGACAGGGCGTACTTCTTCTCGTGCTTGTGCAGGCCCGGGGCGAGGAAGCCCCACAGCTGGTACAGCCAGATCGGGCTGGAGAAGACCAGGCCGCCGACGAGCGAGACCTTCAGGGCCAGGGTGAACGGGGTGATCAGGCCGTTCATCGTGATCCTGGCGCAGTGGCCGTCGGCTTCCTTCGCCAGTTCCAGGAAGGAGGTGTCGCAGCCGACGGACTTCAGCACCGGGGAGGTCATCGTCTCGATGATCTCGTTGTAGAAGAAGGCCGTGGCGACGGTCACGACGACGATGCCGACGACCGACTTGAACAGCCGGCTCCGCAGCTCACGCAGGTGCTCGGTCAGGGGCATACGCCCCTCGGCGTCCTTGGTCTGCGGTTTTCTGGCGGACTTGAGCAACCCACGTCCTCATCTCGTGCGGCAGCCGCCGTCGCCGGCTGGGCATGGCGTCTTCTTCTTCGGTACTGCTCGGGGACGGTGCGGCCCGAGCGCCGCTCATGACGGAGGCGTCAGTTCTGCTGCGGGGTCCTGGCCTGCTCGTCGACCGGGCGGGCGCTGGTGACGTCGCCGGGGGCGGCCTTGATGGTGCGCGGCGCGGTGGTCTCCTGCGGGGCGGTCGGCGCGGACTCCGACGGCGCGGAGCCGTCGTTCTTCATCGCCTTGGCCTCGCTCTTGAGGATGCGCATCGACTTGCCGAGCCCGCGCGCCATGTCGGGGAGCCGCTTGGCACCGAACAGCAGCAGGACGACGATCAGGATGAGGATGATCTCGGGGGCGCCGAGTTGACCGAACATAAGCAGCTACCTTCTCGTCGGAACGGCGGGGTGCTCTGCGATCGTAGCTCTCCCCGGTGAACGGACGGCAAGCCCCGGTCGCCTTCTTGGTTGCGACCGCGCTGTGCCGCGCCCACCAGAGTACCGTTCCCCTCCGGGGGGCCGGGGCTGCGGCGCCGAACCGGATACGGCGGTCAGCGTCCCGCGCGTCCGGCGTGTTCGGCCACCGGCACGGCGGCCCTCTCCAGTGCCTCGGCGGCGGCCGCGAAGCGCCGGGCGCTCTCGTCGACCTGCAGGCCGAGGCGCCGGGCCTCGAGGAAGACGCGTACGGCCAGCGTTCCGAGGAGGAGGATCGCCGCGGTGGACAGGGCCACGAAGAGGAACAGCCAGGGCATGGTGCGAGCGTAGTGCCTCCGCGGCGCGGCCCCGCCCCGGACCGCCGCGCCCCGGACCGCCGCGCCCCGGACCGGCAGGTCCCGGGCCGGCGGTTCCCGTCGCGGGTCAGTCCGTGGCGGGGCGGGCCAGCCGCATGGTCCGCACGCCACCGGTGGTGAGCAGTTCGACGATCCTCTCCCCCGCCGGCTTGCGCACCGAGGCGCCGCAGTCGGGGCAGGTGAAGGAGTAGAACGTGGTGCGGCGGGAGGCCCCTATGGCCAGCCTGAGCGCCTCCGAGGCCAGCTCGAAGCGGCTGCGGCAGTCCGGGCAGGCGGCCCGGAACAGCACGTCGGGTATGGGCGCGGTCACCGTCGTCCTCCTCAGACCCGGTCGCCGTACTGGGCCAGCGCGGCCCGGGCCGCGTCGCGGGCGGCTGCGGCCAGGGACTGCGGGGCGACTATCCGGCCGTCGCTGCCCAGGCGCAGGGCGAGCCGCTTGAGGGTGCCCGGCTCGGGGGTGCGCAGGGTGATCCGCAGGCCGCCGTCGGGCAGTTCCTCCGCCCGGTCGTGCGGGTAGTACTCGGCGACCCAGCGGCCGCCGGGGCCGACCTCGACGACCACCTCGGGGTCGTCGGCGGCGGGCTGGACCAGGCTCTCGGACAGGTCGCGCAGCTCGACGGGCGGCGGGTCGGAGGGCTCGTCGAGGATCCTGATCGCGGCGACCCGGTCGAGCCGGAAGGTGCGCCGGTCCTCGGAGAGCCGGCACCACGCCTCGAAGTAGGTGTGGCCCACGGTGAACAGCCGGATCGGGTCGACCTCGCGCTCGGTGAGGGCGTCCCGGCCCGGGGAGTAGTAACGGATCCACAGCCTGCGGCGCTCGGTGACGGCCCGGTCGACGTCGGCGAAGACGCTGCCCTCGGACTCGAAGGTCACCGACAGCCGGCTGCTGGCGTCGGCGCTCTCGCCGGCCGCGGTCTCCAGCTTGGAGGTGGCGCGCAGCAGTGCCTCCCGGTCGCCCTCCCGCAGCCCCGGCAGGGCGCTGACCGCGCGGGCGGCCACCAGCAGGGCGGTGGCCTCGTCGGCCGCCAGGCGCAGCGGCTGGGCGACGTCGTCGACGTTGTGCCACCAGATCCGCTCGCCGTCGGTGTCGATGTCGAGGAGGTCCCCGCCGCGGAAGCTGGTGCCGCACATGGGCAGGACGTTGAGGTCGCCGATGAGCTCGGCCTCGGTGATGCCGAAGGCCCGGGCCACCTCGCTCACCCGGGCGCCGGGGCGCTCGCGCAGGTAGGTGACCAGGGACAGCATGCGGCGGGTCTGGTCGATGGCGTTGGCCATGTCCGGATCGGTCCTCTCTCAGCCCTTGGCCACGGCGCGCAGCCGTTCCAGCACGTCGGCCCGCAGCTCGTCCGGGGCCAGGACGACGACGTCGGGGCCGAACTCGGCCAGCCAGGCGTCCAGGCCGTGGCCGTACGGGATCTCCAGCTCGTCCCACTCGCCGTCCGCGCGGGTCGCGGCGAGGGCGCGGGCCCGCAGCGGGTAGCCGGCGTCGCGGCGCAGCCTGATGCGGGCGGTGGTGGTGGCGCTCTCCCCGGCCCAGCCCGCCACGGTGGCGCGGACGTCGACGTGGTCGGGGACGGGCGCGGTGAAGGACCCCGCCCGGCTGCGGACCTTCCCGGTGATGCGGGAGAGCCGGAAGACCCGGGCCGCGCCGCGGGCGCGGTCCCAGCCGGCGAGGTACCAGTGGCCGTGCCAGCACTCCAGGGCCCACGGCTCCACCTGGCGCTGCTCGGCGCGGGCGGCGTTGGCCTTGCGGTAGTCGAAGACGACGGGGCGGCGGTTGCGGGCCGCCAGCATCAGGTCCTCGAAGGCCGGTTCGTGGGCGGGGATGCGCGGTTCCAGCGCGCTGTGGCCGGCCCGGTCGCCCTCGTCGAACGGCACGCCGGCCGCCCGGAGCTTCTGCAGGGCGCCGCTGGCGGCCCCGGCGAGCCTGGCCTGCTGCCAGACGCGGGCGGCCAGCGCCAGGGCGGCGGCCTCCTCGGCGTCGAGCGAGACCTCGGGCAGGCGGTTGCGGTCGCGGCGGGCCACGTAGCCGGTCTCGCCGTCGGCGCTCTCGACCGTCTCGATGATCAGTCCGAGCTCGCGCAGGTCGTCCTTGTCCCGCTCGAACATGCGGTTGAAGGCGTCCTCCCCGGTGACCTCGTGGTAGGCCTCGACGGAGGTGCGCAGCTCGCGCTTGCTCAGGGGGCGCCGGGTGTTCATCAGGCACAGCGCCAGGTTCATCAGCCTCTCGGCCTTGGCAATGGCCATCGTGCACCCTTCTGTGGAGCTGTCGGGGCCGACGTTACCGGTAACGGACGGTGAGGTGAAAGCCGAAGGGCCCCTGCCCCGGGAGACGGACTCCCGGGGCAGGGGCCCTTCGCGGGCCGGGCGGGCTCAGACGGAGATCAGGTCCACGACGAAGATCAGCGTCTCGCCGGGCTGGATGACGTTGCCGGCGCCGCGGTCGCCGTAGGCCAGGTGCGCCGGGATGGTCAGCTGGCGGCGGCCGCCGACCTTCATGCCCTGCACGCCCCGGTCCCAGCCGGCGATGACCTGGCCGGCGCCGAGCTTGAAGCGCAGCGGTGCGCCGCGGTTCCAGCTCGCGTCGAACTCCTCGCCGGTGCTGAAGGCCACGCCGACGTAGTGGACGGCGACGTTGTGCCCGGCCTCGGCGACCGGGCCTTCGCCCTCCCAGATGTCCTTGATCTCCAGGTCCGCCGGCGGCTCTCCGCCCGGGAAGTCGATCTCGGGCTTCTCGATCTTCACGGAATTGCTCCTCAGTGCTTCGCGTGCAACCGGGACAGTCTCGCAGAAGCCGGCTCAGAAAACGGCGAGGACGTCGACGACGAAGACGACCGTCGAGCCGACCTGCTGCTGCTCCTTGCTCAGCTTGTCCTTGGGGACGACGACGAGGACCCGGCTGCCGGCCTTCTTGCCCACCAGCTCCCCGCCCCACGGCTTCAGCTGCTCGACCGGGTACTCCTGCGGGCCGCTCTGCTCGGTGCTGCCGACCTGGCTGCCGTCCTTCCACAGCACCGCGGCGTAGTTGACCAGCACGCTGCTCTTGGCGCCCACGGGCTTGCCGTCGCCCTCGATCACCGTCTCGGAGACGATCTCCTTCGGCTCCTTCGCGCCCTTGGGGATCTCGACGGAGGCGGGCTTGCCGTTGTCCTCGGTGGAGACCTTCGGCAGGTCCCCGTCCTCGGGCTCCACGACCTTCCCGTCCAGCTTCGTGGAGATGCTGTCCTTGATGTCCACGACGAAGACCAGGGTGGAGTCGGCCGGGATGCCCGACTGCTCCCGGGAGCCGTAGCCCTTGGCCGGCGGGATGACCAGTTCGACGCGGCTTCCGACGTTCTGCCCGACCAGGCCCTCGTCCCAGCCCTTGACGACGCTCCCCACCCCGATCGGGAAGGAGGCGGGAGCCCCCCGGTCGTAGCTGTTGTCGAAGACGTTGCCGTCCCAGGTCTGGCCCAGGTAGTCGGCGCGCAGGATCTCGCCCTTCGCGACCTTCTTCCCGTCGCCCTTCTCCAGGACCTTCACCTTCAGGTCCTTCGGCGCCTCGCCCTCACCCGCGGCGATCTTCGGTTTCTTGCCGGCGTCGCCGGTGACGGCGGGCACGGCGCCCTGCTTCCCCCCGGAGTCGTCGCTGCACGCGGCGACGGGGACGAGCAGCAGGGGGACGGTCAGCAGAGCAGCGATTCGGCGCACGGACATCCCAAGTCTCGAAGTGTGGTCACAGCGACCCGGCCCACTCTAGCCACCGCGCGGCCGCTTTCCGGAAGGGTCGTCGCACGCCCTTGCGAAAAGCGGCCGCGGTCGCCGCCCGCGCACTCCGCGGGTCACATGCCCGCGATGAGCTTCTCCACCCGGTCGTCCACCGACCGGAACGGGTCCTTGCACAGCACGGTGCGCTGCGCCTGGTCGTTCAGCTTCAGGTGCACCCAGTCGACCGTGAAGTCCCGCCGCTGTTCCTGGGCGCGGCGGATGAAGTCGCCGCGCAGGCGGGCGCGGGTGGTCTGCGGGGGCACCGACTTCGCCTCGAAGATCTTCAGGTCGTTGCAGACCCGCTTGGCCCGGCCCTTCCTCTCCAGCAGGTAGTACAGGCCGCGCCTGCGGTGGATGTCGTGGTAGGCGAGGTCTATCTGGGCGACCCGGGGGTGCGACATGGTGAGGTTGTCCCGGGAGCGGTACTGCTCGATGAGCCGGTACTTCATCACCCAGTCGATCTCGGTCCCGACCCGGTCGAGCTCCCCGGTGCGCACGGCCTCCAGGGTCCGGCCCCACAGCTCGAGGACCTGGTCGACGACCCCGGTGCGGATGTCCCGCCGCTCGGCGAAGTCGACCGCTTTGGAGTAGTACTCCTCCTGTATGTCGAGGGCGGACGCCTCGCGCCCGCTGGCCAGGCGCACCTTGCGGCGGCCGGTGATGTCGTGGCTGACCTCGCGGATGGCCCGGATCGGGTTCTCCAGGGTGAGGTCGCGCATGACCGTGCCCGCCTCGATCATGCGCAGCACCAGGTCGGTGGCGCCGACCTTGAGCAGGTTGGTGGTCTCCGACATGTTGGAGTCGCCGACGATGACGTGCAGGCGGCGGTAGCGCTCGGCATCGGCGTGCGGTTCGTCGCGGGTGTTGATGATCGGACGCGAGCGGGTCGTCGCGGAGCTGACGCCCTCCCAGATGTGCTCGGCCCGCTGGCTCACGCAGTAGACCGCGCCGCGCGGGGTCTGCAGCACCTTGCCGGCGCCGCAGATCAGCTGGCGGGTGACCAGGAACGGGATGAGGATGTCCGCCAGCCGGGAGAACTCCCCGTGCCGGGCGACCAGGTAGTTCTCGTGGCAGCCGTAGGAGTTTCCGGCCGAGTCGGTGTTGTTCTTGAACAGGTAGACGTCACCGGCGATGCCCTCCTCGTGGAGGCGGCGTTCGGCGTCGACGAGAAGGCCTTCGAGGATGCGCTCGCCGGCCTTGTCGTGGGTGACCAGTTCGGTCACGCTGTCGCACTCCGGAGTGGCGTACTCCGGGTGCGACCCCACGTCGAGGTAGAGGCGGGCGCCGTTGCGCAGGAAGACGTTGCTGCTGCGGCCCCAGGACACGACACGGCGGAAGAGGTACCGCGCCACTTCGTCCGGGGACAGGCGCCGCTGCCCCCGGAACGTGCACGTGACGCCGTACTCGTTCTCCAGCCCGAAAATGCGGCGATCCATGACTGAACATTACGCCTGATACGTGCTGTCGAAACCGAGTCGACAGGGCCCGTTCCGATCATTTTCCGGCTTCCGTCACCGGATCCCCCTTCCGGGTGAGTTCCTGACCTCCTGTCGGACCTGCGACGACGGCCCGCGGCGGGGCCAGTGCGCGGGAGGTCGCCAGCAGGACCACGAGCGCCGCGGCGCCGCCGGCCCCGGCGACCGAGAAGGACGCCTCCACGCCGCCGTACTCGGCGGCCGGGCCGGCCGCTCCCGAGCCCAGCGCCGCACCCACCCCGAAGGCGGTGACCAGCCAGGAGAACGCCTCGGTGACCGTGCCGGGCGGGGCGTGCCGGTCGACCACGACGAAGGCGCAGGCCAGGACCGGGGCCAGGAAGAGGCCGGCCAGGGCCGTCAGGGCGGCCATGGCGAGCAGGCCCGGGGCCAGGGCCAGCGGCAGGTAGCAGACGGCCAGGGCGGCCACCAGCAGCCGCAGCCGCCGCTCGGGGACACCGGGCCACTCCCGGGCCCCGTAGGCGAGGCCGCCGGCCAGCGCGCCGACCGCCAGGGCCGAGAGCAGGTAGCCGGAGTCCCCGCGGCTGCCGCGGGCGTCGTCGTAGGCGATGACCGCCACCGAGATCGAGCCGAGCGCCGTGCCGACGAAGAACAGCGATCCCAGCAGGGCCAGCAGGCCGGGCGAGCGCAGCGGGCCCAGCCAGTGCGTCTCGCGCGCCTCGGCGCGCCAGGCCCGCGAGGGGGGCGAGGTGACCACCGCGAGGGTGCCGAGGAGGCCGAACAGGCCGGTGGCCAGGACCGCGCCGGCCGGCGACACCAGGGCGGTCGCGGCGGTGACCAGCAGCGGGCCGACGGCGAACATGACCTCCTGGGCGGAGGCGTCGAGCGCGTAGGCGGCGTGCACCCGGTCCGGGCGGCGCAGGACGTCGGGCCACAGGGCCCTCAGCCCCGCCTCCAGGGGCGGGGCCGCCACTCCGGCCAGCAGCACGGCGGCCACCGCCACCGGGAGCGGGTCGGTGCCGACGGCCGCGTACACCGCGAACCCGGCGGCGGACAGCACCGCCGCGGGCAGCATGACGCGCGGCTGGCCGCGGCGGTCCACCCACCGGCCCAGCAGCGGCTGGCCGACGGCGACGGCGAGGCCGAACAGGGCGGTCAGGGCGCCGGCCAGGGTGTAGCCGGCGCCGTCGGCGCGGGCGGCCAGCGCGATCGCCAGCGCGGCCATGCCGTGCGGCAGCCGGCCCACGAGGGTGCCGGCCAGCAGCCGGGCGGCGTGCCGGGTGCGCAGCAGTTCCAGGTATCCGGCACTTCTCACTGAGCCCGGTCCTCCGACGGTCGTGGTGTTCTCGGCATCCGAAGTTTTACGTATAACTTCGCCCCTATGAGTAGCACGCCGCCGCGTTTCCGGTCCACCGGGCGGGGGCGCACCCGGGCCGGCGGGCCGGAGACGCGCGCGGTGGCTACTGTGGCAGCCCCGGACGGGGCGTCGGTGGCGGGTCGAGGAGGGTGTCTGGTGGCGGTTCAGCAGGGCGCGGGAGGGCCCCCCGAGGCCCCCGGGGCGCCGGGGACCCTCGAGGTGCCGGGGACCCCCGAGGCGCCGGGGGTCGCGGGGGCCCCGGGTGGATCGGCGGACGCGGGCCCGGCGGGTGCCGCGGGCGGCTCCGGGCCCCGGGCCGGGCGCTCCGGGCCGCCCACCTCGCGGGACGTGGCGCGGGCGGCGGGGGTCTCCCAGGCCACGGTCTCGCTGGTGATGGGCGGCAAGTGGAGCGGGCGGGTCTCGCAGCGCACCGCGGACTGCGTGCGCGAGGCCGCGCGGTCGCTGGGGTACCGCCCCAACCTCGCGGCCCGCAGCCTGCGCACCGGCCGCACCCGCACCGCCCTGCTGGTCGTCCCCGCGCTGACGAACGAGTACTTCGCGCGGGTGCACAGCGGGGCCGCCCGGGTCGCCGCCGAGCACGGCTTCGGCGTGGTGGTCTACCCGTCGCCGGAGGGGGTGGGGCCCGCCCGGGACCCGTTCGCCTCCGCACGGGCCGCCCTGGACGGCGTGATCGCCTCCTCCATGGCCGCCGACGCGCTCGCCGCGATCCGCGGCACGGCGGCCGGCGCCGAGGCGCTGCCGCTGGTGATGCTGGACAGCGACCCGTCCTCGCCCGGGGCCGCCGCCACCGTCAACCTCGACATCGCGGACGGCATGCGCCGCACCGTCCGGCACCTGCTCTCCCTCGGCCACCGCCGGATCGTGCACGTCGCCGCGGCGGTGGACTCGTGGACCTTCCACGTGCGCGCCCGCGCACTGGCCGAGGCGCTGGCCGACGAGCCCGGCGCGCGGGCGCGCACCGAGTACGCGGCGCTGAACGTGGAGGCGGGCCGGTGCGCGGCGCAGCGGGCCCTGGCAGCAGTGGAGGACCGGCCCACCGCGCTGGTCTGCGACGACGACGTCCTGGCCGCTGGCGCCCTCAAGGCGGCGCGCCGGGCGGGGCTGCGGGTGCCCGAGGACGTCTCGGTGACGGGTTTCGACGACCTGACCCTGGCCTCGGCGCTGGAACCCGAGCTGACCACCGTGAGCCTGCCTGCCGAGGAGGCCGGCGCGGCCGGGATGGCCGCCCTGCTGGCGGTGCTCGAGGGACGCGTCCCCGGCCCGCGGGAGCTGCCGGTGGTGCTGCGCACGCGCGGCTCCACCGGACCGGCTCCCGGCGCCGCGTGACGCGTCGCCCTGTGACGCGGCGCGCACGCCCCGGCCCGCCGCCTCCCCGCCCGCGCCCGGGCGGGCCGGACGGGCGGGGAGGCGGCGGGCCGGAGAGACGCGGGCCGGTCCCGGGCTACTCGGAGGAGGAAGAGGAGGAGGGGCCGTCCTCCTCCGGGGCGGCGGGCCCGCCGCCCTTCCCGGGCTCCTCCGGCTCCTCGGCCGCGGCCTCGCCGCCGGGGGCGCTGCGGTCCAGCAGGCGGTTCAGCTGCGATCCCAGGATCCGCTTGAACTTGCGCTGCTGCGGCCGGGTGCGGTCCAGGACCGCCACCTCCAGCTGCTCCGCGGTGAGGGCGCGCTCCTCCCCGCTGGCGTCCCTCGACAGCGAGTCCACGGCCAGCCGGAGCGCCTCGCCCAGGGACATGCCGTCCCGGTGGCGCTGGTCGAGGTAGCGGCTGATCTGGTCGGAGTTGCCGCCGACCGCGACCGAGCCGTGCTCGTCGACGATGGAGCCGTCGTGAGGCAGCCGGTAGATCTGGTCGTCCTGCGGGGCGGGCCCCACCTCGGCGACGATCAGCTCCACCTCGTAGGGCTTCTCGCCCACGCTGGAGAAGATGGTGCCCAGCGTCTGGGCGTAGACGTTGGCCAGGCCCCGGGCGGTGACGTCCCCGCGGTGGTAGGTGTAGCCGCGCAGGTCGGCGTAGCGGATGCCGCCGATGCGCAGGTTCTCGAACTCGTTGTACTTGCCGACCGCCGCGAAGGCCACCCGGTCGTAGATCTCGCTGACCTTGTGCAGCGCCCGGGAGGGGTTCTCGGCGACGAAGACGATGCCGTCGGCGTACTGCAGCACGACGACGCTGCGGCCCCGCGCGATGCCCTTGCGGGCGTACTCGGCGCGGTCGGCCATGGCCTGCTGGGGTGAGACGTAGAACGGCGTCGACACCGGTCAACCGCCCCTTTCATGTCTGTGACGAGTGCGTTGCGTCGTGCGTCGGGCGGGCTACAGCAGCGGGGCCTGCGGCCCGTTGGGCTGCTCCATGCGCCCCTCGTGCACGGCGCGGGCGATCTCGGAGACCTCGGCCTCCGTGAGCCTGCGGAAGCCCTCGTCGGTGATGACGGTGACGATCGGGTAGATGCGCCGGGCCAGGTCCGGGCCGCCGGTCGCGGAGTCGTCGTCGGCCGCGTCGTAGAGCGCCTGGACGACTGCGGTGGCGGCCTGCTGCTCGGTCATGCCGTCGCGGTAGAGCTTCTTGAGGGAGCCGCGGGCGAAGACCGAGCCGGAGCCGGTGGCGGCGAAGCCGTGCTCCTCGGAGCGGCCGCCGGTGACGTCGTAGGAGAAGATCCGGCCCTTCTCCCGGTCGGTGTCCCAGCCGGCGAACAGGGGGACGACCGCCAGTCCCTGCAGGGCCATGCCGAGGTTGCCCCGGATCATGGTGGACAGGCGGTTGGCCTTGCCCTCCAGGGAGAGCACCGCGCCCTCGATCTTCTCGTAGTGCTCCAGCTCCAGCTGGAAGAGCTTGACCATCTCCACCGCCAGGCCCGCGGTGCCGGCGATGCCCACGGCGGAGTACTCGTCGGCCGGGAAGACCTTCTCGATGTCGCGCTGGGCGATGACGTTGCCCATGGTGGCCCGCCGGTCGCCGGCCAGCACCACCCCGCCGGGGAAGGCCAGGGCGACGATGGTGGTCCCGTGCGGCGCCTCGACCGCGCCCTGCACCGGGGGCAGGCTCCGGCCGCCGGGCAGCAGCTCCGGGGAGTGCTCGGACAGGAAATCCAGGAACGAGGAGGAGCCGGGCGTCAGGAAGGCAGCAGGCAGACGCCCCGTGCCACGGGTGTTGGCTTCCACGCGTTTCCTTCCGGGTATGGCGGCCTCGCCCCCCGAGGCGGCGGGCCGATCTTGAAGCTCTGCACGGACCTTACCCCCGGCCCGGAAAAGTCATCCGTCCTGCCCCCCGGCGGGCCGGGGGGCAGGACGGACGGGGTCGGGTTACTCCCCGCCCTTCTGCACGAACGACCGCACGAAGTCCTCCGCGTTCTCCTCGAGGACGTCGTCGATCTCGTCCAGGACGGAGTCCACGTCCTCGGAGAGCTTCTCCTGTCGTTCCTTGAGGTCCTCGGACGCCTGGGTGTCCTGGGCGGTCTCCTCGACCTCCTCGGTGGAACGCGTCGCACGCTGCTGGCCGCCGGTGTCCTTGGTCGCCATCTGCCTCACCCCGCTCGGTTGCGATTCCAGGATCAGACCCTACAGGCGGGGCCTGACGTTTCGTCCCCGTTGGTTCACTGTTCGTGATCGTTCCCGTCGGGCACGGGGATGATTCCCCGTACGCCCCCGTTCATCCGCAGCGGCGGGGACCGCCTCCGCCGCCCGCGCCCCGTCGTCTAGTCCCCCGCGAGCACCCGGACCAGCTCCTCCGCGGAGCGGCAGCGGTCCAGCAGGTCCTTGACGTGGGCGCTGGTGCCGCGCAGCGGTTCCAGGGTGGGGACCCTCTGGAGCGAGTCCCGTCCCGGCAGGTCGAAGATGACCGAGTCCCAGGACGCCGCGGCCACGTCGTCGGCGTACTGGTCCAGGCAGCGGCCGCGGAAGTACGCCCGGGTGTCCTCCGGGGGGGCCGTCTTGGCCCGCTCCACGTCCCGCTCGTCCAGCAGGCGCTTCGTCCGGCCCCGCAGTGCCAGGCGGTTGTACAGGCCCTTGTCCTGGCGCACGTCCGCGTACTGCAGGTCGACCAGGTGCAGCCGGGCCGCGTCCCAGCCGAGGCCGTCGCGGCGGCGGTATCCCTCCAGCAGTTCGCGCTTGGCCACCCAGTCCAGCTCGCCGGCCAGGCTCATCGGGTCGGTCTCCAGCCGCCCCAGGACGTCCTCCCAGCGGGCCAGGACGTCCCTCGTCTGGTCGTCGGCGTCGGTGCCCCAGCGCTCGTCGACGTACTTGCGCGCCAGCTCGAAGTACTCCATCTGCAGCTGCACGGCGGTCAGGGTGCGTCCGTTGCGCAGGGTGACCAGCTGCTTCAGACCGGGGTCGTGGGAGACCTCGTGCAGGGTGCGCACCGGCTGGTCGACGGCCAGGTCGACGGCGATGAAGCCGTCCTCGATCATCGCCAGGACCAGGGAGGTGGTGCCCAGTTTGAGGTAGGTGCTGATCTCGGAGAGGTTGGCGTCCCCGATGATGACGTGCAGCCTGCGGTACTTCTCGGCGTCCGAGTGCGGCTCGTCGCGGGTGTTGATGATGGGCCGCTTCAAGGTGGTCTCCAGGCCGACCTCGACCTCGAAGTAGTCGGCCCGCTGGCTGATCTGGAAGCCGTGCTCCCGGCCGTCCTGGCCGATGCCGACCCGGCCGGCCCCGGCGAACACCTGGCGGGAGACGAAGAACGGCGTCAGGTGGCGCACGATGTCCGAGAAGGGGGTCTCCCGCTTCATCAGGTAGTTCTCGTGGCAGCCGTAGGACGCGCCCTTGTTGTCGGTGTTGTTCTTGTACAGGTGGATCGGCCGGGCCCCGGGCAGCATGCCGGCCCGCTCCGCGGCCTCGGCCATGATCCGCTCCCCCGCCTTGTCCCACAGGACGGCGTCCAGCGGGTTGGTCACCTCGGGGGAGGAGTACTCGGGGTGGGCGTGGTCGACGTACAGCCGCGCGCCGTTGGTCAGGATGACGTTGGCCAGGCCGATGTCCTCGTCGGTGAGCTGGCTGGTGTCCGCCGCCTCCCGGGCGAGGTCGAACCCCCGCGCGTCACGCAGCGGGTTCTCCTCCTCGAAGTCCCAGCGGGCCCGCCGGGCCCGGTGCATCGCCGCCGCGTAGGCGTTGACGATCTGGGACGAGGTGAGCATGGCATTGGCGTTGGGTTGCCCCGGGACGGAGATCCCGTACTCCGTCTCGATGCCCATTACTCGCCGTACGGTCATGCGGCCCTCCTTGCCCGGCGCCCGCCCCGGTCGGGGCGGGCGCATCGGTCCCACTGCTCGGGGCGCCCGTCGGCGTCCCGCCGCGGCGGCTCCCGGTGCACACCGCAGAGCCTAGAACGCATCCGCGACGGGCGGGGGATCGTCGCGGGCAAACGGTCCGGCTGCGGGCGCCCGCGCGGGGCGCCCGCAGCCGGAGGGTGTCGCTACAGGTACTGACCGGTGTTGGCCACCGTGTCGATCGAACGGCCGGTGTCCGCGCCCTGCTTCCCGGTGACGAGCGTGCGGATGAAGACGATCCGCTCGCCCTTCTTGCCGGAGATGCGGGCCCAGTCGTCCGGGTTGGTGGTGTTGGGCAGGTCCTCGTTCTCCTTGAACTCGTCGACGCAGGCGGCGAGCAGGTGGGCGACGCGCAGGCCCTTCTGCCGGTGGTCGAGGAAGGCCTTGATGGCCATCTTCTTCGCCCGGTCCACGATGTTCTGGATCATCGCCCCGGAGTTGAAGTCCTTGAAGTACAGGACCTCCTTGTCACCGTTGGCGTAGGTGACCTCCAGGAAGCGGTTCTCCTCGGACTCGCTGTACATCCGCTCGACGACGGACTGGATCATGCCCTGGACGGCGGCCTCCCGAGAGCCTCCGTGTTCGGCGACGTCGTCCGCGTGCAGCGGCAGGCTCGCGGTGAGGTACTTGCTGAAGATGTCCTTGGCCGCCTCGGCGTCCGGACGCTCGATCTTGATCTTCACGTCCAGCCGGCCCGGCCGCAGGATCGCCGGGTCGATCATGTCCTCGCGGTTGGAGGCACCGATGACGATGACGTTCTCGAGGCCCTCGACACCGTCGATCTCCGCCAGCAGCTGCGGGACGATGGTGTTCTCCACGTCCGAGCTGACGCCGGAGCCGCGGGTGCGGAACAGGGACTCCATCTCGTCGAAGAAGACGATGACGGGCGTGCCCTCGCTCGCCTTCTCCCGGGCCCGCTGGAAGACCAGGCGGATGTGCCGCTCGGTCTCGCCGACGTACTTGTTGAGCAGCTCCGGGCCCTTGATGTTCAGGAAGTAGCTCTTGCCCGCGGGCTGCCCGGTGACCTCGGCGACCTTCTTGGCCAGGGAGTTGGCCACCGCCTTGGCGATGAGCGTCTTGCCGCACCCGGGGGGCCCGTAGAGCAGCACGCCCTTGGGCGGGCGCAGCTCGTGCTCCTTGAACAGGTCCGGGTGCAGGTAGGGGAGCTCGACCGCGTCGCGGATGAGCTCGATCTGGTTGCCGAGGCCGCCGATGCGCTCGTAGTCGATGTCGGGGACCTCTTCGAGGACGAGCTCCTCGACCTCGCTCTTGGGCACCTTCTCGTAGACGTAGCCGGAGCGGGGCTCCAGCAGCAGGGCGTCGCCGGCCCGCAGGGTCTCCCCGGCCAGCGGCTCGGCCAGCCGCACCACCCGCTCCTCGTCGGTGTGCCCTATGACGAGGGCGCGCTCGCCGTCCTCGAGGATCTCCTTGAGGGTGACGATGTCGCCCAGGCGCTCGAACTCCATGGCCTCGACCACGTTGAGCGCCTCGTTGAGCATCACCTCCTGGCCGCGCCGGAGGCCCTCCGTGTCCACGTTGGGGCTGACGTTCACCCGCAGCTTCCTGCCGCCGGTGAAGATGTCCACCGTCTCGTCGTCGTTGGCCTGCAGGAAGACGCCGAATCCGGCCGGGGGCTGCGCGAGCCTGTCGACCTCCTCCTTGAGGGCCACGATCTGGTCGCGGGCCTCGCGGAGTGTGCTCGCCAGACGGTCGTTCTGCGCGCTCACGCCCGCCAGGCTGGTCTGCAGCTCGACGATCCGCTCTTCCAGGATCCTCGTGTGCCGCGGAGAGTCGGCGAGCTTGCGCCGCAGGACGGCGATTTCCTGTTCAAGAAAGGCGACCTGGCCCATGGGATCATCCGATCCACGAGCGGGTCGGCCGCCACGGTTGATGTCGTCGTCGTGGGCCGCCACGGTCCTCACCTCCTCCAAGGGGAGCTGGACGCTTCCAGACCCTACCTGCGCCGGTGGGATCTGAAACCCTAGATCACAAAGACGATCGGCGAGTGGCCGATCTTCACCCTTGCGCGCGTCCCTCCGACAGGGGGATACCCACCCCGGGGGGCGGGAATGCGGCCGGCTTGTATCGTCGGACGGGTCAGCGCCCGCCCGCAGGCGGCGGGCGGCCCCGGAACAGGCAGAACGGCAGGCGAGATGTCGAACGAGGAAGGCGAGTCCCTGGAGGTCTGGATCGACCAGGACCTGTGCACCGGGGACGGCATCTGCGCGCAGTACGCGCCGGAGGTCTTCGAGCTGGACATCGACGGCCTCGCCTACGTCAAGGGCGAGGACGACGAGCTGCGGCAGGCCCCGGGGGCAACCGCCCCGGTCCCGCTGAAGCTGCTGAACGACGTGGTGGACTCGGCGAAGGAGTGCCCCGGCGAGTGCATCCACGTGCGGCGCGTCGCGGACCGGGTCGAGGTCTACGGGCCGGACGCCGGCTAGGCCCGCCGCGGGCGGTGACGGACCGGCCGACCCGTCACCGCGGCCGCGTCACACCGCCCCGGGCGGCGGGGCCGCGTACTTGAGGAAGCTGCCGTCCTTCCACCGCCAGGAGACCCGGCGCTCCTGGTCCGGGCAGCAGCGCGGCACGCTGTCGTCGGAGTAGCCGCGCAGGGTCGCCGAGACCTCGCGGTCGGTGACCTCGAGGCCGTCGACGACCAGCCCCTCCTCCGGCTCCACGAAGGCCTCGGCCACCTGCGGGGCCGCGTGCGCCCCGGTGCCGGCGGACAGCAGGTAGACGCCGTTCGGCGGGTTGCCGCCGGGGGCGTCGCAGCGCACGAGCGCCACCGTCTCCGGGCGCCCGTCCCCGTCGAGGTCGGCGGGGGCGTGGTCGACGACGAGCACCGGCACCCCGGCGCAGTCGAAGGGGTACTCCGCCTCCTCCGGGTCGGGGGCGGCCGTCGCGGCGGTCTCCCCGCCGCTTTGGGCCCCGATCGCGGTGTCCGGCCCGGACGGGGACGCGCCGGCCGGCTGGACCAGCATCCCCCCTCCCACGACGGCGCCCAGCGCCGCGGCGGTGGAGATCCAGTGGACCGCGCGGGTCCGGGTGTGCGGAAGTACGCCGGCCGACGGCTGCTGCACGCGCCAGTCTCCTCGGGAGGTGTTTCGGAGGGGGTGGCCAGCATGGTGCCACACCTCACACTCCGGTGGAACCGGCGGGTCCCCGGGGGGTGTTGAAAAGCGCCGGCGCCGGTCCCCGTACGGGGAGCGGCGCCGGCGCGGAGGTGTCGGCCCGGGTGCGCGGCAGGTGTGCGCGCCGGACTCAGGAGGTGGGTTCGCCGCCCTGGGCAGCGCCCTCGGGGACGGCCGCCGGGGAGTCCGCGGCGGACTTCCTGCCGGCGCCCCCCGGAGGGGTGTAGTCCTCGCCGTAGGAGCCCTTGGAGGGGCGGCGGCGGCGCAGCGGGGGCTCGACGCCGTCGGCCAGGCGCCGGGCGGTCAGCAGGAAGCCGGTGTGGCCGATCATGCGGTGGTCCGGGCGCACCGCCAGGCCCTCGACGTGCCAGGTGCGGACCATGGTCTCCCACGCCGTCGGCTCGTTGAAGGTGCCGTGCTCGCGGATGGCCTCGACGGTGCGGGCCATCTGCGTGGTGGTGGCCACGTAGCAGCAGAGCATGCCGCCGGGGACCAGCGCCTTGGAGACCGCCTCCAGGCACTCCCAGGGGGCGAGCATGTCGAGGATCACCCGGTCGACGTCGGTGTCGTCGAGGTTGTCCTGGAGGTCGCCGACGGTCAGCCGCCAGGCGGGGTGGTCGCCGCCGAAGTAGCGGCGCACGTTCTGGGTGGCGATCTCGGCGAAGTCGGCCCGGCGCTCGTAGGAGTGGACCATGCCCAGGTCGCCGACGGCGCGCAGCAGGTAGGTGCTGAGGGCGCCGGACCCGACCCCCGCCTCGACGACGCGGGCGCCGGGGAAGATGTCGGCCATGGACAGGATCTGCCCGGCGTCCTTGGGGTAGACCACGGCAGCGCCGCGCGGCATGGACAGGACGTAGTCGGGGAGCAGGGGACGCAGCGCGAGGTACGCGGTGTTCCCCGTGGTACGCACGACGGTTCCCTCGGGGGCACCGATCAGCTCGTCGTGGGGGAAGGAACCCTTGTGGGTGTGGAAGTTCTTCCCGGCCTCGAGCGTGAAGGTGTGGTGGCGTCCCTTGGGGTCGGTGAGCTGGACCTGGTCCCCGACCTGGAAGGGCCCGCGACGGCGGGCGGCACCGGTCGGTTCGGACATGCGGGCAAGACTACTTGAGCCCGGGGCCGGGGCCGTAATCGCCGTCCGCCGGGCCCCGGGCGCGGACGGTCAGGGGGATCCGGTCATGGCGTCGACGAAGGCCCGCTCGACGTCGGCCGCGGACAGCACCCCGTAGATCTCCCCGGTGGGTTCGACCACCAGGTACTCGGTGGCCGGGGTGGCCCGCAGCGCCTCCAGCAGCTCCTCCCCGCCCAGCTCGGCGCAGATCCGCATGCCGGCGGTGAGGTCCTGGGCCAGGCCCCCGGCCGACACCCAGGGGCGGCGGTGCGGCGGGGTCCCGGCGATCGCCGACTCGCGCACCAGCGCGGTGGGCTCGCCGTGCCCGTCGACGACGACCAGGGCGCGGGCCCCGGCCTCGTCGGCCCGCCGCAGCGCCTCGGACAGGGGGGTGTCGGCGGAGACCGGCACGGCCCGCCGGGTCAGGGCGCGGGCCTGCAGGGCCGGCAGGCGCTCGCGCAGCCGGGCCGTCCGCAGGGCGTTCCCCGCCCCGGACCAGATGACGGCCGCCAGGACGACCGCCAGCACGATGTCGGTGATCCGGCCGGGGCCGGCGTCGGGGTCGCCCGAGTAGCTCAGCAGGGGCAGGCCGAACAGGACGGCCAGGGCCAGCAGGCGGCCGGCCCAGGCGGCGGCCGCGGTGCCGGTCATCGGGTTGCCGCTGAGCTTCCACACCACGGCGCGCAGCATCCGGCCGCCGTCCAGCGGCAGCCCGGGCAGCAGGTTGAACACGGCGACGATCAGGTTGCTGATCATCAGGCCGGCGAGCAGCACGCCGGGGACGGTGCCCGGGCGCACCGCCTGGGCGCCCAGCTGGAAGAGGCCCGCCAGGACAAGGGAGAGCAGCGGCCCGACGAAGGCGAGGACGAACTCGCGGCCCGGAGTCCCGGACTCCTTCTCGATCTCCGAGACCCCGCCGAAGAACTGCAGCTGGATGCGGCGCACCGGCAGGCCGAAGCGCAGTGCCGCCACGGTGTGGGCGAGCTCGTGCACCAGGACCGAGGCGTAGAAGGCGACGGCGAAGAAGAAGGAGACCAGGTACCGGGAGGCCCCGAGTTCCGGCAGGACCTGTTCGAGCCGGCCGCCGAAGATCCAGGTGATCAGCGCGGCCACGGCGAACCAGCTGGGGGCGACGTGGACCGGCACGCCGAAGGGCCGCCCCATGACGATGCCTCCGCCGGCCTCGCGCGGGGGCTTCTTACCGTCGGCCGGCTGCCCGTTCTCGTTCACTCGTTCCCCTCTTCGGGTGGATGCCGTCGATGGTATGTGCCCCGGTGCGCGGCGCCGACACCGCCGGTGCGGCGGGGCGTCCCGCCGGGCGCTGCGGCCGGGTGCGGCGCAGTGCTGTCCGTGCGGCGTCGTAGGGTCGTCCGCCATGGGACCTTCTTCCACCGGCCCGGCTCCGGCCGGCCCCGCGCCCGCGCGGCCTCCTGCCTCGCTCTCCCCCTCCAGGGCGGGCGATTTCATGACCTGTCCCCTGCTGTACCGCTTCCGGGTGATCGACAAGCTACCCGAGAAGCCGTCCGCGGCGGCGACCCGGGGCACGGTGGTCCACTCGGTCCTCGAGCGGCTCTTCGACGTGCCCGCCGCCGAGCGCACCGCGGACCGCGCCAGGGCGCTGCTGCGGCCCGAGTGGGAGCGGCTGCTCGGCAAGCGCCCGGAGCTGGCGGAGCTGTTCGCCGACGACCCCGACGGGGCGCGGCTGGGCGGGTGGCTGGAGGAGGCCGAGCGGCTGGTGGACCGCTGGTTCACGCTGGAGGACCCGACCCGGCTGGAGCCCGCCGAGCGGGAGCTGTACGTGGAGACGCGGCTGGACTCCGGCCTGGTGCTGCGCGGTTTCGTGGACCGGCTGGACGTCGCGCCCGGCGGCGACCTGCGGGTGGTGGACTACAAGACCGGCAAGGCCCCGGCGGAGCAGTACCAGGGGCAGGCGTTGTTCCAGATGAAGTTCTACGCGCTGGTGCTGTGGCGGCTGCGCGGGGTGGTGCCGCGGCGGCTGCAGCTGGTCTACCTGGGCAGCGGCACGGTGATCACCTACGACCCGGACGGGGAGGAGCTGCTGGCGGTCGAGCGCAAGCTGCTGGCCCTGTGGGACGCGATCCGGCGGGCGACGGAGAGCGGCGACTGGCGTCCGAGGCCGAGCCGGCTGTGCGACTGGTGCGACCACCGGGCGGTGTGCCCGGAGTTCGGCGGCACTCCGCCCGACTACCCGCTGCCGGTGGTTGCGCGAGAATACCCGCAGACCACGGCCTGAGGCCGGCTTCCCGACGTGTAAGGAGACTCCCCTGTGACTGTCCGGGTCCTGCTGGTCGACGACCAGCCGCTGCTGCGCACCGGTTTCCGGATGATCCTCGAGGCGGAGGGGGACCTCGTGGTGGTCGGGGAGGCCGGCGACGGCCGGCAGGCCGTCGACCAGGTGCGCGCCCTGCAGCCGGACGTGGTCCTGATGGACATCCGGATGCCGCGGATGGACGGGGTGGAGGCCACCCGGCAGATCACCGGGCCGGAGCGGGACGGCCCGGCCAAGGTGCTGGTGCTGACCACCTTCGACCTGGACGAGTACGTGGTGGAGGCGCTGCGGGCCGGGGCGAGCGGCTTCCTGCTCAAGGACGCCCCGGCGCAGGAGCTGGTGCAGGCGATCCGCGTGGTGGCGGCGGGCGACGCGATGCTGGCGCCCAGCGTGACGCGGCGGCTGCTGGACAAGTACGCGGGCATCCTGCCCACGGGGACCGACGAGCTCCCGCAGTCGGTGCGGTCGCTGACCGAGCGCGAGGTGGAGGTGCTCAGGCTGGTGGCGAAGGGCCTGTCGAACGCGGAGATCGCCGCGGAGCTGTTCGTGAGCGAGACCACGGTCAAGACCCACGTGGGGCACGTGCTGACCAAGCTGGGCCTGCGGGACCGGGTGCAGGCCGCGGTGTACGCCTACGAGTCGGGACTGGTGCGCCCAGGGGCCTGAGCGGTCCCGGGGCGCGGCCGCGCCGCCCCGTGCGGGGCGGCGCGGGGCGGGGGTCAGTCGTTCTTGCTGATCTCCCAGAAGCGGAAGACGGTGGAGGGGTCCAGCGTCCACTCCAGGCCGGAGACCTCCTGCTTGGCGACGGCGTACAGGTTGCTCTGCCACAGCGGGATCATGGGGATGTCCTCGGCGACCTGGTTCTGCAGTTCCTGGTAGTCGTGGACCGCGGCGGAGCGGTCGGTCTCGGCGTAGGTCCGCGGGATCAGCTGCCCGGTGATGCGCTCGCTGGTGTAGGAGTTGGCGAGCACGTTGTCCTTCCCGAAGAAGGGGGCGGTGAAGTTCTCCGGGTCGGGGTAGTCGGGGACCCAGCCGACGATGTACGCGCTGTACCGGCCGTCGTGGAACTCCTCCCGGTACTGGGGCCACTCCACGCTCTTGACCGTGACCTCGAACAGGCCGCTCGCCTCGAGCTGCTGGGCGATGGCCTCGACCTGCTCGTCGGTGTTGGGGTCGTAGCGCACCGGGGTGGTGTGCAGGGTCAGCCGCACCGGGGTGCTGATGCCCGCGTCGGAGAGCGCCTCGGCCGCCTGCGCCTTGGAGGGCTGGGCGCCGTAGCGGTCGTAGAAGGCGGTGTTGTGGCCGGTGATGCCGGCCGGGACTATCGAGTACAGGGGGTCGACGGTGCGCCGGTAGACGTCGCGGATGAACGCCTTGCGGTCGATCAGGTGGGCGATCGCCTCGCGGACGCCCTTCTTGCCGACCACGGGGTCCTTCATGTTGAAGACCAGGTGCTGGAGCTCGGCGCCGTTGCCCTGGACGACCTTGATGCCCTCCTTCCTGCCCTCGGTGGTCTGCAGGTCGGCGATGTCCTTGGCGCTCAGGCCGCGGTAGGCGAAGTCCACGTCGCCGGCATAGAGGGCCTTCCTCAGCGACGTCTGGTCGCCGGGGTAGATCCGCATCGTCATGCCGGAGTTCTGGGTCTCGGCGGTGCCCTTGTAGGAGGGGTTGGGCGTCAGGACCGCCTCCTTGTCCTCCTTGTAGGAGTCCAGGCGGTAGACGCCGGAGCCGACGACCTTGCCGTTGGCGAGGAGCTTGTCCGCCGGGTACACCGACCTGTTGACGATGGCCCCGGCCCCGGAGGCGAGCTTCTGCGGGAAGGACGCGTCGGCGTGCTTGAGGCGGAAGACGACGCGCTTGTCGCTGGGCGCCAGGACCTCGTCGAGGGAGGTGAACAGGACCGCGGGGCCGTTGTCGTGGTTGATCCGCATCATGCGGTCGAAGGAGAACTTCACGTCCTTCGCGGTGAGCGGGTCGCCGTTGCTGAAGGTCAGCCCGGACTTCAGGGTGCACGTGTAGACCTTGTTGCCGCCCTGGTCGAAGCGGCAGTCCTCGGCGGCCTCGGGCACCGGCTCGACGCCTCCGCGGGGGAAGGCGAGCAGGGTCTGGTAGACGTTGTTGAACAGCACCCACGAGCCCGGGTCGTAACCCGCGGCGGGATCGGTGTAGGCGATCCGGTCGGTGGTGCCCATCACCACGGCGGCCTTTTCCGCGGAGGCGCCGGTGGAGTCGCCACCGCACCCCGCGAGCATGACACCGGCCAGGGCGGTGCACACCGGAAGTGTCAACCGCCGGACGTGTTTCCTCACGCGCAGTTCCTCACAGCTCTCTCAACGTGTGGTCGGTTCGGCCCCCGACATCCCTGCCGACTCTCCCGGTAGCGGGAGGGGAGGAAGAGTTCGGGGCCCATTCAATACCGGTGGTGTCGTCGCGGGCCACACGGTGCGGCCCACAAAGTACCGTCCGCGTTCCCGCTCCGGACAGCACCGGGACGCGTCCCCCGGGCGGCCTAGTCCGCGGCCCCGGCCGCGAGGTGGCAGGCGACCCGCCTGCCGGGCTCCCCCGCGGGGGCCAGGACCGGGGTGACGGCCTCCACGAACTCCACCACGACCCGGTCGCCGTCCGGGCTCATCGTCACCACCCCGCCCCAGAGCGGCTCGCGCGGGTCGGCGGCCGAGTCCTCCTCGCGCAGCCCGCGCAGGTGGGCCAGGAGCTCCTCGGCGCTGCTGCGGCGGCCCGGGGTCAGGACGAGGCGCCCTGCGCCCGGCGGGCCGACGGCGTCGGCACCGGCGATCAGGGCCCGCTCGGCCCTGCGCCGTGCGGGGTCCAGCTGCGCCCGGCGGCGCTGCAGCAGGGCCGCCAGGTCGCGGGGCTCCCAGCCGCAGTGCCCCAGGGGCGCCGGGCAGCGGGGCCGGAAGGCGCAGCCGGGCGCGGGTTCCCCGCGGTCCGGCGCGGCCGCGGTGGGCCGGGGAGGCCCGTCGCCGCCCCCGGCGAGCAGGGCCCGGGTGCAGGGGTGGAGCGGTTCGGCGCAGACCCGCTCCGCGGGCCCGTACTCGACGACGCGCCCGAGGTGCATGACGGCGACGGTGTCGCACGAGCGCCCGGCGCCGGCCAGGTCGCCGGTGACGAGGACGCAGGCGAGCCCGGTGGACTCCCGCAGCCCCCGCAGCCGTGCCAGGACCTCGTCGCGGGCTCCGGCGGCGTGCGGGCCGGGCTGCTCCTCGACGACGAGCAGCTCCGGTTCCACGACGATCGCCCGGGCCAGTTCGGCGCGGCGCCGGTCCTGCTCGGACAGGTCGGACAGGGGGCGGTCCAGGCAGTCGGCGGGGAGGCCGGCCCGTTCCAGGGCCAGGGCGGTCCGGGCGTCGTCGTGCTCCTCGTCCGGGGCCGTCCGGTGCTCGGACAGCGGCCCGCCGACGGCGGCGCGGACCGTCTGCGCCGGGTCCAGGGAGGGCTCGGGGCCCAGGGAGAGCGTCTGCAGGGCGCGGCGCAGGGGGCGCCGCCGGCGGCCGGTTAGGGCGGCCAGGTCGCTTCCGCGGTGGCGGACGGTGCCGCCGGCCGCCCGTCTCCGGCCGACGAGGGCGCGGGCGAGGACGAGGTTGCCCGAGCCCGGTTCCCCGACCAGGGCCAGCGCCTCGCCGGCGGCCAGTGTCAGGCTCGCCGCGCGGACGGCCTCGCCGGAGCGTTCGGGGCGCGTGCCGATGCGGGCCAGGGCCCTGCGCCGCAGGCCCGGGAGCACGCTGAGGTCCTCGGCCGTCAGGAGGGGGTGGTCCCCGCCCTCCTCCGCGGTCGCGTCAGGCTTCGCAGGCAACGGCGGCCTCCTCGGTCCCGACGGCCGCCCCGGTGCGCCCGTTGCCCGACATGTGGTCTCTTTCCCCTCGTTCCTGGGCCGGTCCGGCTGTTCGGCACGGACGTGGGAGGACCCTAGCCCGGCGGACCGGTCTCACCGGAATGCGGAGAAACCGATCGATGTCACGCACCGGTAACGAAGGGGCGGGCGGCGGCGGGCGGCACTCGGGGGGCTTTTGTGACCGCACTTGACCAATGCGGACACACCGCCTCCGGTGCCGGCCCGCCGGGGCCTCCCGGAGCGGGAACGGGGGGTCGCTGTCGACCCCCCGGACGGGTGACAAACATCACTTTCCGCAGGGGCGGGCGCGGCGACGCTCAGTGCCCGGCGGGCACCAGAGAGCGCAGGAAGGGGATGTCGACGCCCTCCAGGGAGCCGACCACCGTCCGGTCCGGCGCGGAGGAGACGGGGGCGACGGAGGGCACCGCGAGGACCCGGCAGCCCGCGGCCTCCGCCGCCGCCACGCCGGTGGGGGTGTCCTCCACCACGACGCACCGGGACGGGTGCACCCCCAGGCGGGAGGCGGCGGTCAGGTAGGGCTCCGGGTGCGGCTTGGTGCGGGTCACCTCGTCCCCGGCGACGCTGAAGCGGAAGTGCTCCGGGCCCAGGGAGCGCAGCACGATGTCGATGATCCGCCGGTGCGAGGCGGAGACCAGGGCCGTGGGGACGCCGTGGGCGGACAGCTCCGACAGCAGCCGCCCGGCCCCGGGCATGGTCGGCACGCCGCGGGAGATGAGCTCCGCGAAGCGGGAGTCGATCATCTCCGACAGCTGCGGCACCCCCACCCGGGCCCCCGTGACGGACAGCAGGTAGGCGGCGGTGCGGCTCATCGGGCCGCCCACGACGATCTCCCGGTGCTCCTCGCCGAGGTCGTGCCCGAGGTCGGCGAAGACCGACCGCTCGGCCTCCCACCAGAAGTCCTCGGTGTCCACCAGGGTGCCGTCCATGTCGAGGAGCACGGCCTGCAGGCGGCTGCCTCCGTCCGGCAGGGACTCCTCGACGGCGGGGATGGTGCTCGTCATGCGTCCGCTCCTTCGGCGATCGGCTGCGCGGGGTGCGCCCCGGAGGGCGCGGGGGCCGGCCGCCCCGCCCTGTGGGGCGGGGCGGCCGGCCCGAGCCGGGCCGACAAGTGTACGGCGGGCGACCGGCGCAGCGCGCAGTGATACCGGCGGAAGTGCCGGCGCGGGCGTCAGCGGGCGTCAGCGGGCGTTGAAGTACTTGGCCTCGGGGTGGTGGACGACGATGGCGTCGGTGGACTGCTCGGGGTGGAGCTGGAACTCCTCCGAGAGGGTGACGCCGATGCGCTCCGGCCGCAGCAGGGCGGCGATCTTGGCGCGGTCCTCCAGGTCCGGGCAGGCCCCGTAGCCGAGGGAGAACCGGGCGCCGCGGTACTTCAGGGCGAACATGTCCTCCACCGCGTCGGGGTCCTCGCCCGCGAAGCCGAGCTCGGCGCGCACCCGGGCGTGCCAGTACTCGGCGAGGGCCTCGGCGAGCTGGACGGACAGGCCGTGCAGCTCCAGGTAGTCGCGGTAGGCGTCGGCGGCGAACAGGCGGGCGGTCTCCTCGCCGATGCGGGAGCCGACGGTGACGACCTGCAGGCCGACGACGTCGGTCTCGCCGGACTCCTCGGGGCGGAAGAAGTCCGCCAGGCACAGGCGGCGGCCGCGGCGCTGCCGGGGGAAGGTGAAGCGGGTGCGCTCGGAGCCGTCCTCGTCCAGGAGGATCAGGTCGTTGCCCCTGGACACGCAGGGGAAGTAGCCGTGGACCACGGCGGCCTCCAGCAGCCCGTCGGTGTGCAGGCGGTCCAGCCAGCCGCGCAGCCGGGGGCGGCCCTCGGTGGCGACCAGCTCCTCGTAGGCGGGGCCGTCGCCGGTGCGGGATGCCTTGAGGCCCCACTGCCCCTTGAACAGGGCGTCCTCGTCCAGCCAGGAGGCGTAGTCCCTGAGCGGGATGCCCTTGACCACCCGGGTGCCCCAGAACGGCGGGGCGGGGACGGGGTTGTCGGTGGCGACGTCGGAGCGCACGCCCTCCTGGGGCTCCGGCTCGGCCGTCACGCCCTCCCGGGCAGGGACCCGGCGCTGCTTGAGCTCGGGCAGCTTCGCCCCGGGCACGCCGCGCTTGACGGCGACGAGGGCGTCCATCAGGCGCAGGCCCTCGAAGGCGTCGCGGGCGTAGCGGACCTCGCCGGCGTAGATCTCGTGGAGGTCCTGCTCGACGTAGGCGCGGGTGAGGGCGGCGCCGCCGAGGATGACCGGGTAGTCCGCGGCCAGGCCCCGGGCGTTGAGCTCCTCGAGGTTCTCCTTCATGATCACGGTGGACTTCACCAGCAGGCCGGACATGCCGATCACGTCGGCCCGGTGCTCGGCGGCGGCGTCCAGGATCGCGGAGACGGGCTGCTTGATGCCCAGATTGACCACGGTGTAGCCGTTGTTGGACAGGATGATGTCGACCAGGTTCTTGCCGATGTCGTGCACGTCGCCGCGCACGGTGGCCAGCACGATGGTGCCCTTGCCGTCCTCGTCGGTCTTCTCCATGTGGGGCTCGAGGTGGGCGACCGCGGTCTTCATCACCTCGGCGGACTGCAGCACGAACGGCAGCTGCATCTGCCCGGAGCCGAACAGCTCGCCGACGACCTTCATGCCCTCCAGCAGGACCTCGTTGACGATCTCCAGCGCCGGGCGCTCGGCCAGTGCGGCGTCCAGGTCGGCCTCCAGGCCGTTGCGCTCGCCGTCGATGATCCGCCGCTTCAGCCGCTCCTCCAGCGGGAGGGCGGCCAGCTCCTCGGCCTTGCCGGCCCTGAGGGACTTGGCGGTGGCGCCCTCGAACAGCTCCAGGAACCGCTGCAGCGGGTCGTAGCCCTCGGACCGGCGGTCGTGGATCAGGTCCAGGGCGACCTCCACGTGCTCGGGCTCCAGGCGTGCGATGGGCAGGATCTTCGCGGCGTGGACGATGGCCGAGTCCAGGCCGGCCTTGACGCACTCGTCGAGGAAGACGGAGTTGAGCACGATCCGGGCGGCCGGGTTCAGCCCGAAGGAGATGTTGGACAGCCCGAGCGTGGTCTGGACGTCCGGGTGGCGGCGCTTGAGCTCGCGGATCGCCTCGATCGTGGCCAGGCCGTCCTTGCGGGACTCCTCCTGGCCGGTGGCGATGGTGAAGGTCAGGCAGTCGACGATGATGTCGGACTCGGCGATGCCCCAGTTGCCGGTGAGGTCGGCGATCAGCCGCTCGGCGACCGCGACCTTGTGCTCGGGGGTGCGGGCCTGGCCGTCCTCGTCGATGGTCAGCGCGATCAGCGCCGCGCCGTGCTCGACGGCCAGGCGGGTGATCCGCGCGAAGCGCGAGTCGGGGCCGTCGCCGTCCTCGTAGTTGACGGAGTTGATGACCGCGCGGCCGCCCAGCTTCTCCAGGCCGGCCCGGATCACCTCCGGCTCGGTGGAGTCCAGCACCACCGGCAGCGTGGAGGCCGTCGCCAGCCGCCCCGCCAGCTCGGCCATGTCCGCCACGCCGTCGCGGCCGACGTAGTCCACGCACACGTCCAGCAGGTGCGCGCCCTCGCGGATCTGCTCCCTCGCGATCTCCACGCAGTCGTCCCAGCGGCCCTCCAGCATGGCCTCGCGGAACTTCTTCGACCCGTTGGCGTTGGTGCGCTCCCCGATCGCCAGGTAGGAGGCGTCCTGCCGGAACGGCACCGCCTGGTACAGCGACGCCGCGCCCGGCTCGGGGCGCGGGCGGCGCTCGGCGGGCACCAGGCCGCGGACCCGCTCCACCACCTGCCGCAGGTGCTCGGGGGTGGTGCCGCAGCAGCCGCCCACCAGGTTCAGCCCGAACTCGCGCACGAACGTCTCGTGCGCGTCCGCCAGCTCCGCCGGGGACAGCGGGTAGTGCGCCCCGTCCTTGCCCAGGACCGGCAGCCCGGCGTTGGGCATGCACGACAGCGCCGTCCGCGCGTGGCGGGACAGGTGCCGCAGGTGCTCGCTCATCTCCGCCGGGCCGGTCGCGCAGTTCAGCCCGATCATGTCGATGCCCAGCGGCTCCAGCGCGGTGAGCGCGGCGCCGATCTCCGAGCCGAGCAGCATCGTGCCGGTGGTCTCCACGGTGACGGAGACGATGACCGGCAGGTCCGCCCCGGCGTCCGCCAGCGCGGCCTTCGCCCCGACCACCGACGCCTTGGTCTGCAGCAGGTCCTGCGTCGTCTCGATCAGCAGTGCGTCCGCGCCGCCGGCGATCAGCCCCTCGGCGTTGCTCCGGTAGGCGTCGCGCAGCGCGGCGTAGGTGGTGTGTCCCAGGGTGGGCAGCTTGGTGCCGGGGCCGATGGAGCCCAGCACCCACCGCTGCCGCCCGTCGGCGGCGGTGTGCTCGTCCGCGACCTCCCGCGCGATCCGCGCGCCCGCCTCGGACAGTTCGAAGATCCGGTCCGCGATCCCGTACTCCCCCAGCGCGGCCAGGTTCGCCCCGAAGGTGTTGGTCTCCACGCAGTCCACGCCGACCGCGAAGTACGCCTCGTGCACCGACCGCACGATGTCCGGCCGGGTCGCGTTCAGCACCTCGTTGCAGCCCTCCAGCTGCTGGAAGTCCTCCAGCGAGGGGTCGGCCGCCTGCAGCATCGTGCCCATCGCCCCGTCGGCCACCACCACGCGGGAGGCCAGGGCCTCCCGGAGTGCGTCGGCCCGCTCCCGGCGGGCGGTGTCCTGCGGTCGGCCGGGGTTCGCTGCGGCGGCGGGCTGGGGGGAAGGCGAGGCCATGGAAGTACTCCCTGAGTGCGACGGCTGTCGGCTTTGCGCACCTCGTGGCACCGGGCGCGCACCCGGCCAGGCTATAGGCAGGGCCGGAGGAGCCCGAGGGGGTTCCACGCATTGGGACGGTGCCGGGCGCGGCGCGGGGGCGGTGCGGGGGCGGGCACCGGGTGCGGGACACGGCCGGACCGGGGCGGGGCGAGGTGCACGGCGGCCCCGCTTCTTGGCACACTCGTGGCACAACCATCCGGTCGGCATCGCCCCATGGCGTTCAGCATTGCCGACCGTCGGCCGCGGAGGTGCACGATGCCCGGACCCATCCAGTCGCTGGAGCGCGCGGCAGCGATCCTGCGGCTGCTCGCCGGGGGCGAGCGGCGGCTGGGGCTGTCGGACGTGGCCTCCACCCTGGGACTGGCCAAGGGGACGGCGCACGGCATCCTGCGCACCCTGCAGCAGGAGGGCTTCGTCGAGCAGGACCCCGCCTCGGGCCGCTACCAGCTGGGGGCCGAGCTGCTGCGGCTGGGCAACAGCTACCTGGACGTGCACGAGCTGCGCGCCCGGGCGCTGGTGTGGACGGACGACCTGGCCCGCTCCAGCGGGGAGAGCGTGTACCTGGGCGTGCTGCACCAGCACGGCGTGCTGATCGTGCACCACGTCTTCCGGCCGGACGACAGCCGGCAGGTCCTGGAGGTGGGGGCCATGCACCCGCTGCACAGCAGCGCGCTGGGCAAGGTGCTGGCCGCCTACGACCCGGTGGCGCACAGCGAGGCGCTGGAGGCGGAGCGCACCGCCTTCACCGACCGCACCGTCACCGACGCCGGGGAGTTCGAGAAGGTCCTGCAGCTGACCCGGGCCCGCGGCTGGGGGTCGGACCTGGAGGAGACCTGGGAGGGCGTGGCCTCGGTGGCCGCACCGGTGCACGACCGCCGGCGGATGCCGGTGGGCGCGGTCGGTGTGACGGGGGCGGTGGAGCGGGTATGTCTCGACGGCGAGATCCGGCCGGGGCTGGTGGCCGCCGTGCGCGACGCCGCCCGGGCCGTCTCCCGCGACCTGGGTGCCACCCGCTTCTGACAGGAACAGCGCAGATCGTCCGGCCCGAAGCCTTGACGGGGTCGGCGCCGGGGAGAAAACTGCCGTCCACCGTTCGGCATTGTCGAACGCTCTACGACACTGTCCGCTATCCTGGACGGCGGCCCGAACGGGACCCGGCCGACGTCCCAGCGGCAAGGACAAAGGAGTCGCGGTGACCAACGGCAACATCCTCATCGGTGAGATCATCGGGACCGCCGTTCTCATCCTGCTCGGAGGCGGCGTCTGCGCGGCCGTCACCCTCAAACGCTCCAAGGCCCAGGGCGCCGGCTGGCTCGCCATCACGTTCGGCTGGGGATTCGCGGTGTTGACCGCCGCCTACATATCCCTGGGAGTGTCCGGGGCCCACCTCAACCCGGCCGTCACCGTCGGCGTGGCGGTCCAGTCCGGGGACTGGGGGCAGGTGCCGGTCTACTTCGCCGGCCAGCTGATCGGCGCGATGCTCGGCGCCGCCCTGGTGTGGGTCGCCTACCTCGGCCAGTTCAAGGCCCACCTGACCGACCCGGAGACCGTCGCGGCGCACGCCGACCCCGAGGGCCCGGTCACCACCGCGGACGCCGTGCGCCACGGGCGGACCCCCGGCGGCCCGGTGCTCGGGATCTTCTCCACCGGCCCCGAGGTGCGCAACCCGGTCCAGAACCTGCTGACCGAGGTCATCGGCACCACCGTGCTGGTCCTGGCCGTCCTCACCCAGGGCATGACCAAGGGCCTGGGCCTGTCCGGCACCGGGGTGCTGATCACCGCCCTCGTCGTCGTCGGCATCGGCCTGAGCCTGGGCGGCCCCACCGGGTACGCCATCAACCCGGCCCGCGACCTCGGCCCGCGCATCGTGCACGCCCTGCTGCCGCTGCCCAACAAGGGCGGATCCGACTGGGGGTACGCCTGGATACCGGTGGCCGGCCCGCTGGTCGGCGGCCTCCTCGCGGGAGGCATCTACCACCTCGCGTTCGCCTGAGCACACCCCGCGGGGAGCCCGCCGACGGCGGCACCGCACCCCCAGCACCCCAGCCACCACCGGACACCGGACACCGGGAGAGACCCGTGAGCGAGACCACCACCGACACCCGCAGCAGCGGACCGTTCATCGCCGCCATCGACCAGGGCACCACCTCCAGCCGCTGCATCGTCTTCGACCGCGACGGCCGCATCGTCTCCGTGGACCAGAAGGAGCACGAGCAGATCTTCCCCAGGCCGGGCTGGGTCGAGCACGACGCCGCCGAGATCTGGGACAACGTCCAGGAGGTCGTCTCCGGCGCGCTGGACAAGGCCGGGATCACCGCCGAGGACATCAAGGCCCTGGGCATCACCAACCAGCGCGAGACCACCCTGCTGTGGGAGAAGGCCACCGGCCGGCCGGTGCACAACGCCATCGTGTGGCAGGACACCCGCACCGACGCCCTCTGCCGCGAACTGGGCCGCAACGTCGGGCAGGACCGCTTCCGCCGCGAGACCGGCCTGCCCCTGGCCAGCTACTTCGCCGGGCCGAAGATCCGCTGGCTGCTGGACAACGTCGAGGGCCTGCGCGAGCGCGCCGAGCGGGGCGAGATCCTCTTCGGCACCATGGACAGCTGGGTGATCTGGAACCTCACTGGCGGCCCCGACGGCGGCGTGCACGTCACCGACGTGACCAACGCCTCCCGCACCCTGCTGATGAACCTGCACACCCTCCAGTGGGACGAGCGGATCCTGCACTCGATGGACATCCCGGCGGCGGTCCTCCCCGAGATCCGCTCCTCCGCCGAGGTCTACGGCACCGCCGGGGGCAAGCTGGCCGGCGTCCCCGTCGCCTCCGCCCTCGGCGACCAGCAGGCCGCGCTGTTCGGGCAGACCTGCTTCTCGGAGGGGGAGGCCAAGTCCACCTACGGCACCGGCACCTTCCTGCTGATGAACACCGGCGAGAGGGCCGTCAACTCCTACCACGGCCTGATCACCACCGTCGGCTACCGCATCGGCGACGACAAGCCGGTCTACGCCCTCGAGGGCTCCATCGCCGTCACCGGCTCCCTGGTGCAGTGGATGCGCGACCAGATGGGCCTGATCAAGAGCGCCGCGGAGATCGAGACCCTCGCCAGCTCGGTCCAGGACAACGGCGGCGCCTACTTCGTGCCGGCCTTCTCCGGCCTGTTCGCCCCCTACTGGCGCTCCGACGCCCGCGGCGTCATCGCCGGCCTCACCCGGTACGTCACCCGGGCGCACATCGCCCGCGCCGTGCTGGAGGCCACCGCCTGGCAGACCCGCGAGATCGTCGACGCGATGCAGAAGGACAGCCAGGTCGAGCTGACCGCCCTGAAGGTCGACGGCGGCATGACCAGCAACAACCTGCTGATGCAGACCATCTCCGACGTCATCGACGCGCCCGTGGTGCGCCCGATGGTCGCCGAGACCACCTGCCTCGGCGCCGCCTACGCCGCCGGCCTGGCCGTCGGCTTCTGGCCGGACACCGACGCGCTGCGCGCCAACTGGCGCCGCGCGGCCGAATGGACCCCCCGTATGGACGCGGCCGTGCGCGACCGCGAGTACAAGAACTGGCTCAAGGCCGTCGAGCGGACCATGGGCTGGATCGAAGAGGAGCAGTAAACATGTCAACTCCGCAGAGCGCCCCGACCCTCGGGGCGCACCCGACCGGCGGCCTCAACCCGAGCCGCTCGGAGACACGGGATCTGCTGAGCCACGGCACCTTCGACCTGCTGGTCGTCGGCGGCGGCATCCTGGGCACCTCGGTCGCCTGGCATGCCGCCCAGTCGGGGCTGCGGGTCGCGATGGTCGACGCCGGCGACTTCGCCGGCGCCACCTCGTCGGCGTCCTCCAAGCTCGTCCACGGCGGCCTGCGCTACCTGCAGACCGGCGCGGTCAAGCTGGTCGCCGAGAACCACCACGAGCGCCGGGTGCTGGCCAAGGACGTGGCCCCGCACCTGGTCAACCCCCTCACGTTCTACCTGCCGGTCTACCGGGGCGGCCCGCACGGCGCGGCCAAGCTCGGCGCCGGCGTCTTCGCCTACTCGATGCTGTCCGCCTTCGGCGACGGCGTCGGCCGGGTGATCAGCCCGGCGAGGGCCGCGGCCGACAACCCGGCGCTGCGCACCGAGAACCTCAAGGCGGTTGCCGTCTACGGCGACCACCAGATGAACGACAGCCGGGTGGCCGTGATGACGGTGCGCGCGGCGGTGGAGTCCGGCGCGGTCGTGCTCAACCACGCCGAGGTCACCGGCCTGCGCACCACCGGCGGACGGGTCACCGGCGCGGACCTGAAGGACCGGCTCGACGGCACGGAGTTCGGCGTCGACGCCCGCCTGGTGCTCAACGCCACCGGCCCGTGGGTGGACCACCTGCGCGCCATGGAGGACCCGGGCGCGGCCCCCAGCATCCGGCTGTCCAAGGGCGCCCACGTGGTGCTGCGGCGCAAGGCGCCGTGGAAGGCCGCCATGGCCACCCCGATCGACAAGTACCGGATCACCTTCGCCCTGCCCTGGGAGGACCAGCTCCTGCTCGGCACCACCGACGAGGAGTACACCGGCGACCCGGCGGACGTGCGGGCCACCGAGGCCGACATCGCCCAGATCCTGGACGAGGCCGCGTTCTCCGTGCGGGACGAGCACCTGTCCCGGGACCTGATCACCTACGCCTTCGCCGGGCTGCGCGTACTGCCCGGCGGGCCCGGTGACACGGCGTCGGCCAAGCGCGAGACGGTCGTCACCGAGGGCCGCGGCGGGATGCTGTCGGTGGCCGGCGGCAAGTGGACCACCTACCGGCACATCGGCCGCACCGTCATGGCCAAGCTGGCCGGGCTGCCCGGCCGGGCGCTGGCCGAGGACATGGAGCCGCTGGACCGCCTGCCGCGGCGGGTGCCGCTGCCGGGGATAGCCAGCCCCAACGCGGTGGCGCACCGCCTGCTGGTGGACCACGACCCGGGCAGCCGGATGGACCCGCTGACCGCCCGCCACCTGGCCACCCACTACGGCGCCCTGTCCTTCGACATCGCCCGCCTGGTCAACGAGGACCCCGCACTGGGCGAGAGGATCCACCCCGACGGCCCGGAGATCTGGGCACAGGTCGTCTACGCCCGCGACCACGAGTGGGCCGCCACCGCCGAGGACGTGCTGCGGCGGCGCACCACCCTGACCGTGCGCGGCCTGGACACCGCCGAGGTCCGGAGCAGGGTCGAGGCGCTGCTGGCGAAGCGCGCCTGACGGCACGTCCGGCAGCCGTGCCGGGCGGGGCCGGGCGGGCCCTGCCCGGCCCCGCCCGGCACGCTCCGGCCGCGGTCCCGGCCGTCCTCCGCACCGGCCGCCGCCCGTGCGGCGGCGGTTTCTGGCAGGCTGTGCGAATGCGTATTCGGGGGATGGGGCGGCCCGGCCGCCGTGCGGTGCGGTGGACGGTCCTGATCCTGGTGGCCCTGCTGGTGCTGCCGCCCGCGGCGGGGGCCGCCGCGCTGCGGCTGGCCTACCGGGGCGATCCGTCGCCGCAGGCCCGCACCCGCGGCCAGGACGCCGTGTGGCTGGGCCACGCCTGGGTGGACGGCCGCCGCGACGGAACGGACCTGGCCGCACTGGCAAAGCGGGTGCGCGGCACCGGCGTCAAGGACCTGTACGTGCACACGGGCCCCCTGGAGTTCGACGGAACCCTGGACCGGAAGCTGTACCCGCGCGCGGCGTGGCTGGTGGAGGCCGTGCACCGCGAGCTGCCCGGGGTGCGGGTGCAGGCGTGGCTGGGCCAGGTGCTGAGCCACAACGGCTCCACGGGCCTGCGGCTGCCGTCCGGGACCGCGCGGAGGAACGTCGCGCGCAGCGCGGAACAGGTGCTGGACGCCGGCTTCGACGGCGTCCACTTCGACCTGGAGCCGATGCGCTCCGGGGACCGGCACTTCCTCGCCCTGCTGGACGACGTGCACCGCGCCACCTCCCGGCGCGGCGCCCCCCTGTCGGTGGCCGCCCACCAGATCGACCCGTTCCCCGGCATGCACGCCGTGGCCGGGGCCTTCACCGGCGACGAGACCAAGTGGTGGTCGCGGGAGTACTTCGGCGAGGTCGCCCGCCGGGTCGACCAGATCGCGGTGATGTCGTACGACACCTGGACGCCGCTGGAGTCCCTGTACGGCGGGTACGTCGCCCGGCAGACCGAACTGGCCCTGGAGGCCACGCCGGAGGACACCGACCTGCTGATGGGCGCGCCCGCCTTCCACAGCAGCGACACCGTCGCCCACTGGGAGTCCGCCGAGACGGTGGCCGCCGCGATGCGCGGCGTCCGGCTCGGCCTGGACCGGCACGACCCGGAGCGCCGCCGGTTCGGTGTCGCCCTGTACGTCGACTTCGAGGCCACCGCGGAGGACTGGGCCGCCTACCGCTCCGGCTGGGGCCTCGAGGAGCCGGAGGGACCGGCGGACTGACGCCCGCAGGGCCAGCACCGTCCCGTGCAGCCGGGTGTTGACCACCGCGTCCAGCCGGGAGAGCACCGCGTGCAACTGGCCGGGGGGTGGCGGGCAGGGGCCGGTCGCGGGTGTCCAGGCGCGTGTCCAGGGGCAGCCGGGCGGCGTCAGCCGACATAGCGCCGGGCGGTCGAGGCGTTCTGCGCCTCCTCCAGCAGCCGGAACCGCTCCTCCACCTCCGCGGGCAGCGGCCGCCGTTCCCGCAGCACCCACGGCAGCCCGGCCAGCGCCTCGGCGAAGGCCCGGGCCGAGACGGTGTCGCGCGGCACCGAGGCGGCCAGCCGCACGGTGCGGCGCACGGCGGCGGGCGCCGGGCGGCGCAGCCAGCCGAACCACAGGGTGTTGCGGATGCCGTGGCGCCGCCGCAGCGTGGAGTCCCTGCGGGGGGCGGGGCGGTGGTGGACCGTCAGGTTGTCGGCGTGCACCAGCCACCAGCCGGACGCGGCGAGGTCTGCGGCGAGCAGTTCCTCCTCCCCGCCGAGCCACAGCCGCGGGGAGAAGCCGTCGGCCTCCCGGAAGGCGTCGGTGCGCAGCACGGTGGCCGCCGCCAGGAACGAGCCGAGCGCCGGTCCCGGCAGCCAGTCGGGGGCGGGCAGCGGGGAGTGCCGCAGTTCGGGGACGACCGGGTCCTCGTAGGGGTCGCCCTGCGCCACCGCGCCCGGCGGCGCGTACGGGTCCTGCGGCTCATGCGGGTCCTGGGGCGCATGCGGGTCCTGCGGCTCATGCGGGTCCTGGGGCGCATGCGGAACGGGGTGGACGAGGATGCGCGCGGTGACGGCTGCGACCTGCCGGTGCGCGTCGAGCAGGTCGGCGGCGCCGGCCAGGGCCCCCGGCTCCCACCACGAGTCGTCGTCGCAGAAGGCCAGGTAGGGGGTGGTGGTCACGCGGGCGGCGAGGTTGCGGCCGACCGCGCCCAGGTTGCGGCCCGGGGTCAGCAGCCGCGCCTGCGGGAACCGCTCGCGCACCGCCCGCGCGGTGCCGTCCGAGGAGGCGTTGTCCACCACGACCACCGGCGGCCGCTCCGGCAGGGCGGTCAACCGCTCCAGGGTGTGCAGCAGGCGCTCCCTGCGGTCGCGGGTGATCACCACGACCCCGGTGCGGCCGTCGCCGGGGGCCGTGCGCGCGGCATCCGCGGCATCCGACGTGCCGGGGACGTCCGACGTGCCCGGGGCGGGCGGCGGGCCGGAGGCGGGCGACGGGCCGGGCGGGACGTCCCTCATGACAGCGGCTCCGGGACTCGGCCGGGGGCCGCGGCGGGGCCGCGCCCGGCGGGCGGGAGCGCGTCGAACGCGGCCAGGACGTCCTCGGCGGTGATGCGCAGCAGCCGTTCGTCGGGGCGGTCGCCGTGGGCGTCGCCCGGGCGGGGCCGGTCGCGGTCGGCGGCGTCCGGCCGCCACAGCACCCGGTGCGCCGGGTGGTCCGGCGGCCCCCACAGGCGGGGGGAGACCGGGCCGAAGAGCACCACGGACGGCGTGCCCAGCGCCGTGGCCAGGTGGGCGAGCCCGGTGTCGCCGACGACGACGAGTGGCTGCTGCGGTTTCACGGGCACCTCCGGGGGCGGGGGACGCGGCGGTTCGGGGGCCTTGGGCGGCGGGGCCCGCGGCGGCGGGGCGGCCGGTCACGCGGTCCTGCGCGCGGGCGCGGGGGCGGGGGCCGGGCGGACGGCGACGGGGCGGCCGCGGCGGACGGGGGCGGCCTCGTCGGCGGCCGCCGGGTCCCGCCCGGCGACGGCGGCGTCGAACGCCTCGCACAGCAGGTGCAGCGCCACCAGGTGCGCCTCCTGGACGGTGGCGGTGGCCGGGGCGTCGATGCACAGCGCCTCGTCGGCGCGGGCCGCCAGCGGGTTGGGACGCGGGCCGGTCATGGCCCACACGGGCAGTCCCGCGCCGCGGGCGGTGTCGGCGGCGGCCAGCAGGTTCGGGCTGCGCCCGGAGGTGGACATCAGGACGAGGACGTCGCCGGGGCGCCCGTGGGCGGCGACCTGCCGGGCGAAGACCTCCTCGTAGCCGTAGTCGTTGCCGATGGCGGTGAGGCTGGAGGTCTCGGCGTTCAGGGCGATGGCCGAGTAGGCGGGGCGCTCGTCGCGGTAGCGCCCGACGAGTTCGGCCGTCAGATGCTGGGCCTGGGCGGCGCTGCCGCCGTTGCCCGCGGCCAGCAGGCGGCCCCCGGCGGGCAGCAGGGCGGCGAGGTGCTCGCCCCATGCGGCGAGCCGGTCCAGGCCGTCCTCGCGGAGGCGGTCCAGGGCGTCCTGGAGCGAGCGGCAGTGTTCGTGCGCGGCGCGGTGGGGTTCGGTCATGGCTGGTCGGGCCCTGCGCGTCCGCGGGGACGGCGCTCTCGGCCCGGGCCTCCTTTCCGGCGGGCGACGGGGCTGCTGGGCGGCGGGACGACCGGGCGGCGGGGCCGCACGAGGGGCCTGTGCGGCCCGGCCGCGCGGCCGGTCACGCGGCCCCGGTGACGGTGGCGGCGGCCGGGCGGCGGGCCAGGACGTCGCGGTAGACGTCCTCGGTGGCCGCCGCGACCCGGTCCCAGCCGTAGCGGTCCAGGACCCTGCGGCGCCCGGCGGCCGCGCAGGCGGCCCGCTGCGCCGGGTCGGCGAGCAGGGCGTTGACGGCCCCGGCCAGGGCCTCGGGGTCACCGGGCGGGACCAGCCGCCCGGTGCCCGGGTCGGCGACGGTGTCGAGCTGTCCGCCGACGGCGCTGGCGACCACCGGGGTGCCGCAGCCCATGGCCTCCAGCGGGACGATGCCGAACGGCTCGTAGTCCGCGGGGCACAGGACCACGTCCGCGCTGCGCAGCAGGGCGGGGACCTCGTCGGCGCCGACGCCGCCGGTGAACCGGACGCGGTCGGCGACCCCGGCCGCGCGGGCGGCGTCGCGCAGCCTGCGCACCTCGGGGTCGTCGTCGAGCCGGTCGGGCGGCGGGCCGCCGACGACGAGGAGTTCGGCGTCGGGGACGCGGGCGAGGGCCGCGATCGAGACCGCGGCGCCCTTGCGCGGCACCAGGCGGCCGATCTGCAGCAGCCGGTGGGGGAACTCCCCGCGCGGGGCGGCCGGGCCGTGCGGGGTGAAGCGGTCGACGGCCACGCCGCAGGGCACGACCGTGCAGTGCCGTGCGGGCACGCCCATGGCGGTCAGTTCGGCGACCTCGTCGCGGCAGGTGGCGATGATCCGGTCGCACCCGTTGCCGATGTCGGTCTCGATCGCGATGCGGCCGGCCGGCCGGGCTGGTGTCGGCCTCGCCCTGGTGGCGCTTCTTGACCGTGCCGAGCGCGTGGTAGGTGTGCACCAGGGGCAGGCCGAGCTTCCCGGTGGCGCGCAGCGCGGCCAGCCCGGACATCCAGAAGTGGGAGTGGACCAGGTCGGGCCGGTCCTTCTCCCAGTCCCGCGCCAGGAAGCGGCCGAACTGCGCCATGTGGGGCAGCAGCCGGTCCTTGGGGATGTGCCGGGCCGGCCCGGCGGGCACGTGGCGGACCTCGACGCCGGGGCGCAGGGGGACACGGTCCGGCAGGTCGGGGGCGTCGCGGCGGGTGTGGACGACGACGCGGTGGCCGCGCGCGGCGAGCGCCCCGGCGAGGTGCGCCACGTGGACGTTCTGCCCGCCGACGTCCACCCCGCCGAGGACGGCCAGGGGGCTGGCGTGCTCGGAGACGAGCGCGACGCGCAGCGGGCCGCTCCCGCCGCCCGGGGCGGCGCCCGCCCCCGGCACGCCCGCCGCCCCCGGCACGACGGCCGCCCCCGGGACGGGCGCGACCATGTCGCGGGCCTTGCCCCCCGCCCGGACGAAGCCGCTGTTCCGGGTCCCCGGTTCGGTGCCGGTCATCCGCGGGTCACCTCCTCGATCAGCCGCTCCCAGTCCTTCAGGAAGCGTTTGAGCCCGTACCGCTCGAGCGCGGCGCGGCGGGCCCGGGCCCCGTCCTCGGCGGCCGCCTGCGGTTCGTTCAGGTAGGTGCGGGCGGCGCGGGCGAGGACCTCGGGGCGGGTGGAGAGCACGCCGGCCCCTGCGGGCACGGCCTCGACCGCCTCGGTGGTGGCGAGCGCGACGACCGGCATCCCCAGGTGCATGGCCTCCAGCAGGGACAGTCCCAGGGAGGTCCAGCGCACCGGGTGCAGGTAGAGGCGGCGTTCGGCCATGGCGTCGTGCAGGGCGGCCTGTGGCAGGTCCTGGGTGCGGCAGCGCTCCGGCGGCAGGCCGAGGTGTTCGGCCAGTCCCCGGTGCGCATGCCGAACACGTCCAGGGGGACGGCGCCGGCCAGGGCGGGCAGCAGGTCGGTGCCGGTGGTGCGGGCGGGCCGCACGGGCTCGTTGACGACCACGGCCGCACGCTCGACGCGGCCGGTACAGCGGTGCCCGGGGTCGACGATGCCGTGCTCGACCACCGCGGTGCGGGTGCCGCCGTTGTCCCAGAACAGCCGGTTGAAGTGGGTGACGTGGACGAGGAGGAGGTCGTCGCGGTCCGCGCACGGGTGGCGGGTGTGCGGCACGTCGCCGTCGGGGCGTTGTGCTCCAGGTAGACGGCGGGTACGCCGCGTCCGGGCCGCCGGCCGCCGAGCCAGCACTCGGCCAGCTCCGCCTCGTGGGGGCGCTGGAGGACGACGAGGTCGACCGGTTCCCCGCGCAGCTGCTCCGGCGTCAGTTCGTGGACGGAGTCGGGCCAGGCGAAGGTGCGGGCCCGGCCGAGCCCGTCCGGGCCGCGGTCGGGCGTGACGGGCACCAGGTAGCGGTGCGGTCCCTGGACGAACGCGGTGGTCCAGGAACCGTGCACGTGCCACAGCAGGATGTTCATACGGTCACCTCGCTCTCGTCGGTGGCCGGCGCGCCGGGCCCGGCGCCCGGGGCCGTGCCGTCGGCGCCCTGACCGGGCCCCGGCCCGCCGGCCGCGGTGGGCCGGGGCCCGGTCAGGGCGTCGACGGCGGCGAGCACCTCGTCGTCGGTCACCGAGTCCAGGCAGGGGTGGCCGGGGACCGGGCAGGTGCGGGCGCGGGTGCCGGCGCAGGCGGCGTGGGGCCGGCCGAGCAGGACGTGCGGCACCCGGTGGGGCGCCCAGCGCCCGGCGGGCACGACGGGGCGAACAGGCAGACCACCGGTGTGCCGACGGCCGCGGCCAGGTGCGCCGGGCCGGTGTTGCCGACGACGACGGCACGGGCACGGGCCAGCACGCCGGCCAGCGCCGGCAGGCCGGTGCGCCCGCCGAGGTCGAGGTCGAGGGCGTGGCGTCCGGCGACGGCGGCCGTCAGCTCCTTCTCGCCCGGCCCGCCGGTGACCACCACCCGGTGCCCGGCGCGGGCCAGGGCGGCCACCGCGCGGGCGGCCCGCCCCGGGCTCCGGGCGCGGGCCGGGACGGCGGCCCCGGGGTGGACGACCAGGTACGGGTCGTCGCCGGTCAGGCGGGCGGTGTCCGGGGGCGGGGTGATCCGCAGGGACCCGTCGTCGCCCGGGGGAGGGCGAAGCCGGCGGCCAGGGCGAGGTCGAGGGCCGCCTGCGCCTCGTGCCGTCCGGGGGCGCGCCGGTGGCGCAGGTCGAGCAGCGCGCCGGGGTAGTGCTCGCTGTCGGCGCCGATCCAGCCGACGCCGGCGAGGCGGAGCAGCAGCGCGGCGGGCAGCGGGCTCTGGTGGAAGGAGGCCAGGACCAGGGCGCGGTCGAAGCGGCGGGCGGCGACGGCCCGGACCAGGGCGTCGGTCTCCTCGCGGCTGACCGGGGGCGGCTCCAGGCCGACCCACGGCGCGTCGTGCACCAGCACCTCGTCCACGCCGGGCAGCAGCCGTGCCGCCCGCTCCCCCTGCGGTCCGCACAGCACGGCGGTGAAGGAGGAGCCGGCCGCGGCAGCCCGCACGGCGGGGCCCGCCAGCAGGACGTCCCCGGCGCTGTCGAGGCGCACCACCAGAGTGCGCGGCGCGGTGCCGGCGGCCGTCACCGGTCTCCTCCTGCCGGGGCGGGGGTGACCAGCAGGTGCACGGCGGCGAGGAGGTCGGGGGCGGTCTCCTCCGCCCCGGCGACCTCCTCCGGCAGGGTCACCGGGGTGGGGACCAGGACGCCGCGGGCGCCGGCCGCGCGGGCCGCGCCGGTGTCGGCGCCGGTGTCGCCGACCACGGCCGTGCGGCACGGGTCGACGCCCAGGCGGTGGCAGGCGGCCAGGACGAGTCCGGGGGCGGGCTTGCGGCAGGCGCACAGGTCGTCCGGGCCGTGCGGGCACACCGCCCACACCGCGAACGGGCCCAGCAGGGCGTCGACGCGGCGCGCCACGGCCTCGACGCGCTCGCGGTCGAGCAGGCCCCGGGCGACGCCGGACTGGTTGCTCACCACGCCCACCGCGATCCCGAGCCCCCGCAGCACGTCGAGCGCGGCCCGGGCCCGGGGCATGGGGGTGACGAGGGCGGGGTCGCCGTTGTAGGGGACGTCCTCGACGAGGGTGCCGTCGCGGTCGAACAGCACGGCCTCCGGCAGGCGCTCCGGCAGCCCCTCGGGGGCGCGGTCCTGCGGACCGGGGCGCCGAGGTCGAGCAGCCACGGCCCGTCGGCTGCGGCTGTCGTTGCCCTTGGTGCTGGTGAGGTATGCACAGCGTGTCGGCTAACCAGAGACCAAAGAAGCAAACATCACCGTATGTCATGACTTGTTTCCCGCAGGTCGCCGAAGGGAGCGGTCCGGCCGCCCGGGGAGGGCCGGGGAGGGTCGAGGAGGGCCGGAGAGGGTCGGGGCGCTCCGCGGACGGGCACGGCCCCGCCCCGCCCGGGCCGGCCGCCACGACCCGCCCGGACGGACGGGACGGCCGGTCCGGGCGAGGCGCGGGGGCCCGGACGGGACGCGGGGAGCCGGGCACCCGTCCGGGCGTTCAGGCCGCGTGCGCCCGTTCCCGGCGGGGCCCGGCCGCCGGGGCCGGGGGCGGGGGCGGGCCGCCGTCCAGGGCCGTGCCCGGCGGTGCCGCAGCAGTCCGCGCAGCCAGTGCGCGGTGGCCGCGGGCGGGACGAGGACGCTGGTCGCCGCCATGGTCATGACCTCCTCCCGGGTCCGCGGGCCGGGGAGGACGCGGGCCAGGGCGAACTCGGCGGTGCCGGCCAGCCACAGGCCGGCGCAGGCCGCGGCCGCGCGCGGCCGGCCCGTCGCGGCGAGGACCGGGGCGGCGAGCCCGGCGGCGGTGACCGCCAGGTGGCGCGGCAGGCGGCCGCGCGGGGCCCCGGCCCGCCCCCACCAGTCCCGCCCGTGCAGGCGGTTCATCAGCACGTCGTCGGCGTTCCCGGCCTGGGTGCGCACCGAGACCCACCGGTCAACCGGGCGGACCGGGTGCTCGGTGCGCCGGCCGCCGGTGGTCAGCGTCCAGCCGGCGTCCAGCAGTCGCAGCGCCAGGTCGGCGTCCTCGCGGAAGGCGCGCGGGAACCGCTCGTCGAAGCCGCCGACCTCCTCCAGCGCGGCCCGCCGGTAGGCCATGTCGGCGGTGATCCACCGTGCGTCGGCCAGCCCGGCGGTGACGCGCTCCCAGTCGGTGGGCCTGCGGTCGGTGGGCAGCGGCACGCTGACGCGCCCCTGCACGCCGGCGGTGCGGGGCCCGGCGGCCGCCAGGTCCGCGGCGAGGTCGGCCGCCCAGGTCGGGCCGGGGACCACGTCGTCGTCGAGGAAGGCGATCCACTCCTCGTCGGCGGCGCGCCAGCCCGCGTTGCGGGCGGCGGCCGGCCCGGCCGCGCAGCCGGGAACGATCTCGACGGTGCCGCGCAGTTCCTCCGGCACCCGCACCGCGGGCGGCGTGCAGTCCTGCAGCGGCCGGTCGTCGACGACGACGACGCGGCGGGGCGGGGGCCCCTCGGCGTCGGCGAGGGCCCGCAGGCAGGCGTCCAGGCTGGGACGGCCGAGGGTGGGCACGACGACCGCGTAGTCCGGGCCGCCGGACGGGGGCGTGCTCGCGGGGGTGCCTGCGGGGGTGCTCATCGCCCGGCCTCCCCCGCGGTGCCGTTCACGGTGCCGTCCGCGGTGCCGTCCACGTACGGGACGACCGGCGTCCCGTCCGGGGGCCCGGCCATGCCGCCGTCCAGGCCGGACAGGCCCGCGGCCGGGCGGCGGCCGCCCGTCGCGGTGCGCGTGCCGGGCGCAGGGGCGCGGCCGGCGCGCACGGTGACCGCGTCGGGCCGGCCGCCGGCGAAGAACGCGGCGCGCCGGACGGCGAACGGCCCGATCGCCAGCATGTCCACGGGGGCCGAGCCGAAGCACTCCAGCGCGTCCCGGGGGTCGTCGACCATGGGCCGCCCGGCCGTGTTCAGGCTGGTGTTGACCACCACCGGCAGTCCGGTGAGCCGTTCGAAGCGGCCGAGCATCCGGGCGACCAGCGGCTCGGCCGCGGGGTCGACGGTCTGGATGCGCGCGGTGCCGTCGACGTTGACCACGGCGGGGATGCGGTCGCGCCACTGCGGCGCCACGTCGTGCACGAAGAGCATGTAGGGGCTGGGCAGGGGGCCGTCGAAGACCTCCGCGGCCCGCTCGGCGAGCACCATCGGCGCCACCGGGCGGAACTGCTCGCGGCCCTTGACGTCGTTGAGCCGTTCGAGGTTGCCGGAGTGGCCCGGGTGGGCGAGCAGGGAGCGGTGGCCCAGGGCGCGCGGCCCGTACTCGGCGCGGCCCTGGAACCAGGCGACGATCTCGTCGCGGGCCAGCGCCTCGGCGACCGTCTCGGCGATGTCCACCGGGCGGTCGAACGGCACCGCGGCGGCCTTGAGCCAGGCCTCCAGTTCGGCGTCGGACCAGCCGCGGCCCAGGTCGGCCCCGGCCATCGGCTCCGGGGACTCCCCGCCGGCGGCGGCCAGCAGCAGGGCGCCGCCGAGCGCGGTGCCGGCGTCGCCGGCGGCCGGCTGCACCCACACCCGGTCGAAGGGCCCCTCGCGGGCGATGCGGGAGTTGGCCACGCAGTTGAGCGCCACTCCCCCCGCCATGGTGAGCACCCGGTCGCCGGTGCGGCCGTGCAGCCAGCGGGCGAGGTCGAGCAGGGTCTCCTCCAGGCACGCCTGGGCGCTGGCGGCCAGGTCGGCGTGCTCCTGCGTCCACGCCTCGTCCGGGCGGCGGGGGCGGCTCAGCTCCGCCCACGGCACCCCGGCGGCCCGGAAGCCGCCGTCCCCGGTGGGGTGCACGTGGCGGCGCAGCTCGGCGAGCATCCGGGGGCGGCCGTGGGAGGCGAGCGCCATCACCTTGTACTCGTCGGAGGAGCGCAGGAAGCCCAGGTGCTCGGTGAGCTCCTCGTGGACCAGGCCGAGGGAGTGCGGCAGTTCCTGGCCGTACAGGGGCTCGATGCGGTCGCCGGTGCGGCGGGCGGCCAGGTGGGAGGTGGCCTCGCCCCGGCCGTCGAGGACGAGCACGGAGGAGTTCCCGGCACCGGGCGCGGCCAGGGCGCCGGACGCCGCGTGCGCCATGTGGTGGGGCACGAAGCGCACGATGGCCGGGTCGAGCCCGGGCAGGGCGGTGGCCAGGAAGTTCGGCGCCTCGCGGGCGTAGGCCAGGCGCAGGTGGTCCCAGGGGTCGTGCAGGCCCATCGCGTCGGCGGGGCGGGCCAGGGACGGGTCGAAGGAGTAGGCGACGGCGTCCAGGTCCTGCGGGCGCAGCCCGGCCTGCTCCAGGCACCAGGCCGCGGCCTTCTCCGGCACCTCCCAGGCGGAGAAGGGCACCGGCCGCTTGCCGTGCTTGCGGCGGGAGAACCGCTCCTCCTCGGCCGCGGCGACGGTGCGCCCGTCGACGACGAGGGCGGCGGCGGGGTCGTGGAAGAGGGCGTTGATTCCGAGGATGCGCATGGGTGGTGGCCTTTCGGCTGGGGGCGCGGGGGCTCGGGCCGGACCGCCCGGGGCGCCGGTGTCAGTCGGGCGCGTGGTCGCGGAACCAGGCGACGGTGCGGGCCAGCCCCTCGTCGGCCCCGGTCCGCGGTTCCCAGCCGAGCTTGCCCCGGGCGAGGGTGATGTCCGGGCGGCGCACGGCCGGGTCGTCGGTGGGCCGCTCGACGAACCGGACGGTGGAGTCCGAGCCGGTGATCCGGATGACCAGGCGGGCCAGGTCGAGCATGGTGATCTCGTCGGGGTTGCCGATGTTGACCGGTCCGCGCAGGTCGGAGGCGGCTATGGCGAGGATTCCGCGCACGGTGTCGTCGACGTAGCACAGGGACCGGGTCTGGCGGCCGTCGCCGGTGACGGTCAGCGGCTCGCCGGCCAGCGCCTGGCGGACGAAGGTCGGCACGGCCCGGCCGTCGTGGCCGCGCATCCGCGGGCCGTAGGTGTTGAACAGCCTGACGATGCCGGTGTCGGTGCCGTGTCCGGCCGCCTCGGCGGTGGTCAGCGCCTCGCCGAAGCGCTTGGCCTCGTCGTAGACGCTGCGCGGCCCGACCGGGTTGACGTTGCCCCAGTAGCGCTCGTTCTGCGGGTGCTGCCGGGGGTCGCCGTAGACCTCGGAGGTCGAGGCGAGGACGAAGCGGGCGCCGTGGGAACGGGCGAGGGCGAGCGCGTTGCGCGTCCCCAGGCTGCCGGTCTCCAGGGTGTGCAGCGGCAGGCGCAGGTAGTCGGCGGGCGAGGCCGGCGAGGCGAAGTGCAGGACCGGGTCGGCCCGCGCGCCGACGTCGAACGGCTCGGTGACGTCGGCGCGCAGGAGGGTGAACCCGGGGCGCTCCGTCAGGTGCGCCACGTTCCCCGGGCGTCCGGTGCAGAAGTCGTCCACGCAGGTGACCGCCGTGCCGGCGTCGAGCAGCGCGGCGCACAGGTGCGAGCCGACGAAGCCGGCCCCGCCGGTGACCACGGCCTGCTTCCAGGGGGTGTTCCGGTTGCTGCTGGCTGTGGTGTCCACAGGGCCTCCTTCGGGTGGCCGCTCGCGGTGTGCCGCCCGGTTCACTTCGAGTGGAAGACGGCCTTCTGCACCTGGTCGGGACCGTCGAAACTGTCCTGGCCGAGTTCGGCCAACCGGTCGACGAGCTGGCTGTCGGCCCCGTTGTCCCCGGCGAGGGAGACCAGCGCGTCGCGGTCGGCGGGGCAGTCGGCGCCCTTGAGCGCCTTCTGCAGGTCGACGGGGTTGATGGCGGCCATGGTGTCCTCCGGTGCGTCGGTGCCGCGGGTCGCCGGAAAACGGAAGAGGAGCCTCCGGTTCGGCAATGGGCACTGCTACCCCCGCCCCGGCTCCCCATTCAGAGCGTTTCGCCCCGGGCACTGCGGGTAACCGCCGGGCGGCGCCCCTCCGGGGCGTCGGCCGGCGAGGAAAGTGGTGAGCACCCGTGCGGAACGACGGCGGGCACGAGCAGCAGCAGGACCCCGGGAACGGCGGACGGCTCCCCGGGGACGCGGAGCCGGAGGAAGGGTCGGGCACCGGCCTGGGGGACGCCGGCGGCGTGGCCGGCGCCGGCGTCCGGCAGCCGGAGACCGCCGAAGGGCCGGTACCCGGCCTGCAGCCGGGCGAGGAGGTCGAACGCGGCCCCCGGCACCCGCCGGCCGGGGTCGACGTGCCGGGGACCGCACCGCCTCGGGCGACCCCGAGGCGGTGCGGCGGCAGAAGGAGGAGGGCGGCCCCTGACGGGCCGTCGCCGGGACGGCGCCCGGGCCGCGCTCCGGCCGGTGACGCCCGGGCCGCGTGCCGGCCGCCCGCCCGGGGGCCCGTCCTGACGGCGGACCGTCCTGCCGCACCGTCAGGACGACGCTCCGTCGGGTCGGCGCGCAGTCCGTGCGGCACGCCGGGGGCGTCCCGGCCCCGGCCCCGGCGCGCCGCACGGCCCGCTCCCGCCCGCCCCGGCCCGCCCCGGCCCGCCCCGGCCCGCTCCCGGCAAAGCTTCCGGATCTTCTGGCCGGCGGGCTGCGGCCCGGCCCCCCGGAAGCCGTAGGCTGGTTCCGCACGTGAAGAAACTGCAACCGGTACGGGGCCCCCGCGGTTCCTGACCGGCCGGAAGGAGGCCCTGGGTGATCGAGCTCGAGGGCGTGCCCGAGCTGATCGACCCGGTCATGGTGGTCGCGTTCGAGGGCTGGAACGATGCCGGGGACGCCGCCTCCACCGCGGTCGCACACCTGGACCGGGAATGGAAGGGCGAGGTGTTCGCGGCGCTCGACGCCGAGGAGTACTACGACTTCCAGGTCAACCGGCCCACCGTCTGGATGGACGCCGGGGTCCGCAGGATCACCTGGCCGACCACCCGGCTGTCCCTGGCCCGCATCGGCGGGCCGAAACAGCGCGACCTGGTCCTGGTCCGCGGGATCGAGCCCAGCATGCGCTGGCGGTCCTTCTGCAACGAGATCCTCGGATACGCCCACGAGCTGGGCGTGGAGATGGTGGTCGTGCTGGGGGCGCTGCTCGGCGACACCCCGCACACCCGCCCGGTACCGGTGTCCGGAGTGACCTCCGACCCCGACCTGGCCGGCTCCCTGGACCTGGAGGAGTCCCGGTACGAGGGCCCCACGGGGATCGTGGGGGTGCTGCAGGAGGCGTGCACGCACGCCGGGGTGCCCGCGGTGAGCCTGTGGGCGGCCGTCCCGCACTACGTCTCCCAGCCGCCGAACCCCAAGGCGACACTGGCGTTGCTCAACCGCCTCGAGGACCTGCTCGACCTGCGCATCCCCCTGGGAGACCTGCCCGAGGACGCCCGCGCCTGGCAGCTGGGGGTGGACCAGCTGGCCGCCGAGGACAGCGAGGTCGCCGATTACGTGCAGACGCTGGAGGAGGCCCGCGACACCGCCGAGCTGCCCGAGGCGTCCGGCGAGGCCATCGCGAAGGAGTTCGAGCGCTACCTGCGGCGCCGGGACGGCGGGCACGCGAGCGAATCGGGCCTGGAGGCGCGGGATCCCGGCACCGCCGGCCCCTACCTGCGCGACACCTCGTCCGGACGGCCCGCGGCATCCGGCCGGGGCGAGGGCCAGGAGCAGGGCGGGAAGCCCGACGGGGACGACCCGGCGGACGAGGACGAGTAGCCCCGCTCCCCCGGCCCGGTCCTCGACGGCCGCAAGCCCCGACGACCGCGGGCCCCGGCCGCGCCCGTTCCCGGGTCGCGGCCGGGGCCCGCGGTCGTCGTTTCCGTCAGTGCCGGTGCGGACGGCTCAGAGCGCGACGCCCAGCAGTGCGTCGACGGTCCTGGAGACCAGGCCGGGAGCGCCGGCGTCGGTCCCGCCGGTCTCCTCCTGGCGGGCGGCCCAGCGGTCCACGGCGGCCAGCGCGGCGGGGGCGTCGAGGTCGTCGGCGAGGGCCTCGCGCACCTCCTCCAGCATCTCCTCGGCGGGCGGCCCGTCGGGGCGGGAGACCGCGGCGCGCCAGCGGCCCAGGCGGGCGACGGCCTCGTCCAGGACGTCGTCCGTCCACTCCCAGTCGGAGCGGTAGTGGTGGGCGAGCAGCGCCAGGCGTATCGCGCCGGGGTCCACGCCGTCCGCGCGCAGCCTGGAGACGAAGACCAGGTTGCCCTTGGACTTGGACATCTTCTCGCCGTGCAGGGCGACCATGCCCGCGTGCACGTACGCCTTCGCGAAGGGGTGCTCTCCGGTGAGCGCCTGGGCGTGGGAGGCGCCCATCTCGTGGTGGGGGAAGACGAGGTCGGAGCCGCCGCCCTGCACGTCGAAGCCCATGCCGAGGTGGTCCAGGGCGATGGCGACGCACTCGATGTGCCAGCCGGGCCGGCCGCGGCCGAGCGAGCCGCCGTCCCAGCTGGGCTCGCCCTCGCGGGCGGCCATCCACAGCATCGGGTCCAGGGGGTTCTTCTTGCCCGGGCGGTCCGGGTCGCCGCCGCGCTCGGCGGACAGCACGCGCATGGTGGCGGCGTCGAGGCGGGAGACCTCGCCGAAGTGCAGGTCGGCGTCCACGGAGAAGTAGGTGTCGCCCTCGAGTTCGTAGGCGGCGCCGCTCGCGCGCAGCCGCTCCACCAGCGGGACGATCCCGGGGATGGCCTCCACCGCTCCGACGTAGTGCTGCGGCGGGAGCATGCGCAGCGCCGTCATGTCCTCCCGGAACAGGGTGGTCTCGCGCTCGGCGAGCGCCGTCCAGTCCTCGCCGGTGGCCTCGGCCCGCTCCAGCAGCGGGTCGTCGACGTCGGTGACGTTCTGCACGTAGTGGACCTGGCGACCGGTGTCGAGCCACACGCGCTGCACGAGGTCGAACGCGGTGTAGGTGGCCGCGTGCCCCATGTGGGTGGCGTCGTAGGGCGTGATGCCGCAGACGTAGATCCGGGCCACGTCACCGGGGGTCAGCGTCAGCGGACCGCCGGTGGAGGTGTCGTGGATGCGGAGGTCGCGGCCCTTGCCGGGAAGAGCGGGAACCTCGGAAGCGGGCCAGGCATGCATGGGTACGAGAGTAACCGTACGAACGCACCGCGCACGAACGCCCCCTGCCAGGACGTCCGGATCAGCCCTCTTGCACGGAAGGTCCCCCGCGTGCATCGGGCGCGTGCGCCGGGCGGCGTTCCCGGGACGGCCCCGCGGGCCCGCCCCGGGCGGGGGCTCCCGCCGCCCCGGCCGTGCTGCCGCCGGGTGTCAACCCCGACGTTCGTCGTGCTCCCCCGCCTCCTTTCGGGCCGGGTCCCGCGGCGGCGCCGTCCCTACGGTCGGCGCCATGGAAAGAGATGCGCACCCCACTCCCCGGCGCGGCCCGGCTCCCCGGCCCGGCCCGGTTCCCCGGCGCGGCCGGCTGCCCGGCGCCCTGGCCCTGACGGCCGCGGGCGCCGGGGCACTCGCCCTGCTCGCGCCCGGCGGGCTGGGCGTCGCCGGTCCGGTCGAGGTCACCGGGGGCGCCTCGGCGGCCGCCTACCGGCAGGTGGCCGACGCCGCGGCGGACACGCCCGCCTGGCTGCACGTGCTCCTGGAGGCGGCCTCCGAGGGCACCCTGGTCCTCCTCGGGCTGCTCCTGGCGTGGACCTGGTGGTCCGCGGTCCGCCGCGGGGACGCCCGCACAACGGCGGGAAGCGTGCTGGTGGGCGTCGCCACCGTCGCCGCCTACGCCGTCAGCGAGGCGCTGAAGCTGGTGGTGGACGAGGAACGCCCCTGCCGCGCGCTGCACGGCGTCGGGACCGTCGCACCGTGCCCCGTGCCGGGGGACTGGTCGTTCCCGAGCAACCACGCGACCCTTGCCGCCGCGCTCGCGGTCGGGACGGCCCTGCTGCGGCCGCGGACCGCCGCGGTGGCGCTGCCGGTGGCGGGTGCCGCGGCGCTGCTGCGGGTGCTCGTCGGGGTCCACTACCCGCACGACGTGCTGGCCGGCCTCGTGCTGGGCGGCACCGCGGCGGCGGCCGTGCTGCTCGCGTTCACCCGGACCGCCGTGCGGGCGGCGGACGCCCTCCTGCGGCTGCGGTCACCGGGGCGGGGCCTGCACGGGCGGCACGATGCCGGCCTCGTGGGCCACGACGGCGGCCGCGGCCCGGTTGTCCACCCCCAGCCGGGCCAGGATCGAGCTGACGTGGGCCTTGACCGTCCCCTCGGCCAGGTGCAGCCTGCGGGCGATCCGCCCGTTGGACAGCCCGCCGCCGAGGTGGGCCAGCACCTCCCGTTCGCGGGCGGTGAGCGCCCCGACCCGTTCCCGGGCGGCGGCGCGGCGGCCGGCCAGGGCGGCCGCGCCGGTCGCCGAGAGGTGGGCGACCACCCGGGCGGCGACCTTCGGTGACAGGTAGGCGGCGCCGTCGGCGACCGCGCGGACCCCGGCGATCAGCTCCTCGGGTTCGCCGGACTTGACCAGGAAGCCGGCGGCGCCGCCGCCCAGGGCCCGCAGGATGTACTCGTCCTCGCCGAACGTGGTCAGCACGACGACGCCGGTGGCCGGCAGGTTCCTGCGGATCTGCGCACCGGCCTCGATTCCGTCGAGCCGCGGCATCCGCACGTCGAGCACGGCCACGTCGGGGCGGTGGCGCAGGGCCTGCTCCACCGCCTCGCGTCCGTCGGCGGCCTCGGCGACGACGTCGAGGTCGCCGGCGGTGGACAGCACGGCCCGCACTCCCGCCCTGACCATCGCCTCGTCGTCGGCGACCAGGACCCGGATCACAGGGCGCTCACCGCACCAGCACCTCCAGGGACACCAGGGTCCCCCTGCGGAAGCACAGACGGTACGCGTCCCCGGACCGGTCGCCGAACGGGTCGGCCGTCATCGCGTAGTACTCGCACGAGGTCCCCTCTCCTCCGGGCTCCGTCGCCCGCGCCCCGGCCGGCAGGTAGGGCGTCTGGTGCTCCGGCAGCAGGGCCGCCGCCGCGGAACGATCCTGCCCCACCTCCAGGCGGGCGTAGTCGGCCGGGTCCAGCACCGTCCGCGGCGCGGTGACCAGGTGCCACCCCATGAGCGCGGCGGTCAGCACCGCCCCGGTCACCAGGGGGAGCACCGCCGCCGCGGCAAGGGTGCGGCCGAGGCGGCGGCGGGCCCTGCGGCGGGCCCGGGGCACCTGGCCGGCCGGCCCGTGCGGCAGTGCGCCCGCCGGGTGCGGCGGCTGCGCCGGGGGCGTGCGCGGGAGCCGGGCGACGACCGCGAAGCCGCCGTCCCGGGGGCCGTGCTCCAGGGAGCCGCCCGCCAGTCTCACGCGCTCGTCGAGGCCGACGAGACCGTACCCGCCGCCCCGGAGCCGCTCCGCGGCCGCGGCGGGGGCGGGGGCGGGGCCGTTGACGACCTCGACCCGCACGCCGTCGCCCCAAAACGACACGCAGACGTCCGCGGCCGCTCCGGGAGCGTGCCTGGCCACGTTGGTCAGCGCCTCCTGGACCACCCGGCGGACGGCCCGCTCGACCGCGGGGTGGAGCTCCCCCGGCTCCCCCTCCAGGCGCAGCCCGACGTCGAGCCCGGACGCGGACGCCTCCCGGACCAGCTGCTCGACACCGGAGTCGGCCGGCGCCGCCGGTGCTCCGTACGACTCCTCGCGCAGGACCCCGACCACCTCCCCCAGCCGGTCCACCGCGGCCGACGCCCTGGCCCTGATCTCCCCGGCCGCGGCCCGGTGGTGCTCCGCCAGGCCGGGGGCGAGCTTGAGCGCCCCGGCGGACAGGGCGAGGAGGCTGAGGTCGTGGCCGAGCGCGTCGTGCATGTCCTGGGCGATGCGGGCCCGCTCCCGCAGCCGGGCCTGCCCGGCGATCAGACGCTGCTCGCGCTCGAGCTGCTCGGCCCGTTCCCACCCGGCGCGGACCAGCTCCCGGTACTGCCGCCAGAACCGGCCGGCGAACCACGGCAGCATCCCGGCGACCACCAGCACCGCCACGAACCTGCTGGCCAGGAGGTGCCCCTCGGGCACCACGGCCACCACCGCCGCGCCCGCCGCCAGGAGCGCCGCCGGGAAGCGGACCGCCGTGCGGGCGCTTCCGGGGCCGCGTCCGGCCAGGAAGGCGGCGCCCGCGGTGGGCAGCGCCCACCAGGTGTTCACCGGGCTCAGCCAGGCGGCCGACGCCGCGGCCGCGAGGGGCAGGTTCGTCCGCAGCCCCTGCCCCGCCCTCCGCAGCAGCCCTCGCGCCCGGCGGGCAGCGGGGCCGCCTCCCCCGGTCGTGATGTCGTTCCTCGTTCCGTCCACGGACGCGACGGTAGGGCCCGGAGGGGTCCGGCCGACACTGCCGAAAGTCCAGTCCTCGCCGTACCGGTCGCGGGCGTGTGCGCGTGCGGGGACGGGCCCGGCGCGGGCGGGGGCGGGAGCGGTGCGGGGCCCGCGCGAGGTGTCAGACCGGCGGCCAGGGCACCGCGGGGCGGTCGTCGGGCGGGCCGGGGTGCAGCCCGGTGCGCAGCAGCTCCGCGACGCGCCGCCGGGTGGCCTCGACCTCCTGCGGGGCGAGCAGCCCGTCCAGCCGTTCGCCCAGCGGCCCGTCCAGTTCGGTGCGCAGCTTCTCCAGCACCTCGCGGATCTCCCCGGGCAGGGGCTCGCCGGCCCATCCCCACAGCAGGGTGCGCAGTTTGTCCTCGACTGCGAAGGTGATGCCGTGGTCGATGGCGTACAGCCGGCCGTCGGGGGTGGGCAGCAGGTGGCCGCCCTTGCGGTCGGCGTTGTTGATCACCGCGTCGAGGACCGCCAGGCGGCGCAGCCGCGGGTCGTCGGCGTGCACCAGCAGCGCGGTGCGGTCCGCGTCGACCTGGGCGAGGCCGACGGCCTTCCAGCCGGGGCCGGGTTCGTCGGCATCGACGAGGGCGAGCAGCGCGGCCTGCGGGTCGGTCTCGATCCACAGCTGGCACATGCCCTCGCCGTAGGGGCCGTCGCGCAGCACGGTGGGGGGTATCAGGTCCCAGCCGGTGGCCTCGGAGACCAGGTGGGCGGCGACCTCGCGGCGGGCCAGGGTGCCGTCGGGGAAGTCCCACAGGGGCCGCTCCCCCGCCACCGGCTTGTAGACGCAGGCCGCCTCGGCGCCGTCGAGCCGGGCCTCGCAGTACAGCGCGGAGTTGGAGGAGGCGTGCAGCCGGCCGCGCACCTCCAGCTCTCCGCGGCGCAGCAGCTCGTGCGGGTCCGGGCCGGTGCCACCGGCGGCGCGGGGCTCCCCGCCCGGGGCGGCGGCGCCGTGGTCCGCCCCGGCGGCCGTGCCGGCGGGGGTCAGGCCCCCCGCCGGTACCCGTTCTGGCGCGGGCATACGTGTCCTTCCGGATCGAGCGGCAGGCTGCACAGGGGGCACGGCGGGCGGCCGGCCGCGACGAGGTCGAGGGCGCGCTTGGCGAAGGAGCGGGCCTGGGCGCCGGTGAGGGTGACGCGCAGCATCGACGGGCCGTTCTCGTCGTCCTCGAGGAGCCTCTCCTCGGCCTCCTCGAGGTCCTCGGCGGTCCCCTCCTCGCCGAGGTCGATCTCCACCAGCTCCTGCGCCTCGACGATCAGCTTCTCGCTGTCGCCGTCCCAGGCCAGGGCCATGGTGCCGACGCGGAACTCCTCGTCGACGGGCATCTGCAGCGGGGCGGTGTCGGCCAGCTCGGCCGGTGCCACGGCGGGCACCGCGGACGTGCCGCCGGAGCGCCGCACGACCTCGTCGAGCAGTTCGTCCACGCGCTCGGCGAGCGCTTCGACCTGTGCCTTCTCCAGGGCCACGCTCGTGACGCGGCCGCCGCCGCTGGCCTGGAGGTAGAAGGCGCGCTGGCCCGGCTGGCCCACCGTCCCGGCGACGAACCGGTCCGGCGGGTCGTAGAAGAAGACCTGACGGGGCACGTCCTGCTCCGATTGCTCGATACGTCGGTTCGTTCAACTTCCCGGTCGCCGGCGGCCGCGCGCCGTCGACCGGCCCGGGCACCCCGGCCCCGCCACCCTACTGCGGAAGCTGATCACGGCGCGCCGGCACCGCCGCCCACTGCCGCGTCGCCCGCCTCCGTGGGGTCCTCGGCGGCGGCCGGCGGCGGGAGCAGGCCGGTCAGGTCCCCGGTGTCGCCCAGCCTGAGCAGGAACGGCCGCAGCGGGGTGTAGCGGATCGCGGTGACCGAGCAGGGGTCGACGGAGATCCGCTGGAACAGGTCCAGGTGCATGCCCAGCGCGTCGGCCACCAGGGCCTTGATGACGTCGCCGTGGGTGCACACCGCGTACAGGGCGCCCGGCCCGGCCTCCTCCTCGACGCTCAGGTTCCAGTCCCGCACCGCGGCGACCGCGCGGGCCGACATCTCCCGCACGGACTCGCCGTCGGGGCCGGGGAAGACCGCCGCGGAGGGGTGGTGCTGCACGGTCCGCCACAGGGGCTCGTCCGCCAGCTCGCTCAGCTTGCGGCCGGTCCAGTCCCCGTAGCGGCACTCCCCCAGGCGCTCCTCCGTGTGCAGGGGCAGGCCGGGGCGGGTGTCGAGCAGGGGCCGGACGGTCTCGCGGCAGCGCTGCAGGGGGCTGGTGACCACCGCTGCGAGCGGCAGTCCGGCGAGCCGGGCGGGGAGGGCCGCGGCCTGCTCCCGGCCCCGGTCGTCGAGGGCGACCCCGGGGGCGCAGCCGGCCAGGACTCCCGAGGTGTTGGCCGTGGAACGGCCGTGTCGAAGGAGCAGCACGGTGGGCATGGGGACCACCTTAGGCCGTTCCCGGCCCGGGCGGCCGGGGCCGGGATGTGTGAGCGCCGCGGGGGGCGGAAGAATGCCAGGGTGATCGTGGACTGCGCCATCTACCGGGACGGCCGGCGGGCCGAGGGGCCCGGGGACCTCTCGGACGCCCTCGACGAGGCCAGGGACGACGGCGGCGCCTTCCTGTGGGTGGGGCTGCACGAGCCGACCCCCGAGGAGTTCGACCTGATCACCAGCGAGTTCGGGCTGCACCCGCTGGCCGTGGAGGACGCGCTGCGGGCGCACCAGCGGCCGAAGCTGGAGGTGTACGACGACTCGCTGTTCCTGGTGCTCAAACCGGCGGTGTACGACGACCGGCGGGCCAGGGTGACCACCGGCGAGCTGATGGTGTTCCTCGGCGACTCCTTCGTGGTGACCGTCCGGCACGGCGGGGGCAGCCCGCTGACGGAGGTCCGCCGGCGCCTGGAGCAGGAGCCCGAGGTGCTCCGGCACGGGCCGACCGCCGTGATGTACGCGATCGGGGACGCCGTCGTCGACGACTACCTGGAGGTGGCGGCGGAGCTGCAGGTGGACCTGGAGGAGCTGGAGGCCGACGTCTTCGCCCCCGGCGGGGGGACCGGGGCGGACCTGGTGGGCCGGATCTACTCGTTCAAGCGCCAGGTGCTGGAGTTCCGCCGGGCCACCGGGCCGCTGGCCGATCCGGTGGCCCGTCTGTCCGGGCCCGGGCTGCCGTTCGTCGGGGCCGACGTGCACCCGTTCTTCCGGGACGTCGGCGACCACCTGACCCGGGCGAACGAGCAGGTCGAGGGGCTGGACCGGCTGCTGTCCGACATCCTGGGCGCGCACCTGGCGCAGCTGGGGGTACGGCAGAACGACGACATGCGCAAGATCTCGGCCTGGGCGGCCATGGCGGCGGTCCCCACGATGATCGCCGGCCTGTACGGGATGAACTTCGAGCACATGCCCGAACTCCGCTCGCCCTGGGGCTACCCGGCGGTGCTGGCCGTGATCGCCGCGGCGTGCCTGGGCCTCTTCCGGTTCCTCAAGCGGCGCGGCTGGCTGTGACCCCGCCCGCCCCCGCCTCCACCCCCGCCCACGCCCCCGCTGCGGCCCCCGCCCCGTAACCCCGCGGCGGGCCCGCGCGTTGACGGTGTCGACGGCCGTGGCGGGGAGGACACCCCGGGCCCCCACCACGGCCGCGGGACTTCCCCGCCGTCACCTCCGTCCCGCAGGCCCCCTTCCCGCCGCCCGCCTCCGACACCGCGTCAGCACGGCGCTGGGTAAGGTGCAAAGACAGAACGAGGGGACGCCGGGACGGGGACGCGAGACAGGTGGACATGTTCAGCAAGGCCACGAGGAGCAGGCCGTCGGCGCGGCGGCTCGGTCCGGCGGGCTCGGACTGGTCGCCCTACGAGCGCCTCGAGGACGCCGCCCGCGCCTACTTCCTCCACGCCGACGTGGCCGTCGAGGCGGTCTTCGGGGTCGTCGACCGCCGCCGGGTGCGCGGTTTCACGCTGGAGCGGGTGGTCGACCTCTCCGAGGCCGGCGCCTCGGTGTGGCAGGAGGCCGCGGTGTGCGACGGCCGGCGGCTGGTGCTGTGGCACAGCGAGGAGGTGTCGGAGTCCGGGGCGCCCGGCGGCACCGTCCTGGACTCCTCCGTGCAGGTGCTGCCGCTCAGCGCCATCGGGCACGTGGGGATGCGCACGCTGGTCGGCCGCGACGAACAGGGCCGGCGCGTGGACCGCGGGGTCTACCTGGTGCTGGCCACCGCCACCCCGCAGGAGATCAGCGCGGTCTCGGCCGAGCCCGACGGCCCGGTCTCCGGGGCGCGCTTCCGGCCCGAGGCGTTCCGGTTCAGCAAGTCGCTGGAGGACGGCGGGCCCGGGCAGGTGAGGCGGCTGATCGAGTTCGGCCGGCTGATGGGCCGGCTCGTCCCGAACTGACCCGGCCGGACCCCGTAGCCGGGCCGTCCGGCACCCGGCCCGGTTCACGGGCCCGGTTCGCCGGCCCCGGCCGTACGGGGCCCGGCCGTACGGGGCCCGGCCGTACGGGGCGCGCCGCGGACCGCGCGGCGCGCCCGCCGCCCGGCTACTCGGCCAGGCCGGCCCGCTCCAGCGCCTCAACGCCGGTGCGCAGCGCGGCGATCCGCTCGTCCAGGGTGAACCCGGCCGGGGTGATCGTCAGCGTGGTGACGCCGGCCTGCGCGTAGGCCTGCATGCGGTCGGAGATCCGCTCCATCGGGCCCAGCAGGGAGGTGGAGTCGATCAGTTCGCGCGGCACGGCGGCCGCGGCGCCGTCCTTGTCCCCGGCCAGGTACTTGTCCTGGATCTCGGCGGCCTCCTTCTCGTAGCCCATGCGGGCGGCGAGCCGGTTGTAGAAGTTCTGCTTGCGGCTGCCCATGCCGCCCACGTACAGCGCGGTGTAGGGGCGGAACATGTCGGCGAGCCCGGAGACGTCGTCGCCGATCGCCATCGGCACGGTCGGCACCACGTCGAAGCCATCGAGGGTCTTCCCCGCCTTCTCGCGGCCGGCGCGCAGCGGGGCGAGCGTGGTCTCCTCCGCCTGCTCGGGGGCGAAGAACAGGAGCAGGGCGCCGTCGGCGATCTCGCCCGTCTGCTCGAGGTTCTTCGGGCCGATCGCGGCGATGTAGACGGGGACGCGCTCGCGCACCGGGTGGACGGTCAGCTTGAGCGGCTTGCCGGGGCCGCCGGGCAGCGGGAGCGTCCAGTGCTCGCCCTCGTGGACCAGCCGCTCACGGGACATCGCCTTGCGGACGATCTCCACGTACTCGCGGGTGCGGGCCAGGGGCTTGTCGAACTTGACCCCGTACCAGCCCTCGGAGACCTGCGGGCCGGAGACGCCCAGGCCGAGCCGGAACCGGCCGCCGGAGAGCGTGTCGAGGGTGGCGGCGGTCATCGCGGTCATCGCGGGGGTGCGCGCGGGGATCTGGAAGATCGCCGAGCCGATGTCGATGCGCTCCGTCTGCGCCGCGACCCAGGCGAGCACGGTGGCCGCGTCCGAGCCGTACGCCTCGGCGGCCCAGCAGACCGAGTAGCCCAGGCGGTCCGCCTCCCGGGCGACGGCGAGGTTGTCCGCGTCCATCCCGGCACCCCAGTAACCGAGGTTGATCCCGAGCCGCATGCCGCTCCCCTTACTGATCGGTAACGCCTACGTTTCCCCGGACTGTAGCGCAGGAAAGCGGGCGCTCAGCCTGTCTGTCCGGTCACGTCCTGCCGCGCCGTCCCGCTTCACCCGGCCGCGGGCCCGGCGTCGGTAGTCTCGGCGGGCATGGAGACAAGGCACCTGGGACGGACCGGCCTGCGCGTCTCCCGCCTCGGCCTCGGCACGCTCACCTGGGGGCGCGACACGAGCGAGCGGGACGCCGCCGAGCAGCTGAAGGCGTTCCTGGACGCGGGCGGCGACCTCGTCGACACCGCCGACGTCTACGGCGACGGCCGCGCCGAGTACCTGCTCGGGCGGCTCACCGACGGCTTCGTCCCCCGGGGCGAACTGGTGGTGGCCACCAAGGCCGGGAGCGTGGCGGACCCCGAACGCCCCCACGACGCCTCCCGCGGCCACCTGCTGTCGGCCCTGGACGCCTCGCTCGCCCGCCTGGGCACCGACCACGTCGACCTGTGGCAGGTCCACGCCTACGATCCCGGCACGCCCATGGAGGAGACGCTCCACGCCCTGGACATCGCCGTCTCCTCCGGGCGCGCCCGCTACGTCGGCGTCTGCGGCTTCTGCGGCTGGCAGCTGGCCAAGGCCGCCGCCTGGCAGCTCGCCGGACCGGGACGGACACCGCTGGCGGGCACGCAGATGGAGTACTCGCTGCTGCAGCGGGGCGTCGAACGGGAGGTCCTGCCCGCGGCGCTCGACCTGGGCGTCGGGCTCCTGCCCTCCTCGCCGCTGGGGCGCGGGGTGCTGACCGGCAAGTACCGCAAGGGCACCCCGGCGGACTCGCGGGGCGCCTCGGAGCGCCTGGCCCGGTTCGTCGAGCCCTACCTGGGCGACGCGGCCGCCCGGGTCGTCGACGCTGTCGCCACGGCCGCGGACGGGCTGGCCGTCACGCCGCTGCAGGTCGCCCTGGCCTGGGTGCGGGACCGGCCCGGCGTCACCGCGCCGATCGTCGGCGCGCGCACGGCGGAACAGCTGGCCGAGGCGCTGTCGGTGGAGGACCTTACTCTTCCGGTGGAGATCTGCCGGGCCCTCGACGACGTCTCGGCGCCCGAGCACCGCTACCCCGACCACGACTGGAGCACGCTGTGAGCACGGACCGCACGGACCGGGACGCCGCGACGGGCGGCCCCGGCGGGCACGCCGGCGGCCCGGCCCCGGGCGGGGACGCACCCGCCGCCCCCGGAGCCGCGCCGCACGCAGCCGCAGACCCCGGCACCGCCGCACCCGACGCCGCCGCCCCCGGGAACACCGCCCCCGGCGGTCCCGCCCGGGCCGCCCGGCGGCGCCCCGCCCAGGTCGCTCCGCCCTCCGACCCGGCGCAGCTGCTGGCCGCGGTGCGGGCCGTCGAGCGGGGCGAGCGCCCGGCGTTCGTCCGGGACATGGGCACCTCCGCGATCACCGCGGAACTGGGCCCGGCCGCCGCCGCGGAGGCGGCCCGCCGGGCCGCCGCGGAGAACGGGGACGCCGGCCCCGCGGAGAACGGCGAGGAGGCCGAGAACGCCGCCGCGGACACCGCAGGCGCCCCGCCCGAGGAAACCGAGGAGACCGGGACCGCGCAGGAGCCGCAGGAGCCGCAGGAGGAGCCGACGCAGGAACCGGAGGAGGAGCCGGGCCACCGCCCCGATACCGGCACCGGCACCGACCCCGCCGCCGGCCCCGGCACGGCGGCGCACCGGCCGCAGCCGGCTCCGCCGGCCCGTCCCGCGCCTGCGCCCGCGGCCCCGGACGCCGTCCCCCGGCCCGTGCGCCGCACGGAGGACGAGGAGGCCGCCCGCCGCGAGGCGGTCCGCGGGGCCGCCGCGCTCCTCGCCCGCGGCGGCGCGCCGGAGGCCCTCGGCGGGCCGGCCGTGGACGCGCTGGGCGAGCGTGCGGCGACGGTCCTGGAGGAGGACCCTTGGCACCTGCTCTCCGTGCCGGAGGTCCGGCCCGAGCAGGCCGACGCCTTCGCCCGGGCGCTGCTGGGCGCCGACTGCCGCCCCGACGACCCGCGCAGGGCGCATGCCCTCGTCGTGTGGCTGCTGGAGCAGGCCGCCCTCGCCGGGCACACCGCGCTGGAGGCCCCGGCCCTGCTGGACGCCCTGCGCCGGCGGTCCGTCCCCGAGCCGGACGAGGCGCTGCGCGCCGCGCTGGAGAACGGGCGGGTGCTGGCCTTCCGCGAGCTGCTGGAGGCCACCGGCCCGGCCTCCGGGCGCCCGGCCCGCTCCGCGTCCGGCGGTGACGGCGGGGAGGAGGACGAGGAGGAGCCCCCCACCCGCCTCCTGGTGGGGCTGGACCGCTACGCCCTCGCCGAGGAGAGCCTGGCCGACGGCCTGCTGCGGCTGCTGAACACCCACGAGCCGGATCCGGGGCCGTGGGAGGAAGCGGCCTCCGCCGCGGGCACGCCGTCCGCGTCCGAGCTGCTGCGGGCGGTGGGCGGCAGCGGCGTGGTGCTGCACACCGGCGGTGACGCGGCCCGTGCCGAGCCCGTCGCGGTGGTCGCGGCGGCGCGCGCGGCGGGCCTGCGGGCGTGGGCCGCGGCCGCCACCGGGGACAGCCGCCGCAGGCTGGCCGCCCTGCTGTCCGCCGCGGGCGCCGACGCCGGTGCCGCGGTGACGGCGGGCGGGCTGCTGTCCGGGCACGAGGGCCCCGGCCGGGACGAGGACGGCAACCTGGCGCTGGACGTGCTGGTGGTCGTGGACGCCCCGCAGTGGGACGTGGAGACCGCCGCGACCCTGGTCGAGTCCGTCCCCGACGGGGCGCACCTGGTGTTCAGCGGCGACCCCGCGCTGCTGGCGTCGGTCGGCGCCGGGCGGGTCTTCGCCGACCTGCTGGCGTCCGGGGTGTGCCCGCAGGTGGCCTCGCGCACGCCCGACCCCGGCCCGATCGGCGAGCTGGTGTCCGGCATCGGGATCGGGGAGCTGAACCAGGTCGAGGCGCCGGGCAGGGAGGTCGTGATCGTCCCGGTGCGGGACGCGGGCGAGGCCGTGCACCGCACGGTGCAGCTGGTGGCGGACTCCGTGCCCCGCGCGTTCGGGGTGGAGCCCGGGCGGACCAGGGTGGTCACGCCCGGCCACGGCGGGGCCGCCGGCACCCGTGTGCTCAACGCCGCCCTCAAGGCCCGGCTGAACCCCGGCCCCGGCCGGTTCGGCGGCTTCGATCCGGGCGACCTGGCGGTGTACGTGCCCGCTCCCGGGCGGACTCTCCCGGGCACGGTGGTCTCCGGCGACGCGGACGGCCTGCACCTGGACTGCGACGGGCACGAGGTGGTCGTCCCCCGCGAGCAGGCGGGGCGGGTGCGGCACGGGTGGGCGGTCACCGCGCACCAGGCGGCCGGCATGCGCTGGCCCGCCGTGGTGGTCGTCCTGCCCGGGGACGCGGTCCGGGCGCTGGACAGGGCGTGGGTCTACACGGCCTTCGGCCGCGGGGAGCGGCACCTGTCCGTGGTCCACGGCGCGGACCGGGCGCTGGAGCACGCGGTCGCGCAGGTCCCGGCCCGGCCCCGGACGACCCGGCTGCGCACGGTCCTGCGCGAGCAGGCCGGGCACCTGTACTGACGGAGGGGCCGGTGCGGGACGTCCGCGGACGTCCCGCACCGGCCCCCGTTCCCGTTCCTGCGCCCCCGCCCCGGCCCCGGCCGGCGGGCCCGCCTCACCGGTCCGGGTCGAGCACCGCCAGTTCGTCGTCGTAGACGGAACTGACGTCGAAGCGGCAGATGATCAGCTCGGGGTCCGCGTCCTCGAACGGCTCGTGCAGCCACTCCCCCGGCCCGTGGGGCTCGGCGGCGGTCACCCAGAGCGTGGAGTCGCCCTCCTCCAGGCCGAACTCCTCGCAGCGGGAGGCGATCTCGTCGGGCTCGTACTCGCCGAACAGCACTCCGAGCGCGCCGTTGAGCGTCCCCACCGGCCCTCCGGTGGGTTCGACGACGCGCCGGGCGCGGCCGAGGAGCCGGTCGGGGTCGGCGACGAGGTAGTCGCGGCGGATCAGCACGCTGACCGCCTCCGGCTCCTCGGGCCCCGCGTAGGCGGGCAGGGTCTCCCCCACGGGCACCTCGAAGGGAAGCAGTTCGCCGTGGCCGTCGTCCAGCGCCTGGTCGTAGGCGTCCACGGCCCGGGCGAGGGCGTCGGCAGCCGCGTACACGGCCGGATCGTTGGCCCCGGAGCGGTTCTCCACGGCCGCCAGGTGGCGGTCCAGGGCGGCCTTGACCGCCTCGGCGGCGGCGCGTACCTCGTCGACGGTGGGCTGCGCGGCATCAGACATGGTGCAGACGCTATCCGTACCGGGGCGTTGCCCGCACAATGGATTCGATGGTCGAGTACGAATTTCAAGATCTGTATGTGCCGCGGGGGGTTTCCCGCAACGCGACGCGGCGTCTGCTGACGGACCACGCGGAGTACGGTCACTGGGAGTTGGACCGGCTGCGCCTCTACCCCGACGGAAGCCGCCGGGTGCGGCTGAAGCGGAGGATCATCCGCCAGGTGCGCGCCACCTGGTGAGGTCCCGGCGGGCGGGAGGACCGCCCGCCGGCCGTCCGCAGACGCCCGGTGCCGGACCCGGCGCCGGGCGGCGTCCCGGTGCGGGGCCCGCGCCGCGCCCGCCCCACGTGGAAAAGAGGAAGCCGAGGAAAAGCGAGACGTTTTTCGGGAAACGAGAAGGAGAACGGCCCCGGCGTGCAGGAATTGCACACCGGGGCCGTTCTCCGGTCCCGCCTCACGCGCTCGGGAAAACCGGCGTCAGGCGTTGATGCAGGCGGTGTCGCCGTAGTCCAGGTTCAGGAACCCGATGAGGTTGACGGTGGTGTCGCACACGTTGACCGGCGCGTTGACCGGCGCCTGCACGACGTTTCCGGACAGCACGCCCGGGCTGCCGATGGCGGCGCCCTCGGCGTTGGCCCCGCCGTCGGCCATGGCAACACCCGCACCCGCGAGCACGAGACCACCGGTGGCGGCGGCAACCGCGACGACCTTCTTCAGCATTATTTCCTCCTCGTAGTCAATGCGACCCTAACCACGGGCCGCACATGACGAAACGAAGAGTGCTGCACAGGGATACGACCAGCCCCATGCATTCCCTCTTTCGAGTGAAAAGGGTCCATGCATGCGAATTCCGGGAATCACTTCCGCGGTTTTCAGCAGTGGTCGAGGAAGCGGTCGAGCACCCGCACCCCGAACTTGAGCCCGTCCACCGGCACCCGCTCGTCCACCCCGTGGAACATGCCGGCGAAGTCCAGCTCCGGGGGGAGCTGCAGGGGGGCGAAGCCGAAGCAGCGGATGCCCAGGTCGTCGAAGGACTTGGCGTCCGTTCCGCCCGACAGGCAGTACGGCACCGCCCGGGCGATCGGGTCCTCCGCCTTCAGCGCCGACTGCATCGCCTCGACCAGGGCCCCGTCGAAACCGGTCTCGTACGCCTTGTCCGCGTGCACGTCCTCGCGCCGGACCCTGGGGCCGAGCACCCGGTCGAGGTCGGCCAGGAACTCCTCTTCGTAACCGGGCAGGAACCGACCGTCGACGTGCGCGGTGGCCTGCCCGGGGATCACGTTCACCTTGTAGCCGGCGCCCAGCATCGTCGGGTTGGCGGTGTTGCGCAGCGTCGCCCCGATGATCTTGGCGATGCCGCCCAGCCTGGCCAGGGTGGCGTCCATGTCCTCGGGGTCCAGCTCCACGCCGAGCGCGTCGGAGAGCTCGTCGAGGAAGGAGCGGACCGTCTTGGTCACCCGCACCGGGAACTTGTGCCGCCCCAGCCGCGCCACCGCCTCGGACAGCTCGGTGATCGCGTTGTCCTCGTTGGTCATGGAGCCGTGGCCGGCCGTGCCGTCGACCGTCAGGCGCATCCAGTGCATGCCCTTCTCGGCCGTCTCGACCAGGTACAGCCGCAGCTGCTCGTTGACGGTGAACGAGAAGCCGCCCACCTCGCCGATCGCCTCGGTGACTCCCTCGAACAGCCGCGGGTGCCGGTCCACCAGGTAGCGCGCCCCGTAGGTACCGCCGGCCTCCTCGTCGGCCAGGAACGCCAGCACGACGTCGCGCGGCGGTTTGCGGCCGCTGCGCAGCCGGTCGCGGACGACGGCGAGCGTCATCGCGTCCATGTCCTTCATGTCGACCGCGCCGCGGCCCCACACGCACCCGTCCGCGATCTCGCCGGAGAGCGGGTGGTGGGTCCAGTCGGCCGCGTCGGCCGGGACGGCGTCGAGGTGCCCGTGGATCAGCAGCGCGGGCCGGCTCGGGTCCTCCCCCTCGATCCGGGCGACGGTGGAGGCGCGCCCCTTGTGCGACTCCAGGATCTCCGGCTCGAGGCCGACCTCGGCGAGCTTCTCCGCGACGTACTCGGCGGCGGCACGCTCCCCCGGACCGGAATGATCCCCGTAGTTGCTGGTGTCGATCCGGATCAGGTCGCGGCACAGGTCGACGACCTCGTCCTCGCCGGAGACCTTCCGGGGCGGCTTCGCATCGCTCACGCTGCTCCTCCTCGCTCGCTGCCGTCCGCCGGACCCAGGTGCCCGGACGACGGCGTGGTCCACCCGCCATCCTCCCCCGTCGCCGGGCCGCGCCCAAGGGGCCCGCCCGCCCGCGCCGCTCCGCGGGCGGGGCGCGGGCGCGTGATCGAGCACCCGCCAATCTTTGCTATCGTTTACCGCGTCGCAAGGGAGCAACGCCCCCGAGCGGCACAAACCCGGTCCGGGTGGCGGAATGGCAGACGCGCTAGCTTGAGGTGCTAGTGCCCTTTATCGGGCGTGGGGGTTCAAGTCCCCCCTCGGACACCAGCAGGAGCCCCAGTCGATCTGGGGCTCTTCTGTTTTCCGGCCCTTCCCGGCCTTCCCCGCGGTCTTTCCCGGCCCTTCCTCCGAGCCGAGCCGCGCCGCCCCGGCGAGCGCCGCGGCCCCGCACTCCCGCGAGGTCCAAAACGGGGTCCTCGGCGGCAGTGCGTCAGCGGGACGTCTCCCGCAACGCGCGGCGCCTGAGCACCTTCGGGTGCGGACGGTACGTGCCCTCCGGTGCGAAGCGGCTCAGGGCGCGGTGGATCTCCGAGCACGAGGCGTTCCGCTCCGCGCGGTCGACCGCCAGCATCGTGAAGGTGACGACGGGCGGATCGGAGGACACCTTCCGGGCCGGCAGTCCGCCGGGGTCGACCGGCGCGTCCCGGCCGAACCGGCAGAACCGGCAGAACCGGCAGAACCGGCAGAAGAGGGTGACCGTGCGCGGGACGGACCCCAGCGACACCAGCACCCCCTCCAGATGGCGCCAGGGGATCCCGGCCTCCTCGTGACCGCGCCTCATGCCGACCCCGCACGGGCCGACGACGAGCTCCGACACCTCGCGGAAGGGGCTGCAGACGGACCAGAAGCAGGCCAGGGCCGGCGCGGGCCCGGAGCAGGGCCCCACCCCTGGCGGCGACCCCGCCCACATACCGACGAGTATGTGTTCGCGGCCGTTCCACCAGCGGTTTCGTGCCTGCTCATCGGTAGGTACGACTCGCCGCCGGAAGGGCTTGACAGCACCTGTGCGACCGCAGATGCTGGGCGCACCGACCCAGCTGAGTAAGCGCTCGCTCAGTCGAGTGGGACGTTGATTTCAGCACCGGAAAGCGGGTGAAGCGTGACCAGCAATCCCACGGCCGTGGACGCCGGGGAACTGCGCCGCCGGGTGGCGGAGTTCCTGGCCGGGCACGATCCGGCCGGCACCGACCGGCTCGAGTTCCTGCGGGCCCGGTTCGACGCCGGCCTGGCCTGGGTGCACTACCCGGTCGGCCTCGGCGGCCTGGGCGCCCCGCGCACCCTCCAGCCGCTGGTCGACGCGGAGTTCGCCGCCGCAGGCGCCCCGGACAACGACCCGCGCCGCAACGGCATCGGGCTGGGCATGGCCGCCCCGACGATCCTCGCCCACGGCAGCGAGGAGCTCAAGCAGCGCCTGCTGCGCCCCCTGTGGACCGGCGAGGAGGTGTGGTGCCAGCTGTTCAGCGAGCCCGGCGCCGGGTCCGACCTCGCCGCCCTGGCCACCCGCGCCGTCCCGGAGAAGGGCCCGGACGGGGACGGCGCGGGCGGCACCTGGGTCGTCGACGGCCAGAAGGTGTGGACCTCCAGCGCCCACCTGGCCCGCTGGGCCATCCTCATCGCCCGCACCGACCCGGACCTGCCCAAGCACCGGGGCATCACCTACTTCGTGTGCGACATGACCGACCCCGGGGTCGAGGTCCGCCCGCTGCGGCAGATCACCGGCGAGGCCGAGTTCAACGAGGTCTTCCTCACCGGGGTGCGCATCCCCGACTCCCACCGGCTGGGCGCCGTCGGCGAGGGCTGGCGCGTCGCCCAGACCACCTTGATGAACGAGCGCGTCGCCATCGGCGGCGGGCCCGCCCCGCGCGAGGGCGGCATGGCCGGCGTGGTCGCCGACGCCTGGCGCGGCAGGCCGGAGGGCCGCACGCCGGAACTGCACGCGCGGCTGATGCGCCTGTGGGTCGAGGCCGAGGCGCAGCGCCTGGCCGCCGAGCGGCTGCGCCAGCAGCTGGCCGCGGGCGGGGTCGGCTCCGAGGGCGCGGGCATGAAGCTCGGCTTCGCCCGCCTGAGCCAGGCCCTGTCCGGCCTGGAGGTCGAACTCCTGGGCGCCGAGGGGCTGGAGTACGACGACTGGACGATGCGCCGCCCCGACCACGTGGACTTCACCGGCCGCGAGGCCGGGTACCGCTACCTGCGTGCCAAGGGCAACTCCATCGAGGGCGGCACCTCGGAAATCCTGCGCAACATCATCGCCGAGCGCGTCCTCGGCCTGCCCGCCGAGCCCCGCTCCGACAAGGACGTGCCCTGGAAGGACCTGCCCCGATGACCACCACCGCCGGAACCGCCGCGCCCGCCGGAACCGCCGCGCCCGCGGCCACCGACCAGGACCTGCTGTACTCCGAGGTCGAGGACGACCTGCGCGCCAGCGTGCGGGCCCTGCTCGCCGACCGCTGCCCGCACACCGCGGTCCTCGCACGCTGCGAGGGCGACGAGCCCCACGACCCCGCCCTGTGGTCCGCCCTGGCCGCCGACCTCGGGGCGGCCGGGCTCGCCGTGCCCGAGGAGCGCGGCGGCCACGGCGCCTCCTGGCGCGAGACCGCCGTGGTGATGGAGGAACTGGGACGCAGCGCGGCACCGGTGCCGTTCCTCGGCAGCGCGGTGCTGGCCGCCGCGGCGCTGCTCGGCTGCGACCCGAGGCGGCAGGAGGCGGCGGAGCTGCTGGCCGGCGTGGCCTCCGGGACGACCGCGGCCGCCCTGGCCGTCGACTTCTCCACCGCGCCCGGGGCGGAGTTCCCCTGCGCGGTGCGCGCCGACGACGCCGGGGCGCTGACGGGCCGGGTGACGGCGGTCGCCGACGCCCCGGCTGCGCAGGTCCTGCTGGTGCCGGCCATCGGCCCCGACGGGCCGGGACTGTACGCGGTCGACGCCGCGGGGGCCGGGGTGTCCACCGCCGTTCCGCCCGCCCTGGACCTGACCCGCCGCATCGGTCACCTGGACCTCGACGGCGCCGCGGGCCGGCTGCTGGCCGGGCCGGACCGGGCGCGGGCGGCGCTGGAACGGGCGCTGCTGACCGGCGCCGGGATGCTCGCCTCGGAGCAGCTGGGGCTGGCCGAGTGGTGCCTGGAGGAGACGGTCCGGCACGTGCGCGGGCGCACCCAGTTCGGGCGGCCCGTCGGTTCCTTCCAGGCGCTCAAGCACCGGCTGGCCGACCTGTGGCTGGAGGTGGTCTCCGCGCGGGCGGCGGCCCGGTCGGCCGCCGACGCCCTGGCCTCGAACGCCCCGGACGCGGACGTCGCGGTGGCCGTCGCCCAGTCGTACTGCGCGGACGTCGCGGTGCACGCGGCCGAGGAGTGCGTGCAGCTCCACGGCGGCATCGGCATGACCTGGGAGCACCCGGCCCACCTGTACCTCAAGCGGGCCAAGGCCGACCAGATCGCCCTCGGCACGCCGGGCCGCCACCGCGCCCGCCTGGCGGGGCTGGTCGGGCTCCCGCCCGTTTAGGCGGCGCGGGACCCGCAGGACGCATCCCCGAAGCGGGCCGCGGCGCCGGGCCCCCGGCGCCGCGGCCCGTCGGCTGCCGCCTGATACCTGCCGTCCGCCGCCCACCGGGCCGGGTGCGGGCGTCAGCCCTGCGCGGGCCGCAGGGAGGACAGCAGGAGTTCGGCGAAGTCGTCCCCGAGCTGCTGTGCGGTCAGGGGCCCGCCGCGGCGGTACCAGGTGCCCAGGTGGTGCACGGAACCGAAGTAGAAGTCGACGACGACCTCGGCCGAGATGTCGTCGCGGAAGGCGCCGGCCCGCTGCCCCTCCTCGATCAGGGCGCGGAACCGCTCGTGGTAGCGGCGCCGCTCGGCCCGCACCGCCCTCTGCTTGTCGGGGCTCAGCTGGTGCATCGCCTGGAAGAAGATCTTGGTGTCGTCCAGGTTGGCGATGGTGGTGACGACCACGTCGGCGGCGGCCGCGCGCAGCCGTTCCGGGGCGCTCTCCTCCCCGACGGCGAACTTCTCCAGCCGCTCGGTCTGCAGCCGCAGCACGCGGCCGTAGATCTCGTGGAGGAGGTCGTCCTTGGAGCCGAAGTAGTGGTAGAGCGCGCCCTTGGTCACACCCGCCGCGTCGACGATGTCCTGGACCGAGGTGCGGTCGTAGCCGTGCTTGGCGAACAGCTTGGTGGCTGCGGCCAGCAGTCGCCGCGGAACGGCTCCGCCGAGGTCGGGGGTTGCCCGGTTGGTTCGTGGCACGGCTCCAGGATATCGAGCCCGCCGCGGGCCGTACCCGGGGCGCGGCCCGCGGCGGCACGGGGCTGTCCGCGGGGCCGCCGGCCCGCTACCGTACCGCCTGGTCGGTACGTACGCGGCGCAACCTCCACGACGGGAGTCGGACGATGGCACGGGCGAGGGCGAACGGCACGGAACTCGAGTACGACACCTTCGGGGACCCGGCGGACCCCGCGCTGCTGCTGGTAATGGGCCTGGGCATGCAGATGACCGCCTGGCAGGAGTCGTTCTGCACGGCCCTGGCCGGGCGCGGCTTCTTCGTCGTGCGCCACGACAACCGCGACGCCGGGCTGTCGACCGCCTTCGACGACGCCCCGCCCGTGGACTTCTCCGCCGTCCGCCCCGGGGACCGCTCCACCGTCCCCTACCTGCTCGAGGACATGGCGGCCGACTCGGCCGGCCTGCTGGACGCCCTCGGCGTCCCCGCCGCGCACGTGGTCGGGGCGTCGATGGGCGGGATGATCTGCCAGCAGCTGGCGGTGGACCACCCCTCACGGGTGCTCAGCCTGTGCTCCATCATGTCCACCACCGGCGCCCCCTCGGTCGGCCGGGCCGACCCGGAGGTCGCCTCCCACGTGCTGTTCTCCGCCCCCGCACCCGACCGGGAGGCCGTGATCGACTGGAACGTGCGGACCCTGGAACTCATCGGCTCCCCCCGCTACCCGGTCGACGAGGAGGCCCTGCGCCGGACGACCGCCGACGCCTTCGACCGCTCGTACCGCCCCGCGGGGACGGCCCGCCAACTGGCGGCGATCATCGCCTCCCCCGACCGCACCGGGGCGCTGGGCTCGGTGACCGTGCCGACCCTGGTGATCCACGGCGAGGAGGACCCGCTGATCCACGTCAGCGGCGGGGAGGCCACCGCGGCCGCGGTGCCCGGCGCGGAACTGCTGCTGCTCCCCGGCATGGGCCACGACCTGCCGGTACAGCTGGAGGAGACGATCGCCGACGCGATCGCCCGCAACGCCTCCCGCGCGGCCGGCGGCCCCGCGCCGGCCGCCTGACACCCCTCCGCCCCGGCGTCCCGCACCGCCCGGCGGGCGGGCGGGGCGCCGTGGCGGAACGCCCGGGCAGCGTGGTGGGATGGCCTCCATGGACGACGGAGCCCGGGCACCGCGGGACGCGGACGAGTTGCTGGACATCGTGGACGAGCACGACCGGGTGGTCGGACAGGCCCCGCGGGCGGAGGCCGCGGCCCGGCGCCTGCGGAACCGCTGCGTCTTCGTCTGCGCCAGGGACGGGGAGGGGCGGGTGTTCGTGCACCGGCGCACCGCCGGCAAGCTGCTCTTCCCCTCCCACTACGACATGTTCGTCGGCGGGGTGGTGGGCGCCGGCGAGTCCTACGACACCGCGGCCCTGCGGGAGGCCGAGGAGGAGCTGGGGGCGGCCCTCCCGGAGCCGCCCGTCCCCCTCTTCCGCTTCCTGTACGACTCCCCCGAGCACACCTGGTGGTCGGCGGTCTACGAGGTCCGCTGCCCGGTGCGGGTGCACCCGCAGGCCGAGGAGATCGACTGGCACGCCTTCCTGACCGAGGAGGAGATCGACCGGCGGCTGCCGCAGTGGCCGTGGGTGCCGGACGGGCTCGAGGCGTTCCGCCGGCTGCGCGCGTGGCGCGACGGCACCGGCGCGGGCCCGCTCGGGGCGTCCGGGGCCGAGGGGTAGCGTCTGGGGGGTGAACAGGTTCAAGCTCGCAACGGCCACGGTGCGGCTGTGGTTCTCCCCGGAGCGGATGGAGGCGGAGGGCGAGACGCCCGACTACCGCTTCTCCCTCGCCAACGAACGCACCTTCCTGGCCTGGATCCGCACCGCTTTCGCCCTGGTCGGCGGAGGGTTCGCCGTCGACCAGTTCCTCCCCGAGACGGGCTGGGCCCCCATGCGGACCGTGCTGGCGATGGTCCTGCTGCTGGGCGGGGTGGCGTGCGCGGTGCGGGCGATCAACCACTGGGCGCGCAGCGAACTGGCCATGCGGCGCAAGGAGGACATGGCGTACAGCCGGTTCCCCGCCCTGCTCGCCTCGGCCGTCGTGCTGATCGCGCTGGCCCTGCTGGTCCTGGTCGCCCTGGGCAGCGCCCGGTGAGTTCCGGCGCCGGCCCCGACGAGCGCGACCCGGCGCGGCAGCCGGAGCGGACCCACCTGGCCTGGCGGCGCACCGTGCTGTCCTGCGGCGTGGTGGCCCTCCTGGCCGTCCGGCAGGCGCTGGCCGGGGGCCGGCCCGTACCGGAGGAGGTGGCCGTGATCGCCGCCGTGACCCTGGTGTGGGCGGTGTTCTTCGCCGTGACACAGCGCAGGGTGCGGGAAGTCGCCCCGGCCCGGCCCGCGGCGATGTCGCCGCGGACGGCGGCGGCGGTGACCGTCTGCACGGTGGCGCTGGCGGCGGTGGGCGCCGTCACCGCCCTGTTCTGAGGCCCTGCTCCGGGACCCTGCTCCGGGGCCTTGTTCCGTGGCCCTGTTCCGAGGCTCGGCCCGGCGGCGGCCGTCCCGCACCGCCGGGCCCTTCCGCGCACGCCCGCCCTCCGGCACGGGCCCCGGACGTCAGGCGACCGTGACGACGATCTTGCCGCGGGTGTGCCCCTCGGCGCTGAGCCGCTGCGCGTCGGCCGCGCGCTCCAGCGGGAAGGTCTCGGCGACCTCGACGGTCAGCTCGCCCCGCTCGGCGAGGTCGCTCAGCGCGGCGAGGTCGGCCGGGTCGGGGCGGACGAACAGGTAGCGGCCGCCCAGTTCGGTGACGCCCATGTCGGCGATGGACACCGTCCTGCCGCCGGCGGCCATGACGCCGGCGGTCTCCTCGACCACTCCGCCGCCGACCGCGTCGAACATCGCGTCCACCCCGTCGGGCGCCAGGGACCGGATCCGGTCGGCCAGCCCCTCCCCGTAGGTGACGGGCTCGGCGCCCAGGGAGCGCAGGTAGTCGTGGTTGCGCTCGCTCGCGGTGCCGATGACCCGGGCGCCCAGGTGCCGGGCGATCTGCACGGCCATCGAGCCGACACCGCCGGCCGCGGCGTGCACGACGAGCGTCTCCCCCTTGCCGAGCCGCAGGGCGTGCACCAGGCTCTGGTAGGCGGTCAGGCCGGTCAGCGGCAGGCCCGCGGCCTGCTCGAAGGAGAGGTTCGCCGGCTTCTTCGCGAGCGTGCGCACGGGGGCCGCCACGTACTCGGCGAAGGTGCCGTTGGACACCCAGTCCTGGCGGACGTAGCCGATCACCTCGTCGCCCTCGGAGAACTCGTGCGCGTCCGCTCCCGCGCGGACCACCGTGCCGGAGACGTCCCAGCCGGGGACGACGGGGAACTGCACGTCCATCACCGCGTCGAGGTAGCCGGCCTGGACCTTCCAGTCCACCGGGTTGACGGCGGCGGCGCGGACCCGGACCAGGACCTTGTCGGGGCCGACCTTCGGCTCGGGCAGGTCGGTGTACTCCAGGACCTCGGGTCCGCCGTAGGCGCGGTATGCGACAGCCTTCACGGGTGCGTCTCCTCAACGTGGTGCGGTCGGGTGCGTTCGGGTGCGGGCGCCGGGGTGCCCCGGGCTCGCCTGACCTCCCGACGCTATTCCAAACCGCACCCCGACGCCGTTCCCGGCCCGGACGTCCCCGGACCGGACGTCCCCGGCCCGGACGTCCCCGATCCCCCGCCGGGGCGCGTCGGGTACCGTTCACCGGTCCGGCAGCGGTGGAGCGGGAAGGCGGTGGCAGCGCGTGGCGGCGGATCAGCACCCTCCGGTGGTCGTGGTGATGGGGGTCTCCGGTTCGGGCAAGACGACCGTCGGCGGCCTGCTCGCCGACCGGCTCGGCGTCCCCTACGCGGAGGCCGACGACTTCCACCCGCCGGCCAACATCGCCAAGATGTCGGCCGGCGTCCCCCTCGACGACGAGGACCGCCGCCCCTGGCTGGACGCGATCGCCGCCTGGGCCCGCGACCGCGGCTCCCGGGGAGGCGTGGTCTCCTGCTCGGCGCTCGCGCGCCGCTACCGCGACCGGCTCCGCGAGAACGCCCCCGGCCTGTTCTTCCTGCACCTGGACGGCGACTTCGACCTGATCGCCGGGCGCGTGGCCCGCCGCGAGGGGCACTTCATGCCCCCCTCCCTGCTGCGGTCGCAGTTCGACGCCCTCGAACCGCTCGGCGCGGACGAGCGCGGGGCGGTCGTCGGCGTCGAGGGCGATGCCGGGGAGGTCACGGACCGGGCCCTGGCCGCCCTGCCCGCCCCCTCCGGCAGCTGACCCCGCGCGGGCCCCGCCCGACGGCCCTGCGGTACGGCGTTCCGCTCCGGCCACGCCCACCAGTAGAGTCGGCCGCGCTCTCCGGGGGTCCCGGGGAGGAGCGCGTCGAACGGGAAACGGGGCACAGGGGTGCGCACACGAATACGGCGTCCGGCCGCAGCACTGGCCGCCGCGCTGGCTCTCGCCCTCCTGCCGGGGGCCACCGCGGCCGGCGACTCCCCCGGAAGGCCCCCCGGCACGGCCGGCACCGGGAGCGGCGCGTCTCCGGACACGGCCGCCGGGGCGGAGCCCGCCGACAGCGCCTCGTACATCGCCGAGGGCCTGCGCGAGAACCCCGTCTGGATCAGCGACCAGATCCCCCGGGACGTGCCCCGTTCCGCGGCCCGGCTGTTCGAGCGTGCCGCGGAGCGCACCGGGGTGCCCACCTACGTGGTCGTGACCGCCGCGGAGGGCCCGCCGGGCCCGGCGGGCGTGGAACTCCTCGACGAGTTGCACGAGCGGACGGGCCGGGACGGGCTGTACGTCCACTACGACAAGGACGCCGCCACCGGCGCGGTCCGCGTCCACGGCACCGCCGACCTCACCGACGCCGTCGCCGAACGGGCCATGCTCCTCGCCGATCTCGAACTGCCCTACGACGCGGGACCGGTGCTGGAGTTCGACCGGTTCACGGAGATCCTCGCCTCCGGCCGGGCGGAGGAGCGCGCGGGGACCGCCGGCGCGAGGGTCGCCGGGCACGACACCCCGGACCGTCTCCACCCCTCCGTAACGGACATGGAGAACCGGGGCGCCGTCACCGGCACGCTGGTGACCGGCCTGCCCCTGCTCGTCCTGACGACCACGGCCCTGGTGCGCCGCCGCCGGGGCACCGAGCGGCCCGCGAGCAGGCGGCGCGCCGTCCTGGTGGTGCTCGGGACCGCGGGCGCGGGCGGGGCGGTGGCGGCCGGCTGCTGGCTGCTGCTCGGCACGGTGCCGCCGCGCCCCGTCGCCCAGCCGACCGGCCCCGAGATGGCCGCGCGCGTCGAGCGGGTCGTCGAGGGCCTGGAGCGCTCCCCGCTGTACGTGGACCCCGAGACCGCGGAGGCCCTCGCCCCCGGCGACCGCGCCCGGCTGCGGGAGCGGATCGCGGGCATGGACGTGCCGGTGCTCGTCGCGGCGGTGCCGATGCAGGACGCCGACGAGTCCGCCGGCGACGGGGAGGTGCTCGCCCACTCCCTGCACGGGCGCATCGGCCGCGACGCGGTCCACGTGGTCGCCGACACCGCGAGCGGCACGGTCGACATCGCCTCCTTCGGGGTCGACCGCGCGGGACTGGAGTCCTACTACCTGCCCGCCGTCGCCCGCGGACTCGGCTCCTACGGGGAGGACACCGACCTGGCCGGAACGCTGGACGAGGTGCTCCGGTACATCGGGACCACCCCGCAGGGGCGGCCCGGCCCGCCCCTGCCGCCGGAACTGCCCCCGGCACCGGCCGACGAGGACGCCCTGCCGTCGCTGTTCGCCGGTGACTTCTGGGCCGGAGCGATGTTCACGGGCCCGGCCGCCGCGCTGCTGGGGATGGGCCTCGTCGCCGGCGCACTGGCCTCCTTCGACCGCCTGCAGCACCGCACCGCGACGCCCGGCCCCCTCCCGTACGCACGCAACCGGCCGTCCACCGGGCTGCTGCGGCGCACCGCCCGGCGGGAGGCCGCGCTCCTGTCCGAACTCTTGGACGGCCGCGCGGTGGGCCGGGGTGCGGGCGACGAGGAGGGCGACGCCGCCGCGGTCCGCGCCCGGCACTTCCACCGCCTCGCAACCGAACTGCTGGAGCCGTCCCGCGGGGACGGCGGGGACGGCGGGGACGGCGGGGACGGCCCGCTGGAGCTGCTGTGCGCGGCCGTCCTGGCCCGTGCGGGACGGGCGGTGCTGGAGGAGGACCCGCGGGTCGCCGTGGGGGCTGCGGGAAAGGCGGGGGCGAAGGCCCCGGGGAGCTCCGCGGGAGCCCGACCGCAGTACGAGCCGTGCCGCCTCAACCCGCTGCACGGCCCCGCCCTCCAGTCCCTCAGGGTCCCCACGCCCTCGGGGAGCAGGCGTTCGGCGCGGGTGTGCGCCGCCTGCGCCGCCTCCCCGGCGACCGCTTCGGCGAACGGCCCCCGCCTGCTGCTGCACCTGCCGCTCGGCCCCCGAGGCGAACTGGTCCCGCACCAGGAGGTGCCCGGCCCCTTCACGTGGCCCGGTTCCGCGGTGCGTCCCGACGCCGTCGCGCAGTGGGTGCAGGAGCGGCTCGGGGACGCCGGGCCGAGCCCTGCGGAGCCCGGGGCTCCGGCGGTCGACCTGCACAAGTGACGCGGCTGCAGAAGGTCCGCCCCGGTCCGGCGGTGTGACGCCCGCCGCCCCGACCGGGAGCCGGCTCCGGCGGACTCCGGCGGACTCCGGCGGACTCAGGCCGTCGGAGGGCTTCCTGGGGCGAAATCGCCTTCCGCCCCCGAACTCCCCGGTCCTCCTTGCCAGTAGAGTCGGCCGCGCTCCCGCAGGGAGACATGTCTGAACGAGAACGAGAGACGGGGCACGGGGATGCTCATACGGGTGCGACGCTCGGCGGCGGTACTGGCCGCCGCACTGGCTCTGGCCCTCCTGCCGGGCGCGACCGCGGTCGGCGACTCCCCGGGGGCGTCCCCCGGCACGGCCGGACCCGGACCGGGGCCGGGCACGGCTGCGGAAGCGGCGACAACCCTGCCGGGGGCAACTCCCGCCCCGGGCACTGCGTCCAAGACGGACACGGCCCCCGGGGCGGGCAAGGTTCCGGGGGCGGAGGCGACCGACAGCGTCTCGTACATCGCCGAGGGCCTGCGCGAGAACCCCGTCTGGATCAGCGACCAGGTCCCGCGCGAGGTGCCGCGCTCGGCGGCCCCGCTGCTCGCCCGGGCCGCGGAGCGCACCGGGATGCCCACCTACGTGGTCGTCACCGCCACCGACCGCCTCGGAGCCCCCCTGGGCGGGAGCTTCCTCGACGACCTGCACGACCGGCTCGGCCGGGACGGCCTCTACGTCCGCCTCTCCGAGTCCGGCGGCGAGGCCCGCGTCCACGGGGCGGGCGGGCCGGACGGCCCGGACGGGCTCGCGGCCGAGGCCGCCATGCGTGCCGCCGAGACCGAACTCCCCCACGACGCGGGCCCGGTGGTGCTGTTCCAGCGGTTCGTCGAGATTCTGGCCTCCGGCCGGGCCGTGGAGCGCGCCGAGGCCGCCGAGGCGAAGGCGTCCCGCGGCTGGGAACCGGATTGGATGTACCCCTCCGACGACGAGATGAACGACCGGAGCCTGTTCACCGGTGCGCTGGCGACCGGCGTCCCGCTGTCCGTGCTGCTGACCGTCCGGCTGGTGCGCCGCCGCCGGGGGACCCTGCGGCCCAGGAGCGGGCGGCGCACCGGCCTGGTGCTGCTCGCGGCCGCGAGTACGGCCGGGGCGGTGACGGCCGGCTGCTGGGCGGTGTTCGGCACGCCGCCGCCGCGCCCCGTCGCCCAGCCGACCGGGGCCGAGCTGGGCGCCCGCGTCGAGCGGGTCGTCGAGGGCCTGGCGCGCTCGCCCCTGTACGTGGACCCCGAGACCGCGGAGGCCCTCGCCCCCGGCGACCGCGCCCGGCTGCGGGAGCGGATCGCGGGCATGGACGTGCCGGTGCTCGTCGCGGCGGTGCCGATGCAGGACGCCGACGAGTCCGCCGGCGACGGGGAGGTGCTCGTCCACTCCCTGCACGGGCGCATCGGCCGCGACGCGGTCTATGTGGTCGCCGACACCGGGAGCGGCACGGTCGACATCGTCCCCTTCGGGGTCGACCGCGCGGGGCTGGGCACCTTCGACCTGCCGGATTCCTTCGACGGCCCCGGCTCCTCCGGGAGCGACGACGGCCTGGCCCGGGTGCTGGACGAGGTGCTGCAGTACGTCGAGGACTCCCCGCGGGGGCAGTCCTCGGTGTACTACGCCCCGGACCCGCCCTTGGCCCCCGCGGACGAGGACGCCGTCCAGTCGCTGTTCGCCGGGGACCTCACGCCCGGCGCGACGGTCGTCGGCCCGCTCCTGGCCGTGTCGTTCCTCGGCGTCGTCGCCGGTGTGCTGTTCGTGGCCGACTGGCTGCGGGGCGCCCCGGCGCGCGGCCCCTTCCCGTCCGCGCGCAACCGGCCGACCACCGGGCTGCTGCGGCGCACCGCCCGGAAGAGCACGGCCGCCCTGGCACGGTTGCTGGCCGAGCGTCCCGCCGGCCCGGGGGCGGACGCGGCCGCGGGTGCCGGGGAGGGGGAACCGGCCGCGGCCCGCGCCCGGCGGTACCACGGCCTCGCCACCGCGCTGCTGGAGGCCCGCGGGGGAAGCGGGAGCGGCGGGAACGGCGGGGCGGACCCGGTGGCGCTGGTGTGCGCGGTCGTCCTGGCCCACGCGGGGAAGGCCGCGCTGACGGCGAAGGGGTCCGCCGGGGCCGACGGATCCGAGGGGAAGAAGAAGCGGCGTTACACGCCCTGCCGCCTCAACCCGCTGCACGGCTCCGCACAGGGCTCCCGCAAGACCGGGACGTCCTCGGGGGAGAAGAGGCCGGTGCAGGTGTGCGCCGCCTGCGCCTCCTCCTTGAACACGGCCCCGAACGCGACCGCCCGTCTGGTGCTGCACCTGCCGTGCGGGCCCGGCGGGAGGCTGGTCCCCGTCCAGGAGCTGCCCGGCCCCTTCGCGTGGTCCGCCGGCGCCGCCGTGCGCGTCGGGGCTGTCGCGCAGTGGGCGCAGGAGCGCCTCGGGGACGCCGCCCCGGGTTCGTCGGAGGGGCCCGTCGCTCCGGCGGTCGACCTGAGCAAGTGACCGCGGCGGCACACCGCCGGGCCCCGGCCCGGCGGTGTGCCGTTGAGCACCTCCACTGGACTGCATACCGACTGGTCGGCATGATGGCTTCCGACCCGAAGCATCGGTGACGAGGAGCAGTAGATGGGTGCAGGGCAGAATCCGCCCGGGCTGGATCCGCAGCGCTTGCGCGCCTACCTGGACCGTGAGCGTCCGGGCCTGGTGGCGGGAGAGCTGACCGGCGAGCTGATCGAAGGCGGCAGGTCCAACCTGACGTACGCCGTCACCGACAGGACGAGGCGCTGGGTGGTGCGCCGCCCCCCGCTGGGGCACGTGCTGGCCACCGCGCACGACATGGCCCGGGAGCACCGCGTGATCAGCGCACTGCACCCGACCTCCGTGCCCGTGCCCGAGCCGGTCCTGCTGTGCGAGGACGAGGAGGTGCTGGGCGCGCCGTTCTACGTGATGCAGTTCGTCGAGGGCACCCCGTACCGTACGGCGAAGGAGCTGTCCGCCCTCGGCCCGCAGCGCACCCGCGCGGTGGTCCTGGAGCTGGTGGACACCCTCGCCGCCCTGCACTCGGTCGACCCGGCCGAGGTCGGCCTGGCGGACTTCGGGCGCCCCGAGGGCTTCCTGGAGCGGCAGCTGCGCCGCTGGGGCAAGCAGCTGGAGGCGTCGCGCAGCCGGGAGCTGGCCGGCATCGACGAGCTGCACGCCGAGCTGGGCGCCCGCCTGCCGGCCTCCCCGGCCCCGGCCGTGGTGCACGGCGACTACCGCCTGGACAACGTCCTGGTGGACTCCGGCGACCGGATCAGGGCGATCCTGGACTGGGAGATGTCCACCCTGGGCGACCCGCTCACCGACCTGGGCCTGCTGGTGATGTACAGCGACCGCCCGGCCGGGGACGACTCCCCCGTCGCCAACACCGGCGCCGCGCCCGGCCACCCGGCCGTGCAGGAGCTGATCGAGCGCTACGCCGAACGCTCCGGCCGCGACGTCTCGGGGATCAACTGGTACACGGCGTTCGCCTGCTTCAAGCTCGCCGTGATCCTGGAGGGCATCCACCTCCGCTACACCAAGGGGCAGACCGTCGGCTCCGGCTTCGACCGGATCGGCGCGCTGGTCCCCGGCCTCGTCGAGCGCGGCCTCGACACCGTCAGGAAGGGTTGACAGCCATGGAGTTCGCGTACGACGCCCGGACCGAGGAGCTGCGCGAGCGGCTGCTGGCGTTCATGGACGAGCACGTCTACCCGGCGGAGGCCGTCTTCGCCGAGCAGGTCGAGGCGGGGATCAACCCGTGGGGCGCCCCGCCGGTGGTGGAGGAGCTCAAGGCCGAGGCCCGCAGGCAGGGCCTGTGGAACCTGTTCCTGCCCGGCGAGCACGGCGCCGGCCTGACGAACCTGCAGTACGCGCCGCTGGCCGAGATCACCGGCCGCAGCCCGTCCATCGCCCCGGCCGCGCTGAACTGCGCGGCGCCGGACACCGGCAACATGGAGGTGCTGGCCGAGTTCGGCAGCGAGGAGCAGCGCAAGCAGTGGCTGGAGCCCCTGCTGGCCGGCGAGATCCGCTCGGCGTTCGCCATGACCGAGCCGGAGGTCGCCTCCTCCGACGCCTCCAACATCGCCACCCGCATCGAGCGCGACGGCGACGAGTACGTGGTCAACGGCCGCAAGTGGTACATCTCCGGGGCGATGAACCCGGCCTGCAAGATCTTCATCGTCATGGGCAAGACCGACCCCGAGGCCGACAAGCACCGGCAGCAGAGCATGATCCTGGTGCCGCGCGACACCCCCGGCGTGGACGTGCGGCGCGGCATGAAGGTGTTCGGCTACGACGACGGAGACCACGGCGGCCACGCCGAGGTGGTCTTCACCGACGTGCGGGTGCCCGTCTCGAACCTCCTCCAGGAGGAGGGCAGCGGCTTCGCCATCGCCCAGGCCCGCCTGGGGCCGGGCCGCATCCACCACTGCATGCGGCTGATCGGCATGGCCGAGCGGGCCGTGGAGCTGATGTGCCGCCGCGCGGTGGAGCGCACCGCCTTCGGCAAGCCGCTGGCCCAGCAGGGCGTGGTGCAGAACTGGATCGCCGAGGCCCGGGTGACCGTCGAGCAGCTGCGGCTGCTGGTCCTCAAGACCGCGTGGCTGATGGACACCGTCGGCAACAAGGGCGCCCACACCGAGATCCAGTCCATCAAGATCGCCACCCCGAGGGCGGTCGTGGGCATCATCGACGACGCCATCCAGCTCCACGGGGCGGGCGGCGTCAGCCAGGACACCCCGCTGGGCGGACTGTACGCGGCGGCCCGCAGCCTGCGGCTGGCCGACGGGCCGGACGAGGTCCACAAGCGCTCCCTGGCCCGGCGCGAGCTGAAGAAGTACCTGTGAAGCACGCGTAGGGGCGCTGCGCCCCCGGCGGCGGTCGCCGCCGCGCCGGCCGCCCGGCATCCCCGCCGGCGGCCGGCGCGGCGACGACCGCCGTTCCCGTGCCCGGCGGGCCATGCTTCGCCGGGTGGGCGCCGGGACGCCTGCCTCCCCGGGGGCGTGGCACGGGACGCGTTCGGCTCCTACGACACGGTCCGGGTCGCCGTCGGCGCCCTGTGCGCGGTGGCGGCCCCGACCTCACCGGCCGTCAGGCGCCCGGACCCGCAGGGGCAGCGGCCGCCCCGTGCCCTGCCCGCCGGAAACGGGCCCGGCCAGGCTCACTCCCATGCACGGGGACCACGATCACGAGCCCGTCCTCGTCCGCTCCCGGTGGGGGACGAGCCGCTACCTCAGGACGACGCAGCCGCGTCGCGCCAGTGCGTCGAGCAGGCGCGGTTCGACTTCGGTGTCGTTCCAGCGCAGGTCGAGCTCCTCCGTCAGGGCCCGGTGGGAGGCGGGGTCGGGGAAGGGGGTGGCGAGGCGGGTGCGGTCCGTGCTCGGATCCCCTTCCCAGGCCCAGCCGTCCGGCCCCCGGTGCAGGGCGTGCACCAGGAATCCCCCGGCCCCGACCCGCAGGAGGAAGCCGCGGTAGTCGGAGGGGAAGGCGATGCCGAACTGCTCCTCCGCCTCGCGCACCTGGCTCTCGGTCGGCGGGGGCCGGGGTGCGTCGCGGGAGCGTCCCCGTCCGGTGCGTGCGCCGTACGCCTCGAGGACGCGCTCCCGCACCCCGCTCCAGTCCGTTTCCACAGGGGGCAGTGCAGGAGCCGCTCCCGCGGGGGCGCCGTGCGCGGCGCGGTGCGGCGCGGGTGCGGGGAGCGGGCGCTCCCCGCACCGGGGTCAGGGGTTGACGACGACCACGCGGCCGGTGGTGGTGCCGTCGGCGACGCGCTGGACCGCGTCGGCGGCGCCGTCCAGGGGGACGCGCTCGCTGACCAGCGGCTTGACGACGCCCTCGGCGGCGAGCCGGGTCAGCTCCTCGTGGCAGGCGCGCACCGCGGCCGGGTCCTTGGCGTTGTACAGCCCCCAGTGCAGGCCCAGGATCGAGTAGTTCTTCACCAGCGCGTGGTTCAGGCCCGGGGCGGGGATCGTGCCCCCGGCGAAGCCGACGACCACGATGCGGCCCTCGAAGGCGATGCACTTGGTGGAGCCGGTGTAGGCGTCCCCGCCGACCGGGTCGTAGACCACGTCGGCGCCGCGTCCGCCGGTGACCTCCTTGACGACGGACACGAAGTCCTCGCTGCGGCGGTCGACCACGACGTCCGCACCGAGATCGCGGGCCGCCTTCGCCTTCTCGGGGCCGCCGACCACGCCGATCACGGTGGCGCCGGCCGCCTTGCCCAGCTGGATCGCCGCGCTGCCCACGCCGCCGGCCGCGGCGTGCACCAGCAGGGTCTCGCCGGGCTGCAGGCGCGCCCTGCGGTGCAGGCCGAACCAGCCGGTCTGGTAGCCGATGTGCAGCGCGGCGGCCTCGGCGTCGTCGAGCGCCTCGGGGGCGGGCGCGACGGCCGCTGCGTCGGCGACGGCGTACTCGGCGAACGCGCCGCCGGGCAGGGCGGGCTGGGCCATCACCCGGGTCCCGGGGGCGAGGCCGGTGACGCCCTCCCCCGCCTCGACGACCTCGCCGCACATCTCCACGCCGGGCGTGAAGGGCAGCGGGGGACGCACCTGGTAGTGGCCGCGGCACAGCAGGGCGTCGGGGAAGTTGATGTTGGCCGCGCGCACCTTCAGCAGGACCTGCCCCGGTCCGGGGGCCGGCCGCTCCACCTCGTCCAGCCGCATCGCCTCGCGCGGCTCGCCGTTCTCGTGCACTCGCCAGGCCCTCATGGCGCCCCTCTCGTCATCCCGACTGGTCGGTATGGACAGTACGGAGGGACACGGTGCCACGCCCGGTGCGGATTGAGAAGCCCCGGCCGGGGTGAGTTGCCTCCCAGGGGCCCGGTCAGGGGCGCAGCGAGGTCATCAGCAGGTCGGCGAAGTGCTCGGCGACCGTCTCCGCGGCGAGGGGGCCGCCCTCGCGGTACCAGGTGCCCAGGTGGTGGACCGAGCCGAAGTAGAAGTCGACGACGAGGTCGGCCCGGACGCCGTCCCGCAGGACGCCGCCGCGCTGCCCCTCCTCGATCAGGGCGCGGAACCGCTCGTGGTAGCGGCGGCGCTCGGCCCGCACCTCCTTCTGCTTCTCCTCGCCGAGCTGGTGCATGGACCGGAAGAAGATCTTGGAGTCGTCGAGGTTGGCGATGCTGGTGACGACGACGTCCGCGGCCGCGGCCCGCAGCCGCTGCTCGACGGGGGCGCCGGTCGCCGCGATCCGCTCCAGGTTCTCGGTCTGCAGCCGCAGCACCCGGGCGTATATCTCGTGGAGCAGGTCGTCCTTGGAGTCGAAGTAGTGGTAGAGGGCGCCCTTGGTGACGCCCGCCTCCTCCACGATCCGCCGCACCGGGGTGCGGTCGAAGCCCTCCTGCGCGAACAGCCGGGTGGCGGCCTCCAGCAGCCGCCGGGGCACCTGCGCGACTTCCGGGTCCGCCGTGCCGCGGCCCGCCGTGCCGCGGTCCGCCGGGTTCTCCAACGCCATGACCCGCTCCTCTCCGTCGCGCGAGCCGGAGAGGCCGCGTGTCGCCGCACCGGCCGCACCGGCCGTGCCCGCCGGTGGTGGTCCGGCCCGCCCGGCACCTCGACCGCCCCGGACGCGCCCGCCAGCATACCGAGCGGTATGCGGGAAGGGGAATGTCCGGGTCCGGAGCCGCCCTCCGGGGCGGAGTGCCGGGGCGGGGCACAGGGGTGGAGTGCCGGGCGCGGGCCGGGCCCGGATCCGGCCCGGGAAGAGGTCAGGCGGCGCTGCGGCGGGAGCCCGCGGGGGCCGAGAGAGGGGGCTCGACGGCCGCGCCGTCCAGGACCCGGCGCAGCACGTCGGTGCGTTCGGCGGCCGTGGCGGCGGGGCCCGCCGACAGCAGCGAGGCGAGCACCGCGATGCGGGTCTGGCCGGCCCGCAGGGATCCGGAGAGCAGGGCGCCGGCCGCGGCGAGGTCGACGGCCCCTCCGCCGGTGTAGAGCGCGGCGACGGGACCGGTCTGGACCCGCGTGCTCAGGGCGACCAGGACCCCGGAGTCCACGGCACGGGCCACCGCGGCGGCGATGTCGGGCGTGGCGTTGCCCGCACCGGTGCCCACCAGCACGACGCCCTCGGCCCCCGCGGCCAGGACGGCGTCGAGGAGGAGGGTGTCGGCGCCCGTGTGGTGCATGACGATGTCCACGCGGGGCAGCCGGCCGCCGGGGCCGGGCAGTCTGAGTTCGAGGGCGGGCGTGCGGTCGGGCCTGCGCAGCCAGGTGACCCGGCCGAACTCGACGCGGCCGAGGGGGCTGCCGCAGGGGTCGGCGAAGGCCTGCGGGGCGAGGGTGTGGACCTTGACGGTCCCCCGGGCCTCGTGGACCAGGCCGGCGAAGACGATCACCACCCCGGTGTCCCGCCCGCAGGAGGCGGTCAGCAGCGCGTCGTAGAGGTTGCCCGGGGCGTCGCCGTCGGCGACCTCCAGGGGCTGCTGCGCGCCGGTGAAGACGACCGGGCGCGGGTCGTCGTGGAACAGGCTCAGCAGGTAGGCGGACTCCTCGAGGGTGTCCGTGCCGTGGGTGACGACGACGCCGGCGACCTCGGGGTCGGTCAGGACCTCCCGGACCGTGCGCAGCAGTTCCAGCTGGTGGGCGGTGGTGATCCGGGAGCTGTTGACCGTGAAGAGGTCGACGACCCGGACGTCCAGTCCTTCGGGCACGGGCGCCGAGGCGAGTACCTCGCTCCCGTCGGCCTGGGCCGCGTAGCCCTCGCCCTGCCAGCGGCTGGCGATGGTCCCCCCGGTGCTGATGACGACGACCCGGCGCACGCTGTCCTCCCCTTTGTGCTCACAGACCCTTTGTGTCCACTGCGTCCACAGATTCTTTACAGACGTCGAGAATATCGAGAGAACCGCACAATATGCTTGCGAAATCCACGCGCTACGCGCGTTACATTGGCATCCATGACCCCTCTTGACGAGATTGACAGACGAATATTGCGCGAGCTCCAGGCCGACGGCCGGCTGACCAACCAGGAGCTGGCCGCCCGGGTCGGGCTCACCCCCTCGCCCTGCTTGCGCCGGGTGCGCAGGCTGGAGGAGGAGGGCGTGATCCGCGGCTACCGGGCCGTGGTGGGCCCGGACGCGGTCGGCCGCGGCTTCGAGATCCTCGCCTCGGTGGAGGTGCACCGCGACCGCCGTGCCGTCGAGGCCTTCGAGGCCGAGGTGGAGCGGATCCCCGACGTGGTCGAGGCCCACCGGCTCTACGGCGCCCCCGGCTGCCTGCTGCGGATCGCCGTGGCGGACGGCACCGCCTACGAGCGGCTGTGGATCGAGCGCCTCACCGCCCTTCCGGGGGTCAGGGAGCTCAACTCGCAGATGATCATGCGGACGATCAAGCAGGCGGAGGGCCTGCCGGTCGACTGAGGCCGGGGCGCGCCGTGGCAGCTGCGGCGGCTCCCGGCCGGACGGCCGCACGGCCGCACGGCCGGGAGCCGGGCGGTCAGCGCAGTTCGCGGCGCAGGATCTTGCCGCTGGTGGTCTTCGGCAGCTCCTCCACGATCTCCACCGCCCGCGGGTACTTGTAGGCCGCGAGCCGCTCCTTGCAGTACGCCACCAGTTCCCCGGGCTCGGCGCCCTTCCCCGGGCGCAGGCTCACGAACGCCTTGACGGTCTCGCCCCGGTACTCGTCCGGAATGCCCACCACGGCCGCCTCCCGCACCGCGGGGTGGGTGTACAGCACGTCCTCGACCTCGCGGGGCCACACCTTGAAGCCCGAGGCGTTGATCATGTCCTTCTTGCGGTCGACCACGTACACCCAGCCGTCGGCGTCCATGAGGCCGACGTCGCCGGTGAGCAGCTCGCCGCCGGGCAGGGCGGCCGCGCTCTCCTCGGGCCGGCGCCAGTAGCCGGGCACCACCATCGGCCCGCTCACCGCAATCTCGCCGGCCTCCCCCGGCGGCAGCTCGGCGCCCTTCTCGTCGAGGATGCGGACCACGGCCCCGGGCACCGGCACCCCGATGGACAGGGTGCCCGAGGCCGGCTCCACCGGAGCCTCGCGCCCGCGGGGCACGACCACGCACGGCGCGGAGGTCTCGGTCAGGCCGTAGCCGTTGTGCAGGTACTGCCCGGAGGCCTCGCGGAACCGCTCCACCACGGCCGGCGGCAGGGGCGCTCCGCCGGAGTACAGGGCGGTGAAGGAGGAGAAGCGCTCGCGGTCCATCAGCGGATGGGCCATCAGCGCCATGTAGGCGGTGGAGGGGCCGACCGTGAACACCGGGCGGTGCTCGGCGAACGCGTCCAGCACCACGCCCGGCTCGAAGCGGTGCGCCATGGCCAGGGTGAGCCGGTTGCACAGCGCACTGGCCAGCTGGCAGACCATGCCGGTGATGTGGAACAGCGGTGCCAGCACGAAGACCGTGCCCTCCCCGGGCAGGCCCGCCAGGCGGCGCTGGCCCTCGGCGTTGAAGGCCAGGTTGCCGTGGGTGTTGGTGGCGCCCTTGGGCGTCCCGCTGGTGCCGGAGGTGTAGCTGATCAGGGCCGTGGCCCCCGGGCCGGGGCCGGCCGCGGCGGGCACCGGCAGCCCCTGGGCCAGGGCCGCGCGGGCGGCGGCCAGGACATCGTCGGCGCCCTCCGCGGCGGGTCCGCCGGCGGCGGGGAGCACCCGCGGGTCGTTGCGGGTCTGCAGGTCGTGCTCGTTCGCGATCAGGCAGATGCGCACCGGGGAGCCGACGACCGTCTCCCGGACGAAGTCGTGCCAGGCGCCCTCGTGGCAGAGCACGGCCGCGGCCTCGGCGTCGTGCAGGACGTGCGCCAGCTCCCGCTCCCGGTACATGGGGTTGACCGGGACGACCACGCCGCCGGCCTTCCAGGCGCCCAGCAGGGCGACGACGAACTGCGGGACGTTCTGCAGCACGATCGCCAGCCGGTCGCCTGGGCGGAAGCCGCGGGCGGCCAGGTGGGCGGCGAGGCCGTCGGACAGTTCATCGGTCTCGCGGTAGGACAGCCGCGCGTCGAAGTAGGCCAGCGCGGTGCGCTCCGGCGTCTCGGCGGCCGAGGCGCGGAAGCCGTGCAGCACGCTGGGCGGCGGCGCGGGCTCGGCGCGCAGCGCGTCGTCGTACTGACCCAGCCAGGGCTTGCTGCGGTACCAGCTCATACGGGTGCGGTCCTTCTTCGTGTGTGTCGGTGGGGGTGGTGTGCGCGCCGCGCGCCCGCCGTCCCGTGACGGGTGCGCGGCGGAGTGCGGGGGCTGCCCGGTCAGGCGCGGGCGGGGGCTGCCCGGTCAGGCGCGGGTCTGCTGCCCCGCGGGCCCTCCGGCCTCCCGCTCGACCGCCTCCAGGGCCCGCTGCACCTTGTTCATGCCGCGCAGCCAGCGCTCCGGGTCGGCGGCGCGGCCCGCGTACATCTGGCCGACCTCCGGGTGCGGGAGGACGAGGAAGCGGTTCTCCGCGACGGCGTCCAGCAGTGCGTCCGCGACCGCCTCGGGGGAGATCGCGGTGGGCCTGAGCACCAGGTCGCCGGCGGCGCCGGACTCCTCGACCATCCTGGTGCGCACACCCTGCGGGCAGATCGCGTGCACCGAGACGCCGCGGTGGCGGTAGGTCAGGGAGAGCCACTCGGCGAACGCGTGGGCGGCGTGCTTGGTCACCGAGTACGGGGCGGTGCCCACCATGGTCAGCAGCCCGGCCGCGGAGACCGTGGAGACGAACCGTCCGCCGCCGCGCTCCAGCCACTCCGGCAGCAGCGCGCGGGCCGCCCGCACGTGTGCCATCACGTTCACGTCCCAGGAGGCGGACCAGGCGTCCTCGGGCGCGTCGGCCCCGCCCTTCGCGGCGATCCCGGCGTTGGCGCAGTAGACGTCGACGCGCCCGCCGAGGGCGGCGCGCGACCGCTCGATCAGCTCGGCGACGCCCTGCTCCCCCGCGGCGTCCCCGGGGACCGCCGTGCCGCCGATCTCCTCTGCGACGGCGTGCGCGGCGTCGGCGTCCAGGTCGTTGACCACGACCCGCGCGCCCAGGGCCGCGAACCGCCGGGCCAGTGCCGCGCCGATGCCGGCGCCCGCCCCCGTCACCACGACGGCCGCGTCCTTGAAGTCCGTACTCGATTCCACGCCGGCATCCCTCCGCCTCGCGGGGCGGCTCCGCCCCGTGCCCGGCATACTAACCAGTCGGTATGCGTCGGAGAAAGGGATCCGCCGGCTCCTCCGGGCGGGAGGCGGAACACGGCGTGCCCCGCGGACCCGGTGGGGGTCCGCGGGGCACGCCGCGGCCGGAAACGGCCCCTCGCGGGGGCGTCCGCTCAGCGGTGGGAGGGGAACTCCACCACCTGCTGGTAGGTCGGGCGGTTCTGCCAGTGGACCGGGTCGTGCGTGATGCCGCCGACCGCCCGCTGGACGATGCTGTCGGCGCACCACTGGTCGCCGGCCGCGCAGTGCTCGTCGCCGGGGTAGACCTCGGCGGCCGGGGTGGCCGCGGCGGCCTTCAGGGTGGTCAGCAGCACGTCCCGGCAGGCGGACAGGTCACCGCCGCCGCAGAAGGTCCTCCCCAGCGGGCTGTCCACCTTCTCCCCGAGGACGGCGCGCAGGTCCTTGTCCACGTAGGACCACCAGCCGTACTGGAAGGCCGACCCGGCGTGGCCGCCGGTGGGCCCGTGGCCGGCGCCGGGCGCCTCGTCGACGGCCAGGTTGGCCTTCAGCGCCCCGTACAGCTTCCCGCCCAGGCCGGGCTCGAACTGGGCCCGCACCAGCAGCGGCCACCAGGCGTCCATGGTGCGGACCGCGTCGGCGTGGGCGTAGGTGCCGCTGCCCCGCGAGGTCTCCTTGCGCAGCGCGCCGGCCGCGGCCCAGCTCTCCAGCTTCTGCACGGCGGCGGCGGCCTCGGGGTCGGTCACCGGGGCGCTGCGGAGCACCCGCAGCAGCTCGGGCAGCACCTGCTCGCCCCGCAGGTCGGCCACCGCGGCCTCGGCCATGGCGCGGGTGAGGGCGGCACGGGTGACCCCGCCCCGCCCGACGAGCGCCTTCACCCGGTCGTCGAGCAGGTCGCCGCGGTGCACGGAGCCGTTGCCGAAGCGGGCCGAGTCGTACCCCTTCGCCTGCTTGTTGTTCCAGGAGACGTAGTAGTCCTGGCCGACCGACTGCGGGTGCTCGGCGGAGGGGGTGTGGTCGGCGCTGTTGTCCGACGGGTCGAACCCGCTCCACTCGTAGGCCGGTTCGGCCTTCACCGGCAGGGAGGGGTCCACCCCGGCGGCCCGGACCGGGTTGCTCCCGGAGTTGTAGTAGGCGGTCTGCCGGGAGTCGGCGTAGAACCAGTTGAAGGTGTAGTTGATCCGCTCGGCCGCCTGCTGGAACGTCGCCGCGTCCTTGACGTACGAGGGGTCGTTGAACATCTGGAAGCCGATGATGGAGTCGGCCTCGTGCCCGTAGGAACTGCGCAGCGAGGTGTAGGCGACGGGCTTGCCGCCGACGGTGGCGCGGTGCGTGACCGGCCCGTACGCGGTCCGGTGCACCACCATCCGGTAGGAGCCGGCCGCGGTGGAGTCCGCGAGCGTCGGGGACCAGGAGTTCTTCTTCTCCAGGGTCTCCATCGCCACGCACCGGCCCCGGTGGAGGTAGTGCAGTGCGTCGCGGGAGGGGGGGCCGCCGGCGGGGTCGCACAGTTCGACGGCGTAGGTGTCGGTGACGTCCTGGTTGGCGGAGGTGGCGCTCCAGGCGTAGTCCTGGCCGCGGCCGAGCTGGACGTAGAAGCTCAGGCCCGCGAAGGACGCGCCCCGGGCGCTGATGCCGGGGCCCTGGATCTCCTGGACCATCAGCAGCTGGGGCGCGAAGTAGCCGGTCTGGGGGCCGAAGACGGCGACCGGGTTGCCGCTCGCGGTGTGCTCGCCGGAGACCGTCAGGGCGTTGGACATGCCCTTGCGGGTGGAGAACAGGTCCGCGGGGAGCACCCCGTCGTCGAAGATCCCCCGCAGCGGCTCGAGCTTCTCCGGGACCTTGCCCGGCGCCTTCCCCGGCGTCTTCTTCGTGGCCTTCCCGGGGGCCCGCCCGGGCTTGCCGGACGGCTTCGCGGCCCCCTCCCCGGTCGCGGACACCGCGCCGCCGGTGCGGTCGTGCACCAGGGGTTCGGCGGTGACCGAGCCCGCGTCGGGCAGCGCGGTCCCCCTGGGGTCCTCCGGCCTGGTCGCGTAGGGGAAGGTCTCGCCCTCGTGCAGGGTGAGGACCGCCTCGGAGTCGTCGCGCATCCGGAACGACTCCCACACCTTCGTGCCCTCGGCCGTGCCGTACTTCTCCTGCGCGGCCAGCAGGGAGAGCGCCGCCTCCACCTCGCCCCCGCCGCCGGAGCCGAAGAGGGCGCCGATCACCGAGGCGAGCGCGACGATGTCGGTGAGCTCGAACGGCTCGATCTCGCCGGCGTTGGTGACGGCGTCCACGTGTCCGGTCAGCACGTACTCGCCGGGGAAGACCCGGTCCTTCTTGGCCTTGGCGATGTAGGCGTTGATCCCCGCGACGTAGGCGGTCACGTCCGCCAGTGCCTGACGGCCGCGCTCGCCGTTGCCGGCGGCTATCCGGTCGACCTGCGCCCGCAGGTCCGCCTCGGTGTACGGGGCGGAGGGCCAGAACTGCTGCTCCAGGCCCTGGTTGCCCGCCGCGCCGCCGGCGAAGGGGGTCAGCTCGCCCCGGCCGATGTGGCGGAACAGGTCCATCAGCCACAGCCGGTCCTGCGCGGCGGCCCAGCCGGCTCCGAACTCGGTGCCCTCGCGGGTGGTGCCCTGGATGTGCGGCACTCCGGTGCGCTCGTCCCGGGTGATCGTCACGTCCTCGCGGGGCTTCTCCACGGACTCGACCCGGTCCGCCGGGACGCCGAAGGAGGAATCGTTGAAGAACTCTCCCAACTGCCCGTCGGTGAGGGAGGTGTGGCCCTGGACCAGCGAGTCGTAGCGTGCGAGCTGGTCCCGGCTGTGCTTGGGGTAGGTGCCCAGGGTCCGGTGGGCCAGGATCCCGGCGAGGGTGGCGTTGCCGTTCTGGCCGGGCGGCAGGATGTCGTGGCACTGGCTGCCGCAGTGGTCGGCGGCCGCGGCGGCCCGGACGGGTTCCTCCGTCCCGGGGGCGGCGGCGGCGGGGGGAAGCGGGGCCGTCATGGCCAGCCCGAGCCCCAGCAGGGCTGCGGCGGCCGTGCTCCTGACCCGGCGCGCGGTGGGGGTGGGGGGACGCGTGCGTGAGCGAGGGTGCATTCCAGCTCCTCCGGAAGGCGACGGCCGGAGGTTACCGCCGGTACGAGTCGGACGGAAGACGACCGACCGTCAATTCGGCCGGAAGCGGGGGCAGTTGCGGACAGCGCGCCGCCTCCGACACGAAGGGCCGGACGCGGCGGGAGCCGGACGCGGCGGCGGTGCAGGGGAACGGGCACGGGAGGACGGGGCGCTGGCGGACGGGGCGCCGGCGGACGGGTGGCTGCGGCGGGGCGGCGCCGGGCGGAGGCCGCCCCGTCCCCGCCCGGGAGGGTCAGCGCCGCGGGGGCCGCTGGGCGGCGAGGTGGCGGCGGGGCCCGGGCCCCTCCGCGGAGAGCTGGTCCGCGGGGTTGGACAGGACGCAGCGGTCCAGGGACAGGCAGCCGCAGCCGATGCAGTCGGTGAGGTCGTCGCGCAGGCGGGTCAGCTGGTCGATGCGGAAGTCGAGCTCGGCGCGCCAGCGGGCGGACAGCCTGGCCCAGTCCTCCCGGTTCGGGGTGCGGCCGTCGGGGAGGCTCTCGAGCGCCTCCTTGATGACGGACAGCGGGATGCCCACCCGCTGGGAGGCGCGGATGAAGGCGACCCTGCGCAACGCGTCCCGGGTGTAGCGGCGCTGGTTGCCCGCGGTGCGGCGGCTGCGGATCAGTCCCTGCTTCTCGTAGAAGTGCAGGGCGGAGACGGCGGCGCCGCTGCGCGCGGCGAGCTGGCCCACGGTGAGTTCGCGGTGGACGGTCGGCGTCTGCGTCACACAGGCAGCCTAGCGTGATCGCACCCGGTTACCGGGCGGACGGCGGGACGGCGGGGGCGTGCGGGAAGCGGCGCGCCCGGCGTTGACATCCCCGGCCGGGAAAAGCATGCTGAGCGAGCGCTTAGTCATCTCTGTCGGGAGGCACGAACATGGCACAGGTCAGGACCTTCGCTTCGCTGGAGGAGCTCCGCAGCAGCGTGGGCGAGCAGCTGGGCACCTCGGACTGGCTCGAGATCGACCAGAAGCGGATCGACCTGTTCGCCGACGCGACCGGGGACCACCAGTGGATCCACGTCGACCCGGAGAAGGCCGAGAGCGGCCCGTTCGGCTCCACCATCGCCCACGGCTACCTCACCCTGTCCCTGATCCCCGCCTTCATGCCGCAGCTGATGAACGTCGAGGGCGTGAGGATGGGCGTCAACTACGGGGTCAACAAGGTCCGCTTCCCCGCCCCCGTGCCGGTCGGGTCCCGGCTGCGCGCCACCGCCCGGCTGGGCGAGGTCTCCGAGGCGGGCGGCGGCGTGCAGATGGTGCTGCACGTGACCGTCGAGCGCGAGGGCGGCGACAAGCCGGTGTGCGTGGCCGAAACCGTCGTCCGTTACTACGCCTGATCACCTCGGCCGGCCCGTGCAGCCGGTAGGTTCGGCGGATGGATGATCACCTCACGGCCGACACCGGCCGCATCAGGCTGGCCCACCGGGTGCTGGGCGCCCAGGACGCGCCGCCCGTCGTCCTGCTGCACGGGCTGGGCGGCACCGCCGCGAGCTGGGACGACGTGGCCGGTCCCCTGTCCGAGGAGCACCGGGTGCACGTGCTCGAGCTGCGCGGGCACGGGAACAGCGACTGGCCGGGCACGTACTCGTTCGAGCTCATGCGCGACGACGTGCTCGCGTTCCTCGACACCCTGGGCCTGGAACGGGTCGACCTGGTCGGCCACTCGATGGGCGGCACCGTCGCCCTCCTGCTCGCGCAGGAGCAGCCCGACCGGGTCGGCAGGCTGGTCCTGGAGGAGCCCGCCCCGCCGTGGCCCTGCGAGCCGCTCCCGGCGGTGCGCCCCGCCGGGGAGCTGCCGTTCGACTGGCCGGTGGTGCCGGCGATCAAGGACCAGCTCAGGAATCCGGACCCGTCCTGGCGGGACGCGCTGAAGAAGATCACCGCGCCGACGCTGGTCGTCGCCGGCGGTGCCGCCAGCCACGTCCCGCAGCAGCTGCTGGCCCGGCTGGCCGAGGAGATCCCGGACGCCCGGCTGGTCACCATGATCGCCGGCCACCTGGTGCACGACGCCCTGCCCGCGGAGTTCACCGCCGCCGTGCGGGCGTTCCTGGCCGCTTCCTGAGCCCCCGCGAACGGGACGGGCCGCCGAGCCCGTCCCGAGAGGCCGAGGGCCGGGACGGGCGCCCGGCCCGCCGGGCGGGCGTCAGCCGGCCCTCTCCGGGCGCACCATGCGCAGCACCAGGTCCGCGTAGAGGTCTCCGACCTCCTCCGGGGTCCGGCGGCCCCCCACGTTGAACCAGCGGGCCACGTCGATGCACAGGGACAGCACCGCGAGCGCCGCGCCGGGCACGTCGGCGACGTCGAAGTCCCCGGCCGCCACCCCGTCCTCGATGACCTGCCGCACGACCTGCTCGGTGGCCCTCCGCAGCCCGGCGACCTCGGCGTAGTGCTCCTCGCTGAGCGCGTGCAGCTCGTACTGCACGACCCTGGCGGTGGTGTGGCGCTCGGCGTGCCAGCGGACGAAGGCCCGCACCAGCGCGCCCAGCCGCTCGGCGGGGGACGCGTCGCCCGCGCCGGCCCCGGCCGCGCTCTCCAGCAGGGCGAGGGCCCGCTGATGGCCGACCTTGCTGATCTGGAAGAGCAGTTCTTCCTTGGTGCGGTAGTGGATGTAGAGTGCCGCGGGACTCATGCCGGCACGGCTCGCGATGTCGCGGGTGGTGGTGGCGTGGTAGCCGCGTTCGGCGAAGGCCTCGATCGCGGCGACGAGCAGGCGCCGCGCCGCGTCCGGGGTCACGTCGGCCCAGGCGTCGCCGGGGTCCGGCAGGCCCCCGCCGTCGCCCTCCGGGGCCTGCTCCCCGGGAGCGTCCGCCTCCGGCCCGTCCGCCCCCGCGCCCGTTCCGGCTTCCGCACCAGCACCCGCACCCATCGCACGCTCCGCTCTCCCGTGGCCAGGACGAATACCGTACCTCACCACTGAGCAAGCGCTTAGCCCACAGGGTTCCGCCGGCCCGTCCCCGGACACCCCGGGCACCGTCCCCAGGCTCCTCCGGGGCCATAATCGACCCCATGGCCCGCCCCAGCAAACCCCTGCTCAGCCGCGAGCGCATCGTCGACGCCGCGCTGGCCGTGGTCGACGCCGAGGGCCTGTCCGCGCTGTCCACCCGCCGGCTCGCCGCCGAACTGGGAGTCAGCGGGCCGTCCCTCTACAACCACTTCGCGTCCAAGGACGACATCCTCGACGCCGTGGCCGACCGGGTGGTCGGCGAGGCCGACCTGTCGATGTTCGGCACCTGCGACTGGCAGGAGGCCCTGGTGCGCTGGGCCCGCTCCTACCGGGCGGCACTGGCCGCCCACCCCAACATCGTCCCGGTCGTCCCCCGGGGACCCGGGCGGCGGCCCGCCTCGCTGGCGATGGCCGACGCCGTCTTCGGCTGCCTGACCGGAGCGGGCTGGCCGCCCGCCCACGCCACCCGCATCGGCGCGCTCATGCGCTACTTCATCGCCGGGTCCGCCCTGGGCTCGTTCGCCCGCGGCTTCCTGGACGACCCCGGGGTCTACGAGGGCTCGTACCCGCACCTGGGCCAGGCGCACCTGCTCGCCGACCACCGGGAAAGGGTCGACGAGGGGGCCTTCGAGACGGGCCTGCGGGCCCTGGTGGACGGGCTCGCCCTCCAGTACGACACGGCGGTGGGCGCCGCACCGCCCGCCACCGCCCGCCCCCTCACCCGCGACCTGCCCGGCTGAGACCGGTGCGGGCCCGGGCAGGCCCGAACAGGCCCGGACAAGGCCGGGGCGGGGCGACGGCGGGCGGCAGGCAGACGAACGGACGGGCGGGCGGCGGGCCGTCAGGGAAAGACGACCAGGGCGCGGCCGCCGCGGCCGGCGCGCATGTTGTCGAAGGCAGCCGGGACGCCGTCCAGCCCGATGCGCTCGGTGACCATGCCGGACAGGTCCAGCCGGCCGGCCAGCACGTGCTCGGCCAGGACCGGCAGGTCCCGGGCCGGGTCGCTGTTGCCGTAGACGCAGCCGGAGAGGGTGCGTGCGAAGTGGAAGATCTCGATGGCCGAGAACGAGACCTTCTGCTCCTTGCCGCCGATGCCGACGACGGTGGTGCGGCCGCCGCGCCGGGTGGAGGACCAGGCCGCGCGGATCGTCTCCGCCCGCCCCACGCACTCGACGGCGTGGTCGGCGCCGATCCCTCCGGTGATCTTCCGGATGCGGCGGGCGGGCTCGTCCGCGGCGAGCACGAAGTCCGTGGCCCCGGCGGCCCGGGCCAGCTCCTCCTTCTCCGGGGAGACGTCGACCGCGACGATCGGCCCCGCCCCGGCGATGCGCGCCGACTGCAGCACCGCCAGGCCGACGCCGCCGACGCCGAGGACGGCGACCGACTCGCCCTCGCGCACCCGGGCCGCGTTGTGCACCGCGCCGTAGCCGGTCAGCACCGCGCAGCCCAGGAGCGCCGCGTCGTCCGGCGGCACGCCGTCCGGCAGGGGCAGCACGGCCCGCTCGGGGACCACGGTCTCCTCCGCGAAGGCCCCCGTGCCCAGCCCCGGGTGGAGGTCGGAGCCGTCGTCGCGGCGCCTGGCGTACGGCACGGCGCAGCCGGCCATGGCGTTGGCGCACAGCCAGGGCTCGCCGAGCCCGCAGAAGTGGCACGCCCCGCACGAGGGGGCCCAGTTGATGACGACCCTGTCGCCGGGGGCGACGGCGGTGACGCCCTCGCCGACGGCGGTGACCGTGCCCGCGCCCTCGTGGCCCAGTACCAGCGGCACGGGATGGGAGAGCACGCCGTTGGTCAGGGACAGGTCGGAGTGGCACACCCCGGCGGCGGCCAGGCGGATCCTCACCCGGCCCGGGCCGGGCTCGGGGAGGTCGATCTCCACGATCTCCGGCGGTGCTCCGACGGCGGGCAGTACGACGGCGCGGACCACGGTTCTCCTCGGTTCTCGGCGTGGCGGGAAGGGGGGTGCAGGCCCGCGGGCGGGCCTGCACCGGGCTCACGAACCACTCGGCTCGCGAACCGCCCGGTCGGCGAACCACTCGGCTCGCGAACCGCCCGGTCGGCGAACCACCGGGTTCAGAACTGGAGGGACTTGGTCTGCAGGTACTCGGCGAGGCCGTGGGAGCCCAGCTCCCGGCCCACCCCGGACTGCTTGTAACCGCCGAAGGGCGCCAGCGGGTTGAACCGGCCGCCGTTGATGTCGACCTGGCCGGTCTCCATCCGGCGGGCGAACGCCTCCGCGCGCGCCGGGTCCGCCGACCACACCGCGCCGGCCAGGCCGTAGACGGTGTTGTTGGCGATGCGCAGCGCGTCCTCCTCGTCCCGGTAGCGGATGAAGGAGATCACCGGGCCGAAGATCTCCTCCCGGGCGATCGTCATGTCCTCGGTGACGTCGGCGAAGACGGTCGGGCGGACGTAGTAGCCGCGCTCGAGGCCCTCGGGGGCCTCCGGGCCGCCCGCGACGATCCTGGCGCCCTCGGCGACGCCCTGCTCGATGTAGCCGCGGACCCGGTCGCGCTGCTTCGCGTTGACCACCGGGCCCAGGCGGGACGCCTCGTCGCGGGGGTCGCCGACGGTGTACCTGGCGGCGGCCTTCACCGCCAGCTCCACCGCCTCGTCGTACTGGTCGTCGCGGACCAGCACCCGGGTCCAGGCGCTGCAGGTCTGGCCGGAGTTGGTGAAGACGTTGCCCACGCCGACCTTGACCGCCAGGGCCAGGTCCGCGTCGGGCAGGATCACGTTCGCCGACTTGCCGCCCAGTTCCAGGGCGACGCGCTTGACGGCCCTCCCCGCGGTGGCGCCGACGAGCCTGCCGACCGCCGTGGAGCCGGTGAAGGAGACCAGGTCCACCCCGTCGTGCTCGGCCAGTGCCTGGCCGGCGACCGGGCCCAGACCGGTGACCAGGTTGAACACGCCCGCCGGGACGCCGGCCTCGTGCACCACCTCGGTGAACAGCTGCGCGGTGAGCGGGGTGTCCTCGGCCGGCTTGAGCACCACGGTGCAGCCGGCCGCCAGGGCCGGGGCCGCCTTGGCCACGATCTGGTGCAGCGGGTAGTTCCACGGGGTGATGGCGCCCACCACGCCCACCGGCTCCAGGAGCACGGTGGAGTTGCCGACCTTCTCCTCGAAGGAGAAGGTCTCCAGCATGTCGGCGTAGGAGCCGGCCACGGCGACCGGTACGGCCGCGTGGACCTTCCGGCTCACGCCGAGGGGTGCGCCCAGCTCGGCGGTGATCGTGTCCGCGACCTCGTCGCGGCGGGCGGCCAGGCCGTCGCGCAGCGCGGCCAGCCGGGCGGCGCGCTCGGCCGGCGGGGTCGCGGCCCAGCCGGGGAGGGCGGCGCGCGCGGCGCGCACCGCGGCGTCCACGTCGTCCGCGGTGCCGGCCGGCACGGTGCCGATCACCTGCTCGTCGGCCGGGTCGACCACCTCGATCACGTCGCTGCTGCCGGACGGCCGCCAAGCACCGTCGATGTAGAGCGCGTCGCGGGCCTTCGTCACGTCGTCGTCCTTCGTGGTCCGGGTACGGTGCACGTCCAAACTAGCGGCGCTAGTTGGGGCGCGCCAGAACGGGGAGGATGTGCCGTGGGTCACGGCGTTCCGGCCGCCCGCGCCCGGGCCGCCCGGACGGGGACGGTGCCGAGGACGGCGGCGCCGGGCAGCGGGTCCGGCCGGCCTCCGCCCGGCAGCCGGTCGACGTCGGCCCCGGGGCGGGCGGGCGGGCGGCGCGGCGGACGGCACGTCGGCCGCGCCCCGCATCGTACCGACCGGTAGGTCTCCCTGCGGGGGCCCGGAGGCGGTCCTCCGGGGCCCGCGCGGAACCCCCGCGGGCCCGGCGGGCCCGTGCCTGTCGCACCGCCCCGCCGGGCGGGGCCCCAGTACAGTAGGGGCCGACCGCCGCTTCGTGAGGAAGAGGAAGGGGACCGGGTGGGGGCGATCGGGTCCGGGGGCCGGTCCGGCGACGGACCGCACGCCTCCGGGACACCTCTGCTGGCCGACCTCATGCCGTGGTCGGTGCCGCCGCTGCAGACGGGGCGCGCCTGGGTCACGGCCCCCGACCCCGAGTCGCTGAGGGCCCGCTGGACGCGCCTGCTCGACGCGGACACCCCGGAGCGGGCCGCCGAACTCTTCCGCCCCAGCCGGGCACGCTCCCTGCGCACCGCCGTCGCACAGCTCCCCGGCCACACCGCCGGAACCGGGCCCCTGGCCGACGCCGACGGCCCCTGCCCCGCCCCGGTGCGGATCCTGCGCGGCGCCTTCGACCACCAGTGGCTGATCCCGGACCACCGCCTGATCGACCGGGCCCGCCCGGAACTGTGGCGCGTCGCCGACGACCGGCAGCTCTTCGCCGTCGAGCAGCCGCGCGTCCCCGACGCGCCCGGGCCGCCGCTGGTCCCCTCGGCCCTGCTGCCCGACGGCCGCTCGCCGGCCGGCCGCCCCGGCCGCATCCGGCCCCTGTACCGCCGCCCGGGCGGGGCCGAGCCCAACCTCGCCCCCGGACTGCTCGGCCTCCTCTCGGACCGCCTGGGCGCCGACGTCACCGCCGAGGACTTCCTCGCCTGGGCGACCGCGACCGCCCGGCACGGGGCCGGCGGCTGCGGCGTGCCGCTCACCGCGTCCCCCGGGCTGTGGCGGGAGGGCGTGGAGACCGGCCGCCGGATGGTCTGGCTGCACACCCGGGGCGACCGCTGCGCCGACCCGGCCCGCGACCGGCCCTCCGGGCGGCCGCGGATGCCCGGGGGGCAGCGCCCGTTCGTCCGCGCCGCCGTCCCCTCCGGGCCCGCGGGCTTCCCCGCCTCCGTGCACTACGATCCCGGCGAGCAGGCGCTGCACCTCGGGGACGGCCGCATCGCCCCGGTGCCGCAGGGCGCATGGGACTTCCACGCGGCCGGGACACGGGTGCTGGAGACCTGGTTCGCCGCCCGCTCCCCCCTCCCCGCGGGCGGGGGCGAGGACTCCGGCGCCGACGAGCTGGCCCGTGTCCGGCCGGCCTCCTGGCCGCAGACGTGGACCTCCGAACTCCTCGAACTGGTCACGGTCCTGGCCCTCCTGGACGGCCTGCGCCCGGCGCAGCGCGCCCTCGCCGCCCGGCTGCACGCGGAATCCGCCGCGATCACCGTCGCCGACCTGCACCGCTCGGGCGTCCTCCCCGTACTGCCCCGTGCACGCCGGCCCGCCTCCGTCCTGGACCACCAGGAGGAGGGCCCGGGCGGCCAGTTCGCCCTGCTGTGAGCCGTCGGGCCGCCTCCGCCCGGGGCGTCCCCGCCCTGGGCACCCCCTTCCCGGGTCCCCTCCCCGGGCGGGCGGCGGGGGAACGTGCCCTGCGCCGGCCGGGGCACGGGCTCAGGAGGCCGGTGCGGGCTCAGGAGGCCGGTGCGGGCTCAGGAGGCCGGTGCGGTGACGTGCTCCGGCCCGTCAGTGGCCGTGTCCGCCGAGGAGCGAGCGGCGCAGCCGCCGCAGCGGGGCGAACAGCGAGACGTGGCTTCCGCGTGCGGCGTTCGCGCGGGCGGGGTCACGCGTGGTCAGCTCGCGCATCAGGCGGGCGGCCTCTTCCGTCTCGCGGGAGGGGACGGCCGGCCCCCCGAGCACGGACAGGTGCCGGTCGAGCCGTGCGCTCGACGCACTTCCGCCGCAGTTGATCGCAGGGACTCGGGCCCTGTTGCGCATCGTTATCTGGTCCATGACACTCCCCACCCGTACGAGGGCACCCGGCCCGGGCAGGGTAACCCTACAACTCCCTTTCGCCAGAAGCGTATTTCCGGCCCCGCAAGGGGAATCACAGCAGGGGTGCCCGGGAGCACGGGCCCGGCGCACATGCCTCCGGCCGCGTACACGATCGCCGCGTCCTCGCCGTGACGTTCCCGGCTGCGGTGTCCCCGGTCGTGACGTCCCGGCACGGCGGCCCCGACGCATCAGGCCCGCCGGGAGTCCCGGCGGGCCTGTTCCCACGGGCGGCGCCGTGGCCTTGGGCACCGGCCGCCCGCCGCAGATCCCCCGCGGTGCGCGCGTACGATGCCCTCCCCCGACGGCCACGGCTCCCCCGCCGGTCCGGCGCACCGGGAGGGGCAGCGCCGGAAGGACGCCTTCCACAACGTCCGGCGCCGCACGAGTCTGACTGTTCGGCACGTTATGTGCAACAGGAATTGATGTTCGGTGATGCCCTGCCCCGGTTTCGGCGGTCCGGCCGGCCGGTGTCCACGGGGTGGGACGTCGTCACCGGTCGGCCGGGCCGGGCGGCGGGACCGGGTCGCGGCCCGCCGGAGGAAGTGGTGCGGGAGCGGTCAGGCCTTGGCGCTGAGGACGGGCAGGTAGCCGCCGGCCTGGCCCTTCTTGTTGGGGTGGTAGGAGTTGACGATGGGGAAGGTGACGCTGTGGATCCAGGAGTCGCCGGAGCAGATCTCGTGGCCGGTGAAGGTGCCGCGCACGTCGCCGAAGGTGTAGCCGTGGGCCGCGGCGCGGGCGGAGATCACGCTGTTGAGGTGGTCGGAGGCGTCGTTGAGCGCGGCGCGCTCGCTCTCGCGCAGGCCGGCGATGCAGGTGCCGTTGAGCTTGTACAGGCGCGGGTAGCCCAGGACGACGACCTTGGCGTTGGGGGCCTTGCTGCGGATCGCCGAGTACATGGTGTTCAGCCGGCCCGGGAGCATGCTGTCCATCTGTGAGCGGGCGGTGGCCACGGCCGACAGGCAGGCGCTCTCGTTCTGCAGGACGCAGGTGGTCATGACGTCGGCGAAGCCGACGTCGTTGCCGCCGGCACTGACGCTGACCAGGCCGGTGGAGGAGTTCAGCGGCGCCAGCTGCCCGCTGGTGACGGTGCTGGTCGTCGCGCCCGAGCAGGCGGTGAAGGAGAAGGAGGAGGGCGCGTTGGCGGCGGCCCACAGCGCCGGGTAGGAGTTGGCGCTGCGCTTGCAGCTGCCGCTGTCGCCGTAGTCCCCGGCACCGGTGCCGGAGGAGTAGCTGTCGCCGAGGGCGACGTAGGCGGGGGTGGCGGCGGCGGCCTGCGAAGCGCCCGTCAGAACGCCTGCCGAGGCGAGGAGAACGGCGGCGAGCGCCGAGGCGGTACGGCGGAACAGTCTCATGGGTCCTCCTGTAGCAGGATCTCTGCCACTTGTCCGGAAGCAGCGCCCTTGGGCCGTTCAAGAAAAAGTTCGGACTTGTCCGGCTTCTGATTGCCGCGGTGTGTCACGGATATGACAATGCCTCAGCACTCTTGATTTGAACACGCCAATGCACCAACCTTTCACCCGTCGGTAGCGGAGAGCTTCACCCCACGTCTACGCGCATCGGCGTTGTCCACCCCACGGACACCCCCACGTCCCAAACCGGAGGAAAACCCCTCATGGCAGTGATGCGTCACACCAAGACCCGGTTCGCAGCGGCAGCCACCGCCGTCGTCGCGGCCGTCACCCTCGGCGCCGCCGCGGTTCCCGCCCAGGCCGCTCCCGCCGAGGGCCGCATCATCGGCGCCGGATCCGCCGACGCGGTCAAGGGCAGCTACATCGTCACGCTCAAGAAGGACACCGGTCTGAAGGCCGCCTCCGCCGCCGGCCGAAACGTCGTCAAGGAGCACGGCGGAACGATCAAGCACACCTACAAGGCGGCGCTGAACGGCTACGCCGCCCAGCTCACCGAGACCGAGGCCAAGCAGCTGGCCGCGGACCCGGCCGTGGAGTCCGTCGTCCAGGACGTCAAGGTCCAGGTCGACGCCACCCAGACCGGTGCCACCTGGGGCCTGGACCGCATCGACCAGGCCGCCCTGCCGCTCAACGGCTCCTACACCTACCCCGACTCCGCGGGCCAGGGCGTGACCGCGTACGTCATCGACACCGGCGTGCGCATCTCCCACAGCCAGTTCGGCGGCCGTGCGTTCAACGGCTACGACGCGGTCGACAACGACAACGTCGCCCAGGACGGCAACGGCCACGGCACCCACGTCGCCGGCACCATCGCCGGCAGCACCTACGGCGTCGCCAAGAAGGCCAAGATCGTCGGCGTGCGCGTGTTGGACAACAACGGCTCCGGCACCACCGCCGGCGTCATCAAGGGCATCGACTGGGTGACCGCCAACGCCCAGAAGCCGGCCGTGGCCAACATGAGCCTCGGCGGCGGCGCCAGCACCGCCCTGGACAACGCGGTGAAGAACTCCATCGCCTCCGGCGTCACCTACGCGGTGGCCGCGGGCAACTCCAACACCAACGCCTCCACGTCCTCCCCCGCCCGGGTGGCCGAGGCGATCACGGTCGGCTCCACGACCAACACCGACGCCCGTTCCAGCTTCTCCAACTACGGCTCGATCCTGGACATCTTCGCCCCCGGCTCGTCCATCACCTCCGCCTGGCACACCACGGACACGGCCACCAACACCATCTCCGGCACCTCGATGGCCACCCCGCACGTGGCCGGCGCCGCCGCCGTCTACCTGGCCGGCCACACCTCCGCCACCCCGGCCCAGGTGAGCACCGCCCTGGTCAACGGCGCCACCTCCAACGTCATCACCAGCCCGGGCAGCGGTTCCCCGAACAAGCTGCTCAGGCTCGTCCCCTGATCCGGCCCGGCCGTTCCGGCCGGTGACCGCAGACGGTGACACGCGTACGCCGCGGACCCTCCCCGGGCCCGCGGCGTACGCGCGCATACGGGCGGGGCGCGCGTACGGGCGGGGCGCGCACACGGCCGGGGCGCGCAGGCGGCCGGAGCGGGCCCGACGGCAGGCGGTGCGGGCCGGAGAACCGCGCGTCCCGGAAAACCACGTGCCCGGGCCCCACCGGTGCCGGATCATGTGGCGCATGCCTTCCGCGCACCCCTTCCTCCCCCGGGAGCAGGCCACGAACGACTCACCGCCGCCGCACTCCCCCCTGCCCCTCCGCCTCGGCCTCTCCGACGACAGCACCCTGCACACCGCCCTGGACGCGCTGCTCCTGCGCCGGTTCGCCTCCGGGGAGCAGCCGTTCGCGCGCGCCGCCTCGCTGCAGCAGGTGCGGCCGGAGGCCGGCCTGCTCCCCGAGGACGCCACCGTCCTGTACTCCTTCCGGGACAGCGACCGCAGCACCGTGCTGGCCGAGGGCGAGGGCTTCACCGTCGAGGCCGAGCGCTGGAGGCGGGGCGCGCAGGTGACGGTCGTCGCCGTCGACGACGAACTGGCCGAGCAGGTCCTGGCCCGGGCCGTCGAGGGCGCCGAACTGGAACCCGAACCCCAGCCCGACGACGTGGAGATGGGCTTCTGGCACCTGTCCCCGCGGCGCGGTCCCCACCGCACCCGGCGGCGGATCGGCGCCTCGCCCTGGGAGGAGGTCCGCCCCAACTACTCGGCCCCCGTCGCGGAGGCCGTGGACCGCCTGATGAAGCTCACCCCCGACGACGTCACCGGCCGCCTCCTCCTGCTCCACGGCCCGCCCGGCACGGGCAAGACCTCGGCCCTGCGCACCCTCGCCCGCTCCTGGCAGGACTGGTGCCGGGTGGACTGCGTGCTCGACCCGGAACGGCTGTTCAACGACCCCGGCTACCTGATGGACATCAGCATCGGCGAGGAGGACGGCGACGGCGGCAGCGGGAAGTGGCGGCTGCTGCTCCTGGAGGACTGCGACGAACTGATCCGCGGCGAGGCCAAGCACGCGGCCGGCCAGGCACTGTCCCGCCTGCTCAACCTCACCGACGGCCTGCTCGGCCAGGGCCGCAACGTCCTGGTCGGCATCACCACCAACGAGGACCTCGAACGCCTCCACCCCGCCGTGGTCCGGCCGGGCCGGTGCCTGGCCCGGATCGAGGTCGGGCCGCTCACCCGCGCCGAGGCCCTGGGCTGGCTGGGCCGGGGCCACCCGGCCGCGGCGTCCGTCGGCCCCTCGGGCGCCACCCTCGCCGAACTGTTCGCGATGCGGCGGGGAGGCCCGGACATGCCGACCGCACCCGTCGAGGCCGCAGACGGCCTGTACCTGTGACCCGCGCCCCGGCCGCTCCGGCCCGCCGGTTCCGGCCGGCCGCGCGGACCGGGGCCGGTGGGCGGGAACAGGGCGGGAACAGGGCGGGGGCGGGGAGGGCGGGAGCGGGAGGAGGACCGCGTCCGGGGGCCCGTTCCGCCCCGGGCGGCCGTTGTAGGGTCGGCGCTGCATCGGACCGATCACCTCGGACGACTCGGAGCGCACGGGACATGGGCATGGGCACTGGCACAGACGCGACACCGCCGGACTCGGGGGCCTCTCCCGCGGGCGGGGGCGGCGCCGGCCGCGCCGGCGGCACCCCGGGCGGCGTTCCCGACGCCGTGCCCGGCACCAACCCGTCCGGCGCCGGCCCGTCCGGCGCGGTGCCGGTTCCCCCGGCACGCCGCCTCGGCACGTTCGACGCCGTGGTCGTCGGCCTGGGCGCCATGATCGGAGCCGGGGTCTTCGCGGCCTTCGCGCCCGCTGCCGCCGCCGCGGGGTCCGGGACCGGCCTTCTCCTCGCGCTCGCGCTCGCCGCCGTCGTCGCCTACTGCAACACCACCTCCTCGGCCCGCCTCGCCGCCCTGTACCCCGCCTCCGGCGGGACGTACGTGTACGGCCGCGAACGGCTGGGAGAGCTGTGGGGCTACCTGGCCGGCTGGGCGTTCGTGGTCGGCAAGACCGCCAGTTGCGCGGCGATGGCGCTGACCGTGGGCGCCTACGCCTGGCCGGAGCACGCGCACGCAGTGGCGGTGGCCGCCGTGGTGGCGCTCACCGCCGTCAACCACGTCGGCGTCCAGAAGGCCGCGTGGCTCACCCGGGCGATCGTCGCGACGGTACTGGCCGTCCTGGCCGCGGTGGTCGTGGCCTGCGCGACCGGCGAACGCGTCGGCGGGACCGGAGCGTCCGGCCTCCTCGGCTCCGCGGCGGACCTCACCGCCGGCGGCCTGCTCCAGGCCGCCGGCCTGCTGTTCTTCGCCTTCGCAGGGTACGCCCGCATCGCCACCCTCGGCTCGGAGGTCCGCGACCCCTCCCGGACCATTCCCAGGGCGATCCCGATCGCCCTGGGAATCGCCCTGGCGGTCTACGCCTGCGTGGCCGTCGCGCTCCTGGCCGCCCTGGGCCCGGACGGCGTGGCCGCCGCCGCCGACCCGCTGGCCCGCGCGGTGGAGGCGGCGGGGGCCGGCCGGCTGGCGCCCGTGGTGCGCGTCGGAGCGGCGGTGGCCGCCCTCGGCTCGCTCCTCGCCCTGATCCTGGGCGTCTCCCGCACCGCCTCCGCGATGGCCCGCGACGGCCACCTGCCGCGCGCCCTGGGCGCGGTGCACCCGCGCTTCCACGTCCCGCACCGCGCGGGGGCGGCGGTCGGCGTCGTGGTCGCGGTCCTGGCGGCCACCGCCGACGTGCGCGGCGCGATCGGCTTCTCCTCGTTCGGCGTGCTGGCGTACTACGCGGTGGCCAACGCGAGCGCGCTGACCCTGCGCCGCGACGAGGGCCGCGCGCCGCGGATCGTCCCGGTCGTCGGCCTGGCCGGCTGCGCCGCCCTGGCCCTGGCCCTCCCGGCGACCTCCGTGGTCTCCGGGGCCGCCGTCCTCGCCGCCGGCGCGGCCGCCTACGGGATCCGCCGCGCCCTGCGGCACTGATCCCGCGCCGCACGGACCGCACGGCGCGTGGACCGCGCGGACACGGCGCCTGCGGCTCAGCGCTGCGGTTCCGCGTCCCCGTACGCCGCGCGGACCGCCTCGTCCACCGCGGCGAGGGCGGCGGCCCGGTCCAGCCCGAGCCGCCGCACCCGCTCGGCGTAGGTGGCGGCCGCAGCCGCGGCCTCCCGGTCGGCGGCGTCACCGGCCGCGGCGACGAACGTGCCGTTGCGGCCGCGGGTCTCGATCACCCCGTCGCCCTCCAGCGCCCGGTACGCCTTGGCCACCGTGTTCGCCGCCAGGCCGAGTTCCGCCGCGAGCCCCCGCACCGTCGGCATCCGGTGGCCCACCGGCAGGCGTCCGTCCCGCGCCTGCTCCGAGACCTGGGACCGCACCTGCTCGAACGGCGCGACGGCGGACTCGGGATCGATGGTGATCTTCAGGCTCACGGCGGTTCTCCCCACGGGCACGGCGTTGTCGCACTCATTGTGCGCCAGGCCGCCGTCCGGGAGGGGCGTGCCCGGCACCCCCGAGGGCGTCGGCGCCCTTGCCCGCGTCCTTCGCCGTCCCGCGGTCAGAGCAGCCGGCCCGACGCCCTGAGGTCGTCGAGGATCAACCGGTCGACCGGGGAGACCCGGTCGCGGTCCGCGTACGTCAGCCAGACCACTTCCTCGATCTCGCTGCTGGGCGTCAACGTGCCGCGGTAGTCGGCGGTCATGCAGGTCATGCGGACGAGGACGCCGTCGGCGCGGCCGTGCGCCTGCGCCTCGTAGACGCCCATGAGGGAGGCGGTCTCCGGGAGCACCTCCACCGTGAGCTCCTCCGCCGCCTCCCGGACCAGGGTCTGCAGGTCGCTCTCGCCCGCCTCGCGCTTGCCGCCGGGGAAGTAGTACGCGTCCTTCCCCCGGGACCGGGTGCTGAGGACCTTGCCCTCCTCGACCCGGATCCAGGCGACCTTGTCGATGATTCCTGCCACTGCTTCCTGTCCCTTCTGTCCGCGGCACCTGCCACGGACCGCACGAAACCGCCCCGGGCCCCCGGGCCCTCAGACTCTCAGGTCCTCAGGTGGGAGGCCCCGTTGAGGTCGACGACGGTGCCGGAGGCCCACAGCGCCTCCGGCGAGGCCAGCCACAGCACGGCGGACGCGATCTCCTCGGGCGCGGCGACGCGGCCGAAGGGGCTCTGGGCGCGGATCGCCGCGCCCTGCTCCCCCGCCAGCCGGTGGGCGACCCGGTCGGTCTCGACGAACCCCGGCGCGACGGAGGTCACGGCGATGCCGTACGGGGCGAGCGCGACGGCGAGGGACTGTCCGAGTGCGTGCACCGCCGCCTTGGTCGCCCCGTAGGCGGGGTGGTCCGGCTCGCCGCGGAAGGCCCCGCGCGAACCGACGTTGACGATGCGCCCGCCCGTGCCCTGCGCGATCATCCGGTCCGCCGCGAGGTGGCTGAGGTTGGCCGTGCCGAGGAGGTTGACGGAGACGTGCTGCCGCCAGGCCGCCGTCCAGTCGGCGTAGGCGGTGCCGGCCGGCGGGTGCGCGGTGTTGACGGCCGCGTTGTTGACCAGGACGTCGATGCCCCCGAGTGCGGCGGTCGCCTCCTCCGCCAGCCGGGCCGCCCCGTCGGGGTCCGCCAGGTCGGCGCCCAGCAGCACGTGCCCCGTCCCGGGCAGTCCGGCCAGGGTGGCCTCGGCGTCCTCGCGGCGGCTGGCCCAGTGCACGGCCACCCGGTCGCCGTTGGCCGCGAACGCCCGCGCCACCGCGCGGCCGATGCCGCGCGAGGCGCCGCTGACCAGCACCCTCCGCCCGGTGGCCGGGAACGGCGGGGCGGCCGGTGTCTCCTGCTGATCTGCCTGCACGGTGCACTTCCTCCCGCCGGTGCCGTCGGGCGACCAGCCTAGGGCGTCCGCACCGCTGCCGCGGACGCCGGTCCCGGCGGCCGGGTGCCGGGACCGACCGCCGGGTGCCGTGCCGGGTGCCGTTCGCCGGGACCGGCCGCCGGACGGCTACGGGCGGCGCAGGCCGAGGTCGCGGTAGCGGGTGCGGCGGGAGGCGAGCCGTTCGGCGTCCTCGCGTGCGGCGAGCGCGGACAGCTCCTCCCCGAGCGCGCCGCCCAGCCGCCGCAGGAACGCCTCCGGGCCGCCGTCCTCCTCCACGATCCGGTCGACGATGCGGTTGGCCAGCAGGTCGGCGGAGCGCACTCCCTGCCGGGCCGCCACCTCCATGGCGCGCTCCGTCGTCCGGTACAGGATCGCCGAGGCGCCCTCGGGCGGCAGCGGGGACAGCCAGGCGTGGCGGGCGGCGAGCACCCGGTCCGCGGGCAGGAGCGCCAGGGCGCCGCCGCCCGCGCCCTGGCCGAGGAGCAGGCACAGGGTGGGCGCGGGCAGGGTCACCAGGTCGGCCAGGCAGCGGGCGATCTCGGCCGCGAGGCCGCCCTCCTCCGCCTCCTTCGACAGCGCCGCCCCGGCGGTGTCTATGACCGACACCAGCGGCAGGCCGAGCTCGGCCGCCATCCGCATGCCGCGGCGGGCCTCGCGCAGCCCGGCGGGACCCACCGGCGCGGGACGGGGACCGCGGCTGCTGCCCCGGTCGTGGCCGACCACCACGCACGGGGTCGCGCCGAAGCTCGCCAGGGCGAGCATCAGTCCCGGGTCGCGCTCGCCCGCGCCGGTGCCGTTGAGCGGGGTCACCTCGGTGGCGGCCAGCTTGAGCAGGGCCCGCAGCGAGGGGCGGTCGGCACGCCGGGAGCGCTCGATCGACTCCCCGGCCGGGGGCGCCGACGCGACGGCCGCGGGCACGGGCGAGGGCCTCGCGGCGGCCGGGCCGTCGAAGCCGGGCGCGGGCCCCGCGGGCTGTTTCGTGGCGGCAGCCTCAGCCCCCGCCGCACCGCCCGTGCCGTTCGTGCCGTTCGTGCCGTTCGTGCCGCGGGCCAGGACGGACAGGGCGCGCGAGGCGACGCCGTGCAACTGCTCCGGCGGCAGGACGGCGTCGACCAGGCCGTTGGCCAGCAGGTTCTCCGCCGTCTGCACGCCCTCGGGGAACTTCTCCCCGTACAGGGCCTCGTGGACCCGGGGGCCGAGGAAGCCGATCAGCGCCCCCGGCTCGGCCGCCGTCATGTGGCCCAGCGACCCCCACGAGGCCAGGACCCCGCCCGTGGTGGGGTGGCGCAGGTAGACCAGGTAGGGCAGTCCGGCCGCCTTGTGGTCGGTGATCGCCGCGGCCACCTTGACCATCTGCAGGAAGGCGACGGTCCCCTCCTGCATCCGCGTGCCGCCGGAGGCGGGGGTGGCCAGGAGCGGGAGCCGTTCGCGCGTGGCGCGCTCGACCGCGCGCACCAGCCGCTCCCCGGCCGCGACCCCGATCGAGCCGGCCAGGAAGCCGAACTCGCAGGCGACGAGCGCGACCCGCCGTCCTCCGATCAGCCCCTCCCCGGTGATCACCGACTCGTCGAGGCCGGTGCGTTCCCGGGCCCGTTCCAGGTCGGCGCGGTAGGCGGGGTCGGCGGGCAGTTCGCCCAGGGGTTCGTCCCAGCTGCTCCAGGTACCCGGGTCGACGGCGGATTCGACCAGGTCGAGCACTGCGGCGCGGTGGTTCTGCGTCATGCCGGTCACCCTTCCATGCTGCGCCCGCCGCGTCGCCGGCCGAAACCCGGAAGAGGCGACGATCACGTCCGGTGTCCGCATACCGGGACGGCGGGGGCCCGGCGGGGCGCGCGACCCGGGGACGGGCGGGCGGGCCGCAGGGGCCGCGGGGCGGGGCGGGCCGTGGCCATACAGTGGCGGCATGGAGATCTGGATCAACCCCGCCTGCTCGAAGTGCCGGTCCGCCGTGGAGATCCTGGACGGCGCCGAGGCCGACTACACGGTGCGCCGCTACCTGGACGACCCGCCCACCGAGGCCGAGCTGACCGCCGTCCTGGACCGGCTGGGCCTGGAGCCGTGGGACATCACGCGCACCGGCGAGCCGGCCGCCGCCGAACTGGGCATCGCCGGATGGACCCGCACCCCTGCCGACCGGCCGCGCTGGGTCGAGGCGCTCTCCCGGCACCCGTCCCTGATCCAGCGTCCCATCATCACCGCCGACGACGGCACCGCGGTGGTCGGCCGCAGCGAGGACGCGGTGCGCGACGCCATCGGGCGCACCGGCGCGTGAGGCCGCAACGGCCTTTCCGCGACGGCCTTTCCGCGACGGGCGGTGACGGGTCGTCGGGCGTACCGGCCGGGCGCCGTCCTCTTCTCTCCCGCACCGCCGTCCCCGTAACGCGGCCGTGCCCGTCACCGGTGGGGCGGTGACGGGCACGGCTGCGGTGCCCCGGTCGGGGCGGGTGGTGCGGGTGGTGCGGTCGGCCGATGTGCCGGGGCGTCAGCCGATCTGCGCGCCGTAGGCGCTGAGCGCCTCGGTGACCGGCTGGAAGAACGTGGTGCCGCCGGAGGAGCAGTCACCGCTGCCGCCGGAGGTCAGGCCCACGGCCGATTCGCCCGCGAAGAGCGAGCCGCCGCTGTCCCCGGGCTCGGCGCACACGTCGGTCTGGATCAGGCCGTTGACGATCTGTCCGCTGCCGTAGTTGACGGTGGCGTTCAGACCGGTGACCTTGCCGTCGTGCACCTGGGTGGTGGAGCCGCTGCGCTTCACGGCCATGCCGACGGTGGCCTCGGCGGCACCGGTTATCCGCTGGGTGCCGCCGTAGAGGTTGACCTCGCTCGGCGCGTCGGCCGAGGCGTCGGCGTACTTCACCAGGGCGTAGTCGTTCTCCGGGAACTGCGAGTCCTCCATGGTGCCGATCGCGGAGCCCTGGCCGTCCTCCCAGGAGGAGCCGGCGTCCCCGCAGTGTCCGGCGGTGATGAAGGCCGGGGCGCCGTCGACGGTGACGTTGAAGCCCAGGGAGCAGCGGCCGCCGCCGCTGTGGATGGCGTCGCCGCCGGAGACGAAGGGCTTGAACTCCCCCTCTGCCTTCTTGATGACGGCCTTCCCGCCGAGGGCGTCGACGGCCTGCTCGAGCCTGTCCCAGGCCTTGTCCGTGACGGTGGTGTCCGCGGTGACGACGACCCGGTTGGTGCGCGGGTCCACGGCCCAGGCGGTGCCGGGAACCTGTTCGGCCGTCTCGCCGATCTCTGCGCGGGCGGACCTGAGTTCGGCGGTGCTGTTCTCGACGATCCTCGCCACGGCGCCGGCCCGGCGGACGTCCTCGGCGGCTTCCGCGTCGACGACGTTGACGGTGAGCCGGTCGGTCCTCTCGTCGTAGTAGGACCCGGCCGTCCCGGATCCGAGGTCCTCCACGAGGGTGGAGGCCAGCTCGACGGCGGCACGGGGGGTGAGCGCCTTCGGGCCGGGGGCGGCGGTTCCGGTGGGTACGGCGTTGGCGTTGGGAAGCAGGATCGCCGCGGCCGCAACCGCGGTCGCGCCGGCTCCGGCGATGACGGTACGCCGCTTGGTAACTCGTCGGTGCTGCAACTCATGACCTCCAGTGGGGGGTTGGGCCCGCAGAACATGTGGGGGCGGACCCGGAGGATGCGCTGTCAAAGGCATGACACACCGCAAAAGCCGTGGCCATGCCAAGCAACGGACGGGAGTATTCCGGTACCGGACGGCAGGACGCAACCACTGTTCGGGGATCTACTCGAACACGTCCGCGAGGGCCGTCCCCTGTGATGAACTGGAATGTCGGACGCTCACCCGCCGGGGCGACGGGCCGTCAGGTCTACCGCTCGGGGAACCCGGACCGGCGTTCCGGCAGGTCGGAAGGCGCCTCCTTCGGCGCGGCCGGGCGCCGTTCGATCGCCTGCAACCCGGACTCCTCCGGACCGGGCTCCTCCTGCCCCGGGAGCTCCTGCACGACCGGCTCCCCCGTGTCCGAATCCTGTTCGGACGACTGCAGTTCGGACGACTGCGAGCCGGACTGCTGCGGATCGGACTGCTGCGGATCGGACTGCTGCCGGTGCGTCGAGTGCTCCAGGAAACGCAGCAGTTCGACCGGGAACGGCAGCACGAGCGTGGAGTTCTTCTCCGCCGCCACCTCCACCACGGTCTGCAGCAGGCGCAGTTGGAGGGCCGAAGGGGTGTCGGCCATGGTCTGCGCGGCCGAGGCGAGCATCTTCGACGCCCTGAGCTCGGCGTCGGCGTTGATGACCCGGGCCCGCCGCTCGCGCTCGGCCTCCGCCTGGCGGGACATAGAGCGCTTCATCGTCTCCGGCAGGGAGACGTCCTTGATCTCGACCCGGTCGATCTGCACGCCCCAGCCGAGTGCCGGGCTGTCGATCATCAGGGCCAGGCCCTCGTTGAGCTTCTCCCGGTTGGACAGCAGGTCGTCCAGGTCGCTCTTGCCGATGATCGAGCGCAGCGAGGTCTGGGCGACCTGGGAGACGGCGAAGCGGTAGTCCTCGACCTTGATGATCGCGTCCGCGGCGTCGGCCACGTTGAAGTAGACGACGGCGTCCACCCGGACGGTGACGTTGTCGCGGGTGATGCCCTCCTGGGCGGGGACGGGCATGGTGACGATCTGCAGGTTCACCTTCCGCATCCGGTCGACCACGGGGACGATCATCGTGAAGCCGGGGCCGCGCACAGGGGAGCGGAGCCGGCCGAACCGGAACACGACCCCGCGCTCGAACTGCTGCACCACTCGGGCGCCGCTCGCGGCGAGCAGCGCGGCCGCCGACAGGCCGGCGGTCAGCAATTCCACGACCATGGCGGGCCCCCTTGCCCACGTACGCGGTGACCTGCTCCTTCCACGGTAACGCGCCCGCGGGTGCGCGGCTGCCGGGTGCGCGCCGTCAGTAGACGCCGACGCCGTAGGCGGCGAGTGCCTCGGTGACCGGCTGGAAGAACGTGGTGCCGCCGGAGGAGCAGTTGCCGCTGCCGCCGGAGACCAGGCCCAGGGCGGTGCCGCCGGAGAACACCGGGCCTCCGCTGTCGCCGGGCTCCGCGCACATGGTGGTCTGGACCAGCCCGTACACGATGTCGCCCCCGCCGTAGTTGACGGTGGCGTTCAGGCCGGTGACGGTGCCGCCGCGCAGACCGGTGGTGGAGCCGCTGCGCTGCACGTACTGGCCCACGTAGGCGTTGCCCGCGCCGGTGATGTCGCGGTGGCTGCCGTTGTGGAGGTTGACCGTCCCCTCCTTGGGGACGGAGGTGTTGGTGTAGCGCACCAGGCCGTAGTCGTTGCCCGGAAAGCTGGAACCGGCCGTGGTGCCGAGCACGACCGTGCGCCCCGGGTCGGCGTACCAGGTGGTCGCGCCGTCGGCGCAGTGGCCGGCGACGAGGAAGTAGTGGGCGGTGCTGCTGCGGACGTTGAAGCCGAGCGTGCAGCGCGAGCCGGTGTCGGAGTAAACGGGGTCGCCGCCGGCGATGAACTTGTCGAAGGTGCCCTCGGTGCGCCGGACCTCCACGGCGCCGCCGTGGGCGGCGGCGATCTTCTCCAGCTCGGCCGTCCCCGCCCTGCCGACCCTCTCGTCGGCGGTGACCACCGTCCTGCCGGTCCGCGGGTCGACGACCCAGGCGGTGCCGGCGATGTCCGCGGCGCCGAGCTGCCGGGCCACGGCCGCGGCGACCTCGGGGGAGGCCCCCGCCGGCTCGGCACCGGCCGACGGCAGGGTGAACGCCGTGAGGGCGAGCAGAACGGACGCGACGGCGATCGGCCGGGTGCGCCGGGCCACGCGGCTGCGGGAGGCGGCGGCGCTGCGGGGGGCGGTGCCACTGCGGGGGGCGGTGCTTCGTCCGGTCCTCACTGCGTTCCTCCTGACGGGGTTTCCGTGGGGTGCCGCAGGGCCGGCGGCGGCTGCCGGACCCGGCGCGGCCGGGACGGGAACGGGCCGCCCGGCCGCCGCCCGGTGCGGGTGCACCGTGCGGGGGCCGGGCGGCCGTGCGGGACTTTCGGGTGCGTCAGAAGATGCTGACGCCGTAGGCGCTGAGCGCCTCCTTGACCGGCTGGAAGAACGTGGTGCCGCCGGAGGAGCAGTTGCCGCTGCCGCCGGAGGTCAGGCCCAGGGCGGTGCTGCCGGAGAACATCGCACCACCGCTGTCGCCGGGCTCGGCGCACACGTTGGTCTGGATCATGCCGTAGACGATGTCGCCGTTGCCGTAGTTGACGGTGGCGTTCAGGCCGGTGACGCTGCCGCCGCGCAGGCCCGTGGTGGAGCCGCTGCGCTGCACGGACTGGCCGACGTAGGCGTCGCCCGCGCCGGTGATGTCGCGGTAGCTGCCGTTGTACAGGTAGACCGACCCGTGCTTGGTGACCGAGGTGTTGGTGTAGCGCACCAGACCGTAGTCGTTGACCGGGAAGCTGGTGCCGGCGGTCGAGCCGAGGACGGTGGTGCGCCCGGAGTTGGAGTACCAGGTGCCGGCGCCGTCGGTGCAGTGGCCGGCGGTGACGAAGTAGTAGACGCCGCTCTTGACGGTGTTGAAGCCGAGCGAGCAGCGCCCGCTGCTGGCGTAGATCGCCTCGCCGCCGCCGATGAGCTTGTTGAAGGTGCCGGCGGTGCGCTGGACCTTCACGGCGTCGCCGTGGGCGGCGACGGCCTTCTTCAGCTTGGCCATCTCGGCCTTGCTGACGCTCTCGTCGGCGGTGACCACCATCTTGTTGGTCTGCGGGTCGATGACCCAGGAGGTGCCGGCGATGTCGGCGGCCTTCGCCGCGTCGCCGGCCTTGTTCAGCTCGGCGGTGCTGTGCTCGACCACGCGGGCGACCGCGCCGGCCTCGCGGACCTCGGCCGCGGCCTCGGAGTCGGTGACGTTGACGACGGCCCGGCCGCTGTCGTCGACGTAGGTGCCCGCGGTGGCGGCGGCGCCGAGCTGCTGGGCCACGGCCGCGGCGGCCTCGGGGGAAGCCCCCGTCGGTGCGGCGTTGGCGGACGGCAGGGTGATGGCCGTGGCCGCGAGGAGACCGGACGCGACGGCGATCAGCCGGGTGCGTCGGGCCACGCCGCTGTGGGGGGTGCTTCGCCTGATCCTCACTGCGTTCCTCCTGTTGGAGTATCTGTGGGGGTCGTGCTGTGGGGGTCGTGCCGTGGGGACGGACGTCGAGAGCCAGGATCGTCGTGTTCCTGACAAGTCCTGAGGGGAGTATCAGGATCCCCGACCTCTCGCACAAGAGGGCGGACGCCGCCAACCCGTCCGAACGGTCGGCCATGTGTCGCGCCGTCAGGTTCCTTCGACCGCGCGTCCGCGGCCACCCGCCGGGGTCCGTCCGGGGGGCGGACGCGGCTCCCCCGGCGCCCGGGAGGGCATGAGCCGGAGGGCGCGGGGTAGGACGCGGATCATGGGCGACCTCCACCTGCACGGCCCGGCACCGGCCGCCGGCCCCCGTCCCGCGCACGGCCGGCCGCGGCCCCGGACGGGCCGCGCGCACGGTTCCCGCCGCGCCGGCACACCGCCCGAACGCGCCCCGCACCCGGGGGGCGACCCGCCGGACGGCGCGACGGCCGCCGGTCGGACGGGGCCGGGCACCGCCGATCGGAACCCCGCCCTTCACCCGGACGGTCACCTTTTCCCGTCCGGTCGCGGGCCGGCCGTTCACCCGGCCGCCCGCCCCAAAGAGCCCCCGGCCACCGGCACTCCGCCCGTCGGCGACGGGCCGCGGCCGACGGCGGACACCTCCACCCGGCGACCGCCCGTCCGCCGACTTCCACCCCCCGGGACCGAGTTGGCGCGGAGGCCGTCGGCCGCCGCGGCCACCCGCACTTCCCGTCCCGTCACCTCCCCTGCCGAACAGGAGTTCTGACGGGTCACCACATCTTCTGCACCAGTACCGTCACGAAAGACCGTCCGGCGGGATTTTCGCTTGGCGCATCGTCCTCGTCATGGACGACCATAGGGGGGCGGACGGTAGGGACCGCGTGTGAAAGGAGGCGTCCATGGGTTCGGTACGCAGGGCGAGCGCCTGGCTGGGACTTGTCGACGACGGCGAGGACGACCGGTACTACGACGATGCCGGTGACGGTTACGCCGAGAGCCCCGAGCCGGAGGTCGCCCCGTGGGTGACCGATCCCCGGATCCAGGTGCCCGCCCGCAGCGCCGCGGACGACGGGCGGCGCATCGCCACGGTGACCCCGGACGGCTTCCGGGACGCGCGCGGCATCGGCGAGTTCTTCCGCGACGGCATCCCGGTCATCATGAACCTCACCTCGATGGACCCGGCCGACGCCAAGCGGGTGGTGGACTTCGCGGCCGGCCTCACCTTCGGCCTGCGGGGCTCCATCGAGCGGGTGGCCACACGGGTCTTCCTGCTCACCCCGGCCGACTACAAGGTGCTCACCACCGACAACGGCCACGGCGCGGAGTTCTTCAACCAGAGCTGACCGCGCTCCCCCGCCGGCTCCGGAGAGGCGCTCCCGGCCGGGAGCGCCCCGGCTCCGCGCGCCCCGCACCGGGCGTGCGGGGCGCGCAGGGCCGGGCGGGGCGCGCAGGGGGGCGGGGCGTGCAGGGCCCGGGCGGCCCGGGGGCCGAGGCCCGGAAGGCCCGCTCCTCAGCCCCGGAAGGCGTCCAGGCCGGTCAGCGCCTTGCCGAGCACCAGCTGGTGCATCTCCACGGTGCCCTCGTAGGTGAGCACCGACTCCAGGTTGGTGGCGTGCCGCATGACCGGGTACTCCAGCGAGATGCCGTTGGCCCCCAGGATCGTGCGCGCCGTGCGGCAGATCTCGATGGCCTCCCGGACGTTGTTGAGCTTGCCGAAGCTGATCTGCTCCGGGCGCAGCCGGCCCGCGTCCATCCGCCGGCCGAGGTGGTGCGCCAGCAGGATCCCCTTGTGCAGTTCGACGGCCATGTCGGCGAGCTTGCCCTGGGTGAGCTGGAAACCGCCGATCGGCTTCCCGAACTGCTCACGGGTCCTCGAGTACTCCAGCGCGCTCTCGAAGCAGGCGCGGGCGGCGCCCATCGAACCCCAGACGATGCCGTAGCGGGCGTGGCTCAGGCAGCTGAGCGGGCCGCGCAGCCCGGTGGCCCCGGGCAGCACCGCGTCGGCGGGCAGCCGCACCCCGTCGAGGACCAGCTCGCTGGTGACCGAGGCGCGCAGCGACCACTTGTGCTTGATCTCCGGCGCGGAGAAGCCGGGTGCGTCGGTGGGCACGACGAAGCCGCGGACCCCCTCGTCGGTGCGCGCCCAGACCACGGCGACCCCGGCCACGCTGCCGTTGGTGATCCACATCTTGCGGCCGGTCAGGACCCAGTCCGAGCCGTCGCGCTTGGCGGTGGTGCGCATGGCGGCGGGGTCGGAGCCGTGGTCGGGCTCGGTCAGCGCGAAGCAGCCGATGACCTCGCCGGAGGCCATCCGCGGCAGCCACTGCTGCTTCTGCTCCTCGGAGCCGAAGCGGTGGATCGCGTACATGGCCAGCGAGCCCTGCACGGACACCAGGGAGCGGATGCCGGAGTCCGCGGCCTCCAGCTCCAGGCACGCCAGGCCGTACTGGACGGCGCTCGCCCCGGCGCAGCCGTAGCCCTCCAGCGACATGCCCAGGGCGCCGATCGACCCCAGCTCGCGGGCCAGCTCGCGGATGCCGGGCAGCTCACCGCTCTCGTACCACTCCGCGACGAAGGGGAGGACCCGCTCCCCGGCCCACCGGCGCACGGTGTCGCGCACCGCGCGGTCCTCGTCGCTCAGCAGGTCGTCGAGACCGAGGGGGTCGTGACGGTCGAACGGCGGCGGTGCACTCGCGCTCATGGACGCGCCTTTCAGCTCTCTGCGGCTCGGAGCGGGCCCGGACGACCCGGTGATCGTCCCGGTCCGGCCCCGACGGTACGTGCGGGCCCGGGACGGCGTCCAGACCCCGCAGCGCCATTGTGGCCCTGCACCCGCCGAGGGTCCGGAGCGGGCCGGCCGAGCCGGCGGGCGGCGTACGGGCCGGTCAGCGGCGCACGGTCTGCGCGGGGGACAGTCCGTGCCCGCGCTGGGCGCCGATACTCCCGTCCGCACCCGGTGCCGTCTGCGGTCCGCCGGTCCGGGGGGCCGTCCCCGGCCCGGGCTGCTGCTTCCGCTCCCCGGGGGCCGCGCTCCCGCCGGACCCGGCTGCGGGCACGGGCTCCGGCGCGGTGGCCGCGCCGGAGCCGCCGGATCCGCCGGGCGCGGGGCCGGTTCCGGGAGCGGGTTCGGCGGTGCGGGGCAGGCGCAGTGCGGCGAGCGCGCCGAGGAACAGCAGCACCGCGCTGACCACGAGGGTGACGTGCAGTCCGTGCACGAAGGCGGTCCGGGCCGCGGCGCGCAGCGTCTCGCCGGCCGCTCCGCCGAGCTGCCCGGCGACCTCGTACGCCTCGCCTATGGAGTGGGCGGCGTCGTTCCTCGCCGGCCCCGGCACGCCCCGCGCCTCCAGGACCCCGGGGGCGTAGGCGGCGTTCATGACGCTGCCCAGCAGCGCGATGCCGATCCCGGCGCCCAGCTGGTAGGAGGTCTCGCCGATGGCGGCGGCTCCGCCGGCCTGCTCGGCCGGGGCCTCGTTGAGCATGCTCTCGTAGGCCCCGAAGAGGGTGGTCTCCAGGCCGAAGCCCAGGACGAGGAAGCCCGCGGCCAGGACCAGGGGCCGGTCGTGCTGGCCCATCACGGTGAGGCCCAGGACGGCGGAGGCCGTGAGCAGGAACCCCAGGGCGACCATGATCCGGGGCCCCAGGCGGTGCAGCATCCGCGAACCGGCCAGTCCGGCGGCCATCGCGGCGAAGGTCAGCGGCAGCAGGCGCAGGCCGGTCTCCAGGGGGCTCAGCCCGAGGACGAGCTGCAGGTACTGGGCGGCGACGAGCTCGAGGCCGACCAGGGCCAGCATGGCCACCACGATGCAGCCCACGGAGGTGCCGAACGCCGGCCTGGAGAACATCGCCATGTCGACCAGCGGGTGCTTGATCCGCTTCTGCCTGCGCACGAACAGGTAGAGCATCAGGCAGCCGCCGAGGAGGGGCACCAGCGCCGCCGGGTGGGCCGGTCCCGGGCCGGCCCCGGCGTGCTTGACGCCCAGGACCAGGCCCAGCACGCCGGCCGCGGCCGTCGCGGCGCCCAGCAGGTCCCAGGGGCCGTCCCGGTCCCCGGTCGACTCCGGCAGCAGCAGGCGGCCCACCGGCAGGCTGACCACCATCAGCGGGATGTTCACCAGGAAGACCGAGCCCCACCAGAAGTGCTCGAGCAGGAAACCGCCCAGCAGCGGCCCGACGGCGGCGCCGACCGCGGCGACCGCGCTCCACACGCCGATGGCCATGGCGCGTTCCCTGCGGTCGGGGAAGACCTGGCGCAGGATCGACAGCGTCGCGGGCATGATCATCGCCCCGCCGACGCCGAGGAGCACCCGGGCGCCGATGAGGACGAGGGGGCTGGGGGCGAAGGCCGCGACGGCCGAGGCCACCCCGAACAGGCCGTAGCCGAGCAGGAGGACCCGGCGTCTGCCGACCCGGTCGCCCAGGGTGCCGAACAGTATGAGCAGGGCGGCGGCGGCCAGCGGGTAGGCGTCGACGATCCACAGCAGTTCCGCGGCGCCGGGCCGCAGGTCCTCGGAGACGGCGGGGACCGCCACGTGCAGGACGGTCGCGTCGATCGCGACCAGCAGCAGGCTCACGCACAGGACTACGAGCACGAGCCATCTGTTGGCCGTCCCGCCACCCCTTCCCCGCGCGGTCGTACCGGCCGGGACCGTTCCCGTCATCCGCACACCTCCCAGTACTGCGCTCGCGCCCGGGCACGGCGGAATCCGGTTCCGGGGGCCCGGCGGCAAAAGGCGAGTGAGTCGCCAGGGTACGCGAGAGTCGCAGGGCAGTGCGTGGCAGACCTCGCGGTCCCGGCCGCCGGGCCGGCGGCGGGAGCGGTCCGGCGCGGCCGGCCGGGGAGGACGCCTCCCGGGCGGGGGCGGGTCCGGGGACGCGCGCACCGCGCCCGCCAGAATCGAACGGACTTTCCCTCAGTGGAACCTTAAGCGGAGGGGTCCTGCGGCGGAACGGCAATTGAATCGGCCGCCGGAATTACCCCGGCCAATTCGCCGGCACGCGCGGCCCGACAACGCCCCGCACCGGCGCAAAGGCGGCCGAAAATGTGAGCAGAATGACAACTTCGCAGAGTCTCCACATCACATCGTCATCACAAAGAGTCGGGTTCGGCCGAGTGCGCCCGTCACACGCTGTAACGTCGATTGCGTGCGTACCGAAGGAAAGGTTGTCCCCTGGGAGTCACGGCTCCCCCGGGGCTCCCATACGAGCAGTCGCGACGTCCCGGGGCTGAGCCGAACACGCAGGATCCTGTTCGGCGCGACCCTGGCGACCTACGCGGCGGTGATAGCGGCCGTCCTCAGCACCTCCTGGCTGGTGCGGCTGGACTGGCAGGTCATGCTGCTGCGCCCCTACAAGCAGTGGCCGGAGTTCCACGCCTTCCTGGACTACTTCGTGGTCCTGGGCCAGCGCGGCCCGACGGCCGTGATCGTGCTGGCCTGGCTGGGGTGGCGCTGCTGGAAGCAGCGGACGGCGCGCCCGCTGCTGATCCTGGGCATCGCCCTGCTGCTGCTCAACCTCTCCGTCGGATCGGTGAAGTACGGACTGGGCCGCCTCGGACCGCACTACGCGACCTCCGTGGGATCGGCCGAACTGTTCGCCGGAGGCGCGATATTCCCCTCCGGGCACACCGCCAACGCAGTGGTGACCTGGGGGGTGCTGGCCTACCTGGCCACCACCACGCGGGCGCGGCGGGTCACCTCGGTGGTGGCCGCGGTCTTCGCCCTCGGCGTCGGGATGACCACCATCTACCTGGGCACCCACTGGGTGAGCGACGTGCTCGCCGGCTGGACCGCGGGGCTGCTCGTCCTGCTGGCGCTGCCGTGGTTCGAGCCGGTCGTGGCCTCGGTCGAGGTCCGCGTCCGCGCCCTGGTGGCGCGGCGGCGGGGCGCTGCCGTGCAGGTCGCGGTGCCGGTGGGCCGTCCCCCCTCCCCCGCCCCGGTGCCCGCCGGGGCCCTGGCGGGCGTCTCCGCGGCGCGCGGGGCCGTCGACGGCGGTCCGTTCGGCCGCCGCACGGCCGAGGGCTCCCGGAGCGGCGGCCCGTCGGCCGCCGCCGGCCACCACGCCGAGCCGCGCCTGCACCATCCCGCGGTGCGTCCGCACGGTGCCCGCGGCGAGCGCCCCCCGGCCGGCCACCACCAGCCCGGGAGCCGTCGGCCGTACCCGGAGCGCCCCGCCGGCCGCGGCGCCGCCTTCGGCCAGGCCCGCGAGCGCAGCGCGGGAGCCGGGGGCTGAGCCCGGCGGGGGCGGACGGTACGCACACTCCTCCCTCCCCCGCCCGCCGGCACCGGTACGGCGAAGGCCCTGGTGGAACACACAAGGTGTTCCACCAGGGCCTTCGCCGTACCCGGGCGGGTCAGCCCTTCCAGCAGCGGCTGACCGTGCCGTCCTCCTCGACGGTGAGGTTGAGCCGCCCCTCCCGGTACTCCATGGTGATGATCGCGCCGGGCGCGAGCCGCCGGACCGTGGTCCAGCCCTTCCCGCGGGCACGCTCCTCGGCGGTGTCGGCGGCCAGGCCGACGTAGCCGTCCGGGTCGTCGTTCGGGGTGCCGGAGTTCGGTATGTGCGCCATGAGTCACACCGTAGGGTCTCGGTCCGGGACACGGAAGCCCGCTCACAGTCTGATCGTCACATCTTTGTCACAGAATCGCGTGAGGAGGTTATGAATCCTCCCTCACCTGAACGAATGATTTCCGGCCTCGAATTCCGGGGATTTACCTGCCCGCACGCGAACCGCCGCGAGCGGCCAGGAATAGGTATTCGCCGCGGGCGGGCCGACGGGGAATCCGCAGTTCCCGCCCGATGCCCCGCCTGCGGCCGAACGGATGCGCCCCGGTTGACGGTCCCGCTCGCCGACCGTCCCGGACAAGATCGAATCAATGGCGGAAACGCACAGCCGTGACGGCCGGGCGGGCACGGGTCCGCGCCCGCCCGGCCGCCGCACCCGGCCGTCGCGCCCGCCCGTCAGGACTGCGGCAGCAGGCTCCCCAGCGGCCCGAGGTCGAGGTTGAGGTCCTCCATGGTGAGGCCGTAGCGCTCGACCAGTTCGGCCATCCGGTCCTGGAGCACCATCAGGGTCATCCCGATCCGCTCCTCCTGCTCCTCGGTCAGGTCTCCCTGGTCCACCCGGTGCAGGGCCGTCCGCTCCATCAGCTGGCGCAGCAGCTCGACGATGGTCAGCACCAGCTTGATCAGGTCGCGCTCCACCGTGTCGGGGTCGGTCCTGAGCCGGGTGGCCGCGGTGCTCTCCCTCCCGGGCCGGTCCTGCGGCCCTGCGGGCAGCAGGTCGAAGGCGCGGGCGGCGGCCCGGGCCACCTCCTCCAGGCGGGCCCCTTCCGGACGCCCGTCCGCTCGCTCGTCCGGACGCCCGTCCGGCCACTCGGACTCGGGCATGGTCTCGTTCCTCCTTCTCCCCGGACCGGCCCCTACCACGGGGCCGGGCTGTCCGGGCCGATCGAGTGGATGACGGCGCGCAGGTTGATCCGCACCAGGTCCACGTCGGCGACCGACAGGACCAGGTCACCGGTGAGCACCGCGCCCCCGGTGAGCAGCCGGTCCAGCAGGTCGATCAGCGCCACCTGGCGGCCGGCCGGCGCGGCGGTCTCCTCCTCGAAGCCCGCCAGGTCCACCCCGTTGCTCATCGCTCCCCCGACCCCGGGGCCCCGGCCACGGCGCCGCCGGCCGGACCCTCCCCGGCGGGGGCCGGTGCCGCGTCGGGCGGCGGGGTGGCGAAGGAGTACGGCGCCCACGGCCCCGTGACCTCCACGCGGACCCCGGGTGCCTCCCCGGCGGCCAGCACCCTGCGGCGGAACTCCTCCGCCTGCGCGACCGGCACCAGGTACGCGTCGTTGGCGATGTTCTGGCCCGGACCGGCGGCGAGCTCCCCCTGCTGGAGGCGGTGGCGGACCCGGTCCACGGCGATCAGTTCGGCCTCCGCCGCGACCGCCGCCGCGGCCTGCTCCGCACTGCGGTAGGCGTCCTCCCGGGAACGGCGCTGCATCCTGCGCTGCTGGAGGTAGGCGCGGCCGGGGCTCACGGCGGCCCGCGCCGCCGGGGCCCGCTCCCCCGCCCCGGACTGCTCGGAGGCCGCCGGGCGGTGCTGCGGGTCGGCGTAGACCTTGACCCCCAGCTCCAGGTGCCCCTCGAGCCGGCCCAGCAGCTCCCGGAACTCCTCCGCCCGCTCCCGCAGCATCTCCCGCACCCGCTCCTCGTCGAGGTAGACGGTCGCCAGGCGCAGCGGCAGGGCGAGGGTCCGCGCGGTGACCGCCTCGACGACGGCGTTGTGCGCGCGGGCCATGGACTCCAGCTGCTCCAGGTCCTCCAGTTGCCGCTTCAGCGCCTCCTCCCCGAAGAGGTGCGCGGGCACCCGCCCCGCCAGGGCCGTCAGCCCGCCCTCGGAGACGGTGCGGACCGGTGTGCCCAGCACCCCCGGGAGGGCGGCGACGGCCGCCTCGGCCTCCGGCACCTCGCGGGTGACGGCGTAGACGTAGACGGCCGTCTCCTCCTCGTTCCCCACCGGGGTCACCTCCGTTCCTCGCCCGTGCGGTCCGCGTCGGCACGGCTCTCGACGGCGGGGGCGCCCTCGGCGCGCTCCTCGACGACACGGCCCTCGACGGGGCCGCCCCCGACCGCCCGGCCCTCCGCCGAACGCAGCCTCTCCACCTCGGCCCGCAGACGCTCGTTCTCCTCCTCGAGCGAACGGTGCGCCCTGCCCCGCTCCATGCTGTACCCGTCCTCCCTGGCCCGGGAGGACAGCGAGGGGTCGTGCTCCCACCAGTCGATGCCCATCTCCTTGGCCTTGTCGACGGAGGCGACCAGCAGGCGCAGCTTGATGGTCAGCAGTTCGATGTCGAGCAGGTTGATCTGGATGTCGCCGGCGATGACGACGCCCTTGTCCAGCACCCTCTCGAGGATGTCGGCGAGGTTCGCCGACGACCCCTGCTGCCCGTAGGCGGACACCGCCCGGTTGGGCGTGGGGCCCATGCGGGAGGCGATCGGTTCGGTCACGCTGTTCGGCCTCGCTTCCGGGGTCGTTCGGTCTTCCGGGATCGTTCCGGGTCCGGGGTGTCAGCGGCGGGCGGCCGGCCTGCTGCGGGGACGGTCCTCGTCCTCCTCGGGCTCTTCCTCGTCCTCGTACTCGTCCTCGGGCTCCTCGTCGTACTCGGGCTCCTCCTCGTCGTCCTCGTACCGGTCCTCCTCGCCCTCCTCCTCTTCGGGCTCCTCCTCCTCGTCCTCGTACTCGTCCTCGGGCTCCTCGTCGCCCTCCTCGGGCTCTTCCTCGCCCTCCTCGTACTCGTCCTCGGGCTCTTCCTCCTCCCCGCGCTCCTCCTCGCCCTCCTCGGGCTCCTCGCCCTCTTCCCCGGCCTCGGCCTCCTCGGCCTCCTCGGCCTCCTCGGCCTCGCGGACCTCCTGGTCGTCGCGCACGACCTCGCCCTCGCGGATCTCACCGCGCCAGCCGTCGGTGGCCTCGCCGCGCATCATGATGAACTTGCGGTAGAGCTTGAGGTCGAGACGGGTCCGGCGGCCCTGGGCGCGCCAGATGTTGCCGGTCTTCTCGAACAGGCCCTGCGGGAAGTACTCCAGGACCAGCAGCACGCGGGTGAGGTTCTCCCCGAGCGGGTGGAACGTCACCACGCCCTTGACCGTGCCCTTGGGCCCGTCGGTGGTCCACTTGATCCGCTCGTCCGGCACCTGCTCGGTGACGGTGGCCTTCCAGGTGCGGGTCGACTTGGCGACCTTCACCGCCCAGTTGCTGGAGACGTCGTCGGTCCGGTCGACGCTGACGACGCCCTTGGCCCAGGTGCTGAACTCCTGGAACTGCGTCCACTGGTCGTAGGCCACGCGCACGGGCACGCCGACGTCGATGTTCTCGATGATCGTGACGCTCTTGGACTTGCCGCCGCCGCCCTTGCCCTTGCCCTTGCCGAAGAGGCCCTTGACCTTCTCCTTGACGCTCTCCTTCACGTGCGAGGCGCCGACGGACATCGCCGCCCTCGCGGGGGACTTGCCCTCCGCCAGCGCCTGCCCGCCCTTGGCCAGGCTCCCCAGCAGTCCCTGTCCGGAGTTCTGGCCGGGTTCGGCGAGTCTGGAGACCCCCTCGCCGAGTTTGTGGCCCAGATCGGTGACAGCCTGCTGGGCCCTGGCCCGGAGGTAGTCCTGCAGTTCCTGCTTGAGCCGGTCGGCGGCCGGGTTGTCGGCGATCCGGCCCATGAAGCCGTTGGTGTCACTCACTGCGCTTCCCCCTTCCGGAGGCGGCCGAGCCGGCCTTCTTCCGGGACGCGGCCGCGGTCTTGCGGGGAGAGGCGGCAGCCTTCTTCGCGGTGCCCGCCGTCCTGGTGCCCGCCGTCTTGGCGGCGCCCCCCGTCTTGGCGGCGCCCGCCGTCTTGCGGGAGGCGGAGGCGGTACGGCGCCGGGGCTTCTCCCGCGCCTCCTTCTCCTCCTTCTCCTCCTCGGGCTCCTCGGCCTCCCCTTCCTCCTCGGCCCGGGACTCCTCGCCCTCCGGCTCCTCCTCGCCCTCCGGCTCCTCACGGGCCTCGGGCTCCTCGGGCTCCTCCTCGGCCGACTCCTCCTTGCGGCCGCCCCCGCCCTTCCCGAGTCCGACGGTGCGCTCGTGGAGGGTGTCGGCGAGGCTGCTGGCCCTCTTGGTCAGTGCCGTCGCCGCGGCGGACTTGGTGGCTTCCAGCAGCTCCTTGCGGGCCTGGTCGCTGAGTCCGCCCAGGGCCTGCGAACCGGACAGCATCCTGCCCAACTGCGCGGGGTCCAGGCTGAGCTTCTTGCCGGCCAGGAACATCCCCAGTCCGGCGGCGAGCTTGGCCTTCTTCGTCCGCCCGAGCAGGTAGCCACCCACCAGGGCTGCGCCTATCTTCGCGTTGTCCATCATCTCGCCCTGTCTTTCCGTGTCGTTCACGAGCGCGCCTGCAGGGACTGCTGGTACGCCTCGAGCTCCTCGAGGCGGTCCAGCAGTTCGTCCTCGCGACGGTCGAACTCCTCCTCGTCGATCTCTCCGTCGAGAAGCGCCTGTTCCAGCTCCGCCAGTTCCTTCCGGACGGGGGCCGGGTCGTAGTACTGGCGTTCCGCGGTGAGGACCACCTGGTCCAGCACCCAGCCGACTCCCTTCACGGGGGCGAAGGGGAGGGTCAGGATCTGCGTGATCAGGCCCATGGCGGTCCTCCTGCCGTGCGGCTCAGACGAAGCTGTAGGGGGGCAGCGGGCCGTGCAGCCGGAACCCGTACCCCTGGCCGTACTTCTCCGCCAGCGCCTCTTCCGCGTCGGTGAACTCCTTGGCGCGGCCGCGCTCGACGAGGAAGGAGGTGTTGAAGAAGTGCTCCTTCGTCGGCTGGCCGGGTTCCCGGCGGACCGCGAAGGGTTCCAGCGCCGCGGCGATCTCGCCGGCGCGGGCCTGCCCGCGCTCCTCGACCTCCCGCGCGACCAGCTCGCCGAGGGCGATGCGGTCGTCCTGGGTGCCCTCGCCGGAGCGGGTGAGGTCGTTGAGGCGGCGGACCTCCTCCGAGCCGAGGACCACCTCGCGCAGCAGGTCGTCCTCGTCCTGGGAGACCTTCAGGTTGTACTCGACGCAGCCGTCGAGTTCGGCCAGGCGCTCGGTGTACTCCTCCGAGCGCTCCCGGAGGACCTCGGCGACCTGGTCGTCGTCGGGCCCGACCAGGCCGAAGCGCATCGGCAGGACGGCGCCGTCGCTCATCAGCCGCTCCAGGACCGCCTGGTGGGCGGCCAGGTCTCTTCTCTTGGCCCTCAGTTCGGCCGGGGCGTCGCTCACCACGGCGGCGACCCGTCCTTCCTTCACCGCCCGGAGGGGGGCCTCCGCCTCACCCACGCCCTTGAGGTCGTCCAGCCGCAGCGGGTGGTCGGCGGCTGTGATGGCGTACACGTAGACGGACACTGCCTACTCCTCCCGCTTCCGCGCCGTGCGGCGGCTGCTGCTGGTCGAGCGCTCGCGGCGCTCGGGCTCCTCCTCGCGCTCGCCCCCGCCCTGGAGGGAGTCGGTGAACGCCTCGACCGCGCCGGTCAGGGCGCCTTTGGACTTGCCCTTGGCGCCCTTCTCCACCGTGTCGCCGACGATGTCGGTCAGCTGGGTGGGGGCCTTGCGCCCGGACTCCAGGTCGAGGCGGTTGCATGCTTCGGCGAAGCGCAGGTAGGTGTCGACGCTGGCCACGACCACGCGTACGTCGATCTTGAGGATCTCGATGCCCACCAGGGACACCCGCACGAAGGCGTCGATGACGAGCCCCCGGTCCAGGATGAGTTCGAGGATGTCGTAGAGGTTGCCCGATCCGGACCCGCCGGAGGCGGCGCCGGTCTGCGGCATGACAGTCACGGTGTGGTTCTCCCTTCACTGGTTTCCGGGAGGGCCGGCTACCGCCGACGGTCGTCCCGGTCGATCTGGCCGCGGGCGTAGCGGCGCAGCCGCTCGTAGCCCAGGAGCATCCCCCGGGCGTCGAGGGTGACCCGGTAGCTGGCCATGACGCTCATGGTGTCCGGGATCCGCTCGACCTCGACGATCTCCACGTCCGCCACCCAGCCGTCGTCGGTGGGCTTGAGGGCGGAGACCGATTCGGGGGCCGAACCGAGGAGTTCGGCGAGCTGCTGTGCCGCGTTGCGCATCGCGACCGGGGCGGGCACGCGCCCGTCGCCGTCCTCGCTGCTGTTCCGCTCGCTGGTAGCCATATCCCTTCCGTACCAAGGGTCGGGGTCTGTCGGGAGTTGTCTCCTCGACGTCTCAGCGCTTACCCGGGCACCCACCGCACATGCCCGGCAGTTCGCATCGCTGTACGAGTCACTGACCGTCAACACCCGTTCACCGAAGGTGTTCAGGGTGTGCGGAGCGCGTCGCCGCGCCGGGCCCGCCGCCGGTCGCCCGGACGGCCCGCGGTGTCCTCTGCCGAAGGGCCGCCCCGCCGTTCTACGCTCGGAGGCCGTCGCCGAGCAGCCGGGAGCAGCCATGCGCATGGCCCGCCGTTCGTTCCTCTCCGCCCTGGGCATCGCCGCGGTCCCCGGGGCCGCCGGCGGGGCACCGCCCGCCGTGCGTCCGTCGGCCCCGCGGACGGGCGGCCCGGCCGCCGACGCGCTGGCCCGGCTGTTGCCGCGCCACCACCGGCAGGTGGAGTTCCGGGCCCTGCCGGGCGGCGACGGCGCCGACGCCTTCCGCGTCGGCGGCCGTACCGGCCTGATCACCGTCGAGGGGACCACCCCGGCCGTCCAGCTCGCCGGCTTCCACCACTACCTGCGGCACACCGCGCACGCCCACGTCTCCTGGGCGGGCGAGCAGACGGACCTGCCCGCCCGCCTCCCGGCCCCCGCGGCGCCGTACGCGCGCACCGCGAACGTCCCGCACCGCTTCGCCCTCAACGACACCGGCGAGGGCTACACGGCCCCGTACGCCGACTGGGCGTGGTGGGAGCGCACCATCGACGTGCTGGCCCTGCACGGCGTCAACGAGGTACTCGTGTGCCTGGGCTCGGACACCGTCCACCGGCGCGTCTTCGAGGAGTTCGGCCACACCGCGCAGGAGCTGCGGGAATGGGTCCCCGGGCCGGCGCACCAGCCGTGGTGGCTGCTGCAGAACCTGTCCGGCTTCGGGGGCCCGGTCTCGCAGCAGCTGCTGGACGCCCGCGCCGCGCTGGCCCGCCGCGTGGTGGACCGGCTGCGCGAGCTGGGCATGTCCCCCGTCCTGCCGGGCTGGTCCGGCGCCGTGCCGGACGGCTTCGCCGACCGCAACCCGGGCGCGGTCGTGATCCCCCAGGGACGGTGGCTGGGCTTCGACCGCCCCGACTGGCTGGACCCGCGCACCGGGCTCTTCGCCCGCGTGGCCGCCGCCTTCTACCGCGTCCAGGGCGAGCTGCTGGGCGAGGCGGCGCTGTACCGGACGGACCTGCTGCACGAGGGCGGCAGGCCCGGCGGCGTCCCCGTCGGGGAGGCGGCCCGCGCCGTGCAGGAGGCCCTGCTCACGGCCCGCCCCGACGCGGTGTGGGCGGTCCTGGGCTGGCAGTCCAACCCCGCCCGGGAACTGCTCGACGCGGTCGACCGCGACCGGATGCTCGTGCTCGACGGGCTGTCCGACCGCCGCCCGGCGGTGGTGGACCGGGAGACGGACTGGGCGGGCACCCCGTACGCCTTCGGCAGCATCTGGAACTTCGGCGGCCACACCACCCTCGGCGCCAACACCCCGGACTGGGCCCGGCTCTACCACGCCTGGCTGGCCAAGGAGGGCAGCGCCCTGCGGGGCATCGCCCTGATGCCCGAGGCCTCCCACAACAACCCGGCGGCCCTCGCCCTGTTCACCGACCTGCCCTGGTCCGAGGCCGCGCCGGACCTCGCGTCGTGGTTCTCCGGCTGGTCCGTGCAGCGCTACGGCGCGCCGGACCCGCACGCGGCCGCGGCCTGGGACGTGCTGCGCCGGACCGCCTACGGGACCACCCGCGAGGACGGCTGGAGCGAGGCCCACGAGGGGCTGTACGGCGCCCGCCCGGCCCTGACCGCCGCCTCGGCCGCCGCCTGGTCGCCCCGGGCGCCGCGGTACGACGTGCGCGAGTTCGACCGCGCCCTGACCGGGCTGCTCGCGGTCGCCCCGAAGCTGCGCCGGAGCAGCGCCTACCGCTGCGACCTGCTGGACGTCGCCCGCCAGGCGCTGTCCAACCGCAGCCGCGTCCTGCTGCCGGCCCTGCGGGCGGCGCACGCGGCCGGCGACCGGGAGCGCTTCGACCGGCTGGCGCGGGTGTGGATGCGGCACATGGAGCTGCTGGAGGCGCTGGTGGCCACGGACGGGCGCCATCTGCTGGGCCGGTGGGCCGCCGACGCGCGCCGCTGGGGCGCGGACCGGGCCGAGGCGGACCGGCTGGAGTACGACGCGGTGTCCCTGCTGACCGTCTGGGGGCCGCGCCGGGCCGCCGACGAGGGGCGGCTGCACGACTACGCCAACCGCGAGTGGTCCGGCCTGGTCGGCGGCCTGTACGCGCTGCGCTGGCGCACCCTGTTCGAGGAGTTGTCCGCCGCGCTCGCCGAGGACCGCGGCCCGGCGCCGGTCGACTGGTTCGCACTGGAGGACGCCTGGGCCCGCCGCCGCCACGACCTGCCGGCGGAGCCGGCCGGGGACACCTGGCGGGCCGCCGTCCGCGTCCGGGAGGAACTGGCCCGCGACACCTGCCAGACCTCCCTGACGGCGTCCGTGGACGGGCGCGTCCTGGGGCCGGACCGCCCGGTCGTGCTCACCGCCCGGTTCGAGGACCTCAACGGGTTCACCCCCGCCCGGGACGTCTCGTTCTCCCTGGCCCCGCCCCGGGGCGTCACCGCCGAACCGCTGCCCGCCGGCCCCGGCCGGGCGTCGTGGCGGCTGACGGCCGCCGGCCCGGCCGCGTCGCCGGCCCCCCTGCTGGTGCCCGTCGCCCGCTGCACGGTGGGCGGCGCGCCCGGCTCGGTGACCGCGGCCGTGCGGGTGATGACCGCGGGCGGGGTGGGCGCCCCCCACCGGACGGTCAGCTCCAACGGGGCGGTCTTCGCCCAGGTGGGTGACCGGTTCGCCGTGGAGGGCGGCGGCCGCGACATGTGGGGCGCCACCGAGGAGTTCGGCGCGGTCGTCCACCCCGGCGGGCTGCCCGGGCGGGCCCGGGCGACGGTCCGGGTGCTGCACCAGGACCCCACCGGGGCGTGGGCCCGGGCCGGCCTCGTCGTCCGCGACGACCTGGCCGCCCCGGGCTCGCCGGGCTTTTTGAGCCTCGCCCTCACCCCGGCGAACGGCGTCGTGCTGTCCTGGGACTCGGACGGGGACGGCCGGCTGGACTCCCGGCGGCTGCTGGCGGGCTACGCCGCCCCCGTCCACCTGCGGCTGACCCGCGACGGGCGGCGCTGCACCGGCGAGTGCAGCGCCGACGGCAGGGTGTGGGAGACCGTCGCCGCCGTCACCCTTCCCGCCGCGGCGCCCGTCCAGGACGTGGGGATCTTCATGAGCGCGGTCGGCGGCGGCTCGGGCGCCCGGGGCGTCGCCGGGTTCTCCGGCTTCTCCGTCACTTAAGGTGCCGGAAGGTCCGACACCGTGACGGACAGGTCGTTGTCGGCCGTGTAGTACGGCTGGACGCGGACCCGCCCGCGCGGGGTGTCCAGGGAGTCCGCCGGATAGGTGAAGATTTTCTTCCGGTCCGGCACGTCGTCCAGGAGGCGACCGACGCGCACCGCCCCGGCTCCGGGGGCGGGGAGCAGCCACAGGTCCCAGGTGTCGTGCGTGCCGGACCGGGCCGCGGCCAGTTCCCGGTGGGGGACCGTGAAGGTGAAGCGGTCCTCCTCCCCCGCCCCCGCCCTGCGGGCCGGGGCCTGGCGGACCTGCCGGGGGTCCTGCCGGCAGCGGGCCTCCACGACGGCGTCGTCGGACAGCCGCGCGCCCAGCAGCCGGGCCTGCACGGCGGTCCCCGCGCCGGTGACCAGCAGCTCCTCCACCTCGGCGTGGGCCGGGCGCAGCCAGGCGCGGACCGACAGGTTCGCGTGCTTGGTCGCGTAGGGGATGCGCACCGCGACCGGGCTCACCCCCGGGTCCCGCTCCTGGTCGACCAGGGCGCGCAGGTCGTTCAGGCCGGGGGCCAGCCGCAGCCGTCCGGCGCCGGGGGCGGGCAGCGCGTAGGCGTCCCAGCGGCCCTCGGCCAGCCGGACGGCGGCCGGCAGGACCGCGCGCAGCACGTCGCCGTCCCCGGGGGCGGCCGGCTCCAGCGGGACGCGCACCTCCTGCTCGTCGCCGCGCCTGCGCAGCAGTAACCGCGCGCCGGCGGCGGCGCCCGGCAGGACGACGCGGACGGCCAGGTCGCCGGAGCGGTCGACGGTGCAGTCGGCCCGCGGGCCGCGTGCGGCCCGGTCCCCCCGGCCGTCGGCGGGGGCGGCCGGTGCCGGGCGTCCGGTGCTCTGCTCGGTGGCCATCAGGCGATGCTCCTCTTCACGCGACGTGCGGTGTCGGTGACCGTGTAGGCGCCGCTGAGCAGCCGTCCCCGGGTCTCCCGGCCCAGGGAGCGCAGGACGCCGCCGGCCCCGCGGTGGCCGCGCACCAGGTCGTCGAACAGGTCCTCGTAGCGCGCCGCGATCTCGCCCGGGTCGAACCGGGCCGAGCTGCTCAGCGCGGCCCGGCCCATGCGGCGGCGCAGGACGTCGTCGTTGATCAGTTCCAGCAGCGCCGACGCCATGGCGTCGGCGTCGCCGGGCGGGACGAGGCGGCCGTCGACCCCGTCCCGGATGATCTCCCGCGGTCCGTGCGGGCAGGCCGTGCTGACCACGGGCAGGCCGCAGCGCATGGCCTCCACGATCGTCATGCCGAACGACTCCAGGCTGGAGGTGACCGCGGCGATCGAGCCCTTGACCCACTCCGCCTCCAGCGGGGCGGCCGGCCCCATCAGGTAGACGTGGTTGTACAGCCCGGACCGGTCGATGAGGGAGCGCAGCCTCTCCTTCTGCTCGCCCCCGCCGTAGATCCGCAGCTTCCAGTCGGGGCGCTCGCGCACGACCTTCCCGAAGGCCGTGACCAGCATGTCGTAGCGCTTGACCGGCGCCAGGCGGCCGGCGGCGACGACGTACCTGCCGGTGCCGTCGCCCGGTGCGATCCCCGGCTCGGGGACGCCGTTGGGCACGGCCTCGATCCGCACGCCGGGCAGGCGCATCCTGCGCCGGTACGCCTCGGCGTCGGCCTCGGTGACGGTGGTGAGCGCGTCCATCCTCGGGTAGAGGCTGCGCAGCCGCAGGTTCAGCATCGGCGGGTGGACGTCCAGGGTCAGGTGCTCCTGCGCCACCCGCACGACCCGGCTCGGGCACTGCAGGGCGATGTGCACGTTGAGTCCGGGCCGGGTGCCGACGACCACGTCCGAGTCCAGGGACTTCAGGAAGCGCCCGATCCGCTCGTCGGTCAGGGCGCTGTACTGCGGGTAGCGGTTGTCGTCGACCGGGAAGACCCTGGACGGCCGCCGGTGGGCGGGGTCGTCGCCCTCGTACCCGGGTGTGCCCTTGCGCATGTCGACCAGGTGCCGCAGGCGCACCCCGGGGCCGAGGTCGAACACCGGGGTGTCCCGGTGCCGGAAGACCGACACGATCTCGACGTCGTGGTGCTCCGCGAGCGTCCGGGCGAGCGTGAACGTCGTACGGATCGTCCCGCCGATCCCGTAGCCGTTGTGAATCAGGAATGAGATATGCATCCTGCCCCGTTTTTCCTTGGGATCCGGTACCTGACGCGGGCCCTCGGGTCCGCCTTGCACCGGGTGGGACCGGCGGCGAACGGTCCGGGTTGGGCCGGGTTGGCCTGTTGTCACAGGCTTGTTCCAGAGGTGTTGGGAAATCGGAAGCGAACTTCGGGCAACCTTTCGACGACGCCGGGGGTCACACCTGTCCGGGGCCACTGTCCACCGTGCGTGCCGTCGAACGGCTCCGCCACTCGGCGACAGCGGACATTTCACCGTATTGCCGGGCAGACCGCAGGTCGACCGGGCTCCGTTCCACCTGCCCGGGAAGTCGCTTCCTGAACGGAAAAGAACGATCTCCGGCCGTACGGGAACACGGCACTGCGGGTTTCGGCTTCTTCCGGACCGTTCCCCGGCGGGTCGGCGCGGGAGGCGTGACCCGGGGCCCGGGTACCCCGTTTGAACGGGCGAACCGGGACCGCCCGGCGGACGCAGTGAACCAAGGAGACCCTCCCGTGCCCCTCATGCTCGACGTCAGCGACGAGGTACGCGCCGAGATCGGTGACGAGGAGGCCGACCGCCTCCTGAACGGCGTCGGCGCGCCCGGCGGATACGACTGCACGTCGTGCCGCACCCCCGGCGACACCGGCCTGATGCCCACCAGCACCGTGCTGTTCGTCGGGCAGGAGACCGCAGTCCTCGCCTTCGCGCACGCCACGTGCGTCCCCTCGCAGGTGGTGCCGGTCTCGGAGGAGCAGCTGCGGGGGGCGGTGCAGAACGCCGCCGGGCCCGGCGCGCCCGGGCCCGGCGCGGCACCGGCCGGCGTCCCCGCGCAGGAGCCCCGGTACGCCGCCCCCGCCGGGGCCCCGGGCCCCGCCCGGAACCAGGCCGTGCTGTCGGTCACCTGCGGACTGGTGCTGTGCGCCGACGTCCCCGAACCGGCCCTGGTGGTGGAGCCGACCACCCCGGTCAGCCGGCCCGGCGGCGACGGCACCCGCGGCGACGAGTTCCTGCAACTCCTCCTGGAGGAGGGCTTCGGGCAGGTCACCGATGTCAACCGGCCGCCCGCGCGGCTGTCGTCGTGGTCGGTGCTCATGGCGATGGGACAGCTGCACGCCATCCTGCGCCCCGGCCCGAACGGCTCCGCGCCGGTCGCCTGGTGGCAGGCGCACCAGCCCCTGCAGGTCACCGCCGACTGGCGTGCCGCGGTCAACCGCCACAACCGGGTGCACCTGTACGCCGCCCCGGTCGGCGCGGTGGGCAGCCAGCCCCGCGAGGACCTGATGCGCGAGGCGCTCGACCGGGCCGCCGCGCACGGCCTGCTGCTCGGTGCCGTGGTGCCGCTGGCGGGTACCTGACCGCCCGGCGCCCGCCCGGCCGGCCCCTCCTCCGCCCGGCCGGGGCGAACGCGCCCGGAGCAGCCGCCCTGCGGTCGCTCCGGGCGCTCCGCCGTGCCCGGGGCCGCCCGCGCCGCACGGCGCGGATGCCGCGATCGGGCCGAATGTCCCGGTCAATCCCCCGCCGACCCGCATCCCGCGGCCGGAAGCGCTCGTTGGACCGGGCGTGCACTCCTTCGACCTGCCCTCCCGCTCCCCGTATCCGCGCCGGATCCCGGCCATGCGGCCGTCCCGCGAGCCGCCCGGCGCGTCGGGCACGCCCATCTACGACGCGCTGTACTCCGAGTACCAGCGGCTGTTCAGGACGCTCCCCGGCGACCGCAGCGGCGAGGAGGAGCTGCGGTTCGACGGCTTCCGGGGCGACCCGGCCGAGCGGCCGGCCCCGCCGCCCGCGGGGCGGCACCGCGGCGGACTGCCCGCGCTGCCGCCCGGCGGGCGGCCGCTGCCGAACCAGGCGCCCCCCGAGGACCGCCCCCGCGGCCTGTAGCGGCCCCGGGCGCCCGCGGCCCCCGGGCGGGGGACCGGCGCGCTACTTGCGGCGGCGCTTCTCGCGCACCCGCACCGACACCTGGATCGGCGTGCCCTCGAAGCCGAACTCCTCGCGCAGCCGCCGCTCGATGAAGCGGCGGTAGCCCGCCTCGAGGAAGCCCGAGGCGAAGAGCACGAACCGCGGGGGACGCGTACCGGCCTGCGTGCCGAAGAGGATGCGGGGCTGCTTGCCGCCCCTGATCGGGTGCGGGTGGGCCGCGACCAGCTCGCCGAGGAAGGAGTTCAGCCGCCCGGTGGGCACCCGGGTCTCCCAGCCGGCCAGCGCCGTCTCGATGGCCGGCACCAGCTTCTCCACGTGCCGCCCGGTCATCGCCGAGACATTGACCCGCGGGGCCCACTGGACCTGCACCAGGTCCTGCTCGATCTCGCGCTCGAGGTAGAAGCGGCGCTCCTCGTCGAGCTGGTCCCACTTGTTGTAGGCGATCACCACGGCCCGGCCGGCGTCGACGGCCATGCTGATGATCCGGGTGTCCTGCACGCTGATGCTCTCGCTCGCGTCGATCAGCACGACGGCGACCTCGGCCTTCTCCACGGCCGCGGCGGTGCGCAGGGAGGCGTAGTAGTCGGCCCCCTCCTGGAGGTGGACGCGACGGCGGATGCCCGCGGTGTCCACGAACTTCCAGGTCTTGCCGCCGAGTTCGATCAGCTCGTCGACCGGGTCCCGGGTGGTGCCGGCCAGCGGGTCGACGACCACCCGGTCCTCGCCCGCGACCTTGTTCAGCAGGCTCGACTTGCCCACGTTGGGGCGGCCGATCAGCGCGATCCGGCGCGGCCCGCCGGTGCCCTGCCCGAAGGTCTGGGCCGGCGCCTCGGGCAGCGCGTCGAGGACCGCGTCCAGCAGGTCGCCGGTGCCGCGGCCGTGCAGGGCGGAGACCGGGTGGGGCTCGCCCAGGCCCAGGTTCCACAGGGCGGCGGCGTCCGCCTCGCCGGACGGCCCGTCGACCTTGTTGGCGCACAGCACCACGGGCTTGCCGGAGCGGCGCAGCAGCTTGACGACGGCCTCGTCGGTGTCGGTGGCGCCGACGGTGGCGTCGACCACGAGGACGACCGCGTCGGCGGCGTCGATGGCGAACTCGGCCTGGGCGGCGACCGCCGCGTCGATGCCGAGCACGTCCTGCTCCCAGCCGCCGGTGTCGACGAGCTTGAAGCGGCGGCCGTTCCAGTCGGCCTCGTAGGTCACCCGGTCCCGGGTGACGCCGGGACGGTCCTCGACGACGGCCTCGCGGCGGCCCAGGATGCGGTTGACCAGGGTCGACTTGCCCACGTTGGGACGGCCGACCACGGCGAGCACCGGCAGCGGGCCGTGGCCCGCCGCCGACAGTTCGCCCTCGATCTCCTCGGGGGCGAAGCCCTCCTGCTCCGCGAGCTCCATGAACTCCGCGTACTCGGCGGCGTCACCGAACTCCCCGGCGCCGTCGCCGAACTCGATCTCGTTGCTCATGAAGTCTTCCTCGTCCATGCGTTCGGTGGGCCGTGGGGCCCGGTCGTCAGGTGCGTCCGGTGACGCGCCTGGAGTGGTCCAGGTGGGCGGTCAGCCGCTCCTGGATGCGCACGGTCGCGGCGTCCAGCGCCGTGCGGGTGCGGCGTCCGCTGCCGTCCCCGGCCTCGAAGGGGTCCCCGAAGACCACGTCGACGCGGGTCCTCAGCGGGGGCAGGCCGCGGACCAGCCGCCCCTCCCCCGTGGTGCCCAGCACCGCGACCGGCACGACCGGCGCGCCGCTGCGGAGCGCGAAGTAGGCCAGCCCCGCGCGCAGGCTGGCGAAGTCGCCCTGCCCCCTGGTCCCCTCGGGGAAGATCCCCAGCACGCCGCCGCGCTCCAGCACGCCGAGCGCGCCGGTGACCGCGGCGCGGTCGGTGCTCCCCCGGTCCACCGCGATCTGGCCGATGCCGCGCAGGAACGGGTCCAGCGGGCCGGTGAAGGCCTCCTTCTTGACCAGGAAGTGCACCGGCCGCGGGGAGGTGCCGATGATCATCGGCCCGTCGACGACGTGGGAGTGGTTGACCGCCAGTATGACCGGTCCGGAGGCCGGGACCTTCCAGGCGCCCAGCACGCGGGGACGCCACAGGCCGTTCATCAGGCCGATGCCGATCCCCCGGCCGACCGCCGCGCCGCGTGCGCCCGGCACGCCGGCCGGCGCCGGGGCGGAGGCCGAGGTGGAGACCGCGGTCACCGCACCGCCTGCTTCTGCCCGGCCTTCTCCTCGACCAGGGTTATGACGCACTCCACGACCTGCTCCAGGGTCAGCTCCGTGGTGTCGACCTCCACGGCGTCGTCGGCCTTGGCCATAGGCGAGGTCTTGCGGCCGGAGTCGGCGGCGTCCCGCTTGACCAGGGCCTCGCGGGTGGCCTCCAGGCTCACCGCCTCCTTGCCCCTGAGCTCCCCGCTGCGCCGCGCGGCACGGGCCTCGGGGGAGGCGGTGAGGAAGATCTTCACGGTGGCGTCCGGCAGGACGGTGGTGCCGATGTCGCGGCCCTCCACGACGATGCCGCCCTCGGCAGCCGCCGCGCGCTGCAGCTCGACCATGCGGGCGCGCACCTCGGGCACCGCGCTGACCGCGCTGACCGCGGAGGTCACCTGCCGGGTGCGGATCGGGCCGGAGACGTCCGTGCCGTCCACGGTGATGGTCGGCGCGGACGGGTCGGTGCCCGAGACGATCCCGGGCTTGCGCGCCGCGTCGGCCACGGCCTCCGCGTCGTCGACGTCGATGCCGTTGTCCAGCATCCACCAGGTGATCGCCCGGTACTGGGCGCCGGTGTCCAGGTAGCGCAGGCCGAGCTTGGCCGCCACCGCCCTGGACGTGCTGGACTTGCCCGTGCCGGAGGGGCCGTCGATCGCGACGACAACAGTTTCCACAGTGAATGGCCTTCCTCGTCTTCAGGGCACGGCGGATGGAGGCGACACGCCGCCTCGCCCCTAGATTACTGGTAACCGGCCCGCCCCCCGAAACGCCGGCCGCCCCGGCCCCCGGGCCCGCCCGGCGGCCCCGGGGGGCCGCCGCCGAGCACCGTCTACTGCCGGATCGACCAGCCGCGTTCGCGCAGCGCCGCGCTGAGCACGGGCACCGAGGCCGGGGCGACCGACAGCTGCACCAGGCCGGCCTGCTGGCCCGTGGCGTGCTCGATCGCGACGTCCTCGACGTTGACACCCGCCCGGCCCGCGTCGGCGAAGAGCCGGCCCAGCTCCCCGGGGTGGTCCCCGATGAGCACGGCGACGGTCTCGTAGGCGGCCGGAGCGGCGCCGTGCTTGCCCGGGATGCGGGCCTGCCCGGCCCTGCCCCGGCTCAGCACGGCCTCGATGCCGGCCGCGCCGCCGGTGCGCTTGTCCTCGTCGGCGGACTGCAGGGCGCGCAGCGCGGCCACCGTCTCGTCGAGGTCGGCGGCCACCGCGGACAGCACGTCCGCGACCGGCCCGGGGTTGGCGGAGAGGATGTCGACCCACATGCCCGGCTCGGAGGCCGCGATCCGGGTCACGTCCCGGATGCCCTGGCCGCACAGCCGCACCGCGCTCTCCTCAGCCTCCCGCAGCCTGGCGGCCGCCAGGCTGGCGAGCAGCTGCGGGGTGTGCGAGACCAGGGCGACGGCCCGGTCGTGGGCGTCGGCGTCCATGACCACCGGCACCGCCCGGCACAGGGAGACCAGTTCCAGGGCGAGGTTGAGGGTGTCGGTGCCCGTCTCCGGGGTCGGGGTCAGGACCCACGGGCGGCCCTCGAACAGGTCGGCCGTGGCGGCCAGCGGGCCGGAGCGCTCGCGGCCGGCCATCGGGTGGGTGCCGATGTAGGTGGACAGGTCGCAGCCGAGGTCCTGCAGGTCGCGCCGCGGTCCCCCCTTGACGCTGCCCACGTCGAGGTAGCTGCGGGCCGTCCCGGCGCGCTGCGCGTCGGCCACCGTGGCGGCGATGTGGGCGGGCGGCACGGCGACCACGGCCAGGTCGACCTGCTCGGGCGGGGCCTGGTCGGTGCCGGCGCCCAGCGCGGCGGCGGTGTGCGCCGCGGAGGGGTCGTGGTCCCGGAGGTAGACGGTAACCCCGCGCCCGGCGAGGGCCAGGGCCGCGGAGGTCCCGATCAGTCCGGTGCCGATGACGACGGCGGTGCGCATGTGCTGTGCCTGCCTCTCTGGCGTTTCCGGTGGTGGTCCGCCGCCCGGGTGCGGCGTGCGGCCGTCGCGCGACGTCCGTGCGCGGCGCGGTCGGCGCCCGTGTCCAAGCCTAGCCAGCACCGCCCCGGCGGCGCCGCAGGCGACCGGCGGGCGAGACGGCGGGCGTCCGATTCGGTAGAACGTTGTCCATGATCTTCCATGTGGTACCGCTCGACGACTGGCTGGTCGGGCCGGACCGTCCCTACGCCCCGCGCTCCCTCGCCGAGGAGGGGTTCGTGCACTGCTCCCCCGACGAGGAGAGCGCACTGGCCGTCGCCGACGCCTTCTACCGCGACGCCGTCGGCCCGCTGATGGTGCTGCTCATCGACGAGGACGCCCTGGACGCCCGGGTCCGCTGGGAGCCGCCCACGGGCGGCCCGCCCCCGGGCGTGCCCGAGGGGACCCTCTTCCCGCACGTGTACGGGCGGATCAACCGCACGGCGGTCGCCGGGATGCTGGAGGTGGAGCGGGAGGCCGACGGGCACGCGGTGGCACTGTCCCTGTGGAGCTGAGCGGCCCCGGCCGGGCCGGTCCTTCCGGAACCGGCCGTCGCGGCTTCCTGCCGGGGTCTTCATACGGGGCGCGCCGGGGGCGAGGATGCTCCTGCCCCGCGGCGCACCGGCCCCCGGCCGCACGCCCGCGGAGCGGAAGCAGTGCGTCGACGCACGGAACGGGCCGGCTTGGAGGTCACATGGAGAACGCACCGGGACGACGGACGGTGGTGGCGGCTGCAGCGGTGGGGGCCGCGGCGCTGGCCGCGGGGTGCAGCGGGTACGGCGGCGGACCGGCCGAGGCGGCGCAGGGCGGGGCGGACGGCGAGGAGATCGCCAGGACCTCCGACGTCCCGCTGGGCGGCGGCACGGTGCTCCCCGGGAGAAAGATCGTGATCACCCAGCCGGAGCAGGACCGCTTCAGGGCGTTCTCGGCGATCTGCACCCACCAGGGCTGCCTGGTCTCCCAGGTGGCCGACGGCCACATCGAATGCGGCTGCCACGGCAGCCGGTTCGCCATCGAGGACGGCGCCCCGGCCGGCGGGCCGGCCACCCGCCCGCTGGCCGAGGAGAGGATCGTCGTGCGGGGCGACTCCATCCGGCAGGCCTGACCGCGGCGCGGGGAGGGGGAGGGACGGGAGCCGTCCCTCCCCCTCCCCGCTCCCCGCGCGGCTGCCGAAGGCCGGGTCTGCCGCGGGCCGGGTCCTACAGGCCGACCTCGCGCATCAGCATGCCGACCTCGGTGTTGGTCAGGCGGCGCAGCCAGCCGGACTTCTGGTCGCCCAGCGCGATGGGCCCGAAGTGGGTGCGCACCAGCTTCTCCACGGGGAAGCCCGCCTCGGCGAGCATGCGCCGCACGATGTGCTTGCGCCCCTCGTGCAGGCTCACCTCGACCAGGTAGTTCTTCCCGGTGTTCTGGACGACCCTGAAGTTGTCGGCGCGCGCGTAGCCGTCCTCCAGCGGGATGCCGTCCTTGAGCCGCTTGCCCAGGTCCTTGGGGAGGGGGCCGACGATGGCGGCCAGGTAGGTCTTGGTCACGCCGTACTTGGGGTGGGTGAGGCGGTGGGCCAGCTCTCCGTGGTTGGTGAGCAGGATGATGCCCTCGGTCTCGGTGTCGAGGCGGCCGACGTGGAACAGCCGCGTCTCGCGGTTGGTCACGTAGTCGCCCAGGCACTGACGTCCGTCCGGGTCCTCCATGGTGGAGACGACCCCGGCCGGCTTGTTGAGCGCGAAGAACAGGTAGCTCTGGGTGGCGACGGTCAGGCCGTCGACCTTGATCTCGTCCTTCTCCGGGTCGACCCGCAGGCCCTGCTCCAGGACGATCTGCCCGTTGACCTCCACCCGGCCGGCGTCGATCAGCTCCTCGCACGCCCGCCGGCTGCCCATGCCGGCCCGCGCCAGCACCTTCTGCAGGCGCTCGCCCTCCACCTCGCCGAAGGTCTTGGGGAGCTTGACCTGCGGCTTGTCGTGCCGCGCGCGGTTGCGCTCCTCCACCTGGGCCTCGTACTCGCGGGAGCGGGCCGGGGCCGGCCGGCGGCCGCGCTGCGGACCGCCCCCGCCGCCCGCGCGCCCGCCGCCCGCGCCTCCGCCGCCGGGGCGCCCGCCTCCGCCGCCGGGACGTCCGCCGGTGCCGCCGGGACGTCCGCCGGTGCCGCCGGGGCGTCCGCCGCCGGTGCCGCGTCCGCCCGCGCCCGCTCCCCCGGTGCCGGGGCGGCCGCCCTTGCGGCCCTCGCCCTGCCTGCCCTCCCCCGATCCGGTGCCCGAGGAGCCACCGACGTCGTAGCGGCGCTCCTCGGGGCGGGGTCGGCCCGCGCGCCTGCTCTGGTCGTCGCGCTGATTGCCGGCGCCCCGGTAGTTCCGGTTGCCGCTGTTCCTGCCGCTGCTTCGCATCAAGGTTCCGTAGTCGAGTGGGTGGTGTCTTCTTCGTCCGGGTCGAACGACGGAACCCCCTCCCCGGACTCCGCCTCCACGGCGTCCGCCTCCGGTAGGAAGGGCGCCAGTTCGGGAAGCTCGTCGAGGCCCCGCAGGCCCATCCGCTCCAGGAAGTAGTCCGTCGTCCCGTACAGGATCGCACCTGTGGCGGCCTCCGTCCCAGCCTCCCGGACCAGACCCCTGTGCAGGAGGGTGCGCATGACGCCGTCGCAGTTGACCCCGCGCACCGCGGAGACCCGCGAGCGGCTGACCGGCTGGCGGTAGGCGACCACCGCGAGGGTCTCCAGTGCGGCCTGTGTCAGGCGGGCCTGCCGCCCGTCCAGGACGAACCGCTCCACGGCGGGCGAGTAGGCGGCGCGGGTGTAGAAGCGCCACCCCCCGGCCACCTTGCGCAGGTCGAACCCGCGGCCCGCGGCCGTGTACTCCTCGGCCAGTTCGTGCAGGGCCAGGACGACCTCGCGGCGGGGGCGCTGCAGCACCTGCGCCAGCCGCTCCTCCGCGGCCGGCTCGTCGGCGACCGTCAGCACCGCCTCCAGTGCGGGTTTGAGGTCGAGTCCGGCCGTGGAGAGCAGGCCGGCCGGGGGCGGCGCCGGTGCTTCCTCCTGCGCGGTGGTGTCCGGCAGGTCCGGGCCCGGTTCTCTCACGTCCTCGTCTCCGTCGTGCTCGCGTCCGGCCGCTCTTCCCGGTCGAACTCGTCGGTCACCGCCGGGCGGCCGGTCCCGTCCCCGGTCCAGCGCACCAGCAACTCCCCCAGCGCCTCCGGCTGGTCCAGCGCCACCGCCCTCTCCCGGTACAGCTCCAGCACGGCCAGGAAGCGGGCCACGACCGTGAGGGTGTCGCCGCGGGCGTCCTCGGTGAGCGCCGCGAACGTCGCCTCGCCCAGCTCCCGCAGGCGGCCGGCCACGACCTCCGCCTGCTCGCGCACGCTGACCAGCGGGGCGTGGATGTGGTCGACGTACACCTGCGGCCGGGGCCTGGGCCGCAGGACCCGGGCCGCGAGCTCGGCGAACCCCTCGGGGCCGATGCCGAGCACGACCTCGGGCAGGAGGGCGGCGTGGTGCGGTTCCAGGCCGACGGTGCGCGGACGGCGCAGTTCCTCCTGTTCCCAGCGGTCGGCGAGGATCCGCGCGACGCGCTTGTAGGCGCGGTACTGCAGGAGCCGGGCGAAGAGCAGGTCCCGCGCCTCCAGCAGGGCCAGGTCCTCCTCGTTCTCGACCTCGGCGACGGGGAGCAGCCGTGCGGCCTTGAGGTCGAGCAGGGTGGCCGCGACGACGAGGAACTCCGTGGTCCGGTCGAGGTCCCAGTCCGGGCCCGTGGCCCGGATGTGCGCCATGAAGTCGTCGGTGACCCGGGACAGGGCGACCTCGGTGACGTCCATCTTGTGCCGGGCGATCAGGTGGAGCAGCAGGTCGAAGGGGCCCTCGAAGTTCTCCAGGCGCACCCGGAAGCCGTGCTCCCCCCGCCCGTCGCGGCCGGCCTCCCCGTCCGTCCCCCCGGGGGACGCGCCCGGGGACTCACCGGGGGTTCCGCCGGAGGGTGCGCCGGTGGTCCCCGCCCCGGGGCCGCTGCCCAGGGGGCGCCGTGCGGGACGTGACGGCCCGCCCGCCGCCCCCGGGGAGGGGGCGGCGGGGGCCACGTCGTCGGTGGGCGGCATCGGGCTTCCTGCCTGGGGCTGACCGGGCGCCGGCCGGACGGTGGCCGCACCCGGGACCGAGACTACCCGCGGGCGGGTCAGCGACCGCGCAGCCGCCGCACCAGGATGCTCGCGTCGCCCCGCGCCTCGAGGTCGGCGAGCACCACGGCGACCGCCTCGCGGACGATCCGCCCGCGGTCGACCGCCAGGCCGTGTTCCCCGCGCAGCACCAGCCGCGCGTGCTCGAGGTCCATCAGCTCCTCGGCCGAGACGTACACGGTGATCTTCTCGTCGTGCCGTTCGCGGCCGCTGGGGCGGCGCGGCGTCGGGCGCGGCTGCCGTGCGCGCCGTGGGGGCTGGCCGGACGCCGCGGGAACCGTCCCGGCCCCCTGCGGCCCGGCCCCCTGCGGGGCGGCGGTCTGCGGGGCGGCGGCCTGCGGCTGGCCGGGGCGGCGCGGGGCCACCGTGGTGCGCGGCACGTGGTTCGCCTGCGTCTGCTGCAGCTGCTCGGGGACGGTGCGGCGGCGGTCGCGGCCGTCCTGCTCCGCGCCGGTCCCGGAGCCCCGGCCCGAGTGCTCCGGGGCGCCCGCGGCCGGGCGGTCGTGGCGGTCCGGTCCCGTGCCCGCGGCGGCCGCGGGCGCCGGGCCGGCCTGGGCGCCCGGTGCCGCGCCGAAGGCGTCCCTGCCTTCTGCGGGGAAGGGCGGGCGCGGCCGTTCCTCGGGCCGTTCCCGGCCGCCGGACGACTGCGGTGTCCCTCCGCCGCCGTCCGCGCCGCGGGAGGGCGGCTGGAGCGCCGTGCCCCCGGTGGTGCGGAAGAGTTCGTCGGCCCCGGGGAGGCTCACTCGGCGTGGCACCGGGCGAGCACCTCCCTGGCGAGCTGGCGGTATGCGGCGGCACCGACGGAGTTGGAGGCGTAGGTGGTGATGGGCTCGCCGGCCACCGTGGTCTCCGGGAAGCGCACGGTGCGGCCGATGACGGTGTGGAAGACGTGCTCGCCGAAGGCCTCGACGACGCGCGCCAGCACCTCCCGGCTGTGCACGGTGCGGGAGTCGTACATGGTGGCCAGGATGCCGTCGAGGTCCAGCTCGGGGTTGAGCCGCTCGCGGACCTTCTCGATCGTCTCGGTGAGCAGCGCGACTCCGCGCAGCGCGAAGAACTCGCACTCCAGCGGCACGATCACCCGGTGCGCCGCGGTCAGCGCGTTGACGGTGAGCAGGCCGAGCGAGGGCTGGCAGTCGATGATGACGTAGTCGTAGTCCTGCATCAGCGGCTTGAGGGCGCGCTGCAGGGTGGACTCGCGGGCGACCTCGCTGACCAGCTGCACCTCTGCGGCGGACAGGTCGATGTTGCTGGGCAGCAGGTCCATGCCGGGGACGGCCGTCTTCAGCAACACCTCGTCGGCGGCCAGGCCGCGCTCCATGAGCAGGTTGTAGACGGTGATGTCGAGTTCCATGGGGTTGACCCCCAGGCCCACGGACAGGGCTCCCTGCGGGTCGAAGTCGACCAGGAGGACCCGGCGGCCGTACTCGGCCAGTGCGGCGCCGAGGTTGATGGTCGAGGTCGTCTTGCCGACCCCGCCCTTCTGGTTGCACATGGCGATGATCGTGGCGGGGCCGTGCTCGGACACGGGGCCGGGGATCGGGAAGTAGGGCAGGGGGCGGCCGGTGGGGCCGACCCGCTCGCGGCGCTGCCGGGCGGCGTCGGGCGCGAGGGTGGCCGCGTACTCGGGGTCCGGCTCGTACTCGGCGTCCGGATCGTAGAGCTGACCGTCGGTCAGGTCGTCGTCGTAGTCGGCGAACCGGTCGGTGTCGGCCCCGGTCGCCGCGTGGCGGACCGCGCGGGTCCTCGCCGTGTCGATGCTCTGGTGGGCGGCGAACGTCCGCACCGCGACGGAGCCGACGGCCTCGAGCCCGGCGCTCTCCCGCGCCGGCACCGGCGTTCCTGGCTGACCACCCCCGGGAGCAAATGTCGACTCATTCACAAGTCGTCTTACCTCCTTGGTGACCAGGAATCTTCTAGACAGGTCAGCCTGACAGCATGCCGACGGTTCGCGACTCTATGGCGTGTCGGCCTTCCGCAGCAACACAATCCGGCGGAGACGGCACGATGTGTCGGTGACGAAAGGCCCCGCTGTCAAGGGTTCGGGGCGGTCGTCCGAGAGATTTCCCGGACGCGGAGAACGGCGAAAAAGTCATGTTCGAGGCAAGTTGACCCCGCGTCAACCCCTCCGGCACGACGGAAGCCGGCGGGGCCCGTCGGGGCCCCGCCGGCTCGTCGGCGTCTCGTCCGCGGCTCGTCGGCGCCGCGCGGCCGTCGCTCAGGCGAGAACTGTCGCGATGTCGACAACGTCGAGGCCGTGCGCCTCGCCGACCGGACCGTAGGTGACCCGGCCCTCGTGGGTGTTGAGCCCCTTGGCCAGGGCGGCGTCGCGCCGGACGGCCTCGCGCCAGCCGCGGTTGGCCAGCTCCACGATGTAGGGCAGCGTGGCGTTGGTCAGGGCGTGGGTGGAGGTGTGGGGCACCGCGCCGGGCATGTTGGCCACGCAGTAGAAGACCGAGTCGTGCACCCGGTAGGTGGGCTCGGCGTGGGTGGTCGGGCGCGAGTCCTCGAAGCAGCCGCCCTGGTCGATGGCGATGTCGACGAGCACCGAGCCGGGCTTCATGCGCGAGACCATCTCGTTGGTGACCAGCTTGGGCGCGCGGGCGCCGGGGATCAGCACCGCGCCGATGACCAGGTCCGCCGCCAGGACGGCCCGCTCCAGCTCGAAGGCGTTGGAGGCGACGGTCTGCACGCGGTTGCCGAAGAACCGGTCGGCCTCGCGGAGCTTGTCGAGGTCGCGGTCGAGCAGGGTGACGTGGAAGCCCATGCCCAGCGCCACGGTCGCCGCGTTCCAGCCGGAGACGCCGGCGCCGATCACCACGGCGCGGCCCGCGGCCACGCCGGGGACGCCGCCGGGCAGCACGCCGCGGCCGCCGGCGAAGCGCATCAGGCTGTAGGCGCCGACCTGCGGGGCCAGCCGGCCCGCGACCTCGGACATCGGGGCGAGCAGGGGCAGGCGGCGGTTGGCCGTCTCGACCGTCTCGTAGGCGATCGCCGTGGTGCCGGAGGCCAGCAGGGCGTCGGTGCACTCGCGGGAGGCGGCCAGGTGCAGGTAGGTGAAGAGCGTCTGGTCCTTGCGCAGGCGGTGGTACTCCTCCGCGATCGGCTCCTTGACCTTCAGCAGCAGGTCGGCCTCGGCCCAGACCTCGTCGGCCGTGCCGAGTATGCGGGCCCCCGCCGCGACGTACTCGTCGTCGGTGATCGAGGAGCCGACGCCCGCGTCGTGCTCCACGAACACCTGGTGGCCGCCCCGGGCGAGCTCGTGCACGCCGGCGGGCGTGATGGCCACGCGGAACTCGTTGTTCTTGACCTCGCGGGGGATGCCGACCTTCACGTGGATCACGGTCCTTGAATGAGGGGATTCGGGAGAGTCCGGACATGCCGGAACAAGTCGCAACAGTCGCGATGTGGCCAAGTCTAATGAAGGGGATCCCGCTGTCCAGCCTTACAAACTGAATAATTTCGCGGAGGGAACTGGATGTTTCGCAGGCTGTACTCCTCCGGGTCGGCTCTGTTACCGGTTCCCGTCCTCCAGCAGGCGAGCCGCCTCGGCCCTGTGCAGCCGCGCCCCGGCCGCATCCCCCAGCCTCTCCAGGGTGTCGCCCATCCGCAGCTGGAGCGCGGCCTCCAACCGCGTGTCGCCCGCCGTGCGGGCGCGCTGCAGCGCCTCGCGGCAGACCCGCAGCCCCTCCTCGGCCTCCCCCGCGCTCTCCAGCACCCCGGCCGCCTCCCCCAGCGCCCGGGCGTGGGAGGAGAGGTTCCCCAGCCTGCGGTGGAGCGCGGCACAGGCCCTCCACTCCCGCAGGCTCTCCGCCCACCGGCCGCTCCGCGCCCCCATCGCCCCCAGGTGGCCGTGGAGCCTGGCCTGGTCGGCCTGCTCTCCCCGGAACTGGCGCAGGGCGAGGGCGCGGCCGTACCAGTCGGCGGCCCGGTCCGGGTCGTCCAGCAGCCGGTAGGTGCTGCCGATGGCCTCGAGCGCGCGGGCCGCGGCGGCCCCGTCGCCGTCCGCCCGGGCGGCGGTGACGGCCTCGCGGTAACGGCCCAGGGCCTCCTCCGGCCGGCCCGCCCTGACGTCCAGGTCGGCCAGGTTGATCAGCGCGGCGGCGCGTTCACGGTGCAGGCCGCGGCGGGTGGCCACCTCCAGCACCAGGCCGTGCAGCCGGTACAGCTCGGGCGACCGGTCGCCGTCGGTGTGGGTGAGCGCCCGCACCAGCCCCGCCACCAGGCGCTGGGCGAGCGTGTCGAACCCGCCGTCGGCGGCCGCGGCGTCCGCCGCCGCCAGCAGGGACGGCAGCCGGCCGTCCAGCCAGTCCGCCGCCGCGGCGCGCGAACGGAACCTCATGGCACGCGGCAGCGCCTCGATCCGGGCGCGCACCGCGGCGTCCGGGGGCGTCAGCGCCAGCCGGCAGGCGTGCAGGAGCCGCACGGTGCGCTCCAGCATCCGGGCCCGGGCCAGCTCCACCTCGGCCGGCCGGTCGAGTGCCTCGGTCAGGGCCCGCAGGGCCGGGACCAGGCAGGCGGGGACGCGCAGCGCGTCCCCCTCGGCCACCAGGACGCCGGCCCGGACCAGTTCGTCCAGGGTCGACCGCGCAGCGGCGACCGAACACCCTCCCAGCGCGGAGGCGACGTGCTCGTCGACCACGCCCTCCGGCGCGAGGACCAGCAGGCGCAGCATCCGCGCCGCGCCGGGGGCGAACGACTCGTACACCAGCCGGAACGCCCTCAGCAGCGGCGACGGCGGCACCGGGGCCGCCGCGGGCACCGGCGGGGCCCCTCCCCCGTCCGGGCCGGCCGCCTCCTCCCCGGGGCACCCCTCCTGCTCCGGCGGCAGCGCCCTCCCCGGCGGCGGCGGGGGGAAGGGCGTGTCGGGGACGTCCCGCAGGCGCTGCAGCGCGTCGGTCACCGACATCCGCGGCCGGGCCGCCAGCCACGCCCCCGCCAGGCGCAGCGCGGCGGGGTGCCCCGCGCACTCGGCGACCAGGCTCTCGGCCGCGCAGGGGTCGCACGTGACGCGGGTGGAGCCCGCGGTCCGGGTGAGCAGCTCGACGGCGGAGGCGGTGTCGAGCCCGCCCAGGGCGCAGGGGCGCACGTCGGGGATCCCGGTGAGCGGCCCCGCGGAGGTGGCGACCACCAGGCTGCCGGGGGCGTCCGGCAGCAGCGGCCGGATCTGCGCGGCGCCGTCCACGTCGTCGAGGACGATCAGCACCCGCCGTCCCGCGAGCGCCCGCCGCAGCGCCGCGGCCGGCTCCCGCCCGCGGGCGTCGTCGGGCCGGCCCAGCCGCTCCAGGAAGGACCGGGCGGCCTGGGCCGCGGACACGGGGGCGCCGCCGGGCCGGGTCAGCCGGGCGAAGAGCTGCCCGTCCGGGTAGCGGTCGGCGACCAGGCGGGCGAGGTGCACCGCCAGGGCCGTGCGCCCCGAACCCGCCCGGCCGGCCACGAGGAGGACGCGGCAGCCCTCCTGCGGACGGCCGCGGGACGCCCCCAGCCCGGGGCGGTCGATCTCGGCGAGGAGCTCCCTGGTCTCCACGGCCCGGCCCAGGAAGCACGGGTCCGACGGGGGGAGGTCGCGCGGGACGGCGGGTGCCGCGGCCCCCGCCCCGGTGCCGGCCCCGGCCGCCGACAGCCCGTCCCTCTCCAGCGCCTGCTCCGCCACGAGCCACACTCCCGACCACCACGCACACGGGCCCGCCGCTGTTGCCGGCGGGAACGGGGACGAGCGTAGTTGACGCCGGCTCACCGTTCGCGGGACTCACCACGGGCGCTACCCGCCCGGGCCACGGAACGGGCCCCGTCCGGCGCGGTTCCGCGGCCCGGCGGGACGCGCCCGGGAACGGGAGCACCCCCCGCACCGGTGCGCGGAGGGCGTGAAGGGGCCACCGCCCCAGGGCGTGAGGGGCACCGCCCCAGGGCGTGAAGGGTCACGCCTCAGGGCGTGAAGGGGCGCGCCGGCCAGGGTGCGTCGGCCGGACGGAGCGCCTCCACCCCGTCCCCGTTGAGGACCGCCTGCAGGGCCAGCACGCCGACCGCCAGGCAGGTGTTGTGCAGGTCGCCGGCGAGCACGCCGCGCACCAGCTCCTCCAGCGGCACGCGGGCGAGCTCCATGTCGGCCTCCTCCTCGGAGACCTCGAAGCGCTCGCCCTCCACGTCCGACAGCTCCCGCGCGAGGAAGATGCGCAGCGCCTCGTCGGTGCCGCCGGGGCTGGTGTAGACGTCGGCCAGCACGCGCCAGTCCCCCGCCTCGACGTGGGCCTCCTCGTACAGCTCGCGCTGCGCGGCGCCCAGCGGGTGCTCCCCGACGACGTCCAGCAGCCCGGCCGGGACCTCCCACAGCTTGTGCCGCACCGGGTGCCGGTACTGCCGCAGGACGACGACCCGCCCCTGCTCGTCGAGCGCCACCACGGCGACCGACCCGGGATGGGTCTGGTAGTCGCGGCTGACGACGCTGCCGTCGGGCATGGTCACCTCGTCGGTGCGCACCCCCGTCTTCCTGCCGGCGAACTGCGTCGTGGTGCCGGTGACCGGCCATTCCTCGGCGATGTCGCGCAGGGGTCCGGTGTACTCGCCCATGTCGGTCGGATCCTCCAGGTGAAGACAGTGCGGGGCCGCGGCCGGGCCGCGGGACGGGCGTGGGCGCGCAGGGCCGGGACGCCCCCGGACGGGGGCGTCCCGGCCCTGCGCGGCGGGGGTCAGTCCCCGGTGTCCTGCCGGCCGCCCTGCTGGCGCAGCACGGCGGCCGCCACCAGCCCGGCGAACAGCGGGTGCGGGCGGGTCGGGCGGGACTTCAGCTCGGGGTGCGCCTGGGTGCCCACGAGGTAGGGGTGCACCTCGCGCGGGTACTCCACGTACTCGACGAGCCTGCCGTCCGGGGAGGTGCCGGAGAACCGCAGCCCGGCCTTCTTCTCCAGCTCCGCCCGGTAGGAGTTGTTCACCTCGTAGCGGTGGCGGTGGCGCTCCTCGACGTACGGCTCGCCGCCGTAGACCTCGCGCACGATCGAGCCCTCGGCGAGCTTGGCCGGGTACAGCCCCAGCCGCATGGTGCCGCCCAGGTCGCCCTCGCCGGCGACGATGTCGAGCTGCTCGGCCATGGTGGAGATCACCGGGTGGGCGGTGGCCGGGTCGAACTCGGTGGAGTTCGCGTCCTTGACGCCGGCCAGCGAGCGGGCCGCCTCGATGACGATGCACTGCAGGCCCAGGCACAGGCCCAGCAGCGGGATCCCGTTCTCCCGGGCGTAGGTGATCGCCGCGACCTTGCCGTCCACGCCGCGCTCGCCGAAGCCGCCGGGGATGCAGATCGCGTCGACGTCGCCGAGGTGCTGGGCGGCGCCGGCCGGAGTGCGGCACTCGTCCGAGGTGATCCACTTGATCTGCACCTTGGCGTTGTTGGCGAAGCCGCCGGCGCGCAGCGCCTCGGTCACCGACAGGTAGGCGTCGGGCAGGTCGATGTACTTGCCGACCAGCGCCACCTTCACCTTGTGCTCGGGCTGGTGGACGCGGCGCAGCAGGTCGTCCCACTGGGTCCAGTCCACGTCCCGGAAGGGCAGGTCGAGGCGGCGCACCACGTAGGCGTCCAGGCCCTCGGCGTGCACGACCTTGGGGATGTCGTAGATCGAGGGGGCGTCCTTGCAGGCGATGACCGCGTCCTCGTCGACGTCGCACATCAGCGAGATCTTGCGCTTGATGGACTGCGGGACGTCGCGGTCGGCGCGCAGCACGATGGCGTCCGGCTGGATGCCGATGCTGCGCAGGGCCGCCACCGAGTGCTGGGTCGGCTTGGTCTTCAGCTCGCCCGAGGGGCCGATGTAGGGCAGCAGCGAGACGTGCACGAAGAAGACGTTGTCCCGGCCGACCTCGTGGCGGACCTGGCGGACCGCCTCCAGGAACGGCAGCGACTCGATGTCGCCGACGGTGCCGCCGACCTCGGTGATGACGACGTCGACGTCCTCGGTGGCCATGCGGCGGATCCGGGACTTGATCTCGTTGGTGATGTGCGGGATGACCTGGACGGTGTCGCCCAGGTACTCGCCGCGGCGCTCCTTGGCGATCACCGAGGAGTAGACCTGGCCGGTGGTGACGTTGGCCGAGCCGTCCAGGTTCACGTCGAGGAAGCGCTCGTAGTGGCCGATGTCCAGGTCGGTCTCGGCGCCGTCGTCGGTGACGAACACCTCGCCATGCTGGAAGGGGTTCATCGTGCCGGGGTCGACGTTGAGGTAGGGGTCGAGCTTCTGCATCGTGACCCGCAGTCCCCGTGCCTTGAGCAGCGCACCCAGGCTGGAGGCGGTGAGGCCCTTGCCGAGCGAGGAGGCGACACCCCCGGTGACGAAGAGGTGCTTGGTCGTCTGGTTCCTACCAGCAAGCGGCAGTGCCAAGAGGGGGCTCCCGTGGTCGCGAGGTGAGGGGCGTACGGCCCCTGCTTCTTCGGGGCGGCGTCGCTGCGGTTCAGTGGTTCTCCCACCGGTCCACGGGCTACCAGGGTATCAGCGCCGCGGCCATGACGTGCCCGTCGACCCCCGGACCTGAGAGGATATGTACAGGCTGGTACCCGGGCGGCCCGTTTCCGCACGAACGGCAGGCAACTGCCACCGGCATGATTGGTACGGAGGGCCCCCGGGCGTCGTATTCTGCTCGGACGCATCGCTGCGAGCCGGCCGGCACGGCACCAACCCAGCCCGCTCCCGCTGCCTTGGGACCGCCCCGACCGCGTACGAGAAGCGGCGGGACCCCGGGGGGAATGGGGCACCGGAAGCCACAGGCTCGACGATCATCTGAAGAAAGATCGCAACGCCCTCCCAAGGGTGACACCCCCGACCTGTTCGACTGGAGATGCACGTGGCCGGGCGCATCGAGGACTACGCACTCATCGGCGACATGCAGACCGCTGCCCTGGTCTGCCGCGACGGCACGGTGGATTGGCTGTGCCTGCCCCGCTTCGACTCGCCCGCCGTCTTCGCCGGGCTCCTCGGCACCGAGGAACACGGCTTCTGGCGGCTGGGGCCCGCGTTCGCCGACGGCGGGCAGCCGCCGTCGGCCACGCGGCGCCGCTACCGCGGTGACAGCCTGGTCCTGGAGTCCGAGTACGACACCCCCGACGGAACGGTCCGGGTGATCGACTTCATGCCGCCCCGGGACGGCGCCCCCCAGCTCATCCGCATCGTGGAGGGCGTCAGCGGCACCGTGCCGATGCGCTCGGCGCTGCGCATGCGCTTCTCCTACGGCTGGGTCGTGCCGTGGGTGCACCGCGTCGCCCACCCGGACGCCAAGCAGGAGCGCACCGCGGCCGTCGCCGGCCCCGACTCGGTGTGGTTCGACACCGACGCCGAGACCTACGGCGAGCACCTGACCACCTATGCCGACTTCTCCGTCTCCCCCGGGGAGCGGGTGGCCTTCACCATCAGCTGGCAGCCCTCCCACCACGACCAGCCCGCGCTGCCCGAGCCCGAGTCCTCCCTCGAGGCCACCGAGACGTTCTGGCGCACCTGGGTCGACGAGTGCACCTACCAGGGCCCCTACCGCGACGCGGTGATCCGCTCCCTGATCACCCTCAAGGCCCTCACCTACGGCCCCACCGGCGGCATCGTCGCCGCGCCCACCACCTCCCTGCCCGAGGACATCGGCGGGGTCCGCAACTGGGACTACCGCTTCACCTGGCTGCGGGACGCCGCCATCACCCTGTCGTCCCTGCTGCGCACCGGCTACCGCGACGAGGCGCGCTCCTGGCGCGAGTGGCTGCTGCGCGCGGTCGCCGGCGACCCGGAGAACCTGCAGATCATGTACGGCATCGCCGGCGAGCGGGAACTGGGCGAGACCGAACTGGCCTGGCTGCCCGGGTACGAGGGCTCCAAGCCGGTGCGGGTGGGCAACGGCGCCGCCAACCAGCTCCAGCTCGACGTCTACGGCGAGGTCGTCGAGGCCCTCCACCTCGGCCACATGACCGGCCTGACCCGCAACGACTACGCCAGCGACCTGCAGGTGCGGCTCATCCGCTACCTCGAGGACCACTGGCGCGAGCCGGACGAGGGCATCTGGGAGGTGCGCGGCCCGCGCCGCCACTTCGTGCACTCCAAGGTCATGGCCTGGGTCGCGGTCGACCGCACCGTCAAGCTCATCGAGTCCGGCGACGTCGACGGGCCGCTGGAGAAGTGGCGCGAGATGCGCGACGAGATCCACGCCGACGTGTGCGAGAAGGGCTACGACCCCGAGCGCAACACCTTCACCCAGTCCTACGGCTCGAAGGAGCTGGACGCCTCCCTGCTGCTCATCCCGCAGGTCGGCTTCCTCCCGCCGGACGACAAGCGGGTCATCGGCACCATCGAGGCCATCCAGCGCGAGCTGACCGTCGAGGGCGGCTTCGTGCTGCGCTACCCCACCGACGGCGAGCACACCGGCCTGGACGGCCTGCCCGGCGACGAGGGCGCCTTCCTCGCCTGCTCCTTCTGGCTCGCCGACGACCTGGCGATGATCGGCCGGGTCGACGAGGCCCGCCGGCTGTTCGAGAAGCTGCTGAGCCTGCGCAACGACCTGGGCCTGCTCGCGGAGGAGTGGGACCCGGTCGGCCGACGGCAGGTGGGCAACTTCCCGCAGGCCTTCAGCCACGTGCCCCTGATCGACACCGCGCTGCGGCTGACCGCCTGCGGCGCCTACGGGGGATAGCGCGGCCCCGGCCGGGACGGCGGCACCGTGCGGCCGGTTAGGGTCGAGGGCATGCCCAGCTCCGACACCCCGCCCGGACGGCATTCGCCGTCCGGGCCGTCCGCACACCCCCTCCCCGGCCCTGCCGCCCGCGGCCTCGGGGACGCACCCGCCGGCGAGCCCGGGCTGCCGGCGGACTGCGGGCTGAGCGAGGAGGCCGCCGCCGTCTACGCGGCGCTGGTGTCCGTCCCCAGCGCCGCGGCGCACGAGCTCGCCGCGCACCCGGGCGTCCCCGGCCCCGGCCGGACCGGCCGGGCCCTGGAAGAACTGACCGCTCTGGGCATGGCGGTGCGCACCGGCGACGCCCCCTGCCGCTACCACGCGGTCGCACCCGACGTGGCCTTCGCCCCCCTGCTGCGCCGCCGCCAGGAGCGGCTGCTGGACGACCGGGCCGCGGTCGCCCGGCTGGCCGAGGCGTACCGGGCGGCGAGCGCGCTGCGCGGCTCCGGCGACCTGCTGGAGGTCCTGCGCGGCGCGGACGCCGTCGCCCAGCGGGTCGACTGGCTCCAGCGCGGCGCCCGGCAGGAAGTGGCCGGCTTCGTCAAGCAGCCCACCGTGGCCGTGCCCGCCGAGGAGAACGCCGCGGAGTTCGCCTCGCTCAAGGCCGGGGTGCGCTTCCGCGTCCTCTACGACCGGGACGTGGTGGAGGCGGACGGCCCCGGCCTGATGCTGCGGGAGTTCCTCGCCGCCGGCGAGGAGGCCCGCGTCTCGCCCACCCCGCTGCCGCTGAAGATGATCGTGGCCGACCGCGAGCACGCGCTGCTGCCGCTGCTGAGCGAGGACGGCCGGGCCACCGGGGAGCCGGTCGCCGTGGTGGTGCGCGCCGGCGCACTGCTGGACGCGCTCCTCGCCCTCTTCGAACGCATCTGGGCGACCGCGGTCCCCCTGTCCCTGGACGGCCCGGACCCGGCGGCGGACGGGGGCAGGCCGTCGGCCGAGGACCGCTTCCTGCTGTCCCTGGTCGTCTCGGGGCTGACCGACCAGGCCGTCGCCACCCAGCTGGGCTCCAGCGTCCGCACGGTGCAGCGGCGGCTGCGCGACCTGATCGCGCTGGCCGGCGTGGAGACCCGCCTCCAGCTCGTCTGGCAGGCCGCCAAGCGCGGCTGGGTCTGACCGGCCGGCCCCGGGCCGGACCGCCTCCGGGCCCCGGCCCCGGCCCGGGGAACCGTCAGCGGCGGACGGCGGAGCGCTGGAGCAGCTCGTCGTAGCTGCTCAGGACCTGCGCGACGGCGTCGTCCTCGGTGGGCCAGGCGTCCGCCAGCGCCTGCGCCGACCGGGCGATCCCGGCCCGGCGGGCCGGGTCCTCCAGCAGCGCGGCCACCGCCCGGCCGAGCGCCGCCGGGTTTCCCTGCGGCACGACGGCGACCGCCTCCCGCAGCACCTCGGGCAGCCCGCCCGCGCCCGCGGCCACCACCGGCACCCCGGCTCGGACCGCCTCGCGCACGACCAGGGTGCGCGCCTCCCACCGCCCCGGCAGCACCATCAGGTCGGCGGCCGCCAGCAGGTGCGTGAAGTCGTCGCGCAGGCCGAGCAGCCGCACCGGCAGCCGCTCCCGCTCGACGCGGCCCTGCAGGGCCGCCCGCCGGCCGCCCTCCCCCGCGATCACCAGCAGCGGCTGCGGCCGCAGGTCCTGCCAGGCCCGGCACGCGTCGAGCAGCCCGTCGAATCCCCTGTGCGCACCCAGGCGGCCCACCGACAGCAGCAGCGGGCCGTCACCCGCACCGAGCTCCTCGCGCACCTTCCGCCGGCGGCGCTCCGTCTCCTCCACCCCCTCCGGCGGCTCCGCGGCCCCGCACGACCCGGAAGGCCCGCACGACCTGGACAGCCCGGACAGCCCGGTCAGCACCACCGACGCCAGCCGGGCGTCCCGGGCGCCGAGCGCCCGCGCCCGGTCCACGACCGCGCTGGAGGCGCCCAGCACCAGGTCCGCCGCGCGCACCACGCGCCGCTCCAGCAGCTCCACCAGCCGCGCACGGGGCCCCTCGGCCCGGGCGGCGGCGTGCCAGGTGACGACCAGCGGGACGCGTCGGCGCGGCGCCAGCGGGGCCGCGCCGACCGCGACGGAGGCCAGCAGCCCGGCCCGCACGCCGTGCGCGTGCACCACGTCCGCGCCGGCGCACACCGCCCGCAGCGCGGCGACGGCCGCGGCGTCACCGCGCGCCGAGGCCCGGCGGCCGATCTCCACCGGAGCGAACCGCGCGCCCGCGGCGGTGAAGCCGAACCCGGAATCCGCCCCGGAGGGCCCGCAGACCGTCACCCCGACCCCGCGCGCCGCCAGCCCCCTGGCCAGCACCAGGACGTGGGCGCCCGCGCCGACTCCCCCGCCGATCACGTGGACGGAGTGCAGCCCGCGGTTCGGGAAACCGCGGGCGGGGCCGTGGGGCCGCCCGCTCGGGGGGACCGGTGTGCCGTTCACGGCGGCCGGACTCCTTCGGTCGTGGATCCGTCTCCGGACCCGTCGGTGGGACGGAACGCGGACGGACCCGCCCCGCAGGGCAGGACCCGTCCGCGGGGCCGGTGGGGAGGCTCCCCCGGGCGCCGGGCGCCGGGCCGGGCGGCACCCGGCGCGGCCGGGCCGCGCCGGGTGCCTGTGCCGGTTCACAACGAGCGGGCCGCCTCCAGCAGTTCCTCGGCGTGGGCGCGGCCCAGCTCCGAGTCCTCCAGGCCGGCCAGCATGCGGGACAGTTCGCGCACCCGCTCCTCGTCCCCCAGCGTCTTGACGCCGCTGCGGGTGACGGACCCGTCGCTGGTCTTCTCCACCACCAGGTGCCGGTCGGCGAACGCGGCCACCTGCGGCAGATGGGTGACGACCACGACCTGCGCCGAGCGGGCCAGCCGGGCCAGGCGCCGCCCGACCTCCACCGCCGCCTTGCCCCCGACGCCGGCGTCCACCTCGTCGAACAGGTAGGTCGGCACCGGGGCGGAGCCGGCGAAGACCACCTCGACGGCCAGCATCACGCGCGAGAGCTCACCGCCGGAGGCGCCCTTGGCGACGGGACGGGGCGGGGCACCCGGGTGCGGGGCCAGCTGCAGCTCGACCTCGTCCACACCGGCCGGCCCGAAGGCGACGGTGCGGCCGTCGACCTCCAGCCCGTCGGGGTCGTCGTGCCGCCGGATCGCGACGCTCACCCGGGCGTGCGGCATGGCCAGCTCGGCGAGCTCCGCGGTGACCGCGGCTGCGAACCGCTCCGCCGCCGCGGCCCGCGCGTCGCCCAGCTCCTGCGCCAGCCCGGTCAGCTCCGCGCGCAGCGCGTCCCGCTCGGCGGCCAGCTCCCCGATCCGCTCGTCGTCGCCCTCCAGCTCGGCCAGCCGCTGCGCCCCGGTCTCGGCCCAGGCCAGGACGTCGTCGATGCTCTGCCCGTACTTGCGGGTCAGGTGGGCCAGGACCGAGCGGCGCTCCTCGATGGCGGCCAGGCGCAGCGGGTCCGCGTCCAGGTCGTCCGCGTAGCCGGCCAGCTCCCCGGCGACGTCGGCGAGCAGGTAGCCGACCTCGCCGAGCCGGTCGGCCAGCGCGGCCAGCGACGCGTCGTGCCCGCGCACCGCGTCCAGCGCCCGGCGGGCACCGGCAACCAGGGCGTTGGCGTCGACGCCCTCAAGGTCCTCCGGGTTGCCCAGCAGGGCGGCGTGCGCGGTGGTCGCCGCGGAGGCCAGGGCCTCGGCGTGTCCGAGCCGCTCGGCCTCGGCGGCCAGCTCCGCGTCCTCGCCCGGACGCGGCTCGGCGGCGGCGACCTCCTCCAGGCCGAACCGCAGCAGGTCCGCCTCCTGGGCCCGGTCGCGGGCCAGCGTCGTCAGCTCCTCCAGCGCGGAGGCGACCTCGCGCAGCCGCCGGTAGACGGCGGTGTAGCGCTTCAGCGGCCCGGCGACCGCCTCGCCCGCGTAGCGGTCCAGCGCCTGGCGCTGGCGCGCCGGGCGCAGCAGTCCCTGCTGGTCGGTCTGGCCGTGCACGGCCACCAGGTCGTCGGCGAGCTCCCCGAGCAGCCCCACCGGCACCGAGCGGCCGCCCAGGTGGGCCCGCGAGCGCCCCTCGGCGGAGATCGTCCGGCTGATCAGCAGCGCGCCGTCGTCCAGCTCGGCCCCCGCCTCCTCGGCGCGGCGGGCCGCGGCCGAGTCCGCGCCGACCGTGATCCGGCCCTCGACCACCGCCGCCCTGGCCCCGGTGCGCACCAGCGCGGCATCGGCCCTCCCCCCGAGCAGCAGCCCGAGGCTCGTGACGACCATGGTCTTGCCCGCCCCGGTCTCGCCGGTGACGGCGGTGAACCCGGGCGACAGCTCGACCACGGCGTCGTCGATGACACCCAACGACCGTATCCGCATCTCCTCCAGCACGGACACGACCTTACGAGGTTCCGGGCCGCGGACGCCAAGGGCCACCCCCGGCGCGGGTGAACAACCGGCGCCGAACCGGTACCGGAACCGGTGCCGGAACCGCAGTGCGCAGCCGCCTGCGCCCGGCCCCTCCCGGCGCCCGGGCCCCGCCGGGACCGGTCCGTCCCGCCCGGCCCGGGCGCCGGGAGGGGCGGGCTAGTGCGGGGCGCCGCGCCAGCCCGCCACCGGCAGGGCGAACTTCGCCACCAGGCGGTCGGTGAAGGAGGCGTGGTGCAGCCTCGCCAGGCGCACCGGGACCGCCCCGCGCCGCACCTCCACGCGCGATCCGGCCGGCAGCTCGTAGGTGCGGCGCCCGTCGCACCACAGCACCCCGTGCGACGTCCGGGGCTGCACCTCGACCGCCAGCACCGAGGCGGGCGACGTCACCAGCGGCTTGGCGAAGAGCGCGTGCGCGCTGATCGGCACCATCAGCAGCGCCTCGACCTCCGGCCACACCACCGGCCCGCCCGCCGAGAACGCGTACGCCGTCGACCCGGTCGGGGTCGCGCACACCACCCCGTCGCAGCCGAACCCCGACACCGGGCGGCCGTCGACCTCGGTGACGACCTCGATCATGCGCTCGCGGGACGCCTTCTCCACCGACGCCTCGTTGAGCGCCCAGTCGGTGTGCACCACCTGCCCGTCCGTGCGGACCAGCACGTCCAGGGTCATCCGCTCCTCGACCTCGTAGGAGCGGGTGACCACCCGGTCGACGACCTTGTCCAGGTCGTCCCGCTCCGCCTCGGCCAGGAAGCCGACCCTGCCCAGGTTGACCCCCAGCATCGGCACCCCGGAGGCGCGGGAGATCTCGGCCCCGCGCAGCAGCGTGCCGTCGCCGCCCAGCACTATCAGCAGCTCGCAGCCCTCGACCGCCTCCGGCCCCGCGGCCCCGACCAGGCCGACCGCGGGCGGCAGGGGCAGGTCGGCGGCCTCCTCGGCCAGCGCCCGCACCCCTATCCCCGCACCGAGGAGCCCCTGCACGACGAGTTCGGCGCTGCGCACGGCGGCGGGCCGGCCGGTGTGCGCCAGCAGGAAGACGGTGCGATCGGTGACGGTGACGTCGTTCAACGGGGCCCCTCCGCAACAGCACGGTCCACATCCGACGGGTCCAGCGCGGGTGCACCGGCACGCAACCACAGGAAGTACTCGACGTTGCCGGACGGCCCCGGCAGCGGACTGGCCGTCACACCCAGCACGCCCAGCCCGAGCCCCGCGGCCTGCTCGGCCACGTGGCGCACCGCCTCGGCCCGCAACTGCGCACTGCGCACCACACCCCCGCTGCCGAGCCTCTCCCTGCCCACCTCGAACTGCGGCTTGACCATCAGCACCAGGTCCGCGCCGTCCGCCGCGCAGCGCACCAGGGCTGGCAGGACCAGCCCCAGCGGGATGAACGACAGGTCGCCGACGACCAGGTCGACCGGCTCGCCGCCGATCTGCTCCAGGGTCAGCTCCCGCACGTTGGTGCGGTCCTTGACGGTGACCCTGTCGTCGCTCTGCAACGACCAGGCGAGCTGGCCGTAGCCGACGTCGACGGCGACCACGTGCGCCGCGCCGTTGCGCAGCAGCACGTCGGTGAAGCCGCCGGTGGACGCCCCCGCGTCCAGACAGCGCCGGCCCTCGACGACCAGCCCCCGGGGGACGAAGGCCGCCAGAGCCCCGGCCAGCTTGTGGCCGCCGCGCGAGACGTAGTCGGGATCGTTGTCGTCCTCCGCCACGACCAGGGCGGCACTGGTCTCCACCTGTGTGGCGGCCTTGGCCGCGGTGGTGCCGCCCACGGTCACCCGCCCTGCGTCGATCAACTGGCTCGCGTGCTCCCGTGAGCGCGCGAGACCACGACGCACCAACTCGGCGTCGAGGCGACGTCGTGCCACTGCCACGTGCGGTTCAGCTCCTGTCGTCGTGCACCGGTTCCGGTGCGGGGGCGGGTGGTCCCGGCCGGGAGTCCAGAGCGGCGAGCACGTCGCTCAGTCCCCGGTGTACATCCTCGTACACGGCAGGGTGCTCCTCCGTAGGCAGGTGGTCCACCTCGGCCAACCGGGCGACGACCCGGTCGACGTCGGCCTCCCCGGTGCGCTCCGTCCCGACCCCGAGCGGGCCCGCCGAAGCGGCCCCCTTGGCGGACGGGAGGGACGCGCCGACCCGTTCGTCCCCACCCCCGGTGACCCTCGGGGCCCCAGGGGCCCCCGGGGCCCCTGGGGCCCCTGGGGCCCCTGGGGGCCCCGTGACCTCCGCATCCTCATGCATCGGTACCCGACCCGGGTCGTTCCGCCGCGTCCGCCCGTCCGGCCCCTCCGCCCGCGGACTCCGGCCCCTCGGCCGGCCGGTCCGCCGACGTCCTCCGGGCGGCCGTCCTGCGGGCGGTCGTCTTCTTGATCGCGGCCTTGTCCTCCGCCGTCCCCTTCACGACCACGGCCTTCTTCGCAGCGGCCTTCTTCGTCGCGACCTTCTTGGCAGCGGCCTTCTTCGCCGGGGCCTTCTTCGCCGGGGCCTTCTCGGCAGCAGTCTTCTTCGCGGCGGTCCTCTTCCCCGCCGCCTTCTTCACCGCCGGCCCGGCGGTCTCCGCCGCATCGGTCCCCTGGACGGGGGCCGGCTCCTCCGCTCCTGCCGCACGCGAGTTCCGGGACGCCGCCTTCCTGACGGTGGTCGACGCGGAGGCCGAGGCCGTCGCGGCGCGGGCCGCGGCAGCCCGTTTCACCGCACCCCCACCGCCTCCGGCTTTCTTGGCCGAAACCTTCTTCGCCGGAGCCTTCTTCGCGGGGGTCTTCTTCGCCGCAGGAGCCTTCGCCGCCGGAGTCTTCGCCGCAGGGGTCTTCTTCGCCGTACCGACGGCCGCTGCGGCGGGCGTCCGCCCGTTCGCCTCTGGGTCGTGGGCGGCCGCCTCACGGGGCGATGTCGGCGTGCCCTTCGTCGCCTCCTCGGCCGGAAGCCGGAGGGCGGCCGCCTCACGGGCCCCGGTGGTGCGCGAGATCCCCTTGACCGCCCGGACGGTCTCCGTCCCGCCGCCGGCTCCTGCCCCGGCGGGTGCCTCCGGCGCCGCCGGGCCGGGCTCCCCGCCGCCCTCCAGGTTGCGGATACGGCGCTCCAGCATCTCCACCAGCACACCGACACGGACCAGTTCGTCCCCGATGCGCCCGGCCCTCTGCATCGCCTTGTCGACTTCCTCGCGGATCAGCCCGACCAGCAGGTCGCGGTTGGTCCGCCCGGCCGTGACCAGTTCGTCCGCGAGCGTCTGGACCTCCGGCGGGATCCGGTCGGCGACCTTGCGCTGAACCTCGTCGAGGTCGATCCCCGCCTGGTCCAGCAGTTCCCGGGCCGCGGACGCCGCCCGCTGCCGGGTCACCTCGGTCAGGCCGCCCGCAATCTGCAGACAGGTGCGCAGTGCATCACGCAATGCCCTCACTCCTCGCCTCGCCATCGACGCCGATGGTCCAGACGCTACCCGTTCGGCGACCGCCCAACGATGCACGGACGACGCTCCGTGCCCGTCGCCCCTCTCCTGTACGGTCGGTCGCACCGGATCGTTCACCACGTACCCGCCGCGTCCCGGACTGGAGAAGCACCACCATGGCGACCATCGAGGAGTGCCGCGCCGCCCTGGAGCGCCTGGCGGACAGCCTCGCGGAGGCCGGGGGCGAGGCAGCCGCGGCCGCCGCGCTGCACCGGTCGCTGAGCTGCCGGATCACCGATCTACCGGTGGTCTTCACCGGCCATCTGGCCGACGGGCGGCTCCGCAACGTGACGGCCTCCTCCGAAAGGCTGACGGAGAAGGCCCAGATCCATCTGGCCCTGGCGGGCGACGACCTGCTGGCGCTGGTCGACGGCGAACTGCACTTCGCGAAGGCGTGGGCGAGCGGCCGCGTCAAGGTCGAGGCGGGCTTCAGAGACCTGCTGCGGCTCCGTTCCCTGCTCTGACCGGTCCCCCGCGGCCCGAACCTCCTGCGGCCGGTCCCCTGCGGCTCCACAGGCCCCTGTCCGGCTCCGTCTCCGGCCCCGCAGCCGCCCGCACGCCGCCCCGCCGAAGGCAACGACCGGTCCTTCACCGGTCCAGTCGCGCCAAAGCCTCCTCCGCGTCCAACGACGCCCTGCCGTCCCCGGCCGCCGACCACGCCACCGCGCACAGCGCCCGCAGCCCGTCGGCCGGGTCCCCCTCCCCCTCCAGCAGCACCCGGCCGACACCGTTGCCCCCGCCGCCCGCCGGGGCCGCCGTCCACCCGCCGCAGCGGAATCCGGTCCCGGACGCCTCCACAGCGGGCTGGGGCTCCAGGATCCCGCGCAGGTCCGTCGCCACGTAGGTCGGACGGTGCTCCGGCGGCGCCGCGAGCAGCTGCGCGGCCGTCGTCACACCGGTCATGACCAGCAGCGAGTCGACACCCCCGACGTGCGCCCCCTCGATGTCGGTGTCCAGCCGGTCCCCCACCACCAAGGGCCGCTCGGCCCCGGTGCGCAGGATCGTCTCCCGGTGCATCGGCGGACGCGGCTTCCCCGCCACCAGCGGGTCCGCCCCCGTCGCGATACGCACCACTTCCACGAGCGCCCCGTTGCCCGGAGCGGTGCCGCGGGCCGTGGGTATCGTCAGGTCGGTGTTCGAGGCGAACCACGGCACGCCCGAGGCGACCGCGTACGTCGCCTCCGCCAGGTGCTCCCAGCCCACCGTCGGGTCGTAGCCCTGCACCACCGCGGCCGGCCCGTCCTCCGCCGACCGCACGACCTCGAAGCCCCGCTCCCGCAGCGCCTGCACCAGCCCGGCGCCGCCCACCACCAGCACCCGGGACCCGGCCGGCACCCGCCCGTCGTCCGCCACCAGCCGGGCCACCGCCTGCGCGGAATTGATCACGTCCTCGGGCGCCGCGTCCAGCCCCAGCCGGTTCAGGTGCTCGGCGACCGCCTGCGGCGTGCGCGAGGCGTTGTTGGTCACGTACGCGGCCCGCATCCCCCTCGCCGACGCCTCCGAGACCGACTCCACCGCGTACGGGATCGCCGTCCGCCCCGCGTAGACGACACCGTCCAGGTCGTACAGGGCGGTGTCGTACGCCTCGCACAGCGGTCGCTCCGCGGCGGCGGGCCGGGTCCTGTGGGTCATCGGTTGCCACTCCCTGTTCGTCGGGTCCTCGCACCCCGATCATCTCCCACACGCACTGCCCCGTAGCATTCGGAGGATGAGCAGCGCTCCCGGCACAGAGTCACCCGCGCCCTCCCGTCCCGAGGGACTGTCCCTGGCCCCCTTCCGGGGGCTGCGCTACGTGCCGGAGAGGGTCTCCGGGCTCGCGTCCGTGACCTCCCCTCCCTACGACGTGGTCGTCCGTCCCGACGAACAGCTCCACCTCGAGACCTCCGACCCCCACAACGTCGTGCGCCTGATCCTGCCCCAGGGCGAAGACCCGGCCGCCCGCCACGAGCAGGCAGCCGCCCGCCTGCGCCGGTGGCAGAGCGAGGGCGTCCTGGCCGCCGACCCCGAGCCCGCCCTGTACGTCTACGAGCAGCGCGCCGAGGGCATGCTGCAGCGCGGCCTCATCGGCGCCCTCCGGCTCACCCCGAAGGAGGAGGGCATCGTCCTCCCCCACGAGGACGTCATGCCCGGCCCCGTCGCCGACCGCGCCGGCCTCATGCGCGCCACGGCCGCCAACCTCGAGCCGCTCCTCCTGGCCTACCGGGGCGGGCAGGCGGCCGCGGAGACCGTCGAGCGGACGGTGCTGCAGGAGCCGCTGCTGTGCACCACCACCGAGGACGGCATCCGGCACCGCCTGTGGGCCCTGACCGATCCCGCCGTGATCACCGCCGTGCGCGAGGACCTGGCACGGCTCCACGCCCTCATCGCCGACGGGCACCACCGCTGGGCCACCTACCTGCGGCTGCAGGAGGAGCACGGCGGCCCCGGCCCCTGGGACCGCGGGCTCGTCCTCTTGGTGGACACCGAGCGCTACCCGCTCCGGGTCCGCGCCATCCACCGGGTCCTGTACCGGCTCCCTCCCGAGCGGGCCCTCGCCGCCCTGGCCGCCTCCCCGGGATTCCGCGTCCGCGAGGTCGACGGCCCGCTGCCCGCCGCGCTGGACTCCCTCGGGGCGGCCGCGGCGACGGGCAACGCCTTCCTCCTCGCCGGCGACGGGGGGTTCCGGCTCCTCACCGGCAACGGGAGCGACCCCGGTTCCCCCGCCGCGACCGCCCTCCCCGGAGGAGCCGCACACGCCGACAAGCCCCCGGCCTGGCACCGGCTGGACGCCACCGTCCTGCACAACGTGCTGCTCGACCGCGTGTGGCAGGTACCGGACTCGCCCGACCACGTCGGCTACCTCCACGACGCGGCGGCCGCCGTGGCGAAGGCCGAGGAAGCCGGCGGAACGGCAGTCCTCCTCCACCCTGTCTCCGAGCAGGTGGTCCTCGAACTCGCCCGCCAGGGCACGACGATGCCGCGCAAGTCCACGTCCTTCGGCCCCAAGCCCGCGACGGGCCTGGTCATCCGAAGCCTCGAACTGGACTGACACCGCACCGCCGACGGAAACGCCGGAGGGCCGGGCGCGAAAACCGCGCCCGGCCCTCCGGCGTTCCGACCCCGCCCGCTACTTCGCGGCGTCGTCCTCCTGCGCAGCAGCCGCAGGAACCGCATCCGTGCCGGCGTCGTCGGCGGCAGCGTCGTCGGCCCCGGCCTCCGCCTCACGACCGGCGCCGGCCTCCGAGCCCGAGTCCGAGTCCGAGTCCGAAGTCTCGGCCCCGCTCACCGCGGCCTCGGCCCCGTCCACGGACCCGTCCTCCTCCGTCTCCGCCTCCGGGTCGAGCGCGTCGATGAACTCCACACCGTCCAGCTCTGCGAGCCGGTCGGAGGCGTTCGTCGTGCCGGTGGTGTCCGCCTCGAGGGCCTTCGCGAACCAGTCGCGGGCCTCGTCCTCGCGCCCCACCGCGAGCAGCGCGTCGGCGTACGCGTAGCGCAGCCGAGCGGTCCACGGGTGAACGGCGGTCGAGGCCAGCTCCGGACCCTGCAGGGTCACCACTGCAGCGTCCACCTGCCCCATGTCCCGGCGGGCACCGGCCGCGACCAGCCGCATCTCCACCTGACCGGCACGGTCCAGCTTCTGCACCTCGGGAGCGCCGGCCATGGCCAGCGTCTTCTCCGGACGTCCCAGGCCGCGCTCGCAGTCGGCCATCACCGGCCACAGCTCGGCCGAACCCGTCATCCGACGCGCGGCACGGAACTCCGCCAGCGCCTCGGTGTACCGCTCCGTGGCGTAGGAAGCGAAACCGACGGCCTCCCGGACGGACGGAATACGCGAAGCGAGCCTCAGCGCGATCTTGGCGTAGTCGTAAGCCTTCTCCGGCTCCTCGTCGAGGAGCTGGGCCACCATCACCAGGTTGCGGGCCACGTCGTCCGCCAAGGTCTTCGGCAGGCTCTTCAGCTCCTGGCGCACGTCGGCGTCCAGCTCGTAACCGGTGACCTCCTCCGGGATCGGGAGCCGGCGCACCGGCTCCAGCCCACTCTCACGCGGGTCCCTGCGCGGCCCTCGCACACCGTCGTCCCGACGCGGACGATCGTCCCCGCGGAACCCGCCGCGCTCGTCATCCCTGCGCGGACGGTCGTCCCGACGGAACCCACCACGCTCGTCATCCCTGCGCGGCCCGCTCGGACGGTCGTCCCTGCGGAACCCACCACGCTCGTCGTCCCGACGCGGACGGTCGTCCCCGCGGAACCCACCACGCTCGTCATCCCGACGCGGACGGTCGTCCCCGCGGAACCCACCACGCTCGTCATCCCTGCGCGGACGGTCGTCCCGACGGAACCCACCACGCTCGTCATCCCTGCGCGGCCCGCTCGGACGGTCGTCCCTGCGGAACCCACCACGCTCGTCGTCCCGACGCGGACGGTCGTCCCGACGGAACCCACCACGCTCGTCGTCCCGACGCGGACGGTCGTCCCGACGGAACCCACCACGCTCGTCGTCCCGACGCGGACGGTCGTCCCGACGGAATCCACCACGGTCGTCGTCCCGACGCGGCCCGCTCGGACGGTCATCGCGACGGAAACCGCCACGCTCGTCGTCCCGACGCGGATCACTCGGACGGTCGTCCCGGCGGAACCCACCGCGGTCGTCCCTGCGCGGACCACTCGGACGGTCATCGCGACGGAAACCGCCACGCTCGTCGTCCCGACGCGGATCACTCGGACGGTCATCGCGACGGAATCCACCACGCTCGTCGTCCCGACGCGGCCCGCTCGGACGGTCGTCCCGGCGGAACCCACCGCGGTCGTCCCTGCGCGGACCACTCGGACGGTCATCGCGACGGAAACCGCCACGCTCGTCGTCCCGACGCGGCCCGCTCGGACGGTCGTCCCGGCGGAACCCACCGCGGTCGTCCCTGCGCGGACCACTCGGACGGTCATCGCGACGGAAACCGCCACGCTCGTCGTCCCGACGCGGCCCGCTCGGACGGTCGTCCCGGCGGAACCCACCGCGGTCGTCCCTGCGCGGACCACTCGGACGGTCATCGCGACGGAACCCGCCACGCTCGTCGTCCCGACGCGGCCCGCTCGGACGGTCGTCCCGGCGGAACCCACCGCGGTCGTCCCTGCGCGGACCACTCGGACGGTCATCGCGACGGAAACCGCCACGCTCGTCGTCCCGACGCGGACCGCTCGGACGGTCATCGCGGCGGAACCCACCGCGGTCGTCCCTGCGCGGCCCACTCGGACGGTCATCGCGACGGAACCCGCCACGCTCGTCGTCCCGACGCGGACCGCTCGGACGGTCATCGCGGCGGAACCCGCCACGCTCGTCGTCCCGACGCGGACGGTCATCGCGACGGAACCCACCGCGGTCGTCGTCCCGACGCGGACCGCTCGGACGGTCGTCCCGACGGAACCCGCCACGGTCGTCATCCCTGCGTGGCCCGCTCGGACGGTCATCCCGGCGGAACCCACCACGGTCATCTTCCCGACGCGGACCTCCCGAACGGAAGTCACGTCGGTCGTTGCTCCCGCCGGCACGCGAACCGTACGAGCCGCCACTGGAGCGCCGCTCGAAGCGGCCCTCGGACGAGTTGGACATCGACATGACTCCTGTCGGTTGTTCCTGCTGCAGTACTCAGTGCTGTCTTGCCTGTTAACCAGAGTGCCTTGCTCCGGGGGCAAAACAAAAAGGCCCTCGGTCCCAGCACTGTGTGCCGGGACCGAGGGCCCTCTCAAAAATTGTTCGGCGGTGTCCTACTCTCCCACAGGGTCCCCCCTGCAGTACCATCGGCGCTGAAAGGCTTAGCTTCCGGGTTCGGAATGTGACCGGGCGTTTCCCTAACGCTATAACCACCGAAACACCATCGGGTGTTCCAAGTGAACAAGCACACTCTTAAATTTAGAAGTGGTTCTTCACCGGTGCGACTGTTCGCAACCCGGGAGCCACATAGTGAACGCGAGCATCTGAGGACAAGTCCTCGGCCTATTAGTACCAGTCAGCTCCACCGGTTGCCCGGCTTCCACATCTGGCCTATCAACCCAGTCGTCTACTGGGAGCCTTACCCCCTCACGGGGTGGGAGCCCTCATCTCGAAGCAGGCTTCCCGCTTAGATGCTTTCAGCGGTTATCCCTCCCGAACGTAGCCAACCAGCCATGCCCTTGGCAGGACAACTGGCACACCAGAGGTTCGTCCGTCCCGGTCCTCTCGTACTAGGGACAGCCCTTCTCAAGACTCCTACGCGCACAGCGGATAGGGACCGAACTGTCTCACGACGTTCTAAACCCAGCTCGCGTACCGCTTTAATGGGCGAACAGCCCAACCCTTGGGACCGACTCCAGCCCCAGGATGCGACGAGCCGACATCGAGGTGCCAAACCATCCCGTCGATATGGACTCTTGGGGAAGATCAGCCTGTTATCCCCGGGGTACCTTTTATCCGTTGAGCGACGGCGCTTCCACAAGCCACCGCCGGATCACTAGTCCCTACTTTCGTACCTGCTCGACCCGTCGGTCTCACAGTCAAGCTCCCTTGTGCACTTACACTCAACACCTGATTGCCAACCAGGCTGAGGGAACCTTTGGGCGCCTCCGTTACCCTTTAGGAGGCAACCGCCCCAGTTAAACTACCCACCAGACACTGTCCCTGATCCGGATCACGGACCCAGGTTAGACATCCAGCACGACCAGAGTGGTATTTCAACGACGCCTCCACACGCACTGGCGTGCATGCTTCACCGGCTCCCACCTATCCTACACAAGCCGAACCGAACACCAATATCAAGCTGTAGTGAAGGTCCCGGGGTCTTTCCGTCCTGCTGCGCGAAACGAGCATCTTTACTCGTAGTGCAATTTCACCGGGCCCGTGGTTGAGACAGTCGAGAAGTCGTTACGCCATTCGTGCAGGTCGGAACTTACCCGACAAGGAATTTCGCTACCTTAGGATGGTTATAGTTACCACCGCCGTTTACTGGCGCTTAAGTTCTCAGCTTCGCCCGTCCGAAGACGAGCTAACCGGTCCCCTTAACGTTCCAGCACCGGGCAGGCGTCAGTCCGTATACATCGCCTTACGGCTTCGCACGGACCTGTGTTTTTAGTAAACAGTCGCTTCTCGCTGGTCTCTGCGGCCACCACCAGCTCAGGGCGCAAAGCCCGTCACCGGCCGTGGCCCCCCTTCTCCCGAAGTTACGGGGGCATTTTGCCGAGTTCCTTAACCACGGTTCACCCGAACGCCTCGGTATTCTCTACCTGACCACCTGAGTCGGTTTAGGGTACGGGCCGCTTCGCTGCTCGCTAGAGGCTTTTCTCGACAGCATAGGATCATCCACTTCACCACAATCGGCTCGGCATCAGGTCTCACCCTGCATGGAGGACGGATTTGCCTATCCTCCGGGCTACACCCTTACCCCGGGACAACCACCGCCCGGGCTGGACTACCTTCCTGCGTCACCCCATCGCTCACCTACTACCCCCTCGGGCCGGCGGCTCCACCAACCAGCGGTCCGAAGACCACCGGCGGCTTCACGGCCTTAGCATCAGAGGGTTCAGCGTGGGCGCTTCGAAGCGGGTACGGGAATATCAACCCGTTGTCCATCGACTACGCCTGTCGGCCTCGCCTTAGGTCCCGACTTACCCTGGGCAGATCAACTTGACCCAGGAACCCTTAGTCAATCGGCGCAAGAGTTTCCCACTCTTGTATCGCTACTCATGCCTGCATTCTCACTCGTGAACCGTCCACAACTGCCTTCCGGCGCTGCTTCACCCGGCACACGACGCTCCCCTACCCATCACAGTCCCCGTTGGGGGTACGTACTGCAATGACACGACTTCGGCGGTACGCTTGAGCCCCGCTACATTGTCGGCGCGGAATCACTTGACCAGTGAGCTATTACGCACTCTTTCAAGGGTGGCTGCTTCTAAGCCAACCTCCTGGTTGTCTCTGCGACTCCACATCCTTTCCCACTTAGCGTACGCTTAGGGGCCTTAGTCGATGCTCTGGGCTGTTTCCCTCTCGACCATGGAGCTTATCCCCCACAGTCTCACTGCCGCGCTC
>NZ_CP046907.1:3262500-5027500 GCF_014083985.1 Streptomyces sp. SCUT-3 | reverse complement strand
ACCGGGGTGCCCTCGTGGACCTGGACCGGGGAGTCGGGGGCGCAGACGTCGGTTCCGTCCAGGCTGCGGTCGATGCCGAGCGCGAGAGTGAGCCTGCCGGGTCCCTTGGCCAGCTCGTGGTGGTTCTTCGCCGTGTGGCGGCGCGAGGCGGCGTGGGCGTGTCCCCGGACGATCTCCCCGGCCCGTACCAGGACCCCGTTGGACTCGCCGGCCCGGCCGCACACGAGGTTGGCCGCGTGGTGCATTCCGTAGATCCAGTAGACGTAGAGGTGACCGGCGGGGCCGAACATCGTGGCGTTGCGCAGGGTCTTGCCGCGGTAGCCGTGGGAGGCGGGGTCCGTGGTGCCCTCGTACGCCTCGACCTCGGTGATGCGCAGGGCGATCGTCTGCCCGGGTTCTCGGCGCAGGAGGACGCGGCCGAGGAGTTCGGGGGCGACCAGGTGCGCCGGCCGGGCGAAGAAGTCTCTGGGCATGAGGTCGCCGATGTCCACGTTCCGGTACGTCTTCCTGTTGTCCGTCTTGCTTGTCTTGTTCGTCTTGTCCGTCGGTGCCCGCCGGGACGGTCGGGGTAGATCGTCCCGAAGTGGGTTGCGGGTCCCGCTTCTTCCGCACGGGGCTGCTCGTGCTCGCTCTGCCCGTCATGCTTCCCGCTTGCGCCCGGCCCACTCGCAGGGGGCGGCTAGAGGGCGGTCCGGGTTCGGGAGGGGTCGCCCGCTCCCGCCGAGGTTTGTCGGCAGGAGGATGGAACCGCGGGGGTGTGTCCCGCGCTCTGAAGCATCAGGAGAATAGGGACTTCAGAGATCCGCCTGTGTGGAGAGGAACAACCGTGGGCTTCAAGAAGCTGATGGCAGCCTTTGGTGCCGGGGGCGCGTCCGTGGAGACCGTCCTGACCGAGCCGAACGTGGTGCCGGGCGGTGTGGTGCAGGGCGAGGTCCGCATCCAGGGCGGTTCGGTCGCGCAGCAGATCGAGAGCGTGTCCGTGGGGCTCCAGGCCCGCGTCGAGGTCGAGTCCAACGACGGCGAGTACAAGCAGGACGTGCAGTTCCACAAGCAGCAGCTCGGCGGCACGTTCGAGGTGCAGCCGGGGGCGGTGCACACCGTTCCGTTCGGGCTGGACATCCCGTGGGAGACCCCGGTGACGACGTTCATGGGGCAGCACCTGACCGGGATGAACGTGGGGGTGACCACCGAGCTGGCGATCGCCCGCGCCGTGGACTCCGGCGACCTGGACCCGGTGAACGTGCACCCGCTGCCGGCCCAGCAGGCGATCCTGGACGCGTTCGGGCAGCTGGGTTTCCGGTTCAAGAACGCGGACCTGGAGCGCGGTCACATCCGGGGCACCCGGCAGCGGTTGCCGTTCTACCAGGAGATCGAGTTCTACGCGCCGCAGCAGTACCGGGGCCTGAACCAGGTGGAGCTGAGCTTCGTGGCGGACGCCCACGAGATGGACGTCGTGCTGGAGATGGACAAGAAGCCGGGACTGTTCGGCGAGGGCAACGACAGCTACCGGGCCTTCACCGTGAGCCTGTCCTCGTACCGGGAGACGGACTGGGCGGCCTACCTCAACCAGTGGCTGGCGGAGGTCGGCGGGCGCCGCAACTGGCTCTGACCCCCCGCGGATCCGCCGGATCCGCCGGGTCCGCGGCGGCGGCCGGCGCCCGGGGGCGGTGACGCGCCCGGGCACCGGCGGCGCGGCGGGTGCGGGCCCTAAGGTGTCGGGGAAGGTGATCTTTCCCTACCAGGAGGTACCGACGTGACGCAGCCGAAGAGGGCTCCTCTTCCCCACGACTTCCTGCCCGAGGTGCCGTCGTTCACGGTGGTGAGCGACGACGTGGCGCCGGGGGCGACGCTGGGCGACGCCCAGGTGTACGCGAAGGGGAACACCTCCCCGCACCTGCGCTGGGAGGGGTTCCCGGCGGGGGCGAAGAGCTTCGCCGTGACCTGCTTCGACCCCGACGCGCCCACCGGCAGCGGGTTCTGGCACTGGTCGCTGTTCGACATCCCGGCCTCGGTGACGGAGCTGCCGGCCGGCGCGGGCACGGCTCCCTTCGAGGACCTGCCCGAGGGCGCCGTGCACGTGCGCAACGACTACGGGACGCGTGACTTCGGCGGCGCGGCCCCGCCGGCCGGGGACCCGGCGCACCGCTACGTGTTCACGGTGTACGCGGTGGACACGGAGAAGCTGGGCCCGGACGCGGACGCCTCCCCCGCGGCGGTGGGCTTCAACCTGCGCTTCCACACGCTCGCCCGGGCCCATGTGATCGGCGAGTACGCGGCCGAGGGCTGAGGCCGGCCGCTCCCGCGCCTCCCGTCCGGGGCCGCGGTCGCGCCGTGCGGCTGGAGCCGCGCCGTGCGGCGGGGCCCCGGACGCCCTTCCCCTCCTGTTGGCCCCGGGTTTCCCGGGGCGTGGCGCTCCCGCGTCGCGGCACGGGTGAAATTCCGTTGTCCGGGCGGGGCCCCCATCGGCATGGTGGACCCACTTCGCGGCTGTGCGCGGGGGTTCACGGAAGGTGATCGGGGTGCGTGAGGCGCTGGTTCTGAATGCGAGCTTCGAGCCGCTGTCGTCGGTGTCGCTGAAGCGGGCGGTCGTCCTCGTCCTGCAGGAGAAGGCGGTCGTGGAGCGGGCGCATCCCGGCCTGCGGGTGCGCGCGGCGCAGGTGGAACTGCCGGCGCCGCGGGTGATCAGGCTCTGCCGGTACGTGAGGGTGCCGTTCCGACAACGGGCACCGTGGTCGCGGCGGGGGGTGCTGGTGCGGGACCGGCACCGGTGCGCGTACTGCGGGCGCAGGGCGACCACGGTGGACCACCTGGTGCCGCGGTCCCGCGGCGGACGGGACACCTGGCTGAACACGGTGGCGGCGTGCTCGGAGGACAACCACCGCAAGGCTGACCGGACCCCGGAGCAGGCGGGGATGCGGCTGCTGGTGCAGCCGTTCGAGCCCACCCCCGCCGACGCCCTGGTGCTGGCCCTGGGGCTGGCGCCGGAGGACCCCGGGAGCGGGGAGGCCGCCGGGGCCGGAACCGTTTCCTGGGCGGGGGCCGTCACCGGGACCGTCACCGGGGCCGGGGCCGGTGCGTCGGCCGGGGGGATGCTGCGGTCGGCCTGATCAGCCGGGCCAGGTCCACTCCAGGACCTCGGGCATGTCCTCCCCGTGCTCGCGGATCCAGCTGCGGTGCCTGTTGCGCAGCTCCGCCATGCGCTGGCGGACGCCGATGGCGCGCAGCGCCAGGCCCGGGACGCGGTCGACGACGTCCATGACGAGGCGGTACCGGTCGAGGTCGTTGAGGACCACCATGTCGAACGGGGTCGTGGTGGTCCCTTCCTCCTTGTAGCCGCGCACGTGGAGGTTGGGGTGGCCGGTGCGCCGGTAGGCGAGCCGGTGGATGAGCCACGGGTAGCCGTGGTAGGCGAAGATCACCGGTTTGTCCGTGGTGAAGACGGCGTCGAAGTCGTGGTCGCCGAGGCCGTGGGGGTGGTCGGCGGCGGGGGCCAGGCGCATCAGGTCGACGACGTTGACGACGCGGACGGCCAGGTCGGGCAGGTGCTCGCGCAGGAGCGAGGCCGCCGCCAGGACCTCCGTGGTGGGGACGTCCCCGGCCGCGGCGAGGACGACGTCGGGGTCGCGGCCGGTGTCGGTGCCGGCCCACTCCCAGACGCTGATTCCGCGGTCGACGTGGTCGACCGCCTCCTCGATGCCCAGCCAGTCGTGGGAGGGCTGCTTGCCGGCGACGACGACGTTGACCCGGTCCCGGGTGGCGAGGACGTGGTCGGCCACGGCGAGCAGGGAGTTGGCGTCCGGCGGGAGGTAGACCCGCACGACCTCGGGGCTCTTGTTGACGACGTGGTCGACGAAGCCTGGGTCCTGGTGGGAGAAGCCGTTGTGGTCCTGCCGCCACACGTGCGAGGTCAGCAGGTGGTTGAGCGAGGGAACGGGCATCCGCCAGGGCAGTTCGCGGGAGACCTTCAGCCACTTGGCGTGCTGGTTGACCATCGAGGTGACGATGTGGACGAACGCCTCGTACGAGGAGAAGATCCCGTGGCGCCCCGTCAGGAGGTAGCCCTCGAGCCAGCCTTGGCAGTTGTGCTCGGAGAGCATCTCCGTCACCCGGCCGTCGCGGGCGAGGTGCTCGTCGGTGGGGAGGATCTCCTCCTGCCAGTTCTTGGCGGTCGCCCCGTAGACGGCCTGGAGGCGGTTGGAGGCGGTCTCGTCGGGACCGAAGAGGCGGAAGTCCCTGCGGTCGGCGGTGGCCGCCGTCAGGTCGCGCAGCAGTCCGCCGAGGACGCCGGTGGGCGAGTGCGCGGACGTGCCGCGGCCGGTGACCTCCACCGCGTGGCCGCGGATGTCGGGGACGGGCAGGGACCGGGTGAGCCGGCCGCCGTTGGCGTGCGGGTTGGATCCGAGGCGCCGGTCGCCGTCGGGGACGTGCCGCAGGATCTGGGGGCGGGGGCGCCCGTGTTCGTCGAAGAGGTCGGCGGGGCGGTAGGAGAGCATCCACTCCTCGAGCTGGACGAGGTGCTCGGGGTTGTCGCGGACCCCGGGCAGGGGGACCTGGTGGGAGCGCCAGGTGTTCTCCACGGGCAGCCCGTCGACCTTCTCCGGCCCGGTCCAGCCCTTGGGGGTGCGCAGGACGATCATCGGCCAGCGGGGGCGGGTGCCCGCGCCCGGTCCGCCGGTGCGCGCGGTGTGCTGGATGTCGGCGATGCGGTCCAGCGACCTGTCCAGTGCGGCGGCGAGCGCCCGGTGGACGGCGAACGGTTCGTCGCCCTCCACGTAGTGGGGTTCGTGGCCGTAGCCCATCAGGAGCTGGTCGAGCTCGCCGTGCGGGAGGCGGCCGAGGACCGTGGGGTTGGCGATCTTGTAGCCGTTGAGGTGGAGGATCGGCAGGACCGCGCCGTCGTGCACCGGGTCGAGGAACTTGTTGCCGTGCCAGCCGGTCGCCAGGGCGCCGGTCTCGGCCTCGCCGTCCCCCACGATCGCGGCGACCGTCAGGCCGGGGTTGTCGAAGGCCGCTCCGTAGGCGTGGGACAGGGAGTAGCCGAGTTCGCCGCCCTCGTGGATCGATCCGGGGGTCTGGGGGGCGATGTGGCTGGGGACCCCGCCGGGGAAGGAGAACTGGCGGAACAGGCGCCGCATGCCCTCCCCGTCGCGGGGGACGTCCGGGTAGACCTCGGAGTAGCTGCCGTCGAGCCAGCAGCAGGCCAGGGCCGCCGGTCCCCCGTGGCCGGGGCCGGTGACGTGCAGGACGTCCAGCGAACGGGCCCTGATGACGCGGTTGAGGTGGGCGTAGACCAGGTTGAGGCCGGGTGAGGTCCCCCAGTGGCCGAGGAGGCGGGGTTTGATGTGCTCGCGCCGCAGCGGCTCGGTGAGCAGGGGGTTGTCGAGGAGGTAGATCTGTCCGGCGGTGAGGTAGTTGGCCGCGCGCCAGTAGGCGTCGAGGGCTTCCAGGTCTGCGCGGTCGAGGGGCCTGGCGGCGGTGGCTGCCACGGAACGCTCCCGGGGTCGGCTGCGGCGCCGGTCCCGGCCCGGACGCTCCCGGGGCCGGGGCCGGCGGGCGTCTTTCGGCGTCTTTCGGCTTCGGACTGCCCTTCCCACCCTGGGACCGCTCATTCCCGGCGGCAAGCGGTCGGCGCCGGCCGGGGGGGTGCAGGGCCCCGCCGGCCGGCGGCTTCCCGGCCGGGCCGGGGCCGCGCGTCAGCCGACGGCCGGTTCGGCCCGCCGGGGGCGGCGGACGAGTTCGCCGCCGCAGTTGCGGCAGACGTCGTCGCAGGCGGCGGCGCAGGGCGCGCAGAAGGTGCACTCGTAGGAGCAGATCCAGGCCGGTCCCTCCATCGTCAGTACGACGTCGCACGCCTCGCAGTGGTCGCGCATCTCCAGAGCCATGGTCGGGTCCTGTTCCTCTCGGTGCGGGTCACGGGTCGGCCCGCGTCGCCGCAGGGCTCCCGGAGACAATCACGCCCGGACCGGCCGGGCAACGACCTGGATCACTCCGGCGGGGCCGGGCGGGTGCTCAGCCGGTGACCAGCTGCACGATGGCGACCAGGCCGACCGCCACGATCAGCCCGCGCAGTACGGCCGGGGGGAGCCTCCGGCCGACCTTCGCCCCGATCTGCCCGCCCACGGCGGCCCCCAGTGCGATCAGTCCGACGGCCGCCCAGTCGAAGTCCGCGACGAAGACGAAGAAGACCGCCGCGACGCCGTTGACCACCATCGCGAGGACGTTCTTGACGGCGTTGATCCGCTGGACGTCCTCGTGGAGGAGCACGCCCATGAGGGCCATGTAGATGATGCCCTGGGCGGCCCCGAAGTAGCCGCCGTAGGCGCTGGCCAGCAGTATGCCCGTGAACAGCAGCGGCCCGCCGTTGCCCGGGGCCGCGGCGCCCGCGCGCTCCCGGCGGCTCTGCACGGCGCGGGAGAGGCGGGGCTGGAGGACGATCAGGACGAGGGCCAGGGCCACCAGCACCGGGACGATGGTGTCGAAGGCGGCGGAGGGCAGGGCGAGCAGGAGGACGGCCCCGGCGAGGCCGCCGATCAGGGCTGCGGGGGCCAGGGCCAGCAGGCGGCGTCCCTGCCCCCTGAGTTCGCGGCGGTAGCCGATGGCCCCGCTGAGCGACCCGGGGACGAGGCCGAGGGTGTTGGAGACGTTGGCGGTCACCGGGGGGAGCCCGACGGCGAGCAGGACGGGGAAGGTGATGAGCGTCCCGGAGCCGACCATGGTGTTGATCGCCCCGGCGCCCGTGCCGGCGGCCAGGACGGCCAGTGATTCCCAGAGGGTCACGGTGAGCCTCTCCCGATCGGTGGTGGGGGCACCGATCATGCCGGAGTGCGTCCGGACCGGACGAGGCGGGTCCGTTTTACGGACGGGAACGGCGGACGGGCCCGGCGCGGGTGCCGGGCCCGTCGGGGCGGTTCTGGCCTTGCCGGTCAGTCCTTGTCGAAGCGCGGGGCCTCGCGGCGGGTGACGGCGCCGCCGTCACCGCCGCCGGCTGCGGCATTGGGGATGTTGGGGATGTTGCCGATGGCCCCGCCGAGGCCCTTGAGGGCGTCGCCGAGCTCGCTGGGGATGATCCAGAGCTTGTTGGCGTCGCCCTCGGCGATCTTCGGCAGCATCTGCAGGTACTGGTAGGCCAGCAGCTTCTGGTCCGGGTCGCCGGCGTGGATGGACTCGAAGACGGTGCGGATGGCCTGGGCCTCGCCCTCCGCCTTCAGGGCGGCGGCCTTGGACTCGCCCTCCGCGCGCAGGATCGCGGACTGCTTCTCGCCCTCGGCGGTGAGGATCTGGGACTGGCGGATGCCCTCGGCGGTGAGGATCGCGGCGCGCTTGTCGCGGTCGGCGCGCATCTGCTTCTCCATCGAGTCCTGGATGGAGGTCGGCGGCTCGATCGCCTTGAGCTCGACGCGGTTGACGCGGATGCCCCACTTGCCGGTGGCCTCGTCGAGGACGCCGCGCAGGGCCGCGTTGATCTCCTCGCGGGAGGTGAGGGTCCGCTCCAGGTCCATGCCGCCGATGATGTTGCGCAGCGTGGTGACGGTGAGCTGCTCGATGGCCTGAATGTAGCTGGCGACCTCGTAGGTGGCGGCCCGCGCGTCGGTGACCTGGTAGTAGATGACGGTGTCGATGTTGACGACCAGGTTGTCCTGGGTGATCACCGGCTGGGGCGGGAACGGCACGACCTGCTCGCGCAGGTCGATGCGGTTGCGGATGGTGTCGATGAACGGCACGACGATGTTCAGGCCCGCGCTGAGGGTGCGCGTGTAGCGGCCGAAGCGCTCCACGATGGCCGCGCTGGCCTGGGGGATCACCTGGATCGTCTTGATCAGGGCGATGATTACGAGCACCACCAGAATGATCAGGACGATAATGATGGGCGTCACGGCCGCTCCTCGTGCTGTTCGCCTGCCTCAGGACATGATCGATTCTGACAGAATCCCCCGCCGCCACACCCTGGTTCGGGAGATTCCCGGCCAGGCCGCGCGGTGCACCGGGCCCCTTCGGCCCGGGTGCGCGTCCCGGCTCCGCGGGCTCACATGACGACCGCGGTCGCTCCCTCGATCTCCACCACGTCGACCTTCTCCCCCGGGCGGAAGACCTGGCCGGAGTCCAGGGCGCGGGCGGACCACGTCTCACCGGCCAGCTTGATGCGGCCGCCGTCGGCGTCGACCTGCTCCAGGACGACGGCCTGCCGCCCCTTGAGCGCGTCGACGCCGCTGCGCATGGCCGGCTGCTGCTTGCGGTTCCTCGCGGCGATCGGGCGCACCACGGCGATCAGCGAGACGGAGACGACGACGAACACCACGACCTGGACGACGATCCCCGCGCCCAGGGCCGCGGCCACCGAGCCGGCGAGGGCGCCGGCCGCGAACATCCCGATTTCGGGCATCGCCGTCAGCACCAGCGGGATGCCCAGGGCAACAGCAGCGATCAACCACCACAACCATGCGTCCACACGGTCATGGTAGGGGGGCACACCCTCTGCGGGACAGGGCGCGTGAGGCGCAGGCGGGCCGGGCGGAACGGTTTTCGGACGCGCCCGGCCGCCACGCTCCGTGAGCCCTCCGCGGTGACGGGCACCGCGGGGAGGGGCGCCGCGGTGACGGACGGCCCTCCTACTGCAGGGGCAGGCCGTGCGCGGTCCAGCGGTCGCCGTTGCGCTCGACGACCAGCGGCAGGCCGAAGCAGTGGGACAGGTTGCGCGAGGTCAGCTCGGTGTCGACGGGGCCGGCGGCGACGACCTTGCCCTGGCGGATCATCAGGACGTGGGTGAAGCCCGGGGCGATCTCCTCCACGTGGTGGGTCACCATGATCATGGAGGGGGCCATCGGGTCGCGGGCGAGGCGGCCCAGGCGGCGCACCAGGTCCTCGCGCCCGCCGAGGTCGAGCCCGGCGGCGGGCTCGTCGAGGAGCAGCAGCTCGGGGTCGGTCATCAGGGCGCGGGCGATCAGGGTGCGCTTGCGCTCGCCCTCGGAGAGGGTGCCGAACCTCCGGTCGGTGTACTCGGCCATGCCCAGGCGGTCCAGCAGGGCGCGGGCCCGCTCCTCGTCGGAGCGGTCGTAGTCCTCGCGCCAGTGCGCGGTCATGCCGTACGCGGCGGTCATGACGGTCTCGAGCACCGTCTGGCGGCGGGGCATCTTCTCCGCCATGGCGATCCCGGCCATGCCGATGCGCGGGCGCAGCTCGAAGACGTCGACGCCCCCGAGCTTCTCGCCCAGGATCTGCACGGTCCCGGTGGTCGGGAACAGATAGCTGGAGGCGATGTTGAGCAGCGTCGTCTTGCCCGCTCCGTTGGGTCCGAGGACCACCCAGCGCTCGCCCTCGGCGACCGACCAGGAGACCTCGTCCACCAGGGCGTGGCCGTCGCGGACCACGGATACGTCCACCAGCTCCAGAACATCGCTCATGAGCGTGTTGTCTCCCCATACGCAGTGCGGGCCTGTGGCTCCGTGCCTGTGGGCGCGGTCGCCATGAGCAAACCTACGCCACGGCCCGGGCTGCGCCCTCCTTACCCTGGTTCCCATGCTCGACGAACCACGTTCAGGACGGCTGGCGGCATGGGGAAACGCGATGTTCGCCGGACTTGTCCCACCCGACGACGCGGCGCAGAAGGCCGTGGGCGACGACACCGTGCACCGGATCACCGGGCTCCCCGGGGAGGACCGGCCGGTGGCCGTGGCGTTCGGCCTGGGGCGGCTGCGCGCCCTGGGCGCGCGGGGGCTGCGGGTGGCCCTGCCCGCGCCGGGGCACCCGCTGGGGCTGAGCGGGCCGGCCCCGTTCAACGAGCGGGCGCTCGCGGCCGGTGAGGCCGTGGTCGCGGTCGGCGGTCCCGCGGTGGGGCTGGTGCCCGAGGTCTCCTCCGCCGGGCCGGCCGGGGACCGCCGGACCGAGGTGCTCTGGCACTGCCTGCCGGTGCGGCAGGCGCCTCCCGCGGACGTCCCCCCGCTGGCCGAGGCCGAACGCGAGCTGACCCTGGCGCTGCGGGAGGCGACCGAGGTGCTGACCCGGATGGACGTGGCCGGGGCCGGGCCCGGGGCGCAGGCCGCCCTGGAGGGCTACCGGGCCCGGCGGAGCCGCCGGGTGCTGGCGCCGGGGTATCCGGCGCGGGCGGTGCGGGTACTGGAACTGGCCCAGCGGGTGGGCGCGCTGCTGGCGATCGCGGGCGTGCGTCCGGGCGGGGCGGGCGCGCCGGGCGAGCACGGGGCCGCGGTGAGCGCCTCGCAGATGGCGGCGCGGGCCCAGGCGCTGGCCCCCGTGGAGCGGACCGCGCGCCGGGCCCAGGTGGCGGCGTACAACGCGTACGTGGAGGAACTGGAGCGGCAGGGGATGTGACGCGGGACGCACGGCGCCCGGTGTCGGCGCCCGCCCTGCGCGGGCGTCGGCGAGGGGCGCCGTGCGTCGGCAGGGGCCCGATGTCGGCGGAGGCGGGGCGTCGGCGCAGGCCCGGCGTCGGCGGAGGCGGGGCCGGGGCGGTCAGCGGAGCCGGTCGGCGCCGTGGCGGACCGCCCACAGGGCCGCCTGGGTGCGGTCCGCCAGGTCCAGTTTCATCAGGATGTTGGAGACGTGCGTCTTGACGGTCTTCTCCGACAGCACCAGGGCCCGGGCTATCTCGCGGTTGGAGCGGCCCCCGGCGATCAGCGCCAGGACCTCGCGCTCGCGCTCGGTCAGCGTCCCGCCCCGCCCCTGCGGCGGGTCGTCCCGCTCCGGCGACAGCAGCGCCTCGGCGACCTCCTGCTGGAGCAGGACGTGCCCGGCGTGCACGGAGCGGATCCCGGCGGCCAGCGCGTCGGGGTCGACGTCCTTGTAGACGTAGCCGGCGGCGCCCTCGCGCAGCGCGGGGACGACGGTGCGCCGCTCGGTGAAGCTGGTGACCACCAGCACCCTGGCCCGGACGCCGCGCTCGCGGAGCGTGCGCAGCGCCGCGATGCCGTCCGAGCCCGGCATCCTGATGTCCATCAGGACCACGTCCGGGTCCAGTTCCTCCGCCCGGGCGACGCCCTCGTCCCCGTCGGCGGCCTCCCCCACCACCTCGATGTCCTCCTGGACCTCGAGGAAGGTGCGCAGACCGCGCCGGACCACCTGGTGGTCGTCGACCACCAGCACGCGGATCGGGGCGGGCGCGGGGGCGGGCGCGGGGGCGGGAACGGGGGTCTCAGCCACCGGGTACCTCCATCTCCACGACGGTGCCCCGGCCGGGCTCCGACTGCACGGTCAGCGAGCCGCCCACCGCGGCCGCCCGGTCACTCATCGACACCAGCCCCAGCCGCCGCCCCGCGCCGCGCACCGCGGCCGGGTCGAACCCGCGGCCGTCGTCGGCGACCCGGAGCACGGCCCCGCGGCCGCACGCGGCCAGGGTGACCTCGACGGCGGTCGCGTCCGCGTGGCGCAGGGCGTTGTGCAGGGACTCCTGGGCCACCCGCAGCAGGGCCTCCTCCTGCGCGGCGGGCAGGGCCCGCACCGCGTGCGCGGTGAAGGAGACCCGGGCCGAGTGGACCCGGTCGAGCACCTGGATCTGGGTGCGCAGGGTCGCGGCCAGCCCTTCCTCCTCCAGCGTCGCGGGGCGCAACTCGACCACCACGGTGCGGAGTTCGTCGGCGGCCTCGGCCGCCAGGGCGGCCACCCGGCGCAGTTCGTCCCTGGCGCGCTGCGGCTCGCGGTCGACCAGGGCCGAGGCCGCCTGCGCGGTGAGCCGCAGGGAGAACAGCTTCTGGGAGACGGCGTCGTGGAGTTCGCGGGCGATGCGGGTGCGCTCCTCCACGATGCTCAGCTCCCGGCTGCGCTCGTACAGGCGGGCGTTGGTCAGGGCGATGGCGGCGTGGGCCGCGAGGGTGCGCAGCAGCGCCTCGTCCTCCTCGGTGAAGCCGCATTCGCGCACCGGGTCCCGGCCCCGGCCGCCGGCCGGGGGGCCGCCGGCCCCGGGGCACTTCTTGTTGGCCAGGAAGAGCGCGCCCAGGACCTCGTCGCCGTCGACGACGGGAACGCCGAGGAAGTCCGACAGTTCCGGGTGGGCGGCCGGCCAGCCCTCGAAGCGCGGGTCCTCTCGCACGTCGGCGAGGCGCTGGGAAGCGGTTCCGCGGAGCATCCCGGCGAGGATCCCGTGCTGACGGGGCAGCGGGCCGATGGCCTTCCACTGCTCCTCGTCCACCCCGTCCACGACGAACTGGGCGAAGCCCCCGTGGTCGTCGGGGACGCCGAGGGCACCGTACTCGGCGCCGAGGAGTTCGCGGGCCGAGGCGACGATCGTCTGCAGCACGTCCTGCACCTGCAGGTGACGGCTCATGGCGAGGACCGCGGCGCCGACCGCGTCGATCCCCCGCGCGCTGTGGGACATGCGGTCACCGTACCGGCGTGCCCGGCGCGCCGGGATCGGCCCCGGGCAGGGGCGCCCCTCCGTCCGCGGACGTACGACCCGGGGGCGGTCTGCCGCCGGCGGGCCGCCGCCGGCAGGGCGGCCTCCCGGGGCGGTCTCCCGCGGTGAGGCGGCGGTGACCGGTTGCGACACCGGCGCGGTGCGGATGTGAAGCCCCGCACAGGACGCAGATCACATACGAAGGGGATTAGGAGGAGGCGACCGCGCCGGTCCCCCGTGGATGCGGGGTCGCGCCGCGGGCGGAGGCCGTCCGACGAAGGCGCTTAGTATTCGGGCTTTTTGTTTCAAATCGGGACGGATGCCAAGAATGGTCGAGCTGCTCGGCCGTGGCGGTGTCCGCCCGGCGCAGCATCCCCCGCTCCCGAAAGAGGATCACTGCGCATGCCTTCGACCTTCTCCTCGTTCCGCCGCCCCTCCCGCAACCGCACGATCGGCGTCCTCGGCACCGCAGCAGCCGCCGCCCTCGCCCTGGGAACGGCCGGCGTTGCGAGCGGCGACGGCGGAGCGCCGGGGGAACTCGCCGCCGGCTCCGCCCCCCTGACGGTGTCCTCCCTGACCGCTCCCGCCCCCGAGTCCGTCTCGCTGGTCGGCTCGGCGGAACGGCTGGGCACTCCGGTGGCCGCCCCCGGCACCGCCGAACTGTCCACCGCGGACCGGGCGGACGGCAACGGCACGGCGAAGGCCGACGCGAAGGCCGCGGCCGAGAAGGCGCAGGCCGAGAAGGCGCAGGAGAAGGCCCGGGCGGAGGCCCGTGCCGAGCGCGCGGCGGCCTCGACCGCTGCCGCCCGCAGCGCCCAGCGCGCATCGGTCACCACCGTCGCCGCGCAGACCGCGGCCCAGTACTCCGGCACCCCGCAGCAGATAGCCCGGCAGATGGTGCCCAACGACACCCAGTTCCAGTGCTTCTCCAACATCGTGAGCCACGAGAGCAGTTGGCGGGTCACCGCCACCAACCCCTCCTCCGGCGCCTACGGCCTGGTGCAGTCCCTGCCGGCGGAGAAGATGGCCTCGGCGGGCCCGGACTGGCGGACCAACCCCGTCACCCAGCTCAAGTGGGGCCTGAACTACATGAACGAGCGCTACGGCAGCCCGTGCGAGGCCTGGACGTTCTGGCAGGCCAACAACTGGTACTGATCCGGCCGGCCCGCGCCGCGGAGCACAGAAGCGCCGAGGGCGCCGCCCCCCTCAAGGGGACGGCGCCCTCGGCGCGTTCACGACCGGGACCGCGGCCGGGACCGCGGCCGCTGCCGCGGGTCAGCGCTCGCGCATGACCTCCGGCTCGTGACGGCGCAGCAGGCGCTGCACCACGAAGCCGCAGACGACGGACATGACGAGCAGCACCGCCATGTTGAAGCCCCACTGGCCGAGCGTGGCGTCCCACAGAGGGTCGACGTTGGTGGGGTTGTCGCGGTCCCACGGCGGCATGACGTTGCCCAGGTCCAGCGTGGCGCCCACCGCGGCGACGCCCCAGCGCGAGGGCATCAGCCAGGCGAACTGCTCGAGGCCGGGGGTGTCGAAGATCTGGAACAGCACGCCGGTGAAGACCACCTGCACGATGGCGAACATCACCAGCAGCGGCATGGTCTTCTCGGCGGTCCTGACCAGGGCCGAGATGATCAGGCCGATCATCATCGAGGTGATGCCCAGCATGGAGATGCCCATGGTCATCTCGACCGCCGGGTACTCCCGCAGCAGCAGCCCGCGGGCGGGCAGCTCGCGGATCGCGAAGCCGAGGGCGCAGATGACGACGCCCTGCAGGGCGGTGATCACGCCGAGCACGATGACCTTGGACATCAGGTACGCGGACCGGGACAGGCCGGTGGCCCGTTCCCGCTCGTAGATCACCCGCTCCTTGATCAGCTCGCGGACGGAGTTGGCGGCGCCCGAGAAGCACGCGCCGATCGCGAGGATCAGGATGATCACGCCGGCGTTGCTGTTGAACTTGCGCAGCGGCGGCGCCGCCAGCCCGTACTCGGTCGGGATGACCATGCTGACGATGCCGAGCACCACGGGCAGGGCGAACATCAGGACGATGAAACCGGGGTCGGAGGCGATCACCGACAGGTAGCGCCGGATCAGCGTCCACAGCTGCGAGCCCCAGCTCTGCGGCTTGGGCGGGCGGGTGGGCTGCACCTGCTCCGGGGCCGCCTGCGGAGGGGCGTTCTCCAGGTCCGCGGCGTACGTCTGGTAGTGCTGCGAGCCTCGCCAGCGGCCCGACCAGTCGTAGTCGCGGTAGTTCTCGAACGCCTGGAAGACGTCGGCCCACGACTCGTAGCCGAAGAAGTTCAGCGCCTCGGACGGCGGGCCGAAGTAGGCCACCGAGCCGCCCGGGGCCATCACCAGCAGCCGGTCGCACAGCGCCAGCTCGGCGACCGAGTGGGTCACCACCAGCACGGTGCGGCCGTCGTCGGCCAGGCCGCGCAGGAGCTGCATCACGTCGCGGTCCATGCCCGGGTCGAGGCCGGAGGTCGGCTCGTCCAGGAAGATCAGCGACGGCTTGGTCAGCAGCTCCAGGGCCACCGAGACGCGCTTGCGCTGGCCGCCGGAGAGGGAGGTGATGCGCTTGTCGGCGTGGATGTCCAGCTTCAGCTCGCGCAGCACCTCCTCGATGCGGGAGTTGCGCTCGGCCTCGGCGGTGTCGCCGGGGAAGCGCAGCTTGGCGGCGTAGCGCAGGGCGGTGCGCACGGTCAGCTGCGCGTGCAGGATGTCGTCCTGCGGCACCAGGCCGATGCGCTGGCGCAGCTCGGCGAACTGCTTGTACAGGTTGCGGTTGTCGTAGAGCACCTCGCCGTGGTCGGCCGGGCGGTAGCCGGTCAGCGCGCGCAGCAGCGTGGACTTGCCGGAGCCGGAGGGGCCGATGACGGCGACCAGGGACTTCTCGGGGACGCCGAAGGAGACGTCGTTGAGGATGACCTTGTCGGCGCCGCCCTGCTTGACCTTCACGGTCAGGCGGCGGGCGGAGAAGGAGACCTCGCCGGTGTCGACGAACTCCTCCAGCCGGTCGCCGACCAGGCGGAAGGTGGAGTGGCCGACGCCGACGATGTCGTCCGGCCCCAGGATGTGCCGCTGGACCGGCTGGCCGTTGACGTAGGTGCCGTTGTGGCTGCCCAGGTCGACGATCTCGAAGCGGCCGTCGGGGTGGGCGTGGAACTCGGCGTGGTGCCGCGAGACCTGCAGGTCGGAGACGACCAGCTCGTTCTCCAGGGCGCGGCCGATCCGCATCACGCGGCCGACGGCGAGCTGGTGGAAGGTCGTGGGGCTGCGGTCGCCCCCGTGGGCCGGCGGGGCGCCGTGGACGGAGGACGCGCCGCCGCCCTTCTGTACGGGCCTCTCCGCCGGACCGGGACCGTGCGCCTGCGGCGGCACGCCCTGCGGCCGGTGCGCGTGCTGCGGTTGCGGCCGGTGGCCGCCCTGCTGCTCGTACTGCGCGTACTGCTCGTACTGCCCCTGCTGCTGGTGCTGTCCCTGCTGCTGGTACTGCTCGTGCTGGTACTGGTCGGGCTGCGGGGGGACCCGGAAGTCCTGCGCCTCGTGCGCCCCGGGGTGCCCCTCGCCGCCGCCCCGGAACGCCTGGGCCGGTGCCTGCTCGGGCGTCCGGGCCCGGTCGGTCGCCTGTGCCTGCGCGGGAATCCCTCCCCGGTGCGCGTTCCCCGCCTCCGCCTGCCCGGCCGGCGCGCCGAAGGCGAGCCTCGGCCCGTCGGCGGGGTTGCCCAGGCGGACGTCCGTCCCCGGGCCGACTTCCGTCTGCAGGACCTGCTGCCCCCGTACGTACGTGCCGTTCGTGCTTCCGTGGTCCTCGAGGACCCACGCACGCCCGTTGAAGCTGATCGTCGCGTGGCGCCACGAGACCCGCGCGTCGTCGAACACGAGGTCCGACTGCGGGTCGCGGCCGAGCGCGAAGGACCTGGACGGGTCAAGTGCCCAGGTTTGTCCGTTCAATTCGACTACGAGTTCCGGCACTCCATGCCCCACAAGGTTGTCCCCCGAGTAATCCCCCATGGAGGGGGAGTCTAGGGATGGCGAACATCGGGAGGCACTATTCCAGGATCGGCAGTCCGACCGGAAACCCGAGGCACCCCGGGGGACTTCCGGCCGCCCGCCCCTCCTTCCCCCTCCACCGCGGCCCCCGGGGGCTCCGGCCGGGACCGGGATCGGGACCGGTGCCGGGACCCCGTCCCGGATGCCGCCGCGGGCGCCGTCCGCGACCATGGCAGGCAGGAGCATCCGGCGCAGTACGGCGGGCGGACCGTCGGCCGTGTCCGAGTGGCGGACCTGTTAACGGCCGGTTCAGGTGCGCCCTATACCGTGGAGCCACCATGAACGACATGCAGCCAGGCCGCGTGCCGACCGCCGTTCCCGCCGACGACGCCCCCACCCTGCTGGTCAAGATATTCGGCAGGGACCGCCCCGGTATCACGGCCGGTCTCTTCGAGACCCTCGCCTCCTACGGCGTGGACGTCGTCGACATCGAGCAGGTGGTGACCCGCGGCCGCATCGTGCTGTGCGCCCTGGTCACCGCACCGGCCGGCGGTTCCGCAGAGGGCGCCCTGCGCGCCACGGTCCACTCCTGGGCCGAGTCCATGAAGATGCAGGCCGAGATCCTCTCGGGCACCGGTGACAACCGGCCCCGCGGGATGGGCCGCTCGATCGTCACGGTCCTGGGGCACCCGCTGACCGCGGAGTCCGCAGCCGCCATAACCGCCACCATCACCGGGGCGGGCGGCAACATCGACCGTATTCACCGCCTGGCCAAGTATCCCGTGACCGCGGTGGAGTTCGCCGTCTCCGGGGTGCCCACCGAGCCGCTGCGCACCGCGCTGGCCACCGAGGCCGCCGCACGCCGGGTCGACGTGGCCGTGGTCTCGGCAGGGCTGCACCGCCGCGCCCAGCGGCTGGTCGTCATGGACGTGGACTCCACCCTGATCCAGGACGAGGTCATCGAGCTGTTCGCCGCCCACGCGGGCTGCGAGGACAAGGTGGCCGAGGTGACCGCCGCCGCGATGCGCGGCGAGCTGGACTTCGAGCAGTCGCTGCACGCCCGGGTCGCGCTGCTGGCGGGGCTGGACGCATCCGTCGTGGACAAGGTGCGCGCCGAGGTCCGGCTGACGCCGGGCGCGCGCACCCTGGTGCGGACCCTCAAGCGGCTCGGCTACCAGGTGGGGGTGGTCTCCGGCGGTTTCACGCAGGTCACCGACGACCTGTGCGAGCGCCTGGGCCTGGACTTCGCCTCCGCCAACACCCTGGAGATCGTCGACGGCCGGCTGACCGGCCGGGTCACCGGTGCGGTCGTGGACCGGGCCGGCAAGGCCCGTCTGCTGCGGCAGTTCGCCGCCGAGGCCGGGGTGCCGCTGTCGCAGACGGTGGCGGTCGGCGACGGCGCCAACGACCTGGACATGCTCAACGCGGCCGGGCTGGGCGTGGCCTTCAACGCCAAGCCGCTGGTGCGGGAGGCCGCCGACACCGCGGTGAACGTGCCCTTCCTCGACACCGTCCTCTACCTGCTGGGCATCACCCGCGAAGAGGTCGAGGAGATCGAGACCGAGGAGATCCGGGCCGAGGAGGCGCAGGCCAGGGAGGCGGGCGCGTAGGAAGCCGGCGCGCAGGGGGCGGGCGCGCAGGAGGCGGGCTCGGCGCTCCCGGACGCTTCCGGCCGCGCTTCCGGCTGCGGAGGACGGCCCGCCGCCCCGTCCTCCGCCCGGCCTCCCGGCCCCGCGCCCGGGCCCCTGGCTCCGCCTCCTGACCTCGCCTCCCGGCCCTGCCGCTCTCCGCACGGCGGTGGGGCCGCCGCACGGCTGCGCGGCGGCGGGCCGGGTCACACGGCCGGCAGGCCGGTCATCCGCTTCCCGTGCAGGGCCGCCAACCGCTTCCCCGAGGCAACCAGGTGCCACTTCTGGAGGTCGCCGGTGCCGTCGTTGTACGTCCAGCGCAGCTTCCCGCCGTCGGCGTCGAAGGCGTGGACGCCGCCGTCCTCGTCGAACTCCGTCGCCCCGTAGAGGGTGTCGCCGACCTTGGCGAACTGCCAGGGGGCCGCGGCGTCCTCGAGGTCCTCGTTGCGCCAGATCTTCTTTCCCGTCGCCGGGTCCACCGCCCACAGGCTGCGCCCGCTGTCGGCCGCGTAGAGGACCCCGTCCAGGACCGCCGGATCGCTGAACACGCTGAACCCGTCCGTGGCGAGGGACCAGCGTTCCCCGCCCCCGGCCAGGTCGAACGCGCGCAGCCGCCGTCCGTCGGCGAGGATCACCAGGCCGTCGTGGACCGCGAGCCTGCGGTTGTTGGACCGGCCGATCTTCTTCGTCCACACCTGCCGCCCGGTCGCGGTGTCGCGGACGGTGAGGTTCTCCCGGAAATCGGTGTAGACGATGCGGTTGCCGGCGACCGCCGCGGTGACGCCGCTCTCGTCCGTTCCGGCGTCGCGCTGCTCGCGCCAGACGACCTTGCCGGTTCCGGTCGCGATCGCCGCGATCACGTTGTTCGGCGTGGAGAAGTCCTCCTCCAGGATTCCGGCGAGGACGTACACGTGACCGTCGTCCGCGGCGATCGGGCGGGGCTGGTCGTACTTCTTACCCAGGCGGCTGCGCCAGGTCTCCCTGCCCGTGGCGGGGTCCAGGCCCACGACGTCCCCGTCGTACTCGGCGCTGGCAAGGTAGAGGGTCCCGCCGCCGACGAGCAGCGCGGCGCCGGGGACGGCCACCCCCTCGCGCGACCACACCTCCTCACCGGTGGCGATGTCACGCCCGACGAGAGGGTCCCCCGACACCAGGACCGTGCTGCCGGCCACGGCGAGCGTCCAGATGCCGGCCAGGCCGTCGTTCGCCGTGCCGGTCCGCCACAGGGCCTCGGGGGCGGTGCCAGGCGGCGGGGTGGTGAAGGTGTCCCCCTCCTTGCCCTTGTCCTTGCCTGCCTCCCGTCCCGGGCCGGGGGCCGGCTGCTCCTCCGGCCCGCACCCCCACGCGGCGGCCCCCAGCAGTGCGAGCCCCAGCCCCTTGCCGAGCATCGCCACGGCCTGTCTGCGCGGCAGTCCGTCTCCGGCCACGGTGTCCTCCCCCATCCTTCTGCGGCGCCCGCACGTTCCGGACGCCCGTTCGGTCGGTCCCTTCGAGCCGGACCAGACTAGCCAGCGTGTTCCGGACGGACCCGCGGCGGAACGGGATCGGGACAGCCCTGTGGCCGGCCGGTCACAAGCGGATCGCGGCAGCGGGTCTCCCGGGCAGCGGGTCTCCCGGGCAGCGGGTCTCCTGGGCGACGGGGCACCGGAGCGGCGGGGCACCGGAGCGCCTGAAGGACGCGCCCGTTCCCCTGCCCGCACGACGGCGGATGCCGGTGCGTGTCCCTCGCGCACCGGCATCCGCCGCGTTCACCGCCGGCCGTCCGCCGGCCGGGTGTCAGTCCTTGGGGGTCCAGTGGGCGACCAGGCGGCCGACGCCGTGCTCGACCGACTTCCAGGAACCGTTGAAGGTGACCACCGCGACGGCCGCGGTCGGGAAGCCGCCCCTGCGCAGGCGCGGCAGCAGGTCGGCCTCGGCCTCGCCCGAGAGCGCGTCGGCCAGCGCGAGCATGCCGGGGTTGTGCCCGACGATCATCAGGTCGGCGACGTCGTCCGGCGTCTCGTTGATCAGTGCCAGGAGGTCTCCGAGGGTGGCCTCGTACAGCCGCTCCTCGTAGACGGTCCGGGGGCGGTGAGGCAGCTCGTGCGCGACGAGCTTCCAGGTCTCGCGGGTGCGTTCGGAGGTGGAGCACAAGGTCAGTTCGGGATGGATTCCCGTCCCGGCGAGCCAGCGTCCGGCGACGGGGGCGTCCCTGCGGCCTCGGTCGGCCAACGGCCTGTCGTGGTCGGACACATCGGGCCAGTCGGCCTTCGCGTGCCGGAGGAGGACGATCCTTCGGGGCGTTTCGACGCTCATGACTCTCAGCTTTGCAGAAAATCCGCGGCCGGGCGCGGGGTGGTGCCGGTTCGGAACGGCCGGAGCATCAGGGGGACGGCTCGCCGGACTTGCCCGGTGCCCGCGCCGGGCGGCACCGAGGTTTCCCGGAGCCTGCCCGGGTCGCAGGACCCGGGGCGCGGAACCCTGGGCGCGGGACCCGGGCCGTGGGCCGCGGGGCCGGGAGCGGTCAGCCGAGCTTCGCCGCGACGCTCGCGATGATCGCGATCACCACGGTGATCCCGACCATGACGCCGAACACGGCGAGCAGCTTCTTGCCGCCGCCCTGGGGATTCGGTTCGAGGACTGGCATGGAACCAGTCTCGCACCCGTCCCCTCACGCCCCTCCCCGGGGTAGGGCCTCGTCCTCGACGTGGCGATTGCGCCCGGCGAGCAGGCCGGCGCCGATCTGCGGGACCATAAGCGCCGCCATCAGGGCGATCGGCAGGTCCCACCCGCCGGTGCGCTGGTAGAGGGCGCCGATCAGGATCGGCCCGGGGAAGGAGATGAGGTAGCCGGTGCTCTGGGCGAAGGCGGAGAGCCGGACGACGCCTGCGGAGCTGCGCGCACGCATCCCGATCATCGTCAGGGCGAGCGGGAAGGCGGAGTTGGACAGTCCCAGCAGGAGGGCCCACAGCCACGGCGCGGCCGCGGGAGCGGTCCACAGGCCCGCGTACCCGGAGAGCCCGCACAGCCCCAGGACGACGGCGAACCGGCCCTGGCTGCTCGAACGGGCGGCCAGGGCCGGCAGGACGAAGGCCATCGGGACGCTCACCGTCATGACGCAGGCGAGGAGGAGGCCGGCGGTGGCGGCGGAGGTGCCCGCGTCCCGGAAGATCTGGGGCAGCCAGCCCATGGTGACGTAGGCCGCGGTGGACTGCAGCCCCATGAAGGCTGCCAGGCCCCAGGCGGTGCGGCTCCGGGTGATGCGCAGCGGTGCGGCGGCCGGCGCCGCGTCCGTCCCGCCGTCGCGGGCGGTCCCACCGTCGCGGCCCGTCCCGGCACCGGGGCGGCCCTCCCCTCCGGTGCGGCCGATGCGGCCGGCGCGGTCGGCCCGGGCGATCGCCGGCCACAGCAGCGCGGCGGCCAGGGCCGGGACCGCCCACACCCACAGACCCGCCCGCCAGTTGCCGCCGAACGCCTCGGCGACGGGGACGGTGAGGCCCGCGGCGAGCGCCGTGCCTGCCGACAGGCCCATGGAGTAGAGGCCGGTCATCGACCCGACCCGTTCGGGGAAGTACCGCTTGACCACCACCGGCATCATGATGTTGCTCAGCGCTATGCCGGCGAGCGTGACGGCGCTGGCCAGCAGGAAGGGCGCGGTGCTGTCCGCCAGGGGGCGCAGCACGAGCCCGGCGGTGATCAGGGCCGTCCCCGAGGCGACGACCACCGCGGGCCCCCAGCGGCGCGCCATCCGGGGCGCGGCCAGACCGAAGGCGGCGAAGCACAGGGCGGGCAGCGAGGTGAGCAGACCGGCGACCGTGCCGCTCAGGCCCAGCCCGACGCGCACCTCCTCCAGCAGGGAGCCGAGACTGGTGATGGCGGGACGAAGGTTCAGCGAGGCGAGCAGCAGTCCTGCCGTGGCGAGCGCTCCCCCGGCGGCGGCGCGCGAGGCCGGGATGCGCCTACCGGGTCGGCGGGCCCGGGGATCCCTGGTGGCGGGGTCCGCTTCGGCGGGATCCGCGTCGACGGGGCCTGCTCCGGTGGGTTCCGCGGTCGGTGTCGGCACCTGGTCGTCACGCATGAGCCCATCATAGAATCATAGGATGAATGTACGGACACCTCACTCCCCGTGACGGCCGTACAGGATGATGGGGCCGTGACCGGCCCGCTCCGCTCGGGAGAAACCAGACCATGACCCTGACCTCGCCCCGGCGCTCCCCCCTCGCCGACCAGGTGATCGCCCAGCTGCGCGCCCAGATCGCCTCGGGCGAGTGGCCCGTGGGATCCCGCATCCCCACCGAGTCCGAACTGGTCGAGCAGCTGGGGGTGGCCCGCAACACCGTGCGGGAGGCCGTGCGCGCCCTCGCCCACAACGGCCTGCTGGACATCCGGCAGGGCTCGGGCACCTACGTGCTGGCCACCAGCGAGCTGGCCGGGGTCATGCACCGCCGGTTCGCCGACGCCGACCCGCGGCACGTGCAGGAACTGCGCAGCGCCCTGGAGGCGGCGGCGGCACGCACCGCCGCGCTGCGCCGCACCGAGCGGGACGTGAACCACCTGCGGACGCTGCTGGAGCGGCGCGAGCACGCGTGGGGGTCGGGCGACGCGGAGGCGTTCGTCGAGGCCGACGCCACCTTGCACATGGCCGTCGTGGCCGCCTCGCACAACGACGTGATGACCGCGCTGTACGCGGACCTGGGCGAGGTGCTGCGGGCGTTCCTGCGCCTGGACGTGGGGCAGGAACTGCGGCCGGAGGAGCACGTCGACCACGCCCGGCTGGTCGAGGCGATCGCCGCGGGGGACGCGGACCTGGCCGCCGCCGAGGCCGGCTCCCACTCCGCGCCCTGCCGCACCGCCGCTCCCCCGGCCTGACCCCGGCCGCACCCGGCCGCTCCCCCGGCCCCCGTCGTGCCCGGAACGCGCCGCGGCCCCGTCCGCGCCGCGGGAACGGCACGGACGGGGCCGCGGGCCCGTCGGGTTCAGGCGCCGATGGCGTGCAGGCCTCCGTCGACGTGCACGATCTCGCCGGTCGTCTTGGGGAACCAGTCCGACAGCAGCGCGACGACACCGCGGCCGGCCGGCTCGGGGTCGGTGAGGTCCCACTTCAGCGGGGCGCGGGTCTCCCACACGCCGGCCAGCTCCTCGAAGCCGGGGATGGACTTGGCCGCCATCGACTTGAGGGGGCCGGCCGAGACCAGGTTGACCCGGATGTCGCGCGGGCCCAGGTCGCGGGCGAGGTAGCGGGAGGTGGACTCCAGCGCCGCCTTGGCCACGCCCATCCAGTCGTACTGCGGCCAGGCGACCTGCGCGTCGAAGTCCATGCCGACCACCGAGCCGCCGTTCTCCATGAGGGGCAGGCAGGCCATGGTCAGGGACTTCAGCGAGTACGCCGAGACCTGCACGGCGGTGGCCACGGAGTCCCAGCCGGTGTTGAGGAAGTTGCCGCCGAGGGCGTCCTGCGGGGCGAAGCCGATGGAGTGGACGACGCCGTCGAGGCCGGGGACGTGCTCGCGCACCCGGTCGGCGAGGGTGTCCAGGTGCTCCTGGTTCTGCACGTCCAGCTCGATCACCGGGGCCGGCTTGGGCAGCCGGTTGGAGATGCGCTCGACCAGGCTGAGCCGGCCGAAGCCGGTGAGCACGACCTCCGCGCCCTGCTCCTGCGCCAGCCTGGCGGTGTGGAAGGCGATGGAGGACTCGAGGAGGACGCCCGTGACGAGGATCCGCTTGCCGTTGAGAAGTCCGCTCATGGTGATCAGTGACCCATGCCCAATCCGCCGTCGACGGGAATGACGGCTCCGGTGATGTATGCGGCGTCGTCGGACGCGAGGAAGCGGACCGAGGCGGCGATCTCCGCCGGCTCCGCGTAGCGGGCGAGCGGGATCTGCCCGGCGATCTCGGCCCTGCGCTCCTCGCCCAGCGCCCTGGTCATGTCGGTGTCGACGAAACCGGGGGCGACGACGTTGATCGTGATGTTGCGCGAGCCGAGCTCGCGGGCGAGGCTGCGTGCGAAGCCGACGAGACCGGCCTTGGAGGCGGCGTAGTTGGCCTGCCCGGCCGAGCCCATCAGGCCGACCACCGAGGAGATCAGCACGACGCGGCCCTTGCGGGCGCGCAGCATCCCCCGGGAGGCCCGCTTGACGACGCGGAAGGTGCCGGTGAGGTTGGTGTCCACCACGGAGGTGAAGTCCTCCTCGGACATCCGCAGGAGGAGCTGGTCCTTGGTGACGCCGGCGTTGGCCACCAGCACCTCCACCGGACCGTGCTTCTCCTCGATCTCCTTGTAGGCCTGCTCCACCTGCTCGGGGTCGGTGATGTCGCACCTGACCGCCAGGCAGCCCAGGTCGGTCAGCTCCTGAGGGGGCTCGCCGGAACGGTAGGTGACGGCGACCTTCTCGCCGCTCTCGGCGAAGGCGCGCGCGATGGCGAGGCCGATTCCCCGGTTTCCTCCGGTGACCAGTACCGAGCGGCTCAAGGGAGCACCCTTCTCTGTTGTCGACTCTTCCTCCCGAAAGCTATCGGTCCGGACGGCGGGAGGAAGAACCGGCCTTCCACAGCGCCGTCACCGAGACCCTGTGGGATTCCTACAGTCGGCGGCGCCGGGCGCCGGCTCGCGGAAGGGCGCCGGAGAGGCGCCGGAGGGGAACCGGGAGCACACGGAAGGCACGCGGAAGGGACCCGGAGGCCGCGCGGGAGAGGCACCGGACGGGCCCGGGAACGCCCGGCGGGCCCGGGACTCCGGGGCTCCGGGGTCACCGGCCGTCCGGCGCCTTCTGCGTCCTCTGCGCGTCCAGGCCCCGGTGGACCAGGTCGAGCGCCCGGGCGGTGACCGCCCCGGGGTCGGCGCCGCCCTCGGCGGCCGCCATCGCCGCCTGCACCACTCCCCCGACCAGGCCGGCGCTGAGGTCGGGGTCGGGGACGCCCAGGTCGCGGACGGCCTCCGTCAACGGCGCCACCTGCTCCAGGTGCAGTTCCACGATCCTCTCGCGGCAGGCGGGGTGGAGGTCGGCGGCCATCAGGGCCGCGGCGGGCCGGTGGGCGCCCTCGGCCGCCAGCCGGACGGTGGTGGTGATGTAGGCGTCCAGGCGTTCCCCCGGGCCGGCCGCGCCCTCCATGGCCTCGGCCAGGGCGGCGTTCGCACGGGGGAACGCCTCCTCGACGACGGTGGCCAGCAGGGCCGCGGTGGAGTCGAAGTACTGGTAGACGCTGGAGCGGGCCAGGCCCGCCCGGGCGCCGACCGCCGCGGGGGTCACCGCGGAGGCGCCCTCGGCGACCAGGATGTCCACGGCCGCGTCGATCAGCGCCCGGCGCCGCTGGGCGTGGTGTTCGGCGACGGTGGCGGCGGTGATCTTCGGCATGCCGGGCGGACTCCTGCTGACTGGTCGGGTCGGTACGGGCGGTCCGGGCCGGCCGCGGGGGCCGGCCCGGACCGCCGGGGCGGCCGACCGGGTCAGGCGCGGGTCAGCCTGCCGTCCATCATCTCGTGGACGCGGTCGGCCGCGTCCAGGGTCGCCGTGTCGTGGGTGACCATGACGGTGGCGGTGGACTGCGCGTGGGTCTGCTCGGCGAGCAGCCGCACCGCCTCGGCCGCGCGGGCCCGGTCCAGGGCGGAGGTGGGCTCGTCCACGAGCAGCACGGACGGGGAGGCCATCAGGGCGCGGGCGAGGCCGGCCCGCTGGCGCTCGCCGCCGGAGAGCTGGTGCGGCCGGGCGCCGGCGCGGTGGGTGAGGTCCACCGCGGCGATCAGCTCGTCGGCGCGCTTGCGGGCGGCGGCGTCGAGGCGTCCGTCGATGTGCAGGGGCAGCAGGAGCTGCTCGCGCACGGTGAGGGAGGCCAGCAGGTTGGACTGCTGGAAGACGTAGCCGATGTGGCGGCGGCGGGCGGCGGTGCGTCCGCGCTCGTTCAGCGCGGTCAGCTCCGTGTCGTCGACGTGCACGGTCCCGGAGGTGGGGCGCTGGAGGCCGCCGGCGACGGCGAGCAGGCTGGACTTGCCGGAGCCGGAGGGGCCGACGACGGCGACGAACTCGCCGGGCCGCACCGTCAGGTCGACGCCGTCCAGGGCCGTGACGGCGGTGTCCCCGTCGCCCAGGACGAGGGTGACGCCGGTCAGCCGCAGGCCGGACTGCTCCCGGCCGGTTCCCTCCCGGCCGTCGGCGGCGGTGGTGGCGGGGGTGGTCATCGGTTGGCTCCCAGCGCGGTGAGGGGGTCGACGGCGGTGATGCGGCGGACGGCGACGACGGCGCCGATCACGCCCAGGACGATCAGCAGGCCGGAGGAGGTGCCCACGGCGGCGGCGGTGAGGGAGAAGGGGGCCTTGCCGATCATGGCGCTGCCCAGGGCCAGGCCGACCCCGGTGCCCGCGGCGGTCGACACGACCAGGACGGTGACGACCTGGGCCATGGCGTCCTTGAGGACGTAGCCGGTGGAGGCGCCGAGGGCCTTCAGCAGGGCGATCTCGGCCTTGCGCTGGACCGTCCAGACGGTGAAGAACGCGCCGACGACGAGGGCGGAGATGGCGTAGAGGAAGCCCTGGATCAGCGCCATGGTGCTGGACTCGGCGGTGTAGCCGGGCGAGGCCCCGTAGGTGGCCTCCTTGTCGTCGGCGCGGGTGCCGGTGGCCTTCTCGACGGCGGCGGTGTCGGCCCCGGGGGCCAGCTTCAGGGCGACGGCGGTGGCCTGGTCGCGGGCGGAGGCGGGCAGTTCGCCGGGGAGGCCGTAGTGCAGGTGGCGCCAGGTCTCCAGGTCGGCGTAGACGACGCCGATGTGGCCGTAGGAGGCGGTCTCGTCGACGGTGCCGACGACGGTCAGCCGGATGTCGCTCTTGTCGACGGTGAGCTCGTCGCCGACCTCCACGCCCTCGTCGGCGATCTCCCGGCTGATGACGATGCCGTTGCTGCCGGCCGCGATCCCCTTGCCCTCGGTGGGCTCGGGGGCGAGGTAGGAGTCGGAGGGCATGCCGAAGACGGCGAGGTTGACGTCGGCGCCCTTCTTCCGGCCCTCGGTGACCACGGCGTTCGCCAGGGTGTTGCCGAACGGCACGGCCTCCTCGACGCCGGGTGCCGCGGCCCACGCCCGCCAGTCCTCCTTCTCGACCGTGGAGCGGGAGAACTGCTCGCTGGTGGCCTTGGCGTCGAAGGCCATGTGGGTGTTGGGCAGGGCGCGCAGGCCGGAGATGCCGGCGTCGGCCAGACCCGAGGCGAGGCCGGACAGCAGCACGCCCAGGACGGCGATCAGCGCGACCACGGCTCCCATGAGGGCGAAGCGGCCGCGGGCGAACCGCAGGTCGCGTAGTGCGAGGAACACGGGGGACTCCCGGATACGGGGGGCACAGGACACGGGGTGGGCGGGGGACGGCGGGTCCGCACGCGGCACGGCGGTACCGGCGCGGGCAGCACTTTGCCGAACCTTGACGACACTCCTGTCGGCATCATAGGGCACGTTATCGACACGACTGTCGGCAACCCGTACGGCGCACCCCGCCCCCGCGCCCCCGGAGCGCTCCGCCCGCCCCGATTCGCACACCGCTCCCGGGAATTCATTCCCGGGAGTGAGATGCCAGGGCCTCGCTTGCGCAGCACACACGAACGGCTACAGACTGTGGCCGCTCGTCAGGGAGGTTCACACCCATGCCACACCGCCAAGCGCCCGCGGGGCGCATGTCAACCGTCCTCGGCCGGAAGCTGGGGGGCGAACTGCACCGGCTCAGGGACACCAGCGGCCTGTCGCAGCCCCAGGCCGCGGCCGCCCTGACCGCCACCCAGACCAAGATCGCCAAGATCGAGCGGGGCGTCTCCCCCGTGCGGGAGCCCGACCTGCACACCCTGTGCGACCTGTACGGGGTCGCGCGCAACAGCCCCCTGCGCAACCGGTTCCTCGCCCTGGCCCACGCGGACCGCCAGCGCCGCCGCGCCTCGGGCTGGTGGAAGGAGTACTCGGCCCTGGGCGACCTCGTCGAGTACATCCAGCTCGAGGACGGCGCGTCCACGATCCGCACCTACCAGAACCACCTGGTCCCCGGCCTGCTCCAGACCGCCCAGTACGCGCGGGCCGTCGCCTCCGCCGACGACGTGTGGCAGGACGCCGACGAGGTCGAGCACTTCGTCCAGGCCCGGCTGGCACGGCAGGCCCGGCTGACCCGCGAGAACCCCCTGCAACTGCACGCCGTCGTCTGCGAGGCCGCGCTGCGCCAGCAGGTGGGCGGCCGGACCACGATGCGATTCCAGCTCCAGCGCCTGGTGGAAGCCTCCGCCATGCCCAACGTCACCCTCCAGGTCCTGCCGTTCAGCGCGGGGGCGCACGCCTCGATGACCGGGCCGTTCGTCATCGTGGGGTTCGACGAGCCGACCTCGCTGGACGTGGTCTACGTGGAGACCGCCGGCACCACACTGTGGTTGGAGAGCGAGGAGGACGCGGAGCGTCATCGGGGGCTGTTCGACAACGTGTGCAGGTCCGCGCTGTCGCCGGACGAGTCCCGCACCCTGATAAGCGATCTGACCGAGGAGATGTAGGTGACCGACCCAACGGGGTTCGAGTTCCGCAAGAGCAGCTACAGCGGAGCCACGGGGGAGTGCATAGAGGTCGCACGGAACATAACGGGGGTCGTCGCCCTCCGCGACAGCAAGAATCCGGCGGGGCCGGTCCTGACCGTCCCCGCCCTGGCCTGGAGCGCCTTCGTGGCCGGCATAAGACGCAGCGCCTTCCCCCACACCTGACGCCGCGCACGGGCCCCCACGGCGGGCACTCCCCGGCAACGTGCGCCGGGAGTCCGCCGTGGGGGCCCGTACGGGTCGTCAGCCGACCAGTGCCTCCCAGGTGACCGGGCCGGCCTCGCCGTCCACCAGGAGCCGGTTGACGCTCTGGAAGTTCCGCACCGCCGTGTAGGTCACCGAGCCGAAGCCGCCGTCGACCACCAGTCCGGCGCTGCGCTTGTTGAGCGCGACCTGCAGGGCCCGCACGTGCGAGCCACTGCTGCCCTGCCGGAGCGTGTAGACCAGTTTCGGCCACGTCGCCGGGCCGACCTGCCCGTCGGCGACCAGGCCGCGCGACGCCTGGAACCTCTTGACCGCGTCGGACGACACCGGTCCGTAGTACCCGTCGGTCTCCAGCGCGTACCCGTGCTGCTTCATCAGGTACTGGACCACCTTCACGGTCTCGCCGTTCGCCCCCGGGTCGATGCGCGGCCAGCCGCCGCCCAGGTCGACACCGCGGGCGGCCATGAAGGCGACCGGGTCGACGGTGGAGCCCAGCCCGCCCGAGTGGGTCTCGAAGTGCAGGTGCGGCCCGGTGACGTTGCCCGTGGCCCCCATGTCGGCGATGCGCTGCCCGGCGGCGACCGTGGCGTTCAGGGCGACCCGGAACACGCTGAGGTGCCCGTAGTAGGTGTACTGCCCGTTGCCGTGCGCGATGACGAGGCCGTAGCCGGTGCGGCCCGTGAGCACGCCCGTGCCCCGCCGGACCACCGTTCCGGCGGCCGCCGCGTAGACCGCGGTGCCCACCGAGTTCGTGATGTCCTGCCCGGCGTGGGGGTAACTGCCGCGCGGCGCCCCGTAGTGCCCGCCGGAGGGGAAGTGCCCCAGGGCCGGGTTGCACCAGCGGGCGTCCTTCGGCGTCGCGGCGAACGCCCGCGCGGCCGGGCCCGCCAGGCCCGCCAGGGACATGCCGAGACCGGTGCCCAGGCCGGCCAGCAGGGTGCGCCGGGACACTCCCGGGACGGGCCGGGCCGCACGCGGTGACCGGGCTGTTGCCTCACTGTTCCGAATGCGCATCGTTTTCTCCTCGTGAGTGATGGACAGCGTGAACAGCAGGAGAGGTGCGGGACGGGCGGGTGCGGGACGCGCCCGGGAGGACGCGCCCCGCCCGTCCGGGGTCAGGGCAGCGGGATGCGCACGACCTGCGGGTCGTGGTCGCTCATCTGGACGGCGAACTCGCTGTTGACGTGCACGATGTCGTACGCGTACGCCGTCGAGGCCAGGGACGGCGAGATCAGGATGTGGTCCAGCACCTGGGAGTTGCCCTCGTAGACGTAGGTGTAGCGCTCCGCCGCGGGGAGCGTGCGGGGCAGGTCCACCAGGGATCCGCCGGCCGTCAGGATGTCGGCGGTGCGCGAGAACTCGAAGTCGTTGATGTCGCCGAGGACGATCACCCGCGCGTTGGCGTCGACGGCCAGGATCCGGTCGACGAAGGCGTCCACTGCGGCGGCCTGGGCGTGCCGCTGGGTCTCGCTGGAGCGGGTCGGCGGCTGCTTGCGGCCGAACAGCGGGTCGTCGCCGCCCTTGGAGTTGAAGTGGTTGGCGATGACGAAGACCGGCTTGCCCTTCCAGGTGAACTCGCCGGCCAGCGGCTTGCGGCTGCCGGAGAACGCCGAGTTCGACGGGTCGACGCGGCCCGGGGAGTACGTCAGCGCCGGCACGCCGCCGGTGCCGGTCACCGAGGTGGCCGTGGTCGCCGTCGCTCCGGGGCGGTCGGTGAAGGCCAGGCCGCGGTCCGTGCGGTACAGGAAGACCTGGCGGATGTTGCCGCCGGTCTGGCCGCCGTCCTGGTTGTTCGCCGGGTTGATCTGGCGGTAGGAGTAGCCCGGCCCGCCGGCGGCGCTGATCGCGGCGGTCAGCTTGGCCATGGTGCGGTCGGCCGCCACGGTGCCGTCGTCGGTGGGGCCGCTGTTGTCCTGGATCTCCTCGAGGGCCACCAGGTCGGGGGCCTTGAGGTTGTTCACGATCGTCCGGGCGAGCGCGTCGAAGGTGGCCTGCGGGTCGGACGGGTCCAGGTTCTCCACGTTGAACGTGGCGGCGGACAGCTGGTCCGCGGAGGGTGCCGCGGTGGTCTCGGCGGTGATCCCGCCTCTGGTCACCGAGGGGGTGGCGGTGGGCAGGAGCTTGAAGTTGCCGTACCCGTAGTCGAGGACGCCGACCGTGGAGCCGGTCAGGGTGTCGCCGACGTCCACCGTCGGGGTGGGCGCCAGGACGTCGTCCAGGATCACCCGCTCGGGGTTGTGGTCGCCGGACTGCACCACGATGCCGCCGCGGGCGCTGCGGGTGCCGCTGCCCTGCGGGACGACCGGGACCTCGCCGTAGGAGGAGCGGGGCCCGACGACCGCGGCGCCGTCGATCCGGACCCGCATGCCCTCCAGCGACTCCCAGAAGTCGATGCCGTCCGTGGCGGGCTGGAAGGTGCCGGAGGTCTCCACGTCGCCGGTGGCGTCGTCGTCGATCACGGCGCCCGGCGGGACCCGGCCGCCGGAGCCGACCACCGTCGCGGCGGGCAGGGCGGCGCCGGACGCGAGGACCGTCACCGCCGGGGAGGTGATCTCGGTGAGGGTCAGGGAGGTCGAGGCGCTGCCTCCGGAACGGTACTCGGTGACCGTGCCGGACACCTTCACCGAGTCGGCGACCGAGACGCCGGGCGCCGAACCGGCGTGGACGTAGATGCCCTCGCTGGTCGCCGGGTCGGAGTCCGGGGCGGCATCCTGCATCCAGAAGCCGGCAGCGCCCACCGCGGTGACCACGCCGGGCACGTCGGTGACGCTCTTCCCGGCCAGCGCCGAGACGTGGCGGGCGCCCTGGACGTCGCGGATGCGGGTGCCGCCGCCACCGCCACCGCCGCCGCTGTGGCTGGAGTTGCGCGGGGTCGGGGCGGACGCCGAGAAGTCGGCCGCGTTGTTGTCGGTGTCCGTGGCGCCGCCCGCGGCGCGCACCGCGGCGGTGGTGGCGGACAGGGTGGCGGTCGGGGAGGTCTCCGAGGAGGAGGCGCTGCTGCCGTAGCCGACGAAGTCCTTCACCCCGCTCCTGGAGGCGCAGCCGGTGCTGCAGGTCAGCGCCGTGCCGCCGGTGACGAGGGCGACCTTGCCCGTCGTGGCGCTCATCGCGGTGCTGCCGGTGGCGTCGGCGGCGGGCAGCGCCGAGCCGCTGCCGGTGCCGGCGGCCTGCTGCACCAGGTAGTACGCGCCGGGGGCGATGGTGCCCGACAGCGTGGTCCTCGTCCACGAGGAGCCGGTGGCGGAGGCGTACTGGACGGTCCAGCCGGTCACGGACACCGGGCCGGTCCCGCGGTTGTACAGCTCGACGAAGTCGTGGGTGTACGGGGATCCGGAGTTCCCGCCGCCGCCGTAGACCTGGCTGATGACGATGTCGGCGGAGGCCGCCTGCACGGCGCCGCCGCCGGTGAGGGAGAGCGCGGTGCCGGCCAGGGCGAGCGAGCAGCCCGCGGCCAGGGCGCGGTGACGGCCGCGGGCCGGTGGGGGTTTCAGGGACATGGGTGGGTGCTCCTGGGAGGGGAGGGAGATGCACGACCGACGTGCCACTGGGGGGTGTTACGCGTGTAGACGTGCAGCATGGTAGACGTTCATGACGAGTCCATGACACCCTCGGAAACTTCTTCCCACCCCACTCCCCCGGGCCCTGTCATACCCCCGGCCCTGCCTGCCCGGCGGTCCTTCCCGCCCCGCCGGGGCGGCGGGGCGGGAGGGGCCGGTGCGGGTCGGCGGCGGGTCAGAGGCGGGACAGCTCCTCGACCAGGTCGTCCAGGCCGAGGGAGCCCTGGGAGAGGGCGGCCATGTGCCAGGCCTTGAGGTCGAAGGCGTCGCCGCGGGCCCGGCGGGCCGCCTCGCGGCCGGCCAGCCAGGCCCGCTCGCCCAGCTTGTAGCCGATGGCCTGGCCGGGCAGCCCCAGGTAGCGGACCAGCTCGCTGTCGAGGACCTCGGAGGCCAGACCGCAGTACTGGCCGAAGAACTCGCGGGCGGCCCGCGGCGTCATCAGCTCGCCCGGCAGGTACGGGGAGTCGTCGGGGAAGTCCAGGCGGCAGTGCATGCCGATGTCGACGATCACCCGCAGCGCACGCATCATCTGCGCGTTGAGGTAGCCCAGGCGGGCCCCGGGGTCGGTGAGGTACCCGAGCTCGTCCATCAGGCGCTCGGCGTACAGCGCCCAGCCCTCGACGTTGGCGCTGACCGAACCGAGGCTCACCTGGTAGGTGGACAGGCTGCCGGCCACGTAGTTCCACTGCGCGAGCTGCAGGTGGTGGCCGGGGACCCCCTCGTGGTACCAGGTGCTGACCAGGTCCCACAGCGGGTAGCGGTCGTGGCTGCGGACGGGCAGCCAGGTGCGCCCGGGGCGGGAGAAGTCCAGCGAGGGCGCGGTGTAGTAGGGCGCGGCCGCGCTGCCCGGCGGGGCGATCATCGACTCCACCCGGCGGACGGGCTCGGCGAGGTCGAAGTGGGTTCCCTGGAGGTCCCGCATCGCCTGCTCCATCAGGTCCTGCAGGTGGCTGCGGGCCGCCTCGGCCCCGTGGATCGCGGGGCCCTCCTCCTCCAGGTACCTCATGGCCTCCGACGGGTCCGCGCCGGGCAGGACCCGTCCGGCTTCGGCCCGCATCTCGGCCTCCAGGCGGCGGAACTCGCCCCAGGCCCAGTGGTACGCCTCGTCGAGGTCGACGTCCGCGCCGTTCCAGTGGCGGACGAGGCGGGCGTAGCGCTCGCGGCCCACCGTGTCCGGGGTGTCGGCCGCGGCGGGGGCGTAGACGTCGCGCAGCCAGTCGCGCAGGTCCGTGAGGGCGGCGGTGGCGGAGGCTGCGGCCCGGTCCAGTTCGGGCCGCAGGGGCTGGGGCCCGCCGGCGGCGAAGTCGGCGAACCAGCCGTTGCCCGACTCCGTGCCCAGCCACTCGGCGAGCTGCCCGATCACCGTGGTGACCTGCTGCGGACCGGAGAGCAGGCCCTGCCTGATCCCCTCGGCGAGGGTGGCCCGGTAGCCGTCCAGGGCCTGCGGGACGCGTTCCAGGCGGCGGGCGATCCGCGCCCAGTCCTCGTCGGTGGCGGTCGGCACGAGGGTGAAGACGTCGCGCACCTCGTGCAGCGGGGACGCCAGGTTGCGGACGGTCCGCAGCCCCTCCCCCGCGTCGTGGACGGCGAGGGAAGCGGTCAGCCGCTCCCGCAGCAGCCGGGCGCAGCGCCGCTCGGCGACGGCGTCGATCCCGGGGGCGTCGCCCGCCGCGGCCTTCTCCACCATGGCCTTCTCCGCCGCGTCGAGCTCGGCGAGCGTGCGGCGGCCCAGGTCGGCGACGGCCTCCAGGCCGTCCGGGGACAGGTCGGGCAGCCGGGTGTCCTCCGGGTTGAGCCCGAGGTAGACGGCGGTCAGCGGGTCGAGGTAGGCGAGGGCCTGCACGTAGGCGTCGGCGACGCGCCGCGGGGTCGCCCACTCGGCGGGGATGGTGGAGTCCGCGGAAGTCGTGGGAGCGGCCGGGTCGTTGGGGCCGGCGATCGATTCATCGGTCATCCCGCCATCCTGGCGCACGGGACCGCCCGGCGGCCCTGCCTTTACCGCTGGGCCGTTGGATGTGCCCGAAGCTCCTCCGGGCCGACGAGTGGTACGGGTACGGGCCGCCCGCCCCGGAGCCTCCCCCGTCCGGGGCGGCCCGTCAGACGCGGTAGGCGCCCGGCGGCACGCCGTGGGCCGTGCCGTACGGGGTGAGGGCGAGCACGCCGGTGCCGCGCGAGGGCGTGTCCGGTCCGAGGCCGAGGGGGCTGACTCCGAGGGCCGCGGCGATCTCGGGCGCCAGACCGGACGCGGCCCACTGCCACTCCTCCTCGTCCTCCTCGCTCTCCTGCGCCGCGTCCCATTCGGGGGACAGACCCAGTTCGAGGCGGCGTGCCCGTTCCAGCGGCAGGGGCTCGCCGAGGGTGAGCAGTTCGTCCTCGCCCTCCCCCGTCTCGCAGTAGCGCCGCACGACGGCCCCGGCCTCGGCGATCAGCCACGCGGAGCCGTCCCCCTGGGAGCCGTAGTAGTACGCCTGGGCACGGCCGTAGCGGGCGCTGAGCTGCGTGCACAGGCGCAGCACGTCCTCCGCGCGCTCCTCGCCGCAGGGATCGCACCAGGCGCCGAGGACGAGGGTCCAGCCGTCCAGTTCGGGCGTGACGAAGACCCGCCCGTAACGTCGGGGGCTGTCGACAGGACGGTGGTGGACGTCCTGGTCGAGCACGTCCCGGGCGAGGGCGAAGGTCGCGGGCCTGGGGCGGGCGAGGCCCAAGGCCTCGACGACGCCGTCCCGGTCTCCCCCGGGAACGGCGATCCAGCGGCTCCAGCACGTTTCCAACGTCCCGGGGCGGTCGTCCGAGAGCCTGACGCGGACGAGCCGCTCGACCGCTGCCACGTCGGCGCGGGAGAGCGCCGCCTCCCCGCCGATCCGGGCGAGCACGGTCAGGGCTCGTGCCCGCAGCCGGCCCGGCCCCTCCTCCCGGGCGCGTCGGAGCAGGGGGACGGCCTCCTCCCCGAGCCGCTCCAGTGCGTCCTCCGCCTCCTGTGCGACCTTTTCGTCGGCGTCACCGAGCAGGGGCAGCAGATCGTGGGCCGCGAGGCCCCGCACGTCCTTCACCTGACTTCTCCCAGGATGCCCCGGCCTTCAGGCCGGGGAGGAATGGGTCCTTGGCACGGAGCCGCGAAGCGGCGGATTTCTGTGCGCATCTGTTCCGGCCTGGGCTTTCTTCCGTTGTCAGTGGGGGGGCCTAGGTTTCCGGCCATGATGACAGCAGCGGTGGCCGGCGGTGTGGCGGGGTGTGCCCGGTACACGTACCGGTTGCGGGTGTCGTCGACCGCGCTCGCCCGGTTGGAGGCGGAGTGGGCGCGGTGCCGGTGGGTGTGGAACGAGTGCGTGGCCGTCTCCCGCAGGATCCACGCCCTGAACAAGGCGTCCGGGGGGAGGGCCACGTGCGGTCCGGCGCAGCTGGACCGGATGCTGACCGCGGCCCGCGCCCAGCTGCCGTGGCTGCGCGAGGGCGCCTCCGTCCCGCAGCAGCAGACGGTGCGGGACTTCGCCGCCTCCCGCGCCAAGGCCCTGAAGGACCTCCGGGCGGGGCTGCCGGTACGGCGCAGGGCCGGGATGCCGCGGCACAGGAAGAAGCGCGAGGCTGATCCGACCTTGAACTACACCCGGCGCGGGTTCCGGCTCAAGGACGGCCGGTTGCATCTGGCCGGGGGGATCGTGCTGACCGTGGTGTGGTCCCGGGACCTGCCTGCCGATCCGACGAGCGTGCGCATCTACCGGGACGGTCCGGGGCACTGGTACGCCTCGTTCGTGGTGGCTGTCGCGGTGCAGCCGCTGCCCGCCACCGGCCGGGTGCTCGGCGTCGACTGGGGCGTGGCGGTGATCGCCACCACCACCTCCGACGCCCACGACCTGCCGCACCCCGGGCACGGCAAGGCCGCGGCGCAGCGGCTGGCCCGCTATCAGCGGATGATGGCCCGGCGCCGCCCGGCGCGCGGGCAGGCGGCCTCCGCCGGGTACCGGACCGCGCGGCGCCGGGCCGCGCGGCTGCACAAGAAGGTGGCGCGGCAGCGCACCGACACCGCCCGCAAGTGGGCCAAGCGCGTCGTCCGTGACCATGACGCGGTCGCGGTGGAGGACTTCCGCCCGAAATTCCTCGCCAGGACCACGATGGCGCGGAAGGCGGCCGACGCCGCGATCGGCGCGACGAAGGCGGCGCTGGTGGAGATGGGCCGCAAGCACGGCCGGGCCGTGCACCTGGTCCACCCCGCGCACACCACCATGGACTGCGCACGGTGCGGAGCGAGATCCAAGCACGCACTCCCGCTGTCCGAGCGAACGTACACGTGCGCCGCGTGCGGAGCCGTCTCGCCCAGGGACAAGAACTCCGCCCGCGTGATGCTCGTCCGGGCCGGTCTCGACCCGGCTGGCGCTGATCTTGTAAGACCTGCCACCTGCTAGGTGCCGGGCGGAGTGAGCCAGGAATCCTCCTCGTTCACGAGGAGGAGGAGTCAAGTCCATGACGGCTCCTCCCGGGGGCGTCGCCCGACGCCCGGGCGCCATGGTCGCGGACGGGTACGACAACGCGGGGCACGGGCGGGGAGAACGGTCCGGCAGACGAAGTACAAGGGCGGGTCCCGCTACCGATCGCCGGGGTGCCGGGGGAGGCTGGTGGGAACGACGGGGAGAGGAGTGCACGATGACCGACGACATCGGGGCCGACTGGTACGTGGACGGCCGCTGCACGAACTGCGACGCCGCCCGGCAGCTCGCGCCGGGTCTGATCGGGGAGGCGGACGGCCGCGCGGTGGTCCTGCGACAGCCGCGCGACGAGGCGGAGGAGCGCAGGATGCACGCCGCCGCACACGCCTGCCACACCCGGTCCGTGCGCCGTGCCTCCGGCAGGATCGTCGCGGTACCGGATCCGTTCCCCCTGCCCCTGGAGGAGGACCGCCTGTACCTGTGCGGGCACAACTCGCAGCGCACCGCGGGGGCCAACTCGTACCTGCTGCGCCGCCCGTCCGGGGCGGTGATGGTGGACACGCCCCGCTGGAGCGAGGCCCTGGCCGCGCGGTACGAGGCGCTGGCGGGACCGGTCACCGACGTCCTGCTCACCCACCGGGACCACGCCGCGCACGGCCGCCGCTGGGCCGACCGCCTCGGCGCCCGCCTGTGGATCCACGAGGGCGACCTGGACGCGGCCCCGGACGCCGACCGCGTCCTGCGCGGCACCGAACCGGCCGTTGTCGGAGACGGCCTGACCGCCTTTCCGTTCCCCGGCCACACCGCGGGCAGTGTCCTGTACGTGGCCGACGACCGGTACTGCTTCAGCGGCGACAGCCTCTACTGGTCGCGCACCACCGCCGACCTGGAGGTGTTCGACACTGTGACCTGGTGGTCGGTCACCGCGCTCGCCGCTTCCCTGGGGCGCGTGGCCGCCCGGCTCCGCTTCGAGTGGATCCTCCCGGGCCACGGCGACCGCCACCGCCTGCCCGCACCGGAGATGTCCCGCCGCCTGCGCTCCCTGGCCGAACGCGCCCGGGCGCTGCGCCCCCGGCCCGTCGACTTCACCGCCGTGCGCTGGTGAGGACGGGACGGACGGACGCCAGGGCGTGACCCGGCCGCACGAACGCTGCCGAGTACGGGCCGCGGACGGACCACGGACGATCCGCTGCGGACGTTCTACGGGCGGGACGTCGAGGCCCGGTCGCGGGGACCCGCCGTGAGGAGGTAGCGGACGCCGTCCTCGTGGGCGGTGAAGGTGTAGGTGCCGCCGTCCGCCAGAGCGGCCAGGGCGCGTTCGTGCTCGTGGCGGTCGCGCAACCAGTGACGGACCGGGCGGGCGGCGGCGGGGGCGAGTTGGTCGGCCACGTCCCGGCCGCGCAGGAGCAGCCAGCCGAGGGCGGAGGACGGCGAGCGAGTGCGGTACGAGCCCAGGGCGAACGCCAGATCGCCGCGGGCCGACACCGCAACGGCGTCGCACCGGTAGCCGGCACCGGTGGCGGCCCCGGACCCCAGGGGCGGTCCCTGCCCCGGGGTTGGGCACGGGGTCGGACACGGGGCAGGGGCAGGGGCAGGGCCCGGAGACGGGTCAGGGGCCGGACGCGGGCGCGGACGCGGGCGCGGACGCGGAGCCTGCCGGGCGGCCGGGGTCAGCACCCCTCCCCCGGCGCGGTCGCCGTCCGGCTGCGCAGGGCGACGTTCGCCCACACGGTCTTGCCGATCCCGTCGGGGAGCATGCGCGTGCCCCAGGCGAGGGCCAGGTTCTCCACCAGGAGCAGGCCCCGGCCCGACTCGGCCGTGTCGTCGCCCTCGGCCGGGGTGGCGAGGCGTGGCAGTCGGTCCGGGTCGGGATCGTGGACCTTGACGGACACCGTGGCCGGTCGCACCTCCACCCCCACGACCAGCGGCGCCCGCGCCCCGCAGGCGCGCACCGCGTTGCCGACCAGCTCGGACACGACGAGCTGCACCACGTCCACGGCGGCCCCCTCGGCACCGGCCGCGACGAGCACTTCGGCGGCCAACTCCCGCACCAGGGCGAGGCTCTGCGCCGAGGCGTTCACGTGCAGGACGAATCCCGACGGTCCGCTCCGCAGGTAGAAGCCGGGGGCGGTCCGCTCCCGGACCTCCTCCTCCACAAGGGCAGGCACAACGCCTCCAGACTGCGGCGCGGGGCCGCGCAAACTCTCAAGTGACCACGCTTCGCACGCATCGTTCTACGATGCGTGACGTAACTTTCGCGACAGCATGCCCTTTTGGAAATCGAACACGCAAGATTGTCACCCTCCTCATGGAATCGCCTTTTTGTTCCATGGGTTCGTGAACTCCAGAACGGAAGACTCTCTTCATGCCGAACGCGCGTCCGGCCCCGACCGTCCGACGTAGGCGCTTGGGGCAGACCCTGCGCCGCTTTCGCGGTGAAGCCGGTATGACGCTCGACAGAGCTGCCGAAGCTGTGGGGTGGACAGCTCCCAAGCTCTCCCGGATCGAGACCGCAAACGCACACATCCGCCCCGCAGACGTGGCAGCCCTGCTCCGGGTCTACGGAATGGACGACCCCGAGGTCATTGCCGCGTTGGAGGGGTTGGCCAAGGACGCGGGAAAGCGTGGCTGGTGGCAGACGTACAGCGGTGTCGTGTCACCCACGTATGCGGACTACATCTCCTTGGAGTCCGACGCCGACTGTGTGCGTGAGTTCGCCCCTCTGCTGGTCCCGGGGCTTCTCCAGGCAGCCTCCTACGCACGCGAGACCATCGCCGCAAACGCGATCACCCGCAGCCCGGAAGAAGTCATCGCCCTGGCGGAGGTTCGGCTGGCACGTCAGTCCGTCCTTGCACGCCCGGAACGCCCCTTGAAACTGTGGGCGGTCATCCACGAAGCCGCCCTTCACCAGAGGTTTGCGGTACGCCCCCACACCATGCGCGAACAACTGCGCAGGTTGCTCGACGCGGCCGAGATGCCCAACGTCACGATCCAGGTCATGCCCCTGAACGCGACCCCGCACCCCGGTAGCGTGAGCGGGTTCAGCCTCGTCGGCTTTCCCGGGCCCATGCCCGATGTCGTGCTTCTGGAGAATCTCCTCGGATCCGCCTACGTTGAGGGGGTCGACGAAGTACAGGTCTTCGCCGACGCCTTCGAGCGCATCGTCGCAGCCGCTCTACCGACAGATGACTCGTTGGCTCTCATCTCCCGTATGGAAGAAGGAAGCCGGAAGTGAACGACGATCACAAGGCGGAGCTGTACTCCTTCGACCTTTCGAGCGCCACGTGGCGCAAGTCCTCCGCCAGCGGCGGCGAGGGCAACTGCGTCGAGATCGCCGAGCTTCCCGGTGGCGGGGTCGCCGTGCGCGACTCCAAGCGGCCCGGGATGGAGCCGCTGCGCTACACCGCCGCCGAGTGGGACGCGTTCCGCCGGGGTGTCATAGCCGGCGAACTCTGATCCCGCCGGGCACCGCAGGGGCCGTCTCCCGTCCGTCACGGGAGACGGCCTCCGTGTTCGCCGGGCGGAGGATCTGCGGTCGATGGCCCCAGGGCCCGTTGCCCGGGAACGGAAACAGGAACGGGCGAACCACTGTCGTCCACAGGCGCTACGGTTCGCCCGTGATGCCCGAACGTTCTTCCCTCGTCGCCGAACTGGTTGATTCCTTCCCGGAGTTGCGCGAGTACTTCCGGACGGCGCTGCTCCTCGAACCGCAGCCCGGCGAGCCCGGCCCGCACGAAAGCTCCGTCGGCGGCCCGCTGCTGTGGCCGGCGGACGAGGAGTGGCCGGTGTGCAAGGAGGACCACCTCGTCGGCCACCACGAGGACCTGTCCGCCGAGGAGCGGTCCGTGCTCGAAGGAGCACGGCGGACGGGGGCGGAACGCCGCAGCGGCGGAAACAGCGTGCTCACCGAGGAGGAGGCCTCGGCCTACGACCGGATCTCCGCCCGGGGCGGAGTGATCGACACGGTGTCCTGGCAGGTGCACTCGCTGCGCCCGGAGACGCCTGCGACAGGTGTGGCGATGGTTCCGGTGCTCCAACTGTTCGCCGGGGACGTGCCCGGCGTCGAGTGGCCCGAGGGGACGGACCTGCTGCAAATCCTGTGGTGTCCCAACGACCACGACACCCCTCCGGGCCAGGAGCCGTACTACTTCGGCCCGACGGTGGCCCTGCGCCGACGCAGGGCCGGCGACGTGCGGGACGTGCTCGCCTCCCCGCCCGCACCCTGCCGGACCGCCGACCACTACTACCTGCCCCGGCCGTGCACGGTGGCCCCCGTCGAATCCCTGGATCTTCCCGACCGCGACGAACTGCCGCCGGACCTGTGGGAGCGGGTGGAGCGGTGGCGCGGCGGGGCGGGACGGACGGACTACTACGACCTCGCCTGTGTGCAGGGCTGGAAGCTCGGGGGGTGGCCGACCTGGCGTGTGACCGATCTGGAGGAGATCGACTGCGTCTGCGGCAGCCGGATGCGGCTCTTCCTCACGATCGACAGTGATGACGCTCCCGGACTCGTCATCGGAAGGGGCGGCAGGCTGCAGGTCTTCCAGTGCCCGGAGGACATCGGCCACCCCCTCCGGCTGAACACCCAGTAGGGCGGCGGGTTCCGGGACGTGCCGGGTGCGGACGGGCCCCGCCCGTCCGCACCCGGCACGTGTTCCCGGGCGGTCTCAACAGCTGTTGACCCACTTGTGGGACGAGATGTTGTCGTTGAGCGTCTGCCCGTGGCCCGAGTAGCCGGGCTTGTTGAAGTGCAGGTCGGTCAGGTTGTTCCAGTAGACGCCGTTGCGGAGGCAGGCCGAGGCACCCGTGTAGTTGACGCCCCAGTAGAGGAGGACGTCGTCGTAGGAGCCGGGGTAGCCGTTGTTCCACAGGGACGATGCCTTGTTGCGCATGTTCCCGCCGGGCGAGCAGGTGCTCCAGTCGGCGTCGTCCCCGTACCAGCGGCAGTGGGCGCCTCCCCGGTCGATGTGCTCGTAGGCGTACAGGTATCCGTCCGCCAGGGCGCCCACGGTGCCGGACTCGGCCGGGGAAGCGGAGGTGGAGGCGGCCGCGGACGCCCCCGTGCCGGTGGCGCCGGCGGCGGCGGGCGCGGCGAGGACGGCGGTTCCGCCCAGCGCCAGGGCGGCCAGGGCGGTCTTGAGCCTCGTGGTGGACATGCGTGGTCTCCTTCGGTGGGTTCGTTCCTTCTCGCCCGCCCGGGTCCGGGCGGGCTGCTCTGTGGGCCGGGCGGGTCACCCGGCTCGGACGGCGGACCGGGCGCGCGGGAGCGCCGCCCTCTCCAGGCGGGTCCTGTCGCGGATTTCGCCCCGGTACTGCTCGTCCAGTCGTCGGCCGTGGTGCCGGTCGAGGCGGCGGGCAGTGGCGGCCAGGCCGCTGTCGGCGGCGCATTCGGCCTCGTCGACCGCCGTGCGCACCTCCCGCCGCGACGGCGCCGTCCCGTGCGGTTCCGCGAACGCGGCGCGGGCCTCGCCGGGGTCGGCGTGGTCGTGGCCCCGCCGTCGCATGCACGAGGACCACTTGCCCACCGCCGTCGTATAGGCGGCGTCGTCGAGCACCCTGGCCCGCCGGATCGACGGGAGGGTGTCGGTGATCATCTGCGCGGTGAACCAGGCGTCGAGGTCGCCGTACAGTTCGCGTTGTGCCGCCGAGGTGCAGCCCTCGCTGCTCCTGCTGACCTGCGCCCCCATGGGCAGCGTCGCGTGCGGTCCGTCCTGCGGGTCGGTGCCGTTGAGCGCGGTGACGGCGGCCTGCCTGCGCTGCGGGGAGAGGCCCTGGAGGTAGCGGCGGTTGGGGTCCTCGGCGCGCAGGCGTTCGACGCGCTGCCGCAGGCCGCTGCCGTACCCGTGTTCGCGGGCCCAGTCGGCGTCGTCCACCGCGTAGGGGAAGTCCCGGTGCTCGGGCAGGGGGTTCTCCGGGGTCTTCCACAGCCGGAAGCCCGCCTCGCGCATGCACTGCTGCACCAGCGTCTGCTCGGCGTCGTACAACAGCGACTTCTCCCGGGCTGTCAGCGGTCGCGGGGCCGTGCCGTCGGCCTCGCGGGCCGCGCCGTCCTTCCGGGCCGCACCGCCGGCCTCCCCCGCGCCACCGCATCCCGTGGTGGCCGCGAGGCACAACAGCGCGGAGACCGCTCCCCGCGCGAGGCGCCCGGTGCGCCGTGTCACGTCCGGTTCTTCCGGCACGGTGCCCTCCCTGGTCCGTCGGTGTGCCGACCGGACGCCAGGATGTGGCCGGACGCGTCCGCGCCGCCATGCAGTGCAGTTCTGCCTTAAACGCGCAGATGAACCCGGACACGGGCCGCCGAGCGCGGCAGACCGTCCGAAAACAGGCGCGCGATCCGTCCGCCCGGTGGGCACACTGGGCGCTGCTGCGCGTCGGGGGACGGGGGAGACGAACCATGCTGCGCGTGCACTTCACTGCCCAGGATCTGGTGCGGGTGCGGATCGCCACGACCGCGGACCCGCTGTGGGAGACCGTGAACGGCTTCCAGTTGCTGCGCAAACGCGAGGCCGCGACGGTTTTCGGCCAGTGGCGGCGGCTCACCGGGCCGCGGCTGTCGTCGGCGGGCAGCCGGATGCTGGCCCCGCTGCTGCCGGCGTACGGGTACTTCCCGGACTTCCTCACCCCGGTGCTGCCCGGCGGCCCGGGCCTGGAGGCCGCGATCGACGCGATCGCCTCCACCCCGCGCCGGCAGTTGCGCCACGACCTGGCCGTGCTGGCGACCGAACGCAGGCTGCCGCCGTGGGTGTCGGCGCTGGCGGCCGGGGAGGCGGAGACCCTGCACCGGCTCGGCGAAGCGTTCCGCGTCTGCCACCGGGAGGCGGTCGCGCCGGTCTGGTCGCGGATCCGGGCCCACGTCGACGCCGACCGGGCCGCCCGGGGCCAGGCGTTCCTCGCAGGCGGCGTGGAGGGGGTGCTGCGGTCCCTGGGGCCGGCGTTCCGCTGGCGGTCGCCGGTGCTGGAGGCCGACTACCCGGTGGAGCGGGACCTCCACCTCGACGGGCGCGGGCTGCTGCTGCAGCCGTCCTTCTTCTGCTGGCGCATGCCGGTCACGTTCGTGGACGGCGCCCTGTCGCCGGTGCTGGTCTACCCCGTGCGGCCCGGTCCCGGCTGGCTGGAGGACGCGCCCGGCGGCGCGCCGCGCGCCCGGGACGGTGCCCGGGGCGGTGCCCGGGACGGGGAGGCCGGTGGCGGGCTCGGGCCGCTGATCGGCCGTACCCGCGCGGCGCTGCTGGACGCCGTCCGGGGCGGGTGCTCGACCGGGGACCTCGCCCGGCACCTCGGGGTGTCGGCGTCGGCGGTGAGCCAGCACGTGGCGGTGCTGCGCGACGCCGGGCTGCTCGTCAGCTCCCGGAAGGCCCAGCACGTCCTGCACACCATCACCCCGGAGGGCCGGGCCCTGCTGCGCGCGCCCCGCCGCCCGGTGGAGGCCCTCGTTCCCCGGCCTCCCGTCTGACGGCTCGCGGGGCCTGCCCGCCCCCGCCCGTCGGGGCGCGGGCCTCCCCGGGGCGCCTCAGGCCGTGCGGCGGACGGCGACGAGGGCGACGTCGTCGCCGAGGCGGGAGCGGGCGTGGTGCAGCAGGTCTCCCCGGACGGCCTCCAGCAGGTCGTCCGGGGCGTACCCGGTCCAGTCGGCGAGGCGGTCGGCGAGGGGGTAGAAGACGCCGTGCTCGTCGCGGGCCTCGCTGACGCCGTCGGTGTACAGGAGCAGGGTGTCGCCGGGTTCGAAGTCGACCGTGTCGACGTCCGTCGGGGCGCCCCCGAGGGTTCCGTCCAGGTCGCCCAGCCCCAGCGGGAGGTCGGGGACCTCCCGGTCGAGCGGGAGGACCTTGCCGTGCCGCAGGAGCAGCGGGGGCGGGTGCCCGCGGTTGACCAGGCGGATCGGGCCGCCGTCCTCGGGCACGTCCACCACGAGGGCGGTGACGAAGCCCTCCTGCATGCGCCGTTCCGTCCCCTTGCCGCCGGAGATGCGGCGCTCGGCCTCGGCCGCCTCCTCCACGTCCGCGCGGAAGCTGCATTCGAGGTAGGGGACCAGCACCGGCAGGGCCACGCAGGACCGGGCCGCCTGCCGGAAGGCGCCGAGGAGGTAGCTCACCGCCTCGACCGCGTCCATTCCCTTGCCCTGGACGTCGCCGACCATCAGCCGCACGGTGCCGTCGACGCGGGCGGCCGCGTACAGGTCGCCGCCGATGGCCGCCTCGTCGTCGGCCGCCAGGTACAGGGAGGCGATCTCCAGGGAGCCCAGCCTGCGGGGCAGCGGCCGCAGCAGGACCTTCTGCGTCACCTCGGCCACCCAGCGCGCCTGGGCCAGTTCCTTCTCCCTGCGCCGGCGCACGCCGGCGGCCCACATCGCGGCCGCGCCGATCAGCACGGTGGTCACCATCTGGACGACGAAGTTCGCCTCGTACAGCTGCAGGTTCGCCTGTGCCGCCCCGGCCACGCAGAGCAGGGTCACCGCGAGGACGACCAGCACGCCCATCGGGCTGCAGAAGACGGCGGCCAGGGCGGGCCCGGCAGCCATGAGGGGGCCGAGACGGATGTCCGGTGTGGTGAACTCCTCTATCGCCAGGAGGCCGAGCGGGAACGCGAGCATCATGGCCGTGATCGACCGCGGGTGGCGCCACAGGCGTACGGCGCGGGAGCGCTCGCCGGGGTCGCCAGATGCCATGTCTGAAAAGCTACCGCCGAGTGGCCGGTTTCTCCTGCGGACCCGGACCGCCCCCAGTCCGTCCGCCTCCCGCCCGCTCCCTGCCCGCTCCCGCCCGCTCCCTGCCCGCCGCCTCCTGCGGCGGCGGCCGGGACGGGTGCGGCATGATCGGGTCGGACGGCCGCGACCCACGGGAGGATGCCGTGCCCCATCAGATCGACGAGACGTTCCTGACGTTGCCGTTGCGGCGCCTGGCGGACGCAGCGCTCACCCGGGCCCGGGAGCTGGGGGCCGATCACGCGGACTTCCGCTTCGAGCGGGTGCGCAACGCCGCGTGGCGGCTGCGGGACGCGCGCCCGTCCGGCTCCTCGGACACCACCGACACCGGTTTCGCCGTGCGCGTCGTGCACGGCGGGGCGTGGGGGTTCGCCTCGGGCGTGGACCTGACGGCGGAGGCCGCCGCGCGGGTCGCCGAGCAGGCGGTGGCCATGGCGCGGCTGTCGGCGCAGGTGATCGCGGCGGCCGGGTCGGACGAGCGGGTGGAGCTGGCGGACGAGCCGGTGCACGCCGACGCCCGCTGGGTCTCCTCCTACGAGGTCGACCCGTTCGCGGTGCCGGACGCGGACAAGCCGGCGCTGCTGGCCGAGTGGAGCTCGCGGCTGCTGCGCGCCGAGGGCGTCTCCCACGTCGACGCCTCGCTGCTGACCGTCAAGGAGAACAAGTTCTACGCCGACACCGCCGGCACGACGACCGTCCAGCAGCGGGTGCGGCTGCACCCGGAGCTGACCGCGGTGGCGGTGGACGCGGTCTCCGGCGCGTTCGAGACCATGCGCACCCTCGCCCCTCCGGCGGGCCGCGGCTGGGAGTACCTGACGGGCACGGGCTGGGACTGGGACGGCGAGCTGGAGCGCATCCCCGGCCTGCTGGCGGAGAAGCTGCGGGCGCCGTCGGTCGAGCCGGGCCGCTACGACCTGGTGGTCGACCCGTCCAACCTGTGGCTGACGATCCACGAGTCGGTGGGGCACGCCACCGAGCTGGACCGGGCCCTGGGCTACGAGGCGGCGTACGCGGGCACCTCGTTCGCCACGTTCGACCGGCTGGGCACGCTGCGCTACGGCTCGGAGCTGATGAACGTCACGGGCGACCGCACGGCCGAGCACGGTCTGGCGACCGTCGGCTACGACGACGAGGGCGTGGCCGCGCAGGAGTGGGACCTGGTCACCGGCGGCGTGCTCACCGGCTACCAGTTGGACCGCCGGATCGCCCGGCTGGCCGGTTTCGAGCGTTCCAACGGCTGCGCGTACGCCGACTCCCCCGCACACGTGCCGGTGCAGCGGATGGCCAACGTCTCGCTGAGGCCCGCGCCGGACGGGCCCTCGACCGAGGAGCTGATCTCCGGCGTGGAGCGGGGGCTGTACCTGGTCGGCGACAAGTCGTGGTCGATCGACATGCAGCGCTACAACTTCCAGTTCACCCAGCAGCGGGCGTTCCTCATCGAGAACGGCGAACTGGCCGGTCAGGTCAGGGACGCCGCCTACCAGGCGACGACCACCGACTTCTGGGGCTCGATGGAGGCCGTCGGCGGCCCGCAGACGTACGTGCTGGGCGGTGCGTTCAACTGCGGGAAGGCCCAGCCGGGGCAGGTCGCGGCCGTCTCGCACGGCTGCCCGTCCGCGCTGTTCCGCGACGTCACCATCCTCAACACCGCTCAGGAGGCAGGCCGATGAACAGCAGCACGGGCAACGGCGCCACGGGCACGGCGCGGACGGCGGGCGCCGCGGGCACGGCGCGTCCGGTCTCCCCGTCGGAGATCATCGAGCGGGCGCTGGAGCTGTCCCGCGCGGACGGCTGCGTGGTGATCGCCGACGAGGAGTCGTCGGCGAACCTGCGCTGGGCGGGCAACGCCCTGACCACCAACGGCGTCACCCGCGGCCGCACGCTCACCGTGATCGCCACCGTCGACGGGACGCAGGGCACCGCCTCCGGGGTGGTGTCCCGCTCCGCGGTGACCGCCGACGAGCTGGAGCCGCTGGTGCGGGCGGCGGAGGCGGCCGCCCGCGAGGCGGGCCCGGCCGAGGACGCGCAGCCGCTGCCGCCCTCCCGGCCGTCCTCCCCCGACTTCGCCGAGCCGCCGGCCGAGACCTCCGGGGAGGTCTTCGCGGCCTTCGCCCCGGCCCTGGGCGAGGCGTTCGCCCGCGCCCGCTCCGGCGGCCGGGAGCTGTACGGCTTCGCGCACCACCTCATGACCTCCACCTACCTGGGCACCTCCTCGGGCCTGCGGCTGCGGCACGACCAGCCGACGGGAACGCTGGAGCTGAACGCCAAGTCGCCCGACCGCACGCGCTCCGCCTGGGCCGGGCAGGCCACCTCGGACTTCCGCGACGTGGACCCGCTGGCGACGGACGAGGACCTGGCGCGCAGGCTGGAGTGGGCGCGGCGCACGGTGGAACTGCCCGCCGGGCGGTACGAGACGCTGCTGCCGCCGTCGGCCGTGGCCGACCTGCTGGTCTACCAGATGTGGTCCGCCGGGGGGCGGGACGCCGCCGAGGGCCGCAGCGTCTTCAGCCGGCCCGGCGGGGGCACCCGGGTCGGCGAGCGGCTGGCGCGGCTGCCGCTGACGCTGCGCAGCGACCCGGCCGAGCCGGGCATCGAGTCGGCGCCGTTCGTGATCGCCCACTCCTCGGGCAGTGACGCGTCGGTGTTCGACAACGGGCTGGAGCTGGGCCGGACCGACTGGATCCGCGAGGGCGTGCTGGCGAACCTGTCCACCACCCGGCACACCGCCGCCCTGACGGGCCTGCCGCTCGCCCCGCAGGTGGACAACCTGGTGCTGGAGGGGGGCGGGGAGCAGTCGCTGGAGGAGATGGCGGCCCGCACCGACCGCGGGCTGCTGCTGACCTGCCTGTGGTACATCCGCGAGGTCGACCCCGCGACCCTGCTGCTGACCGGGCTCACCCGGGACGGCGTCTACCTGGTGGAGAACGGCGAGGTGACGGGCGCGGTGAACAACTTCCGGTTCAACGAGTCGCCGGTGGACCTGCTGGGCCGGGCCACCGAGGCGGGGGCCACCGTGCGCACCCTGCCGCGCGAGTGGGGCGACTGGTTCACCCGGGCCGCGATGCCGCCGCTGCGGGTGCCGGACTTCAACATGAGCTCGGTCAGCCGGGGGGTGTAGCGGATGCCGTCGGGGGGTGCGGGAGCGGACGCGAAGCGGGCGGTGCGGATCTCGAAGTTCCTCGCCCTGGTGCTGCGGCACGATCCGGCCGCGGCCGGGGTCGTCCTGGACCGGGAGGGCTGGGTGGAGGTGGACGTCCTGATCCGCGCCTGCGCGGCGGCGGGGCGCCCCTTCACCCGGGCCGAACTGGAGCACGTGGTGGCGACCAGCGACAAGAAGCGCTTCGCCCTCTCCGCGGACGGCCGCCGGATCCGGGCCGGCCAGGGGCATTCGGTGGACGTCGACCTGGGCCTGCCCGCCGTGGAGCCGCCCGCGGTGCTCCACCACGGCACGGCCTCGCGCGCCCTGCCGCTGGTCCTGCGGGAGGGGCTGAGGCCGATGTCCCGGCAGGACGTGCACCTGTCGGCGGACGCGGCCACGGCACGGCGCGTGGGGGCGCGGCACGGGCGTCCGGTGGTGCTGGCGGTCGACGCGGCCGCGGCGGCACGCGCCGGCCACGCCTTCCGGGTCAGCGCCAACGGGGTGTGGCTGACCGACCGGGTGCCGCCGGAGTTCCTGCGGGTGCTGCCGGACACGCCCTGAGCCCGGCCGGCCCCGCCCTGTCGGGCGCCCGGTCGGGCGGGGCAGGGCGGGGCCGGGCGGGCAGGGCGGGACAAGGTTGGCGGGGCCGCGGCCCGCTCCGGCCGCTATCGGTGGGTGCCGCGGGGGTGGCTCTTCGCCTTCGCGTACAGCGGCGCCCCGAGCGCGACGATCACGATGGCCCCGGCCAGCTGGAAGAAGTGGCGGATCCAGTCGATGCCCTTGGTCTCCCCCACTCCGATCGCGTTGGCCAGGGCGTTGCCCAGGAGGCTGCCGATGAGGCCGAGCAGCGCGGTCAGCCAGATGGGGATGTTCTGGCGGCCCGGCAGGATCGCCCTGGCGATCACACCGAGGATCAGACCGACGATGATTGCCCAGATCCAGCTCATGCGAGTCTCCTCCGTGTCGTGGGGCCAGTTTCGGGCCCGCCGGGGGCCGGGGCATGCCCGCAGGGCCGTACGGGTGACGTCCTCGGTCACGCCGCGTGCCCGCCGGGTCGCGGACCCGCTCTCGTTGCGCTGCTCCGGGCGGCGTACCGTTGAAGGGGTGCCGGGGCAGGGAGTCCCCCGGCGGTTCGATCGGGCGGTGGACGGTGATCCTCAAGCATCGCGGCAAGTCCCAGCAGGTCTTCCGGATCACGGGGGCCAGGAGCGGGCTCGCCGAGGACGTGCGCCGGCGGCAGCGCCGCTACATCATCTCGATGGGGGTGCGCACCCTGTCCTTCATCGCGGCGGCAACGCTGTGGAACGTGTGGCGGCCACTGTCGGTGGTGGCGCTCGCCCTGGGTCTGGTCCTGCCCTACGTCTCGGTGGTGATCGCCAATGCGGGCCGGGAGAACGCCCCTTCGCTGCCCTCGGCCTTCATCGAAACGCCCAGTAGGCCCATGCTCGAGGAGGGCCGGCGCCCTCCTGAGCAGCAGTGACACGCCAAGCTCAAGAAAAGCTCAGATGAATCGCGCCGATCGGCTGACGGACCGCCCCGCGCCCGTGCCATACTTCGTAGGCGCTCCGCATCCCCCGTCGGAGCGACGGACCGACGCCGGGCGGCTCCCCCCGTGGCTGCCCGGCGTCGCCCTTTTCCCGTCCGGGCCGTGCGTGCCCCGGCCAGTCGATCCCACGCTTGTCAGGTGAACGACCCCATGCTGATCCCCCCCGATCCCGACGTTCCCGTCTGCTCGGCGAAGGGCTGCAGCGCCGAGGCGGAGTGGGTGCTCGCCTGGAACAACCCCAAGCTGCACACGCCGGAGCGGCGCAAGACGTGGCTGGCCTGCGAGGACCACCGCGAGTACCTGTCGAAGTTCCTGGGCGTGCGCGGCTTCCTGCGGGACGTGGTGCGCCTGGAGGAGTGGGGCGGCTGACCCCCTCCGCCCCCGGCGGGCGGTCCCCCGGCGGGCGGTCCCCCGGCAGGCGGTCCCCCGGCAGGCGGGCGGTCACCGCACTGCGGCCCCGGCCGTGCGCACGGCGGCGACGAGGTCCGTGACGGAGAGGGCGGGGGCGCCGCCGCGCGGGCCCGGCGCGGCGGACGGGCCCGGCCCGCGCCCGAGGTCCACGACGTACCGCGAGCCGTTGAGGACGAACCGGACGCACCGGCGCCCGGCCCGCAGCGACTCCCGCACGCGCACCCGGTGCACGGGGGCTCCGTCGATCTCCACGCCCCGGCTGGTGAGCAGCACGAGCCGCCCGTTCCGGAGCAGCACCTGGCCGGCGCGCGTCAGCAGCCGGCGCCACAGCCGTCCCGTGGTGATCCGCACGCCGGTCATGTGCAGTCCGCGTTCCACCGCCGTCCTCCTCGCTCGTCCTCGTCCGGCCCCGCAGTGGCGGGAGGGCGGGATCCGCCCGTGCCGGTGCGCGTACCCGCGGCGGGCGCGGGTCAGCCGCCGATGGCGGACATCGGGCGGTCCGGCTGGAGGAAGGAGGGGTCGTCCAGGCCGGAGCCGGCCTTCTTGCCCCACATCGCGGCCCGCCACAGCCGGGCGATCTCCTCGTCCGGTGCGCCCGAGCGCAGCGCGCCGCGCAGGTCGGACTCCTCGCGGGCGAACAGGCAGGTGCGGACCTGGCCGTCGGCGGTGAGCCGGGTGCGGTCGCAGGCCCGGCAGAACGGGCGGGTGACGCTGGCGATGACGCCCACCCGGGCCGGGCCGCCGTCGACGAGCCAGCGCTCGGCCGGGGCCGATCCGCGCTCGTCCTCCTTCTCGGGGGTGAGGGAGAAGCGGGTGGCCAGGCTGCGCAGGATCTCGTCGGCGGTGACCATGTCGCTGCGCTGCCAGCCGTGCTGGGCGTCCAGCGGCATCTGCTCGATGAAGCGCAGCTCGTAGTCGTTGTCCAGGGCCCAGGCGAGCAGGTCGGGGGCCTCGTCGTCGTTGACGCCGCGCATCAGGACGGCGTTGACCTTGACCGGGGCGAGCCCGGCGGCGCGGGCCGCCTCGAGGCCGGCGAGGACGTCGTGGTGGCGCCTGCGCCGGGTCAGGGTGTGGAAGACGTCGGGGCGCAGGGTGTCGAGGGAGACGTTGACCCGGTCCAGGCCGGCGTCGCGCAGGGCGTCGGCGGTCCGGGCCAGCCCGATGCCGTTGGTGGTGAGCGAGATCCTCGGGCGCGGCTCCAGGGCGGCGCAGGCGGCGACGATGCCGGCCAGGCCGGGGCGCAGCAGCGGTTCGCCGCCGGTGAACCGCACCTCGCGCACTCCCAGGTCGGCGACCGCGATCCGGACCAGGCGGCCGACCTCCTCGTCGGTGAGCAATTCGGGCTTGGCCAGCCACTGCAGGCCCTCCTCGGGCATGCAGTAGGTGCACCGCAGATTGCACCGGTCGGTCAGCGAGACCCTCAGGTCCGTGGCGACGCGGCCGTAGGTGTCGACGAGCACGGTCCACCTCCTCCCTGTGGTCCACCGTACGCGAAAAGCGCCGCCCGGAAGAGTGGTCCCGGCCAGGACCGCCTTCCGGGCGGCGCAGGAGTGGCCGCGCGGGCGCCGCCGGGGCGGCGCCCACGGCGTCCTCGCTAGTGGGCGCCGGCGCCGGTGAGGGAACGCACCTCCATCTCCGCGAACTTGGCCGGGTCGGCCTTCTCCTTGGAGACCACGGTGCCCAGCCAGCCGAGGAGGAAGCCGAGCGGGATGGAGACCAGGCCGGGGTTGGACAGCGGGAAGAAGGCGAAGTCCGAGTCGGGGAAGAGCGAGGTCTCCGAGCCGGAGAGGACCGGCGAGAAGACCACCAGCAGGACGGAGGAGGCCAGGCCGCCGTAGATCGACCACAGCGCGCCGGAGGTGGTGAACCTCTTCCAGAAGAGGCTGTAGAGGATGGTGGGCAGGTTCGCCGAGGCGGCGACCGCGAAGGCCAGGGCCACCAGGGCGGCGGTGTTGAGCTTGTCGGCGAAGATGCCCAGCACGATGGAGACGGCGCCGATGGCGATGGCCGCGATCTTGGCGGTGAGCACCTCCTCCTTCTCCGAAGCCTTGCCCTTGCGGATGACGTTGGCCCACAGGTCGTGGGCGAACGAGGCGGAGGAGGCCAGGGTGAGGCCGGCGACGACCGCCAGGATGGTGGCGAAGGCGACGGCGGAGATCACCGCGAGCAGGATCGCGCCGCCGGTGGAGCCGGGGCCGCCGCCGACCGCTTCGGCGAGCAGCGGGGCCGCGGTGTTGCCGGCCGCGTTGGACGCGATGATCTTGTCCGGGCCGACCAGGGCCGCGGCGCCGAAGCCGAGGGCGATGGTCATCAGGTAGAAGGCGCCGATGATGCCGATCGCCCAGTTGACGGACTTCCGGGCGGCCTTGGCGGTGGGCACGGTGTAGAAGCGGACCAGGATGTGCGGCAGGCCGGCGGTGCCCAGGACCAGGGCGACGGCGAGCGAGATGAAGTCCAGTTTGGACAGGTCGCTGATGCCGTACTTCAGGCCGGGTTCGAGGTAGGCCGTGCCCTTGCCGCTGGACTCGGCCGCGGCGCCGAGCAGGGCGGAGATGTTCCAGCCGAACTTGTTGAGCACCAGGACGGTGATCAGCAGGGTTCCCGCGATCAGCAGGACGGCCTTGATCATCTGGACCCAGGTGGTGCCCTTCATGCCGCCCACGGTGACGTAGAGCACCATGACGATGCCGACGCCGACGACGACCCAGCGACGTCCGGCCTCGCCGTCGATGCCCAGCAGCAGGGCGACCAGGGTTCCGGCGCCGACCATCTGGGCCAGCAGGTAGAAGATCGACACCACGATGGTGGAGGTGCCGGCCGCGGTGCGCACCGGGCGCTGACGCATCCGGTAGGCGAGGACGTCGGCCATGGTGAACCGGCCGGAGTTGCGCAGCGGCTCGGCGACCAGCAGCAGGGCCACCAGCCAGGCGACGAGGAAGCCGATGGAGTAGAGGAAGCCGTCGTACCCGTACAGGGCGATGGCGCCGGCGATGCCGAGGAAGGAGGCCGCCGACATGTAGTCGCCGGAGATGGCGAGGCCGTTCTGGAAACCGGTGAAGGAGCGGCCGCCGGCGTAGTAGTCGTCGGCGTCCTTGTTCTGCCGCCCCGCCCACACGGTGATGGCGAGGGTGGCCACGACGAAGGCGCCGAAGAGGCCGATGATGAGGCCCCGGTGGTCGCTCGCGCCCTCGGCCGCGAGCTGCATCGTGCCGGTCACGCGGCACCGCCCTTCCCGGCCGGTGCGGCCTTCTCCGCCGCTGCCCGTGCGGGGCGGCCCTCGATGTCGGCCTTGATGGCCTCGGCGCGGGGGTCGAGCTTGGCCCCCGCGTGGCGGGAGTACAGCCACGCGATGCCGAAGGTGGTCGCGAACTGGAGCAGGCCCAGGACGAAGGCGACGTTGATGTTGCCCACCACCGTGGTGCCCATCAGCCCGCCGGCGTAGTTGGACAGCAGGACGTAGAGCATGTACCAGGCGATGAAGCCGACGGTGAGGGGGAAGGCGAAGCCGCGGAAGGACCGGCGGAGGGCACCGAACTCGGCACCGGCCTGGACTTCGGCGTAGACGTTCGGTTCCGGCGGTGATGCCTGGGGGGGCGGAGGGGCGGTGTCCACGTGCGGCTCCTCTGAAGGGACGTGTGGCAGATCACGTCGGTGGCAGTGCGGGAATGCTAGGTCGGACCGGGTGGATGCAAAAGAGGTCTGACCAAGTGTTTTTCCAGCGTTACCGGGCGACAGCGGAGAGCACCCGCCCCGTCGGGCCCGCAGGGACGATTCCGGGCGAGCATCCCATTTCGGGGGGCGGGAGGGGCGGGAATCGGCACGGGGGCGCACTACCACAGGGAACCCGCCCGTCCGCACCGGGGTTCGCGGACAGCAGACCGGGGGGAATCCCTATTTCCGGCGAACCGTCAACTCTCTTTCGGAGCAATACGGAAATCGGGTGGCACGTACGGCTGACACAGAGCTCTTAATGTCACATGATCCTCATGCACGGTTGTTGAGCGCCGCATCGTTCCGACTCCGGCCTGCTCGCCGTGCACCCGCCCGCCGGCACTGTGCCTCCGGGCGGTCGCGCAAACGAACTGGAGACTCCATGTCCGTTCCTGTGTCCCGTCGCAGACGAGTTGTCGCCGTGCCGGCGGGCATGGCCCTGGCCGCCTCCCTCGCCTTCCTGCCGGGCGCGGCCACCGCCGCGCCGGCCGGGCAGACCGAGACCCCGGCCGCCGCCCCGGCCGCCGACGGGCCGAAGCTCAGCTACGTCGTCAACACCTCGACCGACCCGCGCGTGCTCAAGGCCGTCGAGCGGGCCGTCGTCCTCAACGGCGGGACCGTCGTCCAGACCTACCGCCAGACCGGCACGATCGTCGTGCACTCCGCGGTGAGCGACTTCGCCCAGAGGATACGCGCGGTCCGCGGAGTGGACTCCGCCGGCGCCAGCCGGACGGCCCCGCTGGCCGCGGCCACCACGACCGAGCAGGGCGCCCCGCAGGAGCTGTCCGCCGCGGAGGCGAAGAAGGCGGCCTCGCGGGCCACCGACGCCCAGGAGCCGCTCGAGCCCCTGCAGTGGGACCTGCCGGCCATCAAGGCCGACCAGGCCCACCGCGAGAGCACCGGCAGCAAGAAGGTCACCGTCGCCGTCATCGACACCGGCGTCGACGACACCCACCCGGACCTGGCGCCGAACTTCTCCGCCGAGCAGTCCGCCAACTGCGTCGGCGGCAAGGCCGACACCTCCGCGGGCGCCTGGCGCCCCTACACCAACGACGACTACCACGGCACCCACGTGGCCGGCGAGATCGCCGCCGCCCGCAACGGCGTCGGCGTGGCCGGCGTCGCGCCGGGGGTGAAGGTCTCCTCCATCAAGGTCAGCGAGCCGGACACCAGCCTGTTCTACGCCGAGGCCGTGGTCTGCGCCTTCGTCTTCGCCGCCGACAGCGGCGTGGAGATCACGAACAACAGCTACTACGTCGACCCGTGGATGTTCAACTGCACGGACGACCTCGACCAGAAGGCCATCGTCGACGCCGTCGGCCGCGCCGCGAAGTACGCCGAGCGCAAGGGCCTGCTCAACGTCGCCTCCGCGGGCAACTCCAACTTCGACCTGGCCGCCGACTCCATCGCGGACGGCTCCAGCCCGAACGACACCACCCCCGTCGACCGCGACATCGACCCGTCGGTCTGCCTCGACGTGCCCGCGCAGCTGCCGGGCGTGGTCACCGTCTCGGCGACCGGCGTGCAGAACCTGAAGTCGTACTACTCCAACTACGGCCTGGGCCAGATCGACGTCGCGGGCCCCGGCGGCGACAAGTACCAGATCCCGGACACCGAGTCGAAGAACGGCCGCATCCTGTCCACCATGCCGGGCGGCGGCTACGAGTACCTGCAGGGCACCTCGATGGCCGGCCCGCACGTCGCCGGCGTCGCCGCGCTGCTCAAGAGCACGCACCCGAAGGCCGGTCCGGGCGAGCTGCAGTACCGCCTGAAGGCCCAGGCCGACAACCCGGGCTGCCCGACCGACCTCTACGACCCCGACGGCAACGGCCAGGCCAACGCCGAGTGCGAGGGCACCGAGGAGTACAACAGCTTCTACGGCCACGGCATCGTGGACGCCCTGGACGCCGTCCGGAAGTGAAGAAGCGACCGGCCGGCCGGCTGACCGGCTGACCGGCTGACCGGCGGCCGGTCGACCGGCCGCCGGGGCGGCGGGTGACGGGCCGTCACGGAGGATCCCTGCGGGGTCCGCCGTGACACCGCCCCCGTCCACCGGCACCGGCACAGCGCGACCGCGGGCCCGGCGAGGACAACGCCGGGCCCGCGGTCGCGTCCTCGTGCCGGGACCCGGCGGGCGTGCGGCCGCTCAGGCGCCGGCCGCGCCCTCCCGCTCCGGGGACCGCGCCCCGGCGGCCCGGCCCGCCAGGGAGCGGGCCAGCAGGTACTGGGCCGCGATGTAGGTGAGCATGATCCAGAACTGCGGGGCCGGCAGCTGCGGCCAGTCCGCCAGGCCGGTGGCGATGAGGGTGTCGGAGAGCAGGAACAGCGCCCCTCCCAGCCCCGCCGCGGCCCCCGTGCCCGCCCCGGTGACCGCGGTGGCGGTGAGCAGCAGGCTGTAGACGGCGACCGGGAACCGCAGGTCGCCCAGGTCCGGCCAGAGCAGCGTCACCACGGCGGCCCAGGCCGCGGCGTACCCGGCGGTGGCGGCCAGGGCCCTGCGGCGGTCGGCGAACGCCCCGCGCCGCACGAACATGACGACGTAGCAGACGTGGCCGGCCGCGAAGCAGCCCATACCGGCCAGGAACGGCACCTCCCCGCCGACCTGCAGCAGGGTGTCCCCTCCCCAGCCGAACAGCAGGGCCACCACCAGGGCGCGGGGCCCGCCGCGCACGGCCGCCCAGGCGGCGAGCAGCGGCATCAGGGCGGGCTTGGTCGCCTGCCCGAGCAGGTCCGCACCGGCGAGCAGGGCCGCCAGGTGGACGAAGGAGACGGCGGCGAAGGCGGCGAGCAGCAGCGCCGCCGTGCGGTCGCGGTTCATCCGGCGCTCCCGTCCCGGCGCGCCGCCGGCTGCCAGCCGGGCCCCCGGAGGAGGTGGCCGGCCCGGTCCCGCCAGCGTGTCGCGGCCGCCAGGTCGCGAGCGATCGCGACGTACTCGTGGGTGGCCACCCGCAACGGGTTGTAGGTGTCGATGTTCTTGGTCAGCCCGAAGACGGGGCGCTCGGTCTCGGCCGCGAACGAGCCGAACAGGCGGTCCCACACGATGAGGATGCCGCCGAAGTTCCGGTCCAGGTAGCCGCCCTGGGAGGCGTGGTGGACCCGGTGGTGGGAGGGGGTGTTCAGCAGGAACTCCACCGGGCGCGGCAGTTGGTCGATCCGTTCGGTGTGGATCCAGAACTGGTAGACGAGGTTGACGGAGGAGCAGAAGGCCAGGGCCGCCGGGTGGACGCCGCAGGCGATCATCGGCAGGTAGAACGGCCAGGAGGTGAGGCTCGTCCAGGGCTGGCGCAGCGCGGTGGTCAGGTTGAACTTCCGGCTGGAGTGGTGGACGACGTGACAGGCCCACAGGATCCGGACCACGTGGTGGCCGCGGTGGGACCAGTAGTAGAAGAAGTCCTGGGCGAGGAGCATCAGCAGCAGCGTCCACCACTCGACCGGCACGCGCAGCGGGGTCAGGGCGTAGACGGCGGAGTAGACCAGCAGGACCGGGATCTTCCACAGCGCGTCGAAGACCAGGCTGCCCAGGCCCATCCCGACGCTGGTGGCTGCGTCCTTGGCCTCGTAGCCGGCGGCGTCCTCGTCCGGGTGGATCCGGTAGGACACCATCTCCACGACGGTGAGCAGGACGAAAGCCGGTATCGACCACAGGACGACGTCTGGCAGGTTCGGCATGAGCGGCAACATAGACGCCCAGGAAGCCTTTGAACAGAGTTACTTACCGACGAGTAAAAGAATCGCCGCCGGGGGCTGTCGGCGCGGGCCCGTATCCTCGTGGACCATGCTGGAAGACCGCTTCTCGGCGAGCGCCGAACCGTTCCCCTGGCCCGACTCCTACCCCGCGGGCTACGCGGTGGTGGACGTCGAGACCACCGGGCTGGAGCGGGACGACCGCATCGTCTCCGCAGCCGTCTACCGCCTCGACGCGCGCGGCGAGGTGGAGGACCACTGGTACACCCCGGTCAACCCCGAGCGCGACCCGGGACCGGTCTGGATCCACGGCCTGACCAGCGAGGTGCTGGAGTCGGCCCCGCTCTTCGCGGACATCACTGAGGAGCTCTCCGCCCGGCTGGACGGCCGGGTCTTCGTGGCCCACAACGCGCTGTTCGACTGGCGGATGGTCTCCGCCGAGTACGCGCGGCTGGGCCGGCGCCCCCCGGTGGAGAACCGCCTGTGCACCATCGTGCTCGCCAAGGAACTGCGCCTGCCGCTGCCCAACCACAAGCTGGAGTCGCTGGCCGCGCACTACGGCGTCCGGCAGCGGCGCGCCCACCACGCGCTGGACGACGCGCGGGTGCTGGCGGAGGCGTTCCGCCCGAGCCTGCACCTGGCCGCCGCCTCCGGCCTGCGCCTGCCCCTGCACGCCTGCCGTCCGCCCGCCGCGCCGGGCGGCGGCGCGTCCGGCCGCTCCGCGTCCGGGCCGTCCGCCTACGGGTCGTCCGCGTACGGGTCGTCCGCGTACGGCGGGGGGTCGTGGCGCAGTTGGCGCCCCTCCCGCAAGCGGCCGCCGTGCCCGCACCCCAACCCCGGCCGGCTGCACCCGAACGGGCCGCTGGTGCAGGGCATGAGGGTGGCCTTCTCCGGGGACACCGAGACCGACCGCGAACTGCTGGAGGACCGCGCCTCGGAGGCCGGGCTGCACGTGGCGGGCAGCGTCAGCAGGCTGACCAGCCTGCTGGTCACCAACGACCCCGACTCCCCCACCGGCAAGGTGGTCAAGGCCCGCGAGCACGGTACCCCGGTGGTGGACGAGGCGGCCTTCCTCCAGCTGCTGGCCACGATCGCCCCGGCCGGGACCCCGCTGGACGCCCCGCAGTCCCCGCCCCCGGACGCCCTCGGCGACACCGAGATCGCCGAAGCGGCGGACGCAGCCGAAGCGGCGGACGGCCGGGCCGGGGAGGCCGCCGCGGAGCTCCCGGCGGCGGGCCCCACCCCGGGCGAGGCGGGCGGGGCGGCCCCGGCCCGTCCCGCGGACCGCGACGGCGCCCCCGCCGCGGGACGGCAGGTGCTGGTGCTCTCCGGGCCCGGGGAGCGGGCCGAGGCGGAACGGGTCCGCGGCCTGCTCGCCGCGCGCGGGGACCGCGTGCGGGTCAACCTGACCCGCTCCGTGGACGCCGTCGTCGTGCTCCCCGGCGGGGAGGACGACCCTCGGGCCGCACGGGCCGCCGCGGCCGGCCTGCCCAGGATCGACCCGGCCTCCCTGCTCCCGCCCGCCGCGGCCGGCACCTGGCGCGACCCCTCGGCGGGCGCCGAGGAGAGCGGCGTGCTGTTCAGCACCGACGCGTCCGGGAGCCCCGCGGGAGCGGCGGATCCCGCCCCGGCGGACCGCCCGGGGCCCCTGGAACTGGTCCGCGGAGGCGTGGCGGACCTTCCGGACGTCTCCTCGGGGCGGCGCTGGACCCTCTCCGCCCTGTGGCGCGACGACTGCGACCCGGCCCCCGAACTGGTCGCCCTCGTGCTCGGCCCCGACGGCCGCGTGCCGGACGACTCCTGCTTCGTCACCCGGGAGCACCCCGCGCACCCGTCCGGGGCGGTCGCGATCGAGGGGGCGTCGCGGGCCGCCGCCGCGCTCACCCTGCGCCTGGACGCCCTCCCCGCCGGGGCCGAGCGGATGGCGGTCGCCCTCGCCCTGCCCCGCGGCGCCGGGGCCGGCTTCGGCGCGGTCGGCCCGGTCGAGGTCGGGATCGGGCCGCGCGGCGGCGAGGTGTTCGCGCGCACCGTGCTCGACGCGGCGACCGAGGAGCGGGTGCTGGTCCTGGCCGAGGTGTACCGGCGCGGCGGCGGCTGGCGCTTCCGCTCCTGGGGGCAGGGCTACCGCGAGGAGCTGGACGAGGTGGCCCGCGCCCACGGGGTGTCGTCGGCCAGGTGACGCCGGACCGGGCGTGCCCGGCCGGGCGACACGCCCGGCCGTCCGGCACGCCCGGCCGGGTGCGCCGGACGGGTGACGGGCCGCGCTGCCGTCCCCCCTCCGGTTGCCGCATCGGCCGCTGCTGCCCACGCTGGGTGCATGGCACGTTGCGAGGTCTGCGGAAACGACTACTCCATGAGCTTCGAGGTCCACGCCCAGGGCGCGGTCCACGTCTTCGACTGCTTCGAGTGCGCGATCCACCGGATGGCGCCGATCTGCGAGCACTGCCGGGTGCAGATCGTCGGGCACGGGGTCGAGGCGGACGGGCGCTGGTACTGCTGCGCGCACTGCGCGAAGGCGGAGGGCGAGGCCCGGCTCGTCGACCGGGTGGGGAGCATTCCGGCGGGCTGACCGTCCGACCCGGCCTTCGGGGACGGGGCGGGCGGCATGTACCGTCGGTGCGTGTACCGCTTCCTGTTGTCCCGCCAGTGGGTGATCCTCACGCTGGTGGCTCTGCTGCTCATCCCCGGAATGATCGAGCTGGGCTTCTGGCAGATGCACCGGCACGAGCGGCGCGTGGCCAACAACGAGCTCATCGCGAGGAACCTGGCGGATCCCGCCGTCCCCGTCACCGAGCTCTCCTCCCCCGGTGCGGAGGTCCGGCGCGAGGACGTGTGGCGGACCGTGACCGCCACCGGCCGCTACGACGCCCGCCACGAGGTGGTCGTCCGCCAGCGCACCGGCGCCGACGGGGCCAGCATCGGCTACTACGTGCTCACCCCCCTGCGCCTGGACGGCGGCCGGGCCGTCCTGGTCAACCGCGGCTGGATCCCGGCCCCGGGCAACCTGACCCGGTTCCCCGACGTGCCGCAGGCCCCCGCGGGCGAGGTCACCGTCACCGGCCGACTGCGGGCGGACGAGACCACCGCGAACAGCGGGATCAAGGACAAGCCGGGCATGCCCGACCGCCAGGTCATGCTCATCAACAGCGAACAGCGGGCCGCCGACCTGGGCGCGCCCGTGCTCGGCGGCTACGTCGAACTGACCGGGACCGAGCCGGAGCCGTCGGGCGGGCAGCCCGATCCCGTCCCCGAGCCGGACCACTCCGGCATCGGCGCGCACTTCGCCTACGCCCTGCAGTGGTGGCTGTTCGCCGCCATGGTCCCGGTGGGCTGGGTGATCCTGGTGCGGCGCGAGCGCAAGGACCTCCTCGCGCAGCGGGCCGCGCAGGAACAGCGCGACGGTCAGCCGGCCCCGGCCGGCTGACCGGCCCACGGGCCTGCGCCCACGCCCCGCGCCCCTGCGTCCACGCCCCGCGCGTCCCCGTGCCCACGCCCCGCGTCCGGGCGCCCGCGCCCCGCGGTCCCTCCCGGCTTGAGCGTGCGGGGTCGGGGAAGACGCCGCCCTGACAGGCCCCCGCACCCTCCGCGGGGCCGGCGAGGGAGGCTGCTTTCCGTGCCCGGACGCATCGAGGACTACGCGCTGATCGGCGACCTGCAGACCGCCGCGCTGGTGGGCACCGACGGATCGGTCGACTGGCTGTGCCTGCCCCGCTTCGACTCCCCCGCCTGCTTCGCCGCCCTCCTGGGCGACGAGGAGCACGGGCACTGGCGGCTCGCCCCGCAGGACGGCCCTCCCGTGTGCACCCGCCGCTCCTACCGCGGCGACACCCTGGTCCTGGACACCGTCTGGGAGACGCCCTCCGGCACCGTCGTGGTCACCGACTTCATGCCGCAGCGGGACCGGGCCCCCGACCTGGTGCGGATCGTGCGGGGGGTCTCGGGGCGGGTGGAGATGCACAGCGCGCTGCGCCTGCGCTTCGACTACGGGCGCCTGGTGCCGTGGGTGCGGCGGGCGGACGGCCACCGGGTCGCCGTGGCCGGGCCGGACTCGGTGTGGCTGCGCAGCGAGCCGGCGGCGGACACCTGGGGCGAGGACTTCTGCACGCACTCGCGGTTCGCCGTCTCCGCCGGCGAGGAGGTCGCGTTCGTCATGACCTGGCACCCCTCCTACGAGGACCGGCCCGCCCCGGTCGACCCGTTCGAGGCGCTGCGGCACAGCCTGGAGGACTGGGAGAAGTGGTCGGCGCTGTGCACCTACGACGGCCCCCACCGGGAGGCCGTGATGCGCTCCCTGATCACCCTGAAGGCGCTGACCTACCGCCCCAGCGGCGGCATCGCCGCCGCCGCGACGACCTCGCTGCCCGAGGAGATCGGCGGGGTGCGCAACTGGGACTACCGCTACGGCTGGCTGCGCGACTCCACCCTCACCCTGAACGCCCTGGTCGCCTGCGGGTACCTGGAGGAGGCGCAGGAGTGGCGGGAGTGGCTGCTGCGGGCCGTCGCGGGCAGCCCCGCCGACCTGCAGATCATGTACGGCCTGACCGGCGAGCACCGGCTGCCCGAGACGGAGCTGGAGTGGCTGCCGGGATACGCCGGGTCCGCGCCCGTGCGCATCGGCAACGCCGCCGTCGACCAGTTCCAGCTGGACGTGTACGGCGAGGTGCTCGACGCCCTGCACTACGCCCGCGAGCAGGGCCTGGAGCACGAACTCCACGCCTGGGAACTGCAGCGGGTCCTCGTGGAGTACGTGCGGGAGCACTGGCGCGAACCGGACGAGGGCCTGTGGGAGGTCCGCGGCCCCCGGCGCCACTTCGTGCACTCCAAGATCATGGCGTGGGTCGCGGCCGACCGCGCGGTGCGCACCCTGGAGGCGCACGGCGCGGAGTACGGCCTCGAGGGCGACGTGGGCGCCTGGCGGCGGATGCGCGACGAGATCCACCGGGAGGTCTGCGAGAAGGGCTACGACCCGGACCGCAACACCTTCACCCTGTACTACGGTTCGCGGGAGCTGGACGCCGCCAACCTGCTGATCCCCCTGACCGGCTTCCTGCCGCCCGACGACCCCAGGGTCGTCGGCACGGTCGACGCGGTCCGCGCGGAGCTGGAGACCGACGGCGGCCTGGTGCGGCGCTACAGCACGGACGCCCACCACAGCGTGGACGGCCTGCCCGGCGGGGAGGGCACGTTCGTGGTGTGCTCGTACTGGATGGCGGACGCCCTGTGGGTGACCGGGCGGCGGGCCGAGGCCCGGGAGCTTTTCGAGCGCCTCCTCCAGCTGCGCAACGACGTCGGTCTGCTCTCGGAGGAGTGGGACGCGGCCGCCGGCCGGCAGCTGGGCAACTTCCCCCAGGCGTTCAGCCACCTCGGGCTGGTCAACACCGCGCTGCTGCTCTCCGGACGGGGCAGGGCAGGATGAGGGCATGGATCTTGGACTGAAGGACCGGGTGTACATCGTCACCGGCGCGACCCGGGGGCTGGGCCTGGCCACGGCGCGCGTGCTCCTGGAGGAGGGCGCGAAGGTCGTGGTGACCGGACGCTCCGACGCCTCGGCGGCAGCGGCCGCGCAGGGGCTCGGCGGGCCGGACAGGGTGCTGGGGGCGGGCGCGGACAACGCCGACCCCGGCTCCGCGCAGCGCCTGGTGGACACCGCCCTCGAGTACTTCGGCGGGCTGGACGGGATGGTGGTCAGCGTCGGCGGCCCGCCGGCCGGGCGGTCGGACGCGGTCACCGAGGAGCAGTGGCAGGAGGCGTTCGAGTCGGTCTTCCTGGGCGCGGTGCGGCTGGCCCGCGCCGCCGCCGGCGTCCTCGGGGAGGGCGGGGTGATCGGGTTCGTGCTGTCCGGCTCGGTGCACGAGCCGATCCCCGGGCTGGCGATCTCCAACGGCTTGCGCCCGGGACTGGCCGGGTACGCCAAGACCCTGGCGAACGAGCTGGGGCCGCGGGGCGTCCGGGTGGTCGGGCTGCTGCCCTCCCGCATCGACACCGACCGGCTCCGGGAACTGGACGCCCGCGGCGGCGACCCGGAGGGCGCGCGGGCCGCGCAGGAGGCGGCGATCCCGCTGCGCCGCTACGGCACCCCGGAGGAGTTCGGCCGCGCGGCGGCCTTCCTGCTCTCCCCCGCGGCGTCCTACCTGACCGGGATCATGCTCCCGGTCGACGGCGGCCTCCGGCACGGCTTCTGACCTCGGTGCACGCCGGACGCCGGACGCCGGGCCTCCGCATCGTGCGGGGCCCGGCGCAGGGATCCGGCGTGGGGATCCGGGGCGGGGACCGGCAGGGACCCGGGCGGGCCGTGCGCCGGGGCGCAGCGGTCCGGGTGCGGGTCGCCCGCGGTTACTCGCCCAGGCCCGCCAGGTCGCGCAGGCGGCGGCCCTGGGCCGCGCGCTCGGCGGCGCGCTGCTCGTCGTAGGAGCGGGTCGTACCGCCCTGCAGCAGCGCCTTGGTCTCCACGACCGCGTCGCGGGGGGCGGCGAGCAGGGCCGCGGCCAGGTCGTTCGCGGCGGCGTCGAGCTCGGCGCGCGGCACGGCGATGTTGGCCAGGCCGATCCGCACGGCCTCGTCGGCGTGCACGTAGCGGCCGGTGGCGCAGATCTCCAGGGCACGGGAGTAGCCGACGATGTCGAGCAGCGGCTTGGTGCCGGTCAGGTCGGGCACCAGGCCCAGGCTGGTCTCGCGCATGGCGAACTGCACGTCGTCGGCGACGACCCGCAGGTCGCAGGCGAGGGCCAGCTGGAAGCCGGCGCCGATGGCGTGGCCCTGGACGGCGGCGATGGTGACGACGTCGGGGCGCCGCCACCAGGTGAACGCCTCCTGGTAGCCGGCGATGGCCGCGTCCAGCTCCTCGTCGGTGCTGCGGGCCAGGTCGATGAAGGACGGCTCGCCCTCGAAGCCCTCGGGCGTGAAGGCCTGCCGGTCCAGGCCGGCGGAGAAGGAGGCGCCCTCGCCCTTGAGGATCGCCACGCGGACGCTGCCGGGCAGGGTCCGGCCCGCCTCGGTGAGGGCCCGCCACATGGCGAAGTTCTGGGCGTTGCGCTTGCTGGGGTTGGCGAGCGTGACGACGGCGACGGCGCCGTCGACCTCCAGCCGCACTCCGTCGCGTTCGAACTGCAGGGTTTCGGGCTTTTCCGCAGCGCTGGTCATGGGCACCTCCGAGCTGGGCACGGGTCCGGGGCGATTACCCTACCGAACAGTAACCTCCCGGTCTGCCGAAGCCCCGGGCGGGTGCACCACTCGGTCGGGAGCCCGCCCCGGGCCCGCGCCCGGAGAGCCCGTGCCGTCATTCAGCGGCGGCCCTGGCCTTGCCCCTGGTCGCCCCGCCGCGTCCGCGCAGGGCCACCCCGGACTCGCTGAGCATCCGGTGGACGAAGCCGTAGGAGCGGCCGGTCTCCTCGGCCAGCGCCCGGATGCTCGCCCCGGAGTCGTACTTCTTCTTCAGGTCTGCCGCGAGCTTTTCACGCGCGGCGCCGGTAACCCGGCTGCCCTTCTTCAGAGTCTCGGCCACCCGTGCCTCCTCGTGGGAAGTGCGCTCTGGACTCTCATGATCACCCCTACCGTGCTTCCTGGCCACCGTTTCGGCAAGGTCGGTGCCACAACATTTCCCTCCCTGGACCGGCCGGGCACCGTCCGCGACCGCGCGGAACGCCCCGCTCCGGGAGGCCGCGGAACGCCGGACGGCCGGGCGGGGCGGGGGAAGCAGCAGGTCAGTGCGGCGGGGGGAGGAACACGGCCGCGGCACTCCCCCGGCAGGCCGGTCCGGGGGGAGAAACGGCGCGGGTGGACACCGTACGAGCCGCAATGGGCCGGATGACGGACGCCCCGTCCGCCGAACGGGCCACGACGGGGCGGGACCGGGACGGGACGGGGCGGGGCGCGCGGGGCCGGTACGGGCGCGGGCCGGACGGGGCCAGGCCGGACGGTCCGGGCCGGGCCGCCGCGGGCCGGTCAGGCGAGGGAGACCAGGTCCGCGTAGTCCTCGCTCCACAGGTCCTCGATGCCGTCCGGCAGCAGGATGATCCGCTCCGGCTGGAGCGCGTGCACCGCGCCCTCGTCGTGGGTGACCAGCACGACGGCGCCGGTGAAGGTGCGCAGCGCGCCCAGGATCTCCTCGCGGCTGGCCGGGTCGAGGTTGTTGGTGGGCTCGTCCAGCAGGAGGACGTTGGCCGAGGAGACCACCAGGGTGGCCAGGGCCAGACGGGTCTTCTCGCCGCCGGAGAGGACGCCTGCGGGCTTGTCCACGTCGTCCCCGGAGAACAGGAAGGAGCCGAGGATCTTGCGGATCTCGACCAGGTCCATGTCGGGGGCGGCCGAGCGCATGTTCTCCAGGACCGTGCGGTCCGGGTCCAGGGTCTCGTGCTCCTGGGCGTAGTAGCCGAGCTTGAGGCCGTGGCCGGGCACGACCTTTCCGGTGTCCGGCTCCTCCACCCCGCCCAGCAGGCGCAGCAGGGTCGTCTTCCCCGCGCCGTTCAGGCCCAGGACGACCACCCGCGAGCCCTTGTCGATCGCCAGGTCGACGTCGGTGAAGATCTCCAGGGAGCCGTAGGACTTGGACAGCCCCTCGGCGGTCAGCGGGGTCTTGCCGCAGGGCGCGGGCTCGGGGAAGCGCAGCTTGGCGACCTTGTCGGAGGCGCGCTCCGACTCCAGGCCGGAGAGCAGCTTCTCCGCGCGGCGGGCCATGTTCTGCGCGGCGACGGTCTTGGTGGCCTTGGCGCGCATCTTGTCGGCCTGCGAGTTCAGCGCGGCGGCCTTCTTCTCGGCGTTGGCCCGCTCGCGCTTGCGGCGCTTCTCGTCGGACTCGCGCTGCTGGAGGTACTGCTTCCAGCCCATGTTGTAGACGTCGATCGCCGAGCGGTTGGCGTCCAGGTAGAAGACCTTGTTGACGACCTCCTCGACGAGGTTGACGTCGTGGGAGATCACGATGAACCCGCCGCGGTAGGTCTTCAGGAAGTCCCTCAGCCACAGGATCGAGTCGGCGTCGAGGTGGTTGGTCGGCTCGTCCAGCAGCAGGGTGTCGGCGTCGGAGAAGAGGATCCGGGCCAGTTCGACGCGGCGCCGCTGGCCGCCGGAGAGGGTGTGCAGGGGCTGGCCGAGGACCCGGTCGGGGAGGTTGAGGCTGGCCGCGATGGTGGCCGCCTCGGCCTCGGCGGCGTAGCCGCCCTTGGTCAGGAACTCCGTCTCCAGCCGCGAGTACTTGCGCATGGCGTTGTCGCGGGTGTTGCCCGACGCGCTGGCCATCCGCTGCTCGGCCTCGTGCATCTTGCGCAGCACCTCGTCCAGCCCGCGGGCGGACAGGATGCGGTCGCGGGCCAGGACGTCCAGGTCGCCGGTGCGCGGGTCCTGGGGCAGGTAGCCGACCTCGCCGGAGCGGGTGACCGTGCCGGCGGCCGGGATGCCGTCGCCCGCCAGCACCTTGGTCAGAGTCGTCTTGCCGGCGCCGTTGCGGCCGACCAGGCCGATGCGGTCGCCCTTGGCGATGCGGAACGAGGCGGACTCGATGAGGACGCGCGCGCCTGCGCGCAGTTCGATGCCGGTGGCGGTGATCATGCGGGGGAAACACTCCTGGGCGTGGACGGACGGCGGGGGCGGACGGGTGCGTGCGCCGTCTAATGCGCGAGGAGAGCTGCCATGGACGCCAGTCTAGCGGCCCGGGCAACCGTGTTTCCGCCGTCCGGCCGGGCAGCCGCACCCCATGACGGAACACGACACCGAAGAACGGTTCGGGGCCGGCGGGCGCACCCTGACGGTCGGCAACCCCGGCAAGGAGCTGTACCCGAGCGGATTCACCAAACGCGACCTCCTGCGGTACCTGGAGGGGATCGCCCCGGTCCTGCTGCCGCACGTGCGGTCGCGGCCGGCCTCGTTCAAGCGGTTCCCCGACGGGACCGGCGGCGAGGGGTTCTTCCAGAAGAACGCACCGCGCGGCACCCCGGACTGGGTGCGCACCGTCGTGCTGCCCTCGCCGGGGAGCACCAAGGGCCGTCGGGAGGTGGAGTACGTCGTCGTGGACGACCTGCCCACACTGCTGTGGGCGGGCGGGCAGGCGGTCCTGGAACTGCACGTGCCGCAGTGGCGGGTGGGGCCGCGCGGCGGGGTCCGCAGGCCGGACCTGCTGGTGTTCGACCTCGACCCCGGCGCCCCGGCGACCGTGGTGGAGTGCTGCCGGGTGGCGCTGGAGCTGCGCCGGATGCTCGCCGAGGACGGGCTGCGGGCCTGGCCGAAGGCCTCCGGCTCCAAGGGGCTGCACCTGTACGTGCCGGTCGCCTCCGCCACCGGGGCGCGGGCCGCCCGCTACGCCCGCGCGCTGGCGGAGCGGCTCGCCCGGCAGGAGCCGGACCTGGTGGTGGCGCGCATGGACCGCTCGCTGCGCGGGGGCCGGGTGTTCGTCGACTGGAACCAGAACAACCCGGCGCGCACCACCGTCGCCCCGTACTCGCTGCGGGCCGGAAAGGAGCCGGTGGTCGCCGCGCCGGTGTCCTGGGAGGAGGTCGGGGCCTGCCGCTCACCGCAGGAGCTGAGGTTCCCGCCCGAGGAGGTGCTCGCCCGGGTCGGGCGGGACGGCGACCCGATGGCGGACGTCGAGGACGCCCGGCAGGAACTGCCGCACTGAGCCCGGCCGCCCGGGCCCCGCGCACTCCCGCGCCGGTCCGGCGCCGGTCCGGCGCGGGTCCGGCGCCGGTCCGGCGCGGGTCCGGCGCCGGTCCGGCGCGGGTCCGGCGCCGGTCCGGCGCGGGTCCGGCGCGGGTCCGGCGCGGGGGCGGCGCGGGGGCGCGGTCAGTCGCTGCCGCCGGTGTGCACCTGGAAGGCGGCCCGCCGCAGGGCCTTGGACAGCTTGGGGTCGGGGTGCGCGGCGGCCAGCGCCACCAGCACCTGCACCGTGCGCGGGTGGTCGACCGTGCGCACCTCGGCGAGCAGTTGCGGCACGGTGCTCTGCACGGCCGACTCGAGGTGGCTGACCAGCAGGTGCCCCTCACCGTGGTCGGAGACCGCGGCCGCGGTGTCCACCCACAGCCAGGTGGCCTCCTCGCGGGTGAGGCGGCTCTCCGCGTGCTCGTCGTCCTCCAGCTCGCCCAGCCACAGGACCGCGTAGGGGCGCAGGTAGGGCTCGTCGACCACCGCGCGGACCGCAGGGGCCGCCGGCTCCCCGACCACGCGCAGCGCCTCGAAGGCGAGGCCGCGCAGCAGCGGGTCGTCGCCGCGGGCCACGTCCAGCAGCTCGGCGACGGCCTGCCCGACGGGGCGGGCCGCCAGCCAGGCGCGGTACTCGGCGCGGGCCGGGCCGGGCGAGTAGCGGGCGCAGGCGCGCAGCAGCTCCTCGGCCGGCCTCTCCGTGTGGCCCTCGGTGGTCTGGGCCGCCAGGCAGATCTGCTCGAGCTTGACCCACACCGCCCAGCTGCCCAGCGGGGTCACCGCGACCTCGTCGTCGGCCCGGGGGCGCAGCGCGCCGACGGAGCCGAGGGCCTCTATCACCCAGTCGAGCAGGGCCGGGTAGGGGTCGCGGTCACCGGCCGCGGGCGGCTCGTCCCGCTCGGCGCGCAGCTCGGCCACCCGCTGGCGCAGCAGGTCCAGGAGGGTGTCGACCGGCACCGGCCCGGAGGACAGGTGCAGCAGGGACAGGAGCTGGGGGACGGCCTCGACGGCCTCGGCCACCAGGCCGGGGTCGGCGTCCGCGGAGGCCCGGTGGGACCAGGCGGGGCGGGCGAGCGACCACGCGTCGAACAGCGCGACCCAGCCGCGGAGCACGGCGGCGTCGTCGTGGTTCCACACGCGCAGCCGCCAGCCGTGGCGGACCGAGCCGTCCCTCAGCTCGACCAGGCCGGCCAGGCGGGCCCGGTCCCAGGCGTTGCGCACCTGGCGTCCGGTCAGTTCCAGGGCCGCGGACGCCCGGCGCACGTCGGCGTCGGGCAGTATGCCGGTGGGCCCGGGCCGCAGGGTGCTGTCCGTCCAGCGGGCCAGGAGCACCGCGTCGGCCAGGACGGCGCGGGCCATGCGGGCCAGCTCGCGGGTGGGCGGAGTGCCCTCCGGCGGTTTCGGCGGCCGGGACCTGCGGATCTCGGCGGCCTGCCGGGCTGCGGCGATGGGCCTACGGGGGACGAGGCGCAGTGCTGTCTCTCGCGGTGTACGGGACGTCACGGCAGCAGTGTCCCGGGTGACGGCCCGGAAACCCAAAACGGGGTGGTCGCAATGGGCGGCGAACGGCCCTGCCGGAGAACCGGAGGGCGGGGTTCCCGGCCGGGGTTCCCGGGCGGCACTCCCGCCCGGGGTTCCCGCCCGGGCCCGGCCCCGGGAGGTGGGGGCGGTGCGCCGGCGGGCGGGCGCGGGGGTTCGGCCCGCGCCCCCGACGGTGCCCGGTGGTTCAGAGCAGGGGGGTGAGGAAGCGCCGCAGGGTCGTCTCGTACGCCTCGGGGTCGGCGTTCCACATGCACTGGTGGCCGGCCCGGGGGACGGTGCGCACGCTGATCAGGTCCGGGTACAGCTCGGCGAGGCGGCGGGAGGTCTCGAACGGCGCGATGCGGTCGTCGGGGCCGTGGACGAGCAGTGCGGGCACGGCCGGCCGGGGAAGGGCCGGGGGCCCGGCGTCCAGCCCGGCGCGGCCCTGCGCGGCGCGCACGCCCAGGGCGACGAGCGCCCCGGACACCCCGTGGCCCCGGGCCGTCGCCCGCAGCGCGGCCCGCCAGTCGAGGACCGGGGAGTCCAGCACCGTCCCGGCGACCCTCTCGCGCAGCGGCGAGCGCTCGGCGGCGTGCAGCACCGCCGTCGCGCCCACCGACCACCCGTACAGGACGACGCGCCGGGCCCCGTGGTCGACGGCGTGGCGGATCGCGGCGTCGACGTCCCGCCACTCCGCCTCCCCGAGGTGGCTGATGCGGTCGGCCGTGCGGGGCGCGCCGGGGTCGTTGCGGCAGGAGATGTCGAGCACGGGCAGGCGCAGGCGGTTCAGGGCCGGCATCACGACCATGGGGTGCTCGCGGGTGGTGCCCAGGCCGTGCACGGTGATCACCCAGACGTCGCGGGGCGCGGGCACCAGCCAGGCGGGCATCGGGCCCAGCTCGCCGGCGACCGCCACGTTCTCGAAGTCCAGGCCCAGGGTGCCGCCCGGGTCCCCGGCGTACACCTGGGGGGTGATCCGGACCTCGGTGCCGGGCCGGAGCAGGCCGCGCTGGACCCGTTCCAGGCGGCGGGTGACGGTGTCGCCGGCGGTCGACAGCAGCTCGCCCACGGCGGCGTGGACGCCGCGGCCGGTGAGGCCGTAGCGGCCGGGCCGCAGGGACTCGACGGTGCGGGTGAGGGCGACCCGTTCGTCGTCCGCCCAGTGCACGGTCAGGGGCCCCGCGGTGCCGGGGCCGTCGACGGAGGGTTTGAGCGACAGGTCGGACACGTGCCGGCCGGCCGCCACCGCGGCCGTGCCGGCACCGATCACGGTTGTGGCGGCGACCGCCGCCGCTGTGGTCCAGCGCATCATCGTCCAGTCTCCGGGGCCGGGCGGCGGACGGCCATCGGGCCGGGGCGGCCGGGTCAACCGGTTCGTCCCTCTCCCCGGCCGGGCTGGCCGTAGCCGCGGAACTTCTCCACGACGCGGTCCATCTCCTCGTGGGACAGCAGTGAGGGATTCCCTGCCCCGCGGGCGAGGAGCCATACCCGGCAGATCCACTCCAGGTGGGCGGTGCGCTCGTAGGCGGTCTCCAGGTCCGGGCCGTGGGTGACGGTGCCGTGGTTGCGCATCAGGCAGCCCGCACGGTCCCGCAGGGCGTGGAGCACGTGGTCGGCCAGTTCCTGCGTGCCGTAGGTGGCGTACGGGGCGACGCGCACCACTCCCCCGAGCTCGGCGGTGATGTAGTGCACCGGCGGCACCTCGTCGACCAGGGCCGACACGGCGGTGGCGTGGACGGCGTGGGTGTGCACGACGGCGCGGGCGCCGATGGTGCGGTAGACGCCCAGGTGGAGGGCGAGTTCGCTGGTGGGCCGCAGCCGGCCCGCCACCTGCCGGCCGTCCAGGTCGACGACGACCCGCTCCTCGGGGCCCAGGTCGCCGTAGCGGACGCCGCTGGGGGTGACGACCACGAGGTCGCCGACCCGTTCCGAGACGTTGCCCGCGGCTCCGACGACCAGTCCGTCGGCGACCGCCCTGCGGGCGGTGGCGGCCACGCGCTGCCAGGCTCGGTCCAGTTCCATCTCGTCAGTCATGGCGGCGAAGGATAGCCATGTCGCTCGTTGCCGCCGTTCTCCGGCGGACAGTAGTGTCCCGGCCACACAAGGGTTCGAACAGGGGTGGCAGCATGGCACCGACGACCGCCAACGGCGGGATCTCCTTCTGGTACGCACAGACCGGACTGCCCGCTCCCCGCGAGCCCCTGCCCGGGGACGCCACCGCCGACGTGTGCATCGTCGGCGGCGGCTACACGGGCCTGTGGACCGCCTACTACCTGAAGAAGGCCGTGCCGTTCCTGCGGATCACCGTGCTGGAGGCCAGGTTCTGCGGCTACGGCGCCTCCGGGCGCAACGGCGGCTGGCTGTACAACGGCGTCGCCGGGCGCGACCGCTACGCGAAGCTGCACGGCCGCCAGGCGGCCGCGGACCTCCAGCGGGCGATGGACGGGGCGGTGGACGAGGTGGTGCGCACCGCGGCCGCCGAGGGGATCGACGCCGACATCCGCGCGGGCGGGGTCCTGGAGGTCGCCCGCACCCCCGCCCAGCTCGCCCGGCTGCGCGCCTTCCACGCCGCGGAGACGGAGTTCGGCGAGACCGGCCGGGTGCTGCTGTCGGCCCGCGAGACCGCGGAGCGGGTGCGGGTCTGCGACGCGGCCGGCGGCACCTGGAGCCCGCACGGGGCCCGGCTGCACCCGGCGAAGCTGGTGCAGGGCCTGGCCCGCACGGTCGAGGCGCTCGGGGTGACGATCCACGAGTCGACGCCGGTCGGCGCGATCGCGCCCCGGCGCGCCGTCACCCCGTACGGCACGGTGCGCGCCCCGTACGTGCTGCGCTGCACCGAGGGCTTCACGGCGGGGCTGAAGGGGGAGCGGCGGACCTGGCTGCCGATGAACTCCTCGATGATCGTCACCGAGCCGCTGTCGGAGCGGCAGTGGGACGCCGTCGGGTGGTCCGGGCACGAGACGCTCGGCGACTTCGCGCACTCGTACATGTACGCCCAGCGCACCGCCGACGGCCGGATCGCCCTCGGCGGCCGCGGGGTCCCCTACCGGTTCGGCTCCCGCACCGACAACGACGGCCGGACCCGCCCGGAGACCGTGGAGGAACTGCGGGAGCTGCTGGTGCGCCTCTTCCCGCAGCTGGCCGGCGTGGCGGTCGAGCACGCCTGGTCCGGAGTGCTCGGGGTGCCCCGGGACTGGTGCGCGAGCGTGCACCTGGACCGCTCCACCGGGCTGGGCCGGGCCGGCGGGTACGTCGGCAGCGGCGTGGCGGCCGCGAACCTGGCCGCCCGCACCCTGCGGGACCTGGTGCGGATGGACTCCGGCCAGGGCGGGCAGACCGAGCTGACCCGGCTGCCGTGGACGGGGCACCGGGTGCGCCGCTGGGAGCCGGAGCCGCTGCGGTGGCTGGGCGTGCACGGGCTGTACGCCGCCTACCGGGCGGCCGACCGGCGCGAGGCGGGCGGGCTCGCCGCGGAGACGGACCGCATCGCGCGGATCGCGGACCGGATCGCGGGCCGGGGCTAGACCGGCCCCTCCGGACCCCGCCGACGCCGCTCCGGTCCCACCGCTCCGGGGCGGGCCGGTTACCGGTTACCGGTTACCGGCAGCGAACAGACGGTCACGTTGCCGGGCCGGCCCGGTGATCGCGGACGCCGGGCGCTCCAGACTGTGCGTCGTCACCACGGACCGGAGAGGACGGGCGGAGCCATGGGCGGGCACGACACGGAACACGTACGGGCGCGGAGCACGCGGCGCAGGGTCACGGTCTACGCGGCGTCCCAGTTCGCCGTTCTCGGCCTGATCGTCGCGATCGTCCGCCTCAGGGGCTTCGACGTCCACCCTCTCGCCTACGGCCTCCCGTGGCTCGTGGTGGCCACGAGCGGGCTGACGGTCATGCTCGGCGCCTCGAAGAAGGCGAAGGGGCGGTAGCCCCGGTAGCACCCCGGCACGCCCGTCGGCACCTGCAGTACGCCCGGGCGGCGGCGGGCCCGGGCGGCGGAGGGGGCACGGCGCCGGCCGGTCCCCTCGGGGGTGTCCTCCCGGAGACCCCGGGCACCTCGCACCGCGTGATACGCATCACACCCGACGATGCGTGAAACCCGGGGAAACGGCAGGGAGTCCGGCCCCCGCGGGGATCCGGGCCGCACCGGCGGCGGGACCCGGCGCACAATCGCCGGAACCACCCCTTCCGCTTGGCGATAATGGACATACCGGCAGTGGCAGGAGGGCCCGAGGGTCCTCCCCCCGGTGCCCGGGAAGTGTGCGACGGCCCGGCGCTCCGCCCCTCCCCGTTCGCCTGCGGCGGACAGGGAAACCCAGCACCACAACGACGGCCCCAGTTCACCTTCCGTTCACCCTGGATACCTACTGTCCATCAAGCCCCCTGACCTCCCGAACGATTGCCTGGGTGAATGGAACACATCACGCTTCTGGTCGGAGTCGTGATCATTACGGCCCTCGTGTTCGACTTCACGAACGGCTTCCACGACACCGCGAACGCGATGGCGACCACCATTTCGACGGGGGCGCTGTCCCCCAAGGTGGCTGTCGCGATGTCCGCGATCCTCAACCTGGTCGGCGCATTCCTGTCCGTCGAGGTGGCCAAGGCCATCTCCGGCGGGATCATCGACGAGAGCGCAGGCCTGCAGCCCGAGGTGATCTTCGCGGCACTGGTCGGCGCCATCCTGTGGAACCTCCTGACCTGGCTGCTGGGACTGCCCTCCAGCTCCTCCCACGCCCTGTTCGGCGGTCTGATCGGCGCCACGCTGATGGCCGTCGGCACCTCCGGTGTCAACGCCGGGGCCGTCATGTCCAAGGTCCTGCTCCCCGCGATCGCCGCGCCGATCGTGGCCGGTCTGGCCGCCTGGGCCGCCACCCGCCTGACCTACCGCATCAACCGCAACGCGGACGAGAAGGTCTCCGGCAAGGGCTACCGCGCCGGGCAGATCGCCTCGGCCGGCCTGGTCTCCCTCGCCCACGGCACCAACGACGCGCAGAAGACCATGGGCGTCATCACCCTGACCCTGATCACGGTCGGCGCGCTGGCCCCCGGCTCCAACCCGCCCACCTGGGTCATCACCTCCGCCGGCGTCGCGATCGCGCTGGGCACCTACCTGGGCGGCTGGCGCATCATCCGCACCATGGGCAAGGGCCTGACCGACATCCGGCCGCCGCAGGGCTTCGCCGCCCAGACCAGCGCCGCCACCGTCATCCTGGCCTCCTCCAACCTGGGCTTCTCGCTGTCCACCACCCAGGTCTGCTCCGGCAGCGTGATGGGCGCGGGCCTGGGCCGCAAGGGCGGCACCGTCCGCTGGTCCACCGCCGGGCGGATGGCCGCCGCCTGGGGCCTGACCCTGCCGGCCGCCGGCCTCGTCGCCGCCGCCGCCGAGTTCCTCGCCCGCCAGGGCGACTGGGGCGTCATCGCCGTCGGAGCGATCCTGGTCGCCGGCGCCGGCTCGATGTACCTGATCTCCCGCCGCAAGCCGGTCGACGCGAGCAACGTCACCGCCGACGACCTGGACGCGCCGGCCACCGCCGCCGCCGCCCCGGCCTGCCCGGCCGCGCAGATCGTCACGGTCCCGGCCCAGGGCGGCCCGCACGGCGCCCCGGCCCTCACCCCGATCGCCGGGGGCGCCCCCGCCACGGCCGGCGACGCCGGCTCCGAGCCCGCCGCCACCGCGGTCTGAAGCAGGAGGACCCGATGAAGATCGACTGGGCCGCACTCGGCACCGTCGCAGGCGTCAGCCTCGTGGTGACCATTGCCCTCGTGGGCATGTTCACCCTGGGCATCAGCGCCCTGTCCGCCGCCACGGCCGCCGGCCGCAACGGCACCTCCCGGCTCCCGGCCCGCCTCGGCGCCTACGCCGCCTTCGCCGCCTGCACGGCGGGCGTCGGCTTCGGGATCTACCTCATCGCGTCCTGACGGGACGCACACGCACGGCGGGAGGCCCCGCCGGCCCCGGCGCACGCTTGGGTTCTAACGGTCCTCGCAACACCCGCGATCTGTGGGAGTTGCGGGGACCGTGGGCGTTGAGCGTGATGATTTTTCCGGGCTGCGGGAGCGTTTCCTTGCGCGGCTGGACGTCGTGGGGAACGTGACTGTGGTGGCCCGGGAGCTGGGGGTGAACCGGAACACTGCCTTCGGCTGGGCCCGGAAGGCCGGGCGGCGTTCGGAGCGCCGGCCGCGCCGGCATCCCCGGCGGGACGAGTACGAGCGGCTTCGGGCCGCCGGTGTCGCACGCCGGGTTGCGGCCCGGCAGGTCGGTGTGAACGAGCGCACGGCCAAGGACTGGGACTGGGGCGTCAAGAAGACCCGCTCTTCGCGCATCTATCCGGACGGGCGCCGTGTCGACTACGCGGCCGGGACCGTCACGATGTGCGGTGTGACCATGCCACCGGTGGGCCTGACCGCCCTGGAGAAGCAGCTTCACCCGCGATTCCTGACGCTCGCCGAGCGCGAGAAGATCCGTGATCTGCGTGCGGCGGGGCAGTCGCTGCGGGCGATCGGACGGGCCTTGGGACGGCCGGCGAGCACCGTCAAGCGGGAGATCGACGCGAACTCCGGCACCGAGGGCTACCGGCCCTACGCCGCCCACCGCGCGGCCGCCGCACGCAGGCCCCGGCCCAAGGAGCGCAAGCTGCTGCGCGCGGGACGGCTGCGCCGCTTCGTCCGGGACGGACTGCGCCGGCGGTGGTCACCGGAGCAGGTCTGCCACGCTCTACGCAAGGAGCATCCCGACGACGAGAGCATGCGGGTGAGCGTGGAAACGATCTACCAGGCGCTGTACTTCCAGGCCCGCGGCGGCCTGAAGCGGGAGGTCCAGGCCGCCGTCCGTTCCGGCCGCACCCGCCGCAAACCACGCCGGGACCCCCAGCGGCGCACCCCTCGGTTCACCGACCCCATGGTGATGATCAGCGACCGTCCCGCCGACGTCGAGGACCGGGCCGTGCCCGGGCACTGGGAAGGCGACCTGATCATCGGCGCGGGCGGCCGCTCCGCGATCGCCACCCTGGTCGAGCGCAGCACCCGGTACACCATGCTGGTCCACCTGCCGGGCGGCGTCCACGACGCCGAGACCGTCCGCGACGGCCTCGTCACCACGGTCCAGACCCTGCCCGCCCACCTGCGCGGCTCCCTCACCTGGGACCAGGGCAGCGAGATGGCACGCCACCAGCAGTTCAGCATGGCCACCGGCATGCCCGTCTACTTCTGCGACCCGGCCTCGCCCTGGCAACGCGGCTCGAACGAGAACACCAACGGACTCCTGCGCCAGTACTTCCCCAAGGGCACCGACCTGAGCGTCCACAGTCCCGAAGACCTCGAACACGTCGCCCAGGAACTCAACGGCCGCCCACGCAAGACGCTCGGCTGGGATACCCCAGCCGAGCGTCTACGTGATCTACTCACCACCTGAAACCAAGTGGTGTTGCGACGACCCCTTGAACCCAAGACGCGCCGGACGGCCGGCGGGGCCTCCCGCCGTTCCGGGCAGCCGTCGTTGCGGGTGGCCGGCGTTGCGGGTGGCCGGCGTTGCGGGTGGCCGGCGTTGCGGGTGGCCGGCCGGGATATGTCCTTGCGCACATCTTCCCTCCGCAGGTCAACGCCGGGTTGACGGGTATGACGGAGCGTGGTGGACTTCCCGTGCCAAACGGCGGCAGGAGAGGAAGTCCGGTGAGAATCCGGCGCGGTCCCGCCACTGTCACCGGGGAGTGCCCCTCCCGGCAGAACGCCACTGTCCCGCAGCGCGGGACGGGAAGGCAGCGGAGGGGTGCCGATCCGGGAGCCAGGAGACTCTCACCGCCGGTCACGTCGATCCAGGGCGCGGACCCTGAGTGAGGACACCACCATGCCCGGCAGCCGCCGCCGTACGCCGTCGACGCCCCCGTCGACCCCCCGCCCGTCCCTCCGAGGCGGAACGGCCGGCTGACCCCGATGCGTGCCGATCACGTCTTCGCGTTCGGCGCCGCTCTCGGCCACCTCGGCGACCTGCTGCTCGGCGACCCCCGTCGCGGGCACCCCGTCGCCGTGTTCGGCCGTGCCGCGGCAGCCGTCGAGCAGCGCCTGTGGCGCGACCACCGGGGCTCCGGCGCCCTGTACACCGCCGTGTGCGCGGGCGGCGCCACCGCGGCCGCCGCCGCACTGGCCGGGGCCGCCCGCCGGGCCTCCCGCAGCCCGCACCGCGCCACCGCCGCGGCCGGGGACTCCGCGCGGGTCGCCCTGACCGCCGCCGCCACCTGGGCCGTGCTGGGCGGGACCACCCTGGGCCGCGAGGCCCGCGCGGTCGCCGCCGCGCTGGAGGCCGGCGACCTGGCCGCCGCCCGGGCCCGGCTGCCGCACCTGTGCGGCCGCGACCCGCAGTCCCTGGACGAGCAGCAGATCGCCCGCGCCGTGGTGGAGTCCGTCGCCGAGAACACCTCCGACGCGGTCGTCGGCGCCCTGGTGTGGGGCGCGGCCGCCGGCGTGCCCGGGCTGGTCGGCTTCCGGGCCGCCAACACCCTGGACGCCATGGTCGGCCACCGCTCGCCGCGCCACCTGCGGTTCGGCTGGGCGTCGGCCCGGCTGGACGACGTGGCCGGCTTCCCCGGCTCCCGGCTGACCGCCGCGCTCGCCGCGCTCCTGGGCCCCGACCCGCGCGGCGCGCTGCGGGCCGCGCGGCGCGACGGCCGGCGCCACCCCAGCCCCAACGCCGGGCCCGTCGAGGCCGCCTTCGCCGGCGCGCTGGGCGTCCGGCTGGGCGGCACCCTGTCGTACGGCGGCCGCACCGAGCACCGCCCGGTGCTCAACGGGGGCGGCCGCCCGGTCGTCCCCGCCGACATCGAACGCGCGGTGCGCCTGGCCCGCCGGGTCAACGCCGGCGCCCTGGCCGTCTGCGTCGCCGCCCGCCTCGCGGTGGGCGCGGCGGCCGGTGCGGCGGCGGGCGGGCCCGAGGACGGCGCGGGGACGGGGCGGCGCGGGGCCGCCATGGGGAGGAACGCGTGAGCGGTGCGCTGATGGTGGCCGGGACGACCTCGGACGCCGGCAAGAGCGTGGTCACCGCGGGCATCTGCCGGTGGCTGGCGCGGCGCGGCGTGAAGGTGGCGCCGTTCAAGGCGCAGAACATGTCGCTGAACTCGTTCGTGACCCGCGAGGGCGCCGAGATCGGGCGGGCGCAGGCCATGCAGGCCGCGGCCGCCCGCGTCGAGCCCACCGCCCTGATGAACCCGGTGCTGCTCAAGCCCGGCGGCGACCGCAGCAGCCAGGTCGTGCTGCTGGGGAAGCCGGTCGGGGAGCTGAGCGCCCGCGGCTACCACGACGGCAAGCAGGAACGGCTGCTGGGCACCGTCATCGACTGCCTGGCCGAACTGCGGCGCACCCACGACGTGGTGGTGTGCGAGGGCGCCGGCAGCCCCGCCGAGATCAACCTGCGGCGCTCCGACATCGTCAACATGGGCCTGGCCAGGGCCGCCGGGATCCCGGTGGTGGTGGTCGGCGACATCGACCGCGGCGGGGTGTTCGCCTCGTTCTTCGGCACCACCGCGCTGCTGTCCCCCGAGGACCAGGCGCTGGTCGCCGGGTACGTCGTCAACAAGTTCCGCGGCGACGTCTCGCTGCTGGAGCCCGGCCTGGAGATGCTGCGCGGCCTGACCGGCCGCCCCACCCTCGGGGTCCTGCCCTTCCGGGACGGGCTGGGCATCGACGAGGAGGACGGCATGGCCGTCCCGCTGCGCGGGGCGGTCCGCGAGAGTGCGGCGGCGCCCCCGCACGGGGCGGAGCTGCTGCGGGTCGCCGTCGCCGCCGTGCCGCTGATGTCGAACTTCACCGACGTGGACGCGCTCGCCGCCGAACCCGGTGTCGTGGTGCGCTTCGTGGACCGGCCCGAGGAGATCGCCGACGCCGACCTGGTGGTGCTGCCCGGCACCCGCGGCACCGTGCGCGCCCTGCAGTGGCTGCGCTCGCGCGGCCTGGCCGACGCGGTGGCCCGCCGCGCCGCCGAGGGGCGGCCGGTGCTGGGGATCTGCGGCGGCCACCAGATGCTCGGCCGGAGCGTCGAGGACGACGTGGAGTCCCGGGCCGGGGCCGTCGAAGGGCTCGGACTGCTGCCGACGCGCACCGTCTTCGCCGCGGAGAAGACCCTGGCCCGGCCGGTCGGCACCGCGCTGGGCGAGACGGTGCACGGCTACGAGATCCACCACGGCGTGGTCGAGGTCCTCGGCGGCGAGCCCCTCTTCCGCGACGGGCGCGGCACGCCCCTGGACGGCTGCCAGCAGGGCGCCGTGTGGGGCACCACCTGGCACGGCGCCCTGGAGAACGACGGCTTCCGGCGCGCCTTCCTGCGCCGGGTGGCCGCCGACGCCGGCCGGGCGTTCGTGCCCGCGCCCGACACCTGCTTCGTCGGCCTGCGCGAGCAGCAGCTCGACCGGCTCGGCGACCTGATCGAGCACCACGCGGACACCGGCGCACTGATGCGCCTGATCGAGGGCGGCGTACCGGCCGGCCTTCCCTTCGTTCCCCCGGGGGCACCGTGAGCACTGAGAACCGGACCGACACCGAGCCCGACGCCGCCACCGAGCCCGACACCGGCACCGAGCCCGGCGGCGGGAGCGGGGCGGGCCAGGAGGACGGCGCGACCGTCCTGCTGCTGTCCACCGCCGACACCGACCTGCTGGCCGCCCGGGCCTGCGGCGCGCGCTACCGCATCGCCAACCCGACCCGGGTGGACGTCGGGGCCGAGCTGCCCGCGCTGCTCGACGGCGCGGACGTCGTCGTGGTGCGGCTGCTGGGCGGGAAGCGCGCCTGGGAGGACGGGCTCGCCGCGCTGCGGGCCAGCGGGCTGCCGACCGTCCTGCTGGGCGGGGAGTCCGTGCCCGACGCCGAGCTGATGGCCGAGTCGACGGTGCCGGCCGGCGTCGTCGCCGAGGCGCTCGGCTACCTCGTCGAGGGCGGCCCGGGCAACCTGGCGGAACTGGCCCGGTTCCTGTCCGACACCGTGCTGCTGACCGGCCACGGCTTCGCCCCGCCGCAGCCGATGCCGCCGTTCGGCGTCAGCGCCGCCTGCGGGGAGCGGCCCCGGGCGGAGGGCCGGCCCACCGTCGGCGTGCTGTTCTACCGGGCGCACGAGCTGTCCGGGAACACCGCCTTCGTGCGTACGCTGTGCGAGGCGGTCGAGGCCAAGGGCGCCAACGCCCTGCCGGTGTTCTGCGGTTCGCTGCGCGGCGCCCCCGAGGGGCTGTACGAGCTGCTGGGCGGCTGCGACGCGATCGTGGCGACCGTGCTGGCCGCGGGCGGCACCGTCGCCCAGGAGGCGTCGGCCGGCGGCGCCGACGAGACCTGGGACGTGGGCGCGCTCGCCGCCCTCGACGTGCCCGTGCTCCAGGGCCTGTGCCTGACCTCCTCGCGCGCCGCCTGGGAGGCGTCCGACGCGGCGCTGTCGCCGATGGACGCCGCCATGCAGGTGGCCATCCCCGAGTTCGACGGCCGCCTGGTCACCGTGCCGTTCTCCTTCAAGGAGACCGGCGAGGACGACGTGCCGGTGTACGTCGCCGACCCCGGGCGGGCCGCGCGGGTCGCCGGCATCGCGGTGCGGCACGCCGCCCTGCGGCACCGGCCGAACGCCGAGAAGCGGATCGCACTGGTCTTCACCGCCTACCCGACCAAGCACTCCCGGGTGGGCAACGCCGTCGGCCTGGACACCCCCGCCTCGGCGGTGCGGGTGCTGGACGCGCTCCGCGACGCCGGCTACCGGGTCGAGGGGCACCCGGCCGAGGGCGACGAGCTGATCCACCGTCTGATCGAGGCCGGCGGCCACGACGTGGAGTGGCTGACGGAGGAGCAGCTGCGGGCCGCCCCGGCGCGGGTGCGGCTGGACGACTACCGCCGCTGGTTCGACCGGCTCGACCCCGCGCTGCGCGAGGGGATGCTGGAGCACTGGGGCGAGCCGCCGGGCTCGCTGTACGTCGACGGCGACGACATCGTGCTGGCGTCCCTGCGGTTCGGCAACGTGGTGGTGATGATCCAGCCGCCGCGCGGCTTCGGCGAGAACCCCATCGCGATCTACCACGACCCGGACATGCCGCCGTCCCACCACTACCTGGCGGCCTACCGCTGGCTGGAGACCCCCGAGTCCGAGGGCGGGTTCGGCGCGGACGCGGTCGTGCACATGGGCAAGCACGGCACGATGGAGTGGCTGCCCGGCAAGGGCCTGGGCCTGTCCGCCGGCTGCGCCCCCGACGCGGTCCTGGGCGACCTGCCGCTGGTCTACCCGTTCATCGTCAACGACCCCGGCGAGGGCACCCAGGCCAAGCGGCGCGGCCACGCCACCGTCGTGGACCACCTGGTGCCGCCGATGGCCCGCGCCGACACCTACGGCGACCTCGCCAAGCTCGAGCAGCTCCTCGACGAGTACGCCCTGGTCAGCGACCTGGACCCGGCGAAGGCCCCGGCGGTGCGCGCCCAGATCTGGACGCTGGTCAAGGCCGCCGAGCTCCACCACGACCTGCACGTCGACGAGCAGCCCGACGACGACTCCTTCGACGAGTTCGTCATGCACATCGACGGCTACCTGTGCGAGATCAAGGACGTGCAGATCCGCGACGGCCTGCACGTCCTCGGCGGCGGCCCGGCCGGGGAGGCCCGGGTCAACCTGGTGCTGGCCGTGCTGCGCTCGGCCCAGGTGTGGGGCGGCAGGGCCGACGCCCTGCCCGGCCTGCGGGCCTGCCTGGCCCGGCACTTCGGGCTGGAGGAGAAGGAGCTGCTCGCCGCGCCCGGCGCGGCGGCGAAGGTCCCCTCCGAGCTGACCGCCCTGGTGGACGGCCCCGCCCGGTCGGCCGCGGACGCGGTCGACCTGCTGGAGCAGCTGTGCCGCCGGCTCGCCGAGGGCATGGAGGCCGCAGGCTGGGCGCCCGGAGCGGCGGACGGCCTCGTCCGCGAGGTGCTCGGCGGGCGGAACTGCCGGACGCGGTGGCCGTGCTGGAGTTCGCGGCGACCGAGGTCGTGCCGCGGCTGGCGCGCACCACCGACGAGATCGGCAACGTGCTGCACGCCCTGGACGGCGGTTACGTGCCGGCCGGCCCGTCCGGCTCCCCCACCCGCGGCCTGGTCAACGTGCTGCCCACCGGCCGCAACTTCTACTCCGTCGACCCCAAGGCGATCCCCTCCCGGCTGTCCTGGGAGGTCGGCCAGGCCCTGGCCGACTCCCTGCTCGCCCGCCACCTCGCCGACACCGGCGAGTACCCGCGGTCGGTGGGCCTGACGGTGTGGGGCACCAGCTGCATGCGCACCCAGGGCGACGACATCGCCGAGATCCTGGCCCTGCTGGGCTGCCGCCCCGTGTGGGACGACGCCTCGCGCCGGGTCACCGGCTTCGAGATCGTGCCCCTGGAGGAGCTCGGCCGCCCCCGGATCGACGTGACGGTCCGCATCTCCGGCTTCTTCCGCGACGCCTTCCCCCACGTGGTCGCCCTCGTCGACGACGCGGTGCGGGCCGTCGCCGAACTGGACGAGCCCGCCGGATCCAACCACGTGCGCGCGCACGCCGACGCCGACACCGCCGAGCACGGCGACCGGCGCCGGGCCACCGCCCGCATCTTCGGCTCCAAGCCCGGCGCCTACGGCGCGGGCCTGCTGCCGCTGATCGACGCCCGCAACTGGCGCTCCGACGCCGACCTGGCCGAGGTGTACGCGGTGTGGGGCGGCTACGCCTACGGGCGCGGCCTGGACGGCCGGGCCGCGCGCGGCGACATGGAGGCCGCGTTCCGCCGCATCCAGGTGGCGGCGAAGAACGTCGACACCCGCGAGCACGACCTCGTCGACGCCGACGACTACTTCCAGTACCACGGCGGCATGGTCGCCATGGTCCGCCACCTCACCGGCTCCTCCCCCGAGGCGTACGTGGGCGACTCCGCCGTCCCCGACCAGGTGCGGACCCGCACCCTCGGCGAGGAGACGCACCGCGTCTTCCGCGCCCGGGTGGTCAACCCCCGCTGGATGGCCGCCATGCGGCGCCACGGCTACAAGGGCGCCTTCGAGATGGCCGCCACCGTGGACTACCTGTTCGGCTACGACGCCACCGCCGGGGTCGTCGACGACTGGATGTACGAGAAGCTCGCCGCCGAGTACGTCTTCGACCCCGAGAACCGCGCCTTCATGGAGAAGTCCAACCCGTGGGCGCTGCAAGGCATCGCAGCCCGCCTGCTGGAGGCCGCGGACCGCGGCCTGTGGGAGCGGCCCGGGCAGGAGACGCTCGACCGGCTCCGCGAGACCTACCTGCAGCTCGAGGGCGACCTGGAGGGCGACGCATGAGCAGCCACCCCTACCCGTTCACCGCGATCGTCGGCATGGACGACCTGCGGCTGGCACTGCTGCTCAACGCCGTGTCGCCGGCCGTCGGCGGCGTGCTGGTGCGCGGCGAGAAGGGCACCGCCAAGTCGACCGCCGTGCGGGCGCTGGCCGCACTGATGCCGGACGTCCCCGTCGTGCCGGGCTGCCGGTTCTCCTGCGACCCGGCCGCCCCGGACCCGCAGTGCCCGGACGGGCCGCACGACACCGCGGCCGGCGAGGCCCGCCCGGCCCGCATGGTGGAGCTGCCCGTCGGCGCCTCCGAGGACCGGCTGCTCGGCGCGCTGGACATCGAACGCGCCCTCGCCGAGGGGAAGAAGGCGTTCGAGCCGGCCTGCTGGCGGCGGCGCACCGCGGCGTGCTCTACGTCGACGAGGTCAACATCCTGGGCGACCACCTGGTCGACCTGCTGCTGGACGCGGCCGCCATGGGCGCCTCGCACGTCGAGCGCGAGGGCGTGTCGGTGCGGCACGCCGCCAGGTTCCTGCTCGTCGGCACGATGAACCCGGAGGAGGGCGAGCTGCGCCCGCAGCTGCTCGACCGGTTCGGCCTGACCGTGGAGGTCGCCGCCTCCCGCGAGCCGCGCCAACGGGTGGAGGTCGTGCGGCGCCGGCTGGCGTTCGAGGAGGACCCCGCCGGCTTCGCCGCCCGCTGGGCGGACGAGGAGCGGGCGCTGCGCGAGCGGATCGCCGCCGCCCGGGCCCTGCTGCCGTCGGTGCGGCTCGGCGACGCGGCGCTGCACCAGATCGCGGCGGTGTGCGCGGCGTTCGAGGTGGACGGCATGCGCGCCGACATCGTCACCGCCCGCACCGCCACCGCGCTCGCCGCCTGGGAGGGGCGCCGGGACGTCACCGCCGAGGACGTGCGGCGGGCCGCGCTGCTGGCCCTCCCCCACCGCCGCCGGCGCAACCCGTTCGACGCCCCCGGCCTGGACGAGGACAAGCTCGACGAGACCCTGCGCGAACACGGCGGCGGGGACGACGAGCCGGACCCGGGCGGCCCCGGCGGCGGTGACGGCGGCGACGGCCCCGACGACGGGGGCCCCGGCGGGGCGGCCGCCCACCGCGGCAGGACGCCCCGGACACCGTCCCCCCGCAGAGCGGGGCGGACCGCGACCCGCAGGCCCCCGAGCCGCAGGAACAGCCGCAGCAGCAGCCTTCGCAGGAGCAGTCCTCGCAGGAGCAGGAGCAGCCGGCCGGGGCGTCCGGGCGGCGGAAGCCGGACGGCCGCGACGAGGACCGTCCGGGACGCCCCGGGGGCGGCGAGCAGGAGGCCGTCGCGGCCGACGAACCGTTCCGGGCGCGGACTCTGACCGTCCCCGGCCTGGGCAGCGGCGCCGCCGGGCGGCGCTCGCGCGCCGAGACCGACCACGGCCGCACCACCCGCGCCCGCCGCCCCGGGGGGCCCTGACCTCGCTGCACCTGGCCGCGACCGTGCAGGCCGCCGCCCCGCACCAGCGGGCCCGGGGCCGCAGCGGCCCGGGCCTGGTGCTGCGCCGCGACGACCTGCGGCAGGCGGTGCGCGAGGGCCGCGAGGGCAACCTGGTGCTGTTCGTGGTGGACGCCTCCGGCTCGATGGCCGCCCGGCAGCGGATGGGCGCAGTCAAGGGCGCGGTGATGTCGCTGCTGCTCGACGCCTACCAGCGCCGCGACAAGGTGGGGCTGGTCACCTTCCGGGGCGCGGGCGCCGAGGTGGCGCTGCCGCCGACCTCCTCGGTGGAGGCGGGCGCGGCGCGCCTGCGGTCGCTGCCGACCGGCGGCCGTACCCCGCTGGCCGCCGGGCTGCTCAAGGCCCGCGAGGTGCTGCGCGTCGAGCGGATGCGCGACGCCTCGCGGCGTCCGCTGCTGGTCGTGGTCACCGACGGCCGGGCCACCAGCACCGCCACCGGCATCACCACCGGCACCGGCCCGGCCCCGGCCGCGGCGCCCGCCGCCGGGACGACGGCCGACGGCCCGCGCCGGGCCGGTTCGGGCGGGGCCGGTTCGGGCGGGGCCGTCGCGCTGGCCTCGCGCGCCGCCCGGCTGCTGGCCGCCGACGGAACGGCGTCGGTGGTCGTGGACTGCGAGTCGGGCCCCGTCCGGCTCGGACTGGCGGGCGCCCTCGCCCGCGACCTGGCCGGAACGGCCGTCACCTTGGACGAACTGCGCGCCGACAGCGTCGCTTCGCTGGTGCGCCACGTGAGGAGTGCTGCCTGATGCCGCAGGGAAAGCCCGCCGTCGTCCCCGACGACGGCCTGACCACCCGCCAGCGCCGCAACCGGCCCCTGGTGGTCGTGCACACCGGGATCGGCAAGGGGAAGTCGACCGCCGCCTTCGGCCTGGCGCTGCGCGCCTGGAACCAGGGCTGGCCGATCGGGGTGTTCCAGTTCGTCAAGTCCGCCAAGTGGAAGGTCGGCGAGGAGCGCGCGCTGCGCGTGCTCGGCGACTCCGGCGAGGGCGGCACCGTGGCCTGGCACAAGATGGGCGACGGCTGGTCCTGGGTGCAGCGCGACATCGCCTCCAGCGAGGAGGCGGCCCGCGAGGGCTGGGAGCAGGTCAAGCGCGACCTGGCCGCCGAGACGTACCGGCTGTACGTGCTGGACGAGTTCGCCTACCCGATGCACTGGGGCTGGGTGGACACCGACGAGGTGGTGTCCGTGCTGCGGGACCGCCCGGGCACGCAGCACGTGGTGATCACCGGCCGCAACGCCCCGCAGGCACTGGTGGACCACGCCGACCTGGTCACCGACATGTCCAAGGTCAAGCACCCGATGGACACCGGCCAGAAGGGCCAGAGAGGCATCGAGTGGTGAGCACCTCCGTGCCCGCCTGGTCGTCGCCGCGCCGGCCTCCGGCAGCGGCAAGACCACGGTGGCCACCGGGCTGATGGCCGCGTTCGCCTCGTGCGGCCTGGCGGTCTCCCCGCACAAGGTCGGCCCGGACTACATCGACCCCGGCTACCACGCCCTCGCCGCGGGACGCCCCGGCCGCAACCTGGACGCGTACCTGTGCGGCCCGGAGCGGATCGGCCCGCTGTTCCTGCACGGCGCGCGCGGGGCGGACCTGGCCGTCGTCGAGGGCGTGATGGGGCTGTTCGACGGGGCTGCCGGGCAGGGCGAACTGGCCTCCACCGCGCACGTGGCGAAGCTGCTGCGCGCCCCGGTGGTACTGGTCGTCGACGCCTCCTCGCAGTCGCGGTCGGTGGCCGCGCTGGTGCACGGCTTCGCCTCGTGGGACCCGCAGGTGCGCGTCGGCGGGGTGATCCTGAACAAGGTCGCCTCCGACCGGCACGAGGAGCTGCTGCGGGAGGCGCTGGACGAGTCCGGCGTCCCCGTGCTCGGGGTCCTGCGGCGGGCGGAGCCGGTGAGCACGCCCTCGCGCCACCTGGGCCTGGTGCCGGTGGCCGAACGGACCGCGCAGGCGGTGGAGTCGGTGCGGGAACTGGCGGAACGGGTGCGGGCGGGCTGCGACCTGGACGCGCTGCTGGCGCTGGCCCGCAGCGCCCCGCCGCTGCCCGGCCCCGCCTGGGACCCGGCCGACGAGGCCGTCGGGGCCGTCGAGGCCGACAGGGCAGCCGGATCCGCCGGGTCCCGGACCGACGGCGCGGCCGCGTCGCGGCCGGTGGTCGCGGTGGCGGGCGGGCCCGCGTTCACCTTCTCCTACGCCGAGCACGCCGAACTGCTGGCCGCCGCCGGCGCCGAGGTGGTCCCCTTCGACCCGCTGCGGGACGAGGAACTGCCCGCGGGGACGGCGGGGCTGGTGGTCGGCGGCGGGTTCCCCGAGGTGTACGCGCCGGAGCTGTCGGCCAACGAGCCGCTGCGCGCGGCGGTCGCCGCCCTGGCCGCCTCCGGCGCCCCGGTGGCGGCGGAGTGCGCGGGCCTGCTGTACCTGGCGCGGTCGCTGGACGGGAAGCCGATGTGCGGGGTGCTGGACGCGGAGGCCCGCATGACCGACCGCCTCACCCTCGGCTACCGGGAGGCCGTGGCCGTCGGCGACAACGTGCTGGCCGCCGCCGGCACCCGCGTCCGCGGACACGAGTTCCACCGGACCGCGGTGGAACCGGCGGCGGGCGGGAGGACCGGCACCGCGGCCGGCGGGGGGCCGGCTTGGGGGTTCATGCATCCCGTACGGCGTGTCGAGGGCTGGGCCGCGGGCAATGTCCACGCCTCCTACCTGCATGTCCACTGGGCGGGTGCGCCGGGCGTGGCCCGCCGCCTCGTGTCGAACTGTTCCGGGAGGCCGGCCGTATGAGTCCTCGTCTGATCGGTGTCGGGTGGGCCCCGGCGACCCCGAGCTGGTGACCGTGAAGGGCGTGAACGCGCTGCGCGCGGCCGACGCCGTGGTGGTCCCCGTCATGGAGGGGGTGGACGTCGGGCGCGCCGAGGCGACCGTGCTGCACCACGTGGCGCCCGAGCGGATCGTGCGGGTGGTCTTCGCGCTCAACGAGCGCACCGACCGGGCCCGCCGCGAGGCGGCGTGGGACGCGGCCGGGGAGCGGGTCGCCGGGCTGCTGCGCGAGCGCGGCACGGTGGCGTTCGCCACCATCGGCGACCCCAACGTCTACTCCACCTTCACCTACCTCGCGCAGACGATCACCGAGCTGGTGCCGGGCACGGTGGTGGAGACCGTCCCCGGGATCACCGCCATGCAGGACCTGGCCGCGCGCAGCGGGGCCGTCCTCACCGAGGGCACCGAACCGCTGGTGCTGGTGCCGGTGACGGCCGGCTCGGACACCCTGCGCGAGGCCCTGGAGGGCCCGGGCACCGTCGTGGCCTACAAGTTCGGGCGGCAGGCCGCCGAGGTCGTGGACGCGCTGCGCGCGACCGGCCGGCTGGAGGGGGCCGTGTGGGGCTCCTCGCTGGGGCTCCCCGAGGAGTCGATCCGGCCCGCCGCCGACCTGGAGAACGGGCCGCTGCCCTACCTGTCGACACTGATCGCCCCCGCCCGGCGGGACGGCGGCCGAGGAGGAAAGCTTTGAGCACCACGGAGACGGACGCCGGTACGGACGCCGGTACGGACGCCCGTACGGACGCCGCGGGCGGCACGGACGGCACCGCCGGGACCTCGGGCCGGGGGAAGGTGACGATCGTCGGGGCCGGTCCCGGCGCCGCCGACCTGCTGACCTTCCGCGCGGCGCGCGCCATCGCCGAGGCCGACGTCGTGATCTGGGCGGCGAGCCTGGTGCAGGAGGAGGTGCTGCAGCACGCCCGCGAGGACGCGCAGGTCATGGACTCGGCGACGATGTCGCTGGAGGACGTGCTCGTGGTGTACGAGCGGGCGGCGGCCGAGGGACTGCGGGTCGCCCGCATCCACTCGGGCGACCCGGCCCTGTGGGGCGGCACCCAGGAGCAGCTGGAGCGGTGCGCCGAGCTGGGCGTCGAGGTGGAGATCGTGCCCGGCGTCTCCTCCTTCTCCGCCGTCGCGGCGATCGCGCAGCGCGAGCTGACGGTCCCGGAGGTCGCGCAGTCGGTGATCCTCACCCGCCTGGGCGGCGGCAAGACGCCGATGCCGGAGGGCGAGGAGGTCCGCGAGTTCGCCCGGCACGGCACCACCATGGCGGTCTTCCTGTCCGCGGCGCGCTCGGGGCAGCTGGCCTCCGAGCTGCTGGAGGGCGGCTACGGCGAGGACACCCCCGTGGTCGTCGCCTACCAGGCGACCTGGCCGGAGGAGCTGGTGCTGCGCTGCACGGTGGGCACGCTGGAGGCGACCGTCAAGGAGCACAAGCTGTGGAAGCACACGCTGTTCCTGGTCGGCCCGGCGCTGGGCGCCTCGGGGACCCGTTCGCACCTGTACCACCCGGGGCACTTCCACGGTTTCCGCAGGGCGGACCCGGCGGCGCGCCGTGCGCTGCGGCAGGCGTCGTCGGGCGGCGCCGGTAGCACCGGGGGCGCCGGGGGCACGGCGTGAGCCGGCCCGGCGCGGGCGCGTCCGGCGCGGGCCGCCCGCCGGTGCGGGTGCGGGCCCGGGCGCGCTTCCGGGGCCGGGTGCGGAGGCCGGCCGCGTGATCACCGTCATCGGCACCGGCACCGGCACCGGCACCGGCACCGGCACCGGCCCGTCCGGGCTGCCGGCCGGGCCGCGGCGGCGCTGGCGGACGCCGCGCTGGTGGTCGGCGCCCGCCGCCACCTGGACGCCGCGCCGCTGCCGCCCGCGGTTCGGCGCGTCGTGCTCGGCCCCCTCGCCCCGGCGCTGGACGCCGTCGCCGCCCACCGGGAGTCGGGCGACGGCCCGGTGGTGTGCTGGCCTCGGGCGACCCGGGGTTCTTCGGGATCACCCGGGCACTGGCCGAGCGGTTCGGCGCGGACGCGCTGGAGGTCCACCCGTCCTCGCCGTCGGTCGCGGTGGCCTTCGCCCGCCTGGGCCTGTCCTGGGACGACGCGGTCGTGGTCAGCGCCCACGGGCGCGACCCGCGCACCGCGGTGAACGTCTGCCGCGCGCATCCGAAGGCCGCCGTCCTCACCGGTCCGGGGGCCGGGCCCGCCGAGCTGGGCGCCGCCCTGCACCGGGCCGGGGCCGAGCGGGTGCTGGTCGTCGCCTCGGCGCTGGGCACCGGCGAGGAGGCCGTCGAGCGGCTGACCCCCGCCGAGGCGGCCGGGCGCAACTGGCCGCCGCAGGTGAGCGTCGTGCTGTGCCTGGACCCGCGGCGGCCTGCCGAGTCCGGGGCTCGCCGCGTGGCCGGGCCGGCCGGATCCCCGTCGGCCCCCGCCGGCTGGGCGCTGCCGGAGGAGGCGTTCGAGCACCGGGACTCGATGGTCACCAAGTACGAGGTGCGGGCCCTGGCCCTGGCCCGGCTGGGCCCGCGCACCGGCGACCTGGTGTGGGACGTCGGCGCCGGTTCCGGCTCGGTGGCCGTGGAGTGCGCCCGGCTGGGCGCCGCCGCGGTCGCCGTGGAGCGGACCGCCGACGGCGCGGAGCGGGTGCGCGCCAACGCCGCCGCGCACGGCGTGGACGTGCAGGTCGTGCACGGCGCCGCGCCGGAGGCGCTGGAGGACCTGCCGGACCCGGACGCGGTCTTCGTCGGCGGCGGCGGGGCCGGCCTGCCGGGGATCGTCACCGCCTGCGCCCGCCGGGCGCGGCGGTGCGTGGTGGTGACCCTGGCCGCGCTGGACCGGGTGCCCGCGGTGCGCGGCGCCCTGGCCGCGCAGGGGCTGCGCACGGACGGTGTCCTGCTGCAGTCCTCCCGGCTGGCGCCGCTGCCGGGCGACGTGACCCGGCTCGCCGCCGGCAATCCCGTCTTCGTCCTGTGGGGCACCGTCCCCGAATCCTCACCGGGGGTTTCCCCCGAACCCGGTCCGGGGGCTTCCCCCGGGCCGTCGTCCGCCGAAGGAGCAGACCATTGATCGGCCTGATCGCCGCCACCGCGGCAGGCAGCATCGCCGGTGAGCGGCTGACCGCCGCCTGGCCCGGCCGGTGCCGCGTCTACGAGGGACCGGTGCGCGAGGCCGTGGCCCGCGCGTTCGCCGAGTGCGAGGGGCTGGTGTGCTTCCTCGCCACCGGGGCGGCCGTCCGCCTGGTCGCGCCGCTGCTGACCGACAAGGCCGCCGACCCCGGCGTGGTGTGCGTGGACGAGGCGCTGCGGCACGCGGTCGCCCTCGTCGGCGGCCACGGCGGCGGCGCCAACGAGCTGACGCGGCAGGTCGCCGACGTGCTCGGCTGCGCCCCGGTGGTCACCACGGCCACCGACGCGGTCGACGTCCCCGGGCTGGACACCCTGGGGTGGCCGGTGGAGGGCGCGGTGGCCGCGGTCGGCCGCGCCGTCCTGGACGGCGCTCCGGTCCGCCTCGACGCGGACGCCGTCCACCCGCTGCCCGCCCTGCCGCCGAACGTCTCCCCCGCCGCCGGCGGCGCCACCGCCGACGGTGCCGCGTTCACCCTGCGCGTGACCGACCGGGAGGTCCCCGGGGAGGGCCGCACCGCCGTGCTGCGGCCGCCGACGCTGGTCGTCGGGGTGGGCGCGAGCCGCGGCGCCGGCACCGAGGAGGTGCTGGAACTGATCACCCGCACCCTCGCCGACGCCGGGCTGTCCCCGCGCTCGGTCGCCGCACTGGCCACCGTGGACGCCAAGGCCGACGAGGCCGGGCTGGTCGAGGCCTCGGCCCGCCTCGGCGTACCGCTGGTCACGCACCCCGCCGAAGTCCTGGCGGCCGTCGAGGTGCCCAACCCGTCCGAGGCGCCGCTGGCCGCCGTGGGCACCCCCAGCGTGGCCGAGGCGGCGGCGCTGGCCGGCGCGCCCGGCGGCGAACTGATCGTCCCGAAGCGGAAGTCGGCGCCCGAAGGCCGTCCGGCGATGTGCACCGCGGCGGTGGCCCGCAGGCGGCCGCGGGGACGGCTGGCCGTGGTCGGCCTGGGCCCCGGCGCCCGCGACCTGCTGACCCCGCGGGCCCGCGAGGAACTGCGCCGCGCCTCGGTCGTGGTCGGCCTGGACCAGTACGTGGACCAGGTGCGCGACCTGCTGCGGCCGGGCACCCGGGTGCTGGAGAGCGGCCTGGGCGCGGAGGAGGAGCGGGCCCGCACGGCCGTCGCCGAGGCCCGCGCCGGGCACGCCGTGGCGCTGATCGGCAGCGGTGACGCCGGGGTCTACGCGATGGCCTCCCCCGCACTGGCCGAGGCATCCGACGACATCGACGTGGCCGGCGTGCCCGGGGTGACCGCGGCGCTGGCCGCCGCCGCGATCCTGGGCGCGCCGCTGGGCCACGACCACGTGTCGATCAGCCTGTCCGACCTGCACACCCCGTGGGAGGTGATCGAGCGGCGGGTGCGGGCCGCGGCCGAGTCCGACATGGTCGTCACCTTCTACAACCCGCGCAGCCGCGGCCGGCACTGGCAGCTGCCGAAGGCCCTGGACATCCTCGCCGGGCACCGCTCCCCCACCACCCCGGTGGGGATCGTGCACGCGGCGACCCGCGCCGACGAGCGCAGCTGCGTCACCACGCTGGCCGCCCTCGACGTGGAGCAGGTGGACATGGTGACGGTCGTGGTGGTGGGCAACACCGCCACCCGCAACGTGGCCGGCCGCATGGTCACCCCGCGCGGCTACCGCTGGCAGACCGCGGGAACCGCGGGAACCTCAGGAACCGCAGGAGGCGAGCAGTGACCCGGGCCACGGTCCACCCCATCGAGCAGGAGTCGTACCGGATCCTGCGCTCCCGGCTGGACACCTCGCACCTGCCGCCGCTGACCCGGGCGGTCGTCGAGCGGGTGATCCACTCCAGCGCGGACCTGGAGTACGCCACCGACCTGGTCTGCGACGAGGCGTCCCTGACGGCCGCCCACGCCGCCCTGCACGCCGGGGCGCCGGTGGTCGCGGACGTGGAGATGGTCGCCTCCGGCATCACCGCCCGGCGGGCGGTGTGCCGGCTGTCCGAAGCGAAGGCCGGCCCCGGGCTGACCCGCTCGGCGCACGCGGTGCGCCTGGCCTTCGAGCAGGTGGGCCCCGGCGCGCTGTGGGTGGTCGGCTGCGCGCCGACCGCCCTGGAGGAGCTGCTGCGCATCGACGCCGCGCCCGCGCTGGTGATCGGCCTGCCGGTCGGCTTCGTCGGCGCCGCCGAGAGCAAGGCGGCGCTGCGCGCCTCCGGGCTGCCCGCCGTCAGCAACGTCTCCGAGAAGGGCGGTTCGGCCGTGGCCGCCGCCGCCCTCAACGCCCTGCTGTACACCTCCGCCCCCGACCGCACCGAGGAGAACCAGTGACCTCCCCCTCCCGTCCGTCCACCGCCGCCCCCTCCGGTGGCACCCCGCCCGCCCTGCTGCTCGTCGGACACGGCACCCGCGACGAGGCGGGGGCCGAGGCGTTCCGCTCGTTCGTCGCGGAGCTGGGCCGGGCCGAGCCGGAGCTGCCCGTCGGGGGCGGCTTCATCGAGCTGTCCCCGCCGCCGCTGGCCGAGGCCGTGGCCGAGCTGGTGGAGCGCGGGGTGCGCTCGTTCGCCGCGGTGCCGCTGGTCCTGGTCTCCGCCGGGCACGCCAAGGGCGACATCCCCGCCGCGCTGGCCCGCGAGAAGCAGCGCCACCCCGGGATCACCTACACCTACGGCCGCCCCCTCGGCCCGCACCCGGCGCTGCTGAGCGTGCTGGAGCGCAGGCTCGACGAGGCCCTGGACGGCGCGGACCGGGCAGGCACCACGGTGCTGCTGGTGGGCCGCGGCTCCACCGACCCGGACGCCAACTCCGAGGTGCACAAGGCGGCACGGCTGCTGTGGGAGGGCCGGGGCCTGGCCGGCGTGGAGACCGCGTTCGTCTCGCTGGCCGCGCCGGACGTGCCGGCGGGGCTGGAGCGCTGCCGCAGGCTGGGGGCAGAGCGGATCGTCGTCCTGCCGTACTTCCTGTTCACCGGCATCCTGCCGGACCGGGTGCGCGCGCAGGCCGGGGAGTGGGCGGACGCGCACCCGGAGCTGGACGTGCGCTGCGCCGACGTGATGGGGGCGACGCCGGAACTCGCGGGGCTGGTCATGGAGCGGTACCGCGAGGCGATCGAGGGCGACCTGCGGATGAACTGCGACTCGTGCGTCTACCGGATCTCCCTGCCCGGCTTCGAGGACAAGGTGGGGGCCCCGCAGCAGCCGCACCACCACCCGGACGACCCCGCCGGGGGCCACGGCCACCACCACCATCACCATGGAAGCCATGCACACGCCCACTGACCCGGCCGTCCGCCCCACCGCCCCCCGCCCGGTCGGGCCCGACGCCCCCGGCGGGCCCGACCTGCGGCACCACGGCGACGCGGAGGTCGGCGAGGGGCTGGTCGACCTCGCGGTCAACGTCCGCGCGGGCACCCCGCCGCGCTGGCTGAAGGAGCGGATCGCGGCGACGCTGGACTCCCTGGCCGCCTACCCGGACGGCCGGGAGGCCCGGGCGGCCGTGGCCCGGCGGCACGGCCTGGCCCCGGACCGGGTGCTGCTGACGGCGGGCGCCGCGGAGGCGTTCGTCCTGCTGGCCCGCACCCTGCGCCCGCGGCACGCGGTCGTGGTGCACCCGCAGTTCACCGAGCCGGAGGCGGCCCTGCGCGACGCGGGCCACGCGGTGGAGCGGGTGCTGCTGGAACCGGGGGACGGCTTCCGGCTCGACCCGCGGTCCGTGCCGGAGCACGCGGACCTGGTCGTCGTCGGCAACCCCACCAACCCGACCTCCGTGCTGCACCCGGCCGGGGCGGTGGCCGCCCTGGCCCGGCCGGGGCGGACCCTGGTGGTGGACGAGGCGTTCATGGACGCGGTGCCCGGCGAGCCGGAGTCCCTCGCGGACGCGGTGGACCGGGTCCCGGGACTGGTGGTGCTGCGCAGCCTCACCAAGACCTGGGGGCTGGCCGGGCTGCGGATCGGCTACGTGCTCGCCGCCCCGGACGTGATCGCCGGGCTGGAGCGGTCGCAGCCGCTGTGGCCGGTCTCGGCCCCGGCGCTGGCCGCCGCGGCCGCCTGCTGCGAACCGTCGGCACTGGCCGAGGCCGAGGAGGCCGCGCGGCGCACGGCCGCGGACCGGGAGCACCTGCTCGGTCTGCTCGGCGGCCTGCCGGGGGTGGAGGTGCACGGGACACCGGCCGCCTCGTTCGTGCTGGTGCGCACGGACGGCGCCGCGCGGGTGCGCACGCTGCTGCGCGAGCGCGGCTTCGCCGTCCGCCGGGGCGACACCTTCCCCGGGCTGGGGCCGGACTGGCTGCGCCTGGCGGTGCGGGACGTCCCGACCTGCGAGCGGTTCGTGCGGGCACTGTCCGAGGTGCTGGCGCAGACGCGCCGCACGTCCGGCCGTACGGACGAACGGACGGCCGGCTGACCGGCTGACCGGCCGGGGCCTGGGCCGGGGCCTGGAAGTACGGCGGGGGCGGGACGGGAAGACCCCGCCCCGCCCCCGCCGCGCAGGGAGGGCGCCCGGTCAGGCGTCGGCCTGCGCGCCCTTGCGGCGGCGGACCAGGTACAGGGCCGCGCCGCCTGCGACGACCAGGGCGCCCGCACCGGCCGCCACGTAGGGCGTGCCGGAGCTGCTGCCGGTCTCGGCGAGGTTGCCGCCGGGGCCGTCGCCGGTCTGCGGGCCGGGCTCGTTGCCGCCGGAGGAGCCGCCGGAGGTCTTGGAGCCGGTGTCGCCGCCCGAGTCACCACCGGTGGAGCCACCGGTGGTGGTGCCCGCGTCGGAGCCGCCGGTCGAACCGCCGCTGCCTCCGGTGGAGCCCCCGGTCGAACCGCCGTTGCCGCCGGTGGAGCCCGTCGAGCCGCCGCTGCCCCCGGTGGAGCCCGTCGAGCCGCCGCTGCCCCCGGTGGAGCCGCCGGTGCCGCCCGTCGAGCCGCCCGTCGTGCCGCCGGTGGAGCCGCCACCGGTCTTGCAGGAGGCCGTGACGAGGGCGACCTTGCCGGTGACCTCGGCGATGTTGAGCTCGAGCGGGTCGACGTCCACGTTCAGTTCCAGCGCCGAGGCGGCGGCGGTGTCGGTGGTGGTGGAGGTCTTCGACAGCTCCAGCACGACCTTTCCGACGCCCGGCACGTCCACCGTGGTGGGTCCGGCGGTGCTCAGCGAGACCTTCTTGCCCAGGACGACCACGTCGCCGAGGAGGTTGGCGGAGGCCTTCGGCTTCCCGCCCGTTTCACAGGTCGCCGTGGAGGTGGCCTCCTTGATCCTCAGCAGCGGCGTGAGGGGCAGGCCCGGCAGGTGCACCTTGGCGTCGACCAGGTTGGAGTACCCCTCGGACACGCCCTTCTCGGCGGTGGCGCGGGTGGTGGCGACCTTCGCGCTGACCATGGTGAAGGTGCCGCCCCGGTGCATGCCCTGCACCTCGGCCTTCAGCAGGCTGTTGGCGGAGGTCTCGGGCGCGTCGACCCTGTTGAGCGAGACGTCCAGCGGGACCTGGATCCCCTTGTTGAGCAGTTCGACGTCCAGGTCCGCCTGCAGCGTGGACGCGGACGCCTTGCCGGCGGCTCCCTCGGAGCCGGCCGCGTGCGCCGGGGACACGGGCACGAAGACCAGGGCGCCTGCGGTGAGCACGCCGAAAACGTTCTTGTACAACGTAGGAAACCCCCACTGAGGAACACGGATCGCCGGCGCCGCGCACGGGGACCGCGCGGCCGCCGACGACAACGACTCCGCAATATTTACGTACTGACGGTCATCGTTTGACCGCAGAGGGTTTCTTCACTCCAAAGAGTGAGTTTCGCCTTCACGTGCGAATGGGGTGTTTTCGAGAACCGGCGCGCCGCCTTCGCCGTCCGCAGGGACGGGCCCGGTGCATGATCCCCCGTCAGGCACTGGTCCGGTGGTACGGGCGGGTCCGCCCGTACCACCGGACCAAAAACCTGTGCCGCCCGTGCCGCCCGCGGGCGGCACGGGTCCTTACGGCCTCTCAGGGCTGCACGGGCATGGTGGGGATTCCGCTTTCGATGATGCAGTCGTCCCCCGGGGCGAGGGAGTGCTCACGGCTGTCCCCCGGGGCTCCCGGGGTCGGCTCCGCGCCCCGGGACGGGCCGGAGGGCGAGGGGACGGCCGGGCACGGCGTCTCCCGACCGGAACTCTTCCCCGAATCACCCGAGGGAGCGGCCGGACCACCCGGGGCTCCGTCGGCCGCGCAGCCGGCCAACGCGCTCGCGAGGACCAGCACGGCGACGCACAGCCCGGCACGCGTGGGATCCGCCATGAAGCCGCACCGCCTTCCGGACAGTGGAACCGGTCAGTACGCAGAGTACTTGTTGTACGCGTCCCCGACCCAGGTGGCGAAGTAGGGGGACCGCATCTCGGTGGGGCTGGTCGCGCTGTTGACGTTGCTGTTCACGCCGTTGACGTAGCCGCTGTAGTAGACGTTGTCGTCCTTGCCGTAGATCCAGGGGCCGCCGCTGGAACCGCCGGTCATGTTGCAGGCCATCTTGATCTGGTCGGTGACGAACAGGTTCAGCTGGGAAGTGTTGGCCTGGCAGTAGCGCTGTTGCTGACCGTCGAAGCTGCCGGACGCCGGGTAGCCCATGGCTGTCATGAACCGCGATTTACTCTGGTTCCACTGGATTCCCAGGCCGCCGACGGCGTTGACCAGTTCTGTTCCGGACGAGTTCGGAGCCATGATCACGATGCCGACGTCGTAGCCGAAGTTGCCGTTGCCGGTCCATCCGTTGAACGAGACGAGCGTCTCGGCGCTCCAGGTTCCGTAGGGCCGGCTGCCGTAGCTGTAGCCGGGCACGAACTGCCAGTTCGTGGACCAGGACTTGCCGGGGCCGCCGTGGACGCAGTGCCCGGCGGTGAACACCATGTTCTTGTTCGCGCTGTTGACCGCGGAGCCGGAGCAGACGTAGTTGAGACCGTCCGAGCCGGTGAAGAAGACCTTGCCCACGACCTGGGTCGCGGTCACTGCCGCGCCGATCTCCCCACTGCCCTCGGCCGTACCCGTGACGGGCTCGGCCCCCGTGGTCGGAGGGCCGACCGGCTCCTCCGGTGCGGGTGTCCGGGTCTTGGCCGCCGCGCCCCGGGAAAGGCCGTCCGACGCCTTGACGGGTATGGCCGAGGCCATGCGCTCGGGAGTCCAGTACTCCTCGACGCTGTTCACGCCGACGGTCTCGACCGCGTGCGAGACCGAGGCGCCCGGCGACCGCACCTCGGCGGCCTGGGCCGTCGAGGGCGCGAGGACCAGGGCGAGGACCGCACCGACGACGAGCATGCATCTATGACGAGTACCTGACATACGTCACCTCGCAGATTTTTTCATCATGGACACGCCAATCGCTGCCAGGGGCGCAGCACCCGTCAATACACCCGCAAAGAAGCACCGAATCCGGTTTGGCCGGATCTCACAGCGCCGAGGGGGCGACCTGCAGTGGAATCCTGATCCGCGGCATGGTCAAATCGTCTTTCCATGGCCGAAATTGGCATGAATCGACGGATCCCCGATCCTGGGTCGGAAAGGCGCGCCGGTCGGCAACGGCAGCTCCGACCGTGCCCGCCCCCGCCGACCCGGCTACCCGGCTACCCGGCTACCCGGAACAACAGGGTCGGACCGCACAACCAAAGTTGCCGGCCAACGACTTCACGCAGCGGCCGTCGCCGACCGGTGGGAACGGCCGCCGCCGTTCCCACTCGGCACCTGTCGGATCACCCTGCCCCGTGCCCACTTCGGCGGCCCGGACACGGAGCAGTCCCACGGCCGGCCCGACAGGTCTAGCCGACCACCCGCCCGCGCAGCACGATCCGCTGCGGGGCCGCCAGGACCCGCACGTCCTCGCGCGGGTCCTGCTCGTAGACCACCAGGTCGGCCGGGGCTCCCTCGGTGAGCCCGGGCCGCCCCAGCCACTGCCTCGCGCCCCAGGCCGTCGCCGAGAGCGCGTCGAGCGCCGGGATGCCGGCCGCGACCAGTTCGGCCACCTCCTGCGCGACCAGGCCGTGCGCCAGCGACCCGCCGGCGTCGGTGCCCACGTACACCGGGACCCCGGCGTCGTACGCGGCCCGCACCGTGTCGTAGCGGCGCTCGTGCAGGCGCCGCATGTGGTCGGCCCAGCGCGGGAACCTCTCCTGGCCGCCCTCCGCCAGGGACGGGAAGGTGGCGATGTTGACCAGGGTCGGGACGATCGCCACCTGCCGCTCGGCGAACAGCGGGATCGTCTCCTCGGTCAGCCCGGTGGCGTGCTCGATGCAGTCGATCCCGGCCTCGACCAGGTCCCGCAGCGACTCCTCGGCGAAGCAGTGCGCCGTCACCCGCGCGCCCTCCCGGTGCGCCGCGGCGATCGCCTCCACCAGCGCCTCCCGCGGCCAGCAGGCCGCCAGGTCGCCCTGCTCGCGGTCGATCCAGTCGCCGACGAGCTTGACCCAGCCGTCCCCCCGCCGGGCCTCGGCCGCGGTGCAGCGGGCCAGGTCCTCCGGTTCGATCTCGTGCGCGTAGTTGCGGATGTAGCGGCGGGTGCGGGCGATGTGCCGCCCGGCCCGGACGATCCTCGGCAGGTCCTCCCGGTCGTCCACCCAGCGGGTGTCGGAGGGCGAACCGGCGTCGCGCAGCAGCAGCGCGCCCGCGTCGCGGTCGGTCAGCGCCTGCTTCTCCGCGGTCTCCGCGTCCACCGCGCCGTGGGCGTCCAGGCCCACGTGGCAGTGGGCGTCGACCAACCCGGGCAGCGCCCAGCCGCGCACGGTGCGCACGTCCCCCGCGCCGTTCGGCCGCTCGAAGGTCACCCGCCCCCCGACCACCCACAGCCCGTCCCGGACGTCCTCCGGTCCGACCAGCACCGGTCCATCGATGTGCAGCACCACGTCATCGGTCATGCCCCGCATGCTAGGCGTCCCCTCCCGCCGCTCCGAGACGGCCCCGGGGAGCGGCCCCGAGGAGCGGCCTCGGGCGGCCACAGGCGTCCCCCGGGCCGCGGGGTACGCTCGCCGGGGCCGCCGCGTCGGCCCGCACCGTCCGCGCCACCCGCACCGCCCGCACCGTCCGCACCGTCCCGAGGAGAGCCGCCCCCGTGACCCACCCCCTCCTGGACCTCGAACCGCTCACCGCCGAGCGCTTCGCCGCCGTCGAGCGGCAGGTCGCCTCCGTGCTGCGGACCGCCGGCGACGTGATCGTCATGCAGGGCGAGGCGCTGCTGCCGCTCGAGGGCTGCATCCGCGGCGCCGCCCGTCCCGGCTCGACCGCGCTGAACGTGGTCACCGGCCCGTACGGGCAGACCTTCGGCGGCTGGCTGCGCGACTGCGGGGCCGAGGTCGTCGACGTCGAGGTGCCCTACGACACCGGGGTGACCCCCGAGCGGATCGCGCAGGCGCTGGCCGAGCACCCGCGGACCGAGCTGGTCTCCCTGGTCCACGCCGAGGCGGCCACCGGCAACACCAACCCCGTGGCCGCGATCGCCGAGGTGGTCCGCGGGCACGGTGCGCTGCTGATGCTGGACGCGGTCGCCTCCGTGGCGGCCGAGCCGCTGGAGACCGACGCGTGGGGGGTCGACCTGTGCGTCGTCGGCGCGCAGAAGGCCATGGGCGGCCCGGCAGGGGTCTCGGCGGTGTCGGTGAGCGAGCGCGCCTGGGAGCGGATCCGCGCCAACCCGCGGGCCCCGCGCCGCTCCTACCTGTCCCTGCTGGACTGGAAGGAGCGCTGGATCGACGCGGGCCGCACCGTCCTGCCGCACGCCCCGGCGCAGTTGGAGATGCTCGCCCTCGGCGCGTGCGCGGAGCGGATCGAGGAGGAGGGCCTGGAGGCGGTGATCGCCCGGCACCGGGCGGCGGCCGCCGCGACCCGTGCCGGGGTCCTCGCCATGGCGCAGGGCGCGCCGGACGGGCGGGCGCTGAGCCCCTGGGTGGCCGAGGCCCGGTACGCGGCGCCGGTCGCCACCACGCTGCGCGTCCCGGCCGGGGCGGACGCCCGGGAGCTGGTGTCCGCGGCCCTGTCCGCCGCGCCCGGCGGACGGACCGCGCTGCCGCTGGCGGCGGGCGGAGGGGCCCTGGCCGCGGAAATGGTCCGGGTCAACCACTACGGCCGCGACGCCTCCTTCGGGACCGTGGCGCGGGTCCTCGACTCCCTGGCCGCGGCCTCGTCGTCCCTCGGCCTGCCCGCCGACGCCGACGCGGCCGGGGCCGCCGCGGAGGCGGCGTGGACGGCCGCGTCGGCGTAGGCGCAGGCCCGGCCGCCGCCCGCGGCGCGTAGTGGAGGGCGGGGCCGGGGCGCGCGAATGCTTCCCCCTCCCGCCGGGGTCAACTCCCGGGCGGGAGAGCCGTGTTGCCGTCCGCGCCGGTTCGGGGGCCGGAACTTCTCCGGAGCCTCGGGGCGCTGCTACGCTCACCCACTCCGTCCGCCGGGCACCTGGCGCGCCGGTGCGCACCCAGGCAGGAGAGGTCACCCTTGGTCGTGTCCACCGACGATGCCGCCGCTGCCGGGTTCCGCAGCTTCTCCGGGGCCCGCCGCGCGGGACCGGCGCGTCCGGCCCGCCTGCTGCCCGGCGGCGGGGACGGCGCAAGGACCCCGGCCGCCGACACCCCGGTGGCGGCGCAGGACCGGAGGACGCAGGACCGGGCGGCACGGAACCGGACGGCGCAGGACCGGACGGCGGCCGGGATCCCGGTGACGGCTCCCCCGGGCGGGCACCGGCCCCGCCGGACGGCCGCGGGCCAGGCAGGAAGGATCGGTTGATGGGCGGCCACGAGCAGCGTCCGGACTCCGCGGGCGAGCCGCGGGACCTGCACGGGGAACTGCGTCCGGGCGCGGAGGAGCACCGGCCCGGCGGCGAGCGGACGCCGGCGCGGGCGGAGGAGGAGGCGGCGGCCGCGGGCCCGTCCTCCCGCCCCCGGCGCACGCGGCGCACGCGGCGCTTCCGGGGCCCGCTGCTGCCCGCCGGGGTGGTCCTGCCGCCGTGGATGCGCACGGCCGGGGCCGCGAGCGGGATCGTGGGCGTGCTGGGCGTCGGCGGGCTGACGGTGGCGCTGACGGACAACGCGGCCGGGCCTCCGCAAACGGTGGCCGGGACGGCCGGGCCGACGGCGCCCGCGGCGCTCCCGCCGGCCCCGTCCCCCTCCGCACCGCGTCCCTCGCCCTCGTCCTCGTCCTCCGGGCCGGAGCGGACGGACGGCGGCGGCAGCAGCGGGAAGGACGCCGGCGACGCGGCCGGGCGGCCCGCCCGGGAACGCACGACGACACCTCCCGCCTCCTCCTCGCCCGCTCCGAAGACCTCCATCGCCGGGACTTCCCCCGGGCCGCCTCCGGAAACCGGGTCGAGGACGGTTATCTGTGGTCGGACGGTGCGGTGGACCCGCAGAGCAACGACTACTGGGCGCAGAGCGACGTCACGCTCAAGACCCGGGAGCCCATGGACGAGCTGACCGTCACGGTGCGCATAGCGCTGACCGAGGGGGTCGGGCGGCCCGGCTCGTGGACCTCGCTGCCCGGCGGGGACTTCCGCACCTCGGTGCTCGAGGAGGGCGGGGAGCTGGTCTTCCGGTTCGTCCTCGCGGAGGGGGCACGGGTGCCGGAGGGCGAGCACGTGTTCGCGGTGCAGTACGAGCACGCCGCGGGCGAGCGGGACGCCGGGGGCGACTCCTATTCCGCCGAGGGCGGCGGGCCGGCCGGGGACGTGTCCGTTCGCGGTGATTTCCACTAATGAATTCACCGTGAATTCGAGGGCATTCTCCCGTAAATCTTATGCCCAGCATCCGAGGCCCTAAACAGGGAAGATTTTGTGGACGTTACGCAACTGTGACGCACACAACAGGGGGCCCGTTGCACCCGGATATATCCGGGCAAAAAGCCCGTCGGTGAGCCGTTCCGCGCAGCCGCACACGCCCGCGCGATAACACTTCCCCGCTTTTTGCGAAAGGGCTTTCCCCGATGCATTCTCTTTTTTTGCTGGGTAAGTTCATTACGCATGACCGCCGCACAAGCTGAACTCGCACACGATCGCCATGCAGACGGAACGGACACGGAACCGAAGCTGGACCGGCCCCGGGTGGAGGACGGAGCCGCGATCTGGCGGATCGCCCGCGACTCCGGGGCACTGGACCTGAACTCCTCCTACGCCTACCTGCTGTGGTGCCGGGACTTCGCCCGGACCTCCGTCGTGGTGCGCGGGGCGGACGGCGAGCCGGTCGGCTTCACCACCGGCTACATCCGCCCGGAGCGGCCGGACACCCTGGTCGTCTGGCAGGTCGCCGTCGACGACTCGCAGCGCGGCCGGGGCCTGGCCGCCGCGATGCTCGACGCGCTGGCCGAGCGGCTGCGCCCCCACGGCGTGCGGCAGGTGGAGACCACCATCTCCCCCGACAACACCGCCTCCAACCGGCTCTTCACCTCCTTCGGCGAGCGCCACCGCGCCGCCGTGGAGCGCGAGGTGCTGTTCCACGGCGGGCTGTTCCCCGACGAGCACGAGCCCGAGGTGCTGTACCGCATCGGGCCGCTCGCCCGGGACTGACGCCCGGCCCCCGAGACCACCGGCACGGCGGCCGCCTCCCCTGCGGCCCGCCGCCGCACCGCCGCGCGCCCGGCACCCGGACGGCCCACGCCCGGACCGCCGCCGCGCACGCGACGCCCCTCCGTACGACGAATCCGCACGACCCCTCTCACCCAAGGAGTGCACCGGCTGTGACCATCACCCCGCCCGCGACCGCCGTCTTCGAAACCCTCGAGTCCGAGGTGCGCAGCTACTGCCGCAGCTGGCCGGCCGTGTTCGACCGCGCGCAGGGCAGCCGCATGTTCGACGAGGACGGCCACGTCTACCTGGACTTCTTCTCCGGCGCCGGGGCCCTGAACTACGGGCACAACAACCCGGTCCTGAAACGGGCCCTGCTGGACTACCTCGAGCACGACGGCGTCACCCACGGCCTGGACATGTCCACCACGGCCAAGCGCGCGTTCCTGGAGTCCTTCGACGAGGTGATCCTCAAGCCCCGCGACCTCGACTACAAGGTGATGTTCCCCGGCCCCACGGGCACCAACGCCGTCGAGGCCGCGCTCAAGCTCGCCCGCAAGGCCAAGGGGCGCGAGTCGATCGTCTCGTTCACCAACGCCTTCCACGGCATGTCGCTGGGCTCGCTGGCGGTGACCGGCAACGCCTTCAAGCGGGCCGGCGCCGGCATCCCGCTGGTCCACGGCACCCCCATGCCGTTCGACAACTACTTCGACGGCAAGGTCCCGGACTTCCTGTGGTTCGAGCGGCTGCTGGAGGACTCCGGCTCCGGCCTGAACCACCCGGCCGCGGTGATCGTGGAGACCGTCCAGGGCGAGGGCGGCATCAACGTCGCCCGCCCGGAGTGGCTGCGCGCCCTGGCCGACCTGTGCGAGCGCCGCGACATGCTGCTCATCGTCGACGACATCCAGATGGGCTGCGGCCGCACCGGGCCGTTCTTCTCCTTCGAGGAGGCCGGCATCACCCCGGACATCGTCACCCTGTCGAAGTCCATCGGCGGGTACGGCATGCCCATGTCGCTGACCCTGTTCAAGCCGGAGCTGGACCTGTGGGAGCCGGGCGAGCACAACGGCACCTTCCGCGGCAACAACCCCGCCTTCGTCACCGCCACCGCCGCCCTGGACACCTACTGGGCCGACGGGCAGATGGAGAAGCAGACCCTGGCCCGCGGCGAGCAGGTCGAGCAGGCGCTGCGCACCATCGCCGCCGAGCACAGCTCCGAGGTCGTCGAGCACCGCGGCCGCGGCCTGGTCTGGGGCCTGGAGTTCGCCGACAAGGCCCGCGCCGCCAAGGTGAGCGCCCGCGCCTTCGAACTCGGCCTGCTGATCGAGACCTCCGGTCCCGAGAGCGAGGTCGTCAAGCTCCTGCCCGCGCTGACCACCACCCCCGAGGAGCTCGACGAGGGCCTGCGCATCCTGACCCGCGCCGTCCGCGACACCGTCTGACCGGGCACCGTCCGGCCGGGCATTCCTCCCGGCACGGCGGGCAGACGCAACCACAGAGAGCCACAGAAAGGCAGTGCATCAAACGTGATCGTTCGTTCCTTCAAGGACATCGAGGGCACCGACCGCGACGTGACCGCCGAGACCGGCACCTGGCGCAGCAAGCGCATCGTCCTGGCAAAGGAGGGCGTGGGCTTCTCCCTGCACGAGACGGTGATGTACGCGGGCACCGAGACCTCCATGTGGTACGCCAACCACTACGAGGCGGTGCTGTGCGTCGAGGGCGAGGGGGAGCTGACCAACGACGAGACCGGCGAGAAGCACTGGATCTCCCCCGGCACCATGTACCTGCTCGACGGCCACGAGAAGCACACGATGCGGCCCAAGACGGACCTGCGCTTCGTCTGCGTGTTCAACCCCCCGGTCACCGGCCGCGAGGTCCACGACGAGAACGGCGTGTACCCCCTGCTGACCGAGCCCCTTCCCGAGCGGGCCGAGGCCGCTGCGGCGCACGCCGCGGAGGCCGCCTCCGCCTGACTGCGCCCGGGGGCCCCGGCCGGGCCGGCCGGGGCCCCGGCCCCGCAGACTCCCGTCATCAGCAAGAAGGAGAGGACACCCTCATGACCACGGCACCCGAACGCATCGCGGACCTGTATCCCACCCGTGGCACGAGCGAGGTGCTGACCGCCCGACAGGACCCGGTCGTCTGGTCCGCCCCGGGCACCCCCGGCCCCGTCTCCCCGGAGGACCTGGCCGGCTTCGAGCACGACGGCTTCCTCACCGTCGACCGGCTCCTCGCCCCCGACGAGGTCGCCCGCTACAAGGCCGAGCTCGACCGCCTGTGCGCCGACCCCGTCATGCGGGCCGACGAGCGCTCCGTCGTGGAGCCCAAGTCCGAGTCGATCCGCTCGATCTTCGAGATCCACAAGGTCAGCGAGGTCTTCGCCGAGCTGGTCAGCGACCCCCGCGTCCTCGACCGCGCCCGGCAGATCCTCGGCTCCGACGTCTACGTCCACCAGAGCCGCGTCAACGTCAAGCCCGGTTTCGGCGCCAGCGGCTTCTACTGGCACTCCGACTTCGAGACCTGGCACGCCGAGGACGGCCTGCCCCGCATGCGCACCGTCTCGATCTCCATCGCGCTGACCGAGAACCTGCCCACCAACGGCGGGCTGATGATCATGCCGGGCTCCCACAGGACCTTCGTCGGCTGCGCGGGCGAGACCCCCCGGGACAACTACAAGAAGTCCCTGCAGATGCAGGACGCCGGCACCCCCTCCGACGAGGCCCTGACGAGGATGGCCGACGCCCACGGCATCCGCCTGTTCACCGGCCCCGCCGGCTCGGCCACGATGTTCGACTGCAACGCCATGCACGGCTCCGGCGACAACATCACGCCCTACCCGCGCAGCAACGTCTTCATCGTCTTCAACAGCGTCGAGAACGCCGCGGTCGAACCCTTCGCCGCCCCTGTGCGCAGGCCCGAGTTCATCGGCGCCCGCGACTTCACCCCCGTCAGCCGCAAGGCCTGAGGCCGGGCACGGCCCCGGGCCGGGCACGGCCCCGGGCCGGGCACGGACGGCCGGCGCCGTCCGACGGCTCCGGGAACGCCGCGGCCCCGCGGTGACCAGCGGTCACCGCGGGGCCGCGGCGTTCCCGCGTCCGCTACCGTCCGTGCCGGGGATTGCCGGGGATTGCCGGACGGCCGCTCGCGCACGGCGGGGACGCCTCACAGTCCCCCGGTCACCCCGATGGCCTCCTCGCCGTCGGTCCGCAGGAAACCCGTGTCGGGCAGGGAGCCGTCGGCGGCCCTGGGGCCGCGGACCGCGGTGGCGTCGGTGCCGGCGAAGGCCGGGGTGCCGACGCCCTCGTCCCAGTTGTTGCCCTGCGAGAGGACCGCGTCGCCCGTGGTCGCCTTGCCGGCGGTGTTGGCGACCGCGAGGTTCTCCACCAGGCGGGTCGCGGAGGTGGGGAAGTAGTAGCCGCGGGCGCCGTTGGCGTAGGCGGTGGTGCGGGCGAGCAGCAGTCCACCGGTGTTGCCGCTCTCGGTGAACCCGTGCAGGGCGTTGTCCCAGGCGGCCGAGTCGTTGACCACGTGCGCCGCGGACGGGGCCGGGTCGCCGCCCCCGAGCCTGAAGCCGTTGCCCTCGCCCTCGAAGCCGGGGATGCCCCAGCGGTCCTTGCCGTTGCCGAACGCCCAGGTGCGCTCGACCGTCACCGGGTCGGCCCACATCCACAGGTCGACACCGTCGTCGGAGTTGTCGAACACCCGCGCCCCGGTGATCCGGTTGCCCGTGCCCGACCCCGAGGTGAAGGCGATGCCGTCCGCGCGCCGGCCGCCGGTGGCGTCGTCGTGGTTGCCGTAGGAGTCCAGGTTCCGCACCAGGTTGTCGTCGGTGCCGTGGCCGCGCAGGGTGAACCCGTTGCCGCCGTTGTCGTGCACGGCCAGGTCCTCGAAGAGGCCGCCGGTGCAGGAGGTGCACACCACGCCCCGGCCGGGGGCGTTGCGGAACTCGATGCCGGAGACCGTCCAGTAGTCCGCCGACAGCTCCAGCAGCGACGCCCCGTCCGGCAGCGCGGAGCCGTCGACCCTGACGTCCTCCGAACCGTGGGGGACGACGGTGATCCGCTGCTCCGGGCTGCCGTCGACGCTGCTCCTGAGCGTCTCCGACGGGCGGTACGTGCCCCCGCGGACCCGGACGGTGGTGCCGGGCCGGGCCACGGAGAGCGCCTTCTCCAGGGTCCTGAACGGGAAGCCCACGCTGCCGGTGTTGGCGTCGTCCCCGTCGGGGGAGACGACGACCGTGGTCTCGGCCGCACCGGCGTCCCGGGGCGAGGCGGTGAGGTACACGCCCGCGGCGGCCGAGGCCACCACGGCGACCGCGGTGAGCGAGAGCGTACGGGGGCGGCGGTGACGTCCACGTCTGCGCCTGCGCGACACGGTGATTGCCTCTCTCGTGAGCTGCCCGTGGGCCGGGCGGTACTCGGTCCGTTCCCTGTACTTCCGTTCCCTGTTCGCCTGTTGCCGCCGGCCCCCGGAAGGGGCCGGGCCCACGGTCCGCGGAGTCTACCGACGCCGGATAACGTTTCGGCCGCGGTCGCGGAAGATTCCCTCTTTCCGGGAACCGCGCGCCCGCGCCCGCAGCCGGCCGGTACTCGCCGTCAACTCCCCCGGTACGGCAGGAATGTGTTTCCGGTGCCCGCAATGGTGCAAGTCTCGCGTCATGGGACGTCTGCAGACGACAGGGGCCGCCGCGGCGGCGGGGCTGATACTGGTGACCGGCTGCTCGGACGGCGGGAAGGACGGGCCACGGCCGCCGGACTCTTCGGCCTCCGCGCCCTCCACCTCCGCGCCGTCCGCCTCCGGACCGTCCACCTCCGCGCCGGGACACGACGGCGGCAGCGGCGGTGACACGGGCGGCGGCAGCGGCGGTACCGCGCCGGGGCGCGGCAGCAGTCCTCCCCCGGACTCGCCGGAGGGCCGGCTGAACGCCCTCGCCGGGCAGAAGGGCTGGACGGCGGGAGCCGGGTACGCCTCCCCCGCCGCGTACGTGCACCAGGTGTGCGACACGCTCGCGTCCCGGGACGGCGACGAAACCCGCAGCCGGGGCCAGTGGCTGACGGAGGTCCACAGGCCGGACGCCGACCGGAGGGCCCTGTTGCGGGCCGGCGCAAGCGACCTGTGCCCCCGGTGGGCCGACACCGTGGTGAACGCCCTCAACGGCGTCTACGAACGCTGGTACGCCGACGGCGAGTTCGAGATCGGCGAACCGGCCCCGGGCGACTCCTCCCTGATCGTCCCCGGCACCTACCGCACCGGGAACCGGAGCCGGGACTGCCGCTGGGAGCGCAGGGACGCCTCCGGGGCCGTCCTCGACAGCGGGCCGGTCACGGCGAGCGGCCGCACCCCGGACGGGCCCCTCACCGTGACCGTCCGGGCCACCGACGGCTCGTTCTCGACCACTGCCTGCGGCACCTGGAAACCCGTGGACTGACCACCCGCGGCCGACCGGACGGCCCCGGACCGGGCCGGGCAGGGCAGGGCAGATCCGGCCCGAGTAGGACAGGTCCGGCCCGGGGCCGTCGGCCGGGGCGGGCTCCGCCGGAGCGGGTTCCGCGGGCCGGGGCCCGTCCCTGGCCGCGGAGCCGGAGCGGCGCCTCCTACGCTGGTCCCGATGAGACGCAAGCCCAAGGTTCCGCCCGCGCCCCTGCCGCAGCGGGACGGAGTGGACCCGGTACGGCTGAGGCTGCCCCCCGGCGGCCCCTGGACGACGGTCCGCGACCACCTCGTCGACCGGCTGCCCGCGGCGGGCCCCGGGACGATCGACGCCATGCTGCGCGAACGCCGGATCGTCGGCACCGACGGGCCGGTGGCCCCCGACGCCCCCTTCGTGCCCGGGGCGTTCGTCTGGTTCCACCGCGACCTGCCCGACGAGGTGCCCGTTCCGTTCTCCCTCGACGTCCTGCACCACGACGAGAACCTGGTGGTCGTGGACAAGCCGCACTTCCTGGCGACCACGCCCCGCGGCAGCCACGTCGCCGAGACGGCCCTGGCGCGGCTCCGCCGCGACCTGCGGATCCCGGAGCTCAGCCCCGCGCACCGCCTGGACCGGCTCACCGCCGGGCTGGCCATGTTCGTCGTGCGGCCCGAGCACCGCCGCGCCTACCAGATGCTCTTCCAGGAGCGGCGGGTCCGCAAGGAGTACCAGGCCGTCGCCCCGTTCGCCCCCGGCCTGGTCCTGCCGTGCACGGTGCGCAGCCGGATCGTCAAGGAGCGCGGCGTCATCGCCGCCCGGGAGGTCCCCGGCCCGCCCAACAGCGAGAGCCGGATCGAACTGGCCGAGCGGCGCGGCGGGCTCGGCCGCTACCGCCTGCTGCCCCTGACCGGCCGCACCCACCAGCTGCGCCTGCACATGAGCAGCCTCGGGGTCCCCCTGCTGGGGGATCCCGTCTACCCCGTCGTCACCGACCCCGCGCCGGACGACTTCGGCCGCCCCCTGCAGCTGCTGGCCGACGTGGTGGAGTTCACCGATCCGGTCACCGGGGAGCTCCGGCGCTTCGAGAGCCGCCGCACCCTGCAGGCCTGGTCCTCCTACGAGGGCTGGGCGGGCGGCGGTGCCGGCGGCCGGTCCGGGCCCTGACGGGCGCGCGGCGGGGGCCGCGGCGGGCCGAGTGGCGGGGCAGCGGCGGGGGCAGCGGCGGGGCCGGCTCGCGGTAATGGAACCGCAAAGCGGAGCCGGTCGTTACCGGTTGCATGAACCGGATGACACCGGGCTCGAACCTCCCGCTCCCCGTTCCCAGGGTGGTGGTGGACGTCACCGCCCCGCAGCGGCTGGACGTCTCGGGCCTCCTCCTCACCCCCGCCGGCAAGGTCCGCTCCGACGACGACTTCGTCTTCTACAACCAGCCGGCCGGCCCCGGTGTGAGCCACCGGGCCGGCGCGGGCGCCTCGCCCGACGCGATCGTGGTGGACACCGCGGCCGTGCCCGCCGACATCGACAAGGTCGTGGTCACGGCGAGCCTGGACGCCCCGGGCGCCACCTTCGCCGGCACGGAACCGACCGCGACCGTGCGCAACGCCGACGACGGGAGCGTCCTCGCCACCTTCACCCCGCCCCGGCTCGGCACCGAGACCGCGCTGGTGGTCGTCGAGGTGTACCGCCGGGCCGGGGCCTGGAAGGTGCGCGCGGTCGGCCAGGGGTACGCGAACGGCCTGGGCGGCATCGCCACCGACTTCGGGGTGAACGTCGAGGAGCCCTCCGCCCCCGCCGCCCCGCAGGCTCCGCCCGCGCCCCAGGCGCCGTCCGCCCCGCAGGCACCGCCCGCCCCGCAGGCACCCGCACCGCCCGCGCCGCCCACCGGGTTCGGGCCGCCGCCTCCTCCCGCGGCCCCCGCGGCCCCCGCGGCGCCCGCAGCCCCCGCGGTCGGGGGCAAGGTCAACCTGGACAAGGGCCGGGTCAGCCTGCAGAAGAACCAGACCGTCTCCCTGGTCAAGGGCGGCAGGCCGGTGCTCAGCACCGTCCGCATGGGACTGGGCTGGGAGCCGGCGTACCGGGGCAAGAACATCGACCTGGACGCCTCGGTCATCGCCTACGACGCACGGCGCAAGTCGCTGGGCAACGCCTACTTCGGCAAGCTGTCCATCCTCGGCGGCGCGATCCAGCACTCCGGCGACAACCTCACCGGTGAGGGCGCCGGGGACGACGAGGTGATCAGCGTCGACCTCGGCCGGCTCCCCGCCGAGGCCACCGGTCTGGTCTTCACCGTCAACTCCTTCTCCGGCCAGAGGTTCACCGACGTCGCCAAGGCCTACTGCCGCCTGTTCGACGCGGCGACCGGCGAGGAACTGGTCCGCTTCGACCTGACCAACGCCGAGCCGCGCACCGGCGTGCTGATGTGCAAGCTCGTCCGGCAGTTCTCCGGGGAGTGGGACATGACCGCCCTGGGCGAGTTCGTCGACGCCCGCACCGTGCGGGGCATGGTCAAACCCGGCGGCGCGGCGCTGTAGCCCCCGCCGGACCGGTGCGGCGGCCCGGGGCGCGGTGGCGTCCCGGGCCGCGTCGGGTCCGGACGCGGGCGCGGGCCCCGGTACGGGCCCGGGCACGGGATCGGTCCCGACGGCGGGCGGGCGTCAGTCGACGAGTCCCAGGCCGGCGGCGCGGACCCCGGCCTCGAAGCGGCTCTCTCGGGCCCGGTCCCGACGGCGGGCGGGCGTCAGTCGACGAGTCCCAGGCCGGCGGCGCGGACCCCGGCCTCGAAGCGGCTCTCCGCGCCCAGTTTCTCCATCAACTGGGTCAGCATCCGCCGCAGCGTCCGCTCGGAGCAGCCGAGCCGGCGGGCGATGCTCTCGTCCTTGGCCCCGGTGGCGAGGAGGGTGAGCACCTCGCGCTCCTGCGGCGAGTACTCCCCGTCCGCGTCCGCCGGGCCGGCGCGGACCGGGTACGGGCGCGCGGCGGCCCAGTTGTGCTCGAAGACGCGCGTGAAGCACGTGGCCACCAGGTGGCTGTGCAGGATCACGTCGCCGCCGGAGCCGTGCGCGTCCCCCTCCAGCGACATGACGGTCAGGGAGCGGTCGACGACGCTCAGGTAGAGCGGCAGGGAGGCCGTGACGCGGACCTCGGCCCCGGCCTCGGCGAGCGTGCCCAGGTAGCGGGCCGCGCCCGGCCGCCGCACGGCGCCGGCGGAGACCAGCATCCTCAGATCGACCCCGCGCCCCAGCATCTCCAGGTCGGCCCCCAGGCTCGCGTCGAGGACCTCCGGCTCCGGGAAGGAGCTGCGCATGGCCAGGTACTCCTCGCGGCTGAGCGCGTCGACGTCCTCGAGCCGCTTGCGCAGCCGGCCCCGGTCCTCGAAGAACTCCACGTGCACGGCCTCCCGGCCGCCCAGCCGGTTCAGGGCGAGCAGGCCGACGACGTCGTCGAGCGCGTGGATGTTCTGCTCCAGCAGTGCGACCGCCGAACGCAGTTGCCGCTCCTGGTCGCCCAGCAGCGTCCGCAGCGCCCGCTCGGGGGAGCTGAGCGCGGTGCCGTCGGCGCCGATCAGCCGGTGCTCGGCCAGCCAGTCGCGCACCCGGGCCGACGTCCCGTCGGGTACCGCGAACTCCCTTCCCCCGCGCGGGTTCCCGGCCCGCCGCACCGCTGCGGCGTAGACGGCGCGCGCCTGCGCCCCGGCCTCCTCGCGGGCCGTGTCGTCCCGGGGTGCTTCTCCGCGGGGCGCTTCTCCGCGGGGCGCTTCTCCGCGGGGCGGTCCGCCGGACACCGGCGGCCCTCCTCGCTGGTCGGAGGGGCCGTCAGCGGGACGGCCCTGCTCGGCAGGCATGTGCCAGACCATACGTTCGGCGCACTGCGGTTTTCCAGTGATTGAACCCCGGCCGTACGGCCGAGGCGCTGACCGCGATCGGCCACGCCCGATCCGGCCATGGCCAAGGCCTCCCGCGAACCTGTTACCGGCGTTAGCTTTTCGTCCCGTCCCGGTGGCGCCCGGCGGTCCTGCCGCGGAAGCCCCCACACGCCGGTCGCGACCGGGGCACCGGACCCGCGCGTGCATCGCGAGGCACGCGTGCGGTCCCCCGGTCCGCGTGTTCCCGCCAGGTCCGCGTGCTCCCGCCAGGGGCGTGTGCGCCACCAGGCGTCCGGACCGTTGTCCGTCCCCACCCGCAGGTCCCGGCACCGGTCCTTCGACCGGTGTCCGGGAGGGCTGCCCGCACGCGGCGGCGCCCGCCCTGCACAGCCCCCTCCTGCCCCCGCAGAACCGGGCGCCCGGTACCGCCCGGGCGTCCGGCACCCCACGAAAGGTTCGTCCCCACGATGAAGCGTTTCCGGATCGCAGCCCTGCTCCTGGCCGCCCCGACGGCCCTGATACCGGCCGCCGGCACGGCGTCCGCCGCCGAGGCCGCCACCCCGGTCGTCGCGGTCCAGAAGGCCGAGGCCGGCCAGGCCGTGAAGGGCAACTACATCGTCACCCTCAAGTCCGGCGTGGAGGCCGAGGACCTGACGGAGGCGAAGGACCTCTCGCCCCGCCACGTCTACTCCGAGGTGCTCAACGGCTTCGCCGCGAAGCTGACGGACGGCCAGCTGAAGTCGCTGCAGCGCGACTCCGCCGTCCTGGCCATCGAGGAGGACCAGAAGGTCACCGCCTCGGCCACCCAGTACAGCGCCACCTGGGGCCTGGACCGGATCGACCAGCGCAACCTGCCGCTGAGCGGCAGCTACACCTACAACCGCAACGGCGCGGGGGTGACGGCCTACATCATCGACACCGGCCTGGACACCTACCACTCCGAGTTCGGCGGCCGCGCCCGCAACGTCTTCGACGCCTTCGGCGGCAACGGCCAGGACTGCAACGGGCACGGCACCCACGTCGGCGGCACCGTCGGCGGCAGCACCCACGGCGTCGCCAAGGGCGTGGCGCTGCGCGGCGTGAAGGTGCTCGACTGCCAGGGCAGCGGCTCCTACTCGGGCATCATCGCCGGCTTCGACTGGGTGCGGCAGAACGCGGTGAAGCCCGCGGTGGCCAACGCCTCACTGGGCGGCGGCTACTCCTCCGCGGTGAACAACGCGGCCACCAACCTGGCCAACTCCGGCGTGCACCTGTCCGTCGCGGCCGGCAACGACAACCAGGACGCCTGCAACTACTCCCCGGCGAGCGCCCCGGGCGCCCTGAGCGTGGCCGCCTCCGACAGCGGCGACCGCAAGGCGTCGTTCAGCAACTACGGCAGCTGCACGGACCTCTACGCCCCCGGCGTGTCCATCACCTCCGCCCGCATGGGCGGCGGCGCCACCGCGATGAGCGGCACCTCGATGGCCTCCCCGCACGTCGCCGGTGTCGCCGCGCTGTACAAGGCGAACTACGGCGACGCCTCCTCCTCGACCGTCAACAGCTGGATCGTCAACAACTCCACCACCTACGTGATCAGCGGCAACTACAGCGGCACGCCCAACCGCCTGCTGTTCAAGTCCGGCCTCTGACCCGCCCGCCGGGCGGCCCGCGGACAACGGCGTCCGCGGACCGCCCGGCCCCGTCGAACCGCCGTGCGGCCCGCGTCCTCTCTCTCACGCCTCCTGACGCGGGCCGCACGGCCGTCGCGCCGTCGGACGGGCGCCCCGGTGGGCCGGGCTCACCGGCCTCCGGGGGCGCCCCGGCCTCCGGCGCCGCGACGGCGCCAGGGGCCGGTGACCGCCAGCAGCAGGCCCGGCTGCTGGATGTTGGCGAACAGGGTGCGGCCGTCCGGGGAGAAGGCGACCCCGGCGAACTCGCTGTAACGAGGCTCCTCGGCGGTGCCGATGTTCACCTGGTTGCGGGCGATCGGGTAGGTGCGGCCGTCGGCGAGCGCGCCGAACAGGTGCTGGGCGCCGTCGCCGTCCTCGGCCAGGACCAGGCCCCCGTGCGGGGAGACGGTGATGTTGTCCGGGCCGTCCGGCCCCTCCCCCGCACCGCTGCCGAGCAGGACCTTCAGGGTGAGGGTGCGGCGCCGGGGGTCGTAGAACCAAACCTGGCCGTCGTGCGGGGTCCCCGGGCTCTCGGCGCGGGCGTAGGAGGAGACGACGTACACCCCGCCGTCGCCCCACCACATGCCCTCCAGCTTGCGGGCCCGGGTCACCTCGTCGCCGGTGAACTGCTTGCGCACCGGGACCTCGCGGGCGTCCCGGTCGGGCACGTCCACCCAGTCCACCCCGTAGACGGTGCCGGTGCGGTCCGCCCGGGAGAGGTCGTCGACGAACCGGCCGCCGGAGTCGAAGCACCTGAACGCCCGGAGCCGGCCGGCGTCGTCGGCCAGGGCCGCCAGCCGTCCGCGGCCGTGGCGGAAGCCGGCCGGGGGGTCCCAGCGGTAGAGCAGGCCGTTGGGCTTCGAGGCGTCCTCGGTCAGGTAGAGGTGGCCGCGCGAGGGGTCGACCACGACCGCCTCGTGCGCGTAACGCCCCAGGGCCTTGACCGGCTTCGGGAAGCGGTTGGCCCGCGGGTCGAGCGGGTCGACCTCGAAGACGTAGCCGTGGTCCTTGGTCATGCCGTTGGTGCCGGCCCGGTCCTCGGTCTCCTCGCAGGTCAGCCAGGTGCCCCAGGGGGTCGTGCCGCCCGCGCAGTTGGTGGAGGTGCCGGCGATGCCCACCCGCTCGCGGACCTCGCGGCCGTCCCGGGAGACCTCCACGACCGTGCACCCGCCCGAGGCCGCGGGGTCGTAGACCAGGTCCTCGGCCAGGGGCACCGGGTGCTCCCAGCGCGACCGGGGCCCGCCCAGCTCGTGGTTGTTGACCAGCAGCACCGAGCCGCGGGGGCCCTCGAAGGCGGCCGTCCCGTCGTGCCGGCCGGGCGTGGGCTCGCCCGACTCCAGCCGGGTGACGCCGGCCCGGGTGAGCACCCGGTAGGAGAAGCCGGCCGGCAGGGCGAGGACGCCCTCGGGGTCGTCGAGCAGGGGGCCGTGGCCGAGCCGCGGGCCGCTGCCGCCGTCCGGCCCGCCGTGCCCGTCCCCGCCGTCCGGGGCGCCGGCCGTCTCCGGCGGCGGGTCCGCGGCCAGCGCGCCGGGCGCCGTGGCCAGGACCTCGACGCTGCCGGCCAGCGCGACGCCGGCCCCGGCGATCGCCGACCCCCGGACGAGCTCTCTGCGGGACAGCGGCATGGTTGCCCTCCTGAAAGGTGCTTCTGCACAGGTGCTCCTGCGCCGGAAACCTGGCGCACACCCTGTCGGCAACCGGCAAACACCGGTTGAACCGTGCGCGTCCGGAAGGCAGCGGGCCGCCGATGGTTTCGGCCGCCGGGCGGGCCGGGCAGGCCGGGCGGGCGGGGGAGCAGCCGCAGGAGGTTCGAGCCGAGGGCCCGGGCCGGAAGGAGGCCCGGGCCTCGGAGGCTCAGTGCGCCCGGTGGCGGGAACGGGCGCGGAAGGCGGCCCTGCGCGCCTCCTTCGCCACGTCCCGGTCCGGGTGGAGCCGGCCCATCGCCTCCAGTACCTCGGCGGTGGCCGGGTGGTCGACCCGCCAGGCGGCGTTGAAGAAGCTCTCGTGACGCACCACCAGGTCACGGACCAGTTCCCGCAGCATGTGCTCGTCCTCCGCGCCCAGTTGCGCGGCGACGGTGTCGACGGTCAGCCACAGCACCGTCTCCTCCGTCGGGCCGGGCACACCGGCCGCACCGTGCTCGGCGAGCCAGACCCGGGCGAGGCCGCCGAGGTGCGGGTCGTCCAGCACCGCGCGCACCGCGGGCTCGGCCACCGGCCCCAGCATCGCGAGCACCTGCTGGCAGGACAGCCTGCGCAACGGGGCCTGCGGGTCGTCGCCGCGGGCGGCGTCCAGCAGCTGCTCCGCCGCCCCCGCCGGGGAGCGCCGGGCCAGCCACCGCGCGGTCTCGGTGCGGGCCGCCTCCTCGGGGTAGCGGGCGAGGACGGTCAGCAGGGCCGCGGCGTCCCGCTCCGCCGCGTCGCCCAGGGCCGGTGCGTCGTAGCCCGCGTCGAGGAGGCGGCGGCGCACCGCGTACACGCCGAGGGGGGTGAGGCGGACCGAGCCGTGGCGGGGGCCCGCGGGGCTGTGGTCGACCAGGCCGACGGCCGCGAGGGGCGCGAACAGGTCGTCCAGGCGCGCCATCACCGAGGTGAGCTCCTCCAGCACCTCGGGCGTGGGCTCGTCGGTGCCGTCCGGCACGACGAGCGAGGCGGCGAGCACCGGCAGGGGGACTGCCGCCGTGACACCGTCCACCGCGGGGCCGGTCGCCGCGGGGCCGTCCGCCGTGCCGGCGGGAGCGGGGGCGCCGGGCGGCCGGGGGCCGGTCGGAGCGGCCCCCGCCTCCCGCCGTCCGCCGGACGGTTCGAGGGCGGAGATGACGTAGAGGTTCTCCAGTGCGGCGTCCAGGAACGCCTGCGCGGAGGCGGGATCGTGCCCGGCCGCGCCCCCAACTGCGCTGCCGGACGGTGCGGCGGGCCCCTGCGGGTCAGGGCCGACGGTCCGGGCGACGACGTACCCGACGGCGTCCTGCCACAGGGACAGCACCTCGTCGGGGCTGCCGGTCTCGGCCTGCTCCAGGGCGGGCCCGGGGACCGCCCGGCCCCCGCCTCCCCGCCGGACCGTCCCCCCGGCGGGCCGCGTCCCGCCGTCGCCCGGCCGGCCCGCCCGCCCGTCGTCCGGCCGGTCCTCGACGACCTCGATGCCGGGGTCGACGTCGACCAGCCCCAGGTACCCGGCCAGGTCCCACGCCTCGTCGAGCTCCCCGGCCGCCGCGAGCGCCCCGGGCGCCTCCCGGCCGCCCTCCTCCGTGCAGCCGGAGGCGTCGGACACCGGGCCGGAGGCCGGGGCGCCGCCGGAGGCCGGGCCCAGTTCGGCCGCCGCCGCGCGGCGTTCCCCGGGTGCGAGGCCGCCGCGGTCGTCGACGGCGCGCCCTCCCTCCGTCCGGGTCCAGCGGGCCAGGCGGACGGCGGCGTCCAGCAGCGGGGTCTCCCGGGCCGCCGCGGCGAGCCGGGCGGCGGGCAGCAGGCGCACCGGGGGGAGGGTCGGTGTGGGGGCGGCCATGGCGGGAACTCTTCTCATCGGCAGAGCGCGGCTCTTCGCCGCGGATCGGGATGTGCGTCCCAGCGTAGTGCGGCCGACGCGGCGCGTGTTCCCGATCACTCCCGCCCGCCTTGACAGGTGCACCGCCAACCCAGGACATTGACGCGCGTAGAAACCCTGCGGCCACTTCCGGGCAACCCTGGAGCGCTACAACTCCCCCGGCAGGGCCCCGCACCAACCGATCCCACCACCGGGGAGGACCCGTGATCCGTCGTCGTCCGCTGCGCACCCCCGCAGCACTGGGCGCGCTCACCACCGCCGCGCTCGCCGCCGGCCTGCTGGCGGTCCCTCAGTCCGCGGCCGCCGCCGAGGTGCGCGTCCACGACATCCAGGGCAGCACCCGGCTCTCCCCGCTGGACGGACAGGCCGTGACGGAGGTCCCCGGCACGGTCACCGCGGTGCGCTCCTTCGGCTCCTCCCGCGGCTTCTGGATCCAGGACCCGAACCCGGACGCCGACCCGGCCACCAGCGAGGGCCTGTTCGTCTTCACCGGCTCCAAGACCCCCGCCGTGGCCGTCGGCGACTCGGTGCTGGTCTCCGGCAAGGTCTCCGAGTACTACCCGGGCGGTGCCGCGGGCGGCGGCCAGTCGCTGACCGAACTGACCGGCGCCTCCTGGACCGTGGTCTCCTCCGGCAACGACCTGCCCGAGGCCTTCGCCCTCAGGCCCTCCACCGTGCCCAACCGCTACGCGCCGCAGGCCGCCGACGGTGGGGACGGCAGCATCGAGGACCTGCCGCTGCGCCCCCGCTCCTACGCCCTGGACCTGTACGAGTCCCTGGAGGGCATGACCGTCCGGGTCCAGGACGCCCGGGTCGTCGGCCCGACCACCTCGCACGGCGAGGTGTGGGTGACCGCCGAGCCGAACCGCCACCGCACCGAGCGCGGCGGCACCCTGTACGGCTCCTACGACTCCCCCAACGGCGGGCGGATCAAGGTCGAGTCGCTGATCCCCTACGCGCAGCAGCCGTTCCCGCAGGCGGACGCCGGCGACGAGCTGACCGGCACCACCGCCGGCCCCCTCGACTACGACAACTACGGCGGCTACACCCTCACGGCCACCGTCATGGGCGAGTTGAAGGACAACGGCCTCGAGCGCGAGACCACGCGCCCCCAGCGCGAGGACGAACTGTCCGTCGCCACCTACAACGTGGAGAACCTGTCCCCGAAGACGCCGGCGGCCAAGTTCTCCCGCCTGGCCTCCGCCCTCGTGGACAACCTCGCCTCCCCCGACATCATCGCCCTGGAGGAGGTGCAGGACGGCAACGGCCCGACCAACGACTCCCTCGTCTCCGGCGAGGAGACCCTGAAGAAGCTGACCGCGGCGATATCCGCCGCCGGCGGGCCGTCCTACTCCTGGCGCGAGATCGCGCCGGAGGACGACCGGGACGGCGGGCAGCCCGGCGGCAACATCCGCGTCGCCTTCCTGTTCAACCCCGAGCGGGTCTCCTTCACCGACACCCCCGGCGGCGACGCGACCACCCCCGTGCGGGCCGTGGCGGGCGAGGACGGCAAGGCCGCCCTGTCCGCGTCCCCCGGCCGGATCGACCCGGCGAACCCCGCGTGGGAGGACAGCCGCAAGCCGCTCGCCGGCGAGTTCGTCTTCCGCGGCGAGACGGTCTTCGTCGTCGCCAACCACTTCAACTCCAAGGGCGGCGACCAGGGCCTGGACAGCCGCTTCCAGCCGCCCGCCCGCTCCTCGGAGACCCAGCGCGTCGCGCAGGCCGAGGCGGTCAACGCCTTCGTCGACTCCCTGCTCGCCGTCGACCGCAGGGCGAAGGTCGTGGTGGCCGGGGACCTCAACGACTTCTCCTTCTCCCCCGCCATGGACGCCCTCACCGAGGGCAACGTCCTGAAGAACCTGGCCGACACCCTGCCGAAGGACGAGCGCTACAGCTACGTCTACAACGGCAACTCCCAGGCGCTGGACCACATGCTGGTCAGCCGTGCGGTCTCCCGGTACGACTACGACATCGTCCACGTCAACGCCGAGTTCGCCGACCAGGCGTCCGACCACGACCCCCAGGTGCTGCGCATCCGCCCGTAGGCCCCGCCACCCGCAAGTCCCGTCACCCGTAGGCCCCGTCGCCGGGACGCCGGGACGCCGCACCGCCCGCACCGCGCACAGCGCAGGACGGGCGGTGCGGCGTCTTCCGCCCTGTGCTCGCACGCCGCTGCGCACCTCTCCGCGCGCGTCCGCCGCACCGCGCCCGGCCCGCGCCTCCGGCCGCCCCCTCCCCCGCGCACCGCCGCCCCGCACAAGGGGTAACCGTGCAACAACGGCACAACCGTGCCACACGGGGAAACGGGGAGTTTTTCGCATCATGTGCAACACCATGGACACCGGACCCGGCCGCGCCTTCGACGAGGCCTTCTGCGCCCTGCTGGCACGGCTGTACCGCAGGGCCGCAGCTCTCACCGGGCACCGGGGGACGGCCGGGGACATCGTCCACGACGCCTACCTCAAGCTGGCGGCCCGGCCCGACCGGCTCCTGGCCCATCCGGAGCCCTGCGCCTACGCCTTCTCCGCGCTGCTGAGCGTCGCACGCGACACCTGGCGGCGGGAGAGCAGGCTGGAACCGGTCGGCGCCTCCGCGCCCGGCCCGGGAGAACGCCGCTTCCCCCCGGCACGCGGACACGAGCCGGCACACGGCCCCGGCGGCTCCTGGGACGGCGGGGTGGAGCAGCGGATCGCCGAGCTGGAGACGCTGCGGCTGCTCGGCGGGCTCACCGCCCGGCAGGCGGCGGTGGTGGTCCTGGTCGACCTCTACGGCTACACCATCGACCAGGCGGCGGGGATCCTGTCCGTCCACCGGGGCACGGCGGCCCGCTCACGCGCCCGCGCCCTGGACAGGCTGCGCACCGCACTGGCCGCCCCCGGCCCCGCTGACCCAGGCCCCGCCGCGTCCGCACGGCGCGTCCCCCCGCAGCGCACCCCCCGGCAGCACGGGACGCCGCGGCCGAGGAGGACGGGACGGGGCCGGATCGAACCGGAGGGACCAATGATGTGACGCACGTCACATTCTCGCGCGTCATACGGGAGGCCCCTGTGATTCGTGTGCCGGGGGAACGGTCCGCACGACACTCCAGGAGTTCACGATGCACGCTCGTCAGATCCTCGCCGGAGCCCTCGCCGCCCTCGCCACGGGCACGGTCCTGGCCGCCGCACCGGCCGCCGCGGCCGCCCCGGCCCGGGCCGCCAACACCGAGGTCACCGCCTGGTACCACACCGGTGTCCACGCGCAGGCCACCGACGACAGCCGCAGGATCAGCTACGTCACCCCGAACGGCTCGTACTCGGCCATCTGCTGGACCTACGGCAAGAACATCAACCTGGCGGGCCGCACCAGCAACATCTGGGTCAAGCTCGACCGCACCTGGCCCCGGGAGAACGGCTACGTCTCCGCGATCGCCCTCACCGGGGACCGCTACGGCGGCGTGCGCAACAAGTGCTGACCCCGCCGGCGACGCGCTGCGCGTGCGCGTCCGCCGACGGCCCGCCGGCGCCGTCCGGGCCCACCGCCCGGGCGGCGCCGCCATGCATGGCCCGCCGACTTCGGGTAACGCGTCCGGAACAGGGCGCCGGAGGACGGGTGCCCCCGAGGAGAGCGGACCATGACGACACCGGACGACCGAGAAAACCGCCGCAGCACCCACCGCCCCGACCCCGCGTCCGGCCCTGCGGACGCCTCCGGGCCCGCGCCCGCGTCCGGCCCCGAGTCCGCCCCCGGCCCCGAGTCCGGCGCGGGCCCCGGCCCGGACCGGCAGGTGGAGGAGGCGGCCCCCGACGAGCTGAGCGACCTGCGGCCCCGCTCGTGGAAGGCGATCCTCAAGCGCACCGGCAAGGAGTTCCTCGACGACGGGCTCCCCGACCGCGCGGCCGCCCTCACCTACTACAGCGTCCTGTCGATCTTCCCCGCCCTGCTGGTCCTGGTCTCCCTGCTGGGCGTGGCCGGGGAGAAGGCGACGAAGACCATCCTGGACAACCTCCAGAAGCTCGCCCCGGGCAGCGCGCAGGACATCCTCAGGACCGGGGTCGAGGACCTGCAGAACAGCAGCGGCGCGGGCGGCCTGCTGGCCGTCGTCGGCCTGCTGGGCGCCCTGTGGTCGGCCTCCGGCTATGTGGCCGGGTTCATCCGGGCCGCGAACGAGGTCTACGACATCCCCGAGGGCCGGCCGGTGTGGAAGGTACTGCCGGTCCGGCTCGGGGTGACGCTGCTGATGATGGTCCTGCTTAGCGTCAGCGCGGCGATCGTGGTGTTCACCGGCGGGATCGCCCAGCGGGTCGGCGGGATGATCGGCCTGGGCGATGCCGCTCTGACCGTCTGGTCCATCGCCAAGTGGCCGGTGCTGGTGCTGCTGGTCGTGCTGATGATCGCGGTGCTGTACTGGGCGGCTCCGAACGCCAGGAACGACGCCGGTTTCCGCTGGCTGAGCCCCGGCGGCTTCCTCGCCGTGGTGCTGTGGGTGATCGCCTCCGCCGGCTTCGCCCTCTACGTCGGCAACTTCAGCTCGTACAACAAGACCTACGGCTCCATCGCAGGTGTGATCATCTTCCTGATCTGGCTGTGGCTGTCGAACCTCGCCATCCTCCTCGGCCTGGAGTTCGACGCCGAGATGGCCCGGGAACGCGCCATCGTCGGCGGCCTCCCGGAGGACGAGGAGCCCTACGTCGAGCCCCGCGACACCCGCAAGTGGCCCGCCTCCCTCAAGCGGCGCCGCCGCGCCCGCCTGCAGAAGGAGGAGGCGGCGCAGCAGTAGCGCCCCGGCGGTGGCGGGCCCGCCACCGTGCACGGCCGGGCGGCCGCACCCCGTGAAGGGTGCGGCCGCCCGGCCGTGAGCGGTCTCCGTGCGCCGCGGCGCCGCCGGCCGCAACGCCGCCGGCCGCGGCGGGAGCACGGCGGACGGCCGACCGCCCCCGTCAGTCGTTGCTGTGCAGGGCCTCGTTCAGGCCGCCCCAGGAGCCGGAGCGCTGCAGCGCCTCGACCGCGCCGGTGGTGGAGTTGCGGCGGAAGAGCAGGTTGCTCGCGCCGGAGAGCTCCAGCGCCTTGACGACCTGGCCGTCGGGCAGGGTCACCCGGGTGCCGGCGGTGACGTACAGGCCGGCCTCGACGATCGAGTCGTCGCCGAGCGAGATGCCGATGCCGGCCTCGGCGCCGAGCAGGCAGCGCTCGCCGATGGAGATGGTCTGCTTGCCGCCGCCGGACAGGGTGCCCATGATCGAGGCGCCGCCGCCGATGTCGCTGCCGTCGCCGACGACGACGCCCGCGCTGATCCGGCCCTCGACCATGGAGGAGCCGAGGGTCCCGGCGTTGAAGTTGACGAAGCCCTCGTGCATCACGGTGGTGCCGGAGGCCAGGTGGGCGCCGAGCCGGACGCGGTCCGCGTCGGCGATCCGCACGCCGGACGGGGCGACGTAGTCGGTCATCCGCGGGAACTTGTCGATGCTGGTCACCGACAACTGCAGGCCCTCGGCACGGGCGGCGAGCCGCACCCGCTCGACCTCGGCGACCGGCACCGGGCCCAGGTTGGTCCAGGCGACGTTGGCCAGCAGGCCGAAGATGCCGTCGAGGTTCTGGCCGTGCGGGCGCACCAGGCGGTGGCTGAGCAGGTGCAGGCGCAGGTAGGCGTCGTGCGCGTCGAGCGGCTTGTCCTCCAGGGAGGAGACGACGGTGCGCACGGCGACGACCTCCACGCCGCGGCGCGGGTCGGGGCCCAGCGCCTTCGGGGCGGCCTCGCCGAGGAGTTCGGCGGCGCGCTCGGCGGTGAGCCGCTCGGTACCGGCCGGGCCGGGGTCGGCCACGAGCTCGGGGGCGGGGAACCAGGTGTCCAGGACCGTGCCGTCCTCGGCGACGGTGGCGAGCCCGGCGGCAACGGCGCCGGTGGGGCGGGGTGCAGAGTTCTCGGTCACGGACCGAACGCTAGCCGGACGGCCGCCCGCAGTGCCAACCGGGCGGCCGCGCCGGACAGACCTGCGGGGACAGCGGGGCCCGTGCGGCAGGACGCCCCGTGCACGGCGGGTGCACGGGGCGTCCTGGTGGAGCGGGGTTCCGGGGCTCGCGGCGGCCCGGAGAAGCGCCGGAGCCGGGGCTCAGACGTTGAAGCCGAGGGCGCGGAGCTGTTCGCGGCCCTCGTCGGTGATCTTGTCCGGGCCCCACGGCGGCATCCAGACCCAGTTGATCCGCAGGTCGGCGACGATGCCGTCGGTGGCGGAGCGGGCCTGGTCCTCGATGACGTCGGTCAGCGGGCAGGCCGCCGAGGTCAGCGTCATGTCGACGGTGGCGACGTTGGAGTCGTCGATGTGTACCCCGTAGACCAGGCCGAGGTTGACCACGTCGATGCCCAGCTCGGGGTCGACGACGTCGTAGAGGGCCTCGCGGAGCTCCTCCTCGGTGGCGACGGAGGTGCCGGTGGCCGCCGCCGCGGCGGGCTCCGCCGCCTCGGCCGCGCCTGCCGCCTCCGGCTCGCGGACCTGCTCCTGCGTGGTGTTCTCGGTCGTCATGCCGTCTCCTTCTCGGACAGGGCCTTCGCGGTCGCGTCCTTCCACGCCATCCAGCTCAGCAGGGCGCACTTGACCCGGGCCGGGTACTTCGAGACGCCGGCGAACGCCACGGCGTCCTCCAGCACGTCCTCGTCGGGCTCGGCCTGCCCCTTGGACTGCATGAGCTCCAGGAACGCCTCCTGGATCCGCACGGCGTCGTCCAGCTCGCGGCCGACCAGCAGCTCGTTGAGTACCGAGGCGCTGGCCTGGCTGATCGAGCAGCCCTGGCCCTCGTAGCTGACGTCGGCGACCTTCCCGCCGTCCAGCCGCACCCGCAGGGTGATCTCGTCACCGCACGTGGGGTTGACGTGGTGCACCTCGGCGTCGCCGTCGCGCAGGCCCTTGCCGTGGGGGTTCTTGTAGTGGTCCAGGATGATGTCCTGGTACATCGAGTCCAGCTTCACGGTTGCCTCAGCGCCCCCGTCACCCGAAGAAATTCCGCACGTGCTCGAGGCCGTCGACGAGCGCGTCGACCTCGGCGGGCGTGGAGTACAGGTAGAACGACGCCCGCGTGGTGGCCGGGATGCCGTAGCGCAGGCAGACCGGCCGGGCGCAGTGGTGCCCGACGCGCACGGCGATGCCCTGCTCGTCGAGGACCTGGCCCACGTCGTGCGGGTGGATGTCGCCGAGGGTGAAGGAGATCGCCGCGCCGCGGTCCTCGGCCGTGGCCGGTCCGATGATCCGCAGGTCGGGCACCTCCTTCAGGCGCCGCACCGCGTACTCGGTGATCGCGTGCTCGTGGCGGGCGATGCGCTCCATGCCGATCGACGTCAGGTAGTCCACGGCCGCGCCCAGCCCGACCGCCTGGGCGATCGGCGGGGTGCCGGCCTCGAACTTGTGCGGCGCCGGGGCGTAGGTGGAGGAGCTCATCGAGACGGTCTCGATCATCTCGCCGCCGCCGAGGAAGGGCGGCAGGTCCTCCAGCAGCTCCTGGCGGCCCCACAGCACGCCGATGCCGGTCGGCCCGCACATCTTGTGGCCGGTGAAGGCCACGAAGTCGGCCTGCAGCGCCTGGACGTCCAGCACCATGTGCGGGGCGGCCTGGGAGGCGTCGACCACCACCAGGGCGCCGACCTCCTGGGCCCGCCGCACGATCTGCTCGACCGGGTTGACGGTGCCCATGATGTTGGAGACCAGGGTGAAGGAGACGACCTTGGTCCGCTCGGTGATGACGCGGTCGATCTCGGACAGGTCGAGCCTGCCCTCGTCGGTCAGGCCGAACCACTTCAGCTGCGCGCCGGTGCGCTGCGCCAGCAGCTGCCACGGAACGATGTTGGAGTGGTGCTCCATCTCGGTGATGACGATCTCGGTGTCCCGGTCGACCCGGTACGGCTCGTCCGCCCAGCCGAGCATGTTGGCCACGAGGTTCAGCGACTCGGAGGCGTTCTTCGTGAAGATCACCTCGTCGCGGCTGGGGGCGTTGACGAACGCGGCGACCTTGTCGCGCGCGCCCTCGTACAGCGCCGTGGCCTCCTCCGCGAGCACGTGGACACCGCGGTGGACGTTGGCGTTGTGGCGCTCGTAGTACTCGTTCAGTGCGTCGAGCACCTGGCGGGGCTTCTGGGAGGTCGCCGCGTTGTCCAGGTAGACGAGCTTGTGTCCTTCGTGGACCTGGCGGTCCAGGACGGGGAAGTCCTTGCGGATCGCCTCGGTGTCGAGGAGGCCCGGGAGGAGGCCCGGCAGCTGTGTCACGCGGAAGCGCCACCCTTCACGTACGACTCGTAGCCCTCGGCCTCGAGCTTGTCGGCCAGCTCCGGGCCGCCGGACTCGGCGATGCGGCCGGCCGCGAACACGTGCACGTGGTCGGGCTTGATGTAGCGCAGGATGCGCGTGTAGTGGGTGATCAGCAGGGTGCCGACCTCCCCGGTCTCCCGGACCCGGTTGACGCCCTCGGAGACGACGCGCAGGGCGTCGACGTCCAGGCCGGAGTCGGTCTCGTCAAGGACGGCGATCTTCGGCTTGAGGAGCTCCAGCTGGAGGATCTCGTGCCGCTTCTTCTCACCGCCGGAGAAGCCCTCGTTGACGTTGCGCTCGGCGAAGGCCGGGTCCATCTGGAGGCGCGCCATGGCCTCCTTGACCTCCTTGACCCAGGTGCGCAGCTTCGGGGCCTCGCCGCGCACGGCGGTGGCGGAGGTGCGCAGGAAGTTGGAGACCGAGACGCCGGGGACCTCGACCGGGTACTGCATGGCCAGGAAGAGGCCGGCGCGGGCCCGCTCGTCGACGGACATCGCCAGGACGTCCTCGCCGTCGAGGGTGACGGTGCCGCCGGTGACCGTGTACTTGGGGTGGCCGGCCAGCGAGTAGGCCAGGGTGGACTTGCCGGAGCCGTTGGGCCCCATGATGGCGTGGGTCTCGCCCTGCTTCACGGTCAGGTCGACGCCTCGCAGGATCTCCCGGGGGCCGTTCTCGGCCTCGACGGAGACGTGCAGGTCGTGGATCTCAAGCGTTGCCATGGGGTGCTCAGGACTCCTGGGTGACGGAGACGAGGACCTCGTCCCCTTCGATCTTGACGGGGTAGACGGGGACGGGGCGCACGGCCGGCGGGCCGGACGGCTTGCCGGTGCGCAGGTCGAAGCGGGAGCCGTGCAGCCAGCACTCGATGGCGCAGTCCTCCACCTCGCCCTCAGAGAGGGAGACGTTCGCGTGCGAGCAGATGTCGTTGATCGCGAACACCTCGCCCTGCGTGCGCACGAGGGAGACCGGGACGGACCCGATCTCGACCCGCTTGGGGGTGTCGTCCTCGAGCTCGCTCAGGGAGCAGGCGCGGACGAAGCCGGATTCACTCATGCGACGGACGCCTCCAGTTCCGCGTCGACCTTGGCGAGCAGGCGCTCCTCGACCTCGGGGATCCCGATCTGCTGGAGCAGTTCGGCGAAGAAGCCGCGCACGACCAGGCGGCGGGCCTCCTCGGCGGGGACGCCGCGGGACATCAGGTAGAACAGCTGCTCGTCGTCGAAGCGGCCGGTGGCGCTGGCGTGGCCGGCGCCGACGATCTCGCCGGTCTCGATCTCCAGGTTGGGGACCGAGTCGACCCGCGCCCCGTCGGACAGGACGAGGTTGCGGTTGAGCTCGTAGGTGTCGGTGCCCTCGGCGGCGGCGCGGATGAGGACGTCGCCGATCCACACCGCGTGGGCGCCCTCGCCCTGCAGCGCGCCCTTGTAGGCGACGTTGCTGCGGCAGTGCGGGGTGTCGTGGTCGACGGTGAGGCGGTGCTCGTGGTGCTGGCCGTCGTCGGTGAAGTACAGGCCGTACAGCTCGGCCTCGCCGCCGGGGGCCGCGTAGCGCACGCGCGGCTGCAGGCGGACCAGGTCGCCGCCGAAGGTGACGACCACGGACTTGAACTTCGCGTCGCGGCCGACCAGGGCGTTGTGCTGGGCGGCGTGGACGGCGGTGTCGTCCCAGTCCTGCACGGAGACCACGGTCAGCTTCGCGCCGTCGCCGAGGACGTACTCGACGTTGGCGGCCAGGACGGCGCCGCCGGTGTGGTCCAGGACGACGACGGCCTCGGCGAAGGCGCCGACCTCGACCAGCAGGTGGGCGAAGGCCGTGCCGCCCTCGCCGTGGACGGCGACGCGGACCGGCCCGGTCAGCACCGTGTCCTTGGCGACCGAGACGACGGTGGCCTTCTCGAAGGAGGAGTACGCCTGGGCGGCGACCCGGTCGACGGGCTTGCCGGAGCGGCCCAGGCGCGGGTCGTCGCGGTCCACGGTCTCGACGGTGACACCCTCGGGGGCCTCCACCGCGACCTTGACGCCGCCGGTCGCGGCGGCGGTGCCGTCGTGCAGGCCGCGCAGGCGCTCCAGCGGGGTGAAGCGCCACTCCTCCTCGCGGCCGTGCGGCACGGGGAAGTCGGCCACGTCGTAGGACGCGATCGCGCTGACCCGCGCGTCGATCGGCTGGGTGCGGCCGGTACCGGGGCCGGCCAGGGGGGCGCCCGCTCCTGCGGTGCCCACCTGGACCGAGCCGGCGGTGGTGGAGCCCGCCGGGGTGTTGACGTCAGCAGCCATGGCTGTCGTAGTGCTCGCTTCCTGGTTCAGCGGTACGGGTTCGTCGGGCGGGGTGCGGCGTCAGCCGACGGCCCCCTCCATCTGGAGCTCGATCAGCCGGTTGAGCTCCAGGGCGTACTCCATGGGGAGCTCGCGGGCGATCGGCTCGACGAAGCCGCGCACGATCATGGCCATGGCCTCGTCCTCGCTCAGGCCGCGGGACATCAGGTAGAAGAGCTGGTCCTCGCTGACCTTGGAGACCGTCGCCTCGTGGCCCATGGACACGTCGTCCTCGCGGACGTCGATGTAGGGGTAGGTGTCCGAGCGGGAGATCGTGTCCACCAGCAGCGCGTCGCACAGCACGTTGGACTTGGAGCCGTGGGCGCCCTCGGCGATCTCCAGCAGCCCGCGGTAGGAGGTGCGGCCGCCGCCGCGCGCCACCGACTTGGAGACGATGTTGGACTTGGTGTTCGGCGCCATGTGGACCATCTTGGCGCCGGCGTCCTGGTGCTGGCCCTCGCCGGAGAAGGCGATGGACAGGGTCTCGCCGGTGGCGTGCTCGCCCATCAGGTAGATGGCCGGGTACTTCATGGTCACCTTGGAGCCGATGTTGCCGTCGACCCACTCCATGGTGGCGCCCTCGTAGGCCACGGCGCGCTTGGTCACCAGGTTGTAGACGTTGTTCGACCAGTTCTGGATGGTCGTGTAGCGGCAGCGCGCGTTCTTCTTGACGATGATCTCCACGACCGCCGAGTGCAGCGAGTCGGAGGAGTAGATCGGCGCGGTGCAGCCCTCGACGTAGTGCACGTAGGCGCCCTCGTCGACGATGATCAGGGTCCGCTCGAACTGGCCCATGTTCTCGGTGTTGATCCGGAAGTAGGCCTGGAGCGGGATGTCCACGTGCACGCCCGGCGGCACGTAGATGAAGGAGCCGCCGGACCACACGGCGGTGTTCAGCGCGGCGAACTTGTTGTCGCCGGCCGGGATGACCGTGCCGAAGTACTCCTGGAAGAGCTCCGGGTGCTCCTTGAGCGCGGTGTCGGTGTCCAGGAACAGCACGCCCTGCTCCTCCAGGTCCTCGCGGATCTGGTGGTAGACGACCTCCGACTCGTACTGGGCGGCGACACCGGCGACCAGGCGCTGCTTCTCCGCCTCCGGGATGCCCAGCTTGTCGTAGGTGTTCTTGATGTCCTCGGGCAGGTCCTCCCAGGACTCGGCCTGCTTCTCGGTGGACCGCACGAAGTACTTGATGTTGTCGAAGTCGATGCCCGACAGGTCCGAGCCCCAGGTCGGCATGGGCTTCTTGTCGAACAGCCGCAGGCCCTTCAACCGCGTCTTCAGCATCCACTCCGGCTCGGACTTCTTCGACGAGATGTCACGGACGACGGCCTCGGACAGACCGCGCTGGGCGCTGGCACCCGCGACGTCGGGGTCGGCCCAGCCGTACTCGTACTTGCCCAGACCCTCGAGCTCCGGGTGAGCGGTCGTGGTCATGCGGGGTTCCTCCCGGCCGTACTTGCAGATGATGGATCGCGGTCGATCGACTGCGGAACGAACGTCGTGCACACCCCGTCGCCGTGGGCGATCGTGGCCAGACGCTGGACGTGGGTCCCCAGCAGGCTGGAGAAGACCTCGGTCTCCGCCTCGCACAGCTGCGGGAACTGCTCGGCGGCGTGCGCCACCGGGCAGTGGTGCTGGCAGAGCTGCTGGCCCTGGGAACCGGGAGCGCTGCGCGCCGTGGCAGCGTACCCGTCCGCGGTCAGCGCCTCGGCGAGAGCTCTGGCCCGGTCCTGCGGGGCTGCCGCCTCCACGGCGGGGCGGTAGCGCTCCGCCTGGGCGGCGACCCGGGCGCGGGCGAAGGCGGCGACCGCCGCCTGCCCCGTGCCGCCCCCGCCGGCGGACTGCGCGATCCAGCGCAGGGCGTCGGCGGCGAGCTGGTCGTAGGCCTGGTAGAAGGCGTCGCGCCCGCAGTCGGTCAGCGCGAACACCTTCGCCGGGCGGCCCCGGCCGCGGTTGCCGTAGACCCGCTTCTCGCGGGGTTCGACGATCCCCTCGGCCACCAGCGCGTCGAGGTGCCGGCGGACCGCGGCGGCCGTCAGGTCGAGCCGTTCGGCCAGGTCCGCCGCCGTCGACGGGCCGTGGTCGAGAATCGAGCGGGCCACCCGGTTGCGGGTGCCTCGCCCTTCCTCGAGAACCTCGTCGGCGTTTTTCACAACACCATTGTTGCGTAATTCACCGGGGACGGACAAGCGAGGTCCGCCTCACCCCCGGTGGATTCCGTCACTAAGGCAGACCTAACCTTGACCGGGGGGTTTGCCGGCGGGCACGTGGCGCGCGCCTTCCGTCGGCCCCGCTCGCCCGCGAGGCCCGCCGGGCTTCGTAGACTCCGGGACATGCAGAACTCACCCGCGGTCGAGGTCGTCGGCCTGGTCAAACGGTACGGCGCGAAAACCGCCGTCGACGGGCTCGACCTGCAGGTCGCCCGCGGCACCCTCACCGCCGTGCTCGGCCCCAACGGCGCGGGCAAGACCACCACGATCGAGACCTGCGAGGGCTACCGGCGCCCCGACGCCGGCACCGTGCGCGTCCTGGGCCTGGACCCGGTCGCCGACGCCGGGCGGCTGCGGCCCCGGATCGGCGTGATGCTCCAGTCCGGCGGCATTTACTCGAGCGCGCGCGCCGAGGAGATGCTGCGGCACACCGCGAAGCTGCACGCCCACCCCGTCGACCCCGCGTTGCTGGTCGAGCGGCTGGGCCTGGGCTCGTGCGGCCGCACCCCCTACCGGCGGCTGTCCGGCGGCCAGCAGCAGCGGCTCTCCCTGGCCATGGCGGTCGTCGGCCGCCCCGAGCTGGTCTTCCTCGACGAGCCCACCGCCGGACTGGACCCGCAGGCCCGGCACGCCACCTGGGAGCTGGTGCGCGAGCTGCGCGCCGACGGCGTCACCGTGGTGCTGACCACGCACTCCATGCAGGAGGCCGAGGAGCTGGCCGACGACGTGGCCATCATCGACGGCGGCCGGGTCATCGCCCACGGCAGCCCCGAGGAGCTGTGCCGCGGCGGCGCCGAGGACACCCTGCGGTTCTCCGGCCGGCCGGGCCTGGACCTGGACTCGCTGCTCAAGGCCCTGCCCCCCGGCTCGGCCGCGAGCGAGACCGGCCCCGGCAACTACCGCGTGGAGGGGGAGGTGAACCCGCAGATGCTGGCCACCGTCACCTCCTGGTGCGCCCAGCACAGCGTGATGCCCGAGCGCATCGCGGTGGAGCGGCGCACCCTGGAGGACGTCTTCCTGGACCTGACCGGCAAGGAGCTGCGCGCATGACCGCCACGGGCACTTTCACCCCCCGGCCGGGCGCGGCCCCGATCGGCCGGATGATCGCGGCGCAGACCGCCTTCGAGACCAGGATCCTGCTGCGCAACGGCGAGCAGCTGCTGCTGACGGTGGTCATCCCCGCGCTGCTGCTGGTGCTGTTCTCCTCGGTCCCGGTGGTGGACACCGGGACCGGGTCCCGGGTGGACTTCCTCGCCCCGGGCGTCCTGGCCCTGGCGGTGATGTCCACGGCCTTCACCGGGCAGGCCATCGCCACCGGTTTCGAGCGCCGCTACGGCGTGCTGAAGCGGCTGGGCGCCTCCCCCCTGCCGCGCTGGGCCCTGATGACCGCCAAGACCGGGGCGGTGCTGCTCACCGAGGCCCTGCAGGTGACGCTGCTGACGGTGATCGCCCTCGCGCTGGGCTGGTCCCCGCAGGGCAGCCCGCTCACCGTGGCGGCCCTGCTGCTGCTGGGCACCGCGGCCTTCTCCGGACTGGGCCTGCTGATGGCCGGAACCCTCCGGGCGGAGGCGACGCTGGCCGCCGCCAACCTGGTCTTCCTGCTGCTGCTGATCGGCGGCGGGGTGGTCGTGCCGCTGGACCGCTTCCCCGACGGGGCGGCCGCCGTGCTGGGGCTGCTGCCGATCTCGGCCCTCTCCGAGGGGCTGCGGGACGTGCTGCAGGACGGCGCGGGGGTGCCGTGGCAGCAGCTGGGGATCCTGGCGGTGTGGGCGGTGCTGGGCCTGGGGGCCGCGGCCCGCTTCTTCAAGTGGGAGTAGGCGGGGGCCGGCGCCCGACCCCTCGTGAACGGATGCACAAGCACCCGCTTACGATGGTCGTGTGCCGAACACGCTCAATCCCCTCGAACTGATCGCCCGCCGCTGGCAGCCCTCCGCGAGGTTCGTGCGGGGTGCCGCACTGGCCACGGTGGTGATGGCCGTGCTCATCGTCGTCACCGGCGGCGCCGTGCGGCTGACCGAATCCGGCCTGGGCTGCCCGACCTGGCCCAGGTGCACCGCCGACAGCCTGGCCCCGACCGCCGAGATGGGCGTGCACGGCGTCATCGAGTTCGGCAACCGCCTGCTGACCTACGTGCTGTGCGCGTTCGTGGGCCTGGCGATCGTCGCCGCGCGCTCCCGCGCCCCCTGGCGGCACAGCCTGACCCGGCTGGGCTGGTACCAGTTCTGGCTCATCGCGGCCAACGGGATCGTCGGCGGGATCACCGTGCTGACCGGGCTGAACCCCTACATCGTCAGCGCCCACTTCCTGCTGTCGACCGCGCTGCTGACGGTGGCGACGGTGATGTGGCACCGCTCCCGCGAGGGCGACGGCCCGGCCCGCGGCCTGGCCCCGCGGCCGGTGCGGCAGCTGGCGTGGCTGCTGGTGGGGGCGACCGGCGTGCTGACCGTGCTGGGCACCGTGGTGACCGGCGCGGGCCCGCACGCGGGCGACGCGAACAGGGTGCACCGCATCCCGATCGACTGGGAGAAGATCACCCAGCTGCACGTCGACTTCGTCTTCCTCGTGCTGGGCCTGTCGGTGGCGCTGTGGTTCGTCCTGCGCGCGGTCGGCGCCCCGGCGGCCCCCCGGGCCCGCACCAGGGACCTGCTGGTCGTCCTGGTGGCCCAGGGCGCGATCGGCTACGTGCAGTACTTCACCGGGCTGCCCGAGCTGGTCGTCGGCGCCCACATGCTCGGCTCGTGCCTGGTGTGGATCGCCGTGCTGCGGGTGGCGCTGTCCCTGCGGGAGCACCCGGAGCTCCCGGCGGCCGGGGAGGCGTCCGGGGAGCCGGAGGCGCCGGAGCAGCAGGCCCCGGTGCCGGCGGGCGTCTGAGCCCGGGAACACTCGAAGGCCCCGGCGGCCGGCTGCGGATCCGCAGCCGGCCGCCGGGGCCTTCGTCCTCTTCCCGTCCGGCCCCGTCCGGGCCCCGTCCGGGTCAGTCGTTGGACGGGCCGCCCACCTGGATGCCGGCCATGCGCGACCACTCGTAGCGGCCGGTGCGCACCCTGGCCGCCATCTCCCCGCCGAAATCCTCGTGCACGGTGATGCCGGCGATCTCCACGGCGCGCTGCGCGATCTCGTACGAGGGGGCCACCAGGTTGCCCCACTCGCCGTTGCTGCCGACCAGGGCGACGCGTGTGACGCCCCGGCCGATGTGCGCCAGCTGGCCCTCCGCGCCACCGCCGTGCCCCTTGGCGAAGGCGTCGATCTGGTGGGCGAGGCGCTTGGCCTTCTTCTCGGCGCGGGCGTCCCGGCCGGTCTCCTCAGCCTGCTTGGTCTCCATGGCCACCGATGCTACCGGCGGGTACTCGAACAGGCGACGGGCGGTCCGCGTGGTGTTGCCCACGCGGACCGCCCGTCGTCGCGGGTCCGGTCCCGCCTACCGCAGGAAGGGGTCGATCGCCACGGCCAGGAAGAGCAGCGAGACGTAGGTGATCGACCAGTGGAAGAGCTTCATCTCCTTCAGCTTGGCGCCCGTCACGCCCGCCTTCGCGCGGCGCTGGAGGCCGTGGGCCTCCTTGAGCCAGACGGCGCCGGCGCCGATCGCCACGGCCGGGTAGAACCAGCCGGTGTAGCCCAGCGGCCACAGCAGCAGCGAGACGCCGACCATGATCCAGCTGTAGATCACGATCTGCCGGGCGACGACGGTGTTGGAGGCGACCACCGGGAGCATCGGCACGCCGACGCGGGCGTAGTCGTCCTTGACCTTCATCGACAGCGGCCAGTAGTGCGGCGGGGTCCAGAAGAAGACGACCAGGAAGAGGATCACCGCGGCCCAGGACAGGGAGTTCGTCACCGCGGACCAGCCGATGAAGACCGGCAGGCAGCCGGCGATGCCGCCCCAGACGATGTTCTGGGCGGTGCGCCGCTTGAGGATCATCGTGTAGACGACCACGTAGAACAGGAAGGCGCCCAGGGACAGCGCCGCGGACAGCGGGTTGACCAGGAGCGCGAACCACGCGGTGGAGACCACGCCCAGGCCGATGCCGAAGGCCAGGCACTCGCGCGGGGTGATCAGTCCGGTGACCAGCGGACGCTGCTCGGTGCGGTGCATCAGCGCGTCGATGTCGCGGTCGATGTACATGTTCAGCGCATTGGCGCCGCCCGCGGAGAGGTAGCCGCCGACGACCGTGGCCAAGACCAGCCACAGGTCGGGAACCCCCTGCGCGGCGAGGAACATCACCGGAATGGTGGTGATGAGCAGCAGTTCGATGATCCGTGGCTTCGTCAGCGCCACGAACCCCTTCGCACGGGCCCCGAACGGCCGGCGCGCGGTGCCCGTTCCGATGACCCCTGCAGGTCGCGATTCGACGGCCGTCACGAGCACCCCTGTAGAGAAAGTCCAGCAAGAACCGGGGCCTGGCAGCGGTCCCCGGCGGGTCTTGCGCGTACCACGCCACTCTAGACCTTGGGAATGACCGGCCCCTCGCGGGGTCACCCGTGTCGGTGCCCGCCGCCCGCCGCGCCGGACCGCGGACGGGGGCGGGAACGCGGGGCCGGGCCCCGGGGCGGCCCCGGGGCGTGTGGCGGGGCGGCTGCGGGGCATGTGGCGGAATGCACAGGGGAACCGGGACGTTGTGCCCTTCCGCGGCCCCGGCCGGACGCGGGGGACGGCGTCCGGCGCACGGATCCCCCGGCGGCCCCCCGTCACGGTTCCGTCGCTCTCCGCGCCCGTGGACGCGCAAGGCCGCCCGCCTCTGCACCGGTAGGCTCGACATCGCCCGGTAGGCACTCCGTCACCGGCGTCCGAGATGTGGGAAGGAGCCCTGACCAGGGTGAGCACCGAGCCGACCACCACCTCCCTCGAGTGGACCGAACTGGACAAGCGGGCAGTCGACACCGCGCGGGTCCTGGCCATGGATTCCGTACAGAAGGTCGGAAACGGCCACCCGGGTACGGCCATGAGCCTGGCGCCGGCCGCCTACCTGCTGTTCCAGAAGCTGATGCGCCACGACCCGTCGGACCCCGGCTGGACGGGCCGGGACCGCTTCGTCCTCTCCCCCGGCCACACCAGCCTGACCCTGTACGTCCAGCTCTTCCTGGCCGGCTACGGACTGGAACTGGACGACCTCAAGTCCTTCCGCACCTGGGGCTCGCGCACGCCCGGCCACCCGGAGCACGGCCACACCGTCGGCGTCGAGACCACCACCGGCCCGCTGGGCCAGGGCATCGCCAACGCCGTGGGCATGGCGATGGCCGCCCGCTACGAGCGCGGCCTGTTCGACCCCGACGCCGCGCCGGGCACCTCCCCGTTCGACCACACGATCTGGGCGATCGTCTCCGACGGCGACATCGAGGAGGGCATCTCCGCGGAGGCGTCCTCGCTGGCCGGGCACCAGAAGCTCGGCAACCTGATCGCGCTGTACGACGACAACCACATCTCGATCGAGGGCGACACCGAGACCGCCCTGAGCGAGGACGTGCTCCTGCGGTACGAGGCCTACGGGTGGCACGTCCAGCGCATCGAGCAGGCCCCGAACGGCGACTTCGACGTGCAGGCCCTGTACGACGCCTTCCGCGCGGCGCAGGCCGAGACCTCGCGGCCCTCGATCATCGCGGCCCGCACGATCATCGCCTGGCCGGCCCCCCACGCCCAGAACACCGAGGCCTCGCACGGCTCGGCGCTGGGCGAGGAGGAGGTCGCCGCCACCAAGAAGGTCCTCGGCTTCGACCCGGAGAAGCACTTCGAGGTGGCCGAGGAGGTCCTGGCGCACACCCGGGCCGCCGTCGCCCGCGGCCGCGAGGCGCGCGCGGAGTGGAACAAGCGGACGGAGGAGTGGCGCGCGGCCAATCCGGAGCGCGCCGCCGAGTTCGACCGCATCGAGGCCGGCAACCTGCCCGAGGGCTGGGAGAAGGCCGTCCCGGTCTTCCCGGCCGGCAAGGACGTGGCCACCCGCAAGGCGTCCGGCGAGATCCTCAAGGGCCTCGGCGCGGTGGTCCCGGAGCTGTGGGGCGGCTCCGCCGACCTGGCGGGCTCCAACAACACCACCATCGACGCGGGCTCCTCCTTCCTGCCGGAGGGCAACCCGCTGCCGGAGGCGGACCCGTACGGGCGCACCGTCCACTTCGGCATCCGCGAGCACGCCATGGGCGCGGCCATGAACGGCATCGCGCTGCACGGCAACACCCGCGTGTACGGCGGCACCTTCCTGGTGTTCTCCGACTACATGCGGCCCGCCGTCCGGCTCGCCGCGCTGATGCAGCTGCCGGTCACCTACGTGTGGACCCACGACTCCATCGGCCTGGGCGAGGACGGCCCGACCCACCAGCCGGTCGAGCACCTGGCGAGCCTGCGCGCCATCCCGGGCCTGAACATCGTCCGCCCGGGCGACGCCAACGAGACCGCCGTGGCCTGGCGCACGATCCTCGAGCGCCACTCGGTCCCCGGCACCGGCCCGCACGGCCTGGCCCTGACCCGGCAGAACCTGCCGGTGTGGGACCGCGAGTCCGGCGAGTTCGCCCCCGCCGAGGGCACCGCCCGGGGCGGATATGTTTTGGCCGAGGCCGATGGCGGGCAGCCGCAGGTCGTGATCGTCGCCACCGGTTCCGAGGTCCAGACGGCGGTGGAGGCCCGGCAGGTCCTCCAGGCCGAGGGCGTGCCCACCCGCGTGGTCTCGATGCCGTCCGTGGAGTGGTTCGACGAGCAGGACCAGGCGTACCGCGACAGCGTGCTGCCGCCGAGCGTGAAGGCCCGGGTCGCCGTGGAGGCCGGCATCGGCCTGACCTGGCACCGCTTCGTGGGCGACGCCGGCCGCATCGTCAGCCTCGAGCACTTCGGTGCCTCCGCCGACTACAAGGTGCTCTTCGAGAAGTTCGGCCTGACCACGGAGGCGGTCGTGGCCGCCGCCCGCGAGTCGATCGCCGCGGCCTCGCGCTGACCCGACTACCAGGAGGAGATGCAACACCTATGACTGACGCACTCAAGCGCCTGTCCGACGAGGGTGTGGCGATCTGGCTGGACGACCTGTCCCGCAGGCGGATCACCTCGGGCAACCTCGCCGAGCTGATCGACGACAGCCACGTCGTGGGCGTGACCACCAACCCGTCGATCTTCCAGAAGGCCATTTCCGGCGGCGACGGCTACGAGCGGCAGCTGCGCGACCTCGCCGTGCGGGGCGTGACGGTCGAGGAGGCGGTGCGCATGATCACCACCGCCGACGTGCGCGACGCGGCCGACGTCCTGCGCCCGGTCTTCGACGCCACCGACGGCCGCGACGGCCGGGTCTCCATCGAGGTCGACCCGCGGCTGGCGCACAGCACCGAGCCGACCGTGGCCGAGGCCAAGCAGCTGGCCTGGCTCGTCGACCGGCCGAACACGCTGATCAAGATTCCGGCCACCGAGGCCGGGCTGCCGGCGATCACCGAGGTGATCGGCCTGGGCATCAGTGTCAACGTCACACTGATCTTCTCCCTCGAGCGCTACCGCGCCGTGACGGACGCCTACCTGTCCGGCCTGGAGAAGGCCAAGGAGCGGGGCCTGGACCTGTCGGAGATCGAGTCGGTCGCCTCGTTCTTCGTCTCCCGGGTGGACACCGAGATCGACAAGCGGCTGGAGAAGATCGGCTCGGACGAGGCGAAGGCCCTCAAGGGCCGGGCCGCGCTGGCCAACGCCCGTCTGGCCTACCAGGTCTACGAGGAGGTCTTCTCCTCCGACCGCTGGGCGGCCCTGGAGAAGGCCGGCGCGAAGAAGCAGCGCCCGCTGTGGGCCTCCACCGGTGTGAAGGACCCGGCGTACAAGGACACCCTGTACGTGACCGATCTGGTCGCCCCGGGCACCGTCAACACCATGCCGGAGGCCACCCTGGAGGCCACCGCCGACCACGGCGAGGTCACCGGGGACACCGTGCGCGGCACCTACGAGCAGGCCAGGGCCGACCTGGACGCCCTGGCCGCCGTCGGCGTCGACTACGACGACGTCGTCCGGCTCCTCGAGGTCGAGGGCGTGGAGAAGTTCGAGGCGTCCTGGAACGACCTTCTGAAGTCCACCGAGGCGGAGCTGAAGCGCCTCGCCCCCGAGAAGTCCTGAGCGCGACCGACGCGCCGGCGGCCGCCACCCCGCGGCCGCCGGCGCACCGGACACCCACCGGATCATCCGCGCAGTGGAGGAAGAACCCTTGAGCAGCACGAACCCGCTGCGTGACGCCCAGGACCGGAGGCTGCCGCGCATCGCGGGACCCTCCGGCCTGGTGATCTTCGGCGTCACGGGCGATTTGTCACGGAAAAAGCTGATGCCCGCCGTCTACGACCTCGCCAATCGCGGTCTGCTCCCGCCGGGCTTCTCGCTCGTCGGGTTCGCCCGCCGCGACTGGGAGCAGGAGGACTTCGCCCAGGTCGTCCACGACGCCGTACGGGACCACGCCCGCACCCCCTTCCGGGAGGAGGTGTGGCAGCAGCTGGCCGAGGGGTTCCGCTTCGTCCCCGGCGAGTTCGGCGACGACGAGGCGTTCGACACCCTGCGCACCACCATCGAGGAGCTGGACAAGGCGCGCGGCACCGGCGGCAACTTCGCCTTCTACCTGTCCGTCCCCCCGAAGTTCTTCCCCACCGTGGTGCGGCAGCTGAAGAAGCACGGACTCTCCGAGGGGCGCGACGGGTCCTGGCGGCGCGCCGTCATCGAGAAGCCGTTCGGCCACGACCTGGCCAGCGCCCAGGACCTCAACCAGGTCGTCCACGAGGTCTTCCCGGCCAACGAGGTCTTCCGGATCGACCACTACCTGGGCAAGGAGACGGTCCAGAACATCCTGGCGCTGCGCTTCGCCAACACGATGTTCGAGCCCCTGTGGAACCGCTCCTACGTCGACCACGTGCAGATCACCATGGCCGAGGACATCGGCATCGGCGGCCGGGCCGGCTACTACGACGGCATCGGCGCCGCCCGCGACGTCATCCAGAACCACCTGCTGCAGCTGCTCGCCCTCACCGCCATGGAGGAGCCCGTCGCCTTCGACGCCGACTCCCTGGTCACCGAGAAGCTGAAGGTGCTGCGCTCGGTCAAGATCCCCGCCGACCTGGGGGCCCACACCGTGCGCGGCCAGTACACGCACGGCTGGCAGGGCGGCGAGGAGGTGTGCGGCTACCTGGAGGAGGAGGGCATCGACCCGAACTCGGGGACCGACACCTACGCCGCCATAAAGCTGGAGATCGACAACCGCCGCTGGGCGGGGGTCCCCTTCTACCTGCGCACCGGCAAGCGGCTGGGGCGGCGGGTCACCGAGATCGCGGTGGTCTTCCAGCGGGCCCCCTACTCCCCCTTCGACACCACCGACACCCAGGAGCTGGGCCAGAACGCGCTGGTCATCCGGGTGCAGCCGGACGAGGGCGTCACCGTCCGCTTCGGCTCCAAGGTGCCCGGCACCTCGATGGAGGTGCGCGACGTGTCCATGGACTTCGCCTACGGCGAGTCCTTCACCGAGTCCAGCCCCGAGGCGTACGAGCGCCTCATCCTCGACGTGCTGCTCGGTGACGCCAACCTCTTCCCCCGCCACCAGGAGGTCGAGGAGTCCTGGAGGATCCTCGACCCGATCGAGGACCACTGGGAGCGGCACGGCAGCCCCGAGCCCTACACGGCGGGCACCTGGGGCCCGGCGGCCGCGGACGAGATGCTCGCACGAGACGGCAGGAGCTGGCGCCGGCCATGAACATCGACCTCACGGACACCACGTCCGGACGGATCAACTCCGCGCTGGTGAAGGCCCGCAGGGCCTCGGGCATCCCGGCCGTCGGCATGGTGCTCACCCTGGTCATCGTCACCGACGAGGGCAACCACTACGACGCGCTCAAGGCGGCCAGCGAGGCGTCCAAGGAGCACCCCGCGCGCACGCTGGTCATCATCAAGCGGCACGGGCGCTCGCCGCGCGACCGGGCCATGGCCCGCCTCGACGCCGAGGTCCGCGTCGGCGGCGACACTGGTACCGGCGAGACCGTGCTGCTGCGGCTGCACGGCGAGCTGGCCCACCACGCCCACTCGGTGGTGCTGCCGCTGCTCCTGCCCGACGCGCCCGTCGTGGTCTGGTGGCCCGAGGACGCCCCCGACAACCCCTCCCAGGACCTGCTGGGCCAGCTCGCCGCCCGGCGCATCACCGACGCCGCGGCGACCGAGGACCCGGTGGAGAACCTCGGGCTGCGCGCCGACTCCTACTCCCCCGGCGACACCGACCTGGCCTGGACCCGGATCACCCCGTGGCGCAGCGTGCTGGCCGCGGCCCTGGACCAGCGGCACTCGCGGATCACGGGCGCGACGGTCGAGGGCGAGGCGTACAACCCCAGCAACGAACTGCTGGCCCTGTGGCTGGCCGAGCGCCTGGGCGTGCCGGTGGAGCGGAAGGTCTCCGAGGGCCCCGGTCTGACCGCGGTGCGCCTGCACACCGAGGACGGCGAGATCTGCCTGGACCGGGCGGACGGCTCGCTGGCGAAGCTGGCCATGCCCGGCCAGCCGGACCGGCACGTGGCGCTCCACCGCCGCAGCACCTCGGAGCTGATCGCCGAGGAACTGCGCCGGCTCGACCCGGACGAGGCGTACGCGGCGGCGGTGAAGTTCGGCGTGCACCGCCTGTCCAAGGGCCTGACCGAGGAGCGTCCGCACGGCGGGGACGGCGTCGGGACCGCGGAGACACCGGAGCCCGCGCAGGCCGCGCAGGCACCGGAGGCCGCGCAGGCACCGGAGCCCGCACGGGCTCCGGGACCGGAGGAGGCCGAGGAGGCCCCCGAGGGCGCCGGGGGCGCGGGGGCGGCCGGGAGCCGCACCGCCCGGGGAACGTCCGCGAAGAAGGCCGCGGGGCGCAGGCAGGCGCCCGACCGGTCCGCCAACCCGAAGCGGAGCACCAAATGACCGACCCCGCCACCTCGATCGTCGTCCACCACGACAAGGAGCTGATGGCCCGGGCCGCCGCGGCCCGGCTGATCACCCGCCTGGTGGACGCCCAGGCCGCCCGCGGCACCGCCTCGGCGGTGCTCACCGGCGGGCGCAACGGCAACGCCCTGCTCGCCGCCGTCGCGCAGTCCCCGGCCCGGGACGCCGTCGACTGGTCCCGGCTGGACCTGTGGTGGGGCGACGAGCGCTTCCTGCCCGAGGGCGACCCCGAGCGCAACGAGGTCCAGGCCCGGCGGGCCCTGCTGGACGCGGTCGGGGTGGACCCGGCCCGGGTCCACCCGATGCCGGCCTCCGGCGGGAGGTTCGGCGACGACCCGGAGGCGGCGGCCGAGTCCTACGCAGCGGAGCTGGCCGAGGCCGCCCGGGCCGGTGCCGGGGCGGGCGCCCCGGCCGGCCCGGTGCCGGCGTTCGACGTGCTGCTGCTGGGCGTGGGCCCGGACACCCACGTGGCGTCGCTCTTCCCGGAGCACCCGGGGGTGCGCGAGACCGAGCGGTACGTCGTCGGGGTGCACGGGGCGCCCAAGCCGCCGCCGACCCGCGTCTCGCTGACCCTGCCCGCGATCCGGGCCGCCCGCGAGGTGTGGCTGCTGGCCGCGGGCGAGGACAAGGCGGGGGCGGTGGGCCTGGCCCTGTCGGGGGCGGGCGAGCTCCAGGCCCCGGCCGCGGGCGCCCGCGGGAGCGAGCGGACCCTGTGGCTGCTGGACCGGCCGGCCGCCGCGCACCTCCCGGACTCCGTGCGCCCCGCGCTGCTCGTCTGACCGCCCCCGGGGACGGTGCGGGAACGGCGACGGCCCGGTGCGGTGGGTTCTCCACCGCACCGGGCCGTCGCCGTACGGACTTGCCCGGAAGGCCCCCGGAGGCCCGCCCGTCCCGCCCGCCCCGTTCCGCGGCCGGTCCGCCGGCCGGACCTCAGATCTCGCCCCGGAGCTTGGCCAGGGCCTCGGCGAGGATGGCCTCGCCGTCGGCGTCGCTGCGCCGCTCGCGCACGTACGCCAGGTGCGTCTTGTACGGCTCGGTGCGCGGCGGGTCCGGCGGGTTGTTCCGGTCCTGGCCGGCCGGGAACCCGCAACGGGGACAGTCCCAGGTGTCGGGCACCTGCGCGTCGGATGCGAAACTCGGCTGGGTCTCGTGCCCGTTCGAGCACCAGAAGGAGATCCGCAGCCGGGGTGCCGATTCGCCCCGTTCTGCTTCTCCCATGGGCCCCGCACCGACCCGGCTTCCACGGATCGCGTTGCCACTTGCCACGGTGTAACTCCCTGCGTGATGGTGCTGCGCGGTCGTCATAGTTTACGGAGACCTTATGGAATGGCCAGTGGCCGTCTCCGGCGCGACGCCGTTTCATGATAAGCCGCGGCACCGACGGGGCGTCAGCTTTCGTCCCGCGCAGGGGAACAGCGGCGGCGGGGAACGCCTCCCCGCCCCGCGGTCAGCTCTGGAACTTCAGCAGCAGCCCGAGCACGACGATGATCGCGAACCAGATCAGACCGATCACGATCGTGATCCGGTCGAGGTTGCGCTCCGCGACGGACGAACCGCCCACGGAGGACTGCATGCCGCCTCCGAACATGTCGGACAGACCGCCGCCCTTCCCCTTGTGCATCAGCACCAGCAGCATCAGCAGCAGGCTGAAGACGACGAGGGCGATGGAGAAACCGAGGACCACTGCCGGACCAACTCTCTGGTGTGCGGAACGCTGCTTCGAGGACGTACGACGGGTACGACGCGGGGGCCGGGCGGCCAGCGCGGTGCTGGTTCCCGGCCCCCGACAGACTACGACGCGAACGGGCCGTCGGCCTACTGCTCGCGGTAGCGGACGATCTTCACGAAGTCGTCGGCGTCCAGTGCGGCGCCGCCGACCAGGGCACCGTCGACGTCGGGCTGCGCCATGATGCCCGGCGCGTTGGAGCCCTTGACGGAGCCGCCGTAGAGGACGCGCACCTGCTGGGCCACCTCCTGGCCGTACAGCTCGGCCAGCCGGGCGCGGATCGCGCCGCAGACCTCCTGCGCGTCCTCGGGCGTGGCGACCTCGCCGGTGCCGATGGCCCAAACCGGCTCGTAGGCGATCACGATCGTCGCGGCCTGCTCGGCCGGAACGCCCTCGAGCGCGCCGTCGACCTGGGCGAGGGTGAAGGGCACCTGCTCGCCGGCCCTGCGCACGTCCAGGCCCTCGCCGACGCACAGGATCGGCACGATGCCGTTGCGGAAGGCGGCCTTGACCTTGGCGTTGACGATCTTCTCGTCCTCGCCGTGGTACTGGCGGCGCTCGCTGTGGCCGATCGCCGCGTAGGTGCACTTGAGCTTGGCCAGCATCGGGCCGGAGACCTCGCCGGTGTAGGCGCCCGCGTCGTGCTGCGAGACGTCCTGGGCGCCGTACTTGATCCTCAGCCTGTCGCCGTCGACCAGCGTCTGCACCGACCGCAGGTCGGTGAAGGGCGGCAGGACCGCGACCTCGACGGCGTCATGGTCCTTGTCGGTGAGCGCGAAGGCGAGCTTCTGGACGTGGGCGATGGCCTCGAGGTGGTTGAGGTTCATCTTCCAGTTGCCCGCCATCAGCGGGGTGCGGGTGGTGGTCATGACGGTTCTTCAGTCCTCCAGTGCGGCAAGGCCGGGGAGCGTCTTGCCCTCGAGGTACTCGAGGCTGGCGCCGCCGCCGGTCGAGATGTGGCCGAACGCGGCCTCGTCGAAGCCGAGCGTGCGCACGGCGGCGGCGGAGTCGCCGCCGCCTACGACGGTGAACGCGGAGCTGTCGGCGAGCGCCTGCGCGACCGCCCGGGTGCCCTCCGCGTAGTCGGGGTGCTCGAAGACGCCCATGGGCCCGTTCCAGAAGACGGTGGCCGCGTCGGCGAGCTTCGAGGCGTACAGCTCGCAGGTCCGCGGGCCGATGTCCAGGCCCAGCATGTCCGCCGGGATGTCCGCGGCGTCGACCGTGGACGGGTTCGCCGGGGCCTTGGTCTTGAGGTCCGGGAACTCGGGGGCGCCCACCACGTCCACCGGCAGGACGAACTCCACACCCTTGGCCTTCGCCCGCTCCAGGTACTCCAGGACGGCCGGGATCTGGTCCTCCTGGAGGAGCGACCTGCCGATCCCGTGGCCCTGGGCCTTGAGGAAGGTGTACGCCATGCCGCCGCCGATCAGGATGCGGTCGGCCCGCTCCATCAGGTGGTCGATGACGCCGAGCTTGTCGGAGACCTTGGACCCGCCGAGCACGACCGCGTAGGGCCGCGCGACGTCCTCGGTGAGCTTCCTGAGCACCCCGACCTCGGTGGCGATCAGGCCCCCGGCCGCGTGCGGCAGGCGGGCCGGGAGGTCGTAGACCGAGGCGTGCTTGCGGTGCACGGCCCCGAAGCCGTCGCCGACGTAGAGGTCGGCGAGGGAGGCGAGCTCGTCGGCGAAGGCGCCGCGCTCGGCGTCGTCCTTGGCGGTCTCGCCCGCGTTGAAGCGCAGGTTCTCCAGGAGGACCACGCCGCCGTCGGCGAGGCCGGCCACGGCCCCGCGGGCGGACTCGCCGACGGTGTCGGTGGCGAAGGCCACGTCCTCGCCCAGCAGTTCGCCCAGCCGCCGGGCCACCGGGGCGAGGGAGAACTGCGGGTCGGGGGCGCCCTTGGGGCGGCCCAGGTGGGAGGCCACGATCACCTTGGCGTCGGCCCCGGCCAGCTTCGCGATGGTGGGCACGGCGGCCCGGATGCGGCCGTCGTCGGTGATCTCCCCGTCCGCGAGCGGGACGTTGAGGTCCGCGCGGACGAAGACCCGCTTGCCGGCGACCTGCAGGTCGTCGATCGTCTTCATGCTTGAGCTACTCCTTGGTTGTGCAAGGGACGGGGCCCGGACGGCGCCTTCGCGTCGTTCGGGCCCCGTCCTCGTCGCATCATGCCGTCCGGACGGTGACGATACGTGTCAGAGCCGGCTGCCGATGAAGGTGGTCAGGTCCACCAGGCGGTTGGAGTAGCCCCACTCGTTGTCGTACCAGCCGACGACCTTGACCTGCTTGCCCTGAACCATGGTCAGGGAGGAGTCGAAGGTGCAGGAGGCGGGCCAGTTGACGATGTCCGAGGAGACGATCGGGTCCTCGGTGTACTCCAGGATGCCCTTGAGCCGGCCCTCGGCCGCCTTCTGGAAGGCGGCGTTGACCTCGTCCCTGGTGACCTCGCGCTCCAGCTCGAGGACCAGGTCGGTGACCGAGCCGGTCGGGACCGGGACGCGCATCGCGATGCCGTCGAGCTTGCCCTCGAGCTGCGGCAGGACCAGGGCGGTGGCCTTGGCGGCACCGGTCGAGGTCGGGATGATGTTCTCCGCGGCGGCGCGGGCGCGGCGCAGGTCCTTGTGCGGGAAGTCCAGGATGCGCTGGTCGTTGGTGTAGGCGTGGACCGTCGTCATCATGCCCTTGACGATGCCGAAGTTCTCGTCCATCACCTTGGCCATCGGCGCCACGCAGTTGGTGGTGCAGGAGGCGTTGGAGACCACGTTGTCCCGCGCGGGGTCGTACTTGTCCTGGTTGACGCCCATCACGATCGTGATGTCCTCGCCCTTGGCGGGCGCCGAGATGATGACCTTCTTGGCGCCGGCCGCGATGTGCTTCGAGGCGTCGGCGGCCTTGGTGAAGATGCCGGTCGACTCGATGACGACGTCGGCCCCGAGCTCGCCCCAGGGCAGGGCTGCCGGGTCGCGCTCCGCCATGGTCCGGAAGGTCCTGCCGCCGACGGTGATGGTGTCGTCGGTGTGCGAGACCTCCTCGCGGAGGCGGCCGAGGATGGTGTCGTACTTGAGAAGGTGGACCAGGGTAGCGTTGTCGGTCAGGTCGTTGACACCGACGATCTCGATGTCCGCACCCTGCTCCAGGGCGGCTCGGAAGAAGTTACGACCGATACGGCCGAAGCCGTTGATGCCTACGCGGATCGCCACGAACGGATCTCCTCGTTGGTACGCCGGTTGCAGGAACCAGCGGGGTGTATGAGATTGTCCCTGACCGTCTCCGACCCTACCGCGCATCGCCGCCCGCTGTGACATTGACCGCACCGCGGGCGCACGGGCTCATGGACGGCCCTCCAGCGGTTCCCGCATGCCCCGCCGGGGGCGGCGCGAAACCGCCCCGCCCCCGGCGGCCGTCAGCCCACCATCTCCTCGGTGAGGCTGGACTCCGTCCCCGGCACGCCCAGGTCGGCGGCGCGCTTGTCGGCCATCGCCAGGAGGCGCCGGATCCGGCCGGCCACCGCGTCCTTGGTCAGCGGCGGGTCGGCGAGGGAGCCCAGCTCCTCCAGGGACGCCTGCTTGTGGTCCATCCGCAGCCGCCCGGCCGCCGCCAGGTGCTCGGGGACGTCGTCGCCGAGGATCTCCAGGGCCCGCTGCACCCGGGCGCCGGCCGCGACCGCCGCGCGGGCCGAGCGGCGCAGGTTGGCGTCGTCGAAGTTGGCCAGGCGGTTGGCCGTGGCCCGCACCTCGCGGCGCATGCGGCGCTCCTCCCAGGCGAGCACCGACTCGTGGGCGCCCAGCCGGGTCAGCAGCGCGCCGATGGCGTCGCCGTCGCGGACCACCACGCGGTCCACCCCGCGCACCTCGCGGGCCTTGGCCGCGATGCCCAGGCGGCGGGCCGCGCCGACCAGGGCCAGGGCCGCCTCCGGGCCGGGGCAGGTGACCTCCAGGGAGGAGGAGCGGCCGGGCTCGGTGAGCGAGCCGTGCGCCAGGAACGCGCCCCGCCAGGCGGCCTCCGCGTCGCAGGTGGCCCCCGAGACCACCTGCGGGGGCAGGCCGCGGATCGGGCGGCCGCGGCCGTCCACCAGACCGGTCTGCCGGGCCAGCTGCTCTCCGCCGGCGACCACCCGCACCACGTAGCGGCTGCCGCGCCGCAGCCCTCCGGGGGCCATCACCACCAGGTCCGAGGGGTGGCCGAAGATCTCCAGGATGTCCTTGCGGACCCTGCGGGCCGCGATCCCGGTGTCCAGCTCCGCCTCGATCACGATGCGCCCGCTCACCAGGTGGAGGCCACCCGCGAACCGAAGGATCGCCGAGACCTCCGACTTGCGGCAGCAGGTCCGGGTGACGGGCAGCCGGCTGATTTCGTCCTTCACCGCTGGCGTCATCGCCATGGGCCGATCCTTCCATGCATCCGAAAAATCCGGTCGTACGCGGCCGCCAGCAGCTCCGGGTCGTGTCGGGGGGCTCCCGACGGGCAGGCGACCGGGGCCAGTTCCACCGCACCGGACAACCGGCCCGCAGCCGTTGCGAGGCTCTCCCGGTCGTGCACGGCGGCTTCGTCGGCCAGCACCACGTCCAGGGCGAGTTTAGGGGCGTGTCCGGCCAAAACCTCCAAATGACGCTGCGGGGAGAACCCTTCCGTCTCACCGGGTTGCGGCGCGAGGTTGAGCGCGAGGACCTTCCGGGCCTTGGTCTCGGTCAGGGCGGCCATCAGTTCGGGCACCAGCAGGTGGGGCAGGACGCTGGTGAACCACGAGCCGGGGCCGAGCACCACCCAGTCCGCCTCCAGCACGGCCGCGACCGCCTCCGGCACCGCCGGAGGGTCCTGCGGCAGCAGCCGGATCTCCTCCACGGTGCCCGGGGTGGCCGCGACCGTGGCCTGCCCTCGGACCGTCGAGACCTTCTGCGGGGACCGCGGGTCGTGGCCGCGCACCGTCGCCTCGATCTCCAGCGGGACCGCGGACATCGGCAGGACCCGGCCGTGCGCGCCGAGGAGCCGGCCGACCCACTCCAGGGCCGCCACCGGGTCGCCCAGCTGCTCCCACAGCGCGACGATCAGCAGGTTCCCCACCGCGTGGCCGTTGAGGTCCCCGCGGCCGGCGAAGCGGTGCTGGATCACCCGCGCCCAGGTGCGGCCCCACTCGTCGTCCCCGCACAGCGCGGCCAGCGCCTTGCGCAGGTCGCCGGGGGGCAGCACCCCCAGCTCGTCGCGGAGGCGGCCGCTGGAGCCGCCGTCGTCCGCGACGGTGACCACGGCGGTCAGGTCGCCGGTGATCCGGCGCAGCGCCGCCAGGGAGGCGGACAGCCCGTGGCCGCCGCCGAGCGCCACGACCTTCGGCTGGACCCCCTTCGGCCGGCCCCCGCGGGCCCGGCCCCCGACCAGCCGCGTCAGGCGGCCTACCTGTCCCCTCACTCCCGCCCCATGTCGCGGTGGACGACCACGGTCTCCACCCCGTCCGCCGCCATGCGCCTGGCGAGCTTCTCCGACATCGCCACACTGCGGTGCTTGCCGCCGGTGCAGCCGACCGCGACCGTGACGTAGCGCTTGCCCTCGCGCCGGTACCCGGCCTCGACGATCCGCAGCAGCTCGGCGTAGCCGTCGAGGAACTCCTTCGCGCCGGGCTGCTCGAAGACGTAGTCCGAGACCTGCTCGTTGAGCCCGGTGAAGGGGCGCAGCTCGGGGACCCAGTGCGGGTTGGGGAGGAAGCGGCAGTCGATCACGAGGTCGGCGTCGACCGGCAGGCCGTACTTGTAGCCGAAGGACATCACGGTGGCCCGCAGCTCGGGCTCCTCCTCGCCCGCGAACTGGGCGGACATCTTGGCGCGCAGTTCGTGCACGTTCAGGTTGGAGGTGTCGACGACCAGGTCGGCCTCGCCGCGCAGCTCGCGCAGCAGGTCGCGCTCCTTGGCGATGCCGTCCACGATCCGGCCGTCGCCCTGCAGCGGGTGCGGGCGGCGCACGCTCTCGAAGCGGCGCACCAGGGCGTCGTCGGACGCCTCCAGGAAGAGGGTCCGGCGCCGGACCCCCTTGGCAGCCAGGTCGGCCAGCGAGTCGCGCAGGTTGTCGAAGAACCGGCGGCCGCGCACGTCGACGACGACCGCGATGCGGGCGACGTTGCCCTGGGAACGGGCCCCCAGGTCGACCATGGTGGGGATCAGGGCGGGCGGCAGGTTGTCCACGACGAACCAGCCCAGGTCCTCCAGGCACTTGGCCGCGGTACTGCGTCCGGCGCCGGACATCCCCGAGATGATCACCAGTTCGGGGATGGCCTCGCCGGTCTCGGCGGTGCTCACGTTCTCTCCATCACCTTCCGTGCCGGTGGTCACTGTTCTTCCTCGATGATCTCGCCCGTGGCGGTGTTCACGGCTGGAGCCGCCGGTGCGGATCCGGCCAGGGCCGCGGCGACGGCCTCGGCGGTGGTCCGGCCCACCCCGGGCACCTCGCAGATCTGCTCGATCGTCGCGCCGCGCAGGCGCTTGAGCGAGCCGAAGTGCTTGAGCAGGGCCCGGCGGCGGGTCTCGCCCAGGCCGGGGACGGCGTCCAGGGGGCCCGCCGTCATGGACTTGGAGCGCTTGGAGCGCTGGTAGGAGATGGCGAACCGGTGCGCCTCGTCCCGCACGCGCTGCAGCAGGTACAGGCCCTCGCTGGTGCGCGGCAGGACGACGGGGTCGTCCTCGCCGGGCAGCCACACCTCCTCCAGCCGCTTGGCCAGGCCGCACAGCGCGACGTCGTCGACGCCCAGCTCGTCCAGGGCCCGTTTCGCGGCGGCGACCTGCGGCTGCCCGCCGTCGACGACGACCAGTTGCGGCGGGTAGGCGAAGCGGCGGGGCCTGCCGGTCTCGGGGTCCAGGGGCCCGCCGGCCGGTTCGGGCGCGCCGTCGGCCGCCGCACCGTCGGCCGCCGCGTCCTCCGCGGGGGGCTCCCACTCGCCCGTGCGCTGCCGCTCGCTCAGGTAGCGGCGGAAGCGCCGGGAGACCACCTCGTGCATCGAGCGGACGTCGTCCTGCCCGGCGAAGCCCTTGATCTGGAACCGGCGGTACTCGCCCTTGCGGGGCAGGCCGTCCTCGAAGACGACCATGGAGGCGACCACGTCGTCGCCCTGCAGGTGGGAGATGTCGAAGCACTCGATGCGCAGCGGGGCGGAGTCCAGCCCGAGCGCCTCGGCGATCTCCTCCAGTGCGCGGGAGCGGGTGGTCAGGTCGGAGGCCCGCTTCGTCTTGTGCAGGGCCAGGGCCTGCTCGGCGTTGCGGCGGACCGTGTCCATCAGGTCCTTCTTGTCGCCGCGCTGCGGTATGCGCAGGTCGACCCGGGAGCCGCGGCGCTCTCCGAGCCACTGGGCGAGCGGTGCGACGGGGTCGGGCAGGGCCGGCACGAGCACCTCCCGGGGCACGGCCTCGCCGCTCTCCTCGCCGTAGAGCTGCTGGAGGGCGTGCTCGACCAGGCCCGCGGTGTCGACGGCCTCGACCTTGTCGGTGACCCAGCCGCGCTGGCCGCGCACCCGGCCGCCGCGGACGTGGAATATCTGCACGGCGGCCTCGAGCTCGTCCTCGGCCAGGGCGATCAGGTCGGCGTCGGTGGCGTCGGCCAGGACCACCGCGTTCTTCTCCATGGCGCGCTTGAGGGCCTCGATGTCGTCCCTGAGGCGGGCCGCCCTCTCGTACTCCATGTCCGCCGCCGCGTCCTTCATGGCCTGTTCCAGGCGGCGCAGGTAGGCGCCGGTGCGACCGGCCATGAAGTCGCAGAACTCCTCGGCGAGTTCGCGGTGCTCGGCGGGGGTGACCCGGCCCACGCAGGGGGCGGAGCACTTGTCGATGTAGCCGAGCAGGCAGGGCCTGCCGACCTGGGCGGCGCGCTTGAAGACGCCGTTGGAGCAGGTGCGCACGGGGAAGACCCGCAGCAGCAGGTCGACGGTCTCGCGGATGGCCCAGGCGTGGGCGTAGGGGCCGAAGTAGCGCACGCCCTTCTTCTTCGGCCCCCGCATCACCTGGACGCGGGGGAACTCCTCGCCCATGGTGACCGCCAGGGAGGGGTAGCTCTTGTCGTCGCGGTACTTGACGTTGAACCGCGGGTCGAACTCCTTGATCCAGGAGTACTCCAGCTGGAGCGCCTCGACCTCGGTGCCGACCACCGTCCACTCCACCGAGGCGGCCGTGGTGACCATGGTGCGGGTGCGCGGGTGCAGGCCGGCGACGTCCTGGAAGTACGACGAGAGCCGCTGGCGCAGGCTCTTGGCCTTGCCCACGTAGACGACGCGGCCGTGGGCGTCGCGGAACTTGTACACCCCGGGCGAGTCCGGGATCTGCCCCGGCGCGGGTCGGTAGCTCGAAGGGTCGGCCATGGCCCCAACCCTACTGACTGCCTGCGACAAGCCTGCCGTTCTCCACGCGGACGGGGACCGACGGCAGGGGGTCGACCGCCGGCCCCTGTTCGACCCTGCCGGTGGCGGGGTCGAACAGGCTGCGGTGGCAGGGGCAGTTCGCCAGCCCGTCCCTGATCTCGTCCAGGGGGCAGCCCTGGTGGGTGCACACGGCGCTGAACGCCTTGTACTCGTCCTCGGCGGTGCGCGCGACGAGGATCCTCTTGTCCCGGTAGAGCTTGGCCTCGCCGACAGGGACGTCGGAGGCGGGGCCGAGCTCCACCGGGCGGGCGGGCAGCGCGTCCGAGCCGCTCCCGGAGCCGCAGGCGGTCAGGCCGAGGCCGGCGGCGCCGGCCAGGGCTGCTCCGCACAGCACGGTGCGGCGGCGGGGTCCGGCGGGGGCGGTGTCGTTCATCGCAGGTGGTCCTTCGGGTGTGTGCGGTACCTGCTGTCGACCCTATGCGAGGGCTTCGCCGCCCCGGCGGCCGCCTGCCCGAAGCGGCCGCCGGAGCGGTACGGGGCGGGGAACGGGCGGGCGGTGCCGCCCTCCCTCAGACCTCCGGGGCGAGGATCTCCCGCAGGAACTTGCCGGTGTGGCTGGCCGGGACCGCGGCGACCTGCTCCGGGGTGCCCTCGGCGACGACCAGCCCGCCGCCGCTGCCGCCCTCGGGGCCCATGTCGACGATCCAGTCGGCCGTCTTGATCACGTCCAGGTTGTGCTCGATGACGATCACCGAGTTGCCCTTGTCGACCAGTCCGGACAGGACGTTGATCAGCTTGCGGATGTCCTCGAAGTGGAGTCCGGTGGTGGGCTCGTCGAGCACGTAGACCGTGCGGCCGGTGGAGCGCTTCTGCAGCTCGCTGGCGAGCTTGACCCGCTGCGCCTCGCCGCCGGAGAGGGTCGGCGCGGGCTGTCCGAGGCGGACGTAGCCGAGGCCGACGTCGTTGAGGGTGCGCAGGTGGCGGGCGATGGCGGGCACCGCCTCGAAGAAGTGCATCGCCTCCTCGATGGGCATGTCCAGCACCTCGGCGATGGACTTGCCCTTGTAGTGCACCTCGAGGGTCTCGCGGTTGTAGCGGGCTCCGTGGCAGACCTCGCACGGCACGTAGACGTCCGGGAGGAAGTTCATCTCGATCTTGATGGTGCCGTCGCCGGAGCAGTTCTCGCAGCGGCCGCCCTTGACGTTGAAGGAGAAGCGCCCGGGCAGGTAGCCGCGGACCTTCGCCTCGACCGTCTCGGCGAAGAGCCTGCGGACGTGGTCGAAGACCCCGGTGTAGGTCGCCGGGTTGGAGCGCGGGGTGCGGCCGATGGGCGACTGGTCGACGTGGACGACCTTGTCGACCAGGTCGTCGCCGTCGACCCGGGTGTGGCGGCCGGGGACGCCCCTGGCGCCGTTGAGCTCGCGCGCCAGGTGGGTGTAGAGGATGTCGTTGACCAGGGTGGACTTGCCGGACCCGGAGACGCCGGTGACCGCGGTGAACACGCCCAGCGGGAAGGAGACGGTGATGTCCTGCAGGTTGTTCTCGCGGGCGCCGCGCACGGTCAGCCGGCGCTTGCGGTCCACCGGCCGCCGCTCCCGCGGGGTCGGGATGGACCGCTTGCCGGACAGGTACTGGCCGGTCACCGACGCGTCGTTGGCCAGCAGTTCGGCCAGCGGCCCGGAGTGGACGACCTCGCCGCCGTGCTCGCCGGCCCCGGGGCCGATGTCGACGACCCAGTCGGAGGTGCGGATGGTGTCCTCGTCGTGCTCGACGACGATCAGGGTGTTGCCCATGTCGCGCAGGCGCACCAGGGTCTCGATGAGCCGGTGGTTGTCGCGCTGGTGCAGGCCGATGGAGGGTTCGTCCAGGACGTAGAGCACGCCCACCAGGCCGGAGCCGATCTGGGTGGCCAGGCGGATGCGCTGGGCCTCGCCTCCGGAGAGGGTGCCGGCCGCCCGGTTGAGCGAGAGGTAGTCCAGGCCGACGTCGACCAGGAAGGCCAGGCGCTCGTTGACCTCCTTGAGGACCCGCTCGGCGATGGTCTTCTCCCGGTCGGTCAGCCTCAGTGCGCGCAGGAACTCGGCGCAGTCGCTGATCGACATGGCGGAGACCTCGGCGATGGACTTCCCCGAGACGGTGACGGCGAGGATGACCGGCTTGAGCCTGGTGCCCTCGCAGGTGGGGCAGTTCACCTCGCGCATGTAGCCCTCGAAGCGCTCCCTGCTGGAGTCGCTCTCGGCCTCGGAGTGGCGCCGCCTGACGAACGGCACGGCGCCCTCGAAGGAGGTGGTGTAGGAGCGCTCGCGGCCGTAGCGGTTGCGGTAGCGGACCGCGATCTGCGTCTTGTGGCCGTTGAGCAGGGCCTTGCGCGCCCGGGCGGGCAGTCCGGCCCAGGGGATGTCGGTGCGGAACCCCAGTTCGTCGGCGAGGGCGCCGACCAGGCGTGCGAAGTACTCGCGGGTGTGGCCGTGCGACCAGGGGGCGATGGCGCCGTCGTCCAGGGACTTCTCGGGGTCGGGGACGATCAGCTCGGGGTCGACCTCCATGCGGGTGCCGATGCCGGTGCAGTCCGGGCAGGCGCCGAAGGGCGAGTTGAAGGAGAACGAGCGCGGTTCCAGCTCCTCGAACGACAGGTCGTCGTAGGGGCAGTAGAGGTGCTCGGAGAACATCCGCTCGCGCTGCGGGTCGTCCTCCGCCAGGTCGACGAAGTCCAGGACGACCATGCCGCCGGAGAGCCCCAGCGCCGTTTCCACCGAATCGGTGAGGCGCCGCTTGGCGCCGGCCTTGACGGTCAGGCGGTCGACGACCACCTCGATCGTGTGCTTCTCCTGCTTCTTGAGCGCCGGCGGGTCGGAGAGCTGGACCGTCTTCCCGTCCACCCGCGCCCGGCTGTAGCCCTTCGTCTGCAGGTCCGCGAAGAGGTCGACGAACTCGCCCTTGCGCTGCCGCACCAGGGGCGAGAGCACCTGGAAGCGGCTGCCCTCCTCCAGCTCCAGCACCCGGTCCACGATCGCCTGCGGCGACTGGCGGGAGATGGGGCGGGAGCACTCGGGGCAGTGCGGCTTGCCGATGCGGGCGAACAGCAGGCGCAGGTAGTCGTAGACCTCGGTGATGGTGCCCACCGTCGAGCGCGGGTTGCGCGAGGTGGACTTCTGGTCGATCGACACCGCGGGCGACAGGCCCTCGATGAAGTCGACGTCGGGCTTGTCCATCTGGCCCAGGAACTGCCGTGCGTAGGACGAGAGCGACTCGACGTAGCGGCGCTGCCCCTCGGCGAAGATGGTGTCGAAGGCCAGGGAGGACTTGCCCGAGCCGGACAACCCCGTGAAGACGATCAGGGAGTCCCTGGGCAGGTCGAGCGAGACGTTCTTGAGGTTGTGCTCTCGAGCGCCACGGACGGTGAGTCGATCGGCCACGCCGGCAGGCACCTTTCTTGGACAGCTTGAGCTGTGGGAGTGACAGGGCACCCCCCGGTCAGCCTAAACAGGGTGCCCTCGGCTTTTCTTCCTGATGCAGGATCCGACCCTATAGCACGCACATTCGATTTCCGTGCGCCGCGAGCCCGGTTCACCCTTACGAGCGACACCGGTCCCGGGCGGCGCGACCGGGCGACGGCCGACGGCGGCCGGGTGACGGCGGCCGGGTGACGGCCGGGCTGACAGACTGCGTCCCGGGAAGGGTCCGGGCATCGGCACGGGCCACGAGGAAGACGAGGACACCACGATGGCGTACGACGGCAACGTCCGTGTCGGCGGGGAGCCGCACGTGCACGAACTGGCGGACCTGGTGATCACCAAGGTCGCGGTCGGCCCCATGGAGAACAACGCCTACCTGCTGCGCTGCCGGGCCACCGGCGAGCAGGTGCTGATCGACGCCGCCGCGGAGCCGGAGACCCTGCTGCGGCTGATCGGGGACGACGGCATCTCCTCGGTGGTCACCACCCACCGGCACGGCGACCACTGGGGCGCCCTGCGGGCCGTGGTCGACGCCACGGGCGCCCGCACCCTGGCGGGCCGGCACGACGCGGAGGGCATCCCCGTCCCCACCGACGTGCTCGTCGACGACGGGGACACGGTGCGGGTGGGCCGGGTGGAGCTGACCGCGCGGCACCTGGTCGGGCACACGCCCGGCAGCATCGCGCTGGTCTACGACGACCCGCACGGCCACCCGCACGTCTTCAGCGGCGACTGCCTCTTCCCCGGGGGCGTCGGCAACACCTTCGGCGACTCCCGCGCGTTCGCCTCGCTCGTCGACGACGTGGAGACCAAGCTCTTCGGCCCGCTGCCCGACGAGACCTGGGTCTACCCCGGCCACGGGAAGGACACCACGCTCGGCGCCGAGCGCCCCCACCTGCAGGAGTGGCGGGAGCGCGGCTGGTAGCACGGACGGTGCCCGTGCCGGGGGCGCTCCCCCGGCACGGGCACCGGTGCCGCACGAAGGCCCCGGCCGTCGGACGGGGCCCGACGCCGTCAGACGGGGCCGCCGGCCGCCCGCTCCTCCTCCGCGGCCTGCTTCCGCGAGGCGCGCAGGCTGGTGAAGGTGGTGACCGCCAGGACCAGGACGATGAAGCCCAGCGAGAACGGGATGCCGATCTCGGGCACGTGCAGCCCCGACTCGTGCATCGCGTGCAGCAGCAGCTTGACGCCGATGAACCCGAGGATGACCGACAGGCCGTAGGAGAGGTGGACCAGCTTCTTGAGCAGCCCGCCGATCAGGAAGTACAGCTGCCGCAGGCCCATCAGGGCGAAGGCGTTGGCGGTGAAGACGATGTACGGGTCCTGGGTGAGGCCGAAGATCGCGGGGATCGAGTCCAGGGCGAAGAGGATGTCCGTCGTGCCGATGGCGAGCATGACGATCAGCATCGGCGTGATCAGCCGCCTGCCGTTCTCGCGGACGAACAGCTTGGTGCCGTGGTACCTGTCGGCCACCGGGAAGCGGCTCTCGATGGCCTTGAGCAGCCGGTTCTCCTCGAACTCCTCGTCCTCGTCGCCCGAGCGCGCCTCCTGGATCAGCTTCCAGGCGGTGTAGATCAGGAACGCGCCGAAGATGTAGAAGACCCACGAGAAGGTGGAGATGATCACGGCGCCCGCGGCGATGAACCCGGCGCGGAGCACCAGCGCGATCAGCACGCCGATCATCAGCACGCGCTGCTGGTACATCGGGGGCACCGAGAACTTCGCCATGATCAGCACGAAGACGAAGAGGTTGTCGACGCTCAGGGACTTCTCGGTGATGTAGCCGGCGAAGAACTCGCCGGCCGGCTGCCCGCCGCCGAGGACGAGCAGTCCGATACCGAAGACCACCGCCAGGGCCACCCAGACGATCGTCCAGATGCCGGCCTCCTTGATGGAGACCTCGTGCGGCTTGCGGCCGATGAAGAAGTCCACGGCGATGAGGGCGGCCAGACCGACCACGGTCAGCACCCATGCACTCAGGGAAACGTCCACTGCTCCTCCGGCAGATTGAGACGGCAAGTGTCAGCGTCGTCGCTGCCGGAGGTCTCTTCCACCCGGACGCGTGCGCCGGGCCGACGGCCCGGGTGCCGTGGGGCACCGTGATGACGGGCTCGTCGCAGCAGGGAATACTCCCCTCCGCCCAAAGAACAGTACAGGGGACCCCATGAAAAGGTAAAGAAAGCCTGGTGAAAGCCCTCACGGGCCTTCGGAGGCCGGGCCTTCGGGGGCCGGGTCCCCGGGAGCCGGGCCGCGCGGCCCGGCGGTCAGCGCCCCGAGGCCCGGCGGGCCTCGGCGGAGGCCCGGGCCGCCCGGTCCAGGACCGTACTGCCGGACTCCGGGAGCAGCGGGTGAAACGTCCAGGCGTGCCCCACCCACGGGTCGGCCAGGTACGCCTCGGGCACCGGGGTGAGCCGGAGCAGGCTCCGCCACAGCGGGTCCAGCAGCGGGCCGTGGCCGGCGGCCTCCTCGCGGTCGGCGACCATCAGCAGGTGCACGCCCGCCGCGGGGCCCTCGTCCGCCAGGTAGCGCAGACGGGTGATCGACCGGTCGTCGAAACCGTGCGGGAAGTCGTGCACGAGCAGCAGCAGCCCCGCAGGGTCCAGCCCGGGCGGCAGCGCGTCGACGGCGCCGCCGCGCACCGCCATCTGCACCAGGTCGACCCGTCGCACCAGCCGCTCCAGCGTCTCCGAGACCCCCGCGGCGCCCGGGGCGGGCGGTTCGCGCAGCACACCGGCCGCCAGCAGCGGGGCGAGCGCGGGCATCGCCGTGCCCGCCGGGTCGACCACTTCCAGGGCGGGCCCGCCCGCCGGGTGCGCGGCCGTCAGCCGGACCACCAGGGCCACCGCGACCGCGAGCGCCAGGGCGTCCGCCTCCTCCGGCGCGAAGTCCCCCGCGCCCTCCTCCCCGCGACCGCTGTCCACCCACAGCCCGCGCTCCAGGGGCAGCGCCACCAGCATCGGGATGCGCAGTCCCGGGGCCTCGGGAACCGTCAGGTCCCCCAGCCTCAGTGCCCGGGGCGCCTCCGCAGGGGCGCGGAACGCGCTCCATGCGGGACTGTCCCACCGGGCGAGGGCGGCCGGCAGCGCGGGCTCGACCTCGTCGGCCTCCTCGGCCAGCTGCAGCACGTCACGGTCCAGGACGGCCCGGGCCCGCTCCACCAGTTCGGCGCACCTGGTCCGGGCCGCCTCGCGGGCCGCGGCCGCGGCCGTTCCGATCCGGGCGGCCGGGTCGTCCAGGACCCGCTCCAGCTCCCGCTCCATCCGCGACTCGGCGAAGTCCACCGCGCTGCGGTACGCGGCGACCGCACGGGCCAGGTCCTCGAACATCCCCCAGACCTGGCGGTACAGGCGCTCCTCGGTCGGCCGGCCGGGGTCCGGTCCCGCTGCGGGGGACCCGGTGGCGGGGAATCCGGTGGCGGGGGCCCCGGCGGCAGGGGCTTCCGCCGCGCCGCCCACCGCCCCGTGCTCCCCGGTCGCACCGGCGGCCGGGGCGGCGACCGCACGGCCCGCGTCCGCGACCGCGCGGAGCACCTGCGGGGCCCGGGCCAGGCCGTGGTCAGCAAGCAGTTCGCCGAACCCGCCCGCGTAGCCCTGGCCCACCGCCCGGACCTTCCAGACGCCCTGCCGCCGGTACAACTCGACGGCGACCACGGCCGTCTCCTCACCGAGCCCGGAGAGGGCGAAGCCGGCGACCGTGCCGCCCTCCGCGTCCTCGACCGAGGCGTACGGGGCCTCTGCCGCGCCGAACCGGCCGCCGGGGAGCACCAGCACCACGGCGAGCCGCTCCGTCCCCGGCGGGAGCGCCTCCAGGTCGACGGCCACCTCGTGCCGCGCCGCGGCGCCGGCGGGCACGGCCACGCCGGGCAGCGCGGGGGCTCCCGGGTGCGCCACCCGGTCCGTTCCCCGGGCCCGCCCCGCCGCGTCGGCCAGCACCGCCGCCACGACCACCGGTTCCGCCGCGCGGACCGCCACCCTCAGGCGGGTGCCGGGCAGTGGAAGGTTCTGGCCCCTCACGAGTTCGACGGCCATCCGCGCAACGCCCCCTGCTCCTGCGGCGGCCCCTGCCGCCGTCCGTGCCGTGCCCTCCGCCCGCGCCGTCCGCGCGGGCGGGCCCTGCCGCCGCCCGCCGTCGGCGGGCGGCCCCGGTCCGCCCTACAGGTGTGCGGCGATGGCCGGCATCAGGTCCTGGAAGGTGCGGCCGGAGGCGGGCTCGCCGATGGCGGCCATCTTCCAGCCGTCACCGTGGCGGTAGACCTTGGCCATGACCTGTGCGGTGTAGTTGCCGCCGCCGGTGAGGGTGTAGCGCGCCAGTTCCTCGCCGCTGGACTCGTCGACCAGGCGGCAGAAGGCGTTCTCCACCTCCTGGAAGGTCTGGCCGGTGAAGGAGTTCACGGTGAAGACCAGCTGGGAGATGTGGACGGGCACCCGCTGCAGGTCCACCAGGATCGACTCGTCGTCGCCGGAGCCGGCGCCGGTGCGGTTGTCGCCGGTGTGCCGCACGGAGCCGTCGTCGCTGGTGAGGTGCTGGAAGAACACCACGTCCACCGGCTGGTTGTCGGCGAAGAGGACCACGGAGGCGTCCAGGTCGATCTCCTGCTCCCGCCTGCCGAACAGGCCGCGCCGTTTGACCGCGTCCCAGCCCAGACCCATGCGGACCACGCTCAGTTCACCGCCGCCCGACTTCTCCAGGCTGATCCGCTGTCCCTTGACGAGGCTGACGGACATGGCGTGTCCCTTCTCTATGGTGGCCGCGACCACCGGCCGTTGTGCGGTCGTTCCGCACCCTACGCAAGGGGAACGCCCTCCGGCGCGTCCGAGTGCCCCGTTGTGGCGGTCCTGGGACACAGCGGTACTCCGGGCACGGCCGGTCCCGGGGTCGCGACGGACGCCGGGGGGCGCGCGACGGACGCCGGGCCCGTCCCTCCCTGCCCGGCGTCCCCTGCCCGCGTGCCCTCAGGCCATGCCTGCCTCGCGCATCTGCCGGAGCTCCTTCTTCAGCTCGCCGATCTCGTCCCGCAGCCGGGCCGCGACCTCGAACTGCAGCTCGCCGGCGGCCGCGTGCATCCGCGCCGTCAGTTCGGCGATCAGCTCGGCGAGTTCGGCGGCCGGCAGGCTCTTCGCGTCCCGCTTCTCCCCCGCCGACAGGGCCGGCACCGGGGCCTTGCCCTTCGTCCGGCCGGTCCCGCCGCCCAGGAGCTCGTCGGTGTCGGCGTCCTCGCGGGCGAGCGAGTCCAGGATGTCGCCGATCTTCTTGCGCAGCGGCTGCGGGTCGATGCCGTGCTCGCGGTTGTAGGCGATCTGCTTCTCGCGTCGGCGGTTGGTCTCGTCGATGGCCTTCTCCATCGAGGGCGTGACCCGGTCGGCGTACATGTGGACCTGTCCGGAGACGTTGCGCGCCGCGCGGCCGATGGTCTGGATCAGCGAGGTGCCCGAGCGCAGGAAGCCCTCCTTGTCGGCGTCCAGGATGGCCACCAGGGAGACCTCGGGGAGGTCCAGGCCCTCGCGCAGCAGGTTGATGCCGACCAGCACGTCGTACTCGCCGGCCCGCAGCTCGCGCAGCAGCTCCACCCGGCGCAGGGTGTCGATGTCGCTGTGCAGGTAGCGGACCCGGATGTCCAGCTCCAGCATGTAATCGGTCAGGTCCTCGGCCATCTTCTTGGTGAGGGTGGTGACCAGGACGCGCTCGTCCCGCTCGGCCCGCAGCCGCACCTCGTGCACCAGGTCGTCGATCTGGCCCTCTGTGGGCTTGACGACCACCTCGGGGTCGATCAGGCCGGTGGGGCGGATGATCTGCTCGACGTAGCCGTCGGAGCGGGAGAGCTCGTACGGGCCGGGGGTGGCCGACAGGTAGACGGTCTGGCCGATCCGCTCCGTGAACTCCTCCCACTTCAGCGGCCGGTTGTCCAGGGCGGACGGCAGCCGGAACCCGTGGTCGATCAGGGTGCGCTTGCGGGAGGCGTCGCCCTCGTACATGGCGCCGATCTGCGGCACGGTGACGTGCGACTCGTCGATGACGAGGAGGAAGTCGTCGGGGAAGTAGTCCAGCAGCGTGTTGGGCGCGGAGCCGGGCTCTCGGCCGTCGATGTGCCGGGAGTAGTTCTCGATGCCCGAGCAGGTGCCGATCTGCTGCATCATCTCCAGGTCGTAGGTGGTGCGCATGCGCAGCCGCTGGGCCTCCAGCAGCTTGCCCTGCTTCTCCATCCGCTCCAGGGTCTGCGCCAGCTCCTCCTCGATCCCGGCGACGGCGCGCGCCATCCGCTCGGGACCGGCCACGTAGTGGGTGGCGGGGAAGACGTACAGCTCCCGGTCGTCGGTGATCACCTCGCCGGTGAGCGGGTGGAGGGTGGACAGCGCCTCGATCTCGTCGCCGAACATCTCGATGCGGACGGCGAGTTCCTCGTAGACGGGGAAGATCTCGATCGTGTCGCCGCGCACCCGGAAGGTGCCGCGGGTGAAGGCCAGGTCGTTGCGCTGGTACTGGATGTCGACGAAGCGGCGCAGCAGGGCGTCCCGGTCGATCTCGTCGCCGACGCGCAGCGGCACCATGCGGTCGACGTACTCCTGGGGCGTGCCCAGGCCGTAGATGCAGGAGACGGAGGCGACCACGACGACGTCCCGGCGGGTCAGCAGGGAGTTGGTGGCCGAGTGGCGCAGCCGCTCGACCTCCTCGTTGATCGAGGAGTCCTTCTCGATGTAGGTGTCCGTCTGCGGGACGTACGCCTCGGGCTGGTAGTAGTCGTAGTACGAGACGAAGTACTCGACCGCGTTGTTCGGCAGCAGCTCGCGGAACTCGTTGGCCAGCTGCGCGGCGAGCGTCTTGTTGGGCGCCATGACCAGGGTCGGGCGCTGGAGGCGCTCGATCATCCAGGCGGTGGTCGCCGACTTGCCCGTGCCGGTGGCGCCCAGCAGGACGACGTCCTTCTCGCCCCCGTTGATCCGGCGCTCCAGCTCGGCGATGGCCGCCGGCTGGTCGCCGCTGGGGCTGTAGGGACTGACGACCTCGAAGGGCGCCACCTTGCGTTCGATGTCGGAAACCGGCCTCATGCCACCACCGTACGGGCCGGCACCGACATCCGGGGCCGGTCCCCGCGGGTGCGGGGCCGGGCCGGTGCCGGGGCGGGCCGGGGCGGGGGCCGGCGCCGTCCGTCAGGCGTCGATCACGACGGGGATGATCAGCGGCTTGCGGCGCTGGGCGCGCCAGGCCCAGGAGGCCACGGCCCGGGCGATGAGCTGCTCGAGCCGGGGGGCCTCCCCCACGCCCTCCTCGGCCGCCTTGGCCAGGGTCTTCTCGATGACCGGGACCACGGAGGCGAAGGTGTTCTCGTCGTGGACGAACCCGCGGGCCAGGAAGTCCGGCGGCTCGGCCAGCGCGCCGGTGTCGGCGTCGACGATGGCCACGACGGTGAGCACGCCCTCCTCGGCCAGGGCGCGGCGGTCCTTCAGCGACGCCTCGGTGGCCCCGCCGACCGTCATGCCGTCGACGTAGACGTAGCCGGCCGGCACCTTGCCGGTGATCGACGCCCGCCCGTCGACGAGGTCGACGACCACGCCGTCCTCGGCGACGAGCACCCTGGAGGGGTCGACGCCGGTGCGGATCGCGAGCTCGCCGTTGGCCTGCAGGTGACGCCACTCGCCGTGCACGGGCATGACGTGCTTGGGCCGCACGATGTTGTAGCAGTACACGAGCTCGCCGGCGCTGGCGTGGCCGGAGACGTGGACCTTGGCGTTGCCCTTGTGCACCACGTTGGCGCCCCACCGGCTCAGCCCGTTGATCACCCGGTAGATCGCGCTCTCGTTGCCGGGGATGAGGGAGCTGGCGAGCAGGACGGTGTCGCCCTGGCCGATGCGGATCTGGTGGTCCCGGTTGGCCATCCGCGACAGGGCCGCCATCGGCTCGCCCTGCGACCCGGTGCACACCAGGGCCACCTCGTTGTCGGGAAGGCCCTCCAGCGCCTTGAGGTCGACGACCAGGCCCGCCGGCACCTTCAGGTAGCCCAGGTCGCGGGCGATGCCCATGTTGCGCACCATCGACCGGCCGACGAAGGCGACCTTGCGGCCGTGGGCGTGGGCGGCGTCCAGGACCTGCTGGATGCGGTGCACGTGGCTGGCGAAGCTGGAGACGATCACCCGGCGGGGCGCGGTGCGGAAGACCTGCTCGATGGCGGGCACCAGGTCCCGCTCGGAGGTGGTGAAGCCGGGGACCTCGGCGTTGGTGGAGTCGGTGAGGAACAGGTCCACCCCCTCCTCGCCGAGCCGGGCGAACGCCCGCAGGTCGGTGATCCGGTCGTCCAGGGGGAACTGGTCCATCTTGAAGTCGCCGGTGTGCAGCACCGTACCCGCGCGGGTGCGCAGGGCGACGGCGAGGCTGTCCGGGATGGAGTGGTTGACCGCGACGAACTCGCAGTCGAAGGGCCCGAACCTGCGCCGGTCGCCCTCCTTGACCCGCACCGTGTTCGGCCGGATGCGGTGCTCCTTCAGCTTGCCCTCGATGAAGGCCAGGGTCAGCTTCGACCCCACCAGCGGGATGTCGGCCCGCTCGCGCAGCAGGTAGGGGACGCCGCCGATGTGGTCCTCGTGGCCGTGGGTCAGCACCACGGCCACGATGTCGTCCAGGCGGTCGCGGATCCAGGTGAAGTCGGGGAGGATGACGTCCACCCCGGGCTGGTGCTCCTCGGGGAACAGCACACCGCAGTCGACGACCAGCAGCTTCCCCGCGTGCTCGAAGACGGTCATGTTGCGGCCGATCTCGCCCAGGCCGCCAAGGGCGACGATCCTCAGCCCTTCGGCTGGCAGTCTGGGTGGCGGACCGAGTTCAGGATGCGGATGGCTCATGATCCGACGCTACCCGAGGGCCCGGGCCGCGGCCCACCCCGGTCCGGCACTGCGGGATCCCCGGCGGTGCGGGGGCCCTCCGGCAGGCGCAGGGCGATCACGGCGATGTCGTCGTGGCCGGTGGGGTCCGCGGCGGCCAGCAGCTCGTCGCAGAACGCCTCCACCGGTTCGCGGGCCAGGCCGGCCGCGTGCCGGAGCAGCCGGGCCAGGCCCTCGTCGATGTCCTCCCCCGGGCGTTCGACGAGGCCGTCGGTGTAGAGCAGCAGGGTGCTCCCCGGCGGCAGCGGGTCCACCGAACTGCCGCGCGGCACGTCGGGGAGCACTCCCAGGAGGGGGCCGTGGGCCGCGGCGAGCAGGCGGGCGTTCCCGTCCCCTGTGACCAGCAGCGGCGGCGGGTGGCCCGCCGCGGAGTGGACCAGCCGCCTCCCGCCGTCCGGGGACCGCTCGACGCGGGCGAGGGTGCAGGTGGCGGTGGTCTCCCCGGGGGCCATGGCCCGGAGGGCGAGGTCCAGCCGGCGCAGGACCTCCCCGGGCAGCTCCTCCCTGCGGTCGACCGCGAGCGCCCGGAGCATGTTGCGCAGCCTGCCCATGGTGACGGCCGCCTCCACGTCGTGGCCGGTCACGTCCCCGATGATCAGGACGGGGTCGCCGCAGGGCAGGACGAAGGAGTCGTACCAGTCGCCCCCGACCTCCGCCGCCGCCGGGCTGGGCAGGTAGCGGGCGGCGATCTCGACCCCCGGCACCCGGGGCGGTTCGGTGAGCAGGCTCCGCTGCAGGGCCAGGGCCACCCGTTGGGCGCGCTGGAGGCGCAGGGCCCCGCTCACGGCGCCGTGCGCCCGTTCCAGGACGGCCAGCATCAGCTCGACGTCCTCCTCGCCCAGCGGGTCGCGGTCCCCGCACACCGCCGTGCTCACCAGCGCCGTCACCACCCCGTCGACCACGACCGGCAGCAGCGCCATGCCGTGCGCGGACGCGGCGGTCAGCCACGGCACGCTGCCCCGGGGGGCGGTGCCGGGCGGCACCGCCCCCGGCGGGAAGGCGGCGCGGACCGGGCGGCGCTCCCGGACCGCACGGGCCGGCGCGCTGTCCGGGGGGAACCGTTCCGTGCGGCGGGGCGGCAGTTCGGGCGGCAGGCCGTCCCGGGCGACGGCGGCGACCCGTTCGACGAGGACCGGCCGGTCCGGGGGCGGGTCGCCCGGCTCGAGGGCCAGGTAGACGGCGCACTCGTCGGCGAGGTCCGGGACGATCACGCGGCCCAGCGCCGCGAAGGCGTCCTGGACCCGCATGGTCTCGGTCACGGCCGCCGCGGCGCGGGCGAGGATCTCCTCGCGGCGGTCGCGCCGCCACTGCTCCTCGACGTCGGTGCAGGTGCCCACCCACTCGGCCACGGCGCCGTTCTCGCGGATCGGCACCGCCCGCACCGCGAAGTGCCGGTAGCCGCCGTCCGCGGTGCGCAGGCGGTAGGTCCACCGGAACACGTCGGGGAGCCGCTCCAGCGCCTCGGCCTGCGCCCGGCGGGCCGCTTCTCGGTCCTGGGGGTGGATGGCCTCCGTCCACCCGTCGCCGCGGTACTCCTCCCAGGTCTGGCCGGTCACGCGCTGCCAGCCCGGGCTGGGTTCGACGAACCGCCCGTCGGCGTCGCTGACCCACACGACCTGGGCCCCGGCCGTCACCAGGCTGCGGTAGCGCTGCAGGGCCCTGCGCCGCTCCTCGGACAGGACGCGGATGCGCTCCGCCGCAGCCGTCTGCCGGGTGGTCTCGACCGCCACGACCAGCACCCCGTCTTCCCCCGTGCGGGTGGTCAGCGGGGACAGGCTGAAGGTGAAGAAGTGCCTTTCGGACGTCCCGTCGGCGCGCGCGAGGACCACGGGGGCCTCCTCCACGCGCACCCCCTCCCGCTCGGCGAAGACCCGGTCGAAGAGGGAGAAGTACTCGCGCGTCTCCAGGTCGGAGAACGCCTCCCGCAGCGGCACCCCCAGCGGACGGGCCCCGAACACCTTGCGGTAGTCGGCGTTGGTGTACGCCAGGAGGTGCAGGGGGCCCAGGACGGCCGCCACCGCGACCGGCGCGGGGTCGAAGACCTCCAGGGCCAGGCCGCTGGAGGCGCTCCCGTCGGTGCGTCCCATGGCGCCCCTTCCCGAGAACGAGCGGCTGTCACCGCCACTCTCGGTGCTCCGGCCCGGCCGGGCAACCGTGCCACGACCGGGTGGGCGCCCCGGGGCCGGGCGGGCGCCCCGGGGCCGGGCGGGCGCCGGCGTCCGGGCCGTCCGGGCACGCCGGGCGGTCAGCGCCAGCCGTGGCGCAGCTGCAGGCTGTGCACCACCCGGTTGTACCGGGCGCGGTCCAGGGCGCACGCCTCGCGCCGCATGCCGCCCGGGTGCACCCGCAGGACCCGGTCCAGGTCGACCCACGAGTCCCGCCCGGAGCGGTCCCACGGGCCCGAGCCGAGCGGCAGCCACTCGTGGTCGCCGTCGTGCCGCCTGCTGGACAGCTGCACCGCCAGCAGCGTGCCGGCCTCCTCGTGGCCCACCACCAGCACCGGCCGGTCCTTGCCGCGCCCGTCGTTCTCCTCGTAGGGCACCCAGGTCCAGACGATCTCGCCGGGGTCCGGGTCGCCGTCCGGGTCGGGCGCGTACGCCGTGCGCACCCGGCCCACGCGGCTCGGGTCGGCCTCGGTGGTGGCCTCCTTCCCGAAGCGTCCGGGAGAAGCGGCGGTGCCCGCGGGCTCGTTGGTCGATGTCGTCACGCGGACACGCTAGCCCCACGCCCCGCGGGGCGTTGAACCGGTCGGCGGGCGCCCCGGGGCGTCGAGCGAGTCGGAGCCGGGTCGTGCGCACCCCTGTCGCCGGGGCACCGCGAGGGGGTTGAATGCCCTGCGCGCCGCCGAACGGGCGGCCGATGAGGAAAGGGGCACCACCACAGTGAAGGCCACCCATCCGCGCTCGGTCACGGTCCGGGCGTCCGTCCTCGCGGCGACCACGACCGCCCTGGCCCTGGCAGCGGCCCTGCCCGCCGCTGCCATCGGCTCCTACAACGCCACCCCCGCGCCCGAGCGCACCGAGGTCGGCGCCCTGGTGGCGACCTGGGACAACGACGCGGACCCGCGGACCCCGGACCGGGTCGACTGGGTCTGCTCGGGCACCATGATCGACGCGGACACCTTCCTGACCGCCGCGCACTGCACCACCGACTGGCCGGAGAACGTGCGGTTCTTCGTCTCGCTGGAGCAGGACGTCCAGTCCGCCCTGGACGAGGCGGCGGCCGCGCACCCGGGCGACCCGGCGGCCGTCGCGGCCGCGGTGGCCGTCGAGGGCACCGCCCACAGCCACCCCGAATACCCCGGGCCGGCCTCCGACACCCGCGACATCTCGGTGGTCGAGGTCCCGGCGCAGGACATGCGGGAGCGCTGGAGCTTCACACCGGCCGTCCTCCCCGGGGCCGGGCAGCTCGGCGCGCTCGGGCCGCAGGGCCTGGACGGCACCGACTTCACCGTGGCCGGCTACGGCACCCAGGAGGCCCGCCGCGGCCCCGGGGGCCACACCCACCCCGGCGGCGGTGTCCGGATGAAGGCCCCGGTGAGCTTCAACGCGCTCAACGACGCCTGGATACGGCTCGCCATGACCGAGCCCCAGGGCAACGGCGGCGCCTGCTACGGCGACTCCGGCGGCCCCAACTTCGCCGAGCTCGACGGGAAGCGGGTGCTGGTCGCGACGACGATCACCGGCGACTCGCCGTGCTACGCCACGAACGTGGTCTACCGCCTGGACGCCCCCGGCGCCCGCGCCTTCCTGGCGCCCTTCGTCGACCTGCCCTGACGGACGGACGGCTCCCGGCCCGGCCCCTCCCCGGGGCCGGGCCGGGAGCAGCGGCCCGGTGACGGTGGCGGCCCTGCGTCCCCCCGTGGCGCAGGGCCTGGAACAAGCTTCCACCGGCGGCGTTCCGCCGGACTTGTAAAAAAGCGAACTCCCATGTCCGGCCGGCCACGCAGTGTGACGGCGCCCCGGACCGCGGCACCCCGGGTCACAGAGCCCCGGTCACCGCACCCGGGCCGCCGCGCCCCGGGTCACAGAGCCCCGGCCGTCCCGGTTGGCAGCAGCGCGCTGGTGACGGTCCCGGCCAGCCTGTCGACCGGCTCCGTGGGGCCGCCCGCCGAGCGGTGGGCGAAGAAGCGGCGCGGCGAGCACCCCACCATCGCCCGGAAGGTGTGGTCCAGGTGCGCCTGGTCGAAGAACCCGCAGCGCGCCGCGATCTCGGCGCCGCCCAGCCCCGGCTCCCTCTCGTACATCTGGAGGACCCGCCTCAGCCGCAGCACCTGGGCCGCCTGCTTCGGGGTCAGTCCCACCTGCCGGCGGAACAGGGTCTCCAGCCGGCGGAGGCTGTACCCGGTCGTCCCGGCGAGCCTGCGGATCGGCACCGTCCCTCCGGTGCGGTGCAGCTCCCTCCACGCGAAGGCGACCTCCGGCCTCCACGGCGTCCCCTCCAGGAGCCGGGAGACGAAGAAGCGGTCCAGGATGCGGTAGCGGGACGGCCAGTCCGGTGCGTCCGTCAGCCTGGCGGCCAGGTCCCGTCCGTCCGTTCCGAGGACGTCGGCCGGGTCCGCCCACTGGTTGCCCAGGTCCCCCACCACCGGGCCCAGCATCTCGTAGGCCCCGGCGGGGGTGAGGGAGACCGTGACGCCGTGCAGCCGCCCGGCGTACTCGCCGACGGTGGCGGTCCGGTGCACTCCGCTGACCAGGGAGGACAGGGTCGCGCTCCGGCCCGGCTCCGCCGCGTCGGTGAGCAGCACGGTGCTCTCGAACTCCACCACCAGCGTCACCGCGCTCACCGGCACCTCGAGCCGCCGCCGGGGCCCTCCCAGGTCCATCCGGTGCCCGCGGTACCCGAGCACGCGGCCACGCAGGCGGGGATCGGGAAGCCCCTGCCGGATCTCCCAGCTGCCCTCGTCGCCCGTCCTTCCCCGTTCGGTCCTCATGCGGCTCCTCCCTGCCTCCGGCCCCGCGGGGGCATTCTCCCGGCCTTCCCGCGCCCGGCGGAAGCATCTCCGCGGCGCAGCGGCGGGCCCGCGGGCGTTTCGCTCCCCTGCGGGGTATTAAGTCTTTTTCGGGGGGATACGTAACGACAGCTGTTTCCGCACGGACCCGCACGAGACCGAGAGGTGGCCATGATCGAGGCCGAGGACGTCCGCGACTGGCGCGGGCACGACGTGGTGGACCCCGCCGGGGACAGGATCGGCACGCTGGAGGCGGTGTACGTCGACACCGCCACCGACCGCCCGGTGTTCGTCACCGTGCGGGTCGGGCTGCTCGGCCGCCACCGCCTGGTCTTCGCCCCCCTGGACGGGGCGGTCGTGGGCCCGGGCAGCCTGAAGGTCGCCCACAGCAGGAAGGCGGTCAAGAGCGCCCCGTCCATCGACGTCGACGGCGAACTGCCGGCCGAGGAGGAGCCCGCGGTCTTCCAGCACTACAACATGACCCATCGGCCGGGAGCCGGCGGAGAGCGGCGCCTGGCCCGGCGGTGACTCCCGCCCCCGCCCCGCCCCCCATTTTCGTCAGCGAGGAGCCCGGACATGGCCCTCTTCCTCTTCCTCCTCCTGGTCGCCCTCGTCCTGGGCGTCCTGGGCGTCACGCTCAAGGGCATGCTCTACCTGCTGTTCATCGGGATCGCCGTCTTCCTCCTGAGCCTGGTGCTGCTCGGCGCCACGCTCGGCCGCCGCAGGGGCCGCCGCCCGGCCCGCTAGGCCGGCCCGCGGCCCTGCCGCGGTCCTCGCACGAACGGCGCCGCCGTCTCGTCGAGGGTCTCCTCGATCGCGTCCGCCGGCTCCCGGAAGGGTTGGCCCCCGGGGCGGGGGTAGGCGCGGGACGGAGGTGCGTTGCCATGCTTCGTTCCGGGGACGAGCCGATACACGCCCGCAGTCCGCTGCGGATGCGGCGGGTGCTGGCGGTCTGGGGACTGCTGTGGACCGCCGGGGGCGCGGTGGCCTTCGCCCTGATCGGGAACACCGCCTGGGCGGTGACCTGCGCGGCGCTGGCGCTGATCGCCCTGGTGGACCTGTTCGTGGTCGGCTGTCGCATCCGTCAGGGCGCCCACTACCAGCCCGGCCGGGACGTGCCGCCCTACGAACCGGTCCACGGCACCCCGCCGCGACGACGACGCCGGTAGCCCGCGGCCGCGGACCGGCGGCGCCGGTGCGGCAGGGGCGGCTTCGCCCGGCGCCGCATCCGCCGCCGCCCGGCGGGGCCGGCGCGCCGGGCCTCCTGCCGGGTCAGGACGTGCGGCGCGAAGGCCGCGACCTGCTCGTCGCGGTGGGCGCCGATCACCCGGGCGGGGGTGGGTCCTCCGGCTTCCGCTACTCTGCCGCGCCGCCGGCCCGGGCGCGCCTGCGCAGGTCGTCCCAGACGGCGCGGACCCGGGGTTCGAGCGCTTCGAGGGGGCCGTCGTTGTCGATGACGACGTCGGCGACGGCCAGGCGCTGCTCGCGGGTGGCCTGGTTGGCCATGCGGGCGCGGGCCTCCTCCTCGGTCATGCCGCGCAGCCGCACCAGCCGGTCCAGCCGGGTCCCGGGGGAGGCGTCGACGACCACGACGAGGTCGTACAGCGGCGCGAGGCCGTTCTCGGTGAGCAGCGGGACGTCGTGCACCACGACGTCCCCGGGACCGGCCGCCGCCTCCAGCTCGGCGGAACGGCGGCCGACCAGGGGGTGGACGATCGCGTTGAGCGCCCGCAGGCGCTCGGGGTCGTTGAAGACGACCGCGCCGAGGCGGGGCCGGTCCAGGGTCCCCTCCGGGGTGAGGATCCCCTCGCCGAACTCGGCGACGACCGCGGCCAGGCCCTCCGTGCCCGGCTCGACGACCTCCCGGGCGATGCGGTCCGCATCGACGACCACCGCCCCGTAGGAGGCGAGGAGGCGCGAGACCTCGCTCTTGCCGGCGCCGATTCCGCCCGTGAGTCCGATCTTCAGCATGCCGGACAGACTACGAGGTGCCGTGCCCGGGCGCGCTGTCGGGCCCGCGGGCAGCCGGGCCCCGGTCGGCCCGGCGGCCCCGGCGGGCCGGGTCACGATCCGCCGTCGAGGTCCTGCTCGGCGAGGTAGCGCTCGAACTCGTCGCCGAGCTCCTCGGCGGAGGGCAGGTCCGCCGGCTCGGCGAGGAGGTTCTCGCGGCCGCCCGCCCCCGCCACGGCGTCGTACTGGCTCTCCAGGCCCCTGACGACCTGCAGGAGCTCCCGGTCGCCGTCGGCCATCTGCCGGTCGATCTCCTCGTGCACCCGGTGCGCCTCGGCGCGCAGGGCGGCTGCCACGTCGGGCAGGACCAGCCCGGTCGCGGCGGTGACCGTCTCGACGACCGCGAGGGCGCTCGGCGGGTAGACCGAGCGGGCCAGGTAGTGGGGGACGTGGGCGGCGACGCCCAGCACGTCGTGGCCGGCCTCGGTCAGGCGCAGCTCGATCAGGGCGTCGGCGCTGCCGGGCACCTGGGCCTCGTCGAACCAGTCGCGGTGACCGGGGACGAGGTCGATGCGGTTGCCGTGCGGGGTGAGCCCGACGGGCCGGGTGTGGGGCACCCCCATCGGGATGCCGTGGAAGTTGACCGCGATCCGCACGCCGAAGCGCCGGACGAGCTGCTGCACCGCCGCCGTGAAGCGTTCCCACTCCGTGTCCGGTTCGAGGCCGGACAGCAGCAGGAACGCGGTGCCGGCTGCGTCGTCGACCAGGTGCAGGGTGGTCTGCGGGGCCGCGTAGGAGGACCAGCGGTCACGGTCGAACGTCATCAGGGGGCGGCGGGCCCGGTAGTCGACGAGCCGGTCGGTGTCGAAACGGGCGAGGAGCCGGTGCGGCCGGCCGTCCAGGAGCCTGCGGACCACCTGGGCGCCGGTGTCGCCGGCGTCGATGAACCCCTCCAGGTGGTGGAGCAGCACCGGCCCGGTTTCCCCGGCGGCCTGCGCCACGGCCTCGTCGGCCCCCGGTTCGATCGTGTACAACTCCTGCGGATCCTGCACCGTGCTCCCTTCCTCCCCTGGGCCCCGGGGCCCTACGGGCCGGCGGTCCGCCGGTCCGAGAGGGTGAACTCCCGGAAGGGCGTTCGCATTCCCGCCGGTCGGCGGCCTGCGGGAGGGCGGACCGGGCGGGTCGCGGTGCGGTGCTTTGGACACGACGAGGCCCCACCCGGCGTACTGGGTGGGGCCTCGTGCGGTTCAGCGCCGCTCAGCCGGGTTCAGCCTCGCGGATGCTGCGCCTCGCGGGATTCAGCTCTGGCCGCCGGCCAGCTTCTCGCGGAGCGCGGCCAGGGCCTCGTCGGAGGCCAGGGCACCGGAGGTGTCGCCCGAGTCCGAGGAGTACGAGCCGCCGCCGGCGGCGCCGCCGCCCTGCGGAGCCGCAGCAGCCTCGTCGCCGGCCTGCTCGTCGGCCTCGCGGGCCTTGATGACCTGCGCCTGGTGCTGCTCGAAGCGGGCGTGGGCCTCGGCGTACTGGGCCTCCCACTCCTCGCGCTGCTTCTCGTAGCCGGGCAGCCAGTCGTTGGCCTCCGGGTCGAAGCCCTCGGGGTAGATGTAGTTGCCCTGGTCGTCGTAGGACGCGGCCATGCCGTACAGGGTCGGGTCGAACTCGACCGCCGTCGGGTCGGCACCGAAGGCCTCGTTGGCCTGCTTCAGCGAGAGGCTGATGCGACGGCGCTCGAGGTCGATGTCGATGACCTTGACGAAGATCTCGTCGTTGACCTGGACGACCTGCTCCGGGATCTCCACGTGGCGCTCGGCCAGCTCGGAGATGTGGACCAGGCCCTCGATGCCCTCGTCGACGCGGACGAACGCACCGAACGGAACCAGCTTGGTGACCTTGCCGGGGACGACCTGGCCGATCTGGTGGGTCCGGGCGAACTGCTGCCACGGGTCTTCCTGGGTCGCCTTGAGCGACAGGGAGACGCGCTCGCGGTCCATGTCGACGTCCAGGACCTCGACCGTGACCTCCTGGCCGACCTCGACGACCTCGGAGGGGTGGTCGATGTGCTTCCAGGACAGCTCCGAGACGTGCACCAGACCGTCGACGCCGCCGAGGTCCACGAACGCACCGAAGTTGACGATGGAGGAGACGACGCCGGAGCGCACCTGGCCCTTCTGCAGGGTGGTGAGGAAGGTCTGGCGGACCTCGCTCTGGGTCTGCTCCAGCCAGGCACGGCGGGACAGGACCACGTTGTTGCGGTTCTTGTCCAGCTCGATGATCTTGGCCTCGAGCTCCTTGCCCACGTAGGGCTGGAGGTCGCGGACGCGACGCATCTCCACGAGGGAGGCGGGGAGGAAGCCGCGGAGGCCGATGTCGAGGATGAGACCACCCTTGACGACCTCGATGACGGTACCGGTGACGATGCCGTCCTCTTCCTTGATCTTCTCGATCGTGCCCCAGGCGCGCTCGTACTGGGCGCGCTTCTTGGACAGGATCAGACGACCCTCCTTGTCCTCCTTCTGGAGGACGAGGGCCTCGATCTCATCGCCCACGGCGACGACCTCGTTGGGGTCGACGTCGTGCTTGATGGAAAGCTCGCGCGAGGGGATGACACCCTCGGTCTTGTAACCGATGTCGAGCAGGACCTCGTCCCGGTCGACCTTCACGATGACGCCGTCGACGATGTCGCCGTCGTTGAAGTACTTGATCGTCTCGTCGATCGCGGCGAGGAAGGCTTCCTCGTTACCGATGTCGTTGACCGCCACCTGCTTGGTGGTACGAGGGGCCTCGGTGCTGCTCGTCATTAGGAAAAGGGCTCCGGTACGGACAGTGAGTCGTAGGTACTGCAGCGCCAGGAGCCCGTATCGCTCTGCTGGAGAGTGAGCCCGCCCGGAAAACCGGGGGTCCTGCATCCTGCAACAGATGCGAGCGCAGCCTGCTCCGTCCGAGGTGCGCAGGCCCGCAGCGCAACTTGTAGCATACGGGGGCAGCCGGGCACGGTCAATGCGCGAAGAGCACGCTCAGGGCAAAAGCCCCACACCCGGCACACTGGTTGTTCCATGCTGCGGCGAGGCAAGACGCACCCCGCAGCCACAGGTCGATACGTAAGGGTACGCGGCGCTCACGATGAATCAACACCCGGGGTCCCCCCGGCCCGCGGACGGGCCGCCGGCGGACGCACAGCAGGCGGACCCGGACGAGGCGCAGGCCGTGCGGCGCGAGGCCGGCGGGGCGGAGAGCAGCCGGGCCAACCGCTCCTGGTGGGACCGCAACGCCGACGAGTACCAGGACGAGCACGGCGCTTTCCTCGGCGACGACCGGTTCGTGTGGGGCCCCGAGGGCCTCGACGAGGAGACCGCCGGGCTGCTGGGGCCCGCGGACCGGCTGAAGGGCCTGTCGGTGCTGGAGATCGGGGCCGGCGCGGCGCAGTGCTCCCGCTGGCTCGCCGGCCGCGGGGCGCGCCCGGTGGCGCTGGACATCTCCCACCGCCAGCTGCAGCACTCGCTCCGCATCGACGCCCGGCTCGCCGCGCGGGCGGGCGGGACGGGCGGGGACGCCCCCGCGCCCGTCCCGGTCGTGCAGGCCGACGCCGGGGCGCTGCCGTTCCGCGACGGCTCGTTCGACCTGGCGTGCTCCGCCTACGGCGCCCTGCCGTTCGTCGCCGACGCCGCCGGGGTGATGCGCGAGGTCCACCGGGTGCTGCGGCCGGGCGGGCGCTGGGTGTTCTCGGTGACGCACCCGATCCGCTGGGCCTTCCCCGACGAGCCGGGGCCCGAGGGGCTGACCGCCGTCTCCTCCTACTTCGACCGCACCCCGTACGTGGAGCAGGGCCCCTCGGGCCGGACCGAGTACGTGGAGCACCACCGCACCCTCGGCGACCGGGTGCGCGAGATCGCCGCCGCCGGCTTCCGCCTGGTGGACCTGGTGGAGCCGGAGTGGCCGGCGTGGAACCGCCAGGAGTGGGGCGGCTGGAGCCCCCTGCGCGGCCGCCTGATCCCCGGCACTGCGGTCTTCGTCTGCCTGCGGGACTGACCCCGGCACGCCCGGGCGGGGCACGGTGCGCCGCCGGCGGGACTCCCGCCGCTGGGAGACTGGGCGGGTGATCCGCACCCGCGCCCTCGACCTGCTGCCCGTCCGCTCCTGCGTGCCCGCGCTCCTCGACGCGCTGGAGCAGCGCGGCACCGCGGTGCTCGCGGCGCCGCCGGGGACCGGCAAGACCACCCTGGTGCCGCTGGCCCTGGCCGGTCTGCTGCCCTCCCCCGGCGGCGGGGCGGGGGCCCCGCCCGGCACGCCCGGCCGGGTGGTGGTGGCCGAACCGCGGCGGATCGCCGCCCGGGCCGCGGCCCGGCGGATGGCCTGGCTGCTCGGCGAGGACGTGGGGCAGCGGGTCGGCTTCACCGTGCGCGGCGAGCGGCGGGTGGGCCGGGAGACGGTGGTGGAGGTGGTGACCACCGGCGTGCTGCTGCAGCGTCTGCAGCGCGACCAGGAACTGGCCGGGGTGGGCACGGTCGTGCTCGACGAGTGCCACGAGCGGCACCTGGACGCCGACACCGCGATGGCGTTCCTGCTGGACGTGCGGGCCGCACTGCGCCCGGAACTGCGGCTGGTGGCCGCCTCGGCGACCACCGACACCGCCGCGTGGGCGCGGCTGGTGGGGGGCGCGGAGGGGCCGGCGCCCGTGGTCGAGGCGCAGGGCGTCTCGCACCCGGTGGAGGTGGTGTGGGCGCCGCCCGCGCGGCCGGTGCGCCCCGCCCACGGGACGAGGGTCGACCCGGCGCTGGTCCGGCACGTCGCCTCGGTGGTCCGGCGGGCCCTGGGCGAGCGGGACGGCGACGTGCTGTGCTTCCTGCCCGGGGTGGGCGAGATCGCGGCGGTGGCCGGGCAGCTCGCCGGGACGGACGCCGAGGTGCTCCAGGTGCACGGGCAGGCCCCCGCGTCCGTCCAGGACGAGGTGCTGCGGGGGTCCGCCCCGGGCGGCCGGCGCCGGGTGGTGCTGGCGACGTCGGTCGCCGAGTCGAGCCTGACGGTGCCCGGGGTGCGGGTGGTCGTGGACTCGGGGCTGGCGCGCGAACCGCGGACCGACCACGGCCGCGGCCTGGGCTCACTGGTGACCGTGCGGGTCTCGCGGGCGGCGGCTCGCCAGCGCGCGGGCCGGGCCGGGCGCGAGGCGCCGGGCGTGGTCTACCGGTGCTGGTCGCAGGCGGAGGACGCGTCGGCGCCCCGGTGGCCCTCGCCGGAGATCGCGGTGGCCGACCTGTCCTCCTTCGCCCTGCAGGCGGCCTGCTGGGGCGCCCCGGACGGGGCCGGCCTGGCGCTGCTGGACCCGCCGCCCGCGGGCGCGCTGGCCGCCGCCCGGGAGGTACTGCGGGCCGTCGGCGCGGTCGGCGCGCCCGGTGCGGGAGGGGCGGGGGGACGGGGCGGTGCGGGCGCCGCCGGCCGGGTGACCGCGCGGGGCACCGCGATGGCCCGCCTGGGGCTCCACCCGCGGCTGGCCCGGGCACTGCTGGACGGCGCGGCGCTGGTGGGCCCCCGTCAGGCTGCCGAGGTGGTGGCGCTGCTGTCGGAGGAGCCGCCGCGGGAGGCCGGCGGCGAGGACCTGGTCGAGGTGTGGCGCACGGTGCGCCGCGGCGGGGACGGCCGGCACGCGGGGTACGCGGCGCGCTGGCGCGCCGAGGTGAGGCGGCTGCTCGGCGCGCTGCGGGACGTGGACGGCCCCACCGCCGCAGGGCCCGCCCCGGAGCCCGCCGCGGGGCCGACCGCGGGTGCCGGGGCGGGGGCCGAAACCGGGTCCGCGGGGGCGGGCTCCGCGCCGGCGGGGGCCGGTGACGGGGCGTCCGACGACCGCGTGGCCGGGCTGGTCGCCGCGCTGGCGTTCCCGGAGCGGGTGGCGCGTGCGCGCGGCGGCGGGTCGTACCTGATGGTGTCGGGCACGGCGGCGCAGCTGCCGGAGGGGTCCCGCCTGGCCGGGGCGCCGTGGCTGGCGGTGGCGGTCGCGGACCGGCCCGCGCACGCCGCGTCGGCGCGGGTGCGGCTGGCCGCGGTGGTCGACGAGGGGACCGCGCGCCGGGCCGCCGCACCGCTGCTGGACGCCGGCGAGGAGGTCGTCTGGGGGGACGGCGACGTGGTGGCCCGGGCCGTGGAGCGTCTGGGCGCGGTGGAGCTGGCCTCGCGGCCGCTGCGCGCACCCGACCCCGCCGCCGTGCGGGCCGCGCTGGCCGAGGGGCTGCGGCGCGAGGGCACCGGACTGCTGCGCTGGACCGCGGAGGCGGTGGGGGTGCGGCAGCGGACGGCCTTCCTCCACCGCGAGTTGGGCGAGCCGTGGCCGGACGTCTCGGAGGCGGCGCTGCTGGAACGGGCGGACGAGTGGCTGGGCCCGGAGCTGGCCGCGGCGCGGCGCCGGTCCGACTTGGAGCGGGTCGACGCGGGTGCCGCGCTGGCCCGGCTGCTCCCCTGGGCCTCCGGCGACGCGGGGCGCTTCGACGAACTGGCGCCGGAACGCGTCCGAGTGCCGAGCGGATCGCGGATCCGGATCGACTACTCGGGCGAACAGCCGGTGCTGGCGGTGAAGTTGCAGGAGCTGTTCGGGTGGGAGCGCGGGCCGTCGCTGGCCGGCGGGAGGGTCCCGGTGCTGGTGCACCTGCTCTCCCCCGCGGGACGCCCGGCCGCGGTCACCGCGGACCTGGCGTCGTTCTGGCGGGACGGCTACCGCGCGGTGCGGGCCGAACTGCGCGGCCGCTACCCCAGGCACCCCTGGCCGCAGGACCCCGCCGGCGCCGAGCCGACCCGCCGGGTCTCCCCGCGCGGGTCGGCCGGGCACCGCTGACACCGGGGCCGCGGGCGTGTCCTTCCTGCTGCCCGCGGCCTCACCGACCCCACCGGCCTCGGCGCGCCCGCGCGGGGCGTACCCGCGCGGGCGACGCACCGCCGCCGGGAGGCGGCACGGCGGGGTGGGAGGGACCGGGGCACCGGATGCGGGCAGGCCCGGCCCGCACCGGCCCGGGGGCCCTGCCCCCGGGCCGGTACAGGCCGGGCCGGTCCGGTCCGGGCACCGGGCCGGGCGTCGGGCCGGGCGCCGGGACGCGGCCGGTGACGGCCGGTCAGGCGGTCTCGCGGCGCAGGACGGCGTCGTCGGCGGCCGCTCCGGCGGTCCCGTCGGGGGTTCCGCCGTCGGGGGTTCCGCCGTCCGCGGCGTCCGTGCCGTCCGTCCCCCCGTCCTCGCCGGCCCCGTCACCGAGGGCCGGTGCGGCGCAGGGGTCCTCGTCCTCCCCGTCCCCGGGCGGGGTGGGGGCGGGGGTGGTGGACTCCGACGGCGTGGGGGCCGGAGGCATGGTGGGTGTCCCGCTCGGCGTCGCGGTGGGCGTCGCGGTGGGCGTCCCGCTCGGCGTCGCGGTCGGCGTCTCCGCCGGGCAGCTCGGGGAGGGGGCGGGGGTCTGGCCGCCGGTCTCGGTGGGCGTGGGGGTGGGTCGGCCGGGCTTCTTGGAGGGGGACGGGGTGGGCCGGGGGGTCGCGGTGTCCTCCTCGGCGGGGGGCGTCTCCCGGTCGGAGGGACTGCCCGGCTTCCCCTTCCCGCCGGAGCCCTTGCCCGGGCGGCCGGAGTCCTCGCCCGAACCGCCCGTCCCCTTCCCGGGCTTGCTGCCGGACGTGGGGGCCGGGACTGCGGGGGCCGCGGGGGCCGCCCAGTCCCCGGGCGCGTAGCCGTCCCCGGCGGTGTCGGGGGTCTCGTGCGAACCGGTGAGGTAGTACTCGTACCAGGACCTGACGGTGCGCAGGTACTCCCGGCTGTGGTTGTAGCTGAGGACGGCCCGGTCCAGCTGGGCGTCGTCGTCCAGGTCGCGGTCGTCGGCGCACAGGTACAGGCCGGCGGCGAGGGCCGCGTCGAAGACGTTGTTGGGGTCGCGCCTGCCGTCCCCGTTGCCGTCGGCGCCCCAGGTCGCCCACGTGGAGGGGATGAACTGCATGGGCCCGACGGCCCGGTCGTGGGTGGCGTCGCCGTCGTACTCGCCGTCGTCGGTGTCGCGGATCTCGGCGAATCCCTCGCCGTTGAGCTGGGGGCCGCGGATCGGGCTGAGGGTGGTCCCGTGGACGTCGACCTTGCCGCCGCGGGCGTGGTTGGACTCGACCTGGCCGATGCCGGCGAGCAGTTGCCAGGGGAGCCCGCACTCGGGGACGCTGCCCTCGATCGCGGTCTCGGCGCGCTGGTAGGCGGCCAGGACCGTGGTGGGTATGCCGCCGCTGTTGACCGATCCGGGGATGCCGGCGGCCGGGCTGTCGGGGACGGTCAGCGGGGGCAGGTCGGTGTAGTAGGAGGAGTCGCCGCCGCCGTCGGGCGCGCCGGACGGCGGCAGGTCCGGTGTGCTGCTCGCGGGCTGGGCCGAGGCGAGGCCCGGTGCCTGGGAGGCGGTCAGTGCCGCCATCGCCGCTGCCGCTATGGCCGTGCCGGCGACTCCCCTGCCCATCCGTCGTCCGAACCGCGGTGCCATTCGTCGTTTCCCCTCCGCTGCCTTCTCCGAGTCGCCCGGCCCTGGGTCCAGGTGACAGTACGCCAACTCCATGCCCGGGAACACCGGCCCGACGCGGCTCTCCACCGCTTCGTCACAAGCCTGTGGCAGGAGTGCGCAGGACCGTGGGGCTCGCGGGGCGTTCCCGCACAATGATCAGACGCACGAGCCGGGGAGAAGGATGCCTTTCACTGCGAGTCATGCGGCGGCGGTGCTGCCGCTGGTGCGGCGCGACGGCGCGGGACGGGGGCCGCTGGTGGCCTCGGCCCTGGTCGCCGGGTCGTTCGCCCCGGACGTGCCGTACTTCGCCGCCTCGGCGGCGGGCGGGCTGTTCGTGCACGGGCAGGTGACGCACACCCCCTGGGGCACGGTGCTGGTGGACCCGCTGGTGGCGGCGGCGCTGGTGGGGGTGTGGCTCGCCCTGCGCGGGCCGGTGGCCGCGCTGCTGTCGCGCCGGTGGGCCGGGCGCGCGTACGCGGTGCTGCACGGCCGGCCCCTGCGCGGCCGGCCGCCCGTGGCGGCCGCGGCGTGGTTCTGGTTCTCGGCGGTGCTGGGGGCGGCCTCGCACGTGCTGTGGGACTCCTTCACGCACCCGGGGCGCTGGGGCGTGCGGCTGGTGCCGGGGCTGGACACGGTGGTGGCGGGCGTTCCCGCGTACCTGGTGGTGCAGTACGGGTCGTCGGCCCTGGCGCTGGCGCTGCTCGGGGCGTGGTGCGCGAGCGCGGTGCGGCGGGCGCCGGACGGGCCGCTGCCGCCGGGGGCCGCGCCCGCCACGGCGTGGGGCCGTGCCGCGGCCCGGGTGCTGGTCCTGGGGTGCGCGGCCGCCGGGGCGGTGCACCGGTGCGTGCGCTACGCCGCCGTGCTGGGCGACGGCGCGAGGACGACGGACTTCGTGCCGACGGCGATGTTCGGGGCCGGTGCGGGCCTGGCGGCGGGGCTGCTGCTCCTGGCCGCTGCGGCACGGGTGCGGGCGGCGCGGGTGCGGGCGGCACGGGTGCGGGCGGCGCGGGTGCGGGCGGGCCGGGCCCTGCCGCCGGGGGCCCGCGCCGGCCGTCGGGACGGGCCCCCGGCGGCCGGCGCGGCGGACGGTCAGTGGGCCGCCGACTCCCAGTCGGGGCCGACGCCGACCGAGACGTCCAGCGGGGCGCGCAGCGGGTAGGCCGCGCCCATCTCCCGCCGGACCAGCTCCTCCACGGCCTCCCGCTCGCCGGGGGCGACCTCCAGGACCACTTCGTCGTGGACCTGCAGCAGCATCCTGGAGGACAGCCCCTCGGTGCGCAGGGCGTCGTCGACCCTCAGCATGGCGATCTTGACGATGTCGGCGGCGGAGCCCTGGATGGGGGCGTTGAGCGCCATCCGCTCGGCCATCTCGCGGCGCTGCCGGTTGTCGCTGTTGAGGTCGGGCAGGTAGCGGCGGCGGCCCAGGACGGTCTCGGTGTAGCCGGTGACGCGGGCGTCCTCGACGACGCGGTGCAGGTAGTCGCGCACCCCGCCGAAGCGCAGGAAGTAGTTCTCCATCAGCCGGCGGGCCTCCTCGGGCGTGATGCCCAACTGCTGGGAGAGGCCGAACGCGGAGAGCCCGTAGGCCAGTCCGTAGGACATGGCCTTGGTCTTGCGGCGCATCTCGGGGTCGACGGCGGTCGGTTCGACCTCGAAGACCTGGGAGGCGACGGTGGTGTGCAGGTCCTCGCCGGAGGTGAAGGCGGCGATGAGCGCCTCGTCCTCGGAGAGGTGGGCCATGATGCGCAGTTCGATCTGGCTGTAGTCGGCGGTCAGCAGCGACTCGTAGCCCTCGCCGACGACGAACGCCCGGCGGATGGCCCGGCCCTCCTCGGTGCGCACCGGGATGTTCTGCAGGTTGGGGTCGGTGGAGGAGAGCCGGCCGGTGGCGGTGACCAGCTGGTTGAAGGTGGTGTGGATACGGCCGTCGGGGGCGATCGTCTTGATCAGCCCCTCGACGGTGCTGCGCAGCCGGGCCTGCTCGCGGTGGCGCAGCATGATCACGGGCAGTTCGTGCTCGGTCTGCCCGGCCAGCCAGGCCAGGGCGTCGGCGTCGGTGGTGAAGCCGGTCTTGGTCTTCTTCGTCCGCGGCAGGCCCAGTTCGCCGAAGAGCACCTCCTGCAGCTGCTTGGGCGAGCCGAGGTTGAACTCGTGCCCGACGGAAGCGTGCGCCTCGGTGACGGCCTGCTGGACGGCGGCGGCGAACTGCTGCTCCAGGCGGTCCAGCCACTCGCGGTCGGCCGCGATGCCGGCCCGCTCCATGCGGGCAAGAAGGGCGCTGACGGGCAGTTCGACGTCCCGCAGGAGCTCGCGGGCGCCGTCGGCCTCCAGGCGGGCGGCGAGGTGCTCTCCCAGGTCGAGGACGGTGCGGGCCTTGACCATCAGGGCCTCGGCCTCGGCCTGCTCGTCGACCCCGAAGGCCAGCTGGCCGTCGGCGGCGGTCGGGGTCAGCTCGCGGCCCAGGTACTCCACGGACAGCCCCTCCAGGTCGAAGGAGCGGCGGCCGGGCTTGACCAGGTAGGCGGCGAGGGCGGTGTCCAGGGTGACGCCGGCGACGCTCCAGCCGTGCTCGGCGAAGACCCTCATGACCTGCTTTGCGTCGTGCAGGACCTTGGGCCGGTCCGCGTCGGCGGTCCAGGCGGCGAACGCCGCCGAGTCGGCCTCGTCGGCCTCGGCCGGGTCGAACCGGGCGGCCGGGCCGTCGGCCGCGGCCAGGGCGATCTCGGCGACGTTGCCGCTGCCCAGGGCCCAGGTGTCGACGGTGGCCACGCCCAGCGGCCCGGCGCCGTGCGCGGCCAGCCAGCCGGCCAGCTGCCCGGTGCCGAGGACGGTGCCGTCGACCTCGACGCCCGCGGCCCCGGCCGCGGCCTCCTCCTCGGCGGCGCCGGGGTCGACGGCGTACAGCCGCTCGCGGAAGTTGGGGTTGCGGAACTCCAGGGCGTCCAGGACCGCGGCCAGCGCGTCCCGGTCGTAGGGGGCGCGGGCCAGGTCGCCCGGGGTGCAGTCCAGTACGACGTCGCGCACCATCTCGGTCAGCCGCCGGTTCAGCTTGACCGCCTCCAGGTGCTCGCGCAGCTTCTCGCCGACCTTGCCCTTGACCTCGTCGGCGCGCTCGACCAGCTCGGCGAAGGACCCGAACTGCTTGATCCACTTCGTGGCGGTCTTCTCCCCGACCCCGGGGATGCCCGGAAGGTTGTCGGAGGGGTCGCCGCGCAGCGCGGCGAGGTCGGGGTACTGCTGCGGGGACAGCCCGTACTTCTCCTCGACCTTGGCCGGGGTGAAGCGGGTCAGCTCCGAGACGCCCTTGGTGGGGTACAGCACCGTGACGTCGTCGGTGACCAGCTGCAGGCAGTCGCGGTCGCCGGTGACGATCAGGACCTCGTAGCCCTCGGCGGCGGCCCGGGTGGCCAGGGTGGCGATGACGTCGTCCGCCTCGAAGCCCTCGACCGCGAACCTCGGCACCGACATGCCGTCCAGCAGCTCGCCGATCAGCCCGACCTGGCTGCGGAACTCGTCGGGGGTCTTGGCGCGGTTCGCCTTGTACTCGGGGAACTCCTCGAACCGCCAGGTCTTGCGGGAGACGTCGAAGGCGACGGCGAGGTGGGTGGGGGCCTCGTCGCGCAGGGTGTTGGCCAGCATCGAGGCGAAGCCGTAGACGGCGTTGGTCGGCTGCCCGGTGGAGGTGTTGAAGTTCTCCACCGGCAGGGCGTAGAACGCCCTGTAGGCCAGGGAGTGCCCGTCCAGGAGCAGCAGGCGCGGCCGGCCCCCCCTCGCCGCGTCGGTGCCCGTCGTTGCCGTCTTCGATGCTGTAGCTGCCACGAGCCGATCCTAGGCCGCCGCACCGACAGCCCGCCGCCACCGCGACGGCCGACCGCTCCCCGCGCCGTCCCGCGGCCGTTCCCGGCCCGCTTCGCTTTCCGCGGGCGCTGCGGGAGGATCGGCGGTACGCACCGCACCGCCCGCACCGCTAGGAGGACGACCATGGCCGGAAAGGCTCCCGCCGGCGACCCCGTACAGGACGCGCCCGAGGTCGGTGCCCCGCAGCACGCGGCCGCCGGGGCGAAGGCCGTCGCCAAGAGCCTGCGGGCCGCCCAGCAGCAGATGGGCGTGAGGCGGACCGCGCTGACCCTGCTGCGGGTCAACCAGGCCGGCGGGTTCGACTGCCCCGGCTGCGCCTGGCCCGAGCCCGGGCCGGGCGAGCGGCACCTCGCCGAGTTCTGCGAGAACGGCGCCAAGGCCGTGGCCGAGGAGGCGACGCTGCGACGGGTCACGCCCGCCTTCTTCGCCCGCCACCCGGTCTCCGGACTGGCCGGACGCAGCGGGTACTGGCTGGGCCAGCAGGGCCGCCTGACCGAGCCGGTGCTCTACGAGGGCGAGCCGGGCGCCGGCGGCGACGGCCACTACCGGCCGGTGAGCTGGGAGCGGGCCTTCGGCATCGTCGCCGAGGAGATCAACGCGCTGGCCTCGCCGGACGAGGCCGTCTTCTACACCTCCGGGCGCACCGGCAACGAGGCCGCCTTCCTCTACCAGCTCTTCGCCCGCCGGCTGGGCACCAACAACCTGCCCGACTGCTCCAACATGTGCCACGAGTCCTCGGGGTCGGCGCTGACCGAGACCATCGGCGTCGGCAAGGGCAGCGTGTCCCTGGAGGACCTGTACAAGGCCGAGCTGATCATCGTCGCCGGGCAGAACCCGGGCACCAACCACCCGCGGATGCTGTCCGCCCTGGAGCGGGCCAAGAAGGCCGGCGCCCGCATCATCACGGTCAACCCGCTGCCCGAGGCCGGGCTGGAGCGGTTCCGGAACCCGCAGACCGCGCGCGGCCTGCTCGGCGGCGGCACCGCGCTGACCGACCTGTTCCTGCAGGTGCGCATCGGCGGCGACCAGGCCCTGTTCCGCGAGTGGAACCGGATGCTGCTGGAGGCCGAGGACGCGGCCCCCGGCACCGTGGTCGACCGCGCCTTCGTCGAGGAGCACACCGCCGGCTTCGAGGAGTTCGCCGCCGCCGTGCGCGCGGGCGGCCCCGGGCGGGTGCTGGAGGCCACCGGGCTTCGCCGCGAGGAGATCGACGCGGCCTTCGACATGATCCGCGCCTCCCGGGCCACGGTGGTGTGCTGGGCCATGGGACTGACCCAGCACAAGCACTCGGTGCCGACGATCCGCGAGGTCGTCAACATGCTGCTGCTGCGCGGCGACATCGGGCGCCCCGGAGCCGGGGTGTGCCCGGTGCGCGGCCACAGCAACGTCCAGGGCGACCGCACCATGGGCATCTTCGAGCGGCCGCCGGCCGCCTTCCTCGACGCCCTGGGCGCCGAGTTCGGCTTCGAGCCCCCGCGCCGCCACGGGCTGGACGTGGTCAACTCCATCCGCGCCATGCGCGACGGGAAGGTGAAAGTCTTCTTCGCCATGGGCGGCAACTTCGTGGCCGCGAGCCCCGACACGCACGTCACCGAGGCCGCGATGCGCCGCTGCCGGCTGACCGTGCACGTGTCCACCAAGCTCAACCGCTCCCACACGGTCACCGGGGCCCGCGCGCTGATCCTGCCCGTGCTGGGCCGCACGGAGCGGGACGTGCAGGCGGGCGGGGAGCAGTTCGTCACCGTCGAGGACTCCATGGGGATGGTCCACGCCTCCCGCGGCACCCTGCCGCCGGCCGGGGAGGCGCTGCTGTCCGAGCCCGCCGTGGTGGCCCGCCTGGCCCGCGCGGTCCTCGGGCCCGGCGACACCGTGCCGTGGGAGGAGTTCGAGGCGGACTACGACCGCATCCGCGAGGCGGTCTCCCGGGTGGTCCCCGGGTTCGAGGACTACAACGCCCGCGCCCGCCGGCCGGAGGGGTTCCGCCTCCCCCACGGCCCCAGGGATTCGCGCACCTTCCCCACCGCCACCGGCCGGGCGCACTTCACCGCCGCGCCCGTGGAGTACCCGGAGGTGCCCGCCGGGCGGCTGCTGCTGCAGACCCTGCGCTCGCACGACCAGTACAACACCACGGTCTACGGGCTGGACGACCGCTACCGCGGCATCACCGGCGGCCGCCGGGTCGTCCTGGTCCACCCCGACGACGCGGCCGCGGCGGGCTTCGCCGACGGCTCGTACGCCGACCTGGTGAGCGAGTGGACCGACGGCAGCACGCGGCGCGCCCCGGGCTTCCGCGTCGTGCACTACCCGACCGCCCGCGGCTGCGCAGCGGCCTACTACCCCGAGACCAACGTCCTGGTCCCGCTGGACTCCACGGCGGACACCAGCAACACCCCCGCGTCGAAGTCGGTGGTGATCCGGTTGGAGGCCGCCACTACCACCTGATAAAAACGCTGCACACTACAAGGACATCGAGGATCGGAGCCCGGCCCGTGGGCGAGCAGACCCAGACCCAGATCCAGTTCCCGCCCGAGGTCGTCGAGGAGTACGCAGGCCTCGGCATAGACCTCCACGCCCTCTTCTCCGCCGGGCACCTGGGCACCCGCATGGGGATCGAGATCATCGAGGCGTCCGCGCAGCGCGTGGTCGGCACCATGCCGGTGGAGGGCAACACGCAGCCCTACGGGCTGCTGCACGGCGGCGCCTCGGCCGTGCTGGCCGAGACCCTCGGCTCGATCGGCGCCATGCTGCACGGCGGTGCGCGCAAGCTCGCCGTCGGGGTGGACCTCAACGCCACCCACCACCGCGGCCTGCGCTCCGGCACGGTCACCGGGGTCGCCACCCCGGTGCACACCGGCCGCACCACCGCCACCTACGAGATCGCCGTCAGCGACGAGGAGGGGCGGCGCGTGTGCAGTGCCCGCCTGACCTGCGTACTGCGCGACGTCCCCGCCCCGGACGGCTCTGCCGGCTGAGGCCCGCCGCGCCCCGGCCCGCCCGGGGCGCCCCCGCCCCGCACGCCCCCGCCCCGCACGACTCCGCCCCGCACGCCCCCGCCCCGCACGACTCCGCCCCGCACGACCCCGGCCCGCGCCGGACGCCGTGCGGGGCGGCGTCGTTCCAGGACCCGGCAGGCGGAAGCGGACGCGGACCGGCGGGCGGGGAAGGGCGGGCGGGGAAGGGCCCGACCGGGTTCCGGCCGGGTCCCGGAGGGGCCCCGGACGGCCGGCCGTCGGGGTGCCACGACCCGCCGCCGTAACGGTGTGTAACATTTCTGCAATGCGGGGGTCCCGGAGGACGCCGGGCGGAATCTACGCGCGTGACCTCGAAAGACCTCACATCCGGTGCGTGTACCACGCATCCGGATCCCCGGCCGCCGACCGATGCCCGAACTGCAAACTCCCTTGTGGATCAAGGAAGTTGAACCGAACGAGGCGCTCTTCCCCGACCATCCGGAAGCACTACCTCCAATACCGGCCATAACAAGACAGTCACATCATCGGTCCCCCTCTGTCCGACCGGCCGCCCCGCCCCTAGAGTCACCGCCAGTCACCGCGCCGAAGGATCGACCAACCTTTCGGTACAAGCGCGCGACTCGGCACCTCAATGGGAGGAAGCCGCGCCCTGGGAAAGGACTGATCGTGCGTCACCGTTCCTTGCTCGTTCTCACCAGCATCCTCACCACCGGAGCCCTCACCCTCACGGCCTGCGGGTCCCGTGACGACTCCGCCGGTGGCGGCTCGGAAGGCGGGGGCACCACCGTCGTCATCGGCGTGGACGCCCCCCTGACCGGTGACCTGTCCGCCCTGGGCCAGGGCATCAAGAACTCCGCGGACCTGGCCGTCAAGACGGCCAACAAGAACAAGGAAGTCCCCGGCGTCACCTTCGAGATCAAGGCGCTGGACGACCAGGCCAAGCCCTCCTCCGGCCAGCAGAACGCCACCACGCTCGTCGCCGACTCCGACGTCCTCGGCGTCGTCGGCCCCCTGAACTCCGGCGTCTCCCAGTCCATGCAGAAGGTCTTCGCCGACGCGGGCCTCACCCAGGTCTCCCCCGCCAACACCAGCCCCGACCTCAGCCAGGGCAGCAAGTGGGCGGACGGCGACCTCAAGCGCCCCTTCAAGACCTACTTCCGCACGGCCACCACGGACATCATCCAGGGCCGCTTCGCCGCCAAGTACTACTACGAGACGGCGAAGAAGAAGAAGGTCTTCGTCATCGACGACAAGCAGACCTACGGCGCCGGCCTCGCCAAGATCTTCGCCGAGGAGTTCGAGCGCCTCGGCGGCAAGGTCGTCGGCACCGACCGCCTCAACGTCGGCGAGAAGGACTTCTCCGCCATCGCCGACAAGGTCAAGGCCGCCAAGGCCGACTCCGTCTACTACGGCGGCCAGTACCCCGAGGCCGGCCCGCTGTCCGACCAGATCAAGAAGGCCGGCTCCGACATCCCGGTCATGGGCGGCGACGGCATCTACGACCCCGAGTTCATCAAGCTCGCCAACAACAACGCCGACGGCGACTACGCCACCTCCGTCGGCCAGCCCGTCGAGAAGCTCCCCTCCGCCAAGGAGTTCATCGAGAGCTACAACGCCGCCGGCTACAAGGACCCCTACGCCGCCTACGGCGGGTACTCCTACGACGCCGCCTGGTCGATCATCGAGGCCGTCAAGGCGGTCGTCGAGGCCAACGACGGCAAGCTCCCCGAGGACGCCCGCTCCAAGGTCGTCGAGGCCATGAGCGACGTCTCCTTCGACGGCGTCACCGGCAAGGTCTCCTACGACGACTTCGGCGACACCACCAACAAGCAGCTGACCGTCTACCAGGTCAAGGACGGCGAGTGGGTGTCCGTCGAGAGCGGCACCTACACCGGCTGATCCCGGACCGCCCACACCACCCAACCGCGCGGGGGCGCCACCAGCGCCCCCGCGCGGCATACCGTCCGACAAACTCATCGGAGGCCTGCGGTGCACGAACTGCCGCAACAGCTGGCCAACGGCCTGATACTCGGCGCGATGTACGGCCTCATCGCCATCGGGTACACCATGGTCTACGGCATCGTCCAGCTCATCAACTTCGCCCACGGCGAGATATTCATGATCGGGGGCTTCGGCGCCCTCACCACATTCCTGTTCCTGCCGTCCGGAACATCCATGTGGATCGCGGTACCCGTCATGCTCGTCGGCGGAGCCCTGGCCTCCGTCGCCACCGCCACCGCAGCGGAACGTTTCGCCTACCGCCCGCTGCGCGGCGGCCCCCGACTGGCGCCCCTCATCACCGCCATCGGCCTGTCCATCGCCCTGCAGCAGATCGTCTGGGCCTTCTACCCCGACGCCAAGAAGGCCCGCTCCTTCCCGCAGTTCGACGGCGACGCCTTCTCCGTCATCGGCATCCGCCTCCAGCCCGCCGACCTGTTCCTCCTGCTCGCCGCCCCGCTGTGCATGATCGTCCTCGGCATGTTCGTGTCCAAGACCCGCACCGGCCGCGCCATGCAGGCCACCGCGCAGGACCCCGACACCGCCAAGCTCATGGGCATCAACACCGACCGCATCATCGTCACCGCCTTCGCCATCGGCGGCGCCTTCGCCGCCGTCGCCGCCGTCGCCCACGGACTGCGCTACGGCCAGGTCGACTTCATGATGGGCTTCATCGCCGGCCTCAAGGCCTTCACCGCGGCCGTCCTCGGCGGCATCGGCAACATCTACGGCGCCATGCTCGGCGGAGTCGTCCTCGGCCTCGCCGAAGCCCTCGCCACCGCCTACATCCAGGACATCCCCGGCATGTCGCAGCTCGGCGGCGGCGCCTGGGCCAACGTGTGGGCCTTCGTACTCCTCATCGTCGTGCTCCTGGTCAGGCCGCAGGGCCTCCTCGGCGAGCGCGTCACGGACAGGGCGTGAGGCAGATGAACACCACCACCGGACGCCCGGCCGTCCCCGCCGGAACCGCCCGCGTCATCACCGCGGCAGGAGCACTCGCCACCGCCGGCAGCACCCTGCTGGCCTGGACCTACACCTCCGCCTACCCCGGAAACCTCACCGTCTACGGGTACCCCGGCGGACTCCAGCTCCTCACCCTCGCCTCCGGCCTGATCACCCTCGCCCTCGCGCTGGCCGCCCTCGGCGTCAAGGGCCTGCGCTGGCTCGCCCCCGCAGGCACCACCAAGGCCCTGCGGCTGAGCGCCCTCGCCGGCCTGGGCACCACCTGGTTCACCGTCGTCTCCATCGCCGCCACCCTCGGCGGCCTGGTCCACCTCGAACCGGGCGCATGGGTCGCCGCAGCGGCCTCCGCCGTCCCCGTCGCCGGGGCGTTCCTCCTCCCCGACGACACCCGCGCCCCCGCGGCCACCCGCGAACTGGGCTCCTGGGCCGAGATCCTGATCATCGTCGCCGCCTTCGGCGCCGGCCTGTACGTCATCACCTACGGCATCGACACCGAGTACGGCGAGCTGTTCACCGGCTACCTGATCACCGTCGGCCTCACCGCCGCCGCCCTGAGCAAGTCCGGGCTCATCGCCAGGCTCAACGCCCTCACCGCCAAGCACCGCACCGTCACCGTCGGCGCGGCCTTCGCCGCCGCGGCGGCGTTCCCCTTCACCCAGACCAGCGACCAGTACACCTCCGTCGCGGCCAACATCCTCATCTTCGCCACCGTCGCCCTCGGCCTGAACGTCGTCGTCGGCCTCGCCGGACTCCTCGACCTCGGCTACGTCGCCTTCCTCGGCGTCGGCGCCTACGCCGCGGCCCTCGTCTCCGGCTCCCCCGCCTCCCCCTTCGACGTCCACCTGCCCTTCTGGGCCGCCGTCCTCGTCGGCGCCACCGCCTCCCTGGTCTTCGGCGTCGTCATCGGAGCACCCACCCTGCGGCTGCGCGGCGACTACCTCGCCATCGTCACCCTCGGCTTCGGCGAGATCTTCCGCATCGCCGTCAACAACATGGACGGCTCCTCCGGCCCCAACATCACCGGCGGACCCAACGGCGTCCCCAACATCCCCGACCTCGTCATCCTCGGGTACGACTTCGGGCAGCCCCACGACATCGGCGGCATCACCCTCGGCAGGTTCGCCAACTACTACCTGCTGATGCTGGTGTTCACCGCCGTCGTCGTCCTCGTCTTCGCCCGCGCCAACAACTCCCGCATCGGACGCGCCTGGGTCGCCATCCGCGAGGACGAGACCGCCGCCACCGCCATGGGCATCAACACCTTCCGGCTCAAGCTCATGGCCTTCGCCCTCGGCGCGGCCCTCGCCGGACTCGCCGGAACCGTCCAGGCCCACGTCTCCTACACCGTCGTCCCCGAGCAGTACCTGTTCGCCGGACCCGTCCCCCCCAACAGCGCCTTCCTCCTCGCCGCCGTCATCCTCGGCGGCATGGGCACCATCAGCGGCCCCCTCCTCGGCGCCTCCCTGCTCTACCTCATCCCGGCCAAGCTCCAGTTCATGCAGGACTACCAGCTGCTCCTCTTCGGCCTGGCCCTCGTCCTGCTCATGCGGTTCCGCCCCGAGGGCCTCATCGCCGACCGGCGCAAGCAGCTCGAGTTCCACGAGGACACCGCACCGCCCACCGTCCCCGACCAGAAGACGCCGGACGAGACCGCCGGCCTCACCAAGGCAGGGGCGTGAACACCCCCATGAGCACCGACACCACCGCACCCCTCCTGCACGCCTCCGGCGTCATCATGCGGTTCGGCGGCCTCACCGCCGTCCGCAACGTCGAACTCACCGTCAACCCCGGAGAGATCGTCGGCCTCATCGGCCCCAACGGAGCCGGCAAGACCACCTTCTTCAACTGCCTCACCGGCCTCTACGTGCCCACCGAAGGCAGCGTCACCTACCGGGGCAAGGTCCTGCCCCCCAAGCCCCACCTCGTCACCGCCGCCGGCATCGCCCGCACCTTCCAGAACATCCGGCTGTTCCCCAACATGACCGTGCTGGAGAACGTCCTCGTCGGCGGACACACCCGCACCAAGGAGGGCCTCTTCTCCGCCCTCCTGCGCGGCCCCGGGTTCAAGCGGGCCGAGAAGGCCGCCCGCGACAAGGCCATGGAACTCCTCGAGTTCACCGGCCTCGCCCACAAGGCCGACCACCTCTCCCGCAACCTCCCCTACGGCGAGCAGCGCAAGCTCGAGATCGCCCGCGCCCTCGCCAGCGACCCCGGCCTGCTCCTCCTCGACGAGCCCACCGCCGGCATGAACCCGCAGGAGACCCGCGCCACCGAGGAACTCGTCTTCGCCATCCGCGACCGCGGCATCGCCGTCCTCGTCATCGAGCACGACATGCGGTTCATCTTCAACCTCTGCGACCGCGTCGCCGTCCTCGTCCAGGGCGAGAAGCTCGTCGAGGGCACCCCCGACACCGTCCAGAGCGACGAACGCGTCATCGCCGCCTACATCGGCACCCCCATGGAGGACGACCCCGGACAGGCCGAGGCCGCCGAGGTCGAAGCGGCCGAAGCCGCCACCCGCACCGGCACCCCCGCGGCCGGCACCACCACCGACGAGGAGGAGCAGCGATGACCGCACTGCTCGAGGTCGAGGACCTCCGAGTCGCCTACGGCAAGATCGAAGCCGTCAAGGGCATCAGCTTCAGCGTCGAGGCCGGCCAGGTCGTCACCCTCATCGGCACCAACGGCGCGGGCAAGACCACCACCCTGCGCACCCTCTCCGGGCTCCTCAAGCCCCTCTCCGGGAAGATCCTCTTCGACGGGCAGGACCTCGCGTCCGTCCCCGCCCACAAGGTGGTCTCCCTCGGGCTCGCCCACTCCCCCGAGGGCCGCCACATCTTCCCCCGCCTCAGCATCGAGGAGAACCTCCGCCTCGGCGCCTTCCTCCGCAGGGACGCCGCCGGCATCAACAAGGACATCCAGCGCGCCTACGACCTCTTCCCCATCCTCGGGGAACGCCGCAAGCAGGCCGCGGGAACCATGTCCGGCGGCGAGCAGCAGATGCTCGCCATGGGCCGCGCCCTGATGTCGCAGCCCAAACTGCTCATGCTCGACGAGCCCTCCATGGGCCTCTCCCCGATCATGATGCAGAAGATCATGGCCACCATCGCCGAACTCAAGGCGCAGGGCACCACCATCCTGCTCGTCGAGCAGAACGCCCAGGCCGCCCTCTCCCTGGCCGACACCGGACACGTCATGGAGACCGGGAGGATCGTCCTCTCCGGCACCGGAGCCGACCTCCTCCACGACGAGTCCGTCCGCAAGGCCTACCTCGGCGAGGACTGAGCACCCCTGCGGGACCGGACCCGACCGGACGCACCGCACACCGGACGCACGACACGAGGGCCCGTACCGGATCCACCCGGTACGGGCCCTCGTGCACGCCCGGCCCGGGCGCCGACTACTTCTCCTCCGCCACCTCTTCGATCACGGCCTGCGCCACCGCCTGCATCGACATCCGCCGGTCCATCGACGTCTTCTGGATCCAGCGGAACGCCGCGGGCTCGGTCAGCCCGTACTTCGTCTGCAGCACGCTCTTCGCCCGGTCCACCAGCTTGCGGGTCTCCAGCCGCTGCGCCAGGTCCGCGACCTCCCGCTCCAGCGCCCGCAGCTCGGTGTACCGCGACACCGCCATCTCGATCGCCGGCACCAGGTCGCTCTTGTTGAACGGCTTCACCAGGTACGCCATCGCACCGGCGTCCCGCGCCCGCTCCACCAGCTCGCGCTGGGAGAACGCCGTCAGCATCAGCACCGGTGCGATGCTCGCGCCCGCGATCCGCTCCGCCGCCGAGATGCCGTCGAGCACCGGCATCTTCACGTCCAGGATCACCAGGTCGGGGCGGTGCTCCTCCGCGAGCCGGACCGCGGTCTCGCCGTCACCGGCCTCGCCGACCACGGAGTACCCCTCCTCCTCGAGCATCTCTTTCAGATCGAGGCGGATCAGTGCTTCGTCCTCGGCGATGACGACCCGGGTGGTCATCGGGGGGACGTGCTGCTGCTCGTCGGTGGCAGCGGGCTCATCGGGCGCGTCAGCGGTGCTCACTGTGCTCCTCGCTTCTGGGCAGGGGTGCCCCACGAGAGTACCCAGCTCCTGTATGTTTGAGGCACGAAGGGTCTCCGCTATCCTTCGTTTCAAAGGAGCCCCGGTAGCCCAACGGCAGAGGCGATACTCTCAAACAGTATTCAGTGTGGGTTCGAATCCCACCCGGGGCATTTTCCCTTTTATTCCAAGGTATCCAACATGTAGACGGCTTTCGCCGGTCAGGGTGAACGAACCCCCGATCCCGCCCGTCACGTGAAGGCCCGGGCCATTCTCGTGCCCGTGTACGACCTGGAAACGCGCAGGCACGCCCTCGCCCTCCTCTCCGACGGCCGCAGCCTCAACTCGGTCAGCAGACACACCGGCATATCCCGCTCCGCGATCCGGGAATGGACGGTGCGCATCGAGCCGTTGCCCCGCAGAAGCGGGACGTCGTGCGGCCTGTGTGCCGAAACACCGTCTCCGCCCGCCCCCGCCGCCGAATACGTCTACCTTCTCGGCCTCTACCTCGGCGACGGTTGCATCAGCGCCCACCGCAGGGGGGTGCAGTGCCTGCGCATCGCGTGCGACAACCGCTGGCCCGGGCTCATCGACGCGGCCGCGGGCGCCGTGCAGGCGGTCTGGCCGGGCAACAGGGTGTGCCGTGTGCGGGCCCCCGGCTGCACCTACGTCAAGGTCTACTCCAAGCACCTGGTCTGCCACTTCCCCCAGCACGGTCCGGGCAGGAAGCACCACCGGCGCATCAGGCTGGAGCCCTGGCAGCAGGACATGGCCGACTCCCACCCCTGGGAACTGGTCCGCGGGCTGTTCCACTCCGACGGCTGCCGCACGACCAACCGGATCGTCCGGCACCTCGCCGACGGCCCCAGGCACTACGAGTACCCGCGGTACTTCTTCACCAATGCGTCGGAGGACATCATGCGGCTGTGCACCGCGACGCTGGACCGGCTGGGCGTCGCCTGGAAGCGCACGGGGGCGCGCAACATCTCCGTGGCGCGGCGGGAGTCGGTGGCGTTGATGGACCTGCACGTGGGGGCCAAGTACTGAGCGCGCCCCGGCCGGTGCGGGGCGGTCGGGGCGCAGGTGGTGCCGGGCGGTGCCGGGCGGCGCGGGTTGCGCGCGGCGGGCGGTGCGGGCCGGGCGCGGGTCAGGCGCGGCGGGTGGCGCGTTCGCCGATGTGGTGGACGCGGACGAGGTTGGTGCTGCCCGGGGTCCCGGGGGGCGAGCCGGCGGTGATGATGACGGTGTCGCCGGGCTTGCAGCGGCCGATGCGCAGGAGTTGTTCGTCGACCTGGCCGACCATCTCGTCGGTGTTGGCGGCGACGGGCCCGAGGAAGGTCTCGGTGCCCCAGGTGAGGGAGAGCTGGGAGCGGGTGGCGGGTTCGGGGGTGAAGGCGAGGACGGGGACGGGCGGGCGGTAGCGGGCGAGTCGGCGGGCCGTGTCGCCGCTGGCGGTGAAGGCGACGAGGTGGGTGGCGTGGAGGAAGTCGCCCATCTCGGCGGCGGCGCGGGCGACGGCCCCTCCCTGGGTGCGGGGCTTGTCGCGGGCGGCGAGGGGGGCGAGGCCGGCGGCGAGGGTCTCCTCCTCGACGGCGGTGATGATGCGGGCCATGGTCTCGACGGCTTCGACGGGGTGGGCGCCGATGCCGGTCTCGCCGGAGAGCATGAGCGCGTCGGCGCCGTCCATGACGGCGTTGGCGACGTCGGAGGCCTCGGCGCGGGTGGGGCGGGAGGCGTCGACCATGGAGTCGAGCATCTGGGTGGCGACGATGACGGGTTTGGCGTTGCGCCTGGCGAGTTTGACGGCCCGTTTCTGGATGTGGGGGACGTCCTCGAGGGGTGTTTCGACGCCGAGGTCGCCCCTGGCGATCATGATGCCGTCGAAGGCGTCGACGACGGCGGGGAGGTTTTCGACGGCCTGGGGCTTCTCGATCTTGGCGATGACGGGGAGCCGGCGGCCCTCCTCGTCCATGACGCGGTGGACGTGGTCGATGTCGTGGGCGTTGCGGACGTGGGAGAGGGCGACGAGGTCGGCGCCCCGGCGCAGGGCCCACCTCAGGTCGCGGACGTCCTTGTCGGAGAGGGCGGGGAGGGAGGTGGTGGTGGTGCCGGGGAGGTTGATCGCCTTGTGGTCGGAGAGGATGCCGCCGTCCAGGACGGTGGTGTGGACGCGGGGGCCGTCGATGCGGGTGACCTCGAGGGTGACGCGGCCGTCGTCGACGAGGATGTGGTCGCCGGGGGCGACGTCGGTGGAGAGCTTGGGGTAGGTGGTGCTGCAGCGGTGACGGTCGCCGGGGACGTTCTCGCAGCTGATGGTGAAGGGGTCGCCGGCCTCGAGGAGGACGGGCCCTTCGGCGAAGGTGCCGAGTCGGATCTTGGGGCCCTGGAGGTCGGCGAGGACACCGACGCTGCGTCCGGTTTCGTCGGAGGCCGTACGGACGTGGTCGTAGCGGGTGCTGTGTTCGGCGTGGGTGCCGTGGCTCATGTTGAGTCGGGCGACGTCCATTCCCGCGTCGACCAGGGCTCTGATCCGGTCGTAGGTGCCGGTGGCGGGCCCGAGGGTGCAGACGATCTTTGCTCGGCGCATGGGTCGAGCCTAGGTGCTACCTGTTGGTAGACGGTTCTGTCGCGGCTGCGGCGCGTGGACGTCTTGGTGGAGGTTTTGCGGGTGCGTCGGGAGGGTCCGGCGGACGGGTGCTCCGGACGGGTGCGCCGGAGCGTGGGCCCGGCCGCGGTCCTTCCGGCCCCGGGGGGCGGTGCGGTGCGGCCGGGGCCGTCGGTCCGTCAGCCGGGCTGCTGTCCGGCCGGTGCGCCGAGGTCGGGCGGGGTCATGGTGAAGCGGGCGGTGACGCGGGCTCGGACGGTCTGCCGCTGGGGTTCGAGGTCGAGGGGGGCGGGTTCGGCCGCGAGGCCGCGGGCGGCCCCGGCGGGCGCGGGCGCGAAGCCGGCGGCCCTGGGCGCGTAGGGGGTTTCGGCTCCGGGGTCGGCGAGTTCGGTGAGGGTCAGGAGGCGGGAGCCGAGGGCTTCGGCGTACTCGCGGGCGCGCCGGACGGCCTCCTGGACCGCCTGTTGGCGGACGCGGCGGTGGGCGGGGCTGTCGGGGCGCAGCGACCACCAGGGTCCGCTGACGTGGGTGAGTTCGAGGTCGCCGAGGCGGGTGGTGAGTTCTCCGAGGACGGAGAAGTCGGTGACGGTGGCGTTGATGCGGACGCTGCCGTGGTGGGCGCGGACGCGTTCGCCGCGTCCTTTGGCGAGTTCGGGGGCGACGTGGAGGGCGCCGCTCTCGATCGACTCGACGGCGTCCCCGTAGCCGCGGAGGAGTTCGAGGCAGCGGCTGTTGCGGCGGGTGAGGTCGTCGAGGGTGTGGCGGCGGTCGGTGCCGCGGGCGGTGACGACGATGCCGATGCGGGCGAGTTCGGGTTCGACCTCGAGGTGGGCCTCGCCGTGGACGCTGACGCGGGGGTCGGGTGCGGGGGCGGTGTCGTGCGGGTGGGTCATGGGGGCCTTCCGTGAGAGGTGGACGGGCGGGCCGGCCGCCCGGCCGGGGCGCACCCCCGGCCGGGGGTGCGCCCCGGCCGGGGCGGGCCGGTCAGTGCGGGTGGCGGGTGCGGATGTCGAGGGCGCGGCTCAGGTCGTCGAGCCGGTCGGCGAGCGCGCGGCGCAGGGCGGGGACGGTGCCGCCGTCGTGCAGGCACTTCTCCCCGGCGGCGAGGGTGTCGGGGTGGACTGCGTGGGCGGGGAAGGCGTGGCGGCCGAGGGCCTCGGCGACGGCGGCTCCCCTGCGGGCCGCGGCCTCGGTGGCGGCGGGGAAGTAGTGGGGGACCCGGGCGGCGAGGATGTCGGCCTGCTCGGGCTGCCAGAAGCCCTGGGCGGTTGCGACGAGCCGGTAGTTGGAGAGTTCGTCGTGCTCGAAGAGGGCTTTCCAGGCGGCGTCCTTGGCCCGGGGGTCGGGGAGGGCGGCGCGGCAGCGGTCGGCGCCCTCGTGACCGGTGGCGCTGGGGTCGCGGCGGAGTTCGGCGGCGATGTCGTCCTCTCCCGCGGCGCCGAGGACGCACAGGCGCAGGAGGGTCCTCCAGCGCAGTTCGGGGTCGAGCGGGGGTCCGCCGGGGACGCGGCCGTCGGTGAGCCATTCGCGCAGCCGGGCGGTGTCCTCCTCGGTGAGGGCGGCGTCGACGATCCCTCTGACGGCGCTGAGGCGCACGCCCGCGGTGTCGCCGCCGGTCCGTCCGCCGGTGCCGTCCTCGGCCGCGGCGGTGCGGTCCAGGAGGCGGAGGCAGACGGCGCCGATGCCGGCGAGGGCGCGGGGACGGGAGCCGGGGTGGAGGTAGGTGTCGGCGAGGGGGCCCCGGGCGAAGGCGAGGACGCCCGCGATGACGGAGGTGTCGGTCTCGGCGGGGAGGTGGCGGGACGCCAGGTCGAGGTAGTCGGCCGGGGCGAGTTCGCCGTCGCGGACCATGTCGCGGGCGCAGGTCCACAGCAGTGCGCGGTCGAGGGGGTCGGGGAGTTCGCCGAGGGACCGGGTGGCGGTGGTCCAGGAGTCCGGGTCGAGGCGGATCTTGGCGTAGGTGAGGTCGCCGGCGTTGGGCAGCAGCAGCGCGGTTCCGGCGGGGCCGGCGGGGGCGGGCAGGTCCAGGGCGGGGGTGGTGTCGTCGAGGGTGCCCGTGGCGGTGGTGCGGGTGGCGCGGGTGGTGCCGGTGCTCCCGGGGGTGCCGGGGAGGGCCGGCCGGGTGTGGGTGGCGACGGTGATGCGGTGGGGGCGGGTGCCGTCGCGGACGACGCGGACAGTGCCGTCGGCGGCGGGTTCGGCGCGCAGGGTGTCGACGCCGGTGGTGCGCAGCCAGGCCCGGGCCCAGGCGTGGACGTCGTGGCCGGAGGCGCGGGTGAGGGAGTCGAGGAGGTCGGCGAGGGAGGCGTTGGCGAAGCGGTGGCGGGCGAAGTGGTCGTTGACGCCTGCGAGGAAGGCGGTGTCGCCGAGCAGGGCGACGAGCTGGCGCAGGGCGGAGGCGCCCTTGGCGTAGGAGATGCCGTCGAAGTTGAGCAGGGCCGCGGCGGTGTCGGGGACGTCGTCGGGGGCGACGGGGTGGGTGGAGGGGCGCTGGTCGGCGTCGTACCCCCAGGGTTTGCGGGAGGCGGCGAACTCGGTCCAGGTGCCGGTGTGCCGGGTGGTCTCGGCGAGGACGCGGTAGCCCATGTACTCGGCGAAGGACTCGTTGAGCCACAGGTCGTCCCACCAGCGCATGGTGACGAGGTCGCCGAACCACATGTGGGCCATCTCGTGGGCGATGGTGACGCCGCGGGTCTGGCGCTCGGTGTCGGTGACGGCGGAGCGGAAGACGTACTCCTCGCGGAAGGTGACCAGGCCGGGGTTCTCCATGGCGCCGGGGTTGAACTCGGGGACGAACGCCTGGTCGTAGGAGTCGAAGGGGTAGGGCTCGTCGAAGATCTCGTGGTAGCGGTCGAGGCAGCGGCGGGTGATGTCGAGGATCTCGTCGGCGTCGGCGTCGAGGTGGGGGGCGAGTGAGCGCCGGCAGTGCAGGCCCAGGGGCAGCCCGGCGTGTTCGGCGCGGACGGTGTGGTAGGGGCCGGCGGCGACGGCGAACAGGTAGGTGCTGACGGGCGGGGTGGGGGCGGCGTGCCAGCGGCCGGGGGCGGTGCGGGTGGTGGTGCCGTTGGCCAGGACGGTCCAGTCCTCGGGTGCGGTGACGGTGAGGTGGAAGGCGGCCTTGAGGTCGGGCTGGTCGAAGGCGGCGAAGATGCGGGGGGCTTCGTCGAGGAAGCAGTGGCTGTAGAGGTAGGTGCGGCCGTCGGCGGGGTCGGTGAAGCGGTGCATGCCCTCGCCGGTGTGCGAGTAGCGCATGTCCGCCTCGATGTGCAGGAGGTTGTCGGCGGCGAGGGCGGGCAGGGGGAGGCGGCCGTCGTGCCAGGTGGCGGGGTCGACGTCCCGGCCGTTGAGGACCGCGCGGTGCAGGCGGCCGGGCTTGACGTCGAGGAAGGTGGTGGCGCCGGGCTCGGCGCAGGTGAAGCGGATCGTGGTGGTGGATCCGAAGGTCTCCTCGCCCCGGTGAGGTCGAGGTCGACGGTGTAGCTGCGGACGTCGAGGATGCGGGCCCGTTCGGCCGCCTCGGCGCGGGTGAGTGCTGGCATGGGCTCATGCTGCCGCATGCGGTTGCCGGTCGCAGCGGGGTTTGGGGCAGGCTGGGAACCGGTGGAACGGGGCCGTGCGAGAGGGACGGGTGCGATGTCTTCAGTGTCGGGGTCTTCAGTGTCGGGGCCGTCGGGGTCGTCGGGGTCGTCGGGGTCTTCTTCCGTGGTCCGGTTCCGGGAGCGGGTCGTGGAGCGGCTGGCCGGGTACGAGGGGCGGCTGGTGGGGCTGGCGCGGGCCCTGCACGCGGATCCGGAGACGGCGTTCGGGGAGGTGCGGGCCGCGGAGCGGCTGGGCGGCCTGCTGGAGGGTGCGGGGTTCGCGGTGGAGCGGGGGGTCGCGGGGCTTCCGACGGCGCTGACCGCGGTGTGCGGTTCGGGGGACCTGACGGTGGGGGTGTGCGCGGAGTACGACGCGCTGCCGGGGCTGGGGCACGCGTGCGGGCACAACGTGATCTGCGCGGCGGGGGCCGGGGCGGCGGTCGGGCTGTCGGCGGTGGCGGACGAGCTGGGGCTGCGGGTGAAGCTGCTGGGCACGCCGGCCGAGGAGGAGGGCGGGGGCAAGGCCCTGATGCTGGAGGCGGGCGTCTTCGACGACGTGACGGTGGCGATGATGGTGCACCCGGGGCGGGCCGACGACGTGGACCCGCGGTCGTCGACGACGGCGGTGGCCCGTTTCGAGGTGGTGTTCACGGGGCGGGCGGCGCACGCGGGGCTGGCGCCGCACCTGGGGGTCAACGCGGGGGACGCGGCGGTGGTGGCGCAGGTCGCGGTGGGCCAGCTGCGGCAGCAGTTGCCGGACGGGTACCGGGTGGCGGGGATCGTGCGGCACGGGGGCGAGCGGACGAACATCGTGCCGGACCGGACGGTGCTGGAGTACGAGGTGCGCACGCCGACGGCCGCGGAGCTGTCCGTGGCCAGGGAGCGGGTGCTGAACTGCTTCCGGGGGGCGGCGACGGCCACGGGGTGCGGGGTGGAGGTGCGGGCGACGCAGCCGGACTACCTGGACCTGCGCAACGACGAGTGGCTGATGGGCGCGTACGCGCGGGGCCTGGCCGCGGCGGGCCGGGAGGTGCCGGCGCCTCCGGCCGGGCCGCGGCGGCTGGGCGCGTCGACGGACATGGGCAACGTGACGCACGCGCTGCCGGCGATCCATCCGCACCTGGGGCTGGCGGGGGCGGACGCGGATCCGCACACGCCGCGGTTCGCCGAGCTGGCGGGCGGCGCGGCGGCGGACGACGCGGTGCGGGCGGGGGCGCTGGCGATGGCGTTCGCCGCGGTGGAGCTGGCCTGTGACCCGCAGCGCCGGGCGCACTACCTGGCGCTGCGCGGCTGAGGGGGCTTCCCGGGGCCGGGCGCCGCTTTTCGGCCAGGCCTGCGCCGGGCGGTTGAGCGTGCCGCGCGGGGGCGTGAGACTGGCCGGATGATCGCGAAGATGCAGGTGATGGTGATCGACTGTCCGGACCCGGCCGCCCTGGGCCGCTTCTACCAGCAGATCCTGGGCTGGGAGCTGAAGGAGCTCGACGAGTCGTGGGTGACGCTGGCCGGCGGGGACGGCACCACTCCCCTGGCGTTCCAGAAGGCCCCCGACCACGTCCCGCCGCAGTGGCCGGATTCCGCGCACCCGCAGCAGATGCACCTGGACCTCGAGGTGGACACGCGCGAGGACGTGGAGCGGGCGCAGGAGCAGGTGCTCGCCCTGGGGGCGGTGTTCCTGCACGACAGCGGCGGGGAGAAGCGCGGTTTCCGGGTCTTCGCCGATCCGGCCGGGCACCCGTTCTGCCTGTGCTACGGGCAGGGCTGAGCGGGGACACGGCCGTGCGGACGCCGACGGCGCCCGGCAGCGGGTGCTGCCGGGCGCCGTCGGCGTGTCGCGGGCGGGGTCCCGCCGTCAGACCGTCAGGGGGCGGTCGGTGGGGCGGATCGGGGCCGGGAGGGTGCTGGGGGTGCCGGTGAGGTAGGCGTCCACCGCCTTGGCGGCGGAGCGTCCCTCGGCGATGGCCCACACGATCAGCGACTGGCCGCGGCCGGCGTCGCCGGCGACGAAGACGCCGTCGACGTTGGTGGCGTAGTTGCCGTCGCGGGCGATGTTGCCGCGGTTGTCCAGCTCCAGGCCGAGCTGCTCGACCAGGCCGTTCTTCCGGTCGGTGCCGGTGAAGCCCATGGCCAGGGTGACCAGCTGCGCGGGGATCCTCCGCCCGGTGCCGGGCTTGGGCTCGAACTTCCCGTCCTTGAACTCGACCTCGACCAGGTGCAGGAACTGGACGTTGCCGTCCTCGTCGCCCTCGAAGTGGGTGGTGCTGACGGCGTAGACGCGCTCGCCGCCCTCCTCGTGGGCCGAGGTGACCTTGTAGGTCATCGGCATGGTCGGCCAGGGCTGGTGCGCGGGCCGGGTCTCCGACGGCTGCGGCATGATCTCGAGCTGGGTGACCGAGGCCGCGCCCTGGCGGTGGGCGGTGCCGACGCAGTCCGCGCCGGTGTCGCCGCCGCCGATGACGACCACGTGCTTGCCCTCGGCCGAGACCGGCGGGGTGACGTAGTCGCCCTCCTGGACCTTGTTGGCCAGGGGCAGGTACTCCATGGCCTGGTAGACGCCCTTGAGCTCGCGCCCGGGCACGGGCAGGTCGCGCCACTGGGTGGCGCCGGCGGCGATGACGACCGCGTCGTAGCGGCGCTTGAGCCGGTCGCCGTCGATGTCGGTGCCGACCTGCACGCCGGTGCGGAACTTGGTGCCCTCCGCGCGCATCTGCTCGATGCGGCGGTTGATGTGCCGCTTCTCCATCTTGAACTCGGGGATGCCGTAGCGCAGCAGGCCGCCGATGCGGTCGGCGCGCTCGTACACCGCCACGGTGTGCCCGGCGCGGGTGAGCTGCTGGGCGGCTGCCAGGCCGGCGGGGCCGGAGCCGATGACGGCGACGGTCTTGCCGGACAGGCGCTCGGGGGGCTGCGGGGCGACGTCGCCGTTGTCCCACGCCTTGTCAATGATGGTGACCTCGACGTTCTTGATGGTCACCGGGTCCCGGTTGATGCCCAGGACGCAGGCCGACTCGCACGGGGCCGGGCACAGCCGCCCGGTGAACTCCGGGAAGTTGTTGGTGGCGTGCAGCCGCTCGATGGCGGCCTTCCAGTCACCGCGCCAGGCGTAGTCGTTCCACTCGGGGATGAGGTTCCCCAGCGGGCAGCCGTTGTGGCAGAACGGGATGCCGCAGTCCATGCAGCGGCCGGCCTGCTCGGTGATGATGGGCAGCAGCCCGCCGGGGACGTAGACCTCGTTCCAGTCCTGCTTGCGCTCCTCGACCGGGCGGCGCTCGCAGTGCTGCTGCGGCGTGGTGAGGAATCCCTTCGGGTCAGCCATGTGCCGCCTCCATCATCTTCGCAACGGTGTCGGACTCGGAGAGCCCGGCCAGCTCGGCGGCGTCCTTGGCGGCGAGCACTGCCTTGTAGTCCCTCGGCATGATCTTGCCGAAGCGGGTGAGGGTGGTTCCCCAGTCGGCGAGCAGCTTCTCGGCGACGGTGGAGCCGGTCTCCTCCTTGTGGCGGCGCACCGCGTCGTGCAGCCACTGGATGTCGGCGGCGTCGAGGGCCTCGACGTCGACCATGCCGGTGTTGACGTTGTCCGGGTCGAGGTCGAGCACGTAGGCGATGCCGCCGGACATGCCGGCCGCGAAGTTGCGGCCGGTCTCGCCCAGGACGACGGCGCGTCCGCCGGTCATGTACTCGCAGCCGTGGTCGCCCACGCCCTCGGCGACGACCGTGGCGCCGGAGTTGCGGACGCAGAAGCGCTCGCCCACGCGGCCGCGCAGGTAGATCTCGCCGCCGGTGGCGCCGTAGCCGATGGTGTTGCCGGCGATGGTGGAGTACTCGGCCAGGTGGTCGGCCGCGCGGTCCGGGCGGACGACGATCCGGCCGCCGGACAGGCCCTTGCCGACGTAGTCGTTGGCGTCGCCCTCCAGGCGCAGGGTGACGCCCTTGGGCACGAAGGCGCCGAAGGACTGGCCGGCGGACCCGGTGAAGGTGATGTCGACGGTGTTCTCGGGCAGGCCCGCCCCGCCGTACCGCTTGGTCACCTCGTGGCCGAGCATGGTGCCGACCGTGCGGTTGGTGTTGCGCACCTTGACCTGGGCGCGCACCGGGTTGCCGTTCTCCAGGGCGTCGGCGGCGAGCTCGATGAGCTGCTTGTCCAGGGCCTTGTCGAGTCCGTGGTCCTGGCCGACGACCTGGTGGCGGGCGGCGCCGGCGGGCAGGTCGGGCACGTGCAGCAGCGGTGCCAGGTCCAGGCCCTGGGCCTTCCAGTGGTCGATCGCGCGGCCGGTGTCGATCAGCTCGGCGTGGCCGACGGCCTCCTCGATAGAGCGGAAGCCGAGCTCGGCGAGGAGCTCGCGGACCTCCTCGGCGATGAACTCGAAGAAGTTCACCACGTGCTCGGCCTTGCCGGCGTAGCGCTCGCGCAGCACCGGGTTCTGGGTGGCGATGCCGACCGGGCAGGTGTCGAGGTGGCACACGCGCATCATGACGCAGCCGGAGACGACCAGGGGCGCGGTGGCGAAGCCGAACTCCTCGGCGCCGAGCAGGGCGGCGATCACGACGTCGCGGCCGGTCTTGAGCTGGCCGTCGGTCTGCACCACGATGCGGTCGCGCAGGCCGTTGAGCAGCAGGGTCTGCTGGGTCTCGGCGAGGCCGAGCTCCCAGGGGCCGCCCGCGTGCTTGAGGGAGGTCAGCGGGGAGGCGCCGGTTCCGCCGTCGTGGCCGGAGATCAGGACGACGTCCGCGTGGGCCTTGGACACGCCCGCCGCGACCGTGCCGACGCCGACCTCGGAGACCAGCTTCACGTGGATGCGGGCCGACGGGTTGGCGTTCTTCAGGTCGTGGATGAGCTGGGCGAGGTCCTCGATGGAGTAGATGTCGTGGTGCGGCGGCGGGGAGATCAGGCCGACGCCCGGGGTGGAGTGCCGGGTCTTCGCGACCCACGGGTAGACCTTGTGGCCGGGCAGCTGGCCGCCCTCGCCGGGCTTGGCGCCCTGGGCCATCTTGATCTGGATGTCGTCCGCGTTGACCAGGTACTCGCTGGTGACGCCGAAGCGGCCGGAGGCGACCTGCTTGATGGCGCTGCGGCGGGCCGGGTCGTACAGGCGGTCGGGGTCCTCGCCGCCCTCGCCGGTGTTGGACTTGGCGCCCAGCCGGTTCATGGCGACAGCGAGGGTCTCGTGGGCCTCCTGCGAGATGGACCCGTAGGACATCGCGCCGGTGGAGAACCGCTTGACGATCGCGGAGACCGGCTCGACCTCGTCGATCGGGACGGGGGTGCGCTCGCCGGCCTTGAAGCCGAACAGGCCGCGGAGCGTCATCAGGCGCTCGGACTGCTCGTTCACCCGCGCGGTGTACTGCTTGAAGATGTCGTAGCGGCGCGTGCGGGTGGCGTGCTGCAGGCGGAAGACGGTGTCCGGGTCGAACAGGTGCGGCTCGCCCTCGCGGCGCCACTGGTACTCGCCGCCGATGTCCAGGCGGCGGTGGGCCGCGGCGATGCCGGAGGCCGGGTAGGCCTTGGCGTGCCGGGCGGCGACCTCGGCCGCGACCACGTCCAGGCCGACGCCGCCGATCTTGGTGGCGGTGCCGTGGAAGTAGGTGTTGACGAACTCCTGGTCCAGGCCGACGGCCTCGAAGACCTGGGCGCCGCGGTAGGAGGCGACGGTGGAGATGCCCATCTTGGACATCACCTTCAGCACGCCCTTGCCCAGGGCCTTGATCAGGTTGCGGATCGCGGTCTCGGGCTCGATGCCGGTCAGGAAGGTGCCGGCCCGGACGAGGTCCTCCACCGACTCCATGGCCAGGTAGGGGTTGACCGCGGCGGCGCCGTAGCCGACGAGAAGCGCCACGTGGTGCACCTCGCGGACGTCGCCGGCCTCGACGATCAGGCCGACGTCGGTGCGCTGCTTGGTGCGGATCAGGTGGTGGTGGACCGCGGAGGTCAGCAGCAGCGAGGGGATCGGGGCGTGCTCGGCGTCGGAGTGCCGGTCGGAGAGCACGATGATCCGGGCGCCGGCCTCGATGGCGGCGTCCGCCTCGGCGCAGATCTCGGCCAGCCGGGCGGCCAGGGCCTCGCCGCCGCCGGCGACGCGGTACAGGCCGGAGAGGGTGGCGGACTTCATGCCGGGCATGTCGCCGTCGGCGTTGATGTGGATGAGCTTGGCCAGCTCGTCGTTGTCGATCACCGGGAACGGCAGGGTGACGCTGCGGCAGGAAGCCGGGGCGGGGACGAGCAGGTTGCCCTGCGGTCCGACGACCGAGACCAGCGAGGTGACGAGCTCCTCGCGGATGGCGTCCAGCGGCGGGTTGGTGACCTGCGCGAACAGCTGGGTGAAGTAGTCGAAGAGCAGCCGGGGGCGCTCGGAGAGCGCGGCGATGGGCGAGTCGGTGCCCATGGAGCCGATCGGCTCCGCGCCGGCCTTCGCCATCGGGGTGAGGATGACGCGCAGCTCCTCCTCGGTGTACCCGAAGGTCTGCTGGCGGCGGGTGACCGAGGCGTGGGTGTGCACGATGTGCTCGCGCTCGGGCAGCTCGTCGATGCCGACCAGGCCGGCGTCCAGCCACTCCTGGTAGGGGTTCTCGGCGGCGAGCTGCGCCTTGATCTCGTCGTTCTCGACGATGCGGTGCTCGGCGGTGTCGACGAGGAACATGCGGCCGGGCTGCAGGCGGCCCTTGCGGACGACCCTGGCCGGGTCGATGTCCAGGACGCCGACCTCGGAGGAGAGGACGACCAGGCCGTCGTCGGTGACCCAGTAGCGGCCGGGGCGCAGGCCGTTGCGGTCCAGGACCGCGCCGACGAGGGTGCCGTCGGTGAAGGTGACGCAGGCCGGGCCGTCCCAGGGCTCCATGATCGTGGAGTGGTACTCGTAGAACGCGCGGCGGGCCGGGTCCATCGAGTCGTGGTTCTCCCACGCCTCGGGGATCATCATCAGCACGCTGTGGGGCAGGGAGCGCCCGCCCAGGTGCAGCAGCTCCAGGACCTCGTCGAAGGAGGCGGAGTCGGAGGCGCCGGGGGTGCAGACGGGGAAGATGCGGTCCAGGTCGCCGGGGATGAGATCGCTGGCGAGGCGGGACTCGCGGGCCCGCATCCAGTTGCGGTTGCCCATGACGGTGTTGATCTCGCCGTTGTGGGCGACGAACCGGTACGGGTGGGCCAGCGGCCAGCTCGGGAAGGTGTTGGTGGAGAACCGCGAGTGGACCAGGGCGATGGCGGTGGCGAACCGCTCGTCGGACAGGTCGGGGAAGAACGGCTCCAGCTGCCCGGTGGTCAGCATGCCCTTGTAGACCATGGTCCGCGCGGACAGCGACGGGAAGTAGACGTCGGCCTCGCGCTCGGCGCGCTTGCGCAGCACGAAGGCGACCCGGTCCAGCTCCAGGCCGGTGCGGGCGCCCTCGGCGTCGGCGACGAAGAGCTGCTCGAAGCGGGGCATGGTCGAGCGGGCGGTGGCGCCCAGGATGCCCGGGGCGACCGGGACCTCGCGCCAGCCGAGCACGGCCAGCTTCTCCTCGGCGGCGATGCCCTCGATCGCGTCCTTGGCCTTGTCGCAGTCGTCGTCACCGACCGGGAGGAAGGCGATGCCCACGGCGTAGGCGCCGGCGGCGGGGAGTTCGAACCCGGCGGTCTCGCGCAGGAACGCGTCCGGGACCTGGACGAGGATTCCGGCGCCGTCGCCCGAGTCGGGCTCGGCCCCGGTGGCCCCGCGGTGTTCGAGGTTGGTCAGGACCGTCAGGGCCTGCTCCACGAGCGCGTGGTCGGCCTCGCCGGTGAGGGTGGCCACGAAGCCGACGCCGCAGGCGTCGTGCTCGTTGCGGGGGTCGTACATCCCCTGAGGCGCGGGGCGCCCGTCCATGTGTGCCCGACCGGGGAAGGTCTCGGGCACGGAGTGCGTGGACGCGGAACGCATCGGCTCTCCCGTCGTCGTCGCGGCATATGACAGATGCAACTGGGACGACGCTGGCCCGGTGCTATTTCTTGCAGGTTACATGATGGTCGAAGTACCGGAGAACGGATACCCGATTCCACCATGTGGACACGGAGGGGGTGCCAAGGCCGCTCCGGGGGCTGCGCCCGGCCGGCCGGTGCGCCCGGCGGGCAACGCTGCCCGTGGCGCCATCGACTGATTCCCGGCGGAAAGACCGCCGAAACCGGCGGGTAACAAAAGTGGTGCGGCTCTCGCCGCGGCGGCGCGGCGAGAGCCGCGCCTCACCCGACGGTGGCGCCGAACAGGGACCCCACGAAGAAGGTGACCCCGGCCGCGGCCGCGCCCAGGAGGAGCTGCCGCAGGCCGCTGAACCACCAGCTGCGCGCCGTGATCCTCGCCACCACCGCCCCGCAGCCGAACAGCCCGGCCAGCGACAGGGCGACCGCAGGCCACAGCTGGGTCGCCCCCAGCAGGTAGGGCAGCAGCGGCAGCAGCGCCCCCACGGCGAAGGCCGCGAAGGACGAGCCGGCCGCCACCAGCGGCGAGGGCATGTCCGTGGGGTCCACCCCCAGCTCCTCGCGGGCGTGTATCTCCAGCGCCTGCTCGGGCTCGCGGGTGAGCTGCCGGGCCACCTCGGCCGCCAGCTCCGGCTCCACCCCGCGCGCCTCGTACAGCTCCGCCAGCTCGCGCAGCTCCCCCTCGGGATTGCGGTGCAGCTCCCGCCGCTCGATGTCCAGCTCGGCCTCGACCAGCTCCCTCTGGGAGGCGACCGAGGTGTACTCGCCGGCCGCCATGGAGAAGGCGCCCGCGGCGAGTCCGGCCAGGCCGGTGAGCACGATGGTGGAGGAGGAGACCCGGCCGCCGGCCACGCCGCTGATCAGCGCGAGGTTGGAGACCAGGCCGTCCATCGCCCCGAAGACGGCCGGCCGCAGCCAGCCGCCGTTGACGTCCCGGTGGGCGTGGTGCACTTCCGCGCGGGCCTCCTTCTCCGGTCCGGCCGGCCCTGCCGCTTCACTGCCCGTGACGATGCTCATGACCTGAAGATATGCACGAAGAACTTCTCTTTCCAGCAAGGGAAGGCTGGCCGAACCTGCCCGCATCCCTCCTTCGGCCCCTCCCGCACCGCTCCCCCGGCCCCTCCCGGACAGCGCGGCGGCCGCCGTGCCCGGTGGGGGCGCGGCGGCCGCGGAAGGTGTGCGGTCCGGGGTGTCAGGCGCGGCTGCTGTCCGCTCCGGCCTTGCTGTCCGCCGTGTCCGCGGCCTTGTCCGCGGGCTTGTCGACGGGCTTGTCGACGGGCTTGTCTGCGGCCGTCTCCTTGCCGGACCCGGCGTCGGGCTTGCTGCCGGACTCGTCGGCCCCGGCACCGGACTTGCTGCCGGACTCGGCGTCCGGCTCGTCCCCGGTGCCCGCGACTGTGTCCGACGTCTCCTCTCCGGAGGCCTTCCCGGCGCCCGCCTCCGGTGCGCCGGCTCCCGCCGCGGCGACCGCGGCCGGTTCGACGACCTCCTCGCGGCCGGGCCGCTTGCGGGCCGAGAGCACCATGTAGACCACGGCACCGAGGAAGACCACGATGCTGGTCCAGTTGTTCAGCCGCAGGCCGAGGATGTGGTGCGCGTCGTCGACCCGCATGTACTCGATCCAGAACCGGCCGACGGTGTAGGCCGCGACGTACAGGGCGAACGCCCGGCCGTGGCCGAGGCGGAACCTGCGGTCGGCCCAGATCACCAGCAGCGCGACGCCGACGCACCACAGCGACTCGTACAGGAACGTCGGGTGGTAGGTGGCCAGCTCGGGCGTCTCGAAGGGGCGGTGCGCCTCGTCGATCTCCAGCGCCCAGGGCAGCGTGGTCGGGCGGCCGTACAGCTCCTGGTTGAACCAGTTGCCCCAGCGGCCGAGCGCCTGGGCGAGGGCGATCCCGGGGGCCAGCGCGTCCGCGTAGGCGGGCAGCGGGATGCCCCGCCGGCGGCAGCCGATCCAGGCGCCGACCGCGCCGAGCGCGATCGCGCCCCAGATGCCGAGGCCGCCCTCCCAGATCTTGAAGGCGTCGACCCAGTTGCGGCCCTCGCCGAAGTAGAGCTCGTACGAGGTGATGACGTGGTACAGCCGCCCGCCGACGAGGCCGAACGGCACGGCCCACACCGCGATGTCCGCGACCGTTCCCGGCAGGCCGCCGCGGGCGACCCAGCGCCTGCCGCCGAGCCAGACGCCCACGAAGACGCCGAGGATGATGCAGAACGCGTAGCCGCGCAGCGGGACCGGACCGAGGTAGAGGACCCCGGTCGAGGGGCTGGGGATGAATGCGAGGGAGTCCATGGCACCGACGACGCTACCGTGCCGCGGGGCGCTGCGGCAGCACCCCCGGCAACGGGTGGGTAACGGCAGTGGTCCGGGCCGGGCCCGGTTCAGGAGCGGGCCGCGTCCTCGACCTGCTTCCTCAACGACTCCGGTGTCAGCCTGCCGCCCGAGTAGACGTCCTTGCCGTCGAGCAGCACGGTGGGCGTGGAGTTGTAGCCGTCGTCGGTGAGGGTGCTGCTGGACCGGGCCACCCAGTCCTCGTAGGTGCCCTTCTCGACGCACGAGTCGAAGGCGCCGCTCCGCAGGCCGTCCACCTTTCCGGCCAGTTTCAGCAGGCGGCCGTTGTCGGCGAACGCGTCCTCCGTCTCCGGCGGCTGGTTGGCGAAGAGCACGTCGTGGTACTCGGGGAAGTGCCCGGCGTCCTGCGAGCAGGCGGCGGCGTTGGCGGCCCGCGTCGACCCCTGGCCGCCCACGTTGCCGTCGATGATCGTCACCAGGTGGTAGTCCACCCTGAGGTCCCCGGACTTCACCAGCGAGTCGATCGTCGAGCGGTAGGTGTCCTCGAACTGCTTGCAGGCCGGGCAGCGGAAGTCCTCGTACACGGTCAGGGTCGCCGGAGCGTCGGCCCGCCCCTTCGACAGGACGAGGCCGTTCTCGCCCCCGGCGCCCTTCGGCGAGGCGACCGGCCCCTCGTCCTCCCCGCCGGTGTTGGCGACCACCACCCCGACCGCCGCGGCGACGGCGAGGACCCCCGCCACCACCGCGGCCGCCACGAGCGTCCGCCTTCGCTTGGCCCGGGCCGCCTCCTGCTGCCGCTGCTCCTGGAGGCGCTCACGGGCGCCGCGCTTACCGTCACGGTTCTTCTGGCTCACTGGCTGCCCAACGACGGCGGGCGGACAAGTCCACGCACCACGGCGGCAGGACCACCCGAACGAAGGACACGCCTCCTGGTCCTCCCGGTCCCCGCGCACGCGGCGGGCGGCCGCAGGCACCGGTGCCTGCGGCCGCCCGCCGCACGTGGGGGCCGCGGGCCGTCCCCGGCCCGCGGCGGGTCCCGCTAGGTGCGCGAGCGCACGCCCTTGGCCAGGTCCGCCGCCAGCTCCCGCACCCGCTCCAGCCCGGTGTCCAGGTCGTCCCCGGCCTCCAGGAGGAGCTTGACGAAGGCGGAGCCGACGATGACGCCGTCGGCGAAGAGCGCCACCTCCGCGGCCTGCTCGGCGTTGGAGACGCCCAGGCCGACGCAGACCGGCAGGCCGGTGGTGGCGCGGGTGCGCTCCACCAGCTCGGCCGCCTCGTTCCCCACGCTCTCGCGGGTGCCGGTGACGCCCATCAGCGAGGCCGCGTAGACGAAGCCGCTGCCGGCCGCGGTGATCCTGGCCAGCCGCTCGGGACGCGAGGAGGGCGCGACGACGAAGACGGTGGCCAGGTGGTGCTCGGCGGCCGCCTTCCGCCAGGCCGCGGACTCCTCGACCGGCAGGTCGGGCAGGATGCAGCCCGCCCCGCCGGCCTCGGCCAGCTCGGCCGCGAACCGCTCGGGGCCGTAGCGGTCCACCGGGTTCCAGTAGGTCATCACCAGCACCGGGGCGCCGGTGGCCGCGTGGGCCTCGCGCACCGTCCGCATCACGTCGGCGATGCGGACCCCGCCGCGCAGGGCGATGTCGTCGGCGGTCTGGATGACCGGGCCGTCCATCACCGGGTCGCTGTGCGGAAGGCCGACCTCGACGACGTCGCAGCCGCCCTCGACGAGCGCGGTGACCGCCGCGACGCCGCCGTCCACCGTCGGGAACCCGGCCGGCAGGTAGCCCACCAGGGCCGCGCGGTTCTCGCTCCGGGCCGCGGCCAGCACGTTGTCCAGCAGTTCGACGTTGCCGCTCACCGGCCCTCGCCCCCCTTGCCGCCGTCCGCGTCCGCGGGGGCCTCGTCGTACAGCCCGAAGTAGCGGGCCGCGGTGTCCATGTCCTTGTCGCCCCGGCCGGAGAGGTTGACCAGCAGCAGGCCCTCGGGGCCCAGCTCCCGCCCCAGCTCCAGCGCCCCGGCCAGGGCGTGGGCGGACTCGATCGCCGGGATGATGCCCTCGGTGCGGGACAGCAGCCGCAGGGCCTCCATGGCCCGGGCGTCGGTGACCGGGCGGTACTCCGCCCTGCCGGAGTCCTTGAGCCAGGCGTGCTCCGGGCCGATGCCGGGGTAGTCCAGGCCCGCCGAGATCGAGTACGGCTCGGTGATCTGCCCCTCGTCGTCCTGGAGGACGTAGGAGCGGGAGCCGTGCAGGATGCCGGGGTCGCCGGCGGTCAGGGTGGCCGCGTGCTCGCCGGACTCCACCCCGTGGCCGCCCGCCTCGAAGCCGACCAGGCGCACGCCCTCGTCCTCGATGAAGGGGTGGAAGATGCCGATGGCGTTGGAGCCGCCGCCGACGCAGGCGGCGACCGCGTCGGGCAGCCGGCCGGTGCGCTCGAGGATCTGGCGGCGGGCCTCGACGCCGATCACCCGGTGGAAGTCGCGGACCATCGCCGGGAACGGCGCCGGGCCGGCGACCGTGCCGAACAGGTAGTGGGTGTGGTCGACGTTGGCCACCCAGTCGCGGAACGCCTCGTTGATGGCGTCCTTGAGGGTGCGGCTGCCGGAGGCCACCGCGACGACGTCGGCGCCGAGGATGCGCATGCGGGCGACGTTGAGCGCCTGGCGCTCGGTGTCGATCTCGCCCATGTAGACGGTGCACTCCAGGCCCAGCAGCGCGCAGGCGGTCGCGGTGGCCACGCCGTGCTGCCCGGCGCCGGTCTCGGCGATCACCCGCGTCTTGCCGATGCGCTTGGTCAGCAGCGCCTGGCCGAGCACGTTGTTGATCTTGTGCGAGCCGGTGTGGTTGAGGTCCTCGCGCTTGAGGAAGACCCGGGCTCCGCCGGCGTGCTCGGCGAACCGCTTCGCCTCGGTGAGCGGGCTGGGGCGGCCGGTGTAGTTGACCAGCAGGTCGTTGAGCTCGGCGGCGAACTCCGGATCGGCCTTGGCCCTGGCGTACTCCACCGCGACCTCGTCGATCGCGGCGACCAGGGCCTCGGGCACGAACTTGCCGCCGAAGGCACCGAAGTAGCCCCCGGGGTCGGGCACCAGGCCCAGGGGGTCGGGCAGGAAGAAGTCGGTGGACATGAAACTGACTCCCGGTGAACAGGGAACGGGTGACGTGGGCGTTCTCACCGGTCCCCACCGGGCCGGGCGGCCCGGGGGAACCGGCGCGGGGCGCTCAGCCCTGCCATCGCCGCCCGTTGATCTGTCCCGGTTCGCAGCCGATGTGGTAGCGCACGCGGCGGCCCAGCACGCGGCGCGCCGGCGCCCGGCATCCCCTCAGGGAGCGCGGCGGCGCACAGCGCATCGGTGCGGCGAGGCCGGCGGCCGGGGCCGGCAGCGGTGCGTGCGGGGGCATGGCGGTGCGGTCAGCCCCGCCCGTGGCGCAGCGCGGGGTGGGCGCCGGCGGCGACGAGGTCGGCCACGGCGGCCTTGGGGTCCCTGCCGGTGACCAGGGACTCGCCGACGAGCACGGCGTCGGCGCCCTCGTTGGCGTAGGCGATCAGGTCGTGCGGGCCGCGCACCCCGGACTCGGCGACCTTGACGATGCCGTCCGGGATCTCGGGGGCCACCCGGGCGAAGTTGCCGCGGTCCACCTCGAGGGTCTTGAGGTTGCGGGCGTTGACGCCGATGATCCGCGCCCCGGCGGCGACGGCCCGCTCCGCCTCCTCCTCGTCGTGCACCTCGACGAGGGGGGTGAGACCGATCGACCGGGCGCGCTCGATCAGCGAGACCAGGGCCTCCTGCCCGAGCGCGGCGACGATCAGCAGGACCAGGTCGGCGCCGTACGCGCGGGCCTCCCACAGCTGGTAGGAGGTGACGACGAAGTCCTTGCGCAGGACGGGGATGTCGACCTTGGCGCGCACCGCCTCCAGGTCGGCGAGCGACCCCCCGAAGCGGCGCTGCTCGGTGAGAACGCTGATGACGGCCGCGCCGCCCGCCTCGTAGTCCGCTGCCAGGCCCGCCGGGTCGGCGATCGCGGCCAGCGCGCCCTTGGAGGGGCTGGACCGCTTGACCTCGCAGATCACCTTGACGCTGTCACCGCGCAGGGCGGCCACGCCGTCCTTGGCCCGGGGAGCCTTGGCGGCCCGCTCCTTGAGCTCCTCGAGGGAGACGCGCGCCTGTCGCTCGGCGAGGTCGGCACGGACTCCGTCGATGATCTCGTCGAGCACACTCACGCGGGCTCCTCCTGTCGGCAAAGTGGCGGGAAAGCGCAGGCACCGCCGATGGTATCCGGCGAACCGCGCACACCCATCATTCAGCGGCGCACGGTCCCACAAGCTGGACAGAAGCTGCCGCGGCGGCGGTCGTCACGGTGCCAGGGCCGACCCGAACGGCAGGTTCCGGACCACGCTGAAGACCAGCACCACGGTCCCGACCGCCCACCAGTGCGCGGGCCGCAGCGCGAGGGCGAAGGTGCGTCCGCGCGCGGCCCGCCAGACCCACACCGACCACAGCGCGGCGAACAGGAAGTAGCCGACGACCGCGACGGCGTTGGCGCCGAAGGCGGCCGGGAGGTCCCCGTGGGCGAAGGCGTGGGCGCTGCGCAGCCCCCCGCAGCCGGGGCAGTAGATGCCGGTCAGTTCCAGCAGGGGGCAGCCGGGGTAGTGGCCGGGCTGGTTGGGGTCCACGGCCGCGACGTAGGCGAACGCGGCGGCCACGCCGGCCAGTGTCGCGGCGGGCGCGAGCAGGCGGCGGGCGGGGCCGCGTCCCGCGCCCGGAGCGGGTGCGGCGGCGGGGCCGGTGGTCTCAGTGGTGTGGGTCACGCTCGGATTCTCCCCCGGGGACGGGCGACGGCGCAGCGTCCGGGGAGGACTCCCCGGCGCCGCGCCGCCTCGGGCGCGGGCGCACCACGGCGCGGTGCTCCCTGATTCAGCTCTTCTTCCGGGCCTCGTGCGGCTGGCCCAGGCCCGCCATCGACATCGCCTTGCCCACGACACCGCCGAGCAGGCAGACGGCCACACCGACCCACATCAGCATCGGCTGCGCGATCACCACGGCGGCACCCGCGACGAGGAAGCCGATGAAGCAGATGGTCACACCGGTCCAGGCGGCAGTGGTGTGTCCGTGGTTGTTTCCGGCCATGAATAGCTCCCAAGTTCAGTGCTCATGATGCCCGGCGGGCTGTCACGGCCCATTGTCGCCGACCGCCCCGCAGGAGTACGACAGGGGGTCTCAGGCCGTGTCGGTGGGGTCCTCGCCGCGGTCCAGTGCCTTCCAGACGTCCTCGGGCCGCTCGGGGTCCACGACGGCGGCAAAGCCGCGGCGCGCCTTCGCCCCGGCGGCGCCGGGGGCGTCGTAGCGGCTGGACATGCCCGGCCACAGGCGGCCGCGCAGCACGGCCAGCAGGCCGGCCGCGAGCAGCAGGGCACCGCCGGCCGCGGCGGCCCACGGCCAGGCGGTGCGGGCGACGGCGGTGACCTCGACGGCGGTCAGGCCCGCGGCCCGGGCGGCCTCCGCCTCCAGGGCCGCGGTGTCACCGGCGCCGAGCAGGGCGGTGACGAGGGCCGCGGCGCCGGCGAACGCGAGGAGCGCGGAGACCAGGAGGCGGCCGGCCCGCCGGGTGGCCATGACGGCGACCAGCGCGGCGAGGCCGACGAGCGCCATGGCCGAGGGCACCGCGGTCACGTCCTGCCCCTCGACGGCGACCCGCGTGCTCCCGGTGGCCAGGGCCACCGTGCCCTCGGCCCAGGTCCGGCCCGCGGCGAAGAAGGCGAGCGCGGCCCCGGCGACGCCCAGCGCCCAGGCGGCCGCCAGGCTGCGGCGCCCGGCCCGGCCGGCCCGGGCGGTCGCGGACGGGGGCCCGGCGGCGGGGTCTCCGGCGGCGGGGTCTCCGGCGGCGGGGCCGGTGTCGGCGGCGGACTCGGCGGGGGCCCCTGCAGGGGTCCCGTCGGCGGGACGGGGTTCGGGAGCGGCACTCACACCCCCACTATCGCCCAGCCGGGCGGCCGGCTCCCACCCGCCCCCGCCCGCACCGGACGCACCGCCCGCACCGGCCCGCACCGGCCCGCTCTGGTCCGGTCCGGCCGGTCCCCGGTCAGCGCAGCGGTTCGAGAGCGCTCGCCGTGGCCACGGCGCGCAGGACGGCGGTGGCCTTGTTGCGGCACTCGGTGTCCTCGGCCACCGGGTCGGAGTCGGCGACGACCCCCGCGCCGGCCTGGACGTACGCCGTCCCGTCGCGCAGCAGCGCGGTGCGGATGGCGATGGCGGTGTCGGAGTCCCCGGCGAAGTCCAGGTAGCCGACGCAGCCCCCGTACAGGCCGCGGCGGACGGGTTCGAGCTCCTCGATGATCTGCAGGGCGCGCGGCTTGGGCGCGCCGGAGAGGGTGCCGGCCGGGAAGCAGGCGGTGAGCACGTCGAACGCGGTGCGCCCCGGGGCGATGCGGCCGGTGACCGTGGAGACGATGTGCATGACGTGGCTGTAGCGCTCGACCGACATGAAGTCCACGACCTCGACGCTGCCGGGCTCGCAGACCCGGCCCAGGTCGTTGCGGCCGAGGTCGACGAGCATCAGGTGCTCGGCGCGCTCCTTGGGGTCGGCGAGGAGTTCGGCGGCCAGGTCGGCGTCGTGCTGCGGGGTGAGGCCGCGCGGCCGGGTGCCGGCGATGGGGTGCAGCATCGCCCGGCCGTCCTCGACCTTGACCAGCGCCTCGGGGCTGGAGCCGACGACGTCGAAGCCGTCGAACCGGAACAGGTACATGTAGGGGCTGGGGTTGGTGGCCCGCAGCACCCGGTAGACGTCGAGCGCGGGGGCGGGGCAGGGGGCCTCGAAGCGCTGCGAGGGGACGACCTGGAACGCCTCGCCCGCCCTGATCCGCTCCTTGATCTCCTCCACCGCGTCCTGGTACGCCTTCCCGCCCCAGCGGGCGGTGAACTCCGGGGCGTCGGAGGGGCTCAGTGCCGCGGGGCGGGCGTCGGTGGGGCGGGCCAGGTCGGCGGCCATCGCGTCCAGGCGGGCGACGGCGTCGGCGTACGCCTCGTCGACGCCGGTGTCCTGGGCGTCGTGGTTGATCGCGTTGGCGATCAGCAGGACCGTGCCGTCCCGGTGGTCGAGCACCGCGAGGTCGGTGGCCAGGAGCATGGTCAGCTCGGGCAGGCGCAGGTCGTCCTCGGCGCTGTCGCCGACCTTCTCCAGGCGGCGGACGACGTCGTAGCCCAGGTAGCCGACCATGCCGCCGGTGAACGGCGGGAGTGTGCCGCCGGCGTGCAGGTCGCGGGGGGTGTGCAGGGCCTGGAGGGTGGCGCGCAGGGCCTGCAGCGGGTCGCCGTCGGTGGGGACGCCGACGGGGGGCGTGCCCAGCCAGCGGGCCTGTCCGCCGTCCTCGGTGAGGGTGGCGGCGCTGCGGACGCCGACGAAGGAGTAGCGGGACCAGGTGCGCCCGTTCTCCGCCGACTCCAGCAGGAAGGTGCCGGGGCGCTCGGCCGCGAGTTTGCGGTAGAGGCCGACCGGGGTGTCGCCGTCCGCCAGGAACCGCCGGGTGACCGGGACGACCCGGCGGTCGCGGGCGAGCGTGCGGAAGGTCTGCAGGTCGGGGATGACGGTGCCCGTGCTCATGGGCGCACAGCTTAGGCCCTCCGGGCCGGTTCGCCGGGTGCTGTCCGGCCGCCGGACGGCCCCGGGCACTCGGCCGCCGGACGGCCGGCCCCCGGGCACTCGGCCCCCGGGCGGCCGGCGGCCGGACGGTCAGCGGCCGAGTGGGAGGACGTCGGCGTCGAAGCAGGTGCGGTCGCCGGTGTGGCAGGCTGCGCCGGTCTGGTCGACCTTGACCAGGACGGTGTCGCCGTCGCAGTCCAGGGCGACCGACTTCACCAGCTGCACGTGGCCGGAGGTGTCCCCCTTGACCCAGTACTCGTTGCGGCTGCGGCTCCAGTAGGTGCAGCGGCCGGTGGTGAGGGTGCGGTGCAGGGCCTCGTCGTCCATCCAGCCGAGCATGAGCACCTCCCCGGTGTCGTACTGCTGGGCGACGGCGGGGAAGAGGCCGTCGGCGTTCCGCTTGAGGCGGGAGGCGACGGCGGGGTCGAGACCGGAGGGGCGTGCGGGTACGGACATGCAGCCATTGTGCCCGGTCGGCGGGCCGCTCCCGGACGGGCGGTTCCCGTGTGTCAGCGTTCGGTCACAGTAGTGCGCGCGGGGACCGCCCGGGGATCCCGCTGTCGGCCGGATGGGGCATGCTTTCGGGCTATGAGCGTTCCTCCGCCGCCACCGGACCAGGGCCAGCCTCCGCAGCAGGGCGGGGGCTTCGGGCCTCCCCAGGGTTTCGGACCGCCCGCCGTCGGCGGTCCCGCCGGCGCGCCCCCGCCCGGCGGCTACGGCTACCCCGGTCCCGGCGGGCCGCCCGCCCCCGCGGACCCCGGCGGGTACGGGGCGCCCGGCGGGTACGGGGCGCCGCCCGGCGGATACGGCGGGCAGGGTGCCCACGGCGGCCAAGGCGGCCCCGGGGGCTACGACAACCAGGGCGGATACGGACAGGGCGGATACAACCAGGGCGGCTACGGACAGGGCGTGCCGCCCGGCGGGCCCTGGCCGCCGCAGGGGCCGCCGCCCGGCGGCGGGGGCGGGGGCGGTGGGGGCGCCAAGGCCGCGGCGGTCGTCATCGGCGTGGTGGTGGTGCTGGCGGTGATCGTCGGCGGCCTGCTGCTGGTGGGTGGCTCCGAGGAGGATCCCGACCCGGTCGTCGCCCCGAGCGCGTCGGCCTCGGAGACCGGCCTGCCCACGGACGGGCCGTCGCCGGAGGCGAGCAGCCCGGACGACTGGCCGACCTCCCTGCCCACGCCCGGGGCCTCCGAGAGCTACCTGCCCTACATCCGGCTCGACACCGGCGACTGCTTCGACGACCCGTCGCTGGACAGCGGCGTGAGCGAGATCGAGAAGGTCCCCTGCGGCTCCTCCCACGACGGCGAGGTGGTCGGCACCAAGACGCTCACCGGCTCGTTCGACACCGAGGACGAACTGCAGGACAAGGCGTTCGAACTGTGCGACCCGGTCGCCCGGGCGACCGTCGACAAGCTGACGGACGGCCGCACCTACTACTCGTACGTGATCTCCCCGAGGCTCCTCACCTACGAGCTCAGCGGCAAGGACCACGTCGCGTGCGCGCTGACCCTGAGCAACAAGCAGGACGGTCCCAAGCTCACCTCCCCCCTTCCCCTCTAGTACGGACGTACGCTGACGGCATGTCGACTCATGCCCGACGCGAACGTCTGCTGCTGGCCGATCTCCTGGAGGGTGCGGGTCCGGACGCGCCCACGCTGTGCGAGGGCTGGACCACCCGGGACCTGGCCGCCCACCTCGTGGTGCGCGAACGCCGCGCCGACGCGGCGGGCGGCCTGGTGATCCCAGCCCTGGCCGCCCGTCTGGAACGGGTGCAGAAGGAGTTCGCGGCCAAGCCCTACGACGAGCTGCTGCGGCTGATCCGCACCGGCCCGCCCCGCTTCTCCCCGTACGCCCTCAAGCAGGTGGACGAGGCCGCGAACACGGTGGAGTTCTACGTCCACGCCGAGGACGTGCGGCGGGCCCGGCCCGGCTGGACCCCGCGCGAACCGGACCCGGTCCTCGCCGACGCGCTGTGGACGCGCCTGGAGAGGATGGCCCGGGTGCTGGGCCGCAAGTCCCCGGTGGGCCTGGTGCTGCGCCGCCCCGACGGGCGGACCGCCGTGGCCCACCGCGGCGCCCCGGTGGTCACGGTCACCGGCGAGCCGGGCGAGCTGGTCCTGTTCGCCTTCGGCCGCACCTCCGAGGCCCGGGTGGAGACCAGGGGCGACAAGGACGCGGTGGCCCGCCTCCTCGACGCCGACCTCGGCATCTGACGCCCCCCGACCCGGTGCGTGCTGCGGCCCGCCGTGCCCTACAGGCGCAGCGGGCCGCGCACCACGCTCCTGCCGGAGTGCTCCGGGCTGCCGTTGAAGGGCTGGTCCGAGACGTCCACCAGGGTGTACTCGGCGAAGTCCACGTTGTCCGGCAGCGGCAGGACGGCCGACCCGTCGGGCCCCAGGGTGCCGAGGGAGACGAGCCTGGTGTGCGAGCGGTCCATCAGCCACACCTCGAAGTAGCCCTTGGTGGGCGGGAGTCCGTCGACCGAGATCCTCAGCAGCCGGGCGCCGCCCTCGCGGTCGGCCACCTGCGCGGTCCCCTCGGCGCGTTTCACGGCGAGGGGGCCGAGGACCGACCGCTCCCCGGCCGCGACGACGGCGGTGTCCCGGCCCGTCGCCCACCAGGTGGCGCTGCTGCCCAGCGCGGCCCCGACCGCCAGGGCGACCGCGGCCAGCAGGAGCGCGGAGCGCCGGGTCCGGGGCTGGCGGGCCTGCGCCGGGAGCCGGAGCGGCGCCGCGGGGGCCTGCTGCGGTCCGCCGGCCGGGCCGGGCACGTGCCCGGTCCCCCGGGTCCGGCCCGCGGGCCGGACCCGGGGGACCGGGCCGGCCGCGACTGACTCCGAGGGCTGCGGCTCCGGCTGGGGCTGTGGGATCCGCGGTTCCGTCCCTGGCCGGGCGGCCGGGGCGGCGTCCGCGGCCTCCTCCTCCCGTCCCTTCCCCAGGCCGAGCTCGGCGGCCACGGCCTCCCACACGCCGGCGGGCGGGGCCACGGGGGCGTCGGCGGGCGAGGCGTCGCGCGCCGCGCTCACGACGCGTTCCAGCGCCTCGAGTTCGGCGGCGCACCGCTCGCACTCGCGCACGTGCTGCCGTGCCCGGACGGCCTCCTCGGCGGACGGCTCGCCCAGGGCGAGTTCCGCGAGCATCGCGGGGTCAGTGTGCTCCACCGCCGTCCACCTCCAATCTGCGTCTGAGCCGTTCCAGGCTGCGCCGCACGTGGCTCTTTACCGTGCCCAGCGGCAGGCCCAGCCGCTGGGCGATCTGGGCCTGGGTGAGGTCATCGTAGAAGGCGAGCCTGAGGATCTGCTGCTGCGGTTCGGGGAGGGCGGACAGCTCGTCGAGGACCAGGACCCGGTCGACCACGAGGTCGCAGAGCGGGTCGCCGCTCCCGGGGGCGGCCGCCGCGGCCTGCCCCGCCTGCTCCGCCTGGCGTGCCCGGCGCGCCCGGGCGGCCAGGGCGTCGGCGACCTTGCGGCGGGTGATGCCCACAAGCCAGCCGGCCAGCGACCCCCTGTCGGGGGCGAAGCCGGACCTGCCGTGCCAGGCGCCGACGAAGACCTGCTGGGTGATGTCCTCGGCCTCCGTGGGATCGCCGAGGGAACGGCTGGCGATGGTGTGGACGAGGGTTCCCCACCTCCGGTAGGCCTCGGCGAGACACGACTCGTCGCCCCGGGCGAATCCGGCGGCCAGCTCCTCGTCGGGGGAGGCTCCGGGCACGGTCGCCAGCGTAGCCGCGGGCACGCGCTGCGGTCCCCGCGCCATGTCAGCCGCTCACCGGAATGGCCGACACGACGAGGTTGCGCAGGTAGCCGCCGCGGTCGCGGTCGTAGGGGGCCGCGCAGGTGACGAGGGTGAGCACCGGGTCCCCCGTGCGCCGGAACACCTCCCCGGCCGGGAGGCGCTCCCTGTCGTACAGCGTGCGCGCCGTCACCGTGTAGCGGACCGGTGCGGCGCCGGAGCGCCCCACCGTCACCTCGTCCCCCTCGCGGACCCGGTACAGGGCCGCGAGGGCGCCCAGGTCCCCGGTGCGCGAGTCGACGTGGCCGACGAGGACCGCGGACCCTTCGGGCGATCCGGGGGCCGGGCCGTGGCGGTACCAGCCGGCCTCCTGCGCGTCCCGCGGGACCTGCACGGTGCCGTCCGTGGCCACGCCGACCGGCACGACGCGCGCCTCCAGGCCCACGGCGGGGATGCCCAGGCGGACCGGCTCGGCGGCCGGCTCCGCCCGGGCCCCCGCACCGGCCCCGGGCGAGGGGGAGGGCGGGGCCGGGGGCGGGGCGCCCGCCGCGGACGGCGCCGCGGGGGCCGGAGCGGCCGGGCGGCTGCCGAACTCGGCGGGCGGGGCCTGCGGGACGAGGGCGGTGGCGACCGTGGCCAGGAGCACCGTCGTGCACACCGCCAGCAGGATCCACCAGGGTCCCTTGCCGTGCATGGGCGGTCACTCCCCTCGCCGGGAGGGCGCCGGCGCGGCCGGCGGTGGTGCCTCCTGCGGGGCGGGGAGGGAGTCACCCGGCCCGCAGGGGGGCTCGGACATTCACGGGGCCCGTTCGGGGCCCGTGCGGGGGCCCGCGGGCCGCTCCCGGGGAGGGCCCTTCCGGGAGCGGCCCTGCGGGACCGCCACGGTGGCCGTGCCCGGGCCGCCCATTCCGGCCCGGGCACGGGGCCTGCGGGTCAGCCGCGTCGCACGGCCAGCTTGCGGACCGCGAGGCCGCTGCCCAGGGCCGCGGCGCCGGCGACGACCCAGGCCCAGGCAGGCAGGGCGCCGCCGGAGGCCATCAGGTCGGACTCGCCGGCGTTCACACCGCCGGGAGGCGTCTCCATGCCCTTGAGGGTCTGCACCTTCAGCGCCAGGTTGTCGTCCTTGGCACTGCCCCAGGCGTAGACGACGGTGCTGGTGCCCTCGGCGAGGTCCAGGTCGGCCGGGCCGAGGACGACGTTGCCGGTGCCGGCCAGGACCACGTCGGCCCGGACGGTCCCGGCGGCGACCTCGAGGGTCTTCGCGTCGGGGTTCTCCAGCCCCCGGACGACCGGCGTGCCGCCCGCCCTGACGTCCACCGCGGGCGCGGCGGCGATGTGGCGCACGGTCAGCCGGGCCTTGCCGGGGTCGACCGCGGAGACGTCGTTGACGAAGGCGTCGAGGGCGGGTTTCCCCTGGGCGTCGAGGTGGGCCGCGACCGTGGCGTTGCCGCCCGCGGCCACCTCGACGGTCTTCTGCAGGGCCGGCTTGCCGTCGGGGCCCTCGCCGTCCGCGAAGATCTCGATGTCGTAGCTGCCGGCGTCCAGCTTCTGGGGCTCGGTGAGCGTGCCGGGCTTGAAGTTCGGGATCAGTTCCTTGCCGTTGGCGTACACGTCGACGGTGAGGCCGGGAATCCCGTGGAAGACGGACACGGACGCCCGGTCGTCCTCGGCGCGGGGTTCGGCGCCGGCGGGAGTCGCGGCGGCGAGGCCGAGGCAGCAGGTTCCGGCCACGGTCAGGGCCAGGGAGGCGTTGCGCGGGTTCATCGTCGGACATCCCTTCGCACCGTGCCCCGCTCGGCAGCGGGGTCTCACCCCTGCTTCCGGCCCCGCGGCCCCCGCGGATGCACCCGGGGCGAAAAAAGTCCGCCCCGGCGCCGCGGCCTCGTGGGGCCGGGGCGCCGGGGACGGGGGCGGGCGGGGTCGGGGCGGGCGGGGGCCTGGCGGGACGGGGGACGGGCGGCGTGCGTCAGTCCGGGAGCTCGGCGCCGCGCACGGCCGTCGAGCTCAGGCCGACGAGGGCGGCCGCGGCGACGAGGGCGCCGCAGACCGCGAAGACCGGCTCCAGCCCCCACAGGGACACCGCGGCTCCGGCGACGGGGTACATCAGCGGGGCCAGGCCCACCGCCATGAGCATCAGCAGCGAGGTGACCCGTCCCAGGTAGGCCGGGTCCGCGGCGGTCTGGATCAGGGCGCTGCCCAGTGTGCCGGCCACCCCGGCGCTGAGCCCGACCATCCCCATGGCGGCGACCGCGGCCGCCAGCGTCGGCACCACGGCGAGCGAGGCGCAGCAGACGGCGGCGACCAGCAGCAGCAGGCTCTGCAGCAGTCCGGCGCGCGGCAGCCGGCCGCGCACGGTGACCAGCAGTCCGGCGAGCGCGGCTCCGGCGCCGAAGGCGCTGAAGAGCCAGCCCAGGCCCGCCGCGCCCCATCCGCGGGCGTCGGCAAGCAGCGCGGCCCCGATGTTCAGCGGGACGATGAACCCCAGGTCGCCGAAGGCCCGGACGGCGAGCAGCGGCCCGATCAGCCGGTGCCGACGCGCGTAGCGGAGCCCGTCGAGGAGGTCCGCCCCCATCGTCCGGGCGACGGATCCCGTCTTCCGCGGGCCGGGGCCGGGGCGCCCCGCGGCGTCCGCGTCGGCCTCCGGGGAGGCGGGGGCCTTCCCGGCCCCTTCGCCGGGCAGGGGGCCGAGGCGGACGAGGAGCAGCAGCACCAGGGAGACGGCGAACAGCACTCCCGCCGCGGCGAAGGCGGCGGACGGGCCGCCGAGGGCGAAGGCGAGGCCGCCCAGGGGCGGGGCGCACACCTGGGCCAGGCGGGTGGAGACGGTCCGCATGCCCTGGACGCGGCCGAGCTCGCCGGCCGTGGTGATGCGCGGGGGCAGCGCGCCGATGGCGGGCATGAACAGGGCGTCCACCACGCCGAAGACCAGTGCGAGCGGCACCAGCAGCCACAGGCCCGGCGCGACGAGCACCGCGGCGGCGGCCGTCAGGACGGCCAGGCAGCGCACCAGGTCGCTGCCGATGACCACGCGCCGCGGGCCGAACCGGTCGGCGACCACTCCCCCGCCGAGCATCAGCAGGGCCCGGGGGACGGATCCCGCGGCCATGACCAGTCCGGCCTGGGTGGGGTCTCCCAGTCGTACCGCGCTCCAGGACAGGGCGAGGAAGTAGATGCTGTCGCCGATCACGGAGAGGCCGTACGCCGCGAGCCAGCGCAGCACGTTGCCGTCGCGGTGGGCGGGGAGTGCGGCCGCGGTCCTCTCCGGGTCCGCGGCGTGTGACTGTCCTGAGGGTGCCATGACAGGCACGCTAGACGGCCCGGGATTCCCGCGGAGTTGCTTCCGGTAACTTTCCCGACACGTTACGGGGCGGCCCCGGGGGGCGGCCCTCCCGGGGGCCGCCCCGCCCGTCCGCGCGGGCTCAGCGCACCGGGTGGCCGGCCTCGCGCAGGGCCTGCTTGACCTGGGGGATCCGCAGGTCGCCGAAGTGGAAGACGCTGGCGGCCAGGACCGCGTCCGCGCCGGCCTCCACCGCCGGGGCGAAGTCGCCGAGCCGGCCCGCCCCGCCGGAGGCGATGACGGGGACGGTGACGACCTTGCGGACGGCCCGGATCATCTCGGTGTCGTAGCCGTCCTTGGTGCCGTCGGCGTCCATGGAGTTCAGCAGGATCTCCCCGGCGCCCAGCTCGGCCGCCCGGTGGGCCCACTCCACGGCGTCGATGCCGGTGCCGCGGCGGCCTCCGTGGGTGGTGACCTCGTAGCCGGAGTCGGTGACCGTGCCCTCCGGGCAGCGGCGGGCGTCGACCGACAGCACCAGCACCTGGCGGCCGAAGCGCTCGGCGATCTCCCGGATCAGCTCGGGGCGGGCGATGGCCGCGGTGTTGACGCCGACCTTGTCCGCGCCCGCGCGCAGCAGCCGGTCGACGTCGGACGCGGTGCGCACCCCGCCGCCCACGGTCAGCGGGATGAAGACCTGCTCGGCGGTGCGCCGCACCACGTCGTAGGTGGTCTCCCGGTCGCCGGAGGAGGCGGTGATGTCCAGGAAGGTCAGCTCGTCGGCGCCCTCGGCGTCGTAGACCTTGGCCATCTCGACCGGGTCGCCGGCGTCGCGCAGGTTCTGGAAGTTGACGCCCTTGACGACGCGGCCGTTGTCCACGTCCAGGCAGGGGATGACTCGGACCGCGAGGGTCATGATGCGGGGGCTCCTCGGTATGCCTCTACTTCGACCTCGACCAGGACGCGCGAGTCGGCGAACCCGGAGACCACGACCAGGGTGGCCGCCGGGCGCACGGCGTCGAACAGCTCCTTGTGGGCGCGGCCGGCGGCCTCCACGTCGCGGCTGTGGGCGAGGTACATGCGGGTGCGGACGACGTCGGCGGGCCCGAGGCCGAACTCGCCCAGGGCGGCGAAGGCGTTGGCGAACGCGGCCCGGGTCTGCTCGTACGGGTCGCCCTCCCCGTGCAGGTCGCCGTCGGTGAACGGCATGGTGCCGGCGACCAGCACCAGGTCGCCGGCGGCCACGGCCCGGGAGGAGCCGACGGACTCCTCCCAGGGACTGCCGGCCGGTACGCGCCGCACGGGGTCGGTCGTCATCGGGACACAGCCTCCAACGCCTCTTCCAGGGTGAACGCCTTGGCGTACAGCGCCTTGCCCACGATGGCGCCCTCCACACCCTGCGGGACGAGCGAGGCGATGGCGCGCAGGTCGTCGAGGGAGGAGACGCCGCCGGAGGCGACGACGGGCCGGTCGGTGGCGGCGCAGACGTTGCGCAGCAGCTCCAGGTTGGGGCCCGCCAGGGTGCCGTCCTTGGCGATGTCGGTGACGACGTAGCGGGCGCAGCCCTCGGAGTCCAGGCGGGCCAGGGTCTCGTACAGGTCGCCGCCGTCGCGGGTCCAGCCGCGGCCGCGCAGGGTGGTGCCGCGCACGTCCAGGCCGACGGCGATCTTGTCGCCGTGCTCGGCGATGACCTTGGCGACCCACTCGGGGCTCTCCAGGGCCGCGGTGCCCAGGTTGACGCGGGTGCAGCCGGTGGCCAGGGCGGCGGCGAGGGTGTCGTCGTCGCGGATGCCGCCGGACAGCTCGACCTTGATGTCCATGGCCCGGGCGACCTCGGCGATCCTCGCCCGGTTGTCGCCGGTGCCGAAGGCCGCGTCGAGGTCGACCAGGTGCAGCCACTCGGCGCCGGCCCGCTGCCAGGCCAGGGCGGCGGCCAGCGGGTCGCCGTAGGACGTCTCGGAGCCGGACTCGCCGTGCACCAGGCGGACGGCCTGTCCGTCGCGGACGTCGACGGCGGGGAGGAGTTCGAGGCGGTTGGCGGGGGCGCTGGCTGTCATGGTCGCTGGCCTTAGTCAGGAGGGAGGGGGCGGTGGCCGCGTCCACCGTCCGGCCGGCGCGGGGCCGGGCGGGCGGCGGACGGGGCCGGGTGTTCGGGTCGGTGGCCGGGGGTCCGGGTCACAGGGTGGCGATCCAGTTGCGCAGCAGCTGCGCACCGGCGTCGCCGGACTTCTCGGGGTGGAACTGGGTGGCCCACAGCGGGCCGTTCTCCACCGCGGCGACGAACGGCTCGCCGTGGGTGGCCCAGGTGACCAGGGGTGCGGTCATGTTCTCGTTGCCGGTCTCCAGCTCCCAGGAGCGCACGGCGTAGGAGTGCACGAAGTAGAAGTGCTCGTCGGTGCCGAGGCCGGCGAACAGCTTCGACCCCTCGGGGGCGCGGACGGTGTTCCAGCCCATGTGGGGCACGACGGGGGCGCGCAGCGGCTCGACCGTGCCGGGCCACTCGTCGCAGCCGGAGGTCTCCACGCCGTGCTCGACGCCGCGCCCGAAGAGGATCTGCATGCCGACGCAGATGCCCATCACGGGGCGCCCGCCGGCCAGCCGCCGGTCCACGATCCAGTCGCCGCGGGCCTGCTTCAGCCCCGCCATGCAGGCGGCGAAGGCGCCGACGCCGGGGACGAGCAGCCCGTCGGCGCCCATGGCGGTGTCGTAGTCGGCGGTGATCTCCACCTCGGCCCCGGCGCGGGCCAGGGCGCGCTCGGCGGAGCGGACGTTGCCGAATCCGTAGTCGAAGACGACCACGCGCTTGTTGCTCATGTAAGGAAGGTCTCCTCGGCGGGGCGCTACAGGTCCAGGCGCATCAGGCCGGCGGCCAGCGACATGGCGGCGCCGATGCCCAGCACCACGACAACGCTCTTGGGCAGTCCCTGCTTCCAGAAGGAGATGACTCCGCCGAGCAGGAACAGGCCCAGGACGATGAACAGCGTGGAGGCCCCGCTCACAGGGCGCCCTTGGTGGAGGGCAGGATGCCGGCCGCGCGCGGGTCGCGCTCGGCGGCGTACCGCAGGGCGCGGGCGAGGGCCTTGAACTGGCACTCCACGATGTGGTGCGCGTTGCGGCCGTAGGGGACGTGGACGTGCAGGGCGACCTGGGCCTGGGCGACGAAGGACTCCAGGATGTGCCGGGTCATGGTGGTGTCGTAGGAGCCGATCATCGGCGCCATGTTCTCCGGCTCGGTGTGCACCAGGTAGGGGCGGCCGGACAGGTCGACGGTCACCTGGGCGAGGGACTCGTCCAGCGGCACGGTGCAGTTGCCGAACCGGGTGATGCCGACCTTGTCGCCGAGCGCCTGCTTGAAGGCGGCGCCCAGGGCGAGGGCGGTGTCCTCGATGGTGTGGTGGGTGTCGATGTGCAGGTCGCCGTCGGTCTTGACGGTGAGGTCGAACAGACCGTGGCGGCCGAGCTGGTCGAGCATGTGGTCGAAGAAGCCGACGCCGGTCGAGACGTCGACCTTGCCGGTGCCGTCGAGGTCGATCTCGACGGTGACCGAGGTCTCCTTGGTGGTGCGCTCCACGCGGCCCACGCGGCTCATGCTTGCTTGTTCTCCTTCATCAGCGCGCGCACCGCATCGAGGAACGCGTCGTTCTCTTCGGGGGTCCCGGCGGTGACCCTCAGCCACCCCGGTATTCCGTTGTCCCGGACGAGGACCCCCTTGTCGAGCAGTGCCCGCCAGGCGTCGTGGCTGCTGCCGAACCGGCCGAACTGGACGAAGTTGGCGTCGGAGTCGACGACCTCGCAGCCGGTCGCGCGCAGTTCGGCGACCAGGCGGTCGCGCTCGGCCTTGAGCTGCTCGACGTACTGCAGCAGCGTATCGGTGTGCTCCAGCGCGGCGAGCGCGGTGGCCTGGGTGACGGCGGACAGGTGGTACGGCAGGCGCACCAGCTGGACGGCGTCGACGACGGCCGGGTCGGCCGCCAGGTAGCCCAGGCGCAGTCCGGCCGCGCCGAACGCCTTGGACATGGTGCGCGAGACGACCAGGTTGGGCCGGCCCTCGATCAGCGGCAGCAGCGAGGGGCGGTGGGAGAACTCGCCGTAGGCCTCGTCCACCACGACCAGGGACGGCCGGGCGACCTGGGCCGCCTCGTACAGGGCCAGCACCGTCTCCGCCGAGACGGCGGTGCCGGTGGGGTTGTTCGGAGAGGTGACGAAGACCACGTGGGGCCGCACCTCGGCGATCGCGGCGCGGGCGGCGCCGACGTCGATCGTGAAGTCCGCGGCGCGCGGCCCGGAGACCCACCCGGTGCCGGTGCCCCGGGAGATCAGGGCGTGCATCGAGTAGGACGGCTCGAAGCCCATGGCGGTGCGGCCGGGGCCGCCGAACGCCTGGAGCAGCTGCTGGAGGACCTCGTTGGAGCCGTTGGCCGCCCACACGTTCGCCGCGGTGACCTCGTGGCCGGCGGTGCGGGTGAGGTACTTCGCCAGTTCGGTGCGCAGCTCGACCGCGTCCCGGTCCGGGTAGCGGTTGAGGGTGCGGGCGGCCTCGGCCACCCGCTCGGCGATCCGCCGCACCAGGGGCTCGGGCAGCGGGTACGGGTTCTCGTTGGTGTTGAGGCGGACGGGGACGTCCAGCTGCGGCGCGCCGTAGGGCGACTGGCCGCGCAGTTCGTCCCGGATCGGCAGGTCGTCGATGCGGGTGGTGCCTGGGGTGGTCACGCGCCGGGCACCTCCCGGTCGAAGCGCGCCCGGACCGCCGCGCCGTGGGCGGGCAGGTCCTCGGCGTCGGCCAGGGTGACGACGTGGTGGGCGACGTCGGCCAGCGCCTCGCGGCTGTAGTCCACGACGTGGATGCCGCGCAGGAAGGACTGCACGGACAGCCCCGAGGAGTGGCAGGCGCAGCCGCCGGTGGGCAGCACGTGGTTGGAGCCGGCGCAGTAGTCGCCCAGGGACACCGGGGCGTAGCGGCCGACGAAGATAGCGCCGGCGTTGCGGATCCGGGCTGCCACGGCAGCGGCGTCCGCGGTCTGGATCTCCAGGTGCTCGGCGGCGTAGGCGTCGACGACCTCGACGCCCTGCTCCAGGGTGTCGACCAGGACGATCGCGGACTGCCGGCCGGCCAGGGACTCGGTGATCCGCTCGACGTGCTTGGTGGCGGCGACCTGGGTCTCCAGCTCGGCCACGACCGCGTCGGCCAGCGCCTCGGAGGTGGTGACCAGGACCGCGGCGGCCAGCGGGTCGTGCTCGGCCTGGCTGATCAGGTCGGAGGCCACCTCCCGGGGGGAGGCGGTGTCGTCGGCCAGGACGGCGATCTCGGTGGGGCCGGCCTCGGCGTCGATGCCGATGCGGCCCTTGAGCAGCCGCTTGGCGGCGGCGACCCAGATGTTGCCGGGGCCGGTGACCAGGTTGACCGGACGGCACTCGTCGGTGCCGTACGCGAACATGGCGATCGCCTGCGCGCCGCCGGCCGCGTACACCTCGTCGACGCCCAGCAGGGCGCAGGCGGCCAGGATCGTCGGGTGCGGCAGGCCGCCGAACTCCTTCTGCGGCGGCGAGGTCACCGCGATGCCGCCGACACCGGCCTCCTGGGCGGGGACGACGTTCATCACGACGGAGGACGGGTAGACCGCCAGCCCGCCGGGCACGTACAGGCCGACCCGGGCTACGGGCACCCACCGCTCGGTGACGGTGCCGCCGGGCACGACCTCGGTCACGGTGTCGGTGCGGCGCTGGTCGCGGTGGACGAGGCGGGCGCGGCGGATCGACTCCTCCAAGGCGGCCCGCACCTTCGGGTCCAGCTCCCGCAGGGCCCGCTCCAGGGCCTCGGCGGGCACGCGCACCCGCTCCAGCCGCACGCCGTCGAACCGCTCCGCGAAGTCGATCAGCGCCGCGGTGCCGCGATGGCGCACGTCGTCGCAGATGGGCCGCACCTTCTCCAGGGCGGCCTCGACGTCGAGCTCGGCACGGGGCAGCAGGTCGCGGTCGATCCCGCCCTCGGGGAAGGCGGGGCCGCGCAGATCGATTCGGGAGATCACGCCCCCAAGTGTAGGGATGCCCCGGGACGAACACGGACGGGCGCCACGTGGTGAGACGAACGGAACCGCGGCGGGCGCCGGCCCGGAACGCTCCGCGCACCCGGCGTCACCGAAGGCTCCCCCGGGCGCGGGCCGTTGCCGATACCGTCTGGTGGCAAGGGTGTTCAGGGTGCGCGGGAGGACGGGGAGGCGCGTGTGACCGAGGCGGCCGACGAACAGGTGCCGGACGACCTGACACCGGCCGAACGGGGGATGTGGGAGGCCTTCCGGCGCGGCGAGGTGCACGACCTGCGCAGCGGGGTGCCCGAGCGGGACGACCCGGCCTCCGACCGGCCCTGGGGGCCGGAACGGCGGGTGCGCGCCGACGTCGTGGCACGGCTGCTGCTGCACGGGCCGGAGCCCGTGCCGGGCCGGGTGACGTCCCTGAAGCTGTCGGGGGCGTTCGTCACCGGGCAGCTGAACCTCTCCGGCGGCGAGGTGCGGCCCTACGTGGAGCTGCACGACTGCCGGTTCGAGATGTACGTGCTGATGCCCGAGTGCTCCTTCACCACCCTGCGGATGGTGCGCTGCGCCCTGCCGAGGCTGGAGGCCGCCCGGCTGTCCACCCAGGGCGACCTGCACCTGCCGCAGTGCTCGGTGCCCGGCGGCATACGGCTCACCGACGCGCACATCGGCACCGACGTGCTGCTGAACCAGCTGACCGTGGGCAGCAACCGGCACGGGAGGTCGATCTCCGCGGACGGCATGACCGTCGGCCAGGACATGGAGGCCGAACTGATCGACTCCACCGGGGAGATCAGCCTGCGCAGCGCCCAGATCGGCGGGCGGCTGAGCCTGCGCGGCTCGCGGCTGCGCAACCCCCGGGGCCGGTACGCGCTCAACGCGGCACGGGTCACCGTCGAGCACACCCTCTACCTCAGCGCGGGATGGATGACCGGCGGGCCGGCCGGCGGCGGCACCCCGCCCGCCGGGGCCCGCACCCGCAACCTGTCGGTCGACAGCGGGGTGCGCCTGGACGACGGCCGGTTCGGCAACGCGGTGGTGATCGACCGGGCCCGGTTCCGGCTGGGCGCGGGCACCGAGCTGTCGCTGCGCCGCATCCAGACCCCGGACCTGCGGTTCACCGTCGACACCCCGCCGACCGGCCGGGTCAACCTCAACAGCGCCAAGGTCGGCAACCTGACGGACTCGATGAGCAGCTGGCCCGGGCCCGGCGGCATCGACCTGGCCGGGTTCACCTACGAGCGGCTCAGCCCGCTGGGCCCGTTCCCCCTGCGGGAGCGGCTGCAGTGGCTGGCCTCGGCCACCCCGGAGTTCCACCCCGAGCCGTACGAGCAGCTGGCCGCCGCCCTGCGGGCCAACGGGGAGGACGCACAGGCCCGGCGGGTGCTGCTGGCCAAGCAGCGCAGGCGGCGCGAGACGCTGTCGCCGGCCGCCGTGCTCTGGGGCCACCTGCAGGACTGGACCGTCGCCTACGGCTACCGCCCCGGGCGGGCGGCGGTGTGGATGGCGGTGCTGTGGGGCGTGGGCGCGGCGGTGTTCTCCCTGCACCCGCCCGAGCCGATGAAGGCGGGCGAGGGCCCGCACTGGAACGCCGCCCTGTACTCGCTGGACCTGCTGCTGCCCGTGATCGACCTGGGACAGGACACCGCCTGGCGGCCGGCCGGCGCCTACCAGTGGGCGGCGACCGCGCTGATCCTGGTGGGCTGGGTCCTGGCCACCACCGTGGCCGCCGGCGTGACCAGGGTACTGAGCCGCAACTGACCCGCAGCCGGGCCGCCGGGCCGTCCGTGCCGCCCGCCGCTGCCGGGGCGCCCCGGCAGCGGCGGCCGGCGCGGACGGCCCGGGCGGCACGCACGGCCCGGGCCCCGGGCGGGTGCCCGGCCGGCGCGCTTTGCCCGCCGTTGACCCGGCGCGGTACAACCTTGCCCGGACGCCGCACCGTGCCCGCGGCGGTCCGGCGTACCGGCCGCGCCCGCCGGGCCGCACCCGCCGTCCCAGTGAGCGGATCCATGCCTGCACTCCGTCGCCTCCTCGCCCTCCCCCGCGCGCTGCGCCACGGTGCCTCCGTCGGGGCCGGCCTCCCGCCCGAGGAGGACCTCGTCCTGGACGCCCCGGCGCCGGGGCTGCGGGACGTGCTCGCCGCGGCCGGCGGCGGGGACCTCCGTCCCGCCGCGGAACTGCTGGCGGACACCCGGCTGGGCGCCCGGTGGGAGCTGCGCAGCGAGTACGCCGCCGGACTGGCCTCCTTCGCCCTGCACCACCCGGGCCGGCTGGACGCCTGGCTGCGGGAGGACCCCGACGATCCCGACGCCCTCCTGGTCAGGGCCGACCTGTGCGTGCACCGGGCCCGGGCGCTGCTCGCCCCGGACCGGGCCGGGCACGCCGCCCGCGAGCGGTCCGAGGCGGCCGCCGCCCTGCTGCGCGACGGTGCCCCGGTGCTGCGGGCCGCAGCCGGGGCCGCACCCTCGGACCCGGTGCCCTGGCGGGTGGCGGTCGACCACGCCGCGGGCCTCCGGGCGCCCCGCGAGGTCTTCGACGCGTACTGGGAGCAGGCCGTCGCCCGGGCCCCGCACCACTACGGCTGCCACGCGGCCGCCCTGCGGTACCTGTGCGGCGCGGGACGGGACGCGCCCGGGGAGGCGTTCGACTTCGCCGAGCGGGCGGCCGAGGACGCGCTGCCCGGCTCGCTGCTGAACTCGCTGCCGCTGACCGCCGCCGTGGAGCACCTCGTGGTCGCCGGGCGGAAGCCGGACGCGGCCGTCACCCCGTCCCGGATCGACGCCGCGATCGACCGCGCCGCGGAGCTGTCCGCCCACTACGGGCCCGGCGACCCGGAGGCGGCCGGATTCCGCAACGAGCTCGCCCTGCTGCTGGCCGTGCGGGAGCGGTGGGAGGAGTCCCTGGAGCAGTTCCGCGCCGTCGGCGTCCACGTGCGCAGCCGCCCCTGGGCCCACCTCGGCGACCCGCTGCGGGAGTTCGCCGGGTTCCGCACGGGGGTGCGGACGCAGGCGGCCTCCCGGGTGCCGTTCTTCGGCGCCCCGCCGTCACCGTCCGCGCGGCACGGCGGCACGGGCGGGGACGCGCGGCCCGGGGCGCGGGGCCGTCCCGGGCCGCGGAAACGCCCCGGGCCGCGGAAACGCTCCGGGGCGCGGGAGGCCGGACAGTGGCAGCCGCACGTCCTGGCGCTGTGCGCCGCCCCGCCCGCGGAGGTGGCGCGGGCCGCCCCGGCGTCCGGCGCCGCGCTGCGCCTGGCCCCGGCGGGGGACGGACGTCTGACGTGGGTGGAGGCGGCGGGCGGCCCGGCGGCGGGCGGGTCCCGGCGGGGCCGGGCCGGCCCGCCGGGCGAGGACCCGCTCACCGCCGCCGCGGAGTCCTTCACCGCCGGGGAGGGATGGCCGGTGCTGGTGCTGCACCGCGACGGCGACCGGGCCGGTGTCGCCCTGGTGCGCGGGGGCGGGCAGCAGGCGTGCCACCGGTGGGACCCGGCGTCGCGGATACCCGACTTCGCCGAGGCGTCACGAACCGCGCGGGCCCTGGCGTCCGCCTTCGGCGTCGAAGACGCCCGGCCGCTCACCGCGGTGCTGCGCAGCAACGGCTTCCCCGCCGCCCGCAGGCAGGAGGAGGCGCTCGCCGCCCTCGGCCTGCCGCCCCCGCCGCAGGAGTACGGGCGGACGGCGCGGACGCTGGAGGACGTCCCCGGGGCGCACCTGCTGCGGGAGCGGCCGGCCCCGGCCGGGCCCGGGGGCGCCGCGGCCGCCGGGGGCGGGCGGGCCCCCGCCCGCCCCACTCGCCCGGCCGGGGCCCGTCCTCCGTCCGCCCGGTGGTGGGCGCCGCGGGCCGCCGCCGCGCTGGTGCTGCTGGCCGCCGCCGGGCACGCCTGGTGGGAGTGGGGCCGGGGCGGGCCGGGCGTCCTGCGCCCGCTGCTGCTGACCGGGGCGGCGCTGTACCTGTCCGGGCGTCCGGCCGGTGCCCTGCTCGGTGCGCGGACCCGGCTCGCGGCCGCCCGGACCGCGCCCCCGGAGGCCGTGCCGCCGGGAGACGCGGGGGCGGACGGCGCCGGGACGGGCGGCCCGGACGGCGTCCCCGGCGCGCGGGCCGGAGACGGGGCCCGGGGCCCGGCGGAGCACGACGCGCCGTAGGCTGTGGTGTCGTGACCACCGCGCGCCTGCCGCTCTTCCCGCTGAACTCGGTGCTGTTCCCGGGTCTCGTGCTGCCTCTGAACGTGTTCGAGGAGCGGTACCGGGCGCTCGTCGCCGACCTGCTGGAACTGCCCGCCGACGCCCCGCGCCGGTTCGGCGTGGTGGGCATCCGCGACGGCCTGGAGACCGGGCCGTCGGGCCCCGGGGTGCCGGACTCCACCGCCACGTCGGGCTTCGGCCCCGACCTGGAGCGCTCGCTGTACTTCACCGGCTGCACGGCGGAGGTCGCCTCCGTGCAGAAGGAGGAGGACGGCCGGTACGAGCTGGTCGCCACCGGCACGACCCGCTTCCGGGTGCTGTCGGTCGACACCACCGGCCCCTACCTGGTCGCCGAGGTCGAGGACCTCCCGGAGGTGCCCGGCGAGGGCGCCGGAGCGCTGGCCTCGGGCGTGCTGCGCACCTTCCGCACCTACCAGAAGCGCCTGGCCGGGGCGCGGGAGCGGACCATCTCCGCCTCCCAGGAGCTGCCCGACGACCCCTCGGTCCTGTCCTACCTCGTCGCGGCCGCGACCGTCGCCGAACTGCCGGTCAAGCAGGCTGCTGGAGGCGCCCGACACGGCCTCCCGGCTGCGCGCCGAGCTGGAAATGCTCAGGCGCGAGGCCGCGGTGATCGGTAGGCTCCCGTCACTGCCGGCCACCGAGCTGACCCGGCGGCCGGTCAGCCCCAACTGACCGGCCGGCCCCGGCCGGCCGACGGGGACACGCACACGGCCCGAGGACACGGAAGAGGCGGTTGGACGCGGTGGGCAAGAAGGACAGGGCCAAGGGCGGCTCCGGAACCCCTGCGACGGTGGCGCTGACCGCGGCCGGCGTCGCCTTCACCGTGCACACCTACGAGCACGACCCGGCCGCCGCCTCCTACGGCGGCGAGGCCGCCGAGGCCATGGGCACCGACCCCGCCCGGATCTTCAAGACCCTGGTCGCCGACGTCGACGGCACGCTGACCGTCGCCGTCGTCCCGGTCAGCGGGTCGCTCGACCTCAAGGCGCTGGCCTCGGCGGTCGGCGGCAAGCGGGCCGCGATGGCCGACCCCGCCGCGGCCGAGCGCACCACCGGCTACGTGCGCGGCGGCATCTCCCCGCTCGGCCAGCGCAAGCGGCTGCGCACGGTGGTCGACGCCACCGCCCTGGAGCACGGGACGGTCTTCGTCTCCGCCGGCCGGCGCGGCATGGAGGTCGAACTGCCCCCGCAGGACCTGGTCCGCCTCACCGGCGCCACCACCGCCCCCGTCGCCCGCCCCTAGGGCCCGCCGGGCCGCACGGCACGGGGCCGGAGGCCGGTACGGGGCCGGAGGCCGCGGGTGCTGCGGCTGACGCGGGTGCTGCGGGTGCTGCGGGTGCTGCGGGTGCTGTCCGCGCGGGGTACCGCCTCAGTGGCGCGGGCCGTCCGGCGCGGGCCAGGAGGCGTGCGGGCCCGCGGGCGGGGGGTGCGGGCCGCCGGACGGGGGCTGGTTGCGGTGGGTCCAGTCCTCGGGCATCGGCTGGAGCGCCCACTCGGGGTCCTCGGGGCCGAATGCCGCGGTGAGGCCCAGGTGGGCGAGCATCGCGACGGACGGCCACACCAGCAGCGCGGCCTCCGCCCTGAGGACCAGGGGCCCTTCGAAGACCTTGCCCTCGCCGGCCGCGCGGGCCAGGGCCACCAGGTCCTGGTCGGGGCCCAGCCACACGCCCAGCTGCCAGGCCAGGACCGATCCGACGAGGCTGCCCGCCGCCAGGCCGAGCACCGCCGCGATCCCGCCGCGGCGCAGCCTCCAGAACACCGCCAGTGCCGCGAGCACCCCCGCGCCCGCGCCCAGCAGCGCGAAGGTGCCGTCCGCCGCGATCGACTCCTCGCCCTCGGAGTTGGCCAGGTAGACGGCCTTGCCGTCGGAGATCATCGGCACCCTCGGGGCCAGCCACAGCCACAGCAGCCCCACGGCCACACCCAGCACGGCGACGGCCGCCGCGACGAGCAGGCCCTGGCGCACCTGCTGCGCAGGGCTCTCGCCGTGCTGCCGGTCGTGCTCGTGCGGGACGTCGTTCGGGGAAAGCGGTGTGGTCACCCCCACATCGTTCCACGTCCGGCGGGCGGGCGGGACGCGCGGGCCGCAGGGGCCGCAGGACGGTCGCCGGGCGGGCCACCGGGCGCGTCCGGCCGGGGCAGGGGTGGGCCCGCGCCCGGCCGGACGGGGCGGGCACGTCCGGCCGGGGCGGCGCACGGGTCAGCGGGGCGGCAGCCCGCCGCGGGCGATCACCTGCGCGTACCAGCGGGCGCTGTCCTTGGGGGTGCGGCGCTGGCTGGCGAAGTCGACGTGGACCATGCCGAAGCGCTTGCTGTAGCCGTAGGCCCACTCGAAGTTGTCCAGCAGCGACCACAGGAAGTAGCCGCGCACGTCGGCGCCGTCGGCGATCGCGCGGTGGACGGCCTCGAGGTGGGCGTCCACGTAGGCGACGCGCTCGGGGTCGTGGACGTCGCCCTCGGGGTCGGCGTAGTCCTCGTACGCCGCGCCGTTCTCGGTGACCATCAGCGCGGTGCCGGGCAGTTCGTCGCGCAGCCGGACCAGGATCTCGTACAGGCCGTCCGCGTCGACCGGCCAGTCCATGGCGGTGCGCGGCCCGGGGGCGGGCAGGAAGCGGACGGCCCCGTCGGCGGCCGGCCAGGGGGACGGCCCGGTGCCGTCCGCTCCCCCGCCGCCGTCCTGCCCGTGGTCGGCGGCGGCGACCACGGTGGGCGAGTAGTAGTTGAGGCCGAGGACGTCGATCGGCCGGCTGATCGCGGCGAGGTCGGCGTCCCGGACGAAGGACCAGTCGGTGAGGGCCGCGGTGTCCTCGATCAGGTCCTGCGGGTAGTGGCCGCGGAAGACCGGGTCGAGGAAGACCCGGTTGGCCAGGGCGTCGATGCGGCGGGCGGCGTCGCGGTCGGCGTCGGATCCGGTCAGGGGGCGGACGGCGGCCAGGTTGAGGGTGAGGGAGACCTCGGCGGCGGGGACGCGGTCGCGCAGCACCTCGACCGCCCGCCCGTGGGCGAGGTTGAGGTGGTGGGCGGCGCGCAGCGCGGCGGCCGGTTCGGTGCGGCCGGGGGCGTGCACGCCGGACGCGTAGCCGAGGAAGGCGCTGCACCAGGGTTCGTTGAGGGTGGTCCAGGTGTGCACCCGGTCGCCGAGCCCGTCGGCGACCAGGGCGGCGTAGTCGGCGAAGCGTTCGGCGGTGTCCCGCTCGGGCCAGCCCCCGCGGTCCTCCAGCTCCTGCGGGAGGTCCCAGTGGTAGAGGGTGGCCACGGGGCGGATGCCGTGCTCGAGCAGTTCGTCCGCCAGGGCGCGGTAGAAGTCCAGGCCCTTGCGGACCGAGGGGCCGCGGCCGGTGGGCTGCACGCGGGGCCAGGAGACGGAGAAGCGGTAGTCGGTCAGGCCGAGGCGGGCCATGAGGGCGACGTCCTCGCGCATGCGGTGGTAGTGGTCGGCGGCGGTGTCCCCGGTGTCGCCGTTGCGCACCGCGCCGGGCCGGCGGCTGAAGGTGTCCCAGATGGAGGGCGTGCGGCCGTCCTCGGAGGCCGCGCCCTCGATCTGGTAGGCGGCGGTGGCCGCGCCCCAGCGGAAGGCCGGCGGGAAGCGCAGGCCCGCGGGCGCGGAGGCGGGTGCGGAGGCGGGGCGGGCGTCGATCGCGGTCATCGGTCGAGGGCTCCCAACGGAGGGCGGGTACGGGGTGGCGAAGGGGCGGCCGGGTCAGCCCTTGACGGCGCCCTGCATGATGCCGCCGACGATCTGCCGGCCGAGGAGGCCGAAGACCAGCAGCACCGGCAGCGTGCCGAGCAGGGTGCCGGCCATGATCACCGACTGGTCGTTGACGTAGCCGCCGCCGAGCTGGCGCAGCGCCACCTGCACGGTGGGCTCCTGCGAGCTCAGGGCGACGATCGGCCAGAAGAAGTCGTTCCAGGAGGCCATGAAGGTCAGCATTCCCAGGACGGCCATCCCGGGGCGGGCGACGGGCACCACGATGCTCCAGAAGATCCGGGCGGTGGAGGCGCCGTCCACCCGGCCCGCCTCGATCAGCTCGTCGGGGAGGGACTGGACGAGGTACTGGCGCATGAAGAAGACGCCGAAGGCGGAGACCAGGCCCGGCAGGATCACCGCCTGCAGCTGGTTCACCCACTGCAGCTCGGCGATCATCATGAACAGCGGGATCACCCCCAGCTGCGGCGGGATCATCATCGTGCCGACGGTGACCGCCAGCAGCGCGCCGCGGCCCCGGAACCTCAGCTTGGCGAAGGCGAAGCCGGCCAGGGTGGAGCACAGCACGGTGCCGACGGTGACCGAGCCGGAGACGATCAGCGAGTTGAGCAGCGCCTTCCCGATGTCGGCCTCCTCCAGCACCGCCCGGATGTTGGGCAGCAGGTTCGGGCCGGGCAGCAGGGAGGGCGGGGTCTGCGCGAGGTCGGCGTTGGAGCGGGTCGCGGCGACGATCGTCCAGTAGAAGGGGAAGGCCGAGAACAGCACGGCGACGATCAGGATCGCGTGGGCCAGGCGGCCGCCGTGGTGCTGGCGGCCCGCGCCGGTGGACCGGGAGGGGCGGGAGGGGCGGCCGGCCGCGGTGTCCTTCGCGGGGGCGCCGCTGCGCGGCGGCGGGGCGAGCACGGTCATCGGGAGGCCTCCTGGAGCTTGCGCCGGCGGGCGAGCGCCGCGTTGACCCCGACCAGCAGGACGATCAGCGAGAACATCACCCAGGCGATGGCGGCGGCCCGGCCCAGGTGGAAGTAGCCCCAGCCCTGCTCGTACATGTACAGGCCCAGGGTCTGGTACTGGTGCGAGATGCCGCCGGTGATCTTCCCCTCGTACAGCAGCGGCTCACCGAACAGCTGGGTGGCGCCGATGGTCGACACGACCACGGTGAACACGATGGTGGGGCGCAGCCCGGGCAGGGTGACGTGGAGGAACTGCTGCCGGCGCGAGGCGCCGTCGATGGCCGCGGCCTCGTACAGCTCGGCGGGGACCGACTGCATGCCGGCCAGGTAGATCAGCGTGTTGTAGCCGGTCCAGCGCCAGATCACGATGGTGGAGACGGCGATCTGCGAACTCCAGGTGCCCGACTGCCAGTCCACGGGGTGGATGCCGGCCAGGCCCAGCACCCAGTTGATCAGGCCGAAGTCGCGGCCGAACAGCTGGGCGAAGACCAGGGTGGCGGCGGCGACCGAGGTCGCGTACGGCAGGAGCATCGCCACCCGGTAGAACGCGCGGGCGCGCAGCCGGTAGTTGAGCAGGTGCGCCAGGCCGAGGGCCATCAGCAGCTGGGGGACGGTGGAGATCACGCCGATGGTGAAGGTGTTGCGCAGGGCGGTCCAGAAGAACTCGTCGCCCAGCAGGGCGGTGTAGTTGTCCAGCCCGCGCCACTCCATCTCGCCCGGGGTCTGCAGTTCGACGCGGTAGAGGGAGACGTAGGCGGTGTAGAGCAGCGGGAAGAGGCCGAAGGCGGCGAACAGGGCGAAGAACGGGGCGACGTAGGCGTAGGGGGTGAGCCGCCGCCGGGCGCGGGCCCGCCGTTCGGCGCGGGTGCGCACGGCCGGCGGCGCGGTGGCGTGGAGGGTCATGGGGTCGGGCCCTTCGGACGGTCGGGGGTGGTGCGGGGCGCGGGGAGGGGAGACCGGGCCCGGAGGGCGGACGTTCCGCCCTCCGGGCCCGGTGTGCGCGGTGCGCGCTGCGGGCGCTGCACGCGGCGCGGGCGGCCGGGTGCCGGCCGGCGCGGCGTCAGCCCAGGACGTTGTCGACGCCCTTGACCGCGTTGTCCCACGCCCTCATCGAGGGAGTGCCCTTCTTCTCCACCTCGCTGAGCGCGTTGGTGAACTGCTGGTGGATGTCGCCGTCGTGGACGCCGAGCACCTGGACAGGGGCCTGCTCGGCCGCGGCGCCGAAGATCTCACCGATGGGCGCGCGGCTGAAGTAGGGGTCCTCGTACTTCCGAACCCTGTCGATGGCCCCGAGGTTGGAGGGGAACAGCCCCTGCTCGGTGAAGAGCTCAGCCTGCTGCTCCTCGGCGGTGAGCCACTTGACCAGCTCGAACGCCTCCTTCGGGTGCTTCGCCCCCTTGGGCACGGAGAGGTACGAGCCTCCCCAGTTCCCCGCGCCCTCGGGCAGCTTCGCCACGTCCCACGTGCCGGCGCCCTTCTCTCCGACCTGGCCCTTGATGTAGCTGAGCATCCAGGAGGGGCAGGGGATGGTGGCGAAGGAGCCGCTGCTGAAGGCCTGGTTCCACTCCGGGGACCACTGGTCGAGTTCGGCGCTGAGTCCGTCCTCCGCCGCGTCGACGGCGGTGTCCCACGCCTTCTTCACGGCCGGGTTGCTGGTGTGGATCAACTCGCCGGAGGAGTCGTAGTACCGCTCCTCCTCCTGCCCGGTCATGATCGAGTAGAGGCTGCCGACGCTGTCGATCCAGCGGCTGCCCTTCGGGGCCTTCTTCTTGTACTGCCGCCCCAGGTCGAGGTAGCCGTCCCAGGTGGACCACTTCTCCGCCAGCTCGTCGCGGTCGGTGGGCAGCCCGGCCTTCTCCAGCAGGTCGCTGCGGTAGCAGAGCGCCTCGGGGCCGACGTCGGTGCCCAGGCCGAGGATGCGGCCGTCCGCGGTGGTGGCGGCGGACCACTTGCCCTCGGCGAAGTCCTTCTCCAGCTTCTTCGCCCCGAAGGCGCCGAGGTCCTCGAACTTGTCCGACTGCCGCTGCACGACCGAGGAGATGCGGCCGACCTCGATGCCCTGGACGTCTGCCAGGCCGCCGCCGCCGGCGAGGCGGGTCTGCAGGGCCTTCCAGTAGTCGGCCTCGTCCTCGGTGTCGGTCTCCTTGATCGTGATCCCGGGGTTGAGCTTCTCGTACTTCTCGTAGAGACCGGCCTGCTTGTAGCCGAACGAGCCGAACAGGTCGACGGTGAGGGTGATCGGCTCCTTCCCGGTGCCGCCGGCGGAGGTCCCCGACGATCCGGATCCGCAGGCGGTGAGCAGTAGCACCCCGGCGAGCAGCACCGCCCCGGTTCGGGCGGCTCTGGCGACGGTCATGGCGGCCTCCATGGCTTCAGTACGGGAACGAACACTCTGAGAGCGCTCTCAAGCAATGCCCAGGAGAGTGCCCTCCCGTCGCCCCGTCGTCAAGAGTCGACGCAGACCCTGGTCTCGGCGCGCCTCGAATCACCCGTTATTTCCCGGATACTGACATTCGAGCTTCCGCGACCTTACGTTCACCTCACGATGAGAGCGCTCTCAGAGGCCGCCGTCGCCGACGCAAAACACCAAGGACCTCGGGCTCCCCGCCCCGAGCTCCCCCGGCGCCTGCCGCATGCAACTGCGCCCGCGCACCGGGCCGGGCGTGCCGGCCCGGGCCGGGCGCACCGGGCCGGGCTTGCCGGGCCAGGCGCCTCAGGCCGAGGCCCTGCGCACCAACCGGGTCGGGATGATCACGGACGACAGCGGGAGGCGCTCCGCCGGGTCGTCCGGCTCCTCCAGGCTGCGCAGCAGCAGCCTGGCCATCAACCGGCCCATCCCCTCGATGTCCTGCCGCACGGTGGTCAGCGGCGGGTCGGTCAGCTCCGCGACCTCGGCCACGTCGTCGAAGCCGACCACCGCGACGTCCTCCGGCACCCGCCTGCCGCGTTCGCGCAGCACGCGCAGGGCCCCGGACGCGGTCAGGTCGGAGGCGGCGAAGACCGCGTCCAGGTCCGGGCACCGGTCCAGCAGTTCCGCCATGGCCCGCTCCCCGCCGCCCGGGGTGAAGTCCCCCTCCACGATCAGCCGGGGATCCGCGTCGATGAGGACGTCCCGGAAGCCGTCGAGCCGGTCGACCGAGGCGACCTGGTCCAGCGGGCCCGCGATATGGGCGATCCTGCGCCGGCCCAGCCCCACCAGGTGCCTGACCGCCTCCCGGGCGCCGCCCCGGTTGTCGGAGTCCACGTACAGCAGGCTGCGGTCCCCGGCCGCGTCCGCCCGCCCCGGGCGCCCCCCGTAGACGGTCGGCATGCCGATGCGCCGGGTGATGGCCGGCAGCGGGTCGTCGTCGTGCAGGGAGAACAGCAGGGCGCCGTCGACGTGCCCGCCGGCCAGGTAGCGGCCGACCCGGTCGTAGTCGCCCGCCTCCTCGACCAGCAGCAGGACCGGCTGGGAGTCGTGGGCGGCCAGTTCCTTGCTGATGCCGCGCAGGTGCCGGGCGAAGAACGGGTCGGAGAAGACCCGGGACCCGGGTTCGGCAATCACCACCCCGACCGCGTCGTTGCGCCGGGTCACCAGGGTCCTGGCCGCCCGGTTGGGGACGTAGCCGAGTTCGTCGACCGCCTTGCGCACCCGCTCCACCAGCGCCGTCCGTACGCCCTGCCCCCCGTTGACCACCCGTGAGGCGGTGGCCCGGGAGACTCCGGCCCGGGCGGCGACGGCTTCCAGTGTGGGCCGGGACACGGCTGTCCGGTCGTGCAACGAGGGGCTCCTTCGCGCGGGCCGCGCGGGCCGCGCGGCGGGGCACGGGACAGCGTATCCCCTGCCCGGACCGAGTGAGAGCGCTCTCACGCCTCTCCGGCCGATCCGGCCGTTCGGGCCGCCCCGATCCGGCCGCCGCGGGCCGGGCCGCCTTCGGTCCGGCCCGCGGCGGGCTACTCCGCGGGGGCGGGGCGTTGGGTTCCGGTGCGGGCGTCGATCTCGCGCCAGAAACCGGCGCGGATCGCGTAGCGGTCGTGCTCGTCGATCTGGTCGTCCTTGTGGGCGAGCAGCCCGAAGCGGGCGGCGTAGCGCAGCAGTTCGCCGTCGATGCGGTGCGGAATGCGCGGGTACTCCTCGGCCGCCAGGTGGGCCAGGACGGCGCGGTCCCCGAGCCGGGCCGCCCAGCGGCGGGCGAAGACCTGACCCACCTCGAAGGGGTCGCCGCTGACCGCGGTGATGTCCTCCTCCCGGTCCGCCCACCGCTGTTCGGCGGTGGTGAGCTGGGCCAGGGTGGGCAGCGCGCCGTCCGTCCCCTCCCCGACGCCCTGGCCCCCGCGCTCGACCCAGCCCCGGTCGGAGGACCAGCGCAGGGTGGCGTTGGGCTGCGGGCCGCCGTTCACCGCGGCGGCGGGCAGCACGGGCCGGCCGGAGGCGAGGCCCGCGAGGTCCTTCGGGGTGGGCACGTGGGCCCTGCCCGCGACGGCGCCCGCGGGCGTGGCGGGCCGGGGGCGCGGCGCGGCGCCGTCCGGGGGCGCGTCCGTTCCGGGGGCCGCGGGCACGCTCGCGGCCGCGGGCGCGGCCGTGGAGCCGGCGGCGGGCTTGCGGGGGCTCGCGGGGGACTCGGGCAGCGGCGCGGAGAGGATCGCCGCGATCTCGGGCCGGGGGGTGGGCGGGACGCACACGCCCGGCAGTTCGCGGGCCTTGACCGCCCGGGTGATCCAGGAGCGGTCCAGGACGCGGCGCTCGTCCGCCTCCGCGACGAGGTCCTCGGACTGGTTGTAGTCGCCGTCCGCGGCCTGGACGGCCCACAGGTGGACGGCGACGCCGTGCTCCTTGGCGGACATCATGCCGGGCAGCAGATCGCCGTCGCCGGTGATCAGGACGATGTCCGCGCAGGCGCGGTTGCGGGCCAGCTCCGACAGTTCGGCGTGCATGGCGGCGTCGACGCCCTTCTGCGCCCACCGGCCGTCGGTGCGGGTGAGGGCGCCGAGCCGGACGGTGACCCGGGGCATCACGCGCAGCCTGCGGTGCTCGGGCTGCGGCACCCGGTCGGGGGCGCCGTCGAACCAGTAGATGCGCAGCAGGGGCTGGCCGGTCTCGGCCTCGGCGCGTTCGCGCAGGCCCTGGATCAGCGCGGTGTGGTCGACGGTGATCCGGGAGCGGGCCGGCTCTCCCGCCAGGAGGCTGGCGGCCGCACCGAGCAGGTATCCGGCGTCCACCAGGACGACGCAGCGGTCCACGTTCCACCCTCTTCCGGATCGCCCCCCGGTACGAATGTCCCCAGAGTCTGCCCGACCCGCCGCGGCTTATGAACCCGAAATCGATCACCGGCGTGGCGAATCGTTCTTCCAGTGTCCGCCACTCGGCCCACGAACGTTTGGAATTCACCCGGAATGCGAACAATTACCGACTGTGTCAGTCTGGTCACGCCACCGTTCGGCATTCCGACAGGAGGAAAGATCGTGGCCAAGAACAACCGTTCCAAGGGCCCCGGCGAGCGCAGGAAGTCCGCCGCGGAGGAGACCCACCGGCAGGCCAGGGAGACCGAGGCGACCGCCCAGGAGCAGACGGCGGTCCTGACCGAGGAGACCGGCCGCAAGCGTCGCCGGAGGTTCGGCCACAACTGACACCGCTGACGCATCTCCCGGGACCGCACCCGCGGCCCGGAGGGGTCGGAGGGGCGCCACCCGCACCGGGCGGCGCCCCTCCCGGCGTTCCCGGGCGGGCCGGCACCCGGCCGGCGAGCGGTCGGGGAAACGGCGGTCCCGGTGAACCTGCGTACCGCTATCAATGTCAGTGGGCCGGGAAGGATCCCTCCCGAAGTCCCGCGCATCAAGATCCTCAAGGGGGAGATCCGTCATGAGCAGTGCCGAGAGCAGCGCGTACGAGGGGTTCACGGCCGAGGAGCGGGCCGCGATGAAGGAGCACGCCCGGGAGCTGAAGGCTGCGGCGCGCCGCAGCTCGCAGGCGGACAAGGCGGCGCAGGCGGAGCGCGACGTGCTCGCGAAGATCGCCGGGATGCAGGACTCGGACCGGGTCATGGCCGAGCGCGTCCACGCCGTGGTCACCGCCTGCGCCCCGGCCCTCGCGCCGAAGCTCTGGTACGGGATGCCCGCCTACGCACGGGACGGCAAGGTCGTCTGCTTCTTCCAGAGCGCGGGGAAGTTCAAGGCGCGCTACGCCACGCTCGGGTTCAACGACCCGGCGAAGCTGGACGAGGGCGCGATGTGGGCGACCGCTTTCGCCCTGACCGAGGTGACGCCCGAGGTGGAGGCGCGGATCGCCGAGCTCGTGAAGCGGGCGGCGGGCTGAGGCGCGCGCCCGGCCGGCGGGGCCGGGCCTGCGGCCTCTGCGCACGCCCGGCGGCCCGGCACTCCCGCTCCCCTCACCCGGCCCGCACGCGGGAGGGGCCCAGCAGTGCCTCCAGGTCGCCGAACAGGGACGGGTCGGCGCTCACCCGGTACCGGTCCAGCCTCAGCACGGTGGTCGACCGCTCCCCTTCCAGCCTGACCCGCACCTCGGTGTTGCCGCGGTGCCGGCCGAGGACGTCGCCGAGCCGGGCCACCAGCGGCGGGGTGACCTCCGGCGACGGGATGGTGATCGTCACCGGCGCGCCCGGGTCCGCGGCGGCCGGGTCTGCAACGCCCGGGTCCGCAACGCCCGGGTCCGCAACGCCCGGGTCCGCGGCGGCCGGATCCGGCACGGTCAGGTCCGGCACAGTCAGCTCCGTCACCACCAGCCGGGGCGCGCCCTCGCGCCTGTCCAACCGCCCCCTCACCAGGACCACCGCGTCCTCGGCCAGTCGGGCGGAGACCAGCCGGTGGACGGCGGGAAGGAACACGCACTCGACGGAACCGGACAGGTCCTCCACGGTGGCGGTGGCCCAGGCGCGGCCCTGCCTGGTCGTCCTGCGCCGCACCCCGGAGACGACGCCACCGACGGTGACGACCGTGCCGTCGGGGTGCTCGCCGCCGGTCAGCTGCGAGATCTCCGTGCCGGCCTTCTCCGCCAGCACGTGCCCGATGCCGGACAGCGGGTGGTCGGAGACGTACAGGCCGAGCATCTCGCGCTCCTGCGCCAGCAGGTACGCCCTGTGCCACTCGGTGCCGGAGAAGCGCACATCCGCGCCGGGGGCCGGGGCGCCGCCGGGCCCCTCCCCGCCGAGGTGGTCGGGGCCGCCGAAGAGGTCGAACTGCCCCTCGGCCTCCCTGTGCTTGACCCGCACCGCGTCGTCGACCATCGGCCCGTACCGCTCGGACAGGCCCTTGCGGGTGTGGCCGAGGCCGTCGAAGCCGCCCGCCTTGATCATCGATTCGATGGTGCGCTTGTTGCAGACCACGGCCTCGACCTTGTCGAGGAAGTCGGGGAAGTCGGAGTACTTCCCCTTCTCCTTGCGGCACTTGACGATGGAGTCGACGACGTTGGCGCCGACGTTGCGCACCGCGGTCAGGCCGAAGACGATCGTGTCGTCGCCGCGCGGCGTGAAGTCGGCCCCGGACTCGTTGACGTCCGGGGGGAGGACCTTGATGCCCATGCGGCGGCACTCGTTGAGGTAGAGCGCCATCTTGTCCTTGTCGTCCTTGACCGAGGTCAGGAGCGCGGCCATGTACTCGGCCGGGTAGTTGGCCTTGAGGTAGGCGGTCCAGTACGACACCAGGCCGTACGCGGCCGAGTGGGCCTTGTTGAAGGCGTAGCCGGCGAAGGGCACCAGCACGTCCCACACGGCCCGGATCGCCTCGTCGGAGTAGCCCTTCTCCCGCGCGCCCCGCCGGAAGTCGGTGAACTCGGCTTCCAGGACCGCCTTGTCCTTCTTGCCCATCGCGCGGCGCAGCAGGTCGGCCTGGCCGAGGGTGTAGCCGGCCAGCACCTGCGCGGCTTTTTGCACCTGCTCCTGGTAGACGATCAGGCCGTAGGTGACGTCGAGGACCTCGCGCAGCGGTTCCTCGAGTTCGGGGTGGATCGGGGTGATCTCCTGCCGGCCGTTCTTGCGCAGGGCGTAGTTGATGTGGGAGTTCATGCCCATCGGCCCGGGCCGGTACAGGGCCGAGACGGCGGAGATGTCCTCGAAGTTGTCGGGCTTCATCATGCGCAGCAGTGAGCGCATCGAGCCGCCGTCGAACTGGAAGACGCCCAGGGTGTCGCCGCGGGCGAGGAGGGCGTAGGTGGCCGGGTCGTCCAGGGGCAGGGAGAGCAGCTCCAGGCCGACGCCCCTGTTGACCCTGATCAGCCTGACCGCGTCGTCCATGATCGTCAGGTTGCGCAGGCCGAGGAAGTCCATCTTCAGCAGGCCCAGCGACTCGCAGCCGGAGTAGTCCCACTGGGTGACGACGGCGCCGTCGGTGTGGCGGACCCAGACGGGGACGTGGTCGGTGATCGGCTCGCTGGACATGATGACGCCGGCCGCGTGCACGCCCATCTGCCGCACCAGGCCCTCGACGCCGCGCGCGGTGTCGATCACCCTCCGCACGTCCGGGTCGTTCTCGTACATCGCCCGGACCTCGGCGGCCTCGCCGTGGCGCGGGTGCTCGGGGTCGGTGATGCCGGACAGCGGGATGCCCTTGCCCATCACGTCCGCGGGCATGGCCTTGGTGATCCGGTCGCCCATGGCGAACGGGTAGCCCAGCACCCGCGCGGAGTCCTTGATCGCGGCCTTGGCCTTGATGGTGCCGTAGGTGGCGATCTGCGCCACCTTGTCGGAGCCGTACTTCTCGGTGACGTACCGGATGACCTCGCCGCGCCTGCGCTCGTCGAAGTCGATGTCGACATCGGGCATGGACACGCGCTCGGGGTTGAGGAACCGCTCGAAGATCAGGCCGTGCGGGACGGGGTCCAGGTCGGTGATGCCCATGGCGTAGGCGACGATCGAACCGGCCGCCGAGCCGCGGCCCGGGCCGACGGCGATGCCGTTGTTCTTCGCCCACACGACGAAGTCGGCGACCACGAGGAAGTAGCCGGGGAACCCCGTCCGGATGATGGTGTCCGTCTCGTACTCGGCCCGGCGGCGGTGCTCGTCGTCGGTCCCGCCGGGGAAGCGGCGGGCCATGCCGCGCGCCACCTCCTCCCGGAACCAGGTGACCTCGGTGTACCCCTCGGGCACGGGGAACCGCGGCATCAGGTCGCGCTTCTCGAACCAGCCGGTGGTGTCCACCCGTCCGGCGACCAGCCGGGTGTTGGCGCATCCCTGCTGCCAGGCGTCGGAGGAGTCGATCGCGTACATCTCGGCAGCCGACTTCAGGTGGTAGCCGGAGCCGTCGAACCTGAACCGGTCCGGGTCGGAGAGGCGGGAGCCGGTCTGGATGCACAGCAGAGTGTCGTGGGCCGCCGACTCGTGCGGGTAGGTGTAGTGGCTGTCGTTGGTGACCAGCGGCGGGATGCCGAGCCTCCTGGAGATCTCCAGCAGGCCGTCGCGGACCCGGCGCTCGACCTCGGCGCCGTGGTCCATCAGCTCCACGAAGTAGCGGTCCCTGCCGAAGATGTCCCGGTAGTCGGCCGCGGCCGCCAGGGCCTCGTCGAACTGCCCCAGCCGCAGCCTGGTCTGCACCTCTCCCGAGGGGCAGCCCGTGGACGCCGTCAGGCCCCGGGAGTGCGCGGCGAGGGTTTCCTTGTCCGTGCGCGGCCACTTGGCCAGCCGGCCCTCGGTGCAGGCGTCGGAGGAGATCTCGAACAGGTGGTGCAGGCCCGTCCTGTCCTCCGCCCAGATCGTCATGTGCGTGCAGGCGCCGGAGCCGGAGACGTCGTCGCGCTTCTGGTGCGGGGCGCCCCACAGGGTCCGGCGCTTGTCGCGGCGCGACCCGGGGGCCACGTACGCCTCGATGCCGACGACCGGGGTGATGCCGGCGGCCGTGGCCTGCCGGTAGAAGTCGTGGGCGCCGTGCAGGTTGCCGTGGTCGGTCATGGCCAGGTGCGTCATGCCGTGCTCCGTGCACGCGGCGAACAGGTCCTCCAACCGCGCCGCACCGTCCAGCAGGGAGTACTGGGTGTGCACGTGCAGGTGGGTGAAGGGCTGCTCGTCCACGGCGCGGGACCTCCTGCGGACGGACCGACGGCAGGGATTCTTCCGGCACGGGGGTCGACGTCCCGGCGGATCGCCGCCGGCGGCCCGCGCGGGGCGAGGACACCACTGCCGACCAGCATTCCACCCGCCTGTGACACTCCGCACGGCGAGCGGCGGGGGGCTGATCCCCGGCCGTGTCGGGGCCCGGTTCCGCGCTCCCGCCGGACCCTTTAGCGGATCCCTACACCCGGCCGTGGCACACTCTGGCTCCATGGACAGGACGTGGGCCTCGGCGCCACCGGCGAGGGCGCTGCGCGCGGCGCTCTTCGCCGGGCTGTGCACGACCCTGTCCGTGGCCTCGAACGTGTTCCTGTCCGGGATGCCGCTGCCGCTGCCGGCCGTCGCCGCGGCGGCCGCCGCGGTGTTCGCCGTGGCGTACGCGCTGGCCGGGCGCGAGCGCCGCTTCCGGCAGATCGCGGCCCTGCTCGTGCCGCTGGAGCTGGCCGTGGACACGGTGTTCACCACCGGCCGGGACAGCTGCTACGGGCCCGCCGGGGGGCCGGTCACCGGCCCCTGGAGGTCGGTGAGCGCGGCCTGGCTGTGCGACAGCGGTGACGTGGGGGCCTCCCTGGCGGCCGTTCCCGGCACGGTGTCCCCGGTGGCCGGCGCCTCCGCCGCCGTCGGCGCGGGAGGGCACGCGGCCCCGTGGCTGCTGCTCGCCGTGCACGTCGCCGTCGGGCTGGCCGCCTCCGCCTGGCTGCGGCACGGCGAGGCCGCCCTGCACAGGGCCGTGCGGTCCGCCGTCGCCCTCGCCCGCCGGTCGCTGTTCCCGCTGCCGGCCCGGCCCGTCGCGGTGCCGGACGCCGTGCCGCAGCCGTGGTGCGGGCGGGCCCCGGAGGCCGGGCCCCGCCGGCTGCCGCTGGTCCATTCCGTCGGGCGGCGGGGGCCGCCGCGGGACGCGGTCCCCGCATTCGCGTAGCCGCGCGCCACCGCCGCGGCCGGCCCGCCCGTGCTCCGTGCCCGGGCCGCACGCCGGCCGGAACCCGTGCGGTCCGCGCGCCGCCCCTCCCCCGCCACCGCACGACGGAAAGACGTGGACAACACCATGAGCTCCAGGAACAACTGGGAGAACAAGCAGTCGGCCCGCGAGCGCATGCGCATCGAGCGCGAGCGCCAGGCCAAGCGCGACAGGACGCGCCGCCAGCTCCTCGCCGGCGGCGCCGTCGTCGCCGTGCTGGCGGTAGCCGGCGGCGTCGGCGTGGCCGTGGCCTCCATGGGCGAGGACGACCGGCCGCTGGTCGTGCCCGCCAACGCCACCGGCGAGAACGGCACGACGGTGGTCTACGGCGACAAGAAGGCCAAGAACACCGTCGACGTCTACGAGGACATGCGCTGCCCGTTCTGCGCCCAGTTCGAGCAGGCCAACGGCGAGACCCTGACGAAGCTGGCCGACGACAAGTCCCTGAGCCTGAAGGTCGAGTACAACTTCGGCACCTTCATCGACAGCAACGCCGGCGGCGAGGGCTCCACGAACGCCCTCACCGCGCTCGGCGCGGCGCTGAACGAGTCCACCGACGCTTTCGTCGCCTACCACCAGGTGCTGTTCGAGAACCACCCGGAGGAGACCGACGACAAGTACGGCGACGACGCGTACCTGGTGGAGCTGGCGCAGAAGGTGCCCGCGCTCAAGGGCAACAAGGACTTCGAGAAGGCCGTGAAGGACGGCACCTACGAGGCGTGGGCGGCGAAGGTCAGCGAGAAGTTCAACGAGAACGACATCTCCGGCACCCCGACGGTCGAGGTCAACGGGGAGAAGATCGAGGTCCTCGGCAGCACCGGCCCCGTCGGCCCCGAGGAGTTCACCAAGCAGGTGAAGGACCGGCTGAAGGGCTGACCGGCACGGTGCGGGGTGCGCCGGGCGGGGCCCGTCCGGCGCACCCCGCACCCCTGCCCCTCCGGTCCGGGGCCGGGCCGGGGCCGAGGAGTACCGGAGACGTCGGGCGGGCGGCGCAAGAGTGTCCGATCGGCCAACTCCCTTTTGTTGTATGTCCGTTCGGATTACCCGGCGGTAGCATCTGCCGCCGTGACCGAGACCGCATCCGCAACCCCGCCCTCGTCCCCCGCCCCCGACGCCGCCCGGCACACCCCCGCCCGGCGCTCCGTCGTCAAGGCCGCCGCGGCGGGCGCCGCCCTCGTCCCCCTCGCCGCCGCCCGCCCCGCGAGCGCCGCCGGCGCGGCCCCCGCGAACGCCGCGGCCGCCGCCTTCCTGCACGGCGTCGCCTCCGGCGACCCGCTGCCCGACGGCGTCCTGCTGTGGACCCGCGTGACCCCCTCCCCGGAGGCCGTCCCCGGCTCGGGCCTCGGCCCGGCCGTCCAGGTGACCTGGACCGTCGCCGAGGACAGGAACTTCGCCCGCGTCGTCGCCGCCGGCACCGTCACCGCCGACGCCTCCGGCGACCACACCGTCAAGGCCGACGTGCGCGGCCTGCGCCCGGCCACCGACTACTGGTTCCGCTTCACCGCCGACGGCGCCGTCTCCCCCGCCGGGCGCGCCCGCACCGCGCCCGCGCACGACACCGCCGTGGACTCGCTGCGCCTGGGCGTCGTCTCCTGCTCCAACTACGAGGCCGGCTACTTCTCCTCCTACCGCCACCTGGCCGCCCGCACCGACCTGGACGCGGTCCTGCACCTGGGCGACTACATCTACGAGTACGCCAGTGGCGACTACGCGGGCCGCGGGAAGGTCCTGCGCCCGCACGTGCCCTCCCACGAGATCACCACCCTGGCCGACTACCGCGCCCGCCACGGCCGCTACAAGACCGACCCCGACCTGCAGGCGATGCACGCCGCCGTCCCCGTGATCGCCATGTGGGACGACCACGAGTTCGCCAACGACGCATGGTCCGGCGGTGCGCAGAACCACCAGCCGGACACCGAGGGCGACTGGGCGGCCCGGGTCTCCGCCGCCAAGCAGGCGTACTTCGAGTGGATGCCGGTCCGCCCCTCGGTCGCCGGCACCACCTACCGCAGCCTGCGCTTCGGCCGCCTGGCCGACCTGTCCCTGCTGGACCTGCGCTCCTTCCGGTCCCAGCAGTCCACGATCGGCAACGGCGACGTCGACGACCCGGACCGCACAATCACCGGGCGGGCCCAGCTGGACTGGCTCAAGAAGGGCCTCTCCGCCTCGGACGCCGCCTGGCGGCTGGTCGGCACCTCGGTGATGATCTCCCCCGTGGCCTTCGGCTCCGTCCCCGCCCACCTCCTGGGTCCGCTGGCCGAGCTGCTGGGCGTGCCGAAGGAGGGCCTGGCGGTCAACGTCGACCAGTGGGACGGCTACACCGACGACCGCCGGGAGCTGCTGACCCACCTGCGGGACAACGCCGTGCGCAACACGGTCTTCCTCACCGGCGACATCCACATGGCCTGGGCCAACGAGGTCCCGGTCAAGGCCGCCACCTACCCCGGCACCCCGCCGGTGGCGACCGAGTTCGTGGTCACCTCCGTCACCTCCGACAACCTCGACGACATCCTGCGGGTCGCCCCGCGGACCGTCTCCCTGGTCGCCGAGAGCGCCGTGAAGAGCGCCAACCGGCACGTGAAGTACATCGACATGGACCGCCACGGCTTCGGCGTCCTGGACGTCACCGCCGAGCGCGCGCAGATGGACTACTACGTGCTCGCCGACCGCTCCGACCCGGCCTCCGCCGCCTCCTGGTCCCGCGGCTACCGCACCCTCGCCGGCACCCAGCAGGTCGAGCGGGCCGACGCCCCGGCGCGCTGAGCCCTCCCGGGCACTCGGACGCCCGGTCCCGCGTTCATCCGTCGATGAACGAGAAGACGACGCGGGGCCGGGCGCGCGGGGGCAGGCGCCGAATACCCCTCACCGTGAAGTGGCTCGCCCCCCTGGCCGCTCTCGGCCTGCTCGCCCTGTGGATCCCCACGACCGACGCCTGGGTGGCCGTGCGCGCCCAGATGCGCGCGGCGAGCTGGGAGAAGGAGGAGCCCCGCGGCCCGGACAACATCACCCCGCGCATGGAGGCCGTCCGCGACGCGGTGAAGAAGGAGTTCGGCATCAAGGGGGACCTGGGCTGCTACCGCGAGGACGGCGGCATAGCGGGCGGCGGCGAGCACCCGCTGGGCCGCGCCTGCGACGTCATGCTGGTCGACGCCGGCAGGAAGGCCACCGGCGAGGACCTCGAACTGGGCCGGCGGATCGTGGCGTGGGTGCGGGAGAACGCCGACGAGTACGGCATCTGGTACGTGATCCACGAGCAGCGGATCTGGTCCAGCCGCTGGCCCCTGAAGGGCAACGCCCCCATGGAGGACCGCGGCTCGAACACCCTCAACCACTACGACCACGTGCACATATCCGTCTACTGACCGCCTCGCCCCCGCCCGGCGGGGCCGGGCGGGGGCGAGGCGGGGGGCGGGGCGCTCAGTCCTCGCGGAGGACCTGGTCCAGGAAGACGCCGAGGTTGGACAGCATGCGGTCGACCTGCTCCTCCTGGGAGAGCGTCTCCCGGTAGCGGGCGCCCAGGCCCGAGACCCGCTTGCCCCGCACGTACAGCGGGCAGGCGAGGTCGGCGCACAGGTAGACGCCGACGGTGTTCCCCTGCCGGCCGGCCGCGCCGACCCTGCGCGCGCTGAACAGGGCGACCCCGGAACCGGGGTGGCCGGTCAGGCAGACCGAGCAGACCGTGCTCTTGGTGAAGCTCCTGCGGATCCCCTGCGTCGCCCGCAGCGCGACGCCGACGAGCCGGCCCTCCCGCTCGGCGACGAGGTAGCCGCGGTCCGGCGCGCCCGGGTCCCGCCAGCCGAGGAAGTCCAGGTCGCCCCAGGGGAGTTCGTCCAGCCCCCGGGGCAGGCCGAGCCTGCGCGCCTCGCCCTTGGAGCAGTTGACGAAGGATCCCCGTATGTCGTTCTCGCCGATCGGTCTCACGGTCCTGGAAGCTAACACCCGGGCGGAACGGCGTCACCCGGTTATTGCGGCGGCCGGGCGCGGCACCGCGCGGACGCGGGGCCGGGGCGGTACCGCCGGGAACCGGAGCGGTTGCGTCCGTCGCCGTGCGGCCGCTACGAAGGAGCGTCCGGGAACGAGGGGAAGAGGGATTCGATGGCACTCGGCTGGAAGCTCGTGATCGACGCGGCGGACCCGCACCGGCAGGCCGCCTTCTGGGCCGAGGCGCTCGGCTACGACGTCGAGGACAACAGCGCGCTGATCGAACGGCTGCGCGACCTCGGCGCGGTCGGGGACGAGCTGGTGACCACCGTGGACGGCCGGCCCGCCTGGCGGGACCTGGCCGCCGCCCGGCACCCGGAGGACCCCTTCGACCCCGGGAGCGGCACCGGTCTGGGCCGCCGGCTGCTCTTCCAGCGGGTCCCGGAGGCGAAGACGTCCAAGAACCGCCTGCACATCGACGTCCACGCCGGCCCGGGGCGCCGGGAGGCGGAGACCGCCCGGCTGGGGTCGCTCGGCGCGTCGGTCCTGCGCGAGGTGGACGAACCGGGCGGACGGTGGACGGTCATGGCCGACCCCGAGGGCAACGAGTTCTGCGTCTCCTGACACTCCCGGCGCCCCGGCGCCCCGCGCCCCGGGGTGCCGGAGCCGCGTCAATCCCCCTCTTCGCCGCCCTCGTTGCCGCCCTTTTCGAGGGGCGTGGGCGAGAAGTTGTCCTTCCACACGGCCTCGGCACCCGAATGGCCGATCCGGTACACCTGGACGGCGGCACCGATCCCCACCACCAGGGACAGCACCACCGCCACCACCCGGAACGGGAGGCTGTCGGCGAACGCCACGGACCGCGCCGGGGCGTCGGCGGAGCCGGCCGCGGGGGCCGCCGCCGACGCCCGGCGCCGGAAGAACCACAGCGCCGCCGAGAGGACGAACAGGCCGATCACCCAGGGCAGCAGGGACTCGCCCAGCTCCGCGTGCTTCTCCACCAGCGCGGTCTCGTCGACCCGGTCCTCCAGCCACTCCCCCGCCTCGGTGGTCAGGGGGACGAGGATCAGCGACACCAGGGCCAGCAGCGGCAGACCGATCCCCGCCCGGGCCATGACGGCGGGCCAGATCGCGCAGACCACCAGGCCGAGCGCCGCCAGCAGGACGAGCACCACCACGAAGTGGGCGAGGAGGACGTGGGCGGGAGGCCCGTTGAAGGTCGTGAGCTCCACTGGGGGCGGTCCCTTCGGGGGTACGGGGCACGGTACTCCGCCAGCGTTCCCGCACCGCCGGAACCCGGCAACCGAAGGGCCGCCGTCCGGGTGGCAGTCAGGTGGCCGCAGGCTCCGGGAGCTGGATCTCCACCGTCTTGATCTTCCCCGAGGTGCTCACCACCGCCTTGACCGGCTGGTCGCCGGGCGCACCCGCCTTGCGGGCGGCCTGGACGAACTGCTCCAGCTCACTGAGGGTCATGTCCTTCTTCGAGCCGCTCTTCGCGAACCTCACGGTCATGTGCCGCTCCCGCGCGGTAGAAGCTCCGGGGTGTCCGGATCGCGGGCGATTCTACCGTCTTGGCGGTGGTTGGTCCCGATGGTCGGACACAGTCGCGGCGGGGCGGCGGGCCCCGCCGCCCCGCGGACGGTGTCAGCGGTCCGCGTCGGTGTCCGCGAGGAAGTCCAGGGCGACGGCCCAGGTGCGCTCGGCGGCCTCGGCGTCGTGGTCGGGCAGTCCGGGGTCGGTGTAGAGGTGGCCGGCGCCGCGGTAGCGGTGGACCTCGACGTCCGCGCCGGCCCGCCGCATGCGCAGGTACCAGGTGTTGAGCCAGTCCTCGGTCTCGAACGGGTCGGGCTCGGCCACGTGCAGCTGCACCGGGATGTCGGTGGCGGCGTCGTCGGGGAGGTCGGAGGTGCCGTGCAGCAGGAGCAGGCCGCGGGCCCGGCTGTCGGCCAGGGCCAGGTTCTGCGCCACCGAGCCGCCCAGGGAGAACCCCGCGTAGACCAGGCCCCGTTCGGACAGCGGCGCGGAGACGGTGACGGCGCGCATCAGCAGTTCCTCCCTGCCGATCTCCTCCTTGACGGCCATGCCCTCCTCGGCGGTCGCAGCGGTGCGGCCCTCGAAGAGGTCGGGCACGTGGACCTCGTGCCCGGCGGCGCGCAGGCGCTCCGCCGCCTCGTGCACCGCGGGGCGCAGTCCGTAGGAGGAGTGGAAGAGGACGATGACGGCCACGGTGGTGTGTGCTTCCTTACGCGCGGGTCCCGCAATGTTCGGCGGCGGGACGGGTACGCACCCCATCGTGCCAGTTGCGGCCGCGCCCCGCGGCCGCCGGCGTACGGACCGGCGCTCCGGCGGCCGGTGTCCTGGAGCCGATGTCTCGGAGGGGCCTGGGTGATGACGGAACAGGTGTGGCGGCCGCTGCTCGTGCTGGCGGGGGTGGTGCTGCTCTCGCTGGCGGTGGGCTGGATCGTCGACAAGGTGCTGCAGCGCGTCGACGCCCGCCACCCGGAGACCCCGCTGTGGCGGCTGCTGCGCCGCGGCCGCATCCCGCTCCAACTGGTCCTGGCCGCCGCGCTGCTGCGCGGCTCCTACCGGGCCGCCAACCCCCGCGAGACGGGCCTGTCCCGGGAGGCGCTCGACGCGATCGGGCACTTCCTGACCCTGGTGCTGATCGCCGCGGTGGCGTGGCTGGTGGTGCGGGTGGCCTACGCCGTCACCGACGCCTCGTACAACCGGTACGCCTCCGCCGCGCACGACCGGGCGCGGGTGCGCCGGGTGCGCACCCAGGTCTTCCTGATCCAGCGGGTGGTGACCGCGATCGTGGCCACCGTGGCGGTGGCGGCGATGCTGCTGACCTTCCCCGCGATGCGGACCGTCGGCACGAGCATGCTGGCCTCGGCCGGCGTGCTGGGCATCGTCGCCGGCATTGCCGCCCAGTCGACGCTGAGCAACCTGTTCGCGGGCCTGCAGATCGCCTTCGGTGACATGGTGCGCATCGGCGACATGGTGGTGGTGGACGGGGAGCTGGGCACCGTGGAGGAGATCACCCTGTCCTACCTGGTGCTGCTGACCTGGGACGAGCGGCGGATCGTGATGCCGGTGTCGTACTTCACCAGCAAGCCGTTCGAGAACTGGTCGCGCAACGGCGCCCAGATGACCGGCACGGTCTACTTCCACCTCGACCACTCCGCCCCCGTGGAGGCGATGCGCCGCAGGCTCCAGGAGGTCCTGGAGGAGTCCTCGGTGTGGGACCGGCGCGCCTGGAGCCTGGTCGTCACCGACACCACGCCGTCGACGATCCAGGTGCGGGCCCTGCTCACCGCCCGGGACGCGGACGACATCTGGACCCTGCGCTGCGAGGTGCGCGAGAGGCTGATCGAGTGGCTGCGCGAGGAGCACCCGTACGCGCTGCCGCGGATCACGACCGCCCCCGCCCCGGGCGGGGCTCGGAGCGTCCCGGCGCCGCGGGCCGCCCGCCTGGACAAGGACGGGCGTTTCGACCGCGGCCTGCCCGGCGGCGAGCGCGAGCCCGGGGAGCGGGCCGGCTCGGTCCGGGCACCGGGTTACGGGGGCCACGACCGCCACGAGAGCCACGACGGGCACGACCGCCACGAGGGCCCCTCCCGGGACGGCGACCCCCGCGGCGACTAGGGGCGCGGCGCGGGGGCGCGGCGTTGTCACAGCCTCGTGGCAGTCTTCGGTGCCGTACCCCATGACGAAGAGGAGCGGTTCCCGTGCGCATCGTAGTGGTCGAGTTCATGAGCCTGGACGGCGTCGTGCAGGCACCGGGCGGCCCCGGCGAGGACACCGACGGCGGATTCGCCCACGGCGGCTGGTCGGGCCGGTTCTTCGACCCGGAGACGGTGGGCGGCGCCTTCGACGAAGCGCTCGCCGGGGCCGGGGCCCTGCTGTTCGGGCGCCGCACGTGGCAGACGATGGCGGCGGCGTGGCCGGGGCGGGCCGGCGACCCGTTCGCCGACCGGATGAACGCGATCCCGAAGTACGTCGTGTCCGGCACGCTGGGCGACGACGACCTGACGTGGCGGAACACCGTGCGGATCCCCGGCGAGGGGGCCGTCGCCCGCCTCCGGGAACTGCGCGGGGCAGAGGGCGGCGACCTGCTGGTGATGGGCAGCTCCGCGCTCGTGCGCACCCTCCTGCACGAGGGCCTGGTCGACGAGCTCCGGCTGATGATCATGCCGGTGATCCTCGGGGGCGGGAAGACGATCTTCCCCGGCGACGGCGTGCTGCGCACGCTCGAGCTGGTCTCGTCGGTGACCAGCGGTACGGGCGTGCACGTGTGCACCTACCGTCCGGTCGCCGCCGGGTAGGCCGGGGCGGCCCCGCCCCGGGGGCCGGCGGTCGCCCGGGGGCCGGTCCGGGTCCGGGGCTCAGTCCGGGTCCGGGCCCCGGTCCGCGTCCGGGGCGAGGAGCCTTTCCGTGGCCCGGGCGGCGAATTCGAACACCTCGGCCGGTTCGTCGCCCTCGTCGATCCTGCGGATGCAGGTGTCCACGACCGCCTGGATCACCGCGACCGTGAGCACGGGATGGGGCGGTGCGAGTTCGGCGATCACCCGTTCCAGGCAGGCGTGCAGGGACGTGTGCAGTTCCCTCACCTGCTGCCGGGCCGAGGCGGACAGGGAGCCGCGGGACAGCGACGCGCGCCAGCCGTGGGTGCCGCGGGCGGCCTGTTCGAGGTTGGCCCGCACGTAGGCGACGGCCCGGTCCCGGGGGGTCCGTTCGGCCGCGACGGCCCGGTCGACGGCGGCGATCCAGGCCGGGAACTCGCGCGTGACGACGAGCTGGAGCAGGTCGTCGACGGAGTCGAAGTACCGGTAGATGCTGTTGCGCGCGATCCCCGCCCGCTTGGCGACCGCCCCGGCGGTGAGGGCGTCGACCCCCTCCTCGGCCACGATCGCCTCGGCCGCGTCGATCAGCCGCTCCAGTCGCTGTGCGCGGTGCTCGCGGACGCTTCCCGCCTCGATCTTCGGCATCTTCTCCCCACCATCGTCGCGCCGGCGCACCGCGCCCGGCTGCACCGGGTTGCCCGTGTTCGGAGACGGCTGTTAGCTTGGCGCCATCTTAGAGACACCCCTGTCTCTAACTTCTTCGACGAAGGCTGCCCACCCGTCATGTACTCCAGCATTCTCCGATGCTTCCTGGGTTCGAGGAAACGCGCCGCCGCCGTGGTCCTGTTCTGGGTCCTCCTGGCAGGGCTCCTGGCGCAACTCGCACCCGACCTGAAGTCCGTCCAGGACAACACCTCCGCCAACCTCCCCCCGGCCGCCTCGGACTCCATGAGGGCCCGCGAACTGGCCCGGAAGGAGTTCCCCGGGCAGGACGCGGTCCCCGCCGTCGTCGTGGTGCGCGGCGCGGACGGCGACCGGGGCAGCGCCGAGCGGGCGGTCCGGCGGATCACCGCCGCCCTGTCCGGGCCGGGCCGCCCCGGGCAGGTGACCGGCGTGCTCTCCCCCGCCGGGGGGCCCGGCAAGAACCCCGGCCCCGCGGCGGACCTCGTCTCGAAGGACGGCGGGACGCAGATGATCGTCGCGCCGATGGAGGGCAGCCCCTCCGACGAGTCGTTCCGGGCCGACGTCGAGAAGATCCGGAAGCTGGCCGCCGACCGGGCCGGTGACGCCGAGGTCGCCGTCACCGGACCCGCGGGCATCGCCACGGACACCGTCGAGGTGTTCAGCAACGGCGACAAGGTGCTGCTCCTGGCAACGATCCTGCTCGTCCTGGTCCTGCTGCTCGCCATCTACCGCTCGCCCCTGCTGGCCCTCGTCCCCCTGGTGGCCGCCGGGGTGGCGATGCGGGTGGCGGAGACGCTCGGCGCCCTCGCCGCGGACGCCGGCTGGATCGACATCAGCTCCCAGACGGCCTCGATCATGACGGTCCTGCTCTTCGGCGTGGGCACCGACTACGTGCTCGTCATCACCGCCCGCTACCGCGAGGCCCTGCTGGACGAGCCCGACCGTTGGCGGGCGATGCACACCGCGATGCGGTCCGTCGGGGAGACCGTGCTGGCCAGCGCCTCGACGGTCGTGCTCGCCATGTTCGCGCTGCTGGTCGCCGTCTCGCCGTCGCTGCGCGGCTTCGGCCCGTACCTCGCCCTCGGCGTCGCGGTCATGGCGCTGGTGGCCTTCACCTTCGTCCCCGCGCTCGTCCTCCTCCTGGGGCGCGCCGTCTTCTGGCCGGGAGGCGTCGCCAGGGCCGCGGAGCGCAGCCTCGGCGGCGCCGTGTGGCACCGCGTCGCCGACACCGTCACCCGCGCGCCCGCCAAGGTCGCCGGGGCGGTCGTCGCCCTCCTCCTGGCGATGAGCGCCGGCCTGGCCGGCTACCAGGAGAGCTTCGACTTCGTCAGCGGCTTCCGCGTCGACACCGGGTCCGAGCGCGGCCAGGAGCTCGTCGCCGAGGCGTTCGGCCCCGGGGAGACCGCGCCCGCCACCGTCCTGGTCCGCGGCGACGGCGACCTGCGCACGACGGACGCCCCCGCCCGCATCGCCGACGCGCTGTCCGGCGCGGACGGCGTGGCCCGGGTCGGCGAGCACCCGCGGCTCAGCGGCGACGGCCGCACCGCGGCGTTCACCGTCGTCCTGGACGGCAACCCCTACGGCCCGGAGGCGCTCGACGCGGTCGAACCCCTGCAGGAATCCGCCGCGGCCGCGGCCGCGCGCGCCGGAGTCGTCTCCCCCGAGGTCCTGGTGGACGGCGAGACGGCCCGGACGGCCGACATCCGCTCCGCGCTCGACCGCGACACGGTGGCCGTCGTCCTGCTCGTGCTGGCCGTCGTCACCGCGGTGCTGGTCGTGCTCCTGCGGTCGGTCCTCGCCCCGCTCTACCTGGCCGTGACGCTGGTCCTGTCCTTCCTGGCCACGATGGGCGCCACCGTCCTCACCACCCTGACCGTCCTCGGCGACGACGGCATCGGCAACCGGGTCACCGCCTACGTCTTCGTCTTCCTCGTCGCCCTCGGCGTCGACTACAACATCTTCATCATGAGCCGCTTCAAGCAGGAGGTCCGCACGGCCCCGCCCGTGCAGGCGCTCCGGACTGCGGTCACCCGCACCGGCGGCGTCGTCTCCTCCGCGGGCCTGATCCTGGCGGCCACCTTCGCCGTGCTGACGACCCAGCCGATCCGCGAGCTGTTCCAGTTCGGGTTCGCGATGGCCCTCGGCGTCCTGCTCGACACCTTCCTGATCAGGCCGCTCCTGGTCCCGGCCGTCGTCCGGCTGCTCGGCGACCGCGCCCTGTGGCCCGCCCGGATGCCGCACTCCCGGGCACAGGCCGCGCCCGGCGCCGCGGCCCCGGCGGAGGCCGCGACGAAGGCCCCGGGGAGGACCGCATGAGCGCGGACGACGCGTCCCGCGGGGCGCCCGACCGGACGACGCGCCGCCTGGTGCGCTGGTTCTCCGTGATCGCGGCCGTCGAGGCGTTCACCTGGGCCGGGCTGCTGGCCGGGATGTACGTCAAGTACGTCCCGGAGACCACCGAGCTGGGCGTGCGGATCTTCGGCAGCCTGCACGGCGCCGCGTTCGTGGTGTACGTCGCCGTCACCGTGCTGGTGGCGGTCCGCCTGAAGTGGCCGCTGCGCTGGACGGTCCTGTGCGCGCTGGCCGCCTCGGTGCCGCCGTTCGCGACGGTGGTGTTCGAGGCCTGGGCCCGGCGCCGCGGCCTGCTCGACCCGTCCGGCCCCCGGCCGCCCGGGGAGGGCGGACGCCGTACGCCCCGGTCCGGGGCGTCCCGGTCCGGCACCGCCTGACGGGCCTCGCCCGGCGGCGGCCCCCGCGGGCCGCCGCCGGGCGGGTGCGTACCGGCCGCCGGGGAGCCCGCTACCGCAGGGCTACCGCAGGCTGCGCACGTCGAGCTGGCGCAGCACCCGGTCGACGATCTCGGGGTCCGTGCCGCGCTCGCTGCGCGCGGCGAGGACCTCGTGCCGCGCGGCGGCGAGCATCTCCGCCTCGATGCGGCGCAGTTCGTGCAGCCGCCGGGTGCGCTGCCGGTAGGCGTCGCGCTTGTCCTCGTCGGCCATCTCGGGGTTGATGCGGGCCCCGATGTCGTAGGCCCGGGTGCGCAGCCGCTCCACGACCTCCTCGGGGAGGTCCTCGCCGTCCTCGATCTCCTTCAGCCGCTTCCGGGCGGCCCGGTAGGCGCGGCGGGCGAGCTGCTGCTCGGTCCGGTACTCGTGCGCGCCGTCACCGGTCACCCCGAGCCGCCCGACCAGCCACGGCAGCGTCAGCCCCTGGAGGACCAGGGTGGCCAGGACCACGGCGAAGGCGACGAACAGCATCTGGTCGCGCCCCGGGAACGGCCGGCCGCCGTCGACCGTGAGCGGCACGGCGAGCACCAGGGCGACGGAGGCCACCCCGCGCATGCCCGCCCACCACATGACGACGACCTCGCGCGGGCTCATCGGCACGTCCTCGTCGACGTCCTTGTTCCGGTGCAGCCGCCTGGCCAGCCAGGCCGCCGGCAGCAGCCACAGCAGCCTGACCCCGACCACCACGGCGACCACGACCGCGGCCTGCCCGAGCCACTGCCGCCAGTGGCCCTCGGACGAGGCCAGCACGGCGTGCAGCTCCAGGCCGATCAGGCCGAACGCGACCCCGGTGACCAGGGTCTCGACGACGCGCCAGAACGCGTGGCCGGCCAGGCGGGCCGTCACGTCGTCGGCGGTACCGGCGCGCTCGGCCAGGAACAGCGCCGTGACCAGGACCGCCAGGACCCCCGAGCCGTGCATCTCCTCGGCGAGCGCGTAGGCGGCGAAGGGCACCAGCAGGCTGAGGCCGATCTGCAGGGTGGGATCGCCGAGCAGGCCCATGAGCGTGCGGGTCGCCAGGCCCAGCAGGAGGCCGACGGCCACGGCGACGACCGCCGAGAGCAGCAGCTGCCCAGCGGCCGCGGGGGCGGAGAAGGTGCCGGTGACGGCGGCGGCGATCGCCACGTGGTAGACGACGATGGCGGTGACGTCGTTGAACAGCCCCTCGCCCTCCAGGACGGAGACCATGCGCCGGGGCAGCCCGAGGGAGCCGGCCACGGCGGTCGCGGCCACCGGGTCGGGCGGCGCCACCAGCGCGCCCAGGGCCACGGCGGCGGCCAGCGACAGCGCGGGCACCACCGCCTGCGCGGTCGCGGCGACCGCGGCCGTGGTGACCAGCACCAGCGCGACGGCCAACAGGAGGATCGGCCTGACGTTGGCCGCGAACTGCCGCCAGGAGGTCCGCTGGGCCGCGGAGTACAGCAGCGGCGGCAGCACCAGGGGCAGGATCAGGTCCGGAGGCACCTCGACGTCGGGCACGAAGGGCAGCAGGGCCAGCACGCCGCCGAACAGCGTCATCAGGACCGGCGAGGGCAGTCCCAGCCGCTCCCCCAGCGGCACCATGCACACCGCGGCCAGCAGGACGACGAACAACAGGGCCAGTTGGTCCACGGGCGGCACTCTCCGGCGGGCGGGGCGTACGGGCTCGGAGCCCGGACCGCGGCCGGCCGGCGGCCCGCCGCGCACGGAGCGGTCCGCCCCCTCCCGGTGCTAGAGACCGCGCCGCATGGCCCTGTGCATGATACCGCTGCCGTCGTCGAACTCCTGGCCGAAGGCGGTGTAGCCGAGCCGGGCGTAGAACGGCACCGCGTGCACCTGCGCCTCCAGGTACACGCCCGTCGCGCCGAGCAGCCGGGCCTGCTCCTCCGCGGCGCGCACCAGCGCGGCCCCCAGGCCGGTGCCTCGCGCGGCGGCGCGCACCGCCACGCGGCCCAGGGCCGCGACGCCGGCGGGCAGGCCGTACTTGGCACGGGCGACCCCGCCGTGCAGCAGGCGGGCGGTGCCGACGGGACCGTCGGGACCGGTGGCGAGCAGGTGGACGGCGCCGGCGTCGTAGGAGTCCCACTCCTCCTCCTCGGGCACGCCCTGCTCGACGACGAACACCTCCCGGCGCACGGCGTGCACCGCGGCCAGGGCGTCCTCGCCGACGACGGCCACGGCGGGGGCCGCGGGAGCAGCGGGGGCCGCGGGAGCGGCGGGGGCGCTGGTCTCCATCAGGAGCTCTCCGCCCGGACGGTGTCCAGGGCGTGCCGGAGGTCCTCGGGGTAGTCGCTGGCGAACTCCACCCAGCGGCCGTCCTCGGGGTGCTCGAAGCCGAGCCGGACGGCGTGCAGCCACTGGCGGCCGAGCCGCAGCCGCTTGGCCAGGGTGGGGTCGGCGCCGTAGGTGAGGTCGCCGACGCAGGGGTGGCGCAGCGCGGACATGTGCACCCGGATCTGGTGGGTGCGGCCGGTCTCGAGCTTGATGTCGAGGAGGCTGGCGGCGCGGAACGCCTCGACCAGGTCGTAGTGGGTGACGCTGGGCTTGCCTCCGGCGACCACGGCCCACTTGTAGTCGTGGGTGGGGTGGCGGTCGATGGGCGCGTCGACGGTGCCGCTCATCGGGTCGGGGTGCCCCTGGACGAGGGCGTGGTAGCGCTTGTCGACGGTGCGCTCGCGGAACTGCTGCTTGAGCACGGTGTAGGCGCGCTCGGACTTGGCCACCACCATCAGGCCGGAGGTGCCCACGTCCAGGCGGTGCACGATGCCCTGGCGCTCGGCGGCACCGGAGGTGGAGATCCGGTAGCCGGCCGCGGCGAGCCCGCCGATCACGGTGGGGCCGGTCCAGCCCGGGCTGGGGTGGGCGGCGACCCCGACCGGCTTGACGACGACGACCAGGTGCTCGTCGTCGTGCACGATCTCCATGCCCTCGACCGGCTCGGCGACGATCCGCACGGGGGCGGCTGGGGCCGGCATCTCGACCTCCAGCCAGGCGCCGCCGTGCACCCGGTCCGACTTGCCGGCGGCCGCGCCGTCGAGGGTGACCTTGCCGGCGGCGGCGAGTTCGGCCGCCTTGGTCCTCGAGAAGCCGAACATGCGGGAGAGGGCGGCGTCGACGCGCTCGCCCTCCAGGCCGTCGGGTACGGGAAGGTTTCGGATCTCGGGAATCGTGCTCACCCGGTCGAGTATGCCGGACTCGGCGCGGCCCCGGTGCAGGCGGCCGGACGGCCGCGGCCCGCCCGCGCCCGTTCAGTCCTCGTGCACGGTCCCGTCGGGGTCCAGCCCGCGGAAGGACAGCCAGACGATCAGGATCCCTCCGCACACGATCGCCGAGTCGGCGATGTTGAAGATGGCGAAGTGGGCGGGGGCGATGAAGTCCACCACGTGGCCCTCGAAGACCCCGGGGGAGCGGAAGATCCGGTCGGTGAGGTTGCCCAGGGCGCCGCCGAGCAGCAGTCCGAGCGCGATCGCCCACGGCAGGCTGTGCAGCCTGCGGGCTATGCGGGCGATCACCACGACGACGGCCATCGCGATCAGGGTGAGGAAGACGGTCAGCGCCTCGCCGATGCCGAACGCCGCCCCGGGGTTGCGGATGGCGTGGAAGCGCAGGTACTCGCCGACGACGTCGATCGGCGGATTTCCCTCGAGGTGCTCCACCACGAGGATCTTGGTGATCAGGTCGATCGCGTAGGCGACGACGGCGACCGACAGGAGCGCGGGGATGCGCCGCGGGCCGCGGGGCGCGGGGGCGTCCGCGGAGCCCGCGTCCCCGGAGTCGGCGGGCGCGGAATCCGCGCCCGCGGGGGCCTCCTTCGCGGCACCCCCGGGCGTCTCGTCCTGCGCGTCCCGTGCCGCGCCCCGCGGCCGCTGCTCCGGTCCGGTACCGATGGTCGGCTCCGCCTTCGTCACGTGAGTCCCTCACCAGGTGTCCAGCGCCGGGCATCACCCGGCTGCCACGAGGGTACGGCAACCGGCCGCCCCGCGGGCCGGGCACCGGGCGCGGGGCGGCGGGAGCGGGGCGCCGGGCGCGGGCCGGCGGGAGCCCCGGGGCCGGGACCGCGCGGCCCGCCGCCCGTCCGGCGGCTAGCGGCGCTCCTGGCGCTGCTTGCACTCCACGCACAGGGTCGCCCGGGGGAACGCCTGGAGCCTGGCCTTGCCGATGGGCTTCGCGCAGGACTCGCACAGGGCGAAGGTGCCGCCCTGCAGCCGCTCCAGGGCGTGCTCGGTCTGGCGGAGCATCTCGCGGGCGTTGGCGGCCAGCGACAGCTCGTGCTCGCGGGAGATGTTCTTGGTCCCGGTGTCCGCCTCGTCGTCGCCGGCGCCGCCGCCGGAGTCGCGCATCAGGCCGGAGAGGGTCTCCTCGGAGGCCACCAGTTCCTGGCGCAGCCGTTCGGCCTCCTCGGCCAGCCCGGTCCTGATCTCCTCGACCTCCTCGGCCGTCCAGGGGTCCTCGCCGGGCCTGACGGCCAGGTCGCCCGGGCTCGTGACGGCCGTGCCGCCGACCGCGGGCACCGTGCCCGCCCCGGCTGCCACCGGGCTCTTCTCCACGGTCTTCGCCGCGGTCTTCTTAGCCACCACCGTCTTGGCTCCCGTCTTCATCCACTGGGGACCGCGGTCCTCTTCGCGGCCGGGGCGAGGGCGCGCCCGCCTCTTCCTGCGCACCGCCCTCGGCGGGTGCGGCCGCACTCCGCGTCGCCGCGTCCGCCACGACCGCACCCCCTTCGCATTCCGTGATCCTGCTCGCGAATCGTGCCGGAACGATAAATCGACTCCGGACCCGCGGCAACGGGGCACGCCGCCCGCCCCGTCGGCCCTGCCCGATCGGCAGCGCGTCCGGTATGCGTTGTGCCCAGTGCCGGGCGGGGTATTCCGGAGCAGCCGGTCGGGCGGCCCCGTACACTGGGCGCAGCGACAGGCATGGATGGGGACGAGTAGCGCCGCACGCAGCCGCGAGCGACCCGGGGACGGTGTGAGCCCGGGGGTGTGCACGGCGTGAAGATCACCCCGGAGCCGCCGGAAGAAAGCCCCCGGACCGCGCCGGCGGACGCACGGCGCGGGCGGGCGGGCGAGTAGAACCGGCACGCGGCCCCAATGAGAGGGCCGGGGACGGGCGCCCGCGCAGCGGGTCCGCGTCCGCGGTCAAGGAGGGTGGTACCGCGGGAGCCGCCGCCGACGGTGCGGTGCCTCTCGTCCCTCCGACGGACAGCGCAGTGACCCTTTCCGCCGGAGGCCCCGCCGATGACGCCGCAGTACCAGCCGGTACCCGCCCAGGTCGACCTGCCCGCCCTCGAGCACTCCGTGCTCGGCTTCTGGCGCGAGCACAAGGTCTTCGCCCGCTCCCTGGAGCAGTCCGAGGGACGGCCCGAGTGGGTCTTCTACGAGGGCCCGCCCACCGCGAACGGCATGCCGGGCGCGCACCACATCGAGGCCCGCGTCTTCAAGGACGTCTTCCCCCGCTTCAAGACCATGCGGGGCCACCACGTGACCCGCAAGGCCGGCTGGGACTGCCACGGCCTGCCGGTGGAGCTGGCCGTGGAGAAGGAGCTCGGCTTCAACGGCAAGAAGGACATCGAGGCCTACGGCATCGCCGAGTTCAACGCGAAGTGCCGCGAGTCGGTGCAGCGGCACGTGGGCGCCTTCGCCGAGCTGACCGAGCGCATGGGCTACTGGGTCGACATGGACGACGCCTACCGCACCATGGACCCCGAGTACGTCGAGTCCGTGTGGTGGTCGCTCAAGCAGATCTTCGACAAGGGGCTGCTGGTCCAGGACCACCGGGTCGCCCCCTGGTGCCCGCGCTGCGGCACCGGCCTGTCCGACCACGAGCTGGCGCAGGGCTACGAGACGGTCGTCGACCCCTCGGTGTACGTGCGCTTCCCGCTGACCTCCGGCCCGCTGGCCGGCGAGGCGTCGCTGCTGGTGTGGACGACCACCCCGTGGACCCTGGTGTCCAACACCGCGGTCGCCGCCCACCCCGGGGTGACCTACGTCGTGGCCACCGACGGCACCGAGAGGCTGGTGGTGGCCGAGCCGCTGCTGGGCAAGGCCCTGGGCGAGGGCTGGACGGCCACCGGGCAGTCCTTCACCGGCGCCGAGATGGAGCGCTGGGCCTACCGCCGCCCCTTCGACCTGGTGGAGATCGAGGACGCGCACTTCGTCCTCAACGCCGAGTACGTCACCACCGAGGACGGCACCGGCCTGGTCCACCAGTCCCCCGCCTTCGGCGAGGACGACCTGAAGGCCTGCCGCGCCTACGGCCTGCCGGTGGTCAACCCGGTGCGCCCCGACGGGACCTTCGAGGAGGACGTCCCCCTGGTCGGCGGGCAGTTCTTCAAGAAGGCCGACGAGGCGCTGGTGGCCGACCTGGACGCGCGCGGCCTGCTCTTCCGGCACCTGCCGTACGAGCACAGCTACCCGCACTGCTGGCGCTGCCACACCGCGCTGCTGTACTACGCGCAGCCGTCCTGGTACATCCGCACCACGCAGGTCAAGGACGCGATGCTGCGGGAGAACGAGCGGACCAACTGGTACCCGGACGCGGTCAAGCACGGCCGGTTCGGCGACTGGCTGAACAACAACATCGACTGGGCCCTGTCCCGCAACCGCTACTGGGGCACCCCGCTGCCGGTCTGGCGCTGCGAGGAGGGCCACCTGACCTGCGTCGGCTCCCTGACCGAGCTGGGCTCCCTGGCGGGCAGGGACCTGTCCTCCCTGGACCCGCACCGCCCCTACATCGACGAGGTCACCTTCGGCTGCACCGCCGAGGGCTGCTCCCTGACCGCGGTCCGGGTGCCCGAGGTGATCGACGCCTGGTACGACTCCGGGTCCATGCCGTTCGCGCAGTGGGGCTACCCCTACCGCAACAAGGAGCTCTTCGAGAGCCACTACCCGGCGCAGTTCGTCTGCGAGGCGATCGACCAGACCCGCGGCTGGTTCTACACGCTGATGGCGGTCGGCACCCTGGTCTTCGACCGGTCCTCCTACGAGAACGTGGTCTGCCTGGGCCACATCCTCGCCGAGGACGGCCGCAAGATGTCCAAGCACCTGGGCAACATCCTCCAGCCGATCCCGCTGATGGACCAGCACGGCGCGGACGCGGTCCGCTGGTTCATGGCGGCCGGCGGCTCCCCGTGGGCGGCCCGCCGGGTGGGCCACGGCACCATCCAGGAGGTCGTCCGCAAGACGCTGCTGACCTACTGGAACACCGTCGCCTTCCAGGCCCTGTACGCGCGCACCAGCGGCTGGGCGCCGTCGGACGCCGACCCGGCGCCGCAGGACCGCCCGCTGCTGGACCGCTGGCTGCTGGGCGAGCTGAACACGCTCACCGAGCAGGTCACCGACGCGCTGGAGGACTTCGACACCCAGCGGGCCGGCAAGCTGCTCTCGGCGTTCGTCGACGACCTGTCCAACTGGTACGTGCGCCGCTCCCGCCGCCGCTTCTGGCAGGGCGAGCCGGCCGCGCTGGCCACCCTGCACGAGGTCGTCGACACGGTGACCCGCCTGATGGCCCCGATCACCCCGTTCATCACCGAGCGGGTGTGGCAGGACATGGTCCGCCCGGTGACGCCGGACGCCCCCGAGTCGGTGCACCTGGCCTCCTGGCCGGCCGTGGACGCCTCGCTGGTCGACCCGGCGCTGTCGGAGCAGATGGCGCTGGTACGGCGCCTGGTGGAACTGGGCCGGGCTACCCGCGCCGACTCCGGCGTCAAGACCCGCCAGCCGCTGCGGCGCGCGCTGATCGCCGCGGCGGGCTTCGAGGACCTGGGCGAGCAGTTGCGCGCCCAGATCGCCGAGGAGCTCAACGTGGCCTCGCTGGCGTCCCTCAGCGAGGTGGGCGGCTCCCTGGTGGACACCTCGGCCAAGGCCAACTTCCGCGCCCTGGGGCGCCGTTTCGGCAAGGGCACGCAGCCGGTCGCCAAGGCGGTCGCCGCGGCGGACGCGGCCGCGCTGTCCGCCTCGCTGCGGGAGACCGGCTCGGCGGTGGTGGAGGTGGACGGCGAGTCCGTCACCCTCTCCCCCGACGAGGTGATCGTCACCGAGACCCCGCGCGAGGGCTGGGCGGTGGCCTCCGACTCCGGCGCGACCGTCGCCCTCGACCTGGAGATCACCCCCGAGCTGCGCCGCGCCGGCCTGGCCCGCGACGCGATCCGGCTGATCCAGGAGGCCCGCAAGAACAGCGGCCTGGACGTCGCGGACCGCATCGCGCTGCGCTGGGAGTCCGGCAGCGCCGAGACCGCAGAGGCCCTGGCCGAGCACGCCGGCCTGGTCGCCGACGAGGTCCTGGCCGTGGACTTCGCCCGCGGCACCGCCGACGCCTCCGGCGGCCGGGGCGAGCCGTTCCACGACGAGGCGCTGGACCTGCGCTTCTCGCTGCGCAAGGCCGACGCCCCGAAGGAGCTGTGACCGGACGAACACCCTCCGCTGTCCCCGCCGTCGGGGCGGGGACAGCGGCCGGATAGTCTCCTCCCATGTTCGGACCGGGCCATCGCCAGTGGACGCCTCCCTCGCCTCCCCTGGCCGACTTCCTGCCACCCGGCCCCCTGGAGGCCCGGCTCACCGAGGCCGCCCGTGCGCGCAGCGACGAGCCCTACCTCCAACTCCTCGCAGGCCGCAGGCTGTTCGTGCAGGTGCCCCACGACCGCACGGACCACGGCCGTACGGACGGGGAGGACCGCCCGCCCGGCCCGGACCTGCTGCACACCCGCGGCACGGACCGGGCCCTGCCGCTGTGGACCCGGGGCACCCTCCCTCCCGCGGAGCCGGGCCACGTGTTCCTCTCCCGGGACTGCGCCGGCCTCTTCGGGCAACTGCGCGGCGGACGGATCGTGGTGGCCCCGGAGACCCCGGCGGAACGCCGCCTGACGGCCACTCCCGAGAACCACCGGACGCTGCTGCGGCTCGAACGGGAGCGCCCGCACCCCGACGGCGGCCGCCACGGGCACACCGGGGCCCTGCTGCACCGCTCCTCCTGGCCGGTGCACGGCGTCCTGGCGCAGTCCCTGGCTCTCGGGGCCCACCTCGCCGTGCACAACGGCCTGCCGTGGAACGAGCTCGGCGACTGCTGGCACGGTTACGAGGAGGACCGCGAACTCCTGCGCGAGTCCTGGGGGGTCCACTCCCCCGAGGGCTGGCGGAAGGCGGTGGACGACCTGCTGGACCGGCACGGCGGCGACCGGGCGACCGAGGTGGCCCTGGTCGCCCGGCTGCGGGCGGTGGCCTGCGGCTCCCGCCCCCGGGACGTCGACGCCTGGGACGAGCAGCTGGGGCTGGTCTGCCTGGAGGCCGGGCTGCCGACCGAGGCGCTGGACCAACTGCTGGCCCGGGCAAGGCGCGTGGCCCGCTACGAGGCGCGGTTCCGCGCCGACGGCCTCCTGCCCGCGGACGGCTTCGTGACCAGCGTGCGCGGGTACGACTACGGCCGCGCGGTGAACATGGCCCGCTGGGGCCTGGCCGCCCGCTACGCCGACCGCGCCGCCGCCGAGGAGGCGGTGCTCCGCGCCGGGCGGATGGCCCGCAACCGGTACACGTCCTGGGCCGCGTTCTCCGCCGGCTACGTCCTCGGACGCGTCCTGCGCTTCGACGAGGAGGAGTTCGGCGAGTGGTACGGGCACGGGCTCGGCCCGCACCGCGTCCTCACCGGCGATCCCGCCAGCCCCTGGCGGAGCCTGGACTGGCGGCTGCCCGCCCGGTGACCGTGCCCGGGCGCCCGGCTGCCCGGGAACGCCGAAGGGCCGGGCCCGGAGGGGATGATCCCCTCCGGGCCCGGCCCTTCGGTCGTACCGGGCTCCCGGGCGCCCGGCGCCCGAGCGGCAGTCAGGTCAGTTGTCGTCCTCGTCGATCAGGAACCCGCGCATGGGCGTGGGCGCCTGCTGCAGCGGCTGCGGGGCCTGCGGGCGGACCGGGGCCATCGGCTGGGTCATCGCCGGGGACATCTGCTGCTGGCCGCCGTAGGTCTGGTTGCCGCCGGCGGTGTGGCCGCCGCCGTAACCGCCGCCGTGGCCCATCCCGTTGGCGCCGGCCGAGGACATGCCCGTGGGGGCCGGCAGCGAGGGGGCGGCGGGGGAACGCGGCGGGGCCAGCGTGTCGTCCGCCTGGCTCTCCAGCTGGCGCAGCTGGCTCTCCAGGTAGGACTTCAGCCGGGTGCGGTACTCGCGCTCGAAGCCGCGCAGGTCCTCGACCTTGCGCTCCAGCGTGGCGCGCGCGGACTCCAGGGAGCCCATCGCGACGCGGTGCTTCTCCTGCGCGTCCCGCTCCAGCGCGTCGGCCTTGGCCCGCGCGTCGCGCTCCAGGCCCTCGGCGCGGCTGCGGGCCTCACCGACGATCTTGTTGGCCTCGGAGCGGGCCTCGGCGATGGCCTGGTCGGCCGTCTGCTGGGCGAGCGAGAGCACTCGGGCGGCGCTGTCGCCGCCGGGGGCCTGCTGCTGCTGCATCGGGTGACCGGGGCCGGGGCCCTGCTGCTGCATGGGCAGACCGGGGCCCTGCTGCTGCATCGGGTGGCCGCCGGGGCCGGGGGGCAGCTGCGGAGCGCCGGGAAGCTGCGGCGGACCCATCTGCTGGGGGCCGCCCATCTGTCCCGGAGGCACCGGCTGCGGGCCCGATATGGCAGCGGGCACCGGCGCGTTGGGGCGCTGCTGTTGCTGCTGCTCCTGCTCCTTGCGCATGCCCTGCTGCTGGTTCTGGGCGGCGGCACGGGTGGCGGCGGCGAGTTTGGCCCGCAGGTCCTCGTTCTCGCGCAGCAGCCTGGTCAGCTCCGCCTCGACCTCGTCGAGGAAGGCATCGACCTCGTCCTCGTCGTATCCCTCGCGGAGACGGACGGTCGTGAACTGCTTGTTACGAACGTCCTCGGGGGTCAGCGGCATCTCTTCACCTCAACGTGATCGTCGGCATATGGGTCAAGACCGTATCGTTCACAGCCCGGCCACGACGTTGATCAGGATGTAGACAATGATCATCAGTACGAAGAAGGACAGGTCGAGCGCCACGCCCCCGAGGCGGAGCGGCGGAATGAATCGCCGCAGAAGCTTGAGTGGCGGATCGGTGACAGTGTAGGCGGCCTCCAGGACCACCACCATCGCCTTGCCCGGTTGCCACGAACGGGCGAACTGGAAGACGTAGTCCATCACCAGTCGGAAGATGAGCACCAGCAGGAAGCAGTACAGCACGATGTAGAGCACCTGCTGCGCGACGGCCATCGTGCTTCCCTCTCCCCTGCCTGTCGTTCTTTCGCATCTGTGCGGTGGCCGGCTCCGGCCGACGGCTAGCTCTGGTTGAAGAACCCGCCCTCGGCGATCCGAGCCTTGTCCTCCGCCGTTACGTCGACGTTAGCAGGCGACAGGAGGAACACCTTCTGCGTCACCCGCTCGATACTGCCGTGAAGACCGAAGACCAGTCCGGCTGCGAAGTCAACCAGACGCTTGGCGTCGGTGTCGTCCATCTCCGTCAGATTCATGATCACCGGGGTGCCCTCGCGGAAGTGTTCCCCGATGGTACGGGCCTCGTTGTAGGTGCGGGGGTGGAGCGTGGTGATGCGGTAGGGCTCCCTCTCCGACACGACCTTGGGCATGATCACCGGTGAGTTCTTCTCCAGGCTCGGCGGTTCGGGACGTCGTTCGGGTGTGATGGATGCCACGGGAGCGATCCGCGGCGGCTCCTGTCGGACCGGCGTGCCGGTGACCCGCACCGGCTCCTCCTCCTGGGGCGGCGGCGGGGTGTGACGACGGGCCCGCTCCGGTTCGGGCTCCGGTTCGAAGTCGTCGTCCGGGTCGAACCCCGGGCCGTCGTACCCGTCGTCCTCCACGAGGCCGAGGTAGACCGCCATCTTGCGCATCGCGCCGGCCATGCTCTACGTCCTCCGGTTGCGGGGAATGACCATATTTTCTGGTGTGGTCCGACTTGTTTGGTGACGTTACCCGAGCCCGGGTCGGACTCCGAGTACCGCAGTACCGATGCGCACATGTGTCGCCCCGGCGGCCACGGCCTCCTCCAGGTCCGAGCTCATACCGGCCGAGACCATCGCGGCCGCCGGGCGGGATGCTCGCAGATCGGAGGCGATCCTGGCCAACCGGTCGAACGCCGGCCGGGGCCGGCCCGCCCAGGGTCCCGTCAGGGGCGCCACGGCCATGACGCCGTCGAGCCGCAGGAACGGGGCCGCGTCGACCGCGGCGGCGAGCTCCTCCACCGCCCCGGGGGCCACCCCGCCGCGCCCCGAGGGCAGCGGGGAGTCCTCCGGCCCTCCTTCGAGGGCGACTTGGAGCAGACACCCGATCTCCCTCCCCTCCTTGGCCGCGGCCGCGGAAAGGGCGTCGACCAGCCTGGGGCGGTCCACCGAGTGGACCCGGCTCGCGTAGCGGACCACGGACCGCACCTTGTTGGTCTGCAACTGCCCCACGAAGTGCCAGTTCAGTCCGAGGTCGGCGCACTCGGCCGCCTTCGGCGCCGCCTCCTGGTCGCGGTTCTCGGCGACGTCGGTCACCCCCAGCTCCGCGAGGTGCCTCACGTCGCTCGCCGGGTAGGTCTTGGTGACCACGATCAGGGTCACCTCCTCGCGGGCGCGGCCGGCGGCCGCGCAGGCGGCGGCGATCCGCTCCTCGACCGCGGCCAGGTTCGCGGCCAGCTGGTCCTTGCGTGCGCTCACGTGCTCTTCGGTCCTTCGTGCTCGTCCAGCCAGACGTACCCGGCCAGGCGGCCGGTGGTGGCCTCGCGCCGGTAGGAGAAGTGGTCCGGCGACTCCAGCGTGCACACCGGCGACCTTTCCCGCACCCGCACGCCGGCCCGGGCCAGTTGGGCGTGCACGCCCGCGGGGACGTCAAGCGCGGGGGTGCCCCGGCGGGTCGTGGCCCACGCCTCGGGCACCGCCGCCGCGACCTCCGCACGCATCTCCTCCGGCACCTCGTAGCAGCCGCCGCAGACGGCCGGCCCGGTGGCCGCGACGATCCGCTCCGGGCGGGCGCCGAGTCCCGCCATCGCCTCCAGTGCCGCCGGGACCACCCCGGCCAGCAGGCCCGGCCGGCCCGCGTGGACCGCGGCGGCGACGCCGGCCACCGGGTCGGCCATCAGCACCGGGGTGCAGTCGGCGACGAGGACGGCCAGCGCGAGCCCGCGGCGGGCGGTCACCAGCGCGTCGACGGCGGGCACCGGGGCGTCCGGCGGCCACGGCCCGTCGACCACGGCGACGTCCCGGCCGTGCACCTGGTTCATCCAGACCACGGCGGCCGGGTCCAGCCCGAGCGCCTCGGCCGCCAGCCTGCGGTTGGCCGCGACGGCGGCGGGGTCGTCGCCGACCGCGCCGCCGAGGTTGAGCCGGTCACGAGGAGCGGCGCTCACCCCGCCCCACCGGTCGGTGAAGGCGAAGTGAACGCCGCGGTCCCCCCGGGAGCGGTGTCCTATCACTTGAGGAAGTCCGGGACGTCCAGCTCCTCGGCGGGGCTGTCCTGGTACGGGCGGGCCTGCGGCACGTGCGGCGGGGCGACCGGCGGGGCGGGCATCTCGGTGACCGGGGCCGGGACCGGGGCGGGCTCCGGGTTCTCGTCGCGGGCGGCGACGCTGCCCAGCCCGCCGAAGGACGAGCGCGAGCCGGCGTCGGGCTGCGGGGCCAGGCGCGGGGCCGCGGAGACCGGGGCGGAGTCCTCGCGGCCGCCGCCGGTGCCGCCGGTGCCGCCGAGGACCTTGTCGCGGCTGCCCTTGGCCGGCGGCTGGCCGCCGTCGAAGCCGGCGGCGATGACGGTGACCCGGACCTCGTCGCCGAGGGCGTCGTCGATCACCGCTCCGAAGATGATGTTGGCCTCCGGGTGGGCCGCCTCGCTGACCAGCTGGGCCGCCTCGTTGATCTCGAACAGACCGAGGTCGGAGCCGCCGGAGATGGACAGCAGCACCCCGCGGGCGCCGTCGATGGACGCCTCCAGCAGCGGGGAGGAGATCGCCATCTCGGCGGCGGCCACCGCGCGGTCGTCGCCGCGGGCGGAGCCGATGCCCATGAGCGCCGAACCGGCTTCGGACATCACCGACTTCACGTCCGCGAAGTCGAGGTTGATCAGGCCCGGGGTGGTGATCAGGTCGGTGATGCCCTGCACGCCGGAGAGCAGCACCTGGTCGGCGGACTTGAAGGCGTCAAGGACGCTCACCTGCCGGTCGGAGATCGACAGCAGGCGGTCGTTGGGGATCACGATGAGGGTGTCGACCTCGTCGCGCAGGCCTGCGATGCCGTCCTCCGCCTGGTTCGCGCGGCGGCGCCCCTCGAAGGTGAACGGCCGGGTGACCACGCCGATGGTCAGGGCGCCCAGCGAACGGGCGATGTTGGCCACGACGGGCGCGCCGCCGGTTCCGGTGCCGCCGCCCTCGCCGGCGGTGACGAAGACCATGTCGGCCCCCTTGAGGACCTCCTCGATCTCCTCGCGGTGGTCCTCGGCCGCCTTGCGGCCGACGTCGGGGTTGGCGCCCGCTCCGAGGCCGCGGGTGAGTTCCCGGCCGACGTCGAGCTTGACGTCGGCGTCGCTCATCAGCAGGGCCTGCGCATCGGTGTTGATCGCGATGAACTCGACGCCCTTGAGACCGACCTCGATCATCCGGTTGATGGCGTTGACGCCACCGCCGCCGATGCCGACGACCTTGATGACTGCGAGGTAGTTCTGCGGTGCTGCCACGTCGAAGGCCTCTCGCCTCGAGTTACGGGTCGCCGCTGCGCGGTGGTTCCGCGCCGCGCCGACAAATGCCGATGGGACGGTACGTGAGGTCACCGACCCGAACCCTAACCCTGAGGTTGAGGGTTGCAGTTGCGCCCGTTCAACGGGGTGCTTTGGAACAGGACACTAGGTCGACAAGCCGTGCGCGTTCAACGAACACGCCGAACCTCCCGTTTTTCTTTTGACCCTATGTGATCACTCGGTCCGCAGACGAACCAGGGTGCTCGTGATCAGGCCGGATCGTCAACTCCCCGTCGCAGCAGGGGTACCGGGGGAACTCACGTCGTATCGTTCGGCGTCTTTTGCGGCTTTCGTCAACGCCAGGAGCGCGCGGGCCTTCCGTGCGCCCTCGTGCGAGCTTCCCCACACCACCGTGCGCCCCCCGTCCAGGTGAAGTTCGATGCCGTCGTAGGAGCGCACCACGACCGTGCGCGTGCGCTCGCGCAGCTGCCCCGGGAGCCCGGCCGCGACGGCCGCGGCCTCGCGGACGAGCCGGTCCCGGCCGAAGCGCGCCGACGCACCCCCCTCCGCGGGGTCGACCCGGATCACCGGCACGCCCCCGGGCGCCTCCCGGACGGTGGCGTACCCGACGCCGTCCGCGTCGACCTCGGTGAACCGGCCGTCCCCGGCCAGGACCGCCACCGCCTCGCGCTCGGTCACCTCCAGGGCGAGGGTCTCCGGCCAGGACCGGACCGCCTCCACCGAGGCGATCCGCGGCAGCCTCCCGCGCAGCCGCTCCTCCACCGCAGCGGTGTCCACCGAGGCGAGCGGCCCGCCCGGGGAGACGCCGGCGGCCGTGCGGACCTCCTGCTCGGTGAGCCGGTCCGTGCCGAGGACCTCCACCCCGCGCATCCTCAGCCAGGGGGACCCGTAGACCGCCCACAGCCCGAAGGCGGCCAGCAGCAGGACCGCCGCGACCAGCGGCAGCGGGCCCGGCCGGCGGCGGCCGGAGCCGTCCGGGCCGTCCGGGCCTCCGGAGCCGTCCGGGCCGCCGGAGCCGCCCGGGAGCTCCGGGCCCTCCGGGGCCCCGGGCCCGTCCTGCGCCCGGGAGCGCCTGCCCGTCGCTGCGGTGCCGCCGCTCGCGCGGCGGCGGGTGATCGCCGGTACGGCCATGCCGGTCCCTCCTGATGTCGTCGTCCCGTCCCCCCAGCGGCCCGCCCGGCCGATCCTGCCAGCTGCGGCCAGCTGCGGCCGCGCGCCACGGGGGCCGCCCCGGAGCGAAGCGGCCGGCCCCCCTCGCCGCAGTGCGGGAGGAGGGCCGGCCGCGGACCGCCGGGCGGTGCTCAGCGCCCCTTCCGGGCCGCGATCGCCTCGTGGACCATGCCGACGAGCAGCTCGTCGGCGTGCGGACGGCCGAACTCGGCCGCGGCGCGGGCCATGGTGTGGAGCCGGTGCGGGTCCGTCAGCACCGGCAGCACGTTCTCCAGCACCCAGTCCGCGGACAGCTCGGCGTCGTCGACCAGCAGGCCGCCGCCCGCCTTGACCAGCGGCTGGGCGTTGAGCCGCTGCTCGCCGTTGCCGATCGGCAGGGGGACGTAGGCGGCGGGGAGCCCCACGGCCGACAGCTCGGCGACCGTCATGGCGCCGGCCCGGCACAGCATCATGTCGGCGGCCGCGTAGGCGAGGTCCATCCGGTCCAGGTAGGGCACCGGCAGGTAGGGCGGCATGCCGGGCATGTTGTCCACCTGCGGCAGTTCGTTCTTCGGGCCCACCGCGTGGAGGATCTGCACGCCGGAGCGCTGCAGCCGCGGGGCGAGCGCCTGGACGGTCTCGTTGAGCCGGCGCGCGCCCTGGGAGCCGCCGGAGACCAGCAGCGTCGGCAGGTTCGGGTCGAGCCCGAAGGCCGCCCGGGCCTCGGCGCGCATCGCGGCGCGGTCGAGGGTGGCGATGGAGCGGCGCAGCGGGATGCCGACGTAGCGGGCGTGGCGCAGCTTGCTGTCGGGGGTGCTCACCGCCACGTACTCGGTGTAGCGCGAGCCGATCTTGTTGGCCAGGCCCGGGCGGGCGTTGGCCTCGTGGACGACGATCGGCACCCCGAGCCGCTTGGCGGCCAGGTAGCCGGGCAGGGCGACGTAGCCGCCGAAGCCGACGACCGCGTCCGCCCCGGTGCGCTCCAGGATCTGCTCGGCCGCCTTGATGGTGCCGCGCAGCCGGCCGGGAACGGTCATCAGTTCCGGCGTGGGCTTGCGGGGCAGCGGGACGGCGGGAATGAGCGCCAGTTCGTAGCCGCGCTCCGGGACGAGCCTCGTCTCGAGTCCACGCTCCGTGCCGAGCGCCGTGATCCCCACGGTCGGGTCCTGCCTGCGCAGGGCGTCCGCGAGGGCGAGCGCCGGCTCGATGTGACCGGCGGTTCCTCCGCCGGCGAGAACGACATGCACCGAAATTCACCGCTTCCCCGACGGCCGCCGTCCGGCGATCCGTCTCATGGTCCTAGTCATCACCCCAGGTCCGCGTGCGGCCAGGGCCGCCCGTGCGCCCGGCCCGCTCCGTGCGAAGGAGATCAGCATGCCGACCGCGAACATGGTCGGAAGCAGGGCGGAGCCCCCGTAGGAGAACAGCGGGAGGGGGACGCCGGCGATCGGCAGCAGGCCGAGCACCGCACCGATGTTGATCACGAACTGGGCCGTGATCCAGGTTGTCACACCTCCCGCGGCGAACCTGACGAAGGGATCCTCCGTGCGTCCGGCCACGCGGATACCCGCATAGCCTAGAGCCGCGAAGAGGGCGAGGACCGACAGCGTCCCCGCCAGCCCCAGTTCCTCCCCGGTGATGGCGAAGATGAAGTCGGTGTGGGCTTCGGGCAGTTCACCCCATTTCTCGACGCTCGCGCCGAGTCCGGACCCGAACCACCCGCCCGAGGCCAGGGCGTAGATCCCGTGCAGCGCCTGCCAGCACTGGTCGTTCCTCCCCGGGTCCGTGGCGCCCAGGCACTCCAGGCGCGACATCCGGTTCGGGCTGGTGGCGATCAGCAGCGCCGTCATCAGGCCGGCGACCGCCAGCGTCCCGGCGAACAGCCTGGTGGGGGCGCCGGCCAGCCACAGCAGGCCGAACAGGACCGCCACCAGGATCATCGCGGTGCCCATGTCGCCGCCGAGCATGATCAGCCCCAGCAGCAGCAGGGCCACGGGCACCAGCGGGACCAGCAGGTGCTTCCACCGGTCGAGCGTCCCGCGCTCGACCATGCGGGCCAGCACGTCCGCCCCCCACAGCACCAGGGCCAGCTTGCCGAACTCGCTGGGCTGCAGCTGGAACGGCCCGCCCAGGGAGAGCCAGTTGCGGTTGCCCTTGATCTCCATCCCGACGCCGGGCACCTGCACCAGGGCCATCAGCACCACGGAGGCCACCAGCAGCGGACGGGCCAGCGCGCGCAGCCGCCGCACGGACAGCCGGGAGGCCACCAGCATCAGCGCCCCGCCGATGGCCACCGCCAGCAGCTGCTTGCGGAAGTAGTAGGTCGAGGGCAGCCCCTGGGCCAGCGCCGTGATCTGGGAGGAGGAGAAGACCATGACCAGGCCGAGGACGGTCAGCAGCAGGCCGCCGCCCAGGATCAGGTAGTACGCGGTCAGCGGACGGTCCCAGGCGCGCCTGAGCCGCTCCAGGGCGGCCCGGGCCCCGCCCAGGGGCCCGCGGCCCCCCGCCGGCCGCAGGGACGGGGCCGGCGGGCCCGGGACGGTCGGCCTCCGTCCCGGGCCCGCTGTCCGTTGCTGCGCGCTCATGTCCCCTCCTGTGGTGCACCGGGGACCTCCCGGTGTCGGGGATCCCGCCCTTACTCCTGCGGCCCGGGGCCGTCCGCGGCCAGCGCCCGCACGGCCTCGGCGAACGCCTCGCCGCGGCGGTTGTAGTTCGCGAACATGTCCATCGAGGCGCAGGCCGGGGCCAGCAGGACGGTGTCGCCCGGCCGGGCCAGTTCCCTTGCGGCCCCGACGGCGGCCGCCATGGCCCCAGTGTCGGTGCGGTCCAGCTCGACCACCGGTACCTGCGGGGCGTGTCGGGCCAGCGCCTCGCGGACCAGCGCGCGGTCGGCGCCGATCAGCACGGCCGCCCGCAGGCGCCCGGCGGCCCCGGCCACCAGCTCGTCGAAGGCGGCTCCCTTGGCCAGGCCCCCGGCGATCCACACCACCTTCTCGTAGGCGGCCAGCGAGGCCGCCGCGGCGTGGGTGTTGGTGGCCTTGGAGTCGTCCACCCAGGCCACCTCGTCCACCGTGGCCACGTGGGCGATGCGGTGGGCGTCGGGGCGGAAGGCCCGCAGGCCGTCGCGGACCGCGCGGGCGGGCACCCCCCACGCGCGGGCCAGTGCCGCGGCGGCGAGCGCGTTCGCGACGTTGTGCGGGGCCGGCGGGTTGACGTCGGCGACCTCGGCCAGCTCCTGGGCGCTGCTGTGCCGGTTCTCCACGAAGGCCCGGTCGACCAGCAGGCCGTCGACGACGCCGAGTTCGGAGGGGCCGGGGGCGCCGAGGGTGAAGCCGACCGCCCGGCAGCCCTCCTCGACGTCGGCGGCCCGCACCAGTTCCTCGGTGGCCGGGTCCGCGGTGTTGTAGACGCAGGCCACGCGGTTGCCCTCGTAGATCCGGCCCTTGTCGGCGGCGTAGGCGGCCATCGAGCCGTGCCAGTCGAGGTGGTCGGGGGCGAGGTTGAGCACCGCGGCGGAGTGCGCGCGCACACTGGGCGCCCAGTGGAGCTGGTAGCTGGACAGCTCCACGGCCAGGACGTCGTACTTCTCGCCGCTCAGGACCACGTCCAGCACCGGGGTGCCGACGTTGCCGACGGCCGCGGTGCGCAGCCCGGCCGCGGCGAGGATGCTCGCGAGCATCTGCACCGTGGTGGTCTTGCCGTTGGTGCCGGTGATCGCCAGCCAGTCGGCGGCGCCGGGGCCGCGCAGCCGCCAGGCGAGTTCGACGTCGCCCCACACCGGCACGCCGGCCCGCGCGGCCGCCGCGAACAGCGGGCTGTCCGGCCTCCAGCCGGGAGAGGTGACGACCAGGGCCGTCCCCGCGGGCAGGGTGTCGCCGTCGCCGAGGCGGACGGTGACGCCCTCCGCCTCCAGCCGCGCGGCGCCCTCGCGCTGCGCGGGGCCGTCGCCGCCGTCCACGACCGTGACGGCGGCGCCGAGGCCGGCCAGGGCGCGGGCGGCGCTGACGCCGCTCACGCCGAGGCCGGCCACCGTGACCGGGAGCCCCTCGAAGGTCTCGGGGCCGGACGGTTCGGACGTCACTTGCCGGTCACCCAGCCTCCGTAGAACAGGCCCAGGCCGACCATCATGCACACGCCCTGGATGATCCAGAAGCGGACCACGATGAGCACTTCCGACCAGCCCTTGAGCTCGAAGTGGTGCTGGAGGGGGGCCATGCGGAAGACGCGCTTGCCGGTCAGGCGGAAGGAGCCCACCTGGATGATCACCGAGAGGGTGATCAGGACGAACAGGCCGCCGAGGATGGCGAGCAGCAGCTCGGTGCGGCTGCAGATGGCCAGGCCGGCCAGGGCGCCGCCCAGGGCCAGGGAGCCGGTGTCGCCCATGAAGATCTTCGCCGGCGAGGTGTTCCACCACAGGAAGCCGAAGCAGGCGCCCATCAGCGCGGAGGCGACGATCGCCAGGTCCAGCGGGTCCCTGACCTCGTAGCAGGCCTCGCCCGCGGTCAGGATGTTGGCGCAGGACTGGCCGTACTGCCACACGCCGATCACGACGTAGGCGGCGAAGACCATCACCGAGGCGCCGGTGGCCAGGCCGTCCAGGCCGTCGGTGAGGTTCACGCCGTTGGACATCGCCAGGATCATGAACAGCGCCCAGACGACGAAGAGCACCGGGCCGATCGACCAGCCGAAGTCCTGGACGAAGGAGAGCTTCGTCGACGCCGGGGTCTGCCCGCGGGAGTCGGCGAACTGCAGCGACAGGACCGCGAAGGCGACGCCGACGATCAGCTGGCCGGCCATCTTCGCCTTGGCGCGCAGGCCCAGGCTGCGCTGCTTGGCGATCTTGATGTAGTCGTCGAGGAAGCCGACCAGGCCCATGCCCGCCATCAGGAACAGCACCAGCAGGCCGGAGATGGTCGGCTCGCTGGAGGTGATCACCTTGGTGAGCGCGTAGGCGGCCAGCGTCGCCACGATGAACACGGCGCCGCCCATGGTCGGGGTGCCGCGCTTGCTGTGGTGTCCCTGCGGGCCGTCGTCGCGGATCATCTGGCCGTAGCCCTTGCGGACCATCAGCCTGATGTACAGCGGCGTCCCGATCAGGGACAGGAACATGCCGATGACGCCGGAGAAGAGGATCTGCCTCATCGTGCGCCGGCCTCACCCTCGGCGCCCGCGAGCAGCGCCTGCGCGACCTTCTCCAGGCCTATGGCCCTGGATGCCTTCACCAGCACGACGTCCCCCGGTCGTACTTCGGTGCGCAACAGCTCGATCGCCTCCTGCGCGTCGGACACGTGCACCGACTCCTCACCCCACGAACCCTCGTTATAGGCGCCCACCCGCATCCACGCGGCCGCCTGGCCGCCGACTGCGACGAGCTTGCTGACGTTGAGCCGGACGGCCATCCGTCCCACCGCGTCGTGCTCGGCGAGGGAGTCCCCGCCGAGCTCGGCCATCTCCCCGAGCACCGCCCACGTGCGACGGCCCCTGCCCATGGCGACGAGCGCGCGCAGCGCCGCCCGCACGGACTCGGGGTTCGCGTTGTAGGCGTCGTTGACGACCGTGACGCCGTCCGCGCGCTCGGTGACCTCCATCCGCCAGCGGGAGAGCGTGCCGGCCTCCGAGAGCGCGGTGGCGATCCGGTCGACAGGCATGCCCAGTTCACGGGCGACGGCGGCCGCGGCAAGCGCGTTCGACACGTGGTGCTCACCGTACAGCCGCAAGGTCACGGAGGCGCACCCGGTGGGTGTGCGAAGCGTGAACGCCGGACGCCCGAGGTCGTCCAGGTGCACGTCCTCAGCCCGCACCTCGGCGTCCGCGGCCTCGCCGAAGAGCACCGTGCGGGCCTTCGTGCGCGACGCCATGGCCCGCACCAGCGGGTCGTCGGCGTTGAGCACCGCCAGCCCGTCGGCCGGCAGCGCCTCGACCAGCTCGCCCTTGGCCTCGGCGATGGCGTCGCGGCCGCCGAACTCGCCGACGTGGGCGGTGCCGACGTTGAGCACCACGCCGATGCGCGGCGGGGTCAGGCCGGTGAGGTAGCGGATGTGCCCCTTGCCGCGGGCGCCCATCTCCAGCACCAGGTGCCGGGTGGAGTCGTCGGCGCGCAGGGCGGTCAGCGGCAGGCCGATCTCGTTGTTGAGCGAGCCCGGCGTGAACACCGTGGGGCCCAGGTGCTCCAGGACCTGCGCGATCAGGTCCTTGGTGCTGGTCTTGCCCGAGGAGCCGGTGAGCGCCACCAGCGGGGTGCCCAGGCGGGCGACGACGTGCCGGGCCAGCGCCCCCAGGGCGGCGACCACGTCGTCCACTACGACCGCAGGGACGCCGACCGGGCGGGAGGCGAGGACACCCGCCGCACCGGCCGCGACGGCGCCGGCGGCGAAGTCGTGGCCGTCCGCCCGCTCGCCGACGAAGGCGACGAACAGGCTGCCCGGCCGCACCTCCCGGGAGTCGATGACGACGGGGCCGGTGACCTGCACCCGCGGGTCCGGCATGTCGTGCGGGGTTCCTCCGGTGATCTCGGCGATCTCGCCGAGCGAGAGGGCGATCACTGCTCACCCCCGCCGGTGGAGGCAGGCGGGCGGATCCGGGCTTGTGCGCGCATTGCGTTCAGTCATCCCTGGTCATGTGGCGTCAGCTGCGGGGCGCGGAGGCTTCGATCGCCGCGCGCAGCACCTCTCGGTCGTCGAAGGGGCGGATCACCCCTGCGAGGTCCTGTCCCTGCTCGTGCCCCTTTCCGGCCACGAGCACGGTGTCCCCGGGCAGGGCCCGGGAGACGGCCGCGGCGATCGCCGCGGCCCGGTCGGCGTCCACCAGCACCTCGCCCCGTTCGTGGCTCGGCACCTCCGCGGCACCGTTGAGCATCGCCGCGAGGATCGCCAGCGGGTCCTCCGAGCGGGGGTTGTCGCTGGTGAGCACCGCGGTGTCGGCGAGCCGGGCGGCGATGGCGCCCATGGGGCCGCGCTTGTGCGCGTCGCGGTCGCCGCCGCAGCCGACGACCAGGTGGACCCGGCCCTCGGTGACCTTGCGGACGGCGCGCAGCACGGACTCCAGCGCGTCCGGCTTGTGCGCGTAGTCGACCACGGCCAGCCAGTCCTGGCCCGCGTCGACCCGCTCCAGGCGGCCGGGCACGCCCGGCACCTCCGCGACGCCCTCGACGGCCGTGCGCAGGTCGACCCCGGCGACCACCAGGGCGGTGATCGCGGCGAGGGCGTTGGAGACGTTGAACGGCCCCGGCAGCGGGGCCGCGGCGCGGACCCTGGCGCCCTGCGGGCCCACGACGGTGAACGTGCTGCCCAGCGGGCCCAGTTCGACGTCCTCGGCCCGCCAGTCGGCGTCCGGGTGGCCCTCCGCGGAGAAGGTGGTCACCGGCACCCCGGCGTCGGCGACGAGCCTGCGTCCGTACTCGTCGTCGAGGTTGACCACGCCGGCCCGGCTGCGCCGCGGGGTGAACAGCTGCGCCTTCGCCCGGAAGTAGTCCTCCATGTCCGGGTGGAAGTCAAGGTGTTCGGGGCTGAGGTTGTTGAAGACGGCGACGTCGAAGACCGCGCCGTCGACCCGGCCGAGCACCAGGGCGTGGCTGGAGACCTCCATGGCGACGGCGGTGACGCCGCGCTCGCGCATCACCGCGAACAGGGCCTGCAGGTCGGTGGCCTCGGGGGTGGTGCGCTCGCTCTTGAGCCGCTCGTCGCCGATCCGGGACTCCACGGTCCCGATCAGGCCGGTCGGGGCGGCGGGGCCGCCGTCGGCGGCCGCGGCGCGCGCGGCGGCGCGCAGGCCGCCGTCCACCAGGTAGGCGGTGGTGGTCTTGCCCGAGGTGCCGGTGATCCCGATCTGCAGCAGGTCCTCGCCCGGCCCGTCGTAGATCCAGGCGGCCAGTTCGCCCGTCCGGGCCCGGGGGTCGTCGACCTCCAGGACCGGCAGTCCGGCCGCGGCGGCGCGCTCGGCGCCCGCCTTGTCGGTCAGGACCGCCACGGCCCCGTTGCCGGCCGCCTGCACGGCGAAGTCCGCGCCGTGGAAGCGGGCGCCGGGCAGGGCCGCGTAGACGTCTCCGGGGCGGACCGCGCGGGAGTCGTGGGTGATCCCGGTCGCCGCGGCGTCGTCGGCCGCCCCGGCGGGAACGGGGGTCCCGAGCCTGCGGGCCAGCTCCGCGAGCGGCTTGGGCCGGACCCGGTCCGGCCGCGGGGCGCCCGGGGGACGTGCGGGGGCGTCCTGCCGGGAGGTGGGCTGATCAGCTTTTGGCACGGCCGTGAGAGTACCCGCAGCTCCCCGTCCGGGGCGAAACAAGGGGCGGCGGGGGTCGTCCCCGGACGTCTCGTCTGTGATCGTTCTCACTGCTTCTCCGGGTCGAACTCGACGGGCAGGGCGGGGGGGTTGGCCCCCGACGGAGGGGCGTGCAGGCTCTTGAGCGCGAACTCCATGACCTCCTTGAAGACCGGTCCGCAGATCTGCCCGCCGAAGTAGCTTCCCCTGGTGGGGTTCTGGATCACGCAGGAGACGGTGACCTTCGGGTCGTCGGCCGGGGCGAAGCCCATGAAGGACGCCGTGTAGCCCCGGTAGCGGCCGGTCTCGGGGTCCACCCGGTTGGCGGTTCCGGTCTTGCCCGCGACCCGGTAGCCCGCGATCTGGGCCTTGACGCCGGTGCCCTGCTCGTCCCCGACGACCGACTCGAGCATCCTCGACAGCGTCCGGGCCGTCTTCTCGCTGACCACCCTGGTCCGCTTCGGCTCCCCGGCCGGGGTGTACCGCCCGTCCGGCCCGGTGGTGCCCCGCACCAGGCTCGGCTGCACCCGCACCCCGCCGTTGGCGATGGTGGAGAACACCGAGGTGGCCTGCAGGGCGTTGACCGACAGGCCCTGGCCGAACGGGATCGTGTACTGCTGGGAGGCGTCCCACTTGCCGGGGGCGGCGAGGATCCCGGGGGTCTCCCCGGGGAACTCCAGGCCTGTGGGCCGGCCGATCCCGAACCCGGTCAGGTACCGGTGCAGGATCCGGTTGGTCTCCTTGCGGGTCTTCCCCAGCTGCTCGACGGCCAGGATCGTGCCGATGTTGCTGGACTTGGCCAGGACTCCGTTGAGCGTCAGGTACCAGGTGCCGTGGTCCACGTCGTCGTGGAAGACCCGGTCGGCGCGCGGCAGGGTGCCGGGGACGGTGACGTGGGTGTCCGGGGCCGCGACCCCCTCCTCCAGGACGGCGGCCATGGACATCAGCTTGCTGGTGCTGCCCGGCTCGAAGGCGTCCTCCAGGGCGCGGTTGCTCAGCGCCGCCGGGTCGGCCCGCGTCAGGTCCCCCGGGTCGTAGCCGGGGGCGTTGGCCATGGCGAGGATCTCCCCGCTGGAGGTGTCCTGGACGATGACGTAGCCCCGGTCGGCGCCGGACTCGGCCACCTGCTCGCCGATCGCGTCCTCGGCGGCCCACTGGATGTCGCGGTCGAGGGTGAGCTCGAAGTCGGTGCCGGGCTCGGCGGGCTTCTCCCGCACCCCCGCGGTGGGGACCAGCCGGCCGCCGGACTGGGTGTAGGTGCGCAGCCCCTCCTTGCCGGCCAGCTGCCCGTCCAGCGCGGCCTCCAGGCCCGCTCCCCCGCGGTCCTCGGCGTTGACGAAGCCGATGACCCCGGCGGCCAGCTCGTCGGCGGGGTAGACGCGCTTGCTGGTGGACTCGGAGAAGACCCCGGCCAGCACGCCGGGCGCGCCCCTGCGGTCGCGGGCGGCCTCCTCGGCCAGGGCCGCCTTGAGGTCCTTGATCTGGTTCCACACCTGGGGGGTCTGCTTGCGGGCGAGGACCACGTAGCGGCTGTCCGGTTCGGCCAGCTTGCGGGCGACGGCCTCCTCCTCCTGCCCGACGATCGGCGCCAGCAGTTCGGCGGCCTGGGCCGGCGCATCGGGGACCTTGGACTGATCCGGGGTGAACATGGAGGGGTCGGCGATGATGTCGTAGGCGTCGACGGTGGTCGCCAGCGCCACTCCGTTGCGGTCGGTCAGCGTGCCCCGCTCGGCGCTCAGCGTCACGGTCATGTAGCGGTTCCCGGCGGCCTTGGTGGCGTAGGCGGAGGCGTCGACCGCCTGCACCTGCAGCAGGCGGCCGACGAACACCAGCAGGACGACGGTCAGCAGGACGCTGACCAGCCGCAGCCTCGGCCGGGCGCCGGCGAGCCGGAGCAGCGGCGCGCCGGAGGGCGACACCGGGCCGCGCGGGCGCGCGGGCGCGCGGCGGGGCGCTCCCGCGCCCGCGCGGGACGCGCCCGCGCGCGCTCCCGCGGCGGGGGCCGCCGCCTTCTTCGCCCTCTTCGGCTCCCCGGAGCCCTGCGGCCTCTTCGGCGCGGTCTTCTTCGGCACTGTCCCCCCGGGCGCGGCCTTCTTCGGTACGGCTTTCTTCGGCGCGGCCTTCTTCGGCGCTGACTTCTCGGGCACGGCCTTCTTCGGTGCGGCCTTCCTCGGCGCGGGGCGGCGCGGGCCGGCGGTCCCGTCCTGCCCCGGCGCCGCCGGACGCTTCGCCGTCCCGGGGCGTTTGCGCGGCTTCCCGGCCCCCGGCCGTTCGCGCTCCCCGCTCACGCGCCGCCCCCTGCCGGTGCGCGGGAGGGGGCCGGCGCGGGTGCCGGTCCGGGGTGCGGGGGTCGGGGCAAGGTCACGTCGGTCACCTACCGGGTGTCGGGTGCGGCCTGGGCCGGGGTCTGGGCGGACGGGCCCGCCCCGTCCCCGGCGCCCGCCGCGGGGGCGGTGTCCGGGCCGAGGGAGGGGGCGACCGATCCGGTGGGGGAGGGCGCGGCCGTGGGCGGGCGGACGGCGGGCGGCGCCCCGCCGGACTCGCCCGGCACCCCGCGCACGGTGCCGTCGTCGTCCAGGAAGGCGGGGTTGCCGCCGGGCACCATGCCCAGCTCCCGGGCGCGGCGGGCGAGTTCGCCCGGCGCCGAGTGCTCGTCGACCTGCTGCTGCAGGGCCTGCTCCTCGTCGGTGAGCCGCGTGGTCTCCTTCTGCAGCTCGGACAGCCGGAACGAGCCCTGGTTGACGGCGGTGTTGAGCACGAGCAGGGCGATCAGGCCGCCGGCGAGCAGCACCACCACGAGCACCACGAACGGGGTGCGGGCCGCGGCGGGGCCGCCCGGTTGCGGGACCGCTCCCCGTCTCCTCGCCGTCACGCCGGGTCCTCCCTGATCCGCTCCGCCCCGCGCAGCCGGGCCGGGGCCGCCCGCCGGTTCTCCGCGACCTCCTCGGCCGTGGGCAGTTCCGCGCCGCGGGTGAGCAGTTTCAGCCGGGGCTGGTACTGCTCGGGGACGACCGGCAGGCCGGGCGGGGCGGTACTCGCCGCACCGGCCGCGAACACCTGCTTGACCAGCCTGTCCTCCAGGGAGTGGTAGGACAGCACGGCGATCCGGCCCCCCACGGCGAGCGCGCCGACGGCCGCGGGGATCGCCCGCTCGAGGACGGCGAGCTCGCCGTTGACCTCGATGCGCAGGGCCTGGAAGGTCCGTTTGGCCGGGTTGCCGCCGGTGCGCTTGGCCGCCTGGGGCAGGGCCGCGCGGATCAGCTCGACCAGCCGTGCGCTGGTGGTGAACGGCTCCTTCTGTCGCTCGCGCACCACCGCCTCGACGATCTTCCGGGCGAACTTCTCCTCGCCGTAGGTGCGCAGGATCCGCACCAGTTCGCCCGCCGGGTAGGTGTTGAGCACCTCCGCGGCGCTGATCCCGGTGCTCTGGTCCATCCGCATGTCCAGGGGCGCGTCCTGCGCGTAGGCGAAGCCGCGGCCGGCCTCGTCGAGCTGCATGGAGGAGACGCCGAGGTCGAACAGCACGCCCTGGACCTTCGGGATGCCGAGGCGGGCGAGGACGTCGGGGATCTCGTCGTAGACGGCGTGCACCAGGGTGGCGCGGTCGCCGAAGGGGGCGAGGCGCTTCCCGGCGAGCTCCAGGGCGGCCGGGTCCCGGTCGACGGCGACCAGCCGCGCGGAGGGGAAGGAGGTCAGCAGGGCCTCGCTGTGCCCGCCGAGCCCGAGGGTGGCGTCGACGACGACGGAGCCGGGTGCGGCGAGGGCGGGGGCGAGCATCTCCAGGCAGCGCCGGAGCATGACCGGTACGTGTCGGGGCTCAGTGGTCACCGCACCTCCCCGGTGTCGTGCGCGGCCGGCCGCGCGTGGCGGGAGTGCGTGGTGGTGCTCATCAGTGCCCTTCTTGGGGTGCGACGGGCGGGAACGCACCGCCGGGTCCCCGCCCGCTCACGATGGGGAAGGAGGTCGACCGGCACCGGGGAAGAGGTGCCGGTCGGCCGGGAGCGGGAGGAGGCCGGGCCGTGCGTGCGCGCAGACGTGGCCGTCGCACTGTCTCGGACGGGTGCGGCCCTCGGGCCGCGTACGGACGGGTCTGGGACGGAGGCGGTTCACAGTAGTCCGGGCAGCACCTCCTGCGACAGGTCCGGGAAGGAGCCCTGCCGGTCCAGCAGGTACTGGTCCCAGGAGGCACTGTCCCACACCTCGACGCGGGTGTTGGCGCCGATCACGGTGCACTCGCGGCTCAGCCCGGCGTACTCCCGCAGCGGCTGCGGGAGGGTGATCCTCCCCTGCCGGTCGGGGACCTCGTCGACGGCCCCGGCGAACAGCACCCGCAGGTAGTCGCGGACCGCCTCGGACACCACCGGCGCCCGGCCGATGCGGGCGGTCACCTCGCGGAACTCCTCGACCGGCCACACGTACAGGCAGCGCTCGCGCCCCTTGGTGACGACCAGGCCGGGGGCCAGCTGCTCGCGGAACCTCGCGGGGAGGACGAGCCTGCTCTTGTCGTCCAGACGGGGCGTGTACGTCCCGAGGAACAACCCGAGCACCTCCTGCCGCCGGCTCCGGACGGGGCGTCCGTGCCCCACTTCGCGCCACTGTACTCCACTGCCCTCCACGGTCAACCACGTCCGGTCCACTCCGGAGCCCGGGAAAACCGCAGGCCGGGCGGGGTCCCCCTACCCTGCACGGCGCATCCTGGCCGTGCGCGCGCCCCTGTACGCGCCCCTGGCCGGATTTCACTCCTGCGGAGGAACGGGACGGGCCGGGAGGGTGACGGGAAGGGCGCAAGGAGAATCCCCGGATTGACGCAGATCACTGTGGCGCCACGGGATTTCCGCCGTCCCCCCCGGCTAGGGTTTCGAGCCATGTCCAAGCCGAAGACGAAGACCAAGACCGAGGACTCCGTGACCGACCGCCTGGTCGCGGCGAACCGCACCTACTCCGCCGGGTTCACCGACCCCGGGATGGACGCCCGCCCGGTCCAGAAACTGGCCGTGGTCGCCTGCATGGACGCCCGGCTCGACCTGTTCGCAGCCCTGGGCCTGGACCTCGGCGACAGCCACCTGATCCGCAACGCCGGCGGTGTGGTCACCGACGACACCATCCGCTCGCTGACCATCAGCCAGCGCGCCCTGGGGACCAGGTCGGTCGTCCTGATCCACCACACCGGCTGCGGCCTGCAGGGCCTGTCCGAGGACGAGTTCCGCGGGGAGCTGGAGCGCGAGGTCGGCGTCCGGCCGTCGTGGGCGCTGGAGACCTTCAACGACATCGACCAGGACGTCCGCCAGTCGATGGCCCGCGTCCGGAACTCGCCCTTCATCCCGCACACCGACGACGTCCGCGGCTTCGTGTTCGACGTGCACACCGGCAGCCTGCGGGAGATCGACGCATAGGGCGCCAAGGCGGGCAAGTCCCCCTCCTCCGCCCTCACCCGTGTGACGCGGAGCCCCCGGGAAGGCAAGAATGCGGGGGAGGCCGCGGCGTGCCGCCGGGCCGGCAACGGGCCGAGGAGGGCTGGGTGACCACCTATGACGAACGAGCGGGCCTGGAGGGCCTGACCGCCACCGCCGACCGGGTGCGCAGATCGGTCGAGCACGTGATCGAGGGCAAGCCGGAGGTCGTCCGGATCGCCCTGACGGTCCTGCTCGCCGAGGGCCACCTGCTGGTCGAGGACGTGCCCGGCGTGGGCAAGACGATGCTCTCCAAGGCGCTGGCCCGGTCCGTCGACTGCTCGGTCCGGCGGATCCAGTTCACGCCGGACCTGCTGCCGTCCGACGTCACCGGGGTCAGCGTCTTCGACCAGCAGCGGCGGGAGTTCGAGTTCAAGCCGGGCGCGATCTTCGCCCAGATCGTGGTGGGCGACGAGATCAACCGCGCCTCGCCCAAGACGCAGTCGGCGCTGCTGGAGTCGATGGAGGAGCGCCAGGTCACCGTCGACGGCAGCACCTACGAGCTGCCCCGCCCGTTCATGGTCATCGCCACCCAGAACCCGGTGGAGATGGAGGGCACCTATCCGCTGCCCGAGGCGCAGCGGGACCGCTTCATGGCCCGGATCTCCATCGGCTACCCCAGCGCCGAGGCCGAGCTGCGGATGCTGGACGTGCACGGGGGCACGCCGGCGCTGGACGAGGTCCGGCCGGTCGCGCACGCCCACGAGATCACCGAGCTGGTGGAGGCGGTGCGCACGGTGCACGTCGCCGACCCGGTGCGCCGCTACGTGGTGGCCCTGGTCTCCGCCACGCGCGGCCACCCGGACCTGCGGCTGGGCGCCTCCCCCCGCGCCACCCTGCACCTGGTGCGGGCGGCGCGGGCCGCGGCCGCCCTCGACGGCCGGGACTACGTGCTCCCGGACGACGTGCAGGCACTGGCCTCCCCCGTGCTGTCGCACCGCCTGCTGCCCACCGCGCAGGCACAGCTGAACCGCCGCGCGCCGGAGCAGGTGGTGGCCGAGATCCTGCAGCGCACCCCCGTGCCCGACGCACACGGCCCCGACGTGCCGGGCGGCGCCCGGAGATTGCGATGAGGGGCGGCACCGACGCCCCCGGCCCGACAGCCGCCGCCGGCCCCGGTCCCGCGGCCGCCCCCGACGCACCGGACGGCCCCGCGCAGGGGGCCGGCGGCGGGCTGCGGCGGGCCTTCGGCGGCCTGACCACCAGGGGGCGCTCCTTCCTCGCGGCCGGCCTCGCGGCCGGCGGCTGCGCCTACGTGCTGGGCCAGCCGGAACTGCTGCGGGTCGGACTGCTGCTGACCGTCCTGCCGGTGGTGTGCACGGTGGTGCTGCACCGCTCCCGCCACCGGGTCGCGGGCAGCCGCCGCCTGGTGCCCCCGCGGGTGCCCGCGATGTCGGAGGCCCGGGTCCACCTGCGGGTGGACAACGTCTCCCGGCTGCCCACCGGCATGCTGATGCTCCAGGACCGGGTGCCCTACGTGCTGGGCCCGCGCCCCAGGTTCGTCCTGGACCGGGTGGAGCCGGGCGGGTACCGCGAGGTCTCCTACCGGGTGCGCTCGGACCTGCGCGGCCGCTACCCGCTGGGTCCGCTGCAGCTGCGGCTGAGCGACCCGTTCGGCATGTGCGAGCTGACCCGCTCCTTCAGCGGGCAGGAGACGCTGACGGTCGTGCCCAGGGTGCAGCCGCTGGCCCCGGTCCGGCTGTCCGGGGAGGCCGCGGGGCACGGTGACAGCCGCACCCGCGCCCTGGCCCTGGCCGGCGAGGACGACGCGATCCCGCGCGGCTACCGCCACGGCGACGACCTGCGCCGGGTGCACTGGCGCTCCACCGCCCGCTACGGGGAGCTGATGGTGCGGCGCGAGGAGCAGCCGCAGCGCAGCCGGTGCACGGTACTGCTGGACACCCGGGCGGCCGCCCACCGCGGCGCCGGCCCGGACTCCCCGTTCGAGTGGGCGGTCTCCGGCGCCGCCTCGGTCGCGGTGCACATGCTCCGGCGCGGCTACGGCGTGCGGCTGCTGACCGACACCGGCGACACCGTTCCCGCCCCCGGCGGCACGGGCGGCTTCGCCGGGGCGACGGGCGACGGGGCCGGGGCCGGGCTCGCGGCGGACCTGCTGCTGGACGCCCTCGCCGTGGTGGACCACTCCGCCGGGGAGGGCCTGGTCCGGGCCCAGGACGTGCTGCGCAGCGGCAACGAGGGCATGGTCGTGGCGTTCCTCGGCGCCCTGGACGAGGAGGACGCCTCGGTCGTGGCCCGGATGCGGCAGCGCGCCGGCGGGGCCGTGGCGTTCCTGCTGGACGAGCCCGCCTGGGCGGCCCGCGGCGGGTGGGCCGGGGAGGAGGACCGGGACGGCGACGCCCTGGACCGGCAGCGCAGGATGCTGCGCGACGCCGGGTGGACGGTGCTGCGGGTCGGGCCGGAGGACTCCCTTCCCGGACTGTGGAGCGGTGCCGACCGGTTCGGGGCGCGCCAGGACACGGAGGTGGCGCCGTGAGCGGTGCGATACGTCTGACCCTGTGCGCGGCGGCGGCCTCGCTGATGGCTGCCTGCGCGCTGCTGCCGCTGGTCTCCTCCGTCTCCTGGCTGGTGCAGGCCGCCGTGGTGGTGGCCGCGTCGGCCGGGGCCGGGGCGCTGGCCCGGCGTGCCCCGCTGCCCCGGCCGGTGACCGTAGCGGCGCAGGCCGCGGTCGTGCTGCTGGTCCTCTCGTGGCTGTTCGTCCGGGACGCCGCCGTGCTCGGCGTGCTGCCCGGCCCGGCGGCGGTGGAACGATTCACCGGGCTGCTGGGAGAAGGCGCGAAGGACATCGGCGAGTACGCCGTGCCCGCGCCCGCCACCCCGGGCATACGGCTGATGCTGGTGGGCGGGGTCGCCCTGGTCGCCCTGTGCGTGGACGCCCTCGCGGTGACCTACCGCAGCGCCGCGCCCGCCGGGCTGCCGATGCTGGCGCTGTACTCGGTGGCGGCCGGGCTCTCCGGTGACGGCTCGGGGTGGCAGTGGTTCGCCCTGGCGGCGGCGGGCTACCTGTTGCTGCTGCTGGCCGAGGGCCGCGACCGGCTCTCCCGCTGGGGCAGGGTCTTCGGCGGCTCCGGCGGCGGCCCCCGCGCGGCGGAGCCGGACCGCCCGCCGGCCCCGGTGCGCACCGGGCGCCGGATCGGCGCGGTGGCCCTGGGCATCGCCCTGATCGTCCCGGTCACCGACCTGACGGGCCCGGGGCTGCTGGGCGAGCGCACCGGCGACGGGGGCTCCGGCGGCGGGAGCGGCACCATCTCCGCGGTGAACCCGCTGGTCTCCCTCCAGGACAGCCTCAACCGCCCGGAGGACCGCGAGGTCCTGCGCTACCGCACGACCGCCCCCGGCAACTCCGGCCTGTACCTGCGGTTCGTCTCCCTCGACAAGTTCGACGGGACCGCGTGGAAGCCGTCGGAACGCCGGGTGCAGGACGTCCCGGAGCCCCGGCGGTGGCCCCTCCCCGCGGGCCTGGCCACCGATGTCCCCGTGACGCCGGTCTCCACCGTCCTCTCCACCGCCGAGTGGTACCGGCAGAACTGGCTGCCGCTGCCGTACCCGGTCACCGGGGTGGAGATCGAGGGGCGCTGGCGCTTCGAGCCGGAGGGCCGCACCCTGGTGGGCGACCGGCGCCAGACCACGGCCGGCGCCCGGTACACGGTCACCAGCCTCCAGGTGGAGCCCACCGCCGAGCAGCTGCGGAACGCCCCCCGCCCTCCGGCGGACCTTCTCGAGGAGTACACCCGGGTCCCGGACTCGCTCCCCGGCGAGGTGGCCGAACAGGCGCGGCGGGTCACCGCCGGGGCGTCCGACGACTACGAGCGGGCCCGCAGGCTCCAGGACTGGTTCGCCTCCTCCGGCGGGTTCCGCTACGACACCGAGGTGGAGTCCGGCACCGGCAGCACCGCCATCACCCGGTTCCTGCGGAACAAGGAGGGCTTCTGCGTCCACTTCGCCTTCTCCATGGCCGCCATGGCCCGCACCCTGGATGTCCCGGCCCGGGTGGCGGTCGGGTACACGCCCGGCGTGCGGGACGCCAACGGCACCTGGTCGGTGGGCCTGCAGGACGCGCACGCCTGGCCCGAGCTGTACTTCGAGGGGATCGGCTGGACCCGCTTCGAACCGACCCCGGACCGGGGCAGCGTCCCGGAGTACGCCCGCCAGGAGGCCCCTGATCCCGAGGTCGCCGAGCCGGAGGCCCCCCGGAGCCCCGCTGCCGCGCCGAGCACGGACACCGGTGACAGGAGGAAGTGCAACGACCCGGACTCGACCGACCCGGCCTGCGGCGGCCCCGCCGCCTCGGCCGACGTCCCGCAGGACCCGGGGGTGTTCACGGCGCGGACCGCGCTCGTCACGGCGGCCTCGGCCCTCCTCGCGGCCCTGCTGGCGCTGCCCATGCTGTGGCGGATCCGGGTGCGCGCACGGCGCCTGGGCGGCAACGGCCGGACCGGCGGCGCCGACCGGGCCCGGGCCCCCTCCCGGGGCACAGGGCCGGCGCCGGCAGGCAGTGCCGTGGCCGGGTCGGCGGAGGGGCGGCCGGACGGGCAGGCGGACGGGCGATCGGCCACCGAACGGGACCGGTCGCTGGCCGCCTGGCGGGAACTGTCCGACACCGCCTGGGACTACGGCATCACCCCCGACCCGTCGGGACCCCGCGCCGGGCGGGAGCCCGGATCGTGCGGGCCGGCGGCCTGGAGGGCCCGGCCGCCGACTCCGTGATGCGGGTGGCGGGCGCCGTGGAGCAGGCGGTGTACGCACCGCGGCCGCGGCCGGCGGCCGGGCTGGGCGACGACGTCCGCCGGGTCGGGGCCGCGCTGCGCGCGAGCGCGGGGCGGCGGGCCGCACTGCGCGCCCTCCTGCTGCCGCGCTCCGCGGCCCGGATGGGGTGGGCGGTCTCCGCCGCGTGGGAGCGGACCCTCGTCCGCTGGTCCGCCGCGACCCGCAGGCTGACCGGAGCGCTGCCGCGACCGCGTTCCGGGAAGCGGACCTGACCGTCCGCCCGCCTGCCCGTCCGTCCGGAGGGCGGGCGGGCGGACAGGTGGACGGGCAGGCAGGCGGACGGGCGGACACCGGGCCGCCGCTCCGGCCCCAGGCGGGCCGGAGGGCCGCTCCCCCGGCGGGCCGGGGCGGCGGCTCCGGTGGGAAACGCAACGGGCGGGGTCCCGCACCTCGAAGGTGCGGGACCCCGCCCGTCACGTTCCGGCCCGTACGGGCCGCGCCCCGTCAGGGGCCCTGCTGTTCGTCGCGGCGGCGCTGCCACCGCTGTTCGATGCGGTCCATCACCTTCCGGCGGGGCCTGCCCTGGCGGCGACCGTCCCGTCCGCCGCGCGGGGGCTGCTGTTCACCGGGCTTGGGAGCCTTGCGCCACCCCGTGACGGCCAGCACCGCGCACCCCAGCATCACCAGGAAGCCCACCACGCTGATCCAGATCTGCTGGGCGACCATGCCCGACATGAGCAGCACGATCCCCAGCAGGAAGCCGGCCACCGCCTGGTAGACACGCCGCCGGGTATAGGTGCGCAGCCCGCTTCCCTCGAGCGCCGACGCGAACTTGGGATCTTCGGCGTACAGCGCTCGCTCCATCTGCTCGAGCATGCGCTGCTCGTGCTCCGAGAGCGGCACGGAATCCTCCTACTCGTCGGTCGCGGGGACGACCGCGGCGTCTTCCACCAGGATAGGCAGTCGAACGCGTTCGTGTAATCCGCCCCACTGCGCACAGCCGACCACTGATGAGGGGTGTCTGCCCCGTCCACCTGGCGGTCATGCCGTAGTTGCTTTACCCAGATCATACGGTTCCGCGGAGGGGTTCGGGACTCTGCGGGCCGTTCTGTTGTTCCCGCGGGGCCCGTCACGCCTCCCGGCCGCGGCGGGCCAGGAGGTGGAGCTGGGTGGCGATCGCGCGGAACGCGGGGATCCCCGCCGCCGCCTCCTCCAGTTGCAGGAGCGCCTCCGTCGCCCCCGGCTCGGCGTCCGCCAGGGAACCGGGGACCAGGTCGGCGAAGACCCGCACCCCGTGCACGGCGGCGACCTCGAGGCCGGCCGCGGTGACCAGGTCGGCCAGTCCGTCCTCGGTGAACCGGCGGGGCACCGGGTCCGCGTCGCCCCAGCGGCCGTGCGGGTCGGACAGCCCCCGCCGGGCCTCGGCGAAGTGGCCGGCCAGGGCCCGGGCGAGCACCGCACCGTTGCGGTTGGCGGCCAGCACGCTGACGACGCCGGTGGGCCGCAGCGCGCCGACCACGTTGTGCACGGCCTCGGCCGGGTCGTCGACGTACTCCAGCACGCCGTGGCACAGCACGGCGTCGTGGGCGCCGGCCCCGACGACGTCCAGCAGGCCGTGGGCGTCGCCCTGGACGCCGCGGACCAGGTCGGCGACCCCGGCCTCGGCGGCCCGGCGCTCCAGGGCGAACAGCGCGTCCGGGCTGGGGTCCACCACGGTGACGCGGTGGCCCATGCCGGCGGCGCGGACGGCGAAGTTTCCGGTGCCGCCGCCCGCGTCGAGGACGTCCAGCGACTCGCGTCCGGCGGCCGCGGCCTGCCCGTCCAGGGCTTCGCTCAGGACGTCCCACACCACGGCGGTACGCAGGGAGGCTCGGGGACGCAGCGGGTCGACACCCTGTTCACGGGACATGGCGGGCGGCTCCTGGGCGGGGCGTCGTGCGACGCGGGTGGTTGCGGCGGATCTTCACCCTAACCGGTGGCCCCGCCCGTCAGCGGGGGCTGGATCCTCAGCATCCGCTCGACGATGCGCAGGAACATCGCGCTGTCGCGCACCAGGTCGTCGGCGTCCCGGGGGCCGGCCGCGCCGCGGATGCCCGCCTCGGCCCGGGCCCTGCGCTCGGCGCCGGAGGCGAAGAGCGCGCTCCACTCGGCGAGTTCGGGGGCGACCTCGGGAAGCACCTCCCACGCGCTGCGGATCCGGCGCCGGCGGCGGGGGGTGTCCTCCGGCCTGCCGCGCACGGCCAGGACGGCCGCGGCGGTGCGCAGGGCGGCGAGGTGTGCGGTGGCGTAGCGCTCGTTGGGGACCTCCAGGGAGGCGGCCTCCTCCAGGCCCCGGTGGGCCTGGGCGAGCAGGTCGAGGGCTGCGGGCGGCGCGCCCGTCCGGCGCAGCACGGGGTGGATGTCGGAGGGCGGGGTGCGGCCGGTGCCTGCGGCACGGCGGCGGGCGGCAGCGGGAACGCTCACGTCGGGCCTCCTCTCAGCGCGGAACCACTCACCGGCCATAGTGGGGCACACCACTGACAAGCCTCCCCGACCTGCACAAACGCCGAACCGGCAAGGCCCTGCGGAGAGGGGGCCGATTTGCGCCGGGCGCCGCCCCCTGCTGCATACTGGTTTTTGCACTGACCAGTCAGTTCAAAGGAGAGGCTGTGAAGAGCACCCCGGAGGGGCTCCCGGTCACCGCGGAGGAGTTCGGGCTGAAGGGACCCCGCGGCCGGGTGTTCCACGACGTCGGCTTCACCGCGGCGCCGGGCGCCCTGGTCGCCGTCGAGGGGCGGTCGGGTTCCGGACGCACCTGCCTGCTGCTCGCCCTGACCGGCCGGATGCGCCCCACCTCGGGCCGCGCGCGGATCGGCGAGTACGAGCTGCCCCGGCGGATGGCCGCCGTGCGCAGGATCACCGCCCTGGGGCCGGCCCCGGGGGTCAACGACCTCGATCCGGCCCTGACCGTGGAGGAGCACATCCGCGAGCGGCTGCTCTACCAGCGGCGGTTCGGCGAGTCCGTGACCGCGCTGCTGCGCCGCGACGGCAGCCGCCCGGGCCGGGAGCGGGCCCGGCTGGAACGGGCCCTGGAACTGGCCGGCCTCGTCCCGGACTCGCTGGAGAGGGGGCTGCGCACCTCCGTGCGGGACCTGGACCGGCTGGAGGCGCTGCGCCTGGGGACCGCGCTCGCCCTGACGGGCCGTCCGGGCCTGCTCGCCGTGGACGACGTGGACCACAAGCTGTCCGGGGCCGACCGCGCGCAGGCCTGGCGGATGCTGCGCGGCGTTGCCTCCTCCGGCGTCACCGTGCTGGCCGCCTGCGCCCACGCCCCGGAGGACGCCGACGTGACGGTCCGGCCGGGCAGCGGCCCCGCCGACGGCGACGACGGTGACACCGACGACAGCGACAGCAACGGCAACGGCAACGGGACGGACGAGAAGGAGGGGACGGCGGATGCGGACGCCTAGACTGGCCGCGCTCGAGCTGAGGAGGTTCGGCCGGGGACGCCTGCCCCGCGCCGCGATGGCGGCGCTGCTGCTGCTCCCCCTCCTCTACGGCGCCCTGTACCTGTGGTCCTTCTGGGACCCCTACAGCCGGCTCGACAAGATCCCCGTCGCCCTGGTCAACAAGGACCGCGGCGCCACCGCGGACGGCAAGCGCGTCACGGCCGGCGACGACCTGGTCGAGGGCCTGCTCGGCAGCGGGACCTTCGACTGGCAGCAGGTCGACGCCGGCACCGCCGCCCAGGGCCTGGAGGAGGGCAGCTACTACCTGACGCTGACCGTCCCCGAGGACTTCAGCGAGAGCATCGCCTCCTCGTCCGGGGCCGCCCCGCGCGCAGGCTCGCTGAAGGTGCGCACCAACGACTCCAACAACTACGTCGTCGGCCAGATATCCCGCTCGGTCTTCTCCGAGGTGCGCTCGGCGGCCTCCGCCAAGAGCTCCCGGCAGTTCTACGAGAAGATCTTCCTCTCCTTCTCCGACCTGCACGACGGCACCGAGAAGGCCGCGAAGGGCGCGGACGACGTCACCGACGGCGCGGGGGACGCCCGGAAGGGCTCGAAGGACCTCGGCAACGGCATAGACGCGGCCAAGGACGGCTCCGGCCGGCTCGCCGACGGCCTGGAGAAGGCCGAGAAGGGCAGCGGCGACCTGGCCGACGGGCTCGACAGCCTCCACGACGGGGCCGGCGACCTGGCCGAGGGCGCCCGGCAGGTGGCCGACGGCACCCAGCAGGTCGCCGACAGGGTCAACGGCTTCGCCGACGACGCGGGGCCCCTGCTGGACGAGCACGGCAAGGAGATCGGGGAGGCCGCCCGGGCGGTCGCCGACGGCACCGAGCGGCTGGGCGACGACCTCGACGCCCTGCCGGCGGACGCCGGCCGCACCGCCCGGGAGGCCCGCACCGCCTCCGACCGCCTCGACGCCTCCTACGCCGCCCGCTGCGGCTCAGGCGGGTCCGGCGGCTCCTCCGAGCCCGGCGGGTCCGGCGGCTCCTCCCTCCTGCCGGAGTCCCCCCTCGGAGCGGATCCCTCCTGCCCCGAGCTGAAGAAGGCCGCCGAGGCCGCGGACGAGGCCGCCGGCCTGGCCGAGCAGCTCGACGGCCTCGTCGAGGACAACACCACGTCGCTGGACCGGCTGCGCAAGGACCTGGACTCGCTCAACGCGGTGGCGCGGAAGGTGGCCGACTCCGCCCCCGGCCTGTCCGGACGCCTGGACAAGGCCGTCGCCGACGTCAACCGGCTCAACAAGGGCGCGCACAAGGTGGCCGACGGGGCGGACGACCTGGCCGCCGGCGTCGGGAAGGCCGGGGCCGGAGCCGACTCCCTCGAGCACGGCGTGACCGACCTGTCCGACGGCGCCGCCTCGCTCAACGGCGGCATGTACCGGCTCGCCGACGGCAGCAACCGCCTGACCGACGGCCTGGGCGACCTCACCGACGGCGCCGGCCGGCTCGCCGACGGCCTGCACGAGGGCGCGGAGAAGATCCCGGACTACGACGCGCAGGAGCGCGGGGAACGCAGCAAGGTGATGAGCGACCCGGTGCGGCTGGCCTCGGACTCCCTGCACAAGGCCGCCAACTACGGCACCGGCTTCGCCCCCTACTTCATCCCGCTCTCCCTGTGGGTCGGCGCGATGGTCGGCTACATGCTCATCCCCCCGATGAACCGGCGCGCCCTGTCGGCCGGTGCGCCGGCGTGGCGGATCGCGGTCTCCGGCTGGCTGCCGGTCGCCGCCGTCGGTGTCCTGCAGGTGGCGGCGCTGATGTCCGTGCTGCACTGGGGGCTGGGGCTCCGAATGGCGCGGGCGGCCGGCACCGTGGCCTTCCTGGTCGTGGTGGTGATGTGCTTCTCCTCGATCGTGCAGTGGCTCAACGCCCGCTTCGGCGCGGCCGGACGCGTCCTGGTCCTCGCGGTGCTGATGCTCCAGCTGACCTCGGCCGGCGGCACCTACCCGGTGCAGACCAGCCCCGGCTTCTTCAACGTCCTGCACCCCCTGCTGCCGATGAGCTACGTCGTCGACGGGCTGCGGCACCTGATCACCGGCGGCGGGCTGTGGCCGGTGTGGCGGGCCGTGATCGTCCTGCTGGCCTTCACCGCGGGCGCGCTGGCGCTCACCGCGTGGTCCGCCCGCCGCAAGCAGGTGTGGACCGTGGACCGGCTGCACCCGGAGCTGAGCCTGTAGGCGGAGTTCGGCCCCGGCGGGGCCGCGGACGGGCGCCCGGGGAGTCCCCCGGGCGCCGGACAGGAGAGAATCGGCCCATGAGCAGCACACGACGCCAGGCCACCCGCGCCAAGCTGTACGAGGCGGCCGTCACCCTCATCGCCGAGAAGGGCTTCTCCTCCACCACGGTGGAGGAGATCGCCGAACGGGCCGGCGTCGCCAAGGGAACCGTCTACTACAACTTCGCCAGCAAGTCCGAGCTGTTCGAGGAGCTGCTGCGGCACGGCGTCGGGCTGCTCACCGCCTCGCTGACCGAGGCGGCCGAGGGCACGCTGGCCGGGGGCGGCGGCCGGGTCGACGCACTCGACGCGATGATCCGCGCCGGGCTGGCCTTCATCGCCCGCTACCCGTCCTTCAGCCAGCTCTACGTGGCCGAGCTGTGGCGCACCAACCGCACCTGGCAGTCGACGCTGACGATGGTGCGGCAGGAGGCCGTCGCGGTGGTGGAGAAGGTGCTGCGCGACGCGGTGGAGAGCGGGGAGCTCAGCGAGGAGATCGACGTGCCGCTGACCGCGGCCGCCCTGTTCGGGATGGTGCTCGTCGCCGCCCTGGACTGGCAGGCGTTCCAGCCGCAGCGCAGCATCGACGACGTGCACGCGTCCCTGTCGCTGCTGCTGCAGGGGCGGGTCGCCGGCCGCGCGGCACAGCGGCCCTGAAGGCGCGGGGGCCCGGTGATCGAGGATCGTCGATCCTCTTCCTCACCGGGCCCCTGCGCCCTCCCCCGTGTCGCCGCTCCGCCGCCCCGTGCCGGCGGTGTCGGCGTTTCCCCGTGTTGCCGCTCCGCCGCCCCGTGCCGGCGGTGTCGGCGTTCCTCCCCCGTGGCCTCCACTCTTTCGTGCCGGCCGGGGCCGGCCCATCCGTTCGGATACTCAACTCCCCTACTGAGTAGGTGTACTCAGTACCCGGGCGGTACTGCCGGGGCACCTGGGGTCCGGGGCCGGGGCGGCGGCGGATAGAGTCCTGGCCCATGGCACGGATTGTGGTGATCGGCGCGGGAATGGGCGCACTGGCGGCGGCGGCCCGGCTGGCCGTGGCGGGCCACCGGGTGACGGTGTGCGAGCGGTCGGGGACCCACGGCGGCTCGGCGGGGGTGTTCCGCCGCGACGGGTTCGCCTTCGACACCGGGCCCGGCCTGCTGAACCTGCCCGCGGTCTACCGCGACCTGTTCATCAAGACAGGGAAGAAGACCCTGGAGCAGAGCGTCGGGCTGCGCGAGGTGGACCCGGCCGTCCTCCACCTGTTCGCCGACGGCACGCGGGTGCTGCTGCCCAACGCCTCGCGCGGCGGCGTCGGCAGGGCGCTGGACGGGGCGTTCGGCGCCGGGGCGGGCGAGGCCTGGAACGAGATGGTCGACCGCGGGCGGGGCGTGTGGGAGTCCACCCGCCGCCCGCTCCTGGAGGAGCCCCTCGGCCCGGGGGCGCAGGCCCGCGAGGCGCTGGCGCGCGACCCCTACATGCCGGCCCCCGCGCGCGGGCTGGCCGGACGGCTGGGCCTGGTCCGGGCCCCGCGCACCCTGGCCGAGGTGGCCTCCCGGGAGCTGCGCCGCCCGGGCCTCGTGGCCCTGCTGGAGGAGTACGCCCTGCGGTACGGGGCCGACCCGCGCCGGGCCCCGGCCGGCGCCGTCGTGCTGCCGTACATGGAGCAGACCTTCGGCACCTGGTACGTGAACGGCGGCATGCGGGCGCTGGCCGACGCGGTGCGGGCGCGCTGCGAGGAGCGCTCGGTGGAGTTCCGCCTCGGGGCGGAGGTGGCGCGGGTCCTGGACGGCGGCGGGCGCGCCGCCGGCGTCGAACTCGCCGACGGCACCCGGCTGGAGGCGGACGCCGTGGTCTGCGGGGTGCCCTGCGGGCCGCTGCTGCCGGACGGGTACGCCCCGGACGGGGACGCCCCCGACCCGGCGGGGGACGCGACGGGCCCGCGGCTGGGCCGGCTCACGGTGCTGCTGGCCCTGGACGGCGCCCGCCCGCCCGGCACCGTGCACCGCACGATCGTGCACGCGGCCGACCGGGAGGCCGAGCTGGCCGCGCTGGAGGGCGGGGGCCCGGACGCCGTGTGCGAACGGCCCACGGTGACGGTGCTGCGCCCGGACGACCCGGCGCTGAGCCCGGGCGGGGGCCGCTCGACCGCGGTGCTGTCGGTCGCGGTGCCGGCGCACGGGACGACCCGCGGTGCGGTCGACTGGACGGCGGACGGCCTGGCCGGGTCCTGCGCCGACCGGGTCCTGGCGGCCGTCGGGGCCGTGGACCCGGAGCTGGCCGACCGGGTGCTGTGGCGCGAGGTCCGCACTCCGGCCGACACCGAGCGGGAGACCGGCGCCCCGGGCGGCGCGTTGCGCGCCCCGTCCCTCGCCGGGGCGGGTGGCGCGTTCCTGGCCCCCGGCAACACCGGGCCGCTGCCGGGGCTGTACCTGGTCGGCGGAGCGGCCCACCCCGGCGGCGGCCTGCCGCACTCGGGGATGTCGGGGGCCCTGGTCGCCGAGCTCGTCGGCCGCGACCGGCAGGCCGCGGCGGGGCGGACGGGGGCGCGTCAGTAGCGGTACTGGTCGTAGCCGCCGGGGTGGGGCCCCGGCTCGGGGACCGGGGCGGCGCCGGGCTCGCCCTCGCGCTGCTGCGGCACCCACACCCCGCCGGCCGGGGTGTCGTAGTACGGGTCCTCGAACTGCTGGGGCTGCTGGGGCTGCTGGGGCTGCTGCGCCGCGGGGTACTGGCCGTAGTCGTAGTACTGCCCGTACTGCTGCTGCTCGTACTGCCGGCCGTAGTCCTGGGTGTAGTCCTGCCCGTACTCCTGGCCGTAGGACTGCCCGTACTCCTGCCCGCCGGTCTGCGGGGCTCCGGCGTCCGGGGCCCCGCCGGGGCCGGGGAAGCCGTAGGAGTCGGGCTCCTGGGGGCGGCCGTGCTGCGGCTCGTCGTAGGAGGCGGGGTACGCGGGCGTGCCGGCGTAGGGGCCGCCGGGGTACTGCGGTTCGGCCGCGGCCGGACGGTAGGCCGCGTAGCCGCCGGTGTCGTCGTCCATCGGCTGCGGCACGTAGGCCGTCCCGGGGCCGTCCCCGCCGTACGGGTCCCCGTCCACCGGTGAGGCCCACCGCTCCGCCCCGCGGCCGGCGTCGTGGGCGTCGTGGCCGGTGTCGTAGGCCTCGTGGGCGTCATGGCCGGTGTCGTGCGCCGGGGCGGCGGGGGCCTCCTCGATGCCGGAGACCTCGAGGGTGGGCTCGGTACGGGCCGCCTCCGTCCGGCGGCGGCGGCTGGTGCCGGGGCGGCCGCCGAGCGCCCATCCGGACGAGAACCCCTTGCGGTAGGACAGGGTGACGAAGGTCTGCCCGGTGCCGAAGGCCACGGCGCCCAGGCAGATCACGACCACCGAGTGGGCGGCGACCCCGGTGACCACGCCCATGAACCCGGCGAAGGCCAGCACCCGCCAGCGCAGCCGGGCCTTGTACTGCAGGAGGACCTCTCCGAGGAGCCACAGCGCGACCACTCCGAACGCGATGTAGAGCACCGTGTACCCCATGTGTGCACTTCCCTCGTCCTCAGGGGCCGCCCGACTCCCCGGCCACTACGTCGTCCTCTGGTGCAGTCCCAGATTCTGGTAGATCTCCAGTGTGGCAGGCGAGTGGTTGAGGGTGATGAAGTGGAGTCCGGGAGCTCCCTGCTCGAGAAGCTCGGCCGACATCCGTGTGGCGTATTCCACACCGATCGCCCGGACCGCGGCCGGGTCGTCGCGGACCGCGTTGAGGCGGTCCGCCAGCGCCGCGGGGAAGTCGGCGTTGCTCAGCTGCGCGAAGCGCTCGATCTGGCGCACGTTGGTGACCGGCATGATCTCCGGGATGATCGGGGTGTCGCAGCCGGCCGCCTGCACCCGGTCGCGCAGCCGCAGGTAGTCCTCGACGTGGAAGAACATCTGGGTGACCGCGTAGTCGGCGCCCTCGCGGCACTTGGCGACGAAGTGCTTGATGTCGCTGTCCCAGTCGGCCGAGCGCGGGTGCTTCTCGGGGAACGCGGCGACACCCACGCAGAAGTCGCCGGACTCCTTGATCAGCCGCACGAGCTCGGCGGCGTAGCGCAGTCCCTGCGGGTGCTGCACCCACTCGCCCTGCGGGTTGCCCGGCGGGTCGCCGCGCAGGGCCAGCATGTTGCGGATCCCGGCGTCGGCGTACTGGCCGACGATGTTGCGCAGCTCGGCCACCGAGTGGTCGACCGCCGTCAGGTGCGCGACCGGCGTGAGCGTGGTCTCGGTGGCGATGCGCTCGGTGGCGCGCACGGTGCGGTCGCGGGAGGAGCCCCCGGCCCCGTAGGTGACCGAGACGAAGGTCGGCCCCACCGCCTCGATGCGGCGGATCGCCTCCCACAGGGTGCGCTCGCCCTGCTCGGTCTTGGCCGGGAAGAACTCGAAGGAGTAGGAGCGCTCCCCGGAAGCGAGCAGCTCACGGATGGTTACCGCGCGGTCGGTACGGACGGAGGAGGTTCCAAGGGCCATGCGCCAAAGCTAGCCAGGAAGCCTCCCCGACCACGAAAGAACGGGGTCTTATGCCCCTTTCGCCGGTTCCTTGTCCGCCCCTCGGAACGCCCCGGCGCTACAGCGGGCGTTCGCGCACCCGCCCGGCCAGCTCGGCCGCGGCCGCTCCCGGGTCGTCGGCCTCGGTGATCGCGCGGACCACGACGACCCGGCGGGCCCCGGCGTCCAGGACCTGCTCGAGGTTGGAGGAGTCGATCCCGCCGATGGCGAACCAGGGCCGGGCGGTGCCCAGCGAGGCGGCGTACTCCACCAGGGGCAGGCCGGGGGCGTGCCGGCCCGGCTTGGTCGGGGTGGGCCACACCGGGCCGGTGCAGAAGTAGTCCGCGCCGGGCTGGGAGGCGGCCGCGGCCGCCTCCGTCTCCGCGTGGGTGGAGCGGCCGATCACGACGCGGTCGCCGAGGATCGCGCGGGCCGCCGGCACCGGCAGGTCGCCCTGCCCCAGGTGCAGTACGTCCGCGCCGGCCGCGTGCGCGACGTCGGCGCGGTCGTTGACCGCCAGGAGCCTGCCGTGCCGGCGGCAGGCGTCCTTGAAGACCGCCAGGTGCTCCAGCTCCTCGGCGGCCTCCATGCCCTTGTCGCGCAGCTGCACGACGTCGACCCCGGCGGCGAGCACCGCGTCGAGGAACTGCGGCAGGTCCCCCTGCCGCCGGCGGGCGTCGGTGCACAGGTACAGGCGTGCTCCGCCCAGTGCGGCGCGCGGTTCGGACACGGCGGTACTCCCCCCGGGTGGCCGCGGCCCCGGAGGGCCGCGGACGGTCTAGCGGCTGCTGCGCGACCCTACAGGGCGAGCGCCTGGGCGCGGCGCTTGACCTCGGTCCCGCGGTTCTCGTAGAGCGCCTGGGCCGGGGTGCCGGGCAGGCTCGGGTCCGGGGTGAAGAGCCACTCCAGGGCCTCCTCGTCGGTGAACCCGTCGTCCTTGAGGAGGGTCAGCGTCCCGGGGAGCCCCTTGACGATCCTGCCGTCCTTGATGAACAGGGCGGGCACCTGCAGGCTGCGGTTCTCGCCGCGCCGCACCGCGATGAGCTGGCCCTCCTTGATGAGGGGCCGGACCCGGGTGATCTCCACGCCGAGCTGTTCGGCGACGTCGGGGAGGTAGAGCCAGGAGGGTACGAGGGCGTCGATTCTGGTGTCGATCTCGGTCACAGGACAAGCCTGCCATCCCCCGCCACCCGCCGGACACCGGGCGCGGCCCCGGATTCGCCCGGGCGCGCCGTCACAGCGCCGCGTTCTTGAGCTGGACGGAGGGGTCGGCCGCCCGCTCCGGGTCCAGCGCCGCACCGCGTTCCATCAGCCTGCGGCCCTGCACGAGGTCGCGCGGGCGGTCGACCGCGAGCAGTCCCGACAGCGTCCCGTCGGCCCTCAGCCAGCACACCGACCACGCTGCGCCGTCCGGGTCACCGCGGTGCACGGCCGCGTCACCGGGGGCGTGGTGGCCGGCGTACTGCACGAAGCGGCCGAACTGCTCGGACCAGAAGTACGGCACCGGGTCGTAGACCTCGTCCCCGCCGAGGACGTTGGCGGCCGCGGTCGCCGGCCCCTGCATCGCGTTGTCCCAGTGGTGGACCAGCAGCCGGGTGCCGTAGCGGGCCGAGGGGAAGGACGCGCAGTCGCCCACCGCCCACACGCCGGGGACCGAGGTGCGCAGCCGGTCGTCGGCCAGCACCTCGCGGTCCGGGCCGAGCTCCACCCCGGAGCCGGCCAGCCAGCCGGTGGCCGGGCGGGCCCCGATGCCGACGACGACCGCCCCCGCGGTCAGCCCCGTGCCGTCGGCCAGCACCACCTCGCCGGGCGCGACCGAGGCCACGGCGGCGCCGGTGAGCAGCCGCACCCCGGCCTCCTCGTACCAGGCGGCCGTGCGGGCGGCCACCTCGGCGGGCAGGGCACCGGCGAGCGGCCGGTCGGCCGCCTCTACGACCGTCACGGCGCAGCCGGCCTCGCGGGCCGCGGTGGCGAACTCCGCGCCGATCCAGCCCGCCCCGACCACGACGACGTCCCGCCGCTGCTCCAGCACCGGGCGCAGGGCGGCCGCGTCGTCCAGGGTGCGCAGCAGGTGGACGTCCGGCAGCCCCTCGGTGCCCGGCAGGGTGACCGGCTCGGCGCCGGTGGCCAGCACCAGGCGGTCGTAGGGCTCGGGGCCCTCCGCGGTGACCACCACGCGCTCGGCCGGGCGCAGCGCGACGGCGTGCCGGCCGAGCAGCAGCTCGATGCCCAGGCCCTCGAAGTCGACGTCGAAGGCGGAGCCGTCGGCCGTGCCGAGCAGCAGGGCCTTCGACAACGGGGGTCTGTCGTAGGGCCGGTGGGTCTCCGCGCCGAGCAGGCTGATCCGGCCCCGCCAGCCCCGCTCCCGCAGGCCGACCGCGGTCCGCACCCCGGCCATGCCCGCCCCGACCACAAGAATCCGCTGCTGTTCCGTCACGCGGGCCAGGGTAGGCCCTGGCACCGGACCGCCGGAGCGGGACGGCCGCGAGGGGCCGGGCGCGGGGACTACCGCTGCGCGGGGAGTTCCTCGACCACCGAGGTGCCCCGGCCCTCCTGGGACTCCCACTCCCAGGTCTCCTCCAACCGCAGCCTGCCGTCGGGCAGTTCCACGACGCGCGAGACGCAGTGGCCGGTGGAGGTCCGGCCGTCGCGGCGCAGTTGCACGTACCTGAAGTCGAGGCGGTCGCCGTCGCGGGTGCCGAGGAGGTGGCCGCGTTCGATGTCGCCGCCGTCGTAGTCGGCCCGGATCCGGCCGTCCTGCTCGTGGTAGCGGAAGCGGGTGGAGGTGCCCACCTCGCCCCCCTCCGGGTCGGCCACGGGGGCGAAGAGGCGTCCGTCGAGCGATGCGGCCACGGGGGGTGGTCCTTCCTGCCGGTGTCACCCGGATATTAGGGTGGTGGCACCAACGCACTCGCGGGAGCCCGGACGCACCGGGCTGAGAGGGGGGCTGGCCGGCCCCCGACCGTTGTGAACCTGATCCGGGTCATGCCGGCGAAGGGAGAGGTGGGAAGAGCGTGCACACGAAACCCCGGGCCCGCCGCGGCCGGGACGTCCTCGTGGTCGGCGGCGGCGTCGTCGGCCTGGTCACCGCCTGGCGCTGCGCGCAGCGCGGCCTGTCGGTGACGGTGGCGGACCCCGAGCCGGGGCGGGGCGCGGCGCACGTCGCGGCGGGGATGCTCGCCGCGGTCACCGAGCTGCAGTACGGCGAGCAGACGCTGCTGGGGCTCAACCTGGCCTCGGCGCGGCGGTACCCGTCGTTCACGGAGGAGCTGGAGGACGCCTCGGGGCTGTCCACCGGCTACCGCGCCTGCGGCACGCTGGCCGTGGCCCTGGACGCCGACGACCGGGCCGAACTGCGCGAACTGCACGCCTTCCAGAGCGCTCTGGGGCTGGAGTCGGTCTGGCTGACGGGGCGTGAGTGCCGGCGCCTGGAGCCGATGCTGGCGCCGGGCGTGCGCGGCGGGCTGCGGGTCGAGGGCGACCACCAGGTCGACCCGCGCAGGCTGGCCGCGGCCCTGCTGCGGGCCTGCGAACGGGCCGGCGTGGACTTCCTGCGGCAGCCGGCCGGACGGCTGTCGGTCGTGGCGGACCGGGCCGCGGGCGTGGTGCTGGCGGACGGCTCCGCCGTCCCGGCCGACCAGGTGGTCCTGGCCGCCGGGTGCCGCAGCGGCCTGCTGGAGGGCGTGCCCGAGGAGGCGCTGCCGCCGGTGCGCCCGGTCAAGGGCCAGGTGCTGCGCCTGCGGGTTCCCGCGCCCTTCGCCCCCTTCCTGTCCCGCACGGTGCGGGCGGTGGTGCGCGGCGGCCACGTCTACCTGGTGCCGCGCGAGGACGGTGAACTGGTGGTCGGGGCGACCACCGAGGAGACCGGCCACGACACCGCGGTGACCGCCGGCGGGGTGTACGAACTGCTGCGGGACGCCCACGAACTGGTCCCCGGCATCACCGAACTGCCCCTGACGGAGGCGCTGGCCGGTCTGCGGCCCGGCTCCCCCGACAACGCGCCGCTGCTGGGGCGCACCGCGCTGCCCGGCCTGCTGGCGGCCACCGGCCACCACCGCAACGGGATCCTGCTGACCCCGGTCACCGGCGACCTGATGGCGGAGATCGTCACCGGCGGGGACCCGGAGCAGGCCCTGCCCTTCTCCCCCGCCCGCTTCTCCCGCGCCCCGGGCGCCCGCCCGGAAGAACCGCACACCCTCACGGAAGGGGTCCCGTCCCGTTGAACACCCTCCCCGGCCCCTCCCCGGACGCCGCTTCCGGCTCTGTGGGCATCAGCGTCAACGGCGCACCGCGCCGGTTCCCCGCCGGCACCGCGCTCGACCACGTGGTGGCGTCCCTGACCCGGGCCGCCTCCGGGGTGGCCGCCGCGGTGAACGAGACGGTGGTCCCGCGCGGGCAGTGGCCGTCCACCACTCTCGGCGACGGCGACCGCGTCGAGATCGTCACCGCCGTCCAAGGAGGCTGAACCACCGTGTCGGACGACCCGCTGACCATCGCCGGGACCACCTTCGGCTCGCGCCTGATCATGGGCACCGGAGGGGCCACCGGCCTGGAGTCGCTGGAACAGGCGCTGATCGCCTCCGGCACCGAGCTGACCACCGTCGCGATGCGCCGACTGGATCCGACCGTCCGGGGGTCGGTCCTGTCCGTCCTGCGGCGGCTGGGCATCCGCGTGCTGCCCAACACCGCCGGCTGCTTCACCGCGGGCGAGGCGGTGCTCACCGCCCGGCTGGCCCGCGAGGCGCTGGGCACCGACTGGGTGAAGCTGGAGGTGGTCGCCGACGAGCGGACCCTGCTGCCCGACCCGGTCGAGCTGCTGGAGGCCGCCGAGACCCTGGTCGACGACGGTTTCACCGTCCTGCCCTACACCAACGACGACCCGGTGCTGGCCCGCCGGCTGGAGGACGTCGGCTGCGCCGCGGTCATGCCGCTGGGCTCCCCCATCGGCTCGGGCCTGGGCATCCGCAACCCGCACAACTTCCGGCTCATCGTCGAGCGGGCCGGCGTGCCGGTGATCATGGACGCCGGGACGGGCACTGCCTCCGACGCGGCGCTGGCCATGGAGCTGGGCTGCTCCGCGGTGCTCCTGGCCTCGGCGGTCACCCGCGCGCAGGAGCCGGTGCTGATGGCGGAGGCGATGCGCCGCGCGGTCGAGGCCGGACGGCTGGCCCGCAGGGCGGGCCGCATCCCCCGCCGCCACCACGCGCTCGCCTCCTCCCCCGCCGAGGGCACCGCCGACCTCGGCGGGCACGACCCCGAACTGCCGGCCTTCCGGCCGGACGCGGCCGGCTGACCGGGAGCGGCCGCCGGGAGCTTCGTCCCCGGGCAGCCCCCGGCCGGGCCAGGCAGCCCCCGGCCGGGCCAGGCCGTTCCCGGTCACGGTTTCGCCGCGGAACCGCACGGGCCCGTCACGGTGCGGGCGCGTGGGGGCGGGCGGAGTGGCGGCCGACCGTAGAATCTGCCCGTGGACGCGACCCTTCAGGACCCGCTCGTCGGTCGGCTGCTCGAGGACCGCTACCGGGTGCAGGCCCGCATAGCGGTCGGCGGCATGGCCACGGTCTACCGGGCCGTGGACACCCGCCTGGACCGCGTGCTGGCACTGAAAGTGATGCACCCGGCCCTGGCCGCCGACGCGGCCTTCGTGGACCGGTTCATCCTGGAGGCCAAGGCCGTCGCCCGCCTGGACCACCCCAACGTGGTGGGGGTGTTCGACCAGGGGGTCGACGGCTCCTACGTCTTCCTGGCCATGGAGTACGTGGCCGGCTGCACCCTGCGCGACCTGCTGCGCGAGCGCGGCGCCCTGCACCCGCGCGCCGCGCTCGACATCCTGGAGCCGGTCCTGGCGGCACTGGGCTCGGCCCACCGCGCGGATCTGCTGCACCGGGACGTGAAGCCGGAGAACGTCCTGATCGGCGACGACGGGCGGGTCAAGGTCGCAGACTTCGGCCTGGTCCGCTCCGTCGGCAGCCACACCTCCACGACCTCCGGCTCCGTGCTGGGCACCCTCTCCTACATGGCGCCGGAGCAGATCGAGCACGGCGTCACCGGCCACCGCTCCGACGTGTACTCCTGCGGGGTGCTGCTGTACGAGATGCTGACCGGCTCCAAGCCGTACACCGGCAGCACCCCGGCGCAGATCGTCCGGCAGCACCTCGAGCACGACGTCCCCGCGCCCTCCCTGCTGGCGCCCGGCGTCGCCGGGGAGCTGGACGCCCTGGTCGCCCGGGCCACGGCCCGCGACCCGCGGCAGCGCCCCGCCGACGCGGTCGAGCTGCTCGCGCTGCTCCAGGAGGCCCGCCGCGGCCTGACCGACGAGCAGCTGGACGCCGTGCCACCGCAGCAGCACGCCTCCTCCGGCTCCGGAGACGGCGAAAGCGGCAGCAGCAACGGCGGCAGCGGCAGCGGCGAGGAGCGCACCACCGTGCTCCCCTCCGTCCACAGCACGGTCCCCCTGGCCGCGGCCGTCGGAAGCGACACCGTCCGGGAGTCCCCGGGCGACGGGACCGAGCGGACCGCCCGGATGCGGATCCGGCCGGTCGACCCGTCCGACGACGGCGGCCGCGTGCCCGTCCCCGCGCCGGGCGGCGCGGTCGGCCGCGCCGTCCGCCGCAGGCCGTGGGCGGCCCTGGTCGCCCTGCTGCTGGTGCTCGGCGCCGGCGCCGGCGTCTGGTACGTCGGCGAGGGGCAGTTCACCAGGACGCCCGCCCTGCTCGGGCTGAGCCGGGCCGAGGCGGAGAGGCGGATCGCGGACGCCGGCCTGGACGCGGAGTACAGCGCCGCGTTCCACGAGACGGTGGAGGAGGGGAAGGTGGTCTCCACCGACCCTGCGCCGGGCAGCAGGATCCGCGGCAACGGCACCGTCTCCGTGGTCGTGTCCAAGGGGCCGGAGCGCATCGCCGTGCCGGACGTGGCGGGGATGAGCCCGGCCGACGCGAGGGCGGCGGTGGAGCGGGCGGGCCTGGGCGCGGGCACGACCGAGCACGCGTTCAGCGACGTCGTGGACCGGGGCGACGTGGTCTCCACCGATCCCGCGGTCGGGCGCCGCGTCGCCCCGGACACCGCCGTGTCCTTCGTCGTCAGCAAGGGCGCCGCGGTGCGCGTCCCCGACCTGGTCGGCCTCTCCCCGGGCAAGGCCCGCAAGAAGCTGGCCGACGCCGGCCTGAAGGCCCGGACCGCGCCGGAGGGGGTCTTCTCCGACGAGGTCCGCGAGGGCGACGTCGCCGAGCAGTCCGTGCGGGCCGACAGCACGGTCGCCGAGGGCACGGCCGTGGAGCTGACCCTCTCCAAGGGGCAGGAGACCTTCGAGGTCCCCGACGTCGAGGGCAAGGACCTGGAGAAGGCGAAGAAGGAGCTGGAGAAGGCGGGCTTCTCCGTCAGCGTGATCGACTTCCCCCTCGGCCGCGACAAGGTCTTCAACCAGACCCCCGAGGCCGGTTCCCGGCACCCGGCGGACACCACCGTCACCCTGTGGGTGCGTTGAGCGGCCGTGGCATGCTGAAGGCGATGACCTCCTCCCGCCGCCCGCGCAACCCCGTCGGCGGCCACGTCCCCGTGGCCGGCGGGCTCGCCTCCACCGGGCTGGCCTACGCCCGCTCGATAGGGGCGGAGGCCGTGCAGGTCTTCGTCGCCAACCCGCGGGGCTGGGCCACACCGACCGGGAACCCGCGCCAGGACGAGGAGTTCCGGGCCGGCTGCGAGCAGGAGGGCATCCCGGCGTACGTGCACGCCCCCTACCTGATCAACTTCGGCTCGGCCACGGCCGCGACCGTGGAGAGGTCGGTGGAGTCACTGCGCCACTCGCTGCGCCGCGGCGGGCGGATCGGCGCGGCGGGGGTCGTGGTGCACACCGGCTCGGCCACCGGCGGCGCGCCCCGCGCCAAGGCTCTGGCCCAGGTGCACGAACACCTGCTGCCCCTGCTGGAGGAGGCGGACCGGGAAGGCCGGGGCCCCCGGCTGCTCCTGGAGCCGACGGCCGGCCAGGGCGCATCGCTGTGCTCGCTGGTGGAGGAGCTGGGCCCCTACTTCGACGCCCTGGAGCACCATCCGCTCCTGGGCGTCTGCCTGGACACCTGCCACGCCTTCGCCGCCGGGCACGACCTGGCGGCGCCGGGCGGGACGAAGCTGGTCCTGGACGAGCTGGTGCGGACCGTCGGCGAGGGACGGCTGGGGCTGGTTCACGCCAACGACTCCAAGGACGTGGCGGGTGCGCACAAGGACCGGCACGAGAACATAGGCGCCGGTCGCATCGGCGCCGAGGCGTTCGGCGAGCTGTTCGTGCATCCGGCGGCCGAGGGGGTGCCGCTGGTGATCGAGACTCCCGGCGGCAAGGAGGGCCATGCGGCGGACGTCGCCCTGCTGAAGTCCCTGCGCGACCGCTGACCCCCTTTCGGGAGCGGAGGGCGGAACCGGCCGACGGGGTCGGGCGGCGGGGCCGGGTCCTACAGGTCGGGGCCGTCCCCGGGCTCCTCCTGGTAGGAGTAGCGCTGCTCCCTCCAGGGGTCGCCCAGGTTGTGGTAGCCGCGCTCCTCCCAGAAGCCGCGGCGGTCGGCCACCATGTACTCCACGCCGCGCACCCACTTGGGCCCCTTCCAGGCGTACAGGTGGGGCACGATCAGGCGGACCGGGAAGCCGTGCTCGGCGGTGAGCTGCTCACCGCCCTTGTGGGTGGCGAAGATCGTCCTCGCGTCGGCGAAGTCGTCCATCCGCAGGTTGGTGCTGAAGCCGTACTCGGCCCAGACCATCACGTGGGTGGCCTCCGGGGCCGGGGGCGCCAGCTCCAGGACGGTGGACGTGGAGACCCCGCCCCACTCGACGTCGAGCATGCTGAACTTGGTGACGCAGTGGAAGTCGCCCACCACGGTGGTGTACGGGAGCGCCGAGAACTCCTCGTGGTTCCAGCAGTGCTTGCCCCCCGAGGCGGTGGCGCCGAACACCCGGAACTCCCACCGCTCCGGCCGGAACCGGGGCACGGGGCCGTAGTGCAGCACCGGCCAGCCCCGCTGGAGGCGCTGGCCGGGTGGCAGTTCTCCCTGTCTCCGTCCGAGCGCTTCCGGCTGATCCATGCCTCCATGGTGACAGACGGCAGGGCGTGCTGCGGACCACCGGGAAACCCCTCAGAAGCATCGAATCACCCATACCGTGATGAGTGCGCACTTACTGGACCTTGTCCGGTTTTCGGTGCGAGGATGCGCACACCTTGCCGACCACCCCGAGAGGACGGACGCGCCATGCAGGGCGATCCCGAGATCATCGAGTTCCTGAACGAGCAGCTGACCGCGGAACTCACGGCGATCAACCAGTACTTCCTGCACGCGAAGATGCAGGAGCACAACGGCTGGTTCAAGCTCGCGCGCCACACCCGCGCGGAGTCCTTCGACGAGATGCGGCACGCCGAGGTCCTCACCGACCGCATCCTCTTCCTGGAGGGCCTGCCCAACTACCAGCGGCTGTTCCACGTGCGGGTGGGGCAGACGCTCACCGAGATGTTCCGGGCCGACCGCGAGGTGGAGGTCGAGGCGATCGACCGCCTCAGACGCGGCATCGAGGTCATGCGGGCCAAGGGCGACATCACCTCGGCCAACATCTTCGAGGGCATCCTCGCCGACGAGGAGCACCACATCGACTACCTCGACACCCAGCTGGAGCTGGTGGAGAAGCTGGGCGAGCCGCTCTACATCGCGCAGCAGATCGAGCAGCAGACCCCGGAGAGCTCCGGGGCCTGACGGGGAACCCCGTCACGGGTCCTGATCGCGGGTCCCGGCCGCGGGTCCTGGTTGCGGCGCCCGCTCCGGGGCGCCGTACGCTCAGGCGGCGGCGCGTCCCGCCCGCGGGAGGGCCTCCGCCGCGGTCCGGGCCCTCTCGCCCGGGGCGGCCTCCGCGACCGCGGCCACCGCGGCCCGGCGGGGCCCGGCCCCCCGGCCCAGCAGCGCCTGTATCCGGCGGACGCAGCCGCCGCAGTCGGTGCCGGCCCTGCAGGAGGAGGCGATCTGCCGGGGCGTGCAGGCACCGGCGGCGGCGTGTTCGCGCACCTGCTCCTCGGTGACGCCGAAGCACGAGCAGACGAACACGCGGCTCACCCCCGTTGCGGGTAGAAGCGGAACCCCTCCGTCCGATGCGGTGAGGTATGCCTTACCTTAACTCGCTCGGCGGTGCGGGAAAAGCCCGCGGGGCGCGGATCGGTGTGATCCGCGCCCCACGGGTCCGTCCGGGTTCACTGCCCGCGGTACATCTCCGCGACGAGGAAGGCCAGGTCGAGGGACTGGCTGCGGTTGAGCCGGGGGTCGCAGGCGGTCTCGTAGCGCTGGTGCAGGTCGTCGACGAGGATCTCGTGGCCGCCGCCCACGCACTCGGTGACGTCGTCGCCGGTCAGCTCCACGTGGATGCCGCCCGGGTGCGTGCCCAGGGCCTTGTGGACCTGGAAGAAGCCCTTGACCTCGTCGAGCACGTCGTCGAAGCGGCGGGTCTTGTGGCCGCTGGCGGCCTCGAAGGTGTTGCCGTGCATCGGGTCGCACACCCACACCGGCCGCGCGCCCGAGGCGGTGACCTTCTCCACCAGTTCCGGCAGCAGGTCGCGGATCCTGTCCGCGCCCATCCGGGTGATGAAGGTCAGGCGGCCCGGCTCGCGCTCGGGGTCCAGCCGCTCGATGAGGGCCAGCGCGTCCTCGGCCGTGGTGGTCGGGCCGAGCTTGACCCCGATCGGGTTGCGGATCCGGGAGGCGAACTCGATGTGCGCGCCGTCCATCTGCCGGGTGCGCTCGCCGATCCACAGCATGTGGCCGGAGACGTCGTACAGGTTCCCGGTGCGCGAGTCCACCCGGGTCAGGGCGGACTCGTAGTCCAGGATCAGCGCCTCGTGGGAGGCGTAGAACTCCACGGTGCGGAACTCCTCCGGGTCCACCCCGCAGGCGTGCATGAAGTTCATCGCGTTGTCGATCTCGCGGGCCAGCGCCTCGTAGCGCTGCCCCGACGGGGAGGACTTCACGAAGTCCTGGTTCCAGGCGTGCACCTGGCGCAGGTCGGCGTAGCCGCCGGTGGTGAAGGCGCGCACCAGGTTCAGCGTGGACGCCGAGGCGTGGTACATGCGCTTGAGGCGCTCCGGGTCCGGGATCCGGGCCGCCTCGGTGAACTCGAAGCCGTTGACCGAGTCGCCCCGGTACGACGGCAGCGTCACCCCGTCGCGGGTCTCGGTCGACTTCGAGCGCGGCTTGGAGTACTGGCCGGCGATCCGCCCGACCTTGACCACCGGGACGGAGGCCGCGTAGGTCAGCACCGCCCCCATCTGCAGGAGCGTCTTGAGCTTGTTGCGGATCTGGTCCGCGGAGACGGCGTCGAACGCCTCCGCGCAGTCGCCGCCCTGCAGCAGGAACGCCTCGCCACGGGCGACGGCCCCCAGGCGCGCGCGCAGCTGGTCGCACTCTCCGGCGAAGACGAGGGGCGGATACGACTCGAGGTCCGCGATCACATCACGCAGAGCCCCGGAGTCGGGCCACTCGGGCTGCTGCGCCGCGGGAAGGTCTCGCCAGGTGTTGCCACCGGCTGTGGTGTCAGCGTTCACGGTCACGAGTCCCACATTACGGGGCGAAGTCCGATCCTCTGAGAGGCGCCCAGTGGGTGAGACGGATGTCCCACCGTCGCCGCACGCGCCCCGGGCCCGGCCGGCATGGGCTAGGGTTGCCGCATGTTCGCGCCGCAGACCGCCTCCTGGTGGTGGACCGCCCTCCCGGCGGCCCACTGATCGCGCGTACCCGTAATCACCGCGAAGGCCGCCCCGAGGGGCGGCCTTCGGCGTTGCAGGCCGGTCCGTCCCTCCGCGGAAGACAACCCCGCCCCGGAAGGACACCTCCCGCCATGGACCTCGACCGCCCCGCAGCCGCCCCGGCACCCGCGCACACCCCCGGCGGCACGCCCCCCGGCGACGCCCCCGCGCCCGGCGACGCCCCCGCACCCGGCAGCGCCCCTGCGCCCGGCGGCGGCACGGCCGCGGCCACGGCCACGGCCGCCGGGATCGTCGCCCGGCTGCTCGCCCCCGGCGCCCCTCCGTTCGCCCTGCTGCGCCGCCGGCCGCCGGGCAGGGAGGCCGGCGACGTGGTGGAGGTGCTGACGGGCCCGGTCCGGGAGGTGGAGCGGCTGGCGGACATCCCCCTCCCGGGGCGGGGAGCCGCGGCCGGCCCCGGCACGGACGCGCTGGCCCTGGTCCCCTTCCGGCAGATCCGCGAACGCGGCTTCGACGTGCGCGACGACGGCACGCCGCTGGCCGTGCTGCTCCCCGACGAGGTGCGCGAGGTGCCGCTGGCGGAACTGCTCGGGGCGCTGCCCCGGCTGGACGTCACGGTCGAGGACGGCGCCTTCGACATCGGCGACGAGGAGTACGAGGACATCGTCCGGCGGGTGGTCGAGGACGAGATCGGCCGCGGCGAGGGCGCCAACTTCGTGATCCGGCGGACGTTCGGGGGCACGGTCCCCGGCTACGGGCCGGCCCGGGCGCTGTCGCTGTTCCGCCGGCTGCTGGAGGGCGAGCGCGGCGCGTACTGGACGTACGTGGTGCACACCCCGGGGCGCACGCTGGTCGGCGCGAGCCCCGAGGTGCACGTGCGGATGTCCGGCGAGACCGTCGTGATGAACCCGATCAGCGGCACCTACCGCTACCCGGCCGGCGGGCCGGACGCCGACGGCCTGCTGGCCTTCCTCCACGACCCCAAGGAGATGGAGGAGCTGACCATGGTCGTCGACGAGGAACTGAAGATGATGTGCACGGTCGGCGACCTCGGCGGCCAGGTGGTGGGCCCCCGGCTGAAGGAGATGTCCCACCTCGCGCACACCGAGTACGAGCTGCGCGGGCGCAGCACCCTGGACGTGCGCGAGGTGCTGCGGGAGACGATGTTCGCCGCGACCGTCACCGGCTCGCCGGTCCAGAACGCCTGCCGGGTGATCGAGCGCCACGAGCCCGGGGGCCGCGGCTACTACTCGGGGGCGCTGGCGCTGATCGGACGGGACGCGGGCGGGGCCCAGACCCTGGACTCCCCCATCCTGATCCGCACCGCGGACATCGCCCCGGACGGCGCGCTCCGGGTGGGGGTCGGCGCCACCCTGGTGCGCCGCTCCGACCCGGCCTCGGAGGTCGCCGAGACGCACGCCAAGGCCGCGGGGGTGCTGACGGCGCTGGGGGTGCGCCCGGCACCGGGAGGCCCCGCCCGCCCCGGGACGCCGGGCCTGGCCGACGACATCCGGGTCCGGGCCGCGCTGGACGCCCGGCGGGCGAACCTGGCCCCGTTCTGGCTGCGGATGCAGGACCGCCCGGCACCGGTGGCGGCCCCGGACACCGACGGGCGCGGCCACGCGCTGATCGTGGACGGCGAGGACACCTTCACCGCGATGCTGGCCCACCTGCTGCGCTCCACCGGCCTGGAGGTGACGGTCCGCCGCTTCGACGAGCCGGGGCTCCGGGAGGCCGCGCTGGAGCACACCGGGCCGGTGGTGCTGGGCCCCGGCCCCGGCAACCCGGCGGACACCGCCGACCCGAAGATGCGCCTGCTGCGCGCGCTGGCCGCCGAACTGGTCGGCGGGCACCGCCACGGGCTCCTCGGCGTGTGCCTGGGGCACGAGCTGATCTCCGCCGAGCTGGGGCTGGACATCGTGCGCAAGGACGTCCCGTTCCAGGGCGCGCAGGAGCGGATCGACTTCTTCGGCCGCCCCGAGACCGTCGGCTTCTACAACACCTACACCGCGCGGTGCCGCGAGGAGGTCGTGGAGGAGCTGGCGATGCACCGCGTGGAGGTGTGCCGGGACCCGGCGACGGGGGACGTGCACGCGCTGCGCGGCCCGGGTTTCGCCGGGGTGCAGTTCCACCCCGAGTCGGTCCTGACGGTCAACGGGGTGACCCTCGTCGCGGAACTGGTGGCGCAACTGGCGGCAGTGTGACCCGGGGCCGGTGACGGCCCGGGCGCCGGGCCCGGCATCCCGGCCCGGCGCCCGGGCCGGACGGCGCGTCAGTCCCCGTCCAGGCCGCGCTCGATGGCGTAGCGGACCAGTTCCACCCGGTTGTGCAGCTGGAGCTTGCCCAGGGTGTTCTGGACGTGGTTCTGCACCGTGCGGTGGGAGATGACCAGGCGCTCGGCGATCTGCTTGTAGCTCAGGCCCTTGGCGACCAGGCGCAGGACCTCGGTCTCCCGGTCGGTCAGGCGCGGCGCGGCCGGGTCGTCGGGCCTGCCCGGGGCGGGGTCGGCGGCCAGCCGCCGGTACTCGCCCAGGACCAGGCCGGCCAGGCCGGGGGTGAAGACCGGGTCGCCGGCGGCGGTGCGCCGCACCGCTTCCACCAGTTCGTCGCGCCCGGCCGACTTCAGCAGGTAGCCGGTGGCACCGGACTTGACCGCCTCCAGCACGTCCTCGTGCTCGCCGCTGGCGGACAGCACGAGGACCCGCGGCGAGGAGTCCTGCCCGACGAGTTCCCGGCAGACCTGCACGCCGGGCATGCCCGGCAGGTTGAGGTCCAGGACGAGGACGTGCGGCCGGACGGCACGGGCCCGGCGCACCGCCTCCGGCCCGTCCCCGGCCGTGGCCACCACCTCGTAGCCGGCCTCGTCGAGGTCCCGGGCGACCGCGTCCCGCCACATGGGGTGGTCGTCGACCACCATCACCCGTACCGCCCCCGCCGGCGCCGCGGCTTCCCGCGCCGTGCTCGAGTCCGGCCCCGTCATCGTGTCGCTCCTCGTCCGTCCGGCGTCCGCCCCCGCGGGGCGCCGTGTCCCGTTCCCGGTCCCCCGCCCCGCGCACGGCGCGGGACGCGCATCTCGACCTCCGCGCCCTGGCCGGGCACGGAGAAGAACTCGGCGCTGCCGCCCAGGTCCCGGAGCCGGCCGCGGATGGACTGGGCGACGCCCAGCCGTCCCTCGGCCTCCGCCGCCGCCAGCCTCCCCTCGGGGAACCCCGGCCCGTCGTCGCGCACGCTCACCAGCACCTCGTCCGCCTCCTCCTCCACGAGGATCCAGGCGCTCGCCCGCTCCCCCGCGTGCCGGCGGACGTTGTCCAGGGCCGCGCCGACCGCGGCCGCGACCTCGCGGGCCGCGTGCGCGTCCAGCATCACCGGGGCGACCGGGCCGGCCAGCGACACCTTCGCCCCCGCCAGCGGCCCCAGCAGGGCGCGCAGGTCCTGCTCCCCGCCACCGGCGCCGCCGGTGCTCCCACTGCCGGTGCTCTCCCCGCCGGTGCTCCCGCCGCCGGTGCTCTCCCCGCCGGTGCTCCCGCCGCCGGTGCTCTCCCCGCCGGTGCTCCCGCCGCCGGTGCTCCCGCCGCCGGTGCTCCGGCGTGCCGAGGAGGCCGGGGCGGGGGTCCGTCCGGGCGGCACGGCCGGTGCGGCCGGCGCCGGACCGGCGGTGACCAGGGTGCGCAGCGCCGCCTCCTGCTCCCCCGCCATGCGGCCCAGCTCCGCCGCCTCGCCGCCGATCTCGTTGCCGCGCCGCTGCACCATCGCCAGCACCTGCAGCACGCTGTCGTGGATGTCCCGGGCCAGCCGCTCCCGCTCGCGGGTGGCCGCCTCGATCTGCAGGGCCCTGGCCAGGGTGCGCTCGCTGGCCCGGGCCAGTTCGATCATGTAGCCGACGGCGGCGCTGGCGACGAACAGCAGGATGATGTTGTGCAGGTTCCGCTCGGTCACGTCGCCGCGCTCGACGACGTTGCAGACGCCGACCAGCACCGAGGCGGCCGCCCCCCAACGCCACCCGCCCTTGATCGCGTAGGCGAGCACGGAGCCGGCCGCCCAGATCGTGGGGAGCGTCGCCTGGCCGGCGGCGATCCGGTCCTGGCTGTCCAGCACGGAGGTGAGCAGGATCCCGGAGAGCGCGAGCGACAGGTCCGCGACCAGGAAGGGCCGGGTGCAGCGCTCGGAGGACGCCACGCGGTCCAAAGTCGCCAGCGTCCAGGCGGTCAGGACCGCGATGTAGGCCCAGCCCCCGATCGGGTGCTCGTACTCCTCGTAGGCCACCGCGTAGCGGAAGACCGCGTAGGCGAGCGCGAGCAGCCGGAAAGCGATCAGGGCGCGCCACAGCGGCTGCTCGATCGACATCCCCGGGCTCCCGCCCCCTGCGCCCAGTACCCGCCGCACTATGCGCGAAGCCACTGTCCCCCCTCCTCGGCCCCCTGCGGGCCCCGGGTCTCAGCCCCCGGGACGCCCGTCCTTCTCGTCCGGCGTTCCCGCCTCCCCGCCGGCCTTCGCCCTGGCCTCCGCCTTGGCCCTGGCGGCCTCGGCCTTGGCGGCCTCGGCCATCTGCCGCTTGGCCGCGGTGGCGTAGATGTCGACGTACTCCTGGCCGGACAGCTTCATGATCTCGTACATCACCTCGTCCGTCACCGAGCGCAGGATGAACCGGTCGTTCTCCATGCCCTGGTAGCGGCTGAAGTCCAGCGGCTTGCCGATGCGGATGCCGGGCCGCATCAGCTTCGGCAGGAGCTTGCCGGGCGGCTGGATCTTCTCGGTGTCGATCATGGCGACCGGGATGACCGGCGCGCCGGTGGCCAGCGCGATCCGCGCCAGGCCGCCGGGCTTGCCCCGGTAGAGCCGCCCGTCGGGCGAACGGGTGCCCTCGGGGTAGATGCCGAACAGCTCGCCCCGCTCCAGCACCTCGATGCCGCTGCGGACCGCCGCGTCGCCGGCGCCCCTGCCGCCGGAGCGGTCGACCGGGAGCTGGCCGACGCCCTTGAAGAAGGCCGCCGTCAACTTCCCCTTGATCCCGGGGGAGGTGAAGTACTCCGCCTTGGCGATGAAGGTGACCTTGCGGTCGAGCATCGCCGGGAAGAAGAAGGAGTCGGAGAAGGAGAGGTGGTTGCTCGCCAGGATGGCGGGCCCTTCCTTGGGGATGTTCTCCAGCCCCTCCACCCACGGACGGAAGGTGACCTTGAGAAGCGAGCCGAGTGACAGCTTCATCGCGCCGTAGAACAACCGAGGACCTCCTGTGTCTGACGGCATAGACCCTAGCCGGGGATCGGCCCGCGGTGTGCGTGCGGCGGCGCCGCCGTCAGGACTTACCGAGCAGGGAAGTCTACGCGTACTGTTCAGTTACCGTCCGAGTGAAGAGGAGCCGACGAGTGCCGCTCATGCCCGGAGCCGAGCCGTTCCACCACGCGGGGGGCGAGGTCGGCGTACTGCTGGTCCACGGTTTCACCGGTACCCCCCAGTCCATGCGGCCGTGGGCCGACCACTTCGCCGAGCGCGGCCTGACCGTCTCCCTCCCCCTGCTCCCCGGGCACGGCACGCACTGGAAGGACATGCAGGTCACCGGCTGGCAGGACTGGTACGCCGAGGTGGACCGGGCGCTGCGCGAGCTGCGCCGCACCTGCACCCGGGTGTTCGTGTGCGGCATGTCGATGGGCGGCGCGCTCTCCCTGTACCTGGCCGCCCGGCACGGCGACGACGTCGACGGCGTCTGCCTGGTGAACCCCTCGGTCAAGGCGGACAGCCACCTGCTCAAGGCGCTGCCGGTCCTGCGCCACCTGGTGCCGTCGGTTGCCGGGCTGATCGGCGACATCGCCAAGGAGGGCGAGCGGGAGGTCGGCTACGACCGGACCCCGCTGCACGCGGCCCACTCGCTCGCGCAGTTCTGGCGGATCGTCCGGGACGCGCTGCCGCAGGTCACCCAGCCGGTGCTGTTGATGCGCAGTGCGGTCGACCACGTGGTCGACCCGTCCAACTCCGACCTCGTCATGGCCCGGGTCTCGTCGGCCGACCTCACCGAGGTCGTGCTGGAGCGCAGCCACCACGTGGCCACCCTGGACCACGACGCCGGTCTGATCCTCGACCGCAGTTGGGAGTTCGTCCGGCGGCTGGCGCCGGGCGCGGGCAAGGACGGGGTCACGAGTGGCGGAGCATGACCCGGAGCGGGAGGAACCGGTGACCGGGGAGCCGGACCGGAGCGAGGACGCCCGGCCGGAGGACACCCCGTCGGAGGACGCCCGGCCGGAGGACGCCGGCCACGGGAAGGCGGGCCCCGGGGACACCGGACACGGGAAGGCGGGCTCCGGGGAGGCCCGGCCGCCGCTCGACGAGGACGCCGCGTGGAACGCGCTGGTGAAGTCCTTCGACGCGGCGCCGGAGCCGGGGGCGCACCCGTGGCCGGACGCCGAGGACATCGGGCAGTCACCGCAGGAGGCCGCCGACGGCGGACCGGACGGGAACGGGCCGGACACCGGCGGGCCGGACGGGAACGGGCCCGCCGGGGACGGCGGGAAGAAGGACGGCGGCGGGGCGGTCGGACTGCTCGACGGCCGCTGGACGGACGCCGCCCGCAGCATCGCGGTCGGCGCGCAGAGCGGCCGGTCCCCGGGCCCTCGCGACTGGGAGGCCGCCGGGGAGGACGACGACGAGGGGCACTTCGTCCCGCCGGAGCCCCCGCCGCTGCCTCAGGCCGACACCACCACGAAGTTCGCCTGGCTCGGCGCGCTCGGCGGCCCGCTGCTCCTGCTGGCCTTCGTGGTCCTCCGCCAGCCGCTCACCTGGTGGGCGACGCTCCTGGGCGTCGGCGGCTTCCTGGGCGGTTTCGGCACCCTGGTCGCGCGGATGCAGGACCGGGACGACGACGACCACCCCGACCCGGGCGGCGGCGCCGTCGTCTGAAGGCCGCTGCGGGCCCGTACGGCCGGTACGGGCCCGCACCGGCCCCGCCCCCCTCTCCCCGCGGTCAGCGGGGGAAAGGCGGGACGCGCAGGGCGGCGAGCACGGGACGGTGGTCGCTGGCGGCCTCGAGGTCGGCCCCGGTGACGCCGGGCAGGCCCACCGGGACCCCGCACCCGAGGACCTCGATACCCGGGCCGGCGAACACCCCGTCGATGCGCTGGTGGGGGTTGCGAGCGGTGGAGGTGTACTCGCCGCCCCACGGCCGGACCGCGTACGCGTCCTGGAGCTCCCCGGCGAGTCGGCGCCAACTGCGCCCGCCGGGCCGCTCGTTGATGTCGCCCGCAACGACGGTGTGCGGGACCCCGGTGGCCGCCGAGTGGGCGAGCAGCGCCTCCGCCTGGCGGAGGCGCTCGGGGGCGCTCAGGCTCAGGTGGCAGGAGGCCACGGCGAGCCGGGCTCCCCCGACGCGCACCACCGCGGTGGCCAGACCGCGCTGGTGCAGGCCCGGCGTGCGGGGCAGCAGGACGTCCTCGGTGCTCTCGACGTGCACGCGCAGCGAGGACAGCAGCAGCGGGCCCGCGGCGGTCGCTCCCCCGGTGACCACGACCAGCCCCGACTCCCGGGCCAGCCGGGCCGCGTGCTTGCGCCAGCGGAAGAACCGCGGGGCCTCCTGGACGCAGACCAGGTCGGGCGCGCAGGCCCGGATCACCCGGGCCAGGGCCGCGGTGTCGTCGCGCATGGAGCGGATGTTGTAGCCGAGGACGCGGACGACCGCGGTGCCGTCGGGTTCGGTGCCCGACGGCGGGAGCGGGAACGGGGACGGGGGGACGGCGGCCCGGGCCGTGCCGGCCGGACCGGCCGTGCCGGCACCGGGGTGCGGTCGGCCGCCGGTCCGGTCGGGTGCCACGGGCGCGCCGTCCTCGTCCGTCAGCCCTGGCGGGCCAGGTCGGCGGCGCCGACCAGGCCGGCCCTGCCGCCCAACTGTGCGACGAGCACCTGGGCGTGCGGCCGGTAGCGGCCTCCCACCAGCCAGCGGCGGAACGACTTGCGGATCGGCCCGAGGACGAGTTCGCCCTCGTCCGAGACGCCGCCGCCGACGATGAACGCCGAGGGGTCGAAGAGCGAGGCCAGGTCGGCCAGGCCCGCGCCGGCCCAGCGGGCCAGCTCCCGGAAGGAGTCGACGGCCACCGGGTCGCCCTCGCGGGCCGCCTGGCTCACGTGCTTGCCCTCGATGCCCTCGGGGGTGCCGTCCCCGAGGGAGAGCAGCCGCTCCGCGTTCTCCGGGGTCGCCGCCGCGCGCTGCCGGGCGTAGCGCACGAGCGCCCGGCCGGAGGCGTACTGCTCCCAGCAGCCCTGGCTGCCGCAGCCGCACAGCAGGCCGTCCGGGACGACCCGGATGTGGCCGAACTCCCCGGCCACGCCGAACCGGCCGCGGTGCAGCCTGCCGCCGATGATGATGCCGCCGCCGAGCCCGGTGCCGAGGGTGATGCAGACGACGTCGTCGTGGCCCACGCCCGCGCCGAAGCGGTACTCGCCCCAGGCTGCGGCGTTGGCGTCGTTCTCGACGACCACGGGGAGCCCGACGCGCTGCTCGACCTTGTCCTTCAGGGCCTCGTTGCGCCAGTCGATGTTGGGGGCGAACAGCACGGTGGCGCGCTTGTCGTCGACGTAGCCCGCCGCGCCGACGCCGACGGCCTCGACCGCGTGGCCGGCGCTGACCGCGCGCACCGCCTCCGCGATGGCGTCGACGACCCCCTCCGGGGTCGGCGGAGTCGGCACCGTGCTCGTCTCGAGAATCCGGCCCTCTTCGTCGACGACGCCGGCCGCGATCTTGGTGCCACCGATGTCGACACCGATGGTGAGTCCCATATGTCCCTCAGTCATTCGGTCGTTCCCCGCTGTGCAGCCACCGTACCGGGCCGGGCGGGGTTTCCCGCGCCGAAGTCAGTCGAGATCGATGTGCTCGCCGCGGCTCCCGCCGCTCCCCTCCGGCCGGCCGTTCCCTGCGTCGCTTTCCGCGGTGCCCGCGGTGCCGCCCGCCGTCCAGCGGTACTCCTGCCGCTGGACGGCCGCACGGTAGGCGGAGAGCAGTTCGGAGCCCGCGGCGGCGAGGTGCTCGAAGACGTCCGGGTTCCGCTCCCGGACGGGCCCGACCGCCGACTTCACCTGGCCGATCAGGTTCTGCGCGGCGCTCTGCGCGGCGGCGCCGAAGGCCGGGCCGCCCAGCTCGCCGAGCTTGCCCGCCACCGCCTCCGCCAGCCTGCGCAGTTCCTCCGCCGCGCTGCCCGTCCCGGAGCCGGGGCCCGCCCGGCGGGCCTTCTCCCGGGCCAGGTCCTCGGCGCAGGCCGTCGCCCAGGCGTCGGAGTCGGTCTCGGGCTCGGGGTGCCGCGGACCGGCGAAGGGCTCGTCGCGGGGCTCCGGGGCTTCGCTCATGGTGGACTCCAGGGGCGGCGGAAGGGGGCCTCTCCGACGTTACCGGAACGGCACCGGTCGTTCAGCGGTACGGGGCAGGCGCCGGCCGGCCCGCGCGGCCCCTCCACCGGAACCGGGGCGCCGGGGCCGGCCCGGGGCGGCGCAGGGGCGGGGGCGGAGGCGGGGTCCGGAAGGGGCGGGGCCGGGGCTCAGGTGCGGCGCGGCCACAGGCCGGGGTCGGGGGCGAACCGGACGCACAGCTCCCCGTCCCGCAGGGAGGCGCCCTCGACGGTGCAGCGGCGCAGGGCGGCCGGCAGCGGCAGGATCCGCCGGAACGGGCCGACGTCGACGACGAGCTCGTCCTCACGCCGCACCAGGTCCAGGTCGGACCGCCGCGCGCCGGGCAGGGGCAGCCTCCAGACCATGACGCCGTCCCCGGCTAGGCGGTCCTCGACCGTCCACGGGTCGGCGCGCCCCTCCCCGGGAACGGCGCCGGCCGGTTCCGGCGGGGCGACGCCCAGGAGCGCGAGGTCGTCCGCGTCCCGGGGGACGCGGCCCAGGTGCGGCACCCCGCCGATCCCGGCGCCGGTCTCCGCACAGGCCCCGCGCAGTTCCTCCAGGTGCTCGCGCTGCCGGTCGGCGAGGGCGGCCAGCCACGGGTCCGGGGAGGCGGCGGGCAGCAGGCGGTTGGCGGTCACGGACTCGAGGCGGTGGCCGAACAGGGCGAGGCCGGCGCGCGCCAGGCGCAGTTCGTCGGCGGCCCCCGGGCCCGGTTCGACGACCAGTCGCACGGTGGTCGCCGGGGAGCGGACGACGGCCAGCGTCCCCGCCAGGGCCGAGCGCGCCCGCTCCGCGGCGGCGTACAGGGCCTGCGGCGGGGAGGGGACGCCGACGAGGCCGGCGAGCAGCGGGTGCAGGGCGCGGGCGGCCTGCCGCTCGGCGGGCAGCAGCCGGTTCAGGTAGCGGTCGAACTGCTCGGGCAGGGCGAGCGCGGCCAGCGCCTGGTGCACGGGCGGGCAGTCGACGACGACGGTGTCCCAGCCGGACGGCTCCCCGGCACCCCCTGCGGACCCGGGCAGCGCGGACCCGGACAACGCGGACCCGCGCAGGGCGCCCAGCAGGGCGAGCTGCTCGGCGCCGGGGAGTTCGGTGAGTTCCTCGGGGTCCAGCGGCCCCGCGCCCAGGAGGGCCAGGAGGGGCTCCGCGGCGCGCTGGAGGTCCGCCGCCCGGCCGCGGAAGTGCCCGCCGGGGTCGGTGCGGGCCGCCCACAGGCCGGGAACCCCGGGGACGGCGACGGAAGGTGACAGGCAGTCCGGGGCGTGCGGCCCCTCCGGGGCACCGGGGGCGTGCGGGCCGTCCCCGCCGGGCGGGCCGTCCCCGCCGGGCGGGCCGTCCCCGCCGGGTGGGCCGTCCGGCACGCCGGCCAGGGCGCGGTGTGCCGCCGGTCCGCGGTCGGTGGCGACGAGCAGGGTGCGCGCGCCGCCCCGGGCCGCGGCCAGCGCGGTGGCCGCGGCGACGGTGGTGCGGCCGGCCCCGCCGGTCCCGGTGACCAGGACGGTCCGGGCCGGGCGTCCCCCGGGAGCGGCGGCGGTCAGCTCTCGACCCGCTTCTTCAGCCCGGACAGGGCCCGGTCGATGATGACCTTCTCGGCCTTGCGCTTGATCATGCCCAGCATCGGGATCTTGACGTCGACGGTGAGGCTGTAGGTCACCTCGGTGCGGGTGCCGCCGTCGAGCGGGGCGAGGACGTAGGCGCCGTCCAGGGCCCGCAGCATCTGGGACTTCACCAGCGACCAGCGGACCTCGTGGTCGCCGATCCAGGTGTAGGCGAGGGTGTGGTCGTCCTTGATGGCGCCGGCGTCCAGGACGAGGCGGACCTGCTCGGCGCGGCCCGCGGCGTCCTTCGAGAGGATCTCGGCCTGCTTCACCTCGCCGGTCCACTCCGGGTACCTGGCGAAGTCGGAGATGACAGCCATGACCTCGGCCGGGCTCGCCTCGATCGTGATGCTCGACCTGGTGTGTTCCGCCATCGCGGTGGCTCCTCGGGGGCTTCGTCTCGTCCGAACTCGTCCGAATACCTGCCGGTGCAGGCTATCGCGCCGGTTCAGAACTCCAGCACCCAAGGGGTGCCCGTCGCACGGAAGTGACCCACGTTCACGCACTCGGTGGTGCCGATGCGCATCCGCCGCTCCAGGGGCTGGTGGACGTGCCCGAAGAGCGCGTACTTCGGGCGGGTGGCGCGGATCGCCTCCAGCAGGGCGGTGCTGCCGCGCTCGAAGCGGCGGGCGACGACGTCGTAGGTGAGTTCGGGCAGGGCCGGCGGGATGTGGGAGCACAGCACGTCGACCTCGCCGAGCGCCTCGACCTTGGCCGCGTACTCCTCGTCGGAGACCTCGTAGGGGGTGCGCATGGGGGTGCGCAGCCCGCCGCCGACGAACCCGAAGCGCAGGCCGCCCAGTTCGACGGTCTGCCCGTCCAGGACGGTGGTGCCGGGGCGGGCGAACTCCGGCCACAGCCGGGGGACGTCCACGTTTCCGTAGGTGGCGTAGGTGGGGGCGGGGAAGGCCGCGAACAGCTCGGCGTACTGCCGGCGCACGGCCTCCTCGACCGCCGCGCCCCGGTCGATCCCGGCCCACAGGCGGGCGGAGAGCTCGTGGGCCTCCTCGAAGCGGCGGGCGGTGCGCAGCTCCACGTAGCGGCTCGCGTTCCCGGCGCCGAAGAGGTCGGCGAAGATCCCGCGGGAGTGGTCGGCGTAGTCCAGGAAGAGGACGAGGTCGCCGAGGCAGACCAGGGCGTCGGCCCCCTCCCCCGCCCTGGCGAGGGCTTCATGGCTTCCGTGGACGTCGCTGACTACGTGGACCCGCATGCCGCCACCCTACGAGCCGTCGCGCGCGGCCCACCAGGAGCTTGGCGTACTGTGCCCTGTGCGGTCCGGGATTCCTGCACGGTGCGCGGCCGGGGGTTCCGGCACGGTGCGCGGTCCCCGGCGGACGCACAGTGAGCAGGGACGACCGGTCGTGTGTGACCCGTGGAACATCTGGGGGCACCCCCCTTACCCGAACGTTGTACTGATCGGTAACGTCCCTGCGGTCCATGTCGTTCCGTTGTTCACGGACTGCCGCCGAGCAGACCCCCTGCCGACGCAGCACGCACTGCCGACAATGCCGCCGGCGCCGATGAGGAGCAGCAGTTTTGCGCGAGTTCAGCCTTCCGGCCCTGTACGAGGTCCCCGCGGACGGCAATCTGACGGACCTCGTCCGCCGCAACGCCGCTCAGCATCCCGACGTGCCGGTGGTCGCCCGCAAGGTCGACGGCGCCTGGCAGGACGTCACCGCCTCCGCCTTCCTCGACGAGGTGCGCGCCGCCGCCAAGGGCCTGATCGCCTCCGGCGTCCGGGCGGGCGACCGGGTCGTCCTGATGTCGCGCACCCGCTACGAGTGGACGCTGCTGGACTTCGCGATCTGGACCGCGGGCGCGGTCACCGTGCCGATCTACGAGACCTCCTCCGCCGAGCAGGTCGAATGGATCGTCAGCGACTCCGGTGCCGTGGCCGCCTTCGTGGAGACCGCCGTGCACGAGGGGATCGTGGAGTCGGTGCGCGAGCGGCTGCCGCAGCTGGCGCACGTGTGGCAGATCGAGGCGGGGGGCGTCGACGCCCTGGTCTCGGCCGGCGCCGGCGTCCCCGACGCCGAGGTCGACACGCGCAGCGCCGTCGCGGACGCCGACTCCCCCGCGAGCATCGTCTACACCTCGGGCACCACCGGCCGGCCCAAGGGCTGCGTGCTGACCCACCGGTCGTTCTTCGCCGAGTGCGGCAACGTCGTGGAGCGGCTCGAGCCGCTGTTCCGCACCGGCGAGTGCTCGGTGCTGCTGTTCCTCCCGCTGGCCCACGTGCTGGGCCGGCTGGTCGAGGTCGCCGCGATGATGGCGCCGATCAGGCTGGGCCACGTCAGCGACATCAAGAACCTCACGGACGAACTCGCGAGCTTCCGCCCCACCATGGTGCTGGGCGTGCCGCGCGTCTTCGAGAAGGTCTACAACTCCGCCCGGGCGCAGGCCCAGGCCGGCGGCAAGGGGAAGATCTTCGACCGGGCGGCCGACACCGCCATCGCCTACAGCCGCGCCCTGGACACCCCCGGCGGCCCGGGGTTCGGCCTGAAGCTGAAGTACAAGCTGTTCGACAAGCTGGTCTACGGCAAGCTGCGCTCGGTCCTGGGCGGCCGGGCCAGGCACGCCATCTCCGGCGGCGCCCCGCTGGGCGAGCGCCTGGGCCACTTCTACCGCGGCATCGGCCTGGTCGTCCTGGAGGGCTACGGGCTCACCGAGTCCTGCGCCGCCACCGCGTTCAACCCCTGGGACCGCCCCAAGATCGGCACGGTGGGACAGCCGCTCCCCGGTTCCAAGATCCGCATCGCCGACGACGGCGAGATCCTGCTGCACGGCGAGAACCTGTTCACCGGGTACTGGAACAACCCGGCGGCCACCGCCGAGGCGCTCGAGGACGGCTGGTACCACACCGGCGACATAGGGACCCTCGACGAGGACGGCTACCTGACGATCACCGGCCGCAAGAAGGAGATCATCGTCACCGCGGGCGGCAAGAACGTCGCCCCGGCCGTGATCGAGGACCGCATCCGGGCCCACCCGCTGGTCGCCGAGTGCATGGTCGTCGGCGACGCCAAGCCGTTCGTCGGCGCCCTGATCACCCTCGACGAGGAGTTCCTGCCGCGCTGGCTGGAGGCCAACGGCAAGCCCGCCGGGGCCACCCCGGCCGAGCTGCGCGACGACCCCGAGCTGCGCGCCGAGATCCAGAAGGCGGTCGACGACGGCAACGCCGCGGTCTCGCACGCCGAGGCGGTCAAGAAGTTCCGCATCCTGGCGGCCTCCTTCACCGAGGAGTCCGGCCACGTCACCCCGTCGCTGAAGCTCAAGCGCAACATGGTGCTCAAGGACTACGCGGACGAGGTCGAGGCGATCTACCACCGCTGACCGTCCGCCGGCCCGGCGGACGGCCGCACGGACACGCAAGGACACGACGGAGGAGGGGCGCCGCGGTGCGGCGCCCCTCCTCCGTCGTGTCCGGCCCCGGTCACCGGTGGGTCACTCGTGGTGCAGCAGCTCCTTGAGTCGGTCGGCCAGGGCGTCCCAGCGCCACGCGTCCTCCACCCAGCGCCGGCCCCGCTCCCCCATGGCCCGGCGCAGCTCCGGGTCCTCCAGCAGGGCCGTGACGCGCTCCGCGACGGCCCCGGGGGAGCCGCCGGGCACCACGTAGCCCGTCTCGCCGTCCAGCACCGCGTCGGGGGCGCCGCCGGAGTCCCCGGCGACCACGGGCAGGCCGGTGGCCGACGCCTCCAGGTAGACGATGCCCAGGCCCTCCACGTCCAGCCCGCCGCGCCGGGTGCGGCACGGCATGGCGAACACGTCCCCGGCCCCGTAGTGCGCGGGCAGCTCCTCCCACGGCACCGGTCCGGTGAAGCGCACCGAGGAGGCGACGCCGGTCCGCTCCGCCAGCTTCTCCAGCTCCGCCCGGTACGGGCCGCCGCCGACCACCAGCAGGACCGCGTCCGGCACCCGGGCGAGGATCTCCGGCATGGCGCGCACCAGGGTGTCCTGGCCCTTGCGCGGCACCAGGCGCGACACGCACACCACCACCGGGCGGTCCGCCAGGCCCAGCCGGGCCCGCACCGCGTCGCCCCCGGAGGCCGGGTGGAAGGTCTTCTCGTCGACGCCCGGGGGCAGCTGCACCATGCGCCGGGCGGCGGCCGGGGTCAGCGCCGGGGCGATCCGGGAGCGGGTGTACTCGCCGAGGAAGGTGAGGACGTCGGTGCCCTCCCCGATGCGGCGCAGCAACTGCCGGGCGACGGGCAGCTGCGCCCATCCCGCCTCGTGGCCGTGCGTGGTGGCCACCAGGCGGCGGGCGCCGGCCCTCCGCAGCGCGGGGGCCATCAGCCCCAGCGGGGCGGCCGCCCCGAACCACACGGAGGTGCAGCCGTGCTCGCGCACCAGCGCGGCCGCGCGGCGGGTGGCCCCCGGGGTGGGCAGCAGCACGGTGGTACGGTCCCGCACGACGGGGAAGGGCTGCTCGGCGTCGAACTCGGCGACGGCGGCCGCACCCTCCTCGTCGTGCTTCCAGGTGGAGGCGTAGACGACCACCCGGTCGGGATCGAGGCGCAGTGCCATGCTGTGCACGAACGCCTGAATGCCGCCGGGGCGGGGCGGGAAGTCGTTGGTGACGATCAAGGTCCTGTCCATCCCGGCCGACAGTACCCGGTGCCCCCGGCGCCGCCGCACCGGCTCCGTCCGGGGCGGCACGGCCGGGACGGCACGGCATCGCGCACCGGGGCACGGCCCGGCGGTGCGGGCGGACGGCGACGGACGAGGTGGACACGGTGAGCGGCGGCACAGCGGAGCGAGCGGCGGGCCCGGCGGCCCGCACGGAGACCGGGGCGTTCCCCCGCGCCGGGAAGGACGCCCGGCCCGGGAACGGCCGCCCGGGACCGTCCTGGGCCCGGCCGCCCGGCCCTGGAACGCCCCGCGCCGTCCCTGCGGCCCTCCCGGTGCTGGCCTGGGCCGCCACCCGGGCGCTGCTGCTGGCGACGGTGCTCGGCCTGGTGCGGGTCCCCGGCCCGGACGTCACCAGCGACGTGTCGGTCATCTACCGCGGCTGGTACGAGGTGCTGCGCACCGGCACCTTCCCGCTGGACGACGTCACCTGGCAGTACCCGCCGGCCGCGGCGCTGGCCGTGCTCTCCCCGGCGCTGCTGCCTTTTCTGGAGTACGCCACGGCGTTCTTCGTCCTCGCCCTGGCCGCCGACGCGGCGGCGTTCGCGCTGCTCCTGCGGGCCGGGCGCCGTCCGGGCCGCTCGGGCGCCGGGGCCTGGGCGTGGATCGCGGGCGTGGCGCTGCTCGGCCCCACCGCCCTCTCCCGCTACGACCTGATGGTGACGGCGGTGGCGGTGGCCTCGCTGCTGGCCGCCGCCCGGTCGCCGAGGCTGTCGGGGGCGCTCGCGGGGTTCGGGGCGATGCTCAAGGTCTGGCCCGCCCTGCTGCTCCTCGGCACGGAGCGCGGCCGCCGCACCCGCGCCTCCTGGGCCTCGGCCGCGGTGACCGCCGCGGCGCTGGCCGTCCTGTTCGCCGGGGCGATGCCCGGGGCCTTCGCGTTCCTCACCTTCCAGAGGGACCGCGGCACCGAGGTGGAGTCGCTGGGGGCGCTGGTGTTCCACGTCGCCCGGCACTTCGGCTGGGAGGGCCAGGTGCTGCTCAACTACGGCTCGGTGGAGTTCCTCGGCCCGTACGTGGAGGCGGTCAGCGCCGCGGCCCTCGGCCTCACCGCGGCGGCGTTCGGCTGGCTGCTGGTGTGGCGGCTGCGGGCCCGGGAGTTCGGTGCCGCGACGCCCTTCGACGCGGCGTTCACCGCCGTGCTGCTGTTCACCACCACCAGCCGGGTGATCAGCCCGCAGTACATGATCTGGCTGGTGGGGCTGGGCGCGGTGTGCCTGACGGTGCGCAGCACCTCGCAGCGGCTCCCGGCCGCCCTGGTGCTGGCCGCCACGGCGGTGACGCTCCTGGAGTTCCCCCTCGGGTTCGCCCACGTCGTCGCCAGCGACGCGACCGGCATCACGCTGATGGTGGTGCGCAACGGGCTGCTGGTCGCCGCGTCGCTGGCCGCCTGCCGCGGCCTGTGGCGCTCCACCGTGACACCCGCCGGGAGGCCCGCTGTGACGCCCGCCGGGACGCTCCCGGGCTGATCACCCGGTCACCGGCCGTCCCCCGCGCCGGCATCCCCCGCGCCGCCGCCCGCGGTACCGGCGGCGGGCGCTCCGCCGCCGCGCGCCCGCGCCGGCGGGCAGCACGGGCGGCTGTCCCCACGCATCGCCGCGGCGATGCGCCGGACCGCGCTGGGATGGGTGCCGAAGAGCAGGTGCAGCAGCCGGGGCGGGTCGACGTCGGAGACGTTGGCCACCGACAGCCGCCGCTGCATCGCCACGAACCCCGCCGCGTCACCGGTGAGCCCGAGCGCGTGGCGGTCGGCGCGCGCCTCGGCGCGGCGGCCGGCCGCGCGGCCGAAGGGCCCGGCGAGCGCGCCGCCCACCGCGACGGCCAGGAGCAGCAGTGCCGTCGAGCGCGGGTCCGCGAGACCGTCGGCGCCCGCCGCCGACAGCAGCGGTCCCGGACGCAGCGCGGCCGCCAGGGCGCACACCCCCGCCGCCGCGCCCAGGGCAGCCAGCGCGGTGCCGCGCGCCACGTCCCGGTGCCTGACGTGGCCCAGTTCGTGGGCCACGACCAGCTCCACCTCGCGCGGCGGGGCGGTGGCCAGCAGGGTGTCGTAGACCACGATCCGGCGCGTGGCGCCGAAACCGGAGACGTAGGCGTTGAGCGCCGTGGTGCGGCGGGAGGCGTCCGCGACCAGGACCTCCCGCACCCGGACGCCGTCCGCCGCGGCGAGGCCCAGGAGCGCGTCGCGCAGCGGCCCGGGCTCCATGGGGGTGAAGCGGTTGAAGACCGGCTCCAGCAGCAGCGGGGCGAGCCAGGAGACGGCCGTGACGCCCAGGGCCGCCGCCGCGGCCGCCCAGGCCCACCAGGTGTCCGGGGCGGCGGCCAGGAGCGCGTGCAGGCCCAGGAGGGCGCCCAGGGCGAGGGGGAGGGAGAGCGCCAGGCCGCGCAGCAGGTCCGCGGACCAGCCGCCCCAGCCCCGGGTGTCCAGGCCGGCGTCGCGGCGCACCACGTGCAGCCGGGCCGCGAACGGCAGCCGGGCCAGGTCGAGGAGCAGCAGCAGCGCCAGCCCGCCGCACAGCACCCGCACCGGCCGGGCGTCGCCGAACGGGGCGGAGGCCGCGTCGACGATCCGCGCCCCGGCCGGGGTGAGGCCCAGCACGGCGAGCAGGGCCGTCGAGACCGCGCGGGCCGTCAGGACCGGGATCCACTGCGCCCTGGCCAGTGCGCGCCCCCGCGCCCTCTCCTGCGGCGTGAACACCTCCGGCGCCCCGGCGGCAGCCGCGTCCCCCGCGTTCCCTGCCTCCTGCGGGGGGCGCGCGGCAGGGCCGGGGACGGGGCGTCCGGACGGCAGTGCGTCGCTCACGACAGTTCCTCCAGCGTGTAGGCGCGCCAGTCCTCGGTGAACTCCTCCAGGCCCACCCCCAGGACCTCGCGCATCGCGGCGTCGACCGGGTCGGCGCGGCCGGTGCCCGCGCCGACCGCCCGGTAGAGGTCCACGAGCGCGTCCTCCCCCCACTTCTCGGCGGTCATCCGGCAGGCCAGCCAGGCCGCCTCGTAGGCGGTCGCCAGGCCCTCCCGCCCTCCTCCGAACGCCTCGTCGCCGGGCAGGCGGGCCGGGGGGCGGCCCGCCGCGACCTCGGCGCGCAGCTCCGGGGCGGCCCGGGCGGGGGCGGTACCGGTCCCGCGGTAGCCGGCCCAGTCGGCGAAGCCCTCCGACAGCCACAGCGGCGTGGCGTCCGTGGTCGCGGAGCGGGTGGCGACGTGCGCGGCCTCGTGCACCGTCACGACCCGCCGGCCCAGCGGGCCGAGCCCGCCGAACGCCTCGGGGTTGACCACGACCCGGTCGGCGGCCGCGCCCGGCGCGCCGCCCGGCCTCCCGGTGGTGACCGCCGCCATGTCCCGGTAGGCGGCCGGCTCCGCGCCCAGCAGTTCCGCCATCCCCTCCGGGGAGCCGGGCACCAGGACCACGACACGCTCCGCCCACTTCCCGCCCCAGGCGGCGGTGACGGCCGGTACCGCCGCGTCGGCCAGGTCCGCGTACGCCTTCGTCCCGTCGCGGTCCCCGAGTCCGAGGACGAGGCTGTGCCGCCCGCGGACGACCGTCATCTCCCCCTGCTCCCACAGGTGGACCGCGCCCCTCGGGCCCCCGGAGCGCCCGCCGGTGTCCGAGGAGAGGACCCAGCCGCCGCCGCGGCGGGTGAACGTCCAGTACTCGGTGGAGGCGACCGGCTCGGTGTCGAAGCCCTCGATCCGGTGCTCCAGCACCACCCGGGCAGCGACCCCCCGCGCAGCGCCGGAGCCCGGGAGCGGACGGGTGCCGGTCCCGGCCAGCCGGTACCGCCAGGAGGCCAGGGGGAGGCGCCGCAGGTTGCGGAACTCCCTGCGCTGCAGGTTCCGGAACTCCCGCGCGGCCGGGTCGACGCCGGCCAGGAACGCCTCCTCGTCGCCGTCCAGGACGGCCCGGGCCCGCCGGTCCAGCAGCCGCTGGACCGCGGCCCGCTCCTCCGCGCCCGTGCCTGCGCCCGGGCTCCCGCCCGCAGCCGGGCCCTCGGGCCCGGGCAGGAGAAGGAGCGCGACGGCACAGGCCAGGGCCGCGGCGGTCGCCGCGGCCCGGCGGAACACCACCGCACGCCGAGCCGTCACCCGACCGATCGTAGGCGCCGGCGCCCTTGCGGGGGCGGGCCCGGTGCCCCGGAGACCGGTCTCACACCCTGGTGACGCCCGTGACCGGCATCATGTCGACCGGGTCGTAGCGCACCGCGGCGCCGGGACGGGGCGCGTGCACCACCTGCCCGCCGCCGACGTACATGGCCACGTGGGAGGCGTCGCCGCGGTAGAGCACCAGGTCGCCCGGCCTGGCCTCCTCCAGGGGGATGCGCCTCCCGGCGTTCAGCTGCCCCTGCGAGGTGCGCGGCAGGGCCACCCCCGCCTGGCGGTAGGACCACACCATGAGCCCCGAGCAGTCGAAGGAGCTCGGGCCGGAGGCCCCCCAGACGTACGGCAGGCCGACGGCCCGCTGCGCGGCGGCCACCGCGGCCGCGGCGCGGCCGGAGGCGGGCGCGGTCCGCAGGCCCTCCTGGTACCGGTCCGGGAGCGGGGCCCGCCCGTCGCCGGGGCCCAGGCCCAGGCGGGCGCGTTCGGCCGGGTCGAGGCGGTCGAGCAGCCGCCGGGCGGCGGCGAGCCGGGACTGCACCGCCCTGCGGTGCGCCGCCAGTTGCGCGCGGGTCTCGTCCAGTCGGTCCAGGGTGGTCGTGGCCTCGGCGCGCTTCTGCCGCACCTCGCGCTGTGCGGCGACCGCCTCGCGCAGTTCCGCGGCCCTGCGTCCGGCGACGCGCTCCAGGGTCGCGGCCCGGTCGAGGTACTCGCCGGGCTCCGAGGAGAGGACGAGGCCCACCGCCGGATCGATGCCGCCGGAGCGGTACTGGGCCGTGGCGACGGGACCGAGCCCCTCGCGGAGCCGGTTGAGCCGTTCCTGGCCCCGGGCGGCCTCGTCCTGGAGCTCGTCGATCCGCTCCTCCAGGCCCTCCTCGCGCTCCTTGGCCGCGTTGTACCGCTCGGCGGCCCGCTCGGCCTGTTCGTGGAGCCTGTCGACGCGGGCCTTCACCGCGCGCGGCTCGTCGCGCGGGGCCGCCTCCGCGGTGACGGCCGGGGCCAGGACGGCCGCTGCGGCCGCCGCGGCGGCGGAGATCCCGGTGACCCGGCCCGGACGGCCGGGCCCTCGCCGCACGGTCGGGCGGTGGGAGACCACCTGTCCGCACCTCCTCACTTCCCGGGCGGACCGTCGCCTGCCGCCCGGGAGGGCGGACACCCCGGCGGATCCGCGGGCAGAGAGTAGCCGGGTCGTCACGAGGAGTACAAAGCGCCCCTGTGGACAACCGCGGACCTGCCTGACGGAACCGCAGGTCGGGGCGGGGGCGCAGCCGGCCGCGGGGGAAACCGTTCCCCCGAACGGGCCATTGCGCCGGGCCACTGCGCCGGGCGGCCGCGGCAATCGGCAACACGCCGCGGCGGGGAACGCGGAGGGCCCCGCCGGTCGCACCGGCGGGGCCCTCGGGAGAAGACGACGGTCGGTCAGACGCGCACGCCGAACATGAACGGCATGTTGTTGATCGACTCGTAGCGCACCACGGCACCCGGCTTGGGGGCGTGCAGGATCTGCCCGTTGCCGGCGTAGAAGCCGACGTGGTGCAGGTCGCTGTAGAAGAAGACCAGGTCGCCCGGCTGGAGCTGGCTCTGCGTCAGGCGGGTGCCTATGTTGGCCTGCTGCTGGGAGGTCCGGGGTATGGCCACGCCGACCTGGGCGAAGGACCAGGAGGTCAGGCCGGAGCAGTCGAAGGAGCTCGGGCCGGAGGCGCCGTAGACGTACGGGGAGCCGACCTTGCCCTGGGCCACCGCGAAGGCCGAGGCGGCGCGCTGCGTGGCGGACCCCTCGTTGCCCAGGCTGGCGCGGGAGGTGCTGGCGCGGGAGGCGCGCTCCTCCTCCTTCTTGAGGGCGGCCTGCTCCTCGGCGGTGAGCGTGTTGAGGAGCTTCTGGGCCTTGGCGAGCTTGGCCTGGACCTCCTTCTTCTGCTCCCCCAGTTCCTTGCGGGTCTCCTCGAGCTCGGCGAGCTTGGAGCTCGCCTCGGTGCGCTGCTGCTCCAGCGCCCGCTTCTGCTCCTTGATCTCCTCGAGCGCGCCGGCCTGCTTGGCCGTCAGCTGGTCGAGTGTGGAGGCCCTGCTGAGGTAGTCGTCCGGGTCCGAGGAGAGGAACAGCTGGACCGACGGGTCGACGCCGCCCGAGCGGTACTGCGCGCTGGCCAGCGAACCCAGTTCGTCCTGCAGGTCGTTCAGTTCCGCCTGCTGGCGGGCGACCTTGTCCTGGATGTCGTCGACCTGGTCCTGGAGCTTGTCCTGCTTCTCCCGGGCCCCGTTGAACTTCTCGGTAGCGTGTTCCGCTTCCTCGTAGAGCTTGTCGACCTGCTCCTTGACCTCGGTCTTGGAGTCCTTAGGGGCCGCACTGGCGGAGTTGGCGGTCAGGGCCACGGCGGCCGCGGCGGTGGCGGTCAGCACGGTGACACGGGCTCTGCCGGGCTGCTTGGGACGACGGTGGGACGCCACGAAGGCGAGCTCCTTCTTCCTCCGGCCGCCTACCGGGTGAGCTGTCGGGTTCGGGCCGGAAGCTGCCCTACGACGCGTCACCACCCGTCAGGGCAGCCCTCGCACCGATTCACCCCGGAGATGTGGTTCCCCGGCTCCGAGCGATGTCGGACTCGGCGGAAGTCCCCGCTGCCGTCCGGGATGGACGGTCGACTGCGCAGAGACTCGGCCCCGACCTTAGTGACGGCGCCGCTCTCCGTTCAAATCTCTCGCAGAAAAAACCGTCGCCTCCCGGAATTCTTTGCACGAATTCCACCAGCAGTGACGGACGTGCGACTCTCGGTTCCCGAACCCCGCTCCGCACGGACGGAAATGTGCCGCGCGTCACACCGGCCCGACTGTCCCCGGCAAAAGGGAATTCCTCTGCGAGAACGGACTGTTGGGGCGGTCAGACACGGTTCAGGCGCTTTACCAGAACAGCGGAGGCGACGGGCCTGGCGCCGACCCGGGCGATGCCCTCGGCGACCTCGCGGTCGGTGGAGACCACGACCACCGGGCGGCCCGGCGGCTCGGCCCGCACCAGACGGCGGATCAACTCGTCCGCTGTCTCACCGGGCTTGCTGAAGAGCACCCGCACACCACGCGGCGGCGCCAGGAGAACCGGGGCCGCCAGCTCCGCCCCGTCGAAGACGCAGGTGATCTCGGCGCCGCTCTGGGCGGCCAGCGCGGACAGCCCGCCGAGCAGCCTCAGCCGCTGCTTGTCCAGCGGCATCGTGGGATAGCCGGTCTTGGTGACGTTGTAGCCGTCGACCACCAAGTGGGCCTGGGGAAGCGCGAGGAGCTGGTCGAGGAGGGCGGGGTCGTCCTCGGACAGCGCCCGGTGGGCCAGGTCCTTGACCGAGACCGATCCCGGCGCCACCGCGTCGACGGTGTCGGCGGGACGCCCCGGGGACGGGGGCAGGGCCAGTTCGCGGCGCAGACCGCGGGCCGCGTCCAGCACGGTGTCCAGCAGCAGGCGCAGGCGCATGTCCTCCATGCTGCGCCCCTCCCGCGCCGCCCTCCTGCCGGCCTCCAGGGCCGCCTCCGTCTCGGCGAGCCGGGCCCGCAGCCGGCGGGCCTCGCTGTCGGCCGCGGCGAGCTGCGCGGCCGAGGCGGCCCGCACCGACTCCAGCTCCGCCTCGGTCTTGCGCAGGGCGGCCTGGGCGCGCTTGGTGTCACTGGTGGCGCTGCGCAGCTTGCGGGCGAGGGAGTCCGCCTCCTTGCGGGCGGCCTCGAGCTCGACCCGGGCCCGCTCGCCCTCCTGGCGGGCGGAGGTCCGCTGCTGGGCGAGCTCCTCCTTCAGCCGGGCCAGCTCGCGGGCCGTCTCCTCGCCGGCCCGTTCGGCCTGCGCGCGGTCCACCTCCTCGCCCGCCGCCACGACGAGCTTCACCCAGCCGGACGGACGCAGCAGGTACGCGGCCGCGGCCACGTCCACCGGGTCGGCCGCGGCCGGGGGCACGCCGGCCTCCAGGGCCCCGGACAGCTCGGGCTGCTCGGAACGGAACCGTTCGGCCATCCGGAGGCGGAAGCCGTCGTCGGACTCCAGGCAGGAGGCCAGCGCGGTGGCCGCGAACCGGGCGCGGCGCGCGGGGGCGAAGCGGGCGTACTGCCTCAGCTGGGACGGCAGCTCCGCGGCCGGCAGGGCCCCCAGCTCGGCGGCCGAGAAGGCCACCACCTTGCGCCGGACGCTCTCGGGCAGCGGCCGCTCCAGGACGTCCGGCGGGCCCGGCGAGTCCGCCGCTCCGGGGCCGCCGGCGCCCTCCGGGCCGCCGGCACCCTCCGGGGCGCCGGCCGCGCGGGATTCCGGTCCGTCGCACGGCGCGGCCGCGGGACGGCGGTCCCGCGGTTCCTCCGCGCCGCCGTCCGCCGGCGGGTGCTCACCCGTCCGCTCCACCACGTCCGCTCCTCAGTCCCGCCCGGCGCCTCCTGGGGCCTGTCCGGTGACGTCCATTGTGGCAAGACCCCCGTCAGGCCTGCCCGGTCTCCGTACGTGCGTCGGGCCGGTCCACCAGCTCGACCTGGTCCACCGCGTTGCACCAGCGGCAGCGCACGGACTCCACGGTCTCGCTGACGACCTCGCGCTCCTCCACCGTCGGCTCGCCGGCCAGGTCGAGGTGGACGTACTCGACCGCCTTGGTGGAGCGGGTGACGTCGAACCGGGTCAGGTTGCCGCACAGGGTGCAGCGCCAGCGGGTGGTTGCCGTCGGCAGGGGAACCGGCATCTGGCTGTGCCTCTCTTTCGGCTGGTGCACTCACCCGCAACCCTACGGCCTGGGGCCCGCCGGGATCACAGCGAGTCCCGCCGTGCCCGAAATGACCGCCCCGTGCCACCGGGGCCTCCCGGCGCGGGCGCGCCCCTCCCGTCCGCGCACCCGCACGGGCGGCCGGGGCCCGTCCGGGCCGTGGCACGCCCCGGGCGAGCGGATAGTCTGAAACACGCAACCGGCCCGACCCGAGGAGACAGTCCGTCGTGATCACCGCGATCGTGCTCATCAAGACCAGCGTCGACAGGATCCCGGAGATCGCGGAGACCGTCGCCGCCCTGGACGGGGTCAGCGAGGTGTACTCGGTCACCGGCACCTACGACCTGATCGCGCTGGTCCGGGTGGCCCGGCACGAGGACCTGGCCGAGGTGATCCCCGGCCGGATCAGCAAGGTGGAGGGCGTGGAGTTCACCGAGACCCACATCGCCTTCCGCACCTACTCCCAGCACGACCTCGAGGCCGCGTTCGCCATCGGCCTGGACGCCTAGGCCCCCGGGAGGCGCCGGCCCGGGCGCCCGGGCCGGCAGCGGGAACGCGCCGGGCCCGGCAGGGGCGCCCGTCCGCCGGACGGGCGCCCCGCCGCACTCCCCGCCGGTTCAGGCGTTGCTGGCCGCGATCCAGCGCTCCAGGACCGCCAGCGCCGCACCGGAGTCCAGCGACTCCGCCGCCCGCTCCATGCCGGCCCGGATCTGCTCCTCCAGGGTGCCGCTCCCCGGGTCCAGGGCCGTCAGGGCCGCCGCGGAGTTCAGCAGCACCGCGTCCCGCACCGGGCCCCGCTCGCCCTCCAGCAGGCGGCGCGCCACGTCCGCGTTGTACGAGGCGTCCGCACCCCGCAGGGCCTCCACCGGCACCAGTTCCAGGCCCACGTCGCGCGGGTCGAACCCCGTCTCGGTGACCGACCCGTCGCGGACCACCCACACCCGGGAGGTGGCGGTGGTGGTCAGCTCGTCCAGGCCGTCGTCGCCGCGGAAGACCAGCGCGGAGGTGCCCCGCTCGGCGAGCACCCCGGCGACGATCGGGGCCATGCGGGCGTCCGCGACACCGGTGGCCTGGGACTTCACCCGCGCCGGGTTGGTCAGCGGGCCGAGGAAGTTGAAGGTGGTCGCCACCCCCAGCTCCCGGCGGGCCGCCGCCACGTGCCGCAGGGAGGGGTGGAACTTCACCGCGAAGCAGAAGGTGATGCCCGCCTCGCCGGCCACCTCGGCCACCCGCTGCGGGGTCAGCTCCAGGTTGACGCCGAGCTTCTCCAGCACGTCGGAGGCGCCGCTGGCGGAGGAGGCCGCCCGGTTGCCGTGCTTGACCACCTTCGCGCCGGTGCCGGCCACCACGATCGACGACATGGTGGAGATGTTCACGGTGCGCGCCCGGTCGCCGCCGGTGCCCACGATGTCCACGCTCGGGCCGGGCACCTCGATGGTGTTGGCGTGCCCGTACATCGCGCGCACCATGCCGGACACCTCGCCGACGGTCTCGCCCTTGGCCCGCAGCGCCATCGCGAACCCGGCGATCTGGGCGTCCGACGCCTCGCCCCGCATGATCCGGTCCATCGCCCACGCGGAGTCGTCCGCGCTCAGGTGCTCGCCGCGCAGCAGGGTCGTCAGCACGTCCGGCCAGGTGCGGGCCGCCACGCTGCCGACGCCTGCCGGGGTCTCAACGCTCATGGTCCACTCCTGGGAATCGGTACGCGCGAAGGGCTCTCCTCGCCCACAGCCAGGGTATCGGGGCGCCCGCCGACCGTGCGGCGGCCGACCGCAGTGCGGACGGCCGCGGCACCGACGGCCGACGGTCCGCAGCACGACGGAGACGCCCGGTGACGGCGCCCCGTCCCCGCGGGGCGCCGCCGCGGCAGGGCGCCGTCACCCCTCCCGCAGGAGCTCCAGCAGCGGCGCGGACAGTTCCGGCACCGCCGCCCCGACCCGCTGCGCCTCCCACAACCGCCGGACGTACGCGACCGCGTGCTCGCGCAGGCGCCGCTCCCTGCGTCCCCGCGCGGCGCCCGCCAGCCAGACCCACACGCCGAGGACACCGAGCAGGACGCCCGCGTACCCGACGGGCTCCCGCTCCAGCACCGCCCAGCCGACCGCAACCGCACCCGCGGCGAGCAGGACCCAGCCCGCTTCGTCGTGCCATCCGCCGCCGGAGGCGAGCCGCTCGTACTCGGCCACCTCGGCCGGCTTCGGGGGCACGGCAGGCACCACGCCGGACCGCGCGTGCCCCGCGTGCCCCGCGTGCCCCGGAGCCCCGGCCGGCAGGGGCGTCCCGTCCGGGCCGGGCACGTCCGGAGCGGGCACGTCCGGGCCGGACACGTCCGGCAGCGGTACCGCCGACCGGGTGCCGGTGCTGCCGGTCAGCCAACCGGGGACGTACACCAGGGGCACGCCGTGCGCCTTCGCCGTGGCCAGCACCTGCCGGTATCCGACGAGCACCGGGTGCCGCAGCGCCCGCATCCCCCGCCGGTGGAACACGACCGTGCCCGCGACGCCCAGCAGCAGCACTCCCGTCGGGGGGCCGAACCGGGCGGCGACGGCTCCCGGGTCCTCGAAGGCGGTCCGGCCGGCCCCGCCGAGCCCCACCCAGAGCAGCCACACCAGCCCGACGGCCAGGACCAGCGCACCGAGCCACACCACGGGGCCCTCCTGCGCCTTCCCCACGGTCCTGCGGTGCTTCTCCAGCATCCGCGCGACCGCCGCGTCGTCGAAGTAGTCCACCCCGTGCGCGGCGCCGATCCGCCGCACGCTCTCCGCCAGCCGCGGATCGCCGCGCAGCACCGCGCCCGACACCGGCAGCAGGGGCGTTCCGTCGTCCCCGCCCGCGCCCGTGGCGTTCCTCCGGCCGGCGGCCGGTCCCCGTTGCCCGTGCATCCCCGTCTCCCCGTCTCCCCGTTCCCCCGGCGCCGACCGGTGCGGCCGGGTCCCCAAGGTTCTACCAGAGACACCGAGGGCCCCGGTGCGGTGCACCGGGGCCCTCGGCTGTGGCGATCAGTCGATCGGCGTGGGATCAGTGGTGGCCGTGGCCGCTGGTGATCTCCTTGTACTCGTCCGCCGTGGGCTTGGGGATCTGGTTGTCCTCCCCGTAGAAACCGCGGGACAGCTTCGCCCGCAGCTTCTGGGCCATGCCTGCCTTGCGGACGACACCGTTCTCGTCGGTGCCGGCCTCCAGCTCGACGGGCTTGGGCTGCTCGTGCGAGGTGAGCGTGAACAGCTCCTCCTGCGACAGCGGCGCGTGCACCTCGATGAACTCGCCGTGCGGCAGTCGCTTGATCACACCGGTCTCGCGGCCGTGCAGGACCTTGTCCCGGTCACGGCGCTGCAGCGCCATGCAGATCCGCTTGGTCACGATGAACGTGATCACCGGCAGGACGAAGAACCCGATCCGGATCGTCCAGGTGATCGCGTTGATCGACAGGTGGAAGTGGGTCGCCCACAGGTCGTTGCCACCACCGACCAGGAGCAGCAGGTAGAGGCTGATGTAGGCGGCACCGATACCGGTGCGCACCGGCCGGTTGCGCGGGCGGTCGAGCAGGTGGTGCTCGCGCTTGTCACCGGTGACCCACGCCTCGATGAACGGGTAGAACATCGGGGCGGTGAGGATCAGGCCGAACAGCATCAGCGGGATGAACACGCCCAGGTTGAGCGTGTAGCCGCCCGGGATGACGAACTCCCAGCCCGGCATGATGCGGATCAGGCCCTCGGAGAAGCCCATGTACCAGTCGGGCTGCGCGTTGGTCGACACCTGGTCGGGCCGGTAGGGGCCGAGGGACCAGATGGGGTTGATCGTGGCGATCGCCGACATGGCGGCGATGACGCCGAAGACCAGGAAGAAGAAGCCGCCGGCCTTGGCCATGTAGACCGGCATCAGGGGCATGCCGACCACGTTGTTGTTCGTCCGGCCGGGGCCGGGGAACTGGGTGTGCTTGTGGTAGAAGACCAGGAACAGGTGGGCCACCAGCAGGCCCAGCATGATGCCCGGCAGCAGCAGCACGTGGATCGTGTAGAAGCGCGGGATGACGTCGGTGCCCGGGAACTCGCCGCCGAACAGGAACATCTGCAGGTAGGTACCGACGAGCGGCACCGACAGGACCGCGCCCTCCATGAACCGGACACCGGTGCCGGAGAGCAGGTCGTCCGGCAGGGAGTAGCCCAGGAAGCCGTCGAACATGCCCATCACGAGCAGCAGGAATCCGAAGACCCAGTTGATCTCGCGCGGCTTGCGGAACGCTCCGGTGAAGAACACGCGGAACATGTGCACCAGCATCGAGGCCACGAAGACGATGGCCGCCCAGTGGTGGACCTGACGCATCAGCAGGCCGCCGCGGACGTCGAAGCTGATCTCCACCGTGGAGGCGAAGGCCTCGGACATCGGGATGCCCTGCAGCGGCACGTAGGAGCCGTCGTAGACGACTTCCTGCATGCTCGGCTTGAAGAACAGCGTCAGGTACACACCCGTGAGGATGATGATGATGAAGCTGTAGAGCGCGACCTCACCCAGCATGAAGGACCAGTGGTCCGGGAAGATCTTGCGCAGGTTGGCCTTGGCGATCGTGTAGATGCCCAGGCGACCGTCGGCCCAGTCGGCGAGCTTCTCGCCCTTGCCGGCCGGCTGACGCTTGTCGTCGGCTGCGGTCGTAGTACTCATCCGCGCTCCCAGAAACTCGGGCCGACCGGCTCCTTGAAGTCGTCGAGCGCCTCGAGGTAGCCCTCACTGTTGACACCGATCCGCAGCTGCGGCAGGGGGTGGCCTGCCGGGCCGAAGATCACCCGGGCACCGTCGGCCAGGTCGAAGGTCGACTGGTGGCACGGGCACAGGACGTGGTGGGTCTGCTGCTCGTACAGGCTGATCGGGCAGCCGACGTGCGTGCAGATCTTGGAGAAGGCGACGATGCCCTCGTGGGACCAGTCCAGCTCACGCTTGTCCTTGATGTCCTCCGGCTCCAGCCGGACGAGCATCAGGGCGGCCTTGGCGAGCTCCTCCATGTAGTGGGGGTCGTCGTGCTCCAGGCCCTCGGGCACCGCGAAGGTCAGCGAGCCGACGGTGACGTCCTCGGCGCGCAGCGGCTCGTGGGTGTTCTGGTTGATGAGCAGCTTGCCCTTCTCCCAGGGGGTGTGCCGCAGCTTGTCCTCGGGCAGGGGGCCGAGGTCGCGCAGCAGCACGACGCCGGAGAGCGGCACCAGGGCCAGCGCGCCGAACATCGTGTTGCGGATCAGCTTGCGGCGGCCGAACTGGCTCTCCGCCGCACCCATCCGGAAGTCGGACAGGACCTGGGCCTTGGTCTCCGGAGTGGCCTCGATCGGGTGCCGCTCCTGGATGTGCTCCTCGTCCGACATCAGGGTGCGGGCCCAGTGGACCGCGCCCGCCCCGATGCAGAACAGGGAGATGCCCAGGGTCATGCCCAGCGCGAAGTTGAGCGCGCTGATGTTCCCCATCGGCCAGATGTAGGTGATCCGGTCGACCGGGATGGCCACGAAGGAGGCGATGAAGCCGATCGTCGCCAGCATGGACACGACGAACAGCAGCGCCACGGTGCGCTCGGACGACTTGGCCGCCCGCTCGTCGACGTCCTGGCGGCGGTGTTCGTGGGGCGGGAGGCCCGGATCGGCGAACGGGTCGCCGGCAGGCTCCACCGCGCCGTGGGAGACCCGCTCGCTCGGCAGGTGTTCTTCTGACACGTCTTTACTGGGTCCAGTCTCGCTGCTCATGACTTCTTTGCCTTTGTGGTCCGGGCCGCGACCCAGATGGCGACGACGATGAGGGCTCCGAGCCCGAAGATCCAGCCGAACAGGCCCTCGGAGACGGGGCCGAACCCACCCAGCGAGAGGCCGCCGGGGTTGGTGGCCTCCTTGCCGTTCATCTCGTCAACGTACGCGACGATGTCCCGCTTGTCCTCCGGGGGCATGACGCCGTCGGGGAAGGAGGGCATGTTCTGCGGGCCGACCAGCATGGCCTCGTAGATGTGCTTGTTCGACACGCCATCGAGAGCGGGGGCGTACTTGCCGTTGGTCAGCGCGCCGCCCTTGCCGGTGAAGTTGTGGCACTGGGCGCAGTTGGTGCGGAAGAGCTCTCCGCCGTTGGCGATGTCGGCGCCGGCCGGGTCGTACTGCTCCTCCTCCGGCACGGAGGGGCCCGGGCCGAGGGAGGCGATGTAGGCCCCGAGCTGGTCGGACTCGGCCTGGGTGTAGACCACCTTCTTGCGCGGCACCTGCGCGCCCGGCTGCTGGGCCGGCATGCGACCGGTCATGACCTGGAAGTCGACGTTGGCCGCGCCCACGCCGACCAGCGACGGACCGTCGCTGGTCCCCTGTCCGCCGGTGCCGTGGCAGCTGGAGCAGCCCACGGTGTACAGCTTCTTGCCCTCTTCGATGGCGAGGGACTGGGAGGTCTCGTCGGCCTGCGCCTTCTCGGCGGGGGCGAACGCGGCGTACAGCCCCCCGGTGGCCGCGAGCGCGAAGATTAGGACGACCAGCGCCGCCAGCGGGTGGCGCCGTCGTGCGGAGAGCTTTTTCACGGATTACCCCGGTGTCAGGATCTTCAGCGTCAATGTCTTCTGGCGGGTCTTCGCTATTACTTGATCATGTAGATCGTGGCGAAGAGGCCGATCCAGACGACGTCGACGAAGTGCCAGTAGTAGGACACGACGATGGCCGACGTGGCCTGTTCGTGAGTGAAGCGCCTGGCCGCGTACGTCCTGCCGAGGACCAGCAGGAAGGCGATCAGGCCGCCCGTCACGTGCAGCCCGTGGAAGCCGGTGGTCAGGTAGAAGGCCGAGCCGTAGGGGTCGGACGAGATCGTCAGCCCCTCGTGCTTGACCAGCTCCGAGTACTCGAAGACCTGGCCCCCGATGAAGACGGCTCCCATGATGAAGGTGATCACGAACCACAGGCGCAGCTTCCGCACGTCACCGCGCTCGGCGGCGAACACGCCGAGCTGGCAGGTCACGGAGGAGAGCACCAGGATCGTGGTGTTGGTCGCGGAGAACGGGAAGTTCAACGCGTCGGCGTGTTCCTTCCAGTACTCGGCGCCGGTCACCGATCGGAGGGTGAAGTACATCGCGAAGAGGGCCGCGAAGAACATCAGCTCGGAACTCAGCCAGATGATGGTTCCGACACTGACGAGGTTCGGTCGGTTGACCGACGGGTGCGCGTGCCCGGTTTCTACTGCAGTTGCTGTCGCCACGCTCGACATTATGTCGGTCCCTTATCCCGCTCTCACTTCGGGGGTCCCGTTCGGAGTGTCAAGGGGGTGCGGCGCACCGCGCGCCGCGGCCTCCGGCGGTCACCCGAAGGAGCGAACCGGGCGCCTTGAGCAGTGGCGACGGGCCCCGCGGGAGAACCCGCGGCCCCCGAACCCTCCTCCTGGGTGGCTCCGCCGGAGTAGCATCCGCAGCGTCCGGTCCGATCCCGACGAAGCGATCAGGGGGCGCAGTCCCATGGAGCCGACCGCCACGGTGCTGGTCTACAGCCACGACGCGAACACCCGCCAACAGGTCCGGCTCGCGATCGGCCGCAGGCCGGCCGCGGACCTGCCCCGGGTGGAGATCCTGGAGTGCGCGACGCTGCCGGCCGTTCTGACGGCCCTGGAGCAGGGCGGCGTGGACGCCTGCGTGCTCGACGGCGAGGCCGTCCCGGCCGGCGGGATGGGCGTCTGCCGGCAGATCAAGGACGAGATCTACCGCTGCCCGCCGGTGCTGCTGCTGATCGGACGCCCGCAGGACGCGTGGCTGGCCACCTGGAGCCGGGCGGACGCCACCGCGGTCCTCCCGGTGGACCCGGTGGCGCTGGCGCGCTCCCTCGCCGGGCTGCTGCGCGCCCGACTGGCGCCCGCCGTCGGCTGAGGGACCCGGGCGGCGCCCAGGACGGCCCCGCGGCGCGCCGGGTGGTTCCCGGCGCGCCGCCCGGCCGTCAGGCGTCGGCGCCGCCGAGCGCGCTGCCCGCGAGCCACTGCTGCCACTCCAGGTTCCAGTCGCCGAAGCCGTTGCCGAACGGCTCCATCTCGCCGCCCCCGCTGTTGACCACCCGGACGATGTCGCCGGGCCTGGTCTCGTGGAAGTACCAGCGGGCGTCCTCGGTGCTCATCCCGGTGCAGCCGTGGCTGACGTTCGCCACGCCCTGGGCGGCCACCGACCAGGGGGCCGCGTGCACGTACTCGCCGCTCCAGGTGACCCGGACCGCCCATTCGACGGGCAGGTCGTAGCTCTCCGGGCTGCCCTCGGGGATGCCGATGCTGGCGCCGGTCATCCGCACGAACGGCTCCTGGGCGAGGACGACCTTGACGCCGTTGCGGGTCTCGAAGCCGGGTTTGCCGGTGGTCACCGGGAAGGTGCGCAGCACCTTCCCGTCGCGGACGACCTTCATGGTGTGCGAGGCGGCGTCGATCACCGCCTCCGTCCTCGCCCCGGTGCGGAACTCCAGCTCCGGGTCCGGCCCCGCGTACAGGTCCCCGGCCACGCGGGCGCCGTCCAGTTGCGCGCGCACCCGGACGGTGGCGTGCGCGGGCCAGTAGGTGCGGGGGCGGTAGTGCAGGGTCCGGTCGTCGACCCAGTGCCAGGAGCCCTGTGCGGCGGCCGGCCGCGAGGTCACCTCCAGGCCCCGCTCGACCACGGCCCTGGCCCGGCGGTCCTCCACGGGCGCGCTGAGTTGCGCGGTGACGGGCTGCCCGACCCCGTACAGCCCCTCGGCCGGGCCCAGGGCGATGTCCAGGAGGTTGCCGGCCCGGGCCGTGCGGAACTCGTGGACGGCCGCGCCCCGGGCGCCGGAGGCGTCGACGGTGGTCACCCGGAGGGTGTAGCGCGCCTGTGAGGCCAGGGCGGACGTGCTGCGCCACGCGGTGCCGTCGCCGGTCAGTTCGCCCTCCACGGGGCGTCCTGAGCCGTCGGTGGCCCTCACGCCGGTGATCCTGTCGCCGGCCTCCTTCCGCACCGTCACCCGTACGGTCTCGCCGGGGTCGACGCCGTCGCCGGAGACGTTGTAGGAGACCAGGCCCGAGGCGTCCCGCAGTTCGGTGGAGGTGCGGCCGGTGCAGCCCGCGGCCGCCAGGGCGAGGGACGGCACCAGTAATGCGCAGCAGATCGCCGTGCGGCGACGGAATCCGTGTTCCATGGGCACATGCTAGGAACAGAAGGGCATTTCGGCATCAGATGACCATGACAACGGGCCGGGGCCCGGGCCGCCGCGACTGCGGTGACCCGGGCCCCGGCCCGTGTGCTGCGGAAGACCTGCTCAGTAGCGCTGGTCGGCTCCGCGGTAGTACTCGAAGACCCAGCCGAAGAGGCCGATCAGCAGCAGGGGCGCCGAGAAGAACGCCAGCCACCAGCCGACCGCGACGGACAGGAAGATGAACGCCCCGCCGAGCGCCAGGGCGAGCGGCTGCCAGCTGTGCGGGCTGAAGAAGCCCAGCTCGCCGGCGTCGTCCGAGACCTCGGCGTTCTCGCGGTCCTGGGCGCCGGTGTCCACCCGGCGCGCGGTGAACGCCAGGTAGTAGCCGATCATCACGCTCAGGCCGAACGACAGGAACAGGGCGGTGGTGCCCACCGGCTCCTTGGACCACAGTCCGTAGACGATGGCCATCGCCAGGAGGAAGAGGGACAGCCACAGGAACATGCGGCCCTGGATCTTCACTTCCGGTCCTCCTTGCGCTCAGCGGCACCGGCGGCACGGGTGCCGCTGTCGCCGTCGGCCTTCTCCTCGAGCTCCAGCGCGGCGGTCTCCGGGTGGCGGAGTGCGTCCCTGTCGGAGTTCTGCTCCAGCTCCATCGCCGCGATCTCCGGGTGGTGGAGGTCGAAGGCCGGCGATTCGGAGCGGATCCGCGGCAGGGTGAGGAAGTTGTGCCGCGGCGGCGGGCAGGAGGTCGCCCATTCGAGGGAGCGGCCGTAGCCCCAGGGGTCGTCGACCTCGATCTTCGGCGCGTACTTGGCGGTCTTCCACACGTTGTAGAAGAACGGCAGCATCGACAGGCCGAGCACGAAGGAGAAGATGGTCGACAGGCCGTTCAGGGTGGTGAACCCGTCCGCGGCCAGGTAGTCGGAGTAGCGGCGGGGCATGCCCTCGACACCCAGCCAGTGCTGCACCAGGAAGGTGCCGTGGAAGCCGACGAACAGGGTCCAGAAGGTGATCTTGCCCAGGCGCTCGTCGAGCATCTTGCCGGTGAACTTCGGCCACCAGAAGTGGAAGCCGGAGAACATCGCGAAGACCACGGTTCCGAAGACCACGTAGTGGAAGTGGGCCACCACGAAGTACGAGTCGGAGATGTGGAAGTCCAGCGGCGGCGAGGCCAGGATGACGCCGGTCAGACCGCCGAAGGTGAAGGTGATCAGGAAGCCGATCGCCCACAGCATCGGGGTCTCGAAGCTCAGCGACCCCTTCCACATCGTGCCGATCCAGTTGAAGAACTTCACACCGGTGGGCACCGCGATCAGGAACGTCATGAAGGAGAAGAACGGCAGCAGCACGCCGCCGGTGACGTACATGTGGTGCGCCCACACCGTGACCGACAGGCCGGCGATCGAGACGGTGGCCGCGATCAGGCCGATGTAGCCGAACATCGGCTTCCGGGAGAAGACCGGGACGACCTCGCTGATGATGCCGAAGAACGGCAGCGCGATGATGTAGACCTCGGGGTGCCCGAAGAACCAGAACAGGTGCTGCCACAGCAGCGCCCCGCCGTTGGCCGGGTCGAAGATGTGCGAACCGAACTTGCGGTCGGCCTCGAGGGCGAACAGCGCGGCGGCCAGGACCGGGAAGGCCAGCAGCACCAGCACGCTGGTGAGCAGGACGTTCCAGGTGAAGATCGACATGCGGAACATGGTCAGGCCGGGGGCCCGCATGCAGATGATCGTGGTGATGAAGTTGACCGAGCCGAGGATCGTTCCGAAGCCGGACATGCCCAGACCCATGATCCACAGGTCGGCGCCCAGGCCCGGCGAGCGGATGGCGTCGGACAGCGGGGTGTAGGCGAACCAGCCGAAGTCGGCCGCACCCTGCGGGGTGAGGAAGCCGCCCAGCGCGATCAGCGAGCCGAACAGGTACAGCCAGTAGGCGAACATGTTCAGCCGCGGGAACGCCACGTCGGGCGCGCCGATCTGCAGCGGCATGATCCAGTTGGCGAAGCCGGCGAACAGCGGGGTGGCGAACATCAGCAGCATCACCGTGCCGTGCATGGTGAATGCCTGGTTGAACTGCTCGTTCGTCATCACCTGCGTGCCCGGGCGGGCGAGCTCGGCGCGCATCAGCAGCGCCATGACGCCGCCGATGCAGAAGAACGCGAACGAGGTGACCAGGTACAGCGTGCCGATGGTCTTGTGGTCGGTGGTGGTGATCCACTTCACGACCGCGCTGCCGGGCTGCTTTCGCCGCACCGGGGGTGCGGGCGCGGCCGGTTCGGCCGCGACGGCACCCTGGGATTCCTTGAGGATGCTCACTGCTCACTCTCCGTCCGCTGGGTGCCAGACTCCTCCGCGGCACCCACGGTCTCGATGCCCGCCGGGACGTACCCGGTCTGGCCCTTGTCCTTCAGCGTCTTCAGGTGCGCCCGGTACTCCTCCGGGGAGACCACCTTGACGTTGAAGAGCATCCGGGCGTGGTCCACGCCGCAGAGCTCGGCACACTTGCCGACGAAGGTGCCCTCCTTGTTGGGGGTCACCTCGAAGACGTTGGTCTTGCCGGGGATGACGTCCATCTTGAACAGGAAGTTCGGCACCCAGAAGGAGTGGATGACGTCCCGCGAGCTGAGGATGAACTGGACGGTCTCGCCCTTGGGCAGGTACAGGACCGGCCCGGGGCTCGGGGCGCCCTTCACCTTGGTGGCGGGGATGCCCGCGTCGTAGACACCCTCGGCGCCCTTCGGGGCGTTGTCGAGCATCGTCTTCGGGAGCATGGCGACCTGGCTGGGCGTCTTGGCCGGCGTGGCCGGGTCCCCGTCCACGTCCTCCATGTAGTTGAACGCCCAGCTCCACTGGTAGCCGACCACGTTGACCACGTGCTGCGGCTTCTCGGAGGTCTTGAGCAGTTCGTTCTCGTCACGCGCGGTGAAGTAGAAGAGGACCGCGATGATGATGATCGGCACGACCGTGTACAGCGCCTCGATGGGCATGTTGTACCGGGTCTGCTGGGGGATCTCGATCTTGGTGCGGCTGCGCCTGTGGAAGAAGACGCTCCACAGGATCAGGCCGATGACCAGAGCGCCGACAGCGAAGGCAGCCGCCCAGGACCCCTGCCACAGGGACAGGATCCGAGGCGCCTGCTCCGTGGCGGGGCTGGGCATTCCGAGGCGGGGGAAGTCCTCGTATGTGCAACCGGTTGCGGTCGCAAGGACCAGGCCCGCGGCAAGCGCCTGCGGCAGCTTCCGCCGCATCGGGCGCCGCGACGAGCGGTCGGAGCCGTAGGGACTCACGTAGCGCCTTCCCGAGAGTCTCGCCCGCGTTCGGGGGCGGCCGCCGGCTGTTGGGCTGACGTTCCGTACCGGGCGCGAGCAGGGTGTGGATGTTTATGCGGACCAAACCCTACTGGACTCGATTTGAGGGTGCGCGGGCAGGTGGGGCTAACGCGCCGGGCGGCCTTCTCCGGGCCCCTCGAAGGAGTGGAGTGCCCGCCCCGCGGGGAGTTCTGACAGCCCGCCGGAGTCCTCGGCTACCGTTCCTCGACGTGCCCTACTTCGACGCCGCCTCCGCCGCCCCCCTGCACCCGGTAGCCCGGCAGGCCCTGCTCGCCGCGCTGGACGAGGGCTGGGCCGACCCCGCCAGGCTCCACCGCGAGGGCCGCCGCGCCCGGCTGCTGCTGGACGCGGCGCGGGAGACCGCCGCCGAGGCGGTCGGCTGCCGCCCCGACGAGCTGGTCTTCACCCCTTCGGGTACGGCCGCGGTGCACTCGGGCATGGCAGGGGCCCTCGCCGGCCGGCGGCGGGTCGGCCGCCGGCTGGTCGTCTCGTCCGTCGAGCACTCGTGCGTGCTGCACGCGGCCGAGGCCCACGAGGAGGCGGGGGGAGAGTTCCACCTCGCCCCGGTGGACCGCACCGGCCTGCTCGACCTGCCCGCCTTCCGCTCCCTGCTGAGCCCCGGCACCGCGCTGGCCTGCGTGCAGTCGGCCAACCACGAGACGGGCACGGTGCAGCCGGTGGCCGAGGCCGCGGCGGCCTGCCGGGAGGAGGGGGTGCCCCTGCTGGTCGACGCCGCCCAGTCGCTGGGCTGGGAGGCCCCGCCCGGAGGCTGGTCGCTGCTCACCGCCTCCGCGCACAAGTGGGGAGGCCCCCCGGGGATCGGGCTGCTGGCCGTGCGCAAGGGCACCCGCTTCTCCCCCGCCCGCCCGGTGGACGAGCGCGAGTCGGGCCGCTTCCCGGGCTTCCCCAACCTGCCCGCGGCGGTGGCGGCGGCCGCGTCGCTGCGGGCCGTCCGGCAGGAGGCGGCGGACGAGGCGGCCCGGCTGCGGGCACTGGTGGACCGGCTGCGGGCCCGCGTCCCCGCCCTCGTGCCGGACACGGAGGTGGTCGGCCACCCCGGCCGGCGCCTCCCCCACCTGGTGACCTTCTCCTGCCTGTACGTCGACGGCGAGGCGCTGCTGACGGAGCTGGACCGGGCCGGGTTCTCCGTCTCCTCGGGGTCGTCGTGCACCTCCGACACCCTGGTCCCCAGCCACGTGCTGAAGGCCATGGGGGTGCTGTCCGAGGGGAACGTCAGGGTGTCGCTGCCGCGCGGCACCTCCGAGGAGGACGTCGAGCGCTTCCTCGGCGTCCTGCCCGGGATCGTGGCCGGGGTCCGGTCCGCCCTCTCCGCCCCCGTCGCGGGCGGGCCGCGGGAGCAGGCCCCGCCGCAGGCACCGGAGGCACCGGAGGGGTCGCCGGATCAGGAAGAGACGCAGGAGCAGGAGGGACCGCCGGAGGGGGGCGGGCGGGCACCGGGCGGCGCCGCGGCGGTCGTCGACTCCCGGGGGAAGCGGTGCCCGATCCCGGTGATCGAGCTGGCCCGCAGGATCGGGGACGTCCCGCCGGGCCGGGTGGTCGCCGTGCTGTCCGACGACGAGGCCGCCCGCCTGGACGTCCCCGAGTGGTGCCGGATGCTGGGCCACGAGTACGTGGGCGAGACCCCCGCCGAGGGCGGGGGCACCGCCTACCTGGTGCGGCGCGCCCACGGGTGACCCCGGGGCGCGCCGTCCCGGTCAGCCCAGGTGCTCCCGGACCTCGGCGGCGGCCTCGTCGCCGTACGCCTTGGCGAAGCGCTCCATGAAGTGCCCGCGGCGCAGCTCGTACTCCTGGGTGCCCAGGGTCTCGATCACCAGGGTGGCCAGCATGCAGCCGAGCTGGGCCGAGCGCTCCGCGCCCAGCTTCCAGGACAGGCCCGCCAGGTATCCGGCCCGGAAGGCGTCGCCGACGCCCGTGGGGTCGACCTTGCGCTCCTCCTCGGGGCACCCGACGAGCACCGGGGCCTCGCCCGCCCGCTCCACGCGCGCCCCCCTGCTGCCGAGCGTGGTGACCCGGGTGCCGACGCGGCCGAGGATCTCCTCGTTCGTCCAGCCGGTCTTGTTCTCGATGAGCGCGCTCTCGTACTCGTTGGTGAACAGGTACTCGGCGCCCTCGACCAGCTGCCGGATGTCGTCGCCGCTCATGCGGGCGAGCTGCTGGGAGGGGTCGGCGGCGAAGGGGATCCCGCGCGAGCGGCACTCCTCGGTGTGGCGGAGCATCGCCTCGGGGTCGTTGGCCCCGACGATCACCATGTCCAGGCCGCCGATCCGGTCGGCGACCGGCTGGAGCTCGATGGAGCGGGCCTCGCTCATCGCGCCGGTGTAGAAGGACGCGATCTGGTTGTGGTCGTCGTCGGTGGTGCACACGAAGCGGGCGGTGTGGTGGACCTCGGAGATGTGCACCGAGGCGGTGTCGACGCCGTGCCGCTCCAGCCAGGAGCGGTACTCGGCGAAGTCCGCGCCGGCCGCGCCCACCAGGACCGGCCGCAGGCCGAGCAGCCCCATGCCGAACGCGATGTTGGGCCCCACCCCGCCGCGCCGCACGTCCAGGGTGTCGACCAGGAAGGAGAGGGAGACCGTGTGCAGCTGGTCGGCGACCAGCTGCTCGGAGAAGCGGCCGGGGAAGGTCATCAGGTGGTCGGTGGCGATGGAGCCGGTGACTGCTATGCGCACGACGGGATGCTCCTGGGACGGGGCGGCTGACTGACCGGTCAACGCTACCCGCAGGCGCCACCCGCTCCGACCCTGCGAAACTACCCGAAAGTAGGGCTTTCTTCGGGGATGGGGTGTGCGTAGGGTCACGAACATCACCCCCGATCCCTGTGGGAGTTCCGCATGGCCCAGCACGTGACGTCCTCCTCGTTCCCCGCTCCGGACGATCCCGAGTCCCTCGACGAACTGGTCGGCGACTGCCGCCGGATGGCTCCCCGCTGGACCTCCCACGCCCCCGTGCGCCCCGTGCACTCCCCGCCCTCGCACATCCACGGGGTCACCGTTCCGGAGAAGTCCGCGCACCTGCTGGACGGCATGTCCGACTACGGCGACTGACGCCTCCCGGTCCGCCCCCGGTGCCTTCCGGTCCGTTCCCGGCGTCTTGCTCCGTCCGGGTGGAACCGACCGGTCCGCCGTCCCGTCCAACCCGTGCCCCGGGCAAGGGGAACGAAGCCGACGGGATCGACGCGGAACCGAAGGAGCACCACTGTGGCCAGCGAGCAGACGCCCCAGGACCGGCCGGACGAGGCCCCCGCCGACACCGGCGCCGCCCCCGGTGACGCCGGCACCGCCCCCGAGGCTGCCGGCAGCGGCACCGACGACGTCACCTCGCCCTCTTCCGCCGCCGCCACCGCCTCCGGCCCGCCCCGGCGCCGCCGGAGCCGGGCGACGGTGGCCGCCGTCGCGGCGGCGGTGCTGCTGGCCGGCGGGGGCAGCGCCTACTGGGCGGCGACGGCGGACGGCGGCCCGGCCGGGTCCTCCTCCCCCGCCGCGGGCGGGGAGCGGCCCGAGCCGCTGCGGATCGACGGCCCGCCCGGGGCCGGGGGGCCGCCCGGGCAGATCGCCCCGGGCGAGCCCGACCCGAACGGGGCCGTCTACCGGGCCACCGGCAAGCTGCCCGAGGGCCCGGACAGCGCGCACGTGTACACCACCGCGGGGAAGGTGCCGCGCCAGGACGTGGTGCGGCTCGCGAAGGCCCTGGGCCTGAAGGGCTCCCCCCGGCTGGCCGACGGCACGTGGTCGTTGCCCGGGGACCCGGGCGAGGGCCCCTCCCTGCAGGTGACCGAGGGGTCGCCCGGCAACTGGACGTTCTCCCGGCCGGGCGCCACCGGCGGCGACCCGGTCTCCGCCGAGCGGGCGGAGCGGGCGGCAGCCCCGCTGTGGAAGGCCCTCGGACTTCAGGACCCGGAGGTCGACGCGTCCGCCACCTCTGGCGCGGTGCGCACGGTGACCGCCTCCCCCGAGGTGGGCGGGCTGCCCACCGAGGGCCGGGAGGCCGGGGCCCAGATCGGCCCGGACGGGGAGGTCGTCAGCGCCCACGGGATGCTGGCCGCGCTGCAGGAGAAGCCCGGCGCCTACCCGGTGATCAGTGCGAAGAAGGCCCTGGAGCTGCTGAACGCCGGCGCACCCGGTGACGACCTGGGGATCGCCTCCTGTCCCTCGGCCCCCGTGCCGCCGCCCTCCGACCCGAAGAAGGAGGCGCCCGGGCCCGGCGAGGTCGCACCGTGCGTGCCCTCGAAGGCGCCGGTGCAGGAGGTGCGGGGCGCCAGGTTCGGCCTGTCGGCGCAGTCCGTGGAGGGGCGCCAGGCGCTGGTGCCGTCCTGGCTGTTCGACGTGGCCCAGCCCGGGGTGGAGCGGACCCACCCGGTGGCGCAGATCGCAGTGGACCCGCGGTACCTCGACGTCCCGCCGCAGGAGGACCCCTCGGCCCCGGCCGGCGGGGACGTCGGCGCCGGTGCGGGCACGTCCCCGGAGCCGCTGTCGTACAGCGCGGACGGGCGGACGCTGACCCTGTACTTCTGGGGCGGGGTGTGCAACACCTACCGGGCCGTCGCCGAGGAGTCGGCCGACCGGGTGACGGTGGAGATCTCCGGGAGGCCCGACCGTCCCGACCGGGCCTGCATCATGATCGCCGAGCGCACCTCGGTGGAGGTCCGGCTGGACGAGCCGCTGGGCGACCGGGCCGTGGTGGAGGCCGGCAGCGGCGACCCGGTCCCGGCCCGTTCGGGCGGGGCCGCGAAGGAGCAGGGGGAGGACGCCCGCTGACGGGGCGCCCCGGCCGGTGGGGCCGGGGCGTGCGAAGGGCGGCCGCCCCGGGGGACGGCCGCCCTTCGCGCGTGCTGCGCGGGCGTGCCCGGCAAGGCGCCGGGCGGCGGGGTCAGCTGAAGGAGTCGCCGCAGGCGCAGGAGCCGGTGGCGTTGGGGTTGTCGATGGTGAAGCCCTGCTTCTCGATGGTGTCGACGAAGTCGATCGAGGCGCCGCCGAGGTAGGGGCGCTCATCCGGTCGGTCACCACGCGGACGCCGTCGAAGTCCTTGACGACGTCGCCGTCGAGGGAGCGCTCGTCGAAGAACAGCTGGTAGCGCAGACCGGAGCATCCGCCGGGCTGGACGGCCACCCGCAGTGCCAGGTCCTCGCGGCCCTCCTGCTCGAGCAGGCTCTTGACCTTGGCCGCGGCCGCATCGGACAGGATGATGCCGTCGTTGGTGGTCGTCTCGTCCTGAACGGTCATCTCGGTTTCACTCCCGGGTTGTACGGACTGCTGCCGCGGGCTTCAACTCGCGGCGCCCCGGATTCATTCCGGGCAGAAGCATGTTCCTGTCCTCATGCTCGCACACCCTGCCGGGCCCGGTCATGCCCGCGAGGGCGGTCCCGCAGGGCGATGCGTCACATTGACACGAGGGGCATCGTCAGCATGACGCAAAGCGGTTATCATAGATAACGTCATTTAGACGAAAAGCGGTGCCTGATCTCCATGAAGAAGGTGCATGACGTGACCGCCACCCCCCTCGACGTCCAGCCGACGCCGCTCGCCCTGCTTCTCCTCGGCCGCGAGGCCGACCCGAAGAGCGAGCGCGGGGTGGAGTGTCCCGGCGACCTGCCCGCCGCCTCCGACCCGGACCTGGTCGAGCGCGCCCGCGCCGCCAAGGCGAAGCTCGGCGACAAGGTCTTCGTGCTGGGCCACCACTACCAGCGGGACGAGGTGATCCAGTTCGCGGACGTCACCGGCGACTCGTTCAAGCTCGCCCGGGACGCCGCGGCCCGCCCGCAGGCCGAGTACATCGTCTTCTGCGGCGTGCACTTCATGGCCGAGTCCGCCGACATCCTCACCCGCGACGACCAGCAGGTCGTCCTGCCCGACCTGGCCGCCGGCTGTTCGATGGCCGACATGGCCACCGCCGAGCAGGTCGCCGAGTGCTGGGACGTGCTGACCGAGGCGGGCGTGGCGCAGGACACCGTGCCCGTCTCGTACATGAACTCCTCCGCCGACATCAAGGCCTTCACCGGGCGCCACGGCGGCACCATATGCACCTCCTCCAACGCGAAGCGGGCCCTGGAGTGGGCCTTCGGGCAGGGCGAGAAGGTCCTCTTCCTCCCCGACCAGCACCTCGGCCGCAACACCGCCGTGCGCGACCTCGGGATGTCCCTGGACGACTGCGTCGTCTACAACCCGCACAAGCCCGGCGGCGGTCTCACCGCCGAGCAGCTGCGGAACGCGAAAATGATCCTGTGGCGCGGCCACTGCTCGGTGCACGGCCGCTTCGGCCTCGACTCGGTCGCCGACGTGCGCGAGCGCATCCCCGGCGTCAACGTGCTGGTCCACCCCGAGTGCAAGCACGAGGTGGTGGCCGCGGCGGACCACGTGGGGTCCACCGAGTACATCATCAAGACCCTCGACGCCGCCCCGGCCGGCTCGGCCTGGGCCATCGGCACCGAGCTGAACCTGGTGCGCCGGCTGGCCAACGCGCACCCGGACAAGCAGATCGTCTTCCTCGACAAGACCGTCTGCTTCTGCTCGACGATGAACCGCATCGACCTGCCGCACCTGGTGTGGGCTCTGGAGTCCCTCGCCGAGGGCAACGTGGTCAACCGCATCCGGGTCGACGAGGAGACCGAGCACTTCGCCAAGCTCGCCCTGGAGCGCATGCTGGCCCTGCCGTAGCGGGGAGCGGAAACGACGGGACCGCCCCGTCGGCCGCCGGCACTGCTGCCGGACTGCCGACGGGGCGGTCCCGTCCCCGTACCTGTTTCCTGCGGCGCCTACCGGGTCACACCCCGGCGGGCTCCGGGTCGCGCTCGCGCTCGCCGGCTCCCGCGCCGGCCTTCGCCCGCGCGGCCTCCTTCTTCGCGTGCCGCTTCTCCCTGCGGGTCTCGACCATCGTGTAGAGGGTCGGGACCAGCACCAGGGTGAGCACCGTGGAGCTGACCAGGCCGCCGATGACCACCACGGCCAGCGGCTGCGCGATGAAGCCCCCGCCGCCGGTGACGCCCATCGCCATGGGGACCAGCGCGAAGATCGTCGCCAGGGCGGTCATCAGGATCGGCCGCAGACGGTGCCGTCCGCCCTCGACCACCGCCTCGTGGATGCCCAGGCCCTGGTCCCGGTACTGGTTGATCAGGTCGATCAGCACGATCGCGTTGGTGACCACGATGCCGATGAGCATCAGCATGCCGATCAGCGACGGCACGCCCAGCGGGATGCCGGTGACCAGCAGCAGGCCGATCGCGCCGGTGGCCGCGAACGGGATCGAGACCAGCAGGATCAGCGGCTGCACCAGGCTGCGGAAGGTCCCCACCAGCAGCAGGAAGACGATCGCGACCGCGGCCAGCATGGCCAGGAAGAGGTTGGTGAACGCCTCGTCCTGGTCGGAGGAGACACCGCCGATCTCGGCGGTGGCGCCCTCGGGCAGGTCCAGGCCGGCGATCACCGACTGCAGCTCGGTACTGGCCGCGCCGACGTTCTCACCGGTCGGGGTGGCGGTGACGGTCGCACTGCGGGCCCCGTCGATCCGGGTCAGCTGCACCGGCCCGGGGACCTCGGCGACCTTCGCGACCTTCTCCAGCCGGACCTCGCCCGCCGCGGTGGCCAGCTTCAGGTCCTTCAGCTCCTCCACCGTCCGCGGGGCGTCCTGGGTGCGCACCAGGACGTCGCGCTGGGTGTCGTCGAGCACCGCGGTGGCGGCCCGGGTGCCGTCGACCGCCTGGGCGACAGCCTGCCCGATCGCGGTCTCGGTCAGCCCGAGGCGGGCGGCCTCGGCCGGCTTCGCGCTCACCTTCACGCGCGGCACGCTCTGCGAGAGGTCGCTGGTGACGTCGGTGACGTCGTCCATCCCTGCGACCGCCTCGCGCACGGCCTCCGACGCGGTGCGCAGGGTCTTCGCGTCCGGGGCCTTGACCACGACCGACAGGTCCTGGCCGCCGAAGCCGCCGTCGGCGGAGACCGTGGTGGTGCCGGTGCCCTCCAGGGCCTCCAGGCCCTCGCGCAGGTCCTCCACCATCTCCTGGCTGCGCGAGGAGTCCTCCAGGCGCACCGAGTAGCTGACCTGGTTGGTGCCGCTGCCGCCGCCGAAGGCGGCCATCATGCCGGCCGACCCGACGTTGGCCTGGTAGGCGGCCACCCCGTCGAGGTCCTCGAGCATCGCCTCGACCTTCTTCGCGGCCGCGTCGGTCGTCTCCAGGGAGGTGCCCGGCTCCAGCTCCTGCCGGATCGAGACGGCGTCCTGGTCGCCGTTGGCGAAGAAGTTGGTCTTCAGCAGGGGCACCAGGGCGATCGTGCCGGCGAAGACCGCGGCCGCGAGCAGCAGGCTGACGACCCGCCGGCGGGTGGCGAACTCCAGCACCGGCAGGTAGGCGCGCTGGAGCAGGCTGCGGGCCTCCTTCTCCTCCGCCTCGCGGCGAAGCGCCTCGGCCTCGGCGGTGTCCGCCGGCCGCGGCGCCTTGAGGAACCAGTACGACAGCACCGGCACGATGGTCAGCGACACCAGCAGCGAGGCCAGCAGCGCGACGGTGACGGTGATCGAGAACGAGCCGAACAGCTCGCCGACCATGCCGCCGACCAGCCCGATCGGCAGGAAGACGGCGACGGTGGTCAGCGTCGAGGAGGTCACCGCACCGGCGACCTCGCGCACCGCGGTCAGGATCGCCGCCGTGCGCTCCTCGCCGTAGCCGAGGTGGCGCTTGATGTTCTCCAGGACCACGATCGAGTCGTCCACGACCCGGCCGACGGCGATGGTCAGCGCGCCCAGGGTGAGCATGTTGAGCGACAGGTCACGGGTCCACAGCACGATCAGCGTCAGCAGCACCGACAGCGGGATGGACACCGCGGTGACCACGGTGGAGCGCAGCGAGGCGAGGAAGACCAGGATCACCACGACGGCCATCACCAGGCCGAGCATGCCCTCGGTGGTCAGTCCCTCGACGGCCTTCGACACCGCCGGGCCCTGGTCACTGACCACGGTCAGCTCGGCACCGGCGCCCAGGGAGCGCTCCAGGTCGGCCAGCTGCGCCGCGACCTCCTCCGAGACCGTGACGGCGCTGCCGTCGCGGTCCAGGGTCAGGCTGATGCCCAGGCTCGGCTCGCCGTTGGTGCGGGTCAGCGAGGCCGCCTTGGCGTCCGACTCCTTCACCTCGGCGACGTCGCCGAGGCGTACCGGCTTCGCGGCGGGGGCGCCGGCGCGCGCACCCGCACCCGCGGAGGCGGGTGCGGGGGCCGGAGCCAGCCGCAGGTCCTCGATCTGCTCCAGCGAGCCGTACTCGCTCCCGGTCTGGACGGTCAGGCTGCGGCCGTCCTCGGAGAAGGAGCCCGCCGGCACCTGCTTGCCGCCCGCGGACAGCGCCTGGACGACGGAGGCGGACGACAGGCCCGCCCTCGCCAGCTTCTTCGCGTCCGGGGTGACGGTGACGACCCGCTCCCGCACGCCGGTGACCGTGACCCGGCCCACTCCGTCGATGTCGTCGAGCACCGGGACCACCGTGCGGTCGACGGCGTCCGCGAGCGCCTGCTGGTCCCGCGGCGAGGTCGCGGCGAGCACGACCGTGGGCAGGTCGTCGGTGCCGCCGGAGAGCACCTGGGGGTCGACGCCGTCGGGCAGCGTGGCCCGCACCCGGTTGACGGCCTGCTGGACGTCCGTGATCAGCCGGTCCCCGCCGTTGCCGTACTCGAACTGCGCCACGACGGCCGCGGAGCCCTCGCTCGCGGTGGAGGTCACGCCGGTGATGCCGTCGACGGCCTTGACGGCGTTCTCCAGCGGCTCGACGACCTGCTTCTCCACCACGTCCGGCGCCGCGCCCGGGTAGGGGGCGACCACGGAGACCATGGGCAGGTCGATGGACGGCAGCAGCTGCTGCTTCAGCTGGGGTATCGCGATCGTGCCGAAGACGACGGCGACGATCGCCATCAACGCGATCAGGCCCCGCTGTACGAGGCTGATTCGGGACAGCCAGGACATCGTGGTGAGGTCTCTTCTCTTGTCTGCGGGTGGGTGCGTGGTGCCGGGGCCGGCCGCGGGGCGGCCGTGCGTGCTGCCCGGGCCGCACGGTCCACCGGGACCGGGCGGTCCGCCGGGCCGTGCGGAAGGGAGCACGGGGCTCCGCCCCGGCAGGCCGGTGTGCCGGTGTGCCGGTGTGCCGGTCCAGTGTCTCCCGGCGGCCGGACCGCTCTCGTCCACCCCAGGCATGCCCTTGCCCCCGCGGCGTACAGCGAACGCAGTACGCCGCCGGCTCACAGTCCCTGCGGCCGCACCAGGCCCGACTCGTAGGCGATGACGACCAGCTGGGCCCGGTCCCGCGCGCCGAGCTTGGCCATCGCCCGGTTCACGTGCGTCTTCACCGTCAGCGGGCTGACCTCCAGCCGTGCGGCGATCTCGTCGTTGGACAGCCCGGCCGCCACCACGGTGAGCACCTCGCGCTCACGGGCGGTCAGTGCCTCCAGCGACGGCGGCCGGAACCCGGTGGCGGACGCGGCCCGCCGGCCGACGACGTGGGCGATCAGCCCCTTGGTCGCCGCCGGGGACAGCAGGGCGTCGCCCGCGGCGACGGTGCGGACCGCCGTCAGCAGGTCCCCGGGCTCGACGCCCTTGCCGAGGAAGCCGCTCGCCCCCGCCCGCAGGGCCTCCACCACGTACTCGTCCACCTCGAAGGTGGTCAGGATCAGCACCCGCACGCCCGCCAGCTCCTCGTCGGCGCAGATCGCACGGGTGGCCGCCAGCCCGTCGGTGCCCGGCATGCGGATGTCCATCAGGACCACGTCGGCGCGCTCCCGGCGGGCCAGTTCGACGGCCTGCGCGCCGTCGCACGCCTCGCCCACGACCTCCATGTCCGGTTCGGACTCCACCAGCATCCGGAACGCGCCGCGCAGCAGCGCCTGGTCGTCGGCGAGCAGGACCCTGATCGTCACCGCCCCTCCTCCAGCGGCAGGACGACCCGCACGCGGTAGCCGCCGCCCGGGCGCGGGCCCGCCTCGCAGGAGCCGCCCAGGGCGGCGGCCCGCTCGCGCATGCCCACCAGCCCGTGGCCCCCGGCCCCTTTGTGCGGTGCGGACGCGACCCCGTCGTCGAGCACGGTGATCTCCAGTTCCTCGGGGCCGCGCCGCACGGACACCTGCGCCGAGGCGTGCGGTCCGGCGTGCTTGTGCACGTTCGTCAGCGACTCCTGCACCACGCGGTAGGCGGCCAGGCCGACCGCGGCGGGCAGGGGCGCCGGCCGCGCGGCGGGAGCAGCCGGCCCGGCGGGGACGGCGCTGCCGACGGGCGCGGCACCGGCGGGCGCGGCGCCGGTGAGGGTGACCGACACCGGCAGTCCGGCCCGGGCGAAGGACTCCACCAGCCGGTCCAGGTCGGACAGGCCGGGGACCGGTTCCGTGGGCGCCTCGTCGTCCCCGCTCTGGCGCAGCAGCCCCACGGTGGCCCGCAGCTCCTCCAGCGCCGAGCGGCCCCCCTCCCGCACGTGCGCCAGGGCCTGCCGGGCCTGGTCGGGGCGCGAGTCCATCAGGTGGGCCGCCACCCCGGCCTGCACGTTGACCAGCGCGATGTGGTGCGCCACCACGTCGTGCAGCTCGCGGGCGATCCGCATCCGCTCCTCGGTGACCCGTCTGCGGGCCTCCTCCTCGCGGGTGCGCTCGGCCCTCTCGGCCCGCTCCTCGACCGCGGCGACGTACGCGCGGCGGCTGCGCACCGCGTCGCCCGCGGCGGCGGCCAGCCCCGTCCAGGCGAGCAGGCCGAGGTTCTCCGCGGACATCCACGGGCCGGGCCCCAGCAGCATGGCGGCGGCGGCCGTGACCCCGGCGGTGAGCGCGGTGATGCGCCGGGCGGTGGGCCGGTCGGTGCGGGAGGCGACCGTGTACAGCGCCACCACCGCCGTCATCATCACCGGGGCGCGCGCGGTGTCGGGGGCCAGCGCCAGGTCGGCGACCCCGGCCGCCGCGGTGACGGCGAGCACCGCGCGGGGCCGTCGGCGGCGCAGCGCCAGCGCCGCGCAGGCCACCAGGGCCAGGACGACGGTGGACGCGTGCAGCCCGGAGGCGCCGACGGACACCGGCACGGGCGGCGGGCGGTGCGGCCTGATCGTGGCCGTCACCAGCACGAGCGCCAGGAACGCCGCCGCCAGGGCGCCGTCCAGCAGGTGGGGGTGCGACCGCGCTCGGCGGCGCCAGGAGTGCAGGCGGTCCACGGCACGAAACCGTACAGCGGGCGCGGGCGGGCCCCGGAGCGCGGGGGTGACGCCCGGGGACGGGGCGGGGCCGGCCCGGGACCGGGCCGAGGGGGCCGGGCGGGCAGGCGGCCGCCGCGGCTCAGTTGGGCAGGAGGCCGTTCTCGGTGAGCAGCCCCCGGACCTCCTCCAGGGAGGCCCCCTCCTCGGGGAGGATCAGGTCGGACGGCTCCAGGGAGTCGTCCGGCAGGGGCTCGCCCAGCTCGCGGATCGCGGCCAGCAGGGCGCCGAAGGTGGTGCGGAAGGCCTGCTCGTCGCCCTTCTCCACGGCTGCGAGCAGTGCCTCGTCGAGCTCCTCGAGCCGCGGGAAGGCGCTGTCTGCGATCCTGCGCTGTCCCTCTTCCATGATCCGGACGATCATCGGGGCCTTCCTCTCGCTGTCCGCGGGCCCGGGGAACGGCCGTCCCCCGGGTGACGGGCCGCTACTTCTCGAACCGCGGGGCGTCCTGCCCGGCGGTGGTGCCCCTGGACTGCTGGGCCCCGCCCTGCTCTCCGCCCTCGATGGCCTGCTGGGGGGTGCCGCCGGACAGCTCGGCCTTCATCCGCTGCAGTTCCAGCTCCACGTCCGTGCCGCCGGAGAGGCGGTCCAGCTCGGCGGTGATGTCGTCCTTGTGGGTGCCAGTGGGGTCCTCCAGCGCTCCGGAGGCCAGCAGTTCGTCGATCGCACCGGCGCGGGCCTGGAGCTGCGCGGTCCTGTCCTCGGCCCGCTGGATCGCCAGGCCCACGTCGCTCATCTCCTCGGAGATGCCGGTGAAGGACTCCGCGATGCGGGTCTGCGCCTGGGCCGCGGTGTAGGTGGCCTTGATGGTCTCCTTCCTGGTGCGGAAGGCGTCCACCTTGGCCTGCAGGCGCTGCGAGGCGAGGGTGAGCTTCTCCTCCTCGGCCTGCAGCGTCCGGTGCTGGGTCTCCAGGTCCGCCACCTGCTGCTGCAGGTTGGCCCTGCGCTGCAGGGCCTCGCGGGCCAGGTCCTCGCGACCGAGCGCCAGCGCCTTGCGGCCCTGGTCCTCGCGCTTGTCGGCCTCCTTCTGCAGCTGCTGCAGCTGCAGTTCGAGCCGCTTGCGGGAGGTGGCGACGTCCGCCACCCCGCGGCGCACCTTCTGCAGCAGCTCCAGCTGCTTCTGGTACGAGTAGTCGAGGGTTTCACGCGGGTCCTCGGCCCGGTCCAGGGCCTTGTTGGCCTTCGCGCGGAAGATCATCCCCATACGCTTCATGACACCGCTCATGGGCCTCGCGCGCCCCCTTCGTCCGGGTTTCCTGCTCCAGCACCCTTACAGACCCCACAGTACGGGCCCCGGTTCCATTACCCCACCGATCGGGTGCCGACGCCCTCCTCCTCCGGGACGACCGGTGCGGCCCCGCATCCGGCCCAGGGATGAGGGCGGACCGGCTCCGATGCGGGATCGTTCCCTGCCGGACTGGGGGCCATGCCCGCGCACGACGTAATCTTTGCTGTGTGTTCCGACGTCGTTCCAAGGACGAGCAGGCCGCAACCACCACGGTGGTAGCCGAGCAGCTCCAGCAGACCCGTGACCCCCAGGCCCCCAAGGGCCGCCCGACCCCCAAGCGCAGCGAGGCAGAGTCGCTGCGCCGGGCCCGTGCGGTGACTCCGGCCAACCGCAAGGAGGCCGCCAAGCAGGCGCGTGAGCGCCGCCGGGCCGAGCTGACCAGGCAGCGCGAGGCGCTGGCCAGCGGCGACGAGCGCTACCTGCCGGTGCGCGACAAGGGCCCGGTGCGCAGGTTCGCCCGGGACTTCGTCGACGCCAAGTGGTCGGTCGCGGAGTTCTTCCTGCCGATGGCCGTGGTCATCCTGGTCCTGAGCCTGTTCCCCAGCCTCGCGGTCAAGAACGTCTCGCTGCTGCTGTGGATGGTGGTGATCGTGCTGATCGTGCTGGACTCGATCGTCTCCGGTTTCCGCCTCAAGAAGCTGCTGCGGACCCGTTTCCCGAACGAGAACCTGCGCGGCGCGGTGCCCTACGCCCTGATGCGCACGCTCCAGATGCGCCGCCTGCGCCTGCCCAAGCCGCAGGTCGAGCGCGGGGCGAAGATCTGACCGTGGCGGCTTTGGGGGAGGTCGCGGCCGAGGGGCCGCAGGAGCCGGACGCCGACGGGGGGACCGCCGCGCCCGCGGCACCGGTGCCGCCCGCCCCGGCGGGGGAGGCGCCGAACGGGGGCGTGCGCGAGGAACTGCTGGCCCGCAGGCTCGACGAGCAGATCCACGCGCGTTTCCCGGTCGGACGGCGGCTGAAGGTCCTGGACGCCGGGTGCGGGCGGGGCGGGCTCGCCCTGCGGCTGGCCCGCGCCGGCCACGAGGTGACCGGCACCGAGTCCCGCGGCGACGCGCTCGAGGCCGCGTGCGCGGCCCTGTCGGCGGAGCCGGAGGGCATCCGCGAGCGGGTCCGGTTCCTCGACGCCGCCCCCGGGGAGGCCGGGCGGCGCTTCGGCGCGGGCAGTTTCGACGTGGTGCTGTGCCACGGCGCCCTGACGGGCCCGGAGGCGGAGCCGACCGGGACCGAGGCGCTGCTGGCGTCGCTGGCCCGGGTGCTCGCCCCGGGCGGACTGCTGTCGCTGCTGGTGCCCAACGCGGACGCGCCCGCGATGCGGGCGGGCCTGTGCGGGGACTGGGACGGCGCGCTGGCCGCGCTCGACCCCGAGCGGTACGGACCGCCGGGCGGCACGGAACACGCCGCCCCGCGCCGCGAGGCGCTGGCCGGGACGCTGCGCGGCATCGGCGTGCCGCTCCACGAGTGGTACGGCGTGCAGGTCTTCACCGACCGCCTCCCCGACTGCGACGCCGGGCCGGCCCCGGAGGCCGTCCGGGAGCGGATGCTGACGGCCGAGGAGGAGGCCGGACGGCGGGACCCCTACCGGCAGGTGGCCGGCCTGCTGCACCTGTTCGGCGTCCGCGACTGACGTCCGGGCCACCGCGGCAGGCGGCCCGTGGCGGTCAGTGGCGGTCAGTGGCGGCAAACCGTAGAAACAAAAGGGTGAAACGGACAGGTTCTCTGCGTTTTGCCGCCCCGCTCCCGGCGGGACTTCGAGTGCGGGGCGCGGCGCGCCCTACCCTCGGGATCATGGAGTACCGACACCTCGGCCGCAGCGGCCTCGTCATCAGTGAAATCGCCTACGGCAACTGGCTCACCCACGGCTCCCAGGTGGAGGAGGACGCCGCGCTGGAGTGCGTGCGCGCCGCCCTGGACGCCGGGATCACCAGCTTCGACACGGCGGACGTCTACGCCAAGACCCGCGCCGAGTCCGTGCTCGGCCGCGCCCTCAAGGGCGAGCGGCGGGAGGGCCTGGAGATCTTCACCAAGGTCTACTGGCCGACCGGCCCGGGGAAGAACGACCGCGGCCTGTCCCGCAAGCACATCATGGAGTCGATCGACAACTCCCTGCGCCGCCTGCAGACCGACTACGTCGACCTCTACCAGGCCCACCGGTTCGACTCCTTCACTCCGCTGGAGGAGACCATGGAGGCGTTCGCCGACGTGGTGCACTCGGGCAAGGCCCACTACATCGGCGTCTCGGAGTGGAGCGCCGACCAGATCCGGGCCGCGCACCGGCTCGCCCGCGAGCTGCGGATCCCGCTGGTGTCCAGCCAGCCGCAGTACTCGATGCTGTGGCGGGTCATCGAGGGCGAGGTCGTGCCGACCTGCGAGGAGCTGGGCATCGGGCAGATCGTGTGGTCGCCGATCGCGCAGGGCGTGCTGAGCGGCAAGTACCTGCCCGGCGGGCAGCTGCCGGCCGGGTCCCGGGCCACCGACGACAAGGGCGGCGCCGGGATGATCGGCGGTTTCCTGCGCGACGAGGTCCTCGAGCGCGTCCAGCTGCTGAAGCCGCTGGCCGACGAGGCCGGGCTGACCATGGCCCAGTTCGCCGTGGCGTGGGTGCTGAACAACAGCAACGTCTCCGCGGCGATCGTCGGCGCCTCCCGGCCCGAGCAGGTGGCGGAGAACGCCAAGGCCGCGGGCGTGCGGCTGGACCCCGCCCTGGTGGCGAAGGCGGACGAGATCCTGGAGCCGGTCGCCGTCACCGACCCGGCCAAGACCCGGGCGCAGACGCCGAAGCAGCGTCCCTGACCCGGACTCGGCCCCGGACCAGGAGCAGGACCTGGCCGCCGCCCCGCCCCGGGCGCGGGCGCGGGGCGGCGGCCAGGGGCCGCACGCCGCCCGCCCCCGCCCGTGCGGCGGGCCGCTACTGCTCGGCGTGCATGCTCATCGGGCCGTACACCTTCGTGTCGCCGTCGTAGAGGTGCACCTGGTCGACGCCGCCCTCGAGCAGCTCCTTCCAGACCTCCCCGATCCAGGACTCCGCGTCACCCTGCGTGGTGAACTCCTCCGGCCGCACCGCCGGGGCCACCTCCGTGCCGTCGGCCTTCTCGAACCGCCACGTCCACGCCATGTCCGTCTCCCTCGAGCACCCGTTGGTCTGCCTGACGTCCGCAGCGTAGTGGGCCCCGGCGAGACCCGGGCGCCGGGACGCGAGACGATCTGACGTGTGGAACTGACTCTGCTCGGCACCGGAGGCCCCGAGGGGCTGCCCCGCCACGGCTGCCCCTGCGCCGCGTGCGCGTCCGCCGCCTCGGAGGGCGTGCGCGCCCCCGCGTCCCTGCTGGTGGACGACGCCCTGCTGCTGGACCTGACGCCGGGGCCGGCGTTCGCCGCGGCACGGGCGGGCCGCTCGCTCGGCGGCGTGCGGCACGTCCTGCTGTCCCACCCGCAGTCCGGGCCTCCGGTCGACCTGCCCCCGGGGCTGCCCGCGCCCGGCCGAACCCCGGACGGCGAGTCGCTGGTGCTGGTCAGCGGGCACCGGGTGCGCGCGGTGGCCGTCGACGCCCCGGGCACCGGCTACCGGGTGACCGGGCCGGACGGGCACACCCTGCTGTACCTGCCTCCGGGCGCGGGGCCCGCCGGGGACGCGGCCGGCGGGGACCCGTACGACCTGGTGCTGCTCGACGTCCCAGGGCGTCCCGACGCGTTGGCCCGGCTGCGCGGGGCCGGGGCGGTCACCGCGACCACCGACGTGGTGGCCGTGCACATCGACCACGACGTGCAGCCCGGCGCGGAGCTGCACCGGCGCCTGGCCGCCCTGGGGGCGCGCGCCGTCGCGGACGGCGCCACGCTGCGGGTCGGCGAGTACCACGCCGTGCCCGACCTGCCGCGCCGCACCCTGGTGCTGGGCGGGGCCCGCTCGGGCAAGTCGGTGGAGGCCGAGCGCCGGCTGTCCGCCTTCCCCTCCGTGGTCTACGTCGCCACGGCCGGGCGGCGCGACGGCGACTCGGAGTGGGACCGGCGGGTCGTGGTGCACCGCGAGCGCCGCCCGGCGTCCTGGCGGACCGTGGAGACCTGCGACCTGCTGCCGCTGCTCGCCGAGGGGGACGGCCCGCCGCTGCTCGTCGACTGCCTGGCGCTGTGGCTGACCCGCGCCATGGACGAGTGCGGGGCGTGGGACGACGAGGTGTGGTTCTCCGGCGGGGAGCGCGAACTGCGCTCCCGGACCGATTCGCTGGTCTCGGCCTGGCGCGGCACCCGCCGGACGGTGGTGGCCGTGAGCAACGAGGTGGGCGGCGGGGTCGTCCCGGCGACCTCGTCCGGCCGCCGGTTCCGCGACGAGCTGGGCCGGCTCAACGCGGCCGTCGCCGCCGAGTCGGAGCGGGTGCTGCTGGTGGTGGCGGGCCAGGTGCTGACGCTGCGTTGAGCCGACCGGCCGCCGCCGGCGGAGCGCGGTCGGCCGAGTGCGGTGGCGGACGCTGCCGGGCGGCGGTGACGCGGTAGCCTTCCGCCGATGAGCGACCTGAATCTCGACGACTTCGCCTCCCTGGTCGAACGCCCCGACGCGGGTGTCCAGCGCGACTCCGAGGAGCGCCGGCAGCGCCTGGTACCGCCCGCCGGGTCGCTCGGCAGGCTGGAGGAGCTGGGCGACTGGCTCGCCGCCGCCCAGGGGCGCTGCCCGGCAAGGCCGTTGGAGCGGGTGAAGGTCCTGCTCGTCGCCGGGGACCACGGGGTGGCGCGGCTGGGTGTCTCCGCACGCCCGGCCGGGTCCACCGCCGCCATGGTGCGCGCGGTCCTGGACGGTTCGGCCGCGGTGAACGTGATGGCCCGCCAGTTCGGTGCCCGCGTCAGGGTGCTGGACCTGTCGGTGGACGCCGACGAGGGCGCCTTCCCCCCGGCCGTCACCCGCCACCACGTGCGGCGCGGTTCCGGCCGCATCGACGTCGAGGACGCCCTCACGCCCCGGGAGGCCGAGCAGGCGTTCCGCGCCGGCATGGCGGTCGCCGACGAGGAGGCGGACTCGGGCACCGACCTGGTCCTGCTGGGGGACCTCAGCGTGGGCGGCACCACCGTGGCCGGCGTGCTGACCGCCGCGCTGTGCGGGACCGACGCCTCGGTGGTCACCGGACGCGGCTCCGGCATCGACGACCTGGCCTGGATGCGCAAGTGCGCGGCGATCCGCGACGCGCTGCGCCGGGCCCGTCCGGTCCTCGGCGACCAGTTGCAGCTGCTGGCGGCCGTCGGCGGTGCGGACTTCGCGGCGACGACCGGCTTCCTGCTGCAGGCCGCGGTGCGCAGACTGCCCGTGGTGCTGGACGGAGTGGTCTCGTCCGCCTGCGCGCTGGTCGCCCAGCGGGTGGCGTTCCGCGCGCCCGACTGGTGGCTGGCCGGCCAGTCCACGGGCGAACCGGCGCAGGCCAAGGCGCTGGACCGGCTGGCACTGGACCCGCTGCTGGACCACGGCGTGCGGCTGGGCGAGGCCACCGGCGCACTGCTGGCACTGCCGATGCTCAGGGCCGCCGCGGCCCTGGCCGCGGAACTGCCCGAGCGCCCGGAGGAACCGGAGACGCCGGAAACGCCGGAGGGACCGGAATCTCCCGGGACGCCGGAAGCCCCGGGGGAGCCGGCGGAGGACGCCGGTCCCGCGGAGGCGTCGCCGCACTGACCCACCGTCTGGCCACCGCCCGACCATCGCGCCACCACCCGCCACGGCCGCCCCACCCGCTCCGGCCGCCCCTCCTGCGCTCCCGCGGGCCACGGTGCCACGGCACCGGAGGGCATCGCTCCGGCCCCCGCGACAGCCCCCGGACGGCCCCTGCGACGGGGCCGGTAGCCTGCGCGGATGGACAGTGAGGGTACGGCGCGGGCCTCGGCCGGCGAGGGTGCGGGAAGGGCCTCGGCGGGTGAGGGGATGCGGTTCGCCTTCGGGACGCTGACGGTGCTCCGGGTGCGGCTCACCCGCTGGGACCGGGCGGCCGGGCGGGCCGGGATGCTGTGCGCACCGGCCGTGGGGGTCGCCGTGGGTGCCGCGTCCGCCGCCCTCGGCTCGGCCCTGCTGCTCCTGGGGTCGGGTCCGCTGCTGGCCGCCGTGGCGAGCACGGCCGTGCCCGCGGCGCTCACCCGGGGACTGCACCTGGACGGGCTGGCCGACACGGCCGACGGCCTGGGGAGCAACAAGCCCGCGGACGAGGCGCTGCGGATCATGAAGGCGTCCGACATCGGCCCGTTCGGCGTGCTGACCGTCGTCCTCGTCCTCCTCGCCCAGGTCGCCGCGCTGGCCGGGCTGTACGGCCGGGGGCTGCTCGCCGGGGCGTCGGCCGCCGTGGTCGCGGGGGCGGCCTCGCGGCTGGCCATGACGCTGGCCTGCCGTACCGGCGTGCCGCCCGCCCGCCGGGACGGGCTGGGCGCGGTGGTGGCCGGCGGTGTCCCGGCCGGGGCCGCGGCGGCCGTCGCCGCGGCCGTGGCCGTCCTCGCCGCCGCGGCGGGTGCGGCGGGCGCCGCGGACGCCGTGGGCGCCGTGGGCGCACTGCCGGGTGTGCTGCCGGGTGTGCTGCCGGGTGCACTGACAGGTGCGGTGCGGGGGGTGCTGGCGGTGGCGGCGGCCCTGGCCGCCGGTGAACTGCTGCTGCGGCGCTGCCGCGCACGGCTGGGCGGGGTCACCGGTGACGTTTTCGGGGCGGTGTGCGAGACGGCCGCCACCGCCGCCCTGGTCGTCTCCGCCCTGGGCTGACGGCGCCCCGCCGCGACCGCCCCGCCACCGCTCCTCCTCCAACTGCGTTGATTCACAAAGCTTCTGACGCTTCGTCGGAAAAAGACCGGTCCGGCGGAGCGTCGGGGGGTCACCGAAGGGGCGTCGTCCGCGCTCCCGCAGGACAATGGCGGCACGGCCGCTGCCTCCGACAGGGGCCGCCGCCCTGCCTGCGGGGGCGGAATACCATGCACGGGGCGCGCCCGAAGCCGCCCCGCGTCCGGAGGCAGCGCTGCCACCGGCGGCCGCGGGCTTCGCCCCGCGGTCGAGAACCGCAACGGAACAGGACCAATAAACGTGACAGCACTGACACTCAGCACCTCCTCCGCCGCGACGCTGCGCGCGGACATCGTCGTCGTGGGCGTGGCCAAGGGCGACAAGGGCCCGGTCGTGGCTCCCGGCGCCGAGAGCGTGGACCAGGCCGTCGACGGGGGGCTGGCCGCCGTCCTGGAGACCCTGGGGGCGGGCGGCGGTGAGGGCGAGGTCACCAAGCTGCCCGCACCGGCGGGCGTCAAGGCCCCGGTGGTGCTCGCGGTCGGTCTCGGCCCCGTCCCGGCCGACGGCGAGGCCTACGAGGCCGAGGCGCTGCGCCGTGCCGCCGGTGTCGCGGCCCGCTCTCTCCGCGGCACCAAGAAGGCCGCGTTCGCCCTCCCCGTCGCCGACGCCGCCGCGGTCGAGGCCGTCGGCACGGGCGTGCTGCTGGGCTCGTACGTCTTCACCGAGTACCGCACCGCGGGCAACGGCGGGAACGGGAAGAAGAAGGACAAGGCCGCCGGGGACTTTGTCAAGGCCCCCCTGGCCGAGGCCGTCGTACTGGGCGGCAAGTCGCGCGACGCCGCCTGCAAGGCAGCCGTCGAGCGCGCCACGGTCCTGGGCGAGGAGGTCAACCGCGCCCGCGACCTGATCAACACCCCGCCCAACGACCTGTACCCGGCCACCTTCGCCGAGAAGGTGCAGGCGGCGGGCAAGGAGTACGGCCTGAAGGTCGAGGTGCTGGACGAGAAGGCACTGGTCAAGGGCGGCTACGGCGGCCTCATGGGCGTCGGCGGCGGGTCGGCCAGGCAGCCGCGGCTGGTGCGGGTCTCCTACACGGCGGGGAAGAACAAGCCGTCGCTGGCCTACGTCGGCAAGGGCATCACCTACGACTCGGGCGGCATCTCGCTCAAGCCGGCCGGTCACAACGAGACCATGAAGTGCGACATGAGCGGTGCCGCGGCGGTCTTCTCCGCGGTCGTGGCCGCCGCCCGCCTGGGCCTTCCGGTCAACGTCACCGGCTGGCTGGCGCTGGCCGAGAACATGCCCTCCGGCTCGGCGACCCGCCCCGGTGACGTGCTGCGCATGTACAGCGGCAAGACGGTGGAGGTGCTCAACACCGACGCCGAGGGCCGACTGGTGCTGGCGGACGCGCTGACCCGGGCGAGCGAGGAGAAGCCGGACGCGATCGTCGACGTGGCGACGCTGACCGGCGCGATGGTGCTGGCGCTGGGCCACCGCACCTTCGGCATCATGGCCAACGACGACGACTTCCGCGCCGCGGTCCACGAGATCGCGGGCAGCGTCGGCGAGCAGGCGTGGCCGATGCCGCTGCCGGCCGACCTGCGCAAGGGCATGGACTCCGAGGTGGCCGACATCGCCAACATGGGCGAGCGGATGGGCGGCGGCCTGGTCGCCGGCCTGTTCCTGAAGGAGTTCGTCGGCGAGGGCATCACCTGGGCCCACCTGGACATCGCGGGCCCGGCGTTCAACGAGTCGGCGCCGTTCGGCTACACCCCCAAGGGCGGCACCGGATCCGCGGTGCGCACCCTGGTGGCGCTGGCCGAGCAGGCCGCGGGCGGCGAGCTGGTCTGACCCCCGGTCGCGGCGGCCGGCGGGGCACACCGTCCGGCCGCCGCACTGCCCGGCGCGGCGCGGTCCCGGCTCCCGGGCCGCGCGCCGCGCCGGCCGGTCAGCCCTTCTGCTCCCCCTGCTCCTTCTGCCGCCGGTTGTAGTCCCGCATCCGCTGCGGGTAGCCGACGACGGCCGCGTCGTAGGCGGGTATGCCGAGCTTCCCGGCCAGGGTGTGGGCGGCCCGCACGCCGGGGACCCGGCGCCTGGTCCACTCCCCGTCCCCCGCGACCAGCAGAACTGTGACCGCTGTCACAGTGGTCTGCGGTTCGACGTAGGCCTCCACTCCCCGCCGCGAGCGGGCGAAGTCGGTGAGGTGGCGTTCGCCCTCAGCGAGATCCCCGCGCCCGGCGCGGCCCGGCCGCGAACCCCCGCCTCCCCTGATCCGCCGGAACAGTCCCATTGGTCCCTCCCCCTGGTCATCCGTGACCGCGCCACTCTACGAGGACCTGCGGACACTCCGGGGTCGCCGCCGGAGGGCCCCGATTTCCTACTCGCGCGTAACCCTCCGGGGGCGTAGAACGGATTCGCCGCGGACCGGCCCGGCGTCCCGTCCGCCTCCGACAAGTGCGAAGATGTTGTCTCGGCACGACAGGGCCACCTTTACAAAAGCGCAAGCACAAGCGGCCGAATCGAAGCCGCCGCCCGGTCAACGCAAGACCGGCTCCGGCGTACCCATGCATGGAGGACGTGACGTGGCGAACGACGCCAACACCGTTTTCGACCTAGTGATCCTCGGAGGCGGTAGCGGCGGCTATGCCGCTGCCCTGCGTGCCGCTCAGCTCGGCCTGGACGTCGCCCTGATCGAGAAGGACAAGCTCGGCGGCACCTGCCTGCACCGCGGCTGCATCCCCACCAAGGCCCTGCTGCACGCGGGCGAGGTCGCCGACACCGCCCGCGAGGGCTCCGAGTTCGGCGTGATGACCTCGCTGCAGGGCATCGACATGGCCGGGGTCAACAAGTACAAGGACGGGGTCGTCTCCCGCCTGTACAAGGGCCTCCAGGGCCTGGTCTCCAGCCGCAAGATCACCTACGTGACCGGCGAGGGCCGCCTGTCCTCCCCGACGTCGGTGGACGTCAACGGCCAGCGCTACACCGGCCGCCACGTCCTGCTGGCGACCGGCTCGGTGCCCAAGTCCCTGCCGGGCCTGGCCATCGACGGCGACCGCGTCATCTCCTCCGACCACGCCCTGGTCATGGACCGCGTGCCGAAGTCGGCCGTGGTGCTCGGCGGCGGCGTGATCGGCGTGGAGTTCGCCTCCGCCTGGAAGTCCTTCGGCGTGGACGTGACCATCGTCGAGGCGCTGCCGCACCTGGTCCCGGTCGAGGACGAGAACAGCTCCAAGCTCCTCGAGCGCGCCTTCCGCAAGCGCGGCATCAACTTCTCCCTGGGCTCCCGCTTCTCCGGCGTCGAGTACACCGACTCCGGCGTGAAGGTCTCCCTGGAGAACGGCAAGACCTTCGAGGCCGAACTGCTGCTCGTGGCCGTCGGCCGCGGCCCGGTCTCCCAGGGCCTGGGCTACGAGGAGGCCGGGGTCGCCATGGACCGCGGCTACGTCCTGGTCGACGAGTACATGCAGACCAACGTGCCGACGATCTCCGCCGTCGGCGACCTCGTCCCGACCCTCCAGCTGGCCCACGTCGGCTTCGGCGAGGGCATCCTGGTCGCCGAGCGGCTGGCCGGCCTCAAGCCGGTGCCGATCGACTACGACGGCGTGCCGCGCGTGACCTACTGCAACCCCGAGGTCGCCTCCGTCGGCATCACCGAGGCCAAGGCCAAGGAGGTGTACGGCGCGGACAAGGTCGTCACCTACAAGTACAACCTCGGCGGCAACGGCAAGAGCCAGATCCTCAAGACCGCGGGCGAGATCAAGCTGGTCCAGGTCAAGGACGGCGCCGTGGTCGGCGTCCACATGGTCGGCGACCGGATGGGCGAGCAGGTGGGCGAGGCCCAGCTGATCTACAACTGGGAGGCGCTGCCCGCCGAGGTCGCGCAGCTCATCCACGCCCACCCGACCCAGAACGAGGCGATGGGCGAGGCGCACCTGGCGCTCGCGGGCAAGCCGCTGCACGCCCACGACTGACCGACGACACGCAGACGCATCGAAGATGAGCAACCAGAGGAGCAACTGAAGCAATGGCGGTTTCCGTAACCCTGCCGGCGCTCGGCGAGAGCGTGTCCGAGGGCACTGTCACCCGCTGGCTGAAGGCCGAGGGCGAGCGCGTCGAGGCCGACGAGCCGCTGCTCGAGGTGTCGACCGACAAGGTCGACACCGAGATCCCGGCCCCCGCCTCCGGCGTGCTGGCCTCGATCAAGGTCGCCGAGGACGAGACGGTGGAGGTCGGCGCAGAGCTGGCCGTCATCGACGACGGCTCCGGCGCCCCCGCCGAGGCCCCGGCCCAGGAGGCGGCCCCGGCCGCCGCCGAGCCCGAGCCCGCGCAGGCCGAGGCGGCCCCCGCCGAGGCGCCGGCCGCCCGGGCCGAGGCCCCGGCCCCGGATGCCTCCGGCGGTTCCGCCGAGGGCACCGACGTCCTCCTCCCGGCTCTGGGCGAGTCGGTCACCGAGGGCACTGTCACCCGCTGGCTGAAGCAGGTCGGCGAGGAGGTGTCGGCCGACGAGCCGCTGCTCGAGGTCTCCACCGACAAGGTCGACACCGAGATCCCGGCCCCGGCCTCCGGCACCCTGCTGGAGATCCTGGTCAACGAGGACGAGACGGCCGAGGTCGGCGCCAGGCTCGCCGTCATCGGTGCCGCCGGTGCCGCGCCGGCCGCGGCCGAGGCGCCCGCCGCCCCGGCTCCGGCTGCGGCCCCGGCCCCGGCCCCGGCCCCGGCCCCGGCCCCGGCCCCGGAGGCACCGAAGGAGGCGCCGAAGCAGGAGGCTCCCGCCCCCGCTCCGGCCACCACCCCGGCCCCGCAGGCGCCGACCGTCCCGGCTCCGCAGCAGGAGTCCGCGCCCGCCTCGTACCCGGTCCCCTCCGAGCCGGTGCCGGCCCCGGCCGCTCCCGCGCAGGCCCCGGCGGCCCCCGCCGCCGGTGCGGGCGAGGGCGCGTACGTGACCCCGCTGGTGCGCAAGCTCGCCGCCGAGAACAACGTGGACCTGTCCACGGTCAAGGGCTCGGGCGTCGGCGGCCGGATCCGCAAGCAGGACGTGCTCGCCGCCGCCGAGGCCGCCAGGGCCGCGGCCCAGGCCCCGGCCGCCGCCCCCGCGGCCAAGCAGCCGGCGCCGGTCACCCCGTCGCCGCTGCGCGGCCAGACGGTGAAGATGACCCGTGTGCGCAAGGCCATCGCCAAGCACATGGTCGAGTCGCTGAAGGTGTCGGCGCAGCTGACCACCGTGATCGAGGTGGACGTCACCCGCGTCATGCGGCTGCGGGAGCAGGCCAAGGCCGGCTTCCTGGCGCGCGAGGGCGTCAAGCTCTCCCCGATGCCGTTCTTCGTCAAGGCCGCGGCCGAGGCGCTGAAGGTCCACCCGATCGTCAACGCCAAGGTCAACGACGACGACACGATCACCTACCACGACGTCGAGAACATCGGCATCGCGGTGGACACGGACAAGGGCCTGTTCGTCCCGGTCATCCACGGCGCGGGCGACCTCAACCTCGCCGGCATCGCCAAGAAGACCGCGGACCTGGCGGCCCGCACCCGCGACGGCGGCCTCAAGCCGGACGAGCTGGCGGGCGGCACCTTCACGGTGACCAACACCGGTTCGCGCGGCGCGCTGTTCGACACCCCGATCCTCAACCAGCCGCAGGTCGGCATGCTGGGCATCGGGGCGACGGTCAAGCGTCCGGTCGTGGTCACCCACCCGGAGCTGGGCGAGACCATCGCGATCCGCGACATGGTCTACCTGGCCCTGACCTACGACCACCGCATCGTGGACGGCGCCGACGCGGCCCGCTTCCTGGGCACCGTCAAGGCCCGCCTGGAGGAGGGCGCCTTCGAGGGCGACCTCGGCCTGTAGGGCCTGTAGGGTACGCACACCCAAGGGCACAGCACAGCGCCCCCGGTTCCGGCTTCCTGAGCCGGCGGCCGGGGGCGCTGCCGTATCCACCGCAGGAGGCCCCGTATGCGCGCTGCGCGGCTGATCCACCTCGTCCTGCTGCTCCAGGCACGGGGCTCCATGACGGGCACCGAGCTGGCCAGGGAGCTGGAGGTGTCCGAGCGCACCGTCGCCCGGGACGCGGCGGCCCTGTCCGAGGCCGGGGTGCCGGTGTACGCGGAGCGGGGCCGCGCCGGCGGCTACCGGCTCGTGGACGGCTACCGCACCCGGCTGACCGGGCTGGGCAGGACCGAGGCGGAGGCGCTGTTCCTGTCCGGGGTGCCGCAGGCGCTGCGGGAGATGGGCCTGGCCGACGTCGCCTCGGCGGCCCGGCTGAAGGTGACGGCCGCGCTGCTGCCGGACCTGCGCGACGCCCCGTCGAGCGCGGCCCGGCGGTTCCACCTGGACGCCCCCGGCTGGTTCAACGAGCCCCGCACGCCCGAGCTGCTGCCGGCGCTGGCGCGGGCCGTGTGGGACGACCGGTGCGTGTCGGCCTCCTACCGGAGCGGCGGGCGCGAGGTGGTGCGGGACCTGGAGCCGTACGGGCTCGTCCTCAAGGCCGGGGTGTGGTACCTGGTGGCGCGCCGCGCGGTGCAGTGGCGGGTGTACCGGGTGGACCGGTTCACCGCCGTGACGGCGTACGGGGAGCCGTTCGTGAGGGACCCGGACTTCGACCTGCCGGAGTTCTGGGCGCAGCGGGCGGAGGAGTTCAACCGGTCGCTGCTGAGGGAGCGGGTGGTGGTGCGGCTGACCGCCGAGGGGGCCCGCCTGCTGCCGTACGTCACCGACCGGGCGGCGGCACACGAGGCGCTGGCGGAGGCGGGCGACCCGGACGGGCGGGGCCGGGTGACCGTGGACCTGCCCGTCGAGAGCGAGGAGGTGGCGTTCTCCCAGCTGCTGGGGCTGGGCCCGGAGGCAGAGGTTCTGGAGCCGGCCGGGCTGCGCGAGCGGTTCGCCCGGGCGGCCGACCGCATGCGGGAGAACTACCGCTGAGCGGCCCGGGCCGCGGCGGTGCGCGATGCGCACTGCGCGGCGCGCCGCCGCAGCCCGGGCGGGGAACCGGGCCGGGGCCCGGCGCGGGGTCTACCGGTAGCCGGTGTCGTCCGCGGGCTTGCCCGCCTCGGTGACCTCGACCATGTAGCGCCAGGCGTCGGGGCGGGTGCCGTCGGTGTCGGTGAAACCGTAGACCTGCGCCAGTCCGCCGCTGGACAGGGACTGCCCGTTCCAGCGGGCGCGGTCGGGGTCGGCGGCCAGGGCCGCGACGGCGCGTCCGACGTAGGCCGGGGACTCGGAGCTGCAGAAGTGCGGTTCCTGCTTCGTGGCCTCGCGCCAGTTCTCCTCGGTGACGTGGAACGCCTCCTCCAGCATGGCTTCCGAGCGCATCCAGCCGGGGGTGAGGGCGACGGCGGTGCAGCCGTACTCCTTGAGTTCCTCGGCCAGGCCGAAGGCCATGCGGATCGGCGCGTTCTTGGCCAGGTCGTAGAAGAAGGGCTTGCGGTAGCGGGTGCCGTTGTACTCCGCGGTGCCGTCGGTCATCTCCACGACCAGGCCGCCGGGGCGGCGGATCAGCAGCGGCAGGGCCGCGTGGCTGGTGACGAGGTGGGTCTCGACGCCCAGGCGCAGGGAGCGCAGGCCCTTGGCGAGGTCGTGCTCCCACAGGGGCTTGTCCCACTCGGTGAGCGGGTCCCCGCCCCAGATGTCGTTGACCAGGACGTCCAGGCGTCCGTGGTCGCGGTCGATCCGTTCGACGAGGGCGCGCACCTGCGCGGGGTCGAGGTGGTCGGTGGGCACGGCGATGCCCTGCCCGCCGGCGGCGGTGACCAGGTCGGCGGTCTCCTCGACGGTCTCGGGGCGGTTCATCTCCGAGCGGCGTGCGGCGGTGGTGCGTCCGGTGACGTAGACGACCGAGCCGAGGGCGCCGAGCTCCACGGCGATGGCCCGGCCGCCGCCGCGGGTCGCTCCGGCGACCAGGGCGACGCGCGGCGTACTGGTGGTGTCGCTGGTGTTCATGGGACGAGGATCCCCGGGAAACCCGACATCTTCTGTCGGGTTTCCCGAAGGATTCCGGGCGGCGGCGGAAGGGGCGCCGGAGGGCCCCGTGCGGCGCGGACGACGTGCGGCGACCCGTCCCAGGGCCGATGCTGGAGCGGTGATGGACGAGACGGAGTTCTGGGAGATCGTCGACAGCACCCGGGAGGCCGCGGGCGGCGACCCCGAGGAGCAGACGGACCTGCTGGTCGGGCGCCTGCTGAAGCTGGACCCGGAGTCCGTCCTCGACTTCGCCCGGCAGTTCGCCGTCCGCTACCGCCGGGCGTACACCTGGGACCTGTGGGGGGCGGCGGCGGTGATGCTCGACGGGGCCAGCGACGACGCCTTCGACTCCTTCCGCAGCTGGCTCGTCTCGCGCGGGCGCCGCGTCTACGAGGGCGCCGTGCACGAGCCGGACCGGCTGGCCGAGCTGGTGCCGGACTTCGACCCCGAGACCGACGGCGAGGCCGAGGAGTTCGGCTACGCCGCCGACGAGGCGTACGAGCAGCTGACCGGCGAGCCGCTGCCCGACACCGGCGACCGGGAGCCCGAGGAACCCGAGGGCGAGGTCGTGGACTTCGAGGACGAGATCGCCCTGGCCGACCGCTTCCCCCGCCTGTGGGAGCGGTTCAGCGGCTGACCGCCGCCCGCTCCCCCGGCCCCCGACCCCGGCCCCGGCCCCCGGCGGCCTGCGGCCTGCCGTTCCGCCCGCTGCGTCAGCCGTCCCCGTCCAGCCGCCGCCCCATGAGCACGTCGTCCACGTACTTCCCGTCCAGGAGGAACTCCCCCGGGAGCACGCCCTCCACTACGAGGCCGGCGGCCTCGTACAGCCGCCGCGCGGGCGCGTTGTGCCCCAGCACGCGCAGGGTCAGGCGCACCGCCCCGCGCTCGCGGGCCCGCCGGGCGGCCGCGTCCAGCAGGGCGCGTCCGACGCCCCGTCCGCGCACGGCGGTGTCGACTGCCAGTCCCTGGATCTGCAGGACGTGCCGGTTGCACTCCAGCGGGGTGGGCGGCACCAGTTTGAGGTAGCCCGCCGGCCTGCCGTCCGCCTCGGCCACCAGGAAGTCCTCGTGGTCCCCGGGGTTGCGGAAGAAGGGGCTGCCCTCGGGGGACGGGGGCAGCACCGCGTGCAGCCAGGACCAGCAGCGGCGGTCCAGTTCGGCCAGTTCCCGGTCGTCCTCGGCCCGCGCAGGCCGGATGATCACCTCGTCGTTCATACGCCCACCCTGCCACGGCCCGTTCCTCCGCCGGTATCCGATCGCGCACGGCGGGCCGGTGGGTGCGGACCCGCCGGTACGGGGCAGGATGGCCGCATGCGCATCGCTGTCACCGGCGCGTCCGGTCTGATCGGTTCGGCCCTGGTCCGCTCCCTGCTCTCCGACGGGCACACCGTGCTGCGGCTGGTGCGCCGGCCGCCGCGCGGCGAGGACGAGGTGCGGTGGGACCCGGCCCGGCAGGAGGTGGACACCGGACGGCTGGCCGGCACGGAGGCCGTCGTGCACCTGGCCGGCGCCGGGGTCGGCGACCACCGGTGGACCGCCGCGTACAAGAAGGAGATCCGGGACAGCCGGGTGCTCGGCACCGGTGCCGTGGCGAAGGCCCTCGCCGGCATGGACGCCCCGCCGCGGGTCCTCGTCTCCGGTTCGGCCATCGGCATCTACGGCGACACCGGGAGCCGGCCGGTGGACGAGGGCACCCCGCCCGGCGAGGGCTTCCTCGCCGACGTCTGCCGGGAGTGGGAGGGCGCCACCGCCCCCGCGGAGGAGGCCGGGATCCGCGTGGTGCACGCCCGCACCGGACTGGTGGTGTCCAGGAAGGGCGGGGCGTGGGGCCGGCTGTTCCCGCTGTTCTCCATGGGGCTGGGCGGCCGGCTCGGCGACGGCCGCCAGTACTGGAGCTTCATCTCCATGCACGACGAGATCGCGGCCCTGAGACACCTCCTGGAACGCTCCGACCTGTCCGGCCCGGTGAACCTGACCGCCCCCGAGCCGGTGACGAACGCCGAGGTGACCGCCGCCATGGGCCGCGTGCTGAAGCGGCCGACGCTGCTGCACGTGCCCGCGCCGGTGCTGCGGGCGGCGCTCGGCGACTTCTCCTCCGACGTGCTGGGCAGTCAGCGGGTGCTGCCGCGCCGGCTGCTGGACTCCGGCTTCGCCTTCGCCCACCCCGCGATCGACGAGGCGATCCGCGCCGCCCTCTGACGCCCGGCCGGCACGCCCCTCCGACTCCCTCCCCCGCTCCGACTCCCCCGCCCAGGCCCCCAATCCTGGCCTGCCCCGGCTCCTTCCGCCCTGTCCGGCGCCCGTCCCCGTTCTCCCCGTGCCCGGCCCGGGGGCGGGCCCGGCCGTCCGCGCCCCGATGCCCCCGTCCCGTGCCAGGGTCAAGGCTTCGGCCCGAGGCATCGGCGCCTTCCGCGGGGGGAATGCAATTCCCCAGCGGGGACGGAGCAGACCTCGGAGGAGAAACGTGCTCTTATCTGCACGGCACACGGACGTCGTCGTCGTGGGCGCAGGTCTCGCCGGCCTCCGCACGGCCCACCATCTCGTGGCCGCCGGTGTCTCGGTCATCGTCGTGGAGGCCTCGCAGGAGGTGGGCGGCCGGATGGCCACGGACACCGTCGACGGCTACCGCCTGGACCGGGGCGGCCAGTTGCTCGACGCCTCCTTCGCCGGGGCGGAACAGCCGTCGGGACTGGAGAAGCTGCGGCTGCTGCCACTGGCCGCCGGGCCGGTCGTCCGCAGCAGCGACAGCGCGGGGGACGGCGGGGGGAGGGCGGGCCGGCGCATCGGCGACGCCATCGACCGGGCGCGGCTGAACGCCGTGCTCGGGCGGATCACCGCCGTCCCCGAGCACCGGCTGCTGGCCCGCCCGGAGACGACCGCCGCCCGGGTCCCGCTGGCCCGCGGCCTCTCGCCCCGGACGGCCGACGGCTACCTGCGTCCGTTGCTGACCGCCCTGCTGCACGACCCCGACCTGACCACCTCGAGCCGCTGCGCGGACCTGGCCCTGCGCCGCTACGCGCGCGGCCGCCTGTGCATGCCCTCCGGGGGCGCCGCGACGGTGCCCGAGCTCCTGGCGTCCGGGCTGCCCGCAGGAACGATTCGGCTCGGGGTGTGCGCCACGGCCGTCGCCACCGACTCGGTGACCACCGCGGAGCACGGGCGCATCTCCTGCCGCGCGGTGGTCGTCGCCACCGACGCACGGGCGGCGGCACGGCTGCTGCCGGGACTGCGGGTGCCGGAGTTCCTCCCGGTCACCGTGGTGCACCACGCCGCCGGCTCCCCGCCGCCGTACGGTCCCGCGCTGGTCCTGGAGGCCGCCCGCCGGGGGCCGGTCGGCCGCACCCTGGCGGCCGGCGAGGTCGATCCGTCCAGGGTGCCGCCCGGCGGCGGCACCCTGGTCACCACCACCCTCCTCGGCCCCCGCGGCGACACCGGCGACGCCGAGCTCGACCGGACGGTGCGCGACCGGCTCGCCGCCCTGTACGGCGTCTCCACCCGGGACTGGCAGCTGCTGTCGGTGCGTCACGACCCGTTCGCACTCCCGTCGATGAGCGCACCGCACGACATGCACCGCCCGGTGCGGCTGCTGGCCGGCCTGTACGTGTGCGGCGACCACCGCGACACCAGCAGCGCGCAGGGCGCGCTGGACTCCGGCCGGCGCGCGGCCGAACAGGTCCTGCGCGACCTGGGCGTCACCCCGCCCCTCCCGGCCCTCCCCCGCCCCGTCCCCACCGCGGCCTGACCCCGCCCGGCACGGCCCGGCGCACGTCGGACGCACGGCGCCCCGGCGGCCGGTTCACCACCGGCCGCCGGGGCGTCCGGGCGAGCGCCCGGCCTCTCGTGCCCCACCCTCAGGTCCGCCCCCGAATCGCCGCGGACAGCACCGCCCGGTGTTCCTGGACCTCTTTGAACAATCCCGGACAGAACATTCCCAACATCCCCAGTATTGCGATATTCGCAAGCCCCGCCTATGGTGGGGCCATGGACGACTCCGTGATCGACCGTGTACGAAGAGTCATCGACACGGCTTCGGTGAGCCAGGCCGTCTTCGCCGGGAGGGTCGGCCTGACCCCCGACAAACTCTCCAAGTCGCTCAAGGGCGTGCGTCGCTTCACCTCTCTCGACCTGGCGCTGATCGCTGAGGCGGGCGGCACGACCGTGGACTGGATCCTCACAGGTCGTGAACCGCTTCGACCCGCGGTGGCCGCCCGCACCCGCTCCGCCCCGGCACCGGACAGGGTGACTCTGGAGGCCGTGGCCCGCCGGTTCACCGACGCGTACGAAGTGCTGGAGCTGCTGGGACGCTCCCGGGAACTGCCCGAGGTGCCCGGAGCGCGGGAAGACCTCCCCCGTTTCGTCGACCAGGGCGACAGGCTCGCCACGGAGGCGCTCGCACGACTGCGCCGGGCCGGCCTCGGCTCGCCCGCGGAGCAGAGCAGCGACATGCTGGTCACCGCCCTCGAGAAGTGCTTCGGGGTCGACATCGCGACCGAGGAGCTGCCGCGCGGAGCGGACGGTCTCGCCTGGCAGACCGGGAGGTTCAGGCTCGTACTGCTGCGGCCCACACGCACGTGGACCAGGCAGCGGTTCACCCTGGCGCACGAGATCGGACACATCCTGGCCCGGGACGCCCAGGACCTGCTCGCCGAGGCGCACCTCGCGCCGGGCCGCCAGAAGGGCCTGACCGAGATCCGGGCGAACGTCTTCGCCTCCCACCTGCTGATGTCCGCCGACGAGGTCGAGGAGCGTTTCCGGGCCGCGGCGGACGGTGGAGGGGCTCTGTCGGACGAGGCGTTCCAGGAGATGGTCGTGCAATTCAAGGTGTCGCCGAGCGCGCTGGCCGCCCGTCTCCATCAGCTCGGCCTCGTCGGCCCGGTGGAGCGGAACCGCTACCGGCGCATGAGCACCGAGAGCTGCCACATGCTTACAGGCTCGTGGACCGAGTACCAGCGGCAGGAGTCGTGGGCCTGCGCGAAGCGTTTCCCGGTCCGCGTCGCGTCCGAGCTGTTCGAGGCGTACCGGCAGGGCGACACGACGCTGCGCCCGCTCGCCGCCCTGCTCGACGTGGAGGTGGACCGGCTGCACGACCTGCTGGATCCGGCCGGGCCGACGGGCCCGGCCTCGGCGGTCGGCCTCGAGGAACTCGAAGAAGGCGACCTGGTCTTCCAGCCATGAGGACATGGTGGTTCCCCGACAACACCGCGCTGTGCAACTTCGCGGCCGTCGACCGCCTCCCCCTTCTGGAGAAGGTGCTCGACGGCCGGGGCCGCTGGACCCAGGCAGTCGCCCACGAGGCCGGGCGGTCGGCCGCCTACCACCCGCGGCTGCGCGGCGTCCCCGAAGCAGGCTGGCTGGGCGAGCCGGTCGAGATCAGCGACGAGGCGGAGGTGGCAGAGGTCGACCGGGTCCGCCGGGCGGTCTTCGGCGGCAGCGCGGCCGCACCGACCCAGCATCTCGGCGAGGCGGAGACCTGTGTGCTGATCACGTTACGGGCGGAGTTCCGGGACTCCGTGTGGATCACGGACGACAGGTCGGCAGGTGCCTTCGCGCGGCGGCGGTACATCACCACCCGGGAGACCTTCGACCTCATGGGCGAGGCGGTCGTCGGAGGCCTGGTCACAGCCGCGGAAGGGCACCGGCTGCTGCACGCGATGGCGGAGGGCGGCCGTCACCTGCACCGCATCTCCCGTGGGCCGGACGACCTTCTGCGCTGAACCACCGAACAGCACTCGCCGCACCCGACCGACCGGCACGCACGCCTGCACGTCGGTCGGCGCGGCAGGCGGCCCGTGACAACGAAGTGGTATCGGTAGACTAAGTTCACGACGCAGCGGGCGACTTCTGCTGATAATCAGCGTGCGGGGGGACCTTCAGGACGGACCACCCCGTGGCACGTTCCGCCCCGTGGAGGTAACACCCGCATGCCCAACCGGCCGACGACCGGCACCGCGCGCCCCGGCACCAGCGATCCCGGTCTCGACCGGCTGAAGGCCGTCCTGGCCGACTGGCGCAACTCCCTGCTCGACATGGGCGGGCGCAACCGTCTGCTGAACTTCCAGCACACCAGGACCTCCACGCTGGAGTTCAGGTCCCCGGACGCGGCGGCCGTGCTCTCCGGCCTGGCCAGGGGCTGGGACTTCGCCCCGGTCGAGGAGGAGCCGGAGGAGGACGGGGGCGTCCGCCTCGACAAGAAGCCCCGGGAACGGCAGTCCGGGCTGGTGACGCAGAAGACCACCCGGGCGTCGCTGGACGCGGCCGTGTACCAGTTGCGGCAGAAGTCCGGGCAGATGTTCAACGACTACGGCCTGTGGGTGCTGTGGCTGGGCGTCGGCATGCTGGACTGGCGCGAGGAGGGCGCCCACGAGTGCAGCTCCGCCCCGTTGCTGCTCGTCCCCGTCGAGCTGCGGCGGGACGGCCGCGGGCGCACCCGGCTGCACCCGGCCGAGGGCCAGGACCGGATCCTCAACCCGGCGCTGGCGGTGAAGCTGGAGCGGCTGGACGTCGACTGGTCGCCGGTCGCCGGCGCGGACGCGGCCGATCCGCGCGCCGTGCTCGCCGCCGCCCGCGGGGTCGCCGCGGCCAGGGCCGGCTGGTCGGTCGACGAGCGGGTGGTGCTCGGCCTGTTCGCCTCCCACAAGGAGGCGATGTACCAGGACCTGCAGCAGAACGAGGAGAGGATCCTGGCGCACCCGCTGGTGCGGGCCGTCGCGCTGGGCCCCGACGCGGGCCTGCCCGAGGACCTGATCGGCTTCGAGCCGGTGGCGCCGGAGCTGATCGACGAGGTCCAGCTGCCCGAGCGCACGCCGCTGGTCCTGGACGCGGACGCCTCGCAACGCCAGTGCACGGCCGCCGCCCTGGACGGGCGTTCGTTCGTGATGAGCGGCCCGCCCGGCACCGGCAAGAGCCAGACGATCACCAACATGATCGCCGCCCTGATGCACGCGGGCCGCAGCGTGCTGTTCGTCAGCGAGAAGGCGGCGGCGCTGGACGTGGTCCGCAACCGCCTGCACGGCGTGGGCCTGGGCGACTTCGTCATGGCCCTGCACAGCGGCAACACCTCCAAGAAGGGCGTCGCCACGGAACTGGCCCGGGTGCTGACCACCGAGGTCCCGGTGACCGGCGCGGCCGAGCACGAGCTGGACCGGGCCCGCAGGCTGCGCGAGGAACTGTCCGCCTACTCCGCCGCGATGAACGCGGTCCGCGAACCGCTCGGACGCACCCTGCACGACGTCCTGGGCCGGCTGGTGCTCCTGGAGCAGAAGGGCACGCCGCAGCTGACGCTGAGCGCCGGGAACGCGAAGGCGGCACGCGGCCTGAGCGCCGGGGTGCTGCAGGAGCTGCTGACCGCCGCCGGGGCCGTCGCCCGTGCCTGGCGTCCGGCGGCCGAGGGCGAGGGGTTCGCCTGGCGCGGCCTGACGGGCGCCTCGGCGATCTCCGTGGCGGAGGAGGCGGCCGACGCGCTGGAGGCCGTGCGGACCGCCGCCGGGCGGCGCCCCTTCCCCGCGGCGCTGGGCGAACCGCGCACGGCCAAGGAGGTCGAGCAGCTCGTCCGGACCCTGCGCGCCGGGCTGCCGGACGACGTCCCCGCGCCGGACACCGCCCTGCCGGAGGACCTGTCCGGGGCCCTGGCCCAGCTCGCCGACCTGCTCGGCATGCCGAAACCGGAGGCCCCCGAGGATGCGTTCGCGCTCCTCGAACTGGCCGACCTGGCCTCGGCCGTCCGGCGTCCTCCGGCGGCGTGGTTCGGCGCCGGAGCCCTGGACCGGGCCCACCGGGCGGCGCAGGAGATGCGCGGGGCCCTCGACGCCGAGGCCGGCGCGCGGGCCGCGGCCGGGGACGCCTTCGGCGAGCAGGTCCTCACCGCCGACGGCCTGCCCGGGCTGGTCCGGCGCTTCGCCGAGCAGCACCGCGGCCTGATGGCCCGGTTCTCCGCACAGTTCAAGACCGACCGGGCGGCCGTGGCCGCGCTGGCCCGTGACGGGGCCTGGCACAAGTCGCTGCCCGGGCGGCTGGAGCAGGCCCTGGCCTGGCAGGAGGCCGCCGCCGAGGTGGCGCGCCTGGCGCAGGAGCACGCGCCCCTGCTGGACCGCTGGACCCCGCGGTCCCAGGACGACCTGCCCGCCCTGGACGAGGCTCTGGCCACCGCCGACCGCATCGCGCAGCTGACCCGCGGCGCCGGGGACCGGGAGCGGCAGGCCGCCCACCTGGCCGACGGCACCGACTCCGACGGCCTGCCGGCCCTGCTCGCCCGCAGCGCCCGGGAGAGCCTGGCGGCCTGGTGCGGCGCGGCGGAGAAGCGGGCCGCCCGCTGGTCCGAGGCCGCCACCGCGCTGGGCGGGCTGTTCGACACCGCCCGCAGGACCCGGCTGTCCCCCCTGCTGCTGGGCGGCTTCGAGCAGGCCCAGCAGGTCGTCGACGGCCTCCTCGCCGACCGCCGGGGCCCGGAGGAGTGGCAGGCCCACCGCGACGGTCTCGCCGTGCTGGCCCGCCACGCCGCCGACGAGCTGGTGCCCCGGGCGGCCGAGCGCGGCGTCGACCCGCGGTGCCTCCCCGACGTCGTCGAGCAGGCGCTGCTCAAGGCGTGGGCGGAGGACCTGCTCGCCACCGACGACAGGCTGCGCACCACCCGCTCCGCCGACCTCGACGCCCGCGTCGAGGAATTCCAGGAGGCCGACCGCCACCTGGTCGACGCCGCGCACCGGGCCGTCATCGAGGCGTGCAACAGCCGCAGGCCCCGCGGCTCCGGCGGCGGGGACGTCAGGGTGATCACCCGGGAGGCGGAGAAGAAGACCCGGCACATGCCGGTGCGCGAACTGCTCGGCCGCACCCGCGGGGCCGTGCAGGCGGTCAAACCGTGCTTCATGATGAGCCCGCTGACCGTCAGCCAGTTCCTCCCCGCGGACTACGAGTTCGACGTGGTGATCTTCGACGAGGCCTCGCAGGTGCGCCCCGCCGACGCGGTCAACTGCATCTACCGCGGCCGTTCCCTCGTCGTGGCGGGCGACGACAAGCAGCTGCCGCCCACCTCGTTCTTCGACTCCTCCGTCGAGGACGACTCCGACTCCTACGACGAGGCGGTCCCCGACTCCTTCGAGTCGCTGCTGAACGCCTGCAAGGCCGGCGCGCTGCGGGAGCTGCAACTGCTGTGGCACTACCGCAGCCGCCACGAGGACCTGATCACCTTCAGCAACCGCTCGTTCTACGGCAACTCCATGGTGACCTTCCCCGGCGCCCTTGACGAGGGCAACGACGTCGGCGTCGCCTTCCTCAAGGCCGACGGCGTCTACGACCGGGGCGGCCGCCGCGACAACCGGGCCGAGGCGGAGTTCGTCGCCGAGCGCGTCATCCACCACTTCGACACCCGCCCCGGCCGCACCCTCGGCGTCGTCGCGCTCTCCCAGGCCCAGGCCTCGGCCATCGACCAGGCCGTCCAACAGGCCCGGCTGCGCCGCCCCGACCTCAACCACTGCTTCACCGAGGACCGGCTCGACGGCTTCTTCGTCAAGAACCTCGAATCGGTGCAGGGCGACGAGCGCGACGTGATGATCATGTCGATCGGCTACGGCCCCGACGAGCACGGCAGGCTCGGCCTCAACTTCGGCCCCATCAACAAGGGAGGCGGCTGGCGCCGCCTGAACGTGGCCGTCACCCGGGCCCGCTACCGCATGGAGGTCGTCGCCTCCTTCCACGGCAACGGCCTCGCCGACAGCACCAACGAGAGCGTCCAGCACCTCAAGCGGTACCTGGAGTACGCGGAGAACGGCCCCGCCGTCCTCGCCCGGGACCTCGTCCAGGGCGACGCCGAACCGGACAGCCCCTTCGAGGAGTCCGTGATCGAGGTGCTGAAGGGCTGGGGCCACCGGGTCCAGCCGCAGGTCGGCGTCGCGGGGTACCGCATCGACATCGGCCTGCGGCACCCGGCCGCCCCCGGCGCCTACGCCCTGGGCATCGAGTGCGACGGGGCGATGTACCACTCCTCCAAGGCCGCCCGCGACCGCGACCGGCTCCGCGAGCAGGTCCTGGTCGGCCTCGGCTGGCGGCTGCACCGCATCTGGGGCACCGACTGGTACCGCGGCCGGGAGGCGGCCGAGCAGCGGCTGCGCGAGGCAGTGGAGCAGGCGATCGCCGCCGGCCCGCCGACCGCCGCGACGGCTCCCCCGGCAGCCGCACCGGGAACGGCGGACGCGGGGGCCGCGGCGGAGACGCCGGAGGCCGCGGCGGGCGCACCGGGCGGCGGCTCCGCGCCGGACCGGGCCGCCACGGAGCCCGCCGTCCCCGCGCCGCGCGGCCCGGTGCAGGCGCAGGTGCAGGTGCCGGTGCAGCACGAGCGGGTGCCCGTGGCCGCACCGGAACGCCTGTGGAGCACCCCGTACGAAACGTACGAGGGGACCGTCGCCTCCCCGTACGAACTGCACACCGCGGAGGCGCGGCCCGCCCTGGAGCGCCTCCTGCGCGGGATCGTCCGGACCGAGGGCCCCGTGCACGAGGAACTGCTCGTGCTGCGGGCCCGCACGGCCTGGGGCGTGGCCAAGGCCGGCCCCAGGATCCGCGAGAACATCCGAACCGTGCTGCGCGGCATGGCACGGGCGGGCGCGGTGGGCATCGACGGCGACTTCGTCGCGGCGGCCGGCGGGGACGGGCTGCGCGCCAGGCAGCACGGCGACGGCACCCCGCGCAAGCTCGGCCACATAGCCCCGGCCGAGCGGCAACTCGCCCTCCACGAACTGGCGGCCGAGTGCCCGGGCATGTCCCGCGACGAACTGGTCCGGTGCACCTGCGAGTTCTTCGGCTGGAAGCGCCTGACCAAGGACGTCCGCGCCCTCCTGGAGGCCGACGTCGCCGAGCTGTACGACCGGGGCATGCTCACCGGCTCCTCCGGCCGCATCACCGCGGTGCGGTAGCCCGGCCGCCGGACCGCACCGCGGCGCGGAGCCGCCCGGGGACCCGTCCCCGGGCGGCTCCGGCGGTTCAGCCCCGCGCGGCGAACTCCACGAACGCGGCCCACTCGTCCGCCGTGAACGACAGGACGGGCCCCGTCCTGTCCTTGGAGTCCCGCACGTGAACGGCCCCGGAGGAAGCCGCCACCTCGACGCAGTCCCCGCCCTCACCGCCGCTGTAGCTGCTCTTGAACCACGCCAGTATCGGTCCGGTCTGCATGGATTCCTCGATCCTCATAGCTCTCCCAGCAGCTTTTCAATGAGGTCCAACGACTCCCGCGGGGCGAGAGCCTGTGCCCGGATGATTCCATGCCATGAAGCGATGGCGCGGGTCTCTTCCCGTCCGGCCGAATTGCCGAGGAAGGCGAGAAGATGCTCACCTGAAGTCCGCTCGAACTGAAACACGACACCCCGGTGTCCGTTCGTCACCGACACCGAGGCGTCGCGCTCACTGACGGTTCAGCCCCGCGCGGCGAACTCCACGAACGCGGCCCACTCGTCCGCCGTGAACGACAGGACGGGCCCCGTCCTGTCCTTGGAGTCCCGCACATGGACGGTGCCGGGGGAAGCCGCCACCTCGACGCACTGACCGCCTTCACCACCGCTGTAACTGCTCTTGAACCAGGCCTGCTCCGTACGTGCCCGGGGCGCTTCGGTGTTCATGGGTCTCCCAGCAACTTCTCGACGAAGGCCAGCGACTCCCGAGGAGTGAGAGCCTGGGCTCGGATGATTCCATACCGGGAGACGATGCGGCGGACCTCGTCCCGGGCCGTGATGATGACGCTCCGGCCCTGCGCCTCCACATAGGCAAGCTGCTCTCCCCCCTTGGGAATCAGCACGGTGAACGGACCGTCGATACCCGCGTTGTCCTCGCGACTCAGCGGCATGACCTGGATCTCCACGTTGCGCCTGCGGCCGACCAGGAGCAGGTGCTCCAGTTGTCCCCGCAGGACCTCGCTCCCGCCGAGCGGGCGTCTCAACACGGACTCCTCGATGACGCAACTGAAGGCGGGTGCGGGCCGCCGGTCGAAGATTTCCTGGCGGGCCAGTCGTGCCGTCACCCGCTGCTCGACGACCTCTTCGTCCAGCATCGGCCGGCGCATCGTGAACATCGCCCGTGCGTACTCCGCGGTCTGCAACAGCCCGTTGACCAAATGAGTGTCGTAGACGTGCAGTTCGACGGCCTCTGCCTCCAGGCGGGCGGCGTCCCGGAAGAACGACGGGTACCGGGCCCGGGCGACCTCCTCCTTCATCGCGCTCAGGACGCCGCCCGCCTCCAGCACCTCGTCGGCCCTGTCGACCAGTTCCGGCTTCGGGATGCGGCGGGCCTGCTCGACCGCGGACACCATGTCCTCGCCGTACCCCAGCCGCGCACCCAGCTGCGCCTGTGTCAGGCCCGCGCGTTCCCGGAAGAGCTTCAACTGCCTGCCGAAGCACTTCAGAAAGGCTCCCGAGCCCTCCCCGTCCGCCTGCTCCGGCCGTGCCGTACCGGTCATGACCCCCACACCTCCGTCGTGCCCGGGCCGCGTCCCCGTGCGGCCCCCGACGGTTCAACGAGCGCCCGGCCGACGGACACGGCCGACGGACCCGACAACACACCGAAGGCGCTCCTACAGTCATGATCCGTAGCAGCGGATCCGCTGGTCAGGGCGGGTGTGCGCCGCCAGGCTCGTACGCATGCCGACCGAGATCCCCCCGTACGGGCGGACGCGCACGGCCGCCGCCGCGCCCCCCGCGCCGGAGCCCGCGCCCTCCCCCTCCCCCGCTTCCGCGCCTTCCCCCGTCCGCGAGTTCGCGATGCGGTTCACCTCCACCCCGCGCGGGGCGCGCCTGGCGCGGCGGCTGGTGTCGCACCGGCTGGACGGCTGGGGGTTCCCGTACGGTTCCGGCACCAATGACGCGGTGACGCTGGTGACCGCCGAACTGGCCGCGAACGCGGTGCGCCACGGGCACGTGCCCGGACGAGGCTTCCACCTGCTCCTGACCGCGTCCCCGGCCGCCGTCCGCGTCGAGGTGAGCGACGGCCGGGCCGAGAGGGCGGCCTCCCCGACGGCCCCCGCCGCGCCTTGCCCCGAGGCCGAGTCGGGCCGCGGCCTGGTCCTCGTCTCCTGCCTCGCCACCCGCTGGGCGGTCGCGCCGCGCCGGGGCGCTCCCGGCAAGACCGTGTGGGCGGAGTTCTCCCTTGACTGACCCGACTGACCCGACCGGCACGACCGGCACGACCGGCCCCCGCCGCCCCGCACCGCCGCGCGCCCGTTCCCGGCAGCACCCCGCCGGCCGGCCCGGCTGGACCACCGGCCTGTGCTGGCGGTGCGAGGCGGTCGACCGGCCGGTGGCGTGGGCCGGCCCGGTGCAGGCGCACGGCTCGCACGCCCCGATGTACCTGTGCGGGCCGTGCGACCGGCGGCTCGGCGAGCTGGTGTGGGCGTACCTGTGCCGGTACGCCCGGGACCGCTGACCCCGACCCGCCACCCCGCCCGTGACGCCGCCCGCCCGGACAGGGCCCGCCCGCCCGTCAGGACAGGGCGTCGGCCACCACGGACGCCGCTTCCGCGATCAGCCGGTCGTCGGGCTCGGCCCCCCGCTCCTTGCGGTTCGACATGATCGCCATGACGACGGGGGCGGCACCGGGCCGCCACACCACGGCGATGTCGTTGCGGGCGCCGTAGAAGCTGCCGGTCCCGGTCTTGTCGCCCACCACCCAGTCCCCGGGCACCCCGGCCCTGATGAGGTCGTCCCCGGTGACGTTGGTCCGCAGCCACTTCGTGAGCCGTGCCCGCTCGTCCTTGCCGAGGACGTCCCCCAGGACGAACGCGCGCAGGTCCCCGGCCAGCGCCCGCGGGGTGGTGGTGTCCCGCGTCTCGCCCGGGACCCATCGGCTCAGTTCCGGCTCGCGGCGCTCCGCCCGGGTGACGTCGTCGCCGATCTCCTCCAGGACGGCGTCCAGGCCCCGGGGGCCGCCGAGTTCGTCGAGCAGCAGGTTGGCCGCGGTGTTGTCGCTGAAGCGGACGGCGGCCTCGCACAGCTCGTCCAGGGTCATCCCGGTCCCGACGTGCTTCTCGGTCACCGGCGAGTGCGCGACCAGGTCGTCCCGGGAGTACGTGACGACCTTGTCCATGCCTTTCAGAGAGTGCTTGTCGAGCACGGCGCCGGCGGCCAGCGCCTTGAACGTGGAGGCGTAGGGGAACCGCTCGCCGTCGTTGTGGGCCACCTCGCGCCCGGTGCCGGTGTCGACGGCGTACACGCCCAGCCGCGCGTCGAACTTCCGCTCCAGGTCCTCGAGTTCGCGGACGAACGGTTCCGCGGCCGCTTCCCGGCCCGCCGCCCCCGCGGACGGGGAGGCCGGGGCCTTCGCGGCCGGCGCCTTCGCGGCCGGGGTTTCCGGGGCCGGGGGGCCACTCTGCCCGCAGGCCGCGACGGGGGCGAGGGCGAGGGCGGCGGACAGGCCGAGTACGGCGCGCCGGGCGCGTGCGTGCTGCATGGGTCCGAACCTCCTGGGTGCCCCGCACACGGGGCGGTCGGGGGGACGGAACGGCACGCTCCCGTCCCGGTGCTTGGGTCCTGGGTGCCGGGACCACCTTCACCCCGGGCCGCCGTGCGCCGGGGGCCGACACGCGCGGTCCCCCGGCGCGCGGTCCCCCGGCACGCGGCCGTTCGCCGGCGGATGCGTACGGGACCGCCCGGAGGGGCGTCCGGGCCGGGAGCCGCGCTTCGGCCTCAGGCGAGGGACCGTTCGATCAGGGCCACGGTGGCGCGGGGATCGTCGACCTCGATGACGAGGCGGTCGTAGCTCTCGGCGTCGGCGAGTTCGACGACGACCGCCTTGTCCGGGTTCTTCACGTCCCAGAAGAGGCGTTCACCGTCGCGGCGGAAGCGGCCGGCGGTGATCACCCCGGGGAGGTACGTGCCGCCGACCCGGATGCCCTTCGGTTCGCGGGCGATGCCGGGGTCGTGGGTGGCGCCGCGCACGTGGGCGAGGGGGATTTCCAGACGGCTCTTGAGGCTCCAGAGCTTGTCGAGTCCCTGGAATTCGGCGATCAGCAGGCCGCGTTCGCGGTCGATCGAGATCAGCGCCATGTCAGTGCTCCTTGGGGGTGGTCGGCCGGGCGCGCATGCGCAGGCGGGTGCCGAGGACGGTGGAGGCGAGTCGGGGGGCCTCGTCGCCGTGGGAGGGACGCAGGGCGGCTTCCAGCGCGGCGATGCCTTCCGCGACCAGTGCGGCGACCTCCGGGTCGTGGGGGGCGCGTTCGGCGGCGGCCAGGAGGAGGAGCCCGGGGGCCGGGCCGTTGTCGTACGAGGCGATGGCCGCTGCCAGCGCCTGCGCGGGGTCGGTGATGGTCGCGACCGCGGTGGTGAGCGGGTGGATCTCGTGGTCGAGGTGGTTGCGGAGGGCGGCCAGGTGCAGGCCCCGTTTGGAGCCGAAGACCTTGTAGAGGCTGCCCCGGTGGACACCGGTGGCGGTGACCAGGTCGTCCACCGAAGTGCCCTCGTAGCCGCGGTCGGCGAAGAGGGCAGCCGCGGCACTGACGGCCCGATCGGTGTCGAAGGCGCGTGGTCGTCCCATGTCCATGACCGTACAGAGTTAAAGAACAATCAGTCAAGAACGAGCGTTCTTTAACCGCTCCGGAGACGCTCCCCCCGCCCCGCACGCCGCGCCGGGCCCGCCCGCGCCCGGGTTCAATTCGGTGGCGGTGGCCGGCGACCCGCTGCTTGGATGCGCGGCGTGACTCCTACTCATCACAGCGACTCCCGCGACCTGCTGGACCGGCTCGAGCGGTACTACGACGCGGTGCCCCGCTCCGGGGCCCGGGCCGAGGACTTCGGGCCGCTGACCCTGTTCGTCCGCGAGGGAGAGGGGTGGCCCTACTACGCGCGCCCGACCCTGGGGCACTCCGGCGCGGTGAGCGCCGACGACGTGGCCCGGGTGCGCGCACGGCAGCGGGAACTCGGCGTTCCGGAGAGCTTCGAGTGGGTGGCCGAGAACGCGCCCGCGCTGAGGGACGCGGCCGAGCGGGCGGGACTCGTGGTGCACGAGCACCCCCTGATGGTGCTCGGTCCGGACGCACCGCTCCCCGACGTGCCGCTGCCCGGGGCGACCGGGCGGGCCGACGGCGTGGCGGTGCGGATCGTCGGCCCGGACGACCCGGTGCTGCCGAGCGCGCTGGCCGTCCCCCACCTGGCCTTCGCCGACGCCGGGACCCGGGTGGGCGCGGCCGGAAGGGCGGAGCTGGACGAAGCCGTGCGGAACAGTGCCGGCGACGGGTCGGTGGAGGCGGTGGCGCAGCGCATCCGCGCCGGTCTGAGCCGGGTCGCCGCCGCGGTGGAGGGCGGGGTCGCGCTGTGTGCGGGCCAGCACCAGCCCGTGGACGGGGTCAGCGAGATCGTCGGGGTGGGGACCCTGCCGGCCGCGCGCCGCCGCGGCCTCGGGCTCGCGGTCACCGCGGCCCTGGCCGCCGACGCCCGGTCACGGGGCGCCGGGACCGTGCTCCTGTCCGCCGGCGACGACGACGTCGCCCGGATCTACGCCCGGCTCGGCTTCCGACGCGCGGCCACCGCCCTGATCGCCGAGCCCGCCGAATAGCGGGCCCCGCGCCCCGCACCCCGTACACCGCACCCACGGCCCGCGGCCCGCGGCCTCACCCCACCGGGACGCCCAGGGCGGCGGCGCGTTCGTGGAAGGCGCGGACGGCGGGGACGCCGCGGTGCGGCTCCAGGCGCTGGGCGAAGCCGCGGACGTACTCCAGGGCGCGGGTGGAGCGCATCTCGCACGCCTGCTGCATCGCCTCCGAGGCGAGGGCGCAGGCCCGGTCGACCTCGCCCAGCCCCAGGCGGGCCGAGGCCAGCACGGTGCGGCAGAAGACCCGGCTGCGGGCGTAGCCGGGGTCGCGCAGTTGCAGGGAGCGCTCGGCGTGCTGCGCGGCGGCCCGGTACTGCTCCAGGTCGCGGTGGCAGTGGCCGAACTCGTCGGCGAGCTGCGCCTCGTCGAAGAACCGGGCCCAGGCGGGCACCTCGTCGCCGGGGCCGGACTCCTCCAGCGCCCGCTCCGCCCGCAGCAGGGCGGCCGTGCAGGACCGGGCGTCGGCCAGCAGCCCGTGGCCGCGGGCCTCGGCCGCGTGCAGCAGGGCGCGCACCACGGGGGGCACGGTGGTGCCCACGCCCTGCTGCGCGACGCGGGCCAGTTGCACGGCCTCCCTGCCGTGGCCGAGGTAGACGGCCTGCCGGCTCATCGTCACCAGCACGTACGCCCCGAAGACCCGGTCGCCGGCGGCCTGGGACAGGCGCAGCGCCTGCACGAAGTACCGCTGGGCGAGGCCGTGCGCGCCCATGTCGTAGGAGGTCCAGCCGGCCAGCCGGGTCAGGTCGGCGACGGCGGCGAACAGCCTGCGGCCGGTCTCCTCGCCGTAGCTGCCGCGCAGCATCGGCTCGGCCTGGTGCTCCAGGTAGCGGACGAGGGCCTGGCGGGCGTGGCCGCCGCCGTAGGTGTTGTCCAGGGAGCGGAACATCTCCCCGACCGAGCGGAGCGCGGCGATGTCCCCGGCGCTGACCCGGTTCCCGTGCAGCCGCTGCGGATGGGGGGACCGGGCGGGGCGCGCCTGCCGGCCGGGGCCGCCGGAGGGCGGCTGGACGCCCCTGTTCTGCGCGGGGATGCGGGGGGCGGGGGCCGCCTGGGGCGGCTGCTCGGGGTCGTGGGCGACGCAGTCGTCGCTGCGGCCGATCAGCCAGTCCCGGCTGGGCACCACCAGCCCGGCCGGGGTGAAGGCGATCCTGGCCAGGTCCTGCTGGGTGCCGGTGTCCTTGCGCCACAGCCCGCTGACGATCTCCACCGCCTCGCGGGGGGTGGCCGCGAACTCCAGTCCGGCGTAGACGGGGGCGCAGGCGTCCAGTCCGAGGTCCTGCGCGGTCAGGCGGCGGCCCAGCCGCCGGGTGAAGACCTCGGCGATCAGCGCGGGGGTGGTGCCGCGCGGCTGCTGGCCTCGCAGCCAGCGGGTCACCGAGGTCTTGTCGTACCGCAGGTCCAGCCCGTGCTCGATGCCGAGCTGGTCGACCCGGCGGGCCAGTCCGGCGTTGGAGAAGCCCGCCTCGGCGATGAGGGAGGCGAGCTGGTGGTTGACGGGCCGGTGGGAGGTGCGGTCGGTCATCTGGCTTCCGGTCTCCTGGCTTCCGGGGCGGGATCCTGGCGCCCTGTTCGTTCCTCGTTCAACGGCGCGAATGTATGCGCGGGCGCCCCCCGGAATCCGCCGTTTGGCCAGGCATTCCCCATAACGGGTGACACCTCCTGCTGCGGGAGGGCGGAGCGGTCGCCTCCGCGGCGCGGGCGTGGTAGAGGGTTTCCCCTTCGTCCCCCTTCGTCGCCGGGCCGGGTCGGCCGTAGAGTGGCGGAGGCGCCGGCAGTGCAGCGGGCAACCGGCACACGGGCGCCGCAACCGACGCGAGGACGCGAAGAGGAACCGGGAGCCGCCGTGAGTGAGCTGCGCTTCGTCCATCTGGGCTTCGGCCCGGAGGCCGTGGAGTACCAGGAGGCGTGGCAGGAGCAGCGGCGGGTGCACGCCGCCCGCTTCGCCGACGAGATCCCCGACACATGCCTGATGCTGGAGCACCCCCCGGTGTACACGGCGGGCCGGCGGACCGAGGAGAGCGAGCGGCCGCTCGACGGCACCCCGGTGGTGGACGTCGACCGCGGCGGGAAGATCACCTGGCACGGCCCCGGCCAGCTGGTGGGCTACCCGATCCTGAAGCTGCCCCGCCCGGTGGACGTGATCGCCCACGTGCGCCGCCTGGAGGAGGCGCTGATCCGCACCTGCGCCGAGTTCGGCCTGGCCACCACCAGGATCGAGGGCCGCAGCGGGGTGTGGGTGCTGGGCGACCCGGTGGAGCGGCGGCCCGCTCCGGGCGGCCTGGAGCTGCACTTCGACGCGGGGTCGGACCCGCGGCAGGACGAGGAGTTCGACCTGCGGCTGAGCGGGCCGGAGTACGCGCCGTCCAACGCCGGGCAGCGCGGCGAGGACCGCAAGCTGGCCGCCATCGGCATCCGGGTCGCCAAGGGCGTCACCATGCACGGCTTCTCGCTCAACTGCGACCCGGACAACACCTGGTTCGACCGGATCGTGCCCTGCGGCATCCGCGACGCCGGGGTGGCCTCGCTCTCCGACGAGCTGGGCCGGCGGGTCACCGTCGCCGAGGTGCTGCCGGTGGTCGAGAAGCACCTGCGGGACGTCCTCACCTCCGCAGAGCCGCTGCCCCGCGCCGTCTGAGCTCGCAAAGTACGGGCGTACCCTTGGGTGCACCGAAGAATCGAAGTCGTAGGGAGCCGGACGTGTCCGCTGTCGCACCCGACGGTCGCAAGATGCTGCGCCTGGAGGTCCGGAACAGCCAGACCCCCATCGAGCGCAAGCCCGAGTGGATCAAGACCCGGGCGAAAATGGGCCCCGAGTACACCGAACTGCAGGGCCTGGTGAAGCGCGAGGGCCTGCACACCGTCTGCCAGGAGGCCGGCTGTCCCAACATCTACGAGTGCTGGGAGGACCGCGAGGCGACGTTCCTCATCGGCGGTGACCAGTGCACCCGGCGCTGCGACTTCTGCCAGATCGACACCGGCAAGCCGCAGGCGCTCGACCTCGACGAGCCGCGCCGCGTGGCGGAGTCCGTCCAGGCGATGGAGCTGCGCTACGCCACGATCACCGGCGTCGCCCGCGACGACCTCGAGGACGGCGGCGCCTGGCTGTACGCGGAGACGGTCCGCCAGATCCACGCGCTGAACCCGGGCACGGGCGTCGAGCTGCTCATCCCCGACTTCAACGCGGTGCCCGAGCAGCTGGCCGAGGTGTTCTCCTCGCGCCCGGAGGTGCTGGCGCACAACGTGGAGACCGTGCCGCGGATCTTCAAGCGGATCCGTCCCGGGTTCCGCTACGAGCGCTCGCTGGAGGTGATCACCCGCGCCCGCGAGGCCGGGCTGGTCACCAAGTCCAACCTGATCCTGGGCATGGGCGAGACCCGCGAGGAGGTCAGCCGGGCGCTGCAGGACCTGTACGACGCGGGCTGCGAGCTCATCACCATCACCCAGTACCTGCGGCCGACCCCCCGGCACCACCCGGTGGAGCGGTGGGTCAAGCCGCACGAGTTCGTGGAGATGAAGGAGGAGGCCGAGGAGATCGGCTACGCCGGCGTGATGTCCGGTCCGCTGGTCCGCTCCTCCTACCGCGCCGGCCGCCTGTACCAGCAGGCCGTCGAGAGGCGCGGCGAGGCGCTCGCCGCGCCGGAGACCGTCTGAGGGTCGCCCGTACAGGGGCCCGCACGCCCGGGGAGGGCGTGCGGGCCCCTGCGCGTGGCGGGGCGTTCCCGCCCGGAGGGAGCAGCCTTTCCACCGGTCGGGGGTGAAAGGAGAGGTGTTCCTTTCGCGCACGTTTGACCGGACCGTCACCGCGCGGTAACACTGTGTGGTGATCCTGGGACACGCGGCCTCCGGCCCCTCGGGGTCGCGCCGCCGCCTTCCCTTCCTCTCCGCACCCCTCCGAAGGAGGACGCCGATGCTGCCCGATGCCGTACGGGAGCAGAACCGCCAGGGCACTCCGGGTACCACCGTGTACGTCGCCGGCGCACTGCGCGCCGTCGAGTCCTTCCTCATGCGCGGCGGGCAGCAGACCGCCCGCCGCAACGCCTGGGCGGCGGTCTGCGAGGACCGCCGCCGGGCCAGGGACCGCCACGAGGCGCAGAGCGTGCTGGAGTCGCTGGCCGGCTCCCGCGGCTCCGGCCCCTGGGCGGGCTGACCCCCGCACCCCCTTCCCGAACCGCCGCGGCACCGCCGGGGGCGGCCCGGGGCGCTTGCTCCCGGCCGCCTCCCGCCACGTATCCTGGGCCGCATGGCGAGGCAGGAAGAATCCGAGAACCCCGGGCGGCTGAAGCAGATCCGCCTGGCTTACCAGATGACGAAGCGGGTCGACCGCAAGGTCGGGCTCATTGTCGCGGCCGTGGGAGTCGTCACCTTCGGTGTCGCCCTCGCCGTCGGCTTCATCATCGATCACCCCGTCTACGCCGGGATCCTGGGCTTCCTGCTCGCCGTCCTGGCCATGGCGGTCGTCTTCGGGCGGCGCGCGGAGAAGGCGGCCTTCGGGCAGATGGAGGGCCAGCCCGGTGCCGCGGCCGCCGTCATGCAGAACATGCGGCGCGGCTGGACGGTCACCCCGGCCGTGGCCGCCAACCGCAACCAGGACGTGGTGCACCGCGCGGTGGGCCGCCCCGGCATCGTGCTGGTCGGCGAGGGCAACCCCAACCGGGTGCGCGCCCTGCTGGCCGCGGAGAAGAAGCGGATGGCGAGGATCGTCTCCGACGTGCCCGTCACCGACCTGGTCGTGGGCAACGGCGAGGGCCAGGTGCCGCTGAAGAAGCTGCAGACCACCCTGATGAAGATGCCGCGGGTGCTCCCCGGCTCCCAGGTGACGACGGTCAACGACCGGCTGCGCGCCCTGGGCGACCTGATGAGCAACATGCCGATCCCGAAGGGCCCGATGCCCAAGAACCTGCGCATGCCGCGCGGGAAGATGCGCTGACGGCCCGGACCCGGATCGCATACAACGGGCAGCAGCGGAGCGCACACGACAGCAGACGCCGAGAGCGGCGGTCCCGGTACTTCCCGGGGCCGCCGCTCCTTTTCGCCGGCCTTTCGCCGGCGGGGCCCGGCGTGGTTCAGGAAGTGCGCACCTGGACGGCCCGCGCGGCCTTGTCGTGGAGTCCGCGGCCGTCCCGGTCCCACACCACCGCGGGGATCACCAGGAGCAGCAGCACGGTCCGCAGCAGGACCCGGCCGAAGCCGAGCCGCCGGCCGTCCTCGCCGATCACCCGCAGGCCCAGCAGGCGCTTGCCCGGGGTGGTGCCCACGGTGCCCACCAGCGCCACGCTCATGACCAGGAAGACCACGGTGGTCCAGGGGTTCGCCCGCTGGGCGTCGCCGCCCGCCAGGAGCCCGTAGGCGATCACCACGCACAGCGTCCAGTCGATGAACAGCGCCGCCAGGCGCCGGCCCATGGAGGCGATCGACCCCGGCCCCTCCTGAGGCAGTCCGAGCCTCTCGCCCCGGTAGCCGAAGTCCGCGCCCATCTCCTCGGCGGCGGCCCGCGGGCCCGAGATCCACGATCCGAGAACGTCCCTGTTGTCCACGTCCCCAACGGTAGCGCGGCCCTCCGCGGAGGCCGCGGGCCCGTCCTCCGGGGGTTCCCCCGGCGGTTCCTCCGGACGGCGTCCGGCTCCCGCCGCGAGTACCGTGGCGGGCAGGAACACGCCACCGGGGCGGTTAACGCCTGCGAAACAAACGGGTCACGCCCGGGAAATCCCGGGTCCTTATGGTCGACCACGACGTTGCGCACCCGCACCCGGGCGCACCGCAAAGCAATTTCCGTGCCGCACGGGCCGGGCCTAGGAGGATTTGGATGTTCCAAAACGCCGACGAGGTGAAGAAGTTCATCTCGGACCAGGACGTCAAGTTCGTGGACGTCCGGTTCTGCGACCTGCCCGGTGTGATGCAGCACTTCACGATCCCGGCCGCGACGTTCGACCCGTCCGAGATGCAGGCCTTCGACGGGTCCTCGATCCGCGGCTTCCAGGCGATCCACGAGTCCGACATGGCGCTGCTGCCGGACCTGTCGACCGCCCGCGTGGACCCGTTCCGCCGGGACAAGACGCTCAACATCAACTTCTTCATCCACGACCCGATCACCGGCGAGCAGTACAGCCGCGACCCGCGGAACGTTGCGAAGAAGGCGGAGGCGTACCTGACCTCCAGCGGAATCGCCGACACCGCGTACTTCGGCCCCGAGGCCGAGTTCTACGTGTTCGACAGCGTGCGTTTCGAGACCAGCGCGAACCAGTCCTTCTACCACATCGACTCCGAGGCCGGCGCCTGGAACACCGGTGCGGTGGAGAACAACCGCGGTTACAAGGTCCGTTACAAGGGCGGCTACTTCCCGACCGCGCCCGTCGACCACTTCGCCGACCTGCGCGCGGAGATGTCGCTGGAGCTGGAGAAGTCCGGCCTGCAGATCGAGCGCCAGCACCACGAGGTCGGCACCGCCGGCCAGGCCGAGATCAACTACAAGTTCAACACGCTGCTCGCCGCCGCCGACGACCTGATGCTGTTCAAGTACATCATCAAGAACGTCGCCTGGCGCAACGGCAAGACCGCGACCTTCATGCCGAAGCCGATCTTCGGCGACAACGGCTCGGGCATGCACGTGCACCAGTCGCTGTGGCAGGGCGGCTCCCCGCTCTTCTACGACGAGCAGGGCTACGCCGGCCTGTCGGACACCGCCCGCTACTACATCGGCGGCATCCTCAAGCACGCCCCGTCGCTGCTGGCCTTCACCAACCCGACGGTGAACTCCTACCACCGCCTGGTGCCGGGCTTCGAGGCGCCGGTGAACCTGGTGTACTCGCAGCGCAACCGCTCCGCCGCGATGCGCATCCCGATCACCGGCTCGAACCCGAAGGCCAAGCGCGTCGAGTTCCGCGCCCCGGACCCGTCCAGCAACCCGTACCTGGCCTTCGCGGCGCTGCTGATGGCCGGCCTGGACGGCGTGAAGAACAAGATCGAGCCGGCCGAGCCGATCGACAAGGACCTGTACGAGCTGGCTCCCGAGGAGCACGCGAGCGTCCCGCAGGTCCCGACCTCCCTGCCGGCGGTCCTGGAGGCCCTCGAGGAGGACAACGAGTACCTGCAGGCCGGCGGCGTCTTCACCTCCGACCTGATCGAGACCTGGATCGACTACAAGCGGACCAACGAGATCGCCCCGATCCAGCTGCGCCCGCACCCGCACGAGTTCGAGATGTACTTCGACCTCTGATCCGGGCCGCGCGGGAGACCGCGCACAGGACACGGCCGCGGGCCGGCACCCCTCCACGGGTGCCGGCCCGCGGCCGTTCCGCGTGCCCGGCCGGTCCTGCGGTGCGCCCGGCCGGCGGCACCCCGTTCGGCGGGCGGGCCGGAGCGGGTATTGACAGTCACGGACCGCAGGTCCGAAGGTGTTGCCCGATAACGGATCCAAGTGTCCGATATCCGAACACGGAGGAGGCGGGGTGCACCCCGCGGCGGTCCCTCCGCCCCGTCCGAACGCCCGGGAAAGCGCACCGCGAGGAAACGCCATGGCCTTCTACCGCAGCATCGGGGACGTGCCCCCGAAGCGGCACACCCAGCACCGCCGTCCGGACGGCGGCCTGTACTACGAGGAGCTGATCGGGGAGGAGGGGTTCTCCTCCGACTCCTCGCTGCTGTACCACCGGGAGATCCCCTCGGCGATCGTCGACAGCCGCCCCTGGGAACTGCCGGACCTGTCCACCGTCCCCAACCACCCCCTCAAGCCGCGCCACCTGCGCCTGCACGGGCTCTTCCCCGCCGACGGCTGGAGGGGGCTGGACGCGGTGACCGGGCGGCGGCTGGTGCTGGCCAACGACGACGTGCGCATCTCCTACGCCGTCGTCGGGGCCGTCTCGCCGCTGTACCGCAACGGGCTGGGCGACGAGTGCGTGTACGTCGAGAGCGGCAGCGGCCTGGTGGAGACGGTGTTCGGCACCCTGGAGGCCGGCGAGGGCGACTACGTGGTCGTGCCGCGGGCCACCACCCACCGCTGGGTGCCGCTCGGCGAGGACCCGCTGCGGCTCTACGCGATCGAGGCCAACAGCCACATCGCCCCGCCGAAGCGCTACCTGTCCCGGTTCGGCCAGCTGCTGGAGCACGCCCCGTACTGCGAGCGGGACCTGCGCGGGCCCCAGGGGCCGCTGCTGGCCGAGGGCGAGGACGTCGAGGTGTACGTCAAGCACCGCGGGCCCGGCGCCCACGGCATCGCCGGCACCGTCCTGGTCTGCCCGACCCACCCGTTCGACGTGGTCGGCTGGGACGGCTGCCTGTACCCCTACGCCTTCAACGTCCGCGACTTCGAGCCGGTCACCGGCCGCGTCCACCAGCCGCCGCCCGTGCACCAGGTCTTCGAGGGCCACAACTTCGTGGTCTGCAACTTCGTGCCGCGCAAGGTGGACTACCACCCGCTGTCGATCCCGGTCCCCTACTACCACTCCAACGTCGACAGCGACGAGGTGATGTTCTACTGCGGCGGGGACTACGAGGCCCGCAAGGGCTCGGGGATCGGCCAGGGCTCGGTCTCCCTGCACCCCGGCGGCCACCCGCACGGCCCCCAGCCCGGCGCCTACGAGCGCAGCATCGGGGTGGAGTTCTTCGACGAGCTGGCCGTCATGGTCGACACCTTCCGCCCCCTGGAGCTCGGCGAGGGCGGCCGGGCCTGCGAGGACCCCGCCTACCCCTGGACGTGGAGCGGACGCGGCCCGGAGGGGCGGTCGTGACGGCCGCCCCCGCGGCGGGCCCGCGTCCCCCGGCCGCCCTGCTGGCCCGCCTGGTCGACGACGCCGGGATCTTCCCCCCGGAGGAGCTGCCCATGGCCGCGGCGCTGGCCCGCCACCGTGCGGACTCCGCCGCCGCGCACCCGGTGCTCACCCACCGGTTCCTGTGCCCGGCCGGCCGTCTCCCCGAGCTGTCCGAGGCCCTCTCCGGCGAACGGGCCGGTTCGCCGGACGGCCCACCGGACGGCTCACCGGGCAGCGCGCCGGACGGACGGGAGCCCGTCCTCCTGGGGCTGATCACGCCCCTGGAGCCGGACGCCGCACGGGCGGCGCTGAAAAACCTGGACGGCGCCGGGGCCGGGCTGCGGCTCGTCGCCGCGGAGGGCCCGCTGCCGCAGGCCGCGGACCCCGCGGACGCGGCGCGGCGGGCCCGCGCCGCCCTCGACGTGCTGGAGCCGGGGGCGCGGCGGGACCTGCCGTGCCACGTGGAGGTGCCGCTCACCGGGCCGTGGCGCGAGGTGCTGCCCGAACTGGCCGCCGCCGGGCTCGGCGCGAAGGTGCGCTGCGGCGGGGTGCGGCCCGAGCTGTTCCCGTCCACCGGGTCGCTGGGCGCCTTCGTGCACGCCTGCGCCGGGCTGCGGCTGCCCTTCAAGGCCACCGCGGGACTGCACCGTGCGGTGCGGTACCGCGACGGGCGGACCGGCTTCACCCACCACGGGTTCCTCAACCTGCTGCTCGCGGTGTGCCGCGCGGTGGACGGCGGCAGCGCCGCCGACGTGGTGGCCGTGCTGGAGTCCGGCGACACCGCGGCGCTGGCCGCCGAGGCCCGCGCGGTCCCGGACGCCCTCGCCCGCACCGCCCGCACCCTGTTCACCGCCTACGGCTCGTGCAGCACCGCCGAGCCGCTGGAAGACCTCCGGGCCCTGGGCCTGACCGACGACGACCCGGCCGGCGGCACGGCGGAGCCCGTGACCGAACCCCCGGCCCGCAAGGAGAACGACGCATGACCCGCTCGTGGGTTCCCGTACCCGCAGACTCCGACTTCCCCGTCCAGAACCTGCCCTACGGGGTGTTCTCCCTGCCCGGGCAGGAGCCCCGGGTCGGCGTGGCGATCGGCGACTTCGTCCTCGACGTCTCCCGCGTCGGGCTGCCGTACGCCTCCGACCTCGCCGCCCGCACCCTCAACCCGTTCATGGCCCGCGGGCGGACCGCCTGGCGGGAGGTGCGCGAGACGCTGGTCCGGCTCCTCACCGACGAGGCCCACCGCTCCGCGGTGGAGCCGCACCTGATCCTGCGCGACCGGGTGCGGCTGCACCTGCCGTTCGAGGTCGCCGACTACGTCGACTTCTACGCCTCGGAGCACCACGCCTCCAACGTGGGCCGCATCTTCCGCCCCGGGCAGGACCCGCTGACCCCCAACTGGAAGCACCTGCCGATCGGCTACCACGGCCGGGCCGGGACCGTCGTGGTCTCCGGCACGCCGGTGGTGCGCCCGTGCGGGCAGCGCAAGGCCCCGGACGCGCCCGCCCCGGTCTTCGGCCCGTCGGCGCGGCTGGACATCGAGGCGGAGGTCGGCTTCGTCGTCGGCGTCCCCTCGGAGCCGGGCACCCCGGTGCCGGTGTCGGACTTCGCCGAGCACGTCTTCGGCGCGGTCCTGGTCAACGACTGGTCCGCCCGCGACGTCCAGGCCTGGGAGTACGTGCCGCTGGGCCCGTTCCTCGGCAAGTCCTTCGCCACCTCCGTCTCCCCCTGGGTGGTGCCGCTGGACGCGCTGGAGCACGCGCGCACCGCCCCGCCCGCCCCGGACCCGCAGCCGCTGCCCTACCTGCGCGAGGACGAGCCGTGGGGGCTGGACCTGCAGCTGGAGGTGGAGCTCAACGGCGAGGTGGTCTCCCGGCCGCCCTTCGGGCAGATGTACTGGACGGCGGCGCAGCAGCTGGCGCACATGACGGTCAACGGCGCGCACCTGCGCACCGGCGACCTGTACGCCTCGGGCACCGTCTCCGGCCCCGAGCCCGGGCAGCGCGGCTCGTTCCTCGAGCTGTCCTGGGGCGGCAAGGAGCCGGTGAAGCTGGCCGACGGCAGCACCCGCTCCTTCCTGGAGGACGGCGACACCGTGGTGATCCGGGCCGGCGCGCCGGGCGCGGACGGGGTGCGCATCGGCTTCGGCGAGGTCGCCGGCACCGTCGCCCCCGCGAGGACCGGTCGGGCCTGACGCGGAACCCGCCCTGCCGGGCAGCCTTCCCGGCCGGGCGGCCCTCCCGCCGCCGCCCCTCGCGACCCGGGTCGCGGGGGGCGGCGGTGCTTTGCCCGGACGCGGCGGGTGCGGGAGAGTGCACGGGCGGCAGGGAGGGTGCGCATGGGCGAGGGTTTCGGGCAGTGGCTCGCGGGACGGGCGGAGTGGGTGCGGTGGTCCCTCTCGCCCGGCCGGTGGCGCGGTTGGGCGGTCGCCGGGACCGGGGCGGCGCGGCCGCCCGCCGACCCCCGGGCGAGGAGGGCGCAGCAGGAACTGGTGGCCCGGGTGTGGCAGGACCTGTGCGAGCGGCTCTCGGCCGCGGCGTCGGAGCGGGTCGCCGAGGTGGGCGAGGTGCTGCGGACCGCCGAACTCGACCTGGACGCCGAGGAGTCGGAGGCGCGGGCCGCCTACACCGCGTCCCTGGACGCCTACCACGCCGCCGGCCGGCTGCTTGACGGCGACGGCGACGGCGACGGCGACCACAACGGCGGCCGCGGCGGCGGTGACGGCCCGGGGCCGGTGGACGCGACCGACGCGGCGTTCGCCGTCGTGCTCGCCGACCGGGCGCTGGAGCTGTTCGCCGCCGCGCACGACCTGCACGCCGGGCGCAGGCCGCGGCCACCGGTGGTGCGGTGCTTCTACAACCCCCTGCACGGCGCCGCCCACGAGGGCGGTGGCGCTTCGGCGTCCGGCTCCCGGAAGGCCGCGAAACGGCGCCGGGTCCGCGCCCGGGACGTGGCCGCGGAGCGGCGCCCGGCCTGCGCCCGGTGCCGCCGGGCGATCTCCGCCGGGCTGGCACCGGAGGTGCTGCCCGCCCTGGTGACGGTGCCAGCGGGCCGGCGCGGGCAGGACCGGTACCTGGTGCCGTACTACGCCGCCCCGGCCGGCCGCCGCCGGAGTACACCGGCCCGGTGACCGGGCGGCGCCCGGCCTCCGGGGCGGGGACTCCGGGAGTGGGGCTCCGGGAGCGGGGCTCCCGGTGCGGGGATTCACGGGGCGGGGAACGGACCGCCGCCCCCGCCCGTCACCGTCACCGACGCGGACGGCCGGTGACCGGAGCGGGCCGGGGTGGCGGGGGTGGCGGGGGGCGGCGCGGCCGTGCTCCGCCTCAGACGGCAGGTCCCTTCTTCATCTTCATCAGCCTGCTCGCGGCCAGCAGGCCGAACAGGCAGGTGAGGACGCCGACGACGATGTTGTTCCAGATCATCCCGGCGGTGGGGCCGCTGGTGACGATCCACGGGGACACGATCAGCCAGACGCCGATCACGATCATCGCCCAGCTCAGCCCGTACGCCCTGGCCGGTGCCACGGAGAGGACGAGGCCCGTCAGGCCGATGGCGATTCCCATGATCAGGTTGTTGGCCGCGAGGTCCGGGCGGGTGAGCGAGAAGTTGACCACCCAGGGAGAGACGGCGCAGTACAGGCCGGTCAGGAGCACCGACGCATCGACGAGCGCCACGTCCCTCTCGTCCGCGGTGCGCGCGAACCGCTCCCTCATCTCGCGCACGTCGGGGTGGGTGGCCATGTCGCCCCTGTGGCGTGACACGTCGGCCATCCGACTCGCCTCCTTAGGTTCCACGCTGGGCGATCACACGATGCGGCATGTACCGCACACTTCATTGTGCTCCTTTTCACCCGTTATGAGCATGTTTTTGAGGCGATGATTACCTGCCGCAGGTGTCGGAAGCAGGGCAGTCGCGGCAGGGTCGCGGCGGCAGGGTCGCGGCGGCAGGGTCGCGGCGGCAGGGTCGTGGCGGCGGGAAGCCGGCCGCTCAGGAGTGCGGGGCCGGGGGCCGCTGCACGGAGCCGCCGTCGCGCAGGGACCGTTCGGCGGCGTCGAGCACCTCCACGACGCGCAGGCCGAACCCGGCGCCGCACGGGTGCGGCCCGCCGCTGCGGGCCGTCGCGAGCAGGGCGTCGACCGCCCGGCCGTGGGCGGCCTGCGGGCCGTCGCCGTGCACGGGCAGTGCGGCGGTCCCCGCCCTCCCGCGCAGTTCCACGGCGGTCCCCGCGGCGGCGGGCGGCGCGCTCAGGCTGAGGGTCAGGGTGGCGGACGCCCCTCCCTCGTGGTGCGTGACCAGGTGCACGGTGTCCAGGGGGCCGCGGGCCGCGGTGACGTCGGTGACGTCGCCGAGCACCGGGAGCAGGACGGACAGGGCGTGGGGCCCGACGTCCCACAGGGCACCCCGCTCCCGGCGCCACGGGGAGCCGGGCCCCGGGGCCGGCCGGTCCCCGAAGACGGGGGCGAGCCATTCGGCGCGGGCGGTGAACCAGCCCCCGTGCGCGGCCTGCTCGCTGATCCACGCCTGCTGCTCCGGGGTGCCGAAGCGCAGCGTGAAGAAGACCACCGACGCCGCGCCGGTGCGCCGGACCGCCTCCGCGACCCGGCGGGCGGCGGGCACGGTGTCGGCGAGCGGCTTCTCCAGCAGCAGGTGCCGCCCCGCCCCGGCGGCCCGCGCCGCCAGCTCGGCCTGGACGCCGGGCGGCAGGGCGAGTGCGACCGCGTCCACGTCGGCGACGAGCGCGTCGGGGTCGTCGTACGCGCGGGCCCCGTGCCGCTCCGCCAGTTCCCGGGCCGCCTCCGCCCGGCGGCCCCACACCCCCACCAGTTCCACCCCGGGGTGCTCGCTCAGGGAGGGGGCGTGCACGCGTTCCGCCCAGGGGCCCGTGCCCAGCAGTCCGATGCGCATGCGGTCATCGTGTCGAGCGTGCGTCGGGGGCGTCAACGGTCCGCGGCGACGGAGCGGCCGGGTCCCATCCGTCGAGCCGGGCGGCCGCGGCCGTGATGTTGCGGGCCATGCTGCCGAAGACCAGGGCGTGGAAGGGGCTGATCCCCCACCAGTAGGCGTGGCCGCCCAGCCCCCGCGGGTGGAACACCGCCCGCTGCCGGAACGTGGTGTAGCCGGTCTCCTCCTCCTGCCCGAGGGTGAACTCCAGCCAGGCCAGGCCGGGCAGCCGCATCTCGGCGCGCAGCCGCAGCAGCCGGCCGCGTTCGATCTCCTCGACCCGCCAGAAGTCCAGGCTGTCGCCGACGCGCAGCCGCTGCGGGTCGCGGCGGCCGCGGCGCAGGCCGACTCCGCCGACCAGCCGGTCGAAGCCGCCGCGGGCGGCCCAGCCCAGCGGGAAGGAGTACCAGCCGTTGTCCCCGCCGATGCCCTCGACGACCTTCCACAGGGACTCGGGGGAGGCGACGGTGGTGAGGGTGCGGTCGTCGGTGTAGAGGCTGCCGCCGGCCCAGTCGGGGTCGGTGGGCAGCGGGTCGCTGGGGGCGCCGGGGGTGGCGGCGGAGGTCCAGCGGGTGGCCACGTCGGCCTCGCGGATCTTCTTCAGCGCCAGCCGCAGGGCGTCGTTGAGCCAGGTCAGCCCCTCGGGCGGGTCGGGGACGTAACCGCGGATGTCGTGCTCGGTGCAGACCACCTCGTGGCGCAGCGACTCGGTCAGAGGCCGGGCCACCGAGGCGGGCACGGGGGTGACCAGGCCGATCCAGTGGCTGGACAGGCGGGGGGTCAGGACGGGCACGGGGACGATGACGCGCGCGGGCAGCCCGGCGACGCCGGCGTAGCACTGCATCATGTCGCGGTAGGTCAGCACGTCCGGGCCGCCGATGTCGAAGGTGCGGTTGACGTCCGCGGGCAGGTCGGCGCAGCCCACCAGGTAGTACAGGGCGTCGCGGACCGCGATCGGCTGGAGGCGGGTGCGCACCCACGAGGGGGTGACCATGACCGGGAGCCGCTCGGTGAGGTAGCGCAGCATCTCGAACGAGGCGGAGCCGGAGCCGATGACGACGGCGGCGCGCAGGACCGCGGTGGGCACCCCGGAGTCCATGAGGATGCGGCCGACCTCGGCGCGCGAGCGCAGGTGCGCGGAGAGCCTGCTCTCGGGCACCCCGGCGGGGGTGAGGCCGCCGAGGTAGACGATGCGGCCCACCCCGGCCTCGCGGGCCGCCCGGCCGAAGGCGCGGGCCGCCTCGCGGTCGGTGAGTTCGAAGTCCTTCCCCGCGCCGAGGGCGTGCACCAGGTAGTAGGCGGTGTCGATTCCCTCCAGCGCCGCGGGCAGGGTCTCCGGTCGGGTGACGTCGCCCTCGACGGTCTCGACGTCGTCGGCCCAGGGCAGGTCCCGCAGCTTGGCGGGGGTGCGGGCGAGGCAGCGGACGCTGTGCCCGGCCGCCAGCAGCTCGGGGACGAGGCGTCCGCCGATGTAGCCGGTGGCTCCGGTGACGAGGCAGCGCAGGGGTCGGTGCGGCGGGGTCATGACCCGATCTCTACCTCGCTTCGGCGCGGTCCTCACCTCTTCGCCAGCAGTCGGACCAATCCGCCGTCCGGGGGGCACCGAATACCGGCCGGACGGCGGAGCGCGCGTACGGGGGCGGGCGGATCCGGAAGGGTCCGGAGCAAGGGCTCCGGGCGGGGCGGAGGAGGAGCGGATGGGGTCGTCACGGCGGCGGGTCGCGGTGGTCGGCGGCGGGGTGTCCGGGCTGACTGCGGCGTACCTGCTGCAGCGCCGGTACGACGTGGTGCTGTTCGAGGCGGACCGGCGGCTGGGGGGCCACGCGCACACCCACGACGTGGCCTCCCCGGACGGGCGGGTGCTGGCCGTGGACAGCGGGTTCATCGTGCACAACGAGCGCACCTACCCGAACCTGCTGCGGCTGTTCCGCGAGCTGGAGGTGGCCACGCAGGACGCCGAGATGTCGATGTCGGTGCGGTGCGAGGGCTGCGGCCTGGAGTACGCGGGGGCGAGGGGGCCCGCGGGCCTGCTGGCCTCCCCGCGCCACGCGCTGCGCCCGCGGTACCTGCGGATGCTCGCCGAGGTGCCGCGCTTCCACCGGGCCGCCCGCCGGCTGCTCGCGGAGAGCGGCACCGGGGACGGCGCCGGCGGGGGCGCCGGGCCGTCGCTGGGCCTGTTCCTGCGGCGCGGCGGCTTCTCCCCCTACTTCGTCTCGCACTTCATGACCCCCCTGGTCTCGGCCGTGTGGTCGTGCGCGCCGCACACCGCCGCGGAGTACCCGGCCCGCTACCTGTTCCGCTTCCTGGAGCACCACGGGATGCTGTCGGTGACCGGCTCGCCGCAGTGGCGCACGGTCAGCGGCGGTTCGCGCGAGTACGTGGAGCGGGTGGCGAAGCAGCTGACGGCCGTGCGCACCGGCGCCCCCGTGCGGACCGTGGTGCGGCACGCCTCGTCCGCGGACGTGGTCACCGAGGACGGCGCCGTGCACGCGGTGGACGCGGTGGTGGTCGCCACCCATCCTGACCAGGCGCTGCGGCTGCTGCACCGGCCGACCGGGCAGGAGCGGGCCGCGCTGGGGGCGTTCCGCTACTCCCGCAACGAGACCCTGCTGCACACCGACGACGGACTCCTGCCCCGCGCCGCGGGCGCCCGCGCCTCGTGGAACTACCTGATGCCGTCCTGCGACGGCCCGGCGGACGCGGTCCGGGTCAGCTACGACATGAACCGGCTGCAGCGGCTGCGCTCGCCGCAGCCGCACGTGGTCACCCTCAACGGCGCCGACCGGGTGGCGCCGGAGAAGGTGCTGGCCCGCACCGTCTACGAGCACCCGGTGTACACGGCCGAGTCGGTGGCCGCCCAGTCCCTGCTGCCGGGCCTGAACACCGGGGTGACCGCGTTCGCCGGGGCCTACCACGGCTGGGGGTTCCACGAGGACGGCTGCCGCTCCGGGGTGGCGGCGGCGCGGTCCCTGGGCGCCGAGTGGTGAGCGGCCGCGCGCACCCGGCCCCGGGCGGTGTCCCGGGGCCGGCTCCCGCCCTGTACCCGTGCACGGTCGTCCACGTGCGCACCTCGCCGCTGCGCGACGCCTTCCGGCACCGCACCTACCTGTGGCTGGTCGACCCCGACGCCCTGCCCGTGCTGCCCCGCTGGGCGCGCCCGCTGGCCGGCTTCGACGCCCGGGACCACTTCGACGGGTCCGCGCCGACGGTCCGGGCCGGCCTGGACCGTTTCCTGGCGGCGAACGGCGTGGACCCCTCGGGGCTGCGGGTGCTGATGCTCACCGCCGCCCGGGTGCTGGGGCACGTGTTCAACCCGGTGACCCTCTACTGGTGCCGCGACGCGGCCGGCGCGCCGGTGTGCGTGGTGGCCGAGGTGCACAACACGTACGGCGGCCGGCACTGCTACCTCCTGCGCCCGGACGGGCGGCAGGTCGCGGAGGCGGACAAGGAGTTCTACGTCTCCCCGTTCTTCCCGGTCGACGGCCGCTACCGGATGCGGCTGCCGGAGCCGGACGGCCGGCTGGACGTCGCGGTCCGCCTGGAGCGCGGGGGCGGGCGCCCGTTCTCCGCCACCGTGCGCGGGGTCCGCAGGCCCGGCACGGCCGGGCAGCTGCTGCGGCTGGCCGTGCGCAGGCCGCTGGCCACCGCCTGGGTGTCGGCCCACATCCGGCTGCGGGGCACCGCCCTGTTCCTGCGCGGGCTGAAGGTCTTCCCGCGCCCGGACCGCCCCGGCACGGGGGCGGCCACCGGTACCGAGTTCGAGAAGGTGTGATGTGACGACCGGTTCTTTCGAGGAAACCGTCCGCCCTGCCGACGGCACCCCGGCCGCCCCGGCCGCCCCGGCCGACGGCCCCCCGGCCGCCGCGGGGCCCGCCGGCCCCGGCGCCGTGGACCCGGCCCGGTGGCCGGACGTGGCCCGGGTGCCGCGGGCCGTCCTGCGCGGCCGGGCGGCACGGCTGCTGGTGGAGCGGGCCCTGGCCCGGCTGCCGCTGCGGGCGGTCCTGCCGGACGGCACCGTGCTGGGCGCCGGGGACCCCGGGTCCCCTGTGCTGGAGGTGCTCCGGCCGGAGGCGTTCTTCCGGCGGCTGGGGGCCGACGGCCTGATCGGGTTCGGCGAGTCCTGGACGGCCCGCGAGTGGGACGCGCAGGACCCGGTGGGGGTGCTCACCGTGCTGGCGTCCGGGGCCGCGGAGCTCGTGCCCGCGCCGCTGCAGCGGCTGCGCGGGGCGTGGGCGCGCCGGCAGCCGGCCGCGCAGCGCAACACCGTGGCGAACACCCGCGGCAACATCCACCGCCACTACGACCTGTCCAACGACCTGTTCGCGCTCTTCCTCGACGAGACCATGACGTACTCCTCGGCCGTCTTCCCCGAGGGCCCGGACGGGCGGCCGGACGCCTCCTGGGACGGCCTGGCCGCCGCGCAGCGGGCGAAGGTCGACCGGCTGCTGGACGCGGCCGGGGTCGGTGCGGGCACCCGGCTGCTGGAGATAGGCACCGGCTGGGGCGAGCTGGCGCTGCGCGCCGCCGCCCGCGGCGCGCGGGTGACCACGGTGACCCTGTCGCAGGAGCAGCTGCGGCTGGCGTCCCGGCGGGTGGCCGAGGCCGGGTACGAGGACCGCGTCACGCTGCTGCTGCGCGACTACCGGCAGGTGGGGGGCGTCTACGACGCGGTCGTCAGCGTGGAGATGATCGAGGCAGTGGGGGCGGAGTTCTGGCCGGTGTACTTCGGCGTCCTGGAGCGGGTGCTGGCGCCCGGCGGGCGGATCGCCCTGCAGGCGATCACCATGCCGCACGACCGGATGGAGGCCTCCCGGTCGACCTGGACCTGGATCCAGAAGTACGTCTTCCCCGGCGGGCTGATCCCCTCCGTGGAGGCCCTGGAGTCGGCGACCCGCCGGCACACCGGGCTGAGGATCGTTCGCAGGGAGGCGTTCGGCCCGCACTACGCCGAGACGCTGCGGCTGTGGCGGGAGCGGTTCGCCGGGCGCGCCGAGGAGGTCGGGGCCCTCGGCCTGGACGCCACTTTCCGCCGGATGTGGGACTTCTACCTGGCCTACTCAGAGGCCGGGTTCCGGTCCGGCTACCTGGACGTGCAGCAGCTGCTGCTCACGCGGAACGGGGGCGGTGCCCGGTGACCGGGATCGCGCAGCGGCCGGCCCGGCCGGCGGAGAGGGCACTGGGCGGGGGCGGGCTGCCGGTGCGGCTGCGCGCCCGGGACGGCAGCGGGGCCGGCCCGGCCGGCGCCCCGGCGGAGCCAGGCGCCCCTGCGGCCCCGGCGGGGGCGGCGCGGTGACCGGGCCCTTCCCGTGGGAGCAGTTCGCCCAAGGGGTGCTCGCGGCGGCGGGCGCGGCCCTGGCGGTGATGCTGGTGGCCTTCGCCGTGGGCGCGGCCAAGGGGGTGCACCGGGTGGTGGACGTGGCGTGGGGCGCCGCGTTCGCCGCCGTGGCCCTGGTGTCGTACGCCGTCTCCGCCGGGGACGGCGGGGACGGGGCGCGGCGCGCGGTGGTGGCCGCGCTCACGGCGGTGTGGGGGCTGCGGCTGGCCGCCCACATCGCCGCGCGCGGCCGCGGTCACGGCGAGGACCCGCGGTACGAGCAGATGCTCTCCCGCGCCCCGGGCAGCCGCACCGCCTACGCCTTCCGCAAGGTCTACCTCCTCCAGGGCGCCCTGGTGGTGCTGGTGTCGCTGCCGGTCCAGGCTGCGATGTACCAGGCCGCGCCGCTGGGCGCGCTCGGCGCGGCGGGGGTCGCGCTGTGGGCGGCTGGGCTGTTCTTCGAGGCGGTCGGCGACCGGCAGCTGGCCCGGTTCAAGGCCGATCCGGCCAACCGGGGCCGGATCATGGACCGCGGCCTGTGGAGCTGGACCCGGCACCCCAACTACTTCGGGGACTTCCTGGTGTGGTGGGGGCTGTTCCTGCTGGCCTGCGGCCACTGGGCCGGGCTGCCGACCGTCGTCTCGCCGCTGGTGATGACCGCGCTGCTGACCGTCGGCAGCGGGAAGCGGCTGCTGGAGCGGCACATGGCCGGCCGCCCCGGCTGGGCCGAGTACGCCGCCCGCACCAGCGGCTTCGTCCCCCGCCCGCCCCGCCGCTCCCCCACCGGCTGACGCTGCGCCGGTTCCCGCCCTGCCACAGCCCGGCGGGGCGGGACCGGGCGTTCAGACTGGGGGCGGAGGCCCCACCGCGCAGGGGCCGGGCGGGAGGGTGACGGACGGTGGGGATCGCCGAGGTGGGGCGGGAGGCGCGGGAGCGGCTCGCGGTGCGGTTCGGGCCCAAGGCCCGGGAGTGGTGCGACCGGCTGCCCGCGCTGGTCGGGGAGTTGGCCGGGCGTTGGGGTCTGGAGGTGCTGGAGGCCGGCGGGGGCGGCACCTCGCGGGTGTTCCGGTGCGTCCGACGGGGCGACGGCGCGGTGGTGTGGATGAAGCTGACGCCGGATCCGCTGATCGCGGCTCAGGAGGCCGAGGCGCTGCGGGCCTGGGCCGGCATCCCGGCGGTGGTCGGGTTGGTGGCGCAGGACCCGGAGGCCGGGGCGCTGCTGCTGGAGGGCGTCGATCCGGGCACCCCGCTGCGGGAGCTGCCCGGCGGTCCGTGGCGGCCGGAGCGGGCCGCCGGGCTGCTGGGGGCGCTGCGCGGGCACGCGCCGGCGGGAGGGCCGGGGTCGGTGCTGCCGACACTGGCGGAGCGGGTGGAGTTCCTGTTCGACCTGGCCGGGCGCCGCCTGGCCGGGCGGTGCGGGGCGGAGGAGCCGTCCCTGCGGCGCCTGCTGGAGCGGGGGCGGAAGGAGGCGGCGGCCCTGGCCGGTTCCGGCCCGGCGGGGCTGGTGCACGGCGACCTCCACCCGGGCAACGTGCTGGACGGCGGCTCCGGGCGGGGCTTCGTGGCTGTCGACCCCCGTCCCTGCGTGGGGGTCCCGGACTTCGACGCCGCGGACTGGGTGCTGGAGGGCGTGGCGGACGCGGCGGAGGCGGTCCGGCGGGCCGGGGAGCTGGCCGCGTTGGTGCCCGGCTCGTCGTCCGGGCGGATCCTCGGGTGGTGCCGGTCCCTGGCTCCACTGGTGGCGGTGCCCCGGGCGGCGGCCGGGCGCGACGATCCCGCGACGCGCTTCCTGTTGGAGTGGTGCGGAGGGAGCACCGGCGGTTGAAATTGGTCCAGACCTATTGACCGGTGGTCCAGACCTTTCTATTCTCCTCGCAACTGTGATGGGCATGCCATTTCGTACGGGCCCGTCCGGCGGCACAGGTTCCCCCACTGTCCGGACCCAGCTCGAGGAGCACCCTTGAGAACAGGCACTTCCGAACGCACCACCCGCCGCTTCAGAAGCATCCGGCGCCGCGCCCTGCCCGGGCTCGTGGCGCTGCTGCTCCCCGTGGCCGGCCTCGTCGGCCTGACCACCCCGGCCCGCGCCGCCGACATCGGCGCCACCGCCACCTACGCCAAGGCCTCCGACTGGGGCAGCGGCTTCGAGGGCAAGTGGACGGTCAAGAACACCGGGACCACCACGATCAGCAGCTGGACCGTCGAGTGGGACTTCCCCGAGGGCACGAAGGTCACCTCCTCCTGGGACGCGACCGTCACCGCCTCGGGCAACCACTACACGGCCAAGAACCTGTCCTGGAACGGCTCGCTGGCCCCCGGCGCGAGCGTGAGCTTCGGCTTCAACGGCACCGGGAGCGGCAGCCCCACCGGCTGCAGGCTCAACGGCGGTTCCTGCGACGGCACGTCCGTCCCCGGTGACGAGCCCCCGTCCGCGCCCGGCACGCCGTCCGCGAGCAGCATCACCGACACCTCGGTGAAGCTGTCCTGGAGCGCGGCCACCGACGACAAGGGCGTCAAGGACTACGAGGTGCTGCGCGACGGCGCCAAGGTCGCCACCGTCACCACCACCAGCTGGTCCGACAGCGGCCTGACCGCCGGCACCGACTACTCCTACGCGGTGCGGGCCCGCGACACCGCCGGCCAGACCGGCCCGGCGAGCGGCTCGGTCGCCGTGCGCACCACCGGCGGCGGGGGCGGCGAGCAGCCCCCCGGCCAGCACGTCAAGCTCGGCTACTTCACCAACTGGGGCGTCTACGGGCGCAACTACCACGTGAAGAACATCGTCACCTCCGGCTCCGCGAACAAGATCACGCACATCAACTACGCCTTCGGCAACGTCACCGGCGGCAAGTGCACGATCGGCGACGCCTACGCCGACTACGACAAGGCCTACACCGCCGACCAGAGCGTCGACGGCAAGGCCGACACCTGGGACCAGCCGCTGCGCGGCAACTTCAACCAGCTGCGCAAGCTCAAGGCGCAGTACCCGCACATCAAGGTGCTGTGGTCCTTCGGCGGCTGGACCTGGTCCGGCGGCTTCGGCGACGCGGTCAAGAACCCCGCCGCCTTCGCGAAGTCCTGCCACGACCTGGTCGAGGACCCCCGCTGGGCCGACGTCTTCGACGGCATCGACCTGGACTGGGAGTACCCCAACGCCTGCGGCCTGACCTGCGACACCAGCGGTCCCGGCGCCTTCACCGACATGATGAGGGCGATGCGCGCCGAGTTCGGCACGAACGCCCTGGTGACCGCCGCCATCACCGCAGACGCCTCCGACGGCGGGAAGATCGACTCCGCCGACTACGCCGGCGCCTCGCAGTACGCCGACTGGTACAACGTCATGACCTACGACTTCTTCGGCGCCTGGGCGGCCAAGGGCCCGACCGCCCCGCACTCCCCGCTCACCTCCTACCCCGGCATCCCGCAGGCCGGGTTCGACACCGACGCCGCCCTGACCAAGCTGCGCGCCAAGGGCGTCCCGGCGAAGAAGCTCCTGCTGGGCATCGGCTTCTACGGCCGCGGCTGGACCGGCGTCACCCAGAAGGAGCCCGGCGGCACCGCCACCGGCGCCGCGCCGGGCACCTACGAGGCCGGAATCGAGGACTACAAGGTCCTCAAGGGCAAGTGCCCGGCCAACGGCACCGTCGCCGGCACCGCCTACGCCCACTGCGGCGACCAGTGGTGGAGCTACGACACCCCCGCCACCGTCACCGGCAAGATGGACTACGCCAAGTCCAAGGGCCTGGGCGGCGCGTTCTTCTGGGAGTTCAGCGGCGACACCGCCGACGGCGAACTGATGACCGCCATCCACCGCGGCCTGGGCTGACCACCCGGGGCGCCCGCCCCACCACGCACCACCTCCCCGGCCGGCCGGGGGACGGCAAGCCGCCTGCCGTCCCCCGGCCCCCGTCGTCCCCGCCCCCCTCCCCCTCCCCCTCCCCCTCCCCCGCGCCGTGCCGTGCCGTGCCGTGCCGCACGCACCGTGCCGTGATGACGATCGGATGATCAACGGTCACGACACGACGCCGTTCGAGTGATCGGCGGGGATCGGAGCGGCCGTCGATACCGTGATCACCGAATCGGTCCGACCGTCGGCGCCGCGCCGGGCGCCGCGTCGAGGGGAGAACACCGTTGTTGCTGTCCACCCCGTACGTCGACCACGCTCCGGCTGCCGAGGAGACCCTCCTCCGCTGCCGCGAGCTGGTGCGTCCCGCCCTGCGGACCGCCGTCGACCGGCTCCATCCGTGGCCGCGGCGGGTGGTCTCGTACTCCTTCGGCTGGGTGGCCGCGGACGGCTCGGAACGCGCCGCCCCCGGGAGCGGCGGCGGGACCGGCCAGGGGGTCCGCCCCGCGCTGGCGGTACTGGCGGCGGAGGCCGTCGGGGGCGCGTGCGGGTCGGCGGTGCCCGGAGCGGTCGCGGTGGAGCTGGTGCACGCCTCCACGCTGGTGCACGACGACGTGGCGGACCGCGGGGAGCAGCGCCGCGGACGGCCCGCCGCCTGGAAGGAGTTCGGCACGGGCCCGGCCGTGCTCTCCGGCGACGCGCTGCTGGCCCTGGCCGTGGACGTGGTCTCGCGGGTCGGCGGGGAGCGTTCCGCGCAGGCGGTGCGGCTGGTCTCGGGGGCGCTGGCCGGGCTCGTCCACGGCCGCTCCGAGGAGGCGCTCTTCGGGTCCCGGCCCTGGGCGGGGCCCGATGCGGTGCGGCCGGCCGAGTACCGGGAGGCCGCACTGCGCCGGACCGGCACGCTGCTGGGCTGCGCGGCGGCGCTGGGCGCGCTGCTGGCGGGTGGCTCGGCGGGCAGCGTGGAGGCGTTCGGCACGGCGGGGCGCAGGCTGGGGCTGGCACTGCAGCTCGCCCGGGAGGTGACGGGGATCTGGGGGCCCCCGACGGCGGGCCGGAGGCCCGACCACGGGAGCCTGCTCAGGGGCGCGCGCACGATGCCGGTCGTGGCGGCCGCCGCGCTGGACCAGGTGGTGGCGGGGCGGCTGGAGAAGCTGCTGGGCGGCGGGGAGCCGCTGACGCGGGCGCGGGCGGCGTACGCGGCGCAGCTGGTGGAGGAGGCCGGCGGGCGGGAGTTCGCGGTGCGCGAGGCGCGGCGGGCGCTGGAGTCGGCGCGGGACGCGCTGGACGGCCTGGCCCTGGCGGGGCCCGCGGCGGAGGAGATCGACGCCCTGGCCGAGTTCGTGGTGGAGCGGAGGCTGCGGGACTGCGAGGACGCCGGCGCGGTGAGGATGCGGGTCCTCTGAAGGGCACGGGTGCCGTGAGGGGCCCGGCCCGGCGGCGGGAGCTGCCGTCGGCCCGGGCCCGGAGCACCGCCGGGACCGGAGCACCGCCGGAACCGGAGCACTCCCGGGGCCGGAGCGCCGCCGGGGTCAGGCGTCGTCCTGCGGGGGCTGGTTGGCCAGGAACCGGCCGAAGAGGCCGACGAGCACCAGGAGCATCATCACCGAGACGTACACCCACACGCTCTCGCGGCTCCAGTCGATCTCCTCGAAGAAGCCCACCACGGTGACCAGGGCGACCACCCCGAGCGCGCACACCGCGGTGGCGCCGGCGCGCATCCGCTCGGGTTCGCCCTCGCGGATCACCCAGCCGGTGCCGAGTCCGTAGACGAGGGTCCAGGCGCCCATCGCCCGCAGGTCCAGCGGGCTGGCCTGCCACGGCCACAGGTCCACCAGCCGCTCGGGGACGACCAGCATGGCCAGGCCGAGGGCGGTGGCGGCCAGGCAGACCGCCGCCAGGGGGACGACGAGGGGGACGGGCATCGCCTCGCGGCGCGGCGGGTTGACGCCGGGCGTCTGCGCCTGCGCCCCCAGCAGGGTGAGGGCGATCACCGGGAAGACGATGTGCACGACCAGCCACAGCCAGGCTCCGACGAAGCTGGTGCTGTTGGTGTCGATCAGGTGGATCTTGTCGTAGTTGAACAGGGTGACGGTCAGCATGATCAGCAGTTGCAGGAGCGACAGGTGGACGCCCATCCTGGCGTCCACCCAGCGCCGCTGCCGCAGGCTCTCCGCGAACAGCGCCGCGGCGCTGGCGTAGTAGGCGCCGATGGTCGCCGCGGTGAGCGGCGAGCGCACGGTCCAGACGAAGAACTTCCCGGTGTCCCCGGAGAAGAGCAGCAGGGCCAGGGCGAGCCCCGTGCAGAGCAGGAACAGGGGCCACAGGTACGCGGCGCGGACGCCGGCGGTGACCGTGCGCACGGGTGCCGCGGCCTCGGGGGCGGAGTGGGCGGTGTACGTGGAGGCGGCAAGCATCAGGACGGGTCAGATCCTCACGGAGGTGTTACCGACGGTATGCGGGACTCGCCCCTCAGGGTCGTGCATGGCGCGCCCGTCGCACAAGACGCGTGACACCACCCCCACACGACCGCCACACGAACGCCCCGGGGCCCGCCCGCTCGTGCGGACGGGCCCGGGGCGCCGGGCCGGCCCCCACGGCGGACGTACCGCCGGGGGCCGGCGCGCCGTCAGTCCGCGGTGAAGACGGCGACGGTGCGGGCGGGGACGGTGAACGTCCCGCTGCCGGCCTCGTAGCCGGACCTCTTCACCACGGCGTCCGAGCCGGACGCCTGCACCGGGTGCAGGGCGTACTCCTCGCCGGCCAGGGAGGCCACCTCCTGCTCCTGCGCCTCGGGCGTGGCGTTGAAGACCACGACCAGGTCGCCGAGGCGCATGGTGACCACGCCCGGGGTCTCGTCCGGCCCCGACAGGGGGAAGGACAGCCGCTCCTGGACCTGCCCCGCCGTGGTCAGGCCGAAGCCGTCCTCGGTGGAGCGGATGCGCAGCAGGTCCCGGTAGGCGGCGGACGCCCCGGTGATCCGCCCGCAGTCCGGCTGCACGGAGGCGCCGCGCAGCAGCGGCCCGGCGTACGGCCACTTGTCCTCGTTGTCCGCGGCGGGCGGCAGGCCGCGGCCGAAGCCGTTGCCGGCCGGGCACCCCTTCCCGGACCCGCCGGAGGACCCGCCGGAGGACCCGGAGGAGGACGGCCACTGGATCGCGTTGAACCAGTCGCCGCTGTCGTAGGAGTTGCGGTCCAGGGACTTCGAGCGCAGCAGGTCGCTGCCGGCCTGGGAGAGCACCGGGCCCTGGGAGAGGGCCGCGGTGGCCATGGCCAGGACCTGCATGCGGGCGCGGTCCGCGGCCGGGGTGTCCTTCGGCAGCTTGAACGCCAGCGCGTCGTAGAGGGTCTCGTTGTCGTGGGCGTCGGCGTAGGCGAGGGCGTCGCCGGGGGCGTCGGCGTACCCGGCCGGCGCCCCGTTGTAGTCCACCTGGGAGCCCTTGACCCGCCTGCCGCCGGTGTCGGTGAAGGTGTAGTCGGCCAGGTTGCCGGACAGGCCGACCTTGAGCAGGTCCTGGTAGTGCAGCAGCCGCGCCTTCTGCTCGGCCGCGGTGCCGTTGGCCTTCGAGCCGTTGGGGTCGGTGAACAGGCCGGAGGCGAAGCCCTGCACGCCGGGGTCGGAGTCGAACGGGCCGCCGCCGCGCACCGCGTCGCGGGCCCGGTCGCTGAAGGTGGCGATCCCGGTGCCGGCCATGTTCTTCTGGGTGGCCTGCTCGAAGCGGGCGTCGTCGGCGACCTCGCCGAAGTTCCAGCCCTCGCCGTAGAGGATCACGGACCTGCCGTCGACGCCGTCCTTCTCCACGGTCAGTCCGTCGAGCGCCTTGCGGACGGCGAGGATGTTGGCCTTGGGGTGGTGGCCCATCAGGTCGAAGCGGAACCCGTCGACCTTGTACTCCTTCGCCCAGGTGACGACGGAGTCCACGACCAGCTTGCCCATCATCGCGTTCTCCGGCGCGGTGTTGGCGCAGCAGGTGGAGGTGGCCACGGAGCCGTCCTCCTGGAGCCGGTGGTAGTACCCGGGCACGATGCGGTCCAGGACGGACTTCGCGTCCTGCCCGGAGGCGGCGGTGTGGTTGTAGACCACGTCCATCACCACGCGCAGGCCGGCGTCGTTGAGGCCGCGCACCATCTCGCGGAACTGCACGGTGCGGGCGGTGCCGTCGGGGTCGGTGGCGTACGAGCCCTCGGGGACGGTGTAGTGGTACGGGTCGTACCCCCAGTTGTAGGCGTCGTCGGCGGCGACGGCGGACACGCACTCCTGCTGCTTCGCGGAGTCGGCGGGCAGGGCGGCCAGGTCGCAGTCGGGCGACTTCTGGTCCTCCCTGCGCTCCGGCACGGTGGCGAAGTCGAAGGCGGGCAGCAGGTGCACGTGAGTGGTGCCGGCGTCGGCCAGCTTCCGCAGGTGCCGCATGCCGTCGCTGCCGGTGCGGGTGAAGGCGGTGTAGGTGCCCTTCTCGGCGGCCGGGACGGTGGGGTCCTCCACCGAGAAGTCCCGGATGTGCAGTTCCTGGATGCGGGCGTCGGTCAGGGGCGCGGCCCGCGGCTTGTCCAGGCCCTTCCAGCCCTTCGGCGCGAGCCTGGGGTCGGCCAGGTCGACGACGAGGCTGCGGGCGGAGTCGGCGGTCAGGGCGGTGGAGTACGGGTCGGTGACCTTGTTGGTGACGACCTTCCCCGCCTGCGGGGCCCAGACGGTGACCAGGTAGCGGTAGGGCTTGTTCCGCCATCCCGGGCTGCCGGTCACGCTCCACACGCCGCTGCCGGCGTCCCGCCGCATCGCGACGGTCCTGCCGTCCAGTTCGAGGGCGACCTTCTTCGCGGTGGGCGCCCACACCGACAGGACGGGCCGCTTCGCCACCCCCCTGCCGGTGAAGACCGGGCCGAGTTCCGCGCCGGCGGCCCTCTTCGCGTACAGGTCGTCCAGGACGCCGGCGGTCTGCACGCCGGTGGCGGTCAGCAGGGCGCCGTCGGCGGTGCGCTGGGTGGCGATCACCTGGCCGGTCAGCGCGGTGCGCACCCGGTCGCGGTCGCGCGGGTCGACGGTGAAGGCCGCCCAGTCCTTCAGGTGCGGGTACTTCTCCTCTTGCTCCTCGGTCAGGCCTCCGCGCGCGGGCTTCAGTCGCAGCCAGTGGCCCTCGTCGGTGAGCCGGCCGCCGGCCACCTCGATGCCGCCGTCGGGGGCGTACACCAGCTGGGTGCTCGCGGCGTCGGGCGAGGACGCCTTCCAGGCGACGGTGTCCCGGTCGACCCACTGGGCCCGGGCCTCGCCCAGGTCCAGGTCGGCGGCGGAGCCGGAGGTCTGCGGCAGCAGGTACTTCTCCTGCCCGGCGATCAGCCAGGCCTCGTGCCCGGTGCCGGCCAGGTCCAGGGACTGGTCGGTGGGCAGGTCCTTGGTGTCGCCCTTGTGGACGATGTAGCTCAGGCCGGTCGCCCCCTCGACGAGGGGCACCTCGAAGACGGCGCCGTAGGCGTCGGTGCGCACCGGTTCCAGCGGCTTCGCCCAGTCGGTGGGCTCGGCGGCGCCGGTCCAGGTGTGCAGGCCCCAGCCGGCGTAGTCGCCGTCGGCGCGGTGGTAGTGCAGGACGGCCTTCGAGCGGTCCGGCTCGGGGTACGCGCCCTCGGGCGCCCGGTCGAGGACCTTCTCCTCGCCCTGCTCGATCCACACCTCGCCGGTCTTCGACAGGTCGATCGAGCGGTCGGCGTCGCCGTCCTTGACGCCGTCCTTGACGACGACGAAGCCGACGTTCGAGGCGCCCTTCCTCAGCTTCACCCAGGCGAAGGCGCCGTAGGCGTCGCGGCCGGTGAAGGCGTGGCCGGCCGGCCACTGCGTGGCCTCGCCGTCGGCCAGGTCGCCCCAGGCGTACAGCTGCCAGCCGTCGTAGTCGCCGTCGGGGCGCTTGTAGTGGACGACCGCGTGGTCGCGGGAGACGGCGGTGGGCGGCGCCTCCGGCTCGGGGGCGCCGGCGGTGCCGGTGGCGGTGGCGCTCGCGGTGCGGCCCGCGGAGTCGATCACGACGGCCTTGTAGCGCAGGACGGTCCCGGGCGCGACCCCGGTCAGGTCGTGGCCGGCCCGGTAGGGGGCGTGGTCGGCGCTGCCGAGGACCTTCCACTTGCCGTTGCCGGCCTGGGCGGCGAGGACGACGCGGTTCAGGCCGTCCCCGGGCACGGTCGCGGTGACGGCGGCGGTGCCGGTGGCGCCGGCCTCCGGGGCCCGCAGGGTGATCCTCGGTGCGGCGTCCGGCGCGGGCAGGCGCCCGTCGGCCCGGTACACGACGGCGGACAGCGCGGGCACCTCGACGGACAGGGCCGCGTCGGCGTCGGTGACGGCCTTCCTCCCGGCCTCGGCGGCGGCCTTCGGCCACAGGGCGGTGAACCCGGTCTCCGCCGAGAAGGTGGGTATCCGGGCCTTCTTCGGCTCCGTCGCGTTGTTGACGGCGACGACGTACTCGACCTGCTGCCGGGCGTCGGTGCGGGAGAAGGCGTACACGCCCGCGCCGTCGTCCGCGTACCGCTCGGTCTGGACGCCGTCGCGCAGCGCCGGGTGCTTCCTCGTCAGCGCGGACAGCCCGGCGATGGTGCGGTACAAGGGGTGGGAGGTGTCGTAGGCGTCGGTGTCGTGGCCGTCGCCGGTGCCGATGCGGTCGTCGTCGAGGTAGTCGGCGGTGCGGGAGGCGAACATGGTCTGGCGGGCGTCCTTGTCGCCGCCGGCGCCGGTGAAGCCCTGCTCGTCGCCGTAGTAGACGACCGGGTTGCCGCGGCCGAGGAACATCACCTCGTCGGCGAGGCGGGAGCGGCGCAGCAGTTCGGCGTCGGACGCCCCCGGGTTGTCCTGCTTCAGGAAGGCGCCGATGCGGCCCATGTCGTGGTTGCCGAGGAAGGTCACCTGCTCGTAGGCGTTGGCCCGGTCCGTGGTGTACCGGTGGTCCTCGGCGAAGACCTTCGACAGCCGCTGCGCGGACCCGCCCTGCGAGACGTAGGCGCGGGTGGCGTCCTGGAGGGGGAAGTCCAGGGTGGAGTCGAGGCGTCCGCGGGTGACGTAGGGCGCGGTGACGGCGGGGTCGGCGGAGTAGACCTCGCCGAACATGAAGAAGTCGTCCCGGCCCTGCTTGGCGGCGTAGGCGTCCAGGGCGGTGGCCCACTGCGTCCAGAAGGCCATGTCGACGTGCTTGACGGTGTCGATGCGGAACCCGTCGACGTCGAAGTCCTTCACCCAGCGCTCGTAGATCCGCTCCATGCCCTCGACGACCTCGGGGCGCTCGGTCCACAGGTCGTCCAGGCCGGAGAAGTCGCCGTGCCCGGCGCTCTCCCCGGCGAAGGTGGAGTCGCCCCGGTTGTGGTACATCTCCGGGTCGTTGAGCCAGGCGGGGACCTTGACGTCCTTCTCGGCCGGGTCGACGGCGGGGGTGTAGGGGAAGGAGTCGGCGTCGACGTCGGAGGCCTTCACCCCGTCGGAGTCGTCGAAGGGCCGGCCGTCCTTCGCCAGGTAGGGGAAGGCGCCCTTGGACAGGTATCCGTGGGCCTTCTCCTCGTTGCCGACGACGTCCGCGGTGTGGTTGGTGATGACGTCGAAGAAGACCTTCATGCCCTTGGCGTGGGCGGTGTCGATCAGCTTCTCCAGGTCGGCGTCGGTCCCGAAGTGCGGGTCCACCCGGGTGAAGTCGGTGATCCAGTAGCCGTGGTAGCCGGCCGAGGCGTCCTTGCCCTCGCCCTGCACGGGCCGGTTCTTGAAGATCGGGGCCATCCACAGGGCCGTGGTGCCCAGGCCCTTGATGTAGTCGAGCCTCTCGGTCAGGCCCTTGAGGTCGCCGCCGTGGTAGAAGCCCTTGTCGGCGGGGTCGTAGCCGGTGGTGGTGCGCCCGCCGGACAGCCCGCCGGTGTTGTTGCCCCGGTCGCCGTCGGCGAAGCGGTCCGGCAGGACGAAGTAGAACTGCTCCCGGGTCAGGTCGTGGCGGTCCGGGGCGGCCGCCAGTGCCTTGTCGGACGGCGGGGGCGGGGGCTGCGCGGCGGCGGCCGCCGGGGTCGCGGCCGGGGCTGCGCCCAGCAGCACGGCCGCGGCCAGGGCGGCCGCCGCGGTGCGCGTGCGCGAGGGCGCGCGGGAGGACACGGACACGGTTCTCCTCGGGTGAGTCACCGAACGGAAAAGAACGCCCCGTGGTACGCGCCCGTCCACGTGGTACAGCCGGCCGCACTGCCGGTGGCGCGGACGCTACCCTCCGTACCCCCATTTCAGCAAGAGTTCAACATCTTGCAGAAACTTGCTTGCAAACTCTTTCGTAATCTCTTGCAGCCCTGTTACGTTCCTCCACAGCCCGGCTGCCGCCCAGGGACGGACGGCACCGGAGAGTCGGCCGGGCGCTTCTTCTAGGAGATCCACATGCGACGAGGCATATCTGTCGCCGCCCTGGCCACCGTGGTGGCGCTGACGGCGACGGCCTGTGGCGGCAGCGACAGCGAGGACAAGGCGGCCAAGGAGCCGGGCGAGGTTTCCGGCACCGTCACCTGGTGGGACACCTCCGACAACACCAGCGAGGCCCCGGCCTTCAAGAAGCTGATCGCGGACTTCGAGAAGAAGTACCCGAAGGTCAAGGTCAAGTACGTCAACGTCCCCTTCGCCCAGGCGCAGCAGAAGTTCAAGACCGCCGCGCAGTCCGGCAAGGGCGCCCCCGACGTGCTGCGCTCCGACGTCGGCTGGACCCCGGGCTTCGCCAAGCTGGGCTACCTGGCCGCCCTCGACGGCACCCCGGCCCTGGACGACAAGGACAAGTTCCTCGACGGCCCGGCCGCCAGCGGCGGCTACGAGGGCAAGACCTACGGCGTCCCCCAGGTCACCGACACCCTCGGCCTCCTCTACAACAAGGAGCTCCTCGAGAAGGCCGGCGTGAAGGAGGCCCCGGCCACCTGGACCGAGGTCAAGGACGCCGCGAAGAAGATCGAGAAGAAGACCGGCGCCGACGGCATCTACCTCAACCCCGACTCCTACTTCGCCCTGCCGTTCGTGTACGGCGAGGGCGGCGACATGGTCGACGTCGAGGGCAAGAAGATCACCATCGCGAACGACGCCGCCGTCAAGGGCGTCAGCACCGCGGTCGACCTGATCAAGTCCGGTGCGGCCCCCAAGCCCGACACCACCGACGGCTACAACAACATGCAGACGTCCTTCAAGGACGGCAAGGTCGCGATGATCGTCAACGGTCCGTGGGCGACCGCCGACATCTTCAGCGGCAAGTCCTTCAAAAACAAGGAGAACCTGGGCATCGCCCCGGTCCCGGCCGGCAGCACCGGCGAGGCCGGCGCCCCGGTCGGCGGCCACAACCTGGTCGCCTACGCGGGCTCGGGCAACCTGGACGCCTCCTACCTGTTCATCAAGCACATGACCTCGGCGAAGGCCCAGGAGCAGGTGTCCGCCGAGATCGGCGTGCTGCCGACCCGCGAGGACGCCTACACCGACAAGGTGCTCTCCGACCCGGTCCGCAAGGCGTTCTACGACGCGCTCGGCAAGGCGCACCCGCGTCCGGCGATCGCCGAGGGCGGTGACCTGTTCACCGACTTCCTGCCGCACTACGTCAAGATCCTGCAGGGCACCGAGACCCCGGAGGAGGGCCTGACCGCCACCGCCGACGCCTGGAAGAAGCAGCTGCTGAAGGACTACACCGTCGAGAAGTGACGGCGAGCCCCGGCCCGGCCGGCCGGGGGCCCGCCGCGGGAGGTCCGCCGCAGGACCGGCTCAGGGACGGGCCGGTACGCCGTCCGCACTGACGGCCGGCGGACCACCTCCCCGCGGAAGGCCCCACGCGCCCGGCCGACCGGGCCGGCCCGGACCGCCCGGCGACAGGCCGGGCGGTCCACCGCCGTGCACCGCCCGCGCCGGACCGCCGCACCTTCACAGACCTGCCCCGAAGAAGAGAGAGCCGTGGAGCGATGACCACAGCCGTCACGAAGTCCGGCAGCGCCCCGGAGCGCCCGCGCACCGGACTGCTCAGCAGGATCCGGCGCTCCTTCGACACGCACTGGTACGCCTGGGCGATGGTGCTCCCGGTGGTCGTGGTCATCGGCGTGCTGGTCGGCTACCCGCTGGGCCGCGGCATCCTCCTGTCGTTCACCGACGCCAACGAGGCCAACATCGGCCGCACCATCGGCGTCAACCACATCCCGGCCACCTACGAGTTCGTGGGCCTGGACAACTACTGGAACGTCCTCTCCGGCCAGGAGGGCAACTTCTACCCGCGGCTGCTGTGGACCGTGGTGTGGACCGCCTCCTGCGTGCTGCTGCACTACACCGTCGGTCTGGGCCTGGCCCTGCTCCTCAACCGGCCCATGCGCTTCCGCGCCCTGTACCGGGTGCTGCTGATCCTGCCGTGGGCGGTCCCCGCGTTCGTCGCCGCCTTCGCCTGGAGGCTGATGTTCAACAGCGAGTACGGCGTCTTCAACGCCCTGCTCGCCGGCGTCGGCGTCTCCCCCGTCGACTGGCTGGGCGACCCCCTCATGCAGAAGGTCGCGGTCGTCGCCGTCAACGTCTGGCTGGGCGTGCCGTTCATGATGGTCGCGATCCTCGGCGGCCTGCAGTCCATCCCGGCCGAGCTGCACGAGGCCGCCGAGATGGACGGCGCGAGCCCCTGGCAGCGGTTCAGGAACGTCATCCTGCCGGGCCTGCGGCCGGTCTCCAGCACGGTGATCCTGCTGGGCACCATCTGGACGTTCAACATGTTCCCGATCATCTACCTGGTGATCGGCCAAGGAGCGAGCAGCGAGAGCGAGATCCTGGTGACCTATGCCTACCGGCTGGCCTTCCAGGGCGTGCGCGACTACGCGGGCTCGGCCACCTACGGCATCCTCATCCTCTCCCTGCTCCTGGTCTTCTCCGTCTTCTACCGGCGGATGCTCGACCGTCAGGAGGCCACCCGATGAGCACCACCCTGGAACAGCCCGCGACGACCCCCGCGGCGCCCCTCCCCGCGCCGGTCCCCGGGCCCCGCCGCCGCCTGCGCGGCGAGCGCTCGCGCGCCGCGTCGGCCGCCCTGCACGGCACGCTGGTCCTCGCCGCCCTGGTCGCCGTCTTCCCCGTGGTCTTCCTGGTCTTCGTCTCGCTGCGCGGGCGCAGCGGCTGGACCCACCCCACCGAGTTCTCCGGCTTCAGCCTGACCAACTACACCCAGGTCCTCACCGAGACCTCGTTCACGACCTGGTTCGTCAACTCGCTGGTCCTGGCCGCCGGCACCACGGTGCTGGGCGTGGCGATCGCGGCGAGCGCCGGGTACGCCGTCTCCCGGATGCGCTTCCCCGGCCACCGGCCGCTGATGTGGGTCTTCCTGATCGTCCAGATGTTCCCCGTCGCGGTGCTGATCGTGCCGCTGTACAACATCCTCGGCTCGATGCGGCTGCTGGACTCCTACGCCGGCCTGATCATCACCTACTGCTCGGTGTCGGTGCCCTTCTGCGCCTGGATGCTCAAGGGCTACTTCGACACCATCCCGGTCGACATCGACGAGGCCGGCCGGGTCGACGGGCTCACCCCGTTCGGCACCTTCTGGCGGCTGATCCTGCCGCTGGCCCGCCCCGGCCTGGCCGTCACCGCCTTCTACACCTTCCTCACCGCCTGGGCCGAGGTGGCCTTCGCCACCCAGTTCCTCAGCAGCGAGGAGATGTACACGCTCTCCGTCGGCCTGCAGACCTTCATCAGCCAGCAGAAGGCCGAGTGGGGCCTGCTGACCGCCTCCGCGGTGCTGATCACCGTCCCCGCCGGGCTGGTCTTCTTCTTCGCCCAGAAGCACCTGGTGGCCGGCCTGACCGCGGGAGGCACCAAGGGCTAGCCCCCGCCCCGACACCCCCACGCGCCCGGCGCGCCGGCTCCCCGGCCGCTCCACGTGCCCTGCCAACCCATGGGCCTACCCGATAGGGACACCGAATGACCCAGGACCTCGCCCCCCACGTCCCCGACCAGGCTTCCCACCGCTCCGACGAGGACGTCCGGCCGGACTGGTGGCGCAGCGCCGTCATCTACCAGGTGTACGTGCGCTCGTTCGCCGACAGCGACGGCGACGGCGTCGGCGACCTGGCCGGCGTCCGCGCCAAGCTGCCCTACCTGGAGCAGCTCGGCGTGGACGCGCTGTGGCTGACGCCGTTCTACGCCTCCCCCCAGGCGGACGGCGGCTACGACGTGGCCGACTACCGGGCCGTGGACCCCCTGTTCGGCGACCTGTCGGACGCCGACGCCCTGGTGCGCGAGGCGCACGCCCGCGGCCTGCGGGTGATCGTGGACATCGTCCCCAACCACACCTCCGACCGGCACGCCTGGTTCGCCGAGGCGCTGGCCTCGGAGCCCGGCTCGCCGGCCCGCGCGCGCTACCACTTCCGCCCCGGCAAGGGGAAGGACGGCGAACTGCCTCCCAACGACTGGGAGTCGGTCTTCGGCGGCCCGGCCTGGACCCGCACGCGGAACCAGGACGGGACGCCCGGCGAGTGGTACCTGCACCTGTTCGCCCCCGAACAGCCGGACCTCAACTGGGAGAACCCCGAGGTCCGCGAGGAGTTCGAGTCGGTCCTGCGGTTCTGGCTCGACCTGGGCGTGGACGGCTTCCGGATCGACGTCGCGCACGGCATGGTCAAGGCCGAGGGACTGCCCGACATCGGGCACACCGAGCAGGTGAAGATGATCGGCGCCCAGGTGCTGCCGTTCTTCGACCAGGACGGGGTCCACGAGATCCACCGCTCCTGGCGCACCCTGCTGGACTCCTACCCGGGCGAGCGGATCGGCGTCGCCGAGGCGTGGGCGCCGACCCCGGCCCGGCTGTCGATGTACGTGCGCCCCGACGAGCTGCACCAGGCCTTCAACTTCCACTTCCTCGGCTGCGAGTGGGAGGCGCGGACGATGCGGTCGGTCATCGACGAGTCCCTGGCCTCCGCCGGCTCGGTGGGCGCCCCCACCACCTGGGTGCTCTCCAACCACGACGTGGTGCGGCACGTGACCCGCTACGGCGGCGGCGAGCAGGGCCTGCGGCGGGCCCGGGCGGCCGCGCTGCTGATGCTGGCCCTGCCCGGCTCGACCTACGTCTACCAGGGCGAGGAGCTCGGCCTGCCGGAGGTCGTGGACCTGCCCGACGAGGTGCGCCAGGACCCGTCGTTCTTCCGCGACAACGGCCAGGACGGCTTCCGCGACGGCTGCCGCGTGCCGCTGCCGTGGTCCGGCGACCAGGCCCCCTACGGGTTCGGCCCCGGCGGCAGCTGGCTGCCCCAGCCCGACTCCTGGCGGGACCTGTCGGTGGAGTCCCAGACCGGGGACCCGCGCTCCACCCTGGAGCTGTACCGCTCGGCGCTGCGGCTGCGGCGCGAGCTGCCCGGCCTGGGCGACGGCCCGATGGAGTGGCTCCAGGCCCCCGAGGGCGTGCTGGCCTTCTCCCGCCCGGGGTTCGTGTGCACCGTGAACACCTCGGACGCGGAGGCCGAACTGCCCGTCCCGGGGCGCCCGGTGCTCAGCAGCGAGCCGGTCTCCTTCACCGGCGGGAGCGTGCGGCTGCCGGCCGACTCCTGCGTCTGGTGGGCTCTCTGACGTGCGAGCGGTACAGTCCCGTGGTGTGAGTACGACCCCACGGCTTGCCGACATCGCGGCCCAGGCAGGAGTCAGCGAGGCCACGGTCAGCCGGGTCCTCAACGGCAAGCCCGGGGTCTCCGCCGCCACCCGCCAGTCGGTGCTGGCCGCACTGGACCTGCTCGGCTACGAGCGTCCGGTGCGGCTGCGGCAGCGCAGCGCGGGCCTGGTCGGGCTGATCACCCCCGAGCTGGAGAACCCCATCTTCCCGGCCTTCGCCCAGGTGATCAGCCAGGCGCTGGCCCGCGAGGGGTACACCCCGGTGCTGTGCACCCAGACGCCCGGCGGCTCCACCGAGGACGAGCTGACCGAGCTGCTGGTGGAGCGCGGCGTCGCCGGGATCATCTTCATATCCGGGCTGCACGCCGACTCCACCGCCGACATGGGCCGGTACGACCGGCTGCGCGGGCAGGGGGTGCCGTTCGTCCTGATCAACGGCTTCTCCGAGAAGGTGCGGGCGCCGTTCGTCTCCCCCGACGACCGGGGCGCGATGCGGCTGGCCGTCACCCACCTGGCGTCCCTGGGGCACGAGCGGATCGGGCTGGCCGTCGGGCCCAAGCGGTACGTCCCCGTGCAGCGGAAGATCCAGGGGTTCACCGAGTCGGTGCACGAGGTGCTGGGCATGCCCGGGGCGGAGGCCGAGCAGCTGATCCAGCACTCCCTCTACTCCCTGGAGGGCGGCCAGGCCGCCGCCTCGGAGCTGATCCGGCGGGGCTGCACGGCCGTGGTGTGCGCCAGCGACATGATGGCGCTCGGCGCGATCCGGGCCGCCCGCCAGGCGGGCCTGTCCGTGCCCGGGGACGTCTCGGTCGTCGGCTTCGACGACTCGCCGCTGATCGCCTTCACCGACCCGCCCCTGACCACCATCCGCCAGCCGGTCACGGCCATGGGCCAGGCGGCGGTGCGGGCCCTGCTGGAGGAGGTCGGGGGCACCCCGGCCCCGCACAGCGAGTTCGTCTTCATGCCCGAGCTGGTGGTCCGGGGCTCGACCGCCTCGGGCCCGAGGAGTCAGGGGCAGGACCAGGGGTAGTCGCTCCGGGACGTACGCCGGAGGGCGGGGCGGAGGGCGGTGAAAACCCGTCCGGAGGATGATCGGCCGAGGAGGCTCTCTCTGGCAGACTGTCGCCCCATGGGGGAACCGACGACGAACTTCCCGGAAAGCCGGCCGCAACACCGTCCGGCCGACGCCGTCGGCCCCGTCCCCCCGGGCGGGGCCGAGCCGCCTGCCGGCCGGACCGTGACCGCCGTGACGGACCGGGACGCCGCGACGGACCGGGACGCCGCGACAGGCGGGGACGCCGCGGCGGACCGGGACGGCGAACGGGCCGTCACCTCCCCCGGCGGCCCGCACGCCCCGGCGGGCCGGGCCGCGGCCGGCACTGGGTTCCCCGGCCCGTGGGTCCCGCGGGCGCCGCGCCTGTGGATCGAGATCGTGCTGATCGCCCTGAGCTACTGGGTGTACTCGCTGATCCGCAACGCCGTCCCCGAGCAGCGGGACGCGGCGATGGCCAACGCGCACCGGATCTGGTCCCTGGAGCAGAGCCTGGGCATCGCCGTCGAGGACGCGGTCAACCGCGCCGCGAACTCCGTCACCTGGCTGATCGTCGGCATGAACTACTACTACGCGACCCTGCACTTCGTGGTGACCCTGGGGGTGCTGGTCTGGCTGTTCCGCGCCCACTCCGGGCGCTACGCCGCCGCCCGCCTGGTGCTGTTCTCCACCACCGCGGTCGCGCTGGTGGGCTACTACTTCTTCCCCCTGGCCCCGCCCCGGCTGATGGAGGGCGGCCGCTTCGTCGACACCGTCGTGGTGCACCACACCTGGGGGTCGATGGCCTCGGGCGACCTGGCGAACGTCTCCAACCAGTACGCGGCGATGCCGTCCATGCACGTCGGCTGGTCGGTGTGGTGCGGCGTGGTCGTCGCACTGATCGTCCGGCGGCGGTGGGTGCGGGTCCTCGCCGTCCTCTACCCCGCGACGACCCTGCTGGTGATCGTCTGCACCGCCAACCACTTCTGGCTGGACGCGGTCGGCGGCCTGCTGTGCCTGGCGTTCGGCTTCACCACCGGCCACCTCGTCTACCGCACCCCGCCGTGGCACCTGCCCCGCCTGCCGGAGCTGCCGGCGACGGGCCGGGTGCCGGCCCCCGCCGGCCGGCACGACCGGTGACCCGCCGCGCCGGACGACGGCGCCGGGCGGCTTCGGGCCGCACCGGGCGGCGCACCGCCTCCGGCACGGGCGGGCGGCCCCTCCCGTCGGAGGAGGCGTCTCACCCGCCGTAGAAGAGGCGCTCGACCACCGCCCGCGCGTGCCGGGTGGTGCGGCGGTAGTCGTCGAGCATCTCCCCGGCCCGGCCCGGGCCGTAGCCCAGGTAGCGGCCCACACCGGCCAGCTCGCGGGAGTCGGCGGGGAAGGTGTCGCCGGGCCGGCCGCGCACCAGCATCACCGCGTTGCGCACCCGGGTCGCCAGCACCCACGCCTCGTCCAGCACGGCGGCGTCCTCGCCGTCCACCAGCCCCGCCTCCCGCGCCGCGGCCAGGGCCTGCCGGGTGCGGGTGGTGCGCAGGCCGGGGACCTCCGCGGCGTGCCGCAACTGGGTCAGCTGCACCACCCACTCGACGTCGGACAGCCCGCCGCGGCCCAGCTTGGTGTGAGTGGCCGGGTCGGCGCCGCGCGGCAGCCGCTCGGACTCCATCCGGGCCTTGAGCCGGCGGATCTCGCGCACTGCCTCCTCCGTCAGACCGCCCGCCGGGTACCGCAGCGGGTCGACCAGTTCGACGAACCGGCGCCCCAGGTCCGCGTCGCCGGCCACCGGGGCGGCCCGCAGCAGTGCGTGGCTCTCCCACGCCAGCGACCAGCGCCGGTAGTAGGCGGCGTACGAGGCCAGGGTGCGCACCAGCGGGCCGCTGCGGCCCTCCGGGCGCAGGTCGGCGTCGATCAGCAGCGGCGGGTCGCTGGTGGGCACCTGCAGGAGCCTGCGCAGCTCGTTGGCGACCTGCCCGGCCGCCTTCGCCGCGTCCGCCTCGTCGGCACCGTCGAGCGGCTCGTGGACGAACAACACGTCGGCGTCGGAGCCGTAGGCGAGCTCCCGCCCGCCGAACCGGCCCATGCCGATGACGGCCATGCGGGTGGGCAGCGGGCTGCCCGACGCCGACTCCACGGCGCGGACGGCCGCGCGCAGGGCGGCCGCGACGGTCACCGCGTTGATGTCGGTCAGCGCCAGGCCCACGGCGTCGACCGCCGCGCCCGGGTCGTCCTCGGGCGCGAGGGCGCCGAGCACGTCGGCGGCCGAGGTGCGGAACAGCTCCCGGCGGCGCACCCCCCGGGCCGCGGCGACCGCCGCCTCCGGGGAGTCGGCGCGCCCGACGGCCGCCATCGCCTCCTGCTCCAGGGCGGCCCCCGGGCGCGGGCGCAGCCCGTCGGGGTCGCCGAGCAGCGCCACCGCCTCGGGCGCGCGCATCAGCAGGTCGGGGGCGAGCCTTCCCGCGGAGAGCACCCGGGCGAGGTTCTCCGCCGCCGCGCCCTCGTCGCGCAGCAGCCGCAGGTACCAGGGGGTGCGGCCGAGCGCGTCGGAGACCTTGCGGAAGTTCAGCAGCCCGGCGTCGGGGTCGGCGGAGTCGGCGAACCAGCCCAGCAGCACGGGCAGCAGGGTGCGCTGGATGGCCGCCTTGCGGCTGACTCCGGAGGCGAGCGCCTCCAGGTGGCGCAGGGCGGCGCCCGGGTCGGCGTAGCCGAGGGCCTCCAGGCGGGCGCGGGCCGCGTCGGAGGTCAGCCGGGTCTCTCCCGGGCCGAGCTGGGCGACGGCGTCTAGCAGCGGACGGTAGAACAGCTTCTCGTGCAGCCGGCGGACCTCGACGGCGTGCCTGCGCCACTCCCGGGCCAGCTCGGCCGGCGGGTCGGTGCGGAACCCCAGGGAGCGGCCGAGGCGGCGCCGGTCCTCCTCCGCCTGCGGCATCAGGTGGGTGCGGCGCATCCGGTACAGCTGGATGCGGTGCTCCAGGGTGCGCAGGAAGCGGTAGGCGGCGTCCAGCGACGCCGCGTCGGCGCGGCCGACGTAGCCGCCCTCGGACAGCCGGCGCAGCGCCTCCAACGTGTTGCCGCTGCGCAGCGAGGCGTCGGCGCGGCCGTGCACCAGTTGCAGCATCTGCACCGCGAACTCGACGTCGCGCAGGCCGCCCGGGCCGAGCTTGAGCTCGCGGTCCAGCTCGGCCACGGGGATGGAGCTGACCACCCGGCGGCGCATCCCCTGCACGTCGGTGACGAAGTTCTCCCGCTCGGCGGCCTTCCACACCATGGGGGCCAGCGCCTCGGCGTACGCCTTCCCCAGCGCCTCGTCGCCGGCCAGCGGCCGGGCCTTGAGCAGGGCCTGGAACTCCCAGGTCTTGGCCCACCGCTCGTAGTAGGCGACGTGGCTGGACAGGGTGCGCACCAGGGGGCCGTTCTTCCCCTCGGGCCGCAGGTTGGGGTCCACCGGCCAGATGGTGCCCTCGGCGGTCGTCTCGGAGCAGACCCGCATCATGCGGGCCGCGAGCCGCCCGGCCGCCTGCAGGGCCCCGGTCTCGTCGGCCCCGGCCCCGCCGGCCCCGGCCCCGCCGGCCCCGGGCCCGCCGGAACCGGGCCCGCCGGCCGGTTCGGCGACGAAGATGACGTCGACGTCGGAGACGTAGTTCAGCTCGCGCCCGCCGCACTTGCCCATGCCGATGACGGCGAGCCGGCAGGCCGCGGCGTCCTCGGGCGCCTCGTCCGCGGCGATGTCCAGGGCGGCGCGCAGGGTGGCCGCGGCCAGGTCGGCCAGCTCCGCGGAGCACCGGGCGACGTCGGTGGTGCCGCACACGTCGCGGGCCGCGACGGCCAGCAGGCAGCGGCGGTAGGCGATCCGCAGGGCGTCGCGGCGGTCCTCGGTGCCCGCCTCCCGCATGCCCTCGCGCAGGGCCCGCTCGAAGTCCTCCGCCCCCGGGTTCATGTCGGTGACCTCGAAGGTCGCCAGGACCTCCCAGTGGTGGGGGTGGCGGGCGAGGTGGTCGCCCAGGGCCGCCGACGCCCCCAGGACCCCCAGGAGGCGGTCGCGCAGCGGCTTCGAGGCGATCAGGGTGTCCAGGAGCCTGCGCCGGGACCCGCCCGGGGCGTCGTCGAGCGCCTCGACCAGGCGCACCAGGCCCAGCAGCGCCAGGTCCGGGTCGGCGGTGGCGCCGAGGGAGTCCAGCAGGACCGGGTCGGCGCGCAGGGCGGACAGCTCCGGGGCGTCCAGCAGGCGCTCGGCCGCGCGGGCGTCGGTGAAACCGTGCCGGAGCAGCCGGCTGTACATGCTGCTCCTGCGTCCCGCCGGTACTGTCATGCGTCCCTCCCGCGGTCCGGGCCCGCCCGTCGGCGGGCCTTCCCGAGCCTAGTACCGCCCCGCCCGTCCGGCGCGGACGGGCCCGCGACCGGCCCGCTCCGGACCCCCGGCCGCCGCGACCGGGAACCGGGGACGCCGAGGCCGGTGGTCGTGGCGAGGGGCGGGGGCCCGTTCGTTCGGGCCGCCCGGGGTGGAACACCTCCCAGCGGTCATGCCCGGTCCCGACGCTTCCGGCCGTCCCTGATCTCCTTGGCCGCGCCGATCGAGACGGCGAGAGCCAGAGCGACCTCGCACACCCCCCACAGGCGCGACCAGCCCGCCTCCTGCAGGTTCCCGACTCCGCTCACCAGCATGAAAGGGGCGAAGAAGAGCAGGAACGTCAACCTGTACCTGTACATGCGACCTTCTTTTTATTTGTGAGTAATTCCGGTCCACGCCCGGGCGAGTGAATGCCACGCAATGGATGACGAGGACCATGCACGACAGTACAGTGGTGCGGTTCGGGTTGACGGCTACGCACTCCTGGATCCGTCACCGCTCAAGTTCCGCGAAAGGGCCAGCCGGCCGGGCGACGGAACCGGGAAAATTCGGCACCGACCTGCTTCCCGCAGTCATTTCGACCCCTGTCCCCAGGGAATTCGGCTGGAACACACACGACGCCGCCGCTCGCCCCGGGCACGCCCGGAAGGGATCGGTCAAACAAACCCTTCAGCCGTCTCCCCCTCGTTGCGAGATGCGTTCGAAACCCCATGCAGCCGCAAACATGACAGCCGAACAGGCAAAGAAAGGTTCCGATTCACCCCTCCCCAAAACGGCCCAGAAGGCGACACCTGCCACGAAAGCGACCGAACCCAAGGCAAAAAACGCACCCGAATTATTTCGCGACTTGTTCACCACGGCTCCTCAATTCGCCACACGAAGCTCTCCTCAACCCCCAGGAAAAGCGCATTCCGGAGGACGGTGGATTCGACGGGGACTCACTCACGGGCATCTTTGTCCGCCGACTTCGCCGTGGACGCTGCGAGGCGCCTGCGAGCACGGCATGCGTGCTCTCCGGCGCTCGACGGCCCGGGGCGGGCGGGACGCTTCCGGGCCGGTGGTTTGAGACCGCCGGCCCGGAAGGCAGTGGGCGTACTGAACCTGCTCCGGCCCGCGGCTACAGCGCCGGGAGGTTCTTGCGGAGCTCGAAGGGGGTGACCTCGGAGCGGTACTCCTCCCACTCCTGCCGCTTGTTGCGCAGGAAGAAGTCGTAGACGTGCTCGCCGAGGGTCTCGGCGACCAGCTCGCTGCGGTCCATCAGGTCGATGGCCTCGCCGAGGTTCTGCGGCAGGGGCTCAATGCCCAGCGCGCGGCGCTCGGCGTCGGTCAGCGCCCACACGTCGTCGTCGGCGCCCGGGGGCAGCTCCAGCCCTTCTTCGATGCCCTTGAGGCCGGCGCTGAGCAGCACCGCGTAGGTCAGGTAGGGGTTGCAGCCGGAGTCGATGGAGCGGACCTCGACGCGGGTGGAGCCGGTCTTGCCCGGCTTGTACATGGGCACCCGGATGAGGGCCGAGCGGTTGTTGTGGCCCCAGCAGATGTAGGACGGCGCCTCGCCGCCGGCCCCGGCGGTGCGCTGGGAGCCGCCCCAGATCCGCTTGTAGGAGTTGACCCACTGGTTGGTGACGGCGGAGATCTCCGCGGCGTGCTTGAGCAGGCCGGCGATGAAGGAGCGGCCCACCTTGGAGAGCTGGAACTCGGCGCCGGACTCGTAGAAGGCGTTGCGGTCGCCCTCGAAGAGGGACAGGTGGGTGTGCATGCCCGAGCCGGGGTACTCCGAGAACGGCTTGGGCATGAAGGTCGCCTGGACGCCCTGCTCCAGCGCCACCTGCTTCATGATCAGGCGGAACGTCATGATGTTGTCGGCGGTGGACAGGGCGTCGGCGTAGCGCAGGTCGATCTCCTGCTGGCCGGGGGCGCCCTCGTGGTGGGAGAACTCCACGGAGATGCCCATCGACTCCAGCATGGTGATGGCCTGGCGGCGGAAGTCCTGGCCGACGTTCTGCGGGGTGTGGTCGAAGTAGCCGGAGGTGTCGGCGGGGACCGGGGGGCGGCCGTCGAGCGGCTTGTCCTTGAGGAGGAAGAACTCGATCTCGGGGTGGGTGTAGAAGGTGAACCCCAGGTCGGAGGCCTTCTCCAGGCTGCGCTTGAGCACGAAGCGCGGGTCGGCGTAGGACGGGGAGCCGTCGGGCATGAGGATGTCGCAGAACATCCGGGCGGTGCCGGGCGCCTCCGCCCGCCAGGGCAGGATCTGGAAGGTCCCCGGGTCCGGCTTGACGAGCATGTCGGACTCGTAGACGCGGGCGAAGCCCTCGATCGCGGACCCGTCGAAGCCGATGCCCTCGTCGAAGGCCTGCTCGAGTTCGGCGGGGGCCACCGCGACCGACTTCAGGAAGCCGAGGACGTCGGTGAACCACAGCCGCACGAAACGGATGTCCCGCTCCTCCAACGTGCGAAGCACGAACTCCTGCTGCTTGCCCATTTTTTCCTACCCTTGCAGGTCAGACGGCCTGTTCACCGGTGCCGGAACACATCAGTATCACGCCGCGCGGTTACCGGTGCGTTACGCCCGCGCCCCGGTCCCCCGCCTTGAGTGCGCGGGCTCCCGGCACCTCCCGCGTCCCTGTGGTCCACGCGTCGGTCACCGCCATTGTGGGGCACGTCGCCGCTCCCCACCGACCTGCCCCGTCCCGGCCGGTTCAGTCGGTGCGCATGGTGCCGGTCTCCAGGTAGCGGGTGTGCCAGGACAGGGCCTCGCCGAGCAGGTGCGGGGTGTGCAGTCCGTACGAGGAGGCCATGGCCCGCCGGTGGTAGTCCTCCAGGGCGGGGCGGAAGTCGGGGTGGGCGCAGTTGTCGATGATCCGGCGGACGCGCTGCTTGGGCGACAGGCCCCGCAGGTCGGCCAGGCCGTACTCGGTGACGATCACGTCGACGTCGTGCTCGGTGTGGTCGACGTGGGAGACCATCGGCACGATCGAGGAGATCGCGCCGCCCTTGGCCGTGGAGGGGCTGAGGAAGAAGGAGATGTAGCCGTTGCGAGCGAAGTCCCCGGAGCCGCCGATGCCGTTCTGGATGCGGCTGCCCATGACGTGGGTGGAGTTGATGTTGCCGTGGATGTCGGCCTCGATCATGCCGTTCATCGCCAGGCAGCCCAGGCGGCGCACGACCTCGGGGTGGTTGCTGATCTCCTGGGGGCGCAGCACGATCCGGTCCCGGTACTCGCCGGCGCGGGCGTTGAACCGCTCGGCGGCGTCGGGGCTGAGGGAGAAGGCGGTGGCCGAGACGGTCTCCAGCCGGCCGGAGTCGACGAGGCGGAGCATGCCGTCCTGGATGACCTCGGTGTAGGCGGTCATGCCCTCGAAGGGGCCGTCCTCCAGGCCGGCCAGCACCGCGTTGGCGATGTTCCCGACGCCGGATTGCAGCGGCAGCAGGTTCTGCGGGAGGCGGCCGTGCCGCACCTCGGCGGCGAGGAAGTCCAGGACGTGGCCCGCGATGCGCGCGGAGACGTCGTCGGGCTCCTTGAACGGGGCGTTGCGGTCGGGTGCGTGGGTCTCGACCACGGCGACGACCTTGTCCACCGGGCAGCTCAGGTAGGGCGAGCCGATCCGGTCGCCCGGGTGGAGGATGCGCACGGGTTTGCGGTTCGGCGGCAGGGCGGTGCCGTAGTAGACGTCGTGCATGCCCTCCAGCTCCGGGGGCTGCCAGGAGTTGACCTCCAGGATCACCTTCTCGGCCCGGTCCAGCCACGTCTTGTTGTTGCCGACCGAGGAGGAGGGGATCAGCAGTCCGTCCTCGGTGATCCCGGAGACCTCGACGACCGCCACGTCCAGGGGGCCGAGGAAGCCCTCCCAGGCCATCTGCGCGACGTGCGAGAGGTGGATGTCGGTGTACTCCATCGACCCGTCGTTGATCCGGGAGCGGGTGACCGGGTCCGACTGGTAGGGCAGGCGCAGGTTGATCCCGTCGGCCTCGGCGAGGACGCCGTCGAGCTCGGGGGCCGTGGAGGCCCCGGTCCACACGTTGACCCTCACGCGCTCGCCCGCCGCGTTGGCCGCGCTGATGCGGCGGGCCAGGGCGCCGGGCACGACCTTGGGGTGGCCGGCCCCGGTGAAGCCGCTCATGCCGACCGTCGCCCCGCCGGGGATCATCGCGGCCGCCTCCTCGGCGGACACGACCCTGCGGGCGAATGCGGGGTCGTGGATCCTGCCGCCGGGTCCGGGGGTGTGGGTCACTGTTCTGTCCTGTTCCTGTTGTGCACGGTCGGCGGGCCGGCTCCGCCCGGAGGCGGGGCCGGCCCCGGCGCGGCACCGCCCTCACGGTGCCGGCTGCGGCACCGCCCTCACGGTGCCGGCTGCGGCACCGCCCTCACGGTGCCGACGGGGTCACTGTCCGGGTTCGCGGCGCAGGACCGGTCGCAGGGCCTCGAGGACGTCGGGGTCCTCGATGGTGGAGGGGACGGCGGCCTCCTTGCCGTCGGCCATCAGGCGCATGGAGCGGCGCAGGATCTTCCCCGAGCGGGTCTTGGGGAGCGCCGGCACCACCGCCACCTCCTTCAGGGCCGCCACCGGGCCGATCTGCTCGCGCACCATCCGCACCAGTTCGCCCTGGAGGTCGTCCGGGTCGGCCGTCACCCCGGCCTTGAGGACCACCAGTGCCCGCGGCACCTGGCCCTTGAGGGGGTCGTGCACGCCGATGACGGCGCACTCGGCCACCGCCGGGTGCGAGGCGACGACCGCCTCCATCGAGCCGGTGGACAGGCGGTGCCCGGCGACGTTGATGACGTCGTCGGTGCGCCCCATGACGAAGACGTAGCCGTCCTCGTCGACGTAGCCGCTGTCCCCGGTCAGGTAGTGGCCGGGGAAGCGCGACAGGTAGGAGTCGACGTAGCGCTCGTCGTCGTTCCACAGGGTGGGCAGGGTGCCGGGCGGCAGGGGCAGCCGCAGCACGATCGAGCCCTCCTCGCCGGGGGCGCACTCGTTGCCGTCCGCGTCGAGGACGTGCAGGTCGTAGCCGGGCGAGGGGACGGTGGGCGAGCCCGGCTTGACGGGCATCGGCTCCAGGCCGCGGTGGTTGGAGGCGATCGGCCAGCCGGTCTCGGTCTGCCACCAGTTGTCGATCACCGGCACGCCCAGGACCTTCGACGCCCAGGCGTAGGTGTCGGGGTCGAGCCGCTCCCCCGCCATGAACAGGCAGCGCAGCGAGGACAGGTCGTAGCGGGTGGTGTGCTCGCCCTCCGGGTCCTGCTTGCGCACGGCCCGCAGCGCGGTGGGCGCGGTGAACAGCGCCTTGACGCGGTAGTCGGAGATCACCCGCCAGAACGCGCCGGCGTCCGGGGTGCCCACCGGCTTGCCCTCGTACAGCACGGTGGTGGCGCCGACCAGCAGCGGCGCGTAGACGATGTAGGAGTGGCCGACGACCCAGCCGACGTCGGAGGCGGTCCACCACACGTCGCCGGGGCCGACGTCGTAGGTGTTGGCCATGGTCCAGGCCAGCGCGACGGCGTGGCCGCCGTTGTCGCGGACCACGCCCTTGGGGCGGCCGGTGGTGCCCGAGGTGTAGAGGACGTAGAGCGGGTCGGTGGCGGCGACGGGCACGCAGTCGGCGGGCTCGGCCGCGGCCGCGGCCTCGTCCCAGTCCAGGTCCAGCTCCCCCATGTCGGCGCGGGCCTGGGGGCGCTGCAGGATCACGCAGCGGTCGGGGGTGTGCTCCGCCAGGCGCAGGGCCTCGTCGAGCATCGGCTTGTAGTGCACGGTCCGGCCGGGCTCGATGCCGCAGGAGGCGGAGACGACGACCTTGGGCCGGGCGTCGTCGATGCGCACCGCGAGCTCCTTGGGGGCGAAGCCGCCGAAGACCACGGAGTGCACGGCGCCGATGCGGGCGCAGGCCAGCATGGCGACCACGGCCTGCGGCACCATCGGCATGTAGATCACCACGCGGTCGCCGCGCTCCACGCCCAGGCCGCGCAGGACCCCGGCGAAGCGGGCGGTCTGCTCCAGCAGCTCCGCGTAGGTGAGGGAGCGGCGGGTGTCGGTGACGGGGCTGTCGTAGTGCAGCGCGACCCGGTCGCCGTGGCCGGCCGCGACGTGCCGGTCGAGTGCGTTGTGGCAGGTGTTCAGCTCCCCGTCGGGGAACCAGCGGTGGAACGGCGGCCGGCTCGAGTCCAGCACCCGGGAGGGCTTCCGGACCCATTCCACGGCCTCGGCCGCCTCGCCCCAGAATGCCTCGGGGTCGGTGATGCTCTGCTCGTAGGCCCTGCGGTACGCGTCCATCGTGGCGTGCACTCCCTTCTCGTTCTCCCGGCCCGCCGGACCGGGCGGGCCGTTCGCCGTCGTCCCCTGCCGACGGCCGTCCGACGGTGCGACTCTTCCCCCGGGCCCGTCGCCCGTACCGGCGTCGGGAGGGCGGGAGGGAGGGGGACCGCGGTCCCGCGGGCGGAGCGGTCCGGCCGGCCGCGGGGGTGGGCGGCCGGCCGTCCGGCCCATGAGCAGGACGTTCCCGGTACAGCCGTCCGAGGAACGCAGTCCGGGCGGACGACATCATCGGACGGGTACCCACCCCGCACCACCTCCATATGGAGACCCTTGGAAACCTGCCGGAAACCCTGCCGCAGCCCCGGAGACGCCCACGGGACCGCGGTGGCACAGTTGAGGGCATGGACACCTCCGCCGTCCCGGCCTCCGTTCCGGCCGTCGTCCCCGCCCCCCGGCCGGTCTCCCGTTCCGCCCCCGCCTCCGCCTCCGTTCCCGCGGTTTCCGCTGTTTCCGCCTCTGTTTCCGCCTCCGCCCACACGGACCTGGTGGGCCTGCTGGACCGCCGCGCCGCGCTGCTCGAGGCCGCCCGGCGGGCCCGGGAGCTGACGGGCGCGGACATCGGCCTGGCCGGCCAGGTGGAGGCAGGCGGCGCGGCCGTACTGCGCACCTGGGCGGGTACCCGCCGCGACGGGCTGCACGACCTCGTCGTGCCCGCCGGTTTCGGCCTGGGCGGGAAGGTCCTGCAGACCAGCAGGCCCTACTGGGTGCGCGACTACCCGCGTTCGCGGAGCATCACCCACCACTTCGACGAGCCGATCCGCGCGGAGGGCATCCGGGCAATGGCGGGCGTGCCGGTGTCCGTGGAGGGCCGGGTGATCGGCACCCTGTACGCCGCCCGGCGGGAGGCGTCCGGGTTCGCCGACACCGCACTCGACGAGCTGCGCCGGCTCGCGGACGCGACGGCGCTGGCCCTGACGGTCGCCGACCGGGCCCGGGCCAGGCGCGAGGCGGAACTCGCGGCCGAACGGCGGCGGCTGGACGCGCTCCACGACTCGGTCGGCCTGCTGCTGGACACCCTCGACGAGCAGGTGCGGGGGCTGCGGGCCGGGCGCCGCGGCCCCTCGGGCCGCCCCGACGGGACGCCCCGGACCGGGGGCTTCCCGCCCCGCGGGACCCGGCCCGGGGCCGGGGCCGGGGCCGGGGCCGGGGAGAGCCGGGAGAGCTGGAGGGGCGGGGAGAGCTGGAGGGGCGGGCCGGAGCGCGACGGGTGCCGGGAGCGGCTGGAGCACCTGGAGCACCGGCTGGCGGAGGCGCGGGCGCTGCTGCGGTCCTCGAAGGCCCACGGCTCCCCCGTCATGCGGAGCGGGACCGGCGTGCGCCGCGGGACCGTGGCGGACGAGGGGCTGCGGGTGCGGCTGCGCGAGGCGGGCCTGACCCGGCGCGAGTACGAAGTACTGCGGCTGGTCTCCGTCGGCCGCACCAATCCCGAGATCGCCGAGGAACTGGACCTGGCCCGCAACACGGTCAAGACCTATCTGCAGGCCGCCATGCACAAGCTCGGCGCCCGCAACCGGATGGAGGCGACCGTACGGGCCCGCGAGGCCGGCCTGTTGTAACCCTGGCCCGGGCGGCCGGGACGGCTCGGGCGCGGACATCCGGGGCGTGGACGACCGGGGCGTCCGGGATCACGGGGAACCGGCAGGCCGGAGCCGGTATGGAACGGGAAGGACCGGAATCGCCGGGATCCGTCGGCACCCGCCTGCGGAAGATCGCGTCGAAGAGACGATTAGGCTGGGAGCCGTGCCTCAACTTCGTCTCGCCCTGAACCAGATCGATTCCTGCGTCGGCGACCTCGCCGGGAACGGCGCATCGGTGCTCCGCTGGACCCGGCACGCGGTCGAGCAAGGAGCCCACCTCGTCGCGTTCCCCGAGATGGTGCTGACCGGCTACCCCGTCGAGGACCTGGCCCTGCGCTCCTCCTTCGTGGAGGCCTCGCGCGCCGCGCTGACCGCCCTCGCCGGGCAGCTCGCCGCCGAGGGCCTGGGCGAGGTCCCGGTGGTCGTCGGCTACCTCGACCGCAGCGAGAGGGCACAGCCCCGGTACGGGCAGCCGGCCGGCGCGCCGCAGAACGCGGCGGCGGTGCTCCACGGCGGCGAGGTGGTGCTGTCCTTCGCCAAGCACCACCTGCCGAACTACGGCGTCTTCGACGAGTTCCGCTACTTCGTGCCCGGCGACACCCTGCCGGTGGTGCGGGTGCGCGGAGTGGACGTGGCCCTGGCCATCTGCGAGGACCTGTGGCAGGACGGCGGGCGGGTGCCCGCCGCGCGCGAGGCCGGCGCGGGCCTGCTGCTGTCGATCAACGCCTCCCCCTACGAGCAGTGCAAGGACGACGTCCGGCTGGAGCTGGTGAGCCGCCGCGCCCGGGAGGCCGGCTGCCCCATCGCCTACCTGGCGATGATCGGCGGCCAGGACGAGCTGGTCTTCGACGGCGACTCGATCGTCGTGGACGCCGACGGGGAGGTGATCACGCGCGCCCCGCAGTTCGAGGAGGGCTGCGTCCTGGTGGACCTGGACCTGCCCGCCGCGGGCGAGGTGCCCTCCGGGCCCCTGCGGGACGGGCTCACCGTCGACCACCGCACGATCTCCGCCGCCCCGGACGAGCCGGCCGCCGCCGCGGTGGTGCCCGGTCAGGCCGAGCGGCTGGACGACGACGAGGAGGTCTACACGGCCCTGGTCGTCGGCCTGCGCGCCTACCTGGCCAAGAACGGCTTCCGCTCGGTGCTCCTGGGCCTGTCCGGCGGCATCGACTCCGCCCTCGTCGCCGCCATCGCCTGCGACGCGATCGGCGCGGAGAACGTCCACGGCGTCTCCATGCCCTCGCGCTACTCCTCCGACCACTCGATGGACGACGCCGCGGACCTGGCCCGCCGCACCGGGCTGAACTACCGCACCGTCCCCATCGGCCAGATGTTCGACGCCTACATGGGGCAGCTGTCGCTGACCGGTCTGGCCGAGGAGAACCTCCAGGCGCGGCTGCGCGGCACCACACTGATGGCCCTGTCCAACCAGGAGGGCCACCTGGTCCTGGCCACCGGCAACAAGTCCGAGCTGGCCTGCGGCTACTCCACCCTCTACGGCGACGCGGTCGGCGGCTTCGCCCCCATCAAGGACGTGTGGAAGACGGCAGTGTGGCGGCTGTGCCGCTGGCGCAACAAGGCCGCTGCCGACCGCGGGCTGACCCCGCCGATCCCGGAGAACTCCATCTCCAAGCCGCCCAGCGCCGAACTGCGCCCGGGCCAGCTGGACACCGACTCGCTGCCCGACTACGAGCTGCTGGACCAGGTCCTGGAGCTGTACGTGGACCGCGACCGGGGCCGGGACGCCATCGTGGCCGCCGGCTTCGAGCCGGAGCTGGTCAGCCGGGTCCTGCGGATGGTGGACACCGCCGAGTACAAGCGGCGCCAGTACCCGCCGGGCACCAAGATCTCACCGAAGGGCTTCGGCAAGGACCGCCGCCTGCCCATCACCAACCGCTGGCGCGAACACACCTGAGCCACCTGGGCCGCCAGGCCGGGGGTTGGCTGCGGGCCCGGCCCGGCGGTGGGCCGGGCCCAGCGGTGGGCCCGTGCCAGCGGCGGCCCGGCCTGGCGGTGGGCCCGTGCCCACCGCCAGGCCGGGCCGCCGCCAGGACCTTCGTGAGCCCAGGGACAACGGTGCGGGGCCGGTTCGGTGGGGCAGTTCGCTTTCGTTGCCGGGTGCGGGCCGTCGTCGCGGCCTCCGGCCGCAAAGAAGGGCGGGCTGCGAGGGGGAGGGGTGCGGGCGGGGCTTGTTCGCTGGGTGGCGGCTGGTCCTCGGTGGCGGTCACCGCGCCGGGAACGCTGCGCGCCCCCGGGTGGGCGGTCGGCGCCGCCTCGTCACCGTGCGGGCCGTTCCCGATGCCCGTCACTACTCGGCTGGTGCTTCGCACCCGTGGCGGGCCCGACCGGTCAAGCGACGGCCCGGTGGGGCGGGGAGCCGGCCCGGTGGGGCGGCCCGGCCCGGTCGGGCGGTGGCCCAGTAGGCCCCACTCCGCTCGCACCGAGATTGCGCAGGAAGGCGGATGCGACAGGGGAATCGACGGTTTGCCACCGCGCTTCCCGGCCGTTTCTACGGTTTGGCCCCGCACTTTTCGCAGCCGCTTCCACACGGGCTGCTTTCGTCCCTCACATGGAGCAAGAAATTGGGCCACATGGGGGACGCCTGCCAAAAGTGCGGCGGCAAACCGTAATCGGACCACCCCAATGGCCCAACCGCCGAGCTCGCCCCTCCCCCACTCCTACGGGCGGGAGGCCACAGCCCCGCGAACGGGGAGACCACAGCCCTGCGCCACCTCGCCGGGCCGACCCACCGGGCCGGGCCGCCCGACCTCGCCGGGCCGACCCACCGGGCCGGGCCGCCCGACCGCGCCGGGCCGCCGCCCGTCCGGGCCGGGCCGCCCCACCGGGCCGGATCCCCGCCCCACCGGGCCGGCGCTTGACCGGTCGGGCCCGCCACGGGTGCGAAGCACCAGCCGAGTAGTGACGGGCATCGGGAACGGCCCGCACGGTGACGAGGCGGCGCCGACCGCCCACCCGGGGGCGCGCAGCGTTCCCGGCGCGGTGACCGCCACCGAGGACCAGCCGCCACCCAGCGAACAAGCCCCGCCCGCACCCCTCCCCCTCGCAGCCCGCCCTTCTTTGCGGCCGGAGGCCGCGACGACGGCCCGCACCCGGCAACGAAAGCGAACTGCCCCACCGAACCGACCCCGGCCGTGACCCGCACCACCGAACCACCAGCCACCGCAATACCGGGAACCAGGAACCGAGCACCGGGCACCGGGCACCGGGCACCGGGCACAAGGAACCGAGCACCCCCGCCTCACCGCACCACCACCCCGCACGTCCGGGCTGCAGCGGGAACGCGTCGCCGTTCCGTGTCGGATTCCGCACTCCGCTGACCTTGGCCTCTTCCCCGGAAAACCGTGCTGACCTGCGGAAACGACCGGCGCGGAGGAAGCGTGAGGGGCGTGCGGGGGGAGGCTCCGCCGGGGCTGGAGCGGTATAGGGTCGATGCTTCCGACACTGTGTGCGTCCCCCCGGGACGGCCCTGTCGGAACGCTGTCCCAGTCCGACCCTCCTTCGGAAGGCCCGTTCGGTGACCAACCAGCCGTTCACGCACCTGCACGTCCACACCCAGTACTCGCTCCTGGACGGTGCGGCGCGGTTGAAGGACATGTTCAAGGCGTGCAACGAGATGGGCATGACGCACGTGGCGATCACCGACCACGGCAACCTGCACGGCGCCTACGACTTCTTCCACCAGGCCAAGGACGCCGGGGTCACCCCCGTCATGGGCATCGAGGCCTACCTGGCACCGGAGTCGCGCTACCACAACAAGCCGGTCAAGTGGGGCGCCCCTCATCAGAAGGGGGACGACGTCTCCGGTGCGGGCGCCTACACCCACATGACGATGTGGGCGCGGAACAACACCGGCCTGCACAACCTCTTCCGCGCGCAGTCCCGGGCCAGCCTGGAGGGCTTCTTCCGCAAGCCCCGCATGGACCGCGAGCTGCTCTCGGAGTACGCCGAGGGCCTGATGGCCACCACCGGCTGCCCCTCGGGGGAGATCTCCACCAGGATCCGCCTGGGCCAGATGGACGAGGCGATCAAGGCGGCCGGGGAGTACCAGGACATCTTCGGCAAGGAGAACTTCTTCGTCGAGATCATGGACCACGGCATCGACATCGACCGCCGCGCCCGCGACGGCCTGATGGAGATCTCCAAGAAGATCGGCGCGCCGTTCGTCGTCACCAACGACTCGCACTACACCTACGAGCACGAGTCGGCGGCACACGACACTCTGCTGTGCATCCAGACCGGCTCCAACCTCTCCGACCCGGACCGGTTCAAGTTCGACGGCTCCGGCTACTACCTGAAGTCGGCCGCCGAGATGTACGCGATCGACTCCTCCGACGCCTGGCAGGAGGGCTGCCGCAACAGCCAGCTGCTGATCGCCGACCGGGTCGACATCTCGGGCATGTTCGAGCCGAAGAACCTGATGCCCCGCTTCGACGTGCCCGAGGGGTACACCGAGGTCACCTGGTTCCGCGAGGAGGTGGCGCGCGGCATGGCCCGCCGCTTCCCCGGCGGGATCCCCGAGGACCGGCAGAAGCTCGCCGAGTACGAGATGGACACCATCATCCAGATGGGGTTCCCCGGCTACTTCCTCGTGGTCGCCGACTTCATCATGTGGGCGAAGAACAACGGCATCGCCGTCGGTCCGGGCCGCGGCTCGGCGGCCGGTTCGATCGTCGCCTACGCCATGGGCATCACCGACCTGGACCCCGTTCCGCACGGCCTGATCTTCGAGCGGTTCCTCAACCCCGAGCGCGTGTCCATGCCCGATGTCGACATCGACTTCGACGAGCGCAGGCGCGGCGAGGTCATCCGGTACGTCACCGAGAAGTACGGCTCCGACAAGGTGGCGCAGATCGCCACCTACGGCACCATCAAGGCCAAGGCCGCGATCAAGGACTCCGCGCGGGTGCTGGGCTACCCGTTCGCCATGGGCGACCGGATCACCAAGGCCATGCCCGCGGACGTGATGGGCAAGGGCATCCCGCTCTCCGGCATCACCGACCCCGAGCACCCGCGCTACAGCGAGGCCGCCGAGGTCCGGGCGATGTACGAGAACGAGCCGGACGTCACCAAGGTGATCGACTCGGCGCGCGGCATCGAGGGCCTGGTGCGGCAGATGGGCGTGCACGCGGCCGGCGTCATCATGTCCAGCGAGCCGCTGGTCGACCACGTGCCGATCTTCTCCCCCAAGAACGACGGCGCCGTCGTCACCCAGTGGGACTACCCCAGCTGCGAGTCGCTGGGCCTGCTGAAGATGGACTTCCTCGGCCTGCGCAACCTGACGATCATGGACGACGCCCAGAAGGCCATCAAGGCCAACAAGGGCATCGACCTCGAACTGCTCTCCCTGCCCCTGGACGACCCGGCCACCTACGCCCTCCTCGCCCGCGGCGACACCCTGGGCGTCTTCCAGTTCGACGGCGGCCCGATGCGCTCACTGCTGCGCATGATGAAGCCCGACAACTTCGAGGACATCTCCGCCGTCTCGGCCCTGTACCGGCCCGGGCCGATGGGCATGAACTCCCACATCAACTACGCCCTGCGCAAGAACGGCCAGCAGGAGATCACCCCGATCCACCCCGAACTCGAGGAACCGCTGCGCGAGGTCCTCGACGTCACCTACGGCCTGATCGTCTACCAGGAGCAGGTGCAAAAAGCCGCGCAGGTGCTGGCCGGCTACACCCTCGGCCAGGCCGACCTGCTGCGCCGCGCGATGGGCAAGAAGAAGAAGGAGGTCCTCGACAAGGAGTTCGTGCCCTTCCGGGCGGGCTGCCGCGAACGGGGCTACTCCGACGAGGCGATCCAGGCCGTGTGGGACGTGCTGGTGCCCTTCGCCGGCTACGCCTTCAACAAGGCCCACTCGGCCGCGTACGGCCTGGTGTCGTACTGGACCGCCTACCTCAAGGCCAACTACCCGGCCGAGTACATGGCCGCGCTCCTGACATCCGTCAAGGACGACAAGGACAAGATGGCGCTCTACCTCAACGAGTGCCGCCGCATGGGCATCAAGGTCCTCCCCCCGGACGTCAACGAGTCCGAGGCCAACTTCACGCCGCGCGGCGACGACACGATCGTCTTCGGCCTGACCGCGGTGCGCAACGTCGGCGCCAACGTCGTCGACTCCATCGTCAAGTGCCGCAAGGAGAAGGGGAAGTACTCCGACTTCCCCGACTTCCTCGACAAGGTCGAGGCCGTGGTCTGCAACAAGCGCACCATCGAATCGATGATCAAGGCGGGCGGCTTCGACGGCCTCGGCCACACCCGCAAGGGCCTGTCCGCGGTCTTCGAGTCGATGGTCGACAACGTCGTGCAGGTCAAGCGCAAGGAGGCCGAGGGGCAGTTCGACCTCTTCGGCGACCTCGGCGGGGACGAAGACGCCTCCGGTCCCAGCTTCGGTCTCGACACCCCGATCGGCGAGGACGAGTGGGACAAGCGGTTCCTGCTCTCCCAGGAGCGCGAGATGCTCGGCCTGTACGTCTCCGACCACCCGCTGTTCGGCATCGAGCACGTCCTCAACGACCGGTCCGACGCGGCGATCTCGCAGCTGACCGGCGGCGAGCACGCCGACGGCGCGATCGTCACCGTCGGCGGCCTCATCACCGGCCTGCAGCGCAAGATGACCAAGCAGGGCAACGCCTGGGCCATCGCCACCGTGGAGGACCTGGCCGGCTCCATCGACTGCATGTTCTTCCCCGCCACCTACCAGCTGGTCTCCACCCAGCTGGTCGAGGACGCGGTCGTCTTCGTCAAGGGGCGGCTGGACAAGCGCGAGGACGTGCCCCGGCTGGTGGCGATGGAACTGGCCGTCCCGGACCTGTCCGACGCCGGGGTGGACGCGCCGGTGACGATCACCATCCCCTCGCTGAAGGTCACCCCGCCGCTGGTGGCCCGGCTCGGCGACGTCCTCAGCCAGCACCGCGGCAACACCGAGGTGCGGGTCAGGCTGGAAGGGGTCCGCTCGACCACCGTACTGAGGCTGGACCGGCACCGGGTGAGCGCCGACCCGGCGCTGTTCGGCGACCTCAAGGCCCTCCTGGGCCCCTCCTGCCTGCAGACGGGCTGACCTCCCCGGGGCTGCCGGCCCCCCCCGGCGGCCCCGGCCGTCGTCCCCGCAGCAGGACGGCGGCGAGAGCGGCCGGCGAGCCGTACGGGGTCGGGCGCAGGGCGCGGCCGGTGAGCGGGCCGGCAGCCGGCGCGCCCAGTGTCATGCCGATGCCCGTCCCCGGTGAACACCCCTTTGCGAACGCGTCGCATGCGGTGGACGACGCGGGTTCCCGACCGGAGACCGCCGAACAGTAGGGTCGTTCCGCAACACGACGCGAAGGGGAGCTTCAGTGGTGCGGGTTGCGGTGATCGGCGGGGGTGTCAGCGGGCTGGGGACGGCGCTCATGCTCGGGCGGCGGGGCCACACGGTCACGTTGTTCGAGCAGGACGCGCGGCAGGCCGGGGAGGACCCGGACCGGGACTTCTTCCACTGGGACAGGCCCCGGACCCCGCAGGCCGTCCACCCCCACTCGTTCCTGGCGCCCGTGCGCACCGTACTGCTCGCCGAGGCCCCCGACGTCCACGCGGACCTGCTGGCCCGCGGAGCGCGGGAGTACCACGAGTTCGACTGGTTCGACGAACACCCGCCGCACCGGGCCGGCGACGAGGACCTGGTGACCCTGCGGACCCGCCGCATCGTGCTGGAGGCCGCCCTGGCCGCGGCCGTGCGGCGGGAACGCACCGTCGACGTGCGGCTGGGCCGCCGGGTGCACGGCCTCACCGTCGAGGAGGGCGACCCTGCCCGGGTCACCGGCGTGCGGGTGGGCGAGGAGGTGCACCGGGCGGACCTCGTCGTCGACGCGTCCGGTCGTCGCTCGCCGGTTCCCGGCTGGCTGGCCGCGGCCGGCTGCCGCCCGCCCGTGGTCGACAGCCACCGCGCCGGGATCGCCTACCTGTGCCGCTGGTACCGCCTGCGTGCCGACGGCCCGCGCGACCCCGGGCGGGTGAAGACCGGCTCGACCTCGTCGTTCGCGTTCGCCGGCGTCTTCCCCTCCGACAACGACACCTTCGCGGTGAGCCTGGTGCTCTCCACGGGCGACCCGACCCGCGGCGCGCTCACCGACCCCGCCGTGTTCGAGGCCGCCGCCCGCCTCTTCCCCGCCACCGCCGCCTGGCTCGGCCTGGACCCCGAACCGCAGTCGGCCGTCCTGGCGATGGCCGGCCTGGACAACCGCTGGACCGCCCTCGTCGACGACGACGGGCCCGTCGTCACCGGCCTGGTCAACGCCGGGGACAGCCTCATCCACACCAATCCCACCTTCGGCCACGGCGCGGCCCTCGGCCTGCTCGCCGCCCAGCACCTCGCCGCCAGTGCCGACCGGATCGCCGCGGACCCCGTCGTCCACCACACCTGGGCGGTACGCACCCTCCGCCCGTGGTTCGACGCGCAGGTGACGGCCGACCGCGCCAACGGAGAGCGCCTCGCCGAGGACCCGCCGCCCCCGGACCGGCGGGCCGCCGCCCTGGCCGTCTGCGCCTTCGAGGACCCCGTGGTCATGAGGGCCCGGGCCCAGGTACGCCACCTCCTGCGACAGGCCCAGGACGCCTACGGCACCGACGAGGTGGACCGGCACGTCACCGCCTGGCTGGCCGCCCACCCGGACTTCTCCCCGGAGCACGACGGCCCGACCCGGGCCCGGTGGGACGCACTCGTCCCGGGCTGAGCGCCCGCCCGGCGGCCCCCCGGGCCGGAACCCCGGCGGCCGCCCGGGCCGGGACCGCGGGCCCCCCGGGCCGGGACCGCGGGGCCCCTACTGCCGGAACCGCAGCTCGGCGGCGAGGGGGAGGTGGTCGCTGCCGGAGTCCTCCAGCACCCACGAGGAGACCGGGTCGATCCCCTTGGTCATGATCTGGTCGATCCTGGTCACCGGGAACGAGGACGGCCAGCTGAAGCCGAACCCGTCGCCCGCGGCGCCCTGGGCCGAGCGCATCTGGGAGGTCACCGGGGCCAGACTGCGGTCGTTCATCGTGCCGTTGAGGTCGCCGAGCAGGACGACCTGCCCCACCGGGTCGTCCACGATGGCCTCGCCCAGCAACTCGGCGCTGCGGTCCCGCCGGTCGGCGGTGAAGCCGGCGTCGACCTTGACCCGCACCGAGGGCAGGTGGGCCACGTAGAAGGCGACCGGGCCCTCGGGGGTGGCCGCGGTGGAGCGCAGCGCCCGGGTCCAGCCCAGGCCGATGTCGACCTCGTCGGTGTCGTCGAGCGGGTACTTGCTCCACAGCCCGACGGTCCCCTCGACCGCCCGGTACGGGTAGGAGGCGGCCAGCCCGTTCCCGTACTCCGGGACGGCCGCCTCGGTGAGCTCCTGCAGGGCCACCACGTCGGCGCCGGAGGCGATCACCTCGCGCACGGTGCGGTCGTAGTCGGTGTTGGCGGCGTCGACGTTGTGGGTGAGGACCGTCAGGTCGCCGCTGCCGCGGGCCTCCGCCTTGTCCAGGGTGAGGCCGCCGAAGAGGTGGACCCACGCGTAGGCCGGCAGCACGAGCGCGACCAGCGCGGTCGCGGAGCGGCGCAGCAGGGCCGCCAGGAGCAGGATCGGCACGGCCAGCCCCAGCCAGGGCAGGAAGGTCTCGGTCAGGCTGCCGAGGTTGCCGATGTCGTTGGGGATGCCGGAGTGGAAGGCCATGACCAGCGATACCAGGAGCGCCAGGGCCGCGACCACCCGGCCGCGCCGCCACGTCCGCCCGTCCCGCCACCGGGGACGGCCGGACGGTCCCGGGGAGGGGAGGCCGGACCCGTGTCCGTCCGTCGCCGCTTCCGTCGTGCTCGCCTGCGCCATGAGGTGCCCTTCGTGCCTTGCTCGCCGTGCGTGTGCCGCCCGTGGTGCCGGGCCCCGGAGCGGAACGGCCGGCCCCCGGAGGGGGCGGACCGCGCCGGGTGGGTGCCGCCCGGGAAGAGCCTGCCCCACGGACCGGTGCCCGGGCCACACCAGCAGGACGAATCCGGCCGCCCGTCAGGTTCCTCGGCGTGTCGGGAGGGTGGTCACTGTGACAGAACAAGGACATTGACGGACTGTCACTCCCGGGGGCGGACGCCTTCGAGCACGGTGTCGACGATGCGTTCCGACAGGCCTTCCTCCAGCGGCGTCCAGCGGTGGAGCATGGTCCGGCTGAGCATGGGGCCGGCGAACAGGTCGGTGAGCAGGTCGAGGTCGAGGTCGCTGCGGACCTCGCCGGTCTCCGTGCCGCGCCTGAGGATCCGCTGCAGGGCTTCGCGGCGGTTGCGCACCATCACCTCGTGGTACTGGTCCCACAGGTCCGGCCGGCTCTGGAACTGGGCCGCAGCGGTGCGCATGACCGCGGATCCGCGTTTGGCGAGGCCCCGGCGGCGGATGAACTCCAGCAGCGCCACCAGGTCGTCGCGGACCGAGTGGCCGGCCGGGGGCGGGGGCGGGTCGTCCAGGGAGCGCATCACGTCCAGCAGCAGCGGGTCGCGGCCGGACCAGCGGCGGTAGATCGTCGCCTTGCCGACGCCGGCCGTGCGCGCGATCCGTTCGATCGACAGCCCGTCGACCGAGACGCCCTCCTCGATCAGGCGCAGCACCGCCTCGACGACCGTCCGTTCCACGGACGCGTCCCGCGGCCGCCCCCGGCGGACCTCGGCCCCGCCCCCGGGGCCGCCCCCGCCCCCGCTTCCGTTCCCGGGGCCGCCCCCGGTGACGTCGCGGTCCCCGGCCCCGTCCGCCCCGGCCGCACCGCCCGCGCCGCCCGCGCCGCCGGCCCGGTCCGTACCGCCGGCCCGGTCCGCCGCTTCCCGCACGCGCCCCTCACCCCTCACCCCGTCTGTTCGGTCCGCCCCTGCGGCTCCCGGCTCACGGCGACCACGCCGGCCGGCCGGCCGCCCCCGGGCCGGCCGGGTGCCCCCGCGGACTTCCCGGGCAGGAAGAACAGCACCACGGCGGCGCCGGCGAGCGCAACCGCGGCCGCGACCGAGGAGGTGACGTGCATGGCGTGCACGAACGCCTCCTCGGCGTGCCCGGCCAGCGCCTGCCCCGCCTCCCCGATCCGGCCGGCGGCCGCCAGGGTGGCCTCGACGGACTCGCCCGCGGCGTGCCTCTCCCCCGGCGGGAGCGCGGCCAGGTCGTCCTCGACGCCGCCGCGGTAGACGGCCGACAGCAGCGAGCCGAGGACCGCGACGCCGAGCAGGGCGCCGACCTGGCGGAAGACGTTGTTGACCGCCGAGCCCGAGCCCGCCTTCTCGCGCGGCAGGGAGGACATGATGGAGACGGTGGCGGGCGGGATGACGTGGGCCGTCGCCGTGCCCTGGACGAAGAGCAGGACCTCCAGCACCCACAGCGGGGTGTCGCGGTCCAGCAGCAGGCAGCCCAGGAAGGCGGCCGCGACGAACACCATGGCCGTGGTGCACACCGCGCGGGCGCCGAAGCGGTCGACGGCCAGTCTGGCCCGCGAGGAGAAGAGCAGCTGCGACACGGCGAGCGGCAGGATCAGCAGCCCGGACTCCAGCGGGGTGCAGCCGCGCACGCTCTGGGTGTAGAAGACCATGAAGAAGGTCACGCCCATCATGGAGAAGAACACCAGGGCGACGGCGCCGACGGCGACGGCGAACCGCGGGTCGCGGAAGTACCCGACGTCCAGCGCGGGGTGGGCGGTGCGCCGCTCGTGGAGCACGAAGAGGACGAGGACGGCCAGGCCGCCCAGGGCCGGCCCCCACGCCAGGGGGGCGGTGGCGTCGGCCAGCCGGCCCCCCTCGATGATGCCGTAGACCAGCAGGACCAGCCCGACGACGGACAGCGCCACCCCGACGGGGTCCGTGCGGCCCGGCCGGGGGTCGCGGGAGTCGGGGACGAGGACCGCCATGCCGATGAGGGCGAGTGCCACGACGGGCACGTTCACCAGGAAGACCGAGCCCCACCAGAAGTGCTCCAGCAGGAAGCCCCCGGTGACCGGCCCCAGGGCGATGGCCACGCCCACGGCCCCGGACCAGATGCCGATCGCCTTGGGCTGCTCGTCGCGCTCGAAGACGTTCACGATGATCGCCAGCGTGGCGGGCAGGACGAGGGCGCCGCCCAGGCCCATCACCGCGCGGAAGGCGATCAGCTCGCCGGTGGAGCCGGCGAACGCCGACAGCAGCGAGCCCAGGCCGAACACCGCCATGCCGGCCGTCAGGGTCTTCTTGCGACCCAGGCGGTCGCCCAGCAGGCCGCCGGTGAACAGCAGGGCTGCGAAGACCAGGGTGTAGGAGTTGACCGCCCACTCCAGTGCGCTCTGGCTGGCCCCCAGGCCGGTGGGCGGGGGCATGGCCAGGGTCTTCAGCGCGACGTTGAGGATCGAGTTGTCCAGCACGACCACCAGCAGGCTGGACAGCAGGACGGCCAGGACCGCCCAGCGCCTGCGGTGGACGGCCTCGGGGACGCCGCGGGACGGCGCTGCGGGCTCCGGTGTCGGTCTCGTCATGGGCTCACGCTAGGTCAGGTTTCGATACGGCACCGTCTCGTATCGCAGGGGCGGGCGGAAATACGCCCGGGAGGCGGAACGCGGGGAGTCCGGACGGGGGCTTTGAAGCAGCCGCGGTCCGTGCCAGCATGGGGGGAGGTCCGGGGACGCCGCCAGGGCGCCTCGAGACGACACAGAGGAGACGTTGCGATGACGCACGCCCTGAACCAGGGATCGGAGCAGGGTCCGAAGCCCGCTGCGAACGACAAGGCCCTCTACGGCGGCACCTCGAGCCGCCGCGTCACCGTCCGGGACATCGCCGCCGCCAAGCAGCGCGGCGAGGCCTGGCCCATGCTCACGGCCTACGACGCCCTGACCGCCTCCGCGTTCGACGAGGCCGGCATCCCGGTGCTGCTGGTCGGCGACTCCGCCGCCAACTGCCACCTCGGCTACGACACCACCGTCCCGGTCACCCTCGACGAGATGGTGATGCTCACCGCCGCCGTCGTACGCGGCACCAAGCGGTCCCTGGTCGTCGCCGACCTGCCCTTCGGCACCTACCAGGAGGGCCCGGTGCAGGCCCTGCGCAGCGCCACCCGGATGGTCAAGGAGACCGGTGCGGGCGCGGTGAAGCTCGAGGGCGGGGAGCGCTCGGCGGACAGCATCCGGCTGCTGACCGAGTCCGGGATCGCCGTCATGGCGCACATCGGGCTCACCCCGCAGTCGGTCGGCGCCTTCGGCGGCTACCCGGTGCAGGGCCGCGGCGAGGAGGCCGCCACCCAACTGCTGCGCGACGCCAAGGCCGTGCAGGACGCCGGGGCCTTCGCCGTGGTGCTGGAGCTGGTCCCGGCCGAGCTGGCCGCCGAGGTCACCCGCGTCCTGCACATCCCCACCGTGGGCATCGGGGCCGGCGCGGCGTGCGACGCGCAGGTGCTGGTGTGGACCGACATGGCCGGCATGACCGGCGGCCGGGTGCCGCGCTTCGTCAAGCAGTACGCCGACGTGCGGCGGGTGCTCTCCGACGCGGCGAAGGCCTACGCCGAGGACGTCGTCGGCGGCGCCTACCCGGCGGAGGAGCACAGCTTCCACTGACCTCCCCCTCCCGGCGGCCCCGGCCGCCGCGACGCCCGCGAGGCGTCCCGCAGGACTCGGGTCCGTCCCCCGGCCCGACCCCACGGCCCCGCGGAGTGCTCCGGCACTCCGCGGGGCCGGCCGCTTTTCCGCCCTCCCCGGACCCGCAGGCCGCCCCGCCCCGCGGGAGGGGTGACGCAGCCCACAGCCCCTTCCCCCCATTGCACCCCGTGCAGTGTTTGCAGTCCGTGCAATAATTCGGGCATGGATCTTCCCTGCCGCACCGCCGCCCCGCGCGAGAGCCTGCGCGAGCGCCGCCGTCGCGAGACCCGCGACGAGCTGCACGCGGCGGCCCTGCGACTCTCCCGGGAGCTGGGATTCGAGCAGGTGACGGTGGAGATGATCAGCGAGGAGGCCGGCGTCTCCCCTCGAACCTTCTTCAACTACTTCCCCTCCAAAGAGTCGGCGCTGCTGATCTGGTCGGCCTCCTTCACCCCGGAGGCGAGGGCCCGTTTCCTCGCCGCACCGGCACGGGACACCCGTTCCGTCCTGGAGGACGTCGGCGAACTCTTCGCCTCGTACCTGGAGGCCTCGCCGCCCAGGCGGGACGAGGTCGAGGAGGTCTTCCGGATCGCCGAGCGCACCCCCTCGGTCCTCGCCGCGGTACTGGCCGGCTTCGACGCCCTCGAGCGGGAGCTCTGGGCCCTGGTGGCCGAACGCACCGGCCGCGGGACCGGCGACCGGACCGCGGACCTCGTCGCCGGCATCTCCATGGCCGCGGTGCGCGTCGCCATGCGGCGATGGGCGCAGGACCACGGGTGCGAGCAGGCGGCACCGGAGTTCGTCAGGGAGTCCTTCGCGCTCCTGAAGGACCTCACCTCCCCCCTGGAGGAAGCGGCCACCGCCTCCTCCTGACCACCGGACTCCCCCACCGGCCGCGGCTCGACGGCGAGCACGGCCGTGCGGCGCACCGGCCGCGCACCCGCAACCCCCACCCCACCCCCACCCCCACGACGAGCAGGACCCGAAGGCTGACGGGCGCGCCCGCCCGCCGCCGGGCCCGGCACGTGCGCGGCGCCGCGCACCGCACCACGTGCCGCACCGCGCCACGAACGACACCGAAGTACACCGAAGTTCACCGAAGCACACCGACGAGCACCGACGCACACCGACGCACACCGACGGAGACCCGGAGATGTCCCATCCTTCCGCCACGGCGGACCCGACCATGGACCCCGACGCGTCCGAGACCGGAACCGGAGCCGCCAAACCGCGCGGCTTCGGTCTGATCTTCGGCGCGCTGATGGTGACCATGCTGCTGGCCGCCCTGGACCAGACGATCGTCAGCACCGCGCTGCCGACCATCGTCGGCGAGCTGCACGGCATCGAGCACATGGCGTGGGTCACCACCGCCTACATCCTCGCCGCCACCGTCGGCATGCCGGTCTACGGCAAGCTCGGCGACCTGATCGGCCGCAAGACCATCTTCCTGGCCGGCATCGTCCTGTTCCTGATCGGCTCCGTGGTCTGCGGCCTCGCCGACTCCATGGGCGTCCTGATCGCCGGCCGGGCCCTGCAGGGCCTGGGCGGCGGCGGACTCATGATCACCTCACAGGCGATCATCGCCGACCTGGTGCCGCCCCGCGAACGCGCCAAGTACATGGCACCGATGGGCGCCGTCTTCGGTCTGGCCTCGGTCGCCGGCCCGCTACTGGGCGGCTGGTTCACCGACTCCCTCACCTGGCGCTGGGCGTTCTGGATCAACCTGCCGCTGGGCGCGGTGGCCCTCACGGTCGCGGCGCTCGCCATCAGGCTGCCGCGCAAGGAGGTCACGGTCGTCCTCGACTACCTGGGGACCGCCCTGATGGCCGTCGCCGTCACCTGCACCGTGCTCTTCGCGAGCTGGGGCGGCACCGAGTACGACTGGTCGGACCCGGTGATCGTCGGACTGGGCGTGGGCGGAGCGGTCGCCTGGCTGCTGTTCTTCCTGGCCGAGAAGCACGCGACCGAACCGATCATCCCGCTGCACCTGTTCCGCAACCCGATCTTCAACGTCGCCACCCTGATCGGCATGATCGCCATCGGGCTCGGCATGTTCGCCGTCGTCGGCTACATGCCCACCTACCTGCAGATGGTGTACCAGAAGTCGGCCACCGAGTCCGGCCTGCTGCTGATACCCATGGTCGTCGGCATCATGGCCACCGCCCTGCCGTCCGGCGCGATCATGAGCAAGACCGGCCGCTACAAGATCTACCCGATCGTCGGGTCCGTGATCCTGATCGTCGCCGTGCTCCTGATGTCCACCCTGGAGACCGACAACCCGATCTGGCTCGTCTGCTCCTACCTGGCGCTGGCCGGCGCCGGCATCGGCCTGCTGATGCAGACCCTGGTCCTGGCCGTGCAGAACGCCTTCCCGCCGAGCGAGGTCGGCACGGCGACCTCCGCCAACAACTTCTTCCGCGAGATCGGCGCCACCCTCGGCACCGCCGTGGTCGGCGCGATCTTCGCCAACCGGCTCACCGACCGGCTCGCCGCCGACCTCCCGGCCGGCTCGGCCGCCGCGGTCGGCGACAGCCACTCGCTGACCCCGGCCCTGGTCCGCAGCCTCCCGGAGGACCTGCGCCGGATCGTGGTCGACTCCTACCAGGAGGCCCTGGTCCCGATCTTCCTGTACCTGGTACCGGTCTTCGCGGTCGGGCTGGTGCTCGCCCTGCTGCTGAAGGAGAAGCCGCTGGCCCAGAGCAACGAGTGGCACGCGGCCAACGAGGCCGACGCGGCCGGGAAGGCCGAGAAGGCCGACGCCGCCGACGCCGCCGACGCCGCCGAGGCCGCCGAGGCCGCCGAGGCCGCCGAGGCCGCCGAGGCCGCCGAGGCCGCCGACGCTGCCGAGGCCGCCGACGCTGCCGAGGCCGCCGAGGCCGCCGAGGCCGCCGACGCTGCCGAGGCCGCCGAGGCCGCCGAGGCCGCCGACGGGAACGGCAAGGAGCTCACCCCGGCGGGCTGATCCTCACAAGGACCCCCGTGCAGGGGGACGGCGGGGCGGGGACGGCGCAGGCCGTCCCCGCCCCGCCGTCGTGCGCGGGCCGCCGGTCCGCCGGTCCGCTCCCGGCCCGGGCGTGGGTCGGGACCGGTCCCCCGTTCCGGTCCCGACCCTGCTCCCGGGCCCGGGGGTTCAGTCCGCGGCCGCGCCGAGCGTCCGCGCCCCGGCGGGGACGGTGCCGCCCGGCGGCGGCTCGACGCCGTCCTCCACCCAGCGCTCGAGGGCGTCGAACGCCTCCTCGTACCAGGGCTGCAGCGGGCGCAGCCGGTCAGGGTGGAGGTCGCAGTACCCGTCGACGTGGTTCCCGCCCTCGATGCGGTAGAGCCGGTGCAGGTCCCCGCGCCCCGCGGCGGCGACGAGCTCCGCGTAGGCGTCGGCGTGCAGGCCGACCGGCAGGAGCGCGTCGAGGGTGCCGTGCAGGGACAGCAGGGGCCTGCCGATCGCACCGGTCAGCTCGACACCGGCGACGGCGGCGCGGACGGCGGCCGGGCGGGCCCGGTAGGCGTACTCCTCCTCGGCCCCGCGGTAGTCCGGGTCGACGGCGGTCCGGTAGATGCGCTGGGTGACGCCCCAGTAGGTGCGGTGGTGCTCCTCCCACAGGAACTCCGAGCCGGGCGGGCAGCCGGCGGCGAGCAGCGCCTCGTGGTCCTCCCGTCCGCCCTTCGCCCGCCACGCCGGGTAGTGCGCGAGCACGGCGGGCAGGTGGGTGAGGAGGTTGGGTCCGTCGGCGCGCCACAGCGGGCCCTCCCAGTCGACGCCGCCGTCGACGAGGTCCGGGTTGTTCTCCAGCTGCCAGCGGGTGAGGTAGCCGCCGTTGGAGACTCCCGTGACGTACGTGCGCCGCGGCGGGCCGCCGTAGTGGGAGGCGACGGCCTCCCTGGCGGCGGCCAGCAGTTCGGTCGTCCGCGCGTTCCACCCCGCGAGGGACCTGCCCGGGGCGGGGTCGGTGGTGAAGAACTCCGGGCCGCTGCCGCCCTTGTCGGTGGCCGCGAAGGCGTAGCCGCGGGCCAGCGCCCGGTCGCCGACGAGGACGTCGACGGCGTACTGGCGGCGGACCCCGGGCGCGCCGGTGACGACGAGCCCGCCGTTCCACGCGTCAGGCATCCGCAGGACGAACTGGGCGTCGTGGTCCCACCCGTGGTGGGTGTTCAGCCCGGTGCGCGCCGGGAAGTACCCGTCGACCTGCACCCCGGGGACGGGGCCGTACCGGCGCACGGCGGACGCGGCGTGCAGGCCCTGCCAGTCGGCCGGCACGGTGTGCCCGGTGCGGACCGTCCCCGCCGTCGTCAGGTCGGGCAGCCGTGCGGCCGTCCGGTGCTCGGCGCCGGGGACCTCCGGGGCGGTCACGGGGACGGCGGCGGTGGTGCCCGCAGTACCGCTCAGACCGCCGTTCAGACCGCCGCCCGCACCGCTGCCCGGACCGCCGCTCGTACCGCCGTTCACACCGCCGCCGCGGCGGCGAGGTGGGCGAGCAGGGCCGCGCGGAACTCCTCCGGTCGGTCCAGCTGCGGTCCGTGGCCGGAGTCCTCGATCACCGTCTCGGTGTACCGGCCGCCGGCCTTCGCGTAGCCGTCGAGGACGGTGCGCGTCTGGGTGACCATCGGCTGGGGCGGGCAGGCGTCCTCGCCCGGCCAGCCCGGCACGATCCCGAGCGACCCCAGGTGGGCGAGGTCGTGCATGGAGGTGTCGGAGACGATCACGTCGTCGGCCCCCCGGATCCACAGGACCGGCGGCTTGGGGTCCAGGGCGGCGAGGTCGTCGGCGGTGATGCGGAAGTGCGTGGGGGCCATCGTGTTGAGCACGCCGCGGTCGCCGGGGGCGAAGCCGGGCCAGTTGCCGCTGGGGGCCGAGGTGCCCGGGTAGTGGTCGTCGCCGGTGGCCGTGGTGAGCATGGAGTGCACCATTGCCTCCAGCGGCTCGGGCACGCAGCCCTCCTTCACGTACTGCGCGAGCAGGACGCGCCGGGGGGAGAGCGGGGAGTCGTCGCCGGTGTCGCCGGCCGCGAGCCGGGCGACGAAGTCGGGGTTCCCGGCGCCGCCGCCGGACCCGGCCCCGTCGGGCGCGCACAGCTCGCCGTGCGGCCCCTTCGTCCCGCCGAAGCCGAAGGGCGAGACGGGGTTGACCAGGGTGAGGGAGGCGACCCGGCCGGGGGCGTCGAGCAGGTGCTGCAGCACCACGCCGCCGCCCATGCTCCAGCCCACCAGGTGGGCCGCGGGCAGGCCGAGGGCGTCCAGGAGCGCCCCGAGGTCGTCGGAGAAGTCGCGCAGGCCGCGGGTGGCGTCGACCGGTGCCCGGTCGGTGGAGCCGAAGCCGCGCAGGTCGGGGGCGACCGCCCGGTACCCGGCCGGCAGCGCGAGCATCGTCGGCTGCCAGAACAGGGCGGAGGAGACGTTGCCGTGGACGAACACCACCGGCGTGCCGTCCGGTTCCCCGGCCTCCAGGACGTGGGTGGTCACCCGCGCGGTCGGCACGCGCCGCGCGGTGATGCCCGGCATGAGATGGTCCATCGTCGTCTCTCCTCGTACGGTCAGCCCAGCCACGCCGCGACCTGGGAGGACACCGCGGTCTTCCAGCCCAGCTCGAGGTGGTTGGCGGTGCCCACGACGGCGGTCCCGGCGAGGTTGCCGATGCCGGTGCCGTCGAGGGCGCTGGTGGTGAACACGACCCCGTCGCCGGGGCCGCGGGTCTCGTTGACGATGCCCACGACCGTGGCCGCCCCGCCGGCCAGCAGGTACGTCTGCACGTCCGCCGGGACGCCCGCCCGCTGGATGCGGTCGATCAGGGAGCCGGCGTCGATCGCGGCCTGGATGCCGGGGCCGGAGGTGTAGAAGCCCCGGCCGCCGTAGTAGGTGGTGTACCAGTCCTGCTGGGTCTGGTTGACCCCGTAGACGTGGTCGAAGCGGGCGAGCATCTGCCGCTGGCCGGGGTAGGCGTCCCACCCGTCGGTGGGCACGAAGGAGAACTCCGGGTGGTAGCGGCTCGCCCCGTAGCAGGTCATCGAGGTGTGCGGGGACGGGGAGTTGACGGAGCCCCCGCACTCGCTCCAGATGGAGAAATTGTGCGCCCAGCCGTGGGCGAACGGGTAGTCGTAGCCGCCGTTCGGGCCGCCCAGGGTGATCAGTTTGCGCACGTCCCCGGCGTACGGCCGCCCCCAGGACGGCTTGACCGACGACACGTACATGCGGGCCGACATCATGCCCTTGCTCCAGCCCACCAGGTCGACCTTCTCCACGCCCAGGCGCGCCCTGATCAGGGCGACGGCGTCGCCGACCTGCTGGGCCTGCATGAGGTTGTCGCCCTCCTTGTGGGCGAAGCCGATCGCGAAGACCCGCTTGCCGCGCCCGTCCAGGTACTGCATCAGGCCGGAGGAGGGGCAGGAGGCGGCGCCGCAGCCGAAGCCCCCGGACTCGCCGGGGTTGGCCCATGCGCGGTCGGGGTTGTCGTTGGCGCCGTGCACGAGGAGGACGGGGGTGCCGCCGCCGGTGTCCCAGCCGGGCGCCGAGTAGAGCAGGAACCGGCCGGAGAAGGGCTTCGCGACGCCACCGAAGTAGGTGCGGCGCAGGCCGTCCTGGTCGCCGCGCCCGTCGGGCGGGTAGTCCTCCTGAGTGAACCCGGGCGTCGTGTCGAGGTAGCGCTCGACCCGCTCCCAGCCGTTCGCCGCCGAGGTGAAGACCGCCTCGCGGGTCAGGTGGGACGGGTCCTGCTGCACCGCCTGCGCGGCCGGGGCGGCCTGCGCGGCCGAGGCGGCTTGTGCCGCCTGCGCGGCCGGGGCGGGGAGCAGGGCGAGCAGGGCGGCGGCGCAGCCGGCCGCGAACAGCCGGACCGACGTACCGCGCGGATGTACGGGCATGGGCGCTCCCCGGTCGGAGTGGGCGTCAGGAGACGTGCGTCACAGTAGGTTTCGCACTCCGGCCCGGGCACGTGCCCGGGCCCCACATCCACGCCCCGCACCCTGTGCTCCAGCCACACCGGTCGGCCGTACTCACCGCCCTCGCCCCGCCGCCCGGCCCGGAACGGCCACTGCCCGGGGCGGACGGTGGCCGGGCCGGACGGTGGCCGGGCCGGGCGGTGGCCGGGTCAGGCGGTGGCCGCGGCGGCGGCCCGGCCGGCGATGCGGCCGGAGAAGAGGCAGCCGCCGAGGAAGGTGCCCTCCAGCGAGCGGTAGCCGTGCACCCCGCCGCCGCCGAAGCCGGCGGCCTCCCCCGCCGCGTACAGCCCCGGCACCGGTTCGGCGGAGGCGTCCAGGACGCGGGAGTCCAGGTCGGTGTGCAGGCCCCCGAGGGTCTTGCGGGTGAGGACGCTCAGCCGCACCGCGATCAGCGGCCCGGCCTTCGGGTCGAGGATCCGGTGCGGCGCGGCGGTGCGGATCAGCCGGTCGCCGAGGTAGGAGCGGGCCCCGCGCAGCGCGGTGATCTGGAGGTCCTTGGTGTAGGGGTTGGCGATCTCCCGGTCGCGCGCGGTGATCTCCCGGTGCAGGTCCGCCTCGTCGATCAGCGCCTCCCCGGTGAGGGCGTTCATGCCGCGCACCAGCGCGCCCAGGTCCTCCTCCACGACGAAGTCCGCGCCGCCCTCGACGAACGCCTTCACCGGCCCGGGCATGTCGGCGCGGGCGCGGCCGATCACCCCGCGCACGCTGCGGCCCGTCAGGTCCGGGTTCTGCTCGGAGCCGGAGAGGGTGAACTCCTTGCCGATGATCCGCTTGTTGAGGACGAACCAGGTGTGCTCGTGACCGGACCTCATGATGTGCTCGAGCGTGCCGAGGGTGTCGAACCCGGGGAACAGCGGGACGGGCAGCCTGCGGCCGCGGGCGTCGAACCACAGCGAGGACGGGCCGGGCAGGATGCGGATGCCGTGCCGCGCCCAGACCGGGTCCCAGTTCTCGATGCCCTCGGTGTAGTGCCACATGCGGTCGCGGTTGATCACGGCGCCACCGGCCCGCTCGGTGATGCCGATCATCCGGCCGTCGACGTGCGCGGGCACCCCGGAGAGCATCCGCTCCGGCGCCTTCCCCAGCCGCTCGGGCCAGTTGGCGCGCACCAGGTCGTGGTTGCCGCCGATGCCGCCGGAGGCCACCACGACGGCCTGGGCGTTCAGCTCGAACTCCCCGGTCTCCGTGCGGGACGACGCCTGCCCCCGCGCGACGCCGCTGGGCTCCAGGACGGCGCCGCGCACACCGTGCACCCGCCCGTCGGTGACCAGCAGCTCGTCGACCCGGTGGCGGAAGCGGAAGGACACCAGGCCCCGCCCGGCTGCCTCCCGCACCCGGCGCTCGAAGGGCTCCACCAGGCCGGGGCCGGTGCCCCAGGTGATGTGGAACCGCGGCACGGAGTTGCCGTGGCCGGTGGCGTCGTAGCCGCCGCGCTCGGCCCAGCCGACGACGGGGAAAAGCCGCAGCCCCTGCGCCCGCAGCCAGGCCCGCTTCTCCCCCGCCGCGAAGTCGACGTACGCCTCGGCCCAGCGCCGCGGCCAGGCGTCCTCGGGCCGGTCGAAGCCGGCCGTGCCCAGCCAGTCCTGCCAAGCCAGGTCGCGGCTGTCGCGGATGCCCATGCGGCGCTGCTCGGGCGAGTCCACCAGGAACAGGCCGCCGAAGGACCAGTGGGCCTGGCCGCCGAGGGACGCCTCCGGCTCCTGGTCGAGCAGGAGCACTTTCCGGCCCGCGTCGGCGAGCTCCGCCGTGGCGGCCAGCCCCGCGAGGCCCGCACCCACCACGATCACGTCGGCGTCGAACGCCATGTCCCGCCACCTCTCCCACGGCTGTCGTGTCGAGGTTCACCGTCATGGACGGCGGGCCGGGCGGCAACGGTGTTGCGGCTACAGTGCGAAGAGGTTTGTCAGCGGCTGACAAGCCCGGGACGGCGGGCCGGAAGAGGCGGGCCGGAGGAGGGCGGGCGCATGGGACGGGCGGAACGCGAGGCGGTCTGCCGCGACATGCTGCACGCGGAGCCCGGCCTGGTCGCCCGCATCGTGGACGAGGTCCGCCGGGAGGTGCCCGCCTACCGGGGCCTGCACGGCAGCCGGCTGGCCGAAGTCCGGGCGATCACCCGGTGGGCGTCCTCGCGCCTGCTGCGCATGTGGGCGGAGGACACCGGGACGACCGCGGCCGACGTCGAACGGGCCCGGGAGATCGGGCGGGCCCGGGCCGCCGACGGCAGGTCGGTCGACGCCGTGGTGCGCGCCTACCGGGTGGGGGCGGCCGCCGCGGACCGGATCGTCGCCGAGCACGCCGGGGACCGGCTGTCCCCCGGCGACGTGTTCGCCCTCAACCGCATCTGGCTGCGGGAGCTCGAGACGCTCACCGAGGCCCTGGCCGCAGGCCACGCCGACGCCGCGGAACGGCTCGACGCCGACCGCGACCGCGCCCTGCGCGCCTTCCTGGACGACCTGCTCGTCGGCCGCCAGGCCTCCCCCGCGGCCGTCGCCGACCGCTCCCGCGCCCTGGGCGTCTGCCTCCCGGAGTCGGGCGTCCTGCTCGTCGCCGGACCCGTCCGCCTCGCCGCCGGCGCCCCGGCCGCGGCGGCGGCCCCGGCCCCGGACCGGACACCTTCCGCCCCGGACCGGACCCCCGCCGCCGCGGCCACCTCCCACCCCACCGCCACCGCGACCACCGCCACCGCCGCGGCCGGGGCGGAGCTGGCGGCCCGCCTCCTCCGCGCCCGGCCGGCCGGCGGCGCCGACGTCCTGCACACCACCCGGGCCGACCACCTGGTGCTCCTCCTCGACCCCGGCCTGGCGGCCCTCACCGGCCCGCTGCTGCGCGGGACCGCCCGGCGCGGCTGCCTCGTCGCCGGGCACGGCCCCGACGAGCTCGCCGGCGCCTACCGCCTGGCCCGCGACGCCCTCGGGGCGGCGCCCGCCCGCGCCTTCGATGCCGACGGGCTGCTGCACACCGCCGAGGCCCACGTGGTCGGGCTGCTCAACGCCACGCCCGGGGCCACCCCCGCCACGGTGCGCCGGCACGTCCTCGGTCCGCTCCTGGACCCGGGCAACCAGCACCTGGCGGCCACCCTCGACGCCTATCTGGGCACCGGGTCGGCGACGGCCGCCGCCGAGGCCCTGCACCTGCACCCCCAGACCCTGCGCTACCGGATGCGCCGCGTCCGCGAGCTCACCGGCCGCGACCCCCGCGACCCCTGGCAGCGCCTGATGCTGGAGATCGCCCGCACCGTCCACGGTTGACCCGCCGCCGTCCGGCGCCCCGTACGCGGCTCCGCTCCTGTCACCGGGTGACAAACTCCCCCGTCACGGGGAGACAGCGGCCGTCCGAACGGTGGACCCGCGCCGGTTCTGCCGCCACCATCGGCACAACCGCCGCCGGCACGACCGCCGCCGGCACAACCGTCCTCGGCACAGCCGTCGCCGGCACAACCGCCGGGGCCACCGCCGCCGCGCACCGCAGGGAGAGACCCGTGTCCCGCACCTCCGTCCTGGCCGTCGTCCCCCCGCAGGTCGGCGGGCGCGAGGCGGGAGCCGGCGTCGCCCTGCTCCTGGCCGACCGCGCCGACGTCACCGTCGTGGAGAGCACCGACGAGGACCCCGGCGCGCTCGCCGCCGCGCAGGTGATCGTCACCGCGCTCGCCCCCGTGCGGGCCGGGCACATCGACGCCGCGCCCCGGCTGGAGATGGTCCAGTGCGTCGGCCACGGCCACGACCACGTCGACCTGGCGCACGCGCACCGCCGCGGGGTGACGGTGTGCACCATCGCCTCCAGCGGGGCCGAGGGCAACACCGTCGCCGAGCACGCCTTCGCCCTGATCCTGGCCTGCGCCAAGAAGGTCGTCCCCGCGCACACCGCGCTCGCCCGCGGCGAGTGGGCCCTGGACCGGCTGCGCCCGGAGCTGACCGAGCTGGCGGGCAAGACCCTCGGCATCGTCGGCCTGGGCCACATCGGGCGGGACGTCGCCCGCAAGGCCGCCGCCTTCGACATGACCGTCCTCTACGCCTCCCCGCGCCGCGCGCCGGCCGAGGTCGAGCAGCGCACCGGCGCCCGCTGGACGGAACTGGACGACCTGCTGCGCACCGCCGACGTCGTCACCCTGCACGCGCCGCTGGACGACTCCACCCGCAACCTCCTCGACGCCCGCCGCCTGGCCCTGCTCAAGCCCACCGCGATCCTCGTCAACACCGCGCGCGGGCCCCTGGTCGACTCCGACGCGCTCGCCGACGCCCTGGAGAACGGCCGCATCGCCGCCGCGGGCCTGGACGTCTTCGACCCCGAGCCGCCCGAGGCCGGCTCGCGGCTGCTCTCCGCGCCCAACACCGTCCTCACCCCGCACGCGGGCGCCGTCACCCGCGAGACGCTGGTGCGCATCGCCCTGGCCGCCGTCGAGAACGTCGGACGCCACCTCGACGGCACCGGCCCCCGCGACGCGGTCCGCCCCCGCTGACCCCGCCCGCCGCACCCGCCGGCGCCCGCCGACCCCACCCGCCTCCCGCCGTCCGCCGCCCGCACCCGCCGCTCCGCCAGAAGGGACGCCCATGCCCCCGTTCTCCTCCTTCCAGGACGAGATCTACCTCCACGGCCTGCTGACGGGAGAGGCTCCCCCGTTCGGGACGGACCCGGCGGGCCTGGAGGACGCCGCCCGCGAACGGATGTCCCCCGAGGCGTACGGGTACGTGGCGGGCGGTGCCGGCACCGGGGCCACGATGCGCGCCAACCGGGCCGCGTTCGAACGCAGGGCTCTCGTGCCCCGGATGCTGCGCGACGTGGGGGTGCGCGACCTGTCGTACACCCTGTTCGGCACCCGGCTGCCCGCCCCGCTGCTCCTCGCCCCGGTGGGGGTGCTGTCGATCGTGCACCCCGACGCGGAGCCCGCCGCGGCCCGGGCCGCGGCGGGCCTGGGGCTGCCGACGGTGCTGAGCACCGCGTCCTCCACCACCCTGGAGGAGGTCGCCGAGGCGTCGGGCGACGGCCCGCGCTGGTTCCAGCTGTACTGGCCGAAGGACCGGGACGTCACCGTCAGCCTCCTCCGGCGGGCCCGCGCCGCCGGGTACACCGCCCTGGTCGTCACCCTCGACACCTGGCTGCTGGGCTGGCGCCCGCGCGACCTGGACCGCGCCCACCTGCCGTTCCTCCGGCGGATCGGGATCGCCAACTACCTGAGCGACCCGGCGTTCCTGGCCGGGCTCGCCAAGCCGGTCGAGGAGGACCCGCTCGCCGCCGTCGCGCACTGGGCCGGCATGTTCGCCGACCCCACCAAGACCTGGGAGGACCTGGCGTTCCTGCGCGAGCAGTGGGACGGGCCGATCGTCCTCAAGGGCGTGCTGCACCCGGACGACGCCCGCCGCGCCCGCGACGCCGGCATGGACGGCGTGGTCGTCTCCAACCACGGCGGCCGCCAGGTCGACGGCGCGGTCGCGGCCCTGGACGCCCTGCCCGCGGTGGCCGGGGCCGTCGGCGAGGAGATCACCGTGCTGTTCGACAGCGGGGTGCGCACCGGCTCGGACGTCCTCAAGGCCCTCGCCCTGGGCGCCCGCGCCGTGCTCGTCGGCCGGCCGTACGTCCACGGCCTGGCCCTGGGCGGCGAGGCCGGGGTGCGGCACGTCCTGCGCTGCCTGCTCGCCGAGCTCGACCTCTCCCTGGCCCTGACCGGCCACACCGGCCCCGCCGGTCTCGACCCCGGCCTGCTGGCCCCTCCCCTGCCGGGCTGACGGCCCGCTTGCGGGCGGGGCCGCCCCCCGCGCCTCCGTCCGGAACAGGGTGGCAAAGCGTGGAAGTACTGTCCGTTTCGCGCCTTTGGTGTTGCGGTTTGCCGCCGCGGTTCCGGTGGGGGCGCGGGGGCGGGGGCGCCGGGCGCTTGTCCGTGCCGTGCGCGGGCGGGCATGATCGGACGTCCCGGACGGCCGTCCGGGCCCGATTCCGCCCGCCGCAGGCCCCGGCCCCGGTCCCGGCCCTGGAGACGCGTCCATGAGCAGCACAGCCACCCGCAGCGACCGGGGCGTCAGCCCGGTCTTCCTCGCCCTGGTCGCGGTCATGGGGGTCAGCGGCTGGGCGGTGTGGACCGGCTTCTCGGCGAGCACCGGCTTCGCGGTGTTCCTGTTCGTGGTCTCCGGCTGGATCGTCTCGCTGTGCCTGCACGAGTACGCACACGCCCGCACCGCGCTGCACGGCGGCGACATCACCGTCGGGGCGAAGGGCTACCTCACGCTCAACCCCCTCAAGTACACCCACGCGCTGCTGAGCATCGTGCTGCCGGTGCTGTTCGTGATCATGGGCGGGATCGGCCTGCCGGGCGGGGCGGTCTTCATCGAGCGGGACCGGGTCGCCGGACGGTGGAAGCACAGTCTGATCTCGGCGGCCGGGCCGCTGACCAACGTGGTGTTCGCGGTGGTGCTGATGCTGCCGTTCCTGCTGCCGGACCTGGGCGCGGGGATGCCGCTCCCGTTCCTGGCGGCGATCGCCTTCCTGGCCCTGCTCCAGGTGACCGCGGCGATCCTGAACCTGCTGCCGGTGCCGGGCCTGGACGGCTACGGGATCGTCGAGCCGTGGCTGTCGTACAACGTCCGGCGGCAGGTCGAGCCCGTCGCCCCGTTCGGGCTGCTGATCGTCTTCGGCTGCCTGTGGATCCCCGAGGTGAACGCGGCGTTCTTCGGGCTGGTCGACGCGGTGATGGGGCTGTTCGGGGTGGAGCCGTACCTGCCGGCCTTCGGCCTGGACTGGTTCCGTTTCTGGGACGGCGAGCCGCAGGTCGCGGGCTGACCCCGCGGCCCGGCGGCGGGCCCGCCCCTACTGCGCGCGGCGCTCGAGGCGGGCGCGGCGGATGTAGTACCAGGCCATGTTGCTGGACAGGCCGGCGATCAGGATCCACACGACGCCCAGCCACGTCCCGTTCGCGAAGGACACGACGGCGGCGACGACCGCGAGCACGCACAGGGCCACGGCGAAGAGGGCGGTACGGGGCATGGGGGCGCTCCTGGACGATGCGGACACTGCCCGTCCATTGTCCTCCTCCCCCGGCGCGGCCCCCGCCCGGGGTGCTCCCGGCGTGCCGGGCCGCCGCGACCCGGCACACCGGCCGGTACCCCGGCCGGCGCCGCGCCCCGGTACCGCGGCCCGGCGCGCCGCGGGTCAGACGTCGGTGATGCGCAGCCCGGCGTGGGCCTTGTAGCGGCGGTTGACGGAGATCAGGTTGGCCACCAGGGACTCGACCTGGTGGGCGTTGCGCAGCCGTCCGGCGAAGATCCCGCGCATGCCGGGGATGCGCCCGGCCAGGGCCTGGACGACGTCGGTGTCCGCGCGCTTCTCGCCGAGCACCATCACGTCGGTGTCGATCCGCTCGATCTCCGGGTCCTGCAGCAGGACCGCGGACAGGTGGTGGAACGCGGCGGTGACCCGGGAGTCGGTCAGGATCGCGGCGGCCTGCTCGGCGGCGCTGCCCTCCTCCGGTTCGAGCGCGTAGGCGCCCTTCTTGTCGAAGCCCAGCGGGTTGACGCAGTCGACGACGATCTTGCCGGCGAGGTCCTCGCGCAGGGCCTCCAGGGTGGCCCGGTGCCCGTCCCACGGCACGGCCACGATCACCACGTCGCTGCGGCGGGCGCACTCGGCGTTGTCCGCGCCCTCGATCCCCAGGCCCAGTTCGTCGGCGGCGGCCTTCGCCCGCCCGGCGTCGCGGGAGCCGAGGACCACCTTCTGCCCGGCGCGGGCGAGCCGGTAGGCCAGGCCGCGGCCCTGCGGGCCGGTGCCGCCGAGGACACCGACGACGAGGCCGGACACGTCGGGCAGGTCGTGGGGGCCGGGCTGGGGAACGTCGTTGGTCGCGGCGTCAGGAGTAGTCATGGGGGTGATCCTGCCAGCGGGCGCGGCGGATCGCAGCCCGGCTCCCGGTCTGTGAGAACGGCCGTGACCGGCTGCGACCGGCTGCGACCGCCGGGCGCGCCGGGCCCCGGCGTAAAACCGTTTGCCCGCCGTCGGCGCCGTGGCGGAGCATGGGCGGCCGTGAGCAGCGGCCCTGTGTGCGACGGCCCCGCGGAGGGCACCCCCGTGGAGGGCACCCCCGTGGGCGAAGCCCCGGCGGACGGTGGCGCCCCGGACGACGACGGTCCCCCTCCGGGGAGACGGTCGCCGCTGCGCGGGATGCTCCCCGACCTGTCCCCCCTGCGGTCCTCCCGCGACTACCGGCTGCTGTGGTCGGCCGGGGCGGTGTCGGTGCTGGGCGGTTTCCTGACCTACGTCGCCGTCCCCCTCCAGGTCAAGGAGATGACCGGCTCCTACCTGGCGGTCGGCCTGATCGCCGCGGCGGAGATCGTGCCGACGATCGTCTTCGGCCTGTGGGGCGGGGCGCTGGCGGACTCGGTCGACCGCCGCCGGCTGGTGCTGGCCTCCGAGCTGGGCCTGGGGCTGCTGTCGGTGATGCTGCTGGTCAACGCCCTGCTGCCGGAGCCGATGCTGTGGCCGCTGTACCTGTTCGTCGCCCTGCTGTCCGCCCTGGACGGCCTGCAGCGGCCTTCCCTGGACGCGCTGGTCCCGCAGGTCGTCGCACACGACCGGCTCACCGCGGCCGCCGCTCTGAACTCCCTCCGCTGGCAGATCGGCGCGATCGTGGGCCCCTCCCTGGCCGGGGTGCTGGTGGCCACCGGCGGGGTGGAGACGGCCTACGCCCTGGACGTGGTCTCCTTCGCGGTGTCGCTGGTGCTGCTGCTGCGGCTGCGGACCTCGCCCCCGCCGACGGGCGGGGAGAAGCCGTCGCTGAGGAGGATCGCCGAGGGGGTGCGCTACGCCCGGAGCCGTCCGGAGCTGCTGGGCACCTACGCGGTCGACGCGGCCGCGATGTTCTTCGCCTTCCCGAACGCGCTCTTCCCGTTCCTGGCCGACCGGCTGGACGCGCCGTGGTCGTTGGGGCTGATGTACGGCGCCGGGGCGGTGGGGTCGATGCTGGTCGGCATGACCAGCGGGTGGACCTCGCGGGTGCACCGGCACGGCCGGGCGGTGGCGTACGGGGCTGCCGCCTGGGGGCTGGCCGTGGCCGCGGCGGGGTGGACGTCGAACGTGTGGCTGGTGCTGCTGTGCCTGACTGCGGCCGGCGGTGCCGACATGGTCAGCGGACTGTTCCGGTCCACCCTGTGGAACCAGACGATTCCCGACGAACTGCGCGGCAGGTTGGCCGGGTTGGAGCTTCTCAGCTTCACCGTCGGCCCGCAGGGCGGCCAGGTGCGGGCGGGCACGGCGGCCTCGCTGGTCGGAGTGCGGGCCTCGTTCTGGTCCGGCGGCCTGATGTGCGCGGCCTCGGTCGGCCTGCTGGCCGCCGCACTGCCGAAGCTGATGTCCTACGACGCCCGCACCGACGAGCACGCGGTGCGCATGCGGGAGCTGCGCCGGGAGCGGCAGGAGCAGCCCTGACCGGCGGGAGCGGTCCCGGGCGGCGGGAGCAGCCCCGGGCCTCGCGGGCGCGGGCCGGGGCGGCCCGGCCGGCGCCCGCGGGGCCCGGGGCGGTCAGGGACGGGGGCCGCGCGGCCCGTCGTCCGGCTCGTCGTGCCAGCGGGGGTCGTTCTCCCACTCCTGGTTGCGCTGCTCGCTGATCTCCGTCGCGTGCTGCGCCTCGGCCGGTGTCGCGTAGGGGCCGAGCCGGTCCCTGGCCGGGCACTCCGGCCCCTCCTCGACCTTCTTGTGCACCAGGCAGTAGAACCACTCCCCCGGTCCGCCGGAGGCTCTCCCCCTGCTGAACAGGCCCATCGTCAACCTCCTTGTCCGCACTGCTCCACAGCCGCAATGGTGCCCTGCCGGGCGGCTATACACTCGCCCACATGTCTGTCCTGGTTCCCGGCAAGCTCTCCCCCACACGCAGCGTCCCCGCCGACATCCCGCGGCCCGAGTACGTGGGGAAGGAGGCGCCCGCCCCGTACACCGGCCCCGAGGTGCAGCCCGCGGAGGTCGTCGAGCGGATGCGGATCGCCTCGCGGATCGCGGCCCGGGCCATGGAGGAGGCCGCCAAGCACATCGCGCCGGGCGTGACCACCGACGAACTGGACCGGGTCGCCCACGAGTACATGTGCGACCACAAGGCCTACCCCTCCGACCTGGGCTACCGCGGCTTCCCCAAGTCGCTGTGCGCGTCGGTCAACGAGGTGATCTGCCACGGCATCCCGGACTCGACCGTCCTCAACGAGGGCGACATCGTCAACCTCGACGTGACGGCCTACATCCACGGCGTGCACGGCGACACCAACGCCACCTACCTCGTGGGCGAGGTGGACGAGGAGTCCAGGCTGCTGGTGGAGCGCACCCGCGAGTCGCTGAACCGGGCGATCAAGGCGGTGCGGCCGGGCCGGCAGATCAACGTCATCGGGCGGGTCATCGAGTCGTACGCCAAGCGCTTCAACTACGGCGTGGTCCGCGACTTCACCGGGCACGGCATCAACACCTCGTTCCACTCCGGCCTGATCGTCCCGCACTACGACGATCCGCGGGCGACCACCGTGATCAAGCCGGGCATGACGTTCACCATCGAGCCGATGCTCACCCTGGGCACCCACGAGTACGACATCTGGGACGACGGCTGGACGGTCGTGACCAAGGACCGCAAGCGCACCGCCCAGTTCGAGCACACCCTGGTGGTCACCGACTCCGGTGCGGAGGTGCTGACTCTCCCCTGAACGTCCGCTTGGGGAAGTCATTACCGATTCTGTACCTTTTCATGAGGTGATCCAGGTAAGGCTCAGTTAACTTAGGTAAGCCTAATCGGCCTCTTCCCACCTGAGCGCTGGAGCCTTCATGCCCGCCCGCAGACTCACCGCGGCCACCGCCCTGTCGGCGGCCGTCGTCCTCACCGCCCTCACCGGCTGCGCCGAGAAGTCCGACGCGGCCGGTGACGGTGCGGTGCAGGTGACCGCGACCGACTCCGAGTGCCGGCTCTCCCGGACCGAGTTCCCGGCCGGGCACGTCGAGCTCGCGGTGCACAACAAGGGCAGCAAGGTCACCGAGGTCTACGTCTACGCCGAGGGCGACCGCATCGTCACCGAGCGGGAGAACATCGGCCCCGGCACGAAAGCCGCCATCACCACCGAGATGAAGGCCGGCGAGTACGAGATCGCCTGCAAGCCCGGCATGAAGGGCGACGGCATACGCCAGGCCGTCACCGTCACCGGCAAGGGCGCCGCGAAGAAGCTCGACCCCCGCCTGGCCTCCGCGGTCGCCGACTACCGCGCCTACGTCCAGGAGCAGGCCGACCTGACGATCCCCGCCGTGTGGAAGTTCACCGACGCGGTGAAGGACGGCGACGTCGAGGCCGCCAGGGCCGAGTACGCGAAGTCCCGCGTCGGCTGGGAGCGGATCGAGCCGGTCGCCGAGAGCTTCGGCGACATCGACCCCAAGGTCGACGTCCGCGAGGACGGCCTCGAGCCCGGCCAGGAGTGGACCGGCTGGCACCGCCTGGAGAAGGCGCTGTGGGAGGAAGGGAAGATCGGCGCCGACGAGAAGAAGCTCGCCGCGCGGCTGCTGACCGACCTCGAGGACTGGAACGAGCGGGTCGGCAAGGCCGAGCTCACCCCCACCGGCATGGCCAACGGCGCCAAGGAACTCCTCGACGAGGTCGCCACCGGCAAGGTCACCGGCGAGGAGAACCGCTACGCCCACACCGACCTGTGGGACTTCCGGGCCAACGTCGAGGGGGCGAAGAAGGCGTACGCGCTGCTGGAGCCGGTCGCCTCCGAGAACGACCCGGAGCTGACCGAGGAGCTCGACGAGCAGTTCGCCGCGCTGCAGGACAAGCTCGACGACTACCGCAAGGGCGACGGCTTCGTCTCCTACGACACCGTCGGCAAGGCCGACCGCAAGGAGCTGTCCGACGCGGTCAACTCCCTCGCCGAGCCCCTGTCCCGCCTCGCCGCCGCCGTGGCGAAGCAGTAACGGGGCACGGCATGGAGCAGGAGCGGGAGCAGGCGCAGGAGCGGGAGCAGGCCGCCGGGGGCGGGGGCGCCGCGCGGACGGTCGGCCGGCGCGCCGTGCTGGGCTGGGCCGGGGCAGGGGTCGCCCTGGGCGCGGCCGCCGCCGGGGGCACCGCCGTCGCCCTGGGGGGCCGCGACGCCCCGTCCGGGCCGGACCGGCAGGTCGTCCCCTTCCACGGCAGGCACCAGGCCGGGATCGCCACACCGGTCCAGGACCGGCTGCACTTCGCCGCGTTCGACGTCACCACCGACGACCGCGAGGACCTCGTCCGGCTCCTGAAGGACTGGACGGAGGCCGCCGCCGCGATGACCGCGGGCCGCGCGGTCGGCGAGGGCGCCGTAGGCGGCATCCCCGAGGCCCCGCCGGACGACACCGGGGAGGCCCTGGGCCTGCCCGCGTCCCGGCTGACCCTCACGGTGGGCTTCGGCCCCACCCTGTTCGACAAGGACGGCGAGGACCGCTTCGGGATCGCCGGCCGCCGCCCCGAGGCGCTGGCCGACCTGCCGCACTTCCCCGGCGACAACCTCGACCCCGCCCGCAGCGGCGGCGACCTGTGCGTGCAGGCCTGCGCCGACGACCCGCAGGTGGCGGTGCACGCGATCCGCAACCTGGCCAGGATCGGCATGGGCCGGGTCGCGATCCGCTGGTCCCAGCTCGGCTTCGGCAAGACCTCGTCCACCACCCCCGAGGCGCAGACCCCGCGCAACCTGATGGGCTTCAAGGACGGCACCCGCAACATCGCGGGCACCGACACCGGGGCCCTGGACAAGCACGTGTGGGTGAGCCGCGGGGACGGCCCCGCGTGGATGGCGGGCGGCTCCTACCTGGTCGCCCGGCGCATCCGCATGCACATCGAGACCTGGGACCGCGCCCCGCTGAAGGAGCAGGAGGACGTCTTCGGCCGCACCAAGGGCGAGGGCGCGGCCTACGGCAGGAAGCACGAGCACGACGAGCCGGTGCTGAACCGGCTGCCGGCCGACTCCCACGTGCGGCTGGCCCACCCCGACACCAACGGCGGGGCGACGATCCTGCGCCGCGGCTACTCGTTCACCGACGGCACCGACGGGCTGGGCCGGCTGGACGCGGGCCTGTTCTTCATCGCCTACCAGCGCGACCCGCGCTCCGGGTTCGTCCCCGTGCAGCGGAGCCTGGCCCGCAGCGACCTGCTCAACGAGTACATCCAGCACGTCGGTTCGGCCGTCTTCGCCGTACCCCCGGGCGTCGGCGGAGCCGGCGACTGGTGGGGCCGCACCCTGTTCTCCTGAAGGAGCCCCCGCATGTTCGCCAACTACCTGATCGGTCTCCGGGAGGGCCTGGAGGCCAGCCTGGTGGTGTGCATCCTGGTCGCCTACCTGGTCAAGACCGGGCACCGGGACAAGCTGCCGCCGGTGTGGGCCGGGGTCGGCATCGCCGCCGGGATCAGCCTGGCCTTCGGCGCCGTGCTGCAGTACGGCTCGACGCAGCTGACCTTCGAGGCGCAGGAGGCGCTGGGCGGCACGCTGTCGCTCGTCGCCGTCGGCCTGGTGACCTGGATGGTGTTCTGGATGCGCGGGGCCGCCCGCAGCCTGAAGTCCGAGCTGCACGGCAAGGTGGACCAGGCGCTGTCCGTCGGCACCGGCGCGCTGGTGGCCACCGCCTTCCTGGCCGTGGGCCGCGAGGGCCTGGAGACGTCCCTGTTCGTGTGGGCCGCGGTGCAGGCCACCGGGAGCGGCGCCAGCCCGCTGATCGGCGCGGTCCTCGGGCTGCTGACGGCGGTCGTCCTGGGGTGGCTGTTCTACCGGGGCGCGCTGCGGATCAACCTGTCGAAGTTCTTCACCTGGACCGGCGCGATGCTGGTCGTGGTCGCCGCCGGGGTGCTCGCCTACGGCTTCCACGACCTGCAGGAGGCCCGCTGGCTGCCCGGCCTGGCCGACAGGGCGTTCGACGTCAGCGCGGCGATCCCCCCGGACAGCTGGTACGGCACCCTGCTCAAGGGCGTGTTCAACTTCCAGCCGGACCCGACGGTCCTGCAGGTGGTGGCGTGGACGCTGTACGTGGTCCCGGTGCTGGGGCTCTTCCTGGCCCCGCAGCGCGCCGCGCGCCGCCCCGGGAAGGCCGGGGGCGGCGGGGATGCGCAGGCGGGGACGGCGGCCCCGCAGGAGAGCGGCACCCGTTAAAGTTCTCCCGGTCGGCAGACGACAGGGAGTCAGATGACCCGCCGTTCACACGCAGTCCGCAGGTTCTGCACGCTGGTGGCCGCCGTGTCCGTGGCGGCCACCGGGTGCGTCACGGTGCACGGCGAGAGTGCGGTGATCCCCTCCGTGGACCGCACCGAGGCCGCCGAGGTCCTGGAGAGGTTCACCGAGGCCACCAACGAGGCCAACACCGAGCTGGACGCGAAGCTGACCGTTCCCGTCGAGTCCGGTCCGCTGGCCGCCATCGACCAGGCCGGCATCAAGGCCCGGGCGGCCCGGAACCCCGACGGCAACCCCGGCTTCAAGCCGCTGGAGCTGACGGACCCGAAGTTCCTCATACCCCGCACCAGCGGGTGGCCCAAGTGGTTCGTCGCGGACGCCGACAGCAACCGCGGCGGCGGCCACTGGCTGGTGGTCTTCACCCGGCCCTCCCCGGACCAGGCGTGGCGCGCCTCCTACCTGTCGGTGGTCTCCGAGCGGCGGATGCCCGAACCCGTCCTCGACGACGAGGGGTACGCCGAGGCGGTCCCGGCCTCGGGGTCGGACCTGCTGGTGCCCCCGGGCAGGCTCGGCCGGGAGTACGCCGACTACCTGCAGAAGGGCCCGCGGGCCGGCGGCTCGCCGTTCGCCGACGGGCCGGCCACCTCGCAGCTGCGCGAGCGCCGCGGCGCGCAGCAGCGCACGCGGGGCAAGGTCACCCAGTACGCCGACCAGCCCGCGGGCAAGGGGGACTTCGCCCCGGTGGCGCTGCGCACCGAGGACGGCGGGGCGCTGGTCTTCTTCGCCACCCACCACCAGGTCAAGGAGACCGTGGGCAAGGGCTACCCGCTGAACGTCCCGCCGGCGGTGCGGCCGCTGGTGACCGGGGACCCGAAGACCGCGCTGCTGCAGGTGCGGGTGGCCGAGCAGCTGGTGACGGTGCCCTCGAAGGCGGCCGCGAAGAAGGACCCCGACGAGAAGGTCTCCTTCCTGCACCGGGTCGAGGGCCTGGTCAGCGCCCGCGGCGAGTAGTGCCCGCCGCCTCGCGGCCCGCGGTCCGGCCCGCCTCGTCCTCCTCGGCCGCGGCGGCCGCGGCGGCCTGGTCGCAGGCGTCGGTGAGGACCTCCAGCAGGGGCAGCGGGTCGGGCAGGGGCAGCCCCGGCCCGCGCAGCCAGGTCACCCGCTCCCCGGAGGGGTGCAGGGAGGGCGGCAGGAGCACGTAGCTGCCGCGGCAGTGCCAGCGCAGCCCCGGGTGCTCGTCGAGGGTCTCGGGGTGGCAGTCCAGTACGCACGGCCACCACTCGTCCTCGTCCTCCGGGGTCCCCCGGGTGGCGGTGAAAAACAGGTGGCGCCCCGGGGGCACGAGTGCCACCGGGCCGATCTCCGCGCCCTGCGCCTCGAGCCGCGCCATGGCGGCTCGGCCCGCCTCCGCGGGGACGTCGAGCACGTCGTGGGCGATGCCGGTGGCGGTGACGAAGTTGGCCTCCGGCTGGGTGCGCAGCCAGCGCTCGACCGTCTCGCGGTCGGTGGTGGCCTGGGTCTGCCAGGCGAACGAGACCGGGTGCATGCCCGGGGCGGGGCAGCCGATCCGGTCGCAGGAGCAGCCGAATCCGGAGGGGTGGGCCGCGGGGGCGACGGGGAAGCCGGCGTCCACGGCCTGGCGGAGCAGGTCGTCGCGGTCCTGTTCCGGGAGCGTCCCGGACGAGCCGCTCCGGCGCCGCCACCACCGGGAAACCCTGCTCCTGCGCTCCATCGGACCCCTCTCCTCGACCTCCGCCGCCCCTCCACACTACGGAACGCCCGGGGGTGATTCAGGCGGACCGGTCCACGGTTCGCCCCTTCCCGCCTTCCCGCGAACACCCGTGCCCACCGGCGGGGGCCGGATTCCCCGGCGGCGGGCACGGTGACGCTTTGACCCGGGCGGCCCGCCGGCCGAAGAATCGGCACCGCGTCGTGGAGGAGTGCCGGGACGCCTTCGCCCGCAACACGGCGGTCCTCGCCGAACTCGGGCGGGAGTTCCCCCCGGGGCCGGACGCCGCACCGGGCGGCGGAGGACCCGCGGCCGGGAGGTGGCCCGGGGGCGGGGGAACCGGGGCAGGCGGCCCGGGGCGGGGGTGACCGTCGGCCTGCCGGGAGCCGGCCGGGTCTCGAAAAAGGCCCCGAAGGGGGCTCCGAATGCGGACCCGTCAGGATTTCACCCGTTCCACCCGGTGCCTTTTCGGCTCGCCGAGGGGACCATTCATGCGCACAGGCACTCCAACCGGACCTGCCGCAGCCCCTCCCCCGAGGAGACTCCCTTGCGCGCATCCGCAGCCTTCACCGGCACCCGCACCGTCACTCCGCGCCGCTACCTGATGTGTGCGCCGATCCACTTCCGGGTCAGTTACTCCATCAACCCCTGGATGGACCCCGAACGGCCGGTCGACCCCGAACTGGCCCTCACCCAGTGGGAGCAGTTGCGCGCCCTCTACCTGGCCCTGGGCCACACCGTCGAGCTCCTGCCGCCGGTCCCCGGGCTGCCCGACATGGTGTTCGCCGCCAACGGCGCGACCGTGGTGGGCGGCCGCGTGTTCGGGGCCCGCTTCGCCACCGCGCAGCGGGAGGCCGAGGCGCTGGCCCACCTGGAATGGTTCCGCCTCAACGGCTTCACCGACGTCTGCGTGCCCGAGCACATCAACGAGGGCGAGGGGGACTTCGCCGTCACCGACTCCTGGGTGCTGGCCGGACGCGGCTTCCGCACCACGCACCGCTCGCACGCCGAGGCGCAGGAGTTCTTCGGCCGCCCGGTGATCGGGCTGGACCTGGTCGACCCCCGGTACTACCACCTGGACACGGCACTGGCCGTGCTCGACGGGGACGAGATCATGTACTACCCCGAGGCGTTCTCCCCGGGCAGCCGGGCGGTGCTGGCCCGGCTGTTCCCCGACGCGCTGCGGGCCACGGCCGAGGATGCGGCGGCGTTCGGCCTCAACGCGGTGTGCGACGGCCGCAACGTCTTCCTGCCGCTCGCCGCCTCCGGCCTGTTCGGCCCGCTGCGCGAGCGCGGCTTCGAACCGGTAGGGGTGGACCTGTCGGAGCTGCTGAAGGCGGGCGGCAGTGTGAAGTGCTGCACCATGGAGCTGCGGCCGCCGGTGCCGGCCGTCTCCGGGCCGGAGGAACGGGCCGGGGACGCGGCCGCGTCCTTCCCCGGGACCCCGGCCGGGGCTCCCGTCGAGGTCCTGACCGGAACCTCCGCCGAGGTCCTGGCCGAGGCGTCGGAAGCGGCCGCCCCGGAGGGGGCCGCCGCCTCCGGAGCGTCCGCCGCGGCGGACGGCGGCGGTGCGCCCGGCGGGACGGCCCCGCTGGCGGCCTCCGACGCCGGCTGACCGCCCCGCCCGGGGCGGGCGGGAACCGCTCTACCAGCTGGACTTGCGCACGCCGGGCAGGTGGCCGGCGTGCGCAAGTTCGCGCAGCCGGATCCGGGAGAGCCCGAAGGCCCGGAAGTGGCCGCGCGGGCGGCCGTCGACGCTGTCGCGGTTGCGCACCCGGGTGGCACTGGCGTCGCGCGGCTGCCGCTGCAGTTCGCGCTGCGCCTCCTCACGCTCGGCCGGGCTGCTCCGCGGGTCCCGGACCACCGCCTTGAGGACGGCGCGCCGGGCCGCGTACCGGGCGACGACGATCCGCCGCGCCTCGTTCTTTACGATCTTGCTCTTCTTGGCCACGGTCTCCCGGCCCCTCAGATCTTCTCGCCGCGGGCGCGCATCCGGGCCACGGCCTGTTCGATGCCGAGCGCGTCGACCGTCCTGATCCCCTTGGCGCTCAGGGTGAGCCGCACGTGGCGGCCCTCACTGGGCAGCCAGTACCGCTTGCGCTGGATGTTGGGGTCGAAGCGGCGCGGGGTGCGGCGGTGGGAGTGGGAGACGGAGTTGCCGAAGCCGGGGCTGCGCCCGGTCATCTGGCAGTGGGCGGACATGTGTGCACCGCTTCCTTGTCGTCGTGTCGTGGTCGCTGTCGTGCAGCACCCTATATGAAAACGAAAACCATTTCTGTATAGTCGTGGCATGGCCCGCAACGAACTCAGGCCGGTGATCAAGCTCCGCTCCACCGCGGGCACCGGCCACACCTACGTCACCCGCAAGAACCGCCGGAACGACCCGGACCGCCTCACCCTGCGCAAGTACGACCCCGTGGTCCGCCGCCACGTGACGTACCGAGAGGAGCGCTGACCCCGCGATGAAGCCCGGAATCCACCCCGAGTACCGCCCCGTCGTCTTCCGCGACCGGGTCGCGGACTTCGCCTTCCTCACCCGCTCGACCATGACGAGCGACCGCACCGTCGAGTGGGAGGACGGCAACACCTACCCCGTGGTCGACGTCGAGGTGTCCTCGGCGAGCCACCCCTTCTGGACCGGACGCGGCCGCGTGCTGGACACCGCCGGACGCGTCGAGCGCTTCGAGCGCCGGTACGGCAAGAAGCAGTAGAGAGCAGCGGAGAGACCAGAGAGGTCACCCATGGAAAACCCCTCCCGGCTGCCGGTCGTCCTGGTCGCGGGGCTGCACGCCGACGCGCGGCGGGCCGCCGTCGCGGAACTGCTGCGGTCGGCGCCCGGCGCGGTCGTCCTCCACCACGACCTCGGCTCCGCCGCAGAGGACGGCTCGGTGCTGCGCACCGTCGGGGACGCCCGCGGCACCCTCACCACCGGCCGGACGCCCCTGGTCAACGACTGCGCCTGCTGCGCGCTGCGCGAGGACCTGGTGCCCGAACTGCTGCGGCTGGCCGACTCCGGAACGTGCCGGCTGGCCGTCGTCGAACTGTGGGACTCGGTCGAACCGCAGTCCATGGCGGAGGTGATCACCGGCACACAGGTCGGCGACCGGCACTCGGCCGAGGTGCTCGACCTCACCGGTGTGGTCACCGCCGTGGACCCCGCGCTGGTCCTGCCCTACATCTCCTGCGGGGACGACCTGTCGGAACTGGGTCTGGCCGCGGCCCCCGCCGACCAGCGCACCCTGGCCGACACCTTCGCCCGGCAGCTGGAGTACCCGTCCCTGCTCGCCCTCCACGGCGGCGACGCCCCGGACGGCGCCCCGGACGGCGGTTCCGACGCCGAGGAGGGGACGGCGCTGCTCGCGCAGCTGCACCCCACCGCCCGGCAGGTGCCCGTCGGCTCCGGCGCACTGGCCGCGGCGGCGCGCACCGGCTTCGACACGGCCGCCGCCGCGGCCCGGCAGCACCCGGCCTGCGCCCTGCTGCCGCAGGAGGCGGACGCCGACGGCGTGACCACCCTGGTGTGGCACCGCACCCGGCCGTTCCACCCGGGCCGGCTGCACGCCGCGCTGGAGGACCTGACCTGCTGCGCGGCCCGCAGCCGCGGCCGGTTCTGGCTGGCCGACCGTCCGGACACCCTGCTGTCGTGGGACGCCGCCGGCGGCGCGCTGTGCGTGGAGGACGCCGGACCGTGGCTGGCCTCGCTGCCGGACGCCGCCTGGGAACTGGTGCCGGCCACCCGGCGGGTGGCCGCCGCCCTGGACTGGCACCCCGAACACGGCGACCGGGCCCAGCACCTGACGTTCACCTCGCCGGGCCTGGACCGGGAGGGCCTGCTCGCACTGCTGGAGTCCTGCCTGCTGACCGACGAGGAGTACGCGGGCGGGCCCGGCGCCTGGGCGCGGCTCCCCCGCGCCTTCGACGAACTCCTCGACCCCGTCCGATAGACCCGAGAGAAGGAAACCGCCCATGGCACACCGCTCCGACCCGAAGACCCGCGCGGCGAAGGACCGCAAGCGTCCCAACCCGCTGGACGCCGCCGGAATCGAGTACATCGACTACAAGGACACCGACCTCCTGCGCAGGTTCGTCTCGGATCGGGGGAAGATCCGCAGCCGGCGGGTGACCCGGGTGAGCGCGCAGCAGCAGCGCCTCCTCGCACGGGCGATCAAGAACGCCCGGGAGATGGCCCTGCTCCCCACCGCCACCAAGTAGCGCACCCGACCGGCGCGAAAAGAACCCGGTGCGAAAAGAACACGGTGCGAAGAGGGCGCGGCGGGAAGAGGGCGCGGCGTCCCGCTGGTCCTGGGCGCCCTTCGGCCGGCCCCCTCGGAAAGGGACGCCGGGGCCGGGTAAGGCGCTGGGTGCGGGAAACCGGCGGCGCGCCGGCCGCACCGGCCCGTATCCTGCGCCTGCCGCCGGGGACGGGCCCGCCCCCGGCCCGACCGGACCGCACCGCACCGCACCGCAGGGGGAAGCATGCCGTCGAAACTGCACACCTACGAGACCGAGGTCGTCTGGACCGGTGACCGCGGCGAGGGCACCAGCACCTACCGCGCCTACGGGCGCGAGCACGAGGTGACCGCGCCCGGCGTCACCGCCCCGCCGCCGATCCCCGGCAGCTCCGACCCGGCGTTCCGCGGCGACCCGGCCCGCTGGAACCCCGAGCAGCTGCTCCTCGCCTCGATCTCCCAGTGCCACATGCTGTGGTACCTGCACTTCTGCTCCGTCAACGGCGTCGTCGTCACCGGCTACGCCGACCGGGCCCGCGGCACGATGCAGGAGAGCGCCGACGGCGGCCGCTTCACCGAGGCGGTGCTGAACCCGCGGGTCGAGGTCGCCTCGGCGGGAATGGCGGAGAAGGCCGCCGCCCTGCACGCGGACGCCCACCGCGCCTGCTTCATCGCCAACTCCGTCAACTTCCCCGTCCGCCACGAGCCCGTCGTCACCGTCCGCGGCACGGCCTGACGGCGGCCGCCCCCGCCGCGGCGGCCGCCCCGGCCCGGGTCAGAACTCGAAGCGGTACCCCATGCCGGGCTCGGTGATGAGGTGCCGGGGGTGCGAGGGGTCGGCCTCCAGCTTGCGGCGCAGCTGGGCCAGGTAGACGCGCAGGTAGTTGGTCTCCGTCTCGTACCCCGGGCCCCACACCTCGCGCAGGAGCCGCTTCTGCTCCACCAGGCGGCCCGGGTTGCGCACCAGGACCTCCAGCACGTGCCACTCGGTGGGGGTGAGGCGGACGTCGGCGCCGCCGCGGTCGACCTTCCTGGCCGCCAGGTCCACGGTGAACGACGCGGTCTCGACGACCGCGAGGTCCTCGCCGTCGGCGGGCGCGGCCCGGCGGACGGCGGCGCGCAGCCGGGCGAGGAGTTCGTCCATGCCGAAGGGCTTGGTGACGTAGTCGTCGGCGCCGGCGTCGAGGGCGCCGACCTTCTCGTCGGAGGCGTGGCGGGCGGAGAGCACGATGACGGGCACCCGGGTCCAGCCGCGCAGCCCCCTGATGACGTCGGTGCCGTCCATGTCGGGCAGCCCGAGGTCGAGGACGACGACGTCGGGGCGGCGTTCGGCGGCGGACCGCAGGGCTGTCGCGCCGTCGGGGGCGGCATCGATGCGGTACCCGCGGGCGCGCAGGTTGATCGCCAGGGCGCGGACGAGCTGCGGCTCGTCGTCCACGATCAGGACGCGGGGTGCCGTGCCCGCGGCATCGCGCCGCGGCGCCTCCGCCTGCCGTCCGCTCATGTGGTCACTTCCGTCGGGAGATCGGGGCGGGCCGCGGACCGGCCGGCCGCGGCTTTGAGGGTCAGCACCATGGTCAGGCCCCCGCCGGGGGTGTCCTCGGCGGCGAGTGTGCCCCCCATGGCCTCGGTGAAGCCGCGGGCGACGGCCAGGCCGAGGCCGACGCCGTTGCCGCGCGGAGCGTCCCCGTGGCGCTGGAACGGCTCGAAGATCTGCTCCTTGGCGGCGTCGGGCACGCCCGGGCCCCGGTCGACGACGCGCAGCTCCACGCGGTCGCCCAGGGCGCTGGCGGTCAGCAGCACCTGCTCGCCGTCGGGACTGTACTGCACGGCGTTCTCCACGATGTTGGCGACGGCCCGCTCCAGCAGCCCCCGGTCGGCGGCGACCATCGGCAGCGTCTCGGGGATGTCCAGGAGCACCCTGTGCGCGGGCACGCCCTTGAGCGCCGGCGGCACCACCTCGTCCGGGGCGGTCTCGCGCAGCAGGGGGTTGACGGCTCCGGTCTGCAGCCGGCTCATGTCCAGGAGGTTGCCGACGAGGTGGTCGAGCCGGTCGGCGCCCTCCTCGATGGCGGCGAGCAGTTCGGCCTCGTCCTCGGGCGACCAGGCGACGTCGCCGGAGCGCAGGGAGGACACCGACGCCTTGACGGCGGCCAGCGGGCTGCGCAGGTCGTGGGAGACGGCGGCGAGCAGGGCGGTGCGGATGCGGTTGCCCTCCTCCAGCCGGCGGGCCCGCTCGGCCTCGTCCACCAGCCGCCGGCGTTCCAGGACGACGACCGCCTGGGCGGCGAAGGCGCCGAGCACGCGCCGGTCCTCGGCCGGCAGCACGCGGCCGCGCAGGGCCAGGGCCGTGCGGTCCCCGGCGGGGACGTCCACGTCGGCCTCGTCGGGGCGGGCCGCCGGGTCCGGTCCCACGCCGGCCACGCGGGTCCACCGGCCGCGGTCCTCCGTGCGCTCCAGCAGGGCGACGGACTCCATGCCGAAGGTCTCTCGGACGCGTTCCAGGAGCGCCGGCAGGGCGGTCTCGCCCCGCAGCACGCTGCCGGCCAGGAAGCTCAGTATCTCGGCCTCCGCGCGCAGCCTCGCGGTCTGCTGGGTGCGGCGGGCCGCCAGGTCCACCACGGACGCCACCGAGCTGCCCACCACCACGAAGACCGCGATGGCCAGGATGTTCTCCGGCTGGGCCACGGTCCAGGTGCGCACCGGCGGGGCGAAGAAGTAGTTCAGCAGCAGGGAACCGACGACGGCCGACGCCAGCGCGGGGAGCAGCCCGCCCAGCAGGGCGGCGGCCACCGTCAGGGTGAGGAACAGCAGCATCGCGTTGGCGAAGCCCGGACCGGGTGCCGCGGCGGTGAGCGCGAGGGCGAGGAGGGCGGGCCCCGCGGTGCCGGTGAGCCATCCGGCGACGACGCGGGAGCGGCCCAGCCTCGCCCCGCGGGTCATGGGGAGCCCTCGGCCCTTGGCGGCGTGCTCGTGGGTGACGATGTGCACGTCCAGGTCGGGGCCGGACTCGCGGGCGACGGTGGCGCCGATGCCGGGGCCGAGGACGTACTGCCACGCCCTGCGGCGGCTGGCTCCGAGCACGATCTGGGTGGCGTTGACGCCCCGCGCGAACTCCAGCAGGGCGGTGGGGACGTCGTCGCCGATGACGGAGTGGAAGGTGCCGCCCAGGTCCTCCACCAGGGTGCGCTGGACGGCGAGCTCCTCGGGCGAGGCCGAGGTCAGGCCGTCGCTGCGGGCGACGTAGAGGGCGAGGACCTCGCTGCCGGAGCCCTTGGCCGCCATCCGCGCGGCGCGGCGAATCAGGGTACTGCCCTCCGGCCCGCCGCTGAGGCCGACCACGATGCGCTCGCGGGCCTGCCAGGTGGAGGAGATGCCGTGGTCGGCCCGGTAGCGCTGGAGGTACTCGTCGACCCGGTCGGCGGTCCACAGCAGGGCCAGTTCGCGGAGCGCGGTGAGGTTGCCGGGCCGGAAGTAGTTCGACAGCGCCGCGTCGACCCGGTCGGCGGAGTAGACGTTGCCGTGGGCCATGCGCCGGCGCAGCGCCTCGGGCGACATGTCCACGAGTTCGATCTGGTCGGCGCGGCGGACGACCTCGTCGGGGACGGTCTCGCGCTGGCGCACACCGGTGATGGCCTGCACGACGTCGCCGAGGGACTCCAGGTGCTGGATGTTCACCGTGGAGACGACGTCGATGCCGGCGTCGAGGAGTTCGTCGACGTCCTGCCACCGCTTGGCGTTGCGGGACCCGGGGACATTGGTGTGCGCCAGCTCGTCGACGAGGGCCACGGCGGGGCGGCGGGCGAGGACGGCGTCGAGGTCCATCTCCGTGAAGACCGCCCCCCGGTGGGTGATCCCGCGCCGGGGGACGACCTCCAGTCCGTGCAGCAGCGCCTCGGTGCGCGGGCGTCCGTGCGACTCCACGAAGCCCACCACCACGTCGGTGCCGCGCTCCGCCCGGCGGTGCGCCTCTGAGAGCATGGCGTAGGTCTTGCCGACGCCGGGGGCCGCTCCGAGGTAGATGCGCAGTGTGCCGCGGGCCATGAGTGCCATTGTCTCCCTTGCCGGTCGGGAACGGGACGGGGCGGGTCGGGTCGGTCGCGGGGGTCCGGCCCGCTCAGGGGGCCGCCTCGTGCAGGGCCGCATTCAGCTCCAGGACGTTCACCACGGGCTCGCCGAGGAAGCCTCCCGGCCTGCCGCGGGTGTGCTCCCGGACCAGTGCGCGCACTGCGGCCGGGTCCAGGCCGCGGGCCCGGGCCACGCGGTCGGCCTGGAGGCGGGCGTACTCAGGCGAGATGTGCGGGTCGAGGCCGGAACCGCTCGCGGTGACGGCGTCGGCGGGCACGGCGGCGGGCCGCACGCCGTTGAACGCGGCGACCTGCGCCCGGCGCTCCTCCACGAGCCGAAGCAGTTCGGGACTGGTGGCCGCCAGGTTGGACGCCCCGGAGGCCGGCGCGTCGTACCCCCCGGCCGAGGGGCGCGGCTGGAACCAGCGGGGGTCGGGGCGGCCGTCGGGGCCGTTCCAGGCCTGCCCGATCAGTGCGGATCCCACGGTCCGGCCGTCGACCTCGACCGTGGAGCCGCCGGCGTTGCCGGGGAGGGCGGCGCGGGCGATCCCGGTCACGGCCAGGGGGTAGAGGACCCCGGTGACCGCGGTGAGGACGAGCAGGGCGCGCAGGGCGGCGCCCGTCAGGCGCGAGGTGCTGCGGAGGGCGGCGGCGTTCATGATCCGATCCCGGGGACGAGGGAGACGAGCAGGTCGACGGCCTTGATGCCCGCGAACGGGACGAGGAGCCCGCCGAGGCCGTAGAGGGCGAGATTGCGGCGGAGCATCGCGTCGGCGCCCGCCGGCCGGTAGCGCACGCCCTTCAGGGCCAGGGGCACCAGGGCGACGATGACCAGGGCGTTGAAGATCACCGCGGACAGGATCGCGGACTGCGGCGAGGACAGCCGCATGATGTTGAGCGCGTCCAGGCCCGGGTAGGCGGCGGCGAACATCGCCGGGATGATCGCGAAGTACTTCGCCATGTCGTTGGCGAGGGAGAAGGTGGTCAGCGCGCCGCGGGTGATGAGCAGCTGCTTCCCGATCTCCACGATCTCGATGAGCTTGGTGGGGTCGGAGTCCAGGTCGACCATGTTCCCGGCCTCCTTCGCGGCCGAGGTGCCGCTGTTCATCGCCACCCCGACGTCGGCCTGGGCCAGCGCGGGGGCGTCGTTGGTGCCGTCGCCGGTCATCGCGACCAGCCGGCCGCCGGCCTGCTCCCGCTTGATCAGGGCCATCTTGTCCTCGGGCGTGGCCTCGGCCAGGAAGTCGTCCACCCCCGCCTCCTCGGCGACGGCCTTGGCGGTGAGCGCGTTGTCACCGGTGATCATCACGGTCCTGATGCCCATGCGGCGCAGCTCGGCGAAGCGTTCGCGCATGCCGTGCTTGACGACGTCCTTGAGGTGGACGACGCCCAGGACGCGGGCCCCGCCGCCGTCCTCGACGGCGACCAGCAGCGGGGTGCCGCCCTCGGCGGCGATGGCGTCCACTGCGCGCCGCGCGTCCTCGGGGACGGTGCCGCCGCGCTCGGCGACCCAGGCGTCCACGGCGGACGCGGCGCCCTTGCGCACCCGGCGCACCGCCGCGCCCGGGCCGGTGACGTCCACCCCGCTCATCCGCGTCTGCGCGGTGAAGGGGACGAACGCCACGTGGCCCAGCTCGCCCTCCCGGCGGGCGCGCAGCCCGTGCGCCTCCTTGGCCAGGACCACGATCGAACGCCCCTCGGGCGTCTCGTCGGCGAGCGAGGACAGCTGGGCGGCGTCGGCCAGTTCGCGGGCGGTGACACCGTCCACGGGCACGAACCCGGCGGCCTGCCGGTTGCCCAGGGTGATGGTCCCGGTCTTGTCCAGCAGCAGCGTGGACACGTCCCCGGCGGCCTCCACCGCGCGGCCGGACATCGCCAGCACGTTGCGCTGCACCAGCCGGTCCATGCCCGCGATGCCGATCGCGGACAGCAGCGCCCCGATCGTGGTCGGGATCAGGCAGACCAGCAGCGCCACCAGCACGACCGTCGACTGCTCGGCGCCGGCGCGGACCGCGAACGGCTGGAGCGTGACCGTGGCGAGCAGGAAGACGATCGTCAGCGAGGCGAGCAGGATGTTCAGCGCGACCTCGTTGGGCGTCTTCTGCCGGGCCGCGCCCTCCACGAGGGCGATCATCCGGTCGATGAAGGTCTCGCCGGGCCGGGAGGTGATCCTGACGACGATGCGGTCGGAGAGCACCCTGGTGCCTCCGGTGACTGCCGAGCGGTCGCCCCCGGACTCGCGGATCACCGGCGCGGACTCGCCGGTGACGGCCGACTCGTCCACGCTGGCCACGCCCTCCACGACGTCGCCGTCGCCGGGGACGACGTCGCCGGCCTCGCAGACCACCAGGTCGCCGACGCGCAGCGCGGTGCCGGGGACCCGCTGCTCACCGCCGTCGGTCAGGCGGCGCGCCGTGATGTCGGTCCTGGCCCTGCGCAGGGTGTCGGCCTGCGCCTTGCCGCGGCCCTCGGCGACCGCCTCCGCGAGGTTGGCGAACAGCACGGTCAGCCACAGCCAGGCCGCGACGGCCCAGGCGAACCAGCCGGGGTCGGCGATCGCCAGCGCGGTGGTGAGCACCGAGCCGACCTCGACCACGAACATCACCGGCGACTTGACCATCACCCGCGGGTCGAGCTTGCGGACGGCGTCCGGCAGGGACGCGGCCAGCTGCCGCGGGTCGAGCAGGCCGCCGGCTGTCCGGCGGCGCCCGGGCCCGGCCGGGGCCGGCGGGACGGGGGCGGGGTGGGGGGCGGGTTCTGGGCGGGGAACGGAAGAGGTCGGGGACATGGGAGCGGGAGCCTCCGCAGGGTGCGCGGGCCGGGGACGCGGCGGACGGTGGTGGCGGACGGAACCGGTCATGACAGCCCCTCCGCGAGCGGGCCCAGGGCCAGGGCGGGGAAGAAGGTCAGCCCCGCCACGACCAGCACCGCGCCGACCAGCAGCCCCGAGAACAGGGGCTTGTGGGTGTGCAGGGTGCCCGCCGTGTCCGGCACGGGCTTCTGTCCGGCCAGGGAGCCGGCCAGGGCCAGGACGAACACCATCGGCAGGAACCGGCCGAGCAGCATCGCCAGGCCGATCGTGGTGTTGAACCACTGCGTGTCGGCGTTCAGGCCGGCGAAGGCGCTGCCGTTGTTGTTCGCGCCGGAGGTGTAGGCGTACAGGATCTCGGAGAAGCCGTGCGGGCCGGGGTTGAGCGTCGAGTCGGGCGGTGTGGGCAGGGCCACGGCCGCGGCGGTGAAGCACAGGACCAGGGCCGGGGTGACCAGGATGTAGGCGGCGGCCAGCTTCATCTCCGCGGCGCCGATCCTCTTGCCCAGGTACTCGGGGGTGCGGCCCACCATGAGGCCGGCGACGAACACCGCGATCACCGCGATCACCAGCATCCCGTACAGACCGGAGCCGGTCCCGCCGGGCGCGACCTCGCCGAGCATCATCCCCAGCATCAGGACGCCGCCGCCCAGGGCGCTGTACGAGGAGTGCGCGGAGTCGACCGCACCGGTGGAGGTCATGGTGGTGGACACCGCGAACAGCGAGGAGGCGCCCTCGCCGAAGCGGGCCTCCTTGCCCTCCATGGCTCCCCCCGCGGCCTGCGCCGCGGCGCCGGGGTGGGCGTACTCCAGGGCCGTCACCGCGACCACGGCGCACAGCCAGATCGCGGCCATCGCCGCCACGACCGCGTAGCCCTGCCGGACGCTGCCGACCATCCTGCCGAAGGTGCGCGGCAGCGAGAACGGGATCACCAGCAGCAGGAAGACCTCCCACAGGTTGCTCAGCGCGTTCGGGTTCTCGAAGGGGTGGGCGGCGTTGGCGTTGAAGAAGCCGCCCCCGTTGGTGCCGAGGTTCTTGATCGCCTCCTGCGAGGCGACCGCACCGCCGGGCAGGTGCTGAACGGCACCGCTGAGCGTGGTGACCTCCTGCGGCGCGGCGAAGTTCTGGACCGCCCCCGCCGCCACCAGCACGACCGCGGCAACGACCGAGACCGGCAGCAGGATCCGCACCACCCCGCGCACCAGGTCGGTCCAGAAGTTGCCCAGGGTGCCGGTGCGGGAGCGGGCGAAGCCGCGCACCAGCGCCACCGCCACGGACATGCCCACCGCCGCGGAGACGAAGTTCTGCACCGCCAGGCCACCGGTCTGCGCCAGGTGGCCCATGGCCGACTCACCGGCGTACGACTGCCAGTTGGTGTTGGTCACGAACGACGCCGCGGTGTTGAACGCCTGGTCCGGGTCGATCGCCCGGAAGCCGAGGGAGAGCGGCAACCGGTCCTGGAGCCTCAGCAGCAGGTACAGGAACAGTGTCGAGACCGCCGAGAACGCCAGCACCGCGCGCAGGTAAGCGGGCCAGCGCTGCTCGGCGTCGGGGTCGGAGCCGATCGCGCGGTGGATCCACCGCTCGGCCCGCAGGTGACGGGGGGAGGTGTAGACGGTCGCCATGTAGTCGCCGAAGGGACGGTGCACCAGGGCCAGCGCCGCGACCAGGGCGGAGACCTGCAGCACGCCGGCGAGTATCGGACTCATCGGGCCGCTCAGAACCTCTCCGGGAAGAACAGGGCGAGGACCAGGTAGCCCAGCAGGGCGACGGCCACGACCAGGCCGACGACGTTCTCGACGCTCACAGCTTCGCCACCCCCCGGGCGACGAGTGCCACCAGCGCGAACACCGCGACGGTGGTGACGATGAAGGCCGGATCAGCCATCGGTTGCTCCTCGGGACGCGTTGTCGGGCGTCAGGGCCCGCGAGTACCAGGACACATCCCCGGGAGGCCGCACGGAGAGGGCATTGACACAGCGCTAACGTCCCGGCCGACGATCTTGACGGGTTCCTGACGGCATCGCGGGGAATCGGCACCCGGGATCCATGATCCAAAGACAGGGAAGCAAGAACTCTGGGATTCGAAGGCCGGGCGAACGAATACCTGAGAATCGAAGGATTGGCTCTGGAGTCCGGAACCCGGGGAATCCGGACGGCGCGGCGGGCCCGGCACCGGCGACGCTGCTACCGTGCCGCGGAAATCGACTTGGTTCTACAACAGGTGTCGCAAGGTGCGCACCACGGGAGGGACGGGCTGATGGAGGCACAGGACAGTGCGGAGCGCCCGGGCCTGGGGCGCCATCGCCGCACCTACCACCCGCAGCGCTGGGGACCTGCCAGGTATGCGCTGCAGTTACTGTCCCTGGTGCCTTTGTCGGCCCTGGTCCTCCTGCTGGTGTTCCTTCTCGGTGAGATCCTCGGCCTGGCGCGCGCTGCCTCGATCGCGGTGACGTCCGGCCTGGTGGTACTGGGACTGTCCGCCGTCAGGGTGCTGCGGTACCGAAGGCCCGCAAGGGGGATGCACCTTTACGAGCACGGTCTGGTCGCGGTCACGGCCGACGGGTCGGAAGTGGTCTTTCCGTGGTCGTCGACCGTTCTCTTCATGGACGGCTGGAATCGCTACAAGCTGGCCAATTCCGAGGGAACTGTCATCACGATCGCAGCTGCTTACCGCACGCCCCCACTGTCCGGGGACAGGATCCGGGGAATGCGTACCCGGACGGTGATCAGGGGCGTCCAGTTCCCGGACGAGAGGGAGTGGGGTTCGGCGATCCGGCGGGGGGTCCGGGAGTCCCGGACGCGGCCGGCTGTCGCAGCGGTCCTGAGCGGCGGTGAAGTCGCCTTCGGGAACCTCGTGGTGAGGCAGGACGGGTTGACCGTGCGGCGCGGCCACGGCCGGGACGACTTCACTTCCTGGGAGGACGTCGGCTCGGTCGCACTCACGGACAGGGACGGCCTCGTCATTGCCTCGCGAGGGAACGACTTTCCGTCGCATTACGCAAAGCCCCTCCACCGAGTACCCAATGCCGAGGTCTTCCTCGATGTCGCCCGTCGGCTGCACGGGCGCAGGGCGCCGGCCGCACCGGTTCCGGCTGCCCGCAACGACGAGGACATGAGCGAAACCCTCGCGCTCATGGGGCTGTACGTCACGTTCGGTCTGGCCGCATGGGCGGCATGGCGCTTGGGCACGCGGAACGAGGTCGAGGGTGCGGGGGATTTCTTACTGGCCGCCCTCGGGGCAGTCCTGGGAGGATTCTCCGGGGCGGTTTTCGGGCTGGCCCTCGCGGCTGCGTCGACAGCGGCGGGCGAGACGCTTGTCAAAACGCTGGCCCGCTGGACAAGACATCGCCGGTACGCTGCGGCAGGCGCCCTCGCACTCGGTGTTGTCGACCTGGTGGTGGCGCTCGGCTTCTTCCTGCTCCGCGAGTTTCCCTCCCGGTTAGTCCCGTTGGTGACGCTGCTCTTCTTCGGCGGCTGGGCGCTGCTGCTCGCGGTGAAGCGGTGCAGTGAGTCCGAGCGCTGGGTCGTGCGCCACCTTCCCGACCTTCCCGGAATGGCGCTGGTCGCCCTCGCCGCCCAGCAGCTCGTTCGCGGCGACGTACTGACCACGGCCCCGGCCGCCGGGCTGTTCTTCCCGCTGGCGATCGGGCTGTCCTGGCGCGGCTGGCGGAAGATGAAGGACTCCACGCGGCCGACGGTGAAGGCGGTGGCCGACATCGTCCTCTCCGTGGAACTCGGCCTGGTGCTTGCGCTGCTCGTGGTGTGGCTGGCCAACGCACTGTCGTTCTCGCCGGCTCAAGTCGCTGCCACACGCAGGGTGATGGAACGGATTCAGGGACTGACCGAAGTGCACTGGCTGTACTGGCTGGTGGCGTACACCTTGCTGGCCGTCGGCAGCTACGCCGTGGTGCGCCGGCCCGACCGTGTTACGCGGATCAGACAGCGGTTGCGGCCGGCCCGCTTCGGCGAAGCCCGGTTGCCGCTGGGCGCCTTCGTCAACTTCGGACGGCGGTCCCTCACCGGGATCAACGTCGGACTCATGGTCGCCCTGCTGTTCGCCGTCGTTCTGGCTCCGGTGTCCGAGGGGACGTGGAAGAAACCGTTGGCTCACAGGTACGCGTTCGAGGTGCAGCGCCGGCAGTACGCCGAGGGCGCTGCGGACGCCTACGAGGCGATCCGCCAGTACGTCACGACGCACCCCCGGGCCGCTGCCCGGCTGAGGGCTGTGGTGGTGGCCGTGAACCGGGCCGCCCCTTCGCCGGCCGGAGGACCCGTGAACCGGACGGCTTTGGAGACAGCGCGGCAGGTCGGCCGGTTCCAGGCAGCCACGCTCGGCCTCGACGACCCGGACCCGCCGCAACCCGCGGAAGTGTCGGAGGCCGAGGACGTCACAGGTCAGCTCGAGCAGCTCGACGAGGGCCAGCAGCGCGCCGAAGAACGGGAGGCGCAGGCCGACCGGTTCGCCGAGCTCGCCTCCCTGGCGATCACCCGCACCTTCGACATCCCCGACCTGGGAGACAACGGGGCCGTGCAGATCCTCAAGGAGTACTTGGGCGGGCTGGTGGAGGACGGCCCGGTGAAGAAGGTCTTCCTCCGGTGGGCCGAGAGGACCGGCCAAGCCCCGCCCGACGGCGGCAGGCTCGTCCGCATCGATGTCAGGAACCTGGCTTCGGTGGCGTACGGCAGGACACAGGAGGCGGTGGAACGTGCCGACGCCGGCATGCTCGCCTTCTACGCCCGGTTCGGCATCGGCATTCCTGTCGAGGAGCCCTCGATGGCGCAGGTGGTCGACCTGGCGAACCAGCACCGGTATCTCCAGCAGGGGACCGGACCCTGCACCGGGTGCGTGACCTCCGGGAACAGCGGCACGAGTCCGGGCGGTGGCGGAGGAGGAGGCCGCCGCAGCTGAGCCTCCCCGATCGGGAAACGGGCATCGGGCCACGCCCGCCCTCTCAGGAGGGCGGGCGGGAGAAGCGGACGGAGCCGGCGCCGGCGAGGACGACCATGACGATCGCCGCGGTCTGCTGCCAGGCCAGGGCCTGGCCCAGCACCAGCCACCCGGCCAGGGCCGCGAGGGCCGGGCCCAGGCTCATCAGGATCCCGAACGTCCCCGTGGACAGGATCCGCAGCGAGAACAGCTCCAGCGTGTAGGGCAGGACGGAGGACAGCAGCGCCACCGCGGCCCCCAGCGCAAGCACCCGCGGCTCGACGAGGGCGGCGCCCGCGTCGGCGACGCCCAGCGGCAGGACGGCGAGGGCGCCGACCGTCATGGCCAGGGCCAGGCCGTCGGTACCGGGGAAGCGGGCGCCCGCCCGCGCGGCCAGCAGGATGTAGCCGGCCCAGCAGACGGCGGCGGCCAGGGCGAAGGCCACCCCGACCGGGTCGAGTCCGCCCCCGGCCCCTCCGTGCCCGCCGCCGGACTCGGCGCGGGCCAGCAGCAGGACCCCGGCCCCGGCGAGGACCACCCACACGGCGTCCAGCGGGCGGCGGGACATCACCACGGCGAGGGCGAGCGGCCCCAGGAACTCCAGCGTCACCGCGACGCCCAGCGGCACCCGTTCGATCGCCTGGTAGATCGTGGCGTTCATGCCCGCCAGGACCAGGCCGTAGGCGGCGACGATCCCCCAGTCCGCCCGGCTGCGCCCGCGCAGCCGCGGCCGGACCAGCACCATCAGGACGACGGCCGCGACGGCCAGCCGGAGCACGACCACTCCCAGGGGCCCCGCCGCCGGGAAGAGCAGCGCGGCGACGGCGGCGCCGAACTGCGTGGACAGCGCCCCGCCGAGCACCAGCAGCGCTGCCCCGCCCTGTCGTCCCCGGCCGTCGTCGGCGGCCGGGGCGCCTGCCGCGGAAGCAGCGGACGCGGTGGCCGGTCGTGCCATGCGGGTCCCCTTCTCTCGAACCGTGCCCCGTACCGCCCCAACGTCTCACACGGGCGGACGGACCCCGGCCCCGGCCTGGGCTTATGCGGAAACAGGGACAGTGCGGGACGGGTGCCGGCGGGGAGGGAACGGGAGGAGGAACCGGTGCCGGGGTGCCGGGAGGGCCACCGGTCGGCCCGGGCCGCTGCCGCGGCGACACGGGCCGTCACGGCAGGCGCAGCCGTCATGGCGGGCACAGCCGTCACGGCAGGCGCAGCCCCGTCACGGCAGGCACGCGCGGGCCAGGTGTGTGGCCGCCGTCGCGCGGGGGACGCTGCCGCTGCGCCACGAGCGCACCGGGTGCACCGAGTTGGCCAGCAGCACCAGGAAGACGTCCCGCACCGGGTCGAGGACCAGGGAGGTGCCGGTGAATCCGGTGTGCCCGGCGGTGCGCGGGCCCGAAAGCTCCCCCATGTACCAGGGGCGGTCGAGTTCGAGGCCGAGCCCCTCCCCGAGCACGAGGTCGGCGGCCGGCCCGCCGTCGAGCAGGCCGCGGCACAGCAGCGCCAGGTCCCGCGCGGTGGAGAACAGCCCCGCATGGCCGGCGACCCCGCCCAGGGCGTGGGCGTTCTCGTCGTGGACCTCGCCGCGCAGCATGCCCCGGTCCGCCCGGGCCCAGGGCCGGCGCTGGTCCTCGGTGGCGGCTGTGCGCGCACGCCAGGAGGCGGGCGGGACGAAGCGGGTGGAGCGCATGCCCAGGGGCCCGGTGACCTCCTCCGCCACCAGCGCGTCCAGGCCCCGCCCGGTGACCTCCTCCAGCAGCAGCTGCAGGAGGACCATGTTCAGGTCCGAGTAGACGACGGCGGTTCCCGGAGCGTGCAGCGGGGCCTCGTCGCGCAGCATCCGCAGCCGCTCCGCGGCCGTCCCCGCCTCGTACAGGGGCAGTTCCGGGCGCAGGCCGGAGGTGTGGGTGAGCAGGTGGCGGACGGTGATCCCGGCCTCGCGCGCTCGGGAGAAGGACGGCAGGTGCCGGGCCACCGGGTCGTCGAGGCCGAGGTCGCCGAGCAGCGCGTGCCGGACGGCGACGAGCGCGGTGAACGGCTTGGTCAGCGAGGCGATGTCGAAGACCGTGCCGACGGTCGCCGGCACCCACTCCTCCGGGGGCGCCTCCACACCGGTGTCGGTGGCCTCGTCGTAGGCGGTGTAGCGGAAGGCGTGGCCGAGGGCCTCCTCCAGGACGACGGTGCCGCCGCGCCCGGCCAGGACGACGGCCCCCGCGCACCACGGACGCGGCCTCCCCGGGCCGGGGACGAGGTGGGCGGCCAGGCCGTCGACGAGCGCGGCGAGGCCGCCGGGGTCGAGCCCCGCCTCCTCCGCGCTCCCCCGCCGCAGCACGGGCCGACGGGGGCCGGGCGCTCTGCCGGGATCGGGGTCGGTGGTGGTGGTGATGGTCGTCCCTCCGCACTCGGGTCGCGGCACCCGCCGCAGGCGCCGTTCGTCGCATGCCTGCCCGTCCGGGCGCTCCCGCCTCGCGGGCGTCCTGACCCGGGGACGACCGCCGGCCGGGGCCGCTGCTGCGGCGGTCCCGGCCGGCGCCCGGGATGCGGTCACGCCCTCAGGGCAGATACCGCTCGACTGCGGACGGGCCCTCCTCCTCGAGGAGCTTGGCGGCCCGGGCGAGCCGCTCGGGGGTGGGCTCGCGCCCGGAGGCGCGCACGAGGTCCTCGGGGTCGATCGGGTTCTCGCTCCCCGTGTGCAGCTTGCTGTCCGGGGTGCGGAAGACGCTCAGGTTCGTCTCGTCGTTGCTCGTTTCACTGCTCATGGCACGCCTCCTCATGGGCGGGACTGCCCTCGGGACCATCCTGTGCCCGCAGCCCATACCCCGGCAATCGGGGCGAAAACCGGGTGCACCGGTGTTCTGCGCGGGCAGGAGCACGGCGAAGGGCCGCGCACCGCCCGCGGCCGCTCGTGCCCCGGGCCCCGTGCCCCCGGGACGGCCGCGGGCGCCGGGCGGGCACGGGCAGGCACCGACACGAGGAGGCCGCCATGGGCGGTACGGGAGACATGGGCGGTCTGACCGCCGTGGTCACCGGCGGGTCCCGCGGGCTGGGACTGCTGATCGCGCGCGAGCTGGGCCGGGCGGGCTGTTCGGTGTCGGTGTGGGGACGCGACCCGAGATCGCTGGAGGCGGCGGCCCGGCAGCTGCGCGCGGAGGGCGTCGAGGTGCTGCCGGTGGCGTGCGACGTGCGCGACGAGGACGAGGTGCGCGAGGCGGTGGTGCGCGTCGAGGGCGAGTTCGGCGGGATCGACGTGATGATCGCCAACGCCGGGGTGATCCAGGTCGCGCCGTTGGAGGCCCAGCGCACGGAGGACTTCCGCGACGCCATGGACACGATGTTCTACGGCGCCCTGTACCCGGTGCTGCACGCGCTGCCGCTGCTGCGCCGCAGTCCGGCGGGCGGGCGGATCGCGGTGATCAGTTCGATCGGCGGGCGGGTCCCCGTGCCGCACCTGCTGCCCTACACCTGCGCCAAGTTCGCCGCCGGGGCGCTCTCGGAGGGGCTGCGGGCCGAACTGGGCCCGCAGGGGGTCAGCGTGACCTCGGTCTTCCCCGGGCTGATGCGCACCGGCTCCCACCTGCACGCCCGGTTCGGCGGGCCGTCGCGGCGCGAGTACGGCTGGTTCTCGGCGCTGGCGTCCATGCCTCTGCTGTCGATGGACGCCGAGCGCGCGGCCGCCCGGATCGTCCGCGCGGTGCGGCGGCGGCGCACCCTGCTGATGCTGACCCCGTGGACCAGGGCCGCCTCCCTGGCGCACGGGGTGGCCCCCGCCACGGTCTCCCGGGTCTCCGCGCTGGCGGCGCGGGTCATGCCCCGCGGCACGGACCCGCACAAGGAGGAGGGCGCGGAGGCGGCGGCCGCGTCGCCGTCCCGCCTGCGCGACCGCCTCACCGTGCTGGGCGACCGAGCCGCCGACCGCTACAACCAGCGGCGCCTGCGGACCCGCTGAACGGCCCCGGCCACGGGCACGGGCCGACCGGCGCGGCCCGTGGTCGGGGCGCGGCCCGTGGCCGGGGCGGCGGTTCCGCGTGCCGCTCCCGCGCGTGCCGTTCCCGTCAGCCGTTCCGCCCGGCGCGGGAGGGGGCCGCGGCTTCCGTCGCGTTCCCGTCGGCGTCGTGGTGGCGCCAGGGCCGCACAAGCACCACGAAGGACAGCACCGCGACCGCCCCGCAGGCCAGTTGCACCGCCGCCATCGGCACGGCGGTGTGCTCGCCGGCGAGCCCGACCAGCGCCGAGGCGACCGCGCCGACCAGGAACTGCGAGGTGCCCAGCAGCGCGGAGGCGGATCCGGCCGCGTGCGGGGTGCGCATCAGCGCCTGGGCGCTGCTGTTGGGCATGACCAGGCCCATCGCGGACATCAGCACGAACAGCCCGGCGGCCACCGGCACCAGGCCCACCGCGCCGAACGCCCCGGAGGTCATGAGCACCAGGGCCGCCGCGGCGGCGACCGTGACGGCCAGACCGAAGGCCAGCGCCCGGTCCAGCCGCACCCGTCCCACCAGGATCTTCCCGTTGATCTGGCCGACCGCGATCAGGCCGACGGAGTTCAGGCCGAACAGCAGGCTGTAGGTCTGCGGGGAGGCGCCGTAGATCTCCTGGATCACGAACGAGGAGGCGGCGACGTAGGCGAACAGCGCGGCGAAGCCGAAGCTGGCGGTCAGCAGGTAGCCGGAGAAGACCCGGTCGGCGAAGAGGTTGCGCATGGTGCGCAGGCTCTGGCCGATCCCGCCGTCGTGCCGCCGCTCGTGCGGCAGGGTTTCGTGCAGCCACCGCGCGACGAGGACGACGAGCACGACGCCGATGAGGGCGAGGACCGCGAAGATGCCGCGCCAGTCGGCGAAGTGCATGATCTGCCCGCCGAAGGCCGGGGCGAGGATGGGCGCCGTGCCGGAGATCAGCATCAGGGTGGAGAAGAAGCGGGCCATCTCCAGCCCCGAGTACAGGTCGCGCACCACCGCGCGGGCGATGACTATGCCGGCCGCGCCGGCCAGCCCCTGCAGCAGCCGGACCCCGATCAGGATCTCCGCCGTGGGGGCGAGCGCGCAGCCCGCGGTGGCCAGGACGTAGACGACCAGGCCGGTCAGGAGGGGGCGGCGGCGTCCCCAGCGGTCGCTCATCGGCCCGGCGACGAGCTGGCCCAGGGCCATGCCGAGCAGGCAGGCGGTGAGGGTGAGCTGCACCGTGGCGACCGGGCTGTGCAGGGTCTCGGAGATCTGGGGCAGCGACGGCAGGTACATGTCCATCGACAGCGGTCCCAGCGCGGTCAGCCCGCCCAGGATCAGCGTGACGAGCAGCCCCGCCGGGCGCGGGGTGGACAGCCCCGGGGCGGACGGCCCGGCTGCGGGCGGGACCGCGGCGGGGCCGGAGGCCCCCGTCCCCGAGACCGCGTCGGCGGCATTGTCCGGTTGGGGCACTGTCGTCGGTTCCGGCATGGCGTCGGGACTCCTGGGTCTGTGGCTGCTACACGCGTCGGTTCGGCGTTCGGCGGTCCGTGGTCGGCTGCCGGGGGCCGGGGCGCGGGGCGGTGGTCTCTGCGGGCTCGGTGTGCCCGGTGGGCGGGCACGGCAGGAGGCACCCGGGGGTTCCGGATGCCTCTTCTTCCCGCACGACAACCTTCCCTATGCTCCCACCATTCCGCGGCCCCGCGGAGCGCCGGTACGAGACAGGTGGGAACCGATGAGGGACGGCAGTGGAACGATCGCATGGGGCGTGCTGGCCACCGGGGGGATCGCCGCGGCGTTCACCCGCGACCTGGCGGCGCTCCCGGACGCCGAGGTGCTCGCCGTCGGCTCGCGCGGTGCGGAGTCGGCGAAGCGGTTCGGCGAGCGCTTCGACATCCCCCGCACCTACGGGAGCTGGGCGGAGCTGGCCGCCGACGACGACCTGGACGTGGTCTACGTGGCCTCGCCGCACTCCGCCCACCGGGCGGCGGCCGAGGTGTGCCTGAGGGCGGGGCGGGCGGTGCTGTGCGAGAAGCCCTTCACCCTGAACGCCCGCACGGCGCGGGAGCTGGTGGACCTGGCCAGGGGGCGCGGGCTGTTCCTCATGGAGGCCATGTGGACCTACTGCAACCCGCTGGTGCGCCGGATGACCGAACTGGTGCGTGACGGGGCGATCGGCACGGTGCGGGCCGTCCAGGCGGACTTCGGCCTGGCCGGGCCGTTCGACCCGGCGCACCGGCTGCTCGACCCGGCGCAGGGCGGCGGGGCGCTGCTGGACCTGGGCGTGTACCCGGTGGCCTTCGCGCACCTGCTGCTGGGCGAGCCGGCGCAGGTGTCGGCGTGGGCGCGGCTCACCCCGCGGGGAGTGGACGAGAACACCGGCATCCTGCTGGGCTACGACAGCGGGGCGGTGGCCACCCTGGCCTGCTCGATCGGCGCCGACCTGCCGGCGCTGGCCACGGTGAGCGGCACCCGCGGGCGGATCGAGTTCCCGCACGGCTTCTACGCCCCGGACCGCTTCGTGCTGCACCGCCCCGGGCGGGACCCGCAGGAGTTCGCCCTGGCCGACCACGGCGGGGCGCCCTCGGCCCACACCTACGCCTTCGAGGCGGCCGAGGTGATGCGGGCGCTGCGCGCGGGCGAGACGGAGTCGCCGCTGGTGCCGCTGGACGGCACCCTCGCCGTGATGCGGACCCTGGACGCGGTCCGGGAGCGAATCGGCGTGCGCTACCCGGGCGAGGACGGCTGACGCCTCTTCGTGGGAGCGCTCCCGCGTCGGCCGCACCCCCAGTCGTACTCCCGGCCGCGCTCCCGGCTGCGGGCCCGGGTGTGTCCCCGGGCCCGCGGCGGGCCTCGTTCAGGCCGGCTTCAGTCCCGGGTCGCCGGCCTCGGAGACGAAGACGGCGGCGGTCTTCACCGGGGCGCCCGGCGTGGTGACGCGGTCGACGGTGCGGTACTCGGCCGTCAGCCGCTGCGGCTCCAGGGTGGTGGTGACGTAGCCGCGGCGGCCGTTGAAGAACTTCATGTGCGGGTTGGCCGTCATCTGGTTGTCGTAGCTCGCGGGGCGGTCCGATCCGTTGCGGCCGCTGCTGACCGAGGTTCCGACCAGTTCGACGCCCAGGGTGCGCGAGGACGGGTCGTCGAAGTCTCGCTTGATGTCGAAGCCGTAGTTGACGTGCACGTCGCCGGTGAGGACCACGAGGTTGTCCGCGCCGGCCTGCTCGGCGCCGGCCAGGAGGCGTTCGCGGGCGGCGGGGTAGCCGTCCCAGGCGTCCATGCTGAGTTTGTAGCCGTCGCCGGGGACGTTGCGCCGCCGGGAGAAGGTCACCTGCTGGGGGACGACGTTCCAGGTGGCGCCGGAGGAGCGAAGGCCGTCGAGCAGCCAGCGCTCCTGGGTCTCGCCGAGCATGGTGCGCGCGGGGTCCTCGGACTCGGGCCCGGGGGTCTGCCAGCCGTCGCCGTACGCCTGGTCGGAGCGGTACTGGCGGGTGTCGAGGACGTCGAACTGGGCCAGCCGGCCGTAGTGGAAGCGCCGGTAGAGCCTCATGTCCGGCCCGTTCGGCCGCTGGAGGAGGCGCAGCGGCTGGTTCTCCCAGTAGGCGCGGTAGGCGGCGGCCCGGCGGAGCAGGAACTCCTCCCGGGGCACGCCGTTCTCGGGGGTGTCGCCGGCGTAGTTGTTCTCGGTCTCGTGGTCGTCCCAGGTGACCACCCAGGGGAACGCGGCGTGCGCGGCCCGGAGGTCCTCGTCGGACTTGTAGAGGGCGTAGCGCAGCCGGTAGTCCTCGAGGGTGACCGTCTCGCGGTCGAACAGGGACGGCAGGGTGCGGTCGGTGTAGGCGCGGTCCCCGCCGGTGGCGTTGACGGCGTACTCGTAGATGTAGTCGCCGAGGTGGAAGACGGCGTCGAGGTCCTCGTCGGCGAGGTGGCGCAGGGCGGTGTAGTAGCCCTGGTGGTAGGCCTGGCAGGAGACGATGCCGAAGCGCACCCGGTCGAGGGCCGCCCCCCGCGCGGGGGCGGTGCGGGTGCGGCCGGCGGGGCTGGTCCACGAACCGACCCTGAAGCGGTACCAGTAGACCCGGTCGGCGTCGAGGCCCTGCACGTCGATGTGCACGGTGTGGTTGAACTCCCAGCGGGCGGTGGCCGCGCCGCGGCGGGCCACGCGGGCGAACCGCTCGTCGCGGGCGACCTCCCAGTGGACCGTGACGTCGCCCTGCGCCATGCCGTTGCCCGGCTCGAAGGGCCGGGGGGCCAGACGCGTCCACAGCACGACGCCCCCGGGCAGCGGGTCTCCGGAGGCGACGCCGAGGGTGAAGGGGTCCTCGGTGATGTCCTTGGGGCGGATCTGCGCGGCGTGGGCGGTGGGGAGGTTGGTGCTGAAGGCGAGTGCGGCGGCCGCGCCGGTGACGGTGAGGAACCGCCGGCGGTTGACGCGGGCCGCGGTGCGCATCTCCTGGGCGGTCTCGTGCTGGTACGACAGCGCGTCTGTCATGTCCCCTCCCGGACTTGTGCGGTCGCAGAGCATTCGAACGGCCCGCGGGGGCCGCGCGCTGTCGTGAGCACAAAGACGATGCGACGGAGCGGTGATTTCCGCCCCTCGAAAGGGCATTCGCCGTAATCCGGGTACGCCGTCCGAGGCAGGCGCGGTCGGACGGCCGACGCCGCGTCACCGCGCGGCCCCGTGCCGCCGTGCGACGCCGCGTCACCGCGCGGCGGTGCATCGCCGTGCGGCATCATGACCCCGCGACCCCAATCTGTCATGTACGCGTATACGCATGAGCCGTTAACCGGCCGTTGGCGGTGCGTCGACCCGCGGCCCCTACGGTTCCGGCCGTCCCGTCCGATTCCCCGAACCCACGGAGCAGACCATGGAGCGTCGTAGTTTCCTGCGCGGAGCAGTAGTCGGCGGCGGTGTCGCCGCGTTCGGCGGATCGCTGTGGCGCGGTGCCGCGGTCGCCGCGCCCGCCCAGCCCGGCATCGGCCCCTACGGCGCCCTGGGCGCCGCCGACGCCAACGGCGTCCGCCTCCCGGCCGGCTTCACCAGCCGGGTGATCGCCCGTTCGGGCCAGAAGGTCGCCGGCACCTCCTACACCTGGCACAACGCCCCCGACGGCGGCGCCTGCTTCGCCGACGGCACCGGCTGGATCTACGTCTCCAACTCCGAGATCTCCCTGACCGGCGGCGCGGGGGCGGTCCGCTTCGACTCCTCCGGATCGGTCACCGGCGCGTACCGCATCCTGTCCAACACCAACTCCAACTGCGCCGGCGGCGCCACACCGTGGAAGACCTGGCTGTCCTGCGAGGAGGTCAGCCGCGGACACGTCTACGAGACCGATCCGTGGGGCGTGAAGGCCGCCGTGCAGCGCCCGGCCATGGGCCGGTTCAAGCACGAGGCAGCGGCCTGCGACCCGGTCCGCAAGGTGGTCTACCTGACCGAGGACGAGACCGACGGGTGCTTCTACCGCTTCACCCCCACCACCTGGGGCGACCTGTCCTCCGGCCGCCTGGAGGTCATGGTCGGCGGCAGCGGCACCTCGGGCGCGGTCACCTGGGCGACGGTCCCCGACCCGGACGGCTCCCCCACCGCCACCCGCAACCAGGTCTCCGGCGCCAAGCGGTTCAACGGCGGCGAGGGCTGCTACTACGCGGACGGCGTCTGCTACTTCACCACCAAGGGCGACAACCGGGTGTGGGCCTACGACGCCGCCGCCTCCACCGTCTCCCTCACCTACGACGACTCCCTGGTGACCTCCGGCAGCGCCCCTCTGACCGGCGTGGACAACGTCACCGGCTCCGCCTCCGGCGACCTGTTCGTCGCCGAGGACGGCGGCTCCATGGACATCTGCGTGATCACCCCGGACGGCGTCGTCGCCCCGTTCCTGCGCATCGAGGGGCAGTCCGGGTCCGAGATCACCGGCCCCGCCTTCTCCCCCGACGGCAGGCGGCTGTACTTCTCCAGCCAGCGCGGCACCAGCGGCAGCTCCTCCGGCGGCATCACCTACGAGGTGACCGGGCCGTTCCGCGCCTGAGCGGCGCCGCCCCGGGGAGGCGGGGCCTCCCCGGGGCGGCGGCCGGGACCGGCGCAGGGGCCCCGGGACCGGCGCAGGGATCGGGACCGGCGCAGGGGTCCGGCGGGCCGGGGACCGGGAGGCTTTACCTCAACCTTTGTCGAGGTCGTACCGTTCCCGGTGTCACACCCGGCCGGTACTGTCCGGTCCGGTGCCGCACGCGCCGCGCCACGACCGGTCGCGAGACCACGGAGGTACCCGATGAGCATGGAGTCCGTCGCCTGGCACTCCCTCTACCGCACCATGCACGCGCAGGAGGACCGGCGGCCCTTCTCCCGGGCGACCCTGCGGCGCATCGGCGCCTTCGCCCGCCCGCACCGGGCCCGCCTGATCCGGTTCCTCCTGCTGAGCGCCGGCGGCGCACTGCTGGCGGTGGCCACGCCGGTCCTGGCCGGCCGGGTGGTCGACTCGATCGTCTCCGGGGCCGAACCGGGCACGGTCGTCCGCCTCGCCCTGCTGATCGCCGCCATCGCGGTGGCCGAGGCCGGACTGGGGCTCGTGGTCCGCTGGCTGTCGGCGAGCATCGGCGAGGGCCTGATCCTGGACCTGCGCACCGCGGTCTACGACCACGTGCAGCGCATGCCCGTCGCCTTCTTCACCCGCACCCGCACCGGCGCGCTGGTCAGCCGGCTGAACAACGACGTGATCGGCGCCCAACGGGCGTTCAGCGACACCCTCTCCGGCGTGGTCGGCAACCTCGTCACCCTCACGCTCACCCTGGTCGTGATGCTCGGGATCTCCTGGCAGATCACCCTGCTCGCACTGGTCCTGCTGCCGGTGTTCGTGCTGCCCGCCCGCCGGATGGGCGGACGGCTGGCGCAGCTGAGGCGCGAGGCCGCGAACCACAACGCCACCATGAGCACCCAGATGACCGAGCGGTTCTCCGCCCCCGGCGCGACCCTGGTCAAGCTCTTCGGCCGGCCCTCCGAGGAGTCCGCGGAGTTCGCCGCCCGGGCGAGGCGGGTGCGGGACATCGGCGTGCGCACCGCCATGGTGCAGACGGTCTTCATCACCTCCCTGACCCTGGTGTCCGCCCTGGCCCTGGCCCTCGTCTACGGCCTCGGCGGCTTCTACGCGCTGCGCGGCAGCCTGGAGCCGGGCGCCGTCGTCGCCCTCGCCCTGCTGCTCACCCGCCTGTACGCCCCGCTGACCTCCCTGGCCGGGGCCCGGCTGGAGGTGATGAGCGCGCTGGTCAGCTTCGAGCGGGTCTTCGAGGTGCTCGACCTGAAGCCGCTGATCACCGAGAAGCCGGACGCCCGGAAGGTGCCCGACGGCCCGGTGTCCGTGGAGTTCGACGGCGTCCGCTTCGCCTACCCGTCGGCCGACAAGGTCTCCCTCGCCTCCCTCGAGGAGGTCGCCGTCCTCGACACCCGCGGCGGCACCGAGGTCCTGCACGACGTGTCCTTCCGCGCGGAGCCGGGGCAGATGGTCGCGCTGGTGGGCTCCTCCGGCGCCGGCAAGTCCACGATCGCCCAGCTGCTCCCCCGGCTCTACGACGCCGACGCCGGCGCCGTGCGGCTGTCGGGGACGGACGTGCGCGACCTGTCCGCCGAGTCGCTCCGGCAGACCCTGGGCATGGTCACCCAGGACGGCCACCTCTTCCACGACACCATCCGCGCCAACCTCCTCCTCGCCCGCCCCGAGGCCGGCGAGGAGGAGCTGTGGGAGGTGCTGCGCCGCGCCCGGCTCGACGAGCTGATCGCCTCCCTGCCGGACGGGCTGGACACCGTGGTGGGCGAACGCGGCTACCGGCTCTCCGGCGGCGAGCGCCAGCGGCTGACCATCGCCCGCCTGCTGCTCGCCCGCCCCCGGGTGGTGATCCTCGACGAGGCTACCGCGCACCTGGACTCCACCTCGGAGGCGGCGGTGCAGGAGGCGCTGGCCGAGGCCCTGGACGGGCGGACCGCGGTGGTGATCGCCCACCGGCTCTCCACCGTGCGGGCGGCCGACCTCATCCTCGTCGTCGAGGACGGCCGGATCGTCGAACGCGGCACCCACACCGAGCTCCTCGCCGCGGGCGGCCGCTACGAGGAGTTGTACCGCACCCAGTTCGAACAGGCCGAGGACGAGAACGGGAACGCGGACGCGGACAGGGACACGGACGGGGGCAGGGACGCGGCCGGGACCGCCGCGGCGGCTGCCGTCTGACCGCCTCCGGGCCACGCCGGGGCCCCGGCGCACCACCACGTCACCGGAAGGCCGCCACTGCACCGGCAGGCCGCCGCGTCGCCGCGTCACCGCGGCATCACCGGCTCCTCGGCGGACTCCACGGCCACCGCGCCCTCCGGCGGCAGCAGCCCCGCCCGCGCACGGATCATGTCCGCGCGCGCGTGGGTGATCACCCCCAGGGTCTTGACGATCGCCACGACGACCGTCACGACCCCGACGGCCAGGGCGCTGACCGCGGTGATCAGCAGGACCGTGTCCGACGGCCCCCAGCCGTCCCGCGTGACGCGGTCGAGCAGGTTCCACGTCGCACGGTGGGCCACGACGTACGCGATGCAGGCCACGGCGGCCAGGCACAGCACGTGCCACAGCTCCAGCATCCGCAGCCGGCGGCGGGCGTCGTAGACGTCCCGCACCTGCAGGTGCAGGCAGGGGTCGTCGCGGCCCTGGGTGACCAGCCATCCGCCCAGCAGCGCCATGCGGCTGAAGGGCCGGCGCCGGTCTCCGATGTGGGTGTCCGCGGAGGACTGGTGGTAGTAGGCGCGCTGCCAGCTGTCGGTCACCAGCTTCACCGCCTCGTGGGACATCGAGTGCCCCACGACCGTCGCCGTGGCCGCCACCAGGCCGGCCAGGGAGACGGCGACCCACATGTCCGGGGAGGCGGTGTCCGCCCCGGCCGTCCGGAACAGTCCGGCCACCACCAGCCCGGCCGCGGCGGCCGCCACCAACGCCACAAGGGCACGCTGCACCATGGAACCGCCCTCCGGCTCGTCCGTTCCGGTGTCACCCCCGCCCCACACGTTTCATACCCACCCGTGACACCCCGTCATCCTCTGCGGTGTCGTCAATACGTGCGAATTCGGGCGGGGATTCCCGGCGGAACACCCCTCCCGGCGGCGCGGGCGGGGAGCGGGAGCAGGAGAAAGCCCCCACCCGCCGGTCCGCGGGACGGGCGGGAGGGGGCGAAGCGCGGCGGCGGACGAGTCGGCCTGTACGCCGGGTTCTGTCACCGGCGGGCCTCGCGGCCCGTCGGGAGACGGCCATCCATCTAGGGCTGCCGTTGCCGACAGCCTCGTGCGGTCTACCCGCGGACTCGGGCGGGCAGCCCTCGAACGTCCGCGCAGAGCACCTCGCGGCGCTCCTCTTGACCTTGCTCCGGGTGGGGTTTACCTAGCTGCCCAGGTCACCCTGGGCACTGGTGGTCTCTTACACCACCGTTTCACCCTTACCGGGGGCCGAGGCCCCCGGCGGTCTGTTTTCTGTGGCACTGTCCCGCGGGTCACCCCGGGTGGGCGTTACCCACCACCCTGCCCTGTGGAGCCCGGACGTTCCTCGGCGGGGCCCGAAGACCCCGACGCGGCCGCCCGGCCGGCTCGTCCGCCGTGCCGCCCATGCTACCCGCCGGGAGGGGCGGCGGATCACCCGCCGGGCGCCCCGCCGGACCGCCCTGTCGGACCACCCCGGCGGACCGCCGCCGAGTCAGCCGAGCCCGGAGGTGTCCAGGGCCAGGAAGCCCTCCAGCAGGACGTCCTCCCGCGTGAGCGGCTCGTGTGCCATGGCGCTCATCCTCACGCCCCTCCCTGTGGTCGGGGCCGTTGTCGGACCGGGGACGGTCGCGGTTCGGGAAAGGAGATCGTTCCACTCGATCGTGGCACACGGCGACGGACGTCGACAGGAAATGCGGCCGCGGGGGACGGGCCGGGGCACGCTGCGGGACCTGCCGCGGGGCGGCCTATCCTTGCCGGTCGGCGCCCCGCGCGCCGCACCGTCGCCCACCGCCCGAGGAGATCCGCCGTGCTCGTCCTGCTTCCGCCGTCCGAGGGGAAGGCCTCCGGAGGGGCCGGCCCGGCCCTGTCCCCGGGGCTGGAGGGACTGTCGCTGCCCGGGCTGAACGAGGCGCGGTCCACGGTGCTGGAGGAGCTGGTCGGCCTGTGCTCGGGCGACGGGGACAAGGCCCGGGAGGTGCTGGGGCTGAGCGAGGGGCTGCGCGGCGAGGTCGCCAAGAACGCCGGACTGCGCGGGGCCCCGACCGTGCCGGCCGGTCGGCTGTACACCGGCGTGCTGTACGACGCGCTCGGCCTGGGGTCGCTGGACGGCGCGGCCGCGGAGCGGGCGGCGCGGTCGCTGCTGGTCTTCTCCGGGCTGTGGGGGGCGCTGCGGGTGACGGACGAGGTCCCGTCCTACCGGTGCCCGATGGGCGTGAAGCTCCCGGGGACGGGGGCACTGGGCGCGTTCTGGCGCGGGCCGATGGATTCTGTGATGCCGGAGGCGGCGGGGAGCGGCCTGGTGCTGGACCTGCGCTCGGCCGCGTACGCGGCCGCGTGGAAGCCCGGGGGCGAGGTCGCCGGGCGCACGGCGGCAGTGCGGGTGCTGCAGGTGAAGGTGGTCGACGGGGTGGAGAAGCGGTCGGTGGTCAGCCACTTCAACAAGGCGACCAAGGGACGGCTGACCCGCGACCTGCTGGTGTCGGGCGCCGAGCCGGCCGGCCCGCAGGAGCTGGTGGAGACGCTGGAGGGCCTGGGCTACCGGGTGGAGGCCTCCGCGCCGCAGCGGGCGGGCCGTCCCTGGCAGGTGGACGTGCTGGTGACGGACGTGCACTGACCCGCCGACCGCCGTCGCACGCGTGCCCCGGACGCCGCGGCGGGGCCTTCCGCACCGGCGCCGTCAGGCACCGGCGTGCTCCAGGGCGGCCCGGTCCCAGTGGGCGAGGGCGGCCGCGGCCTCGTAGGTGCTCTGCAGGAACTCCAGCAGGGTGCCGTCCGGGTCCTCCGCGGTCCGCACCTCCCGGTAGGGCAGCACGAACTCGCCGAGCTCCTCGTTGTAGTACGCCCCGGCCGGGGCGACCGGGAACTCGCGGAAGCCGTCCGGCTCGGGGTAGGCGTAGGAGTAGAAGACGCCCTCGTCCTCCCCTCCGGGCCAGTACCCGGCGCTGCTCACCTCGTGGGAGTACGCCTCCCGCATGACGTGGGGCCCGCAGTTCGGGGCGCTGCCGGGGTAGGGCGGTGCGGGGCGGCCGGAGAAGCGGGTCACCGCCAGGTCCAGGGCGCCCCAGAAGAAGTGGACCGGGCTCACCTTGCCGACGAAGCGCCCCCGGAACTGCGAGAACACCCGGTCCGCCTCCACCAGGACGCGCCAGAACCGCTGCGCCTGCGCGGCGTCGTACGACGCGTGCACGCGGTCGTCGGGGAAGGGGATCGCGCCCTCGATCTCGACCGGGACGGGCCAGATCCGTGTCGGGAGGCCGAGGTCGTCCAGGCAGTGCACGACGTCGGAGTAGAAGTCGGCGACCGGGCGGGGGGCGAGGTCGACGGAGCGCGTGTCGCCGGCCGTGGTCAGGGTGACGAGCCGGTGGTCCAGGAAGTCGAAGTCCATCTGGAAGCCGCGGCCCGGGGCGTACGGGACGAGTGACGTGGTGAGGCCGCGGGCGGTCACGTAGAGGGTGCTGTTCCACCAGTGGTTGGACAGCGGCGTCCTGGCGAGGCGCACCTTGCCGACGACCTGCGTCCACAGGTGCAGGGTGTCGCGGGTGGCCTGCCACTGCGCGACGGGCAGGGGCGGCCAGGGCCGGGGATCCGGTGCATCGGCATGCATGTCGCCTCCACCGAGGTGCGGGTGCCCCCTCCCGCAGTCTGACACGGGCCCGCAGTCGCCTCCTGTCGATCAACCGCTCCGGGAACGGGGGCGGGCGAACCGGGAAGCCGGAGGTCGCGGGGGCTGAGGGGGCTGAGGGGCCGCAGGCCGCGCGGGATGCGGGACGCGGCCTCAGGCGGCCGTCCGGGCGACCTGTGCGTCCAGGGCCGCGCGGAGCCATTCATGGGTGGCGCCGAGCGTCGGTTCCGGCGGGCCGGACGCGGGAGAGACCAGTTCGGCGACGAGCTGCCAGTAGTGGTCGATCCGCGGGTCCGCGGCGAGCTGCTCGCCGAGCAGGCGGCGGAAGGCCGCGGTGTCCTGCGTGCCGCGCGAGCGGGCGTAGGCGGCGACGAAGCAGTCCAGTGCCCCGCCCGGACGCGGCGGCCGCTGCGCCCGCATCTCCGCCGACGCCAGCTCGTGGGCCTCGCGGAGGCCGTCGTAGAGCACGGCCGGACGGTAGCCCGTGTCGGACCGGTGGACCGCGGGTTGGCCGCGGCCGGTCCCGGGGCAGGGGCCGGAGACGAAGGCGTGCAGCCGGGCGAAGGCCAGCACCTGGGCGGGGGTCGGCTCGGCGGGGGGCTGCGGGACCGAATGCTCGATGAGCACGGAGGTCAGCCGGGCCGGGAGCCTCGGGGGCAGCCAGTTCTTCCAGAAGCGCGCCAGCGCGGCCGTGCTGGGCGGCACGGTCACGGCGCCGACCAGGCGCAGCCGGTCGGCGCGTTCCTCGGGGGTGCAGTCCTGGATCAGTCGGAGGGCGGCCTCCCGCCAGCGGAGGGCGGCCAGTTGCGAGCCGAGCTCCTTCAGCTTCCCCGCGACGGCGTCCTCCAGCGCGTCCTCCCTCACGTCGTCCCCGTCGAGGACCCGGCCCACTTCCGGGACCGGCAGGTCGAGGGTGCGCAGCGAGCGGATCAGGCGGAGCCGGTCGAGGGCCTCGGGGCCGTAGCGGCGGTGGCCCCCCGCGCTGCGGGCCGCTTCGGGCAGCAGGCCGCGGTCGGAGTAGAAGCGGACGGCCTTGACGGTGACGCCCGCGTGCTCGGCGAGCTCTCCGATGCTCCACAGGCCGTCGGGGGACGGGAACACTCCTTGAACCTCCCTCAGGGGGAGTTCCTACCGTACCGGTGAGCGCGGACGGCCGGTGGGGCCGGAGCCGCGGACCGAGACGTGCGAGGAGACGTTCATGACGGCGTTCATCCTGGTGCCGGGCACCTTCACCGGCGGCTGGGCGTGGGAGGAGGTGGCTTCCCGGCTGCGGGCCTCGGGGGCCGGGGCGCACCCGGTGACGCTCACCGGCATGGGGGACGGGCGGAATCCGGCGGAACCGGGCACGGACCTGGAGACGCACGTGGCGGACCTGGTGCGGCTGATCGACGGCGTGGACGACCCGGAGATCGTGATGGTCGGTCACGACTACGGCATCCACCCGGTGTTCGGCGCCGCCGACCGGCGCCCGCAGCGCATCGCCCGCATCGTCTGCCTGGACGTGGCCGTGCCCGGGGACGGAGACCCGGCCCTCGTGTCGGTGCCCGACCAGGCGCTCCGCGACCGGTTGCTGCAGCAGCAGGACGGGCCGGCCGGGGACGGGTCCGCCGGAGCCGGGCCGGCCGGGGACGGCCCGTGGGTCGCGCCGCCGGCGCCCGGCGAGTGGGCGCGTACGGGCAGCACCGACGGTGTCCCGGCGGAGGCCCTGGACCGGCTGGCCCGCCTCGCCGCGCCGCAGCCGCTGGGCACGCTCGTCCAGCCGCTCCGGCTGACGGGGGCGGCCGCCGGGATACCGACGACCGGCGTCCTGTGCACCGCCAACGGGGCGAGCATCGCCATGGTCGAGGCCCTGGTGGGGTTCGGCGACCCGCGCTTCCTGGAGCTCACCCGCCCCGGGGTGACCTTCTTCGAACTCGCCACCGGCCACTGGCCGATGCTCTCCCGCCCCGACGAGCTGGCCGAGGTGCTGATCCGGGCCGCCGCCGGGGAGGGGCACGTGCCGGCCGCGCCGGCGGACCGGCGGCCCGCGCACCTGAGGCCGTTCCTCCTGGACGTGCCGGAGCGGCCCCGCGAGCGGACGGGGCGGGTCGACCTCCACCTGCCCGACGCCGACGGGCCCCGGCCGGCGGTGGTGTTCGTCCACGGCGGCCCGGTCCCCGCCGAGGCCCGTCCGACGCCGCGGGACTGGCCGACTCTCGTCGGCTACGCACAGTACGCGGCGGGGCTGGGGGCGGTCGGCGTGACGCTCGACCACCGGCTGCACGACGTCGCCGACTACGGGCAGGCCGCCGGGGACGTCGCCGAGGCGGTCGAACTGGTGCGGGCCGACCCGCGCGTGGACGGGGAGCGCGTCGCGTTGTGGTTCTTCTCCGGCGGCGGGCCGCTGTCGGCGGACTGGCTCGCGGCGCCCCCGCCGTGGCTGCGCTGCGTGGCGGCGACCTACCCCGTCCTCGCGCCGCTGCCGGGCTGGGGCCGCTTCGACCCCCGGTTCCGCCCCGTGGCCGCGGTGCGCACCGCGGGACGGCTGCCCGTCGTCCTGACCCGGGTGGGCAAGGAGGACGCCGGGATCGCGGCGACGGTCGAGGAGTTCCTGGCCGCGGCCGGGGACTGCGGAGCCGACGTCGAGGTGGTCGACGTGCCGAACGGCCGGCACGGCTTCGAGACGATCGACCACACCGAGGAGGCGCGCCGGGCCGTGGACCGCGCGGTGCGCTCCGTGCTGGCACACCTGCGGGACTGATGGCCCGCCCCGGACCCCCGCGGGCCTGCCCGGCCCGCTCGGCCTGCCCCGTCCGCCCGGCCCGGGGCTTCCCGGGCAGGCCGGCCCGGGCGGGCCGCGGCCGGGCGTCAGGCTCCGGGCTGCCTCAGGTGCGAGGTGTCGTTGAGCAGGCGCAGGGAGGCGTTGCCGTCCGCGTAGTACTGGACGGCGGAGACCGAGGCCGCGGACAGTTCCATGCGGAACAGCGACTCGGGCGGTGCGCCGAGCGCGAGCCGGACCAGGGTCTTGACCGGGGTGACGTGGGTGACCAGCAGGACGGTGCGGCCGCTGTGGCGGGCGAGCAGCTTGTCCCTGGCCACCGAGACCCGGCGGGCGACGGAGGCGAAGCTCTCCCCGCCGGTCGGCGCGGCCTTCGACGAGGCGAGCCAGGCCTCCAGGTCCGCCGGGTACTTGTCCTTGACCTCGGCGAACGTCAGGCCCTCCCAGGCGCCGAAGTCGGTCTCCCGGAGCCCGTCCTCGATCCGCACCTCGAGCCCGAGCCGGTCGGCGACCGTCTGCGCGGTCTGCCGGCAGCGGGCCAGCGGGGAGCTGACGACGGCCTGGACGGTGCCGCGCGCGGCGAGGGCGGCGGCGGTGCGCTCCGCCTGCCAGCGGCCCTTGTCGGACAGGTCGGGGTCGCTGCCGCCGCTGCCGGAGAACCGCTTCTCGGGGGTGAGGGCGGTCTCGCCGTGGCGCATCAGGACGAAGGTGGTCGGGGTGCCCAGGTCGGGGGCCCAGCCGACGGCGACGGGGGGCGGCTCGGCCAGCGGCTCCTCGGCCGCGGGGGCCGGACGCGCCACCGCCGCCGCGGGCACCGTCGCCGCGGACACGGCCCCGGCGGAGGTCTCCGCGGCGGCCTCGGCCAGGGGGTCGTCGGACTCGGCGGCGGAGGCGGCGGTGCTGCCCAGGACGGCGAAGGTCTGCTTGGACTTCCAGACCCGGCCGGCCTTGCCGGCGTCCATCGCCTCGTTGGCGAGCCGGTCGGCGTACTTGTTCTTCTCGCGCGGGATCCACTCGTAGGTGACCCGGCCGGGCGGGAAGACCGCCTTGGCCTCGGCGGCGAGCGGACGCATGTCGGGGTGCTTGATCCTCCAGCGGCCGGACATCTGCTCGACGACCAGCTTGGAGTCCATGCGGACCAGGACGTCGGCCCGCGGGTCGATCCCGTGGGCCGCCCGCAGGCCGGCGATCAGCCCCCGGTACTCGGCGACGTTGTTGGTGGCGTGGCCGATGTACTCGGCGGCCTCGGCGATCGGTTCGCCACTGGCCGCGTCGCGCACCACCGCGCCGTAGCCGGCGGGCCCCGGGTTGCCCCGGGAGCCGCCGTCGGCCTCGACGACGAAACGGTTGGACATGGGTCGGGTGCGTCCTGCCGCTCAGATGCCGGAGTCGGGGGTGCGCACCAGGATGCGGCGGCAGTTCTCGCAGCGCACCACGGCGTCGGGGGCGGCGGCGCGCACCTCGTTCAGCTCGGTGATGTTCAGCTCCAGCCGGCAGCCCTCGCAGCGCTTCTGGTACAGGCGGGCGGCGCCGACGCCGCCGTGCTGGTCGCGCAGCTTCTCGTAGAGCTTGAGCAGGTCGGCGGGGACGGAGCCGGCGACCACCTCGCGCTCCTTGGCCAGCGTGCCGCGCTCGGCGTCGATCCCCTCCAGGGCGGCGGCGCGGCGCCCCTCGGCCTCGGCGGCCTTGGCCTGCACCGACTCCAGGCGGCGGGTCAGCTCGGCCACCCGCTCCTGGACGCTCTCGCGGCGCTCCATGACCTCCAGGACGACGTCCTCCAGGTCGCCCTGGCGCTTGGCCAGCGAGGCGATCTCGCGCTGGAGGTTCTCCAGGTCCTTGGGGGAGTTGACGACGCCGGAGTCCAGGCGCTTCTGGTCCCGGGCCGCGCGCTGGCGCACCTGGTCCACGTCCTGCTCGGCCTTGACCTGTTCGCGGGCGGTGTCGCTCTCCTCGGTCTGCGCGGCGACGAGGAGGTCGCGCAGCTGGGTGAGGTCGCTGCCCAGGCTCTCGATCTCGGCGTGCTCGGGCAGGGTGTTGCGCTTGTGCTCCAGCTGCCCCAGGCGCGAGTCGAGGGCCTGCAGGTCGAGCAGTCGGATCTGGTCGGCGGGCGAGGCGTTCAGCGTGGGGCTCCTGGGCTGCTGGTCGGGACGGATCGGGGTGCTGCTGCCGCCCCGGCCGCCGGCGACGGGGCGGGGGCGGAGGAGTCTTCGGGGGCGGGAGCCGGGGCGGGGTTCGGGGTGTGGGCCGTCCACGGGTCGGTGACCGTGCGGGAGACGGAGGTCTCCAGGTCCCAGCCGTTGCGGGCGGCGATGTCGTCCAGCTGGGCCGCGGCCTGCTCCACCCAGGGCCACTCGGTGGCCCAGTGGGCCGCGTCGACCAGGGCGGGCGGGCCCGCCTGCAGGGCCTCGGAGGCGGGGTGGTGGCGCAGGTCGGCGGTGAGGTAGACGTCGACCCCGGCGCGGCGGACGTCGTCGAAGAGGCTGTCGCCGGAGCCGCCGCAGACGGCGACGGTGCGCACCGTGGCGTCCGGGTCGCCGGCCACCCGCAGGCCGGTGGCCGTGCGGGGCAGTCCGGCGGCGGCCCGGGCGGCGAAGGCGGCCAGGGTCGTCGGCTCGGGCAGTTCGCCGACGCGGCCCAGGCCGCGCCGGCCGTCGGGGTCGGTGGGGTCGGGGACGAGCGGGCCGGTGACGCGCAGGCCGACGGCGGCCGCGAGCGCGTCGGAGACGCCGGGGGCCGCGCGGTCGGCGTTGGTGTGGGCGACGTGCAGGGCCACGCCGTTCTCGACGAGGCGGTGCACGACGCGGCCCTTGAAGGTGGTCGCCGCGACGGTCGTGGTGCCCCTCAGGTAGAGCGGGTGGTGGGTGACCAGGAGCTGGGCCCCCAGGCTCACCGCCTCGTCGACGACCTCCTGCACCGGGTCCACCGCGAACAGGACCCGGCCCACCTCGGCGTCGGGGTTGCCGCAGACGAGGCCGACCGCGTCCCACGACTCGGCCCGCTCCGGGGGCCACAGGACTTCGAGGGCTGCGATGACGTCGGACAGTGTGGGCACGGGTGAGAGGTTACCCCGGCGGGGGATCCCGGCCTCAATCGCGGCGCGGCCGGGCCGGCGGGCGGGCGGGGACGGAGGAGGAGGGGCCGCGGCCTCCGGTCGGCACACCCCGCCCACAACTTCTGCGTAAATCGGACCGGTACACCCTTACGTGTGAATCGACCCGTCTCGCGTTGGTCGTCACGGAGTGCGAAAACTAGCTTCGGGCCCGGAGGTGACCCGAAGATGACGGCCTGCGTCACTACTGCGTTCCCCCGGGGCGAGACCCTCGGCCGCCGGGACGGGCCCGCCCCGGCGGCCGGGTCCGGCGCGGGCGCCCGGGGTGCGGGGAGGGCGGGCTTCTCGTTCGCCGCGGACGGTTCCTACGCGGCGTGCCTGGCCCCCGGCCCGGACGGCACCGGACCGCACGTCGAGCGCTGGACGCTGGACGGCCCCGAGCCGTACACCGTCCCGCTGCCCGGAGCGCGGCCCGAGGGGCCCGGCAGCGAGGTGGCCGCACTTCCCGACGGGAGGGTGCTGATCCGCCGGCCGTCGCCGGACGGCTCGCGCCACCACCTGGCCCTGCTCCACCCCACCGGCCCCCGGACCGGCGAGCTGCCGCTCGGCTCGCTCGCCGGGACCGAGGTGCGGCTCCTCCCTCCCCCGCCCGTGCAGGGCCCCGGGGCCGCGGCGGACCTGGTGTTCGCCCTGGCACGGCACGGGGACCGCACGACCGTGTGGCTGGTCCACGACGGCCGGACGGCCGGTGTGCCGCGCCCCGTGGCCTCGGTGGACGGGCGCTGCACCGGGGGCGTCTGGCTCGACCGCACGGCCCGGCTGCTCGCCGTCGACCGGCACGCCGGCGACGGCCCGGGGACGGGCGGCGCGAAGACGGTGGTCGTGGACCTGGCCACCGGGGCCGTCACCCCGCTGCTCCAGCTCACCCCGGACAGCGACGACCGGCTGCTGCTCGCCGACCCCGACAGCGGCCTGCTCGTCCTGCGCAGCGACGCACCGGGGACGGCCCGGCTGGGCTGGGGCGTGCTCGGCAGCAGGCTGCCGGTGCGCTTCCCCGACTGCCTCGCCCCGCCCGACGTCCGGCTGACGCCGTTCGCCGTGCAGCCCGGCGAGGCGCTGGCACCGGAGGCGGCCGGGGTGGCCCTGCGGGTGGACGGGCCGCAGGGCACCGGGCTCGCGGTGTGGCGGCCCGCGGAGCGGCGCCTGCGGCAGCTCCCCGCCCCGCGGGGCTGGTTGGCGGGTGCGGGGCGCTGGACCCCGCACGGCCTGTGCCTGCCGTTCTTCGAGGCGGAAGGCGGCTGCGGAGTGGCCGTTCCCGCGGACCCGCCCGCCCCCGGCGGCACGGCCGTCCCCGGCACCCCGTCGGCGGCCACAGGTCCGGCCGCACCCGCCGCACCCGCCGCACCTGTCGGTCCGGCCACCCCCGCCGCGCCCGCACCGACGGTCGGCGGCGCGGGACGGGCGCAGGTGCGCCGGGAGGCGCCGAGGGCCGGACGGGGCGCCGACACCGGAGCGGTGGCGTTGTTCACCGCCGCCGCGGCCGCCGCCCGCCGAGGGCCGGACGGCCGCCGCGGACCGGGCGCCCGCGGGACGGCGCAGGAACGTCCCCTCCCGGGCCCGGGCCCGGCTTTCCCGTCCCGTCCCGCTCCGGTCCGGAACGGGACGGCGGACGGCGGGCCCCGGCCGGGCCGCTGGGAAGCCGTCCGCATCCCCCTGCCCGCAACGGCGGCCACGGCCGGGGCCGCCGGACCCGGGCCCGCGGCCGGCGGCCTGTCCGCCTGAACCGGCGCGGACGGGCGGGACGGCGGGTGGAACCGGCGGGGCCCGTGCGGTCGTGAACCCTGTGGGGCGGGGGACCGGACAGCCGGGCCCCACGGGTCGTCACGCAGCCGGTCGACGCGCCTGTCCGCGGTCGCAGCGGGACGGTCGCGCACTCCGGACCGGAAGACCCGCGGCCCCGAATTTCCCGGAACCGAAACGACCCGACGGAGAGACACGCATGTCCGACGCCCGACCCGACACCGCCGAGGACCGTGCCCCTGATGCGGCCGCTCCCGGAGCCGGCCACGGCAGGCACCGGGGACCCGCCTCCCCCCGCGACGCGGAGGGAGGGGCGAGCGGCCGGCACCGCCGCGCCGCCTCCGTCCCGCAGGAAGACTGAGCACGCGGCCGGGCCGGAAGGTCCGGCCGTGCCCCGGGCCACGTCCCGGTCCCGGCTCCGGCGCCTGCCCCGGCTGCGGCGTGTGCTCCGGGGCCGGGGCGGGGCCAGCGGTTCGCCGGGAGCGGGGGTGAGGCACGATGTGCACCGTCGATCCGCGCGCACGAAAGAGCAGGGCAGGACATGGCACAGGCCGCCCGTACCACCGCCGACCGCACCGAGGACCGCGCCGCCGGGCGCCCGGACGACGGCGTGCTCGCGTCGTTCGAGGCGGCGAAGGGCTTCATGCCGGTGGACGAGGGCTTTGCCCTGTACGCCGCGGCCTCCGAGGCCGCCCGCACCGGGCTGCCGCTGCTGGAGGTCGGAACCTACTGCGGCCGGTCCACGATCCTGCTGGCCGCCGCCGCGCGGGAGGCCGGGACGGTGGCCGTCACCGTCGACCACCACCGCGGCTCCGAGGAGCAGCAGCCCGGCTGGGAGTACCACGACGCCGGGCTGGTCGACCCCGAGGTCGGCCTGATGGACACGCTGCCGACCTTCCGCCGGACCCTGCACGCGGCAGGCCTGGAGAACCACGTGGTGGCGCTGGTCGGACGCTCCCCGCAGGCGGCCGCCCTGTGGAACCGCCCGGTGGGCCTGGTCTTCATAGACGGCGGGCACACCGACGAGCACGCGACGGCCGACTACGAGGGCTGGGCCCCGCACGTCGCCGAGGGCGGCCTGCTCGTCGTCCACGACGTCTTCCCCGACCCCGCCGACGGCGGGCAGGCGCCGTACCGCATCTACCGCCGGGCCCTGGACTCCGGCGCCTTCACCGAGGTCTCGGCGACCCGCTCCCTGCGGGTGCTGCGCCGCACCGGCACCGGCATCTGACCCCGTGACGCGACTGTTGCCGCATCCGCTGGAGCCCGGCCGTCCCGCCGGGTGAGAATCGTTCCCCTGCGGTTGGCGGAACGGAGCGGGCGGACAGGGGCGGGGTCATGACGGGCTGGAACAACGGCGCACGGGCGGTGTGGGACCCGACGGCCGACGGGGGCGCGGGCGGATGGGTTCGGCCCGCGGGCCCACCGGACGGAACGGCCGACCGGCCGTTCCCGTCCCGGCAACTGCCCCCGCACGACGGCACCCACGGCGGCACGCACGACAGCGGCAGGAGCGACGGCGGCGGCACGGGCCCCGGGGACGGCGGCACGGGCCCCGGGGACGGCGACCGGACGGGGCCGCCGCGGACCGTCCCTCCGCAGGAGCGGCCTCCGATGCCGCCGATGCCACCGCAGGTCACCCCGACCCCGCCGCCGTACACCGCACCACCGCCGCCGTACGGCCGGCCGGGAACCCCTCACGGGCAGCCCCTCCTCCCCGGCCAGCAGTCCCCCTACGGGCAGCAGTTCCCCCACGGGCAGCCGGGACCGGCCGGGGCCGCGCACGGCGGGCCCGGGGTTCCCGTGCCGGACGCGGCGCCCCCCGGGCGGGGCGGGCCGCGCCGGTGGGCACTGCTCGCGGGGGCCGCGCTGCTGTGCGCGGCGCTCGGCGTCGGCGTCGTGGCCCTGGTCTCCGAGGACGACGGGGGCGGGGTTGCGGCCTCCCCCACGGCGGACCCGACCGAGCCGGGCGGCACCGTCACCGCCCCCGGCGGCGGGACGGCGGGGCCCGGACCGTCCGCCTCGCCCTCACCCTCTCCCTCCCCGAGCGGCCCGCGGGACGCCGCGGGCCAGGCGGCCGCGCTCGACGCCCTCCTGGAGGAGAGTTCCGAGGACCGGCAGAAGGTGATCGACGCGGTCGGCACCGTCTCCGCCTGCGGCTCCGCCTCCTCCTTGGCCTCGGCCCGCGACGACCTCGACGAGGCCGCCGAGCACCGGGACGACCTGGTAGCGCGGCTCCGCCGCCTGGACGTCTCGGCACTGGAGGGCGGGCGGGACGCCGTCTCGGTGCTGCTCAGCGCCTGGCGACACTCGGCCGCCGCCGACCGGGCGTTCGCCGACTGGGCGGACACGGCGGCCGGCGGCGCGTGCGCCTCCGGGACCGCCCCGCAGGACGCGGACTATCGTCGGGGCGTGACCAGCAGCGGCAAGGCGTCGGCGGCCAAGGAGACGTTCGTGGAGCAGTGGAACGCGACAGCGGCCGAGCACGGCCTCGAGAAGAGGTCCGCGGATGCCTTCTGAGGAACCCCGGAGGGGAGCCGGCAGGTCCGCGGTGATCGCCGTGTGCGTACTGGTCCCGGCGGTCTTCGCGGGCTGGCTGGTGTGGGCCGGGAACGGGCCCCCATCCCCCGGCCCGGCCCCGTCGGCGGCCTCCCCGGCCGGTTCCGCCCCTGAGAGCGGGGACGGCAAGGGCGGGGACGGCAAGAGCGGGGACGGCAAGGGCGGGGGGAAAGGCCCGCACGCGAAGACCCTGCCGCTGGCCGGCCGGGTCGTCGTCCTCGACCCCGGCCACAACCCAGGCAACTTCCGCCACACCTCCGAGATCAACCGAACGGTGGACGTCGGCACCCACCGCAAGGAGTGCGACACCACGGGCACCTCGACCGACGACGGCTACGCGGAGGCGGCGTTCACCCTGGACGTCTCCCGCCGCGCCCGCGAACTGCTGGAGCGGCAGGGCGCGACGGTGCGGCTGACCCAGGACGGCGACCGCCCCTGGGGGCCGTGCATCGACGAGCGGGCGCGGATCGGCAACAAGGCGGACGCGGACGCGGTGGTGTCGGTGCACGCGGACGGATCGGGCTCCGGCAACCGCGGGTTCCACGTCATCCTCCCCGCGAAGGTGCGGGCCGGCGGCGCCGACACCACCGCGATCACCGGCCCGTCCCGGCGCCTGGGCGAGTCGGTGAAGGAGAACTTCGCCCGGTCCACCGGCAGCCCGGTCTCCAACTACCTGGGCGAGGGGACCGGGCTGACGGTGCGCCGGGACCTGGGCGGGCTCAACCTGTCCACGGTGCCCAAGGTGTTCGTCGAGTGCGGCAACATGCGCGACGCGCGCGACGCGGCCCTGCTGAAGGATCCCGCCTGGCGTCAGGACGCGGCCCGCGGCATCGCCGACGGCGTCACGGACTTCCTCTCCTGACACGGCCGCTCCTGAGACCGGCCGCGACCGCCCGGGGCCGCGTACGGCCCTCGGAGGGCCGGCCGTGCACTCATGGTCAAACCCGGACCACGGTCCGTCCGGCGTCCCCTTAGGATGGTGCCCCGCTCAGAAGTCCCGCGCCCGGCACGTCATCCCGAAGGACCTCCCTTGAACATCCGCTCCCTCACCCGAGGAGACGGCGCGGTGATCGGCGCAGCGGTGCTGCTGCTGATCACCTCCTTCCTGCCGTTCTTCAGCTTCGACGAGTGCGACAGCGCCAAGGAGGACTGCACCGTCAGCGCCTGGAGCACCGCGGTGTTCCCGGTGCTGCCGTCGGTGCACCTGCTCGGCCTGCTCGCCGCCGCGCTGGTCGTCGCGGCTCGCTTCCTGCCGGCCGGCCGCAAGGTACTGGGGCTCGAACTCGGCCAGTGGGGCGTGGCGTTGAGCGTGTTCGCCGCCTGGTCGGCGCTGTGGTCGCTCTTCTCCGAGCTGTGGTACGAGCCCGACGCCCAGGAGGCCGCCGCGCAGCTTCCCGAGGGGGTGGTCAGCCCCTTCGAGACGCTGAACGAGAAGACGGCCCTGGGCTACGGCGCCTTCCTGACCGCGGTGTTCGCCATGGTGCTGGCGGGGCTGGCCGTGGCGGGCGGCAAGGTCCCGGCCCTGCGCGCCGCGCTCCTGCCCGCCCCCCGGCCGCAGGCGCAGCCGCACCCGGCCGCGGGCGTGGGCCAGGCCGCCGGCGGCTACGGCTACCCGGGGACGGGTGGCCCGGCGGCGTACGGCGGCCGGCAGCCGGGCGGTCACCAGCAGGGGGGCCCGCAGCAGGGCGTCCCGTCGCAGGGCGGGCACCCGGAGGCCGGGTCGCCGGGCCACGCGCCGGAGTTCGCCCCGTTCTGGTTCGCCGTCCCGGTCAACCGCCCGCTGTACGGCGAGGACGGCTCGCCCTCGCCGGTGGCCGAACTGACGCCGGGCGTCTGGTACCTGGCGGTGGACCAGCGCGGGCAGTCGCTGGTCGCGCAGACCCAGGACGGCCGCCGCGGCGTGCTGCAGGACACCACCGGCATCCAGCGCGGCTGAGGGCGGCCCCGTCCCGGGGCCGATCCCGCCGGGCACAGCACTGCGCCCCACCGGTCACGGACCGGTGGGGCGCAGTGCTGTCCGGGGCCTCCGGGACGGGCCTCCGGGGCGGTGTCAGGCTCCGGGGAGGCAGTCGCAGTCGTCCTCGGCGGGTGCCAGGCCGGCGGGCAGCCGTTCCCCGCCGAAGACGGCGGTGGTCGCCTCGTCGCCGCCGATCGCGGCGACGGCGAGCAGGACGGAGCCGGCGGTCCAGCTGGTGCGCTCCTCGGGCCAGATCGCCTCGTCCGCGAAGACGTACCCGGTCCAGTACATGCCGTCCTCGGCGCGCAGGTGCTGGATCCACCGCAGTATCTGCACGGCGCGCTCGGACTCGCCGATCGCCCAGAGGGCGAGGGCGAGTTCGGCGCTCTCCCCGCCGGTGACCCAGGGGTGGTCGTCGACGCAGCGGACGCCGAGGCCGTCGACGACGAAGCGGTCCCAGTGGTCGGCGATTCGCTGCTGCGCGGCCGGTCCGCGCAGCGCGGTGCCCAGGACCGGGTAGTACCAGTCCATGGAGTAGCGGTCCTTGTCGAGGAACCGCTCGGGGTGGCGGGCGACGGCGTGGCCGAGGCGGCCGGCGGCCAGTTCCCAGTCGGGCTGGGGGTCCTCGCGCTGTTCGGCCACGGCCAGGGCGCAGCGCAGGGCGTGGTAGATGCTGGAGCAGCCGGTGAGCAGGGCCTCCCGCGGGGCCCGGTCGGGGGTGTCGCCGTCGTCGAGCTTCCAGCCGACGGTGCCGTCGGGCAGCTGGAGGGAGAGGACGAACTCCACGGCGGCGTACAGGCACGGCCACATGCGGTCGAGGAACGCCTCGTCGCCGGTGGACAGGTAGTGGTGCCACACGCCGACGGCGATGTAGGCGCAGAAGTTGGTCTCGCGTCCGCGGTCGGTGGGTTCGCCCTCGGCGGGGCGGCCGTCCTCGCCGGGTCCGTAGCCGTAGGCGGCGTACCAGGAGCCGTCGGGGTTCTGGCGGGAGGCGAGCCAGTCGTAGGCGGCCTCGGCGCGCTCGTGCTCGCCCGCGGCGTCCAGGGCCATGGCGGCCTCGGTGTGGTCCCACGGGTCGAGGTGCCCGCCGGTGAACCAGGGGACGGCCCCGTCGGGCCGCTGGACGGCGAGGATGCCGCGCACTGTGGCGGCGGCCTGCTCGGCGGTGAGGACGCCGGGGAGGACGAGGCGCTCGGTGCGTCCGGGGGAGGTCATTCGGCGGCTCCGCCGACCGGTGCCGCGGCGGCGGGCGCGGCGGTGTTCGCGGGCAGGTGCGGCTTGGTGGCGTAGGCGACGAAGCTCTTGCCGATGAGGGGGTTGAGGACCTGCTCGGCGACGCGGGTGGCCAGCGGGCGCTTCATGATGTCCCACACCAGGAGCTTGTGGTAGGCCTTCACCGGCAGCGCCTTGTCGTTGTCGACGCCGACCGCGCACTTGATCCACCAGTAGGGCGAGTGCAGACCGTGGGCGTGGTGGGTGCCGTAGGGCCGCAGGCCGGCCCGGCGCATCTTGCCCAGCAGTTCGTCGCCGCGGTAGATGCGGATGTGGCCGCCCTCGACCTCGTGGTACTCGTCGGAGAGCATCCAGCAGATCTTCTCGGGCAGCCAGCGCGGCACGGTGACGGCGATGAGGCCGCCGGGCCGCAGGACGCGGAACATCTCGGCGAGCACGCCGGTGTCGTCGGGGATGTGCTCCATGACCTCGGAGATGATCACGCGGTCGAAGCTGTTGTCGGGGAAGGGCAGGGCGAGCGCGTCGCCCTCGATCGCGGTGGCGGTGGCGCCGGCCGGGGCCTCGCCCGCCTCGGCCATGGCGGCGAACCACTTGGCGACCTCGCGGATCTCCTCGCCGTTGCGGTCCAGGGCGACGACGTTGGCGCCGCGGCGGTAGCACTCGAAGGCGTGCCGGCCGGCGCCGCAGCCGAGGTCGAGGACCCGGTCGCCGGGGGCGAGCGGAAAGCGGGAGAAGTCCACGGTCAGCACGGGGGTCTGCTTTCGTCCGAGGGGTCGAGGGGCGGTGCCGGGCGGGATGGGGGGACGGGCCCGGGCGGTCGTCGGTCGGCGGTCGTCGGTCGGCGGGCTGGTGGGCGGGCCGGTCGGCCGGTCAGCGGGTCCTGGCCGCCGCTCCCTGCGCGGCGATCGCCGCCCGGTAGCGTTCGGCGGTGCCGCGGGCGGCCGCCTCCCAGGTGAAGCGGGCGAGCACGCGCTCGCGGCCGGCGGCGGCCAGGCGGCGGCGCAGGCCGTCGTCGGCCAGGACGCGGCCCAGGGCGGCGGCCAGGGCGCCGGGGTCGCCGGGCGGGACGGCCAGGCAGGTCTCGCCGTCGGGGCCGGCGACCTCGGGGATGGCGCCGCCGGTGGTGGCCACCAGGGCGGTGCCGGTGGCCATGGCCTCGGCCGCGGGGAGGGAGAAGCCCTCGTAGAGGGAGGGGACGCAGGCGACCTGGGCGCTGCGGACCAGGTCGGCGAGTTCGGCGTCGCTGATGCCCTTGACGAACTCGATCGCGTTGCCCAGTCCGTAGCGGTCGATCGCGGCGGCCACCGGTCCGTCGTCGGCGCGCTTGCCGACGACCACCAGGTGGGCGTCCGGCTGCTCGGCGCGCAGCTTGGCCAGCGCCTCCACCAGGTGGACCAGGCCCTTGAGGGGGACGTCGGCGCTGGAGGTGGTGACGATCCGGCCGGGGACCTCGGGGACCGAGGGGTCGGGCGAGAACAGCTGCGTGTCGGCGCCGATGTGGACGACGTGGATGCGTTCGGGGCGCACGCCGAGGTGGTCGACGATCTCCTGCCGGGAGGTGCCCGAGACGGTGAGCACGGACGGCAGGCGGCGGGCGACCCGCTTCTGCATGCGGGTGAAGCCGTACCAGCGGCGCACCGACAGGCGGCGCTTCCAGCCGTCGGCGGCGTCCAGGTCCAGCTGCCGGTCGACGGTGATGGGGTGGTGGACGGTGGTGACCAGGGGCGCGCCGAGGGCGCGGCCGTCCAGCAGGCCGTAGCCGAGCGTCTGGTTGTCGTGGACGACGTCGAACTCGCCGTGGCGGGCGGCCAGGTGGCGGCGGGCGCGCAGGGAGAAGGTGAGCGGCTCGGGGAAGCCGCCGGTCCACATGGTGGCGACCTCCAGGAGGTCGACGGCGTCCCGGAACTCCTCGCGGCGCGGGGTGCGGAAGGGGTCGGGCTGCCGGTACAGGTCGAGGCTGGGCAGGCGGGTGAGGGAGAGCCTGCCGGGGGCGGCGTCCTCGTCGAGGACGGGGTAGGGCTGGGCGCCTATGACCTCGACGGTGTGCCCGAGCCGGGCCAGTTCGCGGGAGAGGTGCCGGACGTAGACGCCCTGCCCCCCGCAGAAGGGGTTCCCCTTGTAGGTGAGCATGGCGATGCGCAGGGGTCCGTCCCCGGCCGGGGAACTGGCGGGCGCGGAGCCCGTCGCCTGCGCGGGCTGCGTGGCCTCGGCGGTCACTCACGGCCCCCTTCTCGCTGCACTTGAAGGCGGAGCGTAACCGCCCGCAGTAATCTAGAACAAGTTTCAGATCTGTTCGTTCGAGGAAACTCGAATCTACCCGGCGGTACGCCGCCTGCCGTCAGGAGGGACGGGTGATTCACGCCACGGTCCCGCCCCTGCCGGAGCCCAGCCATTCGTCGCACCCGCCCCAGCGGCGGAAAAGAGCGGAACGGGACGCATGCCCACCCAGCACACGAAGGCTCCCCCCTCGCCCCTGACCGAGCGGCAGGAGGCCCGCCGGGCCGGAATCCTGTCCGCCGGCGCGCTGCTGGCCGGCCGGGGCGGGTTCGACGCGGTGCAGATGCGCGAGGTCGCCGGTGCGGCGGAGGTGGCCCTGGGCACCCTCTACCGGTACTTCCCCTCCAAGGTGCACCTGCTGGTGGCCGTCATGGAGGACCAGCTGCACCGCCTGCGCGCGCAGATCCGCTCGCGGCCCCCGGCCGGCGCCACTCCGGGGGAACGCGTCGCCGACGTCCTGGGCAGGGCCTTCCGCGCCCTGCGGCGCGAACCGCAGCTGGCGGACGCCATGGTGCGGGCGCTGACCTTCGCCGACCGCTCGGCCTGCGCGCAGGTGGAGGCCGTCGAACGGCTGACGGTGGCGATCGTGCTGGACGCGACCGGGCTGCACGGCGAACCGGGCGGGGAACTGCTCTCCGCGGTCCGCGTCGTCGAGCACACCTGGGTGCTCTCCCTGGCCGCCTGGCTGGCGGGCCGGGCCGACGCGGACCAGGTGGAGACCGACATCGCGACGGCGTGCCGCCTCGTCGACGCCGCGTGCCCGCCGCACTGACCCTCCGCCTCCGGCGGCCCTCCGACGCGCAGGCCCTCCGCCTCCGCCGCCCCCGCCCGCCCGTTCGCGCCTCCCACGCTTCAACGGCGCGGTGGGTGGAAGAAGGAAGGGGTGATGCTGCCGGCACGAGGATCGAGGGGGCCCATGGCTTCGGACGCGGGCGTCATGGACGAGCGGGCGCGCAGGGAACTGGCGTCCTTCCTGCGCTCGTGCCGCGAGCGCGCGGGGCTCCTCGAGGGGGTGGCCGCGGCCGGAACGCCGGACGGCGGGCCGGACGGCGGGCCGGACGGCGGGGCGCCCCGCACCCGCGGGCTGCGGCCCGAGGAGGTCTCGGTGCTCTCCGGGCTCAGCCTGACCTGGTACACCTGGCTGGAGCAGGGGCGCTCCGTCGCGGTCTCCGAACCGGCGCTCCGGGCCCTGGCGGCCGCCCTCGGGTTGGGCCCGCGCGACCGCGCCGAGCTGTTCCGGCTCGCCGGCCGCGGCCGGGTCGCCGAACGCCCGGCGCTGCCCCCGGCGACCGCCGTCGGGGCCGACGTGCGGCTGCTGCTGGAATCGCTGGTGCCCAACCCCGCGTTCGTGGTCGACCGCTGCTTCGACGTCCTGGCCTGGAACCGGGCGGCGTCCGCGCTCGCCGGCGGCCTCGGCCGGGACCGGCCGCCGGCCGAACTGAACGTGCTGTGGCTGGTGTTCAACGAGCCGTGGGTGGGCGGGCTGCTGCCGGACCGGGACGCGGAGGCGGCCCGGCTCGTCGCGGAGCTGCGCGAGGTGTCCCCCCTCGAGATGGACAACCCCCGGTTCACCGAGCTGGTCGCCTCCCTCCAGCGCACCAACGGGCTCTTCCGCGACCTGTGGAACGGCCCGGACGCCCGGCCCGCACCGAGCGCCGTGCGCCGTTTCCGCCACCCGGACACCGGCGACCTGACCCTCACCCACCTGCGCCTGGCGGTGGAGGGCACCCCCGGCCACAGCGTCGTCGTGCACCTGGCCGGGCCCGGGTCCCCGGAGGAAGGGGCGCTGCGCCGCCTGTGCGACGCCCCCGCCGGGCGGGGCCGGGGGTGATGCGCCTCACGGAAGGTTCCGGAGGTGCCCCGTCCGGCTACAGTGTTGGCCAGAAAACTTCATCCGTGTCCGATCGGGGGAAGCCGGTGCGAATCCGGCGCTGACCCGCAACCGTGAACGGCCCGCACAGGGCCGTGAGTCGGAACACCCGGACGGGCACGAGCGGCTCCCGGACCCGGTGGCCGGCGCGCGAGCGCCGCCGGCCACCGGGTCCGGCACCGTCGAGGTATACGGAGCTGGAGTCCGGTGCCCCCGCCCTCCCGGGCGGGTGTGCAGCGGTGTCCGGCAACGGACCGCTCACCGAAAGGCAACCGGGCTTCCCATGTCCACCATGTTCACCGCGACCGTCCGCCGCAGCGCGGCGGTCCTGGCCGCCGGCGTCGTCCTCTGCACCGCCGCGGCCCCCGTCGCCGCCGCCTCCCCCGCGGCCTCCGCCTCCCCCTCCCCCGAGCTCCCCGCCGGGCTGTACGGCAAGGCCGACCCGGCCTACGACGGCGTGTGGCGCCAGTCCCTGGCCCTGCTCGCCCTCGACACCGCCGGCGTCACCCCCGCCGACGAGGCCGTGGACTGGCTCACGGGCCAGCAGTGCGAGGACGGCGGCTTCGCCTCCTACCGCGCCGACACCGGCGTGAAGTGCGACCCGAAGACCCAGGACACCAACGCGACCGCCATGGCCGTGCAGGCCCTCGCGGCCCTCGGCGGCGAGTCCGCGACGGTGGACAGGGCCGTGGACTGGCTGAAGGAGGTTCAGAACAAGGACGGCGGCTGGCCGTACAACCCGGGCAACCCCAGCGACGCCAACTCCACCTCCGTGGTGATCGGCGCCCTCGACGCCTCCGGGCAGAAGGTCGCGGACGTGCTGAAGGGGTCGAAGTCCCCCTACGACGCGCTGCTCTCCTTCCAGTTGGGCTGCGACGCGGACGAGAAGGACGGGCGCGGCGCGTTCGCCTACCAGCCGGACGCCGAGGGCGGACTCGTCGCCAACGACAACGCCACCGCGGCGGCCGCCCTCGCCTCCCTCGGCAGCGGCCACGCCGTCCCCGCCCCGAAGGGCGACCGGCCCGTCGAGGCGCCGAAGTGCTCCGGCGGCGACGCCGAGGGCTTCGGCTCCGCCGAGGAAGCGGCCGATGCGGCCGCCGCCTACCTGGTGTCCCGGCTGAAGGCCGACGGGCAGCACCTGAGCGCCCTCCAGCCGGGCGCGGACAAGCCGGCGCCCGACCACGGCACGACCGCCGACGCCGTGCTCGCCCTCGCCGCCGGCGGCCACCTGGAGGCGGCGAAGGCCCCCGCCGCGTGGCTGGGGAAGAACTCCTCCGAGTGGGCGAAGGACCAGCCGGCCGCCCTGGGCAAGCTGGTCCTCACCGCGGCGGCGACCGGCGGCGACGCCTCCGCCCACGTCGAGCAGCTGACCGCACTGGGCCCCGAGCCGAAGGCCGCCTCCGAGGACGCCGGCAACGGCGACGGGCAGCAGGAGGAGGCCGAGGACTCCTCCGGCAGCGCCCTGTGGTGGATCATCGGCGCCGGCCTGCTCGTGGGACTCGTCGCGGGCGTCGTCATCAGCCTGCGGGGCCGGAACAACAAGTGATACGCGCGGGACGCACCCCTGCGGCGGGCCGGCTCCGCCGCAGGGCGGTGGCCGCGGCCCTGCCGGCCGCCGCGGCCCTGCTGGCCGCCACGGCCTCGCCGGCCGAGGCCGTCGGCTACCGCTACTGGTCCTTCTGGCAGACCGACGGCGACGCCTGGGCCTACGCCCGGCAGGGGCCGTCGGTCAGCCGCCCCCTCGACGGCAGCGTCGAGGGCTGGCGGTTCTCGGTCAGCGAGGACTCCTCCGAGAAGGCTGCGCGGCCGCGCGGGGACCGGGACTTCGCGGAGATCTGCGCGGACACCCCCGCCGAGAAGGGCACCAAGCGCATCGCGCTGGTCCTGGACTTCGGCACGGCGGACGACGCCCCCGGGGGCGAGACTCCGCCCCGGCCGCGCACCGCCTGCGCCCGGGTGCCGGAGGGCGCCACCTCCGCCGAGGCGCTGGCCGAGGTGGCCGCGCCCCTGCGCTACGGCTCCGACGGCCTGCTCTGCGCCATCGACGGCTTCCCCGCCTCGGGCTGCGGCGAGGCCGTGGCCGGCGACGGCCGGAAGGACACCGGCGAGGACACCGACGGCGCCGACGCCGGCGGGGACGCCCCCGGGGCCTCCTCCGGGAACGGCAACGGGAACGGCGGCGGGGACGGCAACGGAGACGGCGGCAGGGACGGCGGGCCTTCCGTGGGCGTCCTCGCCGGCGTCGGCGCCGTCGTACTGCTCGGCGCGGCAGCGGCGTGGCAGGCACGCCGCCGCTCATGACCGCGCCGGTCGCCGACCGCAGCAACGCCCTGCACGCCGGAGCGTGGTGGCTGTGGGCTCTCGGCCTGGCCGCGGCCGCCTCCCGGACCACCAACCCGCTGCTGCTCGCCCTGCTCGTCGCGGTCTCCGGGTACGTGGTGGCGGTACGCCGCACCGCCGCGCCGTGGGCGCGCTCCTACGGGGCGTTCCTCAAGCTGGGCCTGGCGGTGCTGGTGATCCGGCTGGTGTTCACCGTCCTCCTCGGCTCCTCCGTGCCCGGCACCCGTGTGCTGTTCACCCTGCCGGAGATCCCGCTGCCGTACTGGGCGCAGGGCATCCGGCTGGGCGGGCCGGTCAGCGCCGAGGGCGTGGCCTTCGCACTGCGCCAGGCCCTGCGGCTGGCCACGCTGCTGGTCTGCATCGGTGCGGCCAACGCCCTGGCCAACCCCGCGCGGCTGCTCAAGTCGCTGCCCGCGGCGCTGTACGAGGTGGGCGTGGCCGTGGTCGTGGCGATGACGTCCGCCCCCACCCTGGTCGCCGACATGGCCCGGCTGCGCTCCGCGCGCCGGCTGCGCGGGCGCAAGGACAAGGGGCCGGCGGCGCTGGTGCGGGTCGCGATCCCCGTCCTGGAGGGCGCCCTGGAGCGCAGCGTGGCCCTGGCCGCGTCGATGGACGCGCGCGGGTACGGCCGCACCGCTGCCGTGCCGGCCGCGGTCCGCAGGACCACCGCCGTCCTGACGCTGGGCGGCCTGCTGGGGGTGTGCGTCGGCTCCTACGGCCTGCTGACCACCGTCGGCGGGGCCTTCGGGCTGCCGCTGCTGCTGGCCGGGCTGGCCGCCGCCCTCGGCGGCCTGTACCTGGGCGGGCGGCGCTCGGTGCGCACCCGCTACCGGCCCGACCGCTGGGGGGCGCGGGCCTGGGCCGTCTCGCTGTCCGGGGTCGCGGTGGCCGCGGTGACGGTGTGGGCCGCGGGCGCGTACCCGCAGGCGATGAACCCGCCCGCCGTGCCGCTGACCGCCCCCGAACTGCCCCTGCTGCCGGCCGCGGGCGTGCTGCTCGGGCTGCTGCCCGCCCTCGTCGCCCCGGTCCCCGCGCGTCCCGCCGCGCGCCCCCAGAAGGAGGTCCAGTGATCCGTTTCGAGGACGTCTCCGTCGTCCACCCCGGCGCTCCCGCCCCGGCGGTCGCGGGCGTGGACCTGACCGTCCCGGAGGGTGAGCTGTGCCTGCTCGTCGGGCCGTCCGGCGTGGGCAAGTCCACCCTGCTGGGCACGGTCAGCGGACTGGTGCCGCACTTCACCGGCGGCACGCTCCACGGCCGGGTGACGGTCGACGGCCGCGACACCCGCACCCACCGGCCCCGCGAACTGGCCGACCTGGTCGGCACGGTGGGGCAGGACCCGCAGGCGCACTTCGTCACCGACACCGTCGAGGACGAACTCGCCTACGGCATGGAGTCGCTTGGGCTGCCCGCCGACACCATGCGGCGCCGGGTCGAGGAGACCCTGGACCTGCTGGGCCTGACCGACCTGCGCGAGAGGCCCATCGCCACCCTCTCCGGCGGCCAGCAGCAGCGCGTGGCCATCGGCTCGGTGCTGACCACCCACCCGAAGGTGCTGGTGCTCGACGAGCCGACGTCCGCGCTGGACCCGGCGGCGGCCGAGGAGGTGCTGGCGGTCCTGCAGCGGCTGGTGCACGACCTGGGCACGACGGTGCTGATGGCCGAGCACCGCCTGGAGCGGGTCGTGCAGTACGCCGACCGGGTGGTGCTGCTGCCCGGCCCCGGGCAGGCGCCGGTCGTCGGCACGCCCGCCGACGTCATGGGCGTCTCCCCCGTCTTCCCCCCGGTGGTGGCCCTGGGCCGGCTCGCCGGCTGGTCGCCGCTCCCACTGACCGTGCGCGACGCGCGCCGCAGGGCGGGGGACCTGCGCGAGCGCCTCGCCTCCGTGCCCACCGTGCCCGCTTCGGGCGCCCCGGACGCCGCAGGCGTCGTGGGCGTGCCGGCGGCCGCCGCGGGCCCCTCCCCCCTGCCCGCCGTCGCGCCCGGGGCCGGAGCCGTGGAGGAGGCCGGGACACCGGAAACCGCCGGGCGGGGCGGGCCGGACGGGCGGGGCGGTCTGTGGTCCCGTCTGCGCACCCGTCTCGGTTCCGGGAACGCCGCCTCCCCGAAGGGCCGTTCCGGTGCCCCGGGCCCGGCCGGCGGCGCCCCTGCCGCGGCGGTCCCGTCCCCCGCCGCGCCTGCGGGCGCCCCGGGCGACGCCGACGGCCCCGGAACCGGCGGGCCGTTCGCCGAGGCGGCCGGGCTGTCGGTGCGGCGGGGCCCCGTGCCCGCCCTGCGCCGGGTGGACCTGACCGTCCGCCGCGGCGAGGCGGTCGCCCTGATGGGCCGCAACGGGGCGGGCAAGTCCACCCTGCTGGGCACCCTCGTCGGCCTGCACGCCCCCTCCTCCGGCAGCGTCACCGTCGGCGGGCGCACCCCGCACCGCACGGGGCCGCGCGAACTGCTGCGCCACGTCGGCCTGGTCCCGCAGGACCCGCGCGACCTGCTGACCGCCTCCACCGTGGCCGCCGAGTGCGAGGCCGCCGACCGCGACGCCGGCGCGGAGCCGGGCACCTGCCGCGCCCTGGTCTCCGCCCTCCTCCCCGGCGTCGACGACGCCGCCCACCCCCGCGACCTGTCCGAGGGGCAGCGGCTCGCCCTCGCCCTGGCCGTCGTCCTGGCCGCCGAGCCCCCGCTGCTCCTGCTGGACGAGCCCACCCGGGGCCTGGACTACGCGGCCAAGGCCCGCCTGGTCGAGCACCTGGCCGGCCTCACCGCCCGCGGCCACGCCGTCGTACTGGCCACCCACGACGTGGAGCTGGCCGCCGAGGTGGCCCACCGGGTGGTGATCCTGGCCGACGGCGAGGTCGTCGCGGACGGCCCCTCGGCCGAGGTGGTGGTCTCCTCCCCCACCTTCGCCCCGCAGGTGGCCAAGGTCCTGCAGCCGCAGAGGTGGCTGACGGTCCGGCAGGTCGCCGCCGCTCTCGGGGAGGCGTCGTGACCGCCCGGCCCCCGGCCCCGGCCCCGTCCCCGTCCCCCGGACCGGACCGGACCACCCGCCCCGTCCGAGCCGCCCGCCCCGCCCGAGCCGCCCGGCCCGTCCGGCTCGGCCCCCGCTCGATCGCCGCGCTGGTCCTGGTCTCGGCGGTCGGCGTGGTCGGCTTCGGCTGGCCGCTGCTGGCCGCCCCCGATTCGTCCCTGGCCCACGCGCAGGACGCGCCGTGGCTGTTCGCGGCGCTGCTGCCGCTGCTGATCGCGGTGGTCATGGCCACCGTCTCCGACACCGGGCTGGACGCCAAGGCCGTCGCCATGCTCGGCGTCCTGACCGCCGCGGGGGCGGCACTGCGGCCGCTGGGCGCGGGAACCGCCGGCCTGGAACCGATGTTCTTCCTGATGGTGCTGTCCGGCCGGGTCCTGGGGCCGGGCTTCGGGTTCGTCCTCGGGTCCCTGTCGATGTTCGCCTCGGCGCTGCTCACCGGCGGCGTGGGCCCGTGGCTGCCGTTCCAGATGCTCACCATGGGCTGGGTGACCATGGGCGCAGGTCTGCTGCCCCGCCCGGAAACCCTGCGCGGCAGGGGCGAACTGCTCCTGCTCGCCGCGTACGGGGCGGTCACCGGCGTCGCCTACGGGTTCATCATGAACATGTCCGGCTGGCCGTACGAGCTGGACCCGTCCTCGAACGCCGCCTTCCAGCCGGGTGCGCCGCTGCACGAGAACCTGGCACGCTTCGGCGCCTACTGGGTGGTCCGCTCCGCCGGGTGGGACCTGTCCCGGGCCGTCTTCACCGCCGTGCTCACCCTCGCCCTGGGCCGCCCCGTCCTGCTCGCCCTGCGCCGCGCCACCCGCCGCACCGCCTTCGGCGCCCCCGTCACCTTCACCCCGGGCGGGAGCGAAGACCGGGGCCGAATGTAGGCACATGTGGTAACTTTCCTGTATGGCGAGCATCGGGCTGAGGGATCTCAGCCACCACACGTCCCGCATCGTCAACCGCGTCCGACAGGGCGAGGTCATCGAAGTGACGGACCACGGCAAACCCATCCTGCGCCTGGTTCCGATAAAGGAAGGCGAGTCCGTCAGGGACCGGCTGATCTCCGAAGGGCGCCTCCGCCCGGCCCTCACCACGGAGCTCCCTGCGGAGATCTCCTTCGCCGACGAGGGCCCCAGCCCGTCGGAGGCCCTTGCCGACCTGAGGGACGAAGAGCGCTACTGATGATCTACCTGGATACCTGCGCCCTGTTGAAACTCGCCCACCGGGAAGCAGAGTCCTCCGCCCTCAGAGCATGGTTGCTGAGCAGTCCCACGGAGAACCGGCGCGTGAGCAGCGCACTGGCAGAGGTCGAGGCGGCACGCGCCCTGCGCCGGTCCGACCCTGAAGCCCTGCCGCGACTCCCCGGCCTCCTGGCCGCCTTCGACCTGATCGAGATCGACCAGGCCGTCCGTCGGCGCGCAGCGGCCTATCCCGACCCGCTCCTGCGTTCCCTCGACGCGATCCACCTCGCCACGGCCGAGGAGGTCCGTCCGGAGCTGAGTGCCTTCGTCACCTATGACAAGCGCCTCGCCTCAGCCGCCATGGGGATCGGCCTGCCGGTGGTCGCCCCCTCCTGAGTCCGGCGCCCCCGCCGGGCGGGGGCGCCGGGCGCGCGTCAGCCGACGGGGACCAGGGTGAGGTAGGCGATTCCGAGGATGCCGCGGTAGCCGCGCAGCCAGGACGCCCGGTGCCGGTCCACGCGCTCGCGGATCCCGGCTGCGGCGGGGTGGTCGGCGTTGGCGGCGAGCCACTCCTCCTCGTCGGCCAGGTAGCCGGACTCGAACTCCTCCCACTCGTCGTCGTTCGCCGTCTCGATCCGTTCGACGCGGAACCCCGCACCGACGGCGAGGTCGACGAGCCCTGCGAGGTCGTGGTGGTCGTCGGCCGAGGCGCCCGGCCACATCAGGGCCAACTCGCCGGGGGCCGGGGGCCGCTGCCAGAAACCTTCGCCGAGCAGGACGCGCCCGCCCGGGGCGACCAGGCCGCGGAGCGCCCGGAGCACCGCGGCAGGGCTGTACGGCTCCTCCTCGGCAAGGGCCTGGCCGGCCCCGACACACAGGACGAGGTCGGCCGGCCCCCGGGCCGTCGTGGACGCCGGCCCCTCCACGAACCGGGCGCGCCCGGCGAGTCCGCGGGCCGCGGCGTTGCGCCGCCCCCGGGCCAGGTCGTCGGCGTTGACGTCGACGCCGAGGCCGGTGGCCCCGGGCACTGCTTCGAGGATGCGGAGCATCAGCTCTCCCCAGCCGCAGCCGATGTCGAGGACGCCGGCCGGGGCGCTCCGGGCGAGCCTGTCGACCAGGCGGGCCGCCCGGTCCTCGGAGATGGGACCGTGGAAGGCCAGGCGGGTGAGGCGGGGCGGGAGATCGGTGTCCGTCATGGACCGGAACGCTAACCCCGGCGCGGCGGCGCGGGCACCGGTTTTCCGTCGGGGCCGGGGCGAACGCCGGACCGCGGCGCTTCCGCGCGGATAGCGTGGGCCCATGGAGCAACGTCTCAGCATGGTCACCCTGGGTGTGGCCGACGTCGGGCGGTCCCGGGCCTTCTACGAGCACCTCGGCTGGCGGGGCCAGGAGGTCGAGAAGACCGTCTTCCTCCAGGCCGGCGGCATCGCACTGGTCCTGTGGGGCCGTGACGAACTGGCGCGCGACTGCGGGATCGACGACAAGGGGCCGTCGGGCTTCGGCGGTTTCACCCTGGCGCACAACGTGCGGTCCCGGGAGGAGGTCGACGACCTCGTCGAGCAGGCCCGGCAGGCGGGCGCCACCGTCACCAAGCCCCCGGCCCCCACGTTCTACGGCGGCTACGCGGGGGTCTTCACCGACCCCGACGGCCACCCGTGGGAGATCGCGTACAACCCGGGGATCCCCCTCGCCGAGGACGGCTCGGTCGTCCTCCCCGACTTCGGCGCCCGGTAGCAGCTCAGGGCCCCGCCCCGGAGGACCGGCCGGGGCGGGTGCGGCAGGATGGGGGCATGAGCATCGTGAAGATCAACGTCCTGACCGTGCCGGCCGAGCAGCGGGAGGTGCTGGAGAAGCGGTTCGGCGCCCGCGCCGGCGCCGTGGAGAACTCCGACGGCTTCGAGTGGTTCGAGCTGCTGCGCCCGGTGGAGGGCACCGACCAGTACCTCGTCTACACCCGGTGGCGCAGCGAGGAGGACTTCCAGGCGTGGATGGAGGGGCCGATGAAGGCCGCCCACCAGGGCGGCGGTGCGGGCGGCGAGGGCGGGGAGCGCCCGAAGCCGGCCGCGACCGGGTCCACCGTGTGGTCCTTCGAGGTCGTCCAGCAGGCCGGCCCCAAGCAGGGCTGAGACCGCCGCGGAACAGCGCCGTGGAACGCCGCCGCCCCGCTGCCTCTTCCACGAGGCGGCGGGGCGGCGGTGTCACCGGCGGCGGCCGGCGGTCAGCACAACGGCACGCCCGGCAGCTTGGCGTCGGGGTGGTCGATGTAGATGTTGGTGATGAAGCCGCCCTGGTCGCGCAGCTTGCTCCACCAGTTGTTGGTGTAGCCCTCGGCGCTCACGGTGTCGCCCTGCTTCTGGCACACGACCACGACGTCGGTCGGGCCGGAGAGGCTGCCGACCACCGCCGAGCTCAGGTAGGCGTCGGCGCGGACGCGCACGTCGCTGCCCCAGGTGCGGAAGGCGGTCCCGCCGCTGCTGCAGCCGTTGTCGCTGGTCAGGTGGTACTGCCCGTAGGAGGACGGGTAGGGCAGCGCGGATCCGTTGATGCGGATGTCCTGCCCGACGCCGTTGTAGAGCTGCTCGTAGTGGATGTGCGGGCCGGAGGAGTTCCCGGTGCTGCCCGTCGTGCCGATCTGCCGGCCCTGGCTGACGTAGGTCCCGCTGGCGACCGAGTAGCTCGCCAGGTGGAAGTAGTAGGTCTTCCAGCCGCCGCCGTGGTCGATGACGATGTAGTTGCCGGCGCCGTCGGGCTGCGACATGCGGGTCGCGGTGCCGCCGGCGGAGGCGAGCACGGGGGCACCGGAGGTGGTCCCGCCGTCCGAGCGCACGAAGTCCAGGGCGCGCCTGACCTCGGCGGAGTGGTGGCTGTAGGTCCACTTCTGCCCGCAGGCGAAGGGGGCCTTGAAGTTGGGGGCGGCATGCGCCTGCCCGGGGACGGCGAGCGGGACCGCGACGGCCGCGGCGAGTACGGCGAGCGCGGAGAGTGCGCGTCTGAAGAACACGGCGGTGGCTCCTCGGGCCGGAGGGGCGAGCACGGGACGTGGTGCGTGGAACAGGGGCGCGGAGCAGGGGTGCGGAGCGCGGACACGGCCGGCGGACCGAGCGCCGCCCGGTCCGCCGGCCGGGCCACTCTACCCGCGTTGACATGACCTCAACAATCCCTTGTCCCCTCGTGCCCGGCGCGTCGGACAGCGCGCGGGACGTACGGCGAGACGTACGGCGGGGCGGTCGCCGGACCGGGCATGGCCGGCGGCGGAAGGGCCGTGGTGGGATGGCACCGTGACCCGCGCCGCAGAAGAAAGCAACCGACGCATGCTCCGGGCACGGGACGCGATGGACCGCGACTACGCGCGGCCGCTGGACGTCCCGGCCCTGGCCCGGATCGCCCACGTGTCGGAGGCGCACTTCACGCGGACCTTCCGGGCCGTGTTCGGCGAGACACCGCACCGCTACCTGCAGCGCCGCCGGGTGGAGCGGGCGATGTTCCTGCTGCGGGAGACCGACCGCACCGTGACGGAGATCTGCTACGAGGTCGGCTTCGGCAGCACGGGCACCTTCAGCCGCACGTTCCGCGACATCGTCGGCCGGCCGCCGCGGACGTACCGAAGGGAGGCGGTGGCCGCGCGCGTCCCGACGTGCTTCACGATGGCGTGGACGCGGCCGGGTTCCCGGCCGTCCGCCGATTGAGCAGTTTCGGATAAGTTTCCGTCCCCCCGGCCCACTAGCGTGAGATCCATGTTCAACGCCATCACGCACTCGCAGATGTACGTCCTCGACCAGGACGAGGCCGTCGATTTCTACGTCGGCAAGCTCGGCCTGGAGATCGCAGCCGACATAGACATGGGCTTCATGCGCTGGCTGGCCGTCAGCGTTCCCGGCCACCCCGAACGGCAGGTCCTGCTGGAGCGGCCGGGCGCTCCGGCGATGTCGGAGGAGACGGCGGAGCAGGTCCGCGAGCTGGTGGCCAAGGGTGCGATGGGCGGCTGGCTGATCCTCACCACGGACAACTGCCGCAAGACCTACGAGACGCTGCTGGAGCGGGGGGTGGAGTTCACCGAGGAGCCCACCGAGCGCCCGTACGGGATCGACTGCGGTCTGCGCGACCCCTTCGGCAACCGCATCCGCTTCACCCAGCCGAAGGCCTGAGACCGCCCGGCGGGCCGTCCTCCCCGCGGAGGGCGCGCCGGGCACGGTCCGGCCGCTGCCTCGGCGTGACGGTCAGGGGCGGCACCCGGACCGCTCCGCCGCCGCGCCCGCATCGACGACGCGCCCCGGGCCCCGTCCGGGACCCGTACCTGGACCCGTACCTGGACCGCCCCGAGCCCGGCCCGGGATCGCCTCGGGCCCCCGCCGCATGATCGGCCGGCCGGGTCCTAGGCGCGGATGTGGGGGTGGTGGGGGCGGTAGGGGTCGCGGTGGGCGGACGGGCGGTCGTCGTCGCCCCCGCACAGGTCGTCGCTGAGCCGGTCGAGCAGGTCGGCGAGTTCGGCGTGCTCGCGGGGCTCCCAGTCGCCGAGCAGGGCTGCCAGTTCCTGCCGGCGGGCGGCGGACAGCCGGCCGGCCGCCTCGCGTCCGGCGGGAGTGAGGCTGAGAGGGAGGCCCAGCCGCTCGGCCAGCCGCAGGGACTCGACCTGGAACGCCGCGTCCTCGACGACCTCGCCCGGGACGGCGGCGCGCCGGGCCAGCTCCACGGGGTCGACGGGCCCGTGCCTGAGCAGGCGCAGCAGCAGCCAGCTCGACGCGGGGTACAGGTCGAGGCCGGCGGCGGCGGTGATGCGGGTGTACAGGTCGCGGCGCGCCTGGCGGCAGCCGAGCACGGACAGTTCGCGGGCGACCTCGTCGAGCGAGGAGCGCTCGACGGGGTTGGTGCCGACGGTCTCGCCCATCTCGGGGACGGTGACCGAGGCGCGCAGGGGCAGTTCCCTCAGGAACCAGGAGAGCACGAAGGCCAGCGCGGCGACCGGGAGCGCCCACAGGAAGACGGTGGTGACCGCCTCCGAGTAGGCGTGCAGCACCCCCTGGCGCAGGTCCGCCGGCAGGGCCGCCGCGGCGCGCGGGTCGCCCTGCAGCCCCTCCCGCGAGACCCCGGGGGGCAGCTTCCGGCCGGCCAGGGTCCGCTCCAGCTCGCCGGCGAGCCGGCCGGTGAAGACGGCGCCGAAGACGGCGACGCCGAAGGCCGCCCCGACGGAGCGGAAGAAGGTGACGCCGGCGGTGGCCGTGCCCAGGTCCTCGTAGGCGACGGCGTTCTGCACGGCCAGGACCAGGATCTGGACGACCATGCCGAGGCCCAGGCCGAGCACCAGGAAGGCCAGGCTCGTCCGGCCGGTGGAGGAGTCCTCGTCGAGCAGGTGCAGCAGGTAGAGGCCGGCGCAGGTGACCGCGGTGCCCGCCACGGGGAACGCCTTGTAGCGGCCGGTGCGGGCGGCCAGCTGCCCGGAGGCGGTGGAGGTCACCAGCATGCCAAGCACCATGGGCAGCATGTGGACCCCGGACATCGTCGGCGAGACGCCGTGGACGACCTGGAGGAAGGTCGGCAGGTAGGTGAGGGATCCGAACATCGCGAAGCCGGTGACGAAGCCGATCACCGCGCACAGCGTGAAGGTGCGGTTGCGGAACAGCCGCAGCGGCAGGACGGGTTCGGCGGCCCGCCGCTCGACGGCGACGAACGCCGCCAGCAGCACCGCGGCCAGGGCCGCCAGTCCGAGGACCCGGCCGGAGCCCCACGCCCAGGTGGTGCCTCCCAGGGAGGCCACCAGCACCAGGCAGGCGGCGACGGCCGCGATGAGGAACGCGCCCGGGTAGTCGATGCGGTGCGGGGTGCGGCGGGCGGGGATGCGCAGGGCCACGGCGACGACGGCCAGCGCGGCGGCGCCGAGCGGCAGGTTGACGTAGAAGACCCAGCGCCAGCTCAGGTGGTCGACGAACAGGCCGCCCAGCAGCGGCCCCAGGACGCTGGCGGCCCCGAAGACCGCGCCGAACACGCCCTGGTAGCGGCCGCGGTCGCGGGGCGCCACGAGATCGCCGACGATCGCCGTGGACAGCACCATCAGCCCTCCGCCGCCCAGCCCCTGGACGGCGCGGAAGGCGATCAGCTGCGTCATGTCCTGCGCCACGCCGCACAGCGCGGAACCGGCGAGGAAGACGACGATGGCGGCCTGGTAGAGCTTCTTCCGCCCGTACATGTCGCCGAGCTTGCCCCACAGGGGCGTGGCCGCCGTCGAGGCGAGCAGGTAGGCGGTGACCACCCACGACAGGTGCTCCAGACCGCCCAGTTCACTGGCGATGGTGGGCAGCGCGGTGGCGACGACGGTCTGGTCGAGGGCGGCCAGCAGCATGCCGGTCAGCAGCGCTCCGACGGCCGGCAGGACCGGGCCGCCCGGCCGCCCGGGGGCGGACTCCGCCCGTCCGGGTGCGGTGGGGGTCGCCGGTCCGTGTGCCATGGCCCGCTCCTCGCGTCGCGCTCCGCGTCACCGTCGCATTCCAATCTTCACTTCCATGTCCGGAAATGACCTGCCGAGTACCGCATTCACGCTCTTGCTTTTCTGTGCGGCGGCGCTCCCTTTCTGCATAATCACCCCCCGACAGGACCGTCGGGGGCAGGAGAAGGAGAGCTCGTGGGCGCAGAGCCCTGCGCCGTGTGCGGCGCGGTGACGCCGGGGCCGGAAGGCGCACCGGGTTGCGGATGCCCCGGGCGGCACGCGGTGGACGGCACCGGGCCCCTGGGGGCCCCGGGGACCGGCCCGGGAACGGGACCGGGAACGGGACCGGAGTCCTTCCGTCCGCTGCGGGTCAGGCCCTACGCACCGGCCGTTCCCCCCGGGGACGGGCGGGACGGCACGGACGGTTGGGACGGCAGGGGCGGCGCGGACACCGGGCCCGCGGGCACCGGCGGGCCGGGCCCGGCGGGCGGGGGCGTTCCCGGGGCCGCGGCCGCCACGGTTTTGATGCCGTCCCTCGCGCACGGCCCGGCAGACTCCCGCCTCGACGACGTGGAGTTGTTCCCCGGGGCCGGCTCCCGCCCGCACGAGCACGGAAGCGGCCACGCGGGCGGGCACGGGCACGAGGGCGGAGGCACCACGGAGGGCCGCGGGGAGGCCGGGAAGGACGCGGGCGCCCCGGACGAGCCCGTCGTGACCCTCGGACGCGCTGCAGCCCCGGGGCGTCGGCGGCGGGCCCGGAAACGCGGTGTCCGCCCCCTGGCCGCGGCCGGGGCGGCCGCGGGAGTGGCCGCGGTGACGGCCCTGGTGGTCGCCCTGTCCGGCGGGGACGGCGAACGGCACGACCTTTCCGGGCCGGACGGAGGCCGGGCCCTGCCGACAGTTCCCCTGCCCTCCCTGACGGCCACCGCGGAGCCCGGTTCGCCGACCGGTTCGCCGACGGCCCCGGGCAGCTCCTCCGCGGACGCCTCCTCCTCGGCCACCGCCTCCCCGTCCGGCACCGGCACATCGGCCCGGGCGTCGGCCCCGGCTTCCTCGTCCGCCCCCTCCGGCACGTCCGCGGAGTCGGCCCCTCCGACCTGGTCCGACAACGGCAGACCCGGCAGGGGACCGGTCCTGCGCGTCGGGGACAGCGGTTCCGAGGTCGTGGAACTGCAGTACCGGCTCAGCGCGGCGGGGACGTACGGCACCCGCCAGAGCGACGGCGTCTTCGACGAGGACGTGAAGGACGCGGTGGCGCGCTACCAGGCCCGCGAGGGCATCGAGGGCGACGCCCCCGGCGTCTACGGCCCGTCCACCCGGCGGGCCCTGGAGTCCGAGACCTGAGACCCCCCGCCCCGGCGCAGCGCACCGGGGCGGGGACAGTACGCAGGGACGCGCCGGGGGGGGGCGGCGCACTGCGAACGGGGCGCGGCAACCGGGCCGGGGACGCCGTTCCTCGCCCGGAGCGGCCGGCACGGCCCCACGCGGCGGGCCGGGCGGAGGGCCCCGGGCGCGGCGGGACTCCGCGCGGCGGGCCGGGCGCGGCAGCCCGGGTGCGGCAGGCTGGACGATGGGGCGGCCCGGCCGTCCCCGGGCCCGGGGCCCGCTCCTCACCCGCCGCCCGCCGCTTCCGTCCCATGAGGTTCCGCCGTGCCGGTGAACGACTTCGGTCCGCTCCAGTTCCAGCTCGTCCTGCTGCGCCGCATGGCGGACCACCAGCCGCACCTGGTCGAGGACGCGCTGCGCACCCTCGGCGTCGACAGGGCCGAGATGCGGGAGGCGAACCGCCGCTGGCAGGCGATGGTCCGCTCGCGCGGTTTCCCGCACGGCGAGCGCCGTTTCCGGTCGGTGCTCGGGCCCGCCGGGACGGTCTCCGCGCGGCGGATCGGGGACCTGGAGTGCCGGGCACTGCTGTGGCCGGTGCCGTTGTGGCCGGACCTGCGGTTCGAGGTGCTGACCGGCCCCGGCGGGGCGGTGTGGAACGAGTGGCTGGTGCGTGCCCCGGGGGCCGCCGGCCCTGCCCTGGCCTCGGTGGAGGACCTGCGGCCGTGGTCGTGCACGGTGGACGAGGTGGCCGCGGCTCCCGCCCTGCGCCCTGTGCGCCCGATGGAGGGGACGGCTCCGTCCCGGTGGCGGCTCGCACTGGGCGACGGGAGCGTCGCGCACTTCACCTGGGGACTGCTGCAGTACGTGGACCGGACGGATTGAGCGCGGGAACCGCTGGACGGTCCGGTGGGCCCGGGACGGTGAGCCCGGGGCGGCGCGGGCGAAGTCCCGGTACGCATGTGACCAGTGGGGCTGCCGTCACCCGTGAGGTGTACGGGGTGACGGTGCGGGGCGACGGCACGGAATCGGCGAGCGAAGGGAGTGGCTTCTTCGCCCCAGGTTTTGTATCGTGGAGGAACAAAGTGGTCCCGCCCACCTTTCCCTGACCAGGAGGGGCGGGACCGCTTCGTGCAACGTGCATCACCAGAGGAGATCTCCGATGCCGGTCACCGAGTTCACCGCCCGCGCCCTGCTGTTCGACATGGACGGGACCCTGGTGAACTCCGACGCGGCCGTGGAGCGCTGCTGGCGCCGCCGGGCGGACGAGGTGGGGCTGGACCCGGACGAGGTCCTGCGGGTGGCGCACGGGCGCCAGGGGCAGGCGACCATGGCCGAGTTGCTGCCCGACCGCCCCGAGGAGCTGAACCTGGCGGACAACCGCCGCATCCTCGACCGGGAGACCGCCGACACCGAGGGCGTCGTTCCGGTCGCCGGCGCGCCCGCTCTGATGGCCGCCGTCTCCGCCCTCCCGCACGCCCTGGTGACCTCGGCCGACTCCGGCCTGGCCCGGGCCCGGATGGGCGCCGCAGGGCTGACCGTGCCGCAGGTCGCAGTGACGGCGGAGTGCGTCGGCGCGAGCAAGCCGGACCCCGAGGGGTTCCTCAAGGGCGCGGCCGAACTCGGGTTCGCCCCGCGGGACTGCGTGGTCTTCGAGGACTCCGCGGCGGGGATCGCCGCCGGGCTCGCGGCAGGAATGCGGGTGATCGGCGTGGGCCCGCGCGCCGGGACCGGACCGCAAGCACCCACCGTGGCGGTCGCAACGCTGGAACAGGTGCGGGTGGAGCCGGTCGGCGACGGCACGGACCTGCTGCGCGTGGCGGTGGAGTCGCCGCACTGACCGCAGGCCGCACTGACCGCAGGCCGCACTGACTGCACACCGCACCGGCCGCACACCGCGCAGGCGGCAGGCCGCACACCGCGCAGGCGGCGGTGGAGCACGGACGCCGGGCGCCATGCGGCCCCGCCCCCCTTGCAGACCGGCCCGGACGAACCGCCTGGCCGAGCCCCCAATCGCCCGCCGTTTCACACAGGTTGTCGAACGGTCACATTCACCCCACCCCCCTTGCGCATGTCGTGAACATGACTTCACCCTGTTACCTGGCGTACCCCACCAGGAAATCCGCCGCCACCACTCTGGCGGCGGCCGCCAGGCCATGACCGCTCACCTCGCCCCCAGAAGGTCTCATGTTCCGCTCCTCCAGCCGGTCTCCCCGGAGCGCTTTCTACGCGCGTCGACGCGTCGGGCTCCTCGGCGCGCTCACCGCCGCCGCGTCCGCCCTGACCCTGATGCTCGGCACCGCGCCCGCCCAGGCCGCGCCCCCCACCCCGCCGAGCGCGTCCACGGCCCGCACCTACCTGGCCTCGCTCACGGTCAAGACCGAGGGCTCCTCCACCGGCTACTCCCGCGACCTCTTCCCGCACTGGATCACCCAGAGCGGCACCTGCAACACCCGCGAGGTCGTCCTGAAGCGCGACGGCACCAACGTGGTCCAGGACAGCAGCTGCGCGGCCACCAGCGGCAGCTGGTACTCCCCCTACGACGGGGCCACCTGGTACGCCGCCTCCGACGTCGACATCGACCACGTCGTGCCGCTCGCCGAGGCGTGGAGGTCCGGCGCCAGCAGCTGGACCACCTCGAAGCGGCAGGGCTTCGCCAACGACCTGACCCGCTCCCAGCTCATAGCCGTCACCGACAACGTCAACCAGGCCAAGGGCGACCAGGACCCGGCCGAGTGGATGCCGTCGCGCACCACCTACCACTGCACCTACGCGCGCATGTGGGTGTGGGTGAAGTACTACTACGGCCTCAGCGTCGACTCCGCGGAGAAGAACGCCCTGAGCTCCACGCTCAACGGCTGCTGACGGCCGCCGCCCGGGGCGCGTCCCGCGCTCCCCGGGCGCGCCCGCTGCACGCGGCGGGAACTCCGGCCATCCTGTAGGACGTCGGAACCCGCGGCGGAAGAGGTGACCGGAGTGGCCGGACTGAGGCTGGGACCGCTGCTGCGCCACGTCGGCACCACCACCGCGACCGTGTGGGTGGAGACCGACCGGCCCTGCGAGGTCGAGGTGGTGTGCGGCGCGCCCCTCGACGGCGGCGGCACCGGCGATGACAGCAGCGGCGGCAGCAGCGGCAGCGGGAACGCGGCCTCCGCCTCCTGCCGCACCTGGCGGGTGGCCGGGCACCACTACGCCCTCGTGGTGGTGCCCGGCCTGCCCCCGGGCAGCGTCCTTCCCTACCGGGTGCTGCTGGACGGCGCCCCCGTGTGGCCCCCGGCGGACGCCGGCCACCCGCCGAGCACCGTCCGCACCCTGCCCGACGACTCCGGCGCCGTCCGGGGCGACGCCACCGTCCGCGTGGCGTTCGGCTCCTGCCGCTGGACGACCCCGGGCGCCGCGGACAGCCCCTCCGTCGGTCCCGACGCCCTGGACACTCTCGCCGCGCACCTCGCCCGCAGCCCCCGGCGCGAGTGGCCGGACGTACTGCTCCTGCTGGGCGACCAGGTCTACGCCGACGAGGTCTCCCCCGGCACCCGCCGCTACCTGGCCGGCCGCCGCACCGGAAGCCCCGGCGAGGCGCCCGCCGACCAGGTGGCGGACTACGAGGAGTACACGCACCTCTACCACGAGAGCTGGCTCGACCCCGGGATCCGCAGGCTGCTCTCCACCGTCCCCAGCTGCATGATCTTCGACGACCACGACGTCATCGACGACTGGAACACCTCCGAGGCCTGGCTGGCCGGGATGCGCGGCACGCCCTGGTGGCGGGAGCGGATCCTCGGCGGCTTCGCCTCCTACTGGGTCCACCAGCACCTGGGCAACCTCTCCCCCGCCGAGCTGGAGACCGACAAGCTGTACGCCGAGGTCCGCGCCGCGGGCGCGGGCGACGGCGACGCGTACCCCCTGCTGCGCGAGTTCGCGGCCCGGGCCGAGGCCGACCCCGGCGCGATGCGCTGGAGCTACCGCCGGGACTTCGGCCGGGTGCGGCTGGTGATGGTGGACTCCCGGGCCGGCCGGATCCTCGAGGAGGACGGCCGGCGGATCCTCGGCGAGGACGGCATGGAGTGGCTGCGGGAGCAGTGCACCCCCGACGGGTCCTTCGACCACCTGCTGATCGGCACCTCCCTGCCCTGGCTGCTCCCGCACGCCGTCCACGACGCCGAGACGTGGAACGCCGCCCTGTGCGCGGGCCGGCGCGGCCCCCGCTGGGCCCGGCTGTCGGAGAGGATCCGCCGGGCCGGGGACCTGGAGCACTGGGCGGCCTTCCCGGAGTCCTTCGAGGCCCTGGCCGGCGTCGTGGCCCGGGCCGGCCGCGGACCGGAGGCGCCCGCGTCGGTCTGCGTCCTCTCCGGCGACGTGCACCACGCCTACGTCGCCGACGCCCGGTGGCGGAAGGGCGAACGGCCCGGCAGCGCGGTGTTCCAGCTGACCTGCTCCCCCGTGCACAACAGCGTCCCGGCCGCGATCCGCCTGGGGTTCCGGCTCGGCTGGAGCCGCCCGGCCCGCTGGGCGGGCCGGGCCCTCCGCCGGCACGGGCACGGGGCCGCCCCGTCGGTGGCCTGGCGCAGGAGCGCGGGGCCGTTCTTCGGCAACCAGCTGATGACCCTCACCCTCACCGGGCGGGCGGCCAGGCTGCGCCTGCAACAGGCCCGCCCCGCACCGGGAGGCCCGCGGCTGGTCACAGTGCTGGACAGGGCACTGACCCCGGGCGTCGGCGGCGCCGCCGGGCCCGGCGGTGCCGCCGGCACGCCCCGGACCGGGTGACGCCCGGCAGCCCGCCTCCCCGTCGTCGCATTCCCGGCGCCGCATTCCTCTCCGTCACCTCTCCGGCCGCCGTGCTTCGCCCCCGGCGTCCGGACTGTCCCGTTACGGACCCTGCCGACGCTTTGGCCGGACGCCCGACGTACCCTGTGCTGGGCGTGCCGCCACGGGGCGTGCCCGGGAGGGCCGCCCCTGCCGCCGCTCCGGACGCCGCCGGGCGTCCGCTGCGACGTCGCGGCAGCAGCAGGGCGGGCCCGGACGGTCGGGCACCGCACGTCGGACATGGAGAAAAGGTGCTCGAACCCCTGGGGTCACTGCTGGAGTCGCAGTGGATGTACGCCCTCGTCGCCCTCTCGGTCGTCCTGGACGTCTTCCTGCCGGTGCTGCCCAGCGGCGTCCTCGTCGTGACGGCGGTGACCGCCGTCGGCGCCGGGACGGCCGACGGACCCGTGCGGATCCTCCTGCTGCTGCTCTGCACCGCCGCCGCCTCCTGCCTGGGCGACTACGCCGCCTTCCGCCTGGCCCGGCGCCGCAGCGAGCACCTGGAGCGGCTGCTGGCTCGCTCGAAGCGTCTGACCAGGGCGCAGGAACGTTTCGGCAAAGTCCTGTCCCGTGGCGGCGCGACCCTCTTCCTCCTGGCCCGCTTCGCCCCCGCGGGACGCTCCGTGCTCAGTCTGGGCGCGGGATCCGTCGAACGCGGGAGCCGCGAGTTCCTGTGCTGGTCCGGGCTGGCCGGCATCGCCTGGGCCGGCTACAGCGTCGGTCTCGGCTACCTGGGCAGCACCTGGATCGACGTACCCTGGCTGACCCCGCTGCTGTCGGTCCTCGCCTTCTTCGGCACCGGAGCCCTCGCCGCCCGCGCCCTGCGCGGCAGCACCCCCGCCCGGCAGCAGGGCTGACCCGACCGGGGGCGGGCGACCGGACCCCGGGAGTGGTGACCGGCCCGGAGGGCAGCCGGTCCCGGGGGCCGCGCGGCCGGTCCCCGGGGGGGGCGGTCCGGACCGCCCGGGGCCACCGCGGGGTGTCCGCAGCGTGAACCGCGGGACCCGCACCGGCGCCCGGGGACGTCCTTCAGCCCCTGCACACCCACGGGTCCCGAATCCGTCATGTCACGGTCAGCGGGCGGGGCGAGACATGGGGGAGCGCCATCCGCCCACCGTTCTCCCCACGCTCCGGAGACACGCCCATGACCGCAGCACCGGCCACCGCCGCCACCGCCACCGCGCCCTTCGTCCCCGCTCCCCCCGTGCCCGCGCCCGCGGCGCCCGGGCCCGGGCCCGTCCGGTCCGCGCCCGCCCGCTCCGTGCCCGCCGCCCCGGCCGGGACCGCGCCCGCCCGCTACTCGGTCCTGCTCGCCGCCGACGAGGACGACGTGCGCGCCGCGCAGCGCCTGCGCCACGAGGTGTTCGCGGGCGAGATGGGAGCCTCCCTCTCCACCCCCGTCCCCGGTCTGGACGTCGACCCCTTCGACGCCCACTGCGACCACCTCCTCGTCCGGGAGGAGGCGACCGGCGAGATCGTCGGCACCTACCGCCTGCTCTCCCCCGCCGGGGCCACCGCGGCGGGCGGCCTGTACTCCGAGACCGAGTTCGACCTGTCGCGCCTCGCCGGGCTGCGTCCCGCCCTGGTGGAGGCCGGACGCTCCTGCGTCCACCCCGGCCACCGGGACGGCGCAGTCGTGGGCCTGATGTGGGCCGGCATCCTGCGCTACCTCCTGGAGCGCGGGCACACCTGGGTCGCGGGGTGCTGCTCGGTGCCCCTGGCCGACGGCGGGGCGACGGCCGCCGGGGTCTGGCAGTCCGTCCGCGCCCGGCACCTCTCCCCCGCCGAGTACCGCGTCACCCCGCACCGCCCGTGGGACGCCGCCGGGGCCGCCGGGCCGGAGCCCGCGGCCCGGACGGCGATGCCCGCCCTGCTGCGCGGATACCTGCGCCTGGGCGCCCAGGTGTGCGGGGCCCCCGCGCACGACCCCGGCTTCGGGGTGGCCGACCTGTACGTGCTGCTCTCCCTGGAGCGCACCGACCCCCGCTACCTGCGGCACTTCATGTCGCTCGGATCCGCCCGGTGAACCCGTGGTCCCCGGTGGCCCCGTGCACCCCGCAGGACTGCCTGGCCGGCACCGCGCCGTCCGTCGGCCGCGTCCGGCGCTGGTCCCGGTACGCGGCGGCCGCCGGGGTCGTACTGGCCGGGCTGGTCCTGACCGCGCCGGTAATGCGGCTGCCGGCACCGCACCGGCACCGGGCGGTGCGGTGGTGGGCGCGGGCGATCACCGGCGCGTTCGGGGTGCGCACGCGCATCTCCGGCGTCCCGGCGACGGCCCCGGCCGGCGGGATGCTCCTGGTGGCCAACCACGTCTCGTGGCTGGACGTGCTGCTGGCCGCCGCCGTTCGGCCGGGCCGGATGCTGGCCAAGGCGGAGGTGCGCCGCTGGCCGGTGCTCGGCCGCCTGGCCGCGGCCGGCGGGACCCTGTTCGTCGACCGGCACCGGCTGCGCGGGCTGCCGGGCACCGTCGCCGGGATCACCGCCGCGCTGCGCGGCGGCTCCACCGTGGTGGCGTTCCCCGAGGGGACCACCTGGTGCGGGCGGCCGGGCGGGCCGTTCCGCCGGGCCGTCTTCCAGGCGGCCCTGGACGCTGGCGTTCCCGTGCAGCCGGTGGCGGTCGGCTACCGGCTGGCGGACGGCACGCCGACCACGGTGGCCTCGTTCGTCGGCGAGGACACGCTGCTCGCCTCGGTGCGGCGGGTGGCCGGGGCCCGCGGCCTGGTCGCCGAGGTGACGGTCCTGCCCCCGATACCGGCCGGGGCCCACCGGGACCGGCGCGACCTGGCCCGCGCCGCCCGGGCCGCGGTGGACGGCGCGACGGACGGCACGGAGGCCGGCACGACAGCTCAGGGCTCCGCGGGTCAGGGCAGGTGCGGGTGGGAGGCCTCCGCCCCGGTGCGGTCGTCGCACACCAGGAGCAGGAGTGCGGCGCGTTCCGTGCCGACGGACCGGACCTTGTGGGGCACCGTGGCCCTGAAGTAGGCGGAGTCGCCCGGTTCGAGGGCGATGGAGCGGGAGGGAAGGAGCAGTTCGGCCCGGCCCCGGTGGACGAAGAGGAACTCTTCGCCCGGGTGGTCCCGGAAGGGCACCGAGTCGGCGTCGTGCGGCGGGTACAGCATGAACGGCGTCATCCGTTTGGTGCCGGCCCGGAGCGCCATGCCCTCGTAGCGGGACCCGGGCTCCTGGTCGGCCGTGAGCATCTGCCGTTCTCCGGCCCGGGTGACCGTGACGTCGGCGAGCTCTTCGGCATCGGCGAACAGGTTGTCCAGCGGGACGTCCAGGGCCCGCGCGAGTGAGGCGCTGACCGCGATGGACGGGACGCTCTGCCCCCGTTCGACCTTGGACAGGTAGCTCTTCGTGACGCCGGAACGCTCGGCAAGCACCTCCAGCGTCATCAGCCGCTCCTTGCGCAGCTGCCGTACCCGATTGATCACTGTCACTTCCCCTCACGCCGCCCCGCGGGCCGGGAAGCGGCCGGGCGGCACCCCAGTATGTCCCGCCGCGCTCCTTCACGCGGTCCCGGCCCGGTGCCGCCTTCACGTCAGGAAACTTTGTGTCCTATAGTGAACAACGTTTCCTCAAGGTGTCGCTCCGAGCGGCACCCGACGACGGGGCCCTCCGCAAGGCCGGCGCCCCGGGACTGGAGCAGACATGGCAAAAACACTCCGGGACACGAAGGACGTGCTCGTCGGCCGCGCCGAGCAGCAGATGCGCGAACACTTCACCGACCCGAAGCTGACCGTCCGGCAGAAACTGGCCCTGACCTGCCGCATCGCCTTCGACGGCGGGCACGACTCGGGACTCGCCGGCCAGATCAGCGCCCGCGGACAGGAACCCGGCACCTACTACACCCAGCGCCTCGGCCTCGGCTTCGACGAGATCACCGAGGACAACCTGCTCCTCGTGGACGAGGACCTGCAGGTCCTCGAGGGCGAGGGCATGCCCAACCCCGCGAACCGGTTCCACACCTGGATCTACCGGGCCCGCGAGGACGTCAACTGCATCATCCACACCCACTCGCTGCACACCGCGGCGCTGTCGATGCTGGAAGTCCCCCTCGTGGTCTCCCAGATGGACACCACGCCCCTGTACGACGACTGCGCCTTCCTCAAGGACTGGCCCGGCGTGCCGGTGGGCAACGAGGAGGGCGAGATCATCTCCGCGGCCCTCGGCGACAAGCGCGCCATCCTCCTCGCGCACCACGGCCACCTCGTCACCGGCCGCACCGTCGAGGAGGCGTGCAGCCTGGCGGTCCTCATCGAGCGCGCCGCACGCCTCCAGCTGCTCGCCATGTCGGCGGGAACCGTCCGGCCGCTGCCCCCGGCCCTCGCCCGCGAGGCCCACGACTGGACCTCCACCGACCGGCGGAACCGGGCGAACTTCGCCTACTACGCGCGCAGGGCACTGCGCAACCACCCCGACTGCCTCACGAACAAGGTGGAGATCTGATGGCGACACCGCCCCTGAAGGGCATCGTCTCGTACCCCGTCACCCCCTTCTCCCCGGCCACGGGCGAGGTCGACCTGCCCGCGCTGCACCGGCTCACCGACGAGCTGGTCGCCGCCGGGAGCCACGCCGTCGCCCCGCTGGGCAGCACCGGTGAGAGCGCCTACCTGCGGGAGGGCGAGTGGGACGCGGTCTGCCGGACCACCCTGCAGGCCGTGGCGGGACGGGTCCCCACCCTGGTCGGCGTCTCGCACTGGAGCACGGAGGAGACCGTCCGCCGCGCCCGCGTCGCCGCCCGCGGCGGAGCCACCGCGATCATGGTGCTTCCGCAGATGTACTGGAAGCTCACCACGGCGGAGCTCGAGCAGCACTTCGCCGCGGTCGCGGCGGCGGCCGACCTCCCGGTGATGCTCTACAACAACCCGGGCACGACCGGCGTCGACCTGCGGCCGGAGACGGTGGTGGCGCTCGCGCGCAGGATCCCCGGCCTCACCATGGTCAAGGAGAGCTCGGGCGACGTCTCCCGCTTCCGCGACATCCTCGAGATGTCCGACGGCGAGCTGTCGGTCTACAACGGGAACAACCCCGTGGCCCTGGAGGCGTTCCGCGCCGGCGCCGTCGGCTGGTGCACCGCAGCGCCCTGCCTGGTGCCCCGGTGGTGCCTCGAACTCCACGCCGCGGCGCTGCGGGGCGAGGAGGACAGGGCCGACGCGGTCCTGGAGGAGCTCCTGCCGTTCCTGAGGTTCATCGTCGGCCACGGACTGCCGCGGGCCGTCAAGGCGGGCCTGGAGATCCAGGGCAGGGGCGTCGGCCTTCCCCGGGCGCCGCTGCTGCCGCTGCCGGCCGAGGAGGCGGAGCAGCTCCGGGAACTGCTGGAGCGGCTCGCCTCCCGCCCGCTGCCGGATAACGCGGCCGCCGGAACGGCAGGGCCCGCCTCCTGAGGCCGGCCCGTGCCTCCCGCCCGCGTCCGCCGGGCGGGAGGCACGGGCGGACGGCACCAGCGATCCGAACCGCCCCGCACGGCCGTCGGACAGCGCGGCCGTGCGGGAGCGCCGACCCCCGGGGTCTCCCTCACCCGACGGCGCGCGCCGGAGGAACACACCGGCCCGCCGGACCCCGGAGCCGAGGAAGAACCATGTCCCGGAACATCACGCCGCCCCGGGCGCAGGAGACTGCGAACGCCATCGGCGAAACGATTCTGCGCCGGACCCTGCGGCGCCACGCCGCCGGCGTCACGATCATCACCGTGGCCGGACCGGCCGGCTTCACCGCCACGTCCTTCACCTCCGTCTCGCTGGAGCCTCCCCTGGTCTCCTTCTGCGTGGCGTCGGCCGCCTCGGTCGCAGGGGCGGTGCAGCGGGCCGACCGCTTCGCCGTCCACCTGCTGGGGCCCGACGACGCCGAGCTCGCGGACCGCTTCGCGCGCAGCGGCGTCGACCGGTTCGCCGGCACGGCCGGCGCGTACGGGCCCGACGGCCTGCCGGTCCTCACCGCCGCGCCCGCCTGGCTCAGCGCCCGCATCGTCGCGCGGCATCGCGCCGGGGACCACGTGCTGGTCGTCGGTGCGGTCGACGGCGGCGGCGTCCGAAGGGAAGCACCGGCACTGCTGCGCCACGACGGCGCGTACGCGACCGCGAAGCGCCTGCCCTCTTCCCCGTCCCCGTCCCCGTCCCCGTCCCCGTCCGAGGAGGGTCCCGGGACGGCCGCACGGGCGGGTCGGCGCGGGGACGACGGGTCGGCCCCTCCCGTCCGTTCCGCCCGTCCTGTCCGGACCGGGCGGCGCGAATGACGGCGGGCCCCGGGGCGAAGTGCCTCAGACCGGCTGCGGCTCCATGCCCTGCGCCGCCCGGACGGCCTGCGTGTACGTGCGGCGCAGCCGGTCCAGCTCCTCCAGGTCCTCGCGGGACCAGGAGCGTCCGGCGCGGCGCGCCACGAACTCCCTGACCGCCTCGTTGGCGGCCGCAACATTCTCTTGCGAATCCCCCTGCATGGCAGACATCTTACGAGCAACCTCGGACAAAACCTCCGCCCGTGCAGTGAATCACGTAACCAGGAGAACACGCACCGTTCCCCCGCGCCGCCTCCCCGCACACCCCCACCTCCGCACCGGGTGCCCCGATTCACCCCTCTGACCAGCGGTTTGCCCCCTCCGTGCCGCACGGGGAGCCGGGAACGCCCCGGGCACCCGGGGTCGCACACGCCTCCTTCACGATGCGGCGGAGTTGCGAACATCACTCCGTCATATGCCGCCGACCGCGGGCCCGGTGCCGTGGTCCGGGGCTGCGGGGAGCCCGGGAGCGGCGCCCCCTCAAGGACGCGGGGGCAGGGGGTGTTCGGCCCAGATCGTCTTGCCCCCGGCGTCCTGGCGCGCGCCCCACCCCTGCATGAGCCGGGCGACCAGCAGGAGTCCGCGGCCCCCCTCGTCGAAGGCGCGGGCCCGCCGCAGGTGGGGGGCGGTGGCGCTGCTGTCGGACACCTCGCAGATGAGGGTGCGGTCGCGGATCAGCCGCAGCCGGACAGGGGGCCTGCCGTAGCGGACGGCGTTGGTGACCAGTTCGCTGACCACCAGCTCGACGACGAACGTGAGGTCGTCCAGGCCCCATGCCGCCAGCTGCTCGGCGGCCAGCTTGCGGGCCCGGGGAACGGACGCGGGATCGTCCTCCACCTGCCAGGTGGCGATCTGGTGCGGGGCCAGGGCCCGGGTGCGGGCGAGCAGCAGGGCCACGTCGTCCGGGGCCGCGCCGGGCACCATGTCCTCCACCACGGCGTTGCCCGTGGTCTCCGGGTCGGCCGTGTGCGCGGCCGCCAGGGCGCGGCGCAGCCGCTCCAGCCCCTCGTCCACGTCCCTGCCGCGCGCCTCCAGCAGGCCGTCCGTGTAGAGGGCGATCAGGCTGCCCTCGTCGAGCTCCACCTCGACCGCCTCGAAGGGCAGGCCGCCCACCCCGAGCGGGGGCCCGGGGGACACCGGCAGGAACTCCACGGTCCCGTCCGGCGCGACGACGGCGGGCGCCGGGTGGCCGGCGCTGGCCGCCCGGCAGCGGCGGGAGACGGGGTCGTAGACCGCGTACAGGCAGGTGGCGCCCATGTCGGTGACGGGGACGCCCCCGAACGGGTCGGCCTCCGCGCCCAGACCCTCCGCCTCCTCGTTGAGGTGGAGGACCAGATCGTCCAGATGGGTGAGCAGCTCGTCGGGCGGCAGGTCCACCTCGGCGAGGGTGCGCACCGCGGTGCGCAGCCGTCCCATGCTCGCCGAGGCGTGCAGGCCGTGTCCGACGACATCGCCGACGACCAGGGCCACCCGGGCCCCGGAGAGCGGGATCACGTCGAACCAGTCGCCGCCGATGCCGGCCCGGGCACCGGCCGGCAGGTAGCGGGAGGCCACTTCGACCGCCGTCTGCCCCGGCAGGCGTTGCGGGAGGAGGCTGCGCTGCAGGGTGATCGCGGCGGCCCGCTCGCGGGCGAAGCGGCGGGCGTTGTCGATGCAGACCGCGGTACGTGCGGCGAGCTCCTCGGCGAGCATGAGGTCGTCGGCGCTGAAGGGCCGCAGGTGCGCGCCCCGGGCGAGGACGGCAACGCCCAGCACGGTGCCGCGGGCGATCAGCGGGACGGTCATCACCGAGTGGAAGCCCTCGGCGCGGACGCCGGGGTCCACGACCGGGTTGCCGGCCGGCCAGCGCGCCGGGCCGTGCCCGGGCCCGAGCACGGGGCCGAGCCCGAAGGAGGCAGGCTGTTCCGGCTCGGCGGCCAACCGCACGGACGGCCTGCCGGTCGCCAGGCACTCGACCACCGCAAGCCCGCCGGGGGTGCCGGGCGCGGCGGGGGCGGCGGGGGCGGCGGGACCGGCGCCTTCCGGTCCGGGCCGCGCCGGGCCCCGGGCCCCGTCCGGTCCCGGCCTCCCGTCCGCACCCGCGCGCCCGTCCGCGGGCCCGTCCCCGCCCGCGGAACGCTGTGCGGTGCGGCGCAGGCGGACGGGGTCCGCAGCCGGTCCGTCCCGCAGCTCGCCGTTGCCGAACAGGGACTCCAGCAGTTCCACCCGCACGTGGTCGGCGAAGCGCGGAACCACCACCTCGGCCAGTTCCTCGGTGGTGCGCACCATGTCCAGGGTCAGGCCGATGGACCTGCTGGCCTCGTTCAGCAGGACGAGTCGCCGGCGCGCCCAGTACTCCTCGCTCATGTCGAGCCCCCAGGCCGTCACGGCGCACACCCGGTCGGACTCGTCCCTGGCGGCCCAGATGCTGGAGGCCCAGGCCCGCTCCTGCCCGCTCCCCTCCTTGAGGAAGCTGATGTGCCGGGCGGGTTCCCCCGTGCGCACCACCTGGCGCATCCGCTCCCGGAAACCCACGTAGGAGGGGTCGGGGACCGCGGTCTCGAAGGGCCGCCCGCGCACCTCGTCCTCGCCGGCCTCCATCAGCCGGGCCGCGGCCTCGTTCACCCGCCAGAACCGCAGATCGGCGTCGTAGATCCACATGCTGAACGGGGACTGGTCGAAGGTCCGCTCGAGGATCTCCCGGTCCTGCTTCCTCTGCCGCAGCCCCTGCGACTCGGCCGTCAGGAGCCAGCCCTGCGAGCAGCCGCCCCCGTCGAGCAGCGGGTACGCGCACAGGTCGAGCTCCAGGCGGTGGCCGTCCCTGTGGCGCAGGGCCACCGGCCCGCTCCACGGCAGCGCCTCGGCGGGGTCCCTCCCCGGCCCGGCCGGAACGGGCAGGGGCGGAGGCGGGGGTGCGGGGGTTCCGCCGGAGGCGGGAGCGGGGGCCGCCGCCGCAGTACCGGCGCCCGGGCCGTCCCCGGCCAGCAACTCGGCCGCGGGACGCCCTACCGCCTCGGCGCAGGAGTAGCCGAGCATGCGCCGGGCCCCCTCGCTCCACCCGGTCAGGACCCACCGCGCGTCCGCCGTGGCCGTGGCGGTGTACGCAGGGGCCTGCGGCTCCTGCGCCTCGTCGCACGATCCGGCGCCCATGTCGTCCGTCCCACACCTGCGGAGTGACAGCTGTCCAGTCCAGAGTGGTCCCACTGGCGCGGCCCAACAAATCGGACGACGTTGTCGGACCCCCCTCGTAGACTCACCCGGGTGATGGGGGACGTGAAGTCGAGGAAGGCAGTGGAGACCACGAGGACCACGGGGACGGCCGCGGAGACCGCGGGAACGGCGGGGGTCGTGGAGACGGCGAACCGGGCGCTGCGCGAGCTGGTGCGCCTGCACGGCGACCGGCCGTGGACGTCGGCCGAGCTCGCCGAGCTGGCCGAACTGCGCCGGCAGTGGCTGACCGCCGTCCGCTCCCAACTGGTCCGCGCCGCCTGACCCCGCCCCCGGCCGCGCCGGTGCGGGCCGGGCGGCCGACGTGTCCGAGGCCGGGAACGGCGGAACGGGTCCCGGTTCCGCCGTCGTCGTCACGGGGGTCCAGAGCCGTCCGCGGGACACAGCGGCTGCCCGGCGGGGCCGGCGCCGGGGCGTCCGGCGGGGCGTCCGGCGTTCCCGTGCCACCGGACCCGGTACGCGTCGGGGAGTCCGTACGGACCGGGCCGGCCCGTGGCAGGAGGGTGGGTCCCGTTCAGGTAGTGGTCGCCGACGTCGCGGAGTCCGCCGGCGGCGGGGCGTTGCGCCGTCAGGGTGTGGGCGTTGCGCCAAAACCTGTCGAGCCCGGGGCCGCCGGCCGGCGTGAGGACGCCTGCGGTGATGTGCAGCGCCGCCCTCTCGGCGACGGATTCCGCGGTGGCGACGAGGACCGCGATGTCCGCGCGCTCGTCGGCGCCGAGCTCCCCTCCGGCGAGGACTCCTCTCTCCAGGGCTCCTCCTGCGCGTTCGAGGAGCGCGTCGGCGGCGCGGGCGGCGGTCACCATCTCTCCGTACGCCACGAGGAGGCCCTGCTCCGTTCCGGCGCAGCAGCACTCTGTGCACCCGTTCCCGTGGGGCGGGGCGGACGGCGGGGCGGGCAGCTGGGCGGACGGAGCAGTCCTGCGGACGTCCCGCGCATCGGCCAACGCCCCCTCTGCGATCCCCAGGGCGACGTGGGCCAGGACGAGCCGGAGGGCGAGCGGGGCGAGCGCGGTGAAGGGCGGGACGGCGTGCTCGTCGCGCAGCCCCGTGCCGAGCAGGTGCTCCGCGTCCACCGGGACACCGTCGAAACCGACCCGTCCCGCTGCCGCGAGGCGCTGGCCGAGGCGTCCGTGCGCCGTTTCGAGCGACACTCCGGGGTGGGCCGGGTCCACCAGCACGACCAGCGAGTCCCCCGTGGCGGTGCACACCGCGTCGAGGACCAGCCGGTCGGAGACTGCCACGCCCGCGGCGATCTCCCTGCTCCCGTTGAGGAGGTGCCCGCCGCCGGACGGTTCGAGGGAGAGGTCGGGCTCCGCCCCGGTGTCCGGGGCGGCGGTGCTGCCGGCCCACAGCCACTGTTCCCGGACGGCGCGGAGTTCGAGCGCGGCGGCTCTCTCCGGCGTGCTGAAGAACCGTCCGCTCCACGACAGGGCGTAGTGGCGCCCGAGGAGTTCACCGACGGACCCGTCGGCCGCCGCGATCTCCCGGACGGCCGCACAGGCGGTGCGCCAGTCGGCTCCCCGCCGCATCGGGCCGTGCGGGTTCAGCAGCGCCGGCAACCCTGCTTCGCGCAGCCGTGAGACCTCGTCGAACGGGAGGCCGCCCTTCCGGTCCCGGGCGGCCGCGTCGATGGCGAGGTCGTCCGCGAGCTCGCGGACGACGCGGCCCCAGACCTGCTGTACGGCAGGGTGCTCGCCCCCGGGGGGCGCGGGAAGCGCCTCCGGTTCACGTGACACGGCGCCGTTCACCTCCCTGCGGGTTCAGACCGTGGTGGCGGTTCCGGAGGGGCGGGTGTCCGCGGTGTCGGCCGCGGGCTCCGCCGCTCCGGACCCCGCCGCCGAGGACAGGCGGCGGTGCGCCCTGAACGAGTGGGCCAGGGCGGCTGCCCACAGGACGTAGACGATCCCGTACACCGTCCACTGGGCGGCGTCGCCCGCGCCGATCCAGTCGCTGCGCACCAGGGTGCGGATGTTGGTGAGGACGATCAGGCCGCCCACCGCCGAGCCGAGGATGCGCGGGGGCACGTGGCGCACCAGCCACGCGGCGAGGGGCGCGGCGATCAGGCCGCCGATCAGCAGGGCCGCCGCCCAGGCCGCGTCGACCCCCTCGGAGCCGAGGCCGACGAGGAAGCCGAGGCTCGCGGCGACGGCGACCAGGAACTCGCCGGTGTCGATCGAGCCGACGACCTTGCGCGGTTCCAGGCGGCCGCCGGCCAGGACGGCCGGGGTGCCGACCGGTCCCCAGCCGCCGCCACCGGTGGCGTCGAGGAACCCGGCGACGAGGCCGAGCGGGCCCAGGAACCTCTTGCGCAGCGGCTTGCCGAGGTTGCCCTCGGGGAGCCCGAGGAAGGTGAACCGCAGCAGCACGTAGAGGCCGAGTCCCAGCAGGACCAAGGCCATCACCGGCTTGGCGAGGTCGGTGGAGAGGCCGGACAGGAAGGTCGCTCCCGCGAAGGCGCCGACGGCGCCGGGTATGCCGATCTTCGCGACGACGGGCCAGTCGACGTTGCCGAAGCGCCAGTGCGCCGCGCCCGAGGCGAGTGTGGTGCCGATCTCCGCCAGGTGCACGGTGGCGGAGGCCGCCGCGGGGTTGGTGCCGACGGCCAGCAGCAAGGTCGTGGACGTGACGCCGTAGGCCATGCCCAGGCTGCCGTCGACCAGTTGGGCTCCCAGCCCGGCCAGGGCCAACAGGATCAGTGTTCTCACGGCCACCTCGCAGAATCCCTAGTATTCCCACTGGAGTGATAGGGATTTTGACGGCGAACCCCCGCCCCGGCAAAGGGTGTTCATCAAATGGACGACGATATCTCAGAAAATGAGAAACCGCAGGTGGGAAAGGCAGGACAGGTGGGACAGGAGAGGGACCGGCTAGGGGTTGGCCCAGGCGGCGGGGTCCTCGGTCAGGGCGGACACGCCCCGGGGAAGCTCGCCCGACGCCACGTCGGCGAGGGAGACGCCCTCCAGGATCTGACGGACGTTTGCCCGCAGTGCGACCCACAGGGGCAGCAGCGACCCGGCGGGGCCCGTGTAGGACAAGTCCGGCGGCCGGACCCCGCGCACCGACACCAACGGCCCCTCCACGACGCGGATCACGTCCGCGATGCTGACGGAATCCGCCGGACGGGCCAGACGGTAGCCGCCGTTGACGCCGCGTTGGCTGACCACGAGCCCGCCCCGGCGCATGTCGTTCAGGATGCCCTCGAGGAACTTGTGCGGGATCTCCTGGGCGTCGGCGATGGCCTCGGCCTTGAGCGGCCCCTCGTCCCGGGCGGCGGCGAGCTGCAGCGCCGCCCGCACCGCATAGTCCGCCCTGGCCGAAATCCGCATGACCGCATTATCCCGCACCGCCTCCACCCACCGGCCACCGCCCGCGGGCCGCCCCGCCGCGCCGGCCCGCAGCCCTCCTCGGGGAAGGCGGAGGCGGAGGTGAAGGCGGAGGGCGAGTGGTCCTCCGGGCTCCCGGGGACGGATTCCGTCGCCTATGCTCGAGTCATGACCGTGCTCGTCAGCCGCCGCCACGTGGACCTGCTCCGCGTGGCCAGTGCCTCCTGTCGCCCCTGCGCCTGACGCCCTCGTCGCAGCCGTGACTGCCGCGGTGCCCCGTCCGGGCACCCCTTCACCGCAGCCGGCTCCGCACATCGGCGCACCCCGCCGTCCCCGAAGCGTCCGTCCACCGCCGGACGCCACCGCCCTCACGGTTCCTTGGATGTCTCCATGCCTGAGAACACCCCTGCGCACGACCTGCCGGTGATCGACCTCTCCGCGGCGGACGGGGGGAAGGACGAGCGCGCTCGTCTCCACCTCGCCCTGCACGACGCAGCCCACCGGACCGGCTTCTTCCACCTCGTCGGCCACGGCGTCGGCCCCGACGAGACCCGGGCGCTGATGACCGCCGTCCACAGGTTCTTCGCCCTCCCCGAGAAGGACCGGCTCGCCGTCTCCAACCTCAACTCGCCCCACTTCCGCGGCTACACCCGGACCGGCGACGAGCTCACCGCGGGCAGCCGCGACTGGCGCGACCAGCTCGACATCGGCGCCGAACGCCCGCCGCGCGCCCCCGGACCGGACGAGCCGCCGTTCTGGTGGCTGGAGGGCCCGAACCAGTGGCCCGACGCCCTGCCCGAACTGCGCACCGCCGCCCTGGGATGGATCGACAGGCTGAGCGAGGTGGCCGACCGGCTGCTGCGCGAACTGCTGGCCTCCGTCGGGGCGCCCCCCGACTTCTACGCCGACGCCTTCGCCGGACGACCGCACCTGCACCTGAAGCTGGTCCGCTACCCCGGCCGCGCCCCCGACGGGGCCGACCAGGGCGTCGGCGCCCACAAGGACTACGGCTTCCTCACCCTGCTCCTCCAGGACGACGTGGGCGGCCTCCAAGTGCAGGCGCCGGACGGCACGTTCGTCGACGTGCCGCCGCTGCCCGGGGCGTTCGTGGTGAACCTCGGCGAACTGCTGGAGGTCGCCACCGACGGCTACCTCAGGGCCACGAACCACCGCGTGGTGAGCCCGCCCGGCAGCCGCGAGCGGTTCTCGGTGCCCTTCTTCTACAACCCGCGCCTGGACGCGCGCATCGACCCGGTGCCCTTCCCGCACGCCCACCGGGCCCCCGGTGCCACCCGCGACCCGGCCAACCCCCTGTTCGCCGAGTACGGCCGCAACGAGCTCAAGGGCTGGCTCCGGGCACACCCCGAGGTGGCCCGGCGCCACCACGCCGGCCTCGTCACCGGCCCCGGCCACGGCCCGCGTTGACGTGCCTGCCGTGTCCGCCGGGGTCCGGACCCCGGCGGACACGGCAGGCACTGCGGACGGGACGCCCCCGGCCGCCGGGGGTTTCCCGGCGGCCGGGGGCGTCGCACGCCTGTCGTCGGCCCGCACGGAGGCGGGCCCCGGAACTAGGGGCTGTGTGATGTCGTGATCACACGGTGTACTTGAGCGAGTCGTCGATCCAGATTATGGAGGCTCGGAGGTGGAGGCCGGCAAGGTAGCTTTCGGGTGACTTGTCGTAGCGGGTGGCGACGCCCCGCCAGGCTTTCAGCTTGTTGATCAGGCGTTCGACAGTGTTCCGTTCCTTGTAGAGGTCGGCGTCGTGGCTGATGGACCGGCCGCCGCGTGAGCCCTTTTTCTTGCGATTTGCGGCCTGGTCCTTCTTCTCCGGGATGACTGCTTTGATGTTGCGTTTTCGCAGGTAGCGGCGGTTTCCGCGCGATGAGTAGGCCTTGTCACCGGCGACTGCGCCAGGTTTGGTGCGGGGACGGCCGACCGGCAGACGGACTCGCACTTTCTCGAGCACGGGGATGAACTGCGGACTGTCCGCGGCCTGCCCGGCGGTCAAGACGAAGGCGAGCGGACGGCATCTGCGGTCCGCCGCGAGATGAATCTTGCTGGTGAGGCCGCCCCGGGACCGGCCGAGCAGGGCTTGCTTCAGACGGAGCTTGTGTCGGCGCCGGATACGCCGGCGCTCGTCCTGTCCGTTCTGTTCCTCCGTACCACCCCTTTTTGCCGGGCTGTCTCCTGCTTGTGCGCAGCCTCCTCCAGGGCCGACATGAGGTGCTTGCTGACGCGGAGCCCCGCGGCGTCATGGTGGGCACGGACCGTAGTGGAGTCCACGCTGACCAGCGATAAATCTGTTTGCTCCGCGCGGGCTGCCTGAGCGATCAGGCCTTCCAGCAGGGCGGTGAACACACCGGCGTCTCGCCAGATGCGGAAACGTCCGTAGACGGTGGCCCATGGGCCGAACTCGGCAGGCATCTCCCGCCACTGACCGCTGGAGCGGAACCGCCAGATCACCCCCTCGAACTGTTCCCGCAAACGCTCCGGATACGGGCCGTACTTACCGATCGGCAGATACGGCTCGATGAACTTCCACTGAGCATCGGTGAGTTGCCTACGCGTCACGACCACAGTCCTACCGGCTTCCACCTCGCGAAGAGCTCAGAACCCGGCAACTAATCACGACAACACACAGGCCCCAGGAGTCGCCGGCGCCGCGCCACCCTCAGGCCGACGATGGTCCGAGGGTGACGCGGCGTGTGGACAGCCTTAGGGGCACCGGCAGTTGGCGACGAGGGCGTTGTCGGAGGGGTGCTCTACCGTGTTGATCAGCATCGGGCTCCGCCCGCACGGTGCCGGTCACCGATCCCTCGTCAGAAAGCGAACTCGTGAGCAACTGGGACAGCACAGTCGGCCCCTCCGGCGATCCCGTGGGGCAGACGTCCCGCAGCAGTGCCTTCCGGGCCTTCGCCCGGCGGCACGGGGTGTCCGACGACGCCATCACCCGCCTGCTGTGGAGCATGGAGCCGGCCGTGTACTTCAAGCAGAAGACGCCGGAGAGCGTCCGGCCCGGCGACCGGGTGATCGGTCACATCGGAGGGGCGCCGGCGCTGCCCCTGGACATGGAGTGGAAGGTGGGCGACATCTTCGTCGCATCCTTCGACCTCGCCGCGGTGCCCCGCACGCTGTTCGACGACGGGCTGCCCCGGGAGGGGCACCTCCTGCTGTTCACCTGGTCGGACGCCGGCGGCGGCAAGGCGCTCTACATACCGCCCGGGACCAAGACGACCGTGCGCCCGGCCCCCGTCCCGAGCGAACTGGACCTGCAGTTCGGGTCCTCCCACATGATGCTGGACCGCTGGACCATGGTCGCCTCCCACAACGACGCATGGGACGCCCACGCCTGGCTCATCGGCGAGGACCACGGGGGCATCTGGGGCGAGCCGGAAGGGGAGGAAGCCGAGTGGCACGCCCGGCTGGAGGCCGCCGTCGAGGAGTACGCCGCCAAGGTCGGCGTCAGACCGGCCATGGACAACAGCACCGACAAGCTGCGGGGAGTGCAGGGGAACATCCACCACAGCTGGGACAAGAGCACAGAGGCGTTCCAGCGCCTGCGGGAGGAGGCGGTCCGCGAACTCAGGGACGCCCCGGACCGGTTCGACGAGGTCTACGACCGGGCATGGCGGGAGCTGCCCGGACAACCGCTGTTGCACCTCGCGACCTTCAACATGGAGTCGCTCCAGTACGACTGGATGGACGGCGACATCAGCTGGTTGATCAGCCGCGACAACCTTCAAGCCAGACGGTTCGACAAGGTCGAGCACTACTGGTTGGGCTGATTTCTGCGGTTCGGCCTGTCCCGGAGGCCTCGTGACCACCGCGTGATCACGACATCACACACCCCCTAGTGCCGTGTCAGGCAACGTTTACCCAGGGCTGAATGGTGGGGCAGTGCGCTATGCGCGGGTGGCCTCGAAGGTCCAGATGTCGTCTGCCACGGTTGGTGCGCTGCCTGCCCGGTACCCGCCATGGACGACGACGTTGGTGAAGCCCGCCTGGTGCAGCATGGCGGTGAACTCGGACAGTCCGAACCACAGCAGGGAGAAGATCTGGAGCTCGGTGCGTGTCAGGGTGCCGTCCTTCCAGGCTTCGTAGCGCATCCAGCGAGTGACGCGCTGGGCTACCGGGTCCACTTGTGTGCGCCAGGTGGTGAGGGTGAGGAGATCGCTGCCGTTCCACTGGTGGGGGACGGGTCCGGTATCGGGGGCTGTGCCTGTAGAGGGTGGTTCGATGTCGACGATCAGCCGGCCCGCCGGCGCCAGGTTGTCGTGCATGGCCGTGAGCGCGGTCTGCGCACTGTCACGGTCGGCAAGCAGGGCGAAGGAGCCGGTGGGGATCACGATCGCTTCGAAGGCTCCGGGGTCGTGGTGCGTGATCATGTCGCCCTCGAACACGTCGGCCTTCAGGCCTCGCCGGGCACAGTTGGCGCGGCACTGCTCCAGCATGGAGGCCGAGGTGTCGTAGCCGCGCACGGTCAGTCCCTGTTCGAGCAGGGGGATCAGGATTCTGCCGGTGCCCACGGCTGGCTCCAGGACGGGGCCGGTCACGTGCCGCAGACGGTCGGCGTAGAACTCGACGTCTCCGAAGGAGGTGCCAACAGGCTTGTCGAGTTCGTAGAACAAGGTTGCCAGCGGTCCGTAATGCCAGGCGGTGTTGTCGAAGCCGGTGTTCATGCGTTCCTTCAGTGGCGCTTAAGTCTGATAAGCGGGCTCTGCCCAGGTATTCCGTGCACATACTGCTACGACGCCGCCGGGAAAAACCAGCGAGTATGCGGCTATGGCCGCACCGGTGCGTTTACGCGAGATCGATGACGACAAGAGACACGGACTGCTGCGGATCATCCGCAGGGGCACAGGGTCGGTGGTGACCTGGAGGCGGGCCCAGGTGGTGCTGCTGTCCGCGCAAGGCATGCCGGTCACACGGATCGCCGAGGTGTCGTTCACCAGCCCCGACCGGGTCCGGGACGTGATCCACAACTTCAACGCCGACGGCTTCGCGTCTTTGTGTCCGAAGTACTCCGGCGGCCGGCCCAGGACGTTCACGCTGGCCGAGCGGCGGGAGATCAAGAAGGTCGCGAAGTCGATGCCGACCGAGCACGGCCTGCCGTTCTCGTCGTGGAGCCTGACCAAACTGGCGGACTTCCTGGTCGCCGAGGGGGTGGTCGACGACATCAGCCACGAGGGCCTGCGCATCCTGCTCCGCGAGGAAGGCGTCTCCTTTCAACGGGTGAAGACCTGGAAGACCTCTCGTGATCCGGACTACGCGGCCAAGAAGGCCCGCGTCGAACACCTCTACGCGATCGCCGACGGAGAGGTCATACCCGAGGAGGGTGAGCCCGACGTCGTCTTCTGCATGGACGAGTTCGGCCCGCTCAATCTGATGCCCCACCCCGGCCGGCAGTGGGCCGAGCGCAGCGGCAAACACAAGGACCCCGACCGCGAACCCCGCCGTCGGCGGCGGGCAACTTACCACCGCTACGGCGGAGTGCGACACCTGTTCGCAGCCCTCGACCTGGCCAAGGACAAGCTCTACGGCCACATCAAACCCGTCAAGCGACGCACCCAGTTCCTGGAATTCTGCCGCTACCTCCGCACCCTCTACCCACCTACGGTGCGGATCGCGATCGTCTGCGACAACTTCTCCCCGCACCTGACCACGAAGAAGTGTCAGCGCGTCAGCACCTGGGCCGCGGCAAACAACGTCGAGATCGCCTACACACCGACGAACTCATCCTGGATCAACCGGATCGAGGCCCAGTTCACCGCCCTGCGCTACTTCACCCTCGACGGCACCGACCACATCGACCACAAAGAACAGGGCAGCATGATCCGCCGCTACATCATCTGACGAAACCGCCACGCCGACGACCGACGTCTACGGACCGTCGTCGACAGGGCAAACGTTGCCTGACACGGCGCTAGCGCGGGTCGGGCACGTACTTGTAGCCCAGTCTCCTGACGGTGACGATCCGGTGCCGGTGGGCCTCCCCCAGCTTGCGCCGCACGCGTGCGACGTGGACGTCGACGGTGCGGCCGTCGCCGACGTGCCCGTAGCCCCAGACGTTGGACACCAGGAAGTCGCGCGAGTGCACCCGGTGCGGATGCTCGGCCAGTTGGGCCAGCAGTCCGAACTCCAGGAACGTGAGGTCGAGTTCGCGGCCGTCCACCTCCACGACGTGCCGTTCCCGGTCGATGCGGATCGGATCGTCCCCGGGGGGCGGCGAGGGCGGTGCGCCGTCGTGCGGAAGGGGGCGGATCTCCGGCCGCACCCCGTTGGCGGCCAGGAGGGCCGCGGGGTCGACCCCCTCGGGCAGGAGCACGAGATACCCGACGAGACCCGGGGGGACGTCGGTTCCCGCGCCTTCGCACCCGTCCTCGCCCACGAGCCGCAGGCGGCCCGGGGCGGAGGGCGGGGAGGCGGGTCGAAAGGCGTGCGCGGACAGCGTCGTGGTCATGGCAGTCGTCCTTCAGGGGGCGCGCGGGAACCAGGGTGCGCGGCGGATCGGCGGGGAGGGGGGCCTGCGGCGAGGCTCCCGGCCGGCAGCGGCCCGCGGCGCAGCCGCAGGGGCCGCGCCCGGGCCCGTCGCACGGCGACGGAGGGCGGGAGGGCGCAGGGCGAGCGGGGAAGAGCGGCGCGGGAAAGCGCGGCGACCGCTGTTCTAGTCGCGACAGCAGACGGCGCCGGCGACGCGACGGAAGTCGACATGCCTGCGGCGTACGAGCGGCTGCTGCGTGCGGGACATGTTCCTCATCCTCCCCGCGCCGTTCCCGTCCGTCAACGCTTCCCCAGGTAATCGGTAGGAAAAATAGGGAATGGTGCCGCGCGTGCCCGCCGTCACAGCACAAAGCGATGGCACGCCGGGCACCCGTGTGCTTCACTGCGCTCATGGTCATGCTCGTGATGCGGCGTCACATCGACTACGCGCGTGTTACCAGCACCGGCTGTACCGCCGTGTGCTGATGCCGCCGCGCGCCGCTTTCCCGCGTTCCTGAACGATCCCTCCCGCGGCCGGCGGAACCCTTTCCGTCCCCGGCCGTGCGCACGCCGCGGCATTGCCCTCCCCCGCACGCCCGCACCCTCGCACTCCCCGAGCCCTCAGGGCCCGCAGCGCCTTCCTGTCGACCCCGACCGGGAGGCGGGTTCCGCGCACCCGCCGTCACCCCGGCGAGCCCCGGAACCGGACGCTCCCCGGAAGCCGCCTCCCGCAGAAGCCGGTTCCTGCCGGACCGGCCTCCGGGCGGCCCCGCCCGCGAACCGGGCGGGAGCTGCTTCCCCGGCCGCAGGAGGCCCGGCACCACCGGCCTCCCCGCACCCGCCACGCACCGCCCGGTCCTTCACCGGCCCCTGCACCCCGTCCCCGCTCCCCACAGCCCCCACAGCCCCTTACGGCCCCTCACACCCCATACGACCCCTTACGGAGAATCATGAGCGAGCAGTCCGTCGATTCCGTCACCGCCGGCCGCACCCCCTCCGGGGAACACGCCCGGCCGGCCGCCGCGGGGTGGTCCTTCGAGACCAAGCAGGTCCACGCCGGAGCGGCACCCGATCCGGCCACCGGGGCACGCGCGGTGCCGATCTACCAGACCTCCTCCTTCGTGTTCCGGGACACCCGGCACGCGGCGGACCTGTTCTCCCTGGCCGAGCCGGGCAACATCTACACCCGGATCCACAACCCCACCCAGGACGTCTTCGAGCAGCGCGTCGCCGCGCTCGAAGGGGGCGTGGCCGCGGTGGCCCTCGCCTCCGGGCAGGCCGCGGAGACCCTGGCGGTCCTGACCCTGGCGGGCGCCGGGGACCACGTGGTCTCCAGCACCTCCCTGTACGGCGGCACGTACAACCTCTTCCGGCACACCCTGCCCAGGTTCGGCATCGAGGTGAGCTTCGTCGACGACCCCGACGACCCGGAGGCCTGGCGGGCGGCGATCCGCCCCACCACCAAGGCACTGTTCGCCGAGACGCTCGGCAACCCCCGCGGCAACGTGCTGGACGTGCGCGCCGTCGCCGACGTCGCCCACGCCGCGGGCGTACCGCTGATCGTCGACAACACGGTGCCCACCCCGTACCTGCTGCGGCCGATCGAGCACGGCGCCGACATCGTCGTGCACTCGGCGACGAAGTTCCTGGGCGGACACGGCACCACCATCGCCGGTGTCGTGGTGGACGGCGGCACCTTCGACTTCGGCGCCCGCCCCGAGCGCTTCGCCGACTTCTCCGAGCCCGACCCCAGCTACCACGGCCTGCGCTACTGGCCGGCCCTCGGCCCGGGCGCCTTCGCCGTCAAGCTGCGCGTCCAACTGCTGCGCGACCTCGGGCCCGCCCTGTCCCCGCACTCCGCCTTCCTCCTCCTGCAGGGCGTGGAGACGCTGTCGCTGCGCCTCGAACGCCACTCGGCCAACGCCCTGGCACTGGCCGAGTGGCTGGAGGGACGCGACGAGGTCGCGGCGGTGCACTACCCGGGCCTGCCGTCCAACCGCTGGCACCGGGCCGCACAGCAGTACCTGCCGCGCGGCGCGGGAGCGGTGCTGTCCTTCGAACTGCGCGACGGGGTGGAGGCGGGCAAGCGCTTCGTCGACGCCGTGGAGCTCTTCAGCCACCTGGCCAACATCGGGGACGTGCGCAGCCTGATCATCCACCCGGCGTCGACCACCCACAGCCAGCTGGACGAGGAGGCACTGGCCGCCTCGGGCGTCTCCCCGGGACTGGTGCGACTGTCGGTCGGCATCGAGGACGTCGAGGACCTCAAGGCCGACCTCGAGGCCGGCTTCCGCGCGGCGAAGGAGGCGTCCTGAACATCCGGACCAAGACCCCGGCGAACGCACCCGCCCCCTCTCCCCCGGCCTCCCTTCCGGCCTCCCTCCCGCCGGCGACCGGCGCCTGGCAGGAGGGGAACCCTCCCGGCGACCGCCGCTGGGCGGCCAGGGGGGAACCGCTGCCGCTGGAGGCGGGCGGCACACTGCCCGGCGTCCGCATCGCCTACGAGACGTGGGGGCACCTGGCCCCGGACGCCTCGAACGCGGTCCTGCTGCTGCACGCCCTCACCGGGGACAGCCACGCCGCCGGCCCGGCCGGCCCCGGCCACCCCACCCCGGGCTGGTGGGACGGACTGATCGGGCCGGGGCGCGCCCTGGACACCGACCGCTGGTTCGTCGTAGCGCCCAACGTCCTGGGCGGCTGCCAGGGCACCACGGGCCCCGCCTCGCACCGGCCCGACGGGCGGCGCTGGGGCAGCGCGTTCCCGCACCTGACCCCGCGGGACCAGGTGGCCGCCGAAGCCGGCCTGGCCGACGCCCTGGGAATCGAGAGCTGGGCGCTGGTGGTCGGCGGCTCGATGGGCGGCATGCGGGCCCTGGAATGGGCCGTGACCCGTCCGCGGCGCGTGCGGTCACTGCTGCTGCTGGCCTGCACGGCCGCAGCGAGCGCCGAGCAGATCGCCTGGGCGGGCGTCCAACTGCGGGCCATCCGCTCGGACCCCGGGTGGCGCGGGGGCGACTACCACGACGCGGGCCCCGGACGGGGCCCGCACACGGGACTCGGCCTCGCCCGGCGGACGGCCCACGTGACGTACCGCAGCGAACCGGAGCTCCAGGCCCGGTTCGGCCGCCTGCCGCAGGACGGCGAGGACCCCCGGCGGGGCGGCCGGTACCGGGTGGACTCCTACCTCGACCACCACGCCGACAAGCTGGTGAGGCGTTTCGACGCGGGCAGCTACGTGACGCTGACCGAGGCGATGAACGCCCACGACGTCGGCCGGGGACGCGGCGGCACGGCGGCGGCGCTCCGGCGGGTGACCGCCCGGACCCTGGTCGCCGGCGTCGACTCCGACCGGCTCTACCCGCTCGCCCAGCAGGCGGAACTGGCCGCCGGCGTCCCGGGGGCGGACCGGCTGCGGGTGATCGAGTCGCCCCACGGCCACGACGGCTTCCTGGTCGAAACGGAACAAGTGGCCTCCCTGATCGGGGAACTGACCGGGGAACCGGCCGGGGACAGGGAACCGTCCACGGCCGACCGGCCGACCGTGAGGAGTTGAAGAGCGGCGACGGCCCCGGACCGTCCCGGACGATCCAGGACGATCCAGGACGGTCCGGGGCCGTTGCCGTGCACGGGAGGGCCGCGGTCAGGGCCGGAACAGGTGGGGGCCGGAGAGCAGCAGCCACGGCAGCACCGTGGCGGGGACCAGGAGCACGGCGAACCAGGTGTGCGAGCGAGTGCGCCGGGTGGAGGCGAACACGGCGGCCGCGAGCCAGGCGGCCAGCGCGGCGAAACCGACGTACCAGCCGCGTTCGACGACGTCGCGGCCCCACACGCCGACCCCCGCCCTCTCCAGGCTCTCGCCCAGCGCGTCCCCGGTGGCGGGCTCCCCCCAACCCGCGGCGACGAACGCGCACTGGCAGACGGCCAGGGCGCCGACGGCGACCAGCAGCGGCGTGGGCACCCGGCCGCCGGGCCTGCGGCGCACCGCCCAGGACAGGTGCGCGCCGACCGCGACCAGCCCCGGCGCCAGCGAGGACACGTAGGCGGCGGTGTACAGCCTTCCCCAGCCGGGGCCGTCGTCGAGGGGCACCGCCGTCGCCGCCGCCCCCAGGAACGGGGCACTGTCCAACCAGCGCCACAGCCCGGGCACCACGACCATCAGCACCACCAGGAACAGCACCGCGGACAGGCCCACCAGCCACCGGCGGGCACCGGGGCCGAACCTCTCGATGTCCCACTCCCGGGCACTCAGACGCATGCGCACACCGTAGAGGCCGCCCCGAAGGAGGACAACGGCCGCGGCGCACTACCGGGCGCTCGTTGTCGTGGGCCGAAACAGTCACGCGAAAGACGGCCACCGGTCGGCGGCCCATTCCCGCCAGGTCGGCCATCCATAAGGCGGGCCGTCGATCGTGCACCCGTCGAGTTCCGCCTTGTCGGGCTCCTCGAAGTGCGCCCGCCCGTAGAGGATGTCGGCCTCGGACATCGGCAGCGTCTCCTCGGGGGCGGTCGCCCGGCGGTGGGCGATCCGGGCGCGCTGGGTCGCGTCATCCACCGGCAGGTAGATCATGCGGAAGCGCGCGCTCTCGGCCTCCACCAGCCAGCGGATCGCGGACCGCTCGTCCCGGGACCAACAGCCGAAGTCCATCACTACGTCGGTGCCGAGCTTTACCGCCTCCAGCGCGAGCCGGAGCATCCGCCCTTCCAGTACATCGCGCTTCCCGTCCGCCTCCAACAGACCGAACAGCGGGATCATCCACTCGTCGGGCGTCAGGCGCAGCGCGCCGTACTCCTCGGCGAGCTGCCGGGCACGAGTGGTCTTGCCGGCCCCGGGCAGGCCGACCAGCAGGAACAACGTGGTCACGCCCGGATCGTGTCAGGCCGGGCATGCGGACGACCACCGGTTTGCAGGAGAGGCTGAGACGTCTTGGCGGCGGCCTGCGGCTTTGCCGGCTCTCAGTTGCCGGGCGATGAACCACCGTAGCGGTTGCGCAATTCCCCAGCGGTCCGGGACATCAGACCGATCACGCCCTGCGGCGACGCCTCCGCCATTGGATGTCACCTGTTGACCTCAACTGCGCTTCGAGTTTTACGGTCCAGGCATGACGATCACGGAGTACTCGCAAGAGCAGCTTGCCGCCCAGCCCATCGGCTACTGGAGCGGGGTCGCAAACGAGATCGTAGTCGGCTGCATCCGTGCCGCCCTCGCAGAGGAAAGGCTCACACAACCGCACTGGTGGATCCTCAACCACCTCGCCGGCGCCCCCGAGCAGTGGACCCGCGTCTCCCTCACCGCCAAGCTCTCCCCCTTCGACCGTCAGGACACCGACTTCGAGGCCGTCTACGCCGACCTCGTCTCCCGGGGCTGGATCGCGGAGTTCAACGGCCGCCTCACACTCACCGACGCCGGCGAAGGGGGACGACAGCGCGCGAAGGCCCGCACCCTCAAGGTCCACGAGCAGATGCACAACGGCGTGGAGACCGCCGACTACGTCACCACCCTGAACGTGCTCCGCCGGATGATCGCCAACCTCGGCGGCAACAGCGACCTCCCGTAGCTGCCGATCGGCTGTGTCCGTCCGTAGCGGGGCCCGTCATGAGCAGTCTCGAAAACCGTCGTGGCAGCGATGTCACCGTGGGTTCAAAACCCACACCCTCCGCAGGCGGAAGCAACAAAGCGGCCTCTGACCAGCAAGTTCGGCCAGGGGCCGTCCTCGTACCCGGTACCGCGACGTCCCCGTAGCCCCTGTGGTTCCCCGTCAGACGCGGCACGGAAGGGGCACGGACAGCAGAAGGCTTCCGATCCGTCCTTCGCAGGAAGCCCAGCCGTCTCGTTGGGCACCGATACGACGGTGGCCCGCCACAGCTCGGCGGCAGCCGACCTCACCGGCTTGCACCGGCGACGGAAGTCGTTGGCGACGGCGCTCAAGCCGCGGGAACGCCTCCCTCATAGCCAGCCTCTGTGCGCGCACAACAGGTGTGCCGCACTCGGTCGCGCACCCACCGTGTAAGCCGGTCCACCGATCCCGCCCCCTCCTGATTCCGCCCCTCCCGATGCGGGCTGTCGATTCGCGGCCTGGCCGGCACCTCCGGGTGTGGGCCGTGGTCGTTGGCCGATGACGATCCGGTCGTGATGGTGCTCGCCCCGTGAGGCGGTTGTCGTTGGCGCGCGGGCGGAGCGAGCCGCCTCGCACCCGTGAAGAAAGTTGTTACTCGCTTCGTGCCGTTGCCCAGGGTGCCCGGCGGAAGGTGATGAGCCGCACGGACAGGCTGTCACGCCACCGTTGAGGTCACCCGTGGACGTCGTCGGGCATGAAGAAGCCCCGGACCGTGGTGCGGTCCGGGGCTCTGCGCTGCTGGTGCGGGGTGGGCGCAGACGGTTTCGAACCGCCGACCCCTGCTTTGTAAGAGCAGTGCTCTACCACTGAGCTATGCGCCCCTGCGACCGGACCGGCTGAGCCCGGCCGTAGGTGAGTGCACAGGCTACCGTGTTTCGTGCCCTGCCGTTCAACCGGGCAGGCGGGCGAACCGTTGTCCCGGTTCCGGCCGGGCCGTCACGGGCCGGGACCACCGCCGGCCGGGGTCACCGGCCGCGGGTCCGACTCACCGTCCGGCGACCGGTGAGCGGGGTCCGCCGGGCGGGGCCGTGAGGGACTCGAGGGTGACGGTGCGGTCGCACCAGCGTTCCAGCAGGTCGCGGTCGTGTCCGACGGCCAGGAGGCCGGCGCCGGTCTGCCGCCGGTAGTCCTCGACGACGCCGACGAGGGCCGCGGTGGTGGAGGCGTCCAGCATCGCCGTCATTTCGTCGCACACCAGCCAGCGCGGGCGCAGTGCCAGCGCGCGGGCCAGACAGGCGCGCTGCAACTGGCCGTCGCTGACCTCGTGGGGCCGGCGGGTCAGGAGGTCGGGGGTGAGACCGACCGCCTCGGCCAGTTCGGCGGTGCGGGAGCCTGCCTCGGCGCGGCGGCCGGTCGCGCGCAGCGGTTCGGCGACGGCCGCGGCGAGGGTGAGACGGGGGTCCGTGGAGAGGCGGGGCTGTTGGAAGACGACCCCGAAGGCGGTGCGCTGCTCGCGGGGTGCGCGGTGCCGCCAGCCGCGGGCGGGGGTTCCGTCGACGACGACCTCCCCGGAGTCGGGGCGGTGCAGCAGGGCCGCGACCCGGGCGAGGGTGGACTTCCCGCAGCCGCTGGGGCCCAGGAGGCCGACGGCCTCTCCGGGGGCGATGTCCAGGGAGACTCCGCGCAGGACGGGCGCGCGCCGGTCGTAGCCGGCGGTGATACGGCGCAGTTCAAGCATCGGCGGCGGCCTCCGTGGGGTCGGGGTGTGCGGGGCCGGCCGGGCCCGTGTGCGCAGCAGGACGGGCGGAGGCGGGCGCGGGGAGGGGGACGGGGGCGGGTGGCGTCGGCGAGGTGATGGAGGCCGGGCCCGGGGCGGCGGAGGCCGGGGTGGCGGGGGCCGGTTCGAGGGGGTGGTGGCAGGCGGCTCCGCCGGTGGGGGCCGGGGGCGCGGGCAGGGTGGTGGTGCAGGTGTCGGTGGCGCGGTGGCACCGGGGGGCGAACGCGCAGCCGGCGGGGAGGCTGCCCAGTTCCGGCGGCGTGCCGGGAATGGTGCGGAACGCGCGGGTGGGTAGGGCGTCGAGGAGTCCGGCCGCGTAGGGGTGGCGGGGGCCGGGGGTGCCGAAGAAGTCGCGGGCGTCGGAGAGTTCGACGATGCGGCCGGCGTACATCACGGCGACGCGGTCGGCCGTGCGTTCGGCCGCGACGAGGTCGTGGGTGACGAGCAGGACGGCGCGGCCGCTGTCGGCGTGGCGGCGCAGCTCGTCGGCGGTGCGGTTCACCAGGTCGCGGTCCAGGCCGGTGGTGGGTTCGTCGGCGAGGAGGACGGGGGCGTCGCCGACGAGGGCCAGGGCGAGGGCCGCCCGCTGGGCGAGGCCCCCGGAGAGCTGGTGGGGGTAGTGGTCGAGGTGGTCGGCGGGGAAGGCCGCGCGCCCGGCCGCCGCCTCGGCCGCGGCACGCAGGTCCTGCCGGGCGGGGGCGCACAGTTCCCGCACCGTCTCCTCCAGTTGGGACCGGACGGTGCGCACGGGGGTGAGGTGGGCGGCGGGGCTCTGCGGGACGAGTCCGACGAGCCGGCCGCGGACCCGGCGGGCGAGGGTCTCCTCGTCCGCGGCCAGCAGGTCGAGGACGTCCGGAACTCCGGGGGCATTCCGGGGGCTGGGCCGGGTGTGACTACGGAGGCCGGGACGGAGGCGGGCGGCGGCGCTGCCGGCCGGGCGGGCGGTTGCGGGGCCGCTGTCGGTCTCGGCGCCACCGCCACGGCCGGTGGTGCGGACGGTGGCATCGGCGCCGGTGCGGACGGTGGCGGTGCCGGTGGCGCGGGCGTTGCCCGGCAGGAGGCCGAGGAGGGCGGAGGCGAGGACGGACTTGCCGCAGCCGCTCTCCCCCACCAGAGCCAGGCACTGCCCGGCGTCGAGGTCGAAGGAGGCGCCGGTGACGGCGGCGACGTCCGCGCCGCGCCGCATGCGGAAGCGCACTGACAGGTCCCGGACGGACAGGGACGGCCGCGGGGGCGGTGACGGGGAAGGGAAAAACGGCGGGGGCGGGGGCGGGGGCGGGGGCGGGGGCGTCAAAGCATCAGCTCCGATCGGCGGCGCGGGTTGATCCGTTCCCGCCAGGCGCCGGCGAGGCCGGCGACGGCCAGGGTCGGCACGATGATGAACAGGCCGGGGAAGAGGGTGGGCCACCAGTCTCCGGCGAGCAGCGAGCCCCGCGCGGCCTGGATCATCGTGCCGAGGCTGGCCCGGTGGGTGGGCAGGCCCAGGCCCAGGAACGACAGGGCGCTCTCGTGCCAGATCGCGTGCGGGACCATCAGCACCGCCGCCAGCCCTGCCTGCGGCAGCACGCCGGGAAGCAGGTGCCGTACGCCGACGCGCCACCGGGAGGCGCCGCCGGAGACCGCCGCGTCCACGAACGGGCGGGTGCGCAGCGACAGCACCTCGGCGCGGACGATGCGGGCGGTGGTCAGCCAGTGGGTGAGGGCGACGGAGGCCACGACCGGCCACACCCCGGGCCGGAACATCGCCACGACGAAGATGCCCATGAGCAGGTGCGGCACGGAGGAGAAGGCGTCGACCACGCGCATGACGGCCCGGTCCGCCCGTCCTCCCAGCGCGCCCGCGGACGCGCCGACCGCCGTGCCGACGACGGTGGCGGCGAGGGCGGCGACCACGCCCACCAGGAGCGAGACCCGCAGCCCGTGGACGCAGCGCAGCAGCAGGTCGCGCCCGAGGTCGTCGGTGCCGAAGGGGTGCGCCCAGGAGGGCGGCAGGAGTTTGGCGGACAGGTCGACGGCCTGCTCGTCGAGCTGGACGAGCGGCGGCACGATCAGGACTGCGCCCACGGCGAGGACGGCGACGGCGGCGGAGGACCACACCCGCAGGGCGCGGACGCCACGGCCTGCGGGGCGGCGGGGTCGGCCGGAACGGCGAGGTCGGCCGGGGCGGAGGCCGCGTCGGCCGCGACCGCCGGGGACGGGAGCGGCCGGCGCGGGAGCAGGAGCGGAGGCAGGAGCAGAAGCGGAGGCGGGAGTGGGGGCCGGTGCGGCCGGTGCGGAGGCCGGTGCGGGGTCAGCCATCGAATCCCACCCGGGGGTCGGCGATTCCGTGGAGCAGGTCGGCGGCGAGGTTGCCGAGGAGCACCGCGGCGGTGGCGAGGACGGTGAGGGCGGCGAGCAGCGGGAAGTCCACCGCGGTGGCGGCCCGCACGGTGGCGTCGGCGATGCCGGGCCAGCTGAAGACGGTCTCCACGAGCAGCGCTCCGGTGATCAGTTCGGGCACCCGGGACCCGACGAGGGTGAGGACGGGCAGCAGGCCGGAGCGCAGTGCGTGGCCCAGCAGGACGGTGCGTTCGCGCAGGCCGCGGGCGCGGGCGCCGCGCACCGGGTCCTCGTCGAGCGCGTCGCCGACCGACTGCCTCACGTACAGGACGAACCACGGCAGTTGGGAGGCGGCGAGGACGAGGGCGGGGAGCACCAGGTGGCGCAGGACGGAGCCTGGGGTGACGGTGTCCGAGCCCGTGTCGGTGAGCCCCCCGGCCGGGAGGACGCCCAGGTGGAGGGCGAAGAGCCAGATGGCGAGCAGGCCGATCCAGAACGGCGGCGCGGCCTGCAGGACGTAGGAGCCGCCGGTGACGAGGCGGTCGAGCGGGCCGCCGCGGCGGCGGGCGGCGACGACGCCGAGCGCCGTGCCCGCGAGCACGGTGACGGCGAAGGCGACGCCGCCCAGCAGGACGGACCAGCCGAGGCGTTCGGCCAGCACTTGGGCGACGGGCCGGCGCAGGGCGGCGGAGTGGCCGAGGTCGCCGCGGAGGGCGGAGGTGAGCCAGTCCCACCACTGTGCGAGCGGCGGCCGGTCGGCCCCGAGGTTGGCGCGGAGCCGGTCCAGGGTCTCCTGGGAGGCGTTGAGGCCCGCGGTGCCGGCGTAGGCCTGGGCGGGGTCGAAGGGCGAGGCGGCGGCGACGGCGAAGATGCCGAGGGTGACGGCGAGGAGGACGGGGACGGCGGCCAGCAGCCGCCGCCCGGCCATCCTCGCCATCGGGCCCAGGGGCAGGCCGGCCCCTGGGCGGCGCCCCTCGGCGGGCCGGGGACCCTCGGCGGGCCGGGGGCCCTTGCCGGGACGGGAGCCCGCCGCGGGAAGAGAGCCCGCCTCAGGAGGAGAGCTTGGCCCGGGGCGGGCGTCCGGGCCCGGGTGCGCTGCGGGGGTCACTTCTTCGGGGTCCAGTCCTCGACGTTCCACCAGGGGCCGGTGCCGAGGCCGTGGTCGTGGGGTTCGAGCTGGGTGGTGACGCCGTCCCAGTCGTCGTCCATGACGTAGACGTGGTCGATGTGGGTGAGGAAGGTGTAGCCGGGGTTCTTCACGAGGGCGCGCTGCACCCGGTCGTAGGCCTTCCCCCGCGTCTTCGGGTCGTTGCTGCGGCGGCCCTCGTCGAGCGCTTCGTCGACCTCGTCGGAGGTGTAGCGGCTCATGTTGTTCCAGCCGTCTCCGGCGAGGGAGGAGTGGAGGAGGCCGTAGAGGTCGAAGTCGGGGTCGGCGGGGAAGCCGTTGCCCATGAGCATGGCGTCCTTGCCGAGGCGGGCGCGGACGGTCTCGCGGGTGCCGGCCTGCACCTTCACCTCGATGCCGATCTTCTTTGCGTCGGAGGCGTATGCGAGGGCGTGGTCCTGGCGGAGCTTGTCGCCGGAGAAGTACCAGAGGGTGAAGGAGGCGCGGCGGCCGTCCTTGGTGCGGATGCCGTCCTCGCCGGGCTTCCAGCCGGCCTCGTCGAGGATCTTCCGGGCCTTCGCCGGGTCGTGGGGGCGCTCGGTGCCCTCGGCGAACCAGGGGCTGTGGACCGGGATCGGGCCGTGGGCGGCCCGGCCGGCGCCGTCGAGGATTCCGTCGACCATGGCGTCGCGGTCGACGGCGGTGTCCAGGGCGCGGCGGACGGCGGTGTCGCCGGTGACCTTGTTGCCGGTGGGCAGGGTGACGGCGCGGTAGTCGGCGGTGCGGGCGTCGATCCGCCTGCGGCCCTCGTCGTCCTCGAATCCGGCCGCGAGGGCCGGGGGAGGACGGCGGCGTCGAGGTCGCCGGAGCGCAGCCGGGTGGCGCGGACGTCGTCGTCCTCGACGACGGCCATGGTGAGCCGCTCGACCTTCGGCGCGCCGCCCCAGTGGTCGGGGTTGGCCTTCAGGGTGAGCTTCTCGCCGCGGCTCCAGCCGGTGAGCACGTAGGGGCCGGTGCCGATCGGGGCGGTGTTGAACGGGCCGGTGTTGACGTCCCCCTTGCCCGCGGCGTGCTCGGGGACGATCGGCAGGACGGTGCGCTCGGCGAAGGGCGCGTAGGGGTACTTCAGGCGGAAGACGACGGTGCGGTCGTCCTTCGCCCGGACGTCGGCGACGGCGTCGAGTTCGCCCTTGGAGGGGTTGTTGGTGCCCTCGTCGAGGATGGTCTCGTAGGTGAAGACGACGTCCTCGGCGGTGAGTTCCTCGCCGTCGCTGAACTCGACGCCCTCGCGCAGCCGGTAGGTGTAGGTGCGGCCGTCGTCGGAGACGTCGGGAAGTTCCTCGGCGAGGGCGGGCCGCAGCTTCATTCCGGCGTCGTGGGTGAGCAGGCCGTCGAAGATCTTGGAGTTGCCGTCCTTGCCGTAGCCGAGGAGCGGGTTGAGGGTCTCGGGTTCCTGGGCGATTCCGACGACGAGGGAGGTACCGTCCCCGGCGCCGCTCCCGCCGCTCCCGCCGTCCCCGCTGCCGCCGCTGTTCCCGCCGCCGCTGCTCGGCACCGAGCAGGCCGCCGTCGCGGCCAGTATCGCGCCGGCCGCCGCGGTCGCCGCGAGCCCCCGTCCGGTCCTGGCAGTCATCGCCCACCCCAATTGAAGATCCAAAGTTGTTGCAATCAAATCGCAATTAAACACTGTGTGCGCACCGCGGGCCACAGCCCCTCCCCCGCCCTCGCGCACGGCCCCGTGTGCCCGCGGCCGGCGGGTGGGAGGATGGAGCGGCAAGCCGGCACGGCCGGAGCGGGGACTGCGGGAGCGGGGAAGTGACGACGGCACGTTCGTGGTGGCGGCGCGGCGGGGACGGCCTGCGGGCGGACGCGCAGGAGGCCAAGGACGCGGCCGCGCACGCGTTCTACGAGCTCGACTCCGCCCAGCGCGACCTGAGGATCTCCGTGGAGACCCTGGCCGCGGTCGACGACTCCCCGGACGCGCAGCGCGCCGCGGCGGAGTTCGCGGCCCTGGGGCAGGCCGTGGACACCGCCAGCGCCGGCTACATAGCCGCCGTCGACGCGTGCGACCTCGACCGCGACGACCTCTCCCCCGCCGCCGCGTCGCGGGCCCGCGTCGAACTGCTCGCCGCCCGGGACGAACTGGTGCGGGTCAAGGGCGCCCTGGACCGCTTCGCGCAGTCGTCCGCCCCGCTGCTGGAACGGGCGGAGACGCAGCTCGCCCGGCTCCTGCCCGCCGTGGAGCGGGCCCGGCAGGCGCTGCTCGCCGCCACCCGGGCGCTCGACGACGTCCGGGCCGCCGGGTTCCGCGCCGACGACCTGGCCGCCCGCCTGGCACGGCTGGGCCCGGAACTCTCACGCCTCAACGAGGGCGCCGGCACGCACGGCGTCCGGGCCACCCTGCAGCGCGCCGACGACGTGCTGCGCAGCGCCGAGGCACTGCGCAGCGAGGCCGAGCGGCTGCCCGAGCGCGCCCGGGAGATCGACCGGAGGCTGCGCTCCCTGGCCACCCGCGCCGAAGCGCTGGCCACCCGCGCCGGGCAGGTCGGGCCGGTGCTGAGCGAGCTGCGGCGCCGATTCAGCGCGGCCTGCTGGCAGGACCTGCAGCCGCTGCCCGCCCGGGCCGCCGAGGCGCTGCGGCAGGCGGAGGACAGGCTCGCCGAGGCCCGGCGCGCGCACGACGCGCAGGCGTGGGCGGACGCCACCTCCCGGACGAGCACGGCACGTGCCCTGCTCAACGAGGTGGACGAGGCGGTCTCCGCCGTGCAGGAACGGCTGCGGCTGCTGGACGACGTCGCCCGCGACCGGCAGCCGGAGATCGACCGCACCCGGTTCGCCCTGCGGGACGCCCAGCGGCTGGCCATGACGGGCCGCAGCACCCCCGACCCCCGGCACGCCCGGCCCCTGGACGACGCGGTCGCCCGGCTCGAGCGCGCGATCGACGGCCTGAACGGCCGTCACCCGGACTACTGGCACTTCCTCACCGAGACCGCGGCGGTGCGCGACACCGCCGAGCGGGTCGTCCGGCTCATCCGGGAGGAGCGCGGGGGACAGCCGGGGCACTGACCGCCGGGGCACTGACAGCCGCGTCGAACAGGATGCCGCGGGCAGGACGCCGCGGGCAGGAGGCGAGGCCCTCCTCGCGGTTATCCTTCCGGCATGCCTCGCTACGACTACCGCTGCCGCGCCTGCGGGACCACTTTCGAGCTCAGCCGCCCGATGGCCGAGTCCTCCGACCCGGCCGTGTGTCCCGAGGGCCACGGCGACACCGTGAAACTGCTGTCCACCGTCGCCGTCACCGGCACCGCCTCCGGCGGCGCCCCCGCACCGCAGTCCGCCGCCGGCGGCGGGGGCGGCGGGTGCTGCGGCGGGGGCTGCTGCGGCTGACCGGCCCGCACGGCACCGGCCCCCGGAGGGCCGGACCTGGCCGCGCCGGTGACCGGGACGGGCCGTAGGGTCCCGTCCCGGTGGCCCGGGCCGGCGTCCCGGGCCGGGGAGGCCCTCAGAGCCGGCGGGCCAGCGTGACGCCGTCCTCGAGGGCCAGCAGCACGGACTCGGTGCGCCGGTCGGCCCGGACGTGGTCGTTGAACGCCCGGATGTGGGCGGCCGCGCCCGTGGCGCCGGGGTCGCCCACCTCGCCGTGGAAGAGGGTGTTGTCCACGACCAGCAGGCCGCCCGGCCGCATCCGGGGCACCAGCTCCTCCCAGTAGGCGATGTAGCCCTCCTTGTCCGCGTCGAGGAAGGCCATGTCGACGCGGGGCTCGGCGGGCATCGCGCGCAGGGTCTCCAGGGCCGGGGCGATCCTGAGGTCGATGCGGTCCGCCACCCCCGCCTTCGCCCACGCCTCCTGCCCCAGCGCCGTCCACTCCCGCGAGACGTCGCAGGCGGTCAGCCGCCCGCCGTCGGGCAGGGCCCGGGCCATCGCCAGTGTCGAGTAGCCGGTGAACGTGCCGATCTCCACGACGTTCCGGGCGCCCGTAAGGCCCACCAGGAAGCGCAGCAGTGCCGCCTGCGCGGGCGAGACCTGCATGCCGGCCACGCCGCCCAGTTCCCGGGTGCGGTCGATCAGCTCCTGTTCCACCGGGTCCGGCTGCGGGTTCTGGGCCGGCACGTACTGCCGCAGGCCCGCGGGAAGGTCCACGGCGAGGATCCTGGACTCGGTCATGGCTGCCACCTCGTTGTGTCGTCGTCCACCAACGGGGCCAGCCTTTCAGGGGCGGGGGGCCGGTGCACCGGAAACACCGCGGGCGGTCCCCGGCCGCGGAGGCGCGCCCGCTCGGGCTCGGGCGCGGGCGAGCATCAGGCGCAGGATCTCCTCGCCCGCCGCGACGCCGGCCGTCTCCAGTGCGGTGACTCCCGGCCCCGTCCACCCGGTGTCGGCGAGTTCCCCGTGGCCGGGCCGCCAGGCGGTGTCCGCGGCCAGCAGCAGTTCGGCGTCGAGCAGCGAGTCGCCGGCGGCGAGCACCTCGCCGGCGCCGGTGCGCCGCACGACCTCCGCCAGCGCCGCGCTCTTGGTCAGCGGCCCGGGCACCGCGTAGACCTTGCGGCCCTGCAGGGAGACGGTCCAGCCCCGCTCGCCCGCCCAGGCGGCGAGCTCGTCGACCCAGCCGTCCGGCAGCAGGGAGCGTTCCACGACCAGGTAGGCGAACAGGTCCTCGGCCACGCGGTCCTTGAGCAGCCAGGCCGGGTCGGCCGTGCGTGCCAGGTGGGCGCGGACCTCGGCCAGCGGGGCGCAGCCGTCGTCGAGCCGGCGGCGGACCTCGGCGTGCCAGTCGTGGTCGGTGGCGCCGTCGACGAGCAGGTGGCCGCCGTTGGCGCAGATGGCGTACGGCGGGACGGGGCCCGGCAGGCGGATGCGCCGGTACTGCTCGCGGGTGCGGGTGGTGGCGGGGACGAAGACGGCCGCGTCGGCGAGTTCGCGGACCAGGCCGGCGGCGGTCTCGGTCACGTAGGACAGCGGCGCGCTGTTGTAGACCTCCACGCACAGCAGGCGCGGCGCCTGCTCGTCGGGGACGTCCAGGGCCAGGGCGGCGGCCGAGTAGATCAGGGTGCGGTCCAGGTCGCTGGCGGCCAGGAGGGGCGCGCGGCCGGCCGCGGGGGCCGGCACTGCCGGACCGGCGGCGGGAGTCGGGGCGGCGGTCATCGCGCGGCCACCGCCGTTCCGCCGGTACCGGTGGCCCCCCGGGTGAAGCGGGGGTGGATCAGCCCCACGCAGGAGTAGGGCAGGTCGTCGACCTCCTCGACGGGCGCGCCGCGCTGTCCGGCGAGCAGCCGCACGTGGTCCAGGTCGGCGCCCGCGCCGCGCCGGGCGAGGACCCGCCACGGGACGCGGCGCAGCAGCACCCGGGTGGTCTCGCCCACCCCCGGCTTGACGAGGTTGACGTCGCCGATGCCGTACTCCTCGCTGATCCGCTCGACGGCGGCCCAGCCCTCCCAGGTGGGGGTGCGGTCCTGCGCCCGCAGCTCCTTGACGTCGCCGGCGACGGCGTCGGCGACCTCCTCGAACCGGGCGGTGACGGCGTCGAGGAAGACGCCCGAGACGTCGGAGTCCGCCAGCTCCCGGTAGAACTTGGCGCCGTGGTAGTCGCCCGGCCCGGTCAGGTCGGCGCGCAGCACCGTGCGGGAGACCAGGCCGGAGACGGTGGAGTTCAGGCAGGCGGACGGGACGAGGAAGTCGTCGCGGGTGCCGTAGGTGTCCACGCAGCGGCCGGGGTCGGCGAGCACGGCCAGCCGCGGGTCGAAGCCGGCCGGGACGTCGCCGGCGGTGACGGCGGCGGCCAGTTCACGGGCGATGGCCCCCTTGCCGGTCCAGCCGTCGACGAAGACGACGTCGGCCGGGTCGTGGTGGTCGGCCAGCCAGCGCAGGGCGTTGGTGTCGATGCCCCGGCCGCGGACTATGGAGACGGCGTAGTGGGGCAGGGCGGTGCCGTGCGCGGCCAGCGCCCAGCGGCGCATCAGCACGCCGACGGGCGTTCCGGCGCGGGCCAGGGAGACCAGGACGGCGCCGGGGCCGCGCTCGGCGAGCAGGGTCTCGGTGACCGTTCCGACGGCGCGGGCGATGCGGGCGGCGGAGGCGTCCAGGGCACTGCGGAAGAGCGCCCGGTACTCGGCGGTGGGCTGGTACTCGACCGGCAGCGACTCGGCGTAGTGGGCGCCGCCGCTCTGGATCGCCTCCTCCCGCTCCTCGGTGGGCGCCTCGAGAGTGACGTCGGAGAGGTCCTTGAGCAGCCAGCCGACCTCGTCGGCCGCGTACGAGGAGAACGCCGGTCCGCGCAGCGGCTCGGGAAGGTCGTGGGATGCGGGACGGTGCACGGGCCGGGCCTGTCCGTCGGGGGTGTACGAGGGCACGACGGCCAGCAGGACGCGGCCGGTCTCCTCGCCCAGGCGGGCGAGGAGGCCGCCGGGCGCGTGCAGGGCGGGGGTGTCCCCGGCGGAGTCGACGACCGCCACGACGGCGTCGAAGGCGCGGGCGGGGTCGGTGCCGGCCGCGACGTTGTAGGCGTAGCGCTCGCCGGGGCCGTCGGCGGGGTCGTCGTGGGCGGGGAAGGAGATGCGGGTGCGGATCGCGTACCCGGGGTCGTCGACGGGCAGGACGGGCGAGCGGGTGGTGGTGGAGAAGCGGACCTCGGCCGCCCCGCCCAGGGCGTCCTGCAGGGCGCCGGCCAGGCGCAGCGGCGCGTACATCAGCTCCTCGCTGCCGAGGACCAGCACCCGGCGCGCGCCGGGGCCGGGCGCGGCGGGGAGACCGCCGGGAACGGCGGGGAGCGGGAGGGCCGGGGCCGGGAGGCCGAGGCGGGCGGCGAGGCGGGCTGCCATGGCGGGCAGGGCGGCCTCGAGGCGGGCGCGGTGGGCGGGGGTGAAGCCGTGGCGGCCCCCGTCGGGCAGGCCCTCGGGCCAGCCGAGGTCGACGCGCTCGGCGGGGGCCGGGGCGGCGGCAGCGGGTGATGCGGAAGCCGCCGGTGATGCGGGGGCGGCGGCCGCCGAGGCCGTCTCGTGCTCGGCCACCAGCGCCTGGCCGCGGGCCAGGACGTCCGGCGGCAGCAGGACCGTTCCCCCGGCGAGGGAGACGACGTCCGTGCGGGCGCCGAGCCCGGCGGCGAACTCCTCCAGCCGGGCCCGGTCGGCCCGCGACCGCATGTCCACCAGGGCGACGATCACGTAGTGATCGCGCGGGTGGCGCGCGTGGAGCGCGGTGACGGTGTTGAGCACCGTGTTGCCGGTGGAGAACTCGTCGTCGACGAGCACCAGCGGGCCGTCCCCGGCCAGCAGGCGCGGGTCCTCGGGCAGCAGCAGGTGGGAGGTGGCGTGGCTGTGCTCCTCCTCGAAGCCGCCCACCGGGCGCACCCCCGCGACGGGCCGGCGGGTCGAGTGCAGGTACGGGGCGAGGGCGAGTCCGTCGGCGACGCTGTGGCCGAGCCCGGTCGCGGTCTCCGCGTAACCGAGGACGACGGCGCGCGCGGCGTCCTCCTCCCCGAGCAGCTCCCGGACCCGCTCGCCCAGCCGGACACCCGCGCCGTGCACCGTCGCGGGCAACTGGGGGACGTGCTTGCCCAGCACGTTGGAGACCAGCAGGTGGGCCCGCCGGGGGTTGCGGCGCAGGGCGAGCCCCAGCAGTTCAGCGAGGGCCGGGGCCGGGGCCGGGCCGCCCGCAGAACCGCCTCCCGGGCCGCCCGCGGACGCGTCCGCGGGTGTGCCCGCGGGTGCGTCCGCCGGGCCGTCCGCGGGGACGAGGCCGACCCCGAGGCGGTCGGCGACCCACCGGCCCGACCAGGTCTGCGGTGCTGCTGATGTCATGCGGTGCTTCTCTTCCCTGTCTTCGGTCGTGCGGGGCGTGCGGAAGGTGCGGGGCGTACGGGTGCGCGGGGCCCTCCGGGGTACGCGGGGCCCTCCGGGGTGCGCGGCGGGCCGGGGTCAGGACGGCAGCGCGGCCGCCAGCAGTTCCACGAACGTCACGCCCTCCCGCGCCACGCCGAACACCTCGGCCCGCCGCAGGGTGCGCTCGGCCCAGGCCCGGTGCGGCTTCACCTCGTTCATCTTGTTCGTGTAGGCGGAGCGCAGGACGCCGCCCCCGCTGCGGTCCCCGTCCAGGATGTCGGCGGCGTCGCAGTACTCCTCGTGCGAGACCACCGACAGTGCGTGCACGGCGGGCACGTGGCTGGGGTGTATGCAGGTCTTGCCCAGCAGCCCGTTGGCGCGGTCGAGTTCGATCTCCCGCAGCAGGCCGTCCATGTCGTGCTCGATGAGTGCGGCCCGCAGCTTCTCCGCCTTCGGCGTGAAGGGGGTGCGCCGCAGCTGGGGCTTGAACATCCGCTCCTGGACCCGGAAGTACTCCCAGACCGGCCCCGTCACGGTGAAGCCGGTGCCGTCCGCGCGTCCGAGTACGTTCACCACGTCGGCTATGACGCCGGCCACGATCTGCACGTCGTAGGCGGTCATGTCGGGGGCGCGGCGCAGGCCGTAGGCGGAGCAGAAGTCGGTGACGCCCAGACGGAGGGCGAGCACGTTCTCGCGGTACTTGTCGACGGTGCGGGCGATGCCGGCCAGCGTCTCCTGGCGGGTCTCCAGGTGCAGCAGCTCGGGGGACTCCAGGACCGGCATGGCGAGCAGGCGCTGCCCGTGCTCCTCCTGGGCGGCGGTGAGCGCCTCCAGGAACGGGATCCCGCTGCCCTCGGTGAACTTCGGCAGGACGAACCCGGACAGCAGGCGCAGGTCGCCGCCGAGGCGAGCGGTGAGGTCGGTGATCTGCCCGGGGGTGCGGACCCTGATGAAGAGGAGGGGCAGGCAGGCCCCCCGGCCGCCCCACTGGCCGGCGCGCCGGCCGAGGTCGGCGAACTGCCCGACGAGGTTCGCCTCGGCCTGCTCCACCTCGGCGTCGTCGATGGAGTCCTCCAGGCACAGGACCATGGAGACCACGCCCTGGGCCGCCTGTTTGAGGACGTCGTCGGCGAGCCGGGGCCGGTTCGCGGGGCTGTAGAGGGTGGCTCCGAGTGCCACGGACAGGACGGCCGCGGGGGACGCGGAGTCGAACTCCGCGGGCCTGCGGTGGAACAGAGCCTCCTGCACCTGCTCGTCCAGGTGCCCGAAATGACGCATGCGACTCCCGAGTGATGAGGCCTGGTAGGGGCGGCATCGCCCGGCAACTGGCCGATTATCGTACGTATGAAGACCGACATTTTGTTCCCGGGACCATGAAGATCCGGTGACCGAACTGCTTCCCCCACATGGCTGAAACAGTGCACAGGTGCACCCGCATTGTCCCGCGCGGGCCCGGGAGGGCAGGATTGCGGCCATGACGCACGCGATGGTGAAGGGGTCCAACATCCCGCTCTCGGCGGCCTCGGTCCGCGCCGAACTGCACTGGAGTCCCGGTACCGGCGTACCGGACGTCGACGCCTCGGCGCTGCTCCTGGGAGCCGACGGCCGTGTGCGCTCCGACGAGGACTTCGTCTTCTACAACCAGCCGCTGCACCCCTCCGGGCTGGCCCGTCACTGCTCCAAGTCGCAGACCCCCGACGGGCTCAGCGACGGCGTCGAGATCGACCTGTCCGAACTGGACGCCGGGGTGGACCGGGTGGTCGTCGCGGCGTCCGCCGAGGCGGGGACCTTCGCCGGGGTGTCCGACCTGCGGCTGCTGATCCACGACGCCTCCGCCGGGGACGGCTCCGAGCCCGTCGCGCTCTTCGAGGTGGTGCCGGACACCGGGGACGAGACGGCGCTGATGTGCGGCGAGCTGTACCGGCGCGGCGACACCTGGAAGTTCCGGGCCCTGGGCCAGGGCTACACCAGCGGCCTGATCGGCCTGGCCACCGAGTTCGGCGTCGCCGTGGAAGGGAACGCCGAGCACGGGGACGACGGAGCCGGGGACGACCGGACCGGGGACGACGGAGCCGAGGCCGTCCGGACCGGGGACGACGGGCCCGGGGACGACGGGCCCGGAGACCTCGACCCGGGCGCCGACGCCGGGGCCGGAGCGGGCGGGGACGTCCCGCACGCGCCCTCCCCGGCCCCCGGGGAGGCGCCGCCGATGCCGCCCCTCCCGCCCGCACCGCCGGTGTCGTCCGTGCCGCCCGCGCCCGCCTGGCCGGAGCCGCAGGACCAGGACGCGACCGTGGCCCACTCCCCCGGCGCCACGGTGCCCCCCGGGATCGTGATGCCTCCCGGTGCCACAGTGCCCCCCGGAACCGTGATGCCCCCCGGAACCGTGATGCCCCCCGGGGCCGTGATGCCCCCCGCGCCCGTCGCGCCGCCGCAGCACGGGGGCTACGGCTATCCGCCGGCGGCCCCTGTCGCCCCGGCTCCCGCGGCAGCGGGTCCCGGGCAGGGCGGCGGCTACGGCTACCCCCCGCAGGCCCCGCCCGCACCCGCCGCGCCCCCGCAGCACGGCGGCTACGGCTGTCCCCCGCCGCAGCACCCGCAGGGCCACGGGTACGGCTATCCGCCTCCCCCGCAGGTACCGCCGCCCGCGCAGCACGGGCACCACGCACCGCCCGCACACCACGGGCAGCACGCGCACCACGGGCGGCCGGGCGGTTTCGCCCTGCCGCCCCAGGGGCCGCAGTTCCAGACCGCCCGGCACTGAGCCCCGGCCCCCGGCGGGGCGGTCCGGCCCCGCCGGGGCCGGGCCGCTCCCGCCGGAGGGGCCCGGCGTCAGATCTTGCTCTTGTAGCCCCGGGCCCACTGCAGGCCCCAGCCGTAGAGCCGGTCCAGTTCGGACTGGAAGCCGTAGACGTACTTCACCTCGCGCCGGACGAGCAGTTCGCCCTTGATGTTCTCGATGAGCACCACCGCGCAGGACCGGGCCTGGGGGGCCCGCTCGTCCAGGTCGATCTCCACCCGGGGACCGCTGTTGGGGTACAGGGTGAGTTTGCCCTGCGTGCGGTCGAAGGCGGGCGTGCCGTCGTAGATGTAGACGAAGATCAGGAGCCGCTTGATCTCGTCCTTCTTGTCGAGGTTGATGTAGAGCGTCTCGCCCGAGGAGCCGCCGAACCGGTCGTCGCCGCTCAGCTCTACGTACGGGGGCTGGTTGATGTCCCCGAAGAAGTCGCCCAGCGGCTGGACCACTCCCTTGGAGCCGTCGGCCAGTTCGTACATGCAGGCCAGGTCGAGGTCGATGTTGACCACGGCGGGGCCCTGCGCGTGCACGATCTCGGGCCGGAACAGGCTGCCCGGGTCGCGCAGCACGTCCTTCAGGCCGCGGCTGCGCTGCCCGAAGTCGGTCGAGCGCATCGACCAGGCCAGGTTGACCCGCAGTGTGCCGGAGGCCGCGCCCTGTTCGTCCAGCGAGACCAGCGGCGTGCGCCTGGTCAGCGTGACCCTGTAGGGCGCGTTGCTGTCGACCTGGGCCGTCCGCAGCCTGCGCAGGTAGTGCTGCATGTCCCGCATGGGAGAGTCCCACCCCTCGTACCTCGTCCGTCGCCGCCCGGCGGCATGCCTCGGGGGCGGCCGCAACGGTTCCTGCCGTTGCCGCCGCCCCCGTCAGGAGCGTGCTGCGCGCCGCCTGCGGCGCCGCTGCCTCACACTCCGGACGACACTTCCGCCGTGCCCTTCGACGAGGAGTTTTCCCCCAGTCGGCGGTTGCGTACCACCGACGACCAGAACGACGCGCCGATCAGCAGGACGCCGATCAGGCCGGTGATCACCTCGTTGATGTGGAACTGGATGGAGACCAGCAGGAGGACGGCCAGGGCGCCGATCGCGTAGTGCGCGCCGTGCTCGAGGTAGACGTAGTCGTCCAGGGTGCCCTGGCGGACCAGGTAGACCGTCAGCGAACGCACGTACATCGCGCCGATGCCCAGGCCCAGCGCCATCTCGAAGATGTCGTTGGTGATGGCGAAGGCGCCGATGACGCCGTCGAAGGAGAAGGAGGCGTCGAGCACCTCGAGGTAGAGGAAGAGGAAGAACGCGGCCTTTCCGGCCAGGCCGACGGCCGACTGCGGCTTGCGGCCGGTCTTCGCCGCCTCCGCGGCCTGCTTCTCCGCGGCCTCGTCCGCGGCTGCCTCGTCCTCCTCCAGGCGGCCCTCGAAGAAGTCCGACAGGCCGCCCACGACCAGGTAGGTCAGCAGGCCGGCGACGCCGGAGAGCAGCACGGTGCCCGACTTGTCACCGGAGCCGGGCACGTTGGTGGCCACCGTGGTGGCGGCGACCAGCAGGGTGATCAGGGCGATGACTATCGACAGCACGTCGAGGCGGCCGAGCTTGGCCAGCGGCCGCTCGAGCCAGGCGAGCCACTTGTGCTCGCGCTCCTCGAAGATGAAGTCGAGGAAGATCATCAGCAGGAACATGCCGCCGAAGGAGGCGATCGCCGGGTGGGCGGCGGTGACGAGCTCCTCGTACCTCGCCTTGTCGTCGATGGCCAGCTGGACTGCCTCGATCGGCCCCAGCTGGGCGGTGACCGCGACGATGACGACGGGGAAGACCAGCCGCATGCCGAAGACGGCGATCAGGATGCCGATGGTGAGGAAGATCTTCTGCCAGAAGGCGTTCATCTTCTTCAGCACGCTCGCGTTGACCACGGCGTTGTCGAAGGAGAGGGAGATCTCGAGGACGGACAGGATCGCCACGATCGCGAATCCCTGCCACCCCCAGGCCCAGAAAGCGAAGGCTAGACCGAGCACCGTGACGGCGAACGACCACCCGAAAGTCCGTAGGAGCACTGACATTCCCAATCTCTGTGCGGCGGTCTCCCGCGCAGGACACGCGTGTTTTTACGAAACGTTGACTCCGAAGTCTAGGGCGATACCCCGGAGTCCGGATGCATACCCCTGCCCCACCGCCCGGAACTTCCATTCCCCTCGATAGCGATAGATCTCACCGAAGATCATCGCGGTCTCGGTGGAGGCGTCCTCGGTCAGGTCGTAGCGCGCCAGCTCGTTGCCGTCCGCCTGGTTCACCACCCGGATGAATGCGTTGCTCACCTGGCCGAAGCTCTGCCGGCGCTCCTCGGCCTCGTGGATGGAGACCGGAAAGACGATCTTGTCGACCCGTTCGGGGACCAGGTCCAGGTCCACCAGCAGCGACTCGTCGTCGCCGTCGCCCTCACCGGTGAGGTTGTCCCCGGTGTGCTCCACCGAGCCGTCGGGGCTGGTGAGGTTGTTGTAGAAGACGAAGTAGTCGTCGCCGAGCACCCGTCCTCCGGAGCACATCAGGGCGCTCGCGTCGAGGTCGAACGGGGCGCCGGTGGTGGACCTCGCGTCCCACCCCAGGCCGACCATCACCTGCCGAAGTCCCGGGGCCGTCTTCGAGAGGGAGACGTTTCCCCCCTTGCCGAGCGTGACGCTCATGGCTGCCGCATCCTCCCCTGTTCCGATACTCCGCAGCCGGACGGGCGTCCGCCCCCCGGCGTGCGGCCGTCGCCGGGGCGGGCCCGCCGCCCCGGATCCCGCCGGGCCCCGCCCCGGCCTCACGGCGGGGCGGGGCCCGGCGGGCCGTGCAAACGGCCTCAGACGTTGACGCCGAAGTCCTGGGCGATGCCGCGCAGGCCGGAGGCGTATCCCTGGCCGATGGCCCGGAACTTCCACTCCGCACCGTGGCGGTACAGCTCGCCGAAGACCATGGCGGTCTCGGTGGAGGCGTCCTCCGTCAGGTCGTAGCGCGCCAGCTCGTTGCCGTCGGCCTGGTTCACCACCCGGATGAACGCGTTGCGCACCTGGCCGAAGCTCTGCTGACGGGCCTCCGCCTCGTAGATCGAGACCGGAAAGACGATCTTGGCGACGTCGGCCGGGACCCCGGCCAGGTTCACCTTGATCTGCTCGTCGTCGCCCTCGCCCTCACCGGTGAGGTTGTCCCCGGTGTGCTCCACCGAGCCGTCCGGGCTGGTGAGGTTGTTGAAGAACACGAAGTTCGCGTCGGACGACACCTTCCCCCCCTCGTTCGTGAGCAGGGCGCTCGCGTCGAGGTCGAAGTCCGTGCCGGTGGTGGTGCGCACGTCCCATCCCAGACCCACGACGACGGCCGTGAGGTTCGGCGCCTCCTTGGTCAGCGAGACGTTTCCACCCTTGCTGAGGCTGACTCCCACGAGTTCTCCCAAGGTCCGAGGAGCATCGTGTGCCCCCCTCGTGCAGTGCCATCAGGTCAACGCGCCGATCCTAGTCCGGGGTTCCCCGGCCCGGCCGGTCCACCGGCGGCGCGTCGCCCCTACAGCGCCTGCAGGGCCTTGGCGTACTCGTTGAGGTCGCGGGCGTCCGGCAGGCCGTTGACGACGGTCCAGCGCACGACGCCCTCCTTGTCGATGACGAAGGTCCCGCGCACCGCGCAGCCCCTGTCCTCGTCGAAGACGCCGTAGGCGCGGGAGACCTCTCCGTGCGGCCAGAAGTCCGACAGCAGCGGGTACTCCAGGCCCTCCTGCTCGGCGAAGACGCGCAGCGCGAAGGGCGAGTCGTTGGAGACGGCGAGCAGCTGGACGTCGTCGTTGACGAAGGTCGGCAGCTCGTCGCGCAGGGCGCACAGCTCCCCGGTGCACACGCCGGTGAAGGCGAAGGGGTAGAAGAGCAGGACCACGTTCTTGGAGCCCCGGAAGTCGGACAGCCGGACGGTCTCGCCGTTCTGGTTCTTCAGCCCGAAGTCCGGAGCCTCGGTGCCGACCTCGATCGCCATGTGTGCCGTCCCTTTCGTGTCGCCTGTCCGCGCGCCGGCTCGGCACGCGGTGCGGCCAGTCTTTCACTGCGGCCGCCCCGAACGGCGCCGGGGCCGGAAAGAAGCCGGGAAAGCCCGGACGGCCGCGGCGGGACGGCGGACGGCCGCGGGCCCCGCCGGTCGGTGACCGGCGGGGCCCGCCGCCCGGCAGCTGGTTCAGCGCTTTCCGGCGCGTGCCGTCTTCGGGGTCACCAGCCGGGTGCCCGACCAGTCCTTGCCCGCGTTGACGCTGCTGGTCTGGGCCAGGCCCGCGGTCTGCGCGGCCTCGTTGATCTCACTGGGCTCGACGTGGCCGTCCCGACCCGTCTTCGGGGTCATGAGCCAGATCGGCGCACCGTCGTCGATGGGCCCCAGGGCGTCGACGAGCGCGTCCGTCAGGTCGCCGTCGTCCTCCCTGAACCACAGCACCACGGCGTCCGGGACGTCGTCGTAGTCCTCGTCGACGAGCTCCTCGCCCGTGAGCTCCTCGATGGCGTCACGGAGCTCCTGGTCGACGTCGTCGTCGTAACCGAGCTCCTGGACCACCTGTCCGGGCTGGAAACCCAACCTGCCGGCCGGGTTGGTCCGCTCCTCCGCGTGGTCCGCGGTCGCGCTCACCGTGTGCCTCCTGTCCTGTGGATGTCATCGGTCCCGCGCGTGTGCGGGGCGATGGCCGTAGTCCACACGTGACGGGCGGTTCGCGCAAGTACCTGACCCCGCATCCCGCCCAAACGTCGACTTCTCACCGCAAGTCGCGCATCTCCCGGTGACCGGCGCCACAGGGATTCGCCCGGGTTGCGGCGGGATTTTCCCCTACCCCTCCAGTGTCCCTCACACCCCTGCGGAACGGACCCGAACGGCCGCAGGCCCCGGTGCACCCCCTCCGCCCCCTCCGCCGCCGGGGTTCCGCACCTCGGAACTGGTGTCCGACCGGTGACGGCACGGGCGTACAGTTGCGATTTGGACCACAGTCGCCCACAGGCACTTGCGGGCCACCCGTCGGACCGATCCACAGGCCCGAAAAGGGCCGCCATCTCACCACGTGGCGGTTACCGCACAGTAGAGATGACGGATTCTCCATGAGCGGTACACGATGGAGGCGGCGCGACACAGCAGAGCAAGACCGAGAGTGAAGGAACAGCGTGGCTTCCGGATCCGATCGCAACCCGATCATCATTGGCGGCCTTCCCAGCCAGGTCCCGGACTTTGATCCCGAGGAGACGGCGGAATGGCTCGACTCGCTCGACGCGGCCATCAGTGAGCGGGGTCGCGAACGCGCCCGCTACCTGATGCTCCGCCTGATCGAGCGTGCCCGCGAGAAGCGCGTGGCCGTGCCCGAGATGCGCAGCACGGACTACGTCAACACCATCGCCACCAAGGACGAGCCGTTCTTCCCCGGCAACGAGGAGATCGAGCGCAAGATCCTCAACGCCACCCGCTGGAACGCGGCCGTCATGGTCTCGCGCGCCCAGCGCCCCGGAATCGGCGTCGGCGGCCACATCGCGACCTTCGCCTCGTCGGCGTCGCTGTACGACGTCGGCTTCAACCACTTCTTCCGCGGCAAGGACGAGGGCGACGGCGGCGACCAGATCTTCTTCCAGGGCCATGCCTCGCCCGGCATCTACGCCCGCGCGTTCCTGCTGGACCGGCTGAGCGAGAAGCAGCTCGACGGGTTCCGCCAGGAGAAGTCCAAGGCCCCCGAGGGCCTGTCCAGCTACCCGCACCCGCGGTCCATGCCGGACTTCTGGGAGTTCCCCACCGTCTCCATGGGCCTGGGCCCCATCGGCGCCATCTACCAGGCCCGCATGAACCGCTACATGGAGGCCCGCGGCATCGCCGACACCTCCAAGTCGCACGTGTGGGCGTTCCTCGGCGACGGCGAGATGGACGAGCCGGAGTCCACCGGCCAGCTGAGCATCGCCGCCCGCGAGGGCCTGGACAACCTCACCTTCGTGGTCAACTGCAACCTGCAGCGCCTCGACGGCCCGGTCCGCGGCAACGGCAAGATCATCCAGGAGCTGGAGTCGGTCTTCCGCGGTGCCGGCTGGAACGTGATCAAGCTGGTCTGGGACCGCAGCTGGGACCCGCTGCTCGCCCAGGACCGCGACGGCGTGCTCGTCAACAAGCTCAACACCACCCCCGACGGGCAGTTCCAGACCTACGCCACCGAGACCGGCGCCTACATCCGCAAGCACTTCTTCGGCGACGACCACCGCCTGCGCCGCATGGTCGAGGGCCTCACCGACGACCAGATCCTGCACCTGGGGCGCGGCGGCCACGACCACCGCAAGATCTACGCGGCGTACGCGGCGGCCAAGGCCCACAAGGGCCAGCCGACCGTGATCCTGGCGCAGACCGTCAAGGGCTGGACCCTCGGCCCGAACTTCGAGGGCCGCAACGCGACCCACCAGATGAAGAAGCTCACGGTCGAGGACCTCAAGCGCTTCCGCGACCGGCTCCACATCCCGATCGCCGACCGCGAACTCGAGTCCGGACTGCCCCCGTACTACCACCCGGGCAAGGACTCCGAGGAGATCCAGTACATGCACGACCGCCGCAGCTCCCTGGGCGGCTACGTGCCGACCCGGGTCGTGCGGTCCAAGGCACTGGAACTGCCCGGGGACAAGGCCTACGCCACGGCGAAGAAGGGCACCGGGCAGCAGTCGATCGCCACCACCATGGCGTTCGTCCGCATCCTCAAGGAGCTCATGCGGGACAAGGAGATCGGCAAGCGCTTCGTGCTGATCGCCCCCGACGAGTACCGCACGTTCGGCATGGACGCGTTCTTCCCGTCGGCGAAGATCTACAACCCGCTGGGCCAGACGTACGAGTCCGTCGACCGCGAGCTGCTGCTGGCCTACAAGGAGTCGCCGACCGGCCAGCTGCTGCACGACGGCATCTCCGAGGCCGGCTGCACCGCCTCGCTGATCGCCGCCGGCTCCGCCTACGCCACGCACGGCGAGCCGCTGATCCCGGTCTACGTCTTCTACTCGATGTTCGGGTTCCAGCGCACCGGCGACCAGTTCTGGCAGATGGCCGACCAGCTCTCGCGCGGCTTCGTCCTCGGTGCGACCGCCGGCCGCACCACGCTGACCGGCGAGGGCCTGCAGCACGCCGACGGCCACTCGCAGCTGCTCGCCTCGACCAACCCGGCGGCGGTCTCCTACGACCCGGCGTACGCCTACGAGATCGCGCACATCGTCAAGGACGGCCTGCGCCGGATGTACGGCCCGGACTCCGAGGACGTCTTCTACTACCTGACCGTCTACAACGAGCCGATCCAGCAGCCCGCCGAGCCCGAGGGCGTCGACGTCGACGGCATCCTCAAGGGCCTGTACCGGCTGCGCGCCGGCGAGTCCGGCTCGGTCCCCGCGCAGGTCCTCGCCTCCGGCGTGGCCGTGCCGTGGGCGCTCGAGGCCCAGCGGATCCTCGCCGAGGAGTGGGACGTGCGGGCCGACGTGTGGTCCGCCACCTCCTGGAACGAGCTGCGCCGCGAGGCGGTGGCGTGCGAGGAGCACAACCTCCTCCACCCCGAGGAGGAGCAGCGCGTCCCGTACGTGACGAGCAAGCTCTCCGGCGCCGAGGGCCCGTTCGTGGCGGTCTCGGACTGGATGCGCGCCGTTCCGGACCAGATCTCCCGCTGGGTCCCGGGGACGTGGCAGTCGCTGGGCGCCGACGGGTTCGGCTTCGCCGACACCCGCGGTGCGGCCCGCCGCTTCTTCCACATCGACGCGCAGTCGGTCGTCCTGGCCGTGCTCACCGAGCTCGCCCGCGAGGGCAAGGTCGACCGCTCGGTGCTCAAGCAGGCCATCGACCGCTACCAACTGCTGGACGTGGCCGCGGCCGACCCGGGCGCCGCGGGCGGCGACGCCTGAGAGCGGTCCGGCCGGCCGCGGTGACGCGGCCGGCCGGACCGCCCGCCGCAACGGACGGGGCGGGGGCGGCAGCATCTTTCCGGTGCTGCCGCCCCCGCCCCGTCCGTTGCGGTTGCGGTTGCCGTTGTCGTTGCCGTCGTGCTCCGCCGGTGCGCGGTGTCACCGCGCCGGGGCGGCGGTTCAGGCGACCAGGCCGGTGCCGGCGGAGGTGGCCAGCCAGACCACGGACAGCACCGTGACAACGATGCCGAGGATCATGCCGATGAAGGCGGGCATCGCGCCGGTGTTGCGGTAGCTCTTCCCCTGCCCCAGGTATCCGAGGACGATCGCCAGCGGACCGAGGACGATACCCAGGAAGAAGAGCCCGAGGATCCCGCACACCAGCGAGGCGATGCCCAGCGTCCCGGCGTTGGAACCCGATCTGCCCGCACTGTTCCCGAAACCCGACATCATGTCCTCCTCCAGAGCTTGTGTACCGGCTCGCGCCGGTGAGTTCCGACTGCCCCGGCTCCGGACATCCATGCGTACCGACGTGACGGCCGGTCAGTGCTGCTGGATCTGGAACGCGCGCACCGCGTAGGGCGATTCGGGAGTCCAGTTGCCCGAGCCGGGATAGGTCTCGAAGTCGCCCTCGGTGGCGCACTCGCGCGACTGGTAGGTGGTGACCGGGCGGCCCGTGCGGTTGGCGAGAGACTTCGCGACGGCCCGGCCCGGCAGCGGGACGCAGCTCTCCACGTCGGCGGTGGACAGGTCGTACGCGTACCGGTGGCCGGTGTGGTTCTCCCCGGTCCACAGGCACAGTTCACCGCGGGCGCAGCGCCCCTGGTGCGGCTCGGCCGCGGCGGCCGGGCGGGCCGCGGGCGCGGCCGGGGCGGCGGACGCCGGGACCTGGGCCGGGGCGGCCAGGCCCAGGGCCGAGGTCATGGTCAGAGTCATGGTCAGGACGTGGCGCATCGGCGACGGCTCCCCCGTGCGGGCCGGCCCCCCGTGAGCCGGCGGCCCGGCAAGCGTTGCGGCCCCCGGAGAGCCGGAGCAAGGGGCGCGGCCCGCACTTCACCCGTACGGGGAGGCACCTGGGGCCGGAAGGGTGACGCCCGGCCGCCGTGCCTCCGCGGGTACGGCCGGAGTCCGCGCGCATCACCGGTACCCGGTCCTCGCCGGCACCGGCGCGGCTCGTCATACCCCGGTACTACGGGAGTTCCCGACCCTGGTACGACTCCCCCCGCGGCACCCGCCGTCTACGCTGGGCGACGGTGAACACTCCGAATGCCGAGAGCGGTCCGCGTACGCCCCCGCGGCGCCCGTACGCGCTCGTCCGCGACCTCGCGCGCAGTCTCGCCCGGCCCTCCTCCGACACCGCTCCCCTGCTGTCCGGCGCGTCCGCGCCGTGGCAGCGCGCACTGCCGTACGTCGTCGCGGTGGCCCTGGTCGCCTCGCTGCTGCCCGTCACCGTGGTGGTCCTCGGGAACGACCACGGTGTCGGCGGAGGGGTGGCCGGCATGCTCGCCACCGCGCAGACCGCCCCGCTGCTCCTGGCCGTCGCCCGGCCCCTGCAGGCCTGGTGGATCGTCGCCCCGGCCCATCTGGCCGGCGCCGTCGCCTCCCTCCTCTCCTCGGACTCCGTGAGCGCCTGGCCGTGGACCCCTCCCGGGGTCATCGGCTACCTGGCCCTGCTGACCGCCCTGTCACTGCGCGAACGGGCGCGCACCCTGACCGCCGTCTGGCTGACGACCGGGGCCGCGGGGTTCGGACTCGACCTGATCGCCCCCGGCCGGTCCGGCACGAGCACGAGCGTGCTGGTCTTCGTCCTCGGCGGCGTGCTCCTCCTGCTGGGGGGCGCGCTGCGGGAGCGGGGCGAGGCGCGGCGCCGGCTGACCGAGCAGGTGGGCATCAGCGAGGCCGAGCGCGCCCGGCGCACCCTGCTGGAGGAGCGCACGCGCATCGCCCGCGAGCTGCACGACGTGGTCGCCCACCACATGTCGGTGATCACCGTCCGGGCGGACAGCGCGCCGTACCGGATCGAGGGGCTCCCCGAGGAGGCGCTGGAGGAGTTCACCGCGATCGGCGCGTCGGCCCGGGAGTCGCTGACCGAGATGCGGCGGCTGCTGGGGGTGCTGCGCAGCGAGGACAACGGCGGCGAGCGCACCCCGCAGCCGGGGGTGGACCGCCTCTTCCCCCTGGTGGACGCCGTCTCCCGGGCCGGGGTCCCGACCACGCTGTCGTTCGAGGGCGCACAGGTGCGGGGGCTTCCGCCTGCAGTGGACCTGTCGGCCTACCGGATCGTGCAGGAGGCCCTGGCGAACGTGGTCCGCCACGCGCCGGGAGCCCGGGCCCTCGTCACGGTCGGCCTCGCGTCCCGCGGCCCGGCGGGCGAGCGGGAACTGCGGATCGAGGTCGTCAACGACGCCGCCGGCGCCCCCGGGGAACCGCTGGAGCCGCGGGCGGAAGGGACCGGGCACGGGCTCGTCGGCATGCGCGAGCGCGTCCGGCTGCTCGGCGGGACCCTGCAAACGGGTCCGACGCCGGAGGGCGGCTTCCGGGTAGCCGCGGCGCTGCCGCTCGCCGCGCACCCGGGGACCGACGGCGCGGGAGGCGCCGACGGCACTGCTACAGGAGCCGGCGAAGGCGCCGGCAGGGAGGACGTCAGCACCTCATGACCATCCGCGTGATCGTCGTGGACGACCAGGCCATGGTGCGGGCGGGGTTCGCCGCGCTGCTGGCCGCCCAGCCGGACATCGACGTCGTCGGCGAGGCGCCCGACGGCCTGCGGGCGGTCGAGGTGTGCGGGCACACCCTTCCTGACGTGGTGCTGATGGACGTCCGCATGCCGGAGATGGACGGCCTGGAGGCCGCCCGCCGGCTCCTCGACCCGCCGCCGCACGTCACCCACCGCCCGAAGGTGCTGATGCTGACCACCTTCGACATCGACGACTACGTCTACGAGGCGCTGCGGGCCGGGGCCAGCGGCTTCCTGCTCAAGGACGCCCCTCCGGCCGACCTGATCTCGGCGGTACGCGTCGCCGCGGCCGGCGACGCACTGCTCGCCCCCTCCGTGACCCGGCGTCTGATCGAGGAGTTCGCCCGGCAGCGCCCGGTGCCGCGGCGCGAACGCTCCACCCGGCTCAACGGCCTGACCCCCCGTGAGACCGAGGTGCTCGGACTCGTCGCCCGCGGGCTGTCCAACACCGAGATCGCCTCCGCCCTGGTCGTGGCCGAGCAGACCGTGAAGACGCACATCGGCCGCATCCTGGCCAAGCTCGGCCTGCGGGACCGGGCGCAGGCGGTGATCTGCGCCTACGAGAGCGGCCTGGTGCGTCCCGGGGACGGCGAACGGGCGGGGCGCTAGCCACGGCACGGGCAGGGCGCCGACCCGCATCCCGACGCCGACCCGCATTCCGGCGTCACCTCGTACTCCGGTATCACCGGGGAGTTGGCTCCCCGGTGTGACGTGCCGCAGTGCGTCTCCTTCCTACCTTTCCCTCCGCCGCCCCACCGACGAGGGAACGAGGGAAGATGCCGACCGCCCCCACCGAGGCCCCGCACCGGCCGACCGCCGCCACCGGGACCGCACTCCGCCCGCACACCGCCGACGGCCGAAGCAGGCTCCCGCGCCGCCGGATCCGGACGGGGGCGCGCGAGAGGCGGCGGGGGGCGAGGCTGCGGCGCACCGCGGTCGCCCTCGGGCTCGTGCTGTCCGCCGTGTGCACCACGGTCGGCTGGAGCGCCGCGTCCGCACAGACCCCCGTCACCGGCCCGGCCCCCGGCGCCGCCGCCTGGCGGGCGGACACCTCCTCCGGCCGGCTGCCCGACCCCGCGTCCGCCTCCGCCCGCGAGGTCGCCCGCTTCTTCGCCGGACTGGACGCGGACCGGCGGCGGGCCCTCGCCGCCCGGCACCCCTCGACCGTCGGCAACCTCGACGGTGCGCCCGTTCCCCTGCGGTACGCGGCCAACCGCGCGGCCCTGGAGGCCGCCGGGCGGGCCGCCCGGGCGGCCGGCCGGCCCGGGCAGGCCGCCCGCTATCTCGCGCTCGCCCGGCCCGGCCGGCAGATCCTCTCCTTCGACCCCCGCGGGCGCGGCACCGTCGCCGAGGTCCTCGGAGACCTCGGGAAGGCGCGCCGCGTCGCCGTCCTCGTCCCCGGGTCGGACACCGACCTGACGACCTACGACCGGCCGGGCACCAAGGGCGGCACGCCGGCTGCCGCGGCCGCGGCGCTGTACCGGCGGGCGGCCCGCACGGCCCCGGGCGTCCCGGTCGCCGTGGTCGTCTGGGCCGGCTACACCACCCCGGTGGGGGTGGGCCCGGACGCGGCCTCCTCCCGCCTCGCCCGGGCGGGTGCGCCCCGGCTGGACCGGTTCCTGGAGGGGCTGGCGGCCTCCACCGCCCCGGCCGCGCCTCCGGCCCTGCTGTGCCACAGCTACGGCTCGGTGGTGTGCGGCCTGGCCGCGTCCTCGCTCGCCCCGGACGAGGCGTCGGACCTGGTCCTCCTCGCCAGTCCCGGCGCGGGCGCCGGCTCCGCCGAGGAGCTGCGCACCGACGCCCGCGTCTGGGCCGGCCGCGCCCCCGACGACTGGATCCGGCACGTGCCCCACGTCAGCCTCGCCGGGCTGGGCCACGGGACCGACCCCGTCGACCCGGCGTTCGGCGCGCGGCGGCTGTCCACCGCCGGGGCCCGCGGGCACAGCGGCTACTTCGCCCCGGGCACGGGCTCCCTGGCCAGCCTCACCGCGCTCGTCCTGGGCCGCTGGTCCGACGTGGCCTGCGCCGACACCGATCCGGAGTGCCGCCGTGACCTCCCCTGACCACCGGAACACGCCCGGCCCCCGTCCTCTCCCCCGCGGCGGGCTGCGCGGACGGCTCGGCGACGCGGCGGCACGGACCGACGCGCGCACTCCGCCCGACCGCGACCGTGCGCTCGACGGGCTGCGGGCCCTGGCCCTGCTCTCCGTACCCGCCGGCCACTGGCTGCTGGGCGGTCTCGTCCTCGCCCCCGACGGCTCCCTGCGCAACGCCAGTCCACTGTCCGCGATGCCCTTCCTCGCCCCGGCCTCCTGGTTCCTGCAGATGCTCGGGATCTTCTTCCTCGTGGGCGGTGCCGCGTCGGTGCTGTCGCTGCGCCGGGCCGCCGGGCGCGGTGTCCCGGTGTCCGTCTGGCTGCGCGCCCGGGTCGCCCGGCTCGGCCGGCCGGTTCTGGCAGTCACCGCGGCGTGGGCGGTGCTGCTGCCTGTGCTCCATGCGGCCGGGGTGCCCGCGGGCACGCTGCGGACGGCCGCGGTGCTGGTCGTCCAGCCCCTGTGGTTCGTCGGGATCTACCTGGTCCTGACGGCCCTGACCCCCTGCTGCGCGGCCGCGGCGGACCGGCTGGGCGGCTGGACCGCGGCCCCGCTGCTGCTGTGCGTCGCTGTGGTGGACCTGCTCCGCTACGGTCCGTGGGCACAGTCCGTGCCCTCCTGGACCGGGCTGGTCAACCTCGTGCCCGGCTGGTTGTTCGCCTACCAGCTGGGGGTGGCCTGGGGCGGGGGCCGCATCGGCCGGCGGGGCGGATGGGTGCTGCTGACGGGCGGCGTCGCCATGTTCGCCGTACTGCTGGTGGCCTTCGGCTATCCCGCGAGCATGGTGGGGGTGCCGGGGGCTGCGCGCGCCAACTCCCATCCCCCGTCCCTGCTGGTGATCGCCCTCGCCGGAGCGCAGTGCGGCGCGGCGGTCCTCCTGCGGGACCGGATCGGCCGGTGGCTGCGCCGTCCCGGGCTGTGGGCTCCGGTCGTGGTGCTGAACCTGTCCGCGATGACGGTCCTGTGCTGGCACCAGAGCGCGATGCTGGCGGTCGCCGTCCCCGGCGGGCTCCTCGGCACGGTCCCCGGCCTGACCGCTCCCCCCGATTCCCTCGGGTGGGTTGCGGCACGGCTGTGCTGGCTGCCGGTATTCGCCGGGGTGCTGGTCGCCGTCGGTTCACGGGTGCGGCGTTTCGAGGCCCCGTGGACGGGCGTGCCGCGGCGGGCCCGGGCGGTCGTCGCGGCCCTGACCTCGGGATTCGCTGTGTACGCATTCGTCGTCGTATGACCCTCGCCGTTCAAACCTGTTTCCTCCGTGACCTGCGTCACTTTGATCACGGACAGGCCACGGGATCTCCTAGGGTGACCCCCGGTGACTCCTCTCGACGAGCGATTCGGCTCCTCCCCCCACGCAATCGGTTGGTACTGGCTGCGCGCATTCGCGCAGGACGCGGCCCCGCCGGGCAGAGCCGCGCTGGCCGTGCTGATCGTCTTCGTCCTGCTGGCCACCAGCGGCTGGACCGCCTCCCAGCGGCACGCACGTCCGCCCGACCCGCGGAAGGCGGCCCTGGCCGCCTGGCTGCACGGTTCGGTCGGCTCCCGCAAACTGCCGCGCACGGACTCCGCTCCGACGGCGATCGCCCGTTTCTTCTCCGCCATCGGTTCCCGGCAGTCCGTCCGGCTCGCCGACCGCCACCCCCTGGTCGTGGGCAACCTCGACGGCGCACCGGTGCGGCTGCGCTACCGGGCCAACCGGACGGCGATCTCCCGGGCCCTGGCCGATGCCCGCGAGAGGGCGCGCGACCCCCGGCTGACCGTGCAGGGCCGGCACGAGGCCGGACGACGCGCACACCGGTACGCGTCCCTGCTGCAGGGCGGCCGTCAGGTCCTCGCCTTCGACCCGGCCGGACGCGGCCGGGCCGCCGAGGTCTTCGGCGACCTGTCCACCGCCCGCCGGGTCTCGGTGGTCGTCCCCGGCTCCGACACCGACCTGGACACCTTCGAGCGCACCCGCAGGCGGTACTCCGCCCCCTCGGGCATGGCCGGCTCCCTCTACCGGGAGGCCCGGCGGCTCGAGCCCGGCGCGAAGGTGGCGGTCATCGCCTGGGCCGACTACACCACGCCCCTCGGCGTGGGGGTGGACGCGGCCACCGGCACCCTGGCCGCCGGCGGCGCCGTCCGGCTGGAGCGCCTGCTGGGCGCGCTCCCCGGCCGTTCCCCGGTCTCCCTGTTCTGCCACAGCTACGGGTCGGTGGTGTGCGGGGTCGCCGCGCCGCGGCTGGACGGTCGGGTCACCGACATCGCGGTCTCCGGCAGCCCGGGAATGCGGGTGGACAACGCGGCGCAGCTGCGCACCGGCGCCCGGGTGTGGGCGGCCCGGGACCGGGACGACTGGATCGGGAACGTCCCGCACCTGGAGTTCGCCGGCCTGGGCCACGGCGGCGACCCGGTCTCCCCCGCCTTCGGCGCACGGGTGGTCGGCTCGGAACGGGCCCGGGGGCACTCCGGTTACTTCGCGCCGGGCACCGGCAGCCTGGAGAACTTCGCCCGGATAGCACTGGGCCGCTACGGGACCGTGGAGTGCACGGCGGGGAACGACCGCACCGCGGGGGGCGCCGGCGCCAGGGTCCGTTCCTGACCGCAACCGGAACTGGCCGCTTCCGGACGGGCCTGCGCACGCCGGGGTCCCCCGGGGACTCCCGCACCTACGATGTGAGGCCATGGGCGAGGTGTTGACGGGGGTCCACGCCACCTGGGAGTTCGGGACGGATGCCGTGCACATCCGCTACGAGCGGGGTGTGCGGACGCCGAGACTGCTTCAGGTGCTGGGGGAACGCCGGCTGCCGTACGAGGCCGTGGCGTCGGTGGAGACGGGCCGCGGCAGGCGCGGCACGGTGGTCCTGCGTGCCCGGCCGCGGCCGGGCACGGACCCGCTGACGGACGCGGCGGACGGGCAGCTGAGGGACTCGGCCGACCCGTACCGGCTGGTGCTGCCGGCCGACCGGGAGGGGCTCGCCGAGCGCTGCGCCCGCCTGGTGCGGGAAGCGGCCTCCGGCTCCGGGCGGGGGCGGAACGGTGGTTTCCTGCTGCCCGCTCCCCCCGTCCCGCTGCAGTTCGGCGGCAGGGACGGCAGGGCGTCCTTCGACGGCCGGGAGGTGTTCTTCCGCTGGTCCCTGACCGGGGCCTCCGCGGCGAAGTGGAAGGCCGGGGACCAGACGTTCCCGGTGGAGCGGCTGGCCGGCGTGGAATGGCGCCCGCCGAGGGGCACCGGGGGGCACCTGCGCCTCCTGCTGCGCGAGGGCGGCCAGCCGGCCGACCCGGCCGAGGACCCCGCGGCGGTGGTCCTCGGGCTCGTTCACGGAGCGGTGCACGATTCGCTGCCCTTCGCCGCAGCGGTCCTGGCCGCGTCCCGGGCCGCGGGCGGCGCGGCGCCCGCACCCTCCGCGTACTCCGCGTACTCCGCGCACGCCGCGCACGCCGCGCTCTCCTCGCACCCCGCGGCGTCCGCGGCCCGGGCCGGCGGGCCCGGCCTCCCCGCCGCGGCCGGCAGCGCCCGGTACAGGAGCGACGCCGCCGACATCGCCGACCGGATCCGCCACCTCGGCGAGCTGCGCGGCGCCGGGCTGCTCACCGACGAGGAGTTCACGACGAAGAAGGCGCAGCTGCTGGCCGAGCTCTGACACCCCCCGCGCCGACCCGGCCCGGTGCCGGTGCCCCGGCCCGCACCGGGTGCCCGGCCCGGGCCGGCCGCCCGCGGGGCGGTCACTGCGTCATTCGCGGGCTGCCGAGGTGCCGCTCATGTCCGGGTAGCGGTTCCCCGCGACGCTCTCCGCGACGGCGTCCAGGGCCGTGAGGTCGTCCGCGGTCAGCTCCAGGCGGATCGCGGCGAGGTTCTCCGCGAGCCGGGAGCGCTTGCGGGTGCCGGGGATCGGCACCACGGTCAGGCCGTGCACCTCGGCCCGCCGGTGCACCCAGGCCAGCGCGACCTGGGCCGCGGTGGCGCCGTGGGCCCCGGCGATCCTGTGCACCGGTTCCAGCAGGGCCGCGTTGGCGCGGGCGTTGTCCCCGGTGAAGCGGGGGTGCTGCCTGCGGTAGTCGGTCTCCCCCAGGTCCTGGGACGCGTCGGTGAAGGAGCCGGTCAGGAAGCCCCGGCCGAGCGGGGAGTAGGGGACGAGGGCCACGCCCAGTTCGGCGGCGGCCGGGACCGCGCTGCGCTCCACGTCCCGGCTGAACAGCGACCATTCGGACTGCAGGGCCGCGATCGGGTGGACGGCGTGCGCCTCGCGCAGCTCGGCGCCGGTCACCTCGGACAGGCCCAGGTGCCGCACCTTTCCCTGCCTCACCAGTTCGGCCATCGCGCCCACCGACTCCTCGAGGGGGACCGCGGGGTCGCGCCGGTGCATGTAGTAGAGGTCGATGACGTCGGTCCCCAGGCGCCGCAGGCTGCCCTCGACGGCCCGGCGGATGTGGGCGGGGTCGTTGCGGACGCCGCGCACGGCACCGTCCTCGCCGCGGACGATCGCGAACTTGGTGGCCAGGGTGATCTCGTCGCGGTGGGCCCGGACGAAGGGGGCGAGGAACTCCTCGTTGGCGCCGCGGCCGTACATGTCCGCGGTGTCGAACAGGGTCACCCCCGCCTCCAGGGCGGCCTCCAGGGTGGCACGCGCCTCGGGGACGTCGGTGTCCCCGTAGAACTCGCTCATCCCCATGCAGCCCAGCCCCTGGACGCCCACCTCCGGGCCGCCCGTGCCGAGCTCGACGGCCGGGATCCTCCCTGCGCCGCCCTCCGAGCCCCGCCCGCTCCCCGTGTTCTGCGTGTTCTGCGTGTTCTCGCCGTTCATGGGGGATCAGTTCCTCTCCGACGCCCTCCGGGCGTCAGCGTACGAGTCGATCTTGAAGTCGAGGACGGCGAGCGTCGTCCGCAGTTCGGCGATCCGGGAGCGCACGTTCTCGCGGTGCGCGCGCAGCAGGTCCTGCCGTTCGGCGAAGGTGTGCTCGCCCTCGCGCACCAGCTCGGCGTATCGGACCATGTCCGCCACCGGCATCCCGGTCAGCCGCAGTTTGCCGACGAAGTCGAGCCGGTCCAGGTCGCGGTCGCTGTAGTGGCGCCGTCCGCCGTGCGAGCGGTCGACGTGCGGCATCAGGCCGATGCGCTCGTACCAGCGCAGGGTGTGCGCGCTCAGCCCCGTGTGCTCGGAGACCTCGCCGATCGTGTAGCGGTCGCGGTCCGCCGGCCGCGGGCGCGGTCGCGGCTGCGTGCACGGAAGCGCCGTGGCGCCGTCCGGTCCGTGGCCGTTCCCGGCCTGCACTGCGGTCATGCCGCACCTCCCGGGTCCTGCCGCCGTGGCGGGTCCTGCCGTCCTCGCGGTCGTCACCACGCTAGAGAGTTGGAGTGCACTCCAGGCAAGCGCAGGCCGGGGAACGAGGGACGGGCGGGCACCGTTACAGTCGCAGGCATGGAGTCTCTGCGGGTGATCGAGAACTGGCCGGTCGACACGGCGGCGGCGGCCGTGGTGCGCCGCGACGGAACGGTGGCCGGGGCGCACGGCCCGACCGGGCGCCCCTTCCCGCTGGCGTCGGTGACCAAGCTGCTCACCGCGTACGCCTCCCTGATCGCCGTGGAGGAGGGCGCGGTCGAGCTGGACGACCCGGCGGGCCCGGAGGGCTCGACGGTGCGTCACCTGCTGTGCCACTCCTCGGGCCTGGCGTTCGACGAGCCCCGCTCCATGGCAGCCCCGGGCACCCGCAGGGTGTACTCCAACGCCGGTTTCGAGCAGCTGGCGCAGACGGTCGCCGCGGCGGCCGGGATGCCGTTCGCCGAGTACCTGCGGCAGGCGGTGCTCGAACCGCTGGGGATGAACGCCACGCAGCTGCCGGGCTCCCCCGCCGCGGCCGGGGTCTCCACGGTGGACGACCTGGTCCGGTTCGCCGCCGAGCTGCAGGCGCCCCGGCTGCTGGACGCCTCGACCCTGGCGGAGGCGACCTCGGTGGTCATGCCGGGGCTGAACGGGGTACTGCCCGGCTACGGGAACCAGAAGCCCAACGACTGGGGGCTCGGGTTCGAGATCCGGGACGGCAAGTCCCCCCACTGGACGGGGGCGTCCTCCTCCCCCCGCACCTTCGGCCACTTCGGGCAGTCGGGCACCTTCCTGTGGGTGGACCCGGACGCGGGCGCGGCCTGCGTGTGCCTGACGGACCGGCCCTTCGGCCCGTGGGCGGTCGAGGTGTGGCCGGCGCTGACGGACGCGGTCCTCGCCGAGCTGAAGGGCCGCTGACCCCGGCCTGCGCGAGGCCGTCCCCGGCCGGGACCGGGCCCGGTCAGCCGTACGAGGGCTCGGCGTGCATCTCCCACACCAGGGCTTCCCCGCCGCCCTCCGCGCCGGCGACCTCCAGGTCCCGGCAGCCGGTGATCCGCGCCGAGTCCCCCTCCCCCAGCGGTTCCTCGCCCAGTCGCAGCGCGCCGCGCACCACGTGCACGTACACGAAGGGCGCCCGCGGCAGAGCCGCCGTGCCACCCTCCCCGAGCCGGGCGGCGTGCAGCACGGCGTCCGCCTGGCGGAGCGCGACCGCGCCGGCGTGCCCGCGGCCGGAGGCCACCGGGACCAGGCCGCCGTCCTGCGGGAGTGTCACGTCGGCGCGGTCGTGGCGGGGCGGGCCGCCGTGGCGGTCCGGGTGCAGCCACATCTGCAGGAAGCGGGTGGGGCCGGTGTGCGCGTTGCGCTCGGTGTGCAGGATCCCGGCGCCGGAGCCGGTGCTCTGCACCTGGCCGGGCCGCAGCGTGCCGGCGGCGCCGGTGGAGTCGCGGTGCTCCAGTGCGCCCTCGACCATCCAGGTGACGATCTCGGTGTCGCGGTGCCGGTGTTCGCCGAACCCGGCGCCGGGTTCGAGCCGCTCGTCGTTGACGGCCGTCAGCAGGCCGAACCCGGTGTTGTCCGGGTCGTAGTGCCCGGAGAAGGAGAAGGCGTGCCGGGTGTCGATGCCGGCCTGCCGGTCACCGCCCCGGTACCGGGTGTCCGCCCGCCTGATGTCGATCACGCCCGCCAGCCTACGGCCGCCGCGGCCGCCGCCGGTCCCGCGCACCCGCCGGGCCCGCCCGCACCGCCGACCGCGCCCGCCGCACCGCCGGGCCCGCGGCAGGACCGGTGAGGAGACGACTGACAGGGCCGGTGACGAGGCCGGTGACGAGCACTGCCCGCGATGAGGCAGGCTTGTCACGTGCCTGATGCCTCCCGCAATGACCGCAACGACCGCAGCGGACATCCCTGCCCCACCACCCTGCGCCGCCTGGAGAAGTCCGCGGGCCGCCTCGCCGCCGCGGCCATCGCGCGGATGGACGAGGCGCTGCCGTGGTACCGGGCCATGCCCCCGGAGAACCGGTCGTGGATCGGCCTGGTGGCGCAGGCGGGCATCGCCGCGTTCACCGAGTGGTTCCGCCACCCCGAGGCGCCGCAGGCGATCAGCACGGACGTGTTCGGCACCGCGCCGCGCGAGCTGACCCGGGCGGTGACGCTGCGCCAGACCGTGGAGATGGTGCGCACCACCATCGAGGTGATGGAGTCGGCGATCGACGAGGTGGCCGCGCCGGGGGACGAGTCTGCGCTGCGCGAGGCGCTGCTGGTCTACTCGCGCGAGATCGCCTTCGCCACCGCGCAGGTGTACGCGCAGGCCGCGGAGGCGCGCGGCGCGTGGGACGCCCGGCTGGAGTCCCTGGTGGTCAACGCGATCCTGTCGGGCGAGGCGGAGGAGGGGATGCTCTCGCGCGCCGCGGCGCTGGGCTGGAGGTCGCCGGACCGGGTGGTGGTGGTGCTGGGCACCGCGCCGGACGGGGACAACGAGCTGACGGTGGACGCGATCCGCCGGGCCGCCCGGCACGCCAGGCTCCAGGTGCTGACCGGGGTCCTGGGCGAGCGGCTGGTGGTGGTGGCCGGCGGTCCGGGGGACCCGATCCGCATCGCGAAGGCGCTGATCGGCCCGTACGCGCCGGGGCCGGTGGTGGTGGGCCCGGTCGTGCCGGACCTGGTGTCGGCGACGCGGTCGGCGCAGGCCGCGGCGGCCGGTCTGAAGGCGTGCGCGGCGTGGCCGGACGTGCCCCGTCCGGTGCTCGCGGACGACCTGCTGCCCGAGCGCGCGATGGCCGGTGACCCGGGCGCCCGGAGGCAGTTGGTGGAGGAGATCTACAGACCGCTGGAAGAAGCCGGGTCGGCCCTGCTGGAAACGCTGAGTGTCTACCTGGAGCAGGCGTCCTCCCTGGAAGGCGCGGCGCGCATGCTGTTCGTGCACCCGAATACCGTGCGCTATCGGCTCAGACGTGTGACGGACGTCACCGGATGGTCACCCTCCGACGTCCGTTCCGCGTTCACCCTGCGGACGGCGCTCATCCTGGGACGTCTCGCGGACGCAGAACAGCGGCGCTGAGTTTTTGTGGGACACCCACAAAACGCCGAGTGGTTCTTGGTCCCTGTCCCCACGGGCACGGATCACCCGCGCCGTGGAGAGTTGTGACCGTGCTCGTACTCGTCGCTCCCGGCCAGGGCTCCCAGACGCCCGGCTTCCTCAGTCCTTGGCTCGAACTGCCCGGCGTCGCCGACCGCCTCCACTGGTGGTCCGCGGTGGCCGGCCTCGACCTGGTCCACTACGGCACCAAGGGCGACGCGGATGAGATCCGCGACACCGCGGTGGCCCAGCCGCTGCTGGTGGCCGCCGGCCTGGTGTCGGCCCTGTCGCTCTTCCCGCATCCCTCGGACGGCCAGCGCCTGGTGGGCGCCGCCGCCGGCCACAGCGTCGGCGAGATCACCGCGGCGGCCGGCGCCGGCGTGATGAGCGCCGAGTCCGCGATGGTGCTGGTGCGCCAGCGGGGCCTGGCGATGGCGAAGGCCGCCGCCGTCACCGAGACCGGCATGTCCGCGGTCCTCGGCGGCGACCCGGAGGCGGTGGTGGCCAAGCTCGAGGAGCACGGCCTGACGCCCGCGAACATGAACGGCGCGGGCCAGATCGTCGCGGCCGGCACCGTCGAGCAGTTGGCCGCGCTGGCCGAGGACCGGCCGGAGAAGGCCCGCGTGATGCCGCTGAAGGTGGCCGGCGCGTTCCACACGCACCACATGGCCCCGGCGGTCTCCACGCTCGAGGCCCTGGTGCCGGGCGTGACCGTGCGGGACCCGCGCACCCGCTACGTCTCCAACCAGGACGGCCGGGTCGTGCACAGCGGCCGGGAGATCGTCCGGCGGCTGGTCTCCCAGGTGTCCAACCCGGTCCGCTGGGACCTGTGCATGGAGACCTTCAAGGAGCTCGGCGTCACCGGGATCATCGAGATGACCCCGGCCGGCACCCTGACCGGCCTGGCCAAGCGGGCGCTGCCGGGCGTGCAGACCGTCGCCCTGAAGACCCCCGACGACCTGGACAAGGCGCGCGCCCTGGTCGCCGAGCACGGCAACCACGAGGACAACCCGCTGGAGCACTCGCCGACCTGGCGGCTCGCGGTGGCCCCCTTCAAGGGCACGGTCAGCACCGGCGGCGTGAAGCCGGGGGACGTGCTCGTCCCGGGCGCCGAGATCGCCGTGGTGGCCAACAACCGGGACCGCCAGACGGTCGTCGCCGCGCACGGCGGCACCGTCGTCGAGTGGCTCGTCGAGGACGGCGACCCGGTCTCGCCCGGCCAGCCCCTGCTGCGCCTGCACCCCGAGGCGTCCCTGTAGCAACCGGCGCGGCGCAGGCCGCCCGAGCCCGACAGCGAGCCGCTCTCCCGAAGGGACCGAACACCTCAATGACTGCCAGGATCAAGCCCAGCAAGGGCGCCCCGTACGCGCGCATCCTCGGCGTGGGCGGCTACCGCCCCTCCCGTGTGGTGCCGAACGAGGTGATCCTCGAGCACATCGACTCCAGCGACGATTGGATCCGCTCGCGTTCCGGCATCGCCACCAGGCACTGGGCCGGGCCGGAGGAGACGGTCGCGGAGATGTCCGTGATCGCGGCGGGCAAGGCGATCGCCGACGCGGGCATCTCCCCGGACGAGATCGAGGGCGTGATCGTCTCGACGGTCTCGCACTTCAAGCAGACCCCGGCGATCGCCACCGAGATCGCGCACCGGGTCGGCGCGGGGAAGCCGGCCGCGTTCGACATCTCGGCGGGCTGCGCGGGCTTCACCTACGGGCTGACCCTGGCCAAGGGCATGGTCGTCGAGGGCAGCGCGAAGTACGTGCTGGTCATCGGTGTCGAGCGGCTGTCGGACCTGACGGACCTGCAGGACCGGGCGACCGCCTTCCTGTTCGGCGACGGCGCCGGCGCGGTCGTCGTCGGCCCGTCCGCGGAGCCCGGGATGGGCCCCACCGTGTGGGGCTCGGAGGGCGACAAGGCCGGGGTGATCAAGCAGACGCTGCCCTGGGACGTCTACCGCGACCGGTCCGCCGAGGAGGAGATCCGGTTCCCCGCGATCACCCAGGAGGGCCAGACGGTCTTCCGCTGGGCGGTGTGGGAGATGGCCAAGGTGGCCCAGCAGGCGCTGGACGCCGCCGGGATCACCGCCGCCGACCTGGACGTGTTCATCCCCCACCAGGCGAACATGCGGATCATCGACTCGATGATCAAGGCGCTGAAGCTGCCGGAGCACGTCGCGGTCGCCCGCGACATCGAGACCACCGGCAACACCTCGGCGGCCTCCATCCCCCTGGCGATGGAACGGCTGCTGGCCACCGGCCAGGCGAAGAGCGGCGACACCGCGCTCGTCATCGGCTTCGGGGCGGGTCTGGTCTACGCCGCGACCGTGGTTACCCTCCCCTAGCAAGTCCCCCGCGGGTCACGCCCCCGTGTGGCCCGCCGTCACCACACAACACCGAAGGAGAGCGCCGCATGGCCGCCACCCAGGACGAGATCGTCACCGGTCTCGCCGAGATCGTCAACGAGATCGCCGGCATCCCCGTCGAGGACGTCCAGCTGGACAAGTCCTTCACCGACGACCTGGACGTCGACTCGCTGTCCATGGTCGAGGTCGTCGTCGCCGCCGAGGAGCGCTTCGGCGTGAAGATCCCGGACGACGACGTCAAGAACCTCAAGACCGTGGGCGACGCTGCCGATTACATCCTCAAGGCCCAGGTCTGAGGTACGCATCGGGCTGATGCGCCTGTAGCCGTCCGGCCGGGCGGCGTGTGCCTCCCTTCCGGGCGGTGCACGCCCCCGGCCGGGGGCGGCGAAACGACCGAACACCATCTAGACGTGGAGACAACATTCCAGTGAACGCGACCAACCGCACCGTGGTCGTCACCGGTATCGGCGCAACCACACCTCTGGGTGGCGACAGCGCATCGACCTGGGAGGGACTGACCGCAGGACGGTCCGGTGTCTCCGCCCTCGAGCAGGAGTGGGCCGCCGAGCTGCCCGTGCGCATCGCCGGACAGATCGCCGTGGACCCCTCCGGGATCATCCCGCGCCCGCAGGCCCGCAAGCTGGACCGCTCGGCGCAGTTCGCGCTGATCGCGGCCCGCGAGGCGTGGGCGGACGCGGGCTTCGAAGGACCCGCCGGGGAGAACGGCGTCGTGGACCCCGACCGCCTGGGCGCGGTCATCGCCTCCGGCATCGGCGGCGTCACCACCCTGCTGGACGCCTACGACGTCCTCAAGGAGAAGGGTGTGCGCCGGGTCTCCCCGCACACCGTCCCGATGCTGATGCCCAACAGCCCCGCCGCCAACGTCGGCATGGAGGTCGGCGCCCGGGCCGGGGTGCACACCCCGGTCAGCGCCTGCGCCTCCGGCTCCGAGGCCGTCGGCTACGCCGTCGAGATGATCCGCACCGGCCGCGCCGACGTCGTCGTCGCCGGCGGCACCGAGGCGGCCATCCACCCGCTGCCGATCGCCGCCTTCGCCAACATGATGGCGATGTCCAAGAACAACGACGACCCGCAGGGCGCCTCCCGCCCCTACGACACCGACCGCAACGGCTTCGTGATGGGCGAGGGCGCGGGCGTGGTCGTGCTGGAGTCCGCCGAGCACGCGGCGGCCCGCGGCGCACGGGTGTACTGCGAGGTCCTCGGCCAGGGCATCTCGGCCGACAGCCACCACATCACCCAGCCCGAGCCGTCGGGGCGGGGCGTCTCCGCCGCCCTGCAGAACCTGCTCGACGCCACCGACCTGAAGCCGTCCGAGATCGTGCACATCAACGCGCACGCCACCTCCACCCCGCAGGGCGACGTGGCCGAGATCAAGGCGCTGCGCAAGGTCTTCGGCGACGACGTCGACCACATGGCGATCTCCGGCACCAAGTCGATGACCGGCCACCTGCTCGGCGGTGCCGGCGGCGTCGAGACCGTGGCCACGGTGCTGGCCCTGCACCACCGCCTGGCCCCGCCGACGATCAACATCGACAACCTCGACCCCGAGGTCGACGCGGACGTCGTGCGCGGCGAGGCCCGCGCCCTCCCCGGGGGCACCATCTCCGCCCTCAACAACTCCTTCGGCTTCGGCGGCCACAACGTCGTCCTGGCCTTCCGCCGGTCCTGACCCGGACCTCCACCGCAGAGAGGGCCATCCCGTCCCATGACCGTCACCGAACCCGCCGCCCCCGCGGCCGCACCCGCCGGAGCCGCCAAGCCGGCCAGGCCGGCCCGCGACGAGGACCCGCGCAACCCGCGGCTGCGCATGCAGGCGCTGCTCGACCCGGGCAGCTACCAGGAGATCTCCGAGTACGACACCTCGGGGATGCTCGCCGCGATCGGCACCGTCGACGGCACGAAGACCGTCGTCTTCGCCTCCGACCCGACCGTGCAGGGCGGCGCCATGGGCGTCGACGGCTGCGACGTGGTGGTGCGCGCCTACGAGCGCGCGGTCGCCGAGGGCGCGCCGATCATCGGCATCTACCACTCCGGGGGCGCCCGCCTCCAGGAGGGTGTGGGCTCGCTGCACGCCGTCGGCCGGATCTTCCACGCGATGATCCAGGCGTCGGGGAAGATCCCCCAGATCTCCGTGGTGCTGGGCGCGGCCGCGGGCGGCGCGGCCTACGGGCCGGCGCTGACCGACGTGGTGGTCCTGGCCCCCGAGGGCCGCATCTTCGTCACCGGCCCGGACGTGGTGCGCTCGGTGACGGGCGAGAACGTCGACATGGCGCGCCTGGGCGGCCCCGAGCCGCACGGCCGCCGCTCCGGAGTGGTCCACGTGCTGGCCGACTCCGAGGCCGACGCCCTGCAGCGGGGCCGGGAGCTGGCGTCCCTGCTCGGCGCCCAGGGCGAGCTGGACGTGGACGCGGTGGAGGACCGGCCGCTGGGCGAGCTGCTGCCGGAGTCGGTCAAGCGCGCCTACGACGTCCACCCGCTGGTGGACCGGGTGCTGGACTCCCCCGGCCTGGAACTGCACCCCAAGTGGGCGCCGAACATCACCACCACGCTCGGCCGCATGGGCGGCCGCACCGTCGGCGTGGTCGCCAACAACCCGCTGCGGCTGGGCGGCTGCCTGGACTCCGCCTCGGCGGAGAAGGCCGCGCGCTTCGTGCGGATGTGCGACGCGTTCGGCGTCCCGCTGGTCGTCCTGGTCGACGTGCCCGGGTACCTGCCGGGCGTCGGGCAGGAGTGGGACGGCGTGGTGCGCCGCGGCGCGAAACTGCTGCACGCCTTCGGAGAGTGCGTGGTGCCGCGCGTCACCCTGGTGACCCGCAAGTCCTACGGCGGCGCGTACATCGCGATGAACGCCCGCTCGCTGGGCGCCACCAAGGTGTTCGCCTGGCCGTCGGCCACCGTCGCAGTCATGGGCGCGGTCGCCGCCGTGCGCATCCTGCACCGCCGCAAGCTGGCCGAGGTGCCGGACGAGCTGAAGGCGCAGGTCGAGCTGGAGCTCGCCGCGGAGCACGAGATCGTGGCCGGCGGGCTGACGAAGGCCATGGAGCTGGGCGTGGTGGACGAGGTCGTCGAGCCCGACGTCAGCCGCTCGGCGATCGCCCGGGCCATCGTCGAGGCGCCCGCCCGTCGCGGCGCGCACGGCAACATCCCGCTGTAGTCACCGCACCCGCGAACGCGGCGAGGGGCCCGCAGGACCACGTACCGGTCCTGCGGGCCCCTCGCCGCGTGTCAGCGCAGGGCGAGCGCCGGCCTGTGGTCGCCGGTGCCGTCGGAGTTGACGAAGACGTGCATCCCCTTGCCGGCCGGCAGGTGCTCGGCACCACCCTCGAGCTTCGCGCCGCGCAGGACCACGCCCTCGTCCCGCCGGATGCCGGTCCTCCCCTCCAGGATGTGCAGCAAGGAGCGGTCCCCGTATTCATGACCAGTGACCAGGGCCAGCTCGTCCCCCCGGACGGCCAGGGACCTGACCGGCTCCTCGAACTCCGTGCCCCAGACCCGGCGCCCGTCCGCCAGGAGGTAGGCGGCGACCCCGTACGGTTCGTCGTCGCCCGGCGCGGTCACGGCCGTGGCGAACAGGCCGTCGTGCACCACGGCCCGGAGGACGGGCCTGGCCGGAAAGCCGGTGGTCCACTCGGGAAGGGCGGAAAGGCTTTCGGTGCGGCCGGCCAAGGGGATCGTGGCCGTCGTGCGGCCGGAGTCGTCGAGGGCGAGCACCGCGGCGGTGCCGCGCTCGTCCTCCTCGTCCACGAGGAGGACGGCGGGGTCGGCGGAGAGGAGGGAGAGGTTCTCCAGCGTGCTCTCCACCGGCAGCACGGCCCTCCACTGCTGCTTGCCGGTGCGCGGGTCGAGGGCGGCGGCGTCCGCCGTCCTCTCGTCGTCCTGGTCGGTGGCGTAGTCGTGGCCGTCGAAGCAGCTGCTGACGACCAGAACCCGGCTGTCGGAGGCATGGACTCCGGAGACCGAGCAGCCCCTGCCCGCCTTCCGGCTCCAGGCGCGGGAACCGTCCTCGAGCGAGAGGGCGGTGACCGCTTCCGTCCCGGCCCCGGTCTCGGCGACCACGGCGAGGCCGCCGGCCACGGCCAGCCCCGCGGCGGCGTCGTAGTTCCGGTGCGGATCGCCCTTCCCGGCCCGCTCGGTCCACAGGGCCCGGCCAGTCTCCAGGTCCACGGCGGTCACCGTCGCGCACGGCTTGCCGTGACGGCCGGAACCCACCAGGCCCGTGCCGTCCGCGGTACCCCGGCTCATCCTGCACACCGACTCCCGCGCCGGGGCCGGAAGGTTCCAGCGCTCCGCACCGTCCCCGACCGCGTAGGAGGTCAGACCGTCGGTGCGCCCCCGCACCACCGCGCCGTCCACCCCCCAGTTCCCGACACCGCGCACCGACGACGGACGGTCGGCCGCAGCCTGCCACACGAGCTCCGCGTGCGGGCCGCGCAACCACTGGTACCCCAGCCACCCGGGCCAGACCGCCAGTACGGCACCGGCCAGGACGACAGCGGTGAACCGGTGCCCCCTCAGCAGCCGCTCGGTCGCCTCCCGCGCCTTCTGCAGCAGGAGGGCTCCCGCGACGGTGAAGGCGAAGGCGAGGAGGATGGCGGTCCCGATCCCCCGCGGGCAGGGCGAGTAGCGCCCTCCGCAACCGCCCCCGCTCTCGATGACCAGTACGGTCCAGCCGAGCAGGTGGTACATGACGGCCAGTCCGACCACCGCCCCGCCCGCCACGGTCAGCGCAGCGGAGGCGAAGTTCCTTCCTCGCACGATTCCCCCCAAGGAACACGGCAGACGGGCACGTGTGTGCCGGGCACAGTATGCCGTCCGGCGGCTGCGGGGAGACGGTGATTGCCGGGGGCGGTCAGGACTCGAAACCGGCGTAGTAGGCGGCCGCCATGTCCTGGCCCCCGCGGCCCTGCCGCTCGGTGCGGCGCAGGCGCTCGGCCCCGGCCTCGGCCAGGTCCAGCCGGATGTCGCAGCCGCGTGCGGCCTCGACGATCAGCCGGGCGTCCTTGGCGGCGGTGGCGACGGCGAAGCTCGGCGGCTCCAGTGCGCCGGAGAGGATCGCCGCCGCCTTGGTGCGCAGGTAGCCGTTGTCCAGCGGGCCTCCTGCCACCGCGTCCAGGAATGCCTGCGGGTCGACCCCGAGCCCCTCCGCCAGGGCCAGTGTCTCGCCGGTGGCGTTGTTGAGGGCCAGCACCCAGCTGTTGCAGACGAGTTTGAGCCGGGTGGCCGCGCCGCCGGCGGCGTCCTCGCCGAGCCACAGGGTGCGTTCGCCGATCACGTCGAAGACCTTCTGCGACCGTTCGCGCGCCTCCTGCGGTCCCGCCGCGAGAACGGTCAGCCTGCCCAGCTCGGCAGGCTGCCGGGTGCCCAGGACGGGGGCGTCGACGAGGAGCAGGCGGTGCTCGCGGGCGAATTCGGCGATCTCCGGGAGCACCTCCAGCCCTGCGGTGGTCGCCTGCAGCCACACGGTGCCGGGGCGGAGCGCGGGGGCGGCCTGTCGCACGACGTCCAGGAGGGCGGGGCCGTCGTGGAGGACGGTGAGCACCACGTCGGCGCCCTCCACGGCCTCGGCCGGGTCCACCGCGACCAGGGCGCCGTCACCGGCCAGCGGTTCGGCCCTGCCCCGGGTGCGGTTCCAGACGCGGACGCGGGTCCCGGCGGCCCGGCACAGGTTGCGGGCCATCGCGGCGCCCATGATGCCGGTGCCGAGGACTGCCGTGCGCAGAGGTTCGGAAGCCATGGTTCCCACCCTAGAAGACCGGCGGGGATCCCGGCGGATGTCAGGATGGGGCCATGTGCGCGGGGGAACTGCACGGGAGGAAGCCCGAAGAGGACGCGATCGCCGAGCTGCTGGCGGGCGCCCGGGCGGGCACCAGCTCGTCGCTGGTGCTGCGCGGCGAGCCGGGTATCGGCAAGACGGCGTTGCTCGACCACGCCGCCGCGGCGGCCGGGGGCATGCGGCTGGTCCGCGGCGCGGGGGCCGAGTTCGAGGCGGAGCTGCCGTTCGCGGGGCTGCAGTTGTTGCTGCGCCCCGCGCTCGGGGCCCTTGCCGCTCTGCCCGGCCCGCAGCGCGAGGCCCTCGAGGCGGCGTTCGGGCTCGGGCCCGCGGCCGGCCCCGAGCCGATGCTGGTAGGGCTGGCGGTGCTCTCCCTGCTGGCGGAGCACGCGGAGGGGGCGGGGCTGCTGTGCCTCGTCGACGACGCGCAGTGGCTCGACCGGGCGTCGCGGGACGCGTTGCTGTTCGCCGCCCGGCGCCTGCACGCCGAGGGCGTGGTCATGCTCTTCGCCGCCCGGGACGGCGAGGGTTCCTTCCCTTCCCCCGGTCTTCCGGAGTTGCGCCTGCCCGGGCTGGGACCGGAGGCGGCCGCGGCCCTGATCGACCGGCATCCGCTCGCGCCCGCCGTGCGCCGCCGCCTGCTCGCCGAGGCCGGCGGCAACCCGCTGGCCCTGCTGGAGCTGCCGGTCGCCCTGGCCGCCGAGGGCGGCGGCGTGTCCCCGCCAGGGGCGCTCCCCCTCACCAGCCGTCTCCAGTTGGCCTTCCACGGCCAGGTCAGCCGGTTGCCGGAGGCCTGCCAGAGCCTGCTGCTGGTGGCGGCGGCCGACGAGACCGGCGAGCTCGCCGTGATCCTGCGTGCCGCCGCCGCGCTGGGGGCGGCCGTCGAGGACCTGTCCCCCGCCGAGCGGGCGGGCCTGGTGGTCCGCGGCGACGCCGACGGCACCACGATCCGGTTCCGTCATCCTCTGGTCCGCGCCGCCGTCCACCAGCGCGCGCCGCTCGGGCAGCGCCTCGCCGTCCACCGCGCGCTCGCCGCCGCCCTCGACTCGCCGGGGCACGCCGACCGCCGGGCCTGGCACCTGGCGGCCGCCGCCACCGGAGCCGACGAGGAGGCCGCCGCCGCGCTGGAACGCACCGCCGCCCGCGCCCGGGAACGCAGCGGCCACGAGGCGGCCGCAGCGGCGTACGAACGGGCCGCCCGCCTGAGCGCCGAGCCCGCCGCCGGGGCCCGCCGCGAGGCCCTGGCGGCGGAGGCGGCGCTGGAGGCGGGCGACCTGGAGCGTGCCCGGGTCCTGGGGGGCCGCGCGGCCCGGCGGCCGGGCGAGGACCCGGCGGTGAACGCGCGGGTCGCCCAGGTGCGGGCGCTCGCGGACTTCTGGCAGGGCTCCTACTCCCCCGCCCACCGGTTGCTGGTCGACGGGGCCGGGCTCGTCCGCGACACCGACCCGGGCCGGGCCGCCCTCCTGCTGATCCAGGCCGTTCACACCGCGTGGTACCTGGGGGAGCGGCAGCTCGCGGCCACCCTGGACCGGCTGGCCGCGCTGCCGCTGGACGCTGCGGACCCGCTCGCGCCGGTGGGGCCCTACCTGGCCCACCTCGGCCGCCTCAGCCGCCTCGGCCACCTCGACCGGGGCCGTTCCGAGCGGCCGCCGCCGCTGGGCGACACCCTCGCGGAGGTGCGGCGGCGGGGCCGGATCCCGGAGCAGGTGCTGACGATCCTCTGCGGGGCGGCGCTCGCCCTGGGCCAGGACGCCGACGCCCACGGGCTGGCGACCGCGCTCGCCGCCGAGCACCGCGCCCGGGGCGGCGCCGGGCGGTTGCCGACGGTGCTGTTCTTCGTGGCCGAGGGAGAGGTGTTCACCGGACGGCACCTGGACGCGCTCGCCACGGCGACCGAGGCCCTGGGACTCGCCCGCGCCACCGGCCAGCAGCAGTGGATCAGCCAGTTCGGCAGCGTGCTCGCCCACCTCGACGCGGCCAGGGGGGAGGAGGAGGCCTGCCGGCGCAACGCCGAGGAGGGGCTGGCAGGGGCCACCGCCGGGACCGTCTCCCCCGGCGCGCCGTGGGCGCACTGGTCGCTCGGCCTGCTGGACCTGGGCCTCGGCCGCGCCGAGGCGGCGCTCACCCGTTTCGAGCGCCTGACCCGCGAGCCGATGCGTCATCACATCTGCGCCGTCCGTTCCACTCCCGACCTGGTGGAGTCGGCCGTACGGGTGGGGGCGCCGGAACGCGCCGCCGAGCCTCTGGCCCGCTTCGAGCGGTGGGCCGGGGCGGTCCGGCAGCCGTGGGCCGACGCGCTCGTGCTGCGCTGCCGCGGGCTCCTCGCGGACGGCGACCGGGCCGAGGCGTTCTACACGGCGGCCCTCGAACTGCACGACCGGGACGGCCGCGCGGTGGAGTACGCCAGGACGGCACTGCTCCACGGCGAGTGGCTGCGCAGGGCCCGGCGGAAGGCCGAGGCGCGCGGGTCGCTGAACGACGCGCTGGAGGTCTTCGACCGGCTCGGCATGCGGCCGTGGGCCGAACGCGCCCGCAACGAGCTCGCCGCGACCGGAGCCCGGGGCGGGGGCCCCGGACCCGCCGGGGGCGGGGCCGTCGGCCTGACCCCGCAGGAACTGCAGATCGCCCGGCTCGCCGCGCAGGGCCTGTCCAACCGCGACATCGCCGCGCAGCTCTTCCTCAGCCACCGGACGGTCGGCCACCACCTCTACAAGGCCTATCCGAAGCTCGGCGTCGCCTCCCGGAGCGAGCTCAGGGATTCCGCCGACCGGCTGGGGTTGTGAGACACGGAAACCGGTGCACGCGTCTTCGGCCTCAACCACGACGTCCCCGCCTGACGGACCGGCCCGACGGACCGGCCTGCCCCCCGGGAGTCCGGCACCGGGCCGGTACCTGCGGCCCGGTGAAGAGCCCGTGGCCCGCCGCCGGGTGTTCCTCGTCCGCTCCGGCCGCGCGGTCGCCCGTGCACGACGGCCCGCCCCCCGGGGGTCACCCGGCGGGCGACGCCTCCCGCATCGCCTTCGCGGTGGACCTCGGGTCGTAGCCCTCGGGGACGCCCTCGACCAGGATGATGTCGCCCTCGATGTGCCGCGAGCGCAGCGGTGCGATCTCCCGGTACGCGGGCGAGTCCCACCAGGCCCGCGCCTCGGCGGTCCCGGGGAAGCCGATCATCACGACGTGCCCGGGCCAGCTGCCCTCCTTCACCTCGTGCTGCGCGGCGTGCACGAGGAAGCGCCCGCCGTGGGGCTCGAAGGTGCCGGAGATCCGCTCGATGTACTCGGCGATCTCCGGGTGCGGAGCCGCCTCCCGCAGGCGGGCTATGACATAGGCGGTCATGGTTCCTCCCTGTGTTCCGCGGACGATCGGGGCGGACCGGCCGGGCGGTCCGCCCCGGGGCGTTCAGATTCCGGCCGGCACCTTGTCGAGGAAGCCGAGCACCTGGCTGATCCGCCCGTCCTCACCGATCACCGCGACGTCGAAGCCGACGACGACCGGCTCGGCGCCCTCGGGCCCCAGGTGCCAGGTGAACCGCGCGACGTCGTGGTGGGCGTCGACGGCGCCGCCGAGGCTGAAGACCAGCCCGCCGAACTGCCCCTGGACCGCCGCGATGGCGGCGTCGAGCCCGTCCCTGCCCCGGACGGAGACCAACGGGTCGACGTACACCGCGTCCTCGGCGAAGACCTCCGCCAGAACGGCCCGCCGCACGGCGGCGTCGGTCTCGTTCCACGCGGCGATGTAGCGCTGGACCAGCTCGTTCGTGTCGCTCATGTCTCTCCCCGGTGACTGTGCTCTCGTGTGGCCACCACGCTAGGGGGACGGGACCGACGGGGAATCCGACGTGCTTAAGTACTTCCGCCCGTTCCTTCGGTACCCGGCCGGCCCGCCGTGTCCGTGCGGACCCGGCCGTGCGTCAGGACGGTGGGGACGGTGAGGACGACGGTGCGCCCCCGGGGGCGGGCTGGGCGGCTCAGACGACCTGGTGCAGCCAGCGCACCGGGGCGCCCTCGCCGGCGTGGCGGAAGGGCTCCAGCTCGTCGTCCCAGGGCTTGCCGAGCAGGCGGGCGACCTCCGCCTCGAGGTCGGTCTCGCCGTGGTGCGCGCGCTGCAGCGCGGCGCGCAGCCGGTCCTCGGGGACGAGGATGTCGCCGTGCACGCCGGTGACCGCGTGGAAGATGCCGAGCCCGGGAGTGCTGCTGTACCGCTCGCCCTCCGTGCCGGTGACCGGCTCCGCGGTCACCTCGAAGCGCAGCAGGTGCCAGCCCCGCAGTGAGGAGGCCAGCTTCGATGCCGTACCGGGCTCCCCCTGCCAGGAGAGCTCGGCCCGCCAGGTGCCGGGGGAGGCCGGCTGGCGGGTCCAGTCGAGGCTCACGCGCACACCGAGTACGCCCGCGACGGCCCACTCGACGTGCGGGCACAGCGCGCGCGGTGCGGAGTGCACATACAGAACTCCACGTGTCGTCACCGGGACCTCCAGGCTGTGGACGAGGTTCGCCTTCCCCAGCGGCCTCGCGTCCGGTGCCCTTCGGTCCGCACGACGACTGTCATCCTGCCCCAGATGTCGTTGTCGTACCAGTTCCCCAGGTGACATTCAGTAAACACTATCGGGAACAAACACCATTAAAGGGACGGAAAGTGACGCCGTGTCACCGTCCTGTGTACAACCGCACACCCTTCGGTCCGCCGGAGCCGAACGAAGCACACCCGCGCCCGTCCGGCTCGGGAAAACGCTACCGCGCGCCGGTACCGGGAGAGTGACGTACCGTCGGGCCGGCCCGGATATCACCCGCTCGTCGGCTGGGAACGAACGCGCGACCCCGTACTCCCCCGGTGGCACCCGCCGCAGGCGGGGCCGACGGGAACGGCGGCCACGGGGGCGCGCAGGGCCGTCGGCCCGCCTCCGGGGCCCCCGCGCGGGCCCCGGCCCACCTCTGCGGCACGGTTGCCCGGTTCACACGAAAGCGTGACCCCGGCGTCCGCATTCAGCCGTACGACCGCGCCGGACGCCGGGGAGGAGGGGGTCACTCGGGCAGGGAGACGACCATCTTGCCGGTGTTCTCGCCGCGGAGCATGCCCAGGAACGCCTCCACGTTGTTCTCGATGCCCTCGACGACCGTCTCGTCGTACTTCAGCTTGCCGGAGCGGATCCAGGCCGAGACCTCCTCGACGAACTGCTGCTGCAGGTCGTAGTGGTCGCCGACCAGCAGGCCCTGGATGCGCAGCCGCTTGCCGATGACCAGGGCGAGGTTGCGCGGGGCCGGAGTGGGCTCGGTGGCGTTGTACTGGGCGATCATGCCGCACACGGCGACGCGGCCGTGCACGTTCAGGGAGTCGATCGCGGCCTCGAGGTGCTCGCCGCCGACGTTGTCGAAGTAGACGTCGATGCCGTCGGGGGCGGCCTTCCTCAACTGCTCGGCGACCGGGCCGTCCTTGTAGTTGAAGGCGGCGTCGAAGCCGTACTCCTCGGTGAGGATCCTGACCTTCTCGGCCGACCCGGCGCTGCCGACGACGCGCGAGGCGCCCTTGAGCCTGGCGATCTGGCCGACCTCGCTGCCGACGGCCCCGGCCGCGCCGGAGACGAAGACCGCGTCGCCCTCCTTGAAGTCCGCAACGCGCAGCAGTCCGGCGTAGGCGGTCAGCCCGGGCATCCCGAGCACGCCGAGGTAGGTGCTCAGCGGGGCCAGGTCCGGGTCGACCCGGGTGGCGTGCTCGGCCTTCACCAGCGCGTGCTCGCGCCAGCCGAGGGGGTGCAGCACGTGGTCGCCGACCGCGAACGAGTCGTCCCCGGAGGCGACGACCCGGCCGACCGCGGCCCCGTCCATCGGCCGGTCCAGCCGGAACGGCGGCACGTAGGACTTGACGTCGTTCATCCTGCCGCGCATGTACGGGTCCACGGACACGTACAGGTTGCGCACCAGCACCTGCCCGGGCCCCGGTTCGGCGACCGGCGCCTCGCGCAGGGCGAAGTCGTCGGGGGTCGGCCAGCCCTGGGGGCGTGCGACCAGGTGCCATTCGCGGCTGGTGGGGGGAAGTGCTGACATGGGTGCGGGTGCCTCCTTGCGCCACAGTTTCACCATGGCAATGTTTCACATTCTTAAGTAACCATGCGCTCGATGTTCGAGGTTGTCAAACGGCTGCGTACCCTTGAGTCATGTCACAGCACGCCGATCCCCTCACCCTCGAGGTCGTCGACCTGATCGCCTCGGTCGTCACCCGCTACCACGAGGAGTACGAGGAGGCGGCCTGCGCCCACAACCTCACCGGCGCCCAGGCCCGCGTGCTGTCCCTCCTGTCCCACCGGCCCATGCCCATGCGCAAGGTCGCGGTACGGCTCAAGTGCGAGCCCTCCAACATCACCGGAATAGTCGACCGGCTGGAGGCCCGCGACCTGGTGGAGCGCCGCCCGGACCCCTCCGACCGGCGGGTCAAGCTCGCCGCGGTCACCGAGGAGGGCAGGAGGACCGAGGAGCGGCTGCGCGCCTCCCTGGACTTCGCCCGCGAACCGCTGGCCCGGCTGACCGAGCAGGAGCGCGCCACCCTGCGCGACCTGCTGCGCCGCATGCTGGGCGAGAACGCGGAGAACGCGGACGGGGACGAGAGCGAGGGCGGCCGGGACGGGGACGTGAAGGACTGACCGCGAAGGACCGGCCACGAGGGAGCGACCGCGCGGGCCCCCTCGGAAAAAGGACGGCCTGCGGCACCCCGTCCGGCGGCCTGCCGCGCGGGGCCCGCCCCGCGGGGCGCGGCTCAGGGGGTGGCCTTGACCTCCATCCCCTGTCCCATCGGACAGGACCGCAGCGCCTCGGCGATCACCTCGTCCCGCCGGCGCGGCTCCACTCCCGGCAGGTCGACCGAGACGGTGGTGGAGAAGGAGTACCGCAGCGGACCGGTGTGCTCCAGGGAGACCACGGCCTTCACCCGGCTGCCGTGCGTGTCGACCCCGACCTCGCTCGCGACCAGGGCGAGCGCCTGGTGGAGACAGGAGGCCACGGCCGCCGCGTACATCTGCTCGGGGTTCCAGGCCGGCTCGTCGAAGAGGGTCTCGGAAGCGTCGGGCCCGACCACGAACAGCTCCCTGTGCCCCTCCTCGCCGACCCGCACCCGGTCCGGATCACGCAGGGAGACCGCGGTCGTGGTGTACAGCGTGCGCTCGCCAGTGCTCATGCTCCGCTCCCTTTCCCCGGTCCCCCGCGCCATTCCCCGATTACTCCGTACGGGGACCGGCCCGCACACGGAACGGCCGCCGCACCGGCCCTACAACTGCTGCGGCGCCTGCTGCTTCGGGGGTGCCTGCCACTTCAGGCTGACCTTCAACTGCGCCGAGGCGCCCACCGCGGTGACCACCGCGCCGGCCTTCGCGCTCATCTCCACCCCGAACTCGACGACGAGCTCGTCCGGGCCACCGGGGAAGCCCCGGACCCGGGCGGCGACACTGCGGGCCACATCGCGCACCGTGTCCATGGCCGACTCGAAGGTGCGCTCGGCCTGCTCGACCGCGGCCGCCCCGGACACCCCCCGCGTCACCACCGAGTCGGGCCAGGGCTCCTCCTGAAGCCGCACCAGCACGGCGCCGCCGTCCTCCAACGGGAACTCAACCGTCCTCATATGTGCGTGTATGCCCTGTTTACCGAAGGGTATACAGACCTCATCGGCGCGCAACGGTGCCACGGCACCACCACCCGGCACCGCCGTTCGACACCGGTCCGACGGACCGACGAAGGCCGCCGACCCGCCGCGACACAGCATGGGCCGATTCCGGATCGATCGAAGGGATCCACGATCATGCCCACCGCACTGAAAATCCTCCTGTTCGCCATCGGCGCCTTACTCCTGGTCCTGGCGTTCATCGGCGGCGGAGTCTCGATCCGGGAATTCTCCGTACCGAGGATGCAACGAATCCCCCGGCTCTTCGCCGCGGGCGCCGGAACCGTCCTGGTGCTGACGAGCGTCGTACTGTTCGCGGTCACCGAGGAAGAGGGCGGGGACGGTCCGGTGACCGGGTCCACCCCCACGCCCTCCCCCACCGCCTCGACGCCGACGCAGGCGCCGACATCCTCTCCTCCTCCGAGTTCACCCACGAACAGCCTGGGTGAGATCGGACAGCACATCCCCCAGAACTTCGTGGACGACTGCCGGCCGATGAGCGACCTTCCTCGAGGAGCGGTCGAAGGCGCCGAGTGCGACAGGAGCCCGGACGCCCCGGAGTACGTCGATTACATCTCTTTTCCCGACAGTCCGTCCATGAACTCCTACGTCACCGACCTCCTCGGGGTGACCGACGTGAGCGAACTTCCGAAGTCCAACTGCAAGACCAGGGAGGATTTCGAAAACGGGGGTTACAGTAATTACGAGACGGAAAACGGCCAGCACGGGTTCATCATCTGCGCCGTCGTGGACAATAAACCCATTGTCCTCTGGACCGAAGAATTCCTGAGCATCGTGGCAATGGCCGAGGAAGAGCATTTGGACGTCGACCTCGAGGCGTTCATCAACTGGGCAATGGACATGGAGAAGTCCGGTCCCGTCCTGGACAACTCCTCCTCCGCAGCCACGGCGGCAGCGCCCGGATCGTGACACAGCGGCTGCCGCGGGGTCCGGGGCGCGCGACAGCCGCCGTCCCGTGACCACCCCACCCGAAGGGCGGGACAACCCATGGCGCACACCAGCGACTTCGTCGTGGAGATCAGCGGGGGGCCGGACCGGTACCGGGTCGATGTCTCCTCCCCCGCCGGTGAGGACAGCACGTCCACCGAACTGGACGCCGACGAGATCCTGCAGAGCATGCCGATGCTGCAGGCCTCGGTACTGGGGTCGGCAGTCCGTTCCCGCGCGGCCCAGACCGAGCTGGAGCGGCCGGCCCGGGAGGTGGGGAAGAAGCTCTTCGACGCGGTGTTCCGCAACTCGATCCCGGGGCTGTACCTGTCCAGCCGGCAGAAGGCCGAGGAGCAGGACGAGGTCCTGCGGCTGGTCTTCCGCATCCGCTCACCGGAACTGGCGGCCCTGCCCTGGGAGCTGCTGCACAACTCCAAAATGGGCGGCTACCTGAGCCTGAGCCAGCCGCTGGTGCGCCACGTGGAGGTGCTGGAGCCCGTCGCCCCGCTGCGGGTCGCCCCGCCGCTGCACATCCTGGGCATGGTCGCCCTGCCCGGCTCCTTGGGGACGCTGGACGCCGAGAAGGAGAAGGAGAGCCTGCAGGCCGCGCTCACCCCGCTCGTCGAGGAGGGGCTGGTGCGGCTGACCTGGGTGCAGGGCCAGACGAAACAGGACCTCACGGCGGCGCTGCTGTCCGGCTGCCACGTGCTGCACTTCGTCGGCCACGGGAAGTTCGACGAGCAGCGGCGCGAGGGAATGATCATCTTCGCCGACGAGCGGGGCCGCGAGGACCCGCTGCACGCCGAGGCGCTGGGCGCCCTGATCAGCCTGGCCCGCCCCCGTCCGCGTCTGGTCGTGCTCAACAGCTGCGAGACCGGCACGGGCAGCTCCGAGGACCTGTTCTCCAGCGCGGCAGCGGTGCTGGAGCACACGGTGCCGGCGGTGGTCGCCATGCAGTTCGCCGTGACCGACCACGCGGCCGTCCTGTTCTCCTACGCCTTCTACCAGGCGCTGGCGGCCAACCGGTCCGTCGACGAGGCGGTCCGCGCGGGCCGGGTCGCGCTGCGCGTGTACAAGGACGACAGCCTGGAGTGCTTCACCCCGATCCTGTACCAGAGGAGCGGGGACGCCCGGCTGTTCGACCTGCGAGGCTCCACACCCCCCGAGGAGCCGGAGGAGACACCGAAGGCGGAGGCGGAGGCGGCGACAAAGGTTCCCGCCGGGGAGCAGGGAACCCCCGGCGGAGAGCCGGAGAAGACGGCGCGGCAGGTACGGGAGGAGGCCTCCGCCGCGTTCTGGCAGGCACAGCACGACCGGGACTGGGAGGCGGCGGTGCTGCAGCTGACCGCCGCGGCCCGGCGGCTGCCGGGGGACGCCGACGTCCGGAACATGCTCGAGCACGTCCGGCTGCAGAGTGACTACGCGCAGGGCGTCCGGGCCGAGGAGGCGGGGGACCTCGACACCGCGCAGGAGCACTACCGGGCCGTGCTCGGCACCGATCCCGGCCACGCCGAGGCGCACGCACGGCTGAGGCGGGCGGAGGACCGGGCGGAGGCCCGCCGCCTGCAGGACCTGCTGCGGCGGCAGGCCGACGCCGGGGACGACGAGGCCGCCGTGCGCACCGCCGATCGGATCCGCGCGCTCGACCCCTCGTGGACCGACCCCGACGGCTCGGCGGCACGAGCGCGCGAGCGGATCGCCCGGTGCGGACGGGAACGGCCTTCCGCAGGCTCCTGGGGAGTCGGCGCGCCCCGGCCGGCGGGCACGTCCTGGCCGGCCGGGGGCCCGCGCCCGTCGGTCGGCGCGCCCCCGCGGCCCGGCGCCCCCACCGCCGCCTCCGCCCCGGCGGCCGGAGAGGGCCCCTGTCCGCTGCCGACGATCGGCGTGGACCAGTGGGTCCTCGCCCTGGACGTTCACCCGGGCGGCGGACTGCTCGCCACCGGGTCGCGCAGGTGGCTGCGGGTGTGGAACGCGGCGACCGGCCGGAAGGTGTGGGAGAAGAGCTCGAAGGGGTGGAGCTGCTCCGTCGGCGCGGTGGCGTTCAGTCCCGACAGCCGCCACCTGGCCGCCGGCAGTACGGACAACCAGGCCCGCGTGTGGGCCATGGACGCCGACGAGCCCGTCTTCCGGTTCCCGCACGGGCACTTCGTCAACGCGGTGGCGTTCAGTCCCGACAGCCGGCACCTGGCGACCGGCTGTGCGGACGGCACCGTGCAACTGTGGGACACGGAGACGGGCGAGCCGGTCGCGCGGGTGAAGCACAGGCTCGCGGTGAAGGGGCTGGCGTTCAGCCCGGACGGCGCCCTCCTCCTCAGCGGGAGCGAGGACCGGACGGCGCGCGTGTGGGACACGGCCGCCTGGGAGCCCCGGCTGGAGATCCGCCACAAGCACTTCGTCCTCGGCGTCGCCTTCTCGCCCGACGGCCGTTCCCTCGCCTCCTGCAGCGAGGACAGGACGGCCCAGGTCTGGGACACGGAAGCCTGGGCGCAGCGCTTCTCGGTGCGCCACGCGCGGGGAATCAGGAGTGTGGCGTTCGCTCCGGACGGAACCCTGGTCGCCACGGGCGGCGAGGACCGGGCGGTGCGGATCTGGGACTGCCGGGACGGAGCGCAGAGGTCCCAGGTCCTCCATCCCCGGGCGGTCAACGCAGTCGTCTTCTATCCCGACGGCCGCCACATCGCCAGCGCGGGGGAGGGCAAGGAGGTGCGGAGCACTTCCCTGCCCGGCTGAACGACCGCCGCCGGCTCCGCTCCCGCGGGAACCGCCTGCGGCACTGGTGTGACCTGCGGCACACAACGCTAGACTCGCCGACGTCGCCCGTGCCGTTCCACCCGCTCCGACCAGGCGTTCGACCGGGTGGCCGCGCCGGGCGGCGGGGGCGGGGCGGCAAGGGCGGAGATGTTCGGAACGGCCTCGGGAAGCCAATGTCAGAGCGGAACGCACTCCGGCGGCGAAGGACGGACCTGGAACGCGAATGGGCGCGCTGGGTGCCCGGGCTGCCCGCGGCCCGCGCGTCCGGCGGCGGCCCGCCGCTGCGCGACGAGGTCACCCGGTCCTGGCTGCGGTCCCTGGGCACCGTGGACCCGGCGCGAGACAGCGCGCCGGTGGCCGACGACGGCCGGGTGGACTCCCGCTGGTCCGGCTCCCCCCTGCGCCGCCCGGTCCACGAACTGGCCGACGAGCTGCGCAGCATCGCGGACGACGCGGGTTTCGTCGCCGCGGTCACCGACGAGACCGGCACCATCCTGTGGACCTGCGGGGGGCGCGTGATGCGGCGGCGCGCCGAGCGGGTCAACTTCGCGCCGGGCGGGCGCTGGGACGAGCGGGCCATGGGCACCAACGCCCTCTCCCTGGCCCTGCTCACCGGACGCCCCTGCTCGGTGTTCTCCGCCGAGCACCTGGTGGCGGCGCTGCACGGCTGGGTCTGCTACTGCGCCCCGATCCGCAGCCCGGAGGGCCGGATCCTGGGCGTGCTGGACCTGTCGACCACGTGGGACCGCTCGCACCCGCTGGCCATGGGGGCCGTGCGGACCGCGGTCTCCACGATCGAGGCCCGGCTGCGCGCCGAACGGCAGGAGGCCGGCGGCCGCACCGGCCGCACCGGTCACGGCGGTCACGGCGGTCACGGCGGCCCGCCGGGGGCGGGCCCCGGCGCCTCCCCCGCGGTCCCGGCCGCCTCCCCGCTGCGGCTGTCCTGCCTGGGCCACGAGGAGGTGCTGCACGGCGGGGAGCCGTTGCGGCTGCGGCCGCGCCAGCGGGAGATCCTGGCGCTGCTCGCCCTGGAGCCGGACGGGTTCTGGCCCGAACGGCTCCGCGAGGCCCTGTACGGGGACCGTCCGGTCACCGCCTCCACGTTCAAGGCGGAGGTCTCGCACCTGCGGCGCGCCCTCGGCGGCGGCATCGCACCGCGCAGGTACGCGTTGACGGTGCCGGTGTCCTGCGACGCCGTCGAGGTGCTGCGGGCGCTGGAGCGGGGCGACGCCGCGACCGCGGTGCGGCTCCACCGCGGCCCCCTGCTGCCGCAGTCGGAGGCGCCGGGGATCGCCGAGTGGCGCGAGCGGCTGGAGGTCGGCGTGCGGGAGGCCGTGCTGTCCGGCACCAGCGCGGAACTCGCCCTGTGCTACGGGGAGCGCGTCCCGCACGACGCGGAGGTCCACGAGCACGCGCTGCGGCTGCTGGGCCCGCACGACGCGCGCCGCGCGGTGGCCGCGGGCCGGCTGAGCACCGCGTCGCACGACTGAAACGCGACGGGCCGCGGTGCACCGCCGCACGGGGACGAACCGCGTCGCACGGGTGAACCACGGGGCGCGCCGGGCGGTGCGCCAACCTTTCGCCAACCTCCGGGAGCCACAGTGCGGTGTGTCGCGGCGGCGGGGCCGCCGCGGCGCACCGCACCCGTACCCTCACCGAGGAGCCGCACCATGGTGTACGCGCAGCCGGGAACCGAAGGCAGCATCGTCAGCTTCGCCAAGCGGTACGACAACTTCATCGGCGGCGAGTGGGCCGCTCCCGCCGAGGGGCAGTACTTCGACAACCCCTCCCCCGTCGACGGCCGGGTGTTCTGCCAGGTCGCCCGCTCGACGGCGGCCGACGTCGACCGCGCCCTGGACGCCGCGCACGCGGCCGCGGACAAGTGGGGCCGCACCTCCGCCACGGAGCGGGCGAACCTCCTCAACCGGATCGCGGACCGCATCGAGGAGAACCTGGAGAAGCTCGCGGTCGCCGAGACCTGGGAGAACGGCAAGCCGGTCCGCGAGACGCTGGCCGCCGACCTGCCGCTGGCCGTGGACCACTTCCGCTACTTCGCCGGCGCGCTGCGGGCCCAGGAGGGCAGCATCGCGGAGATCGACGCCGACACCGTCGCGTACCACTTCCACGAGCCGCTGGGCGTGGTCGCCCAGATCATCCCGTGGAACTTCCCCGTCCTGATGGCCACGTGGAAGCTGGCCCCCGCCCTGGCGGCCGGCAACTGCGTGGTGATCAAGCCGGCCGAGCAGACCCCGGCCAGCCTGCTGGTACTGGTCGACCTGATCGCCGACCTGCTGCCGCCCGGCGTGCTCAACGTGGTCAACGGCTTCGGCGTGGAGGCCGGCAAGCCCCTGGCCTCCAGCCCGAGGGTGGCCAAGGTCGCCTTCACCGGCGAAACCACCACCGGCCGGCTGATCATGCAGTACGCCAGCGAGAACATCGTCCCGGTGACCCTGGAACTGGGCGGCAAGAGCCCCAACATCTTCATGCCGGACGTGACGGCCGCCGACGACGACTTCCTCGACAAGGCCGTCGAGGGCATGGTGATGTTCGCCCTCAACCAGGGCGAGGTGTGCACCTGCCCCTCACGCGCGCTGATCCACTCCTCGATCTACGACGAGTTCATCGCCCGCTGCGTCGAGCGCACCCGGGCGATCGTCAGCGGCAACCCGCTGGACCCGGCCACCATGGTCGGCGCCCAGGCCAGCAACGACCAGTACGAGAAGATCCTGTCCTACATCGACATCGGCAAGCGCGAGGGCGCGGAGATCCTCACCGGCGGCGGCCCGCGCACCGTCGAGGGGCTGGAGAACGGCTACTACGTCGAGCCGACGATCTTCCGCGGCACCAACGACATGCGGATCTTCCAGGAGGAGATCTTCGGCCCGGTGGTCTCGGTCACCACCTTCGACTCGGTCGACGAGGCGCTGGAGCTCGCCAACGACACCCTGTACGGCCTCGGCGCGGGCGTGTGGACCCGCGACGGCAACACCGCCTACCGCCTCGGCCGCGGGATCAAGGCCGGCCGCGTGTGGACCAACTGCTACCACGCCTACCCCGCGCACGCCGCCTTCGGCGGCTACAAGAAGTCCGGCATCGGCCGGGAGAACCACAAGATGATGCTCGAGCACTACCAGCAGACCAAGAACCTGCTGGTGAGCTACTCGGCCAAGAAGCTCGGGTTCTTCTGATGGACGGCGCGACCGGCCGGGACGGGACCGAGGGGGACGCGACCGGCCGGGACGCGGCGCCCGGCCGCGTGGGGCTGACGCCGGCCGCGGAGGACCTGCTGCGCCGCCTGGCGGACCGGCACGGGCCGCTGATGTTCCATCAGTCCGGCGGGTGCTGCGACGGCAGCTCGCCCATGTGCTACCCGCGCGGCGAGTTCAGGGTGGGGGCGTCGGACGTGCTGCTCGGCCGGGTGGCGGGCGGCACGCCGTTCTGGATGAGCGCCGACCAGTACGCGTACTGGAAGCACACCCACCTGACCGTGGACGTCGTCCCGGGCCGGGGCGGCGGGTTCTCCCTGGAGGCGCCCGAGGGCGTGCGGTTCCTGCTCCGCTCCCGGCTGCTGACCGACGAGGAGGCGCAGGCGCTGGAGGACGGCCCGCCGCTCCCCACGGGAGCGGACCCGGACGCCTGACCGGCCGTCCCCGGCTGTCCCCGGGCCCCGGGCCCCGGCCGGGGACGGCCGGGGCCCGGGGCCTCCCGGGTGCCTCCCCGGTTGTCGGACCGGCGCCCTGGGGCGCGTGATCACCGGCGTCAATCCCTCGGCGCGGGTTTTCCGACCAACCGTCAGGACGTGTGCGAGCGTGGGCTCCCCGGGTCTCTCCGCCGATTTCTCCGTCGACCCGGTACGGGTTTCCGGGACGGGTTTCCGGGACGGACGTCAGGCACCACCTGTGCCTGTTCTCCGGGAACCGCACAGGAGTGGTCGCGGGCGGGAGCGTGACCCTGGACTTCGGGGTGGCGGACCCGCGGGACATCCCCCAGGGGAGGCTCACCGTCGGGGCGTACGTCTCCCTGTTCGGCTCCTCCCGGGGGCACGCCCTCGTCGACGTGGTGTTCCAGGGCGAGACGCTGGTCGCTGGTTCTGGAGTGCGCCTCGAGGTGGGACATCCTCGAATGGCAGATCCCGGGACCCGGCGACCAGGGCGACGGTGAGCTGGGCTGGATCAGCAACCGCCAGGACCTGCTCGCCGGGCGATTCGACCGCGTTCTGCACTCCTACAACTGCTGAACCGCCCGGCGGGGCCGGGAACGGCCGGCGCGCACGCACCGCGACCGGGAGAGCCCGTCGGCGCAAGGGAGGCGCGGGGAGGTTCGGAGGGGATGCGTGACCCGCGCCGGGTCCCCTCGTTGTCGCTGTCGGGGCGAATGCCCCGGCAGCGGTCCGGGGGACTGGTGGGGCGGGTGGGACTCGAACCCACGACCGACGGATTATGAGTCCGCTGCTCTAACCGGCTGAGCTACCGCCCCGTAACAGCACGTCAGGCTTCGTCGAACGCACTGCTTGCCGCAGCATAGCCGCTCATACGATCTGCCGTGCCCGCGGGTCCGAACGTACCCCCGGGAAAGCTCCCGACACCCCGCGCGGGGAACGGGGCGCACGCGAAAGAGGACCCCCGCGGGGGTCCTCCTCCGTATGGCTCCCCCGACTGGACTCGAACCAGTAACCTGCCGGTTAACAGCCGGCTGCTCTGCCAATTGAGCTACAGGGGACCGAGCTCCTGCGACTGGACTCGAACCAGTAACCTGCCGGTTAACAGCCGGCTGCTCTGCCAATTGAGCTACGCAGGAATGCTTCGGAGTGCACCCGGTCCCGGCATTGGGGCGGTGTGCGCTCGCTGCGACACATACATTAGCGCAAGCAGGGGGGTGCTCCGCCAACCGGTTCTCCCGGGGCGTCGCGGGCCTTCCGGGGCGTCGCGCGGCGTCGCGGGGGCCGCAGGGTTCGCCGCCGGGGCGCACGGGTAGGCGCGAACCGCAGTACGGACCGCCGGCGGGGCCGCCCCCGCCGGCCCGTGGACGTCGCGAGGGAAAGGGTGGAGCCATGGCCAAGCGGCTCATGTTCGTCGCCGGAGCTGCGGTCGGCTACGTGTTCGGCACGCGTGCAGGCCGGGAACAGTACGACAAGCTCTGCAAGCTCGCACAACGGGTGGCCGGCAACCCCGCCGTGCAGAACGCGGCCCACAGCGCCGCGGACAACAGCCGGGCCGCCGCGGTGAAGGCTGCCGACACGGTGGTCGACCGGGCCGGGAACCGCCTTCCCGGAGCGGTCACCGACAAGGTGCGCGCGCTGCGGGACAAGGCTGCCCCGCACGACGACTGGGGAACCGGGACCGGGAACGGCGCGGGCACGAGCACCGGCACCGGCACGCCCTGACCGGACCGCCGTCCGGCGGGTACGGGTCCTGCGGGACCCCCGCCCGCCGGATGCGGCATGATCTGCATCCATGGGGACAGTCGCCGGAATCGACAGCTCGTCGCAGTTCACGAAGATCGTCGTCTGCGACGCCGACACAGGTGCGGTGATCCGCGAGGGTCACGCCCCGCACCCCGAACTCCCGCTGCGGCCCGCGCCCGGCGAACCGGCCGGGCCCGCCGTCGGCCGCTCCGAGACGGACCCGCAGGCCTGGCTGTACTCGCTCGGCGAGGCGGCCGCCGGGGGCCTGCTCGAGGGCGTCGAGGCGATCGGCGTCGCCGCCCAGCAGCACGGCATGATCGCCCAGGACGCGGAGGGCGTCCCCGTCCGCCCGGCGATGCTGTGGAACGACAAGCGGTCCACCGGGGCGGCGGCCGACCTCACCGAGGCCCTCGGCGGCCCGGGGGCCTGGGCCCGGGCGGTGGGCGCCGTCCCGCAGGCCGCCCACACGGTCTCCAAGCTGCGCTGGATGGCGCAGAACGACCCGGCCGCCGCGGGCCGCACGGCAGAGGTGCTGCTCCCGCACGACTGGCTGGTGTGGCAGCTGATGGGGCGCCCCGCGCGCCGCACCACCGACCGGGGCGACGCCTCCGGGACCGGCTACTGGTCGGCGGCCGCGGAGCAGTACCGGCACGACCTGGTCGAGCTCGCCCTCGGCCACCGGGTCTCGCTGCCGGACGTCCTCGGGCCCGCCGAACCGGCCGGCCGCACCCCGGAGGGCCTGCTGATCTCCGCCGGGACCGGCGACAACATGGCCGCGGCCCTGGGGCTCCACCTGGGCATCGGCGACGCGGTGGTGTCGCTGGGCGCCTCGGGCACGGTCTTCGCCGTGCACGGCGAGGCGCTGACCGACCCCGGCGGCATGATCACCTCGTTCGCCGACGCCACCGGCCATCACATGCCGGTGGTGCACACCCTCAACGCCACCAGGGTGCTGCGCGCCACCGCCGACCTGCTGGGGACGGACCTGGCGGGCCTGTCCGAGGCCGCCCTGCAGTCGACCCCGGGCTCGTACGGCCTCGTCCTGCTGCCCTACCTGGAGGGCGAACGCACACCGCAGCTGCCGCACACCGCGGGCACCCTGGCCGGGCTGCGGCGCGAGAGCATGAAGCGCGAGCACCTCGCCCGGGCCGCCTTCGAGGGGATGCTGTGCGGGCTGGCCGACGCCCTCGACGTGCTGCGCGGGCGCGGCGTGCAGGTCCGCCGGGTGTTCCTGCTGGGGCAGGCCGCCGAACTGCCCGCGGTGCGGGCCATGGCCCCCGTCCTCCTCGGCGCCCCCGTGGCGCTGCCGCAGCCGGCCGACTACACGGCACTGGGCGCCGCGCGGCAGGCCGCGTGGGCCCTGTCGGGCGGGGCCGAGCCCCCGCAGTGGCGGTCGTCGGCGGTGCAGCTGCTGGAGCCGGGCGAGGAACTGGCGATCGGTCAGGCGGTGCGGCAGCAGTACGCGGCGATCCGGGACCAGACCCACCCGGGGGCGTTCGGGACCGGGTGAGCGGATGACCAGGTGACCAGGCGAGCAGGTGGCCTGATGAGCGGGTGGGCGGCCGGCCGGGCCGCGGACCGCGCCCGCGGCCCGTTCCCGAAGGCCCGGGGGGCCGCGCCGCGGATCAGTCGAGGTAGCAGCGGAGCTGTGCGGCGAAGGTGTGCTCGCGCAGCCTGCTCAGGCTCCTGAACTCGATCTGCCGTATGCGTTCCCGGGTGACGCCGAAGACCTGCCCGATCTCCTCCAGGGTCCGGGAGCGCCCGTCGACGAGCCCGTAGCGCAGCTGGACGACCTTGCGCTCCCGCTCGCCGAGGGTGGACAGGACGGCCTCCAGGTGCTCGCGCAGGAGCAGGAAGGCCGCGGAATCCGCCGGGGAGACGGCGTCCGAGTCCTCGATGAGGTCGCCGAACGCCACGTCCTCCGTCTCGCCCACGGGCGCCTGGAGGGAGACCGGGTCCTGGGCCAGGCGCAGGAGCTCGCGGACGCGGCTCTCGGGCAGGTCCAGCAGCACGCCGAGCTCGGCGGCGGACGGCTCGCGGCCGTGCTCCTGCAGGACGGTCCGCCGGAGGCGCACGACCCGGTTGATCAGCTCCACGACGTGGATCGGCACCCGGATGGTGCGGGCCTGGTCGGCCAGGGCCCGGCTCACCGACTGGCGGATCCACCAGGTGGCGTAGGTGGAGAACTTGAAGCCGCGGGCGTAGTCGAACTTCTCGACCGCCCGCATCAGGCCGATGTTGCCCTCCTGGACGAGGTCCGGCATGGCGAGCCCGTGGCCGACGTACCGCTTGGCGACGGAGACGACCAGCCGCAGGTTCGCCTCGATCAGGCGGTGCTTGGCGGCCCGGCCGAGGACGACCAGCCGGTCCAGGTCGCGGACGAGTTCAAAGTCGGCACGGGCGGGGTCCGCAAGAGTGGTGAGCTTCTCCTCCGCGAGCAGCCCCGCCTCGACCCTGCGGGCCAGTTCGACCTCCTCCTCCGCGCTCAGCAGGGGGATGCGGCCGATCTCGCGCAGGTACTGGCGGAACAGGTCGGAGGAGGCGTCGGGGACGGCGGGCTCCTGCCGGCCCCGGGGGCGGTGGGCGGGCGCGGCACCGGCCGGGTTGCGCGGCGCTGCGGGGACGGCCCCGGCGGGGGCCGCGGGCTCCTTGACGAGGGTCTGCACGGACACGACCTCCACGGTGAGCGCGTTCGCGGCAGGAGCGGGAGGCGTACCGGCGGCACCGGCGGGGCCGGCACGGGGTGCGCCGCGGCGGGAACGGGCGCGACCGGGCCGTACCTCCGTCCGGTGTGCCGCCCGCGAGCCTGCGGGGGTTCGTGGGACTCCGCGCTCCGAGGACTCAGGTACCGCCCCCAGTGTGGGGTACGACACACTCCGTCCACGAGAGGCGTGCGGCCACTTTCTGGCGGTTCCCGGCCGCCTTCCGGCGCAACGCCCGGCCGCCGCGGGAGGGCCGGGCCGCGGAGCCGGCGCCGCCGCGGGCCCCGGGCAGCCGTGGGCCCCGGGCCGCCGACGGGACCGGTCAGAGGGCCGCGGCGCCCTGTTCGCGCAGCGCCCGGCCGTACTGCTCCAGTGCCCACAGCTCGCCCTGCAGGGCCGCCACCTGCTCGGGGTCGCCGTGCGAACCCAGGCGGCGCAACTGGGAGTTGACCTCCGCGATGCGGCGGGCGACGGCCCGGCTGCGCACCTGGACCAACTGGGCCCCGGCGTACAGCTCGTCCACCGGGCGGCGGGTGCGCAGCGGTTCGACGGCGAGCTCGCGGATCAGGGTGCGTGCCGCCTCGTCGGGCGCGGCCTCGGAGACGCGTGCCAGGTAGTCGCCCGCCGGGGCGGACTCCGCCCCCCCGGCGTCGGCGATGATGCGGCGCACCGCGGCGTAGGGCGCGGCGGTGAACTCGTCCTCGCCGTAGGCGTCGAAGGCCGGGGAGACCAGCTCGGGGAACTGCAGGGCGAGCTTGAGCAGTTCGCGCTCGGTCTGGTGCGCGGGGTTGCGCAGGTCCAGGCGCGGGCCGCGGGGGCCGCGCGGGGCGGCGGGCACGGCGCCGGGTCCGGGCGGCCCGGCGGGTCCGCCGGGCCCGGGCGCTCCGCCGTGCTGCCGGGGCCCGCCGCGCCGGCCGCCGTCCGGCTGCTGCCGCCGCTCGCGCTCCCAGCGGGCGAACTGGTCGACGCGGCGGGTGACCCACCGCTCGTCCATGTAGCCGAGCATGGCGCCGAGTTCGACGGCCCAGGTGTGGCGCTGGGTCTGGTTGGTGAAGCGGGCCAGCAGCGGCGCCGCGGCGTCGAAGGCGGAGGCGCGGCCGGCGGCGTTGTCCAGGTCGTAGCCGGCGATCTTGCTGCGCAGGGCGAACTCCACCAGCGGGACCCGGCCGTCGACCAGGGCCCGCACCGCCGAGTCGCCCTGGGAGAGCCGCAGTTCGCACGGGTCCATGCCGTCGGGGGCGACGGCGATGTAGGACTGGGCGGCGAACTTGTCGGCGTCCTCGTAGGCGCGGGTGGCGGCCTTCTGGCCCGCGGCGTCGCCGTCGAAGGTGAAGATCACCTCGCCCTTGAGCTCGGAGGTGTCCATCAGCAGCCGGCGCAGGACCTTGATGTGGTCGTCGCCGAAGGACGTCCCGCAGGTGGCGACGGCGGTGGTGACGCCGGCGGCGTGGCAGGCCATCACGTCGGTGTAGCCCTCGACGACGACCACCCGCAGCGACTTGGCGATGTCGCGCTTGGCCAGGTTGATGCCGTACAGGTGCTGGGACTTCTTGAAGATCGGCGTCTCGGGGGTGTTGAGGTACTTCGGCCCCTGGTCGTCCTCGCGCAGCCTGCGCGCGCCGAAGCCGACGACCTCGCCGGTGATGTCCTTGATCGGCCACATCAGGCGTCCGCGGAAGCGGTCGATGGGGCTGCCGCGCCGGGACTCCTGGGCGAGGCCGGAGACGACCAGCTCCTTGTCGGTGAAGCCGCGGCCGCGCAGGAAGCGCACCAGGTGGTCCCAGCCGGCCGGGGCGTAGCCGACCTCGAAGTGCCGGGCGGTGGCCTGGTCGAAGCCGCGCTCGGCGAGGAAGCGGCGGCCGATCTCGGCCTCCGCGCCGTCGAGCTGCTCCAGGTAGAACTGCGCGGCGGCCTGGTGGGCCTCGACGAGCCGGGTGCGCTCCCCCTTCCGGTGGCCGGGGGTGTAGCCGCCGCCGCTCTCCTCGTAGCGCAGGGTGATGCCGGCCTGCGCGGCCAGGCGTTCGACCGTCTCGGCGAAGGAGAGGTGCTCCAGCTTCATGACGAAGGCGATGGTGTCGCCGCCCTCGCCGCAGCCGAAGCAGTGGTACAGGCCCTTGCTGGGGCTGACCTGGAAGGAGGGGCTCTTCTCGTCGTGGAAGGGGCACAGGCCCTTGAGGTTGCCGCCGCCGGCGTTGCGCAGCTGGAGGTACTCGGAGACGACGGAGTCGATGGGGACCGCGTCCCGCACCGCCTTGATGTCCTCTTCCCTGATCTTCCCGGCCACGCTGCGAGTCTACGGCCCGGGCCGGACCGGAACGCCCATGCGCCCGGCCTCGCGGACCCGCCCGGTCACGGGCCCCCGGTCACGGGCCCCGGTCACGGGGCCAGGGACTCGAGCGGGACGCCCGGGTCGGCGAGCCGGTCGGGGTCGACCTGCGCGCCGGAGCGGACGAGCTGCTGGATCCGCTCGTTGACCTCCCACACGTTGACGTTCATCCCGGCCAGCACCCGCCCCTGCGAGAGCCAGAAGGCGATGAACTCGCGCTTTCCCATGTCCCCGCGGCACACCACCTGGTCGTAGGCGCCGGGCGGCGCGTGGCCGCAGAACTCCATGCCGAGGTCGTACTGGTCGGAGAAGAAGTAGGGGACCGGATCGTAGGAGACGTGCCAGCCCAGCATGGCGCGGGCGGCGGCCGGCCCTCCGTCGTTGGCGTTGGCCCAGTGCTCGGTGCGCAGCCTGCGGCCGAACAGCGGGTGCTCGGCCGAAGCGACGTCGCCGACGGCGAAGACGTACGGGTCGGAGGTGCGCAGGGACGCGTCGACGGCGATGCCGCCGCCCTCGTCCCGGCCGGCCAGGGCCAGCCCGGCAGCCTCCGCCAGGGCGGTGCGCGGTGCCGCCCCGACCGCGAGGAGGACCTCGTGGGCGGGGTGCTCCTCCCCGTCGTCGGTGCGGACGGCCCAGACCGTCCCGTCGTGTCCGACGATCTCGGCGGCCCGGGCCCCGAAGTGGAACCGGACGCCGTGCTCGCGGTGCAGGTCGGCGAAGAGGGAGCCCAGTTCGGGGCCGAGCGCGGAGTGCAGCGGGGTGGGTTCGGGCTCGATGACCGTCACCTCCACCCCGTAGCCCCTGGCGGCCGCGGCGACCTCCAGGCCGATCCAGCCCGCACCGGCGATCACCAGGTGCCCGTTCTCCTGCCCGCGCGCGGCGAGCGCACCGCGCAGCCGCTCGGCGTCGGAGAGCCTGCGCAACCGGTGGACCCCGGCGAGGCCGGTGCCGGGGACGTCCGGGCGGCGCGGCTCGGCCCCGGTGGCCAGGAGCAGCCTGTCGTAGGTCAGCGGGGTGCCGTCGGCGAGCACGACGGTCCGCGAGAGGGGGTCGAGGCGGGTCGCCGGCTGGCCCAGGTGGAGTTCGATCCCGGCCTGCGCGTACCAGGCGGGGTCGTGCACGAAGACCGAGGAACGGTCGGCGGCCCCGGTCAGGAAGCCCTTGGACAGGGGCGGCCGCTCGTACGGGCGGTCGCGTTCGTCGCCGACCAGGATCACCCTGCCTCCGAACCCCTCCGCACGGAGGGTCTCGGCGGCCCTGGCTCCCGCCAGGCCGGCTCCGACGATCACGAACGTGCGGTGTTCGTCCACCACTGGACGCCTCCTGCTGTCGCTCCTGCCCCCGCTCGGTACGTTTCCCGTCCTCGACGAGCCTCCCCCGTTCTCAACGAGCCTCCCCCACCGGGCGCTCCCGGTGAAGACGGCGTCCCCGGCGCGTCACCGCGTCACCGCGTGAGCCGGTGGTGGAGGGCGAGGGCGGAGGCGTCGGTGAGGGAGGCGATCTGGTCGACCACGACCCGCAGCCGCTCCGCGTCGTCGGACGCCGCCCGGTGGAGCGCCCCGAACTGCGGTTCCAGGCCGTCGGGGGCGCGGCGCACCAGTGCCTCGGCCAGCTCGGCGATCACCACCCGCTGGCGGCGGCGCAGCGCCTCCTGCTCGTCGCGCTGCATGACGTAGCGGTCGGCGACGGCCTTGAGCACCGCGCACTCCAGGCGGACGGCGCGCGGCACGACGAGCTCCGCCCGGTAGCGGGTGAGGCGGCCGGGGCCGTGGGCCTCCCGGGTGGCCCGTTCCGCCTCCAGGCAGAACCGGCCGATCAGCTGGCTGGTCGCGTCCTTGAGCCTGGCCTGGGCGACGGCGGACCCGTCGTAGCCGTGCGGCCACCACGGCTGGTCGAGCAGCCGGTCCAGGGCTTCGGCGAGTTCCCCGGCGGACGTTCCCAGGGGCGCGTAGCGGGCGGCCGCCACCTCGAACAGGTCGGCGCGCTCGGGGTCGGCGAGGAGGAGATTGGGGTCGAGGTGCCCGGCGTGCAGGCCGTCCTCGAGGTCGTGCACCGAGTAGGCGACGTCGTCGGACCAGTCCATGACCTGGGCCTCGAAGCAGCGGCGGTCGCCGGGGGCGCCCTCCCGCATCCAGTCGAAGACCGGGCGGTCGTCCTCGTAGACGCCGAACTTCGGCGAGCCGGGCGCCTCGGGGTGCTTGCCGCGGGGCCAGGGGTACTTGGTGGCGGCGTCCAGGGAGGCGCGGGTCAGGTTGAGCCCCACGCCGGTGACGCGGCCGTCGGCGGTCGTGGTGAAGCGTTTCGGCTCGATGCGGGTGAGCAGCCGCAGCGACTGGGCGTTGCCCTCGAAACCGCCGCAGGGCCGGGCCACCTCGTCCAGGGCCTGCTCGCCGTTGTGCCCGAACGGCGGATGGCCGAGGTCGTGGGCCAGGCAGGCCGTCTCCACCAGGTCCGGGTCGCAGCCCAGGGCCGCCCCCAGCTCCCGGCCGACCTGGGCGCACTCCAGGGAGTGGGTGAGCCGGGTGCGCGGACTGGTGCTCAGCTGCGCCGGGGTCTCCAGCGGGGCGACCACCTGCGTCTTGCCGGCCAGGCGGCGCAGCGCGGCCGAGTGCAGTACGCGGGCCCGGTCGCGCTGGAAGGCGGTGCGGCCCGGCCGTTTGTCGGGTTCGGGCACCCAGCGTTCGGTCGCCGCGTCGTTGTAGCCGTCGATCCCGTTCATGGAAGCGACGTTAACCGCAGGGCGCGGGCGCGTCGTGCGGCGGGGCGGCGGCGGGACCGGCAGCGCGGCCGGCAGCGGGACCGGCGGCGAGGCTGTCGTAGTGGTGGAGCACCAGCCGGGCCATCGCCGGGTGGTCCCCCAGCGGTGCGGAGACCACGGCTCCGGGCGGCGCGGCGGCCGCGCACCGGGCGGAGAAGCGCCCGGGGGCGGTGAAGCAGGAGGCGACCGCGATCCGGTCGTGCCCGCGCGCGGTGAGGTCGGCGACCGCCTCGGGCACGGAGGGCGAGGCGGCGGTGGCCCAGGCCGGCACCACCGGCACCCCCAGCCGGGACGCCAGCAGGTGCGCGATGCCGCGGACGTCGTCGGCGGACTGCGGGTCCCGGGAGCCGGCCGAGGCGAGCACCACCGCGCCGCCCCGTGCCCGGCCGCCCCCGGCCGGGCCCCGGCGCCCGGCCGGGGGCGGCCTCCATCCGGCCTCGACCAGCCGCGCGTGCAGCGCCTGCGCCAGCAGCGGGTGCGGGCCCAGCGGTGGAGCGACGCGCGCCCGCAGGTGCGGGGCGCGCGCCAACGCCCCCGGCAGGTCCTCCTTGACGTGGAAACCGCGCCCGAACAGCAGCGGTACCAGCACCGCCTCCCCGTTCAGCCGGGCCAGGGTGTCGCCGAGCAGGGGCTCGTTCAGCTCGATGTGCCCCAGGGCGACGGGGACCCCGGGGCGCTGCGCCCGCACTTCGGCCAGCAGGGCCCGCACGGTCCGCAGCGCCCGCGGGTCCCGGCTGCCGTGCGCGACGACGACCAGGGCCGGCGGGCGCCGGATCGGCGCGTACGGCCGCGGGAGGCGGGCGGGACGGGCCCCGGGCAGGCCGGTGGTCCGGCTCGCGGTCTGCGCCGTGCTGTCGAGCGGGCCGGGACCGGAAGCAGGTGTCGACTCCGTCATGCGGCGAGTCTGGGGTGCGGGGATTGCGCCCTCGTTGCACGGCCGTCACGGGCGGTTTCGGCCGCCTCTCACCGCGGACGCACCCCGTGAGAACGGCCGCGGGAGAGCCACGGGAACCGGGCGCGATCCCCGGGGCGTCGGACAGTGGGGGCGCCCCGCCGCGGTCGGTGCGGGGCCGGTCGGGCTTCGACGAGGGACGGAGTGCGGTGTCGGGAACTGGCACGGACACGGGCACGGGCACGGGGACAGGCACGGGGACGGGCACGGCGACGGACGGCGGGGGCGCCGCGGACGGTACCGCGGCGGGCCGGACCCGCCAGGCCCTACGGACGCTGCGCGACCGGTGCCTGCGGTATCTGCGGTACCGGCCGACCCGGCCTGCCGGGTGGGCCGGGCGGCGCAGGGCCGTGCAGGCGCTGGCCCTGGCCTGCACCGCCGCGCTGCTGCCCGCCCTGTGGGCGCACGCCTCCGCCTCCCCGCGGGTGCGCGACGCGGCGGCGGCCCCCTCCGCCCCGGTGGCCGTGGTGTTCGGCGCCGGACTGTGGGACGGCGTGCCCTCCCCCTACCTGGCGCACCGCCTCGACACGGCGGCCGGGCTGTACCGGGCGGGCAAGGTCCGCGTGCTGCTGGTCAGCGGCGACAACAGCCGCAGCGGCTACGACGAGCCGAGCGCCATGCGCGACTACCTGACCGGTCTGGGCGTGCCCCGGGAGCGGATCGTGCTGGACTACGCCGGCTTCGACACCTGGGACTCGTGCATCCGCGCGAAGCGGATCTTCGGCGTGGACGAGGCGCTGCTGGTCACCCAGGGGTTCCACGTCCGCAGGGCGCTGGCCCTGTGCACGGCGGCGGGCATCGACGCGCACGGCGTCCCGGTGGAGGAGCCGCGCGACGTCACGTGGCTCTACGGTTCGGTGCGCGAGATCCCGGGGGCGGCGAAGGCCGCGCTCGACGCGGCGGCCCGGCCAGACCCCCACTTCCTCGGCCCCCGCGAGCCCGGCGTCGCGCGGGCCCTGGCCGCTGCCGGGTGATCCGGAGTGGTTCGGACGGTGAACAGTCCGATCTTCACACCGATCGCATCGGCGATACGGTTCAAGTCACCGGGATCACTGGTGACCACCGGAGCCTGGTGCTGAACCGCAACGGTCACGACCGGCGCGTCCACCACGCGGGCCTTCCGGGCCGGCTCCTCACAGCGGGCCGCCGGGTGCGCTGAGGCGGGCGTTCCGGGTGTTTAACGCGGCGGGGCTGGGCTGCGAAACACCTCTCGCGCACGGTGGTCGGCATGAGCACCACGACGGTCGACACCCACTGCCCCTACTGCGCGCTGCAGTGCGGGATGCGCCTCGCGCCCAAGTCCGCGCCGCGGGCCGGCCACGCCCCCGCGGACGCCGTCGCGGAGGCCCCAGCGGGGGCCCCAGCGGAGGTCGTCGAGCGCCCGGACTTCCCCGTCAACCGGGGTGCCCTGTGCAGCAAGGGGCGGACCGCGCCGGCCGTGCTCTCGCGGGCCGTCCGGCTCACCGGGCCGCTGGTGCGCGACGCGGCGAGCGGCGAGCTGGTGCCGGCGGGCTGGGACGAGGCGCTGGACCGCACGGCGGCCGGTCTCGCCCGCACCGCCGAGGTCCACGGCCGCGCGGCCGTCGGGGTGTTCGGGGGCGGCGGCCTGACCAACGAGAAGGCGTACCTGCTGGGCAAGTTCGCCCGCGCGGTGCTGCGCACGCCCTCGATCGACTACAACGGACGTTTCTGCATGTCGTCCGCGGCGGCCGCGCACCAGCGGGCATTCGGTCTCGACCGCGGCCTGCCGTTCCCGCTGGAGGACGTCCCCCGGAGCGGCTGCGTGGTCCTGGTCGGCTCCAATCCCGCCGAGACCATGCCCCCCGCCCTGCGGTACTTCACCGAACTGCGGGAGAACGGCGGCACGCTGGTCGTCGTCGACCCGCGCCGCACGCGCACCGCCGAGCAGGCCGACCTGCACCTGCGGCCCCGCCCGGGGACCGACCTCGCCCTCGCCCTGGGGATGCTGCACCTGGTGGTCGCCGAGGGCCGGGTCGACGAGGCGTTCGTGGCCGGGCGCACCACCGGCTGGCCGCAGGCCCGGGCGGCGGCGATGGCGCACTGGCCCGAGCTGGTCGAGCGCATCACCGGCGTCCCCGTGCCGCAGCTGCGCGAGGCGGTGCGGATGTTCTGCGACGCGCCCTCGTCCATGGTGCTCACCGCACGCGGGCCCGAGCAGCAGGCCAAGGGCACCGACACCGTCGGCGCCTGGATCAACCTGTGCCTGGCCACCGGCCGGGCCGGCCGCCCGTACTCCGGCTACGGCTGCCTGACCGGCCAGGGCAACGGGCAGGGCGGGCGCGAGCACGGCCAGAAGGCCGACCAGCTGCCCGGGTACCGCAGGCTGGACGACCCCGCGGCCCGCGCGCACGTCGCCGCCGTGTGGGGGGTGGACCCCGGCGACCTGCCCGGGCCGGGGCGCAGCGCCTACGAGCTGCTGGACTCCCTGGGCCGGGAGGTGAGGGCCCTGTTCCTGTCGGGGTCCAACCCGGTGGTCTCCGCCCCGGACGCGGCCCGCGTCACCGGGCGGATCGCCTCCTTGGACTTCCTGGCGGTGGCGGACGTGGTGCTCTCGGAGACGGCCGCGATGGCGGACGTCGTCCTGCCCGTCGCCCAGTGGGCGGAGGAGACGGGCACCATGACCAACCTGGAGGGCCGGGTGATCCTGCGCCGGCGGGCCGTCGCGCCCCCGCCCGGGGTCCGCACCGACCTGCAGGTCCTCAACGGGCTGGCCGCGCGCCTGGGGTGGGAGGAGGGGTTCCCGGTCGACCCCGAGGAGGTGTTCGAGGAGCTGCGCCGCGCCTCGGCGGGCGGCCCCGCGGACTACTCCGGCATCACCTACCGGCGGATCGCCGAGGAACAGGGCGTGTTCTGGCCCTGTCCGGAAACGGGCGGGGCGTCCGCGCCCCACCCGGGCACGCCCCGCCTGTTCCTCGACCGGTTCGCCACGCCCGACGGGCGGGCCCGGTTCGTGCCGGTCTCGCACCGCCCGTCGGCGGAGGAGCCGGACGCGGAGTACCCGGTGTTCCTGACCACCGGCCGGGTGTCGGCCCAGTACCAGTCCGGTGCCCAGACCCGCCGGGTGGACGAGCTCAACGCGGCCGCTCCCGGGCCGTTCGTCCAGCTGCACCCGCAGCTGGCGGAGCGGATCGGGGTGGCCGAGGGCGACCCGGTGGCGGTCACCAGCCGCCGCGGCCGGGCCGTGGCGCCGGCCCGGATCAGCCGGGACGTCCGGCCCGACACAGTGTTCATGCCCTTCCACTGGGCCGGCGAGGGCTGCGCCAACACCCTCACCAACCCGGCGCTGGACCCGGTCTCCCGCATGCCGGAGTTCAAGGTGTGCGCGGTCCGGCTGGAGCCGGCGGCGCGGGCGTGACCGGCCGGGCCGCCGGTCCTGCCGCGCGGGGCCCGGCCCGGGGCGCACCCCGCACACATTTTTGACATGCAACTGTCATTAATTCTTTACACGTGAAGGTCTACCCGCATAGATCTTCACGGATCCATCATGGACGCGCCCCCCGCACCCGCACCACCGCACGACCCGAGCCGCTGCGCAGCCGCGCACCCGGCCGCTCCCGCACGTCCCGAACGCTCCCGCACGTCCACGCCCCACACCCTCACACCGGAGGAAGTCTTGAGCGGAACGAAGCTGCTGCGCACAGCCCTCACCGGGATCGTCCTCTCCGCCACCGCCCTGACCACCCTGCAGGGCACCGCCCTCGCTGCGGACGCGACAAAGGCGCCGAAGGCGCAGCCGGCCGCCGCCGCGCCGGCCGCGTCCACCGTCGGCGGGATCGAGGCGGAGACCGCCCGGGCGCTCGCGGAGTCCCTGACCGACGCCGCCTGGCGCAACCGGGTGCGCAACGCCGCCCTGGCCTCCGAGGAGGTGGACCTGCAGGCCCTGACCGCCGCGGCGCCCGCCGGGGCGGGCAGGGAACTGAAGGCCGAGGTCGCCGACGCCGACGTGCGCATCGCCGAGGCCAAGGGGCTCGGCTCCGACATCGGCTCCCTGCTGCGCGTGCGCCTGGCCGACGCGTCGATGCGCGAGGACCTGACCGCGCGGACCGCCCCGCTGGTGGCCGCCGCCCCGGCCGACGACGACGCCTCGACGATCACCGCCTACGACAGCAGGGGCGCGGCGCACGAACTGGACGCCGACACCGTCCCCGAGCGGCCCGTCTACATCGTCGGCGTCGACGGCGCCAAGGCCGTGCGGGCCGGCCTGGAGGTGCTGAACGAGGAACTGGACCGGCAGGGCCTCGCCTCCCCCGCCCAGCAGACCGGCACGAAGAGCGGCTCCCGGGCCCTGGCCGACATCGGCACCAACTCCACCGGCTTCTGGACCACCAAGATCACCTCGGTCAGCGTCGGCGACCTCAAGGAGCCCTGGTTCAAGGGCGACGCCGAGGTCTTCACCCTGGTGACGGGCTTCGGCAAGGACGGCGTGCCGCGGGTCGACCCCGTCCAGATGCCCTACCTCGACAGCGAGAACACGACCTACTACCCCAACCAGGTCCTGGTCAACTGGTCGAACTACAAGTACAACCTCGCCGACGCCGTGATGATGGAGGACGACGGCGACACCAACTACCAGTCCCTGGCCAAGGCCATCGCCGCGGTCCTGCTCACCATCACCGACCAGGGCATGTACATCCCGCTGGTCGACGCCCTGCTGGACGCCGTCCCCACCTCCTGGTGGACCGACGACCCGGACTACGTCGACTCCTGGTACACCCTGGCCAAGGAGTACACCGGCCGCCGCAACGGCGCCGCGGCCAACGGCTGGATGAACGTCCAGCCGTACTGGGTATCCGCGCTCTGACCCCACCCCCCGGGCCGCCCCGCCGCCCGGGCCCGGCGCCCTCCTCTCACAGAGGGGGGCGCCGCGCGCTGAGGGCAACGTTCCCGCCGGGAAACGGGCGGGACGCGGCCGGTTAACGTCCGGGCCGCACGGTGGTCCGCATGACATCGACAACCTCCCGCACCGTGGTGGTCGGCGGCGGAACGGCCGGCGTCCGGCTGGTGGACCGGCTGGCCGCGCTCGGCGCGGCCGACGGCGTCACCGTGATCGGCGAGGAGCCGCACCCGCCGTACAACCGGCTGCTGCTGGACGGTGTGCTGGCCGGCCGGTACCCGCCGGAGGTCGTGGAACTCCCCCGGCCCGACGGGCCCGCGTACCTGTCCGGGGTCCGCGCGGTGCGGATCGACCGGGACGACGCCGCGGTGGTGTGCGACAACGGCGACCGGGTGCCGTACGACACCCTGGTGCTGGCCACCGGCAGCAGCGCCGTCCTCCCTCCGCTGCGCGGCCTGTCCGGCACCGCGGGCCCCGGCTCCCCCCGGCTGCCCGAAGGGGTCCGCACCTTCCGCACCATGGACGACTGCCTGGCCCTGGCCCCGCGGGCCCGGCCGGGGGTGCGGGCCGTGGTGGTCGGCGGCGGGCTGCTGGGGGTCTGCGCGGCACGGGCCCTGGCCTCGCGCGGCGTGCGGGTCGTCCTCGCCCACCGGGGCGGGCACCTGATGGACCGCCACCTCGACCCGCGGGCCGCCGCCCTGCTCCGCGCCCACCTGGAGTCGCTCGGCGTGGAGGTCCGCACCGGGTGCCGGGTGCGCGGCCTCCTCGTCCGCGGAAGCGGCGAGGGGCGCGCGGTGGAGGGCGTGGAGACGGCCGACGGGTCCCGGACGGAGGCCGACCTGGTCGTCCCCGCCTGCGGGGTGCGGCCGCGCACCGGCCTGGCCGCCGCCGCCGGCCTCACCGTCCGGCGCGGGATCGTCGTCGACGACGGGTTGCGCACCGACGACCCGCGCATCCACGCGATCGGCGACTGCGCCGAGCACCGCGGCACCGTCCACGGCCTGGCCGGCCCCGCCCACGACCAGGCCGACCTGCTGGCCCGCCGGCTCGCGGACCCGGGCGGAGCCGGAGGCACCGGGCGCGTCCCCCTCTACAGGGGCAGCCGGGTGCTGACCCGGCTCACCCTCACGGGCCCCCGGACGGGCACCGGCCCCGCCCCGAACCCCTTCTCCGCCGCCGGTGAAGGCGCCGGCGACGTGTTCGACCTCGCCGCGTTCGGCGAGGTCGCCGCGGGCCCGGAGGACCACGAACTGCTCCTCTCGGACGCCACCCGGGGCTCGTACCGCAAGGTCGTGCTCCGCGACGGCCGCCTCGTCGGCGGCATCCTGCTCGGCGACCTCGCCGCCGTCGGCACGCTCGCCCGCGCCTGGGAGGGCGGCGAACCGCCGCCCGGACACCCGATCCACCTGCTCACGACCGACGGAGGCCACCGATGACGACCACCATTCCCACGATCGTGCTGGTGGGCCACGGAATGGTCGGCCAGCGATTCCTGGAGTCCCTGGCGGACCGCGGGGTGACCGGACGCGCGCGCGTCGTGGTGCTCTGCGAGGAACCGCGGCCCGCCTACGACCGGGTCCGGCTGAGCTCCTACTTCTCCGGCACCACCCCCGAGCAGCTGTCGGTGGTCGAGCCCGGGTTCATGGAGCGGCACGGCGTGGAACTGCGCCTGGGCGACCCGGCCGTGCGGATCGACCGCGGCGGACGCACCGTCACAGCCCGCTCCGGCGCGGTCGTCCCCTACGACACGCTGGTGCTGGCCACCGGCTCCTACCCCTTCGTGCCGCCGGTGCCGGGCAAGGACACCACCGGCTGCTTCGTCTACCGCACCGTCGAGGACCTGCTGGCCATCGAGGAGTACGCCGCCGGCGCCACCTGCGGCGCGGTGGTCGGCGGCGGCCTGCTGGGCCTGGAGGCGGCGGGAGCCCTCAAGGGGCTGGGGCTGACCACCCACGTGGTGGAGTTCGCCCCCCGGCTGATGCCGGTGCAGGTGGACGAGGGCGGCGGCGCCGCACTGCGGCGCACCGTCGAGGACATGGGTGTGGTGGTGCACACCGGCGTGGGCACCCGGGAGATCACCGCCGGCCCGGACGGCTCGGTGGCGGCGATGCGGCTGTCCGACGGCTCCTCCCTCGACACCGACCTGGTGGTCTTCTCCGCCGGGGTGCGCCCCCGCGACGAGCTGGCCCGCGACTGCGGCCTTCCGGTGGGCGAGCGCGGCGGCGTCGTGGTGGACGAGCGGTGCCGCACCGCCGACCCGCACGTGTACGCGATCGGCGAGTGCGCACAGGCCGCCGACGGCCGGGTGTACGGCCTGGTCGCGCCGGGCTACGGGATGGCCCTGGCCGCGGCCGGCGCGATCGCCGCCGCGACGGACGCGGAGCGGGCCCGGGGTCCCGTCTTCACCGGCGCGGACACCTCCACCAGGCTCAAGCTGCTGGGCGTGGACGTGGCCAGCTTCGGCGACGCGCACGGCGCCGCCCCGGGCAGCCTGGACGTGCTCTACTCCGACTCGCGGGCGGGCGTGTACAAGAAGCTGGTGGTCGGCGCGGACGGGACGCTGCTCGGCGGCGTCCTGGTCGGCGACGCCGACGCCTACGGCACGCTGCGCCCGCTGACCGGCACCGTCCCCGCGGTGCCCCCCGAGCAGCTGCTCCTGCCCGCGGGCGCCGACGCCCCCGCCGCCGCGGGCCCGTCCGCCCTGCCGGACGGGGCGGTGGTGTGCAGCTGCCACAACGTCACCAAGGGCGCGGTGCGCGCCGCGGTAGCCGAGCACGCGTGCACCGACGTGCCGTCGGTGAAGAAGTGCACCCGGGCCGGCACCGGCTGCGGCTCCTGCGTCAGGACGCTCACCGCCCTCGTCGACGACGAGCTCGCGGCGGGCGGCACGGTCGTCGACAAGGGGCTGTGCGGCTGCTTCGCGCACACCCGCGCCGAGCTCCACGAGATCGTCCGGGTCGGGCGGATCACCTCCTTCACCCGGCTGCTGGACGAGCACGGCAGGCAGGAGGCGCGCGGCGGCGAGGGCTGCGAGGTGTGCCGGCCGACGGTGGCGTCGCTCCTCGCCTCCCTGGCCCCGGCGGTGGGCGCCTCCGGCTACGTCCTGGACGGCGAGCAGGCCGCCCTGCAGGACACCAACGACCACTTCCTCGCCAACCTGCAGCGCAACGGCTCGTACTCGGTGGTGCCCCGCGTGCCCGGCGGCGAGATCACCCCGGAGAAGCTGATCGTGATCGGCGAGGTGGCCCGCGACTTCGGGCTCTACACCAAGATCACCGGAGGGCAGCGGATCGACCTGTTCGGCGCCCGGGTGGAGCAGCTGCCGAAGATCTGGGCCCGCCTGGTGGACGCCGGCTTCGAGTCCGGCCACGCCTACGGCAAGTCGCTGCGCACGGTGAAGTCCTGCGTGGGGAGCACCTGGTGCCGCTACGGCGTGCAGGACTCGGTGCGCATGGCGATCGACCTGGAGCTGCGCTACCGGGGCCTGCGCTCCCCGCACAAGCTGAAGTCGGCGGTCTCGGGGTGCGCCCGCGAGTGCGCCGAGGCCCGCGGCAAGGACTTCGGGGTCATCGCCACCTCGAACGGCTGGAACCTGTACGTCGGCGGCAACGGCGGCGCCGACCCGCGCCACGCCGACCTCCTCGCCCAGGACCTGGACGACACGGAACTGGTGAGGCTGATCGACCGCTTCCTGATGTTCTACATCCGCACCGCGGACCGCCTCGAGCGCACCTCGGCCTGGCTGGAGCGCATCCCCGGCGGCCTGGAGCACGTCCGCGACGTGGTCGTGGAGGACTCCCTGGGGCTGTGCGCGGAGCTGGAGGGGCTGATGGAGCAGCACGTCGCCGGCTACCGCGACGAGTGGGCGGCGACCCTGGACGACCCCGAGCGGCTGAGCCGCTTCGTGTCCTTCGTGAACGCCCCCGGCACGCCCGACCCGACGGTGCGGTTCGTGCCGGAGCGCGACCAGGTCAAGCCCGACCTGGAGATCCTCGCCGGCCCCGCCCTGCCGGTCCGCACCCTTCAGGAGGCGTCCGCATGACGACCACGACGACCGGACGCACGACCCCGACGACCGGGCGGGTGGAGGTGCGGGCCTCCGGGGCCTGGACGCGGGTGTGCGGCCTCGCCGACCTCGTCCCCGGGCGCGGGGTGGCGGTGCTGCTGCCGGACGGGCGGCAGGCGGCGCTCTTCCTGGACCGGCACGGCGCGGTGCACGCGATCGGCAACCGCGACCCGTTCAGCGGGGCGTACGTGCTCTCCCGCGGGCTGCTGGGCAGCAGGGACGGGCGGCCGTTCGTGGCGTCCCCGGTGCTCAAGCAGCGCTTCGACCTGGTCACCGGCGTCTGCCTGGACGACGGGTCGGTGACCGTCCCGGTCCACCCCGCCCGCGTCGTCTGACCCCCGGCCCGGGGCCGGCCCGGACCCGGCCCGGGGCCGGCCCCGGCCGTTCCCGGGCCGCGGCCGGTTCTCCCGGCCGCCCCGGTGCCCGTTCGGCCCGCCTGCCGTGGCCCGGCCGGGCCGGTCCGGGGGACGATGGCGGGGTGGCTGTCCCTGCTCGTCCGGTCCGCACCCAGCGGCAGCGGCGTTTCCGCGCCTGGCTGCTCGGCGGCCCGGCCGACACGGTCCAGCAGCAGCCCGGACCGCACGCCCGGGTCACGGCCGAGGAGCGGCGCCACCCCTGGTGGAAGGTGATGTGCCTGACCGGGGTGGACTACTTCTCCACCCTGGGCTACCAGCCGGGCATCGCCGTGCTGGCGGCCGGGGTGCTGTCGCCGGTGGCCACGGTGGTGCTGGTGGTGGTGACCCTCGCCGGCGCGCTGCCGGTGTACCGCAGGGTGGCGCAGGAGAGCCCGCACGGCCAGGGGTCGATCGCGATGCTGGAACACCTGCTGTCCTTCTGGAAGGGCAAGTTCCTGGTGCTGGTGCTGCTCGGCTTCGCCGCGACCGACTTCATGCTCACGATCACGCTGTCGGCGGCCGACGCCACCGCCCACCTGGTGGAGAACCCGCACCTGGGCGGCTTCCTGGGCGGGCAGCGGGTGGCCGTCACCCTGGTGCTGATCACCCTGCTCGGCGGCGTGTTCCTCAAGGGGTTCACCGAGGCCGTCGGCGTGGCCGTGGTGCTCGTGGGGGCGTACCTGGCGCTCAACGCCGTCGTCGTCGCGGTGGGCCTGTGGCACGTGGCCACCGAGCCGCACGTGGTCCAGGACTGGACCCGTGCGCTGACCGCGCGGCACGGCGACCCCGTCGTGCTGCTGCTGCCGGCCCTGCTGGTCTTCCCCAAGCTGGCCCTGGGCCTGTCCGGCTTCGAGACCGGCGTGACGGTCATGCCGCACGTCGCCGGCGCCCCCGGCGACACCGAGGAGCGCCCGGCCGGACGCATCCGCGGCACGAAGAAGCTGCTGACCACGGCCGCGGTCGTCATGAGCGCCTTCCTGATCACCAGCAGCACGGTCACGACCCTGCTCATCCCCCTCCCGGAGTTCGAGCCGGGCGGCCCGGCCAACGGCCGCGCCCTGGCCCACCTGGCCCACCGGTACCTCGGGTCCGGCTTCGGCAGCCTCTACGACGCCTCCACCGTCGCCGTCCTGGGGTTCGCCGGCGCCTCGGCCATGGCGGGGCTGCTCAACCTGGTGCCCCGCTACCTCCCGCGCTACGGCATGGCACCGGACTGGGTGCGGGCCGTGCGCCCGATGGTGCTCGTCCTGACCGCCGTCGCGTTCACCGTCACCTTCGTCTTCGACGCCGACGTGACGGCCCAAGGCGGCGCGTACGCCACCGGGGTCCTCGTGCTCATCACCTCCGCGGCGGTCGCCGTCACCGTCTCCGCGCGCAGGGCCCGCCGGCACGGCGGCACGGTGGCCTTCGCCGCCGTCTCCGGGATCTTCCTGTACACCACGGCGGCGAACGTGGCCGAGCGCCCGGAGGGGATGAAGGTCGGCGCCTGCTTCATCGCCGGGATCGTCGCCGTGTCCCTGCTGTCCCGGCTGGGCCGCTCCTTCGAGCTGAGGGCCACCGGTGTGACGCTCGACGACACGGCCGCCCGCTTCGTCCGCGACATCGCCCACCGGACCATCCGGTTCGTCGCCAACGAGCCCCAGCTCCGCGACGCCGCCGAGTACCGCGACAAGCTCCGCCAGCTCCGGGCCGACAACGACTTCCCCGAGGAGGAGGACCTCGTCTTCGTCGAGGTCACCGTCCTGGACCCCTCCGACTTCGAGGCCGCGCTGGAGGTGCGCGGCACCGTCCTCCACGGCCGCTACCGGGTGCTGACCGTCAGGAGCACCACCGTGCCCAACGCCCTCGCCGCGCTGCTGCTGCACGTGCGGGACCTGACCGGCCGGCGGCCGCACATCTACTTCGAGTGGACCGAGGGCAACCCCCTCGCCCAGTTCCTGCGGTTCTTCCTCCTCGGCCAGGGGGAGGTCGCCACGGTCACCCACGAGGTGCTCCGCGAGGCCGAACCGGACCCGGAGCGCCGTCCCCATGTCCACGTCGGCTGAGGGGCGGGGCGCCGCCCCGGCCCGCCCCTGGGTGCCGGAGGCGGTCGGCCGCGCGTGCCTGCTGATCGGCCTCCTCGACGTCGCCGTCGCGGTCCTGCCCCGGCTGCGGCGCGGCACGGTCGGCGCCCTGGCCGTCGACCTCCCCGGCGCCGTGACCGCCCTGAGCACCACCGGCACGCTCACCGTGGGATTCCTGCTGGTGCTGCTCGCCCACGCGCTGCGCCGCCGCAAACGCCGCGCCTGGCGCGCCGTCTGCCTCCTGCTGCCGGTCGGCGCGGCGGCGCACCTCGTGCACGGCCACCGCACCGGCGCGGCGGTGGTCTCCCTCGCCCTGCTCGCGGTGATGCTGGTCCACCGGCGCGAGTTCTACGCCCTGCCCGATCCGCGCAGCCGCCGGTACGCCCTGGCCAACCTGGTCTGCACGGGCGCGGCGGCCCTGCTCCTGGGCCTCGTGGTCGTCACCGTCCACTCCTGTGCGGCGGCCGGCAGCCCGGGCTGGGGCGAGCGGCTGCAGGAGACCGTCCTGGGGCTGTTCGGCGTCACCGGGCCGATCCGCTACGGGGCCGGGGAGGCGGACGAGGTCGCCGCCCTGCTCGGCACGCTCGGCCTGCTCACCGCCCTCACCACCGGCTACCTGGCGCTGCGTCCCGAGCACCCGGAGCCGTCCCTCACCGACGGGGACGAGGCGCGGGTGCGGGCGCTGCTGGACCGCCACGGGGCGCGGGACTCGCTGGGCTACTTCGCGCTGCGCCGCGACAAGAGCGTGCTGTTCTCCCCCACGGGCAAGGCCGCCGTCGCCTACCGCGTCGTCCAGGGGGTGATGCTCGCCTCCGGCGACCCGGTCGGCGACGTCGAGGCGTGGCCCGGGGCGATCGCCGAGTTCACGGCCCGGGCCCGTGCGCACGCCTGGGTTCCGGCCGTGGTCGGCTGCAGCGAGACCGGCGCCGGGGCGTGGGTCCGGGAGGCCGGGCTGGACGCGCTGGAGATCGGCGACGAGGCGGTCGTGGAGACCGCGGAGTTCTCCCTGTCCGGGCGGGAGATGCGCAACGTCCGGCAGATGGTCAGGCGCGTCGAGCGGCAGGGCTGGACCTGCCGGGTCCGCCGGGTCGGGGAGCTGGACCGCGCCGAGCGGCAGGAGATCGCCGAGGCGGCGGACCGCTGGCGCGGCACCGGCACCGAGCGCGGCTTCTCCATGGCGCTCGGCCGCTTCGGCGACCCGGCCGACGACGCGTGCGTGGTGGCCACCGCCCACGGTGCGCCGCGGGAGGAGGGGGCGGCCCGGGGCGCCCCCGGCCGGCTCGGGGCCGTCCTGCACTTCGTGCCCTGGGGGTCCGACGGGATCTCGCTGGAGCTGATGCGGCGCGACCGCGCCGCGGCCGCCGGGCTGAACGAGCTGCTGATCGTCGCCGTCCTGCAGGCGGCGCCGCGGCTGGGCGTGCGGCGGGTGTCGCTGAACTTCGCGGTGTTCCGTTCCGCGCTGGCGCGCGGCGAGCGCATCGGCGCCGGGCCGGTGCTGCGCGTCTGGCGCAGGCTGCTGCTCCTGCTCTCCCGCTGGTTCCAGATCGAGTCGCTGTACCGGTTCAACGCCAAGTTCCGGCCGCAGTGGGTGCCGCGCTTCCTCGTCTACCCCTCTGCCCGGGACCTGCCCCGCATCGGCCTGGCGGTGCTGCGGGCGGAGGCCTTCGTCGACGTCGGCCTGCCGCGGCTGCGCCGTTCCCGCGGCGGGGGGAGCCGCTCCCGCCGGAGGTCCGCGACCCGTGCACCCGGGTGGCGGAGGGGGCCCGACCAGCGGTGGCAGCCGCCGGAGAGGCCTTCCTAGAGTGAGTCGTGGCCGTCGGGGGCGGGGCCGAGGACACCGCCGACCGTACGAGATGAGGCCTTGCGCATGAGCGCCCGGGAAACCGCAGTGACGATCAACCCGATGTTCGCGCGTCCCGGCGAGCGCACTCTCGTGGAGCGCTTCCGGCTGCCGGAGGGGCAGATGATGCCCGAGACGGCGTACCAGATCGTCCACGACGAGGTCATGCTCGACGGCAACGCCAGGCTGAACCTGGCCACGTTCGTCGGCACCTGGATGGACACCCACGCAGCCCGCCTGTATGCCGAGACCGTCGACAAGAACATGATCGACAAGGACGAGTACCCGCAGACCGCCGCGGTCGAGGACCGCTGCTGGAAGATCCTCGCGGACCTGTGGCACGCGCCCGAGCCCACGCGGACGATCGGCACCTCGACCATCGGCTCCTCCGAGGCGTGCATGCTCGCCGGCCTCGCCTTCAAACGGCGCTGGCAGGAGAAGCGGCGCGCGGCGGGCCGTCCCGCCGACCGCCCCAACCTCGTGATGAGCTCGGCCGTCCAGGTGGTGTGGGAGAAGTTCTGCAACTACTGGGACGTCGAGCCCCGGTACGTGCCCATCACCGAGGAGCACCGGACGCTGGACGCCGAGACGCTGCAGGGCCGCGTCGACGAGAACACGATCGGGGTCGTCGCGATCATGGGCGTGACCTACACCGGCATGTACGAGCCGGTCGCGCAGATCGCCCGCGCGCTCGACGACCTCCAGCGCGACACGGGCCTGGACGTCCCCCTCCACGTGGACGGCGCGTCCGGCGCGATGGTGGCGCCGTTCCTGCAGCCGGACCTGGAGTGGGACTTCCGGCTGGAGAGGGTGCACTCGATCAACGCCTCCGGTCACAAGTACGGCCTGGTGTACCCGGGGCTGGGCTGGGTGGTGTGGCGCACCCGCGACCACCTGCCCGAGGACCTGGTGTTCAAGGTGAACTACCTCGGCGGCGAGATGCCGACGTTCGCGCTGAACTTCTCCCGCCCCGGCGCCCAGGTCCTGCTGCAGTACTACCAGTTCCTGCGCCTGGGGCGGGAGGGCTACCGGGCGGTGCAGGGCGCCTCCCGCGACACGGCCCGGTACCTGGCCGACGGCGTGGCCGCGCTCGACGCCTTCGAGCTGTGGAACGACGGCTCCGACATCCCGGTGTTCGCCTGGCGGCTGGCACCGGGCGCGGGGGAGAACTGGAGCCTGTACGACCTGTCCGACCGCCTGCGGATGAGGGGCTGGCTGGTACCGGCCTACCCGATGCCCGACGACCTGGCCGACACGACCGTCCAGCGGATCGTGGTCCGCAACGGCCTCGGCCTGGACCTGGCGGAGAGCCTGCTGGCCGACATCCGCGAGGAGACGGCGTACCTGGAGCGGCTGACCGCCCCGCTGCCCTCCGGCAGGCCCCGGACCGCTTTCAACCACGGCGGGCGGGCCCCGGGGGGCGGGACGGCGGGCCGGAAGCCGCCCCCGCCGTGACGCCGCCGGCTCGGGCCGCACTCCGCCGGCGGACGGCGGGGCGGCGTCACGGCGCGGCGGCGTCACGGCGCGGCTTCGGGGTACCCGACGGGGAAGAGCCACGCACCCCCGGGACAGGGAGGGCCGCCATGTGCCGTCTGTTCGGTATGAGCAGTGCCCCGCGACGTACCCGCGCGACCTTCTGGCTGCTGGACGCCCCGGACAGCCTGGAGTACCAGAGCCACCGCATGCCCGACGGCACCGGCCTGGGCTGGTACGCCGCCGGCGGCGGCGCGCAGCTGCGCAAGGCGCCCCTGGCCGCCTACGAGGACCGCGACTTCGCCGAGGAGGCCCGGGAGGTGGAGTCCACCACCTTCCTCGCCCACATCCGCTTCGCCAGCACCGGCGGCCTGGAGGCCCGCAACACCCACCCCTTCGAGCAGGAGGGCCGCCTGTTCGCCCACAACGGGGTGATCGAGGGGCTGGACCTGCTCGACGCCGAACTGGCCGGGGACCGCTCCCTCGTCCGGGGCGACACCGACTCCGAACGCTTCTTCGCCCTGGTCACCCGCGAGACCCGGGCCCGCGGCGGCGACGTCGCCGCGGGCATCGTGCACGCCGCCCGCTGGGTCGCCCGGAACCTGCCGCTCTACGCCCTCAACGTGATCCTCACCGCCCCGGACGGGATGTGGGCGCTGCGCTACCCGGACACCCACAAGCTGTACGTGCTCGCGCGCGCCGCCGGCGGCCGGCACGGCGACCGGCACCTGGACCACAGCGGCACCGCGGGCCGCATGCGCGTCCACTCCCGCGACCTGGCCGGCGCCCCCTCCGTGGTCGTGGCCAGCGAGCGCATGGACGACAACCCCGACTGGCGCCTCATGGAGCCCGGCGAGCTGCTCCACGTCGGGCCGGACCTCGCCGTCGCCTCCCGGACCGTCCTGCCCGAGGAGCCCGCGCACCGGCTGCGCACGGCCGACCTGCGCCCCGAGGCGGCCGCCTCGCAGCAGGCCGCCTGAGGCGGACGCCGGGGCCCCGCCCCGGCACCGGGCCGGGCGCACGCCGGACACATGCGGGAAAATGGCATGCGTCCCCCCGGGGACGGCTCACCGCCCGTACGGGTCGCCGTCCCCGGGAGAGCAACGGGAGGCTCGATGTCCACAGCAGGCGACGGGGGCCGCGGGGAGGCGGGGCTGCCCCTGCTCGGCGGGATCGGGGAGACCGAACTGGACCGCCTGCAGGCCGGGCTGCGCCGGGTGGGGCACCTGCACGGCCGGCTGCGGCAGCTGCTGGACGCGGTCCTGGCCGTCAGCGGCGAACTGGAGCTGAACGCGGTGCTGCGCACCGTGGTGGACGCGGCCCGGGAACTGGCCGGCGCCCGCCACGGCGCGCTGTGCGTGCTCGACGAGCGGGGGAGGCCGGTCGAGCTCATCTGCTCGGGCGCCGGCTCCCGGGAGTTCTTCGCGGCGGGCCGCCTCCCCTGCGGCGGGGGCCTGCTGCGGGACCTGGCCCGCGCCCCGGAAGCACCACGGACGCCGGACCGGGCGGACCGGGCGGACCGGATGAACCGGGCGGAGGGCCACGCCCCGGCCGCCTCACTGCTCGGGGTGGCGATCCGGGTGCGGGAGAACGTCTACGGCAACCTCTACCTGGCGGACAGGCCCGGCGGGGACGCGTTCAGCGACACCGACGAGGCAGTGGTGACCGCGCTCGCCGGCGCGGCGGGCGTGGCGATCGAGAACGCCCGCCTGTACCAGCGGCTGCGGCAGGCGACCGAGGAGTTCCAGCGTCGCCTGCTGCCCGAGCTCCCCGACCTGGGCCCGCTGCAGCTGCAGGCCCGCTACCTTCCCGCCTCGGTCGAGCCGCGCATCGGCGGCGACTGGTACGACGTGATCCACCCGCCCGGCGGGGCGCCGTGCCTGGTCGTCGGGGACGTGGTCGGCCACGACGTGCACGCCGCGACGGTGATGAGCCGGGTCAGCAACATGCTGCGGGTGATCGCCTGCGAGGAGGAGGGCCCGCCGAGCAGGATCCTGCGGCGGCTGGACGAGGTCATGGGACGGCTGCGCCAGGAGGCCATGGTCACCGTGCTGGTCGCCCGGATGGAGGAACGCGGCCGGGGCCGCTGGCGGCTGGAGTGGGCCAGCGCGGGCCACCTGCCCCCGCTGCTGCTCGCCCCCGGGGGCCGGGCCCGCTACCTCTACGGGGACGACCAGGGGGTTCCGCTGGGCGTCGACCCGGGCCTGCCGCGCACCGACCAGCAGGAGGACGTCGCCGGCGGGAGCACCCTGCTGATGTTCACCGACGGGCTCGTCGAGGACTCCCGGCACTCCCTGGAGGACGGGATGGACGACTTCGCCCGCGCCGCGCTCGCCCTGGCCGACTCGCCCCTGCCCGGGCTGTGCGACGCGCTGCTGGCCCACCGTGGCGGCGCCTTCGCCGACGACGTGGCGCTGCTGGGCCTGCGGCCCGGTGCCGGCGGGGGGTAGCCGGCGGCGGGTGGGCCCGCCCGGGGAGGCGCACCCGCCGGCCGCCGGTCCCGGCGGGTGCGCCCGGCCCTTGCCGCGGCGGCGTCAGGCCGTGTTGCCGCCGTCGACCGCCAGGGTGGCGCCCGTGATGAAGGACGCGCCGTCCCCCGCCAGGAACACCGCCGCCGCCGCGATCTCCGACGCCTCCCCGTAGCGGCCGAGCGCCGTGAGGCTGCGCTGGAACTCCGCGTGGGGGCCGTCGGCCGGGTTCATGTCGGTGTCCACCGGCCCGGGCGAGATCTGGTTCACCGTGATGCCCCGGGGGCCGAGGTCGCGGGCCAGCCCCTTGGTCAGGCCCGTGACCGCCGCCTTGCTCGTCGCGTACAGCGTGGCGCCGGGAGCCGGCACCCGTGCGCCGAGGCAGCTCCCGATGTTGATGATGCGGCCCCCCGGGCCCAGGTGCCGCACCGCCGCCCGGGCCGTGAGCAGGTAGGCCCGGACGTTGACCAGGAGGGTGCGGTCCACGGTCTCGACGGGGAGGTCCTGGAACGCCGTCCCGGACACGTCCATGTACCCGGCGTTGTTCACCAGGACGTCGAGCCTGCCGAGGCCGGCCGCGGTCTCCTCCACCGCGGCCGTGATGTCCTCCGGCACCGTCGTGTCCGCCGCCCGTGCCAGCCCCCGGCGGCCTGCGGCGCGCACGTCGTCGAGGACCGCCTCGGCGGCGTCCTTGTTCTGCAGGTAGGTGATCGCCACGTCCGCACCCGCCTGCGCCAGGGCGCGGGCGATCGCGGCGCCTATGCCCCGGCTGCCACCGGTGACCAGCGCCACCTTGCCGGCGAGTTCGCTCATCTCGGCTCCAGAGTTCCGTCGGGAAGGGTCGTCGGGGCGGCCGGGGCATCGGCGTCGGCGTTCCGCCGCGGTGCTCCGGTTGCGGCCCGGTCGCCCGCCATGTCGGGCAGCAGGGTGAGGAATCCGGCCACCGCCATCACGGCGCCGATCCACAGCGGGGCGCGCAGGCCGTGGCCGGCGCTGATGCCGAGTCCGCCGGCCCACGCGCCGATCACCACGCCCATCGTGATGCAGGAGGTGTGCACGGTGTTGACCAGCGGGCTGCTGCCCACCGTGCGCATCACGCGGGCGACCAGCGCGGGGTTCATGGAGACCCCGACCAGGCCGATCCCGGTCATGGCGACCACGGTGACCGCCTTCTGCCCGGTGAACAGCGCGAAGACGACGAGCAGCACGGCCAGGGACGCCAGGCCGACGGTCAGCGTGGCGACGGGTCGGGCGTCCGCGATCCTGCCGACGACGTAGTTGCCGACGATGGTGGCCGCGCCGTAGACGAACAGCAGCGTGGTGACCGTGGTCCTGCCGAAGCCGGTGACCTCGGACAGGATGGGGGTGAAGTAGCTGAACGCCGCGTAGGTGGCCCCGATGACCAGCGTGCTGGTCGAGTAGACCGCCCACAGCTTCCGCTGCTTGAACACCGCGAGCTCGCCCCGCACGCTCGTGCCCCCGGCGGCCTCCATGCGGGGCACCAGGGAGGCGGTGAGCGCGCCCATCACCACCGCCATGGCGGCCACCACCCAGAAGCTCGTGCGCCAGCCGAACGACGAGCCGATCCAGCTGGCCAGCGGCAGGCCGAGCACGGTACCGCCCATCAGGCCGCTCAGGACGATCGAGCTCGCCCGGGCCGCGGCGCCGGGCGGGGCCAGCTCGATCGCCACGGCGATGGCCACGCCGAAGAACGCTCCGGAGACCGCACCGGTGATCAACCGCGCCACCACCAGCAGCCAGTACTCGGGGGCCAGCGCGCCGAGTACCTCGCCGGCGACGAAGGCGGCGAACAGGACCATGAGCGCCGAGCGGCGGGGCAGTTTGAGCAGTGCGGTGGTGAGGAGCGGGCCGCCGACCGCCATGGCGAGGGCGTACAGGGAGATGAGGTAACCGATCCCGGAGGCGGGGACGCCGAGGTCCCGAGCCATCTCGGGCATCATTCCGGTGACCTGCAGCTCGCTGGTCACCAGGGCGAAGATCCCCAGTCCGAGGACGTATACGGCGATGGACATGTAGCTGGTGTTCCTCTCGGCGGAGCGCGGTGCGCCGCGCAGGTCAGGCGGTGCCGGCGTCGGCCTGGAACGATCCGTGGCGGCCGCCCACCTCGACGGCCCTCGGGTTGTCGGTGGGCCGGAACGGGGGCACCGGGACGCCCGGCACGGCGGGCTCGCCGGCCTCCAGGAAGAACCGCTCGAAGCCGCCCGGCGTGAAGAGGAGGAGCTGCCGGGCCGGGTGGAGGCCCTTGTTGCGGAAACCGTGCATCGTGTTGCGCGGGACGAACACGAAGTCCCCGGTGCGCACCGTCAGGGTGCGCCCGGCGACGTACATCTCGAGCTCGCCCTCGAGGACGTAGAACGCCTCTTCCTCGCGCGTGTGGTTGTGGATCGGCGGACCGCCGCCGGGGGGCACCGACGCCTCGAGCACCGTGAGCCGGCCGTCCGACTCCTCCTTGTCGAGTTTGACGGAGTACACGTCGCCGTTGAGCCACACCGCCGGCCCTCCGCCGGCGGGTACGTGGAGGAACGGGTGCGCGCTCGCGGTGCCGGGGGCTGCGGGTGCATCGGAGGAGACGTTCGTCATGTGCCTGTCCTCTCTGCCTCTCCTGGAGTCGGTGGACGGGGCGGAGCCATCTCGTGAGCACGGCGATCAATTCTTGACCGATAGGTCATCATTACATTCCTCGCAGGCGCCCTGTCAACCTGTAACCTGGGGGCCCGGAGACGGGCGCGGCGTCCGGAACCGACGCCCCCGTCCAGAAGGCCCACCGGTGCGGCACCGCGGGAGGAACGATGGCGAGAGGACGTCCCCGGGAGTTCGACGTCGACGAGGCCGTCGACACCGCCCTCGCCGTCTTCTGGGACAGGGGGTACGAGGGCGCGACCCTCGCCGACCTGACCGACGCGATCGGCATCCGCCGCGGCAGCCTCTACGCCGCCTTCGGCAGCAAGGAGGCGCTCTTCGACCAGGTGCTGCTCCGCTACGGCGAGACGATCGCCCGGTACATCGCCCGCGCCGTCCTCCTGCCCACGGCCCACGACGTCGTCGCCGCCGTCTGGCGCGGCGCCGTCGAGGCCACCACCGACGAGAACACGCCCCACGGCTGCCTGATCGTGCACGGCGCCCTCAGCTGCTCCGCCGACAACGACGCCGTGCGGGCCCGCCTGGCCGAGATCCGGCGCAGCGACCGGCAGCGCCTCCGGGAGAGGTTCCGGCGCGCGGTCGACAGCGGCGACCTGTCGGCCGGGGCCGACCCGGAGGCGCTGGCCACCTACGTCGCCACGGTGCAGCACGGCATCGCCGTGCAGGCACGCAGCGGGGCCAGCCGCTCGGAACTGCACTCCATGGTCGACCTGGCCCTCGCCGGACTCCGCCGGCCGGAACAGCCGGAACAGCCGGAACAGCCGGAACGGTCCTGAGCCGCCCCCGGACGCGGCGGCCGGGGGCGGCTCAGGACCGGCCCCCTCGGGCGGGCCCGCGGAGGACTCAGGCCGCACCCCCCGGGAACAGCCCTTCGCGGGCCGGTCGGAGCCCGGCGGCGGGGGAGGCCGCGTGGACGAGGCGTATCAGCTCGGTGCGGGACCGGATCGACAGCGCCCGGAATATCTTGCGCAGGTGGTAGTTGACCGTGTGCGGCGACAGGTGCAGGCGCGCGGCGATCTCCTTGTTCGTCATGCCCTCCACCGCGAGTTCGGCCGCGGCGACCTGCTTCTCCGTCAACCGCTCCCACCCCGGGATCGCGGCCGCCCCGCTGCCCGCGGACTCCGCACACCGGGGCCCGGCGGGGACGCCCGGGGCCGTGTCCGCCGCCCGCGGGGCGAAGACGGACGCGACCGCGGGAGCACGGCGGTCGGCCGGGACGCCTGCCGGCTCCGGACCGCGGCAGGGACCGGACAGGACGACGCCCCCGGCCGTCCGGTGCGTCGGGGGCGTCCGCAGGAGGACCGCCGCGGGACCGGGCGCCGCGTTCCCCGGGAACCCCGGGGAACCCGGGAAACCCGCGAACGCCTCCTCGAACTGCCGTGCGCGGTAATGGTCCGCCTGCTCGCGGATGGCGGCACGCGCCGCGGCGGGGACCATGCCCCGGATGATGTCCCGGAACGGCTCGTTGGCGAACCTCACGTCGTCCCCGTCCTGGCTGAGCAGGCCGGAGAACACCGCTTCCTGCAGGTCCGGCAGCAGGCACGACGGCTTCGCGCCCAGGATTTCGGCGAGTTCCCCGAAAATGAGGTGCATTCCCAGGGTGGAGGCGACGAGCAGCATGGTGGCGCAGGGGCGCGAGCAGTCCTGCACGTACCGCCGCACCAGGTCGCCCAGCCTCTCGGGAATTCCCGGCCGCGTCAGACAGGCGGCCGCCCCGACCTCCACCCGGCCCTCCTCCAGGAGTCCCTCGACGAAGGCCCGTAATGCCCGGGGGTGGCCGGACAGCGACGCGGCCGCCCGGGCGAGCGCCGCGTCCGGTCGTGCTCCCAGCAGGTCGCCCACCATCTCCTGGGCCGCCCGGTCGTCGAGCGCGCCGAGCCGGAACGACCGGCGGGAGACCGCCGCGGACTCCAGGGCGGACTCCAGCGGGCTGCTGGGGCTGCCGCACCGCCGACCGGTGCACCACACGACCGGCACGTTCGCCGTGCTCGGGCGCAGAGCCGCCAGCGCCCTCGCGTCCGCCGTGTCCGAGCGGTGGGTGTCGTCCAGGAGGACGACGAGAGGGCGGTCGAACACCCCGTGGCTCCCGTGCAGTCCCCGGACCACCTCGGCGCCGGACGCCTCCGCCACGGCCCCGGCCTCGGCGAGCAGGCGGGACTTGCCCATGCCCGGTGCGCCCTCGAACGACATGTGCAGGCTTCCCGGACGGCGCGGGGACCGCAGGGCCTCACGGAGCGCGGAGACCTCCGCCGATCGGCCTCGCAGAGGGGGCGTTCCGGCCTTCAGCACTGTGTTCACGTTTCAGTCACCTTCTGTCGACGAGGGTGGAGGAGAAGCCGTGGTGCAGAGCCAGCACTCCGGTCGGTCGAAGCGTGCCTGACATCCGTCCGGCGCGACCGTGGAGGCGGCGGGGCCGTGCCGGCCCCGTCGCCGGGCGGACCGCCGCCCGGAGCAGGCGGCGGCGCGGGAACAGCGGTTCATGTGGCCCCGCTCCGTCACACCGGGACCGGAGGGCCCGGCCGGGGCACACGGCTCCGCGCAGCGGTCCCCCCCGCGCTCCGGGGCGGCGCGGTGGGCGCGCTCCTCGCCCCCCGTCGGGGTGTCGGCGGCCCCGGGGGGACGGCTCAAAGGCGCGCCGGTGCACCGGTGGCGGCCGGATCCGTTCGCAGCGACCCGCAGGATCGGGTGTCGCGTCCGCACGGCTCGCACCTGCCCCCTTCCGCCTTCCCCGGAGAACCCGGCCCCGCGCCGCCCCGCCGTGGTGTGCGCACGGGTGATCCACTGCGGATCCCGAAGAGCGAAACAAGATATTCCGCTGTCCCATGGCGCAACACAAGCTCAAACTGGCCAACTTGATGAACGAACGATCAAAATCCATTTGAATGCGCAAACCAAGGTCCGCCGTGCCCCCGGCTCCGCCCGCCGGCCCTCCGCCGGCCCTCCGCCGGGAGTCCGCCCGGGAGTCCGCCCGGCGGACGGGGCGGCACACCGAACGGCGGCGCACCGCGGACGACCGTTCCGTCGCCCGCGGTGCGCCGCCCGCAGCACCACCTCTCAGCGCGGCCGCGCCCCGGACACCGGCCGGTCCGGCCGGTCCGGCAGCGGCCGGCCCGCGGTCACGGGGCGCCGGCCTGGTAACGCGACCCCCTCACGGCGCGCGGCGACCACGGGCGGCGCCCGGTGCGGAACATCGCATCGGCCCGCGCGAGCGCGCCCGGCCGCACCTCCTCGGTGCCGCCGAGCACCGCCAGCCGCGTGGCCGAGTCGTCCCCCAGGTACAGGGAGGCCAGGTCCCGCACCTGGATCCTGAGGTCCGGGCCGCGCGTGGTGCGCACGCAGGAGGCGCCGTCCGGGCCGCCCTCCAGCAGCCAGGTGCCGGCCGCGTACCCGGCCGCGTCCGCCACCTCCAGCACCAGGCTCCCGTCGACGCCGTAGGTGCGGGCCGACAGGGAGCGGGGCGCGTCGAGGATGCGCAGCCACATGTAGTCGCTCAGGGCACTGATCCGCGCGGCCCGCGGATCGCCCAGCCACAGCGGCAGCAGCGTGTCCGGGGCGCGGTAGGGCAGGTGGACCGCGGTCACCCAGTCGACCGTCACGGCGTACCGCAGCAGCGCCGCCTCCGCCCGCGGGGACACCGCGATCAGGTCGCGCACCCACAGCGGGGACCGGGGCAGCATGGCTTCCCACGTCTCCTCGGCGTCGAAGCAGAGCAGGCCGTCGGCCTCGCCCGTGTCCGGATCCAGGTGCAGGGCGAAGAACGGCTCCGGTCCCTCGGAGGCGGAACCCGTGACGTGCTGCCCGGTGGCCTCCTGCCACCACGCCTCGTCCCGGCGCAGGGCTCCGGGCTGGATCGCGCGCAGCCGTTCGTAGACCCCGGGAGCCGCCTTGAGGTACTCGCGGGGGTCGACCAGCAGCACACCGGAGGTGTCCCCGGTCCGCAGGGGGTCCACCCCCGCCCGGTGCACGTCGATCTCGAACCAGGCCATCGCGGTCGCGGGGCCGAATCCGAAGCGGCCGTAGAGGGGGTACCGGGCGGCGTCCAGGACGGCCAGCGGCTCCCCGCGTGCGAAGGCCTCCTCGAGGTCCGTCACCACCATCCTGCGCAGCAGCCCGCGGCGGCGGTGCGTGCCGGCCACGCTGACCCTGGAGATCGCCGACACGGGGAGGACCGCGCCGCCCGGCACGGTGAGCTCCTGGGGGGAGCTCCGATAGGTCCCGACGCACCTGTCCCGGTCGAAGGCGCCGATGAGCCGGTCCCGGGCCGCCGCCGACCGGATGCTGTCGACACTGCTCTCGGCGTACGGACGCAGGTATCCGTTGCCCCACGCGCGGGTCCACGCGGGGAGGTCCTCCTCGGTGACGGGACGTATGTCGATCACCGCTGAATCGGTCATGGCTGCTCAACCTCCGGTCACCACGGCAAGACGGCACGGCCGTCGGGATGTGTGCACTTCAACCGGTGATGCGCCGGGGCCCTGCCGCGGGGGCGGCGAACGGCTGAAGCGGTTCCGCGCGTCCCGGCGTCACCGGCCCGGCCGCCGCACGCCGGGAGCTGCCCGACGGGCACCGGCGGCCGGCGCCCGGCCCCGGGGACACCGCCGCCGCGTCGGCGGCTCCTTCGGAGTCCGGTCCCCCGCGCCGCGGGAGCACGTTCCCCCGCCCTCCGTCACGCATGCGCCCCGCACAGGCGTGCGGAACGGGGGGCGTCGCCCGGCCGCAGCCGCGCGGGACACGCAAACACGCTAGAGCAGCCCCGGCCCGGGAACCACTAGTGGCGCGGGTAGTCCGACCGCTACCCGCCCCTACCGGTCCGGGTAGAGGGCGCCGGGCGCAGCGGGCCCTTCCTGAGGGATTCCGGGCCGCCCGCCCCCGCCGCACGCCCGGGCCGCACGCCGCCGTTCTACCCGAACGAGTAGGCCGAGTAGGAAAACGATTACTCGGGTTATCAGTAGCCACCGCTCCGGCGGGCTGGCTACTTTTCCCCCGGAGCACCTGCGACGAACCGTGACCGGCCGATCACAGGAGAAACCAGAGGTTTCTCCGGTCCGGCTGCAGAGTGAAACGAGGGGCTGTGTCCACGACGGCTTACAGCAGTACGCGCCGGATCGACGTGCAGGATCCGCCGCCCGACGGCGTGGACCTGCGTTCGGCCATGCGCCTGTTCCCGACCGGCGTGGCCCTGCTGTGCACCGGGACCGGGAGAAGAGCCGTGGGCATGACCGTCAACGCGCTGATGTCGGTCTCGTTGGCGCCGCCCCGGATCCTGGTGAGCGTTCTGAGGACGGCACGGGCCCACCCCGTCCTGTGCGAGAGCCGGTCCTTCTCGGTCCACTTCCTCAGCGACCGGCAGGCCGCGGTCGCCGGACTGTTCGCCTCCCGGGACAAGCCGTGCGGCACGGCCCTGGAGGCCCTGGTGGAACGGGACGTGCTGCCGGCCGCCCTGGCCGCACTGCAATGCTCCGTGGAACAGGTCTTCCAAGGAGGCGACCACAGCCTGTTCCTGAGCCGGGTGGAATCGATCGGGCACGGCGAAAAAGACGGAGAGCCCCTGGTGTTCCACCGCGGAATTCTCGGAACCACGCATCGGTGAGGTGTTGTCCCTTGTCTGTTCTCCCTGCAGGAATTCCGACCGGAGCGGTGCGGGCGGTGGGAGAGGGGTCGAAGCCCCTGCCGCCCGGCGCGAACGTCAGCATGTTCGTCCCCCGCGACGTCTACGGCGTCGTGCGGCCGCGCACGGTCGACGAGGTGCGCGACATCGTCCGGGCCTTCGCCCGGACCGAGGACGGCCCCCGGCTGCAGGCCCTGAGCACGGGCCGCAACTGGGGCCTGGGGTCCCGCGAGCCGGCCCGGGACGGAGTGGTGACCCTGGAGCTCGGAGGGCTCGACGCGGTCCGCGAACTGAGCGTCGAGGGCGGCTGGGCGGTCGTCGAACCGGGAGTCACCCAGCTGCGCCTGGCCGAACTGCTCTCCGGTACCGGCCGGATGCTGAACGTCACCGCCTCCTCCGGGCACACCAGCGTGCTGGGCAACGCCGTCGACCGGGGCGTGGGCCTGCGCCGGCAGCGCACCCTGGACCTGGTGGGCCTGGAAGTGGTCCTTCCCGACGGGGAGCTGATCCGCACGGGCTGGTGGCCGCACGGCGAGCACCCGGGCGCGATCAACCCGCAGGGCCTGGGGCCCTCGCCGCTGGCTCTGTTCACCCAGTCCGACCTGGGCATCGTGACGGCGGGTGTCGTACGGCTGCTGCCCCGTCCCGAGGCGCAGTGCGTGCTGCGCCTGGGCTTCGGCAGCGGCCGGCTCGCGGAGGCCGTCGACGAACTGCGGCGCTGGACGGCGCAGGGACTCGTCTCCGGTGTCCTGAAGGTCTACGACCCCGTCTCCACCCGGTCGTACGGGGGCCTCGGCGACGAGTACCTGACCCACCTGTGCGTCAGCGGGACCGAGCGTTCCGTGGCGGCGGTCACCCGGGTCATCGAGGAGGAGGCCGAGGAGAGCGGCCTGTTCACCCGGGTCCTGCGCTCGGACGAACACCCTCCCGCACCGGACGACCTGGTCGCGCGCGCGGTGGAGCGGCTCTACGCCGGCGACCCGTCGCGCAACGAGGCGATGCTCAGGTCCGCCGTGGGCCAGGAGGCGGACCGGGTCGACGCCGAGGGCGGCGGATGGCTCTTCTTCCTCCCCCTGATCCCCTTCACCGGCCCCTCGGTCGCCCGCGCCCAGGAGCTCCTGGACCGGGTCCACGCCGAGACGGGCATACGGCCCGGCTCCACCGTCAACGCCCTGGACCCGGACGTGGTCGACCTGGTGGTCTCCTTCCGCTTCCCCCGCACCGAGCACCACGCCCGGCAGGCGCACCGCGCCCTCGACCGGACGTACGAGCTGTTCGCCGAAGCCGGCTTCCACCCCTACCGCCTCGACTCCGACCACCACGCCTGGATGGACCGGTTCTCCGGCGACCCGGCCGCGCGCGCCTTCGTCCGCCGGCTGAAGGAGACCCTCGATCCCCGCCGGGTGATCGCGCCCGGCAGGTACGCCTGACCCGCCCCCACACCCCTGGAGGAGAACGTGACCACCCCGGAGACGCACGACGTGGACGGGTCCGTGCGCATACCCAACACCGCGGAGGACATCCTCCGCCGCGCTCGGGAGGCCGTGCCGTTCCTGCGGGAGCGGGCCGCCGACATCGAGGCCGGCCGCAGGCTGCCCGAGGACGTCGTCGCCCTGCTGCGCCGCAACGGCGTGTTCCGCGCCGCCGCGCCGAAGGACCGCGGCGGACCGGAGCTGACCTCCGTGCAGCAGACCGAGCTCATCGAGACGCTGGCGACCGGCGACGTCTCGACCGCCTGGTGCTCCATGATCGGCATGGATTCGGGCATCTACGCGGGTTATCTGGAGGAGGACGCGGTCCAGGAGTTCTACGGCGACCTGGACACCGCCAACTCGGGCTGGATCCACCCGCAGGGACGGGCCGAGCGCGTGCCCGGCGGCTACCGGGTCTCCGGGCACTGGCGGTTCGGCAGCGGCTCCACCCACTGCGACGTGCTGGTCGCCGGGTGCCGGGTGTTCAAGGACGGGGAGCCGGAGCCCGACCCCGTCACCGGGGACCCGGTGCAGTGGCGCGTCATGGTGGCCCGCCCGCACCAGTACGAGCTCGTGGACACCTGGTTCACCACGGGCCTGGCCGGCAGCGGCAGCGGCGACTACCGGGTGACCGACCTGTTCGTGCCGGAGGAGCACTCCTTCTCCTTCCAGGTGCCGCGGCGCACGGGCCCGCTGCACGCCGCACCCGACGCGATCCTGCGGAAGATGTCCGGCGTCCCCCTGGGCATGGCGCGCGCCGCGATCGACCACGTGCGCGACCTCGCCGGCACCCGGGTGGACCGGGAGAGCGGGACGCCGTGGACGGACAGCCCGCGGGTGCAGTCGGCCCTGGCGCGGGCGGAGATGGAACTGGCCGCGGCACGCGCCTCCGTCTACTCCGGGCTGGAGGCGCAGTGGGCCGCCCTGGAACGCGGCGACGAGCCCACGGCGCAGCAGCGCACCGCCACCGCACTGGCCCGCTACCACGCCTTCCGCACCGCGCGGAACATCGTGTCCGCCCTGTTCGACCTCGTGGGCGGCTCCTCCGTCTACCGCGAGAAGTCCCCCCTGGACCGCTGGCTGCGCGACGCGAACACCATGTGCCAGCACGCCGTGGCCCAGGACTCGATCCTCGAACTCACCGGGCAGGTCCTCCTGGGCGGCGAGTCGCGCAGCCCCTTCCTCTGATCCTCCGGGGCTCCCGGGGCGACCGTGTCGGACCACGGCGCGTTCCGGCCGAGCACCACGGCGGCGACCGCGCGGACCGCGGTCGCCGCGAACGCCCGCGGCAACCGGACGAAGGACCCGTCCGGTTGCCGCGGGCGCGCACGGTCGTGCGGCCGGACGGCGGCGTCCGTCCGGCCGTCCGGCCGTCCGGCCGGGCGGAGGCCCGACTGCTTCCCCGTGCCCCGAAAGCCTCCGCCCCTCCTGGAGAAGAGCCGCCGCCGTGCGTCCGCGCCGACGCGGGCCGCCGCCGGCGGGTGCCCCCGTCCCTTCCAGCAGCGGAGAAACCCAGTGACCACCCGCGTACCCCCGCCGCTCCCCCGCTCCTCCGCCCCGGTCTCCCGGATTCCCGGGCCGGCCGCACCCCCCGCGGGGCGTGCGGCGGGGGCCGGGCGCACTTGGCGGGACCTTCCCGCGGCGCAGCAGCCCGAGTGGCCCGACTCCGGGGCTCTGCGTGATGTGATCGCGGACCTCGAGTCGTATCCGCCCCTCGTCTTCGCCGGAGAGTGCGACCAGCTGCGCGCGCGCCTGGGGGCCGTCGCCCGTGGCGAGGCGTTCCTGCTGCAGGGCGGCGACTGCGCGGAGGCGTTCGACGCCGTCTCCGCGGACCAGATCCGCAACAAGCTCAAGACGCTCCTGCAGATGGGGGCGGTGCTGACCTACGCGGCCTCCGTCCCGGTGGTCAAGGTCGGGCGGATCGCCGGCCAGTACTCCAAGCCGCGTTCGAAGTCGACCGAGACCCGCGACGGGGTGACGCTGCCGTCGTACCGGGGCGACTCGGTCAACGGCTTCGAGTTCACCGAGTCGGCCCGGATCCCGGACCCGGAGCGCCTCAAGCGCATGTACCACGCCTCGGCGTCCACGCTGAACCTGGTGCGCGCCTTCACCACCGGCGGCTACGCCGACCTGCGCCAGGTGCACGCCTGGAACCAGGACTTCGTGAAGTCCTCCCCGTCGGGGCAGCGCTACGAGGCGCTGGCCCGCGAGATCGACAACGCGATGAACTTCATGCACGCCTGCGGGGTGGACCCGGAGGAGTTCCGCACCGTGGAGTTCTACGCCTCCCACGAGGCGCTGATCCTGGACTACGAGTCCGCCCTGACCCGGGTGGACTCGCGCACCGGGAACCTGTACGACGTCTCCGGCCACATGCTGTGGATCGGCGAGCGCACCCGGCAGATGGACGGCGCGCACATCGAGTTCGCCTCCCGGATCCGCAACCCGATCGGGGTCAAGCTCGGCCCGACCACCACGGCCGAGGACGCGCTGGCCCTCATCGAGCGGCTGGACCCCGAGCGCGAGCCGGGCCGCCTGACCTTCATCACCCGGATGGGCGCGGACAGGATCCGCGACCTGCTGCCGGAGCTGGTGGAGAAGGTCACCGCCTCGGGCGCGCGGCCGGTGTGGGTGTGCGACCCGATGCACGGCAACACCTTCGAGGCCGCCAGCGGCCACAAGACCCGCCGCTTCGACGACGTGCTCGACGAGGTCAAGGGCTTCTTCGAGGTCCACAAGGCCCTGGGCACGCACCCGGGCGGCATCCACGTGGAGCTGACCGGCGACGACGTCACCGAGTGCGTGGGCGGCGGCCACGAGATCCTCGTCGACGACCTGCACCAGCGCTACGAGACCGCCTGCGACCCCCGGCTCAACCGCAGCCAGTCCCTCGACCTGGCCTTCCTCGTCGCGGAAGTGCTCCGCGGAACGACGGCGCCCCGCACGGCGCCCGGCCGTCCCGGGGGCCGGGCATGACGGTGCGCGCCGTCCGCGGCGCGATCCAGGTGGAACGGGACGAACCGGATGTGCTGCGCAGCCGGGTCGCGCTGCTGATCACGGAGATCCTGAGGGCCAACGGCCTGGAGCCCGACGACCTGATCAGCATGATCTTCACGGCGACCTCCGATCTGGTCAGCGCGTTCCCCGCCGAGGCCGCCCGGGAGCTCGGCCTGGTCGACGTCCCTCTGATGTGCGCCCGGGAACTCGACGTGGAGGGCGGGCTCCCCCGCACGGTGCGCATCCTGGCGCACGCGGAGACCGACAGGCGGCCGGCCGACATCCGGCACGTCTACCTCGGGGGCGCCGCCGTGCTGCGCCCGGACCTCGCCCGGCCCGGCGGGGGCACCGCCCCAGGGTCCCCCGGCACGGGCGGGTGACCGTCCGGTCCTCACCGCCCCCGGTTCCGGGCCGCGGCACGGGCCTGTGCGGAAGAAGGCCGGGGGCGGCGCCTCCGCACAGGCGCCGCCCCCGTTCGGGATGGTCGATGGGTGCCGTCGCCGGCCGGACCGGGAAGGGATCGGGTCCCGGGCCGGCCGGTGACGGCCGCCGCGTCAGCGGCTGTCGCTGCCGGCGCTCTCGGCCGCGGCGCGGCCCGCCTCCAGGCGGGCGACCGGGATCCGGAAGGGCGAGCAGGACACGTAGTCCAGTCCGACCTCGTGGAAGAAGTGCACCGACTCCGGGTCGCCGCCGTGCTCGCCGCACACGCCGAGCTTGATGCCCGGACGGGTCCTCCGGCCCGCCTCGACGGCCGAGCGGACCAGCGAGCCGACGCCGTCCCGGTCTATCGTCTCGAACGGGGAGACGCCGAAGATGCCCTTCTCCAGGTAGGCGGTGAAGAAGCTGGCCTCGACGTCGTCGCGGCTGAATCCCCACGTGGTCTGGGTCAGGTCGTTGGTGCCGAAGGAGAAGAACTCCGCGGCCTCGGCGATCTGGCCGGCGGTGAGGGCGGCGCGCGGCAGCTCGATCATGGTGCCGATGGCGAGGTCGAGGTCGGTGCCGGCGGCGCGGGCGACGTCGGCGACGACCTGCTCGACCTCCTCGCGCACGATCTCCAGCTCCTGCACGGTGCCCACCAGCGGGATCATGATCTCCGCCTTCGGGTCCCCGCCCGCCGCCCGGCGCTCGGCCGCGGCCTCGGCGATGGCGCGCACCTGCATGGCGAACAGGCCGGGGATGACCAGGCCGAGGCGCACGCCGCGCAGGCCCAGCATCGGGTTCTGCTCGTGCAGGCGGTGCACGGCCTGCAGCAGGCGCAGGTCGTTCTCCTGGGGCTCCTTGCGGGCCTCGGCGAGGGCGACGCGCACCGACAGCTCGGTGATGTCGGGGAGGAACTCGTGCAGCGGCGGGTCGAGCAGGCGGACGGTGACCGGCAGGCCGTCCATCGCCTCGAACAGCTCGGTGAAGTCCTTCTTCTGCACGGGCAGCAGGGCGGCGAGGGCCGCCTCGCGCTCGGCGTCGTCGTCGGCCAGGATCAGCCGCTCGACCTGCTCGCGGCGCTCGCCGAGGAACATGTGCTCGGTGCGGCACAGGCCGATGCCCTGGGCGCCGAAGCGGCGGGCGCGGGCGGCGTCCTCGGCGCTGTCGGCGTTGGCCCGTACGCGCAGGCTGCGTACGCCGTCCGCGTAGGTCATCATCCGGTGCACCGAGCGCACCAGGTCGTCGCCGTCCTCGGGGGCCGTGCGGCCCTCGAAGTACTCCACGACCGGGGAGGGCACGACCGGCACCTCGCCGAGGAAGATCTTGCCGGAGGAGCCGTCGATGGAGACGACGTCGCCCTCCTCGACGACGATCCCGCCGGGGGCCGTCATGCAGCGGCGCTTGGTGTCGACCTCGAGCTCCTCCGCGCCGCAGACGCAGGTCTTGCCCATGCCGCGGGCGACGACGGCGGCGTGCGAGGTCTTGCCGCCGCGCGAGGTGAGGATGCCCTCGGCGGCGATCATGCCGTTGAGGTCGTCGGGGTTGGTCTCGCGGCGGACGAGGATGACCTTCTCGCCCGAGCGGGACCACTTCACGGCGGTGTAGGAGTCGAAGACGACCTTGCCGACCGCGGCTCCGGGGGAGGCGGCGATGCCGGTGGCGATCTTCCGTCCGCCCGCCTTCTCGTCGAAGCGGGGGAACATCAGCTGCGCCAGCTGCGCGCCGTTGACCCGCTGCAGCGCCTCGGCCTCGTCGATCAGGCCCTGGTCGACGAGCTGGGTGGCTATGCGGAAGGCCGCGGCCGCGGTGCGCTTGCCGACGCGGGTCTGGAGCATCCACAGCTTGCCGCGCTCGATGGTGAACTCGATGTCGCACAGGTCCTTGTAGTGCGTCTCGAGGGTCTCCATGATCTGCATGAGCTGGTCGTAGGAGGCCTTGTCGTAGTTCTCCAGCTCGGCCAGCGGCACGGTGTTGCGGATGCCGGCGACGACGTCCTCGCCCTGGGCGTTCTGCAGGTAGTCGCCGTAGACGCCCTGGTGGCCGCTGGCCGGGTCGCGGGTGAAGGCCACACCGGTGCCGGAGTCCTGGCCGAGGTTGCCGAAGACCATGGAGCAGACGTTGACCGCGGTGCCCAGGTCGCCGGGGATGCGCTCCTGCCGGCGGTAGAGCTTGGCCCGCTCGGTGTTCCACGAGTCGAAGACCGCGCGGACGGCGAGGTCCATCTGCTCGCGCGGGTCCTGCGGGAACTCGCGGCCGGTCCCGGCCGCCACGATGCCCTTGAACTGCTCGACGAGCTTCTTGAGGTCGTCGGCGTCCAGGTCGACGTCGCTCTCGGCGCCCTTGGCCTTCTTCGCCTCGTCCAGCGCGTCCTCGAACAGCTCGCCGTCGACGCCCAGCACGGTCTTGCCGAACATCTGGATGAGGCGGCGGTAGGAGTCCCAGGCGAACCGGGGGTTGTCCGCCTGCGCGGCCAGGCCCTCGACCGAGGCGTCCGACAGGCCGATGTTGAGGACGGTGTCCATCATCCCCGGCATGGAGAACTTCGCGCCGGAGCGGACGGAGACCAGCAGCGGGTCGTCCGCCTGTCCCAGCTTCTTGCCCATCCGTCGCTCGAGCGCCTCCAGGTGAGCGCTGACCTCGTCACGCAGCTCGGGGGGCTCGGCGCCGCTGGCGAGGTAGGTCTTGCACGCCTCGGTGGTGATGGTGAAGCCCGGAGGGACGGGCAGACCGAGGTTGGTCATCTCGGCGAGGTTGGCGCCCTTGCCGCCGAGCAGGTCTTTGAGGTCCTTGTTTCCCTCGGTGAAGTCGTAAACGAATTTCTTCTGATCCGACACGGGACCGACTCTCCTCGCGCACGGGTGCCCTGACGCCGCGGAGCGTACCCATTTCGAAGGTTCCGCAGTACATCCACTGCACGTCACACGGCTGTAACCATCCGTCGGCCGAACGATCGAAAGTGACGGGGACCACTCCCCGCCCGATCAGATGAGCAGTTCCAACCGGCATCCCTGTCTTCATTCTTTGAACACATGAGTTCCAGCTGTGCTGGCATATGCCAAATTTGCCCGCTCTTTTCCACTCCCTTCGTTCGCCCCGTGTTGACCTGTTGGACATTTTCCCCGGATCGAGCGGCTGCAAGATTTGAGAACGTAGTTGCACCATGTGATAGTAAAGCGCTCAGATGAGCACCCTGCGGGGCCGGGAAAAACCCCTCCCGGGTGGCGAGGATCACGCCCCATGTCTCACGTGACGGACCCATTCGGGCCGGACCCTGCTCATCTGAGCAATCGGAGGGAGAGGTGGGGCGGGCGGGGTCACCCCCGGTCCGCCCCGCTGGTCAGCCCCTCGGCCAGGAGGCGCTCCGCGGCCAGGAAGAGGACGACCACCGGCACCGTCAGCACCACCGAGCCGGCCATGAGCACGGTCTTGGGCACCTCCACCCCGCCGGCGAGCTGCTGCAGCCCCAGGGAGACGGTCCACTTCCCCGGCTCCGCGACCAGGAAGAGCAGGGCGAAGAGGAACTCGTTCCACGCGATGACGAAGACGTACAGGCCGGTGGCGGCCAGGGAGGGCGCGGCCAGCGGCAGCACGACCCGGCACACGGTCTGCGGGCGCGAGCACCCGTCGAGCGCCGCGGCCTCCTCAACGCCGCGGGGCACGGTGGCGAAGTAGTTGCGCAGCATGTGCACCGAGACCGGCACCGTCTGCGCCACGTAGACCACCGCCAGGCCGCCCAGACTGCCCTGCAGGCCGAGCCGGGCGAAGATCACGAACAGCGGGACGGCCAGCAGGGTGGCGGGGAAGAGGTAGAGCGCCAGGAAGAGCACGCCGACACGGCGCCGCCCGAAGAACCGCAGCCTGGCCACCGCGTAGGCGCCGGGCACGGCGGCCAGCAGGGCCAGGGCGACGGCGGCCAGGGAGACCAGTGCGGAGTTGCCCAGCATCCGCAGGAACCCCTGGCCGCCGGACGAGGCCGGCAGCAGCACGTCGCGGTAGGTGGACCAGGTCGCCTCCCGCGGCCACAGCCCGCCGGGGTCGGCGAGCAGCTGCTCCACCGGCTTCACCGACAGCAGCAGCATGTAGAGGAAGGGCAGCACGGTCACCGCCGCGAAGAAGGCGATCGCAGTCCGGCGCAGGACGGACACCGTCCGCTCACCGGACCGGCCCCGTGCCCGTCCGCCACCCCGGCCCCCCACCGCATCCCCCGCCGTACCGCCCGCCCGGGCCGCGGCCGGCCGCGCGCTCACGCCTCGTCCTCCGCCCTGTCCGCGAAGAAGCCGAAGTAGAGCCCGAGCAGGAGCATCAGCACCGCCGCGAGCACGAGCGCCTGGGCCGCGGCCGCACCCACGTCGTAGCGCGCGGTGAGGAAGTCGTAGACCCGCACCGCGACCACGTCGGTGCCCGCGCCCCCTCCGGTCAGCAGGTAGACGTCGTCGAACTTGTTGAACGTCATGATGAAGCGCAGCACCGCCAGCAGGGCGATCACCGGCATCAGCTGGGGCAGCAGGACGTACCTCAGGCGCTGGGCCGGTCCCGCGCCGTCGACCGTGGCGGCCTCCTCCAGCTCCCGCGGGACGGCCTGGAGCCGGGCGAGCAGGAACAGGAAGGCGAAGGGGAAGTACCGCCAGACCTCGAAGGCGACGACGGTCAGCAGGGCCAGGGGCACCTCGAACTGCGCCCCGAGCACGGAGACCCCGTGACTGCGCGAGGACAGGAAGGGGACCGGTGCGTCCCACCCCGGCAGCCGCGCCCCCCACTCGTTGACCACGCCGTACTGCGGGCTCAGGGCGACCTCCCAGACGAAGGCGACGGCGACGACCGGGGCGACGTAGGGCAGCAGCATCGCGCCGCGCAGCAGCCCCCGCCCGCGGAAGGGCCTGCGCAGGGCCAGCGCGGCGGCCAGGCCGAGGAGGATCGAGCCCGCGGTGCCCCCCACGGCGTAGAACAGCGTGGTCCACAGGGACGGCCAGAAACCGGGGGCGGCGAAGACCCGGCGGAAGTTCTCCAGGGTCCAGCCCGACAGCAGGTCCGTCTCCTGGATGTCGGCGAGCCGGGCGTCCTGGAAGGCCAGCACCGCGGTCCAGACCACCGGCAGCAGGACGACGGCCGCGACCACGGCCACGGTGGGCGAGACGAAGGCCAGCCCGGCCCTGTTCTCCCGGGCGGCGAGCGTCGGGGGACGGCGGCGCCCCACGGCGCGGCGGACTGTGCTCATCGGGTGACCTCGGGGCCGAGGGGTCGGAGGAGTCGGAGGGTCGGGGGCGGTGGGAATCGGGGGCCGCGGGCCGGCCACTGCGGGACGGCCGCTCCGGGACGGTCATTCCAGGGAGGTGCGCAGTGCCTCGACCTCCTCCGCGGCCTCCCGCGCGGCCTGCGCGGCGGTGATCCGGCCGTCGGCCACGGCTCCGATCACCCTGGGCACGGGCAGCTCTCCCATGGTGGCGCCCACCAGCGCTCCCTGCCCCTCGGCGATGCCCCAGCGCCGCATGGCCCCGACCCCGGCCAGCAGCTCGTCGAGGAGGGCGTCGGGGTAGACCTCGTCGAAGGGCCGCCGGGTGTCGGTGCCGATCGGGGCGGACCGCCACGCCCGGGTGTAGCGGTCGGGGTCGTCCCGGGTGCCGGAGCGGACCGGGATCTTGCCCTCGGCCGCCGTGCCGAACCACGCCTCGTAGCCGGGGCCCGTCATGTGGCGGACGAAGTCTCGCGCGGCGGAGGTCTCCGCGGTGCGGGTGACGGCCCAGGAGGTGACCTCCCCGTACTGGGCGGGGGCCCTGCCGTCCGGTCCGCGCAGCGCGGTGACGATCCCGGTGTTGCGGGCGAGGAAGCCGGGGTCGCCCGTGCACTGCGGGCAGGCGGGCAGGGCGTCGGCGCGCAGTCCGGCGAGTTCGTCCAGGACCATCGAGGACCACAGGAGCATGGCGGACCGGCCGGAGAAGTAGGTCGCCCGGGTGGTGTCCACCGTCTGGGTGCCCGGCGGGCCGTGCTCCCCGGTGAGCTCGCCGTAGAGGCCGAACGCGGTGCGGCAGGGGCCGCTGTCGAGGGCCACGGCGCCCCGGTCGTCGACGAGGCGGCAGCCGTTGGCCAGGGCGAGGTCCTCGAAGCTCTGCTGGGTGAAGACGTCCCCGGGGTCGGTGGCCGCGGCGATGCCCTCGGTGCGGCCGCGGTCCAGGGTGCGCGCGGCGGTGAGGAGGGCGTCGTAGGTGGTGGGGGCGGGCAGGCCGGCCCGTCGGAAGAGGTCCTTGCGGTAGGCGAGCACCTGCAGCCAGGCGTCGCTGGGGACGGCGAGGCGGACGGGGCCGTCCGAGGCGAGCGCCAGCGCGTTCCGGTCGAACGTCTCCGGGCCGAGCTCCTCGACGATCCCGCCCGCGGTGCGGGTGTCCAGCAGCCCGTTGCCGTGCATCTGCCAGACCTGGGCCAGCGGCACGGCGCCGATGACGTCCGGCAGCCGGCCGGCCGCGGCGGCGGACATCACCATCTGCGGCAGCTGCGCCTCGGCGACCCCGACCAGCTCGACCTCGATCCCGGACTCCTCCTCGAAGTCGTCGGCGATCCGCCGGGCGGCCTCCATGCGCGGGGGGAGGTTCTCCAGGCTCCAGACCGTGATCCGGCCGTCGGAGCGGTCGGCGCCGCGGTCGGCGCAGCCGGCGGCCGGTCCGGCGGCCAGTACGGCGGCCGCCACCGCCGCGACCGCCCTCAGGGGGCGGAAGGGGAGAAAAGAGCATCTGCGCACGAACCACACCCGGCCGATCTGCGTCTTTTGACATGGATCACAACGCCGTCCCCGCTTGTTGACAATTGTTGTCTTCGTATTAACTTCGGCAACAGGCAGGGCTCGTCCGAGCCCTGTACCTGTTCGGTCACCCTGCGTGGAGAATCCGTGGACAGCGTCCCCCTCATACCGCTCCCCACCCGGCACCGGGCGCACTCCCCTCTCCACGCCTCTCCCCCGACGGCGCGGGCAGGGCGCTGCGGCACGGCGCGCAGCAGGTGCTGCTGGGGAACTGGACCGGCGCCTCCACCGTCCCGTCCCGCACCCTGTACCCGCACCAGTGGAGCTGGGACTCGGCGTTCGTGGCGATCGGCCTGCGGCACTTCTCCCCCGGGCGGGCGCGCGGCGAGCTGGAGACGCTGCTGGCCGCACAGTGGCTCGACGGGCGCGTCCCGCACATCGTCTTCAACCCGTCCGTGCCGCTCGGCTCGTACTTCCCCGGGCCCGACTTCTGGCGCTCCGGCGGCGCCGCCACCGGGGCGGGCTCACCCGCCCGGACGGAGACCTCCGGGATCGTCCAGCCGCCGGTGCACGCGCTGGCCGCGTGGCTGGTCCACGAGGCCGACCCCGCGGGCTCGGCCCGCAGCGGCTTCCTGGCCCGGGTCTACCCGCGGCTGGCCGCCTGGCACCGCTACCTGACGACCGCCCGGGACCTGGGCGGGGCCGGACTGGCCTCGGTGGTCCATCCGTGGGAGTCCGGCATGGACAACAGCCCCTGCTGGGACGGCCCGCTGGACCGGATCGAGCCCGTGGACCCGCGCGCCTTCCGCCGCGCGGACCTCGCCCACGGCGCGGCCGACCACCGGCCCACCGACCTCGACTACGGCCGCTACGTGCGGCTGGCCGCCGACTACCGCGACCACGGCTACAGCGATACCGACGCCCCGCACCGGTTCGCCGTCGAGGACCCGTGCCTGAACGCGCTGCTGATCGTCTCCGAGCTCGCCCTGGCCCGGATCGCCCGCGAGACGGGCGCGGACGCGGACGCCCACGAGCGGCACGCCGCCCGTCTGACGGCCGCCCTCGTGGAGCGGCTGTGGGACGCGGAGTCGGGGATGTTCCTGTGCCGGGACGTCCGCGACGGCGAGGGCGGCACGCTGATCCGCGAGCGCAGCGTGGCCGGCCTGGTGCCGCTGATCGTGCCCGGCCTGCCGGGGCACGTCGTGGCGGCGATGGTCGCCACCGCGCACGGCGAGCGCTTCGCCCTCGGCCGGCTGGCGATGGTGCCCAGCTACGACCTGCACGGCGAGTCCTTCCACCCCTCCCGCTACTGGCGCGGCCCGGCGTGGTTCAACACCAACTGGCTGATCGAGCGCGGCCTGCGCCTGCACGGTGCCACCGAGCAGGCCGACGCGCTGCGGAGCGGGCTGTTCGCCGCGGCGGGCGCCTCCGGCTTCGCCGAGTACGTCGACCCGTTCACCGGCCGGGCCTGCGGCGCCCGCTCGTTCAGCTGGACGGCGGCCCTGACCGTCGACCTGCTGGACGGTCCCGACGACCACTTCCCGCTCGGCACGCCGGGCGGCGCGCCCGGGCTGTCCGTCCCCGCGCCGCGGACCGCCTCCGCGGCGGCCCCGGCGGTAATCGCGGCGGAGGCATCGGCGGCCCGCCGCTGACCGGCACCCGTCCGGCGGGGCCCTGCCCGGGAGGCGGGGCCCGGCTGCGGCCGGCGCCGGCCGGTCAGCCGCCGGAGGTGTCGAGCTCGGCCTCGGCGCCGACGGCCGCGCAGTCGTAGGGGTCGTCGAGCCAGCCGTCCGGCAGGACGACCCGCTTGGCGCCGGCGGTGCGTCCGCGCGGTCCCTCCGCGCCGGCCGGCCACTGCTGGCCGGGGTCGGCGCCGGCCAGCAGCCCGTCCAGCTCGGCGAGCGAGGATGCCATGGCCAGGTCCCGGCGCAGCTGCGAGCCGACCGAGAACCCCTTGGTGTACCAGGCGACGTGCTTGCGGAAGTCGATCACGCCGCGCTCCTCGTCCTCCAGCCACTCGCCCAGCAGCTGCGCGTGGCGGCGCATGACCTTCGCGACCTCGCCCAGCGTGGGGCGGGCGGAGCCGCCCCGGCCCTCGAAGGCGTTCACCAGGTCGCCGAAGAGCCAGGGGCGGCCCAGGCAGCCGCGGCCGACGACCACGCCGTCGGCGCCGGTGGTGCGCATCATGCGCACCGCGTCCTCGGCGCACCAGATGTCGCCGTTGCCGAGCACCGGGATCTCGGTGACCGCCTCCTTCAGGCGGGCGATCGCCTCCCAGTCGGCGGTGCCGCCGTAGTGCTGGGCCGCGGTGCGGCCGTGCAGGGCGATCGCGCTGACGCCCTCCTCCACGGCGATCCGGCCGGCGTCGAGGTAGGTGAGGTGGTCGTCGTCGATGCCCTTGCGCATCTTGACGGTGACCGGGAGGGATCCGGCGTTGCCGACCGCCTCGCGCAGGATGGAGCGCAGCAGGTTGCGCTTGTAGGGCAGCGCGGACCCGCCGCCCTTGCGGGTGACCTTGGGGACGGGGCAGCCGAAGTTGAGGTCGACGTGGTCGGCCAGGTCCTCCTCGACGATCATCCGCACGGCCCTGCCGACGGTGGCCGGGTCGACCCCGTAGAGCTGGATCGAGCGCGGCTTCTCGGAGGCGTCGAAGTGGACCAGCCGCATCGTCTTGGCGTCCCGCTCGACGAGCGCGCGGGTGGTGATCATCTCGCTGACGAACAGCCCCTTGCCGCCGCTGAACTCCCGGCACAGGGTGCGGAAGGGGGCGTTGGTGATCCCGGCCATCGGCGCCAGCACCACCGGCGGCCACACGGTGTGCGGGCCGATCTGCAGGGGTGCGGCGTCAGCGGTCATGGCGGGGTGCGTCCTCGTGGCTCGGCTGCTGGGGCGGCCTCCCATTGTCCCCCATCCGGGCCGCGGCCCCCGACCGCCCCGGAGGGCCGGCCGCCGCGCACGGCCGCAGGCGGCGCGGGAACGGGACGGGCCCCGGCTCGGGGAGCCGGGGCCCGTCGGGGCCGCGGTGGCCGTCGCGGGGTGACGCGGGCCGTCGCGGGGTGACGCGGTGGCGTCAGCAGCCGAGGAGGCGGCTGCCGAGGTACGCCTGGACCTGGTCCAGGGAGACCCGCTCCTGCTTCATGGTGTCGCGCTCGCGCACGGTGACCGCGTTGTCCTCGAGGGTGTCGAAGTCGACGGTCACGCAGAACGGGGTGCCGATCTCGTCCTGGCGGCGGTAGCGGCGGCCGATGGCGCCGGCGTCGTCGAACTCGACGTTCCAGTTCTGGCGCAGGTCGGCGGCGAGCCCCTTGGCCTTCGGGGAGAGGGCGGGGTTGCGCGAGAGCGGGAGCACGGCGACCTTGACCGGGGACAGGCGCGGGTCGAGGCGCATCACGATGCGCTTCTCCATGACGCCCTTGGCGTTGGGGGCCTCGTCCTCGGTGTAGGCGTCGAGCATGAACGCCAGCATCGTGCGGCCGACGCCGGCCGCGGGCTCGATGACGTACGGCGTCCAGCGCTCGCCGGCCTCCTGGTCGAAGTACGACAGGTCCTGGCCGGATGCCTTGGCGTGGGCGCCGAGGTCGTAGTCGGTGCGGTTGGCGACGCCCTCCAGCTCACCCCACTCGCTGCCGCCGAACTGGAAGCGGTACTCGATGTCGGCGGTGCGCTTGGAGTAGTGGGAGAGCTTCTCCTGCGGGTGCTCGTACCACCGCATGTTCTCCTCGCGCATGCCGAGGCCGGTGTACCAGTTCCAGCGCTGCTCCATCCAGTACTCCTGCCACTTCTCGTCCTCGCCCGGCTTGACGAAGAACTCCATCTCCATCTGCTCGAACTCGCGGGTGCGGAAGATGAAGTTGCCGGGGGTGATCTCGTTGCGGAAGGACTTGCCCATCTGGGCGATGCCGAACGGCGGCTTCTTGCGCGAGGTCTGCTGCACCTGGGCGAAGTTGGTGAAGATGCCCTGGGCGGTCTCGGGCCGCAGGTAGGCGACGGAGCCGCTGTCCTGGGTCGGGCCGAGGTGGGTGGAGAGCAGGCCGGAGAACTGCTTGGGCTCGGTGAACTGGCCCTTGTTGCCGCAGTTGGGGCAGTTGACGTCGGCCAGGCCGTTCTCGGGGAGGCGGCCGTGCTTGGCCTCGTACGCCTCTTCCAGGTGGTCGGCGCGGAAGCGCTTGTGGCAGGCGGTGCACTCGGTGAGCGGGTCGCTGAAGGTCGCGACGTGGCCCGAGGCGACCCAGACCTCGGGGGCCAGGATCACCGACGAGTCGAGACCGACGACGTCCTCGCGGGAGGTGACCATGTAGCGCCACCACTGGCGCTTGATGTTCTCCTTGAGCTCCACACCCAGCGGCCCGTAGTCCCAGGCGGCACGCTGACCGCCGTAGATCTCGCTGCAGGGGTAGACGAAGCCACGGCGCTTGCTCAGGCTGACGATGGTGTCGATCTTGTCGGCGGCCACGGTGCTCTCTTCATTACGACGGAGGCGGTCGAGTCACTCGCCGGTGCACGCGGCCGAGCCGCTGCGGCCGAGCGAATACCTCAGGTTACCGGCGTGCCCCGCCCGGCCAGCAAATCCCCCTCCCGGTCGGTGCAGTTGGGAGGCCAATTGACAATCGTTTCCAGTTTTGTTGAAAATGAGAGTCATGAACATACGTCGTCGCCGCCTCCTCCCCGCCGCACTCGCCGGACTCGCCGCCGTCGGTCTGACTGCCGTCACCGGCTGCTCCTCCTCCGGCTCGGCGCAGGGAGGGGGCGGCGACGGCCGGGTGGACGTCGTGGCGTCCTTCTACCCCGTGCAGTTCCTCGCCGAGGAGATCGGCGGGAAGCACGTGAAGGTCACCGCGCTGACCGCGCCGGGCGTCGAGCCGCACGACCTCGAGCTCAAGCCCCAGCAGGTGGCGGCCCTCTCCGAGGCCGACCTGGTCGTCTACCTCAAGGGCCTGCAGCCCGCGGTCGACGAGGCCGTCGAGCAGTCCGGGGCCGCGGCCACCGTCGACGCCGCCACGCTGACCGAGCTGGAGAGCCACGGCACCGGCGGCGACGGCCACAACCACGGCGAGGAAGCCGACGGCGAGCACGCCGGGGAGGAGCACGGCGAGGAGGGGGCCCCCGACCCCCACGTCTGGCTCGACCCGGTCAAGTACGCCGAGGTCGCCGAGGGCGTGGGCAAGGCCCTCGCCGAGGCCGACCCCGAGCACGCCGGGGCCTACGCGAAGAACACCGACGCCCTGGTCGCCAAGCTGAAGGGGCTGGACGCCGACTTCGAGAACGGGCTGAAGAACCGTTCCACCGACACCTTCATCACCGCCCACGCGGCCTTCGGCTACCTCGCCGAGCGCTACGGCCTGGACCAGGAGGCCATCGCCCTCGACCCCGAGAGCGAGCCCAGCGCCGCCCGCATGAAGGAACTGCACGAGCACGCGAAGGAGGACAATGTCTCCACGATCTTCTTCGAGACGCTCGCCAGCGACCGGACCGCGAAGGCCCTCGCCGACGACCTCGGGCTGAGGACCGACGTCCTCGACCCCCTCGAGGGCATCACCGGCGCCTCGAAGGGCAACGACTACTTCGAGGTCATGGAGAGCAACCTCGCGGCCCTGAAGAAGGCCCTCGGCAGCAAGTGACCCCCAGCGCACCAGCCCCGGAGGCGTGACCATGGACCGATCACCCGCGGCAGGCACCGCGGCCGAACCCGTCATATCCCTGCGCGGCGGCACCGCCGTGCTGGGCGGGCGCCGCGTGCTGCGCGGCGTGGACCTGACCGTGCGGCGCGGGGAGGTCGTCGCCCTGCTCGGCGCCAACGGCTCCGGAAAGTCCACGACCGTGCGCGCGGTCGTCGGCCAGGTGCCGCTCACCGACGGCGACCTGGAGCTGTTCGGCACCCCGCTGCGGCGCTTCCGCGAGTGGCGGAGGGTCGGCTACGTCCCCCAGCGCACCACCGCCTCCGGCGGCGTCCCGGCCACCGTGCGCGAGGTCGTCTCCGCCGGACGCCTGTCCCGCAACCGGATCGGCCCGCTGCGGAAGGCCGACCGCGCCGCCGTGACGCGGGCCCTGGAACTGGTCGGCATGGCCGGGCGGGCCGGCGACCCGGTCGAGGTGCTCTCCGGCGGCCAGCACCAGCGCGTGCTGATCGCCCGCGCGCTGGCCTCCGCCCCCGAGCTGCTGATCATGGACGAGCCGATGGCCGGCGTCGACCTGGCCAGCCAGGAGGTGCTGGCCGGCACCCTGCGCGAGCAGGTCGCCGCGGGCACCACCGTGCTGCTGGTCCTGCACGAGCTCGGCGCGCTGGAGCCGCTGATCGACCGCGCCGTGGTGCTGCGCGACGGCTGCGTCGTGCACGACGGCCCCCCGCCGCCGGCCACCGGCCAGCACGCCCTGCCCGGTCACGACCACGTCCACCCGCACACCGGCGCCGACGCCGAGACGATCCGGACGGGACTGCTCACGTGAACCTCCTCGACTACGCGTTCATGCAGCGCGCCCTGCTCGCCGCCGTCCTGGTCGGCATCACCGCGCCGGCCGTGGGCACCTACCTCGTCCAGCGCCGCCAGGCGATCATGGGCGACGGCATCGGGCACGTCGCGCTGACCGGCGTCGCCCTCGGCTTCCTGACCGGCACCAACCCGGTGTGGACGGCCGTGCTCGTCTCGGCGGCCGGCGCGGTGGCCATGGAGTACATCCGCTCCCGCGGCAAGGCCCAGGGCGACATCGCCCTCGCCCTGCTCTTCTACGGCGGCATGGCCGGCGGCGTGATGATCATCAACCTGGCGCCCGGCGGCTCCACCGCCAACCTGACGACCTACCTGTTCGGGTCGATCACCACCGTCGCCGCCGAGGACGTCGCCGCCATCTGCGTGCTGTCGGTCTTCGTCCTCGCGGTGGCCTTCGGACTGCGCCGCCAGCTGTTCGCCGTCTGCCAGGACGAGGAGTTCGCCAAGGTCACCGGGCTGCCGGTGCGCCTGCTCAACCTGCTGCTGGCGGTCACCGCCGCCGTCACCGTCACCGTGGCCATGCGGGTCGTCGGCCTGCTGCTGGTCAGCGCACTGATGGTGGTGCCGGTCGCCGCCGCCCAGCAGTTCACCCGGGCGTTCTCCGCGACCCTGGCGTCGGCCGTCGGCATCGGCACCGCCGTCGCCCTCGGCGGCACCGTCGGCTCCTACTACGCGGACGTGCCGCCCGGAGCCAGCATCGTCGTCCTGGCCATCGCGGTCTTCGGCCTGGTGGCCGCGTTCGCCGCGCCCCTGGCCCGGCGCAGGGCCCGCGGTGCGGCCCGCGCGGAGGAGGCGTGCGCGTCCGGCGCCTCCGGCACCCGGGCCCCCGGGGACGACGTGAAGGTCTGACCGGCGTCCGTGCCGACGCCCCGGCCGGGTCGTCGGCACGGACGCGAAGGACCGGCCGCCACGACTGGCACAATGGCGGGACCCTGCCGAAGGATCCCGCCCCGAGAAGGGGGGACGACGGCACCACCGACGAGGAGGACCAACGGTGACCACCGCCAAGCCGCCGGTTCGCGGGCGATCCACCCGGCAGCGCGCCGCCGTGGCGAGCGCCCTGGAGGAGGTCGACGAGTTCCGCAGCGCCCAGGAACTGCACGACCTGCTCAAGCACCGCGGTGACTCTGTCGGTCTGACGACCGTCTACCGCACCCTGCAGTCCCTCGCCGACGCCGGCGAGGTGGACGTGCTGCGCACCGACGAGGGCGAGGCCGTCTACCGCCGCTGCAGCAGCGGGCACCACCACCACCTGGTGTGCCGGCGCTGCGGCCGGGCCGTCGAGGTCGAGGGCCCCGCCGTCGAGCGCTGGGCCGAGGCGGTCGCCGCCGACCACGGCTTCGTCGACGTCGCCCACACCGTCGAGATCTTCGGCACCTGCGCCACCTGCGCCGAGGCCGAGGCGGCCGGGGCCGTCGAGGCCGGTTCGGGCGCCGGCGCCTGAACCGCCGCCCGCGCCCCGGCACAGCTGCACACCACTGCCCCGGGCCGGGGGCGGGCCGTGTCCGCCGAGGCCGAGGACCGGCGCGCCCCCGTCCGGGACCGGGCCGGTGCTCCCGCCTCCGCCGGCGCGCAGGGCGCGGGCGCGAAGACGCGGCGGCGACGATCCGGACTACTCCTGCGGGGCGAGCTCGGTCATGGGGCCCCACCCGTGCTGGTCGGGAACGTTCACATTGATGATCTCGGGCGTCTCGGCGATGGCGGTGGCCATCGCGGCCAGCCCTGCCGCGAAGTGGTCGGACTGCACGTGGGCCGCTCCCGCGGCGTCGTCCTCGAACGCCTCCAGCAGCGTGAACCTGTTCGGGTCGTCGACGTCGCGGGACCAGTCGAAGAAGAGGTTGCCCGGCTCGGCGCGGGTGGCCTCGGTGAAGGGGCCCACGAGGGACAGCCACTCGTCGGTGTGCTCCGGGCGGACGGTGAAGCGTACGGCGATGAAAATCATGGCTTCACGATGCAGTGTCCGGCAGCCTGCGGCCAGCCGCGGGCGGGTTCATTCCGACGCTGCCGGAAACGCGGCCGCGGCCATTGCGAGGAGGGAGCCGACCTCGCCCCGGCGTCGCCGGAAGTCCTCGACGGGGAGCGAGACGGACAGGGCGCGGTCGGGACGGCCGGACAGCGGGACGGCGAGACAGGTGTAGGCCGGGTCCGCCTCGCCGACGGAGACCGCGATGCCCCGGTCCCGGACGCCCGCGAGCTCCGCCTCGAAGCGTTCCTCGTCGGTGATCGTGCGTTCGGTGAGGCGTGCCATCCCGTGGTCGGCGAGGTAGCGCCGCCGTGCGGCCCGGGGCAGCGGGGCGAGCAGGGCCTTGCCGTGGGCGGTGGCGTGCGCCCGGGTCTCGGGTCCTGGGGCGAAAGGGTGCCGGGTGTCGGTGAGGGGCGCGGTGGTGTCGACGACGGTGATGCGTCCGCCGCGGTACTCGGTGAAGTACGCCTCGGCGCCGGTGGCCCGCCGCACGTGCCGCAGCAGCGCGGCGACCGCCGTCCCGGCGCCCGTGTGCCGCTGGAAGGACCGGTGCAGGGAGGGGATGCGGGGCCCGGGAGCGTATCCTTCCGGGCCCCGCATCAGGTACCCGCGCGCCGTCAGGGGGCCCAGCAGGTGGTACACGGTCGACAGCGAACACCCCGCGCGCCGCGCGAGCGCCTTCGCGCTCAGCGGTCCCGGCGCGTCGGCCACCGCGTCCAGCAGGACCAGCGCGCGGTCCACGGACTGGGGCCCGGGCATGGCGTTGATCCTTTCGGGTGGGCTTCGCAGCCACGAGGGTACCGCCGCCACCCACCCCCGTCCCCGAGGACCGGCCCGAACGCCCCGCCCCGGTCCCCCGACCGCGCCCGTCAGTCCCGGCTCTGCCGGGCGGTCCTCTCGCGCAGCAGGCGCAGCCCCTCGGCACGGGACTCGGCCGTCTCGCCGTAGGGGATGCCGTGGGTGAGTTCGGCGTCGGGGAAGAGCTGCGCCATCCACATCGAGCAGTAGTGGCCCGGCATGAAGCACACCTCCAGGTCGGTGTGGATGCGGGTGACCTGCTCGGGCTCGACGCCCGCGGCGTGCAGCTCGGCCCACAGCCGCTCCTCCGGGTGCAGGCAGATCCCCCCGGAGGCGGTGACGATCGTCAGCTTCCCGGAGGCGTCCCGGTACTCGACGGCGGCGTACCACTCGGTGCCCGAGGTGTGCCGGATGTCGTCCAGCACCAGCGGCCACCAGCTCTCCGGGTCCGCGAGCGCCTGCGGGTCGGCCTGCGCGAGCCGCTCCTTCAGCCGCCGGAAGGCCGTGGTCGCCTCCGTCCCGTCCTTCGCCGCCGCGAACCCGGCCAGTGCCTCGTCCAGCGCCCGCAGGCCGTCCGCGAACGCCTCGGGGGTGGTGTTGACGAAGCGCAGCGGCTCGTCCCAGTCCAGGAGGACCGCCCGCACGACGCCGTCCGGGTCCGCGCAGATCTCGTAGCCGCTGTCCGAGCCCAGGCGGGCCCAGTGCCGCCGCGCGGTGTCCCCCAGGACGGCCAGTCCGGCCGCCTGCGCGTACCGGTGCAGCTCGACCGGGTCGGCCGGGTCGCTCGTGAAGTACGGGCCGACCTGCCGCGGCACCGCCGTCCCGGCGATCCGCAGCACCGCGGGCGGCGCTGCGGCCGGGTCGCCGCCGGCGGCCCCGTCGAACGTCCGCGGCGCGTCGTCCGCGCGCCGGTCGGCGAGCAGCCCGTCGGTCTCCGTCATTCCCTCTCTCCGGTTCTGCCGTGCGTTCCCGCGCGCGGGCGGGCGGTACAACCGGGAAAGTTCACCACACGCCGCCGGCGGGGGCCCTGCGGGCCTCGTCCGGGGCCCTGCCCGGCGGCGGGGGCCCGCGGCGCCGTCAGACTCCGGTCGGTTCCTCGCCGGGGGCGGCGGGGGCGGCGGGGGCGGCGGGGGCCTCGTTGGGCTGGGCGCCGCCGAAGCGGCGGTCGCGCTGGGCGTACTCCAGGCAGGCGCGCCACAGGTCGCGGCGGTCGAAGTCCGGCCACAGCACGTCCTGGAAGACCAGTTCGGCGTAGGCGGACTGCCAGATGAGGAAGTTGGAGGTGCGCTGCTCGCCGGAGGGGCGCAGGAACAGGTCCACGTCCGGCATGTCCGGGTGGTACATGTACTTGGCCAGGGTCTTCTCGTTGACCTTGGACGGGTCCAGCTTCCCGGCCCTGACGTCGGCGGCCAGGGCGGCGGCGGCGTCGGCGATCTCGGCGCGGCCGCCGTAGTTGACGCAGAAGTACAGCGTCATGGCGTCGTTGTCGCGGGTGCGCTCCTCCGCTATCTGCAGCTCCTGGACGACGCTCTTCCACAGCTTGGGCATCCGGCCGGCCCAGCGGACGCGGATGCCCAGCTCGTGCATCTCCTCGCGGCGGCGCGCGATGACGTCCCGGTTGAAGTTCATCAGGAAGCGGACCTCGTCGGGCGAGCGCTTCCAGTTCTCGGTGGAGAAGGCGTACAGCGACAGGTTCTTCACGCCGAGTTCGAGGCAGCCCTTGAGGACGTCCATGACGACGCCCTCGCCGACCTTGTGGCCCTCGGTGCGCGGCAGGCCGCGCTCCTTGGCCCAGCGGCCGTTGCCGTCCATGACGACCGCCACGTGCTTGGGCACCAGGTCGGAGGGGATCTCGGGCGGCCGGGCGCCGGAGGGGTGCGGGTCGGGGGCCCGGTACTCCCGACGCTGCCGACCCAGGAACCCGCGACGTGCCATGGCCATGCGCTTATTTCTCCACGTATCTCAGCGAGCGGAGGCCCCGCTCCAGGTGCCACTGCAGATAGGCGGCCACCAGGCCGCTGCCCTCCCGGCAGAAGCGCGCCTCGCACGCGTCCGCCGTCTCCCAGTCCCCCGTGAGCAGGGCTCCGAGGAGTTCCAGGGACTCCGGAGAGGGTACGACGCTTCCCGCCGGACGGCACTCCCCGCACACCGAGCCGCCGGCGGCCACCGAGAAGAAACGGTTCGGGCCGGGCATTCCGCACTTGGCGCAGGCGTCGAAGCTGGGCGCGTAGCCGTTGACCGCGAGGGAGCGCAGCAGGAAGGCGTCCATGACCAGGTGGGGCGCGTGGGCGCCGGAGGCCAGGGTGCGCAGGCCGCCGACGAGCAGCAGGTACTGCTGGACGGCCGGCTCGCCCTCGTGGTCGGTGAAGCGCTCGGCGGTCTCAAGCATCGCGGTGCCGGCGGTGTAGCGGCCGTAGTCGGTGACGATGCCGCCGCCGTAGGGGGCGATCGTCTCCACCTGCGTGCACAGCGGCAGCCCGCGGCCGACCAGTTCGCCGCCGCGGGCGAAGAACTGCACGTCCACGTGGGAGAAGGGCTCCAGCCGGGCGCCGAACTTGGACTTGGTGCGCCGCACCCCGCGCGCGACGGCCCGCACCCGGCCGTTGCGGCGGGTCAGCAGGGTGATGATCCGGTCCGCCTCACCGAGCTTCTGGGTGCGCAGCACGATGCCGTCGTCGCGGAACAGACTCATGGACCCATTGTCCCGCAGCCGCCGGGCCCGCCGGGCGCCGCCCCGGGCGCACCGGCCCGGCGGTTCAGGAAGGCGTGCGGGCGACGGCCTCGAGGGTGCTGTCGGTGTGCTCGGGGGACATCATCAGGCAGCGGCCGACGGCGGCCAGGGCCTCGCGTTCGGCCGGCAGGTAGGGGCCGTCGGACAGGGCGATGCGGGCCCCCTGGACGAGGAGGTGCTCGCAGCCCTGGAGGGCGAGGTGGCCGGCGAGCGGCCCGAGGGCGTCGCGCAGTTGCTCGGCCAGCCTGTTCCCGCAGTCGTCGGCCGGGGTCCCGTCCGGGCACCGCACGGCGAGCAGGGCCCTCAGCTCCTCCTCCGTGCAGTCGGGGAACCCGGCCTCGCGGACCGCCTCGGCGGCGGCGCGGCGCGCCCGGCGGCTGTCCGGCCCGCCGGCGACGAGGACGGCCAGGGCCACCGCGTGGGCGGCGTCGCGGAGCATGGCGGTCAGGCGGGCGCTGGTGGGGTGCTCCAGGGCCTCGGTGCCGTGGCGGCCGTGGCAGGCCGAGCACTCCACGACCGGCCCCGCCTGCCCGCGGGGGGCGACCGGCAGGCCCATGACGGTCAGCAGCCTGCGGCCGGTGCGCCGCCGGTAGCTGCGGTCGCCGCCGCAGTCGGGGCAGAAGAAGACCCCGTCGGACTCGGTGTGCCAGACCGTCCGCACGCCCCATACGCACAGGCCCAAGATCCGCAGCACAGCCAGTACCTCCGGCCTCCTCGTCGAGCGCCTGTCCCGGCATGTGAACGTGATGTTAACCACAGTCGTGATGCGACGTCAGTACCCCGCCCGAAGTCAGCCGAAAACACACCGCGGGCCGAGGGCCCCGGGAACGGCCCCGGAGCCGGGTCCGCGCCCGGGTCCGGGGCCGTTCCCGGTCCCGCCGTGCCGCCCCGGGGCCGGCCGCGCGGCCGGCCCCGGACGGTCAGCCCCGCTCCGCCCGGTTGACGGCGGAGACGATCGCCTTCAGGGAGGCGCGGACGGTGTTGGTGTCCGTCCCCACGCCCCACAGGACCTTGCCGCCGACCGCGCACTCGACGTACGCGGCGGCCTGCGCGGTGGCACCCTCGCTCAGGGACTGCTCGCTGTAGTCCAGCACCCGCACGTCCACGTCGATGGAGGCCAGGGCGTCGATGAAGGCGGCGATGGGGCCGTTGCCGTGGCCGGTCAGCACGGTGTCGGCGCCGTCCACGACGGCCTCGACGCTCAGCGCGTCGCGGCCGTCGTCGGTGGTCAGCTTCTGGGCGCTGCGCAGGGCGATACGGCCCCAGGCGCTGCCGGGGGTGGGCAGGTACTCGTCCTCGAAGACGGACCAGATCTGCGCCGGGGTGATCTCGCCGCCCTCGCTGTCGGTCTTCGCCTGGATGATCTTCGAGAACTCGATCTGCATCCGGCGCGGCAGGTCCAGGTTGTGGTCGTTCTTCAGGACGTAGGCGATGCCGCCCTTGCCGGACTGGCTGTTGACCCGGATGACGGCCTCGTAGGAGCGGCCGACGTCCTTGGGGTCGATGGGCAGGTAGGGGACGGCCCAGGTCAGTTCGTCGACCGTGACGCCCTTGGCCCTCGCCTCGGCCTCCATGGCCTCGAAGCCCTTCTTGATGGCGTCCTGGTGGGAGCCGGAGAAGGACGTGTAGACCAGGTCGCCGGCGTAGGGGTGGCGCTCGGGCACCGGCATCTGGTTGCAGTACTCGTAGGTGCGGCGGATCTCGTCGATGTCGGAGAAGTCGATCTGCGGGTCGACGCCCTGGGAGAACAGGTTCATCCCGACGTTGACCAGGTCCAGGTTGCCGGTGCGCTCGCCCTGGCCGAACAGGCAGCCCTCGACGCGGTCCGCGCCGGCCATGACCGCCAGTTCGGCGGAGGCGACGCCGGTGCCGCGGTCGTTGTGCGGGTGGGCGGAGATGCACACGAACTCGCGGCGCGAGACGTTGCGCGACATCCACTCGATCTGGTCGGCGTACAGGTTGGGGGTGGAGCGCTCGACGGTGGAGGGCAGGTTCAGGATGATCTCGCGGCCGGCCTCGGGCTGCCAGACGTCCATGACCGCCTCGCACACCTCCAGGGCGAACTCCGGCTCGGTGTCGACGAAGATCTCCGGGCTGTACTGGTAGCCGAAGACGGTTTCGCCGCCCAGGATCTTCTCCGCGTACTCCATGACCAGCCGGGTGCCGTCGACGGCGATGGCCTTGACGTCGTCCTTGCTGCCGCGGAAGACCACCCGGCGGAAGACCGGGGCCGTGGCGTTGTACAGGTGGACGGTGGCCCGGGGGGCGCCCTTCAGGGACTCCACGGTGCGCTCGATCAGCTCCTCGCGCGCCTGGGTCAGCACCGAGATCGTCACGTCCTCGGGGATCGCGCCCTCCTCGACGATGGAGCGCACGAAGTCGAAGTCGGTGGCGCCCGAGGAGGGGAAGCCGACCTCGATCTCCTTGTAGCCCAGCCGTACCAGCAGGTCGAACATGGCGCGCTTGCGGGCCGGGGACATCGGGTCGATCAGGGCCTGGTTGCCGTCGCGCAGGTCGGTGGACAGCCAGCGGGGGGCCTTGGTGATCCGCTTGTTCGGCCAGGTCCGGTCGGGCAGCTCCACGGTCTGGAACGGCGCGTACTTGTGGACCGGCATCCCCGAGGGGCGCTGCGCGACGGTGGCCGCGGTGATCGGGGTGGGGCTGCCTGCGGCACCGGCGGTGGCGTGGGAGGACATCTGCGAGGGGCTCCTGTCGCGGGGGCTCGGAACGGCCGACGACGGCGTGATCACTGCAGCACCAGACTCCGCGGGGAGGGGGTCGGCCTAGAAGTGCAGGCCCTCGCCGCGGCGGCTAAGGAGGAGCAGCCCGAATCGCATGATGGGAAACACGCTAGCCCAACCCGTCCGCCGCGCGCATCAACGGCCGGGCGGATTCCACCATGCAAGACGGTGCGCTGATACAGCAGTCCACCGCAAAGGGCGGTTTGCACCCTTTTTCAGTAATCATCGCAGCAATCCCGGACACCCCGCCATGACCTCTGTCACATTGCGGCCATGGAAACCACGCGACTTCCGTTCTGCACCATCGTTCCGCCCCACATCACGGAGCGGCTGGCCCGCAGCGACGACCCGCGGCTGCGCGAGGCGGCCCGCCGCACGGCCGGCACGGACGTCCTGCAGCGCAACGCCCGCATCGCGGCGCAGCGGGCACGGATCCTCCCCCGGGCCGTCGAACGGCCCCCCGCTCCCCGGCCGCGCCGCACGGTGTACGACGCCGGGCACCGCCAGGCCCTGCCGGGCCGCAGGGCGCGGGCGGAGGGCGAGGGGGCGGTGGCCGACGCCTCCGTCAACCGGGCCTACGACGGCCTCGGGGCGACGTTCTCCCTCTACCTGGAGGAGTTCGACCGGTACTCGATCGACGGCGGCGGGCTGCCGCTGGACGCCACCGTGCACTTCGGCCGCGGCTACGACAACGCCTTCTGGGACGGCTCGCGGATGGTCTTCGGCGACGGGGACGGCGAGGTGTTCAAGGACTTCACCCTCTCCCTGGACGTCATCGGGCACGAACTGACCCACGGGGTGGTGCAGTACACCGCGGCCCTGGAGTACCACGGCCAGTCCGGCGCGCTGAACGAGTCGATGGCCGACGTCTTCGGCTCGCTGGTCAAGCAGTACGCCCTGGAGCAGACCGCGGCCGACGCCGACTGGCTGATCGGCGCCGACCTGCTGACCGACCGGGTGCGGGGGCGGGCGCTGCGGGACATGCGGGCCCCGGGCACCGCCTACGACGACGACGTGCTGGGCAAGGACCCGCAGCCGGCCACCATGGACGACTACGTGGAGACCCGCAGCGACAACGGCGGGGTCCACATCAACTCCGGCATCCCCAACCGCGCCTTCCACCTCGTCGCCGCCGAACTGGGCGGTTACGCCTGGGAGCGGGCCGGGCAGATCTGGTACGACGTGCTCGCCGGGGGACGGCTGCGGCCGGACGCCGGCTTCGCCGACTTCGCCGCGCTGACCGCCCGGGCGGCGCGGGAGCGGTTCGGCGGGGACGGACCGGAGGCGCAGGCCGTCTCCAAGGCGTGGGCACAGGTCGGTGTCGTGACGGAGGGATGAGCGCGGTGCGCATCGAGGTGGTCCGCAGCGGCGGGTTCGCGGGACGGACCCGCCGGGCGGCGGTGGAGACCGACGGACGCCCCGACGCGCCGGAGTGGCACGCGCTGGCCGACCGGGCGCTCGCCGCCGCCCCGCCGCCGGGCAGCGGCGGCGGGGTCCCGGACGGCTTCCACTACGGGATCAGCGCGGGCGGCCGCACCGCCCACTGGGCGGACCCGTACCTGACCGAGGAGCAGGCCGAACTGGTGGAGCGGGTGCTCGCCGAGGGCCACTGAGGGAACGGCACCGCCCGGCGCGGCACAGGCACCGGGGCCGGGGCCGCGGATCAGAAGCCCAGCTTGCGCAGCTGCTTGGGGTCGCGCTGCCAGTCCTTGGCCACCTTCACGTGCAGGTCGAGGAAGACCGGGGTGCCCAGCAGCGCCTCGATCTGCTTGCGGGACTTGCTGCCGACCTCCTTCAACCGGGCGCCCTTGGGGCCGATGACGATGCCCTTCTGGCTGGGGCGCTCGATGTAGAGGTTGGCGTGGACGTCCAGCAGCGGACGGTCGGCGGGCCGGCCCTCGCGGGGCAGCATCTCCTCGACCACGACGGCGATCGAGTGCGGCAGCTCGTCGCGCACGCCCTCCAGCGCCGCCTCGCGGATCAGCTCGGCGACCATGATCTGCTCGGGCTCGTCGGTGAGGTCGCCGTCCGGGTAGAGCGCCGGCCCCTCGGGGAGCAGCGGCACCAGCAGGTCGGCGAGGAGGCCGACCTGGTCGCCGGCGACGGCGGAGACCGGCACGATCTCGGCCCACTCGATGCCGAGTTCCTTGCCGAGCCGGTCGATCGCGATGAGCTGCTCGGTGAGGCGGTCCCGGTCGGCGAGGTCGGTCTTGGTGACCACCGCGACCTTCGGGGTGCGCTTGACCTCGGCGAGCTCCTTGGCGATGTAGCGGTCGCCGGGGCCGATCTTCTGGTCGGCGGGCAGGCAGAACCCGATCACGTCGACCTCGGCCCAGGTGGAGCGGACCAGGTCGTTGAGCCGCTCGCCGAGGAGGGTGCGCGGCTTGTGCAGGCCGGGCGTGTCGACGAGCACCAGCTGTGCGTCGGGGCGGTGCACGATGCCCCGCACGGTGTGCCGGGTGGTCTGCGGACGCCCCGAGGTGATCGCCACCTTCGTGCCCACCAGAGCGTTCGTGAGGGTGGACTTGCCGGCGTTGGGGCGGCCGACGAAGCAGGCGAAGCCGGAACGGTGCGGCGTCGGGGAGGAGGAGGAAGGAACGCTCATGGCGCCCATTGTCCCCGATGTTCGGCCGGCCCCCGCACCGTCCCGGCCGGAACGGCCCGGGACGGTGCGGGACGGCACGGGACGGCACGCGCAGGCCCCCGGAGCGGGCCCCGCACGGGGCCGGGCCTTCCGGGGCCGGGCCGCAGAGGCCGGATCTCCGGGGCCGGGCCGCAGGGGTCCGGCTCAGCCTGCGGCGACGGTGGCGCGCAGCACGCCGTCGGGTCCGGCGAGGTGGACCGGGGTGCCGGCGCCGGCCAGGTCGCGCACCGCGGCGCGGTCGTCCTCGCCGACGGCCTCGGCGGAGCCGACCACCGCTGCGGCCTCGAGGCCGCGGGCCCCGCTGGCGACGGCCATCGCCACCGCGGTCTGCAGCGCGCTCAGTTTCAGCGAGGGCAGGTCGACGGTGCCGGCGACGTAGGTGCGGCCGGTCTCGTCGCGTACGGCCGCGCCCTCCGGGACGCCGTTGCGGGCGCGGGCGCTGCGAGCCAGCGTGATGATCTTCAGATCTTCGGGGTCCAGGGCAGTCTCGTCGCTCATGACCGTCAGCGTAGACGAGCCGCCCCGGAGGGGTCCGGGGCGGCTCGTACGGGCTGCTGCCCGGTCCCGGGAAGCGCCCGGCCGGGAGACCGGAAGGGCGCCGGGTGCGGCGCAGCGGGGCGCCTCAGCGGTCGGCGGTCCCGCGGAGTTCGGGGACGGCTCCGGGGTTCTGCGGCCCCTCGGCCCCGGCCCGCCCGTCCCGGCGGCCCTGATCCTCGTCCCGGGCGGCCTCCGCGTCCTTCTCGTCCCGCGGCCCCTTCCCGTCCCGCCCGTCCGGCCCGTCCCGCTCGTCCTGCTCCTCCCGGCCGTCCGCCTCGGCCCGCTCGACCAGGACCGTGCCGATCCGGTTGCGCCGGCCGGCCACCGACTCGGCGGTCAGCCGCAGGCCCTCCACCACTGCCGTGGCGCCCTCGATCGGCACCTTGCCCAGGGCCTTGGCGAGCAGGCCGCCGACGGTCTCGACGTCCTCGTCCTCCAGGTCCAGCCCGTACAGCTCGCCCAGGTCCTCGACCGTCAGGCGGGCGGTGACCCGGTAGGTGCCGTCGCCCAGGGGCTCCACCGGCGGCAGCTCCCGGTCGTACTCGTCGGTGATCTCGCCGACGATCTCCTCCAGGATGTCCTCGATGGTCACCACACCGGCCGTGCCGCCGTACTCGTCGACGACCACCGCGACGTGGTTGCGGTCGCGCTGCATCTCGCGCAGCAGGTCGCCGGCGTTCTTGGTGTCGGGGACGAAGGTGGCCGGGCGCATGGCGGTGGAGACCAGCTCGTTCTCCAGGTCCCGGTTGATGTGCACCTTGCGGGCCAGGTCCTTGAGGTAGACGACGCCGACGATGTCGTCCTCGTTCTCCCCGGTGACCGGGATGCGGGAGAAGCCGCTGCGCAGCGCCAGGGTCAGCGCCTGCCGGATGGTCTTGAACCGCTCGATGACGACCAGGTCGGTGCGCGGCACCATCACCTCGCGCACGAGGGTGTCGCCGAGTTCGAAGACCGAGTGCACCATGCGGCGCTCCTCGTCCTCGATCAGCGACTCCGACTCGGCCAGGTCCACCATGGCCCGCAGCTCCGCCTCGGAGGCGAACGGCCCCTGACGGAAGCCCTTGCCGGGGGTGAGCGCGTTGCCGAGGAGGATCAGCAGCCGGGGCACCGGGCCCATGATCCGGGCCAGCGGCAGCAGCACATAGGCGGCGGCGGTGGCGGTGTTCAGCGGGTGCTGGCGGCCGATGGTGCGCGGCGAGACGCCGAGGGCGACGTAGGAGACCACCACCATCACGCCGATCGCGACGGCCAGGATCTGCCAGGTCTCCTCGAAGGTGTGCACGCACACCACCGTCACCAGTGCGGCGGCGGCCATCTCGCAGGCGACGCGCACCAGCAGCGCCACGTTCAGGTAGCGCGTCGGGTCGGCGGCGACCGCCGTCAGCTTCTCCGCGCCGCGCCGGCCGGCGCGGACGGCCGCCTCCGCCCGGAAGGTGGAGACGCGGGCCAGGCCGGCCTCGGCGCAGGCCGCCAGCCAGCCCACCACGACGAGCAGGACGGCGGCGACCACCATGGTCGAGTCGGGACTTCCGGACTCCACGGCGGTCAGCGGGTGGTCGGGGCGGGAGAGGGACCCTCGACGCCGCGCTCGGCGCGCCAGCCGTCCAGGATCGCCTTCTGCAGGCCGAACATCTCGCGCTCCTCGTCGGGCTCCTCGTGGTCGTAGCCCAGGACGTGCAGGACGCCGTGGACGGTGAGCAACTGCAGCTCCTCGTCCATGGAGTGCCCGGCGTCGGCGCCCTGCTTCTTCGCCACCTCCGGGCACAGGACGATGTCGCCGAGCAGGCCCTGCGGCGGCTCCTCGTCCTCCTTGCCCGGACGCAGCTCGTCCATCGGGAAGGACAGGACGTCGGTGGGGCCGGGCTCGTCCATCCACTGCACGTGCAGCTGCTCCATGGCCTCGGTGTCGACGACGATCACCGACAGCTCGGAGAGCGGGTGGATGCGCAGCCGCTGGAGCGCGTAGCGGGCCACGTCGAGCACCGCTTCCTCGTCGATGTCCCAGCCGGACTCGTTGTTGACGTCGATCGCCATCGTGCTGTCGTTGCCCTGTCGTTCTCGGGTCCCGCGGGGGATGCGGATGTTCAGTTCTCGTACCGGTCGTAGGCGTCCACGATCCGGCTGACCAGCTTGTGGCGGACCACGTCGGTGCTGGTCAGGCGGGAGAAGTGGACGTCCTCGACACCGTCCAGGATCTCCTGGACCTGGCGCAGGCCGCTCTTCGTGCCGCCGGGGAGGTCCACCTGGGTGACGTCTCCGGTGATCACGATCTTGGAGTTGAACCCGAGCCGGGTCAGGAACATCTTCATCTGCTCGGGGTTCGTGTTCTGCGCCTCGTCCAGGATGATGAAGGCGTCGTTGAGGGTGCGTCCGCGCATGTACGCCAGCGGGGCGACCTCGATCGTCCCGGCGGCCATCAGCCGCGGGATGGAGTCGGGGTCGAGCATGTCGTGCAGGGCGTCGTACAGCGGCCGCAGGTACGGGTCGATCTTCTCGTAGAGCGTGCCGGGCAGGAAGCCCAGCCGCTCGCCGGCCTCCACCGCCGGCCGGGTGAGGATGATCCGGGTGACCTGCTTGGACTGCAGGGCCTGCACGGCCTTGGCCATCGCCAGGTAGGTCTTGCCGGTACCGGCCGGGCCGATCCCGAAGACGACCGTGTGCTTGTCGATGGCGTCGACGTAGCGCTTCTGGTTGAGAGTCTTGGGACGGATGGTGCGGCCGCGGTTGGACAGGATGTTCTGGGTGAGCACCTGGGCGGGGCTCTCGGCGCCGCCCTCCCCCGTGCCGCGGAGCATGGCGATGGAGCGCTCGACCGCGTCCTCGGTCATCGGCTGACCGGTGCGCAGGACCAGCATCATCTCGTCGAAGAGCCGCTGGACGAGGGCGACCTCGGCGGCGTCGCCGGTCGCACTGATCTCGTTCCCGCGGACGTGGATGTCGGTGGACGGGAACGCGTTCTCGATGACTCGCAGGAGGGCGTCGCCGGAACCCAGCACGCTGACCATCGGGTGCTTGGCCGGGACGACGAAGTGGGCACGTGCCTGCGGTTGCGTCGGTGTCTGAGTCATGGGCCGGCTCTAGGGCCTGCTCTCATCCCGCTTTCGTATGTGGGACACGCCTCGTGGGCCTTCACCACCAGGGTACGACGGGAGGGCGCCGGGGGTGCCAGGGGTTTTCGTACGAACGCCCGCGCACGCACCCGCACGGGTGCTCCCGCGGGCGCACGCGCAGGCGCTTTCGCGTGCTCCCGCGGGCGCGCGGGAGGCCGCGGCGTCCGCGGCCGTCAACCGCCGGGGCGCCGCCGGCCGCCGGAATGCTGTCAGTCGCCGGGGGCGGGGCGGCCGAAGCCGATCGTGGGCACCGCGCGGCGCAGGGTGCGCCGGCCGCACCGTCCCGGCAGCAGGTCGTCCAGGAAGGCGTAGCGGCGCAGGACGTCGCCGGCGCCGGTGGAGGTCTCCTGGTCGTCGAACTGCTTGACGTGCTTCCACCAGGCCGCGATCTCCGCCCAGCCGGGCGCGGCCAGGGCGCCGCCGAACTCCTGCACCGACAGGGCGGCGGTGAGGTTGGCGAAGGCGAGGCGGTCCGCGAGCGGCCACCCGGCCAGCGCCCCGGTGGTGTAGCCGGCCACGAACACGTCCCCGGCGCCGGTCGGGTCCAGGGCCTCCACCGCCAGGGCCGGCACCGCGGCGCTCTCCCCGGTGGAGGAGTCGACCGCCACCGCACCGGCCCGGCCCGTCGTCACCACGGCGACCGGCACCAGCTCGGCGAGGGCGCGGGCGGCGGCCTCCGGGGAGTCGGTGCGGGTGTAGCGCACGGCCTCGGCGGCGTTCGGCAGGAACGCCTCGCAGTGCTCCAGGTCGGCCAGGTCCGCCGGGTCCCAGCGGCCGCTCTCGTCCCAGCCGACGTCGGCGAAGACCCGGCTGCCCTGCGCGTGCGCCCGGGCGATCCACTCCTCCCGGCGGCCCGGGACCAGGGAGGCGACGCACGCCCTGGCCGGCGGCGGGGTCGGCGGGGCCCCGGCGCAGGCCAGCGGCGGGGCGTCGTGGCCGTGCGAGACCATGGTGCGCTCGCCGTCGTAGGCCATGGAGACCGTGACCGGCGAGTGCCAGCCGGCGATCTTGCGGGACGGGGACAGGTCGATCCCCTCGTCGAGCGAGAGGGTGTCCCAGCAGTGGTCGCCGTAGACGTCGTCGCCGAACGCCGCCGCCAGGGAGGTGCGCAGGCCCAGCCGGCTCAGGGCGGTGGCCATGTTGGCCACGCCGCCCGGCCCCGAGCCCATCCCGCGCGCCCAGGTCTCCGTGCCGCACACAGGGGCGCTGTCCAGGCCGGTGAAGATGATGTCGAGGAAGACGGTGCCGGTCAGGTAGACGTCGCAGGGCGGGTCGTCGGGCGTGCGCAGTGCCGCCAGCGGGTCGAGCACCACGCCCCGGGCCGCGCCGCCGACCGAGGCCGCACCGGCCGCCACCACCGCGCCGCCGCCCGTCCCCGCGCCGCCCGTCCCCGCGCCGGCCGTCCCCGCGGCGACCGTCCCCGCGGCGCCGCGACCGCCCCCGCTCCGTGCTTCCCCGGTGCGCTCGCCCCCGGTGCGCTCGTCCGCGGCCTGTCCGCCGGCGGCCCGTCCGTCCGCGGCGCGCCCGTCCGCCGTGTGCCCTGCCGTCATGTGCCCAGCATCCTCCAAGTCCTCCGGCGCGGGCCGTCCCGACCCACCGGATCCCTCCGTGCCGACCGCCGCCCGCTGCGGTACGTTGCACCGGATCCGTTCGGGCCGCGGCGGCTGGAGGGCGCAAGCAGATGAGGCTGACCGTACTGGGCGGCGGGGGCTTCCGGGTCCCGCTGGTGTACCGGGCACTGCTGGAGGACGCCCCCGTGCTGGGCCGCGACGGGGCCCCGGTGGAGCTGGTCCTGCACGACACCGACCCGGCACGGCTGAAGGTGGTCCTGTCCGTGCTGGAGCGGGTCGCCGCGGCGCGCCCGGGGCCCGCGCCGGTGTCCTTCCGCGCCGCCGTCGACCTCGACGACGCGCTGCGCGGAGCGGACTTCGTCTTCTCCGCCATCCGGGTGGGCGGGACGGACGGACGGGTTGGCGACGAGCGCGCCCCCCTCGCCGAGGGCGTGCTGGGCCAGGAGACGGTCGGCGCGGGCGGCGTGCTGTACGGGCTGCGGACCGTGCCGGTGGCGACCGCGATCGCCGAGCGGGTGGCGGCGCTGGCCCCCGAGGCGTGGGTCATCAACTTCACCAACCCGGCGGGCACGGTCACCGAGGCGATGTCGCGGGTGCTCGGCGACCGGGTGATCGGCATCTGCGACTCCCCCGTCGGCCTGTGCCGGCGGGCCGCCCGCGCCCTGGGCGCGGACCCGGACCGGGCGATGTACGACTACGTCGGGCTCAACCACCTGGGCTGGCTGCGCCGCCTGGTGGTCGACGGCCGCGACCGGCTCCCGGAGCTGCTGGCCGACGACGAGGCGCTGGCCTCGTTCGAGGAGGGCAGGCTCTTCGGGGCCGGGTTCCTGCGGGTCCTGGGCGCGCTGCCCAACGAGTACCTGCACTACTACTACTTCCGGCGCGAGGCGCTGGCCGCGGTGAGGGCCTCCGAGACCACCCGCGGGGAGTTCCTCCGCGACCAGCAGGAGGCGTTCTTCTCGGCCGCCGCCGAACGCCCCGACCAGGCGTACGAGCTGTGGGAGCACACCCGGCTGGAGCGCGAGGAGACCTACCTGGCCGAGGCCCGGGCGGCCTCCGGCTCCTGGGAGCGGGACGCCTCCGACCTGGAGGGCGGCGGCTACGACCGGGTCGCGATGGCGCTGATGCGGGCGATCCGCAACGACGAGCGCACGACGCTGGTGCTGAACGTGCGCAACCGCTCGGCCGTGCCGTTCCTGGACGCCGACGCCGTGGTCGAGACGGTGTGCACGGTGGGCGCGGGCGGGGCGGTGCCGCTGGCGGCCGGACCGGTGCGCGAGGACCAGGCCGGCCTGATGCTCTCGCTCAAGGCGGTCGAGCGCGCCACGATCGAGGCCGCCACCACCGGCTCCCGGGCCGCCGCGGTCCGCGCCCTGGCGCTGCACCCCCTGGTCGACTCCGCCGCGGCCGCCGCCCGCATCCTCGACCGCAGCCGCCCCTGACCCGCCCGCCGGTCCCGGCCCGGGTCCGGGCACGGTTCCTGCCGCCTTCCCGCCCGCCCGTCGGCCGCCGCGGTCAGCGGCGCTTGGGCAGGGGGACGCGCATCAGGTCGGCGGCGACGGTCAGCTCGCCGTCGAAGCCGGCCGCCCGGGCCTGGCGGGCGAACTCTGCGGGGTCGGTGTAGCGCTGGGAGAAGTGGGTGAGCACCAGGTGCCGGACGCCGGACTGCGCCGCCACCCGCCCGGCCTGCCCGGCCGTCAGGTGGCCGTGCTCGGTGGCGAGGGAGACGTCCTCGGCGAGGAAGGTGGACTCGATCACCAGCATGTCGGCGTCCTCGGCGAGGGCGAACACCCCTTCGCACAGCCGGGTGTCCATGACGAAGGCGAACCTCTGCCCGGGGCGCGGCTCGCTGACGTCCTCCAGGCGGACCGTCCGCCCGTCCGGCGCGGCGGCGGCGCCCTCGCGCTGCAGCCGGCCCACGGCGGGCCCGGACAGGCCGGCCTCGGCGAGCCGCCCGGGCAGCATGCGCCGCCCGTCCGGTTCGACCAGCCGGTAGCCGAACGCCTCCACCGGGTGCGACAGCAGGCGGGCCTCGATGGTGAAGTCCTCCGTGGTGTCCAGGACACCGTCGGCGCTCACCGGTGCCTGGCGGATCGACACGGTCTCGCGGAACGCGCTGGCGTGCCGCAGCCGGTCGAAGAAGCGCTGCCCGCTCGCCGGGTAGTGCGCGGTGACCGGGTGCGGCACGCGGTCCAGGTTGATGCGCTGCACCACCCCGGCCAGCCCCAGGCAGTGGTCCCCGTGGAAGTGCGTGACGCAGATCCGGGTGAGGTCGTGGGCGGCGACGCCGGCCCGCAGCATCTGCCGCTGGGTTCCCTCGCCCGGGTCGAACAGCAGGCCGTGCGAACCCCAGCGCAGCAGGTAGCCGTTGTGGTTGCGGTGCCGGGTGGGGACCTGGCTGGCCGTGCCGAGGACGACCAGTTCACGCACTGACATGCGGGGACCCTATCCGGGGGGCCACTCGAGGCCGCGGCCGCCCAGGACGTGGGCGTGCGCGTGGAAGACGGTCTGGCCGGCGCCGGTCCCGGTGTTGAACACGATCCGGTAGCCGGTCCCGTCGATGCCGTCCTCCAGCGCCACCTCGCGTGCCTCGCGCAGCACGTCGGCGGCCACCTCGGGCTTGGCGGCGGCCAGCGAGGCCGCGTCCGGGTAGTGCGCCTTGGGGATGACGAGGACGTGGGTCGGGGCCTGCGGGTTTATGTCCCGGAACGCGACGGTGGTCTCGGTCTCGCGCACCACGGTCGCCGGCACGCCGCCCGCGACGATCTTGCAGAACAGGCAGTCCGCCTGCGATTCACCGGCCACTGGGCCCTCCTGGATCAGCTGTGCCGTACGGGCGGCATGCTATCGGCCCGCGGCGACACCGGGCCGACCCCGACGGCGCCCGGTCCGCGCAGGCGGGTGTCGGGAGGGCAAAGCCGCCGTCGGCGGCGCGGGCCACGGCCTAGAATCCGGACAGTCGCCCCCGCCGAGTCCGCCGCGGTTTCCCGTGCTCCCGTGCTCGTCCGGGCGCGAGCCGTCGGGCGAAGCGCCGCGAATCCCGTTCCTCCGCAATCGGCCGCGGCGCGAACCCGCCGCCTCTTGCGGCGGGCCTGGCCGGACTCCCCTGCGAACGGGACGAATCTCCACCGCTGCCGCCCTTGTCGGCAAGTGGCGTCACCGAAAGTGTACGGAAGGGCTAAAATATACAGACCGAGTGGTTTATTTCCTCAGGGCATGTTCCGACGCCTGCCCGCAAAACCGTCTCGAAACCGGGAAACAGGAGGTGCAGTGGCCAAGCAGGAGCGGGCGGTCAGGACACGGCAGGCGATCCTGGAGGCTGCCGCGTCCATCTTCGACGAGCGGGGCTACGAGTCCGCGAGCATCGCCGAGATCCTGGCGCGCGGCGCGCTGACCAAGGGGGCCCTGTACTTCCACTTCACCTCCAAGGAGGACCTGGCCCGCGGTGTGGTCGCCGCTCAGGGCGAAGTGCTGCAGGTGGTCGAGGGCGACTCGCCCCTGCAGTCCCTGATCGACACGAGCCTGCGGATCGCCGACAGGCTGCAGACGGACGTCGTGCTGCGGGCCGGCATCCGGCTCACCGTGGAGGGCGGGGTCTTCGGCCTGCCGGGCGCCGCCCCCTACCAGGCGTGGATCGAGGCGTACGAGCGGCTGCTGGCCGCCGCCCTGTCGGAGGGCGAGCTGCTGCCGCACGTGGACCCGGAGGAGACCGCGGAACTACTGGTCGGAAGCTTCATCGGCACCCAGGTGCTCGACCGGGCCCGCGGCGGCCACCGGGACCTGTCCGCGCGCGTGACCGCGCTGTGGCAGCACCTGCTGCCCGGCATCGCCGCGTGCGGGATGTTGCCGCGCCTGCGCACGGAGGCACCCGGCGGGACGCCTCCCCCGCTCCGGAACCGGTCCGGAGGGCGTCCCGCGGCCGGACCCCGGAACGGGGAGGTGCCTTCCACCGCCGGACAGCGGTGACGCCCTCAGGCCACGGTGGCCTCGCCGCCCCCGGACGTGGCGGACAGTGCGGGCATCGGTTCGACCGCTCCGGCGAAGGGGGCGATGCGGGAGTGCAGGACCTGGTGGTGGAGGCGTTTGAGCTCGATCGAGGGCTCGATGCCCTGGGCGGCCTTGAGGGCAGCGCGCAGCCGGTTATACGCGCGTAGCGCATCAAGGCGCCGCCCCACCCGGCAGAGGGTGATCATGTGCTGCCGGTGCAGGCCCTCGTGCAGCGGGTACTGCGCGCAGAGCGCTGCGATCTCGCCCACCAGCGCGTGATGGCGCCCCATGTTCAGGTCGGCCTCGACCCGGCAGCCGAGCACGCTCAGCCGCGACTCCTCCAGGCGGAGCGCCTCACGGTGCAGTTCGGGGCCGCTGCGCACGTCGGCCAGCGCCGGGCCGCGCCACAGGGCCAGTGCCCGGCCGAAACGCTGGGCCGCGAGGCGGTGGTTCCCGGACTTCTGGGCCTCGTGCCCGGCCTCGGCCAGCCGGTCGAACTCCCGCACGTCGCTGCTGCTCTCCCCTGCCCTGAGGACGTACCCGCAGCTGGTTCCGACGATGATCTCCTTGGGGTCGACCGGTTCCTCCCCGCCGCTCCCCTGCTCGGCCGCGGCCCGCACGCGGGCACGCAGGGAGGAGACGTACCCCTGGAGCGTGAGATGGGCCGTGCGCGGACGGTCGCCTCCCCATAACTCCGCACAGATGGTCTCCACCGGAACCGGCTGACCCGCGCGGACCGCCAGCAGGCCGAGGAGTCGACGGGGCTTGGCCGCGGTGGGCACCACGGAGAGTCCCGAGTATCTGACGGTCAGTGGTCCGAGCACGGCAACGTCCATTGCGGCGACCCCTTCGAGGGCAGTTCATCCGACAAGGTGGAACGACTGACGGGGTCATGGCACACTCCCCTCCTTGAAAAAATACCACAGGAGCGGTTTTTTTTCACGCACGTCGAGTAAACCTTCGGATTCTCTCCGTGTCGCGGGCCCGGCCCTGCGGACGGGCCCGCGACACGGTGGAGGGGAGCGCCGGAAGACCCCGGCTCAGCGCGCGGGGACGGCGGCACCCTCCCCTTCCGCGTCCGCCCCCTCGGACGCCGAACGGCCGGCGGGCGGCGGCCCGGGGCGGTCCATCAGCCGACCGCCCCCGGGCGGGCCGGCGGGGCCGCCGGCCAGGGCCAGCCCGTACCACAGGACCGCCTGGTTGGAGGTGACCACCGGGAGCCCGGTCTCCCGCTCCAGGGAGACGATCGCCTCCCAGGAGCGGAAGCCGCTGCCGGGCAGCAGGATGCCGTCGGCGTCCCCGGGCAGGCCCCGCAGCACCTGGTCGCAGACCTCCTGCGGGTGCACCTCCCAGCGGGCGCCGAGGTCGAAGGCGTTGTACCGGGCCACCCCCTCCCACCGGGGTCCGAGGTCGAACTGCAGCAGCCCGCACGGCCGCATCCCCGCCCCGGCCAGGTACTCCTCCGTCGCACGGAACGTGGGCTCGGTGAACCACGGCGGCATCACCGCCAGCGGCCTGCGCACGCCACCGGCGCGCATGGCGGCCGTCATGGCCGTGGCCGCGGTGAACACCGGCACGCCGTGGGAGAACCCCTCGGCGACCTCGGTGAACTCCCGGTCGAAGTCCTGGCCCCCGAAGAAGCTGCTGGACCCGAAGCACAGAGCGATGCAGTCCGCGCCGAGCCTGCCCAGCTGGTCCAGGCCGCGGACGACGTCGGGCGCCTCGGCGAGCGCGCGGGCGGCGCTGCCGGTGTACTCGCCGTCGACGGGGCGGGGGCACTCGAACCGCGCGGCGTGCACGGACACTCCCGGCACCCGGCCCAGGCCCAGTTCGATCTCCGGAACGGGATCGTTGTGGATCACCAGCGCGCCCAGCCGGGCGGTGGCGGGGGACGTCCCGGTCATGCCTTCACCTCCGCGGTCGTGCCGGCCGTCGCGCTCTGTCGCGCCCCGCCGGCGAAACTTGTCCAGGCCAGCACCGCACCGACCAGGGCGATCCCACCGGCCATGGTGAAACCGGCCGCGAAGCTCCCCGTGTCCGGGGCGGTTCCGAGCACCAGCACCAGGACGGCCACCCCCAGCGCTCCGCCCGCGTACTGACTGGTGGTCATCAGTGCGCCCGCAGTGCCCTGGTGGGAGTCGGGAACGTCCCGGGTGCCTCCCACGAACATGCTGGTGTAGATCATTCCGTGGCCGATGCCGCTGACCAGAAGGCCGGGGAGCATCGCGGCGGCGTACCCCTCCAGGCCGACGGACAGCGCCAGCAGGACCAGCCCCGCGGCGCCGAGGAGGAAGGCGGCGGAGAGGGTGCGCCTGACGCCCCAGGGGGTGAGCAGGCGCCCGGCGACGGTGTTGCCGAGGGTGATGCACACCGCCAGCGGGAGGAACGCGATTCCCGCCTGCAGGGGCGTGAAGCCGCGCTGGTCCTGCAGCGCCAGCGTGACCAGGTAGAACTCCACTCCGGCGACGCTGGCCATGTACAGGGCGGCGGCACCGCATCCGGCCAGTAGGGTGCGGGTGCGGCGCAGTACCGGGGCGACCAGCGGCTGCGCGCTGGAACGCTCGCGCAGGAGGAAGGCGGCGAGCAGCACGGCGGTCGCGGCGAAGCACGCCAGGGCCGTCCGGTCGCCCCAGCCCGCCTCCGAGGCCCGGGTCAGGCCGAGGGTGGAGACGAGCACCGTCGCCGTGCACAGCACCGCGCTGACGACGTTGAGCGGGGCCGCTGAGCGCGCGAGGCGCACGGGGGCCGGCAGGACCTTGGGGGCTGCCAGCACGCACACCAGGGCGAAGGGGAGGTTGACCAGGAAGGTCCAGCGCCAGGACACCGTCGTGAGCAGGCCGCCGAGCACCACGCCGGCGGCCAGGCCGCTGGCGCCCACGGTCCCCCAGACGGCCAGGGCCCGGGTACGGGCCGGACCGGGCTCGAAAGTGGTGTTCACCAGGGCCAGGATCGAGGGCTGCAGGGTGGCGGCCGCCACGCCCTGGGCCGCGCGGGCGACCAGCAGCACGGCCGCTCCCTGGGCGATGCCCCCGGCCAAGGAGGCCACCCCGAACAGCAGCAGGGCCGCGACGAACAGGGTGCGTGCACCGATGCGGTCCGCGGCCCGCCCGCCGAGCACGAGGAATCCGGCGAAGAACACCGCGTAGGCGCTGACGACCCACTGCACGGCGCTCTCGGAGAGGGCCAGGTCGGCGCCCATGCTGGGCAGCGCGACGAAGATGACGGAGAAGTCCAGGGCGATGAGGAACTGGGCGGCGGACAGGGTCGCCAGTCCGGCGGCGGCCCGCGACGACGGCTTCGGGGCCGCCTGGGCCGTCCGGTCGGATACGGTCATGTGCTGATCACCACTTCGGTGCTGGGGGTTGCGGGGTACGGGGGCTCCTCGCCGTCCCGGGAGGCGGGTGCCCGGTCGGGTGCGGGCCCGGACAGGGTGGATCCGGACAGGGTGAGTTCGGACAGGGCCCGTCCGACCGCCGGGGCGGAGTGCTCCACCCGGTGGGCCCCGGCCTCGAACAGGGCCCGGGTGTCGGCGACTCCGTAGGAGACCCCGATCGCGGTCATGCCGGCGGACCGAGCCATGCGCATGTCATCCACTGCGTCACCGACCACGACGCACTCGGCGGCGGGGCGGCGCAACAGGTCCGCCGCCAGCAGGGCGAGGTCGGGGTGCGGCTTGCCCCGTTCGGCCATGCCGTGGCACACCACGGCGTCGAAACAGGACGCCAGCCCTGCCGACTCGAGCATTTCCTCGGCCCCCGCGCGGACCTTGCTGGTGACGACCGCGAGCGGGTGGCCGTCGCTTCGCAGTTCCTGCAGGAGCGTCACCACGCCGGGCAGGACGAGCCGGGGGGCGTCGGGCACCACGGTGTCGCGGAAGAGGGTCCGGAAGCGCTCGGCGGCTCGTGAGACCGTCGGATCGCCCTCGTCGAGTCGCAGCAGGGAGGCGAAGGACGGGACCAGGGGGCGCCCGACGGTCGCCCGCACCTCCAGGGCATCGGGCCGGGGGGTGCCGAGTTCCTCGAGGACCGTGCACAGGGTGGTCACGATGGCGCCCGGGGTGTCCACCAGGGTGCCGTCCATGTCGAACAGGACCGCGGGGCTCATCGGGCACGCCCCCCGGTGGAGCCGAGCGCCGCGGTCATCTCCACGGCGAACCGGCCGGCCAGGGAGGCCGTGGACAGCAGCACCGCACGGTTGGCGGCGGTGGTGCGCCCCTCGGTCGCCGCGGCGATCGCCTTGAGCAGGTAGGGGGTGATCGCCGGACCGCTCACCCCGTCCCGCTCCGCCAGGAGGGTGGCGTCGGCCAGTGCCTGCTCGATGTCGGAGGAGGGGATGCCGTCGGCCTCCGCGATGGGGTGGGTGACCAGGACCGAGCCGGACCCGCCGGCGGCCCAGTGCGTGACGGCGGCCGCGGCGATTTCCCCGAGGTCGTCGAGGCGGTGCGGGTTGCGCACCCCGCTGGAGACGCTGAGGTAGGCCGGGAAGTCGTCGCACCGGTAGCCGATGACCGGGACGCCCGCGGTCTCCAGCCATTCCAGGGTGAGCGCGGGGTGGAGCATCGACTTGGCCCCGGCGCAGACCACGGCGAGGCGGCTGCGGGTGAACTGGGCCAGGTCCGCGGAGATGTCGAAGGACTGCGGGGCGTCGCGGTGCACGCCGCCGATGCCGGCCACCGCGAAGACGCTCAGGCCGGCCAGCTCGGCCCCCATGAGCGAGGCCGAGACGGTGGTGCCGCCCGGCCCTCCGGCAGCCAGGACGACGCCCATGTCGCGGGTACTGACCTTGGGTGCGTCGGGGGTGGTGGCGAACCGCTCCAGGTGGTCGTCGGTCATGCCCACGAGGATCCGGCCGTCCAGGAGGCCGATCCGGGCGGGCACGGCTCCGGCGTCCCGGACGGCCTTGTCGATGGCCACGGCCATCTCCAGGTTGGCCGGATAGGCGGGCCCCTGGGGAATGTTGGACGACTCCAGGGCGACCACGGGCCTGCCCTCGTGGACGGCCTCGGCCACCTCCTCCGCGATGTCCAGCAGGTCGGTGCCGGCGCCGGCGGCCAGGGACATGGTGCCTCCTTGTGACGGGGACGTACGTTCGGTGGACGTTCTCGTCGGGCGGCCGGGGCGGGTGCCCGGCCGCTCCGCGGGGCGGTGCGGGGTGTTTCCGTGCGAGGTGTTTCCGTGCGGGTGCGGGCGGACCCGGAGGGGGCCGGTCAGGAGAGGGTGCGCGCCCGCCAGTCGTCGAAGGGGCGCCGGCTTCCCGGCACGGGCAGGTGCGTCGCCCTCATGGGCCAGTCCGCCGGGTCGGCGGTGAGGAGTGCGTACGAGTCCGTGTAGTCGAAGCCCGCACTGGCGGCGGTGTGCCGGTCGGCGGCGAAGACGACCTGGTCGACGTGGCACCAGATCGCGGCCGCGTAGCACAGCGGGCAGGGTTCGCCGGAGGCCACGAGCAGCGATCCGGCCAGGGCGGCGGGGCCGTGCTCGGCGGCAGCGCGGCGCAGGGCGACCATCCCGGCGTGCGCGGTGGGGTCGCGGTCCTCCTGCACCCGGTCGACGCCGGTGCCCAGGACCCGATCCCCGCGCACGACCAGGGCCGCGAACGGGACCCCGCCCTCCGCGACGTGCCGGACCGACAGGTCGACCGTCAGGCGGGCGTACTCGTACAGGTCCGCGTACGTCGCAGGCATCGCCTCACGCCTCCGGGGCGGGCTCGGGGAGGGTTTCCGGACGGGAGGCGACGAGCGGACGGTTCCGTACCATGGTGCCTCCTCGTGGGGGTGCACGTGCTATTTGAATGCGCTTGCAAGTTATTTCCCAGAAGAATGTATGTGCATGTACTCTCGTGTCAAGCATGGGGGTCCGGATGACCGGAAGAGCTCGCTCCGAGGAGGTTTCCGTGCAGTCCCGTCCCGACAGCGCCGTTCCCGACACCACCGCTCCCGACACCGCCGAAGCCGCCGTCGACGACCTGATGTGGCGCCAGGTGGCCGCCCTGCACAGTCGTGTGGAACACCGGCTCACCACCGCTCTGCAACGGCACCACGGCATGGGGCTGTCGGAGTACCGCGCCCTCGGCCACCTGTCCGCGGCGGACGACAGCGAACTGCGCATGCAGGAGCTGGCCGACCGGATCGCGTTGAACCAGAGCTCCGTCACCCGCCTGGTCGCCCGGATGAACGAGGCCGGCTGGACCTACCGGGACGTGTGCATGAACGACAAGCGCGGCGTCTACACCGTTCTCACCGACGCGGGCCGCGCCCTCCACTCCCGGGCGCGCTCCACCTACGAGCAGACCCTCGCCGCCGCCCTGGACGAGGCCGCGCGGTCCTCGCCGGAGCTGGGGACCGCCGTGGCGGCGCTGCGCAGGGCCTTCTCCTGACGGCACGGGACGCACGGGACGCGCGGGGCGCACGGGGCGTACCGGCCACGCAGGCCGCACGGCCGCGGTCACCGGCCGGCCTCGTCGGCCAGGGAACCGCCGCCCACGGTGCCGGTCCCCTTCAGGAAGTTCGGGTGCTGCGAGCGCATCCGCTCCATGACGAAGTCGTGGGGCAGATCGTCGAACTCTCCGTGCATCGCCAGGAACTCCATGTGCTGCTGCCCCCGGTCGTCGAAGGGGTGGTAGAGGCTGTCCGCGGTGCCGTCGAACTCCAGCGGACTCATGCCGTACAGCCGGCACAGCGTCTTGTTGAACACCGGCGTCGCCCTCACCCACCGCCCCTCCAGACGGACGCTGGTCAGGGCGTGGAAGAAGACGTCACCCCCGATGTGCTCCTTGAGCCGGTCCGAGGCCAGGTGGTTGCGCACGTCGCCGAAGACCAGGCGGCTGGGGACGCCGACCGCCCGCACCGCGGCCGCGTACAGGACGGACTTGTGCAGGCAGAAGCCCTTCCCCCCGCGGGCCACGGAGCTCGCCCGCAGTCCCGCGCGCGAGAGGTCCGCCCCGTACACCTCGTAGAAGACGTCGTCGCGGACGGCGTAGTAGAGCCGCACCGCCTTCTCCCGGGCGGGCGCGTCGTGGTCGGTGACCACGCGGTCGACGAAGGCGCGCACCTCGGGGGAGTCGTGGTCGAGGAACTCGGTGGACCGCAGCAGGTGCTCGTGGTCCGTCGGTGAGCCGGTGGTCGCGGGCATGGGTGTCCTCCGGTGGGTGAACCGCTTCGGTGGCAGGACGGGTGGGGGAGGCGGCACGGTGCGGGGCGGCTAGAGGCCGAGCACGGCGGCGATGCGGTTGCGCTGGATCTCGGACGTGCCCGAGTAGACGGTCCCCGCCAGCGCGTTGCGCACGTCCTGCTCCACGCCGGTCCCGGTGAGGTAGCCGTTGCCGCCGAAGATCTGCAGGGCCGCCAGGGCGGTGGCCGAGTTCGCCTCGCTGACGACCGTCTTGGTGGCGGCGACGTCCAAGGTGGTGTCCTTGCCGGCGAGAACCTTCTCCGCCGTGTCGTGCAGCCACTTGCGGGAGGTGTCCACCGCGATCCGCATGTCGGCGATCCGGTGGGAGACGGACTGGAACTCCCCGATGCTCCGACCGAACTGCCGCCGCGTGCGGGCGTACTCGACGCAGCGGGCCAGGCGGTGCTCCATCTCCCCCAGCGTGATGCTGAAGGAGAAGAGGATCTCGCGCTTCATCACGTGGTCGAGGACCATCAGCCCGGCTCCCGCAGGGCCGACCAGGTGTGCGGCGGGCACCCGCATCCCCTCGAAGGTCAGCTCGCTCAGCGGCGAGGTGCGCAGCCCCATCTTCCCCAGGGCCGGCCCTACCGTCAGTCCGGGGGTGTCGCGCTCGACCAGGAACACGCTCAGTCCCAGGGGTTGCCCGCCCCGCCGGTGCGCACGTACAGCAGGAAGACGTCGGCCACGGGTGCGTTGGTGATGAACTTCTTGCCGCCGTCGATGACGTAGTGGTCGCCGTCGCGGACGGCGGTGGTGGTGATGTTCAGCACGTCCGACCCGTGGTCCGGCTCGGTGATCGCGTGCGCGCAGATCAGGGAACCGTCCACGATGCCCGGCAGGTAGCGCTCCTTGAGCTCCCGCGAGCCGAACCTCTGCAGCGGCACGCCGACGCTGACGATCTGCGTGGAGGCGGAGAAGTTCAGGCCCGCGTCGCGGCAGCTGCGCCCCAGCTCCTCCAGGACGCACATGGTGGTCGTCAGGTCCTCGCCCAGCCCTCCCCACTCCCGCTCGAAGGGCAGGCGCAGCAGGTCGGTCTTCCTCAGGACCTCCCACTTCTCCCGAGGGAACTCCTCGCGGTGGTCCCACTCGGCGTGGTCGGCGCCGAGTTCCTCGGCGTACGGGCGCAGCCGCTCACGGTGAGCCAGCTGCTCGGTCGTCCAGTTGATCACGGTGTGTCCCGCTCTCCTCGTGGCCGTGTCCGGCAGGGGTCCGCGCGGGCGCGCCCCGGCCGGACACGGCGATGGGATGTGAGGCCCTGTGTCAGTAACGCGAGTAGCCGTCCTCGCTGAGGGTGTGGACCTCGTCGCCGCGCAACGCCGGGGAGAAGACGCACACCAGGCGGAAGTCCTCGTGGTCGGAGGCGATCAGGTGGTGGGCGTCGTGCTTGTCGAGGGCGTACATGGTGCCCTGCTTGATCGGGATGACCTCGCCGTCGACGGTGCGGACCGCGCCGCTGCCCTCGATGCAGTAGCAGGCCTCCAGGTGCCGCTCGTACTGGAGCGCGGAGGAGGTCCCCTTGTAGACGACCGTGTCGGTGAGGGTGTAACCCATGCCGTCCTCCTCGGTCAGCAGACGCCGGCTGAGGCCGTTGCCCCACTCGATGTCCTTGACGTCCTCGAGGCTGCGAATGATCACGACTTTCCCCTTTTCTTGTCGGCTGTGGCCTTCTGTGTGACGGCGACAGCGTGATGTGCGGTCGCCGCGTACGGCGAGGGAGAGGAACTGCGGTCCGGAAGGACCCGATGGTGCGGGAGCGGCTCAGTGGAGGCCGGCGGAGACCCGGGCCTCGGCCACGAAGCGCCGTATGGCCTCGACGCTGCGGAAGTTGTCCGGGGCGATCGGGATGTCGTCCAGCGACAGCCCGTGGGTCTCGGACACCCAGGCGACCACGCGCAGGAGCCCGAGGCTGTCGACCACTCCGTTCTCCACCAGGTCGTAGTCGTCGGACAGTTCGGCCGGGTCGATGTCGGGCAGGAACTGCGTGATGATGAAGTCCTTGATGTCGCCGCTCATGCGGGCTCCTTCTCCATCCGGTTCTTCCTGATGAGGTTTCGGTCGGGCTTGCCCGTCGGCATGCGCGGCAGCGGATCGTCCGCGACCACGAGGGAGGCGGGGACCGCGGGCCGGGGCAGGTGACGGGAGCAGTGGGTGCGCAGGGCCAGGGAGCGCAGGCCGCTGCCGGGAAGGCGCTGCACCTGGGCGTGCAGCCGGACACCGGCCACCTCGTCGGGAAGGGCCACCACGGCGGCGTCGCCCACCTCCGGGTGGTCGCGGAGAACCTGCTCGATCTCCTGCAGGTTGACGCGCACCCCGCGGACCTTGACGTGGAAGTCGCTGCGGCCCTCCAGCAGGTACAGGCCGTCGGCCCGGCGCGTCACGATGTCGCCGGTGCGGTAGTACACGCGCCCCGAGGCGTCGCCCGGCAGCCGGACGAAGACGTCCGCGTTGCGGCGGGTCTCCAGGTAGCCGGAGGTCTGGAACGGCGTGGACACCAGCAGCTCCCCGGTGCACGGCCCTTCCAGGACCGCGCCGTCGGAGCCGGTGACCACCGCCTCCACCCCGGGCAGGGGCCGGCCGACGGGAAGCACCTCCCCCGGCGCGACCGCGGCCGGGTCCACCTCGTGGCGGAAGCTGTCGTTGGTCTCGGTGCAGCCGAAGACGTTGTGCAGACACGCCCCGGGGAACGCGTCGGGGAGCCGGCGCAGCAGGTCGTACGGCATCGCGTCGCCGGTGAAGACCACGTGCCCGACGTCGGGGAACCGGCGCGCGCCGGAGGGTCCGCCGTCCAGCAGGAGCCGGTAGAACAGCGGCACCGCCTGCACCAGGTGGACCGGGTACCTCTCCAGGAGACCTGCCAGGTACGCGGCGTCGGTGGCCCGCTCCTGGTCCACCAGGACCACCTCGGCCCCCGCCCGCAGCGCCGCCCACACGTCGAGCAGGGAGAGGTCGAAGTTCAGCGGCGCGTAGCTCAGTACCCTCTTCCCCGGCCGCAGCCCGAACTGCCCGGCACCCCACTCCATGAAGCGGTCGGCCGCCTCGGCGAGGATCGGGACGATCTTCGGGGTGCCCGTCGACCCGGAGGTCGTCAGCATCAGCTGCGCCTCGTCCGGGCCGGGCAGCCGGAACCCCTCGGCCTCCTCCGGCACCGCCTCCACAGCTCGGACGGTCAGCGAGGGGCGGCCGTCCGCGTCACGCCCGGCGAGGAGGACGGCGGAGCAGGACGCCTGCCGGCACAGGCGCAGCAGCACCTCCTCTCCCAGTTCGGGCGAGGGCAGCAGGATCTGCCGGCGGTCCGCCAGCGCGGCGAGGAGCAGCGCGAGGGTCTCCGGGGTCTTGACCGCGGGAACGCACACCGGCCGCCCCGCGGGCAGACCGGGCAGTGCCGTCCCGGTACGGAACCAGGAGGCGGCGTCCTGCAGTTCCCGGTAGGTGACCTGACGGTCGTCCAGGGCGAGGGCGCACCTGTCGGGGTGCTCCTCCGCCGACTCGGCGAACGACCCGAGAAAGCTCTGGGAGGGCATGGGGGACTCGCTCCCGTCCGTGGGGGTGGGGGGCAAACGGGGCTCCGGCAGGGGCCGGCCCGATGTGCCGGACCATCGGAGTGCCGGGGTGTGACGCCGCAGAGACTCACAGGGGTCGCTCGCCCCGGTCAACGCGGCTCAAGCGGGCTCCAAGCACGCGTCCAGGGGGAGTCAACGCGCGTCCATGAGGCCCCGCAGCACCCCGGCAGTGCCCCCTCAGCGCCCCGGCAGCTCCCCCGCCCGCCGACTCCGGCCGGCACCGGGCGGGGTTCGGGATCCGGAGTCCGGGACCGCCAGTGCCACCACAGGCCGCACGCCCTCGGTCCGCGGCGGCATGCGGGGGATCAGTCCCCGTCGGGCGTGCGCCTGCTCCGCGACCTTCCCGCGCCCCAGCTCCTGCGCGGCCATCCCCACCGCGAGGTGCGTGGCGGCCTCCTCCGGGCCGAGGTTCACCGCGTGCAGTCCCCGGGGGCGTCCTGCGGCTGACGGGTCAACCGCAGGACGACCCCGGCCGTCAGCGCGAGGTTTACCTCGAACAGCGAATCGCCGAACGAAGTTGACGGAACCATCGGCTCTCTGCGGGACGCCGTTGACACCTCCGCTCTCCTAGCCTCGGCATCGCCGGGACGACGTGCCGGCGCACCACCCCGGCGAGGAGAGTCACGGCACGAGGACGGGACTCGGCCTGCCGCCGGGAACCGAGAGCGGCCATGTACGACCGATTACGGGGGAACGCAATGAACACTCCTGCCCGCAACGACCGCACGACCTCCAGGAGCCCCGGGGGCTGGAAGTCCTGCGCCCTCGCGGCCGTGGCGGTCGCCACGGTGCTCGCCTCCACGGCGTGCCAGCCGAACACGGCCAACAGCGCGAACACTTCCGGTTCGTCGGACCGGTCGAGCGCGGCGGGAGCGGAGGGAGCGACGCAGCCGGACCGGACGGGATCGGGCAGGCCCGACAAGACGGATTCGGGCAGCACCGGCGGCAGCAGCGGTGTCGGCAGCGGCAGCACCGGCGGCGGGGGCGGAAGCGCCGGTGGCAGCAGCGGCGTCGGGAGCGGTGTCGGGAGCGGCAGCACCGGCGGCAGTGGCGTCGGCAGCGGCAGCACCGGCGGTGGCGGCGGTGGCGGCGGTGGCGGCGCCGCCGCCCTCTGCGCCTCGAAGGACCTCTCGTTCAGCACCACGCTCCAGGACAAGAAGGGCGAGGACCCCAGGCACATCCTCATCACCGCGACCAACGTCGGCGAGAGGGAGTGCAGCGTCCACCACTACCCCTACGTGTACCTCGGCGACCACACCGATGCCCGGTACCCCGTCGACGTGTACGAGGACAGCGCCATGGAGGAGCCCGTCACGCTCGCTCCGGGCGACGAGGCGTACAGCGCCATGCTCGCCGGCGGCATCCCCATGGACCAGTACGAGACGGACTTCTTCACCCTCTTCCTCCACGGCCGCGAGCACGGCAGCGACAGCAGCGACGGGCGCGAGCCGATCAGCGTCGACCTGCCCCGCACGGTGGCGTTCGACGACGGTGCCCGCCTCACCCACTGGACGACCGCTTCCGGCTTCGCCCTGGACTTCATCATGTCCTCCTGACGGACCCGGGCGGCAGGGGCATGCGGTGCACCGCCGCCCGCCGGCCGCCGCCCACACCGGCCGCAGCCTGCCCTGCCGGGACGTCACCGGCAGGGCAGGCTGCCGAGTGCGACTCACAGCGGGGGAGCAGTTGGGAACCGTCGCCTACCATGTCCGGATGCCCGCGATGCAGGCCTTCCGCCCGCGCCCGGCCAACGTCGCCCTGGCCGTGGGTTTCGCCGTCGCCGGCTCCCTGGCCGGGGCTTTCTACCACCCTGAGCCCTGGCGGCCGTTCGACCTGTGGGCCCATCTGCTCACCGTGGTGATCGCCCTGTCGCTCGCCCTGCGGGAGAACCGGCCGTTCGGCGTGCTCGTGATCACGGCGGCGGGCTTCGCCGGGTACCTGGTGCTCGGGTACCAGCCCTCCCTCAACTTCTGGGTGCCGGCGATCGCGTTCTTCTCCGTCTCGGCCCGTGAACGGCGTGCCCGCATCGTGTGCGGTGCCGCACTGCTGGCGACGGTCATCGCGCTCAGCGGGGCGTGCGGTCGGCTGCCCTGGCCCGTCGTGGCCGTTCAGGCCCTGATCGTGCCGGCCGTCGCCCTCGCCTTCGGGCTCACCCAGCGCCGTCTCGCCGAACGCAACGCGGAGTTGCGGCGGCTCACCGCCCTGCTCGACCGGCAGCAGCGCCAGGAGGCACGTCGGGCCGTCCTCGACGAGCGTTTCCGCATCGCGCGCGAGCTCCACGACACGATCTCGCAGCACATGACGATCATCACCCTGCAGACGGGACTCGCCGAGTACTTGTTCCTCTCCGATCCTCCCGGCGCCCACAAGGCGCTCGACGCCGCCGCCACAGCCGGACGGGAGGCGCTGGACGAGCTTCGCCGGCTACTGGTCGTACTGCGCACCCACGATCTCGGCGGCGCGGCCGGCCCGGAGGACCCCGCCGCTCCGGTCCCCGTCGACCTGCTGGCCGGTGTCGACCGCATACCCGCGCTCGCCGAGCGGCTGGAGGCGGCCGGCGTGCGCGTCGAGGTCCGCTTCTCGGGGGAGCGCAGGCCCCTGCACCCGGGGATCGAACTGTGCGCCTACCGCGTCGTCCAAGAGGCCCTGACCAATGTCGTGAAGCACTCCGGGGCGTCCGCCGCCGAAGTGGCCGTCCGATACCTGGACGACGAACTGCGGGTCACCGTTCTCGACCGGGGCGGTGCGCTCTCGGCCGCACCCTCCGAGGGGCCCGGGCACGGCTTGATCGGGATGCGGGAACGGGCCAAGATTTGGCACGGCTCGCTGACTGCCGAAGCGTGCCCGGGGGGCGGCTTCCGGGTACAGCTCCGTCTTCCCCTGGAACAGGACCGGGCCGGCGGCTGATCCGTGACGCGAGCATCTTCCGAGGAGCGCTGTGGCCCGCATCCTGGTGGTGGACGACCAGCACCTCATCCGCTCCGGCATCGTCACACTCCTGCGCACGGTGGAGGGGCTGGGCCCGGTGGCGGAGGCCTCGGACGGGGAGGAGGCCGTCGCCGCGGCACGCGAGCACCGCCCCGAACTCGTCCTGATGGACATCAAGATGCCCCGGCTCAGCGGCCTCGCCGCCACCGAGCGCATCCTCGCCCTCGGCCTCGACCCGACTCCGCGCATCGTCGTCCTCACCACCTTCGACGACGACGAGTTCGTCTACGCGGCCCTGCGCGCCGGCTGCAGCGGTTTCCTGCTGAAGGACATGCCGCCGGCCCAACTGCTCAGCGCCGTCACCGCGACCCTCAGCGCCGACCTGCTGGTGGCCCCCGCCCGTGTCCGGCAACTGGTCGAAAGACACACCGCCCACCACCAGCAGTCCCGAACCCGGACCGACTCGACGGGCATGCTCACGAGCCGCGAGGTGGAAGTGCTCGGGTTCGTCGCCGAGGGCCTCGCCAACGAGGAGATCGCCGAGCGCATGTGCGTCAGCGAGTCCACCGTCAAGACGCACCTGCACCGGGCGATGACCAAGCTGAATCTCCGCAGCCGCGCCCAGGCGGTGGTGTTCGCCTACGAGTCGGGCATCGTGAAGGTCGGCGGCCGGCCTGAGCGGCCGGACTCCCTCGGCGGATGAGAACCGTCACGACGCCTTCGGACGAACCCTCCTCGCGCCGGGCGCCGGAGGGGCAACAGGTTGCCGGAGTGTCTCGCGGCGGCGCCCGGCCCGCGCCGGGGCCGGGCGGCACGTCACCTACAGCCTGCGGCAGTTGAGGCCGGCCGTCGGCACGAACGGCACGAACCGCCCGTTCGTGAGGGCGACTTCACCTCACAGCCATGAAGTTTCCACGTCCGTACAACCTTTCGCTCCCGCCGCGTGTCTGGCCTGTCGAGTCGCACAGACTCGACAGACCACTTCGGGATCCGCCGGGGGACAACAGCCGCGGATCCCGCCTCATCCTTGGGGAACAGATGCGTATTCGCTCCACCGTGGCCGTCGCGACCGGCGTCCTGGCCCTGGCGGCCCTCGCCGTCCCTGCCGCGCAGGCCGACCAGGGGGCTCCCTCCCTGGACAAGCCGACCGCCACCGAGCGTTTCTCCGGGGCCGAGGCCCCGTCCGCGCGCCAGTCGGCGCGTGCCGCGACCGCGCTGCCCACGATCAGCAAGGTCACCGTGAACAGCGGCAAGGACATCGTCCTTGGCACCACGAACGCGAAGACGATCAACGTCTCGGTGACCGCCTCCCACGCGTCCGGCATCTACGACGCGTACGTCGACCTGTGGCACGGCACGAACGTCGAGACCGACATCGACGGCCTGCTGATGATGAACGAGGAAGCGGCCACCTGCACGGCCTCCTCCGCCACCACCTCGACCTGCAAGATGACCATCACGGTCGACCCGCAGGTCGACCTGTACGCGAACTCCCTGGCCGGCAGCTGGAACGTCACCGCCGGCGTGATCTCCAACGACGGCGAGGTCTACTGGAACGACTTCCACGCCAAGCACCGCGTCCAGCGGTACTCCAAGCTGACGGTCAACGCCTCGCCGGAGCCGGTCGTCAAGGGCAAGACGATCACCGTCACGGGCAACCTGACCCGCGCCAACTGGGAGACGCACAAGTACCACGGCTACACCAACCAGTCGGTGAAGCTGCAGTTCCGCAAGAAGGGCACCGACACCTACTCGACCGTCAAGACGGTCACCTCCGGCAGCTACGGCGCCCTGAAGACCACCGTCACCGCCTCCGTCGACGGCTACTGGCGCTGGAACTTCGCCGGCACCTCCACCACCCCGGCGGTCAAGGCGACCGGCGACTACGTGGACGTCCAGTAGTCACCACCCCGCCGCAACGGGGGTGCGGCAGCCGGTCGCACCCCCTGGCACGCAGCACCCGACGACGGCCCGTCACCGCGCGAAACCGGTGACGGGCCGTCGCCCTGTCCGGGGCCGGCCAAGGCTCGTACGCGTGCGTCCAGGTGCTCCGTACGCCCTGCGAGGGTCGACGCGGCCGCCCGGCGCCCTTGAGCGTCCGGTCCGTCATCGGCCGGGCGCGGTGCGTTGTCAGTGTGGTCTGGCAGAGTCCTGGCCGTGACGGATTTCGACGACCTCGTCGGCCGGGTGGTGACGCGCGCCCGGACCGATTCGGGTGAACTGCCGCCCCCTGTGGGCGCCGAGGAGCTTGCGGCCGCGGAGGCCGCCCTCGGCCTGACGCTGCCTCCGCTGCTCGCCCGGCTGTACCGGGAGGTCGGCAACGGCGGCTTCGGTCCCGACTACCGGCTCTTCCCGCTGGCGGGCGAGGGTCGCACCGCCGTCGGGCTGTACCACCTCGAACTCGCGGGCTGTGCGGACAGCACCCGCCCGCACTGGCCGGCCGGTGTGCTGCCGGTCCTGGACTGGGGCTGCGGCATGTACGCCGCGGTGGACTGCACGGACGATGCGGGTCCCGTCCTGCTCTTCGAACCGAACCCGGTGGACAGCGACGACAACTGGAAGGACGCCTGGTTCCTCGACTCCGGGAGCCTGGCCGAGTGGCTGGAGAAGTGGCTCTCGGGAACCGGTTGGTTCGAGGAGGACTCCTACGAGAGGGGCGATCCGGAGGAGCCACAGCCCTGGCCTCCGGCCGCCGAGCGGCTGGCAGCCGCCCGGCCGACCGGGGCCCGGGGCTGACGGGCGCGCAGCAGCGCCCGGCACGAGACGACCGTGGTCAGAGGTGAGCCACGGTCCCGGAGGCAGTCCGACGCCGTACGGGGGTCGGCGACGGACTGCCTCCGCCACACACCGCCGCGGCGGGGCGGCGAACCCCGCAAGGCCCGCACGGTCCCGGGCGAGGACGGCCCGGGGCCCTGGCGGTCCGTGAGGTCCCTCACTCGGGCCTGATTACGGGTCCGCGCGACGGACCGGCGCTGCCATCATGAGCCGCTTTGTTCTTCACCACATGCACTTCTTCCTTGACGGAGAGGAATCGCAAGTGATCAAGCGGTTGTGCACCTTACTGATGACCCTGGCGGTCGTCGCGACCCTGAGCGCGGGTACCGCACAGGCCGAGCCGGGCAAACGCGTCCACAACGCCATGCAGATCGTCTTCAGCCCCTCGGCACCCGACGCCTTCTGCACGATCGGCGCGGTGGGCACGGACAAGTACGGGCGGGACATAGCCGTCTCGGCGGGCCACTGCATCAACGACCCCCGTTACGCGGACCGTGAGATCCACGAGGACATCGCCCCCGTCTACGACCGCCACGACATCGGGTTCGGCCCGATCGGGCACGTGCGGTACTTCAAGGACGCCGAGGGCTCGATGACCGGCCACCCGACCAAGGACTACATGATCATCGAGCTGGTCCCGGAGGTGACGCCCTCCTCGCAGGGGCCGCACCTGAAGCAGACCGGCGTGCTGAAGGTCCCCGGCGGGCAGGCCAGCCCGAACGCCCTCTCCCCCGCCCTCGACGAGGAACGCCTCCTCGGCGCCGCCCTGTTCAACAACAACGAGCTCGTGGTGTCGGGCCAACTGGGCGTCTGGTACGGGCGGATCACCAACAACAGCAACGGCATCTACCAGTCGCACGCCCAGCACAAGGCCGGCGACTCGGGCGGGCCGACGATCTGGCACGTGCCGGGCAGCGCATACCCCTCCGAGGCCAACGGCTTCCAGGCCGAGGGCCCCTGGGCGGGCATCACCAGGGCGATCATCCTGGGGGTTCCCCCCTACATCTACACGAGCTCGGCGAACATCCTCGCCGACCTGCGCGCCAGGGACGCCGCCGACCCCGCCGACGTCTACGGCTCGGGTTTCCAGGTGACCACCAACCCGTGACCCTGGGGCCCCGTGATCCGGGGCCCGGGGCCCGGGGCGGCGCGGGCGGCAGCAGTACCGCGCCCCGCGCCGCCCCGCGGCCGCCGTCGGTGCTCGGAGTACTCACTGCACGGCGGCGAACTGCACGCAGGACGCTCAGGTCCCAGGGCGGCTTCGGTGTACGCGGTCCCTCCTGCGGACTCTGCGCACCGTCACCGTCACCGTCACCGTCGCCCACCCCGACCTGGCAGACGTCGCTCTCACCCTGCCCGCCGACGCCGTCGCTCGCTCGTCGGGCGATGTCCGAGAGCCGGCGCGCCGACCGGCGGCCCGGGCGGGGCCGTCACCAATCCCGCCAGGCGCCCACGGTCCAGGAGACCGCGAACCCCGTCCACACGATCGCGAAGCCCCAGACCACGGGGTGTCCGCCGAACAGCGCCGTGGCACCGAGCCATCCGACCCCGACGGCCACGAACAGCCAGCCGAAGTTGGGGAAGGCGAGGAGGCCCGAGAGCCGCCCGCTCACCACTCCCCACGCGCCCGCCGCCAGGATCAGGCAGCCCAGCGCGAGCCACCCCAGAACCTCCCCCTGCGAGGAGAGTGCGTAGGGGTGGGTGCGGCCGCGCACCCCGAGCTCCACGACCTCACCGCGCCACAGCCGCACTTCGGCGCGGTCTCCCGCCCTGACCTCGTCGTACATCTCCGAGTGCACTTCCAACCAGGCGGTGCGGTCGGGCCACACGACCTCGACCTTGTAGTACGTCGTGCACGTGCTGCCGCCCCCGCCGCCCCCTGCCGTCACCCCGCCGGTCACCGTGCCGCCGCCCGTGATGCCGCCGCCCGCGGCCATGCCGCCGCTCGTGATCCCGCCGCCGGCCATGCCACCGCCGCTCGTGATGCCGCCACTCGTGCTGTTGGTGGTACAGCGTTCGCCCGTCCGGCGGTCGAGCACCGTGCCCGCCTCGCGCCGCACGCACGCCTCGCCGTCGCTCCCGTTCCCCCTCGGGCTCCCGGCCTCGCAGACCGGCGCGTCGCGGTACTCCATGGTCGCCCCGTACCCTTCGGCGACCTGCTGACCGCAGAGAAGGAGTCCCCATCCGGCCGCGAGGACAACCAGGCCCCGTAACCGGACGGGCAACCGCCTGTGGTACCAATCCCGCCCGTACCCCGTTGTTTTCACCAAGCTGTGATTCCCCTCGGACGGAGCCCTCATACGCCGCCCCTCCCCTCTCCCCTGCGAGGTGCGACAAGGAGGAGGGCGGGTGCGTCGACCAGCGAGGACTCCACCGGCACGAGGCGGGCCGTAGCCGCACTCCGCCCGTGGCCGACGGCCTCTCGGCACCCCCCTGTCCCGGGGCGATCACTGTGCTGACCGACCATGACCGGTACCGGCACCCGCCACGGTGAGGTCCGGCGGGCCGAGTGGGACGGCACCTGGCAGCTCCAGGACGCTTCCGGCTGCCGCCACCCCGCCCCCGACGAGCTGAAGTCCCTCGCCGAGCACAGCCTGACCGGGCCCGGTGACGGCCTCGGCCTGCGGGGCGGTGGCCTGCCTGGTCGCGGCGGTCTTCGGACCGCATCGGGTGCGGGCCCGGGACGGGGCGGTTGCAGGTTCCGGGATCGCGCGGATCGTCCGCGTCGAACGGAGGCTGACGCGGTAGCAGCACAGGCACGGGACCGACGATCACCAGGGTGCCCGAGACGGCCCCTCCGTCCTGGGAACCTGCTGTCGAATTCCTGGCGACGCTTCACCCTTGGGGATCGATGCCGTGCGTTTCCACTCCGGACATACCGCAGATTCACGATCAGGTGTCTTGACCTGACCCCGTGGCTGGGGCGCGGATACGCTACCGGTAATTGTCATATACGGATCGGTCAGGGAAGCCGGACATGCTGCTCGACGAGATCAGGGACCTTGAACATCAGGGATGGAGATCCCTCTGCAACAGCACAGGGGCGGACTTCTACGGCCGGATCATGACGAGTGACGGCCTGATGCTGCTGGCCCGGGGGCAGGTGTTCAGCCGCCAGGACGTCATCGATTCCTTGAATCAGGCGCCTCCGTGGCGGGGCTATGAAATCTCCGACGAGCGTCTGATTCCTTTGGGAGAGGGGCAGGTGATTTTTGTGTACACCGGTCGCGCTTACCGGGAGTCGGAGGATTCTGCCTTCATCGCTGTCATGTCCAGCACGTACACGCGCCGGGAGGGCGCTTGGCGTCTCGCTCTGTATCAGCAGACTCCTGTGGCATAGGGAATCTCCCTGCAAAAGCGAGCCTGGAGACGGCCTTCGGCGAATGAGGACGGTGGGGCTGACCGGCGTCGTCGTGAGCGTCGGTCCCGGCGGGCTTCGCGGGGTCCAGTTGTCCGCTCCGGGGGTAGGGCCGACGGGTGATGCGCCTGGTCGTCAAGGCGACGGCGGCCCAGGTCATCAGGGCTACCGGCCGACCGTGTTCCAGCTGCCGACCTGCGCGCCCGGCCTCAACCCTGAGAGAAGGCATCCGGTCACTTGCGGAACGAGAGTTCGGCAACCTCGCAGCCCGCCGCCCCGGCCCGGGTCGCCCGGGCGGCCCGGGCCGTCAAACGGAGGCTGAAGCAGATCCAGTACCGGCCCGATGCGATCGACGGCTGCCTCGCCCGTCCCGGCCTGAGCATCAACGATCGAGCGACATCACGGATTTGACCTCAACGACCGGTCACGGTCTCGCTCTTCGCCGTCCAGAAGCGGTGAACGGCCCAGATCGCACCGGCCACGGCGGCCGTCCAGACGATGGCCACGGCCAGATCGGATTCCGAGATAGAGGTGATGCGCGACCCGGGCGGGAGAATGATCATCTGAACGGCGGCGCCCACCGGTACCGTCAATCCGGCGAGCAGGCCGATCACGCCCGGGCGCCCGACGGCTGCCCCGACCGCCCCGAGGGCCGACCCGAACAGTACGCTCGCCGCCCACCACATGAGCATCTCTCCCCCGTACCAGGCGAACGGCTCGTCCCGGGCGAAGGAGTCCGTCGCGTAGTACGCCGCGGTGGCCGCGACCAACGCCAGTACACCGGCCACTGCGCCCCGGGCCCGCGTCCCGGCCGACCGCCCCACCACCACCGCGAGGGCGGCCCATGCCCAGCCGGCATCCATGAGCAGACTGAGCACCTTGGCCGCGCTCATCCAGACGGTGTCGGTGAGCGGGGCACCGAGCGAGTACGGGGACGAGACCGCATTGATGAGCGAAGTGGCCGCCCCGAACCCGGCTCCCACGACGAGACTTCCCCCGATGATCTTCATCTCGGAAGAATATCCAGCGCACCGTGATCGGACGTGCGCACCGGAGGTGCGCAGTCGAACCGCAGGCACTGCCGAACTCGACCGAGTGATGCCTGACCGCCCGCCCACCGGGCCGGAGTCGACCCGGCGGGCGTCGCCGACCGTAAAGGGTTCGAGCCTGCTCAGTGCCCACCGGGGCGGGAGCCGAGGGCGGTGTCCACGTCCTGGCCGGCCCAGCCCTCGGGGGTGCGCCACAGGACGTGGACGCCGAAGACCGCACGGACGGTCTCGGCCGCCCAGTCCTCGGCCGGCGGCTCGGAGAGGACCAGGTGGAGACGGTCGGCGGGCGCAGGCAGAGTGTGGTTGATCTCCAGGAGACGGACCGCGCCCGCGCGGAGGTCGGCGTAGGAGGAGTGGCCTGCGTCGAGGACCTCGTAGAGGAACCGGCTGTCCTCCGTGGTGCAGGAGATGTCGACGACGGGCGTGCTGGTCGGTTGGCGGTCGGCGTCCCACAGGTCCGAGATCAGCCGGTGGCGCACCGTCTCGTGGGTCTTGTGCGTCCGGTCGTCGGCGGCCGATGCCTCAAGCATCCGGAGGAACGACGCGTTCGGTTCCGTCTGCTTCGGTTCTGTCTGCTTCGGTTCCGTCTGCTTCGGTTCCGTCTGCGGGGCCGGGGCGTCGACGGCGGCTGCGGTGGTGGGCACGGGGTCGGTGTCCTTCGTCTCGGGCTGCTGCGGTGCGGCGGCGGGGAGTGCCTTGTCGGTGGCGTCCGGGGCGGTTTCGGGCGCTGCGTCCGCAGGGCTGCTCTCGGCGGCCTCGCCGACACCGTCGGCCCCGGTGGTCCCGGTGGCCCCGTCAGCCTTGGTGTCCGGGGCGGTTGCGGCGGCCAGGCGCTGTTCGAGGGCGTGGCGGGCGGCGGCCAGGGCGTCGGCCCAGCCGCCGGCCCGCAGGTCGGCGGCGATGCGGTCGGGGTCGGGCGTGCCGGAGGCCAGGGCGCGGGCGGTGGTCACCGTGAGGTCCCGCAGCCGGTTCAGCCGGGCCCTGTCGGGAGATCCGAGGAGGTGCCAGACGTCCAGCCAGTCGGGCTGGTCCAGGCGCAGGCAGCGGTTGGCCATGCCCTTGAGCTCGGACAGGCGGGCGCGGGCGTCCTCGGGGTTCTCCCCTCCGGCCAGGGCGTCGAGAACGGTGAGCGCGTCGACGTAGCGGGCCGCCATGCGGGGCGAGACGGGGCTGCGTCCGCGCCGGTCGGTCGTGACGAAGCTGACGCTGGAGTCGTGGCGGAGCACCCACGCGTCCAGTTCCTCCCCGGCGGCGGGGGGCGCGGAGCCGTGGCGCACGGCCAGCAGCAGCGGGCGGTCCGTGGCCGGCGACAGGGCCTCGACCTTGTAGTGGCCGCCGGTCGTGTGGCCGACCACCCGGACCCGGACGTCGGTGCCGATCTCCGGGATGCCGGACACGGCCGCGTCCGGGGTCAGGGCCGCGTCCGGGGTCAGGGCCGCGTCCGAGGTCGGGGCCGCGTCCGAGGTCGGGGCCGCGTCCGAGGTCGGGGCCGTCCCGGCCCGCGTCGCAGCCGAATCCTCTCCGGCCGGTGCCGTGCCCGGCCCGGGGGCAGCGCCCGGCCCGGCGTCCGCGGCCGGCTGCGCGCCGCCGTCCTGCGGCTGCCCGGAGCCCACCGCAGACTCCGCCGCAGACTCCGCCGCAGACTCCGCCGCGGGCTGCTCCGCGCCGCCGTCGGGGCCGTCTCCGTGGCCGGTGAGGGCGGCGGGGAGCGGGGAGGTGTGGAGGACGGTCAGGGACTGGGTGCTGCGGGTGAGGGCGATGTAGAGCTGCCGCAGGCCGGCGGGGCCGCGGTCGGCGACGGTGGCGGGTTCGACGACGAGGACGTGGTCGAACTCCATTCCCTTGGCCTCGGCCGCGGGCAGCACGGACACCGCCTCGCGCTCCTGGTCCGTGACGTCCGCGTCCTGCTCCAGCCGGCGGCCGATCTCGTCGATCCAGCCGGAGTCGTCGGGGACGACGACGGCCACCGAGCGCAGGGTGTTCCCGTCGCTGCTCCCGACGAGGCGGGCGACCTGGGCGGCGGTGTCGTCGAGGAGCTTCCACGGCTCGGTCGCCACTGTCCGGACGGCGTCGGGGCCGGCCGCGCGCACGGCCTGCGGGTAGGGCAGCGAGGGGGCGACCGCGCGGGCCAGGGGCGCGACGAAGTCCATGATCTCGGCGGGCACGCGGTAGCTGGTGTTCAGCTGGGCGACGCTCCAGTCGCCGTGGTCGGAGAGGATCGCGCCGAGGCGGTCCCAGGCGGTGTGGGTGTGGGGGCCGGTGGCCTGGGCGAGGTCGCCGAGGACCGTCATGGAGCCGCTCGCCGCGCAGCGGCGGCGCAGGGAGCGGGCCTGCATGGGCGTCAGGTCCTGCGCCTCGTCGACGACGATGTGGCCGTAGCGCGGCGGGACCTCCCCGTCGACGAGGTACCGGAGCTCTTCGAGGCAGACGCGGTCGTCGAGGGTCCAGGGGTCGTCGGCGGCCGTGGCGCCGCGGGGGCGGTGCAGGGCTGCCTGCTCGTCCTCGTCGAGGATGCCGTCGGCGCAGGCGCGCAGGAGGTCGGGCGAGTCGTAGAGGCTGCGCAGTGCCTCCCGGGCGCCCAGTGACGGCCAGAGGCGCTCCACGAGCCGCTCGACCCGGCGGTTGCGCTCCAGGTCGCGGCGGATGGTGCCGTCGGCACCGCGGCGGGGGAAGACGGCGGCGAGTTCGCGCAGGAGGCGGTCGACGAGCATGCTGCGGAAGCGGGTGCGGCGTTCCCGGTAGGCGCCGTCGCCCCGGCGGGCCTCGTCGAGGAGGGCGAGGAGTTCGGTCCGCGGCACGCGCAGGGTCGTGCGGCCGGCGGTGACGGTGAACGAGGGCTCGTCGCCCTCGTAGGAGGCCTCGGTGAGCAGGCCGTCGACCGCCTCGGGCCGACACTCGTTCTCGACGCGCCGGTGCAGCACGGCCGCCATGCGCTCGTCGGACTTCACCCGCCGCGCCTCCGGGCCGTCGGTGCCGCGGATCTCGCCCTCCCACAGGCGGTCCAGCTGCACGGCGTTGACGTCGCGCGTGCCGAGGGTGGGCAGGACCTGCCCGACATAGTCGAGGAACCGCTGGTGGGGGCCGACGACGAGGATGTCCCGGGCCTTGAAGTGCTCGTTGTTGACCAGCCACGTCACGCGGTGCAGGCCGACCGCGGACTTGCCGGTGCCCGGCCCGCCCTGCACGACGAGGATGTCGGAGGGCGAGCCGGTGACCAGGGCCATCTGGTCGCGGCGGATCGTCTCGACGATGTCCCGCATGCGCCCGCTGCGGGAGCGCCGGAGCTCGCGCAGGAGGAAATCGTCGGGCTGGGCCGGCTTGCGGCGCTGCATGCGGACGACGTCGCCGGGGGTGGGGGCGGGCGGACGCAGCCTCCGGCGCTGCGGCGGCACGGTGGCGGGGTCCGCCGGGTCCACCGAGTCCGCCTGGTCCGGCGCCTCCTGGCCGGGCTCCTGCGCGTCCGTCCCCGCGTCGTCGGCGGCCGGACGCGGCTCAGGGACGGTGGCCGGGACGGGAACGGGAACGGTGGCCGGGACGGGGACGGGAACGGGCGCCGCGTCCGGGACAAGCCCGGGGACGGAGACGGCGATGTCGTCGAAGTAGTCCTCGACGATGCGCTGCGCGCACCTCAACTGCCGCCGCAGGAGCACCTCGCCCGGGTCCTGGGGCAGCGCCTCGATCCACGTCTTGGCGGCCGGGCTGGCCCAGTGCACGACCACGAGTTCGCTGGACCCGGGGTCGCTCACCCGCCGCCGCCCGACGTACCAGGTCTCGCGTTCCCCGCCGGGGCCGTCCTGGGTGTCGACACGGCTGACGACCAGCGCCTCCCCGCCGAGCCCGCCGTACGCCCTCGCCTGCTCCTCGGCCTCGCGCCGGTTGGCGATGCCGTCCTTCCCGGTGGCGGAGGCTTTGGCGACGGAGCCACCGGTCAGCTCGGCCAACTGCGCCTCGTAGCAGGCGTAGGCGCGGTCCACCGCCTTCTGCTCGATGGCGATGACGTCGTCGCGCGTGGTGCTGCCCACGTACTTCCCCTTCCTCGCGGCGTCCCGGAGGAGGCCACTCCGGGCGTGGTGACCGTGCCCGGTGAAAGAACTGCCGAAGGACCGCTTGCGGCAAGCGGTCGGAAGGTATGTGCCCGAGCCGTCACTCCTGCGCCCTGCCGACGCGGGAGAGTCGTCCCGTTCCGGCGATGATGGCATGCCGGACTGACACATCTTCAGACGTTTCCGTACGGACGAAGGTTGCACTCACGGGCGAAAGCACCTCGACCGGGCGTCCTGCCGATGTCGCCCGCGTCGGGGGGCGGCGGGGGCGGGGCCCGCCGTCGCCGGGCGTCGCGGAGGAATCGCGGGCGCGCAACCGCCCGCACGGCCGTACGGCGTCCGGGCAGAGCCCGCACGCTCCCGTCCCCACAGCCGCCCTTGTGCCGGGGAATGTCCTGTTCGGCGACCGTTGACAGGGCCAGGATCACGGAGTGTGACGTACGAGACGACTCTTCCGGCATCGGTCCTGTTCTGCCTGCCGTTCGCCCCGACTCCGCACGGCGCTCGCCTGGCCCGCGTCGCGGCGGGCGGGCAGCTCGCCGCATGGGGGCTGCCGCCCGGGCGCGAGGCCCACGACGCGGCGGTCCTGGTCGTGTCCGAACTGGCGGCGAACGCCGTCCGGCACGGCTCCTGCGACGGGCAGAGCCTCGAACTCCGCCTTCTGCTGCTGCCGGACCCGGCCGTCCTGCGGGTCGAGGTGTCCGACGCCCGGAGCGGGACGGTCCCGGCCCCGGTCCAGCCGGGGCCCGTTCCCGTCCACACCGCCGGCAGCGCGGAGGACGGCGCCGAGTCCGGACGCGGCCTGCTGCTCGTGGACGCCCTCGCCACCCGCTGGGGCTGGGCCCCCGGCCCCGGCACGGGCAAGACGGTCTGGGCGGAACTCGACCTGCCCGTGAACGCGTGACGCCGCCGCTCCCGCAACCGCCGCTCGTCGCAGAGCCCCACAACCAGGGCTTGTAGGGGTGTCGGTCCCAGGTGTGGGGCCGGGGAGCCGTGACGGCGGCACGGCGCGGAAAGTTGGGCGGGCAGGAGGTGACAGCTGTGGGGACGACGAAAGCTCACCGGGACGCGGCGACCGCCGCGGTCCGCTACTTCGGCAGCCAGATGGGCCTGCTCCGCAAGCGGGCCGGTCTGACCCAGCCCGAACTGGCCAGGTTGATCGGCTACTCGGAGGCGATGGTCGCTGCGGTGGAGCAGGGGAGGCGCATTCCGCAGAAGGACTTCATCGATCGGGTCGACGATGTCCTCGGGGCGGACGGGCTGTTGACGGCGGGCGCGCCGTTCATCGCACAGGCGCGCTACCCCGCTCACTTCAGGGACTTCGCGCAACTGGAGGCCGAAGCGGTCAGCCTCTACTCGTACGAGACCGTGTTGGTTCCGGGCCTGCTGCAGACGGAGGAGTACACACGCGCGTTGATCAGTGCGCACTGCCCGCCCTTGGACGACGGGACACTCGAACAACGCGTAACAGCAAGGATGGACCGGCAGGTGCTCCTGGAACGTAACTCAGGGACAGTCCTGGGGTTCGTGATCGAGGAAGCCGCTCTGTACCGCCGGATCGGCAACGCGGAAGTTATGCGGGGACAGTTGCAGAGGTTGTTGGACTGCATGGAACTGCGCAACGTCTCGATCCAGGTGATGCCCATGCGCAGCGGGGCTCACATCGGCCTCAACGGCCCCCTCCTGCTGATGGAGACAGCGGATCGCCATACGGTGGCCTACATCGAGACGCAGGGTGTGAGTACCTTCATCTGGGACCGGGAGGCCGTCAGCGCGTACGGGCAGCGGTACGGGGTCATCCGGACCCGAGCCCTCAACACCGAGGAATCAGCGCGTCTCATCGAACGGATGGCAGGGGAGCTATGAGGATCGGACGTGGGGTCGGCGCCCCGGTGAACCTGACGTGGTTCAAGAGCAGTTACAGCGGCACGGAGGGCGACAACTGCGTCGAGATCGCCTTCGGCTCAAACGCGGTGCACGTACGGGACTCGAAGGACCGGGACGGCGGAAGCCTCGCCTTCCCCCCGCAGGCATGGTCGGCGTTCGTGGAGTTCGCCGCACGGCAGCCGACCGGACGGGACTGACCGCCCTACGGGACCGCCTCCGGAAGCCCGTCCCACCGCCGTAGGCGGGCACCGTCGACAGCGGCAGGTCTTGTTGACGGGACGGGCTCCCAGGGCGACGACGCCCGTGGGTCAAAGGCGAACTCGTTGTCCTAATTGACGTGCTTCGCAACCACCGTGGCCTCATCGGCGACCGGCCGTGACCCCGTCGGGCTGGGGTGCTCAATGTGCGGGCCCGATGGAACGCGTTGCCTCCGCATACTGGAGACGGTCCGTTCTCTTGGAGCCGTCGCTATCGTGAGGACCGCCCCTATGGCGCAGGAGGCGTACGCATGCGCGGTCTCGGAGATCACCTGAGCATCGGCGAGCGGATCGCCTTCCACCGCAAGCGGCGTGGGTACACCCAACAAGTCCTCGCCGGCCTGGTGGGGCGCAGCACGGACTGGTTGGCCAAAGCGGAGTCCGGGCGGCGAAAGCCTCCACGCATCGACATGCTCGCGGAACTGGCCCGTGTGCTGCGCGTCCCGCTCGGGGACCTGCTCGGGCAGCCCGTGCTGATGGAGGACGAGCGACGGCAGGACGACATCCCGGCTGTCCGGGACACGCTCATGAGTCCACGGCGCCTTTCCCGGTTACTGTTCGGGCCGGAGGCCGAGGCCCAGCTCCCAAGCCCCGGGACGACCGCCCCTCTTGTCGAGGCGGCCTGGGACGACTATCAGGCCGGCCGTCTCGGGAAGGTGATCGCCGCGCTTCCCGGACTTCTACAAACAGCCCATGGGCTCGAGGACCGGGCTGTGGGATCCGCCGACGATCGGCGGGAAGCCTGGGCGGTCTCCGCTCGCGTCCACCATCTTGCGGCCACCACGCTTGCCAAGGTGGGGGAGTCCGACATTTCGTGGCTGGCGGCGGAGCAGGCGATAAGGGCCGCCGATGAGTCGGGAAACCCGCTCGTTCTGGCCTCCGCAGCTCGGTCCGGCACTCATGCCCTGCTGGCCAACGGCCGGTACGAGAGCGCTCTGGAGTTGGCGACGACGGCCTCGGCCTGGCTGTCCGCCCGGGTCCGGGAGAGCGACCCTGCGGCCATGAGTCTGCTGGGCATGATCCACCTTCGCGCGGCCATCGCCGCTGCACGGTACCAGGACCGGCCAACGGCGATGAGCCTGTTGGGCCGCGCCGAGCAACTCGCCGAGCGACTCGGGTCCGACGAGAACCACTGGCGGACCTCCTTCGGGCCGACGAACGTGATGCTGCACCGGCTGTCTGCGGAACTGGATCTGGAGAACGTCTCGTACGTCGTGGAGCACGGCCGTATAGACGTCGATCGCATGGCGGCCGAACGAGCCGTCTCCCACCGCATCGACCACGCACGGGCGCTCTCGCTCGCAGGGCGGGGCGACGAGGCGTTCGCGGAACTGCGGACGGCCGAATCATCGTCGCCACAGCTCGTGCGGAACAATTCTCGCGTCCGCGAAACGCTGCGCGACCTGATGAAGCAGTCTCCGGTCACGGGCGGCGCTCGTTCGTCGGAGTTGTTCGTGATGGCCCAACGGTGCAGGGCGGTGCAGTGAACATGAACGGTGATCGCGTGCTCGGAGTTGTCGGCTCCGGCGCGGGCGGAGTCGAGACCCTGCGGGCCGGACTGGTCGAGCCGGCAATGGCGAAGGGCTGGCGGGTTGCCGTGACACTCACACCGACAGCCGGCCGCTGGCTGCGCATGAGCGGTGAAGTCGACCGGCTGGAGAACCTGACCGGGCTACCGGTCCGGGACGAGCCCCGCCTGCCCGGCGAGCGAAGCCCGCACCCGAAGGTGGACTGCTGGGTGGTCGCCCCCGCCAGTGCCAACACGGTGGCCAAACTCGCCACCGGCATCGCCGACAACCAGGCGCTGACGCAGGTCGGGGAAGCCCTCGGCACCCTGGGGCTGCCGGTCGTGGTCTTCCCGCGGATCAACGCGGCCCACGCCCGCCACCCCGCGTGGAAGCGTCACATCGCAGCACTGCAGGAAGCCGGTGCCCATATTGTCCACGGGACGGACATCTGGCCGCTGTACGAGCCGCGAGAGGCGCCAGCCGGACGTGAACTGCCGTGGGCGGCAGTACTGGACATGATCGATCGGGCTGTGAAGGGGCCGGTCTGACCCTCTGAGGTGCGGCGACAGCAGCCCCGGACAGTTTGTCAGGGCTCCACATACCCAAAACATCGAAGATTTCCGCATGGTGCGGATGCGGCAGAACCCAAGCGGCAGTGCCTTCGGAGCAGGCGTGCTGACGGACGTGCGGGCGAGCAGGGCAGCGGACGAGTACGGCCCCTTCGGTGCCGCCGTCGTCAAGCCCTTCTCGATCACGCGGCGTACCCACGACGGCAAGGCGCTGTTGAAGACCTACCGTGTGATTGAGCCCGGAGCACGTCGTGACCGAGAGGTCGAGGCACTGACGTTGGCTTCCGAATGGGGCCTTGCCGTCCCGGACGTCCTTGCGGCGGGTGAGGACGGTGACCGGGCTTGGGCTCTGCTCTCTGTCGTTCCCGGCAAACCGTCCGCCATCTCGACGAACGCCGATGTCGAAGCCTTCGTCGCCCGCGCCATGGCCATCGGAGCGGTACTGCACCGTGCCGTCCCCGACGCCACCTCCGGTACGGGATGGGGACGCCGCCGAGACAGCGAGGCCGCTACCTCGCACAGCGGTTTCCTCCTCTCCCAGTTATCGCCCCGCTGCCGCGAGCAGCCGTGGTGGGAAGACCTGAACGGTCATCTGCACCAGATTGACCAACTGCCCACGGTCTACCTGCACGGAGACATCAAGCCCGACCATCTCCTGGTCGACGGCGAGACACTCCATGTCGTCGATTGGGAAGCCAGTTCCCGCGGGCCGGCCGCGTGCGACCACGCGGACATCGTCTTTCACCTCGTCCGCGACCTGGCCTACTCCGCCGTCGGCCTCCGAGACCTACCGGCCGACGCCATCGGCCGAGTTCCATCGGTCGGCCCGATCCTTGCCTGGCGTATTGCGCTGTGGCTCGATCGACGGCGCCCACAGGACATCGACGCGCTGTCGTCGTCCGACCTCAATCAACTGGCACACGCCCCCGCCGGTGCGGACGCCGTGCTGGCAGTCGGACGTGTCGTCGCGGCGTGCCGGAACCGCGGCACCCCCCGATAAAGCGTGAACCGGCACCTGCGGCAACGCCCCGAAGAGACGCCGGCGCCCGCACACCGCTCGACGACTCCGCACCTTGTACCCGAGACAGACTGGAGCACGCCGTGAACCGAGTCACCAGGTCCTGTGGCCGAAGCCGGTTAGTGATCGAGACCGGTACCCCGCAGCCCGATATGACGACCATCGTGGAGCGCAAGGGTCTCGGCCATCCCGACACGCTCGCCGACCACTTGGCCGAGCAATTGTCCCGCGCATACAGCCAATACACGCTGGAGCACTTCGGTGCCGTCCTGCACCACAACTTCGACAAGCTGGCACTTCTGGGAGGAGCCAGCGAGGTCCGCTACGGCGCGGGACGCATGACGTCCCCGGTCCGCGTCCTGGTGAACGGGCGCGCGGCACGGGCCTGCGGTGACGAGTCGATCCCGGTGGAAGAACTGGCCGAGTCGACCGTCCGCGACTTCTTCGCCGAGCGGCTGCCCGAGGTGTCCGACCACCTGGACATCAAGTTCCACATCACGAGCAACTCCAGTCCGGGCGCCGTCCTCACCGGCGGGCAGACCCCCGACCGCACGCGTTGGTTCGCCCCGCGCTCGGTGGACGACCTCCGCGAGCGGCGGATCCTGCTCGCCAACGACACCTCGCTCGGTACGGGATGGGCCCCGCAAAGCCCCTTCGAGTCCTTCGTGCGGGAACTGGTCGACAACTTCTCCGGGAAGAGCGCGTTCACCGACACCCATCTCTGGTGCGGCACGGACGTGAAGCTCATGGGTTACTGCGAAGGCGACCGCGCCGATGTCGTGCTGTGCGTACCGCAGAAGTCCCCCCACGTCAGCAGTCGGGCCGCGTATCTGGAGAACAAGCAGGTCGTTCTCGCCGAGTGCCGCCGTCTGGCCGGCCTGCGGTTGCCCGACACTCCGGTGGACTTCCGGCTCAACGTGCGTGACGTCCCCGAGAAGGACGAGTTCTACCTCACCTGCACCGGCAGCTCCATCGAGTCGGGCGACGAGGGTGTCGTCGGCCGGGGCAACCGGGTGAACGGCCTGATCACCCCACTTCGCCCGATGAATATGGAGGGCGCCAACGGCAAGAACCCCGTCTACCACGTCGGCAAGCTCTACAACCTTGCCGCTGTGCGGCTCGCCCAGAAACTCCACGAGGAGACCGGTGGGCATGCCGAAGTACACATGGTCAGTGCTACCGGAGAACGGCTCGACCAGCCATGGCGCATTCTCGTGCGGCTCTCCGAACCGAGTGTCCAGGTCGACAAGGTCCAGGCCCTCATCGACGAGACGCTCGCCGGCTTCCCGGCCCTGACGAACGAGTTGGTGCACGAAGGCGTGCTGCTCAGCTGATGGCCGTCACCACACTTCCGCCCGTACCCCCGGGCTGCCGTCGGCGGCTGACCGCCCACTACGGTCAGCAGGTCAACATCTGGCTCGACTCAGTACCGGGCCTGCTGGCCACGGCCGCTGAGAGATGGTCCCTCACACTCGTTGGCTATTACGACGCCGGTCACGCCTCGGTACTGGCAACCGCCACCGACCAGGACGGCCTTCTCCTGCTCGTCAAGGTGTGGGCCGATCGTGACAGGTACAGCCATGAGATACCGGCCCTCCGGCTGTGGCACCGTGGTCCGGATGCCGTCGTCCGGGCCACGGACGACGACCTGGCAGCGGCCGCACTGCTCATGGTCGGAGGCGTGCCCGGTGGCGCGAACCGGCCACGACACGAGGCCGGGCTCGTCTCAGCCGCTCTGCAACGCGCCCATGAGATTGGGTGTGGTGATCCGTTCCTGGCCGGACTTCCCACCCTGCACGACTTCATCGCCGACGAGGTGCTGCCGCGCATCCACCGCCGGCGAGCCGCCACGGGAAAGCCACATCTGGTTGAGCGAGCGCTGCCGTACACCGCCCGAACCCTTGAGAACTCAGCCCGCACAACGATCCTCCACACGGACCTCTACCGCGAGAACGTCCTCTTCACGCAGGAAGGCCGTCCAGTCCTCCTCGACCCATTGCCCATGGCCGGAGACGCGGCCTACGACTGGGCGTTCTGGAGCGTGTACTACCAACTCGGCCACGACACCGGCCACCGCCTCCACCAAGCCCTGCGAGTCTCGGGGATTCCGGCAGAGGCGGTCCTGCCCTGGTGCGTGCTGCTCAGCCTGGACGGTCTCCTCTACTACGAGGAGACGGCCGACTTGCGCGTGAGCGGCATGACCGCCGTGCTGAACAACTTGCTCGCCCTCTCCACAAGGTGTCTCTGATGACCACGCATCTGCTCCGTCATGCACGCACCAACTACAGTGCGCGCTACCTCGTCAACGGCAATCCCCGCCTTCCTCTCCTCCTGGACAATGAAGGTGTGCGCGCCTGTGAGGCAGCACGACGCATGCTGCCCATCAGCAATGTGCAGCCCTGGATCACCAGCGCCTTCCCCCGAGCTCAGCAGACCGCTGCCCTCCTGCAGCACCCAGCCGGCCCACCTGCCACCGTGAACCCGGCACTCAACGAGCTTGACTACGGCGACTTCGACGGCTCGCCGTTCCTCGACTACGCCACGTGGCTCCAGCGGCACGGGCCCTGTGCGAGACCGCCCGGGTCTGCAGAGTCGCAGCGCGAGGGCATCCGGCGCATGCTTCACGGTCTGCTCGGCGTTCTGGACTGCCCAGGTCCCCGGGTCGTTGTCGCCCATGGTCTGCTGCTTTCCGTCCTGGAGTGGCATCTCACCCGCACGCCCGGTCATCCCATACCTCTCTTCTTCCCCGAAGCCCCGTACCTGGAGCCCCTGACCATGACCGACGAACGGCTGGCCACCCGCACCGCCGTCCTGCTGCGGGCACTGGGCGCTCAGGACCGGGAAGTCCACTCACCCGCTCAGAGCGAGGCACGCGCACTGGAACAGGAAGCTGCCTCGCCTCATGTTGCTAACGTCGAGCCACCATCGAACCCGCTGGAGGAGAAGTTCCCTCATGCATGACGCCCGCGCTCTGATTGATATGGGTGAGGAAGCGGTCCGCCGACTCGCTCGCCGTGGCTACACCCTGGACCTCGCCTCTCTGGAAAGCCTCCAGACGCGACGAAACCAGAGCATCCGTACCGTTGACGATCTTCGCGCGGAATCCAAGCGCATCGCCCAAGAGGTCCAGCAGACAGCCAAGGCCGGCGGGGACATCTCCGTACTCAAGGACACTGCTCGCAAGCTCAAGGAGCAGATCCGCGAGGTAGAAGCCGAGCAGGAGCAGATCCAGGAGGAACTCACCCAACTCCTCCTGACTATTCCGAACCTGCCCTTGGACGAGGCACCCGACGGGGACTCCGAAGAGTTCGCGGTCGAACAGCGACGTGTCGGCAACCCGCCCGCCTTCTCGTTCGAACCCAAGGACCACGTCAGCCTCGGTGAGGCCATGGGCATTCTGGACTTCGGCCGAGCCACCAAGCTCTCCGGCCCACGCTTCAGTGTTCTGCGCAGTGTCGGCGCGGCACTGGAACGGGCACTCGCGGCTCTGTTCCTCGACCTCCACACCCGCCGCCACGGCTACGTCGAGCACTCAGTGCCGTTCCTCGTCACTCGCAAGACCATGACCGGCACCGGGCAACTCCCCAAGTTCGAGGAAGACCTCTTCAGGACCGAGGTCGCCGACCGGGATCTGTTCCTCATTCCAACGGCGGAGGTCCCGCTCACCAACCTGTACGCGGACGAGATCATCGCACCCGCTGAACTGCCCATCGCCATGACCGCGCTCACCCCGTGCTTCCGCTCCGAAGCCGGCTCGTACGGCCGGGACACCCGGGGTCTGATCCGGCAACACCAGTTCTCAAAGGTCGAAATGGTGCGCATCTGCGCGGCTGAGGACTCTCGTGCCGAGATGGAGAAGATGGTCGGCCATGCGGAAGCATGCCTGAAGGAACTCGACCTGGCATACCGCGTCGTCACCCTCGCCGCCGGCGATACCGGATTCTCAGCCCAGTTGACTTACGACATCGAGGTGTGGCTGCCGAGCCAGCACACCTACCGGGAGATCTCATCAGTCTCCGACTTCGGCACCTTCCAGGGGCGCCGCGCCGGCATCCGCACACGTGACACCGGCGGAAAGACGGTACCGGCCGCCACAGTCAACGGTTCTGGCCTGCCCATCGGCCGCACCCTGGCCGCCGTTCTCGAGCAGCACCAGCAGGCCGACGGCTCGGTCCTGCTGCCCGAGTCTCTCGTCAAGTACCTCGGTTTCCGCCGTATCAAGGCGGACGGAACCTCATCGGAGGCATAAGTGTTGGTCGGCGTCTGCGACTTCCCCGGCAGTTACGCATTCCCCCCAGCCGGCTACGGCGGGATCGAACGATGGCTCTGGGCGGTCGCCGAAGGCGCCCGTGCCGCGGGCGCCGATGTACACCTCCTGGGCCCACTCTGGCGTGAAGACCTGAGCGCCGAATGGATCCGCAAACCGCTGCGTCTCGAGAACCTGGAGCCTGGCTCCATCGCTGCCCGCGAGTTACGAGCGGCCGGCTACGACCTGCTCGTCGTCGGCCACGAATACCCCTCACTACCCGCATGGCGACGCGTGCGTGAAACGCTGGACTGCGACGTCGCCACATTCCAACACAACCCGAACTTCCAGCACGCCGAAGGTGCCTTCGACGAGACCCGTACCCGTCTCTACTGCTACTCGTCGGAGATGGCCGAGCGGTACGCCGCCCACAAGCCGATACCGGAGCTGGCAGTACACCTCGGGCTGGGCGAAGAAGAACCGTCGGCAGTCGCCGGCCGCGACCTTGTCTGGCTGGGCCGCATCGATGCGGAAAAGGCACCCCATCTCGCCGTCCGCGCTGCCCAGATCCTCGGCCGCCGCATCCGCATCGTCGGTCCGGTCTTCGATGCCGACTACGTCCAGCGCCACAAGAAGCTCTTCGCCGCGGACCATGTCGAATGGACCGGAGAACTCGGGGGCCGCGCCAAGACCGCCGCGTTCCGAGACGCCGCCGTCTTCGTCTACACCTATGCCCGTACCTACGTCGAAGCAGGCGCCGCCGTGTTCGGCGAGTCCTTACGCGCCGGCACGCCTGTGGCCGCTCTCGCCTGGCGCAGGGGCACTTGCGCAGAAGCCGCGCTCTGCGATCGCACGGGGACAGTCGCCACGCTTTCTCCGGATGAGGACGACGAGGCCGCCGCTGAGACACTCGCCGCCGCCATCACACGGACCGCTGATCTCGACCATGCGGAAGTGCAGGCGATCGGACTACAGCGCTTCGACCCGCTCCGTCACTACCGGTCCCTGGCGAGTCGCCCATGACGCGCGCACCCGCGTCGAGCCAAGTGCCTTACCTGTTCCGGAAGGTCCTCGGACCACGCTGGGAAATCACAACCGACGACGACCGTTTGGAGATCCGTCACGCGAACCGCGGCACTCCCTACGAACCACCTCGCCGGAGGCTCCCCTGGCCGGACCTGCTGAGCGCGTTGGAGCAAGCCTTCGCCGAACAAGGGGTGCCGCGTGCCGAGTGTCTGCCTCTCCGCTGGGGCAGGGAGACCGAGCTGACCATTTCAGCAGTCCAAGCCCTTGACCCGTACCTCAAACAGGGGCACCCCATTCCCTACCGCCGAGGCTTTCTGCCGCAGCCCGTTGTCCGCTTCACCGGTCAGCGCAATGCCGACGGCTCTCTACGAGACGGCTTCCTGACCTCCTTCGTCAACGTCTCACGAGTCGAGCCGGTAAGCGACAGCAGCGCCTATGCCACGGTCCTCGACGAGTGGCTGACCGTCCTGTCCCGCCTGGGTCTGCACGCCCGGCACATCAGCGTCCACGGCCGTCTCAACGTGTGGCGCCGTCGTCAGGTCCAGGGCATAACCCTTCGTTTCCGGCATGTCGATCTTCCACTGGGGGACATCGTGTTGCTGTGGAACACGGACCATCCCGAAGCCCTCGCAGTCGATCTCGGCACAGCCGTCGAACGACTGGCCTGGGCCCGCTCCCGCGCGCCCTGGCACGAACTCGTTTTCGGGCGCGCATCTGCTGTCGCTCCCTTTGCCGTCCTGGACTCGCTCCGCGCTGCCACCCTTCTCATCGGCAACGGCATCAAGCCGTCAGCTCGCGGTGTCGGCAGCATCACCCGCCGGCTCCTGACCAAGGTCCCTGCGTCTGCTTCTCCGCTCGGCTTCGGCAACATGATCCGGGTCTGCCACGAGTACTGGAGTGTTGTCGAACCACTTCAGGTGGCCTGGCCCGACGTGACCCGAATCCTTGAAGCCGAGGTCTTCGGCCGCGATAGCTGTAGTTATTGATCGTCGACATGCTGGGACAGGGTCCTTTGTGGTGGGAGATCTCGTCGATCCGCAGTTCGAGTCGGTTCTGCGGGAACGGTGAGGCCGTAACCGTCGGCGTGCGGCCGGCGCTGGAGCGGATCACCGGCTTGCCTTCGTCGACCGAGTGCCGGTCACTCTGGTCTGCTTGCGGCCGCAGCCCGTCCCCCCGGATCGGGCTGGGCGGGCTCCCGCCCGGCGAGCCCCTTCAAGGCCAGGCCCGGCAGCACGAGCCCGAACAGGCCGATGAGGGCGAGCGCCACCAGGGCCGCGCCCCGGGCGAGGGTGGGCGGCGTCAGCGTGCGGGCCGGGGTCATCCCCAACCGCCGGTCGGGTCCGGCTCCTCGTCGTCGTCCTCGTCGTCCTCTTCGAAGGGATCGGCGAAGATCGACGGCAGCGTTTCTTCGACCGGGTTGCCGACCGAGTCCTCGGTGATGAGGATCCGGCGGAGCATGTTCAGCGGGTACAGGTAGCTTTCCGGGTCATCGGGGGCGCCGACGCAGGGGTGGTCGAGCGCGGAGGTCTCCCCCGCCGCGTTGAAGAACGGCTCGATCTCCCCGCTGAGGATGTCGGGGATGTACTTCCACACCGTCTTCTGGTGGCGGCAGAACACCTCTCCCACGTACCAGACCGCGCCCTGGACGAAGGGCGTCATGCGCTGGTCGGTGATCTCCTCCATGGTGTTCGCGGTTTCCCGGATCAGACGGTCCAGGATCCCCAAGGAGACCGGGGTGAAATCCAGTGCGTCCGCGAAGGAGGTCTGTTCGGCCCACCTTTCGTGGGCGTCCCGGCGCTCACCCAACCACCTGAGCAGGTCAGGGTGCCGGGTCGGGTCGTACGTCCTGTCAGGTTCGGTCATGCCGCCGACGGTAGTAGGCACAACTGACACCACCATTGCAGTACTGCCAAGTCGATTCGTCGCCTTCGCTCCCGGTCATGGCACGGGAGCATACGCACGTCCGACATCGATGCCGCAGCAGGTGACACGACGACCCGCTACCTTGCTGCAGTGACGGATTCCGCAGGTCGCCCTGTTCTCTTTCTCGACGTCGACGGACCGCTCATCCCCTTTGGTGCAACGGCACTCCAACATGTCCGTGAGCCCTCGACATCCCGAGTAGGGAACGAGTCGACTTCAGACTCGAACCCGCTTCTCGCCAGGCTCGACCCCGGGCACGGTCCCAGGCTGGCGGCTCTTCCCTGCGACCTGGTCTGGGCGACCACGTGGACGGCCGACGCGAACGAGTACGTCGCGCCACGCCTCGGGCTGCCGGAGCTGCCCGTTGTGGACTGGCCCGAGTCGTCCGAGGACGAGGAGCGGGACGTGCGGGCAGGGCTGCACTGGAAGACCCGTCCGCTCCTCGACTGGGCGGGAGGGCGGCCGTTCGTCTGGGTCGACGACGAGATCACCGACAGGGACCGGGCGTGGACAGCCGCCCGTTGCGGCGAGCGGGCCCTGCTCCACCGGGTCGATCCTCGCACAGGGCTGACCGACGCGGATTTCGCCCTGCTCGACGGCTGGTTGCGCGGCGTGTGAGGCCACGCGGCACGGGTGGCACGTCACGCGCCCGCTGCGCGGGGACGGCGGCCCCCGACCGTGGACCGGGAGAGGGAACTCGGCACCGACGGACCGGAAACCGAACCGAACCGAACCGTTTCGGTTCAGTGCGAGTCGGACCAGGTGCGGGTGGAGAGCACCAGCAGGTAGCCGTCCGGGTCGTGGACGGTGACTCCCCAGGTGTCCCAGTACGGGTTGTGGGCCGTTACGCGCTTCCCGCCGTGCCGTTCGAGCCGTTCCACCAGGGAGTCGGGAACTGGTTCCCCGAGGTAGAGGACCAGCAGGTCCTCGGGGGTCGGCTGCGGTTCCACGGGCGCCGCGGGGTCGTGAACGAGCTCCAGGTGCCAGTGGGCACCGGGCCAGCCGACCATGAGAAGCGAACTCCGGCCGGGGGTGCCGTCCGCATCATGCCGGTACAGGACGTCGAGACCGAGGCCCGAGACCCAGAAACGCTCTGCGGCTCGGAGGTCCCGTGAGGGCCGTGCCATACGAATGTGAGCCGTGGCGTCGGCCGACATTTTTTCCTCCTGGTCGAGCGGGCCCGGTACGGATCAGCGGTCCGCGCCCCGGGGGCACGGACTGCGGAAAGCCTAGGGATCCGGGGGCCGTGTGCCATCGGCCGCTGGTCCTAGTACTGCTCCGTAAAAGTTCGTGGAGGGGTGGGGTGCGTATCAGCCGCCCCCGAGCATGAGCGATGTAATAGGCTGATCGCACTTTCAGTTGTTACCGAATGATGGAGGGTGCTGCGGTGACCGAGCGCGTCCGGGTGGCGGAAACTGAACGATTGACCCTGACGCGTCCTCATGCGGACGACGGGCCTGCCGTGTTCGCCGTTCACGGGGATCCGGCCACAAACCTGCACAATCCAGACGGGCCCCACCGATCGCTCGACGAGAGCGAGGCATGCCTGGAGGGCTGGCTCGACGATTGGGTCCGCGACGGCGTCGGCTACTGCGCCGTCGCGCTTCGCGGGCAGCCAGAGGCCGTGATCGGCTTCGCGGGGGTCCGGGTCAGCCGGCTTGAAGGCGAGGACGTGCTCAATCTCTACTACCGCTTCGTGCCGTCGGCCTGGGGCCGGGGGTTCGCCGGGGAGGCCGCCCGGGCTGCGTTGGACTTCGCCTGCCCGCTGTTCCCGGACACTGCCGTGGTCGCGTTGATCCGGGAGGACAACACGTCTTCCGGGCGACTGGCCGAGCGCTTGGGCCTCCAGGCCGGTGGTGACAGGGATGCGGCGGGTCGCCTCATTTACCGGCTTCCTGCAACCGCGCGGCTCACGCGCCTTTGAGCGGAGTTCCGTCACAGGCCCGGCAGAAGGGCTTGGCGGTCTCGGCGCGGGTGAGCCGGCCGCGGACCTTGTGCGGCTCGAGGTCCAAGTCCGCCAGAATGCGGCCGGTCCGGGAGGGCGAGAACGAAAGCCCCGGATTCCGTGTTCAAAGATCCCTCGGGGAGTCTCCGCAGTGGGCGATCCAGGCCTCGAAGAGGGCGCAGGCGAGCCAGTGCCGGTTGACGAAGGCCAGGTGGTGGGCCGACAGGCCTTTGCCGTTGTGCGAACGGCGTACGGGGTCCGCCCCCTGGGACAGCAGGAGGGCGGTGGCATCCACGTGGAGGGGTTCACCGGTCTGGGTGTGTCCGTCGATCTCCCCGTCGACAGCCCTGTGCAAAAGGGTGAACCCGTTGTACTCCTCGTGGACGTCGGCTCCTGCTGCGAGCAGATCGCGGAGGTCCTCCAGCCGGTCCTGCTCAAGGGCCAGGTGTGTGGGCGACATCTCCATCGTCGTGTTCCTCTCTTGAAGGGAATCGTCCCGGTTCAGGTCCTCGACGCCGATCCGACGCAGGTACTGCCGGGTGCGGTGAGCACGTTCATACGTGCAACCCGGGCGGAAAGCCGGTCCAGGACAGTTCGGCAGGCAGGTGCCGCACGTCGTTGTGGACCAGGACGGAGGACGGCCGGCCCGGCGCGTAGCGGATGACGGTCAGGGCGGCGTTGCCCTGGTTCAGGCCGAGCCAACGCCACTCCGGGGCGTCCATGGCGTGCCGCACCAGCCAGCCGATGAGGAAGTTGTGGGTGACGACCAGTTCGTGGCGCTCCTCGTCGCCCGCCACCGGGCCGGTGAAGCGCTCCAGCGCCTGGCGCGCCAGCACCGGGCCGCGTTCGCGGTCCTCGGCCGTGGCCCAGGAGAGGAAACGCAGGAGGAAGTCGGCGCAGTCGGACGGCAACTCGTCCCGGTCGGGGAAGTACGGAACATAGTCACCGGCGATCTCCGAGGCCGTGACCGCAGCGCCGTCCAGGTGTTCGCCGATCAGGCGCGCGGTCTGCGCGGCCCGGGGCAGCGGGCCGTGGTGCACCACAGAGACGGGACGGTTGCTCAGTCGTCGGCCGAGCAGGACTGCCTGTCGGCGACCGTTCTCCGACAGTCCGCTCTCGTCCGGCAGCGCCTCGCCGTGGCGCACCAGGTACAGGTAGCGGGTGGCCGTTCCCGTCATGTCCAGGGCCCCTTCGCGGTTCTTCGCGGTCTTGCGCACAGGTTCTGGGTGACGCCGTCTCTCCCGGTGACGGTTCCCGGCTTCCGCCGGGCCGCGTGCTGCCGTCGCCCGCGAAGGGCGGTTACTCCCGGTCGAGTGCGGCCGCGACGGCGGAGGCGAAGGCCTCCGGGTTGTCCAGCATGATGTTGTGCCCGCAGTCGGGGATCGGGACCACGGCCACCCCGGCCTCGGTGAGCGCGTCGGCGCCCGGAAGGGGGCCGTCGTCCTCGGGAAACAGGAAAGCGCGAGGGATCTCCAGGCCCAGCAGGAGTTCACGCACGGTGGGGGTGGTGCCGCGGGCGAGGTGGACCGCGCTGCGGTACAGGGCCTCACGACCGGCCAGCCGCATGGTGGACCACCAGTGCGGGCCGGCCAGGTCGCGGACCTCCTGCCAGCCGCCCGCCAGGAACTCCTCTTCGGAGTAGGCGGCGATGCCGCTGCTGCCGACGGCACCGGGCCGGGGAGGAAGCGGGTCGAGGTTGGCGTCGACCAGGACCAGGCGGGAGACCAGGTGCGGGTGCCGGGCCGCCAGGACGACGGCCACCGAACCGCCCATGCTGTGGGCGACCAGCTCCGCCCCGGTGACGCCCGCGGAGGTCAGGGCGTCGGCGAGGGCGTCGGCGTGCGCCTCCAGGGTGTAGTCGAACGTCGTCGGGCGGTCGCTGATGCCGTGGCCGAGCAGGTCGACCAGCAGCGAGCGGTGTCCGGCCAGCCGCGGGTGGACCGCCGTCTCCGCGAAGTAGGCGGGCGACGTGGCGCCCAGACCGTGCACGTAGACGCGGGTACGCTCCCGGCCGGGCAGTTCCACCCAGCGGATCCGGTCACCCTCGGTCGTCACTGCGGCGCTGCGCACGGTCCGACTCCCCCTGTCGTCGTGGTCGGTGGAGGAACGAGGGTACTGCTGATCCGGAACCCGGCGGACGGCCGCCCGGGCTGCCGGCGCCCCTTCGTCGAGGCGTGCGGCTCGGACGCCGGACCCCCGCCGCGGAATTCGAATGCCGTCAGGACGCCCCGAACGACCAGAAAACGCCCACTTCGTCGTCGGTTACCGCGATCAGGCCCAGGTCCGCGAAGAGGTCGAGGCCGTTGAGGTACTCGGAGGTGAGGAAACTCCGGGATTCAGTGCCTCCGAGGCCCGATGCGAGGAAGTCCGGGGCCGGGTCGGAGGCGGCGGCAGTCGCGTTCGTCCAGTGGCGGGCGGCGGGCCCGTACCGGCCGAGCAGGGTCCGGGCGTCCGCCACCACGGCGTCCCGGTCCGGACGGCAGCGGACGGGGGCGGGTTCCGACTGCCATTCCTCCGCCATGACGGCGAGCGCGGCGACCGCCGCCTCCGCCTCCAGGGGATACAGGCGTCCACGCAACTCCGCCGCGTCCGGAGGGTCGAAGGGGTACGCGGGCACCACGTGGCGGGCGGTATTGGTGCGGTCCCAGTCCAGTCGGACCCGGCCCCGGGGGTCGGGGACCGACCGGTGCAGCACGGCGCGGACGTCCTTCGCCCAGTCCTCGTGACGCCGAGGACCGGTGGCCGCGAAGGTGTACGTGTCGCCGAGCAACCGCAGCGCCGCCGCATTCCAGGGACAGCGACGGCTGCGGAACTCCTCCAGCAGACTGCCGACCCGACGGACAAAGGCGTCCTTCGGCTCGCGGGGGATGCTCCGGAGCTGCTCGAGGGTCCGGCGGAGGAGTTCGCCCCCTCCTGCCGCCTCGGAGTGACCCGGTCCCTGCGGGAGCGGGAGTTCCCTTCGGTCCCGGAGCGCCTCCAGGTGCGTGTCGAGCAGGTCCAGGGCGGTCCGGTCGGCAGGCAGGGGCATCCCGCCACTTTAGAAGCCATCTCATTTGGCGAGTCTGCGGTAGCAGATGAGGGTGCAGGCGAGGCTGGTGAAGGCGAGGAAGTGCTCGGCTTTGCGCTCGTAGCGGCGGTGGAGGCGCCGGTAGCCGGTGAGCCAGGCCATGGTCCGTTCGATGGTCCAGCGGTGCCGACCGAGCCGCTGCGAGGTCTCGACGCCCTTGCGGGCGATGCGGTGCCGGATGCCGCGCCCGGACAGCCATTGGCGCAGGTGGCGGTAGTCGTAGCCCTTGTCGGCGTGGAGCTTGCCGGGCTTGCGCCGGCGCGGGCCGCGGCGGGAGCGGATCGGGGGGATGCCCTTGACCAGCGGGATCAGGGCCTGGCTGTCGTGGGTGTTGGCACCGGAGATCCCGACGGACAGGGGCAGACCGGTCCGTTCGGTGATCAGGTGGATCTTCGAGCCGTACTTGCCCCGGTCAACAGGATTCGGACCGGTCAGGTCCCCTTTTTCATCGCCCGCATGTTCACCGAGTCGATCGCGCACCGGGACCAGTCCAACTCGCCGCGGGAGCCGAGTTCGTCCAGGACCAGGCGGTACAGCTTGGCCCACACCCGGGCCTTGGTCCACTCGGTAAACCGGCGGTGGGCCGTCGCCCCGGACGGCCCGAACGACGCCGCGGGCAGTTGCTGCCACGTGCAGCCCGACGTCGCCACGAAGATGATCGCGGCCAGCACCTCACGGTCCCCGTGCCGGCGCCGGCCGCCGCCTTGGGGCCGCGACGGCGCCTCCGGCACCACCCGCTGGAACAACTCCCACAACTCGTCCGGCACCAGCCGCTCAACCATTCCCACCACGGCCGGCAGCCTACCGGGCCAAATGAGATGGCTTCTTAGGGCGGGTCGGCGCTGCCGCTCCGGGTGCCGGGCATTTCGCCGGACATTTCAGCGGGGCATTTCAGCGGGGCATTTCAGCGGGCAGTCCGCCGAGCAGTTCGTCGAGCCGCTCGTAGCTTTCGCGGACGCCGTGTTCCATGCCGCTCGCGATCATCGCGTCACGGGCCTCGACGGAGTCCATGAGCGACTTGGTGGTGAGCCGGGTGCGGCCGCCGAGGTCCTCGAAGACCGCCGTCTCCAGGCTGACCTCGTCCGGGAAGCCGTCGAAGGCGAACGTCTGCACGATGCGCTCGGCGGGGCGCACCTCGTGGAACACGCCGCGGAAGCCGTACTCGGTCCCGTCGTCCTCGCGGTGCACGTAGCGGTAGGAGCCGCCGCTGTGCGCGTCGTACCGGTCGATCCGCAGCGTGAGCCGGCGGGGGCCGAGCCACTGTGCGACCAGGCCGGGGTCGGTGTGGGCCCGGAACACCCGCTCCGGCGGGGCGTCGAACTCCCGGGTGATCACAATGGTGGGGAGGGCCGGGTCGACCTCGATCCGCGTCTCGTTGCGGTGCTGCGTGCCGGGGGTGCTCATGATGCCGCCTCCTTCTCGGGGGTGCCCGTCACCGGCTGCTCGTCCATGTGCTCGAGGAGTGCGTCGAGGCGACGGAAACGGTCCTCCGCCTCGCGCCGGTAACGCTCGATCCACTTGGTCATCAGGTCGAAGACCTCTGCTTCGAGGTGGCAGGGCCGCCGCTGGGCGTCCCTGCTGCGGCTGACCAGGCCGGCGTCCTCCAGGACCCTGATGTGCTTGGACACGGCCTGCACCGTGACGTCGTACGGCTCGGCCAGTTCGCCGACCGTGGCGTCCCCGGCGGCGAGCCGGGCCACGATGTCGCGCCGGGTCGGGTCCGCCAGGGCGGAGAACACCCGGGACAGCCGGTCGTCGGCCACCACGCACCTCGCATATTCAACCGTTTGGTTAAATACCCTGCCGCCGGACTCCCACATTATCAACCGTTCGGTTGAACAGCACCCGGCGGCCCTGCCCGGCCAAGCGGTCCCGGCCGGTCGGAGGGGTACGAGTGCGCGGGCCGACCGGCAGGAGACCGCCGGGGCTGTTGTCCGTGACACGGCGGCCCCAACTCAGCTGCACCAGTCGTGCAGGACGGCCTGCACATAGGCCACGCGTGCATCCAGGCGTGCCGTGCGGACTTTGTACTTGTCGGTGAGCCCGTAGAACTTCAAGGGCGCGCGTCCCAGTCCGAGACCGTCCCTCGTCCGCCACGCCGTACGCGTGGGCAGGAACCAGTCGGGGCCGCCGTACCCGCCGACGAAACTCCCCACGTTGTAGACCAGCAGCAGCGGCGAGAGAACGGCGTACAGGACCCACGAGCCGACGGTCCCGCCGATGCCGACCAGTCTCGTACCGTCCGGCAGTTCCATCTCGTACCGGGGCCGCAGGCGAGTCCGTCGGGCGGGCGGCCGGAGCACACCCAGCACGTCTCCGTCGGGCCCCGTCACGACAAGACCGTCGTCCGAACCCGTCCCGTTCGACCGCCGGGCCACGGAACACAAAGGTTTGTGGCCTGCTCGGTCCTCGTAGAGGGTGAACTCGGGGCCGGGGCCGCCCGGCACGCCCACCGTCGGGAACTGCCCCCGGACGTGGACAGGGTCACCGCCCCGTACCTTGATGACCCACTGAAACCCGGAAGCTGCTTCCTCCCGCACGGACTGCGCGTGCACGCTGAAGCGCGTAACGCTCACAGTTTCCGGTCCGAGGTGTCAGCGCCGATCAACGTCATCGCCATCTCTTCCCGGCACTGCCGCGTGCCTCCCCGTGGACGTGATCACATCATTGTCAACAAGGCTGTCGAAGCGCCGGCGGCCGCCCTCCCCGCCGCCGTCGGCGGACACCGACGGCGGCGGGGGCGGGAGCAGGTCGGTACGGGACCGGCCCCCCGGGTCACTCCGCCGTGCGGCCCGGGACCGGGGGCGGGGTCTTGGCGGGGGTGGTGGCCAGGGCGTCGAGGGCGACGGCGATCGCCTTGTCCAGCTGCGGGTCGCGGCCCGCAGCGTGGTCCTGGGGGGCGAAGACGACCTCGATGTCGGGGTCGACGCCGTGGTTCTCCACGTCCCAGCCGTAGCCCTCCAGCCAGAAGGCGTACCTCGGCTGGGTGACGAGGGTGCCGTCGACGAGGTGGTAGCGGGAGTCGATGCCGACGACGCCGCCCCAGGTGCGGGTGCCGACGACCGGGCCGATGCCGAGGGCCTTGATGGCGGCGTTGACGATGTCGCCGTCGGAGCCGGAGAACTCGTCGGCGACGGCGACGACCGGGCCGCGCGGGGCGTCCAGCGGGTAGCTCTGCGGCTGCATGCCGCGCGGCAGGTCCCAGCCGACGATGCGGCGGGCCAGCTTCTCCACGACCAGCTGCGAGGTGTGGCCGCCGCGGTTCTCCCGCAGGTCGACGACGAGGCCCTCGCGGGCGATCTCGGTGCCCAGGTCGCGGTGGAGCTGCGCCCAGCCGGAGCCGACCATGTCGGGGACGTGCAGGTAGCCCAGGCGTCCGCCGGACTTCTCGTGGACGTGGGCGCGGCGCCCGGCGACCCAGTCGTGGTAGCGCAGCGCCTCCTCGTCGGCCAGCGGCACGACGACCACGTGCCGCGGGTCGCCGCCGCCTGCGGGGGCGACGGTCAGCTCCACGGGCTTGCCGGCGGTGCCGACCAGCAGGGGTGCGGGGCCGCGCAGCGGGTCGACGGGGCGGCCGTCGACGGCGAGGACCGCGTCGCCGGGGCGGACGGCGACGCCGGGCGCGGTCAGCGGGGAGCGGGCCTCGGGGTCGGAGCTCTCCGAGGGCAGGATGCGGACGATGCGCCACTTCCCGTCGGCGTCGCGCTCGACGTCGGCGCCGAGCAGGCCCTGGCGGCGGGCGGACTCGCCGTAGCCGCCGGGCGGGACGACGTAGGCGTGCGAGGTGCCCAGTTCGCCGTGGACCTCCCACAGCAGGTCGACGAGGTCGTCGTGGGTGGCGACCTTGTCCACCAGCGGGCGGTAGCGCTGCAGGACGCCGTCCCAGTCGACGCCGCCCATGTCGGCGCGCCAGAAGTGGTCGCGCATCAGGCGGCCGGTCTCGTCGTACATCTGCCGCCACTCGGCGGCGGGGTCGACGGTGACCCGCACCCGGCTCAGGTCGACGGCGACGTTGTCGTCGGAGCCGCCGTCCTCGTCGCCGCCGGGCTTGCTGTCGGAGGGGACGACGCGCAGCTTGCCGCTCTGGACGAGCAGCAGCCGCTGGCCGTCGCCGCTGACCGCGTAGGAGTCGACGTCGTCGGCCAGTTCCTCGTCGCGCAGGGACGCCAGGTCGTAGCGGACCAGGGAGGTGGTGGGGCCCTCGGCGGCGGGGCCGGCCAGGGCGGAGCCCAGGACGCCGCGCAGCGGGTGGCTCAGCCACAGCACGCCGCCCTTGGCGGCGCGCAGGGCGGAGTACTGGCCGGCCTCGACGGGGAACGGCACGATGCGGTCGGCGAGGCCGTCGAAGTCCACCCGGGTGGTGGGGGTACGGCGGCCGCTCTCGTCGCCCTCGCGCTTGTCGTCGCCGCCGTCGCCCTTGTCGTCGTGGCCGAGGGGGCGGCCGTGCCGCTGGGGGCCGAACGGGGACGGGGTGGTGGCGGCCAGGGTGAGCAGGTGGGGGCGGCAGGCGTTGGGGAACGCCATGTCGAAGACGTGGGCGTCGTAGACGGGGTCGAAGGTGCGCTGGGAGAGGAACGCCAGGTGCTTGCCGTCGGCGGTGAAGGCGGGCGAGAAGTCGTCGAAGCGCAGCGGGGTGGCCTCGGCGACCGTCAGGTCCGCGGTGTTGGCGATCTTGAGCTGGCGCATGGCCAGGGGGCCGGGCGAGGACCAGGCCAGCCAGGAGGAGTCGGGCGAGAAGACCAGGCCGGAGGCGTGGCCGTTGTCGCTGTTCTCGACCTCGCGGACCTCCCCGGAGTCGCGTTCGACCAGCAGGACCCGGCCGTCGTGGGAGGCGACGGCGACCCGGCCGCCGTCGGGGGCGACGGCCAGGGACAGGACGCGGCCGAGGCGCCCGGCGCCCAGGCGGCGCGGGGTGGAGCCGGGGGCGGTGCCGGTGGCGGGGGCGAACTCCAGGGCGTCCTCGCCCTCGGCGTCGGTGACCCACACGACGTGCTGGTCGCCGTCGGCGTCCTGGAAGACCCGCGGCAGGCGGGCCCGCACGCCCGGCTCGGCGGCCAGGGCGCGCACCGGGCCGCTGCGGTGGGTGACCCAGTGCACGGTGCCGCGGACCTCGACGGCGCTGCCGCGGCCGGTGTGGTCGGGGGCGGCTGCGCCGAGGTTGTCCGCGGCGGAGACCGGGTGAGGCTGCTGGTCGGTGCGCTGCCCGCCGAGGCGGACCTCCAGGCGGCGCGGCGCGGCGTCCGCCTCCAGGCTGTCCAGCAGCCACAGGTCGCCGGCGCTCGCGTGGACGACGCGGGTGCCGTCGGTGGCGGCGTGCCGGGCGTAGAAGCCGTCGAGGGGGGTGTGGCGGCGCAGGTCGGAGCCGTCGGGGAGGCTGGAGTACAGGGCGCCGGTGCCCTCGTGGTCGGAGAGGAACGCGATCCGGTCGCCGACCCACAGGGGGCACTCGATGTTGCCGTCGAGGTCGGCGTGCAGGCGGACGAAGGTGCCGTCGCCGTCGCGGTCGATCCACAGCTTGCCGGCGGTGCCGCCGCGGTAGCGCTTCCAGGAGGAGGCGTCGCGGCCCATGCCGGCCGACTGCAGCAGCACGGCGCCGCCGGGGCCGTGCGCGACGTCGCCGACCGGGCCGTACGGCAGGCGGCGGGCGGGCCCGCCGTCGACGGGCACGGCGTGCGCCCAGGTGCGCGAGTACGAGGCCTGCCCGGAGGCGGTCAGGGCCAGCACCTCGCCGTCGGCGGTCCAGCCGCGCGCCGAGGTCTTCCGGTTGCCCCAGTGCGTCAGGCGGGTGGACGGCCCGCCGTCGACGGGGGCGAGGTGCACCTCGGGCGCGCCGTCGCGGGTGGAGGCCCAGGCGACGTGTTCGCCGTCGGGCGAGAAACGCGGGCGGCTGACGGGGAGGTTGTCCGCGCTCACCCGCCAGGCCCTGCCCCCCTCCAGGGGGGCGATCCAGACGTCGTCCTCGGCGACGAAGGTCACCAGGTCGCCGTGCAGATGGGGAAACCGAAGGTACGAAGGCTGCGTCACCCTCGCCACACTAACCACCGAACGCGGCTCCGACCACGCTTTTCGGCACGTGACGGACCGTGCGGGCGGCTTCGGCGAGCGGCGTGTTGACGACGTGCCGGCGACGCACTGACGGCCCGCCGGGAGATCCACGGGTGCGGTTCCCCCGACGGGCCGTCGGGCGCGGGGCGTCAGGGGGTCAGGGGATCCACTTCTTCCAGACCTGCGGGTTCTCCTCGACCCACTTCTCGGCGGCCTCTTCCGCAGGCATCCTCTCGCCGGCGATCATCTGCGCGACCTCGTTCTGCTGGTCCTCGGTCCAGCGGAAGTTCTTCAGGAACTGCGCCGCCCTGCCGCCGTTCTCGGCGAAGTCGGCGTTGAGGAACTTCTGCAGCGGGGTCTTCGGGTAGGCGCAGTCGATCCGCTCCGGGTCCGCGTCGCAGCCCTCGGTGCGCTCGGGCAGCTCCACCTCGACCATCTCGACCTCGGCGTTGAGCCACTGCGGGGTCCACCAGTAGGTGAGGAAGGGCTTCCGGTTCTCCGCGCTGCGCCGGATCTGGGTGATCTGGGTGGCCTCGCTGCCCGCGTAGACGGGCTTGAGGTCCAGGTCCAGGTTCTTGATGAGCGCCTCGTCGTTGGTGACGTAGTCCGGGGAGCCCTCCAGGAGCTGGCCCTTGTCGCCGCTCTCGGGGGTCCTCAGCTCGTCGGCGTACTTGTCGAGGTTCCTCCAGTCGGTGACGTCGGGGTGCTCGTCGGCGAAGTACTTCGGCACGAACCAGCCGATGTGGCCGGTGACGCCGAGGTCTCCGCCGGACACGACTGTCTTCTTCTCCTCGACGTACCGCTTCTCCTCCTGCGGGTGGCCCCAGTCCTCGAGGATCGCGTCCACGTCGCCGCGGCTGAGGGCGTCCCAGGCGAGGACCTCGCCCATCTGCCGGGTCCTGACGTTGTAGCCGAGCTCCTCCTCCAGCAGGTGCGCGGCGACCGCCGTGTTGGCCTCCGCGCCGACCCACGACGGGGCGGTGAGGTTGACGGTGTTGCTGTCGGCCAGGCTCTGCTTGCCGGTCTCCGCCGCGCCGCAGGCGCTCAGCACGAGAGTGCCGAGCGCGCAGGCGGCGGCGACGGCGACGCGGGTCCGGGTCCGGGTCCGGGCGCGGGCCGGGGTCCGGGGCCGTTCGCCGGTGTGCACGGGAGGGGTGCTCCTTCTGGTCGCGGCAGGGGCCGGAATCGGGTTCGGCTTCGGGGCCGGCTTCGGGTTCGGGGTCACTGCTTCGTCCTCGCGCCGGCGGGCTGGGTGACCCGGTCCAGGACCAGGCCGAGGCAGACGATGGCCGTGCCGGCCACCAGGCCGAGGCCGAGGTCGCCGCGGGACAGGCCCTTGACCACGTCGTAGCCGAGCGCCCCGCCGCCGACCATGCCGCCGATGATGACGACGGCCAGGACCAGGACGACGCCCTGGTTGACGGCGAGCAGCAGCGCCGGCCGGGCCAGCGGCAGCTGGACCTGGCGCAGTTGCTGCACCCCGGTGGCGCCCAAGGACCGGGCGGCCTCCATGGCGGCCGGGTCGACCTGCCGCAGGCCCTGGGTGGTGATGCGGACGACGGCGGGCAGTGCGTAGACCACGGCGGCGGCCACGGCGGCGGCCCGTCCGACGTTGAACAGCGCCACCACGGGGATCAGGTAGACGAACTGCGGCATCGTCTGCAAGGTGTCGAGCACCGGGCGCAGGGCCCGCTCCACCCATCGGACGCGGGCGGCGAGGATGCCGACGGCGATGCCGAGCAGCAGGGTGACGGCCAGGCCGGCCAGGACCTGGGAGAGGGTGTTGAGGGACCTGCCCCACACGCCGAGGACGCCGACCGCCGCCATGGCGGCGGTGGCGGTGGCGGCGGTGCGCCAGGTGCCGACCAGCCGTGCGAGGGCCGCGACCAGCAGCAGCACCGACCACCAGGGCATGGCCTGCAGCCCGTCGCGCAGCGGGTTGAGCAGCCACTCGGTGAAGTTGCCCGCCCACACCAGGGTGCCGCCGACCACGGGGACGCCCTCGGAGAGGTTGGCGACGATCCAGTCCTTGGCCAGGTTGACCGGCCGGGCGATCGCCACGGTCCAGCCCTCGGGCCAGGCCGTCGCCCCGGCGGCCCGGGCGGCGAGGGCCGCGGTGACGGCTGCCGCGACGGCGGCGGGCGCCGCGGCCCGGGCGGCCCACGTGCGCAGCGGGCCAAAGCCGTCGGCGCGGACGGGGTCGTCCAGCCGCTCCCCCGCGGCGGCGGTCGTGCGGTCCAGCCACACCGCGAGCAGCACGATCGGGATGCCGGCGGCCAGTGCGCGGCCGACGTCGACGGTGGCCAGGGCCTGGTAGACCTCGTCGCCCAGGCCGCCCGCGCCGATCACGGAGGCGATGACGACCATGGACAGCGCCATCATGATGGTCTGGTTCAGGCCGAGGAGGATCTCGGCGCGGGCCAGCGGCAGCCGGGCGGTGCGCAGGCGCTGCAGGCGGCTCGCGCCCAGCGAGGCGGACGCCTCCAGCACGCCGGGGTCGGCGCCGCGCAGGCCCATGGCGGTGAGCCGGGCCATCGGCGGGGCGGCGTAGATGACGGTGGAGAACAGGGCGGCCGGGCTGCCGATGCCGAAGACCAGCACGAACGGCAGGAGGTAGGCGAAGGCCGGCAGCACCTGCATGGTGTCCAGGACCGGCCGCAGCGCGCGGTGGACGCGGTCGGACAGTCCGGCGGCCAGGCCCAGCAGCACGCCGAGGACGGCGGCGGCGGCGACCGAGACCGCCATCAGGGCGAGGGTGACCATGGTGGGTTCCCACATGCCCAGCAGTCCGCAGGCCGCGAACACCGCGGCGGTGGTGACGGCCACCCGCAGCCCCCGGCGGCCCCCGCCCGCGGCGCGCCAGGACAGCAGCACGGCGGCCGTGCCCGTCCCGGCCCATCCCAGCCAGCGCAGCAGCAGGTAGACGCCGTCGATCGCGTCGATCGCCGTGTTGCTCCAGTGCAGCAGGACGTACAGGAAGACCCAGTGGGTCTCGCGGTTGTCCACGATCCAGTCGCTGACCCGGTCCAGCGGCGCCGTGGCGTCGACGGTGAGCGCGGCCGGCCAGGTGCCGCTGCCCCACAGGACGGCGGCGACCGCCACCGGGACGACGGCGGCCAGGGCGAGCCGGGCGAGCTTGCCGCGGGCCGTCCCCGGGTCGAGGGCGCGCCGCAGGCGGCCGACGGCCGGGGGCGGGGCCAGGGGGGCGGGGGCAGCGGGCCGGGCGGGCCCGCGGGCGGTGCCGGCGCCGACGGCGTTGCGGGTGGTGCCGGTGCGGGAGTCGTCCGTCGGCGCGGCGGTGGCGGTACTCACGCGGCCTCCGCAGTGCCGGGGGCCGCAGGGGCGGCGGGGGCGGCGTCGGGGGTGATTCCCGCGACGACGGCGAGCAGCCGCTGCTGGTCGACGACGCCCAGGCACCTGCGGCCGTCCATCACCCTGGCCGGGCCGCCGGTGCGGGCGACCGCCTCGATGACGGAGGCGACGGTGGCGTCCGGGGAGACCGCGGGGCCGGAGGACTCCGCCTCGTCGCCGCGGGCGGGCCGCATGGCGGTGCGGGCGGTGACGACCTGCTCGCGGGGGACGTCGCGGACGAAGTCGCGCACGTAGTCGTCGGCCGGGGAGCCCACGATCTCCTCGGGGATGCCGAGCTGCACGATGCGGCCGTCGCGCATCAGCGCGATCCGGTCGCCCAGGCGCAGCGCCTCGGACAGGTCGTGGGTGATGAAGACCATGGTGCGTCCCTCCTCGCGGTGCAGGCGGACGACCTCGTCCTGCATGTCGCGGCGGACGATCGGGTCGAGGGCGCTGAACGGCTCGTCGAACAGCAGCACCTCGGGGTCGCAGGCGAGGGCGCGGGCGAGGCCGACGCGCTGCTGCTGGCCTCCGGAGAGCTGGGCGGGGCGGCGGCGCCCCATGCCGGCGAGGCCGACCTTCTCCAGCATCTCGGCGGCCCGGCGGCGGCGTTCGGCGCGGCCCACACCCTGGATCTCCAGCCCGTAGGCGATGTTGTCGACGACCGTGCGGTGCGGCAGGAGGCCGAAGTGCTGGAAGACCATGGCTGCGCGGCGGCGGCGCAGTTCGCGCAGCCGGGAGCGGTCCATGCCCAGGACGTCCTCGCCGTCGATGGACAGGGAGCCGCTGGTCGGCTCGATCAGCCGGGTCAGGCAGCGCACCAGCGTGGACTTGCCGGAGCCGGACAGGCCCATGACGACGAAGACCTCGCCGGGGTGGACGTCGAAGGAGACGTCGCGCACGGCGGCGGTGCAGCCGGTGCGTTCGCGCAGTTCGGCGGCGGACAGGCCGGCCGCCTCGCTGCCGGGGATCCGCTCGGCCTTCGGGCCGAAGACCTTCCACAGGTTGCGGACGGAGAACACGGGCGCGGGCGCGTCCCCCGGCCGGTTCTTCCCGCCGGGTGTCGCGGGCGCGGGTGCGGGCACGGGTGCGGTGGTGGTCATCGGGCGTCTCCTCCGGTGCGGGGTCGGGTTCGGAGCAGTTCGGCCGCCTTCTCCCCCAGCATCAGGACGGCGACCATGGGGTTGACGGCGGTCATGGTGGGGAACACGGACGCGTCGGCGATGCTGACGCCGTCCAGCCCGCGGACCCTCAGTTCCGGGTCCACGACGGCCAGTTCGTCGTCCGCGGCGCCCATCCGGCAGGTGCCGGCGGGGTGGTAGACGGTGTGCGCGGCGCGGCGCGCGTACTCGCTGATCTCCTCGTCGGTGGTGACCTGCGGGCCGGGGCACACCTCGCGCGTGAGCCAGCCGGCCAGCGGCTCGGTCGCCGCGATCTCGCGGGCCAGCCTGATCCCGTCGACGAGGGTGCGCGCGTCGTAGTCGTCCTCGTCGGTGAAGTACCGGAAGTCCAGGGCGGGTTTGACCGACGGGTCGGCGCTGGTGAGGTAGAGCCGTCCGCGGCTGCGCGGCTTGGGGATGTTCGGGGTCATCGACACCCCGTGCTCGGGCCTTTCGTAGCCCAGCCGTTCGGGGTTGTCGGTGAACGGGATCTGGTAGAAGTGGAACATCAGGTCGGGCCCGGGCGAAGCGGGGTCGCGGCGCACGAACAGGCCCGCGTCGGAGTCCATCGCCGAGTTGTCCGGGATGGGCCCGTCGGTCTCCCAGACGATCACCGACTCGGGGTGGTCCAGGAGGTTCTCGCCGACACCCGGCAGGTCGTGGCGCACGTCGATGCCCAGGGCCGACAGGTCGGCGGCCGGGCCGACGCCGGAGTGCAGCAGCAGGCGCGGGGTGTCCACGGCCCCGGCGCACAGGACGACCTCGCGGGCCGCGGCGACCAGCTTCTCCGCGCCGTCGGCGCTGCGCACCCGCACCCCGGTCGCCCGGTCGCCCTCCAGCTCCAGCCGGTACGCCCAGGTCTCCAGCATCAGGTGCAGGTTGGGGCGGTCCAGGAAGGGGTGCAGGTAGGCCACGGAGGCGGAGGAGCGCTTGTTGTCCTCCGGGTGGTAGGCCAGGTCGAAGAAGCCCGCGCCCTCGTGGAAGGGGGCCTTGTTGAACCCCTCCACGCGGGGGACGCCCAGGGCCTTCGCCGCGGCGTCGACGAAGTCGCGGGCGACGGCGTTCCGGTCCTTCTCGTCGACCGGGACGATGTTGTTCAGCAGGCGGTCGAAGTAGGGGTCCATGGAGGCGGCGTCCCAGCCCTTCGCGCCCGCACCGGCCCACTCGTCCCAGTCCGACGGCAGGGGCCGGAAGCTGATCAGGGTGTTGTGCGAGGAGCAGCCGCCGAGCACGCGGGCGCGGCTGTGCCGGATGTGGGAGTTGCCGCGCGGCTGCTCGGTGGTCGGGTAGTCGTAGTCGAGTTCCCCGCCGAGCAGGCCGAGCCAGCGGCGCAGGGTGAGCACCTCGGGCCGGTCGACGTCGGACGGTCCTCCCTCGATGACGGCGACGGTGACGTCCGGGTCCTCGGTGAGCCGGGAGGCGATCACCGATCCTGCGGTGCCGCCGCCGACGACGACGTAGTCGTAGGTGTCAGGTACGGGCATGGGGGTAGCGCTCCTCGTGATCTTCTGCGGGCCGGTACGGCGGCCCGGTACAGGGCTGTGCGGCGCAGGGCGGCCGGGCCCGGGACGGTGCGGCCCGGAGCTGGACGGCCCGGGGCTGTGCGGCGGCCGGACGTCCGTGCGCTGGCACCGGCGTCCGGTGTCCTGCTTCCTGCTTCCTGCTTCCTGCTTCCTGCTTCCTGCTTCCTGCTTCCTGCGGTGCGGTCCCTGCGGCCGCCGGTTCCGCGGGGTTCAGCCGCGGAACCAGCGGACGGGCCGCGGGTTCAGGTTCTGGTAGACGTGCTTGGCCTCCCGGTACTCGTCGAGTCCGGAGGGGCCCAGCTCCCGGCCGATGCCGGACTTGCCGAAGCCGCCCCACTCCGCCTGCGGCAGGTAGGGGTGGAAGTCGTTGATCCACACGGTGCCGTGGCGCAGCAGGCCGGCCACCCGCCGGGCGCGCCCGGCGTCCGACGTCCACACCGCGCCGGCCAGGCCGTACTCGGTGTCGTTGGCCAGGGCGACGGCCTCGTCCTCGGTGCGGAAGGTCTCCACGGTCAGGACCGGGCCGAAGACCTCCTCGCGGACGACGCGCATCGTGCGGTCGCAGTGGTCCAGGACGGTCGGCCGGTAGAAGTAGCCGGCCGCGGGGCGGTCGGCGTCCGGCTCGGGCCGGGTGCCGCCGCAGCGCAGCACGGCTCCCTCGGCCAGGGCGGAGGCCACGTACTCCTCGGTGCGGGCGAGCTGCTGCGCGGACACCAGCGGGCCGCACTCGACGCCGTCGGCGGTGCCGCGGCCGAGCCGGACCAGGTCGGCGCGGCGGGCGAGTTCGGTGACGAACCGCTCGCGCACGGACTCCTCGACGATCAGGCGGCTGCCGGCCGAGCAGACCTGGCCGCTGTGCATGAATGCCGCGTTCAGCGCCTGGTCGACGGCGGTGTCGAAGCCCTCGTCGGTGGCGCAGGCGTCGGCGAAGACCACGTTGGGGTTCTTGCCGCCCAGCTCCAGGGCGACCTTCTTCACCCCGGCGGCCGCGGCGGCCATCACCTTGGTGCCGGAGGCCAGGCCGCCGGTGAAGGAGACCAGGTCGACGTCCGGGTGCTCGCTCATGCGGGCGCCGACGGGGTCGCCCGCGCCGGTGACCACGTTGGCCACGCCGGCGGGCAGACCCGCCTCGGCCAGCAGCGCGACCAGGCGGAGCGTGGACAGCGGGGTGACCTCGCTGGGCTTGACGACGAAGGTGTTGCCGGCGGCGAGCGCCGGGGCGATCTTCCAACTGGCCTGGAGCAGCGGGTAGTTCCAGGGGGTGATCAGCGCGCACACGCCCACCGGCTCGTGCACGACGACGCTGTGCACCTCCGGGGTGCCCGCGTCCACCACGCGTCCGGCGGGCTCCCCGGCGACCAGGTCGGCGAAGTACCGGAAGGCGTCGGCGACGCAGTCCACGTCGACCCGGCCCTCCTCGAGGGTCTTGCCGGTGTCGCGGCTCTCGACCAGCGCGATCTCCTCGCGGTCGCGCCGCAGCAGGTCCGCGGTGCGGTGCAGCAGCGCGGCGCGCTCCGCGGCGGGGGTGCGGGGCCACGGGCCGGTGTCGAAGGCGCGGCAGGCCGCGGCCACGGCCGCGTCGACGTCCTCCGCGCCCCCTTCGGCGACGACGGCGATCACCTCGGTGTCCGCAGGGTCGACGACCTCCCTCGTCCCTCCGGACGCGGCCTGCTTCCAGACCCCGTCCACATGAATGCTCTCGACTGTTGACACTGCGTGTCGCCTTCCTGGCTGTTCGGTGACTCTCTGCCATTGGCAGCGAAGGCGAGCCGTGCCCGGGAAGCGGAGACGTATGCACAATTTCCCGCAGGATGTGGCGGGGGTCACCAGCAATAACACAGAAAAACGCACAAACCGGCCAGCGCGCCGGAGGGGCCGCGCCGGACACGCCGACGCCGCGTCCGGCTCGTCGCCGACGCGGCACGGCGCCCCCGGAAAGGGGTGCAGTTGGGGGGAGGGACGGAGGGAGGGGCGGGGGCGGGTGTCAGTTCCAGCGGCCGGTGCGGGCCAGGAGCAGGGCGGTCGCCGCGACCCCGGCGGTGGAGGTGCGCAGGACGCTGGCGCCCAGGCGGTACGGCGCGGCGCCCGCGGCCCGGAACTCCTCGATCTCCTCCGGGCTCACCCCTCCCTCGGGCCCGACGACCAGCACGATCTCGCCCCCGGCGGGGAGCTCGGCGGTGGCCAGGGCGTGCGAGCCCTCCTCGTGCAGCACGGCGGCGAAGGACGCGGAGGCGAGCAACTGCGCCACCTGCCGGGTCGACATCAGCTCCTCCACGTCGGGGAAGCGCAGGCGCCGCGACTGCTTGCCGGCCTCGCGGGCGGTGGCCCGCCACTTGGCGAGCGCCTTCGGGCCGCGCTCGCCCCGCCACTGGGTGATGCAGCGCGAGGCCGCCCAGGGCACGATGCGGTCCACACCGGTCTCGGTCATCGTCTCCACGGCCAGCTCGCCCCGGTCGCCCTTCGGCAGCGCCTGGACGACGGTGATGCGCGGGCTGGGCCCCGGGTCGGAGCGGATGCCCTCGACCTCGACGTACAGGTGGTCCTTGCCCTCCACCGCGTGGACGTGGCCGAACGCCGCCCGGCCGTCCCCGTCGGAGAGCACGATCTCCTCGCCCGGGCCGAGGCGCCGCACGGACACCGCGTGGCGACCCTCCGGGCCGTCCAGGAGGAGGTGGGCGCCGGGGGTGGCGGCGGCCAGGACGTCGGTGGGGACGACGAAGACGGGGGCGGTCATCCGAGGGCTCCGTCCGCGGGCGCCGCGGTGGCCGCGGCGCCGGGGGTCGTGGTGACAGGGGTCGTGGTGCCGGGGGTGGTGCCGGGCGGGCCCGCCTGCTCCCGGGCCCCGGTGCCGTACGGGTGCGTCCACGCCTCGTGCAGTTCGTCCACGAGCAGCCGGACGAGGTCGCCCGCGGGCATCTCCCGGACCAGCCGGTGGCCCTGCCCGGCCCACAGGGCCATCCCCTGGGCGTCGCCGGCGGCGGCCGCGGCCCGGCGCAGCCCGGCCGTCAGGTGGTGCACCTGGGGGTAGGCGGCGGGCGCGTAGGGGCCGTGCTCGCGCATGAAACGGTTGACCAGCCCGCGGGCCGGGCGGCCGGAGAACGCCCGGGTCAGCTCGGTGTGGGTGAACGACGGGTCGGTCAGGGCCTTCTTGTGCAGCCGGTGGGCGCCGGACTCGGGGCAGGGCAGGAAGGCCGTGCCCAGCTGGGCCGCGTCCGCCCCGGCCGCCATGACCGCGGCGATCTGGCAGCCGCGCACGATGCCGCCCGCCGCCACGATCGGCAGGTCCACCGCCTCGCGCACCTGCGGCAGGAGCGCCAGCAGTCCCAGCGCGGCCCCGTCCTGCCCGGGGTCGTCGCGGTGGGTGCCCTGGTGCCCGCCGGCCTCGACCCCCTGGACGCACAGCACGTCCGCCCCGGCGGCCTCGGCTGCGACGGCCTCGGCGGGCGTGGTCACGGTGACCGCGGTGACGGTGCCGACCTCGCGCAGCGCGTCCAGCATCTCCCGGGTCGGGCAGCCGAAGGTGAAGCTCACCATCGGCACCGGGTCGCGCACCAGCAGGGTCAGCTTGGCGTGGAACTCGTCGTCCCCGCCCCGGTTCGGGTCGCCGAGCGGGGTGGAGTACCAGGCGGCCTCACCCGCCAGGTGCTCGCCGTAGAGGGCGACCGCGGCAGGGTCGGTGGAGGGGTTCTGCGGGAGGAAGAGGTTGACGCCGAAGGGCTGCGGGGTCAGCGCACGCAGCGCGCGGACCTCCTCCTGCACCGCCTCGGCACTCTTGTAGCCACCGGCGAGGAAGCCGAGGCCGCCCGCCTCGCAGACGGCGGCGGCGAGTTCGGGCCGCGAGGCGCCGCCCGCCATCGGGGCCTGGACGACGGGGTGCTGGAGGAGGGGGCCGAGGGGCATGGACCCATCGTGCCACGGCACCGGAACCGGTCCGTAGCCGGGCGGGCACGGGGAGCGGGACCGGGAACGGGACCGGGAACAGGGGCAGGACGGGACCGGGGTCGGGACGGGCCGGGAGGGCGGCAGCAGTGCGCCCCGCCCCCGCCGCCGGGTCGGGCGGACGGGGGCGGGGCGCACCGGAGACGGACCGGCCTGCGGCCCCGCGGCCGGGTCGGCCGTCAGGGCTGCGCGGCCGGGTCAGCGGCCGTTGAAGGCGTCCTTCAGCCGGGAGAACAGGCCCTGCTGGCCGGGGGCGAAGGTGCCCGAGGGCCGCTCCTCCCCGCGCAGCGCAGCCAGGCGGCGCAGCAGGTCCTCCTGCTCCGCGTCCAGCTTGGTCGGGGTGGTCACCTCGACGTGCACGATGAGGTCGCCGCGCCCCCCGCCCCGCAGGTGGGTGACGCCGCGCTGGTGCAGCGGGATGGACTGGCCGGACTGGGTGCCGGGCCGGATGTCGATCTCCTCCAGCCCGTCCAGGGTCTCCAGCGGGCACTTGGTGCCCAGCGCCGCCGCGGTCATCGGGATGGTGACCGTGCAGTGCAGGTCGTCGCCGCGCCGCTGGAAGACCGGGTGGGGCAGTTCCTGGATCTCGACGTACAGGTCGCCGGCCGGGCCGCCGCCGGGGCCGACCTCGCCCTCGCCGGCCAGCTGGATCCGGGTGCCGTTGTCCACGCCCGCCGGGATCTTGACGGTGAGGGTGCGGCGGGAGCGGATGCGGCCGTCGCCCGCGCACTCCGGGCACGGGGTGGGCACGACCGTGCCGAAGCCCTGGCACTGCGGGCAGGGCCGGGAGGTCATGACCTGCCCGAGGAAGGACCGGGTGACCTGGCTGACCTCGCCGCGGCCGCGGCACATGTCGCAGGTCTGGGCGGAGGTGCCCGGGGCCGCGCCCTCGCCGCTGCACGTGGTGCACACCACGGCGGTGTCGACCTGGATGTCCTTGGTGGTGCCGAAGGCCGCCTCGTCGAGCTCGACCTCCAGGCGGATCATGGCGTCCTGGCCGCGGCGGGTGCGCGAGCGCGGGCCGCGCTGCGTCGCCTGGCCGAAGAAGGCGTCCATGATGTCGCTGAAGTTGCCGAAGCCGCCGGCCCCGAAACCGCCCGCGCCGCCGGCGCCGCCGGTGGAGGAGAGCGGGTCGCCGCCGAGGTCGTAGACCTGCTTCTTCTGCGGGTCCGAGAGCACCTCGTAGGCGGCGTTGATCTCCTTGAACCGCTCCTGGGTCTTCGGATCCGGGTTGACGTCCGGGTGCAGCTCGCGGGCGAGGCGCCGGAACGCCTTCTTGATCTCGTCCTGGCCCGCGTCGCGACGGACGCCGAGCACCGCGTAGTAGTCCGTGGCCACCTACGACTCCGCGAGGATCTGTCCGACGTAACGTGCCACTGCGCGTACCGCTCCCATCGTTCCGGGGTAGTCCATGCGGGTCGGTCCGACCACGCCGAGTTTTGCGACCGCCTCGCGGCCCGAACCGTAGCCGACCGAGACGACCGAGGTGGAGTTGAGCCCCTCGTGCGCGTTCTCGTGGCCGATCCGCACCATCATCCCCGAGTCCTTGGTCTCCCCGAGGAGGCGGAGCAGGACGACCTGCTCCTCCAGGGCCTCCAGGACCGGGCGGATGGTGAGGGGGAAGTCGTGGTTGAAACGGGTCAGGTTGGCCGTGCCGCCGATCATCAGCCGCTCCTCGGTCTCCTCCACGAGGGTCTCCAGGAGCGTGGACAGGACGATCGAGACCACGGGCCGGTCGTCGGGCTCGAAGGCGTCGGGCAGGTCCTGCACCAGCTGCGGCACGTCCGCGAAGCGCTGCCCGGCGACCTTGCTGTTGAGCCGGGCCCGCAGGTCGGCCAGGAGGGTCTCCCCCACCGGCGTCGGCGAGTCGACCAGCCGCTGCTCCACCCGCCCGGTGTCGGTGATGAGCACCAGCATCAGGCGGGACGCCGACAGTGCCAGCAGCTCGACGTGGCGCACCGTGGACCGGGTCAGCGACGGGTACTGGACGACCGCCACCTGCCGGGTGAGCTGCGCGAGCAGGCGCACCGTGCGGGCCACGACGTCGTCCAGGTCGACCGCGCCGTCCAGGAAGCTCTGGATGGCGCGGCGCTCCGCGGACGACAGCGGCTTGACGCCCGCGAGCCGGTCGACGAAGAGCCGGTAGCCCTTGTCGGTGGGCACCCGGCCGGCGCTGGTGTGGGGCTGGGCGATGAAGCCCTCCTCCTCCAGCACCGCCATGTCGTTGCGGACCGTCGCGGGAGAGACGCCGAGGTTGTGCCGCTCGGTGAGCGCCTTGGAGCCGACCGGCTCCTCCGTCCCGACGTAGTCCTGGACGATGGCGCGCAACACCTCGAGCCTGCGTTCGTTCAGCACTTCGCGCTCACCTCCAGACCGCAGGTCCCGATGCCGTTCCCTGCCCGTTTCTGGCACTCTGTCCTGTCGAGTGCCAGGCTTCCCGTGCCAGTGTACGGCCGGGTCCCGAAAGCTCGACAAGGACCGGCCGGACACCGTACCGCCGAGTACTGCCGTCGTACCACCGTGCGCCCCGCGCCTGCGGGCGCCGCCGGACACCGCTAGCGTCGCGGTGTGGAGCACGGATGGGAAGAGGCACGCTGGGAGAGGTTGGCCACCGGGTGCGCGCGGCGCAGGCTCCCCGGACTCGACGCGACGGTCGGCGTCGTGGTGGGCACCGACGGGATGCTCGTGGTCGACACCGGATCGACACTGGCCGAGGGCGCCGCGCTCCGGCGCGACCTGCACGCCCTCACCGGCCGGCCGGCCACGCACGTGGCCCTGACGCACGGCCACTTCGACCACGTCTTCGGCACGGCGGCCTTCGCCGGGGTCGAGGTGATCGGCGCCCGCGGTCTGGGCCGGTACCTGCGCCGCAACCGGGACGAGCTGTGCGCGGACGCGGTACGGCACGGCGTGGACCCGGAGCAGGCCGCCGTGGCCGCCGACGCCCTGGTGCTGCCCCGCACCGAGGTCGGCGACCGCCTGGAGATCGACCTGGGCGGGCGGCCCGTCGTCCTGGCCCGCCCCGGCACCGGGCACACCGGCCACGACCTGGCAGTGCTGGTCCCCGGCACCCCGCCCGTGCTCTTCTGCGGCGACCTGGTCGAGGAGTCCGGCCCCCCGCAGGACGGCTGGGACGCGGAGCCCCGGCAGTGGCCCGCCACCCTGGACGCGCTGCTGGAACTCGGCGGGGAGACGGCGCTGTACGTCCCCGGGCACGGCGCCACGGTGGACGCCCGCTTCGTCCGGGCCCAGCGGGAGGAACTGGCCCGCCGCTTCGGCGTGCCGTGACCGGCTGCTTCGGCGTGTCGTGACCAGGGGCTTCGGCGTGTCGTGACCGGGCGGGGTGTTTTCCTCCTATCGTCTGCCCTCATGCGCAGCAGGAGTTACGGCCCCGATCTGACCCCGCCGTGGAAGAGGAGCAGGCCGGTCCCCGAGGTCCCGGCCGACGACGGACTGGTGGTGGAGGAGGCGGCCACGGGCTTCTGCGGTGCCGTGGTCCGCTGCGAGAAGACCGCCCAGGGCCCGACCGTCACCCTGGAGGACCGGCACGGCCGGCACCGCGTCTTCCCCATGGAGCCGCGCGGCTTCCTGCTGGAGGGCAGGCCCGTCACCCTGGTGCGCCCGGCCGCCCGTCCCCCCGCCGCCGCGCGCGGGCCGCGGCTGACCGCCTCCGGGTCGGTGGCGGTGCCCGGCGCCCGGGCCCGGGTGGCGCGGGCCGGGCGGATCTACGTCGAGGGCCGGCACGACGCCGAACTGGTGGAGCGGGTCTGGGGCGACGACCTGCGCATCGAGGGCGTGGTCGTGGAGTACCTGGAGGGCGTCGACGACCTCCCGGCGATCGTGGCCGACTTCTCCCCCGGCCCGGGCGCGCGCCTGGGCGTCCTGGTCGACCACCTGGTGCCCGGTTCGAAGGAGTCGAGCATCGCCGCACAGGTCACCGGCGAGCACGTCCTCGTCGTCGGCCACCCGTACGTCGACGTGTGGGAGGCGGTCAAGCCGGCCTCCGTCGGCATCCCCGCCTGGCCGGCGGTGCCGCGCGGGCAGGACTGGAAGACCGGGGTGTGCCGGGCCCTGGGCTGGCCGGAGTCCACCGGCGAGGTCTGGCACCGCCGCATCCTCGCCTCGGTCCGCACCTACAAGGACCTCGAACCCGCCCTCCTCGGCCGCGTCGAGGAACTCATCGACTTCGTCACCGCCCCGGACTGACCCCCGCAGGCGCGGGGGCCACCACAGCATCCGCCCCGCCTCCCTCCGGTGAGGAGGCCGAGCAAGGAGGGACCGGCGAAGCGCGGTGGCAGAGCGCAGAATTTCTGCCCGTTTTGGTCTTTTTGTTCCGCGGTTTGCCGCCGCACTTCGCCGGATACCGCCCCGAACACCCGGCCTCAGTCGACCAGGTCGCGGACGACGGCGTCGGCGAGGAGGCGGCCGCGGAGGGTGAGGACGGCGCGGCCGTCGGCGTACGGCTCCGGCTCCAGCAGGCCGTCGGCGACGGCGCGGGCGGCGGCGCGGGCACCGTCGGGGGCGAGGAGGTCCAGGGGGGCACCGGAGGCCAGGCGCAGTTCCAGCAGGATGCGCTCGACGCGGCGGTCCTCGTCCGTGAGCAGTTCGCGGCCGGCGCCGGGGGACTTCCCCGCGTCCAGGCGCTGGGCGTAGGCGGCGGGGTGCTTGACGTTCCACCAGCGGACGCCGCCGACGTGGCTGTGCGCGCCGGGGCCTGCGCCCCACCAGTCGCCGCCGGTCCAGTACAGCTCGTTGTGGCGGCAGCGGGCCTCGGGGGAGGTCGCCCAGTTGGACACCTCGTACCAGGAGTAGCCGGCCGCGGCCAGGCGCTCCTCGGCGATGAGGTAGCGGTCGGCGTGGACGTCGTCGTCGGTCGGGGGGACCTCGCCGCGGCGGATGCGGCGGGCGAGCTGCGTGCCCTCCTCGACGATCAGGGCGTACGCCGAGACGTGGTCGGGGCCGGCGGCGATCGCCGCGTCCAGGGAGGCGCGCCAGTCGTCGTCGGACTCGCCCGGGGTGCCGTAGATCAGGTCGAGGTTGACGTGCTCGAAGCCGGCGGCGCGGGCCTCGGCGACGCACGCCTCGGGGCGGCCGGGGGTGTGCCGTCGGTCCAGCACCTGCAGCACGTGCTGCCGGGCGCTCTGCATGCCGAAGGAGAGCCGGTTGAACCCGGCCTCGCGCAGCCGGGCCAGGTAGGCGGGGTCGACGGACTCGGGGTTGGCCTCGGTCGTGACCTCGGCGCCGTCGGCGAGTCCGAACTCGTCGCGGACCGCGGCGAGCATGCGGCCGAGGTCGGCGGCGGGCAGCAGGGTGGGGGTGCCGCCGCCGACGAAGACGGCGGAGACGGGCCGGTCGTCCCCGGCGAGCACCTTGCGGGCCAGCCGCACCTCCTCGACCAGGGCGTCGGCGTAGTTCTCCCGGGAGGCGAGGGCGCCGCCGGAGCCGCGCAGCTCGGTGGCGGTGTAGGTGTTGAAGTCGCAGTACCCGCAGCGGGTGGCGCAGTAGGGCACGTGGACGTAGAAGCCGAGCGGGCGGCCGCCGGACCCGGCGCGGGCGCTGTCGGGCAGGGCGCCGTCGTCGGGTACGGGTTCGCCGTCGGGGAGTGCGGAGGGCATGGGTCCCATTGTCCGGCATCGGCCGGCCGTTCCCGGAGGCGGTTTCCGGGGACGGGCGGCCGGACGCCGGTCCCCGCCCGGCGGGGCGCCGGGCGGGGTCGGGGCGGGGCCGCCGGCCCGGGGCCCGGCCCCGCCCGGCCCGGCGGCTACGCCTCGTTGGAGCCGGCGTACATCTCGTCGATGAGGCCCTTGAACTCGCGCTCGACCACGGGGCGCTTGAGCTTCAGGCTCGGGGTGAGCTCACCGTGCTCGATGTCCAGGTCGCGCGGCAGGACGCGGAACTTCTTGATCTGCTGCCAGCGCTGCAGCCCCTCGTTGAGGCGGTCGACGTAGCCCTTGACCAGCTTCTCGACCTGCGGGGAGGCGACGACCTCGGCGTAGGACTTCCCGCCCAGGCCGTTCTCCTTCGCCCAGCCCATGATCGACGGCTCGTCCAGGGCGATCAGCGCGGTGCAGAAGTTGCGGGCGGCGCCGATGACCAGGACGTTGCTGACGAACGGGCACACCGCCTTGAACTGGCCCTCGACCTCGGTGGGGGCGATGTACTTGCCGCCGGAGGTCTTGATCAGGTCCTTCTTGCGGTCGGTGATCTTCAGGTAGCCGTCCTCGGACAGCTCGCCGATGTCGCCGGTGTGGAACCAGCCGTCCTCCTCCAGGACCTCGGCGGTCTTCTCCGGCAGGCCGTGGTAGCCCTGCATGATGCCGGGGCCGCGCAGCAGGATCTCGCCGTCCTCGGCGATGCGCACCTCGGTGCCGGGGACCGGCTTGCCCACCGTGCCGGTGCGGTACGCCTCGCCGGGGTTGACGAAGCTGGCCGCGCTGGACTCGGTGAGGCCGTAGCCCTCGAGGATGTGGATGCCGGCGCCGGAGAAGAAGTAGCCGATCTCCGGGGCGAGCGCGGCCGAGCCGGAGACGCAGGCCCGCATCCGGCCGCCGAACGCCTCGCGGATCTTGGCGTAGACGAGCTTGTCGGCCACCGCGTGCTTGGCCGTCAGGCCGAAGGGCGCCGACGCCTTGCCGGTGCGGCGGAAGTTCTCCTGGGTGGCCTTCGCGTACTCGCGGGCCACCTCGGCCGCCCACTTGAAGATCTTGTACTTGGCGCCGCCGCCGGCGCGGGCCTTGGCCGCGACCCCGTTGTAGACCTTCTCGAAGATCCGGGGAACGGCGGCCATGTAGGTGGGCCGGACGATCGGCAGGTGCTCGATGATCTTGTCGACCCGGCCGTCGACGGCGGTCGGGTGACCGATGGACACCTGACTGGCGATCAGCACCTTGCCGAAGACGTGCGCCAGCGGCAGCCACAGGTACTGCATGTCGTCCGGGTTCAGCAGCCCGGTGGCGTGGATGGCGCGTCCCAGGTACGACCAGGAGTCGTGGGCCAGGCGCACGCCCTTGGGGCGGCCGGTGGTGCCGGAGGTGTAGATCAGGGTGGCGAGCTGCTCCGGACGCAGCCCGGCGACGGTGTCCTTGATGCACTCCGGGTTCTGCTCGCGGTGGGCGGCGCCGCGCTTCTCCAGCTCGGCGAGGGTGAGGACCCAGTCGTCGTCGCCGTCCCCGGGGACCTCGGTGACCGGGTCGATCAGCACCACGTGCCGGAGGTCGGGCAGTTCGGCGCGCCGCTCGCGGGCCTTGGCCAGCTGGGCGGCGTCCTCCGCGACGAGCACGCGGCTGTTGGAGTCGGAGAGGATGTACGCCGTCTCGTCGGCGTTGGTGCTCGGGTAGACGGTGGTGGTCGCCGCCCCCGCGCACATCACGCCCATGTCGGAGAGGATCCACTCCAGCCGGGTGCTGGACGCGATGGCCACGCGCTCCTCCGGGCGTACGCCCAGGGCCATCAGGCCGGCCGCGATGTTGAAGACCCGCTCTGCGGCCTGGGACCAGGTGAGGGACAGCCACTCGTCGGGGCCCCCTGCGGCCGCCGGCACCGGGTAACGGTACGCCTCGACGTCCGGGGTGGCCTCGACTCGATCGAGGAAGAGGTGCGCCACGGAGGGCGGCCTGCTCTCGATGAAGGACTGCGTATCGCTCACAACGACCTCCGGTGCCCGCACGGGACATATCGGCTCAAGTGGTTTAACTCGCGAGTAACCTTCAGGCAGGGACAGCGTACGGGCGAGGTCGCTTCCGCGTAAGGGGGTGACGCGGGTCATGAGCCGATCCGTTACCTGGAGCCCCCGCGGAGCGCACGAACGGCGGCCCGCAGCGCAGTTCGGGCCGCGGGCCGCCGTCGGACGGTCGCATACGCGCAGGCCGCGGTCGTCCCGGAACATACCGCCGGGTACCGCGCGGGCATACCTGCCGGTATGGGCCGTTGTCCCCGCCCGGACCCCTGCGTGTCCATGTCCGCGCCTGTGTCCGTGTCCGTACCTGTCCCCGGGGCCGCACCTGCCCCCGGCTCCGGGTCCTGCTCCGGGCCCGGGGCCCGCCGGCTCTGCCGGGTCCCGCCGGGTCCGCGGCTCAGGGGCGCGGGCGGGTCCGCAGGACGCAGTCGCCGCAGATGCCGCCGCCCGGCACCCGGTAGTAGAGGCAGCAGCTGCGCCGGGCGAAGTACGGGCCCAGCCCTTCCTCGTGCACGAACGTGCCGCTGCCGGAGAGGGGATCGGTGCCCAGCAGTTCCTCCACGAGGGGCGCGGGCCGGAACGGCGCGTCGGGCGCCCGGTCCGTGAGGACGCGCAGGGCACCGACCAGCGCCGAGGCGGTGTTGCCGCGCAGCACCTGCGGCGAGAGGCCGTGGCGTTCCCTCAAGGCCGCGTCCAGGACGCGGAGGTTCGACTCCAGGACGGAGGCCCGCAGGGCCTCCGCCGGCGCGCCGGGCAGTGCCCGTGGGCCCGGCAGCCACAGCTCGAACGACCCGGACGGCGGGTACCGCCACCACAGGGCGTCCGGGGAGAGGTCGGGCACCCGGCCGTCGAGGGCCGCCGAGCCGAGCGCCAGGGACCACAGCCGGGAGGCGATGCCGAACTGGGCGGTGGAGGCGGCGACGCGCGGCTGGTCGGTGCGCATGCGGCGGCCCACCCCGGCGACGTACGGGCCGAGCCCGTCACCGTACAGCTCGGCGAGCGGCCGGAAGCCGTCGCCGTCGGGCCGGTCGCCGCAGCGCACGGCGAAGTACGGGCCGAGAGCGGCCAGGCGGTCGAGGGCGTGCCTCACCGGATGCGCACCTCCTGCGCGTCGGGGCCGGGCCGCCGTGACGGGGACGGCGGCGGAAGGTAGACGACGTTCGGCACCCCGGTCGCGGGGTGGACGGCCACCCGGGCCCGCACCCCGTAGACCTCGGCCAGCAGTTCCTCCGTCAGCACCTCGCCCGGCGGCCCCGAGGCGACCACCCGCCCGGCGCCGAGCACGTACAGTCGGTCGCAGTGGGCAGCGGCCAGGTTCAGGTCGTGCAGGACGACCAGGTTGGTCGTGCCCAGGCGGCGGACGAGGCCGAGGATCTCCAGCTGGTGGCGGACGTCGAGGTGGTTGGTCGGCTCGTCCAGGGCCAGCAGGCCCGGGTCCTGCACGAGGGCGCGGGCGACCAGGACGCGCTGCCGCTCCCCGCCGGACAGCTCGTCGAGGCGCCGGTCCGCCAGGGCCTCGGCGCCGACCCGTTCCAGGGCCCGGGCGACGCGCCGGGCGTCACCGGGACCGTCCTGCTCCCAGAACCGCTTGTGCGGACTGCGGCCCATCGCGACCGTCTCGCGGACGGTCAGCCCGAAGGCGCTCCCCGCGTCCTGCGCCACGACCGCGACCCGCCGGGCGCGTTCCTTCACCCCGAGCGCGGCCGCGTCCCGGCCGTCCAACAGCACCCGGCCGGCCGTGGGCCGCAGGGTGCCGTACACGCAGCGCAGGAAGGTCGTCTTGCCGCTGCCGTTCGGGCCGACCAGGCCGACCGTCTCGCCCGGGTGCGCGGTCAGGTCCGCGCCGTCCAGCAGGGTCCGCCCGTGCACCTCGTACCCCACGCCCTCCGCACGCAGGGAGGCCGGCCGCGCGGTCATCCGGCGATCCCCTCCGTGCGGGAGGAGCGGCGCAGCAGCCACAGGAAGAACGGGCCGCCCGCGAGCGCGGTGACGATGCCGACGGGCACCTCCCGCGGGGCGGCGGCCGTGCGCGCCACCAGGTCGGCCAGGAGCAGGAACACCGCGCCCCCGAGGGCCGCGACGGGCAGCAGCCGACGGTGTCCCGCGCCGACGACCGCGCGGGCCGCGTGCGGCACCATCAGGCCGACGAAGCCGATCGCGCCGCTGAAGGCCACCAGGACGCCGGTGACCAGTGAGGCCAGCACGAAGACCGCCGCCCGGAAGCGGTGCGTGTCCAGCCCCAGGGTGTGCGCGCCCTCCTCCCCCGCGAGCAGCAGGTCGAGGGGGCGGGCCAGGGCGGTCAGCAGCAGCGTCCCCACAACCAGCACGACCGCGGGCAGGGCGAGTTCGTCCCAGCGCGCCCCGCCCAGGCTCCCCAGCGTCCAGAACATGATCGTCCGCGCGTGCTCGGCGTCGGCCGACAGCACCAGCACGAGGCCGGTGAACGCCGACAGCACGTACTGGACCGCCACTCCGGCCAGGACCAGCCGGCCCGCCGTCATGGTGCCGCCGCGCCGGGCCGCCGCCCAGACGACGACGAGCGCGCACATCGACCCGGCGAACGCGGCCGACGGCAGCGCCACCGCGGCCGCCGCCCCCGCACCGACCCCGAGCACGACGACGACCACCGCGCCGGCCGAGGCGCCCGAGGACGCGCCGAGCAGGAACGGGTCGGCGAGCGGGTTGCGCACCAGGGCCTGCAGGACGGTGCCGGCGACGGCGAGGCCGGCCCCCACGACCGCGCCCAGCAGCACCCGCGGCATCCGCAGGTCCCACACGACCGCCGCCAGGGGCCCGGCCCGCTCCCCGCCCAGCACGACGCCCAGCACGTCGCGCGGCGGAACGCGCACCGGTCCCAGGGCCAGGCCGGCGACGGCCGTCACGACGAGCGCGGCGACCAGCACGGCGAGGACGGCCGGGGTGCGGGCCCCGGCAGTCCGACGGGGAGCGGCGGGGGCACGGGGACCGGCGGGGGCGCAGGTACCGGCGGGGCCGCGAAGGCCGGCGGGGGCGCGGGTACCGGCGGGGGCGCGGGTACCGGCGGGGCCGCGGGCGCCCCTCACGGTGCGTCCGGGTGGAGCTGGGCGGCCAGGTCCTCCACCGCGTCCGCGACCCGCACCCCCAGTACGGCCGAGGACAGGGGGAGCACCGCGAACCGCTCGTCGCGGATCGCGGGCACCCCGGCGAGCGCGGGATCGTCCAGGAGCTGCTTCTTCTTCGCGGAGGCCGAGGTGCCGCCGTAATCGAGGATCACGACGGCCTCGGGGCGGCGTTCGACGACCTCCTCCCAGGACACGTCGGCGAAGGCGCCCCCGAGGTGGGAGAAGACGTTGTCGCCCCCGGCCAGGGAGACGATCCGGTCCGCGACGCCCCCTCCCCCGGCGGTGAGGGCGGAGCCCTCGCCGGAGTCGTGCACGAACACCGACGGGCGGTCCGCGCCCTCCAGTCCCTCGGTCACCGCGTCGATCCGCTCCTGCTGCTCCCGGATCAGCTCCTCGCCGCGCCCGGGGACCCCGAAGATGCGGGCGACCTGCCTGATCTCGGTCCTGAGCGTGTCGAGACCGACCGGCCCGTCGGTGCAGTTCTCGACGCTGAGCCGGGTGCGCACGCCGCTCTCCTCCAGGGCGGCGCGGTCCCGGCCCTCCCCCTTGTCGAAGGCGCTCGCGAACCCGCCGTACACGAAGTCGGGGGCCGTGCCCAGGAGCACCTCTTTCGACGGGTACTCCTCCGCCAGGACCTCGACCGTTCCGTACGCCTCGCGGTGGGCGGGCAGGACCGCGTCGTCGAGGTAGGCCGTGCCGGCCATGCGGTCCTGGAGGCCGAGCGCCAGCATGATCTCGGTGACGTGCTGGTTCATGGTGACGGCCCGCCGGGGCGGGGCGGTGTAGGTGGTCCTCACCCCGCAGTTGGTCACCGTGTACGGGAAGCCCTCGGCGGCGGGGGCGGACGCCGCGCTCCTCGTTCCCGCATCGGCTCCCCCGGCCGGTGAGCCGCAGGCCGCGAGGGGGAGCAGGAGTGCCGTGGTGGTGAGCGCGCGCAGGGCGGCGCCGGGTCGTGTCATGACCGTGCCTCTCCGGGGGATCCTCGTCCCCTGCCGGAATGGAGGCGGCGCGTCAGTGTCTGACTCCCGGCCCCCGCGGGGGCCGGTCACAGTGGCGGGACCGTACCGGAATCGCACCGGTTTCCTGGCCTTCGCCGCCCGGATGATGGCGCTCAGTCTGGCAGACCGCAGGACACCCGCACCAGTGCACCCGGCCCGCAGTTGCGAACAGTTCGCAACAAAACCCCGGGGGAGGGCGGTGCACCGCGGTGCGCCGCCCTCCCCCGGTCCGTGCCTACTTCTTGCCCTTGGCGTCGCCGCCCTCGGAGTCGGTGGACAGGGCTGCGATGAAGGCCTCCTGCGGGACCTCCACCCGGCCGACCACCTTCATCCGCTTCTTGCCCTCCTTCTGCTTCTCCAGCAGCTTGCGCTTGCGGGAGATGTCACCGCCGTAGCACTTGGCGAGCACGTCCTTGCGGATCGCGCGCACCGTCTCGCGGGCGATCACCCGCGAACCGATGGCCGCCTGGATCGGCACCTCGAACTGCTGGCGCGGGATCAGCTCGCGCAGCTTGGAGGCCATCCGCACGCCGTAGGTGTACGCCTTGTCCTTGTGCACGATGGCGGAGAAGGCGTCCACCTTGTCGCCGTGCAGCAGGATGTCGACCTTCACCAGGTCCGAGGTCTGCTCGCCCGTGGGCTCGTAGTCGAGCGAGGCGTAGCCGCGGGTCTTGGACTTCAGCTGGTCGAAGAAGTCGAAGACGATCTCGGCCAGCGGGAGGGTGTAGCGCAGCTCGACCCGGTCCTCGGACAGGTAGTCCATGCCCTGGAGGTTGCCGCGCCGCGACTGGCACAGCTCCATGATCGCGCCGACGAAGTCGTTCGGCGCCAGGATCGTGGCCCGCACCACCGGCTCGTGCACCTCGGCGATCTTGCCGACGGGGAACTCGCTGGGGTTGGTCACCGTGTGCTCGGTGCCGTCCTCCATCACCACGCGGTAGACCACGTTGGGCGCGGTGGCGATCAGGTCCAGGCCGAACTCGCGCTCCAGGCGCTCGCGGATGACCTCCAGGTGCAGCAGGCCCAGGAAGCCGACGCGGAAGCCGAAGCCCAGCGCCGCCGAGGTCTCCGGCTCGTAGACCAGCGCGGCGTCGTTGAGCTGCAGCTTGTCCAGGGCGTCGCGCAGCTCCGGGTAGTCGGAGCCGTCCAGCGGGTACAGGCCGGAGAACACCATCGGCTTGGGGTCCTTGTAGCCCCCCAGCGCCTCGGTGGCCCCCTTGTGCAGCTGGGTGATGGTGTCGCCCACCTTGGACTGGCGCACGTCCTTCACGCCGGTGATCAGGTAGCCCACCTCGCCGACGGCCAGGCCGTCGGAGGCGGTCATCTCCGGCGAGGAGACGCCGATCTCCAGCAGCTCGTGGGCGGCGCCGGTGGACATCATCTGGATGCGCTCGCGCTTGGACAGCTGCCCGTCCACGACCTTCACGTAGGTGACCACGCCGCGGTAGGGGTCGTAGACCGAGTCGAAGATCATCGCGCGGGCGGGGGCGTCCGCCACACCGACCGGCGCCGGGATCTGCTCGACGACCTTGTTCAGCAGCTCGCCGACGCCCTCGCCGGTCTTGGCGCTGACCTTGAGTACGTCGGACGGGTCACAGCCGATGATGTGCGCCAGCTCGGCGGCGTACTTCTCCGGCTGGGCCGCCGGCAGGTCGATCTTGTTCAGGACCGGGATGATCGTGAGGTCGTTCTCCAGGGCCAGGTAGAGGTTGGCCAGGGTCTGCGCCTCGATGCCCTGGGCCGCGTCCACCAGCAGCACCGTGCCCTCGCACGCCGCCAGGGACCGGGAGACCTCGTAGGTGAAGTCGACGTGGCCCGGGGTGTCGATCATGTTGAGGATGTGCGTGGTGCCCTGGCCCGCACCGGCCGTGGGGGCCCAGGGCAGCCGGACCGCCTGCGACTTGATCGTGATGCCGCGCTCACGCTCGATGTCCATGCGGTCGAGGTACTGGGCGCGCATCTGCCGCTGGTCGACGACACCGGTGAGCTGGAGCATCCGGTCGGCGAGCGTCGACTTGCCGTGGTCGATGTGCGCGATGATGCAGAAGTTGCGGATCAGCGCCGGGTCGGTACGGCTCGGCTCCGGCACATTGAGAGGGGTCGCGGGCACGCAGGGTCCAGTTTCCGTAGGGCCAGGATCGGCGACGTTCCTAGAGACGTCGCACCCATCGTCCCACGAACCCGTCCCGACCGGGCCCGCCCTTCCCCCGCACCCCTCCCCCGCAGGCCCGCGGCCCGTCACGCGGCCAGTCACGCGATCCGTCATGCGATCCGGCCCCCACGGCCCGGGCTGCGGCCGGCGCGCGCACCGCGCCCGGGCCCGCGCACGTCCGGTTTGGGAGCGCATCGCGGCTGCTGGTAGCGTGGACCACTGTGTCTCGTGCCCTCTGACCCGGGACACGTCCAGCAATCCGACGAATTCCATCGAGGCTCTTTCGTGGCGAACATCAAGTCCCAGATCAAGCGGAACAAGACCAACGAGAAGGCGCGCCTGCGCAACAAGGCCGTCAAGTCGTCGCTCAAGACCGCCATCCGCAAGACCCGCGAGGCCGTCGCCGCCGGCGACGTGGAGAAGGCCAACGTCGCCGCCCGCGAGGCTTCCCAGAAGCTCGACAAGGCCGTGAGCAAGGGCGTCATCCACAAGAACGCCGCCGCCAACAAGAAGTCGGCGCTGGCCAAGAAGGTCGCCTCCCTCCAGGCCTGACCTCCGCCGGGCCCTGCGGGCCCACCCGCCGGCACCGGAGAACGGTCCCTCTCAACCGCCCGGTCCGGCCGCACGAACCTCCGCGCCGCACGCGGCCTGCGTTCGCCACGCGGGTGCGGCGCACAGCTCGAACCGAAGGCCCCTGCCGCCGTCGTCCCCGGACGGCCGCCGGGGCCTTCGGCGTTCCCGGACGCCCGGGCCGAAAGCCCGGGCCGGACGTCGGCTCCCGGAACGGGCGTCGGCGTCGGACCCTGGGCCGGAACAGCCCCCAGACCGGACCGGACCGGATCGGCTCGGCCGTGCTCGGCCCGGGGCGTCCGCCCGGTTACGGGCGGCGCCCGCCGCGCGCGGCCTGCGCGATCGTCACCACGGCCTTCTCCAGCGCGTACGCCGGGTCCCCCACCGCGCCCTTGACCGCCGCGTCCGCCTCGGCGACCGCCCTCAGTGCCACCGACACCCCGTCCCCGGTCCAGTTGCGCGCCTGCTGCCGCACCCGGTCGACCTTCCACGGCGGCATGCCCAGCTCGCGGGCCAGGTCGGCGGGCCGCGCCCCGCGGGGCGCGCTCGCCACCCTGCCGATGGAGCGCACCCCGGAGGCGAGGGCGAAGGTGATCCCGGGCAGCGGCTGCCCCACCGACAGTGCCCAGCGCAGCCGCTCCAGCGCCTCCGCCGCGCGTCCGGTGACCGCGAGGTCGGCCACCTCGAAACCGGTCGCCTCCGCCCGGCCGGTGTAGTAGCGGGCGACGACCTGCTCGTCGATGGTGCCCTCGACGTCGGCGGCGAGCTGGCTGCACGCGCTCGCCAGCTCCCGCAGGTCGCTGCCGATCGCCTCGACCAGCGCCTCGCACGCCTCCTGCGTCGCCGAACGCCCCGCGGCACGGAACTCGCCGCGGGCGAAGGCCAGCCGGTCGGCGGGCTTGGTCATCTTCGCGCAGGCCACCTCGCGCGCACCGGCCTTGCGGGCCGCGTCCAGCAGCCCCTTGCCCTTGGCCCCGCCCGCGTGCAGGAGGACCAGGGTGATCTCCTCCGCCGGGGAGCCCAGGTACGCCTTGACGTCCTTGACGGTGTCCGCCGACAGGTTGTGCGAGTCGCGGACGACCACGACCTTGCGCTCGGCGAACAGCGACGGGCTCGTCAGCTCCGCGAGCGTGCCCGGCTGCAGCACGTCGGGGGTCAGGTCGCGCACGTCGGTGTCCGGGTCGGACGCCCTGGCGGCTGCCACGACCTCGGCCACCACCCGGTCGAGCAGCAGCTCCTCCTGGCCGACGGCGACCGTCAGCGGGGCGAGCGGATTGTCTGTGGAACTCTTCCTGGCCATCGCCGACCAGCATCCCACGCCCCGCGGACACCTCCCCGCGGTCACCTCCGGCGGGCGTCTCCGGCGGGCGTCTCCGGGGAACCTCCCGGAGGCCCCTCCACGGTCGCCGGTCCCCGTTGCCGCCCGGCGCGCGCCGTCCTCCACAATGTCCGGATGAACAGCACGACCCGGGCCGTCCGGCACCTCCTCGTACTCCCCGACCGCGACGCCGCCGAGGAGGCGGCCGAAGAGGCCGCCGAACGCTTCCCGCTGCCGGAGGAGCCGCAGCTGGTGCGCGACGCCCTCGCCGGGGAGGACGACGCCGAGGACGCCCAGTGGCTGGTCGTCCTGGAGGACCCGGACTCCGCCCTGGACCCCGGGGCCCTCGACGCCCTCGCCGAGGAGTACGGCGGCTGGCGCGAGGACGCCTGAACGCCTGCGCACCTGAACGTCCGGACCCCGCCCCGCCGGTCCCCGGGGCCCGTTCCCGGTCACCGAGGACCGGCCCGGGCCGCGCGCAGGTCGGACGGGGTTCCGGTGACGGCCACGGAGCCGTGCAGGTCGGTGCGCAGGACGGTGGTACCGACGGCCCGCAGGGCGGCGAGGGTGCGCGGGGACGGGTGCCCGTAGTCGTTGTCCCGGCCGCAGGACACCAGGGCCAGCCGGGGGGCGACGCGGCGCAGCAGTTCTCCGTCCTGGTGGGCGGAGCCGTGGTGGGCGACCTTGAGGACGTCCACACGGGGCAGGTCCGGAACCGCTTCCAGCAGACTGCGCTGGGCGGGCGGTTCGACGTCACCGAGCAGCAGCACGGTCAGGCCGGCGGTGCGCACCAGCATCACCACGCTGGAGTCGTTGGGGTTGCCGTACGGGGCCTCGGCCGCGGCCGAGGGGCCGGGCGCGAGGACCTCCCAGGACAGGTCCCCCACCCGCCGTCGCTCCCCCGCGGCCGCGCGCAGCAGCGGCACGCCTGCCGAGGCGGCCAGGCGGCGCACCGCGCGGCGCTGCCCGGGCGGGCCGGCCGGGACCGTCGTCTCGACGGCCCCCACCTCGCGGCCCCGCAGCACGCCCGCGAGTCCCGCGACGTGGTCCGCGTGGAAGTGCGTGACGACGACCAGCGGCACCGCGGTCACCTCCAGGGAGCGCAGGCAGCGGTCGACCGGGGCGGGGTCGGGGCCGGCGTCCACCACGACGGCCCGGCCGGGACCGGCCGCCAGGACGATGGCGTCGCCCTGGCCCACGTCGCAGGCGACCACCCGCCAGTCCGGCGGCGGCCAGCCGGTGACGATGCGGGGCAGCGGAGACGGCCGCACCACGACCAGCAGCAGCGCGACGGCCAGGGCCGCGCACAGCCACGGCCTCAGGACGACGCGGCGCGCCACCAGGCAGACCGCCGCGGCGGCCGCTGCCAGCAGCGCGCCGCCCGCCCACCCGCCGGGCCAGTCGACCGTGGCGCCCGGCAGCCCCGCCCCCGCGCGGGCGACCGCCGCGATCCACTCGACGGGCTCGGCCGCGACCCGGGCCAGGAACCTCGCCGGCGGCTCGGCGAAGGGAGCTGTGGCGAGCGCGGCGAACCCGAGGACGGTGGCCGGGGCGACGGCGAGTTCGGCGAACAGGTTGCACGGGACGGCGACCAGGCTGACCTGCGCCGCGATCACCGCCACCACCGGGGCACAGGCCGCCTGCGCCGCCCCCGCCGCGGCCAGCACCTCGGCGAGGCGCGCGGGCACCCCGCGACCACGCAGCGCCTCGGCCCAGCGGGGCGCGACGAGCAGGAGCGAGGCGGTGGCCAGGACGGAGAGGAGGAAACCGTAGGAGCGGGCCAGCCACGGGTCGTACAGGACGAGGAGCAGGACGGCCCCGGCGAGGGCCGGCAGCAGGGCGCGGCGGCGGCCGGTGCCGATCGCGAGCAGGGTGATCAGCCCGCAGGCGGCGGCGCGCAGCACGCTGGGATCCGGGCGGCACAGGACGACGAAGCCGACGGTGAGCAGGCCGCCCAGGACCGCGGTCGCCCTCAGGGACAGGCCCAGGAGTGGTGCCAGCCCGCCGCGCTCGGCGCGGACGGCCCTGCCCGGAGGACCGATGAGCAGTATCAGGACGATGGTCAGGTTGGCGCCGCTCACGGCGAGCAGATGGGACAGGTCGGTGGCGCGGAAGGCGTCGGCCAGGTCGGCGGGGACGCGGGAGGTGTCCCCGACCACGAGCCCGGGGAGCAGGGCGCGGGCGTCGGGCGACAGGCCGTCGGTGACGTCGCGCAGTCCGGCGCGCAGTGTCCCCGCGGTGCGCTGCGCGGCGTTCGGGCCGTCGGTGACGTGCGGCGGCCCGTCACCGACGCGCAGGACCGCCGCGGCGCGGTCGCCCGGGCCGAGCGGCGGCACGGCGGTGGCCGTGACTGTCAGACGGGTGGAGGGCAGCAGTGACAGCCACGGGGCGGACCGGGCCTCCCGGGTGCGGACCAGGACCAGGACGGGGGTGCGGACCCGCGTCGCCGGACCGCCGGAGACGGCGACCCGTTCGGCCCGTGCCTCGAAGACCACCGAGGGCGGGAACTGCTGAGGGCCGCTCACCCGCGGCCGTGTGGTCCGGGGGTCGGACGTCACCGTCAACCCGACGGTGACTGTGCGGTGTTCCGCCGCCGCCGCGGGCAGAGGGCCGCGGCGCAGGTCGGCGGCGTGCGCAGTGGCCACCGCCGCGGCGCACGCCGCGCACAGCAGGACCGCGGCCGCGGCGCGGGCGGCCTCCGTCCGCCGCACGGCGAGCAGTGCCGCCGCGAGGACGGCCGCGAGCGCGGCGCATCCGGCCGGGAGGAGGAGCGCGGTGGTCCGGGGCAGGGAGAGGGTCAGCGCGGCCGCGCCCCACGCGGCCGACGCGAGCGGCACCAGCCGCAGGTCGGCCGGGCCGACGGCCCGCGGGTTCGGATCCCCCAGGCGCGAGGGCGCCCGGAGGGAGGCCTGCCGCCGGGGAGGAGAACGCCTGCGCGAGGGTGCAGGTGTGACGGAAGCCGGGTCAGCTCTCCGTGTCATCTCCGTTCTCACCCGCCCCGGCCCCGCACCGACCGGCCCCGCACCGACCGGCCCCGCACCGACCGGCCCCGCACCGACCGGCCCCGCACCGACCGGTCCCGCACCGACCGGTCCCGCCGGGTACCGGCGTCCCGCCCGGTGACGGGTTCTCACCCGGTGACCGGGCTCCGGGGGGCGGCAGGCCCCGGCCGAGTTCCGGGGACTCTTCGAGCACGGCCTCGTGGAGCACCGCCGTGGGTTGCGGTGCGGGACCGGCCGCCGCCCGGTCGGAGCCGGTGACGAGCGGCCCGGGGCCGACCGTCGGCAGGGCGGGGTCGGCGGGTTGCCGTTCCGGGGCGGGCGGAAGGCGCCGGAGGCGATATGGCCCGTACAGCCCGTACGGCCCGTGCGGTGCGGTACCGGGGCCGCCCGCGGGGGACCGGCCCGCGCGTCCGGCGGGGGGACGGCCCGGTCGGCGTGCTGCCCGGAGGCTCCTCACGGCGTCACCAGGTCCTTCAGGTCGGAGAACCGGCGGTCGCCGATCCCGTTGACCTCCCGCAGTTGGGCGACGGAGCGGAAACCGCCGGTGCGCGTGCGGAAGTCGATGATGTGCCGGGCGAGGACCGGGCCCACACCGGGGAGCGCGTCCAACTGCTCGGCGGTCGCCGTGTTCAGGCTGACCGGTCCCGCCGGTGCCGTACCGCCGGCGGCGTACCCGCCGGGAACGGCACCGGGGAGGGCGGCACCGCCGGCCCCTGTGGCAGGTGCCCCCACGAGGATCTGCTCGCCGTCGTTCAGGACACGGGCGAGGTTGAGCGGACGGGTGTCCGCTCCGCGCAGCGCTCCCCCGGCGGCCTCCAGCGCGTCGGTCACCCGGGAGCCCTGGGGCAACCGGTGCACCCCCGGGTCGCGGACCTTCCCCGCCACGTCGACGACGACCGTCCTTCGGGCGGTCGCCGGGGCCGGTGCGGGGCCGTGCTCCGGGGAGGGCGCGGTCCCTGCCGGTCCCGACGTGAGCGCCGGTACGCGCACGGGCTGGGGGCGGCCGGTCCAGAAGTGGTGGAGCGCGAGGCCGCCCGCGACGGCCAGGACCACTGCGAGGGCGGCGACCGACCGGGGCTCCATCCCGCAGCGCGGCACCAGCCACAGCCGCAGGCTCCTGAGTACGGCCCCGCCCCGGTCAGCCACCCGCGCTCTGCCGGGAAGGGCTTTCGGAGCAGCGGCGCCCTCGGCCGGCACTACCCCGGAGCAAGCCGGACCGGAGGGCGCAGGACCGGAGGACGTCTCCGCGGAGGCCCCCGGCCCGAAGAGCTCCGCGCCCAAGGGCATCGGGACGGACGGCTCCGGTCCGGAAGGGGGCGCCGTGCGGACCGGCGGGGCCGGTGACGGGCGGCCGGACCCGCCGGGGCGTCGGGGCGGCGGCTCGAAGAGCCGTGCGGCCCGACGCCTGGTCAGCTCGGTGGCATCCTCCTCCGCACGGAGGCGGGCGCGGGAACGGGGCGGCTGTGGGGTGCGCATGGGGGGACGGTACGGGCGGGGGTGCGGGCGCCGGTGATCACAGGTTTTCCCTGGGGACGACACGCAGCCTGTGGACGAAGGCGCACTTCTTCCGGGTGAATCCGGATCAGGGACGGCCTCGGTCCACAGGGGCACTCGGCACGCCCGGGACACGTCGGGAGAGCGCGGGGCACGCACCGCCCACGCCACCCGCACCGCCCGCGCCGCACAACACGGACCGGGTACGGCCCAGCGGGCGAAGGCTCAGGACCGGGCGAAGGCTCAGGACCGAACGGAGGCTCAGGACCGGGCGGAGACGACGACGCCGAGCAGTCCCGGCCCGACGTGCGCGCCGATGACCGCGCCCACCTCGTCGACGTACAGGTCCTTCAGCCCCGGCAGCCGTCCGCGCAGGCGTTCGGCCAGCAGTCCGGCCCGTTCGGGTGCCGCCAGGTGGTAGACGACGACGTCCACCGCCGCGTCGGCCGCCCGCTCCACGACGATCTCCTCCAGCCTGGCGATCGCCCGCGAGGCCGTGCGTACCTTCTCCAGCGGCTGGATGCGGCCGTCCTCGAGGTGGAGGAGCGGTTTGACCGCGAGCGCGGAGCCCAGCAGTGCCTGCGCCGCTCCGATCCGGCCGCCCCGGCGCAGGTGGTCCAGGGTGTCGACGTAGAAGAAGGCCGAGGTTCCGGCCGCGCGCCGCTCCGCCGCGGCCACAGCCTCGTCGGCCGAGCCGCCCGCCTCGGCGGTCTCCGCGGCGGCGAGGACGGTGAAGCCGAGGGCCATCGCGACCATGCCGGTGTCGACCACGCGGACCGGCACCGGCGCGTTCGCGGCGGCGACCACGGCCGCCTCGTGGGTTCCGGAGAGCCGGGAGGACAGGTGCAGGGAGACGATCCCGCGGGCGCCGGCCTCCGCCGCCTCCCGGTAGGCGGCGGCGAACTCCTCCGGGCCGGGCCGGGAAGTGGTGACCCGCTGCCTGTCCTTCAGTGCCCGGGAGACCGCGGCGGTGACGCCGTCCGCCCCCTCGGTCATCACCCCGTCCCCGACGGCCACCGTCAGCGGGACCACCGTGATGCGGTGGCGCTCCAGGGCCTCCTGCGGGAGGTACGCCGTTGAATCGGTGACGATGGCGACATGGCGGGACATGAGCGGGAGATTACCCGGCGTCTCCCGCGACACACAGCGCGGGCCGCGGCGAGGACGCCGGAAAGTGTTCAGGAACCGTTCCGCGGGCGGTGGTCGCGCTGTTCACCGCGTTCGCGGGCGGGCTCCTCCCAGGGGAGCCGGGTGCTCTTGCGCAGCGGGTCTCCGCCGGTGATCGCCGGACGGGACGCGCCCTCGCCGGCTGCTCCGGGGGCGTCCGCCGTTCCGGGGGCGCCGGACGCCCCTGCCGGACCGGCGGTCCGCCCGCCGGCGGGTTCCCGCCCCTCCGTGGGCTCCCAGTGGCGCAGCGCCCCCGCCTCGGTCTCGATCTGCGCGCTCAGCGAGGCCAGGTCGTCGGCGGCGAAGCGGCGGCTGCGGTCGCGCACCGCCCAGCGCAGGGATTCGGCGGCGTGGGTGATGCGGCCGGCCCGCTCGCGCAGTTCGGGCAGGCGCTGGGCGGCCCGGGCCCGGTCGGGCTCGCGCTCCAGGCCCTTCAGTTCGGCGTCGAGCGCCCCGGCGTGCTCCTCCAGGCGGGCCAGGAGGGCGAGCGACTCGTGCAGCGCCGGGTCCTCGGGCAGGGCGGCGCGGAGCACCTGGCGGGTGGAGTCGACCGAGGTGCGCACCGACAGCCGCAGCTGGGCGATCTCCCCGGCCGCGCCGGGCCGGGTGTAGCTGCGGGCCTTGAGCGTGGTGTCCTCGACCATGCGGCGGGCCTGGGGGACGGTCTGCTCCACCTTCCGCCTGACCGCCCTGGTGGTCTTGACCGCCGCCACCGTGGCCGCCGCGGCGACGAGCACGAGGATCAGCAGGATCACGGCGAGGATGTACTCCATGTGCTCCGTCTCCAGGGTCCGCGGTGCCGGTGGGCCGGCGGGTCCGGTGGGCGGGCGTGCCCGTCACCGCGCCGCGCGCCCGTAGACGACAACGCGCTCGGAGGGGCGGGGGTTCCCGCCCCTCCGGGCGCGCAGCGGTCGCGGCCGGCGTGCCGGGTGCGCACGCGGGCCCGGGGCTCCGGGCCCGGCGCCCCGGGCGGGGCACCGGGCCGGGGCGCCGTCAGGCGGGGACGATGTTGACCAGCTTGGGCGCCCGCACGATCACCTTGCGGATGCCGGCGCCGCCCAGCGCGGTCTGCACGACCGGCTCGGCCAGGGCGGCCTTCTCCAGCTCGTCGTCGGCGATGTCCGGGGCGACCTCCAGCCGCGCCTTGACCTTGCCCTTGATCTGGACCACGCAGGTGACGGTCTCGTCCCTCACCAGCGCCGGGTCGGCGACGGGGAAGTCCGCGTGGGCCAGGGAGCCGGTGTGGCCCAGCCGGTTCCACAGCTCGTCGGCGATGTGCGGGGCCAGCGGGGCCACCAGCTTGACCAGTTGCTCGGCCACCGGGCGGGGCACGGCCGGCAGCTTGGTGAGGTGGTTGTTCAGCTCGGTGGCCTTGGCGATGGCGGTGTTGAAGCGCAGGTTCTCCATGTCCGTGCGCATGCCGTCGATCGTCTTGTGCAGGGCCCGCAGGGTCTCCTCGTCGGGCGCGTCGTCGGTGACGGTGACCTCGCCGGTGGCCTCGTCGACGACGTTGCGCCACAGCCGCTGCAGGAAGCGGTAGGAGCCGACGACGGCCCGGGTGTCCCAGGGGCGGGAGACGTCCAGGGGGCCCATGGCCATCTCGTACAGGCGCAGGGTGTCGGCACCGTACTCGGCGCAGATCTCGTCGGGGGTGACGGAGTTCTTCAGGGACTTGCCCATCTTGCCGAGTTCGCGCTTGACCTGCTCGCCCTCGTACCAGTACGTGCCGTCCCGCTCCTCGACCTCGGCGGCCGGCACGGGGAAGCCGCGGGCGTCGCGGTAGACGAACGCCTGGATCATGCCCTGGTTGTACAGCTTGTGGAAGGGCTCGGAGGAGGACACGTGGCCCAGGTCGTGCAGGACCTTGTGCCAGAAGCGGGCGTACAGCAGGTGCAGCACGGCGTGCTCGGCGCCGCCGACGTACAGGTCGACGCCGCCGGCGGGCATGCCCTCGCGCGGGCCCATCCAGTAGGCCTCGTTCTCGGGGTCGACGACCGCGGAGGCGTTGGACGGGTCGGCGTAGCGCAGGTAGTACCAGCAGGAACCGGCCCAGTTGGGCATGGTGTTGGTCTCGCGGCGGTACTTCTTCGGGCCGTCGCCCAGGTCCAGCTCGACGGTGACCCACTCCTCGTTCCGGGACAGCGGGGTCTCCGGGGAGGTGTCGGCGTCGTCGGGGTCGAAGGTGCGCGGCGAGTAGTCCTCGATCTCGGGCAGTTCGACCGGCAGCATCGAGTCGGGCAGCGGGTGGGCGACGCCGTCCTCGTCGTAGACGATCGGGAACGGCTCGCCCCAGTACCGCTGGCGGCTGAACAGCCAGTCGCGCAGCTTGTAGTTGATCGTGCCCTCGCCGATGCCCCGGCGCTCCAGGTACTCGATGACGGTGCGCTTGGCCTCGGCGACGCCCATGCCGTTGATGTCGATCTCGTCGTTGGCGGAGTTGATCGCCGGCCCGTCGCCGGTGTACGCCTCGCCGTCGAAGCCCTCCGAGGGCTGCACGGTGCGCACGATCGGCAGGTCGAAGACGGTGGCGAACTCCCAGTCGCGCTGGTCCTGGGCGGGCACGGCCATGATGGCGCCGGTGCCGTAGCCCATCAGCACGTAGTCGGCGACGAAGACGGGGACGCGCTCGCCGTTGACCGGGTTGACCGCCCAGGAGCCGGTGAAGACGCCGGTCTTCTGCCGTCCCTCGCTCTGGCGCTCCACGTCGGACTTGGCCGCGGCCTCGCGGCGGTAGGCGGCGACCGCCGCGGCCGGGTCGGCGTGCCCGCCGGTCCAGGCGTCCTTGGTGCCCTCGGGCCAGGCGGCCGGGACGATCCGGTCGACCAGCTCGTGCTCGGGCGCCAGGACCATGTAGGTGGCGCCGAACAGGGTGTCGGGGCGGGTGGTGAAGACGGTGATCTTCTCGTCGCGGCCGTCGACGGCGAAGTCGACGCGGGCGCCCTCGCTGCGGCCGATCCAGTTGCGCTGCTGCAGCTTGATGGCCTCGGGCCAGTCCAGCAGCTCCAGGTCGTCGATCAGCCGGTCGGAGTAGGCGGTGATGCGCATCATCCACTGGCGCAGCTTGGCCTTGAAGACGGGGAAGTTGCCGCGCTCGGAGCGGCCGTCGGCGGTGACCTCCTCGTTGGCCAGCACGGTGCCCAGGCCGGGGCACCAGTTGACGGGGGCCTCGGAGGCGTAGGCCAGGCGGTACTCGCCCAGCAGGTCGGCCTTCTCCGCGGCGCTCAGCGCGGACCAGTCGCGGCCGCCGGGGACGGGGCGGGCGCCGGTGGCGAACTGCTCGACCAGGGTGTCGATCGGGCGGGCCTTCCCGGCCTGGGGGTCGTACCAGGAGTTGAAGATCTGCAGGAAGATCCACTGGGTCCAGCGGTAGTAGTCCGGGTCGATCGTGGAGATCGAGCGGCGCTTGTCGTGGCCCAGGCCCAGGCGCCGCAGCTGGCGGCGCATGTTGCCGATGTTCTCCAGCGTGGTGGTGCGCGGGTGGGTGCCGGTCTGGACGGCGTACTGCTCGGCGGGCAGGCCGAAGGCGTCGAAGCCCAGGGTGTGCAGGACGTTGTGCCCGGTCATCCGCTGGTAGCGGGCGTAGACGTCGGTGGCGATGAACCCCAGGGGGTGGCCGACGTGCAGCCCCGCGCCCGAGGGGTACGGGAACATGTCCATCACGAACTTCTTGGGCCGCTCGACGAGACCGGCCTCACCGGCCAGCGGGCCGACCGGGTTCGGGGCCTCGAAGGTCCCGTGGTCCTCCCAGAAGTCCTGCCAGCGGGCCTCGATCTCGGCGGCCAGGGCGGCGTCGTACTTGGCGGCTGGGGTGGTCTCGCTCATCGTCCTCGAAGCTCCATGGGTGTCATCGCGATCGTGCGCGCCCTGCGGATACCGACAGTAGCCCTGCGTGCACCGAAGGGGGCCGACGCGCCGGGAAACAGAAAAACCCCTCGCACAGGAGGGGACGCCGCGCCGACTCCGGCCGGGGATCGGTCACCGGCCGGGACTGGTCAGCGCGGCCCGGTAAGGACAAGGCGCACGGCTCGCATGGCGCCAGGGTACCGCAATGCCGGAAAGCGGCCGCATCACGTCCGGCAGCCGGCACGGGCCTGACACGGGCCGGAACACGGCCCGAGAACGGGCCGGCCGGGTGAACGGCCGGCCGGACGTGCCGGGCCGGCGAACGGACGGAGGGGTAACGACTACGGGCCGCCCGACGAATCGGACGGCCCGTACTGCTGTGGAGCTACGGGGATTCGAACCCCGGACCTCTTGCATGCCATGCAAGCGCTCTACCAACTGAGCTATAGCCCCGTGTTGTTTGTCCTCCGGGTTCCCCCGGCGACTCCGCATACATTACACGGCTCAGGGGGTCGTTTGCCAAACGCGTTCCTGGTCAGGCCCTCAGCGCCCCGGTACTGTCGCCCCGTGACCGCGACACCGTCCCGCACCTTCCCGGCGCGCGCCCGCGGTCTCACCGCCGGCCGCGTCCGCGCCGCCCTCCGCCGCAGGCCCGTGCCGGCCGCCGCGGCGCTGTGCCTGCTGTCCTTCGCCGGGCTCTGGGCGGCGCAGCGGGCCGCGGAGGTCTCGATGATCGACCTGATGGTCTACCGGGCCGAGGGGTGGACGGTTCGCACCGGCGGCGACCTGTACGCGATGCGTGCCACCCACGCGGAGCTACCCGCCACCTACCCGCCCTTCGCGGCACTGCTCTTCGTGCCCCTGACCTGGGTCGGGACGGGGACGATGCGCACCGTCGCGACAGCCGGGAACCTCGCCCTGCTGGTCGCCCTGGTGCACCTGTCGCTGCGGCTCCTCGACCGCGCCGGCCCGTCCGGGGAACTCCGCGGACCGGCGCGGCCCGCCGCCGTGCTGCTCGTCTCCGCCCTCGCGGTGTGGTGCGAGCCGGTGTGGACGACCCTGCGCTACGGGCAGGTCAACCTGCTGCTGGCGGTGCTGGTGCTGTGGGACCTCACCCGCCGCCCCGGCCACCGGTGGGCGGGCGCGGGGATCGGGCTCGCGGCAGGCATCAAGCTGACGCCGGGTCTGTTCGCCCTGTTCCTGGCCCTGGTGGGGATCGTGCACGCCGTGCGCGCGGCACGCGGGCCGGGCGGGGCCGCCGGGCCGGACGGGACCACCGCGAGGGGCGGGCCGTCCGGCCGGGGGCCGCGCCTGTGGAACCCGTGGCTGCGGGCCGCGGCGACGGCGGCGGCCTGCTTCACCGCGACGGTCCTGGTGGCCGTCCTGGCCCTCCCCGCCGACTCGAGGCGGTTCTGGACCGAGGCGGTGTTCGCCGCCGGCCGGGTGGGGTTCGCCGAGGACACCGCCAACCAGTCGCTGCGCGGGGTCCTGGCGCGGGCCCTGCACACCGGTGACCCCGGCGCGTGGTGGGCCGTCACCGCCGCGGTGGTCGCGGCCTGCGGGCTGGCCGTCGCGGTCGGCGCCGCCGCCGCGGGCCCGGCGCTGCCGCACGGGCACGCCTGGGCGGTGGTGACGGCGGCGGTGACGGCGCTGCTGGTCAGCCCCGTCTCCTGGTCGCACCACTGGGTCTGGGGCGTGCCGCTGGTGCTGCTGCTCGGCCGCGAGGCGGCGCGGCGACGCAGCCGGGCGTGGTGGGCGGGCGCGGGGGCCGCGGGGCTGGTGTTCTGCTCGTTCGGCATCTGGCTGGTGCCGCACGGCGAGGGCCGCCTCGAACTGCACCAGGGCGCGGGCGAAGCGGCCCTGTCCGCCCTCTACCCGGCCGTCGGCGCGGCGTTCCTGCTCCTGGCCACGGCGGTGCTGCGGCGGGCGGTGGCGCGGACGGGGACAGCGGGGCGGGACGGGGTCCCGGCCCCGGATGCCCGCCCGTCGCCCCTGGGCCGGACGCCGAGCGCCGCGTCGGCCCCGGACGACGGCTCCGCGGGGTAGTCAGCCGGCCGGATGCGCCGGCCGGACGGACGGATCGGTCCCCGCGGGGCGAATGGCGGCACAAAAGCAGAACGCCCCCGGGAGATCCCGGAGGCGTTCTTTCTGTGGAGCTAAGGGGATTTGAACCCCTGACCCCTTGCATGCCATGCAAGTGCTCTACCAGCTGAGCTATAGCCCCGCCGTTCTTCGGCGGTGACCGCCTCGAACGAGAAGAAGCTTAACCGGTGATCCCCCGAATCCTGAAATCCGGTCCCGGTCCCGCCTGCGGGCCCTGCCACGGAGCCCCGTGGGCGGGTCCGTCCGGGGCCGGTACCCCGGACGGGCGGCCGCCGCCTACGTGTCGTCGCCGATGACCGGCGCGGGCAGGGTGCCGGCGTTGTGCTCCAGCAGGCGCCAGCCCGAGGCGCCCTCCCCCAGCACCGACCAGCAGCAGTTGGACAGGCCGCCCAGGGACTCCCACTGGTGCGGGTCGAGGCCGATGAGGCGGCCGAGGGTGACCCTTATGCTCCCGCCGTGGGCGACCACGACGAGCGTGCCGTCCTCGGGCAGCTCGTCCGCCGCCGCCAGCACCACCGGGGCGGAGCGGTCGGCGACCTCGGTCTCCAGCTCGCCGCCGCCGCGCCGCACCGGCTCGCCGCGCTTCCAGGCGTCGTACTCCTCGGAGTACTTCTCCTGGATCTCGGCGTTGGTCAGCCCCTGCCACACGCCCGCGTAGGTCTCGCGCAGCCCGTGGTGGTGGTCGACCGGCAGGCCGGTGACGGCGGCGAGCTCGGCCGCGGTGGCGGCGGCGCGCTTGAGGTCCGAGGCGATGATCCGGTGGGGCCGCAGGGCAGCCAGCAGGCGTGCGGAGCGCTTGGCCTGGGCGATGCCGGTCTCCGTCAGCGGGATGTCCGTGGTGCCCTGGAAGCGGCCCTCGAGGTTCCACTCCGTCTGGCCGTGCCGCCACAGGACGATGCGCCGGCCGCGGCCGTACTTCCTGCCGTTCAGCTCAGCTCTCCGTCCGCCTCGGCACCGTGTGCGCGGGCGTGCTCCTCGGCGCGGCCGCGGGTGGCCCTGGCGTCCTCGGGCAGCTCCATCTCGGGGCAGTCCTTCCACAGCCGCTCGAGTGCGTAGAAGACGCGCTCCTCGGCGTGCTGGACGTGCACCACGATGTCGACGTAGTCGAGCAGCACCCAGCGGCCGTCGCGCTCGCCCTCCCGGCGCACCGGCTTGGCGCCGTGCTCCTTCAGGAGGGCCTCCTCGATGCCGTCGACGATCGCCTTGACCTGGCGGTCGTTGGGCGCCGAGGCCAGGAGGAAGGCGTCCGTGATGGCGAGGACGTCGCTGACGTCGTAGGCGATGATGTCGTGCGCCAGCCTGTCGGCCGCCGCCTGGGCGGCAGCAGTGACGAGTTCGACGGCGCGGTCCGTTGCGGTCACGAAGTTTTGTGCTTTCGGTTCGGGAGCAGGATGAACCCCTCCAGGGTCTCATGACCCCGGAGGGGTGCTTCCCGTCATTTCCCGTCGTAGTCCTGCCCCAGGACGACGACCACGTCGGCGTTCTGGGCCGCCCGGCCCTTGCCCACCGCCGTGGCGGGCAGGCCGAGGGTCTTGGCGACCTCCTTCGCCGCGGCGGCGTGCGCGGCGTCGGCGTAGGTCACCCGGGAGGAGGCCGCCCCCTCCGCGGTGCCGCCGGGGACGTAGGACCAGCCGCCGTTGACGATCGCCACCTCGGCGTCCGCGGCCCGTTCCCGGGAGCCGGTGGCGTTCCGGACGCTGACCCGGGGGGTGGAGTCGGCGTCGGTGTTGTCCACGGTGCCGCCGAGCACCTCCTTGACCACGCCCTCGGTGGTGCTCCCGTCCAGCGTGCCGTCCGCCTCGACCGGCAGGGGGACGGTGGAGTAGGCGCCGGTCTTGGCCATCTCGGCGAGGGAGGCGAGCGAGGCGCCGAGCTCCCCCTCCGGCAGCGACGGGTCGGCGATGGCGCCCAGGCTCTGCACCGTGCGGGTGGCGTCCGTGGCGCCGCTGGGCATCTTCTCCAGCACCCCCTGCAGCACCTGGCCGAAGCGGGCGAGCTGCTTGTCGGAGGACTCGCCCTGCGCCCGGTGGGTGGCGTAGGCGACGGCGGCGCGGCCGTTGAGCTCGCGCCCCTTGCCCCGGGTGACGAGGGTCTTGGCGTCGTCCCCGTCACCGTCCCTGACCGTGGCGTCGGCGTCGACGACAATGCCGCCGTTGAGCTCGACCAGGTTCTCCAGGAACGGCGTGTCCAGCCGCCAGGTGCCCTTGATGTTCGCTCCCAGGAGGGAGTTGAGGGCGTCGCGGGTGGGGCCCGCGCCCTCGTCCTCCACCGACTTGCCCAGGGTCGTGGCGCCGCCGTCGTCGGTGGAGACCGCCATGGAGTTGGGCAGCAGGACCGTGGTGCCCTTGTTCCTGGTCGTGTTGCCGACCAGGAGGGCGGTGGAGGACTCGGTGCTGTCGACGGGCTTGAGGTGGACGACGATGACGTCGCGCTTCTGCCCGCCCGCCACGGCCGGCCCGGACACGTCGGTCTCCCCGCCGGGGAGCCTGCCGGTCGCCCACAGGTAGCCGGTGCCGCCGGCCAGGGCGAGCACCAGCACCACGCACGCGGCGATCACCCGGTTGCGGCCGCGCCGCTTGCGCTCGTCGCGCCGCTCGGTCCGGGACTCGCTGAACTTCAGCCAGTCGATGACGTCCTCGGAGTCCTCGTCGTCCTCCTCCACGAAGGCGAACTGCTCCGTGGCGTAATCCTCGCCGCGGTCGGCCTCCGGGCCGTGGCCCCGGTCGGGCCCCCGGTCGGGCCCCCGGTCGGAACCGTGTCCGGGATCCCCGTCGGGCCGTGCGGCCGGCTCCGGGTCCTCGTACCGCTCCTCCTCGTACCGCGCGTCGTGCTGCTGCCCGCCGTAGGGCTGCTCCCGGTGCGGCTGCGGCTGCGGCTGCCCGTAGGACGGGTCCCTGGGCGGCGGCTGCTGCTCGTGGGGCTGCTGCTGGGGGATCCAGGCCTGCTGGTCCCGGAGCCCCGTGGCCTGCCCGGGGTACTGCTGCCCGGAGTACTGCTGCCCGGGGTACTGCTGCCCGGGGTACTGCTGCTGCCCGGAGTACCCCTCGGCGTACCCGCCGCCGGAGTAGGACTGCTGCCCGCCCGGGGCGTACTGCCCCTGGTCCTGGGCGTACTGCCCCTGGTCCTGGGGGTACTGCTGTGCGTAGCCCTGCCCGTACTCCTGGCCCTGTCCGTACTCCTGCGGGTACGGGGTCTGCTGCCCGTAGGGGTCCTGCGCGTGGCCCTGCTGCCGGCCGGCGTCGTACGCGCCCGTCCCGTACGGCTCGTCGCCGTAGTGGTCGGCGGAGTGTCGGTCGTTCACCAGCGGCCCCTTGCCGATCTCGTCCGTGCTGTGTCCGGCTGTCTCCGGCTGTGTCCGGGATCTATCCGGCGTCCTGCCGGTACAGCTTCCGCTTGTTGATGTAGCGGACCACCCCGTCGGGCACGAGGTACCAGACCGGCTGGCCCTTGGCCACCCGCTGCCTGCAGTCCGTGGAGGAGATGGCCAGCGCGGGCACCTCGACCAGGGACACGCCGCCCTCGGGGAAGCCGGGGTCCTGGAGTTCGTGCCCCGGCCTGTTCACCCCGATGAAGTGGGCGAGCCCGAACATCTCCCGGGCGTTGCGCCAGCTCAGGATCTGGGAGAGCGCATCGGCTCCGGTGATGAAGAACAGCTCCGCGTCCGGGTGCTCGGTCCGCAGGTCGCGGAGCGTGTCGACGGTGTACGTCTTGCCGCCGCGGTCGATGTCGGTGCGGCTGACCGAGAACTGCGGGTTGGAGGCGGTCGCGATGACCGTCATCAAGTAGCGGTCCTCGGCCGGGGACACCGTCTTGTGGCTCTTCTGCCACGGCTGGCCGGTCGGTACGAAGATCACCTCGTCGAGGTCGAACAGACTGGCCACCTCGCTGGCGGCGACCAGGTGTCCGTGGTGGATCGGGTCGAACGTGCCGCCCATCACACCCAGTCGTCGCTTCGGCTGCTCTCCCATGCGACCAGAGCTTAAGGCCGCGTGCTCAGTCCCGGTTGAAGCGGGTGGTGATCCACAGCAGCACCATCAGGAAGAGGAAGGCGCCGATGCCGGTCACGTACGGGTTGAGGTTCTCGTGCTCGCCACTCTCGGAGGCGAGGAGGGTCAGCGCGGCGGCGGAGGTGGTGATCATGTCAGACGGGGCCCTTTGCGGTGAGTGGTCGCGGCAGGATGTCGTGCCTCATCGTACGGGCGCGTCCGCGGATGCGGTCCGGGGGGAACCCCGGACGGTCCGGACGCGTCCTTTCAGGCAACCGGTACGTCAACGGAGTCTGCTGCCTGCTACTTGTCCCCGTAGCCGCGCAGCAGGAACCAGGCGAGGAGGACGATCCCCACCACCGAGACGATCAGTACCCAGCGCAGGACGCCGATGCCGTCACCGGCGGGGGCGGCGGCCAGGAGGGCGGTCAGGTCGTTCATGGGGGGCTCCTTCTCTTTCCTGGCGTCCAGCCTAGCCGGGGGCGCTTGGGGCCCTACTGTGGGGCGGGGGACGAGTCAGCAACGGCAACCATGGGGGTGGACACCTGATGTCCGAGTCCGACGAGAACGTGCCCGGCCGCAACCGCACCCGCTTCCCCGGGATCTCATCGCGCGCCTACGAGCACCCGGCGGACCGCTCGGCGCTGGTGGCGCTGCGCAAGCTGAGCGGGTTCGACACCGTTTTGAAGACGCTGAGCGGGCTGCTGCCCGAGCGTTCCCTGCGCCTGCTCTTCCTCTCGGACTCCGTCCGCGTGGGCGAGCAGCAGTTCCCGCACCTGTACGACATGCTGCGGGACGCCTGCTACATCCTGGACCTGGAGAAGGTCCCGCAGATGTACGTGGTCCAGGACCCCAGGCCCAACGCGATGTGCATCGGCCTGGACGAGCCGGTCGTCGTGGTCACCACCGCGCTGGTGGAACTGCTCGACGAGGAGGAGATGCGGGCGGTGGTCGGCCACGAGGTCGGCCACGCCCTGTCCGGCCACGCCGTCTACCGCACGCTCATGGAGTTCCTGACCGGCCTCGCCGAGCGGGTGGCCTGGCTGCCGCTGGGCAGCATCGCGTTCCGGGCGATCAACACTGCGCTGTACGAGTGGTTCCGCAAGTCCGAACTGTCCGCGGACCGGGCCGGCCTCCTGGTCGGGCAGGACCTGCAGGCGTCCATGCGGGGCCTGATGAAGCTGGCCGGCGGCAACCACCTGCACGAGATGAACGTCGACGCCTTCCTCGCCCAGGCCGAGGAGTACGAGTCCGCCGGCGACCTGCGGGACTCCGTGCTGAAGATCCTCAGCGTGCTGCCGCGCCGGCACCCGTTCACCACGGTCCGGGCGGCCGAGCTGAAGCGGTGGGCCGGCTCGCGCGACCACCAGCGGATCCTGGACGGCCACTACCCGCGCCGGTCCGAGGACCGCGACACCTCGGTGTACGAGTCGTTCAAGGAGTCCGCGAACTCCTACGCCAAGGACGTGCGGGAGAGCAAGGACCCGCTGATGGGGCTGCTGCGGGACCTGGGCGCCGGGGCCGGCGACATAGGCGGGAAGCTGCGCGACCGCTTCGCGGGCAGCCGCCCCGGGGGGAACGGCGCGGAGAGCGGCGGAGCCGGGGCCGAGGGGCCCGGGAACTGACCCCGCCGGGAGGCGCGTCCCGGCGGACGGCGGGAGGCGGGGCCGCGGCCCCGCCTCCCGCGCTGTCTCCTACCGCCTCCCGGCCCCGCTCCCCGCAACCGCCCCCGCTGCTTCCCGCCGCTCCCGCCCTGCTTCCCGCAGCGGGCGGCCGGGCCGGTCGCGGTCAGCCCTTCCGGACCAGCACGCCGCAGGCCGCGGCCACGGGCCGGCCGTGGTCGTAGGGGTCGGTGCCGCCCCTGCCGTCCGCCTCCGCACCGGCCGGCAGCGGACGGTAGTACTCCGCGAAGGACTCCTCGCAGGCCTGCGGGCCCGCCTCGGCGACCGAGCGGACCAGCACCACGTGCCCGTCGCGCAGGTCCTCCCGGGTCAGCTGGAAGGTGATCGCGCGCCGGACCGCGAACAGCGAGGGCTCGCCGCCCTTCCCGCCGCCCTTCCCGCCCGCCGGCCGCACCGCGTACACATAGGTGTGGTCGGCCTCGATCTGCAGCAGGCTCCCGGCGGCCTCGCGCACCTCCAGCGTCCCGCGCACCCTGACCCTGGGGTCCGCCAGCTCCGTGCGGGCGGGGTCGAAACGCACCATCCACCCGGTGGCCAGGTGGCGGCCGTCGTCCTCCGGCGCCTCCAGGCTGCGGTCGAACTGGTCGTGCTGGCCCGGGTCGAGCAGGGTCCGCACGCCCCGCACGTCGCCCCCGGTCAGGGCTCCGGGGTCGATGGAGGACGCCACCAGGAAGTCCTTGACGGTCACCAGGCCGCGGAGCACCTGGTCCTCGGTGAAGTGGGCGGTGGCGCGTGCACCCGGGAGGGTGATCCCCTCGGCCCCGGACCGGTAGTCCGCCGCGGGCGACCCGGCGAACAGCCCCTCCGAACGGGCGTCAGGGTTCTCCGACGCCGCGGGCACCGGGCCCCGGGGCACCAGCGGCGTCACGGACATCCGCAGGTCCCCGGCCGGCGGCTGCCCGGCCTGCTCGTAGGGGTTGTTCCTCCCCATGAAGACGACCACCCCGAGGGCGACGGCGACCAGCAGGACGATGGCGTACACCTGCCGGGCCGCCGAGTGGCCGACCGGCCCCTCCCGCCGCGGGCCGACCGTCCGCACCGGGCGCGCCTCGGGGCCGCTGCGCTCCTTCGCCGAGTACTCCAGTATCCGGGCAGCCCGCACGAACGATTCGTCGAAGACGACGGACCGGTACTCCTCCTCGCCTCCCGGACCGGGGACGTCCTCGGGTGTCCCCTCGGGAGGGTCTCCTCGCGCGGGCATGTAACCAGGGTAGGCCGGAGCGGCGCGGGAGGAACGTCCGGTGGTGGACGGAGTCCTGACAGCCTCTCGACGCCCGGGTTCGCAGGCCGCCCCGGGCTCCGGGCCCCGCCGGGGACCCGGGCCCGGCCGGCCCGCGGGACGCGCAGGGCGGGAGGGCGTCGGCGGGCCGCGGGAGGTCGGCGGACCGCAGGAGGTCGGCGGACCGCAGGAGGTTGGCGGACCTCAGGGGACCGGCGGGGCGTGGACCGGCGGGGTGTGCTCGGCCACCGGCGGGAGCACCGGGAGGCCGGAGGCCGGAGGGTCGAACCGGCTGGTGCCGGTGGGCACAGGCGTCGGCTGCTGGCGCCCGGAGGACGCCCCCCGGTAGACGGCAAGCACCGTCAGGGCGACGACGCCGATGCCCATGACCAGGGCCAGGACCCAGGCGACGGTGCGGTGCCAGCGGCCCGGGCGGGAACGCCGGCTGAGGGGCGGGTAGCCGTCCGGGGAGTCGTCCTCGAAGTCGTCCCACTCGCCGTCGTGCTCCCGGCCGTGCTCCTCGTACGGCGGTCCGAAGCCGTCCCTGCCGGCCGGGCGGCCGCGTTCGGCCTCGGCCCGGGCCCGCGCGGCCGCGAGCAGCCGCTCGGCGGCCGTCGGCTCGTGCACGGGCGCGGACCTGACGAAGTCCTCGTCGAGGACCACGGCCGCGAACTCGTCGTCCGCTTCTCCGTGGTGGCGGCTCTCGTGGTCACTACCGTCCTCGGGCGGCGTGCCCCCCACATCGTCCGGCATCGCTCCAGCGTATTACCGACAGCGCCCCCGCGGGCGGGGAAATCCACGAAACTCCGCGCGGGACCGGGGTCCGGCCGCCCGGCACCGGGCCGCGGTGCGGGAACCGCGCTGCTGGAACCGCACTGCTCCGTACGGGGGACCCCGCGGGCTCCCCCGCACCCCGTCCCGGGTCTCCCCCTACGGCCGGACGTGCCCGTCGCCGGTGACCACGTACTTCGTGGAGGTCAGCTCGGGCAGGCCCATCGGGCCGCGGGCGTGCAGCTTCTGGGTGGAGATGCCGATCTCCGCGCCGAAGCCGAACTGCCCGCCGTCGGTGAAGCGGGTGGAGGCATTGACCATCACCGCGGCGGAGTCCACCCGGGCGGTGAAGGCGCGGGCCGCGCCCTGGTCGCGGGTGACGATCGCCTCGGTGTGCCCGGAGGACCAGCGGCGGATGTGCTGCACTGCGGCGTCCAGCGAGGGCACCACGGCGGCGGCGATGTCGTAGGAGAGGTACTCGGTCTCCCAGTCCTCGTCGGTGGCCGGGACGACCGTCGCGCCCTGCTCCTCCCCGCCCCGTGCGGCGGCCTGCCAGCGCTCGTCGCCGTGCACGGTCACCCCGGCCTCGCCGAGCGCGGCCAGCGCCATCGGCAGGAACTCGCCGGCCACCGCCTCGTGCACCAGCACCGTCTCGGCCGCGTTGCACACGCTGGGGCGCTGCGCCTTGGCGTTGACCAGGATCCGCACCGCCGTGTCCAGGTCGGCGTGCTCGTCGACGTAGACGTGGCAGTTGCCGGTGCCGGTCTCGATCACCGGGACCGTGGACTCCTGGACGACCGTGCGGATCAGCGAGGCGCCGCCGCGCGGGATCAGGACGTCGACCAGGCCCCGGGCGGTCATCAGCTCCTTGACCGAGTCCCGGCTCTCGCCGGGCACCAGCTGCACCGCGTCGGCCGGCAGGCCCGCGCCGGCCACCGCGTCGCGCAGGACGTTCACCAGGGCGGTGTTGGAGGCGTAGGCGGAGGAGGATCCGCGCAGCAGGACCGCGTTGCCGGACTTCAGGCACAGCACTGCGGCGTCCACCGTGACGTTGGGCCGGGCCTCGTAGATGATGCCGACCACGCCGAGCGGGACCCGGACCTGCCGCAGCTCCAGGCCGTTGGGGAGGGTGGAGCCGCGGACCACCTCGCCGACCGGGTCGGGCAGCGCCACCACGTCGCGCACGTCGGAGGCGATGGCGGCCACCCGCTCCGGGGTGAGGGTCAGCCGGTCCACGACCGACTCCGCGGTGCCGGCCGCCCGCGCCTTCTCCACGTCCACGATGTTGGCGTCGACGATCTCCGCGGTGCGGGCGACCAGAGCGTCGGCGACGGCCAGCAGCGCGCGGTCCCGGGCCTCCCGCGACAGCGGGGCGAGGACGGCTGCGGCCTCCCGGGCGCGGCGGGCGGTCTCCAGGACGGGCGAGTTCGATGCGCTGCTCATACCAGCAGAGGGTACTGGGCGGGTCCGGGGCGGCGGCGTCCCGTTCCGGCCCTCGGGACGGGGCCGCGGCCGGTCGCCCCGCGAACGCCCGGGGGCCGGGCGGGGCCGCGGTCCGGGAGCCCGCAGGGGTGCGCCCCGGAGGCCGGAGCGGAACCCCCGGAGGCCGGAGCGGAGCCCTCAGAAGGGGTGGACCCCGGCCGCCACGGCCGGGGCCGGGCCGCAGCCCTCGGCGACCCGCTGCCGGTATGTCCGGCGGTCGATGACCTCGAGGCCGACGATCTCCCACGGCGGGAGCCCCGCGCTGGAACGGTGCTCGCCCCACAGCCGCAGGGCGACGGCCGCCGCGTCGTGCAGGTCGCGGGCCTCCTCCCAGTACCGGATCTCGGCGCGGTCGGCCGCGTAGCGGACGGCGGGCAGGAAGGGGTGCGCCTGGGAGAACCTCTCCATCGCGCCGCGCACCCGGGGCAGCGGCGTCCGGGGTCCGGAGGCGCTGAGCGTCACGTGCCACAGGCGGGACGGCCCCTCCTGCCGGGCCCCGGGGGCCTCCCGCAGGTGCGCCTCCGGCGTGTCCGCGTCCGGTGCGTCCGCGCTCTGCGGGCCGGCGCCCTGCCCGTCCGCGTCCGGCGGGTCGGCGTCCGGCGGGGCGGTGTCCCGTACGGCCCGGAGCGGCGCGGCGCCGGCCGGTGCCCGCCCGGAGGTCCTGCGGACCGCCTCCCGCTCCCCCGGTCGCGCTCGTCGTTCCACCGGTGGCCTCCCGTTCGGCGTGTGCCGGCCGCGCCCTCCCCGTCAGCGGGGCAGCAGGACCAGGTCGTCCCGGTGCACGACCTCCCGCTCGTACGCCGGGCCCAGCTCCCGGGCCAGTTCCCTGGTGGACCGGCCGAGCAGCCGGGGCAGTTCCTTCGCGTCAAAGTTGACCAGTCCGCGGGCGACGGCGTGGCCGTTTTCGTCAAGAAGGTCCACCGGGTCGCCCGCGGCGAAGTGCCCCTCCACGCCGGCGATGCCCGCCGGGAGCAGCGACTTGCGGCGGTGGACGACCGCCTCGACGGCACCGCCGTCCAGGGTGAGCGCCCCGCGGGGCGCGCTGGCGTGCGCCAGCCACAGCAGGCGGTCGGCCGACCGCCTGCCGGTGGGGTGGAACAGGGTGCCCGTCCGGCGGCCGGCCAGGGCGTCGGCCGCGTGCACGGCCGAGGTGAGCACGACCGGGATGCCCGCGTCGGAGGCGATCCGCGCCGCCTCGACCTTGGTCACCATCCCGCCGGTGCCGACCCCGGCCTTGCCCGCACTGCCGATGGAGACCCCCTCCAGGTCCTCCTCCCCGCGGACCTCGTCGATGCGGGTGGTGCCCGGGATGCGGGGATCGCCGTCGTACAGGCCGTCCACGTCGGAGAGCAGCACCAGCAGGTCGGCGTGGACGAGGTGGGCGACCAGGGCGGCGAGGCGGTCGTTGTCGCCGAACCGGATCTCGTCCGTGGCCACCGTGTCGTTCTCGTTGACGATCGGCATGGCGCCCATCGACAGCAGTTTTTCCAGGGTGCGGTAGGCGTTGCGGTAGTGCGCGCGGCGGGCGACGTCGTCGGTGGTCAGCAGGACCTGCCCGACGCGCACCCCGTACCGGGCGAAGGAGGCGGTGTAGCGGGCGACCAGGAGGCCCTGGCCGACGCTGGCCGCCGCCTGCTGGCGGGCCAGGTCCCTCGGCCGCTTCTTCAGGCCCAGCGGGGCCAGGCCGGCGGCGATCGCGCCGGAGGAGACGAGCACGATCTCGGGCCCGCCGTGCGCACCGGGGGGCCTGCCGCCGTAGGGGACGTCGCCGCGAGCCCTGGCCAGGACGTTGACCAGGGCGTCCACCCGGTCCGCGTCCAGTCCGCCCGAGGCCGTCGTCAGCGACGACGACCCGATCTTGACCACGATCCTGCGCGCCGCGGTCACCTCGCTGCGCAACGCCCCTGCCACGTTCGTCCCCACTGCTTGTTCCGTGTGCGTGCTCCGTCCCTGCAATCTACGCGAGCCGGGCCGGACGACGCCTGCGCGTTCCGGCGGGCGGACCCCGACACGTCCGGCCCGGCTCGGGGAGAAGTGAAGGAAGCGTGGGGAGGAGCCGACACGTCGGGTGGAGGGGGCCACCCCGGATTGTCACCGGACGGGCGGGCGTCATACTTTCAAGGCTTGACATCCCCCGCCGGCGTACGCAGCCGCCGTCGGGCGCGGGCCGGCTCAGGCCGTCCCCCGGAACACCTTCGACCCTCTGCCAGGAGTCCTCACCGTGCCCTCTGCCGGTTCCCCCCAACGCGCTGCGCAGCTGGCCACCCTCACCGCGCTGATGGCGACGTTCGCCCTCCAGCTCGCGGGTGCCGTGCTGCCGAACGTGCCGCTGCTGGTCGCGGCCACCGCGCTGGGCCTCGCACTCGACCTGTACCTGCACCGGTCCCGGCCGGGCCTGGTCTCCCTGCTCGGCAAGATCCGCATGGACGTCACCGTGCGGCAGCTGGCACGGGACATGATCATCCTGGTCGGTCTGCTGAGGATCGAGGGGATAAACCCGATGGCGGAGCACTTTCCGCTGGTCGGCGCGCTCCTGGTGTTCTACCTGCTGCACTTCGCGTGCCAGGCGGTCGCGGTGGTGGTGCGCCGGGACCGCACCCTGCCGGTGCTCACCCGCAACATCGACACCTCCGGGCTGAGGCTGACCGCCGCCCCGCCGCGCCTGCTCACCCGCCGTGCCGGCCACCGCCTGCTGTACTTCTCCGTCCCGGTCTCGGCCGGCCTGCTGGCCACCGCCGCGACCGCCGACGCGACGTGGGGCGGGATCGGCCTGGCCGCAGGGCTGGCCCTCGCCCTGGGCGGCACCGTCCACCTCGCGTCCTGGCTGCTGCCCGGGCGCCGCACCCCGAGCGACCAGAAGGTCCTGGAGTGGCTGGACTCCTGGCTGGCCGCCTACCGGCCCACCGTCGGCCTGTACTTCTCCGGCGGCACCACCTCCGCCTACCAGGCGAACATGTGGCTCTCCACCCTGGCCGGCCTCGACGGAAACCCGATCATCGTGCTGCGCGAGCGCTTCATGATGCAGAAGATCGAGGCCACCGACGTGCCGGTCGTGTGCATCCCCAAGGTCGCCAACCTGATGCGGCTGGAGCACACCACGCTGAACGTGCTGCTGCACCCGGCCAACTCCGGGAAGACCTCGCAGATCCTGCGCATCCCCTCGATCAAGCACGCCTTCATCAACCACGGGGAGAGCGACAAGCTCTCCAGCTGCAACCCGTACGCCAAGGCCTACGACGAGGTGTGGGTGGCCGGCCCCGCGGCCCGCGACCGCTACCAGCTGGCCGACATCGGCGTGGACGACCGCGACGTGGTCGAGGTCGGGCGGCCCCAGCTGGCCCCCATCGCCCCCTACACCGGCGCCCCCACCGGCGAGCTCACCACCGTCCTGTACGCCCCCACCTGGGAGGGCTGGACCGACGACCCGGGCAACACCTCGGTGATCCTGGCCGGCGAGAACATCGTCCGCGAGCTGCTCGCCGACCCGAAGGTGCGGCTGCTGTACAAGCCGCACCCGATGACCGGCTCGGTGGACCCGCGGGCCGGGGCCGCCAACGCGCGCATCATGGCCATGATCGAGGAGGCGAACCGGGTGCGGGCCGCCGAGCCCGGCCGCACCCGCCCGGACGCCGGGGCCGCCGAGGAGCTGCGCCGCCGCACCGAGGAGCTCGACGCCCTCACCAAGTCCTCCTTCCGGACCAGCTCGGACGAGACGGAGCGGATGATGCTCCAGGGCCGTCCCGAGCAGGGCCGCGCCGCGGCCGTGGACGCGGCCGCGGCGGCCTGGGACCGGGCCTACTGGTCGTCGCTGCCGGAGTGGGAGCACCAGGTCGTCACCGGCCCCCGCCCGGCCCTGTACTCCTGCTTCAACCGGGCCGACCTGCTGATCAGCGACGTCTCCAGCGTGGTCTCCGACTACCTGACCAGCGAGAAGCCGTACGCGGTCGCCAACACCAGCCGGTTCGCCGAGGAGGAGTTCCGCGCCGGATTCCCCACGGTGCGCGCGGCCTGGGTGCTGACGGCCGGGGCCAAGGAGGTCCCCGCGCTGCTGGACGCGGTGCGCGACCCCTCCAAGGACCCCTACGCGGCGGCCCGCGCCGAGCTCAAGGAGCACCTGCTCGGCCCGGCCGACCCGCCCTCCCCCGTCCGGTTCAACGACGCCGCCCTCGCCCTCGCCCGCAAGGCGGAGGAGCGCCGGGCCCGCGCGGCCGCCCGCGAGGCGCAGCTGCCGGTCTCCCACGCGCAGGGGGAGGACGCCGCGGAGGACCCGGAGTCCTCCGGGTCCTCCGGTGACGGCGGCGACGGCAGCGAGGACAGCGAGGCCGTCGGGGTCTGACCGCACACGGCACGGGGCCCCGTCGTCCGCCCGGCACGCAGCCGGGGGACGACGGGGCCCCGTGGTGTTCCCGGCCCCCGCCCGGGGGCTAGAAGGCCTCGAAGTCCTCGAACGCCTTCTGCGCCTCGTCGCGCTCGGCGTCGCGGTCGCGGCGGCGCTGGGCGGCCGGCCGCGGGGCGTCGAAGCGGTGGTCCTCGCCGCGGCGCCCGAGCATCTCGGCGCCGGTGGCCATGGTGGGCTCCCAGTCGAAGACGACCGCGTTCTCCTCGGGGCCGATCACGACCTCGGCGCCCTCGCGCGCACCGGCCTTGAGCAGCGCCTCCTCGACGCCCAGGCGGGCCAGGCGGTCCGCCAGGTAGCCGACGGCCTCGTCGTTGGAGAAGTCGGTCTGGCGCACCCAGCGCTCCGGCTTCTCGCCGCGCACCCGGTACAGGCCGTCCTCCTCGGTGACCGTGAACCCGGCGTCGTCGACCGCCTTGGGCCGGATGACGATGCGGGTGGCCTCCTGGTGCGGCTTGGCGGCCCGGGCCTCGGCGACGATCCCGGCGAGCGCGAAGGAGAGCTCCTTGAGCCCCTTGTGGGAGACCGCGGAGACGTCGAAGACCCGGTAGCCGCGCTCGACCAGCTCCGGGCGGATGATGTCCGCCAGGTCCTGGCCGTCGGGCACGTCGGTCTTGTTGAGGGCGACGACGCGCGGCCGGTCCTCCAGGCCGCCGTACTGGGCGAGCTCGGCCTCGATGGTGTCGAGGTCGGTGACCGGGTCCCGCTCGGACTCCAGGGTGGCGCAGTCCAGGACGTGCACCAGCACCTCGCAGCGCTCCACGTGCCGCAGGAACTCCAGCCCCAGCCCCTTGCCCTGACTCGCGCCCGGGATCAGGCCGGGGACGTCCGCGACGGTGTAGACGGTGCTGCCGGCGGTGACCACGCCGAGGTTGGGCACCAGGGTGGTGAAGGGGTAGTCGGCGATCTTCGGCCTGGCCGCGGAGAGCACCGAGATCAGCGACGACTTGCCGGCGCTGGGGTAGCCCACGAGCGCCACGTCGGCGACGGTCTTGAGCTCCAGGACGATGTCCCGTTCCTCCCCGGGCTCGCCGAGCAGCGCGAAGCCGGGCGCCTTGCGGCGGGCCGAGGCCAGGGCCGCGTTGCCGAGGCCGCCGCGGCCGCCCTGGGCGGCGACGAAGGTGGTGCCCTGGCCGACCAGGTCGGCCAGCACCTCGCCGCTCCTCGTCAGCACCACGGTGCCGTCGGGCACCGGCAGGACCAGGTCCTGGCCGTCGGCGCCGGTGCGGTGTCCGCCGCCGCCGGGCTTGCCGTTGGTCGCCTTGCGGTGCGGGGAGTGGTGGTACTCGAGCAGCGTGGTGACGTCCTGGTCGACGACGAGGATCACGTCGCCGCCGCGGCCGCCGTTGCCGCCGTCGGGTCCGCCGAGCGGCTTGAACTTCTCACGGTGGACGGAGGCGCAGCCGTGGCCTCCGTTACCCGCGGCGACGTGCAGCTCGACGCGGTCCACGAAGGTGGTCATGGTCGGTGCCTCCTGGGGTCCGAACTGGGGGTTGTACCGGGCGGGGCGGCCGTGCGGAGCGGGCCGTCCCGGCGGCCGCCGCCGCGCCGTACGGCCGGGAGGTCCCGGTCGTGCGCGTGCGGTGCGGCCGATGCGTGCTCAACGCGCCGAGGGCGGCCCTTCTTCCCTCCCGGACGGTGCCGGGCAGGGGAAGAGGGGTCCGCCCTCGGTGCTGTGTCTGTGTGTCGCTCCGGGCCGGAACTACTCGGCGGCCGGGACGATGTTGACGACCTTGCGGCCACGACGCGTGCCGAACTCGACCGCGCCGGCGGCGAGGGCGAACAGCGTGTCGTCGCCGCCGCGGCCCACGTTCACACCGGGGTGGAAGTGGGTGCCGCGCTGGCGGACCAGGATCTCACCGGCGTTGACGGCCTGGCCGCCGAAGCGCTTGACGCCGAGCCGCTGAGCGTTGGAGTCGCGACCGTTCCGGGTGGACGATGCGCCCTTCTTGTGTGCCATCTTCCCTCAGTCCCTTACTTCGCAGCCGAGTCGATGCCGGTGATCTTCACCGAGGTGTACTGCTGGCGGTGGCCGATCCGCTTGCGGTAACCGGTCTTGTTCTTGTACTTCAGGATGTCGATCTTCTCACCCTTGTGGTGGTCCACGACCTCGGCGTGGACCTTCACACCGGCGAGCACCCACGGGTCGCTGGTGACGGTGTCGCCGTCGACCACGAGGAGGGTCGAGAGCTCGACCGCGTCGCCCACCTTGTTGGCGGAAAGCTTGTCGATCTCGACGATGTCGCCGACGGCCACCTTGTGCTGGCGCCCGCCGCTGCGCACGATTGCGTACACGCGGAGTCACTCTCTCTCACTCGTAGACGATGCCCCTGATGCCAGCCCGCCTCGGTGAGCACGGACACGGGGTCCGGATTCATTGCGACAGGGGGCCTCCCCCGGGGAGCCCGGGAGGTGGTTGCTCAGGAGCGTGGCGCAGACACGCCGAGGGTCAAGGTTACGGGGGGTCTTGACAGGGGTCAAACCGGCGCGGGTCCGTCCCGTCCGGCCGGCGGCATCGCGCCGCCGGCCGGACGGGACGGGACCCGGCTCAGCCCTCCGCGTCCTCGGCGGCCCTGACCGCGGCCGTCTTCTTCGCCGCGGCCTTCTTCGTGGCCGTCTTCTTGGCCGTGGCCGTCTTCTTCACCGCGGTCTTCTTGGCGGCGGCCTTCTTGGCCGGTGCCTTCTTCGCGGCGGCCTTCTTCGTCGTCGCGGCCTTCTTGACGGCGCGCTTCCTCGGCGCGGGAGCCTCCTCCTGCACCGCCTCGGCGGCCTCGGGCGCGGGAGCGGCCTCGGGCTCGGGCGTGGGTACCGTCAGGACCACCACGGCCGCGTCGCCCGGCTCCCCCTGCGGCGGGCCCGCCGGAGCGGTCGCCTTGCGCACCGCACGACGGCGCGGACGCGCCGGAGCAGCCTCCGGCTCCGGCTTCGCCTCGGGCTCGGCAACCGGCTCGGCCGGGGCGGCCTCCGCGACCGCCTCCGGCTCCGCAGGAGCCGCCGGCTCCACGACCACGACGGCCTCCGCCGCCTCCGGCGCACCCGCCGGGGCCGTCGCCTTCCGCACCGCACGGCGACGCGGCCGCGCCGGAGCAGCCTCGGGCTCGGCCTTCGCCTCGGCCTCCGGCTCCGCAGGCGCGGCCTCCGCCGCGACCGCCTCCGGCTCCGCAGGAGCCGCTGGCTCCACCACGACGGCGGCCTCCGCCGCCTCCGGCGGGCCCGCCGGAGCGGTCGCCTTGCGCACGGCACGACGGCGCGGACGCGCAGGAGCAGCCTCCGGCTCCGGCTTCGCCTCGGGCTTCACCTCGGCCTCCGGCTCGGGCTTCGCCTCCGCCTCGGCAACCGGCTCGGCCGAAGCGGCCTCCGCGACCGCCTCCGGCTCCGCAGGAGCCGCCGGCTCCACGACCACGACGGCCTCCGCCGCCTCCGGCGCACCCGCCGGAGCGGTCGCCTTCCGCACCGCACGACGGCGGCTGCGACGACGGGACGCGGCGGCCTCCGCCTCGGCCGGGCTGCCGAACCACTCCTCCTCCGCCGCGGCCTGCTCCTCGGCCTCCGCCGCGGGCTCGGGCGCCGTGGGCGCCTCGGGAGCCGCAGGCGCCCCGGCGGACACCGCCGCGGCCTCCTCGGCCTCCTCGGCGGGCTCGTGCACGTGCTCGTGCTCGTGCACCGGCTGGGCCGCGCCGGCCTTCTTCTTCTTGCGCTTGCCCCCGCCGCCGGACACCGTCGCCTGGTCCATGTGGACGATGACGCCGCGGCCGTTGCAGTGCACGCAGGTCTCGGAGAAGGACTCCAGCAGCCCCTGGCCGACCCTCTTGCGGGTCATCTGCACCAGGCCCAGCGAGGTGACCTCGGCCACCTGGTGCTTGGTCCGGTCCCGGCCCAGGCACTCCAGCAGGCGGCGCAGCACCAGGTCCCGGTTGGACTCCAGCACCATGTCGATGAAGTCGATGACGATGATGCCGCCGAGGTCGCGCAGCCGCAGCTGGCGCACGATCTCCTCGGCCGCCTCCAGGTTGTTCCTGGTGACCGTCTCCTCGAGGTTCCCGCCCTGGCCGGTGAACTTGCCGGTGTTGACGTCGACCACGACCATCGCCTCGGTCCGGTCGATCACCAGCGAGCCGCCCGAGGGCAGCCAGACCTTGCGGTCCAGCGCCTTCAGCAACTGCTCGTCGATCCGGTAGGTGGCGAAGACGTCGACCTCGGAGGTCCACCTGCTCAGCCGGGGCGCGAGGTCGGGGGCGACGTGGCTGACGTAGTCGTGGATGGTCTCCCACGCCTCGTCGCCGGAGACGATGACCTTGGTGAAGTCCTCGTTGAAGATGTCGCGGACCACCCGGACGGTCATGTCCGGCTCGCCGTACAGCAGCGTCGGGGCGTTGCCGCTCCTGGCCTTCTTCTGGATCTCCTCCCACTGCGCCTGCAGGCGCTCCACGTCGCGGGCGAGCTCGTCCTCGCTGGCGCCCTCGGCCGCGGTGCGCACGATGACGCCGGCGTTCTCGGGGACGATCTTCTTGAGGATCTGCTTCAGGCGCGCGCGCTCGGTGTCGGGGAGCTTGCGGCTGATGCCGGTCATCGAGCCCTCGGGCACGTAGACCAGGTAGCGGCCGGGGAGGGAGACCTGGCTGGTGAGCCGGGCGCCCTTGTGGCCGATCGGGTCCTTGGTGACCTGCACCAGGACCGGCTGCCCGGACTTGAGCGCGCTCTCGATGCGCCGGGGGCCGTGGCCGAGGCCGAGCGCCTCGAAGTTCACCTCACCGGCGTAGAGCACGGCGTTGCGCCCCTTGCCGATGTCGACGAAGGCGGCCTCCATCGACGGCAGCACGTTCTGGACCTTGCCCAGATAGACGTTGCCGACGTAGGAGGTGGACTGCTCCTTGTTGACGTAGTGCTCGACGAGCACGTTGTCCTCGAGGACGCCGATCTGGGTGCGGTCGCCGTTCTGCCGCACGACCATCACGCGCTCGACGGCCTCGCGGCGGGCGAGGAACTCCGCCTCGGTGATGATCGGCACGCGGCGGCGGCCCTGCTCGCGGCCCTCGCGGCGGCGCTGCTTCTTCGCCTCCAGACGGGTCGAGCCCTTGATGGACTGCACCTCGTCGCTCGGGGCGGACTCCTCCTCGGCGCGCTTGCGCGGCTCCCGGATCCTGACGACGGTTCGCTCCGGCTCGTCACCGCCCGGCTCGGCCTCGGCGGCCTCCCCGCTGCGGCGACGGCGGCGACGGCGACGGCGGCTGCTGCTCCCCGCGCCCTCCTCCGGCTCGGGGCCACCGGCCTCCTCGGACGCGCCCTCGGCGCCCTCCTCGGACTCGGCCCCGCCCTCCTCGGACTCCTCGGCCTCGGAGGTGTCGGCCTCTCCGGCCTCGCCCCGGCGGCGGCGACGACCGCCCCTGCGGCGGCGGCGCGAGGGCCTCTCGGCGCCGGACTCGTCCGTCTCGTACTCGGACTCCTCGGCACCGGCGGCCTCGGACTCGGACTCGGCCTCGGGCTCCTCCTCGGCCTCCTCCACCTGCTCGGCCTCGCCGTGCACGTCCTCCGGGGAGGCGGAGCGGCGGCGCCGGCGGCGACGCGTACCGGCCTCGGCGAACTGCCGGTCGGCGGTCTCCTCTTCCTCCTCCTCGGCCTCCTCGGGAGCGGCAGGGACGTGCTCGGGCTCCTCCTGGAAGACCGGGGCGGTGAACACCGGGGCCTGGAACAGGGCGGTCGGCGGACGCACCGCACGGCGGCGGGTGCGGGCCGGGGCAGCCGGGGCCTCGGCCTCGGGCTCGGTCTCCGCGGATGCCGGGGCGGGTGCGGCCGGGGCGGGTGCAGCCGGGGGCTCGGCCTGCAGCGCCTTGGCAGGCGCCTCGTCCACGGCGGGGGCGGTCTCCGCGACCTCCGTGGCGGCGGACGTCGCGCGGCGGCGGGTGCGCCGGCGGGGAGCGGCCGGGGCGGCCTCTTCGGGCGCCTCGGGGGCTCCGGCGCCCCCGGCGGGAGCAGCGCTCCCGGCCTGGACGGCCTCGGCGGCCGGAGCGGCCTCGGTGGCCGGGACGGTTTCGGCCGCGGCTGCGGCCGTACGGCGGCGGCTGCGGGTCCGGGGTGCGGGTTCGGCGGCCGCGGCCGGCTCGGCCGGGGCGGACTCGGCCGCAGGGGCCGGTTCCGCCGCGGGGGTCTCCTTCACCGCGGGCGAGCCCGCCGGGGCGGAAGCCGCACGACGGCGGCGGGTACGGGCCGGAGCGGCCGGGGCCTCGGGCTCGGCCGGGGCGGCCGGAGCCTCCTCCGCGGCCGCGGGCTCGGCGGCCGTAGCGGCCTCGGCCGCAGGCTCCGCCGGGGTCTCCTTCACCGCGGGCGAGCCCGCCGGGGCGGAAGCCGCACGACGGCGGCGGGTACGGGCCGGAGCGGCCGGAGCCTCGGGCTCGGCCGGGGCGGCCGGAGCCTCCTCCGCAACCACGGGCTCGGCGGCCGCGGCAGCCTCGACCGGGGCGGCCTCGGCCGCGGGAGCCGGTTCCGCCGCCGGGGTCTCCCGCACCGCGGGCGAACCCGCCGGGGCGGAAGCCGCACGACGGCGACGGGTACGGGCCGGAGCGGCCGGAGCCTCGGGCTCGGCCGGGGCGGCCGCGGTCTCCGCTTCCGTCTCCGCCGGTGCCTGCGGGGCGGGCTCGGCCGCGGCGGGCGCGGGAACGGTCACGGGACCGACGGCGTCGCCGGCCCCTCCGGTCACGGCCGGGCTGCCGGCCGGACGGCTGGCGGCACGGCGACGGCGGCGCGGCGCGGCAGGCGCGGCGCTCTCTTCGGTATCGGAGCCGTTCGACGTTTCGTCGTTCGGCTCGGTGTTCTCGAGCATGCGGGCGTATCTCCCGTCACGCTCCCGGGCGCCGCGCCCCGATCCGGCCGCGACCCGCGCGACACTTAGCGGGTCCGCTGCCAGGGGCGTGGGCGCCGCACGGGAGCTGTCTTCTCGCTCCGCCGGGTCCGTCCTTGCGGCACCGGCGAAAAGTCTCCTGGTCAGTGCGCCGCCCGGGTCCGGATCGCTCCTGGCGCCTCGGCGACGCTTCGACGACCGCTCCTAGGCGGAACCGTCCGGCGCGCCTGCGGGCGTCAGTCCGGCGGCCCTGGGTGTGGCGGCCGGGACCGGGTCGCGGTCGGGCGCGAACGGATCGGTCACCGTTCCGGCCTGCTCGTCGAGCGGCCCCTGCGCCAGCCTGGTCACCGCTGCGGGGACCGGCGGCGCCAGGTCTGCAGCCACGCGGAGGCCGGACAGGACGTCGTCGGGTCGCACGGCAGGTGTCGCATGCCGAACAACCAGCCGCAGTATCGCACAGCCTCCCACGCCCGGCCTATCGGCCGTCGGCCCGGAAACCGCGGGGGGCAGCCCCTCCGCACCCTCGGGGAACGGTTCCAGCCGGACGACGGCGCCCCGCGCGTCGAAGGTGCGGACGCCGTTCTTGGTGAGGCGCTCGACGCTCACCTCGTCCGCGGCGAGGAAGCGGGCGGTGGCCCGTTCCGCGGTCGCGGCGTCGACGCCGTCGAGCCGGACCAGCCATTCGGACGCCTGGAGGCGGTCGGCGAAGCCGGAGGTCCGGGCCTCGACCGCGTCGATCACGTCCAGCCCGTCGGGCAGCGACTCGTCGAGCAGGGCCCGCAGCTTCTCGACGTCGACCTCGCGGACGACGGCGATCTCCAGGTACTCGGCCTCGCTGGCCACACCGGTGGGCGCGGCGTTGTTGTACGAGACCTTGGGGTGCGGGGTGAAGCCCGCGGAGTACGCCATGGGCACCTCGGCCCGGCGCAGTGCCCGCTCGAAGGCGCGCTGGAAGTCACGGTGGCTGGTGAAGCGGAGGCGGCCGCGCTTGGTGTAGCGCAGGCGGATGCGCTGCACCGCCGGAGCGGGCGGCGGACCTTCGGGCTGTCGGCGGGCCAGGGTCGCTCAGTCCTTCGTGGAGTCGTACGGATGCGGACGCCGCGGGTGTCGCGGTACCGCAGGCGTTGCGGATACAGCGGATACAGCGGGTGGAACGGGTGCCGCGGCCGCGGCAGGTGCTGCGGACGCAGCGGGTGCTGCAGGTTTCCAGGGTACGCGGCGTCCCGGGCGTGTCGCCGCCCCTGCCCCAGGGCCGCCGCACCGGCCGGGTGCGAAGGCGCGCCCCCGTCCGCGGGGCCGGTGCGGACACCGGCCCCGCGGCCCCGTCACTTCTCGACGACCGACAGCGGCAGGAGCTTCTTGCCGGTGGGGCCGATCTGGATGCTGGTGTCCATCTGCGGGCAGACGCCGCAGTCGAAGCAGGGGGTCCAGCGGCAGTCCTCGACCTCGGTCTCGTCGAGGGCGTCCTGCCAGTCCTCCCACAGCCAGTCCTTGTCGAGACCGGAGTCGAGGTGGTCCCAGGGCAGGACCTCCTCGTAGGTGCGCTCGCGGGTGGTGTACCAGTCGACGTCGACGCCGGTGCCGGCGAGGGCCTTGTCCGCGCACTCCATCCAGCGGTCGTAGGAGAAGTGCTCGCGCCAGCCGTCGAACCGGCCGCCGTCCTCGTAGACCGCGCGGATGACCGCGCCGAGGCGGCGGTCGCCGCGCGAGAGCAGGCCCTCGACGATGCCGGGCTTGCCGTCGTGGTAGCGGAAGCCGATGGAGCGGCCGTACTTCCGGTCGCCGCGGATGGCGTCGCGCAGCTTGGCCAGGCGGGCGTCGGTCTCCTCCGAGGACAGCTGCGGCGCCCACTGGAAGGGGGTGTGCGGCTTGGGCACGAAGCCGCCGATGCTGACGGTGCAGCGGATGTCGTTGCTCCCCGAGACCTCGCGGCCCTTGGCGATGACGTTCTTCGCCATCTCGGCGATCTGCAGGACGTCCTCGTCGGTCTCGGTGGGCAGGCCGCACATGAAGTACAGCTTCACCTGGCGCCAGCCGTTGCCGTAGGCGGTGGCGACGGTGCGGATCAGGTCCTCCTCGGAGACCATCTTGTTGATGACCTTGCGGATGCGCTCGCTGCCGCCCTCGGGGGCGAAGGTGAGGCCGGACCGGCGGCCGTTGCGGGTCAGCTCGTTGGCCAGGTCGATGTTGAAGGCGTCGACGCGGGTCGAGGGGAGGGACAGGCCGATCTTGTCCTCCTCGTACCGGTCGGCCAGGCCCTTGGCGATGTCGCCGATCTCGGTGTGGTCGGCGGAGGACAGCGACAGCAGGCCGACCTCCTCGAAGCCGGTGGCCTTCAGGCCCTTGTCGACCATCGCGCCGATGCCGGTGATGCTGCGCTCGCGCACCGGGCGGGTGATCATGCCGGCCTGGCAGAAGCGGCAGCCGCGGGTGCAGCCGCGGAAGATCTCCACCGACATCCGCTCGTGGACGGTCTCGGCCAGCGGCACCAGGGGCTGCTTGGGGTAGGGCCACTCGTCGAGGTCCATGACGGTGTGCTTGGACACCCGCCACGGCACGCCGGAGGCGTTGGGCACGACGCGGGCGATCCGGCCGTCCTCCAGGTACTCCACGTCGTAGAACTTCGGCACGTACACGCCGCCGGTGCGGGCCAGGCGCAGCAGCAGCTCGTCGCGGCCGCCGGGGCGCCCCTCGGCCTTCCAGGCGCGGACGACGTCGGTGATCTCCAGCACGGCCTGCTCGCCGTCGCCGACGACGGCCGCGTCGATGAAGTCCGCGATCGGCTCGGGGTTGAAGGCGGCGTGGCCGCCGGCCAGCACCACCGGGTCGTCGAGGCCGCGGTCCTTCGCCTCCAGCGGGATGCCGGCCAGGTCCAGGGCGGTGAGCATGTTGGTGTAGCCGAGCTCGGTGGAGAAGCTCAGGCCGAACACGTCGAACGCCTTGACCGGGCGGTGGGAGTCGACGGTGAACTGCGGCACCCCGTGCTCGCGCATCAGGGCCTCGAGGTCCGGCCAGACGCTGTAGGTGCGCTCGGCGAGGACCCCCTCGCGCTCGTTGAGCACCTCGTACAGGATCATGACGCCCTGGTTGGGGAGGCCGACCTCGTAGGCGTCCGGGTACATCAGCGACCAGCGCACGTCGCAGGCGTCCCAGTCCTTGACGGTCGAGTTGAGTTCGCCGCCGACGTACTGGATCGGCTTCTGGACGTGCGGGAGAAGCGCTTCCAGACGAGGGAAGACCGACTCGACAGGCATAGAGGAGTGTCTTTCTGACAGCTGGCAGGGTTGACCCTCAAGGGTAGCGCGGCCGAGGGCACTCCCCCGCCGCCGCGGTTCCCGGCCCTCCCCGGCGGTCCCGGGGCGGGCAGGTTCAGCCCACGGGCATGCGCCTGCGCGCCTTCCGCCACGTGCGCGGCAGCCGGGCCTCCACCTCGGCGGCGCGGTGGCGTTCCAGCTGGTAGGCGGCCCCGAAGGGGAAGGTGTCGCCGCCGTCGGCCCGGGTCTCGGCGGCGATCCGCAGCAGGGCCTCACGGGCGACCACGCTGTCCTGGTGCTCGCCGAGCAGCTTCTGCACCTTCTTCAGCGCCTTCTGCTGCTTCTTCGCGGGCTTCCCCAGCACCGGTGCGGCGGACTCCGCGGCGTAGCGGGCGCGCTTGGCCGCCTTGCGCGCCTCGTGCAGGGCGCGGTCGCGCTCCTCGCCGGGCGGCAGGCCCCGGGCCGCGTCCATGCGCCGGGTGAGGCGGCGGCGCTCGCGGCGCAGGGCGCGCACGGCGGCGCCGCGCGCCGGCTTCCGGGCGGGGCGGCGCAGGGGCGGGGAGGCGACGAGCTCCTCGAGGGCGTCGAGCAGCCGGAAGTACCGGGCTCCGTTCATCTCCCGCAGCAGCAGGTCGCGGTTGCCGGCGCGGGAGGCGGCGAAGCGGTCCCGGAGCCGGCGGTCCGCCGCGGCGGTTCCCGCGGCCGCGGGCAGCTCGCCGAGCCGGGTGCGCAGGCGCGCGTCCAGGACCTCGCGGTCCCGCTCGCGGCCCAGTACGCCGGCGAGCCACTTCAGCTCCTCGGCGAGGGGGTCGGTGGCCGTGCGGTCGAGTTCGCGGCGGTAGGTCTTCAGGGCGCTGCGCAGGCGGCGGGTGGCCACCCGCATGCGGTGCACGGCGTCCTCCTCGTCGAGGCGCACGGCCGGGTCCACGGCCAGGAGGGCGAGCAGGCGGCCGTGCAGGTAGGCGACGGCGGCGTCCCCGGCGGTGCCGGTGCCCCCGGGCGGGGCGGGGGGCGGCGGCGCCGGCTGCGGGGCGCGGTCGCCGAGCGCGCGCAGGAGCTTCGACGGGGAGGAGGAGCGGCGGATGCCGGCAGCGGCGAACCTGCGCTCCACCTCGTCCAGCAGCCTCCGCGGCGCGCCGGGCGCGAGTTCGACCTCGATCTCGGACCAGCCGGTGGCGGTCACCGCGGAGGACGGTCGGCCGCCGGGTTCGAGGAGCTGGGCGGTGACCCGGTCCCGGGCGACCTCGGCGAGCAGTCGGCCGTCTGCGTCGTACAGGTGGTGCCTCTCACGGCTGTTCTTGATCCGCACGACGGGCAGCAGCCGTTCGCCGCGCAGGTGGCGGGCGACCTGCGCGGCCAGTTCCGCGGGGACGTCGCGGCCCCCGGACGGGGGCAGCCGGACCTCGGTGCGGGTGTCGGGCGCGTCGGAGGGGAGCTTGAGGTGCCAGCCGGCGTCGTCGCCTCCGGTGCGGCTGCGCAGGGTGATGCGGCGGGCGGCGAGCCGCAGGCCGGCGGTGTCGAAGTAGACGGCGTCCAGGGCGGCGGTCCCCGCGTCCTCGACGCGGGCCACGCCGGGCAGCCCGTCCAGGGGCGGCAGCGGAACGCCGTCCGCGGCCTCGTACTTGCGCTCGACCTCGTGCACCGTGGAAGCCATGACGCTCCTCCTGCCCGCCGGTGCGTCGAGCCTAACCCGCCCCGCCGGGCCGCGGGCAGGGCCGGACAGGGCGGGGCGGGGGCCGGACGGGGCAGGGCCGGGCGAGCCGGCGGGTCAGGCGCTCAGGGGTCGTCGCATCTTGACGGACTGGAGCAGCCCGACGGCGATCCAGACGGCGAACATCGAGGAACCGCCGTAGGAGACGAACGGCAGCGGCAGGCCGGCGACGGGCATGATGCCCAGCGTCATGCCGATGTTCTCGAAGGACTGGAAGGCGAACCAGGCCACGATGCCGGCCGCGACGATCGTGCCGTACAGGTCGGGGGCCTGGCGGGCGATCCGGCACGCCCGCCACAGGATCACGCCGAGCAGGACGATGATCAGGCCGGCGCCTAGGAAGCCGAGCTCCTCCCCCGCCACGGTGAAGACGAAGTCGGTCTGCTGCTCGGGCACGAACCGGCCCGTGGTCTGCGTGCCCTCGAACAGCCCCTTGCCGAAGAGTCCGCCCGAGCCGATCGCGATGCGGGCCTGGTTGGTGTTGTAGCCGACGCCGGAGGGGTCGAGCGCGGGGTTGGCGAAGGCGGCGAAGCGGTCGATCTGGTACTGGTCCAGCACTCCGAGCTGCCAGACGAGGACGGCGCCGCCGGCGCCCGCGCCGATCAGGCCGAGCACCCACCGGTTGGAGGCGCCGGAGGCGAGGAGCACGCCCAGGACGATGACGGCCATCACCATGACCGAGCCGAGGTCCGGCATCAGCATGACGACGGCCATCGGCACCGCGGCCAGGACGAGCGCCTGCACGACCGTGCGGTGGTCGGGGTACTCGCGGTCGCCGGCGTCCACCCGGGCGGCCAGCAGCATCGCCATGCCCAGGACGATGGTGACCTTGGTGAACTCCGAGGGCTGGATGGAGAAGCCGCCGCCGAGTTTGATCCAGGCGTGCGCGCCGTTGATGGTGCTGCCCAGCGGGGTGAGGACCAGCGCCACCAGCAGCACCGAGATCCCGTACATCGCCGGGACGGCGCCGCGCAGCCTGCGGTGGCCGAGCATGACCGTCCCGCCGGCCAGGGCCAGGCCGATGCACACGTTGAGGACGTTGCGGAACAGGAAGTGCTCCGGGTCCCCCTGGTTGAGCTCGGTGCGCTCCCGGGTCGCGGACCACACCAGCAGCGTGCCGACGAACGACAGCAGCAGGGCGGAGCCGAGCAGGAGCCAGTCCAGCCGCCACAGCATCGAGTTGCGGGCGAACACCTTGGCCAGGGTGGAGCGTTCGGGGGTGTAGCGGGGAACCGTGTACTCGGGGGAGGTCGTCATGCCGCGCTCCCGGGCTGCCGGGGGGCGGCCCACGGGTCGGGCCGCTCGGGCGGCCGGGCCGCCCACACCGTGGACGGGCCCCCCGCGGCTGCGCCGCCGGGCAGCGGGGCTCCGGCGAAGGCAGTCGGCGCCGGGGCGGCGCCCGGGGCCGGCGCGGTGAGCGCGGCCGGGACTGCCGACGCGCTCGGCGAGGGGGATGCGGTCGGCGGGGCCTTGGTGGCGGAGGGGTCCGGCTCGATGCTGCCGTCGGCGTTGATCTTCGGCAGTTCCGCCTTCGGCTCGGGCAGCAGTGCCTTCTTCCGGTCGATCTTCCCGTCCTCCTGGACGCCGTAGAGCGCGTCGTAGATCTTGCGCACGGCCGGGCCGGAGGCCCCGGAGCCGGTGCCGCCCTGGGAGATCGTCATGACGATCGAGTAGTCCTCGGTGTAGGTGGCGAACCACGAGGTGGTCTGCTTGCCGTAGACCTCGGCGGTGCCGGTCTTGGCGTGCATCGGGATCTCGTCCTGGGGCCAGCCCCCGAAACGCCAGGCCGCGGTGCCCCGGGTGGCGACGCCCTCCAGCGCCTTGTCCATGACCTTCAAGGTGGCGCGGTCCATGGGCAGCCGGTCCTTGGCCTTCGGCCGGATCTGCTTCACCTTCTTCCCGTCGGGGCTGATGATCGCCTTGCCGACGGTGGGCTCGTAGAGCGTGCCGCCGTTGCTGATGGCCGCGTAGATGGTGGCCATCTGGATCGGGGTGACGAGGGTGTCGCCCTGCCCGATGGAGTAGTTGACGGAGTCACCGGCGCGCATCTTGAAGCCCTCGGCGCAGTTCTCCCGCGCGATCTGGGTGACGTAGTCCTTGGCGTCGCTCTTGGCCTGCTTGCACCAGGCGTCCTTGTTGGCCTCCCAGTAGTCCTTCTTCCACTTCCGGTCGGGGACGCGGCCGGGGACCTCGTTGGGCAGGTCGATGCCGGTCTCCTCGCCCAGGCCGAAGTCGTGGGCGGTGCGGTAGAACCAGTCCGCGGTCTTCTTCTTCGGGTTGTTGCCGCCGTCCTTGAGCCACTCCTTGTAGGCGAGGTCGTAGTAGACGGTGTCGCAGGAGACCTCCAGCGCCCGGCCGAGGTCGATGACGCCGTGGCTCTGGGACTCGAAGTTCTTGAAGACCTGCCCGCCGATGTTGAAGGAGCTGGGGCAGTTGTAGTTGCCGTCGAAGGGGTGGCCGGCCCGCACCGCGGCGGCCGAGGAGACCACCTTGAAGATCGAGCCGGGCGCCGCCTGGCCCTGGATCGCCCGGTTCAGCAGCGGGTAGTTGGAGTCCTTGCCGGTGAGCTTCGCGTAGTCCTTGGCGGAGATCCCGCCGACCCAGGCGTTGGGGTCGTAGTCGGGGTTGCTCGCCATGGCGACGACCCGGCCGGTCCTCGACTCCATCACCACGATCGCGCCGGCGTCCGCCTCGTAGTTGCGGCCCGTGTTGCGGTCGTGGGCCTTGCGGGCCTCCTTCATGGCCGCCAGGAGCTCCCTCTCCGCTATGGCCTGCACGCGCGAGTCGATGCTGGTGACCACGGTGGAGCCGGCCCTCGCCGGGGTGTCCCCGGCGTTGCCGATGACCCGGCCGAGGTTGTCCACCTGGTAGCGGGTGATGCCCGCCCGCCCGCGCAGTTCCTCGTCGTAGGTGCGCTCCAGGCCGGAGCGGCCGACCTGGTCGGAGCGCAGCAGCGGGGTCCTGCCGGGCTTCTCGCTCTCGGTGATCTCCTCGTCGGTCACCGGGGAGAGGTAGCCGAGGACCTGGGAGGTCTGCGCCCCGCCCGGCGCCGGGTAGCGGCGCACGGCGGTGGGCTCGGCGGTGATGCCGGGGAAGTCCTCGCGGCGCTCCATGATCTGCAGTGCCTGCTGGGTGGTGGCCTCGTCGGTGATCGGGATCGGCTGGTACGGGGAGCCGTTCCAGCACGGCTGCGGGGTCTCCGCGTTGCACAGCCGCACCCGGTCGGTGACCTCCTTCGGCTTCATCCCCAGGACCTCGGCCAGGCGGCCGAGGACGGCCTCGCCGTCGTCCTTCTGCTTGAGCATCTCGGTGCGGCTGACCGAGACGACGAGCCGCGTCTCGTTGTCGGCGAGCGGCACGCCGTTGGCGTCGAGCACGGAGCCGCGGGTCGCCGGTGTGACGACCTCCTGGACGTGGTTGCTCGCCGCTTCCTGGGTGTACTCGTCGCCGTTGCGGATCTGCAGGTACCACAGCCGCCCGCCGAGGGTCAGCAGCAGGGACAGCACGAGGATCTGCAGGACGACCAGGCGGATGGTGACCCGCGTGGTCCGTCCGGTCTCGGGGATGTTGCTCATCGCTTCGCCGACCTCCCGAGGAAGCCGCCCCGCTGGCTGCCGACCCGGCCCAGCAGCCCGCCGCGGGCCCGGCCGAACCCGGAGATGCCGGTGCCCAGGCCCCGGTAGAGGTCCCCGGAGGGACCGCTGTCCCCGGACACCGGGTCGTGTTCGAGCTTCCTGGCCAGCGCCAGGATCCACGGCACCGTGAACGGCGCGAGCAGCAGGTCGTACAGGGTGGCGGTGAACAGCAGCTTGGCCAGGCCCACCTGCCGGGCCGCGGTGTCACCGACGAGGGCGCCGACGCCCGCGTACAGCAGGGTGCTGGCCAGGGCGGCGGCGGCCACCACGAGCATGGGGCCGGCGGCCGTGCGCGGCTGCCCGCTCTCGGGCTTGGCCAGCCCGGCGAGGTAGCCGACGACGCACAGCACCAGCGCGTAGCGGCCCACCGCGTGGTCGGCGGGAGGGGCGAGGTCGGCGAGCAGCCCGGCGGCGAAACCGACCAGGGCACCGCCGGTGTGACCGTAGGTCAGGGCCAGGCCGAGGACGACCATCAGCAGCAGGTCGGGAACCGCCCCGGGCAGCTGGAGCCGGGCCAGCACGCTCACCTGGACGACCAGTGCGACGACGATGAGCACGGCGGAGAGCAGGACACGGTTCAGACGCATCGTCAGTTCCTGGTGTCGGTCGCGGGCGGGGTGTCGGTTCCGGTCCCGGTTCCGGGATCGGTCCCGGGGTCGGTCCCGGGGTCGGTTCCGGTGCCCGGGTCGGTCCCGGTGCCGGGACCGGTGCCCGGACCGGGTTCCGTGCCGGTGCCGGGGTCGGGGTCGGGGTCCGTGCCGTCGCCGGGGCCCGTCCCGGGGCTGGCGGCGGCGCCGGGGCCGTCCTCCTCGCCCGGGCGGGTCGCCTCGGGGGCGGGCTTCTTCACGGGGGCCGGCCGCTTCTTCTCCGGCTTGTCCGGCAGGACGCTGTCGCGCGGGTCCTCGCGCGGCGCCTGGACGACGACCCCGACGACGTCGAGCTTGGTGAAGCCGACGAACGGCTCGACCTGCACGGTGCGGGTGAGCTCCCCGGCCGCCGAGTCGGCCCGGACGACCCTGCCAACCGGGACGCCGGGGACGAACGGCTTGTCGCCCTGGGAGCCGAAGGTGACCAGCCGGTCGCCCTTCTTCACCTTCGCCTTGCCGTTGAGCAGCTGGACGCGCAGCGGCCGGTCGCCCTGGCCGGTGGCGAAGCCGAGCTCCTTCGTCCCCTCCATCCGGGTGCCGACGGTGAAGTCGGGGTCGTTGGCGAGCAGGACGGTGGACGTGGAGGGGCCGACGGTGGTGACGCGGCCGACGAGTCCGTCGCCGTTGATCACCGTCATGTCGCGGGCGATGCCGTCCTCGCTGCCGATGTCGATCGTGACGGTCCAGGAGAAGCCCTGGGCCGGTCCGATGGCGATGACCTCGGCGGCCTTGATGCGGTACTGGCCCGCGCCGGCGGTGCCCAGCAGCCTGTCCAGCTCGGCCGCCCGGCCCGTGGACGAGCCCTCGGCCGCCAGCTTCTGCTTCAGCTCGGCGTTCTCCCGCTCGAGCCGGCTGATCTGCGTGTCGCGCGAGCCCGCCTCGCGGACCGCGCCGATCACGTTGCCGACCGGGTCGACCGCGGCCGCCATACCCTTCTCCACCGGCCCGAACACCGAGGCGGCGACGTGCCGCGCACCGTCGAGGGGGGACTTCTCACCGCCTCTGATGTCCACGGTGATCAGGGCGAACGCGATGGCGACCAGCAGCACCAACAGCAACCGGCTCTCTCGTGTGTCCCTCACGTTCGCGGCAATGCCTTCCTCGGTAGGACCTGGCGGTTGCAGGGTGCCCCGGGCAGTTCCGGGGCCGGGCGGGGAAAATCACCCGCAGGAGTGACATGACGTGCGGCCGGCCACCCGCGGGGGCGGCCGGCCGTACGGTCTGCCGCGCCGGGACTAGCGGCGCGGCTGGGAGTCCAGCACCTGCTGGAGGGCCTCGAACTCCTCGACGCACTTGCCGGAGCCCAGGGCCACGGAGTCCAGCGGGTCCTCGGCGATGTGGATCGGCATCCCGGTCTCGCGGCGCAGCCGCTCGTCGAGGCCGCGCAGCATGGCGCCGCCGCCGGTGAGCACGATGCCGCGGTCCATGATGTCGCCGGACAGCTCGGGCGGGCACTTGTCGAGGGTGGTCTTGACCGCGTCCACGATCGAGTTGACCGGCTCCTCGATGGCCTTGCGGACCTCGGTCGCGGAGATCACCACGGTCTTGGGCAGGCCGCTGACCAGGTCCCGGCCGCGGATCTCGGCGTGCTCCTCCTCGCCGAGGTCGAAGGCCGAGCCGATGGTGATCTTGATGTGTTCGGCCGAGCGCTCGCCGAGGAGGAGCGAGTACTCCTTCTTGATGTGCTGGATGATCGCGTTGTCCAGCTCGTCGCCGGCCACCCTGATCGACTGCGCGGTCACGATCCCGCCGAGGGAGATCACGGCCACCTCGGTCGTGCCGCCGCCGATGTCCACCACCATGTTGCCGGTGGCCTCGTGGACCGGGAGCCCGGCGCCGATGGCCGCGGCCATCGGCTCCTCGATGATGTGCACCTGGCGGGCGCCGGCCTGCGTGGACGCCTCGATCACGGCGCGGCGCTCGACGCCGGTGATGCCGGAGGGCACGCAGACCACGACCCGCGGGCGGGCGAGGTAGCGGCGCTTGTGGATCTTCAGGATGAAGTACCGGAGCATGCGCTCGGTGATCTCGAAGTCCGCGATCACGCCGTCCTTGAGGGGACGGACCGCGACGATGTTGCCGGGGGTCCGGCCGATCATCTTCTTCGCCTCGGCGCCCACCGCGAGGATCCCGCCGGTGTTGGTGTTGATGGCGACCACGGAGGGTTCGTTGAGGACGATCCCGCGACCCCTGACGTACACCAGCGTGTTGGCGGTCCCGAGGTCGACAGCCATGTCACGGCCGATGAACGACATGTTGTTCGCCATGGATATACGAAAGCCTTCCCGAGCTCGAGCGGTGAGGACGGCGGTGTGTACGGGACGGGCAGTGCTCCGACGGCAGCCTGTGCTTCATCGTAGCGAGACCCGCGCGAGGGGCGCCGACGGTACCACCGACCATTGTCCGTGCGAACACCATGGTGCGCTGCATTGTGGACGCCGTGTCGGAAGGATTGGTTCCCCTGGAGTAACGGCCGCCGCGGGGGCGGCCGTCACCGGTTCCCTCGAAGGGTCTTTGAGGAGGCGTCAGCCGCGGCCGGGGAAGAACAGCTTGATCTCGCGCTCGGCGGACTCCTCCGAGTCCGAGGCGTGGACGAGGTTCTCCCGCACGACGGTGCCGAAGTCCCCGCGGATGCTCCCGGGGGCGGCGGCGATCGGGTCGGTCGGGCCGGCCAGCGCGCGCACGCCCTCGACGACCCGCTCGCCCTCGACGACCATCACGGCGGTCGGGCCGGACTCCATGAAGGCGACCAGCGGCTCGTAGAACGGCTTGCCCTCGTGCTCGCCGTAGTGCTGCTCCAGGGTGGCCCGGTCCAGGGTGCGCAGTTCCAGGGCGGTGATCGACCAGTTCGCCTTGCGCTCGATGCGGCCGATGATCTCGCCCATCAGGCCCCGACGGACCGCGTCCGGCTTGAGGAGGACGAGGGTGCGCTGGCTCATGCTGCGGCTCCTGGAGGTCTCGGCGGCACGCCGATGCCGGCGTGACGGGGAAGGTGGGGAACAGACACTACCTGTCCCCCTCCGCCCCGCGATCAGGGGCTACGCCGTCGGCGCCGCCTCCTGCACACGGGCCGCCTTGATCGCGTCGACCTTCCGGCCGTAGTGCACCGCCGCCCACCACAGGGCCGCGAAGACCGTGCCGAGGAAGAACATGGCAGGGACGACGAAACCGCTCGCGACCAGGGCCGCCTGCAGCACCCATCCGGCGGCCACCGCGCCGGGCCGGGTGATCACTCCGCACAGCAGGACGCACAGCACCATGGCCGTGCCGCTCACCGCCCACACCGTGCCCGCCGGGAGGCCGGACAGCTGCATGGCCACCAGTCCGGCGAAGCCGATGACGAAGAACTCGCCGATCAGGGTGCTCGCGCACAGGGTTCGCATGGTCCTCTTACTCCTTGCCCAGCAGCAGGCGGGCCTCGCCCACCGTGATCACCGATCCGGTGACGAGCACGCCCGCCCCGGCGAGTTCGCCCTCCTCCTCGGCCAGCGTGACGGCGGCCTCGATGGCGTCGTCCAGCCGCGGCTCCACCTGGACGCGGTCGGCGCCGAACACCTCGACGGCCAGGGCCGCGAGCTCGTCGGCGTCCATCGCCCGCTGCGTGGAGTTCCGGGTGACCACGACCTCGGCGAGGACCGGCTCGAACGCCTCCAGCAGCCCGCGCACGTCCTTGTCGGCGCTGGTGCCGACAACACCCACCAGGCGGGTGAAGCCGAACGCCTCGGAGACCGCCGCGGCGGCGGCCCGGGCGCCCGCCGGGTTGTGGGCCGCGTCCAGCAGCACGGTCGGGCTGCGCCGCACGACCTCCAGCCGCCCCGGCGAGGAGGCCGAGGCGAACGCCCGGCGGACCACGTCGGCGTCCAGCGCCTCGCTGCGGTCCCGGCCGACGCCGAAGAACGACTCCACGGCCGCCAGCGCCACCGCGGCGTTGTGCGCCTGGTGCTCGCCGTGCAGCGGCAGGAAGACGTCCTCGTAGTCGCCGCCCAGGCCGCGCAGGGTCAGCAGCTGCCCGCCGACGGCCACCTCGCGCTGCAGCACGCCGAACTCCATGCCCTCGCGGGCCACCGTGGCGTCCACCTCGACCGCGTGCTTGAGCAGCGCCTGGGCGGCGTCGACCGGCTGCTGGGCCAGCACGACGGACGCGCCCTCCTTGATGATCCCGGCCTTCTCCACGGCGATCTCGCCCGGGGTCTGCCCGAGCCGGTCGGTGTGGTCCAGGGCGACCGGGGTGACCACGGCGACCTGGCCGTCGATCACGTTGGTGGCGTCCCAGCCGCCGCCCATGCCGACCTCGACGACCGCCACGTCCACCGGTGCGTCGGCGAAGGCCGCGTACGCCATGCCGGTGAGCACCTCGAAGAACGACATCCGGTGCGGCTGGGAGGCGTCCACCATCCCGACGTACGGCTCGATGTCCCGGTAGGTCTCCACGAACCGCTCGGGGTCGATCGGGGCGCCGTCCAGGCTGATCCGCTCGGTGACCATCTGCACGTGCGGGCTGGTGTAGCGGCCGGTGCGCAGGTCGAAGGCGCGCAGCAGCTGCTCGATCATCCGGGCGGTGCTGGTCTTGCCGTTGGTGCCGGTGATGTGGATCGCCGGGTAGGCGCGCTGCGGCTCCCCCAGGATGTCCATCAGCGCGGTCATCCGGTCCAGCGAGGGCTCCAGCTTCGTCTCCGGCCAGCGGCCGGCGAGCTCGGCCTCGACCTCGCGCAGGGCGGCGGCGACCTCGGGGTCCTGCGGGCGGCGCGGTGCGTCGTCGCCCGCCTCCGGGGCGGCCTGGGCCCGCAGGGTGCGGCTGCCCGCCTCGATCACCGCCAGGTCGGGGTCCCGGTCCGCCTCGGAGGCGATGATCTCGTCGAAGGGGTCCGTCGGCCGGTCCGACGGTTCGTCGTTCTTGGGGCGCTCGCTCACGGTGCCCAGTCTACGGAGGCGCGCGGCCCGGCGCGGCGCGCCCCACCCGGGGCGGAGTGCGCCGGAGGGCGGGCGTCGGCAAGTGCCGCCGCCCGCCCTCCGGCGGGGTGCGTCAGGCCTGCGGGAGGGACTCCAGCTGGGCCGTGATGCGGGCGATGTCGGCCTCCGCGGCCGCCAGGCGCGTGCGGATCTTCTCCACGACGTGCTCGGGGGCCTTGGCCAGGAAGCCGTCGTTGCCGAGCTTGGCGGTGGCCTGGGCCTTCTCCTTCTCCGCCAGCGCGAGGTCCTTGGCCAGGCGCTTGCGCTCGGCGGCGACGTCGATCGCGCCGGACAGGTCGAGTTCGACCGTGGCGCCGGCGACCGGCAGCGAGGCGGTGGCGGTGAAGCCGTCCTCCGGGGCGGTCAGGCGGGCCTGGGCGCGGATGGCGTCCTCGTGCTCGGTCAGGGCGGTGCCGTCCAGGACGAGCCTGGCGGGGACCTTCTGGCCGGGCTTGAGGCCCTGGTCGGCGCGGAACCGGCGCACCTCGGTGATGACCTGCTGGAGCAGGGCGATCTCCTTCTCGGCGGCCTCGTCGCGGCGCGAGGCGTCGGCGGACGGCCACTCGGCGACGACGACGGACTCGCGTCCGGTCAGCACGGTCCACAGCTCCTCGGTGACGAACGGCATCACCGGGTGCAGCAGGCGCAGCGTGGTGTCCAGGACCTCGCCCAGGACGCGGCGCGAGGCGTCGGCCGCCGCCCCGCCCTTGGCCAGGGTGGTCTTGGACAGCTCGACGTACCAGTCGAAGACCTCGTCCCAGGCGAAGTGGAACAGGGCGTCCGAGAGCCTGGCGAACTGGTAGTCCTCGTAGTACGCGTCCACCTCGGCGACGGTGGCGTTCAGCCGGGACAGGATCCAGCGGTCGGCCGTGCTCAGCTCCGCCGCGGGCGGCAGCGGGCCGTCCACGGTGGCGCCGTTCATCAGCGCGAAGCGGGTGGCGTTCCAGATCTTGTTGGCGAAGTTTCGCGAGCCCTGGACCCAGTCCTCGCCGATCGGCACGTCCGTGCCGGGGTTGGCGCCGCGGGCCAGGGTGAAGCGGACCGCGTCGGACCCGTAGGCGTCCATCCAGTCCAGCGGGTTGACCGCGTTGCCGAAGGACTTCGACATCTTCTTGCCGAACTGGTCGCGGACCATGCCGTGCAGGGCGATGGTGCGGAACGGCGGGGTGCCGTCCATCGCGTACAGGCCGAACATCATCATCCGCACGACCCAGAAGAACAGGATGTCGTAGCCGGTGACCAGGACGGACGTCGGGTAGAACTTCTCCAGGCTCGGGGTCTTCCCCGGCCAGCCCAGGGTGGAGAACGGCCACAGGCCGGAGGAGAACCAGGTGTCCAGGACGTCGGTCTCCTGGTGCCAGCCCTCGCCGGTGGGCGGCTCCTCGCCGGGGCCGACGCAGACCGTCTCGCCGTCGGGGCCGTACCAGACCGGGATGCGGTGGCCCCACCACAGCTGGCGCGAGATGCACCAGTCGTGGAGGTTGTCGACCCAGCCGAAGTAGCGGGACTCCATCTCCTTGGGGTGGATGTCGACCCGGCCGTCGCGCACCGCGTCGGCGGCGGCCTGCGCCAGCGGGGCGACCTTGACCCACCACTGCATGGACAGCCGCGGCTCGATGGTGGTCTTGCAGCGCGAGCAGTGGCCGACCGAGTGCGTGTAGGGGCGCTTCTCCGCGACGATGCGCCCCTCGGCGCGCAGGGCGCCGACGATCGTCGAGCGGGCCTCGAAGCGGTCCAGGCCCTGGAAGGGGCCGTGCACGGTGATCACGCCGTGCTCGTCCAGGACGGTCAGCGACGGCAGGTCGTGGCGGCGGCCGATCTCGAAGTCGTTCGGGTCGTGGGCCGGGGTGACCTTGACCGCTCCGGTGCCGAACTCCGGGTCGACGTGGGCGTCCGCGACGACCGGGATGCGGCGGCCGGTCAGCGGCAGCTCGATCTCGCGGCCGACCAGGTGCGCGTAGCGCTCGTCGTCGGGGTGGACGGCGACCGCGGTGTCGCCGAGCATCGTCTCGGCGCGGGTGGTGGCGACGACGATGGAGTCCTCGCCCTCGCCGTAGCGGATCGAGACCAGCTCGCCGTCGTCCTCCTGGTACTCCACCTCGATGTCGGAGATGGCCGTCAGGCAGCGCGGGCACCAGTTGATGATGCGCTCGGCGCGGTAGATCAGCCCGTCGTCGTAGAGCCGCTTGAAGATGGTCTGCACGGCCTTGGACAGGCCCTCGTCCATGGTGAAGCGCTCGCGGGACCAGGCCACGCCGTCGCCCAGGCGCTTCATCTGGCCGGAGATCTGGCCGCCGGACTCGGCCTTCCACTGCCAGACGCGCTCGACGAACTTCTCCCGGCCCAGGTCGTGGCGGGAGACGCCCTCCTTGGCCAGCTCGCGCTCGACGACGTTCTGGGTGGCGATGCCGGCGTGGTCCATGCCCGGCTGCCACAGCGTCTCGTAGCCCTGCATGCGCTTGCGGCGGGTGAGCGAGTCGATGATCGTGTGCTCGAAGGCGTGCCCGAGGTGCAGGCTGCCGGTGACGTTCGGCGGCGGGATGACGACGGTGTACGGCGGCTTGTCGCTCTTCTCGTCCGCCTCGAAGTACCCGGCCTCCACCCAGCGCTCGTACAGCTTCCCCTCTACCTCGGCCGGGACGTACTGGGTCGGCAGGTGGTCGGAGGCGCTGTTGGCCCCGTCGCGGGGGCGCTGGTTCATGTCGGTCACGACGGCCAGTGTACGGGCGGTGCGGCCCCCTCCTCGAACCGGTTTCGCCCTGTCGTCCCCGTGCCGCCGGGGATCGGCGAGGATGTCGGGGACACAACAGCAACGGGAGGACCGCAGGTCGATGAACTATCCCCAGCAGCCGCCGAGTCCGGGCTACGGCGGCACTCCCCCGCAGCCCGGCCCGTACGGCCCCCCGCAGCCCCCCGGGCCGTACGGGCAGCAGCCCGGGCCGTACGGGCAGCAGCCGTACGGCGGCCCGCAGCCCGGTCCCGCCGGGCCGTACGGCGGCCCGCGGACCGGTCCTCCGCAGCAGGGCGGCCACCCGCAGCAGGGCCTCCCCCGGCAGGGCCTCCCGCAGCAGCAGGGCTTCCCGCACCCGGGCGCACCGCACGGCGCGCCCCCGCAGCAGCCGCAGCGGCCGCGGAAGAAGCGGACCGGGGCGGTCGCGGGCCTCCTCGCCGGCGCGCTGGCGCTGGCCGGGGGCGTGGCCTGGTGGGCACTGGCCGAGGACGGACCGTACCGGCTGGCCACGCCCGACACCGTCGCCAGTGCCTACCAGCGGCAGGGCAAGGGAGTGGACGCGAGCGCCCTCGTCAAGGACGGGCAGGCCCTCCCCGGCGTCACCGACCCCCACCCCGTGGTGGCGAGCTACCGCGGCGCGGACAAGGAGACGCTGACCTTCAGCGGCGCCTGGGGGACCGTCACCGATCCCCGGGCCGCCGTGGACGCCGTGTTCGCGCAGACGGAGGCGAGCAAGGACGCCGAGCTGGTGGGCGAGCCGACCGAGGAGCCGCCCCCCGGCTTCGACGGGGAACTGATGCGCTGCCAGGGCGTGCGGGCCGACAGGCTCTACTCGGTGCTGTGCGCGTGGGGCGACTCCAGCACGGTGGGCGTGGTGACCTTCAGCGGCCCGACCCTGGCGCCGGCCGAACCCGACCCGAAGTCGATGCAGCGGGTCTCCATCGTCACCCAGGACGTCCGGGAGGACACCCGCGTCCCCGTCGAGTGACCCGGGACGCCCCGCCCGCGTCCGCGGCACGTGCGAGGGCCCCGCGCCGGCGGACCGGTGCGGGGCCCCCGCGAGTGCTCAAGGGGCGTCAGGCGCTCTTCTGCTCGCCCTTGCCCAGGCCGCGGGTCTCGCGCGGGACCAGGGTCGGGTTGACGTTGGAGAGCACCACGTCGTCGGTGATCACCACGCGGGCCACGTCCTTGCGGGAGGGGACCTCGTACATCACGGACATCAGCACCTCCTCCATGATCGCGCGCAGGCCGCGGGCGCCGGTGCCGCGCAGGATCGCCTGGTCGGCGATGGCCTCCAGCGCCCCGCGGTCGAACTCCAGCTCGACGCCGTCCAGTTCGAACAGCCGCTGGTACTGCTTGACCAGGGCGTTGCGCGGCTCGACGAGGATCTGCAGCAGCGCCTCGCGGTCGAGGTTGTGCACGGAGGTGATGACGGGCAGGCGGCCGATGAACTCGGGGATCATGCCGAACTTGACCAGGTCCTCCGGCATGACGTCGCCGAAGCGGTCGATCGCGTCCAGCTCCCGCTTGGAGTGGATGGTGGCCCCGAAGCCGATGCCCTTCTTGCCGGCCCGGGACTCGATGATCTTCTCCAGGCCCGCGAAGGCGCCGCCCACGATGAACAGCACGTTCGTGGTGTCGATCTGGATGAACTCCTGGTGCGGGTGCTTGCGCCCGCCCTGCGGCGGCACCGAGGCCGTGGTGCCCTCGAGGATCTTCAGCAGCGCCTGCTGCACGCCCTCGCCCGAGACGTCGCGGGTGATCGACGGGTTCTCGCTCTTGCGGGCGACCTTGTCGATCTCGTCGATGTAGATGATCCCGGTCTCGGCCTTCTTGACGTCGTAGTCGGCCGCCTGGATCAGCTTGAGCAGGATGTTCTCGACGTCCTCGCCGACGTAGCCGGCCTCGGTCAGGGCCGTGGCGTCGGCGATCGCGAAGGGCACGTTGAGCATCCGGGCCAGGGTCTGCGCCAGCAGCGTCTTGCCGGAGCCGGTCGGGCCGAGCAGCAGGATGTTGGACTTGGCGAGTTCGATGCCGTCTTCCTTGTGGCTGCTGTTCTCGCCGGCCTGCACCCGCTTGTAGTGGTTGTAGACCGCCACCGACAGGGCCTTCTTGGCGGTCTCCTGGCCGACCACGTAGCCCTCGAGGAACTCGTAGATCTCCCGGGGCTTGGGCAGGTCCTCCCAGCGCACCTCGGAGGACTCGGCGAGCTCCTCCTCGATGATCTCGTTGCACAGGTCGATGCACTCGTCGCAGATGTACACGCCGGGCCCTGCGATGAGCTTCTTCACCTGCTTCTGGCTCTTTCCGCAGAAAGAGCACTTGAGCAGATCGCCGCCGTCACCGATGCGTGCCACGAGGTGCTTCCCCTTCGCCTTGGTCCCGCCGGTCCGACGGGCCCTGGTGCTTGCTGCGGGATGCCGGGAAAAACCCCGGTCCCCCGTCCGACGGTACATTGCCGGACCCCCGCTGTGGGCCCCCCTTGGGCCGACTCGGCATCCGCCGGCCCAGGGGGGCACGTCCTGGAGGCGGACGTCAGCCCATCATGACGGAGCTCTTGCGGGTGGAGACGATCTGGTCCACCAGACCGTAGTCCAGGGCCTCCTCCGCCGTGAGGATCTTGTCCCGCTCGATGTCCTCGCTGACCCGCGCCACGTCCTTGCTGGAGTGCTTGGCCAGCATCTGCTCCAGCTGCTCACGCATCCGGGCGATCTCCTTGGCCTGGATCTCCAGGTCGGAGACCTGGCCGCGACCGGTCTCGGTGTACGGCTGGTGGATCAGGATACGGGCGTTCGGCAGCGCCATGCGCTTGCCCGGGGTCCCGGCGGCCAGCAGCACGGCCGCGGCGGAGGCCGCCTGGCCCATGCACACCGTCTGGATGTCCGGCTTCACGAACTGCATCGTGTCGTAGATCGCGGTCAGCGCGGTGAACGAGCCGCCCGGGGAGTTGATGTAGATCGAGATGTCGCGGTCGGGGTCCATCGACTCCAGGCACAGCAGCTGCGCCATGACGTCGTTGGCGGAGGCGTCGTCGATCTGCACCCCGAGGAAGATCACCCGCTCCTCGAAGAGCTTGGCGTACGGGTCGTACTCGCGCACGCCCTGCGAGGTGCGCTCCACGAAGCGCGGGACGACGTAGCGGGACTCGGCGGCACCGGCGCCCTCGTACAGGGCGCGTCCGGGGAAGTTGTTCATGGGTGTGTTCACCGTCCTGGTGATGAGCAGTGGCTGCGGGTGCGGTCGGGCGGGCGGGTCCGGGCCCTGGGCCTGCGGGGCCGGGCCTGCGGGCGGCTCAGGCGCCGGTGCCGCCACCGCCCGGGACACCGGAGGCGGAGTGCATGACCTCGTCGAGCAGGCCGTACTCCTTGGCCTCGTGTGCGGAGAACCAGCGGTCCCGGTCGGCGTCGCGGTTGATCTCCTCGACCGTGCGGCCGGAGTGCTGGGCGGTCAGCTCGGCCATCCGCTTCTTCGTGCGCAGCAGCTGCTCGGCCTGGATCTTGATGTCCGAGGCGGAGCCGGCCAGGCCGGCGGAGGGCTGGTGCATCAGGATCTCGGCGTTCGGCAGCGCGAACCGCTTGCCCGGGGCGCCCGCGGTCAGCAGGAACTGGCCCATCGAGGCAGCCAGGCCCATGGCGATGGTCACGACGTCGTTCTTGATGTACTGCATCGTGTCGTAGATCGCCATGCCGGCGGTCACCGAGCCGCCGGGCGAGTTGATGTAGAGGTAGATGTCCTTGTCCGGGTCGGCGGCCAGGAGCAGGAGCTGTGCGGTGATCCTGTTGGCGATGTCGTCGTCGACCGCCTGGCCCAGGAAGATGATGCGCTCGTTGAGCAGTCGGTTGTAGACCTGGTCGCCGAGGCCACCGATGGTCGGCTCTCCGGCGGCGGAAGGCATCGGAATCGTCACGTATCCACCTGCTCGTTCTCGGACGGCGGCGCGCCGTCTCAGCGTCTTCTCAGGGTGCGGGGAGTGCGCGTGGCCGCTGGTGCTCGCCCGGCCCGGTGTCGGGACTCCCCTGCCCTCGTACCAAGGACCCTAACGCGCAGGTGGAGCCGTGCCATCCCGCTCACGGAACTGTTCGCTGTGAGCGCAGGCTCACCGAGGGAAACCGGCACGGGCCCGGACGCCGCGGGGGCGTCCGGGCCCGTGCCGGTGCGGTGCGGCCCGAAGGGCCGGACCTCGGGGTGCGGGAGGGGTCAGGCCTTCTCGCCGGCCTCGTCCTCGGCCGGGGCGGCCTCGGCCTCGGAGCCGGACTCCTCGGAGGACGCCTCGACGGTCTCGCCCGTCTCGTCCTCCTCGTCGTCGCTCAGGTCGACCTCGTTGCCCTCGGTGTCGACGACCTTGGCGGCCTCGACCACGTGGGCCAGCGCCTTGCCGCGGGCGACCTCGCCGACGAGCATCGGCACCTGGCCGCCCTCGACGACGGCCTGGGCGAACTGGTCCGGGCTCATGCCGGAGGAGGCGGCACGGCGCATGAGGTGCTCGGTGAGCTCCTCCTGGTTCACCGACAGCTGCTCCTTGGAGACCAGCTCGTCGAGGATGAACTGGGTCTTGATGCCCTTGGTGGCCTGCTCGGCGACCTCGGCGTCGTACTCCTCCTGGGTCTTGCCCTCGCGCTCCAGGTAGCTCGCCCAGTCCAGGCCCAGGGCCGGGAACTGGTGGTGCTCCAGGTTGTGCTTGCGGGTGTTGATCTCGTCCTCGAGGAGCTTCTCCGGGATCGGGACCTCGACGATCTCGATGAGCTTGTCGAGGACCTTCTCCTGGGCCTGGGTGGCCTGGTCGTACTCCTTCATCCGCTCCAGGCGCTTGCGGCTGTCCGCGCGCAGCTCCTCGAGGGTGTCGAACTCGCTGGCCATCTGGGCGAACTCGTCGTCCAGCTCCGGCAGCTCACGGGCCTGGACGCTGGTGACGTCGACCTTGATCTGCGCGGTGCGGCCCGCGGCGGAGCCGCCCTTGAGCTCGGACTCGAAGGTGGCGGAGCCGCCGGCCTCCAGGCCGGTGACGGCCTCGTCGATGCCGTCCAGCAGCTGGCCGGAGCCGATGGTGTAGGAGACGCCCTTGGCGACGCCGTCCTCGAGGACCTCGCCGTCGACGCTGGCCTCGAGGTCGACGACCACGACGTCGCCCTCGGCGGCGGCGCGCTCGACCTCGGTGGTGGAGGCGAAGCGGTCGCGCAGCTGCTCCAGGGACTTCTCGACGTCCTCGTCGCTGACCTCGACGGCGTCGACGGTGACCTCGATGCCGGAGTAGTCCGGGATCTCCAGGGTCGGGCGGACGTCCACCTCGGCGGTGAACTTCAGCTGCTCGCCGTCGTTGAACTCGGTGATGTCGATCTCGGGCTGGCCGAGCACGCTCAGCTCACCCTCGTTGACCGCCTCCGTGTAGAACTTCGGCAGCGCGTCGTTGACGGCCTCCTCGAGGACCGCGCCACGGCCGAACCGCTGGTCGATGATGCGCGCGGGAAGCTTGCCCTTGCGGAAGCCCGGCACCGTGACCTGCTGGTTGATCTTCTTGTAGGCCGCGTCGAGGCTGGGCTTGAGCTCCTCGAAGGGCACCTCGACGGTGAGTCGAACCCGAGTGGGGTTCAAAGTCTCGACGGCGCTCTTCACGGTTGGGTCTCCTTGGGCTGACATCAGGGGCTGTGGTGCACGGGCCCGTAGGACCCGCCGAACGCGCCAACAACCGGCCTCCCCGTCGAGGGATACCGGTCGCCGACGAGACGTGCGGTCGGGGGCTTGCCCCTCGTCGCCCCGTATACAGGCGCATTCTGCATAGTACCGGTACGGTCGACGGGCCCGCCCGCGGTCGCCGAGGCGTCCGCGGGCGGGCCCGTCACCCGTGGTCGGGGTGGCCGGATTTGAACCGACGGCCTTCCGCTCCCAAAGCGGACGCGCTACCAACCTGCGCCACACCCCGTGGTGGGACGACACGAAGGGTACAGCCCCCGCCCCGCTGAGTCTGCATGGTTGTTCGCGCCGGGGGCCGCGGGTGTGGCAGGATGCCGTGTGTGCCAGAATGCTGGCCGTCGCGGGCGTAGCTCAATGGTAGAGCCCCAGTCTTCCAAACTGGCTACGCGGGTTCGATTCCCGTCGCCCGCTCTGCACGACCGAGGCCCGGCCGGGGAGTCGATCCCCCGCCCGGGCCTCGGTGTTTTCACAGGTCCTGCCCGGCCGCGCGAAGCCGGGCCGGCCCGGGCTGGCCCGGGCCGGCGCACGCTACGGACGCGCCGCGAGGAGGGCGAACATCGCCGCCCCGCCGCCCAGGACCAGCAACTGCACGGCACCGGGGACGCGCCACCTCGAGGCGAGCAGGGCACCGCCCGTGACCGCCGCGCCGCCGGCCAGGATCCACGTCGCCCGAAGCGCCGCCCGCGGCGCCTCCGGCGCATCGGCGTCGTCGTAGCCGTCGGCCCATCCGGTGATCCCGTAGCCGTACAGCAGCCAGGCGATCACCATCAGGTCGATCAGGAGCAGCACCGCGGCGACCCCGGCCTGCCGGCCCGCCGACGGTCCGCCCGCACGTTCCGTGCCCACCGCTCCCCCTGTCGCCGATCGCCCGCCGGCCGGGACGGGGCGGCCTGCACCCCGCCGCCGGTCCGGCCTCAGAAGCTGATCCGCTGAATGGTGTCCGCTATCGAGTCCAGGAAATTCTGGATGGTCGGGGCCATACCGGACGAGGCGAGGAAGAAACCGAAGAGGACCGCGACGGCCGCCGGCCCGCCCTTCAGCGAACCATTTCTGATCATGACGACCAGGATGATCGCCAAAAGGAGCACGACGGACAGAGAGATGGCCACAACGGATCACTTCCTCGCTCGGAACGCCTCGCCGGTCCGGGGGACCGCATGCGTCCGACCCCCCGGGGTACATCGTGCCACCGGTCCGGCCCCGCGGGGGCTCCGGCGCGCCAGGCCGGTCCCCGGCGCGTCACCGGCGGTAATTCACGATCCCGTGAGGAAATAGCCCTCACGAACCTTTCACAAACCCCCGCGTGCCGATTGAAAAAAGGAAGGAAGCAGACATTCCTCTTGTCGATCGCATTGCACCCTCGGCTCATTTTTCGCCTCATATCGGCACATAGAGCACCCGAAAAGTGCGTGCGCGGGGCGCATGTTTGTCTCATTGCTGGTTATGCGCCAAAGCAAACGAAGAATTTACGGAGGGCATGTTTAACGCTATGGTGCTGCGGATGATCCACGCTCCAGATACCTTCCAGACAGGCACCGGGTGGGTGGACGCCCCATGACCCGAGCCCTCCCCCCGCACACGTACGAGAGGGCGAAAGCCCCGGCGGTCGGGGGGTCACCCGAAGCCCCCGGGCCGCCGCCCGGCAAGCCGGAGAAGCCCCGGGACTCGTTCTTCGACAACACCAAGCTGCTGGCCATCGTGCTGGTCGCCTGCGGCCACGCCTGGCAGCCACTGACCTCGTCCAGCCGCACGGCGGAAGCGCTGTACATGGTCGTGTACGCCTTCCACATGCCGGCGTTCATCATCGTCTCCGGCTACTTCTCCCGCAGCTTCGACGCCCGGCCGGACCGCCTGGTGCGGCTGGTGACCGGCGTCGTCGTCCCCTACGTGGTCTTCGAGGTCGCCTACAGCCTCTTCAAGAGGTACGCCGACGACGACCCGACCCACGCGATCACCCTGCTCGACCCCTGGTACCTCACCTGGTTCCTGGTGGCCCTGTTCGTCTGGCGGCTGACCGCGCCGCTGTGGCGGATCGTGCGGTGGCCGGTGCCGCTGGCCCTGGCGATCGCCTCCCTCGCCGCCATCTCCCCGGACATCGGCGACGACCTGGACCTCCAGCGGGTCCTGCAGTTCCTGCCCTTCTTCGTGTTCGGCCTGTCCCTGCGGCCGGAGCACTTCAAGCTGGTGCGCCGCCGCTCAGTGCGCATCGCCGCCGTCCCGGTGTTCGCCGTGGCCCTGGTCGTCGCCTACTGGGCCGCGCCCCGGATGAGCTCGGCGTGGTTCTACCACCGCGACAGCGCCCAGGAGCTCGGCGCCCCCTGGTGGACCGGCCTGGTGATGACCATGGCGCTGTTCGCCTGCTCGATCGTGCTGAGCGCCTGCTTCTTCGCCTGGACGCCCGGACGCCGGCTGTGGGTCACGGCGCTGGGCGCGAGCACCCTGTACGGCTACCTGCTGCACGGCTTCCTGGCCAAGGGGTCGCGCTTCTGGGGCTGGTACGACGTCGACTGGGTACGCACCCCCCTGGGCATGATCGCGGTCACCTTCATCGCCGTCGCGATCATCCTGGTGCTGTGCACCACCCCCTTCCAGCGGATCTTCCGGCCGGTCATGGAGCCGAAGATGGCCTGGGCCTTCCGGCTCCCGGCCCGCGGCCCCCGGCAGGCGGCCCCCGGCCCGGACGCCCCCGGCGCGAAGGCCTCCGGCGCGGACGCCCCCCGGGAGCGGGAGGTCGTGCGCCGCTAGGCGGAACGCCCCGCACGCGTCGAGGGCCCCGGACCGAGCGCGGTCCGGGGCCCTCGACGCGTGCGGAGGAGGCGGCGGGGGACGGAGGGGCCTGCGGCCCGTGCGGTCAGTCCCGGCAGATCAGCAGCAGCGCGCGGTCGTCGTTGACGTCCTTGGCCGCCGCGTCGATCAGCCGCCAGGCGGCGCCGCGGAAGCCGGCCACGATGAACCGGTCGGCCTCCCCGGTCAGCCGGTCGATGCCCTCGGAGATGTCCCGGTCGGAGGTCTCGACGAGGCCGTCGGTGTAGAGCATCAGGACGTCCCCGGAGCGCAGCCGCCCCCTGACGCCCTCGAACTTGGCCCCGTCGTAGACGCCGAGCAGCGGCCCCTCGGCCTCCTTGAGGTCCCAGCGGCCCGCGCCGGAGACCAGGTGCATGGCCGGCAGGTGCCCGGCCGACAGCAGCTCGTACTCCCCCGTGTGCAGGTCCAGCACCAGGTGCACGGAGGTCGCGAACCCCTCCGCCCAGTCCTGGCGCAGCAGGTAGCCGTTGGCGGCCGGGAGGAAGTCGTGCGGGGGCAGGGAGCCGAGGAGGCCGCCGAAGGCCCCGGAGAGCAGCAGGGCGCGCGACCCGGCGTCCATGCCCTTCCCCGAGACGTCGGTGAGCACGGCCTCCAGGTAGCGGCCGCCCGCGCTGCGGGTGGCGACGACGAAGTCCCCGGAGAAGGACTGGCCGCCGGCCGGGCGCAGGGCGATCTCCGCGTGCCACCCCTCCGGCAGGGGCGGCAGTTCACTCTGGACGCGGATGCGCTCGCGCAGGTCGAACAGCATGGTGTGCCCGCGCATCCAGGGGACGCCGACCCGGGAGCGGAACTGGGCGATGAGCAGGCCGGCCAGGCCGACGGCTGCGGTGACCAGGATCGAGCCGGGGGTGACGCGTCCGGGGCCGGAGTCCCAGGGGCCCAGGACGGCGGACTCGACCACCAGGGCGGTCGCGGAGCAGGTGTAGAGCAGGAACAGGCTGGCGGGGCGCAGGACCAGGCCGCCCGCCAGGACCGGCAGCACCAGCGCGCTGGGCGGGCACCAGGTGGGGACGTGGACGGTGGTCGCGGCTATCAGGGGTACGCACAGCAGGAGTACGGTCAGGGCTATCCAGTCGGACCCGTCACCGCGGAAGTAGTCGACCGCGGATTTGCGCAGGCCGACGCGGACCCGGTGGAGCGCCCTGCGCGACCGGGCCGTCAGTGGTTCGGTTGCCGCTGCGCGTGCCATGCCCGAGGACCTTATCCCACCGGCGGACCGGGGAATCGCGTTCCGGCCGGGGGCCGCCGGGCGTGCTCCGGGGACCCGCCCGGTGCGGGGACCGGTCACGGCGCCCCCGCGGCCCGCCGGAGGCGGCCGGGGAGCCGTCCGGAGCGGGCGAAAAGCAGTCGCCCGCGCGTGCGCGCACTGGTAGGCAGAGGGGCATGAGTGCACAAGGTGCCACCGTCCCGGTGGAGTTGAGGACCCTCGTACCCGAGCAGTGGGACGCCTGGTACGCCACGTTGGAGGAGGCCTTCGGAGGAGTCGCCGAGGCGCCCGAGGAGCGGGCGCTGTGGAGGGCGCTGACCGAGACCGGCCGCTCCCTCGCCGCCTGGGACGGCGACGAAGTGGTGGGAACGGCGGGGGCGTTCTCCTTCCGCCTGACGGTCCCCGGCGGCTCCCCGGTGCCGGCCGCGGGCGTGACGATGGTGGGAGTCCTGCCCACCCACCGCAGGCGCGGGGTGCTCCGCTCCCTGATGCGGCGCCAGCTGGACGACATACGCGCCCGCGGCACCGAGCCGCTGGCGGTGCTGACCGCCTCCGAGCCGACGATCTACGGCCGCTTCGGCTACGGCTGCGCGGTCGAGCGGATGTCGCTGTCGATCGACACCACCCGGGTCTCGCTGTCGGCGCCGGAGGGCACGGACGCGGTGCGGCTGCGGCTCGTCCCGCCGGAGAAGGCCGCGGACCGCTGCGAGGAGCTGTACGCGGAGCGGGTGCCGCTGCGACCGGGCATGGTGGCCCGCAGTCCCGGCTGGGAGCGGCTGCCGCTGCTGGACCCGGAGTCCCGGCGGGACGGGGGGTCGCCGCTGCGCTGCGTGGTGGCCGAGGAGGACGGCCGGTTCTGCGGCTACGCGCTGTACTCGGTCAAGCCCGAGTGGGAGGCGGCGGGGCCGAGCGGGACGGTGAGGGTGCGCGACGTCGAGGCCCGCTCGCCCCGGGCGTACGCGGCGCTGTGGCGGTTCCTGGCCGGGATCGACCTGACCTCCTCGGTGGTGGCGCACAGCCGCCCGGTCGACGACCCGGTGCTGCACCTGGTCTCCGACGTCCGGCGCTGCCACGTGTCGGTTCGCGACCTGCTGCACGTCCGGCCGGTGGACGTCGGTGCCGCGCTGTCGGCGCGGGCCTACGCGGCCCCGGTGGACGTGGTGTTCGAGGTCGAGGACGCCTTCTGCCCCTGGAACACCGGGCGTTGGCGGCTGACCGGGGACACCGGGGGCGCGGTGTGCGCGCCGACCCGGGACGCGGCCGACCTGGCCCTGTCCGTCCGGGAGCTGGGATCGGCCTACCTGGGCGGGGTGAGCCTGGCCGCCCTGGCGGGTGCGGGGCGGGTGCGGGAGCTGCGCGCGGGCGCGCTGGAGCGGGCCGCGACGGCCTTCCTCTCCCCCGTCGCGCCCTGGCTGCCGCACGGTTTCTGAGCGGCCGTCCGCTTCCGGGCGGCCGTCTTCCGGGCGGCCGTCCGGGGCGGGGCCGGGCGGTCAGCCGTGCTGGCAGGTGGGGCACCAGAAGAGGTTGCGGGCGGCGAGGGACGCGGTGCGGACCTCGTCGCCGCACACCAGGCACGGCTGCCCGGCGCGGCGGTAGACGTAGACCTCGCCGCCGTGGTCGTCGACGCGGGGCGGGCGCCCCATCGCCTCGGGGGTGTGCTCGGGCCGCACGGTGTCGATCCGGTTGGCGCGCACGCCCTCGCGCATCAGGACGGCCAGGTCGTCCCAGATCGCGTCCCACTCGGCGCGGGCGAGGTCGCGGCCGGGGCGGCGCGGGTCGATGCCGTGCCGGAAGAGGACCTCGGCGCGGTAGACGTTGCCCACCCCGGCCAGGACCTTCTGGTCCATCAGCAGAGCGGCGACGGTGGTGCGGCTGCGGGAGATCCGCAGCCACGCACGCTCCCCGCCGTCGGCGCGCAGGGGGTCGGGGCCGAGGCGGTCGTGCACCGCCTGCTTCTCGGGTTCGGTGATCAGTTCGCATGCGGTGGGGCCGCGCAGGTCGGCGTAGGCGCCGGAGCCCTCGATGCGCAGCCGCACCGCGCCCACGGGCGGCGGGGCGGGGGCGTCCCCGAAGCGGAAGGTGCCGTACAGGCCCAGGTGGACGTGGACCCAGCCGCCGTCGGCGAAGCCGAGGAAGAGGTGCTTGCCGTGGGCGTCGGTGCCGGTGAGGACCTGGCCGTCCAGCAGCGCCGCCCCGTCGGAGAACTTCCCCTGCGGGCTGCTCGCCCGGACCGCCGACCCGGCGAACCGGGTGCGGCAGTCCAGGGCGAGCCGGTGGATGGTGTGGCCCTCGGGCACGTCGGGGCCGTTACTGCTGCTCGGGGAGCGGGGGGAGCTCGCGGGTGGTCTCGTAGTCGGAGAGCATCGCGATGCGGCGGTTGTGGCGCGCCTCGTCGGAGTACGGGGTGGCCAGGAATGCCTCGACGAAGCTCACCGCCTCCTCGGTGGTGTGCATCCGGGCGCCGACGCTGATCACGTTGGCGTTGTTGTGCTCGCGGCCCAGCTTCGCGGTCTCGACGCTCCAGGCGAGGGCGGCGCGGACGCCGATCACCTTGTTGGCGGCGATGGCCTCGCCGTTGCCGGAGCCGCCGATGACGATGCCCAGGCTGCCGGCGTCGCCGGCGGTGCCCTCGGCGGCCCGCAGGCAGAACGGCGGGTAGTCGTCCTGGGCGTCGTAGACGTGGGGGCCGCAGTCGACGGGCTCGTGGCCGTTGGCCTTCAGCCACTCGACGAGGTGGTTCTTGAGTTCGTAACCGGCATGGTCGGAGCCGAGGTACACGCGCATGCCCACGAGTGTGACACGGCTCCGGCGGGGTAGTCGCGGCCGGGTGCCGGCAAGCCGCGGAGGTCACTCTCCGCCACGGAACCCGTCCGGAACCGGGGATTCCGTTTCTGTGCGGCACAGGTTTCAATGCCCGGGTTCGAACCACCGAACAGAAGGAACCTGCATGACCGTGCAACCACCGCAGACGACCGGGGCGACCACCCGTCCCGGAGACCCCGGGGCCGGTCGGACGCCGGTCGGCCGGGAGGACGAATCCGGCCTCAAGGCGGGCCTCAAGAACCGCCACCTGTCCATGATCGCCATCGGCGGCGTGATCGGCGCCGGGCTCTTCGTCGGTTCCGGGGCCGGCATCGCGGCCACCGGGCCCGGCATCCTGATCTCCTACGCGCTGGCCGGCCTGCTGGTCGTGCTGGTGATGCGGATGCTGGGCGAGATGGCCGCGGCACACCCCACCAGCGGCTCGTTCTCCGCCTACGCCGACCGGGCCCTGGGCCGGTGGGCGGGCTTCACCATCGGCTGGCTCTACTGGTTCTTCTGGGTCGTGGTCCTCGCCGTCGAGGCGACGGCCGGGGCGCAGATCCTCACCGGCTGGATACCCGCGGTCCCGCAGTGGGCGTGGGCGCTGCTGGTGATGGTGGTGCTCACCGCCACCAACCTGGCCGCCGTCGGCGCCTACGGCGAGTTCGAGTTCTGGTTCGCCGGGATCAAGGTCGTGGCGATCGGCGCGTTCATCGTCGTCGGCGGCCTGGCCGTGTTCGGCCTGCTGCCGGGCACCGAGGCGGTCGGCACCTCGAACCTGCTCGACCGCGGCGGCTTCCTGCCCAACGGGCCCGGCGCGGTCCTGTCCGGGATGCTGCTGGTCGTCTTCTCCTTCATGGGCAGCGAGATCGTCACCCTGGCCGCCGGGGAGTCCGCCGAGCCGGAGAAGGCGGTCGGCCGGGCGACCAACAGCGTGATCTGGCGCATCGGCGTCTTCTACCTCGGTTCGATCCTGGTCGTGGTCTCGCTGCTGCCCTGGGACGCCGAGGGGATCGTCGCGCACGGCCCGTACGTGGCGGCGCTGAAGGAGATCGGTATTCCGCACGCGGGCACCGTGATGGACGTCATCGTGCTGACCGCCGTGCTGTCGTGCCTGAACTCCGGCCTGTACACCGCCTCGCGGATGGCGTTCTCGCTGGGGCGGCGCGGCGACGCGCCGGCCTCGTTCGGCCGCACCACCGGCAGGGGCGTGCCCGCCGCCGCGATCTGGGCCTCGGTGGCCTTCGGCTTCGTGGCGGTGTTCTTCAACTACACCTCCCCGGAGACCGTCTTCCAGTTCCTGCTGAACTCCTCCGGCGCGGTCGCGCTGTTCGTGTGGCTGGTCATCTGCTTCTCGCAGCTGCGCATGCGGCGGATCATCGAGCGGGAGACGCCGGAGCGGCTGACCGTGCGGATGTGGCTGTACCCGTACCTGACCTGGGCCACGATCGCCCTGATCCTGTGCGTCGTGGGGTACATGTTCGTCGACCCCGAGGGGCGCGAGCAGATGGTGATGTCGGTGCTGGTGGGCGTGCTGGTGCTGGCCGTCGGCCTCGTGCGCGGCCGCCGCGCCCGCTCCCCGCGCCCCTGAGGCCCCGGGGCCCGGCCGCCGGCGGGGCGGCGCACCGCGGTGACGCGCCGCGGCGACGCGCCGCCGCGGCACAACGGCGACGGGGCCCCGCGCCGGCGGACTGCCGGTGCGGGGCCCCGTCGCGGGACGTGCGGGAGGGCCCGGCCTCAGCCGCGGCGGCCGGCCAGCTTCCAGGCGGTCGGCAGGGCCCCCATGGCCAGCGCGGCCTTGAGGGCGTCGCCGACGAGGTAGGGCACCAGGCCCAGGGCCGCGGCCTCGCCGAGGGAGACGTTCAGGGCGAACGCCAGGTAGGGCACGCCGACCGCGTAGATCACCGCGCTGCCCAGGGCCATCGTGCCCGCGGTCCGCAGCACGCTGCGGTCGCCGCCGCGCCGGGCGACCGCTCCGACGACGGCCGCGGCCAGCAGCATGCCGAGGATGTAGCCGAAGCTGGGCATGGCCGCGCCGGAGGAGCCCTCGGCGAACCACGGCACGCCCGCCACGCCGGCCACCGCGTACAGCGCCAGGGACAGGAAGCCGCGGCGGGTGCCGAGCGCGGTGCCCACCAGCAGGGCGGCGAAGGTCTGGCCGGTCACCGGGACCGGGGAGCCGGGCACCGGGAGGGAGAGCTGGGCGGCCGCTCCGGTGAGGGCTGCGCCGCCGAGGACGAGGGCGGCGTCGCGTACGCGGGCCCGCGAGACGGTGGATGCGGGCAGCAGGTCGGCCAGGACCGTGCCGGTCCGGGCGGGGGCGACGGCGGTGCTCATCGGCTCTCCCTGGGGGTCGGGGACGTGAAGGTTCGGTGTGACGTTAACTCACCGCTCACCACCTCATCACCGTGAGGTGACGACAAACACTCGCCGGTCCGCTTGGAGGCTTCGGTGCAACGGCGAGGTGGCGGGCGGCGACCGTAGGTCACGGCATACCCCCAGGTCACGTGAGGATCATCACGGTTGGGCCGGGCGCGCCGGGGCACCGTTGCCCGGGGGGCGGCTCCGTGCTGACACTGTGGAGTCCCGCCAAAGCACCCGCAAGATCGTGAGCACCATGCAGCAGCAGTTCCCGGAAACGCCCGAACCGCTCTCGCCGAGCCTGAAGCAACGCCACCTGACCATGCTCGGGCTGGGCGGGGTGATCGGCGCCGGGCTCTTCGTCGGGTCGGGCGCCGGAATCGCCCTGGCCGGCCCCGGGATCGTGGTGTCCTACCTGATCGCGGGCGCGCTGGCGATGCTGATCATGCGGATGCTCGGGGAGATGTCCTCGGCGATCCCGGCCTCGGGCTCGTTCTCGGTGCACGCGGAGCGGGCGTTCGGCCGCTGGGCGGGCTTCACCGTCGGCTGGCTGTACTGGATCCTGCTGGTGGTGGTGCTGGCGGTGGAGGCCACCGGCGCGGCGACGATCGCGTCCGGGTGGCTGCCCGGGATGCCGCAGTGGGCGTGGGTGCTGCTGTTCATGGTGGTCTTCACCGCGGTCAACCTGGCCACGGTGAAGTCGTTCGGCGAGTTCGAGTTCTGGTTCGCCGCGATCAAGGTGGGCGCGATCGTGCTCTTCCTGGTCCTGGGCCTGCTCGCGGTCCTGGGCGTGCTCCCGGACACCTCGCCGGTGGGCATGTCCCACCTGACCGGCGACGGCGGCTTCCTGCCGCAGGGCTGGGGCGGGGTGCTGGCGGGGGTCCTCGCCGTGGTCTTCGCCTTCGGCGGCCTGGAGGTGGTGACCATCGCGGCCGCCGAGTCCGACGACCCGGCCCGCTCGGTGGGCCGCGCGGTGCGCAGCGCGGTGTGGCGCATCCTGCTGTTCTACGTCGGATCGATGCTGGTGGTCGTCGCCCTGCTGCCGTGGGACTCCGTCAGGCCGGGCACCAGCCCGTACGTGGCGGTGCTGGACCGGATCGGGGTCCCGGGCGCGGGCCAGATCATGAACGTCGTGGTCTTCGTGGCCCTGCTGTCGGCGCTCAACGCCAACCTCTACGGCGCCTCCCGGATGGCGTTCTCGCTGGCCGAGCGGGGCGAGGGCCCGAAGGCGCTGCTGGCCGTGTCCGGGGCGGGCGTCCCCCGGTTCGCGGTGATCGCCTCGGTCGCCTTCGGCTTCGTCTCGGTGGGCCTGAACCTGCTGTGGCCGGACACCGTCTTCCTCTACCTGCTCAACGCCGTGGGCGCGGTGCTGCTGGTCGTGTGGAGCCTGATCGCGGCCTCGCAGCTGCGGCTGCGGCGCGTGCTGGAGCGGGAGGCCCCGGACCGGCTGAAGCTGCGGATGTGGGGCTTCCCCTGGCTGACCTGGGCGGCTCTGGCCGGGATGGCGGCGGTGCTGGTCCTGATGCTCACCGACGCCGCCGCCCGGGTGCAGGTGGCCAGCTGCGCGGTGCTGACGGCCGTGGTGCTGGCCGTCGGCCTGGTGCGCGAGCGGCGGCTGCGGCGGGCCGCCCCTGCGGCGCCGGCCGGCGAGTAACCGGCCCTCCCGCCCCGCCCCCGGGCCCGCGAGCAAATCGCAGACAGTACGCAGTTGCGAACGGTTCGCAGGTTTCCCGGCGGGGAAGGATGAGGACGGCCGCCGGTGCCGCGGCATACCCTCGGACGGCCCGCGCGCGTGATCGTCTTCTCACCCTTCACGGCCGCGCGGGCACAGGGGAGGGCCCCGCGCGTTCGCACCGCGCGGGGCCCTCCGCCGTACCGGGCCGCCCCCCGTCGCGGCGGGCGGTCGCTCGTCCGCCCGCTCAGTCGAAGGACGGGCCGACGGTGCGGGTGCGCTTGAGCTCGTAGAAGCCGGGGGTGGCGGCGACCAGCAGGGTGCCGTCCCACAGGCGGCCGGCGGCCTCCCCCCTGGGGGCGGGGGTGACGACCGGGCCGAAGAACGCCACGCGCTCGCCGTCGGGGCCGGGCACGGCGATGACCGGGGTGCCCACGTCCTCGCCCACCAGGTCGATGCCGGCCCGGTGCGAGGCCCGCAGCCTCCCGTCGTGCTCGTCGCTGTCGGCGGCGTCCGCGAGGGAGGCGTCCAGACCGGCCTCGCGCAGGGCGGCGGCGAGGGTGTCCCGGTCCTGCGGCAGGCCCTCGTTGTGGAAACGGGTGCCGATCGCCGTGTAGAGGGGCCCCAGGACGTCCTGGCCGTACTTCTCGGCGGCCGCGACGCACACCCGCACCGGGCCCCACGCACGCTCCAGCAGTTCCCGGTACTCCTCGGGCAGTTCGTCGAGGCGGTTCTCGTTGAGCACGGCCAGGCTCATCACGTTCCAGCGCACGGTGACCGGGCGGACCTTCTCCACCTCCAGCATCCAGCGGGACGACACCCAGGCCCACGGGCACAGGGGGTCGAACCAGAAGTCGGCGGTCCTGCTCTCGGCCTCTGCCGTCACGGCTGCTCCTTCACGCGGTGGTCCGGGCCGGCCGGCCCGGCACGGTTCCCGGTTCAGCGGCAACGCGGCCGGGGAGCCGCGCATTCCCGCAAATGCTCCGTGGGATGATGCCGACGGCCGTCGATCTGCCCGCCGCAGCCGTTTTTGTACGTACCCGTTCCGACGAAGGAGTCGCGAAGTGCCCGGCGAGAACCTCACCCGCGAGGAGGCCCGGGAGCGGGCCGCAATGCTGACAGTGGACGGCTACGACGTCGCGCTCGACCTGCGGTCGGCCACCGAGCCGGTCGCCGACGCCTCGGCGGGGGTCTTCCGCTCCGTCACCACCGTCCGGTTCCGGTGCTCCTCCCCCGGGGCCTCCACCCATCTGGACCTGATCGCCCCGGCGGTGCGCTCGGTCTCCCTCAACGGCCGCGCCCTGGACCCGGCCGAGGTCTTCGACGGCTCCCGGATCGCGCTGGCCGGACTGGAGGCCGAGAACGAGGTCGTGGTCGACGCCTCCTGCGCCTACAGCCGCACCGGGGAGGGCATGCACCGCTTCACCGACCCGGTGGACGGCGAGACCTACCTCTACACCCAGTACGAGCCGGCCGACTCGCGCCGGGTCTTCGCCAACTTCGAGCAGCCCGACCTCAAGGCCCCCTTCACCTTCACCGTCACCGCCCCCGCGCACTGGACGGTGATCAGCAACTCCGCGGCCACCGGCGACCCCGAGCCCGCCGGGGAGGGGGCGGCGGTGTGGCGGTTCGCGCCCACCCTGCCGATCTCCACCTACATCACCGCCGTGGTCGCCGGGCCGTACCACGTCGTGCGCGACCACTACGCGCGCACCCTGCCCGACGGCACCGTGCTGGACGTCCCCCTGGGCGCGCTGTGCCGCGCCTCCCTGGCCCGGCACTTCGACGCCGACGACGTCTTCACCGTCACCAAGCAGGGCCTGGACTTCTTCCACGACCACTTCGACTACCCGTACCCGTTCGGCAAGTACGACCAGGCGTTCGTGCCCGAGTACAACCTCGGCGCGATGGAGAACCCCGGCTGCGTGACCTTCACCGAGGAGTACGTCTTCCGCGGCAAGGTGACGCAGGCCTCCTACGAGGGCCGGGCCAACGTCGTCCTGCACGAGATGGCCCACATGTGGTTCGGCGACCTGGTCACCATGCGGTGGTGGGACGACCTGTGGCTCAAGGAGTCCTTCGCCGACTTCATGGGCACCTTCTCCCAGGTCGGGGCGACCCGCTTCCCGAACGCCTGGATCACCTTCGCCAACCGCCGCAAGGCGTGGGCGTACCGGGCCGACCAGCTGCCCTCCACCCACCCGGTCACCGCCGACATCCGGGACCTGGAGGACGCCAAGCTCAACTTCGACGGCATCACCTACGCCAAGGGCGCCTCCGTCCTCAAGCAGCTCGTCGCCTACGCGGGGCAGGACGCGTTCCTGGAGGGCGCGCGGCGCTACTTCAAGCGGCACGCCTTCGGCAACACCCGCCTGGAGGACCTGCTCGCCGTGCTGGAGGAGACCTCCGGGCGCGACATGGCCGCCTGGTCGCGCGCCTGGCTGCAGACCGCCGGGGTCAACTCCCTGACCCCGCAGGTCACCCACGGCCCCGACGGCCGCATCGCCGAGATCGCGGTGCTGCAGGGGGCGGACGGGGAGCACCCGGCCCTGCGCCCGCACCGGGTCGCCGTGGCGCTGTACCGGCTCGACGCGGACGGCGCCCTGGTGCGCGCCGAGCGCGCCGAGGTGGACGTCGACGGCGCCCGCACCGCCGTGCCCGCCCTGGCCGGCGCCGAGCGGGCGGACGTGGTGCTGGTCAACGACGACGACCTGACGTACTGCAAGGCGCGGTTCGACGAGGACTCCCTCGCCGCCGTGCGCGAGCACCTGGGCGACTTCGCCGACCCGATGGCCCGCGCCCTGGCCTGGTCGGCGCTGTGGAACGCCACCCGCGACGGCCTGCTGCCCGCCCGCGAGTGGATCGGGCTGGTGCTGCGCCACGCCGGCCGGGAGAGCGAGGTCGGCGTGCTGCAGGCACTGCACCAGCAGGCGCGGACCGCGCTCGAGCACTACACCGACCCCGCCTCCCGGGAGCAGGGCCGCCTGCTCCTCGCCCGCGGGGCGGAGCGCGAGCTGCGCCGGGCCGAGCCGGGCAGCGACCACCAGCTGGCCTGGGCCCGCCTCTACGCCGCCACGGCCTCCACCGAGCCCGAACTGGCCCTGCTGAAGCGCCTGCTGGACGGCGCTGAGGAGATCGACGGCCTGGACGTGGACCAGGAGCTGCGGTGGGCGTTCCAGGACGCCCTGGCCGCCGGCGGGGCGGCGGACGAAGCCGCACTGGCGGCCGAGCTCGCCCGCGACGACACCGCCTCCGGCAGGCGCCACCAAACCCGCTGCCTGGCAGCCCGGCCCTCGGCGCAGGCCAAGGCCGAGGCGTGGGCCGCGGTCGTGGAGTCCGACGCCCTCTCCAACGCCCTGGTCGAGGCCACCATCGCCGGCTTCGCCCGCAGCGGTCAGCGGGAGCTGACGGCCCCCTACGCCGAGCCGTACTTCGAGGTGCTGGAACGGATCTGGGCGGAGCGGTCGATCGAGATCGCGATGGCGGTGGTGCGCGGCCTGTTCCCGATGCACCAGGCATCGCCCGGGATGCTGGAGCGTGCCGACGCCTGGCTGGCCGGGCACGAGGACGCGGCGCCCGCGCTGCGCCGCCTGGTGCTGGAGGGCCGCGACGACATGGCACGCGCGCTGCGCGCCCGGGCCTGCGACACGGCCGCGGGCGGCTGACCGGCGGCTGCCTGCCGCCGGGTTGCGCAGGCCGGGTTGCGCAGGCCGAGGTGCGGCGGCCGGGCTGCGGCGGGCGGGAGCGCGCCGCAACCCGGCCCCGGCCGCAGCGCCCGCAGCCCTCCCGGGCGCGGGCACACCCCGCCCGGGAGGACGGCCGACACTCGAACATGCGTACTTTAGCGCTGGACTGTCCGCATTTGTCGACAGCTCTGTAACAGCGGTTAGGGGACCTGCCGCCCGCGGGAATCGGGAAGGGCATGAACCACGAGACCCCTCTGAGTTCCCGCCGGCCGGACCGCCCGGCGCGCACCCACCGCAGGGTGGTGACCGCCCGTCTGCTCGTCGAGCACGGCCTCCCCGCCGACGTCGTCGCCGACCGCTGCCGGCCCGGCGGGCCGTGGCAGGAACTGCTGCCGGGCGTCCTCCTGCTGCACGACCTGCCCCCGACCCCCGAGGACCGGCTGCACGCGGCGCTGCTGTACGCCGCACCGGCGGAGGAAGAGCCGGGGGAGGCGGCGGACGGCGCGGAGGAGGCGGACGGCGCGGAGGGGGCCGGGACGTACGGGGGCGGCTCCTGCGCCCCGATGGTCACCGGCATGGCCGCCCTGGCGCTGCACGGTCTCGACGCGGCCCGGCAGCGCCAGACGCGGGCCCGTCCCGCGGCGCCCCGGGTCGACGTGCTGGTCGCCGGTCCGCACCGGCCCGCCGACGCCGGCTTCGTACGCGTGACCGGCGCCGTCCGCGGCTCGCTGCCGCACCCCGTCGTGGTCGACGGGGTGCCGTGCGCGCCGGTGCCGCGCGCCCTGGCCGACGCGGTGGCCCGGCTGCACGACCCGCACTCGGTGCGGACGCTGCTCGTTGAGGCGGTGCGCGGCGGCCGCTGCGACGCGGCCTCGGCGGTCCGCGAACTGGCCGCGGCCGGCCAGCTCTCCCGCCCCCACGTGGTGGACGCCGCCGACGCCCTGCTGGCGCAGGACCGCACGGCGTCGGAGGGCCTGCTGTACGAGATGGTGCGCGGCGCCGAGGTGCCCGACCCGCTGTGGAACGTCGACCTGAAGGTCCCCGGCGGCCCCTGGCTGGGCGGGGTGGACGCCTACTGGCCGGACCACGGCGTGGTGCTGGAGCTGGACACCCGCTCGGTGGACGACGGCGAGGCGCTGTGGTCGGCCGGCGTGGAACGGCGCGAGCACCTGGAGCTGCTGGGACTGCAGGTCCTGCGGGTCACCCCGGACCAGCTGCGCGACTCCGTGCCGCAGCAGGCGCGGACCCTGCGCACCGCCCTGCTGATGTCCTCCGAACTCCCCGGTGCCGCACGCCTGGTGGTCCTCCCCCGCTGAGGCCCCGCCCCGCACCGCCCCGGCGGAGGGGGCCGGGGCGGCCGGGGCCCGGGGCGGTCAGGGCTTCTTCAGCAGCAGCTCGGTGTTGCGGTCGCCCGGCTCCCCGGCCTTGCCGGGCCGGGCCCCGGGCGCGTTGTGGGCGAGTTCGCGGTAGAGCGCGGCCAGCCCGGTCTGCGACAGGTCGCCGAAGTCGGTGCGGTACGGGGCCGCGGACTCGATCAGGGTGGCGAACAGCGACAGCGTGCCGTCGTGGTTGTCGGCCAGCTCGACGACCCGGGCCAGCTGGGGGTCGTCGATGTGCGAGGCCGTGCTGATCTCCCAGAAGGAGCGCGCGGCGTCGGGGTGGCGGTGGGGGGTGATCCTGTTGCGGTGGCTGTGGCCGTTGATCCACGCCGCGACGCAGGGGTGCTCGTGCAGGAGGGCGACGACCTCGTCCCCGCCGTGCCGCGTCTCGCCGGGGCGGGCCGGGTCGGGTCGGGGTGCAGGTTGCGCATGGTGGTGCTGGTGTGGTGGCTGAAGACGATCACCGAGGCGTCGGCGTGCCGCTCCAGCGTGCGCTCCAGCCAGCGCAGTTGGGCGGTGCCGAGGGAGCCCTCGTAGTGGCCGCCCGCGTCGGTGGTGTCCAGGCTGACGCCGACCACGCCCTCGGCCACGGCGAAGGTGTAGTACATCCGCCCGGTCTCCAGGTTCGCGGCGGTGTAGCCGTGCCCGGCCGGCCCCTTTCCCGCCCAGCGCTCCTGCAGGTGGCGGGCGACGTACTCCTTCGGCGTGTACGGGGCGCGCCGCTCGTCGGGGGTGACGGTGCGCATCCTCCCCGCGTACCGCCGCAGCACGTCCTTGAAGATCTCCCCCTGCGGGTCGCGGCCCTTGCGGACCGCCTTCCACAGCGCTGCGCCCTCGGGCCCGGGAAGGCTCTCCAGCTTGCGCGAGCCGGTGACGAAGCCGGCCAGCACCGGGTCGCCCGCCGCGTAGCAGCCGCCGGGCAGCCGGTCGTGGTTGCCGACCGTGGAGTACCACGGCACGGACAGGCCGGGGCTGTGCACCGTGCGCAGGGCGGCGTCGAGGAAGCCGTCGATGCGGGGGAAGCCGGCCCGCTTGTCGGCGTCGCGCAGTCCGCTGCCGGGATGCCAGTACAGCTCCAGCCCGGAGTCCTGCACGCCCTCGTACGACCTCGGGTCCCCGCTGTTGGGGGTGATCCGGCCCCCGCTCATGACGGCCAGGAACCAGTCCAGCTCGATCGAGGAGTTGTTGTCGGTGTTGTCGCCGGTGGTCATGACGAAGGAGACCGGCAGCCCGGTGTTCGGGCCGCCCCGCAGGGCGTTGACCCGTTCCACCAGGGCGACCGCGCCCGCCACCGACAGCGCCTCCTGCGGCCGCCACGCGCTGGCCGTCTGCCCGCGCAGGTACTCGTAGCGCAGCGGGCTCTGCACGTCGACCACGTGCAGGTCGGTGAACTGCACGAAGCAGCCCAGCGGGGTGCGCCGGGCGTCCCTGCCGCCACCGGCGTCCGCCAGGTCGGTGCGCACCACGGCGGGCCAGGCGGGGCCGGGGCGCATGCGCCGGTAGCCGGTGCCGCCGGGGAAGGCCGAGGCGGCCTCGAGGGTGGTGCCGGTGCCCACCGGGCGGTTCGTGCCTCCCGGCAGCCGCCGGGAGGCGGTGTGCACCCCGGCCGGTGGTGCGGCGGTCGCGCTGCGGGGGCCGGTGCCGGCCCCCCAGCCGGCCGCGGACGCCGCGACGGCGGTCCCCCCGGCCAGCAGCAGGGTGCGTCGGTCGATCCTGGAGGTGGCGTGTGTGGTCCGGGACATGCGCGGTCCCCCCGGGGTACGGGTGCGAAGGTGTGTCCGTCTCCCCGGAGCATCGGCACCCCCGGTGGCGGGGGGTCGAACTCCGACCGAACGCGGAACACCGTTCTCCCGTCCCCCCGGGGGGACCTGCGGCCCCGGGCGGACCTGCCTCCCGCCCTTCGCGTCAGCCCGCCGCGGCGGCCGCGGCGGCCGCGACCGCGGCGGTGCGTCGGCGGCGCAGAGTCTCGGCCAGGCGGGGCCGGTAGTCGGCCAGGCGCCGGACGCGGTTGGCCGTGAGGGCGCCGACCAGTTCGCCGTCGCGGTGGTAGGCGACCTCCAGCCGACGGCCGGGCAGGTCGTACTCGACGACCCTGACCTCGTCGGCGAGGTGCGGCAGACCCAGCGAGCGGATGCGCACGCCGTGCTGGTCGGACCAGAACGACGGTACGGACAGGGGCGGTTCGGGAAGCTCCCCGGCCTCCGCGGGGTGCAGCAGGGTGCGGGCGGCGACGGCGGCCTGCTCGACCGCGTTGCTCCAGTGCCCCAGGTGGAGGGTGTCCCCGGTGAGGGGGTTCGGCCACCTGGCGGCGTCCCCGACGGCGACGACCCCCTCCGCCACGGCCCCGTCGTCGGTGCGGGCACGGCCGTGCTCGTCGCAGACGACGGCGCCGTCCAGCCGCAGGCCGCTGCCGTGCAGCCACTCGGTGCGCGGCACTGCCCCGAGGGCGAGCAGGACGACGGTCGCGGGGACGTGGGTGCCGTCGTCGAGGTCGGCCCCCGTCACCCGGGTGGTGCCGGTGAAGGACCGGACCGTGGTGCCGGTGCGCAGGTCGATGCCGGCCTCCCGGTGCAGCCGGGCCAGGAACTCGCCGGCGGCGGTCCCCACGTTGCGGGCCAGGGGGCGCGCCTCGGCCTCGACGAGGGTGACCGGCACGCCCGCGGCCGCGGCGGTGGCGGCCGCCTCCGCCCCGAGGAAGCCGGCGCCGACGACGAGCAGCCGGGCGTCCGGGGCCCGCAGCGCGTCCCGCAGGGCGCGCGCGTCGTCGAGGGTGCGCAGGGTCAGGACCCCGGCGGGCACCGGGCCGGGCCAGGGGCGGGCCCCCGCGCCGGTCGCGATGACGAGGGAGTCCCAGGACAGGCTGCTGCCGTCGGCGAGTTCGAGCGCGCGGTCGGCGAGGCGCACGGCCGTCACGGGGTTGCCGGTGCGCAGCTCCAGGCAGGGGTCGGGGGCCAGGGGGAGGGCGATCTCCTCGTGCTCCCACGTGCCGGCGAGGAGCTGCTTGGACAGCGGCGGGCGGTCGTACGGGAGGTGCGGTTCGTCGCCGACCAGGGTCAGCCGCCCGTCGAAGCCGCGCTCGCGCAGCGCCTGGGCGGTTCTGGTGCCGCCCAGGGACGCGCCCACCACGACGATGTGCCGCGTGCTCACGCCGCTTCCCCGTCCTGCTGGAGGGTGATGGCCTGGACGGGGCAGGCGGTGGCGGCCTCGCGGACCGCCGCGCGGACCGCCTCGTCGTCGGGGACGTCGGCCTGCACGAGCAGGACGTCGTCCTCGTCGAAGGAGAAGTGGTCGGGGGCCGCGAAGACGCACTGTCCGTGGCTCTCGCAGCGGTTCATGTCGACGTGGATGCGCACGGGTGGCTCCTGGTTCGGGATGACGGGCCGGGGACGGGTCAGACCGCGGGGAGGGACGCGCCTCCCGGGACGGCGGGGTTGAAGCGGGAGTAGGCGGGCGGGCTCCAGCCCGCGGGCAGGGTGCCTGCGAGTTCGACGACGCCGGTGACGGTGAAGTCGACGAGGCGCTGCGCCCCCGGGATCCCGGCCGCGCCGGGGTCCCAGGTGGTGTGCGCGGTGCCGGTGAGGTGGAGGGTGCTGCCGGTGGCGTAGTCCGGGACGACCAGTCCGGCCCGGGGGTTGACCAGGAGGTTCCCCAGGGTCAGGAGCATGGCGTTGCCGGTGTAGTCGGGCCAGCGCAGCCGGTCGGGGGCCAGGACCTGCAGGAAGCCGGGGTTGCCTCCGCGGTGGGAGGCGTCGGCGTGGCCGTCCTCGTCAGCGGTGGCCACGAAGAAGGTGTCGGCGCCGGCGAGGAAGCGCTGCTGCTCCGGGGTGAGCCGGTCGCCGGTCCGCGCCCGTGCCGGGCCGCCGTGCGGCCCGGGGGCGTCGGCCTCCGGGGGCGTGCGTTTCTGGATGTACTTGGGGCAGTTGGCGACGACCTGGTCGAGGGCGACGCGCAGGCCGTCGCCGTCCGGGCGGGCGTGCCCGTTCATCCTCATGCGGCGGCGGGTGTCGGCCTCGATGGCCAGCATGCCCACTCGGGCCGGGCCGGCCAGGGTGGACGCCAGGGGGTCGTCGGGGGCGGTCCGGGCCCCGATCTCCAGCGTCCGCTCGTCGGGGGCCCGCAGGAAGCCGGCCGGTCCGGTGAGCAGGGTGGCCCAGACGTCGCCGCGGCTGTCGGCGGCACCGGCGACCAGCAGGCGCTGGGTGGTCAGGAAGGCGGCGGCGACGGGCGGCACGGTGTCGCGGATCGCGCGGCCGGAGACCTCGGCCTCCTCGCCCAGTCCCGCGCGGCGGTGGGCCTCGCGTTCTCCGCGGTGGTAGGGGCCGGTCACAGTGGGACTCCTGGGAGCTGTACGGGTGGGCGGAGCCGGGGCGGCCCGGCGGTTGCCGGGTTCGGGGGGAAGGAGCAGCCGTCGGGCCGCCCTGGCCGTTTAGAAGAAGCCGCAGGTGGGAGCGGCTGCGACCGGCGCGGCGGCGGAGTCCGCGCCGGAGGGGGCGTAGATCTCCAGGCGGATGCCGTCGGGGTCGGTGAAGAAGATGCCGCCGGAGGCGGCCCCCTCGCCGTGGGGGACGACGCCGTCGTACTTGAAGGTGGCGCCCAGCTCGCGCAGGACACCCTCCGCGGCGCGCACCTCCTCGATGGAGTCCACCTGGAAGGACAGGTGGTGCAGGCCGGGCAGCTCGGCCGCGAACTCGCCCTTGCTCTGCTCCCACAGGGTCAGCATCAGCCGGCCCTCGCGGCCGAGGAAGGCGAAGGCGCGGCCGGGCTCGCGGCCCTCGCCCTGCACCTCGAATCCGAAGACCCGCCGGTAGAAGGCGAGCGAACGGTCCAGGTCGGTGACGTTCAGACCGATGTGGCCGGTCTGCAGGGCGGCGGGAACGGCGGTTGCGGACATGGTGGAAGACCTCCGTGGTGACGCCCGGGACCATCCCGGACTAACCATTGAAAGAGACTTTAAGGGTTAGAGGATCGATGCGTCAACCGCCGAATCAGTGGTAGGGGGTTAGGGTTGGGGGAACGGCCACACACAAGGAGCCCGCATGAGCGCAGTCATGGGAGACACCGGCGGCCCGCCCCCCGGTGCGACGCGCGCCGACCCGCGCCCCCTCCAGGGCGAGCCCCTCTGCCTGGACCTTCTCAACACCCGGTGGATCGACGGCGGAACCCGCCACGACCTGCTCCGCGACACCGACGGCCTCGGCCTGTGGCTGGCCGGGCGAGGACTGGCGGACGCCGCCACCCCCGCCGCTCTGGCGGCCGCGCTGCACGCCCGCGAGGCACTGGAGGCAGCCGTCACCGACCCGCGGGACCCGCGCGCCAGGGAGTTGCTCAACGCCGTGCTGGCGCACGGCCGCGTGCGGCGCAGCCTCGGACCGGACGGACCCGTCGAGCACGCCGAGGCCGACGACCCGGCCTGGCGGCCGGCCTGGCTGGCCGCCGACGACTACCTCCACCTGTTGCGCACCGCCCCCGACCGCATCCGGGCGTGCGCCAACGACGACTGCATCCTGCACTTCTACGACGTCTCCAAGAACGGCACCCGGCGCTGGTGCTCGATGGCCGGCTGCGGCAACCGGGCCAAGGCGTCCCGCCACTACGCACGCACCCGCCGCACCGCACCGCCGGAGGGCCGGACGCCATAAGCCCCGGGGACGCCGAAGGCGCCGGACACGGCGAAGCAGCCGGCGCCGGGGTTCGGACCCGGCGCCGGCTGCTCGGCCCCCCGGCCGCTACAGCCAGGCCGGGAGCACGGGGAGCGGGCCGGAGGAGCAGCGCGGTCCCCGCCCACCGGACCGGCCCGCCAGCCACGCGGCCAGCTCGTGCGCGGCCCCCGTCACCCGCACCGAGGTCCCGGCCCCGGCCCCGGCGGTGAACCGGTCCCCGGTGTCCTCCGCGTGCAGTTCCAGCGGCGGGCAGTCCGAGCGGCGGGACCAGTCCCCGGCCAGGCTCTCCAGCAGCAGCCGCGCGTCCTCGGCCGGCCAGTCGGCCGGGGTGAACCCGGCCCGCAGGTCCACATGGTGGATCAGCACCTCCCGCAGCCGGTGCCCGAGCAACCGGTGCGCCGGTACCCGGTCGCCGTTGCGCAGGACCACCTCCGCGGACCAGGCCACCGGCTCCAGCCGCCGCGCGTGGGCCAGGAACTCATCCCCCGAGCGCTCCAGGTCCGCCAGGTGGACGGCCGCGGGGCGGGGCGCGTCCCGCTCGATGTCGGCCGCCCGGCTGTCCGCACCGGCGTACATCGGCCGCGGCGTGCCGGTCTCCGCCCAGGACAGCAGGTTGCGCAGTCCGTCGGCGTTGCGGGCCAGGTGGGCGCAGACGTGTCCGCGGGTCCAGCCGGGCAGAGCCGAGGGTTCGGACAGGCCGGCCTCCCCGAGGGTCTCGACCGTGGCCCGGAACCGCTCCTGGGCCGCGGCGACGCGGGCGGCCGACGCCGCGGTGCCGGCCGGACCCGGGCTCACCGGGCCACCGCGGCGGGCGCGGCCGACACTGCCGACTCGGCCGACGCTGCGGGCCCGACGGGCTCGACGGGCGCGGCGGGCCGGTCGCGGTGGAAGTCCGCCGTCCCGGTGCGCTCGCGCAGTTCGACCCGGCGGACCTTCCCGGAGACGGTGCGCGGCAGCCGGTCCGTGAAGGTGATCAGGTGCACCCTCTTCTCCGGGGGCAGTTCGCGGTCGAGGTGGTCGAAGACCTCCGCCGCGGTGTCCCCGTCCCCGGAGCGGGACTCGGCGGGGACGACGAACGCCTTGGCCACCCACTGCCCGACCGGGTGCGGGTGCGGCACGACCGCCGCGTCGGCCACCGCGGGGTGGGCGAGCAGGACCCGCTCGAGCTCCAGGGGGGAGATCCGGTGGTCGAAGGACTTGAACATGTCGTCGGCCCGCCCCAGGTAGCGGAAGCCGCCGTCCTCCTCGGCGACCACGAGGTCCCCGGTGTGGTAGTGGCCTCCCGCGAAGGCCGCCGCGGTGCGCCGCTCGTCGCCGTCGTACCCGGCCATCACTCCCGCGGGCGAGTCGGACAGGTCGATGCACAGCTCGCCCGCCTCTCCCGGCGGGACCGGGGCCAGCGTCTCGGGGTGCAGGACGACGGGCCGGTAGCCGGGCAGCGCCCAGCCCATGCGCCCCGGCACCACCGGGCGCCCGGGCGGGGTGCCGATCTGGCCGGTCGTCTCCGTCTGGCCGTAGCCGTCCCTGATCTCGATCCCCCAGGCGTCCGCGACCTCGGCGAAGACCTGCGGGTCCAGGGGCTCGCCGGCGCTGGTGGCCTCGCGCAGCTCGGGGGGCCGCGGTCCGATGCCGTGCCGCGTGAGGGCGCGCCACACGCTGGGGGGCGCGCAGAACGTGGTCACTCCCCGGCTCGCCAGCACCTCCAGCACGTGCTGCGGGGCGGAGCGCTCGGCCGGCAGGGCGACGATCTGCGCCTCGGCGTTCCAGGGGACGAAGAACGAGCTCCAGGCGTGCTTCGCCCACCCGGGGGCGGAGATGTTGAGGTGGACGTCCCCGGGACGCAGTCCGTTCCAGTACATGCCGGACAGGTGGCCGACCGGGTAGCTCAGGTGGGTGTGGACCACCATCTTCGGCAGCGACGTCGTGCCCGAGGTGAAGTAGCAGAACAGGGGGTCCGTGGCCGGGGTGTCGGCGTCGGGGCGGAAGTCGGCCGGCGCGGCCGAGGCGTCCCGGTAGTCGCTCCACCCCTGCGGCGCACCGCCCACGGCGATCCTGCTCCACCGGCCCGGAAGGCCCTCGAAGCGCGGGGCGAGGGACGCCTCGGCCACGACGTGGCGGACCCGCGCGCGGGTCAGGCGGTCGGCGAGTTCGGCCGGCGTGGCCGTGCTGTACGTGGGGACCACGACCGCGCCGAGCTTGATCGCGGCGAGCACGGTCTCCCACAGGGCGGGCCGGTTGTCCAGGACCACCAGCACCGGGTCGCCGCGGCGCACCCCGTGGCCGCGCAGCCAGTTGGCCACCCGGTCGGAGCGCCGGGAGACCTGGGAGAAGGTCAGCTCGGTGTCCGCCCCCTCGCCGACCACCCGCAGCGCGGTGCGGTGGTTGCCGCGGGCCATCGGGTCGAACCAGTCCAGGGCCCAGTTGAAGGTCTTCGGCCGGGGCCAGGTGAACTCCCGGCGCGCGGCCTCCAGGTCCTCCCGGTGGCGCAGGAGGGTGTCGCGGGCCTGCCGGAACAGGAGTCCGGACTCGCCGAAGGTCATGCCGTCCTCCCCGCGGCGAGGGCGCCCGCGGCCGCTCCGACGAGCGGTCCGGCGTCGAGGGCGGGCTCCTGCGGGAGGAGGTCCTGCGGGAGCGGGGCGAGCAGGTCGGCCGCCACGGCGTCCGCGTCCCGGCTGAACAGGGTGCGCACGCCCGGGCGGCTGCTGCCCACCTGGGTGAACCACCGGGTGTGCTCGGTCGGGATGCCCAGCGCGTACAGGTCGGAGCGGGGCCGGCCGGCCGCGTCCAGCACGTGGAACGGGGCGCGGGTGACGGCCAGTCCGCCGGACTCGCGCCGCTGGCCGTGCACCTCGTCCTCGACGACGTACTCCGAGACCAGGCCGTCGGCGAGCAGCCCGCGCATCAGCGGCGAGGTGTCCCGGGCCAGGTCCGGGGTGGGAATGCGCGCGTCGACGAGCACCCGGGCCGTCCGCGCGGAGCCCTCCACCTGCGGGGACTCGATGCGGAAGGCGCCCTCGTCCTCGTCCGTGCCGAAAACGGCGGCCGGGCCGACGACCTCGACGATCCCGGCCTCGACGAGGGCCACCAGCTGGCGGACCCGGTACCGGGGAGGACCGGCCGACAGCAGCGCGTTGACGGGCAGGAAGCGGCGCAGGAAGGCGTCCTGGTGCGAGGCGGGGAGCAGCCCTCCGTAGTCGACCGCCTCCCGGACCACGTTGCGGATGTCGCGCAGGACGTCCAGCGCGGCCTTGAGCGGCCCGGCGCTGTTGCCCAGGTCCGCCTCGGCCAGGTCCTGCCGCATGACGTCCAGCAGTTCGGCGCGGAACGCCTGCGGGTCGGGGAAGTGCCGGCCGGTGAAGGGGCGTGCCAGGCGCTGGAGGTCCAGGGCGGGCAGCGCGTCGAGGCCGGCCTCCCGCAGCAGGGCGTCGCTGTCGCAGCCGGTGAGCAGCGCGTCGGCGTGGCGCCGGGCGAACTCCTCCCCGGCCTCTTTGCCGTCGCGGGCGGTGACGTGCGCGGTCCAGTAGACGTGGTCGAGCTCCTGCAGAAGCAGGGGCAGGACGTCCTCGTCGAAGTCGAGGCGGCTGCTGCCGGTCTCCGCCTCCCGCCGCTTGCGGGCCAGTTCGACGGCCTGGGTGGTGAGGAAGAGGGCCCGGTGGCTGTGGTGGGGCTCCTTCTGGTTCCTCCCGCGGGCCGGGATCGGCAGTCCGCTGCGCGAACCCGCCACGATGCGGGGCTCGGCGCCGCTGGGTTCGTAGCGCAGCGTGCCGTCGGGCAGGGTGGTGAAGGCACCGCCGCGGCCGAGGGTGAGCGCGACCATCACGTCGTAGAACGACAGGCCCATGCCGAGGATGCCCACGGTGGCGCCGGCCGGGACGGTGTCGGGCCCCAGGTCGAGGTCGGCCGCCGAGTCGCCGCACAGGTAGTGGACCCCGGGGCGGTCCGCGGCGAAGTCGAGCATCTCGCGCTCGAAGCGGTCGGGCTCGTTGCGCGGGTGGCCGGTGGTGAGGACGACCTTGTCCGCGGTCAGCGGCACCGGCCCGGACTCGAGGGCGAGTTCGTAGCCGCCCTCGGGGCGGGGGCGCAGCGCGGTGACCCGGTCGCGCACCTCGACCAGCTCGGTGCCCTCGGGGAGGTTCTCGACGATCGTGCGGTGGAAGGAGCGCAGGTACTGCCCGTAGCGCAGGCGGGAGGCGTAGTCGTTGGGCCCCAGGGGCTCCTCGCCGTGGGTGCGTGCGCGCTCGGTGATCCACTGCCCCAGGCTGGGGCCGGCACCGGGTCGGGCGGGGCCGCCGTCCGGGTCGCCGGAGTACATCGTCACCTGGCCGACCACGGTGTTCATGGTGAACCAGTCCTGCTGGTCGGTGCGCCAGATGCGGCCCGCACCGACCTCGACCGCATCGACGGCGTAGACGCGCAGCCGCCGCGGCACGGGGAGTTCGCGCAGACGGACGGCGAGCCGCTCCAGAACGGACAGTCCGCGGGGGCCGGTGCCTATCACGGCGACGGTGAGCGGCTGCGGATCAACCTGGGATCCGTTCACTGTTCCTCACTTCTTTTCATGGGTCAGGCGTGGCCTGCGCGCAGAGCAGGACTCGACTGCGCGGAGGGCTCGAGGGCGGCACGGTCGAAGGTGTTCTGGACGTGCGAGAGCATGCCGAGCAGTTCCTCGGCCCCGACCGCCCCGGTTCCGCGGTCGGCCGCGGCCCGGACGGGCATGCGGCCGGCGGACGTCCACTGCAGCCGCCCGCGCCGGTCGATGTGGCTGCGGGTGCGCTGGGCGTTGTCGGCGTGCAGGCAGTAGGGGACGTCGAGGTGGCCCCGGGCGAACGCGGCCGTCAGGGCCCGGCCCACGTCGCCGTTCAGCTCCAGGGTGGCCTCGATCAGGTCGCGCGCCTCGCGGTAGAGGTCGTCCGCCTCGCCGTCGTCGGGCAGGTCCGCCTCGGTGAAGGCCGCGTCGCGGGCCGCCGCGGCGGCCTCCTCCAGGGCCCGGACGTTGTCCTCGACCGTGGGGATGCGGTGGGCCTCGGCGGGTGTCTTGACGATGAGGCGCTCGGTGCCGGTGACGGCGGCCAGCCGCGCGCTGTCGCGCAGCAGGGCCAGGGCCCCCGGGACACTGCGGGGGAAGACGCCCATGTAGGTGTAGAGCACCACGTGCCAGTCGGCGCCCTCCAGGTACTCCCCCGACAGCCGCCGCAGGGCGGCCAGGGCGGCGACGTCCTGGGGGAAACTGGTCTGCTGGGCGTAGCTGAGCGAGATGCTGTGCAGCCCGTGCCGGCGGAAGAACAGCCCCTCGAGCACGGAGAGGGCGACCAGCAGGCTCGGCGGGCACAGCTGCCCGAGCATGCAGCCGCCGAAGCTCTCCAGGTGTGCCCCGGGGACCTGTTCGGCCAGCAGTTCGCAGCTGCGCGCCCAGGCGTCGACGGCCTCGGTCAGCGGGGTGCGGCTGTAGGGCAGGCAGTAGGAGACCGGTCCGCCCTCGGTGGCGTCCAGTCCGGCGTCGACCAGGGCCTGGACGATGCCCAGGGGCAGCGGGGAGCCGTGGCGCACCTGGACGGCGAAGCCGCCGGTCCCGGCGTCGTCGATCATCCGCCGGGTGACCTGTCCGCCGTGGGCGACGATGGGGAAGCCGTTGAGGTCCTCGCCCGCCTGCAGGGCACGCCTGGCGGAGCCGTGGTCGCCGACCCTGGTGTAGCTGTCCAGGGTGATGGTGCCCACGGTGCGGGCCCGCGCGTCGTGGACGGCCCTGAGGCCGGCGCCCATCTGCTCCACCGTGGGGAACCCCATGCGGGGCTGGACGAGCAACTCCCCCGCGGCACGGGCACGGGCGACCGCGTCGGCGAACGAGCCGGCGGGCCGGGGCTGCGGGAGTCCGGCGGCGCTCACGGGACCGGCACCGGCGGGGTGTCGTGGTGCAGGGCCGGGGTCTGCGGCGCGGCGAGGTAGCGGCGGAACTCGCCGATGCCGGCGGAGTCCTCGAAGACGGCGTCGAAGCCGGCCTCGACCAGTTCGGAGGCGTGGCTTCCGCCTTCGGCGCCGCGGGTGCCGAGCTTGCCGCCGATGACCACCGGGATCCCGGCCAGGTCGGGCTCGGCGCGCAGGCGGGCGATGAGACGGCGCCCGTCGAGGTACCCGTGACCGTTGACGCTGCTGATGACCACCATGTCGGGGCGGTGTCGGCGGCACTCGGCGATCAGGAGGTCGTCGGGGACGCAGGCACCGATGTTGGTGACGGTGTGGCCGAGTTCCTCGAGCAGCAGCTGGAGGAAGACCAGGTTCCAGGTGTGGGAGTCCGAGGAGACGCTGGAGACCAGCACCCGGCGGCGGCCGGTGGTGCTGGGCAGTGGTTCGGGAGCGATCACTGCTGGTGCAGCGGACATGGGATGCGTGTCTTCCGTGTCGTGGCGGTACGGGACGTGGGGCGGGGCGGGCGCCGGCCCGCGGCCCCGGGACTTCCGGCTCCGGCGCGAAGAGCGGGCCCCGGGGCCGCGGGGGTCAGGCCTGCGCGGGGACCGCGTCGCCGACGGGCCGGATGGGTCGGTCGGGGGTGCGCGCGGCGGCGGGGCGGGTGCGGATGGCCAGCACGGTGCAGCCGGTGGCGCTGGACATCTGGTGGCGGGTGCCCGGGGCCTCGACGATCAGGTCGCCCTTGGCGTACGAGGGGCCGTCGCTGTGGTCGAGGACGCCGTCGAGGACGAGCATCAGCTCGTAGCCGAGGTGCTCGTGGAAGTCGCCGTGGGCGCCGGGCGGGAAGCGCAGCAGCAGCCCGACGGAGTCCTCGTTCTGCTCGGCGTCCGGCGCCCACAGGACATGGTGCTCGACGCCGACCCGTCCCGGCTCGCTCCAGGGGACCCACGAGAGGTCGGTGAGTTCGAAGCCACTGCGGAAGACGTTGGGTATGAATTCGACGTCAGACATTTCTTCCTCTCGTACGGGAATCGGCGGGAGGCCGCCCCCGAAGAAGCGCCGGAAAAGGACGAAAAGCCCGGGGGAGACCGCGGGCCGGCCCGGCAGAAACCAATCGCATACCAGGCTAGCCCGAAAAGAAATCCCCCCGCGGCAGTTCATCGATTTCCGGTATCGAAGATTTCGATACCCCTTTCCGGGTGTTCCTTCAAAACGCCCCGGATAAAATGGAGAATCCCCTTCCGCAAAGCGGCAGGGGATTCTTGGAGAACAACAGGAGCCGGCCCCGGTGACACGGGGCCGGCTGCGGCGGCGAAAAGCACGTCCTCGGTTCCGCACCCGGCGCCGCTGCGGCAGCCGGATCGGTGCGGACCGTATCAGCACGGGTCGGACCACGACGGAAATGCCCGAACCCGACCGGGCCGGGTCAGACCATGACCGGGGCCGCCGCCCCGCTGACCCCCTGTCCACCCTCGTCCGCCCCGGCGTCCGCCGCGTCCGCCGCGCCGTCCGCCGCGTCCGCCGCGCCGCGCTCGCCGTGGGGCGGCCGGACGTGCGAGCCCCGGGCCCTGCGCGCCAGGTCGAGGAAGGCCGACACCGCGGGAGACAGCCATCCGTCACCCGACCACAGCGCCTGGACGTGCACGCTGGCGCGGGGCAGGTCCTCCAGCACCACCGGGCCGGCCGGGCCCGCGGCGCCGTCGACCGCCGCCTCGGGGACCATGGCCACCCCCAGGCCGGCCCCGGCCAGGCCGAGCGCGCTGCGGGTGGAGCCGGTCTCCATCAGGGACGGCACGCTCTCCTGCACCGAGGCCAGGTGCCGCAGCAGGACCTCCTGCGAGGCGCAGTCGGGGTCCACCACCAGGACCCGCTCCACCGTCCGGGGGGCCGGTCCGGACTGCATCCCCGGAGCACCGACCGGGACGAACGGCACCGGGAAGAGGGCCTGCCGCAGCACGCCCGCCGGGGCCTCACCCTGGCCGCAGGCGAGGGTGAGGCCGATGTCCACTCCCCCCGAGGCGACGGCCTTCTCCACATCCTTCGAGGTCATCACCTTTAACGAGACCTGGACATGGGGGTAGCGGTAGCGGCACTCGCGGACCAGCCCCTCCATCTCGTACTCCATGAGGAGCGCGGTCGCCCCGACCACCACCCGGCCGGTCGCCTCACCGTTGTTCTTGAGCGCCGTGGACATCTCGTCCATGACGTTGAATATCTTACCCACATACGACTGGAACGTTTCCCCGGCGGCGGTGAGGCGAACACCGTGCGGCAGGCGGTAGAAAAGCGGAACCCCCACCCTCGACTCCAGGGACCTCACGTGTGCGGTAATGCTCGACTGGGAGTACCCGAGGTTCTTGGCGCTTTTCGTCAGACTCCCGGTGCGGGCCACTTCCCAAAAGCTTCTGAGTTGATAGACGGCAAAATCCATATGACTCTCCCCCACGACGGCTCAAGCAGACTTCCCGGCCGACCCGGCCGCGGCGGGCGTCCGCGGCGGACGCGGGCGCCCGGCCGGCGGGCGCACCGACTCCTCCGGGTGCCCGCACACGTGCCCGCACACGCCCGATCAGCGCTCCGACCCCCGCCCTCCGCAGTTGCCCCCCGGCCCATCCCCGCTTCGCAACATGGTCAAGACCACCCCATGCCTGCGTAGCGGACGACACGATAGCAGCGCTCAACAACCATTAGGAGATGTCAGTGACGGAACATTTGATCACCCAAAGTGATCACCACGCCCCCGTCGAACCGCTTCCCGTCGAGTTCGCCAACACCCTCTCCGCCTCCCGGGGCGTCCTCGTCGAGGGCCTCTCCTCGCCGGCCGCGCTGGAGGCTTGGCTGCGCCGCTGCCGGGGGCTGTTCCCCCACCCCTTCCCCGAGGACGTGCCGATCCGAGCCAGCGAACAGCAGCTGCTGCACACCCGCATGCTGCGCGACTCGACCCGGCGGCTGCTCACGGCGCGGATCGGCCGTACGGCGCCCGACCCGTGGGACGTTGCACAGGTCAACCGCGCCTGCGCCCTCTCCAGGTCCTGGCCGGTCCTGGCCTGGGAGGGCGAGAGCGCCCCCCGCGCCGCCCACCTGCGCACCACGGACACCGCCACCGACGCCCGGGCCCAGATCGCCCGGAGCCTGGTCGCCCTGCTGACCGGGGACCACAGCGCCCTGCTGCGGATCTGCCGCGGCCCCGGGTGCGTGCTGTTCTTCTCCCGCAACCACCCCCGCCGGGTGTGGTGCTCGGACGGCTGCGGCAACCGGGCGCGGGTGGCACGCCATCGGGAGCGCCACCCCGGTGACCGAACGTGAGGAAATGGCCCTCGGGTCACCCGGGGTCCCGCGAGAGCGAAGAAAAAATTCACAGACGGATCATGTTCGTCCGGGGGGTGCGGAGGTTCCGGTTCCGGCCATCAGGGCGGCCGATCACTGGCATCGATCACTCGGCCCGGACGGCGCCCGGAGCACCGTTAGCGTCCTCAACCGGGCCTCCTGAAGGGCCGGCACCGCGGAACGCCGCGGGTGGCCGCACAGGGAGAAGGCCCGTCGTCCCACCCATTGAGAGGACTTCCGCATGTCCAGAAGCATTGCGCGCCGTACCGCGGTCAAGACCCTGGCGGTCGGCCTGGCCGTCGGGGCGCTGGCCACGGTCGCACCCGCGGGCGCCGCCGCCGAGGAGAGCCGCCCGCCCCAGCAGAGGGTCGACCGCGTCTACTACTGGAACGACGTGCTCCTCGACGCCTACCGCGAGTTCGGCGGCACCCCCGGTCCGCTCACCCGGGGCGGCGCGATGCTCAACACCGCCATGTACGACGTGGCCAACTCCATCTACGGCACCGGCAAGCCCTACCTGACCAAGGCGCCCGAGGCGTACAAGGCCTACGGCTCCCTGAACAGCGGCCTCGACTACGCCGCCCACCGCACCCTCACGAACGCCTTCCCCGGGGTGAACTTCGACGACGAGCTCGCCACGGCGCTGGCCCTGCCCGACGGCGGCAACACCACGGACCGGTCCTTCGGCAAGTACCTGGGCACCAAGGTCGCCAACGCCATCATCGCGGCCCGCACCAACGACGGCTCGGCGGACACCACGCCCTACGTCGGCACCGACGCGCCCGGCTACTGGCGGCCGACCACCCCCGGCGCGAGCGCCGGCGGTGCCAACTGGGGCAAGGTCAAGCCCTGGTCCCTGCAGAGCGGTTCGCAGTTCCGCCCGGGTGTGCCCCTGGGCTTCTCCTCCATGCAGGACCTGCTGGCCAGCGACGAGTACGCCGCGCAGGTCAACGAGATCAAGGCCATCGGCGGCGCGACCTCCACGACCCGTACCGCCGACCAGACCCAGATCGCGCGCTTCTGGGCCAACGACGTCGACGGCACCTACAAGCCGGTCGGCCAGCAGTACGAGCACACGATGATCATCCAGAAGAAGCTGCGTCCCACCGCCGGCTCTTACGAGAACTCCAAGCTGATGGCCCTGATGTCCATCACCCTGGCGGACGCCGCCATCGCGGTCTGGGAGTCGAAGTACCACACCAACCTGTGGCGTCCGGAGACCGCCATCAAGCTCGGTGACACCGACTACACCGACAAGACGGTGGCCGACCCGGACTGGAAGCCGCTGTCCTCCACCCCGGCCGGCGTCCACTTCTCGCCGTCCTTCCCCACCTACGCCTCGGGCCACTCGGGCATCGCCGGCGCGTGGGCGGGCCTGCTGCAGAACTACTACGGCCGTGACGACATCAGCTTCACCGGCACCACCGACGACCCGCAGGCCGTCGGCGTCACCCGCAGCTTCGCCAGCCTGAGCGCCGCCGCCCAGGAGAAGGCCGACAGCCGCATGTACGCCGGCGTCCACTTCCGCATGGACAACGACGTGGCGCTGACCCAGGGCTACCAGGTCGCCGACTACGTCTTCGCCAACACCCTGCGCTGACCGAGGGGCCGGCGGGCGCACCGCACGGCCCCGCCGGCACGCGAGGTCTCCCCGTGCCCGCCCTTCCGGCGGGCACGGGGAGACCTCGCGTTCTCACGGCCGCAGGCGCCCCTGGTGGCGTGCCACCCGCACCCGGTTGCCGCAGCCCGGCGTGCACCACTCCCGGCGCGGATGGCTCTTGACGAAGTACAGGATGCAGCCGGGGGCCGCGCAGGCCCGCACGTCGAGACGCCGCTCGCCGGTCAGCAGGTCCACCCCGGAGGCGGCGACCGCGCCCAGAGCGGCGAGGTGCCCGTCCGGTTCGGCCCAGCGCACCACCGGCCCGGCCTCCGAGGCCGGGCCGAGCTCGTGCCAGTACAGCGCCAGCGGCACCGCGTCGTTGATCACGCCGGCCGCCTCCCGGGTGTAGGGCTCCCCGGTCACGCAGGCCCGGCTCAGTTCCCGCAGCGCATCGCGCAGCCGGTGGAACTCGCGCACGTGGCGCTCGGTCGCGGTCACCGCCACCGCCCGCCGGGCGAGCCCGTCCGGAAGGACGTCCCGGTGCGCCTCCAGCCACCGGTCCAGGTCCTGCGGGCCGGCCAGCGCGTCGACCACGCCGCCGCGCAGTCCGCCGCGGACGAACGTGGTGTTCACCAGGTCCAGCGCCAACGGCTCCCCGGTCAGGGGAGGTTCGGGCGCTCTGGTCCTCTCCGTGGCCGCCGCCTTTCCCTCGAACCGGCTTGTTGCCCTCCGATCGATAATGCCATACTCCCCATCTAATGGATTAGTAAGCGGTTCACCCGTTAACACTGACGGCACCCCGGAGGTTTCCGTGACAGCAGCACCGAGCACCATCACCGCCGTGCCGGCGGCACCGGCGGCCACGGGCGCGGGCCCGGCCGGAGGCGGGGAGAGCCCCGCCTCCGGCCGGCTGAGCAGCCGGGCCCCCGCCCGCCCCCGCGCCCTCACCGTGGCCCTGGCCACTGCGGGCTCCGTCGTCGGGCTCGTCCTGCTGGTGGCCCTGGGCGAGTGGTCCGGTCTGGTCTGGCTGATCCCCCCGCTCGCGGCGAGTTCCGCGCTGATCTTCGGCGCCCCCGCGCTGCCGTTGGCCCAGCCCCGCAGCGTCGTCGGCGGCCAACTGCTGTCGGCCCTGACCGGATTCGCCGTCCTGGCCGTCTCCGGGAGCTCCGTCTGGGGCGCCGGCGTGGCAGGCGGTCTCGCCCTCGGCGTGATGATGCTCGCCCGCACGCCCCACTCCCCCGCGGCGGCCACCGCCGTGATCGTCGTGGCCCAGTCCCCCGACCCGCTGCTCTTCCTGGGGCTGCTGGCCGCCGCCTCGGCGCTCCTGTGCGCCGTCGGGGTCGCCGTCGGGCGCGTCCGCGGCGCCACCCGCTACCCCACCTACTGGTGGTGAACCCGCACCCCGGCCGACCGCACATGCCGCTCCTCCGGCGAGGACCACGATGACTCACCGCTACGCCCAGGTCGCCTTCACCGATGCCGTCCGCCGTCACCAGGAGACGCACCGCAGCCGCAGCAGCTACGCGCGCATGGAGCAGGGCCCCCCGGAGCCGGACCGGCTCGGACCCGGCGAACTCGAATTCGTCGCCGGGCGCGACAGCTTCTACCTGGCCAGTACCGGCGAGACCGGCTGGCCCTACGTCCAGCACCGCGGGGGGCCGCGGGGGTTCCTGCAGGCCCTGGACCCCGGCACGCTGGCCTTCGCCGACTACCGCGGCAACCGGCAGTACATCACCACCGGCAACCTCGACCACGACGACCGCGTCTCGCTGCTCCTCATGGACTACCCGATGCAGGCGCGGCTGAAGATCTACGGACGGGCCCGGGCCGTGGACGCCTCCGAGGCGGGCGACCTCGTGGCGCGCCTGCACCCGCAGGAGGTCCGCGTGCCGACGGAGCGCGTGATCGTCATCGCTGTCGAGGCCTTCGACTGGAACTGCCGCCAGCACATCCTCCCCCGCTACAGCGTCGAAGAGGTCAACGAGGCCGTCGCCCCGCTGCGCCTGCGGCTGGAGCAGCTGGAGCAGGAGAACGCCGCCCTGCGCGCGCGGCTGGAGGCCGACCCCCTCCTGTCCCCGGCACCCCCCTCGCACCCCCTTCCCCAGGAACGGTGAACACCCCGTGCACGAACAGCCCACCGCCACCGACGACTACCTGGCCCGCAACGCCCTCTACGCGGCCTCCCACCAGGGTCTGCTGCCCATGCCGCCGGCCCGGCGCACCGCCGTGGTCACCTGCATGGACGCGCGGGTGAACGTCTACGGCCTCCTCGGCCTGTCCGAGGGCGACTCGCACGTCTTCCGCAACGCCGGCGGCATCGTCACCGACGACGTCGTGCGCTCCCTCGCCGTCAGCCAGCGGCTTCTGGGCACCCGGGAGGTCGTCCTGATCCACCACACCGACTGCGGCATGGCCACCTTCACCGACGAGGAGTTCCTCGAGGGCGTCGAGCGGGACGCCGGCAGCAGGCCCGCCTGGGCCCCGGAGAGCTTCACCGACGCCGCGGAGAACCTCCGCCTCTCCCTCGACCGCGTCCTCTCCAGCCCTTTCCTCCCCCGCAAGGAGTCGGTGCGGGGCTTCCTGCTGCACCTCGAGACGGGCCTGCTGGAGGAAGTGCGTCCCCGGACCCCGGCGCGCTGACCCCGGCGTGTCCGCATGCCGCGGGCGGCCGGCCCGCACCCGCGCGGCCGGCCGCCCGCGGCGTCCCGGAATACGAGACACGGACCCGCCCGCCGGACGCTCCTGATGCCCCGAACGGGTCGGTATAACCCCTTTGCAAGGTGGCGTGTTCGTGCCATGGCCGCATTACGCCACCCGTATCCCTCCCCAAACCCCCCTCACATCCACAAATCTGATGCGTCATCCGGGTCCACGCGCCGTTTCCGGGCGCAGCTTGAACAGGATGCCCATGACAGAGTCCATACCCTCGCGCAGACGCACCGCCCGCGTCGCGCTCGCAGCCGGCATGGTCGCCGCGCTGACCACCTCCGGGATCGCGGTCGCGTTCGCCGCGCCGGCCCAGGAGGCACCGCAGGACGGCCCGGTCAAGGCCGCCGCCGAGGACAAGCTCGGCCAGCACGACGCCGACCTCCTGGCCGAGGCCAAGGAGAACGGCGACAAGCACGTCACCTTCATGGTCGCCACCGACAAGGGCGCCGCGAAGTCCGTCGCCGGTGAGCTGGACGCCCTCTCCGGCGCCAGCGTCGGCAAGGTCGACAACGACCTCGGCTACGTCCGCGTGACCGTCGCCACCGGCAAGGCCGACAAGGCGATCGCCGCAGCGGTCAAGAACAAGTCGGTGTCCGCGATCGACCTCAACGAGGAGATCGAGCTCCCGGACCCGGACCCGGCCGCCGACCGGGCCAAGGACGCCAAGACCTCCGCGAGCGCCGGCGAGTACGCCGCGCCGGGCAAGGACACCCCGGCGGAGAACCCCTACCAGCCGTCCTTCGAGACCGGCGCGGTGGACTTCGTCGAGGACCACCCGAAGGCCGACGGCCGCGGCGTGACCATCGGCATCCTGGACTCCGGTGTCGACCTGGGCCACCCGGCGCTGCAGAAGACCACCACCGGCGAGCGCAAGATCGTCGACTGGGTGACCGCCACCGACCCGATCGTCGACGGCGACGGCACCTGGCGCCCGATGGTCAACTCCGTCAAGGGCGGCACCTTCACCTTCAACAAGCGCGAGTACACCGCCCCCGAGGGCGACTACTCGGTCAGCCTGTTCCGGGAGAGCGCCACCCTCGGCGGCGAGATGGAGGGCGACCTCAACCGCGACGGCGACACCACCGACAGCTGGGCGCTGCTGTACGACGCCGCGGCCGGCACGGTGCGCGTCGACCTGGACGACGACGGCGACCTGGCCGAGGAACCGGCCATGAAGCCGTACAAGGACGGCTTCCAGATCGGCCACTTCGGCACCGACGACCCGTCGACGGACATCGCCGAGTCGATCCCGTTCGTCGTCGAGGTCCGCAAGAACGTGCCGATGGACCCCTACGGCGGGGACTGGGTCGGCAAGAAGGTCGACTTCGTCAACATCGGCGTCGTCGAGGGCTCGCACGGCTCGCACGTGGCCGGCATCACCGCCGCCAACGGCCTGTTCGGCGGCGGGATGAACGGCGCCGCCCCCGGCGCCAAGCTGGTCTCCTCCCGCGCCTGCACCTGGTCCGGCGGCTGCACCTCCACCGCGCTGACCGAGGGCATGATCGACCTCGTCGCCAACCGCGGCGTCGACATCGTCAACATGTCGATCGGCGGCCTGCCGGCGCTCAACGACGGCAACAACGCCCGCGCCCAGCTGTACACCCGCCTGATCGACAAGTACGGCGTGCAGCTGGTCATCTCGGCCGGCAACAGCGGCCCGGGCACCAACACCATCGGCGACCCCTCGCTGGCCGACAAGGTCATCAGCGTCGGCGCGTCGGTCTCCAAGGAGACCTGGGCGGCCAACTACGGCTCCGCCGTCTCCGAGGAGTACTCGATGTTCCCGTTCTCCTCGCGCGGTCCGCGCGAGGACGGCGGCGCCACCCCGGTGCTCGCCGCCCCGGGCGCCTCGATCAACACCGTGCCGACCTGGCAGCCGGGCCAGCCGGTCGCCGAGGCCGGGTACTCCCTGCCCGCCGGCTACGGCATGCTGCAGGGCACCTCGATGGCCTCCCCGCAGGCCGCCGGCGCCGCCGCGCTGCTGATCTCCGCCGCCAAGGCCGAGAAGGTGGCGCTCACCCCGGCCACCCTGCGCACCGCCCTGGTGAGCACCGCCGAGGAGATCGACAACTACCAGGCGCACGAGCAGGGCGCCGGCCTGATGAACATCGTCAAGGCCTGGAAGCTGCTGAAGAAGGGCTCGGTCTCCGACCGCACCTACAGCGTCTCCGCCCCGGTGAACACCGCGCTGTCCCAGTTCCTGGCCACCCCGCACACCGGCGCCGGCCTGTACGACCGCGGCGGCCTGAAGGCCAACAAGGCCAAGACCTACACGGTCACCGTGACCCGCACCTCCGGCCCGGACAAGGCGGTCACGCACTACCTGAGCCTGGCCAACGGCGACGGCGCCTTCAAGCTCGGCGCCAGCAGCGTCGCCCTGCCGCTGAACCAGCCGGTGAAGATCAAGGTCACCGCCAAGGCCGACTACGGCGTGCACAGCGCCCTGATCAACGTCGACGACCCCGCCACCCGCGGCGTCGACAAGCAGGTCATGGCCACCGCGGTCGTCGCCAAGGACCTCGCCGCGCCGTCCTTCTCCACCACCGAGAAGGGCGTCACCGAGCGCAACGGCACCGACTCGTACTTCGTGACGGTCCCCGAGGGCGCCAAGTCCCTCGAGATCCAGATGAACGGCCTGCTCCCCAAGAGCCAGACCCGCTTCATCGCGCTCAACCCGTACGGGGTGCCGGTCGACCCGACGTCGACGATCAACTGCTACCCGAACTACACCAACCCGAACAACAAGTGCCGCCCCGACCTGCGCTCCTACACCGACCCGATGCCGGGCGTGTGGGAGATCGAGGTCGAGTCGCGCCGCACCTCCGGCCTGCTGGAGAACCCGTACACGGTCACCGCGACCGCGCTCGGCGCCACCTTCGACCCGGCCGTGAAGACCGTGCCCGACGCCGAGGTCGGCAAGGCCACCCCGGTGGAGTGGACCGTCACCAACGGCTTCGCCGCAGTCGACGGCAAGCTGGCCGGCGGCTCCCTGGGCTCGGCGTTCACCGGTCGTCCCACCATCGCCAACGGCGAGGAGAAGACCACCGAGATCGTCGTGGGCGAGGGCGTCTCCCGCCTGGACGTGGCCATCGGCTCCACCGCCGACACCGGCGCCGACCTGGACCTGTCGGTCTCGCTGAACGGCAAGGTCGTCGCCTCCTCCGCGGACGGCGACTCCGAGGAGTCGGTGAGCATCGCCAACCCGGCGGCGGGCACCTACACCGTCACCGTCGACGGCTACTCCGTCCCGGCCGGCACCACCGAGTACGACTACCGCGACGTGTACTACTCGGCCGGCCTGGGCTCCGTGAAGGTCGACGAGGGCAAGCAGATCACCCTGGCCAACGGCGCGACCGCCACGGTCACCGCGGAGGTCGTCCCGGCCGCCGCCGCGCCCGAGGGACGCCGGTTCTTCGGCGAGGTCAAGCTGCTGAACTCCCGCGGCACCCTCGTGGGCTCCGGCTCCGTGGTGATCACGGGAACCACCGGCTGAACACCGGCTGACCCGCTTCAGCTGCCCCCCAGCAGCTGATTGATACGGGGCGGACACCCCCTACCCAAGGGTGTCCGCCCCGTCGCCGTCCTGCCGCACGGCCACCCCCGGTGGCAGGATGGCGGACAGTCCTACGCATTACGCATAAGGAGTTGCCTACCGTGCCTGGCACGAACCTCACCCGTGAAGAGGCGCAGCAGCGGGCCCGCCTGCTCACCGTCGACTCCTACGAGATCGACCTGGACATCAGCGGCGCCCAGGAGGGGGGCACCTTCCCCTCCACGACCGTGGTGCGCTTCGACTGCTCCGAGCCGGGCACGTCGTCCTTCATCGACCTGGTGGCCCCCTCGGTGCAGGAGGTGGTGCTCAACGGCACCGCACTGGACCCGGCGGAGGTCTTCGCCGACAGCCGGATCGCCCTGCCGGACCTGGCCGCGCACAACGAGCTGAAGGTCGTCGCCACCTGCGCCTACACCAACACCGGGGAGGGCCTGCACCGCTTCGTCGACCCGGTCGACCAGCAGGCCTACCTGTACACCCAGTTCGAGGTGCCGGACGCCCGCCGGGTGTTCGCCTCGTTCGAGCAGCCCGACCTCAAGGCCACCTTCGCCTTCACCGTCAAGGCCCCCGAGGGCTGGACGGTGATCTCCAACTCCCCCACCCCGCAGACCGAGGACGGGGTGTGGCGCTTCGAGCCGACGCCGCGGATCTCCACCTACATCACCGCGCTGATCGCCGGCCCGTACCACTCGGTGCACAGCACCTGGGAGGGCGAGGGCCGCAGCGTGCCGCTGGGCATCTACTGCCGCCCGTCGCTGGCCGAGCACCTGGACGCCGACGCGGTCTTCGAGGTCACCCGGCAGGGCTTCGACTGGTTCGAGGAGAAGTTCGACCACCCGTACCCGTTCGCCAAGTACGACCAGCTGTTCGTGCCGGAGTTCAACGCCGGCGCGATGGAGAACGCGGGCGCCGTCACCATCCGCGACCAGTACGTCTTCCGCTCCAAGGTGACCGACGCCGCCTACGAGACGCGCGCCGAGACCATCCTCCACGAGCTGGCCCACATGTGGTTCGGCGACCTGGTCACCATGGAGTGGTGGAACGACCTGTGGCTGAACGAGTCGTTCGCCACCTTCACCTCCATCGCCTGCCAGGCCGCCGCCCCCGGCAGCCGCTGGCCGCACGCCTGGACCACCTTCGCCAACTCCATGAAGACCTGGGCGTACCGGCAGGACCAGCTGCCGTCCACCCACCCGATCATGGCCGAGATCAAGGACCTGGACGACGTCCTGGTCAACTTCGACGGCATCACCTACGCCAAGGGCGCCTCCGTCCTCAAGCAGCTGGTGGCCTACGTCGGCGAGGAGGAGTTCTTCCGCGGCGTGCAGGCCTACTTCAAGCGCCACGCCTGGTCCAACACCCGCCTGTCCGACCTGCTCGGCGCCCTGGAGGAGACCAGCGGCCGGGACCTGAAGGCCTGGTCGAAGGCGTGGCTGGAGACCGCCGGCATCAACGTCCTGCGCCCGCGCATCGAGCTCGCCGACGACGGCACCATCGCCTCCTTCGCCGTCCTCCAGGAGGCCCCGGCCCTGCCCGAGGGCGCCAAGGGCGAACCCGTGCTGCGCCCGCACCGCATCGCGATCGGCACCTACGACCTGGACGGCTCCGGGAAGCTGGTGCGCACCGACCGGATCGAGCTGGACGTCGACGGCGCCTCCACCGACGTCCCCCGGCTGGCCGGGAAGCCCCGCCCCGCCGTGATCCTGCTCAACGACGACGACCTGTCCTACGCCAAGGTCCGCCTGGACGAACAGTCGCTGGCCACCGTCACCGAGCACCTGGGCGACTTCACCGAGTCGCTGCCGCGCGCCCTGTGCTGGGCCTCCGCCTGGGACATGACCCGCGACGGCGAACTGGCCACCCGCGACTACCTGGAACTGGTCCTCAAGGGCATCGGCCGCGAGAGCGACATCGGCGTGGTGCAGTCCCTGCACCGCCAGGTGAAGCTCGCCCTCGACCTGTACGCCGACCCGCAGTGGCGCGAGGAGGGCCTGGCCCGCTGGACCGCCGCCGCCCTGGAGCACCTGCGGGCCGCCGAGCCCGGCAGCGACCACCAGCTGGCCTGGGCCCGGGCGTTCGCCGCCGCGGCCCGCACCGACGAGCAGCTGGACCTGCTCGCCGGCCTGCTCGACGGCTCGCAGACCGTCCCCGGCCTGGCCGTCGACACCGACCTGCGCTGGGCGTTCCTGCAGCGCCTGGCCGCCGTCGGCCGGGCCGGCAAGCCCGAGATCGACGCCGAGCTGGCCCGCGACGCCACCTCGGCCGGCGAGCAGCACGCCGCCACCGCGACCGCCGCCCGCCCGACCGAGCAGGCCAAGGCGGAGGCGTGGGCGTCCGTCGTCGAGGACGACAAGCTGCCCAACGCCGTGCAGGAGGCCGTCATCAGCGGCTTCGTCCAGACCGACCAGCGCGAACTGCTGGCGCCCTACACGGCGAAGTACTTCGACGCCGTCAAGCGCGTGTGGGAGACCCGCAGCCACGAGATGGCGCAGCAGATCGTGGTCGGCCTCTACCCGGCGATCCAGGTCTCCCAGGAGACCCTGGACGCCACGGACGCCTGGCTGGCCTCCGCCGACCCGGCCCCGGCCCTGCGCCGCCTGGTCGTCGAGTCCCGCGCCGGCGTGGCCCGCGCCCTCAACGCCCGGGCCGCCGACCGCGCCGCCGCGGACCGCTGACCCGCCCCCGCACCACCCGCACCACCCGACGGGCCCCCGCCGCACCCGCGGCGGGGGCCCGTCCCCGTCCCCGTCGGACCAGAGCAGCCCCGTGGCAGGACACTCCGGGGCCGCCGATCAGTACTCCCCGCTCAGATCCGTCCCCTCGGGGGCACGAAAACACACCGACGAGGTCACGCTGACACTGATCAACGGCTCCCCACCGCTCTCGCCTCTCGCCCAGGTGATCGACACTTTGTACGGCTTCTCAGTATGCTCCGCGCGGATCTGCAGGCTCCTGGCCTTGCTGTTGTTTCTCCCGTACTCGGTGATCTTCCAGCCCAGTCCCGGGAGCCGCTCGCGCAGGTTCTCCATCCCACGCTCCAATTCAGCATTCGGCACCCCGGACACCGACCACGGGTGTCGCATCACGTAGAGATGCTCCGGGTCCGGCTCGCAGATCGACACCCCGGCCCCGGCGGGCGACACCTTTCCACCCTTGACCGCCACCGCGTCCAGGATCCGGCTCGACACCTCCTTGATGTCTCGCCGGGCCACATCGACATCACGCACCTCTGGCTCGTAACCGAGTTCGTCCATCTTCCCGCACCCCATCACGCACAACGCCAAAATCACCAGGCCCACCAGCGCGCCACCAAACCGCCCTGGAGCACGCGCCTTCCTCACCCGGTCAGCCATCGGTCACCTCGTCGTACCTTCCGGTAACCACCCACGCCTGATTCTCCAGACTCACGGATTCAGGCTCCCAGTAGCTGCTGTGGTCAGGGGAATCGGTAGCCATCCTGTTGGCTCCGAACGCCTCGTCCGACGGAACATTGCCGATGGGGACGTCCCAGAGATCATGGTCCGGTCCGAGGCCGCCGTGGCCGGCGATCTTTCCGCCCAGGGCCACCTGGTCGTTCAGCAACGGGGCCTTCTGGGACCATACGTGTTCCCCACCCACGTCGAGCTGGTCAGCCTCGCCGACCAGCATGCCGGGGCTTCCCACTGCGATGATGTCGTCCGCGGGCAAGTCGCCGTGCATGGAGGCGGCTCCCACTGTCGTGCTGCCGTAGCTGTGCCCGATGACCGTGGTGTGGCTCGCATCCGGTCCGCCCTGTGCCGTCTGCAGTCCGTCGAGAAACCCGTTCAGGCGCGGAGCCCCGTCGACGGCGTAGGACCTGTCCATCGCTTCCGGGACGATGCTCTGCGGTGCGTCGTAGCCGATCCAGGTGATGGTGGAGACCTGTTGTCCGGGCGCCTTCTCGCTGCTCTCCCGCCACAGGTCGGCCATCCGCTTCATGTCCCCGTCCGCACCCGCGAGGTTGGACCCGGTTCCGGGGACGAAGACGGCCGTGTGGTCGGCCGTGTCGGGGTTGCCGTTGGCCACTACGGCGTGGCCCAGCTTGTCGGTGTCGAAGCCCAGAAGGTACGCGTCCGGCAGACCGTCCGTGCCCGCGTGGTCGAGGCGCTTCTGGACTGCCGCGGCCCCGTCACGCTTTCCCTCGAGCTCGTCGAGTTCCTTCTGCCACTTGTCGTGCTCGGTGTTGCTGCCGACCACCCACCAGTCGTCGTAGAACTCCTGCTTCGGCTCGTTCTTCTTCAGCTCGGCGATCTTCATCTCCAGCTCGCCGCGGCTGGTGCGGAGCACCACGCGGTTCGCGTCGTCCCGGACGGCCGAGGGAAGCCCGTCGAGGGCGCCGATGCGCTCGGGGTGGAGGGCGAGGTACTGCTGCTGGTCCTCCTTCGACAGCCCCTTCCACCAGGCGGCGTTCTGCGCCGGGGTGCTGCCCGAGGGAATGCCGGCGAGGTCCAGCGCCGCCTCGGTGTCCTTGCCGATGGCTTTGCGGTCCTTGGCCACGTCCGCCCACGTCGCGGCGCTGATCTTCAGACCGTCGTCGGTGGTGAGCTGCTTGAGCGAGGTACCGTACCGCTGGTCGATCTCGGTGGCCTTGGTGACGGCCTTCGCGATGCGGTCGGCGATGTCCTGGGCCCGGACCTGGGTCGGGTGCTGCCATGCGGGGCCGTCGTCCGGCGTGCCCAGCTGCATGGGGATCTCTTCCTCCGGGATCGGAGGGTAGGTCACCTTTCCGGTGTCGTCCACCGTGAACTTGTGGCTCTCGGCCTCTTCCAGAGCCGCTTTGAGATTCTTCTGCTGCACTCGCAGTTCATCGGCGCAGCCGTTGAGCAGCGTGCGGACGTAACCGGACTCCTGGTAGCCGTACTGGAAGTTCTGGCTCAGTCGGTCCAGCCGGTCCATGGCCGTCTTGGCGGCCGTACCGCCCCAGGCGTTGCGCAGCTTCGCCGACATCTCGCGGTCCACCCGGTCCTGGCCGGCTCCCAGACGGGCCATCATGCGGCCCCATTCGTCGGCCGCCTTGTCCACCGAGGAGAGGTTGAGGTCCTGTAACTGTCGCATGGTCACCACGACCGCATCACCCGAACGGGGAGGCAACGGCGGGGCGACCGGTGGACGACGGTGTGAACGAGGACTTGGTCTGTTCCTCGTTCTCCTCGTAGTTGTCCGCCGAGGAGCGCAGTGCCCGGGCAACCGCACCGCACTCGTCCCGGACGTCCCCCAAGCGGTTCTTCCAGGAGGTGTGCACGGTGCTCAGCGCAGTTGCGAAGGCGAAGCCCCGGGTGTGCCCGGGTACGGATTCCTGCACGGCGTCCAGCTCCTGGATCCCGGTCTGCACGCTCTGCTTCAGATCGGTCCCCACCGCAGCCGCGGAGCGGAGCGAGGATGCGGTGACCTTCGTACCGTCCGTCATGTCAACCCCCGTTGAACATCGGCACCACTGGTATCAACGGCCACTCACCCTAGCCGGTGCTGCATGGCCGGCGGAGCGGTTCCTGCCGTTGAGTGCCGACCTGGAAGCGCCTGGTTCCAGGTCTCCGGCCGGCGGCGGTCCGCTGGCGGCCGGAGCACTCAGGTGGGTGCAGGCAACAACGCCCAGGAGAGCCGGAACCGCCTTCCCGGCGTCGGCCCGCATGTGGGCAGGCGAATTCCAGCTCACCGACACCGCCCGGACGAGACGATGGGCCTGCATCGGCTGCACCGCGGTGCTGGACTCCCCGCTCAGGCCCCCCGGGCGCACAGAAGCACACCGAGGACAACCTCATCGGGCCCCTGTCCGGGATCTTCAGAGCTCTTCGGTCCAGGATCGCCTGGACAAAACCGGTCAGGACGCCGTGGATCTGTCCGGGCGTGCTCGGCAGGCGCTGCCAGGGTTGTTCGATCTCTTCTGTCTGCAGCGCCTGTTCGACGGCGTATTCGACCGGCGCGGCAGGGTCCAGGACTGCGCTGCGCAGCCACGTGGCGAACACGGCTGCCTCAGGTGCGGTGAGGTATTCCGATCCCCGCAGTAGGGGTCGTCAAGGCTAAACAGGCCGTCGCCGTGGCAGACATCAGGGGCTCCCTGGAGCGGGCATGCTAACGGGCGTGGCCGTTGACCTGGTTCGCGGTTTGACCGGCTTGTGCCCCAAAGGCACCAAGACGGGCGGGGGCGACGCGCGGCAGAGCACATCACTTCGCTACGAAGCCCTCCTCCAGTACCGGCCGACCACCGGTACCGACCCGTCGCTCGGTGGTTGTTCAGCCCCGTGCGGCGAACTCCACGAATGCTGCCCACTCTTCGGGAGAGAAGGCGAGCACCGGCCCCGCCGTGTCCTTCGAGTCCCGGACACGGACGACACCGCGACCGGCAGCCACCTCGACGCACTCACCACCCGCGCCACCGCTGTAGCTGCTCTTGAACCAGGCCGGCTCCGCCCCACGGGCTACGGGCTCCTCGATGTTCATCGCTCTCCCAGCAACTTCTCGATGAGGACGAGAGACTCCCGAGGGGTGAGAGCCTGTGCCCGGATGATTCCATATCGGAGCGCAATCCCGCGGACTTCCGCTCGCCTCGTGACCAGAGTGCTACGTCCTTGCCCTTCGAGGTATGCAAGCTGCTCCCCGTCGCCGGGAGTCACCAGGGTGAACGGTCCGTCCACCCCAGCGTTGTCCTCCCGGTCCGTGGGCATGACCTGAATCTCCACGTTGCGACGTCGGCCGGCCAGCAGTAGCTGTTCCAGTTGGCCCTGCAGGACATGCTTCCCGCCGAAGGGACGCTTCAGAACAACCTCTTCGATCACGAAGCTCAGGGACGGTGCCGCTCTTCGGGAGAAGAGTTCCTGGCGAGCCATACGAGCAGCCACCCGCTGCTCGACCGTCTCCTCGTCCAGCTGAGGACGCCACATCTGGAAGACCGCTCGTGCGTACTCCTCCGTCTGCAGAAGACCAGGCACAGCTTGGCCGGCGTATGCGTGCACCTCCACCGCCTCCGTCTCAAGCCGTGCGTAGTCCCGGAAGAACGCCGGATAGCGGGCCCGCGCCACCTCCTCCTTCATCGCGGACAACACACCTTCGGCGGCAAGGGCCTCGTCCGCACGGTCTACGAACTCCGGCTTCGGGATGCGGCGGGCCTGTTCCACCGCCGCGACCATGTCCTCCCCGTAGCCCATCCGCGCACCCAACTGCGCCTGCGTCCACCCTGCCCGCTCCCGGAAGAGCTTCACCTGCCTGCCGAAACACCTCAGGAAGGCCCCCGAGCCGTCCCCCTCCGGTTGATCAGGTCGCCCCGCACCAGCCACCGGCCTGCACCTCCGTCGTTCCCGGACCGCACTTCCTCGCACGGCCTCCCCCACGACCAACCGACCAGCCCTGAGAAGGACACGCCTCACAACCCCGACGCCCCGTCCCAAGCAGCCCTACAACCACCCACGTACGCCCGCATCGGTTGCACGGCAGCGCCAACCGTCTTCGCCGGACCGGTGGGGCCGGGCATGCGGGATCTGTCCGAGTTCGAGAAGGAGCTGGACACGGACGGCAGGTCGGAGAAGGCCACGGAAGCGCATACGACCCGTCGGGCCCCGGCGGCACTGCGCGGTACGAGGACGGATTCGAGGTGACCGTCGGCGAACTGCACCGGAAGCCGGACGGTTGGGCGTACGGGTTCGCCGTCACGTACCGGAACTGAACGGGCCGCAGAACACGGGCGGGGACGACTTGGTGCGCACGGTCGGCGGCACGAAGGAGATGCCGGTCGCGGTGGAGGCGGAGTCCTCCGGCTCCTACTGCCTGCGGGACCGCGCACCGGGAGCTCCGGCTGGACTGACGCCGGGCGGGCAGGGCACCGGGCGCGGGGCTGGCTGATACCCGGGGACGGGCATGACAGAGCGCCCCTCGGCGCTTCGGGGCACCGGGGGCGCTTCCGGGCAGGACGCAGCCTCCGTCGGCCGGCGGAGGACGCCGGCCGGTGGGGCCGGGGCCCTACTTGCCGGTCTTCACGGCCTTGTCGGACTTGCTGGTGACCATCACGAGGCCGGTGATGACCAGGAAGGCCACGATCGGCGCCACGACGTAGAGGCCGAGCGTCTCGACGGCGCTCAGGCCCGGACCCGGGTCGTCGCCGTCGTCGCGCATGAGCGCGAACGCGGGGGACGACATCAGCAGCATCAGCGTCGCGGCAGCGGAGACGGTGCCTGCTCGCAGGGCGTTCTTGTTGACCACGCCTTTAACGTAGCGAACGCCTCCGCGGCGCGCGCGACCGGGGTACCCGTGTCGGGAGGGATGCTGCCCCGGCGCCCCCGCGGGAGGGCGGGGCGGGTGACGGCCGGCGGGGCCGGACGGATCGGGTCCGGCCCCGCCGGTCAGCCGGCCCCGCCGGTCAGTGGGGCGTGCCGGTGGGCAATCGGCGCAGTTCGTCGGCCAGGGCCTGCAGCCGGGGGGAGGCGGCGAGCTGTTCCAGGGTGACCGGGCGGCCCTGCGCGTCGGCGACCGGCAGCCGCCAGTTGGGGTACTGGTCCCAGGTGCCGGGGAGGTTCTGCGGGCGGCGGTCGCCGACCGCGTCCGGCAGCCAGACGCCGACCATCCGCGCCGGGGTGCGCAGGAGGAACCGGTGCACGGCCCGCACCACCTCCTCCTCGTCCCCGGCCCGCCCCTCGGGCAGCAGCCCCAGCCGTTCCAGGACGGTGATCCACTCGGCGACCTCGGCGGCGGCCTCCTCCTGCTCCTCCGCCAGGGGCCGGGCCAGCAGGCCGAGGCGGTGCCGCAGGCCGACGTGCTCGCCGGTCAGGCGGGCCGCGGTGCTGGGCAGGTCGTGGGTGGTCGCGGTGGCCAGGCAGTCGTCGCGCCACGCCCTGGGGGGCAGGGGCGCGCCGTCGCCGTCGTGGTCGCGTTCGAACCAGAGCACGGAGGTGCCCAGGATCCCCCGGCCGGCCAGTTCCTCGCGCACTCCGGGCTCGACCGTGCCGAGGTCCTCCCCCACCACGACGGCCCCGGCCCGGTGGGCCTCCAGGGCGAGGACGCCCAGCATGGCGTCGGCGTCGTAGCGGACGTAGGCGCCCTCGGTCGGCGGCCTGCCCTCGGGCACCCACCACAGGCGGAACAGCCCCATCACGTGGTCGACGCGCAGGCCGCCGGCGTACCGCAGCAGGTTGTGCAGCAGCTCGCCGTAGGGGGCGTAGGCGCGGGCGGCCAGGGCGTCGGGCCGCCAGGGCGGCAGTCCCCAGTCCTGGCCGTGGGGGCTGAAGGCGTCCGGCGGGGCGCCCACCGACATGCCGGCGGCCAGTTCGTCCTGGAGCGCCCATGCGTCGGAGCCGTGCGGGTGCACGCCCACCGCCAGGTCGTGGACGATGCCGACGGCCATGCCGGCCTGCCGGGCGGTGCGCTGTGCCGCGACCAGCTGGCCGTGGACGAGCCAGGCCAGCCAGCGGTGGAAGTCGACCTCCTCGCGGCGTTCCTGACGGGCGCGGGCGGTCTGCCCGGAGCGGGGGTCGCGCAGGCCGGCCGGCCAGGTGCGCCAGTCGGGGCCGTGGGCCTCGGCGAGTGCGCACCAGGTGGCGTGGTCGTCCAGGGACCGGCCCTGCTCGGCGAGGAAGTCGAGGTACTCGGCGGTGCGGCCGGGGCCGAGGGGGACGCGGCGCAGCAGGTGGAGGGCTTCCCGCTTCAGCGCCCACACCGCGTCGCGGTCGATGAGCGCGCCCTTGCGCAGCACGGACTCGCGCAGGTTGTCGGCCCGCTCCAGCAGCGCCCCGGCGCGCTCGCGGTCGGTGCCGCGCAGCAGGGCGAACTCGGGGACGTCCTCGACGCGCAGGTGGACCGGGTCGGCGAAGCGGCGGGAGGAGGGCCGGTAGGGGGAGGGGTCGGTGGGGGCCCCGCCGGCGGCGGGCACGGCCGCGTGCAGCGGGTTGATCTGGAGGAAGTCCGAGCCCAGGCGGCGGCCGGCCCAGGAGGCCAGGTCGGCCAGGTCGCCGAGGTCGCCCATGCCCCAGGAGCGCTGCGACAGCAGCGAGTACAGCTGCACCATCAGGCCGTGTCCGCGCCGCGGGGGCCCGGGCAGCCGGGGCGGGGCGACGATCAGGGGGGCGGTGTCGGTGCGGCCGTCGGGGGCGCGGGCGGTCAGGCGGTGGCGGCCGGGCGGCAGCCCGTCGGTGCCGTCCCACTCGCGGGAGGTGCCGTCCTCGAGGGTGACGTGCAGGGCGGTGCCCGGGGGCACCGGCGGGCGGCCGCGGGCGCCCGTGCCGGTCCGTGCGACGGCGCAGGGCGGCAGCAGGCGTTCGGCGGCCTGCTCGTCGTGGCGGGCGAGGGCGGCCCGGACCGCGCCGGGTGTGGTCGCGTCGACGCCCAGGGCGCCGAGGACCGCGACCACCGTCTCCGGGGGGACGCCCGCCGGCCGGTCCGGGAAGGGCCGGAACCGGGTGTCCACGCCGTGGCGGGCGGCCAGTTCGGCCAGGGCGGGACCGCAGCCCCCGCCCGCCGCCGCGCCCCGTCCTCCGTGCGTCCCCCCGTGCGTTCCCCCGTCGGGTCGGGTCATCAGACCTCCGTCGGCTCCGTGTGCTCCATCGGCTCGGTGAGTTCCTCGCTCCAGGACTCGTCGGCGTGCATCCGGCCGACGGCGGGCGGCTCACTGGTCAGGGGGACCTCGTCCGCCAGCGGCGCCTCGCTGGTGAGCGGGGTGTCCTCGGCGAACGCGGGCTCCGAGGTCAGGGGCGGCTCGGGGGAGCCGTGCGAGGAGTCCACTTCGTCACCGTAGTCGCACGGCCGGCGACTCTCCGGGATTTCCGGCGTGTTGGACAGAGCGGACACCAGTAGGTCGGCGGGAACGGCCACTTCGGGGTCTCCGTAGGGCTCGACGTCGTGTGAACGCACCATTCCTACCCACGCAGGTGCGGGGGCAGCCACGATCGGACCCGTCCCGTGACGCGACTCACGTTTGCGGCGGCCGGTGGTCGCTCCACGGCAGGGCGGTCTCCAGCTGGGCGGCCAACTGGAGGAGCACCCCCTCGCCGCCGGGCTGCGCGGCCAGCATCATGCCGATCGGCAGGCCCTCCGCGGACCGGTGCAGCGGGAGCGAGACCGCCGGGTGGCCGGCGATGTTCCACGGCGCGGTGAAGGGGGTGAAGGCGATCTGCGCGGCGAAGTCGGCCGCCGGGTCCGCGTCGTCGCGCAGTGCTCCGACGGGCTGCGGGAGCTGCGCGAGGGTGGGGGTGAGCACGGCGTCGTACCCGGCGACGGCGGCGCCCAGCCTGCGGCCCGCCCGCTGCATGGCGTCCAGGGCCCGGGCGTACCCGACGCCGGTGACGGCCCGGCCCTGCTCGCGCAGCCAGCGGCTGAGGGGCTGCAGCTCGCCCTCGAGCCCGTCGGGGACCGGGACGAGGGCGGCCAGTGCCGCCCAGACCGGGGTGAAGGCGTCGCGGTCGTGCGGGCCCAGCGGCTGGGGGACGTCGACCACGGTGTGGCCCAGCCGTTCCAGCAGTTCCGAGGTCTTCTCGTAGGCGGCCAGGACCTGCGGGTCGACGGTGACGCCGGGCGGGTCGGGGTCGGCCCAGCGGGCGATGCGCAGGCCGCGCGGCTCGCTGTCGCACCAGGACAGGAAGGAGGTCTCGGGCGGCGGCAGGGGGAACGGGTCGCCGGGGGTGGGCGCGGCCATGACGTCCAGCAGCGCGGCGGCGTCGCGGACGGTGCGGGCGATGGGCCCGTTGACCGCCAGGCCGCTGACGTCGCCGTAGGGGCCGGGGCTGACCCGCCCGCGGCTCGGCTTGAGGCCGACGACGCCGCAGCAGGAGGCCGGGATGCGGATCGAGCCGCCGCCGTCGCTGCCGTGCGCGGCCGGGGCCAGGCCGGCGGCGACGGCCGCCGCCGCGCCGCCGCTGGAGCCGCCCGCTCCGCGGGTGGTGTCGTACGGGGTGCGGGCCGGCGGGGCGACCGCGCTCTCCGTGTAGGCGGGGAGGCCGAACTCGGGGGTGTTGGTCTTGCCCAGCAGCACGGTGCCGGCCTCGCGCAGCAGCTGCCCGACGCGGGTCTCGGTGTCCGGGCGCGCGACGTTGCGGGCCAGGACGGCGGAGCCGGCGGTGAAGCGCACTCCGGGCACAGGGGTGAGGTCCTTGATCGGCACCGGCACCCCGAGCAGCGGCGGCAGCCCGCGGTCGGCGCCCCGGGCGCCGTGCCGCGCCGCGCCGGCCAGGAGTTCCTGCGCGCGGCGGGCGTCGTCCATCGCCCGGTCGGCGGTGACGGTCACGTACGCGCCGAGGTCGTCGTCGTACCTCTCGATGCGGCGCAGGTAGTGCTCGGCCAGCTCGACCGGGGAGAGGTCGCCCGAGCGGATCGCGGCGGCCTGCTGGAGCATCGTCATCCGGTGAAGTTCGTCGCCCACGCCGCCCACTGTAGGCCCCGTCCAGGATCCCGCGGGGGTCATGGGCGCGGTACGGCGGCCGCGGCGGCTCCCGGGGTGTTTTCGGCCGGTGCGCCGCATCCGTCCCGGTGGGCAAAACGGCCATATCATCCACCGTCGTTGACACCCCGCCGGGCAGGTGATGGGCTTTCGGACCTACGCGCGTGCGGTACTTGAGCCAGTCGGAGGAGATGTACGTGCAGTCGCGGCGGAGCAGGCCCAGGGCGGCGGGCGCGGCGGCCCTGGTGGCCGCTGTCATCGGCAGCGTGTTCGGCGCCCCCTCCGGGGCTGCGGCGGCCCCCGTCGGCGCCCGGTCCGCCTCGGCCGTCCCCGATCCGGTCTCCACGGGCGCCCGGGAGGCCTCGGACCCACCGGGCCCCGGGGAGGGGGCCGGGGGCGTGGAGGAGGGCGACTCCCCGTCGACGGCGCGGGTGTGGCCGCGTCCGCAGTCGGCGCAGCGCCGCGGCGGCGAGGTCACCGTGACCCCCCGGGTCACCGTGGTCGCCGCCCGCGAGGCCGACCGGCACTCCCTGGAGGCGCTGCGGGAGGTCCTGCGGTCGGCCGGTGCGGCGGAGGTCTCCACGGTCGGCCCGAACGGCGCCGTCCCCGACGACGGCCTGCTGGTGTACGCGGGCGGGGCGCGGGCCGACGCCGTCCTGGCCGCGCTGGACGCCCCGGAGCGGGGCGACCTGCCGTCAGGCGGCTACCTGCTGGCGGCCGGTCGGACGGCCGGCCGGGACGTGGTGGCGATGCATGGCGTCGGCGGGGACGGCCTGTTCCACGCCGTGCAGACGCTGCGTCAGCTGACCGGCGTCACCGGCGGCGGGCGCGGCTTCCCGAAGGTGGTGGTGCGCGACTGGCCGTCGGCGCCGGTGCGCGGCCTGGTCGAGGGCTTCTACGGGGAGCCGTGGACCCACCGGGAGCGCCTGGAGCAGTTGGACTTCATGGGCCGCACCAAGCAGAACCTCTACCTGTACGCGCCCGGTGACGACCCCTACCGCCAGGCCCGCTGGCGCGACCCCTACCCGGCTGAGGAGCTGGAGAGGATGCGCGAGCTGGCCCGGAGGGCGGGGGCCAACCACGTGACGCTGGCCTGGGCGGTCTCCCCCGGCCAGTCGCTGTGCTTCTCCTCCCCCGAGGACTCCGAGGCGCTCAGGCGCAAGGTGGACCAGCTGTGGGACGCGGGTGTGCGCGCGTTCCAGCTGCAGTTCCAGGACGTCAGCTACACCGAGTGGCACTGCGGGGACGACTCGCACGCCTACGGCAGCGGCCCGCAGGCCGCCGCCCGGGCGCAGGCCCAGGTGGCGAACGCGCTCTCGGCCCACCTGCGCGCGAAGCACCCCTCGGCCCCGCCGCTGTCGCTGATGCCGACCGAGTACTACCAGGCCGGTGCGACCAAGTACCGGACCGCGCTGGCCGAGAACCTGGACGGGCGGGTGCAGGTGGCCTGGACCGGCGTCGGCGTGGTCCCGGAGAGGATCACCGGCACCCAGCTGTCGAAGGCCCGCGAGGCGTTCGGGCACCCGCTGCTGACCATGGACAACTACCCGGTCAACGACTACGCGGAGGACCGGCTCTTCCTCGGCCCCTACACCGGCCGCGACCCGGCGGTCGCGGCCGCCTCCGCCGGCCTGCTCGCCAACGCCATGCAGCAGCCGGCCGCCTCCCGGATCGCGCTGTTCACGGTGGCCGACTACGCCTGGAACCCGCGCGCCTACCGGCCCGACGCCTCGTGGGAGGCGGCCGTCGCGGACCTGGCCGCGGGCAGCGGCGCCGGCCGCGAGGCGCTGGAGGTGCTCGCCTCCCACCAGGCGTCCTCGGCCCTGGGCACCGCCGAGTCGTCCTACCTGCGCCCCCTGATCAAGGAGTTCTGGGCGGCGCGCGGCGGTTCCGACGACAGGCGGTTCGAGCGGGCGGCCGGCAGGCTCAGGGCCGCCTTCACCACGATGCGGTCCGCCCCGGACCGGCTGGGCCGGGTGGCGGGGGGCGCCCTGGAGAGCGAGGCCCGTCCCTGGCTGGCGCAGCTGTCGCGGTACGGCAGGGCCGGGGAGGCCGCCGTGGACATGCTGGCGGCCCAGCGCAGGGGCGACGGCGCCGGGGGCTGGCAGGCGCAGCTGGTGCTGCAGAAGACCGCCGCGGCGATCTCCGCGTCCTCCGCGACGGTCGGCGACGGGGTGCTCGACCCGTTCCTGGACCGGGCGGCCCGGGAGGCCGACGGCTGGACCGGCGTGCGGCCGGACGGCCGCACGGCCACCAGCACCATGGGGTCGGCCCGCGCCTCCTCCCCCGCGCTGATGCTGGACGGGCGCGGTTCGACGTTCTACTGGACCGACAGCCCGCCCGAGGAGGGGGACTCCTTCGGCGTCGACCTGGGGTCGGTGCAGCGGGTCGGCCGGGTGCGCGTGGAGATGGGCTCCGGCGACGGTTCCGCGGCCGACGACGACTACCTGCGCCACGGGGTGCTGGAGTACTCCGCGACCGGCTCGGACTGGAAGCGGGCGGGCACCTTCCACGGCCGCAGGACCGTGGCGTTCTCCCTGCCCGAGGGCGCGCAGGCCCGCCACCTGCGGGTGCGGGCCCTGAGCACCCAGCCGAACGCGGTGGCCGTGCGCTCCTTCGCGGTGACGGCGGCGGAGTCGGCCCGCTCGTCCGGGCGGGTCGCCGCGCCGCCCGCGGCGGCCGGCTCCTCCCCCGCGGCCGCCACCGACGGCGACCCCGAGACCGCCTACCGGGCCGCCACGCGGGCCGCCGGCGCCCTGAGCGTCGAGTTCGGCGCGGTGCGGCCGCTGGACAAGGTGACCGTGCTGTCCGGCCCCGGCCCGCACTCCTCGGCGTCCGTGCAGGTGCGCACCGAGGACGGCTCCTGGCGCCGCCTCGGCGGGCTGGGGCAGGGCTGGACGGAGCTGGCCGCGGGCGGCGTGCGCGCGGACGCGATGCGGCTGGTGTGGGCGCAGGGCGCCGAGCCCCCGGCCGTGCACGAGATGGTGCCGTGGTTCGCCGACGCCCCCGCCGCCCGGATGAAGCTGGACCGCACCACGGTCGACGCCGAGATCGGCGGAAGGCCGGTGCGGGTGGAGGCCGAACTGGAGGCGACCCGCGCGGACGCCGCCCGCGGCAGGATGTCGGCGAAGGCCCCGAAGGGCATCGAGGCGAAGACCCCGGGCCGCGTGGTGCTGCAGCGGGGCGGCCGGCTGACCGCCGCGGTGGAGATCTCGGTGCCGAAGGACACCCCCTCCGGCGAGTACACGGTGCCGGTGGGCTTCACCGTCGACGGGCGCACCGTGCGGCAGCAGGTGACGGTGCGGGCGTACCCGAGGACCACCGGGCAGGACCTGGCCCTGGGCGCCGCCGCGACCTCCTCCGCCGACGAGACCGACGACTTCCCCGCCTCCGCCGTCTCCGACGGCGACCCGTCCACCCGCTGGTCCTCCCCGGCCGAGGACGGCTCCTGGGTACAGGTGGACCTCGGGCGCGAGGAGCGGATCGGCAAGGTCGTGCTGCGCTGGCAGGACGCGTACGCCTCCGGCTACCGGATCATGACCTCCGCGGACGGCCGCACCTGGTCGACCGCGGCGGTGGTCCGCGACGGCCGGGGCGGCACCGAGCAGATCCGCATGGACGCCCCCGGCACCCGCTACCTGCGCGTCCAGGGCGTGGAGCGGGCCACCAAGTACGGCTACTCCCTCTTCTCCGTCGAGGCGTTCCCCGTCGCCGACTGACGCCCGGGGCGCGCCGGCGCCCGGAGCCCGCACCGGTCCGCCGGTGCGGGCTCCGGGCGTTCGCGGGCCCTCGCAGGTCCCCGCGGGTCCCCACGTCCAACTATTCACTCGATACATACACTCGGTGTACAGTGATCTTCATGTCCACCAGTCACGTGCTGCTGGGCCTCCTCGCCGCGGGCCCCAGTCACGGGTACGACCTCAAGCGGCGGCACGACGAACGCTTCCCCCAGGCCCGCCCCCTCGCCTACGGGCAGGTCTACTCGACCCTCCAGCGGATGGTCCGCGACGGCCTCGCCGAGGTGGAGGGCTCCGAGTCCGACGGCGGCCCCGAACGGACGACGTACCGGCGCACCGAGGAGGGCGCACGGACCCTCCACCGGTGGCTGGCCGAGGTCGCCCCGCCCGCACCCTTCGTCGCCAACGAGATCTTCACCAAGGTCGTGGTGGCCCTGCTGTCCGGCGCGGACCGGGCCGGCGGCGCCGGGCGGCAGGGCGGCGACGACGCCCCCGCCCCCGACCCCGCCGCCTACCTGCACGCCCAGCGCGCCGCCCACATGGCGCGCATGCGCGAGCTGACCGCCGTCAAGACCGCCCCCGGGGCCGACCTGTCGACCGTGCTCTCCGCCGACTACGCCCTGTCCCACCTCGACGCCGACCTGCGCTGGATGGCGGACGCCGCCCAGCGCCTCGACGCACTGGCCCAGGAGGTCCAGGCCCCATGAGCGCCTCTCCCACCGCGTCCGCCGCGCCCCTGCTGGCGGCCCGCGGACTGCACCTGTCCCACGGGGCCACCCCGGCCCTGCGCGGGGCCTCGCTGACCGTCTCCGCCGGCGAGACCGTCGCCGTCACCGGGCCCAGCGGCAGCGGCAAGTCCAGCCTGCTGCACTGCATGTCAGGCATCCTGCGCCCGGACAGCGGCGAGGTCCGCCTCGACGGCGAACGGCTGGACACCCTCCCGGAGGAACGCCGCTCCGCCCTGCGCCGCACCGAATTCGGAATCGTCTTCCAGTTCGGGCAGCTCGTCCCGGAGCTGACCGCCCTGGACAACACCGCGCTGCCGCTGCTGCTCGGCGGGGCCCGCCGCAAGGAGGCGCAGGAGACGGCCGGCGCCTGGCTGGAGCGGTTCGGCGTGCGCGGGCAGGCCGGCCTGCGTCCCGGCGAGATGTCCGGCGGCCAGGCGCAGCGCGTGGCGCTCGCCCGTGCCCTGGTCACCGGCCCGAGGGCCGTCTTCGCCGACGAACCCACCGGCGCACTGGACTCCCTCGCCGCCGAGCAGGTGATGACCGCCCTGGTGCACGCCGTCCGGGAGTCCGGCACGGCGCTGCTGCTGGTCACCCACGACGCCAGGACCGCCGCCTTCGCCGAGCGCGAGGTCACAGTCCTCGACGGCACCGTCCACGACCCGTCCGGCAGGTCCGGCCCGCCCGCCGCGGCCTCCGCGACGGGCGGCGCCGCGGCCCGTCGCACCGGGGAGGACGCGTGACCCGCGCCGACCTCACCGTCGCCCGGCTGCTGCTGGGCGGCGCCGACCGCCGCGAGTGGTGGCGGCTCGCCCTGACCGCCCTCGGCGCCGCCCTTGGCACCGTCTTCGTCCTGTGCGCGATCACCGTGGCCCGGATCGAGGCCGACTGGAACCCGCAGGACGCCGCGGCACCGGGCTGGGCCCGCCAGTACTCCTCCGAACTGCTGAGCGACCCGGGGTCGCGCCGCGGCCTCGTCGTGGCCTTCCTGCTCCTGCTGGTCCCCGTCCTGACCTTCGTCGGCCAGTGCGCCCGGCTGGGCGCGGCCCGCAGGGAGCAGCGGTTCGCCGCCCTGCGGCTGACCGGCGCGTCCCCGGCGCAGGTGCACCGGATCGCCGCCGGGGAGACCGCGCTGGTCGGCGGCGCGGGTGCGACCGCCGGCACAGGCCTGTTCCTCGCCGTGCGGGCGGTGCTGGACGCCGCGAACCCCGGGCCCCTCCGCCTGGACATTCCTCCGGAGGCGCAGGGAGGCCGGGGCGGCACCGACATGTTCGGCTCGACGCACGTGATCGAACGGCTCCTCTACCCCACCGACGTGCCGTTCTCCTGGGGCTGGGCGGTGGCCGCCGTCCTCGCGGTGGCGCTGCTCGGCGGCCTCACCACCCGCCTGGCGCTGCGCCGCGTCTCCACCGCCCCGCTGGGCACTGCCCGCCGCGCGCCGCGCCGTGTGCCGAGCCCGTGGATCCTGCTGCTGCTCCCGGCCTCCGCCGTGGCCGCGGTGCCGCTGACGGCGCTGACGCGCGACAGCGCGAAACCTCCTTTCGCCGCGCTCCTGCTGTGCCTGGTCTGCTTCGTCGTCGGGCTGCTGACCAGCACGGCGGTCTTCTCCCTCGTCCTGGGCCGGTTCGCGGCCCGTCGCGGGAACAGCGCCGCGCTGCTCCTGGCCGGCCGCCGCCTGGAGGCCGACCCGTGGGCCGGCGCCCGCACCCACGCCGCCCTGGTGCTGTGCACCCTCGTCGGCGCGGGCACGCTGGGGGTGCGGGAGTCGGTCCTGGAAGGGCTGGCCGCCATGAACCCGGGAGAGGAGCCCGACCCGTACTACGGGGCCGCTTTCGGCCTGGCGCTCCTCGCCCTGGCCGTGGCCCTGGCCGTGGGCGCGGGCGGGCTGCTGGTCGGCTGGGTGGAGTCCGTGACCGAGCAGCGGCGGACCCTGGCGGCGCAGGTCGCCGCGGGGGTGCCGGCCTCCGTGCTGCGCCGCGCCCTGCTGTGGCAGACGGCACTGCCCCTGGTCCCGGCGCTGGTGCTGGCCGGGGTTGGCAGCTACGGCTACCTGGTGCCCGTCTCGACGGGGATGTACCCGCTGCCGCTCTTCGGCCCGGCGATCGCGGTGGCCGTCGCCGTGGCCGCCTGCCTGGCCGCGACCGCGGCGGTCTTCCCGCTGCTGCGCCGCAGCGTGCATCCGGCGGAGCTGCGCTTCGAGTAGGCCGCGACGCCGGCAGCCGCCCGGCCCGGGACCGCCACGGGGGTGCGGTCCCGGGCCGGGCGGCTGCCGGGCACGAACGGGCCCGGGCAGGGCACGGGCCCGGGCAAAGCACGTCCCCGGGGCCGCGCGGGCTCCGGGGACGTCGATGGCCCGGTCTCAGGCGGACACGCCGTCGATCCGGGCCATGGCTTCCTCGGCTCCGTACGGTTGCAAGTAGGGCAGCCACCGGGGGTCGCGGTGCCCCGTTCCGATGATCCGCCAGGCCAGCCCGGACGGCGGCGCGGGTTGTCGGCGCAGCCGCCAGCCGATCTCGGCGACGTGCTTGTCGGCCTTGACGTGGTTGCACCGCCGGCACGCGGCGACCACGTTCTCCCAGGAGTGCTGCCCTCCCCTGCTTCGCGGGACCACGTGGTCGACGCTGGTCGCGATGCCGCCGCAGTAGGCGCACCGGCCGCCGTCCCTGGCGAACAGGGCCCGCCGGGTCAGGGGGACGGGGCCCCGGAAGGGTATCCGCACGAACCGGGTGAGTTTCACGACGCTGGGGGCCGGGACGGCCTGGGTGGCGCTGTGCATGAAAGCGCCCGACTCCTCCAGGCACACGGCTTTGCCGTTGAGCACGAGGACGAGAGCGCGTCGGAGCGGTACGACCCCCAGGGGCTCGTACGACGCGTTGAGGACCAGGACGTGCGGCACGGGTGCCTCCTTGTAACGCCGGCGACGCGTGGCTCGCGCCGGGACGATCTCCTCCAGTGTGTCGGCAACCCGGGCGGCGGCGCCACCAAGAGCACGTAACGGACCAGAGGTGTTTTCGACCACACTCCTTGATTGCCCAGCGGAACGGGCGTTTGCTCCTGCGGAGTCCGGCGGGAGGGGCCGTTCGGGCCGGTTAGTGTTGATGGGTCCCGGAGCGTCCTCAGGAGGACCAGGCCGAACGGAAGGCAACCCAGTGTTCCGGTCCACAACGACCGCCCCGCTGCTCGCGGACTCGCCGATCCCCGGTGTGACCACCGTCGACGAGGCCCACACCACCGCTGTCAACGCCGCCGGATGGGTGGACGAGAACTGGCAGGACTGGCTGGCCGGCGGCCTGCGGATCCTGTTCGTGATCGCCCTGGCCGTGGTGCTGCGGGCCCTGGTCCGCCGCATGATCACCAAGCTGGTCGCCCGGATGGCCCGGGGCGGCAGCGCGCCGGGGAGGCTGGGCGGGCTGCTGGTGAACGCCGAGCGCCGCCGCCAGCGGTCCGAGGCCATCGGCTCGGTACTGCGCAGCGTCGCCTCGTTCGTGATCATGGGCACGGCCGCGCTGACCGTGCTGTCGGTGCTGAACATCAACCTGGCGCCGCTGCTGGCCAGCGCCGGCGTCGCGGGCGTGGCGATCGGTTTCGGCGCACGGAACCTGGTGACGGACTTCCTCTCCGGCGTCTTCATGATCCTGGAGGACCAGTACGGCGTCGGCGACGTGGTCGACGCGGGCGTGGCCTCCGGCACGGTGGTCGAGGTCGGCCTGCGGGTGACGAAGCTGCGCGGCGACAACGGCGAGATCTGGTACGTGCGCAACGGCGAGGTCAAGCGGATCGGGAACCTCAGCCAGGGCTGGGCGACCGCCCTGGTGGACGTGCGGGTCGGCTACCACGAGGACCTGGACCGGGTGCGCAAGGCCGTCGCCGGGGCGACCGAGGAGATGGGCGCGGAGGAGCCGTGGAACGAGGCCCTGTGGGAGCCCGTCGAACTGCTGGGGCTGTCCGACGTCACGGCCGAGTCCATGACCCTGCAGGTACGTGCCAAGACGATGCCGGGCCGGAACCTGGCGGTGGAGCGGGAACTGCGCCTGCGGATCAAGCAGGCCCTGGACCGCTCCGGCATCAGGATCGTCGGCGGGCTGCCCGTCGCGGCCCCCGCGGCGGAGGACGCGGACCCGTCCGCCGGGATCTCGCCGCCCTCCGCCCTGGCCAACCCCTCCTCCCCCCAGTCCGCCGCGGCCTCCCCCCTGCCGGGCCAGCAGCTCCAGGCCGGCGGTGCGGGTCTGTCCAAGTGAGCCCCGCCGGGGCCGCCGGTCCGGAACACTCCTGAGGAGTACTGAGGAGTACTGAGCAGTCCCGAGCGGCACCGGGCAGTCACGGGCGCCTCGGGAGGGTCCGGAGCGAGGGGAAGACACCGTGAAGCTGGCAGTGATCGGCGGGGGTTCGACCTACACCCCCGAGCTCGTCGACGGTTTGGCCCGGTTGCGCGACATCCTCCCGGTGGAGGAGCTGGCCCTGATGGACCCGGCGGCCGACCGGCTGGGACCGGTCGGCGGCCTGGCCCGGCGGATCCTCGCCCGGCAGGGCCACCCCGCCCGGATCACCACCACCGGCGACCTGGAGGCGGCCGTCGACGGGGCGGACGCGGTGCTGCTGCAGCTGCGCGTCGGCGGCCAGGCCGCCCGCGAGAACGACGAGACCTGGCCGCTGGAGTGCGGTTGCGTCGGCCAGGAGACCACCGGCGCCGGCGGCCTGGCCAAGGCGCTCCGCACGGTCCCGGTGGTGCTGGGGATCGCCGAACGGGTGCGCCGGGCCAACCCGGACGCGTGGATCGTCGACTTCACCAACCCCGTGGGCATCGTCACCCGCGCCCTGCTGACCGCCGGGCACCGGGCCGTGGGGCTGTGCAACGTCGCCGTCGGGTTCCAGTACAGGTTCGCGGCGATGCTGGGGGTCCGGCCCGAGCAGGTCGAGCTCGACCACGTCGGGCTGAACCACCTCACCTGGGAGCGCGGGGTGCGCGTCGACGGGCAGGAGGTCCTCCCCCGCCTGCTGGCCGAGCACGGCGAACGGATCGCCGGGCTGCTGCACATGCCCCTCCCGGTGATCGCCCGCCTCGGCGTCGTCCCCTCCTACTACCTGCGCTACTTCTACGCCCACGACGAGGTCGTGCGGCAGTTGCGCACCGGGCCGTCGCGCGCGTCCGAGGTGGCGGCGACGGAGCGACGACTGCTGGAGATGTACGCCGACCCGGCACTGGACGAGAAACCCGAACTGCTCGGGACACGCGGCGGCGCCCACTACTCGGAGGCGGCCGTCGCACTGACCGCCGCCCTACTGGGCCGCGCGGACGGGCCGGGCGTGCTGGAGGGGCCGGGCGGCGCCGGGGCGGTGCGCAACGTCCAGGTGGTCAACACCTTCAACAACGGCACCCTGCCGTTCCTCCCCGACGACGCGGTGGTGGAGGTGCCGGCCGCGGTGGGCCCCTCCGGTGCGGTGCCGCTGCCCGTCGCCCCGCTGGAACCGCTGTACGCGGGGCTGGTCTCGGCCGTCACCGCCTACGAGCACCTGGCCCTGGAGGCCGCGCTGCACGGCGGCCGGGACCGCGTCTTCGACGCGCTGCTCGCCCACCCCCTGGTCGGACAGTTCGAGTACGCCGAGAAGCTGACCGACCGTCTGATCGCCCACAACCGGGACCACCTGGCGTGGGCGTGAGCGTGCCGGAACCCCCGGCCGCGGGGCCCTCGGCCGCGGGATCCCCGGCCGGCCCTGTGGTCCCGGGCGGCGTGCTGGCCTTCGACGCGGGCAACAGCAAGACCGACGTGGCGCTCGTCGGCCCGGACGGCACCGTCCTCGGCACCGCCCGCGGCGGCGGCTTCCAGCCGCCGGTGACGGGCGCGGCGGCCGCCGTGGACGGCCTGGCGCCCCTGGTCGCCGCGGCGGCCGCGGCCGCCGGACTCGCACCGGGGGACGGCCGGCCGCTGGTCGAACAGGTCTCGGCCTGCCTGGCCAACGCCGACCTGCCGGTGGAGGAACAGGCCCTGGAGGCGGAGTTCCGGCGGCACGGATGGGGCGTGCGCACCCGGGTCGCCAACGACGTCTTCGCGCTGCTGCGGGCGGGCGCCGACGGGCCGCAGGGCGTGGCGGTGGTCTGCGGGGCGGGGATCAACTGCGCCGGGATGCGGGCCGACGGCCGCACCGCGCGGTTCCCGGCGGTCGGCCGGATCTCCGGCGACTGGGGCGGCGGCGCCTTCCTCGCGGAGGAGGCCGTGTGGTGGGCCGCCCGCGCCTGGGACGGGCGGGGCGGACCGACCTCCCTGGCACGGGCCCTGCCCGCGCACTTCGGCCTGCCGGACATGGGCGCGCTGATCGAGGCGCTCCACCTCGGCTCGGTGCCGTCCTCCCGCCGCCACGAACTGGTCCCGGTGCTGTTCGCGGCCGCGGAGGAGGGCGACCCGGTGGCGGTGCGGCTGGTGCGCCGTCAGGCGGAGGAGGTCGTGGCGCTCGCGGCGGTCGCCCTGGAACGGCTGGGGCTGCTGGCGGAGGAGACCGTCGTGGTGCTCGGCGGCGGTGTGCTCGCCGCCCGCCGGCCGCTGCTGACGGAGGCCGTCCGGGAGCTGCTGCGGGCACGGGCGCCGCGGGCGGTCCCGAGGCTGTTCACCGGCCCCCCGGTGATCGGGGCGGCCCTGCTGGGCCTGGACCTCGTCACCGGCGGGGTCTGCCCGCCGCAGGCGCAGGCCCGCCTGCGGGCCGCCCTGCCCGGCGGGGCGGCCGGCGGGCGGGACACGGACCGGGATTGACAGGGGTCCGGGCGCGGCACGGGGCCCGGGTGCGGCACGGGGCCGGACACGCCGGGGGCAACGGTCGCGGCGGACGGATGCGGCCCGGGAGGATTACCGCGACTGCGGCATGGACAACCCGTGGAGGGGAAGCGACGAGCGGTCCTCGGCCGGAAACCGCGGGAGCGGCAGGAGCAGCAGGAGCAGCGGAGTCCCTGCGACCGTCCGCCGTGGCCGCAGGTGCGGGCGCGCGACGGAGAGGAGTGCCATGGCGGTGGATCCGGCCGGTCCGGTGATGAGCCGGGAGGAGGTGGACCGCGCGCTCGCGCGTCTCGGGGCGGAGCGCGACTCCGTCGAGTCCGCGCTGTCGGCGCTGCAGGACCACTCCGGCCGCAGGCTGCTGGAGGGCGCCGACCTGAGCGGCGTCACCGAGGAGCGCTGGGCCGCGGCCGGGGAGGCGGTGTCGGGGCTGTGGGCGCACTTCGAAGCGTGGGACGCGGCGCTCGCCCGGGCCCGTGAGGTGCGCGGCCGCCGGAGCCGCCCGTCGCGGGAGGAACTGGCCGAACTGACCGAGCTGCTGCGCGGGTCGGGCGTTACGGTTCCCGGCGGCCCGGGACGCACGGCCGAGTGCACCGGCCTGGAGGTGCTGGCCGAGCGGATGAACGAGCAGTACGCCCGCGCCATGGCCGTCGTCACCGCCGCGGAGGCCGTCTGGTCGTCCCTGCCCGCACGGATCGACCTGCTCACGGCCGAGCTGCGGCGCGTGCGGTCCCTCGCGCACGCGCTCGGGATGCACCCCGGCGGGCACCCTGCGGCCGACGGCCTGGACGAACTCGCCGACGAGCTGGCCCGCATGCGGGGCGAGGCGTTGCGGGACCCGCTGCGCTTCTGGCGCCCGCTGCCGTCGGGCGGGGGCAGGGTGGCCGTCGGCGGCTACGGCCGGGCGGAGCGGCGCCTGGAGGAGATCCGCCGCGAGGTCGAGACCGTGATGCACGTCCGCGAGGACGCCGACCAGCGGCTGCTGCGGGTGCGTGACGTGCTCTCCCGGGCCGACCGCACGCTGAACGAGGCGCGCGCCGCCCGCGGCGAGGTACTGGCGGGAATCGCCGCCGTCGAGGTGCCCGCGGTCACCGGCGCACCGGCCGCCCTCCACCGGCAGCTGGTGACCGCTTCCGAGTACCGCAGGGACGGGCAGTGGCACCGGCTGTCCCCCGTGCTGGACCGGCTGGAGGAGGAGGCGGACGCCGAACTGGTGCGTGCCCGCGAGTCGTTGGCCGCGGTCACCGAACCGCTGGCGGTGCGTGCGCGGTTGCGCGGCGAGTTGGACTCCTGCCGCGCGAGGGTGAACCGGTTCGGGTACGACGGGGACCCCGAACTGGTGGAACACCACGACCGGGCGAGGCGGTTGCTGTGGAGCGCCCCGTGCGACCTGCGCGCGGCGGAACGCGCGGTGCGGCGCTACCGGCAGGCGGCCGCGGAACTCCTCCCCGCCGACCGGGGCGGGCCCGCGGGCCCGCGGGCCGGATTCCGGAAGGACGCCGGCCCGCGCGACGGGGCACGGCGGTGAGGAAGGCGCGGAGCCGTCGGGCCCGGCCGCGACACCCGGGCTGCTCGCCACCCGCATCCCGGACCGCGCCGCGCCCGGGGCGTACAGTGCCAGCGTGCCGCCGCCGTCCTCCCCTCTGCACACAGCCGAACCACCGTGCCCGGCAAGGCCCGTGGACCGGCACCGGCGGGGAGCGGGACGAGCCGGGACGGCCGGCCCGCAACTCCGGCCGCGGAAAGCGGGGGCAGCCGGAGCGGCCGGGAGGGCAGAGCAGCCGGGAACGGCCGGGAAGGGCCGGAAGCGCCGCCGCAGGCCCGCACCACCCGCGGCTGCGGCTGCGGCTGCGGCTCCGGCTCCGGCTCCGGCTCCGGCTCCGGCGGCAACGACAAAGGCTCCCCCTCCCGCCCGCCGCCATGTGTGGCCGACGGGATCGGGGGGATGGACACCGTACGAACACTGCGAACACCGCGGACCTGCCCAGCCGCGCGAAAGGGACGACATGGAGCGCGAGTTGGATGGCGTGGCGGCGGTCAGCGACCGCGGGCTTCGCCACCACCGCAACGAGGACGCGTTCGACATCGCCGTGACGGCGCTGCCGGAACCGGACGGCACCGCGGTGGTGGCGGTGGTCTGCGACGGCGTGTCCTCGGCGACCCGCCCCGACGAGGCGTCCGCGGCGGCCGCAGCCCGCGGCAAGGCGTCCGTCCTCGCCGCGCTGGAGGCGGGCGGGGACGGCAGGCAGGCCATGCACGACGCCGTGCTGGCCGCGGGCGAGGCCGTCGCCGGTCTGGTCGACGGGCCCAGCCCCGACCACAACGCGCCGGCCTGCACCTACGTCGCCGCGCTGTGCACGGGCGGCATCGTGACCGTCAGCTGGGTCGGCGACAGCCGGGCCTACTGGGTGCCGGACGACCGGACCTCGAAGGCCGAGCGGCTCACCGAGGACGACTCCTGGGCCGAGCGCATGGTCGCCGTCGGACTGATGTCCCGGGACGAGGCGTACGCCGACGAGCGGGCCCACGCCATCACCGGCTGGCTGGGGGCGGACGCCCTGGAGGTCGACCCGCACACCGTCTCCTTCCGCCCCGAGGAGCCCGGCGTGGTGGTCGTGTGCACCGACGGGCTGTGGAACTACGCCGAGTCCGCGGCCGCCCTGGCCTCGGTACTGCCGCCCGACGCCCGCACCAGGCCTCTGGACTGCGCCCGGACCCTGCTGGACTTCGCCCTGGAGGGAGGCGGGCACGACAACATCACCGTCGCCGTGATGGCCTTTCCCCCTCAGCCGGTGCGGCCCCCCTCGATCCCCTGACCGCCCCCGCGCCCTGACCGCCCCCGCTCCTCGACCGCTGTCCGCAGCCGCGCCCGGGGTCGTGGACGGGGCCGTGGACGGGCGCCGCCGCGTACGCCGATACTGTTCGGCTGAAGGCGAGAGCAGCCGAGGCGGGCGGGACGGGCACCCGGGCGCGGCCGGGGGCCGCGGGGGCGGGAACGCAGCGCGTCCGGACGGAGCTTCGGGACGACGACTGAGGGGTTCCACGATGCCGACCTGCCCGTACGGCCACCGTTCGGACGACGGCGACCGCTGCGAGGTGTGCGGTCACCGCACCGTCGAGGGACCGGTGGCGCCGCCGCCCTTCCCGCCCATGCCCCGGGAGGCTCCCCAGGTTCCGGCCCAGGTGCCGTTCCCGGCCCCGACCCGGATGCCTTTCCCGGCCCCGGCCCAGGAACCGGCGGCACACCCTGCTCCGGTCCCGGCGCAGCCCCCTGCTCCGACCCCCGGTCCGGCCGTCAACGGGTTCACCGGCGGGTTCGCCCGGCTCGCGGTGCCGCCCACCGCGCCGCCCGAGTACGCACCTCCCGCTCCCCCGCCGGTCCCCGCGTCCGGGCCGGTCCCCGGCCCCGGGCCGCTGCCGCCGGAGGCCCCCGGCGCCGTCGAGGACGACGACAGCCCGGAGACGTACGGCGAGGGCGGCTGGAGCCGCGCGGCCGACCGCGTCGGCGAGGACGACGGGCTCGTCGGCCGCGGCGGGCACGAGGCCCGGAACACCCCCGGTGACCAGGGCGGACACGAGGACGACGGGGACTTCCTGCTCTCCCCGCCCGCCGGCGGCAGGGCCCCGTCCGGCAGCGGGTGGGAGACCGGCTGGACCGCGGTGGTGGCGGCCGACCGCGGGTACTTCGAGGCCATGCTGGCCCGCAGCGGCCCGGACGCGCGCGGCCTGCGCTTCCCCTCCCACGCGCCCGAGCGGCACGTCCCGCTCGCCGGCGGCGAGGTCACCGTCGGCCGCAGGCGGAACGCGACGGGCGAGGTCCCGGGCATCGACCTGTCGGGGGCCTTCGAGGACCCCGGGGTCTCGCACCGGCACGCCGTCCTCGTCCGCCAGTCGGACGGCACCTGGTCGCTCGTCGACCGGCAGTCGACCAACGGCACGACGGTCAACGGCTCGGAGCGGTCCGTCGAGCCGTTCGTGCCCGTCCCGCTCCGGGAGGGGGACCGCGTGCACGTCGGCGCCTGGACCACCATCACCCTGCGCCGCTCCTGACCCCGCCCCGCCGCCCGCCCCGCCGCCCGCCCCGCCGCACGGGCCCGTCGGGCGGGGCCGTCGCGGGGCTTCCGGCGGGGGCGGGCACGTCTGCGACGATGGGGGGGTGACTGAGATCCGGCGCGACACGCTCGAGCAGCAGACGTTCTTCGACGCGGTGGGCGGGGAGGAGACCTTCCGTCGCCTGGTGCACCGTTTCTACCAGGGGGTTTCCGAGGATCCCCTGCTGCGTCCGATGTACCCGGAGGAGGACCTCGGGCCGGCCGAGGAGCGGCTCGCACTGTTCCTGATGCAGTACTGGGGCGGCCCCCGCACCTACGGCGAGCTGCGCGGCCACCCCCGGCTGCGCATGCGCCACGCGCCGTTCCGGGTGGACCGGGCCGCGCACGACGCCTGGCTGCGGCACATGCGGACGGCGGTCGACGAGCTCGGCCTGGAGGAGCGGTACGAGCGGCAGCTGTGGGACTACATGCTCCACGCCGCCAACTTCATGATCAATGCCGAGGACCAGCAGTAACCCTCCGGCGACCACAACCGATCGGCAAACGATCGGGAACGATCCCGAAGTCGCCGGTTCCGAAAACACTCCGCCTTCCCCGTCCCGCCCGCCCTACCATTCGCATCGACGGATTTTCTGACTGACCGTCATGTTGTTCCGTGTCGCGGCGGGGACGGGGGTTCGGCATTGTCTTCCGCGCTGGGCGACCGCGTGCCCTTCCTGGCCCGCCTGGAACCCGCCGCCCGGCAGGAACTGCTGGCGCTCGGCGTCCCCCAGCCGCTGCCCGACGACACCGTCGTCCTCCACGAGGGCGAGCCGTCCCGGCACGTCCTGCTCGTCCTCGACGGCTGGCTCAAGGTGACCGCGACCTCCGCCAACGGGCACGAGGCGCTGCTGGCTCTGCGCGGGCCCGGCGACGTGGTCGGCGAACTGGCCGCGATCGACGGCCGGCCCCGCTCCGCCCGGGTGACCACCCTGGGCCCGGTCCGGGTGGTCACCGTCCGCTCGGAGGACTTCGTCGCGCACCTGGAGACCAGGCCCAAGGTGGCCGTCGTGCTCCTGGGCCTGCTCGCGGACCGGCTGCGCACCGGCGACCGCAAGCGCCTGGAGTCCGCCGCGCACAGGGTGGACGAGCGCCTCGCCCGGCTGCTGCTCGACCTGGCCGAGCAGCACGGGCAGGAGACCCCCGAGGGCATCGCCCTGCGGGTGCCCCTGTCGCAGCGCGAACTGGCGGGCTGCGTCGGCGCCTCCCGCGAGGCGGTCGCCCGCGCACTGGAGAAGCTGCGCAAACGGGGCGCGATCCTCACCATGCGCAGGCGCATCGTCGTCACCCGGCCCGAGGTGCTGCGGCAGACGGCGAGTTCCGTGCAATCGGTCACAGACGCAGTGCGTCGTCCGTCATCGTCCGCCGGTGCGCGGCGCAGCACCATGGACGGCACGCCGGGGGCGCGCGGCGGGAGCGGCACCCCCGACCAATTCCGTTGAACACCGGCAACCCCGGGAGTCTTCGTGAACGAGCCCGTGTACCGGACGATCCTCCTCTTCGACATCGAGGGGTCGGGACTCCGTGACGACGTGGAGAAGCGGGTCGTGCGGCGCACCCTGTACGAGGTCGTGCACGCCGCCCTCTCCTCGGCCGGCGCCGAGCGCACCCGGTACCGCACCGAGGACCGGGGCGACGGGGTGTTCCTGCTGGTCGACCCGTCGGTCTCCAAGCCCCGGCTCCTGCACGCCCTGCTGCACTCGCTGCCCGAGGACCTGGCCGACCGCAACCGCGTGGCGAGCCCGGGGGCACGGGTGCGGCTGCGGACGGTGCTGCACGGCGGCGAGGTCACCCTCGACGAGCACGGTGCGCTCGGCCGGGACCTGGACGCCGCGTTCCGCCTGCTGGACGGGGCGGAGCTGCGCGCCGTGCTGGCCGGCTCGCCGTCCGCCGCGGCGGTGTGCGTGTCCGCCGCGGTGCACGACGGGGTCGTGCGGCACGGCCACCGCGGCATCGACCCCGCGGCCTTCCGACAGGTCTCGGTGGCCGCGAAGGAGGGCCCGCTGACCGCATGGGTGCACGACCCCTCCGGCGTCCTCGGCGACGCCCCCGGGACGGCCCGGACCGGCGGCGGCCGGGACCCGCAGGGTCCGCAGGCCGTGCCGGCCGGGACCCCGGGCGCCCCGGGGACCCCGGGCGCCCCGGAGACCCCGCGGCCGGAGGTCCCGCACACCGTCGGCGGCAACTGGGTGAACGGGGCCGGCGCGGGCGGCGACGTCGTCGGCGGCGACAGGACCACGACCACCCACCACCACTACGGACGGGGATGAGAGCCGTGCAGCAGCCAGGCGTCGCGCCCCCGCCCCCGGCCGCGCAGCCCCCGGCGGGCCGCCCCGCCCCGGGCAGGCCCGAGGCGGAACGGGCGGGCGCGGAACGGCAGGGCGCGGAACGGGCCGGTGAGGGCAGGGCCGACGCGGGCGGGGCCGACCCGGACCGGGCCGGGGAGAACCCGGCCGGCGCGGCGGCGCCCGCCGAGGCACCGGTCGAGAACCCCGAGGCGCTCTTCCGCCACGGCGGCGGCAGGGTCGACATCGGCGGCAACCGCGTGGACGGGGCCGGCGCGGGCGGCGACGTCGTCGGCGGCGACAAGCACACGCACATCTACCACTCCCCGACCGCACCCCGCGTCCGTCCCGGCCGCCTCGACCGGTCGGCCCTGGAGGCCGTCTCCGCCCTCTACGTGCCGGGCCCCGACCACCGCGAGGCCCTGGAACGCCTGCGGGAGGAACGCGTACTGGTGCTCACCGGCCGCCCCGGCTCCGGCCGGTACACGGCGGCCCAGCAGCTCCTGCACCAGGTATCGGGCCCGGACGGCGCGGTCTTCCTCCTCGACACAGGCACCGGGTTCGACGACATCGCCACCGACGGCGCCCGGAACAGCGCCTACCTGCTCCACGACGCGACCGACGGGGCCGACGGGGCCGACGGGGCCGGGGAGGGCGCCGGGGGCGGCCTCCCGGGCAGGCTCCGCGGGCGCGGCGCGCTCGGCGCGCACCGGCTGAACATCCTGCGCGGCCGGCTGGCCGAGACCGGCTGCTGGCTGATCGTCACGGCGGACGCGGGCGCCGTCCCGGCCGGAGCCCGGCCGGTGTTCTGGCAGCCCCCCGAGCCGGCCGACGTGCTGGCCGGCCACCTGCGCCGCGCCCTGGGCCGGGAGGCGGACGACCGCACGGTGCGGTCCCTGGCCGGCCTGGAGCAGACCGCGGAGTTCATCGCCGGCCGGCCCTCCATGGAGCAGATCGGCGAGTTCGCCGGGATCCTGGCGGCCCACCACCGCGGACTCGTCACCGCCGGGGAGCTCGCCGGCCACAACCACGCGGTCGTCGCGGCCCGTGCCGCCGAGGCGCTCGCCGACCCCGCCAGGGGCCTGCGCGACAAGGCGTTCCTCGTCTCCCTCGCGGTCTTCGACCGGACCCCCTACCCGCAGGTCCACGCCCACGGCGACGAGCTGTGCCGCCTCCTCACCGCCTCGGAGTCGCCCGAGGGCGGCGCGGGGCTGCCGGTCTTCGGCAGGAGCAAGCCGGACCTCCTGGCCTGGGCCCGCGCCGTGGAGGAGAACGGCCTGGAGGAGACGGAGTTCGGTCTCCTGCCCGGCACCTCGGTGCGGTTCGAGAGCGTCCTCATGGCCGACTCCGTGCTCACCGGGCTCTGGCTGGAGCACCCGGCGGCCCGGCCCGCGCTGCTGGAGTGGCTGAACGGCCTCTCCCGCGCCGACTCCGTGCTGCCGCGGGTGCGCGCCGCGATCGCCACCGGCGTGCTCGCCGCCGTCGACTTCCCCGGCGTGGTCGGGGAACTCGTCCGGCCCTGGTCCGGCGGGCGCAGCCTGCGGCTGCGGCAGTCCGCCGCCTGGGCCCTGCACGTCGCGGCGCAGGAGGGCCGGCAGCGGGTCGTGCTGGAACTGCTGCGCCGGTGGAGCGACCCGGCCGCCGAGGGGTCCGTCGCACGCCGGTGGACGGCGGCCCGCGCCTGGGCGACCCTCGGCGTCGACCACGCCGCCCGGGCCCTGCGGAACCTGCGCGCGACCGCGCGTTCGGACGACGACGGGCTCCGCTCCGCCGTGGTGGACGCCCTGGCCTCCCTCGTCCGCAGCGGGGCCGCCGCGGAGGTCCTGGCCGAGCTGGACGAGTGGCTGCGCGGCACGGACCCTCACCTGCGCCGGACCGCCGCCGAGGCCTTCACCGCCATGGCCGTGGAGTGGGACCGGGGCGGCGAGGACACCGGTCCGTGGCCGCTGTTGCTGCGCCTCCAGGAGGCGGAGGGCAGCCGCACCGGGAGCGCCGGGGACCTCGGGGGCACTGGAGACCCCGGGGGCGCCGGGGGCGCCGGCCGGCTGGTGCAGGGGCTGTGGCGCGCCGTGCTGCGGGACCGCGGCCACGGCCGGCGGGCCGGGGAGGTCCTCCAGGAGTGGATCCGCGGCACCGAGGACGACCCGCAGCTGCGCTCGGCGATGACCGGCCTGCTGCCGGCGCTGGTGCAGGACGTCAACGACCGGGACCGCCTGGACCACCTGCTGCGGCACGCGACGGGCAGTCCGGACGATCCGCCTGCCGCCGTCCGCGAACTGCGACAGGCCCTGTGGTACGGCAAGAGCAGAGGAGCGGAGAACAACCGATGAACCAGGGACCGCACAACGAGCAGTGGAACGGCATCTGGGAACAGCCCGCTCCCCGGCCCGAGGGCTGGAGCTACTGGGAGCAGGGCGGCCGCTGGCAGCAGGGGGCGCGGCAGCCGTCCGTCGGACGCCGGGACTGGGCACAGGGGACCTCGAGCCACCAGGGCCTGCACGGCCGCGAGAACACGCCCGTGGTCGTCAACGACCCCGTCGCCGGGCCGTTCGAACTGCGCCGGCTGGACCTGCTGATCCGCAAGCCGTCGGCCGCTGCGGACACCACCCTGGTCCTCGTCGACCAGAGCGGCCGGCTGGTGGTCTCCGGCCCGGTGGCCAACCGGCAGGGGGGCGAGCCCCTGTGGCGCACCTACCGCCTCTACTACGAGGTGACGACCGGCCGCCACCAGATGGCGTTCCGGCTGCAGCTGCCGAGCGAGGGCGAGACCTTCCACTTCGACACCGAGATCGACGTGACGTGGCAGGTCGCCGACCCCGGGAAGGTGGTGCAGGAGTCGCTGCGCGACGTGCGCACCGCCCTGCAGCCCCTCCTCGCCCTGCTCCGCTCCACCACCAGGGCGTTCGACATCGGGCAGAGCCCGCAGGCGGAGGCCGCCGTCAACCGGGCCCTGGCCGAACGTCCGCCCGGCGAGCAGCTGGGGCTGCGCACCTGGTGCACGGCACGGCTGGCACCGGACGCGGAGGCGGCGGAGTACCTGCGCAACAAGCGGCGCCGCCAGTACCGGATCCAGGACACCCGGGACGACTTCGAACTGACCCGGCTCAAGCAGCAGCAGGAGCAGGAACTCCTCATGGACCGGACGCAGTTCCTGGTCGAGCAGCTGCGCGGCGGTGTCCTGGAACGGGTCGCCCTGCAGATGGCGCAGGCGTCCCCGCAGGAGAGGATCGGCCTGCTCGCCGGCCTCCACGAGGCCGAGCAGCGGCAGCTGCAGTTCCAGGTGGAGACGGTGAACCGGCTGATCCAGGACAACCACGTCGAACCCCACCACCTGGAGCAGTCGGTGCGCGACGCGGCGCAGTGGCTGCGGATGCTGTTCACCGGCCCGGCGGCCGGAGCCCTCCCCTCCCCGGCCCCGGCCGCGGTCCCGCCGCCCCCGCCCCATCGGGCGGACGATCCGGAGGCCCCGCAGGCGCAGCAGGAAAAGCAGGGGCCGCCGGAGCAGCAGGGGCAGCAGGAAGTCCGGCAGCAGCCAGAACCGCCCGGGCAGCCCGGACGATCCGAACCGTCCGGGCAGCAGCCGCCACAACAGCCGCAACAGCAGCCGGGACAGCCGCCCGCTCCGGCCTGGCCCGCTCCCCCGCCCCCGGAAGGGCCGCCGTACGCGCCCGGCCACGGCTGGGGCGCACCGCCGCCCCCGCCTCCCCCGCCGCCCCCGGGTCCGCAGCCCGGCTCTCCGTACCGGGACCGGTGATCCGGGTGACCGCCTCACCCTCCGCCTCGCCCTCCCCCTCCGCGTCCGTCCCCCACCCCGCCCCGGAGGGCGGGGCCGGGAGCGGCTCCGCCCCCGCGGCCGGGCTCTCCCGCACGTCGCACGGGCCGGAGGTAGAGCTGGCCCGGCGGCTCCTCACCGAGACCCGGGAGGAGATCAGCAGGGCGGACGCCAAGGCTTCCGTCCTGCTGGGCATGGTCAGCGCGGTCGGCGGTGCGCTGATCGGCGTCCTGGCCGGGCAGCAGTGGTGGCCGGGGCAGTTGTCGGCCCCCTCCCGGGTCCTGTGGTGGGTGGGGTGCGCGGGCTGGGCCGCGGCGCTGGTCCTGCTGCTGGCCGCCGTGGTGCCGCGCAACGTGCGGAGCCCTTGGCGGCCCGGCATGCCGCTGTCCTACTTCGGCGACGTGCGGCGCACCGGGGGCGGCGCCGCCCTGCGGGAGGCGCTGCGGGAGGCGGCCGCCGATCCGCTCCCGTCGCTGATGGCGGTCCTGACCGTCACCAGCCGCATCGCGGTCGTGAAGCACCGCTGCGTCCACACCGGTGTGCTGTGCTTCGCCGCGGCCACCCTGCTCGCGCCGACGGCGGCACTCCTCGGTTGACGCGGCCGCGCCGACGGGGGCTCGGGACCGGGCCCAAAAACGGGACGCCCCGGCCCGGGCGATCCGGACCGGGGCGTCCCGGTGTCGGTCCCCCCGGGCGGGATGCCGCTCGGGCGGGGTGGCCTTCGGGCAGGTGGTGCCCTTCAGGCGGGGGTGACGCTCAGGCCGGACGCGGGTCCGGCGCGGCGGACGGCGACGGCACCGTAGGGGGTCCGCAGCATCAGCCAGGGTCCGGCGGCCAGGAGTACCAGCTCCTCGGCCGGGCCTGCGGCGCCCTCCGCGCCTTCTCCCCCGCCCGTGCTGCCGGCAGCGATCCCGGCTGCGGACGTGGCTGCGGCCCCGGTTGCGGACGTGGCGTGCGTGGGGCGCAGGAAGCCGAGCGCGTGGGCCGCGTGCAGGGCGCGCAGCGGCAGCCCGGTGCCGCCCGGGGAGCGGGACCAGATCTCGTCGGCGAGGGCGTCCAGTCCGGCGCGGGTGCGCCGGTCCGGGTCGAGCGCCTCGCTGCGGGCGCGGAACTCGGCGACGGCTGCGGCGACCACCCGGCGGGCGTCGTCCGCGTCGAACTCGGCGGTCCTGCTCCAGCCGCCGCGCGGCGGCAGCAGGCCGGTCCACGGGGGGCCGGTGACGCCGGACGGGACGGCCAGCGTGCCGTCCTCCTCGTCGGTCCCGTCGAGCAGCTGCCCGGCGGAGACCGTCACGTCGAGGTCGGCGGCCTGCGCCAGGCGGGCGGTGCGGACGGCGAGGACGCCGCCGAAGGGCGGGTTGCCGAACAGGGCGAGTGCCTCGCCGCCCGCCCTCAGGCGGACCACTGCCGCCTTGTCGAAGTGCAGCAGGCGGGCCAGGAAGGCGGCGAGGCCCGCCGCCTCCCCGGCCGCTGCGAGCCGGAGGCGGGGTGCCGTCATGCGGCGGCGGCCTCCCGCTCCTCGTCCATGTACTCCTCCAGGAACTCCCGCTCGACGGGGGTGATCCTGCGCGGCCGGTTCGCGGCGAAGTCGAACGGCACCATGACGGTCGAGGCCCGGACGTAGACGGTGTCCTCGTCCTTGACCTCGTACGCGAGTGTCAGCTTCGCCGCGCCGATCCCGGTGACCCAGGTCTCGACGGTGACCGGCTCGTGCCGGTGCACCAGCGGCCGCAGGTAGTCGATCTCGTGGTGGGCCACGACGGACCCGCCGGAGAACGACTCGTCCCCGTCACCGGGCGCCAGCCGGAACATGAAGTCGATCCGCGCCTCCTCCAGGTAGCGGAGGAAGACCACGTTGTTGACGTGCCCGTAGGCGTCCATGTCCGACCAGCGCATCGGGCAGCGGTAGATGTGCCTCGCCACGGTCAGCCCCGCGTCAGCTTCTTGTAGGTGGCGCGGTGCGGGCGGGCCGCGTCGGCGCCGAGCCGCTCGATCTTGTTCTTCTCGTAGGACTCGAAGTTGCCCTCGAACCAGAACCACTTGCTGTCGCCCTCGTACGCCAGGATGTGCGTGGCGACGCGGTCGAGGAACCAGCGGTCGTGGGAGACGACCACGGCGCAGCCGGGGAACTCCAGCAGCGCGTTCTCGAGCGAGGACAGGGTCTCGACGTCGAGGTCGTTGGTCGGCTCGTCGAGGAGCAGCAGGTTGCCGCCCTGCTTGAGGGTGAGCGCCAGGTTGAGGCGGTTGCGCTCGCCGCCGGAGAGCACCCCGGCCGGCTTCTGCTGGTCCGGGCCCTTGAAGCCGAACGCGGACACGTACGCCCGCGAGGGCATCTCGACCTGGCCGACGTTGATGTAGTCCAGCTCGTCGGAGACGACGGCCCACAGCGTCTTCTTGGGGTCGATGTTGGCGCGGGTCTGGTCGACGTAGGAGATCTTGACGGTCTCGCCGACCTTGATCGTGCCCGAGTCCGGCTTCTCCAGGCCCTGGATCATCTTGAACAGGGTGGTCTTGCCGGCGCCGTTGGGGCCGATCACGCCGACGATGCCGTTGCGCGGCAGGGTGAAGGACAGGTCGTCGATGAGGACCTTGTCGCCGAACGCCTTGGACAGGTGCTCGACCTCGACGACGACGTTGCCCAGGCGCGGGCCCGGCGGGATCTGGATCTCCTCGAAGTCCAGCTTGCGGACCTTGTCCGCCTCGGCGGCCATCTCCTCGTAGCGGGCGAGGCGCGCCTTGGACTTGGCCTGGCGGCCCTTGGCGTTGGAGCGGACCCACTCCAGCTCTTCCTTGAGCCGCTTGGCGCGCTTGGCGTCCTTCTGGCCCTCCACCTTCAGGCGGGACTGCTTGGTCTCCAGGTAGGTGGAGTAGTTGCCCTCGTACGGGTAGAGGCGGCCGCGGTCGACCTCGCAGATCCACTGGGCGACGTGGTCCAGGAAGTACCGGTCGTGGGTGACGGCGACGACGGTGCCGGCGTACTTCTCCAGGTGCTGCTCCAGCCACTGGACGGACTCGGCGTCCAGGTGGTTGGTGGGCTCGTCGAGGAGGAGCAGGTCGGGGGCCTCGAGGAGCAGCTTGCACAGCGCGACGCGGCGGCGCTCACCACCGGAGAGGTTGGTGACCGGCCAGTCGCCGGGCGGGCAGCCCAGGGCGTCCATGGCCTGCTCGAGCTGGGCGTCGAGGTCCCAGGCGTTGGCGTGGTCGAGCTCCTCCTGGAGCTTGCCCATCTCCTCGAGCAGCGCGTCGGAGTAGTCGGTCGCCATCTGCTCGGCGATCTCGTTGAAGCGGTCCAGCTTCGCCTTGATCGGGCCCACGCCGTCCTGGACGTTCTCCAGCACGGTCTTGGACTCGTCCAGCGGCGGCTCCTGCTGGAGCATGCCGACGGTGTAGCCGGGCGTGAGGAAGGCGTCACCGTTGGACGGCTGCTCCAGCCCCGCCATGATCTTGAGGATGGTCGACTTGCCGGCGCCGTTCGGACCGACGACGCCGATCTTGGCTCCCGGGAGGAAGCTCGTCGTCACGTCGTCGAGGATCACCTTGTCGCCGTGCGCCTTACGCGCCTTGCGCATGGTGTAGATGAACTCAGCCAAAGGAAACCGTCCGGCGTTCAAGGGGGGATGTCTGGATACCCCCATCTTGCCGTACCGGCCCGCCCCGGGTCACATGCCGTCCACAACGCGGCCGGGCCCGGTCGGTCGTTCGGCGGTGTCGCCGACGACCGGCCGGGCCCGGCCGGGGTGTGCCCGAGATGTCAGGGCGTGCCCGAGGGGTCGGGCGCGCCCGGGGATCGAGCGTGCCCGAGGGGTCGGGCGTGCCCGAGGGGTCAGGCGGACTTGCGCTTGCGGATCAGGAAGACCGTGGCGCCGCCGACGACCACGAGGGCCACGGCGATGCCGGCGATCACCGGGGTGGCACTGCTGCCGCCGGTCTCGGCCAGGTCGCCGCCGGTGGTGGCGTCGGAACCGCCGGCCGAGGCCGGGCTCGGCGCGGAGGAGGGCTCGGGGCTCTCGCCGCCGGTGGTGGCGCCGGTGCTGCCGCCGGTGGTCTCCTCACCCGCGGTCTCGCAGTCGAGGATGCCGGTGAAGGTCTCGGTGAAGCCGTTCGGGCCGGTGACCTCGATGGTGTACTCGGCGTCCTCCTTCACCGGGACGGTGACGGTGACGTCCTTGCCGGCCTCGACGGTGTGCTTCTCGCCGCCGACGGTGAACTCGCCCGGCTGGTCGCCGCTGTTGGTGACCTTGACGTCCACGCCGCCCTTGGCGCAGTTCTTCACCGACTCCGCGGCCAGGACCGGGCCGGTGTGCTCCTTCTCGCCCCAGGTGGCGGTGGCGGTGGCCTCGACGGTGCTGTCGGAGGAGCCGGCCAGGATCTGGGTCTGGGTCTTGACGCCGATGCCGGTGAAGGCGCGGCCGACCGAGAGCTTGGTGGTGGCCTTGACCGTCAGGGAGGCGGTGCCGGCCGGGGCGTCCTCGGGGACGTCGAAGAACAGCTCGGTGCCGTTGACCGCGGAGGTCACCGGGTTGCCGGAGCCGTCGACGACCTTGACGCCCTCGGCGGCCGTGGCGACGGTGGCGCTGCCGGCGTTGGTGCTGACCGTGATCGGGCCCAGCTTCTCGCCGGCCTTGCCGGAGACGGCGGCCGTGCTCAGCGACAGCGAGGTCGCCGGCTCGGCGATGTCCTGCGCCTTGCTCTCGAGGTAGTCGGCGAGCTTCTCGGCGTCCTCGTTGACCGCCTCGGCCTTCAGGTGGTCGGAGAAGCGCCAGATCGCGACCTGGGTGCCGGCTGCGGCCTGCTTCTCGGTGAGGCTCCCGGCACCGGCGGCCTCGGCCAGCGCGCCGAGGTCGTTGACCTGCGGGTACGAGTTCTTCAGGATCCAGTGGATCTTGCCCGCGTCAGCGTTGTTGTGCAGCGAGGACTGGTCCCACGCCACCTCCTGGTAGCGGGCGTCCTTCACCGTGGGGGTGTGGGCGTCGATGCAGTAGCTCTGCAGCGTGCCGCCGTTGTCCACGGCCATCTCGAACAGGCCGGCCTTGACGGGCTTGCCCTCGAGCTTGGCGTCGTCGGCGATCTTGAGACCGTTGAGCTTCGCAGTCGCACCGCTGGACGGGTTCTGGCCGTCCTCGGCCGCGGCCGAGCCGGCCGTGGCGACGGAACCGGCGACGGCGAGGCTGGTGACCAGCATCGCGGCGGACAGACGTGCAGCGGCACGCCTCCGTACACGGAACATAAGTTTTCCCCTCCGGGCAGGGCTGCGCCACGATGGCAAAAATTGGGGGGGCGCACGCCTTGCCTGCAAACTCCGAATCCCCCGCGCTTTCGGGAGAATCCTAGGAAGCAGCCGCTTCACGGCAACCAGGAAGCCCACACGATAACCAATCCGAACCGGAATCGTTACCCGGGGTGGCCCCCCGGAAGGGAATTATCGACAAGTCACCAGAGTCACAACGTGCCCGAAACAAGCACCAAGGGTGATTCCCCGGACGAACCGGCTCAGTAGCCACAACACCCCTGCTACCGGCACCATCTGACCCTCTTTCGTACGAGGTTCAACCTCGTCCTGGCCATACCCTTCCGCCGGGGCACCGTTCATAAACACGCAACCGGGCCGTCGCGGCGAATCCCGTTCCGGAACGCCGCCGAAATACCCGGAAACTCCTCGTCAACCGGTCCGGCAAGGGATTCCGCAACGCTCCGGCAACCGGCACCGCCCGCCCCCGATCCGCTTCCTTTCCGCTTCCGGTCAGGCCGGTTCCGGACAACCGGATCACCACCCCGACAGCCCGACCCTTTCTTCCCTGCCGCCTCTTCCCCGCTGCCTCTCCCCTCTCCCCCTGCCGCGGAATCGCGGCCGTGCGCAGGAGGAACCCCCATTCAGGCGCCGGCCGCGATCCCGTAGCGCTCCCGCACCTCGCGGTAGCGCAGCAGCTCCGCCGCGATCGGCTCGAGCACCGCCGAACGGCCGCACTCCGCCGCCGCCGCACGCCGCCGCCGCTCCGCCTCCTGCCCGAACCGGCGAGCCGGGCCCCGGGCCGCCGACCGGCAGGCACGGGCGAGGACGAACCCCGCCGCCGGCGCACCGACCGCCACCGGAACCGCCACCCACCAGGGCAGCACCACCGGACCCACCGCCCCCAGCACGGCAAGCCCGAGGAGCACCCACTGCACCAGGCCCACGGCCCGCCACCAGCCCGGCCCCGCACTGATCCCCGTCCCCGCCCGCAGCGCCGCCTCCTCCAACTCCCCGGGCAGCCGGACACCGCCGCGCAGCGCGGCACCGCGCACCGCCCGCGCCCACGGGTCGGGCAGGCCCGCGGCCGCCTCGCGTGCCACGGTGCGCACCGCCTCCTCGACCACCGGACGCGCTGCGACGACACGCCCCCCGGACGGCTCGGCGCCGCCGCCCTCCGGCTGCCCGTGCTCCAGTTGCCCGTCCTCCGGCTGCCCGTGGTCCAGCGGCCCGTGCTCCGGTCGCCGAGGCCCTTCCGTCCGGCGGTCCCGTCCTGCCCGGCGGTCCCGCCACCACCTCCCGTACGGGGTGGCGCACGCCTCGGCGGCCCGCCGCGCCCACTCGCGTTCGGCCGCACGGCCCTCCGCCGTCGCACCGACCGCGTCCGCCAGCCGGTCGCAGAACTCCTCGCGGGCCTCCTCCGTGAGCCCGGCCCTGCCACTGCCGACGTAGAACGGCCGCAGCTCCTCGACCACGCGGTCGAGGTCCGCCGCGAGCCGCCGACGGGCGGCCCGGCCTTCGGCGACCGTACGCACCAGCACCTCGCGCAGTTCGCCGACGCCCTGGCCCGTGACGGCGGAGGCCGCCACCACCACGGCACCCGGCTCGCCGTGCTCGCCCACGGCGATCCCGTCCTCGTCCAGCAAGCCCCGCAGGTCGTCCAGGACCTGCTCGACGGTGTCCGACGGCAACCGGTCCACCTGGTTCAGCACGACCACCGTCACGTCCGCGTGGCACGCCAGGGGACGCAGGTAGCGGTCGTGGAGCACGGCGTCCGCGTACTTCTCCGGATCCACCACCCACACGACCGCGTCGACCAGGCGCAGCATCCGCTCCACCTCCCGCCGGTGGGTCCCCACCGCCGAGTCGTGGTCGGGCAGGTCCAGCAGGACGAGTCCCGCGAGGGCCCCGTCCTCCGCAGGACACGCCTCCCCGGCAGGGCCGTCGCAGTCCGCGCGGCGGTCGCGGCGGTCTCGGCGGTCGGCGGCGGGGACGCCGAGGCGGTCGAGCAGCGGTGCGGCTCCCCCCGGGACCCACGCGCAGGACAGGGGGGAGGCCGTCGTGGGGCGGCGGACCCCGGCCGGGGAGAGCTCCGCCCCGGCGAGCGCGTTGAAGAGCGAGGACTTACCGCTGCCGGTGGCTCCGGCGATCGCCACGACGGTGTGGTCGAGGGAGTACCTGCTGCGTTCGGAGATCCGGTCGAGCAGGTCGCCCGCACCGGCCAGCACACTCGCGTCCACACGGCTCCGCGAGAGCCCGAGCAGCTCCCCCAGCGCCTCCGCCCGGGCGGCCGGACCGGCGTCCGCACCGGCGTCCGGCCGCACTCCCGCGGTCCCGTCCTCCGGACGCGGCCCGGTCTCCCGGTACGGCCCGGAGAGCGGTCCCGGGAACGCGTCCGTCTCCGCCCCGGCCTCCGTCCCCGCCCCGGTTTCCGTGTACGGCCCGGTTTCCGTGTACGGCCCCGGCTCCGGACCGGCGTCCGGGGTCCTGTGCGGGGCCGCGGCGGACGCCGTCCCCCGGCCGGAGCGCCCGTTCGGCGGGGCCGGCACCGCTTCGGGGTCACCGTCCGCTCCCCCGCCGGGAAACCCGTCCGGATCCTCCCGGGCGGGGCTGTGCTGCGGACGGCGGGCGGGCCGCCCCGCGGAGGACGGGCCGCTGCGGGACCCGCCGGGCCGGGGCGGCCCGACCTGGGTCCGGACCACCTCGCCCGGCACTCCCCGTTCACTCCGCTCCTCCGCCCCGCCCGGCTCGCCCCGCCCGCCCTGCTCCTCCGGCCCGACCTGCTCGTCAGGGTCCGGTGAGGCCGCCTCGCGCCCGGGCGGGGCCGCGTCCGGTGCGGCGCCGTGCTCCGTCCCGGGCACCGCACCGGGATGCCTCTCCCACGCCTCCGGCGACGCCGGGCCGGGGACGGACCACGGCCCGGCCCACACCCCCGCCCCCGCCCGTTCCGTCCGCCCGGCGCATTCCGTCGGCCCGGCGCATTCCGCCTGCCGCGTGTTCCGGTACACCTCGGTCACCTCTCCCTCTGCAGAACGGACAGTGCGGCGACCAGCGCCGTCTGCTGGCGGGGCGTCACGTCCAGCGAGCGGAGCCCCGCGACGGCGTCGGCGGCCTCGGCCCCGAGCAGGGCGTCAACGACCCCGTCCAGGGCCGCGCGCACCCGCTGCCGCAACTGCGGGCCGACAACGGGCGGGCAGTCCTCCCGCCGGCCGCACCCGCACTCGCCGCCCGCGGGCTCCCCCGCCCGTGCAGCAACCGCCGCCGGACCCTCCGCCGCCGGCCCCTCCGCCGCCGGACCCTCCGCCGACGGCCGCCCAGCCGCCGGCCGCCCCGCCCGCAGGTCCGACGGCAGCCCCCTGCCCGCCAGTACCTCGACGGCCAGCAGAGCCGCAGTGGGTTCCCGCCCCTCCGCTCCGGTCGCCGTACGGGTGCCTGCCGAACGGGCCCCCGCCACACGGGCCTCCGCCGCCCGCAGGCCCTTCCGCCACACGCCCCTCCGGCCCTCGGCCATCTGCCTCCGCCGCTCCTCCCGCGCCTGCCGGGCCGCCTCGGAGACGATGTCCCGCCACTGCCGGACGGCCTCGTCGACCCTGCGGCGGGTCTCCTCCCGCTCCGGCAGTCCGAGGCGGACCGCGGCGAGGGCCCGGCCCGCGCCGTCACGGCGCCAGGCCGCGGCCACCCGCTCCTGCGCGGCGTCGATCTCGGCGCGCAGCAGGGCGCCGAGGCCGTCGGCGAGCGCCTCCTCCAACTCGGCCGCACCGTCCGGGTAGGCGCGGCTGCGGACCAGTGCCTCGCCGGCCAGCAGCACCCCTTCGTCCAGTGCCCGCGCGATGCGCTCCCGTGCCTCCTCGCGGGCCTCCTCCACGCGGCGGGCCAGCCTGCGGGCCGCGGCGTGCTGGGCCGCCGAGGCAGAGGCGAGCCCCGGGACACGGCTGCGCAGGGAGTCCAGCGCACCAGAGACGGTGCGTTCCGCGTCCGCGCCCCGCGTCCGCGGGTCCCCGGCCCTCAGGCACAGCCAGTCGCGCAGGCCCGCCACCGCACTCGAGGGCAGCAGCCCGCCGCCGCCGGTGGACTCCGGAAGCTCGGGGACGGTGAAGCACGGGACCCGGCCGAGACCGGCCCTGGCGAGCAGGGCGGTGTAGTGGCGGGAGACCTCGTCGGCCACCGGGTGGGGCACCCGGTCCAGGACCGTGGCCACCACTGCGTCGTACTCCTTGGCGGCCCGCAGGACGTTCCAGTGCACGGCGTCCGCGTAGCGGGAGGCGGTGGTGACCAGGATCCAGATGTCGGCCGCGCACAGCAGCTCGGCCCCGAGGTCGCGGACAGGGGCCGCCACCGAGTCCAGGTCCGGCGCGTCGAGCAGGGCGAGTCCGGGCGAGAGCGCCTCGGACGTGGCCAGGCGCAGTACGGCCCCGCCGTCCTCTCCTCCACCTCTTCCCGGCGCGCCCTCCGTCCTTGGCCCGCGCCCGTGCAGCGGGCTGCCCCCTCCCTCGCGCCTCCGACCGCTCCCCCCGTCACGGTCTCGGTCTCGGTCCCGGCCGCGGTCCCGGTCACGGTCGACCGGGACGCGGGTGAGGCCGGGCAGGATGCGGCGCGGGCCGAACCACTCGCGGTCGTAGGGATGGCAGACGAGGACGGGGGTGCGCGTCGTCGGCCGCAGCACGCCGGGCTCGGTGACGTGACCGCCGACCAGGGAATTGACGAGGGTCGACTTGCCGGCACCGGTGGAACCGGCTACGACAGCGAGCAGTGGCGCCTCCGGCCGTTCCAGACGGGGCACGAGATGGTCGTCGAGTTGCGCCAGCAGCTCCTGGCGGGTACGGCGGGCGCGGGCCGCACCGGACACCGGCAGCGGGAAGCGCGCGGCGTCGACGCGTTCGCGGAGCGCAGAGAGCGCATCGAGCAGCTCGGGTCGGGCTTCCATGATCACCACACGCGAAGGATGACCTACTTTGAGGTGATATTGAAGCTTCCGTGCTCCGTTCCCCCGGCATTCGACCCGCGCGGCGCAGTGCCCCCGTCCCCCGGACAGAGGCAACGATCGGAGCAACGCGGGCATAACGAGTGCACAACAGCCGCCCCGAGTGGCCGAAAAATCGATGCGTTCCACGCCCGGGACTGCAATCATTCAGGCTGCTTCACGGAACCTCCACAACGTGGCACGGGCGTGAAGCAGCGAGCACGAGGTACAAAGCGCTCTATCCTTGTCTCCGGCAAGGTCACGGAACCGCTGAGCCCGCCGAGCCGCGGACGGCACGCAGGGGGCAGGAGAGCGCCGCGCACCACGTCCCGCCCCCGTAGCTCAGCGGATAGAGCAGGTGCCTTCTAAGCACTTGGTCGCAGGTTCGAGTCCTGCCGGGGGCACTCCACCACCCCACGTCGCCCCTCCCTCGCGGAGGGGCGTTTTTGCTGGTCAGAGCGGGTGCGCCCCGAACGCAGAAAAGCCGGACGCCGCTCCCCCGGAGGGTCGCGGCGTCCGGCTGTGTCCGGCCGTCAGCGGGTTTCTACGGCTGTCTGTGCCGAATACGTGTCGAAGTTCTGCGGGACGACTCCGGCTCGGGTGCCAGCCCGGAGATGTCCTGCGCGGCCTCGATGCGCCGCTGGAGATCCTCGGTCTGGCCGGAGATGCAGCGGGCGTAGGTGGCCAGGAGGACGGCGACGCTGTTGCCGGCCCATTCGGCCACCTGGGCCGGTGGAACGCCGTTGTTCAGCCACGTCGTCAGACACGTGTGCCGCAAGTCGTACACACGCTTGCCCAGGGGCGAGGCGTACAGGTCTTCGGCCAGTACTTCTTTCCGGGCCTTCTCCCAGGCCCGGCGGAAGACCGATCCCGCCAGGACGCCTCCCTTCTCGCCGTTGAACAGCCGGTCGCCGGCCCGCAGTCCCTCGTCGGCGATGTGCTCGCGCAGGATCGCTGCCAGGGACGGATGGCACGGCACCGGGCGCGTGTCGCCCTGGGCACGGCCCTTGAGGTGCCGGGTGTCGTGGATCTGACCGGAGTCGGTCCACCGGCGGCCCACTTCCGGGGTGGCGGTGTGCACCAGGAGCTCGCCCCAACCAGTTGGCGGCAGGTGGGCGTCGCGCACCCGCAGGGCCACGGCTTCCTCCGGCCGCAGTCCGGCGTAGTAGAGGGTGGCGAAGAAGGCGTGCAGCCGCGGGCCGCCCCGGGGCCGGCTACGGATCCAGCCGAGCAGCGCGGCCGCCTGGACCGGGTTGAGCAGCGACCGCTTGTCCACCGCCGTCGAGGTCCGGGGGCTGGTCCCCTTCCCCTTCGGCAGCGGATTGGCCTTCAGGACGCCGCGCTTGACCGCGTACTCGAGGGCGACGTTGAGCACCCGGCGGTTGCGTTTCACCGTCGAGGCCGCAGCCGGTGTCCCGTCGAGTTTCGTGGCGATGGCCTCCATCACCTCCTCCACCTTCGTCGGGTCCTCCCAGGCCGCCATGGTGAGCGTGTTCCGCTCCACCCACCTCAGGACGGCGGCCACTTCGGGCGGCGCGCCGTCGCGCCGGTTGCGGTTGAACGCCCACTCCCGCAGCGCCGTACGGACCATGACGGGCCGGAAGTTCCTCGGCTCGCTCCGCAGGAGAGCGACGGTCACCGTCATGAACGCCTTGGCGACGTTCTTGCGGTTGTTCGCCGAGCTGCGGGACCACTTCGCGTCCACGAACTGGACGGCGAAGTCGTACCAGCTCACGGCAGCGGCCCCGGAACGGTGCGAGACGGGCAACCCCGTGGCGAGGCTGAACGCCTCGCCACGACGGGTGGCGCCGACCAGCTCGGCGCGGAAGGCGTCGGCCTGGGCGAACGTCGCGAAGGTCTCTCGCCGCCGTTCTCCGGCCACGGCCCACCGGACCGTGTAGGTCGTCCCACGCTTGCCCTTGTAAGCGCTGATCTTCCAGATCCGGACGTCGTACGTAGTGTCCATCAGCCGCGGTCCTCGCGGTCGTCGAGCCAGTGGTCGAAGTCGCTGCGGCGGATGCGGAGGTCCCCGTTGGGGAGCTTGATGCAGCGGGGCGCGCGGCCCTTCTGCCGCCAGTCGTAGAAGGTGGAGCGGGAGATCTGCAGTTCCTCGCAGACCTCGGTGAGCGTGAGCATCGTGCGGCGTCCGGCTACTGCGGTGTTCAGTTCACGTTCCTCTCGGTGAGCCGGGACAGCCGGGACAGTGCGCACTTGGCACTGTCCCGGCTGTTTTCGCAGGTCAGGCGGTAAGCCGGGACAGAAGGACAGCCGGGACACCTCATGCCCTGTCCTCGGCTGTCCCGGCTTCGGGGGCGTAGTAGGCGCCGGCGGCGTCGCGCCGCAGTTGGCAGTCGTCGGCCATGCGCGCGCAGGTCTTGCGGGCCAGGCTGATCTCGATGCCGGTGGCCTCGGACAGGTCCTTGGGCCGCACGCCGGGGTGGGCCTTGACGTAGCGCAGGATCGTGGCCCGGGTGTCGCCGATGGTGTGCTCGGCGACGGGGCCGTCCAGCAGGCACCAGGCGCCGGAGGCGGCCTGGAAGGACAGCGCGTACTCGGCCTCGTCCACGTCGCGGCCGGTGACGTGCAGGACGCCGTCGGCCTGGCCGCGGCCGCGCTTGAGGACGAGGGTGGCGTCGGCGGCGCCGGCGAGTCCGTTGGTGCCGGAGACCTCGGTGAGGAAGTCGTCCGAGCCTGCCTTGCGGACGTGGTGGACCAGGACGACGGCCACGCCGTAGTGGTCGGCGAGCCGCTTGGCGCGGCCGACGGCGGCGTAGTCGGCGTCGTAGGCCGAGGCGCCGGGCAGGGACGGACCGCGCATCTTGGCGAAGACGTCGATGACGACCATGCGGGCGTCGGGGTTGCGGTCGAGCCAGTTGGCGATGGCCTCGGTGCCGCCCTGGGGCAGGGGCGGGCACTGGGTGGCGAGGGTGAGTTCCTTCGGGGCCGGGCGGCCGCCAAGGAGTTTGCCCATGCGGGACTGCAGGCGGCGCGGGGTGTCCTCGAGGGCGAGGTAGAGCACCGGGCCGCGTTCGACCGGCTGCGTGTCGAAGGCGTTCTCCCCGGCGGCCACCGACAACCCCAGGCCCAGGGACATCCAGGACTTGCCCACCTTGGGCGGTCCGGCGAGCAGGTTGACCCCCTCGCAGATGATGCCGGGCACGGCCCAGCGCGGTTCGGGGAACTCGGCGGCCATCAGCTCGGCCGCCGTCCACGCCGTCTGGATCCGCGGCTTCGGTGCGTCCTGCGGGACGTTCGGCGGCGGGACGGCGTGCAGGTGGGGGGAGGCGGGGTGCGGGACGGTCACGCGGCGACCGTCCTCGGGCGCTGGGCGCCGGCCCGCAGGCCGGACCGGATGGTGCGCGCGGTCTCGCCCGCGCCCTGGCCGACCTGCCGGGCGGCGTCGGTGAGCCAGGCGGTCACCTCGTCCTCGGCGAGCGCGCCGCCGGCGACGAGCTGGCCGAGGGCGACGGCTGCGAGGTAGAGCGCGTTGTTGCGCTCGCCGGGCGGGGCGCCGGTGACTCGTGCCCGTTCGCCGTCGAGCGCGCGGCGCAGGTAGGCGCTGCGCCTGTCGGTGACCAGGGGTACGGCCACCGGCTGCTGCGGCGGCAGCGGGGCGGGGCGCAGCAGCTCAGCGAGCCAGTCGGGCAGCGGGGCCGGGGGCGCGTCGTGGACGACGGTGTAAGGCAGGTCGGCGACGGTGCTTCCCGGGGCGACGACGTAGCCGCCCGCGGCACGGGTGTCGATCTTCCAGCCGAGCCTGCCGCTAGTGTTGCGCAGCTCGGTCCCGGCCGGGGCGGTGAAGTACAGGTGGGTTCCGCCGCGGCCGGTGCGGACGCTGTACGTCTCGGTGGGGAAGGGTTGGTCGTGCCGCTCGCACAGCACCGCCAGGACGTCGGCACCGTCGACCACGCCGGGCAGGGCCCACTCCTCCGGCGGGGTGTCGCCGGGGTGCTTGGGAGTGTCGAGGTCGACCACGACCAGGCGGCCGGGGCCGGTGGCCAAGCCGACGTTGTAGGGGCCGGCCTGCCAGCAGCGGGTGATGCGGGCCCGGTCGGTGGTGGCCCGCTGCTCCCACGCGGCCACGGCCGGGCGCTTGTCGCCGGGGCGGAGGGGGAAGACGGGCCAGCCGCGTTCCGCGGCGGTCAGTGCCGCCGACAGCAGCGCGGGGGCGGGGTTATGCGTCATGCTGGGGTCTCCTGTTCTGTGAATCGGACAGGTGAAGCCCGGGGCGGCCGGTCCTTGGTCGGGAGTGGGCCGCCCCGGGCGCTTTGCGTTCCGCGTGCCTTCGGTCAGGCGGCGCGGCGGACGGGGAGCGGGATCACGTCGGCGAGCTCGCCGGTGTCCGGCTCGGGCCGGGGCTGGGGTTGGGGTTGGCCGCCGTCGAGCGGGACGCCGGGGTCGGCGGGCGCAGTGTTCTCAGCCAGGGCCTGGGCGATGGCGGCGTCCTCGCGCAGGACGCGACGCCGGGCGAGGAGCACGGGCGGGGTGATGAGGACGCCGGGGCCGAACAGGACGGCAGCGGCGATCAGGTCGGCGTTCATCGGTCGTCTCCTTCCGGGAGGGCCCTCAGGGGTCGATGCCGGGGACGGCCTGGGCGAGGGCGGTGAGCAGTCCGTTGACGGGGCCGTAGGCGCCGGTCCCGGCGAGCAGGAAGCCGAAGATCACGGCGGTGAAGGCGGAGCCGGGGCCGAGGGCGCCGGTCTTGAGCAGGAAGGCCAGGGCGAGGCCGAAGAGCAGGACGAGGGAGACGGTCAGAACCACGGGTGGTGCCTCCTTCCGGAGCGAGGGGTCAGCGGGTGCCGTCGCGGTGGATGCGGGCGGCGCGGTGGAACAGTCGGCGGCCGGTGCGGATGCGCCGCCCGGTGGCCTTGCAGCGGCGGCAGTCCTTGCCGCGCCGGGGCCGTCCCTTGCGGTCGGTGGTCAGGGCGTGGCCCATGCCGCCGCACCGTCGGCAGGCGGCGAACGGGTTGGCGGCGCACACGGCGGCGTAACCGAGGGTGACGAGCAGGGCGAGGGGTATAGCGGTGGCGACGAGGGTCACGGCGGGCCTCCCGGGCCGGTTTCGGGGCGTGCGGAGGGGAGGCCGCTATCCGCTAGCGGCCTGATCAGGGACGATGTGAGGCGCTAGCGAGGCCGCTAACGTTAGCGGGCGTATCCGCTAGCGTCAGCGGCCCCGGCGGGTCATCCGACGTCGCGCTTTCCGTCACGCTCCGCGACGGCAGCGGCGATCTTGGCGCGTTCGATGCCGCGGCGGTTGACGACCTTGCCGTCCACGCGGCGGCCGATCTGCACCGTCTCGATGCCGAACGGCTTCAAGGCGGTGGTGAGCTGTTCGGCGGCCCAGCCGTCGTAGACCTCCGGGCGCAGTTCGGCCAGCCGCTCGGCCAGGGTCTCGTTCCACACCTTGGCCTCGGCGGCCGGGACGACGGCGAGGACATCGGCGAGCAGGTCGAACGAGGTGCCCGGGTCGGTCTCGGGCTCCTCGCCCAGGGCGTGGCCGGACAGGGTGCCGGCGTCCTCGCGGAGCTTGCGGGCGCGCAGGGCGATGCGGTCGGCGGTGACCGCGTCGGCGAAGACGGACCGGACGATGCGGGCGTCGGCGCCCTCGCCGACGAAGTAGTGCACGCCCTTGTCGGCCCAGGCGAACATCGTGGCCCGCACCCCGCGCTTGTAGGCGGAGGTGCCCAGGACCATGTCGTTCTCCAGCTGGCCCATGACTTTCAGGCAGAACCGGGCCGAGGCGTTCGCCGAGATGCCGGTGGGCAGGGCCTTGGCGTCGGGGCGCTGGGTGGCCAGCATCAGCACGATGCCGGTGGCCGGGCCGCGCTTGACCAGGTCGGTGCAGATCTCCTCGAGCTCCCCGCCGTGCTTGGGGTGCTCGAACCACACCTGGCACTCGTCCACCCCGACCACGATCGGGTGCAGCCCCAGCGACTTCTTCGACGCCAACTCCGAGGTGACTTTGGACTCGGGGCAGATGTCGCGCGGCAGGTTGCGGATCACCTTCGCGCGGCGGCGCAGTTCCTCGCGCAGGGCGCGCATGTCGGCCAGGGCGTACTCGATGTCGTCGTCTTCGTCGCCGGCGCGGTGGCGGTGGGCGACGCGGTCGCCGACCGGGTCCAGGTCGCCGGTGCCCTTGAGGTCGTAGGTGTGCAGCTCGGCGCGCGGGTCCAAGGCGGCGATGAGCAGCAGCAGGCGCAGCAGGAAGGTCTTGCCCATGCGCGGGATCGCCCCGATAACCGCAGCGATGTACATCAGGGTCAGCTCGACCCAGCGGCCGCGCTGGTCGGTGCCGAACGGCACGGGCTTGAACAGGTCCACCGCCCCGGCCTTGAGCAGCGGCCAGGCGGGCTGCTTGGCCTTGGACATGTCCTGGTCTCCGACCCACAGGACCAGGCGGCCGGTGTGCTCCTCGGGCACCGCCTCGGGCCACACGCAGCCCAGCGGGCGGCGCAGTCCGGAGGCGAGCTTGTCGCGCTTGTCGATCACGTCGGTGACGGTGACGCCGTAGGGCAGGTCGCCCTCGGCGCGCCAGCCGGGGCCGTCGCGGGTGATGGGGGCGGTGAAGGTGAAGCCGTCGCGGCCCTTGCCCATGGCCTGGTTGATCGCCGGGATGCCCAGCGAGCCGAGGGCGCGCAGGACGATGTCGCTGGTGAGCTTCTGGGCCTTGGGCACCTCCACCGCCCGGGTGGCCACCGGGGCGTCCGCGGGGGTGCCGGCCCGGCCCAGGGCCAGCAGCACGGCGGTGACCGAGACGGCCTGCAGCCACCCCGGGGCCAGGACGTACAGGGCGAGGGCGGTGGTCAGGCCGGTCAGGGAGGCGAGGGTGGCGAGCAGGGTGCGCAGCCGCACCCGGCCGTCCCGCTGCCGGGAGAGCTTGAGGTACTCGGCGGCGTCCTCGCGGCGCACCGCGGCCAGCCGCACCGGCTCGCCCTCGGCGTCGCGCACCCACCGCAGGGTGCCGCCGGTCAGCCGCGCGGCCCCGGCCGGGGCCCGCAGGGCCAGCTTCGCGGCGTAGACCGGGGCGCGCACCGCGTGGTAGCCGGTCAGGTGGGCGTAGTGGCCGGCCACCCACCGCGCGGCGGCGGCCAGCTCGGCGCGGGAGAGCAGCCACGCGGGCAGGATCGGCCGCCGCCGGGCCCCGGCGATCCGGCCCAGGAAGCCGGGGCCGTCCGGGGCCGGGCCGTCCACCGGGACGACGACCTCCGGGTCGGCCTCGGCCAGCTGCTCGGCAGCGGGGGCGGGGCGCTTGGTGGCGATGTCCACCACCGGCGCGGCACCGGGACGCTCCGGCGCCCCCGGCTGGTCAGGGATGTTGATGTCGGTCACGATGACAGTGCTCCTTCATGGGGAGTGAGAGGGCCCGGCCGGCGCTTTGGTCGGCTGGCGGCCGGGCCCTCGATGACGTGCTCGAACGCGGTGGTGCGGCAGGCAGGCGGCCGTCAGCGGGCCCGGCGGGCGCGGGAGCCGGTCACCCGGCCGCCCGGCTCCTGGGCCAGGGCGGCGGCCTCGGCGGAGTTGAGGATCTGGTCGCCGGTCAGCCCGGCCGGGCCGACGCCGTCGCCGCGGTAGGTCACGGACTTGCCGTCCTTGGTCTGGACGTCAACCTCGGTCTCGTAGCGGGCGGTCTTCTTGCCGAACAGGCCCATCACGGGGCTCCTCTCAAGCACTGGTACGGGTGTGGCGGTGCGGGGCCGGCTGTTCCGGCTCCCCGCCCCCGCCCGGCCGTGCGGCGCGGCGGCCGCGGGCCGGGCGGGGACAGGCAGCCGTCAGCGGGCGGCGGTGCCGTCCGGGCCGCGCTCGACCACGGCCCGGTGCAGGTCGCGGTGGACGACGTCGGCGGGGACGTCCATCCCGGCCAGCCGGTCGGCCAGGGCGGCCGCGACGGTGGCGGCGCGGTGACGGCCGCCCGCGCAGCCGACGGCGACGGTGAGCGGCCCGGCGGAGGGGCCGGAGCGGTAGGCCGTGACCGCGTCGGCGAGGGTGGCGACGAGCTGGGGGATACCGGCGGTGCCCAGCACCGCGTCGCGCACCGCCTGGTCCTCGGCGGTCATGTACCGCAGCTCGGGGCTGACGTGCGGGTCGCGGAAGTGCACCCGCAGGTCGGCGGTCAGGTGAGCGGCGGGCGGTTCGCCGTGCAGGTAGCCGAACGAGACGATCCGCACATCGGGGTTCTGAACAGGCACAGCACAACTCCTTGTCGGCGGAGGGACAATCACGCGGCGAGCGCGGGGAGGCCAGCGCACGAGGCGCAGCAGCCGAGCGAGGTCGGCAGGGTGTATCCGGCGTCGCGGTGGCACTGCGGGCACCGGCGGCGGGCGGCGTTCGCCTTGGTGAGCGCCGCCCGTTTGGCCGGGGTCATCGGGCGTACCGGGCGGGCGCCGGCGAGCGGGTAGAGGTAGGCGACGCGGATCCCGGTGCGGGAACGGCGCGAGCGCCACATCACCTGTGCGGCCACTTCCTGCCCGCCCGGCCGCAACCCGGCGGTGCGTAACTGCCGCCGGGTGGCCAGTCCCTCGGGGGCCATGCGCCACGGGTAGGTGGGGATGCCGTAGCGGGTTCCGTCGGGGTCGTAGAACCGCATCCGGGCAATCACCGGGCACCGCCGAGGGGAACCGGCTGCACCCGCCACTCGACCTCGGAGGCCGGGCGCAGCTCCCCTGGGGGGTGGGGGGCCCATCCGGTGGGCGAGGCGCCCTCGGCCTCCGCGGCGGCGTGGGCCTCCTCCCAGGTGGCGTGGACGCTGTGCAGCTCCCCGCGGCGCAGGAGCGCGAAGACGTGCCGAGGTGCGGCCGACCTGCGGGCCGTGCGCAGCAGCATGCGCAGCGCCGCCCGGTCCTCGGTGTCGAGAAAGACCTGGGCGCGCAGCGCCTCCAGCTCCCCGGCGGCGCGGGCAGCCTCGGCCGCCGCGGTGGCCAGTCGGGCCCGCAGCTCCTCGGCGACCGTCTCGGCACGGACCGCGGTGGCGATGGCGGTCCCGGCCTCCTGACGGTGGCCGGCGGCCTCGCTGCGGGCAGCGGCAGTAGCCTCCTCGGCGGTGGCCAAGTCGGCGCGCAGGGCCTGCAGGGTGCGGGTGCGGCAGACGGTGATCATGCGGCGCTCTCCTCAAGGACGCGGACGGTGGGGGCGGTGGGGGTGTGGGTGTCGCGCAGGTCCTGGTAGCGGGCGGAGACCCAGCCGAGGGACCAGCCGGTCAGCTCGGCCGCGCCGCGCACCGGCAGGCCCTCAGTGAAGGCGGCCCGCACGATCTGCAGGGCCTCCTCCTCCGGCCGCTTCTCCTCGGCGGGGCCGAGGGCAAGCAGGGCGGCCCTCTCTGCGGCCTCCCGCTCGGCCCGTTCACGGCGTTCACGCTCGCGGCGTTCGTGTTCACGCTGGCGTTCACGGCGTTCACGCTCGGCCTCTTCGCGTTCGCGCCGTTCACGCTCGCGCTGTTCCTGTTCACGCTCGCGTTCACGGCGCTCGCGCTCGGCCCGCTCGGCGGCCTCCCGCCGCTCGGCCCGCTCCCACTCCTCACGCCGCATCCGCTCGGCGTGCTCACGCTCCTCCCGGGCGCGTTCACGCTCGCGTTCGTCGCGTTCACGCTCCAGCCGGGCGGCGTGCTCGCGCTCCTCCCGCGCCCGCCGCTCGGCCGCCTCCCGGGCGGCCTCGCGCTCCTCCCGGGCCAGCCGCGCCCGCTCGGCGGCCGCATGCTCGCGGGCGGCCCGCTCGGCGGCCTCCTGGGCGGCGAGGGCGGCCACGGCCGCGGCGATGGCCCGGCGGTAGGCCAGGCCGGTCTCCGCGGTGACGATGAGCAGCAGCGGAGCGACGGCGTGGACGGCCACCCCGACCGGGTCGCGTTTGAGGGCGGAGTCGGCCACGTTCAGCGCGAGGGTCATGCCGCCGGTCATCCAGCGCAGGGCGATCGGCCACCGGCCGCCGTGCCCACCCAAGCGGGCCAGCACGGAATCGAGCCGGACGACGATGACCACCGCGGCGTCCACGACGACCGGCAGGATCGGTGCCGTCCACTGCCACCCGTCCGGGGTGTGCTTCCACATCAGCGGGGTGACGGTCAGGACGCTGTAGAGCATCGCCCCGGCGACGATCAACCACGTCCCCACCGACAACGCGCGCTCGGCCGAACGGATCTGAACAGCGTTCACCGTGCGGTGAACAGCCGTCCCGGCCCCTGCCGGAGCCGGGGCCGGCGCAGTGGTCGGGGGCGGGGCCGGGACGGTGGAGTCCGGCGGTGCGGTGCGGCTCACTGGGCACCCCCGTCCTGCCACCAAGCGAACGGCGGCGTGCTCGCGGCGAGGCGGTGAACATCGGTCGCGGCGCCGTGAACGCTCCCGGGGTGGACGGTGCCGCCGTCCAGGGAGGCCAGCATCCGGGCGGCGTGCAGCACACAGCCGGGGACGCGGGTGCCGGTGCGGTCGGCGACCACCGCGGCGTCCCCCGCGCCCGTGCAGGCGGTGGGGTCGTCGGGGTGGGCGGCCCGGCAGCGTGCCGGGGCGGTGTTCTCCGGGGTGGTCACGCGGCCACCTGCTTCCAGACCGCGCGGCGCCCGGCCGCGACCGGGCGCGGGGTGATCGGCAGGACCAGGAGGTGCGGGGCGTCGTGCTCGACGGCCCGCACCGCCGCGCGGACCGCGCGGTCGTACAGGCCGGGGTCGTCGGCGAGGATGTCGCGCGCCGCGTCCAGACGGGCCGCGCGCTCCTCGTCGCTCTCGCCCTCCTCCCCCAGCCACAATTCCAGCGGGGTGCCCAGGGCGAGTTCGAAGAAGTCGTCGTCGGTGACGGCCTGGTGGCGGCCGATGAAGCTCCTCATAGGGAGTGCTCCTGTCGTGAATCGGACGGGGAAGCCCGGGGCGGTCGGTCCTTGGTCGGGAGTGGGCCGCCCCGGGCAAGTCCTGTGGGTGCGCCAACCGGCGCGGCGGCCGCCCCTGGGCGGGGCCGGCCACCGCGCCGGAGGCGGGTGACGTACGGGCAGCGGTCAGCGCCGGGCGGAGCCGGCCTGCGCGTTGCCGTTCGTGATGACCTGGCCGAGCTGCTCGCGGTAGGCCGCCTGCGTCTCGGCGCTGTTGTGCTTGGCGTAGTCCTTGGCCGCCTCGTCCAGCAGCCGCTGGGCCTCCGGCGACGGGCCGTTGCCCGCCTGGGACTGGTCGGAACTGCGGGAGCCGAATACGCTCCTCATTGATCCCTCCTGGGGGTCACGAGGGCGCGCCCGGAAGCTGCCAGGCGGAGGGCGCGCCCTTCTGCATGTCGGTGGACGGAGCCGGACCGTGGCTCCCCTTGCTGCTCAGGCCGCAGGGCTTGAGCAGCGCGGGCAACTGCCAGTCCGTCGTACGGCCGACAGGCGAACCGGCCGCCCTGTCGCGGGGGCCGGCCGGGAAGTGCATCGGTGGTAGCCCGTCGTGCGGGCCTGCAGGGCTTGCCCTGCCAGGGGCGTACCGAGCCTGCGTTCGGCAGCGTCATCGTTGTCTCTGCTCTGACGCCAGCAGGGCGGCTTGCAGCGGGTGGCACGCGAGGTGGTCCGCGTGTTCTCCAGAGCCGGTGCACGGAACGTGCCGCCGACGGCATCACCCGGCCGTCGCGGGGACGGGGACTCTCACCCCGTCGCAAGTTCACTGTTCAGTTCTCAAGGAACGAGCGCTTCCTTCGGGCCCGTCTCACGGGGCCCTCCGGGCGCTCCGGTGTGGGCATGGGGCTCCAGCAGGCCGAAGAAGCCCGCCGGAACCACTCCCCAACTGGTGCGCATCAGTACAGCAACTGGTGCGCACCACTGTCAAGAAATGAGTCTCCGACCAGTTGCTCTCGGTGATCGGCGACAGTGTCAGGAAACCCCTGGTGGACGAGGCCCCGGTAGCCAACAGGGGTTAACCCCGTGCGTGTTAACCCCTGACGACCTGCGGCTTCTTCGGGCATCCTGCTGTGCACGGCAGTCGGACCGACCAGCACGGGGGCGCAGCTGATGAGCGAGAAACTGCGGCAGGCTCGCAAGGCACGAGGGTGGTCGCAGGAACGGCTGGTGCGCGAGATCGAGCGCCATGCTCGGCAGCACGTGCTGGACGTTGCCTCGACGGCGAGCCTGCGCGTCTACGTCTCCGAGTGGGAGAACGGCCGGCGCACAGTCTCGTCCCGATACGCAGCCGTCCTACGGGCACTGCTGGGGATGACCGACCGCGAACTCTTCAAGGAAGAACCGCGGCCTCTCGCAGCGGCCCCCGTCGACGGCTACGAGGAACTGATCAGCCGGGTGGATTCGGCCCGCAGCGTCAGCCTCACCATGGTGGACACGTTCATGAACCAGACCGAGCTCCTGCGTTCCATGGACAGACAGATGGGCGCCGCGAGCCTCGTGGACCAAATGGCCGGCCACCTCGCGGCACTCGAGGAAGCCCTGACTTTCGCCGTCCTCCCCGGAACCCGGCGCCCCATCGCCCGCGCCCTCGCCGGCGCAGCAACGCTCGCGGCCTGGCAGGCGCTGGACGCCGGAGCCGTCGACCGGGCCTGGCGTAACTACGAACTGGGCAAACGGGCAGCCCAGGAAGCCGACGAGCCGATGTACTTGGCCCACGCCAAGGGAGAGCAGGCTTACGTCCTGGCTGACGCCGGGCGGCCGGAGCTCGGTGTGGAGCTGATACGAGACGCACGGCAAGCCGGAGGAACACGACTGTCCCCCCGACTCACCGCATGGCTCTACGCAGCAGAGGCAGAACTGTGCGCGCGAGCCGGGCGGCCAGACGAGTGCCGCCAGGCGCTGGACGCGGCCGCCGCGGTTCTACCGGGCGGTGAAGAAGCACGGGACTCGGACATGCCCAGCATCTTCCTCAACAGGGCGCACCTCGCCCGGTGGCGAGGAAACGCCCTCGTGCTCCTGGGCAACGACGACGCCGTGACAGCCTCCTACGACGCACTCGCTGCGATGGACCCCACCTTCGTACGAGCAGCTTCCGGCCTTCGGTGCGACCTGGCCCAAGCCCACCTGGTTCGCGGAGAACACGAGGAAGCCAGGACCCACCTCCAGCAAGCCCGCCTGCTGGCCAACAGGACCGGCTCCGTACGTCACCGCCGCCGGATCGAGCAGCTCACCGGCGAGTTGTAGGGCTACTCCCTTGAGGCCAGCAGGTACAGGAGTGCCACGAGGGTGCCGGACCCCAGCAGCTCACCGCGGGCCATGAGCGTCGGCACGTCCTTGAGCGGAATCCACGCGACGTGGCCGGACTCTTCGGCGTCGGTGGGCTCTCCCACGTGCTCAGCACCTCGCCCCACGAAGATTTCGTGGGGCGACTCCACCATCCCCACCATGGGCTCATAGGTGGTCACGTGCTTGAGCGACACCGGCCGCCAGCCGGTCTCTTCCTCCACCTCCCGCAGCGCGGCGCTGTGAGCGTCCTCGCCCGCATCCACGATTCCACCGGGGAGCTCCCACCCCCACTTCTGCGGAACGAAGCGGTAGCGCCAGAGCATGAGAACGCGGTCCTGGTCGTCCAACACTGCAGAAATGGCGACGTGGTGAAGCCGCACCACGTGGTGCTCGAACCGCTCAGTGCCCGGGGGCTCGACGTCGACCAGGTCCAGCTTCACCCAGCGGTTGTCGTAAATCCGCCGCTCACCATGGATCTTCCAAGGCTCCAGCTCTACCGCCGGGTTACTGACTACGCTTCGACTCACCGTCGGCATCTTGGCCACGAAGTACCCTCGCCCATGCTGCGCCTCCACCAACCCCTCGGTCACGAGCCTCGCAAGCACTGCGCGGATGGTCGTGCGGCCGGCCGACAGCTCCTTCGTCAGCGTGCGCTCGGACGGCAACTTGGCACCCGGCTCCAGTTCTCCCGATGTGATCCGCCCACGGATCGCGGCCTCAACCCGCGCCGTCGTCGTGCCCATCCCCTTGCACACTCCCGACTCGCTTCACTGGTGCACACCAGGTTACGCGCCCAGATGTGCACCTGACCCTGCCCAACTCAGCTCTTCGTTGCTCAAAAGTATTAAGAATCTCCAATCATCTATCAATTTGACAAATGGCGCATCTAGTCCCAGAAAATAAAAATAGTCACGTATGCGACCAATCAAGACATACCTTTAGATATCTGATTCAGCATGCGGAGAGCCCGCCGAGCTGCTAGTACTAACTTTGCTATATAGATCACACCGGAAGGGCGATTGAAATTGCTTCTCTCTGATCTCTGCCACACCCTCAGCGTGCAGCGCGATTGGCTTGGACTGCAGTCAACTGAATACGGAATCCACGAAGAACGTGAAGCCAACTCTAATTACGAAGTACCCGAAGTTCGCGAAGTGCAAAGCTGTGCTCCTCTAACTCCATCTTTGCTTCTGGTTACAGCCCCAGCAGCGGTGGGAAAGAGCACCGCCGCCGCTTACATCGGAAACCTACTTAAGGCCCCTGTTCTCGATCTCTCAAGGCTGCAAGTTGGGGATGCCACACTGGAGGGTTCTCTAGCCAAGTCGCTTGGAATTCGCAAGAATGCTGAGTTTTCCGAAGCTTTGTTGAATTCCAATGCAACTCTTCTTATTGACGCTCTGGATGAAGCCGAGGTGAGGTCTGGGCAAGCTAATTTCCGTGCGTTCGTCCGCGGCCTCGCTGACACAGCTTCCCAGATAACAGGAGGACCCGCTATCGTTGTATTTTCGCGCGCGGAGAGCGCTCGATCACTGCAAGAGGTATTCACAGAACGCAATCTTCAGTATTCTCACTTTGAGATCCAGCCGTTCAATGAGAAGCAAGCCGAGAACTATCTCGACAGAAAGGTGTGTGAAGTCTACAGCATTCAAGGCAAGGAGATGGTCCACCGCAAGTATCTTCGACCTTACGAAGTAGCGCGGGATCAACTCTTTAAAGCTCTCGCTTCAGCACTAACTCGCAAAACAGAAAATATTTGGTCAGAGGCGGCAGTACGAGAGTTTCTCGGGTACGCTCCAGTATTGGACGTTGCGGCCGAATACTTGGCCGTGGGTAATTTTGCAACCCTGAGTAAGAATATTGACGAGTCCAGCAGGTCAGGATTGGCGCATTGGAATCTCGTTGCAAATGTGATTGACCAACTCCTGTCTCGCGAGCAGGATAAATTCGTTCAGCAATTTAAAGAGACAAACGAGTTTCAGCAGCACGGGAACTCTTCGATTGAAGCTAACCTGTACTCAGCCGAAGAGCAGTGCGCGCGCTTGTTGGACTACGTTGAAAATCTCCTGCTGGATTTGGACCTCCCGGTTACACTGCCAACGGAATTGCGTGATCCCTACGAGAGTGCCGTAGAAGCTCAATTGGTAAATCACCCATTCCTACGTGGCGATTTGTGGTTCAATGTCATCTTCCGTGACTATGTGACAGCTAGATCCTTGACAAGTCCTATAACGCCGGGAAGATCACTGCAGGCCATCCGGAAAAGCCTCCTTTCGTCGGACTGGAAACACTCCCCTATGTTCGGATATTTTTCTCACGCATTGGGAGCGGAGGATTCCGAAAAAGTATCATCCTGTCATTCCGAGGAGATTGGCGCTCTCTACGAGTCGTTTAAGTCAATGTGCGAATCGGAAGACGAACTGCATATGACTATCGGCCGGCTCGGCAATCGATTGAGAGCGACCTTTGTAGCATCACGTCCGAACGGTGATTCTGTGATGCGCCCCCTTAATTTCCTGTCTCACGAAGGGACCACTACTCTTTCCTTTCCACGCGAGTTGAGCCATACTGATATTTGGGAAGTGCCTGAGGTGATCCTCGGAGGAGACCACCGATCGTTCAAATTTGGCCCGCGTGTTTATATTTCATGCGGCGACCTCATGGTGTCATCGAATGAATTGCAGGTCTATGCAGAGAAGGAGGGCCTGCCGGTATTCATCGCGGCAAAGTCGGTGACTAGTGACAATGTAAAAATCCAAGTGGAATCGGCTGACATGCTAATTGTCTGTGACGACGAGCTGCCGTTTCCTTGGTCCAGATACAGGAAGGATCTGGACTTTACGAAGTTGGCATCAGAAGCGCGAGAAGCGTCAGCTCTTTACCTCGAATTTCGTAGGATTGTCCTGCGATTCAAGGATGCGAAGCGACGCGAAGCTGCCGTCTATCAGCCTATGATGGATAACCTAGTGATTGGAACGAACAAGCGTGCCCGGGCGGTCCTGGAGTTCCTCCAACATATTGGCTGTGTGAAGCTACAAAGGAGCATGTACCTGCTCGATTTTTCTGAATTCGCAAAGTTGGGTATTTCTCGATCACAGCTTCGCGATCTGGAAGAAACTAGCGCGATGGGGAGAATCAGTAAAATGCTCCTTGATTTCACAAAATAGTCAGATGTAGCTGGCGAGGAATAGGAAGTAGATCCTAGGTCAGTTGAATAACTTGTTGGTCGATTTCCTTAGGGGGGCTCAGGGTCCGGGATGGATGCCTAGAGCAAGGCCAGCCTCACGTTTCGACTGGTGACAGAGTAGGCCTCTCCTCGGTCGGGCAAAGCTGCCTGACCGAGGAGAGAGCCAACCCGTGTCTCACCTCCTCACCACTACGTGCTCACAGACGAACGAAAGATCCCTGAAAAAGTAGTCGGGACACTGAGCGTTTTCCAACCTGACGCTCGGAGTGGCCGGTTGGGCTGACAGACAGGTGAAGCCCCTGGTAGATGGGTTTTCGACCAAGAAGAACCGTCTCCACCAGAGGCTTCGTGTGCTTGTCTACCCGTCCGGCGTCGACGTGTCCAGCTCCGCCCTGCGCTTCCTCTCCGACCGCCTGCGGGAACACCGCCGGGAGCTCGGTACCCGCTGGCGGCGCCTGAGCGCGGGCCGGCAGGCCCTGCTCACCCTCGCCCACCTCCGCAACGGCCACCCGTATGCCCAGCTCGCGGCCGGGTTCGGCATCGGAACGACCACCGCGTACCGGTACATCACCGAGGCCGTCACGCTCCTGGCCGCCCTCGCGCCCACCCTCGCCGAAGCCGCACGGGCCGCGTCGCTGAAAGCGTTCGTGATCCTCGACGGCACCTTGCTGCCGATCGACCGGGTCGCCGCCGACCGGCCCTACTACTCGGGGAAGCACAAGCGGCACGGGATGAACGTGCAGGTCCTGGCCGATCCCTTCGGCCGGCTGCTGTGGGCCTCGCCGGCCCTGCCCGGGGCCGTCCACGACGTCCGCGCGGCCCGCGAGCACGGCATCGTCGACGCCCTGGCCGGCGCTGGCGCGCGCTGCTGGGCGGACAAGGGATACCGCGGTGCCGGCGGAACGGTCCGGGTCCCCTACTGGGGCCGGTGGGAGACCCTCTCCACGGGCCAGCAGGCAGCCAACCGGTCCCACGCGAAGATCCGGGCCCTTGTCGAGCAGGCCGTCGCCACCCTCAAGTCCTGGCGGCTCCTGCGCAAACTCCGGTGCGCGACCACCCGGATCACCGGCCTCGTCCAAGCCGTCCTCACCCTGCATCTGGCCAGCTCAGACCGATGATGGAAAAGCCTCACTGGTCTGCTTGTCACATGCGGTGCTCGGGCCAGGGAGCAGTGCGAACGGGTACCGCACCGCGTGTATGCACGGCGCCTTGAGCCTGTGGGAAGGCTAGCTGCCTCCTAAACGCCGATGTCTGCCCTGTCCTGCTGTCCCGGTATCTCTCTGACCTGCAGAAACAATCGGGACAGCTGTCCCGGGGGTGTCCCGGCTGTCCCGGCTCGCTGGAGCTGTAGCGGCTGGAACACTGCCTGCGTGTTCCAGCCCGGCGAAGCCGGCCTCCTCAGGTCGTAGGAGCCGAAGGCGACTTCCGGTGGTCTTGGCGTGTGGGCCGGTGTCCGTGTCCGTCGGCCCCTGTTCGCAGGGGCTACGTCGAATACGCGTCGAAGTTGACGAGGGGGCGGGCGACGAGAACCGGGTAACTGCAGGTCAGAAGCTTGTGGGGACGCGACGCGGTAGGCGCCTTCTAAGCACTTGGTCGCAGGTTCGAGTCCTGCCGGGGGCACTCCACCACCCCACGTCGCCCCTCCCCTCCGGAGGGGCGTTTTTGCTGGTCAGAGCAGGTGCGCCCCGAACGCAGAAAAGCCGGACGCCGCTCCCCCGGAGGGTCGCGGCGTCCGGCTGTGTCCGGCCGTCAGCGGGTTTCTACGGCTGTCCACGGTGAATACACGGTGAAGTTCATCGAGGGCCCTTCACCGCCCGGGCGTCAGCCCGGAGATGTCCTGTGCGGCCTCGATGCGCCGCTGGAGGTCCTCCGTCTGGCCGGAGATGCAGCGGGCGTAGGTGGCCAGGAGGACGGCGACGCTGTTGCCGGCCCATTCGGCCACTTGGGCCGGTGGAACGCCGTTGTTCAGCCACGTCGTCAGACACGTGTGCCGCAGGTCGTACACACGCTTGCCGAGCGGGGACGCGTACAGGTCTTCGGCCAGTACCTCTTTCCGGGCCTTCTCCCAGGCCCGGCGGAAGACCGAGCCCGCCAGGACGCCTCCCTTCTCGCCGTTGAACAGCCGGTCGCCGACCCGCAGTCCCTCGTCCGCGATGTGCTCGCGCAGGATCGCGGCCAGGGACGGATGGCACGGCACCGGCCGCGTGTCGCCCTGGGCGCGGCCCTTGAGGTGCCGGGTGTCGTGGACCTGGCCGGAGTCGGTCCACCGGCGGCCCACCTCCGGAGTGGCGGTGTGCACCAGGAGCTCACCCCAGCCGGTCGGCGGCAGGTGGGCGTCGCGCACCCGCAGGGCCACGGCCTCCTCCGGCCGCAGCCCGGCGTAGTAGAGGGTGGCGAAGAAGGCGTGCAGCCGCGGGCCGCCCCGGGGCCGGCTGCGGACCCAGCCGAGCAGCGCGGCCGCCTGGGCCGGGTTGAGCAACGACCGCTTGTCCACCGCCGTCGAGGTCCTGGGGCTGGTCCCCTTCCCCTTCGGCAGCGGATTGGCCTTCAGAACGCCGCGCTTGACCGCGTACTCGAGCGCGACGTTCAGCACCCGACGGTTGCGCTTGACCGTCGACGCCGCGACCGGCGTGCCGTCGAGCTTCGTGGCGATGGCCTCCATCACCTCCTCCACCTTCGCCGGGTCCTCCCAGGCCGCCATGGTGAGCGTGTTCCGCTCCACCCACCGCAGGACGGCCGCCACGTCCGGCGGCGCGCTGTCGCGCCGGTTGCGGTTGAACGCCCACTCCCGCAGCGCCGTGCGGACCGTGACGGGCCGGAAGTTCCTCGGCTCACTGCGGAGGAGGGCGACGGTCACCGTCATGAACGCCTTGGCGACGTTCTTGCGGTTGTTCGCCGAACTGCGGGACCACTTCGCATCCACGAACCGGACGGCGAAGTCGTACCAGCTCACAGCAGCGGCCCCGGAACGGTGCGAGACGGGCAGCCCCGTGGCGAGGCTGAACGCCTCGCCACGGCGGATGGCGCCGACCAGCTCGGCCCGGAAGGCGTCGGCCTGGGCGAACGTCGCGAAGGTCCGGCGGTGCTCGGTGCCGTCCACGGCCCACCTGGTCGTGTAGGTCGTCCCGCGCTTGCCCTTATAGGTACTGATCTTCCAGACGGTGACCTTGTACGTGGTGTCGTTCATCAGCCGCGGTCCTCGCAGACCTCGGTGAGCGTGAGCATCGGGCGGCGTCCGGCTACTGCGGTGTTCAGTTCGCGTTCCTCTCGGTGAGCCGGAACAGCCGGGAGGCCTCATTCCGTGCCCTCGGCTTTCCCGGCTTCGGGGACTCAATAGGCACCGGCGGCGCACCGCAGCTGGCAGTAGTCGGTCGTGCACGCAGATCTTGCGGGCCAGGCTGATCTCGATGGCGGCGTCTTCTCGGCGCACCGCGGCCAGCCGTACCGGCTCGCCCTCGGCGTCGTGCACCCACCGCAGGGTGCCGCCGGTCAGCCGCGCGGTCCCGACCGAGGCGCGCAGGGCCAGCTTCGCGGCGTAGACCGGGGCGCGCACCGCGTGGTGGCCGGTCGGATGGGCGTAGTGCCTGGCAACCCACCGCACGGCGACGGCCAGCTCGGCGCGGGAGAGCAGCCGGGCGGGCAGGATCGGCCGCCGCCGAGCCCCGGCGATCCGGCCCAGGAACCCGGGCCCGTCCGGGGCCGGGCCGTCCACCGGGACGACGTCGCCGCGCTCTCGAACCTGGGGGTGGATCGGCCGAACCCCGGTCGTCCGGGTTCGCGACCGGGGCTCCGGACGGGTGTCGACGGCGGGTATGACCTGCTACAAGCCGGGCGAGCGGTCCCGGCTGATCTACGCCGTCCGCGAGTACCGAGGGCGCAAGGGCGAGCCGAAGGGCTTCGGCCGGCGGGACCTCCGCGACCTCTTGGTGCGTGCCCGCATCCAGCTCGGCGGGCCGATCGTGCTGGTCCGGGGCAACGTCCGCTTCCATCTGACCGCCGGGATGCGGGAGTTCATCGCCGCGAATGCCGCTTGGCTCACTGTGTTCCAGCTCCCCACCTACGCGCCGGACCTGAACCCGCAGGAGGGCATCTGGTCGCTGGTCAAGCGAGACCTCGGCAATCTCGCCGCAGCCGACCTGGGCCGGATCACCAGGGCTGTGAAGTGCAGGCTCAAGCAGATCCGGTATCGCCCGGATCTGGCCGACAGCTGCCTTGCGGGCACCTGCCTCATCACGGACGACTGACCGGCGCTGCAGATTCGTCAGTCGTCGTAGTACCGGTCGTAGACGGCGGAGCGTTCCTCCACCGAGAAGCCCTCGAATTCACCGTTTGCCTCGAGCTCGCGCAGTCGATCCAGTGCTGCCGTCGCAGAAGGTGCACGGTTGGCCGAGAGGTGGGCCTTCGTCGCGGCGAGCCCGTGCCCAAGCAGGAATTCGATGTCGATCGAGCACGCTGCGTCGAAGCTGGCTTGCTTCGCACTCCAGATCAGGAGCACGTCGTCGAGGTCGCCGCTGTTGAACAGCTGGAAGCAGCAGAGCCTCATCAGCTCAGTGTCGCCCTCGCCCTGGGCGCGTCGCTCACGCACCGTGTGCTCTCTGAGGAGTGCACGGATCTCGTCGAGGTCCGCGCCGACGGGGCGAAGCCCGTAGCGGCGCCAGCTTTCCTCGACATCCACCGCTGGTCTCCTTGATCGTCCGGCCCGGCCCGCGGCCTGTCGGCCACACCCATCGCCGTTCGGTCGGACGACGGCCCCTCTGCCGGTCACAGTATGCACACCGAGGGTCGTCAACCACGCGGCGAGCCCCGAACCTGCCCCGTCCGGGAGGGCGGTCAGTACGAGAAAGGCGATCAGTACGAGAAAGCTGAAGACGCTCACTGGTGCACACTCCCGAAAACCAGCGGACGGCATGTACCGCCGAGTCCCCACCAGCAACCGGCGACGGGTCGTCAACACTGAAATTCTGCGGAACGGCTCCGGCTCGGGTGCCGGCCCGGAGATGTCCTGGGCGGCCTCGATGCGCCGTTGGAGGTCTTCGGTCCGGCCGGAGATGCAGCGGGCGTGGGTGGCCAGGAGGACGGTGGCGCTGTTGCCGTCCTGGGTCGAGCGCGAAAACAGGTGGCCCGCTTCGTGCGGTCGGCCCGATGCTCGTGGCGTGGAAGAACCGAAGCAGAGGATCCGTGCGCGCCACACGGCGACGACCGTCACCGTCTACCAGGCGTACGCGCCGCACATCGGTCTGCCCGCGGCCAGGGACGGCGTCTTTCCCCCGGCCTGGAAGCGGGACCGGATGACGTGGATCAAGCCGTCGTTCCTGTGGATGATGTACCGCTGCGGCTGGGGCACCAAGGAAGGTCAGGAGACCGTGCTCGCCGTCGAGATCTCCCGCGAGGGCTTCGAGTGGGCGTTGCGTCATGCCTGCCTGTCCCACTACGAGCACGGTCTCCACGCGGACCGCGCCGCGTGGAAGCAGCAGTTGAGGCATGCTCCCGCCCGCGTCCAGTGGGACCCCGAACGCGACCTGTTCCTCCGGCCGTTGCCCTACCGCTCCCTGCAACTGGGCCTGGCCGGAGAAGCGGCGCGCCGTTACGCCGACGAGTGGACGGTCTCGATCACCGACGTGACGCCGCTCGCCCGGGAGGTCCATGCGCTGGTGCGGGCCGGTGACCTCGCCGCTGCCCGCGGGCTGCTGCCCGAGGAGCCCCCGTATCCCGCCGACGACGGTCTGCTGGCCCGTCTGCGCCCGTAATCGGGCGGGTCGGTCGCCGGGGAGCGGCGCGCTACGGGGCGTCCCGGGGTGCGTTCCCCGGCGGGCCGGAGCGTCGCGCGCCGGTGCGTAGCACCGGCCCGGCGCGGTGGCTGCGGCCCGAACCCGGACGTCCCGGAGGCGAAGTCGTCGCGTCCGGTACGGCGCGACACGTGTGCGTGACGCGCATCACAGCTTCCGGGTGCAGCGTCCCAGGGGGGCCAGGGCCTTTCTCCTGGTGTGGACAGTCGGCGAGAACGGGGACCGCGGGAATGGAGCACGATCGGGCCGGTGGGTACGACGCGTTCGTGGCGGCCCGCTGGTCGGCGCTGTTCCGTCTGGCCCGCCTGCTCACCGGGGGCGATCCGCACCGGGCCGAGGACCTGCTGCAGGAGTCCTTGGTCAAGTTGTGGTTCGTCTGGTCGAAGGTCGCCGACGAGGCGCCGGAGGCCTATGTGCGCAAGGTGCTGGTGCGGGCCGCGGCCCGGTCGGCCCGCAGGCGGTGGTGGAGCGAGCGGCCCGTCGACGAGTTGCCCGAGGTCGCGGCGGCGGGTGACGTCTCGGCGGCCGTGGCCGAGCGCTCCCGGCTTGAGGCGGCGCTCGCCCTGCTGAGCCCGCAGCAGCGGGCCGCCGTCGTGCTGCGCTACTACCAGGACCTGTCCGACCGGCAGGTCGCCGAGACCCTGGGCTGCCCGGTGGGCACCGCGCGGTCCCACGCCTCGCGCGGGGTGGCCCGGCTGCGACGGCTCCTGGTCGATGTCGTCGAGCCGGTGGGGTGAGGGAGAGCCCGTGGACCACATGGACAGCACGGATCAATTCGAGCGGCAACTGGTGCAGTTGATGCACCGCGAGCAGGAACAGGTCCCCTTCACGGCCAGGCATCGTGAGCGGTTGCACGCCGGGGTGCGTGCCCGGCGCCGGGTGCGGGCGGCACGCCGGGCCGTCGGTTCCGTGCTGGCCGTGGCCGGGCTGGGTCTCGGGGTGTTGCTGTGGCCGCCCACTCCGGTCGACGACCGGCCCGGCACGCCGCCCCTGCGGCCCGCCGTCAGGCCGACGCAGAGCCCGACGTGGAGCCCGACGCCGGATCCGAGTACGTCACCCGCCCCGGACGGCTCCTCGAGCGCACCGCCCGCCCGGCCCCTCGGCACCGAGTCCCCGGCCGTGGGCGGACCCCCGCGGTCCTCGGAGCCGCCCGGCGCGGGCGGCGCCTTCACGTCCACCCCCGGCGGCCCGCCCAGGGGCAGTGCCACGGCGACCTCCGGCGACACGGCCGGCGCGCCGCCGGCCACGGAGTCCGCAAGTCCGTCGGGCGGCCCCTCGGACGACCGCCCGTCGTCGGTGCCCGGCACGGCCGGATAGCGCGCCCGTCCCTTCACCGCACCGCCGTGCCCGCCTTCGGCACGCCCTGCACACGTGGACAACCCGCACACGCGGACAACCCGCACACGTGAACAGCCTGCACACGCGAACGACCCGCACACGCGAACAAGAGGTACCCGAGTGATGAGTCTCCGACCGGGGCGGCCCGCACCGTCCGAGGCACGTCCGCCCCGGCGCGCTCCCCTGCCCAGGCACCACGAGGAGGCCGTGCTGGACGTGGTCGTGCCGGTGTTCAACGAGGAGAAGGACCTGGAGCCGAACGTACGGCGGCTCCACGCCCACCTGCGGGACACGTTCCCGTACCCGTTCCGGATCACCGTCGCCGACAACGCCAGCACCGACGGCACCCCGCGCATCGCCGCCCGGCTCGCGGAAGAGCTGGTCGAGGCGGAGTGGATACGGCTGCCCGAGAAGGGGCGCGGGCGGGCGTTGCGCGCGGCCTGGTCGGCGTCGCGGGCACCCGTGCTGGCATATGTCGACGTGGACATGTCCACCGGGTTGGCGGCGCTGCTGCCGCTCGTCGCACCGCTGATCTCGGGCCATTCCGACCTGGCGATCGGCACCCGGCTCGCGCCCGGCTCCCGGGTGGTGCGCGGGCCCAAGCGGGAGGCCATCTCCCGCTGCTACAACCTCCTGCTGCGCTGCACTCTCGCGGTCGGCTTCTCCGACGCGCAGTGCGGGTTCAAGGCGATGCGCCGCGATGCGGCCGAGCGGCTGCTGCCGCTGGTGCGGGACGAGGAGTGGTTCTTCGACACCGAACTGCTGGTGCTCGCCGAGCGGGCCGGGATGCGGATCCACGAGGTGCCGGTGGACTGGGTCGACGACCCGGACAGCAGCGTCGACATCCTCTCCACCGCGCTGGCCGACCTGCGCGGCATCGCCCGCATGCGCACGGGCCCGCTCCGCCGCCGCGCGGGACGGGCCGCCGCATGAACACGACCACGGTCTTCGGACGGGAGCAGGCCTCGGCCGCGTACCGCGCGCTCCGGCCCCGCCTGCGTGCCGCCGCCCGCCGCCACGGCCCGGTCCTCGCCCTGTTCGGCGCCTTCAAACTCGTCGGCCTCTGCTCCTTCATGTTCCTGCTGTCCTCCACCGGCAGCTTCCGCGACAAGCACCCCCGTTTCGGCGGCGGAGCGCACCCCTGGGACGTGCTGGCCACCTGGGACGGCTGGTGGTACCAGCAGATCGCCCTGTACGGCTACGACCCGGAACTCGTCCCGATCCCCGGCGCCACGGGCCTGATCACTCTCGAGGGCAACTCGGCCGCGTTCTTCCCGCTCTACCCGGCGCTGATACGGCTGACCATGACGGTCACCGGCCTGGGCTCGTACGGCGCCGGCATGCTGGTCTCCGTCCTCGCCTCGTTCGCCGCCGCCCTCGGCATCCACGCGGTCGCCGAGTGGTTCGGGGGCCGGCGGGCCGGTCTCGCCGCGGCCGGGCTGTGGGCCGTGTGGCCCGGGTCCGGCGTCGAGTGGGCGGTCTACTCCGACTCCCTGTACGTCGCCCTCGCCGCCTGGGCCTGCTACGCGGTCATGAACCGCCGCTGGCTCACCGCCGGTTTCCTCGCCCTTGCGGCCGGCCTCAACCGGCCCACGGCCGGGGCGCTGATCGCCGGGATCGGCGTCGCCGCGCTGCTCGCGCTGCGCCGACGCGAGGACGGCCCCCTGCGCCCGCTGCTCGCCCTCGCGCTGGCCCCGCTCGGCCTGGTCGGCTACCTGCTCTGGGTGGGCCACCGCATGGGCGACCCCGGCGGCTACTTCGCGCTCCAGTCGGGCGCCTGGGCGCACGAGTTCGACTACGGCAGGCAGACCTTCGAGGTGCTGACCTCCGTCCCCGTGGGCCGCTTCACCTACCTGTTCGCGTTCCCCTTCGCGGACGTGATCGGCGTCGGGGTCGTCCTGCTGGCCCTCGCGCTCGTCCCCCTGCTGCTGCGGCTGCGCCCGCCCGCGGTCCTCGTCGTCCACACGCTGCTGACCCTCGTCCTGGTCCTCGGCAGCCAGCAGATCTTCGCCAACGTCTCCCGCTACCTCCTCCCGTGCTTCCCGCTGTTCGTCCCGCTCGCTGTCGGGATGCGCCGGCTGAGCCTGCCCGTGCAGTGCTCCCTGTTCGGCATCGCAGCCCTGGCCTCGGGCTCGTACGCGGGGTACGTGCTGTTCGAACTCGGGGTGCCGTGAGTGGGCCCCGCCCGGCAGGCCCGTGAGCGGTTCGTGGGTCCGTGAGCGGACGGCCCGGCCCACCCGGCCGGGGGGCGGCGAGCGGGGGCGGTGCTCAGGCGTGCCCGCCGGAGCCCGGACGGGAGTGCGGGTCCGTCAGAGCCTGCCGGTAGAGGTGGTGGGCCCACACCTGCAGGCCGAGGGCGGCCTCCACGTACTCGCGGGCCGCGGCCACGTCCTTGCCGGCTTTCTCCTTCAGCGCCAGGGCGCGGGAGTGGCGGTACTCGGCCTGCTCGCGGACGGCCCCGCACAGCACGTCCACCAGTTCTCCGGCGGAGCCGCTCTCCAGGGCCCGCTCCGCCACCGGGATCACCGGGCCGACGTCGAGCCCGGCCGGTTTCAGTCCCGTGAACCCCGCGCCCTCGCCCTGGCGGTGCAGGCGCACGACCGTCTCGAAGAACCAGCGCTCCGCCACCTTCCGGGCGTCCGGGCCGAGCGTGCGCACCCGGGCCGCGGCCCCGAATGCCTCACGGACCTCCGCTTCCGCATCCGCGTGGACGTACGGGAGGACCAGGTCGACGTCCGTGTCCTCCAGCGCCCGGCGCGCGGCGGTGACGACGGGGCCGTCGAGGGAATCGCAGTGCGGGGGCATTCCGGACCACCTCGCTCCCGATGGGCTCCTGGTCCCGAGCCTATGCCCCCGGACGCGGAGGCGCCTCCGGGTGTGTCGTACCGTTTTCGGTCCGGCCCCGCGCGTCGTACGTTGAGACCGTGGACGATTCACCGGAGACCGGCCGCCCCGGGGCCGTGGTGCCGGAGCACGGGGAGCCGCACCCGGCCGGCGGCCTGGGGACCAGACTGAACTGGCTGCGCGCCGCCGTGCTGGGCGCCAACGACGGCGTCGTCTCCACCGCGGGCCTGGTGGTCGGCGTGGCGGGCGCCACCGACTCGCGCTCCGCGCTGCTCGTCGCGGGGCTCGCCGGGCTGCTGGCCGGCTCCCTCTCGATGGCCGTGGGCGAGTACGTGTCCGTCAGCACTCAGCGCGACTCCGAGCGCGCCGCCCTGGCCACCGAGCGCCGCGAGCTCGCCGAGACGCCCCGGGCCGAACTCGCCGAACTCACCCACTTGTACGAGGAGAAGGGCCTGCCCCCCGCGCTCGCCCGGCAGGTGGCCGAGGAACTCACCCGCCACGATGCCCTGGCCGCCCACGCCGAGACCGAACTGGGCATCGACCCGAAGTCGCTGACCAATCCGTGGCACGCCGCCCTGGCCAGTTTCGCCGCGTTCACCGTCGGGGCCCTGCTGCCGCTGCTGGCCATCGTGCTGCCGCCGCCGGGGACCCGCCTGTGGATCACGGTCGGCGCGGTGCTGGTCGCCCTCGTCGCCTGCGGCTGGAGCAGCGCCGTGATGGGCGGGGCGAGGCCGCGCCCCGCGGTGCTCCGCAACATGGCCGGCGGCACCCTGGCCATGGTGATCACCTACGGCGTCGGGGTGCTGCTGGGCGCCACCGTCGTCTGACCGCTGCCGCGCGTACCCGCTGCCGCGTGTGCCCGGAGCCGCGTGTGCCCGGAGCCCCGGGGACACTGCGCGGACCCGTCGTGCCGCCGACCGGCAGCGGGCCCGTCCGAACGGCCGCTTTGCGGCCGGGCACGGGGCACGGGCAGGAAACAGGCAGGGCGTGCGGGGGAAGAGCCCCCGGCGGGGCGGGTGCGACAGCCCGCAGCACCTCATGGGCGACCGTTGTCGTACCAGTCCAGGCAGAGTACGGCCGCGTCGTCCTGCAGGGTGCCGCCGTGGGCCCGGAGCACCTCACCGGTCAGGGCTCGGACCACTTCGCGCGGGTGCAGGTGGCCGGTCCTCTCGATCAAGAGGGAGAGGTCGAGGTCCGTGCCGCTGTGTTCGAGCATGCCGTCGGTGAGCATGACCAGGCGGTCGCCCGGCTCCAGGTCCAGAAACTGCACGTCGTAGGTGTGCGGGAACGGGGTGCCGAAGGGCAGGTCGGCGTGGAGAGCGACCTCCTGGGCCCTTCCCCGCCGCAGCCTCAGGGGCCTGGGGTGGCCGGCGTTGACGATCCGGGCCCGGCCGTCCCTCAGGTCGATGCGCAGCAGCTGCCCGGTGGCCATCGCCCGGTGGCCGTGGTCGAGCAGGGCCCGGTCGGCCCGCTCGGCCTGTTCTCCCAGGTCTGCGCCGACCCGCCTGGCGCCCCGCAGTGCACCGGTCAGCAGTGTGGCCGCCAGCGCGGAGGCGACGTCGTGGCCCATCGCGTCGGTGAGGGAGAGGTGCAGGGCATCGCGGTCGAGGGCGTAGTCGAAGGTGTCGCCGCCGATGCTCTCGGCCGGCTCCAGCGCGCCGGCGACCGCGAACCGGCCCGCCCGGCAGGCCAGGGCGAGGGGCAGCAGTTGGTGCTGGATCTCGGCGGCCAGGGTCAGCGGCGTGGTGCGCTGCCCCCACTGGTAGAGGTCGGTGAAGCGCCGGTCGGTGATGACGACGTAGGCCAGGACGTGCGCGGCCTCGTCGATCTCCCTCAGGTCTGCGGGGCCCGGGCGCCGCTGCACGAGGAGTTCCAGCAGGCCGATGGAGTCCCCTCGGCTGGTCACCGGGGCGATCACCCGCACCGGCCCCCCGCGCCCGCTCTCCCCGCCGTCCTCCACGTACAGCTGCTGGGTGCGGATCACCCGGTCGTGGACGGTGCCGGCCAGTTCGACGACCGGTGCGTTCATGTCGTCCGCGGCTTCGCCGACGTCTCCGGAACTTCCCAGGCGGACCAGCGAATTGCCGGAGAAGTCGGTGATGAGGAAGGACACCGACGCGGCGTCGAACCGCTCCCGGATGCGGGAATTCACCGCGCCGACCGACTCCGCCGGCGGTACGGCCTCCGCAGCCGCCAGCAACCCGGTCGGCCAGACGGGTTCACCGGCCACCTCCTGCTCCTCTCCCGCGGAACGACGGCGCTTGCCCGGTGTGGTCCATCATGCCCGCGTTCGGTGCGCCCTGCCCGTGGGGCGCCGTCTGCCGCCCCCCGTCCGGAGGCCCCGCCACCCGCGGGCCGGAGGCGGTCACAGGCCGGGGGCGCCCCAGACGGGGAACCAGCGGCCGAGGTCGGGCTCGATCCGCACGTCGTCCGAGAGCAGGGCCCTGACCTGGAGCTCCAGGGCGTTGTCGCGCCTCTCCGCGGCGCCGGGCAGGGGCGCGAAGGGGTAGAAGGTGCCGCGTTTGTAGAGGTAGACCAGCGCGAGGGAGCGCCCCTCCGCGTCGCGGAAGCCCATCAGGGAGCAGAGCAGGTGCGGGCCGAAGCCCGCGTCCTGCAGGAGGGTGTTGACGGCGTGCAGGTCGTTGACCAGGGAGGCCGTGTCGTCCGGGTCCCGGCGGGTGAGGAGCCAGGTGTAGCCGTACTGGTCCTCGTGGAACTCCACGGGCGCACCGCCCGGCCCGGTGCCGCCCCCCGGCCCGGTGTCGGGGCCGGTGTCGGTGTCGAGCAGGTCGCGCACCTCGGCCCGGACCCGGGAGAAGGCCCCGCCCTCGACCCCGGCGAAGCAGACCGATCCGAGGCCGGTGGGGGCGAACCCGGCGCCGGCCCGGAGGGTGATCGCGGCGGCGGGGAGACCGAAGAGCCGGTCCAGGTCCGGGCGGACCGGCTTGCTGCGTCCGAGGATGGTGTCGAGGAGTCCCACGGCGGTCAGCCCCTGCCGAGCTGGGCGGAGATGCGGCCGAGCTGCTCCAGCCGCTGCTCCAGGGTCGGGTGGGAGGAGAGGAGGTTGGCCAGGCTCGTCCCCGGGGAGAGGGCGGGGGCGAACCAGAAGGCGTTGTAGGGCTCGGCCCGGCGCAGGTCCCGGGTGGGGATGCGGGCCATCTGGCCGGTGACCTTGGTGAGTGCGGAGGCCAGGGCGGAGGGACGGCCGGTCAGGAGCGCGCCGGTGCGGTCGGCGGAGAGTTCGCGGTAGCGGGAGAGCAACCGGGTCAGCAGGAAGCTGATCACGTACACCACCGCGCTGACCAGCGGGACCAGCACCATCACGAGGCCGGTGGTGCTGTCGCGGCTGCGGCCGATCCCTCCCCACAGGGCGACCCGGGTCATCACTCCGGCGAGCACGCCGAGGAACGAGGCGATGGTCATCACCGCCACGTCCCGGTGGGCGACGTGCGAGAGCTCGTGGGCGAGGACGCCCTCGAGCTCGTCGGGCTCCAGGCGGCGCAGCAGCCCGGTGGTGGCGCAGACGAGGGCGTTGCGCTGGTTCCGGCCGGTGGCGAAGGCGTTGGGCACGTCGCTGTCGGCGACGGCGACCCTGGGCTTGGGCATGTCGGCCAGGGCGCACAGCCGGTCCACGGCTCCGTGGAGCTCGGGGGCCTGCTCGGGGGTGACCTCGTGGGCGCCCATGCCGAAGGCGGCGATCCTGTCGCTGAACCAGAACTGGGCGACGAACAGGCCTCCCGCGACGACCGCGACGATCGGCCACGACCTGCCGAACAGTGCGATCAGGACCCCGACGAAGACCACGTAGAGGAGGCCGATGAGGAACATGGTGGTCACCATGCGGGTGACCAGTCCCCGGTCGGGGGCGAAGCGGGTCCGTGGCACGGCTGGACCTCCGGGTGACGGGCGCCCGGGAGGCGGTCTCCCGAGCAGGGGCTCATGCGTAGATTGTCCCTCTTGGAAGTGTTTGCCGGAGGTGGAGAGCGGCTCCGCCGGGTGGCGAGGGAGGTGACGGGGGGCGGCGGGGGCTCGGCCGTGGCTCGCGGCGCCGCCGCGAAAGGGCGGGCCGCGAAAAGGGTGGGGCCGCCGAGGGGCGGTGCGGCGGATGAGCGGGCGCATAGGGTGTCGGCATGACTGATCTTCAGATCCGGCCGGCGGCCGTGGAGGACATTCCCGCGATCGTGGCGATGCTGGCTGACGACCCGCTGGGGGTGCAGCGGGAGTCCCCGGACGACCTCACCCCCTACCACGAGGCCTTCGCCCGCCTGGAGGGCGACCCCAACCAGCACCTGACGGTCGCGGTCCGCGACGGCCGGGTGGTCGGGACCCTGCAGCTCACCGTGATCCCGGGGCTGTCGCGGCGCGGGGCGACCCGCACGGTCGTCGAGGGCGTCCGGGTCCACGCGGACGAGCGCGGCGCGGGGCTCGGCGCGGAGCTGGTGCGGTGGGCCGTGGAGGAGTCCCGCGCCCTGGGTGCGAGCCTGGTCCAGCTGACCTCGGACCGCACCCGCGAGGACGCGCACCGCTTCTACGAGCGGCTGGGCTTCACCGCCTCGCACGTGGGCTTCAAGCTGGCGCTCTGACGCCCGCCCGGCCGCCCTCTCCCCGGTCGCCCCGCTGCGGAGAGGGCCGTCCCGCAGCGGAGAGGGCCGCCCCTTACGGCCCGGACCGCTCCGGGGCGGGGGTGCCGGGGGCGGCGCAGGCGCTCTGCAGGAGGCCGAGGCCGCGGCGGGTGGCGGCCAGGAGGACCCGGTCCTGCGGCCCCAGGACGTGCCCGGGGTGCAGGTTCCACTCCAGTCCGGTGCCCAGGTGGCGTGAGCCGGTGTGCGGGGTGGTGGCCAAGTCCGGCTGGCGGTCGTCCGGGGACGACAGGTCCAGGGCCAGTACCCGCCAGGCTCCCGGCCGGAACGCCTCGGCGATGGTGCGGCCCTCCAGTTCCGGGCAGCCGCCGACGTCCATGGCCGCTATCAGCAGCACGCCGCGCTCGACCGCGACCGCCCCGAGGACGTGCCTGCCCATCATGGCGCCGGCGAACGAGGGGGCGGTCAGGGCGGAGACGCTGCGGCTGCGGGTGAGGGCGTCCGGGTAGGAGTCGCGCAGGGCCTGGTTGACGGTCGCGGCGAAGCGGTCGTCGAACAGCCGGAGCACCACCCGCAGGACGGGGTTGCACTCCCGGGCGTACAGGGCCGTCTCCAGGTTGATGCTGTCGTTGCTGGTCAGGGCGAGGAGGGCGCGGCTGCGGCCGATCCTGGCGGCCTCCAGGACGCCCTCCTCGGTGGCGTCCGCGACCAGGACGGGCACCTTGAGGCTGCGGGCCAGGGCGATGCCGCGCGCGTTCTGGTCCCGTTCGACGCACACCACCGGGATGCCGAGCGCGTGCAGCCGGTCGAGCACCCGGGTTCCGATGCGGCCCAGGCCGACGAGGACGACGTGGTCGGCGGTGCCGCGCGGCGGGCGGCGCAGCCCCGAGGCCGCCCGGAAGGTGCCGTAGCTCTCCAGCACGACCGCCAGCAGCAGGGGCAGCAGCAGCATGCCGCTGAGCGCGGAGAGCAGTTGCAGGATCCGCCGTTCCGGTTCCTCGTCGAGGGCGGGGTCGCCGATGGCGAAGACGTCCAGGAGGGCGAGGTGCGTCGCCTCCAGGAAGGGCTTGCCGGTGATCTTCCAGGTCAGGAGGGCGAAGAGGACGACGACGGCGGCCAGGCCGGCGATCGCGGCCCGCAGGCGGCGGGAGAAGAACGATCCGAGGGGGAACGCACCGGGCAGGCGCACCGGGGGCGTGGTGCGCGGCTCGTCCCGGGTGATCGTCTCCAGCACGATCACCCGCCGGTCGGGGTCGGCCGCGGCCACCACGGCGTCGGCGGGCAGCAGCCGGGGATGGTCGGAGTGCGCGGTGACCCCGGTGGTGTCGGTCGCGTCGGAGGGGTCGGAGTCGCCGTCCCCCTCCAGGTCGCCGCCCTCGGTGACGGCGGCGGGGGCGGACATCAGGGCCAGGGTGCACAGGGCCGGCTGGACCCCCGCCTCGGAGGCGGGGCGTTCGACGGCCCGCAGCAGCATGCCGTCGGCCTGCACGGTCTTGCTCACGCCGGCCACCGCCGCGGCGACGAGCGCGGGGGCGGCGGTGTCGGCGTCGGACAGCACGGTGGTCGTGGCCGCGAGCGAACGCCGGTCGAGGCCGGGCAGGCGTGCGGAGACGGCCCGGTCCAGCAGGTCCTCCAGGCGGCGGCCGAGCTTGCGCTTGAACAGCCGTACGACCAGGCGCACGTCGGGGTTGAGCCGGCGGGCACGCAGCGCCAGGTGGATGTTCTCCTGGTCGTCCTCCGAGGTCAGGGCCAGGGCGGTGGCCCGGTCGACGCCCGCGTCCAGCAGGGCCGCGTCGTCGTACCCGGGCACCTCCAGCACCTCCACCAGGCCGTCGCTGTCGTCCGCGAGGGCGGCGATCCACGGGCCGTAGCCGCGGCGCAGCGAGGGCACCAGCACGGTGACCTCCTCGCCGTAGAGGCCGGCCAGTTCGCGGGCGAGGCGGTAGGCCAGGGCGTCGTCGCCGCACACCACCATGTGGCCGTCGCGAGGGGCGCGGTCCGGTGCGGCGGGCGCGGCCGCCCTGCCCCGGACGGACGGACGGGCGGGCCGCGGGGGACGGAACGGGCGGAAGGGGAAGCGGGACCGGGGGAAGGGCAGTGGCGGCACCGGCCAAGAGTGCCCGACGGAGGGCGTTTGCCGACACCCCGTCAGGGACGGTCGTCCGGGAACCGCCCCCGGCCGTCCGGAGGGGAACGGGCCGGCCCGCCCCGTTCCCGCTGCCGCCGCCGTTCCCGCTGCCGCCGCCGTTCCCGCTGTCGCTGCCGTTGTCGTCGCCGTTCGCGGTCATGGACCGGGTGCGGGGTGGGTAATCAACGGGGGATCCGTGCCGCGCGGTGTTCCGGCGGCCCGGCCGTCCGCCCGTCCCGTGCGGCCCCTCCCCGCGGGGCCGGCCCGTGAGCAGTGAGGTGTTGCGTGGTGCACGACGTGGCCCGTCGCAGGGAGCTGGCCCTCGGGGCGGCCGTCCGTTCCGGCCTGGTGGGCCCGGACGCGCCGGTGGCGGGGCTGCTGGACGTCGACGGGGTGCGGGAGACCGTGGAGGAGCTGCACGCGGCGTTCGACGGCCCGGGGGAGGTGCTGCACACCTTCGCGGCCAAGGCGTGCGGTCTGGTGCCCGTGCTGCGGCTGCTGGCGGACGCCGGCATGGGGTGCGAGGTCGCGGGGCCCGGCGAGACCGCCCAGGCGCTGGCGGCCGGTTTCGTGCCCGAGCGCATGGTGCTGGACTCCCCCGCCAAGACGGTGGCGGAGCTGGAGTTCGCCCTGGCCGCGGGCACGGCGGTCAACATCGACAACTTCCAGGAGCTGGAGCGGGTGGACGCGATCGTCGCCCGGGACGGGGCGCCGTCCGCGCCGCGCGTGGGCCTGCGGGTCAATCCGCAGGTGGGCGGGGGGAGCATCGGGGCGACGAGCACGGCCACCGCGACGTCCAAGTTCGGTGTGGCCCTGGGGGACCCGGGGGCGGAGCAGAGGGTGGTGGACGCCTTCGTGCGGCGGCCGTGGCTGCGGAGCCTGCACGCGCACGTGGGCTCCCAGGGGTGCCCGCCGGAGCTGATGGCCCGGGGGGTGCGGGTGCTCCACGAGCTGGCCGGGCGGATCGACGCCGAGGCCGGCGAGCAGCGGGTGGAGACCCTGGACATCGGCGGCGGGCTGCCGGTGAACTTCGACGGCGACGAGGTCCGGCCGACGTACCGCGACTACGTGGCGGCGCTGCGCGGGGCGGTGCCGGGGCTGTTCGACGGCAGGTACCGGCTGGTCACGGAGTTCGGACGGTCGGTGCTGGCCAGGCACGGCACGATCGCCTCGGTGGTGGAGTACACCAAGTCCGCGGGCGGGCGGGCGATAGCGGTGACGCACGCGGGCGTCCAGGTGGCCGCGCGCACGGTCCTCGACCCCGGGACGTGGCCGCTGCGGGTGCTCGCCCTCGACCGGGCCGGCCGGCCCAAGGAGGGGCCCCCGGTGGTGCAGGACGTCGCCGGGCCGTGCTGCTTCGCGGGCGACCTGACGGCCCGGGGGCGGGAGCTGCCCCTGCTGGAGCCCGGTGACGTGGTGGCGCTGCTGGACACCGGGGCGTACTACTTCTCGGCCCACTACTCCTACAACTCGATGCCGCGCCCGGCCGTCCACGGCTACCGGGTCGACCCGGCGGGCCGGGTGCGGTTCGCCCCGATCCGTTCGGCGCAGACGATCGCGCAGGTGGTCGCGGAGAGCGGCCCGGAGCACGCGGAGGCCCTCCTGGCGCTCTGACACCCGGGCCCGCCACCCCAAGAACGAGGGCATATTTTCATACCGAATCGTCCCGTTCCCGGGCCGATTGTCGCCGCTGCGTGCCCGCAGTGTCACAGACGGTCGACAGGGCCCCGTCGGCGCCGCCCCGGACCGCCGCGCGGCCCCATGGTGGCTGACCGACAGCGGTCGCACCGCAGCTCCCCCGTAGGCGCCCTGCCGTGGCTGCCGCGCGCCCGCCCGGAGGTGTACTGGATGACGACCGACCGGACGCTGTGGTCGTACGCGCAGATCGCCGCGCACATCGGGGTACGGACCGACACGGTCCGCTCGTACCGCAAGCACGGCCTCCTGCCTCCCCCGGACGTGACCGAGGGCGGCAGACCGTTCTGGTACGCCGACACCGTCCGCGCCTGGAGCGCCGCCCGCCCCGGCAACCGCCGCCGCCCCCGCTGACGACCACCGGACCGCCGGGCCGCCGCCGTCCGCCGCCCGCCGATCCGGATCCCGGGGACGACCCGCCCTCGTCCGCCCGGGCTCCGGCCACCCCGGCACCGGCCCCCGGCACCGGCCCCCGACCCCGGCTCCCGTCCGTCGCATCCGACGGGCGGGGGCCGGCTCCGTTCCCCCCGGACGCGCGACACGGCGACGCACACTCCGCCCCCACAGGAGGGAATACCCCAGGGGGGTATAGTGTTGATCCCGTTACCGCCCATGAGAGCACGGAGGAAGATCCCATGTCCGTAACCGCTGTCTACAACGTCACCGGCATGACCTGCGGCCATTGCGAGAAGGCGGTCACCGAGGAGGTCTCCGCCCTTCCCGGCGTCGCCGAGGTCAAGGCCGACGCCGCGGGCGGCACGGTCACCGTCGTCTCCGAGAACCCCCTGGAGGAGGACTCGGTGCGCGCCGCGGTCGACGAGGCCGGCTACGAGCTGACCGGCCGGGTCTGATCCGCCCCGGGCCGGTCCGCCTCCCCCGGGACCGGCCCGGCGCAGCGCCCCCCCCGTAAGGAGAAGCCAGCATGAGCAGCACCGCACCGCACACCACCGCCCCCTCCTCCCGTCCCCCGCAGGCCGCGGCGGGCGCCCCCGGCGCGGAGGCGGCCCGCAACCGGGTCGAGCTCTCCATCGGCGGCATGACCTGCGCCTCCTGCGCCGCGCGCGTGGAGAAGAAGCTCAACCGGATGGACGGGGTGAGCGCGAGCGTCAACTTCGCCACCGAGAAGGCCCGGGTCGAGTACGGGGCCGGAATCGACGTCGCCGACCTGGTCGCCACCGTGGAGCGCACCGGCTACACCGCCGCGCTCCCCCGCCCGGAACCGGCCCCGCAGCCCGCCGGCCCGGCCCCGGGCCCGTCCGGTGCGGACGCCGCGGCGCAGCCGGCCGGTGCCGCCGCGGCGGAGCGGGCGGAGGACTCCGCGGAGCTCGACGCGCTGCGGCAGCGGCTGCTCGTCTCGCTGGTGCTGTCGGTCCCGGTGATCGCCATGGCCATGATCCCGGCGCTGCAGTTCACCAACTGGCAGTGGCTGTCCCTGACCCTGGCCGCGCCCGTGGTGGTCTGGGGCGGGCTGCCGTTCCACCGGGCCGCGTGGACCAACCTGCGGCACGGCGCGGCGACCATGGACACCCTGGTCTCGCTCGGCACCCTGGCGGCGTTCGGCTGGTCGCTGTGGGCGCTGTTCTTCGGGCACGCCGGGATGCCCGGCATGACGCACGGCTTCGACCTCACCCCGTCGCGCACCGACGGCTCGTCGGCCATCTACCTGGAGGCCGCGGCCGGGGTGACCGCGTTCCTGCTGCTGGGCCGGTGGCTGGAGGCGCGGTCGAAGCGGAAGGCGGGGGCCGCGCTGCGCGCCCTGATGGAACTGGGCGCCAAGGACGTGACCGTGCTGCGGGACGGGCGCGAGGAGCGCGTCCCGGTGTCCGCCCTGGCCGTCGGCACGCGGTTCGTGGTCCGGCCCGGGGAGAAGATCGCCACCGACGGGGTGGTCGTCGAGGGCCGCTCGGCCGTGGACGCCTCGATGCTCACCGGCGAGTCGGTGCCGGTCGACGTGGCGGTCGGCGACTCCGTCACCGGCGCCACGGTCAACGCCTCCGGCCGCCTGGTCGTCGAGGCCACCCGGGTCGGCTCGGACACCCAGCTGGCCCGGATGGCGAAGCTGGTGGAGGACGCGCAGCACGGCAAGGCGCAGGTGCAGCGGCTCGCCGACCGGATCTCCGCGGTGTTCGTGCCCGTGGTGCTGGTCATCGCCCTGGGCACCCTGGCCGGCTGGCTGCTGGTCACCGGCGAGCCGGTCGCGGCCTTCACCGCCGCCGTGGCAGTGCTGATCATCGCCTGCCCCTGCGCCCTGGGCCTGGCCACGCCGACCGCCCTGATGGTCGGCACCGGCCGCGGCGCCCAGCTCGGCATCCTGATCAAGGGGCCGGAGGTGCTGGAGTCCACCCGGCGGGTGGACACCGTGGTCCTGGACAAGACCGGCACGGTGACGACCGGCCGGATGGAACTGGCCGGCGTCCACACCGTCGCCGGCACGGACCCGGACGAGCTGTACGAACTGGCCGGAGCCGTGGAGAACGCCTCGGAGCACCCGATCGCCCGGGCCGTGGCCGACGCGGCGGCCGCCCGGCTGCACGCCCCCCTGCCGGAGGTGGCGGACTTCGAGAACGTGCCGGGCCTGGGCGTGCGGGGGACCGTCGGCGGGCACGCCGTCCTGGTCGGCCGCACGCAGCTGGTGCGCCGCGAGGGCCTGGAGATGCCCGAGGACCTGGCCGCCGACCTGGAGCGCGAGGAGGCGGGCGGCCGCACGGTCGTGGTGGCGGCCTGGGACGGCAGGGTGCGCGGACTGCTCGCCGTCGCCGACGCGGTGAAGGAGAGCAGCGCCGAGGCCGTGCGCGAGCTGCGGGCGCTGGGCCTGAGGCCTGTCCTGCTGACCGGCGACAACCGGGCGGTGGCCGAGGCCGTGGCCCGCGAGGTGGGCATCGACGAGGTGATCGCCGAGGTGCTGCCGGAGGAGAAGGTCGCCGTGGTGCGGCGGCTCCAGGAGGAGGGCCGGACGGTGGCCATGGTCGGCGACGGCGTGAACGACGCGGCGGCGCTGGCCCAGGCGGACCTGGGCCTGGCCATGGGCACCGGCACGGACGCGGCGATCGAGGCCGGCGACCTGACGCTGGTGCGCGGCGACCTGCGGGCGGCGGCGGACGCCATCCGGCTCGCGCGCCGGACCCTGGGCACCATCAAGGGCAACCTGTTCTGGGCCTTCGGCTACAACGTGGCGGCGCTGCCGCTGGCCGCGGCGGGCATGCTGAACCCGATGATCGCGGGTGCGGCGATGGCCTTCTCGTCGGTGTTCGTGGTGACGAACAGCCTGCGGCTGCGCACGTTCCGCTGACGGCGGCGGCGAGATGCTCGGCCGCCGGCCGTCCCGCCGCGGGGCGGGCCGGTCAGCGGCCGAGCATCTCGCCGCCGTTGCAGTGGAGGATCTCGCCGGTGATGAAGCCCGCCTCGGAAGAGGCGAGGAAGACCACCGCGGAGGCCACCTCGTCGGGCCGGCCCACCCTGCCGACCAGGGTGCGGCCGGCCCGGCGCGTCAGTTCCGCCTCGTCCAGGCGTGCCCCGAAGAAGTCGGTGCCGGCGACGGTGCCGGGGGCGACCACGTTGGCCGTGATGCCCTGCGGGCCGAGCTGGGCGGCCAGGGAGTGGTTCCAGGCGTGGAGGGCGGCCTTCGCGGCGCCGTAGGAGCCGGCGCCGCGCAGCGCGGCGACCGAGGTGACGGTGACGACCCGGCCCCCGTCGGGGGTGATCCGGTCGCGGGCCGCCTCGGTGAGCAGCACGACGGTGAGCACGTTGCGCTCGAAGTCCCCGCGCCAGCGGGCCAGGACGCCGTGCGGCCCGGCGCCGACCGCCAGCTCCCGGCTGCCCGCGGCGTTGACCAGGACGTCGATCCGCTCGGGGAGACGGGCCAGGACGGCCTCGACGTCGTCGGGGTCGGCGAGGTCGCAGACCAGGGGCACCACGTCCGCCGCGCCGTCGGCGCGCAGCTCCTCGGCGGCCCCCTGGAGGACGTCCCGGCGCCGGCCGATGATGGTGACGTGGTCGCCCAGCGCTGCGAAGCGGGCCGCCACTGCGCGGCCGATGCCCGTTCCACCTCCGGTGACCACCACGTTGCGCCCGGACGCCTCGATCATCACTGCTCCCCTTGCTGTTTTTCCCTGCACAACGACCCCGGCGGAAAAGGGGTGTTCGCGAGGGAGAAAACGCTACGCGACGGGCCCGCGGGCCGTGCGGGCAGGGTCGCCGGAACATGTGACACAGGTCACACATCCACGTGTACAACCTTTTCCCGGGCCGCGAGTCAAACCCGTCAGCACCGGGCCTCCGGCGGGAGGCCCGGGAAGGTGGACGCACAGGACCGTCGTGGGGGCGGACCCGGGCGTCCCGCCGGGGCGGAGTGGAGCGGAGAGCTTGAGCGGCCCTCCCGGCCATCCCGTTCCGGCACGGCACGCGGACGCCCTCGAGGGCGCACGCGGGTCGCTCGCAACGCCCGGCCGGACCCGTGGGGGGATCCGGTCCGGGACGAGCCCGGTCGGACCCGTGGGGGGATCCGCCCCGGGAAACAGGGCGCCCCGTACCGGACCCGTGGGGGGATCCGGTACGGGGCGCCGCTGCGTTCGCGCCGGGCGGCCGGGTCAGCGCTCCTCGACGGGCACGTAGTCGCGGATCTCCACGCCGGTGTAGATCTGGCGGGGGCGGCCGATGCGGCTGCCGGGCTCGCGGATCATCTCGGTCCAGTGCGCGATCCAGCCGGGCAGGCGGCCCAGGGCGAACAGCACGGTGAACATGGTGGTCGGGAAGCCCATGGCCCGGTAGATCAGGCCGGTGTAGAAGTCCACGTTCGGGTAGAGCTTGCGCTCGGTGAAGTAGTCGTCCGACAGCGCCCGCTCCTCGAGCTTGAGGGCGATGTCCAGAAGCTCGTCGGACTTTCCGAGGGCGGAGAGGACGTCGTGCGCCGCCGCCTTGATGATCTTCGCCCGCGGGTCGAAGCTCTTGTAGACGCGGTGCCCGAAGCCCATGAGCTTCACGCCGTCTTCCTTGTTCTTCACCTTGTTGACGAAGGAGTCGACGTCCCCGCCCTGCGCCTGGATGCTCTCCAGCATCTCCAGCACCGCCTGGTTGGCGCCGCCGTGCAGCGGGCCCCACAGGGCGCTGATGCCGGCCGAGATGGAGGCGAAGAGGTTGGCCTGGCTGGAGCCGACGAGGCGGACCGTGGAGGTGGAGCAGTTCTGCTCGTGGTCCGCGTGCAGGATCAGCAGCTTGTCCAGCGCGCTGACCACGACGGGGTTGATCTCGTACTCCTCCGCGGGCACCGCGAAGGTCATGCGCAGGAAGTTCTCGACGTAGCCCAGGTCGTTGCGCGGGTAGACGAACGGGTGCCCGATGGCCTTCTTGTAGGCGTAGGCGGCGATCGTCGGGAGCTTGGCGAGCAGCCGGATCGTCGAGAGGTGGACCTGCTTCTCGTCGAACGGGTTGTGGCTGTCCTGGTAGAACGTCGACAGCGCGCTGACCACGGACGACAGCATGGCCATCGGGTGGGCGTCGCGCGGGAAGCCGTCGTAGAAGCGTTTGACGTCCTCGTGCAGCAGCGTGTGCTGCGTGATGTCGTCGCGGAAGCCGGAGAGCTGGTCCACCGTGGGCAGCTCGCCGTTGATCAGAAGGTAGGCGGTCTCCAGGAAGGAGCCGCGCTCGGCGAGCTGCTCGATGGGGTAGCCGCGGTAGCGGAGGATCCCCTTCTCGCCGTCGAGGAACGTGATCGCGGACTTGTAGGCCGCAGTGTTCCCGAAACCGCCGTCCAGGGTGACCAGACCGGTCTGGGAGCGCAGCTTGGAGATGTCGAAGCCCTGGTCACCCACGGTGCTTTCGACGATCGGGTAGCTGTGCTCGGAGTCCCCGTACCGCAGTACTACAGAGTTGTCGCTCACGTGATCCCTCACCGACGATTTTGCCTCTATTTTTCGAGGTGCCCTGACTGCCACTACCTTCCCCCATTTGCCGGAGGCCCGTGCACCCGGGGTCGACCGGACGGCCGAAAGGTGGCACGCAGTGCCCCTATCCTCTCCTTTCCGGGCCCGGTTGTGGAGGGCTCACAAGTACTGGCCGCCTCCCAGCCGGTGATCGAGGGCCGTGAAGCGCCGTCCGGCGGAGACCGTCCGCACCGCCTGGCCGATCGCCCTGCGCGATCCCACCAACACGACCAGCCGTTTCGCCCGGGTGACCGCGGTGTAGAGCAGGTTGCGCTGGAGCATCATCCAGGCCCCGGTGGTGACGGGGATCACCACCGCCGGGTACTCGCTGCCCTGGGACCGGTGGATCGTGACCGCGTAGGCATGGGACAGTTCGTCCAGTTCGTCGAAGTCGTAGCCGACCTCCTCGTCCTCGTCGGTGAGCACGGTCAGCCGCTGCTCGTCGGTGTCCAGGGCGGTGACCACGCCGACGGTGCCGTTGAAGACCCCGTTGGCGCCCTTCTCGTAGTTGTTGCGGATCTGGGTGACCTTGTCCCCCACCCGGAAGACCCGGCCGCCGAAGCGGCGCTCGGGAAGGTCGGGGCGGGCCGGGGTGATGGCCTGCTGGAGGAGGCCGTTGAGCGTGCCGGCCCCCGCCGGGCCGCGGTGCATCGGGGCCAGCACCTGCACGTCGCGCCGCGGGTCGAGGCCGAACCTCGCCGGGACGCGGCGGGCGGCCACGTCCACCGTCAGCCGGCCGGCCTCCTCGGTGTCCTCCTCGGCGAAGAGGAAGAAGTCGGGCAGCCCCTGCGTCAGCGGGGGGACCCCGGAGTTGATGCGGTGGGCGTTGGTCACCACCCCGGACTGCTGGGCCTGGCGGAAGATCCTGGTCAGCCGCACCGCCGGGACTGGGCCGCCGTCGTCGAGGAGGTCGCGCAGCACCTCGCCGGCGCCGACCGACGGCAGCTGGTCGACGTCCCCCACGAACAGCAGGTGGGCGCCGGGCGGGACCGCCTTGACCAGCTTGTTGGCCAGCAGCAGGTCGAGCATCGACGCCTCGTCGACCACCACCAGGTCGGCGTCGAGGGGCCGGTCCCGGTCGTAGGCGGCGTCCCCGCCGGGCTTGAGCTCCAGCAGCCGGTGGACCGTCGAGGCCTCGGCGCCGGTCAGCTCGGCCAGCCGCTTGGCGGCGCGCCCGGTCGGCGCGGCCAGCACCACCTTGGCCTTCTTGGCCCGGGCCAGCTCCACCACCGAGCGGACCGTGAACGACTTGCCGCAGCCGGGGCCGCCGGTGAGCACCGCGACCTTCTCGGTCAGGGCCAGCTTCACCGCCTGCTCCTGCTCGGGGGCCAGCTCGGCCCCCGTCCGCTCCTTCAGCCAGGCCAGGGCCCTGTCCCAGTCGACGCCGGCGAAGGCCGGCATGCGGTCCTCCGCGGCGGTCAGCAGCCTGCGCACCTGCCCGGCCAGGGAGAGCTCGGCGCGGTGGAAGGGCACCAGGTAGACGGCGGTGACCGGGTCCCCGCCGTCCGGGGCGGGCACGCTCTCGCGCACCACGCCCTCCTCCTCGACCAGCTCCGACAGGCAGTCGATGACCAGTCCGGTGTCCACCTGGAGCAGCTTGACCGAGTCGGCGATCAGCACCTCCTGCGGCAGGTAGCAGTGCCCCTGGTCGGCGGACTGGGACAGGGCGTACTGCAGGCCTGCCTTGACCCGCTGCGGGCTGTCGTGCGGGATGCCGACGGCCTGCGCGATCCGGTCCGCGGTCAGGAAGCCGATGCCCCACACGTCCGCGGCCAGCCGGTAGGGCTCGTTCTTCACCACGGAGATCGAGGCGTCCGCGTACTTCTTGTAGATGCGCACCGCGATGGAGGTGGAGACCCCGACCCCCTGGAGGAAGACCATGACCTCCTTGATGGCCTTCTGCTCCTCCCAGGCCGCGGCGATCATCGCCGTGCGCTTGGGCCCCAGGCCGGGGACCTCGACCAGCCGCTTCGGCTCGGTCTCGATCACCTCCAGGGTGCCGGTGCCGAAGTGCTCCACGATCCGCTCGGCGATCCGGGGGCCGATGCCCTTGATCAGGCCGGAGCCCAGGTAGCGGCGGATGCCCTGGATCGTGGCGGGCAGGACGGTGGTGTAGTTCTCCACCGCGAACTGCTTGCCGTACTGGGGGTGGGAGGCCCAGCGGCCGTGCATGCGCAGGCTCTCCCCGGGCTGGGCGCCGAGCAGTGAGCCCACGACGGTGAGGAGGTCGCCGGCGCCGCGGCCGGTGTCCACCCGGGCGACGGTGTAGCCCGTCTCCTCGTTGGCATAGGTGATGCGCTCGAGGACCCCCTCGAGCACGGCGAGCCGGACCCCACCGGCCGGAGCCTCGGCGCTGCCCACGGCGTGCCCTCCCTCTGCGCTGTCCCCGTCCGACGTTACCGGCCGGGGCCGACACCGCGCGCACCCCTGTGGACAACCCCGGCCACGGGCGCAGCCCCGGCCCCGATTGCGGTCCGTCACGCCCGGCCACGGTCCGCCGCGCGCCGGGTCACGATCGGGTCTCGAACCCGGCCCCACCCCGCGTCCGGGGGTTGACCGGCTCCGTGTAATCGTTTCCAATCGGCGGTGTAATCGTTTCCACGGGGTTTCCCGGCGGTTTCCGCCGGGGCGGCCCGTCCCGGGTCGGCCCGACCGACCGCCCGACTGCCGAAGGGTTCCGACGATGGCGAGCATCAAGGACGTCGCCGCCCGCTCCGGGGTGTCCGTCGCGACCGTCTCCCGCGCCCTCAACGGCCACCCCTCGGTGTCCCCTGCCACCCGGGAGCGGGTGGCCGCCGCGGCGGCCGCCCTCGGCTACCGGCCCAACGCCGTGGCCCGCTCCCTGCGCACCCACCAGACCCGCACCCTCGGTCTGGTCATCAGCGACGTCCTCAACCCCTTCTTCACCGAACTGGCCCGCGCCGTGGAGGACGCCGCCCGCGCCCTCGGCTACAGCGTCGTCATCGGCAACGCCGACGAGGACCCGCAGCTGCAGGACCACCACATGAGCACCCTGCTGGAGCGCCGCATCGACGGCCTGCTGGTCAGCCCCACCGACGGCGGCTCGGCCCTGATGACCGACGCCGCGGCCTCCGGCACCCCCATGGTCTTCGTGGACCGCTGGATCCCCGGCCTGGACGTGCCCGTGGTCCGGGCCGACGGCCGCGCCGCGGTCCGCGACCTCGTCGCCCACCTGCACTCCCTCGGCCACCGCAGGCTCGCCATCATCGCCGGGCCTGCCGCGACCACCACCGGCAACGAGCGCGTCGACGCCTTCCGGGAGGCGATGCGCGAGTTCGGCCTGCCGCTGCCCGAGGAGTACATCGGCCAGGGCGACTTCCGGGCCGCCAGCGGACGCCGGGCCACCGCCCGCTTCCTGGACCTGCCCGAACCCCCGCAGGCCGTCTTCGCCGCCGACAACCTGATGGCGCTCGGCGCCATGGACGAGATCCGCTCCCGCGGGCTGCGGGTCCCGCAGGACGTGGCGCTCGCCGCGTTCGACGACATCGCGTGGTTCGTGCACACCGACCCGCCGATCACCGCCGTCGCCCAGCCCACCGCGGAACTCGGCCACGCCGCCGTGCGGGCCCTGATCGACCGCGTCGAGGGCCGGGAGGCCGCCTCGGTCACCCTGTCCGCCCGTCTGGTGGTGCGCCGGTCCTGCGGCGAGCCCGAAGGGAGCAAGCGTTGAAGACCCCCGTGACCCCGGACGGCCGCCGGGCGCCGGCCGGCGGCGAACTGCTGCGCATGGAGGGCGTGCGCAAGGTCTTCCCCGGCACGGTCGCCCTGGACCGGGTCGACTTCGACCTGCGCCGCGGGGAGGTGCACGTCCTCCTCGGCGAGAACGGCGCCGGCAAGAGCACCCTGATCAAGATGCTCTCCGGCGCCCACCGCCCCGACGCCGGCCGCATCCTCGTCGACGGCGAGCCGGTGCGCATCGGCAGCGCGCAGGACGCCGAGCGCCTGGGCATCGCCACCATCTACCAGGAGTTCAACCTCGTCCCCGGCCTCAGCGTCGCCGAGAACATCTTCCTGGGCCGCCAGCCCCGCAGGTTCGGCCTGGTGGACCGGCGGCGGATGAACGCCGACGCCGCCGCGCTGCTGCAGCGGGTCGGCGTGGACGTCGACCCGCGCACCCCGGTGGCCGAACTGGGCATCGCACGGCTGCAGATGGTGGAGATCGCCAAGGCGCTCAGCCTGGACGCCCGCGTGCTGATCATGGACGAGCCGACCGCGGTGCTCACCACCGGCGAGGTCGACAAGCTCTTCCGGATCGTGCGGCGGCTGCGCGAGGACGGCGTCGGCGTCGTCTTCATCACCCACCACCTGGAGGAGATCGCCGCCCTCGGCGACCGCGTCACCGTCCTGCGCGACGGCCGCAGCGTCGCGGAGGTCCCGGCCGGCACCGACCAGGACGAGCTGGTGCGGCTGATGGTCGGCCGCAGCATCGAGCAGCAGTTCCCGCGCGAGCGCGCCGGGGCCGGCGAGCCGCTGCTGCGGGTGACCGGGCTGACCCGCCGCGGCCACTTCGACGACGTCAGCTTCGAGGTGCGCGCCGGCGAGGTCGTCGGCCTGGCCGGGCTGGTCGGCGCCGGGCGCACCGAGGTCGCCCGCGCCGTCTTCGGCGCCGACCCCTACGACTCGGGGACCGTCGAGGTCCTCGGCCGCCGCCTGCCCCGGCACGACGTGGGCGCCGCCCTGGACGCGGGCCTCGGCCTGGTCCCGGAGGACCGCAAGGGCCAGGGGCTGGTCCTGGACGCGCCCGTGCACGAGAACCTCGGCCTGGTCACCCTGCGCCGCGCCACCCGCGCAGGCCTGGTCGACCGGGCCGGGCAGCGCCGGGCCGCGGGTCTGATGGCCGAGCAGCTGCGTGTGCGCATGGCCGGCCCGGACCAGCACGTGCGCACCCTGTCCGGCGGCAACCAGCAGAAGGTCGTCATCGGCAAGTGGCTGCTGGCCGACGCCAGGGTGCTGATCCTCGACGAGCCGACCCGCGGCATCGATGTCGGCGCCAAGGTCGAGATCTACCAGCTGGTCAACCGGCTGACCGCGTCGGGGCACGCGGTCCTGATGATCTCCAGCGACCTCCCCGAGGTGCTGGGCATGAGCGACCGGGTCCTGGTGATGTCCCAGGGCCGGATCGCCGGCGAACTCCCCCACCGGGAAGCGACCCAGGACGCCGTCATGGCCCTGGCAGTGAAAGAGACGGAGGGCTCCCGTGGCCACTGACACACTCGACAGCGCGGGTCCGGCCAAGGTCCCGGGCCCGTCCGGGGACAAGGGGGCCGGCCGCGCGCCCGGAGCCCTGCGGCTGCTGCGCGACAACGGCGCCCTGGGCGCCCTGGTGATCCTGGTGGTGGCGCTGTCGCTGCTCTCCGGCGACTTCCTGACCACCCAGAACCTGCTCAACGTCGGCGTCCAGGCCGCGGTGACCGCGATCCTGGCCTTCGGCGTCACCTTCGTCATCGTCTCCGCCGGGATCGACCTGTCGGTCGGCTCGGTCGCGGCGCTGTCGGCGACCGTCCTGGCCTGGACCGCCACCGACGCGGGCCTGCCGGTGTGGCTGTCCGTGGTCCTGGCCGTCGGCACCGGCATCGCCTGCGGCCTGGTCAGCGGGGCCCTGGTCTCCTACGGCAGGCTGCCCTCGTTCGTGGCCACCCTGGCCATGCTCTCGGTCGGTCGCGGCCTGGCCCTGGTCATCTCCCAGGGCAGCCCCATCGCCTTCCCCGAGTCCGTCTCCGTCCTGGGCGACACCGTCGGCGGGTGGCTGCCCGTCCCGGTGCTGGTCATGGCCGCCATGGCGGTCGTGACCGCCGTGATCCTCAACCGCACCTTCTCCGGCCGCGCCATGTACGCCATCGGCGGCAACGAGGAGGCGGCCCGGCTGTCCGGGATCCGCGTCAAGCGGCAGAAGCTCGTCGTCTACGCCCTCTCCGGGGGCTTCGCCGCGGTCGCCGGCATCGTGCTGGCCTCCCGCCTGGTCTCCGCCCAGCCGCAGGCCGCCGCCGGCTACGAGCTGGACGCCATCGCGGCCGTGGTCATCGGCGGCGCCAGCCTGTCCGGCGGCGTCGGCAAGGCCTCCGGGACCCTGATCGGCGCGCTGATCCTCGCCGTGCTCCGCAACGGCCTGAACCTGCTGTCGGTCTCCGCCTTCTGGCAGCAGGTGGTCATCGGCGTGGTGATCGCGCTGGCCGTCCTCCAGGACACCCTGCGCCGCCGCACCGCCTGACCCCCGCGGCCCCGGCCCCCGCCCGTCCCCGCCCCGTCCCGTCCCCGCCCCTCCGCCACCCCGCTGTCACACCTCGGCCACCGCCACCGCCCCGTACGAAGGACACCGCCATGCGCACCAGGAAGACCGCACTCGCCGCCACCGCCACCGCCGCCGTCCTCGCCCTCGGCGCCACCGCCTGCGGCTCCGGCTCGGGATCCGGCTCCGGTTCCGGCTCCTCCGACCTGAAGGTGGGCCTGTCGGTCTCCACCCTCAACAACCCGTTCTTCGTCCAGCTCAAGAAGGGCGCCCAGGCCGAGGCGGAGTCCTCCGGCGTGGAGCTGACCGTCACCGACGCGCAGAACGACGCCTCGCAGCAGGCCAACCAGCTGCAGAACTTCACCGGGCAGAACGTCGACTCGATCATCGTCAACCCGGTGGACTCCGACGCCGCCGCCCCGTCGGTGAAGGCCGCGGACCGGGCCGGCATCCCGGTCGTCGCCGCCGACCGCGGCGTCACCGGCGCGAAGCTGGCCACCACGGTGGCCTCCGACAACGTCGCCGGCGGCGAGCAGGCCGCCGAGGCCCTGGCCGAGGAGCTCGGCGGCAAGGGCGAGATCGTCGTCCTGCAGGGCACCGCGGGCACCTCGGCCAGCCGGGAGCGCGGCAAGGGCTTCGCCCAGGGGCTGAAGAAGTACCCGGGCATCAAGGTCGTCGCCAAGCAGCCGGCCGACTTCGACCGCACCAAGGGCCTGGACGTGATGACCAACCTGCTCCAGTCCAACCCCGGCGTCGACGGCGTCTTCGCCGAGAACGACGAGATGGCGCTGGGCGCCGCGAAGGCCCTCGGCCCCAAGGCCGGCAAGTCCGTCACCGTCGTCGGCTTCGACGGCACCCCCGACGGCCTGAAGGCCGTCGAGGCCGGCACCCTGTTCGCCACCGTCGCCCAGCAGCCCGAGGAGCTCGGCCGCCTCGCCCTGGAGAACGCCGTCAAGGCCGCCGAGGGCAAGAAGCTCGAGAGCACGGTCAAGGTGCCGGTCAAGGTCGTCACCGGGAAGAACGTCGCGGACTTCTCCTGACCGCCCCTCGCGGAACGCCCTCCCGTCCCGGCACGAAAGGAAACTGCGGATGCACGGCTGCGACCTGCTGGTCGTGGGCTCGGCCAACGCCGACCTGGTGACCGCCGTCGAACGCCGCCCCGCGGCCGGCGAGACGGTGCTCGGCTCCGACCTGGCCGTCCACCCCGGGGGCAAGGGGGCCAACCAGGCGGTCGCGGCCGCCCGGCTGGGCGCCCGCGCCGCCCTCCTGGCCCGCGTGGGGGACGACGCCCACGGCCGCCTGCTGCTGGACTCCCTGCGGGACGCGGGCGTGGACACCGGGCCGGTGCTGACCGGCGGCGCGCCGACGGGCGTGGCGCTGATCACCGTGGACCCGTCGGGCGACAACAGCATCGTGGTCTCCCCCGGGGCCAACGCCCGGCTCACCCCCGCCGACGTGCGCGCCGCCCGGGAGGTGCTGGCCTCGGCGGCGGTGGTCTCCCTGCAGCTGGAGATACCGCCGGAGACCGTAGCCGAGGTGGTCCGGACCGTCGGCCCGGGAACCCGGGTGGTGCTCAACCCCTCCCCGCCCGCCGACCTGCCGGCGCACGTCCTGGCCGCCTGCGACCCCCTGGTGGTCAACGAGCACGAGGCGCGCTTCCTGCTGGGCGACCCGCCGGACGCCGGGCCGGGGGCGGGGCCGGCCCCGGGGGCGGGGGCGGTGCCGGGGGCGTACGAGGAGTGGGCGCGGGCCCTCCTCGGGCGCGGCCCGCGCTCGGTGGTCGTCACCCTGGGGGCGGCCGGCGCCCTGGTCTGCGGCCCCGGGGGCACGGCGCTGGTGCCCAGCCCGGCGGTCCGCGCGGTGGACACCACCGGCGCGGGCGACGCCTTCACCGGCGCCCTGGCCTGGCGGCTCGGCGTCGGCGACGGCCTGGAGGCCGCCGTGCGGTTCGCCGTGCGGGTCGGCGCCGCCGCGGTCACCCGCACCGGCGCCCAGGCGTCCTTCCCCACCGCCGAGGAGGTCGACCGCCTGTGAAGAAGTCCGGAATCCTCAACCGGCACCTCGCCGGGGCCCTGGCCGAGCTGGGCCACACCGACCTGGTGCTGGTCTGCGACGCCGGGATGCCGGTCCCCCCGGGGCCGCGCGTGGTCGACCTGGCCTTCCGGGCCGGGGTGCCGTCCTTCGCCGAGGTGCTCGACGGGCTGCTGGAGGAACTGGTGGTGGAGGGGGCCGCGGCCGCGCAGGAGGTGCTCGACGGCAACGGGGCGGCGGCAGCGCTGCTGCGGGAGCGCTTCCCCGGCCTGGAGCTCGTGCCCCACGAGGAGCTGAAGCGGCTGTCGCGCGACGCCCGCCTGGTGGTGCGCACCGGCGAGGCCAGCCCCTACGCGAACGTGCTCCTGCGCTGCGGCGTCTTCTTCTGAAATCCCCCGGGCCCGGGCCTCCCGGCCCTCGGCCCCCGGGGTCCGGGCGCCGCCCGGAGCAGACCGAGGGGTCCGGACATGGACCGGACCCCTCCTCTGCACCCCCCGGCTCCTGCTTCACCCCGTGTCCCCCCACAGGAGCCGTTCGACAGATATGACCCTCCGTCCCCGCGATTGGTTGCACCCGGGGCCGAAAATTTTTCGGAGGCCCCCGAGGGCCCCTGCCGGTCACCCCCGCAGCAGCCGCGCCTCCTGCTCGGGGGACAGCCCGACCGGCGGACGGTCGGGCCGCTGCGGGGGTTCGCCGCCCAGCGACCGCAGCCACTCCCAGGTGTCCGCGACCGTCTCGGCCACCGGCCGGCAGCGCAGCCCCGCCCCGAGCGCCCTGGACACGTCGCTGCGGTGCAGGGCGTCGTGGAGCTCTCCCGGCGGCGCCCAGACCGGCAGGTCGGACCACGGCTCGACCCCGGCGGCCAGGATCCGCTCCGGGTCGGTCCAGCGCAGCTCCGCGTCGGAGCCGGTGACGCGGACGCACGCCTCCAGCAGTTCCCCCGTGGTGGTGTGCCCGGGAGGGGACACGATGTTGAACGGCCCGCCGAGGCCGGCCCGGCCGCGTCCAGCGTCCAGGCCGCGAGGTCCCGGGCGTCGACGTACTGCAGCTCCAGGGAGCGCGGTCCGGGCGCCGGGACCGGGCCGCCGCGGGCGATCCGCCGCAGCCACCAGGGCAGCCTCCCGATGTTCTCCCGCGGGCCGAGGATCAGCCCGGCCCGCACCAGCAGCGCCCGGTCGCCGAAGGCGTCGAGGGCGGCCAGTTCACCGCCCCGCTTGGCCCGCGGGTAGTCGCTCTCCCCGTCGTCGGGCGAGGCCTCGACCACCGGGGCGTCCTCGTCCGACCCGGCCGGGGCCGGGAAGGTGTACACGGACCCGCTGGAGACGTAGGCGTAGCTCCCGGCCCGCCCCGCCAGCAGGCGGGCGGCGTCCCGCACCGCCGAGGGCGCCCACGACCAGGTGTCGACGACGGCGTCCCACTCCCCCTCCTCCAGGGCGGCGAGACCGCCCCGGGCCGTGCGGTCGCCCAGCAGTTCGGTGACCCCCGGCGGCGGCGCGTGGCGCCCCCGGTGGAAGACCGTCACGTCCCAACCGCGTCCCAGGGCTTCGTCGGTGACGGCCCGTCCGACGAACTCGGTCCCTCCCAGAATCAGCAGTCTCATGGGCTCACACTCCCCCGCCCGGCACCCCGGGGGAACGGTTTCTCGCCCTGGGCGGAATCGCTCCGGGCGGAACCGCCGTGAGCGGAATCGCCCCGGGCGGAACGGGGCCGCCCGCCGCGGCGGACGCTTGCCCCGGCCGCGGGCGGGTAGCCGCCGTCCCATGAAGTTCGCGCTCTCCACCCTCGGTCTCCCCGGCACGCCCGTCGACGACGTCCTGCGCCTCGCGGCCGACAGCGGCTTCGACGGCGTGGAGCTGCACTCCCGGCCGGAGGGCCCGGTCCACCCGGGCACCGGCGCGGCCGAACGGGCCCGGATCACCGCCCGGTCCGCGGAGGCCGGGCTCACGGTCCTGTCCGTGGCCGCCCCCGTGCGGGCGGCGGGCGGGGACGAGGACGGCCCGGTGATCGAGGAGCTCGGGGAGGCGGTGCGGCTCGCCGCCGACCTGGGCGCCCCGTACGTGCGGGTCCTCCCCGGCGGCGCCCTTCCCGGAGACGCCTTCCCCGGCAGCACCCTTCCCGTCGTCGGCGCCCCGTCCGCGGAGGAGGCGGACGTGGTCGCGGCCCGCAGGCTGGCCGCCGTCGCGCCCGAGGCCGCCGACCGCGGGGTGCGGATCCTCCTGGAGACCCGCGGCTCGCACCCGCGCGGCGCGGACGTAGCCCGGATCACCGGCCTGGTCGGGCACCGCGCGGTGGGCGTCGTCTGGGACCCGGCGCACACCCGGCACGCCGGGGAGGAGCCGCACGAGACCCTGCCGGTGCTCGCCCCGCACCTGGGGTACGTCCGGGTCAAGGACTCCGCCCCGGACGGGGACGCCGCCCCGCCGCCGCTGCGCGCCGCCGTGCGGGCGCTGCGCTCGCACGGCTACGACGGCTGGCTGTGCTGGGAGCACGGGGAGCAGTCGTACGCGGACGCTCCGGAGCCGGGCCGGCCGGCGGCCGCGGCCCGGAACCGCCTGGCGGCGCTCGCCGACGGCTCCGCCGCCTGAGCCGGCCGCCATGCGGCGGGGGCGGTTTCGCACTGCGGCCGCGCCGCACCCGTGCAATACCCTCGACGGGTACCGCCCCGGAGGGGCCGGGGCGGCCTTGTCGCATGTTCGGGGGATCCCATGCGTTTACGGAGCGGTTCACTCGCGGTCGCCGCGGCGGTCTTGATCGGCGCGGGCGGGCTCGGTGCCTGCGGCCTGCTGCCCGGCGAGACCTTCGAGGACGACGCCGTGCTGTCTGAGGCGATCACGTCCGTGCGGCTGGACAACGACTCCGGCCGTGTCGAACTGCGCGGCGGGAAGGACCTCACCGAGGTGTCCGTGCACCGCTCCGTCGACTACCGGGGCGACCGGCCGGAGGGGGCCACGCACCGGGTCGAGAACGGCGTCCTGGTACTCGGGGACTGCGGCGGAAGCTGCTCGGTGAGCTACACGGTCGACCTGCCGGCGGGGCTCCCGGTGAGCGGCGGCACCTCGGCCGGCTCGATCACCCTGTCCGGGGTGGGCGAGGTGGCGGTGACCACCGGTTCCGGGAGCATCGCCCTGGACGGGGTCACCGGCCCGGTCGACGCGCGGACCTCCAACGGGCGGATCACCGGACGCGGGCTGGAGGGCGGGCCCGTCCGGGTGCAGACCTCCAACGGCGCCGTCGACCTCACCGTGTCCGCGCCGCAGGACGTCCGGGCGCACACGTCCAACGGCGCCGTCGAGCTCACCGTGCCGGCCGGGCGGTACCGGGTCTCCGCCAGGACCAGCAACGGCGAGAAGGACATCGGCGTTCCCGACGACCCGGCCGGGAAGCACCGGATCGACCTGGTCACCAGCAACGGGGACATCACCGTCAGACCCGCCTGACCGCGCCTGAGCCCGCCTGACCGCGCAGGGGCCGCCGGGGCCCCGCCCGGTCCGGCGGGCGGGGCCCCGGCGGTAGCAGTACTACGGCCGGCCGTGCCGGTTGCGGTGGTAGTAGTCCTTGCCGGCCTTGTCGAGCTTCGCGTCGTACTTCGCCTGCGGGCGCGCCTCGGCCGCGGTGAGGGAGTCGGCGTCCTCGGCCAGCCCGGCCCACTCCAGGACGCTCGCGACGGCCGCGGTCCTCTCGTCCTCCACCAGGCGTGCGATGTTCGCGCCGTGGTTGGCGCCCGGCGCCGTGTAGACGTAGGAGTCCTTCGCCTTCCGGCCCACGGTGAAGGGCTCGGCGCGCCACGGGTCGTTCTCGCCGTAGACGAAGAGCATGCGCTCGGCCTTCGCGTGCACCCAGCGGTCGACGTCGCGCATCGCCCGCTCGTCGAACTCCATCGGGATGGAGCGGGGCACGAAGTTGCGCACCTCGTAGACGTCCGGGTGCTTCAGCAGGCCCTTGAGGTGGGGGGTGTCGAAGCTGGGCGCACCGAGCTGGGTACCGGCCTGGTAGTAGTACGGCGTGTAGTACTCCAGGCCCTGGTCGGTGTAGAAGCTCCAACCGGCGATCAGGTCGACGTACTCCCACAGCTCGTCGTCGGTGGCCTCGTCGGCCACCGGAACCGACGCGCAGTCGGACTCGCCCGAGTACTGCCAGAACGCCCAGGCCAGGTCGAGGACGGAGACCTCCAGGGCCCGGTCGGCGCTGCCGACGGTGGTGAAGGTGTACCCGTTCTCCTTCGCGTAGGCCTCGTAGCGGGCGACGAGGTCGTCGCGGCGGAGCAGCACCTCGCGCTGGACGTCCTCGAGCCTGCCGCGGCACTCGTCGGTGCCCACGTTCGCCAGGAACTCGGTGTACGCCGAGTCCTCGTCGTTGTCGACGTCGTTGGGCGCCACGTACGCGACGGTGCCGTCCATGTCCTCGGGGTAGAACCGGCGGTAGTAGGTGGCGGTCATGCCGCCCTTGCTGCCGCCGGTGGAGATCCAGTTGTGGTCCAGGATCGGCTGCAGCGCCCGGAAGATGCGGTGCTGGTCGGTGGCGGCCTGCCATATGTCCAGCTTGGTCCAGTCGGCCGGGTCCGGCCGGGACGGCGTGAAGAACCGGTACTCCATCGACACCTGGTTGCCGTCGACGATCCGGGTGGGCTCGGAGCGGCCCGGGTTCGTCGACAGGCCGTAACCGGAGGTGTGGAAGACGGTGGGGCGGTCGTCCGACTTGTACAGCACGCTCAGGCGCTGCTGGAACGTTCCCCGGCGCGGGTGCCTGTGGTCGACCGGCTGGGTGTAGTTCAGGATGAAGTAGCGGTACCCGTCGACCGGCTTCTCCTGGACCAGGCTCATCCCCGGCACGGCCTCGAGCCGGTCGAGGATGTCCGTGGACTGCGCGGCGGCGGCGCCGTCCGCGGTGGCGGTGGTGCCGGTGGTCGCGGCGCCGGCGGGGACCGCGCCCGCCGTGCCGGCCATGGTCAGCGCCAGGGCGCCCGCGGTCAGCAGCCGCCTGAGTCTTGTGCGCATGGGTCTCCCTTGTGAGGTCACGACGGCGGTGACCCTAAGGGATGAAAAGGCTTCTGCGACAGGGGTTGTGCTGGTGCGTCAGGTCGGTTCCGGCCGGTGGCCGCAGGTTCCGGCCGGTGGCCGCAGGTTCCGGCCGGTGGCCGCAGGTTCCGGCCGGTGGCGGCGTCCCGTCCGGCACCGGCACCGGGCCGAGCCGGCCCGGGAACGGCTCCGCCCCGCCGGGCGCCCGGAGCGGACTCCGGACGCCCGGCGGGGCGGCGGTGCAACGGCGCGGCGATTCGGCGGTTCGGGACGGCGCGTCAGGCGACCGGGGCGGGTTCCGGCTCCTCCTCCCCGGCGAAGGTGCGCCACAGGTGCGCGTAGCGGCCGTCGGCGGCGAGGAGTTCCTCGTGGGTGCCGTCCTCGGCGATGCGGCCGTGGTCGAGGACGACCACGCGGTCGGCGCGGGCCGCGGTCGTGAGCCGGTGGGCGACCACCAGGGTGGTGCGGCGGCGGGCCAGGCGGTCGGTGGCCCGGTTGACCAGGGCCTCGGTGGCCAGGTCCAGGGCGGCCGTGGCCTCGTCCAGCAGCAGGATGTCCGGGTCGACCAGTTCGGCCCGGGCCAGGGCGATCAGCTGCCGCTGGCCGGCGGAGAGGTTGCGCCCGCGCTCGCCGACGCGGCTGAGGTAGCCGTCGGGGAGCGTGGCGATCATGTCGTGCGCGCCGACCGCGCGGGCCGCCGCCTCCACCTCGGCGTCGGTGGCGTCGGGGCGGCCGTAGGCGATGGCGTCGCGCACCGTGCCGGGGAAGAGGTAGGACTCCTGGGGTACGACGCCCAGGCGGCGGCGGTAGGCGGTCAGGTCCAGCTCGCGGACGTCGGTGCCGTCGACGCGCAGGGCGCCGGAGGTGACGTCGTAGAACCGGGCGACCAGCTTGACCAGGGTGGACTTGCCGGCCCCGGTCTCGCCGACGAACGCCACCGTCTGCCCGGCCGGGATGTGCAGGTCGATGCCGGCCATCGCCTCGCCGTCGTCCCCGTAGGAGAAGTGGACGTCGTCGAAGTCGATCTCGCCGCGCAGCCTCTCCACCGGCTCGGGGTTCTCCGCGTGCGGGGTGGTGGTGGGCGTGTTCAGCAGCTCGCGGATGCGGCCCAGGGACACGGCGGCCTGCTGGTAGCCGTCGAAGACCTGGGAGAGCTGCTGGACGGGGGCGAAGAACAGGTCGATGTAGAGCAGGTAGGCGACCAGGGCGCCCGCGGTGAGCGTGCCGGCCTCCACCCGCCCGGCGCCGACGGCCAGCACCGCGGCGACCGCCACCGTCGACAGCAGCTGCACGAAGGGGAAGTAGACCGAGATCAGGAACTGGCCGCGCACCCGCGCCCGCCGGTAGCCGTCGCTGCGCTCGGCGAACCGCTCGGCGCCGGTGCGCTCGCGGCGGAACGCCTGCACGATGCGCAGCCCGGCGATGCTCTCCTGCAGGTCTGCGTTGACCACCGAGACCCGCTCGCGGGCCAGCTCGTAGGCGGCCGTGGAGCGGCGGCGGAAGACGATCGTGCCGACGACCAGGAGGGGCAGGGTGGCGAAGACGACCAGGGCCAGCTGCGGGTCGATGGCCACCAGGGCGACCATGATGCCGAGGAAGGTGAGGAGGCTGACGAAGGCGGTGACCATGCCGGTCTGCAGGAAGGTGGACAGGGCGTCCACGTCCGTGGTCATCCGGGTCATGATCCGCCCGGCCAGCTCGCGCTCGTAGTAGTCCAGGCCGAGGCGGTGAAGCTGGGAGAAGATCTTCAGCCGCAGGCCGTAGAGGATGCGTTCGCCGGTGCGCCCGACCGACCGGATCGACCCGGCCTGGGCGGCCCACTGGGCCAGCACCACGAGCAGGCCGGCGGCCGAGGCCGCCCACACCGCGCCGAGCGCGAGCCGCTGCACGCCGTCGTCGATGCCGTGCCGGATCAGGATCGGCAGCAGCAGGCCGGCGCCGGCGTCGACGGCGACCAGCAGCAGGGCCAGCAGGAGGGGCGCGGTGAAGCCGCGCAGCAGGGTGCGCAGGCCGAAGTCGCTCTCGGCGGCCAGGGCCCGGTCCTCGTCGACGTCGGGGGTGTCGGTGGCGGGCGGCAGGGCCTCGACGCGGGCGAGCAGTTCGGGGCTGGCGGGCATGCCGGCCATACCGGCCGCCATGCTGCCGGGGCGGCCGCTCGCCGCGGCTGCGGGCAGCGCCGCCGCGGCGGGGGTCGCGGCGTCGCCGGCGCCGGTGCCGCCGTCCCCGTCGCGCCTCTTCCACAGCGACGGCGTCACCCCGCCGGGCGCGTGGCCGTCGGACGCGTGGCCGTCGAGCGCCCGGCCGCCGATTGCCCGCCCGTCGGACGCCCGGCCGTCGGACGCCGTGCGGACGGCGGTGAGGTCCGCGTCCGCGCGCCCGTCCGTCTCCGAACCGCCGCGCGCGCACGTGCCCGCCGGGTCGGCGGTGACGACGTCGGCGCCCAGGGCGTCGGGGTCGGTGAGCAGGGCGCGGTAGAGCGGGCAGCGTTCCTGCAGTTCCTCGTGGGTGCCCAGGTCCACCAGGTGCCCGGCCTCCAGGACGGCGATCCGGTCGGCCAGGGCGAGGGTGGACCGGCGGTGGGCGATCAGCAGGGTGGTGCGGCCCTCCATCACGTGCCGCAGCGCGTCGTGGATCTCGGACTCGACCTGCGCGTCGACCGCCGAGGTGGCGTCGTCCAGGAGGAGCAGGCGCGGGTCGGTGAGGATCGCGCGGGCGAGCGCGATGCGCTGCCGCTGGCCGCCGGAGAGGGTCAGTCCGTGCTCGCCGACGACCGTGTCGTAGCCGTCGGGGAGGGCGGAGACGAACTCGTGCGCCTGGGCGGCCCGGGTGGCGGTGAGGATCTGCTCCTCGGTGGCGTCGGGGGCGCCGTAGGCGATGTTGGCGCGGACGGTGTCGGAGAACAGGAAGCTGTCCTCGGGGACGAGCCCGATCGCCGCGCGCAGGGATTCGAGGGTCAGGTCGCGCACGTCGTGGCCGCCGACGCGCACGGCGCCGCCGGTCACGTCGTAGAAGCGGGGCAGCAGGAGGGAGACGGTGGACTTGCCGCTGCCCGAGGCGCCGACGACGGCGAGGGTCTCGCCCGGTTCCAGCCGCAGCGACAGGTCGCGCAGGACGGGGCGCTCGGGGTCGTAGCCGAAGGTGACGCGGTCGAACTCGACGGTCGCCGCCTCCTGCGGCGCGAGCTCCACCGCGTCGGGCCGCTCCCGCATCCGCGGCTCGGTGTCGATCAGCTCCACGACCCGCTCCACGCCGGCGCGGGCCTGCTGCCCGACCGTCAGGATCATGGCGAGCATCCGCACCGGGCCGACCAGCTGGGCGAGGTAGGTGGAGAAGGCGACGAAGACGCCCAGGGTGATCTGGCCGCGGGTGGCCATCCAGCCGCCCAGGGCGAGCATCCCGACCTGGCCCAGGGCGGGGACCGCCTGCAGGGCCGGGGTGTAGCGGGCGTTGAGCCGGACGGTGCGCAGCCGGGCGGCGAACAGGCGCCGCCCGGTGTCGCGCAGCTTGCCCATCTCCTGGGCCTCCTGCCCGAAGCCCTTGACCACGCGGACGCCGGTGACCGAGCCGTCGACGATGCCGGCCACGGCCGCGGCCTGGCCCTGCGCGTACCAGGTGGCGGGGAAGAGGCGCTTGCGGCTGCGGTCGGCGATCCACCACAGGGCGGGGGCGACGGCGAGCACCACCAGCGTCAGCAGCGGCGAGAGCACGAACATGACGACGAGCGAGAGCACGAACAGCAGCACGTTGCCGATCATCATCGGCAGCATGAACAGGAGCCCCTGGATGAGCTGCAGGTCGCCGGTGGCGCGGCCGACGACCTGCCCGGTGTCCAGCTCGTCCTGCCGGGACCCGTCGAGCCTGGTCAGCGAGCGGAACATCGCGGTGCGCAGGTCGTGCTGCACGTCGAGGGCGAGCCTGCCGCCGTAGTAGCGGCGCAGGTACGTCAGGCCGTAGACGGCCAGCGCCGCGGCGATCAGCAGCCCGGCCCAGGGGGCCAGCGGCCGGGTGCCGCCGACGATCACGTCGTCGACGATCACCATGGGGATCAGCGGCATCAGGGCGGTGACGCCCATGCCCAGCAGCGAGGCGCCCAGGGCGATCCACACGTTGCGCCGGTAGCGCATGCAGTAGGCGCCGAGCCTGCGCACCCACCCCTGCGGCGGCCGCCCGTCCGACGACCGATCGCCCGACGGCTGTTCGACCGGCGCCTCCTCCGGTGTTCGTCCTCGCCCGTCCTGCCCGTCCCCGGGCCCGTCCGCCCCGCTCGGCCTTGCCACCGGTATACCTCCCGCGATCACGTCGGCACTGCGCCGCAGTACTCAACACCGACGGGGAAGCGTTTCATCCACGTGTACGAACCGCACCCGGTTTCCGCCGCCCGGATCCGCCGCGCCGCGGGCTCCTGGTTCCGGACTCCGCCCGCTCGGGCCGCCTCGCAGTCCGCCCGGCCCGCGCCGACGGGCATCGGGGCCGCACCGGTTCCCCGGCCCCGTCCCGGGGTGGGGCCCGGGTGGTGGTCGAGGGCGGTGCCGTCACTCACACCGTGCTCGTCCCATCGGTGCGCCGTGCTGCGGTGCGCGCCTTGTTCGCCGCGAGCATGCCGCGCGCCCGAACCATCTCCTCCTCGGACAGCGCAGCCCCCGTCAGGAAGTTCTCCTCGATGCAGGCGCGGGCACACTCGGCCTGTCTCCCCCGCTCCACGCGACTGCGCGGCGCGGGGCTATGCACTTTCGGCCCGGGGAGTCAGTTCGACCTTCAGCCCGAGGTCGAGCGCCCGCGCGAGGCGGTCGAGCACCGGGATCGTCGGAACCGTGCCACCACCCTCGAAACGCGCCACGGCCGACTGCGTCATGCCTGCCATGAGGCCGAGTTCGCTTTGCGACAGACCGAGTTCCAACCGGCGCCCGCGGACGGCTTCACCCAATTCGAAGCGCAGCCGCGCGGCGGCGTACTCCTCCTGGATCACGGGCGTGGCGGCCCGGGCACGGCGCGCCTGCTCCAGACCGGTCCGTGTGCTCTCTGCCGTCACAACGACGCGACCTCCGGTTCGAGTTCGACGCTACCCCATCCCATAGCATCAACGCTATATTCGCCGTCGCCGACCGCGAGCTCCTCCGGGCCAGGACCACACGAACGGGGTACGTCGGCCCGGGCCGGCACTCAGCTCCCCCTGCCTCCGGGAAACCGGGTCGGCCGGACCGGCCGGGGTTCAGGCCTGCGGCTTCGCGTCCGCGTCCGCGGCGCGGGCGGCGGCGATCCGGCGGGACATGATCGTGGTCAGCTCGTAGGCGGTGTGGGAGGCGGCGACCGAGGTGATCTCGGCGTGGTCGTAGGCCGGGGCGACCTCGACCAGGTCGGCGGAGACCAGGTTGCAGCCGGCCAGGCCGCGCAGGATCTCCAGCAGCTCGCGGGAGGTCAGGCCGCCGGCCTCGGGGGTGCCGGTGCCGGGGGCGTGCGCCGGGTCGAGCACGTCGATGTCGATGGAGATGTACAGCGGGCGGTCGCCGATGCGCTCGCGCAGCTGCTGGGCGACCTCGTCGACGCCGCGCCGCATGACGTCGGCGGAGGTGACGATGCCGAAGCCCATCTTCGCGTCGTCGTCGAGGTCCTGCTTGCCGTACAGCGGGCCGCGGGTGCCGACGTGGGACAGGGCGGAGGTGTCGAGGATCCCCTCCTCGACGGCACGGCGGAACGGGGTGCCGTGGGTGTACTCGGCGCCGAAGTAGGTGTCCCAGGTGTCCAGGTGGGCGTCGAAGTGCAGGAGGGCGACGGGGCCGTGCTTCCTGGCGACCGAGCGCAGCAGGGGCAGCGCGATGGTGTGGTCGCCGCCGAGGGTCATCAGGCGGGCACCGGTGTCGAGCAGGTCGTCGGCGGCGGCCTGGACGGTCTCCACGGCCTCGTTGATGTCGAACGGGTTCACCGCGATGTCGCCCGCGTCGGCGACCTGGGCGAGGGCGAACGGCGAGGCGTCCTGCGCCGGGTTGTAGGGGCGCAGCAGCCGGGACGCCTCGCGGACGGCGTTGCCGCCGAAGCGCGCGCCGGGCCGGTAGGAGACGCCGCTGTCGAAGGGCACCCCGACGACGGCGACGTCCGCGGTGCCGACCTCGTCCAGCCGGGGCAGCCGGGCGAAGGTGGCCGGCCCGGCGTAGCGCGGGACGCGCGAGGAGTCGACGGGGCCGCGGAATCCGTTGCTGCTGGTCATCGGGGAGGGCGCCTTCCTGGTGGCGGGTGCGGTGAGCGGGGTCCCGGTGGACGGGGTCCTTCCCCCGTCCCGGGGGCAGGGGCGGGGGAAGGCCGCCCCCGCCCTCGGGGGGAGGGGCGGGGGCGGGGAGCCGTGCGCTGCTCCACGGCCCGACAGTAGGTGGCCACCGGAAGACGGGGAAGTGTACGTTTCCTCCATCCAGGACGCCCGAAGAGGATGAAACGCACATGCCCGCCCACGACACCGGCCCGGTGCTGCCGGCCGTCTCCCTCCGGGAGCTGGTCGGCCGGTCCGACCTGGGACTGCGGCAGGTCGGCGGACCGCGCCGGGACGTGGCGATCTCCCTGGTGCACACCAGCGAGATGGACGACCCGCTGCCGTACCTGCTCGGCGGCGAGCTGATCCTCTCCGCCGGCGTCCGCTTCCCCGGCCCGGACGGGTCCGACGCCGCCCCGCACGGCGGCCTGCGCGGCGCGGGCGACGCCTCCGACGGCGCGTCCCCGCACTGGGACCGCTACGTCGCGCGGGCCGTGGAGGGCGGTGCGGCGGCGCTCGGTTTCGGGCTGGCACCCGTGCACGACGAGACGCCGCGGTCACTGGTGGAGGCCTGCGACCGGTACGGGCTGCCGCTGCTGGAGGTCCCGCGCGGGACCCGGTTCGCCTCTGTGGAGAGGGCCGTGTGGCAGGCCCTGACCGAGGCCCGGCACCGCGAGCTGCGCCGCGTCGCCGAGGCGCAGGCGAGCCTGGCGACGGCCGCCGCCCGGCCGGACCCGGTGCCCGCCGTGCTGCGGCAGACGGCACGGCGGCTGGACGCGTGGGCGGTGCTGCTGGACGCCGACGGCGCCGAACTGCACGCGGCGGGCCGCCGTCCGCCCGCCGCGGCGCGCGAGGCGCTGGTCTCCCTGGCCGCGGCCCTCGGACCGCGCCGTACCGGGCCCGAGACCGGAGCGGGGGCCGGAACCGGGGCCGGAGCGGCTGCCGGGGCGGACGCGGGGGTGGCGCCGCTGTCCGCGTCGGGCACGGCCGCCGGGCTGCAACTGGCCGTCTACGCCCTGCCCGGCCCGGCGTCCGGACGGGCGCGCCCCGCGCTGGGCGTGGTGTCGCGCCGGCGAGAACCGGCCGACGGCACGATCGCCGGGGTCGCCGCCGTGCTGCTGTCCCTGCTCACCGGCCCCCGGCACCGGGCCGCCGGCCTGCCCGCCCGGTCGGCGCTGGTGCGTCTGCTGCTGGGCGGCCCTCCCGAGGACGCCGCCGTGCTGCTCCACCCGGGCCGCTGGCAGGTGGTGCGGGCACGCCGCCGCGGCCCGCACCGTCCGTACGACACCGGTGGCGGAACCGCCACCGGCACCGGGACCGGGACCGGGACCAGGACCAGGAGCGGGACCGGGACGGCAGCCGCACCGCCCGGCACCCCCACCCCCGGCCCGCCGGCCGCCGACGCCCTCGCCGCCGACGCCCTGGGGGACGCCCTGGGCACCGCCCTGGTCGACCGGACCCGCGACGGCGGCGTGCGCGCCCTGCTGCCCGAGGAGGGGACCGGGGCGGCCGTCACCGAGCTGCCGGGATGGACGATCGGCGTGAGCGCGCCCGCCGGGCCCGCGGACCTGGCCGCGGCCAACCTCCAGGCGGAACGGGCGCTGCGGCGCGCCGTGGCCGACCGGCGCCCCCTCGTACGGCACCGGCCGCAGGACGCGGGCCTGACCGCGCTGCTCCCCGCGGAGGAGTCCGCCGCGGCGGCGGCCGGACTGCTGGCCCCGCTGTCCGGCGCCCCCGCCCTGCTGGAGACCCTGCGCACCTGGCTGTCCCTGCACGGCAGCTGGGACCGGACCGCGGTCGCCCTGGGGGTCCACCGCAACACCGTCCGCAAGCGGATCGCCAGGACCGGCGAACTGCTGGACGCGGACCTCGGCGACGCCGACGTCCGCACCGAACTGTGGCTCGCCCTGCGCTGCCTCCCGGCGCAGCCGCCCCCGCATCCGCGCTGACCCCGCCCGGGACCGGCGGGACCCGCCAGGGCCCCGGACGCAACCTGTCCGGGGCCGGCGAACCCCGCGTCCCGGCCCCGGCGAGCCCCCTCCCCGCCCCGGTGGAACAGCGGTGCGGAACCACCCGTTCACCGTCCGCGGTGCGTCGTGACGCCACTCCCCGGCCCGGAAGGCGTGACAATGGCCTCATGCCGATAGCTGCCGTACCCAGTCGCCAGGAACTCGTCGACCACCTCGAGCGCACCCGCATCGCCGGGAACGTGGCCACGCCGCGCGACAACAACCTCGACCACTACGCCAAACTCGCCGACGGCGACCGCTACTACTGGCTCGGCCTCGAACTCGGCGACCGGTGGACGGACGCGGACGCGGTGCTGGAGCTGATGGTGGAGCGGTGCGGTGTCGTCGCCGACCCGGAGCACGTCGCCGGCCACGACACGATCAGCGCCGAACTGACCGTGGACGCGCTGGACCGGGCGGCCGTCGCCCTGCGCAAGGCCGCCGAGTCCGGCAGCCGCGTGCTGCTGGCCACCGGGCACCCCGCCGGCCTCCTGCCGGTGCACCAGGCCACCGCCCTGGCCCTTCAGGCGGCCGGCTGCGAGGTCATCGGGGTCCCCGCCGGCCTGTACGCCGACAACGGCGACATCCGGCAGGTCGGCGGCGTGGCGATGGTCCACCGCGGGGGCAACCTGATGCACACCCACTCCCCCGACCCGATGCGCGAGATCCTCGACGCCCGCGCCCGCGCCGGCCTGCAGCCGCCGGACCTGGTCTTCGCCGACCACGGCTGGGCCGGGTACGCGGGCCAGCAGGGCATCGACACCGTCGGCTTCGCGGACTGCAACGACCCGGCGCTGTTCGTCGGCGAGGCGGAGGGCCGCCTGCTGGCCACCGTCCCGCTGGACGACAACGTGCCCCCGCTCCACTACGCCCCCATGACCGCGTACCTGCTGGCGGCCGCGGGCCTGTCCGACTGACCGCGGGCCTGCCCGGCCGACCGCGGCCTGCCCGGCCGGCCACGGGCCGACCGGAGCCGCGGGGGCGCCGCAGCGCCGGGGCCGGGGCCGGGGCACATGGAACCCCGGAAACCGGGAAGCACGGACTCCAAGGGCCGGGACGCTCGGCCTGCACGGCCCGCACGGCCTGCGGGACCGCGCACGGCACGGCGGCCGCCGACCGGGGCCCGGCCGGTGCGCACGGGCCCCGTCCCGCTCACGGGGCCGGAACCAGGACCAGGGCCGTGGCAGGGGCGGCAGGAAAGGAGCTGGGCCGGTGACCGGACCCTCCGGCACGGAGCGGATGCTCGGCGGCCTTCTCAGGGACAGCCACCTGATGGCGTTCGAGGATCTGCCGGGCAAGGTGGCCGAGCACGCCCGGGCCGTGGGTGTCCGGCAGGTGCGGATCTACCTGGCCGACCTCCAGGAGAGCGTGCTGCGCCTCCTGACCGGACACGGGGAGGACGCGGGGGAGGCCGGCCCCGGCGGTCCCGCGAAGGAGCTGGGCATCGAGGGCAGCCTGGCCGGCCGGGCCTTCCAGCACGGGCGGACCGTCACCGCCCCGGGAGGCGCCGAGGGCTCGTGCCAGTGGTGGGTCCCGGTGGTCGACGGTGCCGAGCGCCTGGGCGTACTGCAGGCAACCGGTCCCGACGACGAGTCCACCAGGGGGAACCTCCACCACCTGGCGTCGCTGGTGGCCCTGATCGTGGTCAGCAAGGCCGGGCTCAGCGACTCCTACGCCCGCCTGACGCGGACCCGTTCGATGAACGTGGCCGCGGAGATGCAGTGGAACCTGATGCCGCCGCTGACGTTCGCCGGCGAACGGGTGGTGGTCAGCGCCGCGATGGAGCCGGCGTACGAGATCGGCGGCGACGCCTTCGACTACGCCCTGTCCGGCGACACCGTGCACCTGGCGGTCTTCGACGCCATGGGCCACGACGCCACGGCGGGCCTGACCGCCAACCTCGCGATGGCCGCCTGCCGCAACAACCGCCGCCAGGGCAAGGACCTGGTGGAGACGGGGGAGGCGATCGAACGCGTCCTGACCGGGCAGTTCGGCACGTCCGGCTACGCGACCGCCGTCCTGGCGCACCTGGACACCCGCACCGGCCTGTTCAGCTGGGTCAACAGGGGCCACCACCCGCCGGTGGTCATCCGCGGCGGCCGGTGGGCCGGCACCCTGAGCTGCCCTCCCGCACACCCCCTGGGCACCAACCTGGGCCTGAAGTCCGTCCTGTGCCGCGAGCAGCTCGAGCCCGGCGACCGGGTGCTGCTGTACACCGACGGTTTCACCGAGGCCCGCAGCCCCGACGGCCAGGAGTTCGGCCTGGACCGGCTGGTGGACTTCCTCGTCCGCCACGACGCCGCCGGCCTGCCCGTCCCCGAGACGCTGCGCCGCCTGACGCGCAGCGTCATGGAGTACCACCAGGGGCACCTGAACGACGACGGCACCGTCCTGCTCCTGGAGTGGCACGGCCCCGGCCCGGCCGCGGCCGGCCGCAGCGAGGCCCTCGCCGGCCTGCCGGGCCGCTGACCGGGGCCCGTCCCGCGGCCGCCGGGGCCCGCAGGACGGCCCGTCCGCCGTCCGCCGCCGGGCCGTCCGGTCCCGGGGTCAGGAGCGCGGGATGCGGACCACGCCCTCCTGCACTACGGAGACGACCAGGCGGCCGTCGCGGGTGTAGATGCTGCCGCGGGCCAGGCCGCGTCCGCCGGAGGTGGACGGGCTGTCCTGGTGGTAGAGCAGCCACTCGTCGGCCCGGAAGGGCCGGTGGAACCACATGGCGTGGTCCAGGCTGGCGCCCACCACGTCCCCGGTGGCCCAGCCGCCGAGCCCGTGCGGCAGCAGCACCGAGTCCAGCAGGGTCATGTCGGACAGGTAGGTCGTCGCGCAGACGTGCAGCAGCGGGTCGTCGGGGAGTTTCCCGACGGTGCGGAACCACACCTGCTGGCGCGCCGGGCCGGGCCCGCCGGTGGCCGCGGCCACGAACGGCGGGTCGGTGGCGTACCGCAGGTCCCAGGCGGCGCGGAAGCCCAGCAGCCGCCGCGGGATCTCGGGGTCGGGCAGCAGGTGGCCGTGGCGTCCGAAGAACTCCTGCGGGGTGGGCAGGGTCTCCGGGTCGGGCGCGTCGGGCATGTCTGCCTGGTGCTCCAGGCCCTCCTCCGGGTCCTGGAAGGACGCGGAGAAGTGGAAGATGGGCCTGCCGTGCTGGATCGCGACGACCCGGCGGGTGCTGAAGGAGCGGCCGTCGCGGATCCGGTCGACCTGGTAGACGATCGGCGAGCCGGGGTCGCCGGTGCGCAGGAAGTAGGCGTGCAGCGAGTGCACGGCCCTCTCCTGCGGCACCGTGCGTCCGGCGGCCACCATCGCCTGTCCGGCGACCTGTCCGCCGAAGACCCGCGGCAGCAGCGCGGACTGGCTGCGGCCGCGGAAGATGTCGCGGTCGATCTGCTCCAGGTCGAGCAGGTCGACCAGCGACTGCAGTGCGTCGTCGTCGTTCACGGGCGGCGCCTGCTCACAGGAGTTCGAGGATCGTGGCGTTGGCCATGCCGCCGCCCTCGCACATGGACTGCAGGCCGTAGCGGATGCCGCGCTCGCGCATGCGGTGCACGAGGGTGGTCATCAGCCGGGTGCCGGAGGCGCCGAGCGGGTGGCCCAGGGCCATGGCGCCGCCGTCGGGGTTGACCAGGGCCGGGTCCGCCCCGGTCTCCTCCAGCCAGGCCTCGGTGACGGAGGCGAAGGCCTCGTTGATCTCGAAGGTGCCGATGTCGGACAGGGACAGGCCGGCCTTCTTGAGGACCTTGGCGGTGGCGGGGATCGGGCCCTTGAGCATGCTGACGGGGTCGACGCCGGCCAGGGCGACGGTGTGCACCCGGGCCAGGGGCCGCCAGCCGTGGCGGGCGGCGGTCTCGCTGGTGGTCACCAGCACGGCGGAGGAGCCGTCGGAGATCTGGGAGGCGTTGCCGGCCGAGACCACGCCGTCGGCCTTGAACGGGGTCTTCAGCCCGCCGAGGACCTCCAGGGTGCCGCCGCGGCGCACGCCCTCGTCGGTGGCGAACTCCCGCTCGGTCCCGTCCTCGCCGGTGACGGTCACGGGCGCGGTCTGGGAGGCGAAGCGGCCCTCGTCGATCGCGGCGGCGGCCCGCTCGTGGGAGCGCAGGGCGGCCTCGTCGAGGCGGGTGCGGGAGAGCCTGTACTCGGCGGCGATCATCTCGGCGCCGATGCCCTGGTTGAAGTCCTCGATGCCGTAGCGGTTCAGGACGGTCTCGCCGTAGGGCCTGCCGTAGGCGCCGCCGGCGAGGGGGGAGCCCATGGGCACGCGGGTCATCGACTCGACGCCGCCGGCCACCGCGATGTCGTAGTGGCCGGAGACCACGCCGGCCGCGGCGAAGTGCACGGCCTGCTGGGAGGACCCGCACTGCCGGTCGACGGTGGTGGCGGGCACGGTCTCGGGCCATCCGGCGCCCAGGACGCCGTACCGGCCGATGTTGACGGCCTGCTCGCCGACCTGGGAGACGCAGCCCCAGATCACGTCGTCGACCAGCTCCGGGTCCAGGCCGGTGCGCTCGGCGAGCGCGGTGAGGACGTGGGCGGACAGGTCCGCCGGGTGGATGCCGGCGAGCGCGCCGCCGCGACGGCCCACCGGGGTCCGCACGGCATCGACGATCACTGCGTCACGCATGGCTGTGGTTCCCTAACTCCCTGGCTTCCCGGACTCCCGGCCCCGGTCGTCCGGCCTTGCGGCCCTGCGGCCCCGCGGTCGCGGGGCCCTGCGGTCGTGGGGCCCGACGGCCCCCGACCCGGGGCTACTGATCAGTAGCCCCGGGTCGAATGTCTCACAGCCCCAGCGACTTGGCGATGATGGTCTTCATCACCTCGCTGGTGCCGCCGTAGATGCGGGTCACCCGGTTGTCGGTGTAGAGGCGGGCGATCGGGTACTCCAGCATGTACCCGTACCCGCCGTGCAGCTGCAGGCACTTGTCGATGACGCGGTTCGCGGTCTCGGTGCAGAACAGCTTGTCCGCGGCGGCGTCGGCGGCGGTGTACTCGCCCGCGTCGTGGGCCTCCAGCGCCTGGTCGACGACGGCCTGCATGGCGCGGACGTCGGCGGCGCAGTCGGCGAGCACGAACTTGGTGTTCTGGAAGGAGGCGACCTCCTTGCCGAAGACCGTGCGCTCCTTGGTGTAGGCGAGGGCGAACTGCACGGCCGCCGAAGCCTGCGCGTAGGCGCCGAAGGAGATCGACAGGCGCTCCTGCGGCAGGTTGTGGGCCAGGTAGTAGAAGCCCTTGCCCTCCTCGCCCAGCAGGTCCTCGGCCGGCACCTTCACGTCGACGAAGGACAGCTCGGCGGTGTCGGAGGTGCGCAGGCCGATCTTCTCCAGCTTGCGGCCGACGGAGAAGCCCTCGGCGTGCGCGTCGACGGCGAGGATGGACAGGCCGGCGCGGCGGTTCTCCGGGGTGGCGGGCGAGGTGCGGGCGACCACCAGCACCATGTCGGCCAGCGCACCGCCGGTGATGAAGGTCTTGGCGCCGTTGAGGACGTAGTGGGTGCCGTCCGCGGAGAGCTTGGCGGTGGTGGCGATGCCGGCCAGGTCGGAGCCGGTGCCGGGCTCGGTCATGGCGATGGCGGTCATCATCTCGCCGGTGACGAACTTCGGCAGCCAGCGCTGCTTCTGCTCCTCGGTGGCGTAGGCCAGCAGGTAGGGCTGGACGAGACCGGTGTGCACGCCGCTGCTGCCGAAGCTGACGCCGGCCCGGGCGGTCTCCTCCATGATCACGGCGGAGAACTTGAAGCTGGTCTCGCCGGCGCCGCCGTACTCCTCGGGGATCTCGATGCCGAAGACGCCCAGCTCACCGAGGCGGTTGTAGAACTCGCGGGGCGGGTGGCCGGCCTTCTCCCACTCGGGGTAGGCGGGCACGACCTCCTTCTCGATGAAGTCCCGGATCGTGGACCGGAACGCCTCGTGGTCCTCGTTGAAAACGGTACGGCGCACCTGTCTGCCCCTCTGCACAGTAGACCTGTTCGAACGCTTGTTAAGTTACGGACCAGTTGCCCTCGCTGTCCAGAGGCCCGGAGGGCCCTCTCTCGTGAAGAACGCCACGCCATCCCGAACAGTTGTTAACCGACCCGTTAGCCTGGGGGACGTGAGCGACAGGACAGAGAGGGCGACGACCCCGGCCGCGGCCCCGGCGACGAACCGGGCGACGAACCCGGTGACGGCCCCGGCTGCGGCGCCCGCCCCCGCGACGGCGCGCACCGCCGGGCAGCAGGTGATCATCGACGCGGCGCGCCGGGAGTTCGGGGAGCGCGGCTACGACGCCGTCCCGGTGCGCGACATCGCGGCGCGGGCCGGCGTCAGCCTGTCGGCGCTCTACCACTACTACCCGGGCAAGCAGGCGCTGCTCGAGGGCATCGTCGAGGCCGGCCTGCGCTCGTACGACACCGCGTGCGCCGCCGCCCTCGGCGCAGCCGGCGACGACCCGGCCCGGCGGCTGGCCGCCCTGGTCGCGGCGACCGTGCGCTACCGGGCGCAGCAGCAGGTGGACAGCAGCATCGTCTTCTCCGAGACCCGCAGCGTCTCCGAGGAGTTCCGGGCGCGCCACTCCCGGCAGCTGCGGGAGGCGACGGGCCGCTTCCAGCGGGCGATCGCCGACGGCATCGAGGCCGGGATCTTCAACCCCCGCTGGCCCGACGACGCCAGGCGCGCGGTGATCGCCATGTGCAACGCGGTGGCCGAGTGGTACCGCCCCGGCGGCGAGCTGACCGTGGACGACCTGGTCACCCGCTACGTCAACCTGGCCTTCACCCTCGTCGAGTACCGCCCGACCGCCCCGCCCTTCTCCTTCTGACCCCCTCCCCCTCCACGGGCCCCGCCCCGGGTTCTCGCTCGTCCGCCGGCTCCTGCCGCGGGCCGGTCCGGCTCCGCACGGCTCCGCAGTATTGTCGCGTACATGACGTAACTGGTTTCCTGGAGGCCCCCGGTGCGGGCGGCCCCGGAGCACGGCACGGGAACACCCGCACCCTTCCGCACGCGTCGCGCAACGGGAGGAACCCCATGACCGCAGCAATCGGCAGGCGCTTCGAACCCTCACGGAGACCGAGGTGGGCGGCGGCCCTGTGCGCCGCGGTCGCCGCGGCCCTCGCACTCACCGCACAACCCGCCACCGCGGCCCCGCCGGACGCGGGCACCCGGGGCACGGCCGCACGGGACGCGGCCGCACGCAACGCGGACGCGGCCCAGGGCCCGGTGGGCCGGGCCTTCTCCCGGGCCGCGGCCGAGTTCGACGTGCCGCGCGACCTCCTCGTCGCCGTCGGCTACGGCGAGACCCACCTCGACGACCACGACGGCGAACCCAGCCACGCGGGCGGCTACGGCGTCATGCACCTGGTGAGCGTCCCCGGCAACCGGGTCCTGGAGCGGGCCGCGCGGGCCACCGGCGAGACGGTCTCCGAGCTGAAGCACGACACCGCCGCCAACATCCGCGGCGGCGCCGCCGTCCTGCGCGCCCACGCCGACGCCGCCGGCCTCGACGCCTCCGACCGGGACCGGCCCGGCGCCTGGTACCCGGCCGTCGTCCGCTACGGCGGCGCCACCGAGGACCGCACGGCCCGCCTGTACGCCGACACCGTCTACGAGATCATGGCCGAGGGCGTCCTCGCCCGCCTCGACGGCGACGAACTGCTGCACACCCGCGCCCGGAAGACCGAGCCGGAGCGCGGCCGGTACGAGGACGTCCCCGAGGGCTTCGGCGGGGAGGCCGCAGGCGAGGGGGAGGTCGGCGCGCAGAGCACCGACTACCCGGCCGCCCTGTGGAACCCCGCCTACTCCGGGAACTACACCGTCGGCCGGACCTCGGCGATCAACAAGGTCGTCGTCCACGTCACCCAGGGCTCGTACGCCGGCGCGATCAGCTGGTTCCAGAACCCCTCGGCGCAGGTCAGCGCCCACTACGTGATCCGCTCCTCCGACGGCCAGATCACCCAGAGCGTGCGCAACAAGGACACCGCCTGGCACGCCCGGTCCGCCAACTCCTCCTCGCTCGGCATCGAGCACGAGGGGTACGTCACCAACCCGTCCTGGTTCACCGACGCGATGTACCGCGCCTCGGCCGCCCTCACCCGCCACCTGTGCGACCAGTACGGCATCCCCAAGGACCGCCTGCACATCCTCGGCCACAACGAACTGCCGGACAACGACCACACCGACCCCGGGCAGTACTGGGACTGGGCGTACTACATGCAGCTGGTCCGCGGCGACGGCAACGTCTCGGACAAGACCTTCACCACCTGGGGCTCCGGGGTGAACGTCCGCTCCGCCCCCACCACCACCTCGACCGCCGTCGCCTCCCTGGCCGGCCCCACCACCGTCCGGGTGCGCTGCCAGGTCCGCGGCCAGCTGGTCACCTACCAGGGCTACACCAACGACGCCTGGGCCTACCTGCCCGACTACGGCGGCTACATCTCCAACATCTTCGTCAACACCCCCGAATCCTGGCTCCCCGGCGTCCCCACCTGCTGACCGGCGCCGGGCCGGACCTCACCGGAAAGAGTTGTGGTGCCGAAACGCAACGACACGCCGTCAAGAACGGCGGAAAGTCGAAGCTTCGGCACCACAGCTCCGTCCGCACCCCCGTCAGCGGCCGGCGGCGCCGCGGGTCACGGGCCGTCGAGCGGCCGGCTCATGAACAACGCGGTCTCGCCCTCGGACGGGGTCCCCCGGTAGAAGGTGGTGTCCAGGCCGCAGAGGGCGAACCCCATCCGGCGGTACGCGCGGACGGCCGGGACGTTCAGGCTCGACGTCTCCAGCCAGGCCGTCCGCGCCCCCAGGCCGCGCCCGTACGCGCAGGCCCGCCGCATCAGGGCGGCGCCGATCCCGCGTCCCCGGTGGGCGGGAGCCACGGTGATCTCGTGGACGACGAGGCGGCTGTGCCACTCCTCCACCCCGGCGACGACGAAGCCGCACACCTCGCCCCCGTCGACGGCCACCTCGGCGTACCGGCCGGGGAACGCGCCGCCGTCCCCGTCGCCCTCCCCGCCCTCCTCCTCGTCGTCGTCGTCGGGGAAGACCTTGACGAGCGGCGGGTCCACGGGCACCTCCCGGAGCGCGAACCCGCCGTCCCCGGCGACGACTTCGTAGACGGTGCCGGTGGTGAAGGAGCCGTCGATCCCGCGGACCGCCTCCAGGTCCCGCTCCTCCGCCCGCCGGTACACGACACGCCCTTCGGCAACCACGCGCACTCCCCGCTCCCGTCCGTCGTCCTCCCGGCCCGTCGGCCGGGTCCGGGGGCCATCCTCGTGCGGGCACGGCAGGGGAGGGTCCGTTTCCCGACGGCCGCGGCAAAGCCCCGCGGCGGCGTGAGGAACGGGCAGGTCAGCCCGGTGGAGGGGCCGGGGCAGCACCGCCTCCGCCACCGCCACCGTCCCCGCTCCCGTCCCCGTCGTCCCCGTCACCGGCGTCCCCGTCGGCCGCGGCCAGGGCGCCGAGGGCGAGGCGGTGCAGGAGGTCGGCGGTGGCGTCGCGGCCGGGCAGGCCGCCGCGCGTGCCCAGGTGGGGGGTGGAGTTGAGGAGGCCGAAGACGGCGTGGACGGCGACGCGGGCCTCGGTCTCGCCGAGCCCTGGGCGCAGTTCGCGCACCACCTGCACCCACAGTTCGACGTAGGCGCGCTGGAGGCGGCGGACCTGCTTGCGGTCGTCCTCGCGGAGCCGGTCGAGCTCGCGGTCGTGGAGGGTGATCAGGGGGCGGTCGTCGAGGGCGAAGTCGATGTGGCCGCGGACGAGGGCGTCCAGGGCCTGCTCGGGGCCGTCGGCCTCCTCGATGCGCATGCGGCCGCCGGCCAGGAGGCGTTCGCTGATGCCGACGAGGAGTTCGGCGAGCATCGCGTCCTTGCCGGCGAAGTGCCGGTACAGACCGGGGCCGCTGATGCCGACGGCGGCGCCTATCTCGTCGACGCCGACGCCGTGGAAACCGCGGTCGGCGAAGAGGCGGGCGGCCTCGCGCAGGATCTGCTCGCGGCGGCCGGTGCGCGCACCGTTCCCCGGCGCCCCGGCCCCCGCCCCGGCCGCCGCTCCGGCGCCGGTGGTTCGTGCGCCGGTGCCGGTGCCGGCGGCGGCCCGTGTGCCGGTCCTGGTGTGCATGGCCCCGCTCCTGGTCTGGACAGAAGGCCATTGTAGACAAGCCGGTTAGCGGTCGTTAACGTGTTCCGGGACACGTTAACGGTCACTAACACCGCCCGGTCCGGCACCACCGCGGCCGGCGGGCGGGCGAGCAGGAGCAAGGGAGCTTGGCACGCATGGGGACCCAGGCAGCGACCGCACCGCCGCCGGTGCTCGGCACCGGTGTGGATCCGGCGTCCGAGACGTACCGCGCCAACACCGAGGCGCACACCGCACTCGTCGCCGAGCTGCGCGCGAAACTGGCCGCGGCCCGCCTCGGCGGCGGCGAACGGGCCCGCGCCCGCCACACCGCCCGGGGCAAGCTGCTGCCCCGCGACCGGGTCGACGCCCTCCTCGACCCCGGGTCGCCCTTCCTGGAGATCGCCCCGCTGGCCGCCGACGGCCTGTACGGCGGCGCGGCACCGGCCGCCGGGGTGATCGCCGGCATCGGGCGGGTGGCCGGCCGCGAGGTGGTGATCGTCGCCAACGACGCCACCGTCAAGGGCGGCACCTACTACCCGATGACGGTCAAGAAGCACCTGCGCGCCCAGGAGGTGGCGCTGAACAACCGCCTCCCCTGCGTGTACCTGGTGGACTCCGGCGGCGCCTTCCTGCCCATGCAGGACGAGGTCTTCCCCGACCGGGAGCACTTCGGCCGGATCTTCTACAACCAGGCCACCATGTCGGCCGCGGGCATCCCGCAGATCGCCGCCGTCATGGGCTCGTGCACCGCGGGCGGCGCGTACGTGCCGGCGATGAGCGACGAGGCCGTGATCGTCCGCAACCAGGGCACGATCTTCCTCGGCGGCCCGCCGCTGGTGAAGGCCGCCACCGGCGAGGTCGTCACCGCCGAGGAGCTGGGCGGCGGCGAGGTGCACTCCAAGGTCTCCGGCGTCACCGACCACCTCGCCGAGAACGACGAGCACGCGCTGCGCACCGTGCGCACCATCGTCTCCACCCTGGCCCCGCGCGCCCCGATGCCGTGGGAGGTGGCGCCCGTGGAGGAGCCGGCCGTGGACCCGGCAGGGCTGTACGGCGCCGTGCCCGTCGACTCCCGCACCCCCTACGACGTGCGCGAGGTCATCGCCCGGGTCGTCGACGGCAGCCGCTTCCAGGAGTTCAAGGCCGAGTACGGCACCACGCTGGTCACCGGCTTCGCCCGGATCCACGGCCACCCGGTGGGCATCGTCGCCAACAACGGCATCCTGTTCGCCGAGTCCGCCCTCAAGGGCGCGCACTTCGTCGAACTGTGCGACCAGCGCGGCATCCCGCTGCTGTTCCTGCAGAACATCTCCGGCTTCATGGTGGGCCGCAGCTACGAGGCCGGGGGCATCGCCAAGCACGGCGCCAAGATGGTCACCGCCGTGGCGTGCACCCGCGTGCCGAAGCTGACCGTGGTGGTCGGCGGCTCCTACGGGGCGGGCAACTACTCGATGTGCGGCCGGGCGTACTCGCCGCGCTTCATGTGGATGTGGCCCAACGCCAAGATCTCCGTCATGGGCGGCGAGCAGGCCGCGTCCGTGCTGGCCACCGTCAAGCGCGACCAGATGGAGGGCGCCGGGCAGGAGTGGTCCGCCGAGGAGGAGGACGCCTTCCGCGCCCCGATCCGCGACCAGTACGAGACCCAGGGCAGCGCCTACTACGCGACCGCCCGCCTGTGGGACGACGGCGTGATCGACCCGGCCGAGACCCGCACCGTCCTCGGCCTGGCGCTGACCGCCTGCGCCAACGCACCGCTGCCGCAGCGCGAACCGGGCCAGCCCGGCTACGGCGTCTTCCGGATGTAGGGGGAAACACCACCATGACCACCCTGTTCGACACCGTCCTGGTCGCCAACCGCGGCGAGATCGCCGTCCGCGTCGTGCGCACCCTGCGCCGCCTGGGGATCCGCTCGGTCGCCGTGTACAGCGACGCCGACGCCCGCGCCCGGCACGTCGCCGAGGCCGACACCGCGGTGCGCATCGGCCCGCCGGCCGCCTCCGGCTCCTACCTGTCCGCCGAGCGGATCGTCGAGGCGGCCCTGCGCACCGGAGCGCAGGCCGTCCACCCCGGCTACGGCTTCCTCGCCGAGAACGCCGCGTTCGCCCGGGCCTGCGCCGACGCCGGCCTGGTCTTCGTCGGCCCCCCGGCCTCCGCCGTGGAGCTGATGGGCGACAAGATCCGCGCCAAGGAGACCGTGAAGGCCGCCGGGGTGCCGGTGGTGCCCGGCAGCAGCGGCTCCGGGCTGACCGACGCGCAACTGGTCGCCGCCGCCGAGGAGATCGGCGTGCCCGTGCTGCTCAAGCCGTCCGCGGGCGGCGGCGGCAAGGGCATGCGGCTGGTGCGCGACCTGGCCGCCCTCCCCGAGGAGATCGCCGCCGCCCGCCGCGAGGCCCGCGGCTCCTTCGGCGACGACACCCTGCTGCTGGAGCGGTGGATCGACCGGCCCCGGCACATCGAGATCCAGGTCCTGGCCGACGCCCACGGCGGCGTGATCCACCTCGGCGAGCGCGAGTGCAGCCTGCAGCGGCGCCACCAGAAGCTGATCGAGGAGGCGCCCTCGCCGCTGCTGGACGCGGCCACCCGCGCCGCGATGGGCGAGGCCGCCGTGCGCGCCGCCCGCTCCTGCGGCTACACCGGCGCCGGGACGGTGGAGTTCATCGTCCCCGGCGACGACCCGTCGTCGTACTTCTTCATGGAGATGAACACCCGGCTGCAGGTGGAGCACCCGGTGACCGAGATGGTCACCGGCCTGGACCTGGTCGAGTGGCAGATCCGCACCGCCGCCGGGGAGCACCTGCCCCTCGCCCAGGAGGACGTCGCCCTCGACGGGCACGCGGTCGAGGCGCGGATCTGCGCCGAGACCGTGTCGGTCACGGCCGGCTCCCCCGCCTTCCTGCCGTCCGGCGGCAGCGTGCTGCTGCTGCGCGAGCCGGACGGCGAGGGGTGCGCACCGACTCCGGCCTGGCGCAGGGCACCGAGGTCGGCAGCCTGTACGACCCGATGCTGTCCAAGGTGATCGCGCACGGCCCGGACCGGGCCACCGCGCTGCGCCGGCTGCGGGCCGCGCTCGCCGGGACCGTCACGCTCGGGGTGCCGACCAACGCCGGTTTCCTGCGCCGCCTCCTGGCCGACCCGGACGTGGTCGCCGGCCGCCTGGACACCGGCCTGGTCGAGCGCGTGGCCGCCGGCCTCGTCCCCGACGGCGTGCCCGACGAGGTGTACGCCGCCGCGGCCCTGCTGGACCTGGCCGGCGACCCGGAGCCGACGGCGGCGGACTCCACCGGCCGCGGTGCCGCCCCCGGCTGGACCGACCCGTTCTCCGTGCCCGGCGGCTGGCGGCTGGGCGGCGAGCCCGCCTGGACCGTGCACCGCTTCAAGGTGCCCGGCCGCGACCCGGTCGAGGTCCGCACCTGCGGGCCGGTCGACGCCGCCGAGGTCCGCGTCGGCGACGCCCCGCCCGTCCCCGCCTCCCTGGCCGTCGGCCCCGACGGGCGGCCCGCCCTCGCCCTGGACGGCGTGGTGCACACCTTCCACCACCGCGCCGCGGCCGACGGCACCCGCTGGCTCGGCCGGGACGGCGACGGCTGGGCGCTCCAGCCGTACGACCCCGTCGAGGAGCTGCTGCGCGGCGGCGGCGCCTCCGCCTCCGGCGGCGCCCTGACCGCGCCCATGCCCGGCACCGTCACCGTGGTGAAGACCTCGGTCGGCGAGGAGGTCGTGGCCGGGCAGAGCCTGCTGGTGGTCGAGGCGATGAAGATGGAGCACGTCATCGCGGCCCCGCACGACGGCACCGTCACCGAACTGGACGTCACCCCCGGCAGCACCGTCGCCATGGACCAGGTGCTCGCCGTCGTCGCCCCGCGGGAGGACGCATGAGCACCGACGGCACCCTCCGCGCCGCCGGAACAGGCGGCACGGCCGACGCCGCCTGCGCGGCCGACGCCGGCGCGGCCGGGCAGGCCGGCCCCCTCGGCCTGGGGCTGCCCGCCGCCTTCCCCGACCCGTCCCTGCCCTCCCGGGTCCGCATCCACGAGGTCGGCCCCCGCGACGGGCTGCAGAACGAGAAGAAGCCGGTCCCCACCGGGGTCAAGGCCGAGTTCATCGCCCGCCTGGCCGACGCCGGGCTGCGCACCGTGGAGGCCACCAGCTTCGTGCGCCCCGAGTGGGTGCCCCAGCTGGCCGACGCCGAGGCGCTGATGCCCCTGCTGGAGCCGGTCCGCGCCCGCCACGGCGGGCCGGTGGGCGGGGGCGACGGCTCCGGCGGTGACGGCCGCCACGGCGGGCTGCGGCTGCCGGTGCTCGTGCCCAACGCCCGCGGCCTGGACCGGGCCCTGGCCCTGGGCGTCACCGACGTCGCGGTCTTCGCCAGCGCCACCGAGACCTTCGCCCGCCGCAACCTCAACCGCACGGTGGACGAGTCCCTGGCGATGTTCGAGCCGGTGGTCTCCCGGGCCCGCGGGGCGGGGCTGGGCGTGCGCGGCTACCTGTCGATGTGCTTCGGCGACCCCTGGGAGGGCCGGGTCCCGGTCGACCAGGTGGTCTCCGTCGCCCGCCGCCTGCACGACATGGGCTGCACCGAGCTGAGCCTGGGCGACACGATCGGCGTCGCCACCCCCGGCCACGTCACCGTCCTGCTGGACGCCCTGACCGGCGCCGGGGTGCCCGTGGAGCGGCTCGCCGTGCACTTCCACGACACCTACGGCCAGGCCCTGTCCAACACCCTGGCCGCCCTGCGCTCGGGCGTCACCGTCGTGGACGCCTCCGCCGGCGGCCTGGGCGGCTGCCCGTACGCGAAGAGCGCCACCGGCAACCTCGCCACCGAGGACCTGGTGTGGATGCTGAACGGCCTCGGCATCGACACCGGCGTCGACCTCGCCCGCCTCGCCGCCACGAGCGCGTGGATGGCCGGGCACCTGGGCCGCCCCAGCCCGTCCCGCACCGTCCGAGCCCTGACCCACCAGGAGTGACCGCCATGTCGATCGACCACCGTCTCCCCGCCGAGTACGAGGAACTGCGCAGCACCGTCGAGGCGTTCGCGCACGACGTGATCGCCCCCAAGATCGGCGAGTTCTACGAGAACCAGGAGTTCCCGTACGAGATCGTCCGCGAGATGGGCCGGATGGGCCTGTTCGGGCTGCCGTTCCCGGAGGAGTACGGCGGCATGGGCGGCGACTACTTCGCCCTGTGCCTGGCCCTGGAGGAGCTGGCCCGGGTCGACTCCTCGGTGGCCATCACCCTGGAGGCCGGGGTGTCGCTGGGCGCCATGCCGGTCTACCGCTTCGGCACCGAGGAGCAGAAGCGCGAGTGGCTGCCGAAGCTGTGCTCGGGCGAGATGCTGGGCGCCTTCGGCCTGACCGAGCCCGAGTGCGGCTCGGACGCGGGCGGCACCCGCACCACCGCCCGCCGCGACGGCGACGAGTGGGTGATCAACGGCACCAAGTGCTTCATCACCAACTCCGGCACCGACATCACCGGCCTGGTCACCGTCACCGCGGTCACCGGCCGCAAGCCGGACGGGCGTCCGCAGATCTCCTCGATCATCGTGCCCTCCGGAACCCCCGGCTTCACCGTGGCGCCCAAGTACTCCAAGGTCGGTTGGAACGCCTCCGACACCCGGGAGCTGTCCTTCTCCGACGTGCGGGTGCCGGTGGCCAACCTGCTCGGCGAGGAGGGCCGCGGGTACGCCCAGTTCCTCCGCATCCTGGACGAGGGCCGCATCGCGATCTCCGCGCTCGCCACCGGCCTGGCCCAGGGCTGTGTCGACGAGTCGGTGTCCTACGCGCACGAGCGGCACGCCTTCGGCCGGCCCATCGGCGCCAACCAGGCTATCCAGTTCAAGATCGCCGACATGGAGATGCGCGCCCACACCTCCCGGCTGGCCTGGCGGGACGCGGCCTCGCGGCTGCTGCACGGCGAGCCGTTCAAGAAGGAGGCAGCGCTGGCGAAGCTGTTCTCCTCGGAGAGCGCGGTGACCAACGCCCGCGAGGCCACCCAGGTCCACGGCGGCTACGGCTTCATGAACGAGTACCCGGTGGCCCGGATGTGGCGCGACTCCAAGATCCTGGAGATCGGCGAGGGCACCAGCGAGGTCCAGCGCATGCTGATCGCCCGCGAACTGGGCCTGCCCACCGGCTGACCCCGGCCGCACGGGCCGGGTCCGGGCCCCGGGCCCCGGGCCCCGCGCGGAACCGTGGTGGCGAACAGCAACGACACGCCGACAGCTCGTCGGCGTGTCGTTGCTGTTTCACGCCACGGTTTCCCGGGCCGCCCGGCGACCACCGGGCGGCCTTCCGTGCGGGATTCCACCGCCTTCGAACCGCTCCCTGCCCGATATCGGGCAGGAATCTTGAAAACCGCTCCCCTTCCCCAGCACCATCGTCCGGTGCCCGATCACCGACCTCTGCACGAGGACCTCCTGGACCACCTGGTCCGCACCACGCCGCTGCGCCGCGGCGAGGCGGCCCGGGTCGTGATGGACGTGCTCGCGTACTTCGACGAGAGCGCCGAGGACTTCGTCCGGCGACGCCACCGCGAGCTGCAGTCCGGGGGCCTGGCCAACGCCGCGATCTTCGAGCGGATCGCGGCCGAACTGCCCCACCGGGCAGTGGCCGCACCCGAGTTCTCGCTGCGCCAGCTCCGCCGCATCGTCTACGGCTGAGCCGCGCCGGACCCCGGGTGCACCGGGCCGCGCGCCCGGCGGACGGGCACCACCGACGACACCGAAGGGGACGTGACGCACCGTGTGCGGAATCGTGGGATACATCGGAAAGCGCGACGCCGCGCCGCTGCTGCTGGAGGGCCTGCAGCGACTGGAGTACCGGGGGTACGACTCCGCGGGCGTGGCGGTCGTGGGCCGCGGCGGCGCGCTGCGGACCGCCAAGTCGGCCGGCCGGGTGCGCGAGTTGCAGGCGCGCCTGCCGAAGCGCTTCGCCGGGACCACCGGAATCGCCCACACCCGGTGGGCCACGCACGGCACCCCCACCGACGAGAACGCCCACCCGCACCTGGACTCCTCGGGGCGGGTCGCGGTCGTCCACAACGGCATCATCGACAACGCCGCCGAGCTGCGGGCGCAACTGTCCGCCGAGGGAGTGGAGTTCGCCTCGGAGACCGACTCCGAGGTGCTCTCCCACCTGATCGGCCGCTCGGACGCCGCCACCCTGGAGGACCGGGTCCGGCAGGCCCTGGAGGCCGTCCGGGGCACCTACGGGATCGCCGTTCTGCACGCGGACTTCCCCGACCGGATCGTGGTGGCCCGCAACGGCAGCCCGGTCGTCCTCGGCATCGGCGAGCACGAGATGTTCGTGGCCTCCGACGTCGCCGCCCTGGTCCGCTTCACCCGCCAGGTGGTCACCCTGGAGGACGGCGAGACGGCGACCGTGCAGGCGTCGGGCCACCGCACCTGGAGCACCGCGGGGCCCGGCACCGCCAAGTCCCCCACCACGGTGGAGTGGGAGGAGGAGAACTACGACATCGGCGGTCACGCCCACTTCATGCACAAGGAGATCTGCGAGCAGCCCGAGGCGGGGACCGGGTGCTGCGCGGCCGGATCGACGACCGGTTCGCCACCGTCCGCCTCGGCGGGCTCAACCTGGACGCCCGCGAGGCGCGGGCGGTGCGCCGGGTGAAGATCCTGGGCTGCGGGTCCGCGTACTACGCCGGGCAGATCGGGGCGCAGATGATCGAGGAGCTGGCCCGGATCCCGGCCGACGCCGAGCCGGCGAGCGAGTTCCGCCACCGCAACCCGGTGGTGGACCCGGACACCCTGTACGTGGCGGTCAGCCAGTCCGGCGAGACCTACGACACCCTCGCCGCCGTCCAGGAGCTCAAGCGCAAGGGCGCCCGGGTCCTCGGCGTGGTGAACGTGGTCGGCAGCGCGGTGGCCCGGGAGACGGACGGCGGGATCTACCTGCACGCCGGCCCCGAGGTGTCAGTGGTGTCCACCAAGTGCTTCACCAACACCGCCGTCGCCCTCGCCCTGCTCGCGCTCCACCTGGGGCGGGTGCGGGACCTGTCGGTGGCCGACGGCCGCCGGATCCTGGCCGGCCTGCGCCGGCTGCCCGAGCAGATCGGGCAGGTCCTGGAGCAGGAGGAGGGGATCGCGGAGCTGGCCGCCGGTCTCGCGCGGGCGCGCAGTGCGATGTTCGTCGGGAGGGTGCGCGGCTACCCGGTGGCCCGGGAGGCGGCGCAGAAGCTCAAGGAGGTCTCCTACGTGCACGCCGAGGCGTACCCGGCCTCGGAGCTCAAGCACGGCCCGCTGGCGCTGATCGAGCCGGAGGTCCCGACGGTGGCGGTCGTGCCGGACGACGAACTGCTGGACAAGAACCGGGCGACGCTGGAGGAGATCGCCGCCCGCGGAGGCAGGATCCTGGCCGTGGCGCACCGGGTGCAGGAGACCGCCGAGCACACCGTGGTGGTGCCGAGGAACGAGCCGGAGCTGGACCCGGTCCTGCTGGGCGTGCCGCTCCAACTGCTGGCCTACCACACGGCGCTGGCCCTGGGCCGGGACGTCGACCGGCCGCGCAACCTGGCGAAGAGCGTCACCGTGGACTGAGCCGGCAGGCCGCCGCGCGCCCGGGCCCGCGCCGCCGGTGCGCGGCGGGGCTTCCGCGAGGCCGCCACGGCGTCAGGGGATGACGATCACCGGCCGCTGCGCGCGCCGGGCCAGGCGGCCGGCGACGGAGCCGAAGACCCTGCCGATGACGCCGTGGGTACCGCCGACGACGATGGCGTCGGCGCAGTACTCGCGGCCGACCTCCTCCAGTTCGTGGCAGATGTCGCCGCCCCGTTCGACGAGGATCCACGGCACCGGCCAGGTCGGCGCAGGCGAGTTCGAGGCCGATGACCTCGGTGCGGTGGTCGGGCACGTCGACGAAGACCGGGGGTTCGCAGCCCGCCCAGACCGTGGCGGGGAGGCGGTTGGCGACGTGGACGATGATCAGGGCGGAGCCGGTGCGGCGCGCCATGCCGACGGCGTAGGCCAGCGCCCGTTCGCTGGAGAGGGAGCCGTCGAAACCCACCACCACTCCGTGCCGGAAGGCGGGGTCGCAGGAGTCGTGCGGGCGTTCCGCCGCCGCCGGCTCGGCCGCCCAGTCGGCGAGCGGGTTGCGGTCGATGGGGTCGGAATCTCGTGACCGGCCATGGGATGTCTCGAGTGCGGGCCTCAGCTGTCGTGTGCAGGAAGGGTGCAACGGGACGGAGCGGTGCGGGGCACCCCCAGGGAGGCCGGGAATCGCCTTCTCCCGCTACTACCCCCAGGGTACGGCGGCACTCCTTTCTCGCCAGGCATCGGCCGCGGTGCGCGGTGTGCGCCAAGTGTTCACCGGAGCATGCCGGAGGCGGCCCGGTCGTGCAATACGTCCAGGGTCGTCGCGCACCGTGACGGCCGGAGGAAACGGTGGGCCGGTTTTCGCCACTCGCCGCCCCGGCCGGGCGGTGCGGGACGGGGGCGCACCGGGGCGCACCGCAGCAGAACCGCCGCGCACCGGCACAACAGCCCCTGCGTGCACCCGCGTCACATTATTTTTCGGCCAACTTGGCATGCGCGCAGCCCTGCTCCGGGGGGCCGCCGTCCGCCCCGCGACCAGCGCAAACGGCCGGTGCGAAACCCGGGGACCCGGGTGCGGGGGCGGATGTGCCCCAGGCACACTTCACACAGCGGCCCGCCGGTGCAACGCTTCGTGATCGAATGCTTCACGCCAAGTTGCATGCGACTAACGCCGGGGCCGAACGTCCGCCCGAGACCAGCGAAACGGCGGGGAAACGGGACCGGGCATGGGCGGGTTGCCCGGACACTTCACACAGCGGCCCGCCGGTGCAACGCTTCGTGATCGAATGCTTCACGCCAAGTGCCATGTCGACATAACGCCGGGTTGCCGAACTTGTCACACCAGCCCAAGAGACACAGTAGATTCGATCTTGGGTACCACGGCGGGGAGAACGTGCAGAACCGAACGGACATGCGCCGGGTTGCCCGGAGTGCGACTTAACGGCGCCGGAGGACGCGAGGACCGAGGGGGGCTTGAGTGCCATGAGCCAGGAGTCCAGGCCCGGCGGGGCGACCGCCGGGTGGCCGGCGGCGGCTGCTTCCCCCGAGCAGGGGGGGCCGGCCGGCCGTTCGCCGTCCCCGGGGCCGGGCCGGAGCGGCCGCAGGCTCCTCGAACTGACCGCCCCGCACGGCCTGGAGGCCGTCGCCAAGGCGGGCACCGTCGTCGTGCCCGCCTGGCGGTCCATCAGCCGCCCGCCGCCCCCGGCCGCCCTGCACGCGCTGCGGCGCGCCCACGAGGAGGGCGCCCGGATCATCGGCTGTGCACCGGGGCCTTCGTGCTCGCCGCCGCCGGCCTGCTCGACGGCCGCCCCGCCACCACCCACTGGATGTACGCGCCGACGCTCGCCAAGCGCTACCCCTCGGTGCACGTCGACCCCCGCGAACTGTTCGTCGACGGGGACGTCCTCACCTCGGCCGGCACCGCCGCCGGCATCGACCTGTGCCTGCACGTGGTGCGCACCGACCACGGCGCGGACGCGGCCAACGCGCTCGCCCGCCGCCTGGTCGTGCCGCCGCGCCGCGCCGGGGGCGGCCAGGAGCGCTACCTGGACCGGTCCTTACCCGAGGAGATGGGCGGCGACCCGCTCGCCGAGGTCGTCGCCTGGGCCCTGGAGCACCTCCACGAGCAGTTCGACGTGGAGGCGCTGGCCGCGCGCGCCTACATGAGCCGGCGGACCTTCGACCGCCGGTTCCGCTCGCTGACCGGCAGCGCCCCGCTGCAGTGGCTGATCACCAGCGGGTGCTCCAGGCGCAGCGGCTGCTGGAGACCTCGGACTACTCGGTGGACGAGGTCGCCGGGCGCTGCGGCTTCCGCTCGCCGGTGGCGCGCGCCCCCACTTCCGGAGGCAGTTGGGCTCCTCCCCCGCCGCCTACCGGGCGGCCTACCGCGCCCGCAGGCCGGACGGGGGTCAGGGCGGCAGGGTCCCGGGCCCGTCGGCCCCCCACGGCGACCGCACGGCGGGCCCCGCGGTGTCCGGCCCGGGCTCCTCCGGCGGCAGCGGCCATGGCCCGGCCGGCGGCGAACCGGGCAGGCCCGACTCCGACCTGTACGCCTCGGCCAGGGTCCCGGAGCAGTCCTCGCAGCGCCCCGACGCCGACGGCCCCGGCCGGCAGCCCCGGACAGGGCGCGGCGGCGCGGCCGGGCGCGGCCCGGCCGGGAGCGGGCGCGGCCCGGGGGTGCCCGGTCAGCGGAATCGCCCCTTAGGGTGAGACGCATGAACGACCGGATGGTCTGGATCGACTGCGAGATGACGGGGCTGTCGCTCACCGACGACGCCCTGGTGGAGGTGGCCGCGCGGGTCACCGACTCCGAGCTGAACGTCCTCGGGGAGGGGGTGGACATCGTGATCCGCCCCCTGCCGAGGCCCTGGACTGCATGCCGGACGTGGTGCGCGAGATGCACACCGCCTCCGGGCTGCTGGACGAGCTCGAGCACGGGACGACTCTGGCCGAGGCCCAGAAGCTGGTGCTCGACCACGTGCGCGAGCACGTGCCCGAGCCCCGCAAGGCCCCGCTGTGCGGGAACTCGGTGGGCACCGACCGCGGCTTCCTCGCCCGCGACATGCCCGAGCTCGAGCAGTACCTGCACTACCGGATCGTGGACGTCTCCTCGGTCAAGGAGCTGGCACGCCGCTGGTACCCGCGCGCCTACTACAACAGCCCCCAGAAGGCCGGGAACCACCGGGCGCTCGCCGACATCCGCGAGAGCATCGCCGAGCTGCGGTACTACCGCGAGGCGGTCTTCGTGCCCCCGCCCGGGCCGGACGGCGACACCGCCCGCGCCATCGCGGCCCGGCACGTGCTGCCCCCTTCCTGACCCTTCGGGGCCGGGGTCCGGGAAACGGTGGCGCGAGCACCCTCCCGGACCCTGTATGCTTCTTCTGGCCGGTGCGAAACAGCACCGACACACGGTGGGTGTAGCTCAGCTGGTAGAGCACCTGGTTGTGGTCCAGGAAGTCGCGGGTTCAAGTCCCGTCACTCACCCTCATGGGGTCAGGCCCCCGACCTGCGCAAGCGGTCGGGGGCCTGACGCATTCCCGGGTCGGATCCGGACGGTTGACCGGACGGCCGACCGGACGGTTGACCCGGAGGAGTGGGGCCCGGGCACGGAGCAGGAGCCGCGCCCGCCCGCCTCACGGCCCCGGCCGCCCTCCGCGGCACACTGCCACCGTGCTCCCGAACGACCACCCGGCCCGCGGCCCGGCGGCGCGCCGCACCCGGCGCTCCCCGGCGGACCGACGCGGCGTCACGCGCCGCCCGCACGCCCCTGCTCCCTCTCTCCCTGGCCGCCGCGGCCGCCCTGGCCGTCCTGGCCGCCCTGGCAGCTCCGGCAGCTCCGGCCGCCGCCCCCGCCCGGACCGCTTCCGCCGACCCGGGCCGGCGGTGGCCGCCCGGAGCCCCCGGACGGCGGCTGCACGCGCTCCGTGCCGTTCTCCTCCGGCAGCCACGGCTACTTCACCTTCCGCATCCCCGCCGTGGTGCAGGTGCCCGCCTCCGCCTCCCCCGACGGCCGGCCGGTCCTGGTCGCCCTCGCAGAAGGCCGCAGGGACTCCGCCGCGGACGACGGGGACATCGACCTGGTCTCCCGCCGGTCCTTCGACGGCGGATGCACCTGGGGCCGCTGAAGACCGTCGACGACGCCGGCGGCGACACCGTCGGCAACCCCGCCCCGGTCGTCGACCCGGCCTCCGGAGACGTCGTGCTGCTGACCTGCCGCACCGTCGGGGACGTCACCAAGCAGCAGATCCTGCGCGGCCCCGCGGCGGCGGCCGGGCCAGGCGGGTGTACCTGCAGCGCAGCACGGACGCGGGCGCCACCTGGTCCGCGCCCCGCGACCTGACCGCCCGGGTCAAGCCCGCCGGCTGGCGCTGGTACGCCACCGGCCCCGGGCACGCGGTCGCCCTGCGGCACGGGCCCTTCGCCGGGCGGCTGGTCGCCCCCGCCAACCACAGCACCCTGCGCACCGGCCCCGGCGGGGACACCGCCTCCGCATGGGGCGGCGCGCACTCGCTCCACAGCGACGACGGCGGCCGGACGTGGGCCGTCGGCTGGACCGACCAGCCGCCCGGCGAGGAGCTGCACCTGAGCGAGACCACCGTGGCCGATCTGCCCTCCGGGACGCTCTACGTCAACGCGCGCAACCACCACGGCACCTCGCCCGCGACCCGCGCCGACGCCCGCAGCCCCGACGGCGGGCTGACGCTGGCCGCCCCGTTCCGGCCGCAGCCGGAGCTGGCCGGGCCGGTCGTCCAGGGCAGCGTCCTGCAGCCGGTCGTCCCCGGCGGCGCCGCGCCGCTGCTGTACTCGGGCCCCACCCACCCCGCCAGGCGCCTGGCCATGGCCCTGCGGGCCAGCGACGACGGGGGGCGGACCTGGCGGGAGGCGCTGCGGCTCTCCCCCGACCCCGCGGGCTACTCCGACCTGGTCCAGCTGGACCCCGCCACCGTCGGCCTGCTGTACGAGACCGGCCCGTCCGGCTCCCACGACACGATCACCTTCGCCCGCATCCCCCTGGCCTCCCTGCGCTGACCCCGGCACACAACCGGGCGGGGACGGCCGGGCACCGGGACGGCCGGCCGCGGGCCGGGGCGGGGCCCTGCGCCGGGCTCAGGCGGAGTCGCGCAGCACCAGTTCGGTGTCCAGCACGACGTGCCGGCGTTCCCCGCCCGGTTCGGCGATCTGCTCCAGCAGCAGGCGGGCCATGGTCCTGCCCATCTCCTCGACCGGCTGCCGGACGCTGGTCAGCGGCGGGTCGGTGTGCCGGGCGACGATGGAGTCGTCGAACCCGACCACCGCCACGTCCTCGGGGACCCTGCGCCCGTGCTCGCGGAGCACCTGCAGGGCCCCGGCCGCCATCACGTCCGAGGCGGCGAAGACCCCGTCCAGGTCCGGGCGCCGCTCCAGCAGGGCCCGCATCGCCTCCCGGCCGCCCTCCTCGGTGAAGTCCGCGGTGGCGACCAGGTCGTCCTCGGGCTCGGCCCCCCCGGCGCGCAGGGCCTCGCTCCAGCCCTGGAGGCGGGCGTGGCCGACGTCCATGTCCAGCGGGCCGGTGATGGTGGCGACGTTGCGGCAGCCCCGCTCCAGCAGGTGCCGCACGGCGCGGACGGCGCCGCCGACGTTGTCGGGGTGGACGTGGGTCAGCGGCTCGGTCCCGGAGCGGCGGCCGGCCAGTACCGCCGGGATCTCGATCCTCTCCAGCAGTTCGGCCAGCCGGTCGTCGCGGTGCACGGCGACCAGCAGCACCCCGTCGACGCGGTGCGAGGTCAGGTAGCCGGCCAGCCGTTCGCGCTCGCGGGCGTTGCGGACCAGTATCAGCAGCAGCTGCATGTCGGTGTCGGCGAGCTCCGCGCTGACACCGCGGATGATCGCGGTGAAGTAGGGCTCGGCGACCAGCCGGCTCTCCGACTCGGGGATGACCAGGGCGACGGAGTCGGTGCGGCTGGTCACCAGGGTGCGCGCGGCGCGGTTGGGGACGTAGCCGAGTTCGGCGATCGCGGCCTGGACCGCGGCCCGGGCCTGGTCGCTGACCCGGGGCGACCCGTTGACCACCCGGGAGACCGTTCCCCGCCCCACGCCGGCGCGCTGCGCGACCGCCTCGAGCGTCGGCCGTCCGGTGCGCCGCCCATTCGTGCCCATGGCCTGTTCCCTTCGGTCGTGCCTGTTCCGCATGCGGCATTGTGCCGGTATTCCCGTGCCGGTGTCCGGGGCGCAACCGGAGGGGCGCCCTCCAGGACACGCTCCGGCAACGGAGCCCACGCACGTCTTGACAGCGCCCGTCCGGAGCGGCGAACCTTCCGACAACCACCGGGTGGGAGCGCTCCCACTCCCGTGATCGTACACGCCCGACCCGCACCGCACCTGTCCGTGAGCCGCGCGCGACGCCGCCCGGTGCGCCGTCGTCGCGCAAGGAGGATGCAATGCCCACTGCCCGCACTCGCTTCCGCACCAGAGTCGCGGCCGCCACCGCGGCCGCCCTCTCCCTCGCCCTCGTCGCGGGATGCGGCGGTGACAGCACCGGGGCCGCGTCGAAGGACGGCAAGGTCACCATCACCATGGGCCTGTTCGGCGTCATGGGGCTCAAGGAGACGGGACTCCTCGAGAAGTACATGAAGGAGAACCCGAACGTCACCATCAAGGCCGACATCGCCGCCGACGAGCAGACCTACTACGGCGCGCTGCAGACCAGACTCGCCGCGGGCAGCGGCCTGAAGGACATCCAGGGCATCGAGGTCAACCGCGCCCGCGAACTGGCCGACACCCTCGCCCCGCGCTTCGTCGACCTCGGCGAGGAGGAGGGCACCGACCACTTCCTGCCCTGGAAGGCCGGCCAGGTCACCTCCAAGGACGGCAAGGTCATCGGCCTGGGCACTGACATCGGCCCGATGGCGGTCTGCTACCGCAAGGACATGTTCGAGAAGGCCGGCCTGCCCACCGACCGCGAGAAGGTCGCCGAGCTGTGGAAGGGCGACTGGAAGAAGTACGTCGAGGTCGGCAAGGACTTCAAGAAGAACTACGAGGGCGGGAAGAAGGTCGCCTACATGGACAGCTCCACCGGCCTGTTCAACGCCCAGATCTACGGCAACTCCGAGTACTTCTACGGCAAGGACGGCGAGCTGGTCTACCGGGACAGCCCGGTGGTCAAGGAGGCGTGGGACACCGCCGTCGACGCCGCGCAGTCCGGACTGACCGCCGAGCTGCGCCAGTTCCAGGACGGCTGGGACCCGGGACTGTCCAACAGCACCTTCGCCACCACCGTCTGCCCCGCCTGGATGCTCGCCCACATCAGCGAGAAGGCCGGCGAGGCCAACAAGGGCAAGTGGGACGTCGCCGAGGCCCCCAAGGGCGCCAACTGGGGCGGCTCGTTCCTGGGCGTCATGGAGACCAGCCCGGTCAAGGAGGAGGCGGTCAAGCTGGTCAAGTGGCTGACCGCCCCCGAGCAGCAGGAGCACGTCTTCGCCGAGATCGGCAACTTCCCCTCGTCGAGGACCGCGCTGGAGTCGGACACCGTGAAGAACGCGAAGTCCGCGTACTTCAGCGACGCGCCGATCGGCGAGATCTTCGGGAAGGCCGCCGCCGAGATCCCCGGCGACCAGGTGCTCGGCCCGAAGGACGGCACGATCAAGGACACCTTCTCGCAGGGCCTGCAGCTGGTGGAGTCGCAGGGCAAGAGCCCGGCCGAGGCGTGGCGGACCACCGACGAGCGGATCCGCAAGGCCGTCGGCTGACGGCGCCCCGCCCTCTCCCGCCGCACCCGCTCCTCCCGCCGCACCCCGCTCCGACGGCCGCCCCTCGTACGGCGGCGGCCGCCGGAGCCGCCCGCGCGCACCTCCGCCCGACCGCCCGACCGCCCGAGGGAAGGAAGCCCGACGTGGCCACCTCCGCCCTGGCCCCCGCCGGCCGCCAGTCACGGCGCGCCCTGCTGCACCGGCTGGACCTGAAGGCCGCCCCCTACGCCTACGTGGCCCCGTTCTTCGTCGTCTTCGCGGCGTTCAGCTTCTACCCGCTGGTCCACACCTCGTGGATCTCGCTCAACGAGGTGAACCTGCTGACGCTGGACGACAAGACCTGGGTGGGCCTCGACAACTACACCGCCCTGCTGAAGGACGCCCAGTTCTGGAACGCGCTGGCCAACACTTTCACCATCGGCGTCATCTCCACCGTGCCGCAGCTGCTGATGGCGCTCGGCCTGGCCCACCTGCTGAACTACAAACTGCGCGGCTCGCTGTTCTTCCGGGTCGCCTCCATCACCCCGTACGCCACCTCGATCGGGGCCGCGGCGCTGGTGTTCACCATGCTCTTCGAGCGCGACTTCGGGATGATCAACTGGTTCCTGGGGATCTTCGGGGTCGAGAACATCGACTGGGAGGCGCAGAAGTGGCCCGCCCAGCTCGCCATCTCCTCCATCGTGGTCTGGCGCTGGACCGGCTACAACGCCCTGCTGTACCTGGCCGCCATGCAGGCCGTGCCCAAGGACCTCTACGAGGCCGCGGCGATCGACGGCGCCTCGCGCTGGCAGCAGTTCACGAAGGTGACGGTCCCCGGCATCCGCGCCACGGTCGTCTTCACCGTCGTGCTGTCCACCATCGGCGCCACCCAGCTGTTCGGCGAGCCGCTGATCTTCGGCAAGGGGCCGAACGGCGTCTCCGGCGGCGCGGACAACCAGTACCAGACCCTGGGCCTGCTGCTGTACCAGGAGGGCTGGCGGAACTTCCGGATGGGCCAGGCCGCCGCCGTGGCCTGGGCGATGTTCCTCCTCCTCGTCCTGATCCTCGTCCTGCAGCGCGTGCTCGCCTCCCTGGCGTCGCGCGCGTCCTCGCCCCAGGGAGGCCGGCGATGACCACCGAAGCCGTACCCGCAGTGCGGCCGGCCACCACCCCCGGCAAGGCCGGCAGGGCCGGCGGGACCGGGAGGTCCGGCGGGACCGGGAGGTCCGGCGGGGGCACCTCCGGCGCCGGGCGCGTGGCCCGGGCCCTGCGCCCGGGCGCGGGACGCCAGCTGCACGGCGGCCCCGTCGCCTACCTGCTGCTCGGCGTCGCCTCGCTGCTGTCGCTGTTCCCCATCTACTACACGCTGGTGGCGGCCTCGCGCACCAGCGGCGAGGTGACGAACACCCCGCCGCCGCTGGTCCCCGGCCCCAACCTGTTCACCAACCTGGGCAAGGCCTGGGAGCAGGCGAACATGGGCACGGCGATGATCAACAGCATGATCGTGGCCGGGTCCATCGCGACCTGCACGGTGCTCTTCGCGACCCTGGCCGGCTTCGCCTTCGCCAAGCTGCGCTTCACCGGCCGCAACGTCCTGCTGATGCTGGTGATCGGCACGATGATGATCCCGCCCCAGCTGGGCGTGGTGCCGCTGTTCATGATGATGGCCGACCTGGGCCTGGGGCAGAAGCTGCCCTCCGTCATCTTCCCGACGCTGGTCAGCGCGGTCGGCGTGTTCTTCATGCGGCAGTACCTGGCGGAGGCCCTGCCCGACGAGCTGATCGAGGCCGGGCGGGTCGACGGCGCGCACAGCCTGCGGATCTTCCGGAGCATCGTGCTGCCGGTGTGCAGGCCCCCGATGGCCGTGCTGTTCATGATCACCTTCGTCCAGGCGTGGAACGACTTCTTCTGGCCCTACATCGCGCTGGACACGACCAACCCCACCATCCCGGTCGCCCTCACCGAGCTGAGCACCGGCTACGTCCCCGACATGTCCGTCGTCATGGCCGGCGCCCTGCTGGGCACCCTCCCCCTGCTGGTGATGTTCGTCGTCTTCGGCCGCCAGATCGTCGGCGGCATCATGCAGGGCGCCGTGAAGGGCTGACCTCCTCCCCTCCCCCTCCCCGAACCTTCCTCCCGATCCTTCCGCACGTCCTTGGAGGACCCGCGTGGCCATCACCTACGACACCCCCTCGGCACGGCCGCACACCGGCAACGGCCTCGTCTTCCCGACCGGATTCCTCTGGGGGGCGGCGACCGCCGCCTACCAGGTGGAGGGCGCGGTGGCCGAGGACGGCCGCACCCCGTCCATCTGGGACACCTTCTCCCGCACCCCCGGGAAGGTCCGCAACGGCGACACCGGCGACACGGCCGTCGACCACTACCACCGCATGCCCGAGGACGTCGCCCTGATGGCCGGACTCGGCCTGGGCGCCTACCGCTTCTCCGTCTCCTGGCCCCGGGTCCAGCCCACCGGGCGCGGCCCCGCCGTGCAGAAGGGCCTGGACTTCTACCGGCGGCTCACCGACGAACTGCTGGACAAGGGGATCCAGCCCGTCGTCACCCTCTACCACTGGGACCTCCCCCAGCACCTGGAGGACGCCGGCGGCTGGCCCGAGCGCGCCACCGCCCAGCGCTTCGCCGAGTACGCGGGCATCGTGGCCGGCGCGCTGGGCGACCGGGTGAAGCTGTGGACGACCCTCAACGAGCCGTGGTGCAGCGCGTTCCTCGGCTACGGCTCGGGGGTGCACGCCCCCGGCCGCACCGAGCCGGCCGCCACCCTGCGCGCCGCGCACCACCTCAACCTCGCGCACGGCCTGGGCGTGCAGGCGCTGCGGGCCGCGCTGCCCTCCTCCGCGCGGACGTCCGTCTCCCTGAACCTCCACCACGTGCGGCCCCTCACCGACAGCCCGCAGGACCTGGACGCCGCCCGCCGCATCGACGCGATCGCCAACCGGGTCTTCACCGGCCCGATGCTGCGGGGCGCCTACCCGGAGGACCTGCAGGCCGACACCGCGCACGTCGACGACTGGTCCTTCGTGCGCGACGGCGACCTCGCACAGATCCACCAGCCCCTGGACGCCCTGGGCGTCAACTACTACTCGCCCACCCTGGTCTCCGCCTCCGGGTCCGGCACCGACACCGGGGCCGACGGGCACGGCGCCAGCGACCACAGCCCCTGGACGGGCGCGGACGACGTGGCGTTCCACCGCACGCCGGGCGGGACCACGGCGATGGGCTGGACGATCGACCCGGGCGGCCTGGAGGAGCTGCTGCTGCGGGTGCACGCGGACTTCCCCGGCCTGCCGCTGTACATCACGGAGAACGGCGCGGCGTTCGACGACTACGTCAACCCCGAGGGGGAGGTGCGCGACCCCGAGCGCATCGAGTACCTGCGCGGCCACCTGGCCGCCGCACACCGGGCGATCGGGGCGGGCGTGGACCTGCGCGGCTACTTCCAGTGGTCGCTGCTGGACAACTTCGAGTGGGCCTACGGGTACGGCAGGCGCTTCGGCGCCGTGTACGTGGACTACGCGACCCAGACCCGCATCCCCAAGGCCAGCGCCCACTGGTACTCCCGGGTCGCCCGCAGCGGCATCGTGCCCCTCGAGGGGTGACCCGCCCCGGGCCCGGGCCGGGGGCCGGGCCGGGGGCCGGGCCGGGGGCCGGGAGTCGTACCGGGGCCGGCCGCCGGGCCGGGCGGTCCGGCGGCGGGACGTCAGCCGAAGACCCCGTCGGGCGGGGGCGGCGACGGCCGGGCGGTCGCGTCGGTGACGGGTGCCGCGCCGCCGGTGAATCCGGCCAGGGCACGCCCGTGCTCGACCCGGCAGGGCGCGGGGTCGCCGGCCGTGCGGCGGGCCAGTTCCCCGACCGGCAGCGGCCCGTCCCCGGCCACCAGCACCAGGTTGCCGAAGCGCCTGCCGCGCAGCACCGCGGGGTCGGCGGCCAGGCAGACCTCGGGGAAGACGGCCAGGGCGGTGGCGACCTGGGCGCGGGCGAACGCCAGCGCTCCGCCGTCGGTGAGGTTGGCGGCGTAGAGGCCGCCGGGCCGCAGGACGCGCGCGGCCTCGGCGAGGTACTCGGTGCTCGTCAGGTGGGCGGGGGTGCGCGCGCCCCCGAAGACGTCGGAGACGACCAGGTCCGCGGAGTCGTCGGGGAGCCCGGCGAGCCCGGCCCGGGCGTCCCCGCCGCGGACCCGGATCTGCCAGGTGCGCTCCAGCGGCAGGTGCTCGCGGACCAGCCGGACCAGCCCGGCGTCCAGCTCCACGACCTGCTGGCGCGAGCGCGGCCGGGTGGCGGCGACGTAGCGGGCCAGCGTCAGCGCTCCCCCGCCCAGGTGCACGGCCCGCAGCGGACGGCCCGCAGGGGCCGCCAGGTCGGCGACGTGGCCGAGGATCCGCTGGTAGGCGAAGTCCAGGCGCGTGGGGTCGTCGAGGTCGACGTGCGACTGGGGCGCGCCGTCCACCAGGACGGTCCAGGCCCTGGGCCGGTCGCGGTCCGGGCGCAGTTCGGCGAGGCCGGAGTCCACCGGGTGGGTGACCGCTTCGGCCCCGGCCCGGCGTCGTCCCGCACTTCTGTTCGCATTCCTCGCCATGCGGCCAGTATCGCCCGCGGCGGGCGGGGCGTTGCCGCGGGGCGCCGCGGGGGCCGCGGGTCGCCGTGGGGCGGGGTCAGCCGCGGGCGGCGAGGGAGCCGTCGGCCGCGGCCAGGGTGCGCTGCGCCTCGCCGAGCGCCTCGTGCAGCACGGCCGGGTCCGTGTGCCGGCCGGCGGTGCTGCGCGGGGGCAGCAGCCAGCCGTCCGCGGACCGGGCGCGCACCCCGGAGCGCGTGCAGGAGACGCCGGGGAGGTCCCATCCGCAGGCGGCGCCCGGGGGCACCAGGAAGCCGAGCGTCCCGGCGGCCCGGTCGTGCAGGACCGGGCCCACCCCGGTGCGCAGCCGCATGATGTCGACCGCCTCCAGGCCCTGCCGGACGGGCACGGTCACCACGTCGCAGGAGGGGGTTCCGCCCTCCGCCCCGTGCCGTACGATGCCGCCTGTCCTCGTGCGCGCCGCGCGCGATCCGTCGTCCGTCCGCACTGGGCCGTCCTCCCAACATTCAGCGGCGCCGGCGCGCCGCGCTTCTGCCGGTACGTCCAGCACAACGCGCGGGACCGTCAACGGCCACGGGGCGGTTCGCTGCGAGGAGTGGCATTTCATAGCAGATCGCGGGCGAGAGATCCGGTTTGTCTGGAAAACCGGGCCGGACGTGCAGTTCCAGCGGGTACGGTCGTCCCGCCGTCGGCACATCCGCAGGCGGCGCAGCTCCACCCAGCAGGCACGGCCGAGGGGATGCCGGTCACCATGGCGCCTTCGCGAGCACCCAGCGCACCCAACACCACCTTCCGGCGGCTGCGCGGCAGCCTGTCTCCCGGGGAGTTCGCCGCCGCGGTGCGCCGCGCGGCGAGGGAGATAGGGGAGCAGGTCTCGTGCGACGCCCGCTACATCGGGCGGGTGGAGGCCGGGGAGATCCGCTGCCCCAACTACGCCTACGAACGGGTCTTCAGGCACATGTTCCCCGGCAGGACGCTGGAGGACCTGGGTTTCGCCCCCCGGCACAGCGTGCGGGGGCGCAGGTCCCGGCCCCTGTCGGAGGGGGAGCCCGAGAACTGCCCTTCCGGGCACCGGAACGAGAACGACGAGGAGAGCGACGTGCTGCGTCGCGCATTCATGGCAGGGGGCTCCGTGGCGATCGCCTCGGCGCTCGCCCTGGGGCCCCGCCCGGCCCGGGCAGCCGGGCACGGCACCGGCACCGGTGCGTCGGACGTGCCGGACGTGCCGGACGTGCCGGCGGGCGGGGGCCGCGGAGTCGGTACCGCCGAGGTCCGGGCGGTCGAGGAGTCCGTGCGCGGCATCCGGCTGCTGGACGACCAGTACGGTGCCGACGCCATCTACCGGCGGGCCGGGCACATCCTGCGCGTCGCCCACGGGCTGCTCGACGAGCAGCCCGGCTCCGCCGCCGTGGCCGACCGGCTGCACGCCGGGGCCGGCGAACTGGCCATCACGGTGGGCTGGCTGGCCCACGACTCGGGCCGCCTGGCCGAGGCCCGCGCGCACTACGCGGAGGCCCTGGCGACCGCCCGGTTGTCGGACGACCCGGCCCTGGAGGCGCACGCCTTCTGCAACACGGCCTTCCTGGCGCGGGACGCGGGACGCCCCCGCGAGGCGGTGCGGGCGGCGCAGGCCGCCCGCCGGGCCGCGCGGCAGGTCCCCTCGGCGCGGCTGCAGTCGCTGCTGGCGCTGCGCGAGGCGGGCGGCTGGGCGGGGCTGGGCGACCGGACGGCGTGCGAGGGCGCGCTGAACCGGGCGCACGCCCTGTTCGGCCGCGGCACCTGCGACGACGACCCCGAGTGGATGTCGTTCTTCGGCGAGGCCGAGCTGTACGGGCTGCAGGCCCAGTGCTGGGCGGCGCTCGGCGAGCACGCGCGCGCCGCCGGGTACGCCCGCCGGGCGGTGGAGCTCCAGGACCCCCACTTCGGTCGCAACATCGCCCTGTTCACCGCCGAACTGGTCGTCGACCTGGTGGGCGCCGGGTGCGTGGACGAGGCCGCCCACCAGGCGGAGGAGGCGCTGCTGCTGATGGACCGGGTCCGCTCCTCGCGCATCCGCGGCATGCTGGACGACGCCGCCCGCGGGCTGCGCGGGCACCGCGGCAATCCGGCCGCCGCCGCCTTCCTGGAGCACTACGCGCAGGCCCGCGCGGACCGGGCCGGGGCGGTCTGACCGGGCGTCAACCGGCCGTGTCCCGGGCGCCGCAGGACTGCGGCGCCCGGGACGCCACCGCACGATTGTCGGTGGGGGATGCGACACTGCGGCAGGTGAGTCCCTACCCCGACAGCACGGCCCCCGCGGTACCGGCCCCGGCGACGGCGCCGGCACCGCTCAGGGCCCGGCTCGCCGAACTCCGCGGGCCGGTCGCACCGCGCCCCCTGGACGCCCGCGCGCTCGCCGCCCTCGCCACGAACCCCGGATGCAGACGGCGCGCGATACTCGACGCCGCCGGGGTCGACAAGTCCGCGGTCGCGTCGCGGATCGGCCGTCCGGCGCCCTTCGGCCAGTCGCAGTTCGCCATCGCCCGCGGCCACGCCTTCGAGGCCCGGGTCACGGCGGACCGGTGCGCGGAGCTGCTGCGCCTGCTGGGCGAGCGGCTGGGCGTGCCGGTGACCGGGGAGGTGGACCTGCCCGACCTGGACGCCGCGGGCCCGGCCGGGCGCACCGAGCGCACCCGCCTGGCGCTGGCGGAGGCGACGGCGGCCGGCCGCTGGGCGCTGCTGGAGCACCCGATGCTGCGGCTGGACGTGGCGGGCTCGCCGGTCCACCTGGAGCCGGACGCCGTGGTGGTCCACCCCGACGGCACCTGGACCGTGGTGGAGGTCAAGTCGTTCCCGATCCTGGACGGTTCGGCCGATCCGTCCAAGGTGGGCGCGGCGGCGCGCCAGGCGGCCGTGTACGTCCTGGCCCTGGAGGAGGCGGCCCGGAGCACCGGCCGCGGCCGGCCGGGCGGGACCGTCCTGCTGGTCTGCCCGCGGGACTTCTCCAACCTGCCCACCGCCTCCCCGGTGGACGTGCGCAAGCAGCTCTCGGTGACCAGGCGCCAACTGGCGCGTCTCACCCGCATCGAGGAGATCGCCGCCGCCCTGCCCGAGGGCACCACCTTCGACCTGCGGCCGGCCGAGGACGGCAGGACGCCGACCCGGCCGCCGCGGGAACTTGCCGCGGCCGTGGACTCGGTGCCCGCCGCCTACTCCCCCGAGTGCCTGTCCACCTGCGAGTTGGCCTTCCACTGCCGGGAGCGGGCCCGGCAGTGCGGCGCGGTGCAGGCCCTGGGGCGCGCGGTGCGCGGGGAGCTGGGCGGGCTGACCACCGTGGAGCAGGTCCTGGCGGCGGCCCGCGGCCCGGTCGACCCGGACGACCCGGCGGCCCGCCGCCTGCACCGCGCCGCGCGGCTGCGCGCCGAGGCGCTGGCCGGGGCGCCGGCCGGGGCGGACCCCGCGGAACGGCCGGGCGCCGCGGAGCACGCCCCCAAAGGCGCCGCCGCACCGGGCGGCCGGGGCCGGGAGGCCGTCGCATGTCGCTGATGGCCACTCTGGCGCAGGCCGAGGCCGTGGCCGCCGGGCGGGCCCGCCCCCTGACGACGGTGCGCCACCGCCACCTGTCGCCCACCCCGATGGTGTTCGTGCCGCTGACCACCGCGGGCGAGACGGGCGCCCCCCTGGGGGCCATGGTCGGCGGGGCCCGGGACGACGCCTCACTGCTGGTGGTGCCCCAGCCCCGCGACCGCGACCTGCGCTTCGCCTTCCTGGCGGGCCTGGCGGAGCGGATGCTGCCCTACCTGGAGGGGTTCGCGGACGACGTCGACACGGAGCTCCGCAAGGAGACCGACCCGGTCACCGGCAAGCGGACCGAGGTCGAGGTGGAGCTGTGCCGGGACGCCCCCCAGGTGATCGTCCCCAGCGGCTCGGGCGTGGAGTACGTGCGGCTGCTGGGCCGGTCGACGCGCTTCCGGCGCACCGCCGAGGACGACCCCGACGAACCGCACCCGGTGCCGGCTCGGGTGCCCCTGCTGGGCCGCTGGCTCACCCACCTGGGCGAGCGCGCGCTGACCCCGGGCTCCTCGCTGCTGCTGTCCATGACCGGACTGCTGTCCCGCCACTGGGCCACCGGCCAGAGCGGCCTGGAGGACCAGCACCTGGGGGCGCTGCTGGCCTGGATCGACCCGCCGGGCGGCACGGACGGCGCGGAGGCGGCGGCCGCGGCCGAACTGGCCCGGCGCCCGGACGGGCTGCTGGTGTGCCCGCCGGCCGGCCCGGCCACCGACCCGGAGTTCGACAACAAGCACCTCGCCCCCGCGATGGGCCGCTACGACGCGGCCCGGTCCGCCGGGGACGCCGCCGCGCGGAGGCGGGCGGCCGAGGAGGTCGAGGAACTGGTGCGCGGCCAGCTGGAGCCGACCTGGCACCGGGTGTGGGACGGCCTGGAACTGCTGCGCGCGCTGCCCGCCGGGCGGCGGGTGGAGGAGCGGTGGCGGCGCGACCGCTGGTCGTACACCATGCACCGGGACCGGCTGCGGGCCGGCGAGCCCCCGCAGCCCCGGGTCGACGACGCGGTCACCGCCGCGCAGAAGCTGTCGTCCCGGGAGACGGCCCAGGTGCGGCTGGACGCGCAGGAGGCGCTGGACGACCCGCTGGTGATGGCCGGGCGGCGCCTCGCCGGCGAGGCCTTCGCCGGGGTGGTGGACGCGGTGGAGATGACGTACTCGGAGGGGCGGGCGCCCCGGCCCCGCCCCCTGGTCACCGTGGTGACCGACGACGAGCCCTACCTGGACGCGGACGCGAAGCTGTACCGGGCGCTCGGCGAGCGCACCCAGGAGGCGCAGCTGGTCTCGGTGGAACCGGGCGTGCGGGGAGGGCCGGGGCGGATCGTGGTGCGGCTGGTGAACGGAATGGGGCGGGGCAAGGTGCCCGAGGAGGGTTCGGTGCCGGTGGAGGGCGAGCGGGTGTGCTTCACCGCGTTCGAGCACAACCCGCGCGGCGGGCCGGGACTGCCCGACCCCGAGTCGACGCCGTGGACGCACGGCGGCCCGCCGGCCGCCGCGCAGGGCGCACTGCCCGACCAGGGCACGCGGACGGCCGAGGGCACGGGCGCGGCCGAGGGCACGGGCGCGGCCGAGGGCACGGGCGCCGGGGAGGACGGCCGGTGACCGCCGCACGCCCGCCCGCCGCCGCGTCCCCCTCCGCACCGGCCTCGCCCACCGCACAGGCCGCCGGGGGCGGGGCGGATCCGGCCGCCGCCGCGGCGCTGGCCACCGCGCGGATCCTGCACGACACCCTGCACGGCGCCCACCGCGGGGTCGTGGTGGACTCCCCGCCGGGTGCCGGCAAGTCCACCCTGGTCGTCCGCGCGGCGCGCGAGCTGGTCGCCGCCGGGGAGCAGCTGATGATCGTGGCGCAGACCAACGCACAGGTGGACGACCTGGCGGACCGGCTGGCCACCGCCGACCCGGAGCTGCCGGTCGGCCGGCTGCACAGCACCGACGGCGCGCCGGACCCGGTCCTGGAGCGGCACCCGTCGGTGCTGAAGTCGGCGAGGGTCTCCGACCTGCTGGGCCAGAAGGTGGTGATCGCGACCGCCGCCAAGTGGGCGTTCGTGAAGAACGCCGAGCCGTGGCGGTACGCGATCGTGGACGAGGCGTACCAGATGCGGTCGGACGCGCTGCTGGCCGTGGCCGGGCTGTTCGAACGGGCGCTGTTCGTCGGCGACCCGGGGCAGCTGGACCCGTTCAGCGTGGTGGGCGCGGAGCAGTGGGCGGGGCTGGGCCACGACCCGTCGGCCAGCGCGGTGGTGACGCTGCTGGCGCACAACCCGGGGCTGCCCCAGCACCGGTTGCCGGTCTCCTGGCGGCTGCCCGCCTCGGCCGCGCCCCTGGTGTCCGAGGCCTTCTACCCCTACACCCCGTTCCGTTCGGGAACAGGCGAGGGCGAGCGGCGGTTGTCCTTCTCCGCGGCCTCGGACGGCTCCGGCCCCGACCGGGTGCTGGACGTGGCCGCCGAGTCGGGCTGGGGGCTGCTGGAGCTGCCCGCCCGGCACACCCCGCGGACCGACCCCGAGGCGGTCGCCGCGGTGGCGCAGGTGGTGCGGCGGCTGCTGGAGCGCAGGGGCTCGACGGTCTCCGAGAAGGGGCGCGCGGCGCTGACGGCGGACCGGATCGCGGTGGGCACGGCCCACCGGGACCAGGCCGCGGCGGTGCGCGCCGCGCTGGCCGGCACGGAGGCCGCGGGGGTGGCGGTGGACACCGCCAACCGGCTGCAGGGCCGGGAGTTCGACGTCACCGTCGTGCTGCACCCGTTGTCCGGGCGGCCGGACGCGACCGCGTTCCACCTGGAGACCGGGCGGCTGTGCGTGCTGGCCTCCCGGCACCGCAACGCCTGCATCGTGGTGTGCCGGGAGGGGGTGGCCGAGCTGCTGGACGAGCATCCCTCGACCGAGCCGGTGCAGCTGGGGGTGACGGTGAAGTTCCCGGACGGCTGGGAGGCGAACCACACGGTGCTGGCGCACCTGGCCCGGCACCGGGTCCCGCACCGGCCCTGAGCACCGGGCCCGCACGGCACGCTTGCGCCGGGCGGGACAATGGAAGGCGACGCGAAAATCTGGAGGTACCCACATGTCGGAGCCGCAGGAGCAGAAGCGCCGCCTGAGGCCGGCGCCGCTGCTCTTCGAGCCGCGCGACGCCGGGGACGAGGCCGAGCACTTCTTCGACCTGGAGTCGGAGGAGGATCCCCGGCGGCTGCTGGACCGCTCCACGGAGCTGGCTCTGGCGTTCCGCGCGGCCGCGGACCGGGCCACGGAGTTCCAGGCGATGGCGGCGGCGCAGCTGGCGGACCCCAAGCGGTTCGACCGGGTGTCCCTGGCCGGGATCGCCGAGCGGGCGGAGTGGAGCGAGGACTACGCCAAGAAGATGGTGGAGTTCGGCCAGGTCCTGCTGCGGAACGGCGCGGTGCAGGACTGAGGCCGCCGGGGGCCGGACCCGCCGGCGGCCCGGGGCCCGTCCGTGGCGTCCGCGAGCGGCCCGATCGAACACACGCCCGTGGCATATGCAGGGCAGGGTAGCTGAACGTGACGAACCGTGTACGCGTTTCGCTGTTTTCTTCAACGCTGCACATTCCGGCGGGTAGACGTAGTCACCATGAGTGGATGGATCGGACACCCGGAGGAACCGGCCGAGCGCGTCACCCCGGACGGACTGGCATGGCTGGCGTCGGCGAGCCGCTTCCCGCGCAGCGTCGTGGCCCTGTGGTCAGCCGACCCCTCGTCCGTGCGCGCCCTGCCCTGCGGCGCGCTGTTCGACGCGGTGAGCCTGCCGGCCCTCTTCGGCCGCCGGGTCCTGGACCAGCTGTGGACGGCCGGCCCGGGGTCCGGCCCGGCAGCCCGGCAGGGCGGGCGGCTCACGTTCCTCACCGCCCCCGGCACCGCCGACCGCCTCCCCTCGCTGCTGGGCTGGGAGGAGTGGGGCGACCGGGTCCCGCCCCCGCTCTGTCACGGCCTGGGCGACGAGATCTCCCTCCCTCCGCTCATCCCGGCCCCCGGGTCGCGGGCCCACTGGGTCGTCGCGCCGCGTTCCCGCACCCCGTGGCTGCCCGGCCCCGGGGTCCTGCTGTGGGCCTGCATCCGCGCGGCCCGCGCCGGGGTCGCCGGGGTCGCCGGGACCGCCGGGGCGTCGGCGGGGGCCGGGCCCGGGGCCCGGGGCCGGCTCTCCTTCCCGGGGCGGGCGCCCGCCCCGCTCCTCTCCCCCTTCCCGTCCCCCGTCCCGGGGTGAAACCGGTTTTTGCCAAGCCGCCCGCGGATGCTAAGGTCAACGACGTCAGCGAGCGCCGCTAGCTCAACTGGCAGAGCAGCTGGCTCTTAACCAGCGGGTTCGGGGTTCGAGTCCCTGGCGGCGCACAAGACTGAAGAGGGCCCCTCGCGCGAGCGAGGGGCCCTCTTCGTCGTGCGCACGGGCGCGCCCCGGCCCCCGCACGCTGCGGCGGGCCTCACCCTCCCGGAGGACCATCGGTACCGGGAGCGGGGGCGTTCCCGTCGGCGCCGGACGGCGCCGGGTCAGCCGGTGCGTTCCCGGGTGACACGGACGCTGTAGGAGCCGTCCGGGTGGCGGCGTTCCACGCGGACGGTCACGCCCACGTCCTTGCCGGTCCGCAGGGTCTCGCCGGGCCGCAGGGGGGCGTCGGCGAGCGGGGGGTACACCGACCGGCCCCGGCAGGCGGAGGTGCGCGGGTGGCCGTCGAGGACGCGGACCGGCCCGTCGCCGGAGGCCAGGTCGTTGCGCACCCGGTAGACCAGGACGCCGGTGGTGCAGGAGGTGGCGTTGTTGCCCGCGGTGCTGCGCACCTCCAGGGCATGGACGGTGGACGGGCCGGTGCGCACGGCGACCATTTTTTTCCCGCCCGGGGTCTCGACCGGCGTCACGCGGTGGACGGTGGTGCCGGGCGCAAAGACGCAGTCGACCTGGCCGGGGTCGAGCCAGCCCAGCTTCCACTTGTGCCAGGCGAGCAGGTCCGGCGAGAGGCCGAACTGGCTGCCCATCAGGTCCCAGTCCCCGACGTGGGTGTCCCAGTCGGCGTTGCTGCCGGCGGGCGGCCGGGAGTACAGGTCGGGCAGGTCGAAGACGTGGGCGGTCTCGTGGGCGAGCACGTTGTGGTCCGGCGGGTGCTTCTCGAACACCGTGCCGAACCGCCGGATCGCGTGCCCGTCGGCGGTCAGGGGCGGATCGAGGTTGACGACCTTGGTGGCGTCGGAGTCGACGCCGGGGGCGTCCGGGTCGGCGACGAGGTGGACCATGTCGTAGCGGCGGAAGTCGAGCAGGTCGTCCGCGGCCCGGACCGCGTCGCGCAGGTAGCGGTCGCGCAGGCCGGCGTCCCAGTCCCGGCTGATGCCGTACTCGCCGGACGGGCGGGGCATGACGAGCCAGCGCGACAGGGCCTCGACGCGCAGGCCGAGCCGGCCGTACGAGGCCCGGTGGAAGAACTCCCGCGTGGCGGGGAAGTGGTCGGCGGCCAGCCGGGCCGGGGAGAGCCGGGGCTCGGAGTCGGGGAAGGCCAGGAAGATCAGCGCGACCCGCAGTTCTCCCCGGGGCACCGGGTAGTCGGGGTGCCAGGAGTCGAGCCCCTCGGAGTGGTGGACCCCGGTCCGGGGCAGCGCGCAGGGGCCGGAGGGGAGGGAGAGGCCGGAGGGGGCCGCCGGCGCGGCGACGGCGACGGTGGGCTGGGAGGTGGAGACCGACCAGGTGACGGCCGCGGTGAGCGCGGTGAGCGCGGCGCAGGCCCGGCGGCCCGGGCCCCACTCGCGGGAATCCATGCGCGCCTGTTGCACAACGACCTCCCGGACGGTGTCGGGCCGACACACCTTGCCGCCTGTGTGCCACCTTGTGACGTTTTGCGGGGCTCCGCACGCCGGGAGGTCCAACCGGGTCACCAGAAGATCTGACTACTCTACGTAGTATTCGATCATTTCCGTTCACTTCGTTCTTACGACAGGACAGGTGCGGTCGGGCGGGGCGACGGGTGCCGCGAATCACCGTGGGTCCAGTGGAACCGTCCACTCGGGAACCTCTATGATCGCCACATTTCCAGCGCGGATTCCGCGGAACGCGGACCATCGGCGACCGCCCCACTACCTGTGCGAGACGACTGCCATGCGGGAACGATCCGACGACGGACCGGGCGTCGGTCCGGACGACGGGCCCTCCGCGGCCGCCGCGCCGGTCACGGAGCGTCACGTTCCGGTGCCGGTCCCCGCGCGCACCGACCTGTGGCGCTACCGCGCCGTCTTCACCGAGGCGGGCGCCGCCATGGCGCTCGCCGACCTCGACGGCCGCGTCCTCCAGGCCAACCGGGCCTTCGCCGCGCTCGTCGGCTCGGAGCCCGAGCGGCTCGCCTCCCGGCCCGCCGCCGACCTCGTGGGCCTGGGCGACGACCCGGTCTCCCGGACCGCCTGGACCGAGGTGCTGCGCGGGCACCGCGACCGCCTGCAGTGCACGCGCCGGTTCAAGCACCTCGACGGCCGCCAGGTCTGGGCCGAGATCACCCTCTCCCCCGTCAGGGACGAGGCCGGGCACACCCGTTGCGCGCTGCTCGCCGTGGAGGACGTCACCGAACGCCGCACCCTGCAGCGCAGGCTGCGGCACCTGCAGCTGCACGACCCGGTCACCCGGCTGCCCAACCGCACTCTCTTCTTCGAACGGCTGGCGGCGGTCCTCGCCGAGGAGCCCGGCTCCACCCGCATCGGCCTGTGCTACCTCGACCTGGACGGCTTCAAGGCGGTCAACGACACCCTCGGCCACCGGGTCGGCGACCGCCTGCTGGCCGCCGTGGGCCGCCGGCTGACCGCCTGCACCGAGCGCGACGGGCACCTCGTCGCACGCCTGGGCGGGGACGAGTTCGCCCTGCTCGTCGAGGACTCCTCCGGCACCGAGCAGGCGGCGCGGCTGGCCGAGGAGGTCCTCGCCGCGCTCCAGCGCCCGTTCGACCTCGCCGGCCAGCGGATCGCCGTCTCCGCGAGCATCGGCGTCGTCGAGCGGCCCACCGCGGGCACCTCGGCGACCAGCCTGATGCAGGCCGCGGACACGACGCTGTACTGGGCCAAGGCCGACGGCAAGGCCCGCTGGACCCTCTTCGACCCCGAGCGCAACGCCCACCGGGTGACCCGCCAGGAGCTCTCCCGCACCCTCAGGTCGGCCGTCGACCGCGGCGAGTTCGCCGTGGAGTACCAGCCGCTGGTCGGTCTCGGCGACGCCCGGATGCGCGGGGTCGAGGCCCTGGTGCGCTGGCGCCACCCGCAGTTCGGCACCCTCTCCCCCGACCGGTTCGTCGGACTGGCCGAGGAGAACGGGGCCATCGTCCCGCTGGGCCGCTGGGTGCTCGCCGAGTCCTGCCGCCGCGCCCGCGAGTGGTACGACGCCCACCCGCAGCGGGCCGTCTTCGTCAGCGTCAACGTCGCGGTGCGGCAGGTGTGGGACTCCGACCTCGTGGCGGACACCGCGGCGATCCTGGAGGAGACCGGACTGCCGCCGCACCTGCTGCAGCTGGAGCTCACCGAGTCCGCGGTGATGGGCTCGGCCGGCCGGCCCCTGCAGGCCCTGCACGCGCTCAGCGAGATGGGCGTGCGGATCGCGATCGACGACTTCGGGACCGGCTACTCCAACCTCGCCTACCTCAGCCGGCTGCCGGTCTCCGCCCTCAAGCTGGACGGGTCGTTCGTGCAGGGCTTCAAGGCCGCCGAGCACCCCAACCCGGCCGACGAGACCATCGTCACCGCACTGGTCCGGCTCGCCCACGACCTGGGGCTGACCGTCACCGCCGAGTGCGTGGAGACCGGCGAGCAGGCCGAACGGCTGCACGCCATCGGCTGCGACACCGGACAGGGCTGGTTCTACGCCCGCCCGGCGCCCGCGGCGCGGATCCGCGAGCTGCTGGACGAGGCCGCCGCGGCGGACCGCACCCGGGCCGCCGCGGACCGGGCCGCCGCGGACGGGGCCGCCACCGCGGACCGGGCCGCCGCTCCGGACCGGACGGCCGCTCCCGGCCGGGCGGCCGCTTCGGACCGGGCGGCCGGGGTCTCCCTCGCCACGGGCGCTCAGCCCATGCCGTAGGCCTTGGCGATCAGCTCGTAGGAGCGCAGCCGCGGCTCGTGGCCGTGGATGTTGGCGGTGATCATCAGCTCGTCGGCGCCGGTGCGGGCGGCGAGCGCGTCCAGCCCCTCACGGACCTCCTCCCCGGTGCCGTACACGATGTCGGACATCCAGCTGTCCACGAACTCCTCCTCCATCGGCCCGAGTTCCGCGACGACTGCCTCCGCCTCCCCGGGCGTGGGCACCAGGCCGGGGCGTCCGGTGCGCAGCCGCAGCATGGAGACCGCGCCGGAGAGCACCGCGCGGCGCGCCTCCTCGCGGCTGTCGGCGGCCACCGCGGAGACGCCGATCATCGCCCAGGGCTCGTCCAGCACCGCGGAGGGCCGGAAGGACTCCCGGTACAGCCGCAGCGCCGGGACGGTGTTGCGCGCCGAGAAGTGGTGGGCGAAGGAGAACGGCAGGCCGAGCGAGCCGGCCAGTTGCGCGCTGAACCCGCTGGACCCCAGGAGCCAGACCGGGGGCCGGGCCGCGGACTGCACCCCTCCGGCGACCCGGCCCTGGACCGGCCCGGGGACCGCGTGGATGCGGGAGTACGGGTGGCCGTCGGGGAAGTCGTCGTCGAGGAAGCGGACCAGTTCCGAGAGCTGCTGCGGGAAGTCGTCGGCGGAGCCGTCCGCCCCGGAGCGGCGCAGCGCGCGGGCGGTCGCCCGGTCGGTCCCGGGCGCGCGGCCCAGGCCGAGGTCGATCCGGCCGGGGGCCAGCGCCTCCAGGGTGCCGAACTGCTCGGCGACCACCAGCGGGGCGTGGTTGGGCAGCATCACCCCGCCCGAGCCGAGACGCAGCGTCCCGGTGTGCGCCGCCAGGTGGGCGAGGAGGACGGCGGGCGAGGAGCTGGCGATCCCCGGCATGGAGTGGTGCTCGGCCACCCAGAACCGGTGGAAGCCGTGCGTCTCGGCCGTCCTGGCCAGTTCCACGCTGGTGCGCAGGGCCTGCGCGGCGGTCGTGCCGCTGCCGACCGTGGCCAGGTCCAGTACGGACAGCGGGACGGGGGCCGTGCCGCGCGCTGTCGCGCGGATGCCGTTGCCGTTGCTCACCGGGGCGCCTCCTCGTGGCGGGTCGTTCGCGGCCCGGTACAACCGGGGACACCCCCCGGTTATTCCTCCGGCCGGTCCGCCGATCCCGCCCGGGCCCGGTCCGGCACCCTCCGTGCGGGCGACTCCCCCTCCGAACCCGTTTCCGGATCCGCCCCCGCCGCACCGCCTCCCCTGTCCCACCCCGCCTCCCCGCCGTCCCGCCGCACCCACGCTCCGCAGGCACTCCTGCGCCTCCTGTGACGGCCGGGGCCCCGGAGGCAACAGTTGTGCGTCTACCTGTCTCCGGCGCCTCCCGGCGCCTACACAACCGCCGACTTTGATGTGATCATCTCCGCTGCGGGCTGGTAGGTTCCGAGGCCGGACGGCCGCCCCCAGTTCCACTGCCAGCCCCCACGCCGTCGAGGAATCAGATGCCAGGCACACGCGACCCCCGACAGGGTCCCCGCCCCGTGGACCGCGCAGCCCTCCGGGTGGCGCTCCTCCTCTCCTCCCTGGTTCCCGCCGCAGCGATCGCAGGCCTCTGGCTGGCCACCGTCCCGCACCACGCCGAGGAGGGCGAGTCCGCCCGGGTCTGGGTCGCCACCGTGATCGCGGCGGCGGGGGTGGGCTTCCTGCTCGTCCGCGGCCGGCACCTGCGCCGGGCCACCATGCAGAGCCTGGACCACCTCGAGACCACCGCGAACGAGATGGCCCTCACCGCACGACACAACGAGGAGCTCGCCGAGGTGCGCGAGAACTCCCGCAAGGTCCTGCTGCACCTGGCCCGCCGGACGCAGATCCTGATCCACCGCCAGATCGCCATGCTCGACACGATGGAGCGCAAGCACGAGGACCCCGACCTGCTGGAGGAGCTGTTCGCCGTCGACCACCTGTCGACGCGCATGCGCCGGCACGCCGAGAACCTCGTGATCCTCGGCGGCGACCTGCCGGCCCGGCAGTGGCGCAGCGGCGTCGCGCTGACGAGCATCCTGCGCAGTGCCGTGTCCGAGACCGAGGAGTACACCCGGGTCAAGATCGGCACGGTCCCCCGGACGACCGTGGCCGGCCGCGCCGTCGCCGACGTGGTGCACCTGATCGCCGAGCTGCTGGAGAACGGCACGTCGTTCTCGCCGCCGCACACCCAGGTGCACCTCACCGCGCACGAGGTCGCCAACGGACTGGTCGTCGAGGTGGAGGACCGGGGTCTGGGCATGTCCGAGGAGGAGATGCTGCGGCTGAACGCGCTGCTCTCCGACACCTCCGACTCCCCGGGCGGCCCGGTGGGCGACGACCCCCGGCTCGGTGCGCACGTCGTCGCGCGGCTCGCCCGCCGGCACGGCATCGGCGTCTCGCTGCGCCGCTCGCCCTACGGCGGCACGCTGGCCATCGTGCTGCTGCCGCAGGCCCTCCTGGAACAGCCCCGCGCGGACACCGGCCGCACGACCGCCGGACGTCCCGCCGCGGCACCCGCCCCGGCCCCCTCCGCACCCGCCTCCGCCGGGGCGCACGCCGCCGGGCCCGGGGAGCAGCCCTCCCACGTCCGGCCGTCGCAGCCCGCGGCCGGGGGCCGGGGCGCGGCCGGCACAGCGCCCGCCACTCCTGCCGCGCCCCACGGGCAGAGCTCCTCGCCGTGGGAGGCGCAGCAGGCGCCGGCGCCGCGGAACCCCGAAGCGGCCCACCCCGGTCGCGGTCCGCAGGACGCACGGAACACGCAGGCCGCGCAGAACACGCAGGAGGCGCAGAACGCGCAGGGCTTCTACGAGGCCTACGCCGCACCCGTCCCCCCGTCGGCGCCCGCGTCCGGCGGCGCGTACCCCGCCCGCCCCGCCCCCGACGGCCCGGCGGACGAGCCGGTCACGCCCGAGGTGCTGCCCAAGCGGGTGAAGCAGGCGAGCCTGGCCGTGCAGCTGCGGCAGGCCGCCGAGGCCGAGGCCTGGGCGGGACGGGGGACGAACGACGAACGGCCCGGCCGGGGAGCGCAACCCGCCCCCGAGCTGTCGCCGGAGGCGTCGCGGGCTCGCATGGCCGCCATCCAGGCGGCCACCCGGCGCGCCCGCGACGCCGACGCGGGTGGCGGCGACGCCACCCCGAACCCCCCGCACGCACAGAAGGATCAACCATGACCGATCAGGACCGTCCCACCGGTGAGCTGGGCTGGCTGCTGGACAACCTCGTCTCCCAGGTCCCCGAGACCCGGCACGCGGTCGTCCTCTCCGAGGACGGGCTGCCGGTGGCCCGCTCCAGCGGCCTGCAGCAGGCAGGCGCCGAGCACCTGGCCGCGGTCGCCTCCGGTCTGCAGAGCCTGGCGCGCGGCGTGGGCAAGCACTTCGACGGCGGCGGCGTCCGGCAGACGGTCATCGAGCTGGAGCGGCTGTTCCTGTTCGTCACCGACGCCGGCCGCGGGGCGCGCCTGGCCGTCATCGCCGGTGAGAACGTGGACGCCGGGCTGATCGCCTACGAGATGAACATGCTGGTCACCCAGGTGGGCCGTTTCCTCAGTGCCGCTCCCCGCAACGAGGGCGCATGACCGGACCCCCCCACCACGGCGACCGGCCGGGCGCGGAGGAGGGCCACCTGGTGCGGCCCTACGCCATCACCGGGGGACGGACCCGGCCGTCGCGCAGCGACTTCACCCTCATCACCCTGGTCGTCACCCGCGACCCCGGGGCCGGCACCGACCGGCTGGACCCCGAGCCGGCCGCGATCGTCGAGCTGTGCCGCGACCGGGCGATGGCCGTCGCGGAGATCGCCGGACGGCTGGACCTTCCGGTGAGCGTGGTGAAGGTGCTGCTCGGCGACCTGGTCGACAGCGGCACGGTGCTGGTCCGGGCGCCGATGCAGGTGGACACCCCGGACATACGACTGCTGCAGGCGGTGATCGAAGGTGTACGAAGGCTCTGAGCGGGCGTCGCAGGACGTCCCGACCGCGGTGAAGATCCTGGTGGCGGGGGGTTTCGGCGTGGGCAAGACCACGCTGGTCGGCTCCGTCAGCGAGATCGCCCCCCTGGAGACCGAGGAGTTGATGACGGGCGCCAGCCTGGGCGTGGACGACCTGGCGGGCGTGGAGGAGAAGACGACCACCACGGTGGCCCTGGACTTCGGGCGCATCACGATCAGCCCGGACCTGGTCCTCTACCTGTTCGGCACCCCCGGCCAGTACCGCTTCTGGTTCATGTGGGACGACCTGGCCACGGGTGCGCTCGGCGGCATCGTGCTCGCCGACACCCGCCGGCTGGAGTCCAGCTTCGCCTCGGTCGACTTCTTCGAGCAGCGCGGGATCCCGTTCGCGGTGGCGGTCAACTGCTTCCACGGGCGGCGCGACACGACGCCGGACGCGGTGCGCGCGGCGCTGGACGTGGACCCGGACGTCCCGGTGCTGCTGTGCGACGCGCGGGAGCGGCAGGACAGCAAGGAGGTCCTGCTGACGCTCCTGGAGCACGTGCAGGCGCGGGCCGAGGCCCGCGAGGCGGAGCGGCTCCGGGCCGGCTCGTCCGCCCCCGGCAGAAACTGAGGAGGTCCCGGGCGGGGGTTCCGGGCGGGGGTTCCGGGCAGGAGCCCTCTGCCCGGAACCCCTGCCCGGGGAACCCGGCGCTCCCGGCGGGCCCCGCCGTCCGCACCGGCCCCACCGGCCGTCCCCGTTGCACCATTTACCCAGGTATGCCAACTCTCCTGGCGTTCCATGGCAGTTCGTGGACTTGACCACCGATCCGTGTTTGCATGAGGCACAGGTCGCCGACAACCCCACGACGCTCTGGAGGCCACCGCCATGGCTGCACTCTCCCCCCGCCTGAAGCAGGCCACCGGCGTCCTCGCCGTCCGCGGCGAGGGCGTCCACCTGTACGACGACCGGGGCCGGGCCTACCTGGACTTCACCTCGGGCATCGGGGTCACCAGCACCGGCCACTGCCACCCGCACGTGGTGCGGGCCGCCCAGGAGCAGACCGCCTCCCTCGTCCACGGCCAGTACACGACCGTCCTCCACCGCCCCCTGCTCACCCTCACCGAGCGGCTGGGCGGGGTGCTGCCCGAGGGCCTGGACTCCCTCTTCTACGCCAACTCCGGCAGCGAGGCGGTGGAGGCCGCCGTGCGTCTGGCCCGGCACGCCACCGGACGGCAGAACGTCGTCGTCTTCCAGGGCTCCTTCCACGGCCGGACCATGGGCGCGGCCGCGATGACCACCTCGTCGACGAAGTTCCGCGCCGGGATCGGCCCGATGATGCCGGGGGTGGTGGTAGCGCCGTTCCCCGCCGCCTTCCGGTACGGGTGGACGCAGGAGCGGGCGGCGGACTTCGCGCTGGAGGAGCTGGACCACCTGCTGGCGACGGTGAGCGCGCCGTCCGACACGGCCGCGTTCGTCGTGGAGCCGGTGCTCGGGGAGGGCGGCTGTGTCCCGGCCGACGCCCGCTTCCTGACGGGCCTGCGCGAGCGGGCGGACCGGCACGGGATCCTGCTGGTCCTGGACGAGGTGCAGACCGGGGTGGGCCGCACCGGACGGTTCTGGGGGCACCAGCACTTCGCCCCGGAGGACGGGCGCACCCTCCCGGACGTCCTGATCACCGCCAAGGGCCTGGCCAGCGGCTTCCCGCTGTCCGCGATCGCCGCGCCGGAGGAGCTGATGGCGAGGGCGCGGCCCGGCTCCCAGGGCGGGACCTACGGCGGCAACGCGGTGGCCTGCGCGGCGGCCGTCGCCACCCTGGAGGTGGTGGAGCGGGAGGGGCTGGTGGAGAACGCGGCCGCGCAGGGGGAGCGGCTGCTGGCCGGCCTGCGCGAGGTCGCCGCCGTCCACCCCGCCGTGGCCGACGTCCGCGGGCTCGGGCTGATGTGCGCCTCGGAGTTCACCGACGCCGACGGGCGCCCCGCCCCGGAGACCGCGGCGTGGGTCCGGCAGCAGGCCGAGGAGCGCGACCTGCTGCTCCTGACCTGCGGCGCGTACGGGAACGTGGTGCGGATGATCCCGCCGCTGGTGGTGACGGGTGAACAGGTCGACCGGGCCCTGGAGGTGTGGGCGGAGGCGGTCGCGGCGGCCACCGTTCCGTCCAAGGATTGAGAGACCGGCAGGGAAAAAGTTGAAGAGAGTACCCATCCACCGGGTGTGGAACGGCTGTTCCCGGGTAGCCGGGCGCCGACAGCGGGCACGTCTACCCGGGACATGTCCGGTGAAACCCGATGGAGGGCATGCGGTACCGAACGAAACTCCACAGACAGCGGCCACCCGCGGCCGTGGGCCGGAGGACCCTGCTGCGCGGCGGGGCGGCCCTCGGCCTCCTCGGCGCGGCCGGGGCGGCCGGCTGCGGCCGGGTCCCCACCGCATCGGGCACCGACGGCGGCAACCTCCTGGAGCGGCTGCGCAAGCTGGGCACGGTGCGGCTGGGAATCGCCGGCGAGGTCCCCTTCGGCTACATCGACAAGGACGGCGAACTCACCGGCGAGGCGCCCGTGCTGGCCAGGGCGATCTTCCAGCGCCTGGGGGTGCCGAAGGTCCAGCCGGTGCCGACCGAGTTCGCCTCTCTCATCCCCGGCCTGAACTCCCAGCAGTTCGACGTGATCTCGGCCGGCATGTTCATCAACCCCGACCGGTGCGCCCAGGTGATCTTCGCGGACCCGGACTACGAGGTGATGGACGCCTTCATCGTCCGCAAGGGCAACCCGAAGAACCTGCGGACCTACGCCGACGTCAGGCGCACCGGGGCCAAGCTCGCCAGCGGAAGCGCCTACGCCGAGATCGACTACGCGGTCGACGCGGGCATCCCGCGCAAGGAGATATCCATCTACCCCGACCAGTTGGCCGGCCTGCTCGCCGTCGAACAGGGCCGCGCCGACGCCTTCGCCGGCACCAGCCTGACGGTCCGCAACGTCATCCGGCAGACGGGGAGCAAGAAGGTCGAGATGACCGAGCCCTTCGTCCCCGAGGTCGGCGGCGAACCGGCCCGCGGGGCGGGCGGCTTCGCCTTCCGTCCCGACGAGACCCGGCTGCGCGACGCCTTCAACACCGAGCTGCACAGAATGAAGAAGAGCGGCGAACTGCTCCGCCTGGTCAGGCCCTTCGGCTTCACCGAGACCGAGATGACCGACCTGACCGCCGAGGAGCTGTGCTCATGACAGCGGGTCTGTGGGAAATCCTCCTGTCGGGCGTGTGGGTGACCGTCCAGCTGACGGTCCTCAGTGCCGTGCTCGCCGCCGTGGTCGGATTCGTCGTCGGCATCGCCCGCACCTCGCGGCACTGGACCGTGCGCTTCCTGTCGGGCGTGTACATGGAGGCCTTCCGCGGCACCTCCGCCCTGGTGCTGATGTTCTGGCTGTTCTTCGTGCTGCCGCCGTTCGCCGGCTGGCAGCTGGTCCCGATGTGGGCGGCGACCCTGGCCCTGGGCCTGTCCTACGGCGCCTACGCATCGGAGATCGTGCGCGGCGCCCTGGCCGCGGTGCCCGCGGCCCAGCAGGAGGCGGGCGTCGCCCTGAGCTTCTCCCCCTGGCAGCGGCTGCGCCGGATCCTGCTCCCGCAGGCGGTCCCCGAGATGATGCCGCCCTTCAACAACCTGCTGATCGAGCTGCTCAAGGGCACCTCCCTGGTGTCGATCATGGGTGTCGGGGACATCGCCTTCGGCGCCCAGCTGGTGCGCCTGGCCACCGGCGAGAGCGCGCAGGTCTACACGATCGTGCTGGTGATGTACTTCGTCCTCGCCTTCCTCTTCACCCGCGGGATGCGGGTCCTGGAGAGCCGGGCCAAGGCGGGGATCGGCCGGGGCCGGACCGCACCGGCGGCCTCGCCGCCAGGCTCGCCGTCCGTGAGAAGACGTCGCCGGACAGCATCGCCACGACCGCGGGAGGGGCTCAGTGAACTGGGACTGGTCGGCCGTCGCCGACTTCATGCCGCGCCTGCTCGACGGCCTGGTGGTCACCCTCCAGGCGACCCTGCTGGGCTCGCTGCTCGCCTTCGCCCTCGGCCTGGTGTGGGCGCTGGCCCTGCGCTCGCCGACCCGCTTCGTGCGCTGGCCGGTGGGCGTGGTCACCGAGTTCGTGCGCAACACCCCGCTGCTGGTCCAGCTGTTCTTCTTCTTCTACGTGCTGCCCGTGTGGGGGGTCCAGGCGTCGCCGCTGGTCACCGGCGTGATCGCGCTCGGCCTGCACTACTCGACGTACACCGCCGAGGTGTACCGGGCCGGCATCGACGGGGTGCCGAGGGGGCAGTGGGAGGCGGCCGTCGCGCTCGGCCTGCCGCGCCTGCACACCTGGAAGGCGGTCGTCCTGCCGCAGGCGGTGCGCCGCGTCGTGCCGGCCCTGGGCAACTACGTGATCGCGATCTTCAAGGAGACCCCGCTGCTCGCGGCGATCACCGTGCTGGAGATGCTGCAGGAGGCCCGGCTCTTCGGCGCGCAGACCTTCCAGTACGTCGAGCCGTTCACCGTCGTGGGCATCGCCTTCATCCTCCTGTCCTACCCGACCTCCCTGATGCTGCGAGCCCTGGAGCGCCGTCTTGCCAGCTACTGACCCCACCCCCGCGACCCCGGCCGCCGACGGCGGCGAACTGATCCGCTTCGACGGGGTCACCAAGCGGTTCGGCGACAACGTGGTCCTGGACCACCTGGACTTCACCGTCGACCCGTGCAAGCACGTCACCCTGATCGGCCCGTCCGGCTCGGGCAAGACCACGATCCTGCGGCTGCTGATGACCCTGATCAAACCCGACGAGGGCACCATCAGGGTCGCCGGCGACTACCTCACCCACGAGGAGAAGGACGGGAAACTCGTCCCGGCCGGGGAGAAGCACGTCCGCGAGGTGCGCAAGCGCATCGGCATGGTCTTCCAGCAGTTCAACCTCTTCCCCAACATGAAGGTGCTGCGGAACATCACCGAGGCCCCCGTCCACGTCCTGGGGATGGACAAGGACGAGGCCGAGGCGCGCGCCAGAGAACTGCTGGAGATGGTCGGCCTGTCCGACAAGGCCGACGCCTACCCCACGCGGCTGTCCGGCGGCCAGCAGCAGCGGGTGGCCATCGCCCGGGCCCTGGCCATGCGGCCCCAGGTGCTGCTGCTCGACGAGGTCACCTCCGCGCTCGACCCCGAACTGGTCGCCGGCGTGCTGGACCTGCTGCGGGACATCGCCCGCAGCACCGACATCACCATGGTGGCCGTCACCCACGAGATGAACTTCGCCCGCGACATCTCCGACAAGGTGCTGATGTTCGACCGCGGACGGGTGATCGAGTCCGGGCCGCCGGAGAAGATCTTCACCGACCCGGACAACCCCCGCACCCAGGAGTTCCTCAGCGCCGTCCTCTAGCGGGGCACCGGCGAACGGCGCCCCGCCGGAGGGCGCATGCCGGAGGCGCACGCCGGGGCGGCGCGGCCCCGTGCACGAGCACGGCCACGCCGCCCGGCCCCCGGCCAGGCCTCCCGGCCCCGCCCCGGCCGCGCGGAAACCCGCGGGCCGGACGCGGTGCGACGCGGTGCGGAGCACCCCCGCGGACCGGGTAGTATTTTCCCGTCAGCGAGCGCCGCTAGCTCAACTGGCAGAGCAGCTGGCTCTTAACCAGCGGGTTCGGGGTTCGAGTCCCTGGCGGCGCACACGACACGAAGGCCCTCCGTCACCGACGGAGGGCCTTCGCCGTTCCCGCGCCCGTGCACCCGCACCCCGTACCCGCGCCCGTGCTTCCGCGGACTGCGCGGGCGGCCCGTCCGGCTTACGTTGGGGCAGTGCCCCGAACCGCCGCGGGGCCCGGTCCCCCGCACCCCGCGGGGGCCGCGGACCCCGCGGCCCCGGGGCGGCCCCGCGCCCGCCCGGAAGGAGCCGCGCATGCGCCGACGTCACACGGCCGCCCCCGGCACGCCGGCGGCGGGGACGGCGGAGGAGGACGACGGTCCCCGCCCCCGGCTGACGGGCCGGACCCTCCTCACCGTCCTGGGCCTCTCACTCGCCTACTCGGTCACGGCCGTCGACCCGCTGATGCTCACCCTGAACCTGTCGCGGGCCGTCCTGACCCTCGACTTCCTCTCCGCGGGGCTGGGAGTGGTGCTCGGGCTGTTCGGCGGCGCCGTAATGGCGCTGACCCCGGAGCAGGTCGGCCTGCTCTACCTGCCGGGCACCCTGGTGATCGCGGGTGCCAGCGTCCTCGCCGGGCGCGCCGTCGCGAGCCGCACCGCCCGGCCGGTGATGATCACCGGCCTGCTGATGCTCGTCGCGAGCACCCTGGTGCTGGCGGGAACCGTCTCGCCCACGATGGCGCTGTGGCTCCTCGTCCTCGCCACCTGGACGTGCAACCTCGGCGCCTTCGTCACGTCCACGCCCGTCTCCGACACGATCCTCGCGCACGCCCCGCAGGGGAAGGCCGGGTCCGTGGCCGCCGTGCAGCCCACCTTCGGCATGACCGGCTACGCCCTCGGACCGACGGTCTACATCCTGCTGCTCGACCTCTTCTTCCGGAAGGAGTGGCTGGCGGACGCCGAGTCCCGCGGGCTGTCCGCACGGCAGGGCGAGCAGGCCGTGGACGCGGCGAGGAGCTCGATGGCGAACGCCCCGGGCTCGCCCGGATACGACCCCAACCTCGTCCGGCAGGTGTCGGGACTCGCGCTGGACCTGGACTTCACGAACGCCGTCAGGCTCACGATGCTGACCGTGGCCCTCGCACCGCTGGCCGTGGCGGTCCTGGCGTACTTCCTCATGCCCCGCCGCCCCCGGCCCGCCCCGGGCACCGGCCGGGAGGCCGGCCCGGAGACCGCCCCGTACACCGCCCCGGAGACCGCCCCGGAGACCGGTCGGGACGCCACGCCCGGCACCACGCCCGGCGACGAACCCGGTCCGGGCCCCGGTCCGGGCGAGGCGTAGCCCGCGTCCGCCGGCCGGGCCGCGCGGCCGCCCCGCCGTGTGCGCGAGCACTCCCCGGAATCGGGTAGGCTTCTCTCGTTGTCAGCGAGCGCCGCTAGCTCAACTGGCAGAGCAGCTGGCTCTTAACCAGCGGGTTCGGGGTTCGAGTCCCTGGCGGCGCACACGACACGAAGGCCCTCCGTCACCGACGGGGGGCCTTCGCCGTTCCCGCACACTCGCTGTCCGAGGAGGCTTGCCCGGACCGCGGCGGCGGTGGCGGCCCTGACTGCCGTCGCCGCCTGCGGCCGGCCCCGGGCGGCGTCCCGGGGCCGGCCGCGGGTCAGCGCAGGGGGTCGAAGGGGGCGAGTTCGGCGGGGGTGCGGCCGGTGACCACGGTCTCCGCGAGGAGCCGGCCCGTGACCGGGCCCAGGGTGATGCCCCACATGCCGTGCCCGCCGGCGGCGAAGACCCGCGGCGAGCGGGTGGCGCCGATCAGCGGCAGCCCGTCGGGCGTGCAGGGACGCGAGCCGACCCACTCGTCCCGGCGGGCGTCCAGGTCGGCGCCGCGCAGCAGCGGACGCGCGGCCTCGGCGATCGCCTTGATCCGGCGGGCGTCCAGGGGCGCCCCGGGCCTGCGGAACTCCATCATGCCCGCGACGCGCAGGCGGTCGCCGAGCGGTGTGCAGGCGACGCGCTGGGCCGGGAAGTAGACCGGCCCGGCGGGCACCCGTTCCACGGGGACGCTGAAGCTGTAGCCGCGCCCGGCCTGCACGACGCTGCGGACGCCGAACCTCCTGCCGAGGCCGCCGAGCCACGCGCCGGTCGCCAGGACCACCGCGTCGAACCGCTCCGGCACGCCCGCCGGGGCGTCCGCGCTCCCGGCGGTCACGACGGCCGCGCCGCCGGCGCCGTCCTGCACGTCGGCCACCGCCGCGCCCGCGCCGGTGCGGATCTCGCCGCCGCGGGCGCGCACCGAGTCGGCCAGCGCCCGCACGAAGCGGCCGGGGTCGATGTAGCGCTGGTCGTGCAGCCGGACCGCAGCGCCGACCGCCGGCGAGAGGGACGGTTCCGCCTCGCGGGCCTCGTCGCCGTCGAGGACGTCGAACCCGATGTCCTGGCCCGCGGCACGGATGTGCTCGATCTCCTCCAGCAGGGCCGCACGCTCCCCCGCCGTGCGGTACGCGGCGACGAAGGACTTGGCCTCGGCCGTCGGCTCCGCGACGCCGCCCCGTTCGAGCGCGTCGAAGCCCGGCAGCGCCAGGCGGTTGAGGGGGACGAGCGCGTCCATCGCCCGCCGCCACCGGACGGCGGTGCTGTTGCGGGCGAACCCCGCCAGGAACCTGGCCAGGCGCAGGTCCGCGCTCGGGGGGACGTAGACCGGCGACGAGGGGCTGAGCACCGCGCGCAGGCCGTACTTCAGGACGGCGGGCTCGGGCAGCGGGGCGACCAGGCCCGGGGTCAGCCATCCCGCGTTGCCCCACGACGCCCCGGCGGCCACCCCCTCCCTGTCGTACACGGTGACCGCCGCGCCGTGCTCCTGCAGGAACCAGGCGGTGGAGAGTCCGACCATGCCGGCGCCGACGACGGCGACGCGGCCGGGCCGCGGCCGGGCGGCCGGGGGGTGGAACGCCATGGGAATCGGTCCTTCCTTCGGAGTTGATCCGATGGTGCGGCCCGCGGGCGGCGGTGTCTTTGTGCCGGGGGGCCAGTCGGAGGGCGGCCGATCGTGCGGCCGGCACAGTCCGGTGGGGCACAATGTCGGCCGTGTCCACCCTTTCCGCATCCGGAACCGCCCCCCGAACCGCCCCCGGAGCCGTCTCCCGGGCCACCCCCGCGGGCGTCCCCCGGTCCGGTCGGCGGACGGCTCCCCGGAGCGCTCCCCGGGCGGCTTCCGGCGCCGCCGGGGGCCGTGCAGCCGGGTGCGGCGCGTGCGACGGATGCGGCGGGCGGGCCCGCGGGGCGAGGGGGTCCCTGCCGTGATCACCGTGACCGACCTCGTGGAGTCCCTGGGCCCCGGGCTGCTCCAGGTGGTCGTCGAGGGGCGCGACGCCGAGGTGCACGACGTCGTCCTGGCCGAGCCGGGCGATGCAGCGGGCCAGCGGGGCGCGCTCGTCCTCGGTGTCGCCCTGACCGGCCCCGACGCGGCCGTCGCCCTCCTGGAGCAGGCGTCCGCGGCGGGGGCCGGGGGCGTCGTCGTGAAGGCGCCGGCGGCCCGCGACCCGCGGGTGCGCCGGGCCGCCCGGCGCCTGGGCGCGGCGCTCGTCGAACTCAGGCCGCACGCCTCCTGGGCGCACGTGGTGTGGCTGCTGCGCGGCGCCGTCGACCGGGCCTCGGCGCCGGACACCGGAGCCTTCGGCACCCCCGGGGTGCACAACGACCTGTTCGCCCTGGCCGACACCGCGGCGGAGATCGTGGACGCCCCGGTGACGATCGAGGACACCCGGTCGCGGGTGCTCGCCCACTCCGCGCGCCAGGACACCGCCGACCCGGCGCGGCTGTCGACCATCGTGGGGCGGCGGGTGCCCCCGCAGGTACTCGCCCACTACCGGGCGGCCGGGGTCTTCCGCCGGCTGGCGCGCTCGGACGAGCCGGTCCTGGTCCCCGCCGGCCCGGACGGGACTCTGCCCCGGCTGGTCGTGCCCGTGCGGGCCGGGGGCGAATGGCTCGGTTCCGTCTGGGCGGTGGCGGGGCGGCCGGTGCCCGCCGAACGGGTCCGCGAGCTCACCGGCATCGCGTCCGTCCTCGCCCTGCACCTGCTGCGCCTGCGCGCGGAGGCGGGCATCGCCCGGCGGGTGTCCGCCGGGCGGCTGCGCGCGGCGCTGCGCGGCGGCGCCCCGGACTCCGACGGCGGCCCCGGGCTGCCCGGGGGCCCGTGGCGGGTGGCGCTGCTCGGCGCCCCGGGCGGGCCGGGGGACGTGCGGCCGCGGCTCGACGTGTGGGAGTCGGTGGTGCGCCGGTTCGGCTGGCACCAGCCCCTGCTGGCCGATCTCGACGGCCTGCTGTTCGCCCTGGTCACGGAGGCCCCGCGAAGCGGGGCGGAGGGCAGCGCGCGGGACGGCGCGGCGCCCGGGTGCGGTTCGGCGGCCTGGCTGCGGCACGTGCTCGCCCGGGTGCGCCCCCACGACCCCGGCCTGTACGCGACGGTCGGCGGGCCCGCGCACTCCCCGGAGGAGCTGCCCCGCTCGCGGGCCGAGGCCGTCGAGCTGGACCGGCTGGTCGCCTCCGGCCGGCTCGCCGTCGACGCAGGCACCGGCACAGGCACCGATGCCGACACCGACGCGTCGGGGGCGGTGTTCCTGGAGGACGTCTGGGACGCCGTCGTGGTCGAGCGGGCCCGTGCGGCGGTCCTGCGGTCCGGGTCCGCCCTGCTCGGCGGCCCGCTCGCGGCCCTGGAGGCCCACGACAGGGCGCACGGCACCTGCCACCTGGTGACGCTCGCCGCCTGGCTCGACCACTTCGGCGACCCGCGGAGCGCCGCGCGGGAGCTGCGGGTCCACCCCAACACCCTGCGCTACCGGCTGCGGCGGCTCGGCGAGGCTGCGGACCTGGACCTCTCCTCGCCCCGGACGCGCCTGGCCCTGCGCCTGCAGCTCGCCGCCCTGGAGGACGGGGGCGCCCCGGGCGGGGAGTGAGCATCGGGGCGGGGAGCGGCCCCGTGCGGCAGCCCCGCCCCGCCCCGCGGCGGAGCGGGGCGGGGCGGCGCACCGCGCGGTCAGGCGCCGGCGTAGCGGTCGCGGAGTTCGCGCTTGAGGATCTTGCCGCTGGCGTTGCGGGGCAAGGAGTCGACCAGGAAGACCCGCTTGGGCGCCTTGAAGTGCGCCATGCGGTCGCGGGCGTGCCCGACCAGTTCCTCCTCGGTCACCTCCGCGTCCCCGTGCGGGACGACGATCGCGGTGACCGCCTCGATCCACCGCTCGTCCGGCAGTCCGACGACCGCGACCTCGGCCACCGCGGGGTGCTCGTAGAGGACGTCCTCCACCTGGCGGGAGGCGACCAGCACGCCGCCGGAGTTGATCACGTCCTTCACCCGGTCCACGACCGTCAGGTAGCCCTCGGGGTCGCGGACCGCGAGGTCGCCGGAGTGGAACCAGCCGCCGCGGAACGCCTCGGCGGTCTCCTCGGGCTTGTCCCAGTACCCCTCGCACAGCTGCGGGGAGCGGTAGACCACCTCGCCGGGGGTGCCGTCGGGCACGTCCTCGCCCTTGTCGTCGACGACCCGGGCCTCCACGAAGAGCACCGGGCGGCCGCAGGAGTCCATCCGGCCCTCGTGCTCGTCCGGGCCCAGGACGGTGGCCAGCGGGCCGATCTCGCTCTGCCCGAAGCAGTTCCAGAACCGCAGGCCGGGCAGGTGCTCGCGCAGCCGCCGGAGCACCGGGACCGGCATGATCGAGGCGCCGTAGTAGGCCTTGCGCAGACCGGTCAGGTCGCGCTCGGCGAACTGCGGGTGGCCGGACAGTCCGATCCACACCGTGGGCGGGGCGAACAGGCTGTCCGCCCGGCCCGCCTCGACGAGGTCGAAGACGGCCACCGGGTCGGGCGCGTCCAGGATCGTGTTCTCCGCGCCGACCGCCAGGTAGGGCATGAGGAAGACGTGCATCTGCGCCGAGTGGTACAGCGGCAGCGAGTGCAGCGGACGGTCGGTCTCCCTCAGGTCGAGGGCGGTGATCGCGCTCAGGTACTCGTGCACCAGGGCGCGGTGGGTCATCATCGCGCCCTTGGGCAGCGCGGTGGTGCCCGAGGTGTAGAGGAGCTGGACGAGGTCCTCGGCGCCGGGGCCGCTTCCGCTCCGGGCACCGTCACCGCCCGCGCCCGCCTCCCCTTCCGCGTCCGTGTCCGCCGCCGCGTCCGCGGCTCCCGGGAGGGGCGGGGCCGGCGCCGCGGACAGGCGGGCCAGCAGCGAGTCGTCGGCGTCGCGCAGCGGCACGACCCGCGTGCCCGCGGGCAGCCGGCCGGCGATGTCGGGGTCGGCGAGCACCGCGGTGCTGCCGGACTGCTCGACCACGTACCGCAGGTCGTCCCCGGTCAGGCCGTGGTTGACGGGGACGTGCACCAGGCCGGCCCGGGCGCAGCCGAGGAAGCCGATCAGGTAGGCGTCGGAGTTGTGGCCGTAGGCGGCGACCCGCTGTCCCGGCTCCAGGCCGAGGCCGCGCAGCACCGCCGCGGCGGCGGTCACCGCCCCGTCCAGCTCCCGGTAGGTCCAGGTGCGGTCCCGGTAGTGCAGGGCGGGGCGCTCCGGCACCCGCCGGGCGCTGCGCCGCAGCACTCCGTCGACCGTGCTGCTGTGCACTCCCGCCGCGCCCTCGCCGATTCCCGCCATGCCGCCGCCTTCCAGGTCCGCCCCGTCGCGTTCCCCGTCCGGCGGAACCGCCGGTCGGGGCGCCAGCCTGACCCCGGAGGGCCGCCCGGTCAAGAGACCGGACGGCCCCTTGCCCCGTCCGGGCCGGCCGGTGGCACGGGCCCTCGCCCCGGCGACGCGGGTCTTACCATGTGCGCAGTCCGGCGCGCGGAGGAACGGGAGGCCCTGTCGTGGTCGTCCGCCGCTCGGCCCGTGCCGCCGGTCCCGCGGCGCGCCCGGACGGAACCGGGCCGCCCGGCCCGGACGCCCGGAACGCCCCGCCCGCCCCCGGCACGGTCCCGGTCCGGACCGGCGGCCTCCGCCGGCACGCCACGGGGCCGCGCGCACGTCCGTGCGGGAGACCGAACCGTTGCCCGGCCCGCCCACGACCCGCCGGCCGGACGGCGGCGTCCGCGGCGGACCGGACCGGCGACGCCACCCCCGAGAGAAAGGCACCGCCCCATGAGAGCGCGGCAAGCTCCCAGCCCCACGGAGAAGGAGCAGGGGGCGCGGTGGACGAGAACGTGACCCGTGCCCGCCGGGACCGACGACTGGCCGCCGCCTTCGTCGAACTCGGCGACACCCTCTCGGACGACTTCGACGCGCCGAGGTTCCTGCGGCGGCTGGCCGGCCGGTGCGTGGAACTGCTGGACGTCTCGGCGGCGGGCCTGATGCTCACCGACCGGCGCGGCGGACTGCAGACCGCCACCTCGGGCGAACAGCCCTGGCTGGTCGAGCTGTTCGAGCAGGACGACCACGAGGGCCCGTGCCTGGACTGCCTGCGCGGGGCCTCGCCGATACCGCCGGTGGGACTGGCCGAGGCGGCGGGGCGCTGGCCGCGCTTCGCGGCGAGGGCCGGGGCCGGCGGGGTGCGCAGCACCTACGCCGTGCCGATACGGCTGCGCGGCGAGGCGATCGGCGCCCTCAACCTGTTCTGCGACAGCCCGGGGCGGCGCCCCGAGGGCGAGCTGGAACTGGCCCAGGCGCTGGCGGACGCGGCGGCCATCGGCCTCCTGCACCGTCGCGCCGTCGCACGGGCCGAGCTCCTCGCCTCGCAGCTGCAGTCCGCGCTGAACAGCCGGGTGGTGGTGGAACAGGCCAAGGGCGTGCTCGCCGAGCGGTGGCAGGTGGGCGTGGGCGAGGCGTTCACGGCCCTGCGCCGCCACGCCCGCTCCCACAACGAACGGCTGTCCGAGGTCGCCCGCCGGGTGGTCGACGGCAGCCTGGACACCTCCCTGCTCCGCAGGCACGCCGACCGGCCGTCCTGACCGGACCCCGAAGGAATCCGGCCACGGAGTACCACGGCCGGCCCCGGGGACGGCAGGCCTGCCCCCGCCACCCAGGACCCCGGTGGCGAGGCGCGCCGCACGCCCGGCCCCTCCCGGCCGCACGCCCGGCCCCTCCCGGACCGCGCCCCTCCCCCGCCGCGGTCCCGGTTCCGCTCCTGCACGCCGACCGGACGGCGACCCTGAGTGCCTGTTTAGTGACTTGGCGTCAATTCACTCTGTTCTCAAGGAACTTGCTGCCCTAACGTGGTGGCTGCCGCCCAGGACCCAGGCTGCACGAGGCGCTGCGGGCGCATGCCCGCCCGGCGCCTTCCCCCCGCGTGGACGATCCGCCCCGGGGCAACCGATGACGACGCAGGACGTGGTCCCGCCATGGCGAAGCTCGCCTCCTCCTTCCCCCCGCCGCCGGCCGGCCGCCCCGCGGCCCCGGCCGACCTGTCCTGGGCGTTCTCCCTGGGCCGCGCCCCCGGCAGCGACCAACTGGCCGCACGGATGACCCGGGCCGCCCTGGAAGCCCTGGGGACGGGCTCCGCGCACGGCGCCCGGATCTCCCGCGCCACGGGCCTGGCCTGCGCCCACCTGCTGGCGCACGGCTGCGCCCGCCGGTACCGGGTGGCCCTGGGAGTGGACGGCCCCCGCTGCTCGGTCACCGTCACCGACTACGGCTTCGACCTCCCCTCCTCCGGCTGCGTCGGCGACCCGGTGACCCGGGCGCGCGCCGCGGGCGAGCTGTCCCGGGAGCTGTCGGCGGCGGCGGAGGGGGTGCGACTGGAGGACGTGCAGGTGCACCACGCGCGGGACGGCGCGGTGCTGGTCCGCTTCACCGCCCGCCTGCCCGTCCCGGGGGCGGCCGCCGCACACACCGTGCCGGGGCAGCGGACCGGCCCGGACGGGCCGGGACGGGCCGGCGGACCGGGCCACGACGGCGGGCCGTCCGGGCGGGGGTGAGCGCCCGGGGACGGCCCCGGGCGGCCGCCCGGGCGGTCAGGCGGTCGCCCGGGCGGTCAGATGCGGTCGACGAGGTCCGCGATGGAGTCCACCACCCGGGAGGGGCGGTAGGGGAAGCGCTCGACCTCGTTGCGCTGGGTCACCCCGGTGAGCACCAGGACGGTCTCCATGCCGGCCTCCATGCCGGCCAGCACGTCGGTGTCCATCCGGTCGCCGATCATCGCGCTGCTCTCGGAGTGCGCCTGGATCTGGTTGAGCCCGGCACGCATCATCAGCGGGTTCGGCTTGCCGACGAAGTACGGCCGCACACCGGTGGCCTTGGTGATCAGCGCGGCCACCGAGCCGGTGGCCGGCAGCACCCCCTCGGTCGAGGGGCCGGTCTCGTCGGGGTTGGTGGCGATGAACCTCGCCCCGTCCTTGATCAGCCTGATCGCCTTGGTGAGCGCCTCGAAGCTGTAGGTGCGGGTCTCCCCCAGGACGACGTAGTCGGGGTTGGTGTCGGTGAGGATGTAGCCGATGTCGTGCAGCGCCGTGGTCAGGCCGGCCTCGCCGATGACGTAGGCGGTGCCCCCGGGGCGCTGGTCCTCCAGGAAGTTCGCGGTGGCCAGCGCGGACGTCCAGATGGACTCCACCGGCACGTCCAGGCCCATCCGCGACAGCCTGGCGTGCAGGTCGCGCGGCGTGTACATCGAGTTGTTGGTCAGGACGAGGAAGGGCTTCCCGGACTCGCGGAGCCGCTTGACGAACTGCTCCGCGCCCGGGATCGGGACGCCCTCGTGGATCAGCACCCCGTCCATGTCGGTCAGCCACGACTCGACCGGCTTGCGCTCCGACACTGGTCCGCTCCTCACCCTGGGGTTCGTGGGGCCGTACCAGCACACCCTAACCGGCGGACACCGCGGGCGGCCGCGGCGTCCGCGCGCCGAAGAACGGGCCCAGCACGAGCGCCGCCGCGCCGACGGCCACCGCCGCGGGGCGGGCGGGGCCGGCCTCCACCGGCACCGGGGTCCCGCGCCGTTCCAGTTCGCCGGCCACCTCGGCGGCGAACAGCTCCGGGCGGGCCCCGACCACCCGGCCGCCGAGCACGAAGCGGTCGAGGTCGAGCAGGCGCACCAGGTCGGCCGCGCCGGTGCCCATCAGCCGGGCCGCGCGCACGTGGTCCCCCGCCGCCACGGCCGCCAGGCACAGCACCTCCAGGCAGCCGCGGTTGCCGCACCCGCACACCGGCCCGTCCAGCTGCACCGTCTGGTGGCCGAACTCGCCCGCGCCGGTGCGTGCGCCGCGGTACGGCTCCCCGTCGAGCACCAGCCCGGCGCCCAGCCCCGTGCCCAGGTGGAGGTAGGCGAACGAGCCGCTCCCCGCGCCGGCCGGGACCGCCAGCACGGCGGCGTTGGTGTCCTTGTCCAGCACCACCGGCAGGCCCAGGCGGGCCGCGAGGGCGTCCCGCAGGGGGAAGCCGTCCCACTGCGGCAGCCGCACGACCCGGCGCAGCACCCCCTCGAAGTGGTCCAGCGGGCCGGGGCAGGCCACGCCCACCCCGAGCAGCCGTTCGCGGCCGGTGCCGGCCGTCACCTCCCGCACCCGTCCGGCGACGCCGTCCAGCACCCGGTCCGGGGCGTCCCCGAAGTCGAACGGCCCGCTGCGGAGGGCGACCGGCTCGCCGGTCAGGTCGGCCAGGACCACGGTCAGCTCGTCGCGGTCCAGGTGGACGCCGACCGCGTACCGGGCCCCGGCCGCCAGGCGCAGCAGCGTGTGCGGCTTGCCCCCGGTGGAGGCGCCGCGCCCGGCCTCGGCGACCAGCCCCTCGTCCCGCAGCCGGGCGACGATCTTGCTGACCGCCTGCGGGGTCAGCCCGGTGCGTTCCGCCAGCGCCCGCCGGCCCAGGCCGGGGCCTCCCTGGGCGGTGGCGGCCCTGAGCAGGTCCAGGACGAGGGCGGTGTTGTGGCTGCGCAGCGCCAGGAGGTTGGCGCCGTTGGGTCCGATGGTCACTCCCCCATTGTCCCTGCCGCTTGCACTTAGGCAACAGCGTTGCTTAAGTGGGGGCATGGACACCAGCACCCCGGCACTCCGCGTCGGCCTGGTCGGCTACGGCCTGGCCGGCTCGGTCTTCCACGCCCCGCTCGTGGCCGCCACCGACGGCCTGGTCCTCGACACCGTGGTCACCGGCGACCCCGCGCGCCGCGAGCAGGCCCTCGCCGAGCACCCGGGGGTGCGGCTCGCCGCCCGGCCCGAGGAACTGCTGGCCCGGGCCGGGGAACTGGACCTCGTCGTCGTCGCCTCCCCCAACCGCACCCACGTGCCGCTGGCCCGCGCCGCCCTGGAGGCCGGCCTGCCGGTGGTGGTGGACAAGCCGCTCGCCGGCACGGCCGCGGAGGCCGCGGAGCTGGCCGCGCTGGCCGACTCCCGCGGCCTGCTGCTCTCGGTCTTCCAGAACCGCCGCTGGGACAACGACTTCCTGACCGTCTCCCGCCTCCTGGCCGACGGCGGCCTCGGCGAGGTGTACCGCTTCGAGTCCCGCTTCGAGCGCTGGCGCCCGAACCTCAAGGGCGGCTGGCGCGAGTCCGGCGACCCCGACGAGATCGGCGGCCTCCTGTACGACCTGGGCAGCCACCTGGTCGACCAGGCCCTCGCCCTCTTCGGCCCGGCGGCCCGCGTCTACGCCGAACTGGACGTGCGCCGCCCCCGGGCACAGGCCGACGACGACGCCTTCGTCGCCGTGCAGCACGAGAACGGCGTCCGCTCCCACCTGTGGATGAGCGCCACCACCGCACGGCTCGGGCCGCGCTTCCGCGTCCTGGGCAGCCGGGCCGGCTACGTCAAGCACGGACTGGACCCCCAGGAGGCCGCGCTGCGCGAGGGACTGCGCCCGTCCCCGGGCGCCCGCTGGGGCGCGGAGCCGGAGGCGGCCTGGGGCGTGCTCGGCACGGACGGGGACGCGGAACCCGTGCCCACCGCCGACGGCGACTGGCCCGCGTACTACCGCGCCGTGGCCGCCGCACTGCGCACCGGCTCCCCCGCCCCGGTAGCCCCGCACGAGGCCGTGGCCGCCCTGCGCGTGCTGGAGGCGGCCCGCCGCTCGGCCGCCGAGGGCCGTACGATCGCCCTGGAGGCCGGAGCATGAGCGACACCCCCGTCGAGACGCTGCTCGCCGAGCTCGAGGAGCAGGAGCGCAGGCTCGTCCTGTCCCGCTTCACCCACGACGACGCCTGGCGCCTGGGGTTCCTCCTCGTCGACACGGCCCGCGGACGCGGCCTGCCGGTGGCCGTCGCGATCCGGCGCGGCGCCCAGCTGCTGTTCCACCACGCCCTGGAGGGCACCTCCGCGGAGAACGACGCCTGGCTGGAGCGCAAGCACCGCGTGGTCGAGCGGTACGCCGCCTCCTCCTACCTGGTCGGCCGGCGCTTCGTGGCCAGGGGCACCACCTTCGAGGAGTCCTCCCGGCTGGACCCCGGCGCCTACGCCGCGCACGGCGGGGCGTTCCCCCTGCGGATCCACCGGGTGGGCGTGGTCGGCTCGGTCGCCGTCTCCGGCCTCCGCCAGGCCGACGACCACGCCCTGGTCGTCGAGGCGCTGGAGCAGTTCCTCGGCGAGGACCTGGAACAGGACTGAGGTCCGCGGGAGTGTCCCCGCCGGCGGCGGGGACGCTCATTCCGGGCGGGCGCCGGCCTCCGCGGTCCCCCGGTGCAGCAGGGCCCGTTCCGCCGCGGTCCAGACTGCCGCGGTGGCCAGGTACAGGCCCGCGGCCAGCGGCACCACCGCCGCCGTGAGCAGCGTGCCGAAGGACAGCCACGGCAGCGCCCGGGCCAGTCCCGCCCCCACCCCTGCGCCGGGAGCACCCGCGACGGGCCGCCCGGCCCCGGACCCGGGCCGTCCCTGCCCGGAGACGCGGGCCCCGGCCCGCCCCCGGCCGGGCCGGCGGCCCGGGGAGGTGCCCGCCGCACCGGTGGCCTCCGTCGCGCCCGCCGCGCCCGCGGCCGCCTTCCTCGCCCGCAGGAAGGACCACAGCCCCACGGCCCCCAGCACGGCGAACAGCACCCAGAAGACCGCCTGCTGCGGCGTGCCGGCCACGTCGGCGAAGCGCGCCCCCAACGGGGTGCCGAGCAGCGAGTCCCGCAGGAGTGCGTTGGCCCGGCCGTCCACTTCGGCCGAGGAGAACACCCGGTACATCAGGAAGAACACCGGGAGCTGCACGAGCACCGGCAGGCAGCCGGCGAGCGGCGAGGCGCCCTCCTTCGCGTACAGGGCGGTGAGTTCGCGCCGCATGCGCTCCGGGTCGCCGCCGTGCGCGGCGCTCACGGCGGCGGCCTTCGGGGCCAGCCGGGCCCGGGCCTTCTCGCCGCGCGCGGCGGCGCGCGCCAGCGGGTGCAGGGCCAGCCGCACCGCGGCGGTGGCCAGCACGACGGCCGCGGCGGTGGCGGAGGCGCCGAGCAGCGGGGTCAGCGTCTCGGAGAAGTCGGTCAGGAGGGAAAGGAGTCGTGCGGAGAAGGACATGCGAAAGCCCCGGGGGTCTCGTCGAACCGGTGGTGGACCGCGGCCGGTGCGGGAGGCGGGCAGGGCCGGACGGGCCGGACCGTCGGGTCGGGCCGGGCCGGGGCGCCCCTCGTCACCGGCGGGGCGGGAGCCCGGGAGCCCTGGGACGCGGGCGCCCCGAGGCGTCCGGGTCGCGTTGCGGCAGGAACGCGGTGCGGCGCTCACGGTCGCGGAAGGCGGTGCGCACCCGCGCCGCGGGCACCGGCCGGGCCAGGCGTGCCGCGACGGCACCGCACAGGGCCAGAGCCGCCACGACCGCACCGGCGGCAGCAGCGGCCAGCACGGTGCCCGTGCCGTTCTGGGCGAGGAGCAGGCCGGCGAACAGGGCCACGAGGAGGACGCCCGCGCGTGCCCGCAGGGCCGGCGGCAGCCACGCGCGCGGCACCGGGAGGCACCCACCGCCGTACGGCATCCGCGCCCCTCCCCCGCTCGTCGTGCTTCCCGGCCGGACGGCCGGACCGGCCCCGGTGCGCGGGGCCCGCACCCTGACGACGACGGACGGCGGCGGACGGTTCCCGGCCGGTCCCCGCCGCCCGCCGGGCCCGGGCACCCGCCGCGCCGGACGGCCGCGCGGGACGCCGGCGTCAGAGCAGTTCGGAGACCGTGTGGATGAGCAGGCCGGCCAGGGCTCCGACCACCGTTCCGTTGATCCGGATGAACTGCAGGTCGCGGCCGACGTACATCTCGATCTTGCGCGAGGTGTGGTCCGCGTCCCAGCCGGCGACGGTGTCGGTGATCAGCGAGGTGATCTCGTCGCGGTAGGTCGTCACCACGTAGGTGGCCGCGTCCTCCAGCCAGCCGTCGACCTTGCCCTGCAGCCGCTCGTCGCCGGCCATCCGCCCGCCCAGCGACAGCAGCGCGTCCCGGGCCCGCAGCCGCAGCTGGCTGCCCGGGTCCTCGGTCGCGGCGACCACCGTGGTGCGCACCGCGTTCCACGCCGACTCGATCAGGTCCTGCACCTCGTCGCGGGCCAGCAGGTCCGACTTGAGCTGCTCGACCCGCGCCTTCGTCCCCGGGTCGGAGCGCAGTTCCGCGGCGAAGTCGGTCAGGAAGCGGTCGAGCGCCTGCCGGGCCGGGTGGTCGGGCATGTGGCGCATCTCGGTGACGAAGCGCAGCAGCTCCTTGTAGACGCGCTCGCCCACCTTCCGGTCGACGAACCGCGGGGTCCAGCCGGGCGCACCGCCGGCGACCGCCGTCATGACGGACTCCTCGTGCTCCATGAGCCAGTACTCGGCCCGTGTGCAGACCAGGTCCACCGCCCGGTGGTGGCCGCCGTCGACGACCACCTTCTCCAGCATCCGGCCCAGCGCGGGGGCGACCTCGCGGGCCCCGGCCTGGCGGTTGATCGCCTCCCCGACGACGGCCTGGACGTCGGAGTCGCGCAGCACGGTGAGCGCGCCGCGCAGCGCGGCGGCCACCTGCTCCGTCACCCGGTCGGCGTGCTCGGGCCGGGACAGCCAGGCGCCGAGCCGGGCGCCGATCCCGACCGCCCGCAGCCGCTGCCGGACCACCTCCTCGGACAGGAAGTTCTCGCCCACGAAGTCGCCGAGGCTGCGGCCGAGCACGTCCTTCTTGGTGGGGATGATCGCGGTGTGCGGGATCGGCAGCCCCAGGGGCCTGCGGAACAGGGCGGTGACGGCGAACCAGTCGGCCAGCGCGCCGACCATGCCGGCCTCGGCCGCCGCCGCGACGTACCCCGCCCAGGGCCCGGCACCCGCGGTCTCCGCCCAGTGCGCCAGCGCGTAGACCACCGTCGCCAGGAGGAACAGCCCGGTGGCGATCGCCTTCATCCGGCGCACCCCGCGCCGCCGCTCCTCGTCCGCCGCGTCGCCGCCCGGGCGGAACGGCCCCGGCGCCGCGCCGGCACCGGCGTCCGCAGCCCGGCCCCCCGTCCGACTCCCCGTCACCCGGTCGGCTCTCACACCCGACCTCCCGTCACCCGGTCGGCCCCGCAAGCGTCTCCCGTGGGCCCCGCCGGCCGTGCCCGGCCCGTCCGCCCAACCCGCGTATTGTCCACGCCACACCTGTTCCCCGGAACGAACCGGCCTGCGCCTGCGTCCGAACCAGTACGTGGGAAGTACTCGGCCGCCCGGGGCGCGCTCCACGCCCCCGGACCTCCCCCGCAGACCCATGGGATCATGGAGCAGGGACCGGGGACAGCCGGTACGACCCATGCCACGCACGCCGGCGCCGTTCCGGCCACGTCCGTTCGAGGGGAAGAAGCACCGCATGGCCAGGAAAGCGGGTTATGCCCTGCTCGCCGCTCTCGTCTCGGCGGTGATCCTCGTCACCACCCTCGCCCTCGTCGGCACCGACGGCCCCGGGGGGCGGCTGCACTCCGCCAACGGCGCGAAGCGCCCGCCGGCCGAGCAGGCCTCCAGCGGCGCCTGGACGGGCACCTGGTCCGCCTCGGCCGTCTCCGCCGAACCGAACACCGACGACGGCTACCCGGACATGTCCATACGCAACGTGGTGCACGTCAGCGTCGGCGGCTCCTCGGCCCGGATCCACCTGTCCAACCAGTACGGCGCGCTGCCGCTGGTGATCAGCCGCGCCACGGTGGCCGTGGCCTCCGCGCCGAGCAGCCCGGTCCCCGCGGCCGGCACCATGCGCAGGCTGACCTTCGGCAACAAGGCGACCGTCACCCTCCCGGCCGGGGAGACCGCCGTCTCGGACCCGGTCCGGATCGACGTGCCGGACTCGGCCGACCTGCTGGTCACCACCTACTCGCCCACCCCGTCGGGCCCGGTGACCTACCACCCGTTCGCCCGGCAGACGTCCTACCTGGCCCACGGCGACCACGCCGCCGACACCACCGGCACGGCGTTCACCGAGCAGAGCCCGTACTGGCGCTACGTCACCGCCGTGGACGTGTGGAGCCGCGACGCGGAGGGCGCGGTCGTCGTCCTCGGCGACTCCATCACCGACGGCATCACCTCCACCGCGGGCGCCAACCACCGCTGGACCGACTTCCTGGCCGCCCGGCTGCTCCAGGAGAAGGACGCGCCCCGCATGGGCGTGCTCAACCAGGGCATCAGCGGCAACCGGATCCTCAGCGACGCGCCCCCGCGCTCCCCGGGCAACGGCGTCAGCGGCCTCAACCGGCTGGAGTCCGACGCCCTGTCCCGCACCGGCGCGGCCACCCTGGTCGTCGAGCTGGGCATCAACGACATCCTCAAGGTCCCGCACCAGACCGACCCCGACGCGATCGTCGGGGGACTGCGGGAGATCACCGCCCTGGCCCACGAGCGCGGCCTGCGCGTCGTCGGCGCCACCCTCACCCCCTTCGGGGGCCACCGGGGCTTCACCCCGCGGCTGGAGGCCGTGCGCCAGGAGGTCAACCGGCAGATCCGCAACGAGCAGGTCTTCGACGCGGTCGTGGACTTCGACCTGGCGCTGCGCGACCCGAACCGCACCAACCGGCTGCTGCCCGCGTACGACAGCGGCGACCACCTGCACCCCAGCGACGCCGGCTACCGGCGGATGGCCGAGGTCGTCGACCTCGACCGGCTGCGGCCCCCGGCGCCCGTCGTCACCTGAGGCGCCCGCGCCGCCGGGAACGACGTGGACACGTGGAACCGCCCCGTCCCTGGAGGGGCGGGGCGGTCTCACGGCGCCCGGTGCCCGGCCGCCGGAACGGCACCGGGACGGGCGGGCGTCCGGGTCAGGCATGAGCGCGTCGGCCGGCGATCATTCGGTAGACCGCCAGCACGATGACCGAACCGATGATCGCCGCGATCCACGTCGACAGGTCGAAGAAGCCGTCGATCGAGTCGACACCGAATATCACCTTGCCGAGCCAGCCGCCGAGCAGGCCGCCGACGATGCCGATGAGCATGGTGACGATGATGCCGCCGGGATCGTTACCCGGCATCAGGGCCTTGGCGATGGCGCCGGCGAGCAGGCCGATGAGGATCCAAGCGATGATTCCCATGAACGGTTACCTCTTCCCTGACGTTCCTTCACGGTTTGTTCGACCAACGCGTTTCCCGTGCGGCCGATGCCAAACAAATCCGCTCCCGCGAAGGGCCCGCCCTCCCGGCCCCGTGGGCCCGGGGACGGGAGGGCCGGGGACGGCTGCCCGGGCCGTCCGGCCGTGATCCGCCGAATCGGGGGAAGGACACTCCGGAAGAGACGAAGAAGCCCCCCGTTCGGCCGTCGCCACCACGTCATGGACGCGCACAGCGGGTACGAGACGGAACGGTGATGCGAAAGTGTCCATGAGCGGGGCAAAAGGCGATGAGGATACAACGCACGAGGCCGCCGGAGAGTCGGTAGCAGCATGAGCGACGGGTCGGAGAACAGCGTGGCACGCAACGAGGCGGACGGACCGGACACCCCGGAGGAGCAGCACCCGCCCCCCCGGCGCCGCGGGCTGCGGCGCCTCCTGCCCTCCTGGCGCGCGGTCCTCGGCACCCTGACCTGCGTCCTGCTCCTCGGCCTCGGCGCCGTGTTCGCCGGCTACCTCCTGGTCGACATCCCCTCGGCCAACGCGTCCGCGGTCGCCCAGGGCAACGTCTACCTGTACTCCGACGGCTCCCAGCTCGCCCGCACCGGCACGTACAACCGGGAGAACGTCCGCCTCGACCAGGTCTCCCTCGAGGCGCAGCACGCCGTGCTCGCCGCCGAGGACCGCGACTTCTACACCGAGGCCGCGATCGACCCCGGCGCCCTGGTGCGCGCCGCGTGGAACACCGTCACCGGCAAGGGCCGCCAGGGCGGCTCCACCATCACCCAGCAGTACGTGAAGAACTACTACCTCGGCCAGGAGCAGACCGTCGCCCGCAAGGTCCAGGAGCTGTTCATCGCCGTCAAACTGGACCGGCGCGAGACCAAGGACGAGATCCTCGAGGGCTACCTCAACACCAGCTACTTCGGCCGCCGCTCCTACGGCATCCAGGCCGCCGCCCACGCCTACTACGGCAAGGACGCCGCCGAGCTGACCACCGCCGAGGGCGCCTACCTGGCCTCCCTGCTCCAGCAGCCCAGCGCCTACGACGTGGTGGCCAACCCCCAGAACAAGGACAAGGCGGTCGCCCGCTGGAACTACGCCCTGGACGGCATGGTCAAGGAGGGCTGGCTGGAGCAGTCCGAACGCGAGGCGATGGAGTTCCCCGAACCGCGCCGGAACAGGGCCTCCTCCAGCATGTCCGGGCAGCGCGGCTACCTCGTCGAGGCCGTCAACGCCTACATGTTCGAGCACGGCATCCTCGACGAGCAGACCCTGGAGTCCGGCGGCTTCCGGATCACCACCACCATCGACCGGAAGAAGAACGAGGCCCTGGTCGAGACCGTCGAGGACGTTCTGCTGGACAAGCTCGACCCGAAGGCCCGCAAGGTCGACTCCTACGTGCGGGCCGGCGCCGCGTCCGTCGACCCCGCCACCGGCAAGGTCGTCGCCATGTACGGCGGCCGCGACTTCACCGAGCAGTACGTCAACAACGCCACCCGCCACGACTACCAGGTCGGCTCCACCTTCAAGCCGTTCGTCCTCGCCGCCGCCGTCCACAACGGCTCCACCACCCAGGACGGGCGCCCGATCACCCCCAACACCGTCTACGACGGGACGAACAAGCGCCCGGTGCAGCCCGGCGGGTACGTCACGGAGAACCAGGACAACCGCTCCTACGGCAACATCACCGTCACCGAGGCCGCCAACAAGTCCGTCAACACCGTCTTCGCCCAGATGGGCCAGGACGTGGGCCCGGACAAGGTCGTGGACACCGCCGTCGCCCTCGGCCTCCCCGAGGACACCCCGGACCTGGCACCCGTCTCCTCCGTCCCCCTGGGCGTCGCGGGCGCCAGCGTCACCGACATGGCGGGGGCCTACGCCGCCCTGGCCAACCACGGGGAGCACACCGAGACCTGGATGGTGCAGAAGGTCACCCGCGGCGACGAGGAACTGGACCTGCCCGAGCACGAGCCCCGGCAGGCGGTCAGCCGCAAGGCCGCCGACACCACCACCTCCGTCCTGCGCTCGGTGGTCTCCGGCGCCGGCGGCACCGGCGCCGCCGCCCAGGCGCTCGGCCGCCCCGCCGCGGGCAAGACCGGCACCGCGGAGGAGGACACCGCCGCCTGGTTCGCCGGCTACACCCCCCAACTGGCCACCGTCGTATCGATCATGGGCCAGGACCCCGACGGCTCCCACAAGTCCCTCTACGGCGCCACCGGACTGGCCCGGATCAACGGAGGCGGCTACCCGGCCCAGATCTGGGCCGGGTACATGACCGAGGCCCTGCGCGGCGAACCGGTCGAGGACTTCGACCTCGACGTCGTGTCCGGCCCCACCGAGGCGCCCTCCGGCACCCCCTCCCCCTCGGGCAGCAGCTCCCCGACCGAGACCGAGCCCATCGACACCCCCACCGAGCCCACCGACCCCGGCACCGAGCCGGAGGAACCGGAGGACCCGGGCACGCCCAGCGACTGGCCCAGCATCCCCGTGCCCCCCTGGCCCGGAGACCCCGGGGGCGCCGACGGCGACGCGGACAACGGCGGAAGCACCGGCGGCCGGCCCGGAGGCGGCACAGGCGGGGACGGCGGCCCGGGCGGCGACCCGGGCGGGGACGTCTCCGGGGCCGACGGCGGAAGCGGCGGCACCGACGTCGGCACCCTGGCCGAGCCCTACGGCGCCGCGGTGGCCTGACCACCGCGGGCCGCCCGGGGGGCCGGGGCCGTCCGGGGGCCGGGGCCGTCCGGCGGGGGCCGCTCGTCGAGGGCCTGGGGGTCGCTCGCCGGGAACCCGCCCACCGGGCCACGTCCGAAGCCCCGGCGAGCCGGACCCGGCGAGCCGGATCGATCCGGCTCGCCGGGTCCGGCTCGCAGGTCCGATCCCTACAGGTACAGGCCGGTCGTGCCCTCCGCGTCCTCCAGCCTGCCGGCGGCCACCGCGTGCAGGTCCCGCTCGCGCATCAGCACGTAGTCCACCCCGCGGACCTCGACCTCCGCCCGGTCCTCGGGATCGAACAGCACACGGTCGCCGGGCTCCACCGTCCGGACGTTCTGGCCGACCGCCACCACCTCGGCCCACGCCAGCCTCTTGCCGACGGCGGCCGTCGCGGGAATGAGGATGCCGCCCGTCGAGCGGCGTTCGCCCTCCGGGATGTCGGTCCGCACCAGCACGCGGTCGTGCAGCATCCGGATGGGCAGCTTGTCGTGGGTTTCCTGGGACTGTCTCGAGCTCACGCCACGACGTTACCCGCCCCGGGAAGGCATGTGGCCCCCAGGGCGGGCATCCGCCGCACTCCGCGCCGAAGGCGCCGCCGCCGGCCGCTACCGCCTGCGGCGGTTCATGGCGATCCCCGCCAGGCCGACCACGACCACCAGCGCCACGGCGACCGGGACGATCCGGTCCATCCTCGGCTCGCCGTCCTCCGTCACCATCCGCCCCCGGACGTCGGACACCACACGGTTGGCCGCCACGTACGCCCGGCCCGCCGTGCGGTCCACCGCGTCGGCCACCTTCACCCGCACGTCGGCGGCGACCGTCTTCGGGTGCACCCGCACGGCGATCTCGTCCAGCGTCGCGGCCAGTTCCTGCCGCCTGCGGTTGATGTCCGCCTCGATCTGCGCAGGCGTCCTGCCTTCCGACACTGCACTGCCTCCGTAACATCGACCGGATACGTGATGAACAGTCTGTCAGCCCCGCCGCGCCACCGCCCGGCGGCACCCCGCACCGCCGGCGCACTACCCTCGTGCCGTACGCCACAGCGCGATATGCGAGGAGCCCACCCATGAGCGAGCGACTGCAGCCCGGCGATCCCGCGCCGGCCTTCACCCTCCCCGACGCCGACGGAGCGCAGCACTCGCTCTCCGACCACAAGGGGCGCCGGGTCGTCCTCTACTTCTACCCCGCCGCTCTTACCCCCGGCTGCACCAAGCAGGCGTGCGACTTCACCGACAACCTCGCCCTGCTGGCGGACGCCGGCTACGACGTCGTCGGCGTCTCCCCGGACAAGCCGGAGAAACTCGCGAAGTTCCGCGAGAAGGAGAACCTGGGCATCACCCTGCTGTCCGACCCGGACAAGGAGGTCCTCACCGCGTACGGGGCCTTCGGCGAGAAGACCATGTACGGGCGGACCGTCACCGGCGTCATCCGCTCCACCTTCGTCATCGGCCCCGACGGCACGGTGGAGCGCGCCCTGTACAACGTCCGGGCCACCGGCCACGTGGCCAAGCTCATCCGCGACCTCTCCCTCTGACCCGCGCCGTCCCTCCCCGCGCCCGCCCGCCGGCCGGCGCGGGGAGGAACGCGTGACCCGGCACCCCCTCGCTCGTTCTCCAGTGCGAACACTGAACGGGGGTCCCATGCCGGCCAAGTACACCCGCGAACTCCTCACCGAGGCCGCCGCCCGGTCGATGTGCTACTCCGACCTCGTCCGGGCAGCGGGAGGCGTACCCACCGCAGGAAGCCGAAGGTACGCAAGGAAGTTGGTACGCACCCACGGCATCGACACGTCGCACTTCCGGCAGGAGGGCGTGCGGCACACGGAGGAGCGGCTTCGCGAGATCGTCCGCTGCTCCCGCAGCGTGAACGAAGTCGTTCGGAAACTGGGCATCAGCCCTGTGGGCGGCAACCAGGCGCACATCGGCCGGCGGATCAGGACACTGGGGATCGACACCTCCCACTTCGAGCACGGGGGCACCGGCGGCTCTCCGAAGACGCACCGTCCGCTGCTCGTCCTCTCCGATCCGGAGCAGGGGCGGGCGCGCCCGAGCCGCCTGCGCAAGGCCCTGAAAGCACACGGGCGTGCTGAAATCTGCGCCGGATGCGGTACCGGCACCGAGTGGTACGGGGTGCCGCTACGGCTGGAAGTCGACCACGTCAATGGTGACTGGTGGGACAACCGGCCGGAGAATCTGCGCTTCCTGTGTCCCAACTGTCACTCCGTCACGGACACCTACCGCGGCCGCGCGCCGCAGCACTGTCGAGGGGGGAGTCCGGATGCCGGAGAAGAAGCGCTACACGCGTGATCTGCTCACCGAAGCGGCCGCGAACTCCACCGATCTCGTCGACATGATGCACCGCCTCGGTACGCCCCCCACCAGCGAGCAGCAGTACTACCTGAAGAGGCGGCTGAACCACTACGGCATCGACACCTCCCATTTCGTCCCTCGCGGCGGCCTGCTTCCTGCGGACGAACTGGCCGACGCCGTCGCGAGATCCCGCAGCATCGCCGGTGTCCTCGCCGCCCTCGGCATGAAGGACAACGGCTCCTCTCGCAGACGGATCGCGGCGGACATGTCGGCCCACGGGATCCGCGCCGACCACTTCACGGGCCAGGGCCACAACCACGGCCGGCCGTCACCCCGCCGAAAGAGCGCGGACGAGATCCTGACACGCCGTCCATCCGGCTCCCACCGGGAGAAGCACGCCCTGTTGCGGCGCGCCCTCGACGAACGCGGTGTGGAGCGACGGTGCGCCCAATGCGGCCTCGGCGAGAGCTGGCAGGGGAAACGGCTTGTCCACGAGATCGATCACATCGACGGCAACAGGCTCAACAACACGCAGGGCAACCTGAGATACCTCTGCCCCTCCTGCCACAGCCAGACGAGAAGCCATTCGATTCCGCAGCGGTCCGCGGCCGCTTCTTGGCGCGACGAAGACACCTCGCAGTAAGGTTGGTGCGGGCCTGTACCCCAGTGGCTAGAGGGAACCGTTTTAGGGGCGGTGTGTCGCGGGTTCGAATCCCGCCAGGCCTACGCCGAGGGCGTGGCACCGGTGACGGCGCCACGCCCTTTCCCGTGCCCGGGGCTCAGCCCAGGTGGGCCCGGAGGATGGGGGCGAGGGCGCGGAAGGCCTTGCCGCGGTGGCTGATGGCGTTCTTCTCGTCCGGGGTCAGCTCGGCGCAGGTGCGGGTCTCGCCGTCCGGCTGGAGGATCGGGTCGTAGCCGAAGCCGCCCCGGCCGGCCGGGGTGTGGCGGAGCGTCCCCCGCAGCCGTCCCTCGACGACGTGCTCGCGGCCGTCGGGGAGGGCGAGGGCTGCGGCGCAGGCGAAGTGGGCGCCGCGGTGGGGGTCGGCGATGTCCGCGAGCTGGGCGAGCAGCAGGTCGAGGTTGGCGCGGTCGTCACCGTGCCGGCCGGACCAGCGGGCGGAGAAGATGCCGGGGGCGCCGCCGAGGACGTCGACGCACAGGCCGGAGTCGTCGGCGACGGCGGGCAGGCCGGTGGCCTTCGCCAGGGCGTGTGCCTTGAGCAGGGCGTTCTCGGCGAAGGTGACGCCGGTCTCCTTGACGTCGGGGACCTCGGGGTAGGCGTCGGCGCCGACGATGTCGAGCTCCAGGCCGGCGTCGGCGAGGATGGCGTGCAGCTCGCCGACCTTGTGCCGGTTGCGGGTGGCCAGGACCAGGCGGGGGGCGCTCACGTCGGGGGCGCTCACGCGGGGAGCTCCTGCTCCAGGGCGGTGCGCTGCGCGAGGGCGAGCTCGGTGCAGCCGGTGACGGCGAGGTCGAGGAGGGCGTCGAGCTCGGCGCGGTCGAAGGGCTGCCCCTCGGCGGTGCCCTGGACCTCGACGAAGCGGCCGTCGCCGGTGCAGACGACGTTCATGTCGGTCTCGGCGCGCACGTCCTCCTCGTAGGCGAGGTCGAGCATGGGGACGCCGCCGACGATGCCGACGCTGACGGCGGAGACGGTGCCGGTCAGCGGCTGGGCCTTGGGCCTGACGAGCTTGTTGCGCTGCGCCCAGGCGACGGCGTCGGCGAGGGCGACGTAGGCGCCGGTGATGGCGGCGGTGCGGGTGCCGCCGTCGGCCTGGAGGACGTCGCAGTCGAGGACGACGGTGTTCTCGCCGAGGGCCTTGTAGTCGATGACGGCGCGCAGCGAGCGGCCGATGAGGCGGCTGATCTCGTGGGTGCGGCCGCCGATGCGGCCGCGGACGGACTCGCGGTCGCCGCGGGTGTTGGTGGCGCGGGGGAGCATGGAGTACTCGGCGGTGACCCAGCCCTCGCCGCTGCCCTTGCGCCAGCGCGGGACGCCCTCGGTGACGCTGGCGGTGCACAGGACGCGGGTGTCGCCGAAGGAGACGAGGACGGAGCCCTCGGCGTGCTTGCTCCATCCTCGTTCGACGGTGACGGGGCGGAGCTGTCCGGGGGTGCGGCCGTCGCCGCGCACGGCATCGTTCGAAGACATGCCCCGACCCTATCGGGGGCGCGGCCGGTCCCGGGAATCGTCGCGGCCCCGGCCCGCCCGGTGCGGGGCCGGGCGGGCCGGGGCCGGGTCGGGGCCGGGCCGGGGCCGGGTCGGGGCCGCTCACCTCATCTTCGCGATGGCGGTGGCCACGGGGTCGGCGTCGGCGCCGACGACGACCTGGACGGCTTTGCCCATCTTGACGACGCCGTGGGCTCCGGCTGCCTTGAGCGCGGTCTCGTCGACCTTGGAGACGTCGTCGACCTCGGTGCGCAGGCGGGTGACGCAGCCCTCGACCTCGACGATGTTGTCGAGGCCCCCGAGGCCGGCGACGATCTTCTCAGCCTTGCTGGCCATGTCCGTAACTCCTGTTCTGCGGCCTATCGGCCCGTATGAACACGTTAACCCAGCGTTCGGACAACTTCGCGAGTGGTGACATTTTTCGAACAGAAGTTCCCGCGGGGCGCGCGGGTGCGGACGCCGGGTGCGCGGGCCGCGGACTACACCTCGTACACCGCGCCGGCCCTGGCCAGCTCCAGCGGGCCGGCGTAGGCCGTCCTCGCGTCGCGCTCGGCCGTCTTCGGGTCGGTCCACGGCGGGATGTGGGTGAGGACCAGGCGGGAGGCCCCGGCGCGCTCGGCGGCCTGCCCGGCCTCACGGCCGTTCAGGTGCAGGTCGGGGATGTCCTCCTTGCCGTGGGTGAAGGAGGCCTCGCACAGGAACAGGTCGGCGTCGCGGGCGAGGACGTCCAGCGCCTCGCACGGGCCGGTGTCCCCGGAGTAGGTCAGCGTCCGGCCGCCGTGCTCCACGCGCAGGCCGAACGCCTCCACCGGGTGGCTGACCAGGTCGGCCTCCACCGTGAACGGCCCGATCCGGAAGCGGCCGGGGGTGAGGGTGCGGAAGTCGAAGACCTCGCTCATCGCCTTGTCCGACGGCAGGTCGCCGCCGTAGGCGGTGGCCAGCCGCTGCTCGGTGCCCTCGGGGCCGTAGACCGGCAGGCGCGGGCCGATGGCCCTGTCCGGCGGGTAGTAGCGGACGACCCAGTAGTTGCACATGTCGATGCAGTGGTCCGCGTGCAGGTGGCTGAGGACCACCGCGTCGAGGTCGTACAGACCGCAGTGTCGCTGCAGTTCGCCGAGGGCGCCGTTGCCCATGTCGAGCAGCATCCGAAAGCCGTCGGCCTCTACGAGGTAGCTCGAGCAGGCCGAGTCCGCGGAGGGGAACGACCCCGAGCAGCCGACGACGGTGAGCTTCATGTGCAGGAACCTCCAGGGGTGGGTCCGGGGGTCATGCGGTGGGAGCGGACAGGGGACGCACACCCCGGCAGCGGCACGTCCTCGGGCGCGCCGCCGGTGCCCGGGTCCGCGGGGCGGGGGCCGGGCGGCCACTTCGGGCTCGGAGGCCGGGTCCGTCGATGGCGGTGGGTGCGTGCCGCCATTGTCTGACGAGAGTAAGGCTGGGCGCGGGCACTGCCTCTGCCCGGGAGGCCTGTTGTGGTTGGAATCACCAGTACGGGCGGGCTGCGGGGGCGCGGGGTGCGGCGCGGGCGCCGGGGGGCGGCGCGGCGCCCGCGGGGCCGCCGGAAAAGGCAGGGGGACGGAGGGCGCGCGGGGCCCGGGAAGGGGCAGGGCACGGGGCCCGGAAGGGGGCGGGGACGCGAGGCCGGAAAGGCCGCGGGGCCGGAAAGGCCGCGGGGCCGTCCGCGCCGTTCCGTCCGGCGCGGACGCCGGGCGGGCGGTGTGCGGACGGCCCCGCGGGCGGTCCCGTCGGGCCTCAGGCCCAGAGCTGTCCCTGGAGGGCGGCGACGGCCGCCTCGGTGCTCTCGGCCGTGTAGATGCCGGTGGACAGGTACTTCCAGCCGCCGTCGGCGACGACGAAGACGATGTCGGCGCTCTCGCCGGCCCTGACCGCCTTGTTGCCGACGCCGATGGCGGCGTGCAGGGCGGCGCCGGTGGAGACGCCCGCGAAGATGCCCTCCTGCTGCAGGAGTTCGCGGGTGCGCCGGACGGCGTCCTCGGAGCCGACCGAGAAGCGGGTGGAGAGCACGCTCTCGTCGTACAGCTCGGGGACGAAGCCCTCGTCGAGGTTGCGCAGGCCGTAGACGAGGTCGTCGTAGCGCGGTTCGGCGGCGACGACGGTGATACCGGGGACCTTCTCGCGCAGGTAGCGGCCCACGCCCATCAGGGTGCCGGTGGTGCCCAGGCCCGCCACGAAGTGGGTGATGGTGGGCAGGTCGGCCAGGATCTCCGGGCCGGTGCCGTTGTAGTGGGCCGCGGCGTTGCCGGGGTTGCCGTACTGGTAGAGCATCACCCAGTCCGGGTTCTGCTCCGACAGCTCCTTGGCGACGCGCACCGCGGTGTTGGAGCCGCCGGCCGCGGGGGAGGAGACGATCTCCGCACCCCACATGGCGAGGAGCTGGCGCCGCTCCTCGGAGGTGTTCTCCGGCATGACGCACACGATGCGGTAGCCCTTGAGCCTGGCCGCCATCGCGAGGGAGATCCCGGTGTTGCCGCTGGTCGGCTCGAGGATGGTGCAGCCGGGGGTGAGCCGGCCCTCCGCCTCGGCCTGCTCGATCATGTGCAGGGCCGGGCGGTCCTTGATCGAGCCGGTCGGGTTGCGGTCCTCCAGCTTGGCCCACAGCCTCACGTCCTCGGAGGGCGAGAGCCTGGGCAGGCGGACCAGCGGGGTGTTGCCGACCGCGGCGAGCGGGCTGTCGTACCGCATCAGAGCGAGCCGCCCGCCACGGCGGGGAGGATGGTGACGCTGTCGCCGTCGGAGAGCTCGGTGTTGATGCCGTTGAGGAAGCGGACGTCCTCGTCGTTGAGGTAGACGTTGACGAAGCGGCGCAGCTGGTCGCCGTCGACGATGCGCTCGCGGATGCCGGCGTGGCGGCTCTCGAGGTCGGCGATGAGCTCCTCGAGGGTGGAGCCGCTGCCCTCGACGGCCTTCTGCCCGTCGGTGTAGGTGCGGAGGATCGTCGGGATGCGGACCTCGATGGCCATGGCGTGGGCTCCTGTGGAGTGGTGGGCGGGCGGGTACGACGAGCGGCGTTTCCGGCGCGCGGTGCGGTCGTGGTGGTGCGCGATCGACGGGTGCGGCGGAGCCGCGCGGCTGCTGCTCGATCGGGCAGCGCGGCCCGGCGCTACATGGCGCTGGCGAGCCGGCACAGGTCGACGTGCAGCCGCGCCACGAGCAGGGTGCTCCGGCTGTCGTTGCTCACGTCGTAGGAAACCATGGGCTCATCGTAACGATTCCCGGTGAACGGCCGGGACGGCCGTCCCAGTATGCGGACGGCCGTGCGGACGCCGGTCCGTTCAGCCGTAGGACTCCACGATTTCGACCTCTTCCTCGGTGATCTCGCCGTCCACAATGCGGAACGAGCGGAACTGGAAGGGGCCCTCGCCGTTGCCGCAGTCGGCGGTGGAGACGAGCACGTAGTGCGCTCCGGGCTCGTTGGCGTAGGAGACGTCGGTGCGCGAGGGGTAGGCCTCGGTGGCGGTGTGCGAGTGGTAGATCACGACGGGTTCCTCGTCGCGGTCGTCCATCTCGCGGTAGAGCTTGAGCAGGTCGGTGGAGTCGAACTCGTAGAACGTGGGCGAGCGGGCCGCGTTCAGCATGGGGACGAAGCGCTCGGGGCGGCCGGTGCCGGCCGGGCCCGCGATCACTCCGCAGGCCTCGTCGGGGTGGTCCGCCCGCGAGTGGGCGACGATCTGGTCGTGCAGGGCCCGGGTGATGGTCAGCATGAGGGAGAGCATAAGCAGGAGGCCCCCGGACGTGTCCGGGGGCCTCCTGGGCCGCGCCCGCGGGGCGGGCGGGGAAGTCGTCCGCGAGCCGGCTCAGACGGCCTCGGGCTCCGGGGCCTCCTGCGGGGCGTCCTTTCGCCGGGCCTCCTTGTGCCGCAGGTGGGCGAGGAAGGAGGCGAGTTCCTTCTTGACCACCGGGGCGAGCAGGTAGAGGCCGACGATGTTGACGACCGCGAGGGCGAAGAGCACCGCGTCGGCGAGGTTGAGCAGGGCGCCGAGGGTGAGCATCGCACCGAGGACGGTGAAGAGGCAGTAGACGACCTTGAAGGTCGTCTCGCTGGCCCGGCTGCGGCCGAAGAGGTGGGTCCACGCCTTCAGGCCGTAGTAGCCCCAGGTGATGATCGTCGAGAAGGCGAACAGCAGCACCGCGACGGTCAGGACGTAGGGGAACCAGGGCATCACGGTGGCGAAGGCGTCCGAGGTGAGGGTCACGCCCTCCGGGGAGGCACCGGTCTCGGCCGCGACCTCGCGGGCCTTGTGCCAGCTGGGGGTGGAGGCGATGACGATGGTCAGCGCGGTCATCGTGCAGATGACGACGGTGTCGATGAACGGCTCCAGCATGGACACCAGTCCCTCGGTGACCGGGTGCCGGGTCTTCACGGCGGAGTGCGCGATGGGCGCCGAGCCCAGGCCGGCCTCGTTGGAGAAGGCGGCGCGCTGGAAGCCGATGATGAGCACGCCGATCATGCCGCCGGCCACGCCCCGGGGGGCGAAGGCGCCCTCGACGATCTCGGCGAAGGCCGCGGGCAGGTGCGTGATGTTCACCAGGATGACGACGAGGCAGGCGACGATGTAGACCCCGGCCATGGCCGGGACGAGGCGGCTGGTGACCTGGCCGATCGAGCGCATGCCGCCGATCAGCACCAGGGCGGCGAACGCCGCGATCAGCAGGCCGAAGCCCAGGGCGCCGGCGGACGAGCCGAGCAGGCCGTTGTCGCCGCCGGTGACCGACTTCAGCAGGGCGTAGCTCTGGTTCGACTGGAACATGTTGCCGCCGAACAGGCCGAAGAACAGCAGGCAGACGGAGGCGAGCACGGCGAGGACCTTGCCGAGGCCGCCCAGGCCCCGCTCGGCCAGGCCCTTGCGCAGGTAGTGCATGGGCCCGCCGGAGACGGTGCCGTCCTCGTGCTCCTCGCGGTACTTCACGCCCAGGGTGCATTCGACGAACTTGGTGGCCATGCCGAGCAGGCCGCACAGGATCATCCAGAACGTGGCCCCGGGGCCGCCGATGGTGACCGCGACGGCCACACCGGCGATGTTGCCCAGTCCGACGGTCCCGGAGACCGCCGAGGTGAGCGCCTGAAAGTGGTTGACCTCGCCCGGGCCTCCCTCGTCGTGCTTGCCCCGCACCAGGTCGGCGGCAAGCTTGATCTTGTGGACCTGGACGAAGCCGAAGACGAGGGAGAACACCGCACCCGCGACCACCAGCCAGGCGACGATCCACGGGAAGCTCACGCCGAAGACGGTGACCTCGGCGAAGATCAAGCCCGTCATGAAGGTCGAGGCGGGGTCGAAGAAGCCGTTGACGGTGCTTTCGACGCTTGCGGTGAATGAGTCGATCGAAGCCATGGAGTCCTCTGGATCGCACGCTGCACGAGCAGCTGGAGTCGGTTGCGTCGGACGGTCGAGCGCCACTGTTTGAGAACCGAACACAAAGGGCCGGAATCGGGTTCGGGAATTCCTACCACTGAGAGCTACCGATGGCGACCGATGCGTGTAGCACGCAATAAAAACCGAGCTCCGAACCTCCGGAAAACCGCAGCTCAACGGGGTGTGACCGTTATCCGAAACAGGGAAACCGCTTTCCGACTACGAGTCAGTAGCTCAAAGTAACCTCAAATCGAGGTCACCACGAGATCACCCCGGCGTCACACCATGAACACCTTGTGACCACAACGTGGTCACATCAGGGTCTCCAGCAGGCTCTCCTGGAGGCCGCCCAGCCACAGGTAGGCCATCACCAGGGGCTTGCGGGGGTCGGTGTCCGGCAGCCGGTACAGCTCTTCGTCGTCCTCGGTCACCCCGAGCCGGGAGCCGATGGTCAGCCGGAGGTCGTTGAGGGTGCCGAGCCAGTGCCGCGCGTCGTCCCCGGCCACCCGCAGGACCGCGCCGCCCCCGGACGGCTCCAGCCCGTCCAGGTCCCGGACCACGGCCAGCGCGTCCTCGCGCTTGCGCGCCCGCAGGTCGTTCTCGGTGTAGCGGCGGAACTCCGCGGACGCCTCCCGCGCCTCGCGGCCGGCGGCGTCACCGGCCTGCGGGTCGACGTACGCGTCCGGGAAGAGGCGGGCCAGCGCCGGGTCGGACGGCGGGCTGCTCGGCCCCTCGGCAAAGAGCGCCGCCAGCGGATCGGCGCCCTCCTCGTGCTCCCGGCCCGGCCCGATCAGCTCCAGCAGCTGGACGGCGAGGCTGCGCAGGATGGAGACCTCCACCTCGTCCAGGGCGATCACGGCGGCTCCGTCGGGGGCGGCTTCGAAGTATCCGGCCATGGGGCCTGTGACTCTCCCTGGTGCGGGGGCGGTTGCGGGAATCCGGCGGGCGGGCCTGCCGGGCGGGGTGCGGACGGGACGGGGGTGCGGGGCGGGGCCTGCCGGGCGGGGCGGGCGGACGGTCAGCGGTCCTGCTGCAGGGTGGCCCACAGTCCGTAGCCGTGCATGGCCTGGACGTCCCGCTCCATCTCCTCGCGGGAGCCGCTGGAGACCACCGCGCGACCCTTGTGGTGCACGTCCAGCATGAGCTTCTCGGCCTTCTCCTTCGGGTACCCGAAGTAGGTCCGGAAGACGTAGGTGACGTAACTCATCAGGTTCACCGGGTCGTTGTGCACGAGGGTGATCCAGGGGACGTCGGAGGACGGCGCCTCGCCGGCCTCGGGGCGCTCGATCTCCACGGGTGCGACACTCACGCCCCCCATGCTGCCACTGCCGGATTCGGGAGGCGATCCGGGTCCCCGGCCCGGCGGGTCGCGCACCGGATCCCCTACCCGAACAGAAATCGTCACTTTGACGCTATGGGGGGGTAGTATCCCCTCCATGGACAGCAAGAGCACTCCCGCAGCAGACGGCCTGGCCCACGAGACCGGCTCCGCCCTCGGGCTCCCCGTCACCGTGCCGTCCACGGCCCTGTTCACCGACCACTACGAACTGACGATGGTTCAGGCCGCCCTGCGCAGCGGAGCGGCGCACCGCCGGTCGGTGTTCGAGGTCTTCACCCGCCGCCTGCCCGAGGGCCGCCGCTACGGGGTGGTCGCCGGCACCGGACGGGTCCTGGACGCGGTGGAGAACTTCCGCTTCGACGACGCGGCCCTGGCCTTCCTGGAACGGCAGCGGGTCGTCGACCGGCCCACCCTGGACTGGCTGGCCGGCTACCGCTTCCGCGGCGACATCCTCGGCTACCCCGAGGGCGAGGTGTACTTCCCCGGCTCCCCCGTCCTGCGCGTCGAGGGCACCTTCGCCGAGGCGGTGCTCCTGGAGACCGTGATCCTGTCCGTGCTCAACCACGACTCCGCGATCGCCGCCGCGGCCTCCCGGATGGCCGTGGCCGCCGGCGGCCGCCCGCTGATCGAGATGGGCGCCCGGCGCACCCACGAACTGGCCGCGGTCGCCGCCTCCCGGGCCGCCTACGTCGGCGGCTTCTCCTCCACCTCCGACCTGGCCGCCGGCTTCCGCTACGGCATCCCCACCGTCGGCACCAGCGCCCACGCCTTCACCCTCCTGCACGACGAGGAACGGGACGCCTTCACCGCCCAGGTCGACTCCCTCGGCCGCGGCACGACCCTGCTGGTCGACACCTACGACCTCACCGAGGCCGTGCGCACCGCCGTGGAGGTCGCCGGCCCCGAGCTGGGCGCGGTGCGCATCGACTCCGGCGACCTGCTGCTCCTGGCCCACCGGGTCCGCCGCCAGCTGGACGAACTGGGCGCGCACGGCACGAGGATCACCGTCACCAGCGACCTGGACGAGTACGCGATCGCCTCGCTGGCCGCCGCCCCCGTCGACGCCTACGGCGTGGGCACCTCGCTGGTCACCGGCAGCGGCCACCCGACCTCCTCGATGGTCTACAAGCTGGTGGCCAGGGCCGCCTCCGACTCCCCCGACGCCCCGCTGGTGCCGGTGGCCAAGCGGTCGGCGGGCGGCAAGGCCAGCACGGGCGGGCGCAAGTGGGCGGCGCGGCGGCTGGACCAGCACGGGGTCGCCGAGGCCGAGGTCGTCGGCAGCGGGCCGGTGCCCGACGACCTCGCCGACCGGCAGCTGCTGGTGCCGCTGGTGGTCCGCGGTGAGACGGTGGGACGTGAGCCGCTGGACGCCGCCCGGAACCGGCACGTGCGGGCCCGGGCGCAGCTGCCGCTGTCCGCCACCCAGCTGTCGCGGGGGGAACCGGTACTGCCCACCGAGACGGCCTGACCACCGGCGGCGGGCGCGCCGGCCCGCCCGCGCCGCCCGTCCCTCCGGCGCGACGCGGTCCGGCCCGGTGCGACATGGTCCGGCACGATCCGGCACGATCCGATTTCGACACGAAAGGCTCACCATGAACCGGGCACTGATCGTCGTGGACGTACAGAACGACTTCTGCGAGGGCGGCAGTCTGGCCGTGGCAGGCGGGGCCGACGTCGCCGCCCGCATCACCGACCTGGTCGGCGCGGCGGCCCCCGGCTACGACCACGTGGTCGCCACCCGCGACCACCACGTCGACCCCGGGGAGCACTTCTCCCCCGAACCCGACTTCGTCCGCTCCTGGCCCGAGCACTGCGTGGCGGGCACCGAGGGGGCCGAGTTCCACCCCGGCTTCGCGCCCGCGGTGGGCTCCGGCGCCGTGGAGGCGGTCTTCGACAAGGGCTCGCACTCCGCCGCGTACAGCGGCTTCGAGGGCACCGAGGAGAACGGGACGGGCCTCGCCGAGTGGCTGCGCTCGCGCGGGGTCGAGGAGGTCGACGTCGTCGGGATCGCCACCGACCACTGCGTGCGCGCCACCGCGCTGGACGCGGCCCGCGAGGGGTTCCGCACCCGCGTGCTGCTGGACCTGACCGCGGGGGTGGCGCCCGGGACCACCGAGCGGGCCCTGGAGGAGCTGCGCGGGGCGGGCGTGGAGCTGAGCGGGACGCCGGTCGTCCGGGCCGGCTGACCCGGACCACGGACACCGGGCGCCGGGCGCCGGGCGCCGGGCGCCGGGCGGACGGAAGGCCCGTGGGCGGTGAGCCGTGAGGCGGTGGGCCGTGAGGCCGTGGGGCGTGGGCCGTGGGGCGCGGGCCGTGGGGCGCGGGCCGTGGGTCGGTCGCACGGCCCTCCGCCCGCACGGTCGGCCTCAGGCCGGGGCGGTCAGCCGGGCGCGCGCCTCCATGAGGGCGAACCCCAGCAGGTTCGGCCCCCGCCACCTCGCCGGGTCCCGGGCCCGCTCGTCGTCGGCGGCGAGCCCGATCCCCCAGACCCGGTCGACGGGACTGGCCTCGACCAGCACCCGGTGCCGCGTGCCCAGCAGGAATGCCCCGATCCCCGGGTTCTGGCGGAACTTCTCCACGTTGCCGCGGACCACCAGCTCGAACCGCCGCTCGACCCACACCTGTTCGTCGAACCCCCGCACGGTCCGCCCGGCCGCCTTGGCCTCCCCCGGATGCGCGGCCCCGAGCACCCGGGCGAGCGCACCGTCGTCGCCGAAGAGCCGCGCCTTGCCGGCCATCATCCAGTGCTCGGCGGTCGCGTACTCCGTCCCGTCCACCCGGAACGGGGCGGGCCACCACTGGCTCAGGCAGCCTGCGCCCGCGCTCCCGTCGCGCTGCGGCCGGTGCCCCCAGAAGAAGAGGTACTTCAGGCGCTCCCCGCGCCCCACGGCCGCCACCAGCTGCTCCACCGACCGCAGCGGTGCCTCCTGCTCGTCCATGCCCGCCATCCTGCCGGTCCCCGGTACGGCGGCGCCCCCGGTTTTCCGCCGCGGCCCGGCGGGGCGGGCGGGCGAGCGGGCGCGGGGAGGGCGGGCGCGGGGAGGGCGGGCGCGGGGCGCGGGGAGGGCGGGGGCGCGGGGGTGTCAGGAGAGGCGGCGCAGGGCCCGGACCGCCTGCCAGCCGTCGGTCTCCGCCGCGTCCGGACGCCTCCACACCAGGCCCTCGGGGTGGTGCAGGACCGCCGTGATCTCGTCGGACGTGGGCGGTTCGGCGTTGCCCCGCAGGTGGACGGAGCGGAAGCCCAGGTTGCGCAGCCGGGTCAGGGCCCGCTGCCTGTTAGCCGCGTGCACGATCACCCGCACCCGGGAGCCGTCCCAGTCCCGGTGGTGGGGTCTGTGCAGGTGGAGCGCCACGACGACGCTGCCGTCCGGAAGTGCGACGAAGCCGCCGGCCATGTCCGCTCCGATCCCCGTGGTTCCCGCTTCTCCTCAATCATGTGGCCGGCTGTGGAACGGTGCAGCGACTGTCGGCCAACGGGAGGGGAGGGGGAGGAAGCGCGACGGCTGCGGCGGGCCGGCCGGCGGAACGGCCGCCGGAACCCGCCGCCGGCACGCGCAGGGCCCCGGGGCGGTCCTCCCGCCCCGGGGCCCTGCCGCTGCCCGGTACCGGGTCAGGAGGTCTTGACGACGACGGTCTTGGCGGCCTTGTCGTGCAGGCACTGCTGGTAGGGCTTGTCCCACAGGTGCCACAGCGAGTTGAGCAGCCAGAAGATGACACCGAGGCAGCTGATCACGCCGGGGAGGGCGTAGACCGCGGCCCGGATCCATCCGGCGGAGCCGGGGACGCGGCCGTCGGCCAGCATCGCCACCCGGATCTTCATGGCCTTCTTGCCGAGCGTCTGTCCGTCGCGCGAGAGCATCACGCCCTCGTAGACGAAGTAGAGGCCGTAACCCATGAGCGAGGCCATGATGTTGCCCGAGAAGGACATCGCGGTCGCGTCGTCGAAGTCCACGAACAGGGCGGTCGCGACCACGAAGAACGCGATCAGCACGCCGGTGTCGATCAGCCGGGCGAGGAAGCGCTGTCCGGACTCGGCCAGCGGCGGCATGCCGGCCGGGGCGCCGCCGGGCGCACCGTAGGGCGCCTGGGCGTACTGGCCCTGTGCGTACTGGCCCTGGTCGTACGGGTTTCCACCGGCCGCGGGCGGGGTGCCCGGTGCGGCATAGCCGCCGCTCTCGTAGGGGTTCTGCTGGGGAGGCTGCTGGCCGTACGGGTTCTGCTGGGGCTGCTGGCCGTACGGGTTCTGCTGGCCGTACGGATCCTGGCCGGATCCGCCCTGCGGGTAGCCGTATCCGGGCGGCTGATTTCCACTCATGCCTTGAGTAAATCAGCCGTACGGGTGACGGGACAGTGGTATTCGGTCTCCCGGCGGGCGATTCAGTCCGTGGGGACCACCACGGTCCGGGCCGCCTTGTCGTGCAGGCACTGCCGGTACGGCTTGTCCCACAGGTGCCACAACACGTCCAGCAGCCAGAAGATGCAGCAGACCCAGGCTCCCAGCGAGTACACGCCCGCCCTCAGCCAGGCGGCCGAGGCCGGTGGTGAGGACCCGTCGGCCAGCATCGCCACCCGGATCCTCACCAACTTCTTGCCGACCGTCTGACCGTCGCGCGAGAGCATCACGCCCTCGTACACCAGGTAGAGGAGGGCGACGAGGCCGCTGTACAGGAGGCCGGGCGCGCTCCCGTAGTCGGGGAACCCGAGGACCGTCCACAGGACGAGGCTCCCGACGAAGCCCACCAGGAGGCTGTCGACGACGCGGGCGAGGAGGCGCCAGCCGCTGCCGGCGGGCCGGGGCATGCCGGGCGGCAGCGGAGGTCCGCCGAAGTCGCCGTACCCGCCCGGGCCGTACCCGCCGGGGCCGCCGGGGCCGTACCCACCGGGGCCGCCGGGGCCGTACCCGCCGGGGCCGTACCCGCCCGGGCCGCCGTACCCGCCCGGGCCCCGGTCTCCCCAGGGGCCCGGAGGCGGTGGCGGGGGCGGGGTCTGTTCCCCGCCCGGGGGCGGGCCGCCGGGCGGGCCCTCCTGCGGGGAGGAGCCGGGCGCCCGCTCCCCGGGTTCCCAGGGACGTTTCCGGAACGGGTCGTCCTCCGGCGGGGGACCGGATCCGGGCGTCGGGCCGTCGCTGCTCATGGCGCCCAGTCAAACCCCGGGCCGGGCCGGACGCCGCCGGGAGGGGGCCGATGGGGGGATCCGGCCGGGCGGCCCCGCCCTGTCCGGCGGGGCCGCTTTGTCAGCTGTCCGCGGCCACGAAGGTGCGGCCCGCCTTGTCGTGCCAGCACTGCCGCCAGGGCTTGTCGACCAGGCACCAGGCCGCGTCCAGGACCCCGACGACGAGCGCGCCGAGGAGCTGGTGGACCAGCCAGCGCCGCAGCGAGCGGCCGAGGGTGGGCGGCATCTGCGACTCGACGTCGAGCACCTGCAGTCCGAACAGCTTCTTGCCCGGCGTGCGCCCCCACTTCGCGGTGGGCAGCGCCTCGTACAGCAGCCCGGTGACGAGCAGCGCGGCGACGAGCATCCCCAGGTAGGGGCCGGTGGTGCCGTCGATCAGCCATACCGTGACGGTCTGCCCGGTCAGTTCGGCAGCCCGCATCTTGTCCTCGATGTGGGCGATCGACGCCATGATCAGCGGGGTGCCGACCGCGCCCACCACCGCGCCGACGAGGACCAGGTCCAGCAGCCGGGCGGCGAGCCGGCGGCCGAGGCCCGCCGGCCGGGCGGGCTCGGCCGCACTGGCGAACGGGTCCTCGGCGACCGGCCGCCACGGGACGGGCCGTTCGGCGGCGGACGGCTCCTGCCGGGCGAGCTGCTGGAGCTGCTGCGGCCAGGGGGCGGGCGCCCCCTGGCCCGTGCCGTGGGGCTGGTGGCCGCCTGCGGCCTGGTGCGGCACGGCGGCGGACGGTCCCGGCGCCGCACCCTGCGCCGGGCCCGGCGCCGGATTCGACTGCGCGGGCGCCGCCTGGACGGGTCCGCCCGCCGCGGCGGGGGCGGTCCCGGACTCGGCCCGGGCATGGGGGTCGGGGACCGGGGCGGACGGGGCTCCCGGGTGGGGCGCCCCCGCCCCCGGGACGGACGGGGCGGACGGGGCGGGCTGGGCGGCCTGCCGGGCGGGGCCGGGTTCCGCGGTGGCGGCCCCGGCACCCCACGAGACGCGGCCGGACCCGGCGTCCAGGCCGCTCTGCCGCGAGGCGTCGGCGCCCCACGCGGCACCGGACGGCGGGCCGTGGAGCTGCTCCTGCGCCTGCCCCGGCGTCCGGGCCTCCGCCTGCTCCGGCACCCGGCCGGCCTCCTGCGCGAGGTCCTGCCCCGCCCCGGTCCCCTCCTCCGGCCGGGACTGCGGCTCGGGCCAGGAGACGGGCTCGGGGACGGAGGGCGGGGGCACGGCGGACCCGGAGTCCGGCGCGGACTGCGGCACCTCGTCCAGGAAGACCGGGCCGGACTCGTCCACCGCCGGGACCCTGGCCACCGGCGGGGCGGAGGGGCCCGCCGGGGCCGCGGGCGGCACGACGACCCCCGGCGGCGGGGCGAGGACCTCGCCCTCCTGCGGTGCGGGACGCGACGTCCCGGGCACCCATGCCGACCCGTTCCAGTACCTGATGTAGCCGGGGATGGAGGGGTCCGCGTAGTAACCGGCCGAGGGGCCGCCGCTGGCGGATCCGCTGGAGGGGGCGTTCATGATCCCTTGAGTCCCTGTCCCGTCGTCGGCTCTTACCGTGCTCGTGCTTGTGGTGGTCCACATCTTCTACCAGACGGCGACCGGGACCCGTGGCCCGTCCGCTGCTCCTTGTGTCCGCCCGGCGACGGTTGGTCGTCGGACGGGCGCGCCGCGCAAGACTCGGAAACGGGTATGACGGAACAAAAATGTGCGCACCGGGCGGCTTTCCCAACCGGTGCGCGGAATCCGCGTAATGACGGGGGCCGTACTCGCTCCCTTCCTGTGCGGGCCGCCGCGGCATCTGCCACGAGTGGCCACCGCTTCACAGGGAAGGGGCGTTTCCATGGCAGAACTGACCGTGGTCGAGCGAGAACTGGAACTGAGCCTGGTGCTCTCTCCGGGACACACCATCGAGGTGCCGACGGTGTTCCGGTACCTGCCGTCGGACCCGTACGCGGTGCACGTCACGTTCCACGTGGGCTCCCCGTCGCCCGTGACCTGGACGTTCTCGCGGGAGTTGCTGGTGGAGGGCGTGTTCCGGCCCTGCGGCCACGGCGACGTGCGGGTCTGGCCGGCAAAGGCCGGCACCCGGGGCGTCGTGTGCATGGCGCTCACCTCCCCCGACGGCGAGGCGCTGCTCGAGGCGCCCTCCTCGCCCGTCGCGGCCTGGCTGGAACGCACGCTGCGCGTCGTCCCGCCGGGCACGGAGCAGGAGCGCCTGTGCATCGACGAGGGCATCGCGGGGCTGCTCGCACCGGCCGCCCTCGACGAGCTGAGGGCGGGCGACCCCCGGCCCGGCCTCGACGAGGCACCCGACCAGAACGCGGGGGCGTGACCCCGCGCGGCGGGACGCCCCGGCGCCGCGTCGCGCCGACCCCCGGCCGCACCGTGCCATGTCGCGTCGCACCGTGCCGGGCCGTGCCGGGCCGTCAGAAGAGCTTGCCGGGGTTGAGCAGCCCCAGCGGGTCGAAGACCTGCTTGATCCCCCGCTGGATCTCCACGCCCACCGGCCCGAGCTCCCTGGCCAGCCACTCCTTCTTGAGCACCCCCACGCCGTGCTCGCCGGTGATGGTGCCGCCGAGCCGCAGGCCGAGTTCCATGATCGCGTCGAACGACGCGCGGGCGCGCCGCGCCTGGTCCGCGTCGGCCGGGTCGAAGCACACCACGGGGTGGGTGTTGCCGTCCCCCGCGTGCGCGCACACCCCGATGGTCAGGTCCTGCTCGCGCGCGATCCCCTCGACGCCCTCCAGCATCTGCGCCAGCCGCGACCGGGGGACGGCGACGTCGTCGATCATGGTGGCGCCGAGCCGCTCCAGCGCCGGGAGCGCCAGCCGCCGGGCCCGGAGCAGCATCTCGGACTCGGCCCGGTCCTCGGCCGGCACGACCGCCGAGGCGCCCGCCGCCTCGCACAGCGCCCCGACGGCGGCGAGGTCGGCCGCCGGGTCGGGGGTGTCGAAGGCGCACAGCAGCAGGGCGCCGGTGTCCTCCGGCAGGATCCCGCCGGTGACCGCGTTCACGGCGGTGACGGTGGTGCGGTCCATCAGCTCCAGCAGCGAGGGGGTGTGGCCGCCGGCCATGATCCGGCGCACGGCCTCCCCCGCGGCCGCCGCGCCGGGGAACCGGGCGGCCAGCACCAGTTGCGGAGGCGGGGCCGGGCGCAGCGCCAGGACCGCCCGCACCACGACGCCGAGGCTGCCCTCGGAGCCGACGAACAGCCGGGTCAGGTCGTAGCCGGCCACGCCCTTGGCGGTGCGCCGCCCGGTGCGCAGCAGCCGGCCGTCGGCGAGCACCACGTCCAGGCCGAGCACGTACTCGGCGGTGACCCCGTACTTCACGCAGCACAGGCCGCCCGAGCCGGTGCCGATGTTGCCGCCGATGGTGCAGGACTCCCAGCTGGAGGGGTCCGGCGGGTAGGTCAGGCCGTGCTCGCCGGCCGCCCGCGACAGGTCGGCGTTGACCACGCCCGGTTCGACGACGGCGATCCGGTCGACCGGGTCGATCTCGAGGATCCGGTCCATCTTCACCAGGGACAGCGCGATGCAGCCGTCCGAGGCGTTGGCCGCGCCCGACAGGCCGGTCCGGGCCCCCTGGGGGACGACGGGGACCCGCAGGTCGGTCGCCGTCCGCATGACGTGCTGCACCTGCTCCACGGTGCGGGGCAGCACCACCGCGGCCGGCCGGCCGGACGGGCAGAAGCTCGCCATGTCGTTCCGGTACGCGGCGGTGACGTCGGGGTCCGTCAGCACCGCGGTGTCCGGGAGTCCTTCGCGCAGTCGTTCCACCAGATCGCCCATGGCCCAAGAGTCGCACCGCGCCCGGCCCGCGGGAAGGGGACCAGCAGGCCGGGCGGTGCGGGCGGGGGCGGCGCCTACAGGTTGCCGCGGCGCTCCTGCTCGCGCTCGATCGCCTCGAACAGGGCCTTGAAGTTGCCCTTGCCGAAGCCCATGGAGCCGTGCCGCTCGATCATCTCGAAGAAGACGGTCGGGCGGTCCTGGACCGGCTTGGTGAAGATCTGCAGCAGGTAGCCGTCCTCGTCCCGGTCGGCGAGGATCTTCAGCTCGCGCAGCTCCTCGAGCGGCACGCGGGTCTCGCCGACCCACTCGCCGAGGGTGTCGTAGTAGGAGTCGGGGGTGTCCAGGAACTCGACGCCGGCGGCGCGCATGGCGCGGACGGTGGCGACGATGTCGTTGGTGGCCAGCGCGACGTGCTGGACGCCGGGGCCGCCGTAGAACTCCAGGTACTCGTCGATCTGGGACTTCTTCTTGGCCACGGCCGGCTCGTTGAGCGGGAACTTGACCTTGCGGGTGCCGTCGGCGACCACCTTGGACATCAGCGCGGAGTACTCGGTGGCGATGTCGTCGCCGACGAACTCCTTCATGTTGGTGAAGCCCATGACCCGGTTGTAGAAGCTCACCCACTCGTCCATCCGGCCGAGCTCGACGTTGCCGACGCAGTGGTCGATGGCCTGGAAGAAGCGCTTGGCGGGGGGCTCGACGATCGGGTCGGCTGCGACGTAACCGGGCAGGTAGGGGCCGGTGTAGCCGGAGCGGTCGACCAGGGTGTGCCGGGTCTCGCCGTAGGTGGCGACGGCGGCCAGCACGACGGTGCCGTGCTCGTCCCGGACCTCGTGCGGCTCCTCCAGGCCGGTGGCGCCGTGCTCGACGGCGTAGGCGTAGGCGGCCCGCGCGTCGGGGACCTCGATCGCCAGGTCGACCACGCCGTCGCCGTGCTCGGCGACGTGCTCGGCGAGGAACTTCCCGCGCTCGGTGGCGGGCTTGACGACGGAGGTGAACACGAACCGGGCGCCGCCCGACTCCAGGACGTAGGAGGCGGTCTCGCGGCTGCCGGTCTCCGGACCGGCGTAGGCGACGCGCTTCATGCCGAAGGCCGTCGAGTAGTAGTGCGCGGCCTGCTTGGCGTTGCCCACGGCGAAGACGACCGCGTCCATCCCCTTCACCGGGAAGGGGTCGGCGCGGCGGGCGGTGCTGGGGATGTTCTCCTGGATCTCGGTCATGACCGCAGGTTCCCTCCGTTCCCCAATGTGCGCAATAGTTTGCTGATTCACTGGTCAATCCGACCAGTCGAATGCCGCAAGGTGCGGCAGATCTGCGCAGTGTGACCACCGGGAGACGGACATGGCGATCGACGCGCTCGACGGACGGCTGATCAAGCTCCTGGAGGCCGAGCCGCGGATCGGCGTCCTGGAGGCGTCCCGCCGCCTCGGCGTGGCGCGCGGCACCGTGCAGGCGCGCCTGGACCGGCTGCGGGCGGGCGGGGTGGTCCGCGGGTTCGGCCCCCAGGTGGACCCGGCCGCGCTGGGCTACCCGGTCACCGCGTTCGCCACGCTGGAGATCCGCCAGGGCCAGGGCAACGACGTGCGGGCGCACCTGGCGTCGGTCCCGGAGGTCCTGGAGCTGCACACCATCACCGGGCGCGGCGACATGCTGTGCCGGCTGGTGGCCCGCTCCAACGCCGACCTGCAGCGCGTCATCGACCGGGTCGTCGGCTTCGGCGGGATCGTCCGGGCCGCGACCGCCATCGTGATGGAGAACCCGGTGCCCTACCGGGTGATCCCCCTGGTGGAGCAGGCGGCCTCGGACGGCCCGTGAACGGCGGCCCGTGAACGGCGGCCCCGCGGCGCGGCGTGCCGCCTCAGCGGGGAGGGCCGGAGCGGACCACCACGGTGCCGGCCGCCTTGTCGTGCAGGCACTGGCGGTCGCCGTCCCACAGGCACCACAGGACGTCCAGCAGGCCCAGGAACGGGATCTGGCCCATCACCAGCCCGGACAGCGCACGCGCCCAGGAGCGTCCGTGCCCGATCCGCCCTCCGTCCGCCAGGCGCACCACCTCCAGCCGGTACAGCCGCTTGCCGGGCGTCCGGCCGTACCGGCCCGTCGTCCACGGTTCGTAGGCCAGGGCCAGGAGCAGGCCCAGGACGATCCCCGTGGCGACGAGCGCCGTGGCCGCGGGGCCGTCGTCCTCCAGGGCCGTGGCCGCGAAGACGAAGGGCAGCACCGTCGCGACCAGGACCACCACGACGAGGACGCCGTCCACGATCCGGGCCAGCAGCCGCTTCCCCACGTCGCCCAGCAGTTCCTTCGGCGGGCCGCCCGCGGGGCCCGCCGGTACGAAGGGGCCGTGCGGGTACGGCGTCCGAAGGTCCGGTCCGGGCCGGTGGGCGCTGTTCGCGGGCACGTCGCGCCGGTGCGGATCGGTCATGGGCGGTATCCAACCATCCCGGCCGGACACTCACGGGGCCGGTGCCCGGCGGCCCTCCGGTCCCGGCTCCCGACCCCGGCTGCGGCCCCGGCTTCGGCTTCGGCCGTGCCGTCCGGCGGGTCTCCAGGCCGTCCCGTTCAGCAGGCGGGCACGGTGCCGCCGGTGCGCAGCGCCTTCAGGGACTCCAGGGCGTCGTCCAGCTCCCCGACCGGCACCAGCCGCAGCCCCTCGGGGAGTTCGGCCCGGGCGGCCGCGCACTCGGCCTCCGGCACCAGGAAGACGGTGGCCCCGTCGCGTTTGGCCGCCTGGGTCTTCAGGGGGACGCCGCCGACCGGGCCGACCGTGCCGTCCGGCTCGATGGTGCCGGTGCCGGCGATCGTCCTCCCGCCGGTCAGGTCTCCCCCGCTGCCGTCGCCGTCGATCTTGTCGACGATCCCCAGGGTGAACATCAGCCCGGCGCTGGGGCCGCCCACCTCCGCCAGGTGCAGGGTGACGTCGACGTCGTCGGGCCGCAGCCGCAGCTGCGACAGGGCGGCTGCGGTCGCGTCGTCCTGGGACTTCGTCATCTGCTCCTGGTTGTACTCCTCGATCTCCTTCTGCGACTCGCCCTCCGGGTAGACCACGTCGGCCGGCATGGCCGCCCGGTCGGTGCGGAACCAGGCGGAGAGCACGTCGGGCAGCCGGACCGCGGCGTCCGGGGAGGTGGCCGCGATGGTCGTCATGAGCAGTCGGCCGCTGGTGTCGCGGGTGTCGTGGCCGGAGACGGAGATGATCTGCCGGCCGTGGTCCTCGCCGAGGACGTCGGCGGTCATCCCGGGTTCGGCCAGGACGTAGGGCAGGGGGGCCAGCGCGGCCGTGGCGAGGAGCGCCGCGACGGGCACGGAGCACAACGCGAGGGCGCGGGTGCGGCGGGACAGCGAGGGCATGCACAAAATCTAGTCCACCGCCGCCCGGGGCCGGGCGGGCCGAGCGCGAGGCCGGCCGGGCGCGGGCCGGACAGGCCGGCCGGGCGCGGCGGCTCCCCGGGGTCAGCGCAGGGCGTCGGCGACCTCGGCGGCGGCCTCGACCACCCTGGGCCCCACCCGGTCGGGGACCCTGCCGGCGAGCATCACCACGCCGACGCTCCCCTCGATCCCGGCGACCCCCAGCAGCGGCGCGGCCGCCCCGCTGGCCCCGGCCTCCAGCTCGCCCTCGGTGGTCACGCAGCCGGAGGGCCCCTCGTCCGGAGCGGCGTCGGCCGCGCCGTCCTGGATCCTGCGGCCGGCCAGGATGGCCCGGCCGGCCGCTCCCCGGTCGAGCGGGTGCCGGAACCCGGTGCGGTAGGCGACGTGGTAGTCGGTCCAGCTGGGTTCGACGACGGCCACCGCCAGTGCCTCGTTGCCGTCGACCAGGGTCAGGTGAGCGGTGGCGCCGACGTCCTCGGCGAGGCTGCGCAGCGCGGGCATGGCGGCCTCGCGCAGCAGCGGGTGCACCTGGTGGGCCAGGCGCAGCACGCCCAGGCCGACCCTGGCCCGGCCGCCCAGGTCGCGGCGGACCAGGCTGTGCTGCTCCAGAGTGGCGAGCAGCCGGTACACCACGGTCCGGTTGACGCCCAGCTTGTTCGCCAGCTCGGTCACGGTCAGGCCGTGGTCGGTCTCGGCGAGCAGTTTCAGCACGCGCAGGCCCCGGTCGAGCGTCTGCGAGGTCTCCGCGGTCACCTCTGGCCCCCTCTTCCTCAGTGAGTGGCGGCCGTACGTGCACCGACGCCGGCAACTCGGCAGGGCGCGCGGAAGGGCCACCGGTCGCATGGCACCCATGGCACCGGTTGCACCCCGCGGCGGCGCTGCCACGGTGCGCGGGTGAAGGGCACGGTAGCCATCCGCACCGCTCAGCGGAAGACCTGGTCCAGAATCCGGATCACCTCGGGCCCCGAACCCGGCTCAGCGCATCCGAGTCGCCCACTCCTGTACTTTTTTGATCCTCTCCTTGATCTGTCCGGCGGTGGCCTCCGCGCTGGGCGGGCCGCCGCACAGCCGGCGCAGTTCGTTGTGGATCACGCCGTGCGGTTTGCCGCTCTGGTGGTGGTAGGCCGACACCAGGGTGTTGAGCTGCTTGCGCAGTTCCAGCAGCTGCTTGTGGGTGACGATCGGCCGCCGGTCGGCGGGCAGCTCCAGCAGGTCCGCCTCGTCGTCCGGCTTCCTGCGGCTGTGCGCGATCTGCCGCGCCTGGCGCTTCTGCAGCAGCAGCTGCACCTGGTCCGGCTCCAGCAGTCCGGGGATGCCGAGGTAGTCCTGCTCCTCCTCGCTGCCGGGGTGGGCCTGCATGCCGAACTCGGCGCCGTCGTAGAGCACCCGGTCGAAGACGGCGTCGGACTCCAGGGCCTCGAAGGGCAGCATGTCCTGCTCCCCGGTGTCCTCGTCCTGCTGCTTCTCGGCCTCCTTGAGGAGGTCCTCCTCCTCGGCGTAGGGGTTGTCGTCGTCGCCCTTCCGCGGCCGGTCCAGCACGTGGTCGCGCTGGAGCTCCATCTCGTTGGCGAAGCCGAGCAGGGTGGGCACCGAGGGCAGGAAGACGGAGGCGGTCTCGCCGCGGCGGCGCGACCGCACGAAGCGGCCGACCGCCTGGGCGAAGAACAGCGGGGTGGAGATGGAGGTGGCGTAGACGCCGACGGCCAGGCGGGGCACGTCGACGCCCTCGGAGACCATGCGGACCGCGACCATCCAGCGGTCGTCGCCGGCGCTGAACTCCTCGATCTTCTTCGAGGCGCCCGCGTCGTCGGAGAGCACCACGGTCGGGCTCTTCCCCGTGATGGTGCGCAGGGACTTCGCGTACGCCTTGGCCGACCGGTGGTCGGTGGCGATGACCAGGGCGCCGGCGTCGGGGATGGCCTTGCGCACCTCGGTCAGGCGGGTGTCGGCGGCCCGCAGGACGTTCTTCATCCAGTCGCCGGCCGGGTCGAGGGCGGTGCGCCACGCCTGGGAGATCGCGTCCTTGGTCATCGGCTCGCCCAGGCGGGCCTCGATCTCGTCGCCGGCCTTGGTGCGCCAGCGCATGTTGCCGCTGTAGGACAGGAAGATGACCGGCCGGACGACGTGGTCGGCCAGGGCGTCGGCGTAGCCGTAGGTGTAGTCGGCGACGCTGCGGCGCACCCCCTCGGAGTCCTCGCCGTAGGCCACGAACGGAATGGGGTTGGTGTCCGAGCGGAACGGGGTTCCGGTCAGGGCGAGGCGGCGGGTGGCCGGCTCGAACGCCTCGAAGCACGCCTCGCCCCACGACTTGGAGTCGCCGGCGTGGTGGATCTCGTCGAGGATCACCAGCGTCTTGCGCTGCTCGCAGCGGTTGCGGTGCAGGATCGGCCGCACGCCGACGCCCGCGTAGGTGACGGCGACGCCGTGGTACTCCTTCGACAGCGGCCCCGCCGAGTACTCCGGGTCCAGCTTGATGCCTATCCGGCCGGCGGCCTCGGCCCACTGCTTCTTCAGGTGCTCGGTCGGCGCGACCACGGTGACCTGCTGGACGACGTGGTGGTGCAGCAGCCACGAGGCGAGGGTGAGCGCGAAGGTCGTCTTGCCGGCTCCCGGCGTCGCCACCGCGAGGAAGTCCCGCGGCTGCTTGGCGACGTACTCGTCCATGGCGGCCTGCTGCCAGGCGCGCAGCCTGTTCGCCGTGCCCCAGGGGGCGCGGCCGGGGAAGGCCGGGGACAGGTGGTGCGATGCGGTGTGCGAGGCGGTGGTAGTCACGGTCTCCGACGGGGTGCTCGACGATCGGACGGCCGCGCCAGACTACCCGGGACCCGGGCCCCCACCCGCTGGGACCGGCCGCCGTCCCCCGAGGGTGCGACCCGTCTCACAGCGGCGCGGCCGAAAGGCCCGTCCCGGACGACGGGCCTCCCGGCCGCCGGCTCCCGCACCGCGGGGCGGCGCCCCTGCGTCAGGCAGTGGCGTAGACGTGCTCCACGAACTCGGCGAGCTTCTCGTCGCTGAGGTTGCGGGCGAGGTCGGCCTCGCTGATCATGCCGATCAGCCGGTGGTTGTTCTTGGTGTCGATCACCGGCAGGCGCTTGATCTGGTGCTGCTCCATGGTCTCCAGCGCCTCGGAGATGTCCGCGTCGGCGTCGATCCAGTACAGCTCCCCGCCGAACTCGCGGGCCTTGATGTCCTGCGCGGACCGGCCCTCGGCGACGCACTTGACCACGATGTCACGGTCGGTGATCATGCCCTTGAGCCTGTCGTCCGTACCGCAGATGGGGACGCAGCCCACTCCCAGGTCCCGCATCATCCTCGCCGCGTCCATCAGGGTCTGGTCCTCGGCGACGCACTGGGTGCCCTTGTGCATGATCTCGCGGGCCTTCATCTTCTGTCCCTTGGCCATGGTGGCATTTCCCTTCCGCCTGTCGGCGTCCGTGCGGTGGCACTGTCCGAGGGGGCCGGGGCGGCTTCGGTCGCGGCCCGCGGCCCCCCCGGATGCCTGCACCCCATGCGACCACGTACTGCCGCGTACCGCCTCTCGGCGGTCGGCCGACCGGGTGGTCCGGAGCGGCTCTCCGGGCCCGGGGTCGGGGCGGCTCTCCGGGTCGGGGCCGGGGCGGTTCTCCGGGCCCGGCGTCGGGCGGCCCGGTCAGCTGCGGCGCCTGGTGCGGCGGCGCCGCAGGAGCCTGCCCAGGCGGCGGGCCACCGGGCCCGAGGGCCCCTGCTCGCGCGAGTAGCGGTCGAGCTCCTCGGCCAGCCGCAGGGACCGCTTCTCCACGTCGAGCTCGTCCAGCAGCCGGTCGACGTCGGCCAGCAGCGCGCCGTGCAGCTGCCACTGGCGCGGGTGGTCCTGGACCTGGACGAGCAGCAGGTCGGCGACGCGGTCGCGGGCGGCCCGGCTCGCGGCGAGCTCGGCGGACAGCCGGGTCTCCGCCTCCTCGGCGTTGGCCGACGCCGAGGTGGTGACGAGTTGGCCGAAACTGTGCACCGCGCCGGCGACGTGCCCGAACAGCTCCTTGACCGCCGAGCACACCGGCTCGGCGAACATCGGCTCGTCGGTGCGCTCCTTGGCCAGGTCGGTCAGTGCGCGGGAGACGGTGCGCGTCAGGACCGCGCAGATCTCCAGGGTGTCCAGTCCGGTGCGCAGCACGACCCGGGTGAGCAGGCCCTCACGGACCCGCGGGTTGAACCGCAGGCTCTCCTCGGCCTGGGAGAGCTCCGCGTCCACCCGGGTGATCTCGTTGTCCAGCCTCCGGGCCTCGTGCAGCCGCTCCGCGGACCGCTCGACGGAGGTCTCGGCCGCGAGCTCGTCACCGAGCCGGCGCAGCAGCCCGGCCAGCCGGGAGGCGAGGTCCTCGATGGCCTCCCCGGCGGACTGCACCCACACCGGAGGGGCGAACAGGCCGTTCAGCAGCAGGCCGACGGCGGCGCCGATCAGGGTCTCCTCCACCCGTTCCAGCGCGGTCGCCTGCGCGCTGCTCACGCCCAGCACCAGCATGGCGCTGATCGCCACCTCGGGGACGAACTCGCCGACCCGCACGAAGTGCCCGACGACCAGCGAGGCGAGGATGATCAGCCCCAGGCTCCACCAGCTCAGGCCGACCATGGAGCTGAAACCGACCGCGATCACCACCCCCACCACCACGCTGTTGACCCGGCGGATGCCGGTGGTGAGGGTGGCGTAGAGGGTGACCTGGACGACGAGCAGCGCGGTCAGCGGGGCGGTCAGCGGGGCCTTGATGTCGGTCAGCCACAGGGCCGTCGCATAGGCCAGGACCGCGGCCACCGTGGAGCGCACCGTCTGCACGACGACGGGCTCCCTGCTCCTCCTGACGATCTGCACCACGGGTTCGGGTACGGCGGGCATTCCCTGCCCCTTCCCCGGCCGGCCCCGGGCAACGCAGCCCGCAGCCCCTTCGGCTCCCGCCGCGGCGGGAGGGGCGGGAGGGGCGGGACGGGCCCGGCCGGCCCGGGCGCGGGCTCACCCCCGCCGGGGGCGCAGGCGGCCGGCGACGGCCGCGGCGAGGAGGGCGACGAAGGCCATGGGCAGCAGGACGGCGGCGAAGGCCACCGGGGAGCGGTCGGCGCCGAGCGCGGCGAAGACGACCCCGCAGGCGGCGACGAGGCCGACGTTGCCGAGGGCGTCGGAGACCTGCAGGGAGGCGGAGTTGCTGCCCGCCTCGGCCGGCGGGGAGAGCTGGAGGAGCAGGACGCCCACGCTGCTGATGGTCATCCCCATGCCGAACCCGCCGACGCACCAGGCCAGTGCGGGGATCCAGACGGGCGCGCCGGGGATCAGGACCGCCGCGGCCCCGGCGATCGACACGGCGACCAGCACCATGCCGGCCCGGACGAGCCGGTGGCGGTGCTGCTGCAGGGCCGGCCGGCTCTGCAGGTACGAGCCGAGCGCCCAGCTCACCCCGCCCGTGGCCAGGGACAGCCCGGCCTGGGTGACGGTCAGGCCCCGCTGGGTGACCAGCATCAGCGGCACGAAGCTCTCCGCCGAGAAGAAGGCGCCCGCGGCGAGGCCGCGCAGCAGGATCACGGACGGCAGGCCGCGGGCGGCCCGGAAGGTCCCGGCCGGGAGCAGCCGCAGGATCGAGGGGACGAGCAGCGCGGCGCCGGCGGCCGCGGGCAGCAGGGCGGACCAGCGCAGGTCCTGCCCCGCGTACTGGAGCAGCGCCGCGCCGAGCGCGGCGGCCGCACCGAGCCGGATCCGGCGGCGGCCGTCCCGCCGGTCGCCGTCCGGCTCGGGGCCGGTTCCGGGCGCGGGCCCGTCGACGTCCCGGCCCGCGATCCGCCGCAGGGCGGGCAGCATGACGGCGACGGGCAGGGCGACCAGCACGGGGACGGCGAGGAAGACCCACCGCCAGCCCAGCTGCTCGGTGACGGTCCCGGAGACCAGGGGGCCGACGATGGACGGCACGACCCACGCCGCGGAGAAGGACGCCATGACGGCGGGGCGCAGCCTCTCCGGATAGGCCCGGCCGACGACGACGTACAGCGCCACGATCAGCAGGCCGCCGCCGAGGCCCTGCACGGCGCGCCCCAGGACGAACAGCCACATGTCCGGGGCCGTGCCGGAGACGACCAGTCCCCCGGCGAAGAGGCCTATGCCCGCGAAGAGGGGCGCGAGGGGGCCGCGCCGGTCGCACCACCGGCCGCTGACGATCATGGAGAACAGCGAGGTCGTGAAGAAGCCGGAGAAGGCGTAGGCGTAGAGGGCGAGGCCGTCCAGGTCCCGGGCGGCGGCCGGCATCGCGGTGTTCACCGCGGTCGCCTCGAAGGCCACCAGCAGCACGCAGGAGACGATGCCCAGGGTCAGGGCACGGTAGGTGCGGCCGAAGGCCCCCTCGCCGTCGGGCAGGGGGCCGGGGCCGGTGGCGGGGCCGGCGGGGCCGCTGTCCGGGCCGGTGTCGGGGTGGGGCTCGGAGCCGGTGCCGGTGGTTCGGTCGGGGACGGTCACCCGCTCAGAGTAAGGGGTGCAGGGCGCCCGGGCCCCTTCCTTCGGAACGGGGGATCCCCCGGACCTTGGCACAGGTCCGGGGGATCGGGGGTGCGGCCCGGGGTCCGGGGGCCGCACCCGGGCCGGGCGTCCGGCGGACGGGGCGTCCGGCGGGCGTGCCGGGAGAGCGTGCCGGGGGCGCCGGGAGGGCGCGCCCGGGAGCGTGGCGGCTTCGGGCCGTCAGCCCTTCTTCGCGAGGTCCGCCCCGGCGGCGGTCCGGTCGCCCTGCGGTTCGGCGGTGTGCTCGGCGGCAGCGGTGCGGGTCAGCTTCTCGCCCTCGATGTCGAGGTCGGGCAGCAGCCGGTCCAGCCACCGGGGCAGCCACCACGCGGCCTTCCCGACCAGGGCGAGCACCGCCGGCACGAGGGTCATCCGCACCACGAAGGCGTCCACCAGCACGCCGAGGGCGAGCCCGAAGGCCATCGACTTGATGATGGCGTCGTCGGCGAGGACGAAGCTGGCGAAGACCGCGAACATGATCAGCGCCGCGGCGGTGACCACGCGCGAGGCGTAGCGGGCGCCGGTGTGGACGGCGCGCAGCGGGTGCCGGTCGTGCATGTACGCCTCCCGCATCCGGGAGACGAGGAAGACCTCGTAGTCCATGGCCAGGCCGAAGAGCACGCCGATCAGGATGATCGGCAGGAAGCTGATGACCGGGCCGGTGGCGGTGACGCCGAGGGCGTCGGCGAGCCAGCCCCACTGGAAGACCGCGACCACGGCGCCGAAGCTCGCCGCGACGCTGAGGAGGAAGCCGAGCGTCGCCTTGACCGGCACCACCAGGGAGCGGAAGACCAGGAGCAGCAGGACCAGGGAGAGGCCGACCACCACGAGCAGGAACGGCAGCAGCGACTCGTCGAGGCGCTCGGAGACGTCGATGGCGACGGCGGTGGCGCCGGTGACGGCGAACGTCACCTTGGTCTCGTCCTCCCACTGCCCGGCGCGGTCGCGGATCTCGTGGACGAGGTCCTTGGTGCGCTCGTCGCTCGGCCCGGTCTCGGGGACGACCGTGACGACGGCCTTCCCCTTCTCCGGGTCGACCTGCTGCGGCGCCGCGCCGACCACGCCGTCCGTCTTGTCGAGGTCCGCCACGATGGCCTGCAGGGCCTTCTGCACGCCCTGCCCGTCCTTGCCGGCGGGGACGGCGGAGATGTCGGCGAAGAGCACCAGCGGGCCGTTGAAGCCGGGGCCGAACTTCTCGGAGACCAGGTCGTAGGTCTCGCGCTCGTTGCTGCCGGCCGCGGCGGAGCCGTTGTCCGGCAGGGCGAGCTGCAGGTCGCGGGCGGGGACGGCCACGGCGACCAGGGCGGCGACCACGGCCAGGACGGTCAGCAGCGGCTTGGCGGTGACCAGCTGCGCCCAGCGCTCGCCGAAATTGCCCGCGGGGGCGTCGTCGGCGTGGGCTGCGGCCGCGGCCTGCTCGCGGCGGTCGGCGCGCGAGCCCGGCTTGGGGGCGAGGCGGTTGCCGGCGAAGCCGAGCAGGGCGGGCAGCAGGGTGATCGCGACGACGACGGCGACGGCGACCGTGGCGGCGGCGGCCAGGCCCATCACGGTCAGGAACGGGATCCGCACCACGGTCAGGCCGGCCAGGGCGATGACGACGGTCAGCCCGGCGAAGATCACGGCGCTGCCCGCGGTGCCGGTGGCCACGCCCGTGGACTCCTCGGGGTCCATGCCCCGGGCCAGCTGGGAGCGGTGCCGGGACAGGATGAACAGCGCGTAGTCGATGCCGACGGCCAGGCCGAGCATCAGGGCCAGGGTGGGGGCGCTGGAGGAGACGGTGACGACATCGGTGAGGGCCATCAGCCCGGCCATGCCCGCGCCGACGCCGACCAGGGCGGTGAGCAGCGGCATGCCGGCGGCCAGCAGCGAGCCGAAGGTGACGCCCAGGACGACGAGCGCGACGAGGACGCCGATGCCCTCCTTGGCGCTGACCGGCACGGACTTCTCGGCGTAGGCGAGCCCGCCCACGCGGGTCTCCAGGCCGGCCTTCTCGGCGGCGGCCGGGGTCTCCTCCAGGGCGTCGAGGGTGCCCTCGTGCAGGCCGGGCACGTCGGTGCCGTACTGGACCTGGGCGAGCGCGGTGCCCCGGTCGCGCGTGATCGTCTTCGCGTCGAAGGGCGAGACGACCGCGGTGACCTGGGGCGCGCCCTCGGCCTCCTTCAGCACGGCGGTGATCGCGGCGGCGTACTTCGGGTCGGTCACCTTCTCGCCGTCGGGGGCGGTGAAGACGATCTGGGCGCTGGTGCCGGCGGCGGCGGGGAACGTCTCCGCCATCTCGTCGAGCGCCTTCTGGGACTCGGATCCGGGGATCGTGAACTCGTCGTCCATGGTGCCGCCGAAGGCCAGCACGGCGCCCACCAGGGCCGCCAGGAGGACGGCCCATATCGCGAGGACGAGCCGGCGGCCGCGGTAGGCGGCGCGGCCGAGCCTGTAGAGCAGGGAGGCCATCGTGGTTGTGACTCCTCGGGAGAGGACTGCGGGAAAGGACTGCGGGAAGGGCTGCCGGGGGAGGACGGCACACCGCCGGGCCTCAGTTGCACACCCTTGTGCAACTTAATCAATTGCACAGCGATGTGCAAATATGATTGAAGGGATACAAGCGCACGAGGAGAGCCGCATGCAGCAGCCGGAAGTCCGGGCGGAACGGCCGGGTCTCCGGCCGGAGCAGCCGGAGGCCCGGCCGGAGCGGAAGGACCGGGCGGGGCAGCCCGAGCCCCGCCCCGCAGGCAGCCGCGCCCTGCAGAACCGGCAGCGGATCCTGGCCGTCGCCCAGGCCGAGCTGATCCGCGACCCGGCCGCGACGATGGACGACATCGCCCGCGCCGCCGGCGTGGTGCGCCGCACCCTCTACGGGCACTTCCCCAGCCGCGACGCCCTGATCGACGGCCTCTCCGGGCTGGCCGGCGCCGAGGCCCACGCCGCCCTCGAACGCAGCCGGCGTCCGCACGAGGCCCCCGACCTGGCCCTGGCCCGGGCCCTGCTGGCGGCCTTCGCGGTCGGCGACCAGTGGCGGCTGCTGATGACGGTCGACGAGTGCGCCGGCCCCCAGAGCGACCGCGGCCTCGTCACGGCCCTGGACCCGTCCCTGACATTCATCACCGACCTGCTGGAGCAGGGACGGCGGCAGGACCTGTTCTCCGACCACCTTCCCCCCGCGGTCCTCACCCGCCTGCTGATGTCGTCCGTCATCACCCTGCTCCAGGCCCTCAACGACGGCCTGCTGCCCACCGACGGCGCGGCCGCCGCCACCGCACGGGCCTGCCTGGTCGTGGTCGGCGTGTCCCCGGAGCGGGCCGCCGCACTCGTCCGCGAGGCCGCAGGCGGCTGACCGCCGGCCGGGGACGGGGCGCGGTACGGTCCTGTCGACCGACGAAGGAGGGGCCGACCGTGTCCGACCACCTTGCCGTCCTGACCACGGCCGACAGCGCGGAGCGGGCCGAGGCGCTCGCCGCCGGCGCCGTGGAGAAGCGGCTCGCCGCCTGCGCGCAGGTCGACGGCCCCGTCCGCAGCGTCTACCGCTGGCAGGGGAAGGTGGAGCACGACGCCGAGTGGCGGGTCCTCTACAAGACCACCGCGGCGCGCTACCCGGAACTGGAGGCCCACATCAAGGCCGTCCACACCTACGACACGCCCGAGATCATCGCCACCCCGATCACCGCCGGCAGCGACGAGTACCTCGCCTGGCTGAGCACGGAGACCACGGCCTGACCGGGCGCCGAGGGCGGGATTGCCGTCGCCGGGCCGGGCGGCGGGCCGCGGCGGGATCCCGCGGCGCCGGGCCGGGCGGCGGGCCGGGGCGGGGTCCCGCCGGCGGCCCGGCGCCCGTCAGCCCTGCGGGCCGGGGGCGGCCACGGCGCTCTGCGGGCGGATCGGCAGGCGGTTGACCGGGCGGCCGGTGGCCGCCCGCACCGCCGCCGCGACGGCCGCCGGGGAGGTGACCACCGGCACCGCGCTCGCGGCCTTGGCGCCGAACGAGGCGACCACGTCCCGCTCCTCGATCAGCTTCACGACCCGCACGTCCGGCGCGTCCAGCGCCGTCGGCAGGGAGTACCCGGTCAGGTCGGGCCGCTTGACCAGGCCGCGCGAGGTCCGCAGGTTCTCCATCAGCGCCATGCCGACACCCTGCGTCACCCCGGCCTCGATCCTGGCCCGCAGCCGGCGCGGGTTGAGCACCCGGCCCACGTCCTGGGCCACGGCCATCTCCACGACCCGGATCGAGCCCATCTCGATGTCCACGTCGACCACCGCGCGGATCGCGGCGAAGGCCAGGCCGACGAAGGCGTCGCCCTGCCCGCTGTCGTTGAGCGGCTCGGTCGGGTGCGGGCGGCACTGCGCGGTCGCCCACAGCTCCTTGCCCGCGACCTCCTCCGCGACCGTGGTGCTCAGCACCCCGTCGTAGGAGGTGATCTTCCCGTCGGCGATGGTCAGCAGCTCGGCCGACATGCCGAACTTGGCGGCCAGCGGCTGCAGGAGCTGGGTGCGCACCATCTTCGCGGCCCGCTCCACCGCCCCGCCGGAGACCCAGGTGTGGCGGCCGCGCGCCGACGGCCCGGCAGGAGGCTGGTCGGAGTCGACGGGCAGCACGTGCACCGTCTCCACCCCCAGGACCTCCTGGACGATCTGGCGGGCCAGCGTGGCGAAGCCCTGGCCGGTGTCGACCGCGGCGCAGATCACCGACGCCTCGCCGTCGTGGACCCGGACGGTCGCCGTGGACACCTCGTCGGCGCCCTCGGCGCCCAGCATGTGCACCATGCCCAGCGCGTAGCCGACGCCGCGCCGGACCGCGCCCGGCTCCCCCGCGCCCTCGAGGCCGCCCGGCAGCAGCCACTCGCTCTCCGGGGTGTCCAACGGCAGTGCGGGCAGCGGCTCGTCGCGCACCGCCTTGAGCAACTCGCCCACGGGAGCGGGGCAGGTGACGGCCTGCCCGGTCGGCAGCAGGTCGCCGGTGGCCATCACGTTGCGCATCCGCAGCTCGACCGGGTCCAGGCCCAGTTTCGCCGCGAGCTTGTCCATCTGCCCTTCGTAGGCCGCGCACACCTGCATCGCGCCCTCGCCCCGCACGTGCCCCGACGGCGGGTTGTTGGTGCGCACCGCCCAGCCCTCGACGAAGACGTGCGGCACCACGTACGGGCCGGCCGCGAAGGAGACCGCGGCGGCCAGCGCCTCGGCGGAGGTGTCCGCGTAGGCGCCCGCGTCCAGCAGGATCTGCGCCTCGACCTTCACCAACCGGCCCTCGGAGTCGGCGTGGTGACGGTAGCGCAGCAGGGTGGGGTGGCGGTGTGCGTGGCTGAGGAACGACTCCTCCCGGGTGGCCACGTACTTCACCGGGCGGCCGGTGCGCAGTGCCAGCAGGCCCAGCGGGATCGTCGTCCCCGGGTCCTCGCGGTCGCCGGTCGCCCCGGGCACGCCGGTGACGACGACCCGCACCCGCTCCGGCTCCAGGCCGTAGCAGGCGGCGGCCAGGTCGCGGTCGGCGTGCGGGTCGGTGGAGGCCACGTACAGCTCCACGCCGCCGTCCGGCCGGGGCACGGCCAGGCCGGCCTCCGCCCCGATCGGCGCCGGGTCCTGACGCCCGATCCGGTACAGGCCGTCGACCACCACCTCGCCGACCGCCCCGGCGTCGCCGAAGCGCAGCGGGATGTAGCGCACCAGGTTGCCGTCGGGGTGCAGCGGCGGCTCGTTGAACGCCTTCTCCGGGTCGGTGACCGGCTCCAGCACCTCGTACTCGACGGCGATCGCCGCGGCGGCCAGCCGGGCGGTGTCCGGGTGGTCGGCGGCGACGGCGGCGATCGGCTCCCCGTGGTGGCGCACGACGTCCTTGGCGAACACCGGCCGGTCGGCGACGCGCCGGCCGTGCATGGGGTCGCCGGGCACGTCGTCGTGGGTGACGACGGAGCACACGCCGGCCATCGCCTCGGCGGCCGAGGTGTCGACGGAGACGATGCGGGCGTGCGGGTGCGGGGAGCGCAGCACCGCGGCCCACAGCAGCCCCTCCGCCCACAGGTCGGCGGCGTAGGGGAAGGTGCCCTGCGTCTTCGCGGAGGCGTCCTCGGGCATCAGGGACGCCCCCAGCCCGAACGGGGCGGGCGCCTCCTGCGCACCGGCCGGGCCGACCGGCGTTCCACCGGACGGAGCAACCGTCGTCGCGTCGGGTCCGGTGGTCACGCCGGGTCTCCTCCGTCCCTGCTGTCGGCCCCCTGGAGGCCGGTCGGGTGCGGGACGCCCGCCGCGTCGGTGTCGGCGTCGGCGGCGCCGTAGGCGTCGCCCGCGGCGGCCGCCTCGGCCGCCTCCCGTTCGTCGGCCACGCGGCGGACCGCGTCGAGCACCGACCGGTACCCGGAGCAGCGGCACAGGTTGCCGCACAGCGCCTGGCGGGCCTCCAGCTCGGTGGGCCGGTGGTTGCCCTCGAGCAGGTCGTGGACGGTCATCGCCATGCCCGGGATGCAGTAGCCGCACTGCACCGCGCCGGACTCGGCCAGGGCCCGCTGCACGTCGGACGGCCGCCCGTCGACGGCCAGGCCCTCCACCGTGCGCACCTCGCAGCCGGCGGTGGTCGCAGCGGGCACCAGGCAGGAGGCGACCAGGCGGCCGTCGACCTGGACCGAGCAGGCGCCGCACTCCCCCTGCTCGCAGCCGTCCTTCGCCCCGGCGAGCCCGAGGCGCTCGCGCAGCACGTAGAGGAGGGACTCCCCTATCCACGCGTCGGTGACGGGCCGCTCGGCGCCGTTGACCCGCAGCACGTAGGAGGCCAGGGGGTGCTCGAGGTACGGGTCGTCGACCGGTTCGCCCTCGGGGTCCCCGGGGGCGGGGGGCGGCGGCGCGGCGGACGGCGGCACGGCGGACTCGCCGGAGCCGTCCGGGAGGGAGGGCCCTGCGTCCCCGCCCCGGTCGCCGGTGCCGTCCGCGGGTTCGGGTGCCGGTTCGGGTTCGGGTTCGAGCGCGGGCGCGGCGGATCCGGGGAGCCCGGCGCCGGGGACGCCGGGCTCCCCGGCCGGTCCGGCGGCGGCCCCGAGGGACGCGATCCGGTCGATCGGGTACTCGATCGACTCGTCCCGCAGGTCGGAGGAGGCCGGGATCTCCCACTGGCCGGTGCCGCCGAACCCGCCCGGGTGGCCGAACTGCCCGCCGGAGACGGCACGGGGGTCGTACGGCTCCCGGACACCGTCACCGTGTCCGTCGTACTCGCCGCCGCCCCCGGCGTGCGGCGCGTCGGAGGGCTCCGAAGCGTCCGAAGCATCCGGGACGTGCGGTGCGTCCGGGACGTGCTGTGCGTCCGGGACGTGCTGTGCGTCCGGGACGTGCGGGTCGTGCGGGGGCACGTCCTCCGCCGGGGCGGCGGGGACCTCGTAGGCGGGTCCGGGCTCCCCGTGCACGGCCGACTGCTCCCCGTGCCGGTCCTGCGCGTACCCGCCCTGCGTGTACCCGTCCTGCGCGTACTCCTCCTGCGCGGGCGTTCCCCGCCCGTCGGCGGCGTCCGTGCCGGGCTGTTCCGCGTATTCACCCGGGTCGGGGACCTGCCACTGCCCGGAATCCCCCGGGGCACCGTGGTCGAAGCGGTACTCCCCCGACCCCTCGCCCTGCGGCACACCCTCCGGAACGCCCTGCGCGGCCTCCTGCGGCACCTGCCACTGCCCGGAACCGTCCGGGACCCCGTACTCGAACCCGTACTCCCCGGAACCCCCGCCCCCAGGGGCACCGGACCCGGGAGCACCGGACTCCGCGCCGGACTGCTCCGCGTATTCACCCGGACCGGGGACCTGCCACTGCCCCGAATCCCCCGGAACACCGTGGTCGAAGCGGTACTCCCCCGACCCCTCGCCCTGCGGCACACCCTCCGGAACGCCCTGCGCGGCCTCCTGCGGCACCTGCCACTGCCCGGAACCGTCCGGGACCCCGTACTCGAACCCGTACTCCCCGGAACCCCCGCCCCCAGGGGCACCGGACCCGGGAGCACCGGACTCCGCGCCGGACTGCTCCGCGTATTCACCCGGACCGGGGACCTGCCACTGCCCCGAGTCCCCCGGGGCGCCCTCGCCCGGCGCGCCGTACTGCGCCTCCCCGTAGCGGGGCTCCTCGTAGTGGGATTCCCCGTACTGCGCACTCCCGTAGCCCGGCGCTCCCTCGTACTGGGCGCCGGCGTACTGGGCGCCGGCGTACTGGGCGCCGGCGTACTGGGCCCCGTACGGGCTCCCGCCGTAGGAGGTGTCGCCGTGCCGGGCGTCCCCGTACGCCGCCCCGTCGTGGGGGGCGTCCGGGTAGGGGGTTCCGTCGTGGGGCGCGGCGGGGGCGGAGTGGGGGCGGTCCTGGTCCGCGTGCCACTGCCCGGGCGGCGGCGCGTAGCCGTGGCCCGGTGCGGCCAGCGGGTCGGTGAGGCCGGGCATGGCCGACAGGTCCGGCAGGCCCATGGCGTCGAGCGGCACGCTCATGGTGGAGTCGGAGTCGTACTCGCCCCCGTGGGGCAGCGGCTGCCACACGCCCCGGCCCGGCTCGAACCCGCCCTCGTACTGCGGCTGCTGTCCGTCCATCCCCTCGCCCCGGGTGTCGTCCGCGTCGGTCATGCCAGCGCCCTTCCCAGTGCTCGGCGGGCCAGTGCGGCAACGGTACGCCGCAGGTGCACGACGGCGGCGGAGAGCGTCCCGGACTCGGCGCTGCCGTCGTCCGGCGCCGGGGCGGGGATGCACGCCTCGGCGACGTACTCGCCGAAGGCCGTGCACGCCTCGGGGTCGAGCTTCCGCTCGCCGTCCCAGTCGACGAGGGAGGCCACCCAGGCCTCCGCCTCCAGGGGCCGCAGCGGCATCGGGGCCACCGCGCCCACCGCGCACCGCACTCCGCGGCGCGCCGGGTCCAGGACGACGCACACCGAGGCGGTGGCGCGTCCGGGGCCGGTGCGGCCGGTGGCCTTGAGGAAGGTCTGGGGCGCGTGCAGCAGCGGCACGCGCACGTGGGTGAGGAGTTCGCCGGGGCGCAGCGGGTCCATGCCGGTGAGCAGGTGGCTGACGGGGACCTCCCGGGCCCCCTCGGGGCCGAGGAGGAGCACCGTCGCCTCCAGAGCCGCCAGCACCGGCAGCGCGTCGCCGGTGGGCGCGGCGGTGACGATGTTGCCGCCGAGCGTGCCGGCGTTGCGGACCTGCGGGGGGCCGGCGGCGCGGGCGGCGGCGGCCAGTCCGGGGATCAGCGCGGCGAAGTCGGGGCGGCCCATGCGGGCGTGGGTGAGGCAGGCGCCCAGGAGGGCGTGGCCGTCCTGGTACTGCCAGCCGCGCAGTTCGTTGACCCGGCCGAGGCCGATGAGCCCGGCGGGGCGCAGCAGTCCGGAGTTGACGGAGGCCATCAGGTCGGTTCCGCCGGCGACGGGCACCGCCGCGGGCATGGCCGACAGTGCCGCCACCGCCTCGTCGAGCGAGGCGGGCAGGGTCACCGTGCGCGCCATGTGCCGTCCGGATGTGCTCACCCAGCTGCCCCTTCCCCGGCCGCGCGGCGGCAGCCGCGATCGTCGCTGTGCGCCGTACGGTACGTGCCGACAGCGCGGACGTGGCAACTCTGGCACATCTTCGGGTCCGTGTGCTGCCTGGGTCCACGACGGGCGGCGACGGCCGGCGCGGGCGGCCGGGCCGCCCGCGCCCCGGGCCGGACCGCACCGGGCGGCCGGCGCCGGGTGCGGTCCGGGCGGTGTCAGCCCTTCTGCCCGCCCTTGTCCTTGCCGCCCCTGCCGCGGTCCTTGTCCCCGCCGGGGCCCATGGTCTCGTAGATCTCCTTGCACATGGGGCAGACCGGGTACTTCTTGGGATCGCGCCCGGGCACCCACACCTTGCCGCACAGTGCGACCACGGGGGATCCGGAGAGCGCGCTCTCCATGATCTTGTCCTTCTGCACGTAGTGGGCGAAACGCTCGTGGTCGCCGTCGCCGTTCGACACCTGCGGGGTCGGCTCGACGAGGGTTCCGGTGCCCGCGCCGCGCTCGGGCTCGAGAGGAGTGCTGCTCATGACGGCCAGCCTAATTGAGGGACGGGTCGTCCGGGTACGTCGCCACCATCGCCAGTTCGCTGCGCTGCCGGCGCAGGACGGCCCGCCACAGCCGCTCCGGGTCCGGCGAGTAGACGTCCCCCGGTTCGGACTCCACGACGTACCAGGCGCCTTCGGCGACCTCGTCCTCGAGCTGCCCGGGGCCCCATCCGGCGTAACCGGCGAAGATCCGCAGCGAGCCCAGCTCGGCGGCCAGCAGTTCGGGCGGGGCGTCCAGGTCGACCAGGCCGATCGCCCCGTGCACCCGGCGCCACCCCAGCGGGTCGCCCTCCTGCGCCTCGCCGGGCACGACGGCCAGACCCAGCGCGGAGTCCAGGGAGACCGGGCCGCCCTGGAAGACCACCTGCGGGGAGCCGGCCAGCCCGGCCCACGGCTCCAGTACGTCCCCCACGCCGAGCGGGGTGGGGCGGTTCAGGACCACTCCGAGCGATCCCTCCTCGTCGTGGTCGAGGAGGAGCACCACGGCCCGGTCGAAGTTCGGGTCCGCCAGTGCCGGTGTCGCGACGAGCAGCCGGCCGGTGAGCGAGGACACCTCCGTCATGCCCACATGATCCCGCATCCGGGGCCGCAACGGGATGGTCAACAACGGATCCGGTGCACCGCCGGGACGCGGCGGTGACGCTGGGCGCCCGTACGGGGACGCCGGGTGCGCGGCCGCGGGTCCGGAACGCGCCCGCGCACCCCCGGACCTATCGGCGGCCCCCCGGGCGGCCATTACCATTCCATGAGCGGTGCGGCGGCCCCCTCGAACCGAGGGCCGGCACCGAACAGACAGGCCCAACCGGCCTTTGGCCCCTGCCCAACTCCAGGAACGCGAGATCCATGACCGACGACGTCCTGCTTGTCCATGGCGGCACCCCGCTCGAGGGCGAGATCCGTGTCCGAGGTGCGAAGAACCTCGTGCCCAAGGCCATGGTGGCCGCCCTGCTCGGCAGCAGCCCGAGCCGCCTGCGCAACGTCCCCGACATCCGGGACGTCCGCGTCGTCCGCGGCCTGCTGCAACTGCACGGGGTGACCGTGCGGGCCGGCGAGGAGCCGGGCGAGCTGGTCATGGACCCCTCCCACGTGGAGAGCGCCAACGTCGCCGACATCGACGCGCACGCAGGCTCCTCGCGCATCCCGATCCTGTTCTGCGGGCCGCTGCTGCACCGGCTGGGCCACGCGTTCATCCCGGGCCTGGGCGGCTGCGACATCGGCGGCCGGCCGATCGACTTCCACTTCGACGTGCTGCGGCAGTTCGGCGCCACCATCGAGAAGCGGGCCGACGGGCAGTACCTGGAGGCCCCGCAGCGGCTGCGCGGCTGCAAGATCCGGCTGCCCTACCCCTCGGTCGGCTCGACCGAGCAGGTGCTGCTGACGGCCGTGCTGGCCGAGGGCGTCACCGAGCTGAGCAACGCGGCCGTGGAGCCGGAGATCGAGGACCTCATCTGCGTGCTGCAGAAGATGGGCGCGATCATCTCCATGGACACCGACCGCACCATCCGGATCACCGGCGTGGACCGGCTCGGCGGCTACAACCACCAGGCGCTCCCGGACCGCCTGGAGGCCGCGTCCTGGGCCTGCGCGGCCCTGGCCACCGAGGGCAACGTCTACGTGCGCGGCGCCCAGCAGCGCTCGATGATGACCTTCCTCAACACCTTCCGGAAGGTCGGCGGCGCCTTCGACATCGACGACGAGGGCATCCGCTTCTGGCACCCGGGCGGCCCGCTGAACGCGATCGCCCTGGAGACCGACGTCCACCCCGGCTTCCAGACCGACTGGCAGCAGCCGCTGGTGGTCGCCCTGACCCAGGCGTCCGGCCTGTCCATCGTCCACGAGACGGTCTACGAGTCGCGGCTGGGCTTCACCTCGGCGCTGAACCAGATGGGCGCGCACATCCAGCTGTACCGCGAGTGCCTGGGCGGCACGCCCTGCCGCTTCGGGCAGCGCAACTTCCTGCACTCGGCGGTGGTCTCCGGCCCGACGAAGCTGCAGGGCGCCGACCTGGTCATCCCCGACCTGCGCGGCGGCTTCTCGTACCTGATCGCGGCGCTGGCGGCCCAGGGCACCTCCCGGGTGCACGGCATCGACCTGATCAACCGCGGCTACGAGAACTTCATGGACAAGCTCCCGGCGCTGGGCGCCAAGGTGGAGCTGCCCGGCCGGTCCGGCTGACGGACCCGGCGCCGCAGGCCCCGGCCCCCCGGGGCGGGGGCCTGCGGAAACAGCGGAGGGCGGCCTCCCGCGGGACTCGCGGGCGGCCGCCCTCGCGGCTTGTGTGCGGCCCTCCCGGGCCGGTCACGGCACCGGTGGTCGTCCTGCCGGTGCCGCGGGGGCTCACTTGCCCTTGGCGGCTTCCTTCAGCTTGGAGCCGGCCGAGACCTTGACGCTGTAGCCGGCCGGGATCTGGATCGGGTCACCGGTCTGCGGGTTGCGCGCGGTGCGCGCGGCGCGGTGGGTGCGCTCGAAGGTCAGGAAGCCCGGGACGGTGACCTTCTCGTCGCCCTTGGCGACGATCTCGCCGACGACCTCGGCGAAGGCGGCCAGCACCGCGTCGGCGTCCTTGCGGGTCACCTCGGCACGCTCGGACAGAGCGGCAACCAGCTCACTGCGGTTCATTACGTACTCCCGTGTTCATCTTGCGTTTGAGCCATTGAGGCGTGAGTACCAAGCTGTTGCTACTTCTCGCCCGGATACGCATCCTGCCCTTATACAGAGGGGGAATGCCAATCCGGCGCCCGCGAGGGTCACACGAAAAGCGGCTTGTAAACGGCTTGATGACTCTGTGTCGTCACGCCGCTCCGGCACCCGCTGCCCTGGCGGCCTCCCGGACCGCCGTGGCGACCGCGCCGGCGACCTTGTCGTTGAAGACGCTGGGCACAATGTAGTTCGCGTTCAGCTCGTCCTCGTGCACCACGTCCGCCAGCGCCCGGGCCGCTGCCAGCATCATGCCGGTGTCGACGGTACGGCTCTGCGCGTCCAGCAGACCGCGGAACACGCCCGGGAAGACCAGCACGTTGTTGATCTGGTTCGGGAAGTCGCTGCGGCCGGTGGCGACCACGGCGGCGGTGCGGCGGGCGACCGCCGGCTCGACCTCCGGGTCGGGGTTGGCCAGCGCGAAGACGATGGCGCCGTCGGCCATCGCGGCGACGTCGTCGCCGTCGATGACGTTGGGGGCGGAGACGCCGATGAAGACGTCGGCGCCGCGCACGGCCTGCTTGAGCGTGCCGGTGAAGCCCTCGGGGTTGGTGTTGTCCGCGATCCAGCACAGGGCGCTGCCCGGGTCGGCGTCGACCAGGTCGGCGCGGCCGGAGTGCACCACCCCGTGGATGTCGGCGACGACCGCGTGCCGCAGGCCCGCGGCCATCAGCAGCTTGAGGATGGCGGTGCCGGCCGCGCCGGCGCCGGACATGACGACCCGCACGTCCTCGATCTTCTTGCCGACCACGCGCAGGCCGTTGGTCAGGGCGGCGAGCACCACGATGGCGGTGCCGTGCTGGTCGTCGTGGAAGACCGGGATGTCCAGGGCCTCGCGCAGCCGGGCCTCGATCTCGAAGCAGCGGGGCGCGGAGATGTCCTCGAGGTTGATGCCCGCGAAGCCGGGGGCGACGGCCTTGACGATCTCCACGATCGCGTCGGTGTCCTGGGTGTCCAGGCACAGCGGCCAGGCGTCGATGCCCGCGAAGGTCTTGAACAGGGCGGCCTTGCCCTCCATGACCGGCAGCGCCGCCATGGGGCCGATGTTGCCCAGCCCGAGGACGGCGGAGCCGTCGGTGACGACGGCGACGGTGTTCCGCTTGATGGTCAGCCGGCGGGCGTCCTCGGGGTTCTGCGCGATCTGGGTGCACACGCGCGCCACGCCCGGGGTGTAGACCATGGACAGGTCGTCGCGGCTGCGGATGGGGTGCTTGGAGTGCATCTCGATCTTGCCGCCGAGGTGCATCAGGAAGGTCCGGTCGGAGACCTTGCCGATCGAGACGCCCTCGATGCCGCGGATCTTTTCCACGATCTCGTCGGCGTGGCCGGTGGAGGTGGCGGCGACGGTGACGTCTATGCGGAGCTTCTCGTGGCCGGACGCGGTGACGTCCAGGCCGGTGACCGAGCCGCCGGACGCCTCCACCGCGGTGGTCAGCTGGCTGACCGCGGTCCCGCTCGCGGGGACCTCCAGCCGCACCGTGATGGAGTTGGAGACGCTCGGTGCCGTTGACATGGTCGACTTTCCTCCGCTTTTTTCACTGTCTGTTGTGACAAACAGATGCTGCCACCTACCGGCCGGTAGGCGTGAACCCGTCCTGCGGCCGCAGCACGAAGCTGCCGGGGGGACGGCGCGGGGGAAAGCTTGCGTTCCAAACGGTCGCGGGTCCGGAGCCGTGACGGAATGACAACCGCGGAGGGTTTGTTAGCCTGGACGTGGCACCGGCCCGATCCAAGCCCCCGGGCCCAACCTTAGTCGCTTCGAGCGACCACTTGCCGCGAGGCGAGCATGGCGGGTCGGTGTCGCAGGCGTCGGCCGGGCGCCCCTCGGAAGAGGGGCGCCCGGCCTTCTTCGTGCCCGGCCTTCTTCGGGCACCGCACGGCCGGTCGGCGTCAGTCCCGCAGGAGGTCCGGCACGCCGTCGGCGTCCGGGAGGTCCGCCTCCGCGGACAGCACCGTCAGCCGCTGCGTCGCCCGGGTCAGCGCCACGTACAGCACGCGCAGGCCGGCCGGGGACTCGTCCGCGACCGCGGCCGGGGAGACCACCAGCGTCGCGTCGTACTCCAGGCCCTTGGCCTCCAGGCTGCCCAGGGCCACCACCCGGTCGCCCAGGCCCTTCAGCCAGCCGCGGGCCCGCTGCCGCTGCCCCATCGGGACCACCACGCCGACCGTGCCCTCCACCTCGTCCAGCAGCCGCTCGGCCTCCGCCCGCACCGAGGCGCCCAGGTCCGGCCCGGCCACGGCGAACCGCGGGACCAGGCCGGTCGAGCGCACCGCGACCGGCGGCCTCGTCCCCGGCATCGCCAGCGCCAGCACCTTCGACGCCACCTCCGCGACCTCGGACGGGTTGCGGTAGTTGACGGTCAGTTCGAAACTGCGGCGGGTCCTGCGGCCCAACGCCTCGTCACGGGCCTGCTGCGCCTCCTCCGGGTCGCTCCACGAGCTCTGCGCGGGGTCCCCGACGACCGTCCAGGTCGCGTTGGAGCCGCGCCGCCCCACCATCCGCCACTGCATCGGCGTCAGGTCCTGCGCCTCGTCGACGATGACGTGCGCGTAGTCGGTGCGCTCCTCCGCCTGCCGGTCCCGCCGGCCGCGGCCGGCCGTCCGGTCGGCGTAGGTCGTCACCTCGTCCAGCCCGGTGAGCTGGTCCTGCGGGTCGACCTGGCGCACCCGCGCGCGCGGCTGCGGGCCCAGGACCGTGTCCAGTTCGTCCAGCAGCGCCACGTCGTGCACCGACAGCGGGCCCCGCCCCCGCTCGTCCAGCCGCCGCAGGGAGCGCGCCACCAGCCGCACCTCGCGCGGGTTCAGCACCCGGCGCGCCCAGCGGCCCAGCCGCCTCTCGTCCGACATCGCGGCCAGCACCGCGCGGGGGGTGAGCGCGGGCCACCAGGCGTCGAGGAAGCCGGTGAAGGAGTCCTCGGTGGTGACGTCCTCGTCGAAGGCGCGGCGCTCCTCGGCGGCCAGCTCCGGGTCGGGGAAGGACCGGCCGGCCGCCGCCTGCGCCCACAGCGCGTCCAGCAGCAGCCGGCGGGCCCTGGGGCGCAGCAGGTTGACCGGGGCGGTGCCGCCGAGCGCGGCGTTGCGGATCCGGCGGAGCTCCGCCTCCTCCAGCACCAGGGTGCGGCCGAAGGCGACGACGCGCAGCGAGGCCGGGACGGCGGGACCGGCCGGGGCGGCGCCGGCCGGCTCGTCGTCGAAGAGCCGCAGGTCGTCGCCGGACTCCGCCCCCCGCCCCTGCCGCACGGCCGGCACGGGCGCCTCCAGCGCGCCGCGGGCCGCCCTGCGGAGCACCTTGACCATGCGCAGCGACCCCTTGACCCGGGCCACCGGCGGCTCGTCGTAGACGTCCGCCGAGGCCCCGGCCGCGTCCTCGGCGAGCGAGCCGAGGGCGCGGATCGCAACCTGCCCCTCCTCGCCGAGGGAGGGCAGCACGCCCTCGGTGTAGGAGACCAGCAGCGGAGTGGGGCTGACCACCAGGATGCCGCCGGCGTAGCGGCGCCGGTCCTGGTAGAGCAGGTAGGCGGCCCGGTGCAGGGCGACGGCCGTCTTGCCCGTGCCCGGCCCGCCGGTGACCTCGGTGACGCCGCCGGCCGGGGCCCGGATCACCAGGTCCTGCTCGGCCTGGATGCTGGCGACGATGTCGCGCATGGTGTGGCTGCGGGCTCGGCCCAGGGCCGCCATCAGCGCGCCGTCGCCGACCACCGGCAGGCTGTCCCCGTCCAGGGTCACGGACAGCTCGGGGCGCAGCAGGTCGTCCTCGACGCCCAGGACCTTCCGGCCCTTGCTGCGGATCACCCGGCGGCGCACGACCCGGCCCGGGTCGACCGGGGTGGCCCGGTAGAAGGGCGCGGCGGCGGGCGCCCGCCAGTCGATGACCAGCGGCGCGTAGTCGGCGTCCAGGACGCCCAGGCGGCCGATGTGCAGGGTCTCGCCGATCGCCGCCTCGCCGCCCTCCCCGACCGCGTCCTCGGCGGGATCGACGGAGGTGAACGCGCCGTCGGGGCCGCGCCGGCCGTCCTGCCCGCGGAGCAGGTCGATGCGCCCGAAGAGGAAGTCCTCGAACTCGTTGTTCAGCCGGTTCAGGTGCAGGCCGGCCCGGAACACCTGGGCGTCGCGCTCGGCGAGCGCCCCGGGCGTGCCCACCTGGCTGCGCCTGGCGGCGTCGTCCATGAGGAACTCGGCCTCGTGGATCTTCTCCTCGAGCCGGTGGTACACCCGGTCCAGGTGCTGCTGCTCGCCCGCGATCTCCCGGTCCCGGACAGTGTCCTGCGCGGTCACGCAAGGACCCCCTTCTGCATGTGCTCGTCCCTGCCCCGCGCTGTTCGTTCCCCCCGCGAGGCCGCCCGGAGGGCAACGCACGCGACCGCGTGCGGATTCCCGCGAGGCAGCCTGGCACCGTATCCCACCCCGGAGCCCGCACGCACGCCCGGCACCCCGTACGGCGGCCGGCGCGGGACCGGAGGTCGGCGCCGGTGCGGGACGGGGCGGCGCTCCCCCGCCGTCCGGCGCCGGTGGCGGACGGCCCGCTCCCGGTTGCCGCAGGTCTCGCTGCTGCACCAGCGGCGGCGCCCGCCCCGCGAGGAGTCCAGGTGGACCAGCGGGCACGCCTCGCCCTCGCAGCGGCGCAGCCGGGCCCGCGCGGCGGGGTCGGTGAGCAGGTCCACCGCGTCCCGGGCGACCGCGCCGAGCAGTTGCTCGCAGGTGGGAGGGGCGGCCAGGGCACGGCGCAGGGCCCCGTCGCGGCCCCGCACGGCGCGCGGGGCGGAGCGGGTGGTCGGGGCGGCGGACGGGCGGGCGAGCAGGCGGGCGGGCGAACGGGGTCAGTCCCGCCGGTCGCCGTACTTGGTGTCCGCGGCAGGGTCCAGGGCCAGCCGGTAGCCGCGCTTGACGACGGTCTGCACCAGCCCCGGCTCCCCCAGGGCCGCGCGCAGCCTGGCCATCGCGGTCTCCACCGCGTGCTCGTCGCTGCTCTCCCCGGGCAGCGCCCGCAGCAGCTCCGCGCGGGCGACGACCCACCCGGGGCGGCGGGCCAGGGCCCGCAGCAGCGCCATCCCGGCCGGGGGCAGGGCCCTCAGCCGCCCGTCGACGACCGCGGCGCGGCCGCGGATCTCCAGCCGGTGCCCGGCGACCGGCAGCGGGCGCACCCGGCCGGGCAGCTCGGCGCAGAGCAGCTGGACGAGCGGGCCGAGGCGGAAGCGCTCCGGCTGCACGGTCGGCACGTCCGCCTCCTGCAGCGGGATCGCCGTGACCGGGCCGACGCAGGCCGCCAGCACGTCCCCGCGCAGCGCCTCCAGCAGTTCCTCGCGCATGCCGCGTTCGGCCGCCCGGGCGAGCAGGCCGGCGACGGCCGGGGCGCTGGTGAAGCTGACCGCGTCGACCCCGCGGGCGGCGACCGCGTCCAGCAGCCGGTCGACGGGGGCGGTGTCCTCCGGCGGCATCCAGCGGTAGACGGGGACGCCCACGACCTCGGCGCCGGCCGCCCGCAGCGACTCGACGAACCCGGGCAGCGGCTCGCCGTGGAGCTGGACGCAGACCCGCCGGCCGGCCACGCCCTCGTCCAGCAGCCGCCGAAGGACCTCGGCCATCGACTCCGAGGTCGGCGACCAGTCCTCCCGCAGTCCGGCCGCGCGGATCGCCCCGCGCACCTTCGGCCCCCGGGCGAGGAGCTCGGTGCCGCGCAGCCCCTCCAGCAGCGCCTCCCCCAGCCCCCAGCCCTCGGCCGCCTCGATCCAGCCCCGGAAGCCGATCGCGGTGGTGGCGACCACCACGTCCGGGCGGGAGGCGGTCAGCGCCTCGGTCGCGGCCATCAGTTCGGCGTCGTCGGCCAGGGGGACGATGCGCAGGGCGGGGGCCCGCAGCACCGCGGCCCCGCGCCGCTCCAGCAGGGCGACCAGGTCGTCCGCGCGTCTGGCGGCGGTGACGCCCACGGTGAATCCCGCCAGGGGGAGGACTCCTGCCGGCTCCGCCCGTTCCTGCCGCTCGTCCGCTGGGTTCATCGTCGTGCCCCGTTTCGCTGGAGGTACCCGGGAATGGTTCCAACCCCCCGTGACGGTCGCGGATCACCCGTGTTTCCCCCGTGTTGCGCGGGCCCGGCGGTCAGCCGCGGGCGTGGGCGGGCAGGCCCGCGTCCCCGGCCCGCCCGGCCGGGGCCCCGGCGGCGGCCCTCCCGGGGCGGCGGCGCAGGTACACGGCCCAGGTGACCGCGGAGCAGGCGGCGTAGAAGGCGAGGAAGGAGACGAACGCCGGGGTGCCGCTGCCGGTGGTCAGGAACGCCTGGCGGAAGGCGAGGTTGATGCCGAGCCCGCCCAGCGCCCCCACGGCCCCGATCAGGCCCATGGCGGCCCCGGACAGCCGCCGCCCGTACGCGGCCGCCGCCTCGCCCCGCAGGCCCATGGCCAGGGCCCTGTCGTGGTGGATGCCGGGGATCATCCTGTACGCCGACCCGTTGCCCGCTCCGCCGAGGACGAACAGGGCGACGAAACCGGCCAGGAACAGCGGCAGCGACCCGGCGACCGCCGCCCCGACGACCACGCCGGTCGCCGCTCCCATCGCCAGGAAGGTCCACAGGGTGACCCGTGCGCCTCCCAGCCGGTCCGCGAGCCGCCCGCCCGCGGGGCGGGCCAGCGATCCGAGGAGCGGGCCGACGAAGGTCAGCGACGCGGCCTGCAGCGGGGTGCGTCCGAACTGGCTCTGCAGGACCAGGCCGAAGGCGAAGCTGTACCCGATGAACGAGCCGAAGGTGCCGATGTACAGGAAGGACATGATCCAGGTGTGGCGGTCCTTCGCGGCCTCCCTCGCCGCCCCCGTGTCGTTGCGCACCGGGGCGAGGTTGTCCATGAACAGGGCCGAGCAGACGGCGGCCACGACGGTCAGCGGGATGTACACGGCCAGCACGTACCGCGGGTGCGCGGCGCCGGCGGTGCCGATGACCAGCAGGGCGACCAGTTGCAGGACGGGGACGCCGAGGTTGCCGCCGCCCGCGTTCAGGCCGAGGGCCCAGCCCTTGAGCCGCAGCGGGTAGTAGCTGTTGATGTTGGTCATGGAGGAGGCGAAGTTGCCGCCGCCGACGCCGGTGAGCGCGGCCACCGCGACGAAGGTCGCGTAGGAGGTGCCCGGGTGCATCACGAACGCCGCGGCGACCGAGGGCACCAGGAGCAGCAGGGCGCTGACCACCGTCCAGTTCCGCCCGCCGAAGCGGGCCACGGCGAAGGTGTACGGCACCCGCACGACCGCTCCGACCAGGGTGGGCACGGCGGCCAGGAAGAACTTGCCGGCCACGTCGACCCCGTACTCGGGCCCCATGAAGAGCACCATGACCGACCACAGGCTCCACACCGAGAAGCCGACGTGCTCGGAGAGGATCGAGAACACCAGGTTGCGGGTCGCGGTCCGCCTGCCCGTGCGCTGCCAGAACTCCTCGTCCTCGGGGTCCCACCGCTCGATCCAGCGGCCTCCCCTGCGGGCCCTCGCCGCAGCCGTCATGACGCCTCCAGGTGTCCGGTAACGGCACCCGACGCTAGGGGGGCGGCGTTTCCCTGCCGTGGCGCGAGGTGACATCGGGGCAACCACGCGCTCACCCGGGCGGGGGCCGGGCTGTGAGCACCCCGGACGGAAACGCGGCGAGGGCCCGCTGCACGGGTGCAGCGGGCCCTCGCCCATGGGGTTGTGGAGATGGCGGGAATCGAACCCGCGTCCTGTGGTGCGGAAACAGGGCTTCTCCGAGCGCAGTCTGCTGTGCTTTTCTCAGCCCCGGCAGTCACGCAGACAAGCTGCCGACGGGCTCAGTCACTGTTTGGTTTCCCTTTGGGCCCCGTGACCGGGCTCAAAGGTTTAGTTCCCTGGCTGATGCCGGGATCCGGGTCGGGAACACTCCCGGGCCGACACTTCGCAAGTCGCTACTCAGGCAGCGAGGGCGAAGGAATCGCGCTTGGTGTTGGCGATTATTTTTTTCGGCAGGTGGTTTACGAGATCATTGCCGCTTCCTCGGCTCGCTTCCCCTGCTTCGACATCCCCAGTCGAAACCGATCATCCCCATGTTTTCTTATCAATGTGCCCGAAGGGCCGGGGCCCCTCGGTACTGCACCCATCGTACGTGAACAACCGGGGTGGATGCCACAGTATTCCGGGGCGTCCGGACCGTTCCCGGACCGGGCCGTGCGTCCGGCGCGGGGAGCGGCCGGCAGGCGGTGGCCGACGGGCGGCTCAGCCCCGCCCGCGGGACTGCTGCCGGCGGCGGGCCGCGGAGATCGCCCGCTCGGCCTCGCGCCTGGACTGCTTCTCCAGCAGCGTCTGCCGCTTGTCGTACTCCTTCTTGCCCTTGGCCAGGGCGATCTCCAGCTTGGCCCGGCCGTCCTTGAAGTACAGCGCCAGCGGCACGATCGTGTGGCCGGTCTCCTTGGTCTTGGAGGACAGCTTCTCGATCTCCGCCTTGTGCAGCAGCAGCTTCCGCTTGCGGCGGACCGAGTGGTTGGTCCAGGTGCCCTGGGCGTACTCGGGGATGTGCAGGTTGTCCACCCACGCCTCGCCGCCCTGGACGTACGCGTAGCCGTCGACGATCGAGGCCCTGCCCTGCCGCAGCGACTTGACCTCGGTGCCGGTCAGCACCAGGCCGGCCTCGAACGTATCGACGATGTGGTAGTCGTACCGCGCACGCTTGTTCTGCGCGATCAGCTTGTTGCTGGTGTCTTTCGCTTTCACCTTCGCCATGATGCGCCCCATTGTCGCATCACGGCCTCCCCCCGAGGCCACTCAATACCGTGACCGCCTTGGCGTCCGCGGCCGCCGGCTCCGCCGCCGCGGGCACCTTCAGGTCCGGCACCACGCCCGACCCGTCCACGCTCCGCCCGGAGGGCGTGCGGTAGTGGCCCACCGTCTGCTCCACGACAGAGCCGTCGGAGAGCGTGCTGGGCATCTGCACCGAACCCTTGCCGAAGGTCCGGCTGCCCACCAGCACCGCCCGTCCCCGGTCCTGCAGGGCCCCGGCGAGCAGTTCGGCGGCGCTCATCGTCCCGCCGTCGACCAGCACCACCAGCGGGGTGGCGGTGTCCCCGCCCCCGTCCGCGTCGAGCACCCGCTGGGAGCCGCGCACGTCGTAGGTGGCCACCAGGCCGCCGTCCAGGAACGCGGAGGCCACCGAGACGGCCTCGGCGACCAGGCCGCCGGAGTTGCCCCGCAGGTCCAGCACCACGCCCCCGCCGCCGGCCGCGCCCCGCGCCGCGCCGGCGCCCTCCAGCGCCTCGCGGACCTGCCCGCCGACGCCCTTGGTGAACGAGGCGATGCGGATCCGGGTCACCCGCCCGCCCATGCGCTCCACCGAGACCTCCTCGGTGGCCAGCACCGCGCGCTCCAGCGTCACCTCCCGCGCCCGCTCCCCCCGGCGCAGCTCCAGTTCCACCCGGCTGCCGGCCTCGCCGCGCAGCAGGGCCACGACCTCGGTGACCGACAGCCCGGCCGTCCGCGTGCCGTCCACGGCCCGGAGCCGGTCGCCGACCCGCACCCCGCCCCCGGCGGCCGGGCCGCCCGGCTGCACCCGGCAGACCTCGACGCCGCCGTCCGCGGTGCGCCGCACCCACAGGCCCACGCCCACGTAGCGGCCGTCCAGGCTCCGCCGGAGCCCCTCGTACTCCCTGGCGGTGTAGAAGGCCGCCCAGCGGTCCCCGCTGCGGCTGACGAGCTCCTCGGCCGCCTCGGGGTCGTCGCGCTCGATGGCGGCACGGAGCTCGCCGGCCTCCGCGGCCGCCGCCGCGTCGTCGGACACCGCCGCGGGGACGGCGTGCGCGCCCGGCGCGGAGCCGCCCAGCGCGGGCCAGCCGCCGCTCGACGCACCGGCCGCGACCACCGCCCCGAAGACCAGTGTCAGGGTCGCCCCGCGCCTGCTGCGGCGAGGACTCCCTGGCGTGGAGGAGCCTGACATGGCTCGGATTCTAGGACACCGGCACGGCGGGACCGGGGCCCGAACCCCCCGAAAACCCCCCGGACGCACCCGTGCCCCGGGTGGGATTCCCCACCCGGGGCACGTGCATGACGGTGTGTCGGGAAACGGCGCGGAGCACCGGGGGCGCACCGGAGCGCGCACGGGCGGCCGCGGGACGTCCCCCTCCGCGTCAGACCCTCAGGTACTTGCGCAGCGTGAAGAACGCGGCCACCGCGGGCATCAGCACGCCCACCGCGAGGACCAGCGGCAGCACGCTGACCACCTCCTGCCAGCCGATGAAGTCGATCAGCTGCATCTTCTCGGCCAGCCCCACGCCGCCGTCGATCAGGAAGTAGCGGCCGACCAGGAGCATCACCGACGCCACCAGCGCGCCGATCAGGCCGGCGAAGGCGGCCTCCATGATGAACGGCATCTGGATGTAGAAGCTGGAGGCACCCACCAGCCGCATGATCCCGGTCTCGCGCCGGCGGCTGAACGCCGAGACGCGCACCGTGTTGACGATCAGCAGCATCGCCACCACGAGCATGAAGACCATGACCGCGACCGCGACCCAGGTGAGGCCGTTGAGCAGGTTGAACAGGTTCTCCAGCAGGGCCCGCTGGTCCTGCACCTCCTGCACGCCGGGGCGGCCCTCGAAGAGGCTGGAGATCACCTCGTAGCGCTCCGGGTCCTTCAGCTTGACCCGGAACGACTCCTGCATCTGGTCCGGGGTGAGCGAGGAGGCCAGGGGCGAGTCGGCGAACTGCTCCTTGTAGCGCTTGTACGCCTGCTGGCTCGACTCGTGGTGGACGGTCTCGACGACCGGCTGCTTCTTGAGGTCGGCCAGGATCTCCTTCTTCTGCTGGTCGGTGACCGCGCCCTTGGTGCAGTTGGGGTCGGTCTCCGCGTCGTTCTTGTTGCAGAGGAAGATCGAGACCTGGACCTTGTCGTACCAGTAGCCCTTCATCGACTCGACCTGCGTGCGCAGGAGCAGGGAGCCACCGGCGAGGGCGAGGGAGAGCGCGACGGAGACGATGACCGCGAAGGTCATCGTCAGATTCCGCCGGAGACCGACGCCGATCTCCGACAGGACGAACTGGGCCCGCATGATGTCCTTTCAGGTGGTGACTGCGGCCGGTGGCACCCGGCGGCGGCTCGCGGGCCGCCGCCGCGGCCGCCCGGGCGTGCGGTCAGTGCTGGTAGCCGTAGACACCGCGCGACTGGTCGCGGACCAGTCGCCCCTTGTCGAGCTCGATGACGCGCTTGCGCATCTGGTCCACGATCTGCTGGTCGTGGGTGGCCATCACGACCGTGGTCCCGGTGCGGTTGATCCGGTCCAGCAGCTTCATGATGCCGACCGAGGTGGTCGGGTCGAGGTTGCCGGTCGGCTCGTCCGCGATCAGCAGCATCGGCCGGTTGACGAACGCCCTGGCGATCGCCACCCGCTGCTGCTCACCGCCGGACAGCTCGCCCGGCATGCGGTCCTCCTTGCCGGCCAGGCCGACCAGGTCGAGCACCTCGGGCACCACCTTGCGGATGGTGGCGCGCGGCTTGCCGATCACCTCGAGGGCGAAGGCCACGTTCTCGCTGACCGTCTTGTTGGGCAGGAGGCGGAAGTCCTGGAACACGGTGCCCAGTTGGCGCCGCATCTGCGGCACCTTCCAGTTGGACAGCCGGTTGAGGTCCTTGCCCAGCACGTGGACCGAACCGGTGTCGGTGCGCTCCTCCCGCAGGAGCAGGCGCAGGAAGGTGGACTTTCCGGAGCCGGAGGAGCCCACCAGGAAGACGAACTCCCCCTTCTCGATCTCGAGCGTCACGTCCCTGAGTGCAGGACGGTTCTGCTTCGGGTATGTCTTGGAGACGTTGTCGAATCGGATCACGGCTGCACCACGGTCGACCTGTGTAGGGGAACGGACAGCGCGAAGTGGCTCTCCTGGACCGGTGACGATACGCGAACCGCGCACGTGCTCGCAGATGCGAGGCCGTTGACGGACCGACCCACGGGACTTAGCAGGACAAAGCAGGCAGCTGTCGCACCGCCCTCCCGCACCTGGCACAGTGGTGGACGGGGAACGTATCCGCGCCCCGGCGCGTTGGCGGAGCTGAGGAGGAGATCGCATGACGTGCGACCGACTGGTGTGCGCCAACTGTGCCGGCCCGGTCACCGAGGGCCGCTGCCCCGTGTGCCGCGCGAGCCGGCAGCGGATGGAGCAGCAGCAGGGACTGTTCGAGCGGCTCACGCCGGGCGCGCTGATCGCGCTGCTGGCGGCGCTGGTGGCAGCGCTGGCCGTGGCCGCGGCCGTCCAGCAGGCAGCCGCCTGAGGGCTGCGCGGACCCGCCGCGGAAGACACCCGGGCCGGACGACGGCCGCGGGCCGATGACGGACGGACCGAGGGCCCGGAGCGCTGGATGCGCTCCGGGCCCTCGGTCGTTGCCGTGTGCGGCCGGGTGCTCACCGTGCGGCGACGTCACCCGGTCCGGGGACGACGCCCGGCGTGGTTCAGGCCGCGGTACCGCGGTTGACCAGGTTCGGCATCATCCGGAAGGCGACACCGCCGGCGATCATCGTGGCGGCGCCGACCAGCAGGAACGTGGTCTGACCGGCACCGGTCTCGGCCAGCTCCTCCTTGGCCTCGCCCTGGGCGACCTGCTGCGGGGCGGAACCGTTCGGGGCCGTGTTGTCCTCGCAGACCACGGACTCCTCGTCGAGGATGCAGGTGCCGACATCGTCACCGCCACCGCCGACGGAGGCGGGGGTGTCGCCACCGGTGGTGCTGCCGCCCTGCTGAGCACCGCCCTGCTCGGCACCGCCCTGCTGGGCGCCACCCTGCTCGGCGCCACCCTGCTGAGCACCGCCCTGCTCGGCGCCACCCTGCTCGGCGCCACCCTGCTGAGCACCGCCCTGCTCGGCGCCACCCTGCTGAGCACCGCCCTGCTCGGCACCGCCCTGCTGGGCGCCACCCTGCTCGGCACCGCCCTGCTGGGCGCCACCCTGCTCGGCACCGCCCTGCTGGGCGCCACCCTGCTCGGCACCGCCCTGCTGGGCGCCACCCTGCTCGGCACCGCCCTGCTGGGCGCCACCCTGCTCGGCACCGCCCTGCTGAGCGCCACCCTGCTCGGCACCGCCCTGCTGAGCGCCACCCTGCTCGGCACCCTCGTCGTCGCCACCGATGACGCCCTCGATGACGCCCTCGATGAGGCCGCCCTCGCTGCCGTCGACGGAGCCGTCGGTGGTGCCGCCGTCCGTCTCGTCCTGTGCGACGATGCCCGGCTCAGGAGTGTTCACGGCCTGGGCGACGCCGGTCGCCGTGAGCGACAGGCCCGCGGCGAACACCGCACCGGCGGCGATCCGCGCGACGCGCAGGCGCGTCTTGTGATTGGTCATCTGCCAACTACCCCCAGTAGCTGTTCATGGGACCGGGGATGCGGGGGTGTTGACGCGCCGACACGTTCACGTTCGCGCGTCCCCCGTCGAATCACGCCCCAGTCGTACGCATACGACCGCTCACGATTCCCACTTTCGGCCGACCCGTCAAGCGCGTTGCGCCGGGGTTGGAGAGGGATGTCCGGATTTGCCGGTCACGAGGGGTACAACACTGTTACCGAACAGGTCAGTTGGCCTGCTGGGTGCTCTTGCGCCAGCGGATCCCGGCCTCGATGAAGCCGTCGATCTCGCCGTCCAGGACGGCGTGCGGGTTGCCGACCTCGTGGTCGGTCCGCAGGTCCTTGACCATCTGGTACGGGTGCAGGACGTACGAACGCATCTGGTTGCCCCAGGAGTTGCCGCCGTCGCCCTTGAGGGCGTCCATCGCGGCCTGCTCCTCCTGGCGGCGCCGCTCGAGCAGCTTGGCCTGGAGGACGTTCATCGCGCTGGCGCGGTTCTGGATCTGGGAGCGCTCGTTCTGGCAGGAGACGACGATGCCGGTGGGGATGTGGGTGATCCGCACCGCCGAGTCGGTGGTGTTGACGCCCTGGCCGCCGGGGCCGGAGGACCGGTAGACGTCGACCCGCAGGTCGGACTCGTCGATGTCCACGTGGTCGCTCTGCTCGACCACGGGCAGCACCTCGACGCCGGCGAACGACGTCTGGCGGCGGCCCTGGTTGTCGAACGGCGAGATGCGCACCAGGCGGTGCGTGCCCTGCTCGACGGAGAGCGTGCCGTAGGCGTACGGGGCCTTCACGGCGAAGGTGGTCGACTTGATGCCGGCCTCCTCCGCGTAGGAGGTCTCGAAGACCTCCGTCGGGTAGCCGTGCCGCTCGGCCCAGCGCAGGTACATGCGCTGCAGCTGCTCGGCGAAGTCGGCGGCGTCCACGCCGCCGGCCTCGGCGCGGATGTTGACCAGCGCCTCGCGCGCGTCGTACTCGCCGGACAGGAGGGTGCGGACCTCCATCTCCTCGACGGCCTTGCGGACCGACTCCAGCTCGGACTCGGCCTCCGCGCGGGTGTCCGCGTCGTCCTCGGCCTCGGCCAGCTCGAAGAGCACCTCGAGGTCGTCGATGCGCCCGCGCAGGGCCTCGACGCGGCGCAGCTCACCCTGGAGGTAGGAGAGCTTGCTGGTGATCTTCTGGGCGCCCTCCACGTCGTCCCAGAGGTCGGGGGCCGCCGCCTGCTCCTCGAGCGCGGCAATGTCGGCCCTCATTTTGTCCAGGTCGAGGACCGCCTCGATCGACCCCATGGTCGAGGAGAGGGACTTCAGCTCTTCGGAAACATCGACGACTGCCACCCCACCAGCGTACTGGTTGTGCGGAGCGACCATGACAGGGCCGCGCGGACCCGGGCCGCCGGGCGCGGGTGCGGGCGCCGGGCGCGGCGCCGGCGCGTGCCGGGCGCGTCAGCGGTCCGCCGCGGCCCGGGCCAGCCCTCCGTCGGCGGTGCGGATCCACGCCTCCAGGAAGCCGTCCGCGGCGACCAGGGCCGGCGCGTCGGCGGTCCGTGCGGCCACCCGCCCGGGGGCGCCCCATGCGCCTGCGCCCTCGGCCGCGGCCTGGACCAGGCCGGTCCCGCCGGCCGCGGGGGCGAGGAGGTGGACGACTCCCCCGGCGGCGGCGGCCTCCGGGCGTCCCGCGGCCTCGAGGGTGCCGGCCCTCTGCGACGGGCGCCACGCGCCGTTGGCGTGGGGCAGGTGCAGCACGGCGCCGTCGGCGCGGCGGACGACGAAGGCGTCCAGGGTGCCGTCGGCGCGCGAGACGAGGCCGGGGGCCGCGGTGATGCGGCCCGCGGTGGGCACGACGGCCCAGGCGTTCCAGCGGCCGTCGACCAGGGACGCGGTCACCAGGTCGCCGCCGGTGCGGCCCACCAGGTCGATGCGGCCGGGCGCGGAGGACGCGGCGGCGGGGGCCGCGTCGAAGGTGGTGCGCCCGTCGACCTGGGACCACACGCCCCACTCCCCGCCGCTCAGCGTCCGGCGGTAGAGGAGTCCGTCGGTGCCGAGGGCGAAGACGTCGAGCTGCCCGGCGCGGGAGGAGACGACGGCCGGGTCGCCCTCGGTGCTTATGCCGGTGAGCCGGTGCCAGGAGCCGTACCTCCCGCCGGTGCGGGTGAGGTACCAGACGTTGCCGTCCTCGCCGCGGGCGAAGACGAAGGTGGTGCGTCCCAGGGCGACGGCGCGGGGGCCGCCGGCGAGCCGGACGGCCGGGTCCGGGGCCTCCCGGAAGGAGGACCACCGCGGCAGCGGGGCGGTCCCGGTGCCGCCCTGCGGGGAGGCGGCGCCCGCGGTCGGGGCGGTGGGGATGCCGGCCGGGAGGCCGCCGGGCGCCCCCGCGCCCTCGCCCTCGGCGCCGTCGGTCCCGTCGGGGGCCGTGTCCTCGGGGTCGCGGTCCTCGCGGGAGGTGGACGCGGAGTCGTCACCGCCCGCCAGGTGGGCCCAGCCGCCGAGTCCGGCGGCCAGGAGGGCGGCGGCCGCGGCCGTCCCGATGCGGATGCGGCGCCGGCGCAGCTCCTCCGCGCCCGTGCGGCGGTGCGGTGACCGCCGGTCGCCCGCGGGGGAGCCGGCCGGGCGCCGGTGGCCGGCGAGTTCCTCGGCGCTGGGCAGCTTGATGCTGGTGTGGGTGTCGCGGCTGGAGTCCGGGGCGGAGCCGCGGACCAGGGGGACCGCCCCGCCCCGCCGGGACGGTCCGGCCCCGCCGGCGCCCTCCACGGGCCCGCCGTCCTCGTCCGCCCGGTCCTCGGCGTCCTCCTCGTCGTCCTCGTCGCCGGGGCTGCCGGGGGCGTCGACGTCCAGGGGCGGCATGCCGACGAGGAGGGGGAGCTGCTCCCGCAGCCGGGCGGCGAGCTCGCCGGCGGTGAGCCGGGAGGCGGGGGCCTTGGCCAGGCACTGCGCGAGGACGGCCCACAGCTCGTCGGGGATGCCGGGCAGCGGCGTGACGGCCTCGGTGACGTGGCGGCGCAGGACGGCGCCGGGGTGGCCGCCGCCGAAGGGCGCGAACCCGGCCAGCAGTTCGTACAGGACCGTGGCGAGGGCGTAGATGTCGACGGAGGCGCGCGGTGGCAGGCCCTCGATGATCTCCGGGGCGAGGTAGTCGGGCGTGCCGATGATCCGGGTGACGCGGGTGCGCCGGGGCGAGTCCACGAGCCGGGCGATGCCGAAGTCGGTGAGCAGTGCGGGGGGCGCCCCGCCGGGGCCGGGGGGCGCCTCGGTGTCGAGGAGGACGTTCTCGGGCTTGACGTCCCGGTGGACGATGCCCGCGGCGTGGGCGGCCGCGAGGGCGTCGGCGACGTCGGCCGCTATCGAGACCGCCGCCCGGGGGGCGAGCCTGCGGTCCCGGTCGAGTCTGGAGCGCAGGTCGCAGCCGCGCACCAGGTCCATGACGAGGGCGAGGTCGTCGCCGTCGACCACGAGGTCGCGGACGCCCACGATGTTGGGGTGGTCCAGGCTCATCAGGGCCGTGCGTTCCTGCACGAAGCGGCCGACGACCTCCTGGTCGGAGGCGAGGTCCTCGCGGAGCAGCTTGATGGCGACGGGCCCGTCGGGGCCCTCGCCGAGCCACACCGTGCCGGCGGACCCCCGGCCGAGCACCTGGTGGGCGGTGTACCGGCTGCCGATCTTCCGTGCCAAGGCTTCTCCGTCTGCGCCAGAGAGGAAACGTTGGCGACAAAGCTACGCGGGTGGCGGCCTGTTGGGGGAACCCGCCGCCGGTGAGCAGCGGCGGCGCGGGGGAAATCACCCCTCGGAAGTCGACAAGTCCCCATTGCTGCGGCGGTGTCCGCCCCGGCGGCGGGGCGGACACCGCTCCTGCGGCCCGTCAGGTTCGACGGACCCGTCGGACCCGTCGGACCCGTCGAGTCCGTCGGACCCGTCAGGGCGTGGAGAAACCGGTGGGCAGGTCGGTCGGCACGTCGGGCAGGTCGGTCGGCACGTCCGGCACGTCGGGGACGTTCTGCCGGACCTCCTCGGCGGCGCCGACCAGGTCCCGCGCCCAGTTCCAGAAGTCGCTCACGGCGCCGCTGGTGGCCTCCCACCAGCTCTGGCCATGGGCCACCCAGTCCTGCAGCGGGGTGAACTCCCACACCAGCCAGCTGCCCACGACCAGCAGCACGATCATGGTGAAGCAGCCCTTGAGGCAGCCCGTTCCGGGGATGCGCGTGCGGCTGCGCTGCCGGGGTTCGCGGCGCGGGGCGGGCGGTTCCGGGGCGGGCCGGGGCGCCGGGCGGCGGGGCGGTTCACGGCGCTGCGGCGGCTCCCGGTCCGGCGCGTAGGGGGCCGGGGACCGCTCCGGGGCACGCCGGCGCGGCTCGGGCTCCCGGTGGGGCGCGGGTTCGGGCTCCCGGTGGTAGGCGTCCGGCGGCGCCTGCCGGTGGGGGCGGCGGCGCAGCGGGTCCTGGCCGGGGTCGAGGTACTGGACCTCGGTCTGCTCGTTGCGCGAGCGGGCCGCGTCGAGCTGGCTCTCCCAGGGGTGCGGCCCCTGGGGCCCCTGGGGGGCCTGCGGCTGCGCGGGCCCGCCGGGGACCGGGGGCATCACGCGGGTGCCCTCGGGGCCGTCGGCCCCGCCGCCCCGGCCGGCCGCGGGGCCGGTGGCGGGCAGCACGCTGGTCGCGGCGGCCGGGTCGTGGGCGCCCTGCCGCGCGGCGGAGGGCAGGACCTGGGTGGGGTCGGCGTCACCGCTCCCGCCCGCGGGCGCCGGGGAGAGGTCGGGGCCCAGCAGCGCGGCGACGCCGAAGGCCGCCTCGGCCTGGGCCGGGGTGGCGTGCACCCCGACCCCGTCGGCGACGACCCGCAGGGCCCGGGCCAGGTCGCGGGCGCCGGGCCGCTCGTCGGGGTTCTTGCGCAGGCAGCGCTCTATGACGGTCCACAGCGGCTCGGGGACCGTGCGGGGCCGCTCGGGGTCCTGGCGCAGGTGGGCGTGCAGCACCTCCAGGGCGCTGTCCCCGCGGAACGGCGGGCGGCCGGTGACCAGTTCGTACAGCAGGATCCCCGCGCCGTAGACGTCGACGGCCGAGGTCTGCGGGCGGCCCTCGGCGGACTCGGGGGCCACGTACGCGGGGGTGCCGACGAACTCGTGGGTGCGGGTGATGCCGGGCGAGTCGGCGAGGCGGGCGATGCCGAAGTCGGTGAGCATCGGCTGCGTCTGCGGGCCGGACGGCGTCTGCACCGTGGCCAGCAGCACGTTGGCCGGCTTGAGGTCCCGGTGCACGACGTCGTCGGCGTGGCTGGCGGCCAGCGCGTCGGCGATCCCGGCCGTCAGCCGGGCGGCCTCGGCCGGGCTGAACCGGCCGTTCTCGCGCAGGTAGCGGTGCAGGTCGGGGCCGTCGACCAGGTCCATCACCAGGGCGAGGAGGTCGCCCTCGACGACGAGGTCGCGCACCCGCACGATGTTGGGGTGGGTCAGGCGCAGCAGGACCGAGCGCTCGCGCAGGAACCGCATCACGATGTCGGGGTCGCTCGCGAGCTCCTCCTTGAGGACCTTGATCGCGACGGTCTCCCCCGGCTGCGAGGGCACGGCCTCCTCGCCGGGGGACGGAGCCCGGCGCACCTGCGCCCGCCACACGGTGCCCGTGGCCCCGCGGCCGAGCGGCTCCTCGAGCAGGTACTTACTGCCTACCGGCCGCACGTCATGCGCTCCCTGGTCGTGAGGGGCACCGGGAGGAGGGGGTCGCCCGCCCCGCCCTCCGCCGTCGCCCGCCTGCGTCGAACCCTTGCCATTGCCGCCCCACTGTAATGGGGTGCCCGTCCCGGCACCCGTGCCCGGCGGGAGCCGGAACGCCGCACGCACGGCTCCCGTGTCCTGGTGGGACGCTCCGGGAGGGGTTCTGGTTGCTCCCGGACGGTTTCGGGCGGAAAGCTCCGCCCGGCCGCGACCGGGAACGACCGGTCAAGATCATTCGTGGCGGGATCCGCGGCACGGTGTCCGGGACAGGTGCGAGGATGTGTCCCCGGTAGTCGAAGCACCGGGGGCGGCGGACGGGGCGACCGGCCCTCCCGCGCACCAGGGAGCAGAAGGGACCGCGGACGACGATGCAGATCCGGCTGACCGTCCTCGGGCCGCGCAGCGGCCAGACCTGCGACGTTCTCGTCACCGCGCCCTCGGGGACGGAGCTCGGCGCGGTCGCCGGCGGGATCGCCGCCGCGGCCGGCTCCGGGCAGCCCGTGCGCTCCCCCGGCTCGGCCGTCCCCCTCTACTCGGACGGGAAGCGGCTGGACCCGGCGGCCCCGCTCGGCCGCCCGCCGCTGGTCGACGGCGCGGTGGTCTCCCTGCACGCCCCCTCCGACGCGCCCGCCGCGGCGCCCGCGGCGTTCACCGCGACCGGCCCCCGCCTGCACGTGACCGGCGGGCCCGACGCGGGCGGCGTGCACCTGCTGCGGGGAGGGCCGGTGCGGGTCGGGCGGTCCGCCGAGGCCGACGTGCCGCTCGACGACCCCGACGTCTCCCGGCTGCACTGCGCGGTGACGGTCGACGACAGCCGCGTCACCGTCGCCGACCTAGGCTCCACCAACGGCACGACGGTCGACGGCCGCGCGGTCGGCAACCGTCCCGTGGCCCTCGAACCGGGCGCGCTGCTGAGGATCGGCGAGACCACGCTGCAACTGGAACTCCCGGCGGACGACGGGGCACTCCCCGCCGCGCCCCCGGCCGGCCCCGCCGTCCCCGACGGCGAGGGCCACCTGTGCGTCACCCCGGCCACGGCTGCACCGGTCCCGGAGGCCCCGGCTGCCCCGGCGGACGACGCGGCGGACAGCGGTGCGGGGGCGCCCCCCGGCGTCCCGGGCGGGACGACGGCCCCCGGCTGCGCGCCCCACCACGACACGGCCCACCACGGCACGGCCCCGGACGGCACTGCCCAGGGCGGCACGCCGGCCGGTCACACGTCTCCCGCCGTTGCGGAGGAGACGCACAGCATCCGCGTCCCGGCAAGGGAGGACGCCCGGACCGGGCCCGTCCAGGACTCGGCGAGCCCCTGGGGGTGGTCCGCCGTCTCCGACGGGCTCAAGGACCTCGCCCGGCGGGTGACCGCCGGGCTCGTGACGGGCCGCGCGGAGCGCGACGCCGCCGCGCAGGCGGCCGCCGACGCGCGCCGGGCGCGCGAACGCTGGCCCGACCCGGCCACCCTGCTGCTCACCGCGCTCGGCCCCGGCCCCCGCCTGTGGGAGCGCCGTCCCGGGCACGACGACGCGCTCACCGTCCGGCTGGGGACCGCCGACCTGCCGTCGCCCGCGGGCGACGGCACGCTGCTGCCGTCCGCGCCGGTCGTCGTCGATCTGCGGAGCAGCCGGTCCCTCGGGCTCGTCGGACCGCGCCCCCGCCTGGCCGGCCTGGCGCGTTCGGTGGTCGCGCAGCTCTGCGCCCTGCACGCCCCGGGGGTGCTCGAGGTCGTGGTGGTCAGCGCCGACCGGGAGCGGCCGGCCGAGCAGCGGCTGCGGGAGTGGGCCTGGGCGGCGTGGCTGCCCCACCTGCGCCCGGCGCACGGCCAGGAGTGCCGCCTGCTGACGGCCCACGACCGGGAGCAGGCGGACGCCCGGCTGGCCGAGCTGGCCCGCCGGGTCGAGGAGGGCCCCCTGGGCAGCGGCTGGGCCGGGGCCTCCCCCGCCTCCGTCGCCGAGGCCGCCGCCGCGCACACCGGCCCGTTCACCGTCCTCGTCGTCGACGGCGACCCCGGTTCGGCCGCCGCCGGGGAGCTCCTGGCCCGGCTGGCCGCCGCGGGCCCCTCCGTCGGCGTCCATCTGCTCGCGCTCGCCGAGGACCGGCGGCGGCTCCCGGCCGGCTGCGGCGCGCTGGCGACGCTGGACACGGACGTGGCGACCACCCTGCACCTGGACCGGGGGGCGGTGGCCGCTCCGCTGGACGGGGTGACCGCGGACGCCGTCTCGGCCGCGTGGGCCGAGCGGTTCGCCCGCGCCCTGGCTCCGCTGCGGGAGGCCGACTGCGCGCCGCCCGCGCCCACTGCCCTGCCCTCCTCGGCACGGCTGCTGGACGAGCTGGACCTGGCCCTGGCCACCCCGGCGAAGGTCGCGGCCCGCTGGGACGGCAGGCCGCCGGGCGGTCCGGCCGCGCGGGCGGTGCTGGGCCCCGGCGCGGACGGGCAGGTGGCGGTGGACCTGGCCCTGGAGGGCTCCCACCTGCTGGTGGGCGGCGCCCCCGGGTCGGGGAAGACGGAGCTGCTGCGTGCCGTCGCCGCCTCCCTCGCTCTGGCCGAGCGCCCGGACCGCCTGTCGCTGGTCCTGCTGGAGGGCGCGGCCGGCCGCGTCGAGGGCCTGGCGCCGTGCACCGACCTGCCGCACGTGTCCGCCCACGTCACCGCCTCCGACCCGCTGCGGATGCGGGAGTTGGCGCAGGCCCTCACCACCGGGCTGAAGCGGCGCGAGGAGGCCCTGTCCGGGGCGGGTCCCGCCGGCCCGCGCGGTGAAGCTTCCCTGTCCGGGCACCTGGTGGCGCAGCGCCGCCCGCCGGAGGAGGCCGCGGGCGCCGTCCCGTTCCTTCCCCGCCAGGGGTCGGGCGGCCGGGCCGCCGCCCCGGCGGTCCCGGCGGACCGCCCCGGGACGGCCGCCGGCGGGTGGACCGCGGCGGCCGGGGCCCTGCCGCGCCTGGTCGTGCTGGTGGACGACCTCGACGCGCTGGTCGACCCGCCGCTGGGCAGCCCCGGCAGGCCGTCGGCCGGCTCGGTGCTGCGGGCGCTGGAGGCGGTGGCCCGCGACGGCGCGCGGCTGGGCGTGCACCTGGTGGCGTCCACCGGGCGCCCCGAGCGGACGGCCGGCACCGGCGCGGACGAGCACTCCCGGCTGAGGATCGCGCTGCGCACGGACGACGCGGAGTCGTCACTGCTGCTGGTCGGGACGGAGGACGCGGCCTCGCTGGACGAGGCCGTGCCCGGCCGCGGGCTCCTGCTGCGCCCCGGCGGTGCGGTGACCGCCTTCCAAGCGGGCCGGATCAGCGGCCGGATACCGCGTACGGCGACGGTGCGGCCCACGGTGGTGCCGCTGGACCCGGAGCGCGCGGGCGACCCGCCCGCCCGGCGCAGGCTGCGCGAGCTGGGCAACGGGCCGACCGACCTCGCCCTGCTCGCCAGCGCCCTGCAGCGGGCGGCGGAGTCGGCCGGCGCCGTCCCCGTTCCCGCCCCCTCCCCGTGACGGCGGTGGCCCGGCCCCGGCCGCGCCACCGCCACCGCCTTCACCGCCGACAAGCGCCACCACCTCCGCAGCCGCCGCCGTCACCGTCACCGTCACCGTCACCGAAAGCGATGCTCGCGTCACGGACGGGTCACGATGCATCTTCCTGCCAGCCCGGGGGCCTTGCGGACGTCCCTGCCTCGGCGTAGGACTGTCGGACGTGCCGCTCACGGGTGGCGGGGATCCGGCGTGGACCGCCAACTCCGCTTCCCCATGGGGAGGTTCGACGACCGAGCAGGACACCGCGGGACACCGCGGGACATCGGGGTGCCGCGGGGGCACGCGGTCGGCAGGGCGGACGCACGGTGCGGGCGCCGGGGCCGTCCCGTTCCTCCGGGCCCCCGCACGGAGGGATGGACACGACAATGCTCACACCGCGACGGACGACTCGTGCGGTCCTGGCGGCGGTCGCCGCAGGGGCCCTGGCGCTCACCGCGGCCGGCTGCGGCGGGGGCGGGGAGAAGGAGAAGGGCGGCGGTGCCGCCGAGGGGCGAAGCCCACCGTCGACCTGCCGGACCTGAAGGGCCAGAAGCTGCAGGTGGCGGCGGTGTGGACCGGCGCCGAGCAGGAGAGCTTCACCAAGGTCCTGGACGAGTTCGAGAAGCGCACCGGTGCCGAGGTGACGTTCGTCCCCACCGGTGACAGCGCCTCCACCGCCCTCGGCACCAAGATCGAGGGCGGCGAGCCGCCGGACGTGGCGTTCCTCGCCCAGGTCGGCGTCATGCACCAGTTCGCCGAGAAGGGCTGGCTGAAGCCGGTCGGCGACGAGGCCACCGCGCAGCTGGAGAAGAACTACGGCAAGGGCTGGAGGGAGCTGGGCGCGTACGGGGGCAAGCAGTACGGCGTCTACTTCAAGGCCGCCAACAAGTCGCTGATCTGGTACAACACCGCGGCCTTCGAGACGGCCGGGGTCACGGACGAGCCGAAGACCTGGAAGGAGTTCCTGGAGACCGCGCAGACCGTCTCCGACTCCGGCACCCCGGCCGTCTCCGTCGGCGGCGCGGACGGCTGGACGCTCACCGACTGGTTCGAGAACGTCTACCTCAGCCAGGCCGGCCCGGAGAAGTACGACCAGCTGGCCGCGCACGAGATCAAGTGGACCGACCCGTCGGTGAAGAAGGCGCTCACCACGCTGGGCGAGCTCTTCGGCAAGAAGGACCTGGTCGCGGGCGGGGCGAGCGGCGCGCTGCAGACCGAGTTCCCCAAGTCCGTGTCGCAGGCCTTCGCCGAGCCGCCCGCCGCCGGAATGGTCTTCGAGGGCGACTTCGTGGCCGGTGTGATCGCCGCGGACACGAAGGCGAAGGTCGGCGAGGACGCGAAGGTCTTCCCGTTCCCGGCCGTCGGCGCCGACTCCCCCGTCGTCAGCGGCGGCGACGTCGCCGTGGCGCTGAAGGACTCCGAGGGCGCCCGGGCCATGCTGACCTTCCTCGCCTCCACCGACGCCGCGCGGATCTGGGCCGAGCAGGGCGGGTTCGTCTCGCCCAACAAGGCGCTGGACACCGGCGCCTACCCGGACGACGTGACCCGGGGCATCGCCGAGGCCCTGATCGCGGCGGGCGACGACTTCCGGTTCGACATGTCCGACCAGGCCCCGGCGGCGTTCGGCGGCACCAAGGGCGCCGGCGAGTGGAAGCGGCTGCAGGACTTCCTGAAGAACCCGGACGACGTGGCCGGCGCCCAGCGCGCGCTCGAGGCGGACGCCGCCAAGGCCTACGGGAACGGCTGACGGCGTGAAGTCCTCTGCCGTGACCGCGGGGGGCGCCGCCGCACCGGCGACGCCCCCCGCGAAGGGCCGCAGGAGCGTGGTGGGAACGCCGCGCCGGCTGGCGGTGCTGTTCCTGATGCCCGCGCTGGTGCTGCTCGGGGCGCTGGTGGTGTACCCGATCGGGTACACCCTGGTGCGCAGCCTGTTCGACGCCGGCGGGTCGGAGTTCGTCGGGCTGGGCAACTACGCCGAGGTCTTCACCGACCCGGACATCCTGGTCGCGGTGCGCAACAACGCGATCTGGGTGGCCGTCGCCCCCACGGTCGCCACCGCCCTGGGGCTGGTCTTCGCGGTGCTGACCGAGCGGATCAGCTGGGGGACGGCGTTCAAGCTGGTCGTCTTCATGCCGATGGCGATCTCGATGCTCGCCGCCGGGATCATCTTCCGCCTGGTGTACGAGCAGGACCCCGACAAGGGGATCGCCAACGCGGTGGTGGTCGGCGTCCACGACACCTTCGCCGAGGCGTCCGCCTATCCCGGTGCCAGGCCCCGGCCGGACGGGGTGCTGAAGCCGTCCGGCGACGGGGCGTTCACCGCCGCGTCGCCCGCGCGGCCGGGCTCCCCCGCGGACCTGGCCCTGGTCGGCCTGCCGGCCGCGCAGCTGCCCGAGGACGCGCGGGACGCGGCGCGGGCGCCCGCCGGGGACGGCGTCTCCGGCACGGTGTGGCTGGACTTCAAGCCGGGCGGCGGGGGCGAGCCGGGCGTGGTCGACCCGGGCGAGAAGGGCCTGCCCGGGATGAAGGTCGAGGCGGTCAGCGGCGGGAAGGTGGTGGCCGAGGCCACCACCGCGGCCGACGGCACCTTCTCCTTCCCCGCCGGCAGCACGCCGCGGGACGCGGTGCTGCGCCTGCCCGCCTCGAACTTCACCGAGCAGTACGCGGGCGTCGACTGGCTGGGCCCGACCCTGGTGACCCCGTCGATCATCGGCTCGTACGTGTGGATGTGGGCCGGTTTCGCGATGGTGCTGATCGCGGCGGGGCTGGCCGGGGTGCCGCGGGAGCTGCTGGAGGCGGCCCGGGTGGACGGCGCGAACGAGTGGCAGGTCTTCCGCCGGGTCACCGTGCCGCTGCTGGCGCCGGTGCTGGTGGTGGTCTTCGTGACGCTGATGATCAACGTGCTGAAGATCTTCGACCTGATCTACATCATCGCGCCCGGCCCCACCCAGGCCGACGCCAACGTGCTCGCCCTCCAGCTGTACCTGTCGTCGTTCGGCGGCGGGAACGACCAGGGCGTGGGCAGCGCGATCGGCACGCTCCTGCTGCTGCTCGTGCTCCCCGTGATGTTCTTCAACGTCCGCAGGATCCGAAGGGAGGGCCGCCGATGACCACCGCGGAGAAGACCGACGGGGGCGCGGGGCGCCCGCCGGCCGCCCCCGGGACCGCCGGCCGGGCCGCCGCGGGTGCGGCCCCGCGGGCCGCCTCCCGGATCGCCGCCGGGCTGGGCGGGGCCGCAGTGCGCGCGGTGCTGCTGGTGGTCGCGCTGTTCTGGCTGATGCCGACCGTCGGCCTGCTGCTGTCCTCGCTGCGGGACTCCACCGACATCGCCTCGAGCGGCTGGTGGGAGGTCTTCACCGAGCCGGCGCAGCTGACCGTGTCCAACTACGCCGAGCTGATGGCGAACGACGCGGTGACCGGCTCGCTGCTGAACACCGTGCTGATCGCCGTGCCGTCCACCGTGCTGGTGGTGGTGATCGGCGCGCTGGCCGGCTACGCGTTCGCCTGGATGGAGTTCCCCGGCCGGGACTGGCTGTTCCTGGTGGTGGTGGGCCTGCTGGTCGTGCCGATCCAGGTGGCGCTGGTCCCGGTGGCCAAGCTCTTCGGGGGCATCGGCGTCTTCGGCGACATCTCCGGGGTGGTCGCCTTCCACGTCGCCTTCGGCCTGCCGTTCGCCGTCTTCCTGCTGCGGAACTTCTTCGCGGAGATCCCGCGGGAGCTGCTGGAGGCGGCCCGGCTGGACGGGGCGGGCGAGATCCGGCTCTTCGCCACCGTGGTGATGCCGCTGGGCGGCCCGGCGATCGCCTCGCTGGGCATCTTCCAGTTCCTGTGGGTGTGGAACGACATGCTGGTGGCGCTGATCTTCGCCGACAGCGGGTCGGCGCCGGTCACCGTCGCCCTGCAGCAGCAGGTGCGGCAGTTCGGCGCCAACATCGACGTGCTCGCGCCGGGCGCGTTCGTGTCGATGGTGATCCCGCTGATCGTGTTCTTCGCCTTCCAGCGCCAGTTCGTCACCGGGGTGATGGCCGGCGCGGTGAAGTAGCCGGGGCCCGCGACCGCGGGAGGGGGAGGTCCGCCGGACGGCGGGCCTCCCCCTCCCGCGTTTCCGGCCCTCCCCCGAAGACCGCAAAGAGTTCTTTGCAAAACCTCTTTGCAAAGAACTCTTTGCAGTCTAGCGTGTCGGCATGGACACCGAGGACGAACACGCACGCGAACGCGCGGACAGCCCGTGGCAGTTCGCCCCGACCCCGTCAAGGACGTGGTCCTGGACGCCAAGGGGCTGCGCGCCCTGGCCCACCCGGTGCGGGTGCAACTGGTCGGCCTGCTGCGCACCCACGGCCCCTCGACGGCCACCCGGCTGGCCGACCGGACGGGCCTGACCTCCGGCGCGACCAGCTACCACCTGCGGCAGCTCGCCGCCGCCGGCTTCGTCGAGGAGGACGCCGGACGGGGCAACGCCCGGGAGCGCTGGTGGCGCGCGGTGCACCGGTCGACCTGGGTCGCCCACGCGGAGATGGCCGAGCACGAACCCGAGGCGACGACGGCCTACCTGCAGTCCGTCGCGGCCGTGTACGCACAGCGCACCCAGCAGGTGCTGAACGAGTACCCGAGCCTGCCGCGCGCCTGGCAGGAGGCCTCCGACATGAGCGACGTCCCCCTGCGGCTCACCCCGCAGGAGACCGAGCGGCTGCGGGACGAACTGCGGGCGGTCGTCGGCCGCTACCGCCGGGACACCCCGGAAGAGGCGGCCGGCGCCCCGGAGGGCTCCGAACGGGTCTCCCTGATCACCCTCGTCCTCCCCGAACCGGGCATTCCCGCCGCCGGGGACGGAACCGGCCCCGGAAGCGGGGACGGGAACGGACCGGAGGGGGAGGCATGAGCGTGCGCTCCCCCGAGACGAACCGCCCTCCGGGCACCGACGCGTCCGGCCCGCGGAGTTTACGGCCGCTGGCCGGGGTGCTCACGGCCATGGCGGTGTCGCTGACCGGCACCCGCATATCGGCCGTCGCGCTGCCGTGGTTCGTGCTCGTCACCACCGGCAGCGCCACCCGCACCGGACTGGTCGCCTTCTGCGAGATGGCCCCCTACGTGCTGGTCAAGGCGTTCGCGGGTCCCCTGATCGACCGCACCGGCCCGCGGACCGTCTCCTGGACCACCGACTCGGTCAGCGCGGCCGCGGTCGGCCTGGTCCCCCTGCTCCACGCCCTCGACCTGCTCACCTTCCCGCTGCTGCTGGCCCTGGTGGCGGTGGTCGGGGCGGTGCGAGGCCCCGGTGACCTGGCCAAGGAGGTGATGGTCCCGGAGGCCGCCGAACACGGCCGGGTGCCGCTGGAGCGGGCCACCGGCATGTCCGGGGTGGCCGAACGGCTCGCCTCCACCGCGGGCCCGGCCGCCGGCGGCACGCTGGTGGCGCTGACCGGACCGATGGCCGGCCTGGTCGTCAACGCCGTGTCCTTCGCCCTGGGATCGGTGATCATCGCACTGTTCCTGCCCCGGGGTACCGGGCACGGCAGCGGGCACGGCACCGGGCACGGCGGCGCGGCGGACCAGGGGCAGGAGGGCGCGCCCGCGGACGGGAAGGAACCCGGCTACTGGCGCCGCCTCGGCGAGGGGTTCGCCTTCCTGAAGCGCGACCGGCTGCTGCTCACCGTGATCGCCATGATCTCCGTCACCAACCTGCTGGACGCGGCGTTCCAGACCGTCCTCGTGCCGGTGTGGGCGAAGGAGTACGGCGGAGGGCCGGCCGCGATCGGCCTGGTCGGGAGCGTGTGGGGCACGGCGGCGGTCGGCGGGAGCCTGATAGCGACGGCGGTGGCCCACCGGCTGCGGCGCCGGACGGTGCTCTTCACCGGCTTCCTCCTCGCGGGCGCCCCGAGGTTCCTGGCCCTGGCCCTGGACGCGCCGATGTGGGCGGTACTGGCGGTCTTCGCCGTCGGCGGCTTCGGGGCCGGGTTCCTCAACCCGATCCTGGGCGCGGTGCTCTTCGAACGGGTACCGCGGCGACTGCTGGGCCGGGTGGGGGCGCTGGGCGACTCCCTGTCCTGGGCCGGCATCCCCCTCGGCGGCCTGGCCGGCGGTGCCGCGGTGGCCGCGGTCGGCATCGGCCCCGTGCTCGTGACGGCCGGCGCGCTGTACTTCCTCACCACCACCCTGACCGGCCTGCGCCCCGAGTGGCGGGAGGCTGACCGGCAGCGGGAAGCCGCCCGGGCCGGGAAAGCCCCCGCGGCCGACATCCCCACGGCCGACACCCCCACAACCGGCCCTCCCGGTGCCGCCCCTCCCGGCCCCCGCTCCCGGGACCCGGAGGAGAGCGGTCCCCCCGAGCGGGCGGCAGGTCCCGGGGTCGGGGCAGCGACGCCCGGGTGACCGCACGTCCGCACCCGGAGCGGCCCGGCCCGCCCGTCGCAGTGCCCCGGTCTCCCCGCCCCTCCCCTCTCTCCACGCCGCCGGTCAGGCCGCCGGGCGCCGGAGGGCGGGGGCCGGAGCGGGGGCACCGCGGCCGGGACCGCCCTCGGGCCGGCCCCGGCTCCCGGCGCCCGCGGCGGGCTCGGCGGACGGCTCCGCGCCGTCACCGCCGTCCGGCAGGGCCGGGGCGGCCGGCGGCACGGGCGGCGGCGCGGGGCGGAAGCCGGGGACACGGCCGTCGAGCAGGAGCTGGAGCAGCAGCGGCAGGCCGATCAGCGGCAGGAACCACACCAGGACGATCAGCCGGGGGCCGATGACGATGTCGGGGTGCCCGGCCTGGTTGAGGACCCCGGCCAGCGCCGCGGCGATCACGACCGTCCCGATGCGGCGGTCGTACCGCAGCACCGCCCAGGCCGACACGCCGAGGGCGAAGAGCATCAGGGGGGCCATCAGCCCCCGGCGCAGCCAGTCCGCCCAGAAGTGCAGGGACAGTTCGACGAACAGCGGCCAGGGATCGGTGACGTCCGGCTTGTTGAAGTGGTCGGTCAGCAGTTCCTGCATGCTCTCCGAGCTGCCGGGCCACCCCAGCAGGTGCGGGCCCGCCGCCGTCGCCGCCGCCAGGACGAGGAGGACGGCGAGCATGCCCGCGCCCTCGGGCGCACGGCGGCGCCCCGGCCCGCGCTCCCGCCCCCGTTCCCCTACGGCCCGGTCCCGAACGGCCCGGTCACGTACGGCCCGGTCACGTACGGCCCGGTCGCGTACGGCGGCCCGGTCCCGCAGGGCCGCGCGGGCCACGAGCACCGCGTACGCGGCGGCCAGGCAGCCGGCCAGGAGCAGCCCCTGGGAGTACTTCACCCAGAACTGGGCTGCCAGGGCGGCCGCCACCAGGGCGGCCCCCGACCGCGCCCGTCCCCGCAGTGCCCGGACGCAGCCGAGCAGGACCAGGCCGGTGCACAGCAGCGTCGCGCCCTCGGCCATGGGCCGCATGGTCTCCAGGACCGACGGCAGCGCGTAGTACAGGCCCTGGCCGACCAGCGCGACCGGGGCCGGGGCGCCCGCGGCGCGCAGGACCAGCAGCACCACCACCCCGCCGAGCACCGTCAGGACCACCGAGGCCGCCCACAGCCCCCCACCACCCCGAAGCAGGCGATGAAGGGGGCGAGGACGTAGGGGTAGCCGGGGCGGGCCTCGAAGATGGCGGCGAACCGGCTGCCGGTGAACGGCGCGACCATCCCCGCGGTGTTGCCCTCGGCGGTGCGCCGCTTCACCCGGGCCGCCAGGTCGCGCTCGCAGGAGGTGCGTTCGCGGAGGTAGCCGCTGGAACGGCCCAGCCCCCTGGGGTCGGCCGCGCGCGGCCGGGTGGAGGCGACGGCCCGGCTGTGGCAGTAGTAGTCGACGGTGCGGGCCGTGGCCTCCTCCCGGCTGTCGCCGAGCACCCGCAGCGAGTAGGAGAGGTAGCTCCTGGTGTCCGGCGACTCCCGGCCGATCCAGGTCGGCAGCTGGCACAGTGCGCAGACGACGGCCAGCAGCAGCGACCAGGCGGCCGTCCGGCGCGCGGCACCCCGCGGGAACCCCGCCGGTCCCGGCCGTCCCCGGCCCCCCTCCCGTTCCCGGCCCCCCTCCCGCACCGCTCCCAGCACCCGCGCCGCTTCACGCGTCCGCATACGCATCGCCGTCCGCATACGCATCGCCGTCCGCCCGGTCAGACGGGGAGGCGGCGGAAGACGGCGCGGGGCAGGTGCCGCAGCACCGCCATGGCCCACCGCATCCGGGCGGGCACCCACACGGTCGCGGCGCGGCGGCGCAGCCCCTCCTCGACGGCCTCGGCCACCGCCTCGGGGCCGACTGCCATCGGGGCCGGGGACAGGCCCTCGGTCATCCGGGTGCGCACGAAGCCGGGGCGCACCGCCATGACGTGCACGCCGTGGCCGTGCAGGGCGTCGCCCAGTCCTTGCGCGAAGGCGTCCAGGCCGGCCTTGGTGGATCCGTAGACGAAGTTGGAGCGGCGGGCCCGCTCGCCCGCCACCGAGGAGAGCACGACGATCGAGCCGTGGCCCTGCCGCCGCATGGCCGCGCCGCAGACCAGTCCGGCGGAGACGGCGCCGGTGTAGTTGACCTGCGCGGTGTGCACGGCGGAGGCCGGCTCCCGCTCGGCGCGCCGCTGGTCGCCCAGCACTCCGAAGGCCAGCAGCACCATGTCGACGTCACCCTCGGCGAAGACCTTGCCCAGCACCTCCTCGTGGGTCGCGGTCTCCAGAGCGTCGAAGGGCACGGTGCGCACCTCGGCGCCCAGTGCGCGCAGGCCCTCCGCCCCCGCCTCCAGGGCCGGGGAGGGCCGCCCCGCCAGCCACACGGTGCGGGTGCGGCGGGCGACCAGGCGGCGGGCGACGGCCAGTGCGATCTCCGAGGAGCCGCCGAGCACGAGCAGGGACTGCGGGATGCCGAAGGCGTCCTTCATGGTGTTCTTTCCTTCGCGGTGGGCAGCGGCGGCGGGCGCCGGACGGGAGGCGGGCGCCGGACGGGGGTGACCGGCGGGCCGGGCCCGTCCGGGCGCGGGCTCACAGGGACAGGCGTCGGGCGAGGTCGGAGGTGAAGACCCCGCGGGGGTCGATCTCCCGGCGCAGCCGCCGGAAGTCCTCCAGCCGCGGGTACATGCGGCCGAGGAGTTCGGGGCGCAGCCGGGAGTCCTTGGCGAGGTAGACGCGGCCGTCGGCGGCGGCGACGAGCTCGTCGAGTCCGTCCAGGAGCCCGGGGAGGCCGGGGAGCGTCGCGGGCAGGTCCAGCGCCAGGGTCCAGCCGGGCATGGGGAAGGAGAGCCAGCCGGGGTCGCCCGGCCCGAAGCGCTTGAGGACGGCGAGGAACGCCGGGCAGCCGTGCCGTCCGATCCACTCCACGATCCGCCGCAGCGCCGTCTCCTGCCCGTGGCCGACGACGAACTGGTACTGCACGAAGCCGCTGGGCCCGTAGATGCGGTTCCAGTGCGGGAGGCCGTCCAGGGGGTGGAAGAAGGCGGGGATCCGCTGCAGCTCGCCGTACCGCGCGCGGGGCGCCCGCCGGTACCACAGTTCGTTGAACAGTCCGACGGTGGAGGGGCGCAGGAGCCCGTCGGGGACGAGGCGGGGGGCCGCGGGCAGGGTGCCGGGGCGGAAGTCCAGGGGGGTGCGGCGCAGCCTGCGCGGGAGGGCGTCGGGCTCGGCGTGGTGGCCGCGGGTGAGTACGGCGCGGCCGGTGCGGGCCCCCCTGGCCAGCAGGTCGATCCAGGCGACGGAGTACGGGTAGAGGTGGTCGCCGGCGGCCATGCGGGCCATCAGGTCGTCGAGGTCCGTGGCCCGTTCGGTGTCCACCGTCATCATCGAGGTCCGCACCGGGCGCAGTTCGACGGTGGCCTCCAGGACGATGCCGGTCAGCCCCATGCCGCCGGCGGTGGCCCGGAACAGGTCGGGGGTCCCGTCGGGGGTGACGGTGCGCACGGTGCCGTCCGCGGTGAGCAGTTCGAACGAGCGGACGTGGCGGGCGAAGGAGCCGTCGGCGTGGTGGTTCTTGCCGTGGACGTCGGCGCAGATCGCGCCGCCGACCGTGACGTGGCGGGTCCCCGGGGTGACGGGCACGAACCAGCCCAGGGGCAGCAGCGCCTGCATCAGCCGGTGCAGGCTGACCCCCGCCTGGCAGACCACGACGCCGTTCTCGGCGTCGACCGAGCGGATGCGGTCCAGGCCGGTCATGTCGACGACGGTTCCCCCGGCGTTCTGCGCCGCGTCGCCGTAGGAGCGGCCCAGGCCGCGGGCGATGACGCCGCGCCGGCCGCCGGGCCCGGCGGCCTCGGCCACCGCCCGCAGTACCGCGTCGGGGCTCCGGGGACTGGTGAGGCGGGCGGCGGTGGGTGCGGTGCGGCCCCATCCGCTGACCGGGACGGGGGCCGGGGCATCGGTGGTCGACGACATGAAGGAGAAGATATAACCGTCTTTCATGCGGGACACGCACATACACCCGTGATGCCGCGACAGAACCCTTGCATCTCTATTGTCGGTATTGAGACACCCGGTCCGACACGGCCGTGGTGCAGCACGCGGGAGAGCGGGAGACATGGATCGTCCGACCGGCGTACTGCGCGCCGACAACGAGATGCTGGCCGCCGTGCGGTCGACCGCACGCCTGCCGCACGTCGCCTCCGCCGCCCGGGCCCTCTCCCGGAGCGCGGAGCACGGCGCGGTGTGGATCGCGCTGGGCCTGGCGGGCTCCGCCGCCGACCCCGGGCGGCGCGGCCGCTGGCTGCGGGCCACCGCCCTGGTGGCCGGTGCCCACGCGGCCGGCATGGCCGCCAAGCGGGTCGTGCGCCGGCCCCGTCCCCGCCTCCCCGGTGAGCTGGCGCCCCTGGTGCGCACCGCCGGACGGCACAGCTTCCCCAGCTGCCACGCCGTCTCCTCGGCGGCCGCCGCGGTGGCCTTCGGCCGGCTGCTGCCGCGGGCGCCGCTGGGCCGGCTGGCCGCGGCGGTGTGCCTGTCCCGGCTGGTGGCCGGTGTCCACTACCCGTCGGACGTGGCGGCCGGCGCGGCGCTCGGCGCCGCCCTGGCCGGCCTCGGCGGCCCGTGGGCGGACGGGGACGGGGCGGGCCGTGGGTGACCGGGAGAACGTCGCCGTCCTCGGCGAGGAACGCCCGCCCCCCGCGGCCGGGGCCGCCGGCGCGGCCCCGGCGGGGGCTCCCCCCGGGGCCCGCGGCGGGACCGCGGCCGGGGTGCTGGCCGTTCCGGCGGGCCTGGTGCGCACCGCCAGGCCCCGCCAGTGGGTGAAGAACCTGCTGGTGCTGGCGGCTCCCGCGGCGGCCGGCGAGCTGGACTCCCCCCGGGTGCTGTCGGAGCTGGCCGCGGTGCTCGTGGTCTTCGTCTGCGCCTCCTCCGCCGTCTACCTGGTCAACGACGCCCGGGACGCGAAGGCCGACCGCGCGCACCCGGCCAAGTGCCGGCGTCCGGTGGCCAGCGGGCAGGTGCCGGTGGCCGTCGCCTACGGGACCGGGGCGGTGCTGGCGGTCCTGGCGCCCGCGGCGGCGGCGCTGCTGTGCAACGCGGCCACCGCCGCCGCCGTCGGCGGCTACCTGGTGCTGCAGCTGGCCTACTGCATGGCGCTCAAGCAGGTGCTGGTGGTGGACCTGGCCGTGGTCGCCTCGGGCTTCCTGGTGCGGGCCGTGGCGGGCGGGTTCGCGGCCGGGGTGCCGCTCTCCCGCTGGTTCCTGGTCACCGCGGGCTTCGGGGCCCTGTTCATGGTCTCGGCCAAGCGGTACTCGGAGCTGGTGGCCCTGGCCGGCCTGTCCGGGGAGACCCGCCCCCTGCTGACCTCCTACACCCCCGGCTACCTGCGGTTCGTCTGGCAGCTGGCGGCCGGCGGGATGGTCCTGGCCTACTGCCTGTGGGCCCTGGAGGGCGGCACCCCGGCCGGCGGGGAGCCGGTCCCGTGGCGCCAGCTGTCGGTGGTGCCGTTCCTGCTGGCGGTGCTGCGCTACGCGGTCTTCGCCGACCGGGCCGGGGCCGGGTCCCCGGAGGACATCGTCCTGCGGGACCGTCCGCTGCTGTGCACCGCGCTGGCGTGGACGGTGCTGTACGGGCTCGCCGTCGCGGGGGTCTGAGCGTGGCCGCGGGCCGGCCGCGCCGGGGGGCGCGGGGCGGTGCGGGGCGCCCGGGGGCGCGGGGCGAGGTGCTGGGCTTCGCGGCCGCCGGACTGGCCGCCTACCTCACCGACGTCGCGCTGTTCGTCTGGCTGCGCGGCCCGCTGGGCACCGACCCGCTGACCGCCAAGGCGCTTTCCTTCGTGGGCGGCTGCACGGTCGCCTTCCTCGGCAACCGCCTCGGCCCCTACCGGGGGCGGCGGGCGGACGGCGCGGCCCGCCAGTACGCGCTGTTCTTCGCGGTCAACGCGGCCGGGGCGGCGGTCCAGCTCGGCTGCATCGCCGTCTCCCACCACCTCCTGGGGTTCACCGGGGCGCGGGCCGACCTCGTCTCGGGGAGCGTGGTCGGCATGGCGCTGGCCACGGCGCTGCGCTTCTGGGGCACCCGCTCCCTGGTGTTCCGCCCCGCCCCGGCTCCCGCGGACGCCGCGGGCCCCGCGAGTCCCTGAACGGCCCGGGAACGGGCCCGGGAACGCCGCGCGGCCGCGGCCCCGAGGGGTCGCGGCCGCGCGGCGTCCGGCAGGGTCAGCGGTGGGAGCGCAGGAGGGTGCGCATCGTCCGCATGGCCACCGAGAGGTTGGCCAGGTCGAAGGTCTCCGACCCCTGGATCTCCTCGAGCGTGGTGCGGGCCCGGGTGATCAGCGGGGCGTTCTTCTCCTCCCAGGCGGCGTACCGCTGCTCAGGGGTGATCGCGGCCGGGCCTCCGGCGGCGAGCACCTCCGCGGTGAGCTGGGCGTGCGCCGAGAACAGGTCCTCGCGGATGGAGGCGCGGGCCATGGAGTGCCAGCGGTCGGCGCGCGGCAACTCGATGATGCGGTCGAGCAGCTGGGCGATCTGCAGCCGGTCGGCGAGGTCGTAGTACACCTCGGCGACCTCCAGGGGGGACCGGCCGAGCCGCTCCGCCACGTCCACGATGTCCAGGGTCGGGAACGCGGAGGAGAAGCCGGCGACCTTGACGGCCAGGTCCGAGGGGACCCCGGCGTCCGCCATCTCGTCGTGGACCCTCTGGTACCACTCCATGTCCGAGCCGCGCAGCAGCTTCGGCAGCTCCGACCAGACCTCGGCGACCCCGTCGGAGAAGGCCTCGATGGTCTCCGCGATCTCCAGGGGCTGGCGGCGGTTGTTCAGCAGCCAGCGGGTGCCGCGTTCGACGAGCCGGCGCGAGTGGAGCCGGATGCGGGTCTGGACGGCCGCGGGGACCTTGTTGTCCAGCGACTCCACCTCGTCCCAGATGCTGCCGAGGCCGAAGATGGCGCGGGCCGCGGTGTGCGCCCGGACGATCTCCTCGGTGGAGGCTCCGGTCTCCTCGCGCAGCCGGTGCAGGAAGGTGGTCCCGCCGGTGTTGACGGTGTCGTTGACCAGCACCGTGGTGACGATCTCGCGCCGCAGCGCGTGGCCGTCGATCTGGGCCGCGAACCGCTCCCGCAGGGGCTGGGGGAAGTACTGGTGCAGCAGCGACCTCAGGTACGGGTCGTCCGGCAGGGAGGTGGCGATCAGTTCCTCGGCCGCGTTGATCTTGTTGTAGGCGAGCAGGACGGCCAGCTCCGGCTGGGTCAGCGCGTGGCCGTTGCTCACCCGCTCGCGGATGGTGCGGTCGCTGGGCAGGAACTCCAGGGCCCGGTCGAGCTTGCCCTCGCGCACCATGCGGCGGATGTACCGCTGCTGGGCGTGGAGCAGGCTGGTCGCCTGGGCGGTGGCGTTGGCCAGGGCGACGTTCTGCGCGTAGTTGCTGCGCAGCACCAGGGCGCCGACCTCGTCGGTCATCTCGGCGAGCAGGGCGTTGCGCTGCTTGACCGTCATGTCGCCGTCGGCGACGACCGAGTTGACCAGGATCTTGATGTTGACCTCGTGGTCGGAGGCGTCGACGCCGGCGGAGTTGTCGATGGCGTCGGTGTTGACCTTGCCGCCCTTGCCGTGCGGGCCCCCGGACAGGGCGAACTCGATCCGGCCGAGCTGGGTCAGGCCCAGGTTGCCGCCCTCGCCGACGACCTTCGTGCGCAGGTCGCAGCCGTCGACCCGGATGGGGTCGTTGGCCTTGTCGCCGACGTCCGCGTGGGACTCCGAGGACGCCTTGACGTAGGTGCCGATGCCGCCGTTCCACAGCAGGTCCACCGGCGCCTTGAGGACCGCCTTCATCAGTTCGGCCGGGGTCAGCTTGGTGACGTCGTCGGCGAGGCCGAGGGCCCGCCGCATCGCCGCGGTGACGTTGACCGACTTCGCGGAGCGGGGGAAGACGCCGCCGCCGGGGGAGATCAGCGAGGTGTCGTAGTCGGCCCAGGAGCTGCGGGGCAGCTCGAACAGGCGGCGCCGCTCGGCGTAGGAGACGGCCGCGTCCGGCTCGGGGTCGATGAAGACGTGCCGGTGGTCGAAGGCCGCGACCAGCCGGATGTGCTCGCTGAGCAGCATGCCGTTGCCGAAGACGTCGCCGGACATGTCGCCGACGCCGACGACGGTGAAGTCCTGGGTCTGGGTGTCGTGGCCCAGCTCGCGGAAGTGCCGCTTCACCGACTCCCAGGCGCCGCGGGCGGTGATGCCCATCTTCTTGTGGTCGTAGCCGGCCGACCCGCCGGACGCGAAGGCGTCCCCGAGCCAGAAGCCGTACGCCTGGGCGACCTCGTTGGCGATGTCGGAGAAGCTCGCGGTGCCCTTGTCGGCCGCGACCACCAGGTAGGTGTCGTCCTCGTCGTGCCGGACCACGTCCTGCGGCGGCACGACCTCCCCGCCGACCAGGTTGTCGGTGATGTCGAGGAGGCCGGAGATGAAGGTCCGGTAGCAGGCGACGCCCTCGGCCAGCCAGGCGTCGCGGTCGACGGACGGGTCGGGCAGGTGCTTGCCGACGAAGCCGCCCTTGGCGCCGACCGGGACGATGACGGTGTTCTTCACCATCTGCGCCTTGACCAGGCCGAGGATCTCGGTGCGGAAGTCCTCGCGCCGGTCGGACCAGCGCAGGCCGCCGCGCGCGACCTTGCCGAAGCGCAGGTGCACGCCCTCGACCCGCGGGGAGTACACCCAGATCTCGTAGGCGGGGCGCGGGGCGGGCAGCTCGGGGATGGCCTGCGGGTCGAACTTCATCGACAGGTAGGCGTGCGGGCGGCCGTCGCTCGCGCGCTGGAAGTAGTTGGTCCGCAGGGTGGCCTTGATCAGGGTCAGGAAGGAGCGCAGGATGCGGTCCTCGTCGAGCGAGGCGACCTGGTCGAGGGCGTAGTCCAGCTCCTCCTGCAGGCCGTCGGTGAGCTCGCTGCCGGCCCGCTGGTGGTCCGGGGACATCCGGGCCTCGAAGAGGTTCACCAGCAGCCGGGTGGTGTGGACGTTGGTGCGGAGGGTGTCCTCCATGTAGTCCTGGCTGAAGGTGGAGCCGGCCTGCCGCAGGTACTTGGCGTAGGCGCGCAGCACCATCGCCTGCCGCCAGGTGAGGCCGGCGCGCAGGACCAGGGAGTTGAAGCCGTCGTTCTCGGCCTCGCCGGTCCAGGTGGCTGCGAAGGCCTCCTGGAAGCGCTCGCGGGCGCCGTCGCCGAGCTCGCCGGCCGCGTGGTCCAGCCGCAGCCCGAAGTCGTAGATCCACTCCGAGACGCCGTCGGAGCGGCGCAGCTCGTACGGGCGCTCGTCGACGACCTCGACGCCGAGGCGCTGGAGCACCGGCAGGACGGCGCTGAGCGAGATGGGCCTGCCGACCCGGTAGATCTTGAACCGGCGCTCGTTGGGGGTGGACGCCACCGGCTCGTAGAGGCTGAGCGCGAAGTCCCTCTCCTCGGTCAGCTGCTCCATGCGCTGGAGGTCGGCGACCGCGGTGCGGGCGGTGAAGTCGGCCTTGTAGCCCTCGGGGAAGGCGTGCGCGTAGCGGCGGGCGAGGACCGCGGCGCGCTCCTCGCCGCACTCGGCCAGCAGCGCCTCGTGGAAGCCGTCGTCCCAGGAGCGGGCGGCCTCGACCAGGCGGGCCTCGATGCGCTCGACGTCGGCGTCGGACAGGTCGTGGGCCCGGGTGCCGGGGTCGACGCGCACCACGAAGTGCAGCCGGGCCAGGACCGACTCGGTGTTCCAGGCGGTGAAGTCGACGGTGTGGCCGCCCAGCTCCTCCTTGAGGATGGCGGTCAGCCGCAGCCGCACGGCGGTGGTGTAGCGGTCGCGCGGCAGGTAGACCAGCGCCGAGTAGTAGCGGCCGTACTCCTCCTTGCGCAGGAAGAGCCGCAGCCGGCGGCGCTCCTGCAGGTAGAGCACGGAGGTGGCGATGGACTGCAGCTCCGCCACGTCGGTCTGGAACAGCTCGTCGCGCGGGTAGGTCTCCAGGATCTGGAGCAGGTCGCGGCCGTCGTGGCTCTCCGGGACGAGGCCGACGTTGTCCAGGACCTCCTGCACCTTGCGGCGCACGACGGGCACCCGGCGCACCGACTCGGTGTAGGCGGCGGCGGAGAACAGGCCGAGGAAGCGGCGCTCGCCGACCACGTTCCCCTCGGCGTCGAACTTCTTGACGCCGATGTAGTCCAGGTAGGACGGGCGGTGCACGGTGGAGCGGCTGTTGGCCTTCGTCAGCACGAGCAGCCGGTGCTCGCGGGCCTTGGCGCGGGCGTCGGCGGGCAGCCGGTTGAACGACGGGGAGACCGGGTGGGCGCCGTGCGGGCCGTGCGGGCCGTCGTGGTGGGGGTCCGAGCGCAGTATCCCCAGTCCGGTACCGGGGACGGCTGCCAGCACGTCCTCCTCGGCGCCGTCCTCGCCCTTCTCGGTGACCAGCTCGTACTCGCGGTAACCGATGAAGGTGAAGTGGTCGTCGGCGAGCCAGCGCAGCAGCTCCCAGGCCTCCCCGACCTCCTGCTCGGGCAGCTCGGGCGGTTCGGCGGCGAGCTCGTCGGCGATCCGCAGGGCGCGGTCGCGCATCTTCTGCCAGTCCTCGACGGCCTCGCGGACGTCGGACAGGACACGCCGCAGGTCCGCGGTGATCTGCTTGAGGTCCTCCCGCTCGGTCTCGCGGTCGATCTCCACGTGGATCCAGGACTCCGACACCGCGTCGTGCGGCAGCTCGGTGCCGGAGACGGAGGAGAACTCGCCGAGGACCTCCAGGAGCCGGCCGGTGACGTCCCGGCGCACCACGACCTGCGGGTGGATCACCACGTGGATGGCGCGGTCCTGCCGGGACAGCTCGTTGGTGACCGAGTCGACCAGGAACGGCATGTCGTCGGTGACGACCTCGACGACGGTGTGGCTGCAGGTCCAGCCGTTCTCCTCGACCGTGGGCGTGTGCACCCGCACGTTCGCGGTGCCCTGGGGCCGGTTCACGGCGAGGCGGTGGTGGGACATCGCCGCCCCGAAGACGTCCACCGGGTCCCGGTCGAGAAGGTCCTCGAGCGCGGTGTGGCGGTAGTAGCGCCGGAGGAACGCCTCCAGGGCCTCACCTTCGAGGCCCGCCTCCCCCGAACCGCGGTCCGCTACCCGGGCCGCCCGCACGAGCAGCTCGGCCTTGGCCTCGTCCAGCTTGGTCTGCATGATCCTTTGGCTCCTGTCGCGCGCCGTTGCGTGACGTAGGTGGGGTACGGCACGTGTCCCGCCGCGGAAGCGGTGTACGGGGACGACGTTAGGCCGTGGAGGAGGCACGGGGTGGATTGTTCACGCCAATGCCCCCGAAGGTGAGCAGCGTTCACCCGGGCGCGGCGTCGCGCGGGGGCCGGAGTGGGGGCCACGTCGCCCCCGGCAGGCACTTCGCTGATCACGCCTGCAAGGCTATCGCTCTGCTCCGGGGGGCTGTCAGTGGCTCTTTGTGTACAAAACCACGGGAAGAACTTTGACGTTCCGGACAGTGCGCGGGGGCGTACGCAGGGCGCACGGCCGGCGCACGGCCCGGGAGCCGGGGCCGGCGGCCGGGGCACGGCGTGCGGGGCCCGACGGTCACTCCATGTGCGGGTAGCGGTAGTCGGTCGGGGGCACGAGGGTCTCCTTGACCGAGCGGGTGGAGGTCCAGCGCATCAGGTTCTGCTTGGCGCCGGCCTTGTCGTTGGTGCCGGAGGCGCGGCCGCCGCCGAAGGGCTGCTGGCCGACGACGGCGCCGGTGGGCTTGTCGTTGACGTAGAAGTTGCCGGCCGCGAACCGCAGCACCTCCGCGGCGTGCGCGATCGCCGCCCGGTCCTGGGCGATCACCGCGCCGGTGAGCGCGTAGGGCGCGGCCGACTCCATCTGCGCGAGCATCCGCTCCCACTCACCGTCCTCGTAGACGTGCACGGCGAGGATCGGCCCGAAGTACTCGGTGCGGAAGACCTCGTCGGCGGGGTCCGGACAGGACAGCACGGTGGGGCGGACGAAGTAGCCGACCGAGTCGTCGCAGGTGCCGCCGGCCACGACCTCGACCGTCGGGTCGTTCGCCGCCCGGTCGAGTGCGGCCTTGTTCTTGGCGAAGGCGCGGGCGTCGATGACCGCGCCCATGAAGTTGGACAGGTCGCTCACGTCACCCACCGGCAGGCCGTCGACCTCGGCGGCCAGCTCCTCGCGGAACCCGCCCTCCCAGATCGAACGGGGCACGTACGCCCGCGAGGCCGCCGAGCACTTCTGCCCCTGGTACTCGAACGCCCCGCGCACCAGCGCCGTCCGCAGCACCGCCGGGTCCGCCGAGGGGTGCGCGACCACGAAGTCCTTCCCCCCGGTCTCGCCCACCAGCCGCGGATACGTGCGGTAGTTCGCGATGTTCTCCCCCACCGTGCGCCACAGGTGCTGGAAGGTGGCCGTGGACCCGGTGAAATGGATCCCCGCCAGCTCCGGATGCGCCAGCGCCACCTGCGAGACCGCCACCCCGTCCCCGGTGACCAGATTGATCACCCCCGGCGGCAGCCCCGCCTCCTCCAGCAGCTCCATCAGCAGCACCGCCGCCAGCGTCTGCGTCGGCGACGGCTTCCACACCACCGTGTTGCCCATCAACGCCGGCGCCGTCGGCAGGTTCCCCGCGATCGCGGTGAAGTTGAACGGCGTGATCGCATACACGAACCCCTCCAGCGGCCGGTGGTCGCTGCGGTTCCACACCCCCGGCGAGGACACCGGCTGCTCGGCCAGCACCTGCCGCGCGAAATGCACGTTGAACCGCCAGAAGTCCACCAGCTCGCACGGCGTGTCGATCTCCGCCTGCTGGACCGTCTTGGACTGCCCCAGCATCGTCGCCGCCGCCATCCGCTCCCGCCACGGCCCCGCCAGCAGGTCCGCCGCCCGCAGCAGCACCGCCGCCCGGTCATCGAAGGACAACGCCCGCCACCCCGGCGCCGCCGCCAGCGCCGCCTCCACCGCGTCCCGCGCATCCTCCACGGTCGCCGCCGCGAACGTGCCCAGCCGCGCCGCGTGACGGTGCGGCTGCACCACGTCCACCCGCTCACCGCCGCCCATCCGCCGCACCCCGCCGATCGTCATCGGCAACTCCCGCGGACCGCCCGCCACCTCCTTCAGTGCCGCCTCCAACCGGGCACGCTCCGCACTGCCCGGGGCATAGGTGCGCACCGGCTCGTTGACCGGAACGGGTACCTGGGTCACAGCATCCATGGCCGACCTCCGCAGGAAGTGGACAAATCATCCTACTTCCCGCGACCCGGGAGGCGAACCGCTCAGTCGACCATGGTCCCGGCCAGTTCGACCGCCTCCGCCAGGGTGTCCACGACCGGGACGCCGACCGCCACCAGGCTCGCCCGGCTGTGCGAGCCGCCCGTGTAGAGGACGGCCCGCGCCCCGACCTCCCGGGCCGCCATCGCGTCGTCGGCCGCGTCCCCGATCACGCAGGTGCGGGCCGCGACCGCCGTGCCGCGCAGGGCGGACAGGTGCCGGACCATGTGCTCGGCCTTGCTGCCGCCCGACGGCCCGGTCCGCCCGTCCACCCGCACGAAGTGCCGCTCGATGCCGAAGTCGCGCACCAGCGGGACCAGGTCCTCGTGGCCGTACATCGAGAGGATGGACTGAGTGCACCCGGCCGTCCGCCAGGACTCCAGCAGCGTCTCCGCGCCCTCGGTCAGACCGCACTCGACCCGGTGGCGGACGTAGTGGCCGTGGAAGGCCGTGTCCATCGCCTCCCACTCGTCCCCGGTGGGCAGCCGGCCCAGGAGCCGCTCGTAGAAGCGCGGGATCGGCACGCAGTACAGCTCGCGGTACTGCTCCAGGGTGATCGGGTCGAGACCGATCTCCGCGAAGGCCGCGTTGGTGGCGGCGATCACGGCGTCGATGTCGTGGTAGAGCGTGCCGTTCCAGTCCCAGACGATGTGCGCGGTCATTCCTGCAAATCTACTCGCCCCCCGCCCGCTCCCCCAGCCCGCGGGACCCGCAGGCGGACGGCGGACGGTGGTGAAGGCGGGACGGCACGCGGCGGGAGGGCGGGGCGGTCACTCCCCGGCGATCAGAGTGGGGATCTCCTGGGTGGCGTACCACAGCAGCTCGTGGTCCTCGGCGCCGTCCACGGTGAACTGCGCGTCGTCGTCCCCGGCGTCGGCCGCGCCGAGCGCCGCGGCCGCGGCGGCCACGTCCTCCTCGGCGTCGTCCGCGTCCAGGTGCACGGCGGCGGCCTTGGCCAGCTCCACCGGGGCGGCCAGCCGCACCGCTCCCACGGAGGACGGGTCCAGGCCCCGGTCCGGGTCGGCCACCGCGTCGCCGTCGGGGGTGTCGACGGCCACCACGACCCGGCGGCGCGGTGCCTGCGGGTCGATGGCCAGTAGGCGCAGGGCGGCCTGTGCCGCCCTGGTGAGGGCCGCGTACTCCAGCTCCTCGATGTCGTCGGAGACGTACCACTCGCGCAGGCCCGGTGTGACCGCGTAGGCGTCGACCGGGCCGGAGCCCAGCCTGCCGGTCCGGTGGGCCTCGGCGAGGGCGCGCAGGGTGGTGGGAACGTAGACGCGCATCGGGTCCGCTTCCGTCGCAAGGCCGGTGGGAGATGATCCCATCATAGACAGCCTGCTTCCCCTCCTCCCCGGAACCGCGGGCCGCGGACGCGCCGGGAGGCCCCTCCTCCCCCCGCCGGCCGTATCCGGCGTCCACGTTCGGGTGGTCGCGCACGCCGTTCCCCGGCCGGGCGGAGGGCGACGCCCGCCCGGCCGGGAGCGGGCCGGAAGGACCCGGATCGGCCGGATAGGTGAACTCCCCACGGCCCCCGGACGCAGTGCCGAGCCGCAGGCTGCCGACCCGAACCTGCCGACACCGGTACCGGAAGACACAGGTACCGGAAGACGCCGGCACCGGCAGAACGAACGGGGACAGACATGACGGCCACTCACCACCCCTCCCGGCACAGGCCCCCGGCGCCCCCGGGACCGCCGGGCCGCCGCGACCCCGCCCGCCCGGGCGGGCGCAGGCCCGGGGCGGGACCGGGCGGAGGGCCGACCGGAGGGCCGGCCGGAGTGCCCGGCGGAGCACCGGGCGGAGGGCCGGGGACGGGTGTCGCGGCACGCGGCGCACAGCACCCGGTCCTCCCCCACCAGTGGTTCGCCGAGCGGCTGCTGGAGGCCCTCACCGGCCGCCGCCCGGTGGGACGGCTGATGGGGCACGTGCGCAACCCCGCCTGGGAGCAGCTGTGGCAGCTGGTGGAGCAGTGCCGCGACTGGCAGTGCGGCGGGCACCGCACGCCGTACGTCCGGCGGTGCGTGGCGGCCCGGCCGGCCCGCGGGGTGGTCGAGGCGGCGGCGGTGGTCTTCGCCGCGGGACGGTTCCACGCGCTGGCGTTCCGCCTGGAGCTCGCCCCCGACCGCCGCTGGCGCTGCACGGCCGTCGAGACGGCCTGAGCCGGGCCCGCACGCGGGAGGGCCGGGACGGCCGCCCCTGCGTGCGGCCGTCCCGGCCCTCCCTCACCGTCCGCGGCCCCGGCGCGTGCGCGCCGGGGCCGCCCGGCTCACTTCTTGCGGCGGCGTCCGCCGCTCTTCTGCGCCTTGCGGCGCTCGGCGCGGGTCATCCCGGCGTAGGGGTCCTCGTCGGCCCCGTCGGGGGAGACGAAGTCGCCCTCGACGACACCGCCCTCGCCGTCCACCGTGGGGGCGGAGAAGTGCAGCTGCTTGGGGCGCCGGGGGGCCTCCAGGCCCTTGGCCCGGATCTCCGGGCGGGCGCCGTCCGCCTCCGCCGCGGCCTTCTCCAGGACCGGCTTCTCGGACACGGGGACCTCCTCGACCTGCTGCTCGACCTGGACCTCCAGGTTGAACAGGTAGCCGACGGACTCCTCCTTGATGCCCTCCATCATGGCGGTGAACATGTCGTAGCCCTCGCGCTGGTACTCCACCAGCGGGTCGCGCTGCGCCATGGCGCGCAGGCCGATGCCCTCCTGCAGGTAGTCCATCTCGTACAGGTGCTCGCGCCACTTGCGGTCCAGCACCGACAGGACCACACGGCGCTCCAGCTCGCGCATGATCTCCGGGCCGAGCTGCTTCTCGCGCTCGTCGTACTGCTCGTGGATGTCGTCCTTGACCATCTCGGCCAGGAACTCGGCGGTGATGCCGGCGCGCTCGCCGGCCGCCTCCTCCAGGTCCTCGACCGTGACCTTGATCGGGTAGAGCTGCCTGAAGGCTCCCCACAGCCGGTCCAGGTCCCAGTCCTCGGCGAAGCCCTCGGAGGTCTCGGCCTGGATGTAGGCGTCGATGGTGTCGTCCATGAAGTGGCGCACCTGCTCGTGCAGGTCCTCGCCCTCCAGGACGCGGCGGCGCTCGCCGTAGATGACCTCGCGCTGCCGGTTGAGGACCTCGTCGTACTTGAGGACGTTCTTGCGGATCTCGAAGTTCTGCTGCTCGACCTGGGACTGCGCCGAGGCGATGGCCCGGGTCACCATCTTGTTCTCGATCGGCACGTCGTCCGGCACGTTGGCCATGGCCATCACGCGTTCGACCATCGCGGCCTTGAACAGGCGCATCAGGTCGTCGCCGAGGGAGAGGTAGAAGCGGGACTCGCCGGGGTCGCCCTGGCGGCCGGAGCGGCCGCGCAGCTGGTTGTCGATGCGGCGGGACTCGTGCCGCTCGGTGCCCAGGACGTACAGGCCGCCGAGGCGCTTGACCTCCTCGAACTCCTCCTTGACCAGCTTCTCCGCCCGCTCCAGGGCGGCCGGCAGGTGCGCGGTCCACTCCTCGGGGGTCTCGGTGGGCGACAGGCCGCGCTGGAGCAGCTCGGCCTCGGCCAGGTCGTCGGGGTTGCCGCCGAGCTTGATGTCGGTGCCGCGGCCGGCCATGTTGGTGGCGACGGTGACCGCGCCCTTGCGGCCGGCCTGGGCGACGATCGACGCCTCGCGCTCGTGCTGCTTGGCGTTGAGGACCTCGTGCGGGACGCCGCGCTTCTTCAGCTGCGCGGACAGGTACTCGGACTTCTCGACCGAGGTGGTGCCGACCAGGACCGGCTGGCCCTTCTCGTGCTTGGCGACGATGTCCTCCACGACCGCGGTGAACTTCGCCTCCTCGGTGCGGTAGATCAGGTCGGGCTGGTCCACGCGCTGCATCGGCCGGTTGGTCGGGATCGGGACCACGCCGAGCTTGTAGATCTGGTGGAACTCGGCGGCCTCGGTCATGGCCGTTCCGGTCATGCCGGAGAGCGTGTCGTAGAGGCGGAAGAAGTTCTGCAGGGTGATCGTGGCGAGGGTCTGGTTCTCGTCCTTGATGTCCACCCCCTCCTTCGCCTCGATCGCCTGGTGCATGCCCTCGTTGTAGCGGCGGCCGGCCAGGATGCGGCCGGTGTGCTCGTCGACGATCATGACCTCGCCGTCGATGACGACGTAGTCCTTGTCCTTCTTGTAGAGCTCCTTGGCCTTGATCGCGTTGTTGAGGTAGCCCACCAGCGGGGTGTTGACCGACTCGTAGAGGTTGTCGATGCCCAGCCAGTCCTCGACGCGGGTGACGCCGTCCTCGAGGATGCCGACGGTGCGCTTCTTCTCGTCGATCTCGTAGTCGCGGTCCAGCTCCAGGCGGCGCACCAGCTTGGCGAAGTCGCTGTACCACTTGGTGGCCTGGTCGGCCGGGCCGGAGATGATCAGCGGGGTGCGGGCCTCGTCGACGAGGATCGAGTCGACCTCGTCGACGATCGCGAAGTTGTGGCCGCGCTGCACCAGTTCGTCCTTCGACCACGCCATGTTGTCGCGCAGGTAGTCGAAGCCGAACTCGTTGTTGGTGCCGTAGGTGATGTCGCAGGCGTACTGCCTGCGGCGCTGGGCCGGGGTCATGTTGGCGACGATGCAGCCGACCGTCAGGCCCAGGAAGCTGTGGACCCGGCCCATCATCTCCGAGTCGCGCTGGGCCAGGTAGTCGTTGACCGTGATCAGGTGCACGCCCTTGCCGGACAGTGCGTTGAGGTAGGCGGGGAGGGTACCCACGAGGGTCTTTCCCTCACCGGTCTTCATCTCGGCGATGTTGCCCATGTGCAGGGCGGCGCCGCCCATGATCTGCACGTCGTAGTGGCGCTGTCCGAGGACCCGCTTGGCGGCCTCGCGGACCGTGGCGAACGCTTCGGGGAGCAGGTCGTCGAGGGTCTCGCCGTCCGCGTACCGCTGCTTGTACTCGTCGGTGAGCGCCCGCAGCTCGGCGTCCGTCAGGCTGACGAAGTCCTCTTCGATGGAATTCACCTGGTCCGCGATGCGGTGGAGCTTGCGCAGGATCTTGCCTTCACCTGCACGCAGGATCTTGTCGAGGACGGACACGTAGGCTGGCTCCTTGCCGGTCGGCCTGGCACGATGGCGCGCGCTGGGCGCGGCGGGGGCTTCCTTGGGGCTTCGTGTTCTGTTCGCCACCGCACCGGCCATCGTAAGCGAGGAGCCCCGTCCCCCGGGAGGTCCGTCAATGCACGGCCCGCGCATCATCCTCCGGCCGGCCGCGAAAACGATTGCTCCGTCCGGGCACGGATGCCGGATACTGCGACGGTGGAGCCCGTGACACTGACCACCGAACGCCTGGTCCTGCGCCCGTTCGCCCCCGCCGACGTCGACGCGGTGCACGGGGCGTGCCAGGACGCCGCCGTGCAGCGCTGGACACAGGTGCCGTCCCCGTACCGCCGCGAGGACGCCGAGTACTTCGTGGAGCGTGTCTGCCCGGAGGGGTGGCAGCAGGACACGCGGTACAACTTCGGCAGCTTCACCCGGGACGGCGGCCGGCTGGTGTCGTCGATCGGCCTGGTGGGCCTGGCGCTGATGCCGGGCGAGCAGCGCACCGCGGAGGTCGGCTACTGGACCGCCCCCGGGCAGCGCGGCCGCGGGTACACCGCGGAGGCACTGCGGGCGGTGGCCCGCTGGGCGTTCACGGCCTGCGGCGCGGACCGGCTGGAGTGGTACGCCGAGGTGGGCAACGAGGGCTCGCGCGCGGTCGCGCGGCGGGCGGGCTTCACCATGGAGGGCACGCTGCGGTCCCGGGTCCTCCACCGCGGCACGCGCCGGGACGCCTGGGCGGGTTCCCTGCTGCCCTCGGACCTGGGCCTTCCCTCGCGGCTGCCCTACCTCCCCGCGGACGGCGGCCCGGACGGCGCCGCGGACGGCGGCCCGGGCGCGGTCCCCCGCTGACCCCCTGGGCCCGGGCGCTGTCGGTGCCCGCCCCTACGCTGTCGGTCATGACGACCCCTGCGACCACGACCGTGAGTCTGTCCGCCGACGAGGCCCGCAGGATCGCCCTGCGGGCGCAGGGCCTGCTGGGCGCCCCCGACCGCCGGGCGGGGGTGGCCGGTGTGCTGCGGAGCCTGGGCGCGGTGCAGCTGGACACCATCTCCGTGCTCGCCCGCTCGCACGAGCTGGTGCCGTACGCCCGGCTGGGGGCGGTCGGGCGGGAGGCGGTGGAGTCCGCCTACTGGTCGGGGGGCCGCTCGTTCGAGTACTGGTCGCACGCCGCGTGCGTGCTGCCCGTCGAGGAGTGGCCGTACTTCGCCTTCCGCCGCCGCGCCCGGCGGGCCCGGGGCCACCGCTGGCACATGCTGAAGGACAAGCAGCGCTCGTGCGCCGAGGTGCTGGCCAGGCTGCGCTCCGACGGGCCGCTGACCTCGACCGACCTGGGCGGCGCGAAGAACGGCGGCCCCTGGTGGGACTGGTCGGAGACGAAGATCGCCGTGGAGTGGCTGCTGGACACCGGCGAGGTGGTCTGCGCGCAGCGGCGCGGCTGGAAGCGGGTGTACGACCTGGCGGAGCGGGCCGTCCCCGGTGAACTGCTGCACGACGACCTCGACGACGCCGAGTGCCTGCGGCGGCTGGTGGGGCAGGCGGGCCGGGCGATGGGCGTGGCGACCCGTGCCGACCTGGCGGACTACCACCGCCTGACGGGTGCGCAGGTCGACTCGGTGGTGGCCGACTCGGGGCTGGTGCCGGTGACGGTCGAGGGGTGGACGGGCAAGGACCGCACCGCCTGGGCCGATCCCGGGGCCCTGGCCGCGCCCCTGCGCGGCAGGCACCGCACCACCCTGCTGTCCCCCTTCGACTCCCTGGTCTGGGACCGTCCGCGCACCCTGCGGCTCTTCGGCTTCCACCACCGGCTGGAGGCCTACGTGCCCAGGCACAAGCGGGTCCACGGCTATTTCGCGATGCCGGTGCTGGCCGGGGGCCGGCTGGTCGGCCGGGTCGATCCCGCCCGTGAGGGAAGGACGCTGGTGGCCCGTCAGGTGTCGGTGGCCGGTGCGGGGGCGGTGGAGCCGGTGGCGCGTGCGCTGCGCGAGGCGGCGGAGTGGGTGGGGTGCGACGCGGTGCGCCCGGAGCGGGTGGAGCCGGCCGGCCTGGCGGCGCCGCTGGCCGCGGCCGTGGACAGGCTCACCTGATCTCGAGGATCTTCTCCCGCATCGCGTAGACCACGGCCTCCATCCGGGAGTGCAGCTGGAGCTTCTCCAGGATGTTGCGCACGTGGTTCTTCACCGTGTTCTCGCTGATGAAGAGCTCCTTGGCGATGTCCCGGTTGTTCATCCCGGTGGCCACCAGCTTGAGCACCTCCAGTTCGCGGTCGGTGAGCCGGGGCGCCGGGAGCAGTCGCCGCTCGTCGGTGCGCTGGATCATCGACTTGAACTCGCTGAGCAGTTTGGAGGCCATCGAGGGGCTGATCTGCGACTGTCCGTCGGCGACGGCACGGATGGCCGTGGCGACCTCGTCCGTGGAGATCTCCTTGAGGAGGTACCCGGTGGCCCCGGCCTTGATCGCCTCGTAGAGGTCGGCCTCCTCGTCGCTGATGGTCAGCATGATGATCCTGGCGCTGGGGGCCACCTCCTTGATGGAGGTGCACGCCTCGATGCCGCCGCGCTTGGGCATGCGCACGTCCATCAGGACGATGTCGGGCAGCAGGTCGGCGGCCTTGTCCACCGCCTCGGCCCCGTCGCCCGCCTCGCCGACGACCTGGATGTCCTCCTCCTGCGCGAGGACGATCTCCAGCCCCCTGCGGAAGAGGGCGTGGTCGTCGACCACCAAAACCCTGATCGGCTCCGCGCGCGAACGGTCCCCGCCGGGACCTGTGTCGTCGACCGACGCGGGCCCGCTGCTGTCCGCCATCGAGTGTCTCCCCCTGAAATACCTCTGGTCGTCGGCCGGTTGGCTGTCGCCATGATTTCATGCCGACCGCCCGACACGGCCGATCCGTTCGGGTCACCCGTGGTGACCCGAACGGATCGGCCGACCGGCGGCGCGGATCAGGCGTGCAGGGCGTCGCCCGCCTCGACGGGGGAGCCGTTCGCCTCGGGGTCCGCCTTGAGGTGGATGACGCCGTAGTCGTAGCCGTGCCGGCGGTACACCACCGAGGGCAGGCCCGTGTCGGAGTCGACGAAGAGGTAGAAGTCGTGCCCGACGAGTTCCATCTCGTAGAGCGCCTGGCCGAGTTCCATCGGCGGCGCGGCGTGGGTCTTCTCCCGGACCACCAGGGGCCCCTCGCCCTTGACCTCCAGCGGGCCGACCTTCTTCGTGGGCACGGGCTCCTCGGCCTCGGTCAGCGCGGTGCCGCCGTTGGGCGCCACGGGCAGGCCCGCGGTGGCCTGCGCGACGCTGGTGGGCGTACGGCTGCCGCCCCGGTGCACGCGGCGCTTGTCGGCGGCCTTGCGCAGCCGCGCCTCGAGCTTGCCGACCGCAAGGTCGAGGGCTCCGTAGGGGTCCGCCGCCGCGGCCTCCGCCCGGATCACCGGCCCGCGGGTGCGCAGGGTGATCTCGACCCGGTCGGAGCGGTCCGCCTGACGGGGGTTGTGTTCCTTGGACATCTCGACCTCAAGGCTGATCACCTTGCCGTCGAGCTTCTGGATCTTCTCCAGCTTCTCGGCCACGTGCTTGCGGAACCGGTCGGGCACCTCGGTCTTGCGGCCCTTGACGACGATGTCCACGCAGAACTCCGTTCCCTCGCGCTGTGCCGGCGGGCGCAGGGCCCGCGCGGCCCTGAGTTCGCAGCCGCATCGCGATCACCGGAGGCACCGGGGGCCTCCGCGGCCGCGGCACTGCGACTCTCACCTCCTCCTCCCCCTCCTGGAGGATCAAAACCCTCCCGGAGAGCGAGGAATGGCCCTCTCGGAAAATGTCCGAACATCGCACCCGACACAACGGGCGGACAGGACATCGGTTCCGAACGGGATGCATACCTCCGTCATTCGTCACAACCGAACATAGCCTCACCGGACGGTTGTCGGCACCCCTTCCGGTGGTGTTACCCCCGGAAGGGGTGCCGTCGCCGGTATCAGGGTGAACGATCATCCGGCCCGGCGGGTTCCAGCCCCGTCCCGCGGCCGGACGGCGGGGCTCCCGCGGCCGGGCTCCGCACTCCGGCCACCACCGCCGCGGCGACGGGCCGGCCGCCCGCGGCGCGGAGCGCGCGCACCGCCTCGGCCAGCGACGCCCCCGTGGTCACCAGGTCGTCCACGACCACCACGACCGCCCCGGGGAGCACCGCCTCGCCGCCGGGGACCACCCGCAGGGCGCCCGCCAGGTTGGCGGCCCGCCCGGCCGCGCCCAGGCCCCCCTGGTCCGCCACCGGGCGCCCCTGGCGCAGCAGCGGCGCGGACCGGGCCGGGACCCCTCCGCGGCGCAGGGAGCGGACGGCGGCACGGGTGACGCGCCGCACCGGGTCGTGCCCGCGCCGCGCGGTGGCCCGGCCCGCCGAGGGGACCGGGACCAGCAGCACCGGCCCCGCGGCCGCACCCCCGCCCCCGGGGGACGCGCGGGCCGCGTCGAGCGCCGCCCGCACCGCCCCCGCCAGTGCCCCGCCCAGCGGCGCGGCCAGGGGCAGGGCGCCGCGCTCCTTGTGGGCGAGGATCACCGCACGCACCGCCCCGCCGTAGTCGGCCGCCGCGAACACCGCGGGCAGTCCCGCGGCCGCCGGCCGGACACGGTACGGCCCGCCGCCGCACAACCGCCCGCGGCACTCCCCGCACAGCACCGTCCGGCGGCGGCCGCACCCGGCGCAGTCCGCCGGCAGCAGCATGTCCAGGACGTCGCGCGGACAGGTCACGCGCCCACCGTGCCACCCGGCCCGCCGACGCCGCACCCCCTGTGGAAAACCCGCCGGGGCCACCGGGAGACCACCGGGCGACCCCGGGCTGACGTACCCGGAACACGGGCGGCCCCCGGGCGGCCGGACCCGGGACACAGGCCGGAACACGGGCCGGGCCCCGGGGCCGTCAGCCCGGGTAGACCGGCGAGGATCCCTCGGCCGCCACGGCCTTCCAGTCGGCGCCCGGGGTGAGCCGGAAGATCCCGTCCTCGGAGTCCGCGAGCAGCGGCTTGGCCTCGTCCTCGGACGCGGCGACCGCCGTGACCCCGCTGATGCCCGGCAGCGTCGGCGGGGACGAGGCCGAGCCGTCGGTGTCCACGTAGCTCAGCCGCTGCACGCCCTGGGACTCCCGGCCGACGACCACCATCCGGCTGCTCCCCGCCCACGAGACCGCCGTGACGTCCTCCATCTGCGGCGCGACCGGGCGCAGCCCGGCCACGGTGATCCGCGGGCCGCCCTCGCCCTCGGACCGCTCCACCCGGCCCACCTGGAGCCCGGTGCGGCCGTCCCTGAGCACCAGCATCGCGATCCGCACGCCGTCCGCGGAGACCCGCAGCGCCTGGATCCGGCCGCCGTCCAGCTCGGGCACCGCGACCTCGATCTTCTTGTCGCCGCGGAGCACCAGCAGCCCGGGGTCCCGCGGGTCGCGGTCGGCGATCCACAGGTCGCCCTGACCGTCCCAGCTGGGCGCGCTCAGACCGTCCTCCGCCTTCGCCGCGCCGCTGACCAGCAGCGGTTCGCCGAGGTCGGCGCCGGTGTCCAGGCCGGTCACGTACAGCTGTCGGCCGTCGTGCGTCACCCCGGCCGCGGACTCCTCGTCCCTGGCCACCGCGACCGACCCCAGTTTCACCCGGCCGTCGCCCAGCGGGCCCGGGACCGGTGCGCTGCGGTCCTCGCCCACCGCGAGGCTGCGCAGCCGGCTGTCCGCGTCGATGTAGTACTGGCGGGCCGCTGTGCCGGCGATGCTCGCCGGGTCGTAGACCGCGGCCTGGTCCCGGCTGAGGGAGCAGACCTCGGCGTCCTTGTCGTCGGCCAGCACCACCTTGCCGAGCTTGGCCGAGGGCTGCTCCTGCACCGTGTGCAGGACCTGGGCGGCCATCCGCTCGCACTCGGCGCGGCCGGAACGGCCGATCCGGCCGCTGAGCCGCACCCGCAGCTCCCCCTCGTCGTCCGGGGCGAGGGGGCCGTCGGAGCGCAGGGAGGTGCCCTGGGGGATCGCGGAGTCGGCCACGGGGTCCAGCCAGGCGGTCGGCCCCTCCAGCAGCGCCTGGACCGTCTCGGTCACCGGGTCGATCCGCGCTCTGAGGTACACCGGGTCCGCGACCAGCACGTCCCGTCCGTCGGAGGCGTCGCCCCTGCCGTCCGCGGGGGACGCGTAGTAGTAGATGTTGACGGAGCGGTAGAGGCGCTGGAAGTCGGACTCCCCGAGCAGCAGCCCGTCCGGGAGCCTGTCGATCCGCCACTCGCCGTCGTCGTTCCTCGACAGCTGGAAGGCCCCCTCGTACTCCTCGCCGGCCGGGCTGTAGGCGTGCTTGCGGTCGACGTGGGCGACCCGGGAGCCGCTCACCTCCACGCGCACCCGCTGCCCGCCGCCCTCGCCCGTGCCGCTGCGTCCCGGGACGGCGCGGGCCACGGGGCCGCCCGCCAGGACGGTCACCCCGGCGTAGGGGTTCCACTGCTTGAGGGCGTCCGGCGACAGGTACTCCTTGGCGGTGTCGTACTCGGCCTCGTCGCTGGTGGTCGCCTCCAGGAAGCCGCGCACCAGTGCCTCGGGGGACTCGCCGCCCTGCGGCTTGACCCCGAACACCTGCACCTGCGAGTCGGCGTCCGCCCGCCGGTCGTCCTCGACCGCCTTGACCTCCCCGCTGCTGGGCATGGCCGCGCAGCCTGCGGCGAGCAGGGACAGGGCCACGGCGGCGACGGCCGCCCTCACCCCGCGGCGGCGCGCCGGCCGGGCCCGTCCCCGCGGCGGGCCCGCGTGCGACCCCGCGCCCGGCCCACCGCCCGGTCCCGCGCCGGTGCCCCGGGCGTGCCGCAGGTGCTCAGCGTCCATTCCTGCCGTCCTCCACCGGTGGGTCCTGTGTTCCCCCGCCGTCGCGCCGCCCGACCACGCGGGAGACGGTCGGGCCGTCCCCGCCCCCGCCGCCCGGCAGCGAGGCCGGGTCGGCGGCCGGTGACCCCGGCGGGATCGCCGGCGCGGACGGCACGGGGCGGATCGGCCCGATGCCGGGCACCGACGGCGGCCGCGGGGCGGGGGCGGCACCGATCGGGGACGCCCCGTGCGGCGGGTGGGCGGCGGTGCGCACCGGCGCCCCGGAGGCGCTCAGGCCCCGGTTGCGCCGGGAGTCCTCCGGTTCCAGCGGCAGGGGCGAGCTGCCCACCGGCCCGCCCGCGGTGACCGGCAGGGTCAGCCTGAACTGGGAGCCGCCGCCCGGCTCCCCCCACGCCTGCAGCCAGCCCCCGTGCAGGCGGGCGTCCTCCAGGGCGATGGACAGGCCCAGCCCGGTGCCGCCCGTGGTCCGGGCCCGCGCCGGGTCGGCGCGCCAGAACCGGTTGAAGACCCGGGTGGCCTCGCCGGGCTTGAGCCCGACCCCGTGGTCCCGCACGGCGACCGCCACCGCGTCGCGCGAGGCCGCCAGGCGCACCACCACGTCCCGGCCCTCGCCGTGCTCGACCGCGTTGACCACCAGGTTGCGCAGCACCCGCTCCACCCGCCGGGCGTCCGCCTCGACGACCACCGGCCGCTCCGCCCCGCGCACCACGATCCGGCTGCCCTTGCGCTCCGCCAGCGGCTCAGCCGCCTCGACCACCCGGCGCACCACGTCCCGCAGGTCGACCTCGTCGGCCTCCAGCGCGGCGGCGCCGGCGTCGAACCGGCTGATCTCCAGGAGCTCGGCCAGCAGGGACTCGAAGCGGTCCAGCTGGTTCTGCAGCAGTTCCGCCGAGCGCGCCGTCACCGGGTCGAAGTCCTCGCGCGCCTCGTGGATGACGTCGGCGGCCATGCGGACCGTGGTCAGCGGGGTGCGCAGCTCGTGCGAGACGTCGGAGACGAACCGCCGCTGCATCCTCGACAGCTCCTCCAGCTGCTGGATCTTGACCTGGAGGTTCTGCGCCATCTTGTTGAACGACTCGCCCAGGCGCGCGATGTCGTCCTCCCCGGAGACCTTCATGCGCTCCTGGAGCCGCCCGGCCGCCAGCCGCTCGGCGATCCGCGCGGCCATCCGCACCGGCGTCACCACCTGGCGCACCACGACCCAGGCGATGGCCCCCAGCAGCACGACGACGAACACCCCGGCCGTGGCCAGGGTCCCGGTGACCAGGCTGAGGGTCTTCTCCTCCTGGGTGAAGGGGAACAGGTAGTACAGCTGGTAGGGGTTGCCGTTGAGGTCGTTGAGGCGCTTGCCGATCGCCAGGGCCGCCTGGCCCTCCCCGGGGCCGTCGCCGGGACGCACGATCGTCGTGTACTGCTGGCGGACGCCGCCGCCGGCCTCCTCCACGGCCTCGCGCAGCTCGGCCGGGACGCTCTCCTCCGGCAGCACCTTGCCCGAGGCCCGCGCGCCCCTGTTGCCCGGGGCGCCGTCGGAGTTCAGCGCCACCACCGAGTACAGGCCCTGCCCGCCGCTGGCCAGCTGCTGGACCAGCTCGGTCAGCCAGGTGCTGGCCTCCTGCACGCCCCGGCCGGCCTGCCCGGCGTCCGCGGCGCTGCGGGGGTCGGCCGCGGCGTCCGCGTTCTCCTGAGCCACCCGGAACCCGCCCAGCGCCTGGCTCTGCGCGGACTGCAGCTTGGCCTCCAGCAGTCCGTTGCGCACCTGCCCCATGACGACCACGCCCAGGACGAGGACCACGGCGAGCGACATCATCAGCGTCGTCGCCACCACCCGCAGCTGGATGGAGCGCCGCCAGGCCCGCACGCCGGCCTGGACCGGGCGGCCGCCCCACCGCACCGACGAGCGCACCAGGGGCATCACCCCGCCCGGCGCGTCGGCGCCCCTTCCGCGCGGCGCGGCCGCCCGGTCCTCGCCCCCGGTCATGTCAGCTGGGTCCGGCCTTGTAGCCGACACCGCGGACGGTCACCACGATCTCCGGGCGCTCCGGGTCCCGCTCGACCTTCGAGCGCAGCCGCTGCACGTGCACGTTGACCAGGCGGGTGTCCGCCGCGTGGCGGTAGCCCCACACCTGCTCCAGCAGGACCTCGCGGGTGAAGACCTGCCAGGGCTTGCGGGCGAGGGCGACCAGCAGGTCGAACTCCAGCGGGGTGAGCGCGATCGACTGCCCGTCCCGCTTCACCGAGTGCCCGGCCACGTCGATGACCAGGTCGCCGATGGCGAGCTGCTCGGGCGTCGGCTCCTCGGCGCGGCGCAGCCGCGCCCGGACCCGCGCCACCAGCTCCTTGGGCTTGAACGGCTTGACGACGTAGTCGTCGGCGCCGGACTCCAGGCCGACCACCACGTCGACCGTGTCGCTCTTGGCTGTGAGCATGACGATCGGCACGCCCGACTCGGCGCGGATCTGACGGCAGACGTCGATACCGTCGCGCCCGGGCAGCATCAGATCGAGCAGCACCAGGTCCGGCTTGGTCTCGCGGAAGGCGGCGAGGGCCTTGTCGCCGTCCGCGACGAACGACGGCTCGAACCCCTCTCCGCGCAGCACGATGCCCAGCATCTCCGCCAGGGCGGTGTCGTCGTCTACTACGAGGACGCGTCCTTTCATGCCGACATCATCCCATTGCCGGATCGTGACCTTGTGCGCAGCTCCCCCAGGGCGTCCCTCGTCACCGGGGAGACCACCCCCTCCTCCGTGACGATCGCCGTGATCAGCTCGGGCGGGGTGACGTCGAACGCCGGGTTGTAGGCCTGCGTCCCCGGCGGCGCCACGGCGAACCCGCCGCCCGCCCCCGGCAGCGACGGCGCGTCCGTCACCTCGTGCCCCGCGCGCTGCTCCACCTCGATCGACGCGCCGTCCGGCGTCTCCGGGTCCACCGTCGTCATCGGCGCGACCACCACGAACGGCACCTTGTGGTACTTCGCCAGCACGGCCAGCGGGTAACTGCCGATCTTGTTGGCCGTGCTGCCGTCCGCCGCGATCCGGTCCGCGCCGATCAGCACCGCGTCCACCTCGCCCGCGGAGAACAGCGAGCCGGCCGCGTTGTCCGTCAGCAGCGAGTACGGCATGCCGTGCCGGGCCGCCTCGTAGGCGGTCAGCCGGGCACCCTGCAGCAGCGGACGGGTCTCGTCCACCCACAGCCTGCGCAGGCGTCCGGCCCGGTGGACCTCCGTCACCACGGCCAGCGCCGTGCCCTCGCCGCCGGAGACCAGGGCCCCGGTGTTGCAGTGGGTCAGGATCCGCAGGCCGCCGCCCGGCAGCAGCTCGTCCAGCAGCTCCGCGCCCCGGCGTGCCATCCGGGCGCTCGCCCCGGCATCCTCCCGGTGCAGCGTGCGCGCCGCCTCCAGTGCCGCGGCCGCGGCCCGCGCCCCGTCCCCGCCGGCCCGCAGCCCGGCCCGGTACGCCTGCACGGCCAGCCGCACCCCGTGGCCGAGGTTCACCGCAGTCGGCCGGGACCGCTCCAGCATCCCGGCGGCCTCCTCGACGTCGAACCCGCGGGCCGCGGCCAGCGCCACCCCGTAGGCCCCCGCCAGCCCCAGCAGCGGCGCCCCGCGCACGGCCAGCGTCCGGATAGCCTCCACCAGCGCCGGGACGTCCGTGCAGACCAGTTCCACCTCCTCCAGCGGCAGCCGGGTCTGGTCCAGCAGGACCAGCACCGGCCCCTCCGGGCGTTCCTCCCACCGCAGCGAGGAGACACCGGCCTCCGGCCGGGCCCCCGCCCCGGACACCGACACGGACGGCGGCGCAGACATTGGCGCACCGCTTTCAGGTACAGCGCTCCGATCACCCATCCGACCAGTCTGCACTGTCGGGACGCCGGCCAGGGCACCCTCTCCGACAACCGGGGCCCGGGACGGCCCCCCGGGGCCCGGGAGGCGGGGCCCCGGACCGCCGTCACAGCGCCATGGCACGATGGCCCTCTCACCGGTGGACCCGCCGGAGGACCACGGACTCGGCACAACCGCAACACAGCAGCGGCACAACGACCGTCACCGCTGCAGCACGGCAAGGGACGAGGGAGCAGCAGTCATGACCGACACCCCGGGCTGGGCCCCGCCCGGATCCCCCGAGGATCCGCAGGGCGGGGACGCACGACGGGCCGGCGCTCCGGAGGCCGCCCCCGACGACCCCCGCGCCGCGGAACCCGCAGCCGCCGGCGAGCCGTCCCCCGGGGCCGGGCCGGGCACCGACGGACCGGGCACCAAGTGGTCCGAGAACCAGCCGCCGCGCGCCGACTGGCACGCCCCGGGCCGGGCAGGCACCCCGCCCCCCGGCCCCGCCGGCCCCGGGCAGGGCTGGGGAGGCGGTCAGAACCAGGGCTGGGGCCAGGGCTGGGGGCAGGGCCCGGGCCGGGGCCCCGCCTGGGACGGCCGCCCGCCGGCCGCCAAGCCCGGCGTCGTCCCGCTGCGCCCCCTGGGCCTCGGCGAGATCCTCGACGGTTCCGTCTCCACCCTGCGCGCCCACTGGCGCACCGTCCTGGGCATCTCCCTCGTCGTCTCCGTGGTGACCCAGGCGGCTCTCGGCGTCGCCTCCTGGTGGACGCTCAACGACATGGCGGACCGCTTCGAGGAGTTCGAGGCGTCGGCGGCCACCTCGCAGGCCCCCTCCTTCGGCGAGGTCATGGCCCTGTTCACCGGCGTCTTCACCACCAACGGCGTGGCCGCGCTCGTGCAGCTGGTCAGCACGTGCATCGCCACCGCCCTGCTCACCATGGTGGTCAGCCGCGCCGTCCTCGGCCGGCCCGTCTCCACGGGCCTGGCCTGGCAGGAGGCCCGGCCCCGGCTGGGCGCGATGTTCGGCCTGACGCTGCTGCTGACCCTCCTGTCGGTCGGCGTCCTCGGTGCGGGCGCGGTCCCCGGCGTGCTGTTCCTCGCCGCGGGGAACGAACTGGCGGCCGCGGGGACGTTCTTCCTCGGCCTGACCGCCGCGTTCTTCGTCCTCGTCTGGCTGATGATCCGCTACAGCCTTGCCGTCCCCGCCCTGATGCTGGAGAAGCAGGGCATCCTCAAGGCCATGTCCCGGTCGGCCCGGCTGGTACGCGGATCGTGGTGGCGGGTCTTCGGCGTCCTCGTGCTGACCGGCATCCTCACGGGCATCGTCGTCATGATCGTCTCGATGCCCTTCAGCCTGTTCTCCATGGCCGCCAACGGCGACTCGATGACGGACTTCCTCAACGGCGGGGCTCCGATGAGGATGAGCGCCGCCGCCGTCGCCATCAGCGGCGTCGGAGGGGTAATCGGCTACACCATCACCCTGCCGATCAGCGCCGGCGTCACCACCCTCCTCTACGTCGACCAGCGGATCCGCCGCGAGGCCCTCGACCTCGAACTGGCCCGCGCCGCGGGCGTCCCCGGGTACGGCGACGACAACGGCGCCGAGGCCCCGCCTGCGGGGGCCTGACCCGGTGGCGGGGGGCGGCGCGCAGTTCGCCGGGCGGCCGGCCGCCGACGGCGGCGGCACGCCCGTCGTCACCGTCCCCCGCGTCCCCGCCCGGGAGGCGGCCGAGGAGGAGCTGAGCAGGCCCGAGTACCAGCAGTCCGAGCCCGGGCTCCTCCAGCAGGCGGCCGAGTGGTTCTGGGACCGCGTCGCCGACCTGTTCGACGCCCTGCCCGGAGGAGGCGCCGGCAGCGGCACCGGCGTCGTCGTCGTGACCGTCCTGGTGGTGCTCCTCGTCGCCGCCCTCGTCCTGCGGCTCGGCCCGGTGCGCCGCTCCTCCTCCACCCCCGGGGACGTCTTCGCCGACGCCGCCCTCGACGCGGCCGGGCACCGCGCCGCCGCCGAACGCCACGCCGCCGACGGCGACTGGGACACCGCCGTCCTCGAACGCATGCGCGCCCTGGTCCGGTCGCTGGAGGAACGCGCAGTCCTCGACCCCCGCCCCGGCCGCACCGCCGACGAGGCGGCCGCCGAGGCCGGCCGCGCCCTCCCGGAGCACCGCGACGGGCTCCGCGGGGCCGCCCGCACCTTCGACGACGTGTGCTACGGCGGCCGCCACGCCGACCGGGACGCCTACGCCCGGCTGCGCGACCTCGACGCCGCCGTGCAGGACACCCGCCCCCGCCTGCCCGGAACGGCGGCGCACGACCGGGGAGGCCCGGCATGACCGACCCCTCCGCACACGCACCGCCTCGGCCGTCACCGGACCGATCGGCACCACCCCGACAGGCACCGGGCAGCAGGCACCGGGTCCGGCGACGCCGGGCCGTCGGGTGCCGCGCCCGGGGCGTCCACGCCCCTCTCCCCCACCGGTCGCCGGATCTGGGCCCGCTCCCGCGGCCTCCTCGCCGCCGCCGTCGCCCTCCTCCTCTTCGGGATCGGCTACGCCGCCCTGGCCCCCGCCGAACGCCACGGGCGGCTGGACCCCCGCTCCACCGAACGCACCGGCAGCCGGGCCGTGGCGCAACTCCTGGCCGACCGCGGCGTCACCGTCCGGACCGTCACCACCACCGCCGAGGCGGCGGCCCTTACGGGTCCCGGCTCCACCCTGCTCGTCACCGCCCCCGACCTGCTCGTCCCCTCCCAGCAGGACACCCTGCGCCGCGCCGGCGCCGGCGGCGGGACCACCGTCCTGGTCGCCCCCACCCGCTTCTCCCTCGAAGGGCTGGCGCCCGGCGTGGAGGAGACCGGGCGGGTCCGGGTCGAGCCCCTCGCCCCGGGCTGCTCCTACGCCCCCGCGCGCCGCGCCGGGAACGCCGACATGGGCGGCACGACCTACCGCTCCCGCACCGGCGACGCCCTGGGCTGCTACCGCGGCGACGACCCGGCCGACCCGACCCTGCTGCGCCTGGCCCCCGGGGACGGCGGCGCCGCCACCGTCGTCGTCGGCACCGACCACTTCCTCCACAACCAGCGCCTCGCCGACCGCGGCAACGCCTCGCTCGCCCTGCAACTCCTCGGCGAGCACCCCCGGCTGGTCTGGTACCTGCCCTCCCCGGACGACGAGGCCGCCGTGCCCGAAGAGGGCAGGAAGACCTTCTTCGAGCTCGTTCCCGACGGCTGGGTCTTCGGCGCCGTCCAGCTCGGCGTCGCCGCCGTCCTGGCCGCGCTGTGGCGCAGCCGCCGGCTGGGCCCGGTCGTCACCGAGCCCCTGCCCGTCACCGTCCGCGCAGCCGAGACCACCGAAGGCCGCGCCCGCCTGTACCGCAGGGCGAACGCCCGCGACCGCGCCGCGGAGTCGCTCCGCCGGGCCGCCCGCGCCCGCCTCGCCCCGCTCGTCGGCGTCGCCCCGGCCTCCGCCCACGACCCGGCCGTCCTGGTACCCGCCGTCACAGCCCGGACCGGCAGCGCCTTGCCCGGCACCGACCTGTCCGGAATCACGCAACCGGGCGGGCCCCAGCCAGGAAGCACCCCGCCTGGAAGCGCCCCGCGCGGAAGCACCGGAACAACCGGCCCCGGCGCCCCAGTCCGCACCGCTCTCTTCGGCCCGGCACCGCGCGACGACGCGGCCCTGGTGCGCCTCGCCGACGAACTCGACGCCCTCGAAAGGCAGGTACGCGAGCAGTGACCGACCCGACCGACTCCGCGCCCCCGGCGGGCGCGGCCGCGACCCCCGCCCCCGCGACCGGCCCCACGGCCCCGCCCGGCCCGGCAGGCCCGGCCGCCGACGGAGCACGCGCCTCGCTCGAGGCGCTGCGCACGGAGATCGCCAAGGCCGTCGTCGGCCAGGACCCGGCCGTCACCGGCCTCGTCGTCGCCCTGCTGTGCCGCGGACACGTCCTCCTCGAAGGCGTGCCCGGCGTCGCCAAGACGCTCCTGGTGCGCACCCTGGCCGCCGCGCTGCGCCTCGACACCAAGCGGGTCCGGTTCACCCCCGACCTGATGCCCGGCGACGTCACCGGATCGCTCGTCTACGACGCCCGCACCGCCGAGTTCTCCTTCCAGCCCGGCCCGGTCTTCACCAACCTCCTCCTCGCCGACGAGATCAACCGCACCCCGCCCAAGACCCAGGCCTCGCTCCTCGAGGCCATGGAGGAGCGGCAGGTCTCCGTCGACGGCACCCCCCGGCCCCTGCCGGAGCCCTTCATGGTCGCCGCGACCCAGAACCCGTCGAGTACGAGGGCACCTACCCGCTCCCCGAGGCCCAGCTGGACCGGTTCCTGCTCAAGCTGATCCTCCCCCTGCCCGGCCGCCAGGACGAGATCGACGTCCTCACCCGGCACGCCTCCGGCTTCGACCCCGGGACCTGGCCGCCGCCGGTGTCCGCCCGGTCGCCGACGCCGCCGTCCTGGATGCCGCCCGGTCGGCGGTCGCCGAGGTCTCCGTCTCGCCGGAGATCGCCGCCTACATCGTCGACCTCTGCCGCGCCACCCGCGAGTCGCCCTCCCTGACCCTCGGCGTCTCCCCGCGCGGCGCCACCGCCCTGCTGGCCACGTCCCGGGCCTGGGCCTGGCTCACCGGCCGCGACTACGTCACCCCCGACGACGTCAAGGCCCTCGCCCTGCCCACCCTCAGGCACCGGGTCCAACTGCGCCCGGAGGCCGAGATGGAGGGCGTCACCACCGACGCGGTGATCACCACCGTCCTCGCCCACGTCCCCGTCCCGCGCTGATGGCACTCACCGGGCGCACGGCCCTGCTCGCCGCCCTCGGCTCCCTCGCCGTCGGGCTGCTCGCGCCCACCTGGACGGGGGTCGCCGCCGTGAGCGGACTGCTCGTCCTGGGCGTCCTGGCCGACCTGCTCCTCGCCGCCCGGTCCGCACGCTGCTCCTCACCCGCAGCGGCGACACCTCCGTACGGCTGGGCGAACGGGCGGAGGTGACCCTCACCGTCACGCATCCCGCCAACCGCGGCAACCGGCCGCTGCGGGCCCACCTGCGGGACGCCTGGCCCCCAGCGCCGGCGCGGGCGGCACGGCGCCGACCGCGCCCGGCGCCGACCGCCACCGCCTCACCGTCCCCGCCGGGGAACGCCGCAGGGTGACCACGGTGCTCCACCCCACCCGCCGCGGCGACCGCACGCCCCGGCAGGTCACCGTCCGTTCCCACGGCCCCCTCGGCCTCGCGGCCCGCCAGGGGTCGCACCGCGTCCCGTGGACCGTCCGCGTCCTCCCCCCGTTCACCAGCCGCAAGCACCTGCCCGGCAAGCTGGCCCGGCTGCGCGAGCTCGACGGCCGCACCAGCCTCATGATCCGCGGCCGGGGCACCGAGTTCGACAGCCTGCGCGAGTACGTCCCGGTGACGACACCCGCTCCATCGACTGGCGCGCCAGCGCCCGCCGGTCGGAGGTCGCCGTCCGCACCTGGCGCCCCGAACGGGACCGCCACGTCCTGCTCGTCCTCGACACCGGCCGCACCTCCGCCGGCCGCGTCGGCGACGCACCGCGCCTGGACGCGTCCCTCGACGCCGCGCTGCTCCTCGCCGCCCTGGCCTCGCGCGCCGGCGACCACGTCGCCTGCTCGCCCACGACCGGCAGGTCCGCGCCTCCGTCGAGCCCCGCTCGGTCTCCGGCCTCCTCCCGGCCCTGACCGACGCCATGGCGCGCCTGGAGCCCCGGCTCGTCGAGTCGGACGCCCGCGCCCTCGTGGCCGAAGTCCTCCGGCGGTCCCCCCGCCGCTCCCTGATCGTCCTGTTCACCAACCTGGACGCGGCTCCCGTCGAGGAGGGCCTGCTTCCCCTGCTCCCCCGGCTCACCCGCCGCCACGAGGTCCTCGTCGCGGCGGTCGCCGACCCGCGCGTGGAGGAGATGGCCGCGGCACGCGGCACCCTGGAGGCCGTGTACGAGTCCGCCGCGGCCGAACAGGCCCGGGCCGAACGCCGCCGTACCGCGGACCTCCTCCGCCGCCACGGCGTCACCGTCATCGACGCCTCTCCTTCCGACCTCCCCCCGGCCCTCGCCGACGCCTACCTCTCGCTCAAGGCCGCCGGCCGCCTGTGACAACCGCCCCGGCCCAGCAACACGGCCGGTAGCAAAACCACTTAACGGAACACCGGGCGAGGACGAACCCGCGCCCTCGACGCCGGAACACCGGCCGCGAGCAGACCGGTCCAATGACCATGTCGTGAACGCACCGGTGAGTCGGGCCTCGATCCCCAGCCCCGGAGCATCGGAGCACCGAGCCGACCGGATCAGGTGGGCCAAAAAGGACGCGCCCCGAACCTCAACGAGAACACCGGACCGGCCCCCGCCGACAGCCGGCACCCAACGGCAGTCCCCCGGACCGTTCCGCTGCCCGCAGCCCCCGCGGGAGCGCCGCGGGAATCACGCGGAACGCAGAAAAGGGCCCGGTCCCGGGAGTCGATTCCTCGACTCCCGGGACCGGGCCCGTAAAATTTGTTCGGCGGTGTCCTACTCTCCCACAGGGTCCCCCTGCAGTACCATCGGCGCTGAAAGGCTTAGCTTCCGGGTTCGGAATGTGACCGGGCGTTTCCCTAACGCTATAACCACCGAAACGCTGTGAAGCTGCCGGCCGGAACACCAACCCCGCACGGGGTGGGCTCGGCGGCCGTTACTTCAGAACCACACAGTGAACGCGAGCAGCTATGGACAAGTCCTCGGCCTATTAGTACCAGTCAGCTCCACCGGTTGCCCGGCTTCCACATCTGGCCTATCAACCCAGTCGTCTACTGGGAGCCTTACCCCCTCACGGGGTGGGAGCCCTCATCTCGAAGCAGGCTTCCCGCTTAGATGCTTTCAGCGGTTATCCCTCCCGAACGTAGCCAACCAGCCATGCCCTTGGCAGGACAACTGGCACACCAGAGGTTCGTCCGTCCCGGTCCTCTCGTACTAGGGACAGCCCTTCTCAAGACTCCTACGCGCACAGCGGATAGGGACCGAACTGTCTCACGACGTTCTAAACCCAGCTCGCGTACCGCTTTAATGGGCGAACAGCCCAACCCTTGGGACCGACTCCAGCCCCAGGATGCGACGAGCCGACATCGAGGTGCCAAACCATCCCGTCGATATGGACTCTTGGGGAAGATCAGCCTGTTATCCCCGGGGTACCTTTTATCCGTTGAGCGACGGCGCTTCCACAAGCCACCGCCGGATCACTAGTCCCTACTTTCGTACCTGCTCGACCCGTCGGTCTCACAGTCAAGCTCCCTTGTGCACTTACACTCAACACCTGATTGCCAACCAGGCTGAGGGAACCTTTGGGCGCCTCCGTTACCCTTTAGGAGGCAACCGCCCCAGTTAAACTACCCACCAGACACTGTCCCTGATCCGGATCACGGACCCAGGTTAGACATCCAGCACGACCAGAGTGGTATTTCAACGACGCCTCCACACGCACTGGCGTGCATGCTTCACCGGCTCCCACCTATCCTACACAAGCCGAACCGAACACCAATATCAAGCTGTAGTGAAGGTCCCGGGGTCTTTCCGTCCTGCTGCGCGAAACGAGCATCTTTACTCGTAGTGCAATTTCACCGGGCCCGTGGTTGAGACAGTCGAGAAGTCGTTACGCCATTCGTGCAGGTCGGAACTTACCCGACAAGGAATTTCGCTACCTTAGGATGGTTATAGTTACCACCGCCGTTTACTGGCGCTTAAGTTCTCAGCTTCGCCCGTCCGAAGACGAGCTAACCGGTCCCCTTAACGTTCCAGCACCGGGCAGGCGTCAGTCCGTATACATCGCCTTACGGCTTCGCACGGACCTGTGTTTTAGTAAACAGTCGCTTCTCGCTGGTCTCTGCGGCCACCACCAGCTCAGGGCGCAAAGCCCGTCACCGGCCGTGGCCCCCCTTCTCCCGAAGTTACGGGGGCATTTTGCCGAGTTCCTTAACCACGGTTCACCCGAACGCCTCGGTATTCTCTACCTGACCACCTGAGTCGGTTTAGGGTACGGGCCGCTTCACTGCTCGCTAGAGGCTTTTCTCGACAGCATAGGATCATCCACTTCACCACAATCGGCTCGGCATCAGGTCTCACCCTGCATGGAGGACGGATTTGCCTATCCTCCGGGCTACACCCTTACCCCGGGACAACCACCGCCCGGGCTGGACTACCTTCCTGCGTCACCCCATCGCTCACCTACTACCCCCTCGGGCCGGCGGCTCCACCAACCAGCGGTCCGAAGACCACCGGCGGCTTCACGGCCTTAGCATCAGAGGGTTCAGCGTGGGCGCTTCGAAGCGGGTACGGGAATATCAACCCGTTGTCCATCGACTACGCCTGTCGGCCTCGCCTTAGGTCCCGACTTACCCTGGGCAGATCAACTTGACCAGGAACCCTTAGTCAATCGGCGCAAGAGTTTCCCACTCTTGTATCGCTACTCATGCCTGCATTCTCACTCGTGAACCGTCCACAACTGCCTTCCGGCGCTGCTTCACCCGGCACACGACGCTCCCCTACCCATCACAGTCCCCGTTGGGGGCATGTACTGCAATGACACGACTTCGGCGGTACGCTTGAGCCCCGCTACATTGTCGGCGCGGAATCACTTGACCAGTGAGCTATTACGCACTCTTTCAAGGGTGGCTGCTTCTAAGCCAACCTCCTGGTTGTCTCTGCGACTCCACATCCTTTCCCACTTAGCGTACGCTTAGGGGCCTTAGTCGATGCTCTGGGCTGTTTCCCTCTCGACCATGGAGCTTATCCCCCACAGTCTCACTGCCGCGCTCTCACTTACCGGCATTCGGAGTTTGGCTAAGGTCAGTAACCGGTAGGGCCCATCGCCTATCCAGTGCTCTACCTCCGGCAAGAAACACACGACGCTGCACCTAAATGCATTTCGGGGAGAACCAGCTATCACGGAGTTTGATTGGCCTTTCACCCCTAACCACAGGTCATCCCCCAGGTTTTCAACCCTGGTGGGTTCGGTCCTCCACACGGTCTTACCCGCGCTTCAACCTGCCCATGGCTAGATCACTCCGCTTCGGGTCTTGGGCGCGCTACTCAATCGCCCTGTTCGGACTCGCTTTCGCTACGGCTTCCCCACACGGGTTAACCTCGCAAACACCGCAAACTCGCAGGCTCATTCTTCAAAAGGCACGCAGTCACGAGGACGAGCAAGCTCGTCCCGACGCTCCCACGGCTTGTAGGCACACGGTTTCAGGTACTATTTCACTCCGCTCCCGCGGTACTTTTCACCATTCCCTCACGGTACTATCCGCTATCGGTCACCAGGGAATATTTAGGCTTAGCGGGTGGTCCCGCCAGATTCACACGGGATTTCTCGGGCCCCGTGCTACTTGGGTGGTTCTCAAACGAGCCGCACAGATTTCGTCTACGGGGGTCTTACCCTCTACGCCGGGCCTTTCGCATGCCCTTCGACTATCCATACGGTTTCTGACTCGCCGACCGGCCGGCAGACCGGTCCAGAGAACTCCCACAACCCCCGCCACGCAACCCCTGCCGGGTATCACACGTAACGGGTTTGGCCTCATCCGGTTTCGCTCGCCACTACTCCCGGAATCACGGTTGTTTTCTCTTCCTGCGGGTACTGAGATGTTTCACTTCCCCGCGTTCCCTCCACACTGCCTATGTGTTCAGCAGCGGGTGACAGCCCATGACGACTGCCGGGTTTCCCCATTCGGACACCCCCGGATCACAGCTCGGTTGACAGCTCCCCGGGGCCTATCGCGGCCTCCCACGTCCTTCATCGGTTCCTGGTGCCAAGGCATCCACCGTGCGCCCTTAAAAACTTGGCCACAGATGCTCGCGTTCACTATGTAGTTCTCAAGCAACGACCAGACACCCGAACCATGCACGGGCCACCTGCCCTCACAGGGCGGTTTGGCACCAGTCCGGGACCGGCACTGAGAAAACTCACGTTCCCTCAGGACCCAACAGCGCGCCCGGCCGGCCCCCGTCCACCGCGTCCCGTTCCACACCCGCAAGCGGGCAGTACTAGGAAGACGGCCTCCGAGGAAACCAGCCGAATAGTCAACGTTCCACCCATGAGCGACCATCACGGGGCGTTCGCCCGTGACTGGTATGTGCTCCTTAGAAAGGAGGTGATCCAGCCGCACCTTCCGGTACGGCTACCTTGTTACGACTTCGTCCCAATCGCCAGTCCCACCTTCGACGACTCCCTCCCACAAGGGGTTGGGCCACCGGCTTCGGGTGTTACCGACTTTCGTGACGTGACGGGCGGTGTGTACAAGGCCCGGGAACGTATTCACCGCAGCAATGCTGATCTGCGATTACTAGAGACTCCGACTTCATGGGGTCGAGTTGCAGACCCCAATCCGAACTGAGACCGGCTTTTTGAGATTCGCTCCACCTCGCGGTATCGCAGCTCATTGTACCGGCCATTGTAGCACGTGTGCAGCCCAAGACATAAGGGGCATGATGACTTGACGTCGTCCCCACCTTCCTCCGAGTTGACCCCGGCAGTCTCCTGTGAGTCCCCATCACCCCGAAGGGCATGCTGGCAACACAGAACAAGGGTTGCGCTCGTTGCGGGACTTAACCCAACATCTCACGACACGAGCTGACGACAGCCATGCACCACCTGTACACCGACCACAAGGGGGCTGACATCTCTGCCAGTTTCCGGTGTATGTCAAGCCTTGGTAAGGTTCTTCGCGTTGCGTCGAATTAAGCCACATGCTCCGCCTCTTGTGCGGGCCCCCGTCAATTCCTTTGAGTTTTAGCCTTGCGGCCGTACTCCCCAGGCGGGGAACTTAATGCGTTAGCTGCGGCACGGACGACGTGGAATGTCGCCCACACCTAGTTCCCAACGTTTACGGCGTGGACTACCAGGGTATCTAATCCTGTTCGCTCCCCACGCTTTCGCTCCTCAGCGTCAGTATCGGCCCAGAGATCCGCCTTCGCCACCGGTGTTCCTCCTGATATCTGCGCATTTCACCGCTACACCAGGAATTCCGATCTCCCCTACCGAACTCTAGCCTGCCCGTATCGACCGCAGACCCGGGGTTAAGCCCCGGGCTTTCACGACCGACGCGACAAGCCGCCTACGAGCTCTTTACGCCCAATAATTCCGGACAACGCTCGCACCCTACGTATTACCGCGGCTGCTGGCACGTAGTTAGCCGGTGCTTCTTCTGCAGGTACCGTCACTTGCGCTTCTTCCCTGCTGAAAGAGGTTTACAACCCGAAGGCCGTCATCCCTCACGCGGCGTCGCTGCATCAGGCTTGCGCCCATTGTGCAATATTCCCCACTGCTGCCTCCCGTAGGAGTCTGGGCCGTGTCTCAGTCCCAGTGTGGCCGGTCGCCCTCTCAGGCCGGCTACCCGTCGTCGCCTTGGTGGGCCATCACCCCACCAACAAGCTGATAGGCCGCGGGCTCATCCTGCACCGCCGGAGCTTTCCACCCCCCAAGATGCCCTGGAGGGTCGTATCCGGTATTAGCCCGGGTTTCCCCGGGTTGTCCCAGAGTGCAGGGCAGATTGCCCACGTGTTACTCACCCGTTCGCCACTGATCCACCCCGAAGGGCTTCACCGTTCGACTTGCATGTGTTAAGCACGCCGCCAGCGTTCGTCCTGAGCCAGGATCAAACTCTCCGTGAATGTATGAAACATCGCGGCAGAGCGGCGCAGGCCGAAGGAATGATCCGGCCCGCGCACAGCGTCCTCGCTGTGTGTCGCCTCCCGCCGGCACTGCCCGCGGAAGGACTTTTTCAAAGGAACCTCAAGCAGCACCCGGAAGAAGACTTCCGGCGACTGCCCGGGGTGTTTTATAGTCTGGCGTTGACTTTTGGCACGCTGTTGAGTTCTCAAGGAACGGAAGCTTCCTTCGGAACCGTCTCACCGGTTCCTCCGGGCTTTCCCTTCGGTGTTTCCGACTCTATCAGATCCGCTTTCGCGTTTCTTTCCAGAGGATTCGGAATGCTTCCCGGGGAATTTAATTCCCGCTCGAAGCGATTTTGATTCTAGCGACTGCTGCCGAGTCTGTCGAACTCGAGGCAACCGTTCGAATCTACGCGCCAACAGGACCTGTGTCAACGGGTTTCTGTCGGCGAGGGAGACAGTAGCAGTTCGACGGGGCGCGATGCACATCAGGCCACGCCGGGGAGTTGGTCCCCCCGGTCGGCCGCCTCGACATCACCCGTTTCGCCCCGTGCTGCTGCTCGTCCGCCTGCCGTCCACACGTAGGCCAGGAAGAGCAGCTCGGCCAGGACGCCTATGGAGATCCGGGCCCAGGTCGGCAGCCCGGAGGGGGTCACGAAGCCTTCGATCAGGCCGCTGACGAAGAGGACCGCCGCCAGCCCGACGGCCATGCCCAGGGCGCTCCGGCCCTCCTCCGCCAGAGCGGCCCGCCGGGTGCGCGGTCCGGGGTCGACGACCGTCCAGCCGAGGCGCAGGCCGGTGCCGGCGGCCACGAAAACCGCGGTGAGTTCGAGCAGCCCGTGCGGGATCACCAGGCCCAGGAAGACGTCGAGGCGGCCGGCCGAGGCCATCAGTCCGATGCCGACGCCCAGGTTCAGCATGTTCAGCAGGAGGACCCAGAGGACCGGGACGCCCAGGAAGACCCCGAGCACGAGGCAGACGGCGGCGGCCTGGGCGTTGTTCGTCCAGACCTGGGCGGCGAAGGACGCCGCGGGGTGGCTTGAGTAGTAGGTCTCGTACTGTCCGCCGGGCCTGGTCATCTCCCGCAGTTCGGCCGGGGCCGCGATCGCCGCACGGACCTCCGGGTGCGCGGCGATCCACCAGCCGACGAGCGCGGCCACCGCGATCGAGAGCAGGGCCGTGGGGATCCACCACCGGCGGCTGCGGTAGACGGCGGCGGGAAAGCCCGCGGTGAAGAAGCGGGCCGCGTCCCGCCAGCCCGCAGCGCGGGTTCCCGCGACGACGCTGCGCGCCCGGGCCACCAGGTGCGTCAGCCGGCCGACGAGCGCCGGGTCGGGGGCGCCGGTCTGGAGCAGGGAGAGGTGGGTGGTGGTGCGCTGGTAGAGGCGGACCAGTTCGTCCGCCTCCTCGCCGGTCAGGCGCCGGCCCCGGCGGAGCAGGGTTTCGAGGCGCTCCCACTCGCCGCTGTGCGCGGAGACGAAGATGTCCAGGTCCATCGGGCTCGGCTGCTCCTCGCTCCACGGGCGGCGACAGGGGTGGCCACAGCTTCGCAGACGCCCGTCGGGCCCGGGAGGCAGACTGGGGGCGTCGGCGGTCCGGGGCGTGGCCCGGGCGGGGCGTGCACGAGGGGCGAGGGGCGAGGATGAGCGGGCTGGTCACGGGGGAAGCGGTCGCCCTGGGCGTGCAGACGGCGAAACTCCCGACGCGGGCGCTGGCGGTGATGGTGGACCTCGTCGTGTTCTGGTCCGTCTACCTCGCCGTTCTGGTGGGGCTCGCGGTGGCCACCGTCGGGCTGGACGAGGCCGCGGCGGCCGCGGTCGCGGTCGCCGCCTACGTCCTGGTCCTGGTGGGGGTGCCGGTGGCGGTGGAGACGCTGTCCCGCGGACGGTCGCCGGGGAAGCTGCTGTTCGGGCTGCGGGTGGTGCGCGACGACGGCGGGCCCGTGCGGTTCCGGCAGGCTCTGGTGCGCGGGGCGGTCGGGGTGTTCGAACTGCAGGCCTCCATGGGCGTGGTGGCCTGCGTCGCGTCCCTGGTGTCCGCCCGGGGGCGGCGTCTCGGCGACGTGTTCGCCGGGACGCTGGTGGTGCGCGAGCGGGTGCCCGTGCGGGCGGCCGCGGGGCGGAGCCTGCCGGCGCCGCCGCCGTGGCTGGCGGGGCACTTCGAGGGCGTGGACCTGTCCGCGGTGCCGGACGGGCTGTGGCTGGCGGTGCGCCAGTACCTCTCCAGGACGGGCCGGCTGGATCCGGCCGCGGCCTGGTCGACGGGGGTGCGGCTGGCCGACGACCTGGTGGCCCGGTCCGGGGCCCCGGTCCCGCAGGGGGTGCACCCGGCGGCGTTCCTGGCGGCGGCCCTGGCGGAACGGCAGTCGCGGGAGCGGGCGAAGGCAGGCGGGGCCCCGGGGGCGGGCCGGCCTTCGGTCGTGGTGCCGCAGGGCGGGTCCCCCTCCGCGGCGCCGCCCCCGCCTCCGTCCCCGGCGCACGCGGCGGCGCCTCCCGGGCCCTCCGCCCCTCCCGCGACGGGCGTGCCGGGCACGGCCGGGACCGGGGCTGGAGCGGCGGGGGCCGGGACGGCGGAGGCTCCGCGGGCCACCGGGTTCGCGCCGCCAGCCTGATCAGTCCGTGCCGGGGTGGTCGAAACGGGAGGGCGGCGTCTCCAGCTCCTCCAGTTCGACCCCCGGGGCGGCCAGGACCACGTCGCCCGCGATGTGCACGGCGTGCTGCTCCCCGGTGTCGAGGTCGGTCACCTCGTAGTGGTGGACGGTCAGCGGCCCGCTGTCGGTGGAGTGCGTCTCGGTGTCGGCCAGGGCCCAGGCCTGGTCGACGGTGCGGGGCGCGAGGACCGGCTCGGTGAGGGCGACCAGGCGGACCCGGACGGCCGGGGCCCCGGGTTCCGGGCGCAGCAGGCGGGCCGTGGCGACGAGGAAGGCCGGGGACGAGCCCGTGAAGGCGCGGGCGGGTGCGTTGCCCTCCCGGGCCTGCGCTCCCGCGGGGTCGGTGCGGACCCAGGTGACGCCGTCGAGGGTTCCTCCGCGGACCTGCCAGCCGCCCGCGGTGAGCTGGAGGCGGACGGGGCGGCCGAGGAGGTCGGTGGTGAGGTCGACGGAGCCGGCGTGCTCCCCCGCGGGGGTGGTGGTCTGCGCCGTGTAGCGCCAGCCCTGGGGTCCGGTGGCGCAGTGGAAGTGCTCGTCGCCGAGAGGGGTGTGGTCGTGGGGGTCGTGGAGCGAGTAGCGGCCGCGTGGCATGTCCGAAAGCCTACGGACCGCGGCTCCCCGTCCGAGGACGGGGAGCCGCGGTCCGTAGGTGGAGCGGGTCGGGCTCAGTAGCGGTAGTGGTCCGCCTTGTACGGGCCCTCGACGGGGACGCCGATGTAGGCGGCCTGCTCCGGGCGGAGCTCGGTGAGCTTGACGCCGAGGGCGTCGAGGTGGAGGCGGGCGACCTTCTCGTCGAGCTGCTTGGGCAGCACGTAGACGTCGGTCGGGTACTGCTCGGGCTTGGTGAACAGCTCGATCTGGGCGATGGTCTGGTTCGCGAAGGAGTTGGACATCACGAACGAGGGGTGGCCGGTGGCGTTGCCCAGGTTGAGCAGGCGGCCCTCGGACAGCACGATGATCTTCTTGCCGTCGGGGAAGGTCCAGGTGTGGACCTGCGGCTTGACCTCGTCCTTGACGATGCCGGGGATCGCGGCCAGGCCGGCCATGTCGATCTCGTTGTCGAAGTGGCCGATGTTGCCCACGATCGCCTGGTGCTTCATCCGGGCCATGTCCGAGGCCATGATGATGTCGCGGTTGCCGGTCGTGGTCACGAAGATGTCCGCGGTCTCGACGACCTCGTCCAGGGTGGTGACCTGGTAGCCGTCCATCGCGGCCTGCAGGGCGCAGATGGGGTCGATCTCGGTGACGATCACCCGGGCGCCCTGGCCGCGCAGGGACTCCGCGCAGCCCTTGCCGACGTCGCCGTAGCCGCAGACCACGGCGACCTTGCCGCCGATGAGGACGTCGGTGGCGCGGTTGATGCCGTCGATCAGGGAGTGGCGGCAGCCGTACTTGTTGTCGAACTTGGACTTGGTGACGGCGTCGTTGACGTTGATCGCCGGGAACAGCAGGCTGCCGTCGCGGTGCATCTCGTACAGGCGGTGCACGCCGGTGGTGGTCTCCTCGGTCACCCCGCGGATCTCCGAGGCCAGGCGGGTCCACTTGGTGGCGTCCTCGGCCAGGGTGCGGTTGAGCAGGGTGAGGACCTCGCGGTACTCCTCGCTGTCCGCGGTCTCCGGGGCGGGGGCGGCGCCGGCCTTCTCGAACTCGACGCCCCTGTGGACGAGGAGGGTGGCGTCACCGCCGTCGTCGAGGATCATGTTGGGGCCGCCGGTGGGCGAGTCCGGCCAGGTCAGGGCCTGCTCGGTGCACCACCAGTACTCCTGGAGCGTCTCGCCCTTCCAGGCGAAGACCGGCACGCCCCGGGGGTCCTCGGGGGTGCCGTCCGGGCCGACCGCGATCGCCGCGGCGGCGTGGTCCTGGGTGGAGAAGATGTTGCAGGAGGCCCAGCGGACCTGCGCGCCGAGGGCGACCAGGGTCTCGATGAGCACCGCGGTCTGCACGGTCATGTGCAGGGAGCCGGTGATCCGGGCGCCGGCCAGCGGCTGCGCGTCGGCGTACTCGGCGCGGATCGCCATCAGGCCGGGCATCTCGTGCTCGGCCAGGGTGATCTCCTTGCGGCCGAAGGCGGCCAGGGAGAGGTCGGCGACCTTGAAGTCACCGGTGACGGCGTCGTTGGACGTCATGAAGGCTGCTCCTCGTTGAAGGGTCGAGGGTGGTCGTCTCGGTCCGGTCTGCGTCGTCGGGGCGGCCGGTGCGTGCTCGGCGCCTCCGGCCCGGGGGCGTCGGCGGCGCGGTCGCCCCGCCGTGCGGGCACACCCGTCCCACGGTCGCAGCACAGTCCGTCGGAGGCCCTCTCTCCCTCGGTCGGCCCCGGCGCTGCGGGAGCCGCCCGACCGCCATCAGCAGCGACGTCTGTCCACCGACGAATCTAACACCGCCGGGTGCGTCCGAGGGGGTGCGAAGGGTCACCGGGGCCGGAACCCGACGGTCCCCGCGGCCCTTTCCGGCCCCTGACGGCCGTGGGCCCGGCGCCCGGTCGGAACCGGGTGCCGGGCCCACGGTGCGGGCGGCGGGGCGGTCAGTGCGCGGCGTCGGCTCCGCCGGGGGTCTTGGCCTGGTCGGGGCCGGCCGCGGCGCGCGCGGCGTCGTAGACGTCGGGCTCGAGGTAGATCACGCGGGCGATCGGCACGGCCTCGCGGATGCGCTGCTCGGCGGCGTCGATGGCGCCGGCCACCAGGCCGGCCGTGTCGTCGTGGCGCACGGCGATCTTGGCGGCGACCAGCAGCTCCTCGGGGCCGAGGTGCAGGGTGCGCATGTGGATGACGCGGGTGACGGTGTCGCCGTCGACGGCCGCCTCGCGGATGCGCCTCACGGACTCGGCGTCCGCGGACTCGCCCAGCAGCAGCGACTTGGTCTCGAGCGCGAGGACGATCGCGATGGCGATCAGCAGCACGCCGATGCACAGGGTGCCGATGCCGTCCCACACGCCGTCGCCGGTGAGGAGGGCCAGGCCGACGCCGCCGAGGGCGAGGACCAGGCCGACCAGGGCGCCGAGGTCCTCCAGGAGGACGACGGGCAGCTCGGGCGCCTTGGCGCGGCGGACGAACTGCACCCAGCTCTGCGAACCGCGCAGGGGGTTGGACTCCTTGATGGCGGTGCGGAAGGAGAAGCTCTCGGCGACGATCGCGAAGACGAGGACGCCGACCGGCCAGTACCAGTGCTCCAGCGAGTGCGGGTGGGTGATCTTCTCGTAGCCCTCGTAGAGGGCGAAGAGGCCGCCGACGGTGAACAGCACGATGGCGACGAGGAAGCTGTAGATGTACCGCTCGCGCCCGTAGCCGAAGGGGTGCTCCTCGCTGGCCGCCCGCTTGGCCTTCTTCCCGCCGAGCAGCAGCAGGCCCTGGTTGCCGGAGTCGGCCACGGAGTGCACCGACTCGGCGAGCATCGAGGAGGACCCGCTGAAGAGGAAGGCCACGAACTTCGCCACCGCGATGGCGAGGTTCGCCGCCAGTGCGGCGACGATCGCCTTGGTTCCGCCCTGTGCACTCATCCGAACAGTCCTCTTCCTCTTCTTTCCCGGCCCTGCTTCTTCCCTACGGCGGGCCATTGTTGCAGCAGTGGCGGAAACCCGGGCCTGATCAGGGAGGGGTGGTCGCGCGGAAGACGGTTCCGCGGCCGGCGAGCCGGACGGGGCCGGCCGACGCGGCCAGGTAGGCGGAGCGTCCGGGCGTGAGGACGACGGACCGGCCGCCGGGGTCCGTCAGTTCGGCCTCCCCCTCGGTGCACAGCAGGATCTGGGCGGTTCCGCCGGGCAGGGTGCGCAGGGCGCCGTCGGGGGCGAGGACGTAGCGGGACAGGCGGAACTCCTCGGCGGGGGTCCGGTAGAGCTCCTCCCCGCCTCCGTCGGCCTCCGGGTGCAGGACGGCGGGCTCGGTGGTCGCGAAGCGGACGACGCGCAGGAGTTCGGGGACGTCGACGTGCTTGGGGGTCAGGCCGCAGCGCAGGACGTTGTCGGAGTTGGCCATGATCTCGACGCCGAGGCCGCCGAGGTAGGCGTGGGGGACGCCGGCCGGGAGGTGGAGGGCCTCGCCGGGCCGGAGCACGACGTGGTTGAGCAGCATGGCGGCGACGACGCCGGGGTCGCCGGGGTGGTGGCGGGCGATCGCCGCGTAGGCGGCGCAGGCGGCGCGGTGGGGGCCGTCCGCGTCGGCGAGGCGGCCGGCGGCGCGGGCGGCGGCGTCGGCGGTCCCGGCGAACGCGTCGCGGTCTGCGGCCAGTACGGCGGTGAGGACCTCGCGCAGTGCCTGCTCCTCGGGGAGGGTGCGCAGGGCGTCGGCGTGGGGCTTGAGCTCGTCGACACCGAGGGCGTCGAGGAGGTCCGCGGTCCGCTCGGGGCGCCGGAAGCCGCACAGGCCCTCGAAGGGGGTGAGGGCGCAGAGGAGTTCGGGCTTGTGGCCGGCGTCCTTGTAGTTGCGGTGCGGGGCGTCGGGGGGCACACCGCGCTCGTTCTCCTCGGCGAAGCCGGCGCGGGCCTGCTGGAGGTCGGGGTGGACCTGGAGGGAGAGCGGGGCGTCCGCCGCGAGGATCTTGAGCAGGAAGGGGAGCCGGGGGCCGAACCGGCCGGCCGTCGCGGCCCCGAGCTCCGCCTCGGGGTCGGAGGCCACCACGTCGGCGAGGGAGACGGGGCCCGCGCCCCGGTCGAGCAGGGACGGCGCGCCGGGGTGGGCGCCCATCCACATCTCCGCCTGCGGCTCGCCGGTGGGCTCGGTCCCGAGCAGCTCGGGGATGGCTGTGACGGAGCCCCAGGCGTAGGGCCGCACCGTGTTGGTCAGGCGGTCGACACTCATGGGGTCATGATCTACCGGCGTCGGCCACCGCCAGGTAAACGGAGAGGAAATCGGCGAGGGCCAACAGATCTGCAGCTGTCTCCAGCGGGCCGGCGGCGGACGCGGCGGGTTCGCTCAGGGGTGTTTCGTGCTCGTCCGCCAGGCGGTGGGCCGGGCCGGGGGCGGACTCCTCGCCGTCGTTGGCGCGCAGCAGGACGATGCGCAGTTCCAGGGGCGCGGGGTCCTCGACCCGGTCTCGGAAGAAGTCGTCGGTGTGCGCCTCGCCGGCGAAGGCTCCGGAGAGCAGGCCGCGGTGGGTCAGGAGGGCCTCGGGCAGTTCGGCGGCGAGGGCGGGGCGGCCGGCCCGTTCGGCGAGGAGGGCGGCGAAGCGGCGGGCGACCGCGGACGGGACGGCGCCCTCGCTCCACAGCAGCGGCAGGGAGTCGGCGAGCTGGACGGCGAGCGCCTTGGCCGGGTTGAGGTGGACGGCGGCGGCCGGGCCGCAGCGCTCGGCGGCCGCGTCGAGCCGGTCGGCGAGGGCGCCCAGTTCTTCGGTGGTCGTCCGGGTGATGCCCAGCCGCTCCAGGAGGACGAGGAGCGGGACGAGAATGGCCCAGAACCGGCCGGGGTCGTGGAAGGCGGTGGTCTCCGGTGCGGCCGGCGGCTCGGGCAGGCCGACCGTGGAGAGGGCGAACGGCAGCGCCATGCCGCGGGTCTGGGCCACGGCGTCGGCGAGCGGGGTGCCCGGCGGCGCGACGCAGACGACGGTGCTCCCGTGCTGGTACGCCTGCTCGACCAGGGCGACCAGGCCGGGTTCGGTGCCGGTGGAGCTGCCGATCATGAGCAGGTCGAGCGGGCCGGCCCAGCCGGGCAGGGACCAGCGCAGGTCGAGGACGGTACCGGGGACGGCGGGCCCGCCGACGGCGGGGGCCTCCGGCGGCGGGGCCGGGCGGGCGGCGGCGGTGTCGCCGGTGGGGTGGAGGGTGAGGACCGGGCAGACGTTGCCGGCGAGGGCGGCGATCAGGTCGCCGACGTGGCAGGTGTCCCCGTGGCCCGCGACTAGCAGGCTGCGGGGGCGCCCGTCGGGGGTGAGACCGGCCGCTCCGGCCTCCTGGGCCAGGCGGAGGGCGATGCGCACACGGGCTCCGGCGGCTGCGGCGCCGAGGAGGAGCCCGCTGCGGTCCCGCTCTTCGAGTGCCGCGCCGTCGTCGAGGAGTGACTCGTCCAGCATGGGTTCCGGTCCTCTCTCCAGGCGGTCGCCGTGGGATCAACCGTACCCACCGGGCCGGAACCGACGCCCCGCGGGAGCGGCTCCGCGGGATGCGCCGGGCGCCGCGGGAGCGGCCCCGGGGCCGGGAGCGGGCAGGGCACGGGCCGGGTGCCGCGCGTGGCCCGCGGCAGGCGGTGCCTGCGGCCGGACGCTCACTCGGACGGAGTACACGCGCAGGGCGGGCGGGAGGCGGGCGCAGGGCGGGCCGGGACGGGCACAGGGCCGGCCGGGCAGGGCCGGGGCCGGTGGCGCGGCCGGGCCGGCCGCGGGTACCGGCCGCGGGTACCGGCGGCGGGTGCTAGCGGCGGGCCTCTTCGACGAGGAGGACGGGGATGCCGTCCCTGACCGGGTAGGCGAGACCGCACTCGTCGGAGGTGCAGACGAGCTCCTCGGCCTCCTCGTCGGCCCGCAGGGGGGCGTGGCACTGGGGGCAGGCGGCGACGTCGAGGAAGAAGGGTTCGAGCTTCACGGTGGGCCTTTGCGGTCGGTCGGGCGGGACGCGTGCAGCGTACCGCCGCCCGTCCCCGAGGGGTCAGGGCGGCGGCACGGCGCGGGCGGGCCGGTCGTCGGACGCGGGCGGGCCGGTCGTCAGGCCCGGACGATCGCGAGGACCTCGTCGCGGACGGCGGCGACGGTCGCCCCGTCCCGCGCCTCGACGTTGAGCCGCAGCAGCGGTTCGGTGTTGGAGGCGCGCAGGTTGAACCACCAGCCGTCGCCGGTGACGGTCAGGCCGTCCAGTTCGTCGAGCTCGACGTCGTCGCGGCCGGCATAGGCGGCCCTGACCGCGGCCGCGCGGCCGGCCTGGTCGTCCACGGTGCTGTTGATCTCGCCGGACGCGGCGTAGCGGTCGTACTGGGCCACCAGCTGCGACAGCGGGCCGTCCTGCTCGCCCAGGGCGGCCAGGACGTGCAGGGCGGCCAGCATGCCGGTATCGGCGTTCCAGAAGTCGCGGAAGTAGTAGTGGGCGGAGTGCTCGCCGCCGAAGACGGCGCCGGTGCGGGCCATCTCGGCCTTGATGAAGGAGTGCCCCACCCTGGTGCGCACCGGGGTGCCGCCGTTCTCCTTCACCACCTCGGGCACCGACCAGGAGGTGATGCAGTTGTGGATCACCGTGCCGCCGGGGTGCTTGGCCAGCTCGCGGGCGGCGACCAGCGCGGTGATGGCGGAGGGGGAGACGGGTTCGCCGCGCTCGTCGACGACGAAGCAGCGGTCGGCGTCGCCGTCGAAGGCCAGGCCGATGTCGGCGCCGGTCCTGCGGACCTCGGCCTGCAGGTCGGTGATGTTCTTCGGGTCGAGGGGGTTGGCCTCGTGGTTGGGGAAGGTGCCGTCCAGCTCGAAGTACATGGGGACGAGGTCGACCGGCAGGCCGGCCAGGACCGTGGGGACGGTGTGGCCGCCCATGCCGTTGCCCGCGTCGACGACGACCTTCAGCGGGCGGGAGGCGGTCAGGTCGACCAGGCCGCGCAGGTGGGCGGCGTAGTCGGCGAGGGTGTCGCGCGAGGTGATGCTCCCGGGGGCGGCGTCGGTGGGGGGCAGGCCGGTGTCGGCCCACCCCTCGACGAGCTCGCGGATCTCGGCGAGTCCGGTGTCCTGGCCCACCGGGGCGGCGCCGGCCCGGCACATCTTGATGCCGTTGTACTGCGCCGGGTTGTGGCTGGCGGTGAACATCGCGCCGGGCATCCCGAAGTGGCCGCTGGCGAAGTACAGCTGGTCGGTGGAGCACAGGCCGATCTCGGTCACGTCGGCGCCGCGGGAGGCGGCCCCGCGGGCGAAGGCCCGGGACAGGCCCGGCGAGGAGGGGCGCATGTCGTGGCCGGTCACGATCGCGCTCGCGCCGGTGACCTGGACGAACGCGGCCCCGAACAGTTCGGCCAACGACTCGTCCCACTGGTCGGGGACCACGCCGCGAACGTCGTAGGCCTTCACGATCTGGGAGAGATCGGGCACAGCAGCTCCAGTCTCGGCAGGCGCCGTCGATCGGCGAAGCGGTCAGGTGTTCCCAACCTACCCGCGGGGAACGGAAGAACCCTTCACGAGTCCCGCACCGGTGCGGCACGGTCCGTGCACAAGTGCGGGCCCGGGGCCGGAGTCGGGTCCAAGGCCGGGGCCGGGGCGTCGTGGCGTGGTGCCGCCGTCAGGAGTCGGGGGAGCGCAGGACCCGCAGGTGGCCGCGGCGGGCGACCTCCATCGGGTCCGTGCTGCGGGAGCCGGGCGTCGGCGTGTCGTTGGCCGCGGGGCGCCGGGGAGGGCGGGCGGCCTCGCGCACGGCGTTGGCCAGGGCCTCCAGGTCGTCGCCGCTGGGGCGGGCCGGACCGGGGTCGACGGCCAGCCGGACGACCTCCCAGCCGCGGGGGGCGGTCAGCCGCTCGGAGTGCTCCGAGCACAGGTCGTAGCAGTGGGGCTCGGCGTAGGTGGCGAGCGGTCCGAGGACGGCGGTCGAGTCCGCGTAGACGTACGTCAGCGTCGCGACGGCGGGACGACCGCACGCGGTGCGCGAACAGCGACGTACAGGGCTCACGATGTTGGACGGTACCGCACTCTTGAGCGGGCCGCGACGACTCTCCCCCTCCCGGTGTCCTCGTGTCGCGGCGAAAGGGGCGTTTCGCCGCCCCGCGGGAGCCTCCGGCGGGGGCGCGGGCCGGGGAACCCCCGCCGAAAGCGTCCGGGGAGCCCCTCGGCGTCCGTTCGACGGCTTACCCTCTGAGGTGATGGACACGCCCGCCTCTCCCCGACCGCCCGCAGCACGCCCACGCCGCCGGGACCGCCACGGACGCGGGATGCGCGGTCCCGTCGCGCCCCCGCAGGTACCGCTGTCCGTCCCGCGCTCCGTCGCCTTCGACGACCTGGTCCAGGACTCGGCCGACCGCCTGCGCCGGCACTGGCCGCAGCTGGCCGACGTCGCCTTCGTCACCAGGGACGTCCCCGACGGGCGCCCCGGGCCGGGCGCCGCGGACACCGTGCCGCTGGGCCTGGCCGTACCCGCGCGGGACGGCTCGCCCGGGTGCGTCGTGGTCTACCGCCGTCCGGTGGAGATCCGCGCCAAGGGCCGCGACGAGCGCTCCCTGCTGGTGCACGACGTCGTCGTCGAGCAGGCCGCCGAGCTGCTCGGCCTCTCCCCCGAGACCGTCGACCCCCGCTACGGGCAGGACGACTGACGCCGCCCCGCCCGCCCGGGCCCGGGTGCCGGGGCGGCCGCCCCGGCACCCGGGCGGGGCTCAGCCGGCGGTGAGGACGGACAGGTCCTGCTCGGCCCTCGGCACCGAGACCGTGCCGCGGTCGTCGGAGAGGGTCTGGAGGGTGAACCGCTGGATGCTGTTCGAGGGCGGCGCCAGCATCCGCACCGCGTAGACCGGGCCCCCGGAGACCGGTTCCAGCGTCACCGCGAAGGCTCCCTTGCCGGACGACGGCTGGGGCAGCGGGGTGTCGAGGGTCGTCCCGCCCTTGACCGTCACGGTCTCCGACACCGCCTTGCCGCCCCCCACTGGCGAGGAGGTGATCCTCACCTTCGCGCCCTTCTCCGGCGCGGTCAGGAACAGGGCGGAGCCCTCCCGGCGGTTGTCCGGCGACACGGCGCGTCCCCCCACCGGGTCGGCGGCCGCCACGAACGCGGACTCCTGCCGGTCGCCCGCGCCTCGGACCACCCGGATCGAGGCAGCGAACGGCGCCGTGGCGCCCTTCTCCGTCGGCCGGAGCATCAGCGAGCCGACCTCGTCCTGGGCGATGTCGCCGAGGTCGACGGCGGTGGTCGTCCCGCCCCTGACGCGCACCGACTCGTGCCCCGCCGGGGTGATGGTGCCGCTGGGGGTGGACACGCGCAGGGCGAGGTCCACGTCCTCCCTGCCGGTGGCGTGGAGCACCAGGCGCACGGCTCCCGCGTCCTTGGGGATGCCGGGCAGCATCGCGGTCGCGGCGGGATCGGCGGAGGCGGGGAGCCAGTCGCTGCCCAGTTCGCGGTCGGCCGCCTGGACCGCGGCCCCGATCCGGCCGGAGCGCGCCACGGCGTGCAGGGTGAGGTTCTGCGTCGGGTCGCCGGTCAGCGTCGACAGCAGGACGGCGGTGGTGGAGCGCGCCGGGACGGTGATGTTGTCGCCCGCCGGGGTCTCCAGCAGGCCCTTGGCGTCGTACAGCTCGAGGTCGACGACGGCCGCGTCGTCGTCCGGGTTGGTCAGGTGGACGTAGTCCTGCCGGTCCTTCCCGGTGCTGACGCCGGGGAACCAGAACTCGGTGTCGGGGGCCTGGCAGGCCGTGCCGAGAAGGCCCCGCCCCGGTCCCGCGTCCACGACGGTGGTCAGCTGCGCGGAGAACCCGGGGGCCAGGATGCCGTCGGCCGTGCCGACCAGCGCGGGCGTGTCCGCCTTGCTGCTCTCCTTCACCACCGGGTTCCCCGGCTTGAGCAGCTCGACGAACGCCTCCGGGGTGCCCCGGGCGCCCTCGTCGCCGCCGTCGCCGCCCTGCACGGCGGGGGCCAGCTGGGCGGTGCCGCGCCGGCTGGCGCCCTCGGTCCCGGTCTCGGGGGTGAAGACGGTGTAGGTGGTCGACCCGTAGTCGGAGGAGGTCGGGGCCGGGCAGGCCAGGGTGGAGCGCTCCACCGGCTTGCGGGCGGCCGGGGCCGGCGTGTCCGCCCGGCCGGCCTGCGGCGCGGTCAGCACGGCGGCTCCGGTCACCACGGCGAGGGCCACGACGGTCCCGGCCAGGGAGAGGGTGGTGCGGTTCACTTCTCGCTCCCGTCACGGCGGTCCTGCTCGCCGCCGTACGTCGTGCCGCCCTCGGCGGCGTACTGCTGCGGGGGCCGGGCGGCCTGCGGCTCCCGGCCGGCCGGGTCGTACGCGTAGTCGTAGGAGCCCGGGTGCTGCTCCGGACCCGGGTGCCCGGCGCCGGAGTCCCCGGCGGGGAAGCCCTGCGCGTACGGGTCCTGGGCGTAGGGGTCCTGGGTGTACGGGGCCTGGGCGTACTGCTCCTGGGCGTACTGCGCCTGGGTGTACGGGTCCTGGGCGTAGGGGGCCTGGCCCTCCGCGGGCTCCGGCTGCCGGTCCCCGGCCCAGCCGTACTGCTCCTGGCCGTACTGCTCCTGCCCGTACTGCTCCTGCCCGTACTGCTCGTTCCCGTACTGCTCCTGCCGGTCCTCGGCGTCCGCCGGGCCGGCGGTCCCGGGCGGCGGCCCCGCCTGGCGGGGGACGGCCGCGTACGGGCCGTGCCCGTCCCCGGCGGCGTCCCCTGCGGCGTCGTCCGACGCGGGGTCCTGCGGCGCCCCGGGCGGCCGTGCGGCCGCCTCCGCCTCGGCTGCCGCCCGCAGCCGCCGGGCCCTGCGGCCCTCGCCGAGGTCCTCGGCTGCCGTGTCCTCGGCCTCGGGGAGGTCGTCGTCCACCTCGCGCCGGCGTCCCGGCAGTGCGAGCACGACGGCGACGAGCAGCAGGAAGCCCTGGATCCACACCCAGGCGGTGTGGGCGAGGGGGGTGTCGTAGGTGATGTCGAGCCGGCCGCCCTGCGCGGGCAGCGCGAAGCCCTGGGCCCAGTCGTCGAGGGTGACCGGGCCGAGCTCCTTGCCGTCGAGGGTGGCGGTCCAGCCGGGTGCCGCGGCCTCGGCGAGGCGGAGGATGCGCTTCCCGTCGCCCGCGGGGACGTCGGTGTGCACCTCGACGGGGCCGGAGGCGACCGTCGTGACCTTGCCGCCCTCGTCGGTGACGGTGACGCGGGCGACCGGCCGGTCGACCCGCCACAGGGAGATGCCGTTGCTCTGGCTGAGCCGGCTCAGGCCGGGGGTGCTGTCCAGCACGCTCTTGTAGGAGCGCGGTGCGGAGTCGCGGACCAGGACGTAGCGCACGGCGTAGTTCGCCAGCTGGGACGCCTGGTCGGCGCCGGAGCCGGCGACCAGGTTGCCCACCAGGGTGCCCAGCCGGGCGTCACCGCCCTCGCCCACCGCCGCCTCGGCGTCGCCGAGTCCGGCGCCGGCGCCGCGGACCAGCGCGTACGAGACGGTGCCGGCGCTGCCGTCGACGACCAGGGTGCGGGCCCGGTCCTGGTTGGTGCTCTCCTCGGCGACGAAGGCGGGGACCTGGTCGGTCCGCCCGCGGCGCAGCGGGTCCTCGGCCCCGGCGACCATCCAGGTCAGGGAGGCCGCGAGGGGGGCGAGGACCGCGGCCGCGGCGGTCAGGGCGGCGGCCGGCTGGCGCCAGCCGAAGTCCATCGCCGTGACCCGCTCGCGGGCCCCCTCGGCGCCGACGGCCGCCGCGGTCAGCAGGGCGAGGCCGTACACGAGCACGGCGGGGCCGGCCCAGGCGGTGCCGGGGGCGGTGCCGTCGGCCGGGGTGACCGAGGCTCCGTTGAGCAGCACGGCGGCGGCCAGGGAGGCCAGGGCGACGGCCCACGCCCCCAGGACGGCGGTGCGCCGCTCCGTGCGCAGCAGGGCGCCGAGCCCGGCCAGCAGGACGCCGGCCATCAGCCATCCGGAGACCGTGCCGGGGCCGCCCGGGTTCAGCAGCAGCAGGTCGGCGGCGGAGGCGGGGTCGCCCCCGTAGGGCAGGCCGGCCTCCAGGAGGAAGCGGCCGGGGTGCGTGAACAGGGCCAGCGACCAGGGCGCGAGCAGCAGCACCGGGGTGCCCAGGACCGCGGCGCCGCGCAGCAGCAGGGGGACCAGCAGCTGCCGGTGGCCGCGCGCGGCTCGGAAGGCGATCGCGGCGGCGCACAGCACCAGGGTGAGGGGCCACACGACCGGGGTGAACGCGGTGGTCACGGTGGTCAGCAGGGCGAACGCCCAGGTGGCGCGCCAGCCGGGCCGGGCGCCGTCGGCGATGCGGTCGCGGTCGAGGGCCAGGCCGGTCGCGGCGACGGCGGCGCGGGCCGTGAGCGGCAGGAGCACTGCGAGCACCGCGGTGCCGAGGCGGCCGCCGGCCAGCGCGCCGGTGACGGCGGGCAGGAAGGCGTAGGCGACGGCTGCCCAGGCGCGGATCAGCCGGGACTCCACCAGCGGCCGGGAGGCGAAGTAGGCGCTGAGGCCGGCCAGGGGTACCGAGCCGACGAGCAGGACGGCCACCGCCAGGCCGGCGTTGCCGAGCATCAAGGTGCCCAGCAGGGCCACGAGGGCCAGGTAGGGGGGTGTGGAGGCGGTGCCGCCCACGCCGACCGTGTGCCGGCCCTCGGCGATGCGGGACCACAGCTCGGAGGCGGCATCGGGGGCCGGCAGCAGGGCCCCGCCGGAGAGCACCCCGGTGCCGTACAGGCCGCGGCAGGCGACGAGCGAGACGAGCAGCAGGACGGCGAACAGGACCGGGGCGGGTTTGCGGGCGATCCGCTTGAGCCGGGCGAACTGCTCGACCTCGATGAAGTCGCCGTCCTCGTCGGAGGGGCCGCTCTCCACGGCTCCGTGCCGGCCGCGCGGGCTCTCGGGCTCGACCCGGCCGGAGACGTTGCCGGCGAACTGCTCGACGGTGAGCCGGACGGTGGCGCCGGGCGGCGGGAAGAGGGGGCGCAGTTCGGCCGGGTCCGCCTGCGGCCTGCCCCGGCGGCGGCGGGCAGCGATCAGCCTGCCCGGGCGCAGCAGGACGCCGAGGAGTCCGGTGATCTCGTCCAGTGCCTGGCCGGGCGCCTTGCCGACGAGGTAGCCGACGGTGCGCAGGAGCGTGCCGAGCACGATCCGCAGGGCGACGTAGGCGAGGAGGGGCCCCCGGGTGTTGGCCAGGAGGGTGTGGACGGCGCCGGCCTTGTCGACCTGGTGCGGGCGGTCGGCCGCGCAGTCGACGGGGCGGCGCTCGCGGGAGGCGGCCTCTGCGTGGCGGAGCACGGCGTCGGGGGCGACGAGGACCCGGTGCCCGGCGGACTGCGCCCGCCAGCAGAAGTCGACGTCGTCGCGCATCAGGGGCAGGGCGGGGTCGAACCCGCCCAGTTCCTCCCACACGTCTCGGCGCACCAGCATGCCGGCGGAGGAGACGGCGAGGACCTGGCGGACCTGGTCGTGCTGGCCCTGGTCCTGTTCGCGGCGCTCCAGGCCGGTCCAGCGGCGGCCGCTGCGGGCGATGCTGACGCCGACCTCGAGGAGCGAGCGGCGGTCGTACCAGCTGCGCAGCTTGGGGCCGACGATCGCGGCGGAGGGGCTGGAGTCGGCGACGCGCAGGAGTTCGGCGAGGGCGTCCGGGGCGGGTTCGCAGTCGTCGTGCAGGAGCCACAGCCATTGGACGGGTTCGCCGGGGCCGGGACGGTCGGGGTCGTCGTCCCAGGCGCGGGCCGCGGGGTTCCAGCCGCCCTGGCGGTACAGGTGGGGCAGGCTCTCCACCGGGACCGGGCCGGCGACCCGCACGGCCTCGGCGACGGCGGCGCCGAATCCGGTGCGCCGGGCGAGGTGCACGACGCGGTCGGAACCGAGCGCGTCGGCGAGCAACTGCGCGGACGCGTCGGAGCTTCCGGTGTCCGCGGCGATCACGCTCTGCACCGGGCGTTCCTGGCCGGTCAGGCCGGCCAGGGCGTCGGGGAGCCAGCGGGCGCCGTCGTGGGCGACGAGCACCGCGGTGACCACGTGGCGCGGGAACTCAGGTGTGTCGGCGGGGTGCTGAGCCGCCGTATGACTGTGCACGGACATCGAGGTACGGGCCCCGGTTCGCTGGACTGCGGTGGACGCGCACCGGGCCCGCGGGCCGCGCGCACGTCTCGGACGGGGCCCCACACTAACGGCTCACGCACGGACCTCCGCCCGGGTCGTCGGACCGTGGTCCGGCGGCGGACCGCATCCGTCCGTCCGATGCGTCCGATGCGTCCGGGGTCGACGGCCGGGGCCGGACTGCGGAACGCGTGCCTCAGACGGCGCTCTTCTTCAGCCTGCGGCGTTCGCGCTCGGAGAGGCCTCCCCAGATGCCGAAGCGCTCGTCGTTGGCGAGTGCGTACTCCAGGCACTCGGAGCGGACCTCGCACGCGAGGCAGACTTTCTTGGCCTCACGCGTGGAACCGCCCTTCTCGGGGAAGAAAGATTCCGGGTCGGTCTGGGCGCACAATGCGCGCTCCTGCCACCCGAGCTCCTCTTCTTCCACCTCTTCGCCCAGCAGTAGCTGGAAAAGCTCGGTCATGCGCGCCCCTCGCTCCTCTGTGCGTCCCCGTGATGCAGCCGTTGCCGGTACGGCCGAACGACACGGGTTGAATTACAAGTGCGGCGATCCGGGGCAGTCAAGCCGGAATCTGCTATTGGGCCGCTTATTCACTCCGCAGAACCAAGGTCCCGCAGAAAGTGTGCAAATCAACCTGAATCGAGGGGGGGCACCGGAACCCGCCCGGGGGTCGGATGCTGCGCCTTCTCCCCCGGTTCCTGGTGAGCAAACCTTTCAGCGGATCGGACAACCGGTTCAGGGGACACAAACCCCCCTCTTTGACCATCAGGTTGACAAACGCGGGAGCGACCAGGTGTCCTGGACCGCGTGTCAGTGACCCACGTGCCCCTGCGGACTCGCCAGGCCGAGTCCCGCCGCGCCGTGCCGAGCCACTGCTTCCTTCCGTGCCTCTGTCGCACCGGCTGTCACTGCTGTACCGGCTGTCACCGCTGTACCTGCTGCTGCCGCTGACCGCCCCGGCCGGGTTCCGTCCGGCCCGTTGATCCACCGGCCCCGCCGTCGAGCGGCCGGACACCGGCGGATCCGACGCAGCACCCCCCTCACGCGCATCCCTCGCCTGTTCCTGCCTTCTCCCCCGAGGACCACCGTGCACCGCGCCACCGACCGCACCCCCGCCGTCGCCCCCGCCCCTGCTGTCGCCCCCGACGCCGCTCCCCGGTTGTCCGACATCTCGATCGCCGGGGACCCGCTCGCCGTCCCCCACCTGCTGCCGCCCGTACCCCGCCACCCGGTGACCGTGGCGGAGTTCTCCGGCCTGGCCCGCGCCGTCGCCGCCGACCGGGAGCGCTGGGAGCCCCTGGTCGACTACGACGCCACCACCCGCTGGTACCACCTGCTGGACCGGGGCCCCGGGCACGAGCTGTGGCTGCTGAGCTGGCTCCCCGGCCAGGGCAGCGGGCTGCACGACCACGGCGCCTCGTCCGGCGTGCTCACCGTGCTCCGCGGGCGCCTGACGGAGCGTTCGCTGGGCCTGGGCGGCGAGCGGCGGAGGTCGCTGGGGGCGGGCGCGCAGCGGGTCCTCCCGCCCGGACACGTGCACGAGGTCGTCAACGACTCGCTGGAACCCGCGGTCAGCCTGCACCTCTACTCGCCGGGGCTGACCCGGATGACCCCGTACGGCCCCGTCCCCGCCGCCGCCTCGGGTTCCGCCGGTCCGGGCGCCCCCTCCGGGGTGCGGGCCGGGGCCGGAACGGGCGGAGCGGGACGGGCCCGCACCGCTCCCGGCGACGGGGAGCGGCCGTCCGGCTGACAGACTGCCCCCATGCGCATCGTGGTACTGGCCGGAGGCATCGGGGGCGCCCGTTTCCTGCGCGGCCTGAAGCAGGCAGCTCCCGACGCGGAGATCACCGTCGTCGGCAACACCGGGGACGACATTCACCTGTTCGGCCTCAAGGTCTGCCCCGACCTGGACACCGTCATGTACACCCTCGGCGGGGGCATCGACGAGGAGAAGGGCTGGGGGCGGGCCGGGGAGACCTGGTCGGTCAAGGAGGAGCTGGCCGCCTACGGCGTCGGCCCCGACTGGTTCGGCCTGGGCGACCGGGACTTCGCCACCCACATCGTCCGCACGCAGATGCTCGCGGCCGGCTACCCGCTCAGCGCGGTCACCGAGGCCCTGTGCGCCCGCTGGCGGCCGGGGGTGCGGCTGATCCCGATGAGCGACGACCGGGTGGAGACCCACGTGCTCATCGACTCCCCCGACGGCTCGGGCCGCAGGGCGGTGCACTTCCAGGAGTACTGGGTGCGGCACCGGGCCTCGATGCCCGCGCACGCCGTCCTGCCGGTCGGCGCTGACAGGGCCGCGCCGGCCCCCGGCGTGCTGGAGGCGATCGGCGCGGCGGACGTCGTGCTGTTCCCGCCGTCGAACCCGGTGGTCAGCATCGGCACGATCCTGGCCGTCCCCGGGATCCGCGAGGCGATCGCCGACGCGGCCGTGCCGGTGGTCGGCCTCTCCCCCGTCGTCGGCGGTGCGCCGGTGCGCGGCATGGCCGACAAGGTGCTGGCGGCCGTCGGCGTGGAGTCCACCGCCGCCGCCGTCGCCCGGCACTACGGCAGCGGCCTGCTCGACGGCTGGCTGGTCGACACCGTCGACGCGGCCTCGGCGGCCGAGGTCGAGGAGGCCGGCATCCGCTGCCGCGCGGTGCCGCTGATGATGACCGACACCGATGCGACCGCGCGGATGGCGCAGGAGGCCCTGGACCTGGCCGAGGAGGTGCGCGCGTGACGGCCGGCCGTCCCGCGCCGCCGTCCGGGGCGCCCTCGTTCCGGGCGTGGGCCCTGCCGGGCCTGCCCGAGATACGTCCCGGCGACGACCTCGCCGCGCTGGTCGCCGGCGCGGCCGCCGACGCGGCCGGGCCCGGGGGCGGCCCTGGCCTGGCCGACGGGGACGTGCTGCTGGTCACCTCGAAGATCGTCAGCAAGGCGGAGGGCCGCGTCGTGCGCGCCGAGGACCGCGAGGCGGCGATCGACGCCGAGACGGTGCGGGTGGTGGCCCGCCGCGGCCGGCTGCGCATCGTCGAGGACCGCAGGGGCCTGGTCATGGCCGCCGCGGGGGTCGACGCCTCCAACACCCCGGCCGGCACCGTGCTCCTGCTCCCGGAGGACCCCGACGCCTCCGCCCGGCGGCTGCGTGCCGGACTGCGCGAGCGGCTGGGCGTGGACGTGGCGGTCGTGATCACCGACACCTTCGGCCGGCCCTGGCGCAACGGCCTCACCGACGTGGCGATCGGCGCCGCGGGCCTGCACGCCCTGGAGGACCTGCGCGGCGGAACCGACGCCCACGGCAACGAACTGGCCGTCACCGTCACCGCGGTCGCCGACGAACTGGCGGCCGCCGCCGACCTGGTGAAGGGCAAGACCGGCGGGCTGCCCGTCGCCGTCGTGCGCGGACTGGACCGCCTCACCGTGCCGGAGGACGGCGACGGCGCCCGTCCGCTGGTGCGCGACGCCGCCGCCGACCTGTTCCGGCTCGGCACCTCCGAGGCCGTGCGCGAGGCCGTCCACCTGCGCCGCACCGTGCGGGAGTTCACCGACGAGCCGGTCGACCCCAAAGCGGTGCGCCGCGCGGTGGCCGCGGCCGTCACCGCACCCGCGCCGCACCACACCACGCCCTGGCGGTTCGTCCTGCTGGAGTCGGCCGGGGCGCGCACCCGGCTGCTGGACGCCATGCGCGAGGCGTGGATCGCCGACCTGCGCGCCGACGGGCTGCCGCCGGAGCGGATCGAGCGGCGGGTGGCGCGCGGCGACGTCCTGCGGCGCGCCCCGTACCTCGTCGTCCCCTGCCTGGTCGCCGACGGCGCCCACCACTACCCCGACGAGCGGCGCAGCGCGGCCGAGCGCGAGATGTTCGTGGTGGCCGCCGGTGCCGCGGTGCAGAACCTGCTGGTGGCCCTGGCCGGCGAGCAGTTGGGCTCGGCGTGGGTGTCGTCGACGATGTTCTGCCGCGACGTGGTGCGCAGGGCGCTGGACCTGCCGGACGGCTGGGACCCGATGGGCGCGGTCGCCGTCGGCCGTCCCGCCGCCCCGCCGAGGCCGCGGCCGGAGCGCACCGCCGAGGCGTTCGTCGAGGTCCGCTGAGGCTCCCGGCCCTCCCGGCCCTCCCGGCCCTCCCGCCGGTGCTGCACGGCGCTGCGGCTCTCCGGTCCTCCGGCCCGCCGGGGCCGGGGGCCGGTCCGCGTTCACAGCCGGGCGATGTCCCGGGGGGCGGCGCGCGGGGCGCGGCGGGGCGGGCGCACGCCGGAGAGCAGGACGAGCCGGCAGGCCCGGTGGCGCTGGCCGGCGTAGGGGGCCAGGAGTTCGAGCATGCCCGCGTCGTCGGTGCGCGCGCCGGCCAGCGCGTGGCCGACGAGGCCGGGCAGGTGCAGGTCGCCCACGGAGACGGCGTCCGGGTCGCCGTTGCTGCGCTGCAGGGTCTCGGCGGCGGTCCACGGGCCGATGCCGGGGACCAGCCGCAGGCGGTCGGCGGCCGACGCGCCGTCCATCCCCGCGGCCTCCTCCAGCCGGGGCGCGACGCGTACGGCCCGCAGGACCGTCGCCGAGCGCTTGCCGTCGACGCCGGCCCGGTGCCACTCCCAGGAGGGGATCAGCGCCCAGGTGCGCGCGTCGGGCATGACCCGCATCCCCTCGGCGGGGGACCCCGCCGGGCCGGGGGCCGGCTCCCCGTGGCGCCGGAGCAGCAGCCGCCAGGCGCGGTGCGCCTCGCTCAGGGTGACCTTCTGCTCCAGCACCGCGGGGATCAGCGACTCCAGGACCAGGCCGGTGCGGCCCAGCCGCAGGCCCGGGTGGCGCCGGTGGGCGTGGAGGAGGACCCGGTGGCGCGGGGTGAACGCGGCGGGGTCGTCGTCGGCGCCGAGGAGCGACGGGAGCGCGTCGAGGAGCCACGGCGCGCCCGGCCCCCAGGCGGACGCCTCCACGAGGTCCTCGCCCCGGCGACGCGCGACGCGCAGGGTCCCGGGGCCGCAGGGGGTGCGGGAGGCCCGCCACAGCGAGCCGTCGGCCGCGGTGCGCAGCGCGGGGTCGCCGGGGCCCCGGCGCAGGACGCCGAGGACCAGCGCGGGGTCCAGCGGGCCGGGCGGGCGCCAGGTGCGGGTGAGTTCGGGGGCGGGGGGCGCCGCGGGGCCGCGTTCCCGGCCCGGGGCGGGGACGTGCGGGGGCCGCGCGGGGCTCGCGGTGGGCCGGTCGGTGAGTTCCACGGACAGTCCTGATCCGGTGCGGGTGCCCGTCGAGACTAACCCGGACGGGCTACCGGCGCCGGGCCGCCCCGCCGCCCGGCCTGCACGCACGGACGCACGCACGGACAGCACCGGGCGGCCCGGCGGACGGGACGGCGGACGGGACGGCGGACGGGACGGCCCGGGTCACTGGTCGGAGGAGAAGCGGACCGAGGCGTCGGGGATGCGCGCGTCGCACCAGACGCGGACGCCGCAGCGCAGCTCGTTGTCGGCGCCGACGACCGCGCCGTCGCCGACGACGGCGTCGTGCACGACGGTGCGGGCACCGATCCGCGCGCGGGCCCCGACCAGGCTGTCGACGATCCGTGCGCCGGGCTCGACGACCGCGCCGTCCAGGATCGCGCTGCCGTCGATCCGCGCCCCCGCGCCGACCACCGCGCCGGGGCCGACCACCGTGCCGCCGGCCAGCTTGGCGTCGGGCGCCACGTCGGCCCCGTCGAGGACCAGGCTGTCCCCGCAGCGGCCCGGGACGGCGGGCGAGGGGGCGCGGCCCAGGACGAGGTCGGCCGACCCTCGCACGAAGGCCTGCGGGGTGCCCAGGTCCAGCCAGTAGGTGGAGTCGACCATGCCCTGCAGGTGCGCCCCGTCCCGCAGGAGCCCTGGGAAGGTCTCCCGCTCGACCGAGACCGGCCGCCCGGTGGGGATGGCGTCGATCACCGCGCGGTCGAAGACGTACGCGCCGGCGTTGATCTGGTCGGTGACGATCTCCTCCGGCGTCTGGGGCTTCTCCAGGAACGCGGTGACCCTGCCGGTCGGGTCGGTGGGGACCAGCCCGAAGGCCCGCGGGTCCTCGACCCGGGTCAGGTGGAGGGAGACGTCGGCGCCGCTGCCGGTATGGGTGTCGACGAGGGCCCGGATGTCCAGGCCCGTGAGGATGTCCCCGTTGAAGACCAGGACGGGGTCCCCGGGGGCGCCGGTGAGCCGTTCGGCGGCGTTGCGGATGGCCCCGCCGGTGCCCAGCGGTTCCTCCTCGGTGACGTACTCGAGGTGGAGCCCGAGCGCGGAGCCGTCGCCGAAGTACGGCTCGAACACCTCGGCGAGGTAGGAGGTGGCGAACACGATGTGCTCCACCCCCGCCTCCCGCGCGCGGGCCAGCTGGTGGCTGAGGAAGGGCACCCCGGCCGCTGGAACCATGGGCTTGGGGGTGTGCACCGTCAGCGGGCGCAGCCGTGTGCCCTTGCCGCCGACCAGGAGGATGGCTTCAGTCACCTGTGGTCTTCCTGCTTCCTAACCGGGGTCCGAGTCGTCTTCGACAGGGACGCGCAGTGTAGGCAGCTCGGATCCGGGCCCGTCGCAACGGGTCCCCACCGGCGCACTCCCCATGGCGCCCCCTACCGGCCCTGCAGGTCCGCCGCGAGGTCGCGGACGCGGTCGAGCCGGTTGTAGAGCTCTGCCCCGGGACAGTCGGTGGAGAACCCGTCCCGGTGACCGGAGATCACTCTCACACTCACCCTCTCGCCCTTCGGGTACTTGCCGTTGCCCCCGGAGACCAGGGTGGTGCGGCCCCCCGCGTCGCGTCCGTACAGGCCGAGCTTCCACGCAGTCAGTTTCGCCACGCCGTCCAAGGCGTCGGCGGTGGGCCGGGCCGAGGAGTAGGTGCCCAGGACGGCGACGCCCATGGTGTCGGTGTTGAAGCCCAGGACGTGGGCGCCCTGCACGGCCCGGGTCACCCCGCCGGCGCGGCCCTCGTAGATCGTCCCGCACTTGTCGACGAAGAAGTTGTAGCCGACGTCGCGCCAGCCGTTGCTCTGCACGTGGTAGCGGTAGATGCTGCGGACGACCGAGGGTGCCTCGTCGCAGCTGTAGTCGTTGCCGGTGCCGCTGTGGTGGACGAACGCCGCCCTCACCGTGTCGGTGTAGGCGTAGCCGCTCTCGCGGATGCTCTCGTCGGCGCCCCAGCCGGAGCGGGTGACGATGCCGGGCCTGGGCGCGGTGCCGTCGTCGTCGCGGGGGTCGTCGTCCTCGTGGGACCACTCGTCCTCCCGGGGGCCGTCGTCCCGGTCCCCGGAGCCGGAGGGCGGGCCCGGCTCGTACCCTCCCGGGTCGATCAGGTCCAGGCGCATGCCGTCGGGGAGCGCGTCCAGCACGTCGCCCAGCGGGTCGTCGCTCCGGCCGCCCCGGCCGCGCCGGGATTCAACACGGGCGTCCCCGTGCGCGTGGGCGTCCCCGTGCGCGTGACGGGCGACTGCGGGGACCACGCGGACCTGCACGCCGTCCGAGGGGCCGACCCACAGCGGCGCGGTGCCGCCGCGGACCCCGTCCGCGGCCCGCTCCGCCGATACCGGGTCGGGTGCGTCGTCGCGGTGCGTCTGCACCTCCTGCCATTCGGACCAGGTCCCGGTGCCCGCGTCGCGGGTGCGGACCCGGACGGCGCCGTGCAGGTCCTCCCCGGCGTCGTCCCAGGTGACGCCGAGGAGGGAGAAGGGCTCGACGGACTGCGCGGGCACTCCGCGCACGGCCGGTCCCGCGGCGCGGGCCGTGGCGAGCGGGCGGAGCGGGAGGGTGTGGACGCCGCCCGCGGACGGGACGTCCTCTCCTCCGGGGGCGGCTGTGGAGGGCCCGCGGGCGGCGGACAGCGCCGGCGTGACGGCGAGCCCGACCGCGCAGAGGGCACCGATCGCGGAAGCAATAAATGGACGCATGGGACAGATGCTTGCATAAGCGATATGAAAAGCAATCGCCAACCCACCCCCTCACACCCGGCAGTACGTACTTTCAGGACACTTCACCCCGAAGGTTCCTGATTCCCCGTCGGACCGCGCCGCGTACCCTTGTGGCGATGAACGAGACCGAACGGACCCCCGCCGACCTGCTGCGTTCCGCGCTCGCCTCGGACCCCTCGCGCCCGCTGGTCACCTTCTACGACGACGCCACCGGCGAGCGGGTGGAGCTGTCCGTCACGACCTTCGACAACTGGGTCGCCAAGACCGCCAACCTGCTGCAGGAGGACCTGGGCGCCGAGCCCGGCGACCGCCTGGCCCTGCTGCTGCCCGCCCACTGGCAGACCGCCGTCTGGCTGATGGCGTGCTTCTCCACCGGCGTGGTGGCCGTCCCCGGGGGCGACCCGGCCGGCTGCGACCTCGTGGTCAGCGGCCCGGACACCCTGGACGCCGCCGCGGCGTGCGCCGGGGAGCGGGTGGCGCTCGCCCTGCGGCCGCTCGGCGGACGCTTCCCGCAGCCTCCGCAGGGCTTCGCCGACTACGCGGCCGAGGTCCCCGGGCAGGGCGACCGCTTCGTCCCCCACGTCCCCGTCGACCCGTCGGCCGCCGCACTGGAGGTGGGCGGCGAGGAGCTGACCGGCGCCGAGGTCGTCGAGCGGGCCGTGCGGAGCGCGCGGGACCTGGGGCTGGACGCGGACTCCCGGCTGCTGTCCGCTCTGGACATGGACGACTGGGAGGGGATCGCGGCCGGTCTGCTCGCCCCGCTGGCGGCGGGCGGCTCCGTGGTGCTGTGCCGCAACGCCGACCGCGCCGCGCCCGGCGAGCTCGACCGGCGCGGGGAGGCCGAGCGGGTGACCCATCGGGCCGTCCGGGCCTGACGGAGGCGCCCCGCGGTTTCCGGCCGGCGAATTGCCGCGGGGCGCACAACCTTTGACGGCTCCCGGGAGTCTGCATCGTGTACCGGCAGGCGTCCGCCGACACGCGCCCGCCGGACCGGCCTCCGCACGGGCATCGGCGGAAACGCTCCCGGCACCCACGACTTGTTCAGGGAAGAGCTCTACAGGTGACCACGACCGCAGACACTCCCGCGCCTCCGGAGGACTCCGCAGCGGACACGGAAGGAAGTGACGACGGCGCGATATCCGGGGCGCCGGACGGGCCGAAGCGCCCCCGGCGCCGCCGGATCCTGCGCCACGTCGCACTCGCCACCTCTCTGCTGCTGCTGGCCTCCGCAGGAGTGGCCTGGTACGGCTTCCAGCGCCTGGACTCCAACATACGCACCGACGACGCCACCGCCGACGAGCTGCTCCGGCACGAGGACGACCGGCCCCAGCAGGTCGCCGAGGCCAAGGAGGCCCTGAACATCCTGCTGATCGGCTCCGACGACCGCAGCGGGGGCAACAGCAAGTACGGAAGGGCCGAGGGGCGCCGCTCGGACTCCACGATCCTGCTGCACGTCGCGGCCGACCGCGGCAGCGCGACGGCGGTCAGCATCCCGCGCGACCTGATGGTGGACATCCCCTCCTGCACCGCGGACGACGGCACCGCCACGGCCGCGCAGAAGGCGCAGTTCAACTGGGCGTTCCAGTTCGGCGGGGCGGCCTGCACGATCCTGACCCTGGAGCAGCTGACCGGCATCCGGATCGACGACCACCTGATCGTCGACTTCACCGGGTTCAAGGAGATGGTCGACGCGGTGGAGGGCGTCGAGGTCTGCCTGACTGAGCCGGTGACCGACAAGGAGGCCAAGCTGGACCTCCCGGCCGGCCGCCAGACGCTGTACGGCGAGGACGCGCTGGCGTACGTGCGGGCCCGGCACGGGTTCGGCAACGGCAGCGACACCGAGCGGATGGGGCGCCAGCAGGCCTTCCTGGCCTCCCTGGTGCAGAAGGTGCAGAGCAACGGGGTGCTGCTCAACCCCGCCAGGCTGTTCCCGCTGGCGAGCGCCGCCACCTCCTCCCTGACCGCGAGCGGCGGCCTGGACTCGATCGGCGAGCTGTACGAGCTGGCCTCCGGCCTGCGCTCCACCCCGACCGAGAACTTCGTCTTCCTCACCGTGCCGCGCGAGCCGTACGCCCTCAACGCCAACCGCGACCAGCTGGTCCAGCCGGCCGCCGACGAGCTGTTCGAGGCGCTGCGCAACGACGAGCCGGTTGAGGTCGCCGCCGGGAAGGACTCCGGGGAGAAGTCCGGGAAGGAGTCCGGGGAGGGGACGCCGGAGGCCGGAAACGGCTCCCCGTCCGCCGGCGGGGGCCACGTCCGGGCCGCCGGGCCCTTCGGGAGCGCGGCGGACGGACCGGTGCAGCAGGCGGGTTCGGCCAGGACCGGGGACTCCGCGTCGCCGTCGGCCTCCGCGTCCGCGTCCCCCTCGTCGTCACCGTCGTTCGACGGGACGACGGCCGGAAGGGACGTATGCGGCGGAAAGTGACACACGGAGCCGGAACGACCTCTGCGGATATTGGAAGGTTTGACCAGTTGTAGGGGATCGGAACTTGTCATCGGCGTGTTCAGGCGCTGGACTGGGCGGCTAATGTGAGCCGTCCGGCCTGGTCCCGTGGCCGGCACGCGCACGTATCGACCGTAGTGCGCCTTGGGGGAGGCGCCGCGTGGCACCGACGGAGGGCACAGGCGACCGTGGACTCGCATGGCCGTAGGTACAGCGGCCCGGACGGCCCGGACCGTTCCGGAGACATCGACCCCGCGGACCAGTGGGTGTTCGATCCGGACACCGGCAGCTACCAGCTGCGGCTGGTCCAGGACGACCGGCCGGGGACCGGCACGTCCGACAGAACCACCGGAACCACCGGCGGCACGGCGGAAGCCGGCGCCCCGACGGCCTCCCCCGGAAGATCCCGCCGCGTACCCGAGCAGCGGCGCGCTGCCGAGCAGCCGCCGTCCGGGGGCCGCCGGGCGGCCCGCGCCGCGGCGGGGCGCGGACGCAGGCCGGCCCCCGAGCAGGAGCGGGGGACGGGGCGCCGCAAGGCCAAGGCCGGCCGCAAGAAGGCCCTGCACTGGACGGCGGGCGGCCTCGGCTTCCTGCTCGTCGCGGGCTGCGGCGGCGGCTACTACGCCTACCAGCACTTCAACGGCAACCTGAACACCGTCGACGTCGACCTGGGGGGCGACCGCCCGGCCGGCGCGGACGGGCCGATGAACATCCTGGTCATCGGCACCGACAGCCGCCAGGGACTGGGCAAAAAGTACGGCGACGAGGGCAGCGTCGGGCACGCCGACACCACCTTGCTCTTCCACGTCTCCGAGGACCGCACCAACGCCACCGTGCTGAGCATCCCGCGCGACATGCTGGTGGACGTACCCGACTGCTCCACCAAGCAGGCGGACGGCTCCGCCGTGTCGATCCCGGGCACGCAGCAGGTCCGGTTCAACACCAGCCTCGGCCAGGGCGGCAGGGACCCCGGCTGCACCTGGAAGACCGTCGAGGAGCTGACCGGGATCCGGGTCGACCACTTCATGCTGGTGGACTTCAACGCGGTCAAGACGCTCTCCACCGCGATCGGCGGCGTCGAGGTGTGCGTGGCCAAGGACATCAACGACTCCAAGTCGAAGCTGAACCTCACGGCCGGCCGGCACGTCGTCCAGGGCGAGGACGCGCTGGCGTTCGTGCGCACCCGCTACTCGGTCGGCATGGGCAGCGACCTGAGCCGCATCGAGCTGCAGCAGCAGTTCGTCGGATCGATGGTCCGCAAGATGAAGTCCGGCGACACCCTCACGGACCCGAAGAAGCTGTACAGGCTGGCGGACGCGGCCACGAAGGCGCTCACCGTCGACAGCGGCATAGGCAGCGTGGCGAAGCTCACGAGCCTGGCCCAGGACCTCAGCCAGGTGAACACCAAGAACATCACCTTCGCCACGGTGCCGGTGGTCGACAGCGCCGACGGCGCCACCGTCGAGCTGAACGAGGCCAAGGCCAAGCCGCTGTTCGCCATGATCAGGGCGGACCGGTCGCTGACCGAGGTGAAGAAGAAGGACAAGTCCAAGGGCAAGTCCGCCCCGAAGCCCACCGAGACCTCGAAGGCCGACCCCTCCGAGGTCCGGGTCACCGTGGTCAACGGCGGCGGGCCGGTGGGCGCCGCCCAGGACACCGTCGCCTGGCTCCAGAACGACCAGGGGGTGGCCCTCTCCAGCAACGGCGGCAACGCCGGCGCCACGCAGGCCGGGACGACCCTGGAGTACGCGCCCGGCCAGGGCGACCAGGCGCGCACCCTCGCCGAGATGATGGGCCTGCCCGACTCCGCGCTGAAGGAGACCGGGAGCGCGGCGGCGGAGGACGAGCCCATGACGCTGACCCTGGGCAAGGACTACGAGGGCGCCGGGACGCCGATCGCCGCACCGACCAAGGCCCCCGAGGGGGTGCAGAGCGTCAACGGCGGGGACGAGAACGTCTGCGCCAAGTGACACCGCACTCCGGGTGTGACGGAGGCCACTGTGCGGCGCCGGTGCGGTTCGGGGGGCAACCGAACCGGCTCGCCCGGACGTGTCAGGATCTGACCACACATCCGCGATGCAGCAGTGCGACGGGTCGGCACACGCTGCGGCTGCGCACCGCGCCGGACCACCGGGTCCGGCGCGGTCCTCGACCGACGAGTGGGCCACCAGGAGGCCGTTGATGCGCGAAGGCGCCCGTACCCGTCCCCTCACGCCGGGGCCGAGGAGGCCCGGGGACGGCGCCGTCCCCGGCGCGCGGCCCGGCACGCCGCACACGGGCGGCACCGGCGGCGGGGCCGTCGCCCCGCCGCTCCCGGACGGGCGCGGCGGCAGGGGCCGGAAGGCCCTGAAGTGGACGGCGGTCGTGGTCTCCGCGGCCGTCCTCGCCGGCGCGGGCGCCGGCTACGTCTACTACGAGCACCTCAACGGCAACCTGGACAAGGACCGCCTCAACCTGGGCGACAACCGGCTGGACAGGGCCGAGGCCAACGAGTTCGGGCAGACGCCGCTCAACATACTCCTGCTCGGCTCGGACAGCCGGGCGTCCAAGGAGAACCAGAAACTCGGCGGGGCCAAGAAGGACGCCGGCCGCAAACCGCTGGCCGACGTGCAGATGCTGCTGCACGTCTCCCCCGACCGCAGCAACGCCTCGGTCGTCAGCATCCCCCGCGACACCCGGGTGAAGATCCCCAAGTGCACCGACCCGGACGACGGCACCGTCTACCCGGAGACCGACGACACCATCAACTCCAGCCTCCAGCACGGCGGTCCGGGCTGCACCGTGGCCGCCTGGGAGGAACTGACCGGCATCCCGGTCGACCACTTCATGATGATCGACTTCGCCGGTGTGGTGTCCATGGCCGACGCCGTCGGCGGAGTGCCGGTCTGCGTGGACGCCAACGTCGAGGACTCCGACTCGGGGCTGAAACTCACCGAGGGCGACCACACCATCAGGGGCGAACAGGCCCTGCAGTGGCTGCGCACCCGCCACGGCTTCGAGGACGGCAGCGACATCGGCCGCACCCACGGCCAGCACATGTACCTGAACGCGATGATCCGCCAGCTGAAGTCGGGCACCAAGCTCACCGACCCGGGCAGGCTCACCTCGCTCGCCGAGGCCGCCACAAAGGCGCTGACCGTCGACGACGGGCTGGGCAGCGTCAAGAAGCTGTACGACCTGGGCGAGCAGCTGCAGAAGATCCCCACCGACCGGATCACCATGACCACCATGCCGTGGCAGCAGGACCCGCAGAACCCCGGCGCCCACGTCATACCGACCGCGGACGCCGAGAAGCTGTTCTCGATGATCCGCAGCGACACCCCGCTGGACGGCAGGGGGAAGAAGGGGAAGAAGGAGAAGGGCTCCGCGAGGCCCGAGGACGCCCCGGCCGCACGCGACGGGATCGCGGTCACCGTGCTGAACGGCACCGGAACCGTCGCCCAGGCGCCCGTCCCCGGCCGCGCCGCGGCGGTGGCCGGCCTGCTGACCGCGGACGGCTTCACGCAGGCCGCGGCCGACGCCGTGCCCAAGTCCCAGGCGGACACCACGGTCTCCTACCCGTCCGCGGACCTCGAGGCCGACGCGAAGCTGGTGGCCGAGGCCCTCGGCGTTCCGGGGAGCGCGGTGCGCAAGTCGTCCGCCGTGCAGTCGGTGACCGTGGTGGTCGGAGCCGACTGGCGGGAGGGCCGCACGTACCCGGAGAAGCCCGCCGCCGGGCAGGACGACAAGGCCCCCGACAGCGCCTCCGCGCTCAACGCCGCCGACGACGGGGCCTGCATGAAGGTCAACCCGCGGTACTCCTGGTAGCCGACACGGGCTTTGCCGGGCGGCTTCCCGGGGCGGACTTCCCCGGCCCGCCGGGCCGGGGAAGTCCGCGGCCCGGCGGGCCGGCGGGCCGGTCAGGCCGGGGTGTCGGAGGGGGCCCCGGCCGCCGCCGTGCCCGCGCCGCCGTCGGCGGGCGCCGGGCGGCGGCTGGCGATGACCTTGCGGGCCAGGGACCTGGGGCTGGTCAGGAAGCCCCAGCCCCAGGACATGTGCATGGTCGCCAGGGCGAGCGGGATCCGCGCCCGTGCCGCGACCGGCAGGCCCTTGCCCGCCGGCACCGAGCCCACGACGACGGCCGCGAGGTACCCGCCGGGGACGATCCAGCCCACCGGGTGCAGCAGGGCCCCCGCCACCGCGCCGGCCGCGATGGCCAGCAGGGCCGCCGGCGGCGCCAGGTAGCGCAGGTTCACCGACCCGCGGTGGTAGCGGGTGACGACGCGGCGCCAGCGCCCGTAGTCCTTGTACTGCTTGGCGAGCGCGCGGACGCTGGGGCGCGGCCGGTAGGACACCCGCAGCTCGGGCGAGAACCAGATCAGCCCGCCCGCCTCGCGGATGCGGTAGTTCAGCTCCCAGTCCTGGGCCCGGATGAACTCCTCGTTGTAGCCGCCCTGCTGCTCCAGGACCTCGCGGCGGAAGACCCCCAGGTAGACGGTGTCCGCGGGCCCGGCGGCGCCGCCGGTGTGGAAGGCGGCGTTGCCGACGCCGATCCTCGACGTCATGGCGGCGGCGACCGCGTGCTCCCAGTCGTTCTCCCCCTCGGCGTGCATGATGCCGCCGACGTTGGCCGCCCCGGTCTCGCGCAGCAGCCGGACCGCGGTGGAGACGTAGTCGGGGCTGAGCATGCCGTGGCCGTCCACCCGCACGACGACCGGGTGGCCGGAGGCGGCGATCGCGGCGTTGAGCGCCGCCGGGGTCCGGCCGGTCGGGTTGGGGACCGTGCGCACCCGCCGGTCGGGCAGGGAGGCCGTCTCGGCCACGAGCTCGGCCGCGATCTCGTCGGTGCGGTCCGTGGACGGGCCCAGGGCGATCACGACCTCGGTCTCGCCGGGGTAGTCCTGCTCCAGGATGTGCCGCACGGCGGTGCGCAGGTGCCGTTCCTCGTTGAGCACCGGCATGATCACGGAAACCGCAGGGAGCGGCTCGGCGGCGGAGCCGTTGTCAGTCGTCGCAGTCATATCGCGGCACACAGTACCCCGCCCGGCCGGGATCCCGGTCCGGCGGCCCGGGGCCGCGGGGCCGGGCCGGGCGGCGCGGGGCGGAAGAGGCCGGAGGGGACAGGAAGAGACCGGAGGAGAAACGTTCATCCTTCTGTGTGGCCGGGACCGGACGGCGGCGTGTGGACCCCTCCGCGCCCACCGGCCGCTCCTAGCCTGACCGGCCCAGGCTCCCCCTCCCGGAGGTGTGCTTGATGCCGTCCCCGAACACCCGGCCGTCACGCCCGCCCGAGCCCGCACGGCCGCTCCGGCGCCCCGCGGCGGACACGGCCCACCGGGCCGTACCGCGGGCTCGGAACCGCCCGCACGGCCGCCGCCGGCCCCGTTGGGCGGCGCGCGGCGCCCTCGCCCTGTCCGCGGCGGTCCTGGCCACCAGCGGGATCGGCTGGTCCCTGGCGGACCGGCTGGACTCGAGCATCGACCGGGTCGACCCCTTCGCCGGGACGGCCGCCCGCCCCGGCGGCGGAGACGACGACGGCCTGAACTTCCTCCTCGTCGGCACCGACGGGCGCGACGGCCTGGACCCCGCGCGGAGCAAGGAACTGCGCCTGGGCGGCGAACCCTGCAACTGCACCGACACGATCATGCTGGTGCACGTGTCCGCGGACCGCGACCGCACCAGCGTGGTCAGCATCCCCCGCGACTCCTACGCCGACCTGCCGCCCCGCGTCGAGCCCACGGGCCGGGCGGGCCGGGCGGGCCGGGCGGGCCGACAGGCCGGCCGCGCGGGGAAGATCAACGCCGCCTACGCCCGCGGCGGCCCCGGCCTCACCGTGCGGACCGTGGAGAGGATGACCGGGGTGCGCATCGACCACTACGTCGAGGTCGACTTCACCGGCTTCATGAAGACCGTGGACCTCGTCGGCGGCGTCCCCGTGTGCACCACGCACCCCCTGAAGGACCCGCACTCCGGACTGGACCTGCCCGCGGGCACCACCGTCCTCGACGGCGGCCGCGCCCTGCAGTACGTGCGGGCCCGGCACCTCGACGGCTCCTCCGACCTCGGCCGCATGCACCGCCAGCAGCGTTTCCTGGCCCAGCTCGTGGAGACGGCGGCCGGCAGCGGCTTCCTGACCGATCCGGTCCGGCTCGGTCGGCTCGCCCGCACCCTCCTGGACTCCGTCCGCGCCGACGAGGGCCTCACCGCCGGGGACCTCCTCCTCCTCGGGCGGGCGATGAAGGACCTGGAGCCGGGCTCCTCGGAGTTCGTCTCGGTGCCCCTGTCCGGCAAGGAGGTGAAGGTGCCCGGCGGCGGCTCCGCCGTGCGGTGGGACGAGGAGGAGGCCCGAAAGCTCTTCGCCGCGGTCCGCGAGGACCGCCCCCTCGCGGACCGCGCGGACCGCCGGCCCCCGAAGCGGCGGGAGGGCGTGCCGGTCGACGTCGACCCCGCCTCGGTCCGCGTGCAGGTCCGCAACGGCACGGCCGTCCCGGGCCTCGGCGCGCGCACCCACAGGGCGCTGCGCGCGACCGGCTTCCTGACCGCGGGCCCGGCGGGCAACGCCGGGCGCACCGACGTCACCCACACCGTCGTCAGCTACGACCCCCGCTGGGACCGCTCGGTGCGGTCGCTGGCCGCCGCGCTGCCCGGGGCCCGGCTGGAACCGGTCGAGGGCCGGGGCGCCACGATGCTGGTGACCGTCGGCAGCGACTTCGCGCAGCGGAAGGTGCGGACCGTCCGGTCGGCGGACCCCCTGAACCGGGCCGGTGCGAACGGCACGGGCGCGGTCACCGGCGACCAGGTGCTCTGCGACCCGTGACGCCCGCCGCGCCCCGGGCGGGAGAGGGCCCCGGTGGCGCCGTCCACCGCGGCGTCCCCTCAGCGGGTGGACGGCACGGTCTCCGCGGCGCACTCGGCCGCCGCCCGCCACACCTCGGCGACGAGTTCCGGCATCCGGGTGCTCTGCACCTCGGTGGCGAGCTCCTTCAGCCGGGTCACCGCGTGCATGTCGCCGGAGCGGGCGGCCAGCCTCTCCCGGAGGATCCGGAAGCGGATCCGGTCACGGTACGTGAAGAGCTGGAGGCACTTCCCGGCCTCCTCCGCGAGCTCGGCCGCGCGGCCGGAGTCACCCTGCTGGAAGGCCACCTGGGCCCGGAGGAAGAGGAACTCCTGGCGGTGCCGCGGCGGCCCGGCGAAGTCCAGTACCGGTTCGACGACCGACAGCAGCTCCTGCGCCCGGTCCAGTCTCGGCGGCAGGCTCTGGAGGCAGAGCGAGGCCGCTCCCAGCCGGAGCCGCATCCAGAGGGTGATGTCCTCCCGGCTGTCCAGGGCGTCGATCGCCTTGTCCAGGTACCGGCGCGCCCCCTCGGCATCGCCCTGGCGGGTGCTCACGGTGGCGGCGGTCCAGTACGCCTCGGCGGTCAGGGCGCCCCGCTCGGACGGCAGCGCGGCGAGGATGTCGAGGCTGAGCCGCTTCGCCTCGTCGACGTTGCCCAGTTCCGCCTCCGCGGAGACCAGGAGCAGCCGGCTGCGGAGCAGATCGGCGGCGGGGACCCGGACGCGGTGCTGCTCGCCCAGTTCCAGGGCCTCGCGGACCGCCTGCCGGGCCAGCTCCATGTCGCCGCGGTTGCGGGCGCACCGGGCCACCCGCTGCTTCGTGTAGATCTGGAGCACGGGACGCGCCAGTTCCTCGGTGAGCTTGGCCAGTTCCTCGAGGACGTTGCGCTCTTCGGGAAACTCCCCGAACGAGGAGTGCAGTTGGGCGAGCAGGGCCAACGCCTGCCAGCGGGTCGAGGAGTCCGCGTCCGCGGCCCGCTCGAGTCCGTCCGCGAGGAGGTCGCGCATCTCGGCGTCACGCTCACCGTCCGGCCGGGACGCCAGGGTCGCGACGAGGTCCGAGAGGTCGTCCCCCCTGTCCTCGGTGAAGCTCTCGACGGGGACGTCCAAGCGGTCCGCGAGGTAGTCGACGGCGCGCCGGGTGGGAGACCTGGCACCCGACTCCAGACGGGAGAGGTACGCCGCGGACATTCCCGGCCCGGTCAGCTCCGCCTGGGTCTTGCCCTGCTGCAGCCTCAGTTGACGCAGGCGTCGTCCAAAGCCAGGTTGCTCCAGCATGCGACCACCGTCTTCGAGGGTTTCGTCCAATGCTCCACACAATGTGTCGGGGGAGCTATTCTAGCTCCCCCGACACATTGTGACAAAGATTGACTCGCGTTGGTAACCGCACCCCCGGGAGCCTCGCAACTCCAGAAACGAGCGAAGAGCGAGCGGCGGACTACGGCCAGTCGATCATGCTGCCGGCGCCGATGGCAGCGGTCCGCGCCTCCCCCGCGCCCGCCGGCAGCGTCCCCGCGAGGAGAAGAGCGAAAAAGGCGAGAGCCAATGCACGAGCAACCAAGGTCTTCTTCATGGAAATCCTTTGCCGGAACTCAGTGATCGCTTGCGGCGGAGCGGTGTCAACATATCGATTCTGATGAACATTTGACAAGAGTTGGCAAGGGAGAAAATTCTCGGCCCGTACACACCGGCTTCACTGGATCTTCATCGACTCCTCAGGGGGACCCGGGATAAAGACGCTGTTCGTACTCGGGGCCGTAGCGGCGCTCCAGGGACTCCAGCGAGGCCTCGGTCCACTCCGTCGCCCGGGCGATCCGGGCCCGCGAGGAAACCGATTCCGGAGCCCACGAGTCCGTGTCCCACAGCCTCGCCCTCATGAACGACTTGGCGCAGTGGAAGTAGCACTCCTCGACACTCACCACGAGGGCCAGCCCCGGCCGGTTCCCCCGGACCGTCATGTCGTCGAGAAAGGGGGCCGAGCGGACCAGGCGCGCGCGGCCGTTGACCCGGAGCGTGTCGCCCCGCCCCGGAATCAAAAAGATCATTCCCACCCTCGGGTTCTGCAGCACGTTGCGCAAGGTGTCGAGCCGGCGGTTTCCCGGCCGGTCGGGCACCGCGAGCGTCCGCTCGTCGAGAATGCGCACGAACCCCGGCGGATCGCCCCGCGGGGAGACGTCGCACGTCCCGTCGGCCGCGGCGGTCGCGATCAGGCAGAAAGGCGAGTTCCGGATCCATTCGCTCTCGTACGTGCGAAGAACCGGCGTCGCCTTGCGGAACACCACGGGGTTCGCCGGCCCGACCAGCTCCCGCAGTTCCTCCTCGGTGGTCACCTCCTCGTACTCCACGGGTCACTCCGCCGGGTCGGGCGCCGTGCTGATCCGGACCGTCGCGCACGCCTTCTCGCACAGCGCCACCGCGGCGTCCGCGTCCGGGGCCACGGCGATCACCTGGCCCGGGCGGTCCCAGCTCGACCGCAGCGGGCGGACCGTGCTCCCCCGCTCCACCGCCAGATCCACGTCGAGCACTCCGGCCAGGGACCTGGCCGCCTCCAGCCCCTCGACCGCCGTCACCGTGCCCGGCTCGGCCCCCAGGAACCGGGTGGCGGCCGCCCGCAGCGGGGCCGGCCGCTCCTCCAGGGCCGGCAGCCCCCCACCGGGCCAGGCCACCGTGTACCTCTCGATGTCGAAGCCGTACGCCTCCTCCACCAGGTCCCTGATCCGGTCGCCCCCCGGCCGGTTGTGCGACTCGATCACCAGCGGCCCGCGCTCCGACAGCCGCACCTCCGTGTGGCTGGGACCGCTCGCCACCCCCACCGCGTCCAGGAACTCGGTCACGCACGCCACGACCGCCGCCTCGTCCGCCGGGGTGATCCGGGCCGGCACCACGTGCCCGAGCTCCACGAAGTTGTCGTACGTCAGCTTCTCGGTGACGGCCGCCACCACGTGGCGGCCCCCGAAGGTGAACGCCTCCACGCTGAGCTCCGGACCGGAGATGTACTCCTCCATGAGGAAGCGCTCCAGCGGGAAGAAACGGGCGAACTGGTGGTCCGAGTGGCGCAGCCGGGCGATCGTCTCCCACACCTCGTCGAGCCGGTCCGCCGACTCGACCAGCTGGAGTCCCAGGCTGCCGATGCCGTCGACCGGCTTGACGATGAACGGGTACCCGTGGCGCGCGCCGAAGGCCTCCAGGCTCCCGCGGTCGCCGACCTCCTCCGCGGCGACCGAGATCGACGGGGCCGCGGCGGCCAGGTGCCGGCGCATGCTCAGCTTGTCCCGCAGCAGGCGGGTCACCTCGTGGGAGACCCCGCCCAGGCCCAGCAGGTCGCTGATCCGGCCGGCCGGCTCCACACCGGCCTCCGTCGTGGTCGCCACGCTCGTGAAGCCGTAGACGCGGTGCGCGGCGGCAACCAGGGGACCGGTCACCGACCAGTCGGTGTAGTCCACGAGCAGCGCCGCGTCCACCAGGGAGGCGTGCTCGGTGGTGAACTGGTCGGGCTGCTGGAGGTGGACGACGCCCAGGCCCTGCTCCTTCGCCTTGCGGATGTTCTCGATCCGGCCGCCGACGATCAGCACGTGCTGTTGGGACATGATGCTCCTTGACATGGAAAGTACGGTGGTGCGGTCCTCCGGGCAGGCGGGTCTCACACGCCGGCGGCGGGCTCCGCGTCCTCGGCGAGCTCCACCACGGCCCCGGCGGCCAGCTCCCGCGCCAGCTCCCGCATCCGGCCGGGGGAGTCGCAGTCCAGGACCGCCCACGCCAGCCGGTCCCCCGAGTCCTCGGCGGGACGCACCCGCGCACCCGGCGCCAGCCTGGCGTCGTACCGGGCCACCTCCGGACGGCCCGCCCACGAGGACAGGTCGAGTGCGGCAAGTGTGCCCGTGCCCGGGGACGAGAGGAAGAGGCTGCCCGCCGAGCGCACCGGGCCGTGGCCGTCCGGCACGGACGGCTCCTCGCCCAGGGCGAGACGCAGGCACGCCCCGAAGACGTCGAACCCGTGCGCGCGGGCGACGAGTTCCATGATGTGGTCGCCCGGGGTGCGGACCGCCACCTCCATGATCACCGGCTCGTCGTCGGCGACCGCCCGGAACTCCAGGTGGGCGACGCCGGTCACCATGCCGAGCGCGGCCACCACACCGCGGCACAGCTCGTCCGCCGCCTTGCGCAGCACCGGGCGGTCCGCTCCGTGGCCCGCCTCGTGGAGCAGTTCCACGAAGTGCGGCGGGCCGGTGGTCTCCTTGCGGGTCAGGTTGGTGAACAGCACCCGGCCCCGGTGCACCAGGGCCTCCACGCTGTACTCCCGGCCCTCGACGTACTGCTCGACGAGCAGCGGTCCCTCGGCGTCCCGGCGGGCGACCGCGTCCGCCCAGTCGTCCGGGGTTCCGATCCGCTCCACGCCCTGGCTGCCCTGCGAGGACACCGGCTTGACCACGACGGGCAGCCGCTCCAGGGCCCAGCCGGTGGACTCCGACAGCCGCCGGGTGTGGCGGTGGGCCGGCTGGGGCAGGCCCGTGCGGCCGAACTCGGCGCGCTGCAGTGCCTTGTTGCGGGAGACGACCGCGGCGTCCAGCCCGGGACCGGGCAGCCCCAGCCGGTGCTGGACCATCGCAGCGGCCAGGACGTGCGGCTCGGCGAACGCCCAGACGGCGTCCGGCCGCAACCGGGCCGCCAGCGTCGCCGCGGGCGCCGTCCAGCTCTCGTCCCGGCCGGCGGCAGCCTCGTCGACGGGCTCGAAGTCCACGATGCAGGGGAAGCGGTCCGCGAGCGCCGCGTGCCGGGCGGGGGTCTCCACGACTCCCACCCGCAGCCCCATGGCCCGGGCCGCGTGCAGGTACCCCTCCGCCATCACCCCGGCCCCGACCAGGAGGACCGTGCGCTGCTGATCGTCTGCCATCTTTCGTACTCCCAAATCTTTCTCGTGGCGGGGTCAGCCCGCCGGGAGGTCCGGGCCCGGCGGGTTCGCGTCCGGCGGCGCCGGGCAGGGCGGTTCCGGCAGCGCCGGGCAGTCCGCGTCCAGTGCCGCCGCGCACAGCAGCCGTTCGAGGGCGTCCGTCCACCGCTCGGCCCACCCCGGTGGGTGGACCGCGGTGTCGACCTGCAGGAGCAGCCGGATGCCGAAGGCGTCCACGTCGGCGCTGAGGTAGTGGCCGGCCCGCCACGGATCGGCGTCGGCCTCCTCCGTCACGGCCCCCGCCGCGGCGTCCGCGAGTTCCGCGGCCGTCGCCGGACGGACGGGCAGGGCCGTGGAGCGCGGCCGATGGTTGAGGGTGGGGGCGGCGTCCAGCCGTACTCCGCGCTCCTCCTCCACGGCTCGGAGCAGCGCGGCCAGCCGGTCGGGCGGGCAGCCGCCGGCCCGGAAGGCGCGCAGCGAGGCCGCCGCGGTCCGGCGCACCAGTTCGTGGAAGGTGGCTCCGGCCGTGTCCACGCAGCAGGGCACGGGCTGGGACAACGGCAGAACGGCCGCCGCGGTCTCGGGCCGCAGCCGGTTCGCCGAGATCAGCTGCACCGTCCCGTACCGGGTGGCGGCCGTGCCGTCACCCGGTACGGGAGCGGCCCTGGTCGCGTCGAGGGCGGCCAGGGCGGCCGCGAGGACGGTGGCCGGGGACTCCCCGGTGCGGGCTGCGACGGCGCCGACGGCGAGGTCCAGGGCGGGCGAGCGGCGGCGGAGGAACCGGTACCGGGGCCCGGCCGGAGGGGCGCCCGCCGGCCGCGGGGCGCCCGGCGTGCGGCGGTACGCCTCCTCGGCGAGGCGCAGGGCCCGCTGCGCGGCCCTCTCCCCCGCCGGGGACGCCTCGGCGGCCGCCTGTTCGCGCGGCCCGCGCGACGGACCGCCCGGGGCCGGGGCGGTGCGGGCCACCGGATCGGCCTCGGCGATCCGCTCGACCAGGTACGCGGAGACCGGGACCAGCGCGTACGCGTCCACGGCGACATGGCTGAACGCCAGGGCGAGGTGGCTCGCGCGGCCGCCCTCGGTGACGAGCGCCGCGCGCAGCGGCCAGCACTCCGTCACGTCCAGGGGCGGGGCGGCGAGCGCGTCGAGGACGGCCCGCGCACGGTCCCCGGCGGCAGCGGGCGCCTCGTGGACGGCGAGGTGCAGGGTGCCCCGGGTGTGCACCCGCTGGCGCACGCCGCCGGGCCCGTCCCGGACGATCCGGCTGCGCAGCACCTCGTACCGTTCGACCAGTCCGCGCAGCGCGGCGGCGGCGTCGTCCTCGGTCGTCCCCGCGCGCAGCCGGTACAGGCGGGGCACGTTGAGCCCCCGCCCGTGGGTCCGGGCGGCGTCGACCTCGGCCAGGTAGTACTGCTGGCTCCAGGTCAGCGGCACTTCGACCGCGCCGTCCGCCCCCGCGTCCGCCGGCACAGGGCCGGCGGCGCAGAAGTGCACGGGGACGGTGCGGACCGGGGGCGCGGACGGCGCCGTGGCGGAAGCGGTGCGGGACACGGCCCTACGCCTCCGGGGCGGTCTCGTCGAGGGGCGACCAGGTGAAGGTCAGCATGTCGCCGGCCGCGCGGGCGCGGGCCAGGGCCTGCTCGCGGTCGGCGCCCTCGGCGATGATCCAGGCGGCCCGGTCGCGGTTGGAGCCGTTGGCCCGGTAGTCGATGCCGGCCTGGACGCCGGGCCGCAGGTGCACCTCGTGGACGCCGTCGAGGGCGAGGGCCTCCTCCGTCCCGTCGACCGCGTCGAGGTGGCCGCTGGAGCGGAGCATCAGGAAGTGGATGGCGGCTGTGCGGTCGGCGTTCAGCGTCAGGTCCGGCGTGCCGCCGAGCAGCGCGGTCATGTGGAGGCGGCACATGTCGACGCCGCTGGCGATGCGGACGGCCTCGGGAATGCGGTCCCCGGCGATGCGGCCGTTGACCTCGATCACCCGGGCGTCCTTGCCGTCGGCGGTGAGCCTGAGTTCGACGTGGGACGGGCCCCAGGTGATGCCGACGGCCTTGACGGCGAGTTCGGCCTTCTCGACGAGCAGGCGCTCCTGCTCCCTGGGCAGGGAGGCCGGGAAGACGTGGCCCATCTCCAGGAAGAGCGGCGGCTCGCTGCCGATCTTCTCGGTCAGGCCGAGGACCTTGCCGTGCATGATCTCCGCGGAGTACTCGGCACCCGGGACGCACTCCTCGACGATCACCTTCGGGGTGACCGTGTGGCCGAGGTACTCGCCGAGCCGCATGACCTCCGCGGTGATGGCGGTGACGTCCTCCGCGTTCTCGCAGCGGCGGACGAACAGGCTCCCGGTGAGGTCGAGCGGCTTGACGACGACGGGGTAGCCGATCTCCTCGGCGGCGGCCGCGGCGGCCTCCGGCGTTCCGGCGACCCGGAACAGCGGGTTGAGGCCGGGCACGCCGGCCATCGCCTCGCGCATGGCGGACTTGGAGCGGCAGACGGCGGCGGCGGCCGGATCGGGGCCGGCCAGGCCCAGCCGGGCGGCGACGCGGGCGCCCATGTCGCAGTAGTACTCGTAGACGGAGGTGACGCCCACGAGCTCGCCCCTGGTGGCGAGCTCCTCGCAGAAGGCCACGATCGCGTCGGCGGAGTCGACGTCGCAGGCGCGGATCTCCACACCGAGTTCGGCGTAGTCGTGGAGCAGCGAGGGGTGCAGGTGCTCCGGTTCGGCGGCCAGGATGACCGGCGTGATGCCCTGCTCCAGCAGGAAGCGTGCGCAGTCCTGGCCGGCGCCGGTCCACGGGGAGTCGATGAACACTACGTAACGGGGGGACACTGGGTACTCCATTCGGTCGTTCCAGGAGGGTGGGGCACGTCTCAGGCGCGCAGGGGAGTGCCGTCCGCCGACGGGGACTCCTCGGGTGCGGGGATGTCACGCAGGGGGCGCAGCCGGGAGAGGACCAGCCACAGGACGCCCGCGCTCATGCCGATGCCGCCGACGAGCAGGGCGCCGCGGACCCCGAGCCACTCGCCCAGGGCCCCGCCGGCGATCGAGCCGAGCGGCAGGATTCCCCAGACGAGGAAGCGCACGCTGGCGTTCATCCGGCCGAGCAGCTCCGGCGGGCACAGCTGCTGCCGGATGCTGACCTGCCCGACGTTGTAGACGACGATCCCGAAGCTCATGACGAACCAGGGCACGGCGAACAGCAGGCTCCGCCAGCCGCTCTCGGCGAACGGGATGAGCAGCGCGGTGGGCACGGTCAGCAGGTACGAGGTCCACATCATGCGCACCTGGCCGAACCGGCGGCCCAGGCGGTCGGCGAAGGAGGCTCCGAGCACCCCGCCGACGCCGCTGACGGCCATCAGGACGCCGACGGCGGTGCCGGACAGCCCCATCTCGTCGACCAGCAGCAGCATCACCAGCGGCAGGGAGACCGCGTAGAAGAAGTTGTAGGTGGCGGCGGAGCCGGTGATGGCCCGGAAGACCGGTTCGCGCAGGACGAACCGGAGGCCCTCGCGGATCTCGGCGCCCATGCGGCGCCGCTCGGTGCGCTCCGGGACCGCCTCGGGCGTGCGGATGCGGGAGAGCAGGAACGCGGACACGACGTGGGTGGCGGCCTGGACGGAGACGGTGGCGACGGCGCCGGCGAGCTGGACCAGCCCGCCGCCGAGGGTGGGGCCGGCCAGCCGGGAGACCGCGTTGGTGCTCTCCAGCCGGGCGTTGCCCTCGACCAGGTTGTTCCTGCCGACGACGACGGGGATGTACGACTGGTAGGCGATCTCGAAGAACGCGGTGGCGAGGCCGACGAGGAGCGTCACTGCGAGCAGGGCGTGGAACGTGACCAGGTCGAGGACGAAGCCGAGGACGATCACCGCCATCAGCAGGGCCCGCAGCAGGTCGCAGACGATGAGGATCGGGCGGCGCCGCGACCGGTCGACGAAGACGCCCGCGGGCAGGCCCACGAGGAGGAAGGCCACCGTCTGCGCGGCCTGGAGCAGCCCCATCTGGAACGGGGTGGCGGACAGGGTGCCGGCCGCGAGGAGCGGGATGGCGACCCTGGTCATGTTGGTGCCGACCATGCTGACCGTCTGCGCGCCCCAGAACAGGCGGAACTCGGGGTTCTTCAGGAGGCTCATGCGCTGTCCTGGTGGCCGACGGTGAGGCTGCGGGTCCAGACGCCGGGGCCGGCTATGAAGGAGTTGTTGCTGCGGTTCACCCGGACGCGGCCGTCGTGTCCGTCGATGGAGCGGAGCAGTTCGAAGACGTTGCCGGCGAGGGTGGTGTTGCCTGCGTTGCGCCGGGTGCCGTCGGGGGCGACGAGCACGGCGTTGGCGCCGATGGAGAAGTCCCCGGTGATGGGGTTGGAGGTGTGGGCGCCGTTGGCCTGGACCACGTGGAGCACGGTGCGGCCGGGGCGGACCTCGGTGCCCAGGTCGTCGGTGTGGCTCAGCAGGAGGTGGCCGGGCTGGACGGTCGGCATCTCCCCGTTGGCGCCGCGGTGGGCGGAGCCGGTGGCGGGCGCGCCCGCCGCGGCGGCGGTGCGGCGGGAGGAGAGGAAGCCGCGCAGGATGCCGTCCTCGACGAGCACGGTGGGGCCGGTGGGGGTCCCCTCCCCGTCCCAGGGGGTGGGGAGCGGGCAGTCCGCGGACGTGGGGTCGTCGAGGAGCGTGACACCGGGTGAGGCGACGCGTTCGCCGACGCGGTCCTTCAGCGGCGAGCGGCCCTCGAGGACGGAGTCGAGGAGGAACGCGGGGGCGACGAGGGTGAGCAGCCGGGAGAGCACCCGGCCGTCGACGAGCAGGTCGTCGTGGTCCAGGGCGGTGGCGGGCCGGGAGGCGAGGACCCGGGCGAGGGAGGTGAGTCCGGGCAGTTCGGTGCGCTCGGCTTCGTCGAGGAGTTCCTCCACGGTGCGGCCGAAGAGCTGGTGGCCGATGTAGCCGGTGCCCTCTCCGCGGGCGGTGATCCGGACGAAGAGCTGCGCGACGCCGGTGTCGTACTCGGCGGGGCCGGTGCCCGCGCGGTGGAGCCGGACGCGGGTGCGGTCGGCACGGGCCCGCAGCTCGACCTCCAGGTCGCCGGCGCCCCCGGTGAGGGCGCGCAGGCGTTCGGCGGCGTCGGCGCCGATCCGGGGCGGGGGGGCCGCCGCGGGGGTGCGGGGGGCGCGGTCCGCCCGGGGGGCGGGGACCGCGTTCCCGGCGGCGAGGACGCGGCCGACGTCGAGGGCGGTGGTGACCAGGGCGGGGTCGGTGGCGCCGGGGGCGTTGCGGACGGCGTAGCCCTCGTTGCCCTCGGCCCACACGGTCAGCGCGGTGGCGCCGGAGGAGACCTCGCTGCGGCGTTCGACGGTCCCGGCGCGGCAGACGAGTTCGTCGGTCTCGTGCCGGGCGGTCCAGACCTCGGCGTCGGCGCCGTGCCGTGCGGCCTCGGCGAGGAGGACCTCGCTCGCGCAGGTCCTCGTCCCGACGCCGGCGGTGTGTTCCCGGGAGGCGGTCATCGGTTCGTGCCTCCCACCAGGAGGGAGCCGACCCGGAGAGTCGGTCCGACGACGCCGACCGTCACCCACTGGCCGAACTTGCCGCACTTGGCCGCGCCCACCGTGCTGTCGTCGGCGACGGCGTCGATGTCCCTCAGCACCTGTGTTCCCGTTCCCGTGATGGTGGTCTCCTCGACGGGGTCGGTGACCCGCCCGTTCTCGATCAGATGGCCGTTGGTCACCCGGAAGGTGAACTCGCCGGTGGATTCGATGACTTCGCCGCCGCCGACGTGTTCGGCGTAGATGCCGTACTCGGTGGAGGCGATGATCTCGTCGACGGTGGAGGTGCCGGCGGCGAGACAGGTGTTGGTCATGCGCGGCTGGGGCGGCTGGAGGGCCGTGGTGCAGCGGCCGTTGCCGCTCGGTGCGAGGCCCAGCCGCGCAGCGGACTCCTGGTCGGTGAGCCAGCCGGTGAGGACGCCGTCCTCGATCAGGGTGGTGGGGGTGGCACGCACCCCTTCGTCGTCGTAGGCGTACGAGCCGACGGCGCCCGGGACGGTGGGGTCGTCCCTGAGGGTGACCAGCGGGGAGGCGATGGTCTCGCCCATCCGTCCGGCGTAGACGGAGCCGCGCAGCACCTCGTCGCCCTCCAGCGGGTGGCAGCACGCCTCGTGGAGCAGGACCATGCCGCGGCCGCCGGCGACGACGACGGGCATCCGGCCGACGGGGGCGGGCCGGGCCGCCAGGCCAGTGACGGCGCGGCGGGCGACCTCGGCCCCGGCGGCACGCATGTCGATGCCGGAGAGGGGGCCGCTGACGCCGGGGGTGTAGAAGCCGGTGGCGACGCGGCCGCCCTTGCGGGCGATGACGCGGACCGTGAGGTAGCTGAGCAGCCGGGTCTCGTCGTGCACGAGGCCCTCGGAGTCGACGAGGCAGAGGTCCTGTTCGGCGAGTTCGAAGTCGATGACGACCTGGGCGACGGTGGGGTCGAAGTCGCGGGCGGCCTGCTCGAGTTCGCGCAGGGCGGTGAGTGCCGCACCAGGTTCGGTCCAGGCGGGGGCCCGGCCGGGCCCGGGGTCGTGGAGGCCGGCGCCGGCGGCCCGGGAGCCGTCCGGGGCGGTGCCGCCGCCCCCGGCGGCGGTCCGGGCCACGGACGGGTCGAAGCCGGAGACGGAGCGGTGCAGGAACGTCTCGCGCGTGACGTACCGCGCCGCGGTGGCCTGTCCCCACTGCACGCTGATGTCGCTGACGCGGCCCTCGGCGAGCCGGCCGCTGGTGCGGTGCCAGGCCTGCACCTCGCCGGACGCGGCCAACTGGTCCTTCGGGCGGTTCCGCCGGAGCTCGGCGGCCAGGTCGTGGCCCACCGCCCGGAGGGCCTCACGCGGGTGCATCGTTGGTCTCCTTGGCAATTCGGGATGTTCGGGCGCGGCGGGGGGCCGTCAGGCCTTGGTGGACCACATCCGGAACATGTAGCGGTTGACCTCGTCCGTCCGGTCGCCGGCCATGTCGATCTCGCGGGGCGGGAAGCGGTCGTAGAACGCCGTGCGCGTGTGGAGGAAGCGGTCGTCGGCGGAGACCAGGGTCTGCCCGCGCTCCAGGCGGACGCGGTACTGCACCGAGGACTGGTCGAGCACGGCGTCGAAGAAGTCGAGCGCGGCACGCTGCTCGTCGGTGACGGGCTCGCCGACCTTGTCGTGGGCGACCTCGATGTAGGTGCGGAAGTAGCGGACCAGGGGTTCGCCGTCCGCGGTGTAGCGGATGATCGGCGAGCGGAAGAAGCCGGTCTCCTCCGACAGCGACATGCCGCGCTTCTCGAACCAGAAGTCCTGGGTGAGGACGGCGAGGACGTCCGGGTGCCGCTCCAGGACCTCGTGGACGGGCTTGGCGTCCACGAGGATGCTCTCGCCGCCGATGTAGGCGGACTGGCCGCAGGACAGCAGCAGGTAGTCGATGGGGTCGACGTCGTTGACGGCGTCGTTGTGCATGTACGAGCCCTGCTTGGTCTGGTGGTAGCGGGCGCCGTCCTCGATGGTCCTGCGGACGCCCCGGTCGTAGACCTCGATCAGCCGCCAGCCGTCGGTGTTCTGGACCATGGGCCGGCCGAGGGCGGTGCCGAGGACCCAGGCGTACAGCGCCTGTCCCCGGAGACTGTCCACGCCGGCGACGCGGTCGTACACGATGAAGTGCACGGTGTCGTCGACGACGTGGCGGACGGCGTCGACCTCCGCCGTGAAGAGCGGGACGGCGCCGAGGTCGACGTCGATCGCGTCGACGCGGCCCGTGGGGAAGTCCCGGTCGAGCCGGGCGACGTAGGCGGCGACCTCGCGCTGCGCCTGCTCGGAGAAGGTGTGGAAAGCCTCTGTCGGAACCTCCAGGGTGCGGGGGTGCGCGGGTACGAGCGTGGTGCTCATTCTCTGCTGTTCCTCTCTGGGATTCCCGGTGACCCACGGCGGGCCCGGCAAGCATTGCACCATGTAGGCAAGTCGTTGACAAGACTGTTGACATCTCTGGGCCGCCGCCCTACCTTCACTCCCATGCCGTCCGGCTACAAGCCCGATTAAAGGCAACTGAAGACCGGGCAAAGAATTGCCTATTAATTGCTACAGCAATTCCCAGAACGGCGCAGATCGCGATTCGATCCACCACATCGAACGATTCAGGAGTCTCAGGCGTGCAGCGGTCCACCTATCCTTCATTTCGCTCTGTTCTGGCCGAGAACGAAATTGTTCGTGTGGCGGGTGCCAACCACGCCCTCGGAGGGCTGCTCGCAGAGGAGGCCGGATTCCAGGCCGTCTGGTCGTCCAGCCTCGAGGTGTCGGCGTCACGCGCTCTGCCCGACGCGAGCATCCTGAGCATGACCGAGTACCTCGAGGCGGCTGCCAACATCCAAAAAGCGCTGCGGATCCCGGTCGTCGCCGACTGCGACACCGGATACGGCGGCAACCTCAACGTGGCGCACATGGTCCACGAGTTCGAGGCGGCCGGCATCACCGCGATCTGCATCGAGGACAAGCTGTTCCCCAAGATGAACAGCTTCGTCGCAGGCGGTCAGACCCTTCTCGGCACCAAGGAGTTCGTCGACAAGATCCGCATCGCCAAGGGGGCCCAGGCCACCCGGGAGATGTTCGTCATCGCCCGCACCGAGGCCCTCATCAGCGGGCTCGACGTCGAAGCGGCCCTCGAACGCTGCCGCGCCTACGCCGACGCCGGCGCGGACGCGGTCCTCGTCCACTCCAAGACGAAGACCCGCGACCAGATCGTCGGGTTCCTGGAGGGCTGGGACTTCCGCTGCCCGGTGGTCATCGTGCCGACGACCTATCCGAACTGGCACATCGACGAGATCAAGCAGGCCGGCGTCTCCGTGGTCATCTACGCCAACCAGGGGCTGCGCGCCACCGTCAGCGCGCTGCGCGAGACCTACCGCTCCGTCTACGAGACCGGCGACTCCACGGCGGTCGAGAACTCCATCGCCTCCGTCCAGGACATCTTCGCCCTGCAGCGCCTGGAGGCATGGCAGAAGCTCGACGTCTGATCGCCGGGACGGACCGTAGGGGGCGGGACGAAAGAAGCGGAAACGACTCTTGGCCATCATCTCCACAGCGGACGAACTGTTCGACAGCGACGTCTACGTCGACCTCGGACACACGCTCCGCATCCCGTTGCACCTCAAGTGCGAGGGTTTCAACTTCGCCGGCTCTGTGAAGCTCAGGGCCGCCACCTCCATGATCACGTCGGCCGTCCGGAACGGCCTGGTCGACGAGCACTCCACCCTCGTCGAATCGTCCTCCGGAAACCTCGGAGTGGCGCTCAGCGTGGTCGCGGCCGCCCGCTCCCTGCGGTTCGTCTGTGTCACCGACCCCAAGTGCAACCCCGCGACCGTCAAGCTCATGCGGGCCCTCGGCAGCGAGGTCGTCGTCGTCGACCGGCCCGACGCGGACGGCAGCTACCTGACCGCCCGCAAGGCACTCGTCCGTGAGCTGTGCTCCCGCAACTCCGGCTACGTGTGGCTCAACCAGTACGAGAACCCCGCCAACTGGCTGGCCCACTACGAGAACACCGCGCCGCTGATCGCCAAGCGGTTCCCCGGTCTCGACGTGCTGTTCATCGGCGCCGGCACCGGCGGCACCCTCACCGGCTGCGCCCGGTGGTTCCGGGACAACCGCCCCGGCGTGCGGATCGTCGCGGTGGACACCGTGGGCTCGGTCAACTTCGGCATGCCCTCCGGCCCCCGCTACCTGCCGGGCCTCGGCGCCAGCGAGCCGATGCCCCTGATCGAGGCCGCCCGGGTGGACCAGGTGGTCCGGGTCCACGAGCACGACACCGTGCGGATGTGCCGTCGTCTCGCCCGGCACGGGTTCCTCCTGGGCGGCTCCACCGGAACCGTCGTCAGCGGCGCCGCCCGCTGGCTGGAGCAGCACGACCCCGGCTCCACCCTCACCTCGGTGGCCATCTCCGCCGACATGGGCGACCGCTACATCGAAACGGTCTACGACGACGCCTGGGTGCGCAGCACCTACGGCGACCTCGACAAGGAACAGGAAGAGAGCAATGGCTGAGCAGCAGGGCGGGCCCCCGCGGTTCTCCGTCGTACCCGGCGCTGCGGTGCACCGCAGCCTCGAGGGGCGCCGGGCCGAGGTCGTCGACCTGGTGGAGGACGCCTACCGGCGCCACGGCGAGGGCGGCACCGTCAACCCGCCCTCGTACTTCCTGCGGTTCCCCGACCGGCCCACCGCCCGGATCATCGCCCTGCCGGCCTCGGTCGGCGGGACGGACGACGCCGACGGCGTGGACGGCATCAAGTGGATCTCCAGCTTCCCCTCCAACCTGGAGCGGGGCATCCCGCGCGCCTCGGCCGTCCTGCTGCTCAACGACCCGGCCACCGGCTACCCCTACGCCTGCCTGGAGGGGTCCATCATCAGCGCGGTGCGCACCGCCGCGTCGGCCGCCGCCGCGGCCCGCCGGATCGCCGCCGGGCGCGGCAGCACACCCCGCCGCATCGGTTTCTTCGGCACCGGCCTGATCGCCCGGTTCATCCAGGAGTACCTGGCCGAACTCGCCTGGGACGTGGACGAGTACCACGCCTTCGACCTGAGCGGCGACTACGCCTCCTCCTTCGCCCGGCAGGTCCTGGAGCCCACCGGTCGGCCGGTCCGCGTCCACACCTCCGCCGAGGACCTCGTCCGCTCCTGCGACCTGGTCGTCTTCGCCACCACCGCCGCCGTGCCCCACGTGAACGACCCGGACTGGTTCTCCCACAACCCGCTGGTCCTCCACGTCTCGCTGCGCGACCTGGGCACCGACGTCATCCTGGACAGCGTCAACATCGTCGACGACGTCGAGCACGTGCTGAAGGCCGACACCTCGGTGCACCTGGCCGAACAGCGCACCGGAAACAGGGACTTCCTGCACGGCACGCTGTACGACGTGCTCACCGGCGGCCTCACCGCCCCCGCAGACCGGACCGTGGTGTTCTCCCCCTTCGGACTCGGCATCCTCGACCTCGTCGTCGGCGCCCACGTCCACCGGACGGCCGTCGCCGCCGGGGAGGCCGTCGCCGTCGACGGCTTCTTCCACGAGCTGGACCGCCACCAGAGCGCGGGGGCGTCATGACCCCCCGGCCCGCCGCCGCCTCCCCGGCCCCCGCCGTGCCGGCCTTCGCCCCGCTGCCGCTCGCGGAGGGCGCCGCGGCCCGCGCCACCGCGCTCTCCCTCGGCCGGTCCGCGGAGTTCGACACCGCCTCCGGCGTCCTCCACCACGTCGCGCGCTTCGCCGCCGCCACCCCGGACGCGCCCGCCGTCGTCGACGGCGACACCACCCTCACCTACCCCGGGCTGCTGACCCGCGCCGCACGGTTCCGGGCCGCCCTCGCCTCGGCCGGCTGCGGCGCCGGCAGCGTCGTGGCCGTCGTCGGCAACCGCTGCGCGGACACGATCGCCGCCTTCCTCGCCCTCGAAGGGCTCGGGGCCGTCTACCTGCCCGTCGCCACCGACTGGCCGGCCCAGCGGGTCACCGAGGTCCTCCGGCGCAGCGCGGCCGGGTTCCTGCTCGACAACTCCGGCGGCCTTGACGGCGGTCACGGCGGGGAGACCGCCGTCAAGGCGGCCGCCGGGCTCGGCACCACCGTCGTCGCCGCCCCGGGACCGGACGCCGCCGTCGCCCCGTACACCCCCGACGGCCGCGACCAGTCCTCGGAGGCCCGGTACTGCATCTTCACCTCGGGCACCACCGGGCGCCCCAAGGGCGCGGCCGTCGAGCACCGCGGCATGGTCAACCACCTGTGGGCCAAGGTCGCCGACCTGGAGCTCACCGCCGACGACCGGCTGGCGTTCACCGCACCCCTGGTCTTCGACATCTCCGTCTGGCAGATGCTCGCCCCCCTCCTCGTCGGCGGTGCCGTCGTGGTCGTACAGCAGCAGGACCTCGACTTCCCGCGCCGCGTGAGGACCGTCCTGGAGCGCACCGGCGTCACCGTGGTCGAGCTCGTCCCCACCGTCGTCGGCTGGCTCGTCGGCGAGGCCGAGCGGCGGGGCCCGGTGCTCCCCTCCCTGCGCCGGCTGATCTCCACCGGCGAGGAGCTCCGCCCCGAGCTCGCCGCCCGCGCCCTCGCGGCCCTCCCCCACGTGCGCCTGCTGAACGCCTACGGGCCCACCGAGTGCTCCGACGACGTCACCCACCACGAGGTGACCGCCGCCGACACCGCCCGGCCGCGGCTGCCCGTCGGCGGGCCCGTCGCCAACGCCCGGCTCTACCTGCTGGTGCAGGAGGAGGACGGGGGCCCGTGGCGGGCCGCCGGGCCCGGCGAGGCCGGGGAGCTCTTCGTCGGCGGCGTCGTCGTCGGACTCGGCTACGTCAACGACCCCGACAACAATGCCCGCGCGTTCTTCACCGACACCCTGGACCCGGACTCGCCCACCGGCCGGCTCTACCGCACGGGCGACCTCGCCCGCTTCGAGGAGGGCGTCGTGCTCTACCTCGGCCGGGTCGACCGCCAGGTCAAGATCGCGGGCGTGCGCATGGAGCTCGACGAGGTCGAGGCCGTGCTGCTGCGCCACCCGGCCGTCGACCGTGCGGCCGTCACCGTGCCCGTCGTCGACGGACGCCCCGTTCTCGCCGCCCACTACACGGTCCGCGGACCCGTGACCCCCGAGGAGCTCCTCGCCCACCTGGCCGACTCCCTCCCCGAGGCGATGGTGCCGCGCCGGCTCACCGAGCTGGACGCGCTCCCCCTGACCCCCAACGGCAAGACCGACCACCGTGCGCTGCGACGACTCGCGCAGGACGGCACGTCCCCTGCAGAGGTGTGACATGGCAGACAAGACCGCTTCTCGTGACCTGACCGCCGACGACCTGCCCGCGCACTCCCGGCTGCTGCTGAGGATGGCCCGGCTGCGCCTCGGCCCCGACGACGTCGCCGCGATCCGGGAGCTGGCGGGCAGCCCCGACCTCGACTGGGGCGCCTTCCTGGAGGCCGCCGCCTGGCACAAGCTGCTGCCGCTGGTCGGCCGGCACGTCGACCGCCACCGCCTGGACCGCAAGGCCGGCGAGCAGCCGGGCTTCCCCTACCCGTGGGTCTTCATCGGCGCCTACCTCGCCAACAGGGCCCGCAACCAGGCCCTGTCCGACGAGTTCGGCCGGGTGTTCGCCGAACTCTCCTCCGCGGGACTGAGGTTCGCGGTCCGCAAGGGCTTCTCCCTCGGTGAGGGCGAGTACCGCGACCCGGCGCTGCGCCGCATCGCCGACCTCGACGTGCTGCTGTCCCGCGAGGACGCGCGCGCCGCCCACGAGGTCCTGCTCCGCCTCGGCTACATCCAGGGCAGGGTCGCCGAGGACGGCGAGCGGATCGAGCCGTACAGCCGCGAGACGCAGGCGTTCTGGAAGATGAACCTGAGCAACCAGCTGCCGTACCGCAAGCCCGGCGGCCGCCCCGACATCACCGACTTCAACGTCGACATCTGCCACGACATCTTCCAGAAGAAGTCCGGGATCAGCGCCGGCGCCGCCGAACTGCTCGACCGGGCCGTGCCCGCCGTCCTGTGCGGCGCCCCCGCCTGGGAGCCCGCGCCCGACGACCGGCTCCTCGACCTCTGCTCGCACCTGCACAAGGAGGCCACCAGTCTCCACTTCATCGAGGACCGCCAGGACCTCCAGCTGAGCAAGTTCCTCGACCTCGCCCTGGTGGCGGAGGGCTGCGGGGAGGACGCCTGGCAGCGGTTCCTCAAGCGGGTCGTGTCGGTCGGCGCCGAGGAGATCGTGTACTACGCGCTGCACTTCACCGCGGTCCTCTACCCGGAGGCCGTCCCGGCGCACGTCCTGGACGCCCTGCGCCCCGAGGACACGGACTACCTGGAGCTGTACGGCTCCCTCGACGGGCAGAGCGCCCGCTGGGAACAGCCTTTCCTCGAGAGGCTGTTCAACGCCCGCCGGCACACCGCCGGGACCGTCTCCAACGTCCCGCTCCGGTGACCGCCGCCGTGCCCCCGGCCCCCGCCGCGGCGCCGGGCCGGGAGCCCGCACCGGGCCGGGAGCCGGGGCTGCTCGTCCTCAAGGTCGGCGGCAGCCTCCTCTCCGACAAGCGGCACAGCGGGGAGACCGACCACGCGGCCGTCGACGAGTACGCGGCCATGGTCGCCGAGCTGGTCGCCGAGCACCCCGGCCGGATCGTCCTGGTCACCGGGGGCGGTGCCCTGTGCCACCCCGTCGGCCTGCGGATCAAGGCGGCCGAGAACGACCCGTACGCGGCCGTCGCCCTGACCGAACCGGCCTTCCGCATGCGCTGGGCGTGGACCACCGCGCTCCGCGCCCGCGGGGTGCGGGCCGTGCCGCTCCAGACGACCTCGATGCTCAACGAGCTGCCCGACGGCACCGTCGTCACCGAGACCGGTGTGGTGTCCCGGCTCCTCGCCGAAGGTGCGCTGCCGGTCCTGTCCAGCGACTGCGTGGTCACCGCCGCCGGCACCCTGCGCATCCTCAGCAGCGACGACGTCCCCGGTGTGGTGCTCGACGCCGCCGCGGCCCCCGGCCCCGTCCGGGTCGTCGCCCTCACCGACGTGTCCGGCATCCACCTCGCGCAGGACCCGGACAGCCCCGTGCTGCCGCACCTCGACCCCGACGACCTGACCGCCGTGCGGCAGCTGTTCTGGGACGACGCGTGGGACGCCACAGGAGCCATGGAGGGCAAGGTCGAGGCGCTCGCCGCGCACGCCCGCCGCGGCGCCGAGTGCGTCATCACCCGCGGCGACCGCGGCCCCGGGGGGCTGCGCCACCTCTTCGCCCCGCTCGACGCCTGGCCGCACGACGTGCCCCGCACCCTGATCCGGCGCCGTGCCTCCGCCGCCGCCGAACCGTCCCAGGAGGACCTCACATGACCGGCACAACCGGACGGCCCGGCCGCGTCGTCCTGCTGAACCCGGGGCCCGTCAACGTGCACGACCGGGTCCGCGCCGCCATGGCCGGCCCCGACGAGTGCCACCGGGAACCCGAGACCCAGGCGCTCCTGGGCAGCGTCGGCGGCAAGATCACCGAAGTGTGCGGGGCCGGCCCGGACAGCCACGCCACCGTCCTGATCACCGGCTCCGGCACGGCCGCCCTGGAGGCCGTGATCAGCTCGGTCCTCCCCGCCGACGGCCGCCTGCTGGTGCTCGACAACGGCCACTACGGCGAGCGGCTGCTGCGCATCGCGCACACCCACGGCATCGCCTGCGTGCGGCTGGAGTTCGGCTGGGCCGTCCCCGTCGACCTCGACGCGGTCGACCGCGCGCTCGCCGCCGACGCGGACATCACGCACGTCGCGGTCGTCCACCACGAGACCAGCACCGGCATGCTCAACCCGCTGCGCGAACTCGGCGCGCTGGTCGCCCGCCACAGGCGCTCCCTGATCGTCGACGCGATCAGCAGCCTCGGCGCCGAGGACCTGGACGTCGTCCGCGACCACGTCGACTGGTGCGTCGGCACCGCCAACAAGTGCCTGGAGGGCATGCCGGGCATCAGCTTCGTCTGCGCCCCCCGGGAGCGCCTCGAGGCGCTCGCGGACGTGCCCGCCCGCACCTTCTACTTCGACCTGTCGGCGAACTACCGCGCCCAGGTCCTCGGGGGCAGCCCGCAGTTCACCCCGGCCGTCCAGGTGCTGCGCGCCCTCGACGCGGCCCTCGACCTCACCCTCGCCGAGGGGGTCCCGGCCCGGACCGCACGCTACGCGGCCCGCGCCGCCGAGATCCGCGCCGGTCTCGAGGAGCGCGGCATCGAGCTGCTCCTGCCGCCGGACCGGCGGGCCGGTTCGATCACCAACGCGCACCTGTCCAACGGCATGACGTACGACGAACTGCACGACGGGCTCAAGGAGCACGGCTACGTGATCTACGCGACCCAGGAGAAGTCCGCAGGGGTGTTCCGCCTCGCCAACATGGGCCAGTTGACCGGTGACGACATCGCCGGCTTCTTCCGCGCCTTCGACCAGGTCGTCGCCCGGTGCGCGGCCTCGCATTCCTGACCCCAGCCGAGAAGAGAGATGGAGCGGTGAGCCGGTGGCAACCGACAATTCCGTGAACGCTGCGCCGATCCACCTGGCGATCGTGGGCGGCGGCCCGACCTGCACGTACGTCCTGGAACGCCTCGCCGCCCTGGTGCGCGGGCGCCGGGAGGCGGCCGCCCTGGAGATCGTGATCTACGACCTCTCGGGGGAGTTCGGGCCCGGCCAGGTCCACAGCCCCGACCAGACGAGGACCAGCTACCTCAACCGGGTCGTCGGCCAGGTGGCGTTCGCCGCCGACGAGAGCGTGGTCGACGCGGGGCCCCTGCTCCCCACGAGCGAGCGGCCCACGCTGCTCCAGTGGTGCCGCAGGAAGTTCGAGGAGACCGGCGACCCGCTCTACGACGTGGTCGCCGAGGACTGGCCCAGGCGGTTCGTGCACGGTGAGGCCCTGCGCGACCAGTTCACCGTGTACGTGGAGATCCTGCGCGCCGTCGAGGGCGTCGAGGTGACCCTGCGACAGGCCGAGGTCGTCGACCTGGAGGAGCGCGGCGACCGGTTCGCCGTCCTCACCGCCGACGGCGCTCCCGCGTACGAGGCGGACTACGTGCTCATGCTCACCGGGCACTCGTCCAACCGGCCGGAGCTGGACCCGCGCCAGGCCCCCCTGGCCCGGTTCTCCGCCGAGCACCCGGCGCACTTCATCCCCTCCGCGTACCCGCTGGAGCGGTCGCTGACCCCGGCGCACACCGGCCCGGGCACGACGGTCGCCTGCCTGGGCATGGGGCTCACCGGCATCGACGTGCTGCTGTACCTCACCGAGGGCCGCGGCGGCAGGTTCGAGCGCGACGCGGACGGCGAACTCGTCTACCGCCCGTGCGGCGCCGAACCCGACTCGATCGTGGCCTTCAGCCGCTCCGGCCTGTTCACCTTCGCCCGGCCGTACAACGAGAAGGAACGCGACATCGCGGCCCTGGAGTACAAGGGCCCCTTCCTCACCACGGCGGCCGTCGCCGAACTGCGGCGGACCGTCGGCGTGCCGAACGTCATCGGCGGCGCCCCCAAGCGCCAGCTCGACTTCGAGCGGCACGTCTTCCCGCTGATCCTGCTGGAGATGGCGCTGATCCAGTACGGCGTGCTGTACGGGCCGGAGTTCCGGGAGGCCGCGGTGCGCGCCGCGCAGCCGGCGTACGAGAAGTTCCTGGCCGACGCCGACGCCTTCGCGGACCACCACGAGGCCGGCGCCTTCCTCGTCGCGCCCGTCGAGGAGCTGGCCCGGGGCCTCGCCGAGCGGGTCGACGACGTCCTGGCCGGCCGCACCGTGCAGGCGGCGCACCTCGACGGGGAGTCCGCCGACGGCCTGCCGCCGGTCGACCGGGCGGTGCGCTCCTTCCTCACGGTCGTGTACGGCGCGGAGCAGGCCGAAGCCCTGCTCTCCGAAGCCGGCGACCCGCAGGCCTTCGCCGCCGCGGTCGCCGCGGCCGAGTCCCCGTGGCGGCACGCCACGCGGGCGGCGGAGCACCGGTTCTCCTGGGAGCGGACCATCAACCCCGTCCCGGTGCCGGAAGCCGGCTACGCGAGCCCCGAGGAGTACGTCGAGACCTTCCTCGACTTCCTCGACCGGGACATCCGCTGGGCCTCCCAGGGCAATCTGAGCAACCCGGCGAAGGCGGCCGCCGACGCCGCCTGGCGCGACATGCGCGGCGTCGTCATCGAAGCGGTCGACTTCGGCGGGCTGCTCGCCTCCTCGCACCGCACCTTCCTCGGCGTCTACACCCCGCACCACAACCGGCTGTGCCAGGGCGCCTCGGTGGAGGCGATGGAGAAGGTCACCGCGCTGATCAAGAGCGGCCGGGTCGACATCTCGGTCGGTCCGGGCGCCCGGGTGGAGTGCGACGAGGAGCGCGGCCTGTTCCGGGTCGGCAGCCCCGTCACCGGCGCCGTGCGGTACGCGGACGCCCTCGTCGACGCCCGGGTCCACAGCTTCGACGCCGAACGCGACGTCATGCCGATCTACCCGAACCTGCTGCGCCGCGGCATCGTCCGCAAGTGGGTCAACCCCGGTGTCGGAGAACCCGACTTCGTCCCCGGTGGCCTGGATCTCACCCCCGAATTCCATCCGGTCCGCGCAGATGGCAGTGTCGAGCCCCGGATCACCTTCCTGGGCCCGCCCAGCGAGGGGGTCATGTACCACCAGATCGGCGCTCTCCGGCCGAACAAGGACCACCACGTGATCCGGGACATCCTCTGCTGGATCCACGCCTTCATGCCGCAGGAGTCCCCGGCCGGAGGGGAGACGAAGGAACTCGAAAGGAACCCGTCATGAGTACCTCCATCGACTACACGGCCCGCGAGTACGGCGGCATCGACGTGCCCGAGCGGCTGAAGGAGATCCGCGTCGCGCACGACCGGCTGCGCGCCGCCGCGGCAGAGGTCACGGAGGAGCGCGCCCGCGAGGCCGTCCACCTCCCGGGCTGGACGCGCGGCCACGTCCTGATCCACCTCGCCGACCTCTCCCGGGCGTTCGCCCGCCAGGCGCGTTACGCCGCCGAGGGCAGGACCGTCGAGGTGTACGACGGCGGACGGCCCACCCGCGACCGGCGCATCGAGGAGCTGCACGGCCGGCCGGCCGAGTGGCTGCGGGAGCAGCTGGAAGAGGGCCTGACCGCGATCGAGGAGGCGTGGGACGCCCTCGGCCCCGACGGCTGGGAACTGCCCTGCGCCTACCGCAACTCGCCCCTCTTCGCGACCCAGCTCGCCTGGTGGCGGGAGGTCGAGCTGCACACCGTCGACCTCGGTGTCGGCCACGGCTCGGAGGAGTGGAGCAACGCGCTCTCCTCGCACGTCGTCGCCTTCCTGCAGCCCCGGCTGCCGCAGGGGGTCGTGCTGAACGCGGACGACACCGGCGAGGAGTGGTCCACCGCGGCCGGGGGCCAGGACCCGGTGGTGGTCCGAGGCCCGCTGCGCGCACTGGCCGCGTGGATCTCCGGCCGTCCGCACCGGGTCCTGCCCGTCGCGGACGGCGACCCGGCCGCGGCGCTCCCCGAGCTGAACGCCTGGCCGTGACACGGCCGGCTCCGGCGGGCCCGCGCCCCGCGGGCCCGCCCCGCCCCTGACGTCCCGCGCCGGACGGGGTGCGGAACACCGAGCACCGAACGCCGTTCGGCGTCAGGTGTTCCGCACCCCGCCGGTCGCGTGGAACCCGTACCCCGGAAGAGAGTTCCCCTCCCCATGGCACAAGCCCAGACCTCCACCGCACCACCGCCGGCCTCCGCCGCGGGCCGCGAGAACGCGGCGGAGACCCTCGTCCAAGCCTTCGTGGACCACGGGTTCACCCACTTCACCGGCGTCCCCTGCTCGCTCCTCAAAGGCGTCTTCCGGGTGCTGGAGTCCGGGGCCGGGCCCGCCGAGGGTGTCACCTACCTCCCCGCGCCCCGCGAGGACTCGGCGCTCGGTGTCGCCGCGGGCCTCTCGGCGGCCGGTGCCAGACCCGCAGTCCTCATGCAGAACTCGGGCCTGGGCTATTCCCTGAACGTGCTCACCTCGCTCAACCTCATCTACGACCTGCACGTTCCGCTGATCGTCAGCTGGCGCGGGCACGACGGGAACGACGCGGTCGAGCACGACATCATCGGCCGCGAACTGCTCAACCTGCTGGACGTGTTCGGCCTGCGCCACACCGTCTTCGACCCGAACGAGCCCCACGCCTCCGTCGAGCGCTGTCTGGCGGCCGCCGAGGACGGGCGTGCCACTCCCGTCCTCATCGTCAAGGAAGGCATCTGAACGTGTTCGGCATCCAGGACGCGATCCGCGCGGTCACCGAGAAGTTCCCCACGTCCCTGTACGTGTCCACCTGCGGGTTCATCACCCGCGACCTCTACAACACCGCCGACCGACCCGAGAACTTCTACCTGGTCGGGTCCATGGGCATGGCCGCCCCCGTGGGTCTCGGCGTGGCGCTGGCCCGGCCGGGCCGCCACGTCGTCGTCCTCGACGGCGACGGCTCCTTCGCGATGAACCCCGGCGCCCTGCCGATGATCGCCGAACACTCCCCCGACCTGGTGCACGTCGTCCTCGACAACGGCGTCCACGAGAGCACCGGCGGCCAGCGGCCGGTGCGCATCGCCGACCCGGCCGGCATGGCGCTCGCCGCCGGCTACTCCGCCGCGTACGCCGTCGCGTCGGCCGAAGAGCTGGCCGCCGTACGCCCCGAGCCCGGCGTCCCCTCCCTGCTGCACATCACCTGCGCCCCGCGCGGCGCACACGCCGGCAAGCGCGTGGAGTGGACCCCCCAGCAGCTGGTCGAGCGGTTCCGCGCCGCCGCGGCGGCCTGACACCCCCACGGACAGGAGCATGCACACCATGGAAGACACCGCCGCGGCCGCGTCCGGACCGACGGAGCGGGTCCGCAAGGTCCTGCTCTCGGTCCTGGGCGCCTCCCTCGACGTCTCCCGCGTCGACCCCGGAGCCGACCTGTGGGAGGCGGGCATGGACTCGCTGCTGAGCGTGAGCCTGCTCGTCGCCCTGGAGGACGAGTTCGACGTCGAGTTCCCCGACGAGCTGCTCACCCGCGAGACCTTCTCCTCGGTGGAACGCATCACCGCCGCCGTCGACACCCTGGTGGAGGAGTGACCGCCGCCGCGGCCGGCACCGGGACGGTCGCCGGTCCGGCCGGCTCGGGCGCGCTGCCGGTCCGCTCCTCGCGGCTCGTGGACCTCAACCTGCTCACGGTGCGGATCTCCAGCAACCTGGAGGACTTCGACGCCTACGCGTACTTCTCCCGCGAGGCGCCCGACGGAACCGCGCCGGACCACGAGATCGTCTGCGTCGACCTGGACCGGGACCCGTACGACGTGGAGGTGCTGCGCGCGCTGAGCGACCGCACGCTGCGGGCCAAGCGCTTCCGCTCCGGCTACTACCTGAACCACATCTTCGGCGATCCGGCGTACCTCGTCACCGAGGGAAGGCGCTCGTACGTCTTCGGGCGGCGCCTCGAACGCACGGTCTGGCCGTACTTCGTCAAGCGGATCCTCACCGACTTCGCGGTCGACCACGGGTACCTGCACCTGAAGGCGGGCGGTTTCACCTTCGAGGACGGCAGCGCCACGCTCCTCGTCGGCCCCAACGCCGGCGGCAAGACAGTGTTCCTCACCCAGGCGTGCCTGGACGGGGCGCGGTTCCTCACCAACACGCACGTCCTGGTGCGCGACGGGGAGGCGCACGCCGTGCCCTCCGCGGTCCGGGTCCGGCGGTCCCCGCAGTTCGAGGAGCTGATCGACGGGCGCGTGCTCACCCCACACCTGGAGAGCGGGGACTTCGTGGCCGCGCCGGAACTCCTCTTCCCCGGCCCGCCGAGGGATCACGGGCGCGTCCGCAACATCGTGATCACCGACTTCGCCCCCGAGCGGCCCCGGGGGTTCGAGAGGATCACCGCCGAGCAGGCGGGCCTGTTCCTCGGCCTGTTCGCGGACGCGGTCGTCAACTACGGCCTGAAGGACGACCTGCTGGCCCACCACGGCGGCGACTTCGACGCGTTCACCGGCTCCCTGGCCGCCCTGCGCAAGCAGCTCACCGCCCTGGTCGAGGGCGCGCGCTGCTACCGGGCGAACGTCGACATGCTCGACCCGTCCGTCCGTGCGGCGGTCCTGGAGGAGCTGGCCCCGGGCGGTGGACCGGGCACGGCGGCGGACCCGGTGGGGCCGTGAGCCCCTTCGTCGCCGCAGTGGTGCTGTTCGCCGCGGTCACCCACGCCTCCTGGAACGCGATCACCCACCGCATCAAGGACGAGCTGGCCTGCCTCAGCCTGGTCGGCGCCGGACGCACCCTGTCCGGCGCCGTCCTGGCGTGCCTGGCTCCGCTCCCCGCGCCGGCCGCCTGGCCGTACCTGATCGCCTCGGTCCTGCTGCACATCGGCTACCAGGTGGCGCTGATGCGCTCCTTCCGGCTGGGCGACTTCGGGCAGGTGTACCCGATCGCCCGGGGGACGGCGCCCCTGCTCGTCACCCTGTTCGCCGTCCTCGCGCTGGACGAGCACCTGGGGGGCGCGAGCGCGGCCGGGGTGCTGGTCGCGACGGCCGGGATCGTCGGCCTGGCCCTGTGGGGCGTCCGTGACCGGGCGAACCGGCCCAGCGGTCCGGCCGTGGCGATGGCCGCGGCCACGGGCCTGATGATCGCCGTGTACACGGTCGTGGACGGCGTCGGTGTCCGCGAGGCCGGCGCGGCCCTCGGCTACATCGCCTGGCTGATGGTCCTCGACGGCCTGGCGATCCCCGCGTACGCGGCGGTCAGGCTGCGCGGCGCCCTGACCCCGAGGCTGCGCCCCGTGCTCCTGCCGGGCCTCGTCGGGGGTGTGCTCTCGGTCCTCTCGTACGGCCTGGTGCTCTGGGCGCAGACCCGGGCGCCGCTCGCGCCCGTCGCGGTGCTCCGCGAGTTCAGCGTGATAGCCGGGGCCGTCATCGCCGCGTTCCTCTTCAAGGAGCGCTTCGGCGGCCCGCGCATGGCCGCCGCGGCCGTGATGGTCACGGGCATCGCGCTGATGCTCGGAACCCTGTGAAGGAGCCCGGGACGTGCCCACGGAAACCGAACGCAAGTACCTCGTCCGCGTGGACGACCCGCGCTGGCGCGTGCTGGTCCGCGCGACGCACACCCTGCGCCAGGGCTATCTCTGCGCGGACCCGGAGCGCGAGGTCCGGGTCCGGGTCGTCAGCGGCACCGCGGCCTTCCTGACCGTCAAGGGCCGCCGGACCGGCCCGGTGCGTCCTGAGTACGAGTACCCCGTCCCCGTGGCGGACGCCCTGGAACTCCTCGCCCTCTGCGGCGGGCGGGTGCTCGAGAAGCGGCGGCACTCCCTCCCGGACGGCTGGGTCGTCGACGAGTACACCGGCGCGCACTCGGGCCTCGCGGTGGCCGAGGTCGAGTGGACGGGCGATCCGGACACGCCTCCGCCCGCGCCGCCCTGGGCCGGCAGGGACATCACCGGCGACCGCGCCTACTCGAACGCGGGCCTCGCCGCCGGACCGGCCGGCGACTGACGACCGGCGGCAGGCGACCGGCGGCAGGCGGCAGGCGGCAGGCGGGACGGCCCGGCGTCCCCCGGAGAGGCCCGGGGCAGGCCGGGCGGCACACGCGGTCGCCCGGCCGCGGCCGCACCGCCGCCGACGTGCCGTCCCCGCGTCGCCGCGCCCTCGCACCCGGCCCCCTCGGGAGACGCCGGGGACGCCGGGGACGCCGGGGACGCCGTGCATCACTCGTCCGGGTGCCTGCCGCGCAGTTCCAGAATGGCGCGGCGCCGGGCGAGCCGGTGCGTGCGCCGGATCTGCGCCTCCTGGAACCGCCGACGGTCCCGCTCCGTCTCCGGGACCACCGGGGGGACCGGCCGCGGGTTCCCCTCGGCGTCGACCGCGGCGAACACCAGGTACGCCGATCCGACCTGCTGCGCAGGGGTCGACTCGTTCCAGCGCTCCGCCATGACGCGCACGCCGATCTCCATGGACGTCCGGCCCGTCCAGTTGCACTGCGCGTGCACGTGGACGAGGTCGCCCACGCGGACCGGCAGGAGGAACACCATCTCGTCCATGGAGGCCGTCACCGCGGGCCCGCCCGAGTGGCGGCCTGCGACCGCGCCGGCCGCGTCGTCGACCAGTTTCATGACCACGCCGCCGTGCACGGTTCCCAGCAGGTTCGTCTCGTTCGCCGTCATGATGTGGGACAGCGTGGTGCGGGAGGCCGACGTGGGCTTCCCCGGGAGTGCGACAGGATCGATCATGCGTTCCACTCTATGCCGTGCGAACCGGGCGATGCCGGACACCCGCCCACATCCCGCCTGCCTCAAGAATCACACCCGCCCCACCCGCCCCGCAGCTCCGCACGGTCCGCGCGCCGACGGCGCCCCGGGCCCGCGGACCCCGCACCAGCACCCTGCATCAGCTCTGCTACAGACCCTCCCCGGGTCTGCCGGACCGGCTCCGGGCAGGGCACACTACTGCGCATGAACGGATGGCCCGACGGTTGGACCGAGGAACCGCGCCGACGCACCGGCGACTCCGACCCCACACGCGTGATGGGGCACGTGCAGCGCGGCGGAGGCGCCTACCCCCCGCCGCCGGCCGAGCCGCCGCTGCCGCCGGGGCTGTCCCCGCGCCGCGCCGCCGCCTCCCGCCACCAGGGCCGGAGCGCCGCCGTCCCGCCCCAGCCGCGGTACGACGACGGCTACGGGGGCGGCCGCGGAGGCCGTGACGACCACGGGGGCGCCGGGGGCCACGGCGGTCCCGGGGGCGCCGGGGGCCACGGCGGTCCCGGGGGCGCCGGGTACGCCGCGCAGCGCCCGGACCCCGTCCGCCGCATCAAGCGCGGGCTCGTCGCCGTGCTGGTGTTCCTGCTGGTGGTCACGGGCGGCACCTGGTTCTGGGCCGGCTCCCAACTGCGCCGCGAGGTCGACCTGGAGGCCCTCCCCGACCGCCCGGAGGCGGGCGAGGGGACGAACTACCTGATCGTCGGCTCGGACAGCCGCGAGGGCCTGTCGGACGAGGACCGCAAGAACCTGCACACGGGCCGGGCCGCCGGCAAGCGCACGGACTCGATGATGATCCTGCACGTCGGCGACAACGGGAACACCCTGATGTCCCTGCCCCGCGACTCCTGGGTCACCATCCCCGCCTTCACCGGCTCGGAGAGCGGCAAGCAGTACGGCGCCACCCAGAACAAGCTCAACGCCGCGTTCTCGATGGACGGCGCGGGCCTGCTGGCCCAGACCGTGGAGTTCAACACCGGCCTGCGGATCGACCACTACGTGGAGATAGGCTTCGCCGGCTTCGCCAACATCGTCGACGCGCTCGGTGGCGTCGAGATGTGCCTGGACAAGCCGGTCAAGGACAAGAACTCCGGCGCCGACCTGAAGGCGGGCTGCCAGGAGCTGGACGGCGCCCAGTCGCTGGCCTTCGTCCGCCAGCGCTACCAGGAGGCCGAGGGCGACCTGGGCCGGACCAAGAACCAGCAGAAGTTCCTGTCCGCCCTGGCGAACCAGGCCGCGGGCCCGGGCACGGTGCTCAACCCCTTCACCCTCTACCCGACGCTGAACGCCGGGCTGGAGACGGTGATCGTCGACGAGGAGATGGGCGTCCTCGACCTCGCCTCGATGTTCTGGGCCATGAAGGGCGTCTCCGGGGGCGAGGGGCAGACGCTGAACGTGCCCGTGGCCAACCCCAGCCTGCCGACCCCCAAGGGCTCCGCCGTCCAGTGGGACATGGCGAAGGCCAAGCCGCTCTTCGAGCAGCTGAAGAACGACGAGAAGGTCACCGTCACCAAATGACCCCGGCCGGCCGGCCCCCGGCCGCCACCGGCGAGGCCCCGGCGCTCCGTGCGCCGGGGCCTCGTTCGTTCACCCGTGCGGGTGGCGCGGAGCGGAAAGCGGCACGTCCCGGAGCTCGGCCCGCGAACATCGGCGGCGTACAGGACCGCATGCGATGCTGTTGCCGAGGAACGCGAGGAGGCGGTGATGACGGCCATGAGCGTCACGAAGCGCGAGCACGTGGACGACCACGACGGTCCGTGGACCGTGGAGGACGTCCTGGCCCTGCCCGAGCACCCGGCACGCGCCCGCTACGAACTGGTGGACGGTGTCCTCATGATGTCCCCCGCACCCGGTTGGGCCCATCAGATTGTTTCCTTGAAACTTGCGCGCCGGATCGACGACGCCGTCGCCTCCGCCGGCGTGCCGTTCCTCGTCGCCGAGGCCGCGAACGTCGTCGGCGACTCGCGGCTGTTCATCCCCGACATCGTCGTCGTGGACCGGGGGGCGGTGGGCCGGGACACCGTCAGCGTGCCGCTGGACGCGGTGCTGCTGACGGTGGAGATCGTCTCCCCGTTCAACCGCGCCGCGGACCGGATCCTCAAGCCCGCGCTCTACGCCCAGGCCAAGGTGCCCGCGTACTGGCGGGTGGAGCTGGAGCCCGAGCCGGCCGTGCTGGTGCACGAACTGTCGGGCGACACCTACCGCGAGGCCGTGGTGGTGACGGGGAAGCAGGGCGTTCCGGTCGCCGGGGAGTTCACGGTCGACCTGGACGTGCCCGCCCTCCTCGGCGACCTCGGCGGCGCGTGAGCCGGTACTCCCGGCCCGCTTCCGTCCACGGCCACCGCGGCCGTCGCGGCCGGTGATCGGGCCGGCCCGGGCCCCTCCCGTGGTCAGCGCGGCCGCCGTCGGGCCCGCTTCGCCTCGCGGTCGACGGCCCAGGCGTCGGCGACCGGCCCGAGGTGGCCGAGCTTGTCGGGGTTGCTCACCCCGCGGACGGTCCGGACCCGCCCGCCGAGCACCTCGAGGACCATGACGTGCAGGACCCTGCCGTCCCGGTCGCGGAAGACCGCGCCCGGCCGGCCGTTGACCTCGTGCGGCTCGAACGTCACGCCGATCCGGAACAGCAGGGGCAGGCCGGTGCTCAGCACCCGGGCCACCTTGTCCGCGCCCGTGACGGCCCTGGCCAGTTGCGGGGCCTTGCCGCCGCCGTCCCCGACCAGTTGCACGTCCGCGGCCAGCAGGCTCTGCAGCCCGTCCACGTCGCCGCTCCTCAGCGCCTCGAAGAACCGCGTCGCCAGCTCCCGCTGCTCCTTCCGGTCCGCTTCGAAGCGCGGCCGCCCGGCCTCCATGTGCCGCCGGGCCCGTACCAGCAGCTGCCGGCACGCGGCCTCGGACCGCTCCACCGCCGCGGCGACCTCGTCGAACCCGAAGCCGAACACCTCCCGCAGCAGGAAGACCGCCCGCTCCAGGGGGCTGAGCCGTTCCAGCAGCAGCAGCGCCGCCATCGACACCGAGTCGGCCAGCTCCGCCGACCGGGCCGGGTCCTGGTACGGGTCGCCGAGCAGCGGTTCGGGGAACCACGGGCCCACGTACTTCTCCCGCCGCACCCGCGCGGAGCGCAGCACGTCGATGGAGATCCGCGTCACCACGGCCGACAGGAAGGCCTTGGTCGACACGGGCCGGGCCGACGAGCCGTCGAAGCGCAGCCACGTCTCCTGCACCGCGTCCTCGGCCTCGCTCACACTGCCCAGGATCCGGTAGGCGATCGAGAACAGCAGCGGCCGCAGCTCCTCGAACTCCTCCACCTTGCTCACGCCGGGTCCCCTTTCCCTGACGTCCTTCCGCCCGGCCGTGCCCGCCGGCGCCGGCGGCTTCCTCCGGCCGGCCGCCGGCCCGGTGCCCGCAGGTGGGCCCCGGGCCGACGGCCGGTGCCGTTCAGTGGAACTGCCCCGGCACGTAGTCGCCGGCCGGCTGCCGGGCGACGACGTTCAACCGGTTCGCCATGTTCATGAAGGAAATCATGAGCACCAGGGCGGTGAGCTGCTCCTGGTCGTAGTGCTCGGCGGCGCGCGCCCACACCTCGTCGCCGACCCCGCCGGCCCCGTCCGCGATCCGGGTCGCCTCCTCCGCCAGTTCCAGCGCGGCACGCTCGGCCCCGGTGAAGACCGTGGCCTCCCGCCACGCCGCGACCAGGTTCAGCCGCACCGCGGTCTCGCCCGCGGCGGCGGCGTCCTTGGTGTGCATGTCGATGCAGACGGCGCAGCCGTTGATCTGGCTCACGCGCAGCGCCACCAGTTCCTGCACGGCGGTCGGCAGCGGCGACTCCTCGATCGTCCTGCCCGCCGCCATGATGTGCTTGAGGGCCTTGCCGGCGGTCGGGTCGGCGAAGTAGTCCAGTCGCGCGTCCATGGTGTGCTCCTCCGTGTCGGTCGGTGACTGCACCCCTTGGGACGGAACGGCCCGGCGCCCTGTGACACGGACGGGTGTGACCTGCGTCTCCCCAGCGCGGGCGGCGGGCCGTGCCCGCGGCGGCCCCCTCACGACGACAGCCCCCGGCACCGTGCCGGGGGCTGTGGCGGGCGGAGGACCGAAGGGCCTTCCGAAGGGCCTGCCGAGGGGCCGCGAAGGCGCCTGCGACCTGCGAGGATCCTGTTACGGCAGGTTCCTCGCCATGACGATCCGCTGGATCTGGTTGGTGCCCTCGTAGATCTGGGTGATCTTCGCGTCGCGCATCATGCGCTCGACCGGGTAGTCGCGGGTGTAGCCGTAGCCGCCGAGGAGCTGGACGGCGTCGGTGGTGACCTCCATGGCGACGTCGGAGGCGTAGCACTTGGCCGCGGCGCCGAAGAAGGTGAGGTCGGAGTCGGTGCGCTCGGACTTCGCGGCGGCCGCGTAGGTGAGCTGGCGGGCGGCCTCGATCTTCATCGCCATGTCGGCGAGCATGAACTGGACGCCCTGGAACTCGGCGATGGCCTTGCCGAACTGCTTGCGCTCCTGGACATAGCCCTTGGCGTAGTCCAGGGCGCCCTGGGCGATGCCGAGGGCCTGGGCGGCGATGGTGACGCGGGTGTGGTCCAGGGTCTTCATCGCGGTGGCGAAGCCGGTGCCCTCGGCGCCGATCATGCGGTCCGCGGGGATGCGGACGTTGTCGAAGTAGACCTCGCGGGTCGGGGAGCCCTTGATGCCGAGCTTCTTCTCCGGGGCGCCGAAGGAGACGCCCTCGTCGCCCTTCTCGACGACGAAGGCGCTGATGCCCTTGGAGCGCTTCTCCGGGTCGGTGACGGCCATGACCGTGTAGTACTCGGAGACGCCGGCGTTGGTGATCCAGCGCTTGACGCCGTTGAGGACGTAAAAGTCGCCGTCGCGCACGGCGCGGGTCTTCATGCCCGCCGCGTCGGATCCGGCCTCGGGCTCGGACAGGCAGTACGAGAACATGGCGTCGCCCTTGGCGAGCGGCGCCATGTACTTGGCCTTGAGCTCCTCGGAGCCGGAGAGGATGACCGGCAGCGAGCCGAGCTTGTTGACCGCCGGGATGAGGGAGGAGGAGGCGCAGACGCGGGCCACCTCCTCGATGACGATCACGGTGGCCAGCGCGTCGGCGCCGGCGCCGCCGTAGGTCTCGGGGACGTGGACGGCGTGCAGGTCGTTGGCGACCAGTGCGTCCAGCGCCTCCTGGGGGAAGCGGCCCTCCTCGTCCACCTCGGTGGCGAACGGCGCGATCTTCGCCTCTGCGAGCGCGCGCACCGACTCACGGAGCATCTCGTGCTCCTCGGAGGTCCGGAAGAGGTCGAAATCGGTGGAACCCGCCAAGGTGTCCTCACTCCCACGTACGTTAACTACCGTTAAGTATGTTGAATGGTAGGCCGCCTGTCCGCAGGGCGGACACCTTCCGCCGGTATGAGATCGGACTCACCCCCCTGCGCGCCGGGGGCGGCGGACCGGCCGCCGGCCGTACCGGCCCCCTCCGCCGGGGGCTCCCACGAACACCATCCCCCCGGCGGGCCCCCCGCGCACCCGCGGGCACTGCCGCACCCGGGGCCGCCTCGCCCCGGCTTCCGCGCGGACGGGCCCGACTATGCTGCCTGCACGCCCCATTGCAGCCGCGGGAACAGGAAGAGGACGGACCAGCGCATGAGTCTGAAGGTCACGGTGATCGGTACCGGTTACCTCGGTGCCACGCACGCCGCCGCCATGGCCGAACTCGGCTTCGAGGTGCTGGGACTGGACGTCGACTCCGCCAAGATAGAGATGCTGTCGGCGGGCCGGGTGCCGATGTACGAACCGGGCCTGGAGGAACTGCTCTCCCGTCACGTGGCCGGTGTGCCCGGCTCCACGGGCCGGCTCCGCTTCACCACCTCCTGGGAGGAGGTGGCCGACTTCGGCGACGTCCACTTCGTCTGCGTCAACACTCCGCAGAAGCACGGCGAGTACGCGTGCGACATGTCCTTCGTGGACGGCGCCTTCGAGTCCCTGGCGCCGCACCTGAAGCGGCCGGCGCTGGTGGTCGGCAAGTCGACCGTGCCGGTGGGCAGCGCCGCCCGGCTGGCGGCCCGGCTGGCCGAGCTGGCCCCGGCCGGGGCCGGGGTCGAGCTGGCGTGGAACCCGGAGTTCCTGCGCGAGGGGTTCGCCGTCGAGGACACCCTGCACCCGGACCGCATCGTCGTGGGGGTGGCGAGCGAGGGGGCCGAGAAGCTCCTGCGCGAGGTGTACGCGACACCGATCGAGGAGGGCTCGCCGTTCGTCGTCGCCGACTACGCGACCGCCGAACTGGTGAAGAACGCGGCCAACTCCTTCCTTTCCACGAAGATCTCCTTCATCAACGCCATGGCCGAGGTCTGCGAGGCGGCCGGCGGCGACGTGGTCAAGCTCGCCGAGGCGATCGGCCACGACGAGCGGATCGGCAGCAAGTTCCTGCGCGCCGGCATCGGCTTCGGCGGCGGCTGCCTGCCCAAGGACATCCGGGCGTTCATGGCGCGGGCCGGCGAGCTGGGCGCCGACCAGGCGCTGACCTTCCTGCGGGAGGTCGACTCGATCAACATGCGGCGCCGCACCCACATGGTGGAGCTGGCCCGCACCGCGGTCGGCGGCAGCTTCCTGGGGCAGCGGGTGGCGGTGCTCGGCGCCGCGTTCAAGCCGGACTCCGACGACGTGCGGGACTCCCCCGCGCTCAACGTGGCCGGGCAGATCCACCTGCAGGGCGGCCAGGTCACCGTCTACGACCCCAGGGGCATGGACAACGCCCGCAGGCTCTTCCCGACCCTCGGCTACGCGCCGAGCGCGCTGGAGGCGGTGCGCGGCGCCCACGTGGTGCTGCACCTGACGGAGTGGCGCGAGTTCCGCCAGCTGGACCCGGTCGAGCTGGGCGAGGTGGCCGCGGCGAAGGTCGTCCTCGACGGCCGCAACGCCCTCGACCCGCAGCTGTGGCGGGCGGCGGGCTGGACGTTCCGCGCCATGGGCCGCCCCAACGCCTGATCCGGACGCCCGGCGCACCCGGCCCCGGAGCCCGGCCCGTTCATCGGGCGGGGCTCCGGGGCCGGGTGCGCCAAGTGTGTCAGGCCGTGCCGTCGGGCCCGTCGAGCCGGTCGATGGTGGCGACGGAGGGGCCGCGGCGCCGCTGCGCGTCGCGGGCGGCGTCCTCGGCGTCGCGCAGGACGCGCACCGCGTTGCCCCAGGTCAGCTTCGCCAGGTCGGTCCCGGACCAGCCGCGGCCGAGGAGTTCGGCGATCAGGTTGGGGTAGCCGGAGACGTCCTCCAGGCCCTTCGGGGTGAAGGCCGTGCCGTCGTAGTCGCCGCCGATGCCGATGTGGTCGACACCGGCCGCCTCGCGCATGTGGTCGAGGTGGTCGGCGACGGTGGCCACCGTGGCGACGGGCCGCGGGTGGGCGGCCTCGTAGGCCCGCTGGACGGCCATCGCCTCCGGGGTGGTGTCCAGGCGGTGGAAGCCGTGGGCCTCCATGTTGGCGTCGGCCCGCGCGGTCCACTCGACGGCCTCGGGGAGGACGAACTTCGGCACGAAGGTCGCCATCGCCACGCCGCCGTTGGCGGGCAGCCGCTCCAGCACGTCGTCGGGGACGTTGCGCGGGTGGTCGCAGACGGCGCGCGCCGAGGAGTGCGAGAAGAGCACCGGGGCCTCGGTGACCCGCAGCGCGTCCCGCATGGTGCCGGCCGAGACGTGCGAGAGGTCGACCAGCATGCCGAGGCGGTTCATCTCCCGGACGACCTCCTCGCCGAAGCGGGTCAGGCCGCCGTGGCGCGCCTCGTCGGTCGCGGAGTCCGCCCACTCGATCGTGTCGTTGTGGGTGAGCGTCATGTAGCGCACGCCGAGCGCGTACAGGGCGCGCAGGACGGCGAGGGAGCAGGCGATGGAGTGCCCGCCCTCGGCGCCCATGAGGGAGGCGATGCGGCCCTCGGCGCGGGCCGCCTCCATGTCGTCGGCGGTCAGGGCGAGCCGCAGGTCGCCGGGGTGGCGGTCGACGAGGCGGAGCACGACGTCGATCTGCTCCAGGACGGCGCTGACCGCGCGGTCGCCCGCGTAGTCGCTGCGCACGTAGACCGACCAGAACTGGGCGCCGACGCCGCCGGCCCGCAGCCGGGCCAGGTCGGTGTGCAGGCGGTGGCTCTGGTCGGCCGCGATGTCGCAGGCGTCCAGGTCGTAGCGGACCTGTTCGCGCAGCGCCCAGGGCAGGTCGTTGTGGCCGTCCGCGACGGGGTGGGCGGCCAGCAGCGTGCGGGCGCGTTCCAGCAGGGCGGCCCGTGCACCGGCCCCCGCGGGACCGGCCGGGCCCGCGGGGCCCGCGGCGGTCACTTGCCGAACCCGAAGCCGGCGTTGCCCGAGACCTTGTTGCGCAGGCGCCTGCCCTTCTCGGTGGCCTGCTCGTTGAGCTCCTCCTGGAAGTGCTTCATCCTCTCCAGCAGCTCGTCGTCGTGGGCGGCGAGCATGCGCACCGCCAGCAGGCCCGCGTTGCGGGCGCCGGCCACCGAGACGGTGGCGACCGGCACACCGGCCGGCATCTGCACGATGGACAGCAGCGAGTCCATGCCGTCGAGGTACTTCAGCGGCACGGGCACGCCGATGACCGGCAGCGGGGTGACCGAGGCGAGCATGCCGGGCAGGTGGGCGGCGCCGCCCGCGCCGGCGACGATCGCCTTCAGGCCGCGGCCGGCGGCCTGCTCCCCGTAGGCGACCATCTCGCGCGGCATGCGGTGCGCCGAGACGACGTCGACCTCGTAGGGCACCTCGAACTCGTCGAGTGCCCGTGCGGCGGCCTCCATGACCGGCCAGTCGGAGTCCGAACCCATCACGATGCCGACCAGCGGCTGACCGGTGTTCACTCGGTGATCGTCCCTCGCAGGTAGTCGGCGGCGTGGCGGGCGCGCTCGCGCACCTCGTCCAGGTCGTCGCCGTAGGTGTTGACGTGACCGACCTTGCGGCCGGGCTTGACGTCCTTGCCGTACATGTGGATCTTCAGGCCGGGGTCGCGCGCCATGCAGTGCAGGTACGCGGGGTACATGTCGGGGTAGTCGCCGCCCAGGACGTTGGCCATGACCGTCCAGCGGCTGCGCGGGCGCGGGTCGCCCAGCGGCAGGTCGAGGACGGCCCGCAGGTGGTTGGCGAACTGGGAGGTGACCGCGCCGTCCATGGTCCAGTGGCCGGAGTTGTGCGGCCGCATGGCCAGCTCGTTGACGAGGACGCGGCCGTCCCGGGTCTCGAACAGCTCGACGGCGAGGTGACCGACGACGCCGAGCTCCTCGGCCACGGTCAGCGCGATGCGCTGGGCCTCGCCGGACAGCTCCTCGGACAGGCCCGGGGCGGGGGCGACCACCTCGTTGCACACCCCGTCGACCTGGACCGACTCCACGACCGGGTAGGCGACGGCCTGCCCGTGCGGGGAGCGGACGACGTTGGCGGCCAGCTCGCGGACGAAGTCGACCTTCTCCTCGGCGAGGACCGGCACGCCGGCCCGGAACGGCTCGGCCGCCCCGGCCTCGTCGCGGACGACCCACACGCCCTTGCCGTCGTAGCCGCCGCGCACGGTCTTGAGGACGACCGGCCAGCCGTCGCCCTCGGCCGCGAAGCGGGCGACGTCGGCGGGACCGGCGACGATCCGGTTCCTGGGACAGGGCACGCCGATCGCGGCGAGCCGATCGCGCATCACGCCCTTGTCCTGGGCGTGCACCAGGGCGTCGGGGCCGGGGCGGACGGGGATTCCGTCGGCCTCCAGCGCCTTGAGGTGCTCGGTGGGGACGTGCTCGTGGTCGAAGGTGATCACGTCGCACCCGCGGGCGAAGTCGCGCAGCGTCTCGAGGTCGCGGTAATCGCCGACGACGACGTCCGCGACCACCTGCGCCGCCGAGTCCTGGGGTGTGTCGCTGAGCAGCTTGAACCTGATGCCGAGCGGGATGCCTGCTTCGTGGGTCATGCGGGCGAGCTGACCGCCGCCGACCATGCCGACTACCGGGAATGTCACGCTCCCAGGGTATCGGCCCCGGTCGGCGGCCCGGCCCGGGCGGGTGGGGGCGGGCGGGAGGCGGGTGCGGGCGGGCGGGGGAACGTCCGCACCGGGTTCATGGCGTGCACCCTCGCGGGTAGGGGTCCCGCACTAGCATGAACCGGACGACCACCGACGGACGGGGCCCGCGAACACCATGAGCGCACTGCAAGCCCTGCGGAACCGCGTCGGACGGCTCTTCCGCGAGATCGCCAAGTTCGGCACGGTCGGGGCGTTCGGCGTTCTGGTGAACATCGTCGTCTTCAACGTCTGCCTGAAGACGTTCGGGCTGGCCACCGTGCGGTCCGGGGTGATCGCCACCGCGGTGGCGATCGGGACGAACTACCTGGGCAACCGCTACTGGACGTACCGGCACACCGACAAGACGCGCCGCACCCGCGAGATCACCCTGTTCCTGCTGTTCAGCGGCGTCGGGCTGGTGATCGAGAACGGCATCCTGGCCCTGTCCCACTACGGTCTCGGCCTGACCTCGACGCTGGCGGACAACGTGGCCAAGAACGTCGTCGGACTGGGCGTGGGGACGCTCTTCCGCTTCTGGTCCTACCGGACCTGGGTGTTCCGGGCGCTCCCCTCCCCCGGCCCCGGCCCCGCGGGGGCAGCCCGCGGACAGCGGTGGGAGGGGCCGGAGGAGCAGCGGAGGGTGCGCCGCCGCGCGGCGTGACCACGCCGCGAGCCGTCACTCCCGGACCGCTTCGCGTCCGAGGCCCCTCCTGTCACTCCCGGACCGCTTCGCGTCCGAGGCCCCTCCTGTCACTCCCGGACCGCTTCGCGTCCGAGGAAGAGCGCGAACACGGGGGGCTTGAGCCGGAGGAGTTCGAGGCGGCCGCCGTCGGCCTCGGCGAGGTCGCGGGCGACGGCCAGGCCCAGGCCGGTGGAGTTGCGGCCGCTGACCGTGCGCTCGAAGACCCGGCTGCCCAGTTCCGCCGGTACGCCCTGGCCCTCGTCCGTGATCTCGACGACGGCCTGGTTCCCGGTCACCCGGGTGTGCAGGACGACGGCGCCCGCGCCGTGCATGAGGGCGTTCTCGATGAGGGTGGCCAGGACCTGGGCGACCGCGCCGGGGGTGCCGACCGCCCTCAGGTCCTTCACCCCCGTGCACACGATGGCCCGGCCGGCGCTGCGGTAGGCCGGGCGCCACTCCTCCACCTGCTGGCGGACGACCTCGTCGAGGCCGAAGGCGACGGCGGAGCCGGTCCGCGGGTCCCGGGAGTTGGTCAGCAGCCGCTGCACCACGTCGGTCAGCCGCTCGACCTGGGTGAGGGCGATGGCCGCCTCCTCCTTGACCGTGTCCTGGTCGTCGGTGGCGATGATCTCCTCGAGCCGCATCGACAGGGCGGTCAGCGGAGTGCGCAGCTGGTGGGAGGCGTCGGCGGCGAGGCGGCGTTCGGCGGTGAGCATGCGGGCGATCCGCTCGGCGCTGGCGTCCAGGACGTCGGCCACCCGGTCCAGCTCGGGGACGCCGTAGCGGCGGTGCCGGGGGCGGGGGTCGCCGGAGCCGAGGCGCTCGGCGGTCTCGGCGAGGTCGGTGAGCGGGCTGACGAGCCGGCGCGCCTGGCCGAGGGCCAGGAACACGGCGGCGGCGACGGCCAGCAGCGACACCATGAGGATGACCAGCAGGGTCCGGACGATCTCGTCGGTGACCGCGGCCCGGGGCTGCTGGACGGTGACGGTCTCGCCGCGCGCCCCCTCCACCCTCGCCTCGATGACGTCGCCGGAGGGCTGGGGGCCGATGAGGACGGGCGGCCGGCCGGGGATGTCGATGCGGGCGCGGCGGCCGGGCGGGAGCTGTTCGGCGAGCGTGCCGGAGTCCACGGCCTCGCCGGCGGCCAGGCGGTTCTCGACGACCCCCGTCAGGCGGACCGCCTCGGCCCCGACGCTCTCGCGGGCCCCCTCGGTGATGGTCCTGGCCTCGACCAGGGCCAGGGACAGTCCGAAGACCGAGATGACCACGAGGACCACGGCGAGCGTGGAGCTGATCAGGCGGCGGCGCACGGTGCGGGTCGTCTCAGTTCTTCTCGAAACGGAAGCCGACGCCGCGCACGGTGGAGATGTAGCGGGGGTTCGCCGCGTCGTCGCCGAGCTTCTTGCGCAGCCAGGAGATGTGCATGTCGAGGGTCTTGGTGGAGGACCACCAGGTGGTGTCCCACACCTCGCGCATGAGCTGGTCGCGGGTGACGACCCGGCCGGCGTCGCGGACCAGGACCCGCAGGAGGTCGAACTCCTTGGCCGTCAGCTGGAGTTCCTCCTCGCCCATCCAGGCCCGGTGGGACTCGACGTCGATGCGCACGCCGTGCGTGGTGACGCTCTGCTGCTCGGCGGCGGGGCCGCGGCGCAGGAGGGCCCGGACGCGGGCGAGCAGTTCGGCGAGGCGGAAGGGCTTGGTGACGTAGTCGTCGGCCCCCGCGTCCAGGCCGACGACGGTGTCCACCTCGTCGGCGCGGGCGGTGAGGACCAGCACGGGGAAGCCCTGGCCGGCGCTCCGCAGGCGGCGGGCCACCTCCAGTCCGTCCATGCCCGGCAGGCCCAGGTCGAGCACCAGCAGGTCCACTCCGCCCGCGAGGGCCGTTTCCAGTGCGGTGGGGCCGTCCTCGCGCACCTCGACCTCGTAGCCCTCGCGGCGCAGGGCCCGGGCGAGCGGTTCCGAGATGGAGGAATCGTCCTCTGCGAGCAGTACTCGGGTCATGGGGCGATGGTAGTCCGCCGGGGACCGGGTGTAGGGGGTCGGTCACAACACCCGGCGGGGCGGGGTGATTTCCGTCACTCCTCGTCCCGGTTTCGCCGGAAAGCGGAGGTGGCAGAGTAGGTGTTGAATCCATGTAAAGTGTTCGAACGCCCATGAGCACACCAACAGGGACTTCGGCCTCACCGCCGGACAAAAGCTCTGTTCAGGTGCGGGCCGGTGTCCTTCCGGCCCAGTCAGTCGTCGACCCACGGGCCGGACCCGCCGTGCGGGTGTGGATCCCGGTGCGCGGCGGGCCCGGCGCGCCACGCGCCTTCCGATCCCGGGCACGGGGAGGGTCTGCCCCGCGCCGGTGCCGGCTCCGCCGTCCGGGCGTGCGTCCCCACGCGCACGTCGCGCACCAACGAGGAAACCCACCATGGCTTCCAGCCTGACGAGGGACGCCCAGCCACAGGAGACCCCTGGCGGCGGCAAGACCTTCTTCGGCCACCCACGCGGTCTGGCCACCCTGTTCATGACCGAGATGTGGGAGCGCTTCAGCTGGTACGGGATGCGCGGCATCCTCGTGTTGTACCTGACCGCCGCCGTCACCGACGGCGGCATCGGCATGGCCGAGAGCACCGCGGTGGCCCTCTACGGCATCTACAACGCGCTCGTCTACATGCTCGCCATGCCCGGCGGGTGGATCGCCGACCGGTTGTGGGGTGCGCGCAGGGCGGTGCTGGTCGGCGGCGTCGTGATCGCCGCGGGCCACTACATCCTGGCGATCCCCGCCGAGTGGACGTTCTACGTCGGCCTGCTCGTCATCGCCCTCGGCACCGGCCTGCTCAAGCCGAACATCTCCACGATGGTCGGCGGGCTCTACCGGGGCAGCGACGGGGCCCGCCGCGACGCGGGCTTCACCATCTTCTACATGGCGATCAACCTCGGCGCCCTCGTCGCCCCGCTGGTCGTCGGCACCCTGGGCGAGAAGGTGAACTGGCACCTGGGCTTCGGCGTCGCCGGTGTCGGCATGACGCTGGCCGTGGTCCAGTACGCGCTCGGCGGCAGGCACCTTGGCGACGTGGGCCGGGTGCCCCCGACCCCGGCCTCGCCCGAGGAGCGCGGCAGGATGCTGCGCAAGGCCGGCCTGTGGCTGGGCGTGGCGGCCGCCGCGATCGCCGTCGACGTGGCGCTGGGCACCTTCACCCTCGAGCACGTCGTCAACGTGATGCCGGTGCTTGGCATCGCGATCCCGGTCGTGTACTTCGCCGTGATGTTCCGCAGCCCGGGCCTGGGCGACGAGGACCGCTCGAAGGTGCGCGCCTTCATGTGGTTCTTCGTCACGTCGGTGCTGTTCTGGATGATCTACGACCAGTCCGGTTCGCTGCTGAACATCTTCGCGGCCGACAAGACCGAGCGCACGGTCGGCGGCTGGGAGTTCCCGGCCAGCTGGCTGCAGTCCGTCAACCCGGTCTACATCGTGGTCCTGGCCCCGCTGTTCGCCTCGCTGTGGGTGGCCCTGGCCCGGCGTGGCCGCGAGCCGGGGACGGTGACCAAGTTCGCCCTGGCGATGCTGCTCATCGGCGGGTCGTTCGGGCTGATGGGCCTGGCGGGCGCGGCCGCCGCGAGCAGCGACACCGGGAAGGTCACGGTCTTCTGGCTGCTGGGCGTGTACCTGGTTCAGACGCTCGGTGAGCTGTGCCTGTCCCCGGTGGGCCTGTCGCTGTCCACCAAGCTGGCGCCGGCCCGGTTCGCGAGCCAGATCATGGGCCTGTGGTTCATGGCCACCGCCACCGGCAACGCGCTCAACGGCTGGGCGACCAAGCTGAACGAGCCGATGGGCGACGCCGCCTACTACACCCTGTGGGGCGTGCTCGCGGTGCTCGGCGGGGGCGCCTTCATGGTCGGCTCCAGGAAGGTGCGCGCCCTCATGGGCGACGTGAAGTGAGGTGACGTGCGCCCGGGGGCCCGCCACGGACGGCGGGCCCCCGGGCGCACGGCGCGCACGCAGGGCGTCGGAGCGGTGACGCTCCGACGCCCTGCGTGTTCCGGTACGGCGGTGACGCCCCGTCGGCACGGCGGGCGGGAACCCGCCGGAACGCCGCCGGACGCCCGTAAAAGAACCGCCCTACGGGGCGGTCAGTTCTGCCCAGACGGTCTTGCCGCGGCCGTCGGGATTGGGGGCCACGCCCCAGTCGCGGCACAGCCTCTGCACGATGAACATGCCGTGGCCCCCCGGACGGCCCGCCTGGTGCGGGCTGCGCGGGGCCGGGGTGCCGGCGCCGTTGTCGGAGATCTCCATGCGCAGCGAGGAGTCCCCGCAACGCAGCCTCAACTCCTGTGGTCCACCGGCGTGCAGGCACGCGTTGGTGACGAGCTCCGAGACGACGAGCAGGACGTCCTCGGCCGCGGCCCGGTGCTCCGGGGTCGCGGCGGGCATCCAGCCCCAGTCGTGCAGGGCCTGCCTCGTGAAGTCACGGGCCAGCGGAACGATCCCGCTGGCCCCGGCGAGCAGCAGCCTGCGCACCTGGCCGGCCGGGGCGACGGCCGCGTCGCCCGCGCCGGGGCCGCGGTCGTCCGGCACGAAGGGCCGGGTGGTGCTCATCAGCGCTTCACCTCACCGATCTCCGACGGTTTCGAGGGGTCTCCTGCCCTGCGGGACGAGAGGAACACCACCTCTCTTCCGCACGTGCAGTGCGAGGGATCCGCCCTACTTGCCGGACAGGGCCTCGTCGACTGTGTCATGGATGGAGAAGACTGCTTCGGCGCCGGTGATCTCGAAGACCCGGGCCACCGCCGGCTGCATGCCGGCGAGGTGGACGGCGCCGCCCGCGGACTCGTACTTCAGCCGGGCGCCGAGCAGGACGTTCAGGCCGGTCGAGTCGCAGAAGTCCAGCCTCGAGCAGTCGACGACGAGCTTGGTGCAGCCCGCCTCGACGCAGTCCTCCAGCGGTGCCCGCAGCAGGTCGGCCGTGTGGTGGTCGAGCTCGCCGGCCGGCGTGACCACGGCAGCCTCCGCCTGCCGCCGCACCGCGACGTGCAGCCGGTCGCGACCGGTCGTACCGGCGATCCCGTGTTCCATGCGCCCTCCTGGTCCGGTGCCACTGCGCGCTCGAACGATACGCCCTGTGCACCCCCGACCGGTAGTCAACCCCCCTTACCGTCTTTTTCCCGGCCCTGCTTCTCGATCTTTCCCCGTTTCGTTTCCGTCCCCGGGGCCGCCGGAACCGCACTGTTCGAACTTGCGGGGCGGAGTACGGAAGGGGTAGGGGTTGAACAACGCACAAACCCGAATGCCGGCCAGGAGGCGCCGCAAAAAACATCAGGTACGCAGGCAACGGCAGCCTTATTGCCGGAACCGAGGGAGGAGAACATGGCACCCCAGCTCGACGAAACGCGCCGTACAGAACAGGCGGTGTCGTCGACGGACCCCGCCACCCAGCACACACCGGATCTCGAAGGGCTGGACCTCCCCGAGATCCCCCCGTACGACGAGGTGGGGCCGCTGGACGCGAGGGCGCTGTCGAAGACGCTCTTCCGGCGTCTGGAGACGCTCGAGGAAGGGACGCACGAGTACTCGTACGTGCGCAACACCCTGGTCGAGCTCAACCTCGCACTGGTGAAGTTCGCCGCTTCCCGTTTCCGTTCCCGCAGCGAGCCGATGGAGGACATCGTCCAGGTCGGCACCATCGGGCTGATCAAGGCGATCGACCGGTTCGAGATGGACCGGGGCGTGGAGTTCCCCACGTTCGCGATGCCCACCATCGTGGGCGAGATCAAGCGCTTCTTCCGCGACACCAGCTGGTCGGTCCGCGTGCCGCGCCGGCTGCAGGAGCTGCGGCTGGACCTGGCCAAGGCCGGTGACGAGCTGGCGCAGCAGCTGGACCGCTCCCCGACCGTGGCCGAGCTGGCCGAGCGCCTGGGCATCGGGCAGGACGAGGTCGTCGAGGGCATGGCCGCCAGCAACGCCTACACGGCCAGCTCGCTGGACGCCCAGCCCGAGGAGGACGACTCCGAGGGCGCGCTGGCCGACCGCATCGGCTACGAGGACCACGGGCTGGAGGGCATCGAGTACATCGAGTCCCTCAAGCCGCTCATCGCCGAGCTGGGGCCGCGCGACCGGCAGATCCTGTCGCTGCGGTTCGTCGGCAACATGACCCAGTCGGAGATCGGCGAGGAGCTGGGCATCTCCCAGATGCACGTCTCCCGCCTGCTCTCCCGCACCCTCGCCAAGCTGCGCAAGGGGCTGCTGGTCGAGGAGTGACCTCCCCGCCCCGCCTCAGCGCACACCGTGCCGCACCGCCCGGCCCCCGGACCCTGATCCGGGGGCCGGGCTCTTTTCCGCCCGCCGGGCGGGTCAGACGGGGCGGCCGGCCCTCCACACCCCGTGGACGAGCGGCACGCCCGGCCGGTAGGCGAGGTGCACGTGCGAGGGGGCGTCCAGGAGCACCAGGTCGGCGCGGGCGCCGGGGGTGATCCGTCCGACGTCGGTGCGGCGCAGGGCCGCGGCGCCGCCCGCGGTGGCCGACCACAGCGCCTCGTCCGGGGTCATGCGCATCTCCCGCACCGCGAGGGCGATGCAGAAGGCCATGGAGCTGGTGTAGGACGAGCCCGGGTTGCAGTCGGTGGACAGCGCGACGGTGGCGCCGGCGTCGAGGAGGCGCCGGGCGTCGGGGTAGGGCGAGCGGGTGGAGAACTCGGCGCCGGGCAGCAGCGTGGCGACCGTGCGGCCGTTCGCCAGGGCGTCGACGTCCGCGTCGGTGAGGTGGGTGCAGTGGTCGGCGGAGGCGGCCTCCAGCTCGACCGCGAGCTGCACGCCGGGCCCGTGGTGCAGCTGGTTGGCGTGCACGCGCGGAACCAGGCCGCGGGCGGCGCCGGCGGTCAGCACCGCGCGGGCCTGGTCCCCGTCGAACGCCCCGCGCTCGCAGAAGACGTCCACCCAGCGGGCGTGGGGGGCGCAGGCGTCCAGCATGGGCCCGGTGACCAGGTCGACGTAGCCGGCCGGGTCGTCCTCGTACTCGGGCGGGACGACGTGCGCGCCGAGGTAGGTGACCTCGTCGGTGTGGGCGGCGGCGACGCGCAGTGAGCGGGCCTCGTCCTCGACGGTCAGGCCGTAGCCGGACTTGGTCTCCAGGACGGTGGTGCCCTGGCGCAGGGCCTCGGCGGTGTGGCGGGCGACGGTGGCGTGCAGCTGCTCGTCGCCGGCGGCCCGGGTGGCGGCGACGGTGGTGCGGATGCCGCCGGCCGCGTAGGGGCGGCCGGACATGCGGGCCCTGAACTCCTCGGTGCGGTCGCCGGCGAAGACCAGGTGCGAGTGGGAGTCGACGAACCCGGGGACGGCGGCGCGGCCGCCGGCGTCGTGGACGGCGTCGGCGGCGGGCGCGTCGGCGGCCCGCCCCACCCAGGCGACCCGGTCGCCGTCGAGGACGACGGCGGCGTCCGCGAGCAGGCCGAGCGGGCCCTCGCCGAGGGCGGGGTCGTTGGTGGCCAGGCTGCCGATGTTGGTGACGAGGGTGGCCGGGGCGGCGCTGTGCGGGGCGGTGGGAGCGGGGACGGAAGCGGCGGGCACGGGGTCCTCGGTTCTGCCGGGGCGGTCGGGAGCGGTCGGGAGCGGTCGAGGGCTGTCGGGGGCGGCCGGGGCGGTCCGGGAGGTACTGGACGGTCGGGGCTGCCGGACGCGCCGGACGCGCCGGGTGCGGGGGCCGGGCGGCCCCCGCGCCCGGCGGAGGGGCGGGTCAGTCCGGGCGGACTGCGGCGATCGCCCGGGCGAGGGCGGCGGGGACGTCGGGGACCAGCAGGTGGACGCCGTCGCGGACGACGGCGCGGCCGCCGACCGTCACGTGCCGCACGTCGGCGGCGGTGGCGGCGAAGACGGCCGTCTGGGCGCCGAGTCGCGGCGGCGGGCCGGCGGTGCGGACGGTGTCCAGGGCGACCGTGGTCAGGTCGGCCGGGGCGCCGGGCGCGATCCGTCCGGCGTCGGGGCGGCCGAGGGCGGCGTGGCCGTCCTCGGTGGCGGCGCGCAGCAGGCGGGCCGCCGTCCAGTGGCCCCGGGTGCGGGTGCGCAGCCGCTCGTCCATCTCCATCGCCCGCGCCTCCTCGAAGGGGTCGACGACGGCGTGGCTGTCACTGCCCAGGCTCAGCGGGCAGCCCGCGGCCGAGAGGCGGGGTGCCGGGCCGATGCCGTCGGCGAGGTCGCGCTCGGTGGTGGGGCACATGCACACCCCGGTGCCGGAGGCGCCGAGCAGCCGGACGTCGTCGTCGGTCAGGTGGGTGGCGTGCACGGCGGTGGTGCGCGGGCCCAGCGCGCCGCGGTCGGCGAGCAGGCGGGTGGGGGTGACCCCGTGGGCGGCCAGGCAGGCGTCGTTCTCGGCGGTCTGCTCGGACAGGTGCACGTGCAGCGGGGCGTCCCGGTCGGCGGCCCAGTCCGCGACCACGGTCAGCTGCCCGGCCGGGACGGCGCGCACGGAGTGGATCGCCGCGCCGGTGCGGGCGTGCTCCGGCCCCCCGGCTGCGGCCGGTCCCGGCGGGCCCGCGTCCGCCATCGCGCTCACCCGTTCGGCCCAGGCGTCGGCGGTTCCGTCGCTGAAGCGCCGCTGGGGCCCCGCGGGCGGGGCGCCGAAGCCGGAGGAGAGGTAGGCGGTGTCCAGGAGGGTGATGCGGATCCCGGCCTCGGCAGCGGCTGCGACCAGCGCCCGGCCCATGGCGTTGGGGTCGTCGTAGGGGGTTCCGCCGGGGTTGTGGTGAAGGTAGTGGAACTCGCCCACACAGGTGATGCCGGCCAGTGCCATCTCGGCGTAGGCGGCCCTGGCGAGCTCGAAGTAGGTGTCGGGGGTGAGGGCGTCGGCGACCTCGTACATCACCTCGCGCCAGGTCCAGAAGCTGCCGCGGCCGGCCTGGGTGGTGCCGCGCAGGGCGCGGTGGAAGGCGTGGCTGTGGGCGTTGGCCAGGCCCGGCAGGGTCAGGCCGCGCAGCGCCTCCGCTCCGGGGGGCGGTGCGGGCACGCCGGTGCGGACGGCGGTGATCCGGCCGCCGCCGGTCTCCACCAGCACGCCGTCCTCGACCGCCTCGCCCAGCCAGGCGTGCTCCAGCCACAGCAGGCCCGCCGGGGTGCTCCCGGAGGGGGCCCGGGAGGGTTCCCCGGGCCCCGGGGGCGGGTCGGTCAGCGGCATGCCAGGCCCTCCAGTACGTCGGCGAGCGCGCCCACCCCGGCGAGGCAGTCGTCCTCGGCTGCGGTCTCGGCCGGGGAGTGGGAGACCCCGGTGGGGTTGCGCACGAACAGCATGGCGGTGGGGACCGCCGCGGACAGGATGCCGGCGTCGTGGCCGGCGCCGGTGGGCAGGACGGGGACGGACCGGGGCCGCTCCGGGTCGAGCAGCTCGGCGATCCGGTCGCGCAGGTCGTGGCGGAACTCCACGACCGGGGTGAAGGACTCGCGGGTGACGTCCACCCGCACGCCCTCGCGCGCGGCGTGCTCGGCGGCGGCGCGCCCGACGCCCTCCACCAGGGCGGCCAGGGTTTCCTCGTCGGCGGCGCGGCCGTCGAGCCAGCCGCGTACCAGGGAGGGGATGGCGTTGACGCCGTTGGGTTCGACGGCGACCTTGCCGAAGGTGGCCAGTCCCCCGGTGGTGCCGGTCAGGGCGCGGGCGGCCAGGACGGTCGCGGCGTAGGTCGTCATCGGGTCGCGGCGGTCGGCGGGCCGGGTGGTGCCGGCGTGGTTGGCCTCGCCGTGGAAGTCGAACCGCCAGCGGCCGTGCGGCCAGATCGCCGAGGCGATGCCGACGGGCGCGTCCAGCAGGTCCAGGGCGCGGCCCTGTTCGACGTGCAGTTCGACGAACGCGCCGATGCGGGCGAGCCGTTCGGGGTCGGGGCCGACGGCGTCCGGGTCGTGGCCCGCGCGTTCCGCCGCCCGGGCCCAGCCGGTGCCGTCGGCGTCGCGCAGGGCGTGCGCCTGCTCGCGGGTCAGCGCCCCGGCCGTCAGGCGGGAGCCGACGCAGGCGAGTCCGAAGCGGGCGCCCTCCTCGTCGCCGAAGTTGGCGACGGCCAGGGGGCGGTGCGGGCGGGCGCCGCGGGCCCGCAGCTCGTCGAGGGCCGCGAAGGAGGAGACGACGCCGAGGGGGCCGTCGAAGGCGCCGCCGTCGGGCACGGAGTCCAGGTGGGAGCCGGTGACGACCGCGTCGCCCGCCTCCGGGTCGCCGAGCCAGGCCCACTGGTTGCCGTTGCGGTCGGTCTCGTACGCCAGGCCGCGGGCGCGGGCCTGTTCGGCGAACCAGGCCCGGCACTCGGCGTCGGCCTGCGTCCAGGCGTGGCGGCGGTAGCCGCCGGAGGGGGCGTGCCGGCCGACCGGCAGCAGGTCCCGCCACATGGCGAGGAAGCTGTCCGCGCCGCACGTGCCGCCCCCGGGGGCCGCGGCGGCCCCGGCGGCGGCGCCCGCGGCGGCCCCGGGGGCCTGCGAGGAGGCCGGGGTGCGGGGGGCGGCGGTCACGCGTCCTCCCCCTCGGGGCGGTGCTGCCCCTCCGAGGGGTGCTGCCCCTCCGGGTGGCCCTGCCGCATGGGGACGGTGACGCCGCGTTCGGCGGCGACCTGCTCGGCCCGCTCGTAGCCGGCGTCGACGTGGCGGATCACGCCCATGCCCGGGTCGTTGGTGAGCACCCGGCGGATCTTCTCCCCGGCCAGCGCGGTGCCGTCGGCGACGGTGACCTGGCCGGCGTGCAGGGAGCGTCCCATGCCGACGCCGCCGCCGTGGTGGATCGACACCCAGGAGGCCCCGGAGGCGACGTTGACCATGGCGTTGAGCAGCGGCCAGTCCGCGATGGCGTCGGAGCCGTCGAGCATGGCCTCGGTCTCGCGGTAGGGGGAGGCGACGGAGCCGCAGTCGAGGTGGTCGCGGCCGATGACGACCGGGGCGGCCAGTTCACCGCTCGCGACCATGTCGTTGAACCGCTCGCCGGCGCGGTCGCGCTCGCCGTAGCCGAGCCAGCAGATGCGGGCGGGCAGGCCCTGGAAGCGGACCTTCTCGCCGGCGAGGCGGATCCAGCGGGCCAGGGACTCGTTCTCGGGGAACAGGTCGAGCACGGCGCGGTCGGTCTTGGCGATGTCGGCCGGGTCGCCGGAGAGCGCGGCCCACCGGAAGGGGCCCTTGCCCTCGCAGAACAGCGGGCGGATGTAGGCGGGGACGAACCCGGGGAAGTCGAAGGCGCGCCCGTACCCGGCGAGCTTCGCCTCGCCGCGGATGGAGTTGCCGTAGTCGAAGACCTCGGCGCCGGCGTCCTGGAAGCCGACCATGGCCTCGACGTGACGGGCCATGGACTCGCGGGCCCGCTCGGTGAACTCGGCCGGCTTCTCGGCCGCGTAGGCGGCCATGTCGGCGAAGTCGACGCCCAGGGGCAGGTAGCTGAGCGGGTCGTGGGCCGAGGTCTGGTCGGTGACGACGTCGATCGGCGCGCCGGAGGCGAGCAGACGCGGCACCAGGTCGGCGGCGTTGCCCTCCACGCCGATCGACAGGGGGCGGCGGGCGTCGCGGGCCTCGACGGCCAGCTTCAGGGCGTGGTCGAGGGAGTGGGCCTTCACGTCGAGGTAGGCGTGCTCGATGCGGCGGTCGATGCGGCTGGGGTCGCAGTCGATGCAGATCGCGACGCCGCCGTTCATGGTGACGGCCAGCGGCTGGGCGCCGCCCATGCCGCCGAGCCCGGCGGTGAGGGTGATCGTGCCGGCGAGCGAGCCGCCGAACCTCTTGGCGGCGACGGCGGCGAAGGTCTCGTAGGTGCCCTGCAGGATGCCCTGGGTGCCGATGTAGATCCACGAGCCGGCCGTCATCTGGCCGTACATGGTCAGGCCGAGGGCCTCCAGGCGGCGGAACTCCTCCCAGGTGGCCCAGTCGCCGACGAGGTTGGAGTTGGCGATGAGCACGCGCGGCGCCCATTCGTGAGTGGTCATCACCCCGACGGGGCGGCCGGACTGGACGAGCATCGTCTCGTCCGCCCTCAGGCCGCGCAGGGTGCGCACCATCGCGTCGAAGGAGGGCCAGTCCCGCGCCGCCTTCCCCGTGCCGCCGTAGACGACGAGCTTGTCGGGGTGCTCGGCCACCTCGGGGTCGAGGTTGTTCTGCAGCATCCGCAGGGCGGCTTCCTGGGGCCACCCCTGGGCGCTCGGCACGGGGCCCCGGGGGGCGCGGACGGTACGCGGTCCTGGCATCGCAGGCTGCCTCTCGCTCGACCGGATGGAAGTATCCATTCACATACTCCCTTTGTGAATAAGGTCAGTCAACACGGCGTGGCCGCCCGGTACCGTCCCGGTGCCGCCCGGTGCCGTCCCCGTGCTGCCCCGGCGCCGCCCGGCGCCGTCCGGCCCTTCCGGGGCGCACCGGTGGGATATACACGTCCCTCATGACCTCCTCCGTCGTGCAGACCCCGCTCAAGCGGGTCATCGGGCCCAAGCTCCTCGTCCTCTTCGTGGTCGGCGACATCCTGGGAACCGGCATCTACGCCACCACCGGCAAGGTCGCCGGAAAGGTCGGCGGCGCCCTGTGGCTGCCGTTCCTGATCGGCTTCCTCGTCGCGATCCTCACCGCCGCCAGCTACGTCGAACTGGTCGGCAAGTACCCGCGGGCGGCGGGCGCCGCGCTCTACACCCAGAAGGCGTTCAAGGTCCCGTTCCTGACCTTCATCGTGGCCTTCATGGTGATGAGCTCCGGGCTGTCGTCCGCGAGCGCCGCAGCCCGGGCCTTCTCCGGCGACTACCTCGCCGAGTTCGTCAGCCTCCCGCCGACCCTGGTCGCGATCGTGTTCGTCCTCGCCCTGGCGGCGCTCAACCTGCGCGGCGTCTCGGAGTCGGTGAAGGCCAACGTCGTGCTCACCCTGGTCGAGCTGACCGGCCTGCTCGTCGTCCTCGGCTTCGGCGCGTGGGCGGTCCTGCACGGCGAGGGCGATCCGTCCCGGCTCACCGACTTCCAGGCCTCGGGCACCGGCACGGCAGCCCTGTCCGGCGTGCTGGGCGCCACCGCCCTGGCGTTCTTCGCCTTCGTCGGCTTCGAGGACTCGGTCAACATGGCGGAGGAGACCGAGGACCCGCACCGCACCTTCCCCCGGGCGATCTTCCTCGGCGTGGCCCTGACCGGCACCGTCTACGTCCTCGTCGCGGTGGTCTCCTCGCTCCTGGTGGACCACGAGACGCTGGCCGCCTCATCCGGCCCGCTGCTGGAGGTCGTCAAGGCCGCGGGGGCCGTCTTCCCGCCCGCGCTGTTCGCGCTCATCGCCCTGTTCGCGGTCACCAACTCGGCCCTGATCAACATGATGATGGCCTCCCGCCTGGTGTACGGGATGGCCAACGAGCGCGTCCTGCCCAAGGCCATGGGCAAGGTGCTGCCCCACCGCCGCACGCCGGTGGCCGGCATCGTCTTCACCGCGCTCCTGGCCGTCGCGCTGGTCTCCACCGGCGAGATCGAGGGCCTGGGCGACACCACGTCGTTCCTGCTGCTGTGCGTCTTCGCGGTGGTCAACGTCGCGGTGCTCGTGCTGCGCCGGGACCGGGTCGGGCACGAGCACTTCCGCACCCCCACCGCGCTGCCCGTCCTCGGCGCGATCACCAGCCTGGTCCTGGCCAGCCCCCTGGCCGAGCGCTCCGCCGACGTCTACGTCCGCGCCGGGATCCTGCTGGTCGTCGGCATCGCCCTGTGGGGCGTCAACCGGCTGTTCCTGCGCCGCGCCGAACGCGCGGAGGACGCCGAACGCACGGAGGGCGCGGGGGGCGCGGCGGGTACGGAGGGCGCCGGGCGGACCGGGCAGGGCTGAACCCGGCCCGGCAGGGGCGCACCGGCCGCCGTGACCCGGGGAATACAGCGCGGCGCACCGGGTAGCCGGGGCCCCGTGGGCGAAACGGTGCAGGCGGGGCTCTGGGGCCTGGTGGCCGGCTCCGCGCTGCTGATCGGCGCGGGGCTCGGCTACTTCCTGCGCGTCCCCCGGCTGCTGATCGCCTCGGTGATGGCCTTCGGCGCCGGGGTGCTGCTCTCCGCGGTCTCCTTCGAACTGGTCGGCGAGGCGTACAGACAGGCCGGGATGCTGCCGGCGGTTGTCGGCACGGTCGTGGGCGCGCTCGCCTACACGGTGGGCAACATCGCCCTGTCGCGGCGCGGGGCGCGGCACCGCAAGCGCTCCGGGCACATGGACGAGCGGCGCCAGCCCTCGGAGTCGCAGAAGGCCGGGTCCGGCCTGGCCCTGGCCCTGGGGGCGCTGCTCGACGGTGTTCCCGAGTCGGCGGTCATCGGGGTGAGCCTGCTGGACGGCGGGGCCGTCAGCACGGTCACCGTGGCCGCCGTCTTCATCAGCAACGTGCCCGAGGGGCTGTCCAGTTCGGCCGGCATGCGCAACTCCGGCCGCAGTGCGGGCTACGTCTTCGGGGTGTGGGGGGCCATCGCGGCGGCGAGCACGGTCTCGGCCGTCCTCGGCTACACCGTCGTCGGCGGGTTCCCCGACAGCGTGGTCGCCGCGGTGACCGCCGTCGCCGCGGGCGCGATCCTGGCCATGATCGCCGACACCATGATTCCCGAGGCCTTCGAGGACACCCACCTGGCAATGGGCCTGATCACCGTCGCCGGGTTCCTGACCTCCTTCGCCCTCTCCCACGCCTGAGAGCGGGACGAGCAGGGCGAGCGGGGCGGCGGCAGGGGCTCCCGCCCGGGCCGGGCGGCGCGGGCGGGACCGCTCACCGCCTCGCGCCGCCCGGACGGGCGTCGCCGGCGCGGACACCGGTGGTCTCGTAGCCGGTGACGTCCTTGCCCGCCGGGCCGCGGCGCACCTGCTCCGGGCGCACCCACAGCAGCACCTCGTGCTCGCTCTCCAGGCGGCCGAGGCGGGCCGCCTTGAACCGCAGCCCGGCGCCGAGCCCGGCAAGCAGCAGCCCCGCGGCCACCGGTACCAGGAACGACGAGGCGACCGCCGCGACGAGGGCGAGCAGCAGCCACCGGCGCCGGGAGCGCAGCCACAGCCGCGCGGTGACCGCGCGGTCCTGCAGGACGACGGCGCCCGGCGCCTTCGGCACCTTCACCGCCTCCTCCGCCAGCCTCCGGTAGCGGCCCTGCCGCACGAGGAAGGAGACGGCCGCACCCACCACGAACAGGGCCAGCCCCGCGAACAGCCCGATCCGGCGCCCCGTCAGGCCGGGCACCGCCGCGCCGGCCGCGGCGGCCGCCAGCCCCGTCCACCACAGCCACGTGCCCGAGGTCCTCACCAGTACCGCCACCCGGCTCAGCGCGTACGCCCCGCGAACCACCACGAACCTCCCTGTCATCGATCCGGTGCCCGGATGGTAGTCACGGCCCGGCGGGGTTCGCACGGGAGTCCCCGGACCCGCGGAACCGACGCGGCGCGGGGGACGCACACGGCGCGGGGGACGGACGCGGCGCACGGGCCCGCCCGGCGGCACGGGCGCGGTGACGGCCGCTCAGTCCGCGAAGAGGCCGCGGGCCGCCGCGCGCGCGTCGAACTCCTCCAGGCGCGCCTGGGCGTCGGGGATCCCGTCGCACATCGACTCCAGCAGCACCCGCCCGAGCATCATCGGCGCGCACGCGGTGTCGAAGACCAGGCCGGTGCCGACCGCCGCCGGGAGCAGCAGGTCGGAGTGGCCGGCCACGGGGGCGAACGCGCTGTCCGCGACCGTGATCACCGTCAGGCCGGCCGCCTGCGCGTACTCCAGGGCCTCGACGACCTCCCGGGGGTGGCGGGGCAGCGCGAAGCACAGCAGGGCGGACGCCCCGGCGCGCGCCGCCGCGTCGATGCGGTCGGCCAGCATCGTGCCGCCCTCGTCGAGGAGGCGGACGTCCGGGTGGACCTTGGCTGCGAAGTAGGCGAAGCCGCGGGCCTGCGGCCCGGCCGCCCGCAGGCCCAGGACGGGCAGCGGCCGGGAGGCGGCGAGCAGGCGGCCGGCCCGGGCCACGGGGGCGGGGTCGGCGAGGAGCGCGGCCAGGTGCCTGAGGTTCTCGATCTCGGCCTGCACCGCCTGCTGGTACTCGTTGACCCGGGGGGCGGCCGGCCCCCGCCCGGAGGGGGTGACCTCGCGCAGATGGCGGCGCAGGGCCGGGTAGCCGTCGAAGCCCAGGGCGACGGCGAACCTGGTCACCGACGGCTGGCTGACCCCGGCCAGCTCGGCCAGTTCCACGCTGGACAGGAACGGCGCGTCGGCGGCCCGCCGCACCAGGCAGTGGGCGATGCGGCGCTGGGTGGGGGTCAGCCGGTGCCCCTCGAACAGCCGCAGCAGGCGGGCGGCCGCGGGCTCGGACCCCGGTGCGGCGCCCGGCCCGGCGCCCGGCCCCGCCTCCGGTCCCGCGCCCGGCCCGGTGCCCGGCGCGAAGGCGGTGCCGACCGCCGTCCCGGGCCCGACCGCCGTCCCGGGCCCGCCCTCCGGTGCGGGGGCGCCCTCCGGTGCGTCGTTGTTCGCCATCGCGCCCTCCTGTCCTCTGCATGACTGTAGACCGCCGCGCCGATCACCGGTGCGGCCTCCGGGCCCCGCCGGCACGGGGCGGCCGGGGCGGGGCCGGGGCGGCGGGGAGGTCAGAGCGGGGGCAGCAGCTTCTTCTGCGGCTTGCCCATGGCGTTGCGCGGGAGGGCGTCGAGGAACCGGATCCTGCGCGGGCGCTTGTGGACGGACAGGTGGCCCGCGACGAAGCCGACCAGGTCGGCCTCGGTCACCCCGTCGGCCACGACGTACGCCACGACCTCCTGGCCGAGGTCCTCGTGCGGCGCGCCGACGACCGCCGCCTCGCGGACCGCCGGGTGGTCCAGGAGCGCGTTCTCCACCTCTCCCGCGCCGATGCGGTAGCCGCCGCTCTTGATCAGGTCGGTGGAGGCCCGGCCGACGATGCGGTGCGTGCCGTCCGGCTCGATCACCGCCATGTCGCCGGTGCGGAACCAGCCGTCGTCGGTGAAGGAGGCGGCGGTGGCGTCGGGGCGGCCGAGGTAGCCGTCGAAGACCGTCGGGCCGGTCACCTGGAGCTCGCCGACGGTGGCGCCGTCGTGCGGGACCGGGGAGCCGTCCTCCCCGGCCAGGCGGGTGGAGGTGCCGGGCAGCGGCAGGCCCACGGCGCCGGGGCTGCGCCGCCCGTCGGCCCTGGCGCTGACGGTGATCAGGGTCTCGGTCATCCCGTACCGCTCGACGGGCCGGGAGCCGGTGAGCCGCTCGATGTCGCGGAAGACCGGGGCGGGCAGCGCCGCGCTGCCGGAGACCAGCAGCCGGGCGCCGCGCAGGGCGGCGGCCGAGGCCGGGTCGGCGGCGACCCGGGACCACACCGTGGGCACGCCGAAGTACAGGCTCCCGCCCGCGGCGGCGTAGGCCTGCGGGGTGGGGCGGCCGGTGTGCACCAGCCGGCTCCCGGTGCGCAGGGCGCCCAGCACGCCGAGGACGAGCCCGTGGACGTGGAAGAGCGGGAGGCCGTGCACGAGGGTGTCCTCGGCCGTCCAGTCCCAGGCGTCGGCGAGGCCGTCCAGGCCGGCGGCGACCGCCCGCCGGGTGATCGGCACGCCCTTGGGCGCCCCGGTGGTCCCGGAGGTGTAGAGGACGAGGGCGGTGGCGCCGTCGCCGGGCTCGGCCGGGAGGACGGCGGAGGCCGGCGCCCGGTCCGCCGTGCCGACCGGGACCACCTCGACGCCCGGCACCCCGCCCGGCGCCCCGTCCGCCTCCGGCAGCGCGCCGGGGTCGCCGGTGAGCAGCAGGGCCGCGCCGGAGTCGCGCAGCACGTGGCCGCGCTCGGCCGGCCCGGAGTCCGGGGGCAGGGGCACCACGGGGACGCCCGCCAGCAGGCCGCCGACGACCGCCGCCACGGTCTGCGCGGTGGGGAGGGCGTGCACGGCGACCGCCGGCGCGCCCGCGATGCGGGCGGCCACCGCGCCGGCGGCGCCGAGCAGCTCCTCGCGGGAGAGCGCGCGGTCCGCGACGCGGAGCGCGTCGGGCGAGTCCCCGCCGGGCAGGCCGGCGGTCCCCGGGGCGGTGAGGGCGGGGAGCAGGGGCACGGCTGGGTCCTTCCGTCGTTCCGTCGTTCCGTCGTTCCGTCGATGGAGAAGCCGGCTCCCGCCGGGGTTCGCGGCACGGCCGCGGCCGCGGTTCGCGGCCGGAACGGCACCGCGGGCTCCGGGGTTCCGGGACCACCGGAACTCCGGGGCCACCGGGGTCGTCGGGGCCGCTGCGGGCCGAGCGGCCGGGAGGACGGGCACCGGGCGGGCGCCGGCTCCGGCCCCGTGCCGGCCGCGGCACCATCATGCTCCCGCACCGCGCCCCGGCGGCGCACACGGGCCCGGCGAATGCGCACGCCCCCGGACCGGGCGGACCCGGGCCGGGGGCGGAGGGGGGTTCGGGCGGGGACCGCCGCACCCCGGCTCGCGCCGGGGCGGGACGGCGGCGGTCCCCGCGGGGGATGCGGCGGGCCGGTCGGGCCGGGGCCGCCGCGTCCGGGCGATCAGGAGGTCCGGGAGCCGCTCCGGAGGTTCCTTGTCGCCGTACTCGGTGCCGCACGGCCGGTCCCCGTGCGGGGCTCCTGCCGTGCCGACACCGACCACTGTGCCGGTCCCGTGTTAAGGGCGTGCTGCGGCCGCGTGACGGCGGCGTAGCGGTATCAGCGGTCCGTCGTCCCCGCCAGGTAGGACAGCAGGTCCTGGCGGCTGACCACACCGGTCGGCTTGCCCTCGACCAGCACGATCGCCGCGTCGGCGTCGCCGAGGACGGCCATCAGGTCGGCCACCGGCTCGCCGGAGCCCACGTGCGGCAGCGGCGCGCTCATGTGCTTCTCCAGCGGGTCGGTCAGCGCGGCCCGCTTGGCGAACAGCGCGTCCAGCAGGTCGCGCTCGACGACCGAGCCGACGACCTCGGCGGCCATCACGTCCGGGTGGCCCGCGCCGGGCTTGACGACCGGCATCTGGGAGACGCCGTACTCGCGCAGCACCTCGATCGCCTCGCCGACGGTCTCCTCGGGGTGCATGTGGACCAGCTGCGGGATGCCGCCGTGCTCCTTGCGGGCCAGGACGTCGCCGACGAGGTCCTGGCCGCCCTCGCCGAGGAAGCCGTAGTCGGCCATCCACTCGTCGTTGAAGATCTTGGACAGGTAGCCGCGGCCGCTGTCCGGCAGCAGCACGACCACCACGTCGTCCGGCCCGAGCCGCTCGGCGACGCGCAGGGCGGCGACCACGGCCATGCCGCAGGAGCCGCCGACCAGCAGGCCCTCCTCCTTGGCGAGGCGGCGCGTCATCCGGAAGGAGTCCTTGTCCGAGACGGCGACGATCTCGTCGGTCACCGTGCGGTCGTAGGCGCTCGGCCAGAAGTCCTCGCCGACGCCCTCGACCAGGTACGGGCGGCCGGTGCCTCCGGAGTACACCGAGCCCTCGGGGTCGGCGCCGACGATGCGCACCCGCCCGTCGGAGACCTCCTTGAGGTAGCGGCCGGTGCCGGAGATGGTGCCTCCGGTGCCGATGCCGGCCACGAAGTGGGTGATCCGCCCCTCGGTCTGCTCCCACAGCTCGGGGCCGGTGGAGTGGTAGTGCGAGAGGGGGTTGTTGGGGTTGGAGTACTGGTCCGGCTTCCAGGCCCCGGGGGTCTCGCGGACCAGGCGGTCGGAGACGTTGTAGTAGGAGTCGGGGTGCTCGGGGTCGACCGCGGTGGGGCAGACGACGACCTCGGCGCCGTAGGCCCGCAGCACGTTGATCTTGTCCGTGGAGACCTTGTCCGGGCAGACGAAGATGCAGCGGTAGCCCTTCTGCTGCGCCACGATGGCCAGGCCCACGCCGGTGTTGCCGGAGGTCGGCTCGACGATCGTGCCTCCGGGCTTCAGCGCACCGGACTCCTCCGCGGCCTCGATCATCCGCAGGGCGATCCGGTCCTTCACCGAACCGCCGGGGTTGAAGTACTCGACCTTGGCCAGGACCGTCGCCTGAATGCCTTCGGTCACCTTGTTGAGCCTGACGAGCGGGGTGTTGCCCACCAGGTCGATCATCGAGTCGTGGTACTGCACGACGCCTCCGGGGTCTTCCGTTGGATACGGCCCCAACTCTATGGCCGTCCGGAGGGTTCCCGGCGGGCCCGCGGGAATCGCGGGCCCGGGTGAGCGGGGCGGGAGCACCCCAGGCGGCCGGGGGCGTTGCAGGCGGCCGCGATACGGGCAAGCCGATACGGACGGCCCGGGACGGCCCCGGCGTCCCTGCAGGGGGGTGACTGCTCCGATGTCTTCGACGTCCAGGGCACGGAGGGTGCGGCGGATCGCGGCGGTGGCGGCGTACGGCGGCGGGGGCGTGGGGCTGCTGGGCGGGATGGCGGTCGGCGTGCTGCTGACCGAGGCCCGGCTGGCGCGCCGGACGGTCGGCTGGTGGGAGGAGGAGCCGCCCTTCGCGGACGGCCGCTACGGATCCGACTTCGCCGCGGACGGCGCCCGGCCGCTGTTACTGGGCGTCCTCGGGGACTCCACCGCCGCCGGGCAGGGCGTGGCGCTGGCCGGGCAGACCCCGGGGGCGCGGCTGGCACAGGGGCTGGCCGCGGTCGCCGAGCGGCCGGTGGACCTGGTGAACGTGGCGCTGCCGGGGGCCCGGTCGGACGACCTGGACCGGCAGGCCGGGGTGCTGCTGGACCGTCCCGGGCCGCCCCCGGACGTGGTGGTGGTGATTGTCGGGGCCAACGACGTCACCGACCGGGTGCCGCCCGCGAGGTCGGTGCGGCTGCTGGCGGACGCGGTGCGGCAGCTGCGGGCGGCCGGCTGCGAGGTGGTGGTCGGCACCTGCCCCGACCTGGGCTCGGTGGAGCCGGTCCACCAGCCGCTGCGCTGGGTGGCGCGGCGGCTGAGCCGGCAGCTGGCGGCGGCGCAGACGGTCGCCGTGGTGGAGCAGGGCGGGCGGACGGTGTCGCTGGGCAACCTGCTGGGCCCGGAGTTCACGGCCAACCCGGCGGAGCTGTTCGGCCCGGACAACTACCACCCCTCCGCGGAGGGCTACGCCACCGCGGCGACGGCCGTGCTGCCGACGCTGTGCGCCGCGCTGGGGCTGTGGCCCGAGGACGAGCGGCCGGAGGCGGCGCGCCGCGAGGGCATCCTGCCGGTGGAGCAGGCCGCGGTGCAGGCGGCGGCCGAGGGCGGCACCGAGGTCACCCCGGCGCCGCCGACGTCGACGGGCCGCCCCCCGGCCCGCTGGGCCCTGCTGAAGTTCCGCCGCAGGCGGCGCCTCCCCGAGGAGACCGGGCCGGAGGAAACCGGGCCGGGTGGCGTGCGGGGGGCCACGGAGGGGGAGGTGGAGGGGGAGGCGGCCGGCGATCCGGGCGGGCGGTCCGGCACGGGAACGGTGATTGCCGGACCACCCGACTGAGCGCATGCTTAGAAAAGAGTCTCGCGTCACAGTCCCCGGGCCGTGACGCACACCGTTACGTATGGGTAACTTCGTGCTGCCGAGCCTTGCTGCAGCAAAGCCTTGCCGTACCCGAGGAGTTTCGATGCCCGAAGCCGTGATCGTCTCTGCCGCCCGCTCCCCGATCGGGCGCGCCTTCAAAGGCTCGCTCAAGGACGTGCGGCCCGACGACCTGACCGTCGCGATCGTCAAGGCGGCCCTGGAGAAGGTGCCGGCGCTCGACCCGCGCGACATCGACGACCTGATGCTGGGCTGCGGCCTGCCCGGCGGCGAGCAGGGCCACAACCTGGGCCGCGTGGTGGCCGTGCAGGCCGGCATGGACCACCTGCCGGGCTGCACCATCACCCGCTACTGCTCCTCCTCGCTGCAGACCACCCGCATGGCGCTGCACGCGATCAAGGCGGGCGAGGGCGACGTCTTCATCTCGGCCGGCGTGGAGACCGTCTCCCGCCAGGTCAACGGCACCTCCGACGGCATGCCGGGCACCATGAACCCGCTGTTCGCCGACGCGCAGGCCCGCACCCAGTCCCGCGCCGAGAACGGCGGCGGCGAGTGGCACGACCCGCGCGAGGACGGCCTGCTCCCGGACGTCTACATCGCCATGGGCCAGACCGCCGAGAACCTGGCCGCGCTCAAGGGCGTCACCCGCGCCGAGCAGGACGAGTTCGCCGTCCGCTCGCAGAACCTGGCCGAGAAGGCCATCGCCGACGGCTTCTGGGAGCGGGAGATCACCCCGGTCACCACCCCGGACGGCACCGTGGTCAGCAAGGACGACGGCCCGCGCGCGGGCGTGACGCTGGACGGCGTCTCCGGCCTGAAGCCGGTCTTCCGCCCCGACGGCACCGTCACCGCGGGCAACTGCTGCCCCCTCAACGACGGCGCCGCCGCCCTGGTGATCATGTCCGACACCAAGGCCCGCGAGCTCGGCCTCACCCCGCTCGCCCGGATCGTCTCCACCGGCGTGTCCGGCCTGTCCCCCGAGATCATGGGCTACGGCCCGGTCGAGGCCTCCAAGCAGGCGCTGAAGCGCGCCGGGCTGAGCATCGGCGACATCGACCTGGTCGAGATCAACGAGGCGTTCGCCGCCCAGGTCATCCCGTCCTACCGCGACCTGGGCATCGACATCGACCGGCTGAACGTCAACGGCGGCGCCATCGCGGTCGGCCACCCGTTCGGCATGACCGGCGCCCGGATCACCACCACCCTGATCAACTCCCTCCAGTGGCACGACAAGCAGTTCGGCCTGGAGACGATGTGCGTGGGCGGCGGCCAGGGCATGGCGATGGTCGTCGAGCGCCTGAGCTGACGCTCGCAGTACCCGTCCCTCACGGACGGTAAACACCCCCGGGATGTGATTTACGTCCCGGGGGTTTCGTCTTTTCCCAGGTCAGGGCAGGGACACGAGTGAGTCACGAAAAGGACAAACACCCCTTTCGTGACGTAGCACACTGACTGCGCCATGGATTCTGAGGCAGCCTGTAGGGACACGTCTGTCCTTCGTGCGAAGGCTGATCGTCAGGAGAGACCCCGTGACCGCTACCGTCCTCGTCCCGCTGCTGCTCCTCACCGGTGCCGCCGTCGGCGCGGGCGCCTGCGCGCTGGCCGGCCTCCGCGGGACCCGGCGCGAGATCGCCGCGCTCCGCGCCGAGCTGGCCCTGGCCGGCGCCGGACGCATCCCCGCCGCCCGCTCCGCCGCCGACTCCGACGCGATACGCACCGCCGTGGCAGCCGCGCTGGCCGACGAACGGGAGCGCGAACTCGCCGAGGCCCGGGCCTTCTGGGCCGCCCAGGAGGCCCGCGAGGCCGCGGACGCCCCCCTCCTCGACGGCCGCACGGACGTGGAGCTGTCGCCGTTCCGGCCCCGCCCGGCCGACCTGGTCGGCCTCGATGACGGCCCGGACGGCGCCGACCCGGCCCGCGACTCCGAGGAGTGGCTGGGGGAGGCCCTGCGCGCGGCCGCCGGCGAGGCCGTGGCCGGCCGCCCGGCGGGACGCAGCCACCCCTCCGACCCGGACTTCGTCCCCTCCCCCACCGTCGCCGACCCGGCCGGCACCACCGAGCGCATGGCCCTGCTGGCCGAGGAGCGCATCCCGCTGACCGACGTCCGCCCCGGCCCGCTCGGCACCCTGGACGTGTACGCCTTCGAGGACGGCACCACCCTGTGCCTGACCCCCGGCGACAGCCGTGCGACCGGTCGGCTGATCGAGTCGCTGCGGGCCGGCGGCTCGCCCGTGCTGCTCGGCGGCTCGGCCGTCGGCGGCGCGTACGCGCTCACCTTCGACCTCGGCGGCGGGAGCGACGGAAGCGACGAGGTCGGCGAGAACGTCTACGTCCTCGCCGACCGGGTGGTCGCCTCCTTCTGAGGCCCACCGGGGCCGGGAAAGGCCTTCCCGCACCCGCCCGGGCCGTGCCCGGTGCCGACGCGGCCGCGCCCCCACCGGGCGCGGCCCGTTCCGTTCACCGTCCGCGGCGGTTCACCGTTCGCGGCGGTTCACAGTCCGCAGCGGTTCACAGTCCGCAGCGCCGGGTCGTCTCCGCGACGGCCCGCAGCGCCTCCTGGAGCACGTCCTCCCGGGACGCCTCTCCCGGCGACGCACCCTCGCGGCCGCCGCCGGCCGCGAGCGCCGCGGCGAGGTCGTGGCCGGCCACCGCGATCTGGTCGCCGATCGCGAACACGCCCAGGTCCGGGATCCGCCGGGGCTCGGCCCCCGGGAACTCCTCCCGCTGGGCCGAGGCGGCCAGCGTGCGGGCGAGTTCCAGTCCGAGGGCGGCCCTGCTCGCGCCGCCCCCGTCCGCCGCGGCGAGCAGCCTGCTCTGCGGGAGGGAGCGGAAGCGGTCGGCGATCCGGTCGACGGCGTCCAGCAGGGGCGTGCAGTCGGTCATGCGACGAGCGTAGTGCGCGCACACGCCGGAAAAAGGGCCGGGGCCCGCGGAAGCTGTGCGCTTCCGCGGGCCCCGGCGGCCGCCCGTGCGGGCGTGGGTCAGTCGTCGCCGCGCAGGATCGAGATCAGGCGCAGCAGCTCCAGGTAGATCCACACCAGGGTGAGGGTCAGGCCGAAGGCCGCCAGCCACGCCTCGTTGCGCGGGGCGCCGTACTGCACGCCGTCCTCGACCTGCTTGAAGTCCATCGCCAGGAAGGCTGCGCCCAGGACGACGCCGATGATGCCGAAGACGATGCCCAGGGCGCCCGAGCGCAGGCCCAGGCCGTCGCCGCCGCCGAAGACGGCGAAGAGCAGGTTGACCGCCATCAGCAGGACGAAGCCCATGGCCGCGGCCATGACGACGCCGACGAACCGGCGGTTCACCCGGATCAGCCTGGTCTTGTAGGCGATCAGCATGGCCACGAAGACCGCCATGGTGCCCAGGACGGCCTGCACCGGGGCGCCGGGGAACTGGTAGTTGAACAGCTTGCTGAGCACGCCCAGGAAGACGCCCTCGAGGGCCGCGTAGGCCAGGATCACCGCGGGCATCGGCTTGCGGGCGAAGGACTGCCACAGGGCCAGCACCATCGCCGCCAGGGCGGCGCCGACGGCGATGCCGTAGCTCTGCTCGCTGACGGGCAGGACGAACCAGCCCACGACCGCGCCGACGATCACCAGACCGAGCGTCGTCGCGGTGCGCATGACGACGTCGTCGATGGTCATCCGACCGGTCTGCACCGGGCCCGCGGACGGGGCCTGGTACATCTGCTGCATCTGATCGGGGGTGAGGGGCTGCTGGGCGGCGTAGGGGTTGCCGGCCACCGGCCCCTGCGCGTAGGGGTTCCCGCCCGGCTGCTGGGCGGCGTACGGGTTGCCGGCCGGCTGCTGCTGGGCGTTGAACCCCGCGTAGGCGTTGTCGTCGCGGCTGAAGCCCCGCCGCGAGAAGACCGGGTTGCTGCTCCTCATCTCACTCCTCCAAGAGCTGCACGTTGCAGCGTTGAGCCAAGAGTAATGCGTAGGCAAAAGAAATGGCTCGTGCCAGGGGAGGATCTTCCACGGACGGAGAGGGCGAAACCGGGGTCCGGCCGGCGAGTGCCCCCTCTGCGCTGCCTGCGCTCTGCCTGCCGCAGTGCCCGGAGCGGGACTCGAACCCGCACGGCCCGCGAAGGCCAGCGAGGTTTAAGCTCGCCGTGTCTGCATTCCACCATCCGGGCAGGGGACCGAACGGCACGCGGCGAAGCCCGCGGCCGCCCCAGGGGGCACGCCGAGCCTAGCCCGCCGGACCACCCCAACACCCCACGTTCGGCGCCAGGTTGTCTTATTTCATGAGGACCTGACGCTGATTCAGGCCACGCCGCCGGAAGACCGCACACACCCGGAACTGGCCCCCCGCGCCTCCCCCGCCGCTCCCGCACCGCGCACCGCCCCCGCGGCAAATGACGCGAAATCGCCCTCCCCGCCCCACGGGCGGCCTCGGGGTCCGACCCCGGCATCCCCCCGACTTCCGGAAGAGGGGGGCGTCAGCCCCAGGTATGACTCCGGCGCGCCGTGTCCGCCCGCAGGCCGTCCCCGGAACCGGAGCAGCGGCCGATGCCCCGGGGGAGGGGTCGGCGAAAGCATGGGGACGTCCCTTTGGTACCCCGTCAGGAGCAGTCCCCCGTGACCACCAGCAGCACCGCCGTCCCCTCCCACGCCCCCGGCACGACCGCAGTCGCGGCGGCCCGAGCAACCGGCCTGAGCAAGGTCTACGGCAGCGGGGAGACCAGGGTGGTCGCCCTCGACAACGTCAGCGTCGACTTCCACGCGGGCCGGTTCACCGCGATCATGGGGCCCTCCGGCTCCGGCAAGTCCACCCTCATGCACTGCATGGCCGGCCTGGACTCCTTCTCCTCCGGCTCCGTGCGGATCGGCGACGTGGAACTGGCCTCGCTCAAGGACAAGCAGCTCACCCGGCTGCGCCGGGACCGGATCGGCTTCGTCTTCCAGGCGTTCAACCTGCTGCCGACGCTCACCGCGGCCGAGAACATCACCCTGCCGATGGACATCGCCGGGCGGAAGCCCGACGCCGCGTGGCTGGAACGGGTGATCGCCACCGTCGGACTGTCCGGACGGCTGTCGCACCGGCCCTCGCAGCTGTCCGGCGGCCAGCAGCAGCGCGTGGCAGTGGCCCGCGCCCTCGCCTCCCGCCCCGACATCGTCTTCGCCGACGAACCCACCGGCAACCTCGACTCCCGCTCCGGCGCCGAGGTCCTCGGCTTCCTGCGCGGCTCCGTGCGCGAACTGGGCCAGACCGTCGTCATGGTCACCCACGACCCCGTGGCCGCCTCCTACGCGGACCGGGTGATCTTCCTCGCCGACGGCCGGATCGTCGACGAACTGCACGGGCCCACCGCCGACGGCGTGCTCGACCGCATGAAGCAGTTCGAGGCCAGGGGCCGCACCAACTGACCCGCGGACCGGACCCGCAGCAGCCCCGGCACACCCCGGCGGCCCCGGCGGCCCCGACGCCCCCTCGTCCCACCGTCCCGCACGCACCTTCACCAGGACTGACACCCATGTTCCGCACCGCCCTGCGCAACGTGCTCGCGCACAAGGCCAGACTGCTGATGACGGTCCTCGCCGTCATGCTCGGCGTCGCCTTCGTCTCCGGCACGCTCGTGTTCACCGACACCGCCGGCGAAGCCTTCCGAAAGAGCGCCGTCAAGAGCCTTACGGACGTCTCGGTCCGGATCGAGCCGTCCGACCCCTCGAAGCCCCTGACCCGGGACCTGCTCGAGCAGGTCCGCGACCTGCCCGGCGCCGCCTCCGCGACCGGCACCGCCTCCGGGCTCGCCGCCCTGTCCGGCAAGGACGGCGAACTGCTCGGCAACGGCTGGTCCACCACGGGCGCCAACCACTCCCCCGGCCCCGGCGGCGAGGACCCCCGCCACCCGATGACCGAGGGCCGGGGACCCAGGACGGCCGGCGAGGTCGCCGTGGACCGCCTCACCGCGCAGCGGGCCGGGTTCCGCGTCGGCGACACCCTTCGGCTCTCCGTCGACGGCCCGGTGCTGGAGAAGAAGCTGGTCGGCGTCTTCGACACCGACGACGGCAACGTCGCGGCCGGCGGCACCCTGCTCCTCTTCGACGGGGCCACCGCCGAGAAACTGTTCACCGCCCCCGGCCAGTACCAGTCGATCGACGTCAAGGCCGCCCCGGGCACCTCCCAGACCGCGCTGGAGAAGCGGATCGACCGGGTCCTCCCCGAGGACGCCGTGTCCACCACCGGCGGGGAGGCCGCCCGCGACCAGGCGCGGATGATCGCGGACCAGACGACCGGCATGAACACGGCGCTGCTGACCTTCGCCGGGATCTCCCTGTTCGTCGGCGTCTTCATCATCGCCAACACCTTCACCATGCTCGTCGCCCAGCGCACCCGGGAGCTCGCCCTGCTGCGCGCCGTGGGGGCCACCCGCCGCCAGGTGACCCGCTCGGTGCTCCTGGAGGCCCTCGTGGTCGGCGCGGTCGCCGCGGCGACCGGCCTGCTGGCCGGCATCGGCATCGCGGTGGGCATGCGCGCCGCGCTGGAGTCCGCCGGCAACATGCTGCCGGACGGCCCCCTGATCGTCTCCGGCAGCACGGTCGCCACCGCGGCGGCCGTCGGCGTGCTGGTCACCGTACTCGCCGCCTGGCTGCCCGCCCGCCGGGCCGCGAAGATCCCGCCGGTGGCGGCGATGAGCAGCGTCCACGCCCCGGCGTCCGCGCGCGGCCTGGTGGTGCGCAACACCATCGGCGCCGCACTGGCCGCGCTCGGCGCCGCCCTCACCGCCCTGGGCCACTCCCAGGGGACGGACGGCAAGACGGCGGTGGGCGCGGGAGCGGCCCTGCTGCTGGTCGGCGTCTTCGTGCTCACCCCGCTGCTGTCCCGGCCGCTCGTCGCCGCCGCCGGCCCGCTGCTGCGCCCGCTGGGCACCGCCGGCATGCTGGCCCGCCGCAACGCGGTGCGCAACCCGCGCCGCACCGCGGCCACCGCCTCCGCCCTGATGATCGGCCTGACCCTGATCACCGGCCTGACGACGATCGCGCTCTCGGTCAAGGAGACCGCCACCGAGCAGGCCGCCGGCCACCTGAAGGCGGACTACACCATCACCATGTCCACCTTCGCGCCCCTGTCCCCCGAGGTCGCCGACACGGTGCGGAAGGTCGAGGGGGTCACCGCGGTCAGCCCGGTGCGCGACGTCCGCCTGGAACTGGACGGCTCCACCGCCTTCGCCTTCGGGGTGGACGGCCGCACCATCGGCGACCTGCTCGGCCTGGAGTTCACCGAGGGCTCCGTCGACTCCCTGCGCGAGGGCCGGATCGTGGTGGACACCGCCACGGCGAAGGCGGAGGGCTGGAGCACCGGCGACACCGTGCCGGTGGTGCACCGGGACGGGGCGAAGGACCGGGTCGTCGTCGGCGGCGTGTACGAGAAGGCCCAGGCGCTCCCGGGCGTGCTGGTGCCCGCCTCCCTCACCGACGCCCACATGGACCGCGTCGGCGACCGGCAGGTCCTGGTGGGGACGGCCGACGGCCCCGACGAGCAGGTCCGCGAGGACATCCGCCGGGCACTGGGCGACAGTCCCGCCATCCTCGTCCAGGACGAGCAGGACATGGTCGAGGAGTTCAGCGCGCAGCTCAACCTGCTGCTGAACATCCTCTACGGGCTGCTCGCCATGGCCGTGGTGATCGCGGTCATCGGCGTCGTGAACACCCTGGCGATGTCGGTGTTCGAACGCGCACAGGAGATCGGCATGCTGCGGGCCGTCGGCCTCGACCGGCGCGGCGTACGGACGACCGTGCGCCTGGAGTCACTGCTCATCTCCCTGCTCGGCGCGGTACTGGGCATCGGCCTGGGACTGTTCCTCGCCTGGGCCGCCGGCGGGGCGATCCGCGAGGAGCTGGACGGCTACGCGATGACGGTGCCGTGGGACCGGATCGGCCTGTTCCTGGTCCTGGCCGCCCTGGTCGGCGTCCTGGCCGCCGTCTGGCCCGCCCGACGGGCCGCCCGGACGAACATGCTGGACGCCGTCAAGAGCGCGTAGCGGACGGAAAGCCCCGCCGCGCGGGCGCGTCGCCCGGCCGGGCCACCACGGTCCGGCCGGGCGACGCGCCCGCCCTCGTCCCCGCCGCGGCCGGGGACGCGGGTGCGGGTGCCGGCGCCGGTCAGCCGGGCCTGAGCAGCCACCGCTCGCGGACCGGGGGCATCCCCGAGGCGCCGTCCGGGCCGGTGCGCATCGCCAGCACCTGGTTGACGCCGATCCGGTTCTGCTCGAAGGCCAGCGCGGAGGCGGCCATGTACAGCCGCCAGACCCTGGCCCGGCCCGGCGGGACCAGCTCCAGCGCCCGCAACCAGCCGGTCTCCAGGTTCTCCACCCAGCGACGCAGCGTCAGCCCGTAGTGCTCGCGGAGGGACTCCACGTCGCGCACCTCGAAACCGGCCTCCTCCAGCAGGGTGACGGTCGTGCCGAGCGGGGCGAGTTCGCCGTCGGGGAAGACGTAGGCGTCGATGAACTCGTCCGTGCGGTAGGCGCTCTCGTCCTTCCAGGGGCGGCGGGCGATCTGGTGGTTGAGGAGCCGCCCGCCGGGCCTGAGCAGGGCGTACAACCGGTCCGCGTACTCCCGGTAGCGGGCGGAGCCGACGTGTTCGGCCATCCCGATGCTGGAGATCGCGTCGTAGGGGCCGTCGGCGGTCTCCCGGTAGTCCTGGAGCCGGATCTCGACCCGGTCGGCCAGGCCCGCCGCGGCGACCCGTTCGCGGGCGTACGACGCCTGCTCCGCGGAGAGGGTGATGCCCACCGCCTCCGCCCCGTGGTGCTCGGCCGCGTGCAGCACCAGGGACCCCCAGCCGCAGCCGACGTCCAGCAGCCGCTGCCCGGGGCGCAGGCCGAGCTTGCGGCAGACCAGGTCCAGCTTGGCCCGCTGGGCGTCCTCCAGACTCGCTCCCGGGCCCTCCCAGTAGGCGCAGGAGTAGACCATGCTCGGGCCCAGGACCAGTTCGTAGAAGTCGTTGCCCACGTCGTAGTGGTGACTGACCGCCGCGCGGTCGCGGTGCGTGGCGTGCAGGGGGCCGCGGCGGGCGCGGGCCTCCTCCCGCGGCGGACGCGGCGGCAGTCCCGGTCCGGCGAGCAGGACGGCCTCGGCGAGCGCGCGGCGCGCCGCCGGGTCGCGGAGGCGTGCCGGTGCCTCCAGGGCCCGCAGCACCCGGGCCGCGGGGCTCCGGGGAGGTTCCTTCCCGGTGTGCAGGACGATGCCGGTGAGGCGCCCCAGAGCCTCGTAGAGGTCTCCCTCGACGTCGATCTCGCCGGCCACCCAGGCGCGGGCCAGGCCGAGCCGGTCGGGCCGCCACATCAGGCGGCGCAGGGCCCTGCGGTCGCGCAGCACGACGGCAGGGCCGTCCGGGGGTCCGGCGGTACTGCCGTCCCAGGCACGAATGCGCAGCGGCGGCGGGGCCCCCAGCGCCTGTTCGAGGATCCTGCACAACCGACCGGCCGCGTGTGCCACGGTGTTCACCTCCGGGACGATCCGGACGCCGGCTGCGCCCGTCCCGGGAATGACAGCAGAAGGCAACCGGTCGGCCGATCCTGCGACGCTCCCACCTCACCCCGAGGAAGCACAATGAATGCGCCGGTCGCCCCTCCCGGCGGCCTTCCGGCCGTTTCCGGGCATGCGGAAGGGCGCCCGCCCCACGGACGGCGGACGCCCTTCCACTGTTCCTGCTCCACTGCTCCTGCGGTGCTCCACCGCCGGACCCGACTCCGGGTCAGGAGGCGTTGGCCTTCTGCGCCTCGGGCCGGCTCTCGGCCGACTGCGCGGCCTTGGCCGCGGCCGCGGCGGTCACCGGGGCGGCCGCCTCGTAGAAGCCGCCGCGCGGGTTCTCCACGGCGCCCAGCGAGACGACGTCGCGCTTGAGGAACATCGCGAGGGTCCAGTCCGCGAACACCCGCAGCTTGCGGTTCCAGGTCGGTACCGCCATGCCGTGGTAGCCGCGGTGGAAGTACCACGCCAGACGGCCCTTGATCTTGACCTTGCCGAACAGCAGCGCCACGCCCTTGTGCAGGCCGAGGCCGGCCACGGCGCCCATGTTCTTGTGCTTGTACTCGGCCTGCGGGAAGCCGCGCATCCCGGCGATCACGTTGTCGCCGAGGACCTTGGCCTGGCGCAGCGCGTGCTGGGCGTTGGGCGGGCACCAGGCGCCCTCGCCGGAGGCGAGGTCGGGGACCTGGGCGTTGTCGCCGGCGGCCCAGACGTAGTCCGTCCCCTTGACCTGGAGGGTGGGGGCGGTGTCGACGTGGCCGCGGGGGCCGAGCGGGAGGCCGAACCGGGCGAGCGCCGGGTTGGGCTTGACGCCGGCGGTCCACACGATGGTGGAGGCGTCGACCTCGAGGCCGTTGGCCAGCACGACGTGCTTGTCCACGCAGGACTTCATGGAGGTCTCGAGGTGCACCTCGATGCCGCGCTCGCGCAGGTGCTTGAGGCCCCACTTGCCGAGCTCGGGACCGACCTCGGGGAGGATGCGGTCGGCAGCCTCGACGAGGATGAAGCGCATGTCCTCGCGCTTGACGTTCTTGTAGTACTTCGCCGCGTCGCGGGCCATGTCCTCGACCTCGGCGATCGTCTCGGCGCCGGCGAAGCCGCCGCCGACGAAGACGAAGGTCAGCGCCTTGCGGCGGACCTCCTCGTCCGTGGTGGAGTCGGCCTTGTCCAGCTGCTCCAGGACGTGGTTGCGCAGGCCGATGGCCTCCTCCACGCCCTTCATGCCGATGCCGTTCTCGGCCAGGCCGGGGATCGGGAAGGTGCGGGAGACGGCGCCGAGGGCGACGACCAGGTAGTCGAACGGCAGCTCGTAGGGGTCCCCGACCAGCGGCGTGATCGACGCGACCTTGCGGTCCTGGTCGACGGAGGTGACGTGGCCGGTCAGGACCTCGGCCTTGGGGAGCACGCGCCGCAGCGGGACCACCACGTGGCGCGGGGAGATGCTGCCGGCGGCAGCTTCGGGCAGGAAGGGCTGGTACGTCATGTACGAGCGGGGGTCGACGACCGTCACGGTCGCCTCACCGAACCGCATCTTCTTCAGAATGCGGCGCGCTGCATACAGTCCGACGTACCCGCCTCCGACGACGAGGATGCGAGGACGCTCCGTGGTGCTCATGGCATCGAGTATCCAGCACGCCTTCGGGGGTACCTCGTGAGCCCCTTCACAAGGTTTGCGGAGGCCTCTGCTACACTGCCCCGCTTTCGTGACCCAGGACACAGTGCGCAACGGGAACCGAAGCCCTGCGCCCGGCGTTGAACGCCCGTTCCCACCTGGGCCGATGACGGTCCGGGAGAGACGCGAATCCCCGTTTCGTCCCCTCCGGCCGGAACCCGCCGACGGTTTCGACGGACCCCCGGAGCCGCCGGCGGGGGTCCGCCGGACGGCCGGGGGCGACGTTCCGGCACTTCTTCATGTGAAGAAATTCACGAAGTTGCCGACCGGGCGATGTCACCGAGGATCGCCCGCGAGCGCGACCCCTGCGCGCCGCGGCCCTCTGCACCGCATCGGAGTCCGGCGGCGGAAGGCCGATCGTTCACGACTTGATGAGGGCGACCACGGCAATGACCAAGCCCGCAATGCCGGCGAGTTCGGCAGCAACGGTCAGCCGTGGCCGTCCCGGTTGCGACTGCGGTCGCCCCGGCTGAGGGGCAGCCAGTCTGCCGACCGCCGCCCGGCGCCGGAACCGCCTGAAACCCAGCATGCCGAGGCCCAGGAGAACAAGGAGGCAGCCGATGGCCCAGGGGTCGATGCCGAACATTCCCTCAGTCACCACGCCCCCTCTCGCCCGGCGCCATGGACGTGTCCCACCCGGAACGGACTCCGGTGTCGATCCTCCCTGACAACACCCACCAGGGAGCAGGTTTCGGCAGAAGAGGGCGGCGCCGCCGAAGATCCGCCCACGAGGGCGACTCCCACCCACGTGTACACGCAAACGCGTACACTGAACTCATGGCTGAGAACACCGTGACCGTACGGGAAGCCCGCGCACACCTCGCGGACCACATCAACCGGGCCGAGGAAGGCGTTCCGACCGTCATCACGCGCAACGGCGCCCCAGTGGCGGCCGTGGTTCCGATCTCGGACTTCGAGGCGCTTGAGGAAGCGGCCGACGTGATGTTGGCGCGCGAAGCGGAAGCGGTACTGGCCGAGGGCGGCACCACCGTGACGATGGCGGAACTGCTGGCGGACCTGTTCACCGAGCAGAGCGGCGAGGCGGCGTGAAGTACGCCTTCCGGTTCACCACGGCGGCGCAGCGGCAGCTCCAGGCCATCAGCCGCCCCGACGCCATGCGCATCCTGACCGCGCTGACCGCGCTCGGTGATGACCCGTACCGCCAGGACGCCGACGTCAAGAAGCTCACCGGCCCGTCGGGGCTCTACCGGCTCCGGGTCGGGAGCTATCGGGTCGCCTACCAGGTCAACGACGGTGAACTCGTCGTCCTGGTCGTCAAGGTGGGCGATCGGCGGGACGTCTACCGCACCCTGTGACGCCCCGCCCGACCCCACCGCCACCGTCACCGGCAGGCGCCGACCCTCAATGTGCCTCGCTCGCCGACCAGGCGATGCCGTCGAGGATGTCGTGCTCGCTCACCACGACCTCGGCGGCCCCGGTCCGCTCCATCACCGCCAGCAGCACCAGCGCCCCGGCCCCGATGACGTCCACCCGCCCCGGGTGCACGACGGGGATCGCCGCGCGCTCGTCGTGGTCGGCCGCGAGCAGGCGTTCGGTGACGGCGCGGACCTGCTCCAGGGAGACGCGGGCATGGTGGATGCGGGAGGAGTCGTACTCCGTCAGGCCCAGCGCGATCGCGGCGACCGTGGTGACCGAACCGGCCAGGCCCACCAGGGTGCGGGCCCGCCCGATCGGCACGGTGGAGGACGCCAGGTCGATCGCGGCCTCGACGTCCCGCCGTATCGCGGCGACCTGCTCGGCGGTCGGCGGGTCGGTCACCGCGCCGTCCACGACGAGGTGGCGCTCCGTCATCCGCACGCACCCGACGTCCACCGAGCAGGCGGCCTCGACGTGCTCGTCGCCGACCACGAACTCCGTGGAGCCGCCGCCGATGTCCACCACCAGGTAGGGCCGCTCCAGGTCGTCCCGGCCGGCCAGCTCCCGGGTGGCGCCGGTGAAGGAGAACTCCGCCTCCCGGTCACCGGTGATCACCTCCGGTTCGACCCCGAGGATCTCCACGACCCCGCGCACGAAGTCGTCCCGGTTCTCCGCGTCCCGGGAGGCGCTGGTGGCCACGAACCGCACCCGCTCCACCGGGACCTCGTGCTCGCGGATCACCTCCGCGTACTCGCGGCAGGCGGCGAAGGTCCGCTCCAGCGCCTCGGGGGCCAGGCGCCCGGTGCGGTCCACGCCCTGGCCGAGCCGCACGATCGTCATCCGGCGGTCCAGCTCGGCGAAGGCGCCGGTGGCGGGGTCCGCGTCGGCGACGAGGAGCCGTATCGAGTTGGTGCCGCAGTCGACTGCCGCCACCCTGGTCATGCGTCCTCCCCCGCGGTCCCGGCGTCCCCGGCACCCCCGGCGTCCCCAACGCCCCCGGCGCCCTCGGCGTCTCCCGCCGCGGCGCAGCCGCCCGCGCACGGCCCCTTGCGCCACCACTCGGGCAGCATCGCGATCGCCTCGTCGCCCAGCGGGTTCACCCCCGGGCCGGCGGCCAGCGAGTGGCCGACCAGGACGTGCAGGCACTTGACCCGGTCGGGCATGCCGCCCGCGCTCGGGAAGCCCTCGAGCACCTCGACCGCGTCCCGGCGGGCGATGTAGTCCTCGTGGGCGGCGCGGTAGGCGGCGGCCAGCTCCGGGTCGGCCGCCAGCCGCTCCGTCATCTCCTTCATGACGCCCTCCGCCTCGAGGGTGCCGATGGCGGAGGCGGCCCGCGGGCAGGTCAGGTAGTACAGCGTGGGGAACGGCGTGCCGTCCTCCAGGCGGGGGGCGGTCTCCACCACGTCGGGCAGCCCGCAGGGGCAGCGGTGCGCGATCGCGCGCAGGCCGCGGGGGACGCGGCCGAGCTGTTCGCCGACGGCGGCGCGGTCGGCCTCGGTGGGCGGGGTCGGGTCGGTCTGGGGCGGTGGCGTTTCCATCCCACGATTTTCGCAGGCTGCGCGGGCCGCCCGTCGCGGGTGGTCAGTCGGCCGGACGGGAAGGCCCCACGGCCGGACCGGAAGGCCCCGGGCCGGGGGCGGGCCGGGTCAGCGGCCGCCCTCGGCGTCGGCGGAGTCCACCCCGTCCCACAGGGACTCGTACCAGGGGCGCTCCGCGGCGGCGCCGGACGGCTCCCGCCCGTCGTCGCCGTCCTTCCCCGACGGGTCCGCCATGACGTAGCCGGTCTCGCCGGGCATCACGTAGTGCAGGTGCTCCCGGGCCTTGGACCTCACGAACGCCGGGTCCTTCCAGCGCGCCTTCTCCTCGCGCAGCCGCTCGACCCTCTCCCGGGCCAGGCGCGCCTGCTCCTGCTGCTCGGCGATCTGCGAGCGCTGGGCGATGTACTGGCGCATCGGGTAGGCGAGGGCGACCACCAGGGCGCAGAGGACGAGCGCGAGGACCGCGGCGCGGCCGGTCAGCCGGCTGCGGCGGGGCTGCCGGGCCGGGCGGATCCCGGAGGCCCGGTAGACCTTGGCCCGGGCCTGGCTGCCGAGGGCGCGCAGCCTGGTCGCGGTGGAGAACCGGTCCCGTTCCGCGGCCACGTCCTCAACCCCTCCTCGTCCTGTGCGGGCACTTCGTCGTGCGCCGGAACTTCGTCGTGTGCGGACGCTCCGTGTGCGGGCCGGCCCGCACACGCCGGCGGGCGGCGGGCTGCGGGCGGCAGTGCGTCCGCCGCCGGCACCCATGGGACCACGGGTCCGGGTGCCGCGTCACGTGTCCCCGCCCGACCGGCGGGGACGCGCGGAAGGAGACGGCGCGGGGCCCGGGCCGGACCGGCGGGTCCGCCTCGGGCCCCGCGCCGGCCGGGTCAGCCCTTGAAGCGCGGGAACGCGGCGCGGCCGGCGTACACCGCGGCGTCGTCGAGGATCTCCTCGATGCGCAGCAGCTGGTTGTACTTGGCGACGCGCTCGGAGCGGGCCGGGGCGCCGGTCTTGATCTGGCCGCAGTTGGTGGCCACCGCCAGGTCGGCGATGGTGACGTCCTCGGTCTCGCCGGAGCGGTGGGACATCATGCACTTGTAGCCGTTGCGCTGGGCCAGCTCGACGGCGTCCAGGGTCTCGGTGAGCGAGCCGATCTGGTTCACCTTCACCAGCAGGGCGTTGGCGGTGCGGTTGTCGATGCCGCGCTGCAGGCGCTCGGGGTTGGTGACGAACAGGTCGTCACCGACGAGCTGGACCTTGTCGCCGAGCTTGTCGGTGAGGGTCTTCCAGCCGTCCCAGTCCTCCTCGTTCAGCGGGTCCTCGATGGAGACCAGCGGGTAGGCCTCGACCAGCTCGGCGTAGTACTCCGACATCTCGGCGGCCGACAGCTGCTTGCCCTCGAAGGTGTAGGCGCCGTCGTTGTAGAACTCGGTGGCGGCGACGTCCAGGGCGAGCGCGATGTCCTGGCCCGGGGTGTAGCCGGCCTTCTTGATGGCCTCGACGATGAGGTCCAGGGCGGCGCGGTTGGACTCCAGGTTCGGGGCGAAGCCGCCCTCGTCGCCCAGGCCGGTGGACAGGCCGCGCTCCTTCAGGACCGCCTTGAGCGCGTGGTAGGTCTCGGCGCCCCAGCGGACCGCCTCGGAGAAGGACTCCGCGCCGATCGGCGCGATCATGAACTCCTGGATGTCGACGTTGGAGTCCGCGTGGGAGCCGCCGTTGAGGATGTTCATCATCGGCACCGGCAGCAGGTGCGCGTTGGGGCCGCCCAGGTAGCGGAAGAGGGGCAGGTCCGACGCCTCGGAAGCGGCGTGCGCGACGGCCAGGGAGACGCCGAGGATGGCGTTGGCGCCGAGGCTGGACTTGTCCGGGGTGGCGTCCAGGTCGAGCATCGCCTGGTCGATCAGCCGCTGCTCGGTGGCGTCGTAGCCGACGAGCTCCGGGCCGATCTGCTCGATGACGGCGAGGACGGCCTTCTCGACGCCCTTGCCGAGGTAGCGGCCCTTGTCGCCGTCGCGGAGCTCGAGGGCCTCGAACGCGCCGGTGGAGGCACCGGACGGAACGGCGGCACGGCCGGTGCTGCCGTCGTCGAGGCCGACCTCGACCTCGACGGTGGGGTTGCCTCGCGAGTCGAGGATCTCCCGGGCTACGACGACGTCGATGGACGACACGAGCATCTCCTTAGGGATGTGTGGGTCTTGCCAGCCCTGAGCCTAGCCGTACCCGGGGGCGGGTCCAGTCGACCGGCCGTTCGGGGAATCCCCCCGGCCGGCGGGTACCCGCCCGCCCGCACCCCCGCCTGCCCGCGGTGCGGCCGCCCCGGCCCGGGCGGCCGCACCGCGGACGTTCCGCCTGCTCAGCGCAGGCGCAGCTCCTGGCCCGCGCGGATCAGGTCGGGGCTGCCGAGGATGTCCCGGTTGAGCTCGAAGAGCTTCTTCCAGCCACCTCCGACGTCCCGCTGCACCGCGACGGAGGAGAGCGTCTCGCCCCTCTTCACCCGGTGGGTGGAGGCACCCTTCCCGGGCTCCCTCCCGGCTTCCCTCCCGGACTCCCTCCCGGCTCCCTTTCCCGCAAGGGGCCGGGGGGCCTGCGCGGATCCGCGCTCATCGGAGCGCGACGCGGCCCCGCTCCCGGCTCCGTTCCCGGCACCGCGCCCGGTCCCGTTCTCCTTCCCGGGCACTCCGCCCGTCGCCCTGCCCGAGCCCCTGCCCGACGCGCCGTCCGAAGCCCCGCCCGACGCCTCCTGCCGCTTACCGGCCGCCCCCTTGCGGTACTTGCCGTACTTGTCGTACTTGCCGGCGGCCCCGTTCCCCGAGGCGGTCCACCGGTTCCCCTCACCGCCCTTCTTCGCGCCGTCACCGACGGCGGCCGGGGGGCCGCCCGCGGCCAGGCCGGCCCGGGCCCCGCAGGTCCCCCAGGCGCCCGGCCCCTGCGAGGCGAGGACCTTCTCGGCGACGACGATCTGTTGCTCCTTGGTGGCCCGGTCCGCGGTCGGGGCGTACCGGGTGCCGCCGTGGGCCCGCCAGGTGGCGGGGGTGAACTGCAGGCCTCCGTGGTAGCCGTTGCCGGTGTTGGTCCTCCAGTTGCCGCTCGACTCGCACTTGGCGACGCGCTCCCAGGTGGGAATGTCGGCGGCGGACGCGGTGGAGACCGCGACGACCAGCGGCATCGCGGCGGCGGAACCTGCGACGCCGGCGAACGCGGCGATGCGGGCGGCTCTGGAGGAACGGTGGTGACGGCCCTTGGTGGCGGAAAGCAGCATGGAAGTGTTTCTCACCGGCGCCTGCGGGGTGAGCTGTCGGGTTCGGGCCAGTGAGTGCCCGGCCGCCTTCGGCGGCTTGACCCCTAGCCGGGACCGGTGGTGTCCGGCCCCGGCGGCTTACCTGGTTCCCCCGCTCCTGCCTACGGCGCTTGCGCGACAACTGTTCCCGGCGGCAGGCGGCAGGATTCGGCGTACCGTCCGACGGGATCCGCAATGCGGACAGAAATGACGTTAAGCACACGATTCCGTCATCAGCAAAGCGCCGCAGTGAACCATTCGGATCGTCATATCAGCCGCTTGCCGACCTTCTTGCCGATGTTCGTGCAGGTCAGAAGCATCGGCGTCGGAGAATTCGCGTGCTGTGAGCACGTTGGTCCGGCAGGTGCCCACCGGACCACCCGCCACCCCCGTACGGCCCACACGACACGAACGGCCCACACAGCACACCCCGTAGGGACCGCGCGGACGGCACGGTGCGGCAGGCACCGCGGGGCCGCGCCGGCCCCCGGCCCCGTCAGGTGACCGGCCGTCGTCCCCCGTGCGCCGGAACGGCACGAAGGGCGGCACGGTCCGCCGGGGACCGTACCGCCCTTCGTGCGGCGGTCAGTTGCCGAAGCGCAGCTCCTGGCCGGGGATGATGAGATCGGGGTCCTCGCCGAGGGCTTCCCGGTTGGCCGAGTACAGGCCGTGCCAACCCCCGTCGACCCCCTGCGAGTCGGCGATCCGGGTGAGGGTGTCACCGGGTCGGACGACGTAACTCCCGTCCGAACCGCCGGACGGGGCCGCATCGGCGGATCTGCCGGCCGCACCGGCCTCCGCGCCCCCGGCGGCAGCGCCGTCCGCCGCGGAGCCACCGGCCCGCTCCTGCTCCTGCTCCGACGCTCCGGCAGCGTCGCGGGACGGCCCGCCCTGCGCCCCTGCCGCACCGCCCTCCGCGGCCCCCCGGCCGCCGTCGGCGGCCCCGTCCGCCACGTCCGCCCCGTCCGTGTACCGCCCGTCCACCGGCGTCCCGTCGGCGGAGTCCGGCGCTCCGGTGCCGGGGGCTCCCGCCTCCGGCGCCCCGTCGGAGGCGCCGTCCCCGGCCCCGCCCGCGTCCTTCTCCTTCTCCCCGTCCTTCTTCGGGTCCTTCTTCAGGTCCTCGTTCGCGTCCTCGCCGCCGCTCCCGGATTCCGCGCCCTCCCCGGGCGTCAGGACGATGTGGCCCTCGTAGGCCTCCTGCTGCACGTCCGCCGGCTCCCCGCCGGCCTCGAGCCCCGCCATCACGGCGCAGCTCTCCCAGGCGGTCGGCCCCCGGTCGCCCAGGACCTTCTCGGCGACGGCGATCTGCTGGGCGCGGTCGGCCAGGTCGGCGCGCTCGGCGAAGTCCGTGCCGCCGTAGGCCTCCCAGGTGGCCTGGCTGAGCTGCAGCCCGCCGTAGAAGCCGTTGCCGGTGTTGGTCCCCCAGTCGCCCCCGGTCTCGCACTGGGCCACCTGGTCCCATATCTCGGTCGGGGCGGCGTTCGCGGCGCCGGCCCCGAGGAGCGGCAGTGCCACCCCCGCGCCGGTTGCACCGGCAGCGACGACGAATCCGGGGGCCTGCCGGGGGCGCCGGTGGCGCCCGTTGCCGGACAGCAGCATGTAATACGTCCCTCTCCGACGCCTACGAGGTGAGCTGTCGGGTTCGGGCCGTGAGGTAGCCCGGCCGCGCGTGCGGCTTCACCCCGAGCCGCGCCCCGGACGGGCGGCGCGGCGACCTGCCTTGGTTCCCCCGCTCCCGTCGACGGTTCGCTCGGACATGCACCTCGGCCCGCACTCCGGTGACGGGATTCGGCGAACCGGCTGCGGGGCCCGCGCGTGCGGACTGCAGCGAAACGTAGCGGCAGCGCACATCGATCACAAGTCCGTGTATCCGGGATCACGTTCGGGTCACGGTCCCTCCTGGCGGCAGGTCAACGAGGTTCCGGGGAAGCCCCCGAGGCGGTCCGGGGAAGCTCCGGGCACGGTTCGGGGACGGTTCGGGGGCTTCCCCGACGCCCCGGCCGTGCCCGGGCCGCAAGGCTTGTCCGCACATTCACCGACGTCCCGGAGGACACCGTGCGCACTGGCCCGAGCACCACGACGAACCGCCGTCGGCCGTTACGCGCAGCGACGGCCGCCCTGCTGCTCGCCGGCACCGCGCTCGCCGGTGCGGCCGCCCCCGGCGCCGCAGCCGCCCCCACACCCGCGAGCGCCTCCGCCCCCGCGAGCGCATCCACCGCCTCCCTCCCGCCCCTGGACCGCACCGCGCTGTGCCGGGTCCTGGCGGACGTCCCGAACGAGGAGGTCAGCGGCGCGCTGGTGCGGATCAGCGGCTCCGCCGGGGAGTTCCGCGCCACCTCGGGCATCGCGGACCTGCGCACCGGCAGGCCCGTCCCCCACCGGGCCCGGTTCCGCATCGGCAGCATCAGCAAGACCTTCACCGCCGCCGTCGTGCTCCGGCTCGCCGACCGGGGGGAGGTCGACCTCGACGGGACCGTCCAGCAGTACCTGCCCGGCCTGCTGCCCGACGGTTTCCCGGACGTGACGGTGCGGCAGCTGCTGAACCACACCCACGGCATCCCCGGGAACACCATCCCCCACAAGGACCCCGACTGGTTCTTCGAGCACCGCTACGACGTCTTCGACCCCCGCGAGGTCGTCATCGGCGGCCTGCGCGGAGCGGGCGGCAGGGAGGTCTTCGCCCCCGGCAGCGCCCAGCAGTACGGCAACACCGGCTACCTGGTCGCCGGGCTGGTCGTCGAGGCCGTCACCGGCCGCCCCTACGCCGAGGTCCTGGAGGAGGAAGTGCTGCGCCCCGCCGGCCTGCGCCACACCTCCCTGCCCTCCGGCCCGGAACTGCGCGGCCCGCACGCCCGCGGCTACGAGGCCGTGGAGACCGCCGACGGCACCCGGTACGTCGACATCACCGAGGCGAGCCCCTCCCTCACGTGGACCGCCGGCGGGATGGTCTCCACCGCGGCCGACCTCGACCGGTTCGTCACCGCGCTCTTCCGCGGCGAGGTCGTCCCGAAGGAGCAGCTGGCGGAGATGTTCACCGTCCCCGACGTGTGGAAGCACGGGGCGGAGGGGAAGGAGAAGGCCTCCTACAGCGTCGGCCTGACCCGGTACGACATCGGCGGCCTGACCGTGTGGGGCAAGAGCGGCGACCGGCCCGGCTACAACAACGGTGTCGGCGCCACCGAGGACCTGAGCCGCAGGCTCGTCTACTCCGTCAACACCCTGCACATGGGCGGTGCCCAGCCGCGGACCGCGGAACGCATCATCGCCGCCGCCCTCGTCCCCTCCGGCTCCGCCCCCGACCCGGACGCCTGCCGCGGCGTCAACGTCGCTCGGGGGTGAACTCCACCGGCAGGGTGCGCAGGCCCCGCATGATCAGGCCGCCGCGCCAGCGCAGGTCGTCCGGGTCCGCGGCAAGGCGCAGGTCCGGCAGGCGGCGCAGCAGGGTGGCCAGCGCGGTCTGCGCCTCCAGCCGGGCCAGGGGCGCACCGATGCAGTAGTGGATGCCGTGGCCGAAACCGAGGTGGGGGTTGTCGCGGCGGGCGAGGTCCAGGGTGTCCGGGCCGTCGAAGCGGGCCGGGTCGCGGTCCGCCGCGGCCAGGACGACCAGGACCGGGTCGCCCGCCGCGATCCGCTCCCCCGCCAGGGTCAGCGGCTCGGTGGCGAACCGCCAGGTGGCCAGCTCCACGGGGCCGTCGTAGCGCAGCAGCTCCTCCACGGCGGTGGCCAGCAGGGCCGACCCGCCCCGGTCGAGGGACTCCTGGAGGAGGGTGCGCTGGGCGGGGTTGCGCAGCAGGGCGTAGGTGCCGTTGCCGATGAGGTTGACGGTGGTCTCGAAGCCGGCGAACAGCAGGATGAAGGCCATCGCGGCGGCCTCGTTCTCGGTGAGGTGCTCGCCGTGGTCACTGGCCCGGATCAGGCCGGAGATCAGGTCCTCGCCGGGCCGCGCCTCCGCCGGAAGCTCCGCCCGCTTGCGGTGGATGAGGTCGGCCAGGTAGCCGCGCATCTTCTTGACCGACCGGGCGACCCCGCCGCGCGGCCCGCCGCCGTGGCGGATCATCATGCCCGCCCAGTCCCGGAAGTCGTCCTGGTCCTCGGCGGGGACGCCCAGCATGTCGCAGATGGCGTAAATGGGCAGCGGGAAGGCGAACTCGTGGATCAGGTCGGCGCTGCCGCGCGCGGCGAAGCCGTCGATCAGCCGGTCGGTCAGCTCCTGCACGCGGGGCGCGAAGGCGGCCGCGCGGCGCGGGGTGAACGCCTTGGAGACCAGGCGGCGCAGCCGGGTGTGGTCCGGCGGGTCGATGTTCAGCAGGTGCGAGACCAGCTCGGCGTTGCGCTCGCCCGGAATGCCGACCTTGCCCTTGGCGTGCGCGCGCCCGCTGTGGGTGTCGGGGTTCTTCGACAGCCGCCCGTCGGCCAGGGCCCGGCGGGCGTCGGCGTACCGGGTGACCAGCCACGCGTCGACCCCGCTGGGCAGGGTGGTGCGGTGCACGGGGGCGTGCTCGCGCAGCCATGCGTAGGCCGGGTACGGGTCGGCGGCGAACTCCCAGGTGAAGAGGGCGGGCGGCTCGGGAGCGGGCCCGACCTGACCGGCCGGACCGGCGGGTCCGGCGGGGCAGGCCGCGGGGATGGGGTCGTGCATGCCTCGACCGTACGGCGTGGCATGCCCGCACGGGACTCCGCCCCCGCCGCCCGTACCGTCCGCGCCCCGCCCCGCCGCCCGTACCCGGCCCCCACCGAAACCGAGGCGGCAAACCGCAATGCGAAAGGAGCGAAACGGACAGCTTTTCTGCGCTTTGCCACCTCACTTCGGATCGCGGCGGGGCGACGGGGCGGGGTCTCAGTGGGTCGGGGGAGAGCGGACAGGGTTCTGCGGACGGTGCGGATCATCTGCCGGGGGCGGTGGAAGACGTCGTCGGCGGTGAAGCGGAGGACCCGGCGGACGGCGGGGCACCGGGCCAGGTCGTTGAACCGGGCGGCGTCCCGGCGGTGGGCGAGCCTGGTTCCGTGCCACCGGTGGCCCTCGATCTCCACCGCCAGCCCCTCCCTGCGGAACAGGAAGTCGAGCCGGTAGAGACGCCCCGAGGGGGTGACCACCTCGACCTGGGACTCGGGGAACAGTCCCGCCCCGCGCATCTCCAGCCGGGCCTTGCTATCCGCCGCCGAGCCGCTCGCCGGATCGCACTGCTCCAGCGCGCGCCGGGCGTCAGCGGTGCGACTGCGCCGCGAGTCCGCGCGCAGGGCCGCAAAGACCTGGGGGACGCAGGCCGCTCCCTGCCGGAAGGCCGAGTCGGCGGCGATCACCGCCTCGTGCAGCGGCAGGCTCCGCAGCAGGTCGGCGACCGTCCTGACAGGGGCGGTGAGCCGCAGGCCCTCCCGCACGGCGACCTCGTCCTCCCCGAGGCGCAGCCGGTGCACCCGCGCCTCACGCAGCACGAGGCGGCGTCCGGCGCGGCAGGTCAGCTCGACCTCCGCGTGCTCTTCGCGCCCCTCGTTCAACAGGTCGAACCCCCAGAGCGCGGCCGCGGACCTGTGGCTGGCGACCAGCTGCGGATGCCGCAACTGCGCCGCCCGCAGCCGGACCCGCAGGTCCGGGCGGAGCTGCGGGTGCAGCCAGACGCCGTGCTGGGCCGGGTGCCACCCGCCCCGCCGCAGCCGGTACCGCAGCCGGGACTCGGGCCACCCGGCCGCAACGGCCCGCTCCGTGAGCAGGATGCCGCCCGAGCGGGCGGCCAGGGATTCCAGGGAGGGCGGGTTCGCGTTCACTCCCCGAGCACACCCTCTGCGGCGGACGAACGGGCAACCCCTCGCGCTCCCTGTGGACACCCGGCGCCCGGTGAACAACCGCATCACCCACCCGAACGGTGGAACAGGCGAACCGAGGCGGCAAACCGCAATGCGAAAGGTGCGAAACGGACAGCTTTTCTGCGCTTTGCCACCCCGCTTCGGATCACGGCGACGCGGCGGGGGCGGCGGGGCGCCGGTCAGGGGAGGGCGGAGGCCAGGGCGTCGCGGCTGAGACGGTCGGCGATGCGGGTGGTCTCGGGAAGGCGGTAGCGCGGAGCAGCCGCCAGGACGTGGCGGCAGGCGGTGTCGAGGTCGATGCGGTGGCCGACGGAGACGTGCACCGGTTTGACGCCGGCGCGTGTGCGCAGCGTGCGGCCGACGACCTCGTCCCCGTCGAGCATCGGCGTCCAGGCCCCGCGCTCGTCGGCGGGTGGGGCGGAGGAACCGGTGAACGGCGTCTTGGCGACCCCGGCGGCGGGCAGCCCGGTGATCACCCCCAGGTGGCAGGCGAGACCGAAGCGGCGGGGGTGGGCGACGCCCTGCCCGTCGCACAGCAGCAGGTCGGGGACGGTGCGCAGGGCCCGCAGCGCGTCGAGGAGCACGGGCAGCTCCCGGAAGGCGAACAGCCCGGGGACGTAGGGGAAGGCGGTGACGCCCACGGCCGTGGCGGTCTCCACGACCTCCAGGCTGCGGGCGTCCAGGACTGCGATCCCCGCCGCCACCCGCACCCCGCCCGAGGACGGCGGCGCAGCCGGGGACGGCGGCAGGGGCGGGGAGCCCGCAGTGGCCGGGGTGCCGTCCCGGCCGTCGCCGGCGTAGGCGACGTCGAGACCGGCGATGAGGCGGGGCTCCTGCGGCCCGGGGCCCGTGCGGTCCACCAGGGGCGCCAGCGAGAGCTGGAGGGCGATCGCCTCCGCCTCGGTGGCCGGCCAGTCGTGCGGCAGCTCGATATGCATCAGTCCCCCTGGTCGACGGGCCGGTGGCCGGTCTCCGACGGACACGAGGTTAGCGGGGCGGGACGAATGCGGTGACGGGGAGACCCCGCCCGCCGCCGGCACGGGGTGCGGGCGGCGGGCGGGGTCAGGGGCGGCCCGGGTCAGGAGGGGCCGGAGACCGGGAGGGGCCCGGGGTCAGGGACGGCCGGGGTTCCGGTGGTCGCGCGGGGTTCCGGCCGCCGGGTTGCCGGAGGACGGGCCGGTTCGGCGGGACGTCTCCCGGCCGTCGCCGGTGCTGGGCATCCCCGCGATCTCCTGGGGGAGGTAGCGGTGGCCGTCCTTCGGCATCTCCGGGTGCGGCTCGGTGGTGGATTCGTAGCCGACCCGGTCGGCGTCGCCGTCCTGGTGGCCGGGCCCGTGGTCCGGCGGGGTGTTGCGGCCGTACTCCTCGCGGGTCTGCCAGGCACCCGCCCGGGGCTGCGGCTCGACGGGCGGCGGGGGTTCGCGCAGCCGCCGCTGCCGCCCGTACCAGAAGGCCGTCAGGAGCAGCGCGACCACGGCGACGCCGACCACCATCGGCCAGATGCCGACGAGGTGGTCGCGTGCGGCGAGGTTCAGCAGATCGTTGGTCATGCCCACGCGCCTACCCCGCCGCCGTACCGGAACACGGCCCCCCTTTTGCGGTACGGCGGCGGGGGCGTGCTGACCGGCTCGGACCGGACGGGCGGGCGGCACGAGACGGGCGCGCGGCACGGGACGGGCAGACGCCGAGGCGGGCCGGGCGAGCCGGGCGGGCCGGGCAGGCCGAGCCGGGCCGGGCGGGCACCGGGGTACGGTGCCCGCCCGCAGTGCCCGCCCGCGGTACCAGCCGGCCGCCGGGACCCGGTGGCCCGGCGGCCGGGGGCGCGGTGCTTCAGCCGGCGGCCGTGCCCGCGCCGCGCTCGGCGGCCAGGACGGCGTCGCGGTAGCGGCGGGCGGCGGCCCGGAGGGCGGACTCGGGGTCGATACCGTGCTCGGCCGCCCGCGCCGCCAGCACCATCAGCAGGTCGCCCGCCCGCTCCTCGTCGAGGCCTTCCGCCTCCGCGGCGGTGACCTCCGCGACGGGGGCCTCCGCCCCCAGGGGCTCCGTCCCGGGGGAGGGCAGGGGGACGTCGAGGCCGCCCCGGCGGACCCGCTGCACCAGTTTCGCGGCCAGGGCCAGGGCGGGCTGGCCGAGCGGCACGCCCTCGGTGACCGACTCTCGCTGCTTCTCCTGGGCCTTCAGCCGGTCCCAGCTCTGCTCGATCTCGGCGGGGGTGGTGGGGGCGCCGGAGGACCCGAAGACGTGCGGGTGGCGGTGGATGAGCTTGTCGACGATGCCGCCGGCCACGTCGTCGATCGAGAACGGGTCGTCCGGGTGCTCCTCGGCGATGCGGGAGTGGAAGAGGACCTGCAGGAGGACGTCGCCCAGTTCCTCGCGCAGGGCCTCGCGGTCGTCCTCCTCGATGGTCTCGACGAGCTCGTACGCCTCCTCCAGGAGGTACTTCACGAGCGAGGCGTGGGTCTGCCGGGCGTCCCACGGGCAGCCGCCGGGCGAGCGCAGCCGGTCCATGACGTGCACGAGGTCGAGCAGGCGGGCGCCGGGCAGGTCGTAGGAGCCGGGCAGCAGTTCCAGCTCCGGCACGGTGTCGCGGCCGGAGCCGGCGATGCGGGCCAGGCCGTCGGTCAGGGCCGGTTCGCCGTCGGCGGCGGAGACCACGACGACGGTGCGTCCCTCCCCGGAGGCGGCGTCGTCCACCAGTTCCCGGGCGGTCGGGGCGGCGGTCTCGACCGCGATCCCCGCTTCCCTCAGGTAGGGCAGTTGGGGGTGTTCGGGGTCGGAGCAGACCACCCGGTCCGCCTCGTGCAGGACCTTCCAGGCGGGCCAGGACAGCAGGCCGGGGGCGATCCGGTGGGTGGTGGTGAGCAGGACCAGTCGGCCGGTACCGGGAGTACCGGCCTCGCGCGTGTCGTCGTTCGAAGCAGCCACGAGTCCCGACCGTACCCGCACCCTGCGCCCGCGCGGCGCCTCCTCCCGCCGGGCGCCCCGGAACGGGGCCCGGGGCAGGGCCGGAGCAGGGGCAGGGCCGGAGCAGGGCCGGGAGCCGGGCACGGACGCGGCGCCGGATCCAGCCCCGGCCCGGCCCGGCTCCGGCCGGGGCACGGCGACGTCCTCCGGGTACGGGCGGGCCTACGCGCCCTGCGGCTCGGCCGGGCGCAGCCACTCCTCCTTCACGCCGTTCAGGGAGAGCTCCTTGTCGTCCCAGGTCCCGTACCGGGGGCTGATGTCGATGTCGAGGGACCGGGAGGTGGTGCTCAGCTCCTTGAGGACGACGGCCTGCCCCTCCGGCGTCTGCAGGTCCGCGCCCAGCTTGCGGGCCAGCTTCTGCGCCGTGGCCTGGTTGCGGCAGAACTCCTCCACCTCACCGGGGGCGATGCCGTAACGCTGCAGCAGCATGGTGCGCAGCGCCTCCGTGCCGCCGGCCTGCCGTGCGCGCTCGGCGCAGTCCTCCTGGACCTCGGCCCGGGTGGCCTTCACGCCCGCGTCGGCCGCGGCCCGGTACAGCACCTTGTCGAAGACGATTCCGTTCAGGGTGGCGCGGGAGAGGTCGCTGCTCGGCTCGGGCACGCCGGCCGCGGTCACGCTGTCGGCCTGCGCGTCGCGGACCTCCTTGACCTTGGCCTGGAGCGCGGACACCGAGACCGCCTCCCCGCCGACCACGGCGGCGGCGCCCGCGTGCGGGGTCCCGCACGCGCTGAGCAGTGGGGCCGCGCCCAGCACAGCGGCGGCGGCGAGGAGCGACACGGACCTGCGGATCACGGGGCCTCCTGGCAGCGGGGACCGGGCGTCGGTGCTCCGGTCCGGCGTTGATCGAGGATATGGAGTGCGGGGGTGTGATATCCAGCACTCCGCAGAACGATCCGCACGGTTACGGGAACGGAGACGGTCCGCCGCTTCCCCGGGCTGTCCGTGGCTGTCCACGACTGTCCGCGGCTGTCCGCAGCTGTCCGGGAGCGGGCCCGGAGAGCGGGGTGACGGCTGCGGGCTCGGGTCAGTCGCTGCAGGCGACTCCGTCGCCGTCGCGGTCGAGGCGTTCCGTGTAGCCGGGGTCGCCGCGGTGCAGCGGGGCCTTGCCCGCCTCGCGCACGGCGTCGCAGTTCACGTACTCCACCGTCCCCCCGGATCCGCCGGTACTCCCGGATCCGCCGGTGCTCCCGGTGCTCCCGGATCCGCCGCCGTCTCCCCCGCCGTCGGGGCCTGCGGCTTCCCGCCGGTGGGCAGCCGTTCACCGGGGCAGTCGGCCAGCACCTTCTCCATGGCGGCCTTCTCGGCCTTCGTCACCTCGAGCTCGTACTTCTTCTTCACCGCCACCTGGCGTGCCACGTAGGCGCAGTGGAAGGACTCGTCGGGGGGCAGCCACTCGGTGGCGTCCCCGTCCCCCTTGGTGCGGTTGGCGCGGGCCTCGACGGCGAGGAGGTTGAGGGGGTCGTTGGCGAACCGCGTCCGCCTGCTGCGGTCCCACTCGCTCGCGCCCTTGGGCCAGGCGTCGGAGAGCGCGACGACGTGGTCGATGTCGATCCGGCTGCGTCCGCGTTCGAACCGTATCCGTGTGCCGGTGTAGGGGTCGGTGAGGGTTCCGGAGACGACGGTGCAGCCGTCCTCGCGGTCGACGCCGGTGAGGTCCCTGGCCAGTATGTCGTCGCGGGTGCCGCAGCCGTTGCCGTCGGTGTCGGCCCAGGAGCGGCCGAACTCGTCGCGCTCGTAGCCGGACGAGGATCCGGCCGGGGCGACGGCCAGCTCCCCGAGCGCGGCGGCGGCCGTCCCCGCGCCGCCGGCCCCGGTTCCGCCTCCGGGCGCGGGGCCGTCGCCGGCGGGGGTGCAGCCGGCGAGGGCGAGGGCCGCGGCGAGCAACACGCCCGCGGGCGCGCCGCGGTGACGGTGGGGTCGGTCCATCCGTGAACGGTAGCGGGCCCTCCGCCCGCGCGGACAGGGGGCCTTCAGCCGCGGATCTGGTTCAGCCAGTCCAGGGACCTGCGGATCTCCGCGGGGAAGGGGTGGTGCGGGCCGTGCAGCCGCTCGGCGTCGTAGAGCAGGCGCACCAGGACCTCGCGGGCGGCGCCGCGGTCGCCGACGGAGAGCAGCAGGTTGCCTATGCGGCGGCGCAGTTCCAGCGGCAGGACGGGGTCGGCGAAGGCCCGGGCCTCGAAGTGGGGCAGCAGGTACCGGTACTCGGTCAGCGCGGTGGCCGCATCGCCCAGTTGTTCCAGGCACTGCGCGGCCTCGTAGCGGAAGCGCAGCGCCTGCGGGTCGGCGGCGCCGTGCTCGGCCGCGTACTCGCCGGCGAGGGTGCGCAGTTCGGGCAGGGCGCGGCGGTACTGGCCGTCCTCCATGAGGGTCGCCGCGTAGTGCCTGCGCAGCATCCGCACGGCCGGGGAGCCCTCGCCGCGCCGGGCCACGGCTACGGACAGGGCGTTGCCGAGGATGTCGACGGCCTGGGTGATGCGGCCCGCGTCCAGCAGGTGCTTGACCTCCTCGACCGCCGCCGCGAGGCCGGAGCCGGTGCCGCTGCTGTCCGGGGCGGCCGGCCCGCCGGGCAGGCCCCCGGCGCCCGGCACGCCCGCGTGGGCGCCGCCGGGGGCACCGTAGGCGCCGTGGGAACCGTACGTGCCGTGGGAGCCGTACGTGCCGGAAGCGCCGGGGGTACCGGAAGTGCCCGGGGCGCCGTACGTGCCGTACGTGCCGTTGCCGTACGTGCCGCCGCGGTCCGGGTTGCCGCCGCCGTGGGAGCCGGGGGAGCCGTGAGCGCCCGGCGGGCTCGCCGGGGGCCTGCCGGGGGCGGGGCGGGGCGGTCGGGCCAGGGGGCGAGCGGCCGGACGAACGGACGGGTGGGGTCCATCGGCCGGGAGCCGCCGGGTGCCGGGGGGACGGCGGGCTGCGGTCCGGGGAGCATCGGGGCGAGCGCCCGGTAGACCTCCTGTGCGTCGGCGGGCCGGTCCTGCGGGTCCTTGGCGAGCAGCCGCAGGACCAGCGCCTCCAGCGGCTCGGGCACCTCCGGACGGACCTGCCGCAGCGGGACGGGCGCCTCGTGCAGGTGGCGGTGGAGGACGCCGAGGGCCGTGGAACCGTGGAACGGCACGTTGCCGCTGAGGAGTTCGTGCAGCACGATGCCGAGGGCGTACAGGTCGGTGCGGGGGCCGACGGCGCCGCCCATGGCCTGTTCGGGGGCCATGTAGACGGGGGTCCCGGGGAACGAGCCGGAGCGGGTCAGGCGGGTGGTGTCGGTGTTGAGCACCGCGGCCACGCCCAGGTCGAGGACGGTGACCGCGCCGTCCTGGCCCACCATGACGTTCCGCGGCTTCAGGTCGCGGTGGACGATGGGCACGGCGTGCACGGCGGAGAGCACCGAGCACAGCTGCGCCGCCACGGCGACCGCCCACGTCCACGGGTACGGCTCGTTCTCGGCGAGGTGGTCGGCGAGGTCGGCGCCCTCGACGTACCGCATGACCAGGTACAGCTCGTCGGCGTCGCTGCCCGCGTCGTACACGGTGACCAGGCCGGGGTGGTCGACCTGGGCGGTGACCCGGCACTCGCGCTCGAAGCGGCGCTGCAGGTCGCCCGCCTCGGCGGTGCCCGCGACCCGGTCGGGGCGCAGCAGTTTGACCGCGACCCGGCGGTCCAGGCGGCGGTCGTAGGCGGTCCACACCTGGCCCATGCCGCCCTGTCCGATCACCGTGGACAGTTCGTAGCGGCCGGCGACGATCCGTCCCGTCACCGCTCGCCCTCCTCCTGGCGCAGCAGGTCGCTGAGCTCGTCGAGTTCGGCGCGGACCTGGTCCATGCGCCGGGGCGCGGCGGGTCCGGGGGCGCCCTGCGGCCGCACGTGCGCGGGCGCGGCGGGGGCGGGCGGACCGGCGGGCGAGCCGCCCGGCGGGGTGTCGCGGTAGGGGTTGTACGGGGCCTGCGGGGGCGGTGCGGCGTACGGGGACGGCTGCTGGTGGGGGATCCCCGGCTGCGGCGGGGGCGCCTGCGGGTGCGGCGCCTGCGGGTGCGGGTAGCCGTACCCGTACTGCTGCTGCCCGTAGGGGGCGTGCGCGGCGTGCGCCGCCTGCGCGGCCCGTGCGCGCCGCTCGCCGTGGTGGCGTATGTCGACCACCAGGTAGTACACGGTGACGAGCACGGAGAGGAGCAGGAGCGCCCCCACGGCCGCGTCCGACCAGGGGCTGGCCTCCGGCAGTTCGCCGACCGTCGCCAGCAGCCCGAAGGCGGCCGCGAACACGGCTCCGCACAGGACCCAGTCGACGGTCCGCAGCCTCAGCAGGGCCAGCCTCAGCATCGGCACCCAGGAGAGCAGGCCGCAGGACAGCAGTGCCGCCGCGCAGAACAGCACGCGCAGCGAGATCACCACTCTGTCGTCGGGGAGGGGTCTCGGCGCGGCGCCGGGGCCGTTCATGGCAACTCCTGTGATGACCTGTCGGGCGGTCGGGAGGCGGTCGGGCAGGCGGTCGGGGTCCTGCTGTCAGCGAGAGCGTATCGACCGCCGCGGACGGCCGGGGCCGCAGTGTGCCGAACCGGCCCTCCTCAGGGGCTGAGCCTTCCGTCGGTGAGGCCGTCGTGGAGTCCCCGGACCAGCTGCTCCCCGAGGGCGACGGCCTCGCGCAGCGCGCTCTCGAAACCGGCGAGTTCGCGGAACCGGGCCCCGTACCGGAGCTGGTCGGACAGGGGCATGCGGGGCACCTGGAGGCGGCGTACGTCGAGCCGGCCGGTGGTGGAGGCGTAGCTGCTGGCGCGGCGGGTGTTGGCGGTGCCGCGCAGGAACCCGGCGAGGAACCAGGGGTCGAGCACGGCCGGGTCGGGGCGCAGGAGCCACAGGTTGCGGCCGAGGGCGGCCCCGGCAGTCTCCCGGTCGACGACGCGGGCGACGGCGCCGCGTCCCAGGACGGGCACCACCACGTCCCCCTCCTCGGTGAGCACCGGGTCCTCGGGGGCTCCGGCGGGCAGGGTCCCGGTGGGGCCGGTGCCGGCGACGACGTCGTGCTCGGTCAGCACGGCGGGGCCGTCCCCGCCGGGGACCGCGCCGGGGCCGCCGGGCCGCATGAGGAGGGCGCCGGCCCGGGCGAGTTCGCCGACGGTGGTCGTCGGGCGCCGGGCGCCGGGGGCGCCGGAGACCGGAGTGCCGGGGGCCGGGGCGCCGGAGACCGGAGTGCCGGGGGCCGGGGCGCCGGAGACCGGGACGCCGGGGGCCGGGGTGATCTCCGCGGTGTGCCGCAGGGTGGCGGCGAGGCGTTCGCGCAGGCTGGTGAGTTCCGGGCCGTCGTCGGTGGCGGGCGGGGGTAGGTGCCGGGCGGGGGCGAGGTCGACGTCGTCGTCGAGGAGTTCGATGACCGGCACGGCGCGGGCGACGCCGGGCCGCGCCTCGGTCGTCCCGTGCCGGTCGAAGGACTCCCACGCCTCCAGGACGGCATCGCGCAGGAGTTGCCGGGGCAGGGCCTCCCGGCCCCCGTGTCCGCCGTGGCCCCCGTGGCCCTCCGGCAGCAGTCCCGCCGCGTCGACGAGCAGCAGGTGCGGCGACGGCGGGACGGCCCCGGCGGCGCCGGCCGGGTCCGGGCGGCGCAGCACCCACAGGTGCAGGGGGATGCCGTACGGCGGCGCGCTCCCGGCGGGCAGGGCGACGACGGCGCGCAGGGCTCCGCGGCGCAGCAGGTCGGCGCGGACGCGGCGGCCGGAGCGGCGGGACGCGGCGGCGGGCGGCATCAGCACCACGACGGTGCCGCCGGGGCGAGCGTGGGCGAGGGCGTGCTGCACCCAGGCCAGTTCGGACTCGGTGCGGGCCGGCAGCCCGTACTCCCAGCGGGGGTCGTAGGTCAGTTCGTCGTGGCCCCAGTTGCGCTCGTTGAACGGCGGGTGGCAGAGCACGGCGTCCGCGGCGAGGCCGGGGAAGGCGTCGGCGCGCAGGCTGTCCCCGGCACGCACCCGCACCTCGGCACGGGTACGGAGGGCGAGCCGCACGGCGGTGAGCGCCGCCAGGGCCGGATCGGCCTCCTGCCCCAGGAGCGTGCCGCAGTCGCCGGCCGCGCGCAGCAGCGCGCCGGTGCCGCAGGCCGGGTCGAGGACGGTGAACGCCTGCACGGGCGGGGCGCCGGGGCGCGCGGTGCCGGGCAGGGCGAGCGCGGCCATGAGTTCGGCGAGGCCGGGCGGGGTGAGCGTGTACTGGCGCGGGTTGGTGTCGAGGTGGCGGCCGAGGAGGAACTCGTAGGCCTGGCGCGGGCCGAGTTCGGCGGCCAGCCGGCCCGCGGCGCGGACCAGGGGGACGGCTGCCGCAAGTGCTGCCGGGTCGGGGGCCTCCGGGGCGAGGGCCGCCGCTGCGGGAGCGGCCGGGGCGTGCGCCGCCGCTCCGGGAGCGGCCGGGGCGGTGACGGCCGTGGCGGGGGCGGCGGGGGGCGGGCCGCCGAAGCGCTGTGTGAACACCTCGGCGGCGGCCTCGGCCAGCCGGGTGGGGAGCGTTCGGTCGGGCTCGCGGGACAGGGCCCGCCACTCCTCGGGGCGTTCGGCCGCCAGCAGCAGGACGGCGCCGGCCAGGCGGAGTGCGTCGGCCGTGCCCCCGGGGTGGGAGGCGAGCTGCTGCCAGACCCGCTCGCGCAGCGGCACCTCGGCGAGTTTCCCCTGGTCGCGCAGCCATTTCTCGACCTCGGGGAGGGAGAAGGAGGGGCTGGCGTCGGTGCCTCCGACCGGCTGCGGGAAGTCCGGGTGCCGACGGCGCCAGTTGCTGACGGCGGCCCGTCCGACGCCGGCGAGCCGGGCGATCCCGGCGGCGGTCACTTCTGCTGCGTTCTCCGGCATGCGTCCGGCTCCGTCCTGTGCAGCCACCCCTGTGGTCCTGAATATACCCATGAGCTCCGGACACCTCGATTCGCCTCGTGAACAGAATAGACATCCTCATTCACGTTGACTCGGTTCACAAGAGATGCTGTTATTGACCCAGCGATCCACGGAGTTCCCACGACGCCCGGAAGGGGCACCCTCATGTCTCAGCAGATGCATCTCCCGCCCCAGCCCGGGCAGTTCCCGCAGGCGCCGGGCCCGGCGGCCCCCGCCCGCAACGGGCTCGGCACCGCGGCCCTGATCCTCGGCCTGATCGGCGCCGTCTTCGCGATCATCCCGTTCATGTTCTGGCTGGGCGGCATCCTCGGCCTGATCGCCCTGATCCTGGGCCTGGCCGGCCTCGGCCGCACCAAGCGCGGCGAGGCCACCAACAAGGGCGTGACCCTCAGCGGCGCGATCCTCGGCCTGCTCTCCGTGATCCTGTCGGTGGTCGTCGGCATCGCCACCGTCACCGCCGTCAACGACGTCGTGGACGACCTGAACAAGGGCTCGACCGCCACCTCCGGCAAGGACAAGTCCTCCGGCGACTCCGGCAAGGACGGCGGCAAGGAGGGCTCCGGCAAGGGCGGCTCCGAGAAGGCGGAGGTCCTCGCGGCCGGCGACAGCGCGGTCTACGACGACGAGCTGTGGGTCACCGTCAACGAGCCGGAGGCCTACAAGCCCAGCGAATGGGCCGCCGGCCACACCAAGGGCAACAACGCCTACAAGGTGACCGTGGTGGTCGAGAACAAGGGCAAGGAGAAGTTCGACACCGCCCTGCTCACCGTCGACGGCCGCGCCGGCAAGGACGGGGTCGAGGCCGAGCAGATCATCGACGACGGCGTCGAGGGCCTCTTCACCGGGTCCGTCGCCCCCGGCAAGAAGGTCAGCGTGGTCTTCGCCTTCGACACCCCCGCCGACGCCAAGAACCTGGACGTCGAGGTCTCCCCGGGCCTCACCTACGACTCCTCTTCCTGGGGCCTGAAGCTCTGACGCCCCACCGGGCCCCGGACCGCGCAGCGCGCGGCACAGGGCCCGGAACCCGGGCCCGGCAGGGGCCCGCACCGAAGCAGGCGCTCCGGAGCCCCCCGTGGGGGGAGGGCTCCGGAGCGCCGCCGCATGCGGGGCAGCCCCGCGGGCACCCCCGCATGCACCCGGCCCCGGCCCGGACCCCGCCGGGGCCCGTCAAGGCCCGTCAGGGTCCGCCGGGAGTCGCGCAGGGTGCCCCGCGCGAGGCGCCCCTCCCCCGCCCCGGCTGCCCGTTCGGCCGCGCCGCGCGGCGGCCCGGCCTAGGGTGGGGCCGTCGGACACCGCGACACGGCACGGGAGGGGAACCCCGGATGAGCACATGCATCGACGTCGACAGGGCCCGGGCGGAGACACCGGGCTGCGCGACCAGGGCACATCTGAACAACGCCGGCGCCGCGCTCCCGCCCCGGCCGGTGACCGACGCCGTGGCCCGCCACCTCGACCTCGAGGCGCGGATCGGCGGCTACGAGGCGGCCGACGCCGCCCGGGAGGCCGTCGAGGGGTTCTACGACGCGGTGGCGGAGCTGATCGGCGCGCACCGCGACGAGATCGCCTGCACCGAGAACGCCACCCGCGCCTGGGACATGGCCTTCCACTCGGTGCCGTTCTCGCCCGGCGACCGCATCCTGACCACCACCAGCGAGTACGCCAGCAACGCCATCGCCTTCCTGCAGGCGGCGCAGAGGTACGGCGTGCGCGTCGACGTCGTCCCCGACGACGAGCACGGGCAGCTCTCCCTCGACGCCCTCGCCGCCGAACTCGGCCGGGGCGGCGTGCGGCTGGTGGCGGTCAACCACGTGCCGACCCACAACGGCCTGGTCAACCCGGCGGCCGGCATCGGACGGCTGTGCCGGCAGGCCGGCGTCCTGTACCTGCTGGACGCCTGCCAGTCGGTCGGCCAACTGGCCGTCGACGTCGAGGACATCGGCTGCGACATGCTCTCCGCGACGGGCCGCAAGTTCCTGCGCGGCCCGCGCGGCACCGGCTTCCTCTACGTCCGGCGCCGGGTCCTGGAGGACCTGAAGCCGCCCTTCCTCGACCTGCACTCGGCCCGCTGGACCGCACCGGACCGCTACGAGATGCGGCCCGACGCCCGGCGCTTCGAGACGTGGGAGCGCAACGTCGCCGGCCAGATCGGCCTGGCGGCCGCCGTCCGGTACGCCACCGCCCTGGACGCGGACGCCGTCGAGGAGCGGATCACCGGCCTCGCCGCCCGACTGCGCGAGGAACTGGCGGACCGGCCGGGCGTCTCGGTCCTGGACCGCGGGGAGCGCCGCTGCGGCATCGTCACCTTCACCGTCGACGGCCACGAGCCCGCACAGATCATGCACACCCTGCGCGAACAGGGCGTCAACGTCAGCCGCACCCAGGGCCGCCCGCACTTCGAGCCCCACCCCGGCCCCGCCGCCGTACGCGCCTCCGTGCACTACTACAACACCGAGGACGACCTCGCCCGCCTCCTCGCCGCCCTCCCCCGCAGCGGCTGACCGACGACGCGCGGGGACGGTCCCGGGCCGGCGCCGAGGGCCCGGCCGTCCCGGGCGCGCACGCCAACTCCCCTATTCCTGCGGCCTGTCGGCGTGTCACCAGGGCGGGGAAGAAGGTACGCCACGGTGGGAAACGCTGTACGATCGGCCGACTTCCGAGGGGGACGCGACGGCCGGGGGGCCGGGTCGGCGTCTGCGCCGGTGCGCGCCCCCTCGCGCTCCCGGGGAGGGACCCACTTGGCCCGTCATGTCTTCGTACGCCACCGTGCCGCACGTCGTGCGGCCGTCGCCGTCGCCGCGTCGGCGGCCCTGGCCGCCGGGCTGAGCCCCCTGCTGCCGACGGCCTCCGCGGAGGACGCGCCGCAGGAGACCGTCGTACCGGCCACCCTGCGCAGCAGCTACACCTCGGCGTCGCTGTTCAACCCCGACACGTCGACAGGGACCGACGGGGCGGGCGACCAGGGCGTCTTCCACCGGCTGGAGGGCTACACGACCCCGGTCTGGACGCGATACGCGGACGGCAGGACCGTCCCCGCGCCGACGACGCGGGGCACGCTGTACACCAGTGGAACGGGCAGCGATGTCCTCGCGTACCACTACAGCGAAGGCCGGATCGACCTGTGGGACGCGACCGACGGGACGACACGCACGGTCCGGCTGCCCGAAGGGCAGAGCACACTCGGCGTCCTCGGCACCACGGTCGTCAGCTACCACAGCGTCACCGCCGAGGACGGGACGACCACCCGGGTCGTCCACCTGCTGACCCCGGAACCCGACGGAACCACCCTCGACACGACGGTCGAGGGCCTGCCCGCAGGCATGGTCCTGGGCTCGCCCCGCGGGGCGGAGGGAACGGCCCTGTTCTTCCTGGCCAGGCTGGACGACACCTACCGCATGGTGTCCGTCGACCGCGAGACCGGCCAGGTCCTGAGCTGGACCCGTGAACTTCCGGCGGACTATCACTACGCCGCGCTGTCCGCGGACCACGTGGTCGTGCACAACCTCACCAACACCAAGGTGCTGGTGCTGCCGCGCGCCGACCTGTCGGCGGCCCCGGCCGAGGTCGTACTGGACGGCGACGGCAGCAGAAACCCCACGCTGGGCCTGACCGTCGTCGGCGACTGGCTGGTGCACCGTCCCAGCATCGGCACGGTGGTGAAGGCCAAGCCGATCGCGGGCGGCGCATCGGTCCCCCTGCTCACGTCGGAATCCAAAGTGGCCACCGCTCCCAACGGCACCGCACTCGCCATCGGCAGCACCACCACCGACAACCGGGGCATCTGGCGGATTCACCGCAGTGACGACGGCAGTCCCGCCCTCACACAGGTCAAGCCCCTGCCCAAACCGCCACGGAAGATCCAGGGGATCGCCCTGGCCCAGGGCAGGCTCGTCGTCGCCGACACCAACGACGGGGAGCGCGACGACTACGTGAGGACCGTCGCCGTGACCGGCACCCCCGAGTACGGGGAGCGCAGCCCGTTCACGCCCTCCGGTTCGCTGCCCAGCACCTGCCTGCCCCAGGACGTCGCCTGCTTCCAGATCCACGGGACCGGCGACGGACGCATCACGTGGCTGGCCCGCGACTCGGGAGGCTCCGACGGGTTCTACGCCAACGGACCTTCCTCCGGCGACTACTTCCACGGCTCGGTGCCCGCCGGCGGGCAGATCACCGACGTCTCCGGCAGGTACGTGATCCACACGACCGCCGACCGGCAGCAAGTCTCCAGGATCGACAACTACGCCGCACCCACCGTGACCCGCGCCCCCGGCGCCGCCGCGGTCTGGGGCAGCGTGCTGTGGACCGCCGACAGCACCCCCGGCAGCGTCACGGGCCTCGACCTGACGACGAAGGAGCAGACGGAGACCCTCGCCACAGGCGCGGGCTGCGTGCCCGAGGAACTGCAGGCCCTCGGCCGCTGGCTGTACTGGAACTGCGGATCCGGCGGCGGGGCCGGGGTCTACGACCGCACGACGCGGAAGTCGGTGCCCGTGCCCTCCGGCGAGGCGAAGCTGGGCGACGGCTACGTGGTCACGCACGACAAGCAGGCCGGGAAGCTGACCCTCACCACCGTCGCGGACGGCACGCCCGCCGGCCGCGTCATCGGGGAGCTGCCCGACACCGGGGTCTCGCAGCGCGACGTGCGCTGGACCGTGGACGAGTACGGCGCGAACGCCGCCTACGTGGACGACCAGGAGCGTGTGCACCTCGTGCCGTCCGGGGTGCCCACGCAGCCCCTGAGCCTGCTGGCGCCGGCCGACAAGGCGGCGCGCATCGAGCCCGTCACCTTCGACTCCGTACCGAAAACCCTCACCACGCTGCGGCTGTCGAAGCCCTCGGCGAAGTGGCGGCTGACAGTGCGGGACAAGGCGACCGGCAAGGTGGTGGACACCGCGACGGGCGGCGCCGCACGCGGCAAGCTGGTCGTCGGCTGGGACGGGAGCGACTACTCGGCCCCCGGGGAGGGCTTCCTCCCGAACGGGGCGTACGACTGGACGCTGTCCGTCACCCCGGCGGACGGCACCGGCGATCCCTTGGAAGTGCGGGGCACCGTGGCGCTGCGGGCAGGCAGCCCCGTGCGCCGGGACCACACGAGTCCGGACTTCGAGCCGGACGGCACCAGCGACCTGCTCACCCTCAACTCCTCGGGCGAACTGGCCTTCCACCACGGCAACGGTAAGGGCGCCTTCTCCGGGAAGACCTCGGCGAGCGGCTGGTCCACCTCCGTGGTCGCCGTGCCGTTCGGCGACCTGAACAACGACCGCTGCAACGACGTCCTCGTGCGGACGGCGGACGGCTCGCTGCGCAGTTACAAGCCGAAGTGCGGCCATCCGCCCACCACCTCGACGCGGTACATGTTCCTCGGCACGGGCTGGTCCGCGTACAACGTCCTCACCTCGCCGGGCGACATGACCGGCGACGGGCGGGCCGACCTGCTCGCGCGGAAGTCCTCGACCGGGGACGTCTTCCTGTTCGCCGCGAAGAGCGACGGAACGCTGGCGGCCGGGCAGAGGATCCGCTCCGGCTGGACCTCGTACACGAAGATCGTCGGCGCGGGCGACCTGAACGGCGACGGCCACGGCGACGTCCTGGCACGCCACAAGGACGGCACGCTCTACCGCTACGACGGCCTGGGGACCGGGAAGCTGAAGGACCGCGTGAAGGTCTTCTCCGGCTGGGGAGGGACCTACACCGCGATCGTCGGCGCCGGAGACATCACCGGCGACGGCAAGGCGGACCTGGTCGTCCGGGACAGCAGCGGAAACCTCTACCGCAACAACGGCAAGGGCGACGGCACCTTCACCGCCCGGACGAAGATCGCCACCGGCTGGACCTACAAGGGCGTCTTCTAGCGGCCCCGGTTGCGCCGGGCACGACGCCGGCCTCCACGCCCCGCAACGGGGCGTGGAGGCCGGCGTCGTGTCTGCGGGCGGGCGTCGGCTTCGGCTTCGGCGCGCTCGGGGAGGGCCGACGGGTCCTCACCGGGAGGGTCAGTTCACGTCCACGTAGTCGCCGGAGGAGTTGCTGGCGCCGGTCGTGGTGTTGCCGCTGTAGCGCCAGCGCCATGTGCCGTCCTCGGCGGCGGTCACCGTGGTCTTCAGGTAGCCGGTGCTGCTGGCGGTCACCGACTTGACCGTGGTCCAGGTGCTGGAGCCGGCGGGCTTGAACTGCAGCTTCACCAGGCGGTCGCCGTAGTTGTCGTAGCGGTGCAGACTCCAGTTGGCGCGCTGCACGGTGCCGGTGACGGTGATCGGCTTGCCCTTGGCGACGGGCTCCGGGGAGGCGTTCATGTTCTGGATGCGCGAGGCGCGCTGGAGGCGGACCGTAGCGGAGAGCAGGTCGGTGTCGTAGCCGCCGCCCTTCTTGATGGCCGTGGCGACGGTCTTCCACTCGGTGGCGTCGCTGTTGACGAGCTTGTTGCCGTTGCCGCCCGGCATGTTGTCGGGATCGACGGTCACCGTCTCGTCGCAGTCGTGGAAGGTGTAGCCGCCCGCGGAGGACTGGCCGCAGCCCCACCGGGTCGTGAAGACCGCGAGCTTGTACTCGTTGGTCCCGTAGGTGCCCCGGTACGCGTCGACCCACCAGCTGTCGAGCGCCACGCTGCTCTTCACCGTGTACGTCAGCGGAGCCTCGACCTCGGCGCTGATGCCGACGACGACGGGTTTGCCGTTGTTGAACACGACGTTCGAGAACGAGATATCGCTGTCGGCCGCGTGCGCGGCCGGCGCCGCGAGCCCCACGCCCACCAGCGCCATGCCCCCGGCCACCGCCGCGGTGGCAGCGCGCCGCGCGGCCGAGGACCTGTGCCGCTGCGGAGCAGCAGCCGATGTCGAAGTGATCAATTCCCACCCCTGGGTCGAGCGTCTGCGCGGCGGGCCGACTGCCCGCCGCGGGAACTGCGGATCGTCCCGGGCGGCGAGGCGGGCACGAACGGTGTCACGCCTTCCCGGACGGTGCCGCGCCTCCCGGGGCACCGGGGACGTCTCCGGTGCCCCGGGAGGCGGGCGGATGCGACGGGACCAGTCGGCGAACGCTCCCCGGGGCCGGGCAGGGCCTGAACACACTCCACCCGGCACACGTCGGACCACCGTCAGGGCAGGAAGGTTGTACGCGCGGCGCCCGCTTCTGCGCGCGGTGGTACTCGATGCGCAGAACGAACGAACGGGAGTGCGGAGCAGGTACCGGCCCACGATGTCGGCGACACGGCCCCGGCCCGGCCTCGGCCCGGCCCTGGCGCGGCCCGTGGGCCGCCGGCCGCTACTTCGGGTCGCGGTTGAACAGCGACTTGGACCAGGCGTGGCCGAGCACGGCCAGCCCCACGCACCAGGCCACGGCCAGCCACCCGTTGTGGCCGATGCCGCTGCCGAGCAGCAGTCCGCGCAGCGTCTCGACGGCCGGAGTGAACGGCTGGTACTCGGCGAACGGCCGGAACCAGCCCGGCATCGCGTCGACCGGCACGAAGGCGCTGGAGACGAGCGGCAGGACCATCAGCGGCATGGCGTTGTTACTGGCCGCCTCGGCGTTCGGGCCGGCCAGGCCCATGCCGACCGCGATCCAGGTGAGCGCCAGGGAGACGAGCGTCAGCAGCCCGACCGCCAGGACCCACTCCAGGACGGTGGCGTTCACGGTCCGGAACCCGATCGCCACGGCGACGGCCCCGACGAGCACCACGCTCGTCACGCACTGCAGCACGCTGCCGACGACGTGCCCGGTGAGCACCGCCCCGCGGTGGATCGCCATCGTGCGGAAGCGGGCGATGACGCCCTCGGTCGTGTCCGTGGCGACGGACACCGCGCTGCCGATCGTGGTGCCGCCGATGGTCAGCATCAGGATGCCCGGGACGAGGTACGCGAGGTACTCGGACCGGTCGGCGTCGCCGTCCCCGATGCCGGCGCTCATCACGTCGCCGAAGACGTAGACGAAGAGCAGCAGCAGCATGACCGGCGTGAGCAGTAGGTTCAGCGTCAGGGACGGGTAGCGCCGCGCGTGCAGCAGGTTGCGGCGCAGCATCGTCGACGAGTCGCGCACGGCGAGGGAGAAGAAACTCACCGGACATCCTCCTTGGACTGGTTGGACCGGTCGGACCGGTCGGGAACGCCGGTGCTGCCGGTCAGGGCGAAGAACACGTCGTCGAGGTCGGGGGTGTGCACGGTCAGCTCGTCCGCCTCGACGCCGGCGGAGTCCAGCCGGTCGAGGACGGCGCGCAGCTCGCGCTGGCTGCCGTCGCCGGGGATCCGGAGCTCGAGGGACTCGTCGTCGGGGAGGGCGTCGCGGAGGGCGGAGGCGGCGCTCCGGTACGCGGCCGGGTCGGAGAAGCGGAGCCGGACGTGCCCGCCGGGCACGAGCCGCTTCAGCTCCTCGGCGGTGCCCTCGGCGACGATCCTGCCGTCGTCGAGCACGGCGATGCGGTCGGCGAGTTCGTCGGCCTCCTCCAGGTACTGGGTGGTGAGGAGGACGGTGACGCCGCCCGCGACGAGCTCGCGGACGATCTGCCACATGGTGTGGCGGCTGCGGGGGTCGAGGCCGGTGGTCGGCTCGTCGAGGAAGACGATCCGCGGGTCGCCGACGAGGGTCATGGCGATGTCGAGGCGGCGCTTCATGCCGCCGGAGTAGCTCTGTGCGGGCTTCTTCGCGGCGTCGGTGAGGTCGAACCGCTCCAGCAGCTCGGCGGCGACGCGCCGTCCCTCGCGTTTGGGCAGGTGGTGCAGGTCCGCCATGAGGAGCATGTTCTCCTCGCCGGTGATCAGCCCGTCGACGGCGGAGAACTGTCCGGTGACGCCGATCGCGGCACGCACCCCGTCCGGTGACGTGGCGATGTCGTGGCCGGCGACCCGGGCCTGCCCGCCGTCGGCGGTGACGAGCGTGGACAGGATCTTCACGGTGGTGGTCTTGCCGGCGCCGTTGGGTCCGAGCAGCGCGAACACGGATCCGGCCGGGACGTGCAGATCGACGCCGTCGAGGACGGTCCTGTCCCCGTACGACTTGCGCAGGCCGACGGCGGAGACGGCGGCCTGCGGCGGGCGACCGTCACCCTTTCTGGATGTGGGCATGACAAAAGAAGGCATGGGGCCCTCCGCTCAAAAGCTGAAGTGGATGGAGAACGGACCGGTCGGGGACGCGGCACTCAGGCCTGGGCGCGGCGGATGTCGATGTTGCCGTAACGGGTGCGGGCGCGGACCTCGACGGTGTCCTCGGCCTTCTCCGGGGCCTCGGACGCGGCGAGGGTGTTGCGCACCTGGCCGGCGCCCGAGCTGACGTCGAGCCAGGCGGCCGTGCCCTCGCGGACACCGACCTCGATGGCTCCGTAGGAGGTCTCCAGCCGGACCGTGCCGCAGGCGACCTCGCCAACTCGCAGGGTGCCGTGGGCGGTGGTGGCGGTGACCGAGTCCTCGGCGCGCCGGATCTCGATGTCGCCGTTGGAGCCGCTCACCCGCAGCTCGCCGGTCGCGGCGCCGACGACCGTGGTGCCGTGCGAGTTCTTCAGGACGGCGGGGCCGTCGAGGAGGCCGACGCGCAGGCTGCCGGAGCTGGTGGCGATCTCGGCCGCGCCCTCGACCCGGTCCACGGTGATCGAGCCGTGCGACGCGGTCAGCCTCAGCGGGCCGGTCGTGTCGAGGCGGACGTCGCCGGACGAGGTCTTCACACGGACCTCCCCCAGCCGGCCCTCGCCGAGCACCTGGGTCCAGGCGCCGGTCATGTCGACGCGCGAGCCCGCGGGCAGCTCGACCTCCACGTCGACGGTGCCGGTGCGGCCGAACAGATTAGGCTTGGGCGTCCTGACGGTCAGTACGCCGCCCGCGTACGTGACCTCGGTCTGCTCGGCCGCCCGTACGTCCTGGTCCCGCTTCGGGTCGCGGGGCTGCACCTCGACGACGGTGTCGGGGCGGTCGCCCGCGGCGAACCGGACGGACCCGGCCTCCACGTGCACCGTGGCCGAGATCGGTTCGGGAGTGTCGAAAGAAGGCATGGCTGTCCCGTCCTCCTGGGTCTTGGGAACGTCCCCGCCGGTGAAACGCGGCGTGGGTGAAGTGGTGCGGGTGTGTGGTGCGGGTGAAGTGGTGCGAGCGGGGGCGCGGTCAGCGCACCCAGCCCGTGAAGCTCTGCCCGACGGTCCGGGCCCTCTCCGCCGTACGCGGCCGGGCGCCGCCGTCGACCGCGGCCGACACGGCGCGCACCAGCCACGCGTTGACCGACAGGCCCTCGCGGGCCGCGGCCTCCTCGGCGCGTGCCTTGAGATGGGCCGGCAGACGCAGGTTGACGCGGGCGGTGCCGCCCTCGTCGCCGTCGGCCGGGGCCGGGGCCCTGAACGGTTCGGCGGGCGCGGCCGGCTCCGCGGAGGCGCCGCCGTCGGCGGGCGGCGGCGTCACCACGAAGTCGGGGTCGAGCCCGCGCAGCCGTACGTCGACCGAGCCGGGGGCGAGTTCACGGGTGATCTCGTCCATCGCGGCGGAGAGCACGTTGAGCATGGTCAGCCGGGTCGCCGACTCCAGGGGGGCGGTGAGTCTCTCGGCCAGCTCGCGGGCTTCGTCGCCGCCGGCCTCGGCGGCCACCGCAAGTTCGCGGCGGAGGGCGTCGACATACGGGGTGAGATCCATGACGCCATGATGACACCAAGTTGGCACACCATCAAGCCCAAATGGCACCTCACTTGGAGCGAGTCCAGTAAACCTCCATTCACCTGCGAAAACGCGAAGAAGAAGACTCGTCTCACCACAGCGCCACGCCTCTCCGCGCACCCGTGGAGCCACGAAGTGGCACCGAATGGCACCACACGACACCAAGTGGCACCGAGCGGCACCACTCGGCGCCATCCGGTGTCACGTGGTGCCGGATGATCGGCGGGGACGTGCCCGTGGCCGTACGTGGCCGGGCCCATCCCTCACCACCGGGTCCGTCCTCGCCGCAGCCGCGCCCGCACGTCACCCGGCACGCTTCAAACCGCACCGGCACGGCAGGACGGTTGTACGCGCGGCGGACGCCTCTGTACGCGGCGCGGGCCGTGACCGGGCGGGCGGAGGCACGGTTGGCACGGCGGACGCGAGGAACGGGTGGCCGCTCGGCTCGGCCGCCAGGAACTACTGAACCGCAGGCCCGCGCCAACGCTGAGCTTTGTGATCGACGAGGCGGCTCTGCGCCGCCCCATCGGCGGAACGACAGTGTGGAGGGAGCAGCTGCTGCGACTGAGAACGTTCCGGGAGATGCGCCACGTCTCCGTCCAGGTCATGCCGCTGTGGCGGGAGAGGCACGGCGGCCTCAACGGCCCTCTCGTTCTCCTGGAAACGGCGGACCGCCACCATGTGGCCTATGTGGAGGGGCAGAGCGGCAGTTTCCTCGTCACGGACCGGGAAGAGGTGAGCGCGCTGATGCAGCGTTATGGCACACTCCGCGCGCAGGCTCTCAATCCCGAGGAGTCGGTGTCCTTCATCGACGAGGTGCTAGGAGATTCATGAACATCCAGCACAGCACGACTGCTTCCGGCGATCTCATCTGGTTCAAGAGCAGCCACAGCGGCGATCAAGGCGGCAACTGCGTCGAGGTCGCCGCCGCCCCCGGCACGGTGCACGTGCGCGACTCCAAGGACCGCGAAGGCGGCTCGCTCGCCTTCACGCCCGAGGCGTGGGCCGCCTTCGTCGGCTTCGCCGCCACCCAGCCGCTCACCGCCTGAGCGAGCACCGGGCAACCACCCCGCCCACGCCCCGGCCCCACGGCCACCCCGGGCGAAGCGTGGCGCCATACCGCAGAGAATCCGAACGCTATGTCCGTTTTCTCCTGCGGTTTGGCGCCACGGTTCACCCGCACCGCCCCGCACCGCCCCACCTCGCCCCGCACCGGCCGCCGGCGGGGGCGTCGGCGGCCGGGGCGCGGGGCCGTCAGGTGTCGAGGATGGTGGTGAGGAACTCGCTCGTCCAGGCCAGGAGTTCGCGGCCGACGACCGGCTTGCCGCCGATCCGGCCGGTGGTCGGGCGGGGCACCATGACCTGCTTGGCGGCGCCCTTGACCAGCGCCCGCGGGTGCAGCCGCTTCAGGCGCAGTTCCTGGGACTCGCGCAGTTCCACCGGGCCGAAGCGCACGTTGGCGCCCTGGAGGGTGATGTCGGTGACGCCGACCTTGCGGGCCAGCAGGCGCAGGCCGGCCACCAGCAGCAGGTTCTCCACCGGCTCGGGGAGCTTGCCGTAGCGGTCGGCGAGTTCCTCGCGCACGGCCTCGATGTCCTCGGCGGAGTTCGCCTCGGCGATGGCGCGGTAGGCCTGGAGGCGCAGCCGCTCCCCCGGCGCGTAGTCGTGGGGGACGTGCGCGTCGACCGGAAGCTCGATCTTGACCTCGAGCGGCGCCTCCTCCTGCTCGCCGCCCCCGGCCTCCAGGGAGGCCCGGTAGTCGGCGACGGCCTCGCCGACCATGCGCACGTACAGGTCGAAGCCGACGCCGACGATGTGGCCGGACTGCTCGCCGCCGAGGAGGTTGCCCGCGCCGCGGATCTCCAGGTCCTTCATGGCGACGTACATGCCCGCGCCCATCTCGGTGTGCTGGGCGATGGTGGCGAGGCGCTCGTGCGCGGTCTCGGTGAGCGGCTTCTCCGGCGGGTACAGGAAGTAGGCGTAGCCGCGCTCGCGTCCGCGGCCGACCCGGCCGCGCAGCTGGTGCAGCTGGGAGAGGCCGAAGTTGTCGCCGCGCTCGACGATGAGGGTGTTGGCGTTGGAGATGTCGATGCCGGACTCCACGATCGTGGTGGAGACCAGCACGTCGAACCGCTTCTCCCAGAAGTCGACGACGACCTTCTCCAGGGCGGTCTCGCCCATCTGCCCGTGGGCGGTGGCGATCCGCGCCTCGGGGACCATCTCGCGCAGCCGGGCCGCGGCCCGGTCGATGGAGTCCACCCGGTTGTGGATGTAGAAGACCTGGCCCTCGCGCAGCAGCTCGCGGCGGATCGCGGCGGCGATCTGCTTCTCCTCGTAGGGGCCGACGAAGGTCAGCACCGGGTGCCGCTCCTCCGGCGGGGTGGTGATCGTGGACATCTCGCGGATGCCGGTGACCGCCATCTCCAGGGTGCGCGGGATGGGGGTGGCGGACATGGTCAGCACGTCGACGTTGGCCCGCAGCTTCTTCAGCTGCTCCTTGTGCTCGACGCCGAAGCGCTGCTCCTCGTCGACGATGACCAGGCCCAGGTCCTTGAAGCGGGTCTCGGAGGAGAACAGGCGGTGGGTGCCGATGACCAGGTCGACCGAGCCGTCCTTCAGCCCCTCCAGGACGGCCTTCGCCTCGGTCTCGCTCTGGAAGCGGGACAGGGCGCGGACGTTGACGGGGAACTGCGCGTAGCGCTCGGAGAAGGTGGAGAAGTGCTGCTGGACCAGCAGCGTGGTGGGCACCAGCACGGCGACCTGCTTGCCGTCCTGGACGGCCTTGAAGGCGGCGCGCACCGCGATCTCGGTCTTGCCGTAGCCGACGTCGCCGCAGATCAGGCGGTCCATGGGGACCGACTTCTCCATGTCCTCCTTCACCTCGGCGATGGTGGACAGCTGGTCGGGGGTCTCGGCGTAGGGGAAGGCGTCCTCGAGCTCGCGCTGCCAGGGGGTGTCGGGGCCGAAGGCGTGGCCGGGGGCGGCCATGCGCGCCGAGTACAGCTTGATCAGGTCGGCGGCGATCTCCTTGACGGCCTTCTTCGCCCGCGCCTTGGTCTTCGTCCAGTCGGCGCCGCCGAGCCGGTGCAGGGAGGGGGCCTCGCCGCCGACGTACTTGGTGATCTGCTCCAGCTGGTCGGTGGGGACGAACAGCCGGTCGCCGGGCTGGCCGCGCTTGGCGGGGGCGTACTCGACGACCAGGTACTCGCGGGTGGCGCCCTGCACGGTGCGCTGCACCATCTCGATGTAGCGGCCCACGCCGTGCTGCTCGTGCACGATGTAGTCGCCGGTCCGGAGGGTGAGCGGGTCGATGGTCTTGCGGCGCCGCGACGGCATCCGGCCCATGTCCTTGGTGGACGAGCGGGCGCCGGTCAGGTCGGTCTCGGTGAGGACGGCGAGTTTGAGGTTCTCGTCGAGGAAGCCGTGCTCGATCGAGCCGCAGGAGACGTGGACGAGGGACGGCTGCGGCGCGGTCGCCAGGTCGGCGTCGAAGCGGGCGGGGACCCCTTCGTTGCCCAGGACCTCGACCATGCGGGAGGCCGGGCCGTGGCCCTCGGTGACGAACACCGTGCACCAGCCGTCGGCCGTCCAGCCCTTGGCGTCGGCGAGGGCGCGGGCGGTGTCGCCGCGGTAGGTCTCGGGGGCGCGCATGGACAGCTGCAGGACGTCCGCTCCGGCCTCCTCCTCTCCGGCCGCGAACTGGCTGACCGACCACCACGGCAGGGACAGCGCCCCGGCGCGCTCGCGCACCTCGGCCAGGGTCCGCAGGGAGGCCGCGCCCAGGTCGATCGGGGCCTCGCCGCCGGTGGCGGAGGCCGCCCAGGACGCCTGGAGGAACTCCTGCGAGGTGGCCACCAGGTCGGCGGCGCGGGTGCGCACCCGCTCGGGGTCGCACACCACCGCCACCGAGCCGGCCGGCAGCACGTCCAGCAGCAGCTCCATGTCGTCGACCAGCACCGGGGCGAGGGACTCCATGCCCTCCACTGCGATGCCCTCGGCGATCTTCCCGAGGATGTCGATCAGCTCGGGGTGCTCGGCGGCGAGCTCCGCGGCGCGGGCGCGGACGTCGTCGGTGAGCAGCAGCTCGCGGCACGGCGGCGCCCACAGGCCGTGCTCGGCCACCTCCAGCGACCGCTGGTCGGCGACCTTGAAGTAGCGGATCTCCTCGACGTCGTCGCCCCAGAACTCCACCCGGAGGGGGTGCTCCTCGGTGGGCGGGAAGACGTCCAGGATGCCGCCGCGGACCGCGAACTCGCCGCGCTTCTCGACCAGCTCCACGCGGGCGTAGGCGGCCGCGGCCAGGGCCTCCGTGACCTCCCGCAGGTCGGCGCTCTGCCCGGTGCGCAGGGAGACCGGCACCAGGTCGCCCAGGCCCTTGACCTGCGGCTGGAGCACCGACCGCACCGGCGCCACGATCACCTGCACCGGACCGGCCGACGGGTCGTCGGCCAGCGGGTGCACCAGGCGGCGCAGCACGGCGAGGCGGCGGCCGACGGTGTCCGACCGGGGCGAGAGCCGCTCGTGCGGCAGGGTCTCCCAGGCGGGGAACTCCACCACCGAGTCCGGCGGCAGGAGGGAGCCCAGCGCCGCGGCCAGGTCCTCGGCCTCGCGGCCGGTGGCGGTCACGGCGAGGACGGGGCGGCCGACGCCGCCGGAGGCACGCGCGGCCAGCCCGCGGGCGATCGCGGCGACCGCGAACGGGCGGGCGGCCGGCGGGCCGACCAGGTCCAGGTGCGGGCGGTTCCCGTCGGCGGCGGCCTTCACCGCCTCGGCGAGGGCCTCGTCCCGGACGACGATGTCGAGCAGACCGGTCAGACTCATTCAGCCAAGTCCCCTGGGTGAGAGCGAACGCGACGGACGCGGAACGCCACGGACGCGGAACGCGAGACGCGAACACGGCACAACACAAAACACCCGCAGCGCGAGGCGGGGCGGGGTGCTCCCAGCCTACGCCGCATCCCGGGCGGCCACCCGGCACGGGGCGCGAAGCCGGGCAGGGCGCGGCTCCGGCCCCGGACACGGCGGGGCGAGGAGCCGCCCACGGGGCCGCACGTGAGGGGGTCGCCCACGGGGGGTCGCCCGCGAGAGGCGCGGGTGACAAGGTGGGGGATACATGTATGCGCGGCGGGAGGAGACCGGTGGGCCGGGCAGTGGAGTCCTCGTCGGAAAGCGCCCTTGCACGGGCGGCGCACGACCACCCGCCGCTGCGCAGGGGGCGCATCGTCGCGGCGCTCATGCTGACCATGGCCCTGGCCGCCATGGACACCACGATCGTGGCGACCGCCGTCCCGCAGATCGTCGGCGACCTCGGCGGCTACACCGCGTTCGCCTGGGTCTTCTCGGCCTACCTGCTGGCCCAGACCGTGACCATCCCCGTGTACGGCAAGCTCGCCGACACCGTGGGGCGCAGACCGGTGCTGCTGGGCGGCGTCGCGGTCTTCCTCGCCGGCTCGGCGCTGTGCGCGGCGGCGTGGGACATGCCGAGCCTGATCGCCTTCCGGGCCGTCCAGGGGCTCGGCGCGGGCGCGATCCAGGCGACCGTGCTGACCGTCTCCGCCGACCTGTACCCGGTGGAGGAGCGCGGCCGCATCCAGGCCGCCTTCTCCACGGTCTGGGGTGCCGCGGCGGTGACCGGGCCGCTGATGGGCGGCTTCTTCGCCGACTACCTCTCCTGGCGGTGGATCTTCCTGGCGAACCTGCCGGTCGGCGCGGTCGCCCTGTGGCTGCTCGTGCGGGAGCTGCACGAGCCCCGGCGGCCCCAGGCCGGGCAGGGCGGGCAGGACGGGCGGGAAGGACGGGGCCGCCGGGAGGGGCGGGTCCGGGTGGACTGGGCGGGCGCGCTGCTGATGCTGTGCACCGGTTTCGCACTGATCCTGGCCCTGATCCAGGGCGGGGTGGTCTGGCCCTGGCTGTCCGGGCCGGGCCTGGCGCTGTTCGCGGCGGCGGCCGTCGGGGTGGTGGCGGTGGTCGTGGTCGAGCGGCGGGCCGCGGACCCGGTGATGCCGATGTGGCTGTGGACCCGCCGGGCACTGGCCGGATCGAGCATCACCCAGCTGTGCATCGGCGTCATCATGATCGGCCCCATGGCCTTCCTGCCGGTCTACGCCCAGGAGGTGCTGGACCTCGGGCCGATCGCGGCGGGTTTCGTGGTCGCGACCATGACGATGGGATGGCCGCTGGCCGCCGCCCTGTGCAACCGGCTGTACCTGCGGATCGGCTTCCGCGACACGGCGCTGATCGGCGCGCTGACGGCCTGCGCGGCGGCGGCCTGGGTGCTGGTCCTGCCCCCGCGGCCCGCGGTGTGGCCCCTCGTCTGCGCGACGTTCCTGCTCGGCCTGGGGCTGGGGCTCCTCTCGCCGACGCTGGTCGTCGGCGCCCAGTCGGTGGTGGGCAAGTGGGAGCGCGGCACGGTGACCGGCGCCGTGGTGTTCTCCCGCAACCTGGGGCAGAGCGTGGGCGCCGCGGTGCTCGGCGCGATCTCCAACGCGGTGCTGGCCGCCGGCATCGCGGACGCCCCCCGGGAACTGCGGGGCGTGCTGCCGGAACGCATCGACGACATCGGCGACGGTCTGGGCGGCGGTGCGGGCCTGACCGGCGAAGCGGCCGACTACCTGCACCGGACCCTGGCGTCCGCCACCCACGCCGTCTACCTGGGCACCATGGCGGCCTGCGTCACGGCGGTGCTGGTGCTGCTGTTCGTCACCCCCCGCCGCTTCGCCCCGCACCCCCCGGACCCCCGGAGCACCGAGGAGGCACCGGACGCCGGGGAGCTGCCGGACACCGGTGAGGTACCGGCCGCCGGGGAGACGCCGGACGCCGGGGACGTACCGGGCCCTGCGGACGTACCGGGCCCCGGGAACGCCGACGGCGGCACGGGGGACGGCAGCGGCGCCCCGGGCCGCTCCGGCACCCCCGGGAGCCCGGAACACCGGGAGCGTCGGGGGCACCGGGAGCGTCGGGGGCACCGGGAGCCCCGGGGCTGAACCGCCCCGGCGCCCCGAGCCCCTCGGCCCCTCCGGAGCCGGAGCCTGAGCCGGGCCCGGTCCTGGTTCCGGATCCGGCCCGCCGCGGACGCGTTCCGTCACGGACACGGCCCGGGGCTGCGGGCCCCGGGGCGGCGGACCTCGGGGCTGCGGGTCAGACCTCCACGACCCTGCCCGTCAGCGCGGCGAGGCTGGTGCGCACGTGGGCCAGGTGCATGTTGATCTCCTCGCACCGCTCGTCGTGCTCGCGCTGCTCGCGCTCGCTCTCGCGGGTGGTCCGGTCCGCCTTCAGCCGCGCCTGGGCGAGGAGTTCGTCGGCCTGCGCCTCCGCGTCCTCCTGCCGGTGGCGGGCCTGCTCCTCCGTGTCCGCCAGGTACGCCCTGGTCTCGGCGAGCGTCCGGTCGGCCCGGGAGTCGGTCTCCTCCACCGCGGCGGTGACCTTGGCCTCGCGGGCCGCGATCCCGCGGTCGGCCTCCTCCTTGCGGCGGCGGTGGTTCTCCTCCTGCTCGCGCACCGTGCGCGCCGCGTTCCGGCGGGTCTCCTCCATCGTGCTCTCGGCCTCGCCCCGGACCCGGTCGGCCTCCCGGCGCGCCTCGTCGAGCAGCCCGTCGGCCTGCTCCTGCGCCCGGCCGATGATGCCGGCGGCCTCCTCCTCGGCCGCCTCGCGCCGCTGCCGGCCCTCCTCGCGCGCCTGCTCCTGGAGTTCCTCGCCGGCGCGCTGTGCCGCCCGGACCTCCTCGTCGCCGTCGGCCCGCGCCTGCTCGCGCACGGCTCCGGCCTCCTCCTCGACCACGGCCAGCAGGCTCCCGGCCCGGCTGCTCAGGCTCTCGTAGGTCTGCGGGCCGACGGCCTCGACCCGCGCCCTCAGACGGCCGAGGTCGCCCTCCATCTCGCCGAGCACCACGGTCAGCTCGCCGGCCCGCGCCCACGAGGCGTCGCGTTCCGCGGACAGCTCGGCGAGATACCGGTCCACCTGCTCCATGCTGTACCCGCGGCCTCGCCCGATGTCGAAACCGTGGGACGAGACGGTCGTACCACTCATGCCGTGCCCCTTGTCGTTGCGCCCTGCACACCTGTCGCGCCCTCGCACCCGGGCCCCCGGTTGCATCCGGGACCTGCTCCGGGACGGGGCTTCCGCATGTCCGGCACCACGCTGCGGCCCGGAGGGCGACAGGTCACGCCCTCCCATACCCGGTCATGGCGCCGCGACACTGTGGGGAATCCCACATTCCGTTTGCGGGGCGACAGTTGGGGAACAGCGGCCCGCAGGGACCATCGTGCCGCACACGGGGCCGACCATCGAATTCGGCCGCGGGGCCGACTCCCCCGGACCGGGTCCGCGCCGGGCCGGACCGGGTCCGCGCCGGGCCGGACCGGGCCGCCGGACGGGTGCCCGACGGCCCGGCCGGACGGTCCGTCCGGCTACAGCAGCCCGTCCCACATCTGCTCGAGCAGCACCGCCCACCAGTTCTCCGGCGAGGAGAGCGCCGCCGGGTCGAGCGCGGCGAGCTGGGCCTGGAAGTCCACCGTCCAGCGCCCCGCCTGTTCCGGCGTCAGGCCCAGCCGCAGCCGCCACATGCGGCCCAGCAGGGCCAGGCAGCGGGCGAACTCGGGCAGGCTGCTGTTGACGAACTGCGGGCTGCCCGGCCGGCCGTCCGGCTCGCCCTCCAGGGGCACGGCCAGGATCGCCGCCGTTCCGTACTGCACGCATAGCTGGCGGCCGTAGTCGTTGCCCATCACCAGGTACGAGCCCGCGTCGGGCCCGGGGCGCACCCCGCGCTCCTGCGCCAGCTCGGCGAGCGTGGGCACCGGGTGGCCGGGGCGCGCCTGCGCCCAGAAGAACGGCGCGACGTCCACCGGAAGTCCCGCCCACACCAGGGTCCGGGCGACGATCTCCGGCACACCCTGGCGGGACACCGCCTGCTGGTCGAAGCGGAACACCCCCTGCGGGCCGAACGCCTGGGCCAGCTCGTGCGCGATGCCCTCCGGCGGGACGGGCTGCGCGCGCTGCACCTGGTGCGGTTCGGGCAGCGGCACCCGCTGCGGCCTCGGGTGCAGCGGGCCGCCCGCGATCTGGTGCAGCTCGCCCAGGTGCTCCAGGAGGTTCTCCATGCCCTGGCGCCGGGAGGCGTGGTCGCGGCCGTAGGGCGAGGAGTAGTTGATCCTGACGGACGGCCAGGTCTCCTTGACCATGCGCGTGCAGTAGCCACCCGGCAGGTCGCACGACTCCAGTTCCGTGTACAGCTCCAGCACGGCGTGCGGCGGCACGTTCATCGCGCGCAGCTCGTGCATCATCTGCCACTCCGGGTGCGGGGTGCCCGGCGCGGAGCGGCGGATGAGCTGCTGCTCCGACCCGTCGGGGCCGCGGTAGCTCAGCACCGCCATGTACCCCGGGCCCACCGTGGGCAGGCCCTGCTGCCCGGGTGGCACGTGCGGACCCGGCTGGAAGCCGTGGCCCGGCTGCTGGTGCGGGGGCGGGGGCGGAGGCGGCTGAGGCACCGGCCCACCGGCGTGCGGGGCGTGCGGGAACGGCATGCCGGGGGCAGGCCCGGGGCCGCCCTGCGGGAAGGCGTACCCGCCGCCGCCCGTACCGGACGGCGGCATGCCGGGACCGGCGCCCGGGCCTGCGGGCATGCCCGGGTGCGGCGGGGGCGGCGTTGGCACGCCGGCAGGGGGCGTTCCCTGGCCGGGCACGCCCGGCGGCGGGGGCGGCGGAGGCGGCACCCCCGGCCCGGACGGACCCGCGGGCGGACGCGCCAGCATCGTCGGCGCACCCGCCTGGGCCCCCGGCGTACCCCCGGGCGGCGTCCCCTGCGACGGAGGAGGCGGAGGACCCTGCGGAGGCGGGGGCGGGGCCGGCACGCCCGCAGGGGGCGTTCCCTGGCCGGGCACGCCCGGCGGCGGGGGCGGCGGAGGCGGCACCCCCGGCCCGGACGGACCCGCGGGCGGACGCGCCAGCATCGTCGGCGCACCCGCCTGGGCCCCCGGCGTACCCCCGGGCGGCGTCCCCTGCGACGGAGGAGGCGGAGGACCCTGCGGAGGCGACGGGGGACGACCGGGGCCGGGGCCGCCGGAGGAGCCGCCGGACTGCAGGTCCTCGTGGGAGAGCTGGGAGACGAGCTGGGTCGGGATGTACCCGCCACCGGGTGCGCCGGGGCCGGGACCGGTGCCGGGGCCGGTCGCACCTGCTTCCGGAGAGGTCTGCGGGCCGGGGTTCCCGGGGGGCCCGGGGGGCGTCGGCACGCCGGCGGCCGGGGTTCCCTGCTGCGGAACGTCGAAGCCCTGCGGGCCGGGGTACGCGACACCGCCCGGCGGGGTGTAGCCGGGGGGCGGCGGAGGGGCGGCCGGGCCGGAGACGCGGGCGTCGGGGGACGGCGGGGGCGGCGTGGAACCGCCCTGCATCAGCTGGGTCCTGGCCTCGGAGTCCGCTCCCTGCGGCGGCCGGCCGCCGGCGTCGCCGGATTCCGGGAGCTGCGGGGCGAGGACCGTGGCCGGCGGGGTGACCGATCCGGTGTCGTCGCCGGGGGTGTTGGTGTCGGTGCCCGCCCACGGCGTGGGGCTCACCGGTTCCGGTGCCACGGGAGCGGGCGGCGCAACCGGCGCGGAGGGCGTCACGGGGGCGGAGGGCGTCACCGGCGCGGAGGGCGTCACCGGCGCGGAGGGCGTCACCGGCGCGGGCGGGGCCACCGGTGCGGACGGCGCCGCGGGGTCGCCCGCAGGGGCGGGGCCGCCGGCGGCGGAGTCGCCGCGCCGGTCGGGGATGCCCATGGCGTCCGCCGCGTCCTGGAGCCACTGCGGCGGGCTGAGCAGGAACGACGTCGCCTCGAGGTTCGTCGTGCGGGGGGGCTCGGGGGCCGGGGCGGGCGCGGTGCCGGTCCGGTACTGCTCCTCGAACCGCCGGACCACCTCGTCGACCTCGAGTCCGGGCCACAGCGTGGCCTGCCCGTCCTCGCGGGCGACGACCATGCGCGTCCGGCCGTCGCCGGTGGTGTGGCCGTCCTCGCGGTCCACGGCCCAGGCCACGAAGCCGAGTTCGAACTCCTGCACCCGGACCTCGCGGCGCAGGTGCTCGGGCACACCGCCGTTGACCCACTGCTCGGCGCGTTCCCGCGCCTGCTCGAAGGTGACCATGGGCTTCACACTCCCGTCGGGACGGAGCGGGCGAAACCGCCGTCCACCATCAGGTTCGCCACCGTGTCCAGCTCGGGCGGGTTGCCCGTGAGCCGCAGCAGGAACTCGTCGAAGTCGGCGCCGCACGGCAGCAGCAGGGCTTCCATCCGCTCCTGCAGCGGCATGCCGTCCCGGTCGCGGGCGTCGTCGTGGGGGCAGAACCAGACGGTGCCGGTGTCCCGGCCCTTGACCTTGAGGGCCAGCAGCCCGCCCTGGACGTGGCAGACGCCGAGGTAGTCCTTGGTGAGGTGGTCGCGCAGGCACTTGTTGGCGTAGACGAGGTCGTCGACGGCCGGTTCGCGGCGCACGGTGAAGAACGGCTGGTCCAGCAGCAGGCCCAGCCCGGGGTCGAGGGCGACCCCGGCCGGCGCCCGGCCGCCCGCCGCCTTCAGGAAGGTGCGGTACGCGCCGGGCAGGCGGTGGCCGAGGCTCTCCTCGACCGCGCACACCTGCTCCTCGGTGACCGCGACCGGTTCCCCGGACAGCCGGAAGTGGACGGGCCGGGTCTCCTGCAGCGGCCGGGTGCCGCGCTTGCCGTGGTCGGCGGCGGAGGTGGCGAGCCCCGCGTGGTGGCGCAGCAGGCTCTTCACCTCGCAGGGGATCAGTTCCATGCGGCGCGTGCCGGCGACGTGGTGCCAGGTCCACCCGTGCGGGGTGGCGACGGCGGGCAGGCCGGCCCACAGCCGGTTCCCGTCCCGCGCGCACGCGGCGTTCGCCGACACGTAGTCGGTCAGCCGCAGTTCGTCGATGCCGAAACCGTCCGGCGGTGCGGCCACCTCCGCGGCGGCCCGCGCGTACGGGGTGAAGTCCGGGTATCCGTCCTCGTCGACCTGCACACCGTCGGGGTGGCGCGCGGAGCGGACCGGGTCCGGGAAGTACACGACCTGTCCGGCGTACGCCGCGTTCGGCGGTTCGCCGACATCGACCGGCGCGCCGGGCCGACCTGTCGTCATTGCGGTTGCCCCCTGCTGGCTGTTGGTTGGGCACCTCCTGCCCGTCGGTGGGCGAGGAGTGAGCGCCGAACAGCCTATGGGGTGCGGGCGGGGGCGGTCCCGCCCGCGCCCCGTCATGTGCCCCGTCACCCGCCGGGAGTACGCGGAGGGTCCCCCGGGGGGCCGGGAAACACCGGTCCGACAATCGACACTGATTCGGCCGAATGGTCGACTCTGTCGCACTTGAGGTGCAGTTGCGCTCACCCGCCTTCCGTGCCGTCGTGATCGTTTGGCAGGCTTGACGGGCAACGGGGGAAGCGCGGAAGGACGGCACGTGCACAGCACAGACAGGACGACGCCCCGGGTGGCGGCCGCGGTACCGGCACAGGGCGCGGGCCCCGGCCCCCGGCCCGGGCCGCCCGGCCCCGGCGAGGGGCCGGGCACCGCGCCGGTGCTGCTGCACCGGCGCGACGGCATCCTGCCCGCAGTGGCCGCCGCCCTGTCGGTGCGCGGCGAGACGACGACCTGCGCCGGCACCAAGGCCGAGACGCCCCCGCGCCTGCACCCGCTGGTCGACGACTTCCTCGCCGCTCTCCCGCCCGGGCAGCGCGAGCGGTGGACCGGGCGCTGCCCGGAGGCCGTGCTGCTGTCGCAGTTCCTCCTGGTCGTCGACGGCAGGCGCAGCAAGCGGGCGTCACGCAGGCCGATGAGCCACGGCGAGGCCAGGAAAGCCCTCAAGCACGCCAAGCTGACTGCCCGGCGGATCCGCGAGGACGGCGACCCCGAGCACGGCGCGTACGCGCCGCCGTGCCGCTCCTGCACCCCGCTGCTGGCGCACTTCGGCGTGCGCGCCGTCGACCCGGACCGGGAGGCCCGGTGAACGCCGCGCCGCCGTCCGCACGGACGGACACCACGCGCTTCCCCGTCTCCGTCGACGTCGCGCTGCGCGAGGCGGGCTGGCTGCCGGGCCGGTGGGACATCCGGCAGGCCGAGGTGTGGGCGGACACGCTGCGCGCCCACGTCTCCCCCGGCGGCCACCGGCACGCCGTCTTCCCCGCCGCGGTCGAGGCGTGGGCGGAGTTCGGCGGCCTGGACATCGGCTCCGAGGGGCCGGGCAAGGAGGTGGCGCGCACCCCTTTCACCGTCGACCCGATGCGCGGGCTGCACTCGGCCCGCACCCTGTCCGACCTCGGCCGGGCCCTGGGCACCCAGGTGGCCCCGCTCGGTGAGGAGGAGGGCGGCCGCGGACTGCTGGCGGTCGACGCCCACGGCCGGGTCCACGTCCTCGACCACGCCGGCGACTGGTACCTGGGCCCCACCCTCGACCGCGCCCTGTGCACCCTCCTCACCGGCCTCCGCCCCACCCGCCTCACCCCCGGCTGACCCTGCACGGCCCGGCCGACCCGGCACGCCCCGGCCGACCCGGCACGGCCCGGGCGGCGCCCGGGCCGTGCGTCGGGCGCGGTCGCTGTGCGGCCGCGCAGGTCAGAGAAGGGAGTTCTGCTTGGCCCACGCCACGAAGCCGCCGCGCGGACACGGGTAACGCGCGCCGGTGTCGATGAGGGCGTCCACGAAAACCGTTGCGGCGTACTCGGTCGTCCGCCCGTCCTTGACCGACTCGGCGACGACCCGTAACGCACCCCACACCTCCAGGCCCGCCTTGCGTGCCGCGCGTCGCGCGTCGAGGTCGTCGACGACGGCCACCGCACCGTGGACCTCGGCCCACGCCAGGACGGTCGCCTCACCCTGGTTCGACTTCTGTCCGGAGACCCGGGCCATCCACTCGACGAGTGCGGTGAGTTCGTCCAGACCGTCGACGTGCACCACTTCCAGCCAGTCCAGTCCGGCCACGGGCAGTCGGTGGTGCTCGATCTCGTCCAGGACGGCGGCCGTCGTGACGTGCCGCCGCGGCACTCCGCGCCACTGGGCCGCGATGTCGGCCAGAATGTCGACCTTGTCCGCCCTGGCGGCATGGAGGAGCGGTGAAGTGTCCCAGACCAGGGTCTGCCCCTGCGGGACCGTCGCTTCGGTGTCCGTGGTCACGGCAGGCACTCCGCCAGGTCCTGACCGGGAAGGTCGTCCTCCGTGATGGCCCCGTAGAGCAGTTCAACGACACGGGGCGCCGTGATTGCTCCCGTGCTCCACGCGGAGAGCGCGGCGCGGCGCCACTGCGGGCCCGTCGTCCCCGGAGCGAGGTCGGGTTCCGGTTCGCTGCCGCACAACGCCAGGAAGTCGCCCCTGGTGGGGGTGTCCGCCTTGAGACGCCGGGCGTCCGTGTCGCCGACGAGGCCCAGCCGACGGGCGCGTGCCACGGTCGCGGACCACGAGACCCGGTAGGAGGCGGCAATACCGACGAGTGCCGCACGCGGTGCCCCGGCGCTTCGGACGGCCTCGTCCCACGATCGGCGGAAGGCCGCCTCCGGCAGCAGGAATTCCTCGACGAACCGGTCGATGCGCTGCTCTCGTTCGTCCCGGCTCGCCGCGACCCCGGCATCGCTGTGGTACTCGTCCTGCAGGAGGTGGTGGCCCAGCTCGTGCACCGCGGTCCAGCGGCGGCGCCCCGGCGGAACCCGGCCGCTGATGACGGCGACGCCGTACCCGTCCAGCAGGAGGGAAGCACCTTCCGCGGGCTCGTCGACCACCGTCAGATACAGGCCCAGCCGCTCGAGCACGCCCCCGAGCGCCCCGAGCGGCCCGGCGGAAACCTCGGCTGCGGATCGGGCAGCCTGCGCCATGGAGACGGGGTCCTCCGTCCCGGCCCCGCGACCGGCCCGGGAATCCGGTGGCGGCGGTAGGAGAAAGCCGTTTCCGACCAGCCACTGGGCGTTGCGCGCGTGCTCTTCCAGCCTGGCGTCCAGTCTGTACCGGTCACGCGACGGCACATCCGCGTCCGTCTCGAGCGCGCTGCGCCGCGAGACGAGGGCGGCGGGAGGCCGTGACATGAAATGAGCAGGGGGGACTCCCAGTATTTCCGCAAGGCGGAAGAGCTCCAGAGCCGTGACGCGCCGGTCGCCCGCCTCCATGCGCACCAGCGCGGTGCGGTCGAGGCCCATGCGCGCGGCCAGCCCTCCCTGACTCAGTCCTGCGGCCTCCCGAACCTCGGCGATCCGCTCACCGATCTCGGCCCAGCTCTGCACGGTCTCCATGTGTGCGAGTTTCGCACACCTCGGAGTTCCGCGCCGTGTGGAACACCCAGCCGGAGCCGTCGGGCCACGGGGTGTGCGGCGCTCCGTCGGGGCGACGCGGGCCGGGTCAGGGGCCGGGGTGCGGGGTGCGGTCGGGGATGACGGCGGAGACGCGGAAGCCGCCGTCCTGCGTCGGGCCGGCGACGAAGCCGCCGCCCAGTGCGGCGACGCGCTCGCGCATGCCCACCAGGCCGTTGCCCCCGCTGGGCAGGCCCGCGTCCGGGCTGCCGTCGGAGGGGCCGTTCTGCACCAGCACCGCGACCTCCTCGGCCCGGTAGGCCACCCGCACCAGGGCATCGGCCCCGGCCGCGTGCTTGTGCACGTTGGTCAGCGCCTCCTGCACCACCCGGTAGGCCGTGCGCCCCACCGGGCCGCCGACGACGCGCTCCTCCCCCTCCCAGGAGACCTCGATGCGCATCCCCGCCGCCCGGGACTCCTCGACGAGGGTGGGGATGTCGGCCATGCCCGCGCCCGCTCCGGTGCCGGCGGCGCCGGGACCGGGGGCAGGACCGGGACCGCCGGGGCCGGGAGCAGGGCCGGAGCCGCCAGGGCCGGAGCCGGGGCGGCCGGGGGCCGCCGTGCGGGCCGCACGCCCCTCCGCGGCCGGTGCGTCCCGGCGCGGCGACGCGCGTAGTGCTCGGCCCACCGCCACCAGGTCCTCCGCCCCGGGGACCCCGGGGGGCCCGACCTTTCCGGCCTTCCCGGCGGTCCCGACGGCCCCGGGCGCCCCGGCTGCAACAGATGTGACGGAAGCCCCGGACACGCCGGATTCGCCGGAAAGGCCGGGGCGCGCGGGAGTCTCCGCGCCGCCGGGCGCCGCGCCCGGGGTTCCGGGGGCGGCCGGCTCGTAGGTGCGGAGCACCCCGAGCATCTCCCGCAGTTCGTCGAGGGCCTGCCGGCCCATGTCGCCGAGCAGTTGCGCGCTGCGCACCGCCTTCTCCGGGTCGCGCAGCGCCACCGACTGCAGGGCCCCGGCGTGGACCACCATCAGGCTGACGCGGTGCGCGACGACGTCGTGCATCTCGCGGGCGATGCGCGTGCGCTCCTCGATCCGCGCCCGTTCGGCCCGTTCCGTCGCCTTGTCGGCCAGCAGCAGCAGTTCCCGTTCCAGGCCGTCCGCCCGCTCCCGCAGGCTCTCCACCAGGCGGCGGCGGGCCCCGACGTACAGGCCCAGCAGCACCGGGGGCGCGGTCATCCCGAGGGCCATCAGCGAGGAGATGAACAGGATCAGCAGCATCGAGGGGCGGTAGCCGTCGCCGGCGAAGTCCCGCTGGAGTTCGAAGATCGCCACCAGCAGGGTGCCGACGACGGTCAGCCCGGCCAGTACGGCGGTGACCCGCCGCGGCACGTCGGAGGCGGCCACCGTGTAGAGGCCGACCACGGCCAGCAGGGAGCCCATCTGGGCGGGCGCCACCGCCAGGGCGACCAGGACCACCACGACGGGCCAACGCCGCCGCAGCAGCAGTGTCGCGCCGGCCATCAGCCCCAGCAGCGCCACCGGGAGCGCCGGCATCCCGGTCCGGTCGGCGAAGTCGATCCCCTCGGCCACGCATTCGGCCGCGGACGCCGCGGCCAGCACCGCGTCCAGGACGAGGCCGCGCGTGCGCGGCCACCACAGCGGTCCGGTGCCCTTCCGCGGGCCGTCCCGCCGTCCGGCCCCGGAGTCCTCATCCCTGCGCCCCGCCGCTTCCGCGCCCCCGCCCTCGCCCGCGGCCCCCGTCGTCGTCATGACAGCCACCCTAAGCGCCGGGCCCGCCGCCGTTCGGCCGGTATGCCCCCACCAGCGGTGGAACGCCCCGTTCCGCCTCCGGACCGCCAGTCGGACACGCCCCCTCCCGGGGCCCCCTGCCGCATATTCTTGAGCCGTCGGACAGCGCGGTCCGCACCCGCCAGTCGCCGAGAACTCACGCAAGGAGCCGCACCTGTGAGCAGCGCCGACCACGCGAAGGACCGGTCCACGGCCGTACCGGACACCACCCAGAGCCGCCCCGGCGGTACTGCCCCGGGCAGCACCGCCGAGCACGCGGCCGACAACGCCGCCCTGCGCGCCGACATCAGGCGCCTGGGCGACCTGCTCGGCGAGACCCTGGTCCGCCAGGAGGGCCGGGAACTGCTCGACCTCGTCGAGAAGGTCCGGGCCCTGACCCGCACCGACGGCGAGGCCGCCGCCGAACTGCTCAGCAACACCGACCTGGAGACCGCCGCCAAGCTGGTGCGGGCCTTCTCCACCTACTTCCACCTGGCCAACGTCACCGAGCAGGTGCACCGCGGGCGCGAGCTGCGCGCCCGCCGCACCGCCGAGGGCGGCCTGCTGGCGCGCACCGCCGACCAGCTCGCCGCCCACGCCGACCCCGAGCACCTGCGCACCACGGTCAAGAACCTCGCCGTCCGCCCGGTGTTCACCGCCCACCCCACCGAGGCCGCCCGGCGCAGCGTGCTCACCAAGCTCCGCCGGATCGCCGAGCTCCTGGACTCCGCCGAGGCGGCGTACGACCGCCGCGCGACCGACCTGCGGCTGGCCGAGAGCATCGACCTGATCTGGCAGACCGACGAGCTGCGCGTGGCCCGCCCCGAGCCGGCCGACGAGGCCCGCAACGCCATCTACTACCTCGACGAGCTGCACAAGGGCGCGGTCGGCGACGTCCTGGAGGAGCTGGCCGCCGAGCTGGAGCGCATCGGCGTGCGGATCCCCGAGGAGGCCAGGCCGCTGACCTTCGGCACCTGGATCGGCGGCGACCGCGACGGCAACCCCAACGTCACCCCGCAGGTCACCCTGGACGTGCTGATCCTGCAGCACGAGCACGGCATCACCGACGCCCTCGAGGTCGCCGACGACCTGCGCGGCGCCCTGTCGAACTCCATCCGCAACTGCGGCGCCACCCAGGAACTGCTGGACTCCCTCACGGACGACCTGCGGGCCCTGCCCGAAATAAGCCCCCGGTACAAGCGGCTCAACGCCGAGGAGCCCTACCGGCTCAAGGCCACCTGCATCCGGCAGAAGCTGCTCAACACGCGCGAGCGGCTCGCCAAGGGCACCCCGCACAACCCGGCCCGCGACTACCTGGGCACCACCGGGCTGATCGAGGACCTGAAGCTGATCCAGGAATCGCTGCGCGCCTACCGCGGCACCCTCGTCGCCGACGGCCGGCTGGCCCGCGCCATCCGCACCCTGTCCGCGTTCGGCCTCCAGCTGGCCACGATGGACGTGCGCGAGCACGCCGACGCGCACCACCACGCCCTGGGCCAGCTCTTCGACCGCCTCGGCGAGGAGTCCTGGCGGTACACCGACATGCCGCGCGACTACCGCCGCAGGCTCCTCGCCAAGGAGCTGCGCTCGCGCCGGCCGCTGGCGCCCACCCCGCCGCCGCTGGACGCGGCCGGGCAGAAGACCTTCGGGGTCTTCACCACCGTCAAGGAGGCCTTCGAGCGGTTCGGCGACGAGATCGTCGAGAGCTACATCATCTCGATGTGCCAGGGCGCCGACGACGTCTTCGCCGCGGCCGTCCTCGCCCGCGAGGCCGGGCTGGTCGACCTGCACGCCGGCGTCGCCCGCATCGGCATCGTGCCGCTGCTGGAGACCACCGAGGAGCTGAGGGAGGCCGACCGCATCCTCGAGGAGATGCTGTCCGACCCCTCCTACCGCCGCATGGTCTCCCTGCGGGACGACGTCCAGGAGGTCATGCTCGGCTACTCCGACTCCTCGAAGTTCGGCGGCATCACCACCTCCCAGTGGGAGATCCACCGCGCCCAGCGCAGGCTGCGCGACGTCGCCCACCGGCACGGTGTGCGGCTGCGCCTGTTCCACGGCCGCGGCGGCACCGTGGGCCGCGGCGGCGGCCCCGCCCACGACGCCATCCTCGCCCAGCCCTGGGGCACCCTGGAGGGCGAGATCAAGGTGACCGAGCAGGGCGAGGTCATCTCCGACAAGTACCTGGTCCCCTCCCTCGCCCGGGAGAACCTGGAGCTGACCGTGGCGGCCACCCTCCAGGCGTCCGCCCTGCACACCGCCCCGCGCCAGTCCGACGAGGCCCTGGCCCGCTGGGACGCCGCCATGGACAAGGTCTCCGAGGCGGCCCACACCGCCTACCGTCGCCTGGTCGAGGACCCCGACCTGCCGGCGTACTTCTTCGCCTCCACCCCCGTGGACCAGCTGGCCGCGCTGCACCTGGGCTCGCGCCCCTCCCGGAGGCCCGACTCCGGCGCGGGACTGGACGGCCTGCGGGCCATCCCGTGGGTGTTCGGCTGGACCCAGTCCCGGCAGATCGTCCCCGGCTGGTACGGCGTCGGGTCCGGCCTGGCCGCGGCCCGCGAGGCCGGCCTGGACCCGGTGCTCGACGAGATGCACGAGCGCTGGCACTTCTTCCGCAACTTCCTGTCCAACGTCACCATGACGCTGGCCAAGACCGACCTGCGGATCGCCCGGCACTACGTGGAGACCCTGGTCCCGCAGGAGCTGCGGCACGTCTTCGACCTCATCGAGGCCGAGCACGCCCTGACCATGAAGGAGGTGCTGCGGGTGACCGGGGAGTCCGAACTGCTCGACTCCAACCCGGTGCTCCGCCAGACCTTCCACGTCCGCGACGCCTACCTGGACCCGATCTCCTACCTCCAGGTCTCCCTGCTCGCCCGCCAGCGGGAGGCCGCCGAGCGCGGCGAGGAGCCGGACCCCACCCTGGCCCGCGCCCTGCTGCTCACCGTCAACGGCGTCGCCGCCGGCCTGCGCAACACCGGCTGACGCGCGGTCGCCGGCGCGGCACCGGCCGGCACGTCCGGAAACGGACCGGGGCCCGGCGGCAGTGGTCTCCACTGCCGCCGGGCCCCGGCGCGTCGCTTCGTGTCAGCCGTTGCCGCGGGCGGAGCGGCGGCGCACCAGGAAGGCGCCGGCGCCCAGCAGCGCGGCGGCGAAGGCCGCGATCAGGCCCACCGACGCACCGGTCTCCGCCAGGTTGCCGTCCTCGTCCTCCCCGGCACTGCCGGTGGAGCCGGTCTCGCCCGTGGAACCCGTCTCACCGGTCGACCCGGTCTCGCCCGTGGAGCCCGTCCCACCCGTGGAACCGGTCTCGCCCGTGGAGCCGGTCTCGCCCGTGGAGCCGGTCTCGCCCGTGGAGCCCGTCCCACCCGTGGAACCGGTCTCGCCCGTGGAGCCGGTCTCGCCCGTGGAGCCGGTCTCGCCCGTGGAGCCGGTCTCGCCCGTGGAACCCGTCTCACCGGTCGACCCGGTCTCACCGGTGGAACCCGTCTCACCCGTGGAGCCGGTCTCGCCCGTGGAACCCGTCTCGCCGGTCGACCCGGTCTCACCGGTCGAGCCGGTCTCGCCCGTGGAGCCCGTCTCGCCGGTGGAGCCGCCGGAGGTCTCGGCCGGCGGGGTGGCGGGGTCGTTCTCGCAGTCGACCCAGAACGCCTTGTGCTTGGCCTTGCCGTGCTCGCCGGCGAAGTTCCAGAACAGCTTGTAGTGGCCGTCGGGCAGGTTCAGGTCGTTGGTACGGCCGTGGCCCTCGGCGTCCAGGATCAGGTCGCCGCTCAGGACGGCCTTGTCCTTGTCCTCCTTCTCGACGGTCGGCGGGATCTCCTTGATCTCCCAGGAGATGTCCTGCGCGCTGTCGAACTTGAAGGAGGTGAGGTAGAAGGAGCACACGTGCGGCTCGTTGTGCTTCAGGTCCTCGCCGGTCTCGGCGTCGTGAATCTTCACGGTGCCGTTGTCGCCGGGAGGGTTGCCGCCGTTCTTGGCGTACGCCGCGGGGGCGGCGGCGAGCAGGGAGACGGCTATCGGGAGCGCCGCCGCGGCGCGGAGAGCCGCAGCGGTACGGGGTCTGGCCAAGGCTGACACCTTATTGGGCAGGGCGGCAGGACCGGCCCGCCGCCGGAGAAGTTGGTGGTTCCTCCGAGTCGTCAGGAGGAAGCCACAGAGTCCAGCCTGCTACTACGCGCCGTCAAGGGGGGTGCGTCATCTTACGAGGTGATTGTCCGACAGTTTCCGGAATGATCCCGTGACGATCGCCTCACGGCCACCGCTCCGCCGACCGGTTCACAACGGGAGGAACGACTCACAGCAGGAGGAACGCGGCTCCCAGCAGTGCCAGTCCGGCACCCGCGGCGGCCCATGCGGTGCGGCGCAGGCCGAGTCCGCCGGCCATCACCGGTGACGCCAGCAGCAGCGCGCCGCCCAGCGGCGTCCAGGCGTGCAGGCCGCCGCCCCACCCGGTGCGCACCACCTCGTCCGAGCCCGGCACCACGGCGACGTCCACTTCACCGCCGTCACGGCGCACCTGGGAGGCGTCGATCCGCACGGTGCGCTCCCGCCCGCCCTCCAGTTCCGGGACGAACCGGCCGCGGCAGACGTCCTCCCCGCAGGAGGCCGCCGTCACGGTGCCCTGCTCGCGGCCGTTGAGCAGTACGTGCTGCGCCGTGCCCCAGGAGGTCCGCACCCCGGCCGCGAGCAGCACCAGGACCACGACGGCCGCCACCGCCCGGCCCAGGAGCAGCAGCAGTCCGAACGCGCTCTCCCCGACCCGTCGTGCCCGGCTCCTCTTCGGCTTCGGCTTCGGCTTCGGCATGCCGGAGATCCTTGGCCACAAGCTACCGGCGAGTCAATATCCGAACGGGTGTCCGCGGGTTCCGGCCGGTCAGGAGTTGTAGGCGCTCTGCGCCCGCTCCAGCCCGTGCTCCACGAACGCCTCCACCGCGTCGGCGGCCCGGTCCACGAAGTAGTCCAGTTCCTTGCGCTCGGTCGCCGAGAAGTCCTTGAGCACGAAGGCCGCCACGTCCATCCGGCCCGGCGGGCGGCCGATGCCGAACCGCACGCGCCCGTAGTCGGGGCCCAGCGACTTCGTGATCGACTTCAGTCCGTTGTGCCCGTTGTCGCCGCCCCCGGTCTTCAGGCGCAGCGTCCCGTAGTCGATGTCCAGCTCGTCGTGGACCACCACGATGTTGCCGAGGGGCACCTTGTAGAAGTCGCGCAGCGCGGTGACCGGGCCGCCCGAGACGTTCATGAACGACATCGGCTTCGCCAGCACCACGCGCCGTCCGGCCAGGCGGCCCTCCAGCACCTGCGCCCGGCTCTTGTGGCTCTTGAACCGGCCGCCGATCCGCTCGGCCAGCAGGTCCACGACCATGAAGCCCACGTTGTGGCGGTTGCCCGCGTACTCGGGTCCGGGGTTGCCCAGGCCCACCACCAGCCACGGCCCCTCGGCCGCGTCCACCGGCGTACTCATCCGTTCGGTCCTCCTGCTCCGGGTGTGCCGTGCGCGACCGCCGCCCTGCTCCGCGCACGTGGGTGCGCGGAGGGGCGGCGGCCGGTGCGTGGTGCTGCGGGGATCAGGCCTCGGCGCCCTCGGCCTCGGCACCCTCGCCCGCGGGCTCCTCGGCCTGCGCGGCCAGGATCTGGACGACCACGGCGTCCTCGTCGACGGCCAGCGTGGTGCCCTTGGGCAGCACGACGTCCTTGGCGGCGATCGAGTCGCCGGCTGCCAGGCCCTCGACGGAGACGGTGACCGACTCCGGCAGGTGGGTGGCCTCGGCCTCGACCGGCAGGGTGCTCAGCACGTTCTCGACCAGGAAGGCACCCGGGGCCAGGTCGCCCTCGACGTGCACCGGGATCTCGACGGTGACCTTCTCGCCGCGCTTGACCTGGAGCAGGTCGACGTGGCGCAGGAAGCCGCGGATGGCCTCGCGCTGCACGGCCTTCGGCAGGACCAGCTCGGTCTTGCCGTCCACCTCGAGGGCGATCAGGACGTTGGGGGTCTTCAGGGCGAGCATCAGCTCGTGGCCCGGAAGGTTGACGTGCTGCGGCTCGGCGCCGTGCCCGTAGACGACACCGGGGACCTTGCCCTCACGGCGGGCGCGGCGGGCGGCACCCTTGCCGAACTCGGTGCGGGACTCTGCGACGATACGGACCTCGGACACGGGAACTCCTACGAGACAACCGGATGGGACACAGTCGCTCGGGCCCGCGACGGGCGTACGAATGGCGCGTCGATAACGGAGTGCCGCGAACGGGCGCGGCCTCCCTCGCCGAGCAACCCGGTGAGTCTACCCGGCGGGGAGGCAACGGACGAAATCGGACCGCCCCGGCACCGGGGGGCCGGGGCCGGGGCGGACAGGACCGACGGGGCCGCACGGGCGGTCCGGGTCAGTGGTACCGGGTCAGGGGTACCGGGTCAGTGGGCGCCCTCGAAGAGGCTGGTCACCGAGCCGTCCTCGAAGACCTCGCGGATCGCGTTGGCGATCGTCGGGGCCATCGACAGGACCGTGATCTTGTCCAGCTCCAGCTCGCCCGGCGTCGGCAGGGTGTCGGTGAAGATGAACTCGCTCACCTTGGAGTTCTTCAGCCGGTCCGCGGCCGGGCCGGAGAGCACGCCGTGGGTCGCGGCCACGATGACGTCCTCGGCGCCGTTGGCGAACAGGGCGTCCGCGGCGGCGCAGATCGTGCCGCCGGTGTCGATCATGTCGTCCACGAGGACGCAGACGCGGCCCTTCACGTCACCGACGACCTCGTGCACCGACACCTGGTTGGCCACGTCCGGGTCGCGGCGCTTGTGCACGATCGCCAGCGGCGCGCCGAGGCGGTCGCACCACTGGTCCGCCACGCGCACCCGGCCGGCGTCCGGGGAGACCACGGTCAGCTTCGACCGGTCCACCTTGGTGCCGACGTAGTCGGCCAGCAGCGGCAGCGCGAACATGTGGTCCACGGGGCCGTCGAAGAAGCCCTGGATCTGCGAGGTGTGCAGGTCCACCGCGAGCAGGCGGTCGGCGCCCGCGGTCTTGAACAGGTCGGCCATCAGGCGGGCCGAGATCGGCTCGCGTCCGCGGTGCTTCTTGTCCTGGCGGGCGTAGCCGTAGAACGGGACGATCACGGTGATGCGCTTGGCGGAGGCCCGCTTGAGCGCGTCGACCATGATCAGCTGCTCCATGATCCACTTGTTGATCGGAGCGGTGTGGCTCTGGATGACGAAGGCGTCGCTGCCTCGCGCCGACTCCATGAAGCGGACGTAGATCTCGCCGTTGGCGAAGTCGAAGGCCTTGGTCGGCACCAGGTTGATACCCAGCCGCCGTGCCACCTCCTCCGCCAGTTCGGGGTGGGCGCGGCCGGAGAAGAGCATCAGCTTCTTCTCACCGGTCGTCTTGATCCCGGTCACAGCACAGGCTCCTCGGTGTTCACTGCGGCGGCGCCCCCACGATGCCCGCCTGTGGATATATGTGCACTAAATACGGTAAGCCCCGCCGGGCCGTGACGGACGCCGGGCGGGCCTCCCGGTACCGTGCTCCGCGTCACGCTTCTTCCGGTCCTGCGGCTTCCTCGGCCGCCTTCGCCGCGGCGGTGCCGGGGCGCTTGCGGGCCACCCACCCCTCGATGTTGCGCTGCTGGCCGCGGGCGACCGCCAGCGCACCGGGCGGGACGTTCCTGGTGATCACGGAGCCCGCCGCGGTGTACGCGCCGTCCCCGACTGCGACCGGGGCCACGAACATGTTGTCCGAGCCGGTCCGGCAGTGGCTGCCGATCGTGGTGCGGTGCTTCTCGACCCCGTCGTAGTTGACGAACACGCTCGCCGCGCCGATGTTGCTGTACTCGCCGATCGTGGCGTCGCCCACGTAGGACAGGTGCGGCACCTTGGAGCCCTCGCCGACCTCGGCGTTCTTCATCTCCACGTACGCGCCCGCCTTGGCCTTCCGGCCGAGCCTGGTTCCGGGGCGCAGGTAGGCGAACGGGCCGACGCCCGCCTCCTCGCCGATCTCCGCGCCGTCCGCCACCGTGCTCTGCACCCGCGCGCCCGCGCCCACCGAGGTGTCGGTCAGCGTGCAGTCCGGGCCGACCTCGCACCCCGTCGCCAGGTGCGTCGCCCCGTACAGGCGGGTGTTGGGGTGCACCAGCACGTCCTGCTCGACGGTGACGGTGACGTCCAGCCAGGTGGACGCCGGGTCGACCACCGTCACCCCGGCCCGCATCGCGTCCTCGAGCAGGCGGTCGTTCAGGATCCGCCGGGCGGCCGCCAGTTGGACCCGGTCGTTGATGCCCAGGATCTCCCGGTGGTCGGCGGCGACCACCGCGCCGACCCGGTGGCCGGCCGCGCGCAGGATCGCCAGGGTGTCGGTGAGGTACTCCTCGCCCTGGACGTTGTCCGTGGTCACCCGCGAGAGCGCCTCGCCCAGCAGGCGGCCGTCGAAGGCGTAGACGCCGGAGTTGATCTCGTCGACCGTCCGCTGCTCGTGGGTGGCGTCCTTGTGCTCCACGATCCCCGAGACCGAGCCGTCGCTCTCGCGCACGATCCGGCCGTAGCCGGTGGGGTCGGGGAGCTTCGCGCTGAGCACGGTGACCGCGTTGCCCTCGGCGGCGTGCGCGTCGGCCAGCGCCCGGAGGGTGGCCGGCGTCAGCAGCGGGGTGTCGCCGCAGGTGACCACGACCGTGCCGTCGAACGTCAGGCCCTCGGCGGCCAGCGACTCCAGCGCCGTGCGCACGGCGTGGCCGGTGCCGTTCTGCTCCTCCTGCACCGCGGTGCGCACGCCGGGGGCGATCTCGGCCAGGTGCCCGGCGACCAGCTCGCGCCGGTGGCCGACGACCACGACGACGTGTTCGGGCTCCAGCGCCGACGCCGACGCCACGACGTGGCCCAGGAGGGACCGTCCGCACAGGGTGTGCAGGACCTTGGGGGTGGCCGACTTCATGCGGGTGCCCTCACCCGCGGCGAGGACGACGACGGCAGCCGGACGGGTGGGGCTCACTGCAGTGGCTCCTCGGCGCTTTCGGGTGCTGGACATCCGCAGGATACCGGGGTGCCCCGCTCCCGACACACGGCCGGGTCCCGGCCGTGCGGCCGGGACCCGGTTGCGTCCCCTGCTCCCGGGGGAGGACTCGAACCCCCATCTGCTGAACCAAAATCAGCGGTCCTGCCCTTGGACGACCCGGGATGGACAAAAAAGGACGCCGTGCCCGTTCTCCGGGCGGCGCGCCTCGCGCGGAACCTACTATGCCGCACCGCCGCCCCTCCACGCGACGATACGGCCCGGCACTTCGGGTCACCCGGACGGCCGAACAGGCCCGGTTTCCCTCCCCGCACCCCTCCCCGCACCCCTCCCCGCATCCCTCCCCGCGACCCTCCCGTCCGACGAAGGGATTGCACGGGGCTGTCCCGGCGAGCCTGAGACCTGCATACTTACGTTGCCGTAACTTACGGTTCCGTAGGCACGTACCGACCCCCCAGGCAGGACCCCCACATGACCCCACCCCCCAACGTGATCGACGACGCTCCCGGACGGAGCCCCGACACCACCGTCACCCCCCTCCCCAGCGCCACCCTCGGCGGGGACCGCAAGGGATCGCTCGAACAGATCACCCTGGGACTGTTCATCGCAGTGCCGTTCCTCGCACTGGTCGCGGCGGTGCCGCTGGCCTGGGGGTGGGGGGTGAGCTGGCTGGACCTCACCCTGATGGTCGTCATGTACTTCATCGGCTGCCACGGCATCACCGTCGGCTTCCACCGCTACTTCACCCACGGCTCGTTCCGGGCCAAGCGGCCGCTGCGGATCGCCCTGGCGATCGCCGGCTCGCTGGCCGTCGAGGGACCGGTCGTGCGCTGGGTCGCCGACCACCGCAAGCACCACAAGTTCTCCGACGCCGAGGGCGACCCCCACTCCCCGTGGCGGTACGGGGAGACGGTTCCCGCGCTGCTGAAGGGCCTGTGGTGGGCCCACATGGGCTGGATGTTCGACGAGGAGCGGACGCCGCAGCACAAGTACGCACCGGACCTGATCAAGGACCCGGCGATCCGCCGGATCTCCCGGCAGTTCGCCCTGTGGACCGTCGTCTCCCTGGCGATCCCGCCGCTGGTGGGCGGCCTGGTGACCATGTCGTGGACGGGCGCGCTGACGGCGTTCTTCTGGGGCTCCCTGGTCCGGGTGGCGCTGCTGCACCACGTGACCTGGTCGATCAACTCCATCTGCCACGCGGTGGGCAAGCGCCCGTTCCGGTCCCGCGACCGCTCCGGGAACGTGTGGTGGCTCGCGGTCCTGTCGTGCGGCGAGTCCTGGCACAACCTGCACCACGCGGACCCGACCAGCGCACGGCACGGCGTGCTGAGGGGGCAGGTCGACTCCAGCGCCCGGCTGATCCGCTGGTTCGAGCAGCTGGGCTGGGCGTCGCACGTGCGCTGGCCGGACGCGGACCGGATCGCCGCCCGCCGCCAGGGGGCGGTCCTCCGGGAGGAGACGCCCGCCAAGGCGGCATGATGGTTGTCGTGGCGATCGACGACAGCGGCAACGGAAGCACCGAGAGCAGGACGAACGGCCGGCGCACCCGGCCCGCGGGTCGTGCCCGGGTGCGGATGACGGGCAAGGAGCGCCGCGAGCAGCTCCTGGACGTCGGCCGGGCCCTGTTCGCCGAGCGCGGCTTCGAGGGCACGTCGGTGGAGGAGATCGCCTCGAAGGCGGGAGTCTCCAAACCGGTGGTGTACGAGCACTTCGGCGGCAAGGAGGGCCTGTACGCCGTCGTGGTGGACAGGGAGATGCGGATGCTGTTGGACATGGTGACGGGCGCTCTGACCGGGGGGCACCCCCGGGAGCTGCTGGAGCAGGCGGCGTTCGCGCTGCTGGACTACATCGAGCAGTCGACGGACGGCTTCCGGATCCTGGTCCGCGACTCCCCCGTCGCACAGTCGACCGGCACGTTCGCCTCGCTGATCAGCGACATCGCCACCCAGGTGGAGGACATCCTGGGGATGGAGTTCAAGAACCGGGGCTTCGACCCGAAGCTGGCACCCATGTACGCGCAGATGCTGGTGGGCATGGTGGCGCTGACCGGCCAGTGGTGGCTGGACGTGCGCAAGCCGAAGAAGGCCGAGGTCGCCGCGCACCTGGTGAACCTGGCGTGGCACGGCCTCGACGGCATGGAGCCCAAGCCGCGCCTGATAGGGCACCGCAAGAGCTGAGCCGAGCCGCGGGGCGGGCGCACCGCCCGCACCGCCGCCACCGTCCGGGGAGCCGCAGCACCACGCTGCGGCTCCCCGTTCGCGTACCCGGGCCCGAACGTGGGCCGTACGGGACCGGGGCCGCACGGGGCCGGGGAAGTGCGGGGCCGGGGAAGTGCGGGGCCGGGGAAGTGCGGGGCCGAGGGCCTGCCGCGTCACGCCTCCTTGCGGGCGACGGCGAAGGTGCGGCGGAAGGGCAGGACGGTGCCCGCGGGGCCGGGCGGGTAGGCGTCGCGGAGCAGGTCGCGGTACTGGCCGACGAGTTCCTCGCGGGCCGCCGGGTCGTCGGCCAGGGCGGTGAGGGCGGGTCGGAGGGCCGTGCCCTTGGTCCATTCGAGGACGGCGTCCTCCCCGTGGAGCAACTGGAGGTAGGTGGTCTGCCAGACGTCGGCGGTGCAGCCGAGCGCGACGAGCCGGTCCAGGTATCCGGCGGGGTCGAGGATGTGCACGGGGCGGTGGGCGAGCCGGCCCAGGCGGGCCTTCCAGCGGGGCGAGGAGAGGAGCTCGGCGAGGAGGGTGTGGGTGGGGGCGTCGAAGTTGTCGGGGACCTGGAGGGCGAGGACGCCGCCGGGCGCGAGGCCGGCGATCCAGTCGGGGAAGCGGTCGGGGTGGCCGGGGACCCACTGGAGCGCGGCGTTGGTGACGATCAGGTCGCAGGGCTCGTCCGGGGACGGGGACCACTCGGTGGCGTCGGCGGGCCGGAAGTCGATGCGGCCGCCGCCCGGGGTGGGGCCGGCGTACCGGCGGGCGGCGGCGAGCATCTCGGCCGAGTTGTCCAGGCCGGTGACGAGGGCGGTGGGCCACCGGTCGGTGAGGAGGGCCGTGGTGTTGCCGGGGCCGCAGCCGACGTCGGTGATGCGGGGCGGGTCGCCGGGGAGGGCCGGGACGCGGGCCAGGAGGTCGCGGAGCGCGCGGGTCCGGTGGTCGGCGTGGCGGAGGTACTGTTCGGGGTCCCAGGTGGTGTCGGACATCGCTGCCTCTTTCCGGGTCGTTCCGGCGCTTCGCGGTACTGCCGGGGCCACCGTCATTGCACCGCGCAAGGTATCTCGACGTCAAGAGACTTCACATCGACAGAACCACTACACTGATCGCCATGGAGGACGAGGTCGACCGCCTGGTGGCTGCGTGGCGCCGTGAGCGCCCGGACCTCGACGTGGAGCCGCTCGAGGTACTCAGCCGGGTCAGCCGGCTGGCCCGGCACCTGGACCGCGCCCGGCGGCTGGCGTTCTCCGAGCACTGCCTGGAGCCGTGGGAGTTCGATGTCCTCACCGCACTGCGCCGCGCGGGCGACCCCTACCAGCTCTCCCCCGGCCAGTTGCTGACCCAGACCCTGGTGACCTCGGGCACCATGACCAACCGCATCGACCGGCTGGCCAAGAAGGGCCTGGTGGAGCGGCTGCCCGACCCCACCGACCGGCGCGGGGTCCTCGTCCGGCTCACCGGCCTGGGCCGGGACCGGGCGGACCAGGCGCTGGCCGGACTGCTGGCCCAGGAACGCGCCATCCTCGGCGAGCTGTCGCCGGAGCAGCGGGAGGTGCTGGCCGGGCTGCTGCGGCAGCTGACCGCCCCGTTCGACAACGTCCCCGGCTGACACGGCCGACGCAGCAGGACCGGCAGGACCGGCAGAACTGGCGGGGCAGGACCGGCGGACGGCCGTGCGGGTCAGACGGGCTCGACCCCGGCCCGGCGGGCCAGGGCCACCGCCGCGAGGGTGGAGTGCACGCCCAGCTTCCCCAGGACGTTCTGCATGTGGGTGCGCACGGTGTGCGGGGAGAGGTAGAGGCGCTCGGCGACCGCCTGGCGCCCCAGGCCGGCCACCATGCACCGCAGCACTTCCTGCTCCCGCGGGGTGAGGGACTCCACCAGCCGCTCGCTCTCCGTGCGGTGGCGGCGGGTCGCGGTGAGCTCCCGCAGGACGCCGGTGAGCAGGGCGGGCGGCAGGTGCGTCTCGTCCCGCAGGACGCCGCGCACCACGGCGAGCAGGCGGTCGAGGGAGCAGTCCTTGGCCACCCAGCCGAGGGCACCGGCCTGGAGCGCCTGCGTGGCGCGGCGGGGATCGTCCCGCTCGGCCAGGACGACGGCGCGGGTGCCCGGGTGGTCGGCGCGGACACGCAGGAGCAGCCCCATGCCGTCGGGCGCGGGCCGCTCCGCCTGCCGGACGGAGGGTGCGGAGGATGCGGAGGAGGGCGCGGAGGAGGGCCGCGCGAAAGCACCCGCCGCGGTGGGAGCGCCCGCCGCGGCCGCGGTGGCCGCCGGGGCCGGAGCCCCTGCGCCGGGGGCCCCTGCACCGAGGTCGGCGTCCACGAGCAGGACGTCGTAGCGGCGGCCGTCGACGGCGGCCCGGTCCAGGCAGCGCTGAGCGGCTGCGCCGCTGCCCGCGGCGGACACCTCGACACCGGGCTCGGCGGCCAGCGCGGCCGCGAGCGACTCGGCGAAGATGCGGTGGCCGTCGGCCACCAGGACGCGGATCCGCCCCATCGTCGGCTCTCTCCCAGGGTCGGGGAGCGGTTCCCACAGGTGCGGCCCCGGGATGCGGTGCGAACGGCGGAGATGTTGGTTGCGGGGGCCGCCGCCGCGGTCCCGCATCTACGCCCACCCCACCCCGGGTGCCGTACCTGCTTGTCTCGCCCCCTGCAGTGCCGGCCCCCACCGGCACCGCAATCAGAGTACGACCGGCGCCCGCCGCGGGGGGAGCGTTTGCGGAAAACCGCCCCGCCCCCGCCGCGGCACGGGCGCCGGGGCGGGGCGGGGGGCGGAAGGGGACGGAAGGGGCGGGGGCGGAAAGAGGCGGGGGAAAGGGGCGGGCGGAGCCGCTCAGCCGCGGCGGTGGTCCTCGCGCTGCCGGGCGAAGTCCCACGCGTCGGCGACGATGGCGGCCAGGTCCGTGCGGGCCGGCTTCCAGCCCAGCCGCTCCCGGGCGCGGTCGGCCGAGGCGACCAGCACCGCGGGGTCCCCGCCGCGGCGCGGCGCGACGACCTCGGGCACCGGGTGCCCGGTCACCTTCCGGACGGTGTCGATCACCTCGCGCACCGAGAATCCGGCGCCGTTGCCCAGGTTGCACACCAGGTGCTCGCCGGGGACGGCCTTCTCGACCGCCAGCAGGTGCGCCTCGGCCAGGTCGGAGACGTGGATGTAGTCGCGCACGCAGGTGCCGTCCGGGGTGGGGTAGTCGTCCCCGTAGACGGAGATCGCCTCCCTGCGCCCCAGGGCGACCTGGAGGACCAGGGGGATCAGGTGCGACTCGGGGTCGTGCCGCTCCCCGAACCGCCCGTGGGCGCCGGCCACGTTGAAGTACCGCAGGGAGACGGCGGCCAGGCCGTGCGCGGCGCACTCCCCGGCGATCATGTGGTCCACCGCCAGCTTCGAGGCGCCGTAGGGCGAGGTCGGCGCCGTGGGCGCGTCCTCGGTGATCGGCACCGAGGACGGCTCGCCGTAGGTCGCGGCGGTGGAGGAGAACACCAGGCGGCGCACCCCGGCCCCGCGCATGGCCGCCAGCAGGTCCATGCTGCCGCCCACGTTGTTGCGCCAGTACTTCTCCGGGTCGGCGACCGACTCCCCCACCTGGGAGAACGCCGCGAAGTGCAGCACGGCGTCGTAGGAGGGGTCCAGGACCCGCGCGGCGTCCTGGACCCTCCCCCGGACGAACTCCGCGCCCTCGGGGACGCCCTCGGCGAACCCGGTGGACAGGTCGTCCAGCACCGTCACCCGGTGGCCCGCCTCCAGCAGGTGGGCGGCGACCGCACCGCCCACGTAGCCCGCGCCCCCGGTCACCAGATACCGCTTGCCGCTCACGCTCACTCGTCCGCAACCTCTCGCAGTCTGCGTGCCGCGGTCTCCGGCGGCACGTCGTCGGTGAACACGTTCATGCCGGATCCGGAACCCGCGGGGAACTCCAGCTTGCCGGAAGTGCGTCGGCCGGTGAAAAGCTCGAGGCGCGCGGCGGAACCCCGCGTCGGGACCCCAGGTCGGGACCCGACGTCGGGACCCCGCGTCCGGCGGCCGCCCGGCGGGAGACCCGTCAGTCCGGTCCCGGTCCGCCTGCGCGGTCCGGCGCGGCCCGGTCCAGCAGGCCGGTGCGGGCGGCGACCGCCGCGGCCTCCAGGCGGGAGCCCACGCCCAGCTTCATCAGCACCCGCTGCACGTGGGTGCGCGCGGTGCTCGGCGCGATCCGCATCCCCGCCGCGATCGAGCGGGTGTCCTCGCCGTCGGCCACCCTCAGCAGCACCTCCGCCTCGCGCGGGGTCAGCAGCCGCAGCAGCCGCGCACCCTCGTCGTCCCTCTCGGGGGCGGGGGCGAGCAGGGAGGCGAACGCCGACCGCAGCAGCTGCGGGGCGACCGCGGCCTCCCCGGCCCGTGCCCTGGCCATCGCCCTCTCCACGCCCTCGATGCGCTCGTCGTGCCGCACGTACCCCGAGGCTCCGGCGGCGAACGCCGCCGCCACCGCGCGGGGGTCGGTCACCGGGCCGAGCACGACCACCGCCACCTGCGGCCGCTCGCGCGCGATCCGCGCCACCGTCTCCAGGGCCGCCGGGTCCTGTGCGCTCGTGCCCAGCAGGCACACCTCCGGCGACCGGCCGGCCACCAGGTCCGCCGCGCCCGTGCTCGGCGCCCCGGCGGCCAGCACCTGGTGGCCGCGCAGCGTCAGCGCGGAGGCGAGCGCCTCCGCGAGCAGCCGGTGGTCGTCGGCCACCACCAGTCTCACGCCCATCGCCGGGCCCCTCCCCCCCCTCGCCGGCGACGGGGGCGGCCCGCGCACCGGCCGCTCCCCGCCGCGCCGCGCCGTCGGCGGCGACGCCCCGCCCGGGCCACGGCCGGTTTCTGGCACCGGAAGCTACACGCTCGTTCGACGCCCTGCGGCCCTTACCGGGAAGAAGTCCTCCCCGGTGCCGGGGACCGGGCCGCCCCGGAAACACGGAAACCGCCGGCCGCCGCGGGCGCCGGGTGCGTGCGCACCCGTGTCCGTGGCGGCCGGCGGCCCGGGCGGGACCGGCGGGGCCGGTGTCAGCCGAAGGTGAGGATCAGGTACTTCCCCGAGGAGGTGGACTTGTAGATCTGCCCGGAGACCAGGAAGAGCCGCCCGTCGTGCAGGTACGGGGTCATGTAGCTCTGGAGCCCGTGCGAGTACTCGTCGTCGCTCAGCGAGTCGGGGTGCTTCTGGTAGACCTTGCCCTTGCCGTCGGAGAGGCCGAACTTCAGCAGCTGCCCGCCGGTCCTGAAGTCGGCGCGGGCGTAGCCGACGAGCTTGCCGTCCTCGACGGCGACCGGCATCACGATGCGGTCGCTGCCGGCGCTGGCGTTCCACTTGGCCTTGCCGGTGTTCACGTCGAACGCGGTGATCTCGTTGGTGTAGTCGGAGTTGGTGCTCTCGTGCTCCTTGGTGGCCACGTAGGCGGTGTCGCCCTCGACGACCATGCGGTTGCAGACGGCCGTCACGTCGACGCTGCACCCGGGCGCGTACTTGTCGCCGAGGCCGATGCGCGCCTTGGTCTTGCCCGAGGAGTCCAGGGTGATCAGGTCGGAGACCTTGTACTCGCCGGTGTCCAGGGCCACGATCGCGGGCTCCGAGGAGACGATGTTGGTGATCCTGGTGTTGTCCGGGGCCTGCCAGGTCCAACTGCCCTTGCCGGTGACCGGGTCGATCTTCTGCAGGTAGTAGTCCTCGTAGTCGCAGCGGACGATGCTCAGCATCGTCTCACCGCCCGCGAACCCCTCGTCCTTGCACTCGGAGTCCTTCTTGAAGCTCCACAGCTTCTTGCCCGAGCTGATCCGGTAGGCGACCGAGGGCGCCGTCGAGGAGACCGCGACGACGTCCCCGCTGACCGCGACCTCGGCGTACTGGTAGGTGTTCTTCGCCGAGCTGTACTCGGACGCCTTGAGCCCCTCCGTCGCCCATATCTTCTTGCCGGAGGCCAGGTCGACCGTCATCAGGTTGTTGCAGGCGCCGTTCTTCTCGTACAGCACCGCCGTCCTGTTCTTGGCCGGGGTGATGGCCGAGGTGCACAGCTCGCCGGGGAGGTCCAGGCTCCACGCCTTCTCGCCCGTGGCCTGGTCGTAGGCGTTGATCTGCCGCGGTTCGGCCTTGACCAGGTTGTCGCCGACGAACCAGGTGCCGGGTGTCGGCTGGATGTCCTGCTGCACCGGGGGCACGTCGAGCTTCCACAGCAGCCCCGGGCTGCCGCCGTCACCGTCGCCGCCGGTGCCGCCACTGCCGCCGCTGCTCCCCTGCCCCTGGGTGTTCCCCTCGTCGCCGCCGAGCGCCGCCAGCGCCCAGACGCCGCCGCCCACGGCCAGGACCACCGCGACCACCACGCCGATGATCACGGCCGCCCTGCCGCCCCCGCCGCCGCTTCCGCCGGACGCGGGCCCCTGCGGGAACTGCCCCTGCCCGCCCCAGCCCTGCTGCTGCGGCTGACCGTAGGGGTTCGGCGCCCCCCAGCCCTGCTGCGGCTGCGCGCCGGGGGCCTGCTGCGGGTAGCCGTACTGCGGCGCCTGCCCGGCCTGCGGTGCCTGCCCGTACTGCGGTGCCTGCCCGGCCTGCGGCTGCTGCGGGTAGCCGTACGGGGACTGCGGCGGGGCCTGCGGGGACACCTGCTGCGGGGGCACCTGCTGCGGGGAGCCGTAGCCTCCGGCCTGCGGCTGGGACTGGGGCTGCTGCGGGTAGCCGTAACCCCCGGCCTGCGGCTGGGGCTGCGCCGGCTGGGGGTAGCCGTAGCCGCCGCCCTGCTGCGGCGCCTGCGGGTAGCCGTAGCCCCCGGGCTGCTGCGGCGGGGCGGAGGGCGTCCGGTCCGGCCGGGGGGCTTCCGGGGCCCCGGCCGCCTTGGCCGCCTCGGGCCCCTTCGGGGCACCGGGCGGCGGGGGCGGCGGAGGCGGTCCGGCCGGGGACGGTGACGACGGCGGGACGACCGGCCCGGCCATCTGCGTCGGCATGTCGTGCGGAGAACCGCCCTGGGGCGGCGTGGGCGGCTGCGACATCGGCGTACCTCGTAAAGGGGAGTTAAAGACCCCTCTTTGTATCACCCGGTTGTACTCCTCCGGCCTTTCGGTACAAGGCGGGAGAGGAGTTGAGACATCGCCGTTACGCCTCGGCGAGCTCCAGCCAGCGCATTTCCAGCTCCTCGCGCTCGTCCTTCAACGCCCGGAGCTTCGCGTCCAGTTCGGCGACCTTCCCGAAGTCCGTTGCGCACTCGGCCATTTGGCCGTGCAGCTTGGACTCCTCCTCCTCGATCCGGTCCAGCCGGCGCTCGATGCGCTGCATGTCCTTCTTCGCGGCCCGGTTGTCACCGCCGCCCTTGGGCTTCGGCGCGGCCTGGGCCGGCACGGGCGCCGGCGCCTCGGCCGCCCGGCGGCGCCGCTCGAGGTACTCGTCGATGCCGCCCGGCAGCATCCGCAGGGTGCGGTCGCCCAGCAGCGCCATCACGGTGTCCGTGGTGCGCTCGACGAAGTAGCGGTCGTGGCTGATGACGATCATCGAGCCGGGCCAGCCGTCGAGCAGGTCCTCGAGCTGGGTGAGGGTCTCGATGTCGAGGTCGTTGGTCGGCTCGTCGAACAGCAGGACGTTGGGCTCGTCCATGAGCAGGCGCAGGAGCTGCAGCCGCCGGCGCTCGCCGCCGGAGAGGTCGCCGACCGGCGTCCACTGCTTCTCCTTGGTGAAGCCGAACCTCTCGCACAGCTGGGAGGCCGTCATCTCCCGGCCCTTGCCCAGGTCCACCCGCTGGCGGACCTGCTCGACGGCCTGCAGGACCCGCCAGGCGGGGTCGAGTTCGGCGACCTCCTGGGAGAGGTAGGCGAGCCTGACGGTCTTTCCGACGACGACCCGCCCGCGGGGCGGCTGCGTCTCGCCGCCGGACTCGGCAGCGGCCCGCAGAACGCGCAGCAGGGAGGTCTTGCCGGCGCCGTTGACCCCGACCAGGCCGATCCGGTCGCCGGGGCCGAGCTGCCAGGTGAGGTGCTCCAGCAGCACCTTCGGCCCGGCCTGGACGGTGACGTCCTCCAGGTCGAAGACGGTCTTGCCCAGGCGGGAGTTGGCGAACTTCATCAGCTCGACGCGGTCGCGCGGCGGCGGCACGTCGGCGATCAGCGCGTTGGCGGCCTCGATGCGGTAGCGCGGCTTGGAGGTGCGCGCGGGGGCCCCGCGGCGCAGCCAGGCCAGCTCCTTGCGCATCAGGTTCTGCCGCTTGGCCTCCTCGGTGGCCGCGATGCGCTCCCGCTCGGCGCGGGCGAAGACGTAGTCCGAGTAGCCGCCCTCGTACTCGTAGACGGCGCCGCGCTGCACGTCCCACATGCGGGTGGCGACCTGGTCGAGGAACCAGCGGTCGTGGGTGACGACGACGAGCGCGGAGCGGCGGGCCTGCAGGTGCCCGGCGAGCCAGGCGATGCCCTCGACGTCGAGGTGGTTGGTGGGCTCGTCCAGGACGATCAGGTCCTGCTCGGCGATGAGCAGCTTGGCGAGCGCGATGCGGCGGCGCTCGCCGCCGGACAGCGGGCCGATCACGGTGTCCAGGCCCTGCGAAAAACCGGGCAGGTCGAGCCCGCCGAACAGGCCGGTGAGCACGTCGCGGATGCGGGCGTCGCCGGCCCACTGGTGGTCGGCCCGGTCGCCGACGACCTCGTGCCGCACGGTGGCGGCCGGGTCCAGGGAGTCGTGCTGGGTCAGCACGCCGATGCGCAGGTCGCCGGCGTGGGTGACGCGGCCGGTGTCTGCGTCCTCCAGCTTCGCCAGGATGCGGATCAGGGTGGTCTTGCCGTCGCCGTTGCGGCCGACGACGCCGATCCTGTCCCCCTCGGAGACGCCGAGGGACACGCTGTCGAGCAAGGAACGGGTGCCGTAGACCTTGCCGACCGATTCGAGGTTGACGAGGTTGGCCGCCATCTCACTCCTGTCGTGCGGAACGTTGCGCACCCCAGCGTAGTCTCCCCGCGCCCCCTCCCGGGACGGCCGGCCGGGGCGCCCGCCGGGGCCGGGCGGGCGGACGCGCGGGTACGCGCCCGAGTACCCGTACGGAGGACACGCCACCGCCGGGCCGGTAGCTTCCCGGCCATGACCTTCCCGCAGAACGCCCCCGGCCCCCGGCCCTCCCCCGCTCCCGGGACCCCCGGGGCCCCCGGGGCCCGCGAGCCCCGCGGCGCAGCGGGCTGGGCGGTGCGCGTCGCGGGGGTGCTGGTGCTCCTCGGCGCCTCCTGGTTCACCTGGTTCGCCGTCGCGCTGGGCGGCTCCATGGCCACGGGCGACTGCGACTTCGAGGAGAACCGCGCCCGCACCGTGTGCACGGACTGGTTCGCCGGCTTCGCGGTCCACTTCCCCATGGGGGTCGCCCTGCTCGCGGCCTGCCTGGGCACCTACGGGGCGCTCTCCCGCAGGCCCGGCCGGGGCCTGCTGTGGCCGATGGCGATGCTGCTGCTGGTCGTCCCGTGGGTCGTGGTCGGCAGCATCGCGGACTGACTGCGACGACCGGGCCCGACGCCCGGGGGTGGAACGACATGGTGCAGGCCGGGGCCCGGCCGGCCGGCGGGGGCTCAGCCCTCGGTGTCCTTCGGGTGCCGGGTGGAGGCGTGGACGAGGTGCACGGTGCGGCGGGGCTCGTCGACGAGGTAGCGCACGCGGCCGCCGGCAGTCACCTCGTACTCCCACTGCGGGTAGTCCGCCCCGCCCAGCCGACTGGTTGCCAGACGTCCGCGCAGCCGGTGCTGCCGGTCAGGCTCACGTGTGGAGAGCGGGTCGCTGCGCAGCGCCTCGTAGCAGCGCCGGGTGTTGCCGGGGGCCTCCGCGCACAGATCTCCCCAACCCTTGGCTGCTTCGTTCGTGGCGAATTTGAGCCTCCATTCGTCACCGACGGGCGGAGCGGGCACGTCGTCGCCGCGTTTGGGACTCACGGAGCGAGCACCTCACCGTGGTCCTCGTCCGGCAGGGGGGTCGTCAGCTGCGCCGCCAACTCGGGGTCGGCGAGGATCCTGGCAGTGGCACGCCACTCGACCACGACCCGGTGCAGGGTGGAGTGCACGTCCAGTTCCACTGCGTCGCGAGTGGCGTCGACGAGATCCACGACGAACTCGCGCACTTCCTCGGCCGACAGGTGCCGGGTCCAGGGGAAGACCTCGGGCAGCGCGAGCAGGACGGCCCGTGCGCCTTCGTCGCTGCTGATCAATGCGGCGAACAGGCGCGCCGTGACATCGGCGGTCTCCTCCCGCTGACGGTCGTGGTGCTCCGTGGTGAGGTAGAGGTCCTCACCGTCGCGCCGCGTGACGTGGACACGTTGGGCCCGCTCCACGACTTCGGCGACCTTCTTGGAACTCTTCGACAAGTCCGAGAACGAAACAGTAGGAACGGACATGAAATGACACTAGTTCGGAATACGATCCGAAGTCAAGGGTGAACGACTGCCCGCGCCACCGGGGCCGCCCCCACCGGCGCGGGTCAGCCGCGGCGGACGACGTGGGCGCCGGGGGCGGGGGCGGTGGTGGGGCGGGCGGTGCGGCAGGTGCCGGAGGCGGTCAGGGCGTCGGCGACGGCGACGGCGGCCGCCTCGTCCCCGACCAGGAAGGCGCAGGTGGGGCCGGAGCCGGAGACGAGGGCGGCCAGGGCCCCGGCTTCCGTGCCGGCGGCGAGGGTGCCTGCGAGGGAGGGGCGCAGGGAGACGGCGGCGGCCTGCAGGTCGTTGGAGGAACCGCCCGCGGTGAGCGCCGCGGCCAGGGCCGCGGTGTCCCCGGTGCGCAGGGCCTCCAGGAGGGCGGGGTCGGGCTGGGGGTCGGGGACGTCGGCGGTCGTGGCGCCGCCGCCCGCGGCCACGCGCAGCCGGTCGCACTCGCGGTAGACGGCCGGGGTGGACAGGCCGCCCTCGGCCACGGCGAAGACCCAGTGGAAGGTGCCGCCGACCTCCAGGGGTTCGAGCAGCTCGCCCCTGCCCCGGCCCAGGGCGGCGCCGCCGACCAGGTTGAAGGGCACGTCGCTGCCCAGTTCGGCGCAGATCGCGAGCAGTTCCTCGCGGGAGGTCCCCCCGCCCCACAGGGTGTCGCAGGCCAGGAGGGCGGCCGCGGCGTCGGCGCTGCCGCCGGCCATGCCGCCCGCGACGGGGATGTCCTTGGCGATGTGCAGGTGGACGTCGGGGCGCAGGCCGCGCCGTTCGGCGAGCGCCCGGGCGGCGCGGGCGGCCAGGTTGGAGTCGTCGGCGGGGACGTGTGCCGCGTCGGGGCCGGAGACGGTGATCCGCAGCCCGTCGGCGGGGGCGGCGGTCACCTCGTCGTACAGGCCGACGGCGAGGAAGACGTTGGCCAGGTCGTGGAAGCCGTCCGGGCGCAGCCCGCCGACCGCGAGCTGGGCGTTGACCTTCGCGGGGACGCGGACGGTGACGGCGGCGGACGCGGGTGCGGGGGCGGATGCGGCGGGCACGGCTGCGGGACTCCTGGACGTGTGGCGACGGAAGGGCGGGGCGGGGCGGGGCTGGGCGGGGCGCCGGGGCGGACACCCGCACGGGCGCGGGCGGCCGGCGGGTACCGGGACGGGACCGGGGCCGGGGCCGGGACCGGGCCCTCCCGGCCGTCGGCGCGGGCACCGGACACCGGGCGCCGGACGCGAGGCACCGGACGCCGGACGGTCAGTCCGGCTTGTGCTCGGCGATCGCGGCGAACTGCTCGACGGTCAGTGCCTCGCCGCGGGCCTGCGGGGAGACCCCGGCCGCGACCAGCGCGGCCTCGGCAGCGGCCGCCGAGCCGGCCCAGCCGGCCAGTGCGGCGCGCAGGGTCTTGCGGCGCTGGGCGAAGGCGGCGTCGACGACGGCGAAGACCTCCTTGCGGGTGGCCGTGGTGGCCGGCGGGTCGCGGCGCACCAGGGAGACCAGGCCGGAGTCGACGTTGGGCGCGGGCCAGAAGACGTTGCGCCCGATGGCCCCGGCCCGCTTGACTGCGGCGTACCAGTTGGCCTTGACCGAGGGGACGCCGTAGACCTTGCTGCCGGGGGCGGCGGCGAGCCGGTCGGCGACCTCGGACTGGACCATGACCAGGGTCCGCTCGATGCTCGGGAAGGTCTCGAGCATGTGCAGGAGCACGGGGACGGCGACGTTGTAGGGCAGGTTGGCCACCAGGGCGGTGGGCGGCGGGCCGGGGAGTTCGGTGACCGCCATGGCGTCGGAGTGGACGAGGGAGAAGCGGTCGGCGCGCCCGGGCAGCCGGGCGGCGACCGTGGCCGGCAGTGCGGCGGCGAGCACCGGGTCGATCTCGACCGCGACCACGCTCTTCGCGGTCTCCAGCAGGGCCAGGGTCAGCGAGCCGAGACCGGGGCCGACCTCGACCGCCGTGTCGTCCGGGCCGACCCCGGCGGTGCGCACGATGCGGCGGACGGTGTTGGCGTCAATGACGAAGTTCTGGCCGAGGGTCTTGGTGGGACGCACGCCGAGCGCCGCCGCCAGCTCCCGGACGTCGGCGGGGCCGAGGAGGGAGTCCCGGGCGGCGGGTGCGCCGGCGTCCGGGGCCCCGGCGGGGCCGGAGGACGCGGAGGTGGTCTCGGTGGACTCGGAGGAGGGACCTGTGGTGCTCACACCGAAAGCCTACGGGCGCCGGAAGCCTCCGGACGCACGGCACGGGACCGTCCGCGGCGTGCCCGCCGCCCGCCCCGCACGTACGCCCGCGGGCCGGACGGCGGAGCAGCCGGACCGCGGTGGCGAACCGCAGCACGAATGGGACGGAACGGACAGGTTTTCTGCGCTTTGCCGCCCCGGTTCCGGCGGTGCGACGACGGGACCGGGGCGACGGACCGGGGCGGCCGGCCCCGGCCGCCGCCCCGGCGGCCGTCAGTAGTCGAAGGCGCGGGCGGTGTTGGCGGCGACGGCGGCCGCCAGTTCGTCCTCGTCCATGCCCTTGACCTGCGCCATCGCCCGCAGGGTGTAGGGGACGAGGTAGGGCGCGTTGGGGCGGCCCCGGTAGGGGGCGGGGGTGAGGAACGGGGCGTCGGTCTCCACCAGGATCAGTTCGGGCGGGGCGACGGCGAGGGCGTCGCGCAGCGGCTGCGCGTTCTTGAAGGTGACGTTGCCGGCGAAGGACATGTAGTAGCCCTTGTCGGCGCAGGTCTTCGCCATCGCGGCGTCGCCGGAGTAGCAGTGGAAGACGACCCGGGCGGGGGCGCCCTCCTCGTCCAGGACCCGCAGGACGTCCTCGTGGGCGTCGCGGTCGTGGATCACCAGCGCCTTCCCGCGCTCCTTGGCGATGCCGATGTGGCGGCGGAAGGAGTACTGCTGCTCCTCCACGCCCTCGGGGCCGGTGCGGAAGTAGTCCAGGCCGGTCTCGCCGACGGCGCGGACCTGCGGGAGGGCCGCGAGGGCGTCGATCTGCTCCAGTGCTTCGTCGAGGGCCGCGCGGCCGCCGGGCGCGCGGCGCTGCCCGGACCAGCCGTCCGGGTCGCCGTGGACGAGGCGCGGGGCCTCGTTGGGGTGCAGGGCGACGGCCGCCCACACGGCGTCGTGCGCGGCGGCGGTCTCGGCCGCCCAGCGGGAGCCGGGCACGTCGCAGCCGACCTGGACCACGGTGGTGACGCCGACCGAGGCGGCCTTGGCGAGGGCCTCCTCGACGGAGCCCTCCTGCATGTCGAGATGGGTGTGCGAGTCCGCCACCGCCACGCCCAGCGGCCGGGGCGGCGGAGGCGGACCCGACGCGTCCTTCTTGCTGCTCACGCGGACTTGGGCTCCTCCAGCCGGGGGAAGAGGATCTCGCCCTTGGTGACGGTGACGCCGGCCGGCAGGGTGCCCCAGCGCGCGACGGTGCCGATGCGCTGGTCGGCGAGGCCGCCCAGGTGCTCCTCGGCGCCGAGCGAGGCCCACAGCTTCTCGGCGGTGGACGGCATCACCGGGTTGAGCAGCACCGCGCAGGCGCGCAGCGACTCGGCGGCGGTGTAGAGGATTGTCGCCAGCCGGGCCTGCGCCTCGGGGGAGTCGTCCTTGGCGACCTTCCAGGGGGCCTGCTCGGTCAGGTAGCCGTTGACCTTCTTGATGAAGTCGAAGACGGCCGCGATGCCGCCGGCGAAGTCCAGGTGCTCGCCGATCCGCTCGTCCGCCGCGGCCGCGGCCTCGGCGAGGGCGTCGGCGAGGGCCTGCTCGGCGTCGCCGTGCGCGGTGGCCTCCGGCAGGGTGCCGCCGAAGTACTTGCCGACCATGGCGGCGACCCGGGAGGCGAGGTTGCCGAAGTCGTTGGCCAGCTCGCTGGTGTAGCGGGCGGTGAAGTCCTCCCAGGAGAACGAGCCGTCCTGGCCGAACTGGATGCCGCGCAGGAAGTACCAGCGGTAGGCGTCGACGCCGAAGTGCGAGGTGAGGTCCTGCGGCTTGATGCCGGTCAGGTTGGACTTGCTCATCTTCTCGCCGCCGACCATCAGCCAGCCGTGGGCGAAGACCTTGCCCGGCAGCGGCAGCCCCTGGGCCATGAGCATGGCGGGCCAGATGACGGCGTGGAAGCGCAGGATGTCCTTGCCGACCAGGTGGACGTCGGCCGGGAAGGTGGCGTCGAACCTCGCCTGGTCCGTGCCGTAGCCGACGGCGCTGGCGTAGTTGAGCAGCGCGTCGACCCACACGTAGATGACGTGCTTGTCGTCCCACGGGACCGGCACGCCCCAGTCGAAGGCGGAGCGGGAGATCGACAGGTCCTGCAGGCCCTGCTCGACGAACCGCACGACCTCGTTGCGCGCCGACTCCGGCTGGACGAAGTCGGGGTTGGCCGCGTAGAACTCCAGCAGCTTCGGGCCGTACTCGGAGAGCTTGAAGAAGTAGTTCTCCTCCTGGAGCATCTCCACTGGCTTCTTGTGCACCGGGCACAGCTTCTGGCCCGCGAGGTCGCCCTCGCCGTCCAGCAGGTCCCCGGGCGCCTTGAACTCCTCGCAGCCGACGCAGTACGGGCCCTCGTAGCCGCCCTTGTAGATCTCGCCCTTGTCGTACAGGTCCTGCACGAACTCCTGGACGCGGGCGGTGTGCCGCTCCTGCGTGGTGCGGATGAAGTCGTCGTTCGCGATCTCCAGGTGCTCCCAGAGGGGCTTCCACGCCTCCTCGACGAGCTTGTCGCACCACTCCTGCGGGGTCACCCCGTTCGCGTCCGCGGTGCGCATGACTTTCTGACCGTGCTCGTCCGTGCCGGTGAGGTACCACACCTTCTCGCCGCGCTGACGGTGCCAGCGGGTGAGCACGTCGCCTGCGACGGTCGTGTAGGCGTGGCCCAGGTGGGGAGCGTCGTTGACGTAGTAGATGGGGGTCGTGACGTAGAACGCCTTCGTCCCCTGCTGCTCGGTTCCAGTGGCCGCCATGGTCGAAATCCTATCGGCCGCGCGGGGATGCCCTCCGCACCGTTTCGCCACGCGGACGCGCGTCCGCGTGGCGAAACGGTGCGGAGGGCGGACACCCCTCCCGGCGGCCCGGCGGTGACCCGGCGGCCCGGCGGTGACTCAGCGGCGGAAGAGGTGGGGGAGGTGGAAGTGCGGGAAGTGCCGGCGGTGCTCCCCGTGCCCCTCCTCCTCCCGGCCCCCGCTCTCCGGAGCGCCGGCCGCGTGGGCGCCGGTCTCCTGCGCGGCCTCCCGGGCGGCGGAGGCCCGCACGCCGGGGGGCGGGGCGCCGGTTCCGCCCGGCCCGCGCACCACCCGGTCGCTCGCGGCGCCGTCGCTGCGCGGGCGTCCCCGGGCCGGCTCGGGCCCCGGCCAGTCCGGGGGGACCTTGGCGACGGAGCCGGCCTGCAGGATGCGCACCTTCTGGCTGCCGCAGTTGACGCACATCGGCCGGGTGAGCGGTGAGGGGACCGGCACTCCGTCGGTGTAGTAGACGTACACGGTGCGCCCGCCGGCACCGGGGTGGTGCTTGATGTCGTACTCCTGCTCCCAGCCGTAGCCGCACCTCATGCAGGCGAACGAGTAGGACTCGTGCACGCTCTCGTCCGAGGACACCGGGATGTCGGTCATATCAGCTCCCCTCAGCCACTCCGGCCGCTCGGCCGCACGGTCGGTCCGACCGCCGGGCCGCTCGGCCATTCGACCACCGGATGCGGAATCCGGTCCGATTAATACGCTGAAAGGGTGATGCCTCGCGGCCGGGCAAGGATGCCGGGATTTCCATGTTCTAGGAGGTTCTTGGGGCCCCGTTGGCCCTTCCGGGAGGGAACGGACCGGGGCGTTTTGCCTTCCCAGGGTAGACCTTTACCCGCGAACGGGCCGCCCCGGCCGAGCCGCCCCCGCCGGGCGACACGCCGTGCCCGCGGCCGCCCCCGCAGACCTCCGCACCGTGCCCGCAGCCGCGCCCGTCATCCGCCCGCCGCGGCGTTCTTCGCCGCGACGACGGCGTCGAAGACCTCCCGCTTGGGCAGCCCGGCCTCCGCCGCCACCGCCGCGATCGCCTCCTTGCGCCGCTCCCCGGCCTCCTCGCGCAGCGCGACCCTGCGGGCCAGCTCCCCGGGGCCCAGGTCCTGCGGCCCGGGCGGCTCGGCGCCCTCCACCACCACGGTGATCTCGCCGCGCACGCCCTCGGCCGCCCAGGCGGCCAGTTCGCCCAGCGTCCCGCGGCGGACCTCCTCGTAGGTCTTGGTCAGCTCCCGGCACACCGCCGCCCGCCGCCCGTCGCCGAACGCCGCGGCCATCGCGGCGAGGGTGTCGTCCAGCCGGTGCGGCGCCTCGAAGTAGACGAGGGTGCGCCGCTCGTCCGCGACCTCCTTCAGCCGGGACATCCGCTCGCCCGCCTTGCGGGGCAGGAACCCCTCGAAGCAGAAGCGGTCCACGGGCAGCCCGGACAGGGCGAGCGCGGTGAGCACCGCGGACGGCCCCGGCACGGCGGTGACGCGCACGTCCTTCTCCACGGCCGCGGCGACCAGCCGGTATCCGGGGTCGGAGACCGAGGGCATCCCGGCGTCGGTGACCAGCAGCACACGTGCGCCGCCGGTCAGCGCGTCGACCAGCTCGGGGGTGCGGGCCGCCTCGTTGCCCTCGAAGTAGGAGACGATCCGCCCGGTGGGGACGACCCCGAGCGCGGCCGTCAGGCGGCGCAGCCGCCGGGTGTCCTCCGCGGCCACGACGTCGGCCGACGCCAGCTCCTGCGCCAGCCGCGGCGGGGCGTCCGCGACGTCGCCGATGGGGGTCCCTGCGAGTACCAGCACACCGTTCACCCGGCCATCCTCGCAGTCCGGGGGCGCCCGGGGCGAAACGCGGCCGGGACCCGCCCCGGGCCCGCACCCCACGACTCCTCCGCGCCGTTTCCCTACGATGGCCCGGTGACCAGTGAGACCGCGACAGGGGACCGGCAGGACCAGGCCGCCGACGGGGGCCGGCCCGGCGCACCGGGCGAGAGCCCCGGCGCCGCCGCGTGGCGGCGCGGCCTGCTGCGCTTCGGGTACCGGGCCCCGGCCCGCACGCCGCTGCACGAACGGCTGGTGCCGCCGTTCCCGGACCCGGCCGACGGGGTGCGGACACTGAAGGCCGTCGGGGCGTCGCTGCCCTCCCACGGGCTGCGGTCCCTGGCGGCGGGGGCGGTCCGGGCCCTGGCCGCCGTGCCGGCCCGCTGGTGGGGGTGGATCGGCCCGGTGCTCGTGGCGCTCGTCGCCGGGGTGCTCCGGTTCCGGCACCTGGGCAGTCCCCGGGCGGTGATATTCGACGAGACGTACTACGCCAAGGACGCCTGGTCGCTGTGGCGCCTCGGCTACGAGGGCACCTGGCCGGACGACGCCAACGCGAAGATCCTCGCCGACCCCCAGGTGATCCCGCTGTCCCCCGACCCCTCGTACATCGTGCATCCGCCGGTGGGCAAGTGGGTGATCGGCCTGGGCGAGCAGCTGTTCGGCCTGGAGCCTCTGGGGTGGCGGTTCATGACCGCGCTGCTGGGCACCCTGTCGGTCCTGATGCTCTGCCGGATCGGGCGGCGGCTGTTCCGCTCGACCGCCCTGGGGTGCGTGGCCGGGGCGCTGCTGGCGGTCGACGGCCTGCACTTCGTCATGAGCCGCACCGCGCTGCTCGACCTGATCGTGATGTTCTGGATCGTGGCGGCCTTCGGCTGCCTGCTGGTCGACCGGGACCGCGCCCGGGCCCGGCTGGCCGCGGCCCTGCCCGGCGGGCGGCCCGACGACGCGGTCGCCTCCCGCCTGTCCCTGGGCGCCCGCCCGTGGCGGCTCGCCGCCGGGCTGTTCCTGGGCCTGGCCTGCGCCACCAAGTGGAACGGCGCCTACGTGCTGGCCGCGTTCGGCGTCATGACGGTCCTGTGGGACATGGGGTCGCGCCGCCTGGCCGGGTCCCGCTCCCCCTTCGCCTCGATGCTGCTGCGCGACGCGGGCCCGGCGTTCGCCTCCACGGTGCCGGTGGCGGCCGGGGTCTACGTCGCCTCCTGGGCCGGCTGGTTCGCCACCGACGACGGCTACCACCGCGACTGGGGCGGGGCCGGCCCGTGGAACGCGCTGCGCAGCCTGTGGGACTACCACGCGCAGATGCTGAAGTTCCACACCAGCCTCTCCACCCCGCACAACTACGAGTCGAACCCGTGGAGCTGGCTGGTGCTGGGCCGGCCGGTGTCGTACTTCTACGAGTCCCCCCGGCGCGGCGAGGACGGCTGCGAGGCCTCCGAGTGCGCCCGCGAGGTCCTGGGGATGGGCACGCCGCTGCTGTGGTGGACGGCGTGTTTCGCCCTGCTGTACATGCTGTACCGGTGGTTCTTCCGGCGGGACTGGCGGTCCGGGGCGATCCTGTGCGGGACCGCCGCGGGCCTGGTGCCGTGGTTCTTCTTCCAGGAGCGGACGATCTTCCTGTTCTACGCGGTCGTCTTCGTCCCCTTCCTGTGCCTGGCCGTGGCGATGATGCTGGGCGCGCTCCTCGGCCCGGCGGGCGCGTCCGAGCGGCGGCGGCTGTGGGGCGCGGCGGCGGCGGGCGCGCTGGGGCTGCTGATCGCCTGGAACTTCGCCTACTTCTTCCCGATCTACACCGGCGAGACGATCCCCATGGCGGAGTGGCGGGCCCGCATGTGGTTCGACACCTGGATCTGACACCCGGCCCGGACCGGAGGGCGGGCCCACCGGGGGCCGTACCCGCCGGGGGCCGTACCCGCCGGGGGCCGGGGCGTTCCGGGGGCCGGGGCGTTCCGGAAAGAAGCCCCCTCGTTCGGACACCTGTCCTAGAGTCGCCGACGGGGGGGTGGTGGCCGTGGGCCGAGGGGCCGGGATCGCCGTGGTGTCGGTGGTGTTCGCCGCGATGGTGGGCGCCGCCGGGTACGGGGTGTACGAGTTCGCGGGCGCGGGCGGCCCGGACGCCGGGCCGGCGCCGGCCCGCACCGGTCCGCCGGACGCGCAGGAGGTCCGGGACGCGGCGCGCGGCTTCCTGAAGGCGTGGGCCGGGGAGGACGCGGCGGGCGCCGCGGCGCTGACCGACGCGCCGTCCCGCGCGCAGCAGGCGGTGGCCGAGTACTGGGACGTCCTGGACGCCGGCTCGATGAGGACGACCGTCCGCCGCCCGTCCGGCACCCGGGTGCCCTTCACCGTGAAGGTGTCGCTGCCGGCCGGGGACGGGAAGGCCGAGTGGTCGTACGAGTCCTCGCTGACCGTGGTGCGCGACGGGGCCGACGGCCGGGCCGTGGTCTCCTGGGCCCCCGCAGTGCTGCACCCGTCCCTGGAGAGCGGGCAGCACCTGGCCGCCGGCCCCTCGGACGCCCCGCCGGGAGTGGTGCACGACCGCGACGGGCGGGCCCTGGACCTCCAGGAGCTCCCGTCGCTGTCCGGGATCCTCCCGCGGCTGCGGGCGCAGGCCGGCGACGGGCCGGAGGGCACGCCGGGGACCGAGGTCCGCGTGGTCCGGGACGGCTCCGGCGAGACGGTCCGCACCCTGCACACCCTCGCGAAGGGGAAGCCCGGGAAGCCGCTGAGGACGACGATCGACGCGGACCTGCAGCGGGCGGCGGAGGAGGCCGTGGCCTCGCGGCGGGAGACCTCCTCCCTGGTGGCGGTCGACTCCGCCACCGGGGGCGTCCTGGCCGTCGCCAACAATCCGGCGGGCGGGTTCAACGGCGCGTTCTCCGGGAGCTGGGCGCCCGGCTCGACCTTCAAGGTGGTCACCGCGGCCGCCCTGCTGGAGCGGGGCGCCTCCTCCGGCACGTCGCTCCCCTGCCCGGCGCAGCTGTACGTGAACGGCAAGGAGTTCCACAACTCCGAGGGCGGCAGTGCCGCGCGGGCCACCCTCGCCCAGGACTTCGCCGCCTCGTGCAACACCGCCTTCATCTCGCTGCGCGACCGCCTGCCCGACGACGCCCTGACCTCCACCGCACGCGACGTCTTCGGCCTGGGCCTGGAGTGGCACACGGGCGTGGAGTCCCGGGACGCCTCGGTGCCGCCGCCGGGCGGCGACCCGGTGGAGAAGGCCGCGACGATGATCGGCCAGGGCAGGGTGCAGGCCAATCCGCTGGCCATGGCGTCGGTCGCGGCGACGGTGCGCAGCGGCCGGTTCCGCCAGCCCGTGCTGGTGCCCGGCCAGGAGCAGGTCGCGGCGGCGCGCACCCTCTCCCCCGGCGTGCTCGACCAGCTGCGCTCCATGATGCGGCTCACCGCGACCAGCGGAACGGCCGCGTCGGCCCTGGCCGGCCTCGGCGGGGACGTGGGGGCGAAGACGGGATCGGCCGAGGTGGACGGGCAGGACACCGCCAACGGGTGGCTGATCGCCTACCGGGGGGACGTGGCGGTGGCGGCCGTCGTGGAGCGGGGCGGCCACGGCGTGGACTCGGCCGGCCCGCTGGTCAGAGCCGTCCTCGCCGCAGGCTGACCCGCCGCGGCGGGGCACGGCGGGGCGCGGCGGGGCGCGGCGGGGCGCGGCGGTTCAACCGGACCGGGGCGGCAAACCGCAGAACGAAAGAGGCGAAACGGACAGGTTTTCTGCGTTTTGCCACCCCGGTTTCCCCAGGACGGCAGCGGGGCGGGTCAGGTGGGTGAGCCGGCTGCGGCTCCGGTGGCCAGGTCGGGACCCCAGGTGTCGAGGGCGGCCTGGAGGTCGAGGGGGAGGACGGCGGCGCCGCCGTCCTCCTTCGGCCAGTCCTCGCGCGGGACCCGCCACATGACCTCGAACTCGATGCCGTCGGGGTCCTTGCCGTACAGGGACTTGGAGACGAGGTGGTCGCTGGCGCCGGCCAGCGCGCCGGCCTTCTGCAGCCGCCCGGCGATCTCGTGGAGTTCGCGGAGCGTGCCGACCTCCCAGGCCAGGTGGTAGAGGCCGACACCGCCGCGCGGCTGTGCGGGGGCTCCCTCGCCGACCGTGAACAGCCCCAGGTCGTGGTCGTTGAGGGTGTCCGCGGCGCTGAGGAAGACGGCGCGCCCGGGGATCTCCATGTCGACCTTGAAGTCGAAGACCTCGCCGTAGAAGGCGGCGGAGCGGGACGCGTCGCGGACGTAGAGCACTGCGTGGTTGAGGCGGCGTACGGGCACGGTGCCCTCCGGATGATTGGTCGAATTTGAACCTCTTACCAGAAAGATACATCCGGGGCGGGGGTTGGGCAATCCGGCCCGGGGCGGACGCGGCCTCCGGGACGGATCGCGGGGTGCGGGGGGCTGCGAGCGGGACGGTTGTCAGTCCTGCATGGCGCGGTTCAGGCCGAGGTTGCTCGCGGTGAGGCCTCCGTCGACGGGGAGGACGACCCCGGTGATCCAGGAGGCGTCGGAGGAGGCGAGGAAGGCGACGGCGGCGGCGATGTCCTGCGGGCGGCCCACCCTGCCCAGCGGGTAGTGGCCGGCCGCGCGTTCCAGCACCTGCGGCCTCCCCTCCCACACCGGGGTGGCGACCGTCCCGGGGGCCACCAGGTTGACCCGCACGCCGCGTTCGGCGTGCTCGACCGCCATGGTGCGGGTCAGGCTCGCCAGCCCCGCCTTGGCCGCGCTGTAGGCGTGCCCGCCCAGGCCGAGCATGCCGTTGACCGAGCCGATGCTCACCACAGCGCCGCGCCCGGAGGCGGCCAGGTGCGGCAGGGCGGCCCGCGTGCAGCGGTGGGCGCCGGTCAGCGTGGCCCCGACGATCTCCTCCCACTCCCGCTCGACCTGCTCCTCGGGCGTGCCGTACACGGGGTCGGGGTGGTTGGCGTAGGCGTTGTTGACCAGGACGTCGAGGCCGCCGAAACGCTCCACCGCCTCCTCCACCGCCCCGGCGACGGACGCGCGGTCGGTGACGTCGCACTGCCGCGCGTGCGCACGTCCGCCGGCCGCGGCGACCGCGGCGGCGGTCCGGCGCGCGCGCTCCGGGTCGAGGTCGGTGACCAGCACCCGGGCCCCCTCGGCGGCCAGGCGGTGCGCCGTCGCCTCGCCGATGCCCCGGCCCGCGCCGGTGACCAGTACTCCGTGTCCGTCGAACCGCGCCACTGTCCGTCTCCGTCCGGTCGGTGAGTCCTCCACCGGTTGTTCCCCGCCCCGTCGCGGATCAGACGGAGCGGACCGGCCCGGACGGAGTGGACCGGCCCTCCGGGGTCAGTGTTCCCGGAGGGACTTGCGGACGGCCCGCACCAGCGCCTGGGCGCGCGGGTCGGCGGTCACGGTGGGCTGCAGTCCGTTGGTGACGTAGCCGAAGCCGATGCCGAGGTCCGGGTCGGCGAAGCCGAGGGAGCCGCCGCGGCCCGGGTGGCCGAAGGCCGCCGGGGAGGACATCGGCGACGCCGGGCCGTGCAGCATGCAGCCCAGGCCGAAGCGGGTGCCGACCACCAGCACGCGGTCCGGGCCGGCCGACTCCTCGGTCCGCATCGCGGTGAGCGTGGCCGGGGCGAACAGCCGCCGGGCGCCGCCGGACGCGGCCGACCCCTCCCCCTCGCCCTCGACGTCCCCCAGGAGGGCGGCGTAGAAGCGGGCCAGCGCGCGGGCGGTGGCGATGCCGTTGGAGGAGGGGAGTTCGGCCGCCCGGTAGGCGGGGTCGTTCTCGTCGGGGGACGGGGTGATCGCGGCGAACGCGCGGCGGGTGAGCGAATCCGGGTCGGACCACGCCTCGGTGACGGACCTCTTGGGCCGCATCCGCAGGGCGGGGTCGAAGCCCCGGCCCGTGCCGGTCCGCGGTGCGGGGGGAGCGGTCTCGGCGACCCGGCCGGCCCGGTGCCGCATCTCCTCGGGCAGGCCGACCCACAGGTCCAGGCCCAGCGGGCCCGCGATCTCCTCGGCCAGCCAGCGCCCCAGGGTGCGCCCGGTGACGCGCAGCACCAGTTCGCCGACCAGCCAGCCGAAGGTGTGCGCGTGGTAGCCGTGCGCGGTGCCGGGTTCCCACTGCGGGCGCTGCGCGGCGACCGCCGCGGGTCCGCTGACGCCGTCGACGGCCTGCGCGGGGGTGAGCGGGGTGTCCAGGGCCGGCAGGCCGGCCCGGTGGGACAGCAGGTGGCGCACCGGGAGGCGGTCCTTGCCGGCCGCCTTGAACTCGGGCCAGTAGGTGCCCACCGGGGCGTCCAGGTCCAGCAGGCCCCGCTGGGACAGCAGGAGCAGGCAGGCGGCCGCGGGGCCCTTGGTGGCGGAGCGCACGATCTGCGCCGTTCCCGCCCGCCAGGGCTCGGCGCCGGCCGCCCCGCCTGCGTCAACGCCGGTTCCGGCGTCGGTTCCGGCGTCGGTTCCGGCTGCGGCGTCGGTGCCTGCGTCGGCTGCGGCGTCGGCGGTGCCGCCCCACAGGTCCACGACCTTGCGCCCGTCGCGGTAGAGGGCGAACGCCGCACCGCGCTCGCCGCGCTCCGCGAAGTTGGCGGCGAACGCCTCACGGACGGCCTCGTAGCCGTCGTCCACGGCTCCGTGGATCCGGACCTGCTCCACTGTTCCTGCTCTCCTGGTCGGCTGTCCGCACGGCGACGGCCGCCCGGGGGCGGCCGTCGCTCACCCCTCCATGGTGCACGCGTGCGTCGGCGGGCACGCACCGGGTCTCTTCACCACATCCTGCCTCTTCCCTGAGAGACGTTGAACGTGGGACAGTTCTGTTGCCTGCCTCACAGGGCGGTACGGACCGGGGCGCTTCCACCGTGGGGGGCGGAAGCGCCCCGTGCTTCGTGCTGTCCGCGTCCCCCGCCCCGGCGGGAGCGCCGTCACGCCGGGACGGTGACCGTCCTCGGGTCGAAGCCGAAGGGCAGCTCCAGCCGGTGCCGGCGCATCAGCTCCTCGTCGCACAGCAGGTCCCGGGTGGGCCCGTCGGCGGCGATCACCCCGCCCGAGAGCACCACCGAGCGCGGGCACAGCTCCAGCGCGTACGGCAGGTCGTGCGTGACCATGAGCACCGTCACGTCCAGGGACCGCAGGATGTCGGCGAGCTCCCGGCGGGACGCCGGGTCGAGGTTGGACGAGGGCTCGTCCAGGACGAGGATCTGCGGCTCCATGGCGAGCACCGTCGCCACCGCCACCCGCCGCCGCTGCCCGAAGGACAGGTGGTGCGGCGGCCGGTCGGCGAACTCCTCCATGCCGACCTGCTCCAGCGCCCGCCGGACCCGGGCCTCCAGCTCCGGTCCGCGCAGCCCGGAGGCGGCCGGGCCGAAGGCCACGTCCTCCCGGACGGTGGGCATGAAGAGCTGGTCGTCCGGATCCTGGAAGACGATCCCGACCCGCCGGCGGATCTCCGCGAGGTTCTTCTTCTCCACCGGCAGCCCGCCGACCCGCACCCCGCCCAGGCCACCGGTGAGGATGCCGTTGAGGTGGAGGACCAGGGTGGTCTTGCCCGCCCCGTTCGGACCCAGCAGGGCGACCCGCTCGCCCGCGCCGACGGTCAGGTCGACGCCGAAGAGGGCCTGGTGCCCGTCGGGGTAGGCGTACGCGAGCCCGGTGACCTCCAGCGAGGGGACGGGGGAAGCGGAGGGGGAGGAGGAAGCGTTCACGGGACCAACCATCCCATCAGGCACACGCCGAGCGCGGCGGCCGGCAGCGCACAGGCCCGCGCCCACTGGGCGCGGCTCGCGACGGCCGCGTCGATCACCGGCATCGTCCCCGCGTAGCCGCGGCTGACCATGGCCAGGTGGACCCGCTCTCCCCGCTCGTAGGAGCGGATGAACAGGGCTCCCGCGGACTTGGCGAGCACGCTCCACTGCCGGATCCCGCGGGTCTCGAAGCCCCGGGACTCGCGGGCGATCCGCATCCGCCGCATCTCCCCGGAGACCACGTCCATGTAGCGGATCATGAACGAGGCGATCTGCACCAGGGTCGGGGGCATCCGCAGCCGCTGCAGGCCCAGCAGCAGCTCGCGCAGTTCGGTGGTGGACGCCAGCAGGACGGACGCGGCGACGCCCAGGGTGCCCTTGACCAGGATGTTCCACGCCCCCCACAGGCCGGAGACGCTCAGCGACAGCCCCAGCACCTCGATCTGCTCGCCCCGGGCGACGAACGGCAGCAGCACCGCGAAGCCCACGAAGGGCACCTCGATCAGCAGCCGCTTCAGCAGGAAGCCCGCCGGGACGCGGGCCAGCACCGCCACCGTGCCCAGGAGCACCGCGTGGCCCGCGAACGCCGCGAACGCCTCGCGCGGCGTGGAGACGACGACCAGCACGAAGAGGAACGTCGCGGCGATCTTGCAGTGCGGCGGCAGCCGGTGCACCGGCGAGGAGCCCTCGCGGTAGAGCCTGTGCGCGTGCCCGGCTCCCACGTCAGACCTTCGGGCGCGTGTCGGCGGCCGGGGCCGGGGCGGAGGAGGCGTTCCGGGCGGCCGGGGCTGCCGGGCGGCGGCGGACCAGCCAGAAGACACCGGTGCCGACGGCCAGCGTCGCGCCGACGCCGACCACTCCGGCGAGGCCGCCGGACAGGCGCGCGTCGTCGACGTCCTCGGTTCGGTAGTCCGCCAGCGGGGAGTTCCCGAGGGCGTGCTCCTCGGCCTTCTCGTCGATGCCGTGGTCGGCCGCGACCTTCTCCAGCCCGTCGGGGGACGAGGAGGCGTAGAAGCTCACGAAACCGGCCAGGACGAGCGCGAGCACGACGCCGACGACCCACAGGGTCCGCGCGCTCCGCCCGCCGTTGCCGACGGCGGTTCCGGCACCGACGGCGGTCCCGGTGCCGGCACTGGCGTTGGCGTTGGCGTTGGCGTTGGTGTCCACGGTGTCAGGCCGCCTTCGTCTCGGTGCCGTTCCCGGCAGGGGCGGTGCGCAGTTCCAGGGGGGCCACGAGGTCACGCGCGCCGTACACCAGGTCCGGCCGCACGGCCACGACCGCGCCGACGGTCAGCGCGGTGATCGCCGCCTCGCCCAGGCCGATCAGGACGTGCACGCCGACCATCGCGCCGGCGACCGTGCCCATCGGCACGTCGGTGGTGCCGCCGAGGGCGTAGAAGCCGGTGAACGCCAGGGCCGAGGCCGGCACGGAGACCAGGGCGGCGACGAACGAGGCCGCGGTGACGCTCGCCCGGGTCCGCGGCAGGGTCTTCACCAGCAGCCGGAAGAGCCCGTAGGCGACGACGACGGTGACCAGGGCCATGTCCGTGATGTTGACGCCGAGCGCGGTCAGCCCGCCGTCGGCGAACAGGACCGCCTGCATCAGCAGCACCACGGACACGCACAGGATGCCCGTCCACGGCCCCACCAGGATCGCGGCCAGCGCACCGCCCAGCAGGTGCCCGCTGGTGCCGGCCGCCACGGGGAAGTTGAGCATCTGGGCGGCGAAGACGAACGCCGCCACCAGGCCGGCCAGCGGCGCGGTCCGGTCGTCCAGCTCGCGGCGGGAGCCTCGCAGGGCCACGGCCACGCCGGCCGCGGCGACGACCCCCGTGGCCACGGAGACGGGTGCGTCGATGAATCCGTCGGGTACGTGCATCGCCGGCCTCTCCAGGTTGTTGGACCATACGATGGTAATGCCCTGTTGCAACCCTGTTGCAAGAGCTTCCGCACCGCTCTTCCGTGCTTCTCGCCGCAGCCGCGTGCTCTCCGCGCACCGAGTTGCCCGCTCCCGGCGGGCCGCGAACCATGGGTGGGTGAGCGACGAGGCGTACCTGAGGTTCCCGCACCTCCACGGCGACCTGCTCTGCTTCGTCGCCGAGGACGACCTGTGGCTGGCCCCCCTGGCTCCCGGCGGCGGCACCGCGAGGGCCTGGCGGCTGACCGCGGACCGGACCCGCACGGGCCCCCCGCGCTTCTCCCCGGACGGCTCCTCCATCGCCTGCACGCACTGGCGCAGTCTCGACCCGGAGATCCACCTCGTCCCGGTCGGCGGGGGCCCGGCCCGCCGCCTGACCCACTGGGGCAGCGTCGACGCCCGGGTGTGCGGGTGGCTGCACCGCACCGGGGAGGGGACGCGGGACCAGGTGCTGGCCGTCTCCTCGCACGCCCAGCCGTTCCCCCACTTCTCCTGGGCCTACGCGGTGCCGCCCGAGGGCGGCCCGGGCGCCCGGCAGCCGTGGGGGCCGGTCTCGGACATCGCCGTCGGCACCCTGGAGGGCCGGCGGCAGACGCTGCTGCTCACCGGCCGCCCGCCCCACGAACCGGCATCGTGGAAGCGGTACCGCGGCGGGGCGACGGGACGGCTGTGGCTGCAGGGCACCCGGCTGCTGCCCGGACTGCGCGGGAGCGTCTCCGACCCGATGATCGTCGCCGGCCGCGTCGCCTTCCTCTCCGACCACGAGGGCATCGGCAACCTCTACTCCTGCCGGGCCGACGGCAGCGACCTGCGGCGGCACACCGACCACGACGCGTTCTACGCCCGCCACGCCTCCACCGACGGCCGCCGGGTGGTCTACCAGTGCGCGGGCGGCCTGTGGCTGGCCGACGACCTCGAGGACCCGGCGGCCGTGCCCCGCCGCCTCGACGTCCGCCTCGGCGGGCCGCGCACCGGCCGCCGCGCCCACCAGGTGCCGGCCGCCGCCAACCTGGACGACTTCGCCTGCGACACCGCGGGCCGCGCGAGCGCGGTGTGCGTGCGCGGCAGCCTGTACTGGATCACCCACCGCGACGGTCCGGCGCGGGTGCTCTCCGACGTGCCGGGGGTCCGGGTCCGGCTGCCGGAGATGCTCGGCACCTCCGGCCGCGTCGCCTGGGTCACCGACGCGGAGGGGGAGGACGCGATCGAGACCGCCGACCTGCCCGGGCAGGAGGCCCCCGCAGTCCCGGCGGAACTCTTCGCCGACCAGGCCGGCGCGGCCGAACCCCCGGAGCCCGGCACCTCCCCCGGCTCCCGCGACACGGCGGGCGGCACCCCGGGCGACGCGGCGGGCGGCTCAGCGGGCGGCGCGTCCCGCGGCACGCCGTCCGGCGCGTCCCGCGGTGCAGCGGTGCGGCTGGCCGCCGGGCGGCTGGGCAGGGTGCGCGAACTGGTCTCCTCCCCCGACGGCCGCACCCTGGCCGTCGCCGCCCACGACGGGCGCCTGCTGCTGGTCTCCGCCGCGACGGGCGAGGTCACCGAGCTGGTCCGGGCGTCCAACGGGCCCGTCCGCCACCTGGCGTTCGCGCCCGACTCCGGCTGGCTGGCCTGGTCCCATCCCGGGGTCGGGCGCTCCCTGCGCCGGATCAGGATGGCGGAGCTGTCCGGGGAGCGCCGCCTGGTCGACGTGACGGACGACCGGTTCGAGGACGAGCAGCCGGTGTTCACCCGGGACGGCAAGTACCTGGCGTTCCTGTCCTGGCGGGGGTTCGACCCGGTCTACGACGTGCACACCGGCGACCTGTCGTTCCCGCTCGGGTGCCGTCCTTACCTGGTGCCGCTGTCCGCGGACGTCCCGTCGCCGTTCGCGCTGCCGGTGGACGGCAGGCCGGGCGGCGCCGGGGCGGTCCCCGGCGGGTCTGGCGGGGACGGCCGGGTGGTGGTGGAGCCGGAGGGGCTGGCGAGCCGGGTGGTGCCGTTCCCGGTGTCCGCCTCGAAGTACTCCTCGCTGGCGCCGGTCCACGGCGGGCTGGTCTGGCTGCGGTGGCCGCTCTCCGGCGTGCTGGGCGAGACCTTCGCCAACCCGGCGGACACCTCGGGGCGTCCGGCCCTGGAGCACTTCGACCCGGCCAAGGGCGTGCGCACCGAGCTGGCCGCGCACGTCGACCGGTTCCGGGTCGGCGGGGACGGCATGCACCTGGTGGTGGAGGACGCGGGCGAGCTGCGGGTGGTGCCGGCGACCGAGCGGGACGCCTCCGCGGAGGTCGTGGTCGACCTGCGGCGGATCCTGCACGAGGCCGACCCGGCGGCGGAGTGGCGGCAGGCGTACGCGGAGGCCGGCCGGATCGTGCGGGACCACTTCTGGGACCCGGGAATGGGCGGAATCGACTGGCCGGCCGTGCTGGAGCAGTACCGGCCGCTGGTCGAACGGGTCGCCTCGCCCGGCGAGTTCGCCGACCTGCTGCGCGAGGTCATGGGCGAGCTGGGCACCTCGCACGCCTACGTCACCCCGTCCCGGCGCAGCGAGGGGCCGCCGCACTACCAGCGGCCCATCGGTCTGCTCGGCGCCGACTTCCGCCGCACCCCCGACGGTTCGTGGGCCGTCGCGCGGATCCTGCCGGGGGAGTCGTCGGACCCGCGGGCCCGTTCCCCGCTCGCCGGCACCGGCGTCCGCGAGGGCGACCTGCTGGTCCGCGTCGACGGCCGCCCGGTCGACCCGTCGGCCGGCCCCTGGCCGCTGCTGTCCGGTGCGGGCGGGACCACCGTGGAGCTGACGTTCGCCCCCGCCCCCTCCGACCCGCCGCGCCCGCCGCGTCCGCCGCGCCGCGTCGCGGTGGTCCCGCTGGTCGACGACCGGGCCCTGCGCTACCAGGACTGGGTGGCCCACCGGCGCCGGGTGGTGCGGGAGACGAGCGGGGGGCGCTGCGGCTACCTGCACATCCCGGACATGGGCGGTTCCGGCTGGGCCCAGTTCAACCGGGACCTGCGGACCGAGGTCTCCCTGCCCGCGCTGATCGTGGACGTGCGCGGCAACGCGGGCGGCCACATCAGCGAGCTGGTGGTGGACAAGCTGACCCGCACGATCCTCGGCTGGGACCACACCCGCGACGCCGAGCCCGTCTCGTACGCCTCGAACGCCCCGCGCGGCCCGGTGGTGGCGCTGGCGGACGAGGCCACCTCCTCCGACGGGGACATGATCACCGCCGCGTTCAAGCTCCTGGGCCTGGGGCCCGTGGTGGGCGTCCGCACCTGGGGCGGGGTGGTCGGGACGACCGGGCGGCACCGCCTGGGCGACGGCACGGTCATCACCGTGCCCATGAACGCCGCCTGGTTCGACGCCTACGGCTGGTCGGTCGAGAACCACGGGGTGGAGCCGGACATCGAGGTGCTGCGCACCCCCGTGGACTGGGCCGAGGGCAGGAACTCGCAGCTGTCGGCGGCGGTCCGCACGGCGCTGGAGCTGCTGGAGGAACACCCGGTGTCCGGCCCGCCCGGACTGTCCGGCCTCCCGGACCGCAGTCGGCCGCCGCTCCCGCCCCGGCCCGCACCCTGACCCGGGGGCCGGGCGGGGCGGGAGCGGCGGCCGGGCTCGGGAGGAGAGCGTGCGGGGAGGGGCGCGCCCCGCCCGGGGTGCGCCCCTCCCGGGGTGCGCCCCTCCCCGCGGAGCGTGCCTCAGCGGTCGAACCGCTCCCGGCCCTCGTCCGTCCTCTGCTCGCCCTTTTCCCGGAGGTCCTGCATCTTGCCCTGCATGCCCTCCTGGCCCTCGCCCTCGGTGCCGCGCGAGGTGCCCTTGTGCTCGCCCCCGTGCTCGCCCTTGCGCTCGGCCATGCGCCTCTTGGCCTCTTCGGCCATCTCCTGGGCCTTGTGCTTGAACTGGTCGCCGATGCCCATGATCACTCCCTGAGGGGACGGTTGTTCGGGCCCAACCAGGCTTGCACAGGCGAACACACGGCGCATTTCGGGCTTTCCGTCCCGGTTCCTCCCCGGTCCCCCGCCGGGTGCGCGGCCCCGCGTCACGCCGTCACGCCGTCACGCCGGCCCGCCGGCCCCGCCGGTCCGTGCGCCGGCCCGTGCACCGGCCTGCGCGTCGGCCTGGCCGCCCCGCCCGACGAGCTTGCCGCGCGTGCCGACCGTGGCCCGCAGCCTCGGCTCGAAGCGCTTCATCTCCTTCTTCCCGACGGTGGCCACGACCGAGGGGACGTACCCGCGCACCGACTGCATGCCGCGCAGCCACCACTGGGCGTAGACGTGCACCGAGCGGCGCCCGATCCCGGCGACGATCCGGTCGACGGCCGGCTCCAGCGGGTAGGTGCGGTTGGTCGGCCAGGGCAGCCGCGACCGCAGCTCGCGCAGCACGTCGTCCTCGTCGGCCCCGCGCACCATGTCGGTGTCGGTCCAGCTCAGGTAGCCGACGCCGACCCGCACGCCCTTGTGCGCGACCTCCGTGCGCAGGCTGTGCGCGAACGCCTCCACGCCGGACTTGCTGGCGCAGTAGGCGGCCATCATCGGCGCCGGTGTCAGCGCGGCCAGGGAGGCGATCTGCAGGTAGTAGCCCCTGCTGGCCACCAGTGCGGGCAGGAAGGCCCGGGCGGTGGCGACGCTGCCCAGCAGGTTCACCTCGATGACGCGGTCGAAGGCGTCCGCGTCGCTGTCCAGGAACGGGCCCCCGGTGGCGATGCCCGCGTTGGCGACCACGACGTCGACCCGGCCGTAGCGGGCGAGGATCTGCCCGGCCGCCTCCGCCATCGCGGCGCGGTCGGTGACGTTCGCCTCCCAGGCGCCCGCGTCGGGCCCGCAGCTCTCGGCGACCTGCTTCAGCTCCACCGGCTCCAGGCCGACCAGCGCGAGCTTCGCGCCGCGCCGGGCGAGCTTGCGCGCCAGCATCGCGCCGACGCCGCGGGCCGCGCCGGTGATGACGACCACCTGTCCGTTCAGGTCCTTCTTCACGCGTTCTCTCCTTCGGCGACGGGCGCGGTGGCGGTGACGGGCTCGGAAGCGGCGGCGCGGGGGACGGCGGCGCCGCGCGGGCGGTCGTCGGACGGACGGCCGGCGGACAGGTGGTCGGCGGACAGTTTGCGCAGGAGGCCGACGACGGCGTCCGGGTCCTCCAGCGGGGTCATGTGCCCCAGGCCGGGAAGCTCGGTCACGCCGACGCAGTTCGGCAGCGCGTCGGCGATGCGCCGGGCCAGCACGGGCGGGGTCAGCCTGTCCACGGTGGACGTCAGCACGGCGGTGGGCGCGGTCAGGTGGACGAGGTTGGCCTCCACCTCCAGGGCTGCCAGCATCCGCCCCCAGCCGGCGCGGACCCTGCGCGGGCAGGCGTGCACCAGCCGCGCGCAGGCCTGCACCGCGTCCTTCGCCGAGTCCGGGCCCATGGTCCCGTACTTCAGGGCCGCACGGCTGACCGCGCTGATCGGTCCGAGCGGAAGCGCGGACGACAGCACCGCCTTCTGCAGGGCGTGGCGCAGCGCCCCGGCGCGCAGCGGCAGCACCGTGGCCTCGGCCACCAGGCTGCCCGCGCCGGTGTTGGCCAGCAGCACGGCCGCGGCGCGGTCGCGCACCGCGGGCCGGTCGGCGGCGGCCATGATCGTCATGCCGCCCATGCTGTGCCCGGCGAGCAGGACGCGTTCACCGCGGTCGACGGCGGCGTCCAGGACGGCCTCGAGGTCGTCGGCCAGGGCCGTGGTGCTGTACCCGTCCCTGCCCGGTGCCGCACTGCGGCCGTGGCCTCGCTGGTCGTACAGGACCACGCGGTGGTCGGCGGCCAGGTCGCGCACGACCGGCGCCCAGAAGACGGTGGAGCAGGTCCAGCCGTGGCTGAGCACCACGGTCGGGGCGCCCTCGGGGCCGTGGACCTCGACGTGCAGGGGGGTCCCCGCGGAGGAGACGACGCGGAACTCCCGGGCCGGGGTCACGGGTGCGAAGCGGTTCACGCGGCGCCCTCCCCTGCGGCGGCGGGCACCGGCAGGCCGGCGCGGGCGGGAGCGGGGGCGGCGGAGGTGCCGGCCGGCACCGGCTCGTACTCCGACAGGGTGACGTTGCGGGTGGCCCTGCGGAAGGCGCCGGTGGTGCCCGGCCAGGCGGTGGTGTTGCGGCCCTTGTCGTCGAGGTACCAACTGTTGCAGCCTCCGGTCTTCCACACGGTGGTCTCCATGGCCTTCTGCACGCCGTCGGTCCACTCCTTCACGGCTGCGGCCGTGGGCTGCAGCGCCTTGTGGCCGGTGCGGTCCAGGGTCCGCAGGTAGTCGGCCATGTAGTTCAGCTGGGACTCGATCATCAGGATCATCGAGCTGTTGCCCAGACCCGTGTTGGGGCCGATGATCATCAGGAAGTTGGGGAAGCCGTCGACCGTGGTGCCGCGCAGCGCCCGCATCCCGTCCTCCTTCCACTCCTCGGCGAGGGTGGTGCCGCGCGCGCCGGTGACCCGGTGGGCGATCGGCATGTCGGTGACGTGGAAGCCGGTGCCGAAGACGATCGCGTCGACCTCGCGCTCGGTGCCGTCGGAGGCGACGACGCTGCTGCCGCGGACCTCCTTCAGCCCGGAGGCGACGACCTCGCAGTTGGGCCGCGTCAGCGCCGGGTAGTAGGTGTTGGACAGCAGGATCCGCTTGCAGCCGATGGTGTAGTCCGGCAGCAGCTTGGCCCGCAGCTCCTTGTCCTTGACCGCGCGGTACAGGTGGTTCTTGGCCAGCTGCTCGACGGTCTTCATCATCACCGGGCGCTTGACGAAGGCGCCGACCTGCATCTCCCGGACGATCCACAGCAGCGCGCGGCGCGCGGCCGAGGTGGCCGGCAGGACGCCGTGCAGCTTCCTCTCGAGCCCGGTGACCGGGCGGTCCATCCGCGGCATCACCCAGGCGGGCGTGCGCTGCAGGACGGTCAGCCGCTTCACCAGCGGCTGGATCGAGGGGACAATCTGGATGGCCGAGGCCCCGGTGCCGACCATCGCGACCCGCTTGCCGGCCAGGTCGTAGTCGTGGTCCCAGCGGGAGGAGTGGAAGACCTTGCCGGGGAAGTCCGCCAGCCCGGGGACGTCGGGGATCTGCGGGTCGGACAGCGGGCCGGTGGCGGAGACGACCATGTCGGCGGTCCAGCGGCCGGCGGCCGTGTCCAGCTCCCAGTGGGACTCCTCGCCGTTCCAGCGGGCGCCGCGCACCTCGGCGCCGAACCGCAGGTGCGGGCGCAGGCCGAAGGTGTCGGTGACCTTCTCCAGGTAGGCGCGGATGTCCGGCTGCCCGGAGAAGCTGCGCGGCCACTCGGCGTTGCGGGCGAAGGAGAACGAGTACAGGTGGGAGGGCACGTCGCACGCGCACCCGGGATAGGTGTTGTCGCGCCAGGTCCCGCCGACCGCGTCCGCGCGCTCGAGGATCACGAAGTCCGTGACGCCCTCGCGGCGCAGCCTCACCCCGGCGCCGAGCCCGCCGAACCCGGAGCCGATCACCGCCACCCGGACGTGCTCGGCCTTTCCTCCGGCCGCTTGTGCTGCCATGCCGTCGCCTCCCGCACTCACGACTCTGCCAGCAATCACTGGCACGTTTCTCGGAGGGTAGAGCACTGGCGTTACCGGCGGTAGGGGTCTGCGGCGGGCAATCTGCTCCGCCACCGCACTCCCCCTCCCCCGTCCCTCCCCGCGCTGCCCCCTTCCCTTCCCGTCCCGCTCCCCCCGCGACGCCGGGCCGCCCCGTCCGGCCCCAACTAAGCTGACCGGCGTGGCTGAAGACCCAGAAGCGCCCAGGTCCCGGCGCGAGTACCGCGTGGAGGAGCTGGCCGAGGCGGCCGGCATAACGGTGCGCACACTGCGCTTCTACCGCGAGCGCAGGCTGCTGCCGGCCCCGCGCCGCGAGGGCCGCGTGGCCTGGTACTCGGAGGAGCACCTGGCCCGGCTCAAGGTGATAGCCGCCCTGCTGGACCGCGGCCACACCCTCGGCGGCATAGCCGAACTCCTCGGCGCCTGGGAGGAGGGCCGCGACGTCGCCGAGCTCCTCGGCCTGGAGGCCGCGATCACCACCCGCTGGTCCGACGAGACACCGGTGCGGCTGACCTGGGACGAGGCCGCAGAGACCTTCGGCGAACAGCTCACCGACGAGGCCCTCGACGCAGCCGTCGGCCTCGGCTACGTGGCCCTCGACGAGGAGGGCGCCACCCACGTCAGCCGCCGCCTCCTCGACGCCACCACCACCCTGATGGGCGAGGGCGTGCCCCTGACCGCCGTCCTCGACGCGGGCCGCCACGTGCGCGAGCACGTGGACGCCATGGCCGAACGGTTCGTCGAACTGTTCCGCACCCACGTCCTCAACCTCGACGAGGCCAAACTCCTCCCCGGCGAGGCCGCCCGCCTGGCCGAGGCGCTGGAACGGCTGCGCCCGGTGGCGGGCGAGGTCGTCCAGGCCGAACTGGCCATGGCCATGGACCGGCGCATCCGGGCCGAGATCGACACCCTCCTGCGCCCCGGCCCCGGGGCCGCTCCCGAGGCCGGGCCCGGCCTCGACCCGGGCCCGGGACCTGCCCCGGGACAGGCGGGGACGGGGACGGGACAGGCGGGGACGGACCCGGGGCATGAGCCCGTCGGCGGCTGACGTCCGGGCCCGCGCAGTCCGAATCCGCGCCCGTCACCCCTGCCCACCGGCGCACTCCCGCCTTTACGATGGGCGGCTGTGAACGGGCGACGGAACCACGGACGGAGCGGTGCGGCGGCACGCACCGCCCTGCTGTGCTGCCTGCTCGCCGCAGTGTCCCTGTTCTGCTGCTCCTGGGCCTCGACCGGCTCCGCACCGTCCCCGGACGCGATCGCCGCGGACCGTACCGGCACCGCCGACCGCGCCGGCACCGCGGACCGGGACGGCCGCCCCGTGCACGGTCCCGAGAGCCACCGCGATCGTCCCGCCGGCGACCACGGCCCCGCCGACGCCGACCGGGACGGCAGCACCTGCCACGGCGAGAAGCACCGCACGGTACAGGTGCTGCTCCCGCCCGCCCCCGCGGTCCAGGCCGTCACCGCCCCTTCACCCGCCACCGACCGGACGGCCGGCGGCGAGGGCATCCGCGGCCCCTCCCACGACGCCGCGCCCTCGGTCGACCTGCACCGGCTGCAGGTCCAGCGGACCTAGAGGAGAGCGTCCGCGCCCGGCGCCCTCCGGCGCCCCTGCGTACCTCCGCGCCGCCCCGCGGCGCGGGAGCACCGCATCACCGCGACACCCCCACTCCCCCATCCCTTTCTTCCTGCCGCCGCGCCCCGGGCGCGGCGGGGACGAGGACACACCTCATGGGTTCCGCAAAGCAGAACAAGCCGCTCCCCAACGACCGCCGGGCCAGGCTCGACGAGATGCGCCGCCAGGCGCGGGCGCGCGACCGACGCAACCGGATCATCACCGTCACGGCCTCCGTCGCGGTCGTCGCCGCCCTGGTCGTCGGGGGCACCTACCTGTTCACCGCCGCCGAGGAGAAGCAGAAGGCCGACGCCGCCCCGGTCGAGGGCGTGCGGACCTGGAAGGACCTGGGCCGCGAGCACGTCGACAAGGCCGTCTCCTACAAGATGGCGCCGCCCGCCGGCGGGGACCACAGCCCGGCCTGGATGAACTGCAACGCCGACGTCTACGACAAGGAGATACCGAACGAGAACGCCGTCCACTCGCTCGAGCACGGCGCCGTCTGGGTCACCTACAACAGCAAGGCCGCCGAGGCCGACGTGGAGAAGCTCTCCGACAAGGTCTCGGCCACCCCCTACAGCCTGATGAGCCCCTACAAGGACCAGGAGTCCCCCATCGCCCTCAGCGCCTGGGGACACCGGCTCGAGGTGAAGGACGCCTCCGACCCGCGCATCGACCGCTTCTTCAAGCAGTACGTCCAGGGCCCGCAGACCCCCGAGCCCGGCGCCGCCTGCACCGGCGGGGTCGGAGCGTGACCGGCGACGGACGCACCGGCGGACACACCGGCGCGGACTCCCCCGCCGCCGGGGACACCAGGGGCACGCCCGGGGGCGAGCCCCTGGAGGAGACCCTGCCGGACGACCTGCCGGACGACCTGCCCGAGTCCCCGCCCGGGGGCCGGGGCGGGCGTCTGTCCCGGCCCCTCCTCTCCGTCGGCGCCGTGGCCGGCGTCCTGGCCGCCGCCCTGGCGGGCGCCCTGCTGACGCTCGCCCTCACCGGCTCCGACGGCCCTTCCGTGCCCGGCGAGGACTCCGCGGACGTCGGCTTCGCCCGCGACATGGCGATCCACCACCAGCAGGCGGTGGAGATGTCGTTCATCGTCCGGGACCGCACCGACGACGAGGACGTGCGCCGGTTCGCCTACGACGTCATCAACACCCAGGCCAACCAGCGCGGCATGATGCTCGGCTGGCTGGACTCCTGGGGCGTGACGATCGGCTCCAACACCCCGCCGATGCAGTGGATGGAGCACGGCCGGTCCGGCGGATCCGGCGGATCCGGCGGGCAGCACGGCGGGCAGCACGGCTCCGCCGCCCCGGACGGCCGGGACGCCCCGGCCGGCTCCGGCGGCGGCGCGCTCATGCCCGGCATGGCCACCGAGGCCGAGCTGGAGCAGCTGCGCGAGGCCGAGGGCGAGGAGGCCGAGGTGCTCTACCTGCGGCTGATGACCGAGCACCACCGCGCCGGCGTCGACATGGCCGAGGCGGGCGAGGAGATGGCCGGCACCGAGGAGATCAGGGACCTCGCCGCCGGCATGGTCGAGGGCCAGGCGTCCGAGATCAACCTCATGGCCCGCATGCTCGCCGAACGCGGCGCCGCCACCGGCTGACGGCGCCCCGCGTGCCGTGCCCGGGAGGGAGGCGACGAGCGCTTCCCCCTCCCGGGCACGGCCGTCAGGCCGCCCCGATGATCCGGTCGCCGTACTCGATCGACACCGTGATCCGTGCCCCGAGCGCAGCAGCATAGGTGCGCATGGTTTCGAGGTTGTGGATCTCGCCGTTCTCGATCTGCGAGACCCGCGCCTGGGAGATGCCCAGAGAAGCACCCGCCTGTGCCTGAGTGAGCCCCTGCTCCTTGCGCAGCTCGCGCAGATGGTGCCCCAGGACGTACGCCTCGGTGGCCGTGCGCGCCGCCTGCTTCCGGGACTCCCATTCCGCATCGGAGAGTTCCGGACTGCTTTCGCGCAGCCGCTGCTTCACTTCGGACCACTTGCTGTACCGGATCGTCGGACCTCCAGTTCCTCACCGCGTCCGCCCGCGGGCTCAGGACGATGCCGGGATCGTTCCGGATGCTTCGGGCGGTCGGTCCCAGACCATGTTGATCATGCGTTCGAAGACGACGTAGCCGGCCCGCCGGAAGGCCGCCGCCATCGGCGCGTTCCCGACGTCCGTGGACGCCCTGATCCTGGGGACGTCCTGTGCCGCGACGGTCCGGGTGCCCTCGGCGAGGATGTCGTCGACGTAGCCGTTGCCCCGGTGCTCCGGGAGTACGGCCAGGTAGCCGATGGTCGCGTTGTAGCTGTTGCGGCCGGGGGCGACGAAGCCCACCGGCGTGCCGTCGGGGAGGGTGGCGACGCGCCACCGGTCGCGCCACCGCTCGTAACCCCGGATCTCGTCCTCGTAGTGGGCGGTGGCGGCCTCCTCGGCGGTGGCCGTCCTCGCCAGGTCGTCGATGCTGTGGGCGTCGAGTGTGCCCTCCAGGGCCCGGGCCATCAGCCCGACCAGTTCCTCGCGGTCGCGCACGGGCCGGAACCGCAGCCGCCCGCTCGGGGCGGCCAGCGGCGTCCCCGGCCGCCACTCCAGGCGCAGCCGTTCCACGAGGAGCCGCGCCCCGGTCCGTTCCAGGACCGTCACCCGGTCCTCGACGGCCCTCCGGACCGCCGCGTCCTCCCGCCAGTCGGGCGGCAGCATCCGGTCGTACTCCGGCATGCGGGCGCCCCGCGGGACGACCTCGGCCGCCGCGGCCTCCAGGAGCCGCACGCCGATCGCGACCCGCTCCGGGTCGGTGTCGTCGACGTCGAAGACGTTGAGCAGGAACGGCTCGGTGTCGCCGTCCCTCCCCCACCAGCCGGCGCGGGCCACGAGGCGGCCGCCGCGCAGGGCCACCCACATCCATTCGGGCCGCCGGCGGCCCGCCTCCAGGTCTCCTGCCAGTTCCTCGTTCAGCACGTAGGGGAACCGGCGGAAGAGGTCGAGCTCCTCGCGCCCGGTGATCGGGCGGATCGTCAGGTTGTTCGTCAGGTCGTTCGGTACTGCGGTCAAGGCACTCTCCGTCGAGGGTGCGCCCGCCCGTTCCGGGGTCAGATGCGTTCCGCGCCCCGGGAGGCGACGGGCGCGGTCAATGCTGCGGACATCGCTCGTCCCTCCTCTCCGTCTCACGGCCCCCGCCCCCACCGGGCGGAGGTCCCGCCCCGTTCTACCGGCGCCCGAGGTCCCCGGCAACCGGTTTTCCGTCTTCTCGCCGGCCCGCACGGACGGCGTGCCGTCACCGCCGCGGGCGGTGACGGCACGCGCTGCCGGGCCGGGCCGGGCGGGGCGCCGTCCGGCGGGGTTCACCAGCGGGGCAGCTCCGGGCGGCGCGCCGTGCCGTCGGACGCGCCGGTGAGGACTTCGCGGGCGTTGGCCAGCTGCCGTCTGCGGCGGCGTTCGCGCCCTGTCAGGGTCCCGAGGAGGACCCCGAGGAGGACCGCGGTCGCACGGGCGGTCGTCGCCACGGCGCCGGCCGCCGCCGCGACCGGTCCGATTCCGTTCTTCACGCCCACGGCCGCCGTGCCCGGGACTGCCCGCTCCTGCGGTACCGGGGCGCCGGCCGGCGCGGGAGCGCCGGCCGGGACGAGGGCTGTCCGCCCCTGTGATCCGCTCTCATCCCGTCCTTTACTTTCACGAAATACATACTGAATACTTTCCTTCTCTTCGCACGATCGAGACTCCGGTTCCCTGACGGAAACGCCGGAACCACGGGCTGGGAGCACGCATGAGCCAGGACGCCGAAGCCGCGACCTGGGCGCCGACCGACGACGCCGGCAGCCTGCCGCGCCTGGACGACGACGCCGTCCGCCTCTTCGAGTGGGTCGCGCACCGCGGGGAGCTCGACGCCGAGGAGGCGGGCGCGGAACTCGGACTGCCGGACGACCGGATCGGCGCGGCGGTCTCGGACCTGCTCTCCCTGCACCTGCTCCGCCGCCTGCCCGGCCCCCGGGGCCAGGTGGTCCCCGTGGTGCCCGAAGCCGCCGCGGCCAGCCTCGTGTCACCGCTGGAGGCCTCCCTGCGGAGGCAGTTGGCCGACATCGAACGCTTACGCGGCGAACTGACGATGCTGTCCCCCCTGTACGCCAGGGGGCAGCGCCGGCAGCGTTCCTCGGAACCACTCAGCCAGGTGCTGGAGCTGGACACCGTCATCGGCCTGATCGCGGACGCGGCCGCCCGGTGCCAGGACGAGGTCCTCACCTGCCAGCCCGGCGGCGGGCGGTCCCCGAGCCTCCTGGAGCAGGCGTTCGCGCGCGACTACGCCATGCTCCAGCGCGGCGTGCGCATGCGCACGCTCTACCAGCACACCGCCCGGCACCACGCGCCGACCCAGGAGTACGTCCGACGGATCACGGACGCGGGAGCCCAGGTGCGCACGCTCAGCGAGCTGTTCGGGAGGATGATCGCCTTCGACGGCGAGGTGGTCTTCGTGCCGCACCGGGAGGCGCGCGACGGCGCCGTCGTCGTCCGCGACCCCTCCACGGTCTCCTACCTGTGCTCCGTCTTCGACCACGCCTGGTCGCTGGCCGAGCCGTACAGCCCGGCGCGGCCGGACGACTCGTCCCTCGACGAGATCAAGCAGGCCATCGTCCGCCTCCTCTCGGAGGGCATGAAGGACGAGATGATCGCCCGCAGGCTCGGCATGTCCCTGCGCACCTGCCGCAAGCACATCGCCGAGATCATGGAGGGGCTCGGCGCCGCCAGCCGTTTCCAGGCCGGTTTCCTGACCCGCGCACGCACCCCTGCCCCGGACGCGTGAGCCGGCCGGCCCCGCCGCGTCCCCGCGCCGCCCCCGAAGGCCCGTCACCCCGCCGCCCTGGGCAGCACCGCGACGACACCGCGGGATCCCCCCGGCACCGCCTCCGACGCACGCTCCCTGGCGAAGAGGTGAACCACCCTGGGCAGTTCGAAGCGCACCGGGTGCGCCGCGGAGGCGTCCGGGGCCGCGGAGACGGTGCACGACTCCATCAGCGACTCCAGAGCCCGCTGGGTGTCCTCCCTGCCCAGGCCGAGCGCGGCCATCGCCTCGTCGAGGGTGAACCGCGGCGCTGGCAGGGCCCCGAGGGCCTGCAGGACGGAACGGGACGGCCCGGCGAGGTCCCGCCACGCGCCCGCCAGCCGGGACCGGACGGCCAGGCCGCCCGAGGCCAGCTCGTCCAGCAGCGTGTCGTTGCGGCCGAGCCGCTCGGCGAACTCGCCCAGCGGCAGGTGGGCCAGCATCGACAGCTTCGTCCCGGCCACCCTGATCCCCAGCGGGAGCAGTCCGGCCTCCTCCACGACGCGGCCGGCGGCGTCCGGGTCCGACAGCAGCCGCCGGCGTCCGATGATGCGCCCGAGCAGTTCGAGCGCCTCCGGCACGGTGAACGGCGGCACCTCCACGCGGTGCGCGGCCTCCAGCCCGGCCAGCCTGCTGCGGGCCGTGACCAGGACCGAGTTCCGGCCCGCCCCGGGCAGCAGGCACTGCACCGCGGCCTCGTCGGGGGCGTCGTCCAGGAGCAGCAGCACCCGGCGGCCCGCGGCCCAGGACCGCCAGGCCGCCCCGGCCTCCTCCGGATCGTGCGGGAGGCGGGCGACGAACCCGAAGAGCCTGGCCAGCTCCGCCAGCACCGAGGACCGGGGGCGGGGCGACCCGTCCTCCGCGCGCATCCTCACCAGCACCCGGCCGTCCGGGAACTCCCGCTCCAGCCGGTGCGCCACGTGCACCGCGAGGGCCGTCTTGCCGGCCCCCGTCGGACCGGCCAGCACGACCAGTCCGCCGTCTCCGCCGCCCAGGACGGCGAGCAGCTCCCGCACCTGCTCCTTCCGGCCGGTCAGGTCCGGCAGGTCCCGGGGCAGCAGGACGCGTCCGGCCGGTGACGCCCCGGAGGGCCCCGCGGCGTGCGGCCCGCCCCCGAGGAGTTCCCCGTACACCGCCTTCAGGGCGGGGCTGGGCTCCAGCCCCAGCTCGCGCGAGAGCAGCTGCCGCAGGTCGTCGTAGGCCGCCAGCGCCTCCGTGCGCCGGCCGCAGCGCTCCAGCGCCGCGATCTGCGCGGCCCGGAGCCGTTCGCGGAGCGGATGGCGCTCGACGGCCTCGCCGACGGAGTCGGCCACCGCCTCCGCCTCGCCGAGCTGCAGCGCGGTCTCGGCCCACGCCTCGTAGACGTCCAGCCACCGCTCCCCCCACCGGTCCGCCTCCCGGCGGAGCAGGTCCGAGCAGGTCAGGTCGGCCAGTGCCGGGCCCCGCCACAGGTCGAGCGCCTCGCGGAACAGTCCCGCCGCCTGCCCCAGGGAGCCGGTCCGCAGCGCCTCCCGGCCCGCGCGGGCGAGCTCCTCGAAGCGGAGCGCGTCCGACTCGCCCGCCCCGACGCGCAGCACGTACCCGCCGGGGCCGTGGAGGATCCGGTCGGAGCCGGCCGCCCCGCCCAGGAGCTTGCGCAGGGCCGACACGTAAACGTGCAGGTTCTTGCGGGCGGTCCGGGGCGGTTCGCCCTCCCAGAGCGCCTCGGACAACATCTCCACCGGCACCGGGGTGTTGGGCCGGGTCAGCAGCACCGCCAGGACGAGGCGCTGCTTGAGCGGGCCCAGCTCCCTGGGCCGGCCACCGCTTTCGACCACCAGCGGGCCGAGGACCGAGAATCTCAACACCGGGTTCTCCCCTGGCATCCGACGCTCCAGCGTTAGTTTGCGGTCCGAATGGCAGCCGCCACCGCCGGAGAATCCGGCAGTGGCGGCACACGAGGAACCGTCCGGAGGAATTCCGGCCGCCGTCCCCCCGGACGGCGGAGAACCCGGATGAAAACTCCCCCGACGGAACGGTCCGGGAGTCCGGAGGGATCCGTCCGGGAAATTCCGGAACCGATTCCTCCGGGCCGTTCCGGCCGGTCTCACCGGCCGGTCACTGCCCTCCCCAGGCCGTGTCGTCGTGCTCGGAGGCCGCAACCGTCCCCGCCCCGGCCGGACCGAAACGCTTCGGAAAAACCCCGAAGGCCCCGGACCCGATCGCCGAAAGACAGCGGGGAAAAGAGCCGTGGATGTGCTTCACGCAGTCCTCCCATGAATGTTCGAAGGCCCCCGCACCTTCTGAATTCCCCTTCCACCGCCCATGCTGCCCACGGGAGGGCGGCCGGAGTAGAGCGCGCGCGCTGCACCATGCTGCATGCACCAATTCCCTCCCGGTGCAAAAACCGGAAAGAGGGCATCGGCCGCCTTCGCGCGCATACCGGGCATCCGTCCCGTCGTCCCCACGCCGTCCCCGCGCCGCCCTCCGCCCCGCAGCCGGCCCGTTCCCGCCCCCTCACCGGCCCGGTTCCGGTCCCACCACCCGGCCCGGTTCCGGTCCCGGCGCCCGGCTCGCATACCGGAAACCAACCGTCGGCCAACCGGTACCGAACCCGCCGGGGCGAAGGTGGTGACACCGGCTCCACCAGGACCGACCCGGACATCCGCGGAGGTGTTCCCATGGAACTGGCCGACCTGGTCGGCCGGCGCCCGGTCCCGGGCGGCGGCCTGCTGATGACCCTCACCCGGCGCTGCCCGCTGCGCTGCGCGCACTGCTCCACCTCCTCCACACCGGACGGGGAGGACACCGGCGTCGGACCGCTGACCGGCTTCGTCCGCTCCTTCACCCCCGCGGACCGGCCCGGGGTCGTGCTGTTCACCGGCGGGGAGCCCCTCCTGCTGCCCGCGGCCGTCACCGCCCTGGCCCGGGAGGCGCGGCGCGCCGGCACCCGCAGCGCCGTGCTCAGCGGGATGTTCTTCGCCCGGAACGGAACGGTCCCGGCGCGCATCATGGAGGCGGTCACCGCCGTCGACCACTTCTCCGCGAGCCTCGACGCGTTCCACGAGCGGGAGGTGCCGCGCGCCGGCGTCTTCCGGGCGGTGCACCGCGTCCTCGACGCCGGAACCGCGGCGAGCTTCCACATCACCGGGACCGGGCCCGACGACCCGTACCTGGCCGAGGCGACCGCGGCCGTGCGCCGCGAGTTCGACGACCGGGTGCCCATGCTCGTCAACGAGACCCGGCCCGTGGGGCGGGCCGCGGCCTGGGCCGCCCCGCGCACCGCGGTGGTGGACGGCGGCCGGGTACGCCCCTGCCCGATGGCCGCCTGGCCCGTCGTCGCCTTCGACGGCACCGTGGTCGCCTGCTGCAACCAGGACGTCGTCGACCGGCGGCCGGTGCCGCGGCACCTGCGCCTCGGGCACGTCGCCGAGGACGGCTGGCCGCAGATCCGCCGCAGGCTCCTCGACTCCCCCCTGCTGCGCACGATCCGCACCACCGGCCCGTCCCACCCGTACGCCCGGGCCCGGCACGGGGCCGAGGCGGACCGCGTCTCGTCCGCCTCCCCCGCCCCGTCCGCCGCCCACGCCCTCCCCGGCGGGCCGTGCGCGGCCTGCCGGGCGCTCCCCGAGCACCCGGCCGCGGCCGAGGCGGCCGGCCGCGCCGGCTCCGGGCCGGTCGGCGCCCTGCTGGACCGGGAGACGGCGCGGCTGCAGGCCGAGGCGGGACCGGCCGCGCTGCTGCGCCGCTACGGCTGCGCGCCCTACGCGGACCTGGTCTCCCTGGCCCCGACGCCCCGGGCCGCATCGTGACCCCGCCCCGGCCGGCCGCGCCGCCGGCCCCGGTGGACGACACGCCCCCGGGTGCGCCGCGGGCCGCGGCCCGGGGCGCCGCGCAGCCCGCCGCCGCGGCCCGGGGCGGCCGCCGCAGCGCCGTCCTGCGCCTCAAGCTGGCCCCGGCCGCGCCCGCGCTGGCCGCGGCCACGGCCCGCCTGTGGCGGGACGACCGCGGCCTGACCGCCCGGTACACCGCTTACCTGCGGGCCATGCACGGTGTCGTCCGCGCCTCCGTGCCGCTCATGGAGCTGGCCGCGCAGCGCTGCTCCACCATGCCCCGGGACCCGGTGGCCGCCCCGCTGGGCGCCTACCTGCGCGAGCACGCGGAGGAGGAGCGCGGGCACGACCGCTGGCTCCTGGAGGACGCCGCCCGGGCCGGGGCCGACCCCGGGGAGGTCGCCCGCGCCCTCCCGCCGCCGGCCGTCGCCCGGCTGGTCGGCGCCCAGTACTACTGGGTCGCGCACCACCACCCCGTCGGCCTGCTCGGCTACATCGCGGTACTGGAGGGCAACGCGCCCGCGCCCTGGCTGGCGGACCGGCTGGCCGGGGCCACCGGCCTGCCCCGGGCGGCCTTCCGGACCGTCCGCGAGCACGCCGTCCTCGACACCGGCCACCGCGCCGAACTGGACGCGCTGCTCGACCGGCTGGACCTGACCCCCGCGCAGGAGAGCGCGGTCGCCGTCAGCGCGCTGCACACCGCGGACGCCCTGGCCGCCCTGTTCGCCCGGCTCGGCGGCACCGCGCCCGCCCACCCGCCGGGAGCGCCCGCCCACCCGCCGGAAGGAGAAGGAAACCCGTGAACCCCCGCGACGACCGCGTGCTCTCCGCCCTGGAGGCCGCCGGATTCACCGTGAGCTCCCTGCCCGAGGAGCAGCAGCAGGTCTTCCGCGACCTCGCCCCTGCCGAACTGGAACTGCTGCTGGAGATCAAGGCACGGCTGGACGAGGCCGAGCCGGAGGTGCAGGCGCACGGCGAGATCGCCGGCGGCGCGCTCTTCTGACGCCCCGCCCCGACGCCCCGCGGACACCCGCCCGGACGGCGCGCCCGGGCGCACGGCCCCACCCGACCCGAGGAAACCGAAACCATGGTCTGCACCTCGTGCGCACGTCCGACTCCGGCCGAGGCGTCGTTCTGCCCGCACTGCGGCGCCCCCCGCACCTCCCCCGCCGGCCCCGGCCCCGGCTCCGTCGAGGAGCGCAGGATGGTCACCGTCGTCTTCTGCGACCTCGTCGGTTCCACCGCGCTGTCCGGGCGCCTGGACCCGGAGGCCCTGCGCTCCGTCACCCTGCGCTACTTCGCGCTGATGCGCGACCGGCTGGAGGCCCACGGCGGGACGGTGGAGAAGTTCATCGGCGACGCGGTGATGGCCGTCTTCGGCGTGCCGGTGACGCACGAGGACGACGCCCGCCGGGCCCTGGCCGCGGCCCTGCAGATGGTGGCCGCGCTGGAGGAGCTGAACGAGGAGCTGACCGCGGACCTCGGCGTCCGGCTGGACGTGCGGATCGGCGTCAACACCGGCGAGGTCGTCACCGGCACCGACGCCTCGGCCCGCCAGGCCCTGGTCTCCGGCGAGGTGGTGAACGTCGCGGCCCGCCTGGAGCAGAACGCGGCCGCCGGGCAGGTGCTGGTCGGCCCCACCACCGTGCGGGCGGCCGGCTCCGCCGCCGTCACCGAACCGGTGGGGCCGCTGCTGCTCAAGGGCAAGGCGGAACCGGTCGCCGCGCGCCGGCTGCTGGCCGTGCGGGACGACGGCCCCGAGACCCTCCGCAGGTTCGACACCCCGTTCGTCGGCCGGGAGACGGAACTCGCCGAACTGGACCTCCTCCTGCGCCGGACCCTCGTCCAGCAGGCGTCCCACCTCGTCACCGTCTACGGCGAGGCGGGCATGGGCAAGACCCGGCTGGTGCGGGAGTGGCTCGACCGCACCCGCGCCCGGGAGCCGGTCACGGAGGGCACCGGGCGCTGCCGCCCCTACGGTGACGCGGGCAGCCTCGCCCCGCTGGCCGACGCGCTCCGCCAGGCCCTGGCGGCCGCGCTCCCGCCCGGGGAGGACGACGCCGCGGCCCGCTCGGAGATGCGGGCCGCGCTGGCCGTCCTGGAGTCGGGGCTGCTGCGCGACGGCACGCCCAACCCCTCGCTGGACGACACGTGCGCGGCGCTCGTCGACGTCCTGGCCGTCCTGGCGCAGGAACGCGCGGTGGTGCTGGCCGTCGACGACTGCCACTGGGCCTCCCCGGTCCTCTTCGACGTGCTGGACCGGCTCCTGGAGGAGCTGGAGCAGGCCGCGGTGCTCGTCGTGTGCGTCGCGCGGCCCGAACTGCCGGACCTGCGCCCGGGCTGGGGCAGCGGACGGCTGCGCTCGGCCGCGCTCATGCTCTCCGGCCTGTCCCCGGAGGAGTCCGCCCTGCTGGCGGTCGGGCTGGACGAGGTGGCCGCCCACCGGGCCGGCTCCGCCCTCGCCGTGGAACGGGCCGAGGGCAACCCGCTCCACCTGGAGCAGCTGCTGTCGATGATGGCGGAGGGGGAACCGGGCGAGGCGTGCCCCGCGGACGCCCTGCCGCCCACCGTCCACGCGCTGATCGGCGCCCGGCTCGACACGCTGGACCGCGCCGAGCGCACCGCCCTGGACCTGGCCGCCGTCCTGGGCAGGGAGTTCCACCTCGACGAACTGGCCGACCTGACCGCGGCCGCGGCCGGAGCGGGCGCCGCGGGCGCCGCGGACCCGGCGTCCGGCCGGCGGGGACCCCGCGGCGGCACGGCGGTGCCGTCCGTCCTGCGGAGCCTGACCCGGCGCCGGCTGGTCGAACCCCCGCGCCGCGCCCTCGGCGGCCGGGCCCCCTTCCGCTTCAGCAGCGGCCTCGTCCAGGAGGTCGCCTACCGGCGCATGGCCAAGCGGGCACGGGCCGAACGGCACGAGCAGGCCGCCCTCGTCCTGCAGCGGCACGGCGCCGAGAACGGGACCGTGGGCGGCCACCTGGAACGCGCCCACCGGTACCGGGCCGAACTGGGCCTGGCGGACCCGCACACCGACCGGCTGCGCCTGCACGCCTGCGAGCGGCTCACGGCGGCGGGCGCCCGGGCCCTGGCCAGGGCCGACCTGGCCTGGGCCGCCGACCTGCTGGAACGCGCCCTGGCCCTGTCCCGGCCGGGCGAGCCGGCCCGGGCGGAGGCGGCCCGCCGGCTCGGCGAGGCCCGGCTGGCGGCGGGCCGGGCCGAACAGGGTCGGTCACTGCTGCGGGACGCCCTGGAGGCGGCGGAGAGCACAGGGGACGCAGTCAACGCGGCGCACGCCCGGATCGCCCTGGCCGTCCACGACGACCGGCCCGGAGCGGTCCCGGCCGCCGACGCCGCGCGCACGGCCCTGCCCGTCTTCCGCGCCGCGGGGGACGACCTCGGCGTGGCCAGGGCCTGCCTCAGACTCGCCCAGCAGCACCAGCTGGACGGCCGGCACGCCGCGGCGGGCCTGCTCCTGGAAGAGGCCCTGGAGCACGCGGTGCGGGCCGACGCCGAACCCGAACGCGCCGCCGCCCTGGGCGCGACGGGCATCTCCCTGTGGCGCGGCCCGACCCCGGTGCCCGAGGCGGTGGCCCGCTGCCGCGAGCTGCTCGACGCGCACGGCCCCGGGCGCCGCATCGTGCGCGTCACCCTCAACTGCCCGCTCGCCGTGCTCCTCGCGCTGGACGGGCAGTGGGAGGACGCCTCCGCCCGCCTGGCCGAGGCCGAGCGCCTCGCCGGGGAACTCGGCTACGCCGAGGCCGCCGTCTTCGTGCCGCTGTTCGCCGCCTCCGCGGCCTCGCTCACCGGCCGGCACCACCGTGCCCGGACGCTGCTCCTGAAGGCCGAGGAGGCGTGCCACGCGCTGGGGGACGCCGGCCTGCTGGGCAGCATCTCCCGGGACCTGACCCGGCTCGCCCTGGACCACGGGCAGCCGGAGGCGGAGGCGGACGGGCGGGCGGAGGCGGACGGGCGGGCCCTCGCACCGGACGGGGGGCTGTCGTGCTCGGAGTCCGCCGACCTCGACGGGCTGCGCGCCCGGACCGCCGCGTCGGCCGGCTCCACCGGGCCCGCCGCCGCCCTGGCGGACCGGGCCGTGGCCTCCGCCGCCGCTACCGACTCCCCGCTCGTGCAGGCCGTCGCCGCCCTCGACCGCGCGCACGTGCTGGCCGCTCTGGGCCGGCCCGCGGAGGCCGCCGGCTCGGCCGCCGGGGCCGCCCTCCTGTTCGACGCCAAGGGGTACCGGGCCGGCGCCGCCCGGGCCCGCGCGCTCCGGGACCGGCTGCTCGAAGAGCGCCCGCCCGCAGACCCGCCGCCCGCAGACCCGCCGCACGGGAACCCGCCGCACGCCGCGGCACCGCAGAAGGAAGGCCTGACGAACCGATGAGCACCGTATCCGCGCCCCCGGCCGGCTCCGCCCTGACCTGGAGCCTGCGGGGCCGCGGCCCCGAGGACATCCGGCTGGTCGCCGGCGGCGGCCGGATCACCCCCGAAGCGGCCTGGGGCGGATCCACCGGCGCCGGGGTGCGGGTCTGCGTCGTGGACACCGGCGTGGAACGCGACCATCCGGCGATCGGGACCGTCGACGGCTCCTACGTCGCCGTCAAGGACGGGGACGGCGTGCGGATCGAGGAGACCGACACCGGGGACACCTGCGGCCACGGCACCGCGTGCGCCGGGATCATCCGCCGCGCCGCGCCCGACTGCGAGCTGTACAGCGTCCGCGTCCTGGGGGAGAGGTTCTCCGGGACCGGCGACGTGCTCCTGGCCGGACTGCGCTGGGCGGTGGAGCAGCGGTTCGACGTGATCAACCTCAGCCTGTCCACCACCCGGTCCCGCTTCGTCGACGAGCTGCGCGTCCTCGCCGACGAGGCGTACTTCGGCCGGACGGTCGTCGTGGCGTCCGCCCACAACACCCCGGTGGAGAGCTTCCCCTGGCGCTTCTCCTCCGTCGTCTCGGTGGGCAGCCACGAGGAGGACGCCCCGGACCTGTACCTGTACAACCCCTCCCCGCCCGTCGAGTTCTTCGCCCCCGGGCAGAACGTGACCGTGCCCTGGCTCGGCGGCACCACGATCCGCACCACCGGCAACAGCTTCGCGACCCCCTTCATCACCGGCCTGTGCGCACGCGTCATGAGCAAGCACCCGAACCTGACGCCCTTCCAGGTCAAGACCATGCTCTACCTCTCCGCGGCCAACGTCCGGACAGACAACCGAGGTGACTCTTGAAGCCGACCGACTCCTTCCCCCCGCCGGCCCCGTCGGCCGCACCGGCCGCACCGGCCCCGTCGACCGCGCCGGGCGTCCAGGACACCACCGTGGAGCGGGAGCTCCTGCAGTCGATCGTCGAAACGGCCCGGGCCATCTTCGGCGCCCAGGCCAGCTCGATCTTCCTGCTCGACGAGGAGACCGACGAGCTGGTCTTCCAGGCGGTCTCCGGCCGGGGGGAGGAGTTCCTGGTCGGCACCCGCTTCCCGGCGGGGCGCGGCATCGCGGGATGGGTCGCCGTGTCCGGCGAACCCATGATCGTGGACGATCTCGCCCGGGAGGAGTCCTTCGCCCGTGACCTGGCCGAGTCCACCCGGTACGTCCCCGAGTCGCTGATGGCCGCGCCGCTGATCCACCGGACCCGGGTGCTGGGCGTCCTGGAGGTGCTCGACCCCGTGCCGCAGTCCAGGTCCAGCCTGGGCGAGCTCGACCTGCTCGCCCTGTTCGCCCGGCAGGCGGCCGCCGCGCTGCGGGTGGCGGTGGACCGGCGCGACGAGACCGTCGCCGCGGCCATGGCCGGCGCGGCGGCGGGCGGGGCGCGCCTGCCCGCGGACGGGGCCCCGGCCGCGGCCGGTGCTCTCGGCGCCTCCGGCCGCGCCCGGGGGCTGGAACTCCTCGACGCGCTCAGGGAGCTGCTCGAAACACCGGGCGGCGACTGAACGGCCCGCTCCCGGCCCCTGTTCGCGCACCGAGCCACGGCGGACGGCCGGCACCCTCCCGGGTGCCGGCCGTCCGCCGTTCCGGCATCTCCTCCAGCGCCCCGCGCGCGGGCGGGAACCCCTGCGTGAGCTGGTGAAATACCGCTCCCATACCGGCTCCGGGGCCCTTTCGAACCCTCGCTCCATAACGTTCTGCATGTCGGCGGGCACCGCCGGCCGGCCCCCGCCACAGGGCCCCGGACACGGGGTCATCGTCCGGCGGACGGCCGAAATCACGCATCACACACAGGAGGTCACCATGGCCGAGAACATCGAGACCCCCCGCGAGGACGAGGCCGAGGTCGAGGCCCACAGCGCTTCCGTCCTCGACATGCAGGGCACCGGCTCCGTCGCCGGCGACTCCGCCGCCGACGGCAACTGCATCAGCCTGCTGAGCGTGGTCGAGTCGGCGAAGTAATTCCGACCCGCGGCCGGGGTGGCTCCCTCTTCGGGGGGAGCCGCCCCGCGGCGTTCGCGGACCTTTTCCCCAGGGCCTCCCCCGCGGTACCGGCCCGTCAGATCCCGGAGCACTGGGTAGGTGCGATGAAGAACTCCCCTCTCAGCCGGAACAGGGACTTCCGACTGCTGTGGATCAGCGGCCTGCTGACCACCCTGGGCGCGCAGCTGTCCTCGATCGCCCTGCCCCTGCTGGTGCTGCGGCAGACGGGTTCCGCGGTGGTCGCGGGAGCCGTCGGCACCGTCTCGGTCGGCGCCCTGCTGGTGACCATGCTGCCCGGCGGTGCGCTGGCCGACGCCGTCGAGCGACGCCGGCTGGTGATCCTCTGCGAGAGCGCGATCGCCCTGGCCGCCGCCGTCCTCGCGGGCGCCGTGCTGCTCGGCGGCGCGCCTCTGCCGCTGATCCTGGCGGTCACCGCGTCGGGTGCCGTGCTCACCAGCCTGTGCGGGCCGGCCGCCCTCGGCCTGCTGCGGACCGTCGTGCCCGAGGAGCAGCTGGCCACCGCCTCCTCCCGGATCCAGGCGCGGTCCGCCGCCACCCGACTGGCCGGACCGGCGGTCGGGGGCGCGCTGTTCGCGTGGCACCCGGCCCTGCCGTTCGCCGCGGAGGCCGTGGGGCTGCTGCTGTCGGTCGGCTGCCTGGCCCTGGTCCGGGCGCGGTCCGTCCCCGCCCGCCGCAGGGCCCCCTTCAGCCGGCGGGAACTCACCGCCGGTGTCGTCTTCGTCCTGGGCCGGCCCTACCTGCGCACCGCCCTGCTCGTCTTCGGCCTGGGCATGAACGCGGCCTTCAGCGCCATGATGTTCACCGCGCTCACCGTCGCCTCCGACGGGGGGAGCTCCGGTGTCGACGCGGGCCTCGTCGTCTCGCTCACCTCCGTCGGCTCGCTGCTGGGCGCCCTGCTGGCCCCCCGCGTGGCCCCCAAGGTCCCCCCGGGCGCGATGATCGCCGCCACCTGCTGGGCCTGCACCGCGGCCGCGGGCGTCCTGCTGTTCCACCGCAGCGTCCTGCTCATGGGGCTCCTGGTCGCGGCCTGCCTGGCGGTGGCCGCCGTGGCCAACATCGGCTTCCTCACCAGCCTGCTCACGGCCACTCCCGAGGACCTGGTCGGCCGGGTCCAGAGCGCGGCGTCCTTCGTCTCCTCCCTGGTCGTTCCGCTGGGCCCGCTCGCCGCCGGGACCGCGCTGACCCTGTGGGGGCCGGCCGCCGGCTTCGGCGCCGTCACCGCGGTGTTCGCCCTGTGCGCGGTGGTGATCACCGTGGCGCCGTCCATGCGCCGCCCGCTCCCCGCCGCCGGGGCCCGGGCCGACGCCCCCGGCGCGCCCGACACCCCCGGCGTGCCCGATGCCCCCGGCACCTCCGGGGTGCCCGGGAGCCGGCGGCCCCCGCAGGAACAGCCCGCCGCTGCCGCCACCCCCGAGACCCCGTAGCCCCGCAGCCCCGCACACAGGGAGAAGCACGATGCCGGACCCCCAGAGCACCCAGCTGTACTGCGTCGCCGACCGGCTGTACTACGACACCCCGGACCGCATGCGCGACGAGGACACCCGCTACCCCCTGGCCGAGGCCGCCGTCCCGCCGGGCTGGCGGCGCTCCTCCCGGGGGCTGTGGGTCTCGATGGTGCCCACCGGGACGCAGCCGGCCGAGCAGGGCTGGAAGATCCACCTGTCGGCCGTCCCCGAGGACGCCGGGAAGACCCTCGACACCGCCGCCCGGATCTGCACGGAGCGCCGTGTCCCGTTCAAGTTCCTGCGCAGCCGCACCGCCCTGCTGCTGGCCGCCGACAAGTACATGAGCCGTTCGAGCAGCGGGAAGTTCGTCACCGTCTACCCGGCCGACGAGCAGCAGTTCCGTGAGCTGCTCCCCGAACTGGTGCGGGCCCTGGACGGACAGCGGGGCCCCTACGTCCTCAGCGACCTGCGGATCGGCGCCGGCCCCGTCTTCGTGCGCTACGGCGCTTTCGTGGAACGCTGGTGCACCGGCGAGGACGGCACGCCCGTCCCGGCGCTGCGGGCGCCCTCGGGCGAACTGGTCCCCGACCTCCGGGGCCCGGTGTTCCGCACCCCCGAGTGGGTGGACGTGCCGGACGTCCTGGAACCCCACCTGGAGGCCCGCCGGGAAGCCCGCGACGACGACTTCCCGTACACGGTCGTCGAAGCGCTGCACTTCTCCAACGCCGGCGGCATCTACCTGGCCGAGCACCGCGACACCGGGGAGAAAGTGGTGCTGCGCGAGGCCCGCCCCCACAGCGGCCTCGACGGCACCGGCACCGACGCCGTGGAACGCCTGCACCGCGAGTACCGGGCACTGCGGCGGCTGGAGGGGCTGGACTGCGTGCCCCGGGTGCACGAGGTGCGCACCGTGTGGGAGCACCACTTCCTGGTCGAGGAGTACATCGAGGGGAAGCGGCTGCTCGAGGCCGTGGTGGCCCGGTACCCGCTGGTGCACCGGAACGTCACGGACGAGGCGGTCGCCGAGTACCTGCGGTGGGTGTCCGGGGTGACCGAGCGCCTGGAGGAGGCGCTGGACGCCGTGCACGGCCGCGGCCTCGCCTTCGGCGACCTGCACCCCGGCAACATCCTGCTGCGCCCCGACGGCTCGGTCGTCCTGATCGACTTCGAGTACGCCGCGGACCTGGACGAGGCCGCCGGCCCGGTGATGGGCGCCCCCGGTTTCGCCGCCCCCGCCGGGCTGTCCCGGGCCGACGCCGACCGGCACGCCCTGCGCGCCGCCTGGCGGATGATGCTCATGCCGATGCCGGAGCTGGCGGACCGCGAACCGGGCAAGGTCGGGGCCATGGAGGCGTTCGTCCGCGAGCGCTTCGGCCTCCCGGCCGACGCCGGCCCCCGCCTGCCCGCCGCCCCGGCCGGGCGTGCGGCGGCCGGGGCGCCCGCGCCGTCCGCCGGGGGCGAGGCCGTCGTGCGGGAGCTGTTCGGGGCCGACCGCCTCGACTGGCCGTCCCTGCGGGACCGGCTGGCGGCCGGCATCCGCGCCGGCGCGACCCCCGAGCGCACGGACCGCCTGTTCCCCGCCGACCCGGAGGTGTTCCGCTCCGGCGGCGCAGGCCTGGCCCACGGCGCGGCCGGCGTCCTGTTCGCGCTGCACCGCGCGCAGGTCCCCGTCCCCGCCGAGTACACCGACTGGCTGGTCGACGCCGCCCGGCGGGCCGCGCCCGCACCCGGCCTGTACGACGGACTGTCCGGCACCGCGGTGGTCCTCCACGAACTCGGCCGCACCCAGGAGGCCCTGGAGGTCCTGGAGCGGGCCCGCGCCGCCCGGCGGCCCGCCGCCGTCGGCATGTTCTCCGGGCAGGTCGGCACGGCCCTGGCCCTGCTCCACTTCTCCGCCGTCACCGGCGACGGCGCCCTCCTCGACGAGGCCGTCCGCACCGCCGACCGCCTCGCCGCCCTGCTCGACCCGGACGGCGCCCCGGGGGGAACCTCGGACGGCACCGCGGACGGCGCGCAGCCCGCCCCCGTGCTGCCCGGGACCGCCGGCCTGATCCACGGCATGAGCGGAGCGGCCCTGCTCCACCTGCGGCTGTACGAGACCGTCGGCGACAAGCGGTACCTGCGCGCCGCCCGCGAGGCGCTGCGCTGGGAGACCGGCCACTGCGTGACCATGCCGGACGGCACCCGCCAGGTGAAGAACGGCCGCCGGCACACCCTCTACCTGGACGGCGGCAGCGGCGGCCCGGCCCTCGTCGCCCGGCACTACCTCGCCCACGCCGACGATCCGGAGCTCGCCGGCTTCGTCTCCGCCGTGGGCCACGGCTGCGCCAACGAGTTCGTGCGGGAGCCGGGCCTGTTCCGGGGACGCTCCGGCCTCCTCGCCATGCTGGACCGCTTCCCCGGCCCCGACGGCCGCCCCGACGGGCGCTCCGACGGCCGCCCCGAGGTCCTGGCCCAGGTGCGCCGGCTGGCCTGGCACGCGGTGGCCCGGCCGGACGGCGGGCTGTACTTCCCGGCGCCGGCCTGCGCCGGTTCTCCGCCGACCTCGCCACCGGCTCGGCCGGCGTCCTGCTCGCCCTGAACTCCGTCCTCGGCGACCGGAGGCACTTCCTGCCCCTCATGACCGGCTGATGACCGGCGAACGACCCGCGCCGGCCCCGCACTCCCGCCGGCCCCGTACGGGGCCGGCGGGAGTGCGGGGCCGGCAGGCGGCACGGTCAGCGCCGCAGGTACTCCACGCCCGAGCGGACGCCCCACCGGTAGGTGGCCAGGGCGCACAGGGCCACCACCACCGTGTCCCAGGGCGCGGGGATCACCCCGGCGCCTCCGAAGCTGCCGAGCCCGGACAGCACCAGCATCCACCCGAGGTAGCCGAGGAGCCAGGCACCGGTGCGGAGTTCGGCCCGGAGGTCCGTCCGGCGGCGCAGCACGGAGAACAGGAGCACGGCGGCCAGCAGTTCGGGCAGCGCGATGCGCAGGTTCTCCCAGGCCGACCAGTACACGAGTTCCGAGGCGACCACGAAGCCGGCGGGTGCTATCCAGCCCAGGCCCCGGACCCAGCCCGCCAGCCGTTCGGGGGCGGCGGCGCGGAACGTGCCGGCCGCCACCGAGCACAGCGAGTAGGTCAGCAGGGCGAGCGCGCCGACCATCGTGATGATGTCGCGCCACCCGCTGGAGGGGAACAGGATGATCACGCTCAGGACGTAGTTCAGTGCCATGGCGTTCCGCGGCACGCCCGCGCGCTCCGACACGACGGAGAACAGCCGCGGCAGTGCGGCGTTCTTGGCGACCGCGTAGGTCTCCCGGCTGCCGGCCGCCACCGCGACGTACGTCGATCCGCCGGGTGAGAACACGGCGTCGGCGTAGACGACGGCGGCCAGCCAGCTGAGGTTGAGCAGGAGCGCGAGTTCGCCGAAGGGCGAGGCGAAGTTCAGCCCGCGCCATCCCGAGTCGAGCTGTTCCGTCGGCACGGCGAGGATGAAGGTCAGCTGGAGCACCACGTGCAGGGCGACCGAGAGCCCGATGGCGGTCAGCACCGCGCGGGGTATGTCCCGCCGGGGGTTCTTGGCCTCGGCGGACAGCTCGATCGGGGAGGCGAAGCCGTCGATGGCGTAGATGATGCCCGCGCTCGCGATCGCGGTCAGCGCGGCCGACCACCCGTAGGGGGCGACGCCGCCGCCCGCGGAGATGTTGCCGGGGTGGAAGCTCGACATGAGCAGCGCCACCACGGTGAGCACCGGGACCAGCACCTTCACCACGGTGACGAGCAGGTTCAGCCGGGCGAACAGCTTGACCCCGAACCAGTTCAGCACGACCAGCAGCAGGAGCAGGCCCGCTGCGGCGAACCGGCCCGCGGTGGTCAGGGCCTCGTCCTCGTACATGCCCGGCAGGTAGCGGTTGGCGTACTGCACGATGGCCGAGGCCTGGGCGGCCATCGTGCTGGCGACGGCGAGGAGCATGGTCCAGCCGATGAGGGTGCCCGCGAGCGGCCCGTTGGCCAGCCGCGGCCACCGCACCATGCCGCCGGCCTCCGGCGTGCCGGCGCCCAGTTCGATGAGGACCAGCGCGACCAGGGTGAGCGCGGCACCGCCGATCAGCCAGGAGAGGGCGGCCGCCGGGCCCGCCGCCTGCGCGCCGTAGAACGAGCCGAACAGCCAGCCCGAGCCGATGATGCCGCCGAAGGCCACGCCGGTGAGGCTCCAGAAGCCGAGTTCGCGCCGGAGGCGCTGGTCCTGTCCCGGCTTCGGCGGGGTCTCGGGCCCCGTCGCGGTGGTCGTCACGCTGTACCTCCACGGTTCGTTCTCCGACGGTGGGTACGGCGGGTCGACGTGTTGTCAGTTCCATGCGGTGTCCCGGTCTGGTGCGGTCAGGTGGTACGTGTTCCGGGCCGGACGCGGTCGGCGACGAGGGCGGCCAGCCGGTCGAGCCCCAGGCCGATCCGTTCGGCGGACAGGACGCTGAAGGACAGCCGGATCTGGTGCGATCCGCCGTCCCCCGCGTAGAAGTGGTGCATGGGCGTCCACAGCACCCCGAAGCGGTCCGCGGAGTACTCGAGCACGGCGTCGTCCGCGCGGAAGGGCAGGGTGACGACGACGAACATGCCCCCTTGCGGGACGTTCCACGAGACCCCGGAGCCCGGCACCGGGCCGTGGTCGCCGAACCGCTCCCGGAGCCCGGTGAGCACGGCCCGCAGGTTCCTGCGGTAGACCTGCGCCTCCCGCACGGTGGCGCGCTCCACGCTGCAGTCGTTCTCCAGGAGGAAGCCGCCCACGACGGCCTGGGCGACCGTGGAGGTGTTGAGCGTGAGCATGCTCTTGAGCTTGGCGAGCTCGTCGGCGAACAGCGCGCCGTCCGCCATGGGCTGGTCCGCCACCACGTAGCCACCCTCGCCCCGGCGGGCCGTCTTCGCGAAGGACCCGAAGTAGACCACGCGCCGTCCGGTGTCCATGGACTTCACGGTGGGCAGCCGGTCCCCGCCCGAGTGGAACATCGAGTACGGGTTGTCCTCCAGTACGAGGATGTCCTCCCGTTCGGCCAGGTCGAGCAGGCTTCGGCGGTCGGCCGCCGACATGCTGACGCCGCTGGGGTTGGCGAAGTCGGGGACCACGTAGCAGCGCGCGGGCGCAGCCCCTCGGCCCGGGCGCGGCGGATCTGCACGGCCAGGTCGGCCAGGTCGATGCCGCCCGGCCCTTCGGCCACCGGGCGCACCGGCATGTCGACGATCCGGGTTCGCGCCGAGGAAGCCGACGTACGCGGGGTACGCCGCGAGGACGACGTCGCGGTCGTCGCGGCGCAGCGCCCGGAGCACCAGGACCATGGCCTCCTGGCACCCGGTGGTCACCACCACCGCCTCGGGGTCCACCACGGTCCGTTCGTCGTTCCCGAGGTGGCGGGCGATCAGGTGGTGGATGAACCCTTGGTGCGGCCGTACGGAAGAAGGTCCGCCGCACGTCTCGGGGCGAGGCCGAGGTCGTCCCTCAGGTGCCGTTCGAAGGTCTGCAGGTGGCCGCCGAGCGTGCGACTTCGTAGAACCCTTCGTACGGGCGGCCGGCGGCGAAGGAACGGCGTCCGGGTAGCGCCCGGCGATCTCGTTGAGCAGGGTCATGGACGTGAGGACCGGGTCGCTCACCGACGCGTGCAGTTCGGCGGCGTCCAGCCGGACGCCGGGGGGCGCCCCGGCCGGGTCCGCCGGAGCGCTGCCGACGTCCTCGGAAACACTGGTCATGCGGGGTCCTGTTCTCGTCTCCGGGATCGCGGCGGGCCGGCTTCAGCCGGGCAGGACGTCGGCGCGGAGTTCCACAGGCGCTCGGGCTCCCGGAGGTCGGCCACGACCTGGTCCAGGGTCCCCCACCGCGATGACGTGGGCGTAGCGGGTGAGGAACGCGGCCGGGGGGAGGGCCAGTTCGTCGCCCGGCTCCGCGGTGGTGCCCGTCTCGTGGATCGTCGGCCCGAAGCGGTCCCGGTGGACGACGACCTCCACGGTCCGGCAGCGCCCCTCGGGCAGGAGGAAGCGGACGGCCGCGGCCCTGCGGTGCTTCGGGGTGAGGTCGGGCTCGCGGCCGGCCGCGACGTGCGCGGCGGCGACGGTGGGGCGACCCCCGTGGCCAGCAGGCCGAGGTAGGGGATGAGGTCCCCGCCGAGCCGGGCGTTGACCTCAACCAGGCGCGGGCCGGCGGGGGTCAGCTTGAACTCGGAGTGGGTGGCGCCGCTGACGAAGCCGAGTGCGCGGTGGATCCGGCCGAGCTGGTCGAGCAGTTCCTCGTCGGCGAGGAGCGGGTCGCGGGCGTCCACGTCGTGCCCGGTCTCCTCGAAGTACGGTTCCGGGCCGAGCCGCTTGTGCGCGATGACGGTCGGCATGACCGGCCGTCGTGGACGACGCGTCGACGCTGATCTCCGGGCCGGTGAGGAACTCCTCCACCAGCACGTTCTCCGGGTAGCGGGGGAGGTTCATGAACTCGGTGCCGTCCGCAGTGGCGAACGCGGCGGCGACGTCCCCGGGGCCGTCGGCGCGGACGACGCCGAAGCTGGCGGCCATGGCGCGCGCCTTGACGATCACCGGGTACCCGATCTCCTCCGCCGCGGCGAGTGCCTCCTCCGCGGTGGCGACGGTGCGGGAGGCGGGCTGGGGCACGCCGGCGGCGGCGAGCGCGGCGCGGTGGCCGCCTTGTCGCGGCAGTTGGTGACGGCCTCGGGCGGGCTGCCCGGCAGCCCGAGGTCCTGCGCGAGGCGGGCGCAGAAGACGACCTGCGTCTCGTCGTAGGTGAAGACGCCCACGACCGGCAGGGAGTCCGCGACGGCCAGCCGCCGCCTCGCGCACCGCCTCCGCGTCCCGGGTGTCGACGCGCGTGGCGCCCGCGCAGTACGCCAGCTGCCAGGTCGCCTCGGCCGAGTCGAGGAGCCAGAGCCGGTAGTGCTTCGAGACCGCGGCCAGGATGTACTCGCGGTAGGGGCGGTACCCGCTGCCGACGAGCAGGAGGACCGGCGCGTCCTGCGGGCGGCCCGGGGTGTGAACGGCCAGGTCGGTCATGACGGTTCCTTCGGTCTGTGCGGGGACGAGCTGCGGTCACGGGCTCCCGGCGCGACCGGTGGCCGGCCCGCGCCCCGCGGGGCGGGTTCGCACGGGCGGTACGGGCGGCAACGGGTGGATCCCGTGGAGGGGTCACCGGCTTTGTGCGGCTGCCGTGCGGCAGCAGCCGTGCAGCAGCCGGGGACGAACGGCGCGCCGGGAATCCCCGACCGGGTCCGGGGAGAAGCAGCAGCGCCGTTCACGGATTTCGGCCGCCGCCGGGCGAAGTGGCGGGATCAACGCCACGACCGGGCGAAAGACGGTGCAGGCGGACCGGCGAACAGTTGGCGACTGCCCCGCCGGACAGGATTTCGAACGGGCCTGATTCTTACGGCCCCCCGAACGGGTGTCAATGGGTTACGGGACCAATTCGGAATTCCGGCAGGGAGTTGCCAGGAATCCGTTCGGCGTCCCTCCGGACCGAAATCGGCTGTCCGGCCGGCGCATTCCGTCCCGCCGTCCGGAATCGCGGATCCGCGCGGGGACCGGGAAAACATCTTCACCGTCCGGCCGTGTGACCGCGAGCGGCCCGGACGCTAATGTGCGCCGCATGGATCTTCGTGCGACGAAAAATCGGGGGAACTCTGCATTCCACCCCGCGAAACGCTCCGGCCCGTGCCGGGCGGGCACGGCGGGGCGGCCCGGCCGGGGAGGCGGGGCGTGATCACCGTATGGCTGCCCACCGCGGAGTCGGAGGCGCTCATGGGCGGGCTTCCGGCCGGCTTCCGGCCGACGTGTGGACCGGGGGGCCCGAGCTCCCCGCGTCGGCGGACACGGTGGAGGTGGTCGTCCCGCCCTACGGCCTCACGGACGCGGGGCTGTCCCGGCTCGCGGAAACTCCCCCGGCTGCGGCTGGTGCAGCTGGAGTCCGCTGGCGTGGAGTGGATCAGGCCGCACGTGCCGGACGGCGTCGTGCTGTGCAACGCCCGGGGAGCGTACGACCGGGCGGTCGCCGAGGGGTCACCGGTGTCGTCCTGGCCCACCTGCTGCGGCTGCCCCGTTTCGAGCAGGCCCGGCGCGACGAGCGGGGGACTACACGCAGACGGACAGCCTCGAGGGCAAGCGCGTCCTGCTCGTGGGGCACGGCTCGCTCGGCGCCGCGGTGTCCCCGGCGCTGGCCGGGTTCGGCGCCCGGATCACGGCCGTGGCCCGGCGGCCGCGCGAGTCGTGCACGGCGTGGAGAGCTGCCCGGGCTGCTGCCCGAGGCGGACATCGTGGTCCTCCTCCTGCCGCTGACCCCGGCCACCGCCGGCCTGGTGGACGCCTCGTTCTGGGGAGGATGCGGGACGGCGCCCTGCTGGTGAACGCCGGCCGGGGAGGCCTCGTCGTCACCGAGGACCTGGTCGCCGAACTGCGCGGGGGCCGGCTGTACGCGGCGCTCGACGTGACCGCGCCGGAGCCGCTGCCCGCCGGCCATCCGCTGTGGTCCGCCCCCGGGCTCCTGCTGACCCGCACACCGCCGGGTCGAAACGGCACGCCGCCGGCCAGGGCGATGGCCCTGGCCAAGGCCCAGCTGGTCCGCTACGCGGCCGGTGAGCCGCTGGTCAACGTGATCGGCGGGGAGGGCTACTGACGGACCGCGGGTGCCGCCCCCTCCGGCACGGGGGCCGGCACCCGCGCGGCTCACAGCCAGCCGGAGCGGACCAGCGCCTGCAGCTGTCCCTCCACGGGGGCGGGCGGCCGGCCCTCCGGCGGGTTGCCGAGCTCGCCCGCGCGGACCCGTCGAGCAGCCTGCGGGTCGCGTCCACGATCTCGGGCGCCGCCCTGCGCAGCTCCTCGGCGTCGGCCGGGCCCGCCGTGTCGGCGGGGAAGCCGGCCGTCTTCAGCAGGCCGTCGAGGTCGGCCAGCCCTCCCCCAGCCAGCCCAGCGGGTCCGCGGACAGCTCGCGGACGAACACCCGGTCGCCCGGGTCCCAGCCGGTGAACACGGGTGGTGGTGGGTGCGGTCGAAGCTCCCGGGCCTTCCGTCGACCGACTCCAGGAAGTCGGCGCGCCACACGGCCGGCCCACGGTGATCGGATAGGCCGCGTAGACGGAGTCCACGAGCGTGCCCTGCTCGACCACCCTCAGCTCCAGGCGGACCCCGTGCTCGGGGCTCTCCTGGCCCTTGAGGGGTTCGGGGTCGACGAAGTACAGGTCCCCCACCACGATGCCGACCTTGTCGAAGGCGAACATGTAGAGCATTCGGATTCCTCTCGCAGAGTGCGGTTGGGACGGTGGCGCGGCACCCGCCGGGCCACCGCTTCTCGGGCCCCGCCGGGCCCTCTCCTAGGCCCCCTGGGCCTGTTCCGGGACTTCCCGCCCGGCCCGGGAGGCCCCGCGGGCGCTGCGCACACCGGCCCAGAGCAGGACCGCCACGGCCGAGGTGACCAGTGCCGGGGCGAACCGCAGCACGTTCTCCGGCAGCGTCACCGACCAGCCGAGGAGCAGGAGGACAGGGCGGCGCCGCCCAGGATGAAGGCCCGCATCACGGCGTTGACCCGGCCCGACACCTTCTCGGGTATGGCCCGGAAGCGGTACTCGCTCGTCGTGACGTTCATGCCCCCCTCGCCGGCCATCAGGGCGCAGAAGCCGAGGACCACCACTGCCTCCCACGGGGCCAGCAGGGCGACGCAGGCGACCGCGCAGACCGCGAACCAGAGCCCGATGCGGCGCTCCGACGGCGCGTCCGCCCAGACCCGGCCGCCGAGCCACGACCCGAGCGCGCTGCCGGCGGCCCCCGTGGCGAGCACCACGCCCACCCAGCCGCTGGACCAGCCCCACGTGCCGGCGGCGAGGACCAGGATGACGGTGGGCACGGCCCCCGCGCCGAGGTTGTACACCGAGAGCACCAGGGTGAGCCGCGGCACGCCCTTGATCCGCCGGAAGCTCCGGAAGCCCTCGGCCTGCATGCGCAGGAAGCCGCGTTCGACGACCGGCTTCTCCCCCCGCGGCAGTGCGAGCGCGACCAGTGCGGTGAGGAGGAAGGTCGCGGCGTCGATCCACAGCGCCCAGTACCCGCCGACGGCCGCCAGCACCACACCGGCGACCGCGGGCCCGGCGCACCGGGCCAGTTCCGTGGCGGCCCCGAACCTGCTGTACGCCTCGGTCACGCGGTCCTCGGCGCGAGCATGGGCAGCAGGCTGAAGTCGCTCGTCAGGTTGGAGGTCACGGTTCCGCACCCGGCGACCAGCAGGACCAGCAGGACGAGTTCGACCTGGTCCGCCATGAGCAGGAACGGTGTCAGCGCGACGAGCACGCCCTGCACCAGCTCCGAGACCATGAAGACCGCGCGCCGCTCGTAGCCGTCGATCAGGGCGCCCAGGAGGGGCGACGCGACGAACGGCAGGTACTGCACGCCGAGGCTGAGCGCGGCCATCAGGGGCGAGCCGGTACTGGCCAGGATGGTCCACGGCATCGCCAGGTGCAGGAAGGTGTTGCCCAGCTCGGAGGCCGACGCCGCGGAGGTCAGCAGCCAGAACTTGTGCCACGTCTTCTGCGAGGGCGGCCGCCCCGGCGGGCGGCTCACGGCCGGGGCCGCCCCGGACCCGTCGGAATCCGTACTGTCCATGCTCTCTGCTCTCTCCTTCTCCGTGCGGGACGGCAGCCCCGTGCAGGACGGCAGCGGTGGGCACGCCCGCGCGCGCGGGCGTGCCCACCGGGGTGCCTCAGCTCACGTGGGCGGCGATGGCCCGGGCGCAGTCCAGGGACTCGGTGCGGGTGGTGTCGACCTCGACGTCGTAGACGACGCCCTTGTGCACGATCTCCGCCTGCGAGCCGCCATGCCGGCGACCCGGTCGCCGCGGGCGATCTCGCGGCCGGCCGCGATCTCGGGGTCGCAGTGCACGCCGACCCAGAGCACCTCGAGGCCCTTGAGGTGGCCGCGCAGGCGCTCCTGGGAGGCCGCCCCGCCGAGGAACACGTCGTCGATGATGATCCGGGCCCCGGCCCGCGCCATCGCGGCGACGCCCTCCGTCCAGGCCGCCTCCATCTCGCGGAAGCCGTCCCCGAGCACGACCTCGCCCTGCTGCCCGAACGCGACGCCGGAACCCGACTCGACCAGCGACGGCGGCAGCCGGTCGATCAGGTCGTCCACGCCGAGGTTGATCCACGGGTTCGGGAGGATCGCCTTCAGGCAGCGGGTGATCCCGGTCTTGCCGGAGCTGGACCCGCCGTTCAGGACAATGACTTGAGTACTCACTTGATCGGCTCGCCTTCGAGAGTAATGCGTTCCATTTTGCGGACGTGCGGCCAGTAGTCGGAGACGGCGTAATGCTGGCTCGCCAGGTTGTCCCAGATCGCCACGTCGCCCTCCTCCCACGAGAAGCGGCACTGGAATTCCGGCCGCCATGCCAACTGGTGCACCATATCCAGAATCCGCCGGCTCTCCGCCTCTTCGAGGCCTTCGATGCGGACACCGGAGACCTTGTTCGAGAAGAGGACTTCTCACCGGTGAAAGGATGGGTGAGGACCAGCGGGTGGGACTGCGCCGGATACTTCTCCCGCATCCGGCTCAGCGCCTCGTCGTTCCCGTCGAACGCGGGGAAATAGATCTGCATCCAGTCGTGGACGACCCGCAGTCCGTCCAGCTGCTCCTTGACCTCGTCGCTCAGCGACGCGTAGGCCGCCGCCATGTTGGCCCAGAGGGTGTCGCCCCCGCGGGGCGGGATCTGCACGGCGCGGAGGATCGAGCCGAAGGTCGGGACCTCCCGCCAGTTGAGGTCGCTGTGCCAGGCGTTGAGGTTCCCGGTGTGCTTCTCGTCGTGGTAGATGCCGGTGATCTCGGGGTACTCGTGGTAGGGCTGGAACGGCGAGATGCCGTGCACCACCGGCTCGTCCTCGGAGATGAAGGGGTGCACCTCGGTCCTGCCGAGCCGCTTCGCGACCTCCATGAAGGTGTGGCGGTCGAGGTGCTGGCTCTTGAAGAAGACCGCCTTGTGCTGCAGGAGCAGCTCGGTGACGAAGTCGCGGAGCCCGGGGTCGGCCGGGTCCAGCCGGTAGTCGTCGACGACCACCCCGATGTGTGCCGAGCTTCTTGCGGGCCACTAGTCCCCTGCCTTCGTTGTGAGTGTGTAGGTGTTGACGATCCGCTCCATGTCCCGTTCGACCGAGACCGCGGACTCCCCGCTGAGCAGGAACCGTCCCGCCGTGGGCCAGACGTCGCCGCCGGCGTCGAGCACGTCGCCCACCGCCGGGTGTCGATGCCCACCACCGAGTCGGGCAGCGTGTCGAGTCCGGTGATCCCGACGACCCGGGCGGGTCCGGCCACCGCCGGCATGTACAGCCAGCCGGAGGCCCCCACCTCCCGGTGGTCCAGCATGGTCGTGCTCCCGGCCAGTTCCGACGGCCGGCCCAGGCAGGCCAGGGCCGCCTCGCGGGCCAGGTCGACGCCGTAGACCGTGCGCTGGTGCCAGCTGATGCCGGCCCCGCCGAAGCGGTTCCCGATCTCGAGGAAGACCAGCTCGTCGTCCGGGGTGTGGAACAGCTCCAGGTGGAACGTGCTGTCGGTGAGCCCCAGGCTGCGCAGTACGGTGCCGGTGAACTCCCGCATCCGCGCCACCAGCCCGGGGTCGTCGGGGGTCACCGCCGCCAGCGGGACGTTGCCGTACTGGAAGTCGAAGCAGGTGTCGAGGTAGCGGGAGGCGCAGAACCAGCGCATCTCCCCGTCCCGGACGACACCGTCGATGTGGTGGATCGAGCCTTCCACGAACTCCTCGACCTCGTGGCCCTCCTCGATGCCCCCGGCCTCGGCGAGCGCGAGGAGCGCCGCGGCGTCGTCGAGGATGCGCACGCCGATGCTCGCGCCCTGGCTGCGCGGCTTGAGGACGATCCGGCCGGGCGTCCGGCGGGCGAACTCGGCCAGTTCCGCGGGGCCGGTCTCCGGGCCCCCACGGCGAGGAACCGCGGTACGCGGATGCCCGTGCCCGCCAGCGCCTCCTTCATCGGGACCTTGTCCCGGCACAGGAGCGCGGTCCGCACGTCCGTGCCCGGCACCCCGAAGTGCTCGCGCAGCCGGGCCGCGGGGAGGGTCGTGTGCTCGTAGAGGGCGACGATCGCCGCGGGCGGGCCGAACTCGGCCGCCAGCCCGGCGACGAGTTCGCGCATGCGGTCCACGGCCCGGTCGTAGGTGTCCAGGTCGTCCGAGTCCGGCAGGTCCAGCACGGCGATCCGGGCGAACCTCGACGCCAGCTCGGCGGGCAGCCGGGCCGCGCTCGACCGGGACATCACCACGGTCACGTGGTCCGCGTCGAAGTCCACCGTGTGCGCCTCGGAGGCGTGGAACCCGATGTGGACGACGTGCTGCTTGCCGGGGCTCACGGGCGCACCGCCATCGACTCGTGCAGGAACAGCCGCTTCGCGGTGCCGCCCCGCTCCCTGACGTACGCGACCAGCCGGTCGCTGTCGATCATCGCCGGGTGCGTCTCGTCGTACTCGACGCACATCACCGCGCCGAGCCACGGCTCCTGCCCCATCGCGTACACGTAGACGGAGTCGGCGCCGAGCGCGTCGACGATCGCCGCCGCCTGCTCGAAGTTGCTGCCCCTGAGCCGCCGGCCCGCGTCGGTCCGGCGCTCCAGCTTCTCCGGGAAGAGCGGGCCGTAGAGCCAGCTGACCGGCGCGCCCACGCTCTCCATGCCGATGAACACGGTGTGCACCCGGCCCAGCGCGGCCGTCACAGGGGGTACAGCTGCGGCGAGACGTTGGTGGAGTCCGCGGCGAACAGCACCCGGGTGCCGTCCAGGTCCAGCATCCAGCCGCACTTGGTGCGGATCCGGATGTCGCCGTGCTCCCCGAGGAAGGGCACCGCGGTGATGGTGCCGCCGGGGGTGCCGAGCGTCTCCAGGTCGTCGAGCTCCACCACGTCCGGAAGCCGAGCAGCGTCAGGATCCGTTTGAGGTCGGGGTCGACGAGGCTGGAGTTGGCGGACTTGGCGATGACGACGCGCCCCACCCGGTGGCGGATCCTGAGCAGGGTCTCCAGGAGCATGTGGTCCTGGTGGTTGTGCGTGATCATCACGTAGTCGATGCGCTCGGGCAGGTCGTCGAAGGTGAACCTGCCGTCGCTCTCCCGCGAGTAGCCGCTGTAGCTGACCACCGGGTCGACCAGGAACGTGGTGCCCCGGTGGCGGACGAACACGCAGGCGTGGCCGACGTACTCGACGACGTCCTCGCCGCCGTCCCGCGGTCCGGGGGCCGCCTCCCGGTCCTCCTCGAAGAAGCCCCGGAACGTCGCGGCGCGTTCCCCGGCCAGGCCGAGGTCCGCGACCACCCGGTCCAGCTCCTCCGGGGCGAGTCCGCCGCGGAAGACCGTGTCCAGCAGCTCCGAGTCCAGCGGCAGGTCCACCAGCACCTGCTCGGGGGTGTACTCCAGCACCGGGGTGGTCAGGGCGAACTCGCGGGCGTCCCGGTGGATCTCGGAGAACCTGACCTGCTGCAGCGCGCGGTCGAAGTACGGGGACGCGTACAGGAACGGTTCGATGAACCGGTAGTCGGGCGTGCGGTTGTCCCGGTTGTAGAACAGCTCCACCCGGCCGGCCAGCGGCTCGGGCAGCTGCTTGTACACCTGCTCCATCGACGCCCCGGTCTGCGCGGGCAGGATCTTCTGCTCCAGCTCGTCGACGGCGTCGGCGAGTTCGAGGAGCGGTGCCTGCCGTTCGCGCGCGGCCTCGTACCAGAGCCGGATCCGGTCGTACGAGCCCTCCTGCTCGTGCACGAAGGGGCCGCCCTGGAAGCGGGCCTGCTTCAGTGCCGTGCGGTGGGTCTCCGGTCGGCGAGGTAGGACTCGACGATGTTCCGGTAGTGGTTCTTCAGGTACTTCGCCAGGGTCTGGGCGGGATCAGGTACGACCAGGCGTACCACCCGGCGACGGCCGGCTCCGCGATGACGTTCTTCTTCAGGGAAAGGGTCACGTCAGCCTCCGTACTCGCACACGTAGTACTGGAAGAGGCAGTCGTCCTGGCGGGCGACCGTCTGCAGCACGCGCAGTCCGGCGCCCTCCAGGTCCGGGGCGTCGAGCAGGACGGGGCTGTGCCCGAGCAGGACCATGGTGCCGCCCGGGCGCAGCGTGGCGGCCAGCCCCGGCAGGATCGCCCGGGCCTGGCGGTGGAGACGACCTCGGAGTTGAGGAACCTGCTGAACAGGATGTCCACGCTGCCCGGCGCGACCGCGGGGCGCATGGCGTCGCCGCAGCCACCCGGTCGAGGCGGGAGGCGGCGAACTCGGTCATCTGCCGGCTCAGGTCCTGGCCCACCGTGCGGATCCGGGCCGGGTCCGCGGCGGCGAACTCGGACAGGAACTGGCCCGTCGAGCAGGCCGGGTCGTAGGCGAGGACCTCCTCGGCGGCGGTCTCGAGCCACGGGCCGAACCGCTCCCGGGTGTACCTGCGGATGTGCTCCTCCCCCAGGCCGAGGAAGGCGGCCCGCTCCTCGGTGACCAGCCAGCCGTCGGCGGGGCTGGTCTTCTCCCGGCCCGGCTCGCGCTGCTTGGCGAAGGGGTGGACGATCTCGGTGAGCGGGGTGACCGCCTCGAACGCGGCGCGGCGCCCGGCTTCGTCCAGCGGCCGGAAGACGATCCGCGCGTCCGTGACGGACGTCCGCACGGACTCCACCGTGCCGACCACGTTGTACCAGTACACCCGGCTGCAGAAGACCCCCGGCATGCCCTTGTCCAGCACGTAGTCGGAGATCGTCTTGCAGCCGGCGTACCAGCGGCCGTCGGCCTCGAAGAGGAACAGTCGCTCGGGGAGGCCGGTCAGCTCCTCGTGCAGCACGTGGCCGCCGGGCTGCCGCCAGCGGGTGAAGTCGCCCCGGCGGAGTTCCTCGCGGATGCGGACCTCGTCGTCGACGAAGGCCGTGTCGAGCGGGTCACCCGGATCCCAGCGCTGCTCGGGGGCCGTGGTGGTGGCCACATCAGAATTCATGCGTCAGATCTCCAAGGTCTGGATGAGTTCCCGGACGATCGGCCGGCACGTGGTGCGCACCGGCCCGGTCCAGCCCGGCTCGTTCAGCCAGAGCCGGAGGGCCGCCAGTACGCGGGGGTCCGCGCTGCCCGACCCGGTCACCGCCGCGAGCCATTCCTGCGGGTCCACCGGGCGGACGTCCCCGAGCTCCGCGCGCAGTTCCTCGACGTCGTACGTGCGCTGCACCATGACGGAGCGCCGCTCCTGCGTCCTTCCCGCGGCCGCGGCCAGCGCGGCGTCGGCGACGTCGGCGACGTGGCAGACCGGTACCAGGCCGGTCAGCCGCGGCAGGACGCCCTCCTTCCCGGAGATCCGCAGCAGGTTGGCGAAGACGTCGTCCAGGAAGGCGGCGTCGCCCGGCGTGTGCCCGTACACCAGTCCGGCGCGCAGCAGGTCGACCCGGCACGCGTCGCCGTCCAGCGCTCCGACGTAGGCCTCGGCCAGGAACTTCGACTGGGAGTACGGGTCGCCGACGGCCGCGAGGTTCTCCTCGGTGAACGGCAGGAACTCCTGGCCGACGGACGCGGCGGAGACGAACACGAAGCGGTGCGCGCCCCGGGCGGCCGCCGCCCGCACCAGGGCCGCGGTGGTGGCGACGCTGCCCTTGAGCTGCCGTTCCAGCGGCAGCACGTGGTTCACCTCGTAGCCGCAGTGCACGACGGCCCCCCAGCCGCCGGTGTCCCCGCGGCCGTCTCCAGGTCGCCGTAGCCCAGGAACGGACGTCCGCGAAGTCGGCCTGCCGCCGCCCGAAGCGCGCGCAGTGGCGCTCGACGAGCCGCCCGGGGTTGCTGGTGGTGACGACGGTGAGCGGGCGGCCCGTGCCGAGCAGCCGGTCCAGCACGTGCCCGCCGATGAATCCGCCGGCCCCGGTGACGGTGACCGCCTGCGGGTCGCCGCCGGCCTCCGGGCGCAACCGGGCGAGGGCCGCGGGCAGTTCCGCCAGTTCGGCGGAGACCTCGCGGAACACCGGGGCCACCGGGGACGGCGCGGGCTGCGGCCGGTCGCCCAGGGCGGCGGTGAAGCCCTCGACGGTGAAGTCGTAGTTGAGCAGGTCGAAGGCCTTCTGCACGCGCCTCCCCGTACGTCCGGGAGAGTTTCACCTGCAGCTGCACCAGTCCGAAGGAGTCGCCCCCCGCGTCGAAGAAGGAGGTGCCGGGGTCGATCGCGGTGCCGAGCACCTCCTCGACCAGGCCGCTCACGAACGCCCGGTCGTCCGCCCCGGGCAGCGGTCCGGCCGCCTCGGGCCGCGGTTCGGCGCCGGCGCGGCGCGCGAGGTCCCGCAGCGCGTCCTTGTCGACCTTGCCGGTGTGGGTGACCGGGATCTCGGGGACCTCCAGCAGGACGTCCGGCACCTCCCACTTGGGGAGCAGCTCGCGCAGCCACGCCTTCAGCTCCGGCTCGGCCGGCCGGTCGCGGTGTGCGCGAGGACCAGGGAGCCGTCCTGCTCCAGGACCGCGACCCGCGACCCGAACAGCCTGGAGAGCCTGCCCTCCAGGCCGGTCAGGGCGATCCGGTGGCCGAGCCGCTTGACCTGGTCGTCGAGGCGGCCGAGGTAGAACACCTCGCCGTCGCGCAGTTCCACCTCGTCGCCGGTGTGGTACGCGGGGCTGCCCTCCACCGTGGTGAACGGCCCGTCCGCCCGCTCCGCGCCCTCGTAGCCCAGCGCGACCCCGTCGCCGACGATCACCAGCTCACCGCGTCCGGCCGGGGCGTACACGTTCCGCTCACGGTCGTGGACGCGCGCCGCGTACCCGTCGATGGGACGGCCGACCGAGGTGGTGAACCGGTTCGGCTCCGCCACGGAGAAGCACACGGTGCCCTCGGTGGGGCCGTAGGCGTTGAGCACCCGGCTGAACCGGGCCGCGGCCCGGAACTCCACCTCGGTCAGGGCCTCCCCGGCGAAGACGACCGTACCGATCGCCTTGCGCGCCTCGTCGTTCAGCCGCGCGTACACCGACGGCGGCAGCGTGACCACGTCGCAGCCGTGTTCGGCCAGGTACCGGCCCACGGCGTTCACCCACGAGCCGCCGTCCCACTCGGGCACCACCAGCGTGCCGCCCGCGTACAGCGTCACCAGCAGTTCGGAGAGGGAGGCGTCGAAGGCCAGCGAGGAGAACTGCAGCCCGGACGCCCGGCTCGATGCCGAACAGGCGGGCCTGCGCCCGGCAGAGCTGCTCGATCCCGCGGTGGCCGACGTTCACCAGTTTGGGCAGCCCGCTCGACCCGAGGTGAACACCGAGTAGGCCACCTCCTGCACGGGCCACGAGGCCGGCTTCTCGCCGGGCTCCCCGGACGCCTCGGGCGCCTCGGGCGCCTCGTCGGCCGGCCGGTCCGCGGTGATCACCGGCCGCCCGATGTCCTGCTCGCGCAGGGCGCCGGGCGTGCAGCAGACCACCAGGTCGGGTCCGGCCACCCGTACGGCCTCGCGGACCCGTTCCGGGGGCAGTCCGGGTTGAGCGGGGTGTACACCAGCCCCGCACGCATCACCGCCAGCGCCCAGACGAGCGCTTCCGCGGTGTGCTCTCCGGCCAACACGACCCGTACGGCTTCCGGGTACAGCGCGCGCAGCTGCGCGGCGCGGTCCCGGGTGACCCGGTCGAGGTCGGCGTACGACCAGGTTCGCGCGCCGGACTCCAGGGCGACCCGGCTGCCCCGTCCGCCCAGCTGGTGAGCAAGGAGCGTGGAAAGGTCCACTGGACTTCCCCTCTGGTTGGCTTGTCGGTTGGGGGCCCGCCGCTGGGCGGACGGGCAGGAGGAACGGTGCGTACCGGCCGGCGGCTCAGGGCTCCCCGGCGTCCGTCCGGCCGGCCGTCAGTTCGCGCAGGATGCCGATGTAGTCGGCCAGCACCCGTTCCGCCGACGGCAGGTCCATGACATCGGCGCTGTACGGCAGCACCACCACCAGCTCGTCCCCGACCTCGTTGATCTCGACGGTCAGGTCGGCCTTGGCCGTGCCGTTGTCGACGAGCCACGGCACGACACGGGTGCCGGCGAGCGCGGCACGGGGGCGCAGCGGGCCCTGATGGGCCAGGACCACCTGGACGAGGGGCTGGCCCGACACGCCGGCCCGTGCCCCGACCGCCCGCACCACGTCGTTGAACGGGACGTACTGGTGCTCCAGCGCCTCCTGGATCCGCTCCTCCACCGTGCCCAGCAGAGAGAGCGGTTCCGGCGCGTCGTCCAGCGTCACCCGCATCACCACGGTGTTGGTGAAGAAGCCGATCACGTCCTCGGCCTCCCGGCTCGGGCGCCCCGAGAACGGGGACGCCACGAGTACGTCGCGCCGGCCGGTGAGCCGCGACACCAGGAGGGCGAGCGCGAGGAGGCACACCCCGTACGGGGTGGTGCCGGCCTCCCTCGCCAGTCCTTCCACCGCGGCGCGCAACCCGGGGCCGGTGGCGTGCTCGACCCGTCCGCCGCGGTGGCTGAACGAGGCCGGCCTGGGCGCCGCGGTGGGCAGGTTCGCCTCGGTGGGCGCCCCGTCGAGCAGGGCTCGCCAGTGGTCCAGCCCCGCCGCGAGGGCGGGGTGCCCGGCCGTGGCGCGCTGCCAGAGCGCGTGGTCGCGCGGCCGCAGCCCGTCCCGGGGCCGCGGGGCCGGCTGCCCGCCCTCCCGCCGTGCGGCGTAGCACGTCGCCAGGTCGAGGTCGAGCACGTCCTGCGAGAGGCCGTCCGCGACGGTGTGGTGGGTGACGAGGACCAGCACCCGCTCCTCGGCCGCCACGGTGAGCAGGGCCGCCCTGAACAGCGGTGCGCGCTCCAGGTCGAAGGGTTCGGCGCCCAGTTCCGCGGCCCGCCGGGCGGCCTCCGCGCGGGGGTCGGGGGACCCCGTCAGGTCCTCCTCGGCCATTTCCACCGTCACCTGCGGGGCGACGTCGACGCGGAGGTCGGCGCCGTCCAGGTGCAGGCTGCTGCGGAAGGCCTCGTGGCGGTCCGCCAGGTCCTGTACGGCCCGGCGCAGGGCGGGCACGTCCAGCGGGCCGGTCACGTGGAGGGCGGACGTCTCGTTGTAGGCGACGGACGCCGCCTGCTTCATCCGGGCCTGCGCCCACAGCCGCCGCTGGTGCAGGGAGGCGGGGTGGGAGGCGCCGGCGTCGTCCGTCCGGGTGAGCGGGGGCAGCGCGGCCCGTTCCCCGCCCCCGGCTGCCAGGACCGCCGCCAGCTCGCCCAGCGTGCGGGTGCCCAGCAGTTCGCGGACGGTCAGCGGAACGCCGAAGTGCTCGCGGACCCGGTTCTGGACCCTGATGGCCTGGAGCGAGGTGCCGCCCAGGGCACGGAAGCCGTCGGCGGTGCCGACCCCTTCCACGCCCAGCACGTCCTCCCAGATGCGGGCCAGTTCCTTCTCCGGCACCGTCCCGGGCGCCGGGCCGGCGGTGCGGGGGCCCGCCCCGTGCACCCGGTGCGCGCGGAGCGCCGCCAGGTCCACCTTGCCGTGCTGGTTGAGCGGAAGGCGCTCCAGGCGCACGACGAACGACGGGACCATGACCGGCGGCAGCTCCTCGGCGAGCCGCCCGGGCAGTTCCTCCTCGATCCCGGGAGTGCCGACGACGAAGCCGACGAGCCTGGCGTCCGGGCCGTCGCCCTGGACGACCACCGCGCACGACTGCACACCCGGGTGGGCCGCCATCGCCGCCTCGACCTCGCCGCGTTCCACGCGCTGGCCCCGGACGTTGAGCTGTCCGTCCACCCGGCCCAGGAAGTCCAGGTTGCCGTCGGGCAGGAGGCGCACCCGGTCGCCGGTGCGGTAGAGGCGGGCGCCCGGCCGGCCGCTGAACGGGTCCGGGGGGAACTGCCGTGCCGTGAGCTCGGGAAGTCCCCAGTAGCCGCGTGCCAGGCCCCGGCCGCCGACGTAGAGCTCGCCGGGCTCCCCGTCCGCCACGGGCCGCATCCGCTCGTCGAGGACGTGCAGTTCGCGGCCGGGCAGGGGCTTGCCGATGGGGGGCGCCTCACCGGGCCGGCGCTCGTCCGAGGCACTGGCCGCGACGGTCACCTCGGTGGGTCCGTAGAGGTTGACCAGGCGCCGGCCGCGCCCCCAGCGCTCGGCGGCCTGCGGCCGGCACCGCTCACCGATGTAGGCGAGCGTGTGCAGGGTGGGCACCGGCGGTTCCTCGGTGAGCTCGGCGAGCAGCGCGGGGGGCAGCATCGCCCCGGTGACGCGGGCGTCCCGGAGGAACTGCACCAGGCCGGGCCCGGCCGTCTCGGTCCCGGCGGGAGGGACGACCACGGTGCCGCCGGCGGCGAGGACCGCGTAGATGTCCAGCGCCTGGGTCTCCCAGGTCAGCGGGTAGAACTGGAGGAACCGGGTGCCGGGCCCCAGGCCCAGATAGGGGCCGATCATGCCCATGAAGTAGGCGACGGAGTCGTGCACGGCCATGACGCCCTTGGGGCGGCCGGTGGTGCCCGAGGTGTAGGTGATGAACGCGAGCCGCTCGGGATCGCCGTCGGGCAGCTCCGCCGCGTTCCCGGGCGGCGCGGGGGCAGTGCCCGGCGCGCACGACTCCGGCGCACCGGCCACGTCCTCGGCCGCCAGGAGCGGAATGCCGGTGGCCGGCACCGCGTCCCGCAGCGTCCGGCTCGCCACCGCCAGCCGCGGGGCGACGTCCTCGACGATCCAGCGCAGCCGGGCCTCCGGGTGCGCGACGTCGAGTGCGACGTAGCTGCCGCCGGCCTTCAGGACGCCCAGGAGGGTCACCACCATGGCGACGGAGCGTTCCAGTGACACGGCGACGAACACGCCGGGCTCGACCCCGTGCTCCCTCAACCGCCGCGCCGCCGCGTCGGACCGGCGCTCCAGTTCACGGAAGTCGATGCACTCGGTGCCGTCCTCGACGGCCGGGAGGTCAGGATTCACCCGGGCCTGCGCGGTTATCAGGCCGTGAATGGTGGGGCGGCTCATTTGCAAAAATCCACGGGTCTTTTTTCCTCTGCCATGCGCAATGCTTCCGCCGCAGATCGTGCGACCTCGGGCGCAACGGAAGGAATTACGAGCGGATATGAATGCCGCTCATTCCAGTGAAATCTTCCGGATCCGGACATAATGGCGTTCCGGTGAAGGTCAGGACTGGAAAACCACGTCGGCGCGACCTGTGCGCGCACAGCAAGAGCCGAAAGGGTGCCACCCCTGTATGGACAGGGGGGACCGGGGCGCGTAATGTGCGCCCCTCCGGCCGGCGGCCGACCGGCGGGAGCGTGCGCAAACGTGCGCACCACTCCCGGGGGCCGTATCCGGAGAATGCCCGGGACCGTCTTCCCGGAGCCGGAGCCGTGAACCGGGGAAACGCAATACCGACGGGTAAGCACTCCCCGCCCGACGTATCCGTTCTGGACCTCACGGAATATCCCCCGTCAACGCTCTGATCGGCCAGCCTCGTGAGCCGCGAGAGACACTGTAGGTTGGCCCCGGAGGGGAGGCAAGAGGCAATCTTGAGGACCAACTCCCCGCAGAAAGAGGCCTCTTGCGCCCACCAAACCTCTCTGCTTCAATGGCAAACGCATGAGGCGAAGGCCTTGACACGGGGGCGTCTTCTTGAGCGACACACCGCACTGCGCCCGGATGCGCCATTCAAATGCGCGGTGTCGCACATTCAGGCGCCGCCGGCACCGGAGCCGCTGGTGAACAGACCCGCAGCCAAAGAAGTCGTGGCGCAGGTCCGGCCGCTGCTCCGGCCGCTCCGGAAGTGACCAGACCCTCCGAAGTCGCCGCCCCACCAGCTGCCGGAGGATGTTTATCTCCGGCCGCCCCGATGCATTTTCCGCCGCACCGGCGAGAAGAACGGTCGAATCCGGTGCACTCCGACTGGCCCGTGCGCGGTCCGCGCATGCCGGACCAACTGTGCCGATTCGGACGGCCGAACCTCGGAATCATTCTCGACGCAAGGGAGGGTCCTGTGATTCAGGTACGCGAACCGACACTGCTGCCGGACGCAGCGGGTGTTCATCCCGTCCACGGCACGGTCACCTCGCTCGACGACGTGACCCTCACGCTCACCGACGCCGAACGCGAAGCGGCCGGCGAGGCCCTCGCCTCGTCCGCCCGCGCGCTGGAGGGCCGGCCGCTGGACGACGAGGAGCTGCTGACGGAAGCCGAACTCACCGGCCTGCGGCTGCCGAGACGGGTCCTGGAGGCCCTCCGCAGGTTCCGCCGGCACGGGAACGACGCCGGCGCGGTCCTCATCCGGAACATGCCCACCGACGCAGCGGCCCCCGCGACCCCGGCCGACGGGTTCCTGCCCCGCTGGAGCGACCTCCCGGTCGCCACCTTCGGGCAGCTCGCGGTGGCGTCCACCGTGGGCGACGTCATCGCCTACGCCGACGAGAAGGCCGGCCGGATCGTCCAGGACGTCGTTCCCGTCGAGGGTGCCGAGAGACGCCAGGAGAACTCCGGGACGGTCTACCTCGAACTCCACACCGAGGACGGATTCCACCCGCACAAGCCCGACTTCATCACCTTGATGTGCGTGCGCCCCGACCACGGGCGCAAGGCGCACACCGTCGTCGGCGCGGCGGCCCGGGCGCTGCCCCTCCTGTCCGCGCGGAGCACGGCCGTCCTGCGCGAACCGCTCTTCCGCCTCAAGGTGAGCAGCTCGTTCGGGGACGGTTCCACCGGCCTGCGCACCGATCCGCTGCCCGTGCTCTCCGGGACGGCCGCCGCCCCGGACCTCCTCGCCGACTTCCACGCCATGGAGCCGCTCCGCGAGGACGCGGCGGCGGCCCTGGAGGAGCTCAAGTCCGCTTTCCTGTCGACCCTGCGGGGCGGCGTCCTCGAGGAGGGCGACCTCCTCGTCGTCGACAACCGCACCGCGATCCACGGGCGTTCGGAGTTCGCCGCGCGTTTCGACGGGACGGACCGCTGGCTGCGGCGGTGCTTCGCCGTCACGGACATCCGCCGCTCACGGGCGGTCCGTCCACCCGGCTCGCGCGTCTGCGACTCCCTCCGGACCATCGGCCTCTTCGTCCCCGACGCCTCCCCCGCCCCCATCCTGCGAATCGAGGACCCGGCGTGCACAGGTTCATGACGAGTCTGGAAGAACTGACCGAACAGCCGCCGCAGCACATGCTGCTGCTGTACTCCGGCGGGCTCGACGGGACGTACCTCCTGCAGCAGCTCCAGTCCCTGGGCACCAGGGTGACGGCGCTGAACGTGCGCATCGGCGACCGGGAGCCCTCGGCCACGGCCGCCGCCCAGGCCCGGAAGTTCGGCGCGGAGTTCGTGGACGTCGACGTGACGGACCGGTTCTTCGGCGAGTTCGCCCCCGCCGCCGTGCACGCGGACGCCCTGTACCAGGACCAGTTCCCGGTCGGCTCGACGCTCACCAGGCCGCTCATGGCGCAGACCGCCGTCCGGGTGGCGCAGGAGCACGGCTGCGACGTGATCGGCCACACCGCGACCTACATGCAGAACAGTTCGATCAGGCTCAGCGGCTCGATCGCCGCCCTCGCCCCGGAGATCGGCGTCGCCGCGCCGTTCCTCGGCTCCGACCTGCCGCGGGAGGCCAAGATGGCCGCCCTCCAGGACGCCGGCCTCTCCTTCCCCGAGGGCATCCACAGCATCGACGCCAACCCGTGGGCGCGCGTCATTGAGTGCGGCTCCCTGGAGAGCCCGGAGAACCGGCTGGACGAGAGCGTCTTCCGGTGGACCCGGGACGTGGCCGACTCCGCCGCCGACCCCGTCGAGGTCCTCCTCACCTTCGAGCACGGCCTGCCCGTGGCCCTCGACGACCGGCCGATCGCCTTCGGCGACCTGGTGGAGCACCTCAACACGCTCGCCGGCGAGCACGGTGTGGGACGGTCCTCCGGCCTGGAGGACACCCCGTTCGGGGTGAAGAACCACGAGGTCCGCGAGGCGCCCGCCGCGACGGTCGTCATCAAGGCGCACCAGGTCCTGGCCAACGCGGTCCTCACCGCCCAGGAGCACGCGGTGCGCGGGGCCATCGCCCGCGAGTGGACCACCACCGTGGTCCAGGGCGGATGGTTCAGCCACCTCGGCGAGAGCCTGGCGAGGTGCCTGGCCGACCTGGACCGCCCGCTGGAGGGTTCCGTCCGGCTGCGCCTCCACCGGGGTTCGCTCACCGTGCTCGGCGTGACCTCGCCGAACGGCCTCTACTACACCCGTCTCGGCAAGGCGTTCCACGCGTCGATGTCCGAGTACTCGTACACGCCATGGCTGTCGCTGGCCACACTGCCCAGCCGACTGCGACGATTCGGAGCTCCGTGATGACCAGCAGCAAGAGGGAACTCGTAGACCTGTCGCACGTGGTGCGCGAAGGCATGACCACCTACCCCGGGCTGCCGGGGCCGGTGATCGAGGACCACATGTCCCGGGCGGACTCCCGCGACCGGTACTCCCCCGGGACCGAGTTCCAGATCGGGCGCATCACCCTCGTGGCGAACACGGGAACGTACGCCGACGTCCCCTTCCACCGCTTCGACGGCGGGGCCGACCTCTCCGAGGTGCCGCTGTCCCGGTTCGTCGACCTGGAGGGGGTGGCCGTCAGCGTGCCGGCCGGTTCCCCGAGCGGCATCGGCCCCGAGGTGTTCGAGGGGCTGGAGGTGACCGACCGGGCCGTGCTCGTCCACACCGGCTGGGACCGGCACTGGGCCACCCCGTCGTACGGCGACGCGGACCACCCGTTCCTCACCGCGGCGGCCGTCGAATGGCTGGTGGCCCGGCGCCCCGCGCTGGTGGGCATCGACTCGGTCAACATCGACGACATGGCCGACCTGGAAAGGCCCGCCCACACCGGGCTGCTCGCCGCCGGCATCCCGGTGGTCGAGCACATGACGGGCCTGGAGCAGGTGGCGGGCCGGCGGTTCCGCTTCCACGCCGCACCGATCCCCGTCGCCGGAATGGGGACGTTCCCGGTGCGCGCCTACGCCCTCGTCGACGGGCAGGGGTGAGCGGGGCCCGCGGGAGCAGGACACCCAACTACTTCTACGAAGGTCGTGGACATGGAGAAGTACCACCTGGACGCCAGGGCCAACGCGGACATCGACGACCTGGTGCGGGAGCTGACCCGTGGCCCGGCGAGCGTGCACGACGCCGCGTTCCACAAGAAGGCCGCGGTGCTCGCGCACGAGCTTCCGCGGGACCTCCGGGAGGCGCTCGTCGGGTTCCGGCTCACCGAGCCGTCGGGGGGGTTCCTGCTGTCCGGCATCCGGATCGGTGACGGGATCGGGCCCACCCCCGGCCACTGGCACCAGCCCGAGGGGGAGGTCTCGCCGACGCTGAGGGAGGAGGCCTTCTTCACCCTCTGCGCGCAGCTCCTCGGCGACCCCTTCGGCTACGCGACCCTGCACAACGGGCTGCTGATGCACAACATCGTGCCCATCAAGGGGCACGAGAAGGAGCAGATATCCTCCGGTTCCGAGGAGCTCCTGGAGTGGCACACCGAGGAGGCGTTCCACCCCTACCGGTCGGACTACACCGCGCTGATGTGCCTGCGCAATCCGTACGGGGCCCCGACCACCTACGCCGAGATCTCCGACCTCGACATCGACGGGGCGGACGCCGAGATCCTCCGCCGGCCGCTCTTCGCCGCCAGGCCGAGCGGCTCGCACTCCGCGGAGCGGAACGCCTACACCACCCACCTGCCGGAGCACCGGCACGTCCGCGCGCGCGAGAGCTTCGACCGGATCGAGGAACTGCACCGCAACCCGCCGGCGGTGAGCGTCCTCTTCGGTGACGACGCCGACCCCTACCTGTGCGTCGACCCCGACTGCATGACCCCGCTGACCGAGGAGGCGGACGGGGCGCTGCGGCGGCTGTGCGCCGAGATCAACCGGAAGATCCAGGACGTCGCGCTCACCCCCGGCGACATCCTCTTCCTCGACAACTACAGGGCGATCCACGGACGCCGGCCGTTCAAGGCGCGCTTCGACGGCTCGGACCGGTGGCTGAAGCGGATGAACATCACGCGCGACCTCCGCCGCTCGCGGGCCCGCAGGCTCTCGGCCGACGACCGGGTCGTCCGGTAGGAGGTGTCCGGATGAGCGTGTGCCGCCTGCGGCCCGGCCGCAGGCGGCACACGCTCATCCGGCCGCCAGCAGGATCGGGAAGGCCTCGGCGACCGCCGTCACGACCCGGCCGGGGACAGGTCCTCCGGGCGGCAGGGGCCGGCCGCCCGAGACCCATATCGTCGACATGCCCACGGCGGCGGCGCCCGCGATGTCGTGCTCCAGGGAATCGCCGACCATCCACGCGCCGTCGAGGACGGTGTCCGCACGCTCGGCGACCAGCCGGAAGACCTCCGGCTCCGGCTTGCGCGCCACCTCGTCGTCGGCGAAGCACACCACGTCGAAGAGGTCCGCCATGCCGTCCCGCATCTTCGGCTGCTGGTCCAGCTCGGTGCCGTTGGTGAGCAGCGCGGTCCGCCACCCGCGCCCGCGCAGGGTCCGAAGGCTGTCCAGAGCGCCGTCGAACGCCAGGGAGAGAAGCGGGACCCGCTCCAGGAAAATGCTCCGGAGTTCTTCGTGGGACTCGGCGAATCCGAATCGGTCGACAATGGCCTGGAATGATTCCTGGGGGGAAACCGGCCGCTGCTGCTCCTCCCGGAGGAACTGCAGCCCTTCCGCTCCGAGATTGCGCTGCTCGGCCAATTCGACGAACCACCGGTCCACTGCCCCGGTACTGTCCACCAGCGTGTCGTCGAGGTCGAATATGACAAACCTGTTCACATGCGGCCAATCACTCTGCGGTACGGACGGCAAGAAAAAGGGGGAGAGCGGCGACCGCTATTCGCGGGCGCCCACCGGGGCCGGCAGCGCGTCCAGCTCGGCGAGATCGGCCGCGGAGAGGACGAGGTCGGCGGCCCGGGCGTTCTGCTCCAGGTAGCGCGGGGTCTTGGTGCCCGGGATCGGGACGACGTGCTCCCCCTGCGCGAGCAGCCAGGCGAGCGCCACCTGGGCGGGGGTGGCGCCCAGGCGCTCACCGACCGAGCGGACGACGTCCACCAGCTTGGCGTTGGCGGCCATGGAGTCCGCCGTGAACCGGGGCATTTCGGCGCGGAAGTCGCCGTCGCCGAGATCCGCCGGGGTGCTGTAGCGGCCGCCGAGGAGCCCGCTGCCGAGCGGCGAGTGGCACAGGAAGGCGATGCCGTTCTCACGGCAGAACGGAACCACGTCCCCCTGGAAGTCCCGCGTGAACAGCGAGAATTCGGACTGCACGGCGGCCACCGGGTGAACGCTCCGGGCCCGGCGCACCTCGTCGGCGGACGCCTCGGAGATGCCGAGGGCGCGCACCTTCCCCTCGGCCGCCAGCTCCGCGAGCGCGCCCCAGCTCTCCTCCACCGGAACCTTCGGGTCGACGCGGTGCAGGAAGTAGATGTCGACGCAGTCGGTGCGGAGGCGCCGCAGGCTGGCCTCCAGGGCGGAACGGAGGTACTCGGGGCGCCCGTCGAGGGTGAAGTCGGTCCCGTCGTACCGGACCCCGCCCTTGGTGGACAGCACGGCCTCGTCGCGCCTGCCGAGCAGCGCGCGCCCGACCAGTTCCTCGTTGGTGAACGGCCCGTACACGTCCGCCGTGTCGATCAGGTCGATCCCCAGATCGAGCGCCCGGCGCACGACGGAAACGGAAGTCCCGTCGTCCCTGTTCTGCGGGTCGTAGGCAAAGGACATCCCCATCGTTCCCAGGCCTATACGACCGACGACCGGCCCTCCGGAACCCAGCGTGGTGGTACGCACGGAATATTCCTTTCGGATGGGGCCCGGCACACGGCATTACCGTTGCCCCGGTAATCGACGATCCGTCACGTCGCCGTCGTCCGGAGCAGCATAGAATCCGCCGGCGCAGCGCGACAACCCCTTCGGAAAAGGGCAGCCGGCGCCCCCGGCGGAACCGCGGATTTCCTGGCCGTATTTTTCGCCGGGCCGGGGGGCGGGGGGCGGGGCGTCCCGATCGGTTCACCCGGCATGCGGCAGCCGCGCCGGAGCGGGCCCCGGAAACAGAGAATCCCGCCCGGCTCGACGAGCCGGACGGGATCCGGTGGTCCTTCACGAGGCGACTCGTGAAGGACCGTTGTTGTGGACCTGAGGGGATTCGAACCCCTGACCCCCTCGATGCGAACGAGGTGCGCTACCGGACTGCGCCACAGGCCCTTGCAACGAGGAAGACTCTAGCATCCCGGAGGTCGTGGTCGTGAATCCGTTCCGGCCGGAGTGGATCACGCCCCGGTCACTCGTTGGCGGCGCGGGGGCGGTCCTCGTCGGCGTACTGGTCGAACAGGGGGGTGCGGGAGCGGTCGGGGCCGTGCAGAGGGTGGGAGACCGCCTGCACGGGCGCCTCGGGCGCGGCCTCGGCCGACTCGGCCGGGGCGGAGCGCGCCGAGCTCCAGGCGTCCGGGGCGCTCAGGTCCACCCCGTCGTGGGTGCGGGGGGCGACCGGCGCGGTGACGTAGGTCGGCAGGGGCACCGGCACCGGCTCCCAGCCGTCCTCGGTGCGCTCGCGCTGCTGGTCGACCCACTCCGCGTGGTCGGTCTCCTCCACCAGCGCGCGGCGCTCCGCGGTCTCGCGGGGGGTGGGGGCGGGCGCGGCGGGCGCGGCCGGCTCGGGCCCCGCGGACCCCTCCGCCACTGCCGCCGTCTCCGCCCTGCCCTTCGGGCGGGGGTGGGAGTGGGCGCGGGGCCGGTCCGCCGGGGACGGGGCCGCGAGCGGGGGGCGCGGCTGCCGGACGGTGCGCGCCTCGCGCAGTGTCCGGGCGGCTTCGACGGCGCGGCGCTGGTCCATGGTGAACTCGAAGCGGCGCCGTTCCTGCCCCCGCAGGTAGACGATGTAGGAGGTGAGCAGGGCTCCGGGCGCCAGGGGCGCCCAGAGGAAGGCGAGTCCGCCGACCGCGGCGATGATCGCGCCCGCGGTGAAGGCGAGGAAGAGGACGGTGGTGGTCCGCCGCCTGCGGGCGAGCACGCGGGCCCGGGCGTTCTGGGGGGACGGGGCGGCGGGGCGGGCGGCCGGGGGCTGCTCCTGCGCGGTGCGCCTGCGGCCCGGTTCGGTCGCGGGCACGGCGAGGGCCCGGACGTCCACGGGCGCCTCCGCGTGATCGGCGGAGGCCGTGGCGTCCGGTTCTTCCGGGAGGGCGTTCTCCGCCTCGTCCCCGGAACCGTGTTCTTCGTCGAGCGCCTTGGCGTAACGGCGCTCCAGCCCCGCCCTTCCGGAGAGCAGCCGGATGGCGGTGCTGAAGCGTTCCGTCGGACGAGCCTCGTTGAGTTCGTCCTGCCTACGGAGCCACATCGGCACCAAGTAGGCAGCCCAGGCCCCCACGATGACTGCGTAGATGAGGCCGCTGCTGCTCACAGCGAACACGGTAGGACTCCCGGGGGTGGCTCATCCGCAATTTCGGACGGTGTGTCGCACGATCTGGTTGATTCTTCGAACTTTTTTTACGATTTCCGAGACCGGAAGATTCATACCGGCCCTGAATGAGTCTTTTAATTCGAACGTTTATTTCATTTCAAGGTGCTGCCCGGACGCGCGTTCCGCCACCGCTGCACGAGGCCCCCGGGCACGTCCTCAACGGTGAGGGCGTAGACCAGGTGGTCGCGCCAGCCCCCGTCGATGTGGAGGTAGCGGGGGCGCAGCCCCTCCTCGCGGAAACCGAGCTTCTCCACCACCCGGCGGCTCGGCATGTTCTCCGGCCGGATGCACACCTCGACGCGGTGCAGGCCGAGGGTGAAGAAGCAGTGGTCCACCGCGAGGGCGACGGCCGTCGGCGTCACGCCGCGGCCGGCGACCGCCCGGTCCACCCAGTAGCCGACGTGCGCCGAGCACATCGACCCCCAGGTGATGCCGGCGACGGTCAACTGCCCGGCCAGCCGGCCCCGGTAGTCCACCACGAAGGGGAGCATCCGGCCCGCGGACGCCTCGGCCCGCAGGTGGCGGACCATCTGCCGGTAGGACGGGCGCTGCACGAAGTGGCCCGGCGGGGCGGGGGGAAGCGTGGCCTCCCAGGGGCGCAGCCAGTCGCGGTTGCGCAGGTTGACCTCCCGCCAGGCGTGCTGGTCGCGCATCCTCAACGGACGGAGGGCGACGTCCCCCTCCGTCAGCTCGACGGGCCAGGAAGCGTTCAGCTCGGTCTCCCGTGCCGGGGCGGGGCCGCGGCCGGAGGCTGCGGATGGTCCCCGCCGTTGATCTGGTCGACGGCGTGCGCCAGCAGGGGCCGCAGCACGGCCAGGCCGTCCCTGACGCCGCCGGTGGAGCCGGGGAGGTTCACCACGAGGGTGGTCCCGGCGACGCCCGCCGTGCCGCGCGAGAGGGCCGCGGTGGGCACCGCGGCCCGCCCCTCGGCCCTGATCGCCTCGGCGATCCCGGGGATCTCCCGGTCGAGCACCCTGCGGGTGGCCTCCGGGGTGCGGTCGGTGGGCGAGATCCCGGTGCCGCCGGTGGTGAGCACCACGTCGTAGCCGGCGGCCACGGCGTCGCGCAGCGCCTCCTCGACCGGGTCGCCGTCGGGCACCACCCGGGGTCCGTCGGCCGCGAAGCCCATGGCGGTCAGGCCCTCGACGAGCAGGGGGCCTCCGCGGTCCTCGTAGACGCCGGCGAAGGCGCGGTTGGAGACGGTCACGGCCAGGGCCCGGCGGGCGGCGGGGGCCGCGGGCACGTCGGCGGGGGCGGGGGCGTCGGCGGTGGCTGCGGGCGCGGCGGAGCCGCCCGGTGCGTCCGCGGGGCGGGCCGGGCCGGCGGGGGCCGAGGGGTCGGGAAGGGTCACGGCGTCTCCTCGTTCACAGGGTCCCGGAGGACGGGGCTCGGTGCCAGTCGCCGGACTTCCCGCCGGTCTTCTCCTCGACCCCGACGTCGGTGATCACCGCCGCCTTGTCGACCGCCTTGACCATGTCGACCACGGTGAGGGCGGCCACGGTGACCGCGGTGAGGGCCTCCATCTCGACGCCGGTGCGGTCGGTGGTCCGCACGACGGCTTCGATCTCGACTGCCTCGTCGGTGACGGACAGCTCGACGCGGACCCCCGACAGGGCGAGGGGGTGGCACAGGGGGACGAGGTCAGGGGTGCGCTTGGCGCCCATGATCCCGGCGATGCGGGCGGTGGCGAGGGCGTCCCCCTTGGGCATGCCCTCCCCCCGCAGGAGTTCCACCACGCGCGGAGAGACCAGGACGCGGCCGGTTGCTCTGGCGGTGCGGGCCGTCACCTGCTTGTCCGAGACGTCGACCATGCGGGCCGCGCCCGACTCGTCGATGTGCGTCAGGTGCGAACGGGCGTTGTCGGTGGTCATGTCGGCCGTCTCCCGGGGCGGTGGGTCGGGCAGACACGCTACCGCCAGCCGGGCGGGGCGGGCCTCCCGGGCCGCCCCCTCGGGCACCGGGCCGCCCCTTCGGGAGACGGACCGGCGCCGCGGGCCGCCCCGGGCGGGGCGCCGCGGGCGGCCCGCGGCGCCCCGCCCGGGAGGGATCAGCCCAGCAGGAGGACGTCCACCTCGGTGCCGGCGGGCACCTCGGTCGTCTCCTCGGGGACGACGACCAGTGCGTCGGCGTGGGCCAGCGCCTTGACCAGGTGCGAGCCGTGGCCGCCGACCGGGGTGACGGTGCCCGTGCACTCCCCCGGCGCGGGCGGGGTGTGGCGGGCCCGCAGGAACTGGCGCTTGCCCGGCAGGGAGGCCAGGTCGGTGTCGACGACGGCGCGGACGGTCTCCCGCCGCGCCGGCTCGATCCCCATCAGGGCCCTTATGACCGGCCGGACGAAGACCTCGAAGGAGACGTAGGCGCTGACCGGGTTGCCGGGCAGCGCGCACAGCGGGACGCGGTCCGGGCCGACCAGCCCGAAGCCCTGGGGCTTCCCGGGCTGCATGGCCAGCCTGCGGAACTCCACGCCCTCCAGCGCCTCCTTGACCACGTCGTAGGCGCCGACGCTGACACCTCCGCTGGTGACGACCAGGTCGGCGCGGACCAGGTGGTCCTCGACCGTGGCGCGCAGGGTGTCGGCGTCGTCGGCGACGGAGCCGACCCGGTAGGCGACGGCGCCGGCCGCGCGGGCGGCGGCGGTCAGCGCGAAGCTGTTGGAGTCGTTGATCCGGCCGTCGCCCGGCTCCTCGCCGGGCTGGACGAGCTCGCTGCCGGTGGACAGCACCACCACGCGCGGGCGCGGGCGGACCTTGACGGTGGGCCGGCCGACCGCGGCCAGCAGGCCGATCTGCGGCGGCCCCAGCACGGTGCCCAGGGCCAGGGCGAGCTCCCCCGCGCGGGCGTCGCCGCCCCGGGTACGGACGTGGGCGCCGGGCTTCGCGGGCCGGTAGACCTGCACCAGCCCGCCGGAGCCGGCCGGGTCGTCGCTGTGGGCGCGCATGCCGTCCACCGGGCCCTCGCCGGTCCCGCCGTCGGTCCACTCGACGGGGACGACTGCGTCGGCGCCGGGTGGCAGGGGGGCGCCGGTCATGATGCGGGCGCAGCTGCCGGCCCCGACGTGCGGCAGGGTGCCCGCGCCGGCGGCGATGTCGCCGACGACCTCGAGGATCACCGGGCGGTCCGCGTCCGCCTCGGCGACGTCGGCCGCGCGCACCGCGTAGCCGTCCATGGAGCTGTTGTCGAAGGGCGGCAGGGCGACGGCCACGGTGACGTCCTCGGCCAGGACGCAGCCCTGGGCGTCGAGGATCGGCACCTCTATGGGGTCCATCGGCCGGATGCGGCCGAGGACGTCCTCGAGGTGCTCGTCGACGGACCAGACGCGCGCGGGGCGCTCCTGGTCCGCCGGCGGGCGGCCCGTGGACGGGCCGTGGTGTCCGCTGCGCGCGGGACTGGTCAATGCTGCATCTCCTCGGTGACGAAACGTTTGAGCCAGGACCGGAAGTCGGGCCCCAGGTCTTCACGTTCGCACGCGAGTCGCACGATCGCACGCAGATAGTCGCCGCGGTCGCCGGTGTCGTAGCGGCGGCCGGTGAACAGCACGCCGTGGACGGGGCCGCCGTCGCTGCGGCCGGTGGCGAGCTCGCGCAGGGCGTCGGTGAGCTGGATCTCGCCGCCGCGCCCGGGCTCGGTCTTGCGCAGCACCTCGAAGACGGCCGGGTCGAGCACGTAGCGGCCGATGACCGCGAGGTTGCTCGGCGCGTCGGCCGCGTCCGGCTTCTCCACCAGGTCGGTGACCCGCACCACGCCGTCCTCCCCGGTCGGCTCGACCGCGGCGCAGCCGTAGAGGTGGATCTGCTCCGGCTCGACCTCGATGAGGGCGACGACGCTGCCGCCGAGCTCCGCCCGGACGTCGATCATGCGCTCCAGCAGCGGGTCGCGCGGGTCGATGAGGTCGTCGCCGAGGAGGACGGCGAACGGCTCGTCGCCGACGTGCGGCTCCGCGCACAGGACGGCGTGGCCCAGCCCCTTGGGAGTCCCCTGGCGGACGTAGTGCATGGTGGCGAGGTCGCTGGACTCCCGGACCCGGGCGAGGCGGCTCTCGTCGCCCTTGCGGGAGAGGGCCTCCTCGAGCTCGTAGTTGCGGTCGAAGTGGTCCTCCAGCGGCCGCTTGTTGCGGCCGGTGACCATCAGCACGTCGGGCAGTCCGGCCGCGACGGCCTCCTCGACCACGTACTGGATCGCGGGTTTGTCGACGACCGGCAGCATCTCCTTGGGCGTGGCCTTCGTGGCCGGCAGGAACCGGGTGCCGAGGCCGGCTGCGGGGATGACAGCCTTGCTGATCCGGGGACGGGCTTGAGTCATGCACGCACCTTAGCCGTTCGGTATGGGGAGAAAATGAAGTTCCGGTTGGTTTGCCCCGAGTGGAGGCTTTGACCGCATGTTGCGCGGAAGTGACATTACGAAGGCGGAGTTGCGTCGCAGACTCCTGGACGTGAGGGCGGGGTTGACTCCGGGTGAAGTCCTGACCGCAGGCCGTCGTCTGGCCGAGCACGCCCTGGAGCTGCCGGAGCTGACCGGGGCGGCGCCCGGCCCCGACGGGGCCGGTGCCGGGCCAGGGCGGCGGGGGCACACGGGCACGACCACCGTGGCGGCGTACGTCTCCGTGGGCCGGGAGCCGGACACCCGCGAGGTGATCGACGTGCTGAGGGAGCGCGGCACACGGGTGCTCCTGCCCGTTCTGCTGCCGGACAACGACCTGGACTGGGCGGAGTACGAGGGCGGGGGCCACACGCTGGCGGAGGCCGGCCGGGGCCTGCTGGAGCCGATCGGGCCCCGGCTGGGCCCGGAGGCGGTCCTCGCCGCCGACGCCGTGCTGCTGCCCGGGCTGGCGGTGGACCGGCGCGGGGTGCGCCTGGGGCGCGGCGGCGGGTCCTACGACCGGGTGCTGGACCGGCTGGAGCGGGCCGGGACCGACCCCGCCCTGGTGGTGGTGCTGTACGACGGCGAGGTCCTGGAGTCCGTGCCGGCCGAGGAGCACGACCGGGCCGTGCACGCGGCCGTGACGCCCTCCGCGGTGCACCGCTTCCGTCCGCACTGAGACGGCCGGCCGGGGAGCCGCGGCCGGGGCTCCCCGGCGCGGGGCCGCCCCCGCGGCGGGGGCGGCCCCGACGCGCGGGAGCCGCGGCGGCCGCCGGGCACCCGTGGTGCCGGAGGGCCGCCGCGGCTCCCGCCGTGCCGCCGTGCCGCGCCGTACGCCTACGGCTTCAGCGTCAGGGTGTTCTCGGTCCGCTCCGCGACGGCCTCCTTCGTGAACCGCCACGGCAGCAGCTCGCCCTTGACCCACTTCTCGGTCTGGTCGGTGTAGGTGCTGTCGAAGGCGTGCCCGGAGGCGCCGGTGAGGTTGATCCACCGGGACTTGTCGAAGTCGTCCAGGTTGACGACCATCCGCATCGAGGGCACCCACACCACCCGGTAGCCGCCGGCCGCGTTCCAGCCGGTGGCGTTGACCGTCGCCTCGCCGCCGCCGAGCTCGTACGGGCCGCGGTTGAACAGGCGCTGCACGAGGTCGGGCGCGCCCTTGCCCAGGGTCTGGTTCTCCAGCTCCAGGCGGTGCAGGCGGCCCCAGCTCCAGGTGGTGATGTCCTTGCCGAGCTTGGAGGTCAGCTCGTAGCGGGCGTTCTCCAGCGCCTGGGCGAGGACGTGGTCGCGGTCGGTGGTCACACCCTCCTCCAGGGAGGTGTTCCACCACTCGTTGTCCTCGTCGGGGAGGATCTTGCGGACCGTCTCGAACCAGCGGTCGCCGCCGTCGGGCTGGGCCTGGTCGCCGGAGCGCATGCCGCACTCGCGCACCAGCCCGTCGCCGCCGTCGAGGTCGTCCACCGGCGCGGAGGCGTCGGCCGGCAGCACCCGCAGGCACTGGCCCTTGACCCGCAGCTCCTTGGGCATCTTGTTGCCGAAGGCCAGCTTGAGGACGTTGCGCCAGACGGCGTTGAAGTAGGCGGCCGCCGCCGAGTCGGCGTCCTGGTCGAAGTCCCAGCCCTGGAGCAGGTCCTGGGCGTCGCGGACGTACTTGTCCTTGACGTCGATCTTGAGCAGGTACGGCACGAGGAGCTTGGCCATCTCGCTGCTGTTGTCGGTCTGCATGGACTGCATGTCGCCCATGGAGATCTTCCCGCCGTCCTCGATCTTCGACTCGATCAGGTCGTTTATCCGCTGGCTGCGGGCGCCGTAGCCCCAGTCGGTGGTCAGCGGGTACGGGTAGTCGCGGTCGACCACGGCCTGGTTGGCGGTGACGATGTAGCCGCGCTTCGGGTTGTACTCCCACGGCAGCGACTTGAAGGGTATGTAGCTCACCCAGCGGTACTTCGGGTCCCAGCCGGGGGCCGGCCAGCTGCCGTCGTGGCCCTCGGCGCGCACGGGGACGCGCCCGGGGGCCTGGTAGCCGATGTTGCCCTTGACGTCGGCGTAGACCAGGTTCTGGGCGGGGACGGCGAAGTTGCGGGCCGCCTTGCGGAAGCCGGCGAAGTCGGTGGCCGCGTTCATCTCGAAGACCGCGTCCATGGTGTTGCCCGGGGTCAGCGCGGTCCAGCGCAGCGAGACCGCGTAGCCGTCCTTGCGGTCCGGGGCGGAGTCGCCGACCGGCGCGTCCTTGCCGACGTTCTTGAGCTCGTCGCTGCGGTCGGAGACGATCGGCCCGTTCCTGGTGCTGCGGACGGTGATCTTCCGGCTCTTCCCGCCGGCGACCTCGATGGTCTCCTGCCGGGTCGTGAACGGCACCTGACGGCCGTTGTACAGGTAGGTGCCGGCGGTGACCTTCTCGAGGTAGAGGTCGGTCACGTCGGCCCCGAGGTTGGTGAAGCCCCAGGAGATCGACTGGTTGTGACCGATGACCACGCCCGGCATGCCGGAGAAGGTGTAGCCGGCCACGTCGTAGGGGCACTCGGCGGAGACGGTGCGGCAGTGCAGGCCCATCTGGTACCAGAGCGAGGGCAGCTGCGGCGACAGGTGCGGGTCGTTGGCCAGCATCGGCTTGCCGGTGGTGGTGTGCGCGCCGGAGACCACCCAGGAGTTGGAGCCGACGCCGCTGCCGCTGGCGCCGAGGAGCGCCGGGACGGCGTCCATGGCGTCGGCGAGCCCGGAGAGCTGGCTCTGCACGTACGGGGAGGCCTGGGAGGAGGTGCCCGCACCGGTGCCGGTGGTGCCGGTGGTGCCGCCGGTGCCGCCCACGGCTCCGGTGCCGCCGACCGCCCCGGTTCCGCCGACCGCTCCGGTGCCGCCGGCGCCGCCGACCGCTCCGGTGCCGCCGGTGCCGGTGCCGTCACCGGTGCCGCCCACGGCTCCGGGCTGTCCGGCCGTGCCCCCGGCGCCCTCGTCCTCCTCGGCGGCCGGCACGTACTCCTTGCTCAGCTGGTCGACCGAACCGCCCTCGACGATCGGCTTGTTGCGCCGGTACGGGTAGGACGGGTAGAGGTCGGCCACCTGCTTGTCGGAGAGCCGGCTGGTCATCAGCGCCCGGTCGATCTCGTCCTGCATGTTGCCGCGCAGGTCCCAGGCCATGGCCTTGAGCCAGGCGACGGAGTCGACCGGGGTCCACGGCTCGGGCTCGTAGTCGGTGGTGATCCCCAGGACCGCGTACTCCAGGGAGAGTTCGGCGCCCGAACGCTCCTTCAGGTAGGCGTTGACGCCGGCCGAGTAGGCCTTGAGGTGGTCCTTGGTGCGCGCCGACAGCTTGGTCTCGTACTCCTGCTGCGCGACGCGGCGCCAACCGAGGGTGCGCAGGAAGGCGTCGGTCTCGACCTGGTCCTCCCCGAACATCTCCGACAGCCGGCCGCCGGTGAGGTGGCGGCGCACGTCCATCTCCCAGAAGCGGTCCTGGGCGTGGACGTAGCCCTGGGCGCGGAAGAGGTCGTCGGTGCTGTCCGCGTAGACCTGCGGGATGCCGTTGGCGTCCCGCTTGACCTGCACCTCCCCCGACAGTCCGTCGATCTTCACCGTGCCGGCGGTCTGCGGGAAGGAAGCCCGCACCGTGCTGACACTCCAGAACGATCCGCCGCCGATGGCTGCCACCAACAGGACGACGACCGCGATCACGAGGAGCCGTGCGCGGCGGGGTTTCTTCTTCGCGGGCATCGCTGTCCTTCGAGGGCCAGGGTGGTCCGATGTGCTGGAGCAACACTAGGCGCAACCCGGACGGCGGCTTTACGCGGAGTCTCAATCCGTGGCAGAGAGGAGGCACCAAGAGCGGGTAAAATGTTAGTTCGGGCAACGAAATTCATGCGAGAAGGGGCGGGATCCTGACTGTCGACCACCTCAACGAACTCCTGCTGGTCTCGGCCGCCGTCCTGCTGGTGGCCGTCGTCGCCGTACGCCTGTCGACCCGCAGCGGACTGCCCAGTCTGCTGGTCTACCTCGGGATCGGCGTGGCCATGGGGCAGGACGGCCTCGGGATCTCCTTCGACAACGTCGAACTGACCCAGGTCATCGGCTACGCCGCCCTCGTGGTGATCCTGGCGGAGGGCGGCCTGGGCACGAAGTGGCAGGAGATCAGGCCGGCGGTGCCGGCCGCGGCGGTGCTGTCGACCGTCGGCGTGGTGGTCAGCGTCCTGGTCACCGCGTCGGCCGCGCACTTCCTGGTCGGCCTGGACTGGCAGTCGTCGCTGCTGATGGGCGCGGTGGTCTCCTCGACGGACGCGGCCGCGGTCTTCTCCGTGCTGCGCCGGGTCCCCCTGCCCGCCCGGCTGAACGGCCTCCTGGAGGCCGAGTCCGGATTCAACGACGCCCCGGTGGTCATCCTCGTCGTCGCCTTCTCCACCGCCGGCCCGGTCGAGCACTGGTACGTGCTGGCCGCCGTGATAGCGGCCGAGCTGGCCATCGGCCTCGTCGTGGGCATCGCCGTCGGCAAGGCGGGCGTGCTGGGCCTGAAGCGGCTCGCCCTGCCCTCCTCCGGCCTGTACCCGATCGCCGTGACGGCGCTGGCCGTCCTCGCCTACGCGGGCGGGGCCCTGCTGCACGGCAGCGGCTTCCTCGCCGTCTACATCGCCTCGCTGATCCTGGGGAACGCCCAGGTGCCGTACCGGCCCGCCGTGCGCGGCTTCGCCGAGGGCCTGGCCTGGATCGCCCAGATCGGCATGTTCGTCCTGCTCGGCCTGCTGGTCACCCCGCACGACCTCCTCGACGACATCGTCCCGGCGATCGTGATCGGCCTGGTCCTGACACTGGTGGCCCGCCCCGTGTCGGTACTGGTCAGCCTGCTGCCGTTCCGGCGGCCGTGGCGGGAGCACGTGCTGCTGTCGTGGGCGGGTCTGCGCGGCGCGGTGCCGATCGTGCTGGCCACCATCCCGATGGTGGCCGGGGTGCAGGACGCCTCCCGGGTGTTCAACATCGTCTTCGTCCTGGTCATCGTCTTCACCCTGATCCAGGGGCCCACCCTGCCGTGGGTGGCGGGGAAGCTGCGGCTCGGCGACGACGAGTCGGCCCGGGAGCTGGACATCGAGTCCGCGCCGCTGGAGCGGCTGCGGGGCCACCTGCTGTCGGTGTCGGTCCCCTCCCGGTCGCGGATGCACGGCGTCGAGGTGGGCGAGCTGCGGCTGCCGGCCGGGGCCTCCGTCACCCTGGTCGTCCGCGACGGCGAGAGCTTCGTGCCCGCGCCGAGCACCATGCTGCGGCGCGGGGACGACCTGCTGGTCGTGACCACCGACGCGGTGCGCGACCGCACCGAGGAGCGGCTGCGCGCCGTCGGCCGCGGCGGCAAGCTGGCCGGCTGGCTCGGCGCCTGAGAGGCCCGGGCCCGATCCCGTCCGCCCGGGCCGGTGCGGACGTGCACGAACACATCCGCACACGACCGAACACGACCGGGCGCGAATGAACGGTCCTGATCGGTCCCGAGTGCGGCCGAACGCCACCGGACCGTGACGAACCGGTCCGGCCCCGGGCGGGCACGCGGCGGACGGACCCCTATCCTGGGCGGGTACGCAACACGCACTCTGCCTGAGGCAGGGCCGGCGCGACCGATCGGCGGCCGCGGTCCCCCCGTGCACCGGGGCGCAGGACCCGGTATCTACCCCGGTTGACGCGAAGAGGACGGCTCTCGGCGGACCCGGCCCCACACGCCGGGCCCGCTACCAGGCGGCAGGAAGGACCCGACCGTGGCGTCCAGCCCTACGGTCCCCCCGAACGAGCACGACCCCTCCCCCGGCGGCACGGCGCCGCCCGGACCGGCGGCGACGGAGGCGACGGCGACGGCAACGGCAAAGGCCCTCACGGCCCCGCCCGCCCCGCAGGCCGCCCCCGGCGGCGCGTCCGCGGGCTCCCACGGCTACCGGGCGCTGCTGAGCACCCCCGGGGCCTGGCGCTTCCTGGTCCCCGGGTTCGCTGCCCGCCTGCCCTACGCCATGCTCGGCCTGGGCATCGTGCTGCTGCTCGAGCACACCACCGGTTCCTACGGGACGGCCGGCGCGGTGGCCGCCGCCGCGGCGATCGCGCAGGCGCTGGCCGGCCCGCACGTCGGCCGGCTGGCCGACCGCCGCGGGCAGGCCGCGGTCGTCGTGCCCGCGTCCGTCGCGCACGCCCTGTCCGTGTCGGCCCTCACCGCCCTGGCCCTGGCCGGGGCCCCGCTGTGGGCGCTGTTCGCCGCGGCGCTCGCGGCGGGCGGGACCACCCCGCAGATCGGCCCGATGATCCGCTCCCGCTGGATGACGCGCCTGGGGCCGTCGCCGCTGACCGGCACCGCCTTCGCCTTCGAGTCGGTCACCGACGAGTTCACCTTCGTCGTCGGCCCGGTGGTCACCACCGCGCTGTGCACGGCCGTGCACCCGGCGGCGGGGCTCGCCGCCACCGCGGCCCTAGTCCTGGCCGGCGGGCTGCTGTTCGCCGCGCAGCGCACCGGCGCCCCGCCCGCGACCGGCCGCGCCCGTCCGGGCACCCGGCACGCCGGGGCCATGTCGGCCCCCGGGCTGCGGCTGCTGGTCGTCGCCTTCCTGGGCATCGGGACGGTGTTCGGCTCGCTCCAGGTGTCGCTGGCGGCGTTCGCCCGGGAGACCGGCGACCCGGGGCTGGCCGGCTGGCTGTACGCGGTCTTCGCCGGCGGCAGCATGGCCGCCGGCGTGCTGTACGGGGCGGTCCGCCGCCGCAGCGCGCTGGACCGGCAGCTGCTGGTGACCTACGCACTGCTGGTGCTGGCGGCGGCCCCCCTGTGGACGGCCCGCTCGGCGCTGCCGCTGGGCGCGGTCGCCCTGCTGTGCGGCCTGGCCGTCGCCCCCACCCTGATCACCGGCTTCACCTTGGCCGAGGTCGTGGTGCCGGACAACGCGAAGACCGAGGCGTTCACCTGGCTGACCGGCGCCGTCGGGCTGGGCCTGGCGGCCGGCAGCACGGTCGCCGGGCAGCTGGCGGACCTGGTGGGGGCCCGGGCCGGCCTGGCCGTCCCGGCCGTCGGTACGGGCTGCGCGTTCGTGCTGCTGCTCATGGCGCGCAGGCTGCTGCGACCGACGCCACGTACCTGAAGGACGGACGCCAGTGGACTAAACCCCGGGGAATGCTGCACCATGGACCATCGTTAGCACTCAATAGGTGAGAGTGCCAGGAGGAGCAAGTGCCGACGTACCAGTACCAGTGCACCGAATGCGGCGAGGGCCTCGAGGTGGTGCAGAAGTTCAGCGACGACGCGCTGACGGAGTGCCCCGCCTGCAGCGGGCGCCTGCGCAAGGTCTTCTCCGCGGTCGGCGTGGTCTTCAAGGGGTCCGGTTTCTACCGGACCGACAGCCGCGGCAGCTCGTCGAGCTCCACGCCCGCGGCGAAGAGCAGCAGCGACAGCTCGTCGAGCAGCGGGTCGAGCGCGTCCGCATCCTCCTCGTCGTCCTCGTCGTCCGGCTCGGGCAGCAGCTCCACGAGCACGGCCGGCAGCACCTCCGCCGCCTGACGCGCGGCGTCCCTCGGGCCCCGTCACCGGTTCTCCGGCGCGGGGCCCGCGGCGTGCCGGGCTGCCGTTAGGGTGACCGGCATGGTGCGAGAGAGCAACGGCGACCGGGCGGACATCGGCGTCATCGGAGGATCCGGCTTCTACTCCTTCCTCGACGACGTGACGGAAGTCACCGTCGAGACCCCCTACGGCCCGCCCAGCGACTCCCTCTTCCTCGGCGAGGTCGCCGGGCGGCGGGTCGCCTTCCTGCCCCGGCACGGTCGCGGGCACCACCTGCCGCCGAGCGGCATCAACTACCGCGCCAACCTGTGGGCGCTCGCCTCCGTGGGCGCCCGGCAGGTCCTGGGGCCGTGCGCGGTCGGCGGACTGCACCCCGAGCACGGGCCCGGCACGCTCCTCGTCCCCGACCAGCTGGTGGACCGCACCAAGTCCCGGACGCAGAGCTACTTCGACGGAGAGCCGCGTCCCGACGGCCTCGTGCCCCGCGTGGTGCACACCGCCTTCGCCGACCCCTACTGCCCCGTCGGCCGGGAGACCGCGGTGACCGCCGCCCGCGGCGCCGGCTGGGACGCCGTGGACGGCGGCACCATGGTGGTGATCGAGGGCCCGCGCTTCTCCACCCGCGCCGAGTCCCGCTGGCACGCCGCCCAGGGCTGGTCGGTGGTCGGCATGACCGGCCACCCCGAAGCCGTCCTCGCCCGCGAGCTGGGCCTGTGCTACACCTCGCTGGCCCTGGTCACCGACCTGGACGCGGGCGCGGCGGCGGGAGAGGGCGTCTCCCACGAGGAGGTCATGGAGGTCTTCGCCGCCAACGTCGACCGGCTGCGCACGACGCTCTTCGACGTCGTCGGCAAGCTGCCCGTGGAGCAGGACTGCACGCTGTGCCCGCACGCCCGCGGCAGCATGGACCCCGGCATCCCCCTGCCGTAGCCGGACGCGGCGGCACCGGCGACGCGCGGACGGCACGGGCGGCGGCGCGCGGACGGGTGGGTGCGCGGGCGCGGACGGCTGCGACGGGCAGTCCCGTCCCCCGCCCCTCCCCGTCCCTTGCCCCTCGCCCCGCATCACTCTCCCGGGCGGCGGATCCGTCCACAACCTGTGGACGGATCCACAGCTCCGGGCACCTGCGGCCCGCCGGGCCGCGTCCCGGGCCACAGTGTGCGGAGCCGACAGCCCCGACCCGTCAGGCGGTGACCGCCGTGCCCGCGCACCCGTCCTCTCCCCGGTCCGCACATCCGTCCGCGCATCCGCCCGCTTCCGAGCCCGGGCATCCCGGCGGGGTGCCCGGGACGCTGCCCCTGCGGCGGGTCCCGCCCGCCGTACCGGTCCCCGCGTTCGAGCCCATCAGGGCGGGCGGCGGCCGGCGGTGGCCGCGTCGATCACCACGGCGGCGGTCCCGGGCACCGCTGATGACGGTCGTGGTCCTGGCCGCCGCCGCGGCGGCCCTGGCCGCGACCTCGGCGGGGTCCTCGACTGCGCCGCGAACCCGGCCGGTGCTGGTGGCGGCCCGTGACCTGCCCGCCGGATCGCGGGTGGACCGCGGCGACCTCGAGGTGGCGCGGATGCCGCTCGACCGGGCCCCCGACGACGCGGTGCACCGGGCGGCGCAGGCCGAGGGCCGGACGCTGACCGGCCCGCTGCGCAGGGGTGCCCCGCTGACCGTCCGCGACCTGGTCGGTTCGCAGCTCCTCCGCGCGGCCTCCCCCGCCCCGGGCGGGTCCTCCGCCCGGGCTGCGGGCCGGGACGTCGTCGCCGCGCCCGTGCGGATCGCCGACGCCTCGGCCGTGCGGCTGGTGCGCCCCGGCGACCGGATCGACGTCCTGGCCGGCCCCGCCCCGGGCGGCACCGTGTTCCGGGACCGGGACGCGGCGGGTCCCGCCGCCGTCCGGGCCCGGGTCGTGGCCTCGGGGGCGCGGGTGGTGGCCGTGCCCGAGGAGGAGGACCGCGGCGGGGGAACGGCCGGGGGAGCACTGGTGGTGATCGCCGTGCCGCGCACGACGGCCGCCGAACTGGCCGGTGCCGCCGCCGGGTCCTCCCTGTCCCTGGTCGTCGCCCGCGCCCCGGGGCCCGCCGAGCGGGTTGGACAGCCACCGCCCGGGGTGCCGTAACTTTGCGGACCGGTCCCCCGGTCCCCGGCTGACGAAAGAGACTCTGGCAGATGAGCAAGGACAACGGCGTGCTCGCCGGCTTCAAGGCGTTCCTGATGCGCGGCAACGTGGTCGAACTGGCCGTCGCGGTCGTCATCGGTGCGGCCTTCACCAGCATCGTCAACGCGGTGGTGAAGGGCGTCATCAACCCGATAGTCGGCGCCTTCGGCACCTCGAACCTCGACCACTACCGGTCCTGCCTCAAGGGGCCGTGCGAGGTCAGTGCCACCGGTGACGTGACGGGCGTCTACATCCTGTGGGGCTCGGTGATCAGCGCGGCGCTGACCTTCCTCATGACCGCGGCGGTCGTCTACTTCCTGATGATCCTGCCGATGAACAAGTACAAGGAGCGCATGGCCGCCAAGGCCCCGGTGGAGGCAACGCCGGTCGAGGTGACCGAGATCCAGCTGCTCGGCGAGATCCGCGACCTGCTGCTCGAGCAGCGCAACGCCGGTGTCCACGGCCGCGACGACCGGGCCGTCGGCAAACTCCCCCGCCAGTAGGGCGCGGGGCCGTCCGGCCCGCGGGTGACGGCCCGGCCTACAGGTGGTGCGGCGGCTTCTCGTCGAGGAAGCGGGCCAGGTCGTCGTCCGCCCGGTTCGCCCGCTCGCCCCATCCGAGGTCGGTGTCGTCCGTGCTCTGCCGCTCCAGCGGGTCGTCGAAGACGAGGGCGGGACGCGGACGGGCGGGTTCGGACGTGCTGCTGCTCATGCCCTCCAGCGTACGGCTCCCGGAACGGCGGGCCGCGGCGGAGCCTGCGGGCCGCGGGCCGCAGGCGGGGCCTGCGGGCCGTCGGCGGAGGGGCGGTGCCCCGGCATGCAGGAGCCCCGGCGCTCTGGGGGCGCACCGGGGCCGGCTCCTGCGGGTGCGTCCGCCGTACGGGGCGCACCGCCGTGCTGTTCGGGTTGTCGGTCCTGCTGTCGTGACCGTGGTGCCCGCCCCGCTCCGTCGAGGGGCAGGAGAAGGGGTCAGGCCGCTTCGAAACCGGTGGCGCGGGCCATCCTCTTCAGTTCCACGAGTGCGTGCTTCTCTATCTGGCGGATCCGCTCACGGGTCAGGCCGTGCTGCTTGCCCACCTCGGTGAGGGTGCGCTCACGGCCGTCCTCGATCCCGTACCGGGAGCGGATGATCGAGGCGGTGCGGTCGTCGAGGCGGCCGATCAGGTCTTCCAGTTCCTCGCGGCGCAGCATCACCAGCACCGACTCCTCGGGGGAGGCGGCGGAGGTGTCCTCGACGAGGTCCCCGAACTGCGTCTCGCCCTCGTCGTCGACGGACATGTTGAGGCTGACCGGGTCGCGGGCCCAGTCGAGCACGTCGACGACGCGCTCGGGGGTGGTGTCCAGTTCGCCGGCGATCTCGGCGGGCTCGGGCTCGCGCCCGTGCTCCTTGTTGAACTCGCGCTGGACCCGGCGGATGCGTCCCAGTTCCTCCACCAGGTGGACGGGGAGGCGGATGGTGCGGGACTGGTCGGCGATGGACCGCGTGATGGCCTGCCGGATCCACCAGGTCGCGTAGGTGGAGAACTTGAAGCCCTTGCGGTAGTCGAACTTCTCCACGGCCCGGACCAGGCCGGCGTTGCCCTCCTGGATCAGGTCCAGCAGGGGCAGTCCGCTGCGCGGGTACCGGCGGGCGACGGCCACCACGAGCCGCAGGTTGGAGCGGATGAAGATGTCCTTGGCCCGCTCCCCTGCGGCGACCAGGGCCTTGAGCTCGTCCTCGGTCGCTCCCGATTCGGACGTCTTGCCCTCGGCGAGCAGCTGCTCGGCGTAGAGGCCCGCTTCGAGGTCCTTGGAGAGGTCGACCTCCTGCGCCGCATCCAGCAACGGGGTACGTGCGATCTCGTCGAGGTACATGCCGACCAGGTCGCGGTCCGCCGTCTCGCCGCTCCTGCTGCGGACGTTGCTGACCCCGTCTGATCGACGACGGGCGACGGCACGGGTTGCCATGCGTGCTCCCTTGCGAAGATAACGGTCGCTCTGAACGAGTGGGTCACGGGGCTTCGCTTTCCCACTCCGAAGGAGACAACGACTGCAATCCGGACAGAATTCCCATGTTGATCACGGGTTCCGGAAACGGTGCAGTATCCTGCGCCCCTTTTCGCCCCGCGCGCCCCGTCCGCCTCCGCGCTTCCGCCGCGGAGACCCTCGTGGGGACACCCGTGGAGACCCCTTCTTCCGGCAGGTGCTCCGGCCGGTCCTCCGGCAGTGGGCCGCAGGAGGGGCGGCAGCGGATCACAGCAGGGACGACGGCGGGCCGGTGGGCCGCAGCGGGTCGTGGCCGACCGCCATCAGGCGGTGCCTCTTCTCCCGCCCGCCGGGGCCGTCGAGTCCGTCGGCGCCCTCGTGCTCCACGGTGTCCACGACGGCGTACATCACCTGCAGGTCCTCCTCGCGCAGCTCGGCGCGGGACTTCTGGAGCAGCGCGAGCACTCCCTCGCCGACGGCGGTGCGCTCCCCGGCCGGACGGGATTCCAGCCAGTGGGCCAGCTCCTGGGAGGTCATGTTGACGACTTCGTGGAACTCCTGCCACAGGGCGTCGAGCTCCAGCGCGGAAGGGCCGGTCATGGCGCCATCTCCTCCGGGTGTCCGACAGGTGTCCTGAGTGGTACGCCTGTCCGGTGGACCCTTTCGGACAACCAGGAATCATTTCACGAGTAAAACACCTGTTAAGGTTGCGTCGTGGCAACAACGGACGAACCGAACCGGCGGAAGCGGATCCACCCGCTGCCGCTCCGGAGCGCGCTGCGCCTGAACCGGCCCGGTGACATCTGGCACAAGCCGGCCCTCAGCGTGGTCGCCGCCTCGGTCGTCCCCCTGCTGTTCCTCTTCCCCCTCGACCGGCTCGACCTCGTCCTGTACACCTCCGGCGGCAGCCTCTGCGCCCTCTACGCCCACGGGCTGCCCTACGCCGCCCGGGCCCGCGCGACGGCCTGGGTCTGCCTGGGCATGATCGCCAGTGTCGCCGTCGCCCTGACGGCCGCGGCGGTGGTCTCCTCCACCGCAGTGCTGGTCGCCGTCTGCGCGGCACTGGCCGCGGCCCACAAGCTGGTCTGCGACGCCACCCGCATCGGGCCGCCCGGCAACCTGATCTTCACCTTCATCGCGTCCAGCTGCGCCTTCACGCCCCAGCGCCTCGGCGACGTCCCCTTCCACCTGCTGCTGACCGCCGGCGGCGCCGCGTGCGCCTGGATCGTCGTCATGGCGCCCGGCCTCGTACGCCCGCAGGGGCCGCAGCGCCTCGCCGTGGCCCGCGCCCTGGAGGCGGCCGCCCGGCTGCTGACCGGTGACCGGCAGGACCTGCCACGCCTGCGGCACACCACCGCGTCCGCGGTGACCGCCGCCTGGCACACCCTCTTCCTCGTCCCCGCCCGCACCCCGGCCGGGGCCGGGTCCCGCGCCACCCTCGAACGGATCCTCGTCCGCGCCGAGTCCGTCCTCGCCCGCACCCCGGCCGACTCCGCCGCGGAGGCCGGGCGACTCCTCGCCCTCGCCCACGACCTGCGCCGCAACCGCCCGCTGCCCGCCCGTGCCGGGCGCACCGAACCGGCCGGCGTCGCCGCGGACCGCGAAGCGGGGCGCAGGAAGCTGCGCAGCCCCGACCCCGGCAAGCCCCGCGGCATGCGCGCCCTGGCCCGCGCGCTGGGCCCGGGCTCCCCCCTGCTGCCGGTCGGCGCCCGGCTGCTGGTCGGCTCGGCCGCCGCGGGCTGGGCCTCCATGGCCCTGGGGGTCGGCCGCCCGTACTGGGCGGTCGTGACCGCGGCCTCCGTCTTCCAGGCCAACGTCACCCTGTCCTGGAGCCGCGGCCTGCAGCGCGCGGTCGGAACCCTCCTCGGGCTGGCGGCCTTCGTCGCACTGCTGCCGGTCACCCGGTCCGGCGTGGTCACCCTGGTGGCCGTCACCCTGCTGTGCCAGTTCGGCGCCGAGGCACTGATCACCCGCAACTACTGGCTGGGGTCGGTGTGCGTGACGCAGATGGCGCTGCTGCTCGTGGAGTTCGCCGGGTACCAGCCCGCCCGCGAGCTGGTCACCGACCGGCTGATCGACACCGTCATCGGTGTCGCGGCGGGGCTCCTCGCCGCCGTCCTGGTCACCAACCGGCGGGCCGCGAACCGGATCGACGCCGCCCTGGACCGCGCGGCCGACGCGCAGCGGGAGGCCGAGCGGCTGCTGCGCACCGGGCCCGGCCGGGAAGAAGCGGCCGCGGGCAGGGGCGAAGCGGCCGGGGGCGGGGCCGACGGCGGGGGCGTCCGGGCCGGGGACGACGAGACCGCCTGGGCCCGGGACCGTCTCGCCGTCGCCCTCATCGAGCTGCGCGAGGCCTACGACGTCGCCTCCGGCGAGTGGTGGCAGCGGGCCCTGCCCGCCGAGCGCGTCGCCCTCGCCGAACGGAGCGGCCACCAGGTCCTCGCGGCCCTCGTCCGGCGGCTGACCGCCGACCGGGCGGCCCCGGCCGCATAGGATCGACGGCACCCGCCCGGACGGCGCGGGCCGAGGAAGGGGCGCAGGGCCGTGGAGGACATCGTCGCAGGGGTGCTGCGCCAGTGGCAGCACGTCCGGCCCGACCTCGACACCGCCCCGATGGCGCTCATCGGCCGGCTCAACCGCTGCTCCGCCCTGCTGCAGCAGGCCGCCGACGCCCCGCTCGCCGACGAGGGCCTGAGCCGCGCCGAGTTCGACATCCTGGGCACCCTCCGCCGCACGGGCCGCGACCTCACTCCCAGCCGTCTCGCCCGCGAGACCTTCGCCTCCGGTGCCGCCGTCACCAAACGGCTGCGGCAACTGGAGGAGCGCGGCCTGATCGCCCGGCGCGCCGACGAACGCGACCGCCGCGTCGCCCACGTCTCCCTCACCGACACCGGCCTGGAACTGGTCGACCGGCTGCTGCCCGAGCAACTCGCTTACGAGGCGGCGCTGCTGGCCGGTATGGGCCGCTCCGGCCAGGACGAACTCGCCCGGCTGCTCGGCGAGCTCCTCCTCCACCTCGAGGGCCGCCTCGGCAGCCGCATGCCCCTGTAGGCCCGGCTCCCCGCCCCCACCCGGACAGGCCCGGTTCAGGCCCCCGCGCGGCTGTCCGCCGGGGCCAGCGACGGCAGGTCGCGGATCCCGAACTCGCGGCGCAGCGCGGACCGGGCGGCGAGGTACCCGGACATGCCGTGGACACCGGGGCCCGGCGGGGTGGAGGCCGAGCACAGGTACACGCCGCGCAGCGGGGTGCGGTGCGGGTCGACCTGCGGCACCGGGCGCAGCAGGGCCTGCGCCAGGGTGACCGCGCCCGCACCGATGTCGCCGCCCACGTAGTTGGGGTTGTACTCCTCGTACTCGGCCGGGCCGATCGCCCGCTCGGCGAGGACCGTGTCGCCGAAGCCGGGGGCCCAGCGTTCGATGCGGGACCGGACGAGGGCGACCGGGTCGACGTCCGAGCCGTTGGGCACGTGGGCGTAGGCCCACACCGGGCGCCGGCCGGGCCGGGCCCGCCCGGGGTCGGCCACGGCGGGGTCGACCAGCAGCACGAAGGGGTCGGGCGTGACCGTGCCCCCGGCGGTCAGGGTCTCCTGCCGGAACATCTCGGCCTGGGTGCCGCCGAGGTGCACGGTGCCCGCCCGGCCGACCTCGGGGTCGGCCCACGGGATCGGCTCGGAGACCAGGAAGTCGACCTTGGCCGCGGCCGGCCCGTACCGGAAGCGCTCCAGGGCGCGGGCGTAGCGGGGCGGCAGCAGCGGGCGGGCCATCGCCAGGAACCCCTTGGGCGCGGTGTCCAGCAGGACCGCCCGTGCGCCGCGCACCTCGCGCAGGTCGGTGACGGGGCTTCCGGTGCGGAACACCCCGCCGTGTGCGGTGATGTCGGCGGCCATGGCCTCCGCGATGCGCGCGCTGCCGCCCCTCGGCAGCGGCCATCCCGCCGGGGTGTGGGCCAGGTGCCCCAGGAGGAGGGCGACCGCGGCCGATTCCGGGGTGGGGAGCCGGCCGACGGCGTGCGCGGCCACGCCGGTGAGCAGCGCGGGCGCCCGGTCGCCCGTGAAGCTGCGCGCGGCGAGCGGGGTTCCGTGCCGCAGGATGCGGCCGGCCAGCAGGAGCGGCACCACCGGGTCGGCGGGGAGGCTGCGCTGACCGGCCATGAGGAAGTCCACGACGCCATCGCCGTGGCGCAGCAGGGGCTCCATCAGCCGGCGCCACCGCGGGCCGTCCGGCCCCAGGGCCTCGCAGGCGGCGTCGAGGTCGCGGTGGGCGAGGGCGGAGCGTCCGCCGTCGAGCGGGTGGGCGTAGCTGATCTCCGGGCTGAGCAGCTCCACGCCGCGGGCGGCGAGGTCGAACTCGCGGAAGAAGGGGGAGGCCGCGGCCATGGGGTGGACGGCGGAGCAGATGTCGTGGACGACGTCGTCGTCGAAGAGGGGGACGGTGCGCAGTCCGCCGCCGATCTCGTCGGCGCGTTCGCGCAGTTCGACCTCCAGGCCCGCCCGGGCCATCACCACCGCGGCGGCCAGGCCGTTGGGCCCGGTCCCGACGATCACCGCATCGGCCATGTCCCGCCCCCGTTCCGCGCGCATCCGTCCTCGCCAGGCTATCGGCCCGCGCCGGGCCGCCCGGCGGCGGTACGCCGACGCGCCGGAAGGCACGCGGGGCTCCGGGCGGGAGGGCTCGGGGGCGGAGGGAGAGGGCGGGGTGGGGGGCACGGCGCCGCCCGGGCCGCCTGCGGGGGCCCGGGCGGATCCCGCGGACGGTCAGACGAGCGAGCGCACGGGTTTGTGCGTGCTGTCCTCAATCTCCACGGCCGCCTTCTCCATCAGCTGGTGGGCCAGGTCCGTCAGTGCCCTGGCCGCGGCGATCTCCTCCCCGACCCGTGGCTGCGCGGGGTCGATCGGGTTGCGCTTGGCCTGCCCGTGCGCCCTCAGTTCCGTTCCGTCCGGGAGGCGGAGCAGGGCGGCCGCCCTGGTGCGCTGGCTGTCCTCCTGGAACTCCATCTCGATGTGCTGCCCGACGACGTTCATGGTCATGTCGTTCACCTCCACGCCCTCTCCCTCCAGCGTGCGCCCCCACCGGCTCTCTCCGCCAGTCGCCGGCGGCACCGCGGGGCCTCCCGCCGAAACCCCTCGCCCGGTGCCCCCGGCGGTACGCGTTCAGGGCTCCCGGGGCACGGTGCCGGCGGAGGCGCCGGCACCGACCCCCGCGCCGGGGACGGGGCAGGGGCCGGGACGGGACAGGGCGGGACAGGGGCGGGCGGAAAGCCCGAACTGCGCCCGGAACGGCCCGGCGCGGGGTGGACGGGCGCGTTACTCTGCCCGCATGGCCAAGCCAGACACGCTGCTCGTCGACATCGCCGCCCTGGTGGAGTCGGAACAGAGCAACCAGATGCCCCTCACCGTCGTCGTCCCCGGTGCCGTCATCACCGGCCGGCTGGCACCGGAGGCGGTGTGGAGGGCCCGGGTGGCCGAGGTGCTCGGCGACTCGGAGCGCCTCAAGTCGTTCGCCACCCTCTTCACCCCCGCCGGGGCGGACGGGCCCCCGTCCTCCTCCGGCGACGGGCGGCCCACCCACCTGCACCTGCACCTCGCCCGGATCCTGCAGGGGAGTTTCGGCCTCCCCGACACCGGAGGCATGTACCGCATCGCCCTGGACGAAGTGAGCAGTTGGACGGTCGGGGAGCTGAGTTACTCGGACCGCTGAGTCCGCCCCCCACCCCGTTCGAGGCCCGGCCCCCGCGGCACCGGCCTTCCCGTTCCCGCCGTCCGGCCCCTGTGCGCCACCGCTCCCGCCGGCACACCTCGAAGTGTGCCGGCGGGAGCGGTGCGGGCAGGGGCCGTCCGCCTCTCCGGACCGGCACCGGACGCCTCTCCCGCCCCGGTCCGGACGCCTCCTCCGACCGGCGCCGGACGCCTCCGCGGGCCCGCCGCGGCGGGCCCGCCGCCGAACTGCGGGGGCGCGCAAAGCGTGGTTAGAGTGAGGAAAGGTGTCAACGCGGCGGGCCCTGACGCCTCCTGCCGAACCGCGTCCTCGCAGGCGGTCCCCGTGCACGGAATCTGCGGGAGCAGGATGGGCGACGGATGGACATGCACGATGCCACCCTCGGCGACGGCCCCGGCGGCCCCCCGTTCCCGGCGTTCTCGGCCACCGCGGTCGTCGACGCCCGGGGGATCGTCGTCGGGTGGAGCGAGGGGGCCGAGCGGCTGCTGGGCCACTCGCGCGAGGAGGCCGTGAGCAGTCCCGTCGACCGCCTGCTCGGCCCGGACGTGCCGCGGGCCACCGGGCGCCTGCTCGCGAGGTCCGCCGGGTGGAGCGGAACGGCGGAGCTGCGGCACCGGGACGGCCGCACGCTGCCGGTGTGGCTGGAGGTGCACCCGTCCCTGAACGACGAGGGCGCACTCCAGTGGCTCGTCGTGGCCCTTCCGGCGGACCGGGTGACCGCGTCGCGGCAGGAGGGCCGGCCCGGCGGCCCGGCGGAGGAGACCAGGACCGCCGACGAGCGGGAGGCGGACCGGCGGACGGCCGAGGAGGCCTTCCTGCAGTGCCGCCTGCCCGTGGCGGTCTGCGACGAGCGCCTGAGGATCCTGCGGGCGAGCGACGGGCTGGCCCGGGAGGCCGGCCTGGCCGAGGAGCGGATGCGCGGCCTGCCCGTCACCGACCTGCTGCCGACCCCCGTGCGGCGGGAGGTCGAGGCCGGCATGCTCCGGGTGCTGGAGACGGGCGAGCCCGGACGCCTGGAGGTGCACGTCGGCACCCCGGCCGGCTCCCGCGAGCGGGTCTGGTCCGTCTCCCTGTCCCCGCTCAGGAACCCGGCCGGCCGGGTCCACCGGGTGGAGCTCACCGTGCTCGACACCACCGAGGAGTACTGGGCCAGGGAGCGCCTCGCGCTGCTCAACGACGTCAGCACGCAGGTCGGCAGCACCCTGGACGTGACCCGCACCGCCCAGGAGATGGCCGACGTGGCGGTGGGCCGGCTCGCCGACTTCGTCACCGTCGACCTGCTGGACCCGCTGTTCCGGGGCAGCGAGCCGAAGCCGTTCGCGGGCACCGTCCCGCTGCGCCGCGCCGCGCAGGCGTCGATCTTCCCCGGCGTTCCCGAAGCGGTCACCGAGCCCGGCGAGTTGGACTACTACCCGGAGGACTCGCCGCCGGCCGTCTGCCTCGCCACGGGCCGGCCCTCGCAGCACAGCGTCCTGGACGAGGCCGTCGTGAAGTGGGGCGCCCGCGACCCCTCGCGGATGGGGACCGTCCACCGGTTCGGGGTGCACTCGATCATGGCGGTGCCGTTGCGGGCCCGCGGCATCACCCTGGGCGTCGCGGTGCTCGTCCGCCACCGGCACCCGGAGCCCTTCGACGACGACGACCTGCGCCTCGCCGGGGAGATCGCGGCCCGCGCCGCCGTGTCCGTGGACAACGCGCGCCGCTACACCCGGGAGCGCGCCACGGCCCTGGCCCTGCAGCGCAGCCTCCTCCCGCAGCGGCCCGCCGTGCAGGAGGCGGTGTCCGTGGCCTCCTGCTACCTCCCGGCCAGCTCCCGGGCCGGAGTGGGCGGGGACTGGTTCGACGTGATCCCGCTCTCCGGCGCCCGGGTCGCCCTGGTCGTCGGCGACGTGGTGGGGCACGGGCTCCGCGCCTCCGCGACCATGGGCCGGCTGAGGACCGCGGTGCGCACCCTGGCCGACGTCGACCTGCCCCCCGACGAGCTCCTCGTCCACCTCGACGACCTGGTCGCCCACCTGGCGGCCGAGGAGAACACCGGCACCGAACCGGAGTTGGAGGTCGTCACCGACCTCGTCGCCACCTGCCTGTACGTGGTCTACGACCCGGTCTCGCGCCTGTGCTGCGTCTCCAGCGCCGGTCACCCGCCGCCCGCCCTGGTCACCCCCGACGGCGCCGTGGGCCTGGTCGACCTGTCCCCGGGGCCCCCGCTGGGGGTGGGCGGCCTGCCCTTCGAGTCCGTCGAGCGGAAACTGCCCGAGGGCAGCATCCTCGTCCTCTACACCGACGGCCTCGTCGAGGCCGGCGGCCGCGACATCGACACCGGGACCGACGAACTGCTGCGGGTCCTGGCCGGGCCCGCCCCCTCCCTGGAGGACGCCTGCTCGACCCTGACCCGGGCCCTGCTGCCCGAGCGGACCACCGACGACGTGGCCCTGCTCGTCGCCCGCACCCGGGCCCTCGACGCCGACCAGGTCGCCTCCTGGGAGCTGCCCTCCGACCCCGCCGCCGTGTCCCGGGCACGCTCCATGGCCTCGGAACGGCTGACGGCCTGGGGGCTGGAGGACGCTGCCTTCACCACCGAACTGGTGGTCAGCGAGCTGGTCACCAACGCCATCCGCTACGGGAGCCCGCCCGTCCGGCTGCGCCTGATCCGTGACGGGGTCCTCGTCTGCGAGGTGTCCGACGGCAGCAGCACCGCCCCGCACCTGCGCCGGGCCCGCACCTACGACGAGGGCGGGCGCGGCCTGCTCCTGGTCGCCCAGTTCGCCCAGCGGTGGGGCACCCGCCACACCCAGGGAGGCAAGACCATCTGGGCGGAGATCGCCCTGCCCGGCCCCGCCCCCTGGAGCTGAAGGCCCCCTCCGCACGGGCACGACGGCCCGGCACCGGAGCGGCACCGGAGCGGCACCGGCCCGGCACCGGAGCGGCAGCGGCCCGGCGCCGGGGCGGCCCGGGGTGAACCGCGCCCGGCACCGGGCGTCTCGGAAGCCCCCGCCCCGGGAGCTCCCCGTGCCGGAAGCCCGGAAGGGCGGTGGCGCGGAAAGGCCGTGGGGCGGAAGGGCCGTGGGGCGGAGGCGCGGCGGGCGCCCCGCCCGGCGGGTCACGGCGAGGCCGGGTCCGGCTCCTGCCGCGGGCGGCGCAGCCGCACCAGGGCGTCGACCGCGCGGGCCGTGCCGCCGTCGGCGGTCTCGACGGGGCGGCGGACGCGTTCGGCGCGCACGGCCTCGAGCCCGGAGTCCGCGAGGTCGGCGAGGACGTCGTCCGGCGTGAACAGCACGTCCGGGTCCTGCGGCCCGCCCACGCCCTCGGTGAGGTTGGTGGTGTCGTGCCCGACGACGAGCAGGACCCCGCCGGGAGCGACCGCCCCGGCGGCGCGCCGCAGCACCACGCGCCGCCGGTCGGCCGGCAGGTGCAGGTAGACGACGGCGACCAGGTCGAACGCGCGGTCCTCCGGCTCGTGGTCGCACACGTCCGCGTGCACCCAGTCGATGCGGCCGGCCGCCTCCGCGGGCAGTCCGGCCGCGAGCCGGCGGCCGCGGTCGAGGGCGGTCCGCGAGAAGTCGACCGCCGTCACGCGCCAGCCGCGGTCCGCGAGCCAGAGGGCGTTGCGCCCCTCGCCCGCGGCCAGGTCGAGCGCACGTCCCGGCGCAAGGTCTTCAACCTCCCGCACCAGCCACCGGTTGGGCTCCGCGCCCCACACGAGCTCGCGGGAGGCGTAGCGCTCGTCCCACTCCCGGCTGTCCACGTCCACCGCTCCTTCCCCGCCCCCGGCGCGCGGCCGGGGGTCGCCGTCCGTGCCCGTGCCGACCGGGCCCGTGCCGACCGGGCCTTCCGGTCCCGGTGCGCTCACGCCCGGGAGCCCTGCTCGGCCAGCTGGCGGCGCACCTCGTCCATGTCGAGTTCGCGGGCCTTGGTGACGAGCTCCTCCAGTGCCTGCTCCGGCAGCGCGCCGGGCTGGGAGTACAGGACCACCTTGTCCCGGACCACCATCAGCGTGGGGATGGAGGAGATCTGGAACGCACCGGCCAGTTCCGGCTGCGCCTCGGTGTCGACCTTGCCGAACACGACGTCCTCGTGCCGCTCCGAGACCCGCTCGAACACCGGCGCGAACATCCGGCACGGCCCGCACCAGGCGGCCCAGAAGTCGACGAGCACGATGCCTCCGCCCGTCACGACCTCGTCGAAGTTGTCCTTGGTCAGTTCCACAGTGGCCACGGTTCCTCCTCGTCGTATACCCGTGGGGGTATAACGGGGCGCGGTGTCAGGATGTTCCCGCCCGGCGCCCCTCCGGGACGGGCGGGCCGGCTCGGGTCGGGCGGGCCGGGCCGGCCCGGTTCGGGGCAGGTCGGGTCAGGCGGGGTTGCCGGACTTGAACGCCAGGTACCAGTCGGCGAGCTTGACCGAGGAGTCGGAGAGCCGTGCGTCGAGCTCCTCCTGGGTGCGGGGCGCGCCGAGGACGACGTCGTCGCCGGGCTTCCAGTTGGCGGGGCAGGAGACGCCGTCGCGGTCGGAGGTCTGCAGCGCGTCGATCAGGCGCAGGATCTCGGGGATCATGCGGCCTGCGTTCATCGGGTAGTACAGGACGGCCCGCACGGTCTGCTCGGGGTCGATGACGAAGACGGCGCGGACGGCGGCCGTGCCCGAGGTGTTCGGATGGAGCATGCCGTAGGCGCGGGAGACCGCGGTGTCCAGGTCCGCGATGATCGGGAAGGGGATGCGCACCCCCTGCTTCTCCTCGATGGAGCGGACCCACGCGATGTGGCTGTGGACGGAGTCCACCGAGTTGCCGAGGAGGGCCACGTTGCGGGCGGCGAACTCGTCCGCGAGCTCGGTGAAGGCGATGAACTCGGTGGTGCACACCGGGGTGAAGTCGGCGGGGTGGCTGAAGAGCAGCAGCCAGCGGCCGGCGTAGTCCTCCAGCTTGACCGGCCCGTGGGTGCTGTCGGCCTCGAAGCGCGGCGCCTTGTCGCCGATGAGCGGCAGGCGGGACGCGGCGGTGCCCTCGGTGGCGGCGGGTGCGTTCTGCGTGGTCATGTTCTGGCTCCTGACGGTCGGAAGGGTGGTCGGACGGTGCCGGGCGCCGCCCGCCCCCGGGCGGCGCCGGGGCGGCGGGCGGTGCGGCGGGCTGTGCGGCGGGCGGCTCGGCGGGCGGTGCGGGGCGGTGCGGCTGCGCACGCGCCCCGCCCCGGCACCCGGTCCGGTCGGATCCGGTCCGGATCCGGTCCGGTCCGGTCAGACCTGCACCGGCTGCTCGGCCGCCAGCCAGGCGCCGTAGCCGCCGAGCAGGTCGGAGACGTCGCCGTGGCCGTGGTGGCGCAGCAGGCTCGCGGCGATGGAGGACCGGTGGCCGCCGGCGCAGTGCACGACGACGGGACGGTCGGCGGGGATCTCGGACAGGCGGCCGGGCAGCTCGGCCAGCGGGATGTTCACCGAGCCGGGGATGTGCCCCTCCTGGCGCTCGGAGGGGTTGCGCACGTCGACCACGGTCGGCGGCTCGGTGCCGTTCAGGGCCTGGCGCAGGTCGGCGACGGTCAGCCGGGAGGCGTGCTCCATCTCGTCCGGGACGGTGACGAAGGCGCCCTCGGGCTCGCGCAGGTAGCCGACGACGCGGTCGAAGCCGATGCGGGCCAGCCGGGTGACGATCTCCTCCTCGCGGTCCTGGGGCGCGACGACCAGGATGTCCTGGTCCGGGGTGACGACGGTGCCGGCCTGCTCGGCGAAGCGGCCGTCGGCGGGCACGTTGACCGATCCGCGCAGGTGGCCGGCGGCGAACTCCAGCGGGTCGCGGGTGTCCACGACCACGGCCCCCGCCCCGCGGCGTGCGAGGAAGTCGGCCGCGGACAGCGGCGGGGCCACCGCGGCCGGGTCGAAGAGCTCGTGCTCCTTGCGGTTGAGGACCGCGTCGTAGACGAAGTAGCCGGGGGCGGAGGGCTGCCCCTCGGTGACGATGGCGACGAAGTCCTCCTCGCTCATCGGCGCGCAGGCGTAGTTGGTGGCGCGCTGCTGCCCGATGGTGGACTGGCGCTCGGTGGACAGGTTCTTGCCGCAGGCCGAGCCGGCGCCGTGGGCAGGGAAGACGCGCACCTCGTCCGGCAGGGACATCAGCTTGTTCTGCACGCTGTCGTAGAGCATCTTCCCGAGCTCGTCGGCGGTCACGCCGAGGGAGGCGAGCAGGTCGGGGCGGCCGACGTCGCCGATGAAGAGCGCGTCGCCGGTCAGCACGCCGTACGGGACGGCGTCGTCCGCGTGCTCGTACACCAGGACGCTGATGGACTCCGGGGTGTGCCCGGGGGTCTCCATGATCTCCAGCGTGACGTCGCCGAGGCTGATGCGCTCGCCGTCGGCCAGCTTGCGGATCGGGTACTCGGCCTCGGCGCGGCGGCCGTAGCCGATCCAGGCGCCCGTGCGGGCGGCCAGTTCCAGGTGGCCGGCGAGGAAGTCTGCGTGGAAGTGGGTGTTGATGACGCCCTCGACGGTGAAGCCGTGGGCCTCGGCGTCGGCGAGGTACTCGGAGACGTCCCGGCGCGGGTCGACGACCACGGCCCTGCCCGTGGTCTCGTCGGCGATCATGTAGGCGGCCTGGGACAGGCAGTCGAGGTAGTACTGGGCGAAGAACACGGTGGGCCTCCTTGCTGCAAGGGGGTGGCAGCGGTTCCAACATACCCCCGGGGGTATTGATTCCGAGGGGGCCGATGGTCCCGCCCCGCGGGACCAGGGACCCTGCGGCACGGCCGCACGGGAGGACGGCAGCACGCCGCCCGCCACCTCCCCCGGGCATGCCTACCCAGGGACCTGCCGATCCCTCACCCTGTTCACCACGAAAAATCCCGTTTCTCCGCCACCCGCGGAACGGCACAGGCGGCGCGGAGCCGGGCCTCCGCCCGGCCGGCACCACGGGGCACCGCCGGGCCCGCCGAGGCCTTCCGAGCCCGCCGGGGCCCCCGAACTCGCCAGGGCCCCGAGCCCGTCAGCCGCCGGAGATGCCGCGGAAGGCCAGGTCGAGGAGGAGCCGGACCTGGGCCGGCGCGTCGTCGCTCCGCCCCTCCGCCCAGTCCCGCATGGCCGCCTCGTAGGCCCGCCCCACGTGCGCGGCGAGCAGGGCACTGGGCACGTCGGACCGCACCACCCCTGCCGCGGACGCCTCGGCGAGCATCCCCTCCACCGTGTCGAGGGCCGGCGGACGCGCACCCTCCCCGAGCAGGGCGGCGTGCCGGATGGGAAGGGTGTAGACGAAGCGGGCCAGCACCTCGTCCCGGAGCATCCGCTCCGCCGTTCCGACGAGGAGCCGCTCGATGCGCTCCGGGGTCTCCTCGACGCTCCCCTCGGGCGGGGGCACGGGATCCCGCCCGAGGAGCCGGGCGAAGAGCTCGGCGAGGATCTCCTCGCGCTCGGAGAAGTACTTGTAGAACGTGGCGCGCGAGATGCCCGCCGCCTTGGCGATGTCCTCCACCCGCACGCCGATGTAGCCGCGTTCCGCGAACAGGCCCAGCGCCGTCTCCACCAGGAGGTCCCGGGCCTTCTCGCGCCGATCGGCCCCGGTCCGGCCGAATCCGGGCGGCCGTACGGTCATCGCGTCCTCCTGCTGGGTCGGGCTGCTGGGCCGGGCTTGCCGGGCCGGGCCGCCGGGCCGGGCCGCCCGGAGGTCACCCCCGATCTTCCTCGGCCCCACCCCCTTTCCACAAAGCAGGCCGCCGCAACCGCCCCTCCCCCGACGGGACGGGCGGACGGGCGGAGGGGCGGGCGGAGGGGCGGACGGCAAGAGCTTGCTTCATGTGTAGACACGTGTCTACACTTCCGTCGCAACAAGTGTTCCCGAGCGGTTCGCCCCGCTCCCGTGCCCCGTGGAGGCCGTCTTGCTCGCTGCCCTGGCCCGTTTCTCGGTGCGGCACCGGTGGCCGGTGATCGCGTTGTGGCTGCTGGCCGTACTCGGCGCCGGCCTGGCCGCCCAACAGGCCGGAGGATCGTTCAGCAACGACCTCACTCTGAGCGGCACCGACTCCCAGGCCGCCCACGACACCCTGAGAGAGCGCTACCCGGAGCTGTCCGGCGACGGAATGCAGGTGGTCGTCCACAGCGACTCCGGGGCGGACACCCCGCAGGTGCGCCGGGCGGTCCGCGCCGCGGTGGCCGACGTGCGCGGCCTCGACGGCGTGGCGGCGGCCCGGTCGCCGTACGGCCCCGGGCCGGACATGGTCTCCGACGACGGACGCACCGCCGTGGCCACCGTGCAGTTCACCGGCCGGGCCAAGGACGTGCCCGAGGAGTCGGTACGAGCCGCCCAGGAGGCCTTCGCCCCGGTGCGCGACGCCGGGGACGGGGTCCGGGTGGAGTTCGGCGGCGCGGCGCTCCGGACCGAGAGCGGCCCGTCCGGGAGCGAGGCGATCGGCCTGGCGGCCGCCGTGCTCGTACTCCTGGTGGCCTTCGGCTCGGTCTTCGCCATGGCCGTGCCCCTGGTGACCGCCCTGTTCGCCCTCGCCCTGGGCATGTCGGCCGTCAACCTCGTCGCCGGGTTCACCACCATCGGCACCTCCGGCCCCGTCGTGGCGGCCATGATCGGCCTGGGCGTGGGGATCGACTACGCGCTGCTCGTCGTCACCCGGCACCGGGAGGGCATGAGGGCCGGGCACAGCCCGCACGAGTCGATCCCGATCGCCCTGTCGACGGCGGGCCGCTCCGTACTGGTGGCGGGTCTCACGGTGATCGTGGCGATCCTCAGCCTCTACCTCGTCGGCATCCCCTTCGTCTCCGCCCTAGGCCTGGCCAGTGCCCTCACCGTGGCCGCGACCCTGCTCGCGGCGGTCACCCTGCTGCCCGCCCTGCTGGCCGTCCTCGGCGACCGGCTGGACCGCTTCCGGGTGCGGCGGCCCCGGGCCGACCACGCACCGGGGCACACGAGCGGCTGGCACCGGTGGACCGGCCGCGTCCAGCGCCGCCCGTGGCCCTACCTCCTCGCGGCCACCGCCGCCCTGGTCGTCATGGCGCTCCCCCTGTTCTCGATGCACCTCGGCACGGCGGACGGCGGCTCGGCCCCCGAGGGAACCACCGAGCGCCGCGCCTACGAACTGGTCTCCGAGGACTTCGGCGCCGGATGGACCGGTCCCCTGCTGGTGACCGCGCAGTTCGACGACGCGGCGGCGGACGGCCCGGCGGCGGACGGCCCGGCGGCGGACGCGCAACGGCGAGCCGCCGCGCTGCGCGCCGAACTGCAGGCCGTGGAAGGGGTGCGGGAGGTACGTCCGCCGCAGCTCGACAGCACCGGCACCACGGCGGTGTTCACCGTCGTCCCCCAGGGCTCGCCGGACGACGAGTCCACCGAGCGCCTGGTCCACCACCTGCGCGACGACGTGCTGCCCGCGGCCGCGGACGACGCCGAGACGCACGTCGGGGGCTCCACCGCCGCAGCCGTCGACCTCGCCGACCGGCTCGGCGCCAGGATGCCGTGGTTCGTGGGCTTCGTCGTCGGGCTGAGCTTCCTGCTGCTCATGGTCGAGTTCCGCTCGATCGTCGTGCCCGTCAAGGCCGCGCTGATGAACCTGCTCTCCGTCGGAGCGGCCTACGGCGCCGTGGTCGCGGTCTTCCAGTGGGGCTGGGGCGCCGGGCTGCTCGGCGCCGAGCCGGGGCCGATCGAGTCGTTCGCGCCGATCATGCTGTTCGCCGTCCTGTTCGGCCTGTCGATGGACTACGAGGTCTTCCTGCTCAGCCGCGTCCGGGAGGAGTACCTGCGTTCCGGTGACAGCGCGGCCTCCGTCCGCGGCGGCATCGCCGCCACCGCCCGCGTCATCACCGCCGCCGCATCGGTCATGGTCGTGGTGTTCGGCAGCTTCCAGCTCAACGACCAGAGGGTGGTCAACCTCTTCGGCTTCGGGCTCGCGGTGGCCATCGCCGTCGACGCCACCCTGGTCCGTCTCGTCCTCGTCCCCGCGGTCATGGCGGTCCTGGGCAGGAGCGCCTGGTGGCTGCCGCGCCCACTGGAGCGGCTGCTGCCGCACCTGCCCGGAGAACCCGCCGGGGCGGGGAGGACGACCGGCACCGATGCCGGGGCCGGGACCGACGCCGGAACCGGTGACGGAGAAGGGACAGCGGCCGGGGCCGGGGCCGGAAAGCAGCCGGTCCCCCCGCAGGGCGGGGAGCCCGACACCGCGAGGCGGTGACCGGGCAACACACCGGGGCGCTCCGGAGGCTGTGCCGCCTCCGGAGCGCCCCGGACCGTACTGCGGGCCTGCGGGCCCGTGGACCCGCAGGCCCACGGGCCCCGCCCCTTCTGCGGCCGGACGGCGCAGGAAGGAGCGGACCGCTCAGACGCGGCCCTTGAGCATGCCGTGCCAGTACATGGCGGGCAGGCCGTAGCGCTTGAACAGCCACATGTCGCGGCGCTCCTTGGTGGTGTCGATCACCGGGATGCTGGGGGCCGGCTGCTGCTCGTAGTCGAACTCGGCGAGGAGCATCTTGTCCCGGGCGGTGACCAGCGGGCAGGAGGAGTAGCCGTCGTAGCTGCGCCGGGGAAGGTGCGGCCCCCTCATCTCGGCCAGCAGGTTGGCCACCAGTACGGGCGCCTGCTTGCGCACGGCCGCCCCGGTCTTTCCGGTGGGCAGGTTGGCGACGTCCCCGACGGAGAAGACGTTGGGCCAGCGGGGGTGCTGGAGGGAGTGCCGGTCGGCCGCCACGTACCCGAAGGGGCTGTCCGGGTCGGCGAGGGGGCTGGCCTTGACCCAGTCCGGGGCGCTCTGCGGCGGGACCGCGTGGAGCATGTCGAAGGCCAGGCTCTCCTCGGTGCCGGCCGCGTGGTCGGTCAGGGTCAGGTGGCCCGCCGAGCCGTCGACCGCGGTCATCTCGGTGCTGAGCCGGACCTCGATGCCGTAGCGCTCGGCGACGCCCTCCAGCACCTGCCGCCAGACCGGTACGCCGAACATGGTCTCGGTGGGCATGACGAGCACGACCCGGATGCGGTCCAGCACGCCCTTCTTGCGCCAGTGGTCGGCGGCCAGGTAGGCGATCTTCTGCGGTGCGCCGCCGCACTTGATCGGGCCGGCCGGCTGGGTGAACACCGCGGTTCCCGAGCGCATGTTCCGGATGAGTTCCCAGGTGCGCGGTGCGTACTCGGCGGCGTAGTTGCTGGACACGCCGTCGTGGCCGACGGCCTTCTCCAGCCCGGGGATCATGTCCCAGTCCAGTTGCAGGCCGGTGGCCATCACGAGGTAGTCGTAGCCGACGGCGCGGCCGGTGGAGGTGGTGACGGTCTGCGCCTCGGGGTCGACGCCCGTGGCGGCCTCACGGATCCAGGTCACCTTCTCGGGCATTACCGAGGCCTCGGGGCGGCGTGTGATGTCCAGCGGCGCCTGGCCGCCGCCGACCAGGGTCCACAGGGGCTGGTACCAGTGGGACTCGGACGGTTCGATCACGGCCACGTCGGTGACGCCGGCGCGCTGCAGACGGGCCGCGACGGTGATGCCGCCCGTTCCGCCGCCGACGATCAGCACACGGTGGCGGTCCGGAGCGGAACCGGAGGTGGGGGACACGGGAGCTCCTTCCTCGCCCGGCGCACGGGCACGGGCACGGGCTGCGGGAGGCGGAGCACGGACCCCGCCGCGGCACACGGACTGCGCCGCCGCGGGAACCGGCCCGGAGGATCATCGCCCCGAGCCTTGCCCAACCTCCCAGAGATACCCCTAGGGGTATACGCACTTCTGAAGGTAAACCTCTGGGCGCCGGAGAGAAACACCCCGAACGGCCCTTTCGATGTGCCCGAACGGCCCTGTCGGACCGGTCCGGACCCCACCAGGAGACACCCGCATCCCCCGCCCCGCATCCGGGCAGCAGCACCTGCAGGGAACGTACGAAGCACCACCCGCACACCCGCGCACCCGGGCACCCGGGCACCCCCGCACCCGGGAGGAACGAGGAAACGTGAGCAAGGACTACGGACGCACGGTCGAACTGGACGTCCCCTTCGACAGGGCGGTGACCCTGGCCCGGGAGGCACTGGCCGGACAGGGCTTCGGCATCCTCACCGAGATCGACGTGCGGGCGACCCTCAAGGCCAAGCTCGGCGAGGAGATGGAGCCCTACCTGATCTGGGGCGCCTGCAACCCGGCACTCGCCCACCGGGCCCTGGAGACCGACCGCTCCGTCGGACTCCTGCTCCCCTGCAACGTGGTGGTCCGCGGCACCGCCGACGGCGGATCGGCCGTCCAGGCCCTCGACCCGCACACCATGGTCGAGCTGACCGGGCTGCCCGCACTGCAGCCGGTGGCCGAGGAGGCGGCCCGCCGCCTCGAAGCCGCCCTGGACTCCCTCACCTGACCCGACCGCCCCGGATTGGCCGGCCCAGTCCGGGACGGCCCCGACCGACCGGCCCTTGAGCGGCCAGTTGCACCTGTCCCCCACCACCCCGGCGAAGGACGCAGGGCCCCTGGGCAACGTACTGGGCCACACCCGGACGGCCCTGCCGGCCGGTCTCGCGCAACCCCGCACGACCACCGAACTCGCGGCCCTCCGCCACCTGAGCCCGTCCACGGTGTCCTACCACCTGGCCCTGCTGCACCGCGCGGGACTGGCGACCCGCACCCGGTCGGGCAGCAGCGTGTACCACCGGCGCTCCCCGGAGGCCGGCCGGCTCGGCCTGCGGGGCCGGCCGGCGCCGTCGGGCCCCGCCACGGCCGGACCGCGGCCGGCGCCCGCCTCCGCGACGGAGACGGGCGCCGGACCCGTGGTTCAGCTGTGGAAGCGTATGTAGCCGTTGCCGTCGGGGTCGGATCCGCTCCTGGTGTAGGAGTGGACGTCGGAGCGGCTGCCGGAGGGCTTGTACAGGTAGATCGTGTCGCTGTCGTTGTTCCACAGGAAGTTGCAGTTGTCGCGGTAGACCACGTTGTACTTGTCGGAGTCGGCGCCGTTGCCGCCGCGCAGCTTCACGTAGTCACCGGGCTGGAGGTAGTGGTCGGCGGTGAAGGCGAAGCGGTTGCCGGCGGCGTCCTTGACGACATAGCCCCTGAGGTTGACGGTCGCCGAGGAGGAGTAGTTCTTGATCGTCAGGTACTCCTCGTCGGTGTTGCCGGAGGAGCAGCTGTTGGAGTCCCGGCCGGGCGCGTCGTACTGGGCTCCGCGGATCTTCAACGCCGAGGTGTACTCGGCGGCCTGGGCCTGGGCCGGCGTCAGGACGGCGGCGGCGCACGCCACGACGGCAGCCGCGACGGTGGTGCGGGCACGCTTGTTCATCGAGGGTCCCCCCTGTTCGGGACAGTGCCGCGCCTCTCCCCTGTGCGCGGCGGAAAACTAAGCTTACAAACACTTGCTTTGATCCGTACATCAGATCGTCATCATCCGTTGCGAAACACAGACATCGACGGTGCGACCGCACGGATCCCTTGGCACGCCGCTCCGGCAACGCGGGCTCCGCCTCCGCCCGCGCGGGCAGCGGCGTGTACCGCCGGCACCCCCCGGGGACCGGTCGGCTCGGCCTGTGGGGCGGGCCCTCCGGAGGGCCCGCCCCACAGACTCGATCAGGTTCGAACACTTCGGCTCGGCGGGACGTCCGGGCGCCCGAGCCCGTCGCACGGAGAGGCCGAGCACGGCGGCGGGCCGACGCCCGCAGTACGAGGCGCCGGGGCCGCGCGCCGTCGGGCCCGCCCGGGCCGGTCAGGACCTGACGAGAGTGATGTCGGCGCTCTGGAACCCGGTGTCGACGCTCGCCGGGTAGTCGCGGTCGTCCGCCCTGCCGATGCCCCGGAGCACGGCGGCACCGGGCTGGAAGGAGGCGGTGGGGTCGATGTTGCTGGTGAAGGAGGCGGTCCACGGGACCGGGGCCCCGGGCTCGCAGAGGACGACCAGGTCCTCCTGGCTGCCGGACGCGGTCCCGCGCTTCTGTGTCTGGTAGGCGCTGGCGGTGAGAGTGATGCGGGCCGGCTTGTTGCAGGTCACCTCACCGCCGACGGTGATCTCTCCGGTGCGGGTGTCGACCGTGCCCGTGGTGTCCAGGTCCATGCCGACGGCGAGCTCCGCCGGCGGCTCGGGCATGCGGGCGTGGAGCTCACCTCGCACGGGCAGCGTGGAGCCGCTGCAGTACCGCTCGAAGGTGGCGTCGATCTCGCGGATGTAACCGTAGGGGCCGTAGGCGATGTGGGAGACGGTGAAAGAACCGGTGCCGCTCTCGCAGTAGCGGTCGGTCTCGCTGAACTGCAACTGGGGGTCCTCCGGCCGGGCGTCGGGCCAGCTGGAGGTGTTGGTGTAGGTGACGCCGGAGGTCAGCTTCTGCCCGTAGGGGGCCTCCATGTGCAGGCTCCAGCGCTTGCCCTCGGGTGTGACGACCGTGGCGCCAACGGCGGACTGGGAGACCGGCCCGGAGATGTCGAACATCTCGGTGGTCTCGGGGGTGTAGGTGTAGGACTGGCCGCCGGAGATGTACTCGCCCGGCTCGCCGCTGAAGCTGAGCGATCCCGTCACCGCCTCGTGTGCCTCCGCCGTACCCGTCAGCGGGGCCGCCGTCACCGTCGCGGCCAGGGCGGCCACGAGGACGGCCGCCGTGCGGACCAGGCCGCGGACCGGCGCGCTGCTTCTCATCAGGTTTCTCCTTCACGGGAGCGGTCCCGGTCCCGACGGACCGGGCTGGGTCACTCACACGGCCACCGAATGTCAGGTGCTGATCAAATCGAGCCCGAGGGGGCGGCGAGTGATCTCCTCGGCAGCACGTGCGGGAACCTAACAACCGCTACTGACAGCCACCCGCCTCCACCGCTCCGTCGTAGAACCCCCGCGCACGCCGCCGACGGCCGGCCCCCGCCCCGGCAAGCGCGGGGATCCCGTCCCAGTGCCGTCCGAGAGCCCGCCGCCGGAGTCCGCCGGACCCGCAGCCGGGCACCGCGGAGCAGGAGCAGGCCTCCTCGCCCCCGCACCTGCACCTGCACCTGCACCTGCCGTTCACGACCGCGTGGCGGTCCCGCACTCCGCGTCGCCGGCCTCCCGCATACGCGTTTCCATCGACGTGCTCCGGTCGTACGGGTCGACCTCGGGGCCGTCCCCCGGGCGCGTGGTCGCGCGCTCCGCGCCGAAGCTGGGGGTGAAGTAGCCGGTGGGGGTGCCGCAGCCGCCGTTGGTGGTGTCCGCCTTGTAGGAGACGAGGGAGAACGTGCCCGGCTCGACGACGACCTTCGCCGGGTCGTCCCAGCTCATCACGATCTCGCGGCGCACGATCGTGCGCGCGACTTCGTCGCTTCCCGCCGCGGCGCGCACGACCGGGTACACGTAGGTGACGTCGGCGGTCACCTCGACCGCGCCGCGCTCACCCTCCCGGTACGTGATCCGCCCCCGCGTTTTGACCACGTCCCCGACGAGCCGGACCTCCTCCTCGTCGAACCGGCTGAACAGCAGCAGCGGATCGTTCTCCCGGCCGGGCTCGCGGAACGCGGCCGCCAGGTAGTCCTGGACGTCCCGCTGGTGGGGATTGATCAACGCGATCGCCTTCCGCGGCCGCTCCCCGCGCAGCACACCGGGCTCCAGACCGGACGCGGCAAGGAAGTCCCGGCTCTTCTCGAGCGCCTGCGCGACCTGCTCCTTGTCCATCCAGCCGGTCGCCCGCGCCGAGGGCATGCCGATCCCGGCGGTCCCGTCGCCCCACCGCGCCGCGGGCGACCCCCTGAAAGGCTGCTCCACGGTCGGACGCAGGGCTGCCGCTTCCGTGGGCGGCGCCTGGTCCGGACGTTCCGACTCCACCGCGAGCGGCGCACCCCCGCCGCCGCCCCCGCCGTCGAACCAGCCGGCCACCGGCCCCGGATACAGCGCCACGGCCAGCAGGGCGGCCGCAGCCGGCAGGCCGATCACGTACCAGCCCTTGTCCCGCCGCCGTCGGGCCGGTCGGTGACTCCGCCACGGCCCCGGCCGGCCGGCCTCCTCCCGCAGCCGCCGCGCCACCATCCGGGCCCGCGCCGACGGCTCCTCGGGCGCGTCCTCGATCCCGGCCTCCGCTTCACGGAGGAAGCGCTCCCACTCCTCGTCCGGTATGGACGACTCCCCGTCCCTGCCCACGATGGGCCCCGCCCCTCTTTCACACCCGACCCCACCCCGGAGCCGGTCAATTTCCGCGCATCATCACACAGTTCGACTCGGCTGCATGATCGCCGCCGCCGCGGCCCCGGACCAGGGAGTCCGGACCTCGACCACATCCGCCCCGGCCCCCGGAACCGCACGGTGCCGCCGCTGCCCGCTGCTGCCCGTCGCTGTCCGCTGCCGTTGATACCTGTTGACGTCATGCACCGGGACAGAGGTTTCGGCTGTCGCTGATGTCGCCGGCGGGCCGGGAACGGGACCGGGGTCGGGAATGCACGGAGGTACCGAGCGGCAAGGCCGTATCCTGCCGCAGGCAAGGCAGGCGCTGCTGATGCGTCGCAGCCGTCCGTTGCAGCCGGGCGACTCCCCACTCCGGGTACCGGGTACCCGGCGAACAACCAGGAGGTTGACCGGTGATCACTCTGGCCGCAGCCGGAGGAGTGGCCCTGGTCGAACTGGGCATGGCCCTGACCCCGGGACCGAACATGATCCACCTTGCCTCCCGCGCGATCACCCAGGGCCGCAGGGCGGGCCTGGTCAGCCTCAGCGGGACCGCCGTGGGGTTCGTGTGCTACCTGTTGGCCGCGGCTGCGGGCCTGTCCGCGTTGTTCGCCGCCGTGCCGGTGGCGTTCACGGTGGTCAAGCTCGCCGGGGCCGCCTACCTGGCCTACCTCGCCTGGGACATGCTCAAGCCCGGAGGCCGCTCGCCCTTCTCCCCGGCCCGGGACCTGCCTCCGGTCCCCGACGCCCGCCTGTTCTCGACGGGGCTGCTGACCAACCTGCTCAACCCCAAGATCGCTCTTGTGTATGCCGCCCTCCTGCCCCAGTTCCTGGATCCGCAGGCAGGTCCGGCCCGAGGGCAGCTGCTCCAACTCGGTGGCGTGCAGATCGTCGTGGGGGTTTCCGTGAACGCCCTGATCATGCTGGGAGCAGCACGCGTGTCGGGGTTTCTGGCCGCCCGGCCCCGCGCCATGGCCGTCCAGCGGTTCACGGCAGGCGGCCTGCTCGGCGCCTTCGCTCTGCGCACCGCCCTGTCCCGCACCCCTGTCTCCACCTGAGTCAGGCCCAAGTGCATGCGACACCGGTCCTGCTGCGAGCGCCGGCACGGGGACGTCGACGGCACCCGTACTGGCACAAGACCGAGCATTCCCTGGCCTTCGCCGGTATCGCAGCCACCCTGATCTGCTGCCCCCGGCTCGGCGGTCGAGCCGTCTCCTATGATCTCGGCCATGGGCAACTTCTCCTGAGCGGACCGCGACGGTTCACAGACATCCGCCCGGCAGGTGCCGGGCTCCGTCAGCGTGCCCGCACGCCCACCTCAGGAGACACGACCACACCATGTCCGTTCGCTCTGCCCGTTCCGCCCTGGACGACCGCATCGCACGCCTGCGACAGCTCGCCCACGCCGACACCCGACTGGAGGGCGTACTGCTCTACGGCTCGTGGACCGTGGGGGAGGCCGACGCCCATTCCGACATCGAGGCATATCTCTACATCCAGGACGACCGCCTCTCCGACTTCGACGGCCCCGGCTTCCTGGCACAACTCGCACCGCTTCAGCTCGCCTACACCAACATGTACGGCATCCTCGCCGTCGTCTTCGACGACCTGATGCGCGGCGAGTTCCACCTCGCCCCGGCCGGTCCCGGCATCGACGAAGTCCCCACCTGGCAAGGCATGGTGCACCTGCCCCGCCCCGACGAAGCCGTCCTGCTCGACCGCACCGGCCGGCTCACCCGGGCCGCCCGGCAGCTGGCCACCTTCCAGCCGCCCGAGCCGGTGACCACCGCCCAGCAGCTCACCGACGAGCTGACCAACTGGACGCTCATGCTCGCCCACGTCCTGGCCCGCGGCGAGATCGCCCGCGCCCACGCCCTGTTGCACACCGTCATCGCGCCCCAGCAACTTCAGCTCTGCCGCCTGTTGCGCAACAGCACGGCCCACTGGCTCACCCCCAGCCGCGCACTCGAACAGGACCTGCCCGAGACCGACCGCCATCGCTACGCCTCCACCACGGCCACCGTCCGCGACCAGGACGTGCGCACAGCGGCACGCAACAGCTGGCGCTGGAGCCGCGACCTGGCCGCCGAGGCCGCCGACCGCTGGACCGTCCACCTGCCGCACGAACTCCACGAACAGATCAGCAGCCTCCTGAACGACCCTCGCTGACCACATCCGGCTGGGGCCACCGGAATCATCCAGCGGCCCCAGCCCGGCGGCCCGGACACCGCACGACGCCAGTGGAGCGAGCCGCCATGAGCCTGTGGAGAAAGGTATTACTCGCCCTGTGTCACGTGTCTGGTGAACCGTTGTGCGCAGGTGGGAGCTTGCCGACCTGACTGTGGTCCGCCGGCTGGCCTCCGACCCGGTTCGCCCGCCGCCACCGCGAGCAGGGCAAGTCGGCGTTCATAGTGGAGGCGGACGCCGCGGGCTCCCGCCCGGAGGTGGACAGCCTTCAGGTGCGCGAGGAACGCCCCACACAGGACATCTCCGCCCGGCTCGGCTCCCCGCGCCGCGTGCTGGCCCGGCGGCGCCGGTACCTGCTGGACGACCGGCCGGTGGAGTTCGCCGTCTCCTACCTCCCGCTCGACATCGCCCGGGGCACCCCGATCGCCGAGCCCAACCCCGGCCCCGGCGGCATCTACGCCCGCCTCGAGGAACTGGGCCACCGCCTGGACCACTTCGACGAGGAGATCCGCGCCCGCATGCCCTCCCCCGACGAGGTCAAGACGCTCCGGCTCGCCGCGGGCGTCCCGGTCATCCACCTGATCCGCACCGCCCACGACACCGCCGGCCGCGCGGTGGAGGTCTGCGACACGGTGATGGCGGCCGACGCCTACGTCCTGGCCTACCGCCTCCCGGCGACCTGAACACCGGCGGCGGACGTGCACCACGGCTCCGGGAACCCCAAACCTCGGCTTCGTGCACGCCGGTCCTCGAAGCCGCACGGAACCGGCCACTCCGGGGCACCACGGTGAACGCCGAACGGCACGGAAAAGCCCCGGACCCTGATCGGGCCGGGGCTTCGTGCTGGTCGGACTGTGTGCCCCAGGCAGGATTCGAACCTGCGACACCCGCTTTAGGAGTTCGATCACCAGGCTGCGCGGCCTGCCTTACTCTCGTGTCCCTGACAGCTCCTGGTCCTCGTGCAGCTGCCTCAGTCTGCTGTCGTCCGGGGACGTTGATGTCACCTGGTGATGTCAGCCGTTCGAAGACTAATCAGGCACTGATGGGCAGCTCCCTGGCTTGCTGGCGGGCTTGGGCACGTATCTCGGTGAGACGGGCGTGGAAGCCGTTGTGCCGGTTCTGGTCAAGGTTCAGGGGCAAATCCAGCCGGGTGATCAGGTCGGACTCCGCGGTCCACGGCTCCGGGTGTTCCACCCAGCACACGCGTGCGTGCTCCGCCATCCACTGACTGAGCGCGGCTTCCCCAGCCTGGCCGAAGGTCATGCGCCGGCCGCTGCCGACCCGGCGCAGCTCCAGGCCGAGCAGGCAGCCCAGGGTGAGCCGCAGCGTGGAGCCGGCCGCGTTACCCCGGAAGTGGTACCGCACCCGCGTCCGCAGGTTCTGGGTACTCTTCCGGTTCGCCATGTGCCGCGGAGCGATGCCCACGTAGAGGAGCTGTCCAGCAGCCAGGTCCGAACACGGAGCCTCCGTGAAGTGCCATCCGTACACGCCGGGAGCAGCGGGCACAGAGCTGGGACGCGTCAGAACCTCGTCCGCCGACCAGAGTCGACTCGGTCTGGTGAGTGCAGTGGCGTGCATGGGGCCTCCAAAGCCGACAACGTACGCCACCGCACGCTATCCAACTGCGTTGGTGGGGTCATGGGCTGCCTGCAGGGGCGTTCACCTGCGTTCATGAGTGGCTGGTTGCCGGTGAGGAGATGGCTTAGGGTCTCGTCTGAACGTCCGTGACCGCGGCTGCATCAGCTGACGAGATCACGTAGTTCTTCCTATGGTCACCGCTCACGCCGACGCATCCGAATACGCTGTGCACATGACCGCTAGAACACTGACCGACCGAGTATCAAGTTCCACCGCCGTGCTCGCGGTTGGCCTGATCGCTGATGTCAGCGCAGTCGTTCCTCTTCTGACATCCGAAAGCTTCCGCCGCTGGCTGAAGACCCACTGGTGGATACCGACAATAGTGTCGATCGTTCTTCTATCCATGCTGATCTACTTGATGAACAACCACCTAAGACAGCTCGACAAAATTACTCAGCTACAGGAGCAGCTACAGGAACCTAGCAGCCACGACATATCCCGTTTCCAGAAAGTCATCGCAACCATTCCCCCGGACAGCTATACGATCCAATGGCTCAAAACGGGGTTCATCCCCTCACGCTTCGAGGGTGGGGATGTAGACCCGCTTCTCGCACTTCTCACGCAGTGCGAGCTAGATCCACGAGGATTCGACGATCAGCAACTCAACCATGCTTACCAGGAATTCGTTCGAACTCTAGACGAATTCATTACCACAACCGCACACGAACTGACCTCTGACTATGCAAATGGAAGACGAGTCCTGCAGATGCCAGATCGGCACGAGTTTGCAAGCCCCGACCTTTATGACCAAGCTGTCAATAAAGTTAACTCGGCACGCGGCGAGCTGATCCGCTCATACGACAATTTCCTTATTGTGGCTCAAAAAGCAAAGGTAAGAGAGTATTCTTCGCCCAGAATTTACCGCACGAGATGAAATCAGCATCTGCAGTTATATTCGATGGCACGCCTTGTCAAACGAGTTGCTGTACCGCTTTTCCTTGACCTATGGTGCCGTTATGACGCGCCCCTTAGACCTGTGCCGACAATGACTCCAATAGGTCAGCAATCGGCCAGAAATTCTCTTCGAGCCAGCTCTCAGCCTGCGATCTCCCGCCATGCTTACTTTCGTTCCGCTCCCGTAGGAGCGACTTCAGGAGTTGCTGCACTGTAAGAGCTCGCTTGGGGTCTGCGTAGACGAACGTCATGGGTTCGGCAGAAAACACGCGCTTGCGACGAGCTTCCCTGATCAAATCAGGAAACTTCGTTCGATCTGGCATTTGCGTAATACGCTTTAGCATCAATTCGGCGGCCGTGTGAAGCTCCTCTATTACTACCTCCGGTTCGACCTCTTGGATGCACCAAGCTGCCATCACTGTTTGCGCTACCACTAACCGCATCCCCAGCTCTTGATCGCCGCTTCCAGGCCACAGAGAGTGGATTGGCCAGACAGAGGATGATCTGATTGCACGTAGAGTGGGAACGTACGAATCGTTCGTTTTGTAGTAACGATCGTACCAATCGCATCGATATTTGGTGAGGATATCAACATAACCATTTCCAAGCCTGCGGCGGTAAGATGCACTCCGCCAACCTGGGGTCGCCTCAGCAATGGTAGGTAGGTCGCGGCGCAATCTTTCCAAGAGAACATCCAAACCATAACTCCAGCCGTCCATGGCCGTGTAGCCGACGCCATCCTCTGTTGTGCGACTTTTCCAACGGATATTCATTTCGCGAGCCCGACGCTGAGCAGCAGCGTTCATGGCTCGCACCACTCCGAGATTCTCAGGACGGAAGACAAATGTTGCGTCGAACCCTGCCAAAACTTTCCCCCTTCTAATCTGTTCTCTCCATTGAGATCACTGCATTATTCTATCCTCAATGCCAACAACTAATATCAGTCGACAGAAAGGCAAAAATATAGACAGGACTCCAAGCTCACCTATGACTTGCGCCGGGGGATTCCAATAACCGCCCTGGGGAACAACAAAGCGCGAGCCATCCATTATTGAGTTATTCATCTACCGGAATAATCAAGAATGCGTCATCAAAATTTTCACCGCTGTGGTGTTTGTCGTAGGCGACGATCCCGCGCCCATACACACCAGTCCATGCTCCCCCTTGCAGTGAAATGCCATGATTCGGTACGCGAACTCCATCAGGGGTCACCTCTACCCTCAGTCCTCGATGCACAAAAAGGCCACGCTGAAGATTTAGTAGACGCGGAGGGCCGAAAGCTAGCCTAGCTTGAATCTTTTTCTTTCCCTCCCTGATGGTCAAAGCCCGTCCGATAAATTCAACGTCCCAGCTTGCCATCTTATAGGTGAGTTCGTTGTCAATGATCGTAACCAGGGGTTCACCTCTGACATCGTAAAGCTTTAGGGTAATCAGCAGATTGCCCTCCTCAAGTCTCAACTTGAGGAGGGTTTCAGAATTAATACTAACCAGTTTACAGGCCCCTTCGGCGTCAAGCTTTTGGGTGAACCTGAGTGACCCCAGAATAACTTCGAAGCTGTCTCCAAAGTAATGCAATATGTGAGCAGGAGATGATTCCCGAGAGCGATTGAATGGGTCCTTGTTGGCTCGCCTTACCTTTTCTAGGGGGATTAGCTTCTTCGTCTTCTCCTCATGATGACTGGCGCAAAGTAGAGTCAAGTTTTCGGCGTCATCAGCACCACCAAGTGCCCAGTCATGCATATGGTCATACTGGTAGATCGGGGCGCCACACAGTACACACCCAAATCCGCATCTTCTTCTGACTACTCGCTTAGTACCCTCCGGAATTGGCGACCGCTCAGCCATATGTATTCCTCCTCCAAGTCCTACGCGACTACTGGCTCATGGTCTCCTGCTTCACAGCTCCCGGTCTAGCAGATGGGGAATCTGTCGGCTTACGCCTACGCAGGTTCGGACCCCGCACCCGCCACACCAAAGGGACGGCCTCTGACCAAGAAAAACGGTCAAGGGCCGTTCGCTTGTCCAGCGACTGTGTCGCCCCGCGGCTCACCGGTGTTCCCCGTGGCATCGGGCACGTGGCGGGCACGGCCAGAGCATGCCCTGCCGGCGCCTGCGTCAGTATGTACGCCATGTTGCTGACCCTCGGTCCCGACCGTCAGACACGTTCGTTCACCTGCGAGTGCTGCAGCGCTCCGATCGAGCGTTCTTGGTGTCTCGTCCACGCGGACGGCACTCCGCACGCGCTGTACTACGCGAACTGCTACCACCACACCGACCGCGACCACGACGCATGGATAGACGTGATCTTCGGAACGTGGGGCCAGGGCGTGGAAGCCATGAGCGGCCATGTCTCCTTCGGCTGCCGTGTCGGCCCGGTGGTCGGCCAGACGACGCCCGCTGCCACCCTCGTCGATGCGGGCACGATCTACCCGGACGGCCCCCTCTTCGGCCAGAAGCTCGATCGCGAGGCCGGACTCCGGCACCCTCGCTTGGCAGAGTTCTGGTCGGTGGTCGACTTCGTCCTGGAGGCCGACCCGCTGGTGCGAGGTCACCTCTACGAGCACTGATCCCCGTTGCCGACTGCTTCACCTCGGAGGAGTCGGCCGAGTCGCCCACACTGTCAGGTCGTAGGAAGGCCGGCCCCGTCTTTGGGTATCGCTGAGGACGGCGGCCTGCCACGGCGCGGCAGCAGCTGACTTCACCGGCCTGCATCAGTGACGGGAGTCGCTGGCGATGGCGCCCAGGCCCCACAGGCGCCCTCCCTTGTAGCCAGCCTCTCTACGCGCACAACGGGCATCCCGCACCCGGCAGTGCACCCGCCATGTAAGCCAGTCCACCGATGCCGCCCTCCCGGTGCGGGCTGCTGACCTGAACTCGAAGCCTGGCCGGCGCCCCGGGACGTGGCGCTGTGGTCGTCGCTCGATGACGACCGGGTCGTGATGGTGCTCGACCCCCATGAGGCGGCTGTCGTTGGCGCGCGGGCGGCGGGGCGGGCCGGAGCGGGGCGGAGACAGGAGCGGCGGTCCGCCCCGCGGGCCGCGCGCGGCGAGCGGAGCGAGCCGCCTTGAACCCGTAGAGAAAGTTGTTACTCGCCCCATGTCATGTATCTGGTGAACTGTTCTGCGCAGGTGGGAGCTTGCTGGCCTGACGATGCGCCAGCATCAGGAAGCTGACCGGTTGCACAGTCCATTGGATTAGGGCGGGCCGACAGGAGGTAGCGGGTGGTGTCGTCGGCGAGAGTGAGGGCGTACAACTCGCCGCCTACGAGAGCGGCCAAGGCTCGTTCGTGCTCGGTCTGGTCGTCGAGCCAGCAACGGGCGGGGTGGGCTGGGGCCGGGTCGAGTTGGTCTGCCACGTCGCGGACGCGGGAGCGGAGCCAGCGCAGGGCGAGACGCGGGGTGGCTGTCAGGTGGGAGCCGAGCCAGAAGACGCAGCCGTCCTGGTGGGTGTGGGCGATGGCCTCGCACCAGTAGCCGTGCCGGAGCGCGGGGCCCTGTAAGGCGTGGAGTTCGTCCAGGGTCAGCATGTGCGTTCTCCGGGGGCGGTTCCGCAGTCCTTGCTCATGCGAAGTTCGGCGGTGATGGTGCGGCCGTGGTCGCTGCCGTGGATGTCCAGGCGGGTGGCGAGGATTTCGACCATGCCGAGTCCGCGGCCGCAGGTGGCGTCCTGGTCGGGGCGCTTGATGCGCGGGGTGGTGCCGGCGCTTCCGGAGTCGCTGACGGCGATAACGACCGCCTGATCGGACAGGGCGAGGGTGATGTGGAAGCTGCCGTTCTTATCGCCGCTGGCGGTGTGGACGAGGGCGTTGGCTCCCAGTTCGGTGACGATCAGGGCGGCGTCGTCCGCGCACGGACATTCACGCAGGATGTCGCGGGTCCAGCGCCGAGCGCGGCCCACCTCTTCGGGGAAACCTGGGCAAGTGAGTCCCCAGACCCGCACCGTACTCATATACTCGTCCATACAAGTTCCTTCGTGCTGGTAGGCCGCCATGGGCAGTGGGATTCAGCTAGACGAGTCGCACGCCGTCATGGGCGCGGACCGCCGGCGGGGAGGCCGCGTCCAACGCGTCCAGGACGCGCACGGCGTAGGCCTCGTCGGTGAGCTCTATGACCTCGTCGCGGGTGGCCCAGCGCAGGGCGCGGGTCTCCTCGCCGGTGGTCGGGCTTCCGTCGACCGCCTCGCAGCGGAAGACGAGGGAGACGATCAGCCCGGTCATGTTCTTGTAGACGCCGGTGAGGGCGGCCGGGAGAGCGATCTTGATCCCGGTCTCTTCCAGGACCTCGCGCTGCAGAGCGTCGGGAATGGTCTCGCCGGCTTCCAGGACACCGCCCGGGGGCTCCCAGTGGCCGTTGTCGCGTCGCTTGATCAGCAGGGCTCGGCCCTGGTCGTCGACGATGACTCCGGCGACGCTCACGGAGTGGGGGCGCTCGGTGCTCACAGTCCCTGGTCTCCTCGGCTGGCTAGGCTGCCCACGGTAGCAACAAAATTTGGTAGCTCGTCTAGATACCTAAAGGAGTACTCGTGCCTCCTATCTCTTCCGGCGTTCTCGGGGCGTTGGATCCGACCAGTGATCGTGCGGTGTTCCGGCAGATCGCCGACCAGCTCCGCGAGGCGATCGACAAGGGCCGTTTCAAGGAGGGCGACAAGCTCCCGTCGGAATCGGAGCTGGTCGAGCATTACGGCGTCTCGCGGATGACCGTGCGCAACTCCCTCTCCCTGCTCCAGACGGAAGGGCTGGTGGTGTCGGAGCACGGCAGGGGCGTGTACGTCCGGCCGCGCCCGCCGGTCCGCCGGCTGGCCTCCGACCGGTTCGCCCGCCGCCACCGCGAGCAGGGCAAGTCGGCGTTCATCGTGGAGGCGGACGCCGCGGGCTCCCGCCCGGAGGTGGACAGTCTGGAGGTGCGCGAGGAGCGGCCCACGCAGGACATCGCCGCCCGGCTCGGTTCCCCGCGCCGCGTGCTGGCCCGGCGCCGTCGGTATCTGCTGGACAACCGGCCGGTGGAGTTCGCCGTCTCCTACCTCCCGCTCGACATCGCCCGGGGCACCCCGATCGCCGAGCCCAACCCCGGCCCCGGCGGCATCTACGCACGCCTGGAGGAGCTGGGCCACCGCCTGGACCACTTCGACGAGGAGATCCGCGCCCGGATGCCCTCCCCCGACGAGATCAAGACGCTCCGGCTCGCCGCGGGCGTCCCCGTCATCCACCTGATCCGCACCGCCCACGACACCACCGGCCGCGCAGTGGAGGTCTGCGACACGGTGATGGCCGCCGACGCCTACGTCCTGGCCTACCAGCTCCCGGCGACCTGAACGCCGGTGGCGGGCGTGCGCCACGGCTCCGGGGGCCCCGGACTTCGGACTCGTACACGCCAATACCCAAACTCGTATAGACGAGTAGTTGTCTCCTGTGGCACAGTGGTCCGCGTTCCCGCCCGTCCGGGACCACTGCGCCGCATCTTGTCTAGACGACTAGGTGAAGTGTGCGGTGGTTTCGGCAGCACAGGAGGAGAAGTCCACTTGCGTTCCATCCGAGTCGAGACCTCGTCGGCGACGATCCTGCTCACCGAGGCTCCGGAGAAGAAGATCAGGGACCGGCAGACCGGAGAGGTCGCCACCGACGCCGTGACCGGCGAGACGCTGATGAAGATCGGCGTGGTCTACATCGACGGGGGCGAATCCTCGCTCCTCCAGGTCACCGTGCCCGAGAGCGGCGTGACCGAGGGCCTGACGCTCGGGGCCCCGGTCTCGCTGGTCGGCCTGGTGGCCCGGCCGTGGGAGAACGTCTTCAACGGCCAGCAGCGGCACGGCATCGCCTTCCGGGCGGCCGCAGTGGCCCCGGGCGCCTTCCCCGTCCCGGTGGGGGCGTCGGCCTGATGTCGGAGCTGACGACGCTGTTGGAGGTGGGCGGCCCGGTCGTCGCGATCGGTGGTGGGGCCGCCTACCTCCGGGCCAGGCATCCGGCGGCCTACTGGTCCACGCTCGGCCTGCCGGTGGCCACCGCCCGGCTGCTCGGCTCGTACGGCTCGGTCATGGAGGCGTGCGGGCTGACTGTGGCCCCGTCCCGGCTGCGGGCCCTGGCGGTGCGGGCGGCCACTCGCCGGGAGGTGCGGCCGGTTCCGCCCCGCCGGGGCGTCATCCGTCCCACCACGACCGGGCTGCGGTTGCGGCTGCGGCTGGCCCCGGGGCAGGAGCCGGCGGACGTGGCGGCCTCGGCGGAGCGGCTGCGGCACGCCTGGGGTGTCCACGCGGTGTACGTGACCGAGGTCAAGCCCGGCGTGGTCGAGCTGCGCCTGATCGGCTTCGACGTGCTGCGGACGGTACGGATGCCCCGGAAGACCGGCGGCGGCTTCCTCAAAGTGCCGGTGGCCCTGCGGGAGGACACCACCGCGTTCGTCCGCGACTACCGGGCCGTCCCGCACCAACTCACCCTCGGCGCCACCCTGTCGGGCAAGTCCATGTACCTGCGCCACTTGGTCGCCGGGCTCGCCCCGCAACCGGTGGCCCTGGTGGGCATCGACTGCAAGCGCGGGGTGGAACTGGCCCCGTTCGCCCCACGCCTGTCCGCACTGGCCACCGACCCGCAACAGGCAGCGGAACTGCTGCCCGTACTGGTCAAGGAGATGGAGGACCGCTACGACCTGATCAAGACCCGGCAGGGCATCGCGCCCACCGTCCCCGACGAGGAGATCACCTCCGACATCTGGGGCCTGCCCGAGGACGAGCGACCCGTCCCGGTGGTGCTGTTCGTCGACGAGGTGGCCGAACTCTTCCTCGTCGCCACGAAGAAGGACGAGGAACGGCGGGACGAGATGGTCACCCAGCTCGTCCGCCTCGCCCAGCTCGGCCGGGCCGCCGGCATCTACCTGGAGGTGTGCGGGCAGCGCTTCGGCGCCGAACTGGGCAAGGGCGCCACCATGCTCCGCGCCCAGCTCACCGGGCGGGTCTGCCACCGGGTCAACGACGAAGCCTCGGCCAAGATGGCGCTCGGCGACATCGCCCCCGAAGCGGTGGACGCGGCCTGCGCCATCGCGCCCGAACGTCCCGGCCTGGCCGTCGCCGGGGACACCTCCGGCGGCTGGTCCCGCATCCGCACCCCCTACCTGTCCCTGGCCGACGCCGCCGCCGTCTGCCAGGAAACCGCCGGCCTCGTCCCCGACCTGCCCGCCCTCGCCCCCTTCCGGCCCGCCGCGTCCGCCGCTCCAGTCGACGACCCCGCACCGGTGCTGGTGCCGCGCCCGGCGACCGGCTGAGCCCTTCCCGTTCCACGGTCGGCGCGACCGCCTCGCGCCACGTCCCTACCCCCGCCATGCCTGATCACGGAAGGACTGCCATGTCCCGCCCCTCCCTCTCCGAGGTGTCCGCCTTCCTCGCCGACCTGGCCGCCCACCGCCGCCGCGGGATCGGCGACCGGACCGAACTGATGAACCGCAAGGCGGACTTGCTGGAGCGCATCGCCGCCGACCGGCCCGACGACACCGAAGCGGCCGAGGTCGCCGCCGACGCCCGCGCCCGGGCCGACGCGCTCAAGAGCGCCGACTGACAGGAAGGACACCCCAGCCATGCGCGCTCTCCTGGCCCGCGTCGACGCGGTGCTCGTCCAAGCGGCCATCGCCGCCGCGCTGTCCTTCGCCCACCTGCACGACCTCGCCCACGCGGCCGGGCAGGAAGGCTGGAAGGCCTGGGCCTACCCGGTCTCGGTCGACCTGCTCATGGTCGCCGCCTGGCGGCGGCTGCGCTCGGGCACCGACCGGGCCGCCGCCTGGTGCTGGTTCCTCATCGCCCTCGCGGCCTCCCTGGGCGCCAACGTGGCCACCGCCGGGCTGCTCGACCTGAACCACGTCCCGGCCTGGCTGCGGATCCTGGTCGCCGGATGGCCCGCCCTGGCCTTCCTCGGCGGCAGCCTCCTCGCCCACAGCGCGACCGCTCCCGCACTCGCCAAGTCCGCATCACAGCCCATCCCGTCGGCCCCCGTGCTCCCCGCCCCGGTGCCGGAGCCGGCCCCGGTCGAGTCGGCCCACCCGGTCCGGGAGCCCGTCCCAGTACTGGCCTCGAAGGCCGCCGGGCCTCCGGCGCCCGAATTACCCGAGCCCGAACCGCAGACGGCCGAACCGGAAGCGGTCCCGGAACCGACCCCTGAGCCCTCCCGCCCGGCGGTGCGGGTTCCGGTCGCCCTGGTCGAGCACGCCCGGAAGGTGGCTGACGGCCACCGCGCCCGGACCGGCTCGCCCATCGACACCCCGACCCTGCGCGCTCGCCTCGGCGTCCCGGAACCGCTCGCCGAAGCCATCGCCGCCCAGATCTGACAAGGAGAACTGCCCATGTCCGTCTTCCGTCGCTTCCGCCGGCTGCTGCGCATCGGTCCCGTCCAGGTCGGCACTGCCTACGACGGCCGGGGCCGGGAGAGGCACACGGCCGCCTGTACCGCCCCGCGCTGCGGCTTCTCCGCCGAGTACGACTCCCGCGCCGCGGCCGAGCTGGCCGCCCGCACCCACCGTTGCCCCGTCCGCTGAGAGGACCTGCTCCCCGTGACCGTCAGCCTGCCGCTCGTCCTGGTCCTGGGCATCGTCGCCTGGGCCGCAACCAAGTTCCTCGGCGTCCGCATGTGGGTCGCCGTCGTGATCGCTCTCTTCGGCTTCTGGCTCTCCCACACCTTCCTCGCCCCGGCGATCGAATCCGGCACCCGGTCCGGAGTCGAGATCGTCAACGGCACACACGACTAGACGAGTAGCTGAGAGGAGACCGCTCGTGTTCCGTCCCAAGCTCCCGGAAATGCCCTCGCCCTCGACCGTCCACCACCCCACGGTTCCGGCCCTGCCGGTCCAGCACGGCCCCGCCCCGACCTGCTCCTGCCGACACGACGCCCCGCCCACTCCCGTACGCCGCCTGACTCCGTCGCTGGGCGTGGGGGCCGGCGCGGTGATTGCCGTGATAGCGGGCGGCGTGGTCCTCACCGCACTGCTGACCGCCGTCGCCGCCACGGCCGTCTCCGTCGCGGTCGCCGCCGTGGTCCTGCGCTCGCCGCTGCGCGACCAGCGCCACCACCACTGAACAGATCGCTCCCGGGGCGGCCTCGATACCGCCAAGCATCCGCCGCCCCGGGAGCGCACTCCCTCTCGACCTAAGCCGAAAAGGAGGAAGCCATCATCACCCGCACCACCCCTCCCCCGCTGCCCGAACTCGGCATGCTGGCCTCGCTCGGCACCATGCCCGCACTGCTGCGGCAACTGTCCGGCCTCGGCGGCTGCACCCGTCCCGTGCGGCTGGACGGCCACCGCACCGAGCACGCGGTGAACACCCGCACCGGAGAGATCGGCCGCATCCTGCACCACCTCCAGGCCACCGACCTTCCCGCCGGCCACCTGCTGGTGCGCTGCAACAACCGCCGGGCCACCCGCTGCCCGGCCTGCGCGGAGGTCTACCGCCGCGACACCTTCCACCTGGTCACCGCCGGACTGCGCGGCGGCAAAGGCATCCCCGAAACCGTGGCGGCCCACCCTCGAGTGTTCGCCACCTTCACCGCCCCCGGCTTCGGCCCGGTCCACAACCGGCCCACCGGCCCGGGCTGCACCGTCCGCCGCTGCCGCTGCGGCGTCCTCCACGGCCAGGAGGACGACGTCCTCGGCACACCCCTGGACCCGAACACCTACGACTACGAAGCCGCGGTGCTGTGGAACGCGCACGCCGGAGCGCTGTGGCGCCGGTTCTCCATCTACCTGCGCCGGGAGGTCGCCAAGCGGGCCGGCCTGCCGCAGCGGGAGTTCGCCGAACACGCCCGCGTCTCGTTCGCCAAGGTCGCCGAGTACCAAAAGCGCGGCGCGGTCCACTTCCACGCCGTGATCCGCCTCGACGGCCCCTCCGGCGGCGACGCACCGCCCCCGGCCTGGGCCACCGCCGAGCTGCTGACCGACGCCGTCCGCGCCGCCGCCGCAACCGCCGAAGTACCCGGCCCGGTCGTCGACGGCCGCGCCCACACCTTCGCCTTCGGCCGCCAGCTGGACGTACGCACCATCCGGGGCACCGACCTCGACGGCGCGGCCGACCTGACCGACCGGGCCGTTGCCGCCTACATCGCCAAGTACGCCACCAAGGGCGCCGAGACGGCGACCGGCACCCTGGACCGGCCGCTGAAGCTCCTCGCCGAACTCGCACAGGCAGAGATCACCGACCACGCCCGGCGGATGATCCGCACCGCCTGGGCCCTCGGCGCCCGCAAGGACCTCGAACACCTCCGCCTGCGGGCCTGGGCCCACATGCTCGGCTTCCGCGGCCACTTCTCCACCAAGACCCGCCGCTACTCCACCACCCTCGGCGCCCTCCGCGACGCCCGCGCCCAATGGCGCCGCGCCCAGGCCCTCGCCGCCCTCGACGGCACACAGCGCCCGGCCGAGGAGGACGAGGAGACCACCTACGTCCTGGCGCACTGGGTCTTCGCCGGCACCGGCCTGACCCCCGGCGAAGCCTGGCTCGCCGCCTCCACCGCACCCGCACCCGGAACCGAAGGAGAGCCCACCCGTGCATGACGACGAGCTGCTGACCGTGCCGGAGGTGATGGCCCGTCTGCGCCTGGGCCGCTCCACCGTCTACGACCTGATCCGCTCCCACCGCCTGCCCTCGATCACCATCGGCCGCTGTCGCCGCATCCCGGCCCGGGCCGTGCGCGAATACATCTCCCGAGAACTGGAGGCGGCTGCCTGATGGCCCCCAAGCGCAAGCGCAACCCCAACGGCGCCGGCACCATCACCAAGCGCGCCGACGGCCGCTACCAGGCCGCCGTGTACGTCCTCCAGCCCGACGGCACCCGCGCCCGCAAGTTCGCCTACGGCAAGACCTGGGACGAGTGCGACCGCAAGCGCCACGAACTGCTCGCCCGCGACCGCAACGGCATCCCCACCCCCACCCGCTCGGCCAAGCTCTCCGAGTGGCTGCCGTACTGGCTGGAGCAGGTCGTACGGCCACGGCGGAAGCTGAGCACCTACGACAAGTACGAATCGCACGTGCGGCTCTACCTCGTGCCGCTGCTCGGCTCCAAGCGGCTGGAGTCGCTGGGCGTGGCCGACGTGCGCCGCTTCCTCACCGCCGTGGAGAAGCGGACGACGCCGGCCACTGCCAAGGAGTCCCACCGCGTGCTGCGCACCGCGCTCTCGGCCGCCTGCCGGGAAGAGCTGATCACCCGCAACGTGGCGAAGCTGGTGGAGCCTCCCCGACCCCGTTCCAGGGAGCTGTCGCCCTGGTCCCTGGACGAGACGCTGACGTTCCTCGCCGCCGCCCGGACCGATCCGCTGTACGCGGCGTTCGTCCTGGCCATCGCCATGGGACTGCGGCGCGGGGAGATCGTGGGCCTGCGCTGGGAGAACATCGACCTGGAGAACCGCGTCCTGGCCGTGCAGGGTCAGACGCAGCGCCGTCGGGGCGTGCTCTACGACGACGACCCGAAAGGCCGGCGCCGCCGAGTGGTGCCCCTCCCGGCGATGTGCGTCGCTCCCCTGCGGTGGCACCGGATGCGGCAGGCGGCTGCTCGTGAGCGCGCGGGGGCGGCCTGGCAGGAGTCGGGATACGTGTTCACCACCCGCACCGGCCGTCCGGTCGAGCCGCGGAACCTGTACCGCTCGTTCACCCGGGTCGCCGAGAACGCCGGCCTTCGGGTCATCCGGCTGCACGACGCCCGGCACGGCTGCGCGACGCTGCTGACCGCTGCCGGGGTGGCACCCCGGGTGGTGATGGAGATCCTGGGCCACAGCCAGATCAGCATCACCATGGACGTGTACACGCACGTGGTCCAGGACACGCAGCGGGAGGCGATCAGCCACATGGACCGGCTGCTCAGACGCCGCCGTTGATGTCACCTGTGGATGTCAGGCGGCACGGAAAAGCCCCGGACCCTGATCGGGCCGGGGCTTCGTGCTGGTCGGACTGTGTGCCCCAGGCAGGATTCGAACCTGCGACACCCGCTTTAGGAGAGCGGTGCTCTATCCCCTGAGCTACTGAGGCGGGACGTGTGGAGAACCTTGGAGGAACCTCCGCCGGGAGCCTCTTCCAAAGATCACTGCACGTCGGTGGCGCCCGACTCTCGGCCTCAGACGGCGGGGTTGCATGTACTGTCCCCGACTCCTCCTGGGTACGGCTGGGAGAGGTGCCGAGGACAGAATAGCGGATGGGAGTGGGGACGTGCTGGAGTGATCAGTGACGGCATTGCCTGTGGATGTGCCGACCGGCAGCGCTATGCGGCACGGCGGGGTCGCGCATGACGGACGGCACCCTCCTGACAAGGCTCCCGTCGTAGCCCGCTTCGACACACGGGGCGACTCCCGGACCGACGCGGTGAGGCGCATCTTGCCGGTAATGGCGCCGGCAGGACCCGGACGGTCAGTAGGCTGACGCTGGGCCAAACAGGTCAGACCTACTTGAAGGGGTACCCGTGGGCAGCACCTCCAAGCACCCTCACAAGCCGGTGGACGACTCCGAGTTCCTGGAAATGACCCAGCATGACCCGGCCCAGGCAAAAATCCTGCGACGGTCCTTGGAGCACCTCGCCTCGGGCTTGGGGGGAGACGCGCTCAAGGAGATGGCACAGGGTGTGCTCTCCGGACGCACGGGACTGCGTGATGCAGCCAACGTGTCGGCTTACGCCGAACAGGCGGTGGAGCAGTCGGCCCCGCTCGCCGAGAAGTGGGCCTCCATGTCCGACAGTGAGCGCGACGCACTCGCTGCAGAGGGGGAACACCTGCTCGCGAAGGAGCAACAGCAACTCGATGATGAGCGGCGCGCAGATGCTCCAAACCGTCCGGGCGAAAAGACACGTCACGACGGCCGCGACTGGTCCTTGTACTGAACAGCCCCACCGGCCGGGCGGCTGAGGAATGAGTTCATTCGGGGGAGAATTTGAATTTCCGCGTAGAACCCGGTGCGATCGACAGCTTTTCGAAGTTGGTGGGACGCGCGGCGGACGGCAGCGCGCAGGCCATCTCGTACACAAATAATTACGCACAGATCGAGAAGTCAGGGGGTGGAGATCTGTGGGACCTCGTCGCGGGTGATCATGACAGTTACGTGCACGAGGCCAAGAAATCCCTGGAGAAGGTTCAGAAAGTTCTGGAGTCATCCAAGAAGGAACTGGAGCGCTCAGCCGATTATTACCGGGAGACGGACAGGAACGAGGCTGCCAGAATTGATTCCTTGCACCAGGGCTCCAAGGCGCCAGCCAGCAGCCCCGAGGGCGACCCGCAAGATTTCTCCGACAACAGCGACGCGACGAACCATCTGAAGAAGCCGGACGGGGATAGTAATAACCCCTTCGCAAATTACGCGTCGGGCCATGCGGACGAGTACGGAATGAATCCGGTACAGAAAACGCTCGGCAGCGCCCTCGACCTGGGCAGCCCCTCGGCAATGGCAGTAGAGGCATCCAAGCTGCTGTTCGGCTTCGACCCCTTCGCCACCGTGACGAATTGGGTTTTCGGAGACTGGAACAAGTACAATGAATGCGCCGAAACATGGGGGAACCTCGCATCATTCTGCGATACAGCGGCTGCTAATTTAAATAAAGGCAACCGGAACATCGGTCTCACCTGGCGCGGCAACGCCGCCGATGCAGCCGCCGTGTATTTCGATGAATTCAGCAATAAGCTGAGTGAAATCAAAAAAACATTCGAATCATTGCAGGAGTGTTACGCACAGGCGGCACAACTGGCTTTCCAGTTCGCCGAGTTCCTCAAATCGTTCCTGGTGATGTTCTGCGACTGGCTCGTCATCTGGTTGATCAACCTGGCCGCGGCGCAGGCCGTCAACGTGATTCCCGTCGGGGGGCAGGCTGCATCGGTGGCCTTGTTCGCCCTGGCCGCGGCACAAGCCATCCGGATCATGCAGATGTGGGGCGAGGCGGCCAAGGCATTCGACATGGTTGCGGCGGCACTCAGCGCGCTCGGCTTGACCATGTCCGCCGCTGTCAACGGCTTCTCGGCGGCGGACGGATTCCCCGAGGTAGGCACCGGCGGCTACGACCACCAAGCGGTATAGAGAAAAAGGCGGTCCGAATCAATGGGATTCTTCGACGGGATCGACCAGCTCGATCTCTTCCTCACTCGTTGCCGTGCCCTGAGCCTCGGGTCGGTTCCAGTCTGCTTGGCCGGCATGGTTTTCTTCATCAAGGAAGAAGGCTGGCACTTCAGCTTCCTTGTGTGCTGCATCTTTCCTTTGGTCGCTGCTTATTTGGGCTTCCGGGGCAAGCGGGAGATCCGTGCGGGAATGTCTGCGACGGCAGCCGCACTCGCCGGCGTCACTCTGCCCTTGACGTTCGCGCTGACGGCTGTCGAGGGCTTCTGAGAGGGTGCTCGGTGCCGGTTCAGGCTGCCGCGAGCGGTTTCGAGCGGAGGTAATGCCCGGTTCCGTCCGAGCCGACGCCAGGCAGGGTGTTCGAGTCCACCATGGCCTGTCGGATCGTCAACCGTGACAGCCCAAACAGTTTCTCGTAGTTGCGGTGGAGCCTCCGGAGCCGGGCGTGGCCCCGGAGGACCTCGCCGACCGGCTCGCAAGGCTCTGCGGTCGGCGCCCGCTCCTCTGGACGGGCCACCCGTCGCCGCAGCACCGACTCAATGAACTCCCACGCTCAATATCGCCGATACGGACCCGACCGCCACGAAATCGTGGAATCGGTTCCGGGGGGACCGGGTCCGGCGGGACGCCTGCCGGAACGGATGACGGGCGGTGGGCGGGCCAGGAACGGGGCGGCCCCGGCGCTCGTGGAGCGCCGGGGCCGCAGGTCGACCGAACGGGAACCGGTCAGAGGATCCGGGTCAGACGGGCGCCGATGGAGGGCTCCTCCAAGGCCGTCTCCAGGGCCACGGGGACCTTGACCTGTCCGGGGCCGTCGCCGACCGTGAGCGTGCCGACCTTCGTGCCGGCCTTCGCCGTGCCCGGCACGCCCTTCTCGGACTCCTCGGCGGCGATCTTCACCTCCAGGCCCGGCCAGCCGACCGCGCTGACGTCCTTCGTCACCACGACGGGCGTCCGTCCGCCGAGGCCGTCGTCGACGTAGCCGACGACGTCGCCCTTCTTCAGGATCGCGGCGGAGGTCAGGGCCTCCTGGCCGGTCTTGATCAGCTCACGGCTGGCGTTGATCGCCGAGCCGAGGATCGGGGTGTCGTACTGGCCGAGGACCGCACCCACGATCAGCTGCTCGGTCCCGTCGACCGGCTGCTTCGCCGAGAACAGGAGGTTTCCGCCGGCGGCGGTGCTGGAGCCGGTCTTGATGCCGTTCACACCCGGGTCGTTGATCAGGGTGTTCCAGTTGTACTGGACGGAGTTGTAGCCGGACGGGGTGTAGGAGCCCTTGTCCACGATCTCCCGGAAGACGGGGAAGTCCATGACCTTCTTGGCCAGCTTCACCTGGTCGACGGCCGTGCTGACGGTCGTCGACTTCAGGCCGCTCGGGTCCGTGTAGGTCGTGTCCTCCATGCCGATTTCCGCGGCCGCCTCGTTCATCTTCTTGACGAAGGCCTCCTCGGAACCGGCGTCCCAACGCGCCAGGTAACGGGCGATGTTGTTGGCCGAGGCGATCATCAGGTCTTCCAGTGCCTCGTACTGGCTGATCTTCTGACCCTCGGTGACGTTGATCGTCGACTCGCCCTCGGAGCTCAGGCCGGAGTCCTCTGCCGCCTGCTTGTCCATGGTGAGCATCGCACCCTTGGAACCGGGCTTGATCGGGCGGTCCTTGAGGATGACGTAGGCCGTCATCGTCTTCGCCACACTGGCGATCGGCACCGGCTTCTGCTCACCGCTGCTGCCGAAAGTGCCCAGCCCCTCGACGTCGAGCGCCGCCTGGCCGGAGTCCGGCCAGGGGATCGACGGTTTTCCGCCCTCGAAGGTGTAGGAGTCGGCGGCGGTGAGCGTCAGGGCGGGCTGCGGCAGCGGGCGGAGCATCTGGGCCACGCCGATGAGCAGCACGAGCAGCAGGACCAGCGGAGTCCAGATCTTGACCCGGCGCACGAACGTGCGCAGCGGGGTCTCCGGCGGCGGCGGAGTGTTGGTCAGCTCGGCCAGCAACTGCAGGGGCGCACCGGGAACGGGCGGCAGCGGCTGCTGCCTGGTGCGCTCCACGGGCGGGGGCTCCGACGCCCTCGGCGCGGGGTGGACGATGGCCGGGGCCGCCCCGGCACCGCCCTTGGCCTCGGGACCGCCCTTGGCTTCGGTGCCGCCCTTGGTGCCGGTCTTGGCCTCGGCGCCGGGTCCGGCCTTGGTCCCGGCCGGAGCGGCGGCAGCCTTGGCCCACGTCGGGGCAGGCTTCGTCTGGCCCGGGCCGGACCTGTCCGAGACGGGGTCGGACTCGCCCTTCGCGGGAGCGTCCTTCGCCTCGGGGTCACCAGAGGGTTCGTCGGCCTTGTCGGCTTTCGATCCGGATTTTGCCTTTTCGGCAACTGCAGGCTTCTCGGCGGAGGTGGCCGCAGCCTTGGCCGACGACTCGTCGGCAGCACCCTCCTCTACCTTGCCTGAATTGTCGGCCTTGTCGGACTTGTTGGCCGAACCGGACGGGGAGGCCGTGAAGGTGTCCGCGTCATCCGTCTCGACGGCGGCCTTCTCGGCCTCCACCTCGTCCGGACCGGTCGCGGCCGGAGCCGGGGCCGGGGCCGGGTCGTCCGCGTCCGTCTCCGGGTCCGCAGCTCCCTCCGCGTCGGAGGCAGAGGCATCTCGGGGGCTCCCGGAGGCAGACTCCTCCCGGGGCGGGATCCTCAACTGCATCGTTGCGGGAGCCGCGGGGACAGGCTTCTCCTCGGCGTCGTCCGCATCGGCGGTCGACCTGCCCTCCGAGGAGCCTCCGTCGCCTTCTGAGGCCCTTTTGGCGCCCTCCCCGACCTCGGGTGCGTCTTCGCCCTTCAAGGCCTTCTCCGGGCCGCCTGTGGCCTTCTGGTGCGCCGGTGACGGCGCGGGGGCGGCATCGGCGGTACCGCTGTCGCCCTTGGCCTCCGCTGCGGCCCCCGGCTCGCTCTCGTCGTCGGCCCCGGTCTCGTCGGCCCCGGTCTCGTCGGCACCGGCCGTCGGGGCGGCGTCCGACTCAGCGGCATCCGACCCGGTCGTGTCCGGCTCGGGTTCGTCCGGCACGTCGGCCGCGCGCTCTCCGTCCGCGGCGTCCGACGGGTCCGCGTCGCCCGGCGCGGGTTTTCCGGACGGGGCGTCGACGCCGGAGGTCTCGTCGTCGGCCCCGCGGCCCGTTCCCCGGTCCGCCTCGTCGTCCGCGGACGACGCCTGCGCCGGCACCGTGTCCGCGGGCGCCGCCCCGTCCGGGGCCGAGGCCCTCAGGTGGAGGGTCGCCGTGCCGGTCGCTTCCTCACCCTCGTCCGGCTCGCGGAAGGCCTCGAGTCGGGGATCCTTCGGCTCCTCCGCCGTCTCCCCCGACGACTTCTGCTGATCCGCCCTGCCGGGGGACTTGCCCGCCACCCAAACCTCCTGCAGAAATGCGCACATCGGACGGGACGCGCGTCTGCGTCGCCCCGCTGCTGTCCAGTGTCCCGTGAGGGCCTGACCGGTGTCTCCGCCGACCCGCGCCGACACCTCACCCACCTGCTGGACGAGAACGACATACCTGTTGGTTCCCTCACAAAGAACCTAGGCACTCTCGACAGCCGGGTGTGAGAGGGGTCACCCTGTCATGCATCCACGCGGGGAGGCATGGATGGGCAGGAGCCGCAGATCAATTCCGGAGGAGCTTCTGCTGCTGGCCTTGGACCCGGCCACGGGTACCACGGCACAGCCGCAGTCGCTCGACCTCGGCCTGGCCGGCGCACAACTCGTCGAGTTGGCGCTGGCCGGGCGAATAGCCCCAGACGGGGATCGTATCGCCGTGGTGGTACCACGGCCGACCGGTGATCCGACCTTGGACACCGCATTGGAACTGCTGCGCCGACGCGGCAGTGCAGTACGCGCGGTCCACTGGATCGGCGGGCCCAGGCTGGGCCTGCGCCAGACCTACCTCGCGCACCTGGAGCGCTGCGGCATGGTGCATGCCGTGGAGAGCCAGATGTGCGGGGTGCTGCCGACGACCAGGTACCAGGCGTCGGACAGTTCGGTCAGCCGCGAGATCAAGACCAGGCTGGACAGTGCGATCCGCACCGGCGTACCGCCGGACCCGCGGACCGCGGCGCTCGCCGCGCTCGCCCACTCGGTGGGACTCGGCAAGCACCTGTACCCGGGCAACGAAGGGCGGTCGTCCCGCTCCAGGTTGCGCGACCTCATCAGGTACGACCCGATGGGCGGGATGGTGGCGCACGCCGTCATGGACGTGCAGAACGGCGCGGCGGCCGCGCCGCGCGGCCGGCATGCCGGCGGAGGGCGGACCGCGCCCTCGCGGACCGCCCCGCCGCGGTCCACGGGTCGCGGAATGGCCCGGGTCGCGGCGAGCTAGAAGCTGGACCGTGGGCCAGGGCCCACAGCGAGTCTGCGCGGGGTGGGGCACCGGCCGACACCGGTGCCCCACCCCGCGCAGCTGTCCCTGCACGCCTGCCGCGGGACGTCCGCCGCGGCCGCCGGGCCGGCACCGTCGTGGCCGGACGGACGGCCGGACGGACGGCCGGACGGCCGGGCCCGCGGGCCGCCACGGCCGGGCCCTGCGGGCCGCTGGTCGGTTGCTGTCCGGCGGTTTCCCGGCGGAGGACCGATCGTCGGTGGGAGGCTGCAAGCCAGCGGAAATGTGCTGGAACACTGGAATCCGGAGGTGCGCTTCCCGTGGCCGCCAATGTCAATCCGACCGTCAGACGCCGTCGACTCGGCTCGGAGTTGCGCAAACTGCGCGAGGCGAAGGGCATGACCGCCGAAGAGGTGGCCACGCGGCTCCTGGTCTCGCAGTCCAAGATCAGCCGGCTGGAGAACGGCCGGCGCAGCATCAGCCAGCGCGACGTGCGCGACCTGTGCCAGGTCTACGAGGTGCAGGACGAGCGGGTCGTCGAGTCGCTGATGACGATGGCCAAGGAGTCCCGGCAGCGCGGCTGGTGGCACGCCTTCGGCGACATCCCGTACAGCGTCTACATCGGACTGGAGGCGGAGGCCGCCTCGGTCCGCAACTACGAGTCGCTGATCATCCCGGGGCTGCTGCAGACCCGCGCCTACGCGGAGGCCGCGATCTCCGGCGGGCAGCCGGAGGCCACCCCTGCCGAGGTGGAGAAGCGGACGGAGGTGCGGCTCAAGCGCCAGGTGCGCATATCCGACGCCGAGTCGCCGCTGCGCTTCTGGGCCGTCATCGACGAGTCCGCGCTGCGCCGGGTGGTGGGGAACCGGGCGATAATGCGCGAGCAGCTGGACCACCTGGCGGAGCTGAGCACCTGGCCGCACGTGACCGTCCAGGTGCTGCCGTACGAGATCGGCGCGCACCCGGGGATGTCCGGGACCTTCTCGATCCTGGAGTTCCACGACGACGCCGACTCCAGCGTGGTGTACCTGGAGGGCGTCACCAGCGACCTCTACCTGGAGAAGGAGCCGGACGTCCGGCTGTACACGGTGATGTACGAGCACCTGCGGGCCCTGGCGCTGAGCCCGGAGCAGACGAGGGAGAAGATCGTCCAGGTCGCCAAGGAGTACGCGCGCTGACGTCCCGGCGTCGCTGTCCCCCGGTTTCCGAGGGCGCCTTCCCGGCGAGAACGGGAAGGCGCCCTTCCTGTGCCGTGCGACGGCCGGTTCCGCGCGGTGGTCGACGCGGGGCGGCGGCCGGTTCGGGGACGGCAGTCGGTGCGGGGGCGCGAGGGGCCGGTGCCGCGGGGCGTCGGCGCCATGAGGAGCCGGCGCGGGGGCCTGTCGGAGCGGTACGGGCCGAGAGGCCGGGGGCAGGGGCGGGACACCGTACACCCCTTGCCCCCACCGCTGTCCGTATTTCTGGAATATGCCAGTCAGACGGGTGAACATCCGCTCTCCAGCGTGAAGTTGACGAGTAACGTCATGACCATAGGACCGCAGCACGTTGCGGCCCACGACAGCACGATGCAGCAGGTCGGTGCGGAGACGGCGCTGTCCCTCCGGGTGCCGCGGAGCACATCGTGCGGACTCGCGCAGAAGTCGGAGTGATCATGATGACCAGGCAGGACTCCGCAGGGTTCGGCGGACTGGCGTGGAAGAAGTCGTCCTACTCGGGCGCCAACGGGCAGTGCGTCGAGGTGGCGACGCCCTCCCCGACGTCGATCGCCGTCCGGGACTCCAAGAACCCCGGCGGCCCGGCGCTCAGCTTCTCCGCCGAAGCATGGTCCGCGTTCGTCGCGGACGTGACCGGCGGTGCTTTCGGGAACGTCTGAGCCCCGTCCCCCTCCCGGAATCCGGAAGGCCGCGCACCGGCCCGGACCACCAGGTCCAGAGCCCTCTCGTCGGGATACGCCGTCCCTGCCGAGGGGGCTCTTTCGTGTCCGCGCACGGGCGCACCGGGGCAGACCGGCAGGAGGCCGGTGCGACAGGTGGAGCCGGTGCGACGAACGGGGCCGGTGCGACGAACGGGGCCGGTGCGACGAACGGGGCCGGTGCGGCAGGCGGGGCCGGGCCGCGCGGAACGTCTGAGTACCTTGTACCGCACACGAGACAGTGAGGGAGCGGTACGTGGGCCGGCAGCCGATACCCGAGGAATACCTGGACGGCTACGTGGAGATGCTCGCCGAGGTCTCCACGACCGGGCGTCTCCCGCGGCGCGAGGAACTGGAGGCCCGCAAGGACCTGGGGGAGGACGCCGCACGGCGGGGGTACGGGCTGCGCCCGCTCGTCGGCCGCATCCTGGAGCAGACCCGCTCCGCGTGGCCGGACCTGCCCGGCATGTCGGGTGCGGCGGGGGCGCGGGAGGTGCGGGCGGCCGGGGAGAGCGTGCTGCGGGCCGTGGAACAGGTGGTGGACGCCGTGGCCGCCGGCTACGAGCGGGCACAGCTCCTTGCGGTGCGCCAGGAAGCGGCGGACCGCCGGGAGTTCATCGACGACCTGCTGTACGGGCGCAGCGACCTGGGCCATCTGTCCGCCCGCGCGGTGCGGTTCGGGCTGAGGCTGGCCCGGTCCCACGTGGCGGCCGTGGCCCGGGGCCCCGAGCTCTTCGACGACATCCATCCGGTGACCCGCAGGGTGGAGAGCGCGCTGACCGGCCGGTTCGGCGAGCGGCGGGTGCTGCTGACCACCAAGGGCGGCCGGCTGGTGTGCATCGCCCCCGACGACCAGGACGACGTCGTGCGGTACTTCGCCGAGCAGGTGCGGGCCGCGACGGGCGGCGCGGACTGCCGGGTGGCCGTCGGCCGGCCGCATCCGGGCCCGGGCGGTGTCGTGCACAGCTACGAGGAGGCGCTGGGCGCCCTGGAACTGGCCCGGACCATGGGCCTGGACACGCCGGTGCTGTGGGCGTCCGACCTGCTGGTCTTCCCCGTGCTGAGCCGGGACCGGGAGGCCCTGGCCGACCTGGTGCGCACCGTGCTGGGGCCGTTGGCCCAGGCGCGGGGCGGGGCCGGGCCGCTGCTGGACACCCTGGACGCCTACTTCGCCTCGGGATGCGTGTCGGCCGAGGCCGCCCGCCGGATCGGTCTGAGCGTCCGGGCCCTGACCTACCGGCTGGAGCGGGTGCACCGGCTCACCGGTGCGGATCCGGGGGACTCGATGCAGCGTTACACGCTGCAGACCGCGGTGATAGGGGCCCGTCTGCTGGACTGGCCGACCAAGGAGCTGTGAGGGAGCGCTGTTCCGGCGGGCCGCGACGGCGAATGTCCCGGCGGGCCGGGACGGCCGGTGCGGCAGTGGTGGTACGGCAGGGCGGGGCGCGCCGACACCCCCGTAGCCGGCCCGCCCCGCCCTGGTCCCCCGTTCCCCCGTTCCCTCCCCCGTTTCCCTGGCCTGCGGCCCGGGCCGCACTTTCCGGCAGCGCCCCCGGGCAGTCCCGGGGGCGTCACGGCAGGGTCAGCCCGTGATCTCCACCCGCCCGCCGGAGCCGGAGTGCGGTGCCTGCTCCTGGTCCGGGTCCGCGGAGTCGGACGGGGAGGCGCTGACGGCCCCGGGGCCGCCGGCCGCCGGGCGGTTCCTCTCCCCCGCGCCGTCGCGCGCGGTGAAGCGGGAGAGCAGGTCCGCCAGGTCCACCCCGGTGACGGAGCCGAGCAGCTCCATGCCCTGGGTGACGTTGTCGGCCACGGCCTTGGGCAGGCGCCCCGCGCCGTCGGTGGAGATCACCGTCAGCTTGTCGATGGCCGACAGCGGCTCGGCAGCCTTGGCGACGACCTGCGGCAGCACCTCGGTGAGCATCTGCAGGACGGCCGCGTCACCGTACTGGGCGAAGGCGTCGGCCTTCTTCTGCATGGCCTCGGCCTCGGCGCGGCCGCGTGCGGCGATGGCGGACGCCTCCGCCTCTCCCTCGATGCGCACGGCGTCGGCGAGGGCGGCGCGGCGCTGCTTCTCGCCCTCACCGGTGAGCCGGTCGCGCTCGGCCTCGGCCTCGGCCTGCTTGACCAGGGCGATGCGACGGGCCTCGGCCTCCTGCTCGGCGCGGTAGCGCTCGGCGTCGGCGGGCTTGCGGACCTGCGTGTCGAGCTGGCGGTCGGTCAGGGCGGCCTGCCGCTGGGCGACCTTCTCCTGCTCGGCGAGGACCTCCTGCTGGCGGGCGGCGTCGGCCAGCGGGCCGGCCGCGTTGGCCTTGGCGGCCGCCGCGTCGGTCTCCGCCTTGATCTCGGCCTGGCGCAGGTAGAGGGTCCGCTCGGCGACCGCGATCTCCTCCTCGGCCTTCAGCCGGGCCTGCTCGGAGGCGCGGCGGGCGACGGCCTCGGCGATGTCCGCCTCCTGGCGGGCGCGGGCGGCCTCGGGGCGGCCCAGGTCCTCCAGGTAGCTGCCCTCGGTGGTGATGTCCTGGATCTGGAAGGCGTCGAGGACCAGGCCCTGGCCGGAGAGGCTGGCCTCGGCCTCCTCGGCGACCTGGCTGGCGAAGGCGGCCCGGTCGCGGATGACGTCCTCCACCGACATGCGGCCGACGATGGCGCGCAGGGCGCCGGAGAGGACCTCCTGGGTGAATCCGACGATGCCCTCCTGCTGCTGCAGGAAGCGCTGGGCGGCCGCGCGGATGGAGTCCTCGTTGCCCCCGACCTTGACGATGGCGACGCCGTCCAGGTTGACCTTGACGCCGCGCAGGGTGACCGCGCCGCGCACCGCGACCGGGATGTGGCGGCTGGACAGGTCCATCACGTGCCGCTGCTGGACGAACGGCACGACGAAGACACCGCCGCCGACGACGACCTTCTGACCGCTGTTGTCGGTGGTGGCCCGGCCGGTGGCCGGGTCGACGGTCCGCTTCCCACGGCGGCCGGTGATGACGAAGGCCTCGCTGGGACCGGCGACCTTGTAGCGGGTGATGACGACCAGGGCCAGGAGTACCAGGAGTACGACGACTCCGGTGACTGCTGCGGCTACCGGGCTCATGATGGGCACGTCCCCCCTCGCGCGTCCGTTGCGGACGGCTGGTTGCGGTGATTCGGAGTACCGGGCCGGGGCTGGGCCGCCGGCCGGGGTTGGACTGTCGGCTGGAGCAGGAACGGGACGGTCGGGCGGTGCGGGCGGTGGGGGCGGGGCGAGCGGCGCGGTGGGGTGCCTGTGCGGACGGGCCGAACAGGCCGGGCGGACCGGACGGGCCGGACGGAGGGACCGGGCCGGGCGGAGGGACCGGGCCGGGCGGAGGGACCGGGCCGGGCGGAGGGACCGGGCCGGTGCCGCGGACGGGGCGGCGCAGCCCCGGTTCAGCGTTCGACGGGGCGGACTTCCACCGAGGTGGTGGACAGCACCTCCGCGACCCACACCTCCGCGCCCCGGGGCACCGGTTCCGCGCTGCGGGCCGCGTACTTCACCGGCTGCCCGGTGAGGTGGAGCATCACCTCGCCGTATCCTCCGGCCGGGATCGGCGTGACCACCGAGCCGGCCGCGCCCACGAGGTCGTCGCTGCGCAGCACCGGATCGGTCTGGTCCCGCATCAGCAGCCGGCTGAGCCGCACGACCAGCCAGGCCGTGACCACGCCGGCCACGACTCCGGACAGGACCGCCGCGGTCGTGCCGAGGCCGGTCGCGCCCTGGACCGCCGCCGCGCAGAAACCGAGCATGGACACGAAGCCGGCGATCGCGGGCAGCGACACCAGACCGCCGAAGGCTCCCTCCGCGGCCCCGCCCAGGACGCCTTCGAGGAATCCGTCGAACACCAGGGCGAGTGCCAGCAGGACGAGCCCGGCGATGCCGAGTCCGAGAAACAGTGTCACCCCGACCCCCCTCCCCTCGTCGCGCGTTTCCCTGCCGGAGCGGATCCTCGCAGCTCCGGAGGGAGTTCCGCACTGCCGGGAACCGGCAGTCTTTACGCCTTCCTCATGTCGGACATCCGGAGCGCCCGGAACGGTTCCCTCCCTCGCGGACCGAAATGCGCGAGCGGGAACCGGAACGGCCCGCAGGAGCCGGGGTCCGGCGCCGACGAGCTGAAGCCGCCGGGGTCGCCGGGGTCAGGATCGGGGGTAGCGGGCGGTCCAGGCGTCCGAGACGGCTCCGGGGCCGTGCAGTTCCCCACCCTGGGTCATCTCCATGGCGAAGTCGTCGGCGAGCTGCAGCAGGGCGCCCCGGCCCTCCAGCTCGGCGACCCAAGCGGGCGGCAGGGCCGTCTCGCCGTGGAGGGCGCCCAGCAGGTTGCCGCAGACGGAGCCGGTGGAGTCGCTGTCGCCGGAGTGGTTCACCGCGAGCAGCAGCCCGTGCCGGACGTCCTCGGCCACCAGGGCGCAGTACAGGCCGATGGCGAGGGCCTCCTCCGCGACCCAGCCCAGGCCGAGCGACTCGACCCGCTCCGCGGTGGGCGGTCCGGAACGGGCGGCGGCCAGGGCGCCCTCCAGGGCCGCGGTGGTCTCCTCGTGGCCGGTGTGGCCGGCCACGAGGGCCAGTGCGCCCCGGGTGGCGGTCTCCAGGTCCTCGCCGCGGGCCACGCCGTGGACGATCACGGCGAACGCGGCGGCCGCCAGGCGCCCGGTGGGGTGTCCGTGCGTCAGCACGGCGCACTCGGAGGCCAACTGGAACACCAGGGCCGGTTCCCAGCCCACCAGGAGGCCGAAGGGCGCGGAGCGCATGACCGTGCCGCAGCCCTTGGACCCGGGGTTCTTCGGGGCGTCGAGGGTGCCCATCCGGTCGTCCTCGAGGCCGCTCAGGCAGGCACCGCCGGGGGCGCGGCGGCTGTAGAGCCACTCCTCCCGGGCCAGCCATCCGCTGTCCGGGGTGCGCTCGTCGGGGCCCCAGTGGTTCTGGGTGGCGTACCAGCGCAGGTAGGCGCGGTGCACGTCGGTGGGCGGGTGCCAGTCTCCGGTGTCCCTGCGGACATGGGCGCGGACGAGGCCCTCGACGGTGAACATCGTCATCTGGGTGTCGTCGGTGACCGCGCCGCGGCGGCCGAAGGCGGTCACGTAGTCGGTGACGCCGGCCGGGCCGTGCGCGGCCCGGATCCTGTCCAGCGAGTCGAACTCGATGCCGGCGCCCAGCGCGTCGCCGACGGCACCGCCGACGATGCAGCCGCGCACCCGGCTGCGGAAGTCCTGCTGCTCCGCCCTGCCCCACACCATTGTCACGTCGGCGTCCCCCTCGTCGGCGTACGGTCTTTCACCACAAGTGCCCAGCACTGTAGTGGAGGCGTCCGTCGGCGGGGTGAACGGCCGCTCCACCTGTGGACAGCCGGCCCCCCTGTGGACGACCGTTCCCCCCTGCGGGTGACTGTCCTCCCACCTCCCCTGCGGGCCCCCGCGGGCGGCCGTCCTCCCTGCGGGCGGCGGTCAGGTGTCCAGGACGGGGAGGAGTTCGGGCAGCTGCCCGTCGAAGGCGCGGGCCGTGGCGACGCGCTCGGCGGGGACCTGCCCGTAGGTGGTGGTGCGCGGCCGGGACGGGCGGCCGGCGGCCTCCGCGACGGCCTCCAGGCCGCGGATCGAGCGGTGGCTGCCGTAGGAGGAGCCGGCCATCCGGGAGATGGTCTCCTCCATCAGGGTGCCGCCGAGGTCGTTGGCGCCCGAGCGGAGCATCTCGGCGGCGCCCTCGGTGCCGAGCTTGACCCAGCTGGTCTGGATGTTGGGGATGCGCGGGTGGAGCAGCAGGCGGGCCATGGCGGTCACGGCGCGGTTGTCCCGCACGGTCGGCCCGGGGCGGGCGATGCCGGCCAGGTAGACGGGCGCGTTGGTGTGGACGAAGGGCAGGGTGACGAACTCGGTGAAGCCGCCCGTCTCCCGCTGGATGCGGTCCAGGAGGCGGAGGTGGCCCAGCCAGTGGTGGGGCCGGTCGACGTGGCCGTACATCATCGTGGAGGAGGAGCGGATGCCGAGCCGGTGGGCCTCGGTGACCACCTCGACCCAGGTGGCCGCGGGCAGCTTGCCCTTGGTGAGGATCCAGCGGACCTCGTCGTCGAGGATCTCGGCGGCGGTGCCGGGGATGGTGTCCAGGCCGGCCTCCTTGGCCTGCTGGAGCCAGTCGCGGACCGACAGGCCGGTGCGGGTGGCGCCGTTGACGACCTCCATGGGCGAGAAGGCGTGGACGTGCATCCCGGGCACGCGTTCCTTCACCGCGCGGGCGATGTCGAAGTAGGCGGTGCCGGGCAGGTCGGGGTGGATGCCGCCCTGCATGCACACCTCGACGGCGCCGACGTCCCACGCCTGCCGGGCGCGGTCGGCGACCTGCTCCAGGGACAGGGTGTAGGCGTCGGCGTCGGTGCGGCGCTGCGCGAAGGCGCAGAACCGGCAGCCGGTGTAGCAGACGTTGGTGAAGTTGATGTTGCGGGTGACGATGTAGGTGACCTCGTCGCCGACCGTGTCGCGGCGGACGTCGTCGGCGATCCGGCACAGCTCGTCCAGGGCGGTGCCGTCGGCGTGCAGCAGGGCCAGCGCCTGGTCGTCGGTGAGCCGTTCCGGGTCGTCGGCGGCGGTGGCGAGGGCGGAGCGCACGTCGGCGTCGAGGCGTTCCGGGGCGGACGCGCCCCGGGGGCCGGCGGCGGTGCCCGTGCCGGAGCCTTCGGCGGCCTCTTCGCGCAGGGCGTCCCAGTCTCCGTAGACGTCGTCGAAGTCGTCGCGGCGGTCGGCGGTGCGGCCGGTGGTGTCGACGGTGCGGTGCAGGTCGGTGCGGCCGGTGGGGGCGAAGACCTCGTCCGGCTCCTGCCAGGGCAGCCCGGTGGGCCTGGCGCCCTCGCGGGCCAGCCCGGTCTCCGGGTCGGCGAGAGCGGTCACGTGCGGCAGCAGCCGGGGGTCCAGCCAGGGTTCGCCGCGCTTGACGAACTCCGGGTAGACGGTGAGGCGCTCGCGCAGCGCGAAGCCGGACCGGGCGGTGCGGTCGGCGAGTTCGTCGATGTGCGGCCAGGGGCGCTCGGGGTTGACGTGGTCGGGGGTGAGCGGGGAGACGCCGCCCCAGTCGTCGATGCCGGCGCCGATCATCAGCGCGTGCTCGTCGCCGACGAGGTTGGGCGGGGCCTGGACGCGGGCCGAGGGGCCCAGGAGCAGGCGGGCGACGGCGACGGCGGCGGCCAGCTCCCCGAGGTCGGCGTCGGGCACGGAGCGCATGGCGGTGCCGGGCTTGGCCCGGAAGTTCTGGACGATCACCTCCTGGATGCCGTGGTACTGCCGGGCGACCTTGCGGATCGCGAACAGCGACTCGGCCCGCTCGGTGTACGTCTCGCCGATGCCGATGAGGATGCCGGTGGTGAAGGGCACGTTGGACCGGCCGGCGTCCTGGAGGACGCGCAGCCGCACCGCGGGGTCCTTGTCCGGGGAGCCGTGGTGGGGACCCCCGGGCTCGGACCACAGGCGGGTCGCGGTGGTCTCGAGCATCATGCCCATCGACGGGGAGACGGGCTTGAGGCGCTGCAGGTCGGTCCAGGTCATCACGCCGGGGTTGAGGTGCGGCAGCAGGCCGGTCTCCTCCAGGACCCGGACGGCCATGGCGCGCACGTAGGCGAGGGTGTCGTCGTAGCCGTGCGCGTCCAGCCACTCGCGGGCCTCGGGCCAGCGGTCCTCGGGGCGGTCCCCGAGGGTGAACAGGGCCTCCTTGCAGCCCGCCCCGGCTCCGCGCCGGGCGATGTCGAGGACCTCGTCGGGGGACAGGTACATGCCGTGGCCGTCCCGTCGCAGCTTCCCGGGGACGGTGACGAAGGTGCAGTAGTGGCACCGGTCCCGGCACAGCCGGGTCAGGGGGACGAACACCTTGCGGGAGTACGTGATCACGCCGGGGCGGCCGGCCGCCTCCAGTCCCGCGTCGCGGACCCTGGCGGCGGAGGCGCACAGGTCTGCCAGGTCGTCGCCGCGGGCCTGCAGCAGCACGGCCGCCTCCGCGGTGTCCAGCGCCACGCCGTCCCGTGCGCGGCGCAGTGCGCGCCGCATCGCGTTGGCGGTGGGGGCCGGCTCCTCCGGTCGCTGCAGGCTGGTGTCCATCGTCCGAGCATATGCGGGGGCCGCGGGAGCGTCAGGAGCGCCTTCCGGTGTGCGGGACGCACGGGCGGCGGGCGCCCGGCCCGGCGGGTGCGCCGGGCCGACGGGTGCGCCGGGCCGGCGGGCCGGTCGTCACCACGCGTCCGTGCCGCCCGTCCGCGCCGCGCGTCCGTCGCCTGCCGGCGGGTGTCCGGGAACGAGGAGGAGCGGCGGTGCGGGGGGCGCACCGCCGCTCCTCCTCACCGCCGCTCGCCCGGGGGCGGGCCGGCGGCGGGCTCAGCGCGGGTCGGCGGCGACGGGCTCGGCGGCGGACCCGGCTGGGACGGTCCCGGTGAGGGCGGACTCCGTGAGGGCGGACTCCGTGAGGGCGGACTCGGCGAGGGCGGGGGTGTCGCGGGTGAGGACCTCGCCGCGGAAGAACTCGGGGCTGTGGCGGGTCATCACCAGCATCAGCACCACGCCGAGCAGGAGCAGCCCGACGCCGATGACGAAGACGCTGCCCATGCCGAACACCGAGCTGCCGGTGCCGTAGGCGGGGTCCCACATGTCGACCAGGGTCTTGGCGAAGACGGCGGCCAGCAGGATGCCGCCGAGCAGCGGGAGGAGGCCCTTGAAGACCGCGTCGCGTGCCGAGCGGCGCAGGTCGTGGCGGAAGTACCAGACGCAGGCGAAGGCCGTGATCGAGTAGTAGAAGCAGATCATCAGCCCGAGGGCGTAGATGGTGTCGACGAGGACGTTCTCGCTGAGCAGCGTCATCACGCTGTAGAACAGGCCGGTGGCGACGCCGGCCATGACGGTGGCCCGGCCGGGGGTGCGGAACTTCGGGTGGACCTTGCCGTAGGAGGCGGGCAGCGCGCGGTAGGTGCTCATCGCCAGCACCGTGCGGGCGACCGGGATGAAGGTGGTCTGCAGGCTCGCGGCGGCGCTGGACACGACGGCGAGGAAGAGCAGCACGCCCAGGCCGGGGCCCATCACCGGGCCGGCCAGCGCGGCGAAGACGTTGTCCGCGGTGGCCTCGTTGGCCAGGCCGAGGCCCTCGTCGCCGGGGCCCGCGAACATCTGGGCGCCGACGGCGACCAGCAGGTAGGAGCCGACGATCACGAGCATGGACAGCAGCGCGGCCAGGCCCGGCGTACGGCTGCTGCCGCTGGTCTCCTCGTTGACCGTCAGACAGGCGTCCCAGCCCCAGTACATGAAGATCGACAGGGACAGGCCGGCGGTGAAGGCCGCGAAGGACTGCACGGAGAACGGGTTCAGCCAGGTCCAGGAGAAGTCGACCGATCCCGTCGTCGCCCCGCTGCCGGCCTTCATGACGGCCATCACGGCGAACAGGACGAGGACGGCGAGCTGGAGCCCGACCAGCGCGTACTGGACGCCCTTGGTGGCGGTCATGCCGCGGTAGCTGATGGCCGTGGCGACGGCGATGAACACCAGGGTGGTGGCGATGTGCACGGCCTTGTTGCCGTCGAGGGCCGCCACCGCGTCACTGCCGGTGATCTCGCCGAGCATCAGGTAGAAGAAGGACGTGGCCACGCCCGCGAGGTTGGACAGCACGATGATCGTGGCGATGACCAGACCCCAGCCGCACATCCAGCCGAGTCGGGGCCCGAACGCCTTGACCGTCCAGGTGAACGAGGTGCCGCAGTCCGGGACCGCCTTGTTCAGTTCCCGGTAGGCGAAGGCCACGAGGAGCATCGGCAGGAAGCCGGCGATGAAGACGGCGGGCATCTGAAGGCCCACCTCGCCAGTGGTCGGCCCGAGGGTGGAGGTGAGGCAGTAGACGGGGGCCACGGTGGAGATGCCGATGACCGTGCTGCCGGTGAGGCCGACGGAGTTGCCGCCCAGACCTTTGGACCTGATGTCACCGCCCGTACGGACGGACTCGCCACTGGGGCGCATGCCGAGCTGAACCATGGAACGGAGGTTAAGTGATGCTATATCCGCATCAATCAGACCGATCTACAATCGGTAAACCTTAAGTTCAGGTGAACTTTCGCGGATTTCCCCTTGAAAGACAAGGGTAACCGGAGAGTAAACCTTCGGATACAGACCTGCTGCGCGGCAACCCCCCTGTGCGGGAACCGCAGGAACCCCCTCCGCAGGCCCTCGGAAACTTTCCCGCCGTCACTCTGCGCCCATGGCCGAAGACATCTCTTTCACCGGCAGAACGGCACGAAGCACCCGCCCCGGGGGCACCGCCCGCCCCCCGCACGGGCGGACCGCGGAGCCCCGCAGGGCCCGCCCGCACAGGCCTGTGCGGGCCGGCGCGGACCTGCCGCCGCACCTGCCACCGCACCGGCGGCCACCGGGGCGGTCAGCGCGGCGGCCACCACGGCGCGGCGGGGCGGACCGGCCCGCCGTGCCCGTGCCCCTGGTGGACGGCCAGCAGGGCCTCCCAGACCAGGCCCAGACCGTGCACGTGCGCCAGCCAGTCCGTCTGCTCCCGGTCCATGCCCTGCCGCGCCGTGTGCGCCAGCACGGACAGCGACCGCAGGACGTCGGCGTGGGTGAAGGGCGCCTCGCAGTCCCCCTCCGGCGTGTGGCACACGAGGGCGTCGGCGGACGGCAGCACCCCGAGCGGCAGCCAGCGCCGCGCGAGGCTCCCGACCGGCTCGCCGTCGACGGCACTGCCGTCGGAGGCGGCGAACACCTCGCCCCCGCGGAACCGGTGCCGCACGACGGCGGCGAGCGCCGGCGCGGCCAGGACGGCCTCGGGGGCCGCCCGCCGGACCGCGTCGCGCAGCTGCGCCCCGCCGGCCAGCGCCCCGGCGGGCAGCGGCACCGCGGTCATCCCCGCGTACCAGCAGCCGAACAGCGCGCCGGCGAAGTCGGCCCCGGACCCGGGCACGTGCGCCAGCAGCACCCGGCTGCCCGGCGGGACCACGGCGCCCAGGAACGCGGCAACGGCACGCGCGCGCAGGTCCAGCGCGCCGTAGGTGATCATGGTGGGACCGGTGGCGGCACCACCCGTGGGGCCGGCAACCGGGCCGGCGGCGGAAAGGGGCGCGTCCGGCGACTCCGCCGCGCGTCGGCGCAGAAGTGCGCCGAGCGTGCGTCCGGTGGTCGCCGCCCGGGCCCGACGAGGCATGAGAGGCATGGAACGCATTGCTTTTCGGTGAAGTCTTCCGTGAGAGTTGGACGGTCGGCGAGGAGCAGAGGGAGGCTGCTCGCGCAGGCTCGCAACTGACTGCGCGCGCTGAGGCGTCACTGTTCCGGTACACGATGAACGATTGATGGACGAACCATTTCCCGGCGTCCAGGGCACCAGCGACTCTCGGGGGCTGCGATGAACGACGGATCGGCGTCGGATCTGCGCTTCGCCCTGCTCGGCCCGGTACGGGTCTGGGACGGCGAGAACCCGCTCAACGCGGGTTCGCCGCAGCAGCGCGCCATGCTGGCCGTGCTGCTGCTGCGCCGAGGGCGGACGGCCACCGCCCCGGAGCTGATCGACGCGATGTGGGGCGAGGAACCGCCGTCGCAGGCGACAGCCACCCTGCGCACCTACGCCTCCAGACTCAGGAAGGTGCTGGGCGCCTCCGCCCTGGTCACCGAGGCGGGCGGCTACGCGCTGCGCGTCGCCCCCGGGGCCCTCGACCTCGCCCGGGCGGAGGTGCTGGCGTCGGAGGCGGAGAAGCGCCGGGCCGCCGGGGACCCCCGCCGCGCCCGCGAACTGCTGACGGAAGCACTGGGCCTGTGGGACGGCGAGGCACTGGCCGGCACGCCCGGCCCCTACATGGAGGGGCAGCGCAGCAGGCTGACGGAGTGGCGCCTGGCACTGCTGGAGAGCCGCCTGGAGCTGGACCTGGAACTGGGCGGCCACACCGAGGCGGTCTCCGAACTGACCGCCCTGTCCGCCGAGTACCCGCTGCGCGAGAGGCTGCGCTCCCTGCTGATGCTGGCCCTGTACCGGGGCGGCCGGCAGGCCGAGGCCCTGGGCCTGTACGCCGACACCCGCCGGCTGCTCGCCGACGAGCTCGGCGTGGACCCCGGCCCGGAGCTGACCGAACTGCACCAGCGCATCCTGCGCGCCGACCCGGCCCTGGCCGCGCAGGAGGCACCGGCGGCCGAGGCCCCGGAGGGCGGCGGACCGGCCTGGGTGCGCCCCGCCCAGCTGCCCGCCACCGTGGCCGACTTCACCGGCCGGGCGGCGTTCGTCGCCGAGCTGGGGCAGCAGCTGTCCACGGCCGGCGGCCGGGTGATGGCCGTCTCCGCGCTGGCCGGCATAGGCGGCGTGGGCAAGACGACGCTGGCGGTGCACGTCGCGCACGAGGCGAGCGAGCACTTCCCCGACGGCCAGCTCTACGTCGACCTGCAGGGCTCCAGCCCGCGGCCGGCCGAGCCGGAGGTCGTCCTCGCCTCCTTCCTGCGGGCCCTGGGCACCCCCGACTCCGCCGTCCCCGACAGCCTGGAGGACCGCGCGGCGCTGTTCCGCTCCGCACTCGCCGGCCGCCGGGTCCTCACCGTCCTCGACAACGCCCGCGACGCGGCCCAGATCCGGCCGCTGCTGCCCGGCGCCGCCGGGTGCGCGGTGCTGGTCACCAGCCGGGTGCGGATGGTGGACCTGGCCAGCGCCCACCTGGTCGACCTCGACGTGATGAGCCCCGAGGAGGCCCTGGACCTGTTCACCCGGATCGTCGGCGAGGAACGGGTGGCCAGCGAGCGCGAGGCGGCCCTCGACGTCGTCGGCGCCTGCGGCTTCCTGCCGCTGGCCATCCGGATCGCCGCCTCCCGGCTGGCCACCCGCCGCACCTGGACGGTCTCCTTCCTCGCCCGCAAACTCGCCGACGGCAAACGGCGGCTGGACGAACTGCGCGTGGGCGACCTGGCGGTCGCCGCCACCTTCGAGCTCGGCTACGGGCAGCTGGAACCGCACCAGGCCCGCGCCTTCCGGCTGCTGTCCCTGCCCGACGGCCCCGACATCTCCCTGCCGGCCGCGGCCGCCGTCCTCGACATGGACCCGGACGACGCCGAGGACCTGCTGGAGTCCCTGGTCGACGCCAGCCTCCTGGAGTCCGCCGCCCCCGGCCGCTACCGCTACCACGACCTCGTGCGGCTCTACGCGCGCAGCCGCGCCGAGAGCGACGACCCGCCCGGCACCGCCCCCGCCGCCCTCGCCCGCCTCCTCGACTTCTGCCTCGCCACCGCCGCCCGCGCCTACGAACTGGAACGCCCCGGCGACCGGGCACCGCACCACCTGACCGCCGTGTCGCGGCCCGGGCTGCCCCTGGACTGCCGGGACTCGGCGCTCGACTGGCTGTTCGCCGAGGCCCCCGGGCTCCTCGCCGCCGCCCGCCAGGCCGCCGCCCCGGAGAACCGGGCGATGCTGCGGCCGGCGGCCGACCTGCTCCTGATGGCCCAGGACCTGATGGAGTCGGGAATCCACGCCCGCGCGTACGAGGACGTCACGCGCGCCGTGGTCGAGGCCGCCCACGCGGCCGGGGACCGCCTCGTGGAGGGCAGGGCCCGGTCGCTGCTCGGTCAGGCGCTCGGCATGAGCGGCCAGTTCGACGGCGCCGACGCCGAAGCACGGTACGCCATGACCCTCGGGACGGCCGTCACGGACCCGGTGACCTGCTCCTACGCCCCGAACCTGCGCGGGATCATCGCCCTGTACCGCAGCCGCTACCAGGAGGCCGCCGACTACTTCGACCGGGCACTGTCCGCCTTCCGCGACGACGGCAACGAGCCCGGCGAGGCGGCCGCCCTGAGCAACCTGTCCCGGGCCCTCCTCTCCCTCGGGCAGAAGGACAGGGCGGTCGCCGCCGCCGAGGCCGGCGTGGCCATCTACCAGCGGCAGGGGGTGACCCTGCGGCTCGGCAACGGCCTGTACGCCCTGGGCATCGCCCTGGCCGAGGCGGGGCGACTGGAGGAGGCCGTCGACCGCCAGTCCGAGGCGCTCGCCATCTTCCGGGCCAACCGGCAGCGGTTGTGGGAGGGCATGACCTTCTACCGGCTCGCCCACTCCCAACTGGCGGCCGGCCGTCCCCGGCAGGCGGCCGCGCACGCCGAACAGGCACTCAAACTGCTGCGCGACATCGGGGGCGACTGGCGCCGGGGAACCGTGCAGGTCATCCTCGGCCGCGCCCTGCGCGCCGTAGGCCAGCACGACCGCGCCCGCGCCTGCTGGACGGACGCCCTGGAACTCCTCGAACGCACCTCGGCGCCGGAGGTCGGCGAAGTGCGCCGGCTGCTGGAGTCGACAACCGCGGTCCGAAACCCCCCGCCTCCCGGTCCGACCTGCGCGTCCAGCGGACGTTCATAATCCGTTGACGATCACACACCAGTCTCGCCAGGGTTGCACCGCCGCACCCGGCGAACCACGGGAGGGAACGCATGAGCACCAAGAGCACGACCACGACCCCGGACCCCGAGACCGGCGACCTCGAGCTCCCCGCGCAGGAGACCACCGGCGAGGACGGCATCAAGCCGATGGACTGGCACGCCACCGGCAGCGACATCAAGCCGGCCGACTGGCACGCCACCGGCGAGACGCCGTAACGAGCCGCTTCACCGGAGCCGGCCAGGGGGACGGGCCGGCCGGGGGAACAGGCCGGTTCGGGGGAACGGCCTGCTCGGGGGAACAGGCCTGCTCGGGGGAGCAGGAGTGGAAAAGCCAGGGGGGAGGGCCGGCTCGGGGGAGCCGGTCCACGACGGCCGCGGCGGCGCAGGGGGCGCCACCGCGGCCGTCGCGCGTTCCGGCCGGTGCCGGCTCAGTACACCGAGTCCAGTTCGCAGGTCGTGCCCGGCACATAGGCGTCAGGGTCGTCCATGGGGACCCGGACCGTCTCGGTCCCGCCGCCGGCGACCACGACCGTGACCTCGTTGGTGTCCAGCTCCCTGCCGTCGGAGGGCGCGAGGAAGTCGACCTCCACCGTGTAGGTCTGCGTGCCGCTGCCGGGATTGTGGACGTCGACCGTGGCACTGCGCCCGGCGGCCGGCTGGTCGCTCGTGACGCAGGAGACCAGTTCCGCCTCCGCGTCGGCGTACTGCTCCGAGGAACTGTCGTCGTAGTTGTAGTCGTCGCTGTCGTAGTCGTCGTCGCTGTCGTGGTGGCTGCCGGAGCTGCCGGACTGGCGGCTGCAGCCGCCTCCGCCGTCCGAGTCGTCGGACTTGGACACCCCGCTGCCGCCGCCGCTGCTGCTCCCGCCCCCTCCGCCGCGCCCGCCGGTCAGGGCGAGCATGACGACCGCGGTGACCGCGAGGACCTTGACCCGGTGCTTGTTCACGTCCCTGCCCCGTCCGCCGGCCTCAGGACCCGGCCCGGACCGCGGGAACGGCGGCCGCGCACGTGCGGTGACGCTGACGACGACGTTGACGGTGCATCACCGAAGTACCCCCGGGACGGCTGCTTGTTGGCAGGACCGCGTCAGGCTAACAGCGGGGGTGGATCGTGATCCGGCCTCTCACGGGGCTGTCACAGGGCCGTGACGGCCCCGTGACAGCCTCTCGGACGGCTCGGGCCCCCGGCGCAGGAACGGCGGCGGGCCCGGCGGGAACGGCGGCCCGGAGCGGGCGGCCCGCCTCTGCGCGGTCAGGCCGCGGGGCGGCCGGTACCGGTGCCCTTGGCGGCGTCGAGCGCGTAGACGCAGCGGTCCTTGCTGCACGCGTAGACGACGCCGTGGGAGGCCACCGGGGAGCCGGTGATCTCCCCGCCGGTCTCCAGCTTCCAGCGCAGCTGGCCGCCCGCCGCGTCCACCGTGTACAGGCAGTGGTCCGTGGAGCCGAAGTGGATGCGCCCGTCGGCGACCACGGGCGAGCCGACCACCTCGCCCTGGGCGGCGAACCGCCACTTGGGCGCGCCGGTCACCGCGTCCAGCGTGTAGAGCGCCCGGCCGGAGCCCAGGTGCACGGAGCCGCCGTGGACCAGGACCGGCTCGATGCTCTGGCGGCTCTCGGTGGCCACCCGCCAGCGGTCCCGGCCGGTGTCCGGGTCGAGGGCGTACACGGTGCCGAGGTAGTCGGCGAAGTAGACGCCGCCGCCGGTGACCCCGGGGCCCGGCCGGTGGGCGGGCGGGCAGAAGACCACGGCGGGCGCGTCGAAGCGCCAGCGCTCCCGGCCCTCGGCCGCGTCCAGCGCCAGGACGCGCGCGCCCGCCGTCACGTAGAGGGCGCCGTCGGCCAGGACGGGGCGGGACGCGCCCTCCTCGCCCACGTGGTACGACCACTTGTCCCGGCCGGAGACGGCGTCGACGGCGTACAGCCGTCCGCCCCCGCGGTAGTAGACGGTGCCGCCGACGGCGTACGGCCCGGACTCCTGGGTCTCGAACTCGGTCTGGGCGCCGCCCCTGCTCCAGCGCAGCTCGCCGGTGGCGGCGTCCCACGCCTGGACCCCGCCGCCGCGGGTGCCGGTGCACACGGTGCCGTCGGCGACCTGGACCGAGTAGACCCAGCCCTCGGCGGCGGCGCGCCAGTGCTCGCCCCCGTCCGCGGCGTCCAGGGCGTACAGGGTGGGGCCGTCGGACGCGTGGATGCGGCCGGCCTCGACCGCCATCGTCCAGGCGACCTCGCGGGTCTTGAACTGCCGCCGCCCGGTCGCCACGTCCAGGGCGTGGACCTCGAACGAGGAGACGTACAGCCGTCCCCCGGCGACGATCGGTGTGCCCCACACGTCGTTGGACATGCGGAAGCGCCACGGGCGCCAGCGGGCGGGCGGCTCGGCCGGACGGGACGCCTGCGCGGGCTGCGCCTGCGGGGGCGGCGGCACCTGGGGGGCCGCGTGCGGCGCGGGCGGCGCCGCGGCGGGCCCGGCCTGGAGGTCGGCCCGGCGCACCCAGCCCACGCCGTCGAGGGCGGGGGCGTCGGCGGGGTTCTCGGCGGCGCGGGGGCCGGGGCCGATCGGCACGTGGGCCCCGGTCAACTGGACAACCCCGGCAGAACCGTGCGCACCCGTCGGGCCGTGGCCGTGCGCGATCGACGGGCCGTGCGCACCCGTCGGGCCGTGCGCGGCGGTCTGCGGGGGGCGGCCGTGGCGCGGGCCCTCGGCCTCCTGCGGGGCCCGCGGCGGCGCGCCGACCGGCACCGGCGGCCGGTGCGGTTCGTGCTGCGGCACCGGCGGGGCCTGCGGGGGCCGGTTCGGGCGGGGCGGTACGGGGGGCGGCGGCTGCGGCGGGGGGCCCGCCGGGCCGGCGCCCGCCGGGGCGCGCCGCCCGCTGCGGGCCTCGATCAGCGCGACGGCGGAGGCGGGCAGCCAGGCGGAGGCCGTGCCGCTGTCGTCGCCGCCCGAGGCGAACAGGTGCGGGGCGAGGGTGGCCTGGAGGTCGGCCGGGCTGGGCCGCCGGTCGGCCTCCTTCTGCATGCACGACTCGATCAGCGGGCGCAGTTCACCGGGCAGCCCGGCCAGGTCCGGTTCCTCGCGCAGCAGCATGAAGACGGTCTCGACCGGATTGGCGCCCCGGTAGGGGGCGTGGCCGGTCGCGGCGAAGACCAGGGTGGAGGCGAGGGAGAAGATGTCGCTGGCGCCGGTGACGCTGCGGGAGTCGCGCGCCTGTTCCGGCGACATGTAGGCGGGGGTGCCGACGGCGACGTTGGTCATCGTCAGCCGGGTGTTGGACACGCCGCTGGCGATGCCGAAGTCGATGACCCGGGGGCCGTCCTCGACCACGAGGACGTTGGACGGCTTGAGGTCGCGGTGGACCAGGCCGGCGTTGTGGATGGACTGCAGCGCCTCGGCGACGCCGGCGGCCAGCCAGCGCACCGCCTGCGCGGGCAGCGGGCCGGACTCGTTGACGATCTCCTCGAGGGAGGGCGCGGGCACGTAGGCCGTGGCGAGCCAGGGCACGGCCGCGCGGGGGTCGGCGTCGACGACGGCCGCGGTGTAGAAGCCGCTGACCGCGCGGGCCGCCTCCACCTCGCGGGTGAAGCGCACCCGGAAGAGCTGGTCCTCCGCGAGCTCGGCCCGCACCGTCTTGATCGCCACGCGCCGCCCGGAGGCGGACCTGGCGAGATAGACCAGCCCCATGCCGCCGGCGCCGAGACGTCCCAGCACCTCGAAAGGGCCGATCCGTCTCGGGTCGTGCTGCGTCAGCTGCTCCACTTCCCTGCCACCTCCGCGTCGGGTCCCCCGTGCAGCGTCTCACCGCCTACCGACTTCCGGGGTACGTGAACCGATTCTTCCTGGCGGGAGTACGTGGTGCGAACCCGGGGCGGGGGAGACCGCTGCCTACTGGGGAAACGCTAATCGACAACCGGCCCGGGACGGCACAGGGCACGGCGGGCCGGGGTGCGGCGGGACGGGGAACGGCGCCTCAGGAGGGCCCCGCCCCGGTGCGGCGGGAGGTGTCGACCACCGCGAAGCCGGCTCCCTGGTCGTCGGAGACGGAGGCGTACCGGCCGGAGGGGGTGTCCAGCGGGCCGTGGTGGACCCGGCCGCCGAGCCGGACCAGGGTCTCCAGCGCCGCGTCGCAGTCGGTGACGGCGAAGTAGGTGACGAAGTGCGGCGGCAGCTCGGCGGGGAATCCGGAACCCATGCGCACGCGTCCGGCGACGGGTTCCCCGCCCGTCCCGGGCAGGGACCATTCGGCGAAGTCGAACTCCCCGGCGCCCTCCGGCCGTTTCGTTTCGAACCCGAAGACCTCCCCGTAGAAACGGTCGACCGCCTCGGGCGCCCGGGTGAGCAGTTCGGTCCGGCAGAACGAACCGGGTTCGCCCTTCCTGCCGAACCCGGCGCAGTCCTTTCCCCGCCAGACCCCGAATACGGCCCCGCCGGGATCCTGAGCCGTCATCATCGTGCCGAATCCGTCCACCTCGGCGGGGCCGATCAGTACGTGCCCGCCGGCCCTCCGGATCGCTTCCCCGGTCTCCCGGAGATCGGGCGAGCAGAAATACACGTTCCAGACCGTGGGCATGCGCCCGTCGCGCTTGGGAACGAGCGCCGCCACATTCTCTCCGTCGCGGAATGCCTGCGTGTAGTGACCGTACTCGGCCCGTCCGCCGCCGAAGGTCCAGCCGAAGAGTTCCCCGTAGAAACGCTTGCCGGCCTCCAGGTCGGGGAGCATGGCATCGACCCAGCAGGGCTCCCCCAATGCGTGTCCGGGCATGTTCGCGGATTCCTCTCGCGCGCGAAAGCAGCGTAATGTGACGCGCCGTCCACGCTAGCGACAGGGAGTGCGGTGCGCGCGGCGGAGAAGTCCCTTCCCCATTTGCATCCCGCCGAATCGCGCCAGGATCACCCGCCGGTAAGCTGACGGCATGACAGCACAAGTTCGCACCGTCGACGGCCGTGTTGCCGGGCGACGCGGACAGGCGACGCGGCAGAAGCTGCTCGACTGCCTCGCGGAAATGCTCGCCACTTCGCCGTACCGGGACGTCAAGGTAATCGACGTGGCCCGGATGGCGGGTACCTCCCCCGCCACGTTCTACCAGTACTTCCCCGATGTCGAGGGGGCCGTTCTCGAGATCGCCGACGAGATGGCCAAGGAGGCTTCGGGGCTCACCGACATCGTCGCGGGCCGTTCCTGGGCGGGTAAGTCCGGCATGAGCGCGGCGGAGGACCTCGTGGAGGGTTTCCTCGCCTTCTGGCGGAAGAACGACGCCATTCTGCGCGTCGTGGAACTCGGCGCGGCGGAGGGCGACAAGCGGTTCGGCAAGATCCGCATGAAGGTGCTCAACGCCGTCGTCTCCCCCTTGCAGGAAACGGTCAAGCAGCTGCAGTCCAAGCGCAAGGTGGACGCGTCGGTGAACCCCGGTGCGATCGCCGGGGCCCTGGTCGTGATGCTGGCGGGGATCTCGTCCCACCAGAAGGGGTTCCAGAGCTGGGGGGCCAAGCAGGCCGACCTCAAACCCAACCTCGCCCTGCTGGTGCACCTGGGTGTCACCGGCCGCAAGCCCTCCGCGTCCAAGTAGGCCCCCCGCACGCCGCCCCTCCCGGCCGGACCGGCTCCCGGGACGGGGCCACGGCTGTTACCAACCGCACAGCAACCGGCCGGTAACCTGCGCGGGGAGCGCGCGTAGGGTGATCGCGGTACGTGGCCCAGAGCCGACAGCACGTCACCCGAACCCTCACCCTGGAGACTCTCCATGCGCTCTCCGAAGGACTTCTTCCGCCCCCTGGCCGTGGGCGCCCCGGACCCCGTCCGGGAGATCCCGTTCCGGCCGTCCCGGATGATCCACTTCTTCGACCCCTCCAACGAGAAGATGGCGGCGAAGGTGCCGTCCATCGCGCCCAAGGTGGACATCCTGCTGGGCAACCTCGAGGACGCGGTCCAGGCGGACCGCAAGGAGGCCGCCCGCAACGGCCTGGTGGAGATCGCCTCGGCCACCGACTTCGGCGACACCCAGCTGTGGACCCGGGTCAACAGCCTGGACTCCCCCTGGGGCCTGGACGACCTGCTCACCCTGGTGCCGGCCGTGGGCCACAAGCTCGACGTGATCATGGTCCCGAAGGTCGAGGGCGCCGAGGACATCCACTACGTGGACCGGCTGCTGGCCCAGCTCGAGGCCAAGGCCGGCCTGGAGCGGCCGATCCTGGTGCACGCCATCCTGGAGACCGCGACCGGCGTGGCCAACGTCGAGGAGATCGCCGGCGCCAGCCCGCGCATGCAGGGCATGTCGCTGGGCCCGGCCGACCTGGCGGCCAGCCGCCGGATGAAGACCACCCGCGTGGGCGGCGGCCACCCCGGCTACCTGGTCCGCCAGGACCCGGACGCCGCGAACCCGGAGGCCCCCCGCGCCACCTACCAGCAGGACCTGTGGCACTACACCCTGGCCCGCATGGTCGACGCCTGCGTCGCGCACGGGCTGCTCCCCTTCTACGGGCCGTTCGGCGACATCCGCGACACCACCGCCTGCGAGGACCAGTTCCGCAACGCCTTCCTGCTGGGCTGCGTGGGCGCCTGGAGCCTGCACCCGGTGCAGATCGACATCGCCAAGCGGGTCTTCTCCCCCGAGCCGGCCGACGTCGCGTGGGCCCGCAAGGTCATCGACGCCATGGGCGACGGCACCGGCGCGGTGATGATCGACGGCAAGATGCAGGACGACGCGACCGTCAAGCAGTGCAGGGTGGTCGCCGAACTGGCCGACTCCCTCGCCGCCCGCGACGCCGACCTGGCCGCGGCCTACGCCGCCGCGAGCAAGGAGGCCTGACACCGTGGCGAACACCGACGCCCTGCGCCCGCGCCGCTCCGTGCTCTACATGCCCGGCGCCAACGAGCGGGCCCTGGAGAAGGCCAAGACCCTGGCCGCCGACGCCCTGATCCTCGACCTGGAGGACGCGGTCTCCCCCGAGGCCAAGGAGGACGCCCGCGAGCGGGTGTGCGCCGCGGCCGCCTCCGGCGAGTACGGCAGCCGCGAGCTGACGATCCGGGTCAACGGCCCCGGCACCCCCTGGCACGGGGACGACCTGCGGGCCGCCGCCCAGGCCGGCCCGGACGCCGTCGTGGTGCCCAAGGTCGACTCCGCGCGGACCGTGCGGGAGGTCGAGGAGGCCCTGGTCGCGGCGGGCGCACCGGAGCACACGAAGATCTGGGCGATGCTGGAGACCCCGGTCGCCATGCTGCACGCCGAGGAGATCGCCTCCGCGAGCGAGCGGCTGACCGTGCTGGTCATGGGCACCAACGACCTGGTCAAGGAGCTGCACGCGCAGTTCGTGCCGGGCCGCGCCCCGCTGCTGCCCGGCCTCGGCCTGGCCCTGCTGGGCGCCCGCGCCGCGGGCAAGGTGATCCTGGACGGCGTCTACAACGATGTGAAGGACCCCGAGGGCTTCGAGGCGGAGTGCCTGCAGGGCCGGCAGATGGGCTTCGACGGCAAGACGCTGATCCACCCCGGGCAGCTGGAGGCGGCCAACCGCGTCTTCGCCCCCTCCGAGGAGGAGGTGGAGCGGTCCCGCCGGGTCATCGACGCCTTCGAGGAGGCCCGCCGCGAGGGCCGCGGCGTGGCCACCGTGGACGGCCGCCTGATCGAGAACCTGCACGTGGACATGGCCCGCCAGGTGCTGGCCACCGTCGAGGCGATCGAGCGGGCCCGGGGCTGATCCGCCGGGCGGTCCGGCCGCGGCCGTGTCGCGGCCGGACCGCAACCGGGCCCCCCTGCGCACGGCACACGGCGCACGGCCGGGTCCCGGCGCGGGGAGCGCTGTCGGACCCGGTGGGTGGCGGGACGCCGTGCGCTCCCCGGGCGAGGCACCGCGGGCCGCCACCCGTCGCCCCCGGGAGCCGGGCTCCCGGGCGCCACCGGGCCGCGATCCACACTCGCCGAGGACGTGCCCTCGGGCCGGCCTCGGCGTCCCCTCGCCGCGGATCGCTGCCACAAGGGTGATCATCGGACCACTCGGCGTCAACAGTGCGACGGCCCGCAGTCGGACGTCCGGCGGTCCGGGGCCGGGCACGGCGGGCCCGCGGCCGCACGGCGGCGCGGGCGGTCCGAGCAGTACGGGCGGCGCGGGCCGTCAGAGCGGTCCGGGCGCGTCAGCCCGCGAGGACCGAGAGCGGCACCACGGGGATCGGGGCCGCGGGCGGGGCCGCCGGCAGCGGGCGGGTCCGGTCGATCTCGCACCAGATCCGCTTCCCGGCGCCCTCGCGGTGCCAGCCCCAGCGGTCGGCGAGCCCGTCGACCAGTTCCAGGCCGCGGCCCCCGGTGTCCTCCTTGCGGGCCTGCCTCGGCCGCGGCGGCAGGCCGCTGGCGTCGGCGACCTCCACGCGGACCGTTCCCCGCGCCCGGCAGCCGGCCCGTCCCCCCGGCGCCTCGCGCGGCAGCCGCATCCGCAGGACGGCCGGGCAGCCGGTGTGGACCACCGCGTTGGTGACCAGCTCCGAGATCAGCAGGACGAGGACCTCGTGCAACGGCTCGTCCGCGTCGATGCCCGAACCCGAGAGCCGGGACCGGGCCCACCTGCGCGCCCGCCCCACCTCCGCGGGGTCGGGTCCGACTTCCAACTGCACCTGGAGAGCCTGCACCGCTCACACCGTCCGAACCGGCGCACACGTCGCCGCGAGCCCCCGCGCCGTCACCCTCGGTGACCGGAACGGGGGGCAGGATGCCTGACACGCAGCCGCCGTCACGAGCACTCCGTGCGCGTTCCCGCGCGGGCCCCGGGCGTCGGGGAGGGAGGAGGACCGGCTGCTGCGGGGCGAGGACCAGCGCCGACGGCTCGCGAGAGCCTCCCGCGCACCCGCTCCGCGGGTCCGGGGGTGGTCGTCGCGCCGTCGTACCACTCGCACCCGATGGAGAGTACCCGAGGAGGACGGCGACTCCGGGCCGTGACGGGTCACACTCAGGACACGACCCGATATCGGTCACCGAGGGACACCCTGCGGGGACAAAGGGCGACGTGCCGGTCCCGGCCGAAGCAGAACGGGACGGGTCGGGACGCCGCGGGCGGAACGCCGCGGGCCGGGCCGGTACGGACCGGCCCGGCCGGGACGGGTCCGGTCAGGCCGACAGGGGCCGGGCGGAGTCGTCCGTGGCGGCGTCCAGGTCGGGGTAGACCTCGAAGAGCCGGCGGACGCCGAGGGCGGCGAGGACACGATTGACGTGCGAGCCGTCGACCGCGCCCTGCGCGGGCAGGATCAGCCGCAGCTCGCCCGCGCACGACCGCATCAGCCGACGGGCCGCGACGAGCACCCCCACCCCGCTGGAGTCGCAGAACCGCACGTCGCCGAGGTCGAGCACCACGCGGCGGCGCCCCTCGGCGACGGCCTCGTGCACCTGCTGCCGGACCGCCGGAGACGTCAGCAGGTCCATCTCGCCGGAGACCCGGACGACCGCCCAGCCGCTCCGCTCGTCCTCCCTCACCCGCAGTGCCACGCGTCCGCAACCCCTCGTCGTCGGCTGTGCCTCGCCCTCCGCCCGGTCGCCCGCGGCCCCGTCCGGGACGCACACATCCCGTCCCCAAACGGAACCCCGCCCCCCGCGGCCGGGCACGCGTCCGACCCTATGCCCTACCCCGGGGGCCGACGGAACGGAAAATCGGTCACGCCCTCGTAACACATCGTCCGCGGCAGATCGCGGAACGTGCCCGGACCACCATGGTTCCGGCGAAGGGGCACACAGTGCCACGCGCCCCCGATACATTCGACGCGGCGGCCCCCGGCAGCTCCCGGCAGCTCCGGCAGCCGGAGCACGCCGACGGCGACGACGACCACACAACGGGACGGCCCCATGGCGACACCCGCACCGGCCGACGGGGACCTGCGGATGCGGCAGCGCCTGGTGCGCGGCGAGGAGGCCGCCCTCCGGGAGCTCTACGACCGCTTCGCCCCCCTCGTGCACTCCCTGGCCACCCGCATCACCGACGACACCGGCGCCGCGGAGCAGGTCACCCTGGAGGTCTTCGCCCGCGTCTGGCAGGACCCCGCCGCCCACGACCCCCGGGACGGCACGCTGCGCTCCTGGATCGCCGGCCTCGCCCGGCAGGAGGCCGTGCGGCGGCTGCGCGAGTCCGGGAGCGCCGGGCCGGGAAACGCGGGGCCGGGGAGCGCCGGAGACCCCGGAGGGGTCGAGGCGGGGGTCCGGGAGGCGTCGGCGGCCGCCCGGGCCGACTACATCCTCACCTCCATGCCGGCGCCGCTGCGCCGCGCCCTCGACCTGGCCTGCCGCAGGAAGTACGACTACCGGCAGGTCGCGGCGGAGCTGGGCGTGACGGAGGAGGAGGCCCGCCGCAGGCTGCGGCTGGGACTGCAACTGCTGTCCACGGCCGGGGCACCGCCGGAGCGGCCGTCGTGAGCGGCGCCGACGGCGGCCGGGCCGCCCACGCCCTCTTCCGCTCCCTGCTGGGCGCCTGGGCCCTCGACGCCTGCTCCGGCCAGGAGGCCGGTGCCGTCGAGGCCCATCTGAACGACTGCGGGTCCTGCGCCGAGGAGGCCGTGCGGCTGCGCGGCGCGGTCCGCTTCCTCTCGCCCGAGGAGCCCCTCGACCCGGATCCGCTGCTGCGCACCGAGGTGCTCCGGGAGTGCCTGGACCGCAGGCCGGCCGGCGTCGCCGTCCCGCCGTGGGCGGCCCCGTACGACGCGGAGACCGCCAGGCTGGACGCGCTGCTGCGCGACCTGGGCGACGCCGAGTGGGAGACGCCGGTCACCCTGTCCTGGTCCTCGGGGGCGCGCCGGCTCACCCTGTGCGGGGTGCTGGCGCACCTGGGCTCGGTGGACGGCCTCGTGTCCACCGCCCTCGGCCTGCCCGACCCGCTGGGGCCCGGGGCCCCGCGCACCCGCGCGGAGCGCACCGACCTGGCCGAGGAGCGCTGCCGCGCGCACGGTCCGCCGTTCGTCCGGGAGAAGTGGCGCTCCCAGACCCGCGGGATCGTGCGCGCCGCCGCCCTCGCCCCGGCCGGGGGCGGCGCCCCGCCGGTGGACTTCGCGGAGTTCGCCCTGCCGCTGCCCGACGCCCTGCGGTACCGGGCCTTCGAGTGCTGGGTCCACGCCCAGGACGTCGCGGAGGCCGTCGACTACCCGTACGGCCCGCCGGCCGCAGACCACCTCAACCAGCTGATCGACCTCGCCGCGCGGATGCTGCCGGAGTCCCTGGCCCTGCGCCGCCGGGCGGGGCGGGCGGCCCTGCCCGGCCGCCTCACCGAGGCGGGGCGGCCGGGCCGGGCGGTGCGGCTGGAGATCGGGGGCGACGGCGGCGGCACCTGGCTGGTGCCCCTGGACTCCCCCGGCGCGGCGGTGTCGGGGGAGTCCAGCGTGGCCCGCCTGGCCCTGGACGGGCTGGAGTTCTGCCGGCTGGCCGCGGGCCACGCGGACCCGGGGCGGGTCGCCGCGGGCGTCGAGGGGGACGCCGCCGCGGTGCACGAGGTGCTGCACGCCACCGCGGCACTGTCCCGGCTCTGACCGGCCCCGGGGGGCGGGGCAGGAGCGGGAACAGGGGCGAGGCGGGCGCGGGGGCGGGGCGGGCGCGGCGCGGGCGCGGCCGTCAGGCGAAGACGACGGTGCGGTGCCCGTTGAGCAGCACCCGGTGCTCGCTGTGCCACTTCACCGCGCGCGCCAGCGCCTGGCACTCCACGTCCCGGCCGACGGCGACCAGCTGCTCGGGGGTGACCTCGTGGCCGACCCGCTCGACCTCCTGCTCGATGATCGGGCCCTCGTCGAGGTCGGCGGTGACGTAGTGGGCGGTCGCGCCGATCAGCTTCACACCGCGGGCGTGCGCCTGGTGGTAGGGCTTGGCGCCCTTGAAGCTCGGCAGGAAGGAGTGGTGGATGTTGATGATGCGGCCGGCCAGCGCCTTGCACAGATCGTCGGAGAGCACCTGCATGTAGCGGGCGAGCACCACGAGTTCGACGTTCTCGGCCTCGACCAGCTCCAGCAGTTCCGCCTCGGCCTCGGCCTTGTTGTCCTTGGTGACCGGGATGTGGCGGAAGGGGATGCCGTAGGAGGCGACCAGCTCCTGGAAGTCGGTGTGGTTGGAGACCACGGCGGCGATCTCCACCGGGAGCGCCCCGATCCGGGTGCGGAAGAGCAGGTCGTTCAGGCAGTGCCCGAACTTGCTGACCATCAGCACGACCCGCATGCGGCTGTCCGCCCGGTGCAGCTGCCAGTCCATCCGGAAGGAGTCCGCGATCGCCGCGAAGCTGGCCCGCAGCTTCTCCACGGTGACCGGGCTGTCGGCGGAGAAGTGCACCCGCATGAAGAACAGGCCGGTGTCGTGGTCGCCGAACTGGCGGCTGTCCTCGATGTTGCAGCCGGTCATGAACAGGTAGCTCGACACGGCGTGCACGATGCCCTGCTTGTCCGGGCAGGACAGCGTGAGGACGTACTGCGCAGGCTGCGGCTCGTTCACCAGGTATCCCTCTTCCTCCACGACAGACCTCCTAGCGTGGCACATCCGCCCCCCGTCCGGCCGGGACGTCCGGTCCGCAAGAAGGCGCGGTCCCGCGGACGGGCGCGGGCCGGTGCGGCCGTCGGTCAGCGGGCGAGGGCCGGTGCGGCCGGCGGTCAGCGGGCGAGGGCCGGTGCGGCCGGCGGTCAGCGGGCGAGGGCCGGTGCGGTCAGCGGGCGGCGACCACGGCGGCCAGGACGTCCAGGGAGCACGGCGGGGCGGCCGGGTCCTCGCCGTCGTTGGACGCCAGGAGCGTGTGCGCCTCGCGGGCGGCGCCGAGCACCTCGGGCCAGACCGGGTGCCCCAGGTAGGTCTGCACGGGGGCGTCCGCCCCCACCTCGTGCAGCACCCTCAGCACCCGCAGGACGGCCGCGTCGACGAGGGCCGCCTCCTGCTGGTCGCGGAAGATCGTCCCCACGTACTTCTCGGCGGACCAGTTGTCGAGCCAGGTGTCCTCGACCAGGCGGTAGACGGCGTCGGTCACGTCACCGTAACCGGGACGCCCCGCCAGCCAGCACTCCTGCTGGAAGACCGGGTCCCCGAGCATGTGGAGGGCGGAACGCACGTTGGCCCGCCACCGCCACCAGGGCATGTCGTTGATCGGCATACCGGCCATAGTGGTGGAGCGGGTACCCCGTCGGGAAGGCTTGTCCGTAGCGTGCACGATCTCCGATCATACGTTCCCCACAACCGGGCCCCGCCTGTTCACCCGTTCTCCACCCTCCGTTACCTGTCGCACGCACAGGAGTTTCACACCGGGCGGCAGCGTAGGGGGCCATGACAGACCGGCGTCGCCCCCCCGCCCTCCGCCTCAGAGCAACCGCCGCCTCCGCGGCGGCCGTCTCCCTGATCGGCGGCTGCGCCTCGCTCCCGGGCGCACCCTCCACGTCCACCGAGCCCGTCGTCGTGATGACCTGGGCCCCCGAGGGCACCAGGGCCAACAACATGTCCGGCATGCCCGCCATGGCGCAGGCGTACAGCAGGTACGTCAACGCCAACGGCGGGATCAACGGGCGGGAACTGAAGGTCGTCACCTGCAACGAGGGCCACAACAGCGTCAAGGCCGCGCGGTGCGCGCGCCGCGCCGTCACCGAGGGCGCGGTCGCCGTCGTCGGCTCCTACAGCGAGCACGGCCGCAGCTTCATGCCCACCCTCGAGGCCGCCGGCATCCCCTACGTCGGCGGGTACGGCATAGCCTCCGAGGAGTTCACCAGCGCCTCGTCCTACCCGGTCAACGGCGGCCCCGGCCCTGCTCGCGGGCAACGGCCGGCAGCTCGCCGACAGCTGCGAACGCGTCTCCCTGGTCCGCCCGGACAGCATCGCCGGCGACCCGATGCCGGACTTCCTCAGCTCCGGGCTGACGGCCGGCGGCCGCGGCACCGCGCGGGACATCATGGTGGCCCACGACTCCACCGACTACACCTCGCAGGCCCACGCCGCCATCGGCGACGACCTGCCCTCCTCCTGCGTCTCCGCGGTGCTCGGCGAGCGCACCGACACCTTCTTCGACTCCTTCCGGCGGCTCAAGCCGGACAACACGCGGATCGCCTCGGTGCTCGGCAGCATCGACCAGTCCCTGGTCGACCGGACCGGCGGCGCCGACGGCCCCCTGGAGGGAGCCTGGGCCACCGGCTGGTACCCGCCGGCCGACGACCCCCGCTGGGACGGCATGCGCAAGGTGGTGCGCACCCACGCCTTCGGCGACAACCGCATCGACATCAGCGACCCGGGGGCGCAGACCACCTGGATCGCGTACACGGTCTTCACCTCCGCGGCCCGGGCACTGGGCGACAAGCCGGTCACGGCCCGCACGATCGCCCGGGAGCTCGACAACGGCGAGGGCATCGGCACCGGCGGGCTGACCCAGCGGCTGAGCTGGCGCTACAGCGACCTGCTCGCCGTCCACGACTACCCGCGGATCGTCAACACCTCGGTGACCTTCCAGGTCGTGCGGAACGGCCGGCTGACCGCCATGCGCGACCGGCTGGTCGACGTGCGGGTGATGCTCGAGGGCGCCGACGACCCGGCCTGACCCCGCCCCGGCGGCGCCGTCCGGTCGCCCCGGCGGCGCCGGACTGTCCCGGTGGCCCGTCCGGCCCCGGCGGCGCCGTTCGGCCGAGCCCCGGTTCCGGGGGCCGCCGGGCGGGCCGTCAGAGCTGGGTCGCGCTGCGCTCGGTGAGCTCGTACTTCTTGGCGATGGCGTTCCACAGCGCCGCGGCCTGCTGCTTGGCGGCCGTCGCCTCCCCGCTGGCCCTGTTCCCGGCCGCGGCCTGCCCGGTCTGCCGGGCCCTGCCGCCCTTGCAGCCCTTCTTCCCGGCCACCTGGTCGGCCCAGGCCGCGTAGTGGTTGTCGGCGGAGGCGGACGCCTTCCACGCGCTGTTGAGCTGCGCGGTGAGCTGCTGGTGCTGCGGCAGCTTGTCCACCGACAGCTTCGACAGCCTGGTGACGAGGTCGTTGCGCTGGCCGGCGGCCGCGCGCAGGTCGGCCGCCGCCCGGGACAGGTCCTTGCAGGCGGTGATGTTCGCGACCGAGCGGATCACCGACTCGCGGCTGTCGTTGCTGTCGGCGAGCAGCGCGTCCAGCGCGACGGCCTGCTCCTTCACCGGGTCGGCGGACGCCTCGGGCGAGGCGTTCTTCACGGCGGCGGACTGCGACGGCTGCGCGCTCTCGGCCGCCACCGGCTTCCGGTCCTCCTCGTCGTCGCTGCTGAGCGCGGCGCCGGCGCTCAGCCCGGCCAGGGCGCAGCCGCCGATGACGATGCCGGCCAGGGCCGCCGGCGACAGGTCGCGGCTGCTGAACCTCCGCCCGCCGGAGGACCGGCCGCCCGGGCTCCCGCCCGCGGCCCGGCGCGCGGCGCGCGGCCCGGCGGGCGGCCCCCCGTGCGGGGCGGCGGCACGCGAGGGCGCCGGGCGCCGGTCGGAGGGCGGCTCCTCGAAGCGCGGCATCTGCTGGGTGGCGCCCGCCTCCTGGACGGGTCCGGGCTGCGCCGCGGGCACCGGCGGCACGCCCTGCGCCGCCGGGGCCGCCTCCGGCGGCAGCGGGGCGCGCAGCTCCTGCTCCTCCCGGTAGGGCTGGATCAGCTGCGTCGCCTCGGCGTCGGGGGCCGGGGCCTTTGGTGCCTCGTCGCGGTACGGGCGCAGCACCGTGGTGCGCTCCGCCTCGTCCTGGCCGGCGTCGTGGAACGGCTGCCCGGGCGGCGGGCCCTGCGGGTACGGCGGCAGGACCGTCGTCTGCTCGGCCGCCTCCCCCGCCGGGGGCGGCAGCGGCGCCGAACCGGCGCCGTGGGAGGCGCCGTAGGGGTCGTGGGAGCCGCCGTAGGAGCCGTGCGGGGCGCCGTAGGGGTCGTGGGCGGCATGGGGGGCGTACGCGGCGTGGGCGCCCTGTGCCCCGCCGTGGGCCGGGGCCCCGCCGTACGAGGGGGCGTCCCCGTAGGAGGGCGCGTCCCCGTACTGGGACGGGCCGCCGTGGGCCGGGCCGCCGTGGGCCGGGCCGCCGTGGGCCGGGACGCCGTGGGCCGGGACGCCGCCGTACGAGGGGGCGTTCCCGTACGAGGGGGCGTTCCCGTACGAGGGGGCGTTCCCGTACGGCGGGGCGGGCTGCGGGGTCCAGGGGGTGCCGTTGCCGTCGTCCTGCCCGCCGCCCCACGGGGCTCCGCCGGGGGCCGGTGCGGCGCCCCCGTGCGCCTGCTGGGGCGGCAGCGGCCGGTACAGGTCGTCCGGAGTCAGCTCGTCAGGACGTGCCCGCCGGCGCCCGGCGCCCGCCGCCTCGTCTCCCAGCCCGCCGTTCATCACCGGAGCTCCTGCCTGAACCTGATTCAGAAAATCACATCGACACGATCGTCGGCCCACGCTACCGGGTGAGGGCACCGGGCGGCCAAGAGCCCTGATCGTCCCCGCGGCTCCCGCCACCGCAGCGGCTCGGGCGGCGGCTCAGGCGGCGGCTCAGGCGGCGGCTCAGGCGGCGGACGCGGTCTCCTCCCGCCTCGCCTCGAACTCCTGCACCGCGGGCTCGCCGGCGAACGGCCCGAGCCGGTCCCGGAAGTCCTCCAGGTACTCCGAGCCGCGGCCCGACCGCAGCCCGGCCAGCAGCCCGACGGCCCGTGCGCCGGTGTCGCAGGCCTGCTCCAGCTCCCGCCGGTCCAGCTGCGCGCCGGCCAGGAGCAGCAGGTCCACCGCGCGGCGGCGGGCCCGCTTCTCCGGGTGCCCGGCCAGGGCCTCCTCGGCGTACCGGGCGGCCGCTTCCGGGCGGCCGAGGTCGCGGTGGCAGTGCGCCAGTTCGTCGGCCAGGTAGGCGTGGTCGAAGTGCGCGATCCAGTCGGGGTCCTCGTCCGGGCGGCTGCGCTCCATCGCGTCCACCGCGCGCCCGGCTGCGTCCTCGAACGCGGCGGTGTCGCCGGTCAGGGCGTGGCCGCGGGCCTCCGCCGCGCAGAACATGGCCTGCGCGGTCGCCGACGCCCGGCCGCGCACGCCCTCCTGCGCGGCCCGTGCCAACTGCGCCACCTCTCGCGGCGTCCCCAGCTGCGCGGCCAGGTGGCTCATGCCCGCGGCCAGCACGTAGCCGCCGTAGGCGCGGTCCCCCGCCGCCTGGGCCAGGCGCAGTGCCTGGATGTAGTAGCGCTGCGCGAGCCCGGGCTGCCCGGTGTCGACCGCCGTGTAGCCGGCCAGCTCGGTCAGCCGGGCGACGGCGGAGAAGAGCAGGCGGCCGGTCTCCTCCCGGTAGGAGCCCGCCAGCAGGCCGGAGACCACGCTGTTGAGGTAGTGCACGAGCACCGGCCGGACGTGGCCGCTGCCGAAGCGGTGGTCGAGTTCGGTCAGCGCCCGCGTCGTGGCGACGACGACGTCCACGTCGGCCCGGCCGACCCGGGGGCCGGCGGACCGGGCGACCTGCGGGTCGGGCCCGGTGATCAGCCAGTCCCGGCTGGGCTCGACCAGCGCGGAGGAGGCGACCTGGGAGCCGGTCAGGAAGTCCCTGCGGCCGACGTCGCTGCGCCACAGTTCGCAGACCTGCTCGATGGCCCCTCCGACGGTCGGGGAGAACTGCAGCCCCACCCCGGAGGCGAGGTTGCGCCCGCCGGCCATGCCGATCTCGTCGACCGTCACGGTGCGGCCCAGCTTCCGGCCCAGCGCCTCGGCGATGACCGCGGGGGCCCGGCCCCGCGGCTGCTGCCCGCGCAGCCAGCGCGCCACCGAGGTCTTGTCGTAGCGCAGGTCGAGGCCGTGCTCGGCCCCGCAGACGTTCACCCTGCGGGCCAGGCCCGCGTTCGAGCAGCCCGCCTCCTGGATCAGTGACTGCAGCCTCTCGTTCGGCTGTCGGGCCACGAGCGGTCTGGCGGCCATCCCTCTCCCCCTTGCACCGTCGTACGTCCTTCGGATGTGCGGATGTGCGGGCCGTCCTGCCGTTCGCCCGCCGACGTGCCGGGGGACTGCATACCCACGCCGGGACCGGGCCCCTCCCACGCGCCCCCGCCCTTGCACCGGTGCGCCCCGCGAGCCGCCCCTGCGCCCGCGCGAAACGCCGGTGCGGGCCCGTAACCCCGGTGCGGTCCGGCAGTTGTGATGGTCGTGGAGAACACCGTGGGAGTCCGGCGGCAGGTCACGGACCCGATGCTGGAAGCAGCCCTCCGGTACGCGGACGAACGGCACTGGGACGTGCTCGCGGGCGCACGGCTGGTCGAGGACGGGGGGACGCTGCGCTGCTCGTGCGGCCGGGTCCCCTGTCCCGCGCCCGGCGCGCACCCCGTGGAGCCCGGCTGGGCGGACCGGGCGAGCGGGAGCACGGTCGAGGTCCACCGGATGTGGCGCGAGCGGCCGGGGAGCTCCGTCCTCCTCCCGGCCGGGCGCTCCTTCGACGCCGTCGACGTACCGGAGGCCGCCGGCTTCCTGGCCCTGGCCCGGATGGAGCGGACGGAACTGCCCGCGGGGCCGGTGCTGTGCTCCCCGAAGCGGCGGCTGGTGTTCCTGGTGCTGCCCGGCGCGACCGCCAGGGTGCCCGCCCTGCTCCGGGCCCTGGGCCGGTCCGCCTCCTCGCTGGACCTGGTGGTGCGGGGCGAGGGCGACTACGTCCCGGCGCCGCCGACCCGGGTGGGCACCTCCGGGCCGGTGCAGTGGGCGCGCCCGCCCACGGCCAGCAACCGCTGGCTGCCGGACGTCGGGGAACTCCTCGGCCCGCTGGCCTACGCCTGCGGCCGCGAGGCCGCGGCCGCCCGCGCCCGCTGAGGCCCGGGCGCAGGGAGCGGCGGAGCGCACGGGGCGGCGGGGCGCACGGGGCGTCCCGGGCGCAGGGGGGCGGCGGTCAGTGCGAGGGGGCGGGGAGGGAGTGCTCGGCGAGGAAGGGCGCGACGGCGGCGTACCAGGCGTCGGGCTGCCCGTAGTGGAGGAGGGGCCCGGCCCCGGGGACCTCCGCGTAGCGGCCCCGCGGCAGGACGCGGACCATCTCCTGGGCCTCGGCGCGCCCCAGTTGGCCGTCGACGCCGCGCACCACGAGGGCGGGGCAGGGCACCTGGGCGAGGTCGTCCCAGTGCGCGTCGTACACCCACGCGTCGAGGGTGGCCATGACGTGGTCGGGGGAGAAGCCGGGCCACCAGCCGTCGGGGCGCCGTTCGAGCAGTTCGGCGTGGAAGTCCCCGCGGGCCGGGCAGGGCCGCTCCAGGGACGGGTCCTGCTCGCCGAACCAGCGGCGGGCCGCGTCGGGCGAGGCGAAGGGCAGCGGCCAGGAGTCCAGCCACCGGCGCTGCTCCTCGCGGGCGGCCCCGCCGAGTGCCGCGGCCCTGGTGTCGCAGACGACCAGGGCCCGGACGAGGTCGGGTCTTCGGGCCGCGAGCCGCCAGGCCGTCAGGGCGCCCATGCCGTGGCCGACGAGCACGGCCGGTCCCGCGCCCAGCTGCTCCAGGGCCGCCTCGGCGTCGCCGACGTGCGCCTCCAGGGAGTAGGCGGAGGGCTCCGCGGGCCTGTCGCTGTCCCCGTGGCCGCGCTGGTCCAGGGCGACCGTGCGGTGGTGCGGCGCGAGGAACCGCGCGGCGGGGGCCCAGGTGCTCGCGCGGCCCAGCAGGCCGTGCAGCAGGAGGACGCCCGGTGGGGACGGAACGGGCCCGGCGGACGCGACGGGCCCGGCGGACTCGGTGGACGCGGTGGACCCGGTGAAGTCCCATGCGGCGAGCCGTGTCCCCTGTGCCCCGATGACCTCGATGTGCCGGACCATCAGCCGTACTCCCTCCGCCCGCACGGACGTCCGGGCAGGCCCACGCTATCGAATCCTCGTTCGAAGCTGCTGCTCCGGCGCACAAGATCGCTCGTACGAGTGACAGCGCTCAAGGGTTGCCCGTCTCATCCCAGGGGATTACTTCCCACAGGAGGCGGCCCGCTCGGGGAAGACGGGTCGCGGGAGGCCCCGGAGCTGCGCGGATCCTCGGGGAACGCGCCGTTCCGGAGCCACAGGGAGTACCCGGACGGCTCGGGGTTCCGGGAATCCCTGGGGGGTCTCGGGGAAGCAGCGGCCCCGGCGCGGCGAGGCGCCGGGGCCGCTGCACGTCCGGGGCGGTGCCCGGTCCGGGACCGGTGCCCGGTCCGGGACGGCCGCCGGGCGGCTACTGCTTGGCGACGAAGACGTGGGACGCGACGTCCGGGCCCAGCTCGGCCGCCTCGCCGCCGCTGCCGACCAGCACGCCCCCCGGGGAGCCGTGGACGCTCACCACCGCGCCGGGCTGCACGCCCGCGCGCCGCAGCGTGTACATCAGCTGGGCGTCGGTCTGGATGGGCTCGCCGATCCGGCGCACCACCACGTTCTTGCCGTCCGGGCCGGGGCGCAGGTCGGTCAGGCTCACCATTCCGTCGTCGAGGAACGGATCGGCCTCCCCCGACTCCCCCAGCTCCTCCAGGCCCGGGATCGGGTTGCCGTACGGCGACTCCGTGGGGTGGCGCAGCAGTTCGAGGACGCGGCGCTCGACCGCCTCGCTCATCACGTGCTCCCAGCGGCAGGCCTCGGCGTGCACCTGCTCCCACTCCAGGCCGATCACGTCCACGAGCAGGCACTCGGCGAGCCGGTGCTTGCGCATGACCCGCGTCGCGATCCTGCGGCCCTCCTCGGTCAGTTCCAGGTGTCGGTCCCCGGCGACCCGTACCAGACCGTCCCGCTCCATGCGGGCCACGGTCTGGCTGACCGTGGGGCCGCTCTGGTCCAGGCGCTCCGCGATGCGGGCGCGCATGGGGACCACGCCCTCCTCCTCGAGCTCCAGGATGGTGCGGAGATACATCTCCGTGGTGTCGATGAGTCCGGACATGGCGCCTCTCGATCCGTCTGACGGCCGTGCATGGCCCTCGTCCAATTCTGACGCATCGCCCGGGCACCGGGGCCGCCGTCCGCCCCTCGGTCGGCCCTGTTGACAGGCGCGCGGCCGGACGGCCACCGTTGGCCGCCACGAGGACGAGGGAAAGGCAGCCGGCCGTGGAGGATCTCGCAGCACAGTACCTGGACGCGGCCGTCGGCCTGCTGCGGCGGGTCGGGGAGGAGGAGTCCGGCAGCATCCGCGCCGCCGCCGGGCTGATCGCCGACGCCGTCACCGCGGGCGGCCGGCTCTTCGCCACCGGCGCCGGGCACTCGGCGCTCCCGGCCCAGGACGTCGTCTACCGGGCCGGCGGGCTCGCCCTGGTGAACTTCCTCGCCGTCCCCGGCGCGGTCGGCGTGGACACGGTGCCCGCTCCCCTGGGCAGTGCCCTGGAACGGGTGGACGGACTGGCCGCGGCGGTGCTCGGCAGCAGCCCGGCCCGCGCCGGGGACGTACTGCTGGTGGTCTCCCTCTCCGGCCGCAACGCGCTGCCGGTGGAGATGGCGGAGACCGCCCGCGCCGCCGGGATGAAGGTGATCGGGGTGACCTCGCTCGCCTACACGCGGGACACCTCCTCCCGGCACTCCTCGGGGACCTTCCTGAAGGACCACTGCGACGTCGTCGTGGACAGCAAGGTCGCCGCGGGCGACGCGGAGCTGGAGGCCGACGGGGTGCCCGTCCGCTTCGGCTCGGCGTCGACCGTGGTGGCCGCCGCCATCGTCCAGGCCGTGGTGGCGCAGGCGGTGGGACTGCTCGCCGAGCGGGGCGCCGTCCCGCCGATGCTGCGCTCCGGGAACGTCGACGGCGGGCACGACTGGAACGAGCGACTGATGGCCGAGTACGGCGACCGGATCTTCTACCAGTACTGAGCGGGGTGCGGGCCGGCGCCGGCGCCGGGCCGCACCGGGGCCGGGGCCGCTGTCGGCGGCTGCGGGCCCGGCGGCCGCGGCGGGCCCGGCGGTTGCGGCGGGCCGGTGCGGCTGCGGCAGGCCGGTGCGGCTGCGGCGGGTCAGCCCGCTCCCGGGCGCCGGTGCCGTTCCGGACGGGGAGGGCGTGCGGCGAGCAGCGACTGGTCGACCGAGGCCGCGACCCGGACCGCGACCTCCTCCGCGTACACGGTGTCCTCCCGGGTGAAGTGCCGCCGCCCCGCGCCGCGCAGGAAGGTGACGGTGCCCAGGGTCCTGCCCCGGCTGCGCAGGGCCGCGCACAGCCCGTGCGCGGTGTCGGCCGGCCAGCGGCGGGCGGCCGCCCACTCCCGGATCCGCGGGCGGACCGCCTCGTCCAGGGGGTCCACCGGGCCGAAGCTGGCCCGGACCGGCCCGCAGCGCTCCACCGCCTGCAGCGCCGGGTGCCCGTCGTCGTAGCGCACCGGGATGCCGGCCGGCTCCGCGGGCAGGCAGGGCTGCGGCCCGGACGCCCCGCACGGCGCGACGAGCCGCCGCACCAGCCTGCGCTCCCCCACCAGCAGGTCCAGGACGGCGTGCTCGGCGAAGCCGGCCAGCGAGGAGTCCAGGTGGACCGCCGCGGCCTCCATCGGGTCCTCGCACTCCGCGGCGGCCAGGGCCGCGCGGTGCAGCCGGCTGCCGCGCGTGCGCAGTTGCGCGGCCTCCTGCTCGGCGAGCCGGGCGTCCGTCACGTCCTCGAAGAGCCACAGCACGCCCGGCGGTGCCGTCCCGCCGGCGGACGGGGCGTCCAGGCGCAGGAACGCGCTGCGCCAGCAGCGGCGGCCGCCGGAGCCGCCGGAGCCGGTGCCGGCGGCAGTGCCGGCGTCGCCGCCGCCGGTGCCGTCCTCCGTGCCGACCCACAGGTCGACCGGCGCGGCGGGCCCGCCCTCGTCCCGTACGTGCCGGACCACGGCCTCCAGCTCCCCTCCCCCCGTGCGGGGCAGGTCCGCGACCGGGAGGCCGGGCAGCGCGTCCCCGTCGCGGCGCAGCATCCGTGCGGCGACCGGGCCGACCAGCGCGGCCCGCAGGTCGGCGTCGACCAGGACCGCGCCCCAGGGTGCTCCGGTGAACAGCGCCTCGGCCACGGACAGGGAGCGTTCCGGGCCTGCCTGCCGGTGGGCCTCGGAGAACGAGCAGTAGACCCCGGCCGGGCGGCCGCGGTGGTCGCGCACCGCGCAGGACCGGGCGCGCACCAGCAGCCGGGAGCCCTCCTTGGTGACCATGGCGAACTCGGCCGCCCGGGGGCCGGGGCCGTCCAGGGCTCCCATGACCCGGTCGTGCACCTCTTCGGCGTCGGCCGCGCGCAGCGCCCAGCCGGTCAGGAACCGGCGGCCCACGGCCTCCCGGCCGGTCCAGCCGAGGAGTCGCTCGGCCTCGCGGTTCCAGTGGGTCACCGTCCCGTCGGGGTCGAACGCGCACAGGGCGGCGTCCATCCCGTCGAGCAGGGCGGCCAGCAGGTCGGTGTCGCCGGCAGGCGGCACGGTTCTATGCGTGTGCACGTCGGACCATTGAACTCACGTGCGACCCGGCGCACTTGGGAATCGGGGAAAAGGGCGTGCCCAGGGCCTGCTCCGGAACCCGGAAAAAACGCTTGCTCCGTCCGGAAGCGGTTCTTATCGTGGGGCGTACACGAGAAGGGAGGTGGTCCGGAGAATGAGTGACTATCGGACGCGTGAGGTGGCTGCGGGCTAGCCGCGCGCCTCGCCCGCCGTCTTCTCGTCACCGTACGGGGAGCGCGCCGCACGGCAACCGTGCGCGGCGGGCTCAATTCCCAGCAGTCACCCGACCCGCGGGCCCGCCGGCACGTCCGTCCGGCGCCCGGGGCGCAAGCCCCGGGAGAAGGCCCGCGGGTCGTCCGCGTTGCGGGAAGCGTCCGCTCGCCGGCGGACCCCGGCCCGGACGCTCAGGAGCACGGGCCCCGGACGGTCAGTGGCACAGGGCCCGAACGCTCAGGAGCACGGGCGCCCGACGCTCAGGGGCACAGGCGCTCGACGGTCCAGTCGTCGTCGGCGCCGCGCACGTACCGCAGCCGGTCGTGCAGCCGGTCGGGCCGGCCCTGCCAGAACTCCACGGTCCGCGGCCGCACCCGGAAGCCGCCCCAGAACGGCGGCACCGGCACGCCCCCGCCGTTCTCCTCCAGCCCCTCCTCCGGGTAGCGGTCGGCCAGTTCGGCGTAGCGCCGTTCCAGCTCGGCCCGGGAGGCCACCGGCCGCGACTGCTCACTGGCCCACGCGCCCAGCTGGGAGCCGTGCGGCCGGGTGCGGAAGTAGGCGGCGGTCTCGTCCCGCCCGACGCGGGTCACCGGGCCCTCGACGATCACCTGGCGGGCGACCGGGTGCCAGGGGAAGAGCAGCGAGGCCCACGGGTTGGCGGCCAGGTCCCGGCCCTTGCGGGACTCGTAGTTGGTGAAGAAGACGAAGCCGCGCTCGTCGTACTGCTTGAGCAGCACGGTGCGCGAGCTGGGCCTGCCGTCCGCGTCCGCGGTCGAGACGACCATGGCGTTGGGCTCGGGCACCCCGCCCGCGGCGGCCTGGGCGAACCACTGGGCGAACTGCGTCAGCGGGTCGGCGGGCAGTTCCTCCTCGGCGAGTCCGTGGGCTCGGTACTGCTTGCGCATGACGGCGGGGTCGGGCACGGGGTCGGGGAGATGCACGCGCTCATCCTGCCGCATCACCCCGGGCCGCGCAGCGGCGGGGACGGGGCCCGCGGCCGCCCGGCGGGCGCACTCGGCGTGAACTGCGCCACAGTGGAGAGAACACCGGGTCCGGACCCTTCCCGACCTCTTGACATCGAGAGATATCGTGGCGTCGGGAACGACCCGTAGTGCCGACGGAGGCAGACCCCGCACCCATGGGGACCGCGCCGTCCGCACCAGGGTGACCAGCACCCGAGCGGGGCAGCACCGGGGCGACCGGCGGCGGGACAGCAGCCCGCACACCGGTGGCCGGCCCGGCACAGGGCCACACGTCGCCTGCCGATCACATCATGAGGAGCCGCCTGATGTCCGACTTCGTACCCGGCCTCGAGGGAGTCGTCGCGTTCGAGACGGAGATCGCCGAACCCGACAAGGAGGGCGGTTCCCTCCGCTACCGAGGCGTCGACATCGAGGACCTCGTGGGGAACGTCTCCTTCGGCCACACGTGGGGCCTTCTGGTGGACGGCAAGTTCAACCCCGGCCTCCCCCCGGCCGAGCCCTTCCCCATTCCGATCCACTCCGGCGACATCCGCGTGGACGTGCAGGCGGCACTGGCGATGCTCGCCCCCGTCTGGGGCCTGAAACCGCTCCTGGACATCGACGACGCCCAGGCCCGCGAGGACCTGGCGCGCGCCGCGGTCATGGCACTGTCCTACGTCGCCCAGTCCGCGCGCGGACTGGACAAGCCGATGGTCCCGCAGAGCGAGATCGACAAGGCGAAGACGATCGTCGAGCGGTTCATGGTCCGCTGGCGCGGCGAGCCCGACCCCAAGCACGTCGCCGCGGTCGACGCCTACTGGACCTCCGCCGCCGAGCACGGCATGAACGCCTCCACCTTCACCGCCCGCGTCATCGCCTCCACCGGCGCCGACGTGGCGGCCGCGCTCTCCGGCGCGGTGGGCGCCATGTCCGGCCCCCTGCACGGCGGCGCGCCCTCCCGCGTCCTCGGCATGATCGAGGAGATCGAGCGCACCGGCGACGCCACCGCGTACGTCAAGGGCGCCCTGGACCGCGGCGAGCGGCTGATGGGCTTCGGCCACCGCGTCTACCGCGCCGAGGACCCGCGCGCCCGCGTGCTGCGCCGCACTGCCAAGGAGCTGGGCGCGCCGCGCTTCGAGGTCGCCGAGGCCCTGGAGAAGGCCGCCCTGGAGGAGCTGCACAACCGCCGCCCCGACCGGGTCCTGGCCACCAACGTGGAGTTCTGGGCGGCCATCGTCCTGGACTTCGCCGAGGTGCCCGCGCACATGTTCACCTCGATGTTCACCTGCGCCCGCACCGCGGGCTGGAGCGCGCACATCCTGGAGCAGAAGCGCACCGGCCGCCTGGTCCGCCCCTCGGCCCGCTACATCGGCCCCGGCCCGCGCGGCCTGGACACGATCGAGGGCTACGACGGCCTGACCGTCTGACCCGCTCCCCCGCCCCCGGCCGCCCGGCTCCACGCCCGGCGGCCGGGTGCGGCGTTTCCCGGGGGTGCTGCGCCTCCCGGACGCGGTGTCTCCCGGAGACCGCTCCTCCCGGGCGCGGCGCCCGGCGCGGTGGGCCGGCCGGAGCCGTCCCGCGCCCGTACGGCGGTCCGCGGCGCGTCTCATCGGGTGGACCGCGGGCCGCTGCGGGAAGGCGACGGATTAGGCTTCGGAGCGTGGCTGAGATCCAGATTCCCTCTGACATCAAACCCGCCGACGGCCGTTTCGGCGCCGGCCCGTCCAAGGTGCGACCGGAGGCGCTGAGCGCCCTGGCTGCCACCGGCACCTCCCTCATGGGCACCTCGCACCGCCAGGCCCCGGTGAAGAACCTGGTCGGCCGGGTGCGCCAGGGGGTCAAGGAGCTGTTCTCCCTCCCCGACGGCTACGAGGTCGTGCTCGGCAACGGCGGCTCGACCGCGTTCTGGGACATCGCGACCCACGGCCTGATCGAGGAGAAGTCGCAGCACCTGTCCTTCGGCGAGTTCTCCTCCAAGTTCGCCAAGGCCGCCAAGCTCGCCCCGTGGCTGGCCGACCCGTCGGTGATCTCCTCCGACCCGGGCACCCACCCGCAGGCCGTCGCCGAGGCCGGCGTGGACGTGTACGCCCTCACCCACAACGAGACCTCCACCGGCGTCGCCATGCCGATCGAGCGCCCGGCCGGTGCGGACGAGGGCTCGCTGGTCCTGGTCGACGCCACCTCCGGCGCCGGCGGCCTGCCCGTCGACATCGCCGAGACCGACGTCTACTACTTCGCCCCGCAGAAGTGCTTCGCGGCGGACGGCGGCCTGTGGATCGCGGTGTTCTCCCCGGCAGCGCTGGAGCGCGCCGCGCGGATCGCCGCCTCCGACCGGCACGTCCCGGCGTTCTTCGACCTGCCGACCGCGATCGACAACTCGGTCAAGAACCAGACCTACAACACCCCGGCCCTGGCCACGCTCTTCCTCCTCGCCGACCAGCTGGACTGGATCAACGGGCAGGGCGGCCTGGACTGGGCGGTGTCCCGGACCGCCGACTCGTCCTCGCGGCTGTACGGCTGGGCGGACAAGTCGGACGTGGCGACCCCGTTCGTCACCGACCCGGCCAAGCGCTCGCAGGTCATCGGCACCATCGACTTCGACGAGTCGGTGGACGCCGCGGCCGTGGCCAAGGTGCTGCGCGCCAACGGCATCGTGGACACCGAGCCCTACCGCAAGCTGGGCCGCAACCAGCTGCGCGTGGCGATGTTCCCGGCGGTCGAGCCGTCGGACGTCGAGGCGCTGACCGCCTGCATCGACCACGTCGTCGGCAAGCTGTAACCGGCGCGGACGCGGGCGGACGCGCGGCGCGCGGCCCCGCGGAGCACCACCGGGCGAGGGCCCGCAGCCGACACGGCTGCGGGCCCTCGCGCTGCCCGCGCGCCCCGCGCCCCGCGCTCCCGCGGGCGGCGGGACCGGCGGGACGGGCGGGACCGGGCCGGCGGAGGTCAGGGGTCAGCGGGGGCGGGCGGAGTCCGGGAGCCGGTCGCCGGCGAGGTCGACCCGCCACACCTGGCTGCGCACCCCCTCGCTGCCGTACAGCAGCGCCCGGCCGTCGGCGGTGAAGGAGACCGACTCGCCCTGCCGCTGGAAGGGGACGGTCGTACGGGCCAGGTGCTCGGGCCGGCCGTCCTCCCAGCGGAAGACGTCGGCGGAGAAGTAGCCGCGCAGCACCAGGCGGCTGCCGTCCGGGGAGAAGGCCCCGTCGGTGATCCAGCCCAGGCCGTCGGCGACCTCGGTGAAGGTGTTCACCCCGGAGGGCGAGAGCTCCCGCGGGCCGGCGTGGAGGGCGCCGCCGCTCCTGACCTTGTCCGCGATGTACACCCGGCCGGTCACCGGGTGGACCATCACCGCCTCGGCGTCGCGCGGGCCGCCCGCGTACCGCACGCGGTAGCGGACGACGTCCACCGTCCGGTCGGCGAGCCGTGCGGGCTCCTCGAAGCTGTAGAGGTACACCTCGTTCCAGGTGCCGCCGAGGTTGTCGCCGACGTCGCCGACCCAGATCCGGCCGCCGGGGCCGACGGAGACCGCCTCGACGTCGCGCGGGGCGATGCCGCGCATCGTGATCCTGGCCACGGTGCGTCCGTCGGAGGAGTCCACGGCGTACACGTGGGGGCCGTCGTCGCTGTCGTTGACCGTCCAGTGCACGCCCTTGTGGCGCGGGCTCGCGGCGAGGCCGCTGGACTCGGTGATCCGCTCGTCGGCGAGGGTGAAGGCGACCTCCGGCGCGCCGTCCCGCGCGGACGGTGCCCCGGACTGCACGGCGGAGGGGGACGCGGGGGACCCGGAGGGGGCGGCGGAGCCGGCGCCGTCCGGGGGCGGCTGGCAGGCTGCCAGGAGCGCGGAGCACAGCAGGACGGCGGCGGAGCACAGCGGGGCGGCGCCCGTACGGCGCGGCGGCGGAGGCATGGGCCCAGCCTGTCATGATGGGGGCCGCCGGTTCATGAGAAATGTTGTTCACCGCACCCCCGTTCACCGCCGGCGCGGGGTCCCGGCGGTCGACGGATCCCCGGGAGGGTGCGCGGTGCTGCGGTTGATGTTCGTCGGGGACTCCATGACCGTCGGGAGCGCGGGCGACATCACCTGGCGCTACCGAATGTGGCAGCACCTGCGCGGGACCGTCGGCGGGCCGTTCCGGTTCGTCGGCTCCCGCACCGCCCTGTACGACCGGGCCACCGACGCCGCCACCTCGCACGACTACGGCGCCCCGGACTTCCCCGCCTCCGCCCGCCGCCACTTCGCCGGCTGGGGCGAGGGCTGGTACCACATGGCCCCGGCGATCGGGGCCGAGGTGGCCCGGCACCGGCCCGACGTGCTGCTGGTCTCCCTGGGCCTGATCGACCTGGGCTTCTACACCCTGCCCGGGCAGACCGCGCAGAACGTGCGGGCCACCCTCCTGGCGGCCCGTGCCGCCAACCCCTCGGTGCACGCCGTGCTGCTCCCGGTCGTCCCCAACATCCGGGCCGGCTTCGACGCGCAGTTCGCCGAGCAGTGCGCGGAGCTGAACGCGCTGACGGCCGAGGCCGTCGCCGAACTGGACACCCCCGCCTCGCCGCTGCTGCTCACCGGCCCCCCGGCCGGCTGGGACCCGCGGCTGGACACCTACGACGGCACCCATCCCAACGCCTCCGGCGAGCACCGCATCGCGGGCGCGTTCGCCGACGCCGTGCACCGGGCGTGGGGCATCGGGGGGCCGTACCGGCACCCCCGGGACTCCTCCTGACACCGCGGCCCGCCGGGCCCTCCCCCGGGCGGCCGGTGTCCCCTGGGCGGCCGGTGCCGGCCCCGGGCGGGCGGAGGTGACCCGGCCCCGGCCCCCTCCGGGCGGAGGGGGCCGGGGCCGGGTCACCTCACCAGGCGAACGCCTCGGGGGTCGGGCCGGGGCCGGGGAAGATCCCGTCCAGCTCCGCCAGCACCTCCTCGTCGAGCTCCAGCTCCACGGCGCGCAGCGCCGATTCCAGCTGCTCGGCGGTGCGCGGCCCGACGATCGGACCGGTCACGCCCGGCCGGGTCAGCAGCCAGGCCAGCGCCGTCTCGCCGGGTTCGGTCCCGTGCTTGGCGCACAGGTCCTCGTAGGCCTGGACCTGTGCGCGCACGGCGGTGTTGGCGAGGGCGGCGGCGGACCGGCCCTCCGTCCGCCGCCCGCCCTCGGCCTCCTTCCTGATGACGCCCCCGAGCAGCCCGCCGTGCAGCGGGGACCAGGGGATCACGCCGAGGCCGTACTCCTGCGCGGCCGGGACGACCTCCATCTCGGCCCGCCGTTCGGCGAGGTTGTACAGGCACTGCTCGGAGACGAGGCCGAGCATGCCGCGCCTCGCGGCCGTCTCGTTCGCCTGGGCGATCTTGTAGCCGGGGAAGTTCGACGAGCCCGCGTAGAGGATCTTGCCCTGCTGGATCAGCACGTCGACGGCCTGCCAGATCTCCTCGAAGGGGGTCCGGCGGTCGACGTGGTGGAACTGGTAGAGGTCGATGCGGTCGGTGCGGAGGCGCTTGAGCGACGCGTCCACGGCCCGGCGGATGTTCAGGGCGGACAGGCGGTCGTGGTTGGGCCACGGCTCCCCGTCGGGGCCCATGTTCCCGTACACCTTCGTCGCCAGGACGGTCTTGTCCCGGCGGTCGCCCCCCTTGGCGAACCAGGAGCCGATGATCTTCTCGGTCCGGCCCTTGTTCTCGCCCCACCCGTAGACGTTGGCGGTGTCGAAGAAGTTCAGGCCCGCGTCGAGCGCGGCGTCCATGATGGCGTGGCTGGTGGTCTCGTCCGTCTGGGGGCCGAAGTTCATCGTGCCCAGCACGAGGCGGCTGACCTTGAGTCCGGTGCGTCCGAGCTGCGTGTACTTCATGGGGCCCAAGCCAACGCCTTGGAGTCCGCTCCGTGCAAGGGGACCGGCCGACGGGACCGCGCCCCGCGCGCCCGCCCGGCACCGGACTCCGCAGAGGAACCCGCAGTAATCCTAAAATCCGTTTATCGTTCGGCCATGTTCGAATCGCGGCACATCAGGACCTTCCACGAGGTGGTGCGCACCGGTTCGTACTCGGCGGCAGCCCGGGCCCTGGGGTACACGCAGCCGGCGATCACGCAGCAGATGAAGGCGCTGGAGCGGACGGTGGGCACCCCGCTGTTCCTGAGGTCCGGGCGGCGGATGCGGCTCACCGAGGCGGGTGAGGCGTTCGCCCGGCACGCCTCGGCGATCCTGGACGGCATGGACGCCGCCCAGCAGCAGATGGCGGCGTTCACGCGGCTGCACGCGGGCCGGGTGCGGATGTGCGCCTTCCCCAGCGCCGGTGCCACGCTGGTGCCCGAGGCACTGGCGCAGCTGGCCGCCGGGCACCCCGGCGTGCGGGTCGTGCTCCAGGAGGGGGAGCCGCCGGAGTCGCTGCAGCGCGTGGCGCAGGGCACCTGCGACATCACGCTCGCCTTCACCTACCCCGGGCTGCGCGAGCAGGTGCCGGACGGGCTGGTCCGCATCCCCCTGATGGAGGACCAGCTCACCGTCCTGCTGCCGACCGGCCACCCGCTGGCGCGGCGGCGGGCGGTGCGGCTCACGGAACTGGCCGACGAGCGGTGGATAGCCGGCTGCCCGCGCTGCCGCACGAACCTCCTGCACGAGTGCGCCGAGCTGGGATTCGTCCCGGACATCGCCTTCACCACCGACGACAACCTCGTCGTGCAGAGCCTGGTCGCCGAGGGGCTCGGCGTCGCCATGACGCCCGCGCTGGTGCTGCCCTTCCTGGTCCGGCGGGGGGTCGTCGGGCGTCCCCTGGAGCCGGCCGCGCGCCGCCAGGTCTCCGCGTACGTTCTGCGCGAGCACCTGGAGGTGCCGGCCACCGCGCTGGTGCTGGAGCGGCTGCGGGAGGCCGCCTCGAACCGCGTCGGCTGCTGACCGCACCGGCCCGGGCCCGCCCCTTCCGGGGACGCGTCCCGGACAGGGACGCCTTCCGGGCAGGGGCGGGCCCGGAGGGAGCAGGCGTGGAGGGGCGGGCCCGGAGGGGGCGGGCACAAGGGGCGGGTCCCGGTCAGGCGACCAGGAGCACGCCGGCGTAGGAGACCCCGGCGACGACCGCCCACGAACCGAGGCCGAGCAGCGCCGTCCGCCCGCCGGTGCGGGCCATGGAGGGGACGTGGACGGCGCTGCCGAGCCCGAAGAGCGCGGCGGCGAGCAGGAACTCCCGGACCGTCGCCGCGGCACCGAGCACGGCGTCGGGGAGCACGCCGGTGGTGCGCAGGGCGATCATCGCCAGGAAGCCGGCGACGAACAGCGGCACCGGGGCCGGCCGGCGGGTGCCGCCGCCCGGCCGCGCGTCCCGGCCCCCGCGCCGCCCGCGGGCCGCCGTCACGGCCACCGCGGTGACGAGCGGCGCCAGCAGCGCGACGCGCATCAGCTTGACCAGCACCGCCTCGCCCAGCGCCGTCGGGCCCGCGGTCTGCGCGGCCGCCACCACCTGCCCCACGTCGTGCACGCCGGCACCGACCCAGCGCCCGAACCGGACCGCGTCCAGGCCGAGCGGGCCCTGCAGCAGGGGAAGGACGAGGATCGCGAGGGTGCCGCACAGCGTGACCAGCGCGGCGCAGGCCGCCACGTCCCGCTCGTCGCTGCCCCGCGCGTCGCCGACGGCGCCGATCGCGGAGGCCCCGCAGATCGAGGAGCCCGCGGCGACGAGCAGCGGCTGGTCGCCGGGGAGGCCGAGCCTGCGCCCCGCCCACAGGGTGCCGAAGAAGGTCGCCGCCACCACCACGAGCACCATCCCGACCGTGGCCCAGCCCAGGCCGAGCACGTCGGCCAGGCCCAGTTCGAGCCCGAGGAGGACCACGCCGGTCCTCATCAGCCGCCTGCCGGCCACGGAGAGGCCGCGCGACGCGGCACCGCGCACGAGCCCGCGCACACCGGGCAGGTGGGCGGCGACGACGCCCAGCACGACGGCCGCGGTGAGCATCGGCACGGCCGGCAGCAGCCGGTGCACGGTCCAGGCCGCGGCGACGCCGCAGGCGGCCAGCGCGAGGCCAGGCAGCGCCCCGGCCGCCCCCGGCAGGCGCCGGGGCCCGGCGGAGGCCGGGTCGGGCGGCGCGGGCGGTGCGGGCGGGGCAGCTGACGCGGGCGGCGCGGGCGGTGCGGGGAGGGACGGCGCCGGGCCGGTAGGACCGGCCCGGCCGGTAGGGGGCGGCACGGGCTGCCGCTGCTCCGCCGGGCCGGGGGCGGGCGGGTGCGCCGGGCGGTGCTGCCGGGGCAGGGACTGCCGGAGTCGGCCCATCAGTGGTCGGCGGGCAGGTCGTACACCCGGCGGACGCTGGAGCCCAGCCGGGAGACGTCCGCCCCGTAGACGTGGAGGGACACGGCCTTGTGCGAGCAGCCGTTCCACACGCGGTGGATGTCGCCGGGCGGGGCGAAGCCGCACACCGCGCCCACGGGGTTCACCGCGTCCTCGGTGGCGGCCAGCCGCGCCGGTGCGCCGTCGGAGGCGGGCACCAGCCGGTAGCGGCGCTCGTGCTCCTCGCCCCGGTGGACCCCGGTGACGCACCAGGAGACGTGGTCGTGCACGGAGGTGCTCTGCCCCGGCAGCCAGACGAGGGAGACGAGGGAGAAGCTGCCGTCGGCCTCCGCGTGCAGCAGGTGCTGGCGGTAGCGCGCGGCGTCGCCCTCGCACTGCTCGGGCGCGAGCAGGTCGGGGGCCCCGAGGTGGGGGGCCAGTCTCTCGCCGACCAGGTGCGCGGTGGCGTCCGGGGGGAGGCCGCGTTCCACGGCCTTGCGTATGTCGTCCACGAGGGCGGCCAGGCGGTCGGTCGTGCGCGGGCCGACGGCGGGTGATTCGGGCGGGGAAGTCATACGGACAGCGTCACGCCGCCGTTCGGATCAGGTCCAACGACGGTTTCTTCGCCACTCCATTACACGGGCTTATGGAACGGCGGACGCCCGCGCTTCCGCGCGTCCCTCCCGACCGGCCCCGGCCGCTGCCCCCCAGGGGCCGCGGAGCCGCCCGCCCCGCCCGTCCCGGTCGCCGAAGGGCCGCCCGAAGGACCGCCCCGGAGGGCCGTCGGCGAGGGGGGCCCGGGAGGCGGCGTGCGCAGTGCGGGGGCTCGGGGGCTCGGGTGAGGGGACGCGGGGCGTCCGCGGGTCCCTGCCCCGCCCCCGCCGCTGCTGCCGCAGTGCGGCGCCGGCTACTGCAGTACGGCTCCGACGACGGCCGCGATCAGCAGCACGAAGAGGGTCGCGGTCACGACGCGGGTACGGGTCTTGGGATCCACCCCTCAAAAGTACCGCTCCCGCCAGGCACCCGGCCGGGGGGCCCGGGGCGGGGGGCGGCCGGGGTCCGGAGAGGCCCGGGGGCTAGCCCCCGGCGGCCGTCAGCGGCCAGGTGCGGACCGTCTCGTAGCGGGAGCTGCCGCCGGGGCCCGCACGGAGGGTGCTGCTTACCAGTTCCACCGCGTCCACCGTCCACGGCCGGCTGCGGTAGTCGGCGAGCGCGTCCGCGAACGGGGCCAGCGACGGCGCCCTGACGCGTTCCCGCTCCTCCGCCCAGGGGTCGCCGTACCCGGGGCCGGGTCCCCGGTACCCGCCGCGGGCCCGGGACCGGCCGTGTCTGCCGTGCCCGGCCCGGCCCCCGCCGCCCCCGCTCCCGTCGCCTCCGTCGCCGCTCCCGTCCCCGTGCCCGTGGCGGCGGCCGTGCGGCCGGGGGCCGCGGGCCAGCGTCAGGTGGGGGCGGTAGGGGCGGTCGTCGATCCGCACGCCGCAGGCGCGGGCCGCGTCGTCCATGGCCCCGGCCAGTTCGACGAGCACCTCCCGGTCGCCCTCCACGTCCGTCCACAGGGTGCGGTCGCCGAACCGGCCCCCGCCGGCGAGGGCGATCCCGAAGGGGCCGTACCGGCCCGCCGCGGCGGCGAGTGCCGCCTCGAGCTCCTCGCGCTCCGGGTCGGCGACCTCGCCGAGGAAGGTGGTGGTCAGGTGCCAGTTCTCCCTCGGGAACCACCTCAGTCCGTCCGCGCCGGGCAGTTCCCGCAGGTGTCCGACCCGGCGCGCCAGCTCGTCGAGGACGGGGGCCGGGGGCGTGACGGCCACGAAGAGTCTCATCCCTTCAGTCTGCCCGCGAGCCCCTCGTCCGCGCCGTCCCGCGCCGCGGGCGTCCCGTCCCGCGGTTCCGTGCTCGGTTCCGCCGCCGGCGGGCTCCCGGTGCCCCCTCCGGGCTCTCCGGGCTCTCCGGATTCTCCGGTCCCTTTGGGCACGAACCGCACGAGGGAGCGCCCCGCCCCCTTCCGGAGGCCGACCTCGACGCGCAGGCCGCCGACGCGGACGAGGACCAGGCCGACGACCGCGGCGGCCAGGGCCGCGACCAGTCCGCCGGCCAGGAAGCCCGCCCTGGCCCCGTAGGTGTCGGTGACCCAGCCGACCAGCGGGCCGCCGATGGGCGTGCCACCCATGAAGACCATCATGTAGAGGCTCATCACGCGGCCGCGCATGGCCGGGTCCGCGGCGAGCTGGACGCTGGCGTTGGCCGTGGTGTTGAAGGTCATGCCGAGCATGCCGATCGGCACCAGCAGGAGGGCGAACAGCCACAGCGAGGGGCTGAGGGCGGCGGCCGTCTCCAGCAGTCCGAAGAGCAGGGCCGCGCCGACGAGCATCCGCAGCCGGCTGGTGGTGCGACGGGCCGAGAGCAGTGCGCCGAGCAGGGCTCCGGCCGCCATGACGCTGTTGAGCAGGCCGAAGGTGCCGGCGCCGGCATGGAAGACCCCGTCGGCGAAGGCGGAGAGCCAGATGGGGAAGTTGTAGCCGAAGGTGCCGACGAAGCCGACCAGGACTATCGGCCAGAGCAGTTCGGGGCGCCCGGCTACGTGGGCAAGGCCCTCGCGGAGCTGGCCCTTGCTGCGCGGGACGCGGGGCACCCGGTGCAGTTCGGAGTCGCGCATCATCAGCAGCCCGGCCAGGGGCGCGGCGAAGGAGAGCCCGTTGGCGAGGAAGGCCCATCCGCTGCCCACCGCGCTGATCATCACGCCGGCGACGGCGGGGCCGACGAGGCGCGCGGTCTGGAAGTTGGCGGCGTTGAGGCTGACCGCGTTGCGCACGTCGCGGGTGCCGACCATCTCGGCGACGAAGGTCTGCCGGGCCGGGTTGTCGACCACGGTGACCATTCCGTGGAGGAGGGCGATCAGGTAGACGTGCCAGACCTGCACGGTCCCGCTCAGGGTGAGCGCGGCGAGCGCCAGGCCGAGGACGCCCATCGAGGCCTGGGTGATCATCAGCAGGCGGCGCTTGGGGTAGCGGTCCGCGATGACGCCGCCGTAGAGGCCGAGCAGCATCATCGGCAGGAACTGCAGGGCGGTGGTGACGCCGACCGCTGTGGCGGAGCCGGTGAGGCCGAGGACCAGCCAGTCCTGGGTGATGCGCGACATCCAGGTGCCGGTGTTGGATATCACGGAGCCGGTGGCGAAGAGGCGGTAGTTGCGGACCCCGAGCGAGCTGAAGGTCCGGTTGCGGTTCCGGGTCGGCGCGGGTTCCCGGGTCGGCACGGCGGGTTCGGGTCCGGGTACGGCGTCACTTCCTGGGGCCGGACTCAAGAGGCTCTCTCCTCTCCTTTCCCTTCCGGTTTCCCGTTCAGGACTCGGCGAGCTTCTCCAGCACGGGTGCTGCCCGGCGGAGGAGCTCCCATTCGTCATCGTCCAGCCCGCCGACGCTTTCGGCGAGCCACGCGTTCCTCTTCCGCCGGCTCTCCTCGAGGATGGCCTCGGCCTGCTCGGTCTGGCTGACGACGACCTGCCGGCGGTCCTCGGGGTGGGGATCCCGGCGGACCAGGTCCTTGGACTCGAGCATCGCGACGATGCGGGTCATCGACGGCGGCTGGACGTGCTCGCGCCGGGCGAGTTCGCCGGGTGTGGCGGATCCGCAGCCGGCGAGGGTGGACAGCACCGACATCTCGGTCGGGCTGAGGGACTCGTCGACCCTCTGGTGCTTCAACCGGCGCGACAGGCGCATGACGGCGGACCGCAGGCAGTTCACCGCGTCGAGGTCGTCCTCGGAGAGTTCCGACATGTTCCTTAGCCTAACTCATTACTCTGGCTAATAAAAATGGGCGGGGGGCGTCCACCCGTGTGGGCAGTTTCCCCCGGACGGGTGACAGAGGTCGGAGGAATCCCGGTGATCGCACGCGGCGGGCGCGACCGTGGACGGCATGGGATCGAGAGTGCTCAGTCTGCGCATCGACGGCGACCTGCTGGACCGGCTGCACGGGCATGCCGCGAAACGCGGAATGAGCGTCCAGGACTACGTGGTCCGGACGCTCACCCGCGACGACTTCGACGAACGGTTCAGGGCGGCGGTGGAGCGGGCGGAGCGCTTCCACTCCACCCCTCCGGGCCGGCCCCGGCAGCCCCCCGCCGGGACGGCCGCCGGGGACGCGCCCCGCGCTGCGGCTACTTGACGCCCAGCGCCTGCTGGATCGGGTCGAGCAGGAAGTAGACGAGGAACAGCACGGCGACCGCGTGCAGCAGCGGCGGCACCTCGCGCACCCGGCCGGAGGCCGTCTTGAGCAGGACGAAGGCCAGCACGCCGATGCCGATGCCGTTGGTGATGCTGTAGGTGAAGGGCATCATCAGCAGGGTCAGGAACGCCGGGACCGCGACGGTGAAGTCGTCCCACTCGATGTCGCGGACGTTCGAGGCCATGATCAGGAAGCCCACGCAGACCAGTGCCGGGGTCGCCGCCTGGGAGGGGACGACCAGGGCGAGCGGGGTGAAGACCAGGGCGAGCAGGAACAGGCCGCCGGTGACCACGTTGGCCAGGCCGGTGCGGGCGCCCTCGCCGACGCCCGCGGTGGACTCCACGAAGACGGTGTTGGCCGAGCAGGAGCCGGCGCCGCCCATGGCGACCGCCGCGCCGTCGACCATCAGGACCCGGCCCATGGCGGGCAGCTTGCCCTTCTCGTCGAGCAGCTCGGCCTCGTCGCTGACGCCGATGATCGTGCCCATGGCGTCGAAGAAGCCGGACAGCAGGACGGTGAAGACGAACAGGCAGCCGGTCACGACGCCGACCTCGGCGAAGCCGCCGAACAGGCTCACGTTGCCGATGAGCCCGAAGTCCGGGGCGCCGACGACCTTCTCCGGGATCTCCGGGACGGTCAGGCCCCAGTTCTTGTCGGGGACGGACACGATCGTGTTGATCACGATCGCCGCGACCGTCATCACCACGATGCTCAGCAGGATCGCCCCGCGCGCCCGGCGCACGATGAGCACGAAGGTCAGGGCCAGGCCGAGCACGAAGACCAGCACCGGCCAGCCGGCCAGCTGGCCGCCCGTGCCGAGGGTGACGGGCACGGTGGTGTGCGCGGCGTCCGGGTTGCGGGTGATGAATCCGGCGTCCACCAGTCCGATCAGGGCGATGAACAGGCCGATGCCGATGGCGATGGCCTTGCGCAGCCCCTTGGGGATCGCGTCCATCACGCGCTCGCGCAGACCACTGGCCACCAGCAGCATGATGATCAGACCGGCGAGGACGACCATGCCCATCGCGTCCGGCCAGGTCATCTTCGGGGCGAGCTGGAGCGACACGACGGCGTTGATGCCCAGGCCGGCCGCCAGGGCGATCGGCACGTTGCCTATGACGCCCATGAGCAGCGTGCTCACGCCCGCGGTCAGGGCGGTGGCGGTGATCAGCTGCCCGGTGTCCAGCTGCTGCCCGTACTTGTCCACCCCGCTGCTGAGGATGATCGGGTTCAGCACGACGATGTACGCCATGGCGAAGAACGTGGCGAGACCGCCGCGGATCTCCCGCGATACGGTGGAGCCCCGTTCGGAGATCTTGAAGAAACGGTCCAGCCCGTTCCTGGGCGGAATCTTCGCTGGCTGCTTGGAATCGACCGTGGCGGTGGCCGAGGTGGACATGGGTTTCCTCGGTGGTGCGGGCGACGGATCGCCGGACGGAAACAGCACATCGGACCGACTCCAGCGGCTCTTTTCGGCTGCCTGTGGAGTGGATCCGGACAGATTCAGTATGAACACGCCGAAGGCGTTTCTCCTATCTCCGCGCGTAGACGGTATAGGGCTCCCCGCCCGGGCGACCGCCGGCCGGACCGGCGGTGGTCGTACCCTTTGAGCGTGCTGAACCTGACCCGGCTGACCACTCCCGAGCGCCCCGCCCCGCCGCCCCTGGAGGCGAACGACGTCGCCGTCGTCACCGGGGGCACCGTCTTGTGGTTCCTGCTGTTCCTGGCCCAACTCCCCTTCTACGGCTGGTTCCAGGAACACGGGTACACCTGGTGGGTGTGGACCTGCCTGGCCGGTGCCGGCCTCGGCCTGATCGGCATCAAGTACACGCGCAACCGCCGCGCCGCCCTCCTGCGCCACCGCGGCCCCGCCCCCGCGGACCCGGCCGGGCCGGCCGCCGCGGCAGCCCCCGCGGACGTGACGAAGACGACTGACGGGACCCCGGGGGAACGGAACGCCTGAGCGCCCCGGAAGACGGGGAACGGGCCGGGAACGACGCGAGGGCCGTCGGCGCCGTGACGGTGCCGACGGCCCTCGGGCCGTTACCGCGTGCAATCCCCCCACAGGATCGTTCGCTGGAAGATGACCTTAGGGCCTTTACCGGATCTTCACAAGGCGCCCACAGGGGGCTTCTCGAACGCTCCGCGGGCCGCCCCTCCCGGCCCCAGGACCGCCTCCCGCACCCCGGGCCGGCCTCCCGGGTTCGGGCCGGCCTCTCCGCCCCGGGGGGCCGCCTCCCGGCCTCAGTCGAACCAGCGGGCCCGGGCCAGCTCCTCGGCCCGGTCCGGCTCCGCGAGCAGCGCGGCCACCTCGAAGCGCCGGTGCCACTGCCCCGCCGCCCAGGCCAGCCCCGCCGCGACCCCCTCGTGGGTGGCCGCGTGCACCGCCGCACCGTCCACCCGCCAGTCCAGCTCCGCCTCGCCCCCCTCGCCGTCCTCCACCAGCAGCTCCTCGTGCTCGGTGTAGGTCTCCGGCGCCCCGGGCAGCAGGCCGCGCACGGCCTCCGGCACCTCGTGCACGTCGCCGTCGCCCAGCACCCGGGCCGGGAACTCCTCGCTCAGCCGGCGCACCTGCAGCAGGTCGGCCAGCTCCGCGGCCAGCCGGGGCGGCGCCGGCAGCAGCGGCCGGCCGCCGGCCAGCGGCAGCAGGTCGGGGGCGTCGGCGAGCAGCGCCTCGCCCGCGTCCACCACCACGGCCCGCCCGTCCACCACCGCGCGCAGCTCGTCCGGCAGCGTCACCTTCTGCGGGTCCAGTTCCGCCAGGGCCGCGTACAGGGCGTGCAGCCGGTCCGGGGTCACCGGGCGGCCGGGGTCGGCGAGGCGGCCCAGCAGCTCGGCCGCGCCGCCCGGCTCGTCCAGCAGCGCCTCCACCGAGGTGCGCACGCCCAGGCAGCGCAGCACCTGCTCGTCCGGCAGCGGCACCTCGGCGTCCGCGCCCGCCTCGTCGTAGAGGCCGGCCAGCCTCGGGTCGCCGCCGGCCGCGCGCAGTCCGACCGGGCGCCGGCCGTCCAGCACCGGGTGGTCGCGCAGCCACCACGCGGTGTACGGGCGGACGGAGCGGGTGGTGCCGTCCGGGAGGAGCACCCGCACCGGGGTGACCAGGGCGTCCCTCAGCGGCGGCTGCGCCAGCAGCGCCAGGGCCTGCGGCCAGCGGTCGTCGTCGACCAGGTCCAGGTCGCGCACGGCCGTGATCTCGGTGGCCACCGGCGGCACGTCGGTCTCGGGGAGCTGGTCGAGGACGTCCTCGCACCACACGTCGACCGCGTCCAGCAGCCCGACGTCGTCGGGCTCGGCCCAGTCGCCCTCGCGCGGCTCCAGGTCGTCCGGGTCCAGCACCACGTCGGTCGCCCGCACCAGGGCGAAGGTGGCCATCACGCCCACCGCGGTCAGGGGCTGCTCGCCCCACCGCCCGACCAGTTCCGGGTCGCAGGCGGCCAGCTCGCCCTCGCGCACCACCTGCTCGAACGGGCTGCCCGGCAGCAGCAGCTCGCCGGCGGGCGCGAGCTCGCCCTCGTCGTCCGGCAGGGCCAGGGCGGCCAGCCACGGCTCGTCCCCGGGGGCCAGGCCCGCGGCGCGCACCAGGCCCAGCACCAGGTCGGCCAGCTCCTCCGCGCCGAGGGGGCCGCCCTCGTCCCCGTCGTCGTACCAGGCCTCGTCGTCGTCGAGCGACGCGGCGACCGCGGCCCGCACCTGCGGGGTCGTCAGCACCGCGCGGGGCGTGGCGGGGACGGCGCCCAGCTTCTCCAGCAGCGGGTGCACCGCGTCCGGGTGCGCCACCTTCAGGCCGAGCCGGGCCAGGTCCGCCGGGGACGGGGCGCCGATGCCCTCGGTACCGTCCACGCCGCCGAACGGCAGCGGCAGCAGCACCTGCCGCGGGCCGGTCGCGGTGCGCCCGTCGGCCAGCGGCACGGGCAGCCCGCCGAGCAGGTCGGGCGCGGTGCCGGCCAGGGCCTCGTAGAGCCGGTACCACCACTCGGGGGACCGCTCGGTCCCGGCCAGGCGGTCGACCACGTCGCCCAGGGACACCCGGGCCACGCCCAGCGTGCGCAGCTCCGCCCGGCGCTCCAGGCCGCCGGGGACCAGGCCGGGGAAGACCTCCGCCAGCACCCGCACGGTCGCGTCCGAGGCGCCCTCGACCAGTTCGGCGTCCCGGGGGCGCAGCGCGACCGGCTCCTCGCCCTCGGGCGCGCGGGCCGCACCCGCCAGGAACGGCACGCGCGGCAGGCGGTCCAGCACCGCCCGGCGCAGCGCCCCGTCCAGTTCACCGCGGCCGAGGGGGCCGGGCACCAGGTCGACCGTGCCGGTGGTGACGGGGCGCCAGTCGCGCAGCAGGGCGGCGTAGGCGTCGGCGGCCCGCTCGACGAGGAAGTCGGTCAGCGGGCCGGGTGCCACGTGGCGCCGGGTGGTGTCCAGCGGGAAGGAGGCGACGAGCAGGGCGGGCAGGCCCAGCGGCTCGTCGGTCGGCGTGGGCGCGTGGACGACGGGCGCGGTGGCGGTGCGCCCGGGCCTGCCGGTGCCCTCCTCGACGGGCACCGCCCAGGTCACCGACCACCCCGGGCGCAGGCGCTCCTCGACGGGGCGGTCGGCGAGCAGGGCCGCGTCCAGACGCCCGCCGTCCGTGCGGACGCGCCAGCGCGTCGCGGCGCCGGCGCTGTCCTCGACCACGACCAGGCCGTCCTCCTCACGCCGGGTCAGCACGCGGACCGCGCCGGGGGTCTCGACGACCACCTCGGCCAGCCCGGGCAGGGTCAGCAGCAGCGCGTCGTCCACCTCGCCCAGCAGGCGCGCGGTCAGGTCCTCGGCGGCGGCGTCGCGCAGCGGCAGGACCACCACGGTGTCGTAGCCGTCCGGGGCCGTGCCCTCGGCGGGCAGCGGCAGGCGCAGCAGCGGGACGTGGCCGTCCCTGCGGCGGATCTCGTCGGCGAGGCCGGCGGAGGAGGCCCCGGGCGCCCCGGGCGCCGCGGGAGCGGCCCCGGCCGCCCCTGCCGCCCCGGTCGCCCCGGCCGCCTCCACGGCGAGGTCGCGGGCCTCGGTGAGCGACCAGCGCACGCCGCCGGAACGGCCGACCACCGCGGGCTCGTCGCTGACCGCCAGGACGGCGGCGAACCCGACGCCGAAGCGGCCGACGGCCGCGTCCGGCTCCTCCCGCTTGGCGGAGGCGCGCAGGGTGGACAGCGACTCGACGCCCGCGGCGTCCAGCGGGGCACCGGTGTTGGCGGCCGCCAGGACTGCGGGGGTGCCGTCCCCCGCAGGGTGCAGCGTCAGGCGCAGCCGGCCCGGCACGCCCGCGCGGGCGGCGGCGTCGGCCGCGTTCTGGGCCAGCTCGACCACCAGCCGGTCCCGGTAGCCGCCGAGCGCCAGGTCCTCCTCCGCGTTGGCGTCCTCGCGGAACCGCGCGGGCGAGGCCGCCCAGGCGTCCAGCACCCCGCGGCGCAACCTCGCCGTGCCGAACGGATCCGCTCCGCCGGTCGTCTCCCGCACCATCGACGCACCCACTGCCGTCACTCCCTCGCCAAGGAACCCTGCCCGGCGAAGGTACCGCCACACGGGGGCACCCGATGCGGGCCGGGGGCGCGGCGGAACGGGCCGGGGGCGCACCCGGCGTGCGGGCACCGCCCGGACGGGCCCCGGAACCCCGGAAGGCCGTCGGCGCGGCTCCCGGCCCGGGAGCCGGCCCGGCCGGGAGCGCACTCGGCGCGGGGCCCGGCGCGGGGCCCGGCGCGAGGCCCGGGACGGGGCCCGGGACGGTCAGCTGTGGCCGAGCTCCTCGGCCGGGGTGCTGTCCTCGACCGACCCGCCGGACCGCTCGGGGTGCAGCGGCATCGGCTCGGACGTCATCTCGTCGAGCACCGGCGGGGCCGGCTGCGGCGGCCTGGGCATGACCGCGGCCTCGGAGTGGCCTCCGCACCCGTACGACAGGGAGACCACGCGGCCGTCGGCCGGCGAGAACTCGTTGGCGCACACTCCGAACGCCTGCCGCAGCGATCCCGCGGTCGGGACGAGGAAGCCGCAGGTGATGCACTGGGCGGGGGCCGCCTGCGCCATGGGCGTGCGCGGGCCGTACGCCTCCTCCCAGCGGTCCGCCGCGACGCCCAGGCCGTAGCGGGAGAGCACCCGCGGGCGGTCCATGCCGATCTCCCGGGCGACCGCGGTGATGCTGCCGGTGGCCGGGGGCGGGGTGATCCGCTCGCCCTCGCCCTCGGCCGCGCCCTCGTCCTCGGTGCCGGTCGCGGGGGCCGGGACCGCGGCGGAGAGCGCGGAGTTCGGGGGCGGCTCGTCCTCGCCGGTCCACCCCGGTTCCAGGCGCGGGTCGTCGGCGTCGGTGGGCAGCAGGTCGCCGGGGCCCATGTCCCCCGGGCGCAGCCGCTCGCTCCACGGCACCCACTCGGGAGCCAGGAGGGCGCCGGAGCCCGGCAGGAGCACGACCTCGTCGACGGTGACCAGGCGCGCCCGCGAGGCACGGGTCAGGGTCACGGCCCAGCGCCATCCCCGGTACGCGGGCTCGTTGCTGGCGAAGGAGTGCGTGACGACGCGGTCTCCCTCGGCCACCGCCCCGAGGTGCTCGCCGACGGCCTCGGGGCCCGCGGCCTCCTCCGCGACCGACCGGGCCAGGTCGACCGCCTCGGCGCACAGGCGGTCAGGGGTACGGCTTCGCATCGCAGCACTCACAAGAATCGATTCTCTCCTACGCCGTGTCGCGGACGCGCCCACCCGGCGGGTGGAGCGGACCTCGGGACCGCGTCGACACCCGGAGGCGGGACACGCCTCATGGGCTCCATTCTGCGCGAAGGAACGGGGGCACGTCTCCAGGGATGCGCGGTTGGCACGCTACCCGTCGCGTCCGGGCCTGCGAAAGCTCGCCCTTCCGCGCCCGTGTCCCAGCACACCCCGTGCCGCCCGCGTGCCGCATGCGTGCCGCCCGCGCCCGGCCCGCCCTCCCCGTGCGTCTCCCGCCCGGGTTCCCCGCGGGCCCGCCGCCCCGCGGCCCGGTGTCCGCCCGTACCCCGTTCGCCGCGCGGCGGGTGACGACCCGCCACCCGTACCGGTCGCCATCCGCATCGATCACCACAAGCTGGGGCAGGATGGGCGGCGTGGCAGCCGACCCGACGTCCCGCAAGGGCGATGACGACGCCCCCGGGCCACTGCGCAGGGCGGGCCGCGCGGTCTCCCGCGCGGCCCGCGGCGCCGTGCGGGGCGCGGGCCGGGCCGCCGTCCTCCCCCTGCGGGCGACCGGCTCCCGGATCAGACGGGCGACCCACGCGCAGGGCGCGGGCGAGTCCGGACTGGGCAAGCTGATCGAACTGCACGCGGTGAACTCCGCGGGCGACATGCTGATCGCCGCCGCACTCGCGGGGACCATCTTCTTCTCCGTACCGGTCGGCGAGGCACGGGGCAGGGTGGCCCTGTACCTGGTGGTCACCATGGCGCCGTTCGTCCTGCTCGCCCCGGTGATCGGCCCGCTGCTGGACCGGCTGCCGCACGGCCGGCGGGCGGCAGTGGCGGTGTCGATGCTGGCCAGGGCGGTCCTGGCCTGGGCGATGGCGGGCAGCGTCGAGGACGCCGGACTGGAGCTGTACCCGGCCGCGCTGGGCGTCCTGGTGGCGTCCAAGGGGTACGGGGTGGTGCGCAGCGCCGTGGTGCCCCGCCTGCTGCCGTCCGCGGTCACCCTGGTGCGGGCGAACTCCCGGGTCACGCTCGCCGGGCTGGTGGCGACGGGACTGGCCGCACCGGTGGGCGCGCTGCTGCACCTGCTGGGGCCGGCCTGGCCGCTGTACGGCGCTCTCGCCGTCTTCTCGGCGGGGGCGCTGCTGGCGTTCTCCCTCCCCCACGCGGTGGACTCCGCACGCGGCGAGGAACGCGCCCTGCTCCGCTCCGACCCCGAGCCCGATCCCGACCCCGAGCCCGATCCCGGTTCCGATCCCGAACCCGGCTCCGATCCCGAACCCGGCTCCGGGTCCTGCTCCCCGGACGCAGCACCCGCCACTGCGGCGGGCGCGGGGGCGGGGGCGGGGGCGTCTCCGGTGCAGGCTGCGAAACCGTCTGCGTGCGTGCCCGCGGGCACGGCACCGGACACGTCTCCGGCCGCCGCCGGCGGTGCCGCAGGTGCCGCCACCGGTGCCGGCCGCGCCGAGGGCGTCGAAGGCGGCGCCGGTCCTACGGTCCGAGGCGCCGGGGCGGCACACCCGACCGCCCTGGCCACCTCGACCACTCCGACCGACCCGACCACCCCGACCGTCCCGGCCGACCCGGCACCTCGGACCGACGCCGCGCACCCGGCCTCCCCGGCCCCCTCGGTTCCCCGGTCGGAGCATCGGCACTCCCCTTTTTCTGTCCCCTTCCTCCGGCCGCCGGGATCGCCGCCGCGGCCGGGCCGGCAGCGGGGGCCGGAGTCGCGGGCGGCCCGGGGGCGGGCGCCGTCTCCGGGCGGGCCCGGAGGCGGCCGGGGCTGCGGACCGTCGGCCCGTCCGTCCTGCACGCGCTGCGGGCGAACGCAGCCCTGCGCGCCTTCTCCGGCCTCCTCACCCTCTTCCTGGCCTTCCTCCTGCGCGAGCGCCCGCCGGAGGGGCTGAGCGCCGCGGTGGCGCTGGGCCTGGTGGCCGTCGCGGCCGCCGCGGGCAACGCGCTGGGGACGACCCTGGGCGCCTGGCTGAGGGCCCGCGGCCCCGAGACGATCATCACCGCGGTCCTCGGCCTGGCCCTGGCCGCCGCACTGCCCGCGGCGGCCCTCTACGGGGCGGTGACGCTGGCGGTGGTCGCGGCGGTCGCCGGGCTCGCCCAGGCGCTGGCCAAGCTCTCCCTGGACGCGCTGATCCAGCGGGACGTCCCGGAGGAGGTCCGCACCTCCGCCTTCGCCCGGTCCGAGACGGCTCTGCAGCTGTCCTGGGTGGTCGGCGGCGGGCTGGGCATCGTGCTGCCGCTGAACGGGACGCTGGGCCTGGCGGTGGCCGCGGCCCTGGTGGCGGTGGCCGCGGCCGCGACGACCAGGGGCCTGGTCCGTGCCGCGCGGCGCGGCGCGCCGTACCCCCGCGCAGCCTGAGCCGGGCCGCCCGGTAGCCTCGGGTCCATGACCATTCGCCGCCGTGCTGCCGCCATCGGCGCCGTGACCCTCGGGCTGTTCGCGCTCGCCGCCTGCGAGAAGCCGTCCCCGATTACCACGGTGACCGCAGGCTCCGACTCCATCAGCTTCGAAGCCAGCTGCTACAACGAGGGCGAGGCTCTCGGGACCAACGAGCAGAAGAAGTGCCAGAACGCCGGGTCGGCCAAGACCATCGAGGTCTCCCCGGAGACCGAGGTGCGGTTCGGCGTCGACCCGAAGATCGCCGAGCAGGGCTGGATCATCGCGATCAACAACCAGCCCGCCATCAACAAGCCGATCGAGAAGACCTACACCTACTTCACCGGGCAGTCGTTCTTCCAGGCGGCCGCACAGGGCGGCCAGGGTGCGAAGACCGCAACGGTCAGCATCATCGCCCAGGGTGAGAAGCCCGGCACCACCAGCGGTGTGTGGAACTTCAAGCTGAAGCAGACGGACTGACCTCCTCACCCACGGCCTGCCCGACGATGCGACTGCTCGTGGTGACCGCGGTGGCGGTGGAGCGCGACTCCGCCGCCACCGGTCTGGCTGCCCGGTTCCGGGACGCTCCGGAGGAGGAGGCCCTGCCCGGCCGCCGTTCCCTGCTGGTCCTGAGGGACGGGCGGCACCGCGCGGACCTGCTGGCGGCCGGGGTCGGCCCGGCCGCCGCCGCGGCCGGGACCTCCGCCGCGCTGACCGCGGCGGAGCTGGCCGGGCACCCCTACGACCTGGTGGTGGCCTCCGGGATCGCCGGGGGCTTCCTGCCCGTCGCGCCCCTGGGCTCCGTCGTCGTGGCGGACGAGATCGTCGCCGCCGACCTGGGCGCGCAGACCCCGCCCGCCCGAGTCCCGCCCCCGCAGGCTCCTCCGCCCGCCGCCCGGACCGGCGCCCCAGCTCCCGCGCCGGACAGCCCGGACGCCCCGGACGCTCTGAACACCCCGGACCTGCCGGCTCCCTCACCGGAGGCCGCCGTGCCGGAGGCCGCCGTGCCGGTCCCGCCCGTTCCCGGGCCTCCTGCCGAGCCCCTTCCCGGCCCCGGCTTCGTCCCCGTGTCCGAGCTGGGCTTCGGCACGTCCTCCCACGTCCCGCCGCCCGGACTGCGGGCCGCCGTCGCCGGGGCGCTGGGCGCCGTGTGCGGGCCGGTGCTGACCGTCTCCACGGTCACCGGGACCGCCGAGCGGGCCGCCGAACTGGCGGCGCGTCACCCCGGCGCCGCGGCGGAGGGCATGGAGGGCTTCGGCGTGGCCGAGGCCGCCGCCGCGCACGGCGTCCCGGTGCTGGAGGTGCGTGCGGTCTCCAACCCGGTGGGCCCGCGGGACCGCGCCGCCTGGCGGATCGGCGACGCGCTGACCGCCCTGTCCGGCGCCTTCGGCGGGCTCTCGTCCGTTCTCGACTCCCTGGAGGCCCCAGCTCCATGAGCAGCCCCGTACCCGCCCCCTCCCCCTCCCCCCTGCGGATCGCCTACTCCCCCTGCCCCAACGACACGTTCGTCTTCCACGCGTGGGCCCACGGCCGGGTGCCGGGCGCACCGGAGCCGGCCGTCACCTTCGCGGACATCGACGTCACCAACGGCATGGCGGAGCGCGGCGAGTCCGACGTGCTGAAGGTCTCGTACGCGGTGCTGCCGTGGGTGCTGCGGGAGTACGCGCTGCTGCCGTGCGGCGGGGCGCTGGGGCGCGGCTGCGGCCCCCTGGTGCTGACCCGGGACGAGCGGTCCGCCGAGAGCCTGTCGGGGGCGACGGTGGCGGTGCCGAGCGAACGCTCCACCGCCTACCTCCTCTTCCGGCTGTGGGCGGCGAAGGCGGTGCCGGGCGGGGTCGGCCGGATACTGGTCCTGCCGTTCCACGAGATCATGCCGGCCGTGCGGGACGGCCGGGTGGACGCCGGGCTGGTCATCCACGAGGCACGGTTCACCTACCCCTCCTACGGCCTGCACAGCCTGGCCGACATGGGCGAGGCGTGGGAGGAGGCGACCGGCCTGCCGATCCCGCTGGGGGCGATCATCGCCAAGCGGTCCCTGGGCGAGGAACGGCTGCGGCTGCTCGCCGACTCGATCCGCGAGTCCGTGCGGCAGGCGTGGGCGGACCCCGAGGCGTCCCGCGCCTACGTGCTGGAGCACGCCCAGGAGATGGACCCGGCCGTCGCCGACCAGCACATCGGCCTGTACGTCAACGAGTTCACGGCCGACCTGGGCGAGGAGGGGTACGCGGCGGTCCGCGGCCTGCTCACCCGTGCGGCGGCCGAGGGCCTGGTCCCGGCGCTCGGCCGGGACGCGCTGGCCTTCCCCGGGGCGGAATAGCGGCCCCGCGGACGCGCGGACCCGGGCGTCCGGGCCCGGGCACGCCGGAACCCGGGCCGGACGCCCCGGGGCGGGGATCCGGCCCGGGGCGTCCGGGTGTCCGGGTGTCCGGGGTCAGACGTCCAGCTGGTCGGCGACGTAGCGCAGGGCCGTGGCGATCTTCTTGCCCTGCGCCCGGTCGGGGTAGCGCCCGCGCTGGAGCATGGGCGTCAACCCCTCCAGGAGGGTTGTCAGGTCCTGAGTGACCGTGGCCAGTTGGTCCGGCTTGACCCGCTGGGCGGCCGCGACCGACGGGGTGGGCTCGAGCAAAACAACCGACAGGGCCTGGTCGCCGCGCTGGCCGGCGACCACCCCGAACTCCACGCGCTGGCCCGGCTTGAGCGCGTCGACGCCGGCCGGGAGAACGGACGAGTGCACGAAGACGTCACCGCCGTCGTCGCGGGAGAGAAAGCCGAAGCCCTTCTCGCTGTTGAACCACTTGACCTTGCCGGTAGGCACCGTCCGACCCGTCCTCGTCATCGAAAAACAGCTCTGAACAACACTGCAGCGGGCCACCGTGACCCGCTGCCACCAGGCTAATGGTCCGAGGACCGGTGGCGATGCGCCCTGGCCGGATCCGACAGCCCCTGTGCATCGGCCTACCCTGGAGCGGTGAGCAACGAAACCACCGCACATGCGGGCGACGGCCTCGTCAGGGCCGGCGCCGTCGTCTTCCTCGTCGGCGCCGTGGCCACCGTGGTCACCGTGGCCCCCCTGTTCCTGGGCTGGAAACCGCTGCCGACCGCGGCCTACCTAGTCTCCATGCTGATGGGCGTGGGCTTCGCCATGGCCATGGCCGGGCTGCTGCGTTCCGCGCACGTGCAGCGGCGCCGGGCCCGCGAGTCCTGACCCGGCCTCACGACCGCACTACCGCGCGAGGGCGCCGCCTGCCACGTGACCGTCCAGCCAGGCCGGGAAGGCCGTCAGGTCCTCCAGCACCACGTCGGCGCCGGCCGCGCGCAGCCCGTGGGCGTCCAGCGGTCCGGTGGCGACGGCGACGCTGTACGCCCCCGCGATCCGTGCGCCCCGGACGTCGCCCGCGTGGTCGCCGACGTACACGGAGGCGCCGTACTCGATCAGCGCCTCGCCCTTGGCCTCCGCCCACAGCCAGCCGCGCACCGCGTCGGCGGCCAGGCCCAAGTGCTTGAGGTGCAGCCGGGCGTTGGGCTCGTACTTCGCGGTGACCACGACGGCGCGGCCGCCGTGCGAGCGCACCGCCTCCAGCGCCTCGGCCGCGCCGGGCAGCGCCCGGGCGGGGGCTATCGCCAGGTCCGGGTAGAGCTCGCGGAAGCGGTCGGCGAGCGGGGCGACCTTCTCGGCCGGCACCCAGTTGGCCAGCTCGTCCTCCAGCGGCGGCCCCAGGCGGCTGACCACGAGGTCGCAGTCGATCCAGTGGCCGCACTCCTGCGACAGCCGCTCGTACACCGCCCTGATGCCGGGGCGGGAGTCGATGAGGGTCATGTCGAGGTCGAAACCGACGGTGAACGGGGCACCGCCGAGGGTCACTGATTCGTTGGCCATGGCATCCATTGTCCCTTGTGCGGCATCCGCGCTCCCCCGCCTCCGTCGCATCTGCATAATTAGGGAAGCCTAAGCTGACCGGGTGCCGGTGGAACGGCTGCCGCCGCCCCCTGCCGCCTGCCCCTGCCCCTGCCACTCGACGGAAATGGACGCGATGCTCCCGGAGTCCGACGGCGGCCCGTCCGGCCGTTCGCACGACGGTCCGCACGCCGACCCGCCGGGCACCCCGTCCGGCAGACCGTCCGGCGCCCCACCCGGCAGACCGTCCGGCGACGACCGTGCCCGCGGGCGCCGCCCCCTCCGGGCGGGCGCGGCATGGGCGGTGCTGCTGCTCGCCCTGCTGCTCACACTGCTGCTCAGCCTCGCGGTCGGGAGCCGGCCGATTCCGCCGGCCGAGGTGCTGCGGGCCCTGCTGCACGGCGGAGACGGTGCCGAGGCCCGGGTCGTGCTGGAGATGCGGCTGCCCCGCACGGTGATCGGCCTGATGGTCGGCGCGGCGCTCGGCCTGGCCGGCGCGGTGCTGCAGGGCCTCACCCGCAACCCGATCGCCGAGCCCGGCGTCCTCGGCCTCGGCCAGGGCGCCTCGTGCGGCGTGGTCCTGGCCATCGCCCTGTTCGGGGTGCACACCCTGTCCGGCTACGTGTGGTTCGCCTTCGCCGGTGCCGCGGCCGCCGCGGTGGTGGCGTACGCGGTGGCGGCGGGCGGGCGCGGCGGGCGCGGCGGCGCGACGCCGGTGAAGCTGGCGCTGGCGGGCGCGGCGGTCAACGCGTTCGCGGTGGCCGTGATCTCGGCCGTCGTGACGACCGACGCCACCGTCAACGACGAGTTCCGCTTCTGGCAGGTCGGCGCGCTCTCCGGGCGCGGCACGGACGTCGCCTCGCAGGTCCTGCCGTTCCTGGCCGCCGGGGCGGTGCTGGTGCTCGTGGCGGCCCGCGGCCTGGACGCGCTGGCGCTCGGCGACGACACGGCCAGGGGGCTGGGGCAGAACGTGGCGGTGGTGCGGGTCACCGGTGCGGCCGGGGCGACGGTGCTGACCGGGGCCGCGGTGGCCGCGGCCGGGCCGGTCGCCTTCGTCGGCCTGGCCGTGCCGCACGTCGCCCGGGCCCTGGTGGGCGCCGACCACCGGCGGCTGCTGGCCGCCTGCCTCCTCCTCGGGCCCGTGATGCTGCTGCTGTCCGACGTGGTGGGGCGGATCGTCTTCCCGCCCTCGGAGGTCCCGGCCGGGGTGATGACCGCCCTCGTCGGCGTCCCGTTCCTGGTGGCGACGGTGCGGCGCAGGGCGGTGGTCGCGGCGTGAGCACCCCGTCCCCCGCCCCCACCGCCTCCCCCGCCCCCGCTGCGGCTGCCGCGGCAGGCGGGCCGCGTGCGGTCCGCCCCGCCGGGTACGCCCTGTTCCGCGGGCCGGGGGCGTCCTTCCTGGTGCACCGCCGGTCGGCCGCGGTGGCCGCGGTGCTGGCGGTGCTGCTGGCCGCCGCGTGCGTGGTGGCGCTGGGCACGGGCCGGACCTGGATCCCTCCCGGCGACGTCCTCGCGGCCGTGGCGGGCCGCCCGGGCCCGCACGAGCTGGTGGTGGGCACGCTGCGCCTGCCCCGCCTGGTGACCGGCCTGCTGGTGGGCCTGGCCTTCGGCGCGGCCGGCGCGCTGATCCAGACCGTGGCCCGCAACCCGCTGGCCAGCCCCGACGTCATCGGCATCTCCCACGGCGCGGGCGCGGTGACGGTCGCGGCGATCACGTTCGGCATCGGCTCCTGGCAGGTGCTGCCGTGGCTGTCGGTGGCGGGCGGGCTGCTGGCCGCCGCCCTGGTCCACGTCTTCGCCTGGCGCGACGGGCTGCACGCCGCACGCCTCGTCCTGGTCGGCATCGGCTTCTCGGTGGCGCTCGCCTCACTGACCCAGCTGTTCCTCACCAAGGGCGACCAGCTGACCGCCCAACAGGCGAAGGTGTGGCTGACCGGCTCGCTCAACGGCCGCGGCTGGGAGCAGTCCCTGCCCCTGCTGTGGACCCTCCTGGCCCTCCTCCCGTTCCTGCTGTGGGCGGCGCGGGCGCAGCGCACGGTGGCCCTGGACGACCTCACGGCCACCGCCCTCGGCGTGCGGCTGAACCGGGTGCGGCTCGGACTGGTGCTGCTCGGCGTGGTCCTGGCCTCCACGGCCACGGGCGCGGCCGGCCCGGTGGACTTCGTGGCCCTGGTCGCCCCGCAGGTCGCCCGGCGCCTGACCCGGACCGCCGGGATCCCGCTGCTGTGCTCGGCCCTGACGGGCGCCCTGGTCGTGATCGTCGCGGACGCCCTGGCCCGCACACTGTTCGCCCCGACAGAGCTGCCGGTCGGCGTGCTCACCGCCGCCGTGGGCGCCCCTTACCTGATGTGGCTGATCGTCCGCGGCGGACGCGGCGGACGCGGCGGACGCGGCGGACGCGGCGGACGCGGCAGCCGTACCGGCCGTACCGGAGGCACCTCGTGAACCCCGTCCCCTCCCGCCCGGACACCCCCGGCACGGACGCCCGGCCCGGCACGGACGCCCGGCCCGGCACGGGCACGCCGCCCGGCACGGGCACGCCGCCCGGCACGGGCGCGTCCCGGGCGGGCGGCCGCCCCGCCGTCCGTCCCTCCCCTGCCGCGGACACCCGCCTGGCTGCGCGCTCCCTGACCCTCGCCTACGAGGACCGCACGGTCGTCGACGGCCTGGACCTGCGGGTCCCGGACGGCGGGGTCACCGTGATCGTCGGCCCCAACGCCTGCGGCAAGTCGACACTGCTGCGCGCCCTCGGCAGGCTCCTCAGGCCGGTCTCCGGCGCGGTCCTGCTGGACGGCGAGGAACTGGCGCGCCTGCCCACGCGCCGGATCGCCCGGACGCTCGGGCTGCTGCCGCAGGCCCCGGTGGCACCGGACGGGATCACCGTGGCCGACCTTGTCGCGCGCGGGCGGCAGCCGCACCAGCGCTGGTGGCAGCAGTGGTCCGGGGCGGACGAGGCCGCGGTGGCCGACGCCATGGAACGCACCGCCACCGCGGAGCTGGCCGACCGCCCGGTCGACGAACTGTCCGGCGGGCAGCGGCAGCGGGTCTGGATCGCCATGGCCCTGGCCCAGGAGACCGACCTGCTGCTGCTCGACGAGCCCACCACCTACCTGGACATCGCCCACCAGGTGGAGGTCCTGGACCTGGTGCGCCGCCTCAACCGTGAGCGCGGCCGCACCGTCGTCGCGGTCCTGCACGACCTCAACCAGGCCGCCCGGTACGCCGACCACCTGGTGGCCATGAGGGGCGGGCGGATCGTGGCCGAGGGCCCGCCCGGCGACGTCGTCACCGCGGAACTGGTGCGCGAGGTCTTCGGCCTGGAGTCCGTGGTCGTCCCCGACCCGGTCACCGGCGGCCCGATGGTCGTCCCCGGCGCCCCCTGGCAGCACCCGGCCGGCCCGGACGGCCCGGGCGGCGACGGCTCCGCCCGGACCGGGCCGGACTGACCGCCCCGTACCCCTCCCCGCTCCGCCTCCGCCCTGCTCCGTCCCCGTACTGCACGTACCGCCTGAACCGCCCGTACCGTCCCACCGACCACGGAGGTCCTCCATGACCGCCCACCGTTCCCGCCGCCGCCTCGCCGCCGCCCAGGTCGCCCTGGCGGCCGTCGTGGCCCTGACCGCCACCGCGTGCGGCGGCGGATCCGGCTCCACGTCCGGCGCGTCCGGCGGCGAGAACTCCGGGGCCGGCTCCTCCGCCACCCGCACCGTCAGGACCGCCATGGGCGAGGTGAAGGTCCCCGAGAACCCGAAGCGGGTCGTGGTCCTGGACACCGCCGAACTGGACTCCGCGATCACCCTGGGCGTGAAGCCGGTCGGTGCCACCGGCGCGGGCACCGAGTCCGGTTTCCTGAGCTACCTGACGCCGCAGCAGACCAAGGGCATCGAGAACGTCGGCGAGATAGCCAACCCCGACCTGGAGGCGGTCGCCGCCCTCGAACCCGACCTGATCCTCAGCAACGAGACCCGCGACGCCGACCGCTACGACGAGCTGTCCGCGATCGCCCCGACCGTGCTCACCGAGACCACCGGCCACCCCTGGAAGGAGAACTTCCAGGTCCACGCGCAGGCGCTGGGGAAGACCGCCGAGGCGAAGAAGGTCGCCGCCGCCTACGACGAGCACGCCGCCCGGGTCACCGAGGCCCTCGGGGGCCCGGAGAAGGCGAAGGAGACCGAGGTCAGCATGGTGCGCTTCGTCGAGGGCGCCGACATCCGCCTGTACGCGAACCAGACCTACATCGGCACGATCCTGAAGGACATCGGCGTCGGCCGGCCCGCGATCGCCGACAAGGACACCTTCTCGGTCGACGTCAGCCCCGAGCAGATCGACAAGGCCGACGGCGACGCCGTCTTCTACGCCACCTACGGCGACGCGAAGAAGGCCAAGGAGTCCGAGACCGTCGGCAGTTCGCTGTGGAAGGACCTCGACGCGGTGAAGAAGGGCAACGTCTTCAAGGTCGAGGACGAGCTGTGGTACCAGGGCATCGGCTACACCGCCGCCGACAAGATCCTCGACGGCCTCAAGGCCAACCTCACCGGCTGACCGCCCGCCCGGCCCGTCCCACCCGTCCCGGCTGCCCCGGTCGGCCGCCCCTCCCCGAAGACCGACCGGGACAGCCACGGTCAAACCGCGACGACCACCACGGCGCTCTCCAGCCCCTTGAAATCATCGGCGTTGCGGGTGAACAGGGGCAGTCCCCTGACGGAGGCGACAGCCGCGATCATGAGGTCCATCTTGCGCGGGCGGGGATCGCGTTGCGCGGCGAGGACAAGCGTCACGAGTGTTCCGTAACGGGCCGCCGCTTCACCGTCGAACGGCAGAGGGTCGAAATCGGCGACGGCGGCGCCCAGTTTCTCCATGCGTGCGGCCCGGACCGCAGGGTCCTTGGCCATGGCGACACCTTGGTGCAGTTCGGCCAGTGTGACGGCGGTGAGCTCGGGGACCATCGGCAGGACCGCAGGGTCGAGCAGGTCCAGGTCGATGTATGCGCAGGTGTCGAGCACACCGCTCGGGCAGCGATCAGCCACGGCTGCGCTCCCAGGGGTCGTCGTCGCCGACGCGGTCGTCCGCGCCGAAGAAATCGTCCGCCTCCTGCCGCATGACGGCGTGGTCCACACGGGGCATCCTGCGGTGCCGCGCCACCAGTTCTTCCGCACTCAGGCGACGCCTGCGCCTTATGGGACGCAGTTCGGCCACCTCAGCACCGTTGCGAGTGATGTGGTAGGTCTCACCCGCTTCGACCGCGTCCATGACAGCTGCGGAGTTGTTGCGGAACTCGCGCTGGGTGATGGTCTTCATATATCCAGCGTAGCCTCGCGTGTCTCATTGTGCTACATCAATGCACGGAATCGGAGAGAAAGCTCCCGGACGGACTGTCGGGCGGAAGGGTCGACACGGCCCGGCGGGAAGCCCCGCCACCCTCCCGCCCGTCAGCGGACGCCGTCCCGGCGGCGGGCCCAGGCCCACACCATCGCGTCGAGCTGCCGCAGGCAGTCGCCGCAGATGTGGAGCGGTGCGTGCATCCCGGACGAGGCGACGTCGCCGACCCACAGGACGGGAACGTCCGGGCGCCCGCACCGCCACGCACAGTCCCCCCGCACCCAGCCGGGCCCGGTTCCTCCGGCTCCGGGGACCGGGGACACGACACTCACCGCGCCTCCCCGGAAAGGCCCCGCAGCACGAACCAGACCGACTTGCCGACCGGTCGGCGCGGCACGACTCCCCACGCGTCCACGGTGTGGGCGAGGAGGAACATCCCCCGCCCGCTCTCGCTGTCCCAGTCCGGCTCGCGGACCACCGGCGGGCGCGGGTCGGTGTCGCCCACCTCGGCGTAGAGCCCGTCCCGCACGGGCCGGAGCAGGACGGAGCAGTCGGGCGACGCCGCGTGCCGGGCCACGTTCGCCACCAGTTCGGTCACCGCCAACTGCGCGGCGTCGGCCAGACCACCGAGACCCCAGGTCTCCGCGACGGCCCGCACCGCCTCCCGCACGGGAGGGACAGCCGAGGGCGCCGCCGAGAACGACAGCAGGAAACCCCGGAACGGGCCTGCTTCCATCACTGCTCGTCCCACGTCGACTCCCGGCCCCGGCCATGCAGCCGGTAACTCCTGTCCGGGGAATTCGCCCATGGTGTTCACGGCACGCCTTTCGGTCTCGTCCATGAAGTGCGGACACGAAGGGGCAGAACAAGCACGGAATGCCGCTCCGCCCCTCGGCAGGTCCTCACCTCGCGCCTGAGTCGGTGCGCCGGCGTTCGGACAACACCGGCACGCCCAGCAGCATGCGGTGCTCCGGGGTGCTGATTTCAGGCCCAGGTGATTACCCAACGTGGGTAACCTTTGACCCGGTTCGACCGGCCGGTCTGCCTCACGCGCGTTTTGTGGAAGGGGGGACACCCCGTGCCCGGGCCGAACGTGCCCCGTGAACTGCCTGTTGCTCTTCTGCAGGACCCGGAAATGGTCGAGGCGTGCCGGACCCGCGACTTCGGCAAGGTCTTCGCCCTCGTGCGCCGAAAGGCGGGCATCTATCCGTCGCGCATCGCCGCCCTGTGCGAGCTGACCCCCAGTCGGGTGGGTGAGGTCATGGCCGGTCAGCGACGCCTGTTGCACATCGATGTCATCGAACGCGTCTCGGACGGGCTGCGGATTCCCGGGGCGATGCTCGGTCTGGCACAGCGTCCGTGGGAGGCCCCGGTCCGCTCCGCACCGACCGGACACGATTCATTCCGGGGAACTTTCCCTGTCCCGCCTCGTGGCCACACCTGGTCCGCGGAACTGGACGAGATCTTGAACCACGCGGACGACGGCCCTGTCACTCGTTCCGCACTGGTCGCCGTCCAGTCGTGCATCGAGGACTACTGGCGTCGCGACGACGAGCACGGCGGAGCAAGTCTGCGTCCCGCTGTCGTCGGCCATCTGCGCCACGTTCGAAATCTCGCCGCCCGCACCACCTCGGAAAGCCTCAGGTCCGGCTTGGAGCGCATCGCCGCGGAACTGGCGCGCCTCGCGGGCTGGGCCTACTTCGACTCCTGTCAGTACTCCACGGCCCGAAGCTACTTCACCCAGTCCCTTCACCTGGCGCAGGAGGTGGGGGACCGGCAGTTCGTCGCCAACGTCCTGTCGTGCATGAGTCTCCTGGCGACGTACGAAGGAGACGCCCGGCAAGCCACCGCACTGGCCTGTGCCGCACAGGACATCGTGCGCGGGACGGGTTCCTCCCTCCTGATCATGGCCATGCTGCACATGCGCGAGGCGTTCGCCCAAGCCGCCCTGCAGGACGCCGCCGCCTGCCACCGGGCCGTCGACCGTTCACACCGCTGTTTCGAAAGGGCCGACAGCGAAAGGGCACCTGAGTGGGTTCGCTATTTCGACGAGACCAAACTCGTTGTCGACACCGGAATCGCCCTCGCCCGTCTCGGGGAACACCGTAAGGCGGAACCACTCATCGCCCAGGGCCTGCACCGGGAATGCCGGGCCAGGCAACGCGGGCGCGCCTTCCATGCGTTCTGGCTGGCCGCCACCCAGCTCCAGCAGGGAGCGGTCGAACAGGCCTGCGCCACCGCGGGACTCGCGCTGGACCTGACAGCCACCGTGGACTCGCCCCGGGTGGCGGCGCACGTCCATGACTTCGGCAGGCGCCTGCGACCGTACGCGCGGGAGGCGTCCGTCATCGCGTTCGAGGCCCGCATGCGGGAGGTGTTCGCCTAACTTCCCCCGGTCGCCTCGTCGAGCAGCAGGTAGAGCAGCCCCACGAGCGAGCCGCTGCTGACGATCTCCTTGCGGTCGATCATGTTCCGGACCTCGGCCAGGGGAATCCACTCGATCCTGTCCGACTCGTTCTGTTCCGTCGGCGGACCGACGTACGTGGCGGCGTCCGCCCGGAAGACGTGGTGCTCGGAGTCCGTGATCCCGTTGGCCGGCTGCGCGTACACCAGCGGCCTGACGCTTTCGACGCGCCAGCCCGTCTCCTCCTCCACCTCGCGGACCGCAGCCTGCTCGGGCGTCTCGTCCGCCTCGATCAGGCCCATGGGCAGTTCCCAGCCCCACGTGTCCGTGATGAATCGGTGCCGCCACATCATGAGCACCCGTTTCCGGTCGTCCACGACCGCCGCCACCGCGAGGTGCCGCATGCGTACGACGTGGTGCTCCCAGCGGCGCCCGTCCGGCTGCTGGATGTCGACGAGCCACAGGTTGACCCAGGGGTTGGTGTAGATCGGCCGCTCTCCGTGAACCTGCCACCGCATGTCGCTCAGCCCCTCTCCGCGTGGACTCAGCATGGCAGTTCGTGCATCCCCGCGGGCCGCCCCGAACAGTTTGCGGCAGGTGTGCGACACGGCGTCCGTCCGCCGTCCGCGGAGCAGGAGCCGGGCCGTCTCACGCGAATCGCCCCCTCGGGCGCAGGAATCGTTGACGATGTCCGAATGGCCAACCTCATCAGTGCCCTGATCTCAGCTTTCGGAGCCCTCACCGGTGCAGCGTTCCTCGCTCTCGCCGTTCTCGAGTACAGGGACGGGGCATCTGTCCTCTGGGTCGGGCTGGGATCCATGATCTTTCTGAGCACGGCCTTCACTCTCGTGCGCGACGTCCGCGCTCTCGCACGAGGACGTCGACCGGAACCGGCGTCCGGGCCCCGCCCCGGTACCTGACCTGGAGGAGGGACGAGTTGGAACGCCGCCGCTTCCTCACCACCGCCGCCTACTCCGTCGGCGCACTGGCCCTTCCGCCCGAGCGGAGGGCGGAAGCGGCCGAGCGTGCCTCCCGTGCGGCCCGGGGCGCGCTGGTCGGCGCCGCGGAGATCGAGGTGGTCCGGGACGTCACCTCGGCCTTCTCCCGCGCGGACGAACGCCTCGGCGGCTCCACCGGCAGGGCCGCCGTCGTCCAGTACCTCGTGTCCGACGTGGCCTCCTACTGCCGGGGGAGGTTCGCGGACTCCGGCACCCGCCGGAGCATGTTCGGTGCGGCGGCGGAGCTGGCCTACCTGGCCGGGTGGAAGGCGCACGACGCCGGACAGGACGGCCTTGCCCAGCGCTATTACCTGCGCTCCTACCGGCTCGCCGAGGTCGCGGACCCCGACGCGCACGCCGGGTACGTGCTGCGCATCCTGGCCCATCAGGCCTTCGACACGGGCCACGGCGGCGCCGCGGAGTGCGTCCCCCTGGCGGAAGCCGCCCATCGGCGGATGCGGGGCCGCGTCGGCCCGGAAACCGAGACGCTGGTGCACCTCACGCTCGCCCGCGCCCACGCCCACCGGGGCGAAACGCGGCCCGCCGTGGCGGCGATCGCCCGGGCGGAGCGCCTCCTGGACAGGGCCCGCCCCGACCGGGCGCCCCGGTGGGCCGGCCTCGGCGGCCCGGCGGAGGCGCGGTTGACCAACCAGGCGGGCAAGGCGTTGCAGGCCCTCGGGGACCTGCGCGCCGCCGAGGCGCAGTTCCAGCGTTCGGCCCGCTGCTGGGACCCCGTTGCCTACCCGCGCATCCACGCCCTGACCCTGGCCGACCTCGCCGTGGTGCAGTCGGCACGGGGTCTCGTCGAGGAGGCGTGCGAGAACTGGGGCGGGGCCCTCGACCGGATGGAGGGCGTCGACTCCGCGCGCACCCGCAAGGCGGTGGAGGATATGCGTTCACGGCTCGCGGTCTTCCGCCACCGCGGCCCCGCCGCAGCTCAAGCCCTGGACGCACGGGCCGCCCACTGGCAGGCCACGCACCCCCGCACACCGTGAGGAAGAACGGGCCCGCGCGGTTCGACGCCCTGGACGGTCCCGTACCGGAAGGACGGGCGTCACGCCGGGTGGGGCCTTCCCCCCCTCCGGCACGGCCCCGTACGGCAATCCGGTTCCGGAGCCGGACGGCTCAGGGGCCGGCCGGTTCCCGGGGAGCGGGCCGCTCGTACGGCTGGGCCGCCGCACGAGCGGGTGCCGGTCAGTCCGTGGCGGCCGCCTCCGGGGCGGCACCGGACGCCGGGGCGGCGTCCGCCTTCGGGACGGCGTCCGTCTTCGGGGGCACAGACGGGACGGGCAGGACAACGGGCAGGCGCAGTTCGCCGAAGGCGCCCGCGGGCACGACCGGCGCCTGCGGGGCGACCGCGGGGATGCGGACGTAGCCCTCGCTCTGGGCGGGGCGCGGGTCGGCCTCGCCCTTGTTCGGCCACATCGACATGGCGCGCTCGGCCTGCGCGGTGATGGTCAGGGACGGGTTGACGCCGAGGTTGGCCGAGACGGCGGCGCCGTCCACGACGTGGATGCCGGGGTGCCCGTACAGCCGGTGGTAGGGGTCGATGACGCCCTCGTCGGCGGTGGCGCCGATCGGGCATCCGCCCAGGAAGTGCGCGGTCAGCGGGGTGCCGATGATCTCGCCGACGTTGCTGCCGGGGAAGCCGTTGATGTCCTCGGCCATCAGCCGGGCGCCCTCGGCGCCCTCGGGGATCCAGTCGGGGTTGGGTGCGCCGTGGCCCTGGCGGGAGGTCAGCAGGCCCTTCCCCAGGCCCTTCGGCTTGCGGTAGGTGGTCAGGGAGTTGTCCAGGGACTGCATCACCAGTCCGATGATGGTGCGTTCCGACCAGCGCCGGTTGGACAGCGACCGGGCGAACATCACCGGGTGGCGCACGCAGGTGCCGAGGAAGGCCAGCCAGCGGGGGGCCCGGCCGCCGCCGGGCACCTGGAGGACGGACAGCGCGCCCATGGCGTTGGAGCCCTTGCCGTAGCGGACCGGCTCGATGTGGGTGTTCTCGTCCGGGTGGATCGAGGACGTGATCGCCACGCCCCGGGTGAAGTCCGGCTTCTGCCCCGGGTGCTTCCTGGCGTAGCGGCGGTCCGTGGTCTGGGCGCCGACCAGGCCCTCGGAGTTGGTGCGGGTGAGGAAGCCCAGCTTCGCGGAGATGCGGGGCAGGCGGCCGGTGTCGCGCATGGTGTGCAGCAGGGTCTGCGTGCCGTAGGTGCCCGCGGCCACGACGACCTGCCGGGCGCGCAGCACGGCCGGCTTCGCCGAGCGCCGCCTGTCGGTGGGCACGGTCTCGACGCGGTAGCCCCCCTCGGGGTCCTCCGACAGGCCGCGGACGGTGGTCATGGGGTGGATGACCGCCCCGGCCTTCTCCGCCAGGTACAGGTAGTTCTCGACGAGCGTGTTCTTCGCCCCGTGGCGGCAGCCGGTCATGCACTCGCCGCACTCGGTGCAGGCGCGGCGGGCCGGGCCCGCGCCGCCGAAGTACGGGTCGGCCGCCTCCGTCCCGGGTTCGGCCCGGCAGCCGCCGTCGGCGTCCTTGCCGTCGCCGAAGAACACGCCCACCGGTGCCATGTGGAAGGTGTCCCCCACGCCCATCTTCTCGGCCGCGGCCCTGAGGTGGACGTCGGAGGGGGTGAGGGTCGGGTTGAGCCGCACCCCCAGCATCCGCTGCGCCTGGTCGTAGAAGGGCTTCAGCTCCTCCTGCCAGTCGGTGATGTCCTTCCACTGCCGGTCCTCGAAGAACGGCTTCGGCGGCACGTACAGGGTGTTGGCGTAGTTGAGCGACCCGCCGCCGACGCCGGCCCCGGCCAGCACCATCACGTTGCTGAGCATGTGGATGCGCTGGATGCCGTACAGGCCCAGTGCCGGCGCCCACAGGTAGTTGCGCAGGTCCCACGAGCTCTTCGGCAGGGTTTCGCGGGTGAACCGCCGGCCCGCTTCGAGCACACCGACCCGGTACCCCTTCTCCGTCAGGCGGAGGGCCGAGACGGACCCTCCGAAACCGGAACCGATGACGATCACGTCGTAGTCGTAGGCGTCCTGGGACACGGTGGACCAGCCCTCCCCTTCGGGGTGCTCGTGGACGGTGGCGCTGTGGTGCTGTGGTGCCGCGGCGCTGTGGTGCTGCGGCGCTGTAGTGCCGGGTTGACGGGGCGGAGGGACTCCGGGCCGGCGGTGCCGGGGCCTGCCGTTCCGGGCCGGGGCGCCTCAGCGCAGGCGCATCGCCTTCATCAGGCGCAGGCCGGTGTTCATGAAGGCGGTGTACTGGTCCTGGCTCATGCCGAGGGACGGGGCCATGGGCAGCAGTCGCTGGGTGGCGACGTTCTGGGCCTCGGTGTACTTGAGGATGCCCTCGGAGCCGTGGCGGCGGCCGAGGCCGGACTCGCCCATGCCGCCCATGGGGGCGGCGGCGCTGCCGTAGGCGGCGGCGTAGCCCTCGTTGACGTTGACGGTGCCGGTGTCCAGACGGGCGGCGACGGCGCGGCCGCGGCGGGTGTTCTTCGTCCACACGCTGGAGTTGAGGCCGTAGGGGGTGGCGTTGGCGCGCTCGACCGCCTCGTCCTCGTCGGTGAAGCGGTAGACGGAGACGACCGGGCCGAAGGTCTCCTGGGCGCACACGTCCATCTCCGGCTGCACGCCGTCCAGGACGGTGGGCTCGTAGAAGTACGGGCCGACGTCGGGGCGGGGGCGGCCGCCGGTGAGGACGGTGGCGCCCTTGGCGCGGGCGTCCTCCACGTGCCGGACGACGGCGTCGAACTGGCGCTGCGAGGCCAGGGAGCCGAGGTCGGCGCCGTAGGCGAGGGCGGTGCCCAGCTTCATGGCCCGGGTGCGGGCGACGAACTTCTCCAGGAAGGCGTCGGCGACCGACTCGTGGACGTACAGCCGCTCGATGGAGATGCACAGCTGGCCGGCGGAGGAGAAGCAGGCGCGGACGGCGCCCTCGGCGGCGCGGTCGAGGTCGGCGTCGGCGAGGACCAGCATGGCGTTCTTGCCGCCGAGTTCGAGGGAGACGCCGACCAGGCGGGAGGCGGCGCGGACCGCGACGTCGCGGCCGGTGCGGGTGGAGCCGGTGAAGGAGACGAAGTCGCCGCGGTCGACGACCTCGGGGCCGACGGCCGGGCCGTCGCCGAGGACGATCTGCCACAGGTCCGCCGGGAGCCCGGCCTCGATCATGAGCTCGCGCGCCCACAGGGCGGTCAGGGCGGTCTCGGTGTCGGGCTTCATGACGACGGCGTTGCCGGCCGCGAAGGCGGGCAGGGCGTCGCCGACGGACAGCTCCAGCGGGTAGTTCCAGGGGGCGACCTGTCCGACGACGCCGCGCGGGCGGCGCAGCACGAGGGCCTTGGTGAGGCCGGGGACGGCGCCGGTGAGGGTGCGCGGCCGCAGGTAGGCGGGGGCCTTGCGGCCGTAGTGCCGGGCGGCGACGGCGACGGCCAGGACCTCCTCGTGCGCGTGCAGGCGGGTCTTGCCGGTCTCCAGCTGGACGAGGTCCAGGATCTCGTCCTGCCGCTTCAGCAGCAGGTCGTGGTAGCGCAGCAGGACGGCGGCGCGGCGGCGCACCGGCACCCGCGCCCACGCCTTCTGGGCCGCGCGGGCGCGGCGGAACGCCTCCTCGACGTCCTCCGCGGTCGAGGAGGGCAGCTCGGCCAGCCGCTCGCCGGTGAACGGGCAGTGGCTCACTGTGCTGCCGCTGCCGGTGACGCCGCGGGCCAGCCGTGCGACCAGCTCGGGGGTGACCACGTCGGCGGGGCCGCGGGCGCCGGCGGGCGCGACCGGGTTGCCGGCGGCGGGGTCGGCTGTGGGCGGGGCGGTGGTGACCGGCGAGTCCGTCATGCCGAGGAGGGTAAGCCCGCGCCCCCGTCCTTGGGTACCCGACGGTAACTACTTTTCACGCCTCGGGCACAATTCAGCCAGTGATCAGTGGCACATTCGTTCTACCGGAGGTAACTCCAGGTCAGTGCGGTGCCTCAGGGGCCGAGGTCCTCCAGGGCGGCCCCGATCACCCGATGGAAGGTCGGGTAGGCCCACACCGTCGCGCGCAGCGTCTCCAGCGGCACGCGGGCGTGCACGGCGACCGTCAGCGCCCCCAGCACCTCCCCGCCGCACGGCCCGGCCGCGGTCGCGCCCACCAGCACCCCCTCGTCGGTGTCGGCGACGAGCTTGACGAACCCGGCGTTGCCGACCCGGTGGATCCGGCCGCGGGCGCTCGTCGCCACGTCCGCGAAGCCCGTGCGCACCGGCAGGCCGCGCTCCCGCGCCTCCGCCTCGGTCCGGCCGACCGCGCCGATCTCGGGGTCGGTGAAGGTCACCCGCGGCACGGCGTGGTACTCGGCACGGCTCCTCCCGGCAGCCGGGACCGCCCCCGGAACCGTCCCCGGGATTGCTTCCGGGACCTCCCCGTGAGCGCCCCCGGCCTCGTCGTCGGCCGCGCCCCTGCCCGCGGCGCCCAGGATGTCGCCGACCGCCACGGACGCCTGGCGGAGGGCCAGGTGCGTGTAGGCGCCCCGGCCCGTGGCGTCGCCCACCGCCCACACCCCGGGGACCCCCCGTGCGGGCGGCACCACCCGCATCCGGTCGTCCACCGGCAGCGCCGGGACGTCCGGGTCGACGTCCAGCACGCCCACGCCCAGGCGGCTCGGGTCCACCCGCCGGCCGACGGCCACCAGCAGCCGCTCGGCGGTCAGCCGCTCGCCCCGCTCGCACCAGGCGGTGAAGCCCTTCGGGCCGTGGTCGACCCCCGTGAGCGGGTTCCCGGCGTGCACCTCCAGGCCGTCCTCGGTGAGCACCCTCATCAGCAGGTCGCCCGCCTCCGGTTCCTCTCGCGGCAGCAGCCGGGGCGCGCCCTCGACCACGGCCACCGCGGTCCCGAAACGGCCGAACGCCTGCCCGATCTCCAGGCCGACCGACCCGCCGCCCAGCACCAGCAGCGACTCGGGGGCGGCGGTCGCCTCCACTGCCTCCCGACTGGTCCAGAACGGCGTCGCGGTCAGGCCGGGCACAGCGGGCACGACCGGCTCGCCGCCGACCGCCAGCACGATCGCCCGCGAGGCCCGCAGCACGCTCTCGCGCCCGTCGGGGCCGGTCACCGTGACCTCGTCCCGGCCGGTCAGCCGCCCCGTGCCGCGCAGGACGCGGACACCGCGGACGGTCAGGCGCTCCACCGCCGCCGCGTCGTCCCAGCCGGCCGTCGCCCTGCGGACGGCTCGGGCCACCGGCCCGTACTCGGGGTGGACCATCGCGGTGCCGGCCATGCCGGGGATACGGCGGCCCTCGGCCAGCAGCCCGGCCGCCCTGACCATGGTCTTGGAGGGCACGCACCCCCAGTACGGGCACTCCCCGCCGACCAGCCCCGCCTCGACCCCGGCCACGTCCCAGCCCGCCTCGCCCAGCAGCCCGGCGGTCTCCTCACCGCCCGGCCCCAGCCCGACGACGACTGCGTCCACGAGCGTCTGCGCGGTCATGGCGACCCCCTGTGCGGGTGGCGACGGCAGTACTTCCACCGTACTCGCGCGGAGGGCCGGGGACACCGGGCAGGCACGCAGGGCGGGGACGCCGGGCGGGGACACCGGGCGCCGAAGGCGCCGGAACGGCCGGACGGCTCGCGGGCCGCGGCTCGCGGGCCGCAACTCACAGGTCGTGGACGGCCAGGTGCTCCTTGACGGTCTCGAAGATCCTCTCGCCCTCGGCGGCCTGGTCCTTCGCCGCGGGCATCCACACCTCGAGCCGGTACTGGACGCCCTTGCCGTTGACCACGATCAGCGCCAGCTCCCGGTACCGGGTGCCCTCGTCCTCCTCCTCGCGGCTGGTGTAGGCGACGTCCAGCAGGGCCGCGTCGCGCTCCTGGAAGACGGGGTTGTCGACCGTGCCCTCGGCGTCCTCCATCGTGTCCCGGTAGTCGGTCTCACCGCCCTCCTCGTACCAGGTGAGGTCGGCGTTGGCGGTCTCCAGCGGGCTTCGCTTCTCGCCCTCGGAGCGTGCGAGGGAGACGGCGAAGACCCCGTCGGGGTCGGTGTAGGTCACCTTCGCCTTGTCCGCGTTGCGCTCGTACCCGGCCGGAACCGCCAGGACGGCGTTGACCAGCTTCGTCTCGTCGCGCTCCGTCCAGCCGTCGGGGACGCCGGAGAAGGGGTCGGCCAGCACCAGGACGAGGGCGAGGGCCGCGGTGACCGCCGCGCCCAGGACGCCGAGGCGTGCGCCGCGGCCGAGGCGCGGCACGGCCGGGCGGCCGGGGTCGGCGGCCGGCCCGGAGCCCCGCCCCGCGGCCGGGGCCGGGGCCGCCGGCTCGGGGTGCGCGACGGCCTTCAGCGCGGCCCGGACCTCGATCACGGTGGGCCTGGACTGCGGGTTCTTGTGGAGCATGCGGTTGATCAGCAGCCCCAGCGTGCCGGCGTGGGCGGAGGTCTGCGGCTCGGCCGACAGCACCGCCTGCAGGGTGCCGGGGGTGGTCTGGCGGCGGAACGGCGACATGCCCTCGACCGCCGCGTAGAGCACCACGCCCAGCGACCACAGGTCGGACTCCGGTCCCGGCCGCTGCCCCAGCACCCGCTCGGGCGCGATGAACTCCGGCGAGCCGACGAACGACCCGGTCTCGGTGAGCGGCGCCTCGCCCTCGACCTGCGCGATGCCGAAGTCGGTGAGCACCACGCGGTCGTGGCGGCCGATCAGCACGTTGGCCGGTTTGACGTCCCGGTGCAGGACGCCGGCGTCGTGGGCGGCGGCGAGCGCGTTCAGCACGGCGAGGCCGATGCGGGCGGCCTCCTGCGGCGGGAGGGTGCCCTCGTCCAGCACGTCGGCCAGGGAGCGGCCGCGGACCAGTTCCATCACGATCCACGGCCGGCCGTCCTCGAGGACCACGTCGTGGATGGTGACGACGCCGGGGTGGTCGATGCGGGCGGCGGCCCGCGCCTCGCGCAGCATCCGCCGGTAGGCGGTGGCGCGCTCGCGTTCGCCCAGGTGCTCAGGGACCCGCGGCTCCTTGACCGCCACCGGCCGGTCCACGACCCGGTCGTGTGCCTTCCACACGGTGCCCATGCCGCCGGCCCCGAGCTGCTCCTGCAGCAGGTACCGGCCGCCGACCAGCCGGCCGGTGCCACCGGCCCGGCCGTCGGCGGGCCGTGCGGCGGCGGGCCGTGCGGCGGCGGGCGGTGCCGTGGCGGGTGGTGCGGGCGGTGCGGCCGGTGCGCCGGCCGCGGGCCCGGCGGGATCCGCTGCGGCGGCGGCCTCCGCCCGGTCCTCCGGCGATCTGCGCGGCGGCTGGAGCCCGTAACTGGTCGGCAGGTCCGTTCGTCCCCCATCATTCGCCATGCGCCACATCATGTCACCGCGGGGACGGGGCCCGACGGGCCGTCCGCCGCACCACCGGGGGCGGGCACCGGACGGCGGGCCGTCGGACGGCCTGTCAGGCAGGCGGCCCGTCAGGCGGAGGGGCGGAAGGTGCGGACGGCCTCGTCGAAGAAGCGGTCGACCTCGGCGCCCCGGTCCGACGGCCCGGTCACCAGGACGACGTGGTACCTGCCGCCGCTGAGCACCGCCAGGTTGCGGACGTACAGCTCCCCGCGGCCGGAGGCGTGCCAGGTGAAGGTGCCCGTGGCCGCCGGGTCGCCGGCGACGGTCAGCCGCCGCAGCCCGGAGGCCGAGGACCAGGAGGACGAGCGGAAGGCGGCCAGTTCCTTCTCCTTGTCCACCTGGTAGGCCAGCGGGTCCTCGCCGAACGAGGCGGCGCTGTCGCGGCCGGGGACGACGAGCATCTCGTACTCGCCGTCGGCGAACCGGACCCGTCCCCCGCCGGCCTCGCTGCGGCGCCAGCCGTCGGGGACGGCCACGGCGAAGCCCTCGGGGTCCTTGTGCGAGGCGAAGCCGTCGGCCGCTCCGGGGCCCGCGTCGGCGGTCCGCGTCGGCGTCCCGCCGCCGGAGGACTCCCGGCCGTCCTGCTCCTCCTCGCCGGAGGGGGCCCGGCCCGCGGGCGGTTCGACCGCGGCGGGCACCGAGCTCTGCGAGACGGACGGCCCGGCCTCGGCGCCGGTCCCCCCGTTGCCGGGCAGGAAGAGCACCGCGGCCAGCAGCGCGCCCGCGACCAGCAGGAAGACCAGGGACACCAGGACCAGGCCGAGGGACTTCGGGTTCCGCCCGGAGTTCCTGTGCCGGCCGCCGTGGCGGCCCTGCCCGGAGGGCACGGCCCCCACCACCCCGAGGTCGGGGACGCCCGCGGGCGGCGGCGCGGCCGCGGCCGCGGCTGCGGACACGGCCGCGGGACGGTCGTGCCGCTCCTGCTCCCGCCCGGTCCGCCCCTGCTGCGCGGTCCCCGCCCCCCGGGAGAACAGCCGTCGGCGGCGCACCAGTTCGCCGCGCCTGCGCACCTCGGGCAGCCTGCGCGGGTCGGTGGGCACCGAGACGGGCGCCGTCCCCAGGTCGGGTTCGGGGGCGGAGCGGATCAGGGAGCGCAGCCAGCCGCTGAGCTCCTCCGGCTCCGGGCGCTCCTCCGGGTCGGCGCGCAGCAGGGACTCCACCACAGGCCGCAGCGGCCCGCACTCCTCGGCGTAGGCGGGCGGCTCGGAGCAGACGGCCTGCACCAGTTCCGCGGCGCTGTGCTCCGGGAAGGGCGGGTGGCCCTGGACGCTGCGGAAGAGCAGGGCCCCCAGTGCCCACAGGTCGGCCGCGGGACCGACGGGCGGGGCCAGCTGCCAGCTGTCGTGCATCGGTCCGGCCTGCTCGGGGGCCCAGCGCTCGGTGACCGCGCCGACCACGCCGATCCGCGCCTGCCGGGCGCGTTCGTGGGCCGCGGCGGAGTCCGGCCCGCCGCGGGGTGCGACGGACGCCCCCTCGGGGTGCCCGTCCGCCGCCGTCCCGTCGGCCGCCGTCCCGTCCGCGGGCAGCCCGCCGGCCGGGACCTCCTCGGGCACGGGGTCGAAGCCGCACAGCGCCTCCTCGGCGGCGCTCTCGGCCAGTCCGCCGAGCATGGCGCGGCCGTCGTCGCAGACCAGCACCGTGCGGGTGGTGATGTTGCGGTGGGTCCAGCCGTGCGCGTGCAGGACGCGGGCGGCGGTGAGGACGTCGGCCGCGATCTCGGCGGCGCGGTAGGGGGAGAGCCGGTCGGCGCCCAGGAACGCGGCGAGCGGGCGGGCACGGACCAGTTCGGAGACGATCCACAGGCTTCCGCCCCCGGGGCCCGCGTCGTCGAGGAAGACGTCGAAGACCTGTACCAGGCGCGGGTGGTCGGGTATGCGGGCGGCGGCCACGGCCGCCTCCAGGGCCCGGCGGGCCGGGCCGTCCGAGCCTGCGGAGGGGCCGCGGCCCGGTGCGCCCGCGCCGACCAGTTCGGCCTGAACGACCTCGGGCAGCGGCACCTGGCGGGCCATCACCTCCTGGCCGCTGTAGGTGTCGAACGCCGGCGTCTCCGCCAACTCGTACCCGTCCGAAGGAGGTCGCGGCAGGCGGTAACGGCCGGCCAGCACCCGCCCCGCGTACTCGTCCACAGCGCCTCCCCATGCGCCCGGTCCCCTGCGTGACCGCTGCGCCGCCCGTCGGTCGGACGGACCGCCGGTTCGCGGACGGTCCTCGACGTTCCACGATACGTGGCCCGGGCCCCTGTTGTGAGGGGCTTTGCCGGTCGGGCCCGGGAGGCTTCGCCGGCCGGGCCCGAGGGGATCCGCCGGACGGGCCCGAGGGGAGCCGCCGGTCAGTCCGCGACCTGGAAGGTGGCGAAGAACGTCTTCCTCGCCTCCTTGTTCTCCTTGCTGTCCCACTCGGACGCCGGAGCGGTGATCATGACGGCGTATCCGTGGCTGTCGTCCACGACGAAACCGCGGTTGAGCACCCGGTAGGTGGTGCCGCCGTCGGTGTAGGTGAACGCCCAGTCGGCGACGGTCCGGTACCCGCGCCACTCCACGGTCTTGATGAACAGCCGGTCGTAGTTGCTCCGGGAGGCCGCCACCGCCCGCTCGCCGGACCGCCAGGCCGCCTCGGCGTCGTCGCCCGGGGTGGAGGTGTGGTCGACCTGGAGCTTGGTGCGGCCGTCGGGGCTGTAGATCTGCCCGGACCCCCGGCCCGCTATCCGCAGCTCCTTGTAGTCCTTCGGCATGGCGATGGAGAACTTGAACCGGCTGTTGGTCGTCTTCTTCCAGCCGTCGGGGAGTCCGCCGCCCTCCTTGCCCCTGTTCCCGCCGTCCTTGTCGTCGCCGTCGTCCTTGCCGCCGTCGTCGTCCTTGTCCTTGCCACCGGCGGAGTCGTCGGGCTTCGGCGAGGCCTCCCCGCCCGAGGGGGAGGCGCCGGACGGGGAGGTCCCGTCCTCCTTCCCGTCCGCCGCGTTCCCGTCCGCGGGGGCGGAGGCGGAGGGCGCGGCGCCCTTGTCGGCGGTGTCGTCACCGCTCGCGGCGACGGCCACCACCACGCCGATCAGCGCGAGCACCAGGACGGCGGCGACCGCCGCCAGCACCTTCGGCGGGACGACGTCGGTCAGCGGCGCGCGGACCCTGACCGGCGGCAGGGTGCCGTCGGGGTTCTCGGCGGGCGCGGACGCCGCGCTGCGCACCGAGGCGAGCGCCTTGCGCAGGCGTTCCCGGGACTCCGCGGACTGCGGCCGCCCGCCCGCCCCCGGCTCCGCCCCCTCCCGGGCCGCCGCCCCGGCGGCAGCCCCGGCCCCGGCGGCCGCTGCCCCGGCGGCCGCGGCGGAGGGCTTCGTGCCCGCGTCCCTCTGCGGGGGCAGCACCATCGTCCGGGTCGGTTCGGCGGCCTCCTTCTCCGGCACGACGCCGGTGGCCACGTCGGTGAGCAGCTTGCGCACCCCGGTGTCGTCCAGGCGCTGCTCCGGATCCTTGATCAGCAGGCCGGCGACGACGTCGGCGAGGGGGCCGGCGTTCTTCGGCGGGTCGAGCGGCTCGGTCATCACCGCGGTCAGGGTGGCGATGGCCGAGCCCTTGTCGTAGGGCGGCCGGCCCTCGACGGTGGCGTACAGCAGCGCGCCCAGGGACCACAGGTCGCTGGGCGGTCCGGGTTTGCGGCCGCGGGCCCGCTCGGGGGAGATGTAGGAGGGCGCGCCGACCAGCATGCCGGTGGAGGTGACCGAGGGGTCGCCCTCGACCTGGGCGATGCCGAAGTCGGTGAGGACGACCCGGCCGTCGTCGGCGATCAGCACGTTGGAGGGTTTGACGTCGCGGTGCAGGATGCCCTCGGCGTGCGCGGCGCGCAGCACGTCGAGGACGGCGAGGCCGATCTCGGCGGCCCGCTTCGGGCCGACGGGGCCGTCCTCGCGGATGGCGTCGGAGAGCGAGCGGCCCTCGACCAGCTCCATGACGATCCAGGGCCGGTCGTCCTCCTCGACCACGTCGAACACGGTCACCGCTCCGGCGCTGCGGATGCGCGCGGTGGCCTTGGCCTCCCGCAGGGTGCGGGTGATCAGCCGGCGCTTCTCGTCCTCGTCGATGTTGCCGGGGAAGCGCAACTCCTTGACGGCGACGGTCCGTCCGAGGACCTCGTCGGTCGCCCGCCACACCGTTCCCATACCGCCCCGGCCGAGGACCTCGCCGAGCCGGTACCGCCCGGCGAGCAACCGACCGGTCGTGCCTTGCACCTGGCCCATAAGTCCCCTATGCCCCTCTGCAATCGGCCGTGCACCGCGACATGACGCCGCGTCGGCTTCCCTCCGCGCGGTCCCTGACGGGCGGCCCGTTACAGAGGAACGATATCCGGAGCGCCGAGCCTGGCCGCGTCCGCGGTCAGGTCGTCGGGCTGCCGCTGGGACTCGCGTTCGGCCTCCACCCGCTTGTTGTAGTGCTCGACCTCCTTGTCGACCTGGCCCGCGTCCCAGCCCAGGACGGGCGCCATGAGTTCGGCGACCTCCCGGGCGCAGCGGGTGCCGCGGTCGAAGGTCTCGATGGAGATGCGGGTGCGGCGGGTCAGCGTGTCGTCGAGGTGCCGGGCCCCCTCGTGGGAGGCGGCGTAGACGGCCTCGGCCCGCAGGTAGTCGTCGGCCCCGGTCAGCGGCTCGCCCAACCCCGGGTCCGCGGCGATCAGTTCGAGGACCTCCTCGGTGGCGGAGCCGTAGCGGTTGAGGAGGTGCTCCACGCGTGCGACGTGCAGTCCGGCGCGGGCGGCGATCCGTGCGCGGGCGTTCCACAGGGCGTGGTAGCCCTCGGCCCCGGCCAGGGGGACGTTCTCGGTGCAGCAGGCGGCGACCCGGCGGTCGAGGCCGTGGACGGCCTCGTCGACGGCGTCCTTGGCCATCACCCGGTAGGTGGTGTACTTGCCGCCCGCGACGACGACCATCCCCGGGACGGGGTGGGCCACGGTGTGCTCGCGGGAGAGCTTGGAGGTGGCGTCGGACTCGCCCGCCAGCAGGGGCCGCAGGCCGGCGTAGACGCCCTCCACGTCGTCCCTCGTCAGGGGCACCGCGAGCACGGAGTTGACGTGGTCGAGGAGGTAGTCGATGTCGGCGCTGGAGGCCGCCGGGTGGGCCTTGTCCAGGTTCCAGTCGGTGTCGGTGGTGCCGACGATCCAGTGCCGCCCCCAGGGGATGACGAACAGGACGCTCTTCTCGGTGCGCAGGATCAGGCCGGTGGTGGAGTGGATCCGGTCCTTGGGGACGACCAGGTGGATGCCCTTGGACGCGCGCACGTGGAACTGGCCGCGCTCGGCGATCAGGCTCTGGGTGTCGTCGGTCCACACCCCGGTGGCGTTGACCACCTGGCGGGCGCGGATCTCGGTCAGGCCGCCCTGCTCGAGGTCCTGCACCCGGGCGCCGACGACCCGTTCGCCCTCGCGGAGGAACTCCACGACCCGCGCCCGGTTGGCGGCGTGCGCCCCGTAGGAGGCGGCGGTGCGCACCAGTTCGGTGACGAAGCGGGCGTCGTCGACCTGCGCGTCGTAGTACTGGATCGCGCCGACCATGGCGTCCTTGCGCAGGCAGGGCGCCGCCTGGAGGGCGCGGGAACGGGACAGGTGGCGGTGGTGGGGCAGTCCGCGGGCACTGCCGCCGGCCAGGCCCATCGTGTCGTAGAGGGTGACGCCCGCGCCGACGTAGAACCGCTCCCAGCCCCGGTGGGTCAGCGGGTAGAGGAAGGGCACCGGTTTGACCAGGTGCGGGGCGAGCCGCTGGACGAGCAGGCCGCGTTCCTTGAGGGCCTCTCGCACCAGGGCGAAGTCCAGCATCTCCAGGTAGCGGAGACCGCCGTGGATCAGTTTGCTGGACCGGCTGGACGTGCCCGACGCCCAGTCCCGGGCCTCCACCAGGCCCGTGGACAGGCCGCGGGTGGCCGCGTCCAGTGCCGTCCCGGCGCCGACGACTCCGCCGCCCACGACGAGGATGTCGAGTTCCTGCTCCGCCATGCGGGCGAGCGCGGTGCCGCGCTCGGCCGGTCCCAGGGTTGCCGTCCTCACGAGTGCCTCCTGAAGAGTTGCGTTCCCCTCCCCGATGGTGACCGCGATCCGGGCGGGCAACCACCCCGCCCCCGGGCCGGCCGTCGGACGTCGGCCATCGGCCGGGCAGAGGGTATGAAGATCACCCTTTCCCAGTAGCGGTTCAATACTCCATATCAGTCTTATGTCCGGATAGCCTGACATGGCGCCGCCCGGGGCCTCCCCGCACCCCGGTCCGCTCCCGTGCACACGCAGGAAGGACACTGCCCGTGCCTGCAGACCTCGCCGTCGTGGGACTCGGCCACGCCGGACTTCCGATCGCCCGGGCCGCCGCCGCCCGCGGCATCCACGTTATCGGCCACGACACCGACAGGGCCACGGTCGACGAACTCAACTCCGGCCGCGCCCCCTCCGGCGTCCTGGACCGCGCCGAGGTCCGCCGGATGCTGGCCGGCGGCTTCCGGGCCACCACCGACCCGGCCGTCCTCGGCAAGGTGCGCACCGTCGTCATCTGCGTACCCACTCCTCCCGGCGAGGACAGGGTCCTCGACCTCGGGCGGCTGGAGGCCGCCGCGCGCACCCTGGCGGCGCACCTGAGCCCCAGGACCACCGTGGTCCTGGAGTCCCCCGTCTACCCGGGGACGACCGAGGAATTCCTGCGCCCGCTCCTGGAGACCTCCGGGCTGCGCTGCGGAAGCGGGTTCCACCTGGCCTACTCGCCCAGCCGGGTGGACCCCGGCAACCGCCGGTACGACGTCGCCAACACCCCCAAGGTGATCGGCGGGGCCACCCCGGCCTGCACCGAGGCCGCCGCGGCCGCCTACGGCAGGTTCGTGGAGAAGGTGGTGCGCGCCCGCGGCACCCGGGAGGCCGAGACGGTCACCCTGCTGGAGAACAACTTCCGCCACGTCAACATCGCCCTGGTCAACGAGATGGCCGTGCTCTGCCACGACATCGGCGTGGACCTGTGGGACGTGGTCCGGTGCGCCGAGACCAAGCCGTTCGGCTTCCAGTCGTTCCGCCCCGGCCCCGGCGTCGGCGGCCACGGCGTCGCCGTCGACCCCGACTACCTCGCCCCCCGGGTGCGCACCCTCGGCCACCCGCTGCGCATGGTCGGGGTGGCGCAGGAGGTCAACGAGCGGATGCCGCGCTACGTCGTGCAGCGCAGCGCGGCCCTGCTGAACGAGGACGGCAAGTCCGTGCGCGGGGCCCGGATCCTCCTGCTCGGGGTGACCTACAAGGCCGACCACCCCGACCGGCACCGCTCCCCCGCCGTGGACGTCGGCACCCGGCTCGCCGAGCTCGGCGCCCACCTGAGCTACCACGACCCCCACGTGCCGCAGTGGCACCTGCGGGGGCAGCCGGTCCCCCGCGCCGACAGCCTCCACGAGGCCGTCGCCGCGGCCGACCTGACCGTCCTCCTGCAGCACCACCGCACCTACGACCTCCAGGGCCTGGCCGCCAAGGCGCGCCTGCTGCTGGACACCCGCGGGGCCACCCCGGCCGGTGCCGCCCACCGCCTGTGAGCCCGCGCCGCGTTCCCGCACCGCGCGAAGGAGCCCCGGGGGGCGCCTGCGTACCCGCCGGCGCCCCCCGGGGCTCCTGTCGTGGTGCGGCGGGTGCCGTCAGCCGTTGTGGCGGCCCGGCGCCACGGTGACCTCGACCCGCTGGAACTCCTTGAGCTCGGAGTAGCCGGTGGTCGCCATGGCCCGGCGCAGGGCGCCGAAGAGGTTCATCGAGCCGTCCGGGGTGCGGGAGGGGCCGAGCAGCACCTCCTCGGTGGTGCCGACCGTGCCCAGGTTGACGCGCTTGCCGCGCGGCAGCTCCTCGTGCACCGCCTCCATGCCCCAGTGGAAGCCGCGGCCGGGCGCGTCCTCCGCGCGGGCCAGCGGGGAGCCCATCATCACCGCGTCGGCACCGCAGGCGACCGCCTTGGCCAGGTCGCCGCTGTTGCCGACACCGCCGTCCGCGATGACGTGCACGTACCGGCCGCCAGACTCGTCCATGTAGTCGCGGCGCGCCGCGGCCACGTCGGCCACCGCGGTGGCCATCGGGACCTGGATGCCCAGCACGTTGCGGGTGGTGTGCGCGGCGCCGCCGCCGAAGCCCACCAGCACGCCGGCCGCGCCGGTGCGCATCAGGTGCAGCGCCGCGGTGTAGGTGGCGCAGCCGCCGACGATGACCGGGACGTCCAGCTCGTAGATGAACTGCTTGAGGTTGAGCGGCTCGGCGGCCGAGGAGACGTGCTCGGCGGAGACGGTGGTGCCGCGGATGACGAAGATGTCCACCCCGGCGTCCACCACGGCCTTCGAGAACTGGGCGGTGCGCTGGGGCGACAGGGCGGCCGCGGTGACCACTCCCGCGTCGCGCACCTCCTTGATCCGCTGCCCGATCAGCTCCTCCTGGATCGGGGCGGAGTAGATCTCCTGCAGGCGGCGGGTGGCCGCCGCGTCGTCCAGCTCGGCGATCTCGGCGAGCAGCGGCTCGGGGTCCTCGTACCGGGTCCACAGGCCCTCGAGGTTGAGCACGCCCAGGCCGCCCAGCTCGCCGACGGCGATCGCGGTGGCCGGGGAGACCACGGAGTCCATCGGCGCGGCGAGGAAGGGCAGCTCGAAACGGTAGGCGTCGATCTGCCAGGCGATCGAGACCTCCTTGGGGTCCCGGGTCCGCCGGCTGGGGACGACGGCGATGTCGTCGAACGCGTACGCCCTGCGCCCCCGCTTGCCCCGCCCGATCTCGATCTCAGTCACTGTTGGCCCTTCTTCGTGGTCTGCTCGCCGTCGATTATCCCCGACCGTGTCCCGGCACGCCGCTGCCGCCCGGCGGGCCCGCCCGCACCGGGTCCGGTGCCGGACGGCCCGCCGGGCGGCAGCGGCCGCACCGGAACCTGCGCGCCGGTCCCTCAGCGCACCTGGTAGTTCGGCGCCTCGACGGTCACCTGGATGTCGTGCGGGTGGCTCTCCTTCAGGCCCGCCGCGGTGATGCGCACGAAGCGGCCCTTGACCTTCAGCTCCTCCACGGTGGCGGCGCCGACGTAGCCCATGGACGACCGCAGGCCGCCGACGAGCTGGTGGGCGACGGCGGCCAGCGGGCCGCGGTAGGGCACCTGGCCCTCGATGCCCTCGGGGACGAGCTTGTCCTCGGAGAGCACGTTGTCCTGGAAGTAGCGGTCCTTGGAGAAGGACCTGCCCTGGCCGCGGGACTGCATGGCGCCCAGCGAACCCATGCCGCGGTAGCTCTTGAACTGCTTGCCGTTGATCAGCAGCAGCTCCCCGGGGCTCTCCTCGCAGCCGGCCAGCAGGCTGCCGAGCATCACGGTGTCCGCGCCGGCCGCGATGGCCTTGGCGATGTCGCCGGAGTACTGCAGGCCGCCGTCGCCGATCACCGGGACGCCCGCCGCGGCGGCCGCCTGCGCGGCCTCGTAGATGGCGGTGACCTGCGGGGCGCCGACGCCCGCGACCACCCGGGTGGTGCAGATCGAGCCCGGGCCGACGCCGACCTTGACGCCGTCCGCACCCGCGTCGATCAGGGCCTGGGCGCCGTCGCGGGTGGCGACGTTGCCGCCGACCACGTCGACCTTGGCGTTGGCCTTGATCTTGGCGATCATGTCGAGGATGCCGCGGCTGTGGCCGTGCGCGCTGTCCACCACGAGGAAGTCCACGCCCGCCCCCACCAGGGCCTGGGCGCGCTCGAACGCCTCGTCGCCGACGCCGACCGCGGCGCCGACCAGCAGGCGGCCCTCGGCGTCCTTGGCGGCGTTGGGGTACTGCTCGGCCTTGACGAAGTCCTTGACCGTGATCAGGCCCTTGAGGCGGCCCTCGTCGTCGACCAGCGGGAGCTTCTCGATCTTGTGGCGGCGCAGCAGCTCCATCGCGTCGTCGCGGGAGATGCCGACCTTGCCGGTGACCAGCGGCATCGGGGTCATGACCTCGCGCACCCGGCGGCTGCGGTCGTGCTCGAACGCCATGTCGCGGTTGGTGACGATGCCCAGCAGCTTCCCCGTCCCGTCGGTGACGGGGACGCCGCTGATGCGGAACTTGGCGCACAGCGCGTCGGCGTCGGCGAGGGACGCGTCGGGGCGGACGGTGATCGGGTCGGTCACCATGCCGGACTCGGACCGCTTGACCAGGTCGACCTGGTTGACCTGGTCCTCGATCGACAGGTTGCGGTGCAGCACGCCGACGCCGCCCTGGCGGGCCATGGCGATGGCCATCCGCGCCTCGGTGACCTTGTCCATGGCCGCGGACAGCAGCGGGATGTTGACCCTCACGTTGCGCGACACCCGTGAAGAGGTGTCCACGGCGTTCGGGACCACCTCGGAGGCGCCCGGCAGCAGCAGGACGTCGTCGTAGGTGAGCCCGAGCATCGCGAACTTCTCGGGTACTCCGTCAGCGTGGACAGTCATGACACTCCCATGTGGTCTTGCCCGGCCGGGTTTGTCCATGGTACTGGCCCTGCGGGAGACACCCGGACGCTCGGCCGGTGGCGTGCGTCCCACCCCGCCCCGCCCCGCTGCGGTCCTGAGCGGTCCTGCGCGGGCCCGTCCGGTCCGCGGCTCCCCGGGGGCGTGTTCGGGGCTCCCGTCCCCGGGTTCCGGGGCGGGGCCCGGTACGGGTGCCCGGCACGGGGTACGGGTACGGGGTCAGGCCGTCAGGTCGGTGGGGCCGGAGTCCCTTCCCGTCCCCTCGGCCAGTGCGCGCAGCCTGTTGAGCGCGCGGTGCTGGGCGACCCGCACCGCCCCGGGGGACATCCCCAGCATCTGGCCGGTCTCCTCCGCGGACAGGCCGACGGCCACCCGCAGCAGCACGAGTTCGCGCTGGTGCTCGGAGAGGTTGGCGAGCAGCGTCTTGGCCCAGGCCGTGTCGCTGCTGAGCACGGCACGCTCCTCGGGGCCGAGGGAGTCGTCCGGCTGCTCGGGCAGGTCGTCCGCCGGGAGGGCGGTGCCGGCCCCGCGCATCGCGGCCCGCTGCAGGTCGGCGACCTTGTGGGAGGCGATGGCGAGGACGAACGCGTCGAAGGGGCGGCCCTCGTCGCGGTAGCGCGGCAGCGCGCACAGGACGGCCAGGCAGACCTCCTGGGCCAGGTCGTCCACGAAGTGCCGGGCGTCCCCCGGGAGCCGGGAGAGCCTGGTGCGGCAGTACCGCAGTGCCAGCGGGTGGACGTGCGCGAGCAGGTCGTGGGTGGCCTGCTCGTCGCCGTCGGCCGCGCGACGTACCAGGGCGCCGATGGCCGGTTTCTCGTCGTCGCGCACCGGTCCATGGTGCCTTGTCCCGCCGGTGTCCGCGCCACCGTTCGCGCACTTGTGCACCGAAGCGTTATGCGGAGGCCGGCGCGGGGCCTCCCCCGCCGTCGTGTCATGCACCGTCCGCCCCGCCCGCCGGTCCCCGAGGTAATCCATGCATCAAGGATGCGTCCTCGCGCCGGAAACCGGGGGCAGCCCCGTTCGACCGCCGCCCGCACCGGGTGGTGCGGGACGGCGATCCGCGGGAGGCGCGGGGCACCGCGCGGCGGGCGGTCACGTCCTCAGCGGACCAGGCCCCAGCGGAATCCGAGCGCCACGGCGTGCGCCCGGTCCGAGGCTCCCAGCTTCTTGAACAGCCGGCGGGCGTGGGTCTTGACCGTGTCCTCGGAGAGGAACAGTTCGCGGCCGATCTCCGCGTTGCTGCGGCCGTGGCTCATCCCCTCCAGGACCTGGATCTCGCGGGCGGTCAGGGTCGGGGCGGCGCCCATCTCGGCGGACCGGAGCCGGCGCGGGGCCAGCCGCCAGGTCGGGTCGGCGAGGGCCTGGGTGACGGTGGCCCGCAGTTCGGCGCGCGAGGCGTCCTTGTGCAGGTAACCGCGGGCGCCGGCGGCCACGGCCAGCGCGACGCCGTCCAGGTCCTCGGCGACGGTGAGCATGATGATGCGTGCGCCCGGGTCGGCGGACAGCAGCCGCCGGACGGTCTCGACCCCTCCGAGGCCCGGCATGCGCACGTCCATCAGGACCAGGTCGGACCTGTCGGCGCTCCAGCGGCGGAGGACTTCCTCGCCGTTGGTCGCGGTCGTCACACGCTCGACGCCGGGCACGGTGGCGACCGCGCGCCGGAGCGCCTCTCGGGCAAGCGGGGAGTCGTCGCAGACGAGGACGGAAGTCATGACCGCCCTCCGCAGCTGATCCGCGTCACGTTGAGCCTCCTGGCTGTTACGAATCGTCGTCTCGGCGGTGGCCCGGCGAACACCCGGCAGGCATGTGCCCGGGGCTCGTTCTGCCAGCCGCCCATGCACCTTCAACGACGGTCACTCGAAAGAGTTACGGGTACGGCAGCCGTCTCCAGCACTCTACGTGATTGTCCCGATACGGAACGGATTCGCCGCGCGCCGGGCCGCGTCACTCGCCGGCAACCCTCTGCGACGAACCCCTTCACAAGTGAAGCTTTTGTCTGTTTTTAGCCGTTTGGACCCGGTATGTGGTGGAGAGGGGTGTTGATCCATGGAGGGGTAATGAGTCATATTTACAGCTGCTTAGACAGTATTTCTATCGAGTTCGGCAACTACGAGGGGATGAGCGATGGCCGACTTCTCCCGGCTCCCGGGGCCCAACGCCGACCTGTGGGACTGGCAACTGATCGCGGCCTGCCGCGGTGTGGACAGCTCGCTGTTCTTCCACCCCGAGGGAGAACGCGGGGCCGCCCGGAGTTCGCGCGAGGCCGCCGCCAAGGAGGTCTGCATGCGCTGCCCCGTGAGGGCCGAGTGTGCGGCCCACGCACTGGCGGTGCGCGAGCCGTACGGAGTCTGGGGCGGAATGACGGAGGACGAGCGCGAGGAGATGTACGGCCGGGCCCGGCACCGGCTGGTCGGCACCGGCGGGCAGCCGTGACCCGGCTGCCGTAACCACTGAGAAAAAACGTTTCTTCTTCCTGTGCGGACGCCCGGGAGGACGGCCCCGACACGGTGGCCGGGCCTCGCGGGCGTCGTCGCGCCGGGCCCCGGACGTTACCGCCCCGGCACGCGGGGCAGGCGCAGCGGTGTCCCCGCCGGCGTCCGGGGCCCGCACCCCCGGGCCCCGGACGCCCTCCCCGGACAGCACCGGGGCGTCCGCGCAGCGCAGGAGGAGTCGTGATGAAGCTGCTCTCGGTCAATGTCGGCAGGCCCCGTCTGAACCCCTGGCAGAGGCGGGCGGCCACCGGGATCGACAAGCAGCCGGTGGACGGCCCCGTCGCGGTGGCCGCCCCGGGCCCGGAGGACGCCGGGGCGGTCGGGCTGGCCGGCGACCGGGCGTACGACACCAGGCACCACGGCGGCCGGGACCAGGCCGTCTACGCCTATGCGCGCGAGGACCTGGACCGCTGGGAGCGGGAACTGGACCGGGATCTGCCCGACGGGGTCTTCGGGGAGAACCTGACGACCGAGGGGGTCGACGTCAACGGCGCCCTCGTCGGCGAACGCTGGCGGGTGGGGGACTCGGTCCTGCTGGAGGTCTCCGGCCCCCGCACCCCCTGCGGCACCTTCCAGGGGTGGCTGGGCGAGCAGGGGTGGGTCAGGCGGTTCACCCGGGCCGCGGCGCCGGGGGCCTACCTGCGCGTGGTCGAGCCCGGCGAGATACGCGCGGGCGACCCGGTGGTGGTCGAGCACCGCCCGGACCACCGGGTGAGCGTGGCCCTGGCCTTCCGGGCGATCACCCTGGAACCGCAGCTGCTGCCCCTGCTGCCCGCGGCCGGGTCCGCCCTGCCGGACAGGCTCGCCGACCGGGTGCGGCGCCGGGCCTCCTGACAGGCCCCCGGTCCGTCGGCGGGGCCGGGAGGGCCGGCGGGGCCGGGAAAGGCGCCGGGAACGGGACGGGCCCGGGGCCCTCCGGCACCGGCCGCCGCCCGCACGGGTGCGGGCGGCGGCCGGTGCTCGGGGGCTCCGGGCCCGGGAGACCGACGGGGTGCGTCAGTGGGAGTGGCCGTGACCGTGGCCGGCGGCCGCGGGCTCCTCCTCGGCCGGCTTCTCGACCACCAGGGTCTCGGTGGTGAGCAGCAGGGAGGCGATGGAGGCGGCGTTCTCCAGGGCGGAGCGGGTGACCTTCACCGGGTCGATGACGCCGGCCTTGACCAGGTCGCCGTACTCGCCGGTGGCGGCGTTGAAGCCGTTGCCGACCTCGAGCTCCGCGACCTTGGAGGTGATGACGTAGCCCTCCAGGCCGGCGTTCTCGGCGATCCAGCGCAGCGGCTCGACGACCGCGCGGCGGACGACGGCGACACCGGTGGCCTCGTCGCCCTCCTTGCCCAGGTTGTCGGCGAGGACCTTGGAGGCGTGCACCAGGGCGGAGCCGCCACCGGAGACGATGCCCTCCTCGACCGCGGCGCGGGTCGCGGAGATGGCGTCCTCCAGGCGGTGCTTGCGCTCCTTGAGCTCCACCTCGGTGGCGGCGCCGACGCGGATGACGCACACGCCGCCGGCCAGCTTGGCGAGGCGCTCCTGGAGCTTCTCGCGGTCCCAGTCGGAGTCGGTCGCGGCGATCTCGGCCTTGATCTGGGAGACGCGGCCCTCGATCTCGGCCTTGTCGCCGCTGCCGTCGACGATGGTGGTGTCGTCCTTGGTGACGGTCACGCGGCGGGCGGTGCCGAGCACGTCCAGGCCGACCTGGTCGAGCTTGAGGCCGACCTCCTCGGCGACGACGGTGCCGCCGGTGAGGGTGGCGATGTCGCCCAGCATGGCCTTGCGGCGGTCGCCGAAGCCCGGGGCCTTCACCGCGACGGCGTTGAAGGTGCCGCGGATCTTGTTGACCACGAGGGTGGACAGGGCCTCGCCCTCGACGTCCTCGGCGATGATCAGCAGCGGCTTGCTGCTGCCGCCCTGGATGATCTTCTCGAGCAGCGGCAGCATGTCCTGGATCGAGGAGATCTTGCCCTGGTGGATCAGGATGTAGGGGTCGTCGAGGACGGCCTCCATGCGCTCCTGGTCGGTCACCATGTACGGGGACAGGTAGCCCTTGTCGAAGGCCATGCCCTCGGTGAAGTCCAGCTCCAGGCCGAAGGTGTTGGACTCCTCGACGGAGATGACGCCGTCCTTGCCCACCTTGTCCATGGCCTCGGCGATCAGCTCGCCGACCTGCTTGTCCTGGGCGGACAGCGCGGCGACGGCGGCGATGTCCTCCTTGGAGTCGATCGGACGGGCGGTCTTCAGCAGGTCCTCGGAGACCGCGGCGACCGCGGCGTCGATGCCCTTCTTCAGGGCGGCCGGGGAGGCGCCGGCGGCGACGTTGCGCAGGCCCTCGCGCACGAGCGCCTGGGCGAGCACGGTGGCGGTGGTGGTGCCGTCGCCCGCGATGTCGTTGGTCTTGGTCGCCACCTCCTTCACCAGCTGGGCGCCGAGGTTCTCGTACGGGTCCTCGATCTCGACCTCGCGGGCGATGGTCACACCGTCGTTGGTGATGGTGGGGGCGCCGAACTTCTTGTCGATGACGACGTTGCGGCCCTTGGGGCCGATCGTCACCTTCACGGTGTCGGCAAGCTTGTTGACGCCGCGCTCGAGCGCGCGGCGGGCGTCCTCGTCGAACTTCAGGATCTTGGCCATGACTGCAGTCCTACCTCGTCGGTTTCCTCAACAGGCCGCGCCCCGGGTCCCCGGGTCGGAACGACACGGCTCGCCGGGGCGCGGTCAGAAAAATCTCCGGTGCTGTACCGGATTACTTCTCGACGATCGCGAGGACGTCGCGAGCCGAGAGGACGAGGTACTCCTCGCCGTTGTACTTCACCTCGGTGCCGCCGTACTTGCTGTAGAGCACGACGTCGCCGACGGAGACGTCGAGCGGCAGGCGCTGGCCGTCCTCGTAGCGGCCCGGGCCCACGGCGAGGACGACGCCCTCCTGGGGCTTCTCCTTCGCGGTGTCCGGGATGACCAGGCCGGAGGCCGTGGTCTGCTCGGCCTCGAGCGCCTGGACCACGATGCGGTCCTCGAGCGGCTTGATGGCAACCTTGGTGCTGGCGGTCGTCACGATCCGACCTCCCCCTTCGGAGAGCTCACGGGGTGTCTGATTAGGGGTGGCGACCTGGTGGATCCGTCGTCGCGGGTGCCGGATCCGCCCCGTCGCTCTTTGGCACTCCCCTGTGTCGAGTGCCAACGCCGAGACTAGGACGGCGTTAGCACTCCGTCAACTAGAGTGCCAATGTCGGCGCGGCGCACGCGCCCCGCGGCCCCTGGGAGAATGGCCCGGTGACCGCGACAGCCGACTCCCCCGACGACCTCGCCGCCCTGCTGACCGAGGAGGGGCAGGCACTGCTGGAGGTCCTGCGCGACCACGACCCCGCGCAGGAGCTGGCCCTGGCCACCCGGCTGCGCCGGGACCACCCGGCGCCCCTGGTCTCCGCGGCGCTGGCCCAGGCCCGGCTGCGGCAGCGCGCCGCTGCGAAGTTCGGCGAGGACGCGCGGCGCATGTACTTCACCCCGAACGGCGTAGAGCAGTCCACCCGCGCGGCCGTGGCCGAGTACCGGGCCCGCCGGTTCGCCGCGCTGGGGGTGCGGCGGGTGGCCGACCTGTGCGGCGGGATAGGCGGGGACGCGCTCGCCCTGGCCCGCGCCGGGATCGAGGTGCTGGCGGTCGACCGCGACCCGGCGGCCTGCGCCGCGGCCCGGGCCAACGCCGCCGCGCTGGGCCTGTCCGGCCTGGTCGAGGTGCGCCGCGCGGACGTGACCGAGGTCGACACCTCCGGCTTCGACGCGGTCTTCGTCGACCCGGCGCGCCGCGGCGGGCGGGGCGGCCGGGGCAGGATCTTCGACCCCGAGGCGTACTCGCCGCCGCTGTCCTGGGCGGTGGAGGCCGCCCGCAGGACGCCGTTCGCCGCGCTGAAGGTCGCGCCGGGCATCCCGCACGAGGCGGTGCCCGAGGAGGCCGAGGCGGAGTGGGTCTCCTGCGGCGGGGACGTGAAGGAGGCCGTGCTGTGGTTCGGCACCGCCCCCGGGGCGCGCCGCGCCACGCTCCTGCCCGCCGCGCACCCACTGCCGGACGCCGGGCACTCGCTGCCGGGCGCCGGGCACCCACTGCCGGGCGCCGGGCACTCGCTGCTGGGCGCCGGCCTGCCCGACCCCGAGCCGGGCCCGGTCGGCCGCTGGCTGTACGAGCCGGACGGCGCGGTCGTCCGCGCCCACCTGGTCGCCGACGTCGCCCGGCAGGTCGGCGGCCGGCTGATCGACCCGACCATCGCCTACGTCACGGCCGACTCCCTGGTGCCGACCCCGTACGCGAGCGCGTACGAGATCACCGACGTGCTGCCGTTCAACCTCAAGCGGCTCAAGGCCCTGCTGCGCGAGCGCGGCGTCGGGGTGCTGACGGTGAAGAAGCGCGGCTCGGCCGTGGAGCCGGAGGAGGTCCGGCGGCGGGTGCGCCCGCAGGGGCCGAACGCGGCGACCGTGCTGCTGACCCGCGTCGCGGGGGCCCCCACGATGCTCGTCGGCCGGCCCGCCGGGGCGGACTGAGGGGTCAGTCCACCGCGACGGACTCGAAGCGCCAGCGGTGGGGCGGGCGGCGCAGCAGCCCGGCCGGGGCGTCGGGCAGTTCGGGGACGTCGGCGTCGTGGCCGCCGTCCCACCAGGTGACGACGAGGACCCGGTCGGCGGGGGCGGCGAAGGTCTCCCGGCGCAGGGGCTCGCGCGGCAGCCGCTGCGCCCGGGCCCAGGAGAGCAGCTCGCCGCCCCGGCCCTCCGCGGCCCGGGCCTCCCACATCAGCGCGACGGTCACGGGTACAGGTTCTCCCTGCTCAGCTCGTGGACGTGGTCGTGGTCGTGGGTGTGCCCGCGGCCCCCGTGGCCGTGCCCGGGCAGGCGGACCTGGCCGTGGGGGCGGGAGCCGGGGGTGCCGTGGGTGTCGTCGGCGCCGTGGGTGTGCCCGGGCACGGAGACCTCGGTGACCGGGAGGGAGGAGTCGGCGGGCAGGTCGAGGGTGGAGGCGGGCCGGTTGCGGGCGACCATCTCCGCGCCGAGGGCCGCCACCATCGCCCCGTTGTCGGTGCACAGCTTCGGCCGCGGCACCCGCAGCCGGATGCCGGCGGCGGCGCAGCGCTCCTCGGCCAGCGCGCGCAGGCGGGTGTTGGCCGCCACCCCGCCGCCGATCATCAGGTGGTCGACGCCGTTGTCCTTGCAGGCCCTGACCGCCTTGCGGGTGAGCACGTCGGCCACCGCCTCCTGGAACGAGGCGGCGACGTCGGCGACCGGCACGTCCTGCCCGTCGCGGCGGCGGGCCTCGATCCACCGGGCGACGGCGGTCTTCAGCCCGGAGAAGGAGAAGTCGTAGGCGGCGTCCCTCGGGCCGGTCAGGCCGCGGGGGAAGCGGATGGCGTCCGGGTCGCCCTCGCGGGCGTGCCGGTCGATCGCCGGGCCGCCGGGGAACCCGAGGCCGAGGACCCGGGCGACCTTGTCGAACGCCTCCCCGGCGGCGTCGTCGATGGTCGAGCCGAGCGGGCGGACGTCGGAGGTGATGTCGGGGGCGAGCAGCAGCGAGGAGTGGCCGCCGGAGACCAGCAGGGCCATCGTCGGCTCGGGCAGCGCGCCGTGCTCCAGCTGGTCCACGCAGATGTGCGAGGCCAGGTGGTTGACGCCGTAGAGGGGCTTGCCGAGGGCGTAGGCGTACGCCTTGGCGGCGGCCACGCCGACCAGCAGCGCCCCGGCGAGCCCGGGGCCCGCGGTGACCGCGATGCCGTCCAGGTCGGAGGCGGCGACCCCGGCCTCCTTCAGGGCCCGCCGGATCGTGGGGACCATCGCCTCCAGGTGGGCGCGGCTGGCGACCTCCGGGACCACGCCGCCGAAGCGGGCGTGCTCGTCGACGCTGGAGGCGACGGCGTCGGCCAGCAGGGTGTGACCGCGCACGATGCCCACGCCGGTCTCGTCGCAGGAGGTCTCGATGCCGAGGACCAGGGGTTCGTCAGCCATGGGTGGTGGTTCCTTGGACGGGTGCGGAGGCGGGGTCTGCCAGGCGCATGACGAGTGCGTCGACGTTGCCCGGTTGGTAGTAGCCGCGGCGGAAGCCGATCGGTTCGAAGCCGAAGCGCTCGTAGAGGCGCTGGGCGCGGAGGTTGTCCACCCGCACCTCCAGCATCACCTCGGCGCACTCGAAGGCGGTGGCCGCCGCGATCAGCTCCTTCAGGAGCCGGGGGCCCAGTCCGGTGCCCCACCGGTCGCGGGCGGCGGCGATGGTCTGCACGTCACCGGTGTCGCCGGCGACGGCCAGCCCGGCGTAGCCGACGACGCGGCCCGTCGACGGGTCCTCGGCGACGACGTAGTGGCGGGTGGCGCGCGGGTGCCGGGCGTCGGCCAGCTCGGACCAGAACATCCCCGGCGACCAGGCGTCGTCGGGGAAGAGGTCGTGCTCCAGCTCCGTCACCGGCTCGACGTCCCACCAGCGCATCTCGCGCAGCACCGGGTCCCGGGGGCGCGCCGTGCCCGGCGCCGTCGTGGTGCCCACCGTGCTCACCGGGGCAGGACCGTCTTGTAGCCGGCCGGGACCTGCGCGTCGGGCCGCCGCAGGTACATCGGCTGCACGGGGAGGAACTCCCCGCCGGACGCGATCCGTTCGGCGGCCAGCGAGGCCAGGGCGGCGGCGGAGACGTGCTCGGGGCCGGAGGGCAGCAGGCCGGTGAACACCTCCGGGTACAGGGCCGCCCCCGCGCCGACGGCCGGCAGGCCGGCGACCCGCTCGGCGACGTCCGCGGGCCGGTCGACCGACGGCTCGCCCTCGCGGGCGCCCGGCCCGGCGTACCGGGCCCAGTAGACCTCCTTGCGGCGGGCGTCGGTCGCGACCGCGAAGGGGCCGTCGACGAGCCCGGAGCGCACGGCCTCGTGGGCGATGCCGTCCAGCGTGCACAGGCCGTGGACGGGCACGTCCAGCGCGTCGCCGAAGGCCGCTGCGGTGACCAGGCCCACCCGCAGGCCGGTGTACGGCCCGGGGCCGACCCCGACCACCACGCCGGTGACGTCGGCGATCGCGGCACCGGCCTCGGCGAGCACCCGGTCGACGGCGGGCAGCAGCAGTTCGCCGTGGCGGCGGGCGTCCACCTCGGTCGACCGGGCGAGCACCCGCTCTCCGTCGTGCACGGCCACGGTGACGGCCGGGGTTGCGGTGTCGAAAGCGAGGAGCAGCACGGGCCAAGCCTACGACCCGCCCGGGCCTCCCTGTGCCGGACGACCCCCGCGGGCCTGGCACGATGGGCGGCATCGACAGCTGACGCAGGCGGAGGGTGGCGCGGACGTGGCAGGGATCAGGCCCGGGGTGCAGGTGGCGGCGCTCACCGTGGCGGCGCTGGTGGGGGTCGGCGCGCTGGCCGTCCAGGCCGCGGAAAACGCCCCGGAGGCGGCCGCGCAGCCGCAGGCCACGGCGTCGCCGTCGGCCTCGCCCACGGCGTCGGCGCGGCCCACCGCGGAGGCCGGCGGCGACGGCTCCGGGGAGCCGGGGGCCGCCTCGCCCGCCGTCCCCGCGCAGTCCGGGTCCGGGAAGCGGGTCGTCTACTCGCCGGCCGACGGCCGGGTCTGGCTGGTCGGCGCGGACGACAAGGCCCTGCGCACGTTCACGGTGGTGCCGGCGCCGCTGACCCCCGCCCCGGGCGAGTACCGCGTGACCTCGATGTCCCCGCCCGGCGGGCAGGTGCAGGGGTCGGACGGCGTGCCGGTGGAGCACATCGTCCGGTTCGCCGTGGTGGACGGGGCCGCCGTCGGCTTCTCGGCGGCCGTGGACGGCTCGCTGCCCACGCCGACGCCCGGCCAGCAGACCGGCGGGATCCGCGAGAAGCGCACGGACGGCAAGGCGTTGTGGGAGTTCGCCGAGGTCGGCACGCCGGTCGTCGTGGTCTGACGCGGCCGTCCGGTCCGGCACCGGCCGCCGTGGTCCGACGCCGGCCGTGGTGGTCCGGCACCGGCCGGAGCGGGCCTTCACAGAAGGGGCGCGCGCCACGCGGCGTGCGCCCTCCCCAGTGTGCCGACGGGCCCGCGGACGCCCGCGTTCCCGGGCGGCGCGACAGCGGACCCAGGGCAGGGCCCCGGGCAGGGCCTCAGGCGGCGCGGTGGGTGTCGTCGGGGGCTTCGGGGGGCGTGGAGACCGCGTTCGCGGCGGCGCAGGACGCCAGCAGCTCCTCCATGGAGGCCGCGTGCGGGTCGGCGTACGGATGCGGGTGGGGGCGGCCGTCGTCCCCGGGGCGCCGCTGCGGCGCCGGGGCCTCGGACCGTTCGTGGCGCGCCCGGTCGCCGGCCGCGTCGTTCGTGTTCCGGTCCGACATGAGTGCCTCCTGGCGCAGGGGGTCGGGTCTCCCTGACACTCGCCTCCATGTGAACACGCCGGACACACCGGACGCAACATCGTTCCGACACCGTGTCGGAAAACCGGGCGCGGGGGCCGTCCGGCCCCCGGCGCACCGGGCGCGGTCCCGCCCGGCGGCCCCGGCTCGCGGCGGCCCCGGCGCCGGCGGCCGGACGGGCTACACGCCTTCCGGCGCGAGGTCCTCCAGGCGGACGTCCGCCCAGCGGGGGCCGATCCCGGTGAACGTCACCCGTCGCGGGTCGTCCCCGTCCTCACCCGCGCCCGCGTCCCCGTCCCCGTCGGCGCCTCCGAGCTGCCGCTCGACGACGATCTGCAGCCGCGCCTCGGAGAGCTCCTCGACCTTGCCCTCGCCCCACTCCACGACGACCACCGACTCCGGCAGGGAGACGTCCAGGTCGAGGTCCTCCATCTCCTCCAGCCCGCCGCCGAGGCGGTAGGCGTCGACGTGCACGAGCGGGGGACCCTGCCGCAGGGAGGGGTGGACCCGGGCGATGACGAACGTCGGGGAGGTCACTGCGCCGCGCACGCCGAGGCCCTCGCCCAGGCCGCGGGTGAACGTGGTCTTGCCCGCACCCAGGTGGCCGGAGAGCAGCACCAGGTCGCCGGCGCGCAGCAGGGCGGCCGTGCGGCGGCCCAGCTCGCGCATCCGCTCGGGGGTGTCCGCGGTGACGGTGACGGTGGGCCCGGTGCCTGTCGGGCGGGTGACGGCGGGGCCGGTGCCGGTGGGACCGGTGACGGGGCGGTCGGCCGCCGGGTCGGCGGCGGGGGCGGCGGGGCCGGTCGGTCGTTCCATGTCCTCGGATGTTACGCGGCGCCGGGCGGCGGACCGCCCTTCGGCCGCCGGGCGGGCCCGTCCTCCGGGCCGCGGGCCGACTCGCGCACGGCGTCGGGCAGGGGCGCCCCGGCGCGTTCGGCGGCCCGCACCAGCAGGGCGGCCATCTCGCGGTTGACCGTCCCGGGGTGCTCCATCATCACCAGGTGCCCCGCGTCCTCCACCACGACCAGGACGGCGTCCGGCAGCGCCTCGGCTATCGCCGCGCTGTGGTCGGCCGGGGTGAGCAGGTCGCCGTCGCCGGCCAGCACCAGGGTGGGCACGCCCTCCAGGGCGGCCAGCGCCTCCGCCTTCTCGTGCTGGGTGAAGGCTGGGAAGAACTCGGCGACCACGTCGATGGGCGTGGACTCCAGCATCCGCTCGGCGAACCGGGCCACCACCGGGTCGACGTACGAGCCGAAGGCGTAGCGCTTGACCACGGTCGCGAACAGGTCGGCGGTCGCCCGTCGGCCCCGCTCCACCAGGTCCACCTGGGTGCTCAGGGCCCGCAGGAGGCCGGGGACGACCCGGTGCAGGGCGCGGGCGCCAACGGCCGGCAGGCCCAGCGTCACCGTGCCCAGCCTGCCCGCCGAGGTGCCCACCAGCATCACGCCCGCGACCCGCTCCCGCACGTACTGCGGGTACTGGTCGGCGAACGCCATCACCGTCATGCCGCCCATGGAGTGCCCGGCGAGGACCACGGGCCCCTCGGGGACGAGCGCGTCCAGGACCGCCTTCAGGTCGCGCCCCAGCCGGTCGATGCCGACCGGCTCGCCCGCGGCCCCGGCACGTCCCAGGCCGGACCGGCCGTGGCTGCGCTGGTCCCAGTAGACGGCGCGCACGCGGCCGCGCAGCGCGGCGCGCTGGAAGTGCCAGGAGTCCTGGGTGAGGCAGTAGCCGTGGCAGAACACCACGGTCAGCGGGGCGGGGACCGCCCGCCGGCGGGGGCGGAGCGGGCCCGTGCGCCACCGGCCGTCGCGGTACCGGCGGCGCGGGCGCTCCCGCTGTTCAGGGCCCGGTTCCGTCTCGCAGTACAGCTCGGTGCCGTCCTCGGCGGTCACCGTCACGGGCGTGCCGCGCAACGTGCCGAAGGGCCCCGCTGTGTCCAGTGCCAGCCGGGCCCTGCGGCGCACCGACCGGCCGACCGTCATGCGCTCCAGGGCCACCCCGACGGCGGCGCCCGCGGCCGCCACGCCCACGACCGGGCCCAGGCCGCCCGCCCGGGACCGGCGGCCCACCGCGTCGGCGGCGCGGCGGCCCGCGCCGCCTGCGGCTGCCCGTGCTGCGTGGTCGGTCATCGGGGCCGGGCTTCCCCGTCCGCGGGGAGCTCCCCCAGGTACACCCGGGGCACCCGCCGGCCGATCCGGGTGACGATCTCGTAGGCGATGGTGCCCGCCGCGCGGGCCCAGTCCTCGGCCGTCGGCTCCCCCGCGTCGCCGGGCCCGAACAGCACCGCCCGCTCGCCAGCCCCGGCGGTGTCCCCGCCCAGGTCCACCACGAACTGGTCCATGGCCACCCGCCCCGCGACCGTGCGCCACTTCCCGGCCACCAGCACGGGGCCGGTGCCGGAGGCGTGGCGCGGGACGCCGTCGGCGTACCCGACGGGCACGAGCGCCAAGGTCGTCTCCCCCGGGGTGGTGTAGTGGTGTCCGTAGCTGACGCCGTGCCCGCCGGGCACCTTCTTGACCAGGGAGAGGGAGGCGCTGAGCGTCATGGCCGGGCGGAGCCCGAACTCGGCCGGCCCGGCGATCTGCGGCACCGGCGAGATGCCGTAGACCGAGACGCCGCTGCGGACCAGGTCGAAGTGCGACTCGGGAAGGGTCAGCAGGGCCGGGGAGTTGGCGTGGTGGCGCACCTCGGGGTCGATCCCGGCCCGCTCCGCGTGCTCCACGGCCTCCCGGAAGGACGCCAGCTGGGCGGCGATCGAGGGGTGCCCGGGCTCGTCGGCGCAGGCGAAGTGGGACCACAGGCCGGTCACCTTCACGGTGCCCTCGGCCTCGGCGGCGCGGGCGGCCGCGACCAGCTCGGGCCAGTCGGCGGGCTGGCAGCCCGCCCGGCCCAGGCCGGTGTCGGCCTTGAGGTGCACCCTGGCCGTCCGGCCCGCGGCGCGGGCCGCGGCGGCGGCCTCCTCCAGCGCCCATGGGGCGCTGACCGAGACGTCGACGTCCGCCTCGACCGCCTCCTGCCACGGGCCGCCCGGGGTCCACACCCAGCACAGCACTCGGGCCTGCCCGGGGCCGATGCCGGCGGCGCGCAGCGCCAGCGCCTCCTCGGGCAGGGCCGTGCCCAGCCAGGTGGCCCCGGCCTGCACCGCGGCCCTCGCGCAGGGCACCATGCCGTGGCCGTAGGCGTCGGACTTGACCACTGCCATGAGCTGGGCGTTCCCGGCGCGGGCCCGCAGGGCCCGGACGTTGTCCCGTACCGCGGCCAGATCCACCTCGGCCCGGGCGCGCATCGAAGTCTCCATCCCCGCCAGTGTCTCACCGGGGCCCGGCGGGCCCCGGGAGGGGAGCCCGGCAGGAAGCCGCGCCGGGCCGGCCGGCCCCTCCCCCCTCCCGCCACCGGTACGGGCCGCCGGGGCGTGTCGCGACGCGGGGCCGCACGGGGCTGCACGGGGCCGTCGGGCCGACAGGCTGCACGGGCCGTCGGGCCGACAGGCTGCACGGGGCCGTCGGGCCGACAGGCTGCACGGGCCGTCCGGGGCGGCGGAAGGCCCGGGCGGGCGCGGGGTCAGTGCGCGGCGCCGCGCACGTCGCGCCAGGCGGCGGGGAGTTCACCGGCCAGTTCGTGGGCGCCGAAGGGGGCGCCGTCGCGGCCGGCCGCCCGCCGTCCGGCCAGTCCGTGCAGGTAGGCGGCGGCCGAACCGGCGTCGAACGCGCTCAGTCCGCTCGCCAGCAGCGAGCCCGCCAGCCCCGACAGCACGTCGCCGCTGCCGGCGGTGGCCAGCCAGCCGGTTCCGGTCGGGTTGGCCCGCACCGGGCCGCCGCCCGGCGCGGCGACCAGTGTGGTCGAGCCCTTGAGCAGCACCGTCGCCCCGTAGGCGTCGGCCAGTCGGCGCACGTGCTCCAGCCGCCGGGCCTCGACGTCCTCGCGGGCGACGTCCAGCAGCGCCGCCGCCTCCCCGGCGTGCGGGGTCAGCAGTACCTCGGCGGTGCGCCCGGCGAGCGCCCCGCGCGCGGGGCGTCCCAGCCCCTTCAGGTGCCTGAGTCCGTCCGCGTCGACCAGCACGGGCACGTCCGAGGCCAGTGCGTCCTCCAGCGCCACCCGCGCCGACGCGTCCTCCCCCGCCCCCGGTCCGACCGCCCACGCCTGCACCCGGCCGGCCTGCGAGGGCCGTCCCGTGCTGACCAGGGTCTCGGGGAAGCGGGCGATCACCTCCCGGGCGGCGGACCCGGCGTAGCGCACGGCGCCGGCCCCGCCGTGCAGCGCGCCCGCGACGGCGAGCACCGCCGCCCCGGGGTAGCGGGCCGACCCGGCCGCCACGCCGAGCACCCCGCGCCGGTACTTGTCGCTGCGCGCGCCGGGGACGGGCAGCAGGGCCGCCACGTCCGCGTGCTGCAGCGCCTGCACCGCGGGGCCGGGCAGGTCGGGGCCCAGCCCGATGTCGACCAGGTGGACCGTTCCGGCGAACCCGGCAGCCGGGTCGACGAGCAGGCCCGGCTTGTGGGTGCCGAAGGTGACCGTGACGTCGGCCCGCACCGCCTCCCCTGCCACCTCGCCGGTGTCGGCGTCCACCCCGCTGGGCAGGTCGACGGCGACCACCGCCGCGCCCGAGCCGGCCGCGGCGCGGGCCAGGGGCACGGCCGCGCCACGCAGCCCCCCGCGCCCGCCGATGCCGACGATCCCGTCGACCACCAGGTCCGCCCGGCGCACCAGTTCCTCCCCGGCGGCCGGGTCGCCGGTCGTACGGCCGCCGGCCGACCGCAGCGCGGCCAGCCCGTCGGGGTACGCCTTGCCCGGGGAGAGCAGGACGGCGGTCACCGAGGCCCCGCGCCGGGCGAGGCGGGCCCCGGCGTACAGGGCGTCACCGCCGTTCGCGCCGCTGCCGACGAGCAGCACCACCCGCGTCCCGTAGGCGCCGCCGAGCACCCCGGCGCAGACGGCGGCCAGCCCCGTGGCGGCGCGCTGCATCAGCGCGCCCTCGGGCAGGCGGGCCATCAGCGCGGCCTCGGCGGCGCGGACGTCGTGGACCGTGTGTGCGCTGCGCATGCACTCCTCCTGCCCCCGCCGACGGCGGATCAGCCCTCGCCCGACCCGCTGCCGCCCGGTCGGCCCCGGCCCGCCGGGCCGCCCCGGCGCCGCGGGGCGGTCAGGCGGGGCGGTCCGGCGGGCCGTGCGTCCCGGGCGGTCAGCCCTCGGCGATCACCACGGCCGAGGCCACGCCGGCGTCGTGACTGAGCGACACGTGCCAGGTGCGCACGCCGAGTTCGGCCGCGCGCGCGGCCACCGTACCGGTCACCTCGAGCCGGGGGCGGCCCGAGTCCTCGGTGACGACCTCGGCGTCCTTCCAGTGCAGGCCGGCGGGCGCGCCGAGCGCCTTGGCCAGGGCCTCCTTGGCGGCGAACCGGGCGGCCAGCGAGGCGGTGCCGCGCCGGGCGCCGCCGGGCAGGTGCAGCTCGTCGTGGGTGAAGAGCCGCTCGGCCAGCCCGGGGGTGCGTTCCAGGGACAGGCCGAAGCGGTCCGTCTCCGCGACGTCGATGCCGACCCCGACGATCACTCCACCGTCACCGACTTGGCGAGGTTGCGCGGCTGGTCCACCTCGTTGCCGCGGGCGGTGGCCAGTTCGCAGGCGAAGACCTGCAGCGGGACGGTGGAGACCAGCGGCTGGAGCAGCACCGGGGTGGCCGGGATGCGGATCAGGTGGTCGGCGTAGGGGACGACCGCCTCGTCGCCCTCCTCGGCGATCACGATGGTGCGGGCGCCGCGGGCCCGGATCTCCTGGATGTTGGAGACGATCTTGTCGTGCAGCACGGAGCGGCCGCGCGGCGAGGGCACCACGACGACGACCGGCAGGTCGTCCTCGATGAGCGCGATCGGGCCGTGCTTGAGCTCGCCGGCGGCGAAGCCCTCGGCGTGCATGTAGGCGAGCTCCTTGAGCTTGAGCGCGCCCTCCAGCGCCACCGGGTAGCCGACGTGCCGGCCCAGGAACAGGACGGTGTTCTTGTCCTTGAGGGAGCGGGCCAGCTCGCGCACCGGCTCCATGGTCTCCAGGACCTGGTCGACCTGCCGGGAGATGTCGGCCAGCTCCTGGATCACGGAGGTGATCTCGTCGCCCCACTTGGTGCCGCGGACCTGCCCGAGGTAGAGGGCGACCAGGTAGCAGGCGACCAGCTGGGTCAGGAACGCCTTGGTGGAGGCGACGGCGACCTCGGGGCCGGCGTGCGTGTAGAGCACGGCGTCCGACTCGCGCGGGATGGTGGAGCCGTTGGTGTTGCAGATGGCGAGGACCTTGGAGCCCTGCTCGCGGGCGTGCCGCAGCGCCATCAGCGTGTCCATCGTCTCGCCGGACTGGGAGATGGCCACGACCAGGGTGCGCGGGTTGAGGATCGGGTCCCGGTAGCGGAACTCGCTGGCCAGCTCGACCTCGCAGGGGATGCGGGTCCAGTGCTCGATCGCGTACTTGGCGATCATGCCGGCGTGGAAGGCCGTGCCGCAGGCCACGATGACGATCTTGTCGGTCTCGCGCAGCACCGCGTCGGGGATGCGCACCTCGTCCAGGGTGAGCCGGCCGTTCGCGTCGATCCGGCCGAGCAGGGTGTCGGCGACCGCCTTGGGCTGCTCGGCGATCTCCTTGAGCATGAAGTAGTCGTAGCCGCCCTTCTCGGCGGCCGAGGCGTCCCAGTCGACGTGGAACTCGCGCACGTCCGCCGGGGTGCCGTCGAAGTTGGTCACCGTGACGCCGTCGCGGCGCAGTTCGACGACCTGGTCCTGGCCCAGCTCGATCGCCTCGCGGGTGTGGGCGATGAAGGCGGCGACGTCGGAGGCGAGGAAGTTCTCCCCCTCGCCGCGGCCGACGACCAGGGGGGAGTTGCGGCGGGCGCCGACGACCACGTCGGGCTCGTCCGCGTGCACGGCCACCAGGGTGAAGGCGCCGTCCAGGCGGCGGCAGACCTGCCGCATGGCCTCGGCCAGGTCCCCGCAGGCCGAGAAGTTCTCGGCGAGCAGGTGGGAGACGACCTCGGTGTCGGTCTCCGAGGCGAGCTCGTGGCCGCGCTCGGCGAGCTCGGCGCGCAGGGCCGCGAAGTTCTCGATGATGCCGTTGTGCACGACCGCCACCCGGCCCGCGTTGTCCAGGTGGGGGTGGGCGTTGGCGTCCGTCGGCCCGCCGTGGGTGGCCCACCGGGTGTGGCCGATGCCGCAGGTGCCGGCCGGCAGCGGGCGCTCCGACAGCGCCTTCTCCAGGTTGGCCAGCTTGCCGGCCTTCTTCTCCGAGGCCAGCCCGCTGTCCGCGAGCACCGCGACCCCCGCCGAGTCGTAGCCGCGGTACTCCAGCCGCTTCAGACCGGCGATGACGACGTCCAGGGCGGACTGGGCGCCCACGTAACCAACGATTCCGCACATGCGTGCCAGCTTATGCGGCCCCGGGACCGCCGTTGTCCACCCATGAGGGCCGAAAGCACCCCGAAAGCCCCCCGGAAACCCGGGGAGAACGCTCCGGCGGACCTTGCGGAGCCGGCGGCCGGACGGGTTCCGGCAAGGGGTCAGCGGCCTCGCGCTATGCGTTCCGCGGCCTCGCGCAACAGGTTGAGGTACTCGATTTCCTCACAGCGCGGTTTGCTCCCGGCGTGGTACATCTCCAGCCAGTCGTCGAGGTTCTCGCCGAAGTCGTCGTCCGGGAGGTCCTCGCTGAGATCGCCGCACACCTGCCCCGCGAACTCCTCGTCGGAGGCGGAGAACCGTCCTCTTCTCCGTAACAATCCCGTAAGGAAAGACATGCGGACCCCCTTGTGGCACTCCTCGTCTGCGGTCCCCCCGGCGGACAGTAGCCCCGTCCCCCGGCCCGGGGACAGGGTCGTGCACGCCCCGGTCGCCGAACCGCCCCTCCCCGCCCCCGGCTCCCCCGGCGCCCCGGGACCCGGCCGCACCGGGACGGATGCGCACAATGGGCACGTGCCGATGACGACCGAGCCGCGCCGCCGCGCCGAGCCCGCGACCGCCTCCCCCTACGTGGACCTGTCCCGTGCCCAGTGGAGCGCGCTGCGCGAACGCACCCCGCTGCCGCTGACCGCCGAGGAGGTCGAGCGGCTGCGGGGCCTGGGCGACGTCGTCGACCTGGACGAGGTCCGCGACATCTACCTGCCGCTGTCGCGCCTGCTCAACCTCTACGTGGGGGCGTCCTCGGGCCTGCGCGGCGCGCTCAACACCTTCCTCGGCGACACCGGGCGGGGCCGGGGTCCGCAGCCCGGCACCCCGTTCGTCATAGGCGTCGCGGGCAGCGTCGCGGTCGGCAAGTCCACCACCGCCCGCCTGCTGCAGGCGCTGCTCGCCCGCTGGCCCGAGCACCCGCGGGTCGAACTGGTCACCACCGACGGCTTCCTGCTGCCCAACGCCGAACTGGAACGCCGCGGCCTGATGTCCCGCAAGGGCTTCCCCGAGTCCTACGACCGGCGGGCGCTGACCCGGTTCGTCGCGGACGTCAAGTCCGGCAAGGACGAGGTGAGCGCCCCGGTCTACTCGCACCTGGTCTACGACATCGTGCCCGGCGAGCGCCTGGTGGTCCGCCGCCCCGACGTCCTGATCGTCGAGGGGCTCAACGTCCTCCAGCCCGCCCTGCCCGGCAAGGACGGCCGCACCCGCGTGGCACTGGCCGACTACTTCGACTTCAGCGTCTACGTCGACGCCCGCACCGAGGACATCGAGCAGTGGTACCTGGCGCGGTTCCGCAAGCTGCGCGAGACCGCCTTCCAGGACCCCTCCTCCTACTTCCGCCGGCACACCCAGGTCTCCGAGGAGGAGGCCCTGGAGTACGCGCGGCTGATGTGGCGCACCGTCAACCGGCCCAACCTCGTGGAGAACGTGCTGCCCACCCGGGGCCGGGCCGGGCTGGTCCTGCGCAAGGGCCCCGACCACAAGGTGCGGCGGCTCAGCCTGCGCAAGCTTTGACGCGGGGCCGGCCCGGCGGCCGGGCGGCCGGGCGGTCAAGTGGCCCGGCGGCCCGACGGCGCCTGGGTCAGAAGCTCATCGCGCGGACGTGGTTGACGCGGTTCATCACGTCCGCGACGGCGAAGGGCGAGTTGACCGGCACCATCGTCGAGTGGAATCGGCCCCCGCTGTTGACCGTCACCTGGACGTGGCCGGTGGTCCTCGTCTCCTTGATGAGCAGGAAGAACAGGCCGAGCAGGCAGAAGAGGAAGAAGACAATGGCGAGCACCACGGCGTAGGCCGGCATGCTCTGCTCGGTGCGGGACATGTCGGTCGCGGTCCACACCGCGCCCTTGAGCGGCATCGGGCCCGCCGGGGTGAGGACAGTGTCGGCCGTCACCGCGATGTCCCCGATCGTCATCAGCGGCACGCCCCCGCCGAGCGGCATTCCCGCGCCGGCCGGCATTCCGCCACCGGTCGGCATTCCCGCGCCTGCCGGTGCGCCCGGGGGGAACGCGCCTCCGTGCACCGGCCCCGGAGTCCCCGCGGGCGGCTGCTGGGGGTAGCCGTACGAGGGGCCGGGGTAGCCGTAGGCAGCCGGTCCTCCGCCGGGGTGTCCCGGCCCGGGCGGGCCGAATCCGCCTTCTCCTGGCTGCGCGGTGTTCGTCATGCGACTGGATTATGCTGCACCGGCCGCGCTCGCCCGGCATCCTCATCTCCTTTGCACCAGAAGGACCTTGATGCTGCATCTGCGCCTGATCGTGCCCTCCGCCCGCACGGAGGAGGTGTGCGCCCTCCTGGAGGAGAGGGCGGGCACCGCGCACCTGGTCGTGCTGCCCGGGGCGGCCCGCACCCCGCCCGGCGACGTGGTCACGTGCGACGTCGCCCGCGAGGCCGCCGACGAACTGCTGGACGACCTGCGCGGCCTCGGCCTCGACGAGCACGGCTCCATCTCGGTGGACAGCGTGGACCTCTCGCTCTCCCGGCAGGCCGAGCAGGCGAAGGACGAGGCGCCCGGGGAGGGCGCCGACGCGGTGGTGTGGGAGTCCCTGGTCGAGGAGACCCACGAGGAGTCCACCCTCACCGCCACGTTCCTGGCCTTCCTCACGGTGGCCACCATGCTGGCGGCCTGCGGCGTGGTGCTGGACAGCGCGATCCTGATCGTGGGCGCCATGGTGGTGGGCCCCGAGTTCGGCCCGGTGGCGGGACTGTGCGTGGCCCTGGTGCGGCGGCGCGCCGACCTGGCCTGGCGCTCGGTGCTGGCCCTGCTGGTCGGCTTCCCCGTGGCGATGCTCCTGACGGTCGCCTTCAGCTGGCTCATGGGCGGGCTGGACCTGTTCACCGACGCCCGGGTCCACGCGGACCGGCCCAACACCTCGTTCATCTGGGACCCGGACCCGTTCTCCTTCGTCGTGGCACTCCTCGCCGGCGTCGCCGGGATGCTGTCGCTGACCTCCTCGAAGTCCGGCGCCCTGGTGGGGGTGGCGATCTCGGTGACCACCGTCCCGGCCGCGGCGAACGCCGCCGTGGCGCTGACCCTCGGCGACCACCGGCAGATGTGGGGCTCCTCGCTCCAGCTCGCCGTGAACCTGGCCGGCATCGTGATCGCGGGCACGCTGACACTGCTCGTCCAGAGGTTCTTCTGGACGAGGCGCCGCGTGCACGCCTGACCCCCGGCGGGCGGCCCCCCGCGGCCCCCACGGCCGCCCCGGCCCGACGGCCGCCCCGGCCCGACGGCCGCCCCGGCCCGACGGCCGGCGGGTGCTGCCGGGCGTCCGGCCGGACGGCCCCGCGCGCGGTCCCGCGGACGGGCGCCCAGGATGGCCGTACGGGGCGGGCGCCCGCCCCGCCGTCCCCTCCGGACCGGGCGCGGAACGAACAGCCGTCGGCCACGCCCGGCCCGGCGGCCGTTCCCCGCACGCCCGGGAGGCTCCGGATGCTGCACCTGCGCCTGATCGTGCCCGCCGACCGCACCGGTGAGGTGTGCGCCCTGCTGGAGGGCCGGCCGGGCACCGCCCACCTGGTCGTGCTGCCCGGGGCGGCCCGCGACCCGGCCGGCGACGTGGTCATGTGCGACGTGGCCCGCAGCGTCGCCGACGGGCTCCTGGAGGGCCTGCGCGGCCTCGGCGTGGACGAGCGGGGCGCCGTCACGGGCGACACCCTGGAGCTGGTGCTGTCCCGGAGCGCGCGGGAGGCCGAGAGGGAGGCGCCGGGCGAGAACGCCGACACGGTGGTGTGGGAGGCCGTGGTCGAGGGCGTCCGGGACAAGGCCGCCCTCACCCCGGTGTTCCTCGTCTTCATGGCGGTGGCCGTCATGCTGGGGGCCTGCGGCGTCGTGCTGCAGAGCGACACCCTGATCGTGGGCGCCATGGTGGTCGGCCCGGACTTCGGCCCGCTGGCCGGACTGTGCGTGGGCCTGACGGGGCGCGACCGCCGGCTGGCCCGGCAGTCCCTGGCCACCCTGGCGGTCGGCTTCCCCGCGGCGATGCTGCTGACGACCCTCTTCAGCCTGCTGATGCGGGCGACCGGCCAGTTCACCGCGGCGGAGAGCACGGCGGAACGGACCAGCACCGCCTTCATCTGGGAACCGGGCCACCTCGCCCTCACCGTGGCCCTGCTCGCGGGCGTCGCCGGGATGCTGTCGCTGACCTCGTCGAAGTCCGAGGCGCTGACGGGAGTGGCGATCTCGGTGACCACCGTGCCGGCCGCGGCCAACACGGCCGTGGCGCTGGCCTTCGGCAACCTCCAGCAGGTGGGCGGCTCCCTGCTCCAGCTGTTCGTGAACGTGGCCGGCATCGTGGCCGCGGGCACGCTGACCCTGGGCGTCGGGAGGCGGCTCCTGACGAGGCGGCGCGGGCCCGCCTGGCCCCACGGCGGCTGAACCCCACGGCGGCCGAGTCCCCACAACTGCCGAGTCCCCACGGAGGCCGAGCCCCACGGCGGGCCTGCGCCGCCGCGAGGCACAGACGGCGGGGCGGGCGGCAGCACGGGCAGCGGTTTGGCAGCGCAGGCAGCGGTGCGGCGGGCCGGGCGGGCCCGCCGCACCGGCCCGGTCAGCCCAGTTCGGACTTGACCACGTCGGCGAGCCGCTCGGCGACCGAGCGGGCCTGGTCGGCGTCGGCCGCCTCGACCATGACCCGCACCAGCGGCTCGGTGCCGGAGGAGCGCAGCAGCACCCGTCCGGTGGAGCCGAGCTCGCGCTCGGCCTCGGCCACCGCCTCGCCCAGGGCGCGGCAGTCGGCCACCCGGCTCTTGTCGACGTCGCGGACGTTGACGAGTATCTGCGGCAGCCGGGTCATCACCGACGCCAGGTCCTTCAGGGACCGGCCGGTCGCGGCGACCCGGGCGGCCAGCATCAGGCCGGTGAGCGTGCCGTCGCCGGTGGTGGCGTGGTCGAGGATGATCACGTGGCCGGACTGCTCGCCGCCGAGGGCGTAGCCGCCGGCCTTCATCTCCTCCAGCACGTAGCGGTCGCCGACCGCGGTCTGCACCAGGTCGATGCCCTCGCGCTCGAGCGCCAGCCTGAAGCCCAGGTTGGACATGACGGTGGCGACCACGGTGTTCCGGCGCAGCGCGCCGGCCTCGCGCATGCCCAGCGCCAGGACGGCCAGGATCTGGTCGCCGTCGACCTCGTTGCCCTCGGCGTCCACGGCCAGGCAGCGGTCCGCGTCGCCGTCGTGGGCCACGCCCAGGTCGGCGCCGTGCGCGACGACGGCCGCCTTGAGCTGCTCCAGGTGGGTGGACCCTATGCCGTCGTTGATGTTCAGCCCGTCGGGGGACGTGCCGATCGTGACCACCTCGGCGCCGGCCCGGGAGAACGCCTCCGGGGAGACCCGGGCGGCGGCGCCGTGCGCCCCGTCGATCACGACCTTCAGCCCGTCGAGGCGGTTCGGCAGCACCCCGACGAGGTGGGCGACGTACTGGTCGAAGCCCTCGTCGTGCTCTCGGACCCGGCCCACGCCGGCGCCGGTCGGGCGCTCCCACGGCTCGCCGGAGGCGTGGGCGCGGTACATCGCCTCGATGCGGTCCTCGATGTCGTCGGCGAGCTTGTGGCCTCCGCGGGCGATGAACTTGATGCCGTTGTCGGGCATCGGGTTGTGGCTCGCGGAGAGCATCACGCCGAGGTCGGCGCCCAGCGCGCCGGTGAGATACGCCACCGCCGGAGTGGGCAGCACACCGACCCGCAGGACGTCCACCCCGGAACTGGCCAGGCCCGCCACCACGGCGGCCTCGAGGAACTCGCCCGAGGCCCGCGGATCGCGTCCGACCACGGCGACCGGCCGGTGGCCCACGGTGCCCGCGTCGCCGAGTACGTGCGCCGCCGCGACCGAGAGGCCGAGCGCCATCTCGGCGGTCAGGTCGGCGTTGGCGACGCCGCGCACCCCGTCCGTTCCGAAGAGTCGTGCCACTGTGCTTCCTCCGAGGTTGTGCCTGGGAAACCGTGTGAATCCGAGCGGAATCCGTTCCGGAAAGCGAACGCCCCGGGGGCACAGACAGTGCCTCCGGGGCGTACGCGCGTGCAGCAGCAGTAATTTAGCGCTTGCTGTACTGCGGGGCCTTGCGGGCCTTCTTGAGACCGGCCTTCTTGCGCTCGATCTCACGGGCGTCGCGGGTCAGGAAGCCCGCCTTCTTGAGGGCGCCGCGGTTGTTGTCCACGTCGGCCTCGTTCAGGGCGCGGGCCACGCCGAGGCGCAGGGCGCCGGCCTGGCCGGAGACGCCGCCGCCCGCGATGCGGGCGATGACGTCGTAGCGGCCGTCGAGCTCGAGCACCTTGAAGGGCTCGTTGACTTCCTGCTGGTGCACCTTGTTCGGGAAGTAGTCCTCGAGCGTGCGCCCGTTGATCTTCCACTTGCCGGTGCCCGGCACGATGCGGACGCGCGCCACGGAGCGCTTGCGGCGGCCGGTGCCGGCGGCCGGCTGCGGCTCGCCGAAGCGGCCGATCAGCGACTCGGTGGTGTAGCTCTCCTGGCCCTCTTCTTCGTAGGTCTCCTCGACCTCGACGGGGGTCTCAGCGGTGGTCTCGGCCACGATTCTCCTCAGTTCCTTTTCTTCTGGGGTGCGGCCGGGACTACTGCGCGACCTGGGTGATCTCGAACGGGACCGGCTGCTGAGCGGCGTGCGGGTGCTCGGCACCGCGGTACACCTTCAGCTTGGAGAGCATCTGCCGGCCCAGGGTGTTCTTCGGGAGCATCCCCTTGACGGCCTTCTCGATGGCCTTCTCCGGGTTGTTGGCCAGCAGGTCGTCGTAGCGGACGGACCGCAGACCACCCGGGTAGCCCGAGTGGCGGTAGGCCATCTTCTGGGTCCGCTTGTTGCCGGACAGGTGCACCTTGTCGGCGTTGATGACAATGACGAAGTCACCAGTGTCGACGTGGGGCGCGTACACCGGCTTGTGCTTGCCCCGGAGGAGGGACGCGGCCTGGCTGGCCAGGCGGCCCAGGACAACGTCCTGCGCGTCGATGACGTGCCACTGGCGCTGGACGTCGCCGGGCTTGGGGCTGTACGTACGCACGGTCGTAGCCTTCGCTTCTTCAGTGAGTGGGTCCTGACAAGGCCACCCGGACGATCACGACAGCCGAGGCGGCACACGGGGACGCAACCCGTGCCCGCCGCTGGTCATCGGCCCGGTGGACCGGCGTAACGGCCTCTCACGTGAGAACGAGCAAGCCAATACGCATAACGAACCCGCAGGATACCCGCCGCGCGCTCCGGGGGTCAAAACGCCCCGTCGCCGGGGCGGCGGCCACTGCCGCAGCCGCTCCGCCGCCGCCCGCCGCCCGCCGCCCTCCACCCGTGGTCAGCGGTCAGCGGCGCCGCTCGACGCGGCCCTCGTCCCAGACCGGCTCGGGGGTCTCGCGGACCGTGCCGTCCTGCCCGAAGACCAGGAAGCGGTCGAAGGAGCGGGCGAACCAGCGGTCGTGGGTGACGGCGAGCACCGTCCCGTCGAACCGCTCCAGCCCCTCCTGCAGCGCCTCCGCGCTCTCCAGGTCGAGGTTGTCGGTGGGCTCGTCCAGCAGCAGGGCGGTGGCGCCCTCCAGCTCCAGCCGCAGGATCTGGAAGCGGGCCTGCTGGCCGCCCGAGAGCTTCTCGAACGGCTGGTCGCCCTGGCGCTCCAGCTCGTAGCGGCGCAGCACGCTCATCGCCGCGCCGCGGTCCTTGGCGTGCTCGGCCCACAGGATCTCCACCAGCGGCCGGCCGACCAGCTCCGGGTGGGCGTGGGTCTGCGCGAAGTGGCCGGGCACCACCCGGGCGCCCAGCTTCCACCGCCCGGCGTGCGCGACGGAGGGGTCGCCGGCGAGGAGGCGCAGGAAGTGCGACTTGCCGGAGCCGTTGGAGCCGAGCACCGCGACCCGCTCGCCGTAGAAGACCTCCAGGTCGAACGGCTTCATCAGCCCGGTCAGCTCCAGGCCCTCGCAGACCACCGCGCGCATCCCGGTGCGGCCGCCGCGCAGCCGCATGGTGATCTCCTGCTCGCGCGGCGGCTCCGGGGGCGGCCCGGCGTCCTCGAACCGCTTCAGCCGGGTCTGCGCGGCCCGGTAGCGGGAGGCCATGTCGGGGCTGATCGAGGCCTGCTGGCGCAGCGTCAGCACCAGCTTCTTCAGTCGGGCGTGCTCCTCGTCCCAGCGGCGGCGCAGCTCCTCGAAGCGGGCGAACCGCTCCCTGCGCGCCCGGTGGTAGGTGGCGAAGCCCTCGCCGTGCACCCATACGTCGGAGCCGGCCGGGCCCGCCTCGACGCTGACGATCCGCTCCGCCGCGCGGGACAGCAGCTCCCGGTCGTGGGAGACCAGGAGCACGGTCTTGCGGGTGGCCCGCAGCTGCTCCTCCAGCCAGCGCTTGCCGGGCACGTCCAGGTAGTTGTCCGGCTCGTCCAGCAGCAGGACCTCGTCCGGGCCGCGCAGCAGCGCCTCGAGCACCAGCCGCTTCTGCTCGCCGCCGGAGAGCGTGGTCAGGTCGCGCCACTGCGCGCGTTCGAAGGGGACGCCCAGGGCCGCGGTGGTGCACTTGTCCCACAGGGTCTCGGCCTCGTAGCCGCCGGCCTCCGCCCAGTCGGACAGGGCCTGCGCGTAGGCGAGCTGGGCCGGCTCGTCGTCGGAGGCCATCATCATCAGCTCGGCCTCGTCGACGGCCTTCGCCGCCTCGCGAACGCGCGGCGGGGCGACCGAGACCAGCAGGTCGCGCACCGACGCCTCGCCCCGCACCGTCCCGACCAGCTGCGACATCACGCCGAGCCCGCCGCCGACGGTCACCGAGCCGGCGTCCGGCGCCAGCTCGCCCGCGACCAGGCGCATCAGCGTCGACTTGCCCGCGCCGTTGGCGCCCACCAGGGCCGCTACCGCGCCCTCGCCCACCCGGAAGGAGACGTCGGCGAGCAGCATCCGCCCGTCCGGCAGGCAGTAATCCAGATGCGCGACCTCGACATGTCCCATGCCGCGGAATTCTCCCCCCTCCCCGGACCTGCGCCCAACCGGTTTTCCCCGTCCCGCAACCCCCTTCCCTCCCATAGGATTCGGCCCATGAACGACGGTCCGCAGCAGCCCCACGCCCCCGGGTCCGGCCAGGGGCAGTGGCAGGGTCAGGGTCAGTGGCACGGGCAGGCGCAGGGCCAGGGGCCCGCGTGGAGCCCCGACGGGACCGTGCCCGCGCAGGGCCCGGCGCAGAACCCCGGGCAGGGCGGCGGCCACGAGCGTCCCGTGCTGCACGGCCAGGTCATCCCGTCGGCGCGTCAGGACCCCTCCCAGCAGCCCTTCGTGCCGCAGCAGCCGGTCTCCCCCGACCCCAGCTGGGCGCCGCCGCAGGCACCGCAGCCGCAGCCGCAGCAGTCGCAGCAGCCGGACCTGCCCGGGACCGGTGCCGGGGCCGGCGAGCCGGACTGGTCCGCGCTGGCGGAGGAGAACGAGGCGGGCGCCCGCAAGCGCCGCACGCTGCTGATGGTCTGCGGCGGCGTCCTGGCGGCGGGCGCGATCGCCGGCATCGTCGCCACCGCCGTGGTGGCCTCCAAGACCGACGGGAAGCCGAAGGCGAAGCCGTCGGCCTCCGCCCCCGCCGACCTCCCCGGCGCGTCCCTGCCGCCCGATCCCGAGTTCCCCACGGTGACCCCGCCGCCCCCGGCCGACCCGCTGGAGTTCATCTCCAGCGCCGCGAAGGACACCGCCCCCCTCACCCCCGAGACCCTCTTCCCGGGCAGGAAGCTCACCCTGGGCGACCGGCCCTACGCCAAGGGCGCCACGAGCAGCACCGGCAGCTGCGCCTCCGCGGCCTCCGGGACGCTCGGCGCGGTCCTGGCGAACAACGGCTGCAAGCAGGTGCTGCGCGCCACCTACACCGCGAACGGCACCGCGGTGACGATCGGCGTCGCCGTCTTCGACAGCGCGGCGGACGCGCAGAAGGTGAAGGCGCAGGCCAAGGGCAACATCCAGTCGCTGCCCGGGGGCGGCGTCCCCACCTTCTGCCGCGCCGTCGCCTGCCGGCTGACCACCAACGCGGTCGGCCGCTACGCCTACTTCACGGTCTCCGGCTACACCGACGGCCAGGCGGTCCCGGCCTCCGACACCAGGGCCAGGCAGACCGCCGCCGACATCAACACCTTCACCTTCAACCGCATCGTCCAGCGCGGCCGGGACGCCGCCGCGGCCGACGCCGGCACGGGCTGAGCGGGCCGGGAGCGGAAAGCTGAGCGGGCCGGGAGCGGGAAACCCGAAAAGGCCTTTCGGGCCACCGCTGCGGAGCGCCTCCGCAGGAACCGCGCACGAGGACGGGCGATTGAACGCACCACACCCCCGGGAGGCCGGGCCCGGGCGGGCCGGGCGGCCGGACGGGGACCGGCTCCCGCTCCCGCTGCGGCGCACCCCGCAGCAGCGGCGCAGCGTCGAGCGGGTGGAGCGGATCCTGGACGCGGCGGTGGACCTGCTCGTCGAGGAGGGCTACCAGGCGGCCACGACCACGCGCATCGCCGGACGGGCCGGGGTCGGCCTGGCCACCCTGTACAGCTTCTTCGCCGACCGCCGCGCCGTCTACCGGGCCGCGTCGGTGCGCAACCTGGACGCCTTCCTGGACCGGCTGGACCGGCTGCTGTCCGGCGCCCGGTTCGACCACTGGTGGGAGGCGGCCGCGGCCGGCTTCGACGAGTACGTGCGGATGTCCCGGGCCGAACCCGGCTTCCGCGCCCTGCGCTTCGGCGACGTGGCCGACGACCGGCTGCTCGCCGGCGGGCGCCGCAACGACGAGGTCGTCGTCGAGCGCATCGTCCACCTGGTCGTCCGGCACTTCGGCGCGGAACCCGACGAGCGGATGCGCACCTCCCTGCTGGTGGCGGTGGCCGCGGTGGACGCCCTGGTCAGGCTGGCGTTCGAGCTCGACCCCGAGCGGGGGGACCCGGCCGTGCTGGCGGAGGCGCGACAGGTGGCCCAGGGCATCCTCGCGCGCGGCGCGGGGGCCTGAAGCACGGAGGACCCGGCGCGGGGACCTGGGCACGGCGGGTCCGAACACGGCGGACCCGGCACGGGGGCCGGGCCCGGGCCGGTCCTGCCGCCCGACTCCTTTGCCGCGCAGCGCTCCTGATCCGAAATCACTTTTCGGTTTCCGGTGTCGGGACCATTGACCCTGCCGCGGGCCCCGCCCCATGCTGGGGCGGCCGACGCGGCCCTCCCCGCGCCGGCCGCCACCTCCCGCCCTCGACGCGCCTGGGGCTGCTCATGCTGCGCACGACCGGATCCACGAAGCGCCGCGCCCGGCGCGCGGGCAGGACGGCCCTGCTGGCCTGCCTCCTCCTCCCCCTCCTCCCCCTGGGCCCGGCCCGGGCCCAGACCCCGGCCGACGGCGCCCCCGCCGCGGGCGGCGGCTACCTGGTGGGCACCGGGATCGCCGACATCACCGGCGAGGCCGCCGAGATCGGCATGATGGGCTATGCCCGCCTGGAGCAGAAGACCTCCGGGATCCACTCCCGCCAGTGGGCCCGGGCCTTCGCCGTGGCCCAGCCCGGTGGCGGCCGGGCGGTGTTCGTCAACACCGACCTCGGCATGGTCATGCAGGGCGTCCACCAGGAGGTCATGGACCGGCTCGCCGCCCGGTTCGGCTCCCGCTACGACGCGTCCAACGTCATCCTGTCGGCCACCCACACCCACGCGGGGCCGGGCGGCTTCTCCCACCACCTGCTGTACAACCTCACGGTCCTCGGCCACCAGGAGAAGACCTTCGAGGCGATCGTCTCCGGCATCGTCGACGCCGTCGCCGAGGCCGACGCCGACCTCGCGCCCGGCACGGTGAAGATCGCCACCGGGGAGCTGACCGGGGCCAGCGTCAACCGCTCGCCGGAGGCGTTCCGGCGCAACCCCGCCGAGGAGCAGGCCCGCTTCCCCGGCGCGGTCGACCCGGCCATGACCGTGCTGCGCTTCGAGCAGGGCGACCGGCCCGTCGGCATGGTCAGCTGGTTCGCCAGCCACGCCACCTCGATGAACCCGGAGAACACCCTGATCAGCCCGGACAACAAGGGCTACGCGCAGTACCGCACCGAGCACGACCTGCACGGCGTCGAGTGGAAGGACCGGGGCGACTTCGTCGCCGCCTTCGCCCAGACCAACGCCGGCGACATGTCGCCGAACCTGCGCGACGGCGGCGCCCACGGCCCCACCGACGACGAGTTCCGGAACACCGAGATCATCGGCGGCCTCCAGGCCGACAAGGCCCGCGAGCTCTTCGAGGGCGCCACCGAGGTGCTCACCGGGCCCATCGACGCCCGGCAGCGCTACGTCGACTTCTCCGGCGTCGAGGTCTCCGGCCGGTACACCCCCGACGGGGCCGTGCACCGCACCTGCCCCGCCGCCCTCGGCCAGGGCTTCACCGCGGGCGCCGAGGACGGCCCCGGACCGGACATCGTGGACGAGGGCGAACTGGAGGCCAACCCCCTGCTCCTGGTGGCCGGGGCCGTGGTCACGCCCGTACCCGCCGAGGTCCGCCGCTGCCAGGCGCCCAAGCCCGTCTTCCTGGCCACCGGCAGCCAGCAGCCGGCCTGGTCCCCGCAGGTCCTGCCGCTGCAGGTCGTGCGGATCGGCTCCCTCGCCCTCACCGCCGTCCCGGCCGAGTTCACCGCGGCCTCCGGCCACCGGGTCCTGGACACCGTCGCCGGCGAACTCGGCGGCCTCGCCCGCCACCACGTCCTCGCCGGCTACTCCAACGCCTACTCCGGCTACGTCACCACTCCCGAGGAGTACGACGCCCAGCACTACGAGGGCGCCTCCACCCACTTCGGCCGCCACACCCTCCCCGCCTACCAGCAGGAGCTCGGCCGCCTGGCCGCCGCACTGCGGGAGGGCGCCCCGACGCCCAGCGCCGTGCAGCCGCCCCGGCTCGGCGGGCGGCAGTTCACCGTGCAGCCCGGCGTCGTCCTGGACGCGCCCCCGGTGGGCAAGGAGTTCGGCGACCTCAAGACCCAGCCCGCCGGGTCCTACGCGCGCGGCGAGCGGGCCGAGGCGGTCTTCTACACCGGGCACCCCCGGAACAACCTCCGCACCGAGAACACGTTCCTGGAGGTCCAGCGGTACGCCGGCGGCGCCTGGCGGACCGTGGCCACCGACAACGACTGGTCCACCGTCTACCGCTGGAAGCGCGAGTACGCGGCCGTCTCCACGGCCACCGTCACCTGGACGGTCCCCGAGGACACGGCACCGGGCACCTACCGCATCGTCCACCACGGCGACGCCAAGGACCTGCTCGGCCGCGTCACCGCCTTCACCGGCACCAGCCGGACGTTCACGGTCGGCTGACCGGCGGGACGGCCGACGGGACGGCGGAACGGCTGACCGGCGGGACGGGCCCGGTGCCCGCCCCGCCGGTCAGCCGGCGTCCGTGCCCGGGGCCGGCGCCCTGTCCGGGGCCGGGGCAGCGTCCGGGGCGAGGGGCAGGTCCGGGCGGCAGGGCAGGGTGCGCCGGTTGCGCGCCTCCCTGCTGCGGGCGGCCAGCAGCTCGTCGGCCGGGTAGCCGACCTCCTCCAGGGTCAGGCCGTGCGGGCGCACCACGTTGACCGCGGAGTTCCGCACCCGGCCGGCCAGCACCTCGCCGGGGAACCCCGGCGGCCGCTTGCCGTAGCCCACCAGCAGCATCGCCCCGACCAGGGCGCGGACCATGTTGTGGCAGAAGGCGTCGGCCCGCACGGTGGCCACCGCGACCCCGTCCGCGGTGCGCTCCCAGTACAGGTCCAGCAGGGTGCGGATGGTGGTCGCGCCCTCCCGCTTCTTGCAGTAGGCGGCGAAGTCGTGCTCGCCCAGCAGCTCGGCGGCGGCCAGGTTCATCAGGTCCAGGTCGAGGGGGCGGTCGGCCCACAGCACGTGGGCGCGCAGCAGCGGGTCGACGCCGCCGGGGTGGTCGCAGACCCGGTAGGCGTAGCGGCGCCACACCGCGGAGAAGCGCGCGTCGAAGCCCGCAGGGGCCCGTTCCGCCTTCCACACCCGCACGTCCCGGGGCAGCCGGCCGGCCAGCCGGCGGACCAGCTTCTCCTCCTGGGCCGCCCAGACCTCCTCGGGCAGGTCGAGGTGGGCCACCTGGCCCCGGGCGTGCACGCCGGCGTCCGTGCGGCCGGCGACCGTCAGCTCCACCGGGTCCGGCATCCTCATCACCGTCTGCAGGGCGCTCTCCAGCTCCCCCTGCACCGTGCGGCGCTCGCGCTGCCGCGCCCACCCCGAGAAGTCCGTGCCGTCGTAGGACAGGTCCAGCCGGACCCGCACGAAGCCGGGCTCCACCTCGTCACTCACCGTTGAACCTCTCTCGTCGTACGGCACCGTGCCGCGTCATGCGGAACGGGCCCGCTCCCAGAGGTCTGGGGGCGGGCCCGTCCGTGAGCCGGAATGCCTGCTCAGGCGTCCTTCGACTCCTCGGCCGGGGTCTCCTCGGCCTTGGCGTCCTCGGCCGGGGTCTCCTCGGCCTTCGTCTCCTCCGCGGTCTCCTCGGCCTTGGCGGCCTCGGCGTCCTTGGCGGAGCGCTTGGTGGCGGCCTCGGCCTCGCCGACAGCGGTCTGCTGCACGGTCAGGGCCTCGACCAGCTCGATGACCGCCATCGGGGCGTTGTCGCCACGACGGTTGCCGATCTTGGTGATGCGGGTGTAACCGCCGGGGCGGTTCTCGTACCGCGGGGCGATCTCCGTGAAGAGCGTGTGGACGATGCTCTTGTCGGTGATCGTCTGCAGCACCTGGCGACGGTTGTGGATGTCGCCCTTCTTCGCCTTGGTGATCAGCCGCTCCGCGACCGGGCGCAGACGGCGCGCCTTGGCCTCGGTGGTGGTGATCCGGCCGTGCTCGAACAGCGACCTGGCGAGGTTCGCCAGCATGTGCCGCTCGTGCGCGGCGCTGCCGCCCAGACGGGCGCCCTTGGTGGGCTTCGGCATGGTGTTTCTCCTCCGTGTCTGCACCGGCCGTGTCAGGTACCGGTGTCAGTCCGGCAGGGCGGGCGCCCTGCCGGAGATGGTGCGAGCCTGCCGGCTCAGTACTGCTCGGTCTCCACGAAGCCGGAGTCGGAGTCGTCGTCGGCGCCGAAGGCGTCGGCGGCGGCGGTCGGGTCGAATCCGGGCGGGCTGTCCTTGAGGGCCAGGCCCATGCCGGCCAGCTTCGCCTTGACCTCGTCGATCGACTTCGCACCGAAGTTGCGGATGTCGAGCAGGTCGGCCTCGGAGCGCGCCACGAGCTCGCCCACGGAGTGGATGCCCTCGCGCTTGAGGCAGTTGTAGGAGCGGACGGTGAGCTCGAGCTCCTCGATCGGCAGCGCGAGGTCGGCGGCCAGGGCGGCGTCCGTCGGGGACGGGCCCATGTCGATGCCCTCGGCGTCGATGTTGAGCTCGCGCGCCAGACCGAACAGCTCGACCAGGGTCTTGCCCGCGGACGCCATGGCGTCGCGGGGCCGCATGGCCTGCTTGGTCTCGACGTCCACGATCAGCTTGTCGAAGTCCGTGCGCTGCTCGACACGGGTCGCCTCGACCTTGTAGGTGACCTTGAGCACCGGGCTGTAGATGGAGTCGACCGGGATGCGGCCGATCTCCTGGCCCTGCTGCTTGTTCTGGACGGCGGAGACGTAGCCGCGACCGCGCTCGACGGTCAGCTCCATCTCCAGCTTGCCCTTGGCGTTCAGCGTGGCGAGCACGAGGTCGGGGTTGTGCACCTCGACACCGGCCGGCGGGGCGATGTCGGCGGCGGTGACCACACCCGGGCCCTGCTTGCGCAGGTACATCACGACCGGCTCGTCGTGCTCCGAGGAGACGACCAGCTGCTTGATGTTGAGGATGAGGTCGGTGACGTCCTCCTTGACGCCCGGCACGGTGGTGAACTCGTGCAGGACGCCGTCGATCCGGATGCTGGTGACGGCGGCACCGGGGATCGAGGACAGCAGGGTGCGGCGCAGGGAGTTGCCGAGGGTGTAGCCGAAGCCCGGCTCCAGCGGCTCGATGACGAACCGCGAGCGGTATTCGTCGACGACCTCTTCGGTCAGCGACGGACGCTGAGCGATCAGCATGGTGTTCCTCCAGGTTCTTCGACGCCCGCTATTTGACGCCGAGGATTCAAGGGTACGGGCGGCCCGGGCCTCGCGGCACGGACCGCCCGTGACGGTCCCCGCCCGTACTAACGGGGGCGGGGTCCGGGTGGATCAGACGCGGCGGCGCTTCGGCGGACGGCAGCCGTTGTGCGGCGTCGGGGTGACGTCCTGGATCGAGCCGACCTCGAGGCCGGTGGCCTGGAGGGAGCGGATCGCGGTCTCGCGGCCGGAGCCGGGGCCCTTGACGAAGACGTCGACCTTGCGCATGCCGTGCTCCTGCGCGCGGCGGGCGGCCGACTCGGCGGCCATCTGCGCGGCGAACGGCGTGGACTTGCGCGAGCCCTTGAAGCCCACGTGTCCGGCCGAGGCCCAGGAGATCACGTTGCCCGTGGGGTCGGTGATCGAGACGATGGTGTTGTTGAACGTGCTCTTGATGTGGGCGTGCCCGTGAGCGACGTTCTTCTTCTCCTTGCGGCGCACCTTCTTGGCGCCGGCCTGACGGCCCTTCGGAGGCATATGTGAAAACTCCCGTGGAGGTGGTCGGTCCTGCAACTCGGACCGCTAGCAGCGTCCGGTGAGGACTACTTCTTGCCCGGCTTCTTCTTGCCGGCGATGGCGCGACGCGGACCCTTGCGGGTGCGGGCGTTGGTGTGGGTGCGCTGGCCGCGGACCGGCAGGCCGCGACGGTGCCGCAGACCCGCGTAGCAGCCGATCTCCACCTTGCGGCGGATGTCGGCCTGGACCTCGCGACGGAGGTCACCCTCGGTCTTGTAGTTGGCGCTGACCCACTCGCGGATCTTGACGAGGTCTTCCTCGGCAAGGTCGCGGACGCGGGTGTCGGGGTTCACACCGGTGTTCTTCAGGGTCTCCTGAGCACGGGTGCGACCGATGCCGAAGACGTAGGTGAGGGCGACCTCGACGCGCTTCTCGCGCGGGAGATCAACGCCTTCGATGCGTGCCATTGACGTGGCTCCTGATGGCTGTACGGAGGTCTTCCGCAGCACCTCCCCCGCAGGGACCGGTGGCCGCGCGGCCGGGTCCCGACGGGTCCCCGGCCTCCGCCGGGGGTGTCGTCCCCCTCAGGGGGACGGGTGACTGCGTATGAACGTGTGGTGCGTCGCGCGGAGAACTGCGGAGTGCAGGTCGGTGTGCGTCAGCCCTGGCGCTGCTTGTGGCGCAGGTTGTCGCAGATGACCATGACCCGGCCGTGGCGGCGGATCACCTTGCACTTGTCGCAGATCTTCTTGACGCTCGGCTTGACCTTCATGGGATGTGAGGTTCTCCGGGTCGTGCCGGCACACCGCCGGGGCGGTGCGACAGCGAGATCTACTTGTAGCGGTAGACGATCCGGCCGCGCGTGAGGTCGTAGGGAGACAGCTCCACCACGACCCGGTCGTCGGGAAGGATGCGGATGTAGTGCATACGCATCTTGCCGCTGATGTGCGCGAGGACCTTGTGACCGTTCTGGAGCTCCACCTTGAACATGGCGTTCGGCAGAGACTCGATCACGGTGCCCTCAATTTCGATGGCACCTTGCTTCTTGGCCACGCTTCGCCTTCCGAATCGGCTACCTGGATCGGTTCGCACACACACGCAGGCATGAGCGCACCGACGCGTCAGTCTACGTCAGCCCGTCCGAAAAAACGAATCCGGGAGGTTATGCCCAAGAGGGAAGATCGTCATGCGTGCGGCCCCGCGGCCCCGCGGAGCCGGTCGCGCGGGGCCGTCGTGGAGTGGATCACGCCAGGGGGTCGGGGGCGGCCTGCACCCCGTACTCGGCGAGCTTCGCCCGGCCGCCGTCGAAGGCGGTCAGCACCAGGGGGCCCTCCTCGGTCAGCGCGACCGAGTGCTCCCAGTGGCTGGCCCAGGTGCCGTCGTCGGTCTTGACCGTCCAGTCGTCCTCGAGGACGTGGGTGCGGGGGGTGCCCAGGCTGAGCATGGGCTCGATGGCGATGCAGAAGCCGGGCACCAGCTTCGGGCCGCGGCCGCGCCGGCGGTCCACGTAGTTCAGCAGGTGCGGGTCCATGTGCATCGCGCTGCCGATGCCGTGGCCCCCGTAGTCCTCGACGATGCCGTAGCGGCCGTTCGCCGGCCGGGGCTGGCGGCGGACGTAGCCCTCGATCGCCTTGCTGATGTCGACCAGCCGGTTGCCCTTGCGGACCGCGGCGATGCCGGCCCACATGGACTCCTCGGTGACCCGGCTCAGGTCGTGCAGCTCCTGCGGGTGGCCCTCGCCCACGAAGACGGTGATCGCGGAGTCGCCGTGCCAGCCGTCGACGATCGCCCCGCAGTCGATGGAGACGATGTCGCCGTCCCGCAGCTCCTGACCGCCGGGGATGCCGTGCACCACCACGTCGTTCACCGAGGTGCAGATCGTCGCGGGGAAGCCGCCGTAGCCGAGGAAGTTGGACTTCGCCCCGTGCTCGCGGATCACCCGCGCCGCGATCTCGTCCAGGTCCTTGGTGGTGACCCCGGGCTCGACCGCCTCGCGGCAGGCCTGGAGCGCCCGCGCCACCACGAGGCCGGCCTCGCGCATCCTGGCGATCTGTTCGGGGGTCTTGATCTCCACCATCGTTCTTCCCAATCTCTTGCGGCCCGGCCTCAACCGTAACGGTCCGGGCCCCCCGCACGTGACGGCCGCGGCGCTCTCGCTGAGCGCCGCGGCCGTCACTGCTTGCTTCGCGTGTCCGCCGTCAGGCCTTCTTGGACCTCAGTGCGTCCATCGCCCGCGCGGTCACCTCGTCGACCTTCCCCAGGGCGGGGACGGTCACCAGGAGGCCCTGCTTCTCGTAGTAGCCCACCAGCGGCTCGGTGAGGTTGTGGTAGACCTCCAGCCGCTTGCGGACGGTGTCCTCGCTGTCGTCCTCGCGCTGGTACAGCTCGCCGCCGCACACGTCGCACACGTCCTCGACCTTGGAGGGGGTGTAGACGACGTGGAAGGTGTGGCTGCTGTCCTTGCGGCAGGTGCGCCGGCCGGCGATCCGCTTGACGACTTCGTCCTCCGGGACCTCCAGGTCCAGGACGGCGTCCAGGCCGCCGCCGAGCTCGGTGAGCATGGCGTCCAGAACCTGTGCCTGCGCGATGTTGCGCGGGAAGCCGTCCAGGAGGAAGCCCTCCTGCGCGTCGGGGCGGGCCAGGCGGTCCTTGACCATCCCGATGGTGACCTCGTCGGGGACCAGGTCGCCCGCCTTGATGTACTTCTGCGCCTCCAGGCCGAGGGGGGTGCCCTGGCTGATGTTCGCGCGGAAGAGGTCGCCTGTGGAGATGTGCGGGATCGACAGGTTCTTGGCGAGGAACTGGGCCTGGGTGCCCTTTCCTGCTCCAGGAGGTCCGACGAGGACAATTCGCATCAGCGGAGGAACCCTTCGTAGTTGCGCTGCTGGAGCTGACTCTCGATCTGCTTCACGGTCTCCAGGCCGACACCCACGATGATGAGGATGCTGGTCCCACCGAACGGGAAGTTCTGGTCCGCGTTGAACAGCACCAGCGCCACCGTGGGCACGAGCGCAATCAGTCCCAGGTACAGCGACCCCGGCCAGGTGATTCGGTTGAGCACGTAGCTGAGGTACTCCGCAGTGGGGCGACCCGCCCGGATGCCCGGGATGAAACCACCATACTTCTTCATGTTGTCCGCGACTTCCTCGGGGTTGAACGAGATCGCCACGTAGAAGAAGGCGAAGAAAACGATCAACAGGAAGTACGTAATGATGTAAATCGGGCTGCTGGGCTGTACCAAATTAGCCTGAATCCACTGCGCCCATCCGGACTCCTGGGACCCGCTGAACTGGATGATCAAGGCCGGGATGTAGAGCAGCGAAGAAGCGAAGATGACGGGAATCACACCCGCCTGATTCACCTTGAGCGGGATGTACGTGGACGTACCGCCGTAGGAACGGCGTCCGACCATCCTCTTCGCGTACTGGACGGGAACCCGGCGCTGGGCCTGCTCCACGAAGACCACCAGGCCCACCATGGCGAGGCCCACGACGATCACGGTGCCGAAGTCGAACCAGCCGTCCATGATCTTGCCCTGCTGCTTGATGGCCCACAGGGCGCCGGGGAAGCCGGCCGCGATGGACAGGAACATCAGGATCGACATGCCGTTGCCGATGCCGCGGTCGGTGATCAGCTCGCCCAGCCACATCAGGCAGGCGGCGCCGGCGGTCATGGTGACGACCATGACCATGGTGGTGAAGATCGACTGGTCGGGCACGATCATCGACGCCTGCGCGCACCCCGGGAAGAGGGTGCCGCTGCGGGCGGTGGCCACCAGGCCGGTGGCCTGGAGCACGGCGAGCGCGACCGTCAGGTAGCGGGTGTACTGGGTGATCTTCGCGGTGCCGGCCTGGCCCTCCTTCTTGAGGGCCTCCAGCCGCGGGATCACCACCGTCAGCAGCTGGAGGATGATGCTGGCCGTGATGTAGGGCATGATGCCCAGGGCGAAGATCGTCAGCTGGAGCAGGGCTCCGCCGCTGAAGAGGTTCACCAGGCCGAAGAGGCCGGAGGTGTTGGCTGCTTCCACGCACGCGTTGACGGCGCTCCAGCTGACTCCGGGCACGGGGATGTGCGCTCCCAGCCGGAACAGCACCATGATGCCCAGCGTGAACAGCAGCTTCTTGCGCAGGTCGGGCGTTTTGAACGCCCGGGCGAACGCGGTGAGCACGGTGCCTCCTGCGCCCCCCACAGCGCGCGGGAGGGCTGGTCGTGTGACAAAGGCCCTCAGTAGGCCGGACGAATAAAGGACTCCGCTCGTCCGCCGCCGCGCACAGGACGCGCCAGCGTACAAGTGGACTCCACGGACTCTAACAGTGCCTGCCCACCGGTAAGAAGCTTCTGAGTGCTCCACCGGGGTCAAGGAGCGTTCAACTGTGCACCTGCGGCCGGACAGCCGCCCCAGGAGGGAACGAAGAGGGCCGGGAACCCCCTGAACGGGGGTTCCCGGCCCTCTTCGCGATCTTCGCGATCAGACGGGCACCGGGGCTCAGACGAGCTCGGTGACCGAACCGCCGGCGGCGGTGATCTTCTCCTTGGCGGAGCCGGAGACGGCGTCGACCGTCACCTGCAGCGCCACGGAGATCTCGCCGGTGCCGAGCACCTTGACGAGCTCGTTCTTGCGCACCGCGCCCTTGGCGACCAGGTCCGCGACGGTGACCTCGCCACCCTCGGGGTACAGGGCCGCGAGCTTGTCCAGGTTCACGACCTGGTACTCGGTGCGGAACGGGTTCTTGAAGCCCTTGAGCTTCGGGAGGCGCATGTGGAGGGGCATCTGCCCGCCCTCGAAGCGCTCCGGAACCTGGTAGCGGGCCTTGGTGCCCTTGGTACCACGGCCGGCCGTCTTGCCCTTGGACGCCTCACCACGACCCACACGGGTCTTGGCGGTCTTGGCACCCGGGGCCGGACGGAGGTTGTGGACCTTCAGCGGGTTGTCAGCACCCATGATCAGTCGACCTCCTCGACCGTGACGAGGTGGCGCACGGTCTGGGCCATCCCGCGGATCTCGGGACGGTCCTCCTTGACCACCACGTCGTTCAGGCGCTTGAGCCCGAGCGAACGCAGGGTGTCACGGTGGTTCTGCTTGCTGCCGATGTACGACTTCGTCTGCGTGATCTTCAGGCGGGCCATTACGCACCCACCCCTGCACGCGCACGGAGCAGAGCCGCCGGGGCGACGTCCTCGAGCGGCAGGCCGCGGCGGGCCGCGATCTCCTCCGGGCGCTGGAGCCCGCGGAGAGCCGCCACCGTGGCGTGCACGATGTTGATCGGGTTCGACGAGCCGAGCGACTTGCTGAGCACGTCGTGGATGCCGGCGCACTCGAGCACGGCGCGCACCGGGCCACCGGCGATCACACCGGTACCGGGGGAAGCCGGCTTGAGCAGCACGACACCGGCCGCCTCCTCACCCTGGATCGGGTGGGGAATGGTGCCCTGGATACGGGGGACCTTGAAGAAGTGCTTCTTGGCCTCCTCCACACCCTTGGCGATGGCGGCCGGCACCTCCTTGGCCTTGCCGTAACCGACACCGACGGTGCCGTCTCCGTCACCGACGACGACCAGGGCGGTGAAGCTGAAGCGACGACCACCCTTCACGACCTTGGCGACACGGTTGATCGCGACAACGCGCTCGACGTAAGCGGTCTTCTCGGCAGCTGCGCCGCCGTCCCGCCGGTCCTTCCGGTCCCGCCGCTCGCCGCCACCGGCGCCGCCACCGCGGCGCTGGGGTCCAGCCATTGGAATTACCTCTCTCGTTTGCGTCCGCTAGCTACGGCGGCTCAGAACTTGAGCCCGGCCTCGCGGGCGGCGTCCGCCAGGGCGGCGATGCGCCCGGCGTACTGGTTGCCCCCGCGGTCGAACACGACGGCCTCGATGCCGGCGGCCTTGGCCCGCTCGGCAACCAGGGCGCCGACCGCCTTGGCCTGCCCGGTCTTGTCGGCCTCGCCACCACGGATGGACGTGTCCAGCGTGGAGGCGGAGGCGAGCGTGTGGCCCGCGATGTCGTCGATGACCTGCGCCACCATGTGACGGTTGGAGCGGGTCACGACCAGACGCGGACGCACCGGCGTACCGGAGACCCGCTTGCGGACGCGGATGGCACGGCGCTTGCGGGCGTTCGCCTTGTAGGCGTGGCCCTTGCCGATCTTCACACCGACTGCCATGGCTTACTTACCAGCCTTTCCGACCTTGCGGCGGATGACCTCGCCCGCGTACTTCACGCCCTTGGCCTTGTACGGGTCGGGCTTGCGCAGCTTGCGGATGTTCGCGGCGACCTCGCCGACCTTCTGCTTGTCGATGCCCTCGACGCTGAACTTGGTGGGGGTGTCGACCTTGAAGGTGATGCCCTCCGGGGCCTCGACGAGCACGGGGTGGCTGTAGCCCAGGGAGAACTCAAGGGCGGAACCCTTGGCCTGGACGCGGTAGCCGACACCGCTGATCTCGAGCGCCTTGCTGTAGCCCGTGGTCACGCCGGTGATCATGTTCGCCACCAGCGTCCGCGACAGGCCGTGCAGGGCCTTGGACTGACGCTCGTCGTTGGGGCGCGACACCTGCAGGGTGCCGTCCTCGCCCTTGGCGATCTCGATCGGCGCGGCAACGGTGTGGGAGAGGGTGCCCTTGGGGCCCTTCACCTGAACCGTCCGGCCATCGATGGTGACGTCCACGCCGGCGGGAACCGTGATGGGCAGCCGTCCAATACGCGACATGGCTAAACCTCCGTTTCCCGTTACCAGACGTAGGCGAGGACTTCGCCGCCCACGCCCTTCTTGTTCGCCTGCTTGTCGGTGAGCAGACCGTGCGACGTGGAGATGATCGCCACGCCCAGGCCGCCGAGCACCTTCGGCAGGTTGGTGGACTTTGCGTAGACCCGCAGGCCCGGCTTGGAGATGCGCTTGATACCGGCGATCGAGCGCTCGCGGTTCGGGCCGAACTTCAGGTCGATGACGAGGTTCTTGCCCACCTCGGCGTCCTCGACCTTCCAGCCGGCGATGTAGCCCTCCTGCTGGAGGATCTCCGCGATGTGCGACTTGATCTTGCTGAACGGCATCACGGCAGAGTCGTGGTAAGCCGAGTTGGCGTTTCGCAGACGCGTGAGCATGTCTGCGATCGGGTCGGTCATGGTCATGATGGCCTTCGGGCCTCTCTCGCCGGGGTTTCCGGTGCGACGTCCCTCTCCCCGAGCAGAGTCGGAGCAGGTGCGAAGCGGGGACCTACGGCGTAGTAAGACGGTCATGGGCGGCGGGGCCCAACCCTTCTACTCTACGCGAGAGAAGAGCCGGGTCCCGCCGACCAGTTGCTTACCGAGAGTTCCTGGGGTCCTCCGGGAGGAGGATTACCAGGAGCTCTTGGTCACGCCCGGCAGCTCGCCGCGGTGGGCCATCTCACGGAGGCACACACGGCACAGGCCGAACTTGCGGTAGACGGAGTGCGGGCGGCCGCAGCGCTGGCAGCGCGTGTACGCACGCACGCCGAACTTGGGCTTGCGGGCAGCCTTAGCGATCAGAGACTTCTTCGCCACGGTCAGTTCTCCTTGAACGGGAAGCCGAGGTGACGCAGGAGGGCGCGGCCCTCGTCGTCGTTGGTCGCCGTGGTGACCACGGTGATGTCCATGCCCCGGACCCGGTCGATCTTGTCCTGGTCGATCTCGTGGAACATGACCTGCTCCGTGAGACCGAAGGTGTAGTTGCCCCGGCCGTCGAACTGCTTCGGCGACAGGCCGCGGAAGTCGCGGATGCGCGGAAGCGCGAGCGACAGCAGGCGGTCCAGGAACTCCCACATGCGGTCACCGCGGAGGGTGACGTGGGCACCGATCGGCTGGCCCTCGCGCAGCTTGAACTGCGCGATGGACTTGCGGGCCTTGGTCACGGCCGGCTTCTGGCCGGTGATCGTGGCGAGGTCGCGGATGGCGCCCTCGATCAGCTTGGAGTCGCGGGCGGCGTCGCCCACACCCATGTTGACCACGATCTTGGTCAGGCCGGGGATCTGCATGACGTTCTCGTAGGCGAACTCGTCACGCAGCTTGCCGGCGATCTCCTCGCGGTAGCGGGTCTTCAGCCGCGGCGAAGTGGTGGTGGCAGTCATCAGATGTCCTCACCGGTCCGCTTGGCAACGCGGATCTTGTTGCCCTCGTCGTCGAAGCGGTAGCCGACGCGGGTCACGACCTTCTTGCCGTCCTTCTCCACGACGAGCTGAACATTGCTCACGTGGATGGGGGCCTCGGTGGTCACGATGCCGCCGGTCTTGGAACCACCCGCGGACTGGCCGGCCTTGGTGTGCTTCTTGACCCGGTTGACACCCTCGACCAGGACGCGGTCGTCGGCGGGGAAGGCCTGGATGACCTTGCCCTGCTTGCCCTTGTCCTTGCCGGTGATGACCTGGACCAGGTCGCCCTTCTTGATCTTCATCGGTTACAGCACCTCCGGCGCGAGCGAGATGATCTTCATGAACTTCTTCTCGCGCAGCTCGCGGCCCACCGGGCCGAAGATACGGGTGCCGCGGGGGTCGCCGTCGTTCTTGAGGATGACGGCGGCGTTCTCGTCGAAGCGGATGTACGAGCCGTCCGGGCGGCGGCGCTCCTTGACGGTGCGCACGACGACCGCCTTGACGACGTCGCCCTTCTTCACGTTGCCACCGGGGATCGCGTCCTTGACGGTGGCGACGATGACGTCACCGATGCCCGCGTAGCGGCGACCCGAGCCACCGAGAACACGGATGCAGAGAATCTCCTTGGCACCCGTGTTGTCGGCGACGCGAAGTCGCGACTCCTGCTGGATCACGTCTGTCTCCTGATCGTCTGCCGGTTCCCGGCCGGGACGCACTCGGTGCGTCCCGGCCGAGCCTGGCGGAACTAGTCCTGAGGAGGAACCTCAGGTGGTTACTTGGCCTTCTCGAGGATCTCGACGACGCGCCAGCGCTTCGTCGCGGACAGCGGCCGGGTCTCCATGAGGAGGACGCGGTCGCCGACACCCGCGGCGTTCTGCTCGTCGTGCGCCTTGAGCTTGTTGGTGCGACGGATGACCTTGCCGTAGAGGGCGTGCTTGACGCGGTCCTCGACGGCGACCACAACGGTCTTGTCCATCTTGTCGCTGACGACGAGGCCCTCGCGGGTCTTGCGGAAGCCGCGCTCGTTGTTGGCTGCAGTCACATTCTTCTCGCTCATCAGGCGCTCTCCACCGTCTCGATGCCGAGCTCGCGCTCGCGCATCAGGGTGTAGATCCGGGCGATGTCCTTGCGGACGGCCTTCAGCCGGCCGTGGTTCTCGAGCTGTCCGGTCGCCGCCTGGAAGCGGAGGTTGAACAGCTCCTCCTTGGCCTCACGCAGCTTGGCGACGAGCTCCTCGTCACCGAGTGCGCGCAGCTCGGTCGCCTTGGTACCGGCCGCCATCACGACTCACCTGCCTCGCGCCGGACGATCCGGCACTTCATCGGAAGCTTGTGGGCGGCGCGGGTCAGCGCCTCCTTGGCAACCTTCTCGTTCGGGTAGGACAGCTCGAACATCACGCGTCCGGGCTTGACGTTGGCCACCCACCACTCCGGGGAACCCTTACCGGAACCCATGCGGGTCTCGGCCGGCTTCTTGGTCAGCGGGCGGTCCGGGTAGATGTTGATCCAGACCTTGCCGCCACGGCGGATGTGACGGGTGATGGCGATACGCGCCGCCTCGATCTGGCGGTTGGTCACGTACGCCGGGGTCACCGCCTGGATGCCGTACTCGCCGAACGCCACCTCGGTGCCGCCCTTGGCCATGCCGGAGCGCTTGGGGTGGTGCTGCTTGCGGTGCTTGACCCTACGGGGGATCAGCATGACGGGTCAGGCCTCCGTTCCGGTGCTCTCGGCAGCGGCCGGAGCCTCAGCGGCGGGGGCCTCGGCCTTGGGGGCCTCGGTCCGCTCCTGCTGCGGCTTGCGGCCGCGGCCGCCGCGCTCGCCACCACGGCGCTGCGGACGGTCACTGCCACCGCGGGAGGGACGGTTGCCCGCACGGGCAGCCGCGTTCTCCGCGCGGACCTCGGCGATGTTCTTCACGTCGCCCTTGTAGATCCAGACCTTCACGCCGATGCGGCCGAAGGTGGTCTTGGCCTCGAAGAAGCCGTACTCGACGTTCGCGCGCAGGGTGTGCAGCGGCACACGGCCCTCGCGGTAGAACTCCGAGCGGGACATCTCGGCGCCGCCGAGACGGCCGCCGCACTGGATCTTGATGCCCTTGGCGCCGGCCTTCATCGTGCTCTGCATCGACTTGCGCATCGCACGACGGAAGGAGACGCGGGAGGAGAGCTGCTCGGCGACGGCCTGCGCCACGAGCTGGGCGTCCATCTCGGGGTTCTTGACCTCGAGGATGTTCAGCTGCACCTGCTTGCCGGTGAGCTTCTCCAGGTCGCCGCGGATGCGGTCGGCCTCCGCGCCGCGACGGCCGATGACGATGCCCGGCCGGGCGGTGTGGATGTCGACGCGGACGCGGTCGCGGGTGCGCTCGATCTCCACCTTGGAGATGCCGGCCCGCTCCATGCCCGTCGTCATCATCCGGCGGATGGCGACGTCTTCCTTGACGTAGTCCTTGTACAGCTTGTCGGCGTACCACCGGGACTTGAAGTCCGTGGTGATGCCGAGCCGGAACCCGTGCGGGTTAACCTTCTGGCCCATTACCGGGTCCCTTCCTTGCTGGCGACGACCACGGTGATGTGGCTGGTGCGCTTGCGGATCCGGTACGCACGGCCCTGGGCGCGCGGCTGGAACCGCTTCAGGGTCGGGCCCTCGTCGACGTACGCCTCGCTGACGTAGAGCGAGTCCACGTCGGTGTGGTCGTAGTTGTGCGCGGCGTTGGCGATGGCGCTGTCCAGCACCTTGCCGACCGGCTGGCTCGCGGCCTGCGGAGCGAATCGCAGGACCGCCTGAGCCTCCGTGGCGCTCATGCCACGGATGAGGTCCACCACGCGGCGGGCCTTCATGGGCGTGACGCGGATGTACCGCGCCTGGGCCCTGGCTTCCATGGTTGTCCCTTCGGTGTCAGTCATAGGTCTTCGCTATTTCCGCAGATCAGCGACGACGCGACTTGCGGTCGTCCTTCTCGTGGCCGCGGAAGGTGCGGGTCGGCGCGAACTCGCCGAGCTTGTGGCCGACCATCGACTCGGTGACGAACACCGGGACGTGCTTGCGGCCGTCGTGCACCGCGATCGTGTGGCCGAGCATGGCCGGGACGATCATGGAGCGGCGGGACCAGGTCTTGATGACGTTGTGGGTACCGGCTTCGTTCTGCGTGTCCACCTTCTTGATCAGGTGGTCGTCGACGAAGGGTCCCTTCTTGAGACTGCGCGGCATCTAAACCTGCTCCTAGCGCTTCTTGTTCGTCTTGCGGCGGCGGACGATGTACTTGTTGCTGGCCTTCTTCGGCGAGCGAGTACGGCCCTCCTTCTGGCCCCACGGCGAAACCGGGTGGCGACCACCGGAGGTCTTGCCCTCACCACCACCGTGCGGGTGGTCGACAGGGTTCATCGCGACACCGCGGACGGTCGGGCGAACGCCCTTCCAGCGCATACGGCCGGCCTTGCCCCAGTTGATGTTCGACTGCTCGGCGTTGCCGACCTCGCCAACGGTGGCGCGGCAGCGGATGTCGACCAGACGGACCTCGCCGGAGGGCATGCGCAGGTGGGCGTAGGCGCCCTCCTTCGCCAGCAGCTGCACGGAGGAGCCCGCGGAACGGGCGATCTTCGCGCCGCCGCCGGGACGCATCTCGATGGCGTGGATGACCGTACCCACCGGGATGTTGCGCAGCGGGAGGTTGTTGCCCGGCTTGATGTCGGCGCCGGGGCCGTTCTCGACCCGGTCGCCCTGGGAGAGCTTGGCCGGAGCGATGATGTAACGCTTCTCGCCGTCCGCGTAGTGCAGCAGCGCGATGCGTGCGGTGCGGTTCGGGTCGTACTCGATGTGAGCGACCTTGGCCGGGACGCCGTCCTTGTCGTGACGGCGGAAGTCGATCACGCGGTACGCGCGCTTGTGCCCGCCACCCTGGTGGCGAACGGTCACGCGACCGGCGTTGTTACGACCGCCCTTGCTGTGCAGCGGGCGGACCAGCGACTTCTCCGGCGTGGACCGCGTGATCTCGACGAAGTCGGCGACGCTGGAGCCACGACGGCCCGGGGTCGTCGGCTTGTACTTGCGGATACCCATTTCTCAGTCCTCGTCCGATATCGGACGACTCGACCTCCGTCAGGAGACCGGGCCGCCGAAGATGTCGATACGGTCGCCCTCGGCGAGGGTCACGATGGCGCGCTTGGTGTCCTTGCGCTTACCGAAACCGGTCCGGGTGCGCTTGCGCTTGCCCTGGCGGTTGATGGTGTTGACACCGACGACCTTGACCGAGAAGACCGCCTCGACGGACTGCTTGATCTGGGTCTTGTTGGCACGCGGGTCGACGATGAACGTGTACTTGTTCTCGTCCAGAAGCGCGTAGCTCTTCTCGGAGATCACCGGCTTGAGCAGGATGTCACGGGGGTCCGTGATCGTCTTGCTGGTGAGCGTCTCGGTGGCCATCAGGCGTCGCTCCCTTCGAGCTCAACCTCGGCGACGGCCTTGGCGGACGCGGCCGGTCCGGCCACGAAGCGCTCGAGGGCGGCCTGGGTGAAGACCACGTCGTCGGAGACGAGCACGTCGTACGTGTTCAGCTGTCCCGGCTCCAGGATGTGGATCTGGGGCAGGTTGCGGGCGGACAGCCACGCGGCCTCGTCGGTCCGCTCGGCGACCAGGAGCAGGTTCTTGCGCTCGCTGATCCTGCCGAACAGGGTCTTGGCGGCCTTGGTGGAGACCTCGCCCTCGACCACGCCGGTGACGACGTGGATGCGGTTGTGGCGGGCCCGGTCCGAGAGGGCACCGCGCAGGGCGGCGGCCTTCATCTTCTTCGGGGTCCGCTGCGAGTAGTCGCGCGGCACGGGACCGTGCACGACGCCACCACCGGCGAACTGCGGGGCGCGGGTCGAACCCTGGCGGGCGCGGCCGGTGCCCTTCTGGCGGTACGGCTTCTTGCCGCCGCCACGGACCTCGCCGCGGGTCTTCGTCTTGTGCGTGCCCTGGCGGGCAGCGGCCAGCTGGGCGACGACGACCTGGTGGATCAGCGGAACGCTGACCTGCACGTCGAAGATCTCCGCGGGGAGCTCGACGGTCCCGGTCTTGTCACCGGCCGGCGACAGGATGTCAATGGTGCTCATTACCTCAAGCCCCCTTGGCCGCGGTGCGGACCAGGACGAGGCCGCCGTTCGGACCGGGGACGGCGCCCTTGATGAGCAGCAGGCCCTTGTCCGCGTCAACGGCGTGGACGGTCAGGTTCTGGACGGACACGCGCTCGTTGCCCATGCGGCCAGCCATGCGGAGGCCCTTGAACACGCGGCCGGGGGTGGCGCAGCCACCGATGGAGCCCGGCGAGCGGTGCTTGCGCTGGGTGCCGTGACCGGCGCCCAGACCGCGGAAGTTGTGGCGCTTCATCACACCGGCGAAGCCCTTGCCCTTGCTGGTGCCGGTCACGTCGACCTTGACACCGGACTCGAACACCTCGGCGGTGATCTCCTGGCCCAGCGTGTACTCGCTGGCGTCCGCGGTGCGGATCTCGACCAGGTGACGGCGGGGGGTGACGTCCGCCTTGGCGAAGTGGCCCTTGAGGGGCTTGTTCACCTTGCGCGGGTCGATCTCGCCGAACGCGATCTGGACGGCCTCGTAGCCGTCGGTGTCTGCGGTGCGGACCTGGGTCACGATGCACGGACCGGCCTTGACCACGGTGACCGGGACGACGCGGTTGTTCTCGTCCCACACCTGGGTCATGCCGAGCTTCTCGCCCAGGACGCCCTTGATCTGCTTAGCCATCTCGCGCGTCACCTCAGAGCTTGATCTCGATGTCGACGCCGGCCGGCAGGTCGAGACGCATGAGCGAGTCGACCGTCTTCGGCGTGGGGTCGAGGATGTCGATGAGGCGCTTGTGCGTACGCATCTCGAAGTGCTCGCGCGAGTCCTTGTACTTGTGCGGCGAGCGGATGACGCAGTACACGTTCTTCTCTGTGGGCAGCGGCACCGGGCCCGCGACCTGCGCACCAGTACGGGTGACGGTCTCGACGATCTTCTTCGCCGAGGTGTCGATCACCTCGTGGTCGTAGGCCTTGAGCCGGATGCGGATCTTCTGTCCCGCCATGGCTACTTCGTAGTCCTGTCTGTAGTGAATACGCTCTGGTACCCGTGTGGGGGCTGCTTTTCTCCGACCCCCGAGGTCGGGCGTGTCGCATCCCTTCCAACAGTTCTCCGCAAGGAGGAACCCTCTGGGAGGGGGTGCGGCACACGTGACCGCGGTTGCGATTACTCGCAGGGGATCGGGGGAAAACACCCACCGGGCGCCTGGCCGGGCCCGTGCGTACGCTTCCCGGAAGATTCCCGTACTTCCACCCCTGATGAGAGGTGACGAGTACTGCGGGACTCGCTTCCAGTTCCCCCGACGGGAGACGCGCAGCATCGGCACTCGACCGAGCAACTTGGCTAGTGTGCCATATGGGGCAGAGGCCACGCCAATCGGCGGCCGGAGATCGTACACCGGTCGGGGGCACCCCGCCGTCCTTCGCCTCGTCATAATCCTTGCGTGAGCGAGACACCCGTTCCGTTGCCGCCCGGCCGCACGCCCGACGACACCCCCTCGTGGACCTGGCCCGAAGCCGCCCGCTGGGCCCGCGAGCGCCCGCCGGGGTGGGCACGGCCGGGCTGGTCGGCCCTGGCCCTGCTGCTGAGCGTCGCCTGGGCGGTCGCCGCGGAGCCGCTCGTACCCTGCAGCGACGACGCCCCCTGCGGGCCGGACTGGCTCGGCGCCGTCCAGATCGGCCTGGTCGTGGCGCAGTTGCTGTGGTACTTCCGGCTGCCGGAGGCCACCCTCGTCTCGGCCCCGCTCCTGGCCGCGCTGGTCACCTGGAACGAACTCCTGACCGCTCCCGGCACCGCCTCACGGACCGCCAATTCCGCCGTGGTCGCGGCCCTCGCCCTCGGCTGGACGGCGGCACAGCAGCGGCTCGCGGCACGGCAGCGGCAGCGGCACCTGGTGGAGCTCCTCTGCTCCGGCGCCCGGCACCGGCTGCCGAAGGGCGCCCCGGGCCGGCTCCCACGCGGAACCGCCGGCCTCCGGACCGGACTCGTGCTCTGCGCGGTCGCCGCCGCCGCGGTCGGCGCCGGCCTGAACGGCACCGCCGCCGACGCCGAACGGGCCGCGGCGGCCACGGCGGTGCGCGGGGAGGTGACCGGCTCCGGGGAGGAGTCGCTGCGGCTGCGCACGACGGACGGCGAGCTCACCGTCGCGAGCCCCTACCCGGAGGAGCACCCCGTCGGCAGCACGGTGACCGTCCTCGTCGACGGCGACTGGAGCCGACTGGCCGCCGAGCCGTACGACGCCTTCGGCCGGCAACTGCTCGCGCTCGCCGCGGCCCTCCCGGGGCTGACGCTCGTGGCGGCGAGCGCCCTGGCCCGCCACCGGGCCGGGGCGCTCGAGAACACGGAGGTCCCGGTGCTGCGCGTCCTCCTGCGCACGGACCTCGACGGCGACACCTGGGTCTACTCCGCCGGTGACGCCGAAGGGCTCACCCCCCTGTTCTCCTGCACCGTCGACCCCTGCAAACCCGCCGGTCCCGGGAAGGACGCGGAGCCCGACACCCGGATGCACGAGGCCCTGCTCCACGGCGCCCCCCACGAGGGCGGCGAGCTGGCCGTGGTCGTCGCCGGCCCGGACGGCGAACCGCTCGTGGCCCGCACCGACAGCCGCATACGCCTCGCGGACGAGGACGACGTGCCCGTGTTCGTCCGCGGCCCCGGGAGCGAGGGCGAGGCAGGGGCGGGGGCCGGCCCCGGCCCGTCCGTGGACCGGGAGGCCGCCGACCGCGCCGCCGCCGCCATGCCGCCGGGCACGCACCCGGTGCGCTGGGGACCGGAGAGGCACACCAGGTACCTGGCGCTGCTGCCTCTCACGGGCGCGGGCTTCCTGGTCGCCAACATCGTCCGCCGCCTGGCCTCGGACGGGTTCGGGTGGCACCTCGCGCAGGTGCTCCTGCTGCCCGCCGCGCTCACCGCCGCCGCGCTCTTCCTCGGCTGGCGCGTCACCGCCGACCGTTCCGGGCTGTGGCTGACCGGCGCCTGGAAGGTCGAGCACCTGCCCTGGAAGGATCTCCGGGCCGTCACCCACATCGACGGAAGCCTCGAAGCCCACCGGACCGACGGCTCCCACTGGCGGCTGGCGGACATCGGAATCCCCTGGTTGGACAGGCGGTTGAGGAGGGATTCGTCGCACGCGCGGGCGGCGGCGGAGATCAACGCGATGCGGGACCACCCGCACCTGCGCCCCACCGAGGAGAGCCCGCCGCTCGACCACGGCATGCCCCTCGGCCCGCTCCTGCTCGGCGCCTGCGTCCTGTGGGGTGCGGCACTGTTCTTCGTCTGACCCCGACGAGAGCCCCGGCGGCGGACCGAGGTGCCGCGCCGCCCTTCACGGCGTCATACTCCTGCGGTGAGCGAGTCACCCGTCCCGCTGCCGCCCGGCCGTGCACCCGACGGCGTCCCCTCCTGGATCTCCTCGGAGGCCGGCCGCTGGACCCGGGAGCGCCCGCCCCGGTGGACCCGGCCGCTCTGGTCAATCCTGGCCCTGTCCGCGGCCCTTTGCTGGACGGTCGCGGCGGAGCCGCCCGGGCCCTGCCACGACTACGCCCACGGGCCCTACGCCCCCTGCGGGCCCGACTGGCTCGACACGGCACGGCTCGGCCTGCTCCTGGGCCAGTTCCTCTGGTACTTCCTGCTGCCGGAGCTCACCCTCCTGTCGGTGCCCGCACTGGCCGCGCTCGTCGCCTGGCAGCAGGTCCGGCCGGACGGCGACGCCTCCCGGCCCGCGTCCCTCGCCGCCCTGGCCGTGGTGGCCGCCCTCGCCCTCGGCTGGGCGGCGGCGCTCCGCCGCCTGGTGGCACGACGACGGCAGCGGCGCCTGGTGGAGCGGCTCTGCGCCGATGCGCGGCACCCCCTGCCGGAGACCGCCCCGGACCGGATGCGGCGCGGGGCCCGTTCCCTGCGGGCCGGGCTCGTCCTGTGCGCGGTCGCCGCCGCCGCGACCGGCGCCGGCCTGACCGTCGCCGCGGAGCGGGAGGAAGCAGCGCCGGCGGTACCGGACCTGACAACCGGCGCCCACGCGCCCCTTCCTGTCCCGGAGTTCGGGGACGGCTACCACCCGTTCCCCGCCGGCGGCTTCGAAACGGCGCCGAGGGACGTCGCGGTGATCGTCGTGGCCGAGGGGGAAGCGGAGGACGACCTGTTCGCCGGGGTCTTCGGCTCCTTCGGCCTGCAGTTGTCCGCACTCGCCGCAGGCGTGCCGGGGGCGACCCTCGTCGCGGCGGGGGCCCTGGCCCGCCGCCGGGCCGCGGTGCCGGACGGCGCGCGGGTCCCGGCGCTGCGGGTGCTGCAGCGCACCGACCTCCACGGCGACACCTGGATCCACCCGGCCGACGACGCCGCAGGGCTCACTCCCCTGTTCTCCTGCACCGCCGTGCCCGCGGACGGCGACGCGGGCCAGGAGGAGGGAGAAGAGGGGGAGACGAGGAAGAACGAGGAGCCGACGGACACCCGGCTGCGCGAGGCCGTGCTCCACGGCGTCCCCCACGAGGGCGGCGAACTGCTCCTGCTCACCACAGGTCCCGACGGCGCGCCGCTCGTGGCGCGCACCGGCAGCCCCGTCCGCCCCGCGTCCGAGGGCGACGAACCGGTACTCCTCCCCGACCCCGACCCCGACCCCGGTCCCGCTCCCGCTCCCGACCCCGGCCACGTCCCGGCTCCCGGACCGGACGCGGACGGCCGGACCCCGGAATCCCCCACCGGCCCGGCGGAGCACGCGGAGTCCGGAACCGCCCCTGCGGACCGAGGGGCCGGCCCGGTGCGCTGGGGGCCGGGCGGGCTCACCCGCTGCGCGGCCCTGCTCCCCCTCGCGGGCTCGGGGTTCCTGACCACGGCGCTGTGCGAGGACCCGGCGGCGGAGAGCCCCGGCCGGCAGCTCCTGGGGATCCTCCTCCTGCCCGTCCTCATCACCGTTGCCGCCGCCCTCCTCGGCCGGCGCGTCACCGCCGACCGCTCCGGCTTGTGGCTGACCGGCGCCTGGCGGGTGCGGCACCTGCCCTGGGAGCAGTTGCGGGCCGTCACCCGTGCCGACGGCGGCCTGCGGATCCTCCGGACCGACGGCACCCGCTGGGTGCTGAGGCTCTTCGTGCTCCCCCGGTCCGGGAGCCGGCCGGGGCGGCAGCCCCCGTACGTGCGGGCGGCCGGGCAGATCAACGCGATGCGGGCCCGCCCGCGGCTGCGCCCCACGGAGGAGAGCCGTCCGCACGAACACGGCATGCCCCTGGGCCCGCTCCTGTGCGTCCCCCACGTCCTGTGGGCGGCGGCCCTGCTGCTGCTGTGAGCGGGCAGCGGCCCGGGGGTCGGCGTGCCGGAAGAGGGGTCAGCCGACGGGTGCCGCGGCGGCCGCCCCGACGGCCTGGGGGCTGCGCTCGGTGTCGCTGCCGGGGACCGGCTCGGAGGCGTCGGTGCCGAGGGCGACGATCCGGTTGTCCGCGTCCACGTGCACCACGCTGGGCCTGAGGGCGCGCGCCTCGGCGTCGTCGACCTGCGCGTAGCTGATCAGGATGACCAGGTCGCCGGGGTGCACCAGGTGGGCGGCCGCGCCGTTGATGCCGATGACGCCGGAGCCGCGCTCGCCCTCGATGACGTAGGTCTCCAGGCGGGCGCCGTTGGTGATGTCGACGATGTGGACCAGCTCGCCGGGCAGCAGGTCGGCGGCGTCCATCAGATCGGCGTCGACCGTCACGGACCCGACGTAGTGCAGGTCGGCCTGGGTCACGGTGGCACGGTGGATCTTGGACTTGAACATGGTGCGCAGCACGGCGTCACTCCTGCGGGGAAAAGGGTCGCGCCCCCGGTCGGGGTACGCGCCGTCCGCACCATGGTAGAGGGACCACTCCCGAGGAGGACAGCCTCCTTCGGAGGCCGCCGGCCGCTCCTCAGAGGTGGTCGATCTCCGTCAGGTCGATGTCGACGGTGAAGGGCACCGAGAGCTTGAGGCGGTCTCCCATGGACGAGATTCTCGACCGTGCACCCACGGTAACGCGCCGGTACGCCGAAGATCGCCACGAAGGGGTGGAACGGTCACGCGCCGTTGACGTCCGCACGCCGTTGACGTCCGGGACGCTCCCCCGGCCCGCCGCGAACGGCGCCCGTGGACGGAAAAAGCCGGGGGCCCCGCGCCGCCGTCCTTGCGGACGGGGCGCGGGGCCCCCGGACCGGGTGCTCCGAGGAGCTCAGATCACTTGATGATCTTGGTGACCTGGCCGGCGCCCACGGTACGGCCACCCTCGCGGATGGCGAACTTCAGGCCCTCCTCCATGGCGACCGGCTGGATCAGCTGGACGGTCATGGGGGTGTTGTCGCCCGGCATGACCATCTCGGTGCCCTCGGGGAGGGTCACGACGCCGGTCACGTCGGTGGTCCGGAAGTAGAACTGCGGACGGTAGTTGTTGAAGAACGGGGTGTGGCGGCCACCCTCGTCCTTCGACAGGATGTAGGCCGTGGCCTCGAACTCGGTGTGCGGGGTCACGGTGCCCGGCTTGATGATGACCTGGCCGCGCTCCACGTCCTCGCGCTTGATGCCGCGGAGGAGCAGACCGACGTTCTCACCGGCCTGGCCCTCGTCGAGGAGCTTGCGGAACATCTCGATGCCGGTGACCGTGGTGGTGGTCTTCTCGGTCTTGATGCCGATGATGTCGACGGTCTCGTTGACCTTGAGGACACCACGCTCGATGCGGCCGGTGACGACCGTACCGCGACCGGTGATGGTGAAGACGTCCTCGATCGGCATGAGGAACGGCTTGTCGACGTCGCGCTCCGGGGTCGGGATCGCCTCGTCGACGGCGTTCATCAGGTTCAGGACCGACTCGGCCCACTCCGGGTCGCCCTCGAGAGCCTTGAGCGCGGAGACCTTGACGACCGGAACGTCGTCGCCCGGGAACTCGTACTCGGAGAGGAGCTCACGGACCTCGAGCTCGACGAGCTCCAGGATCTCCTCGTCGTCCACCATGTCGGCCTTGTTCAGGGCGACGACGATGTACGGCACGCCGACCTGGCGGGCCAGGAGCACGTGCTCCTTGGTCTGCGGCATCGGACCGTCGGTCGCGGCGACCACGAGGATCGCGCCGTCCATCTGGGCGGCACCGGTGATCATGTTCTTGATGTAGTCCGCGTGACCCGGGCAGTCGACGTGGGCGTAGTGACGGTTCTCCGTCTGGTACTCGACGTGCGCGATCGAGATGGTGATACCGCGCTGACGCTCCTCGGGAGCCTTGTCGATCTGGTCGAAGGCCGAGGCCTCGTTCAGGTCCGGGTACTTGTCGTGCAGCACCTTGGTGATCGCCGCCGTGAGCGTCGTCTTACCGTGGTCGATGTGACCGATGGTGCCGATGTTGACGTGCGGCTTAGTCCGCTCGAACTTCGCCTTCGCCACTGGGGTCCTCCTGTGGAGTGGATCTGTACGCCGTGCGACGTCAGGTGGTCTTGCCGGGTTGGTGAGGACCCCGAAGGGCCTTGTACGTGTCGTACCTGTCCAACCCGCGGATTGGGTGCCGGCCCGGGGGCCCGCCACTCCCTTGCCGGGAGCGGCGGGACACCCCGCTGCCTGCGGTCAAGCCTAAGGGGTCCGCAACGCGGGGTTACTCGCCCTTGGCCTTGGCGATGATCTCCTCGGCGACGTTCCGCGGAACCTCGGCGTAGGAGTCGAACTGCATGGAGTAGCTCGCCCGGCCGGAGGTCTTGCTGCGCAGGTCGCCGACGTAGCCGAACATCTCCGACAGCGGGACCAGGCCCTTGACGACCCGGGCGCCGCTGCGCTCCTCCATGGCCTGGATCTGGCCACGGCGGGAGTTGATGTCACCGATGACATCGCCCATGTAGTCCTCGGGCGTGGTGACCTCGACGGCCATCATCGGCTCGAGCAGAGCCGGGCTGGCCTTGCGAGCACCCTCCTTGAACGCCATCGAACCGGCGATCTTGAAGGCGAGCTCGGAGGAGTCGACCTCGTGGTAGGCGCCGTCGAGCAGCGTCACCTTGACACCGGTCAGCGGGTAGCCGGCCAGCACGCCGAACTCCATGGCCTCCTGGCAGCCGGCGTCCACGGACGGGATGTACTCCCGCGGGACACGGCCACCGGTGACCTTGTTCTCGAACTCGTAGCCGTCGCCCTCGAGGGGCTCGATCGCGATCTGCACCTTGGCGAACTGGCCGGAACCACCAGTCTGCTTCTTGTGCGTGTAGTCGATGCGCTCGACGGCCTTGCGGATCGTCTCGCGGTAGGCCACCTGCGGCTTACCGACGTTGGCCTCGACCTTGAACTCGCGCTTCATGCGGTCGACCAGCACGTCGAGGTGCAGCTCGCCCATACCCGCGATGATGGTCTGGCCGGTCTCCTCGTCCGTGTGGACCTGGAAGGACGGGTCCTCCTCGGAGAGGCGCTGGATGGCGACACCCAGCTTCTCCTGGTCGCCCTTGGACTTCGGCTCGATGGCGACCTGGATCACCGGGGCCGGGAAGTCCATCGACTCCAGGATCACCGGGGACGCGGAGTCGCAGAGGGTCTCGCCCGTGGTGGTCTGCTTCAGACCCATGACGGCGACGATGTCGCCGGCGCCCACGCTGTCGATCTCCTCACGCTTGTTCGCGTGCATCCGGTAGATCTTGCCGATGCGCTCCTTCTTGCCCTTCACGGAGTTCAGCACCTGGGTGCCGGCGTCCATGCGGCCGGAGTACACGCGGACGAAGGTGAGCTTGCCCAGGTGGGGGTCGCTCATGATCTTGAACGCGAGGCCCGCGAACGGCTCGTCCTCGGACGGCTTGCGCCGGACGACCTGCTCGGCGTCGGACGGGGAGTGACCCTCGATCGCCTCGATGTCCAGCGGCGACGGCAGGTACCGCACGACCGCGTCGAGCAGGGGCTGGACGCCCTTGTTCTTGAACGCGGTGCCGCAGAAGACCGGGGTGACGGTGGGGTTGCCCTCGCCGCCGGTGGAGGCGATGGTGATGCGGCGGATGGCCTCGTACAGCTGCTCCTCGGTGGGCTCGCCGCCCTCGAGGTACAGCTCCATCATGGCCTCGTCGTTCTCGGCGACGGCCTCGACGAGCTTGCCGCGCCATTCCTCGGCGGTCTCGGCGAGGTCGGCCGGGATGTCGACGATGTCGTACATCTCGCCCTTGACGGCCTCGGCGGACCAGATGAGGGCCTTCATCCGGACGAGGTCGACCACGCCCTGGAAGTCGGACTCGGCGCCGATCGGCAGCTGCATGACCAGCGGGGTCGCGCCGAGGCGGTCCACGATCATGTCGACGCAGCGGAAGAAGTCCGCACCGGTGCGGTCGAGCTTGTTGACGAAGCAGATGCGCGGAACGCCGTAGCGGTCGGCCTGACGCCACACCGTCTCGGACTGCGGCTCCACGCCGGCAACGCCGTCGAACACCGTCACGGCACCGTCGAGCACGCGCAGGGAGCGCTCCACCTCGACGGTGAAGTCGACGTGCCCCGGGGTGTCGATGATGTTGATGGTGTGGTCGACGTTCTCGAGCGGCCAGTGGCAGGTCGTCGCGGCGGACGTGATGGTGATGCCGCGCTCCTGCTCCTGCTCCATCCAGTCCATCGTGGCGGAGCCCTCGTGCGTCTCACCGATCTTGTAGCTCACGCCGGTGTAGAACAGGATCCGCTCGGTGGTGGTCGTCTTGCCCGCGTCGATGTGGGCCATGATCCCGATGTTGCGGACCCTGGCCAGGTCAAGCGAAGTGGTGGCCATAAGGCTCAGTCTTCTCTCGGTTCTCGTCGGCGGTTTCTTCGACTACCAGCGGTAGTGCGCGAAGGCCTTGTTGGACTCGGCCATCTTGTGGGTGTCCTCGCGACGCTTGACGGAGGCACCGAGACCGTTGCTGGCGTCCAGCAGCTCGTTCATCAGGCGCTCGGTCATGGTCTTCTCGCGGCGGGCGCGGGAGTAGCCCACGATCCAGCGCAGCGCGAGGGTGGAGGAGCGGCCGGGGCGGACCTCGACCGGCACCTGGTAGGTGGCGCCACCGACACGGCGGGAGCGGACCTCGAGGGTCGGCTTCACGTTCTCGAGCGCGCGCTTGAGGACGACGACCGGGTCGTTGCCCGTCTTCTCGCGCAGGCCCTCGAGGGCGCCGTAGACGATCCGCTCGGCGGTGGAGCGCTTGCCGTTGAGCAGGATCTTGTTGACCAGCGAGGTCACCAGGGGGGAGTTGTAGACCGGGTCGATGATGACCGGGCGCTTCGGGGCGGGGCCCTTACGAGGCATTCTTACTTCTCCTTCTTGGCGCCGTAACGGCTGCGGGCCTGCTTGCGGTTCTTGACACCCTGGGTGTCGAGCGAACCACGGATGATCTTGTAGCGAACACCCGGCAGGTCCTTCACACGGCCGCCGCGCACGAGCACGATGGAGTGCTCCTGCAGGTTGTGGCCCTCACCCGGAATGTAGGCGGTGACCTCGATCCCGCTGGTCAGGCGGACACGTGCCACCTTGCGCAGGGCCGAGTTCGGCTTCTTCGGGGTGGTGGTGTACACACGCGTGCAGACGCCGCGACGCTGGGGGGACCCCTTCAGTGCGGGCGTCTTGTTCTTCTCGACCTTGTCCTGCCGGCCCTTTCGGACCAGCTGCTGGATCGTAGGCACCGTTTCTCCGGTTTCTGTGTGCCGATCTCGATAAAGCTAACCTGCTGCGTCCCCCGCCGACTCCGACCCCCGAGGTCGGGCGTGTCGCGAGTCCCGGTTCACTCCCGGCGAGCGGAAGAGTGCGGATTGTCGGATTCCCGCGCGGTAAAAGGCACGCGCGAAGACCCGGGGACACCCCAGGCACAAGGACAGAGCGTACCTAGCGCATGGGCTGCGGTCAAAACAAATGCACACGCGTGGGGACACCCCGGGCGGCGGCCTCAGCTGCTGCCGACGGCGACCACCGTGACGAAGAACAACACCACCGCCCAGAAGGCGAAGGAGAGGTAGCCGAGCACCAGGCCGGCCGTGGCCATGCCTTCCCCCTCCTCCCCCGTGCGCCGGACCTGCGCCTTGGCCATGTGCCCCAGGACCACCGCGGGGACGCCGGCGACACCCCAGGTCACGAAGGTCGCCACCCCGCACACCAGGGCCCCCACGGCCATGCCGTTGGTGGGCGGCTTGGGGGCGGGCAGGAAGGTCGGGGGCACCAGGGGGTGCTGCTGGGGGAAGCCCGTCATCATCGGCACGGGCCCCTGCGGCACGTCGGCCACCAGGCGTGCCAGATCCCCGTAGGTGGTGGCCCCGTAGGCCAGCCCGATCCGCTGCTCGTACTCCTGGGGCGACAGCCGCCCCTCCGCGTATGCGGCCTTGAGGACGTCCACCGCCCGCTCGCGGTCCATGTGTCCGGCTCTCATCCCGGCCGGCTGGCCGCCCTGCCACGGCTGCAGCGACATCCCGCGCACCTCCCGCTGTGAAAGAACCGCGTGTTCCCATACTGCTGGACGCAGCCCGCCCGCAGGGCGGTTGCCGCGCCATCGGCACCGCCCGTGTGCGAACGCCGCAGGGCGGCCGCTCCCCTCGGGGAGCGGCCGCCCTGCGTTGCACCGCGGCCTCGGGCCGGGCCTGCGACGTCAGCCGTTGTACGGGCCGTAGTCGTAGTCCTCCAGCGGGACCGCCTGGCCGGAGCCGGCACCGAAGGGCGAGTAGTCGATGTCGTCGTAGCCGACGGCCGAGTACATCGCGGCCTTCGCCTCCTCGGTGGGCTCCACCCGGATGTTGCGGTAGCGGGGCAGACCCGTACCGGCCGGGATGAGCTTACCGAGGATGACGTTCTCCTTGAGGCCCAGCAGCGGGTCCGACTTGGCGTGGATCGCCGCGTCGGTGAGCACCCGGGTGGTCTCCTGGAAGGACGCCGCCGACAGCCACGACTCGGTCGCCAGCGAGGCCTTGGTGATACCCATCAGCTGCGGACGGCCGGAGGCGGGGTGCCCGCCCTCGGCGACCACACGACGGTTCTCGCTCTCGAAGCGGCCCCGCTCGACCAGCTCGCCGGGCAGCAGCTCGGCGTCGCCGGACTCGATGATCGTCACGCGGCGGAGCATCTGCCGGATGATGATCTCGATGTGCTTGTCGTGGATCGACACGCCCTGCGAGTTGTAGACCTTCTGGACCTCGCCGACCAGGTGGACCTGGACCGCGCGCTGGCCGAGGATGCGGAGCACGTCGTGCGGGTTGGTCGCACCCACGGTCAGCTTCTGGCCGACCTCGACGTGGTCGCCCTCGCCGACCAGCAGGCGGGCGCGCTTGGAGATCGCGTAGGAGACCTCGTCGGAACCGTCGTCGGGGGTGACGACGATCTTCTTGGTCTTCTCGGTCTCCTCGATGCGGACCCGGCCCGCGGCCTCCGAGATCGGCGCCACGCCCTTGGGGGTGCGGGCCTCGAAGAGCTCGACGACACGCGGCAGACCCTGGGTGATGTCGTCACCGGCCACACCACCGGTGTGGAAGGTGCGCATCGTCAGCTGGGTGCCGGGCTCACCGATGGACTGGGCCGCGATGATGCCGACGGCCTCGCCGATGTCCACCAGCTTGCCGGTGGCCAGGGAGCGGCCGTAGCACATGGCGCAGGTGCCGACGGCGGACTCGCAGGTCAGGATCGAGCGGGTCTTGACCTGGGAGACGCCGTTGCGGACCAGCTCGTCGATGAGCACGTCGCCGAGGTCGACGTTGGCCGGCGCGATGACCTTGCCGTCGACGACGACGTCCTCGGCCAGCATGCGGGCGTAGACGCTCGTCTCGACGTCGTCGGCCTTGCGCAGCACGCCGTCGGCGCCCCGGGTCGCGATGTCCAGCTTGAGGCCGCGGTCGGTGCCGCAGTCCTCCTCGCGGATGATCACGTCCTGGGAGACGTCGACCAGACGACGGGTGAGGTAACCCGAGTCCGCGGTGCGCAGGGCGGTGTCCGCCAGACCCTTGCGGGCGCCGTGGGTGGAGATGAAGTACTCCAGCACGGACAGGCCCTCGCGGAACGACGCCTTGATCGGACGCGGGATGGTCTCGTTCTTGGCGTTGGACACCAGGCCGCGCATACCGGCGATCTGGCGCATCTGCATCATGTTTCCGCGAGCACCGGAGTCCACCATCATGAAGATGGGGTTGGTCTTCGGGAAGTTGGCGTTCATCGCCTCGGCGACCTCGTTGGTCGCCTTGGTCCAGATGGCGATGAGCTCCTGCTGACGCTCGTCCTTGGTGATCAGGCCGCGCTCGTACTGCTTCTGGACCTTCTCGTCCTGGGCCTCGAAGCCGGCGATGATGCCCTTCTTGGCCTCGGGCACGACGATGTCCGAGACGGCCACGGTCACGCCGGAGCGGGTGGCCCAGTGGAAGCCGGCCGCCTTGAGGTTGTCCAGCGTGGCCGCCACGACGACCTTCGGGTAGCGCTCGGCGAGGTCGTTGACGATCTCCGAGAGCTGCTTCTTGCCGACCGAGTAGTCCACGAACGGGTAGTCCGCGGGCAGCAGCTCGTTGAAGAGCGCCCGGCCCAGCGAGGTGGTCAGGCGGAACGCGTCGCCCGGCTGCCAGCCGTCGCCGTCCTCGTCGGGGGCCGGCGGGGTCCAGCCGCGCGGCGGCACGGTGCCCGCCGGGAACCGGATCTCGACCTTGGCCTGGAGCGACAGCTCCCGGTTGTCGAAGGCCATGATGGCCTCGGCCACCGAGCCGAAGACACGGCCGGCGCCCTTGACCTCGCGCTCCTCCGGCTCGGTCGTCAGGAAGAACAGGCCGAGCACCATGTCCTGGGTCGGCATGGTCACCGGACGGCCGTCGGCCGGCTTGAGGATGTTGTTCGAGGACAGCATCAGGATGCGGGCCTCGGCCTGGGCCTCCGCGGACAGCGGCAGGTGCACGGCCATCTGGTCGCCGTCGAAGTCCGCGTTGAACGCGGTGCAGACCAGCGGGTGGATCTGGATGGCCTTGCCCTCGACCAGCTGCGGCTCGAAGGCCTGGATGCCCAGGCGGTGCAGGGTGGGCGCGCGGTTGAGCAGCACGGGGTGCTCGGCGATGACCTCTTCGAGGACGTCCCACACCACCGGGCGGGCGCGCTCGACCATGCGCTTGGCCGACTTGATGTTCTGCGCGTGGTTGAGGTCCACCAGGCGCTTCATCACGAACGGCTTGAAGAGCTCCAGCGCCATGGCCTTCGGCAGACCGCACTGGTGCAGCTTCAGCTGCGGGCCGACGACGATCACGGAACGGGCCGAGTAGTCGACGCGCTTGCCCAGCAGGTTCTGGCGGAAGCGGCCCTGCTTGCCCTTGAGCATGTCGGACAGCGACTTCAGCGGGCGGTTGCCCGGTCCGGTGACCGGACGGCCGCGGCGGCCGTTGTCGAACAGGGCGTCGACGGCCTCCTGCAGCATCCTCTTCTCGTTGTTCACGATGATCTCGGGCGCGCCGAGGTCGAGGAGCCGCTTGAGGCGGTTGTTGCGGTTGATGACGCGGCGGTACAGGTCGTTCAGGTCGGAGGTCGCGAAGCGGCCACCGTCCAGCTGCACCATCGGACGCAGGTCCGGCGGGATCACCGGGACGCAGTCCAGCACCATGCCGTTGGGGCTGTTGCGGGTCTGCAGGAAGGCGGAGACGACCTTGAGGCGCTTGAGCGCGCGGGTCTTCTTCTGGCCCTTGCCGGTGCGGATGATCTCGCGGAGGCGCTCGGCCTCCTCCCCGAGGTCGAAGGACTCCAGGCGCTTCTGCAGCGCCGCGGCGCCCATGCCGCCCGAGAAGTAGGTGCCGAAGCGGTCGCGCAGCTCGCGGTAGAGCAGCTCGTCGCCCTCGAGGTCCTGGACCTTGAGGTTCTTGAAGCGGCTCCACACCTCGTCGAGGCGGTCCAGCTCGCGCTGGGCGCGGTCGCGCAGCTGCTTCATCTCGCGCTCGGCGCCCTCGCGCACCTTGCGGCGCACGTCGGCCTTGGCGCCCTCGGCCTCCAGCTCGCCCAGGTCGGACTCGAGCTTCTTGGCCCGGGCCTCGAGGTCGGCGTCGCGGCGCTGCTCGATCTGCTGGCGCTCCACGGAGACGTGGGCCTCCAGGGACGGCAGGTCGCGGGTGCGGCGCTCCTCGTCCACCCACGTGATCATGTAGGCGGCGAAGTAGATGACCTTCTCGAGGTCCTTGGGCGCCAGGTCCAGCAGGTAGCCCAGGCGCGAGGGGACGCCCTTGAAGTACCAGATGTGGGTGACCGGGGCGGCGAGCTCGATGTGGCCCATCCGCTCGCGGCGCACCTTGGCGCGGGTCACCTCGACGCCGCAGCGCTCACAGATGATGCCCTTGAAGCGGACGCGCTTGTACTTGCCGCAGTAGCACTCCCAGTCCCGGGTGGGGCCGAAGATCTTCTCGCAGAAGAGCCCGTCCTTTTCCGGCTTCAGGGTGCGGTAGTTGATGGTCTCCGGCTTCTTGACCTCGCCGTGCGACCAGGTGCGGATGTCGTCGGCGGTGGCGAGGCCGATCCGCAGCTCGTCGAAGAAGTTGACGTCGAGCACTATGTCGTCAATCCCTTTCGGAATTCGTGTCTACATCAGTGGTCTGAGTGGGGTCCTGGGATGGCCGGCCGGCGCCCGGGGAGGGCGGCCGGCCGGGCCGACCCGTCAGACCTCTTCGACGCTGCTCGGCTCTCGCCGGGACAGGTCGATACCGAGTTCCTCCGCGGCACGGAAGACGTCCTCGTCGGTGTCGCGCATCTCGATGGACATGCCGTCGCTGGACAGCACCTCCACGTTCAGGCAGAGCGACTGCATCTCCTTGATGAGCACCTTGAAGGACTCGGGGATGCCGGGCTCGGGGATGTTCTCGCCCTTGACGATGGCCTCGTAGACCTTCACGCGGCCGAGGACGTCGTCGGACTTGATGGTCAGCAGCTCCTGGAGGGCGTACGCGGCGCCGTAGGCCTCGAGGGCCCACACCTCCATCTCGCCGAAGCGCTGGCCGCCGAACTGCGCCTTACCACCGAGCGGCTGCTGGGTGATCATCGAGTACGGGCCGGTCGAGCGGGCGTGGAGCTTGTCGTCGACCAGGTGGTGCAGCTTGAGGATGTACATGTACCCGACGGAGATCGGGTCCGGGAACGGCTCGCCGGAGCGGCCGTCGAACAGCTGCGCCTTGCCGGACGACTTGACCATGCGCTCGCCGTCGCGGTTGGGGATCGTGGCCTCGAAGAGGCCGGCGATCTCGTCCTCGCGGGCGCCGTCGAACACCGGGGTGGCGACGTTGGTGCCGGGGGCGACCTCGTCGGCGCCGATGGCCTGCAGGCGCTTCATCCAGTCCTCGTCGCCCTCGACCTTCCAGCCCTGGCTGGCGAGCCAGCCGAGGTGGATCTCCAGGACCTGTCCCGGGTTCATGCGGGACGGGACGCCGAGCGGGTTGAGGATGATGTCGACCGGGGTGCCGTCCTCCAGGAACGGCATGTCCTCGACCGGCAGGATCTTGGAGATGACGCCCTTGTTGCCGTGGCGGCCGGCGAGCTTGTCACCGTCGGTGATCTTGCGCTTCTGGGCGACGTAGACGCGGACCAGCTGGTTCACGCCCGGGGGAAGCTCGTCGCCCTCCTCGCGGTCGAAGACGCGCACGCCGATGACCTTGCCGGTCTCGCCGTGCGGCACCTTCAGGGAGGTGTCGCGGACCTCGCGGGCCTTCTCGCCGAAGATCGCGCGCAGCAGGCGCTCCTCCGGGGTCAGCTCGGTCTCGCCCTTGGGGGTGACCTTGCCGACCAGGATGTCGCCGGCGACGACCTCGGCACCGATGCGGATGATGCCGCGCTCGTCGAGGTCGGCGAGGACCTCCTCGGAGACGTTCGGGATGTCCCGGGTGATCTCCTCGGGGCCCAGCTTGGTGTCGCGGGCGTCGACCTCGTGCTCCTCGATGTGGATCGAGGAGAGGACGTCGTCCTGCACGAGGCGCTGCGACAGGATGATCGCGTCCTCGTAGTTGTGGCCCTCCCACGGCATGAACGCCACCAGGAGGTTCTTGCCGAGGGCCATCTCGCCCTCTTCTGTGGACGGGCCGTCGGCGAGCACCTGGCCGGCCACCACGCGGGCGCCCTCGTCCACGACGACCTTCTGGTTGAAGGAGGTGCCCTGGTTGGAGCGGGAGAACTTGGCGACGCGGTACGTGGTGTAGGTGGCGTCGTCGTTGGCGACGGTGATGTAGTCCGCGGAGACCTCCTGGACCACGCCGTCCTTCTCGGCCTTGATGACGTCGCCGGCGTCGACCGCGCAGCGGTACTCCATGCCGGTGCCGACCAGCGGGGCCTCCGCCTTGATCAGCGGAACGGCCTGGCGCATCATGTTCGACCCCATGAGCGCGCGGTTGGCGTCGTCGTGCTCGAGGAACGGGATCATGGCGGTGGCGACCGACACCATCTGGCGCGGCGAGACGTCCATGTAGTCGATCTCGCTGCCGGGGACGTAGTCGACCTCGCCGCCGCGGCGGCGGACCAGGACGCGGTCCTCCTCGAAGGTGCTCTCGTCCGTCAGCGGGGCGTTGGCCTGCGCGATGACGAAGCGGTCCTCCTCGTCGGCGGTGAGGAAGTCCACCTGGTCGGTGACGACGCCGTCGACGACCTTGCGGTACGGGGTCTCGACGAAGCCGAACGCGTTGACCCGGCCGTAGGAGGCCAGGGAGCCGATCAGACCGATGTTCGGACCCTCGGGGGTCTCGATCGGGCACATGCGGCCGTAGTGCGAGGGGTGGACGTCGCGGACCTCGAAGCCGGCCCGCTCACGGCTCAGACCGCCCGGGCCCAGCGCCGACAGGCGGCGCTTGTGGGTCAGACCCGACAGCGGGTTGGTCTGGTCCATGAACTGGGACAGCTGGCTGGTGCCGAAGAACTCCTTGATGGAGGCGACGACCGGCCGGATGTTGATCAGGGTCTGCGGCGTGATCGCCTCGACGTCCTGGGTGGTCATCCGCTCGCGGACGACGCGCTCCATGCGGGCCAGGCCGGTGCGGACCTGGTTCTGGATGAGCTCGCCGACGTTGCGCAGGCGGCGGTTGCCGAAGTGGTCGATGTCGTCGACCTCGACCACGATCTGCTGGCCGTCGGCGGAGACCGCCTCGGTCTCGCCGGCGTGCAGCTGCACCAGGTACTTGATGGTGGCGATGATGTCCGGCTCGGTGAGCACGCCCGAGTCGAGCGGCATGTCGATGCCGAGCTTCTTGTTCACCTTGTAGCGTCCGACCTTGGCCAGGTCGTAGCGCTTGGGGTTGAAGTAGAGGTTCTCCAGCAGCGTCTGCGCGGCCTCGCGCGTGGGGGGCTCGCCCGGGCGCAGCTTGCGGTAGATGTCGAGCAGCGCGTCGTCCTGGCCCTGGGTGTGGTCCTTCTCCAGGGTGGCGCGCATGGACTCGTACTCGCCGAACTCCTCGAGGATCTGCTCGGTGGTCCAGCCGAGCGCCTTGAGCAGGACGGTGACGGACTGCTTGCGCTTGCGGTCGATGCGGACGCCGACCATGTCGCGCTTGTCGACCTCGAGCTCCAGCCAGGCACCCCGGGAGGGGATGACCTTGGCGGAGAAGATGTCCTTGTCCGAGGTCTTGTCGATGGAGCTGTCGAAGTAGACGCCCGGCGAGCGCACCAGCTGCGAGACGACGACGCGCTCGGTGCCGTTGATGCAGAAGGTGCCCTTGTTGGTCATGAGCGGGAAGTCGCCCATGAAGACCGTCTGGGACTTGATCTCGCCGGTCTCGTTGTTGGTGAACTCCGCCGTGACGAAGAGCGGCGCGGCGTAGGTGAAGTCGCGCTCCTTGCACTCCTCGAGGGAGTTCTTGGGCGGCTCGAAGCGGTGGTCGCGGAAGGTCAGCGACATCGACCCGGAGAAGTCCTCGATCGGGGAGATCTCCTCGAAGATCTCCTCGAGGCCGGACTTGGTGGGTACGTCCTGCCCGCTCTCCAGGGCCGACTCGACCCTGCTCTTCCAGGCGTCGTTGCCGAGCAGCCAGTCGAAGCTCTCGGTCTGCAGCGCGAGGAGGTTCGGAACCTCGAGGGGCTCCTTGATCTTCGCAAAGGAGATGCGCAGCGGGGCGGTGCTTGCGCCGGTGTTCGTATTGGCAGTCGAGGCGTTGCGCGAGGCGGCCAAGAGGGGGTCCTTCCGAGGGCTCGGACTCACTACGCGCGTACCGGTCCCGCCCTGCACACGGAGAGGGAAATCCCCTGATGAGGGGTGGTTTCCGACCATGAACCGAGCTCGGGCTTGCTTCCGGTGACGGGCCTGGAAGCAGCTAACAGGCAGCGCAAAGGGTCAGTGTAGCCACTCGGCACACTGATGTCCAGATGAAGGATTCGGAGTCCGAATCGTCATCCCCTCTACCTGTTGTCGGCCCGGGCCTCGGTTCCGAGCCTGCGTTGCTGACGTGGGCATTCCCACTTCCGCCTCGATCCATGCCTGGGGCGGTGAACCGATGTAACGACGCGTCCTGAGAATTGCGCGCTGCGTCCCGTTCGTCAAGGGCCCGTCTGCGGGAGAAGCTCACAGCCGGCAGCCGCCGGCCGTCGGACGGGCGCTGATCACCATACCCAAAGGATGCGTCAACGCGCCTCCACGCCCCCCACGAACGGCCGAAGGCGGCCACCCCTGAGGGTGGCCGCCTTCGGCCGTGTGCGCGCCTTGAGGAGGCGCACAGCGACTCAGTGCGCCGTGGACGGCGCAGGGGTCACTTGACCTCGACGGAGGCGCCGGCGCCCTCGAGGGCGGCCTTGGCCTTGTCCGCGGCCTCCTTGTTGACCTTCTCCAGGACCGGCTTCGGGGTGTTGTCCACCAGGTCCTTGGCCTCCTTCAGGCCGAGGGAGGTCAGCGCGCGGACCTCCTTGATGACCTGGATCTTCTTCTCGCCGGCGCCGGTGAGGATGACGTCGAACTCGTCCTTCTCCTCGACGGCCTCGGCGGCAGCGCCACCGGCGGCGCCACCGGCGGCGGCGACGGCGACGGGGGCGGCGGCCTCGACGTCGAACTTCTCCTCGAAGGCCTTCACGAACTCGGAGAGCTCGATGAGGGTCATCTCACCGAAGACCTCGAGCAGCTCGTCGTTGCTGAGCTTCGCCATGATGGCGTCCTTCCACTAAGTCGGCTGGTGCCGGATGTACATGTCGGCGGGCGTACGGGCCCGCTGCGACCGGTGCGCGAGCGGGAACTACTCGGCGGACTCGGCCTCGGCGGGAGCCGGCGTACCGGCACCGCCCTGCTCGACCTTGCTGCGAAGGGCGTCCGCGGTGCGGACGAACTTCGAGAGCGGGGCCTGGAAGGTCGCCGCGGCCTTGGCCATGGACGCCTTCATGCCACCGGCCAGCTTGGCGAGCAGCACCTCGCGGGACTCGAGGTCCGCGAGCTTCTTGATCTCGTCGGCGGACAGCGCCTTGCCCTCAAGGACACCGCCCTTGATGACGAGATTCGGGTTCTCCCTGGCGAAGTCGCGCAGACCCTTCGCCGCCTCGACCGGGTCACCGGTGACGAAGGCGACGGCCGACGGACCCTGGAACAGGTCGTCGAGCTCGTTGATCCCGGCCTCGTTGGCCGCAATCTTGGTCAGCGTGTTCTTCACCACGGCGTACTGGGCGTTCTCACCGAGCGAGCGTCGCAGCTGCTTCAGCTGCGCCACGGTGAGACCGCGGTACTCGGTCAGCACGGCGGCATTGGAGCTGCGGAACTTGTCCGTCAGCTCGGCAACCGCGGTAGCCTTGTCGGGCCTCGCCATGAGCCTCGGCCTCCTTCCGGGTGATGCGATCCTCGACCGAACTTTCGATCGGCCGCGTGCGCCGGACCGCCCACGTCGGGCACGCAAGGAAGGGGCCGGGAAAAACGAAACGCCCCGGCGCAGGCGCACGGGGCTGGAGCTCGACCGGAACGTCCTGGATGGACGCGCTCCGGGAGGTGCCTCTGTGAACCTGCGCAGGTCGCCCGCGTAAAACGGATCCTTCGGCCACTGTGCGCCCGAGGGCACCCAGCAACGACCAGCGGTCTTTGGCTTCGTCGGCAAGAGTAGGCGGACGACCCGCGAACAGGCAAATCCGCCCGTGCCGGGCCGTCCCCGGCCCGCCCCCCGGCGCCCCGGAAGGCCCTCGGGAGGCCTTCGCGGGGTCCCCGGGAAGGCCCGGGAAGGGCACCCGACTGCCGGTCGGGCGCACGAGGGCGCCGGGAACGCCCCGGGGACACGCAAGGGGCCGGGCCCGGCTCCCCTGGGGGAGTCGAGCCCGGCCCGTGATGCCTGCGGCGGGACGGCGTCGTCAGACGCCGGCCTCCTCCTCGACGAGGAGGTTGCGGGTGCGGTTCGGGTCGATCTGCACGCCCGGACCCATCGTGGTGGAGATGACGGCCTTCTTGATGTAGCGGCCCTTGGCGGCGGACGGCTTCAGACGGAGGATCTCCTCCAGCGCCGCCGCGTAGTTCTCGACGAGCTGCTGCTCACCGAAGGACACCTTGCCCACGATGAAGTGCAGGTTCGAGTGCTTGTCGACGCGGAACTCGATCTTGCCGCCCTTGATCTCGGTCACGGCCTTGGCCACGTCCGGGGTCACGGTGCCGGTCTTCGGGTTCGGCATCAGGCCACGCGGACCGAGCACGCGGCCCAGGCGGCCGACCTTGCCCATGAGGTCCGGGGTCGCGACGACGGCGTCGAAGTCGAGACGGCCCTTGGCGACCTCGTCGATCAGTTCGTCCGAGCCGACGATGTCGGCTCCGGCGGCCTCCGCGGCCGCAGCACGGTCACCGGTCGCGAAGACCAGGACCCGGGCGGTCTTGCCGGTGCCGTGCGGGAGGTTCACGGTGCCGCGGACCATCTGGTCGGCCTTGCGCGGGTCCACACCCAGACGCATGGCGACCTCGACGGTGGAGTCGAACTTGGTGGTGGCGGTCTCCTTGGCCAGGCGGACGGCCTCGAGCGGGGCGTACAGACGCGCCCGGTCGATCTTGGCGTCCGCGGCGCGGAGGCTCTTGCTGCGCTTCACAACTGCTCCAGGTTTTTTCGTGTCGGAGTCGTGGTCCGGGCCGCGCATGGCCCTGCCACGGGATGCCTGCGGGGCTGGTTCAGCCCTCGACGGTGACGCCCATGGACCGGGCGGTACCCGCGATGATCTTCTCCGCGGCGTCCAGGTCGTTGGCGTTCAGGTCGGGCATCTTGGTGGTGGCGATCTCGCGCACCTGGTCGCGGGTGATCTTCGCGACCTTCTTGGTGTGCGGCTCGCCGGAGCCCTTGTCCACGCCCGCGGCCTTGAGGATCAGCTTGGCGGCCGGCGGGGTCTTCGTCACGAAGGTGAAGGAGCGGTCCTCGTAGACCGTGATCTCCACCGGCACGACCATGCCGCGCTGCGACTCGGTCGCGGCGTTGTAGGCCTTGCAGAACTCCATGATGTTGACGCCGTGCTGGCCCAGCGCCGGGCCGACCGGCGGGGCCGGGTTGGCCGCGCCGGCGTTGATCTGGAGCTTGATGAGCCCCGTGACCTTCTTCTTCTTGGGAGGCATGACTCTCTCCGGGTCCTGTGTCGAGAGGTGTTCCGCCCTCGCCGGATTTCTCCCGGACGAAGGCATACCGCACAACGATAACGGGTATACCGGTGCGGCCAGAAACCGAGCAGGTCAGACAGGGCTCGGGAGCCTGTCTGACCTGGACGGAAGAGGGGGTTCGATCAGTTCTTCTGGATCTGGTCGAAGGAGAGCTCCACCGGCGTCTCCCGGCCGAAGATCTCCACGAGACCCTTGACCTTCTTGGAGTCGGCGTTGATCTCGTTGATCGTCGCCTGGAGGGTGGCGAAGGGGCCGTCGGTGACGGTGACCGAGTCGCCGACCTCGAAGTCCAGTACCTGGACCTCGACCTTGCGCTTCGGTGCGGCCTCGCCGCCCTCGCCGGCGGCCGCGGCCTGCTCCTCGACCTCGGGCGCGAGCATCCGGACGACCTCGTCCAGGGTCAGCGGGTACGGGTCGTAGGCGTTGCCCACGAAGCCGGTGACGCCGGGGGTGTTGCGCACCACGCCCCAGGACTCGTTCGTCAGGTCCATGCGGACCAGCACGTAGCCGGGGAGCTTGTTCTGGCGGACGGTGCGGCGGTCGCCGTTCTTGATCTGGACGACCTCCTCCTGCGGCACCTCGGCCTGGAAGATGTAGTCCTCGACGTTGAGCGAGACGGCGCGCGACTCCAGGTTGGACTTCACGCGGTTCTCGTAGCCGGCGTAGGTGTGGATCACGTACCACTCGCCGGGCTTGTTGCGCAGCGACTCGCGGAACTCCGCGACCGGGTCGGCGGCGGGCGCCTCTTCCTGCTCGCCCTCGTCCTCGGCCTGCTCTGCGTCCTCGTCCTGCTCGACGTCCTCGGCCGCTTCCGGACCGGTCTCGTCGGTGGAGAGGGACTCCTGCGCCGGCTCCACAGCCGCCGCCTGCTCGTCCGCGGCCTCGGCCGTCTGCTCGACGGTCTCGGCGTCGTCGTACAGGTTCGGGTCAGACACGGTGGCTGCTTCTTCCTGGCTTCAAGGGGTGGAACGAGTGGGATCAGCCGAATACGTACGAAACGACCTTGCTGAATCCCAAGTCAATCACAGTCACGAGGCCGATCATGATCACAACGAAGACGATCACCACGGTGGTGTACGTGACCAGATCACTGCGCGTGGGCCAGACGACCTTGCGGAGCTCGGCGACGATCTGGCGGTAGAAGGTGGCAAGGCGGGCCATCGGGCCCTTCTTCTTGCGCTTGCCGCCGCGGCGGGCCTTCCTGGGCGCGTCCGGCTCGAGGTCGTCGTCGGGCCGACCACTCTCAGGCGTCGCGGTGGAGCCCGTGGCTTCCGTCACTCGTCCTCACCTGAATCCGGGTCGTGACCGTGCCGCGCCCGGGGCAGCCGCACGGCGGTGTGCATGTCGAACACGTGCACGCACCCTGGTGAAGATGCGTGTAGCAGGGCCGGAGGGACTCGAACCCCCAACCGCCGGTTTTGGAGACCGGTGCTCTACCAATTGAGCTACGACCCTTTGCTTTCCCCAACCTACCGCATCCGCACCCTCGCACGCCGTACGCGGGCACCACGCTGTTGGTCGGGGCCAACGACGTGTGAGTGTACGTGGTTCCGGGCCCGCCCGTCGAACAGGTTGCTGCACAAGATCTCCCCGAGCCCTCCGAAGGACCCTCGGGAGGACTCCCGGGAAGCCCCTCCGGAGGCCCCCGGAGCCTCCCTCCGCCGCCTCCCCGAGGTCCCCCGCCGCCCTTCCCCGGACTCTTCGCAAACCCCTGCGGCCGTGCGGGCCCGGGTCTGGGACGATGCAGTCATGAGCGCTGCTACCCCCTCCCCCAAGTCAGCCACCGACCGCCGGGTCTCGGCCCGCATCGGCGCCATCTCCGAGTCCGCGACGCTCGCCGTGGACGCCAAGGCGAAGGCGCTCAAGGCGGCCGGCCGTCCCGTCATCGGCTTCGGTGCCGGCGAGCCGGACTTCCCGACCCCCGGCTACATCGTCGAGGCGGCGGTCGAGGCGTGCCGCAACCCGAAGTTCCACCGCTACACCCCCGCCGGCGGCCTGCCCGAGCTGAAGGCCGCCATCGTCGAGAAGACCCGGCGCGACTCCGGCTACGAGATCGAGCCGTCCCAGGTGCTGGTGACCAACGGCGGCAAGCAGGCCATCTACGAGGCCTTCGCCGCGATCCTGGACCCGGGCGACGAGGTCATCGTGCCCGCCCCGTACTGGACCACCTACCCGGAGTCGATCCGGCTGGCCGGCGGCGTGCCGGTCGAGGTGGTCGCCGACGAGACCACCGGCTACCGCGTCTCCGTGGAGCAGCTGGAGGCCGCGCGCACCGAGAACACCAAGGTGCTGCTGTTCGTCTCCCCGTCCAACCCGACCGGCGCGGTCTACTCCAGGGAGCAGATCGAGGCCGTTGGCCGCTGGGCCGCCGAGCACGGCCTGTGGGTGCTCACCGACGAGATCTACGAGCACCTGGTCTACGGCGACGCCTCGTTCCACTCGATGCCGGTGCTCGTGCCCGAGCTGGCCGACAAGTGCATCGTGGTCAACGGCGTGGCCAAGACCTACGCGATGACCGGCTGGCGGGTGGGCTGGGTGATCGGCCCCAAGGACGTGGTCAAGGCCGCCACCAACCTGCAGTCCCACGCCACCTCCAACGTCAGCAACGTGGCGCAGGCCGCGGCGCTCGCGGCGGTCTCCGGGGACCTGGAGGCGGTCGCGGAGATGCGCACCGCGTTCGACCGGCGGCGGAAGACGATCGTGCGGATGCTCAACGAGATCCCCGGCGTGCAGTGCCCCGAGCCGGAGGGCGCCTTCTACGCGTACCCGTCGGTGAAGGGCCTGCTGGGCAAGGAGATCCGGGGCCGCCGCCCGGCCACCTCGGTGGAGCTGGCCGAGCTGATCCTGGAGGAGGCCGAGGTCGCGGTGGTGCCCGGCGAGGCCTTCGGCACCCCGGGATACCTGCGGCTGTCCTACGCGCTGGGCGACGAGGACCTGGTCGAGGGCGTGTCGCGGCTGCAGAAGCTGCTGGGCGAGGCGCGGGACTGACCCCGCCGTCCGCCCCGCCCCCGGGACCGGGGGCCGCACGGGGAGCCCCCGGCCGCCGCGGCCGGGGGCTCCTCCGCGTCCGTTCCGCGCGCCGCGCGCCGGGGGGACGCGCCGGGCGCGCCGGGCCGCGTCCGCGGGCCGGGCACCGCCCCGGCGGGCGGCGGGCGCGCCGGAAGGCGCCGGACCCGGGGTCCGGGGCCCCGAGCCCGCCCGCGGACCGGGCGCCGCACGGCATGCCGGTACCCGCGCGCCGCCGGCATGCGGCAGTATCCGTTCATGGAACGACCCCACCGCGATGTGAGGCTGCTGCCCAAGGCCCACCTTCACCTGCACTTCACCGGCTCCATGCGCCCGGGCACCCTGCTGGAGCTGGCCGACCACCACGGCGTGCACCTGCCGGAGGCCCTCTCGTCCGGGGAACCCCCCCGGCTGCGGGCCACCGACGAGCGCGGCTGGTTCCGCTTCCAGCGGCTGTACGACGTCGCGCGGTCCGTGCTGCGCACCCCCGAGGACATCCGGCGGCTGGTGCTGGAGGCCGCCCAGGAGGACGCGGCGGACGGCTCGGGCTGGCTGGAGATCCAGGTGGACCCGACCTCGTACGCGCCCCGGCTGGGCGGGCTGATCCCGGCGCTGGAGACCGTCCTGGAGGCGGTGGAGGACGCCTCGCGGGCCACCGGGGTGGGGATCGGCGTGGTGGTCGCGGCGAACCGGACCAAGCACCCGCTGGAGGCGCGCACCCTGGCACGCCTGGCGGCACGCTACGCCGACCGCGGCGTGATCGGCTTCGGGCTGTCGAACGACGAGCGCCGCGGGATGGCGCGGGACTTCGACCGGGCGTTCGCGATCGCCCGGGACGCCGGGCTGTTGGCCGCCCCGCACGGCGGGGAGCTGGCGGGGGCGCCGAGCGTGCACGACTGCCTGGACGACCTGGGCGCCGACCGGATCGGGCACGGCGTGCGGGCGGCGGAGGACCCGCGGCTGCTGGAGCGGCTGGCCGAGGCGCAGGTCACCTGCGAGGTGTGCCCGGCCTCCAACGTCGCCCTGGGCGTCTACGAGAAGCCGGGGGACGTGCCGCTGCGGACCCTGTGGGACGCCGGGGTGCCGATGGCCCTGGGCGCGGACGACCCGCTGCTGTTCGGGTCGCGCCTGGCCGCCCAGTACGGGCTGGCGCGGGAGCACCACGCCTTCACCGACGAGGAGCTGGCGGAGCTGGCGCGGCAGTCGGTGCGCGCCTCCAGGGCGCCGCAGGACGTGCGGGACCGGCTGCTGACCGGGATCGACGACTGGCTGGCACGGGAGCCCGGGGCGTCCGGTGCGCGCGGTGCCTCCGGTGCGTCCGCGGGGGAGCCGGTGCCCGGGCAGCGCGCGGACGGCCGTACCGGCGGCCCGCGCGCGGGCCGGGTGACGGCGGCGGACGGCACCTCCCTGTGACCCGCCCTCCCGAGTGACCCGCCCCGGTGGGCTCCGTCTCCCTACGGACCCGGGCCCGGCCTCCCGGCGGCCCGGCCTCCCGGCGGCCCTGCATACGGGGACGCCGGTCGCCGGGAGCGGGTCGCCGGGGGCGGGTCATCGGGGGGTGCGGCCGGTGGGCTCCGTCACAGGGTGACGCCGACCATCACCGGTTCGTTGACCAGGGTCACGCCGAAGGCGGCGCGGACGCCGTCGCGGACCTCGCGGGCGAGTGCCAGCAGGTCCGCGGTGGTCGCGCCGCCGCGGTTGGTCAGCGCCAGGGTGTGCTTGGTGGAGATGCGGGCCGGCCCGGTGCCGTACCCCCGGGTGAAGCCGGCCCGGTCGATGAGCCAGGCCGCGGAGGTCTTCGTCCGGCCGTCGCCCGCCGGGTAGGCGGGCGGCACCGTCCCGGGGCCGAGGCGGTCCCGGACGCGGGCGAGGAACGCCTCGTACTGCTCCGGTTCGAGGATCGGGTTGGTGAAGAAGGAGCCGGCCGACCAGGTGTCGTGGTCGTGGGGGTCGAGCACCATGCCCTTGCCGGCGCGCAGCTTCAGGACGGTGTCGCGGGCGGTGGCGACCGGGACGCGGTCGCCGGGCTCCACGCCGAGGACGCGCGCCACCTCGGCGTACCGGACCGGGGCGGACATCCCGTCGGCGTCCTCCAGCCCGAAGCGGACCCGCAGCACGACGTAGCGGGAGGGGTCGGCCTTGAAGCGGCTGTGGCGGTAGGCGAAGCCGCAGTCGGCCCCGGCGACGACGACCTTCTCGCCCTCCCTGCGGTCCCAGGCGACGACCTCGGTGACGGTGGAGGAGACCTCCTGGCCGTAGGCGCCCACGTTCTGGATCGGGGTGGCGCCGGCCGACCCAGGGATGCCGGACAGGCACTCGACGCCGGCCAGTCCGGCCTCGACGGTGCGGGCGACGGCGTCGGTCCACACCTCGCCGGCGGCGAGCTCGAGGGAGGTGCCGTCGAGCTCGAAGCCGGTGGTGGCGACCTTGAGGACGGTGCCGGGGAAGCCGTCGTCCCCGACGACGAGGTTGCTGCCGCCGCCGACGACCAGCAGCGGGGTGCCCGCCGCGTCCGCCTCGCGGACTGCGGCGACGACCTCGTCGTCGGTGGTGGCGGTGATCAGGCGGGCGGCCGGGCCGCCGAGCCGGAAGGTGGTCAGCGGGGCGAGCGGGGCGTCGTGGAGTTCCTGCACGCGCTCAAGAGTACGGGCCCCCTCACACCGCGCTACCCGCCCGGTGCGCGGCACCGGACGGGCAGCGGGGCGGATCGTCGGCCTCGCGGGCTCGCCGGCCTCGGCGGGTCGGCGGCCTCGGCGGGTCGGCGGCCTCGGCGGGTCGGCGGCCTCGGCAGGTCGGCGGCCTCGGCAGGTCGGCGGCCTCGGCAGGCGGGGTCAGGCCAGCCGGACGACGGCGCGGGACATCCCCAGGACCTTCTGCCCGCCGCAGGTGGCCAGGAGGTCCACGCGGACCAGGCCGTCCTCCAGCTTGGCGGCGACCTTGGCGGAGACCTCGACCGCGGTGCCGGCGTCGTCGTCCGGGACCACGACCGGCTTGGTGAAGCGCACCCCGTACTCGACGACCGCGCCCGGGTCGCCGGTCCAGTCGGTGACCACGCGGACCGCCTCGGCCATGGTGAACATGCCGTGGGCGATCACGTCGGGCAGTCCGACCTGCCGGGCGAACCGCTCGTTCCAGTGGATGGGGTTGAAGTCCCCGGACGCGCCCGCGTACCGCACCAGTGCGGCGCGGGTCACCGGGAACGTCTGCGCGGGCAGTTCGGTGCCGACCTCGACGTCGTCGAAGGCGATCCTCGCGGCCATGGTCACTCCCCTTCCGGCGCGCGGGAGACCAGCGTCATGTACGCGGTCACCACGTGCTCGCCCGAGTCGTCGTGGACCTCCCCGCGGACGGAGAGGACGTCGTTGCCCGCCAGGGACTTGATGGAGTCGATGGTCACCGTCACCGACAGGCGGTCGCCGGCCCGCACCGGGCGGGTGTACGCGAACCTCTGGTCCCCGTGCACCACCCGGCTGTAGTCCAGCCCCAGCTCGGGGTCGGCGACGACCTGTCCGGCGGCGCGGTAGGTGATGACGAACGGGAAGGTGGGCGGGGCGATCACGTCCGGGTGGCCGAGGGCCTTGGCCGCCTCCGCGTCGGTGTACGCGGGGTTGGCATCCCCCACGGCCTCGGCGAACTCCCGGATCTTCTCCCGGCCCACCTCGTAGGGGGCGGTGGGCGGGTAGCTCCGCCCCACGAAGGACTGGTCCAGCGGCATGGCTGCGCTCCTCGACGTGGCCGGTGCTCGTCACCGGCGGGTACTGACGGCGGGTGGCGGGGGCGGCTCGGCGCGGTCGGGCCCGGGGCCGCGGCGCGAATCCGGAGCCGGAGCAACACCGCAAGGCCGCCCCCGGTACGGGGACGGCCTCACAGTAGGGCCTGGATCAGCGCGTTTCGCGGTGCGCCGTGTGCGAGTTGCAGCGCGGGCAGTGCTTCTTCATCTCAAGACGGTCCGGGTCGTTGCGCCGGTTCTTCTTGGTGATGTAGTTCCGCTCCTTGCACTCCACGCAGGCCAGCGTGATCTTGGGGCGAACGTCGGTGGCAGCCACTGGAGTGCCTTCCTGGAAAAGACGATGAACGCAGACAAGAGTAGCCGATCGGGAGTGTAACCCCACAATCGGCTACGCGGGGTAGCGGTGACCGGACTTGAACCGGTGACACAGCGATTATGAGCCGCTTGCTCTACCGACTGAGCTACACCGCCACGGTGGGCGATCCCCCGCCTTTCGGCGGGATCACGATCCACCAGAGCCCCAATACGGAATCGAACCGTAGACCTTCTCCTTACCATGGAGACGCTCTGCCGACTGAGCTATTGGGGCGAGCGAGGAAGACATTACACGGTTCCCCGCCGAACGTGAAATCCGTTCCGCCCGCTCCCCGCCCGCTCCCCGGCAGGGGCCCGGCGGGGCCGCCCGGCCCGCCCCCGGACCACGTTGGTACGACTAATCGGCTCCTGCGCGCCGACCGGGCCGCCGCGCCCTAGGCTCACTCAGCGTGATCACGCGCGACACCGCGCGCCGCCCGACGAACCGACCCGGAGGAGCGCGATGCCCGACAGCCGGCGGTCCGACGACCCCTCGGAACGCAGCCCGGGGCAGGACCTTCCCGAGACCGGGACCCTGGTGCTCTCCGGCGCCCGGCTCGCCGACGGGCGGACCGTCGACGTGCGGCTGGGGGGCGGCCGGATCGAAGCCGTGGGCACGGCCGGCAGCCTGGCCGCCGAGGGGCGGCAGGCACTCGTCGGGCTGCGGGGCTACCTGCTCCTGCCCGCACCGGCCGAGCCCCACGCCCACCTCGACAGCGCCTTCACCGCCCACGGGGACGGCCCGCCGTCCGAGACGGCCACGGCCGTGCAGCGGCGGGTCACCGAGGCCGCGCTGCTCCAGCTCGGCCACGGCGCCACCGCCGTCCGCACCCACGTGCGCATCGGCGACGTCAAGGGGCTGCGAACCATGGAGGCCGTCCTGCAGGCCCGGCGGAAGCTGCACGGCCTGGTCGACCTCACCGCCGTGGCCGTCCCCAGGCTGCTCACCGGCTCGGCCGGCGCCGAGGGCCTGGCCCTGCTCCGCGACGCGCTGAAGATGGGCGCGACGGTGGTCGGCGGCTGCCCCGACGTGGACCCCGACCCCTCCGGGTACACCGAGGCCGTCCTGGGCGTGGCGGCGGAGTTCGGCTGCCCGGTGGACCTGCACACCGACGCCGGGGAGCCCGGGCGCCTCTCCCGCCTGGCGGCGATGGCCGGCGGCCTGCGCCCCGGGGTGACGGTGGGGCCGTGCGGGGGGCTGGGCCGCATGACGGGCGAGCAGGCGGCCCGGGCCGCGGACGCGCTGGCCGCGGCGGGCGTCTCGGTCGTCTGCCTTCCGCAGGGCGGCTGCGGCGGCACCGAGCACGGGGTGGGCGGCCCGCTGCTGCCGGTGCGGCTGCTGCACGCGGCGGGCGTGCGGGTGGCGGCCGGCAGCGGCGCGGTGCGCGACCCGGCCAACCCGGTGGGGCGCGGCGACCCGCTGGAGGCGGCGTTCCTGCTGGCCTCCTGGGGCGGGCTGGACCCCGCGCGGGCCTACGAGGCGGTGTCGACCCGCGCCAGGGAGGTCATGGGACTGCCGCGGGTGCGGGTGGAGGCGGGCTTCCCGGCGGAGCTGCTCGCCGTCCGGGCCACCGGCCTGGGGGAGGCTCTCGCGCCCGCGTACAGCAGGGTCGTCGTCCACCGGGGGCGGGTGGTCAGCCGTACCAGCGCGGTCCGGGAGTACACCGACACCACCGGCCTGGACCTGCCGAGGCAGGTCCGCACCGGAGAGGAGCCCGCCGACTGAGGCCGGCCCCGGCCGGGCGCCGCCCGGGCGGGGCCCGCCACGTCTCGGCACGCGCCCGGGACGCACCGTCACGTACCGTCGGAAGCATGCGCATTGTGATCGCTGGAGGACACGGACAGATCGCGCTTCGGCTGGAGCGGCTGCTCGCCGGGCGCGGGGACGAGGCGGCCGGGATCATCCGCAACCCGGACCAGGCCGACGACCTGCGCGCCGCCGGTGCGGAACCGGTGGTGTGCGACCTGGAGAAGGCCTCCGTGGAGGAGGTGGCCGGCCACCTGGAGGGCGCGGACGCCGTCGTCTTCGCCGCGGGGGCCGGGCCCGGCAGCGGGGCGGAACGCAAGCAGACCGTGGACCGCGGCGCGGCGGTGCTCTTCGCCGACGCGGCGGAACGCGCCGGGGTGCGGCGGTACGTGATCGTCTCCTCCATGGGAGCGGACACCGACCCGTCGGCCGGCACCGACGCCGTCTTCGCCGCCTACCTGCGGGCCAAGGGCGAGGCCGACGCCGACGTGCGGGCCCGCGAGGGCCTGGACTGGACCGTGCTGCGGCCGGGGCGGCTCACCGACGACCCCGGGACGGGCCGCGTGGCGCTGGCCGGGCACACCGGGTACGGCGAGGTCACGCGCGACGACGTGGCCGCGGTGCTCGCCGCGCTGCTCGCCGACGGGGGCGCCTCGGCGGGCCTGACGCTGGAACTGGTCGGCGGCGACGTCCCGGTGGCCGATGCCGTGGCCGCCGCGGGCTCCGGACGCGGCTGACCCGCTGCGGAGCGCCCCGGACGCCGGCCCCCGCCGGCACCCGGGGCGCTCCGGGGGCCGGGGCGCGCCGGGGGCCGGGGCGCGCCGGGGGCCGGGGCGCGCCGGGGGCCGGGGCGCGCCGGGGGCCGGGGGCGGTGCAGCCGGGGCGCACCGCTGCGCTGCTCCTTCGCGGCGCCTACTCCTCCCCCTGCGCCCCCTGCGCCTCCTGTCCAGGGTCGGGCTTCTCGCTCTCCGGCCGGCACAGGCTCTCCGTCAGGTCGGTGTCGCGGTCGACGCAGGGGACGTAGCCGTAGCTGCGCAGGATGTTCTTGGCCGTGTCGGTGTTCGTCCAGGCGAGGAACGCCCCGGCCCGGGAGTCCTCCTCCGGGGTGCCGTAGGTGTAGAAGTACTCCACCGTCCAGTAGGGGTAGGCGCCCTGCCTGATCGGCTCGATCGCCGGGTCGCGGCCCTCGATCTGCACCGGGGAGACGTTGGGGTACCGGTGGGCGGAGGACATCTCGGTGTAGCCGACGGCCCCGGGGTTGCCGTTGATCTCCGTGAGCAGTTTCCCGGTCCCGCCGCGCTCGCAGCGCAGCACCGCGGCCCGCGGGCTGCGGTCCCGCCGGTCGCAGTCGTCCGAGGAGACGGCGGGCTCCACCCCGCCGAGCACCTTGTTCTCGAACACCCGGCGGGTCCCCGACTCCGAGCCCCGGCTGACGACCGAGATCCGCTGGTTGTTGCCGCCGAGCTGGTTCCAGTTCGTCCACTTCCCCGAGTAGACGCCCCGTATCTGGTCCAGGGTGAGGTCGTGGACGCCCGTCCCCTGGTTCACCACGACGCTGAAGATGGCCACCCCGACCGGGTGGCCGTTGAGGTGGAATCCGGATGCCGCCGGGCCGTCGGAGACGGAGATCCGGCCGGAGGGGTCGGCGTCCGAACCGCCGAGCTCCTCGAGCCCGCGCAGCCCGTCCAGGCTGCCGGTGGGCTCGATCTCGACCTGCGCCTCCGGGCAGACGGCCCGGTACTCCTCGGCGAGTTCCTCGGCCACCTGGCTGAACGCGCTGGAACCGGTGATCTTGAGGCGGCCCGCGGCGCACGGCCCGGCCGCCTCCGCCGTCCGGCCGCGGCCGAGCCCCGGCACGAACAGCGCCACCACGGACAGGACCACCAGGCAGGCGCCGACCGCCAGCGGCCAGCGGCGCCGCGAGTCGCGGCGCCGGTTGTCACGGACCACCGTGCCCCCGGCGATGTGGCCCCTGGCCTCCACCTCGTTCCCCTCGCCGGTGACGAGGACGAGGAGCTTGATGTGGTCGCGCCGGTTGAGCTGCATCTCGGGCAGCCACAGCTGGTCCCCGGAGAAGTGCAGCTCCCGGCCGACCCTTTCCCTGGAGGCTCCCTCCGTCACGCTGACGCCGACGACCGTCCGGCCGGGGAAGGTGAAGCCCAGCCGCTCCTGGAAGTCGCCCCGCTCGATGTCGAAGAGGCTGGTGTTCTCCACCCGGAGCAGGACCTGCGAGACGCGGGGCAGTTCCTGGCCGTCCTGCAGCAGCGACAGCTTCACCAGGCCGCGGGCCTCGTGGGGGACGACGGGTGCGTCCAGCTGCACCCGGAAGGCGATCTTCTTGCGCAGCCCCCCGTACGCCTGGAGGGCCGTGAGGAGGCCCACCAGCCCGGTGAGGAAGGACAGGAGCGTGTTGGCGGTGTCCACTGCGGCGGCCGACCCCACTTCTCGAACGGATGCTCGGTGCGAGGAAGGTAGCGGCGGCCGGCGCGGGGCGGAGCCCCCTTCGCCCACCGGCAATTGAAGGTTCATCGAAGGCGCCGGGAGTTCACCGCCCGTTCGGCCGGACGCGCCCCGGGCGGTCGGAGACGGGCCACACGTACGGCAGGGAGTCCGGCACGTCGGGGAAGAACCGGCGGTAGTGCTCCGGGGCCTTGCGGACCAGCGACGACCGGTGGCTGAGGTGGAAGCCGGGGTCCCCCAGCCACGGCGGCAGTTCGCCGGCGCGGGCGAGGGCGGCCCGGCCGCGCACCTCGGTGAGGCCGACGTGCGCGGCGAGGTCGGCGCGCAGGGTGGCGGCGCAGGTGTCCCGCCGCCCCTCCTCGCACCAGCGGGCGCAGATGTCCAGGCCGTAGCGCACCAGCGCCTCCTCGTACCCGGTCCACATCAGCACCGCCGGGTGGCGGCGCCACCCGTAGCCGGGGACGACCAGGCCGCGCAGCACCTGCAGCGCCTCCACGCGCTGCTTGCCCAGGCGCCCGGGGTCGAGCACCCGGGCCGTCTCGGCGAAGTCCGCGTACGGCAGGAACGTCTGCACGCCCGGCCTCCCCTTCTCCCCCGCTGCCGCCGTCGTCGTCCGGGACCGTTCCGCCCGGCGCCTCAGTGCAGGACGTGCGTCGCCCGGCGGGCCATGCCGCGCACCACCTCGGAGGGGCGCTGCTGCTCGCCGTGGAGGGCCGAGAGCACCAGCAGCCCGCCGGTCAGCGCGGGCACGGTCCACTGCAGCACCTTCAGCGCCTGCTGCGACTGGGCCTGCGGGCGGGGCGTCAGCGCGTCCGGCTCGGTCACGCCCTCGGCGGGGAAGCCTCCGCCCTCCTCGGCGCCCTTCTCGACCACCTTGCCCTTGACCCTGCTGACGGCCGTGGCCACCAGCGCGGCCGCCGTCAGCGCGCCCTTGGCCGCGGTGTTGGCGGCCACGCCCCGCTGCCCGACGATCCGGTGCCGGTTGGCCCCCGTCAGCCCGCTCGCGCCCACCAGGTGGACGGCGATCGCGACCGCGCTCCACGGTGTCCAGCACGCCCAGCCGTCGGCGGCGATCCCCGCGCGCTGCTCGGGGTCGCCCACGCGCGCCGCGGCGCCGTTCAGCCCGACCGCGCCCATCAGCGAGCCGCCGAACCACGCGGCCAGCCCCACGTCGTGCATCGCCCGTGCAACCGTGTTCCGACTCATGTCCATCCTCCGAACGGTGACAAGAAGTTGTTCCCGGGGCCCGCTGCGGACGGGCCGCCGTCGCCCGTTCCGCACCGCCTCGCCCAAACCCTTGCACAGCTGATCAAAGGGAACCATTCGGACTACTCCCCCGACGGTCCGGCGCGTGCCCGAGGGGCCGCCCGGCGGCAAGGCGCGTGCCCGCGGGCGGGGTTGCCGACGGCCCGCGCCGCCGGAAGAGTTCTCGCATGCCTTCCGTGGACCACCGGGACGTCGGCCGGGCAGTGGCCGAGTCGCTGCGGGTACTCGGCCCGCTCGCCTCCCGGGACCGGCGGGTCCGGGCCGGCCCGCTGGAGTGGAACTGCCTGCGGACCGCCGCCCACATCGCCCACGACCCGCTGGCCTGCGCCGGACAGGTGACGGACCGTCCGGACGACGCCCACCTGCCCTTCGGCCTCGTCGTCCCGCCCGACGCGTCACCGCGCGACCTGCTCCGGGCGGCCGCGGACGACCCGGCGGTCCGGCGGCTCGCCTGCCGGACCGCCGGGCCGCGGGGCTAGCTCGCGTAGACGCCCAACTGCTTGATCACACCCAGGTCGTCCGAGTTCCACCAGCTCTCCGCGATCCTGCCTCCCTCGAGGCGGAAGGTGGCCTGGCAGGTGCTGGAGATCTCCCGCTCGGTGGGCTGCATGCCCCGGTACGCCCCGACGTGGCGGCCCTCGTAGGTCAGCCGCGCGCACACCGTGTCCCCCTCGGCCGTCAGGCTCTCGACGGTGAAGGTCTGCTCGAACGCCTCCAGGAACTCCCGGTACTCCTGCTTGGCCTGCTCGGCCCCGAGGTCGTACGAGGACATGGAGGGGTCGTGGTGCCTGTAGTCGGCGGTGCACAGGTCGTCCACCGCGTCGAGGTCCCGCTCGTTGGCGACCTTCTCGAAGAAGCGACGGACCACGGCCTTGTTCAGCTGCTCGTCGCGGAGGACTTCGAGGTCGGTGAACCTGGGCGCCTCGTCGCAGGCCGCCACCAGCTCCTGGAAGATCCGGTCGGTCTCAGGCAGGTGCGAGTTCCTCATCGCCTCCTCGTACGAGGGGAATTCCACGATCTCGACGACGTGCGTGGGGTCGGAGCGGTCCCGGCCCACCATGGAGTGGGTGGCCGTCCGCTTGCCCCGGGTCGCTTCGACCCAGTGGTCCATCAGCTTGTTCAACTCGTCGACCTTGTTGGTCCTGCAGTCGATGACTTGGACGAACGTCATGACGCCTCCCGAAGAATCCGGGCAATAAAGGACACTTTCAGGCTATGCCCGGCAAGGGCGGCGTGTCCCGGTGGCCGGTGCCGTCCGCCCGGCCCGCATGCGGCCCGCGCATGCGGCCCGCGCACGCGGCACGGCACGGCGGCCGGAGCCGCTCCGCCGGCCTACCGGGAATCGTGCCCGGTCCCGCGGGGAACACCGGGGTATCCCGGGGCGCCGGGGTTGTCGGGCATGCGAACGGCCCCTGACCGTTTGCACCGGTCAGGGGCCGTTGCCCCAGCATGGCGGGGGCGGGTTCGAACCCGCGCTAGGCGGCCCTGTGCCGCGTCGCACGCGCGCTCGGGGCGGGTACCTGTTCGTCCTCGGACCAGAGGAACTCGTCCTCTCCGAAGTCCGGGGCCCGGAAGGGTTGCGTCGTCGGAGGCGGTGACACCGCGGCGGAACGGCGGGGTTGCCCTTCCAGGGCGGAGAACAGCGACGTCGAGTCGATGAGGGGTCTGCCTTTCGTCACAGGTCCCTGACGGGACCTGGTGTGCCGTGACCGGGCACAGCGGTCCTACAGCTTGGTCATCTTGGCGTACGGGCTCAGGATCCGCATCTGTGCCGGGCCGAAATCCACAAGCACCGCGACTCCGTCTTCGATGCCGATCACCCGGCCGAGGCCGTGCACGTCATGGGTGACCTGGTCGCCCACGGCGAAGTGCTTGGGAGCCGGCGCGACCGGGGCTTTGAAGGGGCTGGTGGGCAGATGACGCTTCGGTGCCGCGGGCTTTGTCATGGCTCAGTATGAGCCCATGCGTACCGCATTCGCTGTGGCCGTCGGCACAGATCGGGACGGGAACAACCAAATCACGTCACTGACCTGGTGTTTCGAGACCCGGTGAGGCGAAATCCGGCCTCAGGTCCGGGACTGCGACGCGACCCGCCGGAGCCGGGGCGTGCCGCGACTGCGGCTGCGGGAGACACGGCCGAGGACCGGCGCGGGCCGGAAGCACGGGGCGAGCCGGACGGTACGGCGCGGCGCCGGACGGCAGGCCGTTCCGGACCTCGATCCGGGCGGCACCGGGTGGGACGACGCGGATGGGACGACGCGGGCGCGACCACCCCTCCCGCGGGCACGAAAAGAAACACCCCTGACCGCATTTCTGCTGGTCAGGGGCGCTTCCCTGGTGTGGCGGGTGCAGGGTTCGAACCTGCGTAGGCGTAAGCCGACAGATTTACAGTCTGCTCCCTTTGGCCGCTCGGGCAACCCGCCGGGGACGCTGCTCGGTGCGTGGTGCTCCGTGGCAACGACGTAAACGATACCCGATCCCGGGGGGTGCTCCGCCACCCTGTTGATCACAGGTCGATCATGACCGCGATGGCTAGGCTTGCTCCGGCGTCCCGTGTCCCGGGCCGCCCCTGACTACTACGAGCGAGGAGCCAAGTTCACATGGCCGACTCCAGTTTCGACATCGTCTCGAAGGTCGAGCGGCAGGAGGTCGACAACGCCCTCAACCAGGCGGCGCGAGAGATCTCCCAGCGCTACGACTTCAAGAACGTGGGCGCCTCCATCGCCTGGTCGGGCGAGAAGATCGAGATGCGGGCCAACTCCGAGGAGCGGGTCAAGGCCGTCCTGGACGTCTTCGAGACCAAGCTGGTCAAGCGCGGGATCTCGCTGAAGGCGCTGGACACCGGGGAGCCGCAGGCCTCCGGCAAGGAGTACAAGATCTTCGCGTCGATCCAGGAGGGCATCTCCCAGGAGAACGCCAAGAAGGTCTCGAAGATCATCCGCGACGAGGGCCCCAAGGGCGTCAAGGCGCAGATCCAGGGCGAGGAGCTCCGGGTGAGCTCCAAGAGCCGTGACGACCTCCAGGCCGTCATCGCCCTGCTCAAGGGCAAGGACCTCGACTTCGCGGTGCAGTTCGTCAACTACCGCTGACCTTCGGCGGCCGGCGGCCGGCGGCCGACGGCGAGTCCCGCCGGGGCGGGGGCGGGGTTTCCCCCGCACCCCGCCCCCGCCCCGGCCCCGGCCGTTCCGGCACTCCGCCCGGCGCCCCGGTACGATCACCACCGGCCGATCGGGGCCCGCCCGGGCCTGTGAGGTGTGCCGTGGAGATCCTGCTGGTCGCAGTCCTGCTACTGGGGCTGGTCGCACTCGACGTCCGGCTGTCCGTGCTGGTGTGGCGGATCGCCGGGCTGCCGGCGTTCCGCAGGGCCCTGCCCGCATGCCTGTTCGCGACGGCGGCCGCGCTGAGTCTGCTGCGGTCGGTCGGTATCACCTGGCCGGCGGAGTGGTTCGCCTTCCCCCTGAACCTGGCCGGCTGGTGTCTCGCCGGGTTCGAACTGGCCGGGCATCGTCGCCGGGCAGCCGGCGCCGCAGCCAGGACCTCCTCCGGGGGCGCCGCCGAGGGCCGGTAGGGCGCACTCCTTCCCCTTGCCCGCAGGCGGGTGCCGCTCCCCCGCCGCGGCTCTCTCCACCCTCATAGGTCGTCGCTCGACATATGTCGCCCAGCGTCCTATGGTTCCGGCATGACGGAACGCCCTCTGCAGGAACCGACCCTGCTGCTCCTGACCGCGCTGGCGGACCGGCCGCGCCACGGCTACGCGATCGTCCAGGAGGTGGACGCCATCTCCGGCGGCCGCGTCCGGATGCGCACCGGCACCCTCTACGGCGCGCTGGAACGCCTGGTGCAGCAGGGGTTGATCGAAGTCCACCGGGAGGAGGTCGTCGACGGCCGCCTGCGACGCAGCTACGCCCTGACCTGTGACGGGCGCACCGTCCTGGCGGCGGAGGCCGAGCGGCTGCGCGCCACCGCCGCAGAGGCCGAGCGCCGGCTCGCCCTCCTCGTCCCGAACCCGAAGGGAGCCCTGGCATGACCTCCACCGACGGGGGACGGACCGCACGGTTGCTGCGGCTGTACCCGGCGGCGTACCGGCAGGCGCACGGCGACGAGATCGCCGCGATCCACGCCGAGGCCACCGCCGGGGCCGGGCCCGTCGGCCGTCTGCGGGAGGACGCGGACGTCGCCGCGCACGCCCTGCGGGTGCGGCTGCGCGTCACGTCCACGGACCCGGCCGGGCGGCTGCTGGCCGCCGCCGCGCCCTACGCCGTGGCCGGCTCCGCGGCCTGGGCGGCGCTCGCGGTCGTCCGGATCGCCGCGGAGTCGCGCGGCGGCTGGGGCGGGGCGGCCGTTCCGCTCCTGGACCCAGCGCGGCTGCTCCTGCTGATCGCAGGTGCCGCGACGGCCGTGGCGGCGGTCTGCGCGGCGGCGGGACGGTGGCGGAGCGGCAGGGCGCTGTTCCTGGCCGGCGCCGTCGCGCTGCTCGTCCACCACCTGGCGGCGCTCGACCTCTACGTGAACGGGGCGCTCCGGGTGCCGGCGGTCGTGGCCGTCGCGCTGGTGGTCCTGGGCTGCCCGCCCGACCTCCCGCCGACCGGCCGGCGGGACCGTGCGGCGACTGCGGCCGTGGCGACGGCGATGTTCGTGCCCGGGGCGGCGATGTACGCCGGGGTGCCCGGACTGCCGGGCGCCGACCGCGGGTGGTGGGCCCTGGTGGTGCTGGCGGCCGCCCTGTTCGCAGTACTCCGCCAGGAGGGGGCCGCGGCCCGCTTCCGGGCGGCCGGCGTGCTGGTGGCGGTGGCGCTGCACCTGGGGCGCGTCGCGGCCGAGGCGTACGCGTACGACCTCGCCGTGGTGGCCGCAGTGCTGTGCGGCGCGGCCGCGCTCGCAGCGGTCACGGTCCGTCGATTCCGTACGCGGACCGGCGCGGCGGCGGAGGACCGGGCCGTGCGGCGCTGAGGCACGGTTCACGCCCCGGGCCCGCGCCCCGCCCGGCCTGTCATCGGCCGGTCGGGGCGCGGGCCCTGGCGTGTCAGCCCAGGCGGCCGGACTTCACCTCGGCCACGAACGCGGACCAGGCTTCGGCGGAGAAGCGCAGGGCCGGGCCCTGAGGGTCCTTGCTGTCACGGACGGGGACGACGCCGGGGAGGCCCTGGGCGACCTCGACGCACTCGCCACCCTCCTGGTTGCTGTAGCTGCTCTTGCGCCAGACGACGGCGTTCGGAACGGGACGGGACACGCGCGGCACGGTGGGTTCCCTCCATCGCGGTTCGGATCATGTCGAGAGACATGTCAGGGGGAAGAGCGTGGGACCGCAGGAGATCGTACGTTTCCGCATATGCCTTCACCTCCCCTGGTTCCTCTACGAGTTGACCAGAGTCCGCGCCCTCGGTGTAGGCCGCTTCCGAGCCGTCCGGCAGCGTCAGGACGGTGAGGGAGCCGCCCATGGCGCGATGCTCTCCCTGGCGGAACGGCATGACCTGGACAGTGATCCGCGGTTCCGTCGCCGTGCGCAGCAGACGGGCCAGTTGGGCGCGCATGACGGCCGCACCGCCGACCGGGCGCATGAGGACCGCCTCGTCCAGGACGACCCACAGGGCGGGGCCGTCCGGTGAGCCGAGCCGCTCCTGCCGCGCCATGCGGGCCGCCAGGCGTTCCTCCAGCTGCTCCTCGCCCTTGAGCGAGCGGCCGAGGCGCAGAAGAGAGCGGGCGTAGTCCGGGGTCTGCAGGAGACCGTGAACCGTGTGCGCCATGTAGGACCGGATGGCGACGGCTCGCGCCTCGCGTTCCATGAACGCGCGCGACCAGTCCGGGAACGTCTCGCGGTGGACGTGGGGCCACAGGTCCACGAGCAGGTTGTCCGCGCCCAGGGCGTCGTCCAGTGCCCGGGCGAGTTCGCGGGTCGGCCGGTGGCCCGATGCGCGCTCGATCTGGGTAATGCGGGTGCTGACCACGTGCACGGCCCGCCCCAGTTCCGCCTGCGTCAGCCCTGCGGCCGTGCGCAGCCGCCGGAGCCTGGCCCCGAACAGGGCGGCCGTCGATGCCGAGGGGTCGATTTCGCTGGCCAAGGGTTCACTTCCTCCGGCTTACGGCTCTCGCGGTAAGCCGTCTCCCCCTCCCGGAGTCGACTCCGGAGGGAAATCATGTGGACACGGAAGGTCATTGAAGCAGTCGCACGACCAGGGCGGGCACCACATGGAACGAATCACGGACGGCGCGGGAGCGGACCCCCGGGAGGGGGCGGAGGGCGCGGCGCGGGGGCGCGGAACGGAAGCCGGGGAGCGCCTCCCGGCGCCCGGCGGCGCGGGGCGGCTCCCGGTCGGAACCCTCGCCGTGGACACGGCCCGGGACCGCGTGGGGGTGGTGATGGACCACGTGGGCGGCAGGGTGAACCTGCGGCCCCTCGGCGGCGGACGCGAGTGGGACGCGAACCCGGGGAGGGTCCGGCCCGCGGACCGGGCGGACGAGCTGCGGGCGCGGGTGCGGGAGGCCAACGCCGAAAGCCGGCGGGGTCGGTGAGCCGCGCGGGCAGGGTGCTCCTCGTCGCCTGCGCGGGGGCGGGGACGCTGCCGGAGCCGTGCGGATTCTGGTGCACGAGCACCGCCCGCGCGCCGGGGGCCGGATGTGTGTGGTGGCTCGGGTGGGGGCGGGAGCGGACCGCGCGGTCGGCGGTGGCGTGGCTGCACGGCCGGGCCGTCGAACTGGCCGAGCAGCTGCACCCGGCCTGCCGGCGGGCGGTGCGGGCGTGGCGGGGCGATGCGGGCGCGGGCGCGGAGGCCGTGCAGCGGCTGCTCGGCGGTGAGCGGTACCGGTTCTCGGTGGGGGACGACGGCGTGCGGTACGCGGTCACCGCCCGCCCCCTCTACGTGCCGCGGGCTACCCCCACCCCCACCCCCACCCCCCGCCCCCTCCCACGAACACCGCATCCCCCGCCCGCCCTCCTCCGGAGCAGACGAACCGCGGCGGCAAACCGCAAAGAGAAATGAACAAAACGGACAGGTTTTCTACGCTTTGCCACCACGGTCGGCTCTGTTGCGTGGCGCGGTCCAGGCGGAAGCGCCCGCGTGGCGGGGGCGGTCAGCGGGTGGCGAAGGGGGCGTCGGTGGGGACGATCTCGCGGCCGAGGGGCATCAGGGAGACCGGGACCAGCTTGAAGTTGGCGATGCCCAGGGGGATGCCGATGATCGTCAGGCACAGGGCGATGCCGGTGGTGATGTGGGCCAGCGCGAGCCAGATCCCGGCGACGACGATCCAGACGACGTTGCCGAGCAGGGAGCCCGTGCCGGCGTCCCGGCGGACGACGGTGGTGCGCCCGAAGGGCCACAGGGCGTAGGAGGCGATGCGGAAGCTCGCGATGCCCCACGGGATCGTGACGACCAGGACGCAGCAGACGATCCCGGCGATCACGTAGCCGATGGCCAGCCACAGGCCGCTGAGCAGGAGCCAGATGATGTTCAGGAGGGTCTTCATCGTCAGCGACCTGCCATTTCGTGGAGCCGGGCTATGCGCTCGGCCATGGGCGGGTGGGTGGAGAAGAGCCGGGTCGTGCCGTCGCCCTGCCGGAAGGGGTTGGCGATCATCATGTGGCTCGCCGTCTCCAGTCTGGGCTCGGGCGGCAGGGGCGCGCGCTGCGTGCCGTACTCCAGTTTGCGCAGGGCGTCGGCCAGGGCGAGCGGGTCGCCCGTGAGCCGGGCCCCGTCGGCGTCGGCCCGGTACTCGCGGGAGCGGCTGACGGCCAGCCGGACGAGGGCGGCGGCGAGCGGGCCGAGGATCATGATCAGCAGCATGCCGAACAGGCCGGGGCCGTCGTCGTCGTCCGAGCGGCCGAAGGGGACCAGCCAGGCGAAGTTCACCAGGAACATCACCACGGAGGCGAGGGCGCCGGCGACGGAGGAGACGAGGATGTCGCGGTTGTGGACGTGGGCCAGCTCGTGGCCGATGACGCCGCGCAGCTCCCGCTCGTCCAGCAGCCGCATGATGCCCTCGGTGCAGCACACGGCGGCGTTGCGCGCGTTGCGGCCGGTGGCGAAGGCGTTGGGCGCGGCGGTGGGCGAGATGTACAGGCGGGGCATGGGGCGGCGGGCGGCGGTGGAGAGCTCGCGGACGATCCGGTAGAGCACCGGGGCCTCGAACTCGCCGACCGGGCGGGCACGCATCGCGCGTAGCGCGATGCGGTCGCTGTACCAGTACGCGTAGGCGTTGGTGCCGACGGCGGCCACGAGTGCCACGAGCAGACCGGTCCGGCCGAAGAAACTGCCGATGACCATGACGATTGCGGACAGTCCCCCGAGGAGTACGGCGGTCCTGAGCCCGTTGTGCCGGCGGTGCACGGTGCGCCCTCCATGACTGACGTGCAGGGGAACCCTCGTTTCCGGTGGACCCTCCTGCTGGGGTCAACGCGGTGCGGGGCGGGCGGGTTCCCCGGAGGGGCCGGCGCGGCCGGGCGGGCGGGGGCGGCCCGTGCCGGGCGCGGGTGCGGGCCGCGGGCGGGCTCCCGGGCGGCCGCGGGGCCGGGCCGGGGCCCGCGGGTTCACAGGAGGGCGGCGGAGGCGAAGCGCATGACGGCCTGGGGCGCGCCGGAGAGGGCGACGGCAGCCACTGCGGCGAGGGCGACGGCCGCGGTGAGGCTCACCGGAACCGGGGACGGAACCGGGGACGGAGCCGGAACCGGGGACGGGGCGGCGGGCCGGTCCGCGGGCGCCGCCCCGGGTGTCCCGGGAGCACCCTCGGCCTCGGCCGGGCGGGCGAAGAGCAGGGCCGTCCACTTCAGGTAGTAGACGAGGGCGACGGCGACGTTGAGCGCCATCACCGCGGCCAGCCAGCCCAGGCCCGCGTCCACGGCGCTGGAGAAGACGACGACCTTGGCGAACAGGCCGATCACGCCCGGCGGCAGGCCGGCCAGGCAGAGCAGGAAGAAGCCCAGGGCCAGGGCGGCGAACGGGCGGCGGGCGTACAGGGCGCGGTAGTCGGTGATCCGGTTCTCGGTGCTCTCCCGGCCCACGACGGCGGCGACGGCGAAGGCGCCCAGGTTCACGGCGGCGTACATCAGCGCGTAGGCGACGGCGGCGCCCACCGTCACCCCGGCGGTCCCGGTGTACGCGGCTGCGGCGAGCGGGACGAGCAGGTAGCCGGCCTGGCCCACCGAGGACCAGGCGAGGAGCCGCACCGCGCTGTGCGCGCCGGTGGGGTCCTGGCGCAGCGCGGCGACGTTGCCGGCGGTCATGGTGAGTGCGGCGAGCACGGCCAGGACCGGGCCCCACACGTGCGAGTGGGCCGGGAAGGCGACCACGGTGACGACGGCCAGGCCGGAGAGCCCCGCGGCCTTGCCGACCACGGACAGGTAGGCGGCGACCGGGAGCGGGGCCCCGACGTAGGTCTCCGGGACCCAGAAGTGGAACGGGACAGCCGCGATCTTGAAGGCGAAGCCGACCAGGGTCAGGGCGACGCCGGTGCGGGCGACGGCGGCCAGCTGTCCGGGGGTCTCCCGCAGCCCGTCGGCGACGTCGGTCAGGTGCATGCTGCCGGTGGCGGCGTAGACGAAGCTGATGCCGAGGAGCATGACGGCGGTCGCGGTGACCGAGGAGAGGAAGAACTTCAGGGCCGCCTCGGAGGACAGCCGGTCCCCGCGGCGCAGCCCGACCAGGGCGAAGGCCGGGAGCGAGACGACCTCGAGGGCGACGACGAGGGTGGCCAGGTCGCGGGAGGCGGGCAGCAGTGCGGCGCCGGCCGCCGAGGAGAGCAGCAGGAACCAGTACTCGCCCGCGGGCAGGGCGGGCGTGGCGTGCAGGGACAGGACCGCGGTCAGCAGGGCTCCGCCGAGGACGAGGAGCTGCATGACCAGGGTGAAGGCGTCGGCCTCGTAGGAGCAGGCCCCGCTGCCGGTGGTGAGGCAGAAGGTGGAGCGGTCGCCGTCGGCGAGGGGCAGGAGGGCCAGGCCGGCCAGGAGCAGGCCGGTGATCGCGATGCCGCCGAGGAGCGGCTTGCGTCTCTCGGGGAGGAACAGGTCGGCGACGAGGGCGGCGAGGCCGGCCAGCGCGGTGATCGTGGGCGGGGCGATCGCCACCCAGTCGACGGACTGGACGAGCGGGGTCATCAGCTGCCTCCGAGGAGGGTGCGCACGGCGGGGTCGGTCAGGCCCAGCAGCACTGCGGGCCACAGGCCCGCGAGGACGGTGAGGACGACCAGCGGGACCCAGGCGGCGAACTCGTACCCGCGCACGTCGGGGAGGGCGGCGGCGCCGACCGCCGTCCCGGGGGCGGGCCCGCCGGCGGGCGGGAGGGCGAGCGCGGTGGCGGCGGCCGCCGCGGGCCGGGTCCCGGCGGGCGCGGCGGCACCTCCGCCGTGGGCGGTGCCCGCGCCGTGGGGGGTGCCCGCGCCGCCCGCCGGCCGCCCTTCGGCGGCCCGTTCGGCGGGGTCGCCCATGCAGACGCGGCGGACGACCGTCAGCAGGTAGGCGGCGGTCAGCAGGGTGCCGAGGGCGGCGAGGGCCATGAAGGTCAGGTAGGCGCCGCGGTGCAGCCCCTCCGCGGGGGCGAAGGCGCCGAAGAGGGCGAGCATCTCGCCCCAGAAGCCGGCCAGGCCGGGCAGGCCGAGGGAGGCGACGGCGGCGAAGGCCAGCAGGGCGCCCAGGCGCGGGGCGCGGGCGTAGAGGGCGGCGCCGGTGGTGCCGGCCAGGGCGTCGAGGTCGGCGGTGCCCAGGCGGCCCTTGACCGCGCCGACCAGGAAGAACAGCAGGCCGGTGATGAGTCCGTGGGCGATGTTGGCGAACAGGGCGCCGTTGACGCCCGTCGGGGTGAGGGTGGCAATGCCGAGGAGGACGAAGCCCATGTGGCCGACGGAGGAGTAGGCGATCAGCCTCTTGAGGTCGCCGCGGGCGCCGGGGCGCGCCAGGGCCAGGCAGGCCAGCGACCCGTAGACGATGCCGACGGTGGCGAAGGCCGCCAGGTAGGGGGCGAGGACGTGGGCGCCGTCGGGGGCGATCGGCAGGGCGATGCGGACCAGGCCGTAGGTGCCCATCTTCAGCAGCACGCCGGCCAGCAGCACCGAGCCGACCGTGGGGGCGGCGGTGTGCGCGTCGGGCAGCCAGCTGTGCAGCGGCCACATGGGGGCCTTGACGGCCAGGCCGATGCCGATGGCCGCGACCGCGACGACCTGCACGGTGCGGCTGAGCCCGTCGCCGTGCTGCTCGGCGAGGCGGACCATGTCGAAGGTGCCGGCCTCGACGCCGACCAGCAGCAGGCCGAGGAGCATCACCACGGAGCCGGCGACGGTGAACAGGACGAACCGCCAGGCCGCCCGCTCGCGTCCCTTCTCGCCCCAGCGGGCGATCAGGAAGTACATCGGGACCAGGACCGTCTCGAAGGCGAGGAAGAACAGCACCAGGTCGAGCACGGCGAAGGTGGCCAGCGTGCCGGCCTCCAGGAGGAGCAGCAGCGCGACGAAGCCGGCGGTGCTGGGCCCGGCGGGCATCCGGAAGTAGCTGTACAGCGCGCACAGGAAGGTGAGCAGCGCGGTCATCACCAGCAGCGGCAGGGAGATGCCGTCGACGCCCAGGTGGAGGCGGACGCCCAGCGCGGGGATCCAGTCGGCGTCGGTGACGGCCTGCATGCGGGCGGGGTCGTCGTGGTCGAAGCCGGCGGCCAGGAGGAGGGTCAGGGCCAGGACGGCGCCGGTGACGGTGACGCCGTGCCGCAGGACGGCCTGCTCGGGGTCGCGGCCGCGCAGCCCGGGGGGTGCGGGCAGCAGGGCCGCCCCGGCCCCGAGCAGCGGGAGGACGACGGCGCCGATCAGGGCGTACTGCAGGAGTGTGTCGTTCACGGCTCAGGCTCCGACGGCGACGAGGACGGCGAGGGCGACGGCTCCGGCCAGAAGCACCGTCAGGTAGGTCTGCACGTTGCCGGTCTGGGCGCGGCGCACGGCCGCGCCCAGCAGACGCGGGCCGCCTCCGGCGCCGCGCACGTAGGTCTCGACGACCTCGCGGTCGAGGAAGCGGACGAGGCCGGCGGCGGCGAGGACGGGGCGGACGAACAGGGCGCGGTAGGCGGCGTCGAGGTGGAAGCCGTGGGACGCCGGGCCGTGCAGGGGGCCGAGGAGGAGGCGGCCGGGGTCGGCCGGGTCCGGGGCGGAGACGGCGTCGCCGTAGACCTGCTCGTGGGTGGCGACGGCGGTGATCTCCGTGGCGGCCGGCTCGTCTTCGCGGGCGGCGCCCGCGACCGGTATGCCGGGGACGGCCACCGCGCCGAGGGGGGTGAGGCGGGCGCGGGCCCGCACGGTCTGCCAGGCGCCGTAGGTGACGAGGGCCCCGACGAGGACGAGGCCGGTGCCGAGGATCGAGGTGGTCCAGGTCGGGGCGAGGGGGTCGCCGTCGAACCAGCCGGGGAGCAGGCCGACGGCGGCGCCGAGGCCGACGGTGGGCACGAACAGCACCCACAGGACGGCGTTCATGGACGCCGGCTGCGGGCCGCGGTCGGGGGCGGCGGGGCCGGAGCCGCGCAGGGCGAGCAGCCACAGGCGGGTGGCGTAGCCGGCGGTCAGCAGGGCGGTGGCCAGGCCGGCGACCAGGACGGTCCAGCCGACGGGCACCGGGACGCCGTCGGTGCGGCCGCCGGCGGCGTGCTCGGCGGCGGCCAGGACGGACTCCTTGGAGAAGAAGCCGGAGAAGGGCGGCAGGGCGGCCAGCGCCGCCAGGGCGACGGTCGTCGTCCACGCGGCGTCGGGGACGCGCTTCCCCAGGCCGGACATGCGGGACATGGCTGCCAGGGAGTTCGTGCCGGCCGCGTGGATGAGGACGCCGGCGCCGAGGAAGAGCAGGGCCTTGAAGGCGGCGTGGCTGAGGAGGTGGAAGACGGCGGCGCCGCGGTCGGTGACGGCCAGGGCGCCGGCCATGTAGCCGAGCTGGCCGATCGTGGACCAGGCGAGGACCCGCTTGATGTCGTCCTGGGCGAGGGCGGACAGGGCCGAGCCGACCATGGTGACGGCGGCCATGGTCGCCAGGACGGCCAGGACGGCGCCGGAGAGGGCGAAGACCGGCAGCAGCCGGGCGACGACGTAGATGCCGGCGGCGACCATGGTGGCGGCGTGGATCAGCGCCGAGACGGGGGTGGGGCCGGCCATGGCGTCGGGCAGCCAGGTGTGCAGCGGGAACTGGGCGGACTTGCCGGCGACGCCGGCGAGCAGCAGCAGGCCGACGACGGTGGGGTGCGCGATGTCGCCGTTGCCCGCGGCGGTGAGGATGCCGTTGATGCGGAAGGTCCCGGCGGCGTCCGCGAGGGCGAGGATGCCGATGAGGAACGGCACGTCGCCGAGCTTGGTGACCAGGAACGCCTTGAGGGAGGCGGAGCGGGCCCGCTCGGTCTCCCAGTAGTGGCCCACCAGGAAGTACGAGCAGATGCCCATGACCTCCCAGCCCACCAGCAGCACCATCAGGTCGCCGGAGTAGACGACCAGGAACATGGCGGCGGTGAAGAGGGAGACCAGGGCCGCGTAGGAGGGGTAGCGGGGGTCGTCCCGCAGGTAGCCGGTGGAGTAGACCTGCACGCAGGTGGCGACCAGGCCGACGACGGCGGCGATCAGGACGGCGAAGCCGTCCAGGTGCAGGGCGAGGTCGACCGGCACCGAGCCGGTGGGGGTGAGCCGGGTGGCGGCGTCGGTGGGGTCGCCGGTGCCCTGGCGGACGGCGACGGCCGCCGCCAGGAGCGCGGCGGCCGCGGTGGGCAGCACGGCCAGCGGGCGGACGAACCCGGGGGCGCGGCGGCCGAGCAGCAGCCCGGCGACCGCGCCGAGGAACGGCAGCAGGGGGACGAGGGCTGCGAGGGTCACGGTGCTCACGGTGGTCACGCGGCGGCGTCTCCCGTGGTCTGGCGCTCGGCGGCGGGGGCGGGGGCGGGTACGGATGCGGGGGCGCCGGTGCGGGCGCGGGCGTCGTCGTCGGCCAGGTCGGTCAGCCGGTCGATGTCGGCGAAGCCGCGGTTGCGGTACACCAGCAGCACGACGGACAGTCCGATGCCGATCTCGGCGGCGGCGATCGCGACGGTGAACAGGGTGAGCGCCTGGCCCGCGTGGAGGGTGTCGCGCAGCCACACGTCGAAGGCGACGAGGTTGAGGTTGACCGCGTTGAGCATCAGCTCGACCGACATCAGGACGAGGATCGCGTTGCGGCGGGCCAGGACCCCGTACAGGCCGGTGCAGAACAGCAGCGCTGCCAGCACCGCGGGGTAGGCGAGGTGCATCAGTCCCCCTGGCGGTCGGGCCGGTCGCCGGCGGCGGCCCGGCGGAGGCGGGAGAGGACGACGGCGCCGACGAGGGCCGCCAGGAGCAGGACCGACAGGGCCTCGAAGGGCAGCACCCAGTGGCGGAAGAGGATCTCGCCGGTCACCTCGGTGGAGCCCTGCACCTCCTCCAGGTCGATCCAGGCCGTGCGGAAGGCGTCGACCACGAGGGCGACCAGGGCGGCGGCCGCGGCGAGCGCCGCGACCAGGGCGGCCGGGCGGTTGCCGGAGTCGGCGTCCGGGGACCGGCCGATGGGCGCCTTCGTGAGCATCAGGCCGAACAGGATGAGGACGACGACCGAGCCGACGTAGATCAGCACCTGCACCCAGGCGATGAACTCCGCGGTCAGCAGCAGGTACTCCACGGCCAGGCCGCCGAGCGCGAGGACCAGCCACATGGCGGCGTGCACCAGCTGGCGGGTGGTCACGGCGACCACGGCCGCGCCGAGGGTGACCAGGCCGACGAGGACGAAGACGACCTCCACCCCGGTGGGGGAGAGGAACCCGGGCGCGGAGGACGCGGCGAGGACGGCGGCGTGAGGGGTCGTCATGCGCCGGCCTCCCCGTCACGGGGCCGCCCGGCGGCGTCCCGCCCCTGCGCGGCCTGCTCCTGCGCGGTCCGTTCGGCCTGGGCAGCCTGGGCGGCCTCCGCGGCCTCCGCGGCCTGGGCTGCGGCGAGCTTGTCCGCGGTCCTGCGGGCCGCGGCGACCTCCTTGGGCTCCTCGGCCCGCGGGTCGAGGGCCGGCGGGGCGGGCACCGTCCACATCCACTCGCGCAGCCTGTCGCGCTCGTGGACGAGGTCGCGGATGTCCTCCTCGGCGTACTCGAACTCCGGGGACCAGAACAGCGCGTCGAACGGGCACACCTCGACGCAGATCCCGCAGTACATGCACAGCGAGAAGTCGATGGCGAAGCGGTCCAGGACGTTGCGGCTGCGCTCCCGCCCGCCGGGGGCGGCCGCCGGCACCGTCTCCTTGTGGGAGTCGATGTAGATGCACCAGTCCGGGCACTCGCGGGCGCACAGCATGCAGACCGTGCAGTTCTCCTCGAACAGCGCGATCACCCCGCGCGAGCGCGGGACCAGTTCGGGCGGGGTCTCCGGGTACTGCTGGGTGACCGTCCTCCTGGTCATCGTGCGCAGGGTGACGGCCAGGCCCTTGGCCAGGCCGCGGCCGGGAAGGCTCACAGGAACACCACCTTGACGACGCCGGTGAGCGCGATCTGTGCGAGAGCGAGGGGGATCAGGACGGTCCAGGCGAGCTTCATCAGCTGGTCCTCCCGCATCCGGGGGTAGGTGACCCGCAGCCAGATGACCACGAAGGCCAGGGCCGCGGTCTTGAGCAGCGTCCACACCCAGCCGAGGGTGTCGGCGAACGGGCCGTGCCAGCCGCCGAGGAACAGCACGGTGGTCAGACCGCACAGGACGACGATGCCCGCGTACTCGGCGAGCAGGAAGAACGCGAACCGCAGCCCGGTGTACTCGGTGTACGCGCCGAAGATGATCTCGGAGTCGGCCACCGGCATGTCGAACGGCGGGCGCTGCAGCTCGGCGAGGCCGGCGGTGAAGAAGACCAGGCCGCCGACGAGCTGCCACGGCGTCCACCACCACTGGTACGCCTCCACGATGCCGGGCAGCGACAGCGTGCCGGCGGCCATCGCCACCGAGGCGGCGGCCAGCAGCATCGGCAGCTCGTACGACATCAGCTGGGCCGCGGTGCGGAGGCCGCCGAGGAGGGAGTACTTGTTCGCCGAGGCCCAGCCGCCCATCAGCGAACCGAGGACGCCCACACCCATCACGGCCAGGACGAAGAACAGGCCCGCGTCCACGACCTGCCCGACGAAGCCGCCGGGCCCGACCGGGATGACGAGCATCACGACCAGGTACGGCAGGAGCGCGACGGCGGGCGCGAGCCGGAAGATCCTGCGGTCGGCGCCGGCCGGGACCACGTCCTCCTTCTGCGCGAACTTCACGCCGTCGGCGACGAGCTGCGCCCAGCCGTGGAAGCCGCCCGCGTGCATGGGGCCGAGCCGGCCCTGCATGTGGGCCATGGTCTTGTGCTCGGCCTGGCCGACGACCAGCGGCAGGACGAGGAACGCCACGAGGACGGCGGCCAGGCGCAGGGCGACGTCGAGCACGTCGTTCACGCGTCGTCCTCCGGGGTTTCGTCGGTGGTCCCGCCGGCGGCCCGGCCGTCGGCGGGCTGTGCGGGTTCGGCAGGCTCCGCGGGCTGTGCGGGTTCCGCGGGCTCGGCGGGCTCGGCGGGTTCCGCGGGCTCGGCGGGCTCCGCGGACTTGGCGGGCTCCGCGGGCTGTGCCCAGGGGGCGTCGGAGGCGCGCCTGCGCGGGGCGGCGGGGGGCTCGGCCGGGGCCGCCGCACCGCCGGGCGCGGCCTGGCTCGCGGAGCCCTCACTCGCGCTGCGGGTGCGGCGTGCCGGGGCCGCACCGCCGGGCGCGGCCTGGCTCGCGGAGCCCTCACTCGCGCTGCGGGTGCGGCGGGGAGGCCGTTCCCCGGCGGCACCCGCCGTGCGGGTGCCTCGGGCGGCGCGCTCACGCGTCGGGGCCGGCGGGAGCTGTCCCTTGAGCGGCCCCCACTCGTTGGGGTCGGGGACGCCCGGCGGCAGCATCTGGCGCCGCTTCGGCCCGGCGTGCTCGGACTCCCCCGGCTCCTTCGCGCCCGGCCACGCCTTGGCCACCCGGGCGGCCAGGACGAAGTCCTTGCGCAGCGGGTGGCCCTCGAACTCCTCGGGGAGCAGCAGCGGGGCGAGGCCGGGGTGGCCGGTGAAGCCGATGCCGAACATCTCGTGGGTCTCGCGCTCGTGCCAGGCCGCCCCGGCGTAGACGCCGACCGCGCTCGGCAGGGACGGGGCGTCGTGCGGGACCGTGGTGCGCAGCAGCAGGCGCCGCGGGGCGGCGGGGCCCGCGGCCGTCCCGGCCCCGGGCCCGCCCAGGGCGACGAGGTGGGCGGCGACCTTGAAGCCCTCGCCGGGCTCGTCGACGGCGCTGAGCCAGTCGAAGAAGGTGCAGCCCAGTTCGTCGCGGGCGGTGCGCAGGGCGTCGGTCCACGTCGCGGCGGGGACGTCGACGGTCAGCAGGTCGTACGCCTCGGTCGCGGTGGCGCCCTCGCCGAAGAGCATCGCGGCGCCGTCGGGCAGCAGGAGGAACCGGTCGGGGGAGGGAGAGGGGGAGGACGAGGGGGGCGGGGTGCCGGTCACTTCTTCTCCGCCTCCGGTGTCCCGGGGCCGGCGACGAGCCCGCTGCGCAGCGCGGCCGGGGAGGGCGCGGGGCCCGTCGCGCGGCCGTAGCGGTCGCCGAGGGATTCGCGGGCGATCCGGTCCTGGAGTTTGAGGATGCCCTGCAGCAGCGCCTCGGGGCGCGGCGGGCAGCCGGGGACGTAGACGTCGACGGGGATGATCTGGTCTACGCCCTTGGTGACGGCGTAGGAGTCCCAGTAGGGGCCGCCGCAGTTGGAGCAGGCGCCGAAGGAGATGACGTACTTCGGCTCGGGCATCTGCTCGTAGAGCCTCTTGACCGCCGGGGCCATCTTGTCCGTCACGGTGCCCGAGACGACCATCAGGTCGGCCTGCCGCGGCCCCGGCGCGAACGGGATGACGCCGAGCCGCATGAAGTCGTGGCGGGACATGGAGGCCGCGATGAACTCGATGGCGCAGCAGGCGAGCCCGAAGTTGAAGACCCACAGGCTGTAGCGGCGGCCCCAGTTGAGGACCACCTTCATCGGTTCCGGGGCGAGCCGGGACAGGGCGCCCAGTCGGCGGGGCTCGGGCAGGAGCAGGGGTTCGGCCGCCTCCCCGGCGGCCTGCGGGGTCCGGTTCACGTCCATTCCAGGACACCCTTCTTCCAGGCGTAGAGCAGGCCGACGGCGAGGAAGCCGATGAAGACGAACATCTCGGCCAGTGTCGTCCCGCCGAACCCGTCGGCGGCGAAGACCGTCGCCCAGGGGAAGAGGAAGATCGCGTCGACCGCGAAGATCACGTACAGGAAGGAGTAGACGTAGTAGCGGATCTGAGTGTGCGCCCAGCCTTCCCCCACAGGGTCCACGCCGCACTCGTAGGTCAGCAGTTTCTCGGGGGTGGGGACCATCGGACGCAGCAGCCGGCCGCCGGCGAAGGCGGCGGCGACGAAGAGCACGCCCACCACCGCGACCAGGCCGACGACGGAGTATCCGTCGAAGTACTCAGGCACGTCAGCCCCTCGATCACTCGGCTCGCACGTCTTCCCACTGTTCCCCGTGCGATCTGTACCCGGGGAGTCTAGGCCCTGCCCCCTCCCCCGGGACCAGCCCCGTCCGGTCCCCCGCCGCGCGGGCGGCCCTGTGCCGGCTCCCGCGGGCGTCCCGGTGCCGGCTCCCTCGCGGGGTCCGCGGACCTCACCGGGGGTACACACGGGTGCACGGAAGGCGATTCACCCGCCGGTGTGTCAGCCCGGCCGCGGAGGGGCGTCGGCACGGGGTCCGCGCACGGGCGGACGCGTCCGAACGGCCGCCCGCCGGGAGCCCGGCGGCGGTCCGCCGGAAGTGCGGGGTGCAGGGGGCGTTCCTAGCGTTTGAGCCGCAGGGGGGACCCGCTCGAACACGAGGTGAAACACCCATGTCCAAGCGCATCGCGCAGGCCGTCGCCGTCGCTTCCCTGGCCGCCGCCGCGGCCGTCGCCCCGCTGGCCGGCACCGCCGCAGCCTCGCCGTCCTCCTACTCCGGCTCCTACGACAAGGACTGGGGCCACAAGGACCACGACAAGCACGGCAAGAAGTGCAAGGGCCACCACAGGCACCACGGTCACAAGAGGGACCACGACAAGGGCTACGACCACAAGGACCACGGCAGGGACCACGGCAGGGACCACGACAAGGGCTACGGCAAGGACGACTACAAGAAGCACGACAGGAGGGACGACCACAAGAACGAGGGTCACCGGAACGACAAGCGCCACTACGACGTCGACAAGTACGACGTGAACAAGTACGACTACAACAAGTACGACTTCAGCAGCTTCGGCTACCGCCTCGACGGCATCTTCATCAACTTCTGAGGAAGAGCGACGGAGCCGTCTGCACTGTGAGGGGCCCGGGGACCGCAACGGTCCCCGGGCCCTCCGCCGTCGTCCCCCGCGGAGCGGCCCCGGCGACAGGCGTCCATATCCGGGTCCACCATACGAGATCTCTCAAGTAGGGCACCCTCACCAACGTACGATGCAGTGAGGGACACGCCGTCGAGGGAGGTCCGTTCAGTGACCAGCCAGGTCAACAGCGCCGAGCCGCAGACCGCGGAGGCAGGCACGCGCGCCGCGGTCAAGGAGACGAAGCGGCTCGACAGAGTCATCATCCGGTTCGCGGGGGACTCGGGTGACGGCATGCAGCTGACAGGAGACCGCTTCACCTCGGAGACGGCCTCGTTCGGCAACGACCTGTCGACGCTGCCCAACTTCCCGGCCGAGATCCGCGCCCCCGCAGGGACGCTGCCGGGCGTCTCCAGCTTCCAGCTCCACTTCGCCGACCACGACATCCTCACCCCCGGCGACGCGCCCAACGTGCTGGTGGCGATGAACCCGGCGGCGCTCAAGGCCAACCTGCCCGACCTGCCGCGGGGCGCGGAGATCATCGTCAACACCGACGAGTTCACCAAGCGGGCGCTGGCCAAGGTCGGCTACGCGGCCAACCCGCTGGAGGACGACTCGCTCGAGGCCTACCGGCTCCACAAGGTGCCGCTGACCTCGATGACGATCGAGGCGCTCAAGGACACCGGGCTGGCGCGGCGCGACGCCGAGCGGGCGAAGAACATGTTCGCCCTCGGACTGCTGTCGTGGATGTACCACCGGCCGACCGAGAACACCGAGAAGTTCCTGCGGAAGAAGTTCGCCAAGAAGCCCGAGATCGCCGAGGCGAACGTGACCGCCTTCCGGGCCGGCTGGAACTTCGGCGAGACGACGGAGGACTTCGCCGTCTCCTACGAGGTCGCCCCGGCCGCCAAGGCGTTCCCGGCCGGCACCTACCGCAACATCTCCGGCAACCTGGCCCTGTCCTACGGGCTGATCGCCGCCGCCCACCAGGCGGAGCTGCCGCTGTACCTGGGCTCGTACCCGATCACCCCGGCCTCGGACATCCTGCACGAGCTGAGCCGCCACAAGAACTTCGGCGTGCGCACCTTCCAGGCCGAGGACGAGATCGCCGGCATCGGCGCGGCCCTGGGCGCGGCCTTCGGCGGCGCCCTGGCCGTGACCACGACCTCCGGCCCCGGCGTGGCGCTGAAGTCGGAGACGATCGGGCTCGCGGTCTCCCTGGAGCTCCCGCTGCTGATCGTGGACATCCAGCGCGGCGGGCCGTCGACCGGCCTGCCCACCAAGACCGAGCAGGCCGACCTGCTGCAGGCGATGTACGGGCGCAACGGCGAGGCCCCGGTGCCGATCGTGGCACCGTCCACCCCGGCGGACTGCTTCGACGCGGCACTGGAGGCGGCCCGGATCGCCCTCACCCACCGCACCCCCGTCTTCCTGCTCTCCGACGGCTACCTGGCCAACGGCTCCGAGCCGTGGCGGGTCCCGGAGACGGCCGACCTGCCCGACCTGCGGGTGCAGTTCGCCACCGGCCCGAACCACACCGCCGACGACGGCACCGAGTCCTTCCTGCCCTACCTGCGCGACCCGCAGACCCTGGCGCGGCCGTGGGCCGTGCCCGGCACCCCGGGCCTGGAGCACCGGATCGGCGGCATCGAGAAGCAGGACGGCACCGGCAACATCTCCTACGACCCGGCCAACCACGACTTCATGGTCCGCACCCGCCAGGCCAAGATCGACGGCGTCCGGGTGCCGGACGTGGCCGTGGACGACCCCGACGGCGACGCGAAGGTGCTGGTGATCGGCTGGGGCTCGACCTACGGCCCGATCACCGCCGCGGTGCGCCGCCTGCGGGCCGCCGGCCGGTCCGTCGCCCAGGCCCACCTGCGGCACCTCAACCCCTTCCCCGGGAATCTGGGCGAGGTCCTGGCACGTTACGACCGGGTGGTCGTGCCGGAGATGAACCTGGGGCAGCTGGCCACCCTGCTCCGGGCGAAGTACCTGGTGGACGCCCGTTCCCACACGCAGGTCACCGGCCTGCCGTTCAAGGCCGAGCAGCTCGCTGCCGCCATCCTCGAGGAGAGCGCCGATGTCTGAGGCACCCGTCGTCGACCACCCCCAGCCAGGAGGGTTCCCCTCCCTCTCCCTGGTCCCGAAGTCCGGCTCCAAGCAGTCGATGAAGGACTTCAAGACCGACCAGGAGGTGCGCTGGTGCCCCGGGTGCGGCGACTACGCGGTCCTCGCCGCCGTGCAGGGCTTCATGCCGGAGCTGGGGCTGGCGAAGGAGAACATCGTCTTCGTCTCCGGGATCGGCTGCTCCTCCCGCTTCCCGTACTACATGAACACCTACGGGATGCACTCGATCCACGGACGCGCCCCGGCGATCGCCACGGGCCTGTCCACCTCCCGCCGGGACCTGTCGGTGTGGGTGGTCACCGGTGACGGCGACGCGCTGTCCATCGGCGGCAACCACCTCATCCACGCCCTGCGGCGCAACGTCAACCTGAAGATCCTGCTGTTCAACAACCGGATCTACGGCCTGACCAAGGGGCAGTACTCGCCGACCTCCGAGGTCGGCAAGATCACCAAGTCGACGCCGATGGGCTCGCTGGACGCGCCGTTCAACCCGGTGTCGCTGGCGCTGGGCGCCGAGGCGTCCTTCGTGGCGCGGACGGTGGACTCCGACCGCAAGCACCTCACCTCGGTGCTGCGGGCGGCGGCCGAGCACCCGGGCACCGCGCTGGTGGAGATCTACCAGAACTGCAACATCTTCAACGACGGCGCCTTCGACGCGCTCAAGGACAAGGAGAAGGCCCAGGAGGCCGTCATCCGCCTCGAGCACGGGCAGCCGATCCGCTTCGGCGCCCCCGCCGAGGACGGCCTGGGCTCCAAGGGCGTGGTGCGGGACGCCGCCACCGGCGAACTGAAGGTCGTCGACGTGGCGGCGGAGGGCACCGACGGCGTGCTGGTGCACGACGCGCACGCCGCCTCCCCGATCACCGCGTTCGCCCTGTCCCGGCTCGCCGACGCCGACACCCTGCACCGCACCCCGATCGGCGTGTTCCGCGACGTGGAGCGCCCGGTGTACGACGCGGACATGGCCGACCAGCTGGAGCGGGCCGTGGAGCAGCGCGGCAAGGGCGACCTGGGCGCCCTGCTCGCCGGCAACGACACGTGGACGGTCGTCGGCTGACGCCCGACCCCTCCCGGAACGCGCCGAGCGGCCCGGGCCCCGCCTCCGGGCGGCGCCCGGGCCGCTCCGCGTCGCGGGGGCGTGCGGCCGCGCGCCCCCGCGACGCGGAGCGGCCGTACGACCCCGCACGCCCCCACGAGTCAGGACCGTAACCGGGGACGGGAATGACTTACGGGCCGCCGGGCGTTACCTTCGGACGGTCCGCGGCCGTCGCCACCGAAGCCGCACCAGCCACCAGCCGCATTCGAGGCCGCCGCGCGGGGGCCGTACCTGGGAGGGTCCGTTGAACGAGCAGCGCTCGGGCTTCTGGTTCGGTTTCGCCGCCTACGGCATGTGGGGGCTCTTCCCCCTCTACTGGCCGCTCCTCGAACCCGCCGGCGCCGCCGAGATCCTCGCCCACCGCATGGTGTGGTCGCTCGCCGCCGTCACCGCCATCCTGCTGGTGCTGCGCCGCTGGGCGTGGGTGCGCGAGCTGGTGCGGCAGCCGAAGCGGCTGGGGCTCGTCGCGCTCGCCGCCACGGTGATATCCGTCAACTGGGGCCTGTACATCTGGGGCGTCAACAGCGGGCACGTCGTGGAGACCTCGCTCGGCTACTTCATCAACCCCCTGGTCACCATCGCCTTCGGCGTGCTGCTGCTGCGGGAGCGGCTCCGCCCCGCCCAGTGGGCCGCGGTCGGCACCGGCGCGGCGGCCGTCGTGGTCCTGACCGTCGGATACGGGCGCCTGCCGTGGATCGCCCTCACCCTCGCCTTCTCCTTCGCCGTCTACGGGCTGGTGAAGAAGAAGGTCGACCTGGGCGGGCTGGAGTCCCTGGCCGCCGAGACCGCGATCCAGTTCCTGCCCGCCCTGGGCTTCCTGCTGCTGCTCTCCTCCCGCGGCAGCGGCACGTTCACCACCGAGGGCACCGGGCACACCCTGCTGCTCGTCCTCTGCGGCCTGGTCACCGCGATCCCCCTGGTCTGCTTCGGCATGGCCGCCGTGCGGGTGCCGCTGACCACCATCGGACTGCTGCAGTACCTCGCCCCGATGTTCCAGTTCCTGCTGGGAATCCTGCTCTTCCACGAGGCCATGCCGCCCGAGCGCTGGGCCGGCTTCGCCCTGGTGTGGCTGGCCCTGGCCCTGCTGACCTGGGACGCGCTGCGCACCGGCCGCCGCAGCCGGGCGGCCCTGCGCACCGCCCGCGCGGAGGCCGCCGCGGCCGAGGCGGAGGCCGCCGCCGCGCTCCTGCCCGACGCCACCGCCGCCGAGGCGCGGGCCGAGGCCGGCCCGGCTCCCCGGACCGGCTGACCCGCACACCCCGCCGGAGCGGCCTCCGCGCGGGCGGTTCGCACCGGCCGCCGCACGGCCGGGCGGGACGCCACACGGCCGGGCGGGACGCCTCACGGCCGCAGGTGCGCGACCGCCCCGCTCTCCATCGCGACATGGACGGTCCCGTCCGGGCCCACCACGACGCCGTGCGGCTCCGAGGAGGAGGCCGGCAGGTCGTACTCCTTAATGCGGCCGCCGGGCGTGACGGAGCCGACCCGGTTGCCGCCCCACTCGGTGAACCAGCAGGTGCCGGAGGCGTCGGAGGCGTCGGCTGCGATCGCGTGGGGCCGGCAGGCCCGGTCCGGGAGGGGGAACTCCTCGACACGCCCGTCCGTCGTGATGCGGCCGACCTGACCGGCCCCGATCTCGACGAACCACAGGGCCCCGTCCCCGCCGCAGGCGATGCCCACCGGGGCCGCGTCCGCGGTGGGCAGGGGATGGAGGGCGACCTCGCCGTCGAGCGCGATCCGGCCGATCGCGCCGCCCCTGTTCAGGGTGAACCACAACGCGCCGTCGGGCCCCGCGGCGACGAACGACGGCAAGGCGCCGCTCGTGGGCAGCGGGAACTCCGTCACCGTGCCGTCCGTGGTGATGCGGCCCACCCGGTCGGCGTGCATCTGGGTGAACCACAGGGCCCCGTCGGGACCGGGCGCGATCCCGAACGGGCCGCACCCCGGGGTGGGCAGGGGGAACGACCCGGCCCGCCCGTCGGTGGTGATCCGCCCGATGCGGTGGTCACGGGCCCGGGTGAACCACAGGGCCCCGTCGGGGCCGGCGGTGATCACCGACGGACCGCAGTCGGCGGAATCGAGCCGGTACCGGTCGAGCCGGCCGCCGGGAGCCAGCCGGGCGATCTCCCCGGCGTGGACCAGGGTGATCCACAGGGCCCCGTCGGGACCGGCGGTCAGGGAGTACGGCCCCTCCCCCGGGCCGGCGACGACGGTCTGCCCGACCTCTCGGGCCGAAGTGCGGTGCACAGGGTCTCCTTCCTGTTCGGACGGGCGGACACGGCGGCCCGGCAGTCCGGCGGTGGGACGGTGGGACGGCAGGACGGTGGGACGGCGGAGCGAGGGCCGGGGCACCCGGTCACCGGCCCCCGGCGGGGGATTCCGCGGGGGAGCCGGCGGGGGCGCGCAGGTCGAGGCGGGAGCCCTTCCACCGCTGCAGGGTGCGGCGGTCGTGGCTGACGAGGACGAGCGCGCCGTCGTAGTGCTCCAGCGCCTCCTCCAGTTCCTCGGCGAGGGCGAGGGAGAGGTGGTTGGTCGGCTCGTCCAGCAGCAGGACGTCGGCCGGTTCGTCGACCAGCCGGGCCAGGGCGAGGCGCTGCCGCTGCCCGGTGGACAGGGCCCGCACGGGCACGTCGAGCCGTCCGCGGTCGAACAGCCCGAGGGACAGCAGCCGTTCGGCGTGCTCCTGCGGCGGCCCGGGACGGCCGTGCGCGAACGCCTCCAGCAGGGTCTGCCCCGGCCGGCCGGGCGCGGTCTCCTGGCGCAGGTGGGCGATCCGCCCGCGGCGGGCGACCGTCCCGGCGTCGGGGGCGAGCTCCCCGGCGAGGACGTGCAGCAGGGTGCTCTTGCCGGCCCCGTTCGGCCCGGTGACGAGCAGCCGCTCCCCCGCCGCGACGGTCAGGCTCACGGGGGCGAGCCGGCCCGCGACGGCGACACCGCCGGCGTCGAGCAGCGCACCCCGCACCCCGCCACCCGCGCGGACCGCGCCGTCCGCGCCGTCCCCGCCGCCCGCACGGGCCGCGCTTCCCGCGCGCAGGGGCGGGGCGAAGCGCAGCGGCTCGGGCGGGGGCGGCACCGGGTCCGCGAGCAGGCGGCGCAGACGCTCCTCGGCGTTGCGGACCCGGCTCGCGAGGGACTGCTGCACCCGGCCCGCGGCCCGGCCGTAGGCCATCTTGTTGCGGTCCTTCATCTCCCGGCCGGGAGCGACCCGGCGGGCGGTGGTGGCCGCGGCCTCGCGAACCGCGTCGACGTCGTCCCGCCACCGCTCGTACTCCTGCACCCGGCGGCGCCGGGCGGCCGCCCGCTCGGCGAGGTAGCCCGCGTAGCCGTTGCCGTACCGGACGACCCGGCGGCGGTCGGCGTCGACCTCCAGCAGGTCGGTGGCGACGCGTTCGAGGAAGACCCGGTCGTGGGAGACCACCGCCGTCGTGCCGCGCCGGGAGCGCAGGTGGTCCTCCAGCCAGGTCAGGGCGGTGTCGTCGAGGTGGTTGGTGGGCTCGTCGAGCAGCAGCACCTCGGGGGCCGCGACGAGCACGGCGGCCAGGCGCAGCCGGGCCTGCTCGCCGCCGGAGAGGGTGCCCGCGGCGCGGTCGCGGCGCAGCCCGGCCAGGCCGAGGCCGTGCAGGGCGCGTTCGGTGCGGGCGTCGGCGTCGTAGCCGCCGCGGAGTTCGAAGAGCGTCAGCAGGTCGCCGTACTCGGACAGGACGGCCTCGCCCCCGCCGGACCCGCCCGGCCCGTCGGTCCTGCCCGCCACATCGGCCCTGCCCGCTCGATCGGCTCCGCCCGGCCCGTCGGCCATCGCGGACTCCAGGAGGCGCATCCGGGCTTCGATCGCCCGCAGGTCGGCCAGGGCGTCGTCGAGGACCTCCTGCACGGTGGCGTGCGGCGGCAGGTGCGCGTCCTGGGCGAGGTAGCCGGTGCCGCCCTCGGCCGTGAGGACGACCTGCCCGTGGTCGGGCCGTTCGCGGCCGGCCAGCAGGCGCAGCAGGGTGGTCTTGCCGGATCCGTTCTCGCCGATGACGCCGGTGCGCCCGCCGACGGCGAGCGAGCACGTCACCCCTTCGAGGACGGGACGGCCGTCATAGGCCTTGGTGACGTCGAGTGCGGTGATCTGAGTGGGCATGCGGGCGCTCCGAGGTGTTCGAGGACGGGGCGGCCGTCTGGGGCCGCAGAGCCTGGGGAACACGTCGGAAGAGCATCGGCCACTCCTTGGTGCGACAACAGTTGCACTAAGAACGGTGGCACGGGGCGCCCGCACGGGCAACCGGTTTTCCGGCACACCGCCGGATTCGCGGCGCACCGCCCGCAGTCACGACACGCGAGGGCACGACACGCCGGAGCCCCGCCCGGGCCGGATCGGGTCCGGTCCGGGCGGGGCGGGAAGCGGTCCGGTGGAGGCGGGTCAGGCGCTGAGCCGGTCCGTGTAGTCGGCGAAGGTCGTGCTGGTGGGGCCGAAGTCGGCCACCAGACGGAGGTGACCGCCGAGCGCGGCAATGTAGGAGGCGATCGAGTCGACCTGCATGCGGTCGATCTCACCGTTTTCCATGCGGGACACTCGGACCTGCGAGACACCCATGGCCGCTGCGACGTCCGCCTGGGTGAGTCCCCTCTCCTTGCGGAGTTCGCCCAGCAGGTGCCCCAGCACCGCCTTCTCGCGCGTCTCGCGTGCGGCGGCGATCCGTTCGGGAGCGTCGATGCCGGGATCCGCGGCCCGGCGTGCGTCCAACGTCGTCTGCCACCGGTAGTGCTTGCTCATTCGATCTCCTCCGGCCGGCTGTCGAGGTAACGGGCGTAACGTTCTTCGGCGAGTTTGACGGCCTCGGTGTACCAACTCTGCCAGTTCCCCGCTTTGTCCCCCGCCACGAGCAGAATTGCCCGGCGAGTCGGGTCGAAAACGAACAGGATGCGGATCTCGCTGCGCCCCGACGATCCCGGCCTGAGTTCCTTGAGGTTGTGAAGTTGCGATCCGTGGATCCGGTCGACAGCCGGCCGTCCCAGCGCGGGCCCCTGTCTCGCGAGCAACTCGACGGAGTCCCTCACAAGAGACGCGCTGGGATCGGAAAGCCCGAGAAACCAGTCGTGGACCTCGGACGTGAGGATGATCTCCCAGCTCATAACCGGCAACGTATAACCCACAGGGTATATCCGGAGTCGGCTCTTCGCACCGTCACCGAAAAGAGTGAGGTGATGCGCCAGTGAGGCGGAGAGAGCCCCGCCCGGGCCGGATCGGGTCCGGTCCGGGCGGGGCGGGTGGGGTCAGTGGGCGGCGTTCGCGGCGGCGGTGAGGCCGGCGGGGGTGACGGCGCCGACGTAGACGGTGCCGTCCTCGGTGACGAGGGCGTTGACCAGGCGGCTGCCGAAGAGCGTGCCGGTGCCGAAGTCGCCCTTCACCTTCTCGCCGAGGCTGTCCAGCAGGGCCTGCGGGTCGAAGCCGCCCGGGGCACCGGGGGCACCGGTGTTCTTCCCGCCGTCCCCGGCGGAGGAGCCGGGCAGGCCGCCGGGGAGCTTCAGCTCGGCGATCTGCGTCCAGCCCTCGCCCCGCACCTTCGGCCCGGCGCCGGGCGCGGGACCGTCGGCGGAGCCGAGGCCGGGGAGGAGCTCCTCGGGGGCGAGGTCCGGGAGCAGGGCGTCCCCGTCGAAGCTCTCGGGGTCGGCCTCCTCGACCTTCGTGCCCTTCGGCGGGGCGAACTCGAAGAGCGAGGCGGCGGGCCGCTCGAAGGAGACCTTGGTGAAGGCGATGTCGACCGCGGCCTTCCCTCCGTCGGAGGGCATCAGGCGGAAGTTGAGCGGCACGCCGGTCTCCGCGTCGACCGCGACGCGGATCGAGTCGACGGTGGAGTTCTTCTGCTTCGGCTCGACCACCAGCTGGTAGGCGTCCCGGTCGGCGACCGTGGTGGTGCCGTCGACGGTGACCGAGGTGGTGTCGCCGACGGCCTCCAGCGCCTTCTTCACCGCGGCGTCGGGGGTGACCGGGAGGTCCCCGGGGAGGCCGTCCTCCCCGCTGCCGCCCTTGCCGGCACCGTCCTTGCCGCCCTTGCCGTCCTTGCCGGCGCCGTGCTCGTGCTCGTGCTCGTGCTCGGGGAGGGTGGTGTGGAGTGCCTGACCGCTGCGGCCGTCGTGGGCCCACACGTCGTCGGCGTTGCGTATCACGCTGTACTCGGTGCCGTCCTCGACGATCGTCAGCCGCTGCCGCTCGGGGCCGTCGGCGGCCACCCGCAGGGTGTGCGAGCCGGACAGCAGCCCGCCGATCTTCTCCCCCGGTCCGGGGGTGCTCCCGGAGCCGCCCTCGCCGTCCGTCCCGGCGGACGGGCCCGCCGAGCCGGCCAGTCCGCCGAAGGCGGCGGGCAGGCCGAGGTCGACGGTGACGCGCACCGTGCCGGAGCCGGTCTCCACGTCGGCGCCGGCCATCTTGGCGAGCAGCTTCTCCGCGGTGATGTCGGGGAGTTCGGGGTCACCGGCGGCGAGCGCCGGGACGAGGCCGACGGTCGCCGCCACCACTCCGGCGAGGGCGACGGGGACCGCGTAGCGGGCGGCGCGGCGGCGCGGTGCGCCGTCCTGGGCCTGCTCCCGGTCTCGGGTCGGTCGGGTCGGAGCCATTGCGGTACCTCCGGGTCGGGCGACGGGCATCATGGGTGAACTGGCCCACCGGGAGGGGGCGTCCGATGCCGAACGCTCTCCCGGTGGTGTCTCCCATCCCATCAGCAGGACCCGCCCGGGGCGTCAGCCCGCGGCATCAACTCCGTGTACGACCAGGGGATGACCGACCCCGAGACGCCCCCTGCCCCAGGAGCGCGGGGGCCCGGACCGGCCGGGCCACCCGAACCGGCCGAACCGGCCGGACGGCCCCGGCTGCGCGGGGAGGCCCGGGCGGTACCGGCGGCGCCGGGTCAGCCGGCGCGGTGGACGACGGAGTCGCACAGGCCCGCGAGGGCCTCCTTCGCCGGGCAGTCGGGGAGGGGTGCCAGGATGGCGCGGGCCTCGTCGGCGAAGCGGAGGGTGTCGCGGCGGGCCTGCTCCATGGCCGGGTGGACCCGCAGCAGGGCCAGGGCCTCGGCGTGCAGGGCGTCGTCGGTCAGGGGCGGGCCGGTGAGGAGTTCACGCAGGCGGCGGTCGTCGGCGCCGCGGTCCTCGGAGGCCAGGACGTGGAGCACCGGCAGGGTGGCGACGCCCTCGCGCAGGTCGGTGCCGGGGGTCTTGCCCGACTCGTGGCTGTCGCTGGCGATGTCCAGGTAGTCGTCGGCAAGCTGGAAGGCGGTGCCGATCCGCTCGCCGTACTGGGTGAGGGTGTCGACGATCTTCCCGTCGGCGCCGGCCATTATCGCGCCGAAGCGCCCGGAGACGGCGATCAGCGACCCGGTCTTGCCCGCGATGACGTCGAGGTAGTGGTCGATCGCGTCGGTGCCGTCCTGCGGGCCGACGGTCTCCAGGATCTGCCCGGTGACCAGTCGCTCGAACGCGTCGGCCTGCACGCGGACGGCGTCGGGGCCCAGCCCGGCCAGGATGCTGGAGGCGCGGGAGAACAGGAAGTCGCCGGTCAGTACGGCGACCGAGTTGTCCCAGCGGGCGTTGGCGCTGGGCACCCCGCGGCGGACGGCGGCCTCGTCCATGACGTCGTCGTGGTAGAGCGTCGCCAGGTGGGTGAGTTCCACGACCACCGCCGAGGGGACGACGCCGGGGGCGTCGGGGTCGCCGAACTGGGCGGCCAGCAGTACCAGCAGCGGGCGGAACCGCTTGCCACCGGCGGCCATCAGGTGGCGGGCGGCCTCGGTGACGAACGGTACGTCGCTCTTCGTGGCCTCGAGGAGCCCCTGTTCGACGGCGGCCATCCCGGCCCGCACGTCGGCCTCGAGGGACTCGTCCCGAACGCTCAGCCCGAAGGGCCCGACGACGGTCACGGGGTTCTCCTGTCGCTGCTCGATCACGCGGCCTCGGCGTGGTGCTTTCTCGGTTGCAGGGTATCCGGTCGCTCGTCGATCACGGCGGGGGCGTCCGCGGCCCCCGCGGCGGGCCGGCCGCCTCCGAGGAGGAGCCGCATCCCCTCCCACGTGGGCGTACGGCTCCGGCGTTCTGACAGGTACAGGATCAGTTCAGACCTTACGGCACCCCCGGAGGGTCGCACGCCGCCCGCGCCGCGCCCCCCGGCGCACGCCCGCGAAGGGCGCGCACCGGGCAGGAGCCGTCACGGGTACGGCGGCCGGGCGGCTGCCGGTCGGTGGCCGGCGGGCACCAGGACCCCGCACCGCCGACAGGGTCCACGCCGGGTCCGAAGCGTCCCGGAACGGCTTCCGCGCCGACTACGACTCGCTCACCTACAAGGTGTGCCGGGTCCCGGACAAGATCGCGCAAGGCGTGCGCGGTCTCGCGGACACCTTCAAACTCCATTACGCCGCGCTGGACTTCCTCGTTGACGGTGACGGGGAGTGGTTCCTGGTCGACGTGAACCCCAACGGGCAGTTCGGTTTCGTCCCGGACCTGCAAGAGCCCGTCACCCGTGCACTGGCCGACCTGCTGGAAGGAAGAAGCCGATGAGCACCACAGCACCACCCCACCCGCCGGCCGAGGAACTGCGGCGGCAGATGGTCGACCGGCTCACCACCGCGGGCGCCCTGCGCACCCCCTCGTGGATCGAGGCGTTCACCGCGGTGCCGCGGGAGGCGTTCGTCCCCGAGTTCGACGTGCGCGGCCCCGACAGCATGCGCCGGGTTCGCTGCGGTGACGACGACTGGCTGCCCGCGGTCTACAGCGACCGCGCCCTCCTCACCCAGTGGGACGAGGGCGGCACGGCCACCAGTTCCTCGACCGAGCCCGGGCTGATGGCCCGCATGCTCGAGGCCCTGGACGTCGCCGACGGGCACCGGGTGCTGGAGATCGGCGTCGGCACCGGGTACAACGCCGCGCTCCTCTCCCACCGACTGGGCAGCGGCCAAGTCGTCTCGGTGGACATCGACCCCGCCCTGGTCGACACCGCCCGGGCCCGGCTGAACGGCCTGGGCCACACGCCGACCCTCGTGACCGGCGACGGAACCGCCGGGTGCCCTGAGCACGGCCCCTACGACAGGATCCTGGCGACCTGCGGCATCGGCGTCCCCGACGCCTGGCGCCACCAGGTCGAGCCGGGCGGCGTCATCGTCTCCAACGTCGGCTGCGGCCTGGCCCGGCTGACCGTGCACGCCGACCGCAGCGCCACCGGCCGCTTCATGCCGACCCTGGCCGCGTTCATGCGCGCCCGGCACTCCCCCGGCCAGGTGATGACCCGAGCCTGCCAATACGCCGGCACCCTGGCCACCGCCATCGGCCGCACCCGCAGCATCACGCTCCCGGTCGACCTCGCCGACCCCATGGTGCCGTTCTTCACCTTCCTCGTGCAGCCGGACGTTCTCCAGGTCTGCTTCACCCAGGGCGCCGGGGAGTACACCTACGGCCTGGTCGACCCGGTCACCGACTCGTGGGCCTGCATCAGCCCCCGGCCGGACGGCACCGCCCACCTGGAGCACAAGGGCCCGCGGAACCTGTGGGACGAGCGGGAGCCGATGCTCACCCACTGGTCCGAGAACGGTCGGCCCGGGCCCGAACGGTACGGGCTGACCATCTCCCCGGACGGCGAGCGGACCCTGTGGCTGGACAAGCCCACCGGCGCGTCCTTGCGTCTGCCGTAACGGCTGCGTCCCGCATCGGCCCCGATCACCAGGGGCTTCCCGTGCGTGGTGTCCGGGGCTGTGCGGCGGCCGGGAAGCGGCAGCGCCGGCCGCGCAGTGGCTTCCCCGTCGCTGCGGGACGGGTTCCCGTCCCCGGTGGGGCGGGAGCCGTCGTGCGGGAGTGCGGGCGGGGCGTGGGGCGTCACTCGCCTCCGAGCAGCGCGACCGTGCCCGCCAGGCCCTCGTCGCCGTGGCCCTGGGCCACCCGGCGGCTCATCAGTTCCATGTAGGGGGCGAGGAGTCGGGGGTCGACGGACTGCTCCTCCGCCGTGGCCAGGAAGGCGTCGTTGGCCGCCGTCATCATGGCGAGGTTGGAGGTGACCCCCTCGGTGTAGTCGCCGCTGACCAGTTGGGCGGCCATCTGACGGGCGGTGCCGGCCATGGCGCCGAGCCATTCGGCGAGGAGGGTGGCGAACCGGGTCCGGTCGAGGTCCTTCTCCGGGCGCACCAGGGCGAAGGCGTGGGTGATGCCGGCGAACATGCCGGTCATCGCGCTGAGCAGGGCGATGTCGTGCAGGGCCGCGTGGCCGGGGTCCTCGCCGACGAACTCCGCCCCGGCGGGGGCCTCCAGTACTCCGCGGTGGCGTTCGAACAGTTCGCGGTCGCCGCTGTAGAAGACGTAGCCGCCGGTCCCGGGCCGGCCGATCATCGGGGGGACGGCCATGATTCCGCCGTCGAGGAAACGGGCCCCGCGCTCCTCGGCCCAGCGGGCGCGCAGCCGGGCCTGTGCGGGGGTGCTCGTGGTCAGGTTGACCACGTCCTTGCCGTTCAGGTCGGCGCCGTCCAGGACCTCGCCCACGGAGGCGTCGTCGAGCAGGCAGAGGACGACGGGGCCGGTGGCCGACGCCACGGCCTCGGCCGGGGTGGCCGCCGCGCGGGCGCCCTCGCCCCTCAGCGGTCCGGTCTTCTCCGGGGTGCGGTTCCAGACGGTCAGCGGGTGTTCTGCGGCGAGCCAGGCGCGGGCGAGTGCGGTGCCCATGTCGCCGAGGCCGAGGAGGGTGACGTGAGTCTTGGAAGGAATGTTCATGCCGATCAGGCTCGTACGGGACCGAGCCATGATCAATTACGCACTGTTTTGTGGGTGGTTACCCTAAGGTGAGCGGATGACCAGGCGTGACACGTACGTGTGCGGCATCGACGCGGCGATCGACGTGGTCGGCGGCAAGTGGAAGGTGCTCGTCCTGTGGGAACTGGGCGGAGGCCCCCGCCGCTTCGGTGAGTTGAGGCGCGGCATCCCCGGCGTCACCGAGAAGGTCCTCACCTCGCACCTGCGCGAGCTGGAGGCCGACGGCATCGTCTCCCGGGAGGAGGCCCTCGAGGGAGCGGTGCGCCGCGTCACCTACGCCCTCACCCCGCTGGGCGTCTCCCTCAACGAGGCGCTGGCCCCCCTGGGCGCGTGGGGCAGGGAGCACCTCCTCGGCAGGCAAGGCGGGCGGAGCGGGCACGACGGGCGCAACGAGCACGACGGGCACGACGGGCGCGGCGGGCACGACGAGGCGCTCGGCCGCCCGCGCTGAGCGCGGCCGGGACGGGCGAGGGCCTTCCGGTCCGGCGCGGATGTCACTGTCCGCACCGGGCCGGAAGGCCCTCGCCCGCTCCGGGGTCGTACGTCGGTGGCCGCTGTCCCCCGCCTTCGCGGGCGGGGCGGCCGGCACGGTCAGCGGACGAAGACCCCCGCCTGGCCGGCCAGGTCGAGGAAGTACTGCGGCAGGATCCCCAGGACCACGGTCACCACGACGCCGGCCGCGATGACCGTCGAGGTCAGCACGCTGGGCACCGCCACCGTGGGGCCCTCGGCCTTCGGCTCGCTGAAGAACATCAGCACGATGACGCGGATGTAGAAGAACGCGGCGACCGCGCTGGCGATCACGCCGACCACGACCAGGACGCCCGCGCCGCCCTCGGCGGCGGCCTTGAAGACGGCGAACTTGCCCGCGAAGCCGGAGGTCAGCGGGATGCCCGCGAAGGCCAGGAGGAACACCGCGAAGACCGCGGCCACCAGCGGCGAGCGGCGTCCCAGGCCGGCCCAGCCGGACAGGTGCGTGGACTCCCCGCCGGCGTCCCTGACCAGGGTGACCACGGCGAAGGCGCCGACCGTCACGAAGGAGTAGGCCGCCAGGTAGAACAGGACGGAGGAGACGCCCTCGGGGGAGGTGGCGACGACACCGGCCAGGATGAAACCGGCGTGGGCGATGGAGGAGTAGGCCAGCAGCCGCTTGACGTCGGTCTGGGTGACCGCGACGACCGCGCCGACGACCATGGTCAGGATGGCCACGCCCCACATCACCGGCCGCCAGTCCCAGCGCAGCCCGGGCAGGGCCACGTACAGCAGGCGCAGCAGGGCGCCGAACGCGGCGACCTTGGTGGCCGCGGCCATGAAGCCGGTGACCGGGGTGGGGGCGCCCTGGTAGACGTCCGGGGTCCAGGAGTGGAACGGCACGGCGCCGACCTTGAACAGCAGGCCGGTGACGACCATGGCGCCGCCGATGAGCAGCAGCGCGTCGTTGCCGGTGGTGTCGGCCAGGGCCGGGGTCAGCTGCGCGCCGCCCTCGATCACCGAGGCGATGCCGCCGAGGTTGAGGGTGCCGGCGTAGCCGTAGAGCAGGGCGACGCCGAACAGGAAGAAGGCGGAGGAGAAGGCGCCCAGCAGGAAGTACTTGACCGCGGCCTCCTGGGAGAGGAGGCGGCGGCGCCGGGCCAGCGCGCACAGCAGGTACAGCGGGAGGGAGAGGATCTCCAGGGCCACGAAGAGGGTCAGCAGGTCGGCCGCGGCGGGGAAGACCAGCATGCCCGCGATCGCGAAGAGGACGAGGGGGAAGACCTCGGTGGTGGTGAACCCGGCCCGCACGGCCTGCTTCTCGTCCTCGCTGCCGGGCACGGCCGCGCCCTGTGCGGTGAAGCTGTCGAGCGTCCCGCCCTTCTCCGCGGGCTCCAGGCGGCGTTCGGCGAAGGTGAGGACGCCGAGGATGCCGACCAGCAGGATCGTGCCCTGCAGGAAGAGCGCCGGGCCGTCGACGGCGACGGCCCCCATGGCGGCGAGCTGCGCCTTCGTGGTGGCGTGGCCGCCGGCGGCGAGGGTGACCACGGCGGCGAACGCCGCGGCCAGGCCGGTCACCGACAGGGCGAGCTGGGTGCCGTGGCGGGCCCGGCGGGGCACGAACGCCTCGACGAGGACGCCGATGATCGCGGCGGCGAGGACGATCAGCGTCGGCGACAGCTGGGCGTACTCGATCTTCGGGGCCTGGATGGCGTCCGCGGCGAGGTGGATGTCCGCCGCCGCTGTCCACAGGCTGTGGACGTCAGCCGTCGTGCTCACTTGGCAGCCTCCGTCAGATCGGGCTTCGGGTCGGTCTTGTGGACGTCGCTCAGGGTCTGCCGCACGGCCGGGTCGACGATGTCGGTGACCGGGCGGGGGAAGACGCCGAGGAACAGCAGCAGGGCGATCAGCGGGGCGACCACCGCCAGTTCACGGGCCCTCAGGTCGGGCATGCCCCGCACCCCGTCCCGCACCGGCCCGGTCATGGTGCGCTGGTAGAGCACCAGGACGTACAGGGCGGCCAGGACGATGCCGAAGGTGGCGACGATCCCCAGGACCGGGTAGCGGCTGAAGGTGCCCACCAGCACGAGGAACTCGCTGACGAACGGGGCGAGTCCGGGCAGCGACAGGGTGGCCAGGCCGCCGATCAGGAAGGTGCCGGCCAGGACCGGGGCGACCTTCTGCACCCCGCCGAAGTCGGCGATCAGCCGGGAGCCGCGCCGCGAGATCAGGAAGCCCGCCACCAGCATCAGCGCGGCGGTGGAGATGCCGTGGTTGACCATGTAGAGGGTGGCGCCGGTCTGGCCCTGGCTGGTCATCGCGAAGATGCCCAGGACGATGAAGCCGAAGTGCGAGACGGAGGCGTAGGCGATCAGGCGCTTGATGTCGCGCTGGCCGACCGCCAGCAGGGCGCCGTAGAGGATGCTGACCACGGCGAGCACCAGGACCACCGGGGTGGCCCACTCGCTGGCCCCGGGGAAGAGCTGGAGGCAGAAGCGGAGCATCGCGAAGGTGCCCACCTTGTCGACCACCGCGGTGATCAGCACGGCCACCGGGGCGGTGGACTCCCCCATCGCGTTGGGCAGCCAGGTGTGCAGCGGCCACAGGGGGGCCTTCACCGCGAAGGCGAGGAAGAAGCCGAGGAACAGCAGCTTCTCCACCGTCGGGTCGAAGGCCAGGTCGCCGGCGGCGCGGGCCTCGGCGATCCGTGCCAGGGAGAAGGTGCCCTCGCCGAGCTGGCCGGCGGTGACGGCGTAGAGGCCGACGACGGCGGCCAGCATGACCAGTCCGCCCGCGAGGTTGTACAGCAGGAACTTGACCGCCGCGTAGCTGCGCTGCTTGGCGGCCTCGTCCTCCCCGCGCTCCCCGGCCCGGTCCCCGAAGCCGCCGATGAGGAAGTACATCGGGATCAGCATGGCTTCGAAGAAGACGTAGAAGAGGAAGACGTCGGTGGCCTCGAAGGAGATCACCACCATCGCCTCGACCAGCAGGACCAGGGCGAAGAAGCCCTGGGTGGGGCGCCAGCGCCGGTTGGGCTCGGGCTCCTCCAGGGGGTCGGCGTCGTGCCAGCCGGCGAGCATCACGAACGGGACCAGCAGGGCGGTCAGGGCGACCATGACCGCGCCGATGCCGTCGACGCCCAGTTCGTAGCGCACCCCGAAGGAGCTGATCCAGGCGTGCGACTCGGTGAGCTGGTAGCGGTCGCCGCCCGGGTCGAAGCGGGCCAGGACCGCGCCGGCCAGGACCAGGGTGGCCAGGGAGAAGGCCAGGGCGAGCCACTTGGCGGCGGTGCGCCGGGCGGCGGGCACGGCCGCCGTGGCCACCGCGCCGACCGCCGGAACCAGGGCGGTCGCTGTCAGCAGGGGGAAGCTCATCGTTGTCAGACCGCCCTCATCAGCAGGGTCGCGGCGACCAGCACCGCTGTGCCGCCGAACATCGAGACCGCGTAACTGCGGACGTAGCCGTTCTGCAGGCGGCGCATCCGGCCCGACAGCCCGCCGACCGCGGCCGCCGTTCCGTTGACCGCGCCGTCGACGACCGTGTGGTCGAGGTAGACCAGGCCGCGGGTGAGGTACTCGCCGGGCTTGACCAGCACCGCGTGGTTGAAGTCGTCCTGGAGCAGGTCGCGGCGGGCGGCCCGGGTGAGCAGCGAGCCGCGCGGCGCGGTGACGGGCACGGGGCGGCGCCCGTAGGCCGCCCAGGCCAGTGCGACGCCCACCAACAGGACGACGACGGTGGCGCCGGTGACGACGGCGGCGCTGACCGGCGGGTGGCCGTGCTCGTAGGAGGTGACCGGCTCCAGCCAGTTCACGAAGGAGGAGTTCAGGCTGAACAGGCCGCCGGCGAACACCGAGCCGAAGGCCAGGACGACCATCGGCACGGTCATGGTGCGCGGGGACTCGTGCGGGTGGACCTCGGCCGGGTCCCAGCGCTTCTCGCCGAAGAAGGTCATCAGCATCACGCGGGTCATGTAGAAGGCGGTGATGCCGGCGCCGAGGAGGGCGACCGCGCCCAGGATCCAGCCCTCGGTGCCGCCCTTGGCGAAGGCCGCCTCGATGATGCGGTCCTTGGACCAGAAGCCGGACAGGCCGGGGAAGCCGATGATCGCCAGGTAGCCGAGGCCGAAGGTGGCGAAGGTGACCGGCATCAGCTTGCGCAGCCCGCCGTAGCGGCGCATGTCGACCTCGTCGTTCATGCCGTGCATGACCGAGCCCGCGCCGAGGAAGAGGCCGGCCTTGAAGAAGCCGTGGGTGACCAGGTGCATGATCGCGAAGGCGTAGCCGACCGGGCCGAGGCCGGCGGCCATCACCATGTAGCCGATCTGCGACATCGTGGAGCCGGCCAGGGCCTTCTTGATGTCGTCCTTGGCGCAACCGACGATCGCACCGAACAGCAGGGTGACCGCGCCGACGACGGCGACCACCGTCTGGGCGTCGGGCGCGCCGTTGAAGATCGCGCCGGAGCGGACGATCAGGTAGACGCCGGCGGTGACCATGGTGGCGGCGTGGATGAGGGCGGAGACCGGGGTCGGGCCCTCCATGGCGTCGCCGAGCCAGGACTGCAGCGGCACCTGGGCGGACTTGCCGCAGGCGGCCAGCAGCAGCATCAGGGAGATCGCGGTCAGCGTGCCCTCGGAGGCGGCTTCCGCCCCGCCGAGGACCGGGCCGAAGGCGAAGGTCCCGAAGGTGGTGAACATCAGGAAGATGCCGATGGCCAGGCCCATGTCGCCGACCCGGTTGACCAGGAACGCCTTCTTCGCTGCGGTGGCCGCGCTCGGCTTGTGCTGCCAGAAGCCGATGAGCAGGTAGGAGGCGAGGCCGACGCCCTCCCAGCCGAAGTACAGCAGCAGGTAGTTGTCGGCCAGGACCAGCAGCAGCATGGCCGCGAGGAAGAGGTTGAGGTAGCCGAAGAAGCGGCGGCGGCGCTCGTCGTGCTCCATGTAGCCGACCGAGTAGAGGTGGATGAGCGTGCCCACCCCGGTGATCAGCAGCACGAAGACGATCGACAGCTGGTCCAGCCGGAACGCCACGTCGGCCTGGAAGCCGCCGACCGGGACCCAGCTGTACAGGTGCTGGATCATCGTCCGGTCGTCCCCGTCGCGCCCGAGGAGCTCGGCGAAGAGGACGGCTCCGACGACGAAGGACGCGGCGGCCAGGGCCGTGCCGATCCAGTGGCCGACGCGGTCGAGCCGCCGGCCGCCGGTCAGGAGCACGGCCGCGCCCAGCAGCGGCGCCGCGACCAGGAGTCCGATGAGGTTGTTCACGTCAGCCCCTCAACTCTTCATCAGGCTTGCGTCGTCGACCGAGGCCGAGTGGCGGGTGCGGAAGACGGCCACGATGATCGCCAGGCCGACGACGACCTCCGCGGCGGCGACGACCATGGTGAAGAAGGCGACGACCTGGCCGTCGAGGTTGCCGTGCATCCGGGAGAAGGTGACGAACGCCAGGTTGCAGGCGTTGAGCATCAGCTCCACGCACATGAAGACGACGATGGCGTTCCGCCGCACCAGCACCCCGGCGGCGCCGATGGTGAAGAGCAGGGCGGACAGGTACAGGTAGTTGACCGGGTTCACTCGGCCCCCTCCTCTGCGTGCTCGGCACCGGTGCGGGCCGTCTCGGCGCCGGCGACCTGGGTGCGGTCCGGCTCGGTGCGGGCGACCTCGGCGGTGCGGGCCGTTCCCGGGCGCGGTGCCCCGGCGGGGCCCACCGGGCCGCGGGGACGGTGCCCCAGCGCCGTCTCGGTGCGGCGCTCGAGCTCGGCGACGGCGCCCGCCTCCCGGGAGACGTCGCGCATCTGGCCGCGGGCGCGCAGCGTGGGGTTGACGGTCAGTTCGGAGACCGAGCCGTCGGGCAGCAGGCCGGGGACGTCGACCGCGTTGTGCCGGGCGTAGACGCCGGGCGCGGGCAGCGGGGTGACCTGGAGGCCCTCGCGCACGCGGCGCTCGGACATCTCGCGCTGGGTGGCCCGCGGGGCGGTCCGCTCGCGGTGGGTGAGCACCATCGCGCCGACCGCCGCGGTGATCAGCAGCGCGCCGGTGAGCTCGAACGCCCAGACGTAGCGGGTGAACAGCAGCGCGGCCAGTCCCTCGACGTTGCCGCCGGCGTTGGCCTCCCCGAGGCCGGTGAAGGTGTCCAGGGAGGCGTTGCCGATGCCGGCGACCAGCAGGACGCCGAAGCCGAGGCCGCACGCCGCGGCCATCCACCGCTGCCCCTTGAGCGTCTCCTTCAGCGAGTCGGCGGCGGTGACGCCGACCAGCATCAGCACGAAGAGGAAGAGCATCATCACGGCGCCGGTGTAGACGACGATCTGCACGATGCCGAGGAAGTAGGCGCCCTGGGCCAGGTAGAAGACGGCCAGGACGATCATCGTGGCGGCCAGGCACAGGGCGCTGTGCACGGACCGCTTCATCAGCACGGTGCCCAGCGCGCCGATCACGGCGACGGTGCCCAGGACCCAGAACTGGACGGCCTCGCCGGTGGAGGCCGCGGCGGCCAGGTCGGCCGCGGGGCCCGCGGCGGCCAGGTGGGCCGTGGCGAGGGCGCTCACTTGTGCACCTCCGCGTCGGCTCCGGGGCGGACCGGGGCGGCGACGGCGTCGTCCTCGGCCTCGGGCTCCCCGCCCGTGGTGCGCGGCTGGGTGACCGTGCCGGGGGCGGCCGCGGTGACCAGGCCCCGGTAGTAGTCGGTCTCGTCGGTGCCGGGGTGCATCGCGTGCGGCGCGGCGACCATGCCGTCCTCCAGGCCGACGAGCAGCTCCTCCTTGGTGTAGATGAGCGACTCGCGGGTGCGGTCGGCCAGTTCGTACTCGTTGGTCATGGTCAGCGCGCGGGTCGGGCAGGCCTCGACGCACAGCCCGCACAGGATGCAGCGCAGGTAGTTGATCTGGTAGACGCGGCCGTAGCGCTCACCGGGCGAGTAGCGCTCCTCGTCGGTGTTGTCGGCGCCCTCGACGTAGATGGCGTCCGCCGGGCAGGCCCAGGCGCACAGTTCGCAGCCGACGCACTTCTCCAGCCCGTCGGGGTGCCGGTTGAGCTGGTGGCGCCCGTGGAAGCGGGGCGCGGTGGGCTTCTTCTCCTCCGGGTACTGCTCGGTCAGCCGCTTCTTGAACATGGCCTTGAAGGTCACGCCGAAGCCCGCGACCGGGTCGAGGAACTCAGGCATCGTCGCTCTCCTTGCCTTCGGTGGTGTCGGCGTCGCCGGCCGTGCCGACCAGCTGCCGCTCCGAACGGGACCGCCGGCGGGGCACCGGTGGCAGGCTCTGCCCGGGCAGCGGCGGCACGGGGAAGCCGCCGGCCATCGGATCGAACTCCGGCTCCGGTCCGGCTCCGCGCTCCGCCTCGGCCCGCTTCTCCGCCCGGTCGCGGAAGACGTCCACGACGGCGGCGAGCAGCAGCACCGCGGCCGCTCCCCCGAGGACGTAGAAGGCGACGGTCGGCAGGGCGTGGTTCGCGTTGCGCAGGGCCCGCACGGTGGCGACCAGCATCAGCCAGACCATGGAGACCGGGATGAGGACCTTCCACCCCAGCTTCATGAACTGGTCGTAGCGCATGCGCGGGAGCGTGCCGCGCAGCCAGATGAAGAAGAACAGCAGCAGGTGGAGCTTGAGGGTGAACCACAGCATCGGCCACCAGCCGTGGTTGGCGCCCTCCCACACCCCGCTGATCGGCCAGGGGGCCCGCCAGCCGCCGAGGAAGAGGGTGACGGCCACCGCGGAGACGGTGACCATGTTGACGTACTCGGCGAGCATGAACATCGCGAACTTGATCGACGAGTACTCGGTGTTGAAGCCGCCGACCAGCTCGCCCTCGGCCTCGGGGAGGTCGAAGGGCGCCCGGTTGGTCTCGCCGACCATGGCGACGATGTAGACCAGGAAGGACACCGGAAGCAGCAGCACGTACCAGCGGTCGGTCTGCGACTCCACGATGGCCGAGGTGGACATCGAGCCGGAGTAGAGGAAGACGGCGGCGAAGGACAGGCCCATCGCGATCTCGTAGGAGATCATCTGCGCGGTGGAGCGCAGGCCGCCCAGCAGCGGGTAGGTGGACCCGGAGGACCAGCCGGCCAGCACGATGCCGTAGATGCCGACCGAGGCGGTGGCCAGGATGTACAGGATGCCCACCGGCAGGTCGGTGAGCTGCATCGTGGTGCGGGTGCCGAAGATCGACACCTCGTGGCCGGCCGGGCCGAACGGGATGACGGCGAAGGCCATGAAGGCGGGGATCGCGGCGACGATCGGCGCCAGGACGTAGACCGCCTTGTCGGCGCCCTTGACGACCACGTCCTCCTTGAGCATCAGCTTCACGCCGTCGGCGAGCGACTGGAGCATGCCCCAGGGGCCGTGCCGGTTGGGGCCGATGCGCAGCTGCATCCAGGCGACGACCTTGCGCTCCCACACGATGGAGAACAGGACCGTCAGCATCAGGAAGGCGAAGACGAAGACCGCCTTGACGGCCACGAGCCACCAGGGGTCGCGGCCGAACAGCGAAAGGTCGGCGGCGAGGGTGTTCATGCCTGCACCTCCGGGGCGGTGGTGACGGTGCCGGTGCCGGCGGTGCCGGTGTCGGCGGTGTCGGCGGTGTCGGCGGTGTCGGCGGTGAGGCGGACCACCTGGCCGGGCAGGACGCCGAGTTCGGCCGCGGCCCCGCGCCCGGTGGAGCGCAGGGGCAGCCAGACCACCCGGTCCGGCATCGGCGTGACCTCCAGCGGCAGCCGCACGGCCCCGCCGGCGGGCCCGGTGACGCGCACCGGCGCGCCGTCGGCCAGCCCGTTCTCCGCGGCGGTGGCGGCGGAGAGCCGGACCACCGCCGGGTGGCGGGTGCCGGCCAGGTGCGGGTCGCCGTCCTGGAGCCGGCCGTCGTCCAGCAGCAGCCGGTGGCCGGCGAGGACCGCCTCGCCCTTGGCGGGGCGCGGCACGGGGCGGGTCTGCTCGGACGGGTCGGCGCAGCGGCCGCCCGTCCAGGCGCCGAGGCGTTCCAGCTCCCGGCGGGCGGCGTCGGTGTCGGGCAGGCCCAGGTGGGCGTCGGCCGCGTCGGCGAGCATGTCGAGCACCCGCAGGTCGGGCTGGACGTACCGGCCGGGTGACCGGTCGGGCCCGAGCGCGGCCTCGAACGGGCGGGGGCGGCCCTCCCAGTTGAGGAAGGTGCCGGGCTTCTCGGCGACCGCGGCGACCGGCAGGACGACGTCGGCGCGCTCCGTGACGGCCGAGGGCCGCTGCTCCAGGCTGACCAGGAAGCCGACCGACTCCAGTGCCTCCAGGGCCCGGGCCGGGTCCGGCAGGTCGTCGGGGTCGACGCCGCCGACGAGCAGCGCGCCCACCTCGCCGCGGGCGGCGGCGTCGAGGATCTGGCCGGTGTCGCGGCCGGTGCGCACCGGCAGTGCGCCGATCCCCCAGGCCGCGGCGGTCTCGGCGCGGGCCTGCGGGTCGGTGGCCGGGCGGCCGCCGGGCAGCAGGCCGGGCAGGGCGCCGGCCTCGACGGCGCCGCGCTCCCCGGCGCGGCGGGGGATCCAGGCGATCCGCGCGCCGGAGGCGGTGGCGAACCGCAGCACGGCGGTGAGCGCGCCGGGGACGGCGGCGAGCCGCTCCCCGACCAGGACGACCGCGCCGCCGGCGTGCAGCGCCTCGTGGGCCCGGACCCCCTCGCCCTCCAGGCCGAAGCCGGAGGCGAGGGCGTCCAGCCACTCGGGCTCGGTGCCGGGGGCGGCGGGCAGCAGGGTGCCGCCGGCCTTGGTCAGGCCCCGGGTGGCGAAGGGTGCGATCGCGAAGGCGGCCTGCCGCTTCTTCCGGTGAGCCTTGCGCAGGCGCAGGAAGACGCCGGGGGCCTCCTCCTCGGCCTCCAGCCCGACGAGGAGGACGGCGGGGGCGTTCTCCAGGTCGGTGAAGGTCACGCCCTGCCCGTCGATCCCGACGCCGCGGCCGGCGACGCGGGCGGCGAGGAAGTCGGCCTCCTCGGCGCTGTGCGCCCGGGCGCGGAAGTCGACGTCGTTGGTGCGCAGGACGACGCGGGCGAACTTGGCGTAGGCGTAGGCGTCCTCGAGGGTGAGCCGGCCGCCGGTCAGGACCGCGGCGCCGCCGACGGCGCCGGTCAGCCCGCGGGCCGCGAGCTCCAGCGCCTCGGGCCAGGAGGCCGGTTCCAGCTCGCCGGTGGCCGGGTCGCGGACCAGGGGGGCGGTGATCCGGTCGTGCTGCTGCGCGTAGCGGAACGCGAAGCGGCCCTTGTCGCAGATCCATTCCTCGTTGACCTGGGGGTCGTTCGCGGCCAGGCGCCGCATGACCTTGCCGCGCCGGTGGTCGGTGCGGGTGGCGCAGCCGCCGGCGCAGTGCTCGCACACGCCCGGTGTGGAGACCAGGTCGAAGGGGCGGGCGCGGAACCGGTAGGCGGCCGAGGTCAGGGCGCCGACCGGGCAGATCTGGATGGTGTTGCCGGAGAAGTAGGACCGGAACGGGTCGCCCTCCCCGGTGCCGATCTGCTGGAGCGCGCCGCGCTCGACCATGTCGATGAACGGGTCGCCGGCGATCTGCTGGGAGAAGCGGGTGCAGCGCGCGCACAGCACGCAGCGTTCGCGGTCCAGCAGGACCTGGGTGGAGATCGGCACCGGCTTGGGGTAGGTGCGCTTGGTGCCGTCGAAGCGGCTGTCGGCCTGCCCGTGGGAGAGGGCCTGGTTCTGCAGGGGGCACTCGCCGCCCTTGTCGCAGACCGGGCAGTCCAGCGGGTGGTTGATGAGCAGCAGCTCCATCACGCCGCGCTGCGCCTTCTCGGCGACCGGCGAGGTGAGCTGGGTGCGCACCACCATGCCGTCGGTGCAGGTGATGGTGCACGAGGCCATGGGCTTGCGCTGCCCCTCGACCTCGACGATGCACTGCCGGCAGGCGCCGGCGGGGTCGAGCAGCGGGTGGTCGCAGAAGCGCGGGATCTCGATCCCGACGAGCTCGGCGGCCCGGATGACGAGCGTTCCCTTGGGCACGCTGACCTCGACGCCGTCGATGGTGACGGTGACCAGGTCCTCGGGCGGTACCGGCGCCTGCCCTCCGGCGGGGGGCTGTGTGGTGACGGTCATGGTTAAGCGAGCACCCCCTCGGTGGCGGTGGCGTTGTGGTCGTCGGCCCAGACGGTGGACCGGGCCGGGTCGAAGGGGCAGCCGCCTCGGGTGACGTGCTCCTCGTACTCGTCGCGGAAGTGCTTCAGCGAGGAGAAGATGGGGCTGGCCGCGCCGTCGCCCAGGGCGCAGAAGGCCTTGCCGTTGATGTTGTCGGCGATGTCGAGGAGCTTGTCGAGGTCGGACGGCCTGCCCTTGCCGGCCTCGATGTCGCGCATCAGCTGGACGAGCCAGTAGGTGCCCTCCCGGCAGGGGGTGCACTTGCCGCAGGACTCGTGGGCGTAGAACTCGGTCCAGCGGGTGACGGCGCGCACCACGCAGGTGGTCTCGTCGAAGCACTGCAGGGCCTTGGTGCCGAGCATGGAGCCGGCGGCGGCCACGCCCTCGTAGTCCAGGGGGACGTCGAGGTGCTCGGCGGTGAACAGCGGGGTGGAGGAGCCGCCGGGGGTCCAGAACTTCAGCCGGTGGCCGGGGCGCATGCCGCCGGTGGCGTCCAGCAGCTGCCGCAGGGTGATGCCCAGCGGCGCCTCGTACTGGCCGGGGGCCGCGACGTGGCCGGAGAGGGAGTAGAGCGTGAAGCCGGGGGACTTCTCGCTGCCCATGGAGCGGAACCACTCCTTGCCGCGGTGCAGGATCGCCGGCACCGAGGCGATGGACTCCACGTTGTTGACCACGGTCGGGCAGGCGTACAGGCCCTCGACCGCGGGGAACGGGGGCCGCAGGCGGGGCTGGCCGCGCCGGCCCTCCAGGGAGTCCAGCAGGGCGGTCTCCTCGCCGCAGATGTAGGCGCCCGCGCCGGCGTGGACGGTGACCTCGAGGTCCTTGCCGGGGCCGAGGGCGTCCTTGCCGAACAGCCCGGCCGCGTACGCCTCGCGCACCGCCTCGTGCAGCCGGCGCAGGACGGGGACGACCTCGCCGCGCAGGTAGACGAAGGCGTGGGAGGAGCGGATCGCGTGGCAGGCGATCGCGATGCCCTCGAGCAGGCTGTGCGGGTTGGCGAACAGCAGCGGGATGTCCTTGCAGGTGCCCGGCTCGGACTCGTCGGCGTTGACGACGAGGTAGTGCGGCTTGCCGTCGCCCTGCGGGATGAACTGCCACTTCATGCCGGTGGGGAAGCCGGCGCCGCCTCGTCCGCGCAGCCCGGCGTCCTTGACCAGGGCGATCACGTCGTCCGGGTCCATGGCCAGCGCCTTGCGCAGGCCCTCGTAGCCGTCGTGCTTGCGGTAGGTCTCCAGGGTCCAGGACTCGGGCTGGTCCCAGAAGGCGGTCAGGACGGGTGAGAAGAGCTTCTCGGGGGACTGCACGGTCATCGCTTCCCTTCCTCTCCGCCGGACCCGCCGGACCCGCCGGCCGTCCGGGACCGTCCCGCGGGGTTGGCCGGGTCGGAGTCGGCGGTGGCCCGCGGCGCGTCGTGCGAGCTCGGACGGGTCGCGGGTGCCTCGCCGGGGGCTCCGGGGGGCGGTGCGTCGTGGGGGGCGGCCTCCGGCGCGCCGGCACCCCGCTGGGGGACGACCCGGTGGGCCCCTGTCTCGCCCTTGGCCAGGCGCAGCCCGGCCAGGGAGGCGGGCCCGGCCCCGCCCGTGGCCTCCACGGCGCCGGGGCGCTCGTCGGGGAAGCCGGCCAGGATGCGGGCTGTCTCCTTGAAGGTGCACAGCGGTGCGCCGCGGGTGGGTTCGACGGGCCGGCCGGCGCGCAGGTCGTCGACGAGCCGCTTGGCCGAGCCGGGGGTCTGGTTGTCGAAGAACTCCCAGTTGACCATCACCACGGGGGCGTAGTCGCAGGCCGCGTTGCACTCGATGTGCTCGAGGGTGACCTTGCCGTCGTCGGTGGTCTCCCCGTTGCCGACGCCCAGGTGCTCCTGCAGGGTCTCGAGGATGGCGTCGCCGCCCATGACCGCGCACAGGGTGTTGGTGCACACCCCGACCTGGTAGTCGCCGCCGGGCCTGCGCCGGTACATGGTGTAGAAGGTGGCGACCGCGGTGACCTCGGCGGTGGTCAGGCCGAGGGTCTCGGCGCAGAACCGGATGCCGGTGCGGGTGACGTGGCCCTCCTCGGACTGCACCAGGTGCAGCAGCGGCAGCAGCGCGGAGCGGGAGCCGGGGTAGCGGGCGACGATCGCGGCGGCGTCGGCGTCCAGCCGCGCCCGCACGTCGGCGGGGTAGTCGGGGGCCGGGAGCTGCGGCATCCCCAGATCCGTGTCGGTCACCGGTCCACACCTCCCATCACGGGGTCGATGCTGGCGACGGCGACGATGACGTCGGCGACCTGGCCGCCCTCGCACATCGCCGCCATGGTCTGCAGGTTGGTGAAGGACGGGTCGCGGAAGTGGACCCGGAAGGGCCGGGTGCCGCCGTCGCTGACGGCGTGCACGCCCAGTTCCCCCTTGGCCGACTCCACGGCCGCGTACACCTGGCCGGGCGGGACCCGGAAGCCCTCGGTGACCAGCTTGAAGTGGTGGATCAGGGCCTCCATGGAGGTGCCCATGATCTTCTTGATGTGGTCGAGGGAGTTGCCCAGGCCGTCGGGGCCGAGGGCGAGCTGGGCCGGCCAGGCGATCTTCTTGTCGGCGACCATGACCGGGCCGGGCTCGAGCCGGTCCAGGCACTGCTCGACGATCCTCAGCGACTCCCTCATCTCCTCCAGGCGGACCAGGAACCGCCCGTAGGAGTCGCAGGTGTCGGCGGTGGGGACCTCGAACTCGTAGTCCTCGTAGCCGCAGTAGGGCTGGGCCTTGCGCAGGTCGTGCGGGAGGCCGGCGGCGCGCAGGATGGGGCCGGTGGCGCCCAGGGCCATGCAGCCGGCCAGGTCGAGGTGGCCGACGTCCTGCAGGCGGGCTTTGAAGATCGGGTTGCCGGTGGCGAGCTTGTCGTACTCCGGGAGCCGCTTGCGGAAGGTCTTCACCGCCTCGCGGATCTGGTCGACGGCGCCGGAGGGCAGGTCCTGGGCGAGGCCGCCGGGGCGGATGTAGGCGTGGTTCATCCGCAGGCCGGTGATCAGCTCGAAGACGTCCAGGATCAGTTCGCGGTCCCGGAAGCCGTAGATCATGATCGTGGTGGCGCCCAGCTCCATGCCGCCGGTGGCGATGGCCACCAGGTGGGAGGCGATCCGGTTGAGCTCCATCATCATGACGCGGATGACGTTGGCCCGGTCCGGGACGTCGTCCTCGATGCCCAGGAGCCGCTCGACCGCCAGGCAGTACGCCGTCTCGTTGAACAGCGGCGTCAGGTAGTCCATGCGCGTCACGAGCGTGGTGCCCTGGGTCCACGTGCGGTACTCGAGGTTCTTCTCGATACCGGTGTGCAGGTAGCCGATGCCGCAGCGGGCCTCGACGACGTTCTCGCCGTCGATCTCCAGGATCAGCCGCAGCACGCCGTGGGTGGACGGGTGCTGCGGGCCCATGTTGACGATGATCCGCTCGTCGTCGGCCTTGCCGACGGCGGCGGCGAGCTCGTCCCAGTCGCCGCCGGTGACGGTGAAGACGCGGCCCTCGGTGGTCTCGCGCCCGGCCGCCTGCTGCGGGGCTGTGTGGTTGCTCACGAGTACGACCTCCGCTGGTCGGGAGCCGGGATCCGGGCGCCCTTGTACTCGACGGGGATGCCGCCGAGCGGGTAGTCCTTGCGCTGCGGATGGCCGGACCAGTCGTCCGGCATCATGATCCGGGTGAGCGCGGGGTGGCCGTCGAAGACGATCCCGAAGAAGTCGTAGGTCTCCCGCTCGTGCCAGTCGTTGGTCGGGTAGACCTTCACCAGCGAGGGGACGTGCGGGTCGGCGTCGGGGACGGAGACCTCCAGCCGCAGCACCCTGTTGTGGGTGATCGACCGCAGGTGGTAGACGGCGTGCAGTTCGCGGCCGGTGTCGTTGGGGAAGTGCACCCCGCTGACCCCGGTGCACAGCTCGAAGCGCAGGGCCGGGTCGTCGCGCAGGGTGCGGGCGACGCGCTCCAGGTGCTCGCGGGCGATGTGGAAGGTCAGTTCGCCGCGGTCGACGACCGTCTTCTCGATCGCGTTCCCCGGGAGGAGGTCCTGCTCCTCCAGGGCTCCCTCGAGCTCGTCGGCGACCTCGTCGAACCAGCCGCCGTAGGGGCGGCTGCTCCCGCCGGGCATCCGGATCGGGCGGACCAGGCCGCCGTAGCCGGTGGTGTCCCCGCCGTCGTGGGCGCCGAACATGCCGCGGCGCACGTCGACGACCTCGCCGCCGTCGCCGCGCTGCCCGGGGAGGTTGGAGGCGTTGAGCTCCTCGTCGGGGTTGACCCCGTTGCTCTCGCTCACCTCAGGAGCCCCTTCATCTCGATGGTGGGCAGGGCCTTGAGGGCCGCTTCCTCCGCCTCGCGGGCCGCCTCCTGCTGGTTGACCCCGAGCTTGGTGTCCTGGATCTTCCGGTGGAGCTTGAGGATCGCGTCCAGCAGCATCTCGGGACGCGGCGGGCAGCCGGGGAGGTAGATGTCGACCGGCACGATGTGGTCGACGCCCTGCACGATCGCGTAGTTGTTGAACATGCCGCCCGAGGAGGCGCACACGCCCATGGAGATGACCCACTTGGGGTTCGGCATCTGGTCGTAGACCTGGCGCAGGACCGGGGCCATCTTCTGGCTCACCCGCCCGGCCACGATCATCAGGTCGGCCTGGCGCGGCGAGCCGCGGAAGACCTCCATGCCGAAGCGCGCCAGGTCGTAGCGGCCGGCGCCGGTGGTCATCATCTCGATGGCGCAGCAGGCCAGTCCGAAGGTGGCGGGGAAGACCGAGGACTTGCGCACCCAGCCCGCCGCCTGTTCCACGGTGGTCAGCAGGAAACCGCTCGGCAGCTTCTCTTCGATACCCATCAGCTGTTCACGCCCCTAGTCCCATTCCAGACCGCCGCGGCGCCACACGTAGGCGTAGGCGACGAAGACGGTGAGCACGAAGAGGAGCATCTCCACGAGCCCGAAGAGCCCCAGGGCGTCGAAGGAGACGGCCCAGGGGTAGAGGAAGACGATCTCGATGTCGAAGACGATGAAGAGCATCGCCGTCAGGTAGTACTTGATCGGGAAACGGCCTCCGCCGGCCGGCTGGGGCGTCGGCTCGATGCCGCACTCGTAGGCCTCCAGCTTGGCCCGGTTGTACCGTTTGGGGCCGACGAGCGTCGCCATCACCACGGAGAACACCGCGAATCCGGCACCGAGGCCTCCGAGCACGAGGATGGGCGCGTAGGCGTTCACCGTCCCGGCTCCTTCCAGTCGACGATGACTGCATGACGGTCCGCACCCGGGCGTGCCCCGCGCGTCACGAAGATCGTGCACATGTGAGGCAGTTCACAAGCCCGAGCCGCCTGCATCCTATGCCCCTCGCTCTGTGATCTGCGACACGGGTGCACCACCATATTTGTGATCTCCGACACCTGACGAACGATCATGAAGCCACATGAGCAATGATCTTCATACAAGAAGTGCGCGCATGATCACCAAACGTCACAAGCAGTCGCATCGCCGCAGGTCAAAACGGTGGTCCCTTTATCAAGGAAATATGTTTCACAACAAATTGGATCTGCGGATGATGTTGTGATACCGAGCGGGCACGGCTGTCGCTCCGGGCAGTCCGTGAAACCGCGCACGAGGGGGAACGATCATGACCGGGCATCCGGGGGGAGACCGCGGCGAGTCCGAGGAGCAGCGGCGCCGGCGGGAGGAGGAGCGCCGGCGCCGGAAGGAACGGCGCGAGAACGCACTGGATGCGGCGGAGGAGGCCCAGGACCCCGCGGAGGCACTGCTCGACCGGACCGGCGGGTCCGGCTCCAGTTCCGGCGGGTCCGGGTCCGGGTCCGGCTCCGGGTCCGGGTCCGGCGGCGGGAAGTCGTCGTCCTCGGACGGCAACTGCGGCTGCGGCGGAGGAAACCGCAACAAGAGCAGCGGCTGCGACGGGTGCGACGGGTGCGGTTGCGACAACCCCTGCCTGATCGGCCTCTTCTCGCTCCGCGTGCTGGCCGCCCTGGCGCTCTCCGCGCTCGGCCTCGGCCGGACGGTCCGCCGGGTCCGGCACGAGCCCGGCGCGCCCACCGGCCCCCTGGCGGGCCGGCTGCACGCCGCCGTCCGCTACTACCAGCTCCGCATCAGCCCCAGGTACGGGGCGCGTTGCCGCTTTTCGCCCACTTGCTCCCAGTACGGGGTCGTCGCGCTGAGGCGCCACGGGGCCCTGAAGGGCGGACTGCTGACGGTCCGGCGGATCTCCCGCTGCCGTCCCGGCTCGGAATCCGGTGCGGATCCGGTTCCGTGAGCCGCCCCCGGCCTGACCTGCAGAAGGTCACTCAATCCGGGCAATGCACATGCAGAGCGTCCATGTGGCAGATCCCACTCTTTTTGTCATCAAGTCTTTTTTCCTGGTAGGCAGATGGCCATGTCTTCACGTCATGGCCTGCCGACCGCCGAGTCCCATAGGTCCCGCCGGCGCGCGCGTACCCGTCCCCGCGTCGCCGGCGGTGCCATCGGCACGCTCGCACTGAGCACGGTGCTCGCCCCCACCTCCGCCCTCGCCTCCACCGGCTCCCTGCCCGTGGTCGGGGAGGCCTCCGAGGCCCCCGACACCACCCCCACCTCCGTCCCGGTCATCGACCTCGACTCCACCGGCCTGTACCGGGCGGCAGAGGCCACCGCCCGCACCGCGCAGGACCTGGAGACCGACGCGGCCGCGCAGGAGGCCGACCGGGCCGCCCGCGAGGAGGCCGCCGCCTTCAAGAAGGCCGAGGAGAAGCGCAAGGCGGAGGAGGCCCGCAAGGCCGCCGCCGAACGCGCCGCCGAGGCCGCCGCCTCCCGCAGCTCCGGGCGCGCCGACCTGGCCACCGCCTCCTCGCCCGGCACCGGCTCGGGCGTCCTCGGCTTCCTGCGCGCCCAGCTCGGCAAGGCCTACGTCATGGGCGCCACCGGCCCCGGCGCCTACGACTGCTCCGGCCTCGTCCAGGCCGCCTACCGGACCGTCGGCGTCAACCTGCCGCGCACCTCGCAGGCCCAGTCCTCCGCCGTCACCCCCGTCCCGCTGGGCTCCCTCCAGCCCGGCGACCTGATCTTCTGGGGCGGACAGGGCAGCGCGTACCACGTCGCCGTCTACGTCGGGGGCGGCAAGTACATCGACGCCGCCAACCCCTCCAAGGGCGTCGTGGAGCAGAACCTGAACGACTGGCCCCCGGACTTCGCCGGCCGCGTCTGACCCGCACCCCGCGCACACCGCGTCCTCGTCGGCCACTCCGCGCCGACGAGGGCGCGACGGGTCCGGCGAGGGCGCGACGGGTCCGGCGAGGGCCGCGGCGTCACCGGTGCCCGTCCCCGTCCTCCCGCGGCGGGGGCTTCTCCCGGTCCAGTGCCGCGCCCCTGCCCGCGTTGCGCGTGTGCACGCCGTCGTTCACGCCTTCGTCCGGGGGGTAGGGACACGGGGGCCGTCACGCCAGGAGGGTGCGCCAGCGGTCGGCCGACGCCCTCATGTCCAGGACGACCCGCTCCAGGAAGGTCCCCGCCCTGGCCAGCCGCTGCCCCACGGGGCTGTCGGGCCCGAACTCCTCCGCCGCCGTGATCGCGGCCCGCGCCGAGTCGAGCGTCTGCCGCGAGCTGACCACGATCGAGTGGTACCAGGCGTCGTCGTCGATCACGTAGATGTCGCGGCGCCGCCGCGGATCGCGCTCGCGCCGGACATACCCCTGCTGGACCAGGAAGTTCACGGCCACGGAGACGGAGGCCGGGCTGACCTTCAGCCTGCGGGTCAACTCGGCCGCGGTGCAGCTGCCGTCCTCGGACAGCAGCAGGGCGACGTGCACGCGCGCCGTCATCCTCGGCATCCCCGACCTGACCGCCAGTTCGACGATCTCCTCCTCCGTCTCCGTCGCACCGCCCGTCGCACCGTCCGGCGTTCCGGCCGCGCGCGGGGGCGCCGGTGTGCCGCGCCGCGCCCGCCGGAGCGTCTCCTGGTGCGCCTGCTGGGGCCGGTAGCCGCCGGGGCCGCCGTTGCGTCCGACCTCCCGGCTGACCGTCGAGGTCGGCCGGCCGAGCCGCCGGGCGATCTCGGCATAGGGGAGCCCCTCGGCGAGTCCGGCCGCGATGCGCCGGCGCTCCTGCTGGGTCAATCGTCCTCCTGGCATGCCTCCAGTATTGCCTTCGTCGTCATCCATTGCAACGAACTATTGCATTCGCACCCAGCGCCATTGCATCAATTTAACGCCCTTGAACTGGGAAAACAACATGAAGTCAATTGACGAAATTATGAATGCACCGTAGCTTTCGAAATATGTTAAACAGATGCTGCCGCGAGACGAGGAATGGCCATGGGTGAATCCCTCCACGCCGTCACGACGCTGCCGACGGCGCGTCGGCCCGGCTGCCCCTTCGACCCTCCGGCCGAGCTGCTCGACGCCCGCCGGCACGGCCCCGTCAGCCGCTTCACCCACCCCGGCGGAAAGCCCGGCTGGCTGATCACCGGGTACGACCTCGTCAGGTCGGTCCTGGCCGACCCGCGGTTCAGCTCGCGCAAAGAGCTCCTGAACGTGGTCGACCACGAGCTTCCTCCGGCCCCGCCCGGCGAGTTCCTCCTCATGGACGAGCCGCAGCACGGGCGCTACCGCAAACCCCTGGCGGGCAGGTTCACCGTGCGGCGGATGCGCCTGCTCACAGAGCGCGTCGAGCAGGTCACCGCGGACTGCCTGGACGCCATGGAGGAGGCCGGGCCGCCGACGGACCTGGTGACCGCGTTCGCCAGGCCCGTCCCCGCCATCGTCATCTGCGAGCTCCTCGGCGTGCCGTACGGGGACCGGGGCTCCTTCCAGGAGCAGATCGAGACGTTCCTCGGCGGGGAGACGGGCGAGGAGGAGCTGATCGCGGCCTACACCGCGACCCAGGAGTACCTCGCGGACTTGGTGGCCGCCAAGCGCGCGAACCCCACCGACGACGTGCTCAGCGACCTCACCCACAGCGATCTGACCGACGAGGAGCTGAAGGGGATCAGCCTGATCCTGCTGGCGGCCGGGTTCGACACCACCGCGAACATGCTCGCCCTCGGCACCTTCGCCCTGCTGCAGAACCCGGGGCAACTGGCCGCGCTGCGCGCCGATCCCGCGCTCGTCGACGGGGCCGTGGAGGAACTGCTGCGGTACCTGAGCGTCGCCAAGACGTTCATGCGGACGGCACTGGTGGACGTCGAGCTGGACGGCCGGACCATCGAGGCCGGCACGACGGTCGTCCTGTCGTACAACACCGCCAACCGCGACCCCGAGCGCTTCGCCGATCCCCACGTGCTCGACCTCCGGAGGCGGCAGGGCGGGCACCTGGCCTTCGGCCACGGCATCCACCAGTGCCTGGGTCAGCAACTGGCCCGCGTGGAGATGCGGGTCGCGTTCCGCGCGCTGATCGACCGCTTCCCCACGCTGCGCCTGGCCGTGCCGGCCGAAGAGGTCGGCCTGCGCCCGGAGACCGCGGACATCTACGGGGTGAAGAGCCTGCCGGTCGCCTGGGGCGAGGAGGACGCATGAGGCCGACGCGCCTGCGCGTCGACCGTGAGCGCTGCATCGGCGCCGGGATGTGCGCTCTGACCGCCCCCGAGGTCTTCGACCAGGACCCCGACGACGGCCGCGTGCTCCTGCTGCGCACCGAGCCGTCCACCGCCCGTCGCGCGGCCGCGCGGACGGCCGCCGGTCTCTGCCCCTCCGGGGCGATCACCCTCCACGAGCCGGAGTCCGGCGGCTCCTGACGCCGGGGCGGCCGCACCCGGGGCGGGAGGCCCCCGCCGTGCGTCGGCGGGGGCTCCCGCGTGCGCGGCGCACGTCACGCTCCCGCGGGGCACGTCACGGTTCCGCGAAGCACGTCACGCTCCCGCGGGGCCGGCGCCGCGCCTCCCGGCCGGTGGGCGCAGGGACGGTCCCGCGGACGGTCACGTTCGCGGGCCGCCGGCACGGGCAGCCGATCGCCCCGCCGCACCGCCTCCGTGTTTCCCCCCGCTCCCCCGGCCCGTTCCGTCACCGTCCCGGCCGGTCAGTCCTCCGAGGGCCCTTCGGCGAACGCCTTCGCCAGGCGGCGCAGGCCCTCGCGGATCTCCTCCGGCGGGTGTGCGGTGAAGGACATGCGCAGGGTCGCCGGGTCCGGTTCGCCGGCGTAGAAGGGGGCGCCCGGCACGTACGCCACGTCGTGGGCGACCGCGGCCGGCAGCAGCCGTGTCGCGTCGTGGCCGTCGGGGAGCCGCACCCAGACGAACATGCCGCCCTCCGGCCGGTTCCAGCGGCTGCCGGGCGGCAGGGCGTCCGGCAGGCCGTCGAGCAGCGCGTCGCGGCGCTCGCGGTAGGCGGTGCGGACGCGCGCCACGTGCGCGTCGAGGTCCCGGTCGCGCAGGTAGCGGGCGGCGGCGGCCTGGTCGACGGTCGAGGTGTGCAGGTCGGCCGACTGCTTGGCGACCGCGCAGGCCCGGAGCAGCCCGGCGGGGGCCCGCAGGAAGCCGAGCCGCAGCCCCGGGGCCATGATCTTGGAGAACGAGCCGAGCAGGACCGTGCGGTCCGACGCCTCCGGCAGCGCGGCGATCCACGGCACGGGCTCGCCGTCGTAGCGCAGTTCGCCGTACGGGTCGTCCTCGACGATCCGGAAGCCGTGCCGGGCGGCGGCCTTTGCGACCGCCCGGCGGCGAGCGGCGGGGAGCGTGCGGCCGGTGGGGTTCTGGAAGGTCGGCACGAGGTAGAGCAGCTTGGGGCGTTCCCGGGCCGCGATCTCCTCCAGGGCCGCCGGTTCGAGGCCGTCGTCGTCGGTAGGCACCGGGACCACCCGTGCGCCCGCGGCGGCGAAGCACTGGAGCGAGGCGAGGTAGCCGGGGTCCTCGACGAGCACCGTGTCCCCGGGTTCCAGGAGCGTGTGGGCGACCAGGGTGAGCGCCTGCTGGGAGCCGGTGGTGACGAGCAGGTCGCCGGCGGCGGTGGGCAGGCCGCGCCCGCTCAGCCGGGCCGCCACGGCCGCGCGCAGTTGCGGGTCGCCCTCGGTGGTCGAGTACTGCAGGGCCCGTGCCGGGGCCTCGGCCAGGACGCGGTCGTAGGCGGCCCTGATGCCCTCGGCGTCGAACAGTTCGGGCGCGGGCAGGCCGCCCGCGAACGAGACCACCTCGGGGCGGGCGGTGAGCGCCAGGATGTCGCGCACGGGCGAGGAGCCGACGGAGGCGGCGCGGGCGGCGATCGGGGGCAGGGCGGCACGGGTCATGCCTCCACCTTACGAAAGGAAGATGTACGACCCACGTAGTTTTCCGCGATGTGATACGCCCGGCCCGTCTCCCGGGCGGTCCGCGCTGCGCGCAGCGGCCCGGGCCGGCCCTTCCCCGCCGCCGAAGACGTCACGTTCCCCCGTCCGGACCTCCGTCAGGCCGCTGCTCCTCCGGCCCCCTCCCGCTCCCGGTAGGGCAGCCACTGGTCCTGGAACCCCACCCGGACGGCCCGCCGGACGGCCCCCGCACCGGGAACGATCCCGCCGACCGCCCCGGCGAGAATCAGGACCACGAGCTCGCCGACGACGGCGGGGCCCGGCAACAGGTGGTCGCCGTGGGGAGTGCGACGGACGGCGAGGACGTCCCCGGTACGGACGCCGCCCACGTTCACCTCGGCGTCCTCGTCGACCGCCCCGCCCCCGTCGGGGACAAAGCGACCCGTGCACCACTCGTAAGTGCCGCCCCTGCCCTCATGCCTCTCCCCGCACTCGGCCACCTCCAGCGTCCCCGGTGTGCCCGCGGCCCCGGCGAGCACGGTGAGGCCGACCGCCCCGAGGGCCGCGAGGCAGACCCCCAGCAGCGCCATCGCCGCGCCGACGAGGGCGAGGCAGACGCGTATGCCCCAGAGGCGGGCTGTGGGCCAGTCCTGCCGGGGAGTCGTGAGCCGCTCGTCCCAGACCGGCCGCCACCGCAGCCACGGTTTCCTCCGCCGGTGTTTCCCCGCCATGTCCCCCTCCCGGGTGCTCCACGGATGCGGGTTCACCGTAAGGACGGGCGGGCCGCCGCGGTCATGTCAGGTCCCGGCAGTCGTCCGGTCCGGACGACTGCCGGGATCCGCGTACCGGTCGGCGGGGTGCGGCCGTGCCGATCCGCCGCGGGAGGGCGGGGGCAGGGGGAAGGGCGTCAGGCGCGGGGGGCGACCTTGGCCAGGCCGTTGATGATGCGGTCCATGGCGTCGCCGCCGGTGGGGTCGGTGAGGTTGGCGAGCATCTTGAGGGTGAACTTCATCAGCAGGGGGTGGGAGAGGCCGCGCTGGGCGGCGATCTTCATGACCGTCGGGTTGCCGATGAGCTTCACGAACGCCCGGCCGAGCGTGTAGTAGCCGCCGTAGGTGTCCTTGAGGACCCGCGGGTAGCTCTGGAGGGCCAGTTCGCGCTGGGCGGCGGTGGCGCGGGCGTGTGCCTGGACGATGACCCGGGCGGCGATCTCACCGGACTCCATCGCGTAGGCGATGCCCTCGCCGTTGAACGGGTTGACCATGCCGCCGGCGTCGCCGACGAGCAGCAGGCCGCGGGTGTAGTGCGGCTGCCGGTTGAAGGCCATCGGCAGGGCGGCGCCGCGGATGGGGCCGGTCATGTTCTCCTCGGAGTAGCCCCACTCCTCCGGCATGGAGGCGCACCAGGCCTTGAGGACCTCGCGCCAGTCCAGCTCCTTGAAGGCGCTGCTGCTGTTGAGGATGCCCAGGCCGACGTTGGAGGTGCCGTCGCCCATGCCGAAGATCCAGCCGTAGCCGGGCAGCAGGCGGTCCTGGGGGCCGCGCCGGTCCCACAGTTCCAGCCAGGACTCGAGGTAGTCGTCGTCGTGCCGGGGCGAGGTGAAGTAGGTGCGCACGGCGACGCCCATCGGGCGGTCCTCGCGGCGGTGCAGGCCCATGCCGAGGGAGAGCCGGGTGGAGTTGCCGTCGGCGGCGACCACGATCGGGGCGTGGAAGGAGGCGGGGGCCTTCTCCTCGCCGAGCTTGGCCTCGACGCCGATGATCCGCCCGGTGCGGTCGTCCAGGATGGGGGACCCGACGTTGCACCGCTCGTACAGGCGGGCGCCGGCCTTCTGGGCCTGGCGGGCCAGCATCTCGTCGAAGTCCTCGCGGCGGCGCACCAGTCCGTAGTTCGGGTAGGCCGACAGCTCGGGCCAGTCCAACTGGATGCGGTGCCCGCCGCCGATGATCCGCAGGCCCTTGTTGCGCAGCCAGCCGGCCTCCTCGGAGATGTCGATGCCCATGCCGACGAGCTGCTTGGTGGCGCGCGGGGTCAGGCCGTCGCCGCACACCTTCTCGCGCGGGAAGGCGGTCTTCTCCAGGAGGAGGACGTCGAGCCCTGCCCTGGCCAGGTGGTAGGCGGTCGCCGAACCGGCGGGGCCGGCCCCGACGACGATCACATCGGCGCTGCGGTCGGAGGCGAGGGACTCGGACACGGCGGTTCTCCCGTCGGGCGGTTCGGCTGTTCAGGGTTCGGCTGGTCGAGTCTATGAGGCCGCCGACCCCCTGCCGAGAGGCGGTCGGGCGGCCACCGGGGGCTTCGGGAACGGGTGTTCGCGGCGCGCGGTCGGGTGTTCGCGGCGTACGGGAGGCGGGAGGGCCGTCCGCGCGCCGGCGGAACGGCCCTCCCGCCGCGTCACGGACGGTCCCGCGTCATGCCCCGGCCCGCGTCACCACCCGCCCCCGGCAGGGCCGTTCAGGGCAGGGCCGTTCAGGGTGCGGTGGCGCGGTGGAGGGCGACGACGCCGCCGGTGAGGTTCCGCCAGGCGACCTTGCCCCAGCCGGCCTGCTGCATGCGGCGGGCGAAGGCGGGCTGGTCCGGCCAGGCCCGGATCGACTCGGCGAGGTAGACGTAGGCGTCGGGGTTGCTGCTGACGGCGGTGGCCACCGGCGGCAGGGCCCGCATCAGGTACTCGGTGTAGACGGTGCGGAACGGCGCCCAGGTGGGGTGGCTGAACTCGCAGACCACGACCCGGCCGCCGGGCCTGGTCACCCGCAGCATCTCGCGCAGGGCGGCGTCCGGGTCGTGGACGTTGCGCAGGGCGAAGGAGATGGTGACGGCGTCGAAGGCGTCGTCGGCGAAGGGCAGGCGGGTGGCGTCGCCGGCGGTCAGCGGCAGCCAGGGGTTGCGGCGCTTGCCCTCGCGCAGCATGCCGAGGGAGAAGTCGCAGGGGACGACGTCCGCCCCGGCCTCGGCGAAGGGCAGGGAGGAGGTGCCGGTGCCGGCCCCGAGGTCGAGGACGCGCATGCCCGGGCGGGCGTCCACGGCCCGGGCGACGGCCCTGCGCCACAACCGGGCCTGCCCCAGGGACAGCACGTCGTTGGTGAGGTCGTACTTGGCCGCCACGCCGTCGAACATCTGGGCGACTTCCTGCGGCTGCTTGTCCAGGGAGGCTCGGGTCACGCTGCCCATTGTTCACCGTCGGGGGGCGCCGCGGGGCTCAGGGGTCCGAGGGAGGCGCGGCGGCCGGGCCGCGGCGGGGACGCGGCGCACCGGGGGCGGGCCGCGGCGGGTTCACCGCAGGCGGTGGACGAGGCGGCCGCCCAGGACCGTGGCCGTGGCGGCGCGGGCCGGGGCGCCGGAACCGTACTCGCTCAGCACGTCCCACAGGGCGTTGAGGCCCTCCTCCGCGGCGCGCACGACGGCGTCGCGGTCGACGGGGACGTCGAAGACCGCCAGGTCGGCGCGGGCGCCGGGCGCGAGCGCCCCGCCCAGCACGGAGCGCGGGTGGCCCATGGCCAGCGGCGCGAGTTCGGCCGGCCCCTCCCCGGGGGCCGGGAGGCGGGCGGGGACGCCGGGCGGTGCCTCCCGGGGGACGACGACGAGGCCGGAACGGGCCACCGCCGTACGCACGGCGGGGCGGTGGAAGGGCCCGGAGACGGCGGTGGCGCCGTGGCTCATCATCCGCTGGAGCCCGCGCCGGGCACCGGCGCCCCAGCGCTCCTCGGTCATCCCCAGGGCCGCCAGCGCCTCCCCGCGCAGGGGAAGGGTGCCGAGCTCGTCGGCCTCGCGCGGGTCCGGGTGGTAGGCCTCCTCCAGCAGGGCGTGCCCGCTGCGGTTGACGAGTCCGGGCAGCAGGACCCCGGGCCAGTGGCGCACCCGCGCCCCGGGGTACTGGTCCGTCAGGTCGGCGAGCGGCCCGACGGAGACGACCCTGCCGTCCTCGACGGCCACCGCACCGTCCGGCAGGGGCAGGGCGGTGGCGGAGGCCTGGACGACGGGGGCGGCGTGGACGGTCAGCATGCGGCGGCTCCCGCGCGGGTCAGTCGGCGTCGACGAGCTTCAGCTCGGGGTGGGCCGTGCCGCCCTCGATCGCGGTGGAGGACAGGTGGGAGACGACCTTGTCGTCGACCGGGTCGTGCGCCGGGTCGTCGTGCACGACCAGGTGCTCGTAGGTGGTCGAGCGCTGGGCGGGGACCCGTCCGGCGGTGCGGATGAGGTGGAGCAGCTCCAGCCGGTTGGAGCGGTGCTTCGCGCCGGCCGAGGAGACGACGTTCTCCTCCAGCATCACCGAGCCGAGGTCGTCGGCGCCGTAGTGCAGGGAGAGCTGGCCGATCTCCTTGCCGGTGGTCAGCCACGAGCCCTGGATGTGGGCCACGTTGTCCAGGAAGAGGCGGGCGATCGCGATCATCCGCAGGTACTCGAACTGCGTGGCCTGCGTCTGCCCCTTCAGGTGGTTGTTCTCCGGCTGGTAGGTGTACGGGATGAAGGCGCGGAAGCCGCCGGTGCGGTCCTGCACGTCGCGGATCATCCGCAGGTGCTCGATCCGCTCGGCGTTGGTCTCGCCGGTGCCCATGAGCATGGTGGAGGTGGACTCCACGCCCAGGCGGTGGGCGGTCTCCATGATCTCCAGCCAGCGCTCGCCGGACTCCTTCAGCGGGGCGATGGCCCTGCGGGCCCGCTCCGGGAGGAGTTCGGCGCCGGCCCCGGCGAAGGAGTCCAGGCCGGCCGCGTGGATCCGGCTGATCGCCTCCTCCACCGACACCTTGGAGATGCGGGCCATGTGCTCGACCTCGGAGGCGCCGAGGGAGTGGATGACCAGCTGCGGGAAGCGCTCCTTGATCGCGGAGAAGTGCTCCTCGTAGTACTCGACGCCGAAGTCCGGGTGGTGGCCGCCCTGGAACATGATCTGGGTGCCGCCCAGTTCGACGGTCTCCGCGCAGCGGCGCAGGATGTCGTCGAGGTCGCGCGTCCAGCCCTTGTCGCTCTTCGGCGGGGCGTAGAAGGCGCAGAACCGGCAGGCGGTCACGCAGACGTTGGTGTAGTTGATGTTCCGCTCGATGATGTACGTCGCGATGTGCTCGGTGCCGGCGTAGCGGAGGCGCCGGGCCGCGTCCGCCGCCGCGCCCAGGGCGTGCAGGGGGGCGGAGCGGTACAGCTCCAGTGCCTCGTCCGGGGTGATGCGGCCGCCCGCCGCGGCGCGGTCGAGGACAGGCTGCAGGTCGGCGTTCTCGGGCACCGTGGGAGGGTCCCTTCCGGACAGGGGGCAACGACCGCTCCAGCGTACGCCAGGGGCCGTTCGGCCTCTCCGGGTCCCCGGCGGGGCCCGGCGGGGCCGTTCCGCCTACAGGAGTTCCACCTTCGCCTCCGGGGAGAACCCCGTCGTGGCCCCCACCCTGCGGGCGAACTCCTCGATGCCCCTGAGCTGCTCCGCCCCCAGGGAGAAGTCGAGGGTCGTGAAGTACTTCTCCAGCAGCGCGGCGTCGAACGCCTCCCAGCGCGCGGCCTGCTCGGCGACCTTGGCCACCTCCACCAGGGACAGGTCGCGCGAGGCCAGGAACGCCTTGTGCACCGCGTGCACGATCTCCGGCTCGCGGGCCAGGAAGTCCCTGCGCACCGCCCACAGGGCGAAGACGAACGGCAGGCCGGTCCACTCCTTCCACATCAGCCCCAGGTCGTGCACCTCCAGGCCGAGGCGGGGGGCGTCGTGCAGGGACGCGCGCAGGGCCGCGTCGCCGATCAGGACGGCAGCCTGCGCCTCCTGCATCATCAGCCCCAGGTCGGGCGGGCAGCGGTAGTAGTCCGGCCGGACGCCGTACTGCTCGGCCAGCAGCAGCTGGGCGAGGCGGACCGAGGTGCGGCTGGTGGAGCCCAGGGCCACCTTCTCCCCGTCCAGCCGGTCCAGCGGCACCTGGCTGACGACGACGCAGGACATCACCGGGCCGTCGCAGCCGACGGCGATGTCGGGCAGCGCCACCAGGCTGTCGGCGTTGCGCAGGTACTCCACGAGGGTGATCGGCCCGATGTCCAGCTCCCCCCGCACGAGCTGTTCGCTGAGTTTCTCCGGGGTGTCCTTCGTCAGGTCCAGGTCGAGCAGGGTGCCCGTCCTGGCGAGGCCCCAGTAGAGGGGCAGGCAGTTGAGGAACTGGATGTGGCCGACCCGGGGCCGCGGCGAGGAAATGTCCACGTCCGGCAGGCTAGTCCTGCCCGGGCCCGGACCGCGGCCCGGGTGGCGGCGGGCCGGCCCGGGGACGTTCCCGCCCCGCGGCCCGCGGCCGTCCCCAAGTCCGTTCCCCCGCGGCCCGCAGGGCCTGTTCGCGGTCCGTCCGCAGGGCCGGCGGGCGGTCGGCGGAGCGGTGGCGCGGGCGGTGCGGCGCGCCGGATTTTTTCCCCTTCCACGCGATCATCCCCCGTGCTACGCTCGAAGCAAGTTGCAGTTTGCTTTCCCTTGCAGTACTCAAACCCTGCGGAGCATGTGACCGCAGGGTTTTGTGTTTTCAGGCTCTTCCCGGGGGTTCTGGAGCAGGGCGGAAACAGCAGCGAACCGGATATTCGCACAGGGTGAATATCCGGCGTCCCTGTGCCAAGGAGAATGTTATGGCTACCGGAACCGTCAAGTGGTTCAACGCCGAAAAGGGCTTCGGCTTCATCGCCCAGGACGGCGGCGGTCCCGATGTCTTCGTCCACTACTCCGCGATCAACGCGTCGGGCTTCCGCTCGCTCGAGGAGAACCAGCCCGTGACCTTCGACGTCACGCAGGGCCCGAAGGGCCCGCAGGCCGAGAACGTCACGCCTGCCTGATCGCGCCTCACCGCTTCACCAAGGAGCCCCCGCGCCGCTCGTCGGCACGGGGGCTCCTGCCCTTCCGGCGACCTTCCGGCGCCCTTCCGGCGGTCACTGCCCGGCCGGCGCCCCGCCCGCCCCGGTACTCCACCGCCCTTTCCGGCCTTCCCCCGTCCTCAGCGGTCCGGCGACCAGCGCCGTCCGTTCATGAGGCCGTCCAGGCCGGCCCAGGCGAAGTTCATCAGCGTCGACGTGGCGTCCTCGGCCGACCGGCCGGGCCTGCCGTTCTCCCGGATCGCCAGGGACTCCGCCGCCCCGACCAGGGCGTGCGCCAGCGCGGCGACCTCCTCCTCGGGCAGCCCCCCGGGGGCGGAGCCGGAGGCGGGATCGGCGGCGGAGTCGGGATCGGGGGCGGGATCGGCGGCGGGCACCGCGGCGCGGCTGAAGGCGTCCGCTATCAGGCCGGTCACCAGGTCGACCAGCTTGTCCCGCAGCAGCTGGACCTCCGCGGCGAACGGCTCACCGTGGGTGCGGGCCTGCCGGTGGAGGACGGCCCACCCGTACGGGTGATCGGCGACGTGGGAGAAGAACCCGTGCAGTCCTTTCCACAGTTGCCGGTCGGGGGCCGCGCCGGGTTCGACCGCCGCCCGCACGGCCGCCTCCAGGGCGTCGGACTCCCGGCGGATGCAGGCGGTGAACAGGTCTTCCTTGGAGTTCAGGTACAGGTACACCAGCGGTTTGGAGACGCCCGCGGCCTCGGCAATGTCGTCCATGGAGGCGGCCCGGTAGCCGCGTTCCGCGAAGGTGCGCACCGCCGCGTCGAGCATCTGCTGCTCGCGCACGTGCCGGGGCACCCGCTTCCTACCGCCCAACTCCGCAACCTCCGCAGGCCGGTCCAACGTCGTGTCAGCTTACGGGTCCCGCGGCCCGGCCCCGGTCCGCTCCCGCGGCGGGGGCGGACCGGGGCCGGCGGGCGGGCCCGGGCGGGACCGGGCGGGGAGTGCCCGGGGGCCGTCAGGCGGCCTGCGGGGCGGGCGCGCCCGCGGGCTCGTCGTCCAGCGGGGAGGTGTGGGCGCTGCCGTACGCCTCGCGGTCCAGGATCCCCTCGCGGGCCGCGACGACGACCGGCACGGCCGCTTGGCCGGCGACGTTGGTCGCGGTGCGCATCATGTCCAGGATCGGGTCGACGGCCATCAGCAGGCCGACGCCCTCCAGCGGCAGGCCCAGCGTGGACAGGGTCAGGGTGAGCATCACGGTGGCGCCGGTGAGGCCGGCGGTGGCCGCGGACCCGACGACCGAGACGAAGGCGATGAGCACGTAGTCGGCGACGCCGAGGTCGATGCCGAAGACCTCGGCCACGAAGATCGCCGCGAGCGCCGGGTAGACGGCGGCGCAGCCGTCCATCTTGGTGGTGGAGCCGAACGGCACGGCGAAGGAGGCGTACTCGGCCGGAACGCCGAGGCGCTCGGTGACCCGCTTGGTGAGCGGCATGGTGCCGACCGAGGAACGGGACACGAAGGCGAGCTGGATGGCCGGCCAGGCCCCCTTGAAGAACTGCAGCGGGCTGACCCGGGCGAACACGGCCAGCAGCAGCGGGTAGACGACGAACATCACCAGGGCGCAGCCGACGTAGACGTCGACGGTGAAGGTCGCGTAGGGCCGCACGAGGTCCCAGCCGTAGGTGGCCACCGCGTTGCCGATCAGGCCGAGGGTGCCGAGCGGGGCGAGCCGGATGACCCACCACAGGGCCTTCTGCAGCAGTTCCAGCACGGACTCGCCCAGGATGAGCAGGGGGCGGGCCTTCTCGCCGATCTTCAGCAGGGCGGCGCCGGTGACGGCGGCCATGAAGACGATCTGCAGCACCTTCAGCTCGGTGAACGGCGTGATCACGTCGGTGGGGACGATGCCGGTGAGGAAGTCCAGCCATGAGCCGGTGGTCTCGGGCTTCGAGCCGTCGGCCGGGGTCAGGCCGGTGCCGGCGCCCGGGTCGGTGGCCAGGCCCAGGCCGATGCCGATGAGCACGGCGATCAGCGAGGTGACCAGGAACCACAGGAGGGTGCGGGTGGCGAGGCGGGCCGCGTCGGTGACGTTGCGCAGGTTGGTGATGCTCACCACGATGGCGGCGAAGACCAGGGGGGCCACGACCAGTTTCAGCAGCTGGACGAAGATGCCGCCGGTCTTCTCCAGGGCGGTGGTCAGCCAGGCCGTGTCGCTGCTCCGGGCGATCCAGCCGAGCAGGACGCCCAGGACGAGGCCGGCGACGATCTGCGCCCAGAAGGGCACCCGGGGCATGCGTGTGCGCGTCCGCGGTACGGACGGACCGGGCTCGGGAGCGGTCGGTGTCACGGGTCCTCCAGGGGGTGGCGGGGGTCCGCCGACGTGCCGCTGAAGAGGGTGTCTGTCACGGCAACAGCGAAATCCGATGCGTTCGAAGGCCGACTGTGGTTCACACCTTCGGGAAAGCACCAACGCCCCGCTCGTGGACGTTCATTCCACGGCGGGGCGCAGTTGCGCTGTGATGCGGGTCTCAGCCGCGGGTGTTCCTGGCGGCGTCGTCGGCCTCGTCCTCCTGGCTGCGGTTGGCGGCGATGCGCTGCTTGGTGTTCTCCATCCGCTCCGCGATCTGCACCGACATCTCCTCGCGCTGCCTGCGCAGCAGCACGTAGCTGAGGGGTGCGGAGATCACCAGGGCGAGGAGGATCACCCACAGGAAATTGGACTCGCCGACACCGGCCGGGAGGATCCCGAAGGCGGTCAGGGCCCACACGGCGAAGAAGCACAGGACGAAGACGCCCAGGCGCATCGCGGTGTAGCGGAGGGCGGCGTGCGACTTGCTGCTCACTTCGACTCTTCCGTCCTGGGGATGCGGTTCGGCACTTCAAGTGAAACACGGGCCCGGACGTACCCGGCGCGAGGGTCCCGCCGGGCCCGCCGGGCCCGCCGGGGCCCCTCGGCGCCGGCGTCGCGCCCCCGGAGGGGCGGCGGTTCAGACCCGCATGGGCTGCGGCGACTCCCGGCGGTCGGGGTCCGGCCCCGGGTACTCGCGCACCGTCTCGTAGCGGGTGTTGCGCTCCACCGGGCGGAAGCCGGCGTCGCGAATGAGCCCCAGCAGGTCCTCGCGGGTGAGCTTGTCGGGGGTGCCGTAGCTGTCCGCGTCGTGGGTGATCTTGTACTCGACGACCGAGCCGTCCATGTCGTCGGCGCCGTGGTTGAGCGCCAGCTGCGTGGTGGACAGGCCGTGCATGACCCAGAACGCCTTGACGTGCGGCACGTTGTCGAAGAGCAGCCGGGAGACGGCGAAGACCTTCAGCGCCTCGGCGCCGGTCGCCATGGTGGTGCGGGCCTGGAGCCGGTTGCGGACCTTGCCGTCCTTCATGTCGACGAAGTCGTGCTGGTAGCGCAGCGGGATGAAGACCTGGAAGCCGCCGGTCTCGTCCTGCAGCTCGCGCAGCCGCAGCACGTGGTCCACGCGGTGGCGCGGCTCCTCGATGTGGCCGTAGAGCATGGTGCTCGGAGTCTTGAGGCCCTTGGAGTGCGCCAGGCGGTGGATGCGCGACCAGTCCTCCCAGTGGGTGCGGTGGTCGACGATGTGCTGCCGCACCTCCCAGTCGAAGATCTCCGCGCCGCCGCCGGTCAGCGACTCCAGGCCGGCCTCGATCAGCTCGTCGAGGATCTCCGAGGCGGACAGGCCGGAGATCGTCTCGAAGTGGTGGATCTCGGTGGCGGTGAACGCCTTGAGGGAGACGTTCGGCAGCGCCTCCTTGAGGGCCTTGAGGGAGCGCGGGTAGTAGCGCCACGGCAGGGTGGGGTGCAGGCCGTTGACGATGTGCAGCTCGGTGAGGTTCTCGTTCTCCATCGCCTTGGCGAGGCGGACGGCCTCCTCGATGCGCATCGTGTACGCGTCCTTCTCGCCCGGCTTGCGCTGGAACGAGCAGTAGGCGCACGAGGCGGTGCACACGTTCGTCATGTTCAGGTGGCGGTTGACGTTGAAGTAGACGGCGTCGCCGTTCTTCTGCGTCCGCACGTGGTGCGCCAGACCGCCGAGCCAGGCCAGGTCGTCGGACTCGTAGAGGGCGATGCCGTCCTCACGGGTCAGCCGCTCACCGGCGAAGACCTTTGCCTCCAGCTCGCGCTTGAGCCCAGCGTCCATGCGCCCGTCCTCCACATCGTCCTCCTGCGTACAGCAGCCTTGAGCGTACTCCTCCGCCCCCGGGCCTCCGGGCACCCACCCGGGCACCCGCCCGGCGGCCGTCCTGCACCCGCCCGGCGGTCCCGTCAGACGTTCTCCGGCAGCGGCCCGACCCGGCTCTCCCACTTGGCGGAGAGCACGACGGTGGTACGGGTGCGGGAGACGCCCTTGGTGCCGGTGAGCCTGCGGATCGTGTTCTCCAGGCCGTCCACGTTCGCCACGCGGACCTTGAGCATGTAGGAGTCGTCCCCGGCGATGAACCAGCAGTCCTCGATCTCGTCTAGGTCGCGCAGCCGCTCGGCGACCTCCTCGTGGTCGGCGGCGTCCGACAGCTGCAGGCCGACCAGGGCGGTCACGCCCAGTCCGAGGGAGGCGGGGTCGACGGTGGCCCGGTAGCCGGTGATCACCCCGGCCTGTTCGAGGCGGTTGATGCGGTCCGTCACGCTGGGACCGGAGAGTCCCACCAGACGGCCCAGCTCCGCGTAGGAGGCCCGGCCGTTCTCGCGCAGGGCCTGGATGAGCTGCCTGTCCACCGCGTCCATGAGCTGGAGCCTTTCGTTCTCACCACGAATCCGGATTCCGATAGAGAATCTAAGGCAAGCGGGCCGTCCCGCCCACCATTCCCCTGCCCACGGATCAGCCGTGGGCGCCGAGTTCGCCCTCCCACCTGCGGTACAGCGCGTGCGGCACCCCCACCGCGTCCAGGATCCGGCCGGCCACGAAGTCCACCAGGTCCTGGATGTGCGAGGCGCCGGCGTAGAAGCCGGGCGAGACCGGCAGCACCACCGCGCCCGCCTCGTCCAGCGCCACCATCTGCCGCAGCGTCGGCCCGGACAGCGGGGTCTCGCGGACCGCGACCACCAGCGCCCTGCGCTCCTTGAGCGTCACGCTCGCCGCGCGCTGCAGCAGGTCCTTGGACAGGCCCAGCGCGATCCCGGCCACCGACGCGGTGCTGGCGGGGACGACGATCATGCCCTTGGCCGGGTACGAGCCGCTGGAGGGGCCGGCCGCCAGGTCCCCGGCGGGCCAGTACCGCACGTCGGACAGGTCCGGGGCGAAGTGGTCCTTGCCGTCGGCGCCGCGGGCGAGCCAGCCGGCGAGGTCGTCGCGCCAGTGCCCGTCCCGGAAGGAGATTCCCGTCTCGTCCAGGACGGTCAGCCGGGCCGCCCGGCTGACCACCAGGTCCACCGCCTCGCCGGCGTCCAGCAGCGCGCGCAGCGTCGCGGCCGCGTAGGGGGTGCCGGACGCGCCGGAGACCCCGACGACCCACGGACGGCGGACCCGGCCGCCGCGGCCGTCCCGCTCCTGCCGTCCGGGATCCCCGTGCCGTCCGGACTGCTCGTGCTGCTCGTGCCGGCCTCGGGGGCCGGACCGGTCGTGCTGCTCCACTCCGCGAGCCTATCCCGGCAGGTGTCCGACGGAACCCGGACAGATGCCGCGGGCGTTCTCTACGGTGTAAGGAAGTGCGCGGGCGCGCACCGACCGCTCGGAACCGGGGGACTGGCCGTGGCACACCGAACGACGACGAGGCCCGGCGGGGCGAAGGCCGCGGGGCTGCTGATGCTCGGCATGGTGGCGCTGCTGTGGATCCTGGAGGCCGTGGACACCGCCTCCGGGCACTCCCTCGACGGCTACGGCATCGTGCCGCGCCGCGTCGACGAGCTCGCCGACGTCGTCCCGGCCGCCTTCACCCATTTCGGCTTCGAGCACGTGGCGGCCAACAGCCTCCCGCTGCTCGTCCTGGGCTTCCTGACCGCCCTGCGCGGGATCGGCCGGTTCGTCGGCATCGCGGGCCTGGTCGTCGTGGTCAGCGGGCTGGGCGTGTGGCTGATCGCCCCGGCCGGCACCAACACCGCCGGCGCCTCCGGCCTGGTCTTCGGCCTGTTCGGCTACCTGGTCGTGCGGGGCTTCGTGGACCGCCGGCCGACGGACGTGGCGATCGGCGCCGTGGTCGCGGTCCTGTACGGGTCGATCCTGTGGGGGGTGCTGCCCAGCGCGGAGGGCGTCTCCTGGCAGGGGCACCTGTTCGGCCTGGCCGGCGGGGTGCTCGCGGCCTTCGTCTTCCGCCGCCGGGCGGTCGGCGCTCCGGCGTCCGCACCGGTGGCCGGCTGAGCCGTATCCGCCCCGGGCCCGGCCCTCCCGGTTCCGGACCGCACCGGGCCCGGCACACCCGGCACACCCGGCACGCCCCGGCCCGGCGCGGCTCACACGCCGAGGCCGCGCACCACCAGGTCCAGCAGGGCGAACACGAACAGCACGATCCCGATCACGCCGTTGACCGTGAAGAACGCCCGGTTGAGCCGGGAGAGGTCCCCCGGCCGCACGATGGAGTGCTCGTAGACGAAGGCCGCCGCCGCCACCGCGAGCCCGGCCCACCACAGGGCGCCGGCCCCGGTGAGCAGCCCGTACCAGGCCAGCAGGCCCATGGTCACCGCGTGGCAGGCCCGTGCGCCGTACAGGGCGGCCGCGATGCCGAACCGGGCCGGCACCGACTTCACGCCGTGCGCCCGGTCGGCGGCCACGTCCTGGCAGGCGAAGATCAGGTCGAAACCGCCGATCCAGACGCCGACCGCCAGCCCCAGGACCACCGCCTCCCACGACCAGGCCCCGGTCACCGCCAGCCAGGCGCCGACCGGGCCGATCGCCTGGGCCAGGCCCAGGATCGCGTGCGGGAAGTTCGTGAACCGCTTGCCGTAGGGGTAGACCACCATCGGCACCACGGCGAGCGGTGCCAGCATCAGGCACAGCGGGTTGAGCAGCGCCGCGGCGGCCAGGAAGACGGCCAGCGCCGCCAGGGCGCCGGTCCAGGCGGTGCGCACCGACACCGCGCCGGTGACCAGTTCGCGGCCGGCGGTGCGCGGGTTGCGGGCGTCGATCTCCCGGTCGATGATCCGGTTCGCCGCCATCGCGAAGGTCCGCATGCCCACCATGGCGACGGTGACCAGCAGCAGCTCGGTCCAGTGGACCCGGGAGTCGGCCAGGAACATCGCGGTCAGGGACGCGATGTAGGCGAAGGGCAGGGCGAAGACCGAGTGCTCGATCATCACCACCCGCAGGAAGCCCTTGACCTTCCCCCGCGCCGGGCCCGTGCCGGGCGCCGCCCCGGTCCCGGACGCGGCCCCGGACGCGGCCCCGGGCGCGGCCCCGGTCCCGGTGCCCGCCTCGCCGCTCACAGTCCGTATTCCTTCCAGCGCCGGGTGACCCGCTCGGCGGTCTCCGGGTCGGACACCACCATCTCCGGCCAGCCGCCGTCGCGGGTGTAGCCCTCCTCGGGCAGCTTCCGGGTCGCGTCGATACCGGCCTTGCCGCCCCAGAACTGCTGGTAGGAGGCGTGGTCGAGGTGGTCGACCGGGCCCTCCACGACGGTCAGGTCGCGGCTGTAGTCGGTGTTGCCGAACGCCCGCCAGGCCACCTCGTGGTAGTCGTGCACGTCGCAGTCGGAGTCCACCACGATGATCAGCTTGGTCAGCGACATCATGTGGGCGCCCCAGATGGCGTGCATGACCTTCTGCGCGTGCTTGGGGTACTTCTTGTCGATCGAGACGATCGCGCAGTTGTGGAAGCCGCCGGCCTCGGGCAGGTCGTAGTCGACGATGTCCGGGACGATGATCTTCAGCAGGGGCAGGAAGAACCGTTCGGTGGCCTTCCCCAGCGGCCCGTCCTCGGTCGGCGGCCGGCCGACCACGATGGACTGCAGCAGCGGCCGGCGGCGCATCGTGACGCAGTCGATCGTCAGCGCGGGGAACGGCTCCTGCGGGGTGTAGAAGCCGGTGTGGTCGCCGAAGGGGCCCTCGGGGAGCATCCTGCCCGGCTCCAGCCAGCCCTCCAGGACCACCTCGGCGTTGGCCGGGACCTGCAGCGGCACGGTCTTGCAGTCGACCATCTCCACCCGCCTGCCCTGCAGGAAGCCGGCGAACAGGTACTCGTCGATGCCGTCGGGCAGCGGGGCCGTCGAGGAGTAGGTGACGGACGGCGAGCAGCCGAAGGCGATCGCCACGGGCAGCCGCTCGCCGCGCCGGGCGGCGACCTGGTAGTGGTTGTGCGAGTTCTTGTGGATCTGCCAGTGCATGCCGATGGTGCGGCGGTCGTGGCGCTGCAGCCGGTACAGGCCCAGGTTGCGCGCCCCGGTCTCGGGGTGCCTGGTGTGCGTCAGGCCGAGGTTGAAGAACGCGCCGCCGTCCTGCGGCCAGGTGAACAGCGCGGGCAGCCGGTCCAGGTCCACCTGGTCCCCGGTGAGCACGACCTCCTGCACGGGCGCCTGGTCGCCCTTGACCTTCTTGGGTGGCACGTGCGCCATGCCGGCGAGCTTGCCGAACGCCTCCCGCATGCCGGTGAAGCCCTGCGGCAGCTCCGGCTTCAGCAGCGCGCCGATCTTCTCGCCGATGTCGTCGTAGGACTTCAGGCCGAGCGCCTTGAGGGTGCGGCGGTCGGTGCCGAAGACGTTCATCGCCAGGGGCATGTCCGAGCCCTTGACGTTCTCGAAGAGCAGGGCCGGACCGCCGGCCTTGTTCACCCGGTCGACGATCTCACCGACCTCCAGGTAGGGGTCCACCTCGGCCTTGATCCGCTTGAGGTCGCCGTCCCTCTCGAGTGCGCGCAGGAACGAGCGGAGATCGTCGTATGCCATGAGGGACAGTATCCGCCACCGACTAACCTGTGAGGGAGACAGGGTTGCTGCACGACCCTCCGCCGCTAGTCGAGGGGCACCTTCCTCCATGCTCAGGTATCTGCCGTTCCTGCTGGTGCTGGCGCTGTGGATCTACACGTTCATCGACTGCCTGAACACGCCCGAGGACCAGGTGCGCAAGCTGCCCAAGCTCGCCTGGGTCTTCATCATCCTGCTGTTCGGCCAGGTCCTGATCGGCCCGGTCGCCTGGTTGGCCGTCGGCCGTCCGCGTTCCTCCTCCCGCGCCTACGGGGCCCGGCCGCGCGAGCAGCGGCAGTGGATCGCCCCGGACGACAACCCCGAGTTCCTGCGCTCCCTGGGCAAGGAGAAGGACGAGGAGCAGGAGAGCGACGAGGACGGCACCGGGGGCACCGGAGGGGCCGGCGGCGCCAAGGGCTGACCGGGGGCCTGGGGTTCCCGGGGGTCCCGGGGGTCCCGGGGGTCCCGGGGGTCCCGGGCGCGGCTCAGCGGTCGCGGCGGTCGCGGGGGTGCTCGAACGCCGGGCCCGCGGCCCCGTAGACCTCGAACAGCTTCTGCAGGCGCTGCGGGAACCAGTGGGCCCGCCTGGCGGTGCCGCCGCCCAGGGCGTCGGCCAGCAGGTCCAGGTGCATGTGCCAGCCCGCCAGGCGTTCCCGCAGGTAGCTGTCGGAGCCGGGCATCTCGCAGGTGAAGCTCAGCCGGGTGCCGCCGTCCTCGGGCCGCAGTTCGAAGCGCAGTACGCCGTGCACGCTGACCGTGTACTCGACCAGGCGCTGCGGGACCAGGGCGGTGATCCGGCCGGTGGCCACGGTGTGCCTGCCCTCGCTGTCGGTGTCCAGCCAGCGCAGCTCTACCGTGCCGCCCTCCTGGAGGTCGACCTCCGCCTCGGCCAGCCAGTCCCCCATCAGCTCGGGATCGGTGACCGCCGCCCAGACGCGCTCGACGGGGTGCTCGAAGCTGCGCTCGTAGCCCAGCACGTGCACCCCGCCGGGGCGTGTCTCGTAGCGGCCGTAGTCGGGGCCCCGGCCGGGGGCCTGCGCGAAGTCGTGTCCGACGGGGCCGGTGCCGTGCGCGGGAGTGTTCATACCTCCACTGTGGCCCGGGGCACGACGGTCCGCACACCGGTCCGGGCCCGCCCCGGCCGGGGCGGGCGGGAGGGGCCGGCCGGGGCGGGAGGGGTCACTCGACCCCGGCGTAGGAGTGCAGGCTGCCGGTGACGAACATGTTGACCCCGTAGTAGTTGAAGATCCAGCAGGCGAAGGCGATCAGCGCCAGGTAGGCGGCCTTGCGGCCCTTCCAGCCGGCGGTGGCGCGGGCGTGCAGGTAGGCGGCGTAGACGACCCAGGTGATGAAGGACCAGGTCTCCTTGGGGTCCCAGCCCCAGTAGCGGCCCCAGGCGGCCTCGGCCCAGATCGCGCCCGCGATGATGGTGAAGGTCCACAGCGGGAAGACGATCGCGTTCACCCGGTAGGCGAGCTTGTCGAGCGTCGCGGCGGAGGGCAGGCGGCGCCACACGGTCGACAGGCGCATCGTGCGGCCGGCCTCCAGGCGGGACTCGTAGGAGTCGCGCACCAGGTAGGCCAGGCTGGAGACGGCGCCGACGTAGAAGGACGCGCCGCAGATGATCGCGCAGGCGACGTGGACGATCAGCCACGGCGACTGCAGGGCCGGAACCAGCTGGTCGGACTCGGTGTACAGCACGGTCAGCGCCAGCCCGAGGTCGAGCAGCACGGTGGTGATCAGGAACAGGCCGATCCAGCGGACCTTCTTCCCCGCCGCCAGCAGGCCCAGGTAGACGCCCACCGCCACCATCGAGAAGGTGGTGGAGAACTCGTACATGTTGGCCCAGGGGGCGCGCTCCACCGACAGGCCGCGGGTGACCACGCCGGCGAGGTGGATCAGGAAGGCCAGGGTGGTCAGCGAGATCGCGATCCGGCCGAGGAGCTCGCCCTTCTCGTCCTCGCCGGCCGCGCCGAGGCCGTCGGCGACGTCCCGGCCGCGGTTGCGGGTGACGACCTTCGGCCGCTCCAGGGTCGCGGTGCCGCCGGCGGCGCGCACGGTGACCGCGGGCGCGGCCGCGGACGCCTTCGCCTCCTGCTCCTGCGCGGTCAGCGCCGCGGACTGCTTGGCGATCCGGCTCCGGCTGCCGAACGCCCACTCGGCGATGTGCGCGAGGAAGGCGAGCGTGTAGACGGCCAGGGCCGAGTACACGAGGTAGTTGCTGAGTTGGGCCATGTTCTCGTTGGCCGCGGCGGCGATGTTCACGCGCGCTCCTTGTCGGTGTCCGGGTCGGTGTCCGGCCGCTGTTCAGGCTGCTGTTCCGGTACGGCGGGTGCCTCGTTGTGCAGCAGTGCGGCGATGTCGCCCAGCTCCTCCGCCACCCGGGCGGACTCGCTGCGGCCCAGGGCGGCCGTCTCCACGACGGTGCGGCCGTGCCCGTCCGGCGTCGCGCGCACCCACACGCGGCGCCGCTGGATGAACAGGGAGCCGCTCAGGCCCGCGATCGCGGCGATCGCGCCGGCCAGGGCGAGATCGGTCCCGGGCTTGCTGGTGACCTGGAAGGTGGCCCACTCGTCGATGCGCTCGAAGGTGAGCGACCCGGCCCCGTCGGGGAGCTCCATGGTGTCCCCGGGCTTCATCATCTGCGCCAGCGGGGTGCCGTCGGCGTCGGTGAACTGCTCCATGCGCTCGTTGTCGAGCTGGTAGACGTTCTGGGCGATCCCGGAGTCCACGCCCAGGTCGCCGCGGTAGGCGGTCAGGAAGAGCACGGGGTTGTCCAGGGCGGGGAAGGCCGAGACCATGCCGCGGGTCGCCGACGCGCCCTCGAAGGTGGGCACGAAGATGCCGGAGAAGCCCAGCTGGTCGCGCTCGCCGTCCTTGCCGACGTAGTCGGTGACCTTGACGACGCCCTGCGAGGTGACGTTGCCGTCCATCGGCAGGAAGGGCGCCGGGCCGCGGTAGGCGACGTCGCCCTGCCCGTCCCGGACGGTCACCACTGGGGCGTAGCCGTGGCCCGTCAGGTAGGCCTTGTAGCCGGCGACCTCCAGCGGGTGGTTGGAGGAGACGACGGCCTTCTTCTCCTCGCCCCCGGCCTCCCAGTAGGTGATGTCCGCCCGGAAGTCGCGGGCGCTGCCGCGCTGCGGGCCGGAGCGCTCGTAGGTGCCGGTGAACTCGTCGAGGGTGAAGCCGAAGCCCCCGAGGTCGTCGCGGTCGAAGAGGTTGCCGTCCTTGAAGTCGTCGTACTGGGTGAGGTTGTTGGCGAAACCGTCGCCCTCGACGACCAGCTTGGTGCCCTCGGACATGTACAGCTGCCCGGCGGCGAAGCCCACCAGCATCACGATCAGCGCGATGTGGAAGACCAGGTTCCCGGCCTCGCGCAGGTAGCCCTTCTCCGCGGCCACGGAGCCGTCGGAGGCCCCGGTGCGGAAGCGGCGGCGTCCCAGGATCCGGCGGGCGGCGGCCAGGACCTCGTCGGCGGGGGCGTCGGTGCTCCACCGGGCGTGGGCGGGCATCCGCTCCAGCCGCCGCGGGGCGGCCGGCGGCCGCGCCCGCAGGACGCCCACGAACTGCCAGGTGCGCGGGACGATGCAGCCGATCAGGGAGACGAACAGCAGGATGTAGACGGCGGAGAACCACGTCGAGCTGTAGACGTGGAACATCCCGATCTTCTCGTAGAGCGGGCCGAGGGTCTCGTGCCGATCGACGAAGTCCTGGACCTTGACCGGGTCCGAGCCCTCCTGCGGGACCAGGGAGCCGGGGACGGCCGCCAGGGACAGCAGGAAGAGCAGGACGAGGGCCACCCGCATCGAGGTGAGCTGCCGCCACAGCCAGCGCAGCCAGCCGACCGGGCCGAGCTGCGGGCCGCCGGGGCCTTCGCCGGTGCCGGTGTCGTCGGCCGGGGCGCTGCTCATGACCTCGGCGGCGTCGGTCTTGGTCGTGCTCATGTCCTCAGATTCCGATCGTGAAGTCCGCGGACCACAGCTGCATCTGGTAGACGATCCGGTCCCAGACGCCGGTGAGCAGGAGCACACCGACCGCGACGAGCATCCCGCCGCCGATCCGCATGACCCATGCGTAGTGGCGCTTGACCCAGGAGAACGCGCCCAGCGCCCGCCGGAAGGCCAGGGCCGCCACCAGGAACGGTAGGCCCAGTCCCAGACAGTAGGCGACGGTCAGCAGCGCGCCGCGCCCGGCGCTGGCCTCGTTGAAGGCCAGCGAGTTCACCGCGACGAGAGTGGGGCCGATGCAGGGCGTCCAGCCGATGCCGAACAGCACTCCGAGCAGCGGCGCCCCGGCCAGGCCCATCGTGGGCCTGTTGTGGAAGCGGAACTCGCGCTGCGCGAAGCCGTTCAGCAGTCCCATGAAGGCCAGCCCCATGAGGATCACCAGGACGCCCATCACCTTGGAGATGGGCTCCCGGTACGCCTGCAGGGTGGAGCCGAAGCCGCCGAAGAGCGCGCCGCCGGAGACGAAGACCGCGGTGAAGCCGAGGACGAACAGCGACGCCCCCGCCGCCATCCGGCCCCGCCTGGCGTCGGCCATGTCCATCCCCGAGACGCCGGTGACGTAGGAGAGGTAGCCGGGCACGAGCGGCAGCACGCAGGGCGAGAAGAAGGAGACCAGGCCGCCGAGCACGGCGACGGGCACGGCGAGCAGCAGCGCCCCGGTCAGGACCGTCTGGTTGGGGTCGGTGGCGGCGAGGTCGACGGCGAGGTTCATGCCTTCTCCGCGATCACCGGGTCGAGCGCCTTGCGGAGCTCCTCCTCGCCCACTTCCTTGAGCAGGCGCACGGCGATCCTGCCCTCGCGGTCGATGATCAGCGTGGTGGGGATGGTCTGCGGCGGCAGGGCGTTCTTCGGGAACTTCAGCATCTGCTTGCCGTACGGGTCGTACAGGCTGGGGTACTCGATGCCGTAGGTGCGTTCGAAGGCGCGCGGCTGGGCGGTGTCCATGTCGCGGGTGTTGAGCCCGACGAACTGCACCCCTTGGGCCTTGGTGTCCTCGGAGACCTTGGCCAGGTGCTTGGCCTCGGCCCGGCAGGGCGCGCACCACGAGCCCCACACGTTGAGGACGACCACCTTGCCCCTGTAGTCGGACAGGCTCAGCTCACCGCCGTCGACGGTCTCGCCGGAGATGTCCGGGGCCTTCTTCCGCTCGGCCACGGGCACCTTGGTGACCGCCCCGGTGCCCTCGACGAAGTTCGCGCCGCTGCCGGAGCTCCCCGAGGGGGAGTCGTCCGAGGGCGTGGAGCAGCTCGCGAGGGCGAGGACGAGCGCGGCCGCACCGGCGAGTGCGGCGGCGCTGCGGAACGGCCGGGGGCTGAGTGCCTGCGTCCAACTCATGTGAAAAGTTTCGCATGCGCCCGTACGGGATCTCTGGCGCCCCCCGTCGATCCCGGAAAGGCTCCGGAAGAGCTCCGGAGAAGCTCCGGAAGAGCTTCGGGAGCGCCCCGCCGGGGGCCGTCCGCCCGGCGGGGCGCCGGTTCAGGAACCGGCTGCGGCGAACTGCGTGACGAAGGTCTCCTGGAACGCCTTGAGGTCGTCGGGCCTGCGGCTGGTGATCAGGGTGTTGGGTCCGCCGGTGCAGACCTCGACCTCCTCGTCGACCCACGTCGCGCCCGCGTTGCGCAGGTCGGTCCGCAGGCTCGGCCAGGAGGTGAGGGTGCGGCCGCGCACCACGTCGGCCTCGATCAGCGTCCAGGCGGCGTGGCAGATCGCGGCGACCGGCTTGCCCTCCTCGAAGAAGCCCCTGGCGAAGGCGACGGCCTTCTCGTCCGTCCGCAGGAAGTCGGGGTTGGCGACGCCGCCGGGCAGGACGAGTGCGTCGAAGTCGGCGGCGCGGGCGTCCTCCCACGTGGTGTCGACGGGGAAGGTGTCCGCCTTGTCCAAGTGGTGGAAGGCCTGGATGCGCCCGGACTTGCCGGAGACCAGCTTCGGCTCGCCCCCGGCGCCCAGGACCGCCTGCCAGGGGCCGGTGAGCTCGACCTGCTCGACCCCCTCGGGCGCGACGAGGAAGGCGACGGTCTTGCCTTGCAGGGAAGTGGCCACGTTTCTCACGTTCCTCACGGTCGGAGACGTCTTCCGACCGCGCGTCTTCCCCTGCCGCCCGGGACGAAACGGACACCGCCCGCCGCGGACGGCGGGCCGCGGCGGGGGGAGGGCCGGCGGGCGGGAGGGCCGGGGCCCTCCCCGGCGTCAGGCGCCGAAGCCCTTGGCCTGCCCCTTGACCGGCTTGGCCCCGGCCAGCAGGTGCGGCGGCACCAGGTCCCGCGCCGGCTCGCTGTATCCGACCGAGACGATCCGGTCGCCCTGGTAGGTGAAGGAGGTCAGGCTGGCCAGGGTGCACTGCCGCCTGCGCGGGTCGTGCCACAGCCGCCGCTGCTCGACGGCGCAGCGCAGGATCCAGATCGGCAGCTGGTGGCTGACGCACACCGCCTCGCGCCCGCGCGCGGCGTCCCGCGCGGTGTCCAGTGCCGCCTTCATCCGCGCCACCTGCTCGGCGTACGGCTCGCCCCAGGACGGCTTGAAGGGGTTGGTCAGGTGCCGCCAGTGCGACGGCCTGCGCAGGGAGCCGTCCCCGACGCCGAAGGTCTTGCCCTGGAAGACGTTGGCCGCCTCTATGAGGCGCTCGTCCGAGGCCGTCTCCAGGCCGTGCACCCTGGCTATGGGTGCGGCCGTCTCCTGGGCCCGCTCCAGCGGGGACGCCACGACGTGCGCGACGTCCCGGCCCGCCAGGTGCTCCGCGACCCGCTCGGCCATCTCCCGGCCGAGGTCGGACAGGTGGTAGCCCGGCAGCCGCCCGTACAGGATGCCGTCGGGGTTGGCGACCTCTCCGTGCCGCATCAGGTGGACGACCGTGATGTCCTGCTCACTCACCCGGGCTTCTCCTCACTTACGTGCCTGGTCATGACCGTGTCGGTGCTCGTGCCCGGCCGGACGGCGGCGCGAACCCGCGCCGCCGTCCCCGCTCCTGCCGCAGTTCCCGTCCCCGCTCCCGCCGCTGCTGCGGACGTCACCGGGAGGCCCCGGCCGCCGCGCGGGCCGCGGCGGGCAGGGCGGCCGCGATCCGCTCGACCGCGGCGTCGTCGTGCGCGGACGAGACGAACCACGACTCGAACGCCGACGGCGGCAGGTAGACGCCCTGCGCCAGCATCGAGTGGAAGAACTCCGTGAAGCGGAACGCCTCCTGCGTCCGCGCCCCGTCGTAGTCGGTGACCGCGTCCTCGGTGAAGAACACCGAGAACATGTTGCCCGCCGTCTGGACGCGGTGCGCCACGCCCTCCTTGGCCAGCGCCTCGGAGACCAGCGAGGACACCTCGGCCGCCACGCGGTCGACGGTCGCGTAGACGGCGTCGTCGCACAGCCGCAGCTGGGCCAGGCCGGCGGCGGTGGCCACCGGGTTCCCGGAGAGCGTGCCCGCCTGGTAGACCGGGCCGGCCGGGGCCAGGTGCGCCATGACGTCGGCGCGGCCGCCGAAGGCCGCGGCGGGGAAGCCGCCGCCCATGACCTTGCCGAAGGTCATCAGGTCCGGGCGCACGCCCTCCAGCCCGTACCAGCCGGCCCGGCTGACGCGGAAGCCGGTCATGACCTCGTCGGAGACGAACAGCGCGCCGTTGGCCTCGCACAGCTCCTTCAGGCCGGCGTTGAAGCCCGGCAGCGGCGGGACGACTCCCATGTTGCCCGGGGACGCCTCGGTGATCACGCAGGCGATCTGCCCCTCGTTGGCGCGGAACGCCTCGGCGACCGCCTCCAGGTCGTTGTAGGGCAGGACGATCGTGTCGCCGGCCTGCGCCCCGGTGACGCCGGGGGTGTCGGGGAGGCCGAAAGTGGCCACACCGGACCCGGCGGCGGCCAGCAGGGCGTCCACGTGGCCGTGGTAGCAGCCGGCGAATTTGACGATCTTGGCGCGGCCGGTGAAGCCGCGGGCCAGGCGGATGGCGGACATCGTCGCCTCGGTGCCCGAGCTGACCAGGCGCACCTGCTCCACCGGGTCGATCCGGGAGACGATCTCCTCGGCCAGCTCCACCTCGCCCTGCCCGGGCGTGCCGAAGGAGGTGCCGCGGGAGACCGCCGCGTGGACTGCCTCGGTGACCTGCGGGTGGGCGTGGCCGAGGATCATCGGCCCCCAGGAGCACACCAGGTCCACGTACTCGCGCCCGTCGGCGTCGGTGAGGTACGGACCGGTGCCGGACACCATGAACCGGGGCGTACCGCCCACGGCGCGGAAGGCGCGCACCGGAGAGTTCACGCCACCGGGGGTCACGGCCGCCGCGCGGTCGAAGAGAATCTGCGAAGCTGGAGCCTCATACGGGTAAGTCACACCGCCATGTTCTCAAAGCCCGAACGTGATGTGCGGACGGGCGTTGCGCAGTCCCCGCAAAGTGCTTCATCTGAGACGATGATCGGGTTGCGCGGTTGGGTCTGCGGATGGTCGGGTAGTGGAATGCAGCGCGGTGACGAGCTGGGCGAAGGGGCGGGCGACTCGGAGCCCGGACGCGCACTACCCCGTTACCCCGGGAAACCCGCTGCGGGAGATCCGTTCGACGACGTCCCCGGTGCGGGACGCACCCGGCGCAGGCGCAGGCAGACCGGTCGCAGAAGGACCGAAGAGGGTGGGAGCAGGAGTGGCCGCGTGGGGGTGACCTACAAGTACTTCGGCGCGCCCGACGGGGCCAGCGCCGCTCGTGTCCCGACCACGATGCGTCCCGAGGAGCTCGGCGGGGACGAGCTGGGCCAGGGCATGTACACCAAGGTCAAGCCGGAGACCATGGCCGCCATGGTGCTCACCGGCATAGAGGGGATACCTCCGTCCAGGGTGCCGCCGCTGGAACTCGTCGTGCTGCACCCCGACTACGCCGTGGTGAAGCTCCCGCCGAGCGTCGTGGAGCCGCTGCGCAGGGCCGGCGAGGAGGAGCTGGGTGCCGCCGCGTTCATCTGGTCCACCGTGCCCGACCGTCGCGGACCGCGCGACGCCTTCGTGATCTACCAGATGCTGCACGAGTGGCAGCAGTTCGCCCACCGCCTCCGGGAGAACGGCCACCAGCTGTACTGCCTGGTCTGGCCCTGACCCGGCCCCCGTCCGGCCCGGCCGACGTCCGCCCGGCCCGGCCGCCATCGGCCCGGCCGACGCCCGGCCCGGGGTTCGGTCAGACGGCGAGGTGGGCGTTGGGTTCCCGCGCCCCGTCGGCGAGTTCGGGGATCTCGATCACCTCGACACCGGCGCCGGTGAGCAGCCGGGTGCCCTGGCAGCCGGTGACGAAGAGGTCCGGCTCGCGCCAGGCGATCACCACGCGGGGGATCCCGGCGTCGAGGACGAGCCGGGTGCAGGTGCGGGGCCGGGAACGGCGCTCGGCGCAGGGCTCGAGGGAGCTGTAGAGGGTGGCGCCGGCGAGGCGGGGGTCGCCGGGCGGGAGCTTGGCGAGGGCGGCCTCCTCGGCGTGGAAGTGCGGGTCGCCCTCCCGGCTGTGGCCGCGGGCGAGCTCGGTTCCGTCGGCGGCCACGATCACGGCGCCGACGGAGAAGGCGGTGTCGGAGGGCGGGCAGAGCCGGGCCAGGTCGACGGCGAGCCGGAGCCAGTGGCGGTCCGCGCCGGCGGAGCCGGGCACCGGGCCGGGAGCGGGAACGGTTGCGGAACCGGAGGCCGGGCCGGGGACGGCGGCCGGGGTGGGGTCGGTCATGCCGAGGACTCCTTGGGCGCGTAGCGCAGGAGCACCACGTCGCCGACGGTGCGGGCTTCGAGGAGGGTCAGGCGGCGGGTTGGGCCGCCCGGGTAGTCGGCGGGGCCGAGGAAGCGGGGCGCGTCCGCCCTCCCGACCAGGACGGGTGCCACGGCGAGGTGGACCTCGTCCGCCAGGCCCTGGGCGAGGAACTGGGTGTGGACGCTGCCGCCGCCCTCGACCATGAGGCGCCCCACCCCCCGCACGGCGAGGTCGTCGAGCACGGCCGGGAAGTCGACGGCGGGCCCGGTGGCGACGACGTCGGCCAGCCCGTCCAGGGCCTCGCGGAGCTTCGGGGCGGCGGCGTCGGTGGTGTAGACGACCTTCTCGCCGCCGTGGTGCCAGAAGTTCAGCCCGGGGTCGAGGTCACCGCTCGCGGTGACGGTGGCCTTCAGCGGGTACTCGGGCCTGCCCGCCGCGACCCGGGCCGCCCGGCGCGCGGGGCTGTTGACCAGCAGGCGGGGGTTGTCGCGGCGCAGGGTGTTGCCGCCGACGAGGATCGCGTCGGACTCGGCCCGGACCTGGTCGACGCGGTCGAAGTCCTCGGCGTTGGACAGCAGCAGGCGGTCGGCGGAGGTGTCGTCGATGCAGCCGTCGATGGACGTGGCGACGCTGAGCAGGACGTACGGGCGCTCGGCCATTCTGGTCCTCGGGGGTTCCGTTCCTCGGTCGGTCGTGCGGTCGCGGTCGTGCTGCCGCGGTCGTGCTGCCGCGGCCGTGCGGTCGCAGTCGTGCGGTCGGCTGCCGGGCCCCGCGGTGCCGGCCGGGGCGACGTGCCCCGCGGCGCCGCCCCGCTCCGGACGCCCGGTACGACCGTACGCCACCGCGGCCGCCCCCCGCCCGGGGCGCCCGGCCGCGGCGGACCGGGCCGCCCGGTACCCGCCGGCCCCGCCGGACGGCCCGGCCTACCACGCCGGGGCGCGGCGCGTCCCCGGATTCCGGGAGCGCACCACGGGGGCGCACACGCTCGGCTACTTTCCGATTCTTCACAGTGACCGCTGTGCGCGTCACGGAGCACCGTTCCCGGAAAGGCAGTCACGTGGGCAGGCACCGCCGCTCCATACCCGTATCCCCGTCCGCATCCGCACGCCGCACCCGCTTCACCGCGCTCACCGCGGCGGGCGTCTCCCTGGGGGCCGGCGTCGCCGCGTGGGCCCTCGTCACCGCGCCCGGTCCCGCGGCCGACGGGACGGTGCCGCAGGCCGCGGCCGCCCCCTCCGTCCTCCCGGCCCCCGCGTCGACGGGCGGGCCGGCGGACGCCGGACCGGGCGGGCCGAATCCCGGCGCGACCGCGGACACCGCCTCCCGGGAGGACGCCCGCGGGGGGAGGAGCGCGGGGGCGGGGGGCAAGGCCGTGCGGGAGGACGCCACGGCGCCGGACGGGCTGGGGAAGGAGTCGGCCGCGCGGGCGGACCGGCAGCACACGGAGCCTCGTCCCCCCGGGCCGGCCGACCGGCCCCCCGCCCCGGACCGGGGACGGGCACCGGCCCCGCCCGCCGGCGGGACGGCGCCCCGGCCCCCCTCCACCGGCACACCGACGACCCCCGCGGCCCCGGCGCCGCCCGCGGCCCCGGCTCCTCCGGCGCAGACCCCGCAACCGCCGGCCGCGCCGGGGGGAACGGGCCTGCTGACCGGGATCACCGACCTCCTCGAAGACCTGCTGGGCGGGCTGTTCGGCCGCTGACCCCGCCGGCACCCCGTCGGCACTGCACGCCACCGGGCCGCGCGGTGTGCTGCGGTGCGGTGCGCGACCGCCGCACCCGGCCGCGGTGCGCAGCCCCGCGCGCAGCCCCCGGCCTCCGTCGCGGGGCGGACCGGTACCGGACGGGGGCCACCCCCGGCCCGGGGGGCGGGGCGGGCGCCTATCCTGCTCTGACGAAGGGTCGTCCGCACCACCGCCAGGAGGGCACCGCATGTCCCGCACTGCCGTCGTCACCGGAGCCAGCAGCGGCATCGGTGCCGCGACCGCACGCAAGCTGGCGCAGGCCGGCTACCGCGTGGTGCTGACGGCCCGCCGCAAGGAGCGCATCGACGCCCTGGCCGCCGAGCTGACCGCCGCCGGCCACCGGGCCGACGCGTACGCCCTGGACGTCACCGACCGGGACGCCGTCGACGCCTTCGCCGCGTGGCTCGGGACGTGCCACGTGCTGGTGAACAACGCCGGGGGCGCGATCGGCGCCGAAACGGTCGCCGAGGCCGACCCGGCGGACTGGCGGGCGATGTACGAGGTGAACGTGCTGGGCGTGCTGCACGTCACCCAGGCGCTGCTGCCCGCACTGACCGCCTCCGGCGACGGCACGGTGGTCGTGCTGTCCTCCACCGCCGGGCACCTCGCCTACGAGGGCGGCGGCGGGTACGTGGCGGCCAAGCACGGCGCCCACGCGCTCGCCGCGACCCTGCGGCTGGAGCTGTGCGGGGAGCCGGTGCGGGTGATCGAGATCGCCCCCGGGATGGTGCGCACCGACGAGTTCGCGGTGAACCGCTACCGCGGGGACGCGTCGAAGGCCGCGGACGTGTACGCGGGCGTGGCCGAGCCGCTGACCGCCGAGGACGTGGCGGACACGGTGGAGTGGGCGGTCACCCGGCCCTCCCACGTCAACGTCGACCTGCTGGTCGTCCGCCCCCGCGCCCAGGCCGCCCAGCACAAGGTCCACCGCACCGCGGGTTCCTGACGGTGCGGCGGGAGGGCCGGGCGGCACGCACCGGCCGGGGCCCGCACCGGCCGGCCCCCGCCCCGGCCGGACCTCCCGCCGGGGTCAGCCCTTGACGCAGACGACCTGCTTGAGCTTCGCGACGACCTCGACCAGGTCCTTCTGCTGGTCGATGACCTTCTCGATGGGCTTGTAGGCGCCGGGGATCTCGTCCACGACACCGGAGTCCTTGCGGCACTCCACGCCCCTGGTCTGCTCCTCCAGGTCCCGCGTGGTGAAGCGCTTCTTCGCGGCGTTGCGGCTCATCCTCCTGCCGGCCCCGTGCGAGGCGGAGTTGAAGGCCGCCTCGTTGCCGAGGCCCCGCACGATGTAGGAGCCGGTGCCCATCGAGCCGGGGATGATGCCCAGGTCCCCGCGGCCGGCGCGGATCGCGCCCTTGCGGGTGACCAGCATCTCCACGCCCTCGTAGGTCTCCTCCGCCACGTAGTTGTGGTGGCAGGAGATGACCGGGTCGAAGGTGACCTTGGCCTTCTTGAACTCGCGCCGCACCACGTCCTGGAAGAGCGCCATCATCACGGCGCGGTTGAGCCGGGCGTACTCCTGCGCCCAGAACAGGTCGTCGCGGTAGGCGGCCATCTGCGGGGTCTGTGCGACGAAGACCGCCAGGTCCCGGTCGACCAGGCCCTGGTTGTGGGGGAGCTTCTGCGCGACGCCGATGTGGTGCTCCGCCAGTTCCTTGCCGATGTTGCGGGAGCCGGAGTGCAGCATCAGCCAGACCGAGCCCTCCTCGTCGAGGCAGAACTCGACGAAGTGGTTGCCCGATCCGAGCGTCCCCATCTGCGCAATGGCCCGTTCGCGGCGGAACCTGACCGCCTCGGCGAGGCCGTCGAAGCGGGACCAGAAGTCGTCCCAGCCGGCCGTCGGGAAGCCGTGGAAGCGGCCCGGGTCGACCGGTTCGGCGTGCATGCCGCGGCCCACCGGTATCGCCTGCTCGATCTTCGACCGCAGCCGGGACAGGTCGCCGGGCAGGTCGTTGGCGGTCAGCGAGGTCTTCACCGCGCTCATCCCGCAGCCGATGTCCACGCCCACCGCGGCCGGGCAGACCGCGTCGCGCATCGCGATGACCGAGCCGACGGTGGCGCCCTTGCCGTAGTGGACGTCGGGCATGACGGCCAGTCCGCTGATCCACGGCAGCGAGGAGACGTTGTACAGCTGCTGCATCGCCTGGCCCTCGACCGCGGCCGGGTCGGTCCACATGCGGATCGGCACCCGGGCGCCGGGTACCTCGGTGTACGTCATGGAGTGCCCCCGTGGAACTGCTGCTCGTTGATTGCGGTAGACATTGTCCTCACGGAGCCATCAACGACAGCAACGGGTTTTCGCCCGGCGCACGACGAAAGGGGCCGGCCAGTGCTGCAGACGAGGGGCGTGCGCCGAGCGGTCGCGGCTCCATTCCTGGCCGCCGCCGTACTCGCCGCCTCCCTCACCGCCTGCACCTCCGGCGCCGAGGACGACGCGGGGACGGACGACCCGGCCGGGGCCGGGGCAGGCCGGTCGGCCGCCCCCGCGCCGCCCGGAAGGCACAGCACCCTGCCCGAGCCCTGCGGTTCGGTGGCGCCCTCCCTGCTGAAGCGGCTGGTCCCCGGGGCCGAGGACTACGACGGCGAGGCCCGTCTCACCTACGACACCGACCGCCGGGCGGGCTGCAAGTGGTCGGGGCGGGACTCCGCCGCGGACCACTACCTGAGCGTCGACTTCGAGCGCGTCGTCTCCTACGACACGGCGGTCAGCGACGACGACCAGGCGCAGCAGGAGTTCCTCGCGCTGGCCACCGGGGCCGGCATCCCGGACCTCCCCTCCGCCGCTCCGGCCGGCCGGAGCGGCGAGGCGAAGGCCGGGGGCGACGGGACGGACGACGGGACGCCGGACGCCGAGGACTCCCCCGCGGACGAGGACTCCCCCGCGGACGAGGACTCCCCCGCGGCCCCGTCCGCCTCCGGCCCCGCCGCGGACGGCACCGGCGCGCCCGGCACCTCCTCCCGCCTCCTGGGCGGCATCGGGGACGCCGCGTTCGTCCACGACCGGCTCACCGCCCGCGGCACCGGAACGCACCGTGACGTAACTCTCGTCTTCCGCACCTCCAACGTCCTGGTGACGGTGGAGTACTCGCAATGGCCGCTGGACAGGAGCGTGGTCCCGGCCGGCGGGGCGCTCCAGCTGCGGGCCCGGAGCGTGGCCGCCGAACTCGTCGAGCAGTTCGACGACTGACTCCCCGACGGGGGAACGACGTATTCTGTCCGCTTACGTCTGCGGCAGGAACCCGTTGCCGCCACGAACGACAAGTGAAGGACCCATGCAGCGAATAGCCCGACGCCCCGCCCGCCTCGCGGCGCTGGCAGCCGTGCCGGTGCTGCTCATCGCCGGTTGTTCTTCCGGCTCGGACAGCGGCTCCGGGACGGCTCAGGACGCCAAGGAGTCGGCCGGGGCGGCCTCCGCCCCGCCGAAGCTCGCGGCGGCGAAGTACAGCACGATCCCCGACCCCTGCAAGGCTCTGTCGAAGGGCACGGTCGAGGACCTGGTCCCCGAGGCCGAGAAGGCCGCGGGAAAGGCCTCCAAGTCCAGTGACACCTCCAGCCGCGGCACCTGCTCCTGGAACGGCCTGGACGGCTACCAGTACCGCTGGCTGGACGTCACCTACCAGCGGTTCGAGTCCGTGGAGGGCATCGGCAGCGCCGAGGAGCAGGCGAAGGAGCGGTTCGCCTCCCAGCTGAAGCAGTCCGCCGGGGAGGCGAAGGACGCCGCGCGCAAGGACCTGAAGGACCTCGGGGACCAGGCGGTCCGGCTGAGCTGGAAGGCCAAGGACGACGGCGAGGAGTACCGCAGGGCCACCGTGGTGGCGCGGACCGCGAACGTCGTCGTGATCGTCAACTACAACGGCGCGGGCTTCGAGGACGGCAAGACCCCCAAGGCGAAGACCGTCGAGGACGGTGCCGCGAAGGCGGCCGGGGAGGCCGTGGCCGCGGTGGACAAGGCCGCGAAGAAGTAGGACCGGCGGGGCCGGTCGCGCGAAGGGCCCGGTCCGGCGGGCGGCACGGGTGCCGCCCGCCGGACCGGGCCCTTCGTACGCGCCGTGTGCGCCGTGCGGGCCGTGACGGCACCGCATGTGCGCCGCTGCGGGGCCGCACGGGCCGTTGCGGGCCCGTGCGGCGCCTTCCGGCCGCTCGGCCCCGGCCTCAGCCGCGGGCGAGCAGGCCCGCGGCCTCGGTGGCCCAGTAGGTGAGGATGTTCCCGGCACCGGCCCGGCGGACGCCGGTGAGGGTCTCCATGATCACGCGCTCGCGCTCCACCCAGCCGTTGGCCGCGGCGGCCTCGACCATCGCGTACTCGCCGGAGACCTGGTAGGCGGCCACGGGGACGTCGACGGCGTCGGCGACCCGCCGCAGGACGTCCAGGTACGGCAGGGCCGGCTTGACCATCACCATGTCGGCGCCCTCGGCGAGGTCGAGGGCGAGTTCGCGCATCGACTCTCGGGCGTTGGCCGGGTCCTGCTGGTAGGTCTTGCGGTCGCCCTCGAGGGAGGAGTCCACGGCCTCCCGGAAGGGCCCGAAGAACGCCGAGGCGTACTTGGCGGTGTAGGCGAGGACGGCCACGTCCTGGTGGCCCGCGCCGTCCAGGGCGCGGCGGACGACGCCGACCTGGCCGTCCATCATGCCGCTGGGGCCGACCACGTGGACGCCGGCCTCGGCCTGGACGACGGCCATCTCGGCGTAGCGCTCCAGGGTGGCGTCGTTGTCCACCCGTCCCCGCGCGTCCAGGACGCCGCAGTGGCCGTGGTCGGTGTACTCGTCCAGGCACAGGTCGGACATGACCACCAGGTCGTCGCCGACCTCGGAGAGCACGTCGCGGATCGCGACCTGGAGGATGCCGTCGGGGTCGGTGCCGGCCGAGCCGACGGCGTCCTTGTGCTCGGGGACGCCGAACAGCATGATCCCGCCGACTCCCGCGGCCACCGCCTCGGCCGCGGCCTTCTTCAGGGTGTCGCGGGTGTGCTGGTACACGCCCGGCATGGAGGAGATCGGCACCGGCTCGGAGATCCCCTCGCGCAGGAACGCGGGGAGGATCAGGTCGGCCGGGTGCAGCCGGGTCTCGGCGACCAGGCGGCGCACGGCGGGGGTGGTGCGCAGCCGGCGCGGCCGCGCACCCGGGAACCGTCCGTACTGCCCGCCCTGCTCGTACTGCCCGTGCTGTCCGTACCGCTCGTGCTGTCCGTGTGCGGTGTTCATCCGCGTGCCCTCCTCCTGGATCCGGCGCGCCGCTCGCTGGGCCGGGTGACCGGGTCGCCCGCCTCGACGGCGGCGGCCCGGCGCGCTGCGCCGAACTCGGCGAGCGCCTCGGCCAGGGCGTGCACGGACGGCTCGGGTGCCATCACGTCCACGCGCAGGCCGTGCTCCTCCGCGGTCTTCGCGGTGGCCGGGCCGATGCACGCGATCACCGTGATGTTGTGCGGCTTGCCGGCGATGCCCACCAGGTTGCGGACGGTGCTGGACGAGGTGAACAGCACCGCGTCGAAGCCGCCGCCCTTGATGGCCTCGCGGGTCTCGGCGGGCGGCGGCGAGGCGCGCACGGTCCGGTAGGCGGTGACGTCGTCGACCTCCCAGCCCAGCTCGATCAGGCCGGCCACCAGGGTCTCGGTGGCGATGTCGGCGCGCGGCAGGAAGACGCGGTCGATCGGGTCGAAGACCGGGTCGTAGGGCGGCCAGTCCTCCAGCAGGCCGGCCGCGGACTGCTCGCCGCTGGGCATCAGGTCGGGCTTGACGCCGAACCGGACGAGCGCCTTGGCGGTCTGCTCGCCGACGGCCGCGACCTTGATACCGGCGAAGGCGCGGGCGTCGAGTCCGTACTCCTCGAACTTCTCCCGGACCGCGCGCACGGCGTTGACCGAGGTGAAGGCGATCCACTCGTAGCGGCCGGTGACCAGGCCCTTGACGGCCCGCTCCATCTGCTGCGGGGTGCGCGGGGGCTCCACGGCGATGGTGGGGACCTCGTGCGGCACGGCGCCGTAGGAGCGCAGCTGGTCCGACAGGGAGGCGGCCTGCTCCTTGGTGCGGGGCACCAGGACCTTCCAGCCGAAGAGCGGCTTGGTCTCGAACCAGGACAGCTGGTCGCGGCCGGCGGCCTGCTCCCCGACCACGGCTATGGCGGGCTGCGGGCCGGCCGGCGAGGGGAGGGCCTTGGTGGCCTTGAGCTCGGCGGCGATCGTGGCCAGGGTGGCCGACCAGGTGCGCTGGCGGGTGGTGGTGCCGGCAATGGTGACCGTCAGCGGGGTGTCGGCCCTGCGGCCGGCCGCGACCAGGGAGGCGCAGACGGCGGCGGTGTCCTCCAGGGTGGTGCTGACGACCAGGGTGGCGTCGTCGGTCCCGGCGTCGTGCCAGCAGCGGTCGGTGGCGGTGGCGGCGTCGAGGAACCGCACCCCCTTGCCCCCGGCGCACAGCGGGACGCCCGCGTAGGCGGGCACGCCGACGGCGTTGGCCACTCCGGGGACGACCTCGAACGCCACGCCCGCCCTGGCGCAGGCGAGCATCTCGTCGGCCGCCGTCCCGTCCATGCCGGGGTCGCCGGCCACCGCGCGGACGACCCGCTTGCCGGCCGCCGCGAAGGACGTGACAAGCTTGGCGGTGGCGGAAGTCGCGCCCAACACCTCGTCGGGTGCGGGAAGTTCCGTCACGTCCACACCTGCCCGGGTGTGGGTGCGGAGGGTGTCGGCGATCTGCGGGTCGGCGACCAGGACGTCCGCGTCCGCGAGCGCCTCGACGGCGCGCAGCGTCAGCAGGCCGGGGTCTCCTGGTCCTGCGCCGAGGAAGACGACGTTCCCCCTGTCGTTCCGTCGGCTGGTCGGGGCGGTCGGCTCGGGCTTCGCGTTCACGGCGGTGGGGCTCAAAGTGCTCGCTCCCCCATCAGACCGGCCGCGCCCTTGGCAAGCATGTCCGCGGCGAGTTCGCGGCCGAGGGCCGCGGCCTCCCCGCCGGTTGCCGGGACGGGGCCGGTGGTGGACAGCTGCACCAGCGAGGTGCCGTCGACGGTGCCGACGACGCCACGCAGGCGCAGCTCGGTGGCAGGCCCGCCGGCCAGGACGTCGGCGAGCGCGCCCACGGGGGCGGAGCAGCCGGCTTCCAGAGCGGCGAGCAGGGAACGCTCGGCGGTCACGGCGGCCCGGGTGTGGGGGTCGTCGAGCACGGCGAGCTGGGCGGCGAGTTCCGGCGCGTCGGCGCGGCACTCCACCGCCAGTGCCCCCTGGCCGGGGGCGGGCAGGCATGCGTCGGGGCTGATCAGCTCGGTGGCCTCGCCGATCCGGCCGAGCCGGTTCAGTCCTGCCGCGGCCAGGACCACGGCGTCGAGCTCCCCGGAGCGGACGAAGCCGATCCGGGTGTCGACGTTGCCGCGGATGGACACGGTCTCGATGCGGCGGCCCAGCGCGCGGGCCCAGGCGTTGAGCTGCGCCGCGCGGCGCGGCGAGCCGGTGCCGACGCGGGCCCCGTCGGGGAGCTGCTCGAAGGTGAGGCCGTCGCGGGCCACGAGGGCGTCGCGCGGGTCCTCCCGCTCGGGGACTGCGGCCAGGACGAGGCCCTCGGCGCCGTAGGTGGGCAGGTCCTTGAGCGAGTGCACGGCGAAGTCGACGGCACCGTCGAGCAGCGCGTCGCGCAGGGCGGACACGAACACGCCGGTGCCGCCGATGCTGGCGAGCGACTCGCGCGAGGTGTCGCCGTAGGTGGTGATCTCGACCAGCTCGACGGGGCGCCCGGTCACGTCCCGGACCGCCTGTGCGACGAGGCCGGACTGCGCCATGGCGAGCTTGCTGCGGCGGGTGCCGAGCCTCAGCGTCCCCGTGGTGGTGGTTGTTGTTGTCTCGGTCATCATGCCCGCCCTCTGTTCGGGTCGTCGCCGGTGTCGGCCCTGCTGACGGCGGCGACCGTCTGCGGGTCGAGGTCGAAGAGTTCGCGCAGCGCGTCCGCGTACCCGGCGCCGCCGGGCTCGCCCGCCAGCTGCTTGACCCGCACGGTGGGCGCGTGCAGGAGCTTGTCGACGACGCGGCGCACGGTCTGGGTGATCTCGGCGCGCGACTTGTCGTCCAGGCCCGGCAGGCGGCCGTCGAGGCGGGCGAGCTCGCCGGCCACGACGTCGGCCGCCATGGTGCGCAGGGCCACCACGGTGGGGGTGATGCGGGCGGCGCGCTGGGCGGCGCCGAAGGCGGTGACCTCGTCGGCGACGATGCGCTTGGCCGCGTCGACGTCGGTGGCCATGGGGGCGTCCGCGGCGGCCTCGGAGATGGTCTCCAGGTCGACCAGGTGCACTCCGTCGACCGCGTGCGCGGAGGCGTCGATGTCGCGGGGCATGGCCAGGTCGAGCAGGCCGAGCGGGGTGCTCGCGCCGTCCGCGGCGCGGGCGGCGGCCGCGCGGGCGATCACCGTGCCGTCCAGGACCAGGCCGGTGGCGCCGGTGCAGGAGATCACGACGTCGGCGCGGGCCAGCTCGCGGGGGACGGCCGCGAAGGGCACGGCGCGGCCGCCGGTGGCCGCCGCGAGGCGTTCGGCGCGCTCGGGGGTGCGGTTGGCGACGACCAGCTCGCCGACCCCGGCGCGGGCCAGGGTGGCGGCGGCCAGGGAGCTCATGGAGCCGGCGCCGACGACCAGGGCGCGGCGGCCGGGGATCCAGCCGTCGGCGGGTCCGCCCGCCACGGCGGCGGCGAGCCGGTCGAGGCCGAAGGTGACGAGGGACTGCCCGGCCCGGTCGATGCCGGTCTCGGTGTGGGCCCGCTTGCCCACCCGCAGGGCCTGCTGGAAGAGGTCGTTGATCAGCCGGCCGGCGGTGTTCAGCTCCTGCGCGCCGCCGAGCGCGTCCTTGATCTGGGCCAGGATCTGGCCCTCGCCGACGACCATGGAGTCCAGCCCGCAGGCGACCGAGAACAGGTGGTGGACGGCCCGGTCCTCGTAGTGCACGTACAGGTGGGGGGTGAGCTCCTCCAGGCCCACTCCGCTGTGCTGGGCCAGCAGGGTGGACAGCTCGGCGACGCCGGCGTGGAACTTGTCCACGTCGGCGTAGAGCTCGATGCGGTTGCAGGTCGCCAGCGCCGCCGCCTCGGAGGCGGGCTCGGCGGCGACGGCGTCCTGCAGGAGCTTGGCCTTGGTGTCCGCCGTCAGGGACGCGCGCTCGAGCACGCTGACCGGGGCGGTGCGGTGGCTGAGGCCGACGACGAGCAGGCTCATGCGTGCCCTCCGCCCAGTACGAGGAGGCCCTCGCCCATCACGCGCCCCTTCATCGTCGCTTCTCCCTCTCCCCGGCACGCCGCCGGGGAGTCCGTCCGCTCGTTCACGCCGGCATCACAGCGGGCACGTCCCCGTCGGGTCCGGGCCGCTTGGTCTTGCCCGCGGCCGCCGCCACGGCCTTGGCCGCGGCGGTCCTGGCCGCGGCCGCCTTGGCCGCGGCGGTCTTGGCGCGCGGGGCCAGCCCGCCCTTCTCCTCCCCGGCCGAGGCGGCCGCGACCGCCTCGCCGAGGTCCTCGCCGGCCTTGCGCTGCTCGTGGAAGGCGAGGATCTGCAGCTCGATCGACAGGTCCACCTTCCGCACGTCGACCCCGTCGGGGACGGAGAGCACGGTGGGCGCGAAGTTGAGGATGCTGGTGACCCCGGCCGCGACCAGCCGGTCGCAGACCTCCTGGGCCGCCCCGGCCGGGGTGGCGATGACACCGATGGAGACCTGGTTGTCCCGGATGATGTCCTCGAGCTCGTCCGTGTGGCGCACCGGCAGCCCGGCGACGTTCCGGCCGGTGAGCGCGTGGTCGGCGTCTATCAGCGCCGCGACCCGGAAGCCGCGGGAGGCGAAGCCGCCGTAGTTGGCGAGCGCCGCACCCAGGTTTCCGATGCCGACGATGACGACCGGCCAGTCCTGGGTGAGGCCCAGCTCCCGGGAGATCTGGTAGACGAGGTACTCGACGTCGTAGCCGACACCGCGGGTTCCGTACGAGCCGAGGTAGGAGAAGTCCTTGCGCAGCTTCGCGGAGTTCACTCCGGCTGCCGCGGCGAGCTCCTCCGAGGAGACCGTCGGCACCGAGCGTTCGGAGAGCGCGGTCAGTGCCCGCAGGTACAGGGGAAGCCTGGCGACGGTGGCCTCGGGGATCCCTCGGCTGCGTGTCGCCGGTCGGTGAGAACGGCCAGATGCCACGATGCTCCTGCCGGTAGAGCTGGGCTGCGGGCGGCTCGCCCGAGAGTCGCCCCGTTCACGCCAGGCTATGCGTTTGTGAACGTGTGCACAAAGATGGTGTCCGCTTTGTCCGTGCGAAGTGACAGGCATCACGCACCCCCATACCGGGCACGGGGAACCATTCCCCCACCGGAGCCGTCCACGTGAACCGGCCGCACGACAGGCGTCCGGGGCCGCCACGAGACCCCGGCCGGAACCTCCCGGGCCCCCTGCCCGCACCCCTGCGCCGCCCCCGTCGGCACGGGTACGGCTGCTCCGTCCGGGCCCCCTGCCCCGGCGGCCCCCGCCGCGCGGGCGGCACCGACGGCCTCGGCGAGCACCGCGGCCCACGCCCCGTCCGCCGTCCGCGCCGGGTGCCGGCCCGCGTAGTGCGCCAGCAGCGCCGCGGTCGCCCGGGCGTCGCCCAGCGCGGTGTGGGCGGGGAAGTCCGCCAGGCCGGCGGCCGCGCAGCAGGCCCTCAGCGAGCGGCCCGGCAGTGCGGGCAGGTAGGTCTGGGCGAGCCGCATCGTGCACAGCTCGGGCCCCCGGGGGAAGGCCGTTCCCAGCCGCGCGAACTCCGCGGCCAGGAAAGACCGGTCGCAGCCGACGTTGTGCCCCACCAGGATCCGGCCGGCCAGCAGCGCCAGGAGCCGGGCGGCGATCTGCGCGAAGCGCGGCGCCCCGGCGGTGTCGCCGCGGACTATGCCGTGGATGTGGGTGGGGCCCACCGGCCCCTCGGGGTCGAGGAGGGTGCTGGTCTCCCGCTCGGTCCGGCACTGCGCGTCCAGCAGCACGACGGCGACCTCGAGGACGCGGTGCCGTCGCGGACTGGGCCCGGTGGCCTCCAGGTCGACGACCGCATAGCCGCAGGGGAGCACGTGCTCACCGCCCTCACCGACGCGCCCCCTGACAACACAAAACGTCTCGATGGTAATCGAACGGCGAAGGTTGGCATAAGTCCGCGTGCACCGCCGCAGGACGGGCCGCCGCCGCTCCGGGGCGGACCGTCACCACCCGGCGACGAAGCGTCACCGCTCCAGTGCGGCCCGCAGCTTCTCCTCGTCGACCCGCCAGACGCCGTGCTGCTCGCCGTCGACCAGGGTCACCGGGATCTTCTCCCAGTACTCGGCGTACAGCGCCTCGTCCCGGGTGATGTCCAGTTCCTTCCAGGGGACCCCGAGTTCGGCGGTGACCTTCTCCACCACGGCGCGCGCCCGGTGGCACAGGTGGCAGCCGGGCCTGGTGATCAGGGTGACCTCGTGCCGGGCGGGGTCCTTGCGGGTGCGGCGTCCGATCAATGGGCTCACCCGGCCCATTGTGCCGCCCCCCCGGGCCGGGTGCGGCGCGGCCCCGGACCGGGCCCGGCGCGCTCCCGCCCCCGGGCGGGCGGACCGGCCGGGGCCGGGGGGCCGGGGGACCGCAGGAGTTCACGCGGACGGTGCACAGGGGGGAACCGCGCCGTCACCGGATCGTCTCCGGCAGTGGTTATGCTCACCGCATGGCCGTGCTGAGAAGGCTCACTTCCCGGAAGCGGTCCGTGACCGCCCGGACCGTACTGGCGGGCGAGGCTGCCGCCGAGGCGGCGCTCGCCGCCGCGCCCGAGCCCGAGGAGCAGTTCCCGGTCGTCGGGGACTCGCGCGCCGCCGCCTTCTTCGACCTGGACAACACCGTCATGCAGGGCGCGGCCATCTTCCACCTGGGCCGCGGGCTCTACAAGCGCAAGTTCTTCCAGAAGCGCGAACTGGCCAGGTTCGCCTGGCAGCAGGCCTGGTTCCGGCTGGCCGGCTCCGAGCACGCGGGCCACATGCAGGACGCCCGCGAGAGCGCCCTGTCCATCGTCAAGGGCCACCGCGTCGAGGAGCTGCTGGCGATCGGCGAGGAGGTCTACGACGAGTACATGGCCGGGCGGATCTGGCCCGGCACCCGGGCCCTGGCCCAGGCCCACCTGGACGCCGGGCAGCGGGTCTGGCTGGTCACCGCGGCCCCGGTGGAGACCGCCTCGATCATCGCCCGCCGGATGGGCCTGACCGGGGCGCTGGGCACCGTCGCCGAGTCGGTCGACGGCGTCTACACCGGCCGGCTCGTCGGCGAGCCCCTGCACGGCCCGGCGAAGGCCGAGGCGGTCAAGGCGCTCGCCCAGGCGGAGGGGCTGGACCTGTCCCGCTGCGCCGCCTACAGCGACTCCGCCAACGACATCCCCATGCTGTCCCTGGTCGGCCACCCCTACGCGGTCAACCCCGACTCGGCGCTGCGTCGGCACGCCAGGGAGCACGACTGGAGGCTGCGCGACTACCGCACCGGGCGCAAGGCGGCGAAGATCGGCATCCCGGCCGCGGCCGGGGTGGGGGCGGTCGCCGGCGGCGCCGCCGCGGCCGTCGCCCTCCAGCGCCGCCGGCGCTGACCTCCCCCGGCGCCCCGACGGCCCCCGGCGGCCTCCCCGGTCACAACACACCCTCACCCCGTGCAGGAACAGCACACAAACGGTCAGAAAGCTTCTGTCATTCGGTGATTGACCGATCCTCAATCAATGAGTTGGTCGACCTAATCGACAGTTTCGACAACAAGCCGTAGCACCGCCTGCACTAAGCGTTATTCTCCTCAGACGCACGCCGGTACCCACTTGTCGTCACGACGGGTGATCGGTCCCGTACTGCACGTGATGTGAAGTTCTGCCTCTGGGAGTCCCGTGTACCCACACGTCGGGGTTGAGGCCTCAGGCCTGGCTGCGCTGCGGGCGCTGGTGTGCGAGCACCTGCGTTCCGTCGTCCCCAACGCCGCTGCGCTCGCCGTGCCCATGCCCGCCTACGCCGCACCAGTCCCCGCAGGCCCGCTCTACGCGATGGCAGGCACAGCACCCCGCCGCACCGCGTACGGACCCGCCACCCGCACACAGACCGCCCCGGCCGCCGCGCGAACCGGCCGGCAGCAGCGCACCGACGACGACAGCCGCCGGATGATGGACCTCGTCGAGCGCGCCCAGTCGGGTGAGGCCGAGGCGTTCGGTCAGCTCTACGACCACTACTCCGACACCGTCTACCGCTACGTCTACTACCGGGTCGGCGGCCGGGCCACGGCCGAGGACCTGACCAGCGAAACATTCCTGCGCGCCCTCCGCAGGATCGGGACGTTCACCTGGCAGGGCCGCGACTTCGGCGCCTGGCTGGTCACCATCGCCCGCAACCTGGTCGCCGACCACTTCAAGTCGAGCCGCTTCCGGCTCGAGGTGACCACCGGCGAGATGCTCGACGCCAACGAGGTGGAGCGCAGTCCCGAGGACTCCGTCCTGGAACTGCTGTCGAACCAGTCCCTCCTCCAGGCCGTGCGCAGGCTCAACCCCCAGCAGCAGGAGTGCGTCACCCTCCGCTTCCTCCAAGGCCTCTCGGTCGCCGAGACCGCCCGGATCATGGGGAAGAACGAAGGAGCGATCAAGACCCTCCAGTACCGGGCGGTGCGCACCCTGGCCAGACTCCTCCCCGACGATGCGCGGTGACCGGCCGGGCGCCCGGCGTCACGACCGGCGTGCCCGCGTAACCCGAGCGGCATCCTGCTCGTTCCCTGCTGTGCAAGCCCTTGCGCCCGCACGCCGGCCTGCTCCGTCCCCACCTGCCGCAGGCCGGTCACGCACCGCCTCGAGTCACTCGATCGAGTGGAAGTCCTCAAGGTGTGGAACGGCGCGGGCGTGCCGGCGTGTCGAAGCTGACGACGAGAGGAGGTGCAGCCCGTGATCACGAACGCAACGGCGCACCGGCGGGCGGCCGCCTTCGCCCGGGCCCTCGAGGACCGCGGTGCGGACCGGGCGGAGGAGAAGGCGGCCGAGCCGCCCGCCCGTGCCGCGACCGACGGCCCCGAGGCGGAACGGGACAGGATGGTCGCCCTGGCCGAGGCACTCGGCAGCGTGCCGGCCCCCGAACTGGCCGCCGAGGTGAAGACCGTCCAGCGCGCCCGGCTGGTGGCCGCGATGGAGGCGGCCTTCGCCGAGGGCGCCTTCGAGTCCGACGGAACCGTGCCCGAACAACGCGGCGGCCGGGACGTCCGGCGCCCGGCCGGCCTGCACCGGTACCGGCCCCGCACCCGCTGGGGCCGCAGGCTGGCCGCAGGCGGACTGTCCGTGGGCGTCGCCGCGAGCGCCTTCGGCGGAATGGCCGTCGCCAGCACGGACGCGCTCCCCGGCGACACCCTCTACGGCCTCAAACGGGGCATGGAGGACCTGCGCCTGGACCTCGCCGACGACGGCACCGACCGCGGCAGGCTCCACCTGGACCTCGCCTCCACCCGGATGCAGGAGGCCCGCCGCCTCATGGACCGGGCACGGGTCGGCGAGCTCGACGACGAGTCGGTCCAGGAGGTCGGCAGGACCCTGACGAACATGCACGACGAGGCCGCCGAGGGGCACCGGCTGCTCAGCGACGCCTACCGGCGCGACGGCTCGCTCAAGCCCATCGAGTCGCTCTCCGCCTTCTCCACCGTCCAGTCCGGGGCCTGGGCAGACCTCCGCGACAGGCTGCCCGACCGGCTCGCCCCCGTCCGCGACCAGGTCAGTTCGGTCCTCGACGCCATAGAGCGGGACGTCGCACCGCTGCAGAGCCTGCTGCCCACCCCCTCCTCCACCGGTGACGGGTCGTCGACCCGCACCGGCGGCGCCCCGCAGTCGCCCGACGCCGGCACACCCTCCCCGAGCGGCACCGACCCCTCCGGCACGCCCGGCGGGAACGGCCCGAACGGCAGCGGCACCGGGGAACCGGACGGCGGGGACAGCAGCGGCTCCGCGGCCCCCGACGGGGAGGACGGCGGCACCGGCGGCGGTCTCCTCGACCCGCCCGCCCTCCCCGGGACCGGCGAGGACGGCGACGAGCCCTCCGACGGGGGGAACACCGAGGAACCCGACGCCGAGATCACCCTTCCCCCGCTGCTCCCCGGCCTCCTCCCCGGCCTCGGCATCGGCGGGGGCGACGACTAGCCCCGCGGGAACGGCAGTACGTCCCCGCGGGGGCGCGGCGGCGCTCGGTCTCCTCAGAAGAAGACCGAGCGCCGCTGCATCAGCAGCCGGTAGAGCGTGTGCTGGATGGTCTCCCGCACCTGGTCGGTCAGGTTGAAGACGAGCATCGGGTCCTCGGCCGCCTCCGGCGGGTGGGTGTCCGTCGCGATCGGCTCCCCGAACTGGATGGTCCACTTCGTGGGGAGCGGAACCATGCCCAGCGGACCGAGCCAGGGGAAGGTGGGCGTCACCGGGAAGTACGGGAGCCCGAGCAGTCGGGCCGCCGTCCTGGAGTTGCCCACCATCGGGTAGATCTCCTCGGCCCCGACGATCGAGCACGGCACGATCGGCACCCGGGTGCGCAGCGCCGTCGAGACGAACCCGCCCCGGCCGAACCGCTGCAGCTTGTACCGCTCCGAGAACGGCTTCCCCAGCCCCTTGAACCCCTCCGGCATGACGCCCACCACCTCGCCGCGCTCCAGCAGCAGTCGGGCGTCCTCGGCGCAGGCGAGGGTGTGGCCGGCCTTGCGCGCCAACTCGTTGACCACCGGCAGCACGAAGACCAGGTCCGCGGCCAGCAGCCGCAGCCGCCGGTGCGCCGGGTGGTGGTCGTGCACCGCCACCTGGGTCATCAGCGCGTCCAGCGGCAGGGTCCCGGAATGATTGGCGACGACCAGCGCGCCGCCCTCGGCCGGGATGTTCTCGATCCCCCGGACCTCCACCCGGAAGTACTTGGCGAACACCGGGCGCAGCAGGGACATCAGCACCTGGTCGGTGAGCTCCCGGTCGTAGCCGAAGTCGTCGACCTCGTACTCCCCGGTGATCCGACGGCGCAGGAACGCCAGCCCGTTGGCGACCTTCCGCTCCCACGGACCGCCGAGCAGCCGGTCCGCCGCGCCCCCCAGGGCGTCGCCCAGCGCCGCGAGTACCGCCGCCGGGTCGGGCAGGCCGGGCAGGTCCCGGTCCGCCCCTTCCGGCCGCTCCTGCGGCCCTTCCCCGCCCCGTACCGGTCCCGGGGTCTCCTCCGCCGCCACCGGCCCCTCCGCCTCCCCGGGCACCGGCGCCCCGGCCTCCCGGTCCGCCTCCGGCCCTGCGGCCGGTTCCGCGGCCGGTCCCGCGTCCGGGACGGGAGCCAGGGACGCCGCCGGCGTCCGCTGTTCGGAATCGTTCCTGCGGCCGCTCCCCCTGCGCCCCCTCGGCACCTTCGCCCCCGCTCCGCGCCGCGAACGCGTGTCGTCGTCGAGCGGGACGACCTCGGCGTCGGCCATGGGCTCTCTCCTCATTCCTTCACGCTCCCTGCGGGCAGGGCCTCGGACAGCCGGTCGACGGCGCGGGCGAGCCTCTCGGGTTCCAGGAGCCCCGGCCCCTGCCCCGCGACGAAGTCCCGGAACGTCCCGGCGGTGTCGTGGCGCGGTGTGAAGCCGAACGTCTCGCGCAGCTGCGTGGTGTCCACCACCCGCCCGTGGGTCAGCATCCGGATCTGCTCCGGGGAGAAGTCCGTCATTCCCATGGTGCGCAATGCCGATCCGATCCACGTCACGGCGGGCAGCAGCACCGGCACGGTGGGCCTGCCCAGCCGCCTGGCGGCCTGGGACAGCAGCAGCACCCCGTCCCCCGCCACGTTGAACGTCCCGCTGTCGATGGTGCCGCGCCGGGCGTCCGACAGGGCCAGCCGCAGCACTTCGATCACGTCGTCCTCGTGGACGAACTGCAGACGGGGGTCGTAGCCGAACACCGTCGGCAGGACGGGGAGGGAGAAGTACTCGGCGAGCGGCGTGTCCGCGCGCGGCCCGAGGATGTTCGCGAACCGCAGCACGCAGACCGCCACGTCGGGCCGGCGGCGGGCGAATCCGCGCACGTAGCCCTCGACCTCGACCGCGTCCTTGGCGAAGCCGCCACTGGGCAGCGACTTGGCCTGCATCGTCTCGGTGAAGACCGCCGGGTCCCGCGGGGCGGAGCCGTAGACGCTGGTCGTGGACTTCACCACCAGGCGCCGCACCGTCGGGGACTTCTGGCAGGCACCGAGGAGCTGCATGGTGCCGATGACGTTGGTCTCCTTCACCGACGACCTGCCGCCCCCGGAGCGCCCCAGAGGTGTCCCGGTGACGTCCATGTGCACGACCGTGTCGACCCGGTGCTCGGCGAGCACCCTCGCGATCATCGGGTGCTTGATGTCGGCCTGCACGAACTCCGCGCCGTCCACCGGCTCCTCGGGGGGAACGACGTCGACGCCGACCACCCGGTCGACCTGCGGCTCGTGCACGATCCTGCGTACCAGCAGGCCGGAGAGCCGCCGTGCCGCGCCGGTGACGAGTACGACCTTGCCCAAATCCGCGCCTTCCTTCCCCTCACAGAAGCGGTGCGGGGACCGGTCCCCTCCTGCACCGTATCCGGTGGGCCCCGTTCCACGGTGCCACGACGGCACACCCGGTGCCCGGGCCCCCCGGACGGCCCACGGGAACAGAACTGCCCTCCCTCCGCCGTCCAGGACGGCGGAGGGAGGGCAGGGAAGTGCGGAGCGCTGCTCGGCTACTTCTTGTTGCGACGCTGGACGCGCGTACGCTTCAGCAGCTTGCGGTGCTTCTTCTTGGCCATCCGCTTGCGGCGCTTCTTGATCACAGAGCCCACGACGTACCCTCGCTCACGTTGACAACTCGGTGCGGGGCGTCCGAGCCCACACGACCTACGGTCGCCCAGCCTACCCGCCAATGTCGGACGGTTGTAATCCGGAGGCCCTCAAGCCGTCTCCACCCCCACGTAGGACTCCCGGAGATAGTCGTGGACCGCCTGCTCCGGCACCCGAAACGACCTCCCCACCCGGATCGCCGGCAGATGACCGCTGTGCACCAACCGGTACACGGTCATCTTGGACACTCGCATCACCGCGGCCACCTCGGCCACAGTCAGGAAAACGACCTCACTGAGAGGCCTCTCACCAGAAGCCATGACAACACCTGAACCTTCCGCACATGACGGGCACCGGCTTCCCCTCCGGTGACTTCGGCGTGCACGTGCGCTCCGCTCCAGAGTAGGTGCGGGTGATACGAGTGGGGAAGAGGAGTTGCGATCGGCCGTCTACCATGACAGACACGCTCGATTGAGTACATAGCGAGTAAGTGGCCGGTAGTAAGGGGCCCGTACCCCGTCATCAAGCGGGACGGCGACGAGGACCCGCCCCTCCTCCTCGGCGACGAACACCGCCGGGTCGTCGGCGTCGGCCAACCCGACCGCGTCCAGGCCCAGTTGGCCTGCACCGCAGACCCAGCCGTGATCTCCCACCACCAGCTCGGGCAGGAGACCCCCGGTGCCGGCTGCGGCGTCCAGGACGGCTCGGACCGGGAGGGGCGAATGGGTGTGCACCTCCCCGGCGCCCCCTCCCGGGTCTTCCGGGCCTTCCGGGTCTTCCGGGCCTCTCGTTCCCCCCGTCTCTCCCGTCTCTCCCGGGCCGGAACGGACCACGGCCACCCGGCCCGTGTGGCCCACGTGGTGCGGACGTACCCCGAACCGCGTCGGCAGGTCGATGTGCCCGCGCCGCACGGGAGCGAGTACCGGGCAGCCCGCAGCCGAGAGAGCCGCCGCCAGTCCCCTGTAGAAGGGAAGGAGGTTGCCGGGGTGCCCCGTGCCGAACAGCACCGGCTCGCGCCGCTCCGCGGCCCGTCCCAACCGGTCGGCGAAGCGGTCCAGAGCGGCCAGCGTACGGTCCGGATCGATCGTCTCGCGGCCCGTCGTACAGCCCGGGTCGGCGGAGACTCCGCACTTCTCGGCCATCAGCCGCAGCAGTTCGGCCGACGTCCACTCCCCCTCCGGCTCCAGCCCCAACAGCACCCGCGGATCCCGGTCGGCGAACATGCGGTACCGGAGCAGGCTCTTCTCCCGGCGCGCGGACACCGCTCCCGCGAGCCCGGAGGCCTCCAGCCGACCGCGAAGCTCCTCGCGCAGGCGGGCGGAGGGGCCACCGGAGGGGCAGGGACGATCCGACACACCACGATCCTGGCCCCCGTCCCGACGGCCGGAGCCTCGAACGGCGCGCGCTTCACCCGCACGAGGCCCCCAGAACCCGCCCGACGCACTCAGGGCACCTTCCGTGCAGCCAGGGGGTGTTCCCGGAGGCCCGGACCCGGTCCGGTCCCGTCACGCGGCCCTGCCGGTCCTACGGCAGCAGCCCGTGCATGGGGAACACCGCACGCCGGGTCGCCAGGACCGCCTGGTCGAGCCGGTCCGCCGGGTCGTAGCCCCCCGTGTGGAAGTCCTGCCACTGCGGGGTGCGACCGTCGGTCATCCGCAGCGGGGCCATCTGCCTGGTCCTGCGGTACACCTCGTGCCGCCACTCGTCGGGGGTGTCGGCCGTCGGGTCGATCGGGCTTCCCGCCACGATCGCCACCAGGTGCGTCCATGCCCTCGGCACCACCTCGACCACCGAGTAGCCGCCCCCGCCCAATGCCAGCCAGCGTCCCTCGGAGTGACGGTGCGCCAGGTCGTGGCAGGCCTCGGCCACCAGTCGCTGCGCGTCCAGGCTCACCGCCAGGTGCGCCAGCGGGTCCTCGAAGTGCGTGTCCGCACCGTGCTGGCTCACGATCACCTGCGGCCGGAAAGCCTCCACCAGTTCCGGCACCACCGCGTGGAAGGCCCGCAGCCATCCGGCGTCCCCGGTGCCCGCCGGCAGCGCTACGTTCACCGCGCTCCCCTCGGCTCCCGGCCCGCCGCTCTCCTCGGGCCAGCCGGTCTGCGGGAAGAGCGTGCGCGGGTGCTCGTGCACCGAGACGGTCATCACCCGCGGGTCGTCCCAGAACGCCTGCTGGACCCCGTCGCCGTGGTGCACGTCGACGTCGATGTAGGCGACCCGCTCCGCTCCGAGTTCCAGCAGTCGGGCGATCGCCAGCGCCGCGTCGTTGTACACGCAGAACCCTGCCGCCGCCCCCGGCATCGCGTGGTGCAGGCCGCCCGCGAAGTTCACCGCGTGCAGCACCCGGCCGCTCCACACCGATTCCGCCGCCGTCACCGACTGTCCCGCGATGAGCGCGGACACCGCGTGCATTCCCTCGAACGCCGGGTCGTCCTCGGTGCCCAGGCCCCTGGACGTGTCGGCCGACGCCGGGTCCTCGGAGGCCCTGCGAACCGCCTCCACGTACTCTGCCTGGTGGACCAGGCGCAGTGTGGAGTCCCCGGCCGGCGGGGCCGCGACGACCTCCATCCGCCCGGTCAGTCCGAACGCCTCCACCAGGCGCATGGTCAGCGCGAGACGCAGGGGGTCCATCGGGTGCCCGGGCCCGAAGTCGTAGCCCGTCACCGCTTCGTCCCACATAAGCCTTGCGCCGCCGCTCATGCAGGCCACCGTATCTGTCGCCCCTCTCCGTGGACGAGGAGGGCACGAGCCGGGTCACCGGTATGCATCCTTCACCCGCTCCCCACCACCGGCGTTCCCCGCGGGAGTGCCGCGGAAATCACGCGAAACGCGGAACGCACAACGCAGAGAAGCCCCGGGCGGTGGCCCCTCGACGGGGCCCCGCACGGGGCTTCTCGCACAATTTGTTCGGCGGTGTCCTACTCTCCCACAGGGTCCCCCCTGCAGTACCATCGGCGCTGAAAGGCTTAGCTTCCGGGTTCGGAATGTGACCGGGCGTTTCCCTAACGCTATAACCACCGAAACGCTGTGAAGCTGCCGGCCGGAACACCAACCCCGCACGGGGGTGGGCTCGGCGGCCGTTACTTCAGAACCACACAGTGAACGCGAGCAGCTATGGACAAGTCCTCGGCCTATTAGTACCAGTCAGCTCCACCGGTTGCCCGGCTTCCACATCTGGCCTATCAACCCAGTCGTCTACTGGGAGCCTTACCCCCTCACGGGGTGGGAGCCCTCATCTCGAAGCAGGCTTCCCGCTTAGATGCTTTCAGCGGTTATCCCTCCCGAACGTAGCCAACCAGCCATGCCCTTGGCAGGACAACTGGCACACCAGAGGTTCGTCCGTCCCGGTCCTCTCGTACTAGGGACAGCCCTTCTCAAGACTCCTACGCGCACAGCGGATAGGGACCGAACTGTCTCACGACGTTCTAAACCCAGCTCGCGTACCGCTTTAATGGGCGAACAGCCCAACCCTTGGGACCGACTCCAGCCCCAGGATGCGACGAGCCGACATCGAGGTGCCAAACCATCCCGTCGATATGGACTCTTGGGGAAGATCAGCCTGTTATCCCCGGGGTACCTTTTATCCGTTGAGCGACGGCGCTTCCACAAGCCACCGCCGGATCACTAGTCCCTACTTTCGTACCTGCTCGACCCGTCGGTCTCACAGTCAAGCTCCCTTGTGCACTTACACTCAACACCTGATTGCCAACCAGGCTGAGGGAACCTTTGGGCGCCTCCGTTACCCTTTAGGAGGCAACCGCCCCAGTTAAACTACCCACCAGACACTGTCCCTGATCCGGATCACGGACCCAGGTTAGACATCCAGCACGACCAGAGTGGTATTTCAACGACGCCTCCACACGCACTGGCGTGCATGCTTCACCGGCTCCCACCTATCCTACACAAGCCGAACCGAACACCAATATCAAGCTGTAGTGAAGGTCCCGGGGTCTTTCCGTCCTGCTGCGCGAAACGAGCATCTTTACTCGTAGTGCAATTTCACCGGGCCCGTGGTTGAGACAGTCGAGAAGTCGTTACGCCATTCGTGCAGGTCGGAACTTACCCGACAAGGAATTTCGCTACCTTAGGATGGTTATAGTTACCACCGCCGTTTACTGGCGCTTAAGTTCTCAGCTTCGCCCGTCCGAAGACGAGCTAACCGGTCCCCTTAACGTTCCAGCACCGGGCAGGCGTCAGTCCGTATACATCGCCTTACGGCTTCGCACGGACCTGTGTTTTTAGTAAACAGTCGCTTCTCGCTGGTCTCTGCGGCCACCACCAGCTCAGGGCGCAAAGCCCGTCACCGGCCGTGGCCCCCCTTCTCCCGAAGTTACGGGGGCATTTTGCCGAGTTCCTTAACCACGGTTCACCCGAACGCCTCGGTATTCTCTACCTGACCACCTGAGTCGGTTTAGGGTACGGGCCGCTTCGCTGCTCGCTAGAGGCTTTTCTCGACAGCATAGGATCATCCACTTCACCACAATCGGCTCGGCATCAGGTCTCACCCTGCATGGAGGACGGATTTGCCTATCCTCCGGGCTACACCCTTACCCCGGGACAACCACCGCCCGGGCTGGACTACCTTCCTGCGTCACCCCATCGCTCACCTACTACCCCCTCGGGCCGGCGGCTCCACCAACCAGCGGTCCGAAGACCACCGGCGGCTTCACGGCCTTAGCATCAGAGGGTTCAGCGTGGGCGCTTCGAAGCGGGTACGGGAATATCAACCCGTTGTCCATCGACTACGCCTGTCGGCCTCGCCTTAGGTCCCGACTTACCCTGGGCAGATCAACTTGACCCAGGAACCCTTAGTCAATCGGCGCAAGAGTTTCCCACTCTTGTATCGCTACTCATGCCTGCATTCTCACTCGTGAACCGTCCACAACTGCCTTCCGGCGCTGCTTCACCCGGCACACGACGCTCCCCTACCCATCACAGTCCCCGTTGGGGGTACGTACTGCAATGACACGACTTCGGCGGTACGCTTGAGCCCCGCTACATTGTCGGCGCGGAATCACTTGACCAGTGAGCTATTACGCACTCTTTCAAGGGTGGCTGCTTCTAAGCCAACCTCCTGGTTGTCTCTGCGACTCCACATCCTTTCCCACTTAGCGTACGCTTAGGGGCCTTAGTCGATGCTCTGGGCTGTTTCCCTCTCGACCATGGAGCTTATCCCCCACAGTCTCACTGCCGCGCTCTCACTTACCGGCATTCGGAGTTTGGCTAAGGTCAGTAACCCGGTAGGGCCCATCGCCTATCCAGTGCTCTACCTCCGGCAAGAAACACACGACGCTGCACCTAAATGCATTTCGGGGAGAACCAGCTATCACGGAGTTTGATTGGCCTTTCACCCCTAACCACAGGTCATCCCCCAGGTTTTCAACCCTGGTGGGTTCGGTCCTCCACACGGTCTTACCCGCGCTTCAACCTGCCCATGGCTAGATCACTCCGCTTCGGGTCTTGGGCGCGCTACTCAATCGCCCTGTTCGGACTCGCTTTCGCTACGGCTTCCCCACACGGGTTAACCTCGCAACACACCGCAAACTCGCAGGCTCATTCTTCAAAAGGCACGCAGTCACGAGGACGAGCAAGCTCGTCCCGACGCTCCCACGGCTTGTAGGCACACGGTTTCAGGTACTATTTCACTCCGCTCCCGCGGTACTTTTCACCATTCCCTCACGGTACTATCCGCTATCGGTCACCAGGGAATATTTAGGCTTAGCGGGTGGTCCCGCCAGATTCACACGGGATTTCTCGGGCCCCGTGCTACTTGGGTGGCGTTCAAGAGAGCCGCTGATGTTTCGTCTACGGGGGTCTTACCCTCTACGCCGGGCCTTTCGCATGCCCTTCGACTACACCAACGGTTTCTGACTCTCCCAGCCGCCGGCAGACGACTGAAGAACACTCCCACAACCCCCGCCACGCAACCCCTGCCGGGTATCACACGTAACGGGTTTGGCCTCATCCGGTTTCGCTCGCCACTACTCCCGGAATCACGGTTGTTTTCTCTTCCTG
>NZ_CP046907.1:1530000-3260000 GCF_014083985.1 Streptomyces sp. SCUT-3 | reverse complement strand
GATTGGCTGCCCGGGGACCGACCGGAGTCGGCTCTCACACGGGGCAACCCGGAGAACATTACGCATCGGGCGCCCCCGCGTCAAACCCCGTGGTTGCCGCCTGCCCAGCACCGGTGCCGGAGGGAAAAATGCGCTCGGGAACCACGCACGAGACGTCCCCAGCGTCGGGCGATCACCTGTGTGCCTGACCTGTCGATGCTCCCGAAGCCGCACTCGGCAGTCCAGCCCGTCCGCCGGCCGGCCGACCGTGGAGAGCACCATCGATCCGGTCGGGGCAGTCCGTCCAACGGCCTCACGATGCTCGAAGGCAGCCATGGAGTTCTGTCGACGTGCCGCCCGCTCCCGCCGGGAAGGTCAGCAGCTGCCCGTGCGTACAAGTGCACCGTCAAGGCGCGGGCTCCTCCTGGTCGCCGTCGGCCGGGGACCGGCCGGCCCGGGAAGAACGGCGCGCGCATGCCGGGATCGTTCACGAGGACACCAGGACGGGCTCACCCTCTGTGGACCTCCTGGGGTCGAAGGTCCTTGCGTTCAGGCTCGAGGGGGCGGGCAGAATCCGGCGTCGGGTGTCGGCCCAGGGTACTCGGCAGGAGTCCGGCAGGAAAGAGGCGCCGCGGTGGTCGGACAGGACTGGATTCCCGAATGCAGGGCCCGCGTCTCCTGCCCGCTTCGGGAAGATCCCGGGGTTCGCCTCACAGGCGCCGTTTCCTCGGCGTCACAGGGAGCGGCAGGGTCCGTGCTGAACCGCCGAGACCTCTCGGGCGACCATGCGGGCGAGGGCGAAGTGCGGGCGAGCGGCAGCACGTTGCTGTTCAGCCATGGTGACAAGGCACCGGGTACGGGGCTCAAGAGGTCTTCCTTGCCGGTGCCACGGGCTGTCCGGTCCGGCGTGGTTCGAACGCAGAGCCGCTCGGGGCCTCGATCGCGGTACTGACCGTGCTGCTCAGGGCTGAGCCTCGCCGAGCTCCGTGGACGAGCCGCGGTCCGTCGCGTTGGAACGCGCACCGCCGCCAGGTCCTCGCCGTACTGCTGCCGTGTCGGGGAGGCACGGCCTTCCCCTGGGAGCAAACGGCCGGGCGAAACCAACGACCAGGTGCGCGGCCCCTCCTGGGCAGGCAGTGACGTGCACGGCTCTTGCAGGGGGCGATGCCCGGCTGTCCTTGCTCGAGCAGACCGATCCAGGACGACCGAAGCCATCGGTCCCGCGCCGGCTCCGAACCGCACCGGGACCTGCCGGCCCTGAACTTCCTGCATTCCCCGAAGGACGCGCCCCGGGCGACGCCGTACCGGAGGACAACAGCTGGGGCACCCGCTACCCACCCTCCACCTTCGTGCAGCACGTCCGTAGGACGCTCAAAGGGCCTGTGTCGACCTCGCTGCCTCTCAGCACTGCAAGCAACGTGCCGACCCGCAACCGCATCGGGCCGGCACGGCACGGTCGGAACGACCGGCCGGCTGAGCGGGTGCGGGTCGGTGAGATCGATGACGATGAGGGCCGGCGGCGGCTGCGGATCCATCTGCCGCGGCAGCGGGTCGGTGGTGACCTGGCGGCGCGCGCAGATGGTGCTGCTGTCCGCGCAGGGCATGCCGGTGGCGGAGATCGCCAAGGTGAGCTTCACCAGCGCGGACCGGGCGAGGGACGTGCTCCACAACTTCAACGGCGACGGCGACGTCATACCCGAGCCGTGAGGACCGGAGGCGATGCTCTGCCTGGACGAGTTCGGCTCGCACGACCTCCAGCCGCTCCCTGCGCAGCCTCTACCCACCGGAGGTCCGCATCGCGATCGTCTGCGGCAACCACTCCCCGCACCTGACCACCAAGTGCTGCCGCCGGGTCGCGGACCGGGCCGGGACCAGCAACGTCGAGATCGCCCACACCCCGACCAACTCCTCCTGAATCAGCAGGATCGAAGCCCGGTTCACCGCACTGCGTTACTTCGCCGTCGCCGGTGCCGACCACGCCGGCCACAAAGAGCAGGGCAGCGGAATGACCTGCCCGTCCCAGCCGCCCGTGCTCAGCAATGCGGGCCGCACCCAGTGGCGACTGCTCGGGAAGCAGACTCGTCCACTCACTCGCGCCGTTGTGGCAGCTCAGCTATTCACGCAGCTCGACGGGGAACTGCACGCCGAGCACCCGTTGAACCGACTCCAGCTCGCCCGGCGTGCCAGGAGGGCGGAGCAGCGCCAACGTCGCCGGTGCATGTGCCGCCAGCCATGCGTCGATCCGCCCCACACACAACGACGACACCGAGAACACAGCGTGCTCGCCCTGTCCGGCCTGCTCAACCTGTCCGGCAGGGCGAACGTTGCCCGATGCGGTGCTAGCCGTTGGTCGGAGTCGGAACAATGCCGTCTGCGACGAGGCCCGCGAGCACCGCATCGCTCAGGGCCTGTACCGCGGACAGCGGCCGGACCATCACCGTGAACTCCTTGATCCTTCCTGCTTCGTCGAACTGCAGCAGGTCGATGCCGTGGATCTGCTTGCCGCCCACGGTCGCCCGAAAGAGGAGCACGGCCGAGGGGGCTTCGGCGCCGTCGGCGCTGGTCTCGGCCGTCCCCTCGAAGTCCCCGACGTAACGGAAGTCCTCGAAGGTGCGCAGCAGGACGCCGAAAAGACCCAGCACCATGGGCCTGCCCTCGAAAGGCGTGAACTTCACCGGGCTGTAGAAGCGGATGTCCTCGGTGAACAGTTCGTCCAGCGCGGTGAGGTCGCGCTCCTCGACGGCGGCACGAAAGCGGTCTGCGGTCGTCACGGCTGCTCCTTCATAGTCAGGAAATTGATTAGTCATTTTATTGACTATCATGGCGAGGAGCCCGACGGAAGAGGGAGGAGTCGTCCCCGTGGCATTGCGTCATGCCGTCCTCGCGGCGCTGCTGGACGAGGAGCTCAGCGGGTACCAGCTGGCCAAGTCGTTCGACGCGGGTGTGGCGAACTTCTGGCACGCCCTGCCCCAGCAGCTGTACGCCGAACTGGCCAAGCTGGAGAAAGAAGGTCTGGTCGCAGGCCGGGAGGTGGTCCAGGACACCCGGCCCAACAAGCGCCTCTTCAAAGTCACCGAGGCCGGTCACGACGAACTGCAGCAGTTCACGGCAACCGCCACCAAACCCTCGTTCATACGTGACGACCTGCTCGTCAAGGTCCAGGCCGTCGACCACGTCGACGCCGACGAGGTGATCGCACAGCTCACCGAGCGAGCCGTCTTCGCCGAAGCCAAGATCGAGCTCTTCGACGGGCTCCTGCGGCGGATGCGGGGAGGCAGGAGCGAGGAGGAGTTCCTGCGCCACGGCGAGCGGATCGGCCCTTACTTGACCTGCCTGCGCGGCCTCGCCTTCGAACAGGGCAACCGGGACTGGTGCCGGCGGAGCGCAGCAGTCCTGCGGGAAATGCGAACGGCTCGCGCCGAGCCCTGAGTACGTGCTTCACGCCGTCCCGGAGCAGAGCCGGACGCATGCTTCGGCGACGGATACGGCGTCTCGGCTCTGCATGGTCCTGCCGACCGCCTCGTCGAGCGATCCGTAACGGCAACTCCGTTCCCCGCGCCACGGGTTGATTCTTTCCGGCCGCGGGAGCCCAACGCGTGCTCTTCGCCCTCCGCCGCCCCCCGCAGCGTCCTCGCCCACCGGACAGTGCCCCTCGGCCAGGTCGCAGCTGATCCGCTCGATGAACGTCGTCGTCGGCGCCGCGGTGATCCCGGCCCGCAGTTCACGGATCGCCGACTCCACTGCGTCCGCGGTCGGGTTCTCCGCCTCCCGCCGGCACCTCGGCGGATCTTCACCGATCACCGCCGGTCACACAGTCCGGTGCGCGGTCCCCGGAGAGCACGTGACCTCCTTCGAGCGGACTGCGGACGGCGACTCCGGAGGAAGGGCCGGCGCACGGCAGGACATCCTGTCGTGCGCCGGCCCACTTCTCCGGGATTCGGACTGCCTGCCCCGGGCTTCCGGATCAGGCTGCTCCGGTCAAGGGGCGTACATGAGCAGAGTGCTCTCCGCCTCCGCCGACGAGGAGAGCCACCGGGTCGTCAGAGGGTCGTAGACGAGGACTGTGCCCTCGAACCGCGTTCCGTAGTAGGCCGGCGAGGTGGCCACGGAGATGGCCCCGACAACACGTGCCTGGTCCATGTCGCGTTCGGCGATGGTCTGCATCGCCGCATAGGCGGTGTCCTGCGGGTGAAGGGTGTGGGTCGTCTCCTGGCCCTCCGGCACGTGCATCGCGGCTCCGTCGAGGCCCTCGAAGGTGATGCTCGGCCCGGTGACCGTGCACGCCTTCCGGGCTGTGTTGGTCACCGACATCTCGATGACGTTGGCGTGTTCGCCGGAGGGACTGGCCTGCACCCTCACCTCGCGCTCCGTGCACGGCCTGACGGCCCGCTCCGCGGGGCGCACGGCTGAAGCCCGCTGCCCAGTGTCCTGTGCAGCAGCGGCAGGGGCGGCACCGAGGGTTGTGCCGAGCGCCGCGACGACAGCACCGGCGGCCAGAAGTCCTTGGGTACGCATACGCCTTTTCCACCTCTCCATGGCGAATCGATCCTCTTGCCTGCTCTGTGCCCAGTCGGACAACCGGGATGCCTCTCTGGTTGCCCTCTCCCAGCAAAGCTTCGGTCCGGCTTCCACTGTCGGCGTTCTGAGAGCTGGCTTCTGGCGCCCGACGCCGCTGCGGCCGTCCGCTGCGGACGACCATCACGGCCGCCAGGTGGCTGCCCCAGCTGTTTCGGGGCGGGGAGGCTGTTTCGGGGCGGGAAGGAGGATGCGAAGAGCCCCCCGGCTCCTCGAGTGGCGCCCGGCCATCACCGCACGAGGCACGCTTTCCTCTGAAAGACGCGGCAGGGGCACACGCTCGGTGCCCGTATTCGCCGGTCGAGGCCCGGCGCCCAACGGCGGTCCTCGGACCGTTCCGCTGCCCGCGGCCCCCGCGGAAGCGCCGCGGGAATCGCGCGGAACGCAGAAAAGGGCCCGGTCCCGGAAGTCGATTCCTCGACTCCCGGGACCGGGCCCGTAAAATTTGTTCGGCGGTGTCCTACTCTCCCACAGGGTCCCCCCTGCAGTACCATCGGCGCTGAAAGGCTTAGCTTCCGGGTTCGGAATGTGACCGGGCGTTTCCCTAACGCTATAACCACCGAAACGCTGTGAAGCTGCCGGCCGGAACACCAACCCCGCACGGGGGTGGGCTCGGCGGCCGTTACTTCAGAACCACACAGTGAACGCGAGCAGCTATGGACAAGTCCTCGGCCTATTAGTACCAGTCAGCTCCACCGGTTGCCCGGCTTCCACATCTGGCCTATCAACCCAGTCGTCTACTGGGAGCCTTACCCCCTCACGGGGTGGGAGCCCTCATCTCGAAGCAGGCTTCCCGCTTAGATGCTTTCAGCGGTTATCCCTCCCGAACGTAGCCAACCAGCCATGCCCTTGGCAGGACAACTGGCACACCAGAGGTTCGTCCGTCCCGGTCCTCTCGTACTAGGGACAGCCCTTCTCAAGACTCCTACGCGCACAGCGGATAGGGACCGAACTGTCTCACGACGTTCTAAACCCAGCTCGCGTACCGCTTTAATGGGCGAACAGCCCAACCCTTGGGACCGACTCCAGCCCCAGGATGCGACGAGCCGACATCGAGGTGCCAAACCATCCCGTCGATATGGACTCTTGGGGAAGATCAGCCTGTTATCCCCGGGGTACCTTTTATCCGTTGAGCGACGGCGCTTCCACAAGCCACCGCCGGATCACTAGTCCCTACTTTCGTACCTGCTCGACCCGTCGGTCTCACAGTCAAGCTCCCTTGTGCACTTACACTCAACACCTGATTGCCAACCAGGCTGAGGGAACCTTTGGGCGCCTCCGTTACCCTTTAGGAGGCAACCGCCCCAGTTAAACTACCCACCAGACACTGTCCCTGATCCGGATCACGGACCCAGGTTAGACATCCAGCACGACCAGAGTGGTATTTCAACGACGCCTCCACACGCACTGGCGTGCATGCTTCACCGGCTCCCACCTATCCTACACAAGCCGAACCGAACACCAATATCAAGCTGTAGTGAAGGTCCCGGGGTCTTTCCGTCCTGCTGCGCGAAACGAGCATCTTTACTCGTAGTGCAATTTCACCGGGCCCGTGGTTGAGACAGTCGAGAAGTCGTTACGCCATTCGTGCAGGTCGGAACTTACCCGACAAGGAATTTCGCTACCTTAGGATGGTTATAGTTACCACCGCCGTTTACTGGCGCTTAAGTTCTCAGCTTCGCCCGTCCGAAGACGAGCTAACCGGTCCCCTTAACGTTCCAGCACCGGGCAGGCGTCAGTCCGTATACATCGCCTTACGGCTTCGCACGGACCTGTGTTTTTAGTAAACAGTCGCTTCTCGCTGGTCTCTGCGGCCACCACCAGCTCAGGGCGCAAAGCCCGTCACCGGCCGTGGCCCCCCTTCTCCCGAAGTTACGGGGGCATTTTGCCGAGTTCCTTAACCACGGTTCACCCGAACGCCTCGGTATTCTCTACCTGACCACCTGAGTCGGTTTAGGGTACGGGCCGCTTCGCTGCTCGCTAGAGGCTTTTCTCGACAGCATAGGATCATCCACTTCACCACAATCGGCTCGGCATCAGGTCTCACCCTGCATGGAGGACGGATTTGCCTATCCTCCGGGCTACACCCTTACCCCGGGACAACCACCGCCCGGGCTGGACTACCTTCCTGCGTCACCCCATCGCTCACCTACTACCCCCTCGGGCCGGCGGCTCCACCAACCAGCGGTCCGAAGACCACCGGCGGCTTCACGGCCTTAGCATCAGAGGGTTCAGCGTGGGCGCTTCGAAGCGGGTACGGGAATATCAACCCGTTGTCCATCGACTACGCCTGTCGGCCTCGCCTTAGGTCCCGACTTACCCTGGGCAGATCAACTTGACCCAGGAACCCTTAGTCAATCGGCGCAAGAGTTTCCCACTCTTGTATCGCTACTCATGCCTGCATTCTCACTCGTGAACCGTCCACAACTGCCTTCCGGCGCTGCTTCACCCGGCACACGACGCTCCCCTACCCATCACAGTCCCCGTTGGGGGTACGTACTGCAATGACACGACTTCGGCGGTACGCTTGAGCCCCGCTACATTGTCGGCGCGGAATCACTTGACCAGTGAGCTATTACGCACTCTTTCAAGGGTGGCTGCTTCTAAGCCAACCTCCTGGTTGTCTCTGCGACTCCACATCCTTTCCCACTTAGCGTACGCTTAGGGGCCTTAGTCGATGCTCTGGGCTGTTTCCCTCTCGACCATGGAGCTTATCCCCCACAGTCTCACTGCCGCGCTCTCACTTACCGGCATTCGGAGTTTGGCTAAGGTCAGTAACCCGGTAGGGCCCATCGCCTATCCAGTGCTCTACCTCCGGCAAGAAACACACGACGCTGCACCTAAATGCATTTCGGGGAGAACCAGCTATCACGGAGTTTGATTGGCCTTTCACCCCTAACCACAGGTCATCCCCAGGTTTTCAACCCTGGTGGGTTCGGTCCTCCACACGGTCTTACCCGCGCTTCAACCTGCCCATGGCTAGATCACTCCGCTTCGGGTCTTGGGCGCGCTACTCAATCGCCCTGTTCGGACTCGCTTTCGCTACGGCTTCCCCACACGGGTTAACCTCGCAACACACCGCAAACTCGCAGGCTCATTCTTCAAAAGGCACGCAGTCACGAGGACGAGCAAGCTCGTCCCGACGCTCCCACGGCTTGTAGGCACACGGTTTCAGGTACTATTTCACTCCGCTCCCGCGGTACTTTTCACCATTCCCTCACGGTACTATCCGCTATCGGTCACCAGGGAATATTTAGGCTTAGCGGGTGGTCCCGCCAGATTCACACGGGATTTCTCGGGCCCCGTGCTACTTGGGTGGCGTTCAAGAGAGCCGCTGATGTTTCGTCTACGGGGGTCTTACCCTCTACGCCGGGCCTTTCGCATGCCCTTCGACTACACCAACGGTTTCTGACTCTCCCAGCCGCCGGCAGACGACTGAAGAACACTCCCACAACCCCCGCCACGCAACCCCTGCCGGGTATCACACGTAACGGGTTTGGCCTCATCCGGTTTCGCTCGCCACTACTCCCGGAATCACGGTTGTTTTCTCTTCCTGCGGGTACTGAGATGTTTCACTTCCCCGCGTTCCCTCCACACTGCCTATGTGTTCAGCAGCGGGTGACAGCCCATGACGACTGCCGGGTTTCCCCATTCGGACACCCCCGGATCACAGCTCGGTTGACAGCTCCCCGGGGCCTATCGCGGCCTCCCACGTCCTTCATCGGTTCCTGGTGCCAAGGCATCCACCGTGCGCCCTTAAAAACTTGGCCACAGATGCTCGCGTTCACTATGTAGTTCTCAAGCAACGACCAGACACCCGAACCATGCACGGGCCACCTGCCCCTCACAGGGCGGTTTGGCACCAGTCCGGGACCGGCACTGAGAAAACTCACGTTCCCTCAGGACCCAACAGCGCGCCCGGCCCAGCCGATCGGTGACCCCTGCGTTCCACGCCGAAGCAGTACTAGCAGACCCACCAAAACCAACTGTGCCGAATAGTCAACGTTCCACCCATGAGCGACCATCACGGGGCGTTCGCCCGTGACTGGCGTGTGCTCCTTAGAAAGGAGGTGATCCAGCCGCACCTTCCGGTACGGCTACCTTGTTACGACTTCGTCCCAATCGCCAGTCCCACCTTCGACGACTCCCTCCCACAAGGGGTTGGGCCACCGGCTTCGGGTGTTACCGACTTTCGTGACGTGACGGGCGGTGTGTACAAGGCCCGGGAACGTATTCACCGCAGCAATGCTGATCTGCGATTACTAGAGACTCCGACTTCATGGGGTCGAGTTGCAGACCCCAATCCGAACTGAGACCGGCTTTTTGAGATTCGCTCCACCTCGCGGTATCGCAGCTCATTGTACCGGCCATTGTAGCACGTGTGCAGCCCAAGACATAAGGGGCATGATGACTTGACGTCGTCCCCACCTTCCTCCGAGTTGACCCCGGCAGTCTCCTGTGAGTCCCCATCACCCCGAAGGGCATGCTGGCAACACAGAACAAGGGTTGCGCTCGTTGCGGGACTTAACCCAACATCTCACGACACGAGCTGACGACAGCCATGCACCACCTGTACACCGACCACAAGGGGGCTGACATCTCTGCCAGTTTCCGGTGTATGTCAAGCCTTGGTAAGGTTCTTCGCGTTGCGTCGAATTAAGCCACATGCTCCGCCTCTTGTGCGGGCCCCCGTCAATTCCTTTGAGTTTTAGCCTTGCGGCCGTACTCCCCAGGCGGGGAACTTAATGCGTTAGCTGCGGCACGGACGACGTGGAATGTCGCCCACACCTAGTTCCCAACGTTTACGGCGTGGACTACCAGGGTATCTAATCCTGTTCGCTCCCCACGCTTTCGCTCCTCAGCGTCAGTATCGGCCCAGAGATCCGCCTTCGCCACCGGTGTTCCTCCTGATATCTGCGCATTTCACCGCTACACCAGGAATTCCGATCTCCCCTACCGAACTCTAGCCTGCCCGTATCGACCGCAGACCCGGGGTTAAGCCCCGGGCTTTCACGACCGACGCGACAAGCCGCCTACGAGCTCTTTACGCCCAATAATTCCGGACAACGCTCGCACCCTACGTATTACCGCGGCTGCTGGCACGTAGTTAGCCGGTGCTTCTTCTGCAGGTACCGTCACTTGCGCTTCTTCCCTGCTGAAAGAGGTTTACAACCCGAAGGCCGTCATCCCTCACGCGGCGTCGCTGCATCAGGCTTGCGCCCATTGTGCAATATTCCCCACTGCTGCCTCCCGTAGGAGTCTGGGCCGTGTCTCAGTCCCAGTGTGGCCGGTCGCCCTCTCAGGCCGGCTACCCGTCGTCGCCTTGGTGGGCCATCACCCCACCAACAAGCTGATAGGCCGCGGGCTCATCCTGCACCGCCGGAGCTTTCCACCCCCCAAGATGCCCTGGAGGGTCGTATCCGGTATTAGCCCGGGTTTCCCCGGGTTGTCCCAGAGTGCAGGGCAGATTGCCCACGTGTTACTCACCCGTTCGCCACTGATCCACCCCGAAGGGCTTCACCGTTCGACTTGCATGTGTTAAGCACGCCGCCAGCGTTCGTCCTGAGCCAGGATCAAACTCTCCGTGAATGTATGAAACATCGCGGCAGAGCGGCGCAGGCCGAAGGAATGATCCGGCCCGCGCACAGCGTCCTCGCTGTGTGTCGCCTCCCGCCGGCACTGCCCGCGGAAGGACTTTTTCAAAGGAACCTCAAGCAGCACCCGGAAGAAGAATTCCGGCGACTGCCCGGGGTGTTTTATAGTCTGGCGTTGACTTTTGGCACGCTGTTGAGTTCTCAAGGAACGGAAGCTTCCTTCGAAACCGTCTCACCGGTTCCTCCGGGCTTTCCCTTCGTGTTTCCCAGCCTACCAGACCCGCTTTCGCGTTTCCGGCCCCCGCTGGGAGGGTTTGCCGGCCCGGCCCTTTCCGGCCGTTCCGACGACTCCGAAACTCTATCACCGATTCGGAGTGCCTCTCTTTTCGGATAACCGACACGCTGAAAGCCGCGAGGCTCTTCGCTCGTGTTGGTTGCCGAGAGATCGGCTTGTCCGTCACCGGGGACCCTGAGGCCCCCAGGAACTGTTCAACTCTACACCCGGCCCTGCGCAGGTTTCAAACCTCGGCGCCAGCAAATTTTTCGTCACGGTGGGTGTGCCGCTCCTTCCCCGCAGTCAGCGGCGGGGCCGGAGCCGGCTGCCTCCTCCCGGCCGGGCCGCCGTCCCCCTGGTGGGGCGGGAGGGCGGCTTGGCGGGGAGGGGGTGTCAGTTGCCGGACGCGAGCTCCCGGCTGCGGTCCCGGGCGGCCTCGATGGCCGCGATCAGCGCGGCGCGGACGCCGTGGTTCTCCAGCTCGCGGATGGCGCTGATGGTGGTGCCGGCCGGGGAGGTGACGGCCTCCCGGAGCTTGACCGGGTGCTGGTCGGAGTCGCGGAGCATGACCGCGGCACCGACCGCGGCCTGGACGATCAGGTCGTGGGCCTGGGACCGGGGCAGGCCGAGGAGGATCCCGGCATCGGTCATCGCCTCGACGAGGTAGTAGAAGTAGGCCGGACCCGAGCCGGAGAGGGCCGTGGCCGCGTCCTGCTGGGACTCGGGGACCCGCAGGGTCTTGCCGACCGGCTTGAAGATCTCCTCGGTGCGCAGCAGGTGCGCCTCGGTGGCGTGCCGGCCCGCGGAGATGACGCTCATACCCTCGTCGACCAGGACCGGGGTGTTGGCCATGACGCGGACGACGGCGATGCCCTCGTGCAGGCGGTCCTCGATGTAGGCGGTGGGGATGCCGGCCGCGCCGGAGACGACCAGGCGGTCCGCGGGGACGTGGGGGGCGAGTTCCTCGAGGAGCGCCCCCATGTCCTGGGGCTTGGGGGTGAGGATGAGGGTGTCGGCGGCCTTGGCGGCCTCGGCGTTGGTGACCGCTTCGACACCGTGGCGGACCCGCAGTTCCTCCGCCCGCTCGGGGCGGCGGGCGGTGACGAGGATGTCGGAAGGTGCCTTCCCTGCGCGCAGCATCCCGGAGACCAGTGCCTCGCCGATCTTTCCGGTGCCGAGGACGGCGACTCGTGCGGTCATGGGGCGGTTCACCTCATCTGTCGCGGACTGTTCTGCGGCCATCCTCGCACCGGGGCGTCGGCCCGGGGGCGACCGTCCGGGTCGTGGTACGCCCCCGCCCCGGGGGCGGGGCTGCGCCTTCCTGCCGGGTCCGCCGGGCGGGGTTGCCGGCCCTCCGGGCGGGGTTGCCGGGGTCAGCCGCGGGTGGCGAGGGCCCGGAGGAAGAAGACGAGGTTGGCCGGGCGTTCGGCGAGCCGGCGCATGAAGTAGCCGTACCAGTCGTCCCCGTAGGGCAAGTAGATCCGGACCGTCTCGCCCGCTGCCGCCAGGCGGAGCTGCTCCTCGGGGCGGATGCCGTAGAGCATCTGGTGCTCGTAGGTGCCGGGGGCGCGGCCGTGCCCGCGGGCCAGGGCCTTGGTGATGCGGATGAGGCGGGGGTCGTGCGTGGCGACCATGGGGTAGCCGCGGCCCGCCATGAGGATCCCGAGGCAGCGGACGTAGGCGAGGTCAATCTCGCGGCGGGTGCGGTGGGCCACGGAGGCGGGCTCGTCGTAGGCGCCCTTGCACAGCCGGACGCGGGAGCCGGGGCCTGCGAGGTCGCGGCAGTCGCCCTCGGTGCGGAGCAGGGCCGACTGGAGGACGACGCCCAGGTCGGGGAAGTCCTCGCGGAGTGCGCGGGCGACGGCCAGGGTGGAGTCGGTGGTGGTGTGGTCCTCCATGTCGAGGGTGACGGTGGTGCCGGCGGCCCGGGCGGCTTCGCAGACGGCGCGGGCGTTGTCGAGGGCGGTCCGCTGCCCGTCCCGGGGGAGGAGCTGTCCGAGGGCGGAGAGCTTGACGGAGATCTCGGTGCGGGCGGCGAGGCCGGTGCGGGCGAGGGCCCGGAGGAGGTCGGTGCAGGCGGTGCGGGCCGCTTCGGCCCCCGCCCGGTCCCGGGTGTTCTCGCCGAGGCGGTCGAGGGAGACGGCGAAGCCCTCGGCCATCAGGTGCCGGGCGGCGTGGAGGGCGTCCTCGGTGCGGGTCCCGGCGATGAAGCGGGCCACGACGCGCCGGGAGGCGGGGACGGTCTCGACGGCCTTCCGGACTCCGGTGCTGCGGGAAGCGGCCATCAGTGTCCGCCGGAGCATGCTCGTCCCCTTTCTTCCGGCCCGTTCCTTCTCCTTCCCTCCTTCTTTCCGTCATCCCTCCTCCGGGCCCGCAGTTCGTGCGGCGGTTCCGGCCCCGCGGAGAAAGATCGGAGCCCGTTCCGGAGGAATGCCCTCCTTTTTGGTGACGGAATGTCGACACACTGGCTACTTTCCGACTTGCGCGCGTTCGCCGCTGCATGGACACAATGGAGTCAGGTGTCCACCCAGCGTGAGGCGAACGGCGAAGGGGTGACGGTATGACGCAGGTCAGAGCCGCGGCCCGGGCGTTCCTCCTCGTGCTGGCCTCGCTGGTCGCGGCCGTCCTGGTCATCGACGGTCCCGGCGCCGAGGCGGCGCCGAGGCCGGCGGCCGCGCCCGTCTCCCAGGCTCCGGCCTGCCCCGGCGGCTCCGCCGACCGCTCGGAGGTGGAGGAGCAGTACCAGGCCCGGCGGGTGTGCCGTCCGCGCCTGTCGACCGCGGCCCCGGACCACCTGACGGAGCGGTCCGCGGCCGACTCCGTCCTCGCCCGCCTCATGCTGGCCGGGCGCTCCGACGCCGCGCCGCGCGAGCGCGCCGGCAGGCGTTCCGGGGCAGGGTCCCTCCAGGCGTCGCTCCAGGTGTTCCGCTGCTGAGCGCAGGGACGCAGTGCGTTCGCACCGACCCGTAGGAACTGTTCCCAGCGACTCTCGGCACCCCGTGCGCAGGGCCGCGGGCGACGACGCCCGGACGCCCGCCGGGGTGCGTCGGAGGCACACCCCATGCAGACACTCATCGACCACGCCCGCTCCTTCCGCGACCGGGCCGGGGCCGGCCGCGGAGACCTGTCCCTCGCCGCTCTTGCCGACGGCCAGTCCCCCGAGGCCCTGTTCATCACCTGCTCGGACTCACGAGTGGTTCCGTCCCTGATCACCGGTGCCCGTCCCGGGGAGCTGTTCGAGCTGCGCACGGCGGGGAACGCCGTCCCCCCGTACCGGCCGGAGCATCCCAGCGGGGAGGCCGCCACGATCGAGTACGCCGTCGTCGCCCTCGGGGTCTCGGACATCGTGGTGTGCGGCCACTCGCACTGCGGTGCGGTCGGGGCGCGGGTCCGGGGGGAGGACCTCGACGCCCTTCCCGCCGTGCGGAACTGGCTGCGCGCCTCGTTCGCCGACGGGCTGCCCGCCGGGGACGACCCGCTGGTCGCCGCCGCCGTGCAGAGCCACGTGCTGGCTCAGCTGGACCGGCTGCGCGCCTACCCCTGCGTCCGGGAGGGGCTCGGTGCCGGGTCCCTCCGGCTGCACGGCTGGTTCTACGAGATCCACACCGGCGGAGTCCTCGTCCACGACGCGGACGAGGACCGTTTCCGCCCCCTGTGACACCCCCGTGACGCCCCGCTGAGGGGCGGGCGGACCGGGCGGCGCGAACGGGCGCCGCCCAGGTCGGCCCGTCCCGGGGCGCCCGGGCCTCAGCGCCCGTCCCGCACCACCGTGAGGACCGAGGAGTCCCCGGTCGCGTCCCGGTGCGGCCGGGCGTCCGGCCGGCCGCGCGTGCCCGCGGGCCCCGTGCCCCGGCCGCCGCCACGTCCTGTGATTCCCCCTGCCCGAGAGGCGCCGTGCCGCCGTGTGCGCGGCGCCCTGCCGAGAGGACCTCGTCATGACCGCTCCCTCGCACTCCCCGCCGCCCTCCGCGTCCGCCCGCCGCTCTTCGGCAAGCCCTCGTGGCCCGCGCGTCCTGCGTGCCTGGCGGCAGGACTTCGCCGCCTCCCTCGTCGTCTTCCTCGTCGCCGTGCCGCTGTGCGTGGGCGTGGCCGTCGCGTCCGGTGTCCCGGCGGAGCTGGGGCTGGTCACCGGCATCGTCGGCGGGCTGGTCGTCGGCCTGATGCCGGGCAGCAGCCTCCAGGTGTCCGGGCCGGCCGCCGGCCTGACCGTCCTGGTGTACGAGGCCGTCCAGGAGCACGGCATCGGCACGCTCGGCGTCCTCGTGCTCGCGGCCGGCGTGCTGCAGATCGTCATGGGCCTGCTGCGGCTGGGGCGCTGGTTCCGGGCCATCTCGGTCGCCGTGGTGCAGGGCATGCTCGCCGGGATCGGCCTGGTGCTGATCGCCGGGCAGCTGTACGCGATGGCGGACATCGGAGCACCGGCGGGGGGACCGGCCAAGTTCGCCGGCCTGCCCGCGCTGGTCGTGGAGACCGCCGGCTCGCCCGCCGCGCTCACCGCCGCCGCGCTGGGCGTCGGCACGATCGCCGTCCTGGTGCTGTGGCCGCGGCTGCCCGGCGCCGCCCGGCTGCTGCCCGCGCCCCTCGTCGCGGTGGCACTGGCCACCGCGGTCGTGGTGGTGTTCGACCCGCCGGTGGCGCGGGTGGACGTGCAGGGCCTGGTCGCCTCGGTCCAGCCCCCGTCGGGCTCGGACTTCGCCCGGCTGGCCGAGTTCGGCGTGCTCGGCACGGTCGTGGCCTTCGCCCTGATCGCCTCCGCCGAGAGCCTGTTCAGCGCCGCCGCCGTGGACCGGATGCACGACGGGCCGCGCACCGACTACGACAAGGAGCTGGTGGCGCAGGGCACGGGCAACGCGGTGTGCGGCGTGCTCGGCGCGCTGCCCATGACCGCGGTGATCGTGCGCAGTTCGGCCAACGTCCGGGCCGGGGCGCGGACCAAGGCCTCCCGGGTGCTGCACGGGGTGTGGCTGCTGCTGTTCGCCGCCCTGGTCCCGGCCGCGCTCGGGGTGATCCCGCTGGCTGCGCTCGCCGGTGTGCTGGTGCACGCGGGCTGGAAGCTGGTGCCGGTGCGGGCGATGGTCCCGCTGTGGCGCGAGCACCGGGGCGAGGCGGTGGTACTCGCCGCCACGGCGGTGGCGATCGTGGCCACCAACCTGTTCGAGGGCGTGCTGGTGGGGCTGCTGCTGGCGGTGGCCAAGACCGCCTGGGACATGTCCCACGTGCACGTGGACGTCGTCGACACCGGTACCGGCCCGATCGTCGTGCGGCTGGTGGGCAACGCCACCTTCCTGCGGCTGCCGAAGATGCTGGACACGCTGGAGAGGCTCCCCGCCGACCGGCCGATCGAGCTGGACCTGACCGGCCTGCGGCATCTGGACCACGCGTGCGGCACGGCGCTGGGCGCGTGGGCCGACCGGCACAACGAGGACGGGGTCGACCCGGTGAGGGTCGCGGTGTAGCCCGGCTGCGGGTCGGGACCGGCCGGGCCCCGGGCGCGGGGGCGGCGCGGGGGCGGGGGCGGACGGCGCGGTCCGGCCCCGCTGCCGGGTCGGCGTGGAAGGTGATCGGCCGGGCAGGTGTGTGGCTGACACGTCCGACCGAAGGAGTCTCCATGCTCGCTGTGGGAATTGTGGCCGTCTGCGCGGTGCTGCTGGTACTGGCCTTCCTCGTGCCGCGGCTGTCCCGGCACCCCGAGCGCGGTGCGCAGCGTTCCCTGGGAGCCGGGTCGCGGGCCGCGGGAAAGGCGCCGGGCCCGCTGGGCAGGTGGCTGGCCAAGCCGTTCCACAGCGGTTCGCGCGCGGTGGGCAGGAGCGGTTCGGCCGGCCGGCGGGCCCGGGGGAGGATGCCGTTCTGACGCACGTGCCGCACCACACCCCGGAGACGATCCATGAGCAGTGAACCGACGGCCGGACCGACGGAGACGGCGAAGCCGGTGGAGCCGGTGGAGCCGGTGGAGCCCGCCGGGCGGGCGGGGTCCCCGGACGGGTCCGGAGAGTCCAGGGAGTCCGGGGAGTCCGAAAGGTTCGGGGGCGACAGCCCCGAGGAGGAGCTGCTGCGGGGCATCCTCGTGCGCAGCGGGGAGGACGATTCCCCGGTGCTCCGCCGTGCCGACGGCGCGTCGGTCAGCACCTGGCGGGAGAACTACCCGTACGACCGGCGGATGCCCCGCCGCGAGTACGAGCGGACCAAGCGGCTGCTGCAGATCGAACTGCTGAAGCTCCAGCGGTGGGTGAAGGAGCGCGGGGAGCGCGTGGTGATCCTCTTCGAGGGGCGCGACGCGGCCGGCAAGGGCGGCACCATCAAGCGGTTCACCGAGCACCTCAACCCGCGCGGCGCGCGCGTGGTGGCCTTGGAGAAGCCGACCGAGCGCGAGCGGACGCAGTGGTACTTCCAGCGCTACGTCGCCCACCTGCCGGCCGCCGGCGAGATCGTGATGTTCGACCGCTCCTGGTACAACCGGGCCGGGGTGGAGCGGGTGATGGGCTTCTGCACCGACGAGGAGTACGAGCGCTTCATGCGGCAGGCCCCGGCGTTCGAGCGGATGCTCGTGGGCGACGGCATCCACCTGGTGAAGTTCTGGTTCTCGGTCTCCCGCGGGGAGCAGCGCACCCGCTTCGCCATGCGGCAGGTCGACCCGGTGCGGCAGTGGAAGCTCAGCCCCACCGACCTGGCCTCCCTGGACAAGTGGGACGACTACACCGCGGCGAAGGTGGCCATGTTCCGGGCCACCGACACCGGGTGCGCGCCGTGGACGGTGGTCAAGAGCAACGACAAGCGGCGGGGCCGGATAGAGGCGATGCGCGCGGTGCTGGCGCGCTTCCCCTACGACGACAAGGACGACGAGGTTGTCGGGACGCCCGACCCGATGATCGTCGGCGCCGCGGACACCCTGCTGGAGCCCGGCGAGGACGACACCGCCCTCTCCCCCACCCCGCTCTCCCCCGCGGACCACCTGGACGGCGGGACACCGGCCGGGAACCCGTAGGCTTTCCAGGCGGTGTCGGGCGCAGGGCCGGGAGGTGGGGCGTGCCGCTTCTGGAGGGGGACCCCGATTCCGTCGGGGGCTACCGGCTGGAGTCCCGGCTGGGTTCCGGGGGAATGGGTGTGGTCTATCTGGCCCGCACCGACTCGGGCCGGCGGATGGCGGTCAAGGTCGTGCGGGGGCAACTGGCCGAGGACCCCGAGTTCCGGGCGCGGTTCCGCAAGGAGATCGACGCGGCGCGACGGGTGAGCGGCGCCTGGACCGCTCCGGTGCTGGACGCCGACCCCGAGGCCGCCCGGCCGTGGATGGCCACCCTCTACGTGCCCGGCCGGACGCTCTCCGAGCGGATCCGGCAGGACGGCCCGCTGCCGGTGCCCGAACTGCGGCTGCTCGCGACCGGGCTGGCCGAGGCGCTGCGGGACATCCACCGGGCGGGGCTGGTCCACCGGGACCTCAAGCCGGGCAACGTGCTGATGGCCGAGGACGGCCCCAGAGTCATCGACTTCGGGATCGCGCGGGCGGCGGAGGAGGTCTCCGAGCTGACCGGGACCGGGCGGATCGTCGGCACCCCGCCCTACCTGTCGCCGGAGCAGCTGCGGTCCCCCCGGGAGGCGGGGCCCGCGGCGGACGTGTTCGCGCTGGCGGTGACGCTGGTCCAGGCGTGCACGGGCAGGACGCCGTTCGAGGCCGAGAGCCCGCACATGGCGGTGTACCGGGTGGTGCACGAGGAACCGGACCTGGCAGCGGTTCCGGAACCGCTGCTGTCGCTGGTGCGCCCCTGCCTGGCCAAGCGGCCGGAGGAGCGCCCGTCCCCGGACGACCTGCTGGCGCGGCTGCGCGCCTGGCCGTCGGAGTCCGGGGACGGGCCGTCCGGGGACGGGCCGTCCGGTGCCGCCCGGCAGGGCCCGGAGGCGCAGGGCACAGAGGCGGATGTTCCGGGGGCGGGCGGGGAGCCGTCCGGGCGGGCGGCGGGCCTGCCGCCGGCGTCGGCGGCGGGGCGGGCCCGGGGAAGGGCGGCCGCGGGGTGCGGCGGCGCCTGGTCGTCACGGCCGCGGCGGCGGTGCTCGCGACTGCGGCGGCGGTGCTCGCGGCAGGGGGCCTCGGTGCGCTGCGGCCGGACGGCCGTACCGCGCCGACGGCGACGGGGAGGGAGCGGACGGCCGCGTGGGAGACCCGCCTGGGGCCGGAGCCGGGACGCCCGGTGTGCGTCGGCGCACGGGGCTCGCTGTACTGTGCCGCGCCCGGGGCGTCGGCGATGCGCGTCGACACGGCGACCGGGAAGAAGGTCTGGGTGCGCGAGGACCCCTCGGTGACCTCCGCGTACGACGGTTCCCTGCACCTCTCCGGGGGGAGTCTGCTGGTCCTCGGGGAGAAGGGCCTCCTCGCCCTCGACCCCGCCGACGGTTCGGAGCGGTGGTTCCGCGACCTCTCCGCCTACGACAACCACGAGATCACCGGTGACACGGTGCTGCTCCTGCAGGACGGGCATTCCATGACGGCGCTGGACCCCGCCACCGGCAGGCAGCGCTGGCGGCACGCCGTCGCGGCCGTCCCGGCACCGGTCGTGCGGACCTTCGCGGGCCGCACGTACCTCCTGCAGTACGAGCCGCCCGGGCATGCGGGCACCACCGTCGTCGTCCCCCTGGACGCGCGGAGCGGCGACGTCGGCGAACCGCTGGAGTTCGACGGCCTGCTGACCGCGGCCGGGGGCACCGAGGAGGCGCTCCACCTCGTGCAGGAGGAGGAGTCGGGGCTGGGCGCGGCGGCGGTGCTGCGGTACGACCTGGGGACCGGCTCCACCACCCGCACCCTGCTGCCCTACGAGGAGCCGGCCCTGGCGGTGGCCGACGGCGACACCGTCTACCTGCAGTACCGGAACGGCCTGGTCCGCGCGGTGGACAGCCTGCGGGGCAGGGCCGAGGTGTGGACCGTGAACACCGGGGTGTCCACGGCGTCCTCGCTCGTGGCCGCGGGCGACAGGCTCTACCTGTCCTCGTCGGACGGCAGGCTGCTGGCCGTCGACACCGGGCGGGGGCTCGTCGTCGCCCAGACGGAGGCCCGGCTGAGCGAGACCGTGCAGAACGGGCTGGAGGAGCCGGGGCAGCCGGTGCTCCTGGAGGGCAGGGTGTACGGCCTGACGCTGCGTCCGAGCGTGTTCTCCGTGGAGGCCGGCACGCTCGCGGAGTGAGCCGCGGGCGGCGGGGCGGGTGGCGTAAGCGCCCGCCCCCCGTGCGGGGGCGGGCGCTTACGGCGGGGCCGGGTCGGCCGGGCAGGGGCCGGGCGGGTCAGCCGAGCGCGGTGACGTCGCGGACGGCGCCCTTGTCGGCGCTGGTGGCCATGGCCGCGTACGCCCTGAGCGCGGCGGAGACCTTGCGCTCGCGGGCGGCCGGGCGGTAGCCGCCCTGGCGCTCCAGCAGGGCGGTGCGGCGGGCGGCGAGTTCCTCGTCGGCGACCAGCAGTTCGATGGTCCGGCGGGGGATGTCGATGCGGATGCGGTCGCCGTCCTCGACGAGGGCGATCGTGCCGCCGGAGGCCGCCTCGGGGGAGGCGTGGCCGATGGACAGGCCGGAGGTCCCGCCGGAGAAGCGGCCGTCGGTGATCAGGGCGCAGGTCTTGCCGAGGCCGCGGCCCTTGAGGAAGGAGGTGGGGTAGAGCATCTCCTGCATGCCGGGGCCGCCCTTGGGGCCCTCGTAGCGGATGACGACCACGTCGCCGTGCGTGATCTCCTTGCGGAGGATCTTGTCGACGGCCTCCTCCTGCGACTCGCAGACCACGGCCGGGCCCTCGAAGGTCCAGATGGACTCGTCGACGCCGGCCGTCTTCACGACGCAGCCGTCGGCGGCGAGGTTGCCGCGCAGCACCGCGAGGCCGCCGTCCTTGGAGTAGGCGTGCTCGGCGGAGCGGATGCAGCCGTTCTCGGCGTCCTCGTCCAGCGCCTCCCAGCGCTCGGACTGCGAGAAGGCGGTGGCGGAGCGGACGCAGCCGGGTGCGGCGTGCCACAGCTCGACGGCCTCGGGCGACGGCGAACCGCCGCGCACGTCCCAGGTCTTGAGCCAGTCGGCGAGGGAGGGGCTGTGCACGGAGTGCACGTCCTCGTTGAGCAGCCCGGCGCGGTGCAGCTCGCCCAGGAGGGCGGGGATGCCGCCGGCGCGGTGCACGTCCTCCATGTAGTACGTGCGGTTCTTCGCGACGTTGGGGGCGACCTTCGCCAGGCAGGGCACGCGGCGCGAGACCGCGTCGATCTCGTCGAGGCCGAACTCGACGCCCGCCTCCTGGGCGGCCGCCAGCAGGTGCAGGATCGTGTTGGTCGAGCCGCCCATGGCGATGTCGAGGGCCATGGCGTTCTCGAAGGCCGCGAAGGTGGCGATCGAGCGGGGCAGGACCGTCTCGTCGTCCTGCTCGTAGTAGCGCCTGGTGATGTCGACGACCGTGCGCGCGGCGTCCTCGTACAGCGCCCTGCGGGCGGTGTGGGTGGCGAGGACGGAGCCGTTGCCGGGCAGGGAGAGGCCGATGGCCTCGGTCAGGCAGTTCATCGAGTTGGCGGTGAACATGCCGGAGCAGGAGCCGCAGGTCGGGCAGGCGTTCTCCTCGATGCGGAGGATGTCCTCGTCCGAGATCTTGTCGTTGACGGCGTCGGAGATCGCGTCGACCAGGTCGAGCGTGCGGACGGTGCCGTCGACCAGCGTCGCCCGGCCGGACTCCATCGGGCCGCCGGAGACGAAGACGGTGGGGATGTTGAGGCGCAGGGCGGCCATCAGCATGCCCGGGGTGATCTTGTCGCAGTTGGAGATGCAGATCAGGGCGTCGGCGCAGTGCGCCTCCACCATGTACTCCACGGAGTCGGCGATCAGGTCCCGGGAGGGCAGGGAGTAGAGCATGCCGCCGTGGCCCATGGCGATGCCGTCGTCGACCGCGATGGTGTTGAACTCGCGGGGCACGGCGCCGGCGGCCTTGATCGCCTCGCTCACGATCCGGCCGACCGGCTGGAGGTGCGTGTGGCCGGGCACGAACTCGGTGAAGGAGTTCGCCACCGCGACGATCGGCTTGCCGATGTCCTCGCCCGCCACGCCGGATGCCCGCATGAGCGCGCGGGCGCCCGCCATGTTGCGGCCGTGGGTGACCGTACGTGACCTCAGCTCGGGCACGGTAGCTCCACTCGTCTCGTTCGCGTTCCTTGCCGGTCCTTCGAGGGTACGCCTCGCGGCCGACAGGTGGGACGACCTGTCCGCACTGCGGACGGAACCGGCCGCTCCGTGGTCCTCCCCGGCCGGACGACGGCCGTCGCGAGGCCGGGGGTGCCGGTGTGGGGCCGGGGGTGCCGGCGTGCGGCGGGTTCCTACCGGCGGGGCAGGGGGGCGGCCTGGGCCAGGTGCTTCCGGGTGAAGGCCAGGGCCTCGGCGAGGTCCGCCTCCCGCTCGGCGGCCGAGATCGCACGGCGGGTGTTGATCTCGCAGACGACGTGGCCGTCGAAACCGCGGGCGGCGAGCCCCTGCAGCAGCTCGGCGCACGGCTGGTTGCCGCGGCCCGGCACCATGTGCTCGTCCTTGGCCGAGTCCGTGCCGTCGGCCAGGTGCACGTGGGCCAGCCGGTCGCCCATCCGGTCGACCATCTCCAGCGCGGCGTTGCGGGCCGTCGCTGTGTGCGACAGGTCCACCGTGAAGTGCCGGTAGTCCTCCTTGGTGGGGTCCCAGTCGGGGGCGTAGGCCAGCATCTCCCGGTCGCGGTAGCGCCAGGGGTACATGTTCTCCACCGCGAAGCGCACGTCGGTCTCGTCCGCCATCCGCCACACGCCGCGCACGAAGTCCCGGGCGTACTGGCGCTGCCAGCGGAACGGCGGGTGGACGACGACGGTGGAGGCGCCCAGCGCCTCGGCCGCCGTGCGGGCCCGCTGGAGCTTGGTCCACGGGTCGGTGGACCACACCCGCTGGGTGATCAGCAGGCAGGGGGCGTGGACGGCCAGGATCGGGATGCCGTGGTAGTCGGAGAGACGCCTGAGCGCCTCGACGTCCTGGCTGACGGGGTCCGTCCACACCATCACCTCGACGCCGTCGTAGCCGAGCCGGGCCGCGATCTCGAAGGCCGTCGCGGTCGACTCGGGGTACACGGAGGCGGTGGACAGGGCGACCTTCGCTCCGGGCGGGCGCACCGCGCTCCAGCGTGCAGCACCGTCGAACTCCTGGGGGTCCACTGGTTCAGCCACGACGAACAGAGTACGGCGGCGGGCGGCGGCGACGGCACTGATGCCGGTGTGCGTGCCGCCACTTCGTCCCGTCCGTCCCGCACCCCGCCCGCGCCGGCGCCGTACCGAAGCCGCCGCGACGGGACCGCCGCAATGGGGCCGCGGCGGCGGGGCGGGGCACGGCGCCGCCGGGGTCAGTGCGGAACGGAACGGCCAGCCGGCCGGTCGTCCCGGTCGTCGGCCCGGTCGTCGGCCGGGTGGCCGGCCTGGTGCGGCAGGGGCGGGGCGGGCGGGCGGATCTGCAGGACCTTCGCGCCGCGGGCGGTGGCGACCAGCAGGGTCCCGTCGGCCGCCAGGTCGGCGCCGGTGAGCGGGGAGTCCGGGACGAGTACGGCGGCCACCCTTCCGGTGGCGCGCTCCCGCACCCGGAGCCGGTCGGCGTCCCGTTCGAGCACGCAGGGCGCGGCGGCCCGCGCCTCCTCGGTGGGCCGCTCGACCGCCGCGGGGTCCACGTCGTACCAGGTCGGCGAGTGGAGGCCGTAGACCAGGGCCGCCTCCCCGCCCAGGGGACGGGCCCCCGGGGTGCCCGCGGGCACGGTGAGGACGGCGACCGGCTGCGGGCCGCCGGCCCCTGCCGGGAGCGTGCCGACGGCGGCGGCGCCGATGCCGGGGAAGTCCAGGCTCCAGGCGGTGCGCCACGGCAGGTCGAAGCCGAGGTGGTGCATGGCCGTGGCGTGCTCGGTGAGGGTGTCCTCGGTGTAGGCCGACTCCAGCAGGGCGGCGCGTTCGCGCGGTGCGGCCCGGAGGCGGACGAGCAGCGGGGCCGTGCGCAGGTAGGTGCGGCCGGCGGGGGTGAGCCCGCTTCCCGGCTCCGTGCCCTGCGCCCCGGATCCGACGGTGTGCCCGGCGGTGTGTCCGGCCGCGGCCCCGGCGGCGGCCTCGGCCGCGGCGTGCAGGGCGACGGGGTCGGCGGCGACGACCAGGCCGGGGTCGTCCAGGAGCCGGGGCAGCAGTCCGGCCTGCAGGGCGTGGCCGGCGATCAGGTCCCGGGCGTAGGCGGTGGCGCCCGTCCAGTCCCGGCCGGTGCCGGAGGACCGCGCGGGGACGGTGTCCAGCAGGGCCTCGGTGATCGCCCGCTGCACGGGGGCGGGGTCGCCCGCGGCCGCGCGGACCGCGTCGCCGATGGCGGGGTGGAGCAGCCGCAGCAGGGTGCGGCCGTCCTCGTCCTCCGCCGAGTCGATGAACGGGCCGGTCAGCTCCGGGGCCCCGGTGACGGTCGGGCGCAGGTCCCGTCCGGCGGCGGCGCTCGCCAGCCTCCCCCACAGCTTGAAGGGCAGGCCGTCGCCCTCGGCGAAGGCCAGCGGGGTGAGGGCCTGCCGCAGGAGGGCCGGGTCGGCGCCGAGACGGCGGGCGTGCAGGTCGACGGCTTCCGCGACGTCGCGCGGGAGCTGTCCGGGGTCGGCGGGGTCGAAGCCCTCGGGGCACATCAGGATGCTGTGGACGGCCAGGTGCGCGGTGAGCCGGTTGCCGGCCGCCCGGTCGGCGACCGCGCGGGCGAGTTCGCGGCGGGCATGCGGGTCGGTGGTGAACGGCAGCGGCGGCGCGCCCGTGTCCGGGTCGAGGGCGTGTTCGGCCTGGCGGACGAGGCCCTCGGGGTCGGCCCACTGCGGGTCGTCGAGGTCGACGACCAGGAAGGACCCGACGGGCAGGCCGTCGGTGAGCGCGCCGACCAGGGGGCGGGGCACGTCGGCCAGCAGCTGCACGGTACCGGTGCGGGCCAGGGGGCCGAGGACCTCGCGCACCAGGCGGGCCGGTCCGTCGACGGTGCGCAGCGGGCCCGCGAGGTCCACGTCGGGGACGACGACGCTCACCGGTTCGCCGGTGCGGGCGACCGCGGCCAGGAGGTCCTCCGTCCCGGCCTCCCCTGCCGGGGCGCCGTCGGGGCCGGCCGGCGTCCCGGGCTCCAGGGCTTCGGCGATCAGGCGCATTACGGCGCCGGCTGTGCGTCCCCGGGGGTCGGCCACGAGGGGGGCGGGGCCCTCGGGCGGGACCGCGGAGGGGTCCATGTCGCCCAGGGGCAGCCGGGCGCGGGCCCGCGGGTCGCACAGCATCAGGAACCCGGCCACCAGCCGGGAGCGTCCGCTGCCCGGCGCCCCGGTGATCACGATCACCCGGGGCGTCCCGGGCCACGCCATCCGCCAGGCCGCCAGCAGCTGCAGTACCGCGCCGCGCCCTCCGACGTGGGGGTGGGGTGCGTAACCGGTCATGGATGCGCTGTCCTTCGTCGCCGCCGACACCTGATACGAGTAGCGACACAACCCTATGAGGGAGTGGTTCCGCGCTCGTACAGCGGTGAACTTCACACCGGGAGGCGGGGTTACTTCTCCGGGCCGTCCCCGTGTGCGCCCGCCGCCGGGCGGGGCCGGGCGCGCGTCATCGCGCCCCGCTGCGCATGAGGTCGATCTCGCGCAGGATGACGCCCTCGCGCAGCGCCCAGGGGCAGATCTCCAGGCCGTCGACGCCGAGGAGGTCCATGGACGCCTCCGCCACCAGGGCTCCGGCGAGCAGCTGGCGGGCGCGGCCGGCGGAGACCCCGGGCAGCGCGGCCCGCTCCTCGTCGCTCATGGCGGCGAGCCTGGGCACCCACTCCTCCAGCGCCGTGCGGCCGAGCATCCGCTGGACGCAGGCCCCGTCGGGCACCGGCCGCGCCGTCGGCGTGCCCGCGATGCGCGCCAGCAGCTTGAAGGTCTTGGAGGTGGCGACGACGTGGTCGGGGCTGCCCAGGCGGCTGAACTCGGCGACCACCCGCGCTATCTCGGCGCGGACGTGCCGGCGCAGGGCCCGCACCTCCTCGGGCGACGGCAGCTCGGAGGGCAGCCACTTCTGGGCCAGCCGGCCGGCGCCCAGCGGCAGGGACACCGCGCGGTCGGGGTCCTCGTCGATGCCGAGGGCGACCTCGAGCGAGCCGCCGCCGATGTCGAGCACCAGCAGCCGGCCGGCCGACCAGCCGTACCAGCGCCGGGCGGCCAGGAACGTCAGCCGCGCCTCGTCCTCGCCGGAGAGGACCCGCAGGCGCACCCCGGTCGCGGCCTCGACGCGGTCGAGCACCTCCTCGCCGTTGGTGGCCTCGCGCACCGCGGAGGTGGCGAACGGCAGGACGTCCTCGACGCCCTTGTCCTCGGCCACCGTCATGGCCTCGGCGACCTGGGAGGTCAGCCGGTCGACCCCGGCCGGTCCGATCGCCCCGTCGGCGTCGAGGAGTTCGGCCAGCCTCAGTTCGGCCTTGTGCGAATAGGCGGGCAGCGGCCGCGCACCGGGGTGCGCGTCCACGACCAGCAGGTGGACCGTGTTCGATCCCACGTCCAGGACACCGAGTCTCATGGCAGGTCAACCTACTGCGGCGTGCCCGCCGCGTGGGCGCGCGGTCCCGTGCGGGGGCGGACGGCGGCAGTGCCCGGTCCGTGACGTTCGAGCGCTTAACCTGGATTCGTGGCGAAGGTGAGCGGGGCGGACGGCTCCGAGAAGCAGCACGGCGGCCCGGTGTCCGCGCAGGCGGCGCGGACGGACGAGGCGGGGCTGGACTTCGCCCGCGCCTGGGTCGAGTTCCCCGACCCGGCGGACGAGGAGCAGCTCTTCCGCTGCGACCTGACCTGGCTGACCTCCCGCTGGAACTGCATCTTCGGGAAGGGCTGCCAGGGCATCGTGGAGGGCCGGGCGAGCGACGGCTGCTGCTCGCTGGGCGCGCACTTCTCCGACGAGGAGGACGAGGCGCGGGTGCTGGGGCACGCCGCCCGCCTCACCCCGCAGACCTGGCAGCTGCACGACGTCGGCGTGCGGGACGGGATCGTCGAGGTAAACGAGGACGGCGAGCGGCAGACCCGCGTCGTCGACGGCGCGTGCATCTTCCACAACCGCCCCGGCTTCCCCGGCGGCACGGGCTGCGCGCTGCACTCGACGGCGCTGCGGGAGGGCCGCGAGCCGCTGGAGCTGAAGCCGGACGTGTGCTGGCAGCTGCCGGTCCGGCGCACCTACGAGTGGGTGGACCGGCCCGACGACACGCAGGTGCTGGTGGTCTCGATCGGCGAGTACGACCGGCGCGGCTGGGGCCCCGGCGGGCACGACCTGCACTGGTGGTGCACCGGTGCGGTGTCGGCGCACGGCGCCGGGGAGCCGGTGTACGTGTCGTACCGGCCGGAGCTGACCGAGCTGATGGGCGGGGCCGGGTACGCGAGGCTGGTGGAGCTGTGCGAGGAGCGGCTCGCCTCGCTCCTGCCGATGGCCCCGCACCCGGCCGACCCGGCCTGACCCCGCGGTCGGCGGACCCGGCCCGGCCCCTCGGCCGGCGGACCCGGCCCCGCGGCCGGGCCGACTCCGCGGCCGGGCCGGCCCGCGGTGCGGATCACGGTGCGGAAGGGCCCGGCGGGTCCGACGAGGCCGACTGGTCCGGCGAGGCCGACGGGGAGGAGGCCTCCCGGGGGGCCGAGGCGGGCTCCGAGGCCCCGGGGGCGGGCTGCGACCCGGTCGGCTCCGGCTCGGGGTCCGGTTCCGGTTCGGGGGCGGGCTGCGGGTCGGCCCCGCGGCCCACGACGGTGACCGCGGTCCCCGAGGGGCCGATCAGCACCCGGGAGCTCCACTCGCCGGCCGGCTCCCGGTCGCGGTCGACGGTCACGGTGATCTCCGCGGACTCCCCGGGCCGCAGCACGCCGGACCTGCTGCTGAGCCGGATCCAGGCGTCCGCCGCGTCGGCGGTCCAGTGGACCGGTGCCGTGCCGGAGGCGGTGAGCGTGATCACGGTGGAGGTGCCGTCGGTCCCCGCCGTCACGTCGAGCCGGCCCGCGGCCGGGGTCTCGCGGGCCCGGGTGTCCCCGGGCCCGTCCGACGGCGGGGCGGAGGGCGACGCGGTGGCGGTGGCACCGCCGTGCACGCGGTCCCCCGAGGGCCTCCTCCCGTCGGCGGTTCCCGGGGCGCCAGGGGCCCGGAGGAAGCCGCCGGGGCCGGCGGGCGGGCCGCCGGGGCCCCCGGGCCCGTCGCCGCCGGTGGTGTCCCGCTCGGTCGCGGAGACCGGGGTGGTGTTCTGCCGTTCGATCTCGTGGCCGCCGCTGCGGTAGGCGGCCCACAGGGCGAGCACCGGTGCCGCGACGACGGCGGCCACCACGGTCGTGGTGACGGCGCGGCTGCGCAGCGCGGCCCGGCGGGCCGCTCGGTCCTTGAACTCCAGGGGGAACCCGCGCCGGTCGAAGCGCGGGGCGGGCGACGCGGGGAAGGAGCGGTTGTCCCGCCAGGCCCGCGCGGCCCGCACCATGGCGACGTGCGTCTCCGCCCGCGGGGCCCGGACGAGGCCCAGGACGGCGGGGGTGACGGTGCCGGGCCACGGCCCGGCCGCCACGGCGTGCTCCGCGGTGAGGCGGCAGTCCGCGCACTCGTCGACGTGCCGGACCAGTTCCCGGCGCAGCGCGGTGCCCAGCAGCAGCCGGCGGTCCCCGGCCAGGTCCGCCACGGCGGGGCAGCGGCCGATCCCGACCACGGCCAGGGCCGTCCTGGTGCGCTCCACCTCGCAGGCCGCCCGGGAGAGCAGGACGCCCGCCGCGTCGGTCTCGATGCCGAGGACGGCCGCGATCTCGTGGACCGGGAGCTGGTGGCGGACCGCGAGTTCGAGCGCCTCGCGCTGCTCGGGAACGGTGCCCGCGGCCTCCGGCCAGGCGAGGGAGGCCAGTTCGGTGCGGCGCTGGGCCTCGATGCGGGCGATGCTGCGGGCGGCCGCGGCGTCGGCCGCGTCCCGGGCGGCCCCGTGGGCGTCGCGCCCGTCCTCCGTCCGGCTCCCGGGGAGCACGCGTCCGCCTGCCTCGGCCGCTCCGGAGAGGCGGCCGAGGCAGGCGTAGCGGGCGAGGGCGTACAGCCAGGGGCGGCGCAGTTCGAGGTTGCGCAGCCGGGCCTGGTGGCGCTCGGCCAGGGCCAGGGCGTCGCCGAGGGCGGCGGTGGCGGCGTCGTGGTCGCACAGGACGGAGAGGCAGTAGGTGAACAGGCCGTCGAGGTAGCGGTCGTAGTGGGCGGGGGGCTGCTGGGGCAGGGTGGGGCCGCCCGGTGCGCGTCTGCGCACGCTGGTCCCCGCCCGCCCGCGGACGGGCGGGAGGGCGGTCCCCTCCTGCCCGTGCGCGGGCGGGAGGGCGGTCCCCTCCTGCCCTTCCTGCCCGTGAGTGGGCGGGGGCGGGGGGCACGGCCGCCCGCCCGGCGGCATGCGGTGCCGGCGGGCCTCGGCCCGGCGGGTACCGGTGGAGTTCGTCTGTGACTCGGGCCTGCTCATCACTCGCCGACGGTAGGGCGACGCGCAGCCGGGAACGGCCCGCACGGCCGTCATTAACCCTTTCGAGTGTGACTTCCCGCCGAAAGAGAACATCGACACCGGCCCTACGGGTGAATAGTGGCGGTTCTCCGTGCCCTCGCGGGTTTCCGGCGGTCCCCCGCGGGCTCCGCGGCGGGGACGGCAGGCGCGGCGGTGCGTCCCGGAGGAGGAGCCGACGGCAGGGGGACTGTCCGACCCGGGCGCTACGGTGAACGGCATGGCTGCCCGTACCTCCCGCCCGTCCGCCAAGGACCGCCCGTCCTACCGCTGCACCGAGTGCGGCTGGACCACCGCGAAGTGGCAGGGCCGCTGCCCGGAGTGCCAGGCGTGGGGGACGGTGGAGGAGTTCGGCGCCCCCGCCGTGCGGACCACCGCGGCGGGGCGGGTGACCGCTCCCGCCCGTCCGATCCGGCAGGTGGACGGCAAGGTGGCCACCGCCCGCCCCACCGGCGTGGACGAGCTGGACCGGGTGCTCGGCGGCGGGCTGGTGCCGGGGGCGGTGGTGCTGATGGCGGGCGAGCCCGGCGTCGGCAAGTCCACGCTGCTGCTCGACGTCGCCGCCAAGGCCGCCTCCGAGGAGCTCCCCACCCTCTACGTCACCGGCGAGGAGTCGGCCGGCCAGGTGCGGCTGCGCGCGGACCGCATCGGCGCGCTCAGCGACCACCTCTACCTGGCGGCCGAGACCGACCTGTCGGCCGTGCTGGGCCACATCGACGACGTCAAGCCCGCCCTGCTGGTCCTGGACTCGGTGCAGACGGTCGCCTCCCCGGAGATCGACGGCGCGCCCGGCGGCATGGCCCAGGTCCGCGAGGTCGCCGGCGCGCTGATCCGCGCCTCCAAGGAGCGGGGCATGTCCACGCTGCTGGTGGGCCACGTCACCAAGGACGGCGCGATCGCCGGCCCCCGGCTGCTGGAGCACCTGGTCGACGTGGTGCTGCAGTTCGAGGGCGACCGGCACGCCCGGCTGCGCCTGGTCCGCGGGGTGAAGAACCGCTACGGGGCGACCGACGAGGTCGGCTGCTTCGAACTGCACGACGAGGGCATCACCGGGCTCGCCGACCCCAGCGGGCTGTTCCTGACCCGGCGCGACGAGCCGGTCCCCGGCACCTGCCTGACGGTCACCCTGGAGGGCCGCCGGCCGCTGGTGGCCGAGGTGCAGGCGCTCACCGTGGGGTCGGAGATCCCCACGCCGCGCCGCACCACCTCCGGCCTGGAGACCTCCCGCGTGTCGATGATCCTGGCGGTCCTGGAGGAGCGCGGCGGGATCAACCGCATCGGCAAGCAGGACATCTACACCGCCACCGTGGGCGGCGTGCGGCTCGGCGAGCCCGCCGCCGACCTGGCGATCGCCCTGGCCCTGGCCAGCGCGGCCGGCAACAGGCCGCTGCCGCAGAACCTGGTGGCGATCGGCGAGGTGGGACTCGCCGGGGAGGTGCGGCGGGTCACCGGCGTGCAGCGCCGGCTCAGCGAGGCCGCCCGGCTCGGGTTCACCCAGGCCCTGGTGCCGCCGGATCCGGGCAAAGTACCGCAGGGCATGAAGGTCACGGAGGTGGCGGACATAGGGGACGCACTGCGGGTACTGCGGCAGAGGGCCCCGCGTTCCGGCGGTTCGCAACGGTAAACTTTGCCCAGGTCTCGTCCACCGGGACCGCCTTGCCGTGGAAGGACCTGCGACCGGAGGAAAGCAGTGCCACCCATCGACCGGGCATCCGCCCCCCAGAAGAACGTAGGGGGCTCCGGCGCCGACAGCCTGATGCGGGCCTCGCTGAGCGCCGTCGCACCGGGCACGGCACTGCGTGACGGCCTCGAGCGCGTCCTGCGCGGCAACACCGGCGGTCTGATCGTCCTCGGCATGGACAAGACCGTGGAGTCCCTGTGCACGGGCGGCTTCGTGCTGGACGTGGAGTTCGCCGCGACCAGGCTCCGGGAGCTGTGCAAGCTCGACGGAGCGGTGATCCTGGACAAGGACATCACCAAGATCGTGCGCTGCGGCGTCCAGCTGGTCCCCGACCCGTCCATCCCCACCACCGAGACGGGCACCCGCCACCGCACGGCGGAGCGGGTCAGCCGCCAGACCAACTTCCCCGTCGTCTCGGTCAGCCAGTCCATGCGGCTGATCGCCCTGTACGTCGGCGGCCAGCGGCGGGTCCTGGAGGACTCCGCCGCGATCCTTTCCCGCGCCAACCAGGCGCTGGCGACCCTGGAGCGGTACAAACTGCGCCTGGACGAGGTCGCGGGCACGCTCTCCGCCCTGGAGATCGAGGACCTGGTGACGGTCCGGGACGTCACGGCGGTGGCGCAGCGGCTGGAGATGGTGCGCCGGATCGCCGCCGAGATCGCCGAGTACGTGGTGGAGCTGGGCACCGACGGCCGTCTCCTCTCCCTCCAGCTCGACGAGTTGATCGCGGGCGTGGAGCCGGAGCGCGAGCTGGTGGCGCGGGACTACGTGCCGGAGAAGGGCGGCCGTCGCGGCCGCACCGTCTCCGAGGTGCTGGCCGACCTCGACGCGCTGCCCCAGACCGAGCTGCTGGAGCTGCCCGCGGTCGCCAGGGCGCTGGGCTACACCGGGTCGCCGGAGGCACTGGACTCGGCGGTCAGCCCGCGCGGCTACCGGCTGCTGGCGAAGGTCCCGCGGCTGCCCAACACCGTCATCGAGCGGCTGGTGGAGCACTTCGGCGGGCTGCAGAAGCTGCTGGCCGCCAGCGTCGACGACCTGCAGACCGTCGAGGGGGTCGGCGAGGCCCGCGCCCGCACCGTGCGCGAGGGGCTGTCCCGGCTCGCCGAGTCCTCGATCCTCGAACGCTACGTCTGACCGTCCGACCGGCGGGCCGGAAACGTTCCGGGCCGGCGTCCGCGGGGCTCCCGCGGACGCCGGCCCGTGGTGTTTCCGGCCCGGTAGCGGTGCCGCCAGTCGGCAGTGCCGTCAGCTGGCGGCCAGCACGAACGAGACCCGCTTGGTGCCGAGGCCGGGGACGTCGACCTTGACCAGGTAGGTGCCCGGCGCCGCCTTGGCCCCGGAGGGCGTGGCGCACTTCGGGCTGCTGCCGCGGCGGTCCCACTCGAAGGTGTGCACCGTGCTGCCGTCCGCGGGCACCCGCAGCAGGACGGCGGCCCGGCTCTTCGGGCAGTCCTTGGAGGACCACACCCGGTCGTCGTCGACGTCCGTGATGGTGACGACCGCGGCCGTCGGCCCGACGTCGATCCTGCAGTCGCGGCCGGAGTTGGTGGCGGTGAGTTCGAACTCGGGCTTCTCGCCCGGCTCGTAGGAGTTCTTGACGCTGCGCAGCCTGAGCCGGACGTCGTCCGCGTCGCAGCCGGGCAGGGAGGCCGCGGCCTGCGAGCCGCCGCCGGAACCGCTCCCCGCGCCCTTCCCGCCGGAGCCTGTGCCGCCGCCGCTGCCGCTGCCGCTTCCGGGGGCGCCGTCGGCGTTCTCGCCGTCCTCCCCGTCCCCGCCGCCGGAGCCGCCGGTGCCGCCGGAGCCCTCCGCGTCGCCGCCGGAGCCGTCGGAGCCGCCGTCGCCGCCCCCGCCGGGCAGGCCGCCGCCGGGTCGCTCGGTGACCGCGGGGCTGCTGGAGCCGGGGCCGGGGGTGATGGAGGGGGCGGGTTTCGGGCGGTCCGTGCCGCCCGCGTTGGTGTTGTCGCCTCCCCCGCCGGCCATGACGGCCCACACCGCCAGCGCTATGACGAGGGCGAGCAGGCAGGCCACAACTGCCCTTCGTCGCCAGTAGATCGACGAGGGCAGAGGACCGACCGGTTGCCGCAGGGAACCCACACCCGAACTCTAGGGGAGATCAACCGTGTTGCCGTGCAGCACCCGCCGTACCACGCGCACTCTTTCCGGATCATCACCTTTACCGCCCGGGCGATGATCGGATTCCGGTCCTGCCGGTGCCTCGTGGGAGGATCGGACGCGCCATGCCACGCATACCGGAAACCACTGACGCCGCGCGGTCCACGGGCGGACCGAACGCCGCGGACGCCGCCCGCGCCGCGGGCCTGCTGCACGAACCGATCCTCGACTGGTTCGAGGAGAACGCCCGCGACCTGCCGTGGCGCCGTCCGGAGGCCGGGCCCTGGGGCGTGATGGTCAGCGAGTTCATGCTCCAGCAGACCCCGGTGAGCCGTGTGCTGCCGGTCTACGAGCAGTGGACGGCCCGCTGGCCCACCCCCGCCGCGCTCGCCGCCGACCCCCCGGGCGAGGCCGTGCGGGCCTGGGGGCGCCTGGGCTACCCGCGCCGGGCGCTGCGGCTGCACGCCGCCGCGACCGCGATCACCGAGACGCACGGCGGCGAGGTCCCCGAGGACCACGCGGCCCTGCTCGCCCTGCCCGGGGTCGGCGAGTACACCGCCGCGGCCGTCGCGTCCTTCGCGTTCGGGCAGCGGCACGCGGTCATGGACACCAACGTCCGCCGCGTGTTCGCCCGCGCCGTCACCGGCGTCGAGTACCCGGCGAACGCCACGACCGCGGCCGAGCGGCGCACGGCCCACGCGCTGCTGCCGGACGACGAGGCGACGGCGGCCCGCTGGGCGGCCGCGACCATGGAGCTGGGCGCACTGGTGTGCACCGCCCGCAGCCCGCAGTGCGCGCGCTGTCCCGTCCTCGCCCACTGCTCCTGGCGGCTCGCCGGCAGCCCGCCCCACGACGGCCCGCCGCGCCGCGGCCAGACCTACGCGGGCACCGATCGCCAGGTGCGCGGCAAGCTGCTGGCGGTGCTGCGGGAGGCGACCGGCCCGGTGCCGCAGGCCGCCCTGGACGCGGTGTGGGACGAGCCGGTGCAGCGGGCGCGCGCCCTGGACGGCCTGGTCGCCGACGGCCTGGTGGAACCGGTCGCCGACGGCGTGTACCGGCTCCCCCTGGCCCCGGCCGCACCACGCTGACCACGCCGGCCGCACCGGGCGCACCGGCCGCACCACATGCGAAGCGTCCCCGGGTCCGCGGACCCGGGGACGCTTCGCGGCCGACCGCCGCGCCCGGCGTCAGCCCGTGACGCCGCGGCTGCGCAGGAAGGACATCGGCTCGATCGAGGAGCCGTAGTACGGGGTGGTCCGGATCTCGAAGTGCAGGTGCGGACCGGTGGAGTTGCCGGTCGAGCCGGACAGGCCGAGCCTCTCCCCCGCCCCGACGCGCTCGCCGACGTTGACGCCTATCGACGACAGGTGGGCGTACTGGCTGTAGTGGCCGTCGCTGTGGCGCACGACGATGTTGTTGCCGTAGGCGCCGCCCCAGCCTGCCGTGACGACCGTGCCGGCCGCGACGGAGTTGATGCCCGTGCCGGTCGGCACCGCGTAGTCCTGGCCGCTGTGCTTGGAGGCCCAGCGGCCGCCGGACTGCGCGTAGCTCGCGGACAGCTGGTACGCGCCCTGGACGGGCGAGGTCCAGCCCTGCGGCGACGGCCCCGTCCGCTTCACCGGCTTCGGCGCGGCCTTCTTCGGTGCGACCTTCTTCGGCTCCGCCTTCTTCGGCTCGGCCTTCTTCGGCTCGGGCTTCCCGGGCTTCTCCGGTCCGGCCCCGAGGGCGGCCCGGCCGGAGTCGCGCGACGCGCGCGAGCCGTCGCCGATGTCGGTGCGGGCCTCGACCTCGCGCTGCTGCTCCGTCTCCTTGCCCGGGACCGTGTCCTGCTGCCCGGCCGCCGGGGCGGAGACCGTGCGGGCCAGGACCGACGCGGAGGGGCCGACACCCAGGACGCTCTGCGCCCCGCTCGCGTGGGCCACTCCGCTGGTGCCGACGGCGCCGAGCACGGTGCAGGCCGCAAGGGCGCCGGCCTGGACGCGGGTGCTGCGGACGGCGGTGCGGGTGGCCGCGACGGCAGCCTGGACGCGGGCGTTTCGGAGGACGGAACGGGTGATCACAGGCAATCCACCTAGAGCTGGTCGAACCAAACGGACGAAACCGTTGTAAGCGGTGCAACCAGCAATAATCAATCACGTAAATACTAAGTCTCCTCGTATCATCAGATAGATCCACAAAGACAAAAAGAAGTCATACACACAGCGAAAACGGGAAGAAACACCCCGATCTCCCGCTTCAAGGGCCGCAGAGGACGGGGGCGGCCCTCCGGGCGAAGGACCGGATCCCACCTCCGCCCGGAGGGCCGCCACTAAAGTCGGTAGTAGACGTTCAGCCCCCTGTGGCCGACCTCACCGGCGGCCCGGCGGGAAAAGTGAAACAGGACACGCGCGGGCGACCACGGGGAATGCGATGGCACAGGAAACTCCGGGCAACGGCCCCGGCAACGGATTCGAACTCGTCGACGCGGTGGTCTCCATCCGCGACGACCTGATGGCCGCGGCCGAGCTGGGCGCGGGCGAGGACCTGCGTTTCGAGGTCGGCGACATCGAGCTGGAGCTCTCCGTCGAGATGCGCCGGGACGCCAGGGCGCGCACCGGCGTCAAGGCCTGGGTGGTCTCCGGCGAGGCCGAGGCGGGCGCCGGCCGCACCCGCACCCACCGGGTCACCGTCACCCTCAGGCCCAGGGACCGGCGCACCGGAGGGGGCTGGGAGATCGCCCACGACGACGAGGGCCACACGTGGGCCCGGTGAGGGAACGCACGGCCGCCGTCCTCGCCGGTGGCAGGCAGGGCAGCGGCTACCTCCTCACCCCCCGCCTGGTCCTGACCGCCGCGCACGTGGTCGACCACGACCGGGCCCGGGCCGCCGGGGCGACGCGCGCCGTGGTCCCCGGGGGCCGCGGGGAGACCCCCTGCGACATCGTCTGGTCCGCCCACGACGTGGCGCTCCTCCTCGCCTGCGGCGACCTCGTCCGGCCCGGCGACTCCGCCCGCTTCGCGCCCCTGCGCTGGGGGGTGACCTCCTCGCTCGACCCCCTTCCGGACTGTCAGGCCGTCGGGTTCCCCCGGGCCCAGCGCGACGCGGACGGACGGCTGGAGAGCGAGCAGCTGATCGGCACGCTCAAGCCCGGCTCCGGCATGATCCGCGGCCGGTACGTCCTGGACAGCGCCCACGGCGCGCCCGTCGTGGGCGGCGGCGGATCGCCCTGGGCGGGCATGTCCGGCGCGGCCGTGTTCTCGGGGGACGCGCTCGTCGGGGTCGTCAGCACCGACCCGCACCACTGGCAGCACTCACGGGTCGAGGCCGTGCCCGTCGGGGCCCTCCTGAACTCCGACGGCTTCCGGGACGCGTTGCGGGAGCACCGGGCCGTGGGCAGCGTCCACGAGCTGTCCACGGCCCCCGCCGACCCCGACGCGGCCTTCGAGGCCCGCTACCGCGAGTACGTGGCCGCCAAGCACTCCACGCTCACCATCTACGGCATCGACCTGCACGGCCCCTCCCGGGCCGCCTGGCCCCTGGACACCGCCTACCTGAGCCTGGAGGCCACCGCGCCCGAGCACTCCCCGGTCCCCTCCGGGTCCTTCCCCGACAGTGGCGGCGCCCCCGCCGCCGGTTCCTCGGGCCCCGGCGCGCCACGCCCCGCCGACCAGGTGCTGGAGCACCACGACCGGGTGCTGCTGCGCGGCGCCGCAGGATCCGGCAAGACCACCCTGGTGCAGTGGCTGGCCGTCACCGCCGCCAGGGAGGGGCGGGCCCGGGGCGGCGGGCGGGTGCCGTTCGTCCTGCCGCTGCGCACCCTGTGCCGCGGCGGCGCGCCGCTGCCCTCCCCCGACGGCTTCCTCGCCGCCGTCCGCACCCCGTTCGCCGCCGCCCAGCCGCCCGGCTGGGCGGACCGGGTGCTGTCCGCCGGGCGCGGACTGCTGCTCGTCGACGGCCTGGACGAGATCGGGGAGCGGGAGCGCGGGCAGGCCCGCGAGTGGCTGCGCGACCTGCTCATCGCCTGCCCCGGCAACCGCTGGCTGGTCACCTCCCGCCCCTCGGCCGTCACCGGCTCCTGGCTGGCCGGCGAGGGCTTCACCGACCTGACCCTGTCCCCCATGGGCCGCGCCGACGTGGTCTCCTTCGTCGGGCGCTGGCACGACGCGGCCCGCGCCGGCTGCGACGACCCGGAGGAACTGGAGCGCCTCGACGGCTACCGTCGCTCCCTCACCGAGGCCGTGCGCACCCAGCCCGACCTGGGGCGGCTGGCCACCAACCCGCTGATGTGCGGGCTGGTCTGCGCCCTGCACCGCGACCGCCGCGGCTACCTGCCCCACGGCCGCAAGGAGCTGTACGACGCGGCGCTGTCGATGCTGCTGTCCCGGCGCGACCGCGAGCGGGACATCGGCTCCCCCGACGGCATCCAGCTGTCCGAGGAACCGCAGGTCCAGCTGCTGCAGAAGCTCGCCTACTGGCTGATCCGCAACGGCCGCGCCGAGATGGACCGCGAGGACGCCCTCGACCTGGTCGGGGCCGCCCTGCCCGCCATGCCGCACGTCGCCGCGCAGGGCGACGCGGAACAGGTACTGCGCCACCTGCTGGTGCGCAGCGGGCTGCTGCGCGAGCCGGTCGAGGGCGCCGTCGACTTCGTCCACCGCACCTTCCAGGACTACCTGGGCGCCAAGGCCGCCGTGGAGGAGCGCGACTTCGACCTCATGGTCCGCAACGCCCACCACGACCAGTGGGAGGACGTGCTGCGCATGGCCGTCGGCCACGCCCGCCCCGCCGAACGCGCCCGCCTGCTGAAGAAGCTCGTCGCCCGCGGGGACAAGGTCAAGACCCACCGGACCCGCCTGCACCTGCTGGCCATGGCCTGCCTGGAGCACGCCACCGAACTCGACCCGGCCGTCCGCACCCTCGTCGAGGACCGCGCCTCCGCCCTCATACCCCCGCGCAGCGTCGAGGAGGCCCGTGCGCTCGCATCCCTCGGCCCCGTCGTCCTCGGCCTCCTCCCCGGCCCGGAGGGCCTGACCGACGACGAGGCCCACGCGGTGGTCGTCGCTGCCTCCCTGATCCCCTCCGAGGCCGCGATCCCCCTCCTGGCCCGCTACACCGACCATCCCCACGTGCGGGTCCGCGCCCAACTCACGCACGCATGGAGCCGCTACGAGACCGGCCTGTACGCCCAGGAGGTCATCTCCAGGCTGCGCCAGGACGGCCTGTACTTCACTGCCGAGTCGGAGGAGGAGCTGCGGCTGCTCGCCGGGATGGGCGGACGGGCCTGGATGCAGGTGGGCGGCCCGCTCCCGCCCGGCGTCCTGAAGCGGTACCTCGACCCCGGCCTCGTGGAGCAGCTGGTTCTGCACAACAACCCCGCCCTGAAGGATCTCGGATTCCTGGTGGGCCTGCCGCGCCTGAGGATGCTCGGTCTCTATTTCTGTCCCGGGGTCGAGGACCTGACTCCCCTCGGGCCACTTGGTCCGGAATCCCTCGAACTCCTGGAAGCCGGAGGAGATCTCACCGGGCTGGACTCGCTGAACTCGCTGACGAACCTGGTCATCGCCCAGCCACTTCCCCCGAAAGGCCTGGACGCGCTTCCCCGGAACGCCCCGCTGACAACACTCGTTCTGCGCCGTGTGTCCGGTGGGGAACTGGCCGGTATCGGCGCATTCAGCTCCCTGGAAGGGCTCAGCCTGGGCTCCGGCGGCGAGCAACTCGCCGCATCCGACTGGCAGGGGCTCGCGCGGCTTCCGCTCCTGTCGTTCCTTTCCCTCCGGATACAACTGCCCAGGGGCGAAACATCCCTCCCGCCCCTGCCGACAGTACGAACGCTCTTCCTGCACGACGTGGACGAGGACGGGGACCTTCCTCTGCTTCCCCGCCTGTTCCCCGCTCTGAGCCGCCTGGAGGTTCCTCCGGAATCCGTGAGCCGGGCCCGGGAGGATCTTCCCGGAACGGAGGTCACCGCTCTTCAGGACTGACGCCGGAATCGGTGCGCGCCAGGTGATCGGCGATGCAGGCGTCCAGCTCGGCACGAGCCTCGGCCTGTTTCTGCAGATCCGCCAGGGCCGGATTGAACCGGTGGGCTTCCGCCTTCACGTCCTGCCGGCGGCGTGCGGAATTCACGGCTGCTCCAAAGGTTCCCGACGGGCGGGTTCCGCCGGCCAGACCGGTTGTGTGTCGTGCAGGTAGGTGGGGCGGCCGGTGGTGAGTGCTCGTACCGCCGTCTCAAAGCGGCGGCGCAGCCGGGATGGGAGCAGTCCGGCGGCCTGCTCGGGCAGCACGAATGCCACCTCGGAGAGTTCCCCGTCCTGGGGCTTCAGCCCGGAGGCCCGGGCGTGGCCGACGGTCCCCGCGTCGAAGACGAAGGAGACCTGGTCGTCCCACGGACCGTGCGGGGGTACCCAGTCCACGACGAGCAGGGCGTGCAGGGTGATCGTCAACCCCAGTTCTTCGCGGAGCTCCCGTACTGCTGCCTCGTGCGGTGGCTCATTGGCCTCGGCCATGCCTCCGGGCAGGTCCCAGCCGGGCTTGTAGGTCGGCTTGACCAGGAGGACCCGTCCGGCGGGATCGCGCAGCAGGACATCGGCGGCGACTCGCTTGCGCGGTTGAGTGGCATTGCCCTCTGCGAGGTAGGCGTTCCAGGCCTCGGGGTCAGCGGGTGTGGGCCTCGTCAAGGGGTGCCTCCCCGGGACGGCGTGATGATGTCGGCCAGCAGCAGCATTCTTGTCCGCCTTGCCTCGTCGAAGTGTTCGAGGTATTTCCGGACAGGCCGGTATGCGCGCCTCGTTTCCAGCAGCCTTCGCAGTTCGTGCAGTTGGTGGACAACGCGCACCGAGGCGAGAGCAGGGTCGGTGGTCAGCAGGTGACGGCCGGCGTGGAGAGCCGCGTCGAGATCGTTCCGGTGAACGTGGATGTCGACAAGCGTGATCCGGCAGAGCGCGAGGGAACGCACCCGCCCCTCCTCGCGCAGCACGACCGCGCGTTCCGCGTGGCGCAGTGCGGCGTCGTACTGTCCGAGGTCCCGCAGGACCATTGCGGCCTCCCCTGCCAGTGCGGCCGCGTCGAAGGGGCTGAGCCACGGGTCATGGGGGCTCGTCGGCGCCTCGATGTCGTCGTGGGCTTTTCCGAGTTCGCGGACCGCCGGTTCGTGCTGGCCTGCCGCCGCCAGCGCACGTGCCAGCATGGCGTGCAGGCGGGCCATGAGTGAGGCGGGCCGTGGAGTTCGGCCGACGATGTCCAGGCCGGTCCGGGCCCAGTGCACGGCGACGGCCGGATCCCCGCCCTGGAGCGCGAGGTGGCTGCTGCTCGCAGTGATGTTCGCGGCCAGCGGCAGGTCACCGGATGCACGGGCAAGGGGAAGCGCACGGGCGAAGCGCCGGCCCGCGAGGTCGTCGTTTCCGGAGTCGTGGGCCATCCAGCCCGCCATCTCCGTGAGGGCAGCCGCTTCCGCGAAGACGTGCGGTCCGCCGGAAGCGCTGACCAGCCGTGGAGCCACATGACTGCCGAGGTGTTGTGTCACCGCCGTGTACAGCCGACCTCCTCCTGCCCGGCGGTCCGCGTTCCGGAAGGCTTCCACGGCTACCAGGCCTTCACCGGCCGGAACCGAGCCGGTTTCCTGGTGCTGCGGCTCTACAGCCTGCGGTTCCCAGGGGCGACGGGCGAGGCCGAGCAGGTGGCCGGGGATATGGAAGGCATCCGCGATCTTCTCGAACAGAGCAAGCTTCTCCACACGGGTACGACCGTTCATGTAGTCGTAGAGCCGTCCCTGTGAGAGGTCCACGGCGGCAGCGATCCGGCGTGTGCTGACACCTCTGTGGTTGAGCATGCGGAAGAGGGCACCCATGTCCCGCTCCGCGCAGGCGGCGAGCAACCGTTGATCGTCGAGAAGCCCGGCTACGACGTCATGCGGATCCTGCGAGTGGTTTTCCATCAAAGCCCCCGAGGCAGCGGCCCTCCATCCTAGAGACACTCTCCGCAACGCGACTCCAACATGGAGTCACCTCACGGAGTCCCCTGCGCGGCCCCATGGGCAGTTCACTGGGCCCAATCCGCCCGAGCCTCGGAGGCCACGGGCTCAGTGCGAAAGGAGTCGAGAGCGTGGATCACTGCTCCGCCGTCCAACCTCGGGGCCACCTGATCATGTCCCTGCCTTTCAGCCCCCGGGCCGCCCGGGCTGCCCGGGAGGCGGCGACCGTCGCGGTGTCCGATCTGCGGGGTGATGAGTTGCCGGAGCACGTCGGACTGGTCTGCTCCGAGTTGGCCACCAATGCCTTCCGGCACGGGAGTCCTCCTCTGGTACTGGCCATGGGCTGGGAGACCGGCCCGACGGGGTGTGCGGAGGTGGAGATCACGGTTGTCGACGGCGGCTGCCGGTCACGGCCCGAGCTGCGGACCCGCACGGACCTGCCCCCGGCCGTGGCGGAGGACGGCCGCGGCCTCGGGATCGTCCAGGAGCTGGCCTCCGCCTGGTCCCTGGACATCGGAAGCGGGCGTACCAGGGCCTGGTGCCGCCTGATGGGCGTCCTCGTACCCGACCCGTCGCCCGAAGCCGCACTCGACGCCCGGCGGTCGGCCGGAGTCCGGGCTGCGGCAGGGGCACCGAATGCCTGCTGAACACGTGCCGTCGGCGGGGGCCCGGACGGGGAACGCGGGAAACGGGGGCGGCCCCGGACCTCTTCCGGAGGTCCGGGGCCGCCCCCGTTCGCTGTGGCGCCTCCCGCGGGGCGGGTGGCGCCGGGGCCGTCAGCCCTTGGTGAGGTCCGGGCCGCCGGCGCCCGCGACGGCCGCGGTGTCGGGCAGGGTCGCCTTCTCCTCGCCGGTGAAGGTGAACTTCTTGTCCTCGCCCTCGCCCTCGACGTCCACGACGACGATGTGGCCGGGGCGCAGCTCGCCGAAGAGGATCTTCTCGGACAGGCTGTCCTCGATCTCCCGCTGGATCGTCCGGCGCAGCGGCCGGGCGCCCAGGATCGGGTCGTAGCCCTTCTTGGCGAGCAGCTTCTTGGCCTCCGGGCGCAGCTCCAGGCCCATGTCGCGGTCCTTGAGGCGCTCGTCCACCTTGGCGGCCATGAGGTCGACGATCTTGATGATGTCTTCCTCGGACAGCTGGTGGAACACCACGATGTCGTCGACGCGGTTGAGGAACTCGGGGCGGAAGTGCTGCTTGAGCTCCTCGCCGACCTTGGCCTTCATCCGCTCGTACCCGGTCTTGACGTCGCCCGCGGCCGCGAAGCCGAGGTTGAAGCCCTTGGAGATGTCCCGGGTGCCGAGGTTGGTGGTCATGATGATGACCGTGTTCTTGAAGTCCACGACCCGGCCCTGGGAGTCGGTCAGGCGACCGTCCTCCAGGATCTGCAGCAGCGAGTTGAAGATGTCCGGGTGGGCCTTCTCGACCTCGTCGAAGAGGACGACGGAGAACGGCTTGCGGCGCACCTTCTCGGTGAGCTGGCCGCCCTCCTCGTAGCCGACGTAGCCGGGGGGCGAGCCGAAGAGCCGCGAGACGGTGTGCTTCTCGCCGAACTCCGACATGTCGAGCTGGATGAGCGCGTCCTCGTCACCGAAGAGGAACTCCGCCAGCGTCTTGGACAGCTCGGTCTTACCGACGCCGGAGGGGCCGGCGAAGATGAACGAGCCGCCGGGACGCTTGGGGTCCTTCAGGCCGGCGCGGGTGCGGCGGATCGCCTGGGAGAGCGCCTTGATGGCGTCCTCCTGGCCGATGACGCGGCGGTGGAGCTCGTCCTCCATGCGCAGCAGGCGCGAGGACTCCTCCTCGGTGAGCTTGAAGACCGGGATGCCGGTGGCCGTGGCCAGGACCTCGGCGATCAGCTCCTCGTCCACCTCGGCGACGACGTCCATGTCGCCGGCCTTCCACTCCTTCTCCCGCTTCGCCTTCTGCGCGAGGAGCTGCTTCTCCTTGTCGCGCAGGGAGGCGGCCTTCTCGAAGTCCTGCGAGTCGATCGCGGACTCCTTGTCCCGGCGCACGTCGGCGATCTTCTCGTCGAACTCGCGCAGGTCCGGCGGCGCGGTCATGCGGCGGATGCGCATCCGGGAGCCGGCCTCGTCGATCAGGTCGATCGCCTTGTCCGGGAGGAAGCGGTCGGAGATGTAGCGGTCGGCCAGGGTGGCGGCCGAGACCAGCGCGGCGTCGGTGATGGAGACGCGGTGGTGCGCCTCGTACCGGTCGCGCAGGCCCTTGAGGATCTCGATGGTGTGCTGCAGCGACGGCTCGGCGACCTGGATGGGCTGGAAGCGGCGCTCGAGGGCGGCGTCCTTCTCCAGGTGCTTGCGGTACTCGTCGAGCGTGGTGGCGCCGATGGTCTGCAGCTCGCCGCGGGCCAGCATCGGCTTGAGGATGCTGGCGGCGTCGATCGCGCCCTCGGCGGCGCCCGCACCCACCAGGGTGTGGAGCTCGTCGATGAACAGGATGATGTCGCCGCGGGTGCGGATCTCCTTCAGGACCTTCTTCAGCCGCTCCTCGAAGTCACCGCGGTAGCGGGAGCCGGCGACCAGGGCGCCGAGGTCGAGGGTGTAGAGCTGCTTGTCCTTCAGGGTCTCGGGGACCTCGCCCTTGACGATGGCCTGGGCCAGGCCCTCCACGACGGCGGTCTTGCCGACGCCGGGCTCGCCGATGAGGACGGGGTTGTTCTTGGTGCGGCGGGACAGCACCTGCATGACCCGCTCGATCTCCTTCTCGCGCCCGATGACCGGGTCGAGCTTGGACTCGCGGGCGGCCTGCGTCAGGTTGCGGCCGAACTGGTCCAGGACCAGGGAGGTCGAGGGGGTGCCCTCGGCCGGCCCGCCGGAAGTGGCGGCCTCCTTGCCCTGGTAGCCGGAGAGCAGCTGGATGACCTGCTGCCGCACCCGGTTCAGGTCGGCGCCCAGCTTCACGAGGACCTGGGCGGCGACGCCCTCGCCCTCGCGGATGAGGCCGAGCAGGATGTGCTCGGTCCCGATGTAGTTGTGGCCGAGCTGGAGGGCCTCGCGCAGCGAGAGCTCCAGCACCTTCTTGGCGCGGGGAGTGAAGGGGATGTGACCGGACGGGGCCTGCTGGCCCTGGCCGATGATCTCCTCCACCTGCTGGCGGACCGCCTCGAGCGAGATCCCGAGGCTCTCCAGTGCCTTCGCAGCGACACCCTCACCCTCGTGGATCAGGCCCAGGAGGATGTGCTCGGTCCCGATGTAGTTGTGGTTGAGCATCCGGGCTTCTTCCTGAGCCAGGACGACAACCCGCCGCGCACGGTCGGTGAACCTCTCGAACATCGTTAATCGCTCCTCAGAGCGGTCAGGCAGATCGGGGACGGTCCCCTCCCTGTCCTTCCGCATGCTAGTCCCGGGGAAGGGACAGCTCACTTCAACCGTCGACACCCGTCCGCGGTCTCATCCCCCGAACAGCCGACAACAGCTCCAACCCGATGGTGCGGGTTGATGTTCCCGCAGGCCAACCGGATGCACTGTCATTCAGTACGCCCGTGGCGAACGCCGGTCGTCCGCCCCGTGTTTTCCGTGTGTTCGGAGTCCTACCCCCGCCCACCGCAGGTCCATGCGGGCCGGTACCGGCGGTATCCCCTCCGGCACCAAGCGTAACCGGGGCGCAAGTCGGCAGTTGCTCAGGGTGTGTCGGCGACCGAGCAGGATGCGGCGGACGCGGCGGCCTGGTACGGGGCGCGCCTGGGCTGGCCCGCGACCCCGGGTCCGGGTGGTCCGGGTTCGGGTCCGGGTTCGGGTCCGGGGCGTCCGCACCTGGCGACCGGCGTGCGCTTCGACGTGCTGGAGGTGCCCGCCGCGGCCGGGGACGAGGTGCTCGGCCGGCTGCCCGGCCCGGCGGCCGGGCCGGTGGTGCGGCACGGGGCCAGGATGCGGCTGCTGGTCGCCCCCGGCGGCGCGGAGGAGCTGCCCGGGCTGCTCGACTGGCTGGAGTGGGGCGGGGTCTCCCTGGACCTGGTGGCCCTGGGGCGCGGCGGGTCGATGCCCGCCCCGGCCCTGCCCGGCGCCGCCCGCGGCCCCGGGGAGCCGTTCTGGGTCAGGCCTCCCCTCGCCCGGCGCGGCGGGGAGGGGGACGGGGATCGGCCCGTTCCGCTGCCCGCCCTCGCCGGGCCCCCGGGGTGCCCGGGGCACCCGGGGCCGGCCCGGGCGTGGGGGACGGGGGGCGGGGCCCCCGACCTCGTACGGCTGGTGGCCGCGCTGGCGACCGCCTGCCACCGTGTGCGGCTCTTCCCGCCGCCCGGGCGGCGGACCGCCCGGAACCGTCAGGCGTGGGCCTTCTCGTAGGCCTCGCGGACCTTGGCCGGGACGCGCCCGCGGTCGTTGACCTCGAGGTCGTTCTCCTTCGCCCAGGCGCGGATCTTCGCGGTGTCCTGCGCGGAACCGGAGCCGGCTCCGCGTGCGGCGCCGCGGCCGCGGCCGCGGGCGGTGCGCCCGCCGGTCTTGCGGCCCTTCTCCACGTAGGGGTTGAGGAGGCCGCGCAGCTTGTCCGCGTTGGCCGTGGTGAGGTCGATCTCGTAGGTGACACCGTCGAGAGCGAACGTCACGGTCTCGTCGGCCTCGACGCCGTCGAGGTCGTCAACAAGAAGGACCTGGACCTTCTGTGCCACCGGCTTGCCTTTCTTCGAAAACGGATTACCGGTAAAAGGAAACCGCTTTTGGCGCGAAAATTCAAACCCCCTGCACGGATCGGCCCGCCGCGCGCGGGGCCGTAGGGCGCCATTCGGACATAGGGATCACAGATGCAGGAGCATGCGGGTGTTGCCCAGGGTGTTCGGCTTCACCCGTTCGAGACCGAGGAACTCCGCGACGCCCTCGTCATAGGAACGCAGGAGCTCGGAGTAGACATCGTGGCCGACCGGGGTCTCGCCGATCTCGACGAAGCCGTGCCCGGAGAAGAACTCGACTTCGAAGGTGAGGCAGAAAATGCGTCGCACACCCAGCCAGCGGGCGGTCTGCAGAAGCTTGTTGAGCAACAGGTGGCCGATACCGTGGCCGTGCAGCGCGGGATCGACGGCCAGCGTGCGGACCTCGGCCAGGTCCTCCCACATCACGTGCAGGGCCCCGCAGCCGACGACCTCGGCGTCGTCGTCCCGTTCGGCGACCCAGAACTCCTGGATGTCCTCGTAAAGCGTCACTGTCGCCTTGTCGAGCAGGATACGGTTGCGCACATAGTCGTCGAGGAGGCGACGGACCGCCGGAACGTCGCTGGTTCGGGCACGCCGGACGGTGATTTCCATGACCCGACGCTATCGCCCGCCGCCGCCGGGATGCTCGGCGGGTGCTTCCGGCTGCACGACGCGCAATGCGTCCCGCAGGGCCCCGAGCTGTTCCGGCGACATCATGCCGAAGAAGTGGACGAGCGCGGCGGCCGGGTTGTCGCTCGTCGACCACGCCTCGTTCATCAGGGCCGCCGAGTAGGCGGCGCGCGTGGAAACCGCCTCATAGCGATAGGCGCGCCCAATGCGTTCCCTGCGCAGCCATCCCTTGCGGTGGAGGTTGTCCATTACCGTCATCACGGTCGTGTAGGCGAGGGGGCGTTCCGGGCCGAGTCCTTCGAGGACTTCCCGGACGGTGACCGGGCGGTTCCACTCCCACACCCGCGTCATCACCGCGTCTTCCAGTTCACCGAGTCGCCGCGTCACAAAGAAAATACTAGAAGGTAAATGTCCAGAATGGTGCTTTCTCCTGTCCGGAGGGGGCGAACGCCGAAGAGCCCCGGCCGGGGCCGGGGCTCTTCGGGGACGGGGACGGGGACGGGGACGGCGGCGGTCAGGCGGAGGATCCGCCCCCCGTGTCGCGCGCCGCACGGGTCGCCTCGGCCTCGGCGAAGGCGGCGTCGACCGCCGCGTCCTCCTTGGCCTTGTTGGCACCGCCCTGGTTCTTGACGATCGTCACGATCAGCGCGACGAAGGCGACCGCCATCACGGCGGAGGGCAGCAACGCGGACACGTACTCCATGGCTCTTACGCTCCTTCGGGCTTCACCAGGGGGAACAGGACCGTCTCCCTGATGTTCTTTCCGGTCAGCAGCATCACCAGGCGGTCCACGCCCAGTCCGAGGCCACCGGTCGGGGGCATCGCGTACTCCAGGGACCTCAGGAAGTCCTCGTCGAGCTGCATGGCCTCCGGGTCGCCGCCGGCCGCCAGCAGCGACTGGGCGGTCAGCCTGGCCCGCTGCTCGACCGGGTCGATCAGCTCCGAGTAGGCGGTGCCCAGCTCGGTGCCGAGGATCACCAGGTCCCACTTCTCGGCCACGCCGGGCACCGAGCGGTGCTGCCGGGTCAGCGGGGAGACCTCGGTCGGGTAGTCCTTGATGAAGGTCGGCGTGACCGTGTTCTCCTCGAGGAGCCGCTCGATCATCTCCAGGACGATCTGGCCGTGGCCCCACTGGGTCTCGTAGGGCACGCCCGCGGCGTCGGCGAGCTTGCGCAGCTTCTCGACGGAGGTCTCGGGGGTGACCTCCTCGCCCAGGCGCTCGGAGATCCCGCCGTAGACGGTGATCTCCGACCACGGCTCGGCCAGGTCGAACTCGTGCTCGACCCCGTGCGGGTCCTTGCCGCGGACGACCGTGGTGCCCAGGGCGTCGCGGGCCGCGTTGACGATGATGTCGCGGATCAGCTCGGCCTGGGTGTTGTAGTCGCCGTAGGCCTCGTAGGACTCCAGGGCGGTGAACTCGGGGTTGTGGGTCGCGTCGGCGCCCTCGTTGCGGAAGTTGCGGTTGATCTCGAAGACCTTCTCGGCGCCGCCGACCACCAGCCGCTTCAGGTACAGCTCGGTGGCGATGCGCAGGTACAGGTCCATGTCGTACGCGTTGATGTGCGTGACGAACGGGCGGGCGTTGGCGCCGCCGTGCACCGGCTGCAGCATCGGCGTCTCGACCTCGGTGTAGCCGCGCTCCTCGTAGGTGCGGCGGATCGAGCGGACGACCCTGCTGCGCAGGTACAGCATCTCCCGCGCCTCGGGGTTGACGATCAGGTCCACGTAGCGCTGGCGGACCCGGGCCTCGGGGTCGGTCAGGCCCTTGTGCTTCTCCGGCAGGGGCCGCAGGCACTTGGAGGTCAGCGTCCAGCTGTCGGCCATGACGGACAGCTCGCCTCGCCGGGAGGTGACGACCTCGCCCTCGATGCCGACGTGGTCGCCGAGGTCGATGTCGGACTTCCAGTCGGCCAGGCGCTCCGCGCCGACCCTGTCCAGGGCGATCATGACCTGGATGTCGCCGGAGCCGTCCCGGAGGGTGGCGAAGCAGAGTTTGCCGCCGGTGCGGCTCAGCACGACCCGGCCGGTGACGCCCACCCGCACGCCGGTGGCGGTGTCGGGGGCGAGGTCGGGGTGCGCGGCCCGCAGGTCGGCGATGGTGGTCGTGCGCGGGAAGGCGACCGGGTAGGGGTCGACGCCGGCTGCGCGCAGCCGGTCCAGCTTCTCGCGCCGGACCCGCATCTGCTCGGGGAGGTGATCGTCCTGGGCGGCGGCGGAGGCACTCTGGTCTGTCACGGCTCCAAGGGTATCGAGAGCCCGGGGATGCTCACCGACGGACATGCCCCCGGGCGCCCCGGAGGAGGCCGGGGTGTGGCGGAGCACACGCGGACGGGCCCGCCGGGGTGCCCGCACCGGGTGTCCGGTGCGCGCACCCCGGCGGGCCCTCGTTTCGGTTCCGTCCGCGGCGGGTCCGCGGCGGGTCCGCTCCGCCGTTCAGCCGGTGGCCCGCTCCTCCGGCGGCACGGGCACCTCGGGCCGGGACGGGCGGGGGCCGCGGCGCGGCGGCCAGATCTCGGCCGGGGTGGGGGTGCGCCGGGAGGGCCCGCCGGGGCCGGGCGAGGGGGCGGGGCCGGGCCCGTCGGGGGCCTCGGGGCCGTGCGGCGGCTCCCGGTCGGCCGCGACCGGCACCAGCAGGTCGAACGCCTTGGACCTGCGCCGCCCCGCGCCGGCCGGGACGGCCCCGGAGAGCTCGGAGAGGGCGGGAGTGCGGGGCCGGACCGGCGCGTGCTGCCGCGGGCGGTCGCCGGCCAGCCGCGTCCGCACGTCGTTCTCGGCCAGGGCGTACGCCCTGCGCAGCAGCCCGCCGCGGCGGGCGTGCTCCGCGGGGCTGCACGGCAGGGCGCGCAGGACGCGCAGCGCGGCCAGGTCGTCGGGGGCGGGGACGTACCCGCCGGCGATGGCGTCCCGCAGGCGCTGCAGGTAGCCGGCGGCGGCTCCGGGCAGGGCGTCGCGGTAGCGGGCCAGGTCGTCGAGGAGGAAGCCGCGCATCCTCTTGCTCTCGTGGACCGCCTCGTCCACCGCCTCGGCGAGCCTCAGGTACTCCTGGAGCTCGTCGCGGCCGGAGGGGTGCGGGACCGGGCCGGCCCCCCGGGAGGGGGCGGAGCGCAGGGGCACCGGCACCGGGAGCTGCTGGGGGACCTGGGTGATGTGCAGGGCATTCGCGAGGGCCCGCCTGAGCACGCGCAGCTCATCCGCGCTGAAGGCCATGCCGCCTCGCGACCCGTGTGGCGTGGGCATGGCCCGAATCTACGTCAGCAATTACACCGGAACGTGACGTTGGTTACGGCGTGTCCGTTATTTCCTGATAGTCCGTAGTCGATGTGCGTCCGGCCCCTGCGCCGCCCGGACGGACCGGGTGGCGCGGGGGCCGGACGGGGCGGGGTTCAGGAGGCCCTGCGGCGGCGGACGGCGAACACCGCGGCGCCGCCCAGCCCGAGGGCCGCGACGGCCGCCGCGGCGTACAGCGGCGCGCCGCCCGCGCCGGTGGCAGCCAGGCCACCGCCGGTGGTCCCGGTGGTCCCGGTGGTCCCGGTGGTCCCGCCCGTGCCGGAGGTGCCGGAGGAGGTGCCGGAGGAGCCGTCCCCGCCGGTGGAGCCGCCGGTGGCGCCGCCCGTCGACCCGTTCCCGCCGGAGGAGCCGGGGCCGCCGGAGCCGGTGGTGGAGACGGTCACCTTCGCGGTGTCGTTGGACCGCTCGTCGTCGTGCGTCGGGTACTTGGCGTTCGGCCGCACCTCGACGGTGCCCTCGGCGTCCTTCGCCTTCTCGTCAAGACGCAGGACGAAGGTGAAGGGGTGGCTCTCCCCGACCGACAGGTCCGGGTCCAGGGCGCAGGTGTACGAGGCCGCGCCGGGCTTCCCCGGCGCGCAGGTCCAGGGGTCGTCCTCGCCGGGGAAGGGGTTGCTCACGACGGTGGTGCCCGGCGGCGGGGTGAACACCAGGGTCCCGGAGTCGTGGACCTCGCGGCCGCCGAGCAGCATCGTCCCGGGGCCGAGGTTCTTCGCCGAGACCTCGACGGTGACCTCCTCCCCGACCCTGCCCCGCGCGTCCGCGCCGACCGCCGCGTAGTCGGCGCGGTTGTCGGCGCGGACGTCGACGTACCCGCCGAAGCGGTCGTACGAGCCTCCGGAGGCGGGCTCCAGGGCGAGTTCCGCGCCCTTGCCGGCCTCGGTGTAGTCCGCCTCCCGGAAGCCGTAGGGCGCCGGGCCGTCCAGGGACCAGACCTGGTAGTTCACCGAGCCGTACATCAGGGACCCGGCGGTGGCGAACTCCAGCGGGGCGGCGGTCTCGTACGCGGCGCCGGGGGCGATGTCGGTGTCGAAGGAGCACCAGGCGGCGGAGAGGTCCTCGCGCGGCTGGTAGCGGCAGTTGGAGTGGGAGCGGGCGATGTTCAGGCCCTCGGTGCCGTACAGCAGCAGGCCCACGCCTCCCCCGGTGGGCAGGTTGCCGCTGTTGCGCAGTGCGACGGGGACCTTCAGGACCGAGCCCGGCCGCACGCCGTCCACGCGGGTCGCCTCGGCCGTCTCGAGCGCCGGGGCGCCGACGACGAAGGTCGTGGAGGCTTCGACCGTCGGGGAGTTCGAGGAGGTGGCGGTGAGCCCGACCGCGGCGCTGCTGCCCGCCCGGGCGCCCTTCGCCGCGGACACCTGGAACGGGTGCACCGTGGTCAGCCCGTCGATCGAGGAGAAGGAGCAGACCACCTTCTCCGTGCCGCTCCTGGCGCAGCCGCCGCCGACGTCGCCGATCTCGACGGTACCGGCGAGTTCGGAGACGTCGATCGTCAGCTCGACGTCCTTCGCCAGGGGGTCCTCGGCGCCGTCGGGGACGCGGGTGAGGTTGAGCTCGACCTCGTACCGCTCGGCCCTCGGCGCGTCCGCCGGGACGTAGACCTTGCCCGAGGCGGTGAGCGTCAGCTCACCGCCCCCCGGCTGCGCCTCGGCCGCCGCGCCGGGCGGGCCGGCCAGCACCGCGGCCGCCGCGACCGCCCCGACCGCCGCTCCCGCGGCCGCTCTCCTGAAACCGTGCACCACGAACCACCCTCCACCGTCACGACCGTGCACCGGTGTGACTCGCGAAGCGGCCGGGAGGTTGCGCTGCGGCGGACCTCAGGTGGTGGAGATGTTGCGCTCGTACACCAGGCGCAGGCCGACCAGGGTCAGCCACGGCTCGTGCACGTCGATCACCGTGGACTCGCGCAGCACCAGCGGGGCCAGCCCGCCGGTGGCGATCACCGTCACGTCCTCGGGGTCGTCGGCCAGTTCGGCCGCCATCCGGGTGGCCAGGCCGTCGACCTGCCCGGCGAAGCCGTACAGGATGCCGGACTGCATGGCCTCGACGGTGTTCTTCCCGATGACGCTGCGCGGCCGGGCCAGCTCGATCTTGCGCAGCTGGGCGCCGCGCGCGCCCAGTGCGTCCACCGAGATCTCGATGCCCGGCGCGATGGCGCCGCCCGCGTACTCGCCGCGGGCGGAGACGGCGTCGAAGGTGGTGGCGGTGCCGAAGTCGACGACGATGCACGGGCCGCCGTAGAGGTGGATGCCGGCCAGCGCGTTGATGATGCGGTCGGCCCCCACCTCCTTGGGGTTGTCCATCAGGATCGGCACGCCGGTCTTGATGCCGGGCTCGACCAGGACCGAGGGCACGTCGCCGTAGTAGCGGCGGGTGACCTCGCGCAGCTCGTGCAGCACCGACGGCACGGTGGAGCAGATGGAGATGCCGTCGATGCCGTCGCCCAGCTCCTCGCCGAGCAGCGGGTGCATGCCCATCAGGCCCTGCATGAGGACGGCGAGTTCGTCGGCGGTGCGGCGGGGGTCGGTGGAGATCCGCCAGTGCTCGACGATCTCGTCGCCGTCGAACAGGCCGAGGACGGTGTGGGTGTTGCCGACGTCGATGGTGAGCAGCATCAGTCCCGCTCCGCCCGCAGGTCCAGGCCGATGTCGAGGATCGGGGAGGAGTGGGTGAGGGCCCCCACCGCGAGGTAGTCGACGCCGGTGGCCGCGTAGGCGCGGGCGTTGTCCAGGGTCAGGCGGCCGGAGGACTCCAGGGCGGCCCGGCCTGCCACCAGGGCGACGGCCTCGGCGGTCTGCTCGGGGGTGAAGTTGTCCAGCAGGATCAGGTCGGCGCCCGCGTCCAGCACCGGGGGGATCTGCTCGAGGGTGTCCACCTCGACCTCGATCTGCAGGTCGGGGAAGGTGGCGCGCACCGCCTTGAACGCCTCGGCGACGCCGCCGGCCGCGATCACGTGGTTGTCCTTGACCAGCGCGGCGTCCGACAGCGACATGCGGTGGTTGACGCCGCCGCCGCAGCGCACCGCGTACTTCTCCAGGGCCCGCAGCCCGGGAGTGGTCTTGCGGGTGTCGCGGACCTTGGCGCCCGTGCCCTCCAGGACGTCGGCCCAGGCGCGGGCGGCGGTGGCCACCCCGGAGAGCCGGCACAGGATGTTCAGGGCGCTGCGCTCGCCGGTGAGCAGGTCGCGGGTGCGGGCGGTGACCGACAGCAGCTTCTGCCCGGCCTCGACCCGGTCGCCGTCCTCGACGTGCCGCTCGACCTCGAACTCGTCGGTGCACACCACCGACAGCACGGCCTCGGCGACCCGCAGCCCGGCCACGGTGCCGGCCTCGCGGGCGGTGAAGTCGGCGGTGGAGACCGCGTCGGCGGGGATGGTGGCCACGGTGGTGACGTCGACGCCGCCGTCGAGGTCCTCCTCGACGGCCATGTGGGCGATGTCCTCGACCAGGAGGGGGTCCAGCCCGGCCTGGGCGAGCAGGGCCGCCAGGTCGGGGTCGAGCCCGCACTCCGGCAGGTCCTGGTCCTGCCCGTCTCCCGCGGCGCAGCCGCAGCCGTCGCCGCAGCCCCCGCCGTCGGGCGGCAGCAGGGGGAGGTCCGGGGACTGTGGGCGGTCGGAGGTGGTCACGGGTGGGGCTCCCTACTGGGGTGTGTCGGCGCTACTGGGGCGTGCCGGCGCTGCCGGGGGTCGTTCGGTGCGTTGCGGGGGGAAGTGCGTGGGTGCCGGTGGAGCCGACGACCAAGGTGCCGTCCCCGTCCAGGCGCAGGAGGAGGTGCCGGCGCCAGGCGGCGTCGTCGCGGTCGGGGCGGTCCTCGCGCCAGTGGCAGCCGCGGGTCTCCTCCCGGCGGCGGGCGGCGGCGACCAGCGCCCGGGCGACCAGGAGCAGGTTGGCCGCCTCCCAGGTCTCCACGCACGGCTCGGCGGCGCGGGCGCCGCCCTCCGGCTCCCGGGCGGCCCGTTCGTGCAGTGCGTCCAGGCCGGCGGCGGCCCGCTCCAGGCTCCGGGCGCTGCGCAGCACCCCGGCGCCGGCGGTCATGGTCCGCTGGATCTCGTGGCGGGTGTCCGGGGCGGGCAGCGGGCAGGTGCGCGGGGCGGGCCCGGTGGCGGGGCGGGCGGGGCCGTCCGGTCCGGTGGCGGGGCGGGCGGGGAGGCCACCGCCGGCGAGGCGGGCGGTGACGTCGTCGGCGATCCGCTCGGCGAAGACCAGGCCCTCCAGCAGGGAGTTGGAGGCCAGGCGGTTCGCGCCGTGCACGCCGGTACAGGCCACCTCGCCGCAGGCGTACAGGCCCTCGACGGTGGTGCGGCCGTGCAGGTCGGTGCGGACGCCGCCGCTGGCGTAGTGCGCGGCGGGGGCGACCGGGACCGGCTCGGTCACCGGGTCGATGCCGTGGGCGCGGCAGGCGGCCAGGATGGTGGGGAAGCGCTCCTCCCACATCCGCCGCCCGAAGTGCCGGGCGTCGAGGTACATGTGCTCGGCGCCGGTCTCGCGCATGCGGCGCATGATGCCCTTGGCGACGATGTCGCGCGGGGCCAGTTCGGCCATCTCGTGCTGCCCGGCCATGAAGCGCACCCCGTCGGCGTCGACCAGGTGGGCGCCCTCGCCGCGCACCGCCTCCGAGACCAGCGGCTGCTGGCCCTCGGCGTCCGGGCCCAGCCACAGCACGGTGGGGTGGAACTGCACGAACTCCAGGTCGGAGACCTCGGCCCCGGCGCGCAGCGCCAGCGCCACGCCGTCGCCGGTGGAGACGGCCGGGTTGGTGGTGGAGGAGAACACCTGGCCCATGCCGCCGGTGGCCAGCACCACGGCGCGGGCGTGGACGGCGCCGACGCCGTCGCGCTGACCCTGGCCCATGACGTGCAGGGTGACGCCGGCCGCGCGGCCGGCGTCGTCGGTGAGCAGGTCCAGGACGAGGGCGTCCTCGATCGTCTCGATGCCCGTTTCGTGGACGGCCTTGACCAGGGCGCGGGAGATCTCGGCGCCGGTGGCGTCGCCGCCGGCGTGCGCGATGCGGCGGCGGTGGTGGCCGCCCTCGCGGGTCAGCAGGATCTCGCCGTCGGCGCCGGTGTCGAAGGCCGCGCCGGTGGCGATGAGCCGCCGCACGGCGGCCGGGCCCTCGGTGACCAGCAGCCGCACCGCGTCCTCGTCGCACAGTCCGGCGCCGGCGACCAGGGTGTCGTCCAGGTGTTGCTCGGGGGTGTCGCCCTCGCCGAGGGCGGCGGCGATGCCGCCCTGGGCCCAGCGGGTGGAGCCGTCGTCGAGGCGGGCCTTGGTGACGACCACGGTGCGGGCGCCGGCCGCGGAGCAGCGCAGGGCGGCGGTCAGCCCGGCGACGCCGGAACCGACGACGACCACGTCGGCGTCGATCGCCCACCCGGGGTCGGGCGCGGTCAGGCGTATGCCGGTCATCGGGGGGCTCCCAGGTCGAGGGGGACGTTGTCGATCAGGCGGGTGGTGCCGACCCGGGCGGCGACGGCCAGGACGGCCGGGCCGGTGTGGTCCTCGGCGGCGTCGGTGAAGTCGGCCGGGTCGACCAGCGCCAGGTAGTCCAGCATCACCGGCGGGTCCAGGCGGGCGGCGTCGTCCAGGACGGCGCGGGCGGCGGCCCTGATCTCCTTGGGGCCGCCCGCGCGGGCGTCGCGTCCGGCGAACAGGGCCCGGGAGAGGGCGAGGGCGGAGGCGCGCCCGGCCTCGGACAGGTAGGCGTTGCGGCTGGACAGGGCGAGCCCGTCGGCCTCGCGGACCGTCGGCACGCCGACGACCTCCACGGGGAAGTTCAGATCGGCGGCCATCCGCCGGATCAGGGCCAGCTGCTGGGCGTCCTTCTCCCCGAAGAACGCGGTGTCCGGCGCGGTCAGGTGCAGCAGCTTGGCGACGACGGTGAGCATCCCGTCGAAGTGGCCGGGCCGGCTGGCGCCCTCCAGCCGCTCCCCCATCGGGCCGGCCGTGATCCGCACCTGCGGGTCGCCGCCGGGGTAGACCTCGGCGACGGAGGGGGCGAAGACGGCGTCCGCGCCGGCGTCCGCGCAGACCTCCAGGTCGGCGCCGAGGGTGCGCGGGTAGCGGTCCAGGTCCTCGCCCTCGCCGAACTGCAGCGGGTTGACGAAGACGGTGACGACGACCTGCCCGGCCGCCCCGACGTGCTCGCGGGCCGCCCGGACCAGCGCGGCGTGCCCGGCGTGCAGGGCGCCCATGGTCATCACCACGGCACGGCCGGCCGGCGGGCGCGGCCGGGACCGCAGCTCGGCGGCGGTGTACAGCAGGTCGACGCCGGGCGTGCTCATCGGGGGCTCCCGTCTGCGAGGACGTCCAGGAGCGCCTCGGCGGACTCGGCTTTCAGGGTGCCGCCGGCCAGGGCGCGGTCGGCGGTGGTGCGGGCCATGGCGAGGTAGGACGCCAGGGTCTGCGGCGCGTGGCGGCGCAGCTGCTCGACGTGGGTGCGCACGGTGCCGGCGTCGCCGCGGGCGACCGGGCCGGTCAGGGCCGCGTCGCCGGAGCGCAGCGCGTTGTCCAGGGCGGCGCCGAGCAGCGGGCCGAGCATCCGGTCCGGGGCCCCCACCCCGGCGCCGCGCAGCATCTCCAGGGACTGGGCGACCAGGGTGACCAGGTGGTTGGCGCCGTGCGCCAGGGCCGCGTGGTACAGCGGCCGGTCGGCCTCGGAGATCCACTCGGGCTCGCCGCCCATCTCCACCACCAGGGCCTCGCCGGCCAGCCGCAGCTCCTCCGGGGCGGTCACGCCGAACGAGCAGCCGGCCAGGCGCTCCACGTCCACCGGGCTGCCCGTGAAGGTCATCACCGGGTGCAGGGCCAGCGGCAGGCCGCCGGCGCGCACCACCGGCTCCAGCACGTCCGTGCCGTACCGGCCGGAGGTGTGGACGACCAGCTGGCCGGGTCGGACCGCGCCGGTCGCCGCCAGCCCCTCGACCAGGCCCGGCAGGGCGTCGTCGGGCACGGTCAGCAGGACGAGGTCGGCGCGGGCGAGCACCTCGGCGGGCTCGACCAGGGGCACGCCGGGCAGCAGCGCCTCGGCGCGGCGGCGGGAGGCGTCGGAGACGCCGGAGGCGGCGACGGGGCGGTGGCCCGCCAGCCGCAGGCATGCGGCGAGCGCGGTGCCGACGCGGCCCGCGCCGACGACGCCCACGGCGAGCCGTGCGGGGCGGCTCGCGGCGTCCTCGGTGCCGTCGGTACGGGTCATGGTCCCTGCCCTCTTCCGTTCCAGTCCGCGGCGGGTACCGGACGTTCCCGGCCATGCTACGCCAGCGCCCGACACGTCCCGGCGCCCTCGGTGGAGGGGCCGGGAGGGACGGCGGGAGGGGCGGCGCGGGCGGCGTGGGGCGGGATCGGGACGGGCGTCCCCGGTCAGGGGCGGGGGCCGCCGGTCAGGGGCGGGGGCCGCCGGCCCGGACGAGGCCGGTCTCGTAGGCGAGGACGACGGCCTGCACCCGGTCGCGCAGGTGCAGCTTGGCGAGGATGCGGCCGACGTGGGTCTTGACGGTCGCCTCGGAGACGAACAGGCGCGCGGCTATCTCCCCGTTGGACAGCCCCTGGGCGACCTGCAGCAGCACCTCGCGCTCGCGCTCGGTGAGCCGCCCCAGCTCCTCGGCGGCCGGCTCGGCGGTGCTGGGCAGCAGCGGGGCGAAGCGGTCCAGCAGCCGCCGGGTGGTGCTCGGCGCGACGACCGCGTCGCCGCTGTGCACGGTCCGGATCGCGGACAGCAGCTCGGCCGGCGGCACGTCCTTGAGCATGAAGCCGCAGGCGCCCGCCTTCAGGGCGGAGAACGCGTACTCGTCGAGGTCGAAGGTGGTCAGGATGAGGACCTTCGGCGCGCCCGGGCCGTCGCCGGAGGCCCCTCGGCAGATCTCGGCGGTGGCCTCGACGCCGTCCATGCGGGGCATCCGCACGTCCATCAGGACCACGTCCGCCCGGGTGGAGCGCAGCACTTCCAGGGCCTCGAGGCCGTCGCCGGCCTCCGCGACGACCTCCATGTCGTCCTGTGCCTGGAGCACCATCCGGAAGCCGGCGCGGAGCAGCGCCTGGTCGTCGACGAGCATCACGCGGATCGTCATGGGCGGGAGGTCCCTTCTGCCGTGCCCGGTGCGCGGTCTGCGCGCGCGGGCGGCCGTGTGCGGAGCGGCGGGGCGGCCGTGCGGGTGCGCGGCCGTGCGGGTGTGCGGCCGGCCCCCGGGGAGGCCGGGCGGGGGAACTGGAGCCGGGCCGGGCGGGGGAACTGGAGCCGGGCCGGGCGGGGCCTCGCCGGCCTCACCGTTCACCGCCCAGCGGCAGGCGCGCGCTCACCCGGAAACCGCCGCCCGCGGCGGGTCCGGCCTCCAGCGTCCCGCCGACCAGGCGCACGCGTTCGCGCATGCCGATCAGGCCGTGGCCGAGCCCGTCCGCGCCGCCCTCCAGGTACATTCCGCGGTCGGCGCCGTGCCCGTCGTCCTCGACGAGGACGTCCAGCTCGTCCTCGCCGTGGGCGATCCGGACGACCGCCTCCGCGCCGGCGCCGCCGTGCTTGCGCACGTTGGTCAGCGCCTCCTGCACGATCCGGTAGGCGGTCAGCTCCACGGCGCGCGGCAGCGGCACGGGCGTGCCCTGCACCCGGAAGTCGACCGGCAGCCCGGCGCCGCGGACCTGCTCGACGAGGTCGTCCAGCTGGTCCACGCCGGGCTGGGGCACGTACTCCCCGCCCTCCGGCTGCTCGGGAGAGCGCAGCACGCCCAGCAGCCGGCGCATCTCGGCGAGCGCCTGGCGGCCGGTGGAGGAGATGGTCCCCAGTGCCTCCCGGGCCTGCTCCGGGGAGCTGTCGAGGACGTAGGCGGCGCCGTCGGCCTGGACGACCATCACCGACACGTTGTGCGCGACGACGTCGTGCAGCTCGCGGGCGATGCGGGCCCGTTCGGCGGCGACGGCGACCTTGGACTGCGCCTCGCGCTCCCGCTCCAGGCGGGCGGCCCGCTCCTCCAGCTGCGCGTAGTAGGCGCGGCGGGTGCGCACCGAGTCGCCGAGCACCCAGGCCAGGACGAACGGCACGGTGAGGAAGAAGGCCCCCAGGAGGTTGTCCCACGCCCCGCCGTAGTCGCTCGGCCAGCGCAGCACGGACAGGGCGGGGGCGGTGAGCGCGCCGAGGAGCGCCAGGCGGGAGGCCCACGCCGCACCGCAGGAGGCGACGGTGTAGACGACGACCGGCATCGCGATGTCGCCCGGGTTGCTGCTCACGTCGAGGGCCAGCTGCGCGATCCCGTAGCCGAAGGTGAGCAGCAGCATCCGCTCCGGCGCGCGGCGGCGCAGGGCCACCGTCACCGACTGGGCGACGACGACGGGCACGGCGGCCCAGTACCGGGCGGGGTGGGCCCCGCTGACGAGGCCGAGCAGCGACAGGCCGAGGAGGCAGACCGCCCAGAACGTGTCGACCCACGTCGGGTGTCTGCGGATGAAGGCGTAGAGGCGCTGCACGCCGCCCAGCGTATGCACCGGCGCGGCGCCGCCGGATCAACCGGCAGGGCGATCCCGTCTACTCCCCGGGAGTGAGCTGTAGCCTGTCGCCCTTGTGAGCGGCGGATGGACGGGTTGGCGGGACGCGACCGAGCAGGCCCTGTACGGCGGCGGGCCCGGGGACCGGGCGGGCTTCTACCTGCGCCCCGAGGGGCCGGCCGGGCACTTCCGCACCTCCGTGCACGCCTCGCCGCTGTTCGCGGGCGCCGTGGCGCGGCTGGTGGAGTCGGTCGACGAGGCCCTGGGCCGGCCCCCGGTGCTGGACTTCGTGGACGTCGGCGCCGGGCGGGGCGAGCTGACCGCCGCGGTGGCCGCCGCCCTGCCGTCCGGCACCGCGCGGCGGCTGCGGGCGACCGCCGTGGAGCGGGCCGCCCGGCCGGACGGGCTGGACCCGCGGATCGCCTGGACCGACGCGGTGCCCGAGGGCGTCACCGGGGTCCTCTTCGCCAACGAGTGGCTGGACAACGTGCCGGTGGACGTCGCCGCCACCGGGGAGGACGGCGTGCCCCGGTACGTGCTGGTGCGGCCGGAGGACGGCGCGGAGCTGCCCGGCGGGCCGGTGGCGGGGGCGGACGCGGCGTGGCTGGAGCGGTGGTGGCCGATCGCCGGGCGCCCGGGGCTGCGCGCGGAGATCGGACTCCCGCGGGACGAGGCGTGGGCGCGGGCGGTGGCCCGCGTGCGGCGGGGCGCGGCGGTCGCGGTGGACTACGCCCACGGGCGCGACGCCCGCCCGCCGTTCGGCACGCTGGCCGGCTTCCGCGGGGGCCGGCAGGTGCCGCCGGTGCCCGACGGGTCGTGCGACGTCACCGCGCACGTGGCGCTGGACGCCTGCGCCGCCGCCGCGGAGGCGGCCGCGGGCGCGGCGGACGGCGGGGCGGACGGCCGGGCGGCCTCCGGGGCGGGGACGCTGCTGACCACGCAGCGCGAGGCGCTGCGGGCCCTGGGGGTCTCGGGCGCCCGGCCGCCGCTGTCCCTGGCCTCGAGCGACCCCGCGGCGTACGTGCGGGCGCTGGCGGGCGCCGGGGAGGCGGCGGAGCTGACGGCGGCCGGGGGGCTGGGGGACTTCGACTGGCTGGTGCACGGGGTGGGGGTGCCGGTGGACCGGGTGCTGCCGCCGTCCGCCGGGCACCGTCCGCCGGGTGCCGGGGCAGTGGCAGACTCGGGGCCATGACGGAGACGACAGTCGGCATCGGTGCGGGGTCGGCGGACATCGACAGCACCGACATGGTGCTGAACATCGGCCCGCAGCACCCGTCCACGCACGGTGTGCTGCGGCTGCGGCTGCTGCTGGACGGCGAGCGGATCACCTCGGCCGAACCGGTGGTCGGCTACATGCACCGCGGCGCGGAGAAGCTGTTCGAGGCCCGGGACTACCGCCAGATCATCATGCTGGCCAACCGTCACGACTGGCTGTCGGCGTTCTCCAACGAGCTGGGGGTCGTCCTGGCGGTCGAGCGGATGCTCGGCATGGAGGTGCCCGAGCGCGCCGTGTGGACCCGCACCCTGCTGGCGGAGCTGAACCGGGTGCTCAACCACCTGATGTTCCTGGGCTCCTACCCGCTGGAGCTGGGCGCGATCACGCCGATGTTCCACGCCTTCACCGAGCGCGAGACGCTGCAGCACGTGATGGAGGAGGCGTCCGGCGGCCGCATCCACTACATGTTCAACCGGGTGGGCGGCCTCAAGGAGGACCTGCCCAACGGCTGGCTCGGCCGGGTCCGGCAGGCCGTGTCGGCCGTCCGCGCGCGCATCGCCGTCTTCGACGACCTGATCATGGGCAACGAGATCTTCCGCGGCCGCACCCGCGGCGTCGGGGTGCTGTCCCGGGAGGCGGTGCACGCCTACGGGATCAGCGGTCCGATCGCCCGCGCCTCGGGCGTCGACTTCGACCTGCGCCGCGACGAGCCGTACCTGGCCTACGGGGAGCTGGCCGGCACCCTGCGCGTGGTGACCCGTTCCGAGGGCGACTGCCTGGCCCGGTTCGAGTGCCTGCTGGAGCAGACCCACAACGCCCTCGACCTGGCGGACGCCTGCCTGGACCGGCTGGAGGAGCTGCCCCCGGGGCCGGTCAACCAGCGGCTGCCGAAGGTCCTCAAGGCCCCCGAGGGCCACACCTACGCGTGGACCGAGAACCCGCTGGGGCTCAACGGCTACTACCTGGTCTCCAAGGGCGACAAGACGCCGTGGCGGCTGAAGCTGCGCTCGGCGTCCTTCAACAACATCCAGGCGCTGGCCGAGCTGCTGCCCGGCACCCTGGTCGCGGACATGGTGTCGATCCTGGGGTCGATGTTCTTCGTGGTCGGCGACATCGACAAGTGACGCGCACCGGGCAGCGGTGACGGCCGGGCGGCGGTGCCCGGCCACGCTGCGGGACGCACGGGCCGGACGACCGGCCGGACGACCGGCGACGGCCGCCCCGGGAGCGGACTCCCGGGACGGCCGCGGGGGCTCCCTGCCGGAACCGGCGGGAGCCCGGCGGCGGGCGGGTCAGACGCGCCCGAAGAACAGGCTGCCCGGGGCGTCCGGGTCGTGCGAGAAGAAGTGCTCACGGATCGCGCGGATGAACTCGTAGCGCGAGATCGTGCCGTCCCCGTCGGTGTCCAGCCTGGCGAACGAGTCCATCGCGTCGGGTGCCTCGCTCCTCCGCACGTCCCTCAGGAAGCGTTCGAACTCGGCCCTGCTGATCTCGTTGTCGCCGTCGACGTCGATGACGTCGAAGATCGCGTGGCCGCCGCCCTCGGTCACGTTGAGCCGGCTGGTGTCGATGACCGCGAGGCGGTTGGCCATGACGAACTGGTCCTTCGTGAGCCGGTCGCCGTCCACGCCCGCGTGGCGCAGCAGCTCCAGCCAGTAGATCTGGCAGAAGGTCTGGAGTGCCCTGGCCCGGCGGTCGTCCTTGTCGATCCGGTAGGCCTGGATGTAGCGGTCGGCGAGCTTCTGGTAGTCCGTCCGGTCCAGGTAGCCGTCGTGGTTGGCGTCCATGGCTTCGAATTCACGCTCGAGCTTGATGGTGATGATGTCCTGCACCGTCGTGGTCATGGGCCAAGTCCTCTCGTGATCTTGTCTCGCGGCTCCTCCAGCTTGGGATCGAAGCCTTCCGAGGGCACACCGAGCCGCAGGCGCGGCACCCGATCCGGTGACCACCGCCCGCCGAACGGCGCGCATCGGTGGCGGCCCCGGCCCGGCGCACGGCCCGGCCCGGCCCGGACGCTCCCCGGCACGGACGCTCCCCGGCACGCGGAACGCCGCGGGCCCCGCCGGTCGGCGGGGCCCGCGGCGTTCGCGCCGGTACCGGGTCGAAGGACCCGGCGGGAAGGCCCGGTCAGGAGAGGGCGCGCAGCGGACGGACGTCGATCTGCTCGGTCTCGTCGTGCGCGGTCAGGTCGATGACCTCGGGGTCCGCGCCGTGGGCGCGGTCGCGCCCCCCGTCGCCGAGGGAGCGCTCGTGCTCGGCGTACGCCTCGTCGCCGACCACGTCGGCCAGGTCGCGGCCGACACCGGCGGCCTGCTTGTTCAGGCCGAAGAAGTCGAACCCGCCCGGGGTGGGGCGGCGTTCGCGGTCCGCGCGGTGACCGGCCGGGACGATCGCGACGGCCGGGCCGGTGCGCTGCGTGCGCACGGGCAGCGCGGGGCGGTCCGCGGCGGGGGGCCGGCTGCCCTGGGCGTGCCGGCCCCGGGGCTCGTCCCCGTGGCGCTGCTCCTCGGCGTCGCGGCGGCGGGCCTCCTCCACCGTGCGCAGCGCCTGCTGGCGGGCGGCGTTGCGGGCCATGTGCCGCAGCGCGTCGGCCGCCCGGCGGAAGGCCGCCGGGTCCAGGGGCGCGGCGGTCGCGGCGGTCGCGGCCGGCGCGGCGGTCGCGGGGCCCGACCGCAGAACGAGGGCCGTGGAGGGCACGTGCACGCCGGCGGGCGCCTGCGGAACGGGGCCGGCCGCGACACTCTGCACGAGGCCCGCCACGGGGCCCGTCGCGCTGGTGCGGCTGCTCTCCAGGGCGCGGGCCCGCTCGCTCTCGGCGGTGGCGTAGCGGCGCAGCAGCGCGGCATGGTCGCCGCGCAGCCTGGCCAGTTCGGACCGCTTCGCCCGGAGGCGGCGCTCGAGGCCGGCGCGGATCTCGCGGGCCTCCTCCAGGTCGATCTCCAGCTCGGCGATCCGCTCCTCGGTGCGCCACTCGTCGCGGGTGCGGGCGACGGTGATGCGGTGGATCTTCCGCTCGGCCTCGCGGGCGGTCCGGGTCGCCCAGAGGACGCAGGCCACGGCGGTGGCCAGACCGACCGCGACGAGCACACGGAGGCCGGCGGGATCCTCGACCAGCCAGGCGGCGACGGCGCAGGCGAGTGTCACGCCGAAGACCGTCGAAGAGGGAAGGAGCCGGCGCAGAGATGAGGATTGGCGATGGCGTCCACGTGGCATGGCCCGAACTTAGCGTGCGCGGCGTACCCATGGGTACTCGCGGTCCGTTTTGTCCTGATGACCGTGCGAACAATCACCCTGCGCGCCGACCGGGGCACGGCGTGTCGCCCCGGGTGTCGCTCCTCACATTCCAAAGGATCTTGTTTCGGGCGTTCAGCCCTTGAGCAGGCCCTTGGATTCGAGGTAGGAGGCGGCGACGTCGGCGGGCTTCCTGCGCTCCGCGTCGACCTGCCGGTTGAGCCCTGTCAGGTCCTCGGTGGTGAGCACCTCGGTGAGCCGGCCCAGGGCCTTCGCGACCTCCTCCGACCCGGCGCTGTCGGCGTTGACGACCGGCAGCACGTTGTCGGCGTTCTGCAGGTTCCGGTCGTCCTCGAGCAGCACCAGGCCGAACTGCTCCAGCGTGGCGTCGGTGGTCGTGGTGAGCACCATCTGGTCGGTGCCGTCCTTCACCGCCTGCTTGGCCTGCGGGGTGCCCACCCCCTTGGGGTCGACCGCGACGACGTCGATCCCGTAGGTCTTCTCCAGCCCGGGCTCGCAGAACGGCCGGTCCGGGCACTCGTCGCCGGCGGCCAGCCTGATCCTCAGCTTCTTCTCCCCCACGTCGGACAGGGTCTTCAGCCCGTGCTTCTTCGCGAACCCCTCGGTGACCGCGAAGGCGTTCTGGTCCACCGCCGCGCCCGGGTCCAGCACCTTCAGGCCCCGGGGCCCGGCGAGTCCGCGCAGCGCCTCGACGGTGTCGTCCACGTCGGGGGAGGCGACCGGGGGCGCGTCGGCGCCGTTCTCCTTGGCGTTGAGGAACTCGGCGAGCGTCGCCGCGTACTCGGGGACGACGTCGATCTCCCCCTTCTCCAGGGCGGGTTCGTACAGCTCGCGGTTCTCGACGGTCTTCACCTCGGTGGGACGGCCGGCGTCCTCGAGCAGCTGCGCGTACAGGTGCGCCATCACGACGCTCTCGGTGAAGCCGGCGGAGCCGACCACCAGCGGCTCCGCCGTGCCGCCGCCCGCGCCGCCGCCCTCTCCGCCGCCCTCGCTCTCCAGGCTGCTGCCGCCGCAGCCGGTCAGCAGGACGGCCAGTGCGGCCGCCACCACCGCCGTGCCGCGGGCGCGGCGGCGGGTGCGGGCGCGGGTGCGGCTCGCGGGGGAGGCGGGAGAGGCGGGAGAGAGGGTCGGGGAATGGAGGGGCATCGGCGGGTCACCGTCCGGTCTGGTTGTCGGGCAGGGAGGGGACAGGGGTCGGGCGGGTGCGCCGCAGGGGGTCGGCCGACCGCTGGGCGAGGGCGAGCACGCCCTCCACCAGCAGCGCCAGGGCGGCCACCAGGACCGCCCCGGCCACCACCTGCGGGGTGTCGTAGCGGGCGAAGCCCGCGGTGATGATGCGGCCCAGGCCGCCGCCGCCCGGCAGCGCGGCCAGGGTCGCGGTGGCCACGACCTGCACCGCGGCCGAGCGCACGCCGGTCATCACCATCGGGGCGGCCAGGGGGAGTTCGACCTGCCGCAGCAGTTGGCCGCCGGACATCCCGGCGCCCCGGGCGGCCAGGACGGCGTCCCGGTCCACCTCGCGCATCCCCGTCCAGGCGTTGGTCAGCAGCGGGGGGACCGCGAAGAGCACGAGGGCGACGACCGTCGGCCACTGCCCGTGGGTGCCCAGCGGGCTCATCAGCAGCAGGACGAGCACGGCGAACGTGGGCACGGCGCGGCCCGCGTTGGAGATGTTCACCGCCAGCGCCCCGCCCCGGCCCAGGTGGCCCAGGACGATCCCCGCGGGAAGGGCGAGCGCGCAGGAGATCACCAGGCACACCGCGGTCAGGTACAGGTGCTCGCCGAGCCGGGTCCACACCCCGTCCGGGCCTGTCCAGTGGGAGGCGGTTGCCAGCCAGGCCCACGTGTCCGCGAGGACGCCCACCTCACACCGCCTCCTTCGCGGGCGGGGCGGCCGCGTCCCGCCGGGGCACCCGCCGGGCGCGGGGCGGGCGCGCCGGGCGCGTCCACGGGGTCAGCAGCCGCTGCAGGCCCAGCAGCGCCAGGTCGGCGAGGACTGCGAGCAGCACGCAGATCACCGAGGCGGTGAGCACCTCCGCCCTGAACACGCTCTTCATGCCCGAGTAGATCAGGTTGCCGAGCCCGCCGTGGCCGACGATCGCGCCGACCGTGGTGAGCGAGACCGCGGAGACCGCGGTGATCCGCAGACCCGCCGTCACCGCCGGCAGGGCCAGGGGCAGTTCGACCTTCAGCAGCATCCCGGCGGGCCCGTACCCCATGCCGCGGGCCGCCTCCCGAACCTCCTCGGGGACGGCCTCCAGGCCGGCCAGCACGTTTCGCACCAGCACGGTCAGCGAGTACAGCGTCAGGCCGGCGACCACGACGGCCGCCGAGAGGCCGAACAGCGGGAGCAGCAGCGAGAACATCGCCAGCGAGGGGACCGTGTACAGGGCGGTGGTCAGCCCCAGGACCGTGCCGGCCGCGCGGCGGCCGCGCCGCGCCAGCAGGGCCAGGGGCACTGCCAGCACCAGCCCCAGGAGGACGGACGCGGCGGTGATGCCGACGTGCTGGAGCGTGGCGTCCACCAGTTCCTGACTGCGGGTACGCAGGTACTCGCCGCAGATCCACTCGTTGGCCGCGAGGCAGTCCCCCGGCGGCGCGGCGGCCTCCCGCCCCGCGGTCGTCGCAGTCACCACCGCCACCTACCCGCCTCCGCCGCCGTGTACGCCGCCCGGATTCCCCGTCCTCGCGGCGCCCGTGCGGCCCGCCCGCGTCCCCGCGGGCTTCCGCGCCCGGCACGGGGGTACAGGTCCGGATGGCCCCCGGCCCCCGCGAGGGGCGGGGGGCCGCAGGGGCAGGCCGGCGACGCCCGGCCTGCGACGCCGCGCCGACGACGACGGCGCCATGCCGCCGATGGGGAGCAATGATCCGGTTCGAGCACGCCACCAAGCGCCACCCGGACGGCACCACCGCCGTGGAGGACTTGTCGTTCGAGGTCGGCGAGGGGGAGGTGGTCGCCCTCGTGGGCCCCTCCGGGTGCGGCAAGACGACCACGATGACGATGGTCAACCGGCTGACGGAGCCCACCTCCGGCCGGGTCCTGCTCGACGGGCGGGACGTCGCCGGGCAGGACCCGGTGCTGCTGCGCCGCCGCATCGGCTACGTCATCCAGCAGGTGGGCCTCCTCCCTCACCGCACGGTGCTGGACAACGCCGCGACCGTGCCCCGGCTGCTCGGCCGGTCGAAGCGGGAGAGCCGCGAGCGCGCGGCGGAGCTGCTGGACCTGGTCGGCCTCGACCCGGCGGTGTACGGCCACCGATGGCCGCACCAGCTGTCCGGCGGGCAGCGGCAGCGGGTCGGGGTCGCCCGCGCCCTCGCCGCCGACCCGCCCGTGCTGCTGATGGACGAGCCCTTCGGGGCCGTGGACCCGGTGGTCCGCGAGCGGCTGCAGAAGGAGTTCCTGGAGCTGCAGCGGCGGATGCGCCGGACCGTGCTGTTCGTCACCCACGACGTCGGGGAGGCGGTGCGGCTGGGCGACCGCATCGCGGTCTACGGGCGGGGCCGCATCGAGCAGCTCGGCACCCCCGCGGAGGTCCTGGGCGCGCCCGCGTCGCCGTACGTCGCGGACTTCGTCGGCGCCGGGCGCACGCTCGGGCGGCTGTCGGTGACCGGGATCGCGCCCGAGGACCTGGAGCGCCCTCCCGTGCTGCGGCCGGAGGAGGACGCGGCGCGGGCCGCGGTCCGGCTGGCCGTCGAGGGCGCCCGCCGGGCCGTCGTGCTGGGCCCGGGCGACACGCTGGAGGGCTGGGTCCCCGCCGCGGCGCTCTCGGGCGACGGGAACGGGTCCGGGGACGGCGCCGGGGGAAGTGTGCGGGACCGCCTCCGCCCCGTGAAGGCCGCGGTCCCGGCCTCCGCCACTCTGGAGGAGGCGTTCGGCACCATGATCCGGCACGACGAGGGCTGGGTCGCGGTGCTCGACGGGAAGCGCTTCCTCGGCGTGCTGACCCCGGAACGGCTGCACGGGGCGCTGCGCCGTCCGACGGCCGGGGGTGAGCGGGTGGGCGGGTGAGCGGCCGGGGCAGCCGGAGCGCCTCCCGTCCCGCCCGCCCGTCCGTCCGCCCCGGCGGGACGGTCAGGGGTCAGGGGGCGACGGTGTTGCCGCCGGGGCCGGAGGCGGCGCCGGGGTCGTCCGGCTCGTCGGGGAGCCGGCACACCCGCTCCAGGAAGAGCGCGGCGGCCACGACGCCCGCGCCGGCGAGCGCGGCCAGCCCCGCGTACAGGGCCTGGTCGCGCCGGGCGGGCATGTGGGCCAGGGTCGACAGCAGGTGGACGGCGAGACCGCCGTAGAGGCCGGACACCACGGAGGCGACCAGGGCGCTGGCCTGCCCGAACACCACGGCGCGGGCGGCCACCAGCGGGTCGACGCCCTTGGCGTCCGGCTCCCGCTCGCGCTGCTCCCGCAGCCTCGACCGCAGCGACAGGGCGGTGGCGGCCAGCACCACCGCGATGACCGCGAGCACGACGGGGGCTGCGACCGGGACGCTCGGCAGCGTCCCGAAGGAGCTCCACATCCGGGCCGTGCCCCAGGCGAGCACCCCGGCCGCCGCGAAGAGGCCGAACAGCACTCCGATCCGCAGCTGTTTCACCGGGTTCATGCTCCTTGGCGTCGCTCGGTCCGGGCCCGCGGGCCCCACGCTACAGGGTGGGCGGGGGCTATTCGGGCAGGTGGAGCTCCACGCCCTCGCAGCGCTCGACCCCGGTCCCGCCGACGGCGCCGATCAGGTCGGCGACCGGGCCCCGGCCGGGCAGTTCGGCGCCGGGGTCGACGTCGTGCCACGGGACCAGGACGAAGGCCCGCTCGTGGGCCCTGGGGTGCGGCAGGGTCAGCACCGGGTCGTCGGAGACCACGTCCTGGTAGGAGACGATGTCGACGTCCAGGGTGCGGGCCGCCCAGTGCTCGGTGCGGGTGCGCGAGAACGCCTCCTCGACCGCGTTGGCCCGCTCGAGCAGCGAGGACGGCGGCAGGGTGGTCCTCAGCAGCACCACGGCGTTGTAGTAGTTGGGCTGCGAGCCGGGCTCGACGCCCCACGGCTCGGTCTCGTAGACCGGGGAGACGGCCTTGATCCGGACACCGGGGGTGTCCTCGAGCGCGTCGACCGCGCCCTGGAGGGTCTCCAGGCGGTTGCCCAGGTTGCTGCCGAGGGAGAGCACGGCCCACTGGGGGTTGTGCAGGGTGGTGTCGGCAGCGTCCACCTGGTGCTCGACCGAGGCGGGGACGGGCTGCACGGTCGGGTCGCTCGTCATGTGCGCCTCCTGGTGATGGTGACGGTCACGTCGTCGAAGGGGACGGTGATCGGGGCGTTCGGCTTGTGGACGGTCACCTCGACCTCCTGCACCGCCTCGTGCGCCAGGCACCGGTCGGCGATGCGCTGGGCGAGGGTCTCGATCAGGTCGACCGGTTCCCCCGAGACCACGGCGACGACCTCCTCCGCGACGATCCCGTAGTGAACGGTCAGGGTCAGGTCGTCGGCGGCCGCGGCGGGCCGGGTGTCCAGGCCGAGCACCAGGTCCACCACGAACGTCTGCCCCTCGGCGCGCTCGTGGTCGAAGACTCCGTGGTGACCGCGGGCCCGCAGGCCGCGCAGCGCGACACGGTCCACGCTGTTCCTCTCGTCCGGTTGCGGGACGGCCGGGTGCCCCGGCCTGCCGGGGGGCCGGCTGTCTCGAATGTACCTGCGGGCCCCCGCAGCCCCTTCCGGCGGGTGTCCGCCCGCCCCGCATACCCGAGCGGCGGAGGGTCCACGCATGGAGGCGGGCTCCGTGGCCCGATCGGACGGTACGGACGGCCGACGACGCACGGCGGACCGCCTGCGGTACGGACGGCGAACGGCGAACGACGGGCCCGCCGGCCCTGCCGCCCCGCCTGCCGCCCCGCCCGCCTGCCCGGCCCGCCGCCCCTACTCGTCGTCCTCGTCGTCCTCGTCGTCCTCCCCGGCCATGACCGGGGAGCCGTGGTGCGACCACAGCCGCCAGCCGGCCGGGGTGCGGCGGAAGACGTTGGTCGCCACGACCAGCCCGCCGATCAGGTTGCCGACGGTGCCGTCCTCCTCGCCGGGGTTGCTGCTGAGGATGTTCTCGGTGCAGGACAGCAGGGCGGTGTCGCCGGCGACGCCGACCTCGACGTCGGTGAGGAAGAACTGGATGTACTCGGTGTTCGCCATGATCAGGGCGTAGGAGCGCAGCACCTCGTCGCGTCCGCGCAGCACCGGCCAGCCCGGGTGGACGGTGGTGACCGAGGCGGCCTGCGGGCCGCTCAGCCACAGCGCCTCCAGCGCGGCGAGGTCGCCGGTCTCCATCGCGTCGTAGAAGGCCTGGTTGGCCTTCAGGACCGCTTCCGCCTCCGCCTCGGCGGTGCGCGCCGGCCTGTTCACGTCGCTCCCTCGACCGCCCGGGCCACCCGCACGGCGTCCGCGGTGGGCCGCACGTCGTGCACGCGCACCGCCCAGGCGCCCTCGCGGGCGGCGATGGCGGAGACCGCGGCGGTGGCCGCGTCCCTCTCCAGGGCGGGCGGCGGGGCCTGGCCGGGGCCGGCCAGGACCCTGCCGAGGAACCGCTTCCGGGAGGCGGCCACCAGCACGGGCCGGCCCAGCGCGCGCAGCTCGGCCAGGTGGGCCAGGAGCGCGAGGTCGTGCTCGGCCTCCTTGGCGAAGCCCAGGCCCGGGTCGACGATGATCCGCTCGGGGTCGACGCCGCCGTCGACGACGGCGTCCATCCGCTGCCGCAGCTCCGCCACGACCTCGCCGACCGTGTCGCGGTAGACGGCGCGGCTGTTCATGTCCTCGCTGAAGCCGCGCCAGTGCATCACCACGAAGGGCACCCGGGCGGCGGCGGCCACCGGCACCATCGCCGGGTCCGCCAGTCCCCCGCTGACGTCGTTGAGGATCGCCGCGCCGGCCTCGACGGCCCGCTCGGCGACCGAGGCCCGCATGGTGTCGACGCTGACCGGGATCCCGGCCGCGGCCAGTTCGCGGACCACGGGGACGACCCGCCGCAGCTCCTCCGCCTCGTCCACCCGGGCCGCGCCGGGCCGGGTGGACTCGCCGCCGACGTCCACGAAGTCCGCGCCGGCGGCGGCCAGGTCCAGGCCGCGCTTGATTGCGGCCGAGGTGTCGAACCAGCGGCCGCCGTCGGAGAACGAGTCGGGAGTGACGTTGACGACACCCATGACCGCACACCGGTCGATGTCGGGAAGACCGGCCACCCGGCCGCGAACTGACCTCATGCGGACAGGGTAGGACGCGCGGGTCAGCGGGCGAGAATCAGGCTCATGGCCTCCGAGCGGGTGGCCGGGTCCCGCAGCTGGCCCCGGACGGCGGAGGTGGTGGTCTTCGCGCCGGGCTTGCGGATGCCGCGCATCGACATGCACATGTGCTCGCACTCGACGACCACGATCACGCCGCGCGGCTCCAGGATCCGCATCAGCGAGTCGGCGACCTGCGTGGTGAGGCGCTCCTGCACCTGGGGGCGGCGGGCGAAGACGTCGACCAGCCGGGCCAGCTTGGACAGGCCGGTGATCTTGCCGTCGGCGGAGGGGATGTAGCCGACGTGGGCGACGCCGGTGAAGGGCACCAGGTGGTGCTCGCACTGGCTGACCAGCTCGATGTCCTTGACCAGCACCATCTCGTCGTGGCCGAGGTCGAAGGTCGTGGTCAGCACGTCCTCCGGCTGCTGCCACATGCCGGCGAATATCTCCCGGTAGGCGCGGGCCACGCGGGCCGGGGTCTCCCGCAGCCCCTCGCGGTCGGGGTCCTCGCCGACCGCGATCAGCAGTTCCCGGACGGCGTTCTCCGCCCGCTTCTCGTCGAACTCGCCGACGGCCGCGGGGCCGTCCAGACTCACCGGATCGATCATGTGCTGCTCGTTTCAGTGGCGATGGATGCTCGTGCGGGTGGACGGGCCGTCGGCCGTCGGGTGCGGCGGCCTCCCGGGACCCGGTGGGACGTTGCGGGCGCCCGGTTCCGGGCGGAGCCGGTTCCGGACGGTCCCGGGCGGAGCCGTTCCGGCCCGGACACGCCGGATGCCGCATTCCCACAGGCTAGAGCGCGGGGAATGCGGCATCCATTCCGGGTCGGGCCCGGACGTACTGCCAGGTGCTGCCAGGTACTGCCAGGTGCTGTCAGTTCTCGTCGGTGCGGGGCTCGCGGGGCTCCTCGACCGGGTCGGCCGCGGAGTCGGCCTTGCCGAGCGTGGTGGTCACCGTGGGCCCGGGGAGGCTCTGGCCGTTGGCCAGGGCCAGCTCCTTGGGGGAGAGCACCGGGGGCCGGGTGGAGGGGGTGCGCCGGGAGGAGCCGGTCCACGCCGGGCGCGGCGGGCGCTTGACGATCGACTTGAAGATCTCGGCGACCTCCTCCTTGTTGAGCGTCTCCTTCTCCAGGAGCGCCAGGACGAGGTTGTCGAGCACGTCGCGGTTCTCGACCAGGATCTCCCAGGCCTCGTTGTGCGCGTTCTCGATGAGCTTCTTGACCTCTTCGTCGACCAGGCCGGCGACCTCCTCCGAGTAGTCCCTCTGGTGGGACATCTCGCGTCCCAGGAAGGGCTCGGAGTTGTCGGAGCCGAACTTGATCGCGCCCAGGCGCTCGGTCATGCCGTACTGGGTGACCATGGCCCGCGCGGTGGCGGTCGCCTTCTCGATGTCGTTGGCCGCGCCGGTGGTCGGGTCGTGGAAGACCAGTTCCTCCGCCGCGCGCCCGCCCAGCATGTAGGCGAGCTGGTCGAGCATCTCGTTGCGGGTGGTCGAGTACTTGTCCTCGTCCGGCAGGACCATGGTGTAGCCGAGGGCGCGGCCGCGGGACAGGATGGTGATCTTGTGCACCGGGTCGCTGTTGGGGGAGGCCGCCGCGACCAGGGCGTGTCCGCCCTCGTGGTACGCGGTGATCTTCTTCTCCTTGTCGCTCATGATCCGGGTGCGCTTCTGCGGACCGGCCACGACGCGGTCGATCGCCTCGTCCAGCACCTGGTTGTCGATGAGCTTCTTGTCCGAGCGGGCGGTCAGCAGGGCCGCCTCGTTCAGCACGTTGTTCAGGTCCGCGCCGGTGAAGCCGGGGGTGCGGCGGGCGACCGCGGCCAGGTCCACGTCCGGGGCGATCGGCTTGCCCTTCTGGTGGACCTTGAGGATCTCCAGGCGGCCCTGCATGTCCGGGCGCTCGACGGCGATCTGCCGGTCGAAGCGGCCCGGGCGCAGCAGCGCCGGGTCGAGGATGTCGGGCCGGTTGGTGGCCGCGATGAGGATCACGCCGCCCTTGACGTCGAAGCCGTCCATCTCGACGAGCAGCTGGTTCAGGGTCTGCTCGCGCTCGTCGTGGCCGCCGCCGAGGCCCGCGCCGCGGTGCCGGCCGACGGCGTCGATCTCGTCGACGAAGACGATCGCCGGGGCGTTGGCCTTGGCCTGCTCGAACAGGTCGCGGACGCGGGAGGCGCCGACACCGACGAACATCTCGACGAAGTCGGAGCCGGAGATCGAGTAGAACGGCACCCCGGCCTCGCCGGCGACGGCGCGGGCGAGCAGGGTCTTGCCGGTTCCGGGCGGGCCGTACAGCAGCACGCCCTTGGGGATCTTGGCGCCGACGGCCTGGAACTTGGCCGGCTCCTGGAGGAACTCCTTGATCTCGTGGAGCTCCTCGACGGCCTCGTCGGCCCCCGCCACGTCGGCGAAGGTCGTCTTCGGGGTGTCCTTGGTGAGCAGCTTCGCCTTGGACTTCCCGAAGTTCATGACCCGGGAGCCGCCGCCCTGCATCTGGTTCATCAGGAACAGGAAGACGACGACGATCAGGACGAAGGGCAGCAGCGACAGCAGGATGCTGACGAAGGCGTTCTGCTGGGTCGGCGAGACCGTGTACGAGTCGGGGATGTCCTTCCCCTCGTACTTGGCCTGCAGGTTCTTGGCGATCTCGACGCCCTGGTCGCCGATGTACGAAGCCTGGATCTTGGTGGCTCCGTCGACCTTGACGCCGTCCTTCAGCTGGACCTTGACGGTCTGTTCCTCGCCGGTCGTCAGCTGGGCGGACTGGACCTGGTTGTTGTTGATCGCCTGGACGACCTCACCGGTGTCGACGGTCTTGTAGCCGCCCGAGGAGCCGACGACCTGCATCAACACGACCACGGCGAGGACGGCCAGCACGATCCACATGACCGGCCCACGGAAGTAGCGCTTGACGTCCATCCATGCGGGGCGCACGGCGCCCCGTCCCTCCTGCCAGATTGAGAGCACCGGCGGCGGGGTGCCGCCTGTGCGTCCTGTTGGTATGACCCGACCTTCGGACGGTACCCCAGCATTGTCGCCCGCAGGCGTGGAGGACCGTTAACAAACTCGGTTACCACCCTGCAACGCCGCACGGGCTCCGGTCGTTCCCCGATCCGCCACCCGATTCGTCCCCGATTTCCCCCGTCGGGGCGCGGGAGGGCGGCGAAGGGGGCGCGGAGGGGGGTCAGCCCCCGTAGACGTGCGGCGCGAGGGTGCCGACGAAGGGCAGGTTGCGGTACTTCTCGGCGAAGTCCAGCCCGTAGCCGACGACGAACTCGTTGGGGATGTCGAAGCCGACGTAGGCGACGTCGATGTCGACCTTGGCCGCCTCCGGCTTGCGCAGCAGCGTGCACACGTTCAGCGAGGCGGGGCGGCGCGAGCGCAGGTTGCTCAGCAGCCAGGACAGGGTCAGGCCGGAGTCGATGATGTCCTCGACGATGAGGACGTCGCGGCCGGCGATGTCGGTGTCCAGGTCCTTGAGGATGCGGACCACGCCGGAGGACTTGGTGCCCGCGCCGTAGGAGGAGACCGCCATCCAGTCCATGGTCACGTGCGAGCCGAGGGCCCGGGCCAGGTCGGCCATGACCATCACGGCGCCCTTGAGGACGCCGACGATCAGCAGGTCCTTGCCCGCGTAGTCCCGGTCGATCCGCGCCGCCAGCTCGGCCAGTTTGGCGTCGATCTCTTCCTTGGTGATGAGCACCTTCTCGAGGTCGGTACCCATGTCCTTCTCGTCCACCGCGCTACTTCCTACCAGGTCGGATCCGGCTCCCGGCGGCGCCCGCGGTTCATCCTTCGCCGCCGGCGCGCCTGAACAACAGCCTCCCACACGTGCGGCGGGCCTCCACGCCGCCCGGCAGGTTGAGCGGCCCCTGGCCGCGCCAGCCGGTGACCAGCCGGTCGACCTCCTCGACGTGGCGGGCGAAGAGCGAGCCGGCCGGGCTGCCCGCCGCTATGGCGGCCCGGCGCAGGACGCGGCGGCGGACCGCGCTGGGCAGGCTGTCCAGCCGGCGGGTGTCCAGGGCGCCGTCCGCGTCCCTGACGTCCTGCTCGGCGCTGGCCGCCCAGGTGTCGAGGGCGTCGGCGTCGTCCCGGAACAGCTGCGCGGTGCGGGCGAGGGCCTCCACGACGCCCTTGCCGAGGGACTTCTCCAGGACCGGCAGGGCCTCGTGCCGCACCCGGGCCCGGGTGTAGGCGGGGTCGCGGTTGTGCGGGTCCTCCCACACGTCGAGGCCTTGGACGTGGCAGGCCTTGCGGGTGCTGTCGCGGTCCAGGAGGAGGAACGGGCGGCGGTACAGGCCGTTGACCGCGGGCATTCCGGAGAGCGAGCGGGTGCCGGAGCCGCGGGCCAGGCCCAGCAGGACGGTCTCCGCCTGGTCGTCGCGGGTGTGGCCGAGGAGGACGCTGCAGGCGCCGTGGCTGCGGGCGGAGGCCGAGAGGGCCTCGTAGCGGGCGTCGCGGGCGGCGGCCTCGGGGCCGCCGCGGCGGCCGACGGTGACGCCGGCCACGTCGACCGGGTCGAGGCCGAGGGTGCGCAGGCGGGCGGCGACGCCCTCCGCGCGGTCGGCGGAGCCGTCCTGCAGGCCGTGGTCGACGGTGACGGCGCCGGCGCGGATCCCGAGCTTGGGCGCCTCGAAGGCGAGGGCGCTGGCGAGCGCCATGGAGTCGGCTCCGCCGCTGACTGCGGCCAGGACCAGGGGCGGGGGCTCGGCGCTGCTGCGCGGGGGCAGGGAGTCCAGGACGTCGGCGAGGGCGCGGCGGACGGCCAGGCGTATCGCCGCGACCGCGGGATGGGGACCCATGTTTCGATCACTCCTTCAGGAGCCGGTGCGCACGGAGGGTAGTTAGATCGTGACAGAATTCGGGGAGTACCCGAGCATCGCACGCCCACCCTTCCCGCACGGTCCCTCGGAAGGGTGATGTATGGGTCCGTACGGCCCTCGCCCGTGTGGCCGAAGCCCCCTTCCGCGCACCGTTACGCCCGTTCGTGCGACTAGCCGTGCACGCGTGCGATCCAGTCGGCGGGCGCGGCGATCTCCGCCTTGGTCGGGAGGGTGTTCGGAGAGGTCCACACCCGGTTGAAGCCCTCCATGCCGACCTGTTCCACCACGGCCCTCACGAACCGCTCGCCGTCGCGGTACTGGCGCAGCTTGGCGTCGAGCCCGAGGAGCCTGCGCAGCACGGCGTCCAGCCGCCCGGCCCCGGCCTCGCGGCGCTTGGCGAACTTCTCCCGGATCTCGGCGACCGAGGGCACCACCGAGGGGCCGACCCCGTCCATGACGTAGTCGGCGTGGCCCTCCAGCAGGGACATCACGGCGGTGACGCGGGCCAGGATCTCGCGCTGCGCGGGGCTCTGGACGATCTCGACGAGGCTGCGGGCCGGCTCGGCGCCGCCCGCCTCCCGGTCGCGGCCCGCGCCGACGAAGGTCTGGGCGGCCTCGCGGAACCGCTCGAAGAGCGTGCCGGGGTCGACGTCGGTCTCGGCGAGGAACCCCTGGATCTCGCTCTCCAGGTGGTCGCGCAGCCAGGGCACGGCGGTGAACTGGGTGCGGTGGGTCTCCTCGTGGAGGCAGACCCACAGGCGGAAGTCGTGCGGGTCCACGTCCAGTTCGCGCTCGACGTGGACGATGTTGGGGGCGACCAGCAGCAGCCGGCCGGTCCCGGGGCCCCCGGGGCCGGGTTCGGCCGGCCCCGCCGGCAGGTCCCGGGCGGCCGGGGCGAAGGTCTCGTACTGGCCCAGGACCTTGGAGGACAGGAAGGACAGGAGCACGCCGACCTCGGCGCCGGCGACCTTGCCGCTGACCGGTCCCAGGACGGAGCTGCCGGGCATGTCCGCACGGCGCTGCTGCAGCTTGTCGGTCAGCGGCGTCAGGAGGGTGCGGAACCCCGCGACGTTGGCCCTGATCCAGCCCGGCCGGTCGACGACGAGGACCGGGGTGCCGCCCCCGTCGCCGTCCGGGGAGCCCATGGCCGTGTACTCCCGCACGTGGCGCTCGGAGGCCGTCGCGTGCCGCCGCAGCTCGGCGACGACGGCCCGGGCCTCGTCGCGGCTGACCTCCGGCCCGGGCCGGACCAGTCTGACCGCGGTCGACGCCGCGAGGTTCCAGTCGACCGTCTGGGCTCCACCGAAGCTCGTCATGGCTTCACCGTACGTGCCCCGCGGGCCTTCCGGGAGGCGGTACCGGCCCGCCGGGCCCCGCGGCGGCCCGCCGGCCGGGCCCGGCGCGCGTCCCGCGGGGCCCGGCGGCGTGGCCCGCGGCGTGGCCTGCGGCGGGATCGGGCGGCGGGGGTCAGGCGGCCAGGCGGCAGCCGCAGTTGGCCAGGGCCGAGGCGAGGCGGTCGAGGGCGGCCTGCGCGCCGACCGGGTCCGTGGTGCCGCGGGTCATGAACGCGAAGGCCAGCAGCCGCCCGTCGGCGTCCACGACGGTCCCGGCGAGGGTGTTGACGCCGGTGAGCGTGCCGGTCTTGGCCCGGACCAGCCCGGCGGCCTGCGAGGCGCGGCCCGCGGCCTTCTCCTCGTCGTCCCCGAAGCGGTTCCTCAGGGTGCCGGAGAACCCGGCGACCGGCAGGCCGGTCAGGACCGGGCGCAGCCCGGGGCGGCCGGGGTCCGCGGCGAGGGCGAGCACGGACGCGAGGAAGCCCGCGGAGACGTCGTCGGCGCGGTCCAGTCCGCTGCCGTCGGCGATCACCGCGCCGTCGAGGTCGACGCCGGCCCCGCGCAGGGCGGCCTCGACGGCGTCGCCCGCGCCCTCGAAGCTCCCCGGGCGGCCGGAGGCCAGGGCGGTGTGGCGGGCCAGGGCCTCGGCGACGTCGTTGTCGCTGTGCAGGAGCATGTGCTCGACCAGCGTGGACAGCGGCTGGGAGCGGACCTCGGCGAGGCGGCCCTCGCCGCCCACCGGGGCCCGTCCGGGCCTCGGCTCGCCGTCGACCTCGACGCCCTCCTCGCGGAGCAGGTCGGCGAAGGTCCGGGCGGCGGAGGCGGCGGGGTCGGCGACGCGGGGCGCGTGGCCGGTGGTCTCCGGGTCGACCCGGCCCTGGTCGGCCATGAGGGCGGTGACCCGGGCGATGTTGTCGTTGACCCCGATGGGGTGCAGGGAGGGCCCGGTGAAACGGGAGGTGTCGTAGGCCAGAGTGACCTTCGGAGCGCCGCCGGGCCCGCCGTTCCCGCCGGTGCCCGCGGCGCCCGCGCCCTTCAGGGCCCGGGCGGTGTTCCGGGCGAGGGTGCGCAGCGAGGCGGGGGCCGACTCGTCGTCCCCGTTCCCCCTGCCGCGGGCGGTCAGGGTCGGGTCCCCGCCCCCGACCAGGACGATCCGCCCGGGCTTCGCGCCGGCCACGACGGTGGTGGGGATGCGGTACTGGGGGCCCAGGACCTCCAGCACGGCCGCGGCCGTGGCGATCTTGACCGTGGAGGCGGGGGTGGTCCGCACGCTCTCGCGGGCGCCGTAGAGGAGTTCGCCGGTAGTGGCGTCGATCACTGCGGCGCTGCTGTCCGGGCCGAGGTCGGGGTCCTCCAGCAGGGGGCCGAGCGCGTCGGTGAGGCCCTGCCGGGTGGGCACCGGGATCGTGGCGGCGCCCCGCCGCCCGCCGCTCCTGCCCGCGGCCTCCTGGTCTTCCTCCGCGGGGGCGCCCAGGGGCTCCAGCACGTAGGGGGCGAGCCGGTGGGCGGCGTCGGGGGCCCGTCCCGGGTCGCGGTCCAGGGCCTCGGCGCGGGCCCGCTCCGCCGTGCGCCGGCCCGACTCCCACGGCCCGGCCGCGGCCACCGCCGTGAGCGCCAGGACCAGGCCGGTCGCGGCGGACACCGCTGCCAGCCGCCCCGTGGACGCCCGGCGGAACCACATCGCTCCGTTCACCGCGGACCAGCCCCTTTCGCCAGCACATCCTTGCGTGGGAGACACTTAATCACCACACGCCTGTGTTGATCTTGGAGGAGCCTTGGAGTTCGACGTCACCATCGAGATCCCGAAGGGTTCGCGGAACAAGTACGAGGTCGACCACAAGACCGGTCGCATCCGTCTGGACCGCAGGCTCTTCACCTCGACCAGCTACCCCGCCGACTACGGCTTCGTCGAGGACACCCTGGGCGAGGACGGCGACCCGCTGGACGCCCTGGTCATCCTCGACGAGCCGACCTTCCCCGGCTGCCTCATCACCTGCCGCGCCATCGGCATGTTCCGGATGACCGACGAGGCCGGCGGCGACGACAAGCTGCTGTGCGTCCCGGCGTCCGACCCGCGGGTGGAGCACCTGCGCGACATCCACCACGTGTCGGAGTTCGACCGACTGGAGATCCAGCACTTCTTCGAGGTCTACAAGGACCTGGAGCCCGGCAAGTCCGTCGAGGGCGCCGACTGGGTCGGCCGCGCCGAGGCCGAGGCCGAGATCGAGGCGTCCTACAAGCGCTTCAAGGACGCCGGCGGCCACTGAGCCGGACGGGTGCCCGCGGGCCCCGTCGGTCACCGGCGCGGACGCCGGCGGCCGACGGGGCCCGCGCACGACGTACGGCGGCGCCCCGTCCGGGCCCCGGGGTCCGGACGGGGCGCCGCCGTGTGCGGGGCGCCGTGCGCCGTGTGTCGGGCGCCGTGTGTCGGGTGTCGGGCGCCGCGGGTCAGAAGCCGCGGGTGCGCTTGGCGGCGCGCCGCTGGGCCGGGTCCCCGGCACCGGGCACCCGCATGAACAGCCGGGCGATCTCGCCGCCGAGGTTCACCCCGATGGCGATGGCCAGGGCCAGGGCCGCGGCCTTGGTCAGCGAGCCGAACGCGGCGTCGGTGTCGCCCTGGGCGAAGCCGAGCAGCCCGTAGTAGATCGCGCTACCGGGCAGCAGCGGGCCGATGGCCGCCGTCAGGTACGGCAGCGCGGACGAGAAGCGGTACCGCGACAGCAGCTGTCCGAAGAGGCCGACCAGGCCGGCCGCCGCGGTGGTGCTGATCACCGGGGAGATGCCGCCCTGCAGGTGCATGGCGCCGAAGACCGCCCAGGCGACGCCGCCGTTGAGCGTGGCGGCGAGCAGCGTGCGGCGCTCCTGCTGGAGCATCACCCCGAAGGCCAGGGACAGTGTCATCGCGGCCAGCAGCTTCACCAGCGGGGACTCCGCCCCCGTCACCGCCTGCTCCGGTTTGAGGGGCGCGCCCAGCTGCACCCCGCCGTAGAGGACCAGCAGCACCCCGCACACGATGCCGACGACCAGGTAGCCGACCTCCAGCAGGCGCGCGGAGGCCGTGATGTAGAAACCGGTCAGGCCGTCCTGCACCGCCGCCACCAGCGCCCGCCCCGGGACCAGGGCGTACAGGCCGCCGGTGATCACCGCGGACCCCGGCACCCCGACGTGCGCGAGGGTCAGCGCCACGCCCATCGCGGCGGCCGGCATCGCGGCGGCCACGAACTGGTAGAACTCCGGCAGCCCGCGCCCGGCGAACAGCCAGGCCAGCCGGTCGCCGAGCATCGCGCCCACGGCGGCGGCCAGGAAGACGACCGCGATCGTGGGCCGGGCGCCCAGGACCAGCACACTGGCCGCGCCGGCGAGCAGGCCGCCCGCGGCGGTCAGCACCCAGCCCGGGTAGGGGTGGCGGTTGCGGCGGATCTCGGCGAGGCGGCCGTACGCCTCCTCCAGGGAGAGGTCGTCGCCGCTGGTGATGTCGTCGATCAGCCGGTACACGGCCGCCAGGCGCGTGTAGTCGGTGCCGCGCCGCCGCACGGTGCGGCTCGCGGTCACCGGGTCGTCCACCAGGGAGGGCTGGTAGGACATCGACAGCAGGGTGAAGGTGACGTTGGGCTCGCAGCGGGCCAGCCCGTAGGCGTGGGCGATGCCGAACATCGCCGCCTCGACGTCCTCGGCGCCCTCGCCGCCGGCCAGCAGCAGCTCCCCGATGCGCAGGGTCAGGTCCAGCACGCGCGGCACGGACGGACCGGCGCCGTCCTCCGGCTTCTCGGCCCGCTCCGGGACCGGCCGCTCGGCCACCGGCATGCGCACCAGCGCCCGCATCCGGTCCGGCCAGGGCGACTCCTTGTCGAACCGGACCAGGGGGATGCCGGTGGGCGGGGTGAAGCCCGCGGCGAAGCCGTGGTCCGCGGCCGGCGCCCTGCCGCCCGGCGGGGCGAAGGCCGACCCCTCGGGCTCCTCCGGGGCCTGCGACGGCGCGGGGACGCCCGCGGGCGGGGTGAACTCCGAGGCCGGCGCCGCCGGTTCGGGGGGCGGCGGGAGCGGGACGCCCAACGGCGGGGTGAACGCGGAGTGCGCCTCGTCGGACAGCGGCTTCCCCTCCTCGGGGGTGCTGTCCTCAAGGGCCCTGCCGGGCCGCTCGGCGCTCCGTCCGGGATCCGCCACTTCTTCGTTCTCCCTGGGTTCCTGAAAGCCTGCCCCCGCCGTGCCGCCGGCCGGGCGGGGACACGGACGGGTCGTCCTTCCCCCAACGATGCACGACCGACCCGTCGTGTGCCCCGACCTCGGGAGGACATGCCCTGAACGGGGAACGGCCGGTGCGGTCCGCCGCCCGTGGCGGCGGCCGCACCGGCCGCGGTGTGCTCGTTCCCCGTTCGCGGGGTTTCCGGGCCCCCGCGGGCCCGGGAAGCGTTCAGCGCCTGGCGTGGCGCCCGCGCTCGGTGCCGCCGGGCCGGTCGCCCGGCCCGCCCTGTCCGCCCGGCGTGCCGCCCGGCGCGGCCTTGTTGCCCTTGCTGCCCTTGCGGGCCCGCAGGAGCTCGAAGACCACCGGGAGGACGGAGACGAAGATGATGCCGATCAGGATCGCCTCGATGTGCTCGCGCACGAAGGCGATCTGCCCGAGGAAGTAGCCCAGCACCGTGACGCCCGCGCCCCACAGGACGCCGCCGACGAGGTTGTAGGTGATGAACGTGCGGTAGTTCATCCTGCTCACCCCGGCGATGATCGGGGTGAAGGTGCGCACGATCGGCACGAAGCGGGCCAGCACGATCGACTTGGCGCCGTGCCGCTCGAAGAACTCGTGCGCCTTCTCGACGTTCTCCTGCTTGAAGAACTTGGAGTCCGGGCGCCTGAACAGCGCCGGGCCCACCTTGCGGCCGAAGAGGTAGCCGACCTGGTCGCCCAGGATCGCCGCGATGACGATCAGGGTGCACACCAGCCACAGCGGCATGGTGATGTACTCCTGGCCGGCCACCAGGAGGCCGGTGGTGAACAGCAGCGAGTCACCGGGCAGGAAGAAGCCGATCAGCAGGCCCGACTCGGCGAAGACGATCGTCAGGATGCCGATCATCCCGAACGTCTGGATCAGGTAGTCGGGATCGAGCCAGCTCGGGCCCAGTGCAAGGGTGGTCACGGGTCCTGGACTCCTAGTGCGCGGTGCCGGGCAGCGCAGGGCCCGCCGGCGGGATGGTCACGGTGGTAAGGGTGTTCGCAGGAGAGAACAACCTACCAACGTCCCCGGGCGGGCCTCCGTTCCCCCTATCACGGAACCGCGAACGGGCGGGCGGGAACCGCTACAGGCGGCGCAGCGCGTTCGCCGTGATCGCGTCCCTCAGGTGGGCCGCCATACCGGGACGGACCGCCTCGTAGGTGGCGGTGAACCGCGGGTCGGCGACGTACATGTCGCCCAGGGCGACGTGCATCTCGTACGGGCAGTCGTAGAACCAGCCGCAGATGTGCAGGCGGTGCTCCTCGGCCAGGGCCGCGGCCCGCTCGCCGTCGGCCGACTCCCCCGCATCCATCAGCTCCGCGTACCTGCGGTTCCAGTCCTCGGACTCCTCCTTGATCCGCAGCCAGTCCTCCTTGGTGCGGCGGGCGGCGCGGGCCTGCGACTGCCTCCAGGCGTCGGTGCCGCCCCAGCGCCGCTCCGCCTCCCCGGCGTGCTCCTCGGGGTCGAAGTCCCCGAAGACCTCGAACTTCTCCTCGGGCGTGAGGTTGATTCCCATGCGTCTCGCCTCCATGGCGTGTTCGACGGCCTCGGCCATCTCCGTGAGCCGGGCTATGCGGCCGGTGAGCAGCTCGTGCTGCCGGCGCAGGTGCGCCACCGGGTCCGCGTCCGGGTCGTCGAGGATCGCCGCGACCTCGTCGAGGGGGAAGCCGAGCTCCCGGTAGAACAGGATCTGCTGCAGCCGGTCGAGGTCGGCGTCGTCGTACCGCCGGTGCCCGGCCGCGCTGCGGCCGCCGGGCGACAGCAGACCGATCGCGTCGTAGTGGTGCAGCGCCCGCACGGTCACCCCGGCGAACTCCGCGACCTGTCCCACCGAGTAGCCCACGGCTCCCCTCCTCCCTGCTCGGACACCGCCCGCGGCGGCGGGCCCCGGGGCCCGCAAGGGCGGCCCCCGGGCGCCGCTCCGGGCGCTTGCGCAGTCCACTGTGCGACCTCACGCGACGGCAGGTGCAAGCCCGGTGCGACACTGTGCGCGTGCTGGGAGTGAACGACCTTTCGACGTATGTGATCGGCACCGTGCTGATCGTCCTGCTACCGGGCCCCAACTCGCTGTACGCCCTGTCCGTGGCGGCCCGCGGCGGCGTCCGCGCCGGCTACCGGGCGGCGTTCGGCGTGCTGTGCGGCGACACCGTGCTGATGACCCTGGCCGCGGCCGGGGCCGCCTCGCTGCTCCAGACCAACGCGATGCTGTTCGCCGTGGTCAAGTACGCGGGCGCGGCCTACCTGGCGTGGATCGCGATCGGCATGCTGCGCTCCGCCGCCACCATGTGGCGCGCCCGCCACGAACCGGCCGGGGCCGTCGCGGAGGCGGCGGCCGACGCGGCCGCGGACGCCTCGGGCACGGCGGCCGCCACCGGGCCGGGGGCCGCCGTCCCGGGCGAGCGGCCGTTCCGCAAGGCGCTGACCATCAGCCTGCTCAACCCGAAGGCGATCCTGTTCGTCATCTCCTTCTTCGTGCAGTTCGTGGACCCGGCCTACCCGCACCAGGCACTGTCGTTCCTGCTGCTCGGCGGCATCCTGCAGTTCTTCAGCTTCTGCTACCTGAGCACGCTGATCCTGGCCGGCACCTACCTGGCCGCCCAGTTCCGCCGCCGACGCCGCCTGTCGGCCGGCCTCACCTCCGGCGCGGGCGCCCTCTTCCTCGGCTTCGCCGCCAAGCTGTCCGTCGCCTCGGCCGGCTGAACGACGGCGGGGGCGGGACACCGGTGCATCCGGTGTCCCGCCCCCGCCGTGCCGCGTCGGGCCGTATCGTGCGGCGCTGTGCCGTGCCGTGCGGCCTCAGGCGCCGCCGGCCCCTGCCTGCTGCTCCCGCGTGAAACCGACGAACGCCGCCCACTCCTCGGGCGAGAACGACAGCACCGGACCGCCCCGGTCCTTCGAGTCCCGTACGTGCACCGTCCCCGGACACGCAGCGACCTCGACGCATTCGCCGCCTTCGCTGCCGCTGTGGCTGCTCTTGCGCCACTCGACCGCGACCTCGACGCAATCACCGCCCTGGCTACCGCTGTAGCTGCTCTTGAACCACGCAAGATCAGCGGTACCGCGTTCGATCTGCTCGGTGCTCATAGCTCCCCTGCCAGACACTCGATGAGACGTGCGGAGTCCTCTGTCGTGAGGGCTTGCGTGCGGATGATTCCATACCGCCGCTCAAGAACGCTGACTTCCGTCTCCTTGGTGACGAAGGTGCTTACGCCCTGCCCTTCCACATATCCCAGCCTGCGCGCCTCGGGCGTCTCCAACAAGGTCATCGGACCGTCGAACCCTGCGTGTGCCTCACACCCCATCGGCATGACCTGAATTGTTACGTTCCGCATCGCCATGCACTTCAGCAACCGATGCAGTTGTGACTTCAGGACCCCTTTTCCGCCGATGGGACGGCGGAGCACCCATTCCTCGACAACGAACCCCACGGTGGGTGCGGGTTTGCGAGTCAGCAGTACCTGCCGCTCAAGGCGAGCCAGGACGCTGCTTTCAACCTCTTCGTCGTCCAGGGCAGGGCAATGAGCGGAGAAGACGGCTCGTGCGTATTCCTCCGTCTGGAGAAGCCCTGGCACCACATGGGTGTCGTACTTGTACAGGCTGACGGCGTTTGCCTCCGTCTCCACGTACTCGATGAACCACGGCGGGTACCGGTCCTGGCGCAGGAACGGGGTTGCGGCGATGAGGACGCCCTGGGCCCGGAGGGCCTTGTCGACCCTCTCGACGTAGTCGGGTCTCGGCTTGCGTTCGCCGCGCTCGACCATGCGGACCAGGGACTCCGAGTAGCCGATGTGCCCGGCCAGTTCGGCCTGGGTCATGCCCAGCCGCTCGCGCAGTGCGCGCGACTGCATTCCGAAGATGGCCAGGCCGACCGACCTGCCGTCGTGATCCCGCATTTCTTCCGTCTCCCCCTTCGCCGGGCGTTCCCGTCGCGTCGGCCGCACGGACGGCGCCGACCGCACGGGCCGCACACGGGTGACGCGCCACCGCACGCCCGTCCCGTACCTCCTTGTGCGCTGGTCAGGCTAGGTCCGGCGGGGAATGGTAAGAAGCGTGAATCGTGAAACACGACCCGATGTGATGACCCGACAGCTTTTCTCCCGTCCTGAGTGGGTGCCGGAGAAGGGGCACTGTCTGCGTCGTACCGGGGTGCACTTCGACGCCGTGTGCGTGTCGGGCCCGGTGGCCGAGGAGGCCGCGGACGCGCTGGCCGGGATGTCCGGCGGCGAGCCGGGGCCCGTCGTGCGGGAGACCCGGGAGGCCGGGCGGCTGTACTTCCTCCTGCCGCCCGGCACGACCTGCGCCCGCCGCTGGCCGCCGGGGGCGGTGCGGCTCGGCGGCAGGACGGGGGTCGGCTACGTCGGCGTGCCGGCCCTCGACGGCCGGACGTGGCCGCTGTCGTGGCGTTCCGCACCAACGCCGCGCGCGCCCTTCGTCGACCCGGCACTGCTGCACACCGTGCTGTGCGAGGCGCTGCACAGTCCGGAGGGCCGTCGGTGAGGGGAGGAGGGGAGCGCGTTCCCGTCGCGGCCCGGCGCGCCGCCGTACTCGGGCGGGACGGCTACTGGTGCGAGTGCGCGGCCGTCCCGCTGGGCCCGTGCCGGGCGGTGCTGCTGGCCGGGTACCGGGCGCGGTCGCCCCAGCTGGCGCTGCGGTGGATGCGCATCCAGGCGCGGCGGCTGGCCGCCCGGCTCACCCCGGAGCCGGGCGCCCCGTGGCTGCGCGGCGCGCCGCTGCACGCGGCGCCGGCCGCCGGGCCGGGTTCCTCGCCGTCCCCCGACCCGGCGTCGGTGCTGCGCACCTGGCAGGAGGACGGGGACGAGCAGGCCAGGGCCCTGGACGAGGTGTCCGCCGGAGGGCTCTACCTCCTCCCGGTGCCGGACGACGACGTGCTCTACACCCTGTCCGCGCGCCCACTGCTGCCTGTCCGCCCGTTCGACTGGACTCCGATCGACTCCCGCGCGGACCTTTCACGCACAAGCCGTTGAGGGCCGGCACCACTCGCTTCCCTACCGTTTGCCCGCCAATAGGATAATCCGCCCTGCGTGCCGCATTGCGGGCTGCACCACGGCAGGACGGTGACTGCACCCGGGAACGGGGCCGTCACCCATGGGAGGTTTCTACGTATTTCCCTGTAGTGGCGTTGATAAGGACGGTGATGGTGACGGTCTCGCTCGGGGATTCATTCTCGGGAGGCGCGGGGACCGCGTAGTCGACTGCCCAGCGCGTTTCCCACTTCCCCTGCCGGTTCTTCTCGACGAGCAGCTCCGTCCCGGTGATTTTCTGGCCCCGGGTGTGCTCTTCGGCAACCTGAACTGCTTCTTCCTTGTCGAGCTTCACCGCGGGGATCCCGGCCGGGGGCTTCTGGTCCCGGACCAGGAACGTGGAGATCTTGCCGTCGGGCTCGACGATGACGTCCATGCGCAGTGGCATCAAGACACCGTCGATGCGCTGGCGCCAGGCGACGGTGCGGCTCCGAGCATCATCGGCGGTCGGGTGGACGGTCGTTCTGCCGTCTTTCAGGATCCGGGGGAAGTGGGTGCGGACGAAGGCGGTGGCTTGGCGCACGGCGTCCTGATCGGTGGTGACCTTCCGCTCCGGGACTCCAGGGAGCGCGGCGGGGGTGCTGGCCCACCAGCTGATCCGTTCCTGGTCGGGCCAGGAGAGCTGCAGGAAACTGTTCTTGAGGGTGATCATCAGATCACCTGAGCCCGGCTGGGGGCCCTCGGTGTACTGGACGGCGGTGATGGCCGCGTCCTCGCCCAGAAAGGTGCGGACCGTCTTCTCGGCGACCTGCTGCTGGGCGCTGCTGGGGCGGGTGAGTTCGCCCACCTCGGCAAAGACCGGGGTGACGGTGGCCACGGCGGCCAGGGTCAGCACTGCGCCGCCGATGGCGAGCACGGTGCCGCTGCGGGCCAGGTCGGTCCGGCTGAACACCGGGGTGGGCTCGGTCGTCTTCGGCGCGCGGCGGCTGTGGAGCCGGTGCAGCGTGGCGGCCAGGCCGACGCCGATGGCGGCGCCGAGGGTGTTGGCGACCACGTCCTCGGATGTGCAGGCGCGGCCGGTGTGGGGGGTGAGCGCCTGGAGGAGTTCGGTGGTGCCGGAGAGCAGGATGCTGCCGGCCAGGGGGAGGGCGTGGCGGCGGAAGGTGGTGGCGGCGAAGAAGGCCACGGGGATGAACATGATGATGTTCATCCATCCCTGTTGGCCGGTCAGCGGAGTGAGCAGATCGCGATTGAGGGTGCACACGCCCGGGGCTCCGGCGCCGGGGTGCATGGGATAGAAGGTGGCGGTGAGCTCCGCGGCCAGAGCCAGGCCGAGCAGCACCGCGGGGCCCCGGGGCAGGACCAGGCGCCGCGCCAGGAAGAACATGCCGGCGGCCAGGGCCAGGCCCAGCAGGAAGAAGACGGGGAGGAGCCAGGGATGGGATTGGACGATGGCGCGGATCACGGATACCTCGACGACGGTGAGCGGCGGACGACGGTACGGAGCCAGAGACGGGGACGGGCCGCACACAGTTGCGTGCGGCCCGACCCCTCCCGGGATTCAGCAGGAGCTGACCGCCGGAGTCGCGAATTAATCGAGGAGTTGCTCCAGGAGCACGAGGCACAGGCGGGCCCAATCCCCCAGGAGATGCTCGACCATGCGGTACGGGTATTCCGGACCGCCGAGGCTCTGGCGGACCTTGAGTCCGGCTGACTTCCACACGCCTGCGGATCCATTGCGCGGACGCGCCGTCAGATCACGACTTGGCTACCGAATGTCCTTGTTTTGCTATGGATTTCGGGTGGGCCCGAGAAAGCCCAGTAGCGTGCATCCGTTCGAATCACTGTGATCTTCGAGGAAGCACCATGACCGTTCCCCCTCCCGCCACCGGCCCGGCCCCCGACGGCCAGCAGGTCCCCCCGCTCGCCGGTGCCTTCGGGCCCCCGGTGCCGCCCCCGGCCCCGGAGCAGCCGAAGAAGAAGGGGATCGGCAGGAAGATCCTCAGCTTCGTGGTCCTGATCGTCGTGGCGACCGCGGTGAAGTTCGGCATCTCCTACTTCTTCAACGCTCCCGTGCACGCCGAGGCCGGGGACTGCGTGCGGGTGACCGGGAGCGAGAACAGCCCCGACGTCGAGACCAAGGAGTGCGGCGACAAGGACGCCAACTACAAGGTGGTCAAGGTCGTCGACGACACCTTCGACCTGAACGCCTGCGCCAACGTCTCCGACACGGCCCTGGCCCAGCAGTGGGACCGGGAGAAGTTCGTCCTCTGCCTCACCTCGATCAGCTGAGGGAGCACAGGGCACCGCACGACAGAGACAGTCGTGGCGGCAAAGCGTAGAAAACCCGAGCGTTTTGTCCGTTTTCCTTTGCGGTTTGCCGCCCCGGTTCGCCCGGCTCGCAGGGCAGGTGGATGACGGCCTCCCGGGGCGCCACGCCGACCGGCTGCGGGCTCCGGGACCGGCCGTACAACGGTCATCGCTGTCCGGATCCGCCCGCCCTCAGATCTTGTCCGACTCGCCCCGGGAAGTGCGGGTAGGGCAAGTGGCATGAGCACGAAGGACGGAGAGACCAAGGGGACGGTGTTCGTCGCGCTGGGGGCGAACCTGGTGATCGCGGCGGCCAAGGCCGTGGGCGGGCTGGTGACCGGCTCGCCCGCCCTGCTGTCGGAGAGCGCCCACTCGGTGGCGGACAGCCTCAACGAGGTCTTCCTCCTCGCCGCGCTGCGGCGCAGCCGCCGCAGGCCGGACGCCAAGCACCCGTTCGGCTACGGCAAGGAGCGTTTCTTCTGGTCGCTGCTGGCGGCCGTCGGCATCTTCGTCATGGGCGGCTGCTTCTCCTTCTACCAGGGCCTGCACGCGCTGACCTCCGGCGAGTCGGAGAGCGGCGGCACCGGCGGGTACGCGGTGGCGGTGGCCGTGCTGGTGGTGGCGCTGCTGGCGGAGGGCACGTCGCTGGCCAAGGCGCTGGTGCAGGTACGCGGCGACGCCCGGCGGGCGGGCCGCGGCTTCCGCGCCGAACTGCGCGCGGGGGACGACCCCGCCCTGCGGACCGTGGTCGCCGAGGACGGCACGGCGGTGCTCGGCGTGCTGCTGGCCCTGACAGGCATCGGCCTGCACCTGGCGACCGGCGAGCTGTACTGGGAGGCCGCGGCGTCGATCGGCATCGCGCTGCTGCTGATGTACGTCGCCTACCGGCTGGGCCGGGAGACCCGGGACGTGCTGGTCGGCACGGCGACCTCGCCGGAGCTCCAGCAGCAGGCACGCGACCTGCTGGAGGAGCAGCCCGAGGTCGACACGGTGACCCACCTGCTCACCATGCGCCTGGGCACGGACTCCACGCTGCTGGCCGCCCGGGTGGACCTGGTGGAGGGCGTGGCCGGGGAGGATGTCGAGGAGGCGTCGGACCGGGTGAAGCGGCAGATCTCCGAGGCGTGCCCGGAGTTCGACCAGGTCTTCCTGGACATCACCCGCGCCTCCGCCGCCGACCGCCGGCGGGCCGCCCGGGACCGCGCCGAACTGGACCGGGCCGTCGCCGCCCGGGAGCAGGCGTGACGGCCGCCCGGGAGCAGGCGTGACGGCGGTCCGGGAAGGGCGCGAGGCCCGGTTCCTCCGCGGAACCCCTCGGCAGGGAGCGGACGGCGGCTCGGGTCACAGGTGGGGCCGGCGGGCGGGGCGGTGCCGTTCGTAGGCGCGGCGGGCGTCGGCCGCCGCGCGCCGCGTGGCGGTCTCGGCGACCGGCACGTCCCACCACGCCTGGGCGCCGGGACCGGACTGCGCCGGGTCGGTCTCGACGTACACGCAGGTGGGGCGGGTGGAGGCGCGGGCCGCGGCCAGCGCCTCGCGCAGTTCGCGGACGGTTCCGGCGCGGATCAGGTCCATGCCGAGACTGGCGGCGTTGGCGCCGAGGTCGACGGGGAGCGGGGCGCCGGTGTAGGTGCCGTCGGCGGCGCGGTGGCGGTAGGCGGTGCCGAAGCGTTCGGCGCCGACGGCCTCGGACAGGCCGCCGATGGAGGCGTAGCCGTGGTTCTGCACCAGCACCAGGTTGATGCCGACGCCTTCCTGCACGGCGGTGACGATCTCGGTCGGCATCATCAGGTAGGTGCCGTCGCCGACCAGGCACCACACCGGGGTGCCCGGGGCGGCCAGGCCCACGCCGATGCCGGCCGGGATCTCGTAGCCCATGCAGGAGTAGCCGTACTCCACGTGGTACTGGCGCGGGGAGCGGGCCCGCCACAGCCGGTGCAGGTCGCCGGGGAGCGACCCGGCGGCGTTGACCACCACGTCCTCGTCGCCGACGACGGACTGCAGCGCGCCGACCACCTGGGCCTGCGTGGGGCGGGCGTCCTCGTCGGCGGCCGCGTACGCCGCGTCGACGACGGCCTCCCACGCCCTCTTCCCGGCCGTGTACTCGGCGACGTAGGCGTCGTCGACGCGGTAGCCGGAGGCCCCGCCGCCGTCACCGTCACCGTCTCCGCCGCCGTCTCCGCCGCCGTCTCCGCCGCCGGTGAGTGCGGCGGTGAGCGCCTCCAGGCCGGCGCGGGCGTCGGCCAGGACGGTGGCGGCGCCGAGCTTGTGGACGTCGGCGGCCTCGAGGCCGATGTTGAGGAACCGCACGCCGGGGCGGGCGAACAGGGTGCCGGACGCGGTGGTGAAGTCGGTCCAGCGGGTGCCGACGCCGATCACCAGGTCGGCGGTGCGGGCGATGTCGTCGGCGGCCGCCGTGCCGGTGTGGCCGATGCCGCCCAGGTCGGCCGGGTGGTCGTGGCGCAGCGAGCCCTTGCCGGCCTGGGTGGAGGCGACGGGGATGCCGGTCGCGTCGGCGAGGGCCTTCAACGCCCCCTCGGCCTCGCTGTGGTGGATGCCGCCCCCGGCCACCAGCAGCGGGCGGCGCGCGGCACGGACCGCGCGGACCGCCCCGTCCAGCTCCTCCGGGTCGGGGGCGGGGCGGCGCACGTGCCAGGTCCGCTCACGGAAGAACTCCTCGGGCCAGTCGTGCGCCTCGGTCTGCACGTCCTGGGGCAGGGCGAGGGTGACGGCGCCGGTGGCGGCCGGGTCCGACAGCACCCGGGCGGCGGCGAGCGCGGCCGGGACGAGCGCCTCGGGGCGCGTGACTCGGTCGAAGTACCGGGAGACCGGGCGCAGGGCGTCGTTGACGGAGACGTCGCCCGCCCAGGGGACCTCCAGCTGCTGCAGGACCGGGTCGGCGGGGCGGCCGGCGAAGGTGTCGCCGGGCAGCAGCAGGACCGGGATGCGGTTGATCGTGGCCAGCGCGGCGCCGGTGACCAGGTTGGTGGCGCCGGGGCCGACGGAGGTGGTGACGGCCTGCGCGGACAGGCGGTTGCGGTGCCGGGCGTGGGCGACCGCGGCGTGCACCATCGCCTGCTCGTTGCGGCCCTGCACGAAGGGCATGGAGTCGGTCTCCAGCAGCGCCTGCCCGATCCCGGCGACGTTGCCGTGGCCGAAGATGCCCCAGCAGGCCGAGACCAGGCGGTGCCGGACGCCGTCGCGCTCGGTGTACTGGCGGGACAGGAAGCGCACGAGGGCCTGGGCGACGGTCAGCCGCACGGTCCCGGGCCGGGCCGCCGGTTCCCGGGACGGCGGCCGCGGCTGCGGCTGCGGGGTGGAGGGGCGGTCGTTCATGCGGGTCGCTCCTCGGCGGTCCGGTCCCCGGTCGGGGCCGGGGCGGTGTACAGCGGCAGGCGGGGGTCGACGGGCTGCCCGTCCCAGGTGCCGCGGATCCAGGCGTGGTCGGGGTGGTCGCGGATCAGCCAGGCGCGGTCGGGGCCCGGGCCCGCCATGACGTTGAGGTAGTACATGTCGTGGCCGGGCGCGGCGATCGACGGCCCGTGCCAGCCGTCGGGGACCAGGACGACGTCGCCGCCGCGCACCTCGGCGAGCAGGTCGCTGTTCCGGCCGCGGCCCGAGGGGGAGACCCGCTGGTAGCCGAAGCCGCCCGACCCGGCCCCGCCGTCCGGGCCGGTACCGCCGCCCGGGCCGGTACCGCCGCCCGGGCCGGCGATCTCGAAGTAGTAGATCTCCTCCAGTTGGGACTCGGCGCCGGGGTTCTCCTCGTCGTGCTTGTGGGGCGGGTGGGAGGACCAGTTGCCGCCGGGGGTGAGGACCTCGACCGCCATCAGCCGGTCGGCCTCGAAGACACCGGCCGCGCCGAAGTTGTTGACCTGGCGGCTGCAACTGCCGGCGCCCCGCAGCTCCACCGGCACTGCGGAGGCGGGGACGTGACGGGCCGGCAGGCTCCGGGTGCAGCGGGCCCCGGCGAGGGCGAACCGTCCGCCGGCCGTGCCGGTGACGGTCGCCGCGGCGCGGCGGGGGAGGTAGGCGAAGTCGGTGACGCCCTCGAACACGCTTCTCCGTCCGGCCAGTTCGAAGGTGTTCCCGTCGACGGTGACCGTGCAGGACCCGGACAGCGGCAGCACGATCCACTCGCTGTCCCCGGTGTGCAGGGAGTGGGCCGCCCCGGCGGGCAGGTCGAGGACGCGCAGACTGCAGTAGTCCCAACCGGCCTGTTCGGGGCCGACGTCGACGGTGTGGTGGCCGTGGCCCGTGCTGCCGGCCGGCAGGTGCAGGCCGCTGGTGTTCGTGGGGGGCACGCGGTGGCTCGCTTTCGCTCGGGACGGACGGACGGGGCGGGCGGAGCAGGGCGGGACGGACGGGCTTGCTTGCGGGGTCAGTTGCGGGCCAGCAGCTCCTCCACCTCGGTCTCGGTCGGCATCGCCGAGGAGCAGGACAGGCGTGAGGCGACGATCGCGCCCGCCGCGTTGGCGAAGCGCACGGTGCGCTCCAGGTCCCAGCCGGCCAGCAGGCCGTGGCAGAGCGCCCCGCCGAAGGCGTCGCCGGCGCCGAGCCCGTTGACCACCTCGACCGGGCACGGCGGGACCTCGACGGCGGTGCCGTCGCGGTGCGCGGCCAGGACGCCGCGCGGGCCCTGCTTGACCACGGCGAGTTCGGGCCCGGCGTCCAGCAGGGCGAGTGCCGCGGCGTGCGGTTCGCGCACCCCGGTGGCGACCTCGCACTCGTCGAGGTTGCCGACGGCGACGGTGGCGTGGGCGAGCGCCTCCTCGTAGAAGGAGCGGGCGAGTTCGCGCAGGCCGGCCTCTCCCCCGGCGCCCGGCCCGTCCCCGACACCGCCTCCGGCACCGACACCGCCCCCGCCCCCGACACCGCCCCCGTCCCCGGGGCCGGGCCAGAGCGTCGGCCGCCAGTCCAGGTCGAGGACGGTGAGGGGGCTGCGTCCGCGGGCGCGGAGGGCGGTGAGGGTGGCGGAGCGGCTGGGTTCCTGCGACAGGCCGGTGCCGGTGGTCCACAGGACGCGGGCGGCGCGGAGTGCGTCCAGGTCGAGTTCGGCGGCCTCGATCCACAGGTCGGGGGCCTTGGGTTCGCGGTAGAAGTACAGGGGGAAGCTGTCGGGCGGGAAGATCTCGCAGAAGGTGACGGGGGTCGGGTACGGGCCCGCCGGGGACACCCAGCGGTCGTCGACGCCGAACTCCCGCAGCGCCCGGTGGACGTACTCGCCGAACGGGTCGTCACCGGTGCGGCTGACCAGGGCGCAGGCGCGGCCCAGCCGGGCGGCCGCCACCGCGACGTTGGCGGGCGAGCCGCCCAGGAACCGGCCGAAGGTCTCCACCTCCGGAAGGGGGACGCCGGTGCGGAGTGGGTAGATGTCCACTCCGACGCGCCCCATGGTGACCACGTCGAACACTTCGCTCATCGGAACAGACCCTTCCCCGGCCGGAGCCGGGCCACCCGTCCAAGGAGTTCGTGATGACCCTCCGGGGAATCCTCGGTGTCGCCGTCGTCGGTGCGGGCCGCATGGGCGCCGACCACGTGCGCCGTCTGGACCGGGCGACCAGCGGCGCGCGGGTCGCCGCCGTCGCCGACGTCGACCGGGAGCGCGCCGAGCGGGCCGCGGACGGCGTCGAGGACTGCGCCGTTCACTCCGAGCCGCTCGCCGTCCTCGACGACCCGGCCGTCGGCGCGGTCCTGGTGGCCTCCCCCGGGCCGGCCCACGAGGAGGTGCTGACGGCCGCCCTGGAGCGCGGGCTGCCCGTGCTGTGCGAGAAGCCGCTGACCCCCGACCCGGAGTCCGCGCTGCGCGTGGTGCGGGCGGAGGCCGCCCTGGGCCGGCGGCTGGTGCAGGTCGGTTTCATGCGCCGCTACGACGCGGGTTTCCGGAAGCTGAAGTCGCTGGTGGACAGCGGGGTCCAGGGGCGTCCGCTGATGCTGCACTTCCGGCACCGCAACGTCTCGTCCCCGCCCGGTTTCACCGGCCCGATGACGATCCGGGACTCGGCGGTGCACGAGTTCGACACCGTGCGCTGGCTGCTGGGCCAGGAGATCACTGCGGTGACCGTGGTGCGGCCCGCCGCCTCCTCCGGCGCCCCCGAGGGCCTGGGCGATCCGCAACTGCTGCTGCTGGAGACGTCCCGGGGGGCCGTCGCCGACGTCGAGCTCTTCCTGAACTGCGGGTTCGGCTACCAGGTGGCCTGCGAGGTCGTCTCCGAGCGGGGCACCGCGCGCACCGGCGACGAGACCGGGCCGGTAGTCGAGGGCCCCGGCGCCCGGTGCCGCGAGATCCCGCCGGACTACCTCGTCCGCTTCGCCGACGCCTACGACCTCCAGGTGCAGCGCTGGGTCGACGCCGCCCGCCGCGGCACGGTGGAGGGGCCGGACTGCTGGGACGGCTACGCGGCGGCCGCGGTCTGCGAGGCGGGCGTGCGCGCCCGGGAGACGGGCGCACGGGTGGCCGTGGAGACGGAAGCGCCGCCGGACCTGTACCGCTGACCCCGGCCGGGCCGGGCGTCCCCGGCCCCGCGCCGCCGGGCTGCGGGCGGACCCCCGCCGCCCCCGTGCCGCCGGGCCCCGTGCCGCCGGGCCCCGCGCGGGTCCGCGCCGCTGCGGGGCGGCGGGTCCCGGGCGCCGGGCGGTCACGTCCCCGGCAGGGGCTGCTCGGCCCAGATGGTCTTGCCGGTGGGGGTCTGGCGGGTGCCCCAGCGCTGGGTGAGCTGGGCGACCAGGAGGAGGCCGCGGCCGCCCTCGTCGAAGGTGCGGGCGCGGCGCAGGTGGGGGGCGGTGCTGCTGGCGTCGGAGACCTCGCAGATCAAGGTGGTGTCCTTGATCAGCCGCAGCTGGATGGGGGGCGAGGCGTGGCGGATGGCGTTGGTGACCAGTTCGCTGACGACCAGTTCGGTGGTGAAGGCGGCCTCCTCCAGTTCCCAAGCGGCCAGCCGCCGGGAGACCAGCCTGCGGGCGTCCGCGACGACGGCGGGGTCGGCGGGCAGGTCCCAGGTGGCGACGTGCTCGGAGTCCAGGGCGCGGGTGCGGGCGAGCAGCAGGGCGATGTCGTCGGTGGGACGCTGGGGCCGCAGGGCCTTCAGGACGGTGTCGCAGGTCTGCTCCAGGGGCCGGTGCGGCCCGGAGAGGACCTCGCGCAGCCGCTGCATGCCCTGTTCCGTGTCGTGCTCGGCGTTCTCGACCAGCCCGTCGGTGTAGAGGGCGAGGAGGGTGCCCTCGGGCAGTTCGACCTCGACCGCCTCGAAGGGCAGGCCGCCGACGCCCAGCGGGGGGCCCGCGGGCAGGTCGAGGTACTCGAACCGCCCGTCGGGGGTGACGAGGGCGGGCAGGGGGTGGCCGGCGCGGGCCAGGGAGCAGATCCGCGAGACCGGGTCGTAGACCGCGTACAGGCACGTCGCGCCGGTCTCGCCCACGGGGTGCTCGATCTCGCCGCGGCCCTCCGGGCCCTCCTCGGTGTCGAGGCGCACCACGAGGTCGTCCAGGTGGGTGAGGAGCTCGTCGGGGGGCAGGTCCACGTCCGCGAGGGTGCGCACCGCGGTGCGCAGCCGGCCCATGGTGGCCGAGGCGTGCAGGCCGTGGCCGACGACGTCGCCGACGACCAGGGCGACCCGGGCGCCGGACAGCGGGATCACGTCGAACCAGTCGCCGCCCACCCCGGCCCTGGGGCCGGCCGGCAGGTAGCGGGAGGCCACCTGCACCGCCGACTGCCGGGGCACCCCGTGCGGGAGCATGCTGCGCTGGAGGGTGATGGCGGTGGCGCGCTCGCGGGTGTAGCGGCGGGCGTTGTCGACGGCCACCGCCGCCCTGGCCGCGATCTCCTCGGCGAGGAGCAGGTCGTCGTCGTCGAAGGGTTCCTGGGTGCGGTGGCGCAGGAACACGGCGAAGCCGAGGTTGGCGCCGCGCGCCTGCAGGGGCACCACCATTCCCGAGTGGACCCCGTACTCGACGATGCTCCTCTCCCTCTCCGCCCGCGCGAGGGCCCACCGGAGGATGAGGGGGTCGTCGGCGTAGTAGCGGGCGGCCCGGCCGGTGGCCAGGGCCCGGGCCGGCGGGGAGTCCGGGGGGCAGGAGTCAAAGTCCCCGATCGGGACCCCGGCCTCGGGGCAGCCGGGCAGGACGGACTGCTGGGCGACCCGCCGGAAGCGGGCCTGCCCGCCGGGCTGCGGCTCCTGCGGCTCCTCGCCCCGGCAGACGTCCTCCAGCAGGTCGACGCCGACGAAGTCGGCGAACATGCCGACGGCCACGTCCGCCAGTTCCTGCGCGGTGCGGGTGACGTCGAGGGTGGTGCCGATGCGGGTGCCGGCCTCGGAGAGCACCGCCAGCCGGCGGCGGGCCCAATGCTGCTCGGTGTCGTCGAAGGCCAGGACCCCGCCGCCCTGCACCCGCCCGTCCGGGTCCTTGACGGGGAAGACGAACACCGACCAGGCGTGGTCCCGGGTCTCGCCGGGGCTCCGGTCGTAGATGCGGTGGTGGAGGGTCCGCCCGGTGCGGAGCACCTGCTCCTGGAGCCGTTCCAGCTCGACGACGCCCGACCGGGACTCGATCTCGCTCAGGCGCAGCCCCAGCATGGCCTCCTCCGGCATGCCAGTCAGGTGCACCATCTGCTCGTTCGCCCCGGTCAGGCGCGCCCGGCCGTCGTAGACGGCCACCGGGAAGGGCAGCTGCTCCAGGGCCCGCGCCCCGAGCGGCCCGAGCAGCCCGGCGGCCGCGGCCGCGGCCGCCGGGCCGGGGGCCGCGGACGGGTTCGCGGCGGCGGCGGTGGACGGGGCGGGGCGGGCGGACGGGCCGCGGGGGGCGGGTTCGTCCGCGGTGACGAACCAGTGGCGGGTGCCGTCGGCGCCCTGCAGCGGGTGCGCCCGGAGGCGGACGGGCACCGGGCGGCCGCTGCGGTGCCGCAGGAGGATCTCCCCGTGCCACTCCCGGCCCAGGTCCATGCTGCGCTGCGCCACTTCCGGCAGGGGCCTGGCCAGGAGGGCGGCCCCGGGGCGCCCCACGGTCTCCTCCCGGGAGTGGCCCAGCATCAGGCGCGCGCCCTCGCTCCAGGCCAGCACCAGTCCCTGGTCGTCCAGTGAGGCGGCGGCCACCGGACGGCCGGCGGCGTCCTCGTCCATCGGCGTGCCTCCCGCCTTCCTCGCACGGCCGCTCCCGGCCTCCTCCGGGCCCGCTGCGCAGCGCCGCCCGCCGTGATCGTCCCTCTTCCGATCCTTCCCGACCACTCGGGGGCAAACCGGGCCGGGCCCGGGGGCGGCACGGCGCGGGCGGGGCCGCGGCCGCCTCCTGCGGCCGCGGCCCCGCCCGCGCGGGTCGTCAGGCCCGGTTCAGCAGGGACCTGAGGACTTCGGTGAGGATCCGCTCCGGGTCCTCCGCGGCGCTCTCCGAGCGCCAGGCCATGAATCCGTCCGGGCGCACCAGGACCGCGCCGTCGTCCGCCGCACGGTGGACCTTCGCCCAGTCGGCGCCGTCCTCGGGCGCCAGGTCGCACCCCGGCCCCTCGCCGACCCGGTGGACCTCCAGGGGGACGCCGAGCCGTCCGGCGACCCGCTGGGCCGCCTCCTGCCAGGCCGCGCCGCCCGCCCCGGTGAGCAGGACCGGCACCCGCTCGTACAGGTCCAGCGTGGACAGCCGCTCGCCGCCGCGGCGCAGCCACATGTGCGGGGCCCGGCAGCCCGGCTCCGCCGCGGGGCGGAACTGCTCGGGCACGGCCGGCAGGGAGGGGTCGACGCCGACGACGGCGCCGGAGGTGTAGCGGTAGCCCAGGACCACCGCCATCACGTTGCCCTGGCGTCCGACGCCGGGCACGGCCTCGTAGCCGGGGTGGCTGTGCTCGGCGGAGCGGCCGGAGGCCCGCTCGGCCGTCGCCCTCGCCACCGGGCGCCGCTCGGCCTCGTAGGTGTCCAGCAGGCCGGGGCCGGCCCAGCCGTCGATGACGGCGGCGAGCTTCCAGGCGAGGTTGTGCGCGTCCTGGATGCCGGTGTTGGCGCCGAAGGCCCCGGTGGGGGACATCTCGTGGGCGGAGTCGCCGGCGAGGAAGACGCGGCCGCTGCCGTAGCGGTCGGCCACCCGTTCGGCGGCGTGCCAGGGGGCCTTTCCGGTGATCTCGACCTCGAGGTCGGGCACTCCTGTGGCGGTGCGGATGTGCTGCGCGCACCGCTCGTCGGTGAACTCCTCCAGGTCCTCGCCGTCCTCGGGGTGCCAGGGGGCGTGGAAGACCCAGTTCTCCGCGTTGTCCACCGGCAGCAGGGCGCCCTCGGCCTCGGGGTTGGTGATGTAGCAGGCGATGAAGCGGCGGTCGCCCACCACGTCGGCCAGTCCCTTGGCCCGGAAGGTGACGCTGACGTTGTGGAACAGCGCGCCGGGCCCGGTCTGCCCGATGCCCAGCCGCTTCCGCACGGGGCTGCGGGGGCCGTCCGCGGCGACCAGGTAGTCGGCGCGCACGGTGCGCCGCCCGCCGCTCGCGCGGTCGAGCAGTTCGGCGGTGACGCCGTCGGCGTCCTGTTCGAAGGAGACCATCTCGGTGCCGAACCTGATGTCGGCGCCGAGGTCGGCGGCGTGCCGCAGCAGGACGGGCTCCAGGTCGTTCTGGCTGCCCAGGCACCAGCCGCTGGGGCTGATGAGGGCGAGCCTGCCGTCGGGGTCCATCTCCTTGAACAGCCATTCGGCGTCCGTCCCGGTGAGGGAGTGCGCCTGCAGGATGCCGTGGTTGCCGGCCAGGACGGACGCGGCCTCGCGGATGTCGCCCTCCACCCCGGCGGTGCGGAACAGCTCCATGGTGCGGACGTTGTTGCCCCGTCCGCGGGGGTGGTGCGAGGTGGTCGCGTGCTTCTCGACCAGCAGGTTCCTGATGCCCAGTCGGCCCAGGAAGAGGGACGTGGACAGTCCCACCAGGGAACCGCCCACGACGAGGACCGGCACCCGGTCGTCGGTCTTCGGGGTCATCGCTTGCTCCAGCCTGTGGATGGGATAGGGCCCGGCCGTCCGGCCGCCGCCTCCGGCGGTGCCCGGGGTGGTTCTCTCCCCGCCCGGGAGGGTCGGTTTGCCCCTGTTCGCCCGGATGGCCTGTCAAAATCGCGCCTCCCTTGACTTCGCACCACGATCACTTCTGTGCACCCGTCACGGAACGCCTGCCGCCCACCGGCGGCCGGCGGACCGGACGGGGAACCGCCAACGGGGAACCGGGGGCCGGCCGGCAACGGCCCGGACCCGGAACGTCTCGGGGGAGGGAACGCCCCGCCGCCGCACCGGCGACGCGCAGGACCGTCGACCCTCCTGCACCGTCTCCGACCTGGCACCGCCGGGCGGTGACCGCCACCGCCCGCACCGCCGGGCCGCTCCCTCGCGTAAGGAGAAACGAGAACATGACGACACTGTCCGAGAGGCCCCATGCCGCCCCCGTCCGCCCGGACGTGCCGGACGGCCCGGGCGGGCCGAAGGGCTCACGGCTGCGCGTGCTGCTGATGCTCGACCTCCACGAGGGCGCGGGCGACCGGTTCCTGGACGCCTACGAGGACCTGCGGCACCTGGTCGCCGCCACCCCCGGGCACATCAAGGACCAGCTGTGCCAGTCGATCGACGACCCCTCGCAGTGGCTGATCACCAGCGAGTGGGAGGACGCCCGTCCCTTCCTGGAGTGGGTGGACAGCCAGGAGCACCGGGACATGGTCAAGCCGATGCGCGTGTGCATCCGCGAGATGCGCTCGCTGCGCTTCGAGGTCGTCCGGGAGACGTCGGGCCCCGCCGACACCGGCGCCCCCGCCCCCGACGGCACCCCGCGCACACAGGCGCACGGCACACAGGCGAACGGCGCACAGGCGAACGGCACAAAGGCGAACGGTGCGCACGGCCCCGCCTCGCGGCCGTGCGCCGACGGCGTCGTCCGGCACGGCCTCACCTTCACCGTGCGTCCCGGCAGCGAGCAGGCGGTGGCCGAGATCATGTCCGGCTACGCCGTCCCGGAGACGCGGGTCGACGACGAGACCCGGCTGCTGCGCACCTCGCTGTTCATGCACCGCAACCGGGTGGTGCGGGTGATCGAGGTCGGGGGCGACCTGGCCGCCGCACTGCGGCACGTGGCGGCCCAGCCCGAGGTGCAGGCCGTCGAGGACGCGGTGCGCCCCCACCTGGAGGAGAACCGCGACCTGGGCAGCCCGGAGGCCGCCCGGGAGTTCTACGCCCGCGCGGCCCTGCCGCTGTTCCACCACGCGGCCGCCGACGGGCCCGTGCCCGGCGACGCGCGGCGCCGCGCCTTCCTGTACCCCGTGCGGCCCGGGTGCGGCGGGGAGCTGGCCCGGCTGCTGGCGCGCCGGGACGACGAGGCGGTGGCCGACCCGGCCCACCCCGTGGTGCGCAGCACCGTCCTGCGGCGCGACGACACCGTCGTGCGGGTCGTCGACACGCGCACCGCACCGGAGGACGGGCCCGCCGCGGTGCTCGGACTCGGCACCCCCCGCCAGGCCGCCGCCGCCCTCCGGCTGCTGGAGGCCGGAGCGGAAACCGACACGGCCGGCGAAGAGGGGCTGCGGAGCCTCCTCGCCGACTGCGACATGGCCCTGGTCACCGACCGACTGGCCCAGGACCGATGACACCGCGCCCGCGCCGGACGCGGCAGTACCGCCCTCATCTCCCGAGGAGAACACCATGACCACGCAGCTCCCACGCATCGTCAACCTCGACGAGGCCCCGCCCAACCGCCGCCGCGGCGGCGACCTGCGCGCCATGCTCACCCCCAAGACGGTGGGCTCCACCAGCGGGTTCATGGGCGTGGCCATCATGAAGCCGGGCGAGCGGATCGGCGAGCACTACCACCCGTACTCCGAGGAGTTCGTGTACGTCGTCTGCGGCGACCTCGAGGTGGACCTGAACGGCACCACCGTGCCGCTGCGCCCCGAGCAGGGCCTGATGATCCCGATCGACATGCGGCACCGCTTCCGCAACGTGGGCAACGTGGAGGCCCGCGTGGTCTTCCACCTGGGCCCGCTCGCCCCGCGCCCCGAACTCGGCCACGTGGACACCGAGGTCACCGAGGGTTCCGACGAGGGCATGGTCGGCGGCGGGGCGGTGCCGCCCGAGCCCGCCGGGGCGGCCACGTGACCCGGCGCGTGGCGGTCACCGGAATCGGCATCGTCGCTCCCGGAGGGGTGGGCGTCCCGGCGTTCTGGGACCTGCTGACCGCGGGCCGCACCGCCACCCGCGGCATCACCCTCTTCGACGCGTCCGGGTACCGCTCCCGGGTCGCCGCCGAGTGCGACTTCGACCCGGCGGCCTGCGGCCTGGACGACGAGCAGATCGCGACCGCCGACCGGTACGTGCAGTTCGCCCTGGCCGCCGCGGCCGAGGCGGTGCGCGCCTCCGGTCTCGACCTGGCCGCCGAGGACCCCTGGCGGGTGGGGGTGTCGCTGGGCTCCGCGGTCGGCGGCACCACCCGCCTGGAGCACGACTACGTCCTGGCCAGCGCCTCCGGGAGCCGCTGGGACGTGGACCACCGCCGGGTCGGGCCGCACCTGGAGCGGGTGTTCGCACCCAGCACCCTGGCCTCGCACGTGGCGGAGGCGCACGGCGCCCACGGCCCGGTGCAGACCGTCTCGACGGGCTGCACCTCCGGCCTGGACGCCATCGGCTACGCCTTCCACAGCATCGAGGAGGGACGGGCGGACATCGTCCTGGCCGGCGCCGCGGACTCGCCGATCTCCCCGATCACCGTGGCCTGCTTCGACGCCATCAAGGCGACCACGGCGAACAACGACGACCCGGCCGGCGCCTCCCGCCCCTTCGACGCCCGCCGGGACGGCTTCGTCCTGGGCGAGGGCGGCGCCGTCCTCGTCCTGGAGGAGCTGGAGCACGCCCGGCGCCGCGGCGCCGAGGTGCTGTGCGAGGTCGGCGGCTTCGCCACCTTCGGCAACGCCTACCACATGACCGGGCTGACCACCGAGGGCCTGGAGATGTCCCGGGCCATCGACGAGGCACTGGCGCACGCCCGGGCCGACAGGACCGAGGTCGACTACGTCAACGCCCACGGCTCGGGCACCAAGCAGAACGACCGGCACGAGACCGCGGCGGTCAAGAGGTCGCTGGGCGAGCACGCCTACGAGACCCCGATGAGCTCGATCAAGTCCATGGTCGGGCACTCGCTGGGGGCCATCGGAGCGATAGAGGTCGTGGCCTGCACCCTGGCCCTGGCCCGCGGTGTCGTCCCCCCGACCGCGAACTACGAGGTCCCCGACCCCGAGTGCGACCTGGACTACGTGCCCAGGACGGCGCGCGAGATGCCGCTGCGGACAGTGCTGTCCGTCGGCAGCGGGTTCGGCGGCTTCCAGTCCGCGGTGGTCCTCCGCCGCACGGGAGCGAGGTAACGATGGATTCACCGACGAAACGGCGCACGGCCCTCACGGGCATGGGCGTGGTCGCCCCCAACGGCGTGGGCGCCGACGCCTTCTGGAAGGCGACCAAGGAAGGGGTGAGCGTCCTCGACCCGATCTCCCGGGAGGGGTGCGAGCACCTCCCGCTGAAGGTCGCCGGCGAGATCCGGTCCTTCGACCCGGCATCGGTGATCGAGGGCCGGTACCTGGTCCAGACCGACCGGTTCACGCACCTCGCGATGGCGGCGGCCGACCTCGCCCTGGAGGACGCCCGGCTCGACACCGCCGACGGCTCGCCGTTCGCGGTGGGCGTGGTGACCGCCACCGGTTCCGGCGGCGGGGAGTTCGGCCAGCACGAGCTGCAGCGGCTGTGGGGGCAGGGACCCCGCTTCGTCGGCCCCTACCAGTCCATCGCCTGGTTCTACGCGGCCAGCACCGGCCAGATCTCCATCCGCGGGGGCTTCAAGGGCCCCTGCGGGGTGGTGGCCAGTGACGAGGCGGGCGGACTGGACGCCCTCGCGCACGCCCGCCGCGGCATCCGGCGCGGCACGGACGCGATGGTCGTCGGGGCCGCCGAAGCCCCCCTGGCCCCGTACTCGATCGTCTGCCAGCTCGGCTACGACGAGCTCAGCCGGTCGGCGGACCCCGCGCGGGCCTACCTCCCCTTCAGCGCGGACGCCTGCGGGTTCGTGCCCGCCGAGGGCGGCGCGATGTTCGTGGCGGAGGAGGAGTCGGCGGCCCGCCGCCGCGGCGCACCGGTCCGGGCGGTCGTCGCCGGGCACGGGGCCACCTTCACCGGTACCGCCGGGTGGGAGCGGTCCCGGGAGGGCCTGGCCCGTGCCGTCCGGACGGCACTGGAGGACGCGGCGTGCGCGCCGGAGGAGGTCGACGTGGTCTTCGCCGACGCCCTCGGCGTGCCCGAGGCCGACCGCGCCGAGGCGCTGGCGATCACCGACGCCCTGGGGCCGCACGGCTCGCGGGTCCCGGTGACCGCGCCCAAGGCCGGCACCGGACGGGCCTACTGCGGCACCGCCCTGCTGGACACCGCCGCCGCGGTGCTCGCCATGGAGCACGGCGTCGTGCCGCCCACCCCGGGCGTCACCGACGTCTGCCACGACATCGCCCTGGTGACCGGCCTGGCCCGGACCGCCGAGCTGCGCACCGCACTGGTGCTCTCCCGGGGGCTCATGGGCTCCAACTCGGCCCTGGTGCTGCGCCGGGGCGACGCACCGACCTGACCCGCCGCCCTTCCCCGCGCCCCGCCGGGGCGCCCGGGGCGGCCCTACCGACAAGGAGAAACCCCTGATGGAACCTCTGCTCACCTTCGCCGAACTGGCCTCGTTGATGAGCAGCCGCGCCGGCGTGGCGATCGACGCGGCCGAGCTGGAGCGCCGGTCGGACTCCGCCTTCACCGAGCTCGGCCTGGACTCCCTGGGCCTGCTGGGCATCGTGGGCGAGCTGGAGAACCGCCACGGCTCGGTCCCCTCGGGAGCCGAGATGTGCAGGACCCCCCGCGAGTTCGTCGAGCTCGTCAACCAGTCGATGCCCGCAGGAGCCTGACATGAACCAGCACACCACCGGCACCCCCGGCCACACCGAGAACGAGATCGTGATCGCGGCCCCCCTGGACCTGGTCTGGGACATGACCAACGACCTCGAGAACTGGCCGCAGCTGTTCAGCGAGTACGCCTCGGTCGAGGTGCTGGAGCGGGAGGGCGCCAGGACCGTCTTCCGCCTCACCATGCACCCCGACGAGAACGGCAAGGTCTGGAGCTGGGTCTCCGAGCGCGAGCCCGACCGGCGGAGCCTGACCGTGCGGGCCCGCCGCGTCGAGCCCGGCCCGTTCGAGCACATGGACATCCACTGGGAGTACAAGGAGATCCCCGGCGGCACGCTGATGCGCTGGATCCAGGACTTCGCGATGCGCCCCGACGCGCCCGTGGACACCCCCGGGATGACCGAGCGCATCAACCGCAACTCGGTGGTCCAGATGGAACTCATCCGGGACAAGGTCGAGCAGCGCGCCCGCGAGCGCGGCACCGCGGCGGAGCCGGCCGTCACCGGCTGACACGCCCCGGCCGGCCGGCGCGGTACTCCCGGCCGGCGCCCCGCCACCGGCCGGGCCGCCACCCCGGCGGCCCGGCGGGCCCGGCGCCCTCCCTCCCCCTTCTCCCCCTCCCCCTTCTCCCCCTCCCTCCCCGCTCCCCCGGCCCCCAGACGGGCCTCACCACCCACCCCGGGCACCGAGAAGCCCGTCCCAGGAAGGAACCCGACGCATGCACCGCGTCCTGATCGTCGCCCGTATGAAGCCCGAGTCCGCCCCCGACGTCGCCGACGTCTTCGCCGAGTCCGACCGCGGCGAACTGCCGCACCTGATCGGAGTCACCGGCCGCAGCCTGTTCCAGTTCGGCGAGCTGTACATGCACCTGGTCGAGTCCGAGACCCCGCCCGGCCCCCAGGTCGCCCGCTACACCAAGCACCCGGAGTTCCAGGACATCAGCCGGAAGCTCCGGCCCTACATCGAGGCCTACGACCCGGAGACCTGGCGGGTCCCGAAGGACGCCATGGCCAACGAGTTCTACCGCTGGGAGCGCGAGGGAAGCACCTCCATCTCCCTGTGAACCACCCCTGACGGCCGACGGACACCGGAGGAACCCACCCATGGTCGAGATCGACGACCGGCCGACCACCCGCGCACCCGACACGCCCGGCACGCCCGACTGGGTCCGGTGCGAGGGCTGCGCCGCGCTGGTCTACGGCAAGCGCTTCACCCGCCTGCTGCGGGTGTGCCCGGACTGCGGCCGTCACGACCGCCTGACGGCGCACCAGCGGCTGGAACACCTGCTCGACCCCGGCTCGGCCGTGCCCCTGGAGGAGGTGGAGCCCCTCGACGACCCCCTGGCCTTCACCGACACCCGGCCCTACCCCGAACGGCTGGAACAGGCCCGTGCGGCCACCGGCCTGCGGGAGGCGGTGGTGTGCGTGCGGGGCAGCATCGAGGGAAAGCCCCTGGTCGTGGCCGCCATGGACTTCCGGTTCCTCGGCGGCAGCCTGGGCTGTGGGGTCGGCGCGCTGATCGCCGGGGCCGCCCGCACCAGTCTGCGCGAGCGCGTCCCGCTGCTGATCGTCACCGCCTCCGGCGGCGCACGGATGCAGGAGGGCGTGCTGTCCCTGATGCAGATGGCCAAGACCGCGCAGGCGCTCGCCGAGCTCGACGAGGCGGGGATCCTGACGGTCTCCCTGATCACCGACCCCACCTACGGGGGCGTGGCGGCGTCCTTCGCCACCCTCACGGACGTGATCCTCGCCGAGCCGGGGGCCAGGCTCGGCTTCGCCGGGCCGCGGGTGATCGAGCAGACCATCGGCGAGAAGCTGCCGGAGGGCTTCCAGACCGCGGAGTTCCTGCTCGCGCACGGCATGGTGGACGACGTCGTGGCGCGGCCCGCCCTGCGGGGCGTCCTGGCGCGGCTGCTCTCCCTCCGGCCCGCCCCCGGCCCGGACGCGGACGGGCGGGCCGCCGCGGACGCGCAGGCCGCCGCGGACGCGCAGGCCGCCGCGGACGCGCAGGCCGCCGCGGACGCGCAGGCCGCCGCGGACGGGCGGGCCCCGGCGGGGCCCCGTCCCGGGAGCCTGCTGCGGCGGGCCGAGGACCTCCCCGACCGGGACTCCTGGGAGGCGGTGCGCCTGGCCCGGCACGCCGACCGCCCCACCTCCCTCGACTACATCGGGCACCTGGTGGACGACTTCCACGAGCTGCACGGCGACCGGCTCCACGAGGACTGCCCCGCCGTCGTGGGCGGACCGGGGCGCCTGGGCGGCCGGCCGGTGATGCTGATCGGCCACCACAAGGGCGGTGCCGACCTGTCCGAGCGCCGCCGCCGCCTGTTCGGCATGCCGACCCCCGGCGGCTACCGCAAGGCGGCCCGGCTCATGCGGCTGGCCGCCAAGCTGGGCATGCCGGTGGTCACCCTGGTCGACACCCCCGGCGCCAACCCCGGGCCGGACGCGGAGCGGGGCGGCCAGGCGCTCGCCATCGCCGAGAACCTGCGGCTGATGTCGCAGCTGCCGGTGCCGATCGTCACCGTCGTCGTGGGCGAGGGCGGCAGCGGGGGCGCGCTGGCCCTGGCCGTCGCGGACCGGGTGCTCGTCAGCGCCAACGGCGTCTACTCGGTGATCAGCCCCGAGGGCTGCGCGGCCATCCTGTGGAAGGACCCCAAGGCCGTGCCCGCCGCGGCGTCCGCACTGCGCATGCACGCCGGGGAGCTGCTGCGCCTCGGCATCGTCGACGGGGTCGTCCCCGAACCGCCGGGCGGCGCCCACAGCGACCACGCCGAGGCGGCCCTGCTCCTCGGCGACGCCCTGTCCGAGGCCCTCGACGAACTGGTGCCGTGGGAGCCCGGCCGGCTGCTCCGCGAGCGCAGGGAGCGGTTCCACCGCTTCGGCGTCGAGACGCCCGACCTGCCGGAAGAAACCCCTGAAGAGGTGCATCGTTGATGATCAACAGTGATACGCGGGAACACCGCGAGAACGGCCACCGGCCGGTCGGCGTGATGGGCGAGATCGTCGCCGCCGACCCCGTGCAGCACGCCAACGTGCAGCACGCGAGCGGGCAGCAGCAGGCCAACGGGCAGGCGCCGCCGTCGCAGGCCGCCCTGGACTCGGTGTGCCGCAGCGTGACGGAACTGGCCAGGACCGCGCCCGAGCCCCCGAGCCGGATCAGGCTGCAGCACGGGCAGACGACGGTCGAGATGGAGTGGCCGGGCCCGGCGCCCGTGCCCGCCCCCGCCGCGGCCGCCGTGGCCGCGGCCGCCGCACCCGCCGCGGCCGCCGTCGCCGCCGGCCCGGCCCCGGAGGCGGCCCCCGCCGCCCAGGACCGGCTGCGGTACGTGTGCGCCCCGATGGTCGGCACCTTCTACCACGCCCGCGAGCCGGAGGCGCCGCCGTTCGTCTCGGTCGGCGACCTGGTCCGGCCCGGCCAGCCCGTCGGGATCCTCGAGGTCATGAAGATGATGAGCACCGTCGAGGCCGACGTGGCCGGACGGGTCGTCGAGGTCGTCGCGCCCAACGGGCAGCCCGTGGAGTTCCAGCAGCGCCTCCTGGCCGTGGAGCCGCTTTCCGACGACGAGGCGGACGACCGCCGCTAGGCGGGCTCCGCCCCGAGAACGCCGCCGCCCCCCGCGCACTCCGCCGGGGGTCCGGCGGGCGTTCCGACACCGCAGAGAGGTGACCGCATGTTCTCTACCGTCCTCGTCGCCAACCGGGGGGAGATCGCGCTGCGGGTGGCCCGCACCTGCCGCGAACTCGGCCTCCGGACGGTGGCGGTCCACTCCACCGCGGACCGTGACTCCGCGGTCGTCCGCTTCGCGGACGAAGCAGTCCAGATCGGGCCCCCCGCGGCCAGGGGCAGCTACCTCAACATCCCCGCGATCGTCGAGGCGGCCCAGCGCACCGGCGCGCAGGCCGTCCACCCGGGTTACGGGTTCCTCTCCGAGGACCCCGACTTCGCGGAGATCTGCGAGGAGAACGGGATCACCTTCATCGGGCCGTCCCCGGAGGTGATGCAGCAGCTCGGCGACAAGGCCGCGGCCCGCACGCTGATGGCGCAGGCCGGGCTGCCCGTGCTGCCGGGCAGCACCGGCGCCCTGGCCTCCTCCGCGGAGGCCAAGGAGACCGCCCAGCAGGTCGGCTACCCGGTGATCCTCAAGGCCGTGGCCGGCGGCGGCGGACGCGGGATGGCCGTGGTCCGCAGCGCCGACGGCCTGGTGCGCGCCTACAACGAGACGCGGGCCCACGCCCGGGCCGTCTTCGGCGACGACCGCCTCTACCTGGAGCGGTACGTCGAGGACGCCCGGCACATCGAGGTGCAGGTGATCTGCGACCGGCACGGCGCGGCGGTGCACCTGGGCGAGCGGGACTGCTCGGTGCAGCGGCGCCACCAGAAGCTGATCGAGGAGTCCCCCGCCCCGAACCTTCCCGATTCCCTGCGCACGGAGATGTGCGAGGCGGCGGTGCGCGGCGCGAAGGCCGTCGGGTACGCCGGGGCGGGGACGTTCGAGTTCGTCCTGGCCCCGTCCGGCGAGTTCTACCTGATGGAGATCAACTGCCGGCTCCAGGTGGAGCACCCGGTCACCGAGATGGTCACCGGGATCGACATCGTCCGCGAGCAGATCCTCGTCGCCGCCGGGCTCCCGCTGAGCATCCGTCAGTCCGACGTGGTGGTGCGCGGATCGTCCGTGGAGTGCCGGATCAACGCCGAGAACCCCGCCCGGGGGTTCGTCCCGACCCCCGGCCCGCTGACCGAGTTCGTGACGCCGGGCGGGCCGTTCGTGCGGGTCGACACCCACGCCCACCCGGGCTGGACGATCGGCCCCGACTACGACTCGCTGCTGGCGAAGGCCGTGGTGTGGGCCCCCGACCGGGCCCAGGCCGTCGCCCGCATGGACCGCGCGCTGAGCGAGTTCCGGATCGACGGCCGGGGGGTGCGCACGACCATCGACTTCCTGCGCCGCACCCTGGCACGCCCGGAGTTCCGCTCGGCCACGCACACCACCGGGCTGGTCGACACGATGACCGCGGAACCGGCCCCCGCCCCGGAACCGGCCCCCGCCCCGGCCCCCGAGGGTGCGTCCGGGCGGGCCGAGGAGGCACCCGCCGGAGTCTCCTGACGGACCGTCGCCCCTGCGGCACCGCCCCCGGGCAACGCGGCTCCCGGCGCTCGACGCGCCGGGAGCCGCGTTGCTCCCGCAGTGGTGGGCCCAACGAGTGAAAACGGCCGCTCCCGCCACCTGAAGGGCCCACATACGGGCCCCGGTACGGCGTTTTCCGGTGGCAGACCGGGCCCGGGTGACTGACGGTGAGGTAGGCGTCACTGTGATTCCCGAGCTGACGAACCGTCAGCCGTCGCAGGCAGCGCCGGAAGGATCACTCCCCATGCGTTCTGCTCGCACGCTTCTCGCCGCGACCGCGGTCGCCGCAGCGCTGACCATGGGTGGCGGTGTCGCCCATGCCGACCAGTCCCCCGACGACCACGGCTACTCCAACTCCTCCGGTGGCGACCACGGCAAGGACTGGAAGCACGAGGACGACCACGGCAAGGACTGGAAGCAGGAGAAGGACTGGAAGCACGAAGGCGACCACGACAAGGACTGGAAGCACGACAAGGACTGGAAGCACGAAGGCGGCTACGACAAGGACTGGAAGCAGGAGAAGGACTGGAAGCACGAGGACGACTACGGCAAGAAGGACGAGGGCGGCAAGTACGAGGAGTCCGGTAAGTACGAGGACTCCAAGAAGGACGACTACGGCAAGTACGAGGACTCCAAGAAGGACGACTACGGCAAGTACGAGGACTCCAGGAAGGACGAGCACAAGGAGTACGGCGGGGGCAAGGGGAACGACTACGACAAGCCCCGCGGCGGCGTGCACACCGGCGGCGGCGGCATGGCCCTCTCCGGGAGCGGCATGGCCTCCGGCGCGATCCTGCTCCTCGGCGGTCTCGGCGCCGGCGCCTACGCCCTGCGCCGCCGCACCCCTGCCGGCACCGCGGTCTGAACCCGCCCGCTGCCGTATGCCTCTCGGCGTGGCCACCGTCCGCACCGCGGCGGTGGCCACGCCGGCGCCGGACGCAGACCGCACCGTCCCCGAAGAAAGGCACCGCCGTGAAGGACACGCAGGCCCCGACCGAGAAGACTCCCGCGACGAAGGAACCGAAGGCACCCGAGAACGGCAGCCGTCTCCTGCGCTGGGCCGCCGGATCGGCGCTCATCGGGCTCCTGCTGATCTACAACTCCGTGGACGCCTCGTCGTCCTCGCCGTCCGAGCCGGCCGCCGCGGGCGCCCCCACCGTCGCCGCCGGCGCCCCGCCCGGCACCCCGCCCGGCTCCCCCGCGAACGATCCGGCCGGGCCGTCCGCCGACGCCCAGGGGCCGGGCGGGCCCGCCATGCCGTCCTCCGCCCCGAAGCGCCTCACCATCCCCCGGATCGGGGTGAACGCCCCGTTCAGCGAACTGGGCCTGGACGAGAACGGCACGCTGGAAGCGCCGTCGCCCGACGACAACAACCTGGTCGGCTGGTACGCGGACGGCGTCACGCCCGGTGAGCGCGGCAACGCGATCGTGGCCGGCCACGTGGACACCAAGACGGGCCCGGCCGTCTTCTGGCGGCTCGGCACGGTCACTCCCGGAACCACCGTGAACATCACCCGCGAGGACGGCAGCACCGCCGTGTTCACCGTCGACGCGGTGGAGACCTTCGCCAAGGACGACTTCCCCGACGAGCGGGTCTACGGGCACACCGACGACGCCCAGCTGCGCCTGATCACCTGCGGCGGCAACTACGACAAGAAGGCCAAGGACTACACGGCCAACGTCGTGGTCTTCGCGCACCTGCAGTCCTACCGCGCCCCCTGATCCCTCCCCGGCCGCGGAGGGCGGTCGTCACCGGCGGCGCAGGATGCCGCGGGCGGTGGCGGCCGCCACCGCGGCGGTCCGGGAGTCGACCCCGAGCTTGGTGTAGACGTGCACCAGGTGGGACTTGACGGTGGCCTGGCTCAGGTGGAGCCGCCTGCTGATCTGCAGGTTGGACAGCCCTTCCGCCACCAGTTCCAGGACCTCGGTCTCCCGGCGGCTGAGGGCGGCCGCCGGGGTGCGGACCCGGTCCATGAGGCGGTTGGCGACCGCGGGCGCGAGGGTGGTCCGGCCCTCCGCCGCCGCGCGCACCGCCGCGGCGAGCTCCTCGGGCGGCGCGTCCTTGAGGAGGTAGCCGGTGGCCCCGGCCTCCACGGCGGCGAGGGTGTCGGCGTCGGTGTCGTAGGTGGTGACCACCAGCACCCGGGGTGCGCCGGGGCGCGAGGTGATCGCTGCCGTGGCCTCGGAGCCGCTCATCCCGCCGCCGAACTGGAGGTCCATCAGGACCACGTCGACCCGGTGCTCGGCCGCCAGGGCGACGGCCTCCTCGGCCGTCGGCGCCTCGGCGACGACCTCCAGGCCGGGCTCGGTGGCCAGGACGGCGCGCAGGCCCGCGCGGACCACCGGGTGGTCGTCGGCGATCAGCAGGCGGATCGGTTCACTCATCGGCGGTCCTCACGAAGGGGTCGGCGGCCGGGCCGGATCCGCGGACGCCCCCGGCGCGCCCGGCCCCGGGCTCCTGGGCGGCAGCGGGTTTCCGGACGGCGGGCTCCTCGGCCCCGGACTCCTCGGCCCCGGACTCCTGGGCCCCGGACTCCTCGGCCCCGGACTCCTGGGCCCCGGGCTCCTGGGCGGCGCGGGGCAGCATGGCGGCCAGGGCGGTCCCCTGGCCGGGCGCGGACTCCACGGTCAGCACGCCGCCCAGCGCCCGGGTCCGGGCGCGCATCGCGGCCAGTCCGAAGCCGCCGCGGTCGGAGCCCCCGCCCGGCGGTGGCACCGCTGCGGGGTCGAAGCCCGTCCCGTCGTCCACCACGTCCAGCGCGACCTGGGTGTCCATGTAGCTCAAGGTCACCTCCGCCTGCGTCGCGCGGGCGTGCCGGACCGTGTTGGACAGGGCCGACTGGGCGATGCGCAGCAGGGCCACCTCGTGCGTGGTGGGCAGGGCGCAGGGGTGGCCGGAGACGTGGAAGTGCACCGGCAGCCCGTGCTGGGCGGCGGTGGTGGCGCACAGCCGCTCCAGGGCGGCGGACAGGGAGGAGCCCTCCAGGCCGGGCGGGGTCAGGGCGCGGACGAACCGGCGCGCCTCGGCGAGGTTGTCCTGGGCCGCCTGCCGGGCCTGGCGGACGTACTCCTGCGCGTCCCCGGCCCCGTCGGGCAGCGCCCGCTCGGCGGCCCGCAGCAGCAGCTGGATGCTGGACAGCCCCTGGGCGAGGGTGTCGTGGATCTCGCGGGCCAGCCTCTCCCGCTCGGCCATGACGCCGGCGGCGTGGTCGGCGGCGGCCAGGCCCTCCCGGGCCTCGGTGAGCTCCTCGACGACCCGCCGGCGCTCCTCGCTCTCCCGGTACAGCGCCTGGTAGCCGAGGACGGTGGCGACCGCGACCGCCGCCCCCAGGACCGGCCCGACGACCGTGCCCACGCTCGGCCCGCCCCGGTGCCAGGCGAAGCCGGCGACCGCCGCGACCGTGGTGGCCGCGACCGCGGCCGTGCCCCAGCGCACGGGCAGCAGCTGCAACTGCACGAAGAAGAGCGGGAAGGCCAGCCAGATCCCGTCGGGGGCCAGCCACAGCAGCACCAGCCACGCCCCGCCGAGGACGAGGAGCCACACGGCGGGGCCCCGCCCCCACCGGGTGACCGGCAGCAGGGGGCCGGCCGCGTAGACGGCGCCGGTCAGTACCGCCGCCGCGGTCACCGCGGCGCCGTCCGGCCCGCCGGCGACCAGGGCCCGGCCCGCCGCGAGCGCCAGCAGCCCCGCGACGAGCAGGTGCAGCAGCCGGCTCATGAGGCGGAGGACGGGGGTGAGGGGAGGAAGGTTCACAGCCCTTCCACTGTAAGCAGACCCCGAGGGGCGGCCATCGATCAAAAGGTTGACCGCTGCCTGCACCCTTCGATGCCGGAGGACCGGTCCGCGGCGCGATGCCCCGGCGGGGCCCCGGGACGGAGGGTGGGGGGTGCACAGACCACCCCCCACCGGAAGGACCGCGCCCGTCATGTTCGTCGCCTGGAGAGACCTGCGGTTCGCCAAAGGGCGGTTCGCCCTGATGGGAACCGTCGTCGTGCTGATCACCGCACTGGTCGGGATGCTGTCCGGGCTGACCGCCGGGCTGGGCCGGGAGAACGTCTCCGCCGTCACCGGCCTGCCGGCCGACCGCCTGGCCTTCTCCGCCCCGGCCGACGGGCAGGAGCTGTCCTTCACCGACTCCTCGGTGACCGAGGAGCAGTGGCGCCGGTGGGCCGCGGCCCCGGGCGTGGAGAGCGCCGAGCCGCTGGGCGTGACCACCGTCCGGGCGGAGGCGGACGGGCGCACCGCGTCGGTGTCCGCCTTCGGCGTGCGGCCCGGCTCCGGCCTCGCCCCGCAGGAGGACGCGCTCCGGGACGGGCGCGCGGTCCTGTCCGAGGGCGCCGCCGAGGAACTGGGCCTCGCCCCCGGCGAGGACCTCGTCCTGTCCGGCGGCCGGGAGCTGAAGGTGGCCGCCGTCTCCGGCGACGCCTCCTACAGCCACACCCCCGTGGTGTGGACGTCCCTGGACGACTGGCAGCACCTGGCCCGGCCGGCCGCCGGCGGGGACGCGGACGGCCCGCGGGCCACCGTGATCGCCCTGACCACGGCCGACGGCTTCGACGACACCGACCGGGCCGCCGCCGACGAGGCCGCCGGCACCGAGACCGCCACCCGTGACGACGCCCTGCAGGCCATCGGCTCCTTCGCCGCCGAGAACGGCTCCCTGCAGCTGATGCGCGGCTTCCTGTTCGTCATCTCCGCCCTGGTCGTGGGCGCCTTCTTCACCGTCTGGACCATCCAGCGCAGCGGCGACGTCGCCGTGCTGAAGGCGCTCGGCGCCTCCACCGGCCACCTGCTGCGCGACGCCCTCGGCCAGGCCCTCGTCCTGCTCGCGGCCGGCACCGCGGCCGGCACCGCGATCGCGGCCGCCCTCGGCGCCGCGGTCGGCGGCAGCGTGCCCTTCGTCCTGGACGCGGAGACCGTCGCCGTCCCGGCCCTGGTCATGACCGCCCTCGGCACCGCGGGCGCCGCCCTGTCCGTCCGCCGCATCACCTCCGTCGACCCGCTGACCGCCCTGGGGAGCGCCCGATGAGCCTGAACCTGACCGACGTCACCCTGACCTACCCCGACGGAGACGGCCGCCTGACCGCCCTGGACCGGGTCGACCTTCAGGTGCCCCCCGGCAGCGTGACGGCCGTGGTCGGCCCCTCGGGCTCCGGCAAGTCCAGCCTCCTGGCCGTGGCCGCCACGCTGATCACCCCGGACAGCGGGCGGGTCGTCGTCGACGGCACCGACACCACCGGGCTGTCGCGGCGCGAACTGGCGGCCCTGCGCCGCACCACGATCGGCATGGTCTTCCAGCAGCCCAACCTGCTGCCGTCGCTGACCGCGGCCGAGCAGCTGCAGGTCATGGCGCACCTCGCCGGCCGCTCCCCCCGCGCGGCGCGGCCCCGGGCGCTGGAGCTGCTCGAGGCGGTCGGACTGGCCGGGCAGGCCGACCGGCGCCCCCACCAGCTCTCCGGGGGCCAGCGCCAGCGGGTCAACATCGCCCGCGCGCTGATGAACGAGCCGCGGGTGCTGCTGGTCGACGAACCCACCAGCGCCCTGGACCACGAGCGCGGCGCCGCGGTCGTCGGACTGGTCACCGAACTGACCCGCCTGCGGGGCACCGCCACCGTCCTGGTCACCCACGACCACGCCCACCTCGGCGCGGCCGACCGGGTCGTCGAGGTCCGCGACGGCCGCCTGACCGTGCCCGCCGCGGCCTGACCCCCGCCCGACCGTCCGCCCCCCCGACCACGCCTCCCGACCCCCGACCACGCCTCCCGGCAGGGCCGGCGCCTCCCGGCAGCACCGGGGACGCCGGCCCTGCCGGTCGTCGTCCCGTCTGCTCCCCTGCCGTGCCGGAGCCCGCCCCGCCGGGACCTTCGGCCGCCGCCCGGCCCGTCCGGTCCCCTGCGGAAACCCGCCGCCCGGCACATGCTGGAGGGGAGGACCCCGAGCAGGAAGGAGCAGGCGATGGAATTCGTCCAGGAGGATCTTCGTCTCCTTGCCGGCATGACCGACGAGACCGGTGTCCTCTCCGTGTACGTGACCGCCGATCCCAGGCAGGAGTCCACGACCAGGCCGGCCTGGCAGGTGCGGGTCGAGAACGGGCTGGCGGCCCTGCGGGAGCGGGCCCGGACCGAGCTGCCCAGGGAGCGGCGGACCGTACTGGAGAAGCGCCTGCAGCAGCTGGGGCCCTCGCTGCACTCCCTGGTCCAGGCGTCCCGCCCGGGCCTGGGCAGGGCGCTGTTCGCTCCGGTCAGCGACGGCGAGGTGCGGACCGTGGAGATCCAGATGCCGCTCCCCGACGTGGTGACCCTGGAACCCTCGGCCCACATCCGGCCGCTGGCCGCCGCCGCGAGCGCCGGCGCACCCGCCGGGGTGGCGGCCGTCGGCCGCGAGGGCCTGCGCCTGCTCGACCTCCGGTTCGGCCGCGCCAGGGAGATCCGGGCGACGGACTTCACCATCGAGTTCGAGGACTGGCGCCGCAGCGGCGGCCCGGCGAGCGGCAACCCGTCGTCGGGCCAGCAGAACGTCTCCCAGGTCGACCGGTTCCACAACAGGATGGAGGACCGGCTCGGCCGGCTCCTGAGCGCCGCCACCTCCGACGTGGTCCGGCACACGACCGAGCAGGGCTGGCAGTACCTCGTCGTCTCCGGCGAGCGGCGGCTGGTGGAGATGCTCGCGGACCGGCTGCCGGAGATGCACGGCACGGACGTCGTCCGCCTCTCCCAGGTGCTCCACCCGCTGTCCCCGGCCAAGGTCGCCGAGGCCGTCGGCCCCGCGCTGGCCGAGGCCCGGCAGCGCCGGGAGCAGCGGCTCGTCGAGAAGGTCATGGACGCCGCACTGTCCGGGGGCACGGGCACCTGCGGCCTCAGCGACACCCTGGGCTCCCTCAACGAGGGCAGGATCGCGCACCTGCTCATCGACGGGGAGAAGGAGTGGCCGGGCAGCCGTGCCCGTGACGGGCGCCTGTTCCCCGAGGGCGAGCGCGCACCCGACGGGCCCGAGACCGATCCGGAGCCGGAACTCGGCGAGCGGATGATCGAACGCGCGCTGCTGGAGGGGGCCGAGGTCACCGTCCTCGCGCCGGAATCGGCCCCCCGGCTCGCCGGGACGGACGGCGTGGCCGCCCTGCTGCGCTGGTAGGCACCGCCGGCGGACGCCGCGGCCCGTCCCCGTCCGCCCCCGCCTCACGCCCGCCCCCGCTGCGGGCCGGGAGAGGCGGGGGCGGACGGCGGCCCGGCGGCCCGGCGGCCCGGGCACGGCGCGGCACGGGCGCCCTTCGGGACGGCCTTCGGGACGGCCTTCGGGACGGCCTTCGGGACGGCACGGACACGAGGAGGAACACGGTGAAGGCAACCTTCACACTGGGGCGGATCGCCGGGATCAAGGTCGGGGTCCACTGGAGCGTCGTGGTCATCCTCCTCCTGCTCGCCCTCGGCCTCGCCGAGGGCCGCCTGCCCGAGGCCCACCCCGGCAGTTCCCCGCTGGTGTACTGGGGGCTGGCCGTCGCCACGTCCCTGGTCTTCCTCGCCTCGCTCCTCGCGCACGAGATGGCCCACTCCGTCGTGGCCCGGCGCAACGGGGTGGAGGTGGAGGACATCGTCCTGTGGCTGCTCGGCGGGGCCTCCCGGATCAGGAGCGAGGCCCCGAGCCCGGGCGCGGAACTGCGGATCGCAGGGGTGGGACCGCTGGTCAGCCTGGTCCTGGGCGCCCTCTTCGGCCTGGCCGCGTGGATCCTGGGCCTGCTGTCCGTGACCGGGCCGGCGGTCGAGGCGGTGGTCTGGCTGGCCGGCATCAACATCCTGCTGGCCCTGTTCAACTCGGTCCCGGCCGCGCCGCTGGACGGGGGCCGGCTGCTGCGCGCCTTCCTGTGGTGGCGCACCGGCGACCGGCTGCGGGCGACCGCCGGGGCGACCGCCGCGGGCCGGGCGTTCGGCTGGTTGCTGGTGATCCTCGGCCTGTGGCTGTTCGTGATGGGCGACGCCGTCGGCGGGGTGTGGATGGCGCTGATCGGCTGGTTCCTCGTCGCCGCCGCCACGGTCGAGGGGCAGCAGTCCCAGCTGCGCGCCGCGCTGGCCGGCGTCGCCGTGCGGCACGCGATGACGCCGGACCCGGTCACGGTGCCCGCCGCGCTGACGGTGGCGGAGTTCCTGGGCGACCCGCTCTACCGGTACCGGCACTCGGCGTTCCCCGTCACGGCGGAGGACGGCGCCCCGGCAGGGCTGGTGACCCTGGAACGGGTCAGGGACGTCCCGGAGGAACTGCGGGAGGTGCGGACCGTGGGCGAGGTCATGCTGCCGCTGCCGGAGGCAACCGTCAGTACACCGGGGACCCCGCTGGCGGACCTGCTGCCCGACGTCCGGTCCGGCGCCGACAACCGGGTGCTGGTGCTGGACGCCGGACGGCTGGTCGGAATCCTCTCCGCCTCCGACGTCAGCCGGACCGTGGCGTGGCTGATGTCCTCCGCCGACCGCGGCGGCGACGACCGGGCGGCCCGGAAGTAGGGGCGCCGCCAACGAACGGTGAACCGGCCGGCAGTGGCACGGGCCGGGAAAAGCAACTCGCCGAGCCGCGAGCGCACCCGGAAGGAACCTCCGGTCCCCCCGAAGCCACTCGGCCCTCCTCCCCCGTTTCAACCCGGTGGGACACCGTCCGCGTCCTGGCGCGGGGGCTCAGTGCCCCATGGAGGTCAGCTTGTCCCGCAGCGACTTCAACTCCTTCGAGACGATGACGTCAGGGGTACCCATGAGGCGGTCCACCAGCGAGGACGTCTCGTCCAAGCAGTCCGGGCCGTCCACGTTCTCGATGATCCAGCCATCACCGTCCGGGCGAAACTTTGGATCGGTGCCGGTGTCGACGACGGCAACAGGACCGACCGTTGTCCTCTTGCCGTCGTGCTGAAAAGAAACATCCACCAGGCCGTACCAGGGCGTGATCAAATCCCCGTCCGGCCCAACGGTCACAGTCAGGCGATCGAGGTCATTGTCCTTGACCGTGAAACTGACCTCTTTCGACTTCTCGTAATTCTTCAGGGGTTTGGCGGGAACCGGGAAGTCATAGTTTATGGACACGACCAGGTTTCCGCCGATCTGGTGACATGCGGGCAGGAAACCGGACTCGCGCACGTGCAGCGTCGCCTCGGTGACGAGAGAGGGACCGGGGGCTCTGTTACCGAAGGTGACGTCGATATGAGGGCCGTCGAATTTCCCTTCCTCCAGCACTGTCCCGTCAACCGTGTCGACGAGCTCCCCCTCGATCCCTCCTTCGATGTAGGCGGCGACACGCTCGACTTCGAGGTTCGGCCGACGTGCCGCCTCCGACACTCCCGTGCTTGCCTGCACCTCCCCGCTCTCTGCCTGCGAGCGCCCGGATTCGGAGGAGTCGTTGCCGTAATGGACGGAGAGGCCAACGGCCGCGACAGCGGCGGCGGCGCTCAGAAGAGCGATGAGGTTGGGCTTGTGTCGCCAGCGCGAACCCGGGTCGCTGTCGGGTGCCGCCGGTGTCCCGGTCGCCGGTGGGGCGGTCGTCCCCCCTGTCGGTGTCGGCGGGTGGGCCGACGACCCGGTCGGTGTCGGTGCGGTTCCCGGCGCGGGCGTGCTCGGGGAAGTCGCTGAAGGTACCGGAGCCGACGCGGGTGTGCCTTGACCGCTCGGCACGGACGGAGCAGGTGGCTGGGCGCCTGCTCCGTGGTTTGCGGGGCTTCCGTCCGCACTTCCGCCGTCGCTGCTTGAAAGGCTCGACACACGTACCCCCCGACTGGATGGTGACCCAAGCCCATGGCGGCCCAAGCCCCCATGCGCAGAAGGAGGTTACTGAGGATTGTGGGGCGGCGGGAAACCGTCGGGGCCTGTTCCCGGAATGCGCCCCGGACGCGTACGACGCGACCGGGACACCGGGTCCGGAGACATTCGTGCCGCACGCGTACGACGGCGGCAGCACCTGCGGCACCCGCAGACGCCCGGCCTGCTGCCGCCCCCGCCCCGGGACGGTCCGTACGCTCCAGCCGCTCGAACGGGAGAGTGACGGCCCTGCCCGGGCGGCGTACCGGGGCGGGGGCGGGTCCGGGGTCTACCCGGGCGGCGTGCCGGGCGCGAGGTGGTCGGTGAACCACTGGCGGGCCAGGCGTGCCACCGCCTCCAGGGTGCCCGGCTCCTCGAAGAGGTGCGTGGCCCCGGGGACGACCTCGAGCCGGTTCTCGCAGGAGACCAGCTGCGCCTGCGCCCGGCGGTTGAGCTCGAGGACCAGCTCGTCCCAGCCGCCGACGACGAGCAGAGTGGGGGCGGTGACCTCGCTCAGCCGCGCTCCCGCCAGGTCGGGCCGCCCGCCGCGGGAGACCACGGCGGCGATCCGCGTGCCGGGCTCCGCCGCGGCCCACAGCGCCGCGGCCGCCCCGGTGCTGGCGCCGAAGCAGCCCACGGGCAGGCCGCCCACGTCCGGCTCGTCCGCGAGCCGGCGGACGGCGTCGGCCAGCCGGCCGGCCAGAAGGGCGGTGTCGAAGACGTTGGTGCGCTCCAGCGCCTCGTCCTCGGTGAGCAGGTCGAACAGCAGGGTGGCCAGCCCGGCCCGGTTGAGCTCGGCCGCCACCCATCGGTTGCGGGGGCTGCGGCGGCTGCTGCCGCTGCCGTGCGCGAAGACCACGGTCCCCGTGGCCCCGGCGGGGACGGCCAGGTCTCCGACGAGTACGGCGCCCCCGGACGGGATCCGGACCTCCCGCTCCGCGGGTGCCGGGGGCGGCCCGTCCCCGTCCGCCCTGCCGGCCCGGGCCTCCGCCGCGCGGCGGAGGCAGTCGACGACCTCCTCGTCGGTGGTCTGCTCGAAGTCGGCGTAGGCCTGGCCGACCGCGAAGAAGTTCGCCGGGGTGTCCAGTGCCACCAGGTCGTCCGCGTACGGGCCCAGCCGCACGGTCCAGTCCGGCGGCGCCACGGGCACCGCGAGCACCACCCGCGCGGCCCCGCGCTCCCGGGCGATCCGGCACGCCGCCTGCGCGGTCGACCCGGTGGCGATGCCGTCGTCGACCACGATCACGGTGCGTCCGGCGAGCCGCACGGGCGGACGCCCGCCCCGGTACCGGTGGGCCCGCCGATCCAGTTCGGCGCGCTCGCGCCGCTCGACGGTCTCCATCTCCCGCGGGGTGACGCCCGCCGCACGCACCACCTCGTCGTTGACGACGCGCACGCCCTCCTCGCCGATCGCGCCCATGCCCAGCTCCGGCTGGAACGGCACGCCGAGCTTGCGGACGACGATGACGTCGAGCGGCGCGTGCAGGCGCGTGGCGACCTCGACCGCGACGGGAAGGCCGCCGCGCGGCAGGCCGAGGACCACGGGGGCCTCGGTGCCGAGGCGGGTGAGCCGTTCGGCGAGCTTGCGCCCCGCGTCGGAGCGGTCGATGAAGTACATGGCGGCCTCGGAACGGACGTCGGGCTCGCTGCTGCCGGGTGCCGCCCGCCGGACCGTCCTGGATCCTGACGACACGACGCGCCCCGACGGCGGTACCTGCTTCCCACGCTCCGGCGCGGCGCCGCCGGCCGCAACCCCGTTACTCCATGCGAGTGAATCGGGGGCGGCTTGGCGCCCGCCCGCGCAGGGGCCGACCCGGGCGCGGCGCCCGCCCGGGCGGGGTCACGCCCGGGCGCGGCGCCCGCCGACGGTTCGGGGCATGCGGGGCTTGCAGGCCTCTCAGGGCTTGCAGGCCTCTCAGGGCTCTCAGGGCTTGCGGGCGACACCGCCCACGATCAGCCGCTCCCAGGTGGTGAGCTCCCGGCCCGTCTCGACGTCCGGGCGCCACAGCGCCGTCGGGACGACACCCGGCTCGAGGATCTCCAGCCCGTCGAAGAAGGCGGCGATCTCGGCGTCGTCGCGCCAGCGGCCCCGGCCGAAGGACTGCTGGAGGACCGCCTCGATCTCCGCGGTCTCCGGGTTGTGCTCGGTGCGGAAGTGGGTGATGAAGAAGTGGCTGCCGGAGGGCACCCGGTCCCGCCAGAACCGGACGATGCCGGCCGGGTCCTCGTCGTCGTTGAGGTGGTGCAGGATGGCGCACATGATCACGGCGACGGGCTGGTCGAAGTCGATCAGCCTGCGGGTGTCGGGATGGTCGAGGATCGCCTGCGGCTCCCGGGCGTCGGCCTGGATGACCGCGGTGCGGTCGTTCGTGCCCAGCAGCGCCCGGCCGTGGGCGAGGACTGCGGGGTCGTTGTCGACGTAGACGACCCGGGTGTCGGGCGCGTGGCGCTGCGCGACCTGGTGGACGTTGTCGGCGGTCGGCAGGCCGCTTCCCATGTCGAGGAACTGGCGTATGCCGGTGGTCTCGGCGATGTGCCGGACGGCCCGCACGAGCACCTTGCGGTTCTCGACCGCGATGGCCTGCGCACCCGGCATGTTCTGCTTGATGTGGTCGCCGACCGCGCGGTCGGACTCGTAGTTGTCCTTGCCGCCGATCATGTAGTCGTAGGTCCGGGCGATGCTGGGCACCTTGGGATCGACGTCGGGAACTGCGAAACCGCTCACGGCCAACTCCTAAGCAGTAAGACCCTCCTGAATGGTCGTCATGATAGGTGTCGGCCCACGTCAGGGGGCGAGGGTGTCCAGGACCTGCTGCCCGTACCTGGCCAGCTTGCCCTCGCCCACACCGCTGACCCTCCCGAGTTCCTCCAGGGTCGACGGCGGCGCGGCCGCGATCTCCCGCAGCGTCGCGTCGTGGAAGACCACGTACGCCGGCACGCCCTGCTCCTTGGCGGTCGCCGCCCGCCAGGCGCGCAGCCGCTCGAACACCGGCACGGCCTCCTCCGGCAGGTCGACGGGGGCGCCGCCGCGCGCCCTGCCCGCGGGCTTCGCCGACCGCGCCGCACGCGCGGGCCGCTCGGGCTCCCGCCGCATCGGCACCTTCCGGTGCCCGCCGAGCACCTGCGCGCTCGCGTCGGTGAGCACCAGCGTGCCGTAGTCGCCCTCGACGGCCAGCAGGCCCTGGGCGAGCAGCTGGCGCACCACGCCCCGCCACTGCGCCTCGTTCAGCTCCGTGCCGATGCCGAAGACGCTCAGCGCGTCGTGGTCGAACTGGATGACCTTGGCGGTCTTCCTCCCCAGGAGGATGTCGACGATCTGCCCGGCCCCGAACTTCTGGCCGCGTTCGCGCTTGAGCCGCACCACGGCCGACAGCAGCTTCTGGGCGGCGACCGTGCCGTCCCAGGACTCCGGCGGCGTCAGGCAGGTGTCGCAGTTGCCGCAGGGAGTGCTCTCCTGCCCGAAGTGGGCGAGCAGCCGCACCCGCCGGCACTCGACCGTCTCGCACAGCGACAGCATCGCGTCGAGGTGGGCGGCCAGGCGGCGGCGGTGGGTGTCGTCGCCCTCGGAGGTGTCGATCATCTTCCGCTGCTGCACCACGTCCTGGAGCCCGTAGGCCAGCCAGGCGGTGGAGGGCAGCCCGTCGCGCCCGGCGCGGCCGGTCTCCTGGTAGTAGCCCTCGATCGACTTGGGCAGGTCGAGGTGGGCGACGAACCGCACGTCGGGCTTGTCGATGCCCATGCCGAACGCGATGGTGGCCACGACGACCAGGCCGTCCTCCCGCAGGAAGCGCGCCTGGTTCGCGGCCCTGGTGCCCGCGTCCAGCCCCGCGTGGTAGGGCACCGCGTCGATCCCCTGCTTGACCAGGAACTCCGCGGTCTTCTCGACGGAGGCCCGCGACAGGCAGTAGACGATCCCGGCGTCCCCGGCATGCTCGGTGCGCAGCAGCTCCAGCAGCTGCTTGCGCGGGTCGTTCTTCGGGACGATCCGGTACTGGATGTTCGGGCGGTCGAAGCTCGCCACGAAGTGGCGGGCATCCTTCAGGTCGAGCCGGACGGCGATCTCGTCGCGGACGGCGGCGGTCGCGGTCGCGGTCAGCGCGATGCGCGGCACGCCGGGCCAGCGCTCGTGCAGGGCGGACAGCTGCAGGTAGTCGGGCCGGAAGTCGTGCCCCCACTGGGCCACGCAGTGCGCCTCGTCGATGGCGAACAGCGAGACGGTGCCGCGGCCGAGCAGGTCGAGCGTCGCCTCGCTGCGCAGCCGCTCGGGCGCCAGGTAGAGCAGGTCCAGCTCCCCGGCGAGGAACTCGGCCTCGACCAGGCGCCGCTCGTCGAGGTCCTGCGTGGAGTTGAGGAAGCCGGCGCGCACGCCGGCCGCCCGCAGGGCGTCCACCTGGTCCTGCATCAGCGCGATGAGCGGCGAGACGACGACCCCGACGCCCTCCCGCACGAGCGCGGGGATCTGGTAGCACAGCGACTTGCCGCCGCCGGTCGGCATCAGCACGAGCGCGTCGCCGCCGGCGATCACGTGCTCGACGATCTCCTGCTGCTCCCCGCGGAACGCGTCGTACCCGAAGACGCGCTGCAGCGCCTCCAGCGCGTTCTCCGCCCGGGGGGCGCGCGGCGCACGGCCGCCCTCCCCGGCGCCCCCTCGCACGCCGGTGCCGCCGTCCGCCCAGGGGTCCGCCTCGCCCTCCCACGGGTCGGGCTCCTCCGACCACGGGTCGGGCTCCCCCGCCCAGGGCCCGGCCTCCTCGGGCCAGGCGCCGGCACCGCTCTCCCGGGGGGCGGAGTCCTCCGCGGGAGCCGCGCTCCCGCCGGGGCCGGTGCTCTCCGCGGGACCCGTGCCCGTTCCGGTGCTGTCGTCGAGGGCAGTCATCCGGGCAGTCTACGGCGATCCGCGGACACACCGTCCCCAGCCTGTGGACAACTCCCCGGCGCCGCCACCGACCCGCCCCGCACCGTCACCGGGAGGTCACCGCGCCGTCACCGCACCGACCTGCGCCACCAGCCCCTGCGGCCCGGGGAGGACCCGGACGGCTCCTCCCCGGACGGCTCCTCCCCGGACGGCTCCTCCCCGGACGGCTCGACCGCGGAGGAACCGTCGGGAACGGAGGCCCCGGCGGCGTCCCGGGAACCACTCCCCGCACCCGGCGAACCGCCCTCCGGCGCACCGCCCTCCGGGGAACCGCCCTCCGGCGTGTCCGTGTCCGTGACCGCTTCCGCAGGCACTGCGGGCGCTGCGGGCGGCACGGCCACAGCCACGGCGGGCGCCACGGACGGCACGGCCACGGCGGTTCCCGCCGTGGCGGGTACGGCAGCATGCGCGGGCACTGCGGGCAGAACGGTGACGGCCGGACCGCTCGCCGCGAAGTCGGCGTCGGGACGAGGCAGCGGGACCACCGTGATCCGGCACTCCCCGGTGCCCGCCGGAAGGACCACGCCCGTGCCCAGGCAGAGGCTGCGCGGTATTCGGCGTTCCCGGCGGCCGCCGTCCTGCTCCCAGCGGAGCAGCACCAGCACGGCCGGCTCCGGCCAGGTGAACCACACCTCGATCCGGTCCCCGTCCAGCCGCCGGGCCATCAGGTCCCCGACCGCTCCCGGGGTCTCGACCAGCACGCTCGCGCCGGCCACGGCCCGGCCGCCCAGCACGCTCACCGCGGTGATGCGGTTCCTGGCCCCGGGCCTCGGCACGAACTCCGTGCCCGACCACGGCCTTCCGTCGCCCGGGACCGCCGGCGCCTCCCCGTCCCGGTCCCGGTCCCCGTCCCCGTTCCCGTCCCCGCCTGCCGTCGCGTCCGGGGACGGAACCCGCACCGGGGGCAGCTCGGGCAGCAGTTCCGAGACGTCCTCCCCGGGCTCGGCGGGGCGCCCGTGCCAGTGCACCAGGCGGACCTGTCCCCGTTCGGGCTCGGGCCAGGAGAGCCGGAGCCGGGGCGCACCGACCACGTCCGCCGCACCACCCGGGAAGCCCGGGAAGCCCGGGAAACCCGGGGAGTCCGGGCCGCCCGGGCCGTCCGGAGCGTCCGAGGTGTCCGGGCCGTCCACGAGCAGCCGCTCCACGGGGGAGGGCCACTCGACGGCCCGGGCGGTCACCTCCCTCCCCGGCGACCACACCACTTCCCTGCTCTCCCCCCGCACGTAGGCGCAGGAGACCAGGTAGTGGTACCGGCCGGGCGGCAGCGGGCGGTCGACGAGGCCGTGGAGTCCGCACGGCACCGGCGTCGGCCCGGACGCCGCTCCGGACGCCGCCGTCGTCCCCCTCCCGGCGGCGGGCCGGCGCACCGCCGCGACCTCGACGGCCTCCGGGTGCACCTCCCAGTCCAGGCGTATCCCGCCGGGCACCGGGACGGCCTTCGGCCGCGTCACCTCCGGGCGCACGAGGACGGGGGGCGTCACCCGGGGCACTCCCGCGACGCCGTCGCCGCGCAGCGGGATCACCGCGTAGCGCAGTTTCCGCCCGGTCGGCGGATCGGGGTCGGACACCGCGCCGCCGGGGCCCGGCTCCCCCACCTCGACGGCCTTGTGGGGGGCGCCCTCGGGAAAGCGGACCGTCCGGTACCACGGCGCGGGGCCGCCGTACGGAACCGCCCCGTGCGGGGCGGGCGACCAGGTCACCCTGACCCCTCCCGCCGACACCGCGGCGCGGACCCCGTCACGGGCACCGGTGCCCGGGTCCCCGCCCGGCGCCCCGCCCTCCGTCCCCTCCCTCTCCGCGTCCGCGTCCGCGTCCGCGGCGAGGACGGCGGCGCCGAGGAGGCCGGTGCGGGCCCGGGGGTCGTCCACGGCCTTCTGCGCTGCGGCCAGCCACGCCGCGGCCGCCTCGTGGGGGCGGCCGCGGCGCACGAGTGCCCGGGCGTCGGCCATCAGGCGCTCCACGGAATCCGTGGCGCGGCGCACCTCGGCCAGCAGGGCCGACAGGACGGGGTCGGCGGGGGCCGCGGGGAGGGCGGCCGCGAGTTGTCCGGCGCGGACCAGCCGGGACTCCTGCCAGGCGTCGGCGATCTCCTCCGCGGCCCGGCGGACCCGGCCGGACGGGGGGAAGCCCGCGGCGACGGCGTCCGCGAGGAGCCCGGCGTCGTCCGGGTGGACGCCCAGCGCCCGGGCGGCCCCGGCGGTGGGGCCGCCTTCTCCGTCCACGAGCAGGCACGAGAGCTGGTACAGGACGATGCGGTGCAGCGCGGCGGGGTCGCGGTCGACCGCCGCCGCGAGGGTGCGCAGCACGGCCACCGCCTCGGGGGCCCGGGAGTCCCCGGACGCCTGCCAGCGGTTGCGGGACTCCTCCAGGAAACCGGGGTCGACGGCCAGCCGGGCGTCCGGCCCCTGCCGGGGAACCACAGGCCGCCCACCACGTGGAACCCGCGGTGGGGCGCCGAGCGCGGCGGGCGCAGGACGTCGGCGGCGTGCCGCAGGCCGAGCTTCGTCAGCGCCCGGCGCAGGGCGCCGTAGCCGGCCGTGCCGGGAAAGGCGGGCAGTACGAGGCGGCGGTCCCGGCCCTCCGCCTCCGCCTCCGCCCCGGCCCCCGCCCCGGTCCCGGGACCGGCTTCGCTCCCGGGACCGGCCGCCGTTGCCGCCCCGGCCGCCTCCTGTTGCGGCAGCCGACGGCCCGGCGCCTCCGGTCCCGCCGGCTTCCCGGGTCTCCCCGGTTCCGCGGGTTCTTCCCGGACCTGCCGGACGCTCTCCCTCAAAGCCCTGTGCCCTTCCCGTGCCGTGCCGTGCGATGCCGTGGGTGCCGTGCGCGATGCCGTGCCGTGTGCCGCGGGCAGGTCCGCGGGCCGCGCCCCGCCCGGCGGTCCGTCCGCCGGACCCCGGTCAGCGCGGCGAGGTGTAGAAGTACAGCCACAGTTCGGCGGTGGACGTCGGCTCGCCCAGGTCGTGGAAGTCCTCCGCCGTGGTGTTCCGGGTGAACATCTCCGGGCGTGCGCGGGGCAGCAGGGAGTTGACCCGCCTCGCGTACTCCGTTCCGCCGGGGCCGCCGCCGAAGGTGAGCACCAGAGCGGCCCGGCGCCCGGCCCAGTCGCCGGTGGCCTTCTCCAACTGCGCGGTCAGCTTGTCCCGGTCGTCACCGCGTACGCGGAACTTCACGGGCGCATTCTCCACCGACCGGTGGTCACCCGGCGACGGCGAGGACGAAGGCGCCGAGGACGACGAGGACGGCGGCGCCGGTGACGGCGACTCCCCGGGGCCTGCGCCCGGCTCCCCCGCCGAGGGGGACGGGACGGCCGGCTGCCGCTGCGCCGTCGCCGGGGCCGGACTGTCCCCCAGGAAGACCAGGGCCAGCACGAGCATCAGGTCCGCGAAGAGCCAGCCGGCCATGGCGGCGGGGGCGGTCCGGCGGGCGCGGCCCGCCTCCCGGTACGGCGGAGGGGGCTGCGGGCGGCGGTTCACCGCCCGCCCCCGGCCTGCGGGCCGGCCGCCGGGGCCGTGTCCTGCGGCGCGCGGGGACGGGGAGCCCGGGGCCGAGGTGCGCCGCCGGAGTCCTCCCGTTCCCGCCCCGCCTCCTGTCCGTGTTCCTGTCCGGGCCCCGGGCTCGGCTCCGGGCTCGACCCCGGGTCCGGCTTTGGGTTCGGCCCCGGGACCGGTTCCGGCCCAGGCTCCGGCTCAGGTTTCCCCTCTTCCTCCTGCCGCCCGGCGGGCGGTGCGGGGAGGACGCCCACCAGGGCGTGGACGCCCGCGTCGAGCCGGGCGGCGGCGTCCTGCCAGTGGGCGGCCGCCGCGTCCCACCGCTCGGTGGCCTCCCGCATGCCGTCCACCGCCTGCCCGGTGCGCGCGGTGCTGTCCACCAGCGCCCGGGAGGCCCGGTCCGCGGCGTCGGCGGCCGCCCCGGAAGCGGCCAGCGCGTCCTTCTGGACGCCCGCCAGGTCCCTGACGGCGGCCTCGACCAGGCCGGCCGCCCGCCCGATCCGGTCCCCGACCTCGCGCGCCGACGCGGCGTGCTCGGCGCCGACGCGGACGGTCTGCTCCTGCCCCGCGCGCACGGTCTCCTCGATGCGGCCAAGGGCCTCCCCCAGCAGGGGGACCCCGGCCTCCAGCCGACGGGCCGCCCCGTCCACGGCCGCCGTCGCCCGCCCGACGGCACCGGCGGCCCGGACCAGTTCGCCGGTGCCCTGCAGCGCCCTGTCGACCAGTTCCTCCAGCCGCCCCGCCGCCTGCTCCAGCTCGCGCACGAACCGTCCCGTCCCGTCGCCCCGGTGCTCGACGAGGGCCAACTGGGCCCGGGTGAGCACGGACGCCAGCCGGCCGAGCAGCTGCTCGCGCTCGGCGCAGTCCGCGGCGTACCGCGCGGCCCTGGCCCTCTCCTCGCGCACCCGCACCCGCGCGTGCCACCCGGCGATCAGCAGCAGGAGGGAGACCAGCACGACCACCGTCAGCGCCACGTTCTCGAAGCGGCCCGCCGCGGAGAGCCGGCCGTCGAACCCGGACTGCCACAACTGCAGGAAGGGACGGGACGCCGCCTGCTCCGGGTCCTGCGCGCTCAGTTCCCCGTACGCCCGGGCCGCGTCCCACAGCCCGTACCAGGTGACCAGCAGCGGGACGAACACCAGGCCGCCCAGGACGGTCTCCAGCACGTCCCCCGTGCCGGAACGCCTCCGCAGGAGGCCGGACAGCCTCCCGCGGACCCCCGGCGCCGCTCCGGCACCGGAGGCAGGGACGGAGGCAGGGACGGGGGCAGGGACGGAGGCAGGGACGGGGGCAGGGGCAGGAACGGGGGCGGGGTCGGGGGACTCCCCGTCGCCCCTCGCTCCTCCGTCGCCGCGGCCGTCCCCGCTGTCCCCCTCGCTCCCGACGCTCCCGCCGGCCCCGGGGCGTTCCGCGCCCGCGGGGCCGGTACCGCCCCGCCCCTCACCGCCGGGCGCGGCCGTCAGGCTCTCCGGGCGCGCGAGGACGGCCGGCAGGTCCAGTCCGGCCCACTGCTCGAGGCCGGTGCCGTTCTCCAGGTCCCCGGCCAGGGAGAGCAGTTCGTCGCGGCGGACGGCCAGCAGGGGATGATCGGCCAGGTCCCGCAGGTGACGGGCGATCTCGCCCCGGTCGACCAGCTGTGCGTGCGGCACTCTCCGTCCCCCTGCATCAACGCGCTTGCGCGTCCGGTGATCCTTTCCCGGACACCGCATGCTACGGGGACGGACGGTGCATCAGCACCGCGCGGCCGACGCGGCGTCAGCCGACGCCCGCACCCGACGGCGGGCGCCCCGCGGTCCGGCGGCCGAGGCCCCGGTGGGGCAGGTAGCGCCGGAAGCCGAGGGGCCGCACCCCGGGAACCGCCCGGATCAGCCGGAGCACCTCCCCGTCCTCCTGGAGCCGGCTCTCGACGACCTGCTGGTGCGCCTTCTCCTCCGTCCACTCGCTGTAGTTGAGGACACGGCCCCCGTCCGTACGGATGTGGAAGTTGGATGAGATGCCCCCGTCCTCCGGCTGGACCCCGGAGAAGCGGTCGACCAGGGTGTCGACGAACCTGCGGGCCGAGTCGTGGCCGTCGGTGTCGAAGGCGACCACGACGATGCAGCCCGGCACGGGGCGCCCGCCGCCGGCCCCGCGGACCCCGTCGGCCACGTCCACCCCGCCGGCCCCGCCGGGCCCGTCCGCCGGGAGGAGCATGCTCCGGTACAGCCGGTAGGCGTCCGGCTCGGCGGAGTTCTCGACCAGGGTGTCCCTGGCCGCGCCGATGCGGCGGCCCAGGGAGCTGACGTTGGCCGGGTCCGCGGCGAACTCCCGGTGCGCCTCGGCGCTCGTCCACTGGGCGTAATTGAGGACGCCGCGGCCGTCGGTGCCGGCGAAGCAGCTGCGGGAGAGGAAGTCCCCGGGCAGCGGGTGCTCCTCCCAGGCGTCCATGACGGCGTCCATCAGGGCCCGCTGCTGCTCGGGGCCGGCCGTGTCCCAGTGGCTGATCAGGACGTGGCCGGCGTCGGGTCGGGTGATGTCGGGCAAGGGGGACGGCAGGAGATTCCGGTCGCTGGTCATGCACGCCATGCTTCAACCTCGACCAAAGTCGAGGTCAACCCTCTTCGGGAACCCCGGCCGCCCGTCGCCCTTCCCGGCCGCCGACGCCCGGCGCCCTTCCCGGCAACCTGCACCACCAGCGCTACCGGCACCACCGGCGCCATCTGCATGGATGTCCGATTCCCGCCGGTCCCGGGGCCGGTCTGCACCGATACTGGCACTGTGTCCGGTGGAACCGGCGCCGGTGCCCACGCACCGGCCCGGTCCGACCGCCGGCCGCTGACCGAGCGTTCCCCGCCCGGCGCGAAAGGAAAAACCCATGATCACCCGCGATCCGGCGCAGCAGCACGTCCACACCGTTGTGGACAGTCCGTACGGCCCGCTGACGCTCGTGGCCGCCGGCGGCCGGCTCGTCGGCCTCTACATGGAGCAGCAGCGGCACCGCCCGCCGCAGGAGCTCCTCGGCGAGCGCGGTGACGGCGACGAGCAGCCGTTCGGCGAGACGGTGCGGCAGCTGCGCGAGTACTTCGACGGCCGGCGCACCGCGTTCGACCTCCCGCTGGACCCGGCGGGCACCCCCTTCCAGCGCACGGTGTGGGACGCCCTGCTGGAGATCCCGTACGGGCAGACCCTCTCCTACGGGGAGCTCGCCGCCCGCCTCGGCCGGCCCGGCGCCGCGCGCGCCGTGGGCCTGGCCAACGGCCGGAACCCGATCGGCATCGTCATCCCCTGCCACCGCGTCGTGGGCTCCACCGGCGCCCTCACCGGCTACGGCGGCGGCCTGGACCGCAAGCAGCGCCTGCTGGACTTCGAGAAGCAGGGCGCGGGACAGCTGGCGTTCCCGGTCTGAGGCGGCCCGCCGGCCCGGTCCGCGACCGTGAGGGCCCCGCGCGGGACGGCGGCGGGCGCCGCCGCCCGGCAGCCGCCCGGCCCATCCGCCGGACCGCCGCCCGGGCAGTCTTCCGGGCAGCGGACGAGTGCTAGGATCCGGCCACTCGCGCGGGGGAGGAGGGCCGGGGGGCCTCTTGCGGCGGACTGCCGCCACCTGTACAGCACTTGGTGCGTCGTACTCCCTCTCCGTGCTTCTTTTTGTCTTCCGGGGAGGATCCGCGTGACCAAACGCGCGCTCGTACGCGGTGGCATCGCCGCCGCCGCATCTTTCGCGCTGGCACTGGGCCTCGGCCCGCTGTCGCCCCTCGCCCACGGCGAGACGGCCGCGGAGGCCGTCGTCCCGGGTGCCACGTCCCTGGTGCCCAGGACGCACGTCCTGAAGTCGGGCTCCTCGGGGTTCCTGCGCCACGAGCCGGACCGCGGCGAGGTGTGGACCTCCTACACGGGCCAGGACACGGTGGTCAACGCCTCCCCCTCCGGATCGCAGGGCGAGCTGGCCTACGGTGCCGACTCGGACGTCGTAGCCCAGCACAACTTCTCTGCCGGCACGGTGACGCTGCGGAACATGGCGACCGGGGAGACCGGCACCGTCCCGGTCCCCGGCGGCCACTCCTACCTGGCCACGCTCGGCAGCACCGTCGTGACGACCACGTCGTCGGACGGCACCCCGACGGGGGGCGCGACGTGGCACCTGTCCGACCTCCGGGACGGCACGGTGCAGCGTCGCACCGTGGCCGACGTCCCCGCCGGCATCACCGCGATCTTCCCGGCCACCGCCCCCGTGGGCGACGCCCACGGCATGCTGGTGCAGTACCGGGTCGACGGCCAGGTGAAGACCGGCTGGCTCGACACCGACGAGAGCCGGCTGGTCCCCCTCCCCCGCAACACGGCCTACGGCGACTCGCGCGTGGTCCTCACCTCCACGCACCTGCTGTCGTGGGAGGACTCCACGGTCTTCGTGTACTCCCGGCAGGACCTGACCGCCGCTCCCCGCACCGTGCCGCTGCCGAACAGCAACGGGCGGCTCATGGGCATGGTCGGCGACACCGTGATCGCGACCCGCCACGACCCGTCGCTGGGCCCCATGGACGGTTTCCTCCCCGTCTGGCGCGTCGAGGGCATCGGCCTCGACGGCTCGGCGCGGGGCACCCTCGTGGCCAGGGCGCTGAACAGCCGCGCCATCCCCACGGCCGACGGCGGACTCCTGGTGGCCGGCGGCCCCGACCCCTCCGACTGGGGGGTGAACCTGCTGGAGGCCGGCCCGGACGGCACCGTCACCGGTCGGCGGGTCGCCGAGTCCGAGGCCGTCGTCCTGCCCAACACACTGAAGGCCCTGAGCCTGACGCAGGGCCGGCTGACCACGATGGAGACCGACCAGTCGCGCAAGCAGACGGGCCTGTACAGCCGGACGGTCGACGTCACCGGCGCCCTCTCCTTCGGGTCGCGCACCGACCGCGGCCCCGTCCCCGCCGACTACGAGGGATGCAGCTGGCAGAACTGTCTGTGGATGACGGACACCGGGGACGGCCGGACGGTCTTCTGGGGCCGGCAGCGGGACGAGGGCGCGTACCCCCAGCCCCAGGTCGTCGCACCGGGCGGTTCCCTGCCCGGCACGCCGGTCGACGCGTCGCGGAAGTACGACCTGGTGCGGGACGCCGCGGGCCGCTTCGTCGCCATGACCACCCACTGGGACGGCACCTCGGGCGGGGAGACCGCGGTCGTCGACCTCGACAGCGGCAAGACCGTGCTGACGGTGCCGGAGGGTGCCGCGGCCCTGTGGGGCACCACCCTGTGGGTCGGGGACGGCAACAACGGCGTCGTCCCGATCGACCTGCGCACCGGTGAGCGCGGCGAGGGCGTGTGGTTCGGCCGCGGCTGCCTCCTGGAGGACTTCCAGGCCGTCCAGGAGTGGCTGCTGTGGTCCTGCGTGGGCTCCACTGACAGCCAGGGCGTCTACAACACCACCACGAGGACGAAGCTCACCCTGAAGAGCGGGACCGGCACCTACAGTCCCGCGAAGCTCGGCGACGGCTTCGTCGTGACCACCGACGACGGAAAGCTCCGGGTGAACGACGTGCGCGGCGAAACGGCCGTGTCGCGCATCCTGGAAGGGTCCTCGGCCTCGAACCCGTGGACCGTCGACCCGTACACCGGCCTGATCGCCCACACCGACGGCAAGAACGACATCCACCTCGTGCCCAGCGGTGTCCCCGCCTCGCCGCTCGCGCAGACGGACGCCGTCGTCGCCGCGTCGGCGAACGTCAAGGGCGGCGCGGCGCCGTGGAAGCCGAAGTGGTGGCTGTCCAGGCCCGCCGCCTCCTGGAAGCTCGCGATCAAGCACAAGCCGACCGGCTCGACGGTGCGCACCCTGACCGGCGGCCAGGTGCGCGGCGCGGTCGCACCCTCCTGGGACGGCAAGGACGCCTCCGGCAAGCTCGCCCCCAACGGCACCTACACCTGGACGCTGACCGCCACCCCGGCCGACGGGCAGGGCGCAGCCCTGACGAAGACCGGGACGGTGAAGGTCACCGGCGCCGCCGCGGTGCGGCGCGACCACGCCGGGTCGGACGGCTTCGGCGACCTGCTCACCCACAGCACCTCCGGCTACCTGACCTTCCAGCAGAGCACCGGGACGGGCACCTTCTCCGGCAAGGTCTCCGCCTCCGGCTGGTCCACCGCCACCGCCGCCGTGCCCTTCGGCGACCTCAACGGCGACCGGTGCAACGACGTGCTGGTACGCACGGGCAGCGGCGAACTGCGCGCCTACAAGCCCGCCTGCGGCAAGGCCGTGACCACCTCCACCGCCTACACCTCGCTGGGCACCGGCTGGGGCCAGTACAACGTGCTCACCTCCCCCGGCGACATCAGCGGCGACGGCCGCGCCGACCTGATCGCCCGCCAGGCATCCACCGGCGACATCTACCTGTACAAGGCCACCAGCACCGGCAAGCTGTCCTCCCGCACGAAGATCCGCTCCGCCTGGACCGGCTACAAGAAGATCGTCGGCGTCGGCGACCTCAACGGCGACGGCCACGGCGACCTGATCGCCCAGGACAAGTCCAACGAACTGTGGCGCTACGACGGCACCGCCACCGGCCAGTTCGCCTCCCGCGTGAAGGTCTTCAACGACTGGGGCTCCACCTACAACGTCATCGTCGGCGTCGGCGACATCACCGGCGACGGCAAGTCCGACATCGTCGCCCGCGACACCTCCGGAAACCTCTACCGCAACAACGGCAACGGCAAGGGCTCCTTCGGCTCCCGCACCAAGATCGCCACCGGCTGGGGCGGCTACAAGGGCCTCTACTGACAGCCGGACACCCAACCCCCGACCGGGCCGGCCGGGACGAGACCCCCTCGTCCCGGCCGGCCCGGCCCGTTCAGGCCCCCGCCACGGGCGCAACGCCCCCACCGCCCTCCCTGTCGCCCTCCCTGTCGCCCTCTCCGTCGACCTCCCCGTCGACCTCCCCGTCGGCCTCGTAGGCCGGCGGAGGAAGGCGGGCGCCCCGGCTCACCGCGATCCGGTGCACGTCACGCAGCGCCTCGGCCATGCGGACGGCGAGGAGGCGGAGCCGCACGGGGGCGATCCGCCGGCCGTCGAACAGCCCTGCCGCACGGTCGAGCAGCTCGGCCGCCTCCTCCAACTGCGCCCGCTCGACCTCGTCCGCCACCCGGGAGACGTACCCACTCCCGTCACCGAGCACGTAGCAGGGGTTTCCCTCCGGGGTGGACCACGGAAGCAGCCGCCCCCTGCCCGCCGGTCCACCAGGGGTGTTGCAGTACAGCACGTCCTCGACTCCCGTAACTCCGTCGTGTTGCCCACCGGCGTCCGCCCGCCCCGCCGACAACGACGAGCAGACGCCCACCGGCGCGACCTCTGTGTAGTGATCCACTCACACAGTGAGACGACCCGGGCTAGGCTCGCCAGGGGGTGACGGGCTACAACCCCCCTGTCACATCGGAGTTGGCGATGAGCAACACCTACGGGGACTGGCTGAAGGCACGGCGCGAGGCCGCCGGCCTGACACAGCAGGAACTGGCCGACGCGGCGTTCATGACCCGCTCGCACATCTCGCACATCGAAGCGGGCCGCCGCATCCCCTCCCGCGAGGACGCCCGCCGCCTGGACACGGCCCTGAACACCGGAGACGTCCTGAGCAGCTTCCTCCCGCAGGAGGACGCGGCGGTTTCCGACTACTTCGAAGCAGCACGCCAGCTCGAACTACAAGCCACGATGATCCGAGAGTTCGCGTACTCGTTCGTCCCGGGGATCATGCAGACGGAAAGGTACGCACGTACGGTCATGCGCTCCGGTTTCCCGCCCAGGAGTGACGACGAGTGCGACAGACTTGTCGTCACACGGCTCGAGCGCGCGAAGATCCTCAACAACCCGGTGACGCCCGTAGTGTGGGCGCTGCTGGACGAGGCGGTGCTGCGCCGCCCGATCGGCGGGCCGGAGATCATGGCGGAACAGATCATGCACATGGTCCGCCTGGCGGAGAGCGAACGCGTGCGCATCCACGTCCTGCCGTTCGGGCTGGGCGCACACCCTCTTCTCAACGGCATGGTGACGCTGATGTGGTTCGAGGACCAACCCCCGGCCGCATACAGTGAAGCCGCCCTGATGGGCAAGGTCCACGATTCCCCCACCCTGGTCGAGCGACTTCGCGGCGCATACGATCTGGCCCTGGGCGACGCACTGCCACTGAAGGACTCTCTTGCCCTCATGAGGGCGGCGGCGGAGGAGCACGGACACCATGACTGAGCGCATCATCCGGGACGCGTCCGTGCTGAGCGGCTGGCGCAAGTCGTCGCACAGCAACAACGACGGCGGCAGTTGCGTCGAGGTCATGGACGGCCACCCGTCCGGCGTCCCCGTCCGCGACTCCAAGGACCCCCACGGCCCCGCCCTCGTCTTCCCCACCGACAGCTGGTCCACCTTCGTCACCGCCGTCAAACGCGGAGACTTCCCAACCTGAGCCCCGAGCCGCCACCCGCCCCGCCTTCTGCGGGTGGGCTCCCAGTACCGGAACCACACGAGCGACGACGCGAGGGGTTCAGACACCGTGGCAGCGAACGCCTTCCCCGCCCCGGACGGTCGGACCGGCCGTGGCTCCGGCCGGATTCCCGATCCCGGTGCTCCGGTGATCCGGGGCGACAGGCCCGGCTCGTTCGCCCGGGGTGTCCTGACCGAACGGCATCCGGCGCTGATCCGGCAGGTGCGCAGCGCCTTCCCGTACGGTCCCCGGCCGCGCCGGGCCCTCGACGCACTGCTGGACGAGATCACAGACGGTGTCGTCGAACCACTCGACGCCTCCGGGCACGCCTCCGACCACGAGCTCTGGTCGGCCTGGGGACGTGAGCACTTCGGACGATCGTGGTTCGACGTCCCGTTCCTGTGGGCCGAGAGCTACTTCTACCGCAGACTCCTCGCGGCCACCGAGTACTTCGGCGCGGGACCGTGGCAGGGAATCGACCCGTTCGCCCCCTTCAAAGAGGCCGAACTGCGCAGCGAGACTGTGGACGAGGAACTCCGGGCTCTGGACACGCTCGCCGACATGCCCGCCGGAGACCGGGCCACGGCCCTGCTGCACGCCTCGCTCTGGGGCAACCGCGCCGACCTCGGCTTCCTCGTCTCGGCGGGGAAGCCAACACCCGACAGCACCGGAACCGGAACCGGAACCGGAACCAGCACCGGCAGCGGCCTGGTCGCCGACGACAGCGCCCTGCTGTGGCACCTCCTGCCCGCAGGCGCACGGGCCACCGTCGCCGTGGTCGCGGACAACGCCGGACGGGAGCTGGTCCCCGACCTGGTCCTCGTCGACCACTTCCTCGAACGGCGCCACGCCGAACGGGTCGTCCTGCACGTCAAGCCCCACCCGTACTACGTCTCCGACGCGACGACGGCGGACGTCGTCGACTGCCTGCGCCGCCTCACCCGGGCGTCCGGCGAAGCAGGCGCGATCGGCGAACGCCTCTGGGACGCCATGGCAACCGGCCGGCTGGAAGTGCGCACCCACCCGTTCTTCTGCGCTCCGTTGCCGTACGAGGAGATGCCCGAGGACCTGCGGGAGGAGTTCGCGTCCGCTGCGGTGACCGTCCTCAAGGGCGACCTCAACTACCGCCGTCTCGTGGGCGACCGGCTGTGGGAGGCGACGACGCCGTTCGCCGACCTCACCGCGTACTTCCCCGGGCCTGTCGCGGCACTGCGCACCCTGAAGTCGGACGTCGTCGTCGGGTTGGAGGAACAAACCCTGAACGCCCTCGAACGATCGGGTGAGGCATGGCGCACCAGCGGCACCCACGCCCTCGTCCAGGCCCGGCGGTAGGCCCGCCCCGGCGCTGGAACAACACAACAAAGATCTTCCTACCACTGGTATCATTAGAACCATGAGTGGTAGCAAGAAGTACTCGATCAGTCTTCCCGAGGACCTCGCCGAGGCCGTACGCGCCCACGTAGGCCCCGGCAGCTTCTCCTCCTACGTGGCCGAGGCGCTTGAGCAGCGTGTGGCCATGGACAAGCTTCGGGAGATCGTCTCCGACTTCGAGACCGACAACGAGCCGTTGTCCCGGGAGGAGATCGAGGCAGCCCGTGCCGTACTGCGCCACGATCAGCGCCACTCGGGCGGTGCTGCGGCCTGATGCCCGGCACGCTCCTCCTCGACAGTGAGGGCCTGTCCAAGCTCTACCTCAAGGACCGTGCAGTCCTGGCCCTCGTCCAAGCCGCCGCGGAAGAAGGCGTCCGGGTGACCACGACCGCTATGACCACACTCGAGGCGGACTACGAACGCATCCACCCCGCCCGCATCCGGTGGGTGCTCTCCCGGGTCGACGTTCATGACGTCACCAAGGAAGTCACCGACCGAGCCGCGGTGCTGCTGCGTAATCACCGTCTCAGCGGCCACAAGTACGCCATCGACGCCGTCCTCGCCGCCGTTGCCCGCTCCGCGCCGGGACCGGTCACCGTCCTCACCTCCGACCCCGAGGACATCGGCCTGCTCTGCGGACCGACCATCGAGATCGTCAAAGCCTGACCGTTCGGCACAAGGCCCGGGGCGGAATGCAAGAGCCCAGGCCGTCAGTGTTGCCGCCTGCGGCCACTCTTACCGGCCTTGCCACTCCTACCAGTCTTGCCGCTCTTACCGGTCCTGCCGGCGCCGTAGCAACGTTTCCGGGCACGACCGAGGCGCGCAGCGGGAACTCACAGCGCCCTGGCTGCCAACCGCCCGAGTTCTTCGAGCCCGGACCGGTCCGGGTGCGCGGACTCCAGCACGACGGCAACCGCGTCCCTGGCCTCCGGGCCCTGGGCCCGCAGCATCTCCTCGGCGCCCTCCCCGCCGCCTGCCAGCTCCACCAGTTGCAGCAGGCCCTCGGCGAGCACCATCAGATGCTCGGCATCAGTCATGTCCTCGGGAGACAGCAGCTCATGGTGTGCCAGCGTGCTCAACGCGAGCGGCGCCAGCCAGGCGTCACCGCGAAGCCCGCGCAGCAACCGCTCGCCCTCGCCGTCCGGCAACGCCGTCAGCAACACTTCGAGCATCGCCTGCGCACGCGTACGGAAGGACATGGACCGTACGGCTTCAGTGAGTTGCCGCAGCGCGGCATCCCGCTCGCCTCGGGCCGAGAGCCAGCCGTCCAGCTCCACGCGGGTGGCGTCCGGGGGATAATCCTCGGCCAGTACGCCCAGCAGGCCAGCTGCCGGCGCATGGACCAGTTCACCGACCAGCGGTGCGTCGCGGCCGGCCGCCAGCAACCGCTGCCGTACGGCCCGGGTGCCCAGCTCGGTGAGACGGACGAGCTCGACCGGCCCGGCGGTCAGCTCCTCGCGCCGGGCACGGGCACGCTTCCGCGCCGCCGGCTCCGCGACCGCATCCGCGATGCCCAGCAGTTCGGCAAGCTCCGACGGTACGCCCGCGCGCAGTTCACCTCCGGCGATCGCCGTTGCGTCCGCGTCCGTATCCGCGTCCACGGCCAGGGGGTCGACAGTGAGGAACACCGGATCGGCCATCCCTCGATCACGCTCGATCGCGCCCAGGTCCGCCAGCACGTCGAGCACCGTACGCAGGTCCCGGTCCGCGTGCTCGAACCACATCCGCTGCCGGGCCTCCGAACCGCCGTCCATCCGGAAGCCGGCCCGGTACACCAAGTGCACGGAGTCACGCAGCTGCGGCCAGGGCATCGGGTACGGCAGGCTGTAGAGCGTGTTCAGCACGTCCTCCAGCACGTCCTCGTACACGTCGAAGAGCATCGACTCCACATGCCAGTCGCTGCGCGTCCCGATCAGCGCCTGCCGCAGCTCGAAACACGCCTCGAAAGCGCGCAGCCACAGCTGCAGCGGATCGGCCAGCACCGGCCGGGCCTTGGCCACCGCGTACATCCGCCCCTTGGCCACCCGGACGAGCCGCGCCTTCTTCGCCCACTCCACCAGCAGGCCCAGCCGCGGCAGGTCGGCCGAGGAACGCACCCCCTCGACCTCGTCACCGGTGCGCAACGTGTCCACCAGCTCGCGGGCATCGGCCATCCGCAGCCGCCCCGCCGCCGTCACCACGCGACCGTCGCGCCCCGCCCACTCGGCGAGTCCGCGCAACTGCGCCACGACGGCCGACGCCTCGGCCCGCCGACGCAGCTCGTCGTCCTGCGGCAGCACCACAGGCAGTTGCGGCTCGGCCCGCGCCGCACCGGACAGCGCCCGGCCGGTCAGCCGCCGTCCCAGGATCTCGTCGAGGGCCCGCTCGTCGTAGGCGACCTCCCCGTCCCGGGCACGCTCCGTGAACAGCTGCAAGGCGGCATCGTCCAGAACGTCCACACCCTGCCCGGCAGCAGTCATCACCCAGAACTTCGCCAAGCCCCAGCGGGTGCGGTCCGCCATCGCCGCCGGATACCGCTCCGCCGCCGCGTCGACCGCCGCGAGGGAGTCCTGAAGCGCCGGGCCCCGCGGGTCCGCCAACTGCGCGGCGTGCAGATAGCGCAACAACGCACGCAGCGTGCCCGGGGCGTCGGCGTGCTCCTCCCCGGGGAGTTCTGTGACCTGCTCCGGCAGCCAGGACAGCAGCAGCTCCTCCACGTGCTGTGGCTCCCACAGCCCCAGCCGGCCGTCGGCAGTCGCCCGGTGCCGGTAGTCCAGCGCCTCCTCGGCCATGAGCCCGTCCACCGGCATCCCCCGCTCGTCGGCCCAGCGGGCCAGGCGGGCGACCAGCAGCTCGCACGCGGCCTCGAACTCCTCCTCGGCCCCAGCGTCGAACCGCATTCGCATCGACTCGCCCCAACCTCTCAACAGTCGACCAGCGTTCCTTGCCGTGCCACGCTACCGCCGACGCACGACGCACGACGCAGCCGGCGGTGAGCGCGTCAGATCCATCCTGCTGCTGCAAGCCGGAGCGCCGGTCGCGGTCCTGCTGCTCCCATGCCGTGGCGCACCGTCCACAGACGTCCACGCTCCCCCGGCATTCCCCACACCCCTCGGCAGAGCGGCAGACCGGCCCGTCAAGAGGGTCCGCAGCCCCGCGAGGCGATCCACCACCCGCCTCCGTACGAGCCACAGCACCGCAGAATCACCCCGTTGATTAACAAGAGTTTTGTTAATGTGACTCCATGGCCACCATCCCCGACCCCGCTCCCGGCGAAGGCCCCGTCCGCCCCGTCTCCGTCTCCCTTCACGAAGGCACCATCGCCGCTCTCAAGGCACGCACCGGGAAGCGCGGCATGTCCGCCTACGTCGAAGCCCTCATCCAGCGCCAGCTCGAACGGGAGCGGCTGCGCGAACTCGTCGAGGACGCCGAGTCCGAGCACGGGCCGGTGGACCGGACGGCGGTCGAGGCCAAGCGGGCGCTCCTGCGCGGCGACGCGGCCGACTCCGCAGACGCTGCATGAGCGGCACCCTCGTCCTGGACTGCGAAGGCCTGTCCAAGCTCGTCCGCCGCACGCCCGAGTTCACCGAGTGGCTGGCCGCCGCCGAGGCGGAGGACGTCCGCGTCATCACCAGCTCGGTCACCCTCGTCGAAGCCCGCGACCCCAGGACCGACCAGGCCCGCTTCGACTACGCCGTCTCGCGCGTCAACATCGTCCCGCCCACCGAGGCGATCGCCCGCCACGCGAGCAAGCTGCTCGCCGCAGCCGGTCTGCACGGCCACAAGTACGCCCTCGACGCCCTCGTGGCCGCCACCGCGCTGGCCTCGCCCTCCCCCGTGACCGTCCTCACGTCGGACCCCGAGGACCTCCGCATGCTGTGCGGCCCCGGCGTCCGCGTCTTCAAGGTCTGACGCGGCGCGACACCGGTACGGCGGAGGGAATGCCCGGTGCCCCTTCCGGCCCAGTCGTCGGCCGCAGCGGAGGCAGGTGACCGCGCCTGCTGCCTACGTTTCTCCACAGCGGGGGATGTCCGCCGTGAAGTCCGAGGAGACGAAGATGGCCGTTCCGTTCCGGGGTGTGATCCAGCAGGACATCCGGGACTCGGTGCCGGACTGGGAACCGTACCGGCAGCCGCAGGCCCCCGAGGGCGCCCCCAACGTGCTGTACCTGGTGTGGGACGACATCGGCTTCGGAACGTTCGACGTCTTCGGCGGGCTGGTGGAGGCCCCGGCGATGCGCCGGATCGCCGACATGGGCGTGCGGTTCACGAACTTCCACACCACGGCCCTGTGCTCCCCGACCCGGGCGTCCCTGCTGACCGGGCGGAACGCGACCAGCAACGGGATGGCCTGCATCGCGGAGGCGACCAGCGGTTTCCCGGGGTCCAGCGGACGGATCCCGTTCGAGAACGGAAACCTGGCGGAGGTGCTGGTGGAGCGGGGCTGGAACACCTACGCCGTGGGCAAGTGGCACCTGTGCCCGGCCGAGGAGGCCAACCTGGCGTCCTCGAAGCGGCACTGGCCGCTGGGCCGGGGCTTCGAGCGGTTCTACGGGTTCCTAGGCGGCGAGGCCGACCAGTACTACCCCAACCTGGTCCACGACAACCACCCGGTCGAACCGCCCTACGGCCCGGAGCAGGGCTACCACCTGTCCGAGGACCTGACGGACCGGGCCGTCCAGTTCATCCGGGACGCCAAGGTCATCGCCCCGGAGAAGCCCTGGTTCACCTACTTCTGCCCCAGCGCCGGCCACGCGCCCCACCACGTCTTCAAGGAGTGGGCGGACCGGTACGCGGGCACGTTCGACGACGGCTACGAGGTCTACCGGCGCATGACGCTCCGGCGGCAGATCGAGCTGGGCGTCATGCCCGAGGGCACCGAACTCACCCCGATCAATCCGCACGGCGAACCGGACGCCGCAGGACCCTCGGGGCAGCCCTGGCCGGCCGGGGAGTCCGTCCGCCCGTGGGAGTCGCTGAGCAGCGACGAAAAGCGGCTGTTCACCCGGATGGCCGAGGTCTTCGCCGGATTCGTCTCCTACACCGACGCCCAGATCGGGCGGCTGCTGGACTACCTGGAGGAGTCCGGGCAACTGGAGAACACCCTCATCGTCGCGGTCTCGGACAACGGCGCCAGCGCCGAGGGCGGCCCGAACGGCTCGGTCAACGAGATGAACTTCTTCAACGGAGTGCCCGACGACCTCGCCGAGAACCTGCGCCGCCTCGACGAGCTGGGCAGCCCCACCACCTACAACCACTACCCCACCGGATGGGCGTGGGCGTTCAACACGCCCTTCAAGTACTGGAAGCGCTGGGTCTCCTACGAGGGCGGCATCGCCGACCCGATGATCATCGCCTGGCCGAGGGGCATCTCGGCACGCGGCGAGGTGCGGCACCAGTACCTGCACGCCGTCGACGTCGTGCCCACCCTCTACGACCTGCTGGGCATCCAGCCCCCCGCCCTGGTGAAGGGCGTCGCCCAGAGCCCCCTGGAGGGCGTCAGCTTCCGCAGGGTCCTGGAGGACCCGCAGGCACCCGATCCGAAGCAGACGCAGTTCTACACGATGCTCGGTACCCGCGGAATCTGGCACGACGGCTGGCACGCCGCCACCGTGCACCCGCCGGCCCCCTCCGGCTGGAGCCGCTTCGACCAGGACACCTGGGAGCTCTACAACCTGCGCGAGGACCGCTCCGGGAACCGCGACCTGGCGGGCGAGCACCCCGAGAAGCTCGAGGAGCTCAAGCGCCTGTGGTCGCGGGAGGCCGAGAAGTACCACGGCCTGCCGCTGGACGACCGCGGCCCCCTCGAGATCCTCGCGACCCCCAGGCCGCAGGTCGCCGAGCCCCGCAACCGGTACGTCTACTACCCCGGCTGCGCCGACGTGCCCGAGGCGGTGGCGGTCAACATCCGCGGACGGTCCTACACCGTCGTCGCCGACACGCGCCTGGACACGCCCGAGGCGCACGGCGTCCTCTTCGCCCACGGAGGCCGGTTCGGCGGCCACAGCCTGTACCTCAAGGACGGGTGCCTGCACTACGTCTACAACTGGCTGGGGCGCGTGGAGCAGAGGATCAGCTCGCCGGAGCCGGTCGGCACCGGCGATCTCACCCTCTCCGCCGCCTTCCGGGCCGGCGAACGCGACGAGCAGGGCAGCACCCACGGAACACTCGCCCTCCACGTCGGTGGCCGGCAGGTCGCCGAGGCGGACATCAAGACCCAGCCCGGGCTGTTCTCCCTGGTCGGCGAGGGGTTCGCGGTCGGCCGCGACAGCGGTCAGCCGGTCTCCAGCGACTACGACTCCCCCTTCGAGTTCCTCGGCGGCACGATCCGCGAGGTCGTGGTGGATGTCAGCGGAGAGCCCTTCGTGGACCTGGAGAAGGAACTCGTCGCCGTGTTCCACCGCGACTGACACGGGCCGAGCGGCCCCCGCCCGCACAGGTCCCGTACGCACCGGCCCCATACGCACCGGGCCCGTCACGCCGGGCCCGTCACGCAGGTCCGACGGGCCCGGCGTCCGCCGCGCAGCGAAAGCCCTGATGGCCGGTGCTGCTGTCGGGGGTGCTGGAGCTGCGGGCCGCCACGCGGTAGCGGCGGCAGTAGGAGGCGTGGCACAGGTAGGAGCCGCCGCGGAGGACCCGGGCGGCACCGAGTGGCGGGCCCGGGGGATTGTCGCGGGGACTCCGCCCGTAGTAGTCCGGTGCGTACCGGTCGGCGCACCACTCCCAGACGTTGCCGCACACGTTGTGCAGACCGTGGCCGTTGGCGGGGTAGGCGGTGACCGGCGCGGTTCCGTACCAGCCGTCAGGGCGGGTGTGGCGGTTGGGGAAGCGGCCCTGCCAGACGTTCATCCGGCGCTCGCCGCCCGGCTCCGACTCGTCGCCCCAGGGGAAGGCGGCCTGTTCCAGGCCGCCGCGGGCGGCGTACTCCCACTCCGCCTCGGTCGGCAGCCGCTTGCCCGCCCACCGCGCGTACGCACGGGCGTCGTTCCAGGAGACGTGCACCACCGGGTGGTCGGCGCGGTCGGTGAGGTCGCTGCCGGGGCCTTCGGGGTGCCGCCAGCAGGCCCCGTGCACCTGCCGCCACCAAGGGGCCGCCGCGACGGCCCGGGTGTCGGGGAAGCCGGGCGGCAGCAGTCCCGCGAAGACGAACGACCAGCCGTACCGCTCGGCCTCCGTCACGTACCCGGTCGCGGCGGTGAAGCCGCCGAAGTCGGCGTTGGAGACGGCGCAGCGGTCGATCCAGTACGGCGCGAGCGCCACTTCGTGCACCGGGCCCTCCCCGTCTCCCGGCACCGCCCACCCGTCCTCGGAGCCCATCAGGAACACGGCGGCGTCCAGCCGCACCATGCCCCCCCGGTCCCGGCCCTGGTCCCAGTCCCGGCCGCTCCCCGCGCCGGGCACGCGCACGTCACCGGCGGGTGCCCCGGCCGCCCCCACCGCCGGATCCTGTCGGGACGGGCCGCAGCAGCCCGTCCGCACCTCGCCGTCCCGCACCGTCCGTCCCTTCGCCGAGAACACGGAAACCTCCGGCGATTCTGGAGGCACGGCTCCCGCCCCGGTGAGGGCGACACGGTGCCACGCCAAAGGATCACCGGCATGCGTCGGCCCTCCCGCGGCACGACCGGGCCCCGCTCCCGCGGGCGACGGCCACTCGGCGACCACGTCCCCGCGGATCGACGGTGAACCGGGTCGACACCTAGGCCGTGTGCCGCGCCATGCCCCGAGCAACAAAAAGACCAGGTCACGGACTATGTGACCTGGTCTTTGCCAGAGCCGCCTGCGGGATTCGAACCCGCGGCCTACGCATCACGAGGGCCTGCAAGATCCTCTCGCCTGGTGCCGGACGGTGGCACAGAAGCCCGTTTTCCCAAGTCAGAGACGCTCGACCTTGATCGTTATGACGCCGAGTCCACCCTAGGGTCACTCAGTCCGCTCACGCAGCACTCACGCAACGGCGGCCGTTTCTCGGCCTCTGGCAGCACTTTTCTCAGCCGACACCGACTGGGCAGACGGAGACAGTTCAAGAAGAGCCTCTCCAGGACGCGAGTGGGACTTGCGGGCCCCTCCACCCTTGGTACTTGATATGGGAGAGCGAGCCAGGAACTCGCCACACACAAATGTCGGATTCGCTTGAATTTACCCAAAAGAGGCAAAATGCGCGAGCTGTATGCGTGTCAGCTCCTACTAACCGGTCATGAGAGGTCTCCAGGGGACACTCTTAACCGAGCAGAGAGACTGATCCGCGAATGGGTCAGCCGACCGACTCACCTCGCCCCCGAGCTCCTTAGAGCTCGTAACACGATCTTGTTGAACTGCCCTGGTAGGCCGTGCCCGGTGTGACGATTCGGCCGTTCGAGAGGGTGTGACTACCCGGCCGTGGATCGTGGACGATGACCTGTGGGCGCTGATCGAGCCGCTCCTGCCACCCTGGCCCGAGAAGGCTCCCGGTCCACGGCCCGTGCCGGACCGGCTGTGCCTGCAGGGCATCCTCTACGTCCTGTACAACGACATCGCCTGGCAACTGCTCCCCCTTGAGCTGGGGTTCGGCTCTGGTCAGACCTGCTGGCGGCGCCTCGAGCGCTGGCAACAGGCCGGAGTCTTCGACCAACTGCACCGCGTCCTGCTCGCCAGGCTGCACGCGGCCGGCGAGCTGGACTGGTCCAGAGCATGCGTCGACGGTTCCCACGTCCGCGCCAAAAAGGGGGAGCCGACACCGGTCCGTCGCCGGTCGACCGGCGGAAGACGGGCAGCAAACACCACCTGATCTGCGACGGACGCGGCACCCCGCTCAAGGTCATCACCACCGCGGCCAACGTCAACGACGTCACCCAGACCCTCGCCCTGGTCGACGGAGTCCCACCCGTCGCCGGCCGCCCGGGCCGACCCCGCCGGCGCCCCGAGGCCCTCCTCGGAGACAAGGGCTACGACTCCAACCCCAACCGCCGCGAACTGCGCAAACGCCGGATCCTGCCGGTCATCTCCCGCAAGGGCAGGCCTAACATCAAGGGCCTGGGCAAGCTCCGCTACGTCGTCGAGCAGACCTTCGCCCTCCTCCACCAGTTCAAGCGCCTCGCCGTCCGCTGGGAACGCCGCACCGAGCTCCACGACGCCTTCGTCTCCCTCGCCTGCAGCCTCATCTGCTGGAGACGCCTCAAGAAGGCCAACTCATGATCGTGTTACGAGCTCTTAGCGAAGGGCAGCACGAGGCGAGTGGCGGACACACAGTGACCGTTAGTCGCTACGCGCCCGCCGAGGGTGGCTCGTCGGGCTGGAGCTGCTTGTGGCACTTTCCAGGCACAGATGACCCTTCAGTGCGATGGACCTTGAGCCTGGCTCTCGCATCCCAAGAGGAAGGCACCTGCGCGACCGTACGGATCGGCCTCCAACAGCGAAGCCATAGCTTCCAGCTCCGAAGGCCCAACTATCAATTCTCTGCGCCAGCAATCGTTCGTACTCTACTGCGAGAATTCGAGGCATCCGATGCAGGCCGGCCCATAAAGCCGACGCACTCGACTCTTCGCGCGGGCGATATTCCTGATTTCGTCAAATGGCTGACGGATGATCGACGCGCGCTTCCAGTTGTCGTTGCCACAAACTACCCTTCGACCGGGCAGCCGCTGGTCGACTTGAGGAAGTTGTCCCGGGAACTATCTGGGCTCGCCCATGTCGTGCATCTCTCAACTCACCTTGCTGCACGCGCATTGACCGACAGAGTAGGAGCAGAGCGCTCCGCATGGCAGGGGACAGTGCGCCTCTATTGGCCGAAATTCAAGGCAGACGCAAAACCATACGAACACAAATATTGGACACCTATCCGCCTCCTTGAGGATGATGAGGCACTAATCGATGAACTGAGGCGATGGCTGGGTTCGGTAAGCGCCGCATCGGTTCCCGAAAATCCTGCCCTTGGCTGGATGCGAGCAGTACGTCGAAAGGCGCTTGCCGAAAGTGGGGACATCCCAGATTGGGTTCAGGAGTATATCGAAACCACCGATGCTGAGCTGCGCGGGCTCCGGGAGGAACGTGACGACCTCAAGAAAGACCTAGCCGCAGCCCTGACAGATGTGGCTGCAATGCGCGAGCAGTACGCGTTGGTAAGCCATTACTCCGCTAAGCACGCTGCCGAGGGTGGCCAATCAGCCGCACCGAGCGATGCAGATGCATCGATCACGACGGTATCCGAAGCTTATGGCCGCGCCAAGGCGGAAATCGGCGACGATCTCGTGTTCCTTCCAAGCGCCGATGCCAGCATCAAGAAATTCTCCGAATACAAGGATCCGGAGAAGCTACACAAGGCCCTCTTGGACGTTGCAGACGCCGGCCGTAAGTGGAGTGATGGAACTCTCGGGAAGCCTTTCGGCGAGTTCTTCGCAGATCTCGGCTACGGATATTCTGCAAAGAATCCAGCAGCACGTGATCGTCGACACAAGCGTCACTACGAGGTGAAGTACAAGGACAATCCGGTTGTCATGGAACCGCACCTCAAGGTCGACGAGTCCACCGGCCCTGATCAATGCCTTCGCATCTATTGGTACCTCGACGAGAGCGACAAGGTGATCGTCATCGGGCATGTGGGACGCCATCTACCGGACTGACGCGCTTGGCCCACGGCCCACTGGAGCTCGGTAACGCCATGGTGGCGAAATACTTCTGGCGCTGTCCTACCCGGCATGCAACAAATCCGTTGAGGTTTTCGTGCCGGATGGAACGTCCGGTTCACGCAAGAAAGGCGTCACGCCTCGGCAATGACCTCCTCAGCTGCAACGTCCGGCTTGACCTCACCGCCCAGTGCCTCGGCAATCGCCTCGAACTCGGCGAGGGCGGCCTGGAGGTCCTCCACGATCGCCTGGGCAATGACTTCGGGAGGAAGCAGGCTGTCGGCGTCGCCGAGCACGGGGTCCTTCGGCCAGGTGATTTCGAGGTTGACTTTGTCACGGGCAATGAGTTCCTCGTACGTGAACCGTTTGAATCGGCCGTCCTCGGTCTCCTTACGCGCCGAGCGGTCGTCCGCCTTGTACGCCTCGATGAAGTCGGCCAGGGCGGCCAGGCGGAGGGGACGCTGCTTGAGCGTGAAGTGCATCCCGGTCCGGAAGTCGTACACCCAGACCTCGAAGGTGTTGGGGACGTCGTCGGTCCGCGGGGGCTTCTTCTCGAAGAACAGGAAATTCGCCTTGACACCATCTGCGTAGAAGATGCCCGTCGGCAGGCGCAGGATCGTGTGAAGGCTGAACTCCTGAAGGAGATGCCACCGGATCTTCTCGCCGGCTCCCCCATCGAACAGGACGTTGTCAGGCAGGACGGCTGCCGCACGTCCATCCATCTCCAACAGCGACATGATGTGCTGCAGGAAGTTCAGCTGCTTGTTGGTCGTCGTCGCCCGGAAGTCGGTCCGGTCGTAGGTGATGTCTTCCTGGTCGGTCTTGCCGTCAGTGATTCCCAATCAGGTTTGTCAAGGGCTGCGGTAGCGGACGGTGACCGTTTTATGCCGCGGCAAGGCCGCGTCGAGGCGGCTCGGCGGTGAAGGTCCGCTGGTCGCGGATGAGGGCCCACAGGACGTCGAGGCGGCGCCGGGCGAGGGCGAGGACGGCCTGCTTGTGCGACTTGCCCTCGTTCCTCTTGCGTTCGTAGAAGGCCCTGGAGGCCGGACAGCACCGGGCGGCGACCTGGGCCGACAGGTAGAAGACGCGCAGAAGACGGCGGTGGTAGCGGCGGGGCCGGCGCATGTTGCCGCTGATGCGGCCGGAGTCCTTGGGCACCGGGGCCAGGCCGGCGATGCCGGCCAGGCGGCCGGAGCTGCCGATGGCGTCCAGGTTCCCGCCGGTGCAGGCGATGAACTCGGCACCGAGGAGGCTGCCCATGCCCGGCATGCTGGTGATCGCCGCAGCGTGCGCGTGCTCGCGGAACCGCTCCTCGATCAGCGCGTCGGTGCGGGCGATCTCCTTGTCCAGGGCCATCACCGCGGCGGCCAGGGTGCGGACCATGGCCGCCGCGGTCCTCTCGCCGGGAATCACCGTGTGCTGGGCCCGCGCCGCCTCCAGCGCGGTGACCGCCACCGCCTGGGCGTTGCGCACCTTGCGGTTCGCCAGCCAGCCGGTCAGGCGGGACTGGCCGGTCCGGCGCAGGGCGGTCGGCGTCTGGTAGCCGGTGAGCAGGACGAGCGCGGCCTTGGAGGTGCTGTAGTTGAATGCGCGTTCCAGGGCGGGGAAGTACTCCAGGAGCTGGGCGCGCAGCCGGTTGATCGCGCGGGTGCGGTCGGCGGCCAGGTCGTAGCGGCGGGCGGTGAGGATCCGCAGGTCGACGGCGATCTCGTCCTGTTCCTGCAGAGGGTGCAGGTCACGGCGCATGCGGGCCTGGTCGGCGATGACGTAGGCGTCCTTGGCGTCGGTCTTGCCGTCGCCCCGGTAGGAGCCGGAGGCGTGGTGGACGGTCCGGCCCGGGATGTAGAGGACTTTCTGCCCGTGGGCGGCCAGCAGGGCGATCAGCAGTGCGGCACCGCCTGCGTTCAGATCGATGGCCCAGGTCACCGGCTCGCCCTCGCTCAACCCGAGGACCTCACCGATCAGCTCGAGCAGAGTCGTCTCGTCGTTGGCCACCCGTCGCGACAGCCTTCGCTCGCCCTCGGCGTCGATCACCGTGCAGTGATGCTCGCTCTTGCCCGCGTCCGTTCCTGCCCACAGTTGCGGCACTCGTGCCTCCTCGAGGATCCGTGTTCCTGGTCCCGGCAGACGACCACGCCGACGTGTCCTTACGAAGCGATGAGGTTCGCGCATCCCAATGAGTGGCCGTGTCGTCGCGGGGCGCCGGGCGGCCAATCACTGAAAGCCACACGATCGGCATGAGCTTTTTGAGCCACACCCGGCACCCCTGGGCCTCCCGATCGTACGAATGAGCGGAACCGGCCCGCCAAGAAGGTAAGGAGCTTCTTCGAGTTGGCCACCGATCGGGTGATGGGCCGTGAAGCGCAACGAGCGAGGCCCCCGGGCTGTTGATCGAGATGTCTGACGCCTCAATCACGCTGCTCAGGGGCCTCGTTGGTCATCCATCCTGCCTCACTCGACCTGCCGCATGCACTCGTGGAGTGGGTCACCATGCTCATCGTCACCCGTGAGGACGACCGGCGCTGCAAGCTCCGCCCGTCCCAGCGCGCGATGGCGGCACTGGTGTACCTGCGCGAACACACCACTCTCGCGAAGATCGCCGCCGGATTCAGGATCAGCGAGTCCACCGCCCACGCCTGCACCGGCGCGGTCGTCGACCTGCTCGCCGAACGGGCACCGGGCCTGCTGAAAACGCTGCGCGAACACGAACCCGACATCGTCCTGCTCGACGACACCCTCGCCGAGCGCTACCGGGTCGGCGACTCACGCGCCGACTACTCCCACAAGCACCGGCGCCACAGTGTGAACACGCAGGTGGTCACCGACCCCGGCGGCCGGCTGCTGTGGCTCTCGCCTGCCCTGCCGGACCGCACCCATGACCTGACCGCCGCCCGCACCCACCGGATCATCCGGATCTGCGAGCGCCAGGGCGTCCCCATCCTGGCGGACCTTGCCCACCAGGGTGGTGGCCCGTGGCTGACCACGGGCATCAAACGCAGGCCCCTGCAGGACCTCACCCCCACCGAGAAGACCGTCAACCAGGCCCTGGCCGCGGCACGGGCACCGGTCGAACGAGGCGTCGCCCGACTGAAGTCCTGGCGGATCTTCCGCAGAGCCCGCTGCAGTCCGAACCGCATGACGTCAATCGCCAAAGCCGTCCTCACCCTGGAGCGACACCGCTGAAGAAGTTCAGTGACACTCGGACCACACGGGACATCTACCAGAGCGTCCTGCCCCAGGTGGGCAAGAGCGCCGTCGAGGCCACCGCCAAGCTGGTTCCCCTCCAGCGCAAGGCCGAGGTTAGAGAAGGCCCTCAAAGCTGCCAAGAAGACGAGGGACAAGGTGAAAGCCCAGGCCACGGCCAAGAAGAAGGGCGTGCGGAAGAAACTCAAGCAGTAGAGCACTGGGCCGCTCCGCTCACGCATCGCTCACGCAAGCAAAGTCGCGGTACCCCAGCCATGTGGCACTTCATGCCCCGGGCAACAGAAAACCCCAGGTCACGGGTTGTATGACCTGGGGTTTCGCTGAGCCGCCTGCGGGATTCGAACCCGCGACCTACGCATTACGAGTGCGTTGCTCTGGCCAACTGAGCTAAGGCGGCGTGCTGGACCGGTCCACACAGTGGCATCGGCAGCGGCGCCAAGTCTACACAGTTTCCCGAGGCACTCCGCACACGGCCGGACCGGGCCGGTGGTCAGTCGCAGGTGTGCTCGCCGTCCCAGACGTCGCCCTCCAGCAGGTACCGGTTGACGGCGGTGTCCACGCAGTCGTCGCCCTGGGCGTAGGCGGTGTGGCCGTCGCCGTCGTAGGTGAGGAGGCGGCCGGAGTCGAGCTGGTCGGCGAGGGAGACCGCCCACCGGTACGGCGTGGCCGGGTCGCGGGTGGTGCCGACGACGACGATCGGGGCGGCGCCCTTCGCCTCGATGCGCCGCGGCTCGCCGGTCGGTTCGACCGGCCAGTAGGCGCACATCAGGCTGGCCCAGGCGAAGTAGCGGCCGAAGCGCGGGGACGTCTTCTCGAACGGGCCCACCGCCGTCTCGACCTCCTTCGGTCCCTGCGCGGCCGGTGGCAGGTCCAGGCAGTTCACGGCGGCGTTGGCGTACATCAGGTTGCCGTACTCGCCGTCCGGGGCGCGGTCGTAGTAGGCGTCGGAGAGGGCGAGCAGGCCGGATCCGTTGCCGGCGTCCGCCTGCTTCAGGGCCGCGCGCAGCTGCCCCCACCAGCTCTCGGCGTACATCGCCGACAGCACTCCGGTGGTTCCCAGGGCCTCGCCGAGCCTGCGGCCCCCGCCGGCGGGCAGCGGTTCGGCGTCGAGGCCGCGCAGGAGGTCGTCGAGCTGCTTGCCGGCCTCCTCGACGCTGTCGCCCAGCGGGCAGTCCTCGCGGGCGGTGCAGTCCTCGGCGAAGGCGGTGAACGCCTCCTCGAAGCCGCCGCCCTGGGTGCGCGAGATCTCGCGGGCGGACAGGGTCGGGTCCATCGCGCCGTCCAGCACCAGGCGGCCCACCCGCCCGGGGAAGAGGCCGGCGTAGGTGGCGCCGAGGAACGTCCCGTACGACTTGCCGACGTAGGTCAGCTTCCCGTCGCCGAGGAGGGCGCGGAGGATGTCCATGTCGCGGGCCGACTCGACCGTGCCGACGTGCGGCAGCAGCCGCGACGACTTCTCCTCGCAGCCCTGCGCGAACTCCTTGTACGCCCGGACCAGGGCGGTCTTCTCGCCGCGGTCGTCGGGGGTGGTGTCGGCGGCGGTGAAGGCGTCCATCTCTCGGCCGGTCAGGCAGCGGACGGGCTCGCTGCGCCCCACGCCCCGCGGGTCCACGGCGGCGATGTCGTACCGGGCGCGCACCGGCGCGGGGAAGGTGACCGCCGCGTACCGCATGTACTCGATGGCCGAGCTGCCCGGGCCGCCGGGGTTGACCAGCAGCGCCCCGAGCCGCTTCCCCGGGCCGGTGGCCCGCTTGCGGGAGACCTCCAGGGTGACGTCCTTGCCGGAGCCGGGGGCGTCGTAGTCCAGCGGCGCCTTCATGGTGGCGCACTGGAACTCCGGGGTGTCGCAGCTCTTCCAGACGAGCTTCTGCTCGTAGTAGGGCCGCAGCTTCCCGGGGACGGCGGACGGGAGCGGCTCGAGCACCCTGTTCACCGCGGCGGTGGCGCGGTGCGGGGCGTCGAACGCCTCCGTGTCGGCTCCGGACGGCCCCTGGGAGGAGGAGCAGCCGGCCAGCAGGAGTCCGGCGAGCGCCAGGGCGGTGCCGGTGGCGCGGAACGGTCGCGGGAACTGCATGGGGACGGCCCTTCTGCTGGGATCCCTCGAAACCCTATCCAGGGGCCCTGCCCTCACGCCTTCGATCCGTTGCCCCGTGCGGGTGAACTGTGCCTGGGGGTGGGGTCTGCCGACGAGTGGGACCTCCCGACGTGAGGGATCCGCCGGTGGGAGGGACGGGACCGCCGGGCGGGCCGGGGCGGTCAGGAGGGCTGCGGGCCGGTGAGCTTCTCGGTGAAGTAGCCCGCCGTCGCGGCGAGCAGCCGGTGCCGCCCGACCGGGGTGTCCAGGACGCGCGCCTCGGCGCCCGGGCGCACCAGCCCGCGCAGGCGCAGGGCGGACGTCCGGGTCCGCCCGTCACCGGCGACCGCGCCGAGCAGCACCTGCGGTCGGCCGTCCCCCTTCGCGACGGTGCCGGGCTTGCCCGCCTCGTCCGGTTTCCCGGAGGCGGCGGGCGTGCCCGCGGCGCCCGGAGGGGCCCCGACATCGGCGTAGTCGCCCCAGAGCCCGGCCGCCGCGGCGTACCTGTCCGGGTGCTCCAGTTCCTGCCGGACCGCGCAGGCCGCATGGACGCCCGTGCCGAGCACGCCGCGGGCCTTCGCCCCGCCCACGAGGCGGTAGTGGCGGGCGACCGCCTCCAGCAGGGGGGCCGGGTCCGCCGCGCAGTCCGCCGCAGGAGCGGGCAGCACCAGCACGAACGGGTCGGCCAGTTCGCGTTCGGTGTGCGCGGCGAAGGCGCGGAACACGTCCTGCTGGTCCCGCTCGGCGGTGCGGGTCACGACCACGGGGAAGGCGCGCCGCTTCGCCGAGGGATAGTCGTACTGGCGTGGCAGCCACACCCGGGTGCCGTCCGGGAACTCCTGGAGCCTGCCGTTCGAGGGCCGTCCGACGGTCCGCGGCCTGCCTCCGAGATCCACCTCGCGCTTCGCGGCGGGGGCGGCAGCGGCCTTCGCGCCGGCTGCTTTCTTCTTGTCGGCCTTCTTCTCGTCGGCCTTCTTCTTGCCGGTCTTCTCCGTGCGGTCCGCCCCGGGTTTCGCCCCCGGGCCCCGGTGGGCCTTCGTGTCCGCCCCGTTCCCGCCGTCCGCGTCACCGGCTCCACCGGCGGCGGAGCCGGTGAGGGGGGTGGGTCGGGACGGGGCGGCCGCGGCCTGCACCGTCGTCCCCGCCCGGTCCTCCCGGACGGACTGGGAGACCCACAGGCTGCTCGCGGCCAGTACGCCGGCGGCGCCCGCCCCGGCCAGCCTCAGGACGACGTCCCGGTAGCCGACGGGCAGCTCGTACACCGCTCCCCCGCGTTCCAGGGTCCAGTGCCGGTACGCCGAGCGCAGCAGCGCCCAGGCCACCGTGGCCGCCGCGGCGCACACCAGGAGCAGGGCCACGGACCAGAAGACGCGGGCCATGGGACGCATCACCTCCGGAACGCCGCGCGCCCCGCAGGGAGTGCGGGGCGCCGCGATGGCGGCTGCCCCGCGACGACGCCCGGCTGCTCAGGTCCGTGCGCTGCCGCGGGCAGCCGTGCATCCTCTGCCCGGTTGCGCCGTGGTGCCAATCGCGAGTGGCACGAGGATCACCCGATGGCACCAATGTCCGGGGTGAACGGGACCGGGCCGGGTGACGTGCGCGCGGGCAGGTGGACGAACGGTCCGAGGTTCGGACGGGGCGTCAGCCTGCCCGCAGGGCCAGGGTCATGGCCTCGACGGCGAGGAGCGGGGCGACGTTGCGGTCCAGTGCCCGGCGGCACTCCAGGACCGCCTCCATGCGGCGCAACGTGTTCTCGGGTGCGGACGACGAGGCGATCCGCTCGACGGAGTCCCGCACCTCGGTGTTGGCGGAGCGGGCGGACGCCCCCATCTGCACGGTGAGCACGTCGCGGTAGAAGCTCAGCAGGTCCAGCAGCGCCAGGTCGAGGGTGTCGCGCTGGGTGCGGGTGGAGCGCTTCTTCTGACGGGTCTCCAGGTCCTTCATGATGCCGGCGGTGCCGCGCGGCAGGCGGCTGCCCGGCCCCCCGGAGGCGCCGAGAGCTGCCCGCAGCTCCTCGGTCTCCTTGGAGTCCACCTCCTCGGCGACCTGTTTGGCGTCGTCGGTCGCGGAGTCGACCAGCTGCTGGGCGGCCTTCAGGCAGCCGCCGACGTCGCCCACCTGGAGGGGGATCCGGAGCACGGCGCTGCGCCGGGCGCGGGCCTGCTCGTCGGTGGCCAGGCGGCGGGCCCGTTCGATGTGGCCCTGGGTGGCCTGCGCGGCGGCGGCGGCCCGCTCCGGATCGACGCCGTCCCGGCGGACGAGCACGTCGGCGACCGCCTCGACCGACGGGGTGCGCAGCACGAGGAGGCGGCAGCGGGAGCGGATGGTGGGCAGCACGTCCACCACCGAGGGGGCGCACAGCAGCCACACGGTGCGCGGCGCGGGCTCCTCGACGGCTTTGAGCAGGACGTTGCCCGCGCCCTCGGTGAGCCGGTCGGCGTCCTCGATCACGATGACCTGCCAGCGGCCGCCGGCCGGGGACATGGAGGATCGGCGCACCAGGTCACGGGTGTCCTTGACACCGAGGGAGAGCCCTTCGGGACGGACGACCTCGATGTCGGCGTGGGTGCCGATGAGCGCGGTGTGGCAGCCCTCGCAGAACCCGCATCCCGGCGCGGCCCCGAGGGCGCGGTCCGGGCTGGTGCACTGCAGGGCCGCCCCGAAGGCGCGGGCGGCGGTCACCAGGCCCGAGCCGGGAGGCCCGGTGAACAGCCAGGCGTGGGTCATCGAGGAGCCGGGGTCGGGCGGTGCGCCGGAACCCGCCGCGACCAGGGCGTCGGCGTCGCGGGCGGCCGCGGTCAGCTGCTCGACCACGCGGTCCTGCCCCACCAGGTCGTCCCACACCGCCATGGCTGCCCCCTCCGTCCCGTCTCGGCGCTCCTGTCCGCACCCATTGTCGTCCACCCCGCGGACATCCCGTGCCGGGGCGAGTGCCGGGGCGGCGCCGGGGCGCGTGCCGGGAGGCCGGGCCCCGGACCGGGCAGTGCCGACGGGCGGGCAGCGCCGACGGGCGGACGGCATCGGCGGACGGTACTCGTTCCGGGTGGGGAAAGACGTGTGCGCCGGGGACATCGTCGATGTCCCCGGCGCACAGGAGTCCGGACCGGCCCGGACCGGTCCCGTCCGAACCGGCGGGCCTAGCGGCGGCCGCGCCGGCCGCGTCCGCCGCGGCCCGACGGGGTGTCGTCCCCGCCGTCCTCGTCGTACCCGCGCGGGCCGAGCAGTTCGTCGGCGAGCGAGGGCAGGTCGTCGAGCGGGGTCTCCTCCGCCCACTCGGGGCGGGGCCGGTTCCCGCGCCGTTCGGCGAGCGCGGGGTCGACCTGGGGGAGTTCGCGGGTGCGCTCGACCTCCGTCTCGTCCCGGCCGCGGCCCTCGTCTCCGTCCTTGCGCCACATCCACTGCGGCACGCGGTCCACCGGGTCCTCGGGGCGCGGGTGCCCGCCGCCGTCCCCGTCCGGGTGCCCGGCCTGCGGGAGCGGGCGGGTCTCCTCGGCGTCGGGGGCGGCGGGGCCGGGAGCCGGCGCCTTCCGCAGGTCGACCTGCGGAAGGACGGCCGTCTCCTCGGCGAGGTCGACGGCTGCCGGGTCCTTCCTCAGGTTGACCCTGGGGAGGACCGCGGTCTCCTCGGCGGGGTCGACGGCGCGGGGCAGGACGGCCGTCTCCTCGGCGGGGCTTTCCGGCACGGCCGGGGACTCCACCGTCCGCGCGTCGCCGTCCCGCTCGGGGAGGCGGACGACGGGGGTGGGCACCGTGGTCTCGGAGTCGGAGGGCTGCCCGGTCGGCGGGGCCTGGGCCGCGGTGGCGGCAGCCGCCTCGGCGGCCGCCCGCTCGGCCCGCTCACGCTCGGCGCGCTCGGCCTGCTCGGCGCGCTCGCGTTCGGCGCGCTCGCGCTCGGCCTGCTCGATCCGCTCGCGCTCGGCGCGGCGGGCCTCCTCCGCGCGGCGGCGGGCCTCCTCGGCCTGCCGCAGCGCCTCCTCGGCCTTGCGCTGCTTCTCGAGCCGCCTGGCCTCGGCCTCGGCGCGCAGCCGGTCCTGCTCCTCCTTCTGGCGGCGCAGGCGCTCCTGCTCGGCGCGGCGTTCGGCCTCCTCGGCCTCGCGGCGGCGGCGCTCCTCCTCCGCCTGGCGGCGGGCCTCCTCGGCGCGGCGGCGGGCCTCGGCGGCCTGCCGCTCCTCCTCCTCGCGGCGCTTGCGCTCCTCCTCCTGCTTCTTCCGCTCGGCCTCCTCGGCGCGCAGGCGGGCGAGCTGTTCCTGGCGTTCGCGTTCGGCCCGCTCCTCCTCCTCGCGGCGGCGGCGCTCCTCCTCCTCGCGGCGCTTGCGCTCCTCCTCCGCCCGGCGGCGGGCCTCCTCGCGGGCCGCCACCTCCTGCTCGGACAGCGGGAGCTCGCGGTCGAGGCGGTGCCGGATGACGGTGGTCACCGCTTCCGGTTCCCGGCCGGCGTCGACGACGAGGTACCGGGAGGGGTCGGCCGCGGCGAGGGTGAGGAAGCCGGAGCGCACCCGCCGGTGGAACTCGGCGGGCTCGGACTCCAGCCGGTCCGGGGCCTCGGTGAACCGCTCGCGGGCGGTTTCCGGGGAGACGTCCAGCAGCACCGTCAGGTGCGGCACGAGGCCGCCGGTGGCCCAGCGGGAGATGCGTGCGATCTCGGTGGGCGACAGGTCCCGCCCGGCGCCCTGGTAGGCGACGGACGAGTCGATGTAGCGGTCGGAGATGACGACGGCGCCGCGCTCCAGGGCGGGGCGCAGGACGGATTCGACGTGCTCGGCCCGGTCGGCCGCGTACAGCAGGGCCTCCGCGCGGTGCGAGATCCCGGTCTCGGAGACGTCCAGGAGGATCGAGCGGAGGCGCTTGCCGAGGGCGGTCGCACCGGGCTCGCGGGTGACGACGACCTCGTGGCCCTTGGCCCGTATCCAGGTGGCGAGCGCCTCGACCTGGGTGGACTTGCCGGCGCCGTCGCCGCCCTCGAGGGCGATGAAGTAGCCGGTCGGGGCGGGCGCGTCCTCGGGTTCGCCGCCGCGCAGCGCCTCGCGCAGGTCGCGGCGCAGGGGGACGCCCTGGCGGTCGTCGGCGCGGCCGAGGACGAGGGCCGCCACCGGCAGCAGGAGGGCTCCGACGAGCATCAGGGTGAAGGCGGCGCCGCCGTGCTCGAAGGTGAAGGCGCCCTCCTCGACCCGGTGGGGCCCGATGAGGGCGGCGAGCACCGGCGCGGCGACGGCCGAGGCGCCGACGAGGACGCGGACGACGGCGTGCAGGTGGTCGGTGGTGCGGGCCCGGCGGGCCTCCTCGACCTCCTGGTCGACGAGGGTGTGCCCGGTGTTGGCGGCGACTCCGGCCGCGACGCCCGCGAGGAGGGCGAGCAGCAGGACGGTGGCCGGGTCGGGCACGATGCCGGTGAGCAGCAGGGCGAGGCCGGTGGCGGCGACGGCCAGGGCCAGCAGGCGGCGCCGGGAGAGGCCGGGGAGCAGCCGGGGGGCGAGCCGGATGCCCAGGGCCGGGCCGCCGGTGAGCATCAGGGCGAGCAGGCCGAAGCCGACCGGGCCGCCGCCGAGGTCGACGGCGTGCGGCAGGGCGAGCGCGGTGGCCGCGGCGACGGCCCCGGCGGTGCAGGCGGTGGCGGCGACGAGCAGCGGCAGGGATCCGGTGCGCCCCTTGGCCGCGCCGGCGGCCTCGCCCGCGCGGGCCTTGGGCCGGAGGAGCCCCTGGAGCGGGGAGCGCGGGCTCGTGACGGCGGCCCCGGGCAGCTCCAGGAAGTACAGGACGGTCACCGAGGCCGCGAAGAGGCCCGCCGCGAGGTAGCTCGCCAGCGCCACCTGGTGCACGTGGAACCAGCCGACCCCGACGGCGACCAGGTTACCGACCAGCGTGACGGCGACCAGCAGCGCGGCGGCGGCGGGCACGCTGAGGAAAGCGGTGCGCAGGTCGAGCCGGTGCAGGGCCTCGAGGTGCGCGGGAGCCGGGCGGGCGGGCTCGACGGCCGGCTCGGCCGACGGGGTGGCCGAGGCACCCCCGGGCACGGTGTCGCCTCCCGGCGCGGCGGGGCCGCCCGGTGCGGCGAGGTCACCCGTCGCCGGGGCGGGCCCGCCCTTGACGAGGTTGACGGCCGGGGCGGCCCCCGGGCGCGGGAGTTCCGGGAGGAGGATCCCGGTGGAGGTCCGGGCGGCGGGGAACGGCTCGGCGACGGGCAGCAGCGCCGGTGCCGCGCCGTCCCTGGCGATGGTCCAGACCCGTTCGGCGGCGCCGAGCAGGAACACCGTGACGAGCAGCCAGACGACCGCGGTGGAGGGCAGCCAGACGATCCACAGCGGGGCGACGACGAGCAGCGCGAGCCGGAAGAGGTCCGCGCCGATCATCGTCCAGCGCCGGTCGAGGGCGCCGGAGGACGAGGTGAGGTGGGCCAGCGGGCCCAGCAGTACGGCGCCGAAGACGGTGGTGGAGACCAGGCGTGCCGCGACGACCGCGGCGACGGCCAGGGCCGTTCCCCGGTAGCCCTCGCCGAACGTCCCCTGGAACGCCGCCGCCTGAAAGGCCAGCACCATCAGGACCAGCAGGGCGAGCCGGTCGGCGACGGCTCCCGCGAACTGGGCCGTCCACAGTCTGTGCAGGCGGGGGATGCGGAGGAGTGAACGCACGGCACGCTCGCGGGAGTCCGCCACGAGTGCGCTGTTGTGGGTGTCGGTCACGTCCGTAGGCTGCTCGGCGCGTGTCATCCTGCAAGCCTATCCGGCGCCCGAAGATCCATGTCCGCCCACCCGAACACCCGCCCGAACCCCGGGCGGGCGGGCACCGAGGCGCCCGGCGCGGGCCTCTCCGCGCCTTCCCCACCCGGCCTGGGGAGCCCCGGCCGGGGCCGTTCCGCGCCGGGCCGCGCCCCGGGCCGGGCCGGTGCCCGCGGCGCGGGCCCCGCGGTCAGGGCCCGCGGTCGGGGTCAGGCCGACGCGTTGCCGTCGGCCGTCTCCCTCCCCGCGGCGGTCTTCTTCGCCGCGGTCTTCTTGGCCGGTGCCTTCTTGGCGGTGGCAGTGGCGGTGGTCTTCTTGGCGGCGGTCTTCTTCGCCGCCGCCTTCTTCGTCGGCGCCTTCTTGGCGGTGGTGGTGGTCTTCTTGGCCGCCGCCTTCTTGGCGGTCTTCTTCGCCGGTCCCTTGGCCCGCTTCTCCGCGAGGAGCTCGTAGCCGCGCTCGGGGGTGATCGTCTCGACGTCGTCGTCCCGGCGCAGGGTCGCGTTGGTCTCGCCGTCGGTGACGTACGGGCCGAAGCGGCCGTCCTTGACCACGACCGGGCGCTCGCTGACCGGGTCGGTGCCCAGTTCCTTCAGCGGCGGCTTCGCCGTCCCGCGTCCGCGCTGCTTGGGCTGCGCGTACAGGGCGAGGGCCTGCTCGAGGGTGACGGTGAACATCTGCTCCTCGCTCTCCAGCGAGCGCGAGTCCGTCCCCTTCTTCAGGTAGGGGCCGAAGCGGCCGTTCTGCGCGGTGATCTCCTCGCCCGTCCCCGGGTCGGTGCCGACCACCCGGGGGAGGGAGAGGAGCCTGAGCGCGTCGTCCAGGGTCACCGTCTCCAGCGACATGGACTTCAGCAGGGAGGCGGTGCGCGGTTTGACCGCGTTCTTGCCCGTCTTCGGGGTGCCCTCGGGCAGGACCTCGGTGACGTAGGGGCCGTAGCGGCCGTCCCGGGCGACGATCGGGCGTCCGGTGGCCGGGTCCGTGCCCAGCTCGAAGTCGCCGCTGGGCCTGGCCAGCAGTTCCTCGGCGAGCTCGACGGTCAGCTCGTCCGGCGGCAGGTCGTCGGGGACGTCGGCGCGCTGCCCCTCCTTGCCGCCCTTCTCCACGTACGGGCCGTAGCGGCCGACGCGCAGCACGATGTCGTCGCCGACCGGGAACGAGGAGACCTCGCGGGCGTCGATGGCGCCCAGGTCGGTGACGAGTTCCTTGAGGCCGCCGAGGTGGTCGCCGTCGCCGTTGCCCGCGTCGGCCGCGCCCGCGCCGCCGGTGCCCTCGTGCTGCTCGCCGAAGTAGAAGCGGCGCAGCCACGGCACGGACTGGGCCTCGCCGCGGGCGATGCGGTCGAGGTCGTCCTCCATGCGCGCGGTGAAGTCGTAGTCGACGAGCCGGCCGAAGTGCTTCTCCAGCAGGCCGACGACCGCGAAGGAAAGGAAGGAGGGGACGAGCGCGGTGCCCTTCTTGAAGACGTAGCCGCGGTCGAGGATGGTGCCGATGATCGACGCGTAGGTGGAGGGCCGGCCGATCTCCCGCTCCTCCAGCTCCTTGACCAGGGACGCCTCGGTGTAGCGGGCCGGGGGCTTGGTGGCGTGGCCGTCGGCGGTGATGTCCCGGGCGGTGAGCGCGTCGCCCTCGGCGACCTGCGGCAGCCGGCGCTCGCGGTCGTCCAGCTCGGCGTCGGGGTCGTCGCGCCCCTCCACGTAGGCCTTGAGGAAGCCGTGGAAGGTGATGATCTTGCCGCTGGCGGAGAACTCGGCGTCCCGGCCGTCGGCGGAGGTGCCCGCGACCTTGACGGTCACCGACTGCCCGACGGCGTCCTTCATCTGGGAGGCGACGGTGCGCATCCAGATCAGCTCGTAGAGGCGGAACTCGTCGCCGCGCAGGCCGGTCTCGGCCGGGGTGCGGAAGCGGTCGCCGGAGGGGCGGATCGCCTCGTGCGCCTCCTGCGCGTTCTTGACCTTGCTGGCGTAGGAGCGCGGCGCGTCGGGGAGGTAGTCGGCCCCGTACAGCTCCCGCACCTGGGCGCGGGCCGCCGCCACCGCCGTCTCGGACAGGGTGGTGGAGTCGGTGCGCATGTAGGTGATGAAGCCGTTCTCGTACAGCTTCTGCGCGACCTGCATGGTGCGCTTGGCGCCGAAGCCCAGCTTGCGCGAGGCCTCCTGCTGCAGGGTCGTGGTGCGGAACGGCGCGTACGGGGAGCGCCGGTACGGCTTGGACTCGACGCTGCGGACGGCGAACGGCACGCCGGCCAGTCCGGCGGCCAGGGAGCGCGCGGCCTGCTCGTCGAGGTGCAGCACCGAGGCGCCGGACTTGAGCGCCCCGTCGGGGCCGAAGTCGCGGCCGGTGGCGACGCGGCGGCCGTCGACGGCGGTCAGGCGGGCGCCGAAGGCGGCCGGGTCGGCGGCGTCGCCGGCGCGGCCCGTGGAGAAGGTGCCGGTCAGGTCCCAGTACCCGGCGGAGCGGAAGGCGATGCGCTCGCGTTCGCGCTCGACGACGAGGCGGGTGGCCACCGACTGCACGCGGCCCGCCGACAGGCGCGGCATGACCTTCTTCCACAGCACCGGGGAGACCTCGTAGCCGTAGAGGCGGTCGAGGATGCGGCGGGTCTCCTGGGCGTCGACGAGGCGCTGGTTGAGTTCGCGCGGGTTGCTGACGGCCTGCTGGATGGCGTCCTTGGTGATCTCGTGGAAGACCATCCGGCGCACCGGCACCTTGGGCTTGAGCACCTGCTGGAGGTGCCAGGCGATCGCCTCGCCCTCGCGGTCCTCATCGGTGGCGAGGAAGAGCTCGTCGGACTCGGCGAGCAGCTCCTTGAGCTTGCTCACCTGCGACCGCTTGTCCGCGTTGACGACGTAGACGGGCTCGAAGTCGTGGTCCACGTTCACGCCGAGGCGGGCCCAGGGCTCGCCCTTGTACTTGGCGGGGACCTCGGCCGCTCCGTTGGGCAGGTCACGGATGTGCCCGACGCTGGCCTCGACCACGTAGCCGGGGCCCAGGTAGCCCTTGATCGTCTTCGCCTTGGCAGGCGACTCGACGATGACGAGTCGACGACCGCTCCGTGCGGTCTCGCGGGTCGGGGACAACTTCGCTCTTCTCTCCGGGTCGAAAGGGTGACGCTGCGGAGTGTGACCGTACATCGGTGTCCCGTGTCAAACGGGAAAAGCCCGCAACGCCACTCGAACGGTAACCCGACAAGCGTGCTTCCTGCCGCCCGGATACGGACTCATGTCGCGTTGATCACCGTACGCGCCCCGGCGCGGGGCCCGCACACCCGTGGTGCCGGCCCGCTCAGACGTGGAGCAGGCACCACACGCCCGCCGCCGCCGCGACGGCTCCCACCAGGGCGTATCCCGCCGCCGCGGCCGGCCCGGCGCCCTGGACGACCGGTGCGCCCAGACCTGCCCGGACACCGCTCCAGCCCAACAGGACCGTGCCGAACACCACGAGGACCACTCCGGCGAATGCCGCCGGTCCGCTTTCCATCCTCCGACCACCTCCCAGGTGACCGGAGGGTGCCACGCGTACGCATCGAACAAACGAACCACGGGTGAAATCCACCCGCCGGCCGCAGCGGGCGCGGCGTGGCCCGGCCCGGAGCGGGTCCGGGGGCGGGGCAGGGCAGGCCGGAGACGGGTCGAGGCCGGGGTCCGGGGCTGGTCCAGGGCTGGTCCGGGGCTGGTCCGGGCTGGTCCGGGCGGGTCCGGGCGGGTCCGGGCGGGTCCGGGCGGGTCCGGGCGGGTCCGGGCGGGTCAGTCGACCGGGATCAGGAAGCCCTGCTCCACCAGCAGCCGGATCGACGCCGGCGTGCGGTCGCGCAGCACCACCGGGTCCTCGTCCAGCAGTTGGGCGATCGCGTCCAGGATCTGCCCCGCGGCGAGCGTGCCGTCGCACACCCCCGCGAAGCCCGCGACCACGGTGTCCACCTCGGTCGCCCGCCGCATGCCGCGGTTCTGCCGCAGCACCACGTGCTCGGGGTCCTCCGCACCGGGGACCCCGACCTGCTCCTGCACGACCGAGTCGGCCAGCCGGAAGCGGGAGGCCAGCAGTGCGGCGTCGTCGTGGTCGCGCAGGAAGTCCTGGCGGGCGAACCACTGCTCGATCACCGGCCCGAGGGGCTGCTCGACCGGGTGCGGCCACTCCTCCACCCGGACGACCGGCCGGTCCGACCCGGACCTGCGCAGAGTGATCCAGCCGAAGCCGACGGCCCGGGCGCCCTGCCGTTCGAACTCGTCCAGCCACGCCTCGTAGCGCGCCGCGTACTCGGCCGGGCCGCCCCGGTGGTCGCCGCCGTCGCGCAGCCACAGCTCCGCGTACTGCGTGACGTCCTGCACCTCCCGCTGGACGACCCAGGCGTCGCAGCCGGTCGGGGCGATCCAGCCGGCGATCCGGTCCTTCCAGTCCTCGCCCTCGACGTGCAGCCAGTTGGCGAGCAGCTGGCAGTAACCGCCCTCCTCCAGGTGGTCGGCCGCCCCGGCCACGAGGGTGCGGCACAGGTCGTCGCCGGCCATGCCGCCGTCGCGGTAGGTCAGCCGGGCGCCGGGCGAGATGACGAACGGCGGGTTGGAGACGATCAGGTCGAAGCGCCGGTCGCCGACCGGCTCGAAGAGGCTGCCCCCGAGGACGTCGGCGCCGCGCACCCCGGACAGGGCGAGCGTGAGGCGCGCGAAGTGCACCGCCCTCGGATTGAGGTCGGTGGCGGTGACGTGGCCGGCGTGCCGGGCCGCGTGGAGCGCCTGGACACCGGATCCGGTGCCCAGGTCCAGGGCCCGGCGGACAGGCCGGCGGACCGTGATGTTCGCCAGCGTGGTCGAGGCGCCGCCGACCCCCAGCACCAGGTCGGACGCCGGGACTCCCGGGGCCCGGCCGATGCCCGAGGCGCCGCCCACCGCGCAGCCGAGGTCGGAGACGATCCACCAGTCGTCGTCCTCCCCGCCGCCGTACGGCCGGATGTCGACGGTGGCGCGCACCGGGCCGCCGTCGCCGAGGCCGTCGCCGGGGCCGTCCTGGGCGCCGTCGGCCCGGGTCAGCCAGCCCCCGTCGAGGCAGTCCCGCACGTCCAGCGCAGCCGCCGCCAGCGCGTACGGCACGGGCTGCTGCAGCAGGAAGAGGCGCACCAGGACGGACAGCGGGTCCGTGCCCCGGGCAGCGCGCAGCGCGGGCACGGTCTCGTTGCGCGACAGCGCCGCGTACGCCGGGGAGCCGAGCAGGTCGAGGAGGCCGTCGGCGGTGTACGCGGCGCGCTTGAGCGCGTCGCGCAGCCGGTCGGCGCGGGCGGGGTCGGGCAGGGAGGGCGGGTGCGTGCTCACGCGGTCATTGTCCCCCGCCCCGGCGGGCGGGGCGTCGCCCCTGCCGTCCGCCGGGGCCCGCCGGGACCGGGGCCTGTCAGGAGCCGGGGCCTGTCAGGAGCCGGGGCCTGTCAGGAGCCGGGGCCTGTCAGGAGCCGGCCGCGGGGGACGTCTTCTTGCAGCCGGGCTGTTCCGCCATGGCCGTCCCGATCTCGCCGGACTGCAGCTGGAGGAAGGCGTCGTGGCCGGCCTTGCTCGCCCTGTTCGGTTCGGCGGCCAGCTCCTGCAGGCCGTCGGCGAACTTCCGCTGGTCCTTGGTGTCGAGCTTGTCCACCTGCGCCTTGAGGTCGCGGTAGGCCGCGGCGGTGGCCTTCATCCCCTTCACCGATTCGGCGTACAGCTTCCCGGCCTTCTCGGCATCCTCCGCCGGCGGCTTCCCGGCCTTGTCCAACGCAACGGCGATCGCCCGGTACGCCTCGGCCTTCTGGCCGAACACCTTGGAGTCGACCTCCTTGACCTTCTCCGGGGAGTCGTCGGGGGTCGTCTCCGAGAAGAGCTTGTCCGCCTCCTGGATCTTCTTCTCCTGGGGCGGCACCTTGTCGCAGACCTGCTTCGCCCAGGCGTTGAGGGCCTCCTCGTGGGAGGCGCCGCAGCCGGTCAGGGCCGCCACCAGAGCCGCGCCGGTCAGGGCGGCCGCGAGCTTGTTGTTCACCGGAGTCGTCCTTTCGTGGCCCTACGGCCCCGGAACTTACACGGCGCGGGCGGCGCACCGGCCGGGCGGGCGGACCACGAAGTCCGGTAAGCGTCTTTTGTTCACATCGGCTGCCGTCGATCCGGAAGGCGGCCGCACCGGGTGCGCGAACCGGTACGACCGCCTCCTGGCCAGGCACAGGCCGGTCGGGGCTCAGCGGACGGGCTCCGGGTCGGCCCTGCGTTCGCCCGTGTCCGAGTTGTCTTCGTCACCCACGGCGATTCCCCGCCTCTTGGAGGCGTAGACCGCGGCCACGATCACCACGACGGCCACCGCGGCGACCGTGATCCGCACCGGCAGGCTGGCCTCGTCGCCGTAGCCGTACCTGACCACGGCGGCGGCGATCAGCAGGGCGACCAGGTTCATCACCTTCAGCAGGGGGTTGATCGCCGGCCCCGCGGTGTCCTTGAAGGGGTCCCCGACCGTGTCGCCGATGACGGTGGCGGCGTGGGCCTCGCTGCCCTTGCCCCCGTACAGGCCGTCCTCGACCAGCTTCTTGGCGTTGTCCCAGGCCCCTCCGGAGTTGGCCAGGAAGACCGCCATCAGCAGCCCGGTGCCGATGGCCCCGGCCAGGAAGGAGCCCAGGGGCCCGATGCCGAGCGAGAAGCCCACCGCCACCGGGGCGAGCACGGCGAGCAGCCCGGGGGTGGCCAGCTCGCGCAGCGCGTCCTTGGTGCAGATGTCCACCACCCGCCCGTACTCGGGGGTCTGCGAACCGTCCATGATCCCGGGCTTCTCCCTGAACTGGCGGCGCACCTCGAAGACCACCGAGCCCGCCGACCGGGAGACCGCGTTGATCGCCAGCCCGGAGAAGAGGAAGACGACCGCCGCGCCCAGCAGCAGCCCGACCAGGTTGTTCGGCTGGGAGATGTCCAGGCTCAGCCCCGGGCCGGAGGGGTTGCCCGCCTCCGCCCGGGCCGTGCCCACGGTCTCGGTGAACGAGCCGAACAGGGCCGTCGCGGCCAGGACGGCCGTGGTGATGGCGATGCCCTTGGTGATCGCCTTGGTGGTGTTGCCGACCGCGTCCAGGTCGGTGAGGACCCGCGCGCCGTCGCCGTGCACGTCGCCGGACATCTCGGCGATCCCCTGCGCGTTGTCCGAGACCGGCCCGAAGGTGTCCATGGCGACGATCACGCCGACCGTGGTCAGCAGGCCGGTGCCCGCCAGCGCCACCGCGAACAGGGCCAGCACCAGCGAACCGCCGCCCAGCAGGAACGCCCCGTAGACGCCGAGCCCGATGAGGACCGCCGAGTACACCGCGGACTCCAGTCCGACCGAGACGCCGGAGAGCACCACGGTCGCCGGCCCGGTCAGGGAGGTCCTGGCGATGTCCCTCACCGGGCGCCGTCCGGTCTCGGTGAAGTACCCGGTGAGCTGCTGGACGAGCGCGGCGAGCACGATGCCGATGGCCACCGCCGCCAGGGCGAACAGGCGCGGGTCGCCGTCGTGGGAGGCGATCGCGGCGGGCACGTTGTCCAGGTCGGAGAAGCGCGCGGGCAGGTAGGCGAAGGCCGCCGCGGCCACCAGCGCCAGGGAGATCGCCGCGGAGACGAAGAAACCGCGGTTGATCGCGGTCATGCCGCTGCGGTCGCGGGCCCGGGGGGCGACGAGGAGGATGCCGGCCATGGCGGTCAGCACGCCGATCGCCGGCACCAGCAGCGGGAACGCGAGCCCGGCGTCGCCGAAGGCGACCGTGCCCAGGATCAGCGCGGCCACCAGGGTGACCGCGTAGGACTCGAACAGGTCGGCGGCCATGCCGGCGCAGTCGCCCACGTTGTCGCCGACGTTGTCCGCGATGGTCGCCGCGTTGCGCGGGTCGTCCTCGGGGATGCCCTTCTCGACCTTGCCCACCAGGTCCGCGCCCACGTCGGCGGCCTTGGTGAAGATGCCGCCGCCGACCCGCATGAACATCGCCAGCAGGGCCGCGCCGAACCCGAACCCCTCCAGCACCTTGGGCGCGTCGGCCGCGTAGACCAGCACCACCGTGCAGGCCCCCAGCAGTCCGAGGCCGACGGTGCACATGCCGACCACGCCGCCGGTGCGGAACGCGATCCGCATGGCGCGGTGCGAGACCGCGGCGCGGTCCGCCGGGCCGCGCCCGCCCCCGGCCGGGCCGGCCTCGGTCAGGCCCGGCCCGGCGGGAAGTGCGGAACCGGCGGCGGTCAGGTCCGCGGTACGGGCGGCCGCGGCGACCCGCACGTTGCTGCGGACCGCCAGCCACATCCCCAGCCAGCCGGTGGCCGCCGAGAAGACGGCACCGACCAGGAAGAACACCGAGCGGCCCAGTCTCTGCCCCCAGGTGTCGGCGGGCAGCAGCATCAGCAGGAAGAACACCGCCGCCGCGAACACCGACAGCGTGCGCAGCTGCCGCGCCAGGTAGGCGTTCGCCCCCTCCTGGACGGCGGCCGCGATGCGTTTCATACGGTCGGTCCCCTCGTCCGCCATGAGCACCTGGCGGGTCAGGACGGCCGCGACGACCAGTGCGGCCACGGCCACACCGGCGATCACCAGCAGCAGTGTGCGGTTCCCCCCGGTGAGCACGGCCGCCTCTCCGGCGGTTCCGGCGGCGGTCGGTGCGGCGAGACCGTTGGCGAGAACGGTGAGTGGCCCTGCCATTCGTCCTCCTTGACGTTTGGCACACGGCGCAGCGGGAGGTCCGCGAGGAGGGGCGGGGTGACCCGCGGCGCTCAGGCTTCCCGAGCGAGCATGGGGCGGATTGCGGAGAGCCCGGCCGAAGCAGGGCGGGACGCGTCCGTCCCAAGGATCACCGAAGGGGCCCGGTGCCGCATCTCAAGGAGGGACGGGTGAGTGGGCGGGGCGCCGGCGCCGGGCAGGCAGCGCCGACGGGCCGACGGGCCGACGGGCCGACGGGGCGGCAGACGGCAAAGCGGCAGGCCGACAGACGGCAGGAGGGCGGGGCGGCAGGCGAACAGGCAGGCCGGGCGGCAGCCGGTGGGCCGGCTGGTGAGCGGGCCGGCGCAGGGGCGGGGCGCCTCACGGTGGCCGGGGCGGCAGCACACCGCCGGCCGGCGGCACGGGGGCCGGCGGCCGGCGGTTGCCGGGCGGGGTCAGGTGGCGAGGGGCGGCGGGACGGTGGGCCAGCTCATGCGGATGGTTCCGCCGGTCCCGCCCGCGGTCACCTCGAAGTCGTCCACGAGCCCGCTGATCACGGCAAGGCCCATGTCCCCCTCACCGGCCTCGTCGGACACGGGGGCGGGGTGCCCGGCGGCCTCGCCGTGCCGCCCGGGGGCGGAGGGGCTCCCGGTTTCGGGAACCTCGTCGGCGACCTCGATGGAGAACTTCTTCTCGTCCTCCGTCAGGCTCACCCGGACCGGGCTCTCCAAGCCGTGGAGCCGGTGCAGGCCGACCGCCCGGGAACACGCCTCGCCGACGGCGAGACGCACCTCGTCGAGTACGGACTCGTCGACCCCGGCCCGACGGGCCACCGCGGCCGCCACGAGCCGCGCGGTGCGCACGTGCTCGGGCAGGGCGGTGAAACGCAGTTCGACAGTGGCCACAGGTCAGTTCCCCCTCGGTCCTCGGGCGTGCAGAAACAGGGGCCCGGGCACGGGATCGCGACCCGGTGCCCCCGCTCGACCGACAGTCCGTCAGCGATGCGACGGTCAGTCGGTCGCCGCGACAGCCTCCTCGACCGAGGTGTGGATCGGGAACACCTTGGTCAGACCGGTGATACGGAAAATCTTCAGGATGCGCTCCTGGTTGCACACGAGGCGCAGGGAGCCCTCGTGTGCGCGCACGCGCTTCAGGCCGCCGACGAGCACACCCAGGCCGGTGGAGTCGAGGAAGTCGACTCCCTCCATGTCCACGACCAGGTGGTAGCTGCCGTCGTTGACGAGTTCGACCAACTGCTCGCGCAGCTTGGGCGCGGTATACACATCAATCTCGCCACCGACCTCAACAACCGTACGGTTGTCGACGGTTCGGGTCGACAGGGACAGGTCCACGGATCCTCCAGCACCTTGCATCGAGCGGTCGCCCCCCATGGATCGGCAGCCGCGATGGCATTCAATCACTTACCAGCAGGCGAGCACGACGCCTTGCGGCGATTGTCCGTCACGCCAGTGACACACTGAGTGTCGATGGCTCAGGATCCTCACCCGCAGACGGCCCATGATCCCGCCTCGTCGCCCCCGGCCCTGGCCCGGCTCGCCGCGAGGGCAGGCCGAGCCGCACGCATCACTCATACGGAGCACTTGCCCCCGAGAGCGGGAAGCCATTCCCACTGGCCGGAGGGTATTCGGCCGGAAGTGGTGGACGCACTGCACGAAGCGGGCACAGGGCGCCCCTGGACACACCAGGCACAGGTCGCGGCGTTCGCTCTGGGCGGACAGTCCGTCGTCGTGTCGACCGGGACCGCCTCCGGCAAGTCGCTGGCCTACCTCGCCCCGGTGCTCAGTTCCCTGCTGGAGGGCTCGGAGGCCCCGAACGGGCGGGGAAGCACCTCGCTCTACCTCGCCCCGACCAAGGCCCTCGCCGCCGACCAGCGCCGGGTCGTCACCCGTCTGGCCGAACCGCTGGGCACCGCCGTGCGCCCCGCCGTGTACGACGGCGACACCCCGGTCGAGGAACGCGAGTGGGTGCGCCTCTTCGCCAACCACGTGCTCACCAATCCGGACATGCTGCACCGCGGCATCCTCCCGGCCCACGCGCGCTGGTCCTCGTTCCTGCGGCACCTGCGCTACGTGATCGTCGACGAGTGCCACACCTACCGCGGGGTGTTCGGGTCCCACGTCGCCCAGGTGCTGCGGCGGCTGCGCCGGGTCTGCGCCCGCTACGGGGCGGAACCGGTCTTCCTCCTCGCCTCGGCCACCGCCGCGCAGCCGGGCGAGGCGGCGGAACGCCTCACCGGCGTCCCGGTGCGCGAGGTCACCGAGGACGCCTCGCCCCGCGGCGGACTCGCCTTCGCCCTGTGGGAACCGCCGCTGACCGACGCCGGCGGCGAGCACGGCGCACCGGTACGGCGCACCGCCGTCGCCGAGTGCGCCGACCTGCTCGCGGACCTCGTGGCGGGCGGGGTGCGCACCGTCGCCTTCGTCAGGTCCCGGCGCGGCGCGGAACTGGTCGCCCTGCTGGCCCAGGAACGCCTGGCCGCCGTGGACCCGGCGCTGCCCCCGCGGGTGGCCGCGTACCGCGGCGGCTACCTGCCGGAGGAGCGGCGGGCCCTGGAGCGGGCGCTGCACAGCGGGGAGCTGCTGGGGCTGGCGTCCACCACCGCGCTGGAACTGGGGGTGGACGTGTCCGGCCTGGACGCCGTCCTCATCGCCGGCTACCCCGGCACCCGGGCGTCCCTGTGGCAGCAGGCCGGACGCGCCGGGCGGTCGGGGCAGGAGGCCCTGGCCGTGCTGATCGGCCGCGACGACCCGCTGGACACCTACCTGGTCCACCACCCCGAGGCGCTGTTCCGGCAACCCGTGGAGAGCACGGTGATGGACCCCGACAACCCCCACGTCCTCGCCCCCCACCTGTGCGCGGCCGCGGCGGAGCTGCCGCTGACGGAGGCCGACCTGGAACTGTTCGGGCCGTCCGCGGCCGGCCTGGTCGGGCAGCTGGAGCGCCGCGGGCTGCTGCGGCGGCGCGCGTCCGGCTGGTTCTGGACCCGCCGGGAACGCGCCGTCGACCGCATCGACATCCGCGGCGGGGGAGGCAGGCCCGTGCAGGTCGTGGAGGCCGGTACCGGGCGGCTCCTCGGAACGGTGGAGGAGGCGGCGGCGCACACCACCGTCCACGACGGCGCCGTCCACCTCCACCAGGGGCAGACCTACCTGGTGCGCCACCTGGACCTGGAGGACTCGGTCGCCCTGGTCGAGCAGGCCGACCCGCCGTACACGACCACTGCCAGGGACACCACCGCGATCTCGGTCCTGGAGACCACCGAGGAGGTGCCCTGGGGCGAGGCCCGGCTGTGCTTCGGGTCGGTCGAGGTCACCAACCGCGTCGTCTCCTACCTGCGCCGCAGGCCGATCACCGGCGAGGTCCTCGGCGAGACGCCCCTCGACATGCCCCCGCGCACCCTGCGCACCAGGGCCGTGTGGTGGACGGTCACCGACGGGCAGCTGGAAGAGGCCCGGGTCCGCCCCGAGGAGCTGCCCGGCGCCGCGCACGCGGCCGAGCACGCCTCGATCGGGATGCTGCCGCTCTTCGCCACCTGCGACCGGTGGGACATCGGCGGCGTCTCCGTACCGCTGCACCCGGACACCGGCCGCCCGACGGTCTTCGTCCACGACGGCCACCCGGGCGGTGCGGGGTTCGCCGAGCGTGCCTTCCGCACGGCCGGAGCATGGCTGCGGGCGACGCGCGAGGCGATCTCCTCCTGCGAGTGCGAGTCCGGCTGCCCCTCGTGCATCCAGTCGCCCAAGTGCGGCAACGGCAACGAGCCCCTGGACAAGGCGGCCGCCGTCCGGCTCCTGGACGTCCTCCTGTCAGGCGCCCCCACCCCCGCCCCCGGCCCCGGCGCCGGCGCCGGCGCCGGCGCCGGCGCCGGCGCCGGGGAGGCCGACGGATAAGGGGCCCGTCTTCCCCTCTGGCCTGCCGCCGTCCCCGGCCGCGGGGAGTCCGGGGACGAGGTGGCAAGGCCACCGGGCCGGGACCGGTCACGGCGGTCCTGCGGGAGCCGCAGGGCCTGCGGGACTTGTGAGGCCTGCGACGTCCGCAGGGCCCGCGCGGGAGCGGACCTCGGCGGGCGGGAGCACGCCCAGCAGCCCTGCAGCCCGTACGTGCACCGTCACGTCGGAGACCTCACCGTGCACCGTGCAGCGGGCCAGCCGTGCGCCGTTGGCCGCGGCCGCCCTCAGAGCCCGGCCGCAGGCCTCGCGCTCCCCCTCCAGGGCGCTGTCCGCCGCGGCCAGGGCCGCCAGGTCGGCCGCGCCGCCCGCCCGGTGCCGGACGCCGACCGCATGGCCGAGGGCCAGCACTCCGGCCAGGAGCACGCAGACGGCAGCCGCCGCTCCCGTCGCCCACACCGTCGCCGAACCGCGGTCGCCACCGCCCCTCACCGCTCCTCCCCCCGCCGCGCCCTGCGGCCGGGTGCCGGCCGGGGCGTCCGCGGGGACCCCTGCCGCGGGGGGCGGCGGATCCCCGCCGACCGAGTCCTCGGCCAGGGCCACGGCCTCGGCCCGCACGGTCACCGACAGCAGGCCTGCCAGCCGCCCCGGCCCCAGGGACCGGGCCGACACCTCCACCCGCACCTCGTCCCCGCCGCGGCCCACGGACACCTGCGCGCCCGGGGGCGCGGCGGACCGCGCCGCGGCGACCGCGGTGCTCTCGGGCTCGTCGCGGGCCGCGGCCCTGGCTCCCGCCCGGGCCGCGTCCACGCAACGGATCTGCGCCACCGCGGCCGTCACGCCCCACAGCATCGCCACCAGGGCCAGGGCCAGTACCGGGAGCACCACAGCCGTCTCCGCCGTGGCCTGGCCCGCGTCGCCCCGCCACGCGGGCCGGGGCCGCTCAGAATCCCGCATCGAGCGCCTTCTCCACCATGCGCTGGAGCGCGGAGGCCACCGCGTCGGAGGTGACCACCTTGTACAGGACGGCTCCGAATCCGCAGGCGGCGACCGTGCCGACCGCGTACTCGGCGGTGGTCATGCCCGAGTCGGCGGCGGAACGCCACCGCCCGCGCACCCGTGCCGCCCGCCGTCGTACCCCTCGCGCGCACCGTACGGTCGTTGTCCTCATACGTTCCCAACCCTTCTCTGTCGACGTTCGGTCGGTGGGCCGCGGCCCCGGTCAGGCCGGGGCCAGGAGCGCCCCGGCCAGGCCCATGACCACGGGTGCCACGCCCACCAGCAGGAAGGCGGGCAGGAAGCACAGGCCCAGCGGGGCCGTGGCCAGTACGCCCGCCCGTCTGGCCCGGGCCTGGGCCGACCGGGCGTGCCGGAGCCGGCCCTGCTCCGCCAGGCGGGTGACGGCGGCGGCAGGCGGCACCCCCGTCGTGCAGGCGTGTTCCAGACAGCGGCCCAGCTCGGTCGCTCCGGGCTCGGCCGCGAACCGCTCCCAGCACTGCGCGGGATCGGCTCCCAGCCGCAGCTCCGCGGCGGCCCGGAGCAGCAGTGCGCCCAGCGGCCCTCGGACCGAGCGGCCCACCGCCCCGGCGGCCTCCTGCGGGCCCGCTCCGGCCGCGAGGCAGGCCGCGAGCAGGTCCGCGGCCTGCGGCAACTGCCTCACGACCTGTTCCGTGTGCCGGGCACGTGCCGCGCGCTCCCCGGCGGGCCCCCTCTGCCGTTGCAGGCGGTGGGCCAGCACCGCGATGCCGAAGCCGGCCAACGCTCCGGGCGGTCCTCCGACCGCGACCGCGGTGACGGCCGCCGCCACCGGCACCAGCAGCCGGCCCTCCGCCGTACCGCTCCGGGCGGGGCGGGGGCCGCTCCGGGCGGGGCGGCGGACCGCGGGCCGGCGACGCCGCGCGACGGGCGTTCCGAGCAGTTCCCGCGAACGCCGGAGGGCGAGGCGCCTGCGGCGCCGGGCCACCGGTGACACGGCGGCCACCGAGACCGCCGCCAGCACCGCCGCCGAAGCCGCCGCCACCGTCGTGACCGCCGCTGCGGCGGTCACAGCGGGCCGGCCTCTCCCGCGGCGGTGCGCACGATCCGCGCGGTCCAGGCGATCCCGGCGCACTCGAGTGCCGTGCCCGCCGCCAGACAGGCCAGGCCCGCGGGGGTGTGCAGCAGGATCCGCAGCGGCCGGGCGCCCAGGGCGGCGCCCAGCACGAGGCCGAACACGGGCAGCACGGCCAGCAGGACGGCCGTCGACCGGGGGCCCGCGAGCTGGGCCGCGAGTTCCTCCCGCTGGTCCTGCTCGCGGCGCAGCGCCGCAGCCACCCGTTCCAGTCCCTCGGCGAGCCCGCCGCCCCCGTCGACCGCCACTTCCCAGCAGGCGGCCACCCCCGCGAGCCCCTCGGCCCCCGGGAGCCGGCCGGCACGACGCAGGGCCGCCGGCACGTCGGACCCGAACCTCGCCGCGGCCAGGACCGCCGTCATCGGCTGCGTCTCCGCCCCGGACTGCGGAATCCCTCCGCCGCGCGCCAGCGCTCCGGCCAGGGCGGCGTGCGGCGGACGTCCGGCCCGCAGTTCCCCGGCGAGGGCGGTGCACAGGTCCACCACCGCGGTGCGCCGGGCCCGGGCCGCCCGCCGTTCCGCCGAGCGCCGTCCCCGTCGGCGGACGAGTGGGACCCCGGCCGCTCCCGCCAGGGCCGGCAGTGGCGAGTGCGTCAGCAGGCCCGCAGCGAGTCCCGCCGCCGCGCACGCCACCTCCGGGGTGAGCGCGGCCCGTGCCCGGCGCGCCGCGCGGAGGCGGCGGCGTTCCGGGTGCGGGGTGCGCAGCACGGCCGGCGGGCGGGTCCGGTGCGGCGGCGTGTCCCGTCCGCACCACAGCCAGGCCGCCCCTGCGGCGCAGGCCGCCGCGGCCGCGGTGATCGTCCCGCTCATCCGTGCCCGCACCTCGCTCCCCTGCCGTTCCCGGGTGTGTTGCACAGTTGCCGCAGGCGGGTCCAGCCCGGGCCGGACCCGAGCGCGCCGTCGGGCCGGAACACGGCCGCGGGGAGTGTGGTGACCAGGCCGGACGCCTGGCGTTCCAGGACGTGCACCTCGGCCACCCGGCGTCTGCCGTCCCGGTCCCGGACCAGGTGGACCACGGCGGCCAGGGCGGCGGCGAGCTGGCTGTGGAGTGCGGCCCGGTCCAGGCCGGCCGTCGAGCCGAGCGCCTCCAGCCGGGCGGGCACGTCGGCGGCCGCGTTGGCGTGGACCGTGCCGCAGCCGCCCTCGTGGCCCGTGTTGAGGGCGGACAGCAGGTCGAGCACCTCCGCGCCGCGGACCTCGCCGACGACCAGCCTGTCGGGCCGCATCCGCAGTGCCTGGCGCACCAGGTCGCGCAGGTCGACCCGTCCGGCGCCCTCCTGGTTGGCCGGGCGGGTCTCCAGCCGCACCACGTGGGGGTGGGCGGGCCGCAGCTCGGCGGAGTCCTCGGCCAGGACGATCCGCTCCCCGGCCGGCACGAGGCCCAGGAGGGTGCTCAGCAGGGTGGTCTTCCCCGTGCCCGTCCCCCCGGAGACCAGGAACGACAGCCGGGCTTCGACCATGTCCTCCAGCAGCCGGGCGCCCTCGGGGCCCAGGGCCCGGGCCCTGACGAGTTCCGGGAGGGTGAAGGCGCGCGAGCGGACCACGCGCAGCGAGATGCAGGGGGACCCGACCACGACCGGCGGCAGGACGGCGTGCAGCCGGGTGCCGTCGGGCAGGCGCGCGTCGACCCAGGGCCGGGCGTCGTCGAGCCGCCGGCCGGCCGCCGAGGCGAGCCGCTGTGCCAGGCGGCGCACGGCGGCGGTGTCGGGGAAGCGCACGCGGGCCTCCTCGAGGCCGGCTCCGCGGTCGACCCACACCTGGTCGGGGGCGTTGACCAGCACGTCGGTGACGTCCGGTTCGGCGAGCAGCGGTTCCAGCGGGCCCGCGCCGACCATCTCCGAGCGCAGGGCCCGCACCACGCCGAGCACCGAGGTGTCGCCCAGGAGGCGGCCGTGGCTGCGCAGGGCGGCCGCGACCCTGGCGGGGGTGGGCTCGTCCCCGGTCTCGGCGAGGCGCAGCCGCACGGCGTCGACGAGGGCCGTGTGGTCCTCGGTGTCCGGAGGGGAGGCGGACGCGGAGGGGGCGGGCACGTGGAAGGGGCGGGAGGGGGCTGCGGGCCCGGAAAGGCCGGGAGGGGTGTCCGGTGCTCTCACGCCGCCGCGCTCCCGCCGTCGGTGCCCGTGCCGGCGGTGCCCGTGCCGGCGGGGAGGGCCCGGGCGAGGAAGGCGGAGCAGAACCGGGCGAGCGGGCCGCGCGGGTCGCTGCCGGGCGGTCCCCCGCGGTCCCGGCCGTCGGTGAGGCCGGGCTCGCCGGGGAGTGCGCCGGCGAGCGCGAGCCGGAGCATGTGGGCGACGTCATCGTCGCGCAGCCCGTCCGGGGAGGGGCCGCGCACCACCACCCGCAGGTCCCGCACCGCCGTGCGCAGGCCGGCGGCGACCCGTGCGGCCGCGGCGCAGGACCGCAGGCGGGCGGGCAGCACCAGGAGGGCCACGTCGAGGTGGGCCAGGGCTTCGGCGGTGCTGTCGTCGAGCCTGCGCGGCAGGTCGACGACGACCACTCCTCCCGCGCGGCGGGCCGCGCCCAGGACGGAGCGCATGGCCTCCGGCGCGACGGGGACGGTGTCGCCGCGGTCCCAGCTGAGGAGGCTCAGGTCGTGCAGCCGGGGCAGCGACTCCTCCAGTGCCCCGCTGCCGACGCGGCCCCGGGAGGAGGCCAGGTCGGGCCAGCGCAGGCCGGCGGTGCGTTCGCCGCCGAGGAGTACGTCGAGCCCGCCGCCGAGGGGGTCGGCGTCCACCAGGACGGTCCGCCGTCCCTGCCGTGCGGCGGTCAGGGCGAGGGCGCAGGCCAGGGTGGAGGCTCCCGCGCCGCCGCAGCCCCCGACGACGCCGACGGTGAGGGCCTGTTCCCCGGCTCCTTCGACCGCGTCGGCGATCCGGTCCACGAGCCACGGTTCGGCGTCGGGCAGGAAGATCACGTGGTCCGCGCCGAGGGCGACGGCGCGCTGCCAGACCCCGGCGTCGTCGAGGTCGCGGCCGATCAGCAGGACGCCCTCGCGGCGGGCGGGTGCGCCGATGTGCGGTGCGCAGTCGTCGCCGACGAGCACCAGGGGCGCCGTCTCCCAGCTTCCGCGGTCCGGGTGCGCCGTGGGCGACCTCGGGTTCGGTTCCGGCCGCCGCGCACAGCCGGAGCAGGTCGTCGAGGAGTTCCTCGTCCTCGGTGAGAATGAGCGGGCGTGCCGCCGTGGTTCCGGCCGGCTCGTCCGGTCCGTGCTGCCGGGGTGCGGTGGGGTCTGTCACGGGCCCTCCTCGGGTCCTCGTGCTGCGCTCCGTCGGGTTGCGGGCGCAGGTCCCACGGTGGACCGGGCAGGGCGGGGTGCGGGGAGAGCGGTGTTTTCGGTGGACGACGGCGGGGTTGTGGACAACTCCGCCACCCGGGAAGGTGAGCACCGGGCGGGAGAAGGGCTGCGTCGACGGAATCCGGGTCCGGACATGCGACGACCCCCGCCGGGGGGGAGAGCGGGGGTCGTCATCCACGGCCGACTCGGGGGGGGAGGAGTCGGGCCGGGTTAGCACGGTCGCGAACGATCCGTGACTTCCATGGTGTACCCGAGAGCCTTCTCAGGCAAACCCACACGCCTCACCTTACGCCGATCGGTGGGTGCCTATGCTCTAGCCCGTGGAGAACCTCCCCTCGCCGCGTACGGCGGCCTTCTTCGACCTGGACAAGACCGTCATCGCGAAGTCGAGCACTGGCCTTCGGGCGCTCCTTCTACCGGGGCGGCCTGATCAACCGCCGGGCCGTGCTGCGCACCGCCTACGTGCAGTTCGTTCATGCTCGGCGGCGCCGACCACGACCAGATGGAGGGGATGCGCAAAGTACCTGTCCGAGCTGTGCCGCGGCTGGAACGTGCAGCAGGTCCGCGAGATCGTCGCCGAGGCCCTGCACGCCCTGATCGACCCGATCATCTACGACGAGGCCGCCTCGCTGATCGAGGAGCACCACGCGGCCGGCCGGGACGTGGTGATCGTGAGCGCCTCGGGCGCCGAGGTGGTGGAGCCGATCGGCCGGATGCTGGGCGCCGACCACGTGGTGGCGACCCGGATGGTCGCCGAGGAGGGCTGCTACACCGGCGAGGTGGAGTACTACGTGTACGGGCCGACGAAGGCGGAGGCCGTGCGCGAGCTGGCCGCGTCGGAGGGTACGACCTGGCGCGCAGCTACGCCTACAGCGACTCGATCACGGACGTGCCGATGCTGGAGGCGGTCGGTCACCCCTGCGCGGTCATCCGACCGGGCGCTGCGCCGGGAGGCCGCGGAGCGCGGGTGGCCGGTGCTGTCGTTCAACCGGCCGGTGCGGCTGCACCGGCGCATGCCGTCGCTGTCCGTCCCGTCGGCTCCGGTGCTGGCGGCCGCGGCGCTGGGGGCGGCGGCGCTGGGCGCGGGCCTGGTCTGGTACTCCTCGCGGCGCCGCCGTCCGTCCGTTGCGTCCTGATCCGCCCGGATCGGGCAAAGAAGTGCGGCAGGGGGTTCCGCTTCACTGCGCCCGGGAGTAGAAAGGACTCAACGGCCCGCGAGACCAGGGCGATCCGGGAGGATCCCCCGTCAGGACGGCCCCTCGGACCGAGCACCGAAGCCGGGTACCACGCGAAGCCGACCCTCCACAGGGCCAGCCGCACCAGGGGACGGGCAGCAGATCCCGACCTGATGGGTGACGACCGCGCACGCCTGGTAGCCCGGCGGACGTGCCGGCGGCGGCACCGCCCGCGGTGCCGCCGCATCCTTCCCCCGGTCCGGGGGGCCGTCCGGGTCGGCCGCACGGGCCCGGCGCCGGGACGCCCCGGCCCGCCGGCCCCGGCAGGCCGGTCAGGCGCGCCGCGCTGGAGCGCCTCGCACACCGCCGTGCTCTCGCGCACGCCCAGCTTGACCGCCTCCGCGCAGTGCGCGATCCACGCCGCCACCCCGTCGGGCGTCCCGGTGGCGTACCCCTGCAGTGCCCGCAGGTAGGAGTCGGCGCCGAGTTCGGCGTGGCCGACCTCGGCGGGGCAGATCGACTTGGGGTCCAGGCCGCTGCCGACGAGGACGATCCGCTGGGCGGCCCGGGCGACCAGTCCGTTGCACGAGCCGAAGGGGCGCAGTGCGAGGAGTTCGCCGTGGACCACGGCGGCGGTGACCAGGGCGGGGGCGGAGGTGCCGGCCAGGAGCAGCCGGGCGAGGCCGTCGAGGCGGGCGGACATCTCGTCGGCCGCGGGCAGGGGCAGTGCGACGGCCGGTTCGTCCACCGGCTCGCCGGCGCGGCGCGGGCGGCCGACGGTGTCGTCGGGGGCGGATCCGCCGGCGGCGACCAGGTGCAGCCGGGCCAGGACCTGCAGCGGGGACTGCCGCCAGGTGCCCAGGAGCTGGCCGGCCTCGGCGGACAGCCGCAGCGCGGCTCCGACGACGCCGGCCTCGGGGTCGCCGCTGAAGTCGGTGCGCCGGCGCACCTCCTCCAGGGCCCAGTCGGCCCCTGCAGGGCTGCCGACGCGCGCGCTCCGCGCAGTGCCGCCTCGGCGGTGATCTCGTTGCTGCGGCGGCGCATCACGCGGTGCCCGTAGACCGGTCCACGGCTTGGCGCACGGTCTCCACGGACTCGGCGACGCCGGGGAGGGAGCCCAGCGCGGCGAGCGGGTCGGCAGTCGTACTCATGGGAACGACCGCTCGTCGGCCTCTCGCGGCGGCCCGCTCGCGCGGTGCACGGCGCAGGGCCGCGGCGGCGGTCCAGGGCCTTGCCGCGTAGCGCGGCTTTGATCTGCTCCTGGGCCACCCGGGCTGCGGCCTCGGCCGCCGGATCCGCCGTCCGCTCCGCAGCAGGGACGGGGGCGGGCCGGCCGGAACGGCACGGCGGACAGTCATCGACGGGCCGGCCGGTGGTACAGGCACCGCTCGCCCTCGACCGGACCGTGGGAGGACGCGGCGTTGAGGTGCCGTCCTCTGCGTCGTGCGTCAACGCACTGGGGCCGAGCCCGGCCTCGGGGCTGGTGAGGTCGTATTTGAGGTGTCGCGTATTCGCGGCCGAAGCCAGCAGCGTCAACGATGCTGAGTGAGTGGTCAGGGGTGACCTGATCATCCCCGTCGACAAGCGCAGGGGCCGAGCGCCCGGCGTCGCCAGGACCTGCCGTGCGCTCGGCCGTGCTCCTGGCCGTGGGACGGCCGACCCTCCGCCAGGCCGAACATTACTGGTCGCCGGAGCGGCGCGGTGCTGTCATGGGTAGGGCGACGGCGTGGACGAGCAGGGCAGGCCGCGGAGGCCGGCGTGCCGCACGTTGTCCGCCCGGGCGGTCCGGCTGCGGCCGCCCCGTCGCAAAGCGGAAGAGGCCGATGCCATGCTGCACCGTCGCACGGTCGGTGACGTGATGACCGAGGAGGTCGTCACCCTCCGCCCCGACACACCGTTCCAGGAGGTCGCCGCGTTGCTGGACGCGAACGACATCGTCGCGGCTCCGGTCGTCGACGACGACGGCGCCCCCGTCGGCGTCGGTGTCCGCGTCCGACGTGCTGCGGCACGAGACCGGCATGCCCGATCCGCAGGGGCAGGACGGGAGCGACGAGCGCGCCTGGGGCAAGGCCCGGGCCCGGACTGCGGGCGCGCTGAGCAGCCCCGTCTTCACCGCCCGCCGACTGGACGATCCCCCGGGCCGCGCGGGAACTCCGCAAGCGGCACGTCAAGCAGCTGCCGGTGGTCGGCGACGACGGGCTCCTCACCGGCATCGTCAGCCGCAGCGACCTGCTCGACGCCTTCGTCCGCCCCGACGTCGAGATCCGCAACGAGGTCGAGCAGGACGTCCTGGGGCGCATCCTCGGCCTGGACGAGGGCACCGTCGCAGTCGATGTCCGGACGGGGTCGTCGCCCTGCGCGGTCACGTCCCGGAACCGCGTCTCGTCCCGGTCGTCGTGGGCCTCTGCCAGGGCGTCGACGGTGTCGTCGCCGTGGATGCCCACCTCGCCGCCACCCGGACGGGCTAGAAGACTCATGAAAATCTTGGTGATGGCTGTCCGGCCGGAAGCCGGGCAGCCACTCCGGTCATCCGTGGTCGTGCCGAGGTGCCAGGCGTTGTTGGTGTGGGTGAGACCGGGGTTGATCAGCCGGCGGAGACGCGGATGACTGTTCCATACCTGATTGCCCGATCGGGTGATTCACGGCGTGGTGCGCACCGGGACGGAGCGAGAGTTCAGGAAGTGGCCGTGCCGGGCGGGGTGTGGTCGTCACACAGGGCCCCAGGAAGCGCTCGATGGGCACGTCGAAGGTGCGGGCGAGGGTGTGCCAGGTGGTGACACTGCCGTGGTGCGGCCGTGTTCGAGGTCGATGAGAGTGCGCCGGGCAAGCCCGCTGCGGTCGGCGAGTTCGTCGAAGGTCCACCGCGTTCGGCCCGCAGGCGCGCGAGCACGACGCGCAGCGCAGCTTCGCGCGGTCGGCGACGATGGCCGTAGTAGCCGGCGTTGGCCGCGGTGGGGGGTGCCTCGATCAGTTGGTGGAGGTAGGCGGGGCAGTCGAGGCGGGCCAGGTCGCCGCGGCGCCCAGTTCGGCGGCCACGGTGATCGGGTCGGCCGGCTCGTCCCGGCCGTCCAAACCGGTGATGGCGTCGTAGATCGTGGCGTGCGCCGGGCGGTAGAAGCCGGCGCTCCGGGAGCTTCGGTCTTTCCCGTGTCACCGGCCCTCCGGCCGCTTCCCCTCTACGGCAGGTTCGGGTTCTGCGGCACCGGTTTCGGTTCCGCACGTATGGTCGCGTCGGCATCGGCTCATGCGTCGGGTTCTCGCAGTTCGGTTATCTCACGGTCCCCGACCGTGATGCAGGTGAGCCGGGACGGCGCTTCCTCGTAACGCCAGTTGTCCGGGTCCGACAGGACGGAATCGACCTCGGGCGGTGGAATCTCCCGGCCCTTCAGGTCGGCGGGCCACTCCTCTCCTTGGAAGAGCTTGAGGACCCCCGGGAGGACCACTGGGAGATCAGCCTGCGGAAGACCGGGATGTGCTCGGTCCACTCCTTCTCGTCCTCGCTGCGGGTGTAGTCCGCCAGGATCATCCACAGCGACGACGCCTCACTGGCGTTGACGTACAGGCAGTACTCCTCGTCCGACCAATCCACGACCTGCCTCCAATTTCTTCCTGCAGCGCGCCCCTTCCGGAAGGTGGCCCCTCCGGAGCCCCGTCCCTTCGTGGGGCGGGCGAAGCAGCATCCACGATCATCCCGGCAATGGTGAGGCAGCCGTCGACGATGCCCACGGGCAAGGGTACTTCCTTCCTCGGGCTGGTTGTACGGCGTGCGGGGCGACAGTCTCCCTCACGGCTGTCCTGGGAAGGGACCGGGCCACCCGTAGCGATGTCGCCGGCGAGCAGGGCGGCGATCGTCCGGCGCGGCCGGGTGCGCGGCTGGTTACGGGTGGGGCTAGGAGCGGCGCAGGCGGCGGATTGCGGCGCGCAGGAGGAAGTAGAGGGCGGTGGCGGTGGCCCACAGGGCGAGGAACTGCCAGGCCGCCTTCGGGTCTTGCTGGTCCCAGACGATGGCGGTGACGGCGGGGCCGCCCAGCCACCATGTGATCAGCAGGATTCCGAGGAGTCCCTGCAGGAGGTGCTCCAGGAGGTCGGCGAGGAGCTCTTTCACGGTCGTGTCCTCCGTGCGGTCTTGATCGGGGGCGGGATAGTGGGGGTGACGGCCGTGGTTGTGTGGTGGCCGGTGGGAGACTGAGCGGCCGTGATTGCGCCTTCCTCTCCTCGCCTGCATCAGGTCGAGGTCGTCGATGCGGCCGTGCGCGCCCTGGAGACGTCCACGGCACGGTGGTTCCGGTGGTGGGGAATTTCCGGGTGGGTCAGCCGTCCAGCCCGGCTTCCCGTTTGCGTCGCCGCAGCGCGTGATCGCTGAACAGGTGCCGGCCGCGGTCGAGCAGCTCGCCCACCTCCGCGTCCCCGCACCGCACCTGCGCCGACGGATGCCAGCGCTGCACGGACTGCCTGGCCCAGGTGCGCAGCTTCACGTCCGAGTCCTCCAGCAGCCCGACCGCCGCTCGCAGCGCCACGACCCCGCCGTGTGCGTCGAGGAGCCGGAACGCGGCAACCCGGACATGCCGCGGGTACTCGGCCCCGGTGCGCTCCAGCAGCCGGCCGATGGGCAGTTGTTTCGTCGACGGCAGCAGGGCGACGGTTGTCTCGCGGACGACCGTGGTCGGGTCGTCGAGCAGCGGCCACAGCCGTTCTGCGTCTGCGAGGTCCAGTGCTCGCAGCCCGGCCACCGCCTGCGCTCGCACTCCGGCTGCCGGGTGTGCGAGCAGCGGCCGCAGCAGACCGGCGTCCGCGCGGTTTCCGCACTCGGCCAGCCCGATGACCGTACCGGCGGCAGCCCGGGGTCATCGGGTGTCGCGCACCGCTGCCAGTACCAGGGCGCCGGGTCGTCTCCGTGTTGTCGTACCACGTAGCGGGCGCAGGCGCGTACCAGTGCGGAGCGGTCGGCGAGGAACGGCTCCGCCTGCTTCGGTCGTCCCGCCCGCCGCAGCGCGGTGACGCCGGCCGAACGCGTGCGCGGGCTGCGTGCGGTCAGCAGGGGCGTAGCACTTCGTCGTAGGTGCTGTCCTCGTCCTGCAGGGATGTGAGGCCGCGGTGGCGCACAGGTCCTGGACCACCGTCCTCGTCCCGGGCGGCCGCACGGGCCAGCTCGGCGGGCGGAGGAGCTGGTGCTCGACGGGCCAGCCGGTATCCGAACCGCCTCACGAGGCGGTCGGGGTGGGCGAAGAGAGCGGTGAGCCCCCCGTGAGGTGCCCGGCTCAGGACCTTTCCGAGCAGCTCGACACCGAAGGTGCCCCGGTCGCGGCGGCCGACGCGCAGGATCAGCGGCGCGAGATCGACGGCGGTGTGCGCGTCCAGGACCTGGCGCAGCAGCTTTTGGGCGTGCTCGCGCACGGGTTCGGCCCAGTCGGCGCAGCGGATCACGATCAGCGGCAGCAGGGCGGGGTGCTGCGCCGCCCTGCGCACCGCTTCCTCGCGGATCCGCCCGTCCCCGGTGGCACAGGCGAGGGCGAGCCGGGACTCGCCCAGTTGTGTCAGGTCGGCGGGCAGCGGGCGGTGTGTTCCCACTCCGGCAGGTTGCACCCGGTACCAGGCCACTTCCCGCGCTCCCGCGTCCAGCGCAAGCCAGTCACCGGGGTCGGCGACGACCAGCGCGTCCCGCAGCGGCGCACCTTCCGCCAGGCGCGCCGCCGCCGCTGTCCCGCCCCTGCGGTCCTCACGCATCCCCGCCCCCGCTCCTCCGGCCGTACCGGGGATCGTAGGGCGCGGGCTGCGCGCGGGTCGCGTGAAATATCGCCGGTGACCCTGTCATGGTGCGCCCGGCTGCCTCCTGGTGGTCTGGGCCGTGTTGTGGAACGTGCCGCTCTGCCGGGTCGGCCGTCCGGGAAGTCTCGGGCGGCCGGCCAAGAGAGGTCGTGGGCGATTTCGCCGATGCATGTGTCGGTGGTGGCCTCGTGTTCGCGTCGTGCGCTGTCGCGCAGCGCCGGCGCACATCGACAACCGCTCGGGCACCGGCCATGCGGCCGGTTTCCTCTCCCCCGGCGGGCTGTGGCAGCAGTGGGCCGACGCCCAGCCCTGGCCGGCCGAACCCGCGGACCGACGCGTCGACGAGCTGTGTGCCTTGGTGGACCGGTACGCGCCGATCCCCCGGTAGGGACGCCGCCGCGGCCACCGGCGCCGGCCGTGACCCGCGGGGCCTTGCCCGGAAGCCGGCGACCGGCCCGCCGCGGTCGACCGCGGCGGGCCGGTCGCCGGCTTCCGGGCCATGTGCGGCGCAGGTAGCGGCTGCGGTGCGCAGGAGGAAGTAGAGGGCGGTGGCGGTGGCCCACAGGACGAGGTCGCAGGGCCGTCTTCGGGACCTGCTGGCCCCGGGCGATGACAAGGACACGGCGGCGGACGGTTCCCTCGTCGAGCGTTCCGCGGAAACCCCAGCGCCTGTGCCGAGGAAGCCCGGGGCTTCCCCGGCGCCGTCCCGACATGTGACGCCACACCGCGTGCTCCAGTCCGCCCCGGTCGTGCCCGAGGTGGTCCGCGGCCTGCCCGTGCACCTTGCGCGGCTGCGCGTAGCCCGTCACCTCGACGCCGGCCCCGCGGGCGAACACCCGCCCGTGCACCCCACCGCGACGCCGGACCGGCCGGCCAGGGGCGAGGTGGTCGACGGTCTTCGGCCCGACCCCGTGAACCGCGCACAGCGGCTTTGTTCACGAGAACGGACAGCGAATGTTCACGACTTCGGGAGGCGCGCTGGCCGGTGGCTGTTTGATGCCGTTGGCGACATGTGAGTGGATGGCGGCCGTCACCAGCGCTTGTACGCGGAGAAGGGCCGCACGCTCCCACCGGTACGGACGCCGATGACGAAGTCCTTGTACGGGAACAGGTCCCAGGCACCTCCGATGCGCTCGCGGAAGGCGCGGTCCTCCTCCTCATCACCCGTGACGGCGTCGTACACGTACAGGTTGTCGCCGTACTTGTCGGAGGTGAGCACGGCCATGACCCGGCCGCCCTCCGCGTGCAGTCCGCCGGCGTTGAAGCGGGCGCCGCCGAGGTCGGTGCGCCACGGCTCGCCGCCGGTCGCCGGGTCGAAGGCGACGAGCAGCCCCCAGCTGCCGCCGTCGGTGAGGGCGAACAGCCGCCGTCGGAGACGGCCACGTTCCCGCCGATCGAGCCGTGGGCGCCGGTGGACTCGATCCGTCCCCGGGGGCGGCCGTCGGGGCCGAAGGCGAGGAAGGCACTCACCTCGTCGACGCGCAGCACGATCGGCTCGGTGGAGGTGAAGGCCACGTTCCCGCGCGCGTCGACACCCCGCCGGGCGTCGAGGGGCACGGTCCAGCGGGCCCTGCCGTCGGTCGGATCGAATGCGGCGAGCTTGGCCTCGGTGCCGCAGGCCAGCATGGCGAGGACCTGCTTCGACGCAGCGGCCACCTTGCCCGGCACAGCCCTTCGGCACGGCGGCCGTCCAGCGCTTCGCGCCGCAGTCGCGTTCGTCTCCTGCTCCGGCTGCTGCGTTCTGCCGGGCGGTTCCTCACCGCTGTGCAGGGCGGTTCCGTGGGCGAGGGCCGGGGCACGCCGGGGGTGTCGCCGTGGCGCTGGCGGTGGTCCAGGCGTTCGGCCCAGGCCTCCAGTCGGGTCCCGGCGGTGGAACTGCAGGCCGCGGCCGCCGCCAACCGCCTGCTGCGGGAAGGTCCGGCCGAGCGCGCCCGGACGTTCCTGCTGACCGTGCTCGCCTTCGCCGGTGGCGCCGCCCGCGCCCGGATCCCCGGCGGAACGGACGTGCAGAGCGGGCTCGTGGGCTTCGGGCTCAGTGGTGGCGGGTCGCGCCGTGAACGCCGTCTGACGGATGTCGGTGCCGGGGGCGGTGGCGGGTTCTGCGAGCGGCGCGGCACGGGTGGTCCGGCGGTGGTGGTAGGGCTGTTCCCGGCCGGGCGGCCGGGCGGGTGCCGCCGCGCCTTTGCGGCCGCTTTCGTCCCGGGTTTCAGCCGTTCTGGCTCCGGTTGTCGTCCGGCCGGACCTGGATGTGGTCCTCCTCCAGTTCCAGCAGTACCCGGTCCCGCATGTCCAGGGCCGTCGTGTAGTCGGACGGCAGCTGCAGCCGGCCGGCCCGGTCGAGCATCGCGTACTCGCGGCCACCAGGGACTCCTGACCCGTCGCGTCGACCTCGGTGCGGCGCAGCACCTCCGTGGCCGTGCGGCCGTCGCGGATCGCCACTGTGCGGCGGACCTCGTCGGCGACGGCCTGGTCGTGCGTGACGACCACGATCGTCGTGCCCAGTTCCTCGTTGGCCCGGCGGAACGCCGCGAAGACCTGCTGTCCGGTCGCCGAGTCCAGTTCGCCCGTCGGCTCGTCGGCGAGCAGGACGGCCGGGTCGTTGGCCAGGGCGACGGCGATCGCCACCCGCTGCTGCTGGCCGCCCGACATCTGCTGCGGTCGCCGGTCCCGGCAGTCGGCGACCCCGAGCAGCGACAGCAACTCCTGTGCGCGTCCCGCCCGTTGCCGGCGCGGACCCCGGCCAGCTGCATCGGCAGGACGACGTTCTGCGCCGCCGTCATGTACGGCAGCAGGTTGCGGGCCGTCTGCTGCCACACGAAACCGACCACTTCGCGGCGGTAGCGCAGGCGTGCCTTCGCGTCCATCGCCAGCAGGTCGCGGCCGGCGATCCGCGCGGTTCCGGCGGTCGGCACGTCCAGGCCGGCCAGGATGTTCATCAGGGTCGACTTGCCGCTGCCGGGCCCCGACCAGGGCCATCAGCTCGCCCTGGCGCACCAGCAGGTCGAGTCCCTGCAGGGCCTGTACCTCCACGGCGTCCCCCGCCGCGCTGGCTGAAGATCCGTACCAGCCGGTCGCAGGCGATCAGGCGTCGTGCCCGTAGGCGGGCCGGTCGCGGTGGTGTGCCGCCCGCTGCTCCAGCTCCGCGAGCGACCGTGTCGTAGCGCTCATCGCAAGTCTCCTGCTCTGAGGTGGGTGGTCGGTGTGCGGCGCCCTGCCCACCAGGCCTGTGCTACGGCCACCGATCCCGCCAGTAGCAGCGTGGCCGCCGCGGGCAGGGCCAGCGACCACACGTCGGCCCGCAGCACGGCACCGGCCGGCACCGTGGCCCCGTACGTGTCGGCAAGGGCGAGGCGGTCCAGGTCGATGCCGGGGGCGAGCAGCCGGACCGCCGCCCAGCCCACGGCCATGCCCCCGCCGGCCGCGAGCAGCGCCAGGGGCAGCGTTTCCAGGGCCAGCAGCTGCCGCCCCTGGCGGTTCGTCATGCCCAGGGTGCGCAGGCGGGCGAGCAGGGCCGCGCGTTCCGGTGCGGTCAGCGCCATGCCGAGCACCAGGGACAGCAGGGCGTAGCCGGTGCTCGCGGCGACGGCCCACAGGTAGATCCGTTCGGCGCCGGACTGCAGCGGCGAGTCGGACAGCGCCGCGCGTTCCTCGCTGCGCAGGGTGACCGACAGTCGGGTTCCCGTGTCGCGCACCGCCGTTCGCAGTGCGGCCCCGTCGAGGTCCGGGCCGGCTGCCAGCAGGGACGTGGCACTGCCGGGGCGGGGCAGGCCGGCCGCGTCGACCAGCAGGAAGTCCCCCTCCGGGACCGCCGGTGTGTGCGGTCGCACGGCGGTGATCCGCACGGTGACGGGTCCGCCGTTCGTGTCGATCCGGTGCGGTGCGTGCCCGAGGCGCTCGGCGACCTCGGGGGAGGCGACGGCGCCGAGCACTCCGTCCCCGGTCGCCAGCCGGTCGGCGGTGAAGCCCCCGAGGCCGGTGCGGCGGGCCAGTGCCGCGTAGGCGTCCGGTTCGACGGCGACCACGGCCAGCGACTGTTTGTCCTGCGACACGTGTTCCGAGGCGTGCGAGATGCCCACGGTTGCCACGTCCTGTGCGCCAGGCACGTCCCGCACTGCTCGTTCCAGTCCCGCCGGGAGCGCCGCGCCGTCGGGGGTGTCCACCCGTGCGTCCGCGCCGGTGTGCAGCAGCGCGGCCCGGTCCCGGGTGTCGGCCACTGCGTTCAGCACCGATCCGCCGAACGCGGCCGTGGTCAGGGCCGTCAGCAGGGCGAGCAGCGGCAGCGTGGTGGCGGCCGCCGGTGAGCGGCCCGCCCGGGCCAGGGCCAGGAATCCCACCGCTCCGCGCAGCCGTCCGGCCGGGCCGGCGGCCCGGCGCAGGGGCAGCGGGTACAGCCGGACGAGGACCAGCGCGGCGACCAGTGCGATGAGTACCGGGGCGGCGCTGACCAGCAGGTCGGCGGTGCCTTCGGTGCCCCGGCGGCGCAGAGCCGCCACCGAGCCCGCGGCCAGCGCGAGCAGGGTCAGTTCGACGACCGTCCGGCGTGCGCCGGGCCTGGTGTGTGTGAGGTCGCCGCGCTCCGGGTTCGTGCGTGGTCTGCGGTGTGCCACCATCGCGCGCACCGGCAGGGCGGCGCAGGCGAGCAGGGCCACGGCGCTCGTGGTGAGCGCGGAGGGCAGCAGCCGGGCCTCGTCCACGGCGAGTACCGCCAGCAGCCGCAGGCGGCGGCCGGGAGTGCCGGTAGCGCGCTCTCGGCCAGCAGCCGGCCGCCGATCCCGGTCAGGGAGCCGCCCCGGGCCCGTAGCAGGGCCAGTTCGGTGTCCCGGCGGGCGGCGGCCAGGCCGCCGCTCATCATCAGGACGATCGCGGCGACCGCGGCGATCCCGACGGCCCCGACGGCGACCACGGGTGTGATCGCGTCCCGGGTCCGCGCGTACTCGCCGACGACCTCTTCCAGGCCGGTGAGCAGCTGGGCCGTCGGGCCGGCGGCCTCCCGCAGGTGTACCAGTCCCGGTCCGTCCTCCAGGGAGGCCACCCGGTCGACCAGTGCCTCGGCGTCCGCCGCTGTCAGGTTCTGCACTGCGGGCGCGAACCGCCAGTAGCGCTCCGGTTCGGTCTGTCCGCCGAGCAGTGCAGTGATGTCGACAAGGAGAGACCTCGTGGACGACGTTCTGCGGCGCGCACCGCTCTTCGCGGCGCTCGACGACGAGCAGGCCGCTGAACTGCGCGCCTCCATGACGGAGGTCACGCTCGCGCGTGGCGATCGCTGTTCCACGAGGGGGACCCGGTGACCGGCTGTACGTCGTCACCGAGGGAAAGGTGAAACTGCACCGGACCTCGCCCGACGGCCGGGAGAACATGCTCGCCGTCCTGGGCCCGGCGAGATGATCGGCGAGCTGGCCTGTTCGACCCGGGCCCGCGCACCGCCACCGCCACCGCGCTGACCGAGTCCAAGCTCCTCGGCCTGGGCCACGGCGACCTGCAGCCCTGGCTGAACGCCCGCCCCGGGTCGCCTCCGCCCTGCTGCGCGCGGTCGCCCGCCGCCTGCGCCGGACCAACGACGTCATGTCGGACCTGGTCTTCTCCGACGTGCCCGCCGGGTCGCCAAGGCCCTGCTGGACCTCTCCCGCCGCTTCGGCGTGCAGTCCGAGGAGGGCATCCACGTCGTCCACGACCTCACCCAGAGGAGCTCGCCCAGCTGGTCGGCGCCTCCCGCGAGACCGTGAACAAGGCCCTGGCCGACTTCGCCGGCCGCGGCTGGCTCGCCTGGAGGCCCGCGCGGTGATCCTGCTGGACGTGGAGCGCCTGGCCAAGCGTTCCCGCTGACCCGCCGGGCGCCCCGCGAACCCGGGCGCCCCGCAGACCCGCAGCAGACCCCCTGGAGGGCCCCGCCGACGGCGGGTCCCTCCGGCTCTTCCCCGGCCCGCCGCCCGCGAGGGAAGGCGCACCCCTGGCAGCCGGTCCCCGGACGGCGGGCCCCCCGGGCTGCGCGCCCGGGTCAGATGAGGCCGTGCTCCGTGAGGTACTCCAGCTGCTGCGCGCGGACGGACAGCTCCGCCGCGGCCACAGCGCGCGGTCCACGTCCGCGTAGACGTGGGACACGACCTCGGCCGGGGTCCGGTGCCCCAGCTCGACCGCCGTCTCCACCTGCGCGAGCCGGCTCGCACGGTGCGCCAGGTAGTACTCCACGGCACCCCGCGCGTCCTGCAGGACGGGCCCGTGGCCGGGCAGCACCGTGTCGACCCCACGCTCGCGGGTCAGGCGCTGCAGGCGCCGCAGCGAGTCCAGGTAGTCGCCCAGCCGCCCGTCGGGGTGGGCGACCATCGTGGTGCCCCGGCCCAGGACGGTGTCGCCGGTCAGGACCGCGCCGTCGGCGGGCAGGTGGAAGGAGAGCGAGTCCGAGGTGTGGCCCGGAGTCCCCACGACCCTCAGCTCCAGACCCCCGGTGGTGACCACGTCGCCGGCCGCGAGTCCTTCGTCGCCCAGCCGCAGCGCGGGGTCCAGGGCCCGCACCCTCGAGCCGGTCAGCTCGGCGAAGCGCGCCGCGCCCTCGGCGTGGTCGTGGTGCCCGTGGGTCAGGGTGAGCGCGACCCGCTTGCCCATCCGCTCCGCGGCCGCGACGACGGCGGCCAGGTGCCCCTCGTGCAGCGGCCCCGGGTCGATCACCACCGCGAGGTCGGAATCCGGCTCGGCGACGATCCAGGTGTTGGTGCCGTCGAGGGTCATCGGCGAGGGGTTGGGGGCGAGCACGCAGAACGCGCGCGCGGTCCCCGCGCCGCCGATCGAGGACCGGGGGTCGCCGGGGAGTGCCGCCGCGGTCATGGCGTGCTGCCCTTCGTCACGTGCCGGGTGAACTCCTCGTGCCCCGGCCATTCCAGGACGACGTGCTCACCCTCCAGCCTGGCGGTGGCGAGCACCGGTGTCATGTCGCGCCCCCCGGCGGCGTCCAGCGCCTCCGCCGCCGAGCCGTACGGCAGCAGCTGCCGCAGCGTGCTGATGGTCGGCGGCATCATCGTCAGCTCGCCGGTGTCGTAGCGGGCCGCCGCGTCCCGCGGGAGCACCCACTCGGTGCGGTCGGCCTCGGTGGACACGTCCCTGGTCCGCTGCCCGGCGGGCAGCCCCGCGACGAAGAACCACGTGTCGTAGCGCCGCTCCTCGAACTCCGGGGTGATCCAGCGGGTCCAGGCGCCCAGCAGTCGCTGCGCAGCACCAGGCCCCGGGCGACGAGGAAGTCGGCGAAGGACAGCTCGCGGGAGACCAGCGCGGCGCGGTCCCGCTCCCAGTCGGCACCGGTGGTGTCGGCGACCACCGTGCGTTCGTCGGGGCCGGCCAGCAGCACGCCCGACTCCTCGAAGGTCTCGCGCACCGCCGCGCACACGATGGCGCGGGCGACGGACTCCTCCGCGCCCAGCCGCTCCGCCCACACGGCCGGGGCCGGGCCGGCCCAGCCCAGCTCCCGCTCGTCGCGCGGGTCGACACCGCCCCCGGGGTAGGCGTAGGCGCCGGCCGCGAAGGCCATGGAGGTCCGGCGGCGCAGCATGTGGACGGCGGGGCCGTCAAGGGTGTCGCGCAGCAGCATGACGGTGGCGGCGCGGCGGGGCACGACGGGGCTGAGCTCGCCGCTCGCCAGCGCGCGGATCCGGGCGGGCCAGGAGGGAGGGAACCACTGGCCGTTCGTGGTGGACATGGCCGGATGCTACGGGGTGCCGCCCGGATGTTCGAGAGGGGCCGGAGGGCGGGGTGCGGGGCGGCCACGGGAGGGCGGGCCAGGACCGGTCCCGGAAAGGGCGGGACGGGGCGGGACGGGGCGGGCGGCGCGCCCGGACGGCGGGGGGCGGCCCGGACTGCGGGCGGCGCGCCCGGACGACGGGGGGCCGGCGCGAGCGCGGGCCACCCGCCGTCGGGGGCCGCTCAGTCGGCCAGTTCGACCTGGATCTCGACCTCGACGGGGGCGTCGAGCGGCAGGACCGCGACGCCGACCGCGCTGCGGGCGTGGACGCCCGCCTCGCCCAGGACCTCGCCGAGCAGTTCGCTGGCCCCGTTGAGGACCCCCGGCTGGCCGGTGAAGTCGGCGGCGGAGGCGACGAAGCCGACGACCTTGACGACCCGCTTGACCCGGTCGAGGTCGCCCGCGACGGACTTCACCGCGGCCAGGGCGTTCAGCGCGCAGACGCGGGCCAGCTCCTTGGCCTCCTCCGCGGTGACCTCGGCCCCGACCTTCCCGGTGGAGCGCAGCTTGCCGTCCACCATGGGCAGCTGGCCGGCGGTGAAGACGTAGGGGCCGGACTGCACGGCGGGGGCGTAGGCGGCGAGCGGCGGGACGACCTCGGGCAGGGTCAGGCCGAGGGAGGAGAGCTTGTCCTCGACCGCGCTCATGCCTGCTTCTCCCGCTTGAGGTAGGCCACCAGCTGCTCGGGGTTGTTCGGGCCCGGGACGACCTGGACGAGCTCCCAGCCGTCCTCGCCCCAGGTGTCCAGGATCTGCTTGGTCGCGTGCACGAGAAGCGGCACCGTCGCGTATTCCCACTTGGTCATGCCTGTGACTGTAACGGCTGGGGCGTGCCGCGCCGCGCACTCCCCGGCCGCGGCCGGGACCGCGGTCGCCGCACCGTCCGAAAGCCCGTCCGGACGCCCACCGGGACACCCGCGCGGACGCCCGCCGGGACGCCCGCACGGACGCCTGCCCGGACTGTTCCGCGCCCGGGTGGTTACGCTCCCAGACGTGAGCCATCGACAGTCCGCACCGCACCGGCAGGACCGGGACCGTGACGACGCCCCCGACTGGGAGGGCGTCCGGTTGCACGTCGTGAGCGGCAAGGGCGGCACCGGCAAGACGACGGTCGCCGCCGCGCTCGCGCTCGCCCTGGCGTCCGAGGGCCGCCGCACCCTGCTGGTCGAGGTCGAGGGGCGCCAGGGCATCGCCCAGCTCTTCGAGACCGAGGCGCTGCCCTACGAGGAGCGCAGGATCGCGGCCGGGCCCGGGGGCGGGGAGGTGTTCGCCCTGGCCATCGACCCCGAGCTGGCCCTCCTGGACTACCTGGAGATGTTCTACAAGCTGGGCCGCGCGGGGAAGGCGCTCAAGAAGATGGGCGCGGTGGACTTCGCCACGACCGTCGCCCCCGGCCTGCGGGACGTCCTGCTGACCGGCAAGGCGTGCGAGGCGGTGCGGCGCAAGGGGCCCGACGGCCGCAGGGTGTACGACGCGGTGGTGATGGACGCACCGCCGACCGGGCGGATCACCCGGTTCCTCAACGTCAACGACGAGGTCGCCGGGCTGGCCCGGATCGGCCCGGTGCACAACCAGGCGCAGGCGGTGATGCGGGTGCTGAAGTCGCCGGAGACGGCGGTGCACCTGGTCACCCTGCTCGAGGAGATGCCGGTGCAGGAGACCGTCGACGGGGTGGCCGAGCTGAGGGCCGCGCAGCTGCCGGTGGGCGGAGTGGTGGTCAACATGGTCCGCCCCGCCCTGCTGGACGCGGACGCGGTGGCGGCCGCGGAGGACGGGCGGCGCGCCGAGGTGGTGCGGGCGCTGTCCGCCGCCGGGCTGGGCGGGACCCGCCGCGGCGGGTCGGCCGAGAGGCTGTTCGACCCGCTGCTGGCCGAGGCCCGCGAGCACGCGGAGCGGGTGGCCCTGGAGCACCTGCAGCGGGCGGAGATCGCCGCGCTGGGGCTCCCGGGGTACGAGCTGGGTATGCAGGGCGAGGGCATCGACCTGGCCGGGCTGTACCGGCTGGCTGGGTCGCTGCGGAAGCAGGGGGCGGCGTGAACGCGCGGGACGGTGCTCCGACGGTGTCCGGGCGGGAACCGGCCGGTCCGGGACCGGCGGTGCGGGAACCGGCCGGGCAGGACCCCGCCGGGGCGTGGCGGCCGGCGGAGGACCGGGAGCCGCTGGACGTGGTGCCGCTGGCGGTCGACGCGCTCCTGGACGACCCGGGCACCCGGATCGTGGTGTGCTGCGGGTCGGGCGGCGTGGGCAAGACCACCACGGCCGCCGCCCTGGGCGTACGGGCGGCCGAGCGCGGCCGCCGGGTGGTGGTCCTGACCATCGACCCGGCGCGGCGGCTGGCCCAGTCGATGGGCCTGAACGAGCTGGACAACACCCCCCGCCGGGTGGAGGGCGTCGACGGCTCCGCGGGCGGCGAACTGAGCGCCATGATGCTCGACATGAAGCGGACCTTCGACGAGGTCGTGCTGGCCCACACCGACGCCGCGCGGGCGCGGGCGATCCTGGAGAACCCCTTCTACCAGGCCCTGTCGGCCGGTTTCGCCGGCACGCAGGAGTACATGGCCATGGAGAAGCTGGGCCAGCTGCGGGCGCGCGGGGAGTGGGACCTGATCGTCGTGGACACCCCGCCGAGCCGGTCCGCCCTGGACTTCCTGGACGCGCCCAAGCGCCTCGGGTCCTTCCTGGACGGCAGGTTCATCAAGCTCCTGATGGCGCCGGCCAAGGTCGGCGGGCGGGGTGCGCTGAAGTTCCTGAACGCCGGGATGTCGATGGTGACCGGGGTGCTGAACAAGGTCGTGGGCACCCAACTGCTCGGCGACGTGCAGACGTTCGTGGCGGCGATGGACACGATGTTCGGCGGCTTCCGCAAGCGGGCGGACGCCACGTACCGGCTGCTCCAGGCACCCGGCACGGCGTTCCTGGTGGTCGCCTCCCCCGAGCGGGACGCGCTGCGCGAGGCGGCGTACTTCGTGGAGCGGCTGGCCGCCGACGAGATGCCGCTGGCCGGCCTGGTGCTCAACCGGGTACACGGCACCGGGGCGCCCCAGCTCTCCGCGGAACGCGCGCTGGCCGCGGCCGAGGCGCTCGAGGAGCCGTTCGGGGCGGAGGACCCCGGCGCGGAAGGCCCGGGCCCGGAGGCTGCGGGGGACCCGGACGCGGGGGGCCAGGAGACGGACGGCGTCGCGGGCCTGCCGGGCGGGAGTGCCGGTGGGGGAAGGCAGGCCGGCGTCTCCGGCTCCCCCGCCCGTTCCCCGGAGCTCCTCGCCGCCGGGATGCTGCGCCTGCACGCCGAGCGCATGCAGGTGATGGCGCGCGAGCGCCGCACCCGCGACCGCTTCGTCGCCGTGCACCCGGAGGTGCCCGTCGTGGAGGTGGCCGCACTGCCCGGCGACGTCCACGACCTGGACGGCCTGCGGACCGTCGGAGCGCGGCTGGGCGGCGTCTGACGGCGTGCCGGCGGCGCGTGCCGGGGCACGCGCCGCCGTAAACCTCGGGGCAGCACTCGCGGGGCCGAAGTCGGCCGGGCCGGCGCCTGCCGGTCCGGAGACCGGGGCGGCGCCTGCCGGGCCGGGTCCGTCACCCGGCCTCGGCGTACTCCTCGTCGCCGATCAGCCCGCCGGTGCCCCGCTCGTACTCGGTGCGCGCGGTCTCCAGCAGGCGCCGCCACGAGGTGACGGTGGGGCGCCGGCGCAGCAGCGCGCGGCGCTCCCGCTCCGTCATGCCGCCCCACACGCCGAACTCGACGCGGTTGTCCAGTGCGTCCGCCAGGCACTCGGTGCGCACCGGGCATCCCGTGCACACTGCCTTGGCGCGGTTCTGCGCCGCACCCTGGACGAACAGTTCGTCCGGATCGCTGGTGCGGCAGGCTGCCTGCGCACTCCAGTCGGTAACCCAGTTCATGACTGGCGCCGTCCTCTCCCGAATCGAGGCTCCCCCACGGCGGCAGGCGGCATATTCACCGCTGCCAGTTGAGGACGTTACGGAAGTGAGACACGGCGCAACAGCCCCTTCGGGCCCAATCTCGAATGGCCCGAACGGACTATGTGTATACGGCAGATCACCCACCGGAGTGACCTGAGGGCATTCGGGACACAAGGGGCATTCCGCCCTCTGTGCACATTCGGTGATCCGTATCCCCTGGCATATGACAGGAATTCGGTCAGCTCTCATCACCCACAAGAGTGACGAAGGAGGGTGGACGAACCGGCCCTCCCGTGCTCGTCCCGTCCAGGTTAGGCGAACAAGGGGGCGCACGTCCCGGGAATCGCAACGTAGGCTTCCCCCCATGGCTTTCAAGCGCTCGGGCGGCGGAGCCTCTGTCACACAGGCCGCCGCGAAGTTCCTCGGAGTCAGCGTGCTGGCGGGGGTCGTGACGGCCGGCATCGCTCTTCCGGCGGTCGGCTCGATGGGTCTGGCCGCCAAGGGCAGCATGGAGAGCTTCGAGGAGCTCCCCGGCGAACTCAAGAGCCCCCCGCTCAGTCAGGCGTCGAAGATCCTCGACTCCGAGGGCGGGCTCATCGCCACCGTCTACTACCGCGACCGCACGGTGGTGCCCCTGAAGGAGATGTCCCCGTACATCCGGCAGGCCATCGTGGCCATCGAGGACGCCCGCTTCTACAAGCACGGCGCGATCGACCTCAAGGGCATCCTGCGCGCGCTGAACAAGAACGCCCAGGAGGGCGGCGTCGCCGAGGGTGCCTCCACCCTGACCCAGCAGTACGTGAAGAACGTCTTCGTCGAGCAGGCCGGCAACGACGCGGACGCCGTGGCCCGGGCGACCCAGCAGACCGCGGGCCGCAAGATCCAGGAGATCAAGTACGCGATCCAGATCGAGGAGGAGCTGGGCAAGGACAAGATCCTCGAGAACTACCTGAACATCACCTTCTTCGGCCAGCAGGCGTACGGCGTCGAGGCCGCGTCCAGGCGGTACTTCAGCAAGTCCGCCAAGGACCTCACCCTGCCCGAGGCCGCGATGCTCGCCGGCCTCGTCCAGTCCCCCAGCCGCTTCGACCCGACCACCGCCCCGAAGGAGGCCGTCAAGCGCCGCGCCCTCGTCCTGCAGCGCATGGCGGACGTCGGCGACATCACCCAGGCCGAGGCCGACAAGGCCAAGAAGGCCGAACTGAACCTGAAGGTCAGCAAGCCCAAGAACGGCTGCATCACCGCCGTCGACGGCGCCGGCTTCTTCTGCGACTACGTGCGCAACGTCTTCTACAACGACAAGACCTTCGGCAAGACCCCGGAGGAGCGCCGGAAGCGCTGGAACGAGGGCGGTCTGACCGTCCGCACCACGCTGAGCCCCAAGGCGCAGAAGTCGGTCCAGGCGTCGATCGCCAAGCACGTCTACAAGGACGACAAGGTCGCCACCGCCGTGACCATCGTCGAGCCCGGCACCGGCAAGATCCTGGGCATGGGCCAGTCCCGCCCCTACGGGTTCGGCGAGAACGAACTCCAGATCAACCTGTCCGTGGACCACGCCATGGGCGGCTCCAACTACGGCTTCCAGGTCGGCTCGACGTTCAAGCCGATCATCGCGGCCGCAGCCCTGGAGCGGGGCGTCAGCACCGCCAAGACCTACACCACCAGCAGCACCCTGAACGCCGCCGGCAAGCCGTTCGTCGACATGAGCGGCCAGACCTTCACCACCTGCGGGGGCACGGCCCCCACCGACGGCTGGAAGCCCGAGAACGAGAACGACAAGGAGATCGGCGCCTTCGCCATGTCCAAGGCGCTGAAGCTGTCGGTCAACACCTACTTCGTCCAGCTCTCCAAGGACATGGGGCTGTGCCCCACCGCCACCCTGGCGAAGAAGATGGGCCTCAAGCAGGCCGACGGCAGCCACATCAAGCAGTACCCGTCCATGGTCCTCGGCATCGGCCAGATGTCCCCGCTCAACATGGCGTCCGCCTACGCAACGTTCGCCTCCCGCGGCACCTACTGCACCCCGGTGGCGATCGAGGGGATCACCACGGCCGACGGCAAAAAGCTCGACGTGCCGAAGTCCTCCTGCAACCGGGTGATGTCGGAGAAGACCGCCGACAGCATCAACACCATGCTCAACGGCGTCGTCGAGGACGGCACCGGCACCAAGGCCGGCCTGGGCGACCGGCAGAGCGCGGGCAAGACCGGCACCACCGACGGCCGCAAGGCCGCCTGGTTCGTCGGCTACACCCCGAACATGTCCGGCGCCGTCTGGGTCGGCGGCCCGACCGGCGACGTCGAGATGACCGACATCTCCATCGGCGGCGTCTACCACCAGAAGGTCTTCGGAGGCGGTGTGCCCGGACCCATCTGGCGCGACGCCATGTCCGGCGCCCTGGCCGGGACACCCGCCCAGAGCTTCAACATCGTGTCGATCGCCGAACCGGCCAAGCCCGCGGACAAGGACAAGGGGCGGGACGACAGGGGAAAAGGCGAAAGGGACGGTAACGACGACACGTCGGACCGTCCCGGTTTCTCCTGGCCCGAGATCTCCCTCCCGCCCGACTTCCTCGGCGGCAACGACAACGGCGGCGGCAACGGCGCCAACGGCGCCACCGCCCAAGGCACCGACAGCACCACCACCGGCACCACGGGCACCACAGGCACCACGGGTGACGTCGGCGACATCAGCGGCATCGGCGGGTTCACCGGCCCCGGAAACGGCTAGCCGGAGAGCATGAGGACGTGAGGAGGGGCGCCCCGTTCGGGGCGCCCCTCCTCACGTCCTCACACATGCACCACGGCGCCCGCCGCGCGGACGGTGGTCGCACGAGCGGCCGCCCCGCGGCCGGCGGGCCCCGCGTCCCGCCGCCCCGGCGTCCGGCGGCTCCGGGCCCGGCGGCAGTACGAGCCCGTCAGCAGGCTGCCAGCAGGTCGCCAGCGGGCCGTCAGCCGGCCAGCTGCCGCTTCACCTCGGCCGCCACCCGGCCGCCCTCGGCGCGCCCGGCCACCTTCGGGTTCACGACCTTCATCACCGCGCCCATCGCCCGCGGCCCCTCGGCCCCCGCGGCGGCGGCCTCCGCCACGGCCTGCCGGACGATCTCCGCCAGCTCCGCGTCGTCCAGCTGCTTCGGCAGGTAATCGGCGAGCACCTCGCCCTCCGCGCGCTCGCGCTCCGCCTGCTCGGGCCGGCCGCCCTGCGCGAACGCCTCCGCGGCCTCCCGCCGCTTCTTGGCCTCGCGGGCGATCACCTTCTGCACCTCGTCGTCGGACAGCTCGCGGGCGGTCTTGCCCGCGACCTCCTCGTTGGTGACGGCGGACAGGGTGAGCCGGAGCGTCGAGGAGCGCAGCTCGTCGCGCGCCTTGATGGCAGCGGTCAGGTCGTCCTGGAGCCGCTTCTTGAGCGTGGTCATGGCACCGAGTCTGCCAGGCCCCGGCCCCGGCACGCGCGCGGATTTGGCCCCGGCGGGGCGTCTGCGACGATGGGGCGCATGCGAGCGCGTTTCGGAGTACCCCTGGGAATCACCGCAGTAGGCGCCGCGTGCGTGGCGTACGCGGCGGGCTACGAGGTCCGGTCCTTCCGGCTGCGGCGTGTGGAGGTGCCGGTCCTGCCGAAGGGCATGCGGCCGCTGCGCGTGCTGCAGGTCTCGGACATCCACCTGGTCTCCGGGCAGAACAAGAAGCGGCGGTGGCTGCAGAGCCTGGCCGCGCTGCGCCCCGACTTCGTGGTCAACACCGGCGACAACCTCTCCGACCCGGAGGCGGTGCCCGAGCTCCTGGACGCCCTCGGCCCCCTCATGGAGTTCCCCGGCACCTACGTCTTCGGCTCCAACGACTACTACGCCCCCCGGCTGCGCAACCCGGGCCGGTACCTGGTGGAACGGTTCACCGGACGGCACGGCGCCAACGGCAACGAGCCGGCCCGCAACGTGCCCCGCAACCCGTGGGAGGACGTCCGGGACGGCTTCGACGCCGCCGGCTGGGTCGGCCTGAGCAACACCCGCGGCCGGCTCAAGCTCGACGACGGCACCGAGATCGCCCTCACCGGCCTGGACGACCCGCACATCAAGCGCGACCGCTACGACGAGGTGGCCGGCGGCCCCGAGGAGGACGCGGACCTCGCCCTGGCCGTCGTCCACGCCCCCTACCTGCGGGTGCTGAACGCCTTCACCGCCGACCGGTACCCGCTGATCCTCGCCGGGCACACCCACGGCGGCCAGCTGTGCATCCCCTTCTACGGCGCCCTGGTGACCAACTGCGACCTGGACACCGACCGGGTCAAGGGACTGTCCACCCACCACGCCGGAGGCCACGAGTCCTACCTGCACGTCTCCGCCGGCTGCGGCACCAACCGCTTCACCCCCGTGCGCTTCGCCTGCCCCCCGGAGGCCACCCTGCTGACCCTGGTGCCCCGGGAGGCGTGAGAGAACGGCCCCGGTACCGGGAGCGGGCCCCGGGGGACAGGTTCCCAGGGCCGGAGGGCCCGCGACCTGCCCTTCGGGGGGGCGGGCCCGCTCCCGGAATCGGATTTCGTCTCCGGGGGATGCGTCCGCTAGAGTAGGTCCAGTCGCCGGGGGAAACCCGGAGCAGTACGGCGACACCGGGGTGTAGCGCAGCTTGGCAGCGCGCTTCGTTCGGGACGAAGAGGTCGTGGGTTCAAATCCCGCCACCCCGACAGCCGAAACACCAGGTAGGGCAGGTACTGAATTCAGTGCCTGCCCTACCTGTTTCTGCCTGCGTGTCTATCTGCGTGACTACCGCTTTCCGCGTGACTACGGCCGCCGTTCCTGCGTGCCGAAGATGCCGTCCATGACCACGGCGCCGGTCTGGATCACGGGCCGGATCTGCTTCCGGTAGACCTCCTCGGTCACGGCCGTCCCGGAGTGCCCAACGAGCCGGGAGATCTCCTCCAGTGGAACGCCCCGGTCGGACAGCAGAGACACGAAGCTGTGCCGCAGCTCCCTCGGAGTCCACTCATCGGCGTTGATCCCGTCGATGCCCTTGAGCGCCTGGCGGAAGGCACGACGGACGTTGGCCGCGTCGAGCGGCTTGCCCACGGCCGAGGAGAAGACGAGCCCGTGTTCCTCCCACTTGTCGCCGGCGGCGAGCCGGTCCCACCCCTGATCCTCGAACTGCTGCCAGAGGGCTTCGACGCAGCGCGCCGGCAGAGCGAGCGTGCGCCGGGACTTCCGGGTCTTGGTGTCCCCACCCCGGCGGACCGATCGCCACACCGCGATGTGCGGAGGCTGCGGCGGGTCGGCGTCCGGCTTGCCCTTGAGGAAGACGTGGTCCCAGGTGAGCGCCCGCAGCTCCTCGGTGCGGGCACCGGTCAGCAGTGCGACGACGATGTACGCGTACATCGAGGTTCCCTCGGCGCCCTTGAGCACGGCCTCAGCCTGGGCGAAGGTGAGCGCCTTGGAGGGTCGCCCGGCTTGCCCCTGGGGCACCGAGCACAGCTCTACGACGTTCCGCTTCACCTTGTCCCGGGCCATGGCCCGCTTGACCGCGCGGTTCAGGCACGAGTGGATCGCCTGGAGGGTGCGCGTGCTGAGTGCCTGCGCCTTAGCGGCAAGCCAGCGGTCGACGTCTTCGGCGCTCAGGTCGCGGAGCTTACGGGCGCCGAGGGATGGGATGACGTGCGTCTGGCTCAGGAGCGCACAGGTCTTGGCCGTGCTGGGGTCGATGCCCACCAGGCCGTACGTGAGCCAGTCCGTCACCGCATCCTTGACCGTGTAGTTGGTGGGGGCGATCGCGAGGCCGTCCTCGTGGTCCCGCAACACCTCCTTGAGTTTGTTCTTCGCCTCCGTCTTGGTCTTGCCACTCCCCCGCTTGACGATCCGCTTCCCACTCGGATCGAAACCGAGGTTCGCCGTGGCGATCTACCGTTGCCGCTTCTCATCCCAGTGCAGGCCGCCGTCACCGCGGCTTCGACGCTTGGTCATCAGGCCGCACGCTCAAGGCGGCTCGCTCCGCTCACCGCGCGCGGCCCGCGGACCGGGCCGCCGCTCCTGTCTCCGCCCCGCTCCAGCCCGGCCGGCACCCGGGCCGCGCTCACAGCCCTATGTCCAAGGTGAGACAGTTGGCCTTCCAGCAGCGCACCAAGTTACGGAGCCAGGCACGGAGGGCCTAAGAGCTCGTAACACGATCTTGTTGAACTGCCCTGGTAGGCCGTGCCCGGTGTGACGATTCGGCCGTTCGAGAGGGTGTGACTACCCGGCCGTGGATCGTGGACGATGACCTGTGGGCGCTGATCGAGCCGCTCCTGCCATCCTGGCCCGAGAAGGCTCCCGGTCCACGGCCCGTGTCGGACCGGTTGTGCCTGCAGGGCATCCTCTACGTCCTGTACAACGACATCGCCTGGCAACTGCTCCCCCTTGAGCTGGGGTTCGGCTCGGGGCAGACCTGCTGGCGGCGCCTCGAGCGCTGGCAACAGGCCGGAGTCTTCGACCAACTGCACCGCGTCCTGCTCGCCAGGCTGCACGCGGCCGGCGAGCTGGACTGGTCCAGAGCATGCGTCGACGGTTCCCACGTCCGCGCCAAAAAGGGGGAGCCGACACCGGTCCGTCGCCGGTCGACCGGCGGAAGACGGGCAGCAAACACCACCTGATCTGCGACGGACGCGGCACCCCGCTCAAGGTCATCACCACCGCGGCCAACGTCAACGACGTCACCCAGACCCTCGCCCTGGTCGACGGAGTCCCACCCGTCGCCGGCCGCCCGGGCCGACCCCGCCGGCGCCCCGAGGCCCTCCTCGGAGACAAGGGCTACGACTCCAACCCCAACCGCCGCGAACTGCGCAAACGCCGGATCCTGCCGGTCATCTCCCGCAAGGGCAGGCCTAACATCAAGGGCCTGGGCAAGCTCCGCTACGTCGTCGAGCAGACCTTCGCCCTCCTCCACCAGTTCAAGCGCCTCGCCGTCCGCTGGGAACGCCGCACCGAGCTCCACGACGCCTTCGTCTCCCTCGCCTGCAGCCTCATCTGCTGGAGACGCCTCAAGAAGGCCAACTCATGATCGTGTTACGAGCTCATACGGAGCATTCTTGCACCCGCCACTGACAACTCGGGCTCAGCGCACGGGCTTTGACGCAACCCACCTACTGAACGCGACGATGCTCCGCGGCCGTACAGACTCGGGATGGAGGCCGCGCCCAGCACGAACACCGAGCGTCACGCGCTTGGCCGCAGCCGGCATCACCGCCAACGACCGGTCTCTCCGCAACTACGGACCCAGTGGGGCGGGCGACCGCTGCGAGCACACCACGGCCGCACCACAAGCGCACCAGATCGAGCGGAGAACAGCGGGGGATCACGGTGAAAGCTGCCCAGCCCGACGAGGTCGCACCTGAACCGTTCGTCGAGGTCAGCGTGCGTGCCGCCCTCAAATGATCGCAGCTTCCCAAGCTGAGGGCTTGGATGAGGCGGACCTGAAGGCGTCTCCTACGGCCCGACCGACGCGGCTTGCTCTGGTCGACGGCACTGGCAGCGTGGCTGAGGCCAGTGGGGGTGCAGCGAGGCACACGCGTGCGTGGTCGGTCGGCGCGCCCGCCGTCGTAGCTGGCTGTCGTCGGCTGAGGTTCGGGCCAGCCGTACTGAGGGTGCCCGTCGTCGGTCGATCGGCCGTTCGCGGTGATCAACCCTGGGCCGTCTCTGGGCCGTCCGAGGTTCGCCGAGGGCACTCGACGGCGACCGTCAGTGACAGACCTCCCGCAGTCGCCAGTAGCGAAACCGCAGGTCAAAGCCACCCATCCAATCGGGCTTCCCCCAGGGGTAGCCGTCCAGCAAGATGGCGTGTTTCTCTCCACACCCGTCACAATCGCCTGCGACACCCCGCATTTCAACAGCAGGCCCGGTAGGCCCATCGAGTGATTGTGAGCATTCGGCCAGCAGGGTACGTTCGCAAGGACCGGTACGACACACAGGGGGCGGGATGTCTGCATATGGCCGTGACGACAGCGAATGGGACTGCCTGGTGGACTCAGGGCGCGAGTTCCTCGTTGAGCGGGCGAAGTTGGGCAAGCTCACTTCGTACACCGAGCTCAACGTCACTTTGGCCCGGCGAACTGGCTGTCGGCTCTTCGACTTTGAGCGTGCCGACGAGCGAGCGGCTATGGGACATCTGCTCGGTCTGATCGTGGAACGAGACCAGCAGATCGCACCCTCTGATCCCCCGCTGATGCTGTCGGCTCTCGTCAATTACCTGACCGCTAACGATGCCGGCCCCGGCTTCTACCAGCTCGCCAAGGAGCTTCAACTCCTCCCCATGAGTGCGTCGAAGGATGAGAAGGACAGCTTCTGGATCAAGCAGGTACGACGGCTTTACGAACGCTACGGGGCAAGGCCGTCCCTGGCCTGAGCAGCACCCTTGAGTGTCTATCTGCGTGACAACGCCGACGAACAGCGGCGGACGAGCATGGACGTCTGTGGACCATCAATGCAGGTGAGAGGTACACCAGCCCAAGGCAGTGCCCCCACCTAAGTTGCTTCGGGAGCAAGCGGTCCGCCACTAAAGCCGGTCCGTCGGTGTCCAATCCCGGGCGTGCCGTAGCGGGTGGAGGGTCCTACGCCACATCACTCATAACTGTCGACAACCATCCCATACTTCCGTTCGAGGTCGAGATCGCTCAGCCCTCCCTCGCGCTGATCGTCCGGACCGCGCTCGGGTTTACGCAGCACAATCTTCGAGTAGCGACGGGTTGCAAACGGAGGGCGCGACCAGTCCCCCCGGGCATCCCGGCGTTGCAGCACTTCTTGAACCACCTCTCCGGCATCTCGACTGAACCCGTTCGGGGTCAACGCGACACGGTGACAGGCCAGGTCGCTACTGTCCTGGCCAAACCCTTCCCACTTACCGTCGTCGTGACGCTTCTCGGGCCGGAGCACATCGAACAGTTGAAATGCATCGAGCTGTTGATGCGTCTCATAGGCTTCTCGCCCAAGACCGTAAGCCCCCTGCCGCACCGCGCTCGTCACCCTCGTGACGAACAGCGACGGGTCCGCGGTCGTCATCCAGTCGTACTTCAGAGCATCAAGCCACATCAGGAGCGCGGCAATCTCACTGGTTGTCAGGACGTGCACCCAGCCCTCAGTGAAGAACTCCCGGGGAACCTCCACGAACGGCTCGGCGTCAGTCGGAACCACATACGGCACTCCGGCCGCTGGCGTGCTCTTCCCGTTCTCGTGCAACAAGTGGAATCCCTGCCGCCCCCGGCCGGGCCCCTTGGTGGGGCGTATCAGATTGAGCCCCTCCAACTTCTTCAGCGCCTCTGTGACCTGTCGCCGTTTATTGGTGGCAACCGAGGCACCCTGGATACCCGGACCGCGGTATCTGGCGATGGTCGCGGTCAACCCCATCCATGAGTGATCACTCTGCGGCGTCGGCTCCACGGGGTACGGGTTCTTCCACGCCTTCCCGGGCTTGGCAGAGCACTGCGCGGCAAACAACAACGTGAGGTGCAGCTTCAGCGCGACCCCCTTGGGGGTGATCATGCGCGCTGCAAGTGGGCGCTGCTCCATCGGCAAGGGCTTCCGCTCGTCCTCTACCGATTCGATTTTGTCGTTCCGGAGGTACGCGCGCCGCACGCGAATGTCGGCTGGTTGATGGCCCTCCTGCCAGAGACGCAACGCCTCAGCCGTGACGGCCGGCAACTCGCCGCGCCGTAGGGCACGTAGCGTCTCTAGTCGAACCGCGACCTTCCCGTCCTTCGGCGGCAAATTTCCCCCACGCTTTGAGCGCTACGGATTGATCCGCATGCTGACTGGGTCATGCATATTCATCTATTCAATGTCAACTTAGCAGCCATGAGGATCAATCCGTCCGACAGTCTACCTGACTCGTCGGAAGTCAGAGGGGAACCTTGTGGTGAGCGGCAAGGGCTTACGAGGTGTAACGGGTCCCGGGCCGCGAACAGTTACGCAGGCGCCAGGGCCACCAGCCTGGCAGCACAGCGCCCTGGTGCCTGCGGTTCCCCAGAGAAGCGAGGAACTTCTACATTGAGCACTGTTGAACGTACCCCAGGACCGGGCGGACAGCACGACCGCTCGACGGCACCGACCGGGTCTATTGAGGCCGGCGGAAGCGCACTGGCCTGGGCTCAGATCGGATTCTCCACCCTCTGTGTTGCGGCTGGCTCGGTGATCGGGCTCAGCGCGAACGTACCGCTCGGGGTGGCGATCGTCGCCGCTGCCGCTGGATGGCAGATCACGGTGCACATCCGTAGGTAACCGGCTGGGCGCGCCACGCGCCTGGGCCCGCCGTCCGTGGGAAGCCTGGGAGCGCCTGCTCCAGAGGCGCACGCGGCGGGCCAGAACCATCCGCCTCCAAGGGCCGAGAAGCCCGGCCCCCGGGGGCCAAACAGGGGGCCAAACGGAGCAGCCGAACCACGATCTTCCCGGACTGAAGCGGACGGTCCTGGACTGCACACGCGCAGGTCAGTGCTCAGGATCAAGGCCAAGCACGCTCTGATCGCGTTCGGGACGAAGAGGTCGTGGGTTCAAATCCCGCCACCCCGACACAGGTCAGAGGCCCATTCACATCATCGTGAATGGGCCTCTGACATGCATGCGCTTCCTCTGCGGCAAGCGGTTGGTCCGTCTCACCTCTCAGGACGCGTCCTGAGTCAGGACAGCCGGCAGGGGCGGCACCGGAATCCTCCGGTGCCGCCCCTTCCGGCCGTCCGTTCACATGCTCAGGAGCCCGACATGATGTCCCCGAACATGGGGTCGTCCCCCGGGTTCCCGATGCCCACGGACGACGCACCGAAGCTCACGGCGCCGGTGGCCGTGACGCCTCCGGTGGAGCCGCGCAGGACCCAGACGGCGCCGTCGTCGCTGTTCTCACCGGCCGCGCCCACCGACAGGTCGGCGCGGCCGTCCTTGTTGTGGTCGGCGAGGTGGACGGCGCCGCCGAACATGTCCGACGACTCGTTGGCGCCCGGGACGCCCGAGGTGCCCTGGTTGAAGGACTGGCCGCCGGTCCCCGTCAGGCCGGAGGCGCCGCCGCGCAGTACCCAGACGTTGCCTGTACGGGTCGCGGAGCCCACGGTCTCGAAGGCCGCGCCGACGGCGAGGTCCGGGTAGCCGTCGCCGTTGACGTCGCCCGCGGCGAGTGCGCCGCCGAACGAGTCGTCGGACTCGTCCGCTCCCGGCACACCCTCGGTGTCCTGGCTGAAGACGGCGCTGCGAGTGGTGTCGACGCCCGCCGTACCGCCGTGGAACACGGTGACGTAGCCGCCCTTCGCCGCCTGGTCCGTGACGGAGACGAAGTCGGAGCCGACGACCAGGTCGTCGTGCCCGTCACGGTCGAAGTCGGCCACGACGAGCGCGCCCGCGTACCCCGTGCCCGCCCCGGTCTGCAGCACGGGCCCGGTCGAGGTGCCCCTGTAGACGAAGTTGCCTGCGGAGGACCCCACCACAAGGTCGTCCGTCCCGTCGTTGTCGAAGTCCCCGGCGGCCAGCCGGACGGCGCCCTTGGGGTACGCGCCGGACTCGATCTGCGCGTCGAGGCGCAGCTTCCCGGCCGCGCCCTCGGACCTGGTGAAGCCACCCTTGAAGACCCACACGTCCTTGCCGGTGGACCCGACCGCCAGATCGGCCTTCCCGTCACCGGTGAAGTCCCCGACCGCGAGTGACTGGCCGAACCTGTCGTGGCCCGACGCGTTCGGGTCACTGATCGTCGTACCACCCGACAGGCCGGACGAGCCGCCCCACAGGATCGTGACCGAACCGCCGTCGACATCTCCGCCGACGTCCTCCAGCGGTGTGCCCACGACGAGATCGCCGTAGCCGTCGTTGTTGAGGTCGCCGTTAGCGAGTTCGGTGCCGAAGCGGTCGGAGGTCTCCGAGGCGCCCGGCACGCCGGAGGAACTCTGCGACGTGATCTTGCGGCGCGCGGCGCTGATACCGCTCGACGAGCCGTAGTTGACGACCACGGCGCCCGCTTTCGCCTTCCCTCCCGCGACAGCGCCCGGGGCGCCGGTCGCCAGATCGCGGTAGCCGTCGCCGTTGAAATCGTCGGCGAGGCCCGACGCGGCGGCGCTCGCGCCGCCGGGCAGGGTGATGAGCAGGCCACCGGCCAGGACGGCCGCGAGGGCGGTGGCGCCCAGGACGCCGGGACGACGGGAGTGCTTGTGGTGGGGCCGAGACATGAATTCCTCTCCAGGACATGTGCGTGGGCCCAGAAATGACCTCTGGTGAGCCTGAAGGGTTGTACGGGGGAGAAGAGCGGAGACAGCAGCACAGCAGTGAAGTACAGCAACCGCGTGAGCCGCAGGTGCCTCTTCCTGACTTCCGACAGCCCGTGAGCAGGCGGACGCACCCCCGTCGACCGTCCGGCCGATGTTCCGGGACGACGAGGGTGTGAGGTCAAATCCCGCCGCTCCGGCAGCGAAACACCAGGTGCGGCACCTACTGAATTCAGTAGGTGCCGCACCTGCCCCGTCTGCGAAGACTGTGGGACGTGCGCGGCGTCAGAGCCCGGCGCCATGTCGCGCCCGTGCTTCGGAAGCCCGGCCCGGACGGGCCGGACGGGCCCGGAACGGCGGGGTGTGCGTCAGAGGGTCATCGCGGTGGGCTGGGTGTCGGGGCGCATGGCCGCGTCGGTGCCGCCGTCGACGTAGAGGACCGCGCCGGTGGTGAAGCGGGCCTCCGGGCGGAGGAACTGGTGCACCCAGAAGGCGATGTCCTCGGGGCGGCCGAAGACGCCCAGGGGCATGGGCGTGGGGAACTCGTCCGGGTCGTGGTCGGCGGCGTCGCCGGTGGAGCCGAGCATGAGCGGGGTGAGCACGGCGCCGGGGGCGATCGCGTTCAGCAGGATGCCGCGTCGCGCCCACTCGGGGGTGACGGCGGTGCGGCGCACCCAGCGGGCGAGCGCGAACTTCGACGTGGCGTAGGCGGAGATGCTCGGCGCGTCGCCCGCGATCTCCGGCGGCAGGGCGGCCTGGGCGGTGCGGGCGCGCTCGCGGGCGGCGTCCTCGTCGCCGGCCAGGGCGAGGCGGGCCAGTTCCTCGTCGATCATCGGGACGGTGGACGCCGAGTTCGAGCCGATCACGACGGCGCGGCCGGCGCCGGAACGCTCCAGGGCGGGCCGCAGTCCGTCCAGGAGGGCCACCGGGCCGAAGTAGTTGATGGACATGACGGCGCCCGCGTCCTTCATCGCGGGGCCGACGCCGGCGACCGCGGCGACGCCATCGAGGGTGCCGCCGCTGAGGGCGAGGACCTCCTCGACCGCGTGCCGGCGGCCGTCGGCGGTACCGAGGTCGGCCACCACGTCGGCGTCGCGCAGGTCGACCCCGATCACGGTGTGGCCGGCGTCGCGGAGGGCGGCGGCGCTGGCGGCGCCCATGCCCGAGGCGGATCCGGTGACGGCGAACGTTCCCATGGCGACAGGTCTCCTTACGGCGGGCGTCCGTCTTGTGCGGGCCCGCCCGGTTGGTTCTCTCACACGATTCAATCACTGATTGAATCGTGAGGGGAAGGCGGGTGGCGGTGTGGTGCAATGACGGCATGGCCGACGATTCCCCCTCAACCCGTGACCGGCTCCTCGACGCGGCGGAGCGGCTCTTCCTGGAGAAGGGCGTCGACCGCGTCTCGGTCCGCGCCGTCAATGCGGAGGCCGGCCTGAACCCCGGTGCGGTGCACTACCACTTCGGATCGCGGGAGGGCCTGGTGTCGGCCCTGCTGGAGCGGGAGTTGGAGCCCTTCTGGGGGGACCGCCTGCGGGACGTCATCCGTCGTGCGCGGGCCTGCGGCGACGACGGCGCCCTCTCCGGCGTCCGGGAGCTGGTGACCACCCTCGTGGAGCCGTTCGACGAGCTCTCCCGCACCGAGAAGGGCCGGATGCTGTGCCACCTGCTGGCCCGCTCGGTGCTCCCCACCGGGACGATGCCGAACGTCTCGCCGTGGTTCGGCTCCCCTCCCTTCGAGGTGATGCTGGGGCGTGCGCTGCCGGGGCTGCCCGTGCACGAGGTCTCCGAGCGCTGGCGCCTCGCCTTCACGCTGCTGCTGGAGGTCTACGGGCGCCCCGTGGCCCCCGCGCCGGCCGCCGCGGTCCCGCTCCCCGAGGCGGCCACCGTCGTCGCCTTCGTCACCGCCGGTCTGACCGCTCCCTCCCCCGGCAGCGGCACCTGACCCGTCGGACGGCTGCCGGGAACCGGTGGAGGACCGGCGGAGATCGACGGGGGACGGGCCCGGGACGGGAACGGGCCCGGGACAAAGGGGGAACGGGTCGGGGCCACAAGGCCCTAAGGCCCGGAGCGGTTCGGCCCTGCCGCGCTACGGGCGGGCGGGACAGCATTGGGGTGCGACGGGCGCACTGTGGGTGGTCCGGGCACCCCCGGGGGGAGACGAGGCTCCCCGGGGGTGCCCGGCCGTCGTGACCCGGTCGGGCGCCGCCCCGTACCGACCCGTACCGCCCCGTACTGACCTGCACGCCTGTAGGCGGCGGGATCGTGCGACCGGTGGTCGCCGTCGGGGCCGGCGGCTCGCCCGTGAGCACGGCGGCCCGGCGGCGGGCAGCGCAGGAGGTCGCGGGAGGTGCTGCTGCGCGGGGCGGCCCTGTGCCTGGTGCACGCGCGGGTACTGCGCCGACGGGCGCCGTCCCGCAGATCGCGGAAGAGGGCCGACGGGAACTGGAAGCGGCGCCGGGCCCCTGGCGCGAGTGGTTCCCCGGCCCGCCCCCGGCCCGCGGCGGCGCGGCGTCCGGCGCGGCGCGTGGGTCGACCGGTCTGCGCGGAAGGACCTTCGGCCCTGCCCGGTCGGCCCGCGAAGTGGTGAGCCTGGAAGCAACGACGCCAGGAGGATGCCATGAAACGTTCGACAGTCCGGCAGACTCCCGAGATCCAGGTGGAGGTCCGGGGCGAGGTCCCGGAGGACTCGGTCGAGTACGCACGTTCCAAGGTGCAGGAGCTGGCCGGTCAGCTGCGTGAACCCGTTCTGTTCGCCCGGGTGAGGCTGACCCGGACCGCGAACCCCGCGACGGAGAGGCCCGCGATCGCCCAGGCCAACCTGGACGTCAACGGCCGGCAGGTGCGGGCGCACGTCGCCTCGGGGACCATGTCCGAGGCCGTCGACCTGCCGCACGACCGGCTGGTGGCCAGGATGCGCCGGACCCGGCAGGACTGGGAGGCGCGGCGCGGCGGGATGCCGACGAAGGAGCCGCACGAGTGGCGCCACGACAGTGAGCCGACGCACCGTCCCGACTACTTCCCCCGTCCGGTGGAGGAGCGGCAGGTGGTGCGCCACAAGTCCTTCTCCCTGGCCCGGGAGACCCCGGACGAGGCGGTCTACGAGATGGAGGAGATGGACTACGACTTCCACCTGTTCACGGACGCCGGCTCGGGCGAGGACAGCGTCGTCTACCGGGACGGTCCGGACGGTTACCGGCTCGCCCAGGTTCGCCCCAGCCCCGACCGGATCGGCCCGGTGTCCGTGCCGCTGACCGTGAGCGGGCTCCCGGCGCCCCGGATGAACGTGGAGGAGGCGGAGAAGCGGTTGGACCTCGCCGGGTTCCCGTTCGTGTTCTTCACCGACGGGGCGACCGGACGGGGAAACGTCCTCTACCACCGCTACGACGGCCACTACGGCCTGATCGCGCCCGTCGAGTAGTCCGTCCACAGCCCACCCGCACACCATCCGCACGTTGACGGAGGTCGACGATGACCCAGAACTCCGCACAGGAGCCGGACGCCGGCGCCGGCCGGGCCGCCGAGGACCCGGAGGAACGGCTGCGCCTGCTGGAGTCGCAGGTGCAGACCCTGGCCCAGGCACTACGGGCGCTGGCCCGGGGGCTGGAGGAGATCCCGTCGGAGGACACCAGGCTGGAGACGGAGGCGGCCCGCGGCGCCCGGCTGGCGCACGAACTGCTGCTCGCCCAGGGGATGTAGCGGCCCCCTCCCGGGGCCTTCCCGGGGCCTTCCGGGGCCTTCCGGGGCAGAGGAGATACGGGCCTCTGCCCCGGTTCGCCGTGGTCGTGCGTCTGCGCGTGCGTCTCCATCCGCTCCGGAAAATCACTCGCCCGGATCAGGGAATTCACCCTTGACGCCCGTTTCGTCCGGGAATAGCGTAGTAAGTGGCCTGCGGGGCGAGCGAGGGAGTTCGACCGGAGCAGCCTCGGGGAAGAGGGCCTTGGTCCTCGCCGAGGTGATCGACGGCCGGGCTGAGAGGCCGGAAGGTCGAGAGACCGGACGGCGACCTCCAGCACCTGATCCGGACAATGCCGGCGAAGGGAGCCCACCTCGCAGGTCTTCCGTGCGTACGGAACGGAACGGCGCACGGGCAGAGGAACAGGCCCTGTCCGCACCGGCGCCGGCACCGCGCCGGCCCCGACGGACCTCCGCTCCCGGCACCGCAGGGCGGTGAACCCGGACGGCCCTCCCGCCGGGCCCGGCACGGCCGGGGAGCGGCCGCGCACCTCCGGCCGTGACCGCACCGGCACCGTCCGGCAGGGCGGACCGGAAGGGAAGGCCCATGACCGCCACGCACTCCAACGGCTTCGAGCACGCCATCCACACGGCGAACATCTGGCTGAAGGCCGTCGCCGACTCCATGGAGACCGAGGACCGCCACCTCGCCAACCGGGCGCTGCGCGCCTGGCTGCACACGCTGCGCGACCGGCTCACGGTCGACGTGGCGGCCCACTTCGCCGCCCAGCTCCCAGAACTGCTGCGCGGCGTGTACTACGACGGCTGGGACCCCAGCCACGTGCCGGTCAAGTACGACCGCCAGACCTACGTCAACCGCTTCACCCAGGAGTCCAGGGTCGATCCCGCGGACGTCCCCCGGATCGCCCCCGCCGTCGCCGAGGCCGTGCGCCACCAGGTCTCGCCCGGGCAGTTCGAGACGGTGCTCGACCAGCTGCCGCGCGACGTGCGCTCCCTCCTCGAACCGGTGGCGTGACCCCGGGCAGTCCGCACCGCGGGCGGCCCGCACGGGGCGCGGGAACCGCGCCCGGCCCGGTGGGCGGCGCGCACCGCCGGGCCGGGTCCGGGGGCCGGGTCCGGGCGTGCGGATGTACTGCAACCGAGCAAGCATGGAAACGACGGAACCGTCCTGACGGCGGTCCACGGAGGTGGTACCGATGACTCTTCCCGTACGACGTCACCGAGCAGGCACGACAGGCGAGTTGGGGATTCCCGCGTGGACGCGTGATCCCCTCGCGGAGTTCGAGGACCTGTTCAACCGCATGAGCCGCCTGTTCGAGTCCGCAGTCGGTTCGGCCCCGATGGCCGAGATGGCGGCCTGGGCTCCTCTGGCGGACATGACCGAGACCGACGACGCGTACCTGATCGAGGCCGACCTGCCCGGTGTCGCCCGCGACGACATCGACATCTCGATGGGCGGACGCGAACTCGTCATCGCCGGGGAGCTGAAGGAGCGCGAGCGCACGGGCGTCCTGCGGCGCGGCACCCGCCGCGCCGGACGGTTCGAGTACCGGGCGCTGCTGCCCGCCGACGTGAAGGCCGACGACGTGCACGCGGCCCTGAACGACGGCGTGCTGACCGTGACCGTGCCGAAGGCGGAGAAGTCCAAGCCCCGGCACATCGAGATCACGTCCGGGGACTGACCCTGTCGGACCGTCCCGGGTGACGGGGCGTCACCGGATTGTCCGTCGTACCGCGGCGGTCCCGGGGCGTCCCGTCCCGGCGTACGGCGCCGGGCCTCCCGGTCGGCGGGCCCGGCGCGGTCGGCGGGCCCAGCAGGTCCGGCGGGCCCGGCAGGTCCGACGGGAAGGCGGCAGGGCCGGCAGGGAGGCGGGCGGTCATGGGAGCGGGAGGCACCGCGCTGCGCGGCGGCCACTGCGGCGTTCCGCACACCGCGGACCTGACGGTCCGGGCGTGGGCGCCGACGCGCGAGGAGTGCATGGCGCACGCGGTGCGCGGCGTCGCGGAGGCGTTCGTCGACCTCACCGGGGCGAGGGGAGTCCGCAGCCGCGTCGTCGAACTCCGTGCAGACCGCGACGAGGACCTGCTGGTGGACCTCCTGGAGGAGGTCGTGTACCGGCTCGACACCGAGGACGAGGTGCCCGTCGACGTCGTCCTGACCGAGGTCCGGGGTGCGCTGCGGGCCGAGTTGCTGATGGCCGACGCCGGCACGCTGACGGTGATCGGCGCGGCGCCCAAGGCCGTCACCCTGCACGGGCTGTCCCTCTCCGGCGGGCCGGAGGGCTGGACCTGCTCGGTGACGCTCGACGTGTGAGCCCGCGAGGACCCGGCCCGCGGAAGCAGGGCCCGCGGGAACAGGACCCGCGGAAGCAGGGCCCGCGGGAACAGGCCCGCGGGAACAGGCCCCGCGGGGCGTGAGGAGGCGATCTCGGTGGGTGCGACCGTGACGGGGGCGACCGTGGAGGTCGTCGAGGAGGGCCCCTTCCGGTTCCGGATCCCCCGGCGGGGGAGCATGCGCGTGCCCGGCGTCGTCTTCGCCTCGCGGGCGCTGCTCCCGGAGGCGGCCGGGGACCAGGCGCTGCAGCAGGTGGTGAACGTGGCCACGCTGCCGGGGATCGTGGAGGCCTCGTACGCCATGCCAGACGTGCACTGGGGGTACGGCTTCCCCATCGGGGGCGTCGCCGCCACCGACGTCGCGGACGGCGGCGTCGTCTCCCCCGGGGGCGTCGGCTTCGACATCTCGTGCGGGGTGCGGCTGCTCGCCGCACCGTGCGAACGGGACGCCCTCCTCCCCCGCCTGGGGCAGCTGATGGACGTACTCGACCGGCGCGTCCCGCGCGGGCCGGGCCGTGGCGGGGTCTGGCAGATCGGCCGCACCGAGCTGGAGAAGGTCCTGGTCGGCGGGGCGTGCCACGCGGTGGAGCGGGGACACGGCGTCGCCCGTGACCTGGCGCGCTGCGAGGACGGCGGGGTCCTGCCCGGCGCCGATCCCGGGCAGGTCGGCGTCCGCGCCGTGGAACGCGGCCTCGGGCAGGTCGGCAGCCTGGGATCGGGCAACCACTTCCTGGAGGTGCAGGCGGTCGACACGGTCCACGACCGGGCCGCCGCGTCGGCGATGGGGGTGCGCGAGCGGCAGGTCTGCGTGATGATCCACTGCGGTTCCCGGGGTCTGGGCCACCAGATCTGCACCGATCACGTGCGCACCATGGACCGCGCCGCGGCGCGGTACGGCATCGAGGTGCCGGACCGTCAGCTCGCCTGCGTGCCGGCGGGGTCCGGGGAGGGGCGTGCCTACCTCGGCGCGATGGCCGCCGCGGCCAACTACGCACGGGCCAACCGGCAGCTGCTGTCCGAGGCCGCCAGAGACGCCTTCGAGGAGACGACGGGCCACGGACTGGACCTGGTGTACGACATCTCGCACAACCTCGCCAAGATCGAGACCCACCACGTCGCCGGGAGGGCGGTGCGCCTGTGCGTCCACCGCAAGGGGGCCACCCGGGCGCTGCCGCCCGGCCACCCCGACCTGCCGGACGACCTCGCCGCAGTGGGGCAGCCCGTCCTCATCCCCGGCACCATGGGCACCGCCTCGTACCTGCTGGTGGGTGTGGAAGGCGGTGGCGCGTGGCACTCGACCTGCCACGGCGCGGGCCGGGTGCGCAGCAGGCACAGCGCGGCGCGGGAGGTCGACGGCCGCGCCCTGCGGGCGGAGCTGGAGGCCCGGGGCGTCGCGGTGCGCGGGGCGTCGTGGCGCGGGCTCGCCGAGGAGGCGCCGCGCGCGTACAAGGACATCGACGCCGTGGTGCGCGCGAGCGAGGGGGCCGGGCTGTGCCGCAGGGTGGCGCGGCTGGTGCCGCTCGGCGTCGTCAAGGGCTGACGTCGAGGACTGGTACCGAGGGCTGACGCCGAGGACCGACGTCGGGGGCCGAACCCTGCTCCCGCCGCCGCGGCGGTCTCCCGCACCTCTCCCCCGAGGGCCACGGAAGTCCCGGGGGCAGGGGGTCGTCGGAGGGGCGGGACAGAATGGGCCCATGACTGATGAGAGCTGTGTGCCGGACTGGGAGAAGCGGTTCCGGGCGCCGCGCGTCTCGCTGCCCGAATGGGCCGAGGACGCGCCCGACAGGTCGCTGTTCGTCTCCAACGCCACGGGAACCTTCGAGCTGTACGCCTGGGACCGCGCCACGGGGACGCAGCGCCAGGTGACCGACCGCCCGAACGGCACCACCGAGGGCACGCTCAGCCCGGACGGCGAGTGGGTCTGGTGGTTCTCCGACACCGACGGCGACGAGTTCGGCGTGTGGATGCGGCAGCCGTTCGCCGGAGGCGAGGACGTCCCCGGCGCTCCGGGGCTGGAGCCGTCGTACCCGGCCGGCCTGGCGCTGGGCCGGGACGGGACGGTGGTGGTCGGGCGCAGCACCGACGAGCACGGCACCTCGGTGCACGTACTGCGGCCGCGGCCGGCCGACGGGCCCGGTGGGGCCGACGGGCCCGGTGAGCCCGGTGAGCCGGTGGAGATCTACCGGCACCGCGAGTCGGCCGGGGTGGGGGGCCTGTCCAGGGACGGCTCGCTGCTGGTGATCGAGCACACCGAGCACGGTGACGCGATGCACTCGGCACTGCGGGTGGTGCGCCTGGACGGGACGCCGGTGGCCGAGCTGGACGACTCCGCCGGCGGCACGAAGGAGCTGGGCCTGGAGTGCCTCGGCTTCTCCCCCGCGGTCGGCGACTCCCGGCTGCTGGTGGCGCACCAGCGGCGCGGCCGGTGGGAGCCGATGCTCTGGGACCCGCTGGGCGGCGGGACGACCGAGCTGGACTTCGACCTGCCCGGCGACGTGTCGGCGGAGTGGACCCCGTCGGGGGACGCGCTGCTGGTGGTGCACTCCTACCGGGCACGGGCGGAGATGTACCGCTACGACCTGGCCCGGCAGGTGCTGGAGCGTCTGGAGACGCCGGCCGGGTCGGTGTCGTCGGCGACGGCGCGGCCGGACGGCTCCGTGGAGTACCTGTGGTCCTCGGCCGCCCGGCCGCCGCAGGTGCGTTCCACCTCGGGCGCGGTGGTGCTGGAGCCGCCGGGGATGCGCGCGCCGGAGTCGGTCCCGGTGGAGGACGTCTGGGTGGAGGGGCCCGGCGGGACCGTCCACGCGCTGGTGCAGAAGCCGGAGGGAACCGGTCCCTTCCCCACGGTCTTCGAGGTGCACGGCGGGCCGACCTGGCACGACAGCGACGCCTTCGCGGCCGGGCCGGCCGCCTGGGTCGACCACGGGTACGCCGTGGTGCGGGTGAACTACCGGGGCTCCACCGGCTACGGGCGCGAGTGGACGGACGCCCTGCGGCACCGGGTGGGCCTGATCGAGCTGGAGGACATCGACGCCGTGCGCCGCTGGGCGGTGGGGTCCGGGCTGGCCGACCCCGCGCGCCTGGTGCTGGCCGGCGGCTCCTGGGGCGGCTACCTGACGCTGCTGGGGCTGGGAACCCAGCCGGACGTGTGGGCGGTGGGCGTGGCGGCCGTGCCGGTGGCGGACTACGTGACCGCCTACCAGGACGAGATGGAGGCGCTGAAGGCGCTGGACCGCACCCTGTTCGGGGGCACCCCGGAGGAGGTCCCGGAGCGCTTCCGGGCGTCGTCGCCGCTGACGTACGTCGAGCGGGTGACCGCGCCGGTGTACGTCTCGGCCGGGGTCAACGACCCGCGCTGCCCGATACGCCAGATCGACAACTACGTCGACGCGCTGGAGCGCCTGGGGAAGACGCACGAGGTGTACCGGTACGACGCCGGGCACGGCTCGCTGGTGGTCGAGGAGCGGATCAAGCAGGTCCGGCTGGAGATCGGCTTCGCCGAGCGCTACCTGCCGGCGGCCTCGGGCTGAGCCCCCGCGGGCGCGCCGGAGGCGGCGGGCCCGTCGGGACCCTCGGACCCGGCGGGCCCGTCCGGGCCGGAGTCGGAGTCGGGTCCGGGGCCGTCGCCGGTCCCGCCGGGCGGCGGGCCCTCCGCCGCGGGGTCCTCGGTGAGTCCCAGCGCGATGTCGCGCTGCACCTCGACCTCGCGGCGGAAGAACCGGAACCACATGAAGACGACGAAGCCGCCGAAGACGAACCACTCGCCGGTGTAGCCGAGGTTCTGGAACGCCTTGACGTCCAGCCCGCCGCCCTTCGGGGCGACGGGCGGCACCGGCTCCATGGCCCCCTCCGCCTCCGGCAGGGTGATCCAGACGTTGTGCACCGGGTACGGCACGATGTTGACCAGGGACGCGGCCGAGACCATGCCGACCTGCCCCTCGGGCAGGCCCCCGGTGGTGTGCGCCTCCTGGGTGTCGACGGTCTCAGCGGCCTGGACGTACCCCTCGACGGTCACCTCGCCGGACGGGGGCGCCGGGACGTCGGCGGGGTCCCCCGGTTCGCCGGGGAGCCAGCCGCGCACGACCGGCAGCGCCGGGCCGTCGCCGCCCTCGGTGCGCAGCAGGGTGAGCACGTAGTGGCCCTGCTCGTCGTGCAGGGTCCGCCCGGGGACGGTGAACTGGTTCTCGGTGTCGTAGCGGCCGGAGGCGGTGACGGGGCGGCCGGAGTCCTCCGCCTCCACGTACTGGCCGGAGGGGGCCTGCCGGAGGACGTCGTCCAGGGGGACGGCGGGGGCGCTGCTCACGGCCGGGCGCGACTCGGCCTCGCGGTGCGTGTCGACCCGGTCCTCGAAGCGGCCGAGCTGCCACATGCCCATGAACACGCAGAACGGGATGGCCAGCACGGTGAACAGGTTGATGCCCAGCCATCGCGGGGTCAGGAGGAACCGGTACACCCCTCAAAGGTAACCGGGCGGCGGCCGACCGCCGGTGGCGGGGTTGCGCCGGACGGCTCCGCGGGCTGCGCCGGGCGGCCCGGCCGCCCGGCCGCCCGGTCAGCCGTTCTGCCCGGCCCTCCCGGTCAGCCGGCCAGCACCGAGGTGCGGTAGACCGTGCCTGCGCAGGCGCCGTCGATCGTGACGGAGGCGGCGACCGGCGCACCGGCCTCCGGAGTGTGGCTGAGCAGGACGCTCGCCGGGGTCGTGGTGGCCGGCTCCTCCACCGCCGCGGCGGTCTGGCCCTCCTGTCCGGCGTCCCCGCCCTCGGTGCCGCCGGTCTCCGAGGGCGGCGGCTCTACGGTGGTCTGGCAGCCGGTGGCGCCGCCCCCCGAGGCCGGAATCCAGGCGAACTTCACCTGATAGGCGCTGCCGGGGGTCAGGATGACCCGGCCGGGGGCCAGGCCGGGGTCGGGCAGGTTGACGGCGGGATCGCCGCTGGTGTGGTCGACGACCTGGATGCGCGTGCCGTCGGCGCCGCCCTGGGGCGAGGCGTCGACGCGTCCGCCGCCGTCCACCGCGCAGGTCTGACCGGAGACGTTGACCACTCGGAACCATCCGTAGACGGTGCCGGTGCCGTCGCCCCCGTCCGTGGAGGCGGAGGCCTGGTCCAACTGGTCGCGGCCGCAGGAGGGGGCGGTGGCCGCCATCGTGTCCGAGGGGTCCGGGCCGGTGCTGTCGGGGGCCGAGCCCCCGGTGCCCTTCGGGGATCCGGAACCCTTGTCCTTCTTCTCGTCCGCCTTGTGCGACCGGGAGGCGTCGGGCTTCTTCTCCTCGACCTTCCCGCCCTTGTCCGGGTCGCCGCCGTCCTGCGCCCCGGTCGGCCCTCCGGCGGCCTCGTGCCGGCTCGCGGAGTGGCTGGGGCCGGCGTCGGCAGCCGTGGTGGTGGTCGCCGCCCGGAACACGGAGGGCGCCGCGGTACCGAGCAGCAGGCAGGCCGCGGCCACGCCGACGAGCGCCTGGCGCCGGCGGGCCCGCCGGGCCGGGACCGCACGGCGCAGGTGCGCCAGCGCCTCCGGAGCAGGCGCGATGTCCTGGGTGACGCCCTTCAGGAGGCGCCGCAGCGCCTCCTCCTCCGGGCTCAGTTCCGTCTCGGGGTCGAGCGGGCCGAGGTCACCCGGTCCCGGGGCGCCCGGGCCGGAGCCGTCCGGGCCGGAGCCGAGGAGTCCGGGCAGGCCGAGGAGCCGCGTCGTCCCGTCCGTCCCCTCGGGGGTCTCGTCGCCGCGGGACTTGTCGTCGCGGGGCTCGTCGTCGCGGGGCTCGTCGTCGCGGGGCTCGTCGTCGCGCGGCTCGTCGTCGCGCGGCTCGTCGTCGCGCGGCTCGTCGTCGCGCGGCTCGTCGTCGCGCGGCTCGTCGTCGAGGGGCTTGTCGTCGTGGTCGGAGTGCATGGGTTGCTGCTCGCCGTCGGGATTTCGGTCGTCGGTCATGCCGTGGCTCCCATGGCTATGCGCAGGGCCGCCAGCCCCCGGGAGCCGTACGCCTTGACGGAACCGACCGATATGCCCAGGGTCTCGGCCACCTGGGCCTCGGTCATGTCGGAGAAGTACCGCAGGACGAGGACCTCGCGCTGGCGGCGCTGGAGCCCCTTCATCGCCTGGATCAGCTGGTCGCGCTCGAGCTGGTCGTAGGCCCCCTCCTCGGCGCTGGCCATGTTCGGCATCGGTTTGGAGAGCAGCTTCAGGCCGAGGATGCGGCGGCGCAGCGCGGAGCGGGAGAGGTTGACGACCGTCTGGCGCAGGTAGGCCAGGGTCTTCTCGGGGTCGCGCACCCGCTTGCGTGCGGAGTGGACGCGGATGAACGCCTCTTGGACGACGTCCTCGCAGGACGCGGTGTCGTCCAGCAGCAGGGCGGCCAGTCCGAGGAGGGACCGGTAGTGGGCGCGGTAGGTCTCGGTGAGGTGGTCCACCGTGGTGCCCGCAGCTGCGGCGCCCTCGGTGCCCTCCCGCTCAGCAGTGACGCGCACGGCGGGCCACGGCGCTATCACGGGCATCCCGCTGTTTGCGCGCCGGCTGCGCGGGGGCGCTGCCAAACCGCCGCCCAGAGCTGTTTCGATCCCGAGTACCTCTGCCACGCATGTTGGACAACCGTTACCCCCTCAGGGTTGTACGCCCCGGGCGCGATTTTCGGTTGGCCGTGAAACGTCCCCATGCGTAACAACTCTCCCCATGTCGCCACCCGTCCAGGGCTCACACGCAGGTTATGCGCAGGCACAGACACGGACGCCCCCCACCCCCTGTCGGTTGCAGAGCGCGGGAGACGAAATTCTCGACCGGGGTCCGACTGTATTTCAAGCAGCCCGGGAAGTCAGCCGGATGATCTTGACCGCGGGGGCCCGGGCCCCCGCGGGTTCAGGCGTTCGCGGGTTCAGACCTCCGCGGGTTCAGGCCTCCGCGGCGAGTTCCGCCGCGACGGTCTCGGCGATCTGGACGGCGTTCAGCGCGGCGCCCTTGCGCAGGTTGTCGCAGCAGGCGAACAGCCCCAGGGCGTTCGGGTCGTCCGGGCAGCGGCGCACCCGGCCGACCCAGGCCGGGTCGGTGCCCACCACGTCCGCCGGGGTCGGGAACTCGCCCCGGGCCGGGTCGTCGTACAGCACCACTCCGGGGGCGCTGCTGAGGATCTCGTGCGCACGCTCCACGGTGACCTCGTTCTCGAACCGCGCGTGCACGCTGACCGAGTGCGCGGTGACGACGGGCACGCGCACGCAGGTCGCGGTCACCCGCAGGCCGGGCAGCCCCAGGATCCTCCGGGACTCCTCGCGGATCCCCGTCTCCTCCGAGGACCAGCCGCCCTCCTCCCAGGCGCCGGCCCACGGCACCACGTTGAGGGCCAGCGGCGCCGGGAAGGGGCCGTAGTCGCCGACCGTGCGCCGCACGTCGCCGGGAAGGCTGCCCAGGTCTGTGCCGCCGACCTTGACCAGCTGGTACCGCAGGGTCTCCGCGCCGGCCCGGCCGGCCTCGGAGGCCGCCTGGTAGGAGGAGACGACCAGTTCGGTGAGGCCGAACTCCTGGTGGAGCGCGCCCAGCGCGACGATCATCGCCAGGGTCGTGCAGCCGGGGCCGGCGACGATCCCGCGGGGGCGGCTGCGGGCGGCCGCCGCGTTCACCTCGGGGACGACCAGCGGCACGTCCCCGTCCCGACGGAAGGCCGCCGAGTTGTCGACCACCACCGCGCCCGCGGCGGCCGCGACCGGCACCCACCGGGCCGAGACCTCGTCGGGGACGTCGAAGACCGCGACGTCCACTCCGCGGAACGCCTCCTCGGAGAGGGCCTCGACCTCGGTCTCCTCCCCCCGCACCACGAGCCTGCGGCCCGCGGAGCGCTCGGAGGCCACCAGCCGGATCCGCCCCCACACGTCGTGGCGGGTGGAGAGCAGTTCCAGCACCACGCCGCCGACGGCACCGGTGGCACCGACGACGGCGAGGGTGGGTTTTCGGCCGTCCGGCCTCATCGTCCGGTGCCGCCGTAGACGACCGCCTCGTCGCTGTCGCTGTCGAGGCCGAACGCGGTGTGCAGTGCGGTGACCGCGTCCTTCATGTCGTCGGCGCGGGTGACGACCGAGATGCGGATCTCCGAGGTGGAGATCAGCTCCACGTTCACGCCCGCGTTGGACAGCGCCTCGAAGAACGCGGCGGTCACGCCCGGGTGGGAGCGCATGCCGGCGCCGACCAGGGAGATCTTGGCGATCTGGTCGTCGTAGCGCAGCGAGTCGAAGCCGATCGTGGCCTGCGCCTTGGTGAGGGCCTCCATGGCCCGGTGCCCGTCGGTCTTCGGCAGGGTGAAGGAGATGTCGGTGAGCCCGGTGGAGGCGGCGGAGACGTTCTGCACCACCATGTCGATGTTGAGCTCGGCGTCCGCCACGGCACGGAAGATGGCCGCGGCCTCACCGGGCTTGTCCGGCACTCCGACGACCGTGATCTTGGCCTCGGACGTGTCGTGGGCGACCCCGGAGATGATCGCCTGCTCCATGCCTGCTCCTTCGGGCTGGTTGCGGACCCAGGTGCCGGTGTGCCCCGAGAACGAGGACCGCACGTGGATCGGGATGTCGTAACGGCGGGCGTACTCGACGCAGCGCAGGTGCAGCACCTTGGAGCCGCTGGCCGCGAGCTCGAGCATGTCCTCGTAGGGGATCTCGTTGATCTTGCGGGCCTTCTTCACCACCCGCGGGTCGGCAGTGAACACGCCGTCGACGTCGGTGTAGATCTCGCACACCTCGGCGTCCAGCGCGGCCGCCAGCGCCACCGCGGTGGTGTCGGAGCCGCCGCGGCCCAGGGTGGTGATGTCCTTGCTGTCCTGGGACACACCCTGGAAGCCGGCGACGATCGCGATCGCGCCCTTGTCGACCGCGTCCTTGATGCGGCCGGGCGTGACGTCGATGATCCTCGCCTTGTTGTGGACCGAGTCGGTGATGACTCCGGCCTGGCTGCCGGTGAACGACAGGGCCTCGTGACCGAGGTTCCTGATCGCCATCGCCAGCAGCGCCATCGAGATCCGCTCACCCGCCGTCAGCAGCATGTCGAACTCCCGGCCCGCGGGAATCGGCGACACCTGCTGCGCCAGGTCGATCAGCTCGTCCGTCGTGTCGCCCATCGCGGACACCACGACGACGACCTGGTGGCCGCTCTTCTTGGCGTCGACGATCCGCTTGGCAACCCGCTTGATGCCCTCGGCATCCGCAACGGAGGAGCCTCCGTACTTCTGCACGACAAGGCCCACGTGCGCTCCTCGCAACTGTTGTGTGTGGCAATCGGCTCATTTTACCGAGCGGACGTAAAACGCCCCGGACATGTCGCATGGTGGACACACGGCCCACCCGGCGGAACAGGACGGTCACGCGCCGCCCCGTCGCGACGCCCGCTCGAGGGGCCCTCCTGCCCCGGCCGGGCCCGGCCAATCCCGAATGTGAACGGCGCCACACGCAGCCCGTTCGTCGCCTACCCGGTACCGGCAGTCCCTAACAGGGCGCGAACCGGGAGATCACGGACCCGCTCGCGCACCCGCTCACGGACCCGCCGGAAGCAGGCGGAAACGCCGGGGCGCCGGGAGGCCGCGGCTGGAACCGCGGCCTCCCGGCGCCCCGGGCACCGTCTCAGCGGCCGTCCGCGTGCACGCCCAGCTCGGCCGCCATCACGGCACCGGCCGCGGCCCCGAGCTGCTCGTCGGTGAGGCCGTCGTCGTCGGTGTCGGCGATGGCCGGCGGGTCGCCCAGCGGACTGTTCATCCGCACGTGGGCCACGAGCGACTGGAGGGCGCGCAGGACAGCCGTGGTCGTCGCGCCCCAGTTGGACAGGTACGAGAACTGCCACCACCACAGCGCCTCGGCGACACGTCCGGCCCGGTAGTGGACCAGCCCGTGCCGCAGGTCGGTGACCACCCCGGCCAGGTCGTCCGAGATCCGGAACGCCTGCGGATGCTCGTCGGGGGCGTAGGGGTCGAAGACCTCGTGGTAGACGTCGATCGGCTCCAGCAGGGCGGCCAGCTGCTCGCGCAGCTCGTCGCCGTCCGGCTCCGGCCCGGTGTCCGGCTCGTAGCGGTCCTCGGGGAGCACGTCCTCGATCGCGCCGAGGCGGCCGCCGGCCAGCAGCAGCTGGGAGACCTCCAGGAGCAGCAGCGAGATCGCACTGCCCGGCTCGTCGCCCTTGGCCACCTCGTCGACCGCCAGGACGAAACTCTCCACCTGGTCGGCGATCTGCACGGCGAACTCGCCCGGATCGTTCGACGGCAGGCGCTGCCCGCCGCTCGTGTCCCGCTCCGCAGTCACGGTGTCAGACATCGAGCAATCGTCTCCCCTCGAAGGCCCGCCCGAGCGTGACCTCATCGGCATATTCAAGATCTCCCCCGACAGGGAGACCACTGGCCAGCCGGGTCACTGTCAAACCCATGGGTTTGACCATACGGGCGAGATAGGTGGCTGTCGCCTCCCCTTCCAGATTCGGGTCCGTGGCGAGGATCAGCTCGGTGACGGTGCCGTCGGCGAGCCGGGCCAGCAGCTCCCGGATCCTCAGGTCGTCCGGGCCCACGCCCTCGATCGGGCTGATCGCCCCGCCGAGGACGTGGTAGCGGCCCCGGAACTCCCGGGTGCGCTCGATCGCGACCACGTCCTTGGGCTCCTCGACCACGCAGATCACCGCCCGGTCGCGCCGCGGGTCCAGGCACACCCGGCACCGCTCGTCCTGCGCCACGTTGCCGCAGACCGCGCAGAAGCGCACCCGCTCCTTGACCTCGGTGAGCGCGCGGGCGAGCCTGCGCACGTCGGCGGGGTCCGCCTGGAGCACGTGGAAGGCGATCCGCTGCGCACTCTTGGGACCCACACCGGGCAGCCTGCCCAGCTCGTCGATCAGGTCCTGGACCACGCCTTCGTACACGTCGTGCCTTCCGTCTCTCTCCGCCCGCCGTGCCGCTGTCCGCCGGGTCTGCCTGCGTTCCGGGGCCGTCCGGTCAGAACGGCAGGCCGGGGATGCCGCCGCCGGCACCGCCCAGGCCCTGGGCCAGCGGGCCGAGCTTCTCCTGCTGGAGGCGCTGGGCACTGGCGTTCGCGTCGCGCACCGCGGCCAGGACCAGGTCGGCCAGGGTCTCGGTGTCCTCGGGGTCGACCGCCTCCGGGGAGATCTTCAGGGCCCGCAGCTCGCCGGCGCCGCTGACGGTGGCCGTCACCAGGCCGCCGCCCGCGGAACCCTCCACGGACGCCTCGGCCAGCTGCTGCTGGGCCGCCGCCAGGTCCTCCTGCATCTTCTGGGCCTGCTTGAGGAGCTGCTGCATGTTGGGCTGGCCACCGGGGATCACGGGACTCTCCTGCCTTGCGTCGTCTGTTGCCTGCGCACTGCGAGCCTACGTGCTCCCGGCGCCCGCGACCGCCCCGGTGCGAAGCTTCACCCCGGGGCCGGTGCACCGCAGCTCCCGGCCCGCGCCGGCCCGGGCCGACCCGCACCCGTCCCCACCCCGGCGCCGCCTCCCGCACCGGCCCCGGCACGGGATCACTGGTGCGGGATCACTGGTGCGGGATCTCCTCGATCACCGTGGCCCCCAGCTCCCGGACGATGAGCTCGTGGCCGGTCAGCGCCGAGTCGACGAGGTCCGGGTCGTCCTCCTCCGGGATGTCGTCCTCCGGGGAGACCGGCACCGGTGCGGGCGGACCGGGCCGCTCGGCCGGACGCGGTCCCTGCGGCGGCGAGGCCGGTGACGTCTGCGGCGCGGAACGGTCCGGGGCCGCCCGGTCGGCCGGGCGGTGGTCGGCGGACTGCGCCGGGGCCGGCCGGCCCCCGCCGAAGCCGCCGCCTCCGAAACCGCCCCCGCCGGGGGACCCGGCCCCCGGTCCGGGGCCCCCGTGGCCCGCCGCCCCGCCGAAGCCGGCGCCACCCGCCGGGCCAGGACCGGCGGAACCGCCCGCAGCCCCGCCGGGGTCGACGATGCAGTCGATGCGCCAGTCCGCACCCGTCGTCTGCCGGACCGCCTGGCGCAGCACCTCGTCGTGGCCCCCGCGGACGAAACCGTCACGGGCACCCGCGTGCTCGAAACCGACCTGCAGGGTGGAGCCGTCGAAACCGACGACCTGGGTCTGCTGGAGGAGGATCCAGGTGACCCTCTTGATGCCCGCGACGCTCTGCAGCAGGTCCGGCCACAGCTGGCGCACCCGGGCCGCGCCCTCGCGGGCCCCGGCCGTGGGTGCGGCGTCGCCCCCGGGAGAGGCGGCCTGCGACGGTCCGGCCGACGGGGACGGCACTGTGTGCGCGGCCGCGCCGCCGGGCTGCCCGCCGCCCACCGGGGCGGCCGTCGGCCAGGCGCCGGGGCGTCCCGCCGCCTGCGCGGAGGCACCGGCCTGTGCGGGGGCGCCGGCCTGTACGGGGGCGGTCTGCCCGGGCGTGTCGGACGCCTGTACCGGCCCGCCCTGGCCCGGCCCGCCCGCCGTGGGCCAGGATCCCGGCCTGCGGGCGGCGGGCGCGGTGCCCGCCGCGCCGCCGGTGGATCCCGGCCAGGCACCCGGACGGCGGTCCTGCCCGGCCTCCGGCCCTGCACCGGCCGCCTGGGCCGCCGCCGGAGCGGGAGCCGCCTGCGCGGGCGGACCCGCGGGCCGGCCGCCGTCCGGGACGGCCGGGCCCGCCGGCTGCGGAACGGGCGGCACCGCCTGCGGGTACGCGGCCGGAGCCGCCGCCTGCGGGTACGCCGCCGGAGCCGCGGGCGCCCCCGCCGCTCCCCCGAGGCCGCCGCCCAGTGCGGCACGCCGCTCCAGCTTGTCCAGCCGGGCCTGCAGCGAGCGCTCGTCGTCGTAGGCGCCGGGCAGCAGGACCCGGGCGCAGATCAGCTCCAGCTGCAGCCGGGGGGAGGTGGCCCCGCGCATCTCGGTCAGTCCGGTGCTGACCAGGTCGGCGGCGCGGCTGAGCTCTGCGGCGCCGAAGACGGACGCCTGGGCCTGCATGATCTCCACCCGGTCCGCGGGCGCGTCGATCAGGCCCTTCTCCCCGGCGTCGGGGACGGCGGCGAGGACGACCAGGTCGCGCAGCCGCTCCAGCAGGTCGGCCACGAAGCGGCGCGGGTCGTGCCCGCCCTCGATCACCCGGTCGACGATCTCGAAGACCGCGGCCCCGTCGCCGGATGCGAAGGCGTCCACGACGTCGTCGAGGAGGGCGCTGTCGGTGTAGCCGAGCAGGGCCGTGGCCATGGTGTAGGTGACGCCGTCCTCGCCGGCGCCGGCGAGGAGCTGGTCCATCACGGACATGGAGTCGCGCACCGAGCCGGCCCCGGCCCGCACCACCAGCGGGTACACGCCGTCCTCGACCTTGATCTGCTCGCGTCCGCAGACCTCGGCGAGGTAGTCGCGCAGGGTGCCCGGGGGCACCAGGCGGAACGGGTAGTGGTGGGTGCGCGAGCGGATCGTGCCGATGACCTTCTCGGGCTCGGTCGTGGCGAAGATGAACTTCAGGTGCTCCGGGGGCTCCTCGACCACCTTCAGCAGGGCGTTGAAGCCCGCCGGGGTGACCATGTGGGCCTCGTCGATGATGTAGATCTTGTAGCGGCTGGAGGCCGGGCCGAAGAACGCCTTCTCGCGCAGGTCGCGGGCGTCGTCCACGCCTCCGTGGGAGGCGGCGTCGATCTCGATGACGTCGATCGAACCGGGGCCGTTGCGCGCCAGGTCGAGGCAGGACCGGCACTCGCCGCAGGGATTGGGCGTGGGGCCCTGCTCGCAGTTCAGGCAGCGGGCGAGGATGCGCGCGCTGGTCGTCTTGCCGCAGCCGCGCGGCCCGCTGAACAGGTACGCGTGATTGACCCGGTTGTTGCGCAGCGCCTGCTGCAACGGGTCGGTGACGTGCTCCTGCCCGATGACCTCGGCGAAGGACTCGGGACGGTAGCGGCGGTACAGGGCGAGCGACACGTCCACGAGGTTAGCTGGCCCCACCGACAAACGAAGGACCCCTCACGCACCCGTCAGAGCTCACCTACCCTTGCTGCCTTCCGGCCCTGGGGGGGTTCAGCGAGATGGCGCCGCGTGAGGGGCCTCGCCCACCCTACCCGATCGGAGCGCGCGGCATCGAGTTAGCAACCACCCCCCAGGACCATGTAATGTTCTCCGCGGAGGATTCGCCTAGAGGCCTAGGGCGCACGCTTGGAAAGCGTGTTGGGGGCAACCCCTCACGAGTTCGAATCTCGTATCCTCCGCCAGTGCCTCACCGGGCACGATGTCGAAGGGCCCCACCGTCCGCGGTGGGGCCCTTCGGCGTTCTCCGCCCCGGTTTCCGTCCCGGTCGGCCTCACGGGAGCGGTGGGCGGGAACGGCCGCGGCTCGTCATCGTCCGTCCTGTTTCAGGGAGGAGATGACGGCGGAGACGGCGGCGGTCAGGACGAGGCTCCCCACCATGACCATCCCCACGCCGACCACGAAGAGGCCGCTGGAGTCGTCCGACCAGTCGTACCAGGCGGCAGCGGTCAGGCCGACCGTGGTGCCGAGCACGGCGCCTGCGACCTGGTGCCGGGACGCCGCCCAGTACACCGGCACCAGCAGGGTCAGCACCAGTCCGATCACCTGCCACGCCTCGTACGGGCCGGTCGTCGTACCGTCGGGCTGCACGTCACGGTGCTGGTCCCAGCCCAGCCATGCGGCCCACGCCGCCGACGCCACCACGGCCGGCACGAGGGTCGCCGACAACCGGGGGACGAGTCTTGAGGGTCGTTGTCTCATGGCCCGAGCATTTCGGCCCGCCGCACGGCCGGCCAGAGTGCAGGTACTCAGCTCTCTCCGAGTACTTCGGCCGGCAACGGTCGCAGTCCACGTCCCGTAACCGGGGCCGATTCCGTGTCGGCAGCACGGCGGAGGAGCTCCGAACCTCGTGTCCCCCGCGGCCGGGAAGGCACCGACGCAGGACGTGCGGGTGCGGCGGCTCGCACCGTTCCTGCGTCGTACGCTGTGCCGTATGGGCGGTCCGGCGGACACCTCGACCCCGCTCCCCGCGGACTCGGCCACCGGCGCGGTCACGGACCCGGCGGCCGGCGCGGCCGGCGCGGGGCCGGACGCCGGTGCCGCAGGTCTGACCACGGGCGCGGTGGCCCGGCGGCTCGGCGTCGCGCCGACGACGCTCCGTTCCTGGGACCGCCGCTACGGGATCGGTCCCGCGGTCCGCGAGGGCGGCCGGCACCGGCGCTGGTCCCCGGCGGACGTAGCCGTCCTGGAGGCGATGTGCCGGCTGACCGGCTCGGGCGTCCCTCCGGCCGAGGCCGCCCGGCAGGCCCTCGCCGCCCGGCAGGCCTCCGGGCCCGGCCGCCGCGACGCACGGCGGCCGGGGAACGACGTGCGGCCGGGGAACGAGACGCGGCCGCCGGGGGGTGCTGCCCCCGCGCAGCGTCCGGAGCGCACCGGCCCCCGGTCGCCGGCGCACCGGCCCGGCGGGAGCAACGCGCTGCCGCTGGGGAACGTCCGCCAGGAGTGCCGGGGGCTGGCCGGCGCCGCGGTCCGTCTCGACGCGGCCGCCGTGGACGGCCTGCTGGAGGCGGTGCTCGCGGAGCACGGCCTCGTCGCCTCCTGGGAGGACGTGATCACGCCGGCCCTGCGGGCTGTGGGCCGCAAGTGGGCGGCTTCCACGGAGCGCCCCGGGGAGCGGTACGTGGAGGTAGAGCACCTGCTCTCCTGGCACGTGTCGTCCGCGCTGCGCCGGGTTGTGACGCATCCGCCGGTGCGGCCGCGGGGCGCGCCGGTGCTGCTGGCCTGCACGCCGGGAGAGACCCACACCCTGTCGTTGGAGGCGCTGGCGGCCGGGCTGGCCGAGCGCGGTCTGCCGGTGCGGATGTTCGGCGCGTCGGTGCCGGCCGAGGCGCTGGACCGGGCCGTGCGCCGCACCGGCCCGGCGGCCGTCGTGCTGTGGTCGCAGTCCCGCCCCACCGCGGACCGCGCGCTGGCCGTGCGGGTGGGGGCGACCGCCTGGGGGGTGCGCGGTGCGCGTACCCGTCCCGCCGTGGCGGTGGCGGGGCCGGGGTGGGCCGGCGGCACCCCGCCCGCCGGGACCCTGCGTCCGCGGGGGCTGCGCGAGGCGCTGGACACCCTCGTCGCGGTCTGCGCCCGCTGATCGCCACCGCCCTCCGGCCCACCCCGGTGCGCCCCGGCCCGGGGACGGCCCGGGGACGGCCCGGGGACGGCGGTGGCCCGGTAGTGGTAGCGGCCCGGGGACGGCCCGGGGACGGCCCGGGAGCGGCGGTGGCCCGGTAGTGGTAGCGGCCCGTGGGCGGCGCGGCGGCGGTTCCGGTGGGGCCGATGGGGCCGGTGTGACCCGCCGGGCGGGTGGGCCGACCTGCGGCTCACTCGGCCGGGTGGGGTAAACCCTCGATCCCCGGTCCGCTATTCACAAAGATCACCCCTCACGGCTACCGTCCCCTCACCACACGCGCCCTGCACCCTCGTGAAGGGAACACCCATGCCCTTGCGCAACCGCGCCACCGCCGCGGCCACGGCCGCCCTGGCGGCGGCCGCCGTAGCGGCACCGCTGCTCCTGGCCGGCCCGGCCACCGCCGCGCCCTCGCCCGCCCAGCAGGGGAACAAGCTCTCCCGCACCCTGGTCAAGGGGGCGACGGCCAAGGACGCCTTCCGCCACCTGAAGGTCTTCCAGGCGATAGCCGACCGCAACGACGGCACCCGCGTCGCAGGATCCGCCGGCCACGACATGTCCGTGGCGTACATCGAGGCGCTGATGAAGGCCGCCGGGTACAAGGTGGAGCGGCAGGCGTTCGACTACGTCTACACCGAGACGATCGCCGAGAAGCTGCAGGTGGTCTCGCCCTCGCCGCGCGAGGTCCCGATCAAGCTGATGACCTACACGGCCAGTGGGCCCGAGGGCGGGATCACCGCCCCGCTGGCCGCGCTGCCGGCCGGGAACGCCACCGGCTGCGAGGCCGACGACTACGCCTCCGACACGTTCACCGGGAAGATCGCGCTGGTCAAGCGCGGCACCTGCAGCTTCGCCCAGAAGCAGGCCGCGGCCGCCGATGCCGGAGCGGTCGGCGCGGTGATCTACAACAACACCGACGGCGCCCTGAACGGCACCATCGGCGACCCCGGGGCCGGCCGGATCCCGACCGGCGGGGTGAGCATGGCCGACGGGGAGGCGCTCGCCGCCGAGGCCGCGCAGGGCGGGGTCGAGGTGACCCTCGACATCCGCGAGCTGCGCGAGGACCGCACCACCTACAACCTCACGGCCGAGACCCGCGGCGGCTCGGCCGACCGGACGGTGATGCTCGGGGCCCACCTGGACTCGGTCTCCGAGGGCCCGGGCATCAACGACAACGGCTCCGGTTCGGCGGGCCTGGTCGAGGTGGCCATGGAGCTGGCGAAGAGCAAGGCCAAGCCGGCCAACAAGGTGCGGTTCGCCTGGTGGTCGGCCGAGGAGTTCGGCCTGCTCGGCTCGGAGGCGTACGTCGCCGGCCTGTCCGAGGAGCAGCGCGCGCAGATCAAGCTGTACCTGAACTTCGACATGATCGCCTCGCCGAACGCCGGCTACTTCGTCTACGACGGCGACGACTCCGACGGCGTCGGGGCGGGCGCGGGCCCCGAGGGCTCCGCCCAACTGGAGAGGGGCATCACCGACTTCCTCGACTCGAAGTCGATCCCGCACGAGGGCACCGACTTCACCGGCCGCTCCGACTACGGCCCGTTCATCGAGATCGGCATTCCCTCGGGCGGCACCTTCACCGGCGCCGAGGGCATCAAGACGCCCGAGCAGGCGGCCAAGTTCGGCGGTGAGGCGGGTGTCGCCTACGACCCCTGCTACCACCAGGCCTGCGACGACATCGACAACGTCGACATGAAGGCGTTCGACGTCAACGTCGACGTCATCGCCGACGCCGTGGGCCGCTACGCCCACGACATCTCCACGCTCTCCGAGCCGGTCGAGTCGGTGCCCACCGACGGCGACGCGGGCAGCGGCGGCGGGCTGCACGACGGCCACGGCCGCGTGACCGAGTAACCGGCGGCGCCGGTTCCCGGACGGTCCGCGCCCTTGTCGCAAGGGCGCGGACCGTCCACAGGCTGTGGATATTCCGGCGGGATCCGCGCGCCCCGCGGGGTCCGCACGGCCCGCACGGAGCGTCCACCGGTACATCCGGGCCGCGTTGCTGCGTCCGGACGGCCGGGCCCGGTAGGCTTTCCGTGTGATCTTCAAGCGCATCGGAAGTGGGCGGCCGTATCCCGACCACGGCCGCTCCAGCACCCGTGAGTGGGCGGATGTCGCACCGCGCCCGGTGCGCCTCGACCAGTTGGTCACCACCAAGCAGCAACTGGACCTGGAGACGCTGCTCGCGGAGGACTCGACGTTCTACGGCGACCTGTTCGCGCACGTGGTGAAGTGGCAGGGCGACCTGTACCTCGAGGACGGGCTGCACCGCGCGGTGCGGGCGGCGCTGCAGCAGCGCCAGGTGCTGCACGCGCGCGTCCTCGAACTGGGCTGAGGCCCGCGGGGACTCCCGGACGGCGAGGCCGCCGGGCACGGCGCGGCCGGGCGCGGGTCGCCGTGCTCCTTCCGCGCGCCCCGGCGCGGTGCGGGGTCCTCGGTGCGTCCTTTCGGGTGCCAGCACGCAACACAATGATCATTTATTACGTTGCGGCACTTCATCGGATTAATCTGATGCCCCACTGTCCCTGCTGCCCGCCCAGGGGGCGACTGCGACCATGAGCATGCTCACTCCCCCCGGTATGGGCGGGAAGTACAGAATCACCGGCAACCAGTACCCGCGCATGCGCCGTCCACGCAACCGGCGCCGCATCGTCGTGCTGGCCGCGGCGGCGGTCTGCACGGTGGGACTGCTGGGCTGGGGAACCGTCCAACTGCTGGACGTCTTCACCGGCGGCGGAGCCGGCACGGGCGCCGCCTCCAAGCGCGCCGCGTGCGTCACCCCGCCCTCCCCGTCCCCCTCGGCCTCGGCGATCGCGCTGCCGAAGCCGGGCAAGGTGAAGGTCAACATCTACAACGCCACGACGAAGGACGGTCTGGCCAAGAAGACCGCGGAAGCACTGGAGAAGCGCGGCTTCGCGATCGGCGAGGTGGACAACGCCCCCGCCAAGTACGACAAGAAGGTCAAGGAGTCGGCGCTGCTGCTGGGCGGCCCCGGGGCCGAGCGGGCCCTGAAGCTGCTCGGCACGCACCTCGCCGGTGCGCGCACCGACATCATCGACAGGCACGAGGACCCGTCGGTGGACCTCATGATCGGCAAGGCGTTCACCGGACTCGCCCCCGTCAAGGAGGCCGAGAAGGAACTCGCCGCGCTGGTCTCGCCCTCCCCCTCTCCCGTCGAGGGCTGCTGAGCCCCGCCGGAAGGCGCATCCCCCGGGCCCGGGGCGACCCCCGGCCGGGGGATGCGTGCGGCAGGGGCCGGACCGGGCCGGTCAGCCCTCGGCCGCGCCGTAGAGGCGGTCGCCCGCGTCGCCGAGACCGGGCACGATGTAGCCGTTCTCGTCCAGGCGCTCGTCCACCGACGCGGTCACCACGGTGACCGGCTTCCCCGCCAGCTCGCGCTCCATCAGCGCGACGCCCTCCGGAGCGGCCAGCAGGCAGATCGCCGTCACGTCGTCCGCGCCGCGCTGTATCAGCAGGTCGATCGCGGCGACGAGGGTGCCGCCGGTGGCCAGCATCGGGTCGAGCACGTACACCTGGCGCCCGGACAGGTCGTCCGGCATCCGGGTGGCGTAGGTGGACGCCTCCAGCGTCTCCTCGTTGCGCACCATGCCCAGGAAGCCGACCTCGGCGGTGGGCAGCAGGCGGACCATGCCGTCGAGCATGCCCAGGCCCGCCCGCAGGATCGGCACCACCAGCGGACGCGGGTGGGAGAGCCGCACGCCCGTGGTGGGCGCGACGGGCGTCTCGATGCCGACCACGGTCGTGCGCACGTCGCGGGTGGCCTCGTAGGCGAGCAGGGTCACCAGCTCGTCGGCCAGCCGCCGGAACGTCGGGGAGTCGGTGCGCCGGTCGCGCAGGGTGGTCAGCTTGTGCGCGACCAGGGGGTGGTCGACAACGTGGATCCGCATGGTGGAAAACCCTAGCCGAGCCGGGGGACCGCCGCCCTCACCAGCCCGGTGGCATCAAATCACCGCTTCGGGGGAAGGTGTGCCCGTACCGCCGAGCAGGCCGACGAACCGGGTGGTGACCATGGCCGACGGGACAGGCGGCGCGGGTCGCGAGAGCGAGGAGCGCACGCACGAGGAGCGGGAGGCGGACCGCCGACGGCGGCGGGCGATCTTCCTGAGGGAACTCAACGAGGCCAAGGAGCTGCGTGCGCGCGTGCAGCCGCGCCGGGCCCGGGCCGCGCGCATGCGCCAGCAGATGCGCATGCGCACGTTCCGCTGGTAGGGGTTACGTAGAAACACCCGGCACGACGCAGCGCGGAAGAGGCTTCGCATCGCGCGACTTTCTGCCACGATGCCGAGTGGGCGGGCTCCCGTCCGCATCGATCCGGCACACCTAGGACCTAGTGGGAGAGTCACGGTGTACTTCGCCGCACTGCTCGCGCTCACCCCTGATGGATGGGCGGCGAGCGAAACCGAGCTCGACGACGTGGAAACCCTCGCCGACCTGGCCGACCTGGCACGTGAAGCCTCCGTCGACGAGGAATCGGTACTGATCTTCATCGAGCAGGAGGACTCCTGGTTCGCCGTCGTGCGGGTGGACGGCGAGGAGGACCCCCGGATCTACGTCTCGGACGCGGCGGCCGCAGCCCGCAGTTCGTACGGGGAGATCCTCCTGACGGACGAACTGCTCGGCCGCGATCCCGACGACCTCGACGTCCTGGTCGACCTGGACGGGACCGAGGACGGAGAGGAGGACGGGGCCGCCCCGGACGACGACCCGGTCCCGGTCGGGCCCATCGGGGAGGCCGGCCTCCTGGCCGACCACGGCCTGCCGGAGAAGGAGCTGCTGGCGCTGAGCAGGAGCAGCGCCCTCACCGGGGAGGCGATGGCCGCCGTCGCCGAGGCCCTGGGCTGCGCGGACGTCCTGGAGGCCGTCCGCTAGCGGCACGCCCCGGCCCGGGAACCCCGGACCCGCCCCTCTGCCCCCGGCCGCGACGGCGCGGACCGCACGACCGGGCGGGGGTACGACCGGGCGGGGGTACGGCCCGACGGCCCGCGGCATGGCCGACACTGGTGTGCATGGAACGTGTCCCCCCCGTCCGCCGACCCGATCCGGTGCGCGACCGCTGGCGCGCGCCGATGCGCCTGGCGCTGGCCGAGGCCGCGCTGGCCCCGCCCACCGGCGACGTGCCGGTGGGCGCGGTGGTGCTGGGCCCGGACGGCTCGGTGATCGGACGGGGCCACAACGAGCGCGAGGCCGTGGGCGACCCGACGGCGCACGCCGAGGTGCTGGCCGTCCGCCGGGCGGCCCGCGCCCTCGGCGCGGCCGGGGAGGCGGCGGGACGGCGGCCGGGCGACTGGCGGCTGTCCGGCTGCACCCTGGTGGTGACCCTGGAACCGTGCACGATGTGCGCGGGCGCCATCGTGCTGTCCCGGCTGGACCGGGTGGTCTTCGGGGCGGTCGACGAGAAGGCGGGCGCGGCGGGTTCGCTGTGGGACGTGGTGCGCGACCGCCGGCTCAACCACCGGCCGCAGGTCGTGCACGGGGTGCTGGCAGAGGAGTGCTCGGCCCTGCTGACCGGTTTCTTCGACGGCCACCGGGACGCCGCGGGCGACCGCGGGGAGGCCGCCGCGGAAACCGATTTCGGAGCACTCCCCGGCGTCCGCTAGGATTCCTCTCGGTAGCGTGTCCGAGCGGCCTAAGGAGCACGCCTCGAAAGCGTGTGAGGGGGCAACTCCTCCGTGGGTTCAAATCCCACCGCTACCGCTCGCAGACCAGAGGCCCCGCCGGCACCGGCGGGGCCTCTGGCGTGTCCGCCGGGCGGAAGGGCGCCCGGCGGGGCCGGGGCGGGTTCCCGTGCCTCCGGGGCTCCCTCGGCGGCCGTTCCGGCGGTTAGACTCGCGCCACTGCACGACGGGATCATGGGCACGGGCTCCGCGCGGGGAGGCAGACCGGGGATGGCACAGGCGAAGAAGCTGACGGTCTACGTCCTCGCCGTCTTCGTGCTCTACACCATCATCAACTCGCCCGCGCGGGCGGCGGACCTGGTGCAGATAGGCTTCGAGGGCATATCCAGCGCGGCCCGGGGCGTGGGCGACTTCATGACCGCCCTGGTCAACTGAGAAGGAGCCCGAAGTGATCCGCCACCTGGTGCTGTTCAAGCTGAACGAGGGCGTCGGCCGTGACGAGCCCCGAGTGGCCGAGGGGGCACGTCTCTTCCGGGAGCTGGGGCCCCTCGTGCCGGCCCTGGAGTCCTGGGAGTGCGGCTGGAACATCAGCGACCGGCCGATCGCGTACGACTTCGCCATCAACTCCTCCGTGGCCGACGCGGATGCCCTGAAGGCGTACGCCGAGCACCCGGCCCACCGGGCGGCGGTCGCGCACTGGGCCGAGTACGCGACCTGGGTCGTCGCCGACTTCGAGATCTGAGCCCTCCGCGGACCTCCCGCCCCGCAGCCCCCGGCCGCCGGTCACCAACACGGTGTGGCCGGGTGCTTGCAGACGGTGCACCGGCTTGTGATGCTATGACCGCTTTTGCCGGATCATTTGTCGTGGATCGAGGGGTGGTATGTCCGCGCAGGCCCGCACCGCACCTCCGCGCAGTACGAGAACGGCCGATGCGCGAGCCCTCACCCAGGTCCTCTTCGAGAAGCTGTCCGGCCTCGAACCCGGCACCACGGAGCACGCCCGGGTCCGGACCGCCCTGATCGAGGCCAACCTGCCCCTGGTGCGCTACGCGGCGTCGAGGTTCCGCAGCCGCAGCGAGCCCATGGAGGACGTCGTCCAGGTCGGCACCATCGGCCTGATCAACGCCATTGACCGCTTCGACCCCGGACGCGGGGTGCAGTTCCCGACCTTCGCCATGCCGACCGTCGTCGGGGAGATCAAGCGCTACTTCCGGGACAACGTGCGCACCGTCCACGTGCCGCGCCGGCTGCACGAGTTGTGGGTGCAGGTCAGCGGCGCCATCGAGGACCTGACGACGGCCCACGGGCGCTCGCCCACGACCGCCGAGATCGCCGCGAGCCTGAAACTGGAGGAGGAGGAGGTCCTGGCCTGCCTGGAGGCCGGGCGGGCGTACCACGCCACGTCACTGGAGGCCGCGCAGGAGGGTGACGGCCACCCCGGGCTGCTGGAACGGCTCGGCTACGACGACCCGGCGCTCGACGGCGTGGAGCACCGCGACCTCGTGCGGCACCTGCTGGTGCAGCTCCCCGAACGGGAGAGGCACATCCTCATGCTGCGGTACTTCGGCAACCTGACGCAGTCGCAGATCAGCGACCGGCTGGGCGTCTCGCAGATGCATGTGTCCCGGTTGCTGTCGAGAAGCTTCGCCCGTCTGAGATCGGCAAATCAGATCGAACCGTAACCGTCACAGGTGAATCGCACCGCCCTGACATGTCGACTTGACGCTACGCAGTGTTGCCGACATATGACATTCCGCAGGAAGTGTGTTTGGCACGGTCCCCGCGCCGGTATTCAGGTGGAGGAACGCCGATCGCGTCCCGTCCGCGACCACAAGGGGGTGGCATGTCCGTCGAACTGGGCAGCCCTGAGGCGAGCGTCGAGCCCGAGGTGCCGCACGGCACCCCTGTCAGCGAAGCCATCGACACCCGGACCCTGTCCCGCTCCCTGTTCCTGCGGCTCGCCGCACTGACCGAGGACGGGCCCGAACGCACCTACGTGCGCGACACCCTGATCGAGCTGAACCTCCCCCTGGTGCGCTACGCGGCGTCGAGGTTCCGCAGCCGCAACGAGCCGATGGAGGACATCGTCCAGGTCGGCACGATCGGTCTGATCAAGGCGATCGACCGCTTCGACTGCGACCGGGGCGTGGAGTTCCCGACGTTCGCCATGCCCACCGTGGTCGGCGAGATCAAGCGCTTCTTCCGGGACACCAGCTGGTCGGTGCGCGTGCCGCGCCGTCTGCAGGAGCTGCGCCTGGCCCTGACCAAGGCCGGCGACGAACTGGCCCAGACCCTGGACCGCTCCCCGACCGTCCCCGAACTGGCGGCCCACCTCGGGGTGTCCGAGGAGGACGTGGTCGACGGGCTCGCCGTGGGCAACGCCTACACCGCCAGCTCCCTGGACTCGCCCCCGCCCGAGGAGGACGGCGAGAGCTCGCTGGCCGACCGCCTCGGCTACGAGGACACGGCGCTGGAGGGCGTGGAGTACCGCGAGTCCCTCAAGCCGCTGCTGGCCCAGCTGCCGCCCCGCGAGAGGCGCATCATCATGCTGCGCTTCTTCGCCAACATGACGCAGTCCCAGATCGGCGAGGAGGTCGGCATCTCCCAGATGCACGTCTCCCGCCTGCTCACCCGCACCCTGGCCCAGTTGAGGCAGGGCCTGATCGCCGAGGAGTGAGGCTCCCGACAGAGTGAGGGCCCGGAGCCGGCGGCCGGCCGTACGGCCGGCCGCCGGCTCCGGGCCCTCACCGGTGGTTCACCGGTCCCGGTGGGTCCGCTCCCGGTCCGCCGGTTTCACGACAGGGCGAGCCAGACCACGGCGGCGAGCACGGCCACTGCGGCGACGACGCCGACCACGACCATGCCGGTGCGCTTCCCCGCTCCGGCGTCCACCGCGGCGGCGGGCTCTTGCTCTTCGACGAACGCCCGGAACATCTGGGTGCTGCCGGCGGGGTCGATGTTGTTGTCAGCCATGGGAGAGGACTTTAACGAACCCCGGGGCACGGACGGAACACCGATCCCGCCCCGGGGCGGCAGAGGGAATCCGCCCGCGCCGCCCCTCTCGGTGCGCTCCTTCTCCACCGCGGTCCGTGCCGCAGGTGTCCGTGCGTCGTCCATGCATCGTCCGTGCGTCGTCCGTGCGTCGCCCGCGACGCGGCCCGGGGCTCCGGTTCGCGGCCGTGCCGCTCCCTGCCCGGCTCCTTGACGGAGGCCGGGCAGTCCCTTTTACGGATCTTTACCCGGGAAGCCCCGAATCAATTTGCCTGCAGCAACTAACCAATCATAAAGTTGCTTGAGGCAACCAGTAAGGGGGTGCCGTGGCAACGAAGCAGGAATGCTCCCGCCTCGCGGGACAGCTCAGCACCCTGGGTGCGGTCAAGAAGGCCTTCGACCGCACACTGCCGTCCGACAGCCCGCCCGCCTCGATCACGGTGCTGGCGATCCTGAAGCAGCACGGCGAGATGCGGCTGAGCAGACTCACCGAGCTGCTCGGCGTGGATCCGTCGGTCGCCAGCCGGCACGTCGCGCACCTCGCGGCGAACGGCTGGACGAGCCGGCGGCCGGACCCTCAGGACAAGAGGTCGCGGCTGCTGTGCATCGAGCCGCGCGGCGAGCAGGTCCTCCAGGAGGCCTCCCTCCGGTGCACCGACGCACTGGCCGACAGCCTCCGGTCGTGGTCCGACCACGACGTCAGGCTCCTCACCGAACTGCTCGCACGGCTGGACGAGAGCCTCGAGTGCCGCCGGACGCACACGGCGAACCGTACGACCCGCCCCCCGGCGGACCAGACGACCACCAGGTGACCAGGCAAAGGAACACGATGGCACAGACCGCACCGCCCGGTGCGCGGGAAGCAGGCTCGCACGCCGCTCCCATGACGCACCGACAGATCATGGAGGCGCTGTCCGGGCTGCTGCTCGGCATGTTCGTGGCGATCCTGTCCTCCACGATCGTCTCCAACGCCCTCCCCCGGATCATCTCCGACCTGGGCGGCGGCCAGAGCGCCTACACCTGGGTGGTGACCGCCGCCCTGCTGGCCACGACCGCCTCCACCCCGCTGTGGGGCAAGCTGGCCGACCTCACCAGCAAGAAGGTCCTGGTCCAGACGTCGCTGATCGTCTTCGTCACGGGCTCCCTCCTGGCCGGCCTGTCGCAGAACATCGGCACCCTCATCACCTTCCGCGTCGTCCAGGGCATCGGGGCCGGCGGCCTGACCGCGCTGTCCCAGGTGATCATGGCGGCGATGATCTCCCCGCGCGAGCGCGGCCGCTACAGCGGCTACCTCGGCGCGACCTTCGCCGTGGCCACCGTGGGCGGCCCGCTCATCGGCGGCGTGATCGTCGACACCGACTGGCTCGGCTGGCGCTGGTGCTTCTACGTCGGCGCCCCCTTCGCCGTCATAGCCCTGATCGTGCTGCAGAAGACCCTCAGGCTCCCGGTCCTCAAGCGCGACGTGAAGATTGACTGGGCCGGCGCCTTCTTCATCACCGCCTCGGTCAGCCTGCTGCTCATCTGGGTCTCCCTGGCCGGCGACAAGTACGACTGGCTCTCCTGGCAGACCGCCGCCATGGTGGGCGGATCGGTCCTCCTCGCCGTGGTCTTCGTGCTGGTCGAGTCCAGGGCCGCCGAACCGATCATCCCGCTGAGGCTGTTCCGCAACCGCACCATCAGCCTGACCTCGGCCGCCAGCCTCTTCGTGGGCCTGGGCATGTTCGGCGGGACCGTCTTCCTCAGCCAGTACTTCCAGCTGGCGCGGAACGAGTCGCCCACCATGTCGGGCGTGCTGACCATCCCGATGATCGCGGGGCTGTTCCTCTCCTCCACCGTCTCCGGCCTGGTCATCACCCGCACCGGCCGCTGGAAGGCGTGGCTGATCTCCGGCGGCGTGCTGCTCACCGCGGGCCTCGGCCTGCTCGGCACGATCCACCACGACACCGACTACTGGCAGGTCGCCCTCTTCATGGGCCTCGTCGGCATCGGTGTCGGCATGATGATGCAGAACCTGGTGCTGGCCACCCAGAACCAGGTGGCCCCCCAGGACCTCGGCTCGGCCAGCTCCGCCGTCGCCTTCTTCCGCACCCTCGGCGGCGCGGTCGGCGTCTCCGCGCTCGGAGCAGTCCTGGGCCACCGGGTGACCGACTACATGAAGGACGGACTGGCCGCCCTGGGCATCAAGGGCGGTGACGGCTCCGGCACCATCCCGGACATGTCCGCCCTGCCGGCCCCGGTGCGCACGGTCGTCGAGAGCGCCTACGGCGACGGCATCGCCGACATCTTCCTGGTCGCCGCCCCGGCCGCCCTGGTCGCCCTCCTCCTCCTGCTCTTCGTCAAGGAAGTGCCGCTGAGGACGAGCAGCAGCATGCAACAGGCCGCGGAGGGCGCGGAGGGCAAGGACGCCGCGTCCGGCGCCCCCGTGGCGGCGGCCGCGGGGACCGCGGAGACCGCGGCCGTGGTGACCGCGGCCGGGCACGCCCCGTCCCGCACCCCGGGGCCCCGCACCGCCGCCGAGCCGGTGCCGTCCGCCGCGAGGCCGGACGGCAGCGCCGCGGCCGAGCTGCTGACGGCCGCCTCCCCGGTGGCCCTGGACAGCGCCGACGGCGACGGCGACAGTGCCCCCGGCTCCGGCACCGGGATCACCGGCCACGTCCGCAGCGGTGAGGGCGCGCCCGTCGCCCGGGCCACCCTGACCCTCATCTCGCTGACCGGCCGCCAGCTCGGCCGTGCCACCGCCCACGGCGACGGCTCGTACGAGCTTCCCGTGCCGGGCGCCGGCTCGTACGTGCTGATCGCGGCCGCCGACGGCCACCAGCCGCAGGCCTCCACCGTCGTGGTCGGCGACGGACCGCTCGTCCACGACGTCCTGCTCGCCGGCACCGGCGGCCTGGCCGGCACGGTGCGCAGCGCGGCCGGGGGCACGGGCGCGGGCGCACCCGTGGCGGGCGCCATGGTCGTGGTGACCGACGTGCGCGGCGAGGTGCTGGCCACCGGCACGACCGGCCCGGACGGCGGGTTCCTCTTCGGGGAGCTGGTCTCCGGCACCTTCACCCTCGCGGTCACCGCCGCGGGACACCGCCCGGCGGCCGTGCCGGTCGCCATAGAGGGCACCGGGACCACGCGGGTCGAGGTCGAGCTGCTGCCCGGCGCCAAGGTGCAGGGCACGGTCCGCGCCGCGCACGACGGACGGCCCCTGGCCGACGCCCGCGTCACGCTGATCGACGCCACGGGCACCGTGGTCGGCTCCGCCCGCACCGGAGAGGACGGCGCCTACGCCTTCGCCGACCTCGACGCCGGCGAGTACACGCTGACCGCTTCCGGGTACCCGCCGGTCGCCGGCGCGCTGACGGTCACCGGCGGCGGCGAGGAGGCGTTCGACGTGGAGCTCGGCCACCCCGCCGAGTGACCGTCCCCGGCCCGGCCCTCCGCGAGGACGGGACGGCCGGGCCGGGGAAAGAGCCGAGGAGTCCGGCGGGCGGCGGTGCGCCGGGGCGTTCACCGCCGCCCGCCGGACTCCCGTTGTGCGAGAGGAAGCACGTGGTGACAGCAGCGACGACGAGCGGCGGGAACGGCACGGGCGGCGCGGGCCGGGGCGGGAACGGGAGTGCGCCGGGGATCTCCGCCCGGATCCTGACCAAGGACGGCTGGGCGGTGCAGCACGCGGTACTCACGGTCACCGACGCGGCGGGCGCCCAGGTCTCCCGCACCCCGGCCGACCCCGACGGCACGGTGCGCACCGCACCGCTGCCCCCCGGCGCGTACACGGTGATCGTGACCGCCGTCGGCTACGCGCCGGCCGCCGCGACCGCCGTGGTCCCGGCGTCCGGTACGGCCCGCGTCGGCACGGTGGTGCTCTCCCGGCTCGGCGGCACACAGCTGCCGCCGCCCGGGACGTGGACGATCGACCCGGCGCACTCCTCGGTCGGCGCCGTCGCCCAGCACCTGGGGATCTCCAGCGTGCACGGCCGCTTCCCCCGCTTCGCCGGACGGATCGAGATCGGCGGCACGCCGGAGGAGTCGTCGGTCTCGGCGGCCGTCGAGGCGGCAAGCATCGACACCGGCAACGCGGTGCGCGACGCCCACCTGCGCTCCGCGGACTTCCTGGACGTCGAACGCAACCCGCAGATCCTCTACCGCAGTTCGTCGGTGGTCCCGGCCGGGCCCGACCGCTGGACGGTGCACGGCGAGCTGACGCTGAACGGAGTCGTCCGACCGGTGGCCCTGGACCTGGCCTACCTGGGGACCGGTCCCGACCCGTGGGGCGGGGTGCGCGCGGCCTTCCGCGCCACGACCGAACTGCACCGCTCCGACTTCGCGATGAACTTCAACCAGGTCGTACAGGCCGGGATCGCCGCGATCGGCACCACGGTGAAGGTCGAACTGGACGTCCAGGCCGTGCAGGGCGACGCGCTGCCCCAGCAGTGAGCGAAGCCCCGGTCCGGCGCGGGCGGTGCGGCGCGGGCGGGGCGGGCTTGGCGGCGCGACACGGCATGACGCGGCATGGCGAGTGACGGAGATGACACCTGGCCAGGGCGGATATACGGTCCTTTTGGGTTGACTTTAGGTAAGCATTACCTTAGTCATGAGAAGGCAGAGGAACGACCCCGCCCCTGGCCTTCTCCGGCACACCCCGCCGGTGCGGCAGGGCGCCTTCAGAAAGGCACCGGCATGCCCCGCACCCCCGTACGGCGAATCGCCGCGCTCGCCGCGGCCGCCGCACTGTTTCCCGCTCTGGCCGCCTGCGGCGGCGGCAGCCAGGACGGCGCCGGCGGCGGGGAGGCGGCGGCGGACGAGCTGGTCGTCTACTCCGGCCGCAACGAGAAGCTCATCGCCCCCCTGATCGAGAAGCTCGAGAAGTCCACGGGCGTCGACGTGCAGGTGCGCTACGGCGACAGCGCCGAACTGGCCGCGCAGATCCTCGAGGAGGGCGAGCGGACCAAGGCCGGGCTGTTCTTCTCCCAGGACGCGGGCGCACTCGGCGCGCTGTCCGACGCGGGCGCGCTGGCGAAGCTGCCGGAGAAGTCCCTGGAGAAGGTGGACAAGGCGTTCCGCGGGAGCGAGGGCGACTGGGTCGGCGTCTCCGGACGCGCCCGGGTGATCGCCTACAACGCCGACGACGTCGACGCGGACGACGTCCCCGACAGCGTGCACGAGCTGACGGAACCGGAGTGGAAGGGCAAGGTCGGCTACGCCCCCACCAACGCCTCCTTCCAGGCGTTCGTCACCGGCATGCGCGTCCTCGAGGGGGAGGACGCCACCCGTACCTGGCTGAAGGACTTCAAGGCCAACCAGCCCAAGGAGTACGCCAAGAACACCGCCGTGCTCGACGCGGTCGACTCCGGCGAGGTCTCCCTCGGCCTGATCAACCACTACTACTGGTACGAGAAGGCCGCCGAGGAGGGCGAGGACAAGGTCACGGCCAGGATCCACTTCCTGCCCGGCGGCGACCCCGGCGCCCTGGTCAACGCCGCCGGCGTCGGCGTGCTGGGCAGCAGCGGGCAGGACGAGGCCGCGAAGAAGGCCGTCGACTACCTGCTGTCCGAGGAGGCCCAGGCCTACTTCGCCGAGGAGACCAAGGAGTACCCGCTGGCCGCCGGCGTCAGCAGCCCGGTCGAGGACCTGCCCCCGCTGGACTCGCTCGAGGCCCCCGACATCGACCTCGGCCGCCTCGACTCCCTCCAGGAGACCCTGGAGATGCTCGAAGACGTCGGAATGGTCTGATCCCCGATGAAGAACCCGGGTCCGCCGGCCTCCCGGCCGGCCCCCCGTACCGGTTCCGGCACCCGCCCGGCCGGCGCGTCAGCGTCGGCCGGGCGGGTGCGTGCCGTCGGCAGCAGGCCGCCCGCCGTGCTCCTCGTCCCCGCGGTGGTCGCCGCCCTGCTCGTCCTGCTCCCGCTGGGATACCTCGGCGTCCGCGCCCTGGAACGCGGCGCCGGGTACGCCTGGGAGATCGTCGCCGACCGGGGCACCGTCGAACTCCTGGGCCGCAGCCTGGGGCTGGCCGCCGCGGTCGTGGCCGCCTCCCTCGTGCTGGGCGTCTCGCTCGCCTGGCTGACCGTGCGCACCGCCCTGCCGGGGGCCCGGGCCTGGGGGGTGCTCGCCACCCTGCCGCTGGCCGTGCCGAGCTACGTCGCGGCCTTCGCGTGGGTCTCCGCGGCACCCGCACTGTCGGGGTTCGCGGGCGCGGCGCTCGCCCTCACCCTGGCCTGCTTCCCGTACGTCTACCTGCCCACGGCCGCCGCGCTGCGCGGCATCGACCCCGCGCAGGAGGAGGCCGCCCGCTCGCTGGGCGCCGGCTCGCTGCGCACCTTCCTGCGCGTCACCCTGCCGCAGCTGCGGCCTGCCGCGGCGGGCGGCGGCCTGCTCGTCGCCCTCTACGTCCTGTCGGACTTCGGTGCCGTGTCGATCATGCGGTACGACACCTTCACCCGCGCCATCCACGCCTCCTACCGGGCCAGCTTCGACCGCACCCCGGCCGCCGTGCTCAGCTGCGTGCTGGTCGTCATGACCGTGCTCCTGGTCACCGCGGAGAACCGCACCCGGGGCCGTGCCGGGCACGCCAGGACCGGGCGCGGCGCGTCCCGGCCCGCCCCCCGTCTCCCGCTCGGCCGCCTGCGCGCGCCCGCGCTGGCGTGGTGCGCCGCGGTGGCCGCCGCCGCGGTGGCCTTCCCCGTGGCCACGCTCGGGTACTGGCTGGCCGTCGGGAACTCCGCGACCTGGGACCTGGAGCGGCTGCTGAGCGCCTCGTGGTCCACCCTGGCCGTGGCCGCGGCCGGGGCCGCGATCACCACCGCGCTGGCCCTGCCCGTCGGCGTGATCGCCGCCCGCTACCGGGGCCGCACGGCCCGCCTGCTGGAGGAGTCCGCCTACGCCGGGCACGCCGTGCCCGGCATCACCGTCGCGCTCGCCCTGGTCTTCTTCTCGGTGCGCTACGTCTACCCCCTCTACCAGCAGCTGCCGCTGCTGCTGGCCGCGTACACGGTCCTCTTCCTCCCGCTGGCGGTGGGCGCGGTGCGCTCAGCCGTGCTCCAGGCCCCGCCCGTCCTGGAGGACGTCGCCCGCTCGCTCGGCCGGTCGCCGCTGCAGGTGCTGCGCGAGGTGACCGTGCCGCTGGCCGCGCCCGGCGTCGCCACCGGCGCCGCGCTGACCTTCGTGGTGATCATGAAGGAGCTGCCCGCCACTCTGCTGCTGCGCCCCACCGGCATGGACACCCTCGCCGCCCGGCTGTGGGACGAGACCACCGTCGCGGCGTACGCGGCCGCCGCCCCGTACGCCGTGATGCTGATCCTGATCGCCTCCGTACCCGCCTACCTCCTCGGAAGGCACCGCCCATGAACGAACTGCGGATCGCCGACGTCACCAAGTCCTACGGCCGGGGCCCCGGCGCCGCCGTACTGGACGACCTCTCCCTGACGGTGGCCGGCGGCGAACTCGTCGCGGTGCTCGGCCCCTCCGGCTGCGGCAAGACGACCCTGCTGCGCATCGTCGCCGGGTTCCTGCGGCCCGACTCCGGCACCGTCGGGATCGGCGGCCGCACCGTCGCCGGCCCCGGCGTCCACGTGCCGCCGGAGCGGCGCAGCGTCGGCATCGTGGCCCAGGAGGGGGCCCTCTTCCCGCACCTGAGCGTGGCGCGCAACGTCGCCTTCGGCCTCACCGGGGCGGCCCGCGCCGAACGGCGCGTGCGCACCGAGGAGATGCTGGAGCTCGTCGGCCTGGGCGGGTACGGCGACCGGATGCCCCACGAGCTCTCCGGCGGCCAGCAGCAGCGCGTCGCCCTGGCCCGCGCCCTCGCCCCCCGGCCCGCACTGGTGCTGCTCGACGAGCCGTTCAACGCCCTCGACAGCGGGCTGCGCAACGGCGTGCGGGCCGACGTGGCCGCGGCCCTGCGCGCCACCGGCGCCACCGCGCTGCTCGTCACCCACGACCAGCAGGAGGCCCTGTCGATCGCGGACCGCGTCGCCGTGATGCGCAGCGGGAAGGTCGTCCAGTACGGCACGCCGCAGGAGGTGTACCGGCACCCGGCGGACGCCTGGGTCGCCGGGTTCGTCGGCGACGCCGTCCTGCTGCCCGGCACCGTAGAGGGCCCGGGGAAGACGACGGCGGCCACCGCGCTCGGCCCCGTCCCCCTGGCCGTGGGTGCGGCGGGCGCAACGGACGCGACGGGCGCGACGGCGAACGGGGGCGCCGCGGGAAGCGGGAGCGCCGCGGGAAGCGGGAGCGCCGCGGGAAGCGGGAGCGCCGCGGGAGCCGGGAAGGCCGCGGGGGACGGTCGCAGCGGCACCGTCGTGCTCCGGCCGGAGCAGCTCAAGCTGTCCCCCGCCGACTCCACCGCTGTGCGCGGCACCGTGGCCGGCGTCCACTTCTACGGCCACGACGCCATGGTCGCCGTGGCCGTCAAGGGCGTCGAGGGAACGGTCGGGGTCCGGCTCGCCGGGCCGGTGGCGGTGCGCCCCGGCGACGAGACTGGCATCCTCGTCACCGGCGAGGCGGCGTTCCACCCGGAACCGTCCTGACGCCCCGTACGACAGGCCCCGGTCGGAGGGGCGGTTCCGAACCGCCCCTCCGACCGGGGCCGTTGCCGCACTCCACTGCCGCACGGCACGAAAAAGCCCCCTCCCGGTTACCCGGCAGGGGGCTTCAACCTGCTGTGCGCCCGAAGGGATTCGAACCCCTAACCTTCTGATCCGTAGTCAGATGCTCTATCCGTTGAGCTACGGGCGCTTGCTTCCCCTCCCGGGTTTCTCGCCCGGTCGGCGTTGCGGGAACAACATTACATGAGCAGTGACGGGAGACGAAATCGGGTTTCCGGCGGCCTCCGGGAGGGCAGCCCGGCCGTCCTCCGCCGGGGGCGGAGCAACCGTGCCGGGCGGGCGGACCGCGGGGTCCGGACGGGTCCGAACAGGTCCGGACGGGTCCGCGCGGGCCCGTCCGATTCCGCGTGGAAAACGCGAAGACCCCGGTCGGACGACCGGGGTCTTCGTACGAGCGGAGGCTCCGGGATTTGAACCCGGGAGGGGGTTGAAGCCCCCAACCGCATTAGCAGTGCGGCGCCATAGACCAGACTAGGCGAAGCCTCCAGCACGCGCCGTTGCCGGCGCGTGTGCAAGTGCAGCTTACGGTACTAGGCCGGAGGCGGGCACTGCAAAAACCGATCCTCGGGCAGCCCCACGAAGGAGTGAACCCGGGGAGCTCCGGCCCCGGGGGCGGTAGGAGGGGAGGTAGACCAGTCCTCTCCACACCTCCCGCCCCCGCACCTCCTGGAGTACCGGTGAAACCCCTCCGCCTCGCCGTCCCCGCACTGCTCGCCCTGGTGGTCCCCCTGACCGCAGCCGCTCCCGTCGGGGCCGCCCCCGCCTCCCGGGCGGCGTCCGGCCGGCTGGTGGTCTCCGTGGTCGGCGCCTCCGAGAACGGCACCTGGGAGCTGAGCTGCGAGCCGGACGGCGGCACGCACCCGGACGCGGCCGCCGCGTGCGACCGCCTGCAGGAGCTGGAGACCACCCGCCGCGGCGGCGCGTTCGAGCCCGCCGCCGAGGGGCAGGCCTGCACGATGGTGCACGGCGGCCCGGCCCGGGCGACCGTCCACGGGACCTGGAACGGCAGGCGGGTCAGCGCGTCCTACAGCCGGGCCGACGGCTGCGAGATCTCCAGGTGGGAGGCGCTGCGCCCGGTCCTCCCCCGGGCCTGACCGGAGCGCGGTGCGCGCCCGCCCCCTCGGACGGGCGCGCACCGGCGGGCGGGCGGCACGCCCCCCGCGGGCGCACCGCGCCGCGCAGGGCCGCCCCGTCGTCCCTGGACGCCCCCGGAAGCCGGGCCCGTACACTCCCTACTAGCGAAACACCACCTGCCGCACCGGTCCGACGGCCCGAAGGCCCGGCGGCCCGGCAGGAAACGCAACAAGGGAGGACGCGCCGCCGTGAGCAGCAGGCCATCCCGAGGCGCTGCTCGCCTCGCTGCCATCCTCGACGCCCTTCCGGACGCATTGCTGCTGGTGAACGCCAACGGCACGGTGGTCAACGCCAACGCCATAGCGCTCGAGGCCTTCGAGACGCCGGGGACCGCCCTGGTCGGCCGGGGTCTCCTCGACCTGCTGCCGTCCTTCGACAGCAAACGCATCCCCGGCTCGATGCGCCGCCCCGACGAGGAGCGGGAGGGCCGCACCAAGCCGACACGGATGCTCGCCCGCCGCACGGACGGCACCGAGTTCCCGGTCGAGGTGACCAGCGCCAACCTCGAGGACGGCCGCACCCCGTACGCCGACCACTACAGCTACACCGGCGACGAGCTGCTCATGCTGGTCGTCCGGGACCTGACCGGCACCATGGACACCGAGGCCGAACTGGCGCGGCAGCAGCGCCAGACGGAGATGATCCTGCGTGCCGCCTCCGAGGGCATCGTCGGCGTGGACGCCGACGGCAGGGTCGTGCTGGTCAACCCGTCCGCCGCGCAGATCCTCGGCTTCCGGGCCAGCGACCTCGGCGGCAAGCAGCTGCTCCCGCTGATCCAGCACTCCAGGCCCGACGGCAGTCCGCTGCCCACCGAGGAGGCCCCGCTCAGCGACACCCTCACCTCCGGCCGCAAGCACCGGGTGCGCGGCCAGGTGCTGTGGCGCAAGGACGGACGGCCGGTGCCGGTGGACCTGACGACGGCCCCGGTGCGCGACGGCGACCAACTGGTCGGAGCGGTGATGACGTTCACCGACCGGACGGCGCTGGACGCCCTGAGCCGCCGCCACGAGCAGCTGCGGACCGTCCTGGACGACTCCCTGCGGGGCCCGCTGGACGAGCTGCGCGGCGACCTGTCCGGCCTGGCGGCCGACCCCGCGGGGCAGCTGTGGCCCGAGGCCAACCAGATCCTGCACCACCTGGCCGCCGGCTACAGCCGCATCACCACGCTCATCGACAACGTGCTGGCGTACCAGCGGCTCGACTCCGGCGCCGAGAAGCTGGACCTGCGGCCGGTGGGCCTGGACGAGGTCGTCGCGGCCGGCGTCGAGGGGGCGGTGGAGCTGGTGGGCCCGGGCCGGGCCCAGTACGCCGTGCACGCCCCCGCCCTCGAGGTGGAGCTGGACGCCGGGCGGATGGCCCAGGCGCTGGCGCACCTGATCGCGGACACCGTGGGGGTGGACGCCACCGGCAACGCCGCGCCGCTGTCCGGCGGCGACTCGACCGTGGTCGTCGCCGCGGCGCAGCGAGGGGAGGTCGTGCGGATCGAGGTGCGCGGCCCGCACGGCGGCGGCAACCCGGTCCACCTGCCCATCACCCGCGGCATCGTGGAGCGCCACGGCGGCGTGCTGCAGACGCACGAGGTGCCGGGTCAGACAGGCGGGAGCGCGTACGTCCTCGAGGTTCCGCTGGAGGCCGGCGGCACGGCGGGCGGCACGGCGCGCCCGGGGTCCGGCGGCGGTCGGGGCAAGGGGCGGCGCGACTCCGACACGCCCTTCATGCCGGTGCCGTCCGAGCCGGCCCGCGGCACGGAGCCCGGCCAGGACGGACTGGGCGGCCAGGACGAGCAGGGCGGGCGGAGCGGGCAGGGCGGGCGGGGCGGGCAGCGCCCCGGTCGGGCCGGTGCGGCCCCCGAGCAGGACCCGGGCCGGTCCCGGGACGTGCGGATGCCGCGTCAGGCGCAGCACGGACGGCAGGCGCAGCCGGACGGTCCCGGGCGGCAGTCCCGCGGCGCCGGCGGCGCCGGCGCAGGCAGCCACCGCCTTCCGGCGTTGCCGGCCGGAGGCGCCCCGGTGCCCGCGCAGGGCGGCCGGGACCTCCCGGCGCTCCCTGCGCTGCCCGGCGGGCAGGCCGACCCGGCGGAGGACCGGCCCACCGGGCGGCGCCGGGCGCTGCGGCACTCCGACGAGTCCGGGCAGCAGTTCACCGGCCCGGCCGGGGAGGGCGACGGCGCCGCGCACGGGCGGACGGCCGACGGCCGACGGCCGCTGGCCCTGGAGGCCGGGCCCTCCGCCGGCCCGTCGGCGCCCGGTTCCGTGCCGCAGCCGACCGGCAGGAGGGCCCGCAGGGTCTCGCCGGAGGCGCCCGAGCAGCAGGTGCCCGCGGGCCGGGCCTACGCGGTCGGTCCGCCCGTGCCGTCCGGAGGCGTCCCGGGACAGTCGGTGCCCGGGGGGCGCCCCGCCCTGAGCCCGCCCGCCCCCGTCGCTCCCGCCCCCGGTGCTCCCGGCGCCGTCGCCCGGCCGCAGGCCCCCGGACAGCCCGTCCCCCCGAGCCGGGTCCCCGCGCCCGGCCTGCCCGGTTCCGCGGAGCTGCAGCGGGTGACCGCCGTACGGTCCCTGGGCCAGGGCGTGCCGTTCGCCCAGCAGGTCGAGCAGCGGGCGGCGGGACGGGGGCACGCCGCTCCCGCACCGCCGTCCCCCGTCCCGCCGGGGCAGGCCCCGGCGGCGCAGAACCCGTCGGGGCGTCGCCGCAAGCTGGCCGCCCCGGCCGCGGACGACCAGCGGGCGCGCGGACTGGAGCCGGTGCGGGAACAGCCCGCCGGCCCTCCCGCACTGCCGAGTGCGGCCGGAAGCCCGGCCGCCGAGGACGTGCGCGGTTTCCGGAACTCTCCGCCGGGACGGCTGCCCCGGCCCCCGCAGCCGCCCCGGCCGGGCACCGTGCCCGGGCACGGTGTGCACGACGACCCCGGCGGCCTGGTGGACGCCGAGCCGGAGTCGGCCGGATCGGGCCGGGCGTTCGCGATAGGCGCCCCGGCCGAGGGCGCGGAGGGCCCCGAGCACCTGGACGGCCCGAACGGGGCCGTCGAGGTGACCGACGACTTCGACGCCTTCGGCCACGGTTCCTTCGGCGGGCCGCGCCGCCTCCTGGTGTGGCCCGAGCCGGAGGCCGCGACCCGGCAGGCGCTGGTCGACCGCGGCTACGACCCGGTGACGGTCCGCTCCCGCGAAGAGGTCGACGACCACGGCGGCGAGCCGCCGGCCGCGCTGTTCGTGGACCCGCTGACCGGTCCGATCACCCGCACCGCGCTGCAGAGTCTGCGGACGGCGGCGGTCGAGGCCCGGGTCCCGGTCCTGGTGACCGCAGGGCTGGGCCAGGCGACGCGGGAGACCGCGTACGGCGCCGACCCCGCCGTGCTGCTGAAGGCCCTGGCCCCGCGCGACAGCGAGCAGCACCCCCCGCGGGTAATGCTGGTGGAGGAGCACCAGGACATCGCGGCGGCGTTCACTGCGTCGCTGGAGCGGCGCGGGATGCAGGTGGCGCACGCCCCCTCCGAGGCGGACGCGGTGAACCTGGCCGGCCGGGTACAGCCGAACCTCGTGGTCATGGACCTGCTGCTGGTGCGCCGGCGGCGGGTCGGGATCGTGGACTGGCTGCGCGGCAACGGGCGGCTGACGTGCACTCCGCTGGTCGTCTACACCTCGGAGGGCATCGACCGGTCGGACCTCCACCGGCTCGGATCGGGCGAGACGGTGCTGTTCCTCGCCGAACGCTCGACCGGCCCCGACGCGCAGGGCCGGATCGTCGACCTGCTGGGGAAGATCGGCTCCTCCTGACAGGAACGCCTGGGGGTTCCTGCCCCGGGGTTCCTGCCCCGGCGGGGCAGGGCGGGGCGCGGTCCTCCGGCCGGGCCCGGACCGTTCCCGCGGCCGCCGGGCCGTTCCTGCGGCCGCCGCCCGACTGCGTGCGCACGGCGGCGGCGGACGGGCCCGTCACCCGTACCGCCGCCGCTGCTGCTGCCGTTCCTGCCGCGGCCGGGGACGGGAACGGGAAGGGGCTGTCCCTCGTCCGACCGCCGGCCCCACCGGCCCCCACCGGCCTCCTGCTGTCAGAGCTTGGTGACGTCCAGCCCGCCCTCGGCGTACTGGCGGCGGATGACCTTCTTGTCGAACTTGCCCACGGAGGTCTTCGGCACGGCCGGGATCACGGCCCAGCGCTCGGGGAGCTGCCAGCGGGCGATCCGCTGGGCGAGGAACTCGCGCAGCTCCGGGTAGCCGACGGTGGCGCCCTCCCTGAGGACGACGGTGGCCAGGGGGCGCTCGTCCCACTTGTCGTCGGGGACGGCGACCACGGCGGCCTCGACGACGTCCGGGTGGGCCATCAGGTGGTTCTCCAGCTCCACCGAGGAGATCCACTCGCCGCCGGACTTGATGACGTCCTTGGCCCGGTCGGTGAGGGTGAGGTAGCCGTCGGGGGTGATGGTGCCGATGTCACCGGTGCGCAGCCAGCCGTCGTTGAACTTGTCCTCGGGCCGCTGGGGCTCGCCGGAGGCGCCGCCGTAGTAGGCGCCCGCGATCCACGGTCCCCGCACCTCCAGTTCGCCGGCGCTCCTGCCGTCGTGGGGCACGGGCTCGCCGTCCGGGCCGATCAGCCGGGCCTCGACCGAGGCCGGGAAGCGGCCCTGGGTGACCCGGTAGGCGAACTCCTCCTCGGGGGAGAGGCCGGCCGGCGGCTGCGCGACGGTGCCCAGCGGCGAGGTCTCGGTCATCCCCCAGGCGTGGACGACCGTGACGCCGAGCGCGTCGTACTCCTTCATCAGGGAGGGCGGGCAGGCGGCACCGCCGATGACGACGGAGTTCAAGGAGCTGATGTCGCGCGAGGACGCCTTGACCTCGGCGAGCAGGCCCTGCCAGATGGTGGGGACGGCGGCGGCGTGCGTGGGCCGCACGGTCTCGATCATCTCGGCCAGAGGGGCGGGCTGGAGGAAGCGGTCGGGCATCAGCATGCTGGTGCCGCACATGAAGGAGGCGTGCGGCATGCCCCAGGCGTTGACGTGGAACATCGGCACCACGGGCAGGGTGGTGTCGGCGGAGGTCAGGCCGAAGGACTCGGTCATGTTGACCTGCATCGCGTGCAGGTAGATGGACCGGTGGCTGTAGACGACGCCCTTGGGGTCGCCGGTGGTGCCGGAGGTGTAGCACAGGGCGGCGGCGGTGCGCTCGTCCAGTTCGGGCCAGTCGAACCCGGTGGAGCGGCCGGCGATCAGGTCCTCGTAGTCGTGGACCGCGGGACGGGCGCCCTCCAGCGGCGCGCGGTCGCCGGGGCCGACCACGACGATGTGCTCCACGCTCTCCAGGTGCGGCAGGACGGCGGCGAGCAGGGGTATCAGCGAGCCGTTGACCAGGACCACCCGGTCCGCGGCGTGGTTGACGATGAAGATCAACTGTTCGGCGGGCAGCCGCAGGTTGAGCGTGTGCAGGACCGCGCCCATGGAGGGGACGGCCAGGTACGCCTCGACGTGCTCGGCGTTGTTCCACATCAGGGTGGCGACCCGCTGGTCGCCCTCCACGCCGAGCTCGTCCCGGAGTGCGTTGGCCAGCTGCCCGGCGCGTGCGCCGATCTCGGCGAAGCTGCGCTCCCGAGGGCCGTTCTCGCTCCAGGTGACCACCCGGGAACGTCCGTGGACGGTCGATCCGTGCCGCAGAATGCGCGACACGGTGAGCGGAACGTCCTGCATCGTGCTGAACACCGTTGTCCTCCAGAACACTGCCTCAGGGGTGTTGACGGTGATTCTCACTTCATACCGTGCGGTATGTCACCACCCAGGGGGCATGTATTCGGTGAGTCCTACGTCTCCTTTTCCCGTTTCCCTCCGAAGGGTGATCAGGCGGCTTCCTTGAGTGACGTGTCGGCCCTCAACCTGGCCAGCGCCCGCGAGACGCTGCTCTTGACCGTCCCCACGGACACCCCGAGGACCTGCGCCGTCTGCGCCTCGCTCAGGTCCTCGTAGTAGCGGAGCACGAGCATGTCGCGCTGCCGGGCGGGAAGCCGGCGTACCGCCCTCCACAGCGCGTCGTGCAGGGCCTGCGCCTCTGCGGGGCAGGCGACCGGGTACAGGGGCTCGGGCACCTCGCCGGTCGTGTACTCGTCGACCTTGCGCCTGCGCCACTGCGAGGTCCGCGTGTTCACCAGCACCCGCCGCACGTAGCCGTCGGCCGCGCCCCGGTCCTCGAGCCGCTCCCAGGCCACGAACGTCTTGGCCAGCGCGGTCTGCAACAGGTCCTCGGCGTCGTACGGATGGGGGACGAGGGAGCGCGCCGTGCGCAGCAGGACCGGCCTCCGCGCACGGACGTAGCCGTCGAACGTGTCGGGGACGGATGCGGTCTTCTGCATGACCCCACGCTAGGAGCGCGGAACGCCCCCGCGGATCCGCCGCAGGTGCCGAAGCGAAGTCACCCTGAAGTTGTAGGCGGCGGCCCGCCCCTGCCTCCAGGAGGAGGAACGCACCCGGACTCCCTCCCCGCACGGCGGCCCGGGGCACCCGGCCACGGGGCACCCGGCTGTGGGGCACCCGGCCGCGGCGCACAGGGCCGCGGCAGGCCGGGCGCCGGCGGGCTCTGCCGGGGCGGGCACTGCCTGGGCGGACCGGGCTGGGGGCTGCCGCGCGGAGGGCCCGGCCGGGCCCTGTGCACGCCTCCGCGCGGGCCTCCCTGCAGGCCGCCGTCCGGGGCGCCGTCCGGGGCGCCGTCCGGGGCGCGGTTGCGGCCGTCATCGTTGCGGCCGTCATCGTTCGACGACTGCCACGGGTGCGTCGATCACGTTGCGGTCGATCAGCATGCTCCGGCCGCCGTGGGTCTCCTTCACATTGCCCTCGTACTGGTGCAGGCGGCGGTTGGGGGTCCAATGGCCGGCTGCCAGGACGGGCTCGGCCGCCAGTGCGGGACGGGCGTTCCAGCGGGCGTACCAGACCACCTCGGGAAGGTCGCGGATCCCGATGCGCCGGGCCTCGGCGATGTCGGTGATGCCGGAGGCGGCGCTGCTGTAGAAGCCGGGGAAGTAGCCGTACCTGCGCAGTTCCTGGCTCCATCCCCTGGTGAAGGAGACCACCGGCTCGGAGCAACGGGGTCCGCGGGGCGCGTACGCCTCCATGTCGAGGTAGACGGGGCTGCGTTCGACGATCCCGAGCGCCCTGGCCTGCATCACCGCGTCACGGGCCTCCTCGGCTCCGTGGCTGACGGGGTCGGCGATGTCGATCGGGAACGGGCGCTTGGACTCCCGGGTGACGCACGGCGACTGCGAACCGACGTAGACGGGGATGATCCTCCAGCCCATGTCGGAGACCGCCCTCACCCACTCCCGGGTGAGTTGCTGCTGATGGCAGGCCCTGGCCCTGCCGCCGACGTAGACCCCGACGGCTCCGTACCCGGAGGACCGCCACGCGGCCATGGTGGACAACGGTGGCGCGGTGCAGGTGTCGAAGGCGCGTCCCTGGAAGACCTGCGCTCCCGAGGCCGTGAGGTCCGCGCCCTCCTTCAGGGACGCCGACGCGGCCGGTGCGGCGGGCCCGGCAGGTGCGGCGGGCCCGGCAGGTGCGGCGGGCGCGGCATGGTTCGCCCGGGCGGCGTGGCCGCTCCGCACCGTCGGCGCGGTGGGCTCGGCAGGTTCGGCAGGCGCGCCGACCCGGGACCAGGCGGGGGCGGAGGTCAGGAACATGCAGGAGAGAGCGGCGAGGAGCGCGGCCAGGAGGACCGTCGCAGTGCGGTTTCGGATCATGTGTGAAGTGAAAAGTCCGATTGCCGCATTGTGCGGAAGGCGCGCCACCTCGCAACTGCGGTCTCCCCCGCCCGGCTCAGCGAATGCCGAACTCGTCAGATTGTGTTACTGGATTCCCTGAGGGGGCGTCACCTGCATTCTCCCTTCCGGAAAAAGCCCGCCCGCTCCCCTCACAGGGCATCCGCAGAGCCTTCCCGGTCCACCGGGCGGCGCGGCGAAAGGGTGAACCTAGCACTCACCGGAACCAGTCCTCGGTGCGCGGCGCGGGCCCGCTCTAGTGGAAGAGAACGAGCACCTGTCCCGCCGCGCCCACCCAGCGCTCGGCCACCTGCACTGTCGGAACACTGCGCCTGCGCATCAGCCGCCGGGCCTCGGCGCGGTCGATCATCCGGGGAAGGATCTCCTCCTCCAGCACACGCTCGCCCGTCTCGCCCGTCTCGTCCGGCCACTCGAAACACCCACCGCACCACTCGACCGCCCAGAGCGCGCCCTCCCGGATCAGCGCGTGCGCCCTCTCAGGGTCCAGCCACTCGGTCGACCGCCGCCACGGCCGGCCCTCCCTGTCCCAGAACCGGCCCCCCGCGAAGCAGTTGCGACGGCCCTTCCCACCCCGGCCGGCCCCGCCGTCCGCCGCGGAACTGCGCCCCTTCTTCCCACCCATGCCGGAATGCTCCCACCGGCACCGGGGACCGGCCAGTGCTTTCCGGCCCCGGCCCGCTGCGATCGAGCCCCTACAGGCTCGAGTCTCCGCCCAACCCCGCCATGCGCACGATGGACATGTCGTCCACGACACCGGAGTAGGCGCGCACCTCGTCAACGGCTCCCGCGAAGTAATCACCGTCAACAGCCGAACGACCGATCTGGAGGCCGCCCGTGGCCGGCCAGGAAGTGGAGTCCGTGACCCGCGAGGTCTGGCTCAGCTGTCCCTCTACGTAAAAGCGCAACTCGTGGGACGGCGCGTCGAAGACCACGGCCAAGTGCTGGCCCGATGCCCCTTGTTGGTCGTCAGGCAGTTGCTGTTCCTCTGCGACGACGACCCGCGGGGCGGACTCCCTGTCCTCGGTGGCCACAACCAGCTCCCACTTGCCGGTGGCCGCGTGGTAGCGGACCGCGAAGCGGTCGGCGTACGTGCCCGGGAGGGAGAAAACGGTCTGGTCCCTGTCCCCGGCCTCGTACAGACGGGCACGGACCGCCACGGTGAAGCTTCCGTCCCCGGTCACGGGAGGCCCCGCAGTGGCTGCCCAGTCCCCGTCGCCGTCGAGCCGGAGGTCGCCTTGGCCGACCAGAGGGGCCGGCGCGAAGATGTCCTCCGTGCTGTAGATCCACGCATCACCGTTCAGCTCCAGCGGGAACCCCTCGGGCTCCATGTTGGGCGACGCGCCGCCCGGTGCGGCTTCGAGCTGCCAGTACCCCTCGCGGATCGACAGCGGACTCTCCGCCAAGGAGTCGGTCTTCGCCCCGTCCCTCTCCACCGCGTAGGCGTTATGGACCCCACTCGGAACCACTCCGAGCATGAGCATCAGCGCCATACCGGGCAGAATTCCGAATGCCGTGCGCTGTTTAGCCTTCACAGTTCCCCCAAGTCTCTGCTGCACGAGTCGGTTGATCTTCGCCCCCACCCTCGGAACCGCACAAGGGTGCCCGTCCGGCAGTCGGACAAGGAAGCCTGGGCGGACAAGTTGGTCGACCACGGCTTCGTCGAGCAGGGAAACGGCAACTCCGGCGGCTCCGCAGGGTCTGTGCCTGGCCCACGGGGGTCCACAAGCCCTGGTCAGCGGCGGGACACCGGTGGTTCGAGGTGAGACGGGGTGAACGCCGAAGGGGTGCCCGTCGTGGACGGGAACCCCTTCTGACCTGCTACTTCTTCCACCTGGGCGGAGGGTGTGGGATTTGAACCCACGGTGACATCGCTGCCACGACGGTTTTCAAGACCGTTCCCTTAGGCCGCTCGGGCAACCCTCCCCGCGCCGCCCGGGAGCAGCGCGGGGACAGCCTAACGGGTGAGGGGGGTCAGTTGTCCCCCACCCGCTCGCCGAGAGTCAGAGTCGTGGTGGCGGTCCGGCCGCTGCGTTCGTAGGTGACCTTGACCTCGTCGCCCGGCTTGTAGGTCCAGATCTGGCTGACCAGGGTGGGGCCGCTGTCGATGACGGTGTCGTCGAGCTTGGTGATCACGTCGCCGGGCTTGAGTCCGGCCTTGTCGGCCGGGCCGCCGGGGGTGACCGGGTCGACGCCCTGGACGGGCTGGGGGGAGATCTGGGCGCCCTTGCCGTTGAAGCTGTCGTTGCGCAGCACGCCCATGACGGCGTAGACCGGCTTGCCGGTCTTGATCAGGTCCTGGGCCACGCGGTCGGCCTGGTTGATCGGGATGGCGAAGCCGAGGCCGATGCTGCCGCCGGAGGAACCTCCGTAGGGGTCGCTGCCGCCGGTGGACTGGATGGCGGAGTTGATGCCGATCACGTTGCCCTTGGCGTCGAGCAGCGGCCCTCCGGAGTTCCCGGGGTTGATGGAGGCGTCGGTCTGGATGGCGCTCATGTAGGAGGCCTGGGAGTCGCCGTCGCCGCCAGCCGCCACCGGGCGGTTCTTGGCGCTGACGATGCCGGTGGTGACCGTGCTGGACAGGCCGAACGGGGCTCCGATGGCGATGGTGGCGTCGCCGACCGCGGCCTTGTCGGAGTTGCCGAGCGGCAGTGGCTTCAGCTCGTCGTTCCCGATGCCCCGCAGTTTGATGACGGCGACGTCGTACCCCTGGGCCCGGCCGACGATCTCGGCCCTGTACTGCCTGCCGTCGGAGAAGGTGACGCTGAGTTCGCCGCCGTCGGCGGCCGGTGCCACGACGTGGTTGTTGGTGACGATGTGGCCCTGCTTGTCGTAGACGAAGCCCGTGCCGGTGCCGCTCTCCTGGCCCCCGGACGCCTCGATGGTGACGACGCTTCTGAGTGCCTCGGCCGCGACGGCGGCCACCGAGCCGGGGGCGCGGCTGGCCGCCTCCCCGCCGGTGGAGGCGGAGACGGTGGTGGAGCCGTTGTCTCCGCTGCGCTCTGCGGCGACGAAGCCGATGGCGCCTCCGATGCCGCCGGCCACGAGGGCGGCGGCGAGCACGGCGGCAACCAGGCCGCCCCGGCGCTTGCCGGGCTTGCCGCTGCCGCCGCTCCCGTCGCCGCCGGGGGCGTGGGGCGGGGGGCCGTAGGGCGGCTGCGCGCCGGCGCCGGGGTGGGGGCCGGAGGGGTGGCCCTGCGGCGTGCCCCAGGCCGGCGGGGCGGACGGGGCGGACGGTGACGGCTGGGACTGCGGCCCGTAGGGGTCGCTGCCCGGCGCGGGGCCCGCGGCCGCGTGGGCCGCGGGCGGGACCGGCGGGGGCGACTGGGGCGGCGGGGGCGGCACGGCGGGCAGCGGAGCGGTCCGATCGGCTCCGGGAACGCCCGGTTCCTGTCCGGCCTGCGGGGTCCGTCCGTCGCGGCCGGGGGCGGCAGCGCGGGAACCGTCCTCGTTCTCGGTGCTCACTGCTGATCTCCTCGTGTGCGCGTGGCTGTGGCGACCCTGTGCATGCCAGTTTTCCCCATCGTGCGTCGGACCGCGGTAAACACCGGCGGGGACGGCTGCGGCCGTTCTCCGGGAAGTGCCCTGCCGGTGGGCTTCTTTCCGTGCGGTTCGGGCTGATGTCACCGTCCGGCGGCACGGTGGTGGCACGATGTCGGCGTGACTTCCGTGTACGCCGTGCAGGACGAACGGCCCTCCCGTGACCGGGTGCGGGTCGTGGCCCACCGCGGTGCCTCGGCGGACGTGGCCGAGCACACCCTGGCCGCCTACCGCAAGGCGGTGGAGGACGGTGCGGACGCGCTCGAGTGCGACGTGCGGCTGACCGCCGACGGCCACTTGGTGTGCGTGCACGACCGGCGGGTGAACCGCACCTCCAACGGCCGCGGCGCGGTGGCGGGCCTGGAACTGGCGCAGTTGGCCTCGCTGGACTTCGGCTCCTGGAAGGCGAGCGCCCTGAGCGAGGGGGACGAGGTACCGGACTGGTTGACGGACCCGGTGGCGCGGACCTCGGTGCTCACCCTGGAGCGCCTGCTGGAACTGGTGGCGGACACGGACCGCAGGGTCGAGCTGGCGGTGGAGACCAAGCACCCCACCCGGTGGGCGGGGCAGGTGGAGGCGCGGCTGGTCGAGTTGCTGCGCCGGTTCGGGATGGACCGGAACCGGGCGGGGGAGCCGTCGCCGGTGCGGGTGATGAGTTTCTCCCCCAGGTCGCTGCGGCGCGTCCGCCTGGCGGCGCCGGACCTGGAGACGGTCCTGCTGATGCAGTACGTCTCGCCGCGGCTGCGCGACGGGCGGCTGCACGGGATGGCGGGGATCGCCGGCCCGAGCATCCGCATCCTGCGGTCGCACCCGGATTTCGTGCCCCGGTTGCGCAGGGCGGGGCACGAGGTGCACGTGTGGACGGTGGACGACCCGGCCGACGTGGAGCTGTGCGTGGAGCTCGGCGTGGACGCGATCATCACCAACCGGCCCGGCCCGGTCCTCTCCCAGCTGGGGCGCTGAGGGCATTCCGGTCGGGACCGCCCGCCGGCCGGGACGCCGCGGTGCTCCCGCTGCCGTCCCGCAGTCCCGTCGTTCCGCAGACCCGTCGTCCTGCAAGCTCTCCGTCCCGCAGGCCCTCCGTCCTGGCTCGCCTCGGCTCCGCCGCGCGGGTCTCTCGCGGGTCTCCCGCGGCCCCTCCTGCGCCGCTCCGTCCCCTTCCGTCCCGGTCGGGCGCCGGGCGCGCACCGGCGCGTTCGGACCGTGTTCGACCGTTTCGTCTGCGTCAAGAGATCACCGATGGCTTGTTTCCGGCCCATTGCGAAGGGGCATCCATCCCGTGGCGTGGGGTGAAGGAGGTCTCGGGGGTGGCGTTGGTGGTGGCACAGCAGGCGCCGGCGTCCTCGGCCATGGCCCTGTCCCATGGTCCTGAGGGTGTCGGTGAGGCGCGGCGCAGGCTGCGCAAGGAACTCTTCGGGTGGGGGGCTCCGGACCCGGTCGTGGACGACGCCGTCCTGATCCTCTCCGAGCTTTTGAGCAACTCGTACCGGCACGCCCGTGCTCTGCCGCAGGAGGAGTGCGGCGGGCTCGACGGCTGCGTGCGGGCGGCGTGGCGGATGGATGAGGGCGGCCTGCTCACCCTGGAGGTGACCGACGGCGGCGGCCCGACCCGTCCGATGCCGTCCAGCCGGCCGTCGCTGACCGCGCGCGGTGGGCGCGGGCTGGGAATCGTCGGTCAACTGGCCCTGGACTGGGGCGTGCGCGACGGTGACGGGACGGTCACGGTGTGGGTGGTGCTCGCGGTGCGCGGGCGGCACGCCCGCCGCGAGGGGTTTCCCGCGCGGTCGGCCGGGGGTTTCCCGATGCCGCCGATCGACCTCGGTTTCGAAGACCCCTTCGAGGAGCTGGCATGAGCCCCGTCCGGGGCTCTTTCGGTACTAGGCTCCGGGCCGAACCGTAGTCGTCCCGGGAGAAGCCCCAGCCATGGCCAAGAAGCGCCTCAAGTCTCCGGCAGCCAAGCCGTCCGCACAGGTCACCGACGGCGAGATCCCCGTGGTGGGCGCCCGCGAGCCCTGCCCGTGCGGCTCGGGCCGCCGCTACAAGGCCTGCCACGGCAGGGAGGCCGCGCACTCGGTGACCGAGCTGGTGCGGCGCCCGTTCGAGGGGCTGCCGGGCGAGTGCGACTGGGTGGCGATGCGCGAGCTGGTTCCCGCCGCCACCGCGACCCTGACCCTGGCGCAGCCCCCGGGGCAGGACGTGCCGTCGGTCACCCTGGCGACGGTGCTGCCGATGGCCTGGCCCGCGCTGCGCCGGGACAACGGCGCGGTGATGCTGGGCCTGCAGAACGACACGGCCTCGGGCGACGTGAGCCGCGACCTGGCCGACACCCTGCAGCGGGCGCTGACCGCCGAGCCCGGAACGCCGGTGGACGCGCGGCGGACCGTCGCGGGCGGTGTCCGCCTGCAGGACCTGCTGGACACCGGGGCCGGGTTCGTCCCGACCGTGCACAGCGGTTTCGAGTTCTGGCTGGAGGACGCCGAGAACGCCACCGGCGAGGTCGCCGCGTCGCTGGAACGGGCGAACTCCGCGGCCCTGCCGACGGCCCGCCTGACCGGGGTCGAGGCGGCGTACTGGTGCGCCACCCCGGAGAAGAACCACCTGCGCTGGGTGATGCCGCACCCGGAGGAGCGGCTGCTCGACGCGCTGGCCCGGCTGCACGCGGCCGGCGCCTCGTCGCTCGGCGAGGGCACCCGGCTGGTCGGGTCGTTCCGCGCCCACGGTCTGCTGGTGCCGGTGTGGGACCTGCCGACGGCGATGCAGGCGGACGAGGTGGAGAAGCCGGCCGTCGCGTTCGGCGAGCGGCTCGGGGAGGCCCTGGCCTCGGACGCGCCGCTGACGTCGGAGGAGCGCCGGGCCCGCAGCGGACTGGCGAACCGCCAGATCACTCTGAACTGAGCGTTCCGCCGCACCGGGCAGTGACCTTGGTCACAGGGGGTCGGCGAAAGGGGCAAATCCCCGGTTGCTCCTGTCGGTGGAATTTGCTCGGACGTCAAATCTTGTTACCGTTTTAATCAGCCCGGTCGCTGGTGCATCCCCCGTCGCCAGCGACCGGGCCCTTCCATGTCCGGAAGCTTCTTCCGCCCCCCCCCGGAACCGCACTTCCCGCGTCCGGGGCCGCCCCCCCGGGGCACCCGCACCGCCCTCAGTAGGCGAGCCGGGTCCCGTCCGGAGCCAGGCGGCTCGCCTCGACCAGCGCGTCCACGACCGCGGTGACGGTCGGCAGCCACGGCGCCCCGCCCCCCGGGACCTCCGGCGGCGGCCGCTCCCAGCGCACCCGTCCCGCCCCGACCTCGGACGGCGGCAGCACCACGTAGCCGCCCCGGCCGTGGTAGCGCAGGGACGAGGGCACCCAGTCGTGCTCGTGCAGCAGCTCGCCGAGCTCCTCCATCGAGTACGGGGCGACCAGCAGGGTCAGCCTGGTGGTCGTGGCGGTCACCGGCCCCACCCGCACTCCCAGGAGGTCGAACAGGCGCAGCGCCCGCCGGCCGGAGACCGCCGGCAGGCTGACCGCCGACACCGAGGTCCCGGTGGCCAGGACGATCGGCGCGTCGGGGCGGTTGGTCCACCACCAGCGCACCATCCGCGGGTCGCTGGTGGCGGCGAGCAGCCCCGGGTCCTCCGGGTGGGCGCCCGGCACGACGCACTCCGGCAGCAGGCAGGCGCAGGAGCCGTCGCGGTCGCGTCTGAGTCCGAGGCAGGACGGCCGGGTCCGCATGCCCGCCCCGGGGAGCACCGGCCAGTGCCAGCGTTCGGCACACGTGAGCGCCGCGTCGAGCAGCGCCGACCTGGTCCTGCGTCGCCTTCCGAGGATCTCGCGCATAAGCGCTCGTTCCTTTCCGTAGAACGCTCGAGGATCTGCCATGACACCGGGCAATCGCCGGGACACCGTGCACTCGGCAGCGCATCACGCCGAACACCGGGCGCGAAACGTGGCGGAGGGTGGCGCACAGGTGGCGCATTGCTCTTGGTGGTCCACTGCGCGTTTCGAATCCCGCTGCCAAGGGGATTCTTCAGGATTGCGCTGCCGTCGCCGGGTATGACGCGCGGCCCGGCCGACAGGTTCCGCCGACCGGGCCGGACCCATGAACGGGTCCTGCCCGGGACTCCGCCCCGTAGTCCTCCCCGTACGCATTCGCCGACGGGAACGTGACGCACTGTCGGACGGGAACCAGTCGACCGCGCCCCGCAGCACCGGGAGCCTGTTTTCGGACACTTCGGGGAAAGATCGACACCCGGGCCCCCACCTGCGCAATCCTGGACATCCCCTCACCTGTCCGTGTAGAAGTTGGACCACCGGTCGCGGTGCAACGCGACACGGGTTTTGCGGTGCTACTGACGGAAAATCAAATTTTGTTCCTGGCGCCCAAAGACCCTCAATCCACAGATTCACGGACCGTTCCGAAAGCCACCGCCCATGAGCGCCGCCCGCCTCCCCAAAGTGGCCGAAATCAGTTCCCCCTCCGCCGCGCCACCCCACACTCTCCGCCCCGCCACGGAAACGGCCCCGTCCGCCGCTGGCCACGGCGGCCCGGCCGACGTGGCCGACGTGGCCGACGTGGCCGATACCACCGGTGGAGCCGGTACTCCAGGTACTCCCGGGGGGCCCGGTGCCACCGGCTCGACCGGTGCCGTGGGCCGGATCGTCGCCGCCCAGGACCGCCTGGCGACGTGGCTCTCGGACCTGACCACGCTCCACGAACTCACCGGACTCCTGGCCGCCGCCGACTCCCTGGACGCCGCGCTGCGCGAGGTGCTGCGGGCCGGCGCCTTGCTGGTGGGCGCCGGACGCGGGCTGATGGTGCTGGAACCCTCCGACGGCCGGGGGCCGGAGACCGTCGTCGGCCTGGGGCTGACCCACGCGGACCTGGGCGCCTTCGAGACGGTCCCCCGTGACGCCTCCCCCCACGGCCTCCTGCTGGCCGTAGCAGGGGAGGTGCCGGCCGGAGGCCCCGTCCGACCCGCGGAACTGCTCCACCCCGACCTGTCCGGCGAGGAGACCACGCCTCCCCGGCTGCACGAGGTCGCGCGCGTCCTCGGCGCCGGGGCCGCCTACTCCCGCCGGCTGACCTCCCGGTCCGCCGGGGACCTCGGCGCGCTGGTGTGGCTGTACGACGGGCCGGCCGAGCCCGACGGCCGCATGCGCCACCTCGCCGGGCTGTACTGCGACCGGGCGGCCGAGCACGTCGCCCGCCACCTGGAGCTCAGCCGGAGCCTCAGCGGCGCGGCCGCCCTGCGCGAGGAGTTCCTGCCCTCCCGGCTGCCCCGGGTCCGCGGCGTCCGCACGGCGGTCCGGCACCTCAGCGGTCCGCGCGGCGGCGGGGACTGGTACGACGCGACGGTGCTGCCCGAGGGGGCGCTCGGCGTGAGTGTCGGAGGGGTCACCGGTTCCGGGCCGGGCGCGGCCGGGGCGATGGGGCGGCTGCGGGCCGCCCTGCGCGCCTACGCCGTCCAGGAGGGGGAGGACCCGGTCGCGGTCCTGTCGGACCTGGAGCTGCTGCTGCGGGTGACCGAGCCGGGCCGCTGCGCCACAGCCCTGTTCGCCCACGTCGACCCGGAGCGGCGCAGGGTCGCGCTGGCCGGGGCGGGCAGTTGCCCGCCGCTACTGGTGGGCGAGTACCGCACGGAGTACGTGGAGACCTCCCTGTCCGCGCCGCTGGGCATGCTCAGCTGCTGGGAGGCCCCCGGCGCGGAGGTCGAGCCGGCCCCGGGGGAGACCCTGCTGCTGTACACCGACGGGCTGCTGCACCGCGGCGGGGGTTCCCCGGACCGCGGCTCCGCCAGGCTGTACCAGGCCGCGGCCGGGGCGTCCCGGGCCGCGCGCGAGGACCCGGAGCAGCTCTGCGACCACGTGCTGCGGACCATGCTCCCGGACGGCCTGGACACCCTGGACACCACCGAGGACGTCGTGCTGCTGGCGGTCCGCTTCGACTGAGCCGGGCCGGGCCGGGTGCGGACGGGCGCGGGAACGGACCGTGCGCGGGGACGGACCGTGCGCGGGCGCGTCTCCGCAGGTCCTGTCCGACATCGCCCCCTACGGAAATCCGACAAGCCACACATACGATGGGCGGCGGTTTCATGATGCGAGGAGGCACAAGTGACCGAGGACCGCACCCCGCCGCAGGCACCCGAGGGGGCCGACAGCGCCGAGGAGCCGATCAAGCAGCGCAAGAACGGGTTGTACCCGGCCGTCTCCGACGAGCTCGCCGAGTCGATGAAGTCCGGCTGGGCGGACACCGAGCTGCACGGCCTGGAGCCGGCCGAGTCGTCCGCGCCCGCCGCCCGCCGCCGCGCGGCCCTCTCCGCCCGCTTCCCCGGCGAGCGCCTGGTCGTCCCGGCCGGGAACCTCAAGACCCGGTCCAACGACACCGAGTACCCCTTCCGGGCCTCGACCGAGTACGTGCACCTCACCGGGGACCAGACCCAGGACGCCGTGCTCGTGATGAACCCCACCGGGGACGGCCACGAGGCCGTCGCGTACCTGCTGCCCCGGTCGGACCGGGAGAACGGCGAGTTCTGGCTGAACGGCCACGGCGAGCTGTGGGTCGGCCGGCGGCACAGCCTGACCGAGGCCGAGCAGGTCCTCGGCCTGCCCTGCCGTGACGTGCGCAAGGTCGCCGAGGAGCTCACCGCCGTCACCGACGTGCCCACCCGCGTCGTCCGCGGCCACGACGCCTCGGTGGAGGAGGCCCTGGCCCGGACCGACCCGGCCCGCCTCGAGCCCCGGATCTCCGACGACGAGCCCACCGCGGCGGAGGCGCGCGACGAGGAACTGCGCGTCTTCCTCAGCGAGCTGCGCCTGGTCAAGGACGAGTGGGAGATCGGCGAACTGCAGAAGGCCGTCGACTCCACCGTGCGCGGCTTCCACGACGTGGTGAAGGTCCTGGACCGGGCCGAGGCCACCTCGGAGCGCTACGTCGAGGGCACCTTCTTCCTGCGTGCCCGGGTCGAGGGGAACGACGTCGGCTACGGCACCATCGCCGCCGCCGGGCCGCACGCCTGCACCCTGCACTGGGTCCGCAACGACGGGCCGGTCCGCCCCGGCGACCTGCTGCTGCTCGACGCCGGCGTGGAGACCCACAGCCTCTACACCGCCGACGTCACCCGCACCCTGCCCGTCAGCGGCACCTTCAGCGACGTCCAGCGCCGCATCTACGACGCGGTGTACGAGGCCCAGGAGGCCGGCATCGCCGCGGTGCGGCCCGGCGCCAAGTACCGCGACTTCCACGACGCCGCGCAGCGGGTGCTGGCCGCCCGGCTCGTCGAGTGGGGCCTGCTCGACGGCCCGGTCGACCGGGTCCTGGAGCTGGGCCTGCAGCGCCGCTGGACCCTGCACGGCACCGGCCACATGCTCGGGCTGGACGTGCACGACTGCGCGGTCGCCCGCACCGAGACCTACGTCGACGGCGTCCTGGAGCCCGGCATGGTGCTCACCGTCGAGCCCGGACTGTACTTCCAGGCCGACGACCTGACGGTGCCCCAGGAGTACCGGGGCACCGGCGTGCGCATCGAGGACGACATCCTGGTGACCGAGGAGGGCAACCGGAACCTCTCGGCCGCCCTGCCGCGCCGGTCCGACGAGGTCGAGGCGTGGATGGCCGCCGTCCGCGGCTGACCCCGGGCCGCCCTGCCGGACCGTTCTCCCCGGCTTTCCGGGAGATACGGTCCGGCAGGGCGGGGCCCCGCATCGGACGGCGGTGCGGCCCGGAGGGCCCGGAGGATCCCGGGGGGCCCGCCGGACCGGTTCAGGAAGCGGGTTCAGGAGGCGGTTCAGGAGGCCTGCAGGAGTGAGCCCTCGCGCCACTTGAGGGCCTTGTCGAAGCTGACCACCACACCGCGCCCGGGGCGGCTGTCGAAGCAGACGTTGTCCACCAGCGACTCGATGAGGAACATCCCGCGCCCGGACTCGGCCGGAACGGCCGCGGCCGCGGCCGCCGGGACCCGCGTCCGGTGCGGCGGCCACCGGGACGGGAGACCCGGTCCGAAGTCGGTCACCTCGATGCGGCACCGGTCGCCGTCGATCTCCGCGGTGACCCGGTACGTGCCCGACAGGTCCCCCTCCGCGTGCTCCACCGCGTTGGCGCAGGCCTCCGAGAGCGCGACCGACAGGTCGTGGGAGATGTCCGGGTCGACCCCCGCGGCCTCCATCGCGCCGAGGAGCACCCTCCGTGCGAACGGCACGCTCGCGGCCTCGCGCCGCAACTGCAGGGACCACCGGACGCTCATGCTCCAGCCTCCTGGCTGCGGTTCGACATACCGCACGTATTACCTCCGCGGCGGACGGGCCAATCACGGTCCGCGGCCGAGTGCGCTCTTTCGGACGACCCGCCGGACGGCCGCTGCCGCCCGGCGGACACGATGGGCAAAAACCCGCAATGCACCCCCCTGCCGTACAGGGCCCGGAACGCGGTGGGATGATGGCGGAGCCATGACTGCCTTCCAGCGCGCCGGCGCGGATCTGCGACTGCTGAGGGCCGCGGTGTTCACCGCGGTCTGCGTGGTGCTGGCCGCCGCCGGGCACTCGCTGGCCTCCGGCAGCACCGTCCCGGTCGGCTCGCTGGCCGCCGGCTGGCTGGCGCTCTTCGCGGTGACCGCGGCCCTGGCCGGGCGGGAGCGCGCCTTCGCCTCCATCACCGTCGGCCTGCTGGCCGGCCAGGCCGGGCTGCACCTGCTCTTCAACGGCCTGGAAACGGCACGCTCCCCGCGTCCGGCCCCCTCCGGGGTGGCCGACCTGGCGGCGCGGCTGATGTGCGGCGAACAGGGCCCGATCGGCGAACGGACCGCCCACGACATCGTCCTGCGGGCCGGCCTGGACCCCGCGGACTACGCGGACACGGCCGTGACCGCCGCCGCCCACCACGGGCAGCTGGCGTACTCGTGGTCCATGCTGGCCGGCCACCTGGCGGCCGCCGCCGTCGCGGGATGGCTGCTGCGCCGCGGCGAGGCGGCCCTGTGGGGGCTGCTGCGGCTGTGCGCGCAGGCGGTCGCCGCGGCGTCCTCCCCGCTGCGCGTCCTGCGCACCGCGACGGCCCTGCTGCGCGCCCTGCTCCGCGGCACCGGGGACGACACCGCCCCGCACCGCCGGGCCCGCCGGGACGAGCACGACGAACGCCCCCTCGAAGCGGTACTCCTGCAGAACAGTGTGGTCAGGCGCGGGCCGCCCGCGCCGTGCGCGCTCGCGGCCTGAGCGCACGCCCCGCGCCACCCCACATTCCTGCCGCCCGACGGTCGTCGGACCTCGGGCGTTCCCCTGGAGTACCCGCGTGATGAACGCGCACCGCAGCTCCGTCCTGCCCCGCACGGCGGTCTTGGGCGGCCTCACCGCCTCCTGCCTGGCGCTGCTCGTCGGCACGGCCCACGCGCACGTGTCCGTGCAGCCCGGCGAGGCCGCGAAGGGCGGCTACAGCTCGGTCGTCTTCAAGGTGCCCAACGAGCGCGACGACGCCGGCACCACGAAGGTCGAGGTCCACTTCCCCTCCGACCGGCCGCTCGCCTCGGTGCTGACCAGGCCGGTCCCCGGCTGGAAGACGGAGGTCGTCCGCAGCGAGCTCGACAAGCCGGTCGACAGCCACGGGAAGAAGCTCACCGAGGCCGTCACGAGGATCACCTGGTCCGGCGGGACCATCGAGCCCGGCTCCTACCAGGAGTTCCCGGTCTCGATCGGTCCGCTCCCCGAGGACACCGACCGGATGGTCTTCAAGGCCCTGCAGACCTACGAGGACGGCGAGGTCGTCCGCTGGATCGAGGTGCCGCAGGAGGGCGGCGAGGAGCCGGAGAGCCCGGCCCCCGTCCTGGCCCTCACCGATGCCGGGGACGGCCACGGCCACGGCGGCACGGACGACGCCGCGGACGCCCCGGACGCCCCGGACGCCCCGGACGGCTCGAAGGCCTCCGACGCCCCCGGGAAGAACGAGGACTCCGGGGACGGCTCCGGGACGGCGGCGCAGGAACCGGCCGCCGACAACACGGCCCGCGCCCTGGGTGCCGTCGGCATCCTCGTCGGCGCGGCCGGGGTGGCCTTCGGGGTCCTCGCCGGACGCCGCCGGGGCTCCTCCCCCTCCTCCTGACGGCCGGAAGCCGGCCGGACGCCCCCCGCGGGGCGGCCGGCCGGCCCGGACCGCCGGGTACCCCCCGATCCGGGTGCCCCAGTGCCCCGGACCCCTCTGCCCGAAAGAAACACGCATGCCAAGCACCACCACCGGACCACGCCGGTCCCCGCTGCGGCTCGCCGCCGCGCTGGTCTGCGCCGGCGCGCTCTCCCTCACCCTCGCCGCGTGCGGCGGCTCCGGGGAGGACGCCGGGGAGCCGGCCGTCGTCGTGTCCACGCCGGCCTCCGACTCCCCGTACAAGGGGACGTCCCTCGGCGCCCCCTACGACAAGCCGGACGTCGTCCTGACCGACACCGACGGCGAGAAGTACGACCTGCTGAAGGAGACGGCGGGCAGGCCGACGCTGCTCTACTTCGGCTACACCCACTGCCCCGACGTGTGCCCGACCACCATGGGCGACATCGCGATCGCCAAGGAGAAGCTGAGCGCGAAGGAGCAGAAGGAGCTGCGGGTCGTCTTCGTCACCACCGACCCCGAGCGGGACACCCCCGAGGAGCTGCGCTCCTGGCTGGACGCCTTCGACTCCTCCTTCGTCGGCCTGACCGGCTCGTTCGACGACATCCAGAAGGCCGCCCGGGCCGTCGGCGTCTCCGTGGACGCGCCCGAGAAGGAGAAGGACGGCACCGTCACCGTCGACCACGGTGCGCAGGTCCTCGCCTACTCGCCGAAGGACGACAAGGCCCACGTCATCTACACCTCCGGCACCACCCCGGAGGACTTCACCCACGATCTTCCCCTGCTGCTCGAAGGAACCGAGGCATGAACACCGCCCTGCGCATCACCACCGCCGCCGCCGCCCTCGCGCTGAGCGCGGTCCTGGCCGGCTGCGGAGCCGACGACACCGGGGACAAGGCGGAGGGGACCCCCGCGGCCTCCGCCTCCGCGAAGGCCGGCGCGGCGGACGGGACCGCCGCGGCGCGCCCGCAGCTGAAGGTCGCCGACGCCTACATACCGGCCCCGGCCAAGGACACCATGGGCGCCGCCTACCTGGTCGTCCACAACTCGGGCCCCGTCGCGGACCGCGTGGTGAAGGTCACCAGCAACCTCACCGGCGAGACCCAGATGCACACCGTCAAGGGCACGAAGATGCAGCAGGTCGACGGGTACGACGTCCCCGCGAACGGCAAGCTCGTCCTGGAGCGCGGCGGCAACCACATCATGTTCGTGGAGCTGGAGAAGAAGCTGAAGGAGGGCGACACCGTCGAGCTGACGCTGCACTTCGCCAAGTCCGACCCGATCGAGCTCGAGGTCGACGTGAAGCCCATGACCTACCGGCCCGGCGGGTCCGAGGACTCCGGCAAGGCCGGTGACGGGGGCGCCATGCACGGGACGAACATGATGCACGGCTCGGACTCGATGCACGGCTCGGACTCGATGCACAGTTCGGAGAAGTGACGATGGCGGCAGCCGCACGCAGGCGGGTCGCGGCCCTGCTCACGGTCCGGCCCGCGACCCGGCTCACAGCCCTGCTCGCGGTCCTGGCCGGGGCCGTCGCCCTCCTGCTGGGCGGCGCCGCGCCGGCTTCGGCACACGCAGCGCTGGTCAGCACCGATCCCGCCCGGGAGTCGGTGCTGGCCGGCGCGCCCCGGCAGGTCTCCCTCGGGTTCTCCGAGAGCGTCCTGCTGTCCGCCGACTCCGTCCGGGTCCTGGACCCGGACGGCCGACGGGTCGACGAGGGCGGTGCCCGCCACACCGGCGGCGACGCCCGCACCGCCTCCGTCCGGCTGCGCGCCGGGCTGCCGGACGGCACGTTCACCGTGGCGTGGAAGGCGGTCTCCGGCGACAGCCACCCCGTCTCCGGGGCCTTCACCTTCTCCGTCGGGGCCCCTTCGCAGACCTCCGCCGCCCTGCCCGAGCAGCGGGCCGGGGAAGGCGCGGTGGGCGTCCTGTACGACGTCGCGCGGTACGTCGCCTACGGCGGGTACGCGCTGCTGGTCGGCACCGGGGCCCTGCTGGTGGGCTGCTGGCACCGCGGCGCCGCGGTGCGGCCGGTGCGGCGACTGCTGCTGGGCGGGTGGGCCGCGATGCTGCTGTCCGCCCTCGCCCTGCTGCTGCTCCGCGGCCCCTACACCGCCGGCGGCGGGCTGGGCTCGGCGTTCGCCCCCGGCACGGTCAGGGAGACCCTGGCCACCGGGCCGGGGACGGCGCTCGCCGCCCGGTTGCTGCTGCTGGCGGTGGCCGGGGGGTTCCTGGCCGTGCTGACCGGCCCGTTCACCCGGTGGACGGACCCGGCCGGGCGCAGGGACCTCGCGCGCGGCCTCGGCATCGGCGGCGCGGTCCTCGCCCTCGGCCTGGCAGGGACCTGGGCCACCGTCGAGCACGCCTCGGTGGGCATCATGCCGTGGCTGTCGGTGCCGGTGGACATGCTGCACCTGGTGGCGATGGCCGTCTGGCTGGGCGGCGTCGCGGCGCTGCTGACCGGGCTGTACCGGAGCACCGGCGACGGTGTGGACGTGCGGGCCGTGACGCGGTTCTCCCGGCTGGCGTTCGCCGCCGTGGTGGTGCTGGTGGCGACCGGGGCCTACCAGAGCTGGCGGCAGCTGGGCTCGTGGGAGGCGTTCGCCACCACCGGGTACGGCAGGCTGCTGGCGCTGAAGATCGGCCTGGTCGCGCTGCTGCTCGTCGGGGCGTGGCTGTCGCGCGGCCGGACCGCGCGCATGCGTGCGGCTGCGGACGCTCCGCCGGCGGCCGTCGGCTCCCCGGAGTCGGCCCGCCCCGAGGACGCGAACGCGAGCGCAGGAGCGGGCGCGGACGCAGGAGCGGGCGCGGACGCAGGAGCGGGCGCGGCCGGGAGCGGGACGGACGCCGGGGACGCGGGCCGGGTACGGACCGAGGACCCGGTACGGACCGAGGACCCGGTACGGGCCGCGCAGCTGGCGCGGCAGCGGGCCGCCGTGGCGGCGGCCCGGGTCCGGCGGGAGCGGGACTCGGACCCGCACCGCGCGGGGCTGCGCCGGTCGGTCCTCGCCGAGGTCGCGGTCGCGGCGGCCGTGCTGGCCGTCACCACGCTGCTGACCGGCACCCAGCCGGGCCGTGCGGAGGCCGAGTCCACCGCCTCAGCCGCGGACGCGAGCACCGCGCTGGCCGACTTCCCGGTCACGACCACCGTCGTCCACGACCTGTGCGGGCCGACGGGTTCCGGGACGGCGCTGGTCGGCCTGGACCCGGGCCGGGCCGGCGGCAACCGGCTCGGTGTCTCCCTGAAGGACCTGAACGGGAGGCCGATGGACGTGGAGGAGCTGAAGATCTCCTTCACCCTGCCGTCGAAGGACGTGGGCCCGCTGACGGCGGACGTGCGCCGTGTGGGGCTCGGGTACTGGACCGCCGACCGGGTCCAGTTGCCCTACGCGGGGGAGTGGGAGATGGACGTGACCCTCCGGACCTCCGAGATCGACCAGGTCACCGTGATGAGAAAGCTGCGGATCCAGTGATGCACGAGCACGAAAGCACGATCTCCCGGCGTCGGCTGCTGGGGACGGCCGCGGGGGCCGGCGCCGCCGGCCTCGTGGCGGGTGCGGCGGGCGGCGTGGCGGGGCACGCCCTCGCCTCCGGCGACGCCCCGGCGCCCCTCACCTCTCTGGGCGCGGCGTCCGTGCCCTTCCACGGCGCCCGTCAGGCCGGCATCACCACCGCCCTGCAGTCCCACGCCCACCTGGTGGCGTTCGACCTGGTGGCGGGCGCCCGGCGCAAGGAGGCCGCGGCCCTGATGCGCCGGTGGTCGGCCGCGGCGGAGGCGATGACGCGGGGCGGGGCGCCCGACGGGGACGACCTGGTGGCGGCGGACGCCGGGCCGTCGTCCCTGACGGTCACCTTCGGCTTCGGCGCGTCGTTCTTCGACCGCACGGGGCTGAAGTCCCGGCGCCCCGACGCGCTGGCCCCGCTGCCGTCCTTCTCCGCCGACGCCCTGGACGCCGACCGCAGCGACGGCGACCTGTTCGTGCAGATCGGGGCCGACGACGCCCTGGTGGCCTTCCACGCCCTGCGGACCCTGCAGCGCGCGGCGGACGGCACGGCCCGGGTGCGCTGGCAGATGAACGGGTTCAACCGGGCGCCGGGGGCGACCGCGCGGCCGATGTCGATGCGCAACCTGATGGGCCAGGTCGACGGCACCAACAACCCCAAGCCGTCGGACGCGGACTTCGAGGAGCGGGTCTTCGTGCCGGCCGGCGGCGACCCGGAGTGGATGGCGGGCGGCAGCTACGCGGTGGTCCGCCGCATCCGGATGCTGCTGGACGCCTGGGACAACCTGAGCGGCGAGCAGCAGGACCGGGTGATCGGACGGCGCAAGTCGGACGGCGCCCCGCTGTCCGGCGGCACCGAGACCACCCCGGTGGACCTGGGCAAGCAGAACCCCGACGGGTCGCTGGCGGTCCCGGGGGACGCGCACGTGCGGGTCGCGGCGCCGTCGGAGAACGGCGGGGCGGCGATGCTGCGCCGCTCGTTCTCCTACCACGACGGGTTCGACGCGGACGGGGTGCCGGACGCGGGGCTGCTGTTCGTCGCCTGGCAGGCGGACCCCCGGCGCGGCTTCGTCCCGGTGCAGCGCAAGCTGGACCGCGGCGACGGGCTGTCGCGGTTCCTGCGGCACGAGACGAGCGCACTGTTCGCGGTCCCCGGGGGCGCGAAGCGGGGGGAGTACGTGGGGCAGCGGCTGCTGGAGTCCTGACCGCCCTCCCTGCCGCCCGGCCGCCCGGTCGTCCGCGCCGCGCGCCGCGGGCCGCCGGCCGGTCGGCCCGCAGTGCGGACGACCGGCGCGGACCGCCGCGCCGGTCGCTATCGTGGCGTTCATGATGTCGTCCGGCCGATACACCTATCTGGGGCCCGCGGGCACGTTCACCGAGGCCGCGCTGCGCACCCTGCCGGAGGCGGGGACGAGGGAGCTGGTCCCGATGGTGTCGGTGCCGGCCGCGCTGGACGCGGTGCGGGCCGGCGAGGCCGGCGGCGCGTTCGTGCCGATCGAGAACTCGGTCGAGGGCGGGGTCAACGCGACCCTGGACGAGCTGGCCACCGGCGCCCCGCTGATGATCTACCGCGAGGTGCTGCTGCCGATCACGTTCGCCCTGCTGGTGCGTCCGGGCACGACGCTGGCCGACGTCAAGACCGTCACCGGGCACCCGGTGGCCCAGCCGCAGGTGCGCAGGTGGCTGTCGGCGAACCTGCCGGACGCGCGCTGGGAGTCCGCGGCGTCCAACGCCGACGGGGCGCGGCAGGTGCAGGAGGGCCGGTTCGACGGGGCGTTCGCGGGCGAGTTCGCGGCCGCGATGTACGGGCTGCAGCCGCTGGTGACCGACATCCACGACGCGCAGAACGCCGCCACCCGGTTCGTGCTCGCCGGCCTGCCGGGGCGGCCGTCGGCGCCGACGGGTGCGGACCGGACGTCCGTGGTGCTGTGGCTGGGCGACGACCACCCGGGTGCGCTGCTGGAGCTGCTCCAGGAGTTCGCGGTGCGCGGGGTCAACCTGGTGCGCATCGAGTCCCGGCCGACCGGCGAGGGGATCGGCCGGTACTGCTTCTCGGTGGACTGCGAGGGCCACATCGCCGACCGCCGGGTGGGCGAGGCGCTCACCGGTCTGAAGCGGATCTGCCCGGGCGTGCGGTTCCTGGGCTCGTACCCGAGGGCGGACCGGGTGCGTCCGGCCCTGCGGCCGGGGACCACGGACAAGGACTTCACCGACGCCTCGGACTGGCTGGCGCGATGCCTGGACGGCCGCGCCTGACCCGTCTGTGGAAAACGGTCTACTTATCCACAGGGTGCGGCGGCCGCTGGGGACAACCCGCCCCCGGAAACCCTCATCGTCGACAAATCACCCCACAGGGGGCGAAGGAGCCCACAGGGGTGCACACCACCCCGATCGAGGGAAATCCTTCGATCAAATCGTTCAGGTGGCGAATTACCCTCGAAAGAGAGAGCGAAGTCCTCCGGAATCGGAAATGCGTCACGCACCGCAACCGGAGCGGGATGAACAATTCCGACAGCGACCCGCCTTCCACACCGCCTGTGGAAAAGCTTCTCCTCCACCGAAGAACTGTGGATAACTCGGGGACAGCAATGCTCCGCCGCACCGCCGCACCGCACGGCCGGACGGCCGGGACCCGCCCGCAGTCGCCCGTCCGGGGGTCGAGCGCCCGCCTGCCGCACCGGTAGCCTGTACCCGTGATTGACCTTCGCCTGCTCCGTGAGGACCCCGACCGTGTCCGCGCGTCCCAGCGCGCCCGTGGAGAGGACGTCGAACTCGTCGACGCGCTCCTCTCCGCCGACGAGCGGCGCAGGTCGTCCGGCGTCCGCTTCGACCAGCTGCGCGCCGAGCAGAAGACCCTCGGCAAGCGCATCCCCAAGGCCCAGGGGGACGAGAAGGCCGAACTGCTCAAGCAGGCGGGTGAGCTGTCGGCCGCGGTCAAGGCCGCCGACGCCGAGCAGGACGAGGCGGCGGCCGAGGCACAGCGCCTGCTGCTGCAGCTGTCCAACATCGTCGAGCCCGACGTCCCCGTCGGCGGCGAGGAGGACTTCGTCGTCCTCGAGACGCACGGCGAGGCGAGGGACTTCGCCGCCGAGGGATTCGAGCCCAAGGACCACCTCGAGATCGGCCAGCTCCTCGGCGCCATCGACACCGAGCGCGGCGCCAAGGTCTCCGGCTCACGCTTCTACTACCTGACCGGCGTCGGCGCACTGCTCGAACTCGCCCTGGTGAACGCGGCGATCGCACAGGCCACCGAGGCTGGCTTCGTGCCGATGCTCACCCCCGCGCTGGTCAAGCCGCGCGCCATGGAGGGCACCGGATTCCTGGGCCAGGCCGCGGAGAACGTCTACCACCTGGAGAAGGACGACTTCTACCTGGTCGGCACCTCCGAGGTCCCGCTCGCCGCCTACCACATGGACGAGATCGTCGACGCGGAGTCGCTGCCGCGCCGCTACGCCGGGTTCTCGCCCTGCTTCCGCCGCGAGGCCGGCACCTACGGCAAGGACACCCGGGGCATCTTCCGCGTCCACCAGTTCGACAAGGTCGAGATGTTCTCGTACGTCGCGCCCGAGGACTCGGTCGCCGAGCACGAGCGGCTGCTGGCCTGGGAGAAGCAGTGGCTGAACGCGCTCGGCCTGCCGTTCCGCGTCATCGACGTGGCCTCCGGCGACCTCGGCGCGTCCGCGACCCGCAAGTACGACTGCGAGGCGTGGATCCCCACCCAGGGCAAGTACCGCGAGCTGACCTCGGCGTCCAACTGCCGCGAGTTCCAGGCGCGGCGGCTGTCGGTGCGCATGCGCGACGAGAACGGCGTCCGGCCGCTGGCCACGCTCAACGGCACGCTCTGCGCCGTGCCGCGCACGATCGTCGCGATCTTCGAGAACCACCAGCAGGCCGACGGCTCGGTGGTGGTGCCCGAGATCCTGCGCCCGTACCTCGGCGGCCGCGAGGTGCTGGAGCCCGTCGCCAAGTGATCCCCGGCCAGAGCCCGGCGCGCCACGGCGCCGACCTCCCGTACCGTCTCGTCGCCACCGACCTCGACGGGACGCTGCTGACCGGCGACGACACCGTCTCGGAGCGGTCGCGTGCGGCGCTGGCCGCGGCCACCGCGGCCGGCGCGGCGCACATCGTCGTCACCGGCCGCGCGGTGCCGTGGGCCAAGCAGGTCCTCGACGAGCTGGACTACCGCGGCCTCGCCGTGTGCGGACAGGGCGCGCAGGTCTACCACGCGGGCGAGCACCGCCTGCTGACCTCGCTCACCCTGGACCGCCGGACGGCGGCTACGGCAGTGGCCAGGATCGAGGCGGAGGCGGGACCGCTGGCGCTGGCCGCCAGCCGCGACGGTCTGGACGGCGAGGTCGTCGTCGGCCCGGGGTACCGGTTCCATCCGGGCCTGCCGGTGCTGGGGGCGGCCGGCCACGACGAGCTGTGGAGCGCCCCGCTGAACAAGCTCTACATCCAGCACCCCGAGCTGGACGACGACGAACTGGCCGCCACCGCCGTGCGCGTGGCGGGCGACCTCGTCGGCGTCACGATGGCGGGCGCCGGGATCGTCGAACTGCTGCCTGCCGGGCTGACCAAGGCCACCGGCCTGTCGCTGGCCGCGCGGCGGCTGGGCCTGACCTCCCGGGACACCATCGCGTTCGGCGACATGCCCAACGACGTCCCGATGTTCCGCTGGGCGGCGCACGGCGTGGCGATGGCCAACGCCCACCCGGAGCTGAAGTCCGTGGCCGACGAGGTGACCGCCTCCAACGACGAGGACGGGATCGCGCTCGTCCTGGAGAAGCTCTTCCCCGCCGCCCGGGTCTGACCGCCCGGGTCCGGCCCCCCCCGGGCCCGACCGTCCGGGCCCGACCGTCCGGGCCCGACCGTCCGGGGCCCGGGGCCGTCGGGCGGCGGATTCCGCCTCCTGCGACACAAACCCCTGCGGCAGCGGGACCTGCTCTTGCCCTGCGGGGCGGAGACCGAGTACCCATGGGCGGTTCGTTGAACCATGCACAGCCCATGCACAGCCGTCGTGAGGACAGAACCGCCATGGCCCGCCTTCTGCACATCGACTCCTCCGCCACCCCCGGCGGCTCCGTCTCCCGGGAGGTCGCCGCCACCTTCCGCAAGGCGTGGGACGCCGCACACCCGGGCAACTCCGTCACCTACCGGGACGTGGCCGCCGAACCGGTGCCCCACCTGGACAGCGACGGCATAGCCTCCCGCTTCGTACCCGTCGAGCGCCGCGACGCCGCCCAGCGGGCCGCCGCGGCGGTGCAGGACGCCCTGGTCGCCGAGCTGGTCTCGGCCGACGCCTACCTGTTCAGCGTGCCGATGTACAACTGGTCGGTCCCCTCGACCTTCAAGGCCTGGCTGGACCACGTGATCGTGCCCGGCCGCACCACCGCCTTCGGCAACGAGCCGCAGAGCGTGCGGGGCCGCCCGGCGACCGTCGTCCTCGCGACCGGCGGCGCCTACGGGCCGTCGAGCTCGCGCTCGGACTGGGACTTCGCCACCCCGTACCTGCACAGGGTGCTCCGGGACGGCCTGGGCCTGGAGACCGAGATCGTCCGGGTGGAACTCACCCTGGCCCACTCCAACCCGGCCATGGCGGACCTGCGCGGAGCCGCCGACGCCAACCGCCTCGAGGCGCACTCGGCGGTCGAGCACCGCGCCCGGGCCTTGGCGGCCCGCCTCGCGGGCTGACCCGGAGCCGGACCGGGGCCGGGGCCGCGCCCGGGGCCGGAGGCCTTCGGACCCGCCGGCCCCCGGGCCCGCCGGCCTCCGGGCGGCCCCGAGGGGCGCTCTACGCCTCGCCCGCCAGGGTCAGCGACCGCAGCCGCTGGACGGCGAACCAGGTGGCCGTGGCGGTGAGGACCGCCAGTAGCGCCGAGGCCAGCGGCAGGCCCACCTCGGAGGTGACCGTCCCGGCGGCCGCCGTCTCCTGGGCGAGCGCCAGCGCCCACTGCTGCACGCTCAGCGCCTTCGCGCCGGGGATGAAGCTGCCGACCACGCCCTCCCACACCAGTGCGTAGACCAGGCCGACCACCACCGCGTGCCGGGTGACGATCCCCAGGAACAGGAACAGTGCCGCGTAGGCGACGGAGGCGACGGCCGCGGCCGCGCCGAAGGCGACCGCGATCCGCCCGCCGTTCCCGGCCAGGAGCAGGCCCGCCAGGTAGGTCGGCACCGCCGCGAAGGCGATCGTCGTGCCGGCGGCGACCGCCAGTTTGGTGAGCACGATGCCCGGACGGCTCAGCGGCTTGGCCAGCAGGTAGACGATCGAGCCGTCGTCGATCTCGGGACCCGTGGCGCCCGTGCCCACGATCACCCCGACCAGGGGCACGACCGTGGCCAGGGCGAACCCGCCCAGCATGCCGACGGCGGTCGCCTCGTCGCGGCCGGCCAGGAGCCGCACCGCCCCGGCGACGACGAGCAGCAGCCCGGGCAGGCCGAACAGCAGCAGCGCCCGGCGGCGGCCCAGCAGCCCGCGGTAGGTGAGGCGGGCGACGGTGGTGTTGTAGATCTGCATCTCGGTGTTCCTCCGCGGCCCTATGCCGATACCAGGTAGGAGAAGACGCTCTCCAGGGACTCGTCGGACGGCGACACGGTCAGCAGCCGGATGCCGTTCTCCTTCGCGACCCGGGGCAGCAGCTCGGTGAAGCGCGCGAAGTCGACCGCCCGGACGCGCAGCGCCCGTTCCGCCGGGTCCAGTTCGACGCCGGCCGTCGACCCGTCGGCGATCAGCGCCGAGGCCAGGCGGCGGTCGTCGCTGGAGCGCACCAGGTAGTGGTGGGGGCGGTCGGTCATCATGCGGCGGATCTTGCGGAAGTCCCCGGACGCGGCGTGACGGCCCGCGACGACCACCTCGATGTGGTGGGCGAGCTGCTCGACCTCCTCCAGGATGTGCGAGGAGAACAGCACCGTGCGGCCGTCCTCACCCATCCGCCGCAGCATCTCCATGAGCTGGAGGCGCTGACGGGGGTCCATGCCGTTGAACGGTTCGTCCAGCAGCAGCACCGAGGGGTCGTGGACCAGGGCGGAGGCCATCTTCACGCGCTGGCGCATGCCTTTGGAGTAGGTGCTGATCCGGCGGTCCTGCGCGTACTCCATCTCGACCGTGGCCAGTGCGCGGGCGGCCGCCGCGCCGGGGTCGGGGAGGCCGTGCAGTTCGGCGTTGGCGAGGACGAACTCGCCCCCGGTGAGGAAGTCGTACATCGCCTCGCGCTCGGGGACGACCCCGATGTGACGGTAGACCCCCTCGTTCTGCCAGACCGGTTCGCCGTCCAGAGTCACCGCTCCGGTGGAGGGTGCCAGGAAGCCGCCCATCATGTTGATCAGGGTGGACTTGCCCGCGCCGTTGGGGCCGAGCAGGCCGGTGACGCCGGGGCCGATCGTCATGGTGACGTCGTTGACGGCGACGACGTTCCCGAACCAGCGGGAGGCGCGGTCGACGGAGAGTGTGGTCACGACAGCCCGACCTTTCGGTAGCGGCGCATCAGGAGGCCGAAGCAGCCGGCGACGGTGCCCAGCAGGAGGAGGACGCCGACGGCACCGACCGCGGCGCCCGTGGGCGCGAACTCCTGGGCGTGGGCGGAGGCCACGTCCAGCAGCCAGACCTGCACGCCGTCGAGCAGCGTGGTCGGCGAGAGCAGGCCGAGCCAGGGGGTGATCGGGGTGCGGTCCTGCATCAGTGCGATGGACTGCACCGTGCCGACCGCCGCGTAGGAGAAGGTGAACAGGGCGATGATCCCGGCGACCCCGAAGCCGCGGCGCGGCGTCGCGGCGGCCACGACCAGGCCGAGCCCGGACAGGAGCAGGGACATCAGCGCCGTGCCGACCAGGCCCTTGGCGAGGCCGAGGGTCTGGGCGCCGATGGGCATCTTCGCCAGCAGCGCGCCGACGTAGAGGATCAGCAGCGGCACCGCGTTCAGGAGGAACACTGCGGCGGAGAGCGCCGCGTACTTGGCCGCCACGTAGTCGAACCGCTCGATCGGGCGGGAGAAGTACAGGGTGACGGTCCTGAACCGCAGGTCGGTGGAGACGGCCTGCGGCGCCTGGGAGGCCACGTACAGTCCGATCACGGCCTGCAGGTAGATCGCGTAGCCGGTGTACTCCAGCGGGAGCTTGTTCATCTTCGTGGCGACGGCCACGGCCACGACGACGAGCGCGGGCGCGCACATCACCCCGACCAGGATCATCGGCAGCACCTTGGACCTGGCCGAACGCCCCAGCCCGTAGGCGCCGCGCAGGCTCTGCGCGAACAGGGAGCGGCGGACGTAGGCCCGGCCCAGGCGCGGGCCGTCGTAGTGGCGGTAGCCGATGTTGTGGATGACGTCCGGCGCGGAGCCGGGCGGGGGCGCCGCGGCGGGCGCGGCGGGCGCGGTGGTCTCAGGCTGCGGCATCGCCGTCGCCCTCCTTCCGGGAGACGTCGGGACCGGCCGGGGCGGCGGGGCCGGTACCGGCAGGGTCTGCGGTGGCGGCGGGGGTGTCCGCGTCGCCGGGGCGGAAGACCTCCGCTATGCCGTGCCGCCGCTGCTCCATGCGCACCAGCCCCAGGCCGAGGCCGGCGACCGCGTCGCGGACGGTGTCGCAGACCCGCTCGTCCGGCATGTCGACGAGGAGCAGCCGGCCCTCGGCGCGTGCCCGGGCACCGGCCCCGTCCAGGGCCCGGAGCAGGGCCGCGGCGCCGTCGGGGTGCCGGTCGCTGTCGGTCACCTCGACGGCGAGGGAGGCCGTGGTGCGGGTGAAGTCGGCGGTGGAGGAGGAGCGCAGCAGCCGGCCGCCGTCGACGACCACGACGTGGTCGCAGGTGCGTTCCAGCTCGCCCAGCAGGTGGGAGGTGACCAGGACCGAGATCCCGAAGTCGGTCCACACCCGCCGGATCAGGCCCAGCATCTCGTCGCGGCCCACCGGGTCCAGCCCGTTGGTCGGCTCGTCCAGCAGCACCAGCTGCGGGTCGTGGACCAGTGCCTGGGCGAGCTTGACCCGCTGCTTCATCCCGGTCGAATAGCCGCCGACGGGCCGGTAGCGCTCCTCGTAGAGGCCGACGTGGCGCAGGGTGTCCGCCGCCCGCTCGCGCGCCGCGGCGGGCGGCAGCCCCGACATGCGCGCCATGTGGACGACGAACTCGGTGGCCGTCACGTCCGGCGGCAGGCAGTCGTGCTCGGGCATGTAGCCGACGCGCTCGCGGATCCCGGGGCCCTCGGTGGCCACGTCCAGGCCCAGGACGCTCGCCCGGCCCTCCGTGGCGGGTAGCAGGCCCAGCAGGATCTTGATCAGCGTCGACTTGCCGGCTCCGTTGGCCCCGACCAAGCCCACCACTCCGGGTGCGACGTCGAGGGTGAGCCGGTCCAGTGCGGTCACCCGTGGGTACCGCATGGTGAGGCTTTCGGTTGCGATGACTGTCACGGAACGACCGTAGGGGCGCCCGCCACGCCGCACGTCACCCTTGCAGGCGGACCTCGGTCGTCCTGACGGCTGACCCGCCCCTACGGGACCCCGCCCGGCGGTGGAGGCGGCACCCGGGGTCGGCGCCCCGGGGCGGGGCCCGGGGCGACGGTCCCGGGCCGGGACGGCGGGGCGAGCACGTCTGCCGCACGGCCGGATCCCGCGGGGGGACGAACGTAGAGTCGGACCATGAGTCTGCGTCTGAGCACCGTGATACTCCCCGTCGACCGCTGGCACGAGGGGGGCCGCGCGAAGTGGCGGCGCGCCGAGGAACTGGGCTTCCACGCCGCGTACACCTACGACCACCTGTCCTGGCGGTCCTTCCGCGACGGCCCCTGGTTCGGCGCCCTGCCCACCCTCACCGCCGCCGCCACGGCGACCGAGCGGCTGCGCCTGGGCACCCTCGTCACGTCAGTCAAGCCTCGTTCATACATCACGGGCTGACCTGGTTGTTGATGTGTGAGAGGAACATCCACGGCCATGCCCTTCGGTCTCATTCGCTCAGGTCTCCAGATGCTCCACGAAGATCCCAACGAGGATCCGGTCGCCGTGCTCGGCGATCGGCAATGAGAAGTGGACCCTGTCGCGATCCCAGAGCCGCTTGCCGTGCCACTCGCATCGGTAGGTGCCGTCGCCGTATCCGACGTTGCGCTGCTCCCACGCCTTCGCGTTCCTCTTCGTATTTGGGCTCTCGGGTGAGATGTCCAGGCCCAGAGCACTGAACCTCCGGACAACCTGTTTCTGGTCGCCGGCGCATTCAGCCAGCGTCCGGGCGAAGTGGTCGTCGATCGCTCCCAACAACTTCACGAGCCATGGCAGGACTTCGGCGTAGGCGCCCTTGAAGTGGTGCAGACGCAGAGAGTCGGCGAACAACAGCCGGGGGAACGCGTCCTCTGTGAAGGTGAAGAAGCACTCGGCCGGCACGTTCTCGTGGGTGAGGACACCTCGCCAGAAGATCGGTACGTCGTCGGGGCGTCGTAAAACGTGCAACTTCACCTCGTCCTGGCCAACCTCCGTCGTTCGCGTGACGGTGACCCATCCAGACGGCCAGTCGGGTTCTGTGGCGTAAGGCACCAGGAGACAGGACATGGCGCGGCCCATCGCTGCCCGTGCCAGGGCGTGGGCTGTACCCCAGGAAGGTTCCTGCCAGGAGCCCTCGGCTACCCGGGCCGGCTGGGGCAGATCCGCCTCGTCCGGTATTACGCACCGACATTTACTTACCAGTTGCTGCAGCAGAGCCCGCTTGTCACGTGGTAGACCTCCGTCCGCGGAGTACAGGGCGTCGATCAGCGTGACCGAGGGGCGGCACTCGACGTCATACGCGGGCTCCATGAAGGCAGCTTTGCGGCCGTCAGCAAACGGTTGGAGGACTTCCACAAGGACGTCGAGGGCATCTCGCAGGCCGGAGTCCGTCAGCTCCCTCCAGTTAAAGCACTCCTCCGCGACTACGACGCGGTAGTCGTCGTCGACATCGAGGGCAGCGGAGGCGCTCAATAAGTCCTGCTCGTTTTCCCTTCCGTTCCTACCTGCCGCGTTGGGCACGAGCCAGCCTCCCGAGGTCGGTCTCGATCTGGTCGAAGAAACCATTGGGCCAATAGCTGAGTTCACCCTTGTCATTGATGTCGATGGACAGGGTCTGGTCGTGGTCGAAGTAGTGGGTGATCATGTCCGCCGCCGAGAGCGAGTGATCCTGCGCGACGGCGAGTCGAGCTCCGTTGAGGACGTGATCGCTGTGCGTCTCCACTACGACCTGCACTCCACTGCCGGCCACCCGTGCGAGGAACCGGCCCAGCCGAGACTGTCCCGCCGGATGCAGATGCGCCTCGGGGTTCTCCACGATCAGCAGATCGCCCGGCTCTGTGAGGAGTCCCGCGACGATGACCGGCAAGGCGTAGGAGATGCCGAACCCGGTGTTGACCGGGCGAATCTCCTCGCCGCTCAGCCCCGCCTCTCCGAAACGGATCGTCGTAGCCATGATTCCCACGGCGACCCGTGCAGTGATCTGGAGAGGACGGATGATCTCGGAGGCCCACGATTCGGCCTGGACTCTCAACTGCGGTCCTGCGGAATCTGGGTGGTGCAATGCACCTCGGACCGTCCTCCGAGTACTTACCGCGCGGGACTCGCGCAGTGCCAGCACCTGCGCCGTGAACTCACCCCGCACTCCGACTCCGATCCGGTCGGGCTCCTCGGCGGACACCGACAGCGTGTCGCGGGGGCCCAGACGCTCAGCGCACAGGTAGGTGAAAGCGGGGTCTGTGACAGCGGACCCGATACCCGGCACATGGGCCACTGGGAGCCGCCGCACATCGAGGTGCAGTGCCTGCTCGGCGTCAGGCAGCCCAAAGCCATACGCCCATGACTCACCGTTCGGGCCGCCCAGTCGAATGCTGATCTCACGCGCGTCGGTCGTCCAGTTCAGCACGTCCCGGGCCTCGCCGAGAGCCAGCCCGAGCGGGCCGTTCAGCCTGATCGTGGCACCTGCCGCTGCACCCGACGTGCTTGCCAACCTCGCCAGCAGCAGGGACTGGACCAGGGTGCTCTTGCCGCCACCGTTAACTCCGGTCAGGACCGTGAAAGGACGCAGGTCAAACGACGCCGATTCAAACCGCTTGAAGCCCCGAATCTCCAGGGAAGTGATCACCGGCCGGCTCCCGCGTCCGCCACGGCGGCCTTGAAGCGGTAGTCCACCCTAAACCGGTCAGCGGTGGACGAGGTGATGGCGTTGAGGTACGTGACGTCGGTGGTCATCCGCTCACGGGCCGCCTTCACAATGGCTGTTCGACGCGTACGCAGGTCGGCAGTCGTGCAGTCGGGGTCGGCCAAGGCCATGGACCAGCTCTCGAACATGGCGCGGTTGATCGGGCGACGGTAATCGTCGCCCTCCGGCCACTTGCGGAAAGCGTGCTCGCCGAAGACGAGGTACGCGTGAGTCATCGCCCTCTCGAAGGCAGTCTCCAGCTCAGTCACCTGCTCGTCTGGGACCTGCTTCGGATCATCCAGCATCTCGGTGGCGTCCATCAGGAACTGCTCCATGAAGGGCCGCTCCTGGTAGGCCAAGACCCCCTTCAGCCAGAACGCGGCGAACCGCAGGGCCATCTCCCGATCGTTCATCCGAATGTGATCGGTGAGGCGGCCCCCAGTGGCCTTGGCAAAAGCATCCGTATGAGTCATCCGGTGCAAGATGCCCCTGCTACGCGGGCTACTCATGCAGTGCCGGATCTCTTGGGCGTTGAGCGGAGTTCCACCAGTGTTGATGCGCTTGAAGATCTCGTACGTGACGCCGCGCGGTGTCGTCGGGTCAATCACGTTGACGATCAGCTGGGTGTTGTTGATTCGTCGCTGGGACGGTACAGGGAGATCACTGAAGCGCAGGTCCTTCAGGTCGTTCAGGTGTTCCAGCTTCCCAAGGGCGAAACCGTTGTCTCCACCTCGGACGAACGCGTGCAGCGTAGACAGTCGCTGAAGGCCGTCGACAACGCGGAAAGATCCGTCCGCGTCCTCCGCGAAGTAGAACGCGGGCAGCGGGATCTGGAGCAGCAATGACTCGACCAACAGGGACTTTTGGTCCGTCCGCCAGACCTGCAGCCGCTGGAAGTCCGGAGCAAGCTCGATGGAACCCTCGTCGATCTGGTCGAGGATGTTACGCAGGGAGAACTGACTGGTGTTAACCCGAATCTGGTCAGGGTTCCACGGACGCTGAATCTGGGTGGTGTCCTCGCCAGAGTCCTCGACCTCGATACCCGTGGCGTGTCCGTCGAACACGTCCTCCACCACGTCTGGAGTCGTCTGCGTGCCGTTCATAGCCATGCGGGCCATCCTAGGGACCAGTGGCGCAGGCGGGAGGAGTTTGCCGACCTCCTCCGCTTCGCCCCACAGCACTCGCGCAGATCACGCCGCCGCGGTTGCGTGCACCCTCACCCGCCGGTGCGTGAGCGTAGGGTCGGTAGCATGCGTCTGAGTACGGTGATCCTCCCCATCCACCGGTGGAGCGAGGGACAGAAGACCTGGCGGCGCGCCGAGGAACTGGGCTTCCACGCCGCGTACACCTACGACCACCTGTCCTGGCGGTCCTTCCGCGACGGCCCCTGGTTCGGCGCCCTGCCCACCCTCACCGCCGCCGCCACGGCGACCGAGCGGCTGCGCCTGGGCACCCTCGTCACGTCGCCGAACTTCAGGCACCCCGTGACGCTGGCCAAGGAGCTGATCTCGCTCGACGACATCTCGGGCGGCCGGACCGTCCTCGGCATCGGCGCGGGCGGCAGCGGCTTCGACGCCACCGCGCTGGGGCAGGAGGCGTGGACGCCGAAGGAGCGGGCGGACCGGTTCGCCGAGTTCGTGCCGCTGCTCGACCGGCTGCTCACCGAGGACGCGGTCTCGCAGCGAGGCACCTTCTACTCGGCCGACGAGGCCCGGAACGTCCCCGGCTGCGTGCAGCGGCCGAGGCTGCCGTTCGCGGTGGCGGCGACCGGCCCGCGCGGGCTGAGGCTGGCCGCCCGGTACGGGCAGGCGTGGGTGACCACCGGCGATCCGAAGCTGTACGCGGCGGGGACCCCGGAGCAGTCGGTGGAAGCGCTGCGCGGCCAGGTCGAGGAACTCGGCAAGGCGTGCGCGGAGACCGGCCGGGATGTGGCCGGGCTGGACAAGATCCTGCTGACCGGCTTCACCCCGGACCGCGGACGGCCGCTGGAGTCCCTGGAGGCGTTCGTCGACTTCGCCGGGCGGCACCGCGAGCTCGGCTTCACCGAGATCGTGGTCCACTGGCCGATCCCGGACTCCGACTTCGCCGCCGACCAGGCGGTCTTCGAGCGGATCGCCACGGAGGCCGTCGCCCGGCTCGGCTGACGTCCGACGTCGACGGCATGGCCCGGCTGTGCGGCGGCCGTGTCCGGCTCGTCGGCATCCGATCGAAGGCATCGAAGGCGCGGTCGGCGTCACCGGGGGCGGCAGCGGCGGCCGGTGGCCGGGGAGGGGTGTCGTGTGCGTCGCACCGGACGCGTGCGCCCCCGTGCGTCTGTCATATGCGCGAGGATGGGCGGGTGACCTCAGCCATCCGCCCCCTGCCCCCGGGCGCCCTGTCGGGCAGCCGCACGACACGGGTGATCGCCACCGACCTGGACGGCACGCTCCTGCGTGACGACAAGACGGTCTCCCCGCGCACCGTCGCCGCCCTCGCGGCGGCGGAGGAGGCCGGCATCGACGTGCTCTTCGTGACCGGCCGGCCCACCCGCTGGATGCACGTGGTCAGCGGGCACACGGCGCGGCACGGCGTCGCCATCTGCGCCAACGGCGCCGCCGTGTACGACCTGCACAACGACACGGTCCTGCAGGCGTACCCGCTGCCGGAGGCGCGCGCGTTGGCCGTCGTGGCGGCGCTGCGGGAGGCCGTGCCCGGGTCCTCGTTCGCCGTGGAGCGCCTCGGGGGGTTCCACCACGAGCCGGGCTACCCGCCGCTGGACCCCGGCCCGGACGCGGTGGTCGCGCCGGTCGAGGAACTGCTCGCCGTGGACGAGGCCGCACCGGTGCTGAAGCTGCTGGCCAAGCACCCGGCGATCGACCCGGACGAGTTCCTGGCCGCGGCCCGGGCCGCGGCGGGCGAGCACGCCGAGTTCACCCGCTCCTCCCCGTCCGCGCTGCTGGAGGTCAGCGGGCAGGGGGTCAGCAAGGCCAGCACCCTGGCCCGCTGGTGCCGGCAGCGCGGCGTGCGGCAGGAGGAGGTCGTCGCCTTCGGCGACATGCCCAACGACCTGCCGATGCTCGGCTGGGCCGGCACCGCGTACGCCGTCGCCAACGCGCACCCGGAGGTCCTGGCGGCGACCGTGCACCACACCGCGGCCAACGAGCAGGACGGCGTGGCCGTCGTCATCGAGCGGATCCTGGCGGGGCTCGCGGGCTGAGCCGCCGCGGCGCGGGCGGCGCGGGCGGCGCGGCGCGGGCGGCGCGGCGCGGGCGGCGCGGCGCGGGCGGCGCGGCGCGGGCGGCGCGGCGCGGGCGGCGCGGGCGGCGCGGCGCGGGCGGCGCGGCGCGGGCGGCGCGGCGCGGGCGGCGCGGGCGGCGCGGCGCGGGCGGCGCGGGCGGCCCAGCGCGGTCAGCGCGGCCCGGGGAGGAGGTCGGCCGCCCGCTCGCGCTCGCGCATGCGGCGCAGTGGGCCGTCGGCCGCGGCCAGTTCGTCCCAGCCGCCGCGCTGGACGACCTCTCCCCCGTCGAGGACGACGACCTCGTCGACCCGGCCCTCGAGACCGGCGAGGCGGTGGGTGATCATCAGGGTGCTGCGTCCCTCGGTCGCGGCCAGCAGGTCGGCGGTCAGGGCGTCGGCCGTCGCCAGGTCCAGGTGCTCGGCCGGTTCGTCGAGCACCAGGACGGGGAAGTCGGCGAGCAGGGCGCGGGCGAGCGCGAGGCGCTGCCGCTGGCCCCCGGAGAGCCTGGCCCCGTGCTCCCCGACGAGGGTGTCCAGGCCGTCCGGCAGGCTGTCGACCCAGTCCAGCAGACGGGCCCGCCCGAGCACCTGCCGCAGGTCGTCGTCGGTGGCGCCGGGGCGGGCGAGGCGCAGGTTCTCGCGCAGTGTGCTGTCGAAGAGGTGCGCGTCCTGGGCGCACAGTCCGATGCTGCGGCGCACGTCGTCGCCGGCCAGGGCGGTGGCGTCCCGGCCGGCCAGGGTGAAGCTGCCGGCCTCCGGGTCGAGGAAGCGCAGCAGCACGTGGGCGAGGGTGGTCTTGCCCGATCCGGAGGCCCCGACGACCGCGACGCGCCGGCCCGGCGCGAGGTCGAGGTCGATCCCGGCCAGGGCCGGGCGGGACTGCCCGGGGTGCCGGGCGGTGATGCCGCGCAGCCGCACCGGGAAGGGGGACGGCGGCGCGGCGGCCGGCTCGGCAGGCTCGCGCACCGGCTCGGGCGCGTCCAGCACGTCGGCGATGCGCTGCGCGGCCCGCAGGCTGCGCCGGCGGTGCTGGGCGGCGAGGGGCATTCCGGCGACCGACTCGAAGGCGGCCAGCGGGGTGAGGACGACGACGGCCAGGAGGAGGCCGTCGAGCCGCCCGGTGTGCACCGCCTGCACGCCTGCCAGGGCGCAGGCGGTGACGGTGAGGCCCGCGGTCAGGTCGTGCAGTCCGGTGCCCAGTGCGGTGGAGGAGGCGGAGCGCTGCGCGATCCGGCGCAGGTCGGCGTCCGCGCGCAGCGCGGCGTCGCGGCGGCCGGCCAGCGCTCCGGCGACGGTCAGTTCGGCCGTGCCGGAGAGCAGGTCGACGATCCGGGTGGCCAGCTCGCCCCGGGCGGGCGCCAGCCGCTGCTCGGCCCGGCGGGAGAAGGCGTCCGTGACCGCGGGCACCGCGACGCCCGCGACGAGCAGCCCGAGGGCCAGGAGGGCTCCGGCCTCGGGCAGGAGCAGGCCGGTCAGCAGGCAGGAGACGGCCGAGACGGCCACGGCGACGACGGCCGGGAGCCGGGAGCGCAGGAAGTAGTCCTGCAACTGGTCGACGTCGGCGACGAGGCGGGAGAGCAGGTCGCCGCTGCGGGTGCGGCGCAGGCCGGCGGGGGCCAGGCGTTCCAGGCGGCGGTAGACGTCGGCGCGCAGCCCCGCCAGGGCCCGCAGGACCGCGTCGTGGGTGACGAGCCGCTCGGCGTAGCGGAAGACGGAGCGGCCGATGCCGAAGGCGCGGGTCGCGGTGACGGCGACCATCAGGTAGAGGATGGGCGGCTGCTGCGAGGCCCGGGAGATCAGCCAGCCCGAGGTCGCCATCAGTCCCACGGCGCTGAGCAGCGCGAGGCTGCCCAGGGCCGCGCCGAGGGCGAACCGGCCGCGCAGCGGGCGGGCGGTCCGGCGCAGCCGGAGCAGCGGCCGGTCGCCGGCCGCGCGGGGCGGCCCGGCGAGACCCGGGGCCGCGGGCCCGGGGACGGCGGGGGCGGGGACGGCGGGGGACGGGGCCGCGGAAGCGGCGGGTGCGGGGGCGCTCCCGGCCGGCGGCTCCGCCGGGGCCGCCGTTCCGCCGGCCGCCGCCGGGGCGAGGGTGACGGTGCGGTCGGCGACGGCGAGGAGCGCTGGGCGGTGGACGACCAGCAGGACGGTGCGGCCGGCCGCGAGGCGGGCCACCGCCTCGACCACGGCCTGTTCCGTCGCGCCGTCCAGGTTTGCCGTGGGTTCGTCCAGCAGGAGCAGGGGCCGGTCGGCGAGGAAGGCGCGGGCGAGCGCGATGCGCTGGCGCTGTCCGGCGGACAGCCCGGCGCCTCCCTCGCCGAGGACGGTGTCCGCGCCGTCGGGGAGTTCGTCGACGAACGGCAGTGCTCCGGCGTCGCGCAGGGCGTCGCGCACCTGCTCGTCGGTGGCGCCGGGCCGGGCGAGGCGGACGTTGGCGGCGACGGTGTCGGCGAACAGGTGGGGGTGCTGGGGCACCCAGGCGATCTGCGCGCGCCACTGCTCGGGGTCGATGTCGGCCAGGTCCTCGCCCCCGGCGAGGATGCGGCCGGAGGCGGGGGCGGTGAAGCCGAGGAGGGCGGAGAGCAGGGTGGACTTGCCGGCCCCGCTGGGGCCGACGAGGGCGACGGTCTCCCCGGGGCGCAGTGTCAGGGAGGTGCGGGGGAGGGATTCCTGGGTGCGGCCCGGGTGGCGGACCACCAGGGAGTCGACCTCGACGGCGGTGGTGCGCAGGTCGGGTGCGGGGGCGCGGCCGGCCGGGGGCGCGGGGGCCTCCAGGACGGAGAAGACCTCCTCGGCCGCCGCCACGCCCTCCGCGGCCGCGTGGAACTGGGCGCCGACCTGGCGCAGCGGCAGGTACGCCTCGGGGGCGAGGACGAGCACCAGCAGGCCGGTGCGGAGGTCGAGGGTGCCCTCGACGAGCCGGAAGCCGATGGAGACGGCGACCAGCGCGACCGAGAGGGTGCTGAGCAGTTCGAGGGCGAAGGACGAGAGGAAGGCGATGCGCAGGGTGCGCATCGTGGCGCGCCGGTAGTCGTCGGTGATCCGGCGGACGGCCTCGGCCTGGGCCTTGGCCCGGCCGAAGACCTTCAGGGTGGGCAGTCCGGCGACGACGTCGAGGAAGTGGCCGGACAGCCGGGACAGCAGCCGCCACTGCCGGGCCGTCCGCTCCTCGGTGTACCAGCCGATCAGGGCCATGAACAGGGGGATGAGCGGCAGGGTGAGGGCGATGGTCAGGGCCGAGACCCAGTCGGAGGTGACGATCCGGGCGAGCACCACCGCCGGTACGACCACGGCGAGCCCGAGCTGCGGGAGGTAGCGGGCGAAGTAGTCGTCGAGCGCGTCGATGCCGCGGGTCGCCAACGCGGTCAGCTCGCCGGTGCGCCGGCCGGCCAGCCATCCCGGGCCGAGGCGGCCGGTCTGCTCCAGCAGTTGTCCGCGCAGTTCGGACTTGACGGCGGCCGAGGCCCGGTCGGCCGCCAGGCCGGTCAGCCGGCCGACGAGGCCGCGTCCGGCCGCGGTAAGCGCCAGGAGCGCCAGCGGCACGGCGAGGCCGCCGACGTCCTCCCCGCCCTGGAAGGCGCCGACCACGACGTCGGCGATCAGCACCGCCTGGGCGACCACCAGGCCCGCGCCCAGCAGTCCCAGCGCCACGACCGCGGCGAGGAACCACCGTGTACTGCGGGCGTACCTCAGCAGGCGCGGGTCGACCGGTTTCACTGCGGCTGCCCTTCCGGGTCGTGTTTCACGTGAAACACGACCCTTCCGTGTCGGTTCCGTCCACGGGTCGGTGGTCGGCTTCCCGGTTCCCCGTGCCTCAGTGGCGCACGGGCTCGGGGATGTGCTGGGTGCCGATCCGCTTGCGGAAGACCCAGTACGTCCATGCCTGGTAGCCGACGACGAGGGGGGTGAAGACCAGCGCCACCCAGGACATCAGCTCCAGTGTGTAGGCGCTGGAGGAGGCGTTGGTGACGGTCAGGCTCCAGGCCGGGTCGGTGGTGGAGGGCATGACGTCCGGGAACAGGGCGAGGAAGAGGCTGGCGACCGCCGCCGCCACCGTGGCGCCGGACAGGGCGAACGCCCACCCCTCCCGGCCGGCCCGGTTGGCGGCCAGGGCGCCCAGGAGGGCGGCGACGGCCACCGCGACGGCCACCGCGCTGGTGCCGGAGCCGGTGAGGACCTGGGTCCAGCCCAGGAAGAGCACGGCCACCGCCGCGGTCACCAGGCCGAGCACGCCGGCCGCGCGGCGGGCGCGCTCCCGGATGTCCCCCAGGGTCTTCAGCGCCGCGAACAGCGCGCCGTGGAAGGTGAAGAGGGTCAGGGTGACGACGCCGCCCAGCAGGGCGTAGGGGTTGAGCAGGTCGAGCACGCCGCCGGTGAACTCCTTGTCGGCGTCGATCGGCACTCCGCGCACGATGTTGGCGAAGGCGACGCCCCACAGGAAGGCCGGCAGCAGGGAGGTCCAGAAGATCGCCGTCTCCCAGTTGCGCTTCCACCGCTCGCCGTCGCGCTTGGCCCGGTACTCGAAGGCGACGCCGCGCACGATCAGGCAGACCAGGATCAGCAGCAGCGGCAGGTAGAAGCCGCTGAACAGGGTGGCGTACCACTCGGGGAAGGCGGCGAAGGTGGCGCCGCCCGCGGTCAGCAGCCACACCTCGTTGCCGTCCCAGACCGGGCCGATGGTGTTGATCAGGACCCGGCGTTCCTTCTCGTCCCGGGCGAGGGCCCGGGTGAGGATGCCGATGCCGAAGTCGAAGCCCTCGAGGAAGAAGTAGCCGGTCCACAGGACGGCGATGAGGACGAACCAGAGGTCGTGGAGTTCCATCGTTGTCTCTCCTTGCGCCGTCTCAGTACGCGAAGACGAGGGGCTTGTCGGCGTCGGTGTCGGCCCCGTCCCCGCCGCCGGCACCGGTGCCGCCGGTTCCGGGTCCGCGCAGGGTCGGGTCCACGGCGGGGGGCTCCTCGTGGACCGGGACGGTCTGCGCGTACTTCACCAGCAGCCGGACCTCGACGACCGCGAGGATCCCGTAGAGCAGGGTGAAGACGATCAGGGAGGTGAGGACCTCGGCCTGGGTCACGCCGGGGGAGACGGAGTCGGCGGTGGTGAACAGGCCGTACACGGACCAGGGCTGCCGGCCCATCTCGGTGAAGATCCATCCCCAGGAGTTGGCGATCAGGGGGAAGCCCAGGGTGAGGACGGCCGCGCGCCAGGCCCAGGTGGTGAGGAACTCGCCCAGCTCGGTGTTCCGGGTGAGCATCAGGCGGGGCACCTCCTCGGAGCCGGTCCGCTTCTCCGGCGCGACCCAGAACCGCTTGCGGGTGAGCCACAGGCCGGCGACGGCGACCGCGAAGGAGGCCATGCCGAACCCGATCATCCAGCGGAAGCCCCAGTAGGTGACGGGGATGATCGGCTTGTAGTCGGCCGCGGTGTCCCCGAACTGCTCCTTCAGTTGCGCCTCGGTGTCGTTGATGCCGGGCACCTCGGAGTCCAGGTCGCCGTTGGCGAGGTAGGAGAGCAGGCCGGGTATCTCGATGGCCACGGTGTTGTGGCCCTTGTCGACGTCGCCGTAGGCGAAGACGGAGAACGGGGCGGGGCTCTCGGTCTCCCACAGCGCCTCGGCGGCGGCCATCTTCATCGGCTGCTGCTCGAACATCACCTTGCTGAGCGAGTCGCCGCTGAGCGCGGTGCCGAGGCCGAAGACGGTGGCGACGACCAGGCCCAGGCGCAGCGAGGTGCGCATCGCGGCGATCTTGCGGCCGTCGCGCTCCGCGGCAGGGGTGCGGCGGGCGCGCAGCAGGTGGAAGGCGGAGATGCCGACCATGAAGGCGGCGCCGGTGAGGAAGGCCGCGGTGAGGGTGTGGAAGACCACGACGAGAGTGGTGTTCTGGAAGAGCACGGCGGCGATGTCGGTGAGCTCGGCGCGGCCGTTGGCCTCGTTGATGCGGTAGCCGACCGGGTGCTGCATCCAGGAGTTGGCGGCGAGGATGAAGTAGGCGGAGAGCACCGTGCCCAGCGCCACCATCCACATGCAGGCGGCGTGCAGCTTCTTGGGCAGCTTGTCCCAGCCGAAGATCCACAGGCCGATGAAGGTGGACTCGAAGAAGAAGGCGATCAGCGCCTCCATCGCGAGGGGGGCTCCGAAGACGTCGCCGACGAAGCGGGAGTAGTCGGACCAGTTCATGCCGAACTGGAACTCCTGCACGATGCCGGTGACGACGCCCATCGCGATGTTGATCAGGAAGAGCTTGCCCCAGAACTTGGTGGCGTGGAAGTACTTCACCTTGCCCGTGCGCACCCAGGCGGTCTCCAGACCGGCCACAAGGGCGGCGAGACTGATCGTGAGGGGGACGAAGAGGAAGTGGTAGACGGTGGTGATGCCGAACTGCCACCGCGCCAGTGTCTCCGGCGCCAGAGCGATGTCCACGTCGAGTCTCCTTACCTCGCCGCGCGCGTGGGCCGTCGGGCCGTCGCGGGCGGGCAGGCGTCCACGCGTCTCGTGAATGCGTTCACATTCACAAGTCATTATCGCCCACACCCCCCGCGTTTCTGCAGGCAGGGGGGTGTGAGGCGGCTCTCAGAGCGCCTTGCGGAACTCCTCGGCGGTGCGCAGGAAGATGTCGTTGCCCTCGGTCTCGCCGATCGTGACCCGCACCCCCTCGCCGGGGAACGGACGGACCACCACGCCGGCCCGCTCGCACGCGGCCGCGAAGTCGGAGGTCTTCTCCCCCAGCCGCAGCCACACGAAGTTGGCCTGGGTGTCCTCGACCGTCCAGCCCTGGCCGAGCAGCGCCTCGCGCACCCGGGTGCGCTCGCCCACCAGCTGTTCCACCCGGACCATCAGCGCCTCCTCCGCGCGCAGCGAGGCGACCGCCGCGTCCTGGGCCATCTGGCTCACGCCGAACGGCACCGCGGTCTTGCGCAGCGCCGCGGCGACCGGCTCGTGGGCGATCGCGAAGCCGACCCGCAGGCCGGCCAGCCCGTACGCCTTGGAGAAGGTGCGCAGCACCGCGACGTTGGGGCGGTCCCGGTACAGCTCGACACCGTCGGGCACCTGCGGGTCGCGGACGAACTCCCGGTAGGCCTCGTCCAGCACCACCAGGACGTCGGAGGGCACCCGGTCGAGGAAGCGCTCCAGCTCCTCGCGGCGCACCGCGGTGCCGGTGGGGTTGTTCGGGTTGCAGACGAAGACCAGCCGGGTCCGGTCGGTGACCGCCTCCGCCATGGCGTCCAGGTCGTGGACCTCGCCGGGGGTCAGCGGCACCTCCACCGGGGTGGCCCCGGAGATCCGCGTGATGATCGGGTAGGCCTCGAAGGAGCGCCACGCGTACACGACCTCGTCGCCCGGGCCCGAGGTGGCCTGGAGCAGCTGCTGGGCGACGCCCACCGAGCCGGTGCCGGTGGCGACGTGCTCGGCCGGCACGCCGAAGCGGTCCGCCAGTTCGGCGGTCAGCCCGGAGCAGGCCATGTCCGGGTAGCGGTTGAAGGAGCGGGCCGCCGCCACGGCCTCGTCCAGGACGCCGGGCAGCGGCGGGTAGGGGTTCTCGTTGGAAGACAGCTTGCACGTGGGCCCGCCCGTGCCCGCGCTCGCGGCCGGACGCCCCGGCTTGTAGGTGGGCACGCTGTCCAGCGCGGCTCGCAGCCTGGGGCTCGTCTCACTCACTTCAGGTCCTCCTCGACCGGCCGTTCGGCAGGTGCTATCGGCTGTTCCACACCTTACGAGGCAGGGCGTGCGGAGCGGGAGGCGCTGTGCACGACCGCCCGCGCCGGTGGTGAGCACCGTGGTGCGCGTCCCTCGTACGAGTGAGTCCGTAACGTGCCCTTACGTCCCTGTTCCGGAAGCTCGGCCACTTCCGGCGGATGCGCCCCGGTCCACCGGAAACCGCAGTTCAACGGCGTGCCGGAGGCCGGGGAGGGGCTCGGGGAGCGCAGAAACGTATCGGTGCCCCGGGCGGGCGGGAGCGGCCGCGGCACCCCCGTGTCCCCCTACTATCGGCTCGCCATGACAGCAGCTGGGAAGCACCATGCGAGCCGCCCCGCGGGACGGGGCGGCGGCCGTCGGCTGGAGCGGGCGGGGATCCGGGACGTGGCCGCGGCGGCCGGCGTCTCGATCACCACCGTCTCCGACGCCCTCAACGGCAAGGGACGCCTGCCGGACACCACCCGCCGCCACGTCCGCGAGGTCGCCGACCGGCTGGGCTACCGGCCGTCCGCCGCGGCGCGCACGCTGCGCACGGGACGCTCCGGGCTGATCGGCCTGACCGTGACCACCTACGGGGACGAACCCTTCACCTTCACCGAGTTCCCCTACTTCGCGGAGATGGCGAGGGCCGCGACCTCCGCGGCCCTCGCCCGCGGCTACGCGCTGGTGATCCTCCCCGCCACCTCGCGGCACGACGTGTGGAGCAACGTCGCACTCGACGGCACCGTGGTCGTCGACCCCTCCGACCACGACCCCGTGGTGGCGGAGCTGAGCCGCCAGGGCATCCCGGTCGTCAGCGACGGCCGCCCCCAGGGCGACTGCCCCGTGCACGCCTGGGTGGACAACGACCACGAGGCCGCGGTGCTGGGCATCCTGGACCACCTCTCCGAGGCCGGGGCCCGCCGCATCGGGCTCCTGACCGGCACCAGCACCGACACCTACACCCGCCTGTCCACCACCGCCTACCTCGGCTGGTGCGAGCGGGTCGGCCAGGAACCGGTCTACGAGGCCTACCCGGCGCACGACCCGTGCGCCGGCGCGGTCGCCGCCGACCGGCTGCTCGCCCGCCCCGACCGGCCCGACGCGGTCTACGGCCTGTTCGACCCCAACGGCACCGACCTGCTGGCCGCCGCCCGCCGCTACGGCCTGCGCGTCCCCGAGGACCTGTTATTGGTGTGCTGCAGCGAGAGCAACGTGTACGCGGCCACCGAACCCCCGGTCACCACCCTGTCGCTCAAACCCGCCCGGATCGGCACCTCGGTCGTCCAACTGCTCATCGACGCCATCGAGGGCGTGCCGTCCGCGCAGCCGGTCCAGCAGGTGATGCCCACCGACCTGATCGTGCGCACCTCCTCGCAGCGCCGCCCGCCGCGCACCACGGTGAGCCCTCCCCGCTCCTCCGGACGCGGCTGAGGCCCGGCCGGCGCCGCCGGGCCGGGGACTATCGTGTGATTTGCCCGAGGCGTGCCGCACGAGGGTCGCGAGGGTGCCTCACAAGCGAAGACCGTCGTTCCTATGATGGGCGAACGACACCGGAGGACCCCTTCACCGGCCAGTGAACAGTGCGGAACATGTGGCACTGGTCCGGGGCGGAAGCGCTCACCTCGGTCCCCCGGTGCCGACGAGCCTGCGGCGCGCGATGGTGGAGGGGTCGATGACTCAGGGGGCCGGTCAAGGACCCGTGACGGGAAGCGCTGCGGCCTGGCGGCCGGCGGCGTCGTACACACCGACCCAGCGCGACACGCGCCTGGTGCCGGAGGACTGGACACCGACCGAGCGCGACCTGCCGGTGGTGTCGCTGCCGCCGGAGGACGCGGCGGACGGCCGGCCCGGGCAGGAGGAGGCGCCCTCCGTCGAGCGCGGCGCCGAGACGCCCCCCGCCCCGGGCCCGCTGTACGTCGTCGGGGACGTGCACGGCTACCTCGACGAACTGCTCCGGGCGCTGCGGGAGCAGAACCTGGTCGACGACGAGGGCCACTGGTGCGCCGGCAACGCCCGCCTGTGGTTCCTCGGCGACTTCACCGACCGCGGCCCCGACGGCGTCGGCGTCATCGACCTGGTCATGCAGCTGTCCGCGGAGGCCGCGGCCTCCGGGGGCTACGCCAAGGCGCTGATGGGCAATCACGAACTGCTCCTGCTCGGCGCCAGGCGCTTCGGCGACACGCCGGTCGACTCCGGGGCAGGCACCGCCTCGTTCCTCGCGGCCTGGCGGCTCAACGGCGGCCAGCCCGGCGACATGGAGCGGCTGCGCGACCACCACGTCGCGTGGATGTCGCGGCTGGACGCCGCCACCGTCGAGGACGGCCACCTGCTGCTGCACTCCGACACCACCGCCTACCTCGACTACGGCACCAGCCTCGACGCGGTCAACGACGCGGTCACCGGGGTCCTCCAGCGCTCCGACGCCGACGAGTGCTGGGAGCTGTTCCGCAGGTTCACCAAGCGGTTCGCCTTCCGCGGCGAGGACGGCCCCGTGGCGGTGCGCGAGATGCTCAAGACCTACGGCGGCGAGCGGGTCGTCCACGGCCACAGCCCCATCCCCTACCTGGTGGGCGACGCCGGGGGCGAGGTGCCCGCGGACGGGGAGGACGGCCGGGCGCCCACGGTGGAGGGCCCCTACGTCTACGCCGACGGCCTGGCCGTCGCCATGGACGGCGGCGTGACCATGGACGGACGGCTGCTCGTCGCCCGGCTCCCCCTGTCCGACGGCGGGGCGGACCTCGGGTAGACGCGGCGGGCCGCCCCTCGGCCCGCCGCGTTTCAACCTGCCGCCCCTCGGCCTGCCGCGTCCCGGCCGACCGCCGGTCCTTCGGCCTGCCGCTTCACCGGCTGTCGGCGGCCGGCTGCCGGCCGCCGGTTCGCCGGTTCGCCGGCCATGTCGCCAGAAGTCCGGCAGGCGGTGCGGGCTCCGTTCAATGCGCGTAGAAAAAGAGGCCGTTCTCTCTACCGCCCGGGTCGCGGTTCCGGAATCATCGTCGCGGCAGTCGGCGCACATCCCCTGCCGACAGCACCCGACGCCTCGTCAACTCCCTTGCGAAGAAGGAACGACATCAGCGGAGGGGGCGGGGCCCGACCGGAGGAAGCCCATGCCCACCCCCCTCAGGCGCCTGTCCGCACGCTCCGCCGCAGTACTCACCGCGGCGGTCGTCGCGTCCGGCCTCGCAGGCACGGCGCCGGCGGCCGCGGCCGACCCGAGCACCTACAGCGTCCGCGGCATCGACACCAGCCGCCACAACCACGGTTCGGCGATCAACTGGAGCAGCGTCGCCGCCTCCGGGGAGTCGTTCGTCTTCCACAAGGCCACCCAGGGCACCAGCTGGGTCGACCCCTACTTCGCACAGGACTTCGCCGCCGCGTCCGCGGCCGGGCTGATGAACTCGGGCTACCACTTCTACTCCGAGGGCACCGGCTCCGCGCAGGCCGACCACTTCGTCAACACCCTGCGCGGCCAGGGCTACACCGGCAAGGCGGCGGGCCAACTGCCGCCGGTGGTGGACCTGGAGCACAACAGCGGGGCCTGCCCGACCTACGCGACGACCTCCCAGATCAGCACCTTCATCAGCAAGGTGAAGTCGGCCTTCGGGGTCACTCCGATCGTCTACACCTCCAAGTACTTCGTCGACGACTGCCTGGCCGGCGACGGCAGCATCTTCTCGACCACCCCGCTGTGGCAGCCCCGCTACGGAAGCGGCTCGACCGAGCCGGCGGCCGTGCCCGGCGCGGGCCGGAGCTGGTCGTTCTGGCAGTACACCGACACCGGTTCCGTCCCGGGGATAACCGGCAACGTCGACCGCAACGTCTTCCGCGGCACGCTCACCGAACTGCGCGCCATGGCCAACCTGGGCGGCTCCGCCCCGACCCCGTCCTGGCCGGTGATCAAGTCCGGCAGCACCGGCGCGGACGTCACCGCGGCGCAGCACCTGCTCACCTCCCGCGGGTACTCCACCACCGCGGACGGCAGCTACGGCCCGGCGACGGTGTCGCAGGTCACCGCCTTCCAGTCCGCCAACGGCCTGACCGCCGACGGCATCGTCGGCCCGGCCACCTGGGCGAAGCTGATCAGCACCGTGAAGAGCGGCTCCACCGGCAGCGCGGTCAAGGCCGCCCAGGTCCAGCTGAAGGCCCACGGCTACTCCCTCACCGTGGACGGGAGCTTCGGCCCCGCGACGACCTCCGCGGTCACCTCGTTCCAGAGCAGCCACGGCCTGACCGCCGACGGCATCGTCGGCCCCCTCACCTGGCAGACCCTGATCGGCGGCTGACCCGCACGGCGGACCGGGGGCGGCCGGCACCGGCTACGGCCGGCCGCTCCCCGGTCCGTGCGCTCAGTCGGCCAGCGGCAGGTAGACGCGGTTGCCGTTGGCGGCGAACTCCTCCGACTTCAGGCGCATCCCGGCCTCGGGATCGAGGACACCGTCGGCCCCGTCCCCCTCGCCCGTACCCGCACCGGCGGCCGCCGACAGGTCGCCGCCGTGCTCACGGCGGTTCAGTCCGGTCTTTCGTTGTCCTGGGTCAGGCCGCGATCCCACTACGGCCGTGTGGTGTGGCTGAAGCCGAGGGAGGTCAGCCCTTCGGACCGGCACAGCCTGTCGGAGGGACCACCGACCTCGGTCTGCAGGAGCTGGTAAGCGGCTCCATGGGACTGACCCCAGTGCATCGCAGCCCGCCACAGAACACGCCCGAGGCCCTGCCCCCGCGCCTCGGGCAGGACGGCGAAGTACTGGGGCATGAGCTGGGGGCAGCCGACCGCGTCGGGGCGCACTTCCATCGGGCCGATCGCGCCCACGATGCGACCGTCCACGGCGGCAGCGAGGACCGGGCCGCACCGGCCGGCCTGCATCCGCCCATGAAGGAAGGCCAGGCCATCGGCGGCCATGACCGAGGCGAACGGGGCAAAGGTCTCTTGCACAGCGTCCGGCCAGTCGGTGACGGGCCGGACCGGGCCGCCAGGATCGGGGCAGGGGCGGGCGGTGAAGTCCTGAAGCTGGATGCGGGTGCCGCGCGGGAATCCGGTTTCAGGACCGAGCGGGCGCACGACCCTCGCGTTGACCACGTCATGCACGACGGCGAGCTTCGCAGACAGTTCGGCCGCATCGTCCACGACGCTGTCACGGTGCCCGTAGGCGAAGACCTTGACGGTGCCACGTCCGCGTCGGGTCAGCGTGGGGATGAGGGTGTGATCGGACTGGTGGACCACGTCGCCACAAAGAACCGTCTCGTCCTTCTCACTGCTCCAACGCCGATCCTTGTCGTAGTGCAGGAAGGAACAATCAGCGACGGCCGCCCGCAGCGTGTCCTCGAAGAGATCCACGGTGAGGACGTGGGGGTGGACGGGGCCGAGAGTCGGCACGATCGGCGCGGTCAATACGGGCCGGAGCCAGTCCCAGCGGAAAAACATGAGCGGCACCTTAACGGTCGGTCGGCCAGGCCTCAGGCCCCGACGCGAATACGCCAGGGCCTGAGCGGAACCGATCGGATTCTGTCGGTTAGTGGGGGTTGTCGTCACCGGCATCGCAGGAGCATTCCGCGCTCTCCACGACCACGTCCAGGTCCAGGACGGCGGTGACCGCCGAAGCGGCGACGGGCGGGGCCGCGCGGCGCGCCGAGGCCGGCGGGCTGGGGAGGATGGTCACCGGTACGGGCGGGGTCATGAGGCGTTCTCCTTGTCTCCGTGCCGGCAGTAGCTGTGCAGCGGCGCCTTCGCCTCCTGGTAGTGCTTGGCCAGGGGGCGGCAGACCCGGCAGGTGCCGGACAGGGCGCAGCCCTCGCACCCTCCGGTGCGAAGCATGAGGTGGTCGGCGATGGCGCCGAGCCGGGTGAGGCCGTCGATGCCTTCGGCCATGAGGTCGATCTGGTCGTCTCGGCCGACCTTGCAGATCGACACCTTGGCGTGCGGGTCGGCGTGGAAGAAGGTGTGTCCCGCGTTGCAGCCGGCGAACGCCTTGCGCTGCCGCAGATGCGCGGCGGACTGAGCAAGGAGCGGTTCGCCGCCGCCATAGATCGTGGGCGTCATGTTCGTGTAGGCGTGGTTCTCGACGTTCCACTCATTGGCGAGGGCAGCCATCTCGTCCGCCTCGGAGGCGTTGTCCTCCGTCACCACGACGTTGATACGCAGGGGCAAGCCCGCCTCGCGTGCGGCGTCCATACCGCGCCGGAACGCCTTCCACGCACCACGGCGCTGGGTGAGCGCGTCGAAGGACTCCTCGCTCGCCCCGTACATGCTGACCACCAGGCGGTACGGCGGAGAGTCCCGGAAGAGCTTGAGGAGGTCCGGCCGCCAGAGCAGCGAGCCGTTCGTGGAGATGGTGAGCATCATCCCGGCCTGCCAGGCGTACCGGTAGGCACCCTGGAAGTCCGGATCCATGGTGGGCTCACCGCCCGTGATCTGGAGCCAGAGGACGCCAGCCTCGCGCATGATGTCCAGCAGCCGCACCTTGTCCTCCCAGTCGAGGCCGGAGAAGGGGCGCTCGCCGAGGTAGCAGTGCTTGCAGCCGAAGTTGCAACCGAGGTTGATCTCCCACGAGGCCCGGCAGTAGCCGTACGGGGACGGCTCGCGCACCAGCACCGTGCCCTGCGCGGGCCGGCCGTTCAGGTCGATGCCCCACACGTCGGATGCGGTCTGCACCGCCCAGGTGGGCAGGACCTCACCGTCGGCAGCGGCCTGCCGCAGGCCCTCGTAGTGGTCGGCGGGGATGCGAGCCCCAGCCCTGGCACCAGGCTTGAGGAGCAGATGCCCGTCAAGGAACGGGGAGGCGATCAGAGCGTGGGCCATCAGTGGTATTCCTTCCGGATCGAGAAGCGCGACGGCACGCGTACGCCCTGGCGGTCGGCGACGCGGCAGTAGATCTCGCCGAGCCCGTTGCAGGTGCCGCAGCTCTTGCCGGACGAGTCGACACCGCTGCCGCCGCAGTCCCCGCAGCTCTCGTTGCGAGGAGGGAGAGGGCACTGGGTCAGAGCGGATGGTGCAGTTGCCACGCAGGGAACCTCCGTGCAGAAGAAGGATCAGGACAGGGCCACGCGGGCGAGTCCGTCTCGTCCGGCCACGAGCCGCACCGGCGTCCGCGACGTCCGCATGACCTGGATGGGAAGCGAAGGGCCCAGGACGTAGACGTTGCCGTCGGCGAACTCCAGGACCTTTCGCCCGCCCGCGACCCGCCGCACGTTCGTCACGGCGTGCGGGTTTCCGCCGATCGTGATCACGTCTCCGAGGAGGACGCCGACGTACCGGCCGATGACGCGCATCACAGGCCGACCCGGCTGTTGTTGTTCTTCACGGCCAGGCGCGCGCTCAGTTCCTCCCGCGCCTTGGGTGCCACGACGTCATCGGGCATGGCGTCCCACTCGATGCCGCCGTTCATCGGTCGCATCTGAACACGTCCACCGATCTCGCCCATGACGAGGCCGATGCGTCCGGTCCTCTGGTCCTTGGCCAGTTCGCCCACTCCGGGCCTGGCCTGCTGATTGCTCGCCATGGGCACGAGCATGCTGCCGTTCACAAGGACGTCGGAACCTCCACCAAACCCCACTTCGGGACGTCCCGCGTCAGGTAGAACGTCCCTAGTGCCGTCCCAACTATCAGGGGGAAACTCATGCCGAACGAGAGGCTTCGTGCCGTCATGGCGGACGGAGGCTGGACGTACGCCACCCTCGCGCAAAAGGTCGACGTAGACCCCAAATCCGTTGAGCGATGGGTCAATCTCGGACGTACGCCACGCCGTGTCACAGCCATGCGGGCGGCAGAGACCCTAGGAGAAGACGTGCACGCACTCTGGCCGGCACTCCGGCAGGCGCGCGCGGCGCGAGCGATCAGCCCGGAGCTCGTGGCGCTCTACGACCAGCGGGTAGACATCCCCGTATCCGCGTTCGCGGACATGCTGACGCAGGCCCGCGAGCACATCGACGTGTTGGTGTACGCCGCCGTCTTCTTGCATGAGGCGTATCCCCGACTCAACGAGCTCTTGCGAGAGCGAGCCGCAGACGGCTGCGCGATCCGGATCGCGGTGGGCGACGCCGAGAGCGAGAACGTTCGGGCGCGCGGCCAGGAGGAGAAGTTCGGGCACGGCATCGAGTCCCGTTGCCAACTGGCGCTCATGCACTACCGGCCCCTGATCGGCGTGCCCGGCATCGACATCCGGACGCACGGAACGACGCTCTACAACTCGATCTACCGTGCCGATGATCAGTTGCTGGTCAATGCCCACGTCTGGGGCGTCAACGCGTACGGGGCCCCGGTGTGGCATCTTCGGCGAAGCGGGGAAGGCGGCATGTTCGACACCTACGCCGAGAGCTTCAACGCGGTGTGGTCCACGGCGACGCCCGTACGGCACGAGGGGTGACCATGGCACGGACCGAGTACTACGACGACCCGAACGCGCCCAAGCCGAACAGCATGGTTGTCGCAGCTTCGGCCGTCGTCACCGACGAGCAGGGGCGCATCCTGCTCCAGCGTCGACGCGACAACGATCTGTGGGCCCTCCCCGGCGGGGGCATGGATCTCACCGACTCTCTCCCCGGCACGGCCGTCCGCGAGGTCAAGGAAGAGACCGGCTTGGACGTGGAGATCACGGGGCTGGTCGGCACGTACACCGACCCGAGGCACATCATCGCCTACACGGATGGCGAGGTGCGTCGGCAGTTCAACGTTTGCTTCACCGCGCGGATTGTCGGCGGAGAACTGGCGATCTCCGACGAGTCGACGGAGCTACGGTTCGTCCGTCCAGACGAACTGAACGCACTTCCGATGCACCACACACAGCGGCTCAGACTCCGCCACTTCATGGAGCGCCGCGTGCAGCCCTACCTCGGCTGACCTTGTCTGCTCCAGCCGACTGCGGCTGTCCGAGCGTCCCCGACATGCGCCGGTGGACGCTCCGACGTCAAAAGATCAGTCCGCAGAACGACGAAGGCTGACCGACGACTCCCCCGGAATGCCATCGGTCAGCCTCGTTCGCCCAGGTCAGTCGGCCAGCGGCAGGTAGACGCGGTTGCCGTTGGCGGCGAACTCCTCCGACTTCAGGCGCATCCCGGCCTCGGGATCGAGGACACCGTCGGCCCCGTCCCCCTCGCCCGTACCCGCACCGGCGGCCGCCGACAGGTCGCCGCCGTGCTCACGGCGGATGTCCTGGCTGATGCGCATCGAGCAGAACTTCGGGCCGCACATGGAGCAGAAGTGCGCGGTCTTGGCCGGCTCGGCGGGCAGCGTCTCGTCGTGGTAGGCGCGGGCGGTGTCCGGGTCCAGGGCCAGGTTGAACTGGTCCTCCCAGCGGAACTCGAAGCGGGCGTCGGACAGGGCGTCGTCCCACGCCTGGGCCCCGGGGTGGCCCTTGGCGAGGTCGGCGGCGTGCGCGGCGATCTTGTAGGTGATCACGCCGGTCTTGACGTCGTCGCGGTCGGGCAGGCCCAGGTGCTCCTTGGGGGTGACGTAGCAGAGCATCGCCGTGCCCCACCAGGCGATCATCGCGGCGCCGATGCCGGAGGTGATGTGGTCGTAGGCGGGCGCGATGTCGGTGGTGAGCGGACCGAGGGTGTAGAACGGCGCCTCCTCGCAGATCTCCTGCTGCAGGTCGACGTTCTCCTTGATCTTGTGCATCGGGACGTGCCCCGGGCCCTCGATCATGGTCTGCACGTGGTGCGACTTGGCGATCCGGTTCAGCTCCCCGAGGGTGCGCAGCTCGGCGAACTGGGCCTCGTCGTTGGCGTCGGCGATCGATCCGGGGCGCAGGCCGTCGCCGAGGGAGAAGGTGACGTCGTAGGAGGCGAGGATCGAGCAGAGCTCCTCGAAGTTCGTGTAGAGGAAGTTCTCCTGGTGGTGGGCCAGGCACCAGGCGGCCATGATGGAGCCGCCGCGGGAGACGATGCCGGTCTTGCGGCGAGCGGTCAGCGGCACGTACCGCAGCAGCACGCCGGCGTGGACGGTCATGTAGTCCACGCCCTGCTCGCACTGCTCGATCACGGTGTCCCGGTAAACGTCCCAGCTCAGCTCCTCGGCGCGGCCGTCGACCTTCTCCAGGGCCTGGTAGAGGGGCACGGTGCCGATCGGGACCGGGGAGTTGCGCAGCACCCACTCTCGGGTGGTGTGGATGTTGCGGCCCGTGGACAGGTCCATGACCGTGTCGGCGCCCCAGCGGGTCGCCCAGGTCATCTTCTCGACCTCCTCCTCGATGGAGGAGGTGACGGCGGAGTTGCCGATGTTGGCGTTGACCTTCACCAGGAAGCGCTTGCCGATGATCATCGGCTCGATCTCCGGGTGGTTGACGTTGGCCGGCAGCACCGCCCGGCCGGCGGCGATCTCCTCGCGCACCACCTCGGGGTCGACGCCCTCCCGCAGGGCGACGAACTCCATCTCCTCGGTGACCGTGCCGCGCCTGGCGTGGGCGAGCTGGGTCACCGCGGCGCCGCCGCGCCCGCGCCGGGGCAGCCGGGGGCGGCCGGGGAATACCGCGTCGAGGTTGTTCAGGCCGCCCCTGGGCGAGGTGTGCCTGATCCCGTCGTCCTCGGGCCGCACCGGGCGGCCGGGGTACTCCTCGGTGTCGCCGCGCCCGACGATCCAGTTCTCCCGCAGGGGCGGCAGCCCGCGGCGGACGTCCGTGGCGGCGTCCGGATCGGTGTACGGGCCGGACGTGTCGTACAGCGTCACGTCGCGGCCGTCGGTGAGGTGCACCTGACGCACCGGGACCCTCAGGTCCGGCCTGGAGCCGGTGAGGTACGCCTTGTGCCACCCGGCCTTGCGTCCGCTTCCGGGCGTGCGTGCATCCTGCATGGTCATGAGACCCAACTCCCTACGCCGGCATTACCCGGTAACAGGTTCAGCGGTCGGCGCAGCTGCTCAGCGCCCTCTCAGCCCGGTGCTCCGAGCTCCCGCGATGGCAAAGACGGGCCCACCGTAGTACCTGCCTGCGCGACCGCAACAGTGGGTCTTGCGATGATGCCCCGGTGGACAACGCGCACAGTCACAGTCACGCCCACGCCCACGGGCCCGCGGCCCCCGTCTCCTCGCACCTGCGCAGGGTGATCGCGGCGGTGCTCGTGCCGTTCGCCACCGCCGTGCTGGCGGGGCTGGTCCTGCTGTGGCCCGGGGGCGTTCCACCGCACGAGCGGACCGGGGTCGGCTTCGACCAGCAGACGCAGGAGGCACGGGTCACGCGGGTCGTGGACGTTCCCTGCGCGAAGGTGAACGTCGAGGGGAAGGGCCGCTGCCAGACGGCGACCATCGAGGTGACGACCGGCCCGCACACCGGGCGCACCTTCCAGGAGGTCGTCCAGCCCGACCAGCTGCGCCGCTTCGAGACCGGGCAGGGTGTGGTGGTGGCGTACGCGCCCGACGCGCCGCGGGAGTTGCAGTACTCGGTGCGGGACGTGCAGCGCGGCGTGCCGATAACGCTGCTGGCCGCGGTCTTCGCGGTGGCGGTGGTCGCCGTCGGACGGCTGCGCGGCCTGATGGCGCTGATCAGCCTGGGGATCAGCTTCGCCCTGCTGACCCTCTTCATCCTGCCCGCGATCCTGCAGGGCGCGAACCCGCTGCTGGTGGCGATCGTGGGCGGCAGCGCGATCATGCTGGTCGCGCTGTACATGTGCCACGGGTTCACCGCCCGCACCTCGGTGGCGGTGCTGGGAACGCTGGTGTCCCTGGTCCTGATCGGCCTGCTGGGCTCCCTGTTCATCGACTGGGCGCTGCTGACCGGCAACACCTCGGACGAGACCGGCCTGGTGCACTCGCTCTACCCGGACATCGAGATCCGCGGCCTGCTGCTGGCCGGCATCATCATCGGCTCGCTCGGCGTCCTCGACGACGTGACGGTCACCCAGACGTCGGCGGTGTGGGAGCTGAAGCAGGCCGACCCGACGATGAGCGTGCGCCGGCTGTACCAGGCCGGGGTGCGGATCGGCCGGGACCACATCGCCTCGACGGTCAACACCCTGGTGCTGGCCTACGCGGGCGCCGCGCTGCCCATGCTGCTGCTGTTCTCGATCGCGCGCAGCGACGTGGCCACGGTCGCCACCAGCGAGATCATCGCCGAGGAGATCGTGCGCACCCTGGTGGGCAGCATCGGCCTGGTGGCGTCGGTTCCGGTCACCACCGCGCTGGCCGCGCTGGTGGTGACGGCCGACCGGCCGGCCCGGGAAGCCGGCGGTTCCGGCGGTTCCGGAGGTCCCGCCGGCCCGGGGAACGGCGGTGGCAGTGGCGGGCACGGAGGGCACGGGAGCCACGACCCGGCGTCGCCCGGGCGGGGCCCGTCCCAGTCCGCCCTGTGGCCCGCCAAGGCCCTGCAGGGCCGGGGCCGCCGCCGGCGGCGCTAGTCGCCGGAGGCGCCGGTCCCCGGGGCCGGTCGCCGGGACCGGCCGGTGGTCCTAGTCCCGGCCGGACCCGGCCCCGAACTTCTTCACCACGAGGATCAGCGCGCCCACCAGGGCCACGAAGAGCAGCACCTTGAACAGCAGCCCGAAGAGAAAACCGAGCACACTGGTGACGAAGCCGCCGAACACGAAGAGGGCGACGAGCGGTATCGCCACCCACTTCACCCAGCCCGGCAGGCTCTCCAGCATTTCCTTCACCACGGCTCTCCCGTCCTCCTGCGGCGCACCTGCTCCCGATGCACCTGCTCCCGATGCTAGGCCCCGGGGCGGGCGGCCGGGAGGGCTCCCGGGCCCCACCCGCCCCTGAGCGCCCCCCTACGGGTGGGGGCCGGCGGCCGTCATCCCTCCGGCGGGGAGAAGACCACCATCACCCGCAGCTCCTCGGTGATGTGGTGGAAGCGGTGCGGCGTGCGGGCCGGGACGTAGACCACGCTGCCGCGCGCCACCTGGGTCGTCTCCTCGCCGACCGTCAGCGAGGCGCGTCCGCTGACGACCATGTAGATCTCGTCCTGCTCGTGCGGCGTCTGGGGGTCCAGGTCCCCGGGGCCGAGGGCGTACAGGCCCGCGGACATGGTCCGCTCGCGGAGGAACCGCAGGTAGGCCCCGTCGTTCGCGGCCCTCTCGGCCTCGAGGTCGTCAAGCCGGAACACCTTCATGCCGATTCCTTCTCCCACGCGGTGAGCACGGTCTGCCACGATCGCGTCATGAAGACTTTCACATTCCAGACCGTGGCCAACGCGGTGGCCATCGCCGTGGCAGCCTGGCTGGTCGGCGGGATCGAGCTGACCGGCGACGGCACCTGGGGCACCGTGCTCACGCTGATCCTGGTGGCGCTCCTCTTCGGGCTGGTCAACTGGCTGGTCAAGCCGGTGGTCAGCCTGCTGTCGCTGCCGTTGTTCATCCTGACGCTGGGGCTGTTCACCCTGGTGGTGAACGCGCTGATGCTGTGGCTCACGTCGTGGCTGTCGGACCAGACGGGTCTCACCTTCCACGTGGACGGCTTCTGGGCCGCCTTCTGGGGGGCGCTGATCGTCAGCGTGGTCTCCTGGGCCGTGAACGTGGTGCTCCCGGACAGGGACTGACCGGCCCGGAGCGGATCACCGGGCGATCACCGCCGGCCCGGCGGGGCCGCGGCCGGGGCGGTGCGGTTGAGGAAGGCCGCGATCGGCTGGACCCGGCTCCTGAAGCGCGCGGTGCCCCGCCGGCCCTGCAGGCTGAACAGGACCTGCGCCGGGCCGTCGATCCCGGTCGGCTCGATGCGCACCGGCCCCGACGCCACGGGGGTGCCCAGGCCGTCGGCCAGCAGCCGCCGGGGAAGGACCCACCGCACGGGCTCCTCCCCCGGGAGCTGGTACTGGAAGCGGACCGCGTCCGGGTCCTGCGGTGTGAAGAGGAGGTCCACCAGGACTCGGAACGAGCGCTCCTGGGTGACGAGGAAGGTCATGGGCACCTGGGTGCTCACCGAACTCTGCATAATCACCCATCGTCCGGGCGTGTCCAGAGGCTGGTAAGGCGATATTTTTCAAATGGTGAACGAGAAGGTGAGGTCGCCCAGGATCCTGCCGGTCCGCCGGTGCAGCTCCCCGGACACCTCGCCCAGCCGCTGCTTCTCCTCCACCGGCAGCGAGAGCCCGATGGCGGCGACGCCCGCGCCCACCCGTACGGGCACCGCCGCGCACACCGCGCCCAGCGCGTACTCCTGCACCTCCGTGACCGGCGCGGCCCCCCGGTTCGCGGCCAGCCGCCGCAGCAGCACATCCCGGTCGGTCACGGTGCGCGGGGTGAGGGCCGTCATCGGGTGGCGCGCCAGGTGGTCGCGCCGCGCCTCCTCGCCCAGCTGGGCCAGCAGGCACTGGCCGAGCGCGTGGGCGTGCGCGGTGGCGCGGAAGTCGGCCCACTCCTCCACCGCGGGCGTGCCCGGCCCGCAGGCGACGTCGACCACGTCCACCTCCCCGTCGCGGTAGACGGCGAAGTACGTCGCCGCGCCGAGGTCGTCGCGCAGGTCGTGCAGCGCGGCCCGCAGGTCCCGGCGCCCCCACTGCTGGCTGGACGCGCGGGACAGGTCGCCCACCGCCTCACCGATCCGGTAGACCCCTCCCTCCCGCCGCAGGTAGCCCTCGTGGACGAGGGTGCGCAGCAGGTGGTAGGCGGTGGCCAGGGGCAGTCCGGCACGACGGGCCAGCTGCTTGGCCGTGGCCCCCTCCTCCTGCGCCCCCACCGCCTCCAGCAGGCGCAGCGCCCGCTGGACCGACCCGATCAGCGTCGGACCGCCGCCTCCCGCCACCTCACCGACTCCTCGCCCGTACCGTCCCGACCGTCCCGGCCGGCCATTGCACCACACCCGGAAGGAGCCCTTCCGTCCGGCTGTCGGTTTCAATGGCGGGAACAGCCACCCACCCCCGGGAGACGACCATGGACGAGCGGCAGCACACGACGGACGCGGGGACGGGCGGCGGGACGGGCGAGGGGACCAGGGCCGTGCACGCGGGCCGGCCCGGCCACGAGCCGTACACGCCCTCGCTCCCCGGCCCGGTCTTCGCCGCCCACTACCACCTGCCCGGGGAGCCGACCGGGCCGTACACCTACGGGCGGGACGAGAACCCCACCTGGACCCTCCTGGAACGCGCGATCGGCGAACTGGAGTCCCCCGACGAGCCCGCGGAGACGGTGGTGTTCTCCTCCGGGATGGCCGCCATCTCCTCGGTGCTGCTGGGCCAGGTCCGCACCGGGGACGTGGTCGTACTGCCCACCGACTGCTACCAGGCGACCCGTTCGCTGCGCGAACGCCTGGAGTCCTACGGGGCCGAGGTGCGCATGGCCCCGACGGCGGGCGACGCGCAGGAGCGGCTGCTCGACGGCGCCCGGCTGCTGTGGATCGAGAGCCCCTCCAACCCCGGACTGGACGTGTGCGACATCCGGCGGCTGGCGGACGCCGCGCACGCGGCCGGCGCGCTGGTCGCCGTCGACAACACCCTGGCGACCCCGCTGGGCCAGCGCCCCCTGGACCTGGGCGCGGACTTCTCCGTGGCCAGCGGCACCAAGGCGCTGACCGGCCACGGTGACGTCCTGCTCGGCTACGTGGCCTGCCGGGACGAGCGGCTGGCCGCCTCCGTGCGGTACTGGCGCAAGACGGTCGGGGCGATCCCCGGGCCGATGGAGTCGTGGCTCGCGCACCGCTCGCTGGCGACACTGCAATTGCGCGTGGACCGCCAGGCGTCCAACGCGGTCGCGCTCGCGCGTGCGCTGCGCGGGCGCCCGGAGGTGACGGACGTACGGCACCCCGGGCTGGCGGAGGACCCCTCGCACGAGCAGGCCGCCCGGCAGATGCGCCGCTACGGATCGGTCGTCTCCTTCACCCTGCCGGACCAGCGGTTCGCGGAGCGCTTCCTGGCCGCGCTGCGGCTGACCTCGGAGGCGACGAGCTTCGGCAGCGTGCAGTGCACGGCGGAGCGGCGCGGGCGCTGGGGCGGCGACGCGGTCGCACCGGGGTTCGTCCGCTTCTCGGTGGGCGTGGAGGACCCGGAGGACATCCTGCGGGACGTCCTCGGGGCGCTGGAGGCGGCGGCCGGGGCGTAGGCACGGGGACGTCGGCCGGGCGGCGGGGGGCACGGCGCAAAGCGCGGGACGGGGCGGGGCAGTGGTGCGGCGCGGGGCAGTGGTGCGGCGGGGCAGGCGGAAGCGGTCCGAACCTCCCCCCTCGTGGCTCGGACCGCCCCGACCGGCCGAAGGAATTCCCTCGGCTGACATGACAAAGGTAATTGACTACGGGTCAGTGTCCAATCACTGATCCGGTGTTCGCCCATCACCGTGCTTATCGCTCCGTACTCCGGCGCGCACCCCCGGGGACCACCGGGCACCGTTGCCCCGCCGGGCGGTGTCCGGTGATGATTCGTCGGATGGACCTGACCCTGTTGCGGACCTTCGTGACGGTGCACCGAGCCGGCTCGTTCACCAGGGCCGCCCGGCTCCTGGGACTGTCCCAGCCCGCCGTGACCGGGCAGATCCGCAGCCTCGAACGCCTGGTCGGACGTCCGCTGTTCCTGCGCCTGCCCCGCGGGGTGTCCCCGACGACCGCCGGCGACGAGCTCGCCCGCAAGGTCGCCCCGCACCTGGACGCCCTGCTGGAGATAGCCCAGGCCGACCTGTACGACGACTCCCCCCGCACCCTCTACCTGGCCGTCCCGGCGGAGCTGGCCTCCCACCGGGTGCTCCCGGCCCTCGCCCCCCTGGTGGGCGAGGGCCTGGCCCTGCGGGTGGCCCTGGGGCGCGGCGAGGAGAACCTCGCCGGCCTCGCCGCCGGCCACTACGACCTGACCGTCGGCCTGACCCGCCCCAAGGACCGCCTGCTCACCTCGACGGTGCTGTGCGACGAGGAGTACGTGCTCGTCGCGTCCCCCGAGAGGGCGGCGGACGCCGGCGGCCGCGGCCCCGAGGAACTGGAACGGATCCCGATCGTCGAGACGGGCGAGGACCTGCCGCTGGTCACCCGCTACTGGTCCGCGGTCTTCGACACCGGGCCGTCGGTGGACGGCACGGTCGTCGTGCCGGACCTGCGGGCGGTCCTGGCCTGCGTGCGGGCCGGGGCGGGACTGGCCGTGTTACCCCGCCACCTGTGCCGGGCCGACCTGGAGGCCGGGACGCTGGTCGCCCTGCTGGACCCGCCGGTCCCCCCGCTGCGCACCTACTTCCTCTCCGCAAGGATCGGCACCCTCGCCCGGCCGCACATAGCCCGGGCCCACGCCCGGCTTCTCTCCGCGGCCGCAAGGTGGTAGCGGAGCGTCGACGGCCCGGAGCCGACCGCAGGGCCCGGACACGGGCGCGGAAACGCGGGGCGCGGGGCGCGGGGCGCGGATTTGCGGAGCACCCACGTTTCACCAGCGCCTTCCGGCGGCAGACCTCCTGCATGGGCGACATGGGTGACATGGGCAGTGAATGCGGCGAACGGCCCGGAACGCCGGCTGGCGGAGAACGCACGGTGGTCAAGCGCACAGCGCGGGCGATCCTCCTCGACGGTGACCACATGGTCCTGATCAAGCGGACCAAACCCGGCATGGAGCCGTACTGGATCACTCCCGGCGGCGGGGTGGAGGCCGAGGACCCCACGGTCGTGGACGCCCTCCACCGCGAGGTCGACGAGGAGCTGGGCGGCAAGGTCGCCGACGTCGTACCGGCGTTCGTCGACACCGTGGAACACGTCACCGACGACGGCCGCAGGGGAGTGAAGATCCAGCACTTCTTCGCCTGCCGCCTGGAGTCGATGGACGTGGGCCGCCGGCACGGCCCGGAGGTCGACGCACCCTGCGGCACGTACGAGATCGTGCGCATCCCCTTCACCCGGGCCGGGATCGCCTCCGTCGACGTCGTCCCCGCATCGCTGCGCGCCTACCTCGACGCGAACATCGAGGGGATCAGGGCGCTGCTCGCGCGCGACCTCGGCTGACGCTGCACCCGGCGGCTGCGTCTCGGCGGGCGCGTCTCGGCAGGTGCGCCCCGGCGGGGCGGGCACCGCGGCGGGGCAGGCACCGCGGCGGGGCAGGCACCGCGGCGGGGCGGACGTCAGCCGGCGGGGGACGGGTGCGCGTCCGCCACCAGGGCGTAGGCCTCGCGCAGGTCCCGGCCCGTGTAGGAGTGCGTGGCGAGTCCGCCGACGTGGTGGTCCGCATTGACCGCGACGGACGTCGACACCGCGCCGAACAGTTCCACGTCCGACATCGAGTCGCCGTAGGCGACGCACCGGTCCCACCCCACCCCGAAACGCGCGCACAGCTCGTCCGCGATGCGCACCTTGGCCGCGGCGGTCAGGATGCCCGCGGGGTCGATCGGCTCGCGGAACGGCACGGCGGGGAAGCGCGAGCCGTGCGCGGCGTGGGCGCCCCACTCCAGCAGCCGCTCCACGAAGAACCCCGGGGAGAGCGACACCACCGCGCAGTACTCGCCCCGCTCCCGGATCTCCGCCCACACCTCGCGGATGCCGTCCAGCCAGGGAGCGTCGTCGAACGCCTCGGCCACCACGTCCTCGGTCAGCCCGCCCCACAGGGCGTGGACGCGCACCGCGTAGCCGGGCGGGTCGATCTCCCCCGCCAGCAGGGCGCGCTCCAGCTCGTGCACCTCGTCGAGGACTCCGAGCCGGCGCGAGATGACCACCGGCGCCGCGGTCCCGTGTATCAGCGTCCCGTCCAGGTCGAACACGTGGAGTCTGCTCATTCCCGTGAGCATAGGGCCGGACGGGTGCGGGCAGGGCGGGGTTGCGGCAGAGCCCGGAGCCCGCCGCCCCCGTACCGACCGCATCCCCTGTCCGCGCCCCCGACCGGATCCGGCCAGGGGGCGGATCCGGTCGGCCCCGAAGGGCCGGGCGGCCCCGAGGAGGGGGGCTACGGTTTCCGCGCCTCCAGCAGCGCGTTGACCTCCTCGTGCCCCAGGGCCCCGTCCAGTTCCGTGTAGGTGCCGTCGGTGAGCACCTCCCGGACACTGCGGCCGACCAGCGTGTACGCGGCCCGGGCGACGCCCGACCCGAGGCTCACCCGGGCCGCCCCGCACGCCGCCAGCTCGGACACCGTCGGGGCCCCCGGCCCGGCCAGTACGTTCAACGGCGCCCCCAGGGCGGCCGCCAGCTCCGAGACGGTTCCCGGATCGGTCACCCCCGGCACGAAGATCCCGTCCGCACCGGCCTCCAGGAACACCTCGGCACGGGCCAGCGCCTCCTTCACCCGGTCCTGCGGATCGCCGACGGCCCGCAGGAAGACGTCGGTGCGGGCGTTGACGAAGAGCGGGACCTGTCCGGCGTCGGCCGCCCCGCGGGCCGCCGCAATCCGTTCCGCCTGTTCCTCGACCGGACGCAGGGGGGCCGGTCCTCCGTAGAGGGCGTCCTCCAGGTTGATCCCCACGGCGCCCGCCGCGAGCACTCCCCGGACCGTCTCGGCGACTCCTTCCGCGTCGGCCGCGAATCCGCTCTCGATGTCGGCGGTGACCGGAAGGTCCACGGCCGCGACGACACGGGCGGTACGGGCCAGGGCGGAGTCCCGGTCGAGCGCGTCGCCGTCCGGTGTTCCGAGGCTCCAGGCCACGGCCGCACTGGTGGTGGCCACCGCCGCCGCGCCGGCCTCCTCGACGATGCGGGCGCTCACCGCGTCCCAGGCGTTGGCCAGTACCAGCGGTTCACCGCTGCGGTGCAAGGAGTGGAAGGTGCGGGCTTTGCTCTGCTGCCGGGCAAGGTGATCGGTCATGGAGCCACTCCACCAGGAAGAACTCCGTCCCGCTGGCGGTTTCCGGACACCACCGGCCCGCCCTGCGGGCGGCGGCACACGCCGCTGTTTCACGTGAAACAGCGGGCCCCGTGAAACAGCGAACGCGGAACGGCGGGGCAGCGCCCGACGGACGCTCGGACCGCACCGTCAGGCCGGCAGGTCCCGTACCACCGCGCGCATCCTCTCCGCCGCCCCCTCCACGATCGGGTCGCCGTGGCCGAAGCAGGCCGTGCGCACGTCCAGCCCGGCGAGCCGGCGGAACGAGGAGGCCGCGCGGGCCCGGTCGAGGTTGAACACGCCCAGCATCACCTGCCCCTCCATGTGCGCCACGGTGTCGCCGGTGAACAGCACGCCGTGCGCGGGGAGGTGCACCGCCAGGCTCCCGTCGGTGTGGCCGGGGGTCGCGACCACCACGGCGCCGCCGCCGAATCCGATGAGGTCACCGTCCTCCAGTTCCCGGTCCACCCGGGCGGGCGGGGCCGGGGGAAGCGGCGGGAGCGCGTCGCGGATCGGCCGCTCCCAGTCCTCGAGGACCGGTGGCGGGCCGGGTGCCTCCCCCCGGACGACGGGGGCTTCGAGCCGGTGCGCCATCACCTCCACGTCGCCCCACGCGCCGATCTCCGCCGCGGACCCGGCGTGGTCCTCGTGGAAGTGGGTGAGGACCACCCTCCGCAGGCGGTGCCGCCCCATTCCCGGCTCGCGGATCGCGGCGGCGATTCCGGGACCGGAGCCGGCCGGGCCGGTGTCGACCAGGGTCAGCTCGTCGCCGTCCCGCCACAGGTACGCCTGGCCGACCTCGAAACGGAGCATGCGGAGGTTCGGGGTGATCTCGATCGTCTCCATGCCGCGATCCTGCCTGCGGCTGCCGGGGGTGTCCCGGCTTCCGCCCAGGGCGAATCCCCGCCTGCCCAGCGGTACCGGCCCGGGGACGGAGAGGCCTGTGCGGCCCGGTCACCGCTTCCGGCCGTACTTCCTGACCAGCGCGCCGCTGCCGAAGGTGCGGACCGACTCGAGTGCGAAGTCGGTGAGGCGGAAGCCCGAGGCGAACATCGGCATGCCGGAGCCGAGGACGACGGGGTAGGTCTTGATGACGAGTTCGTCGATCTCGTCCAGGAGTTCACCGGCGAGCTGCGACCCGCCGCACAGGTAGATCCCCGCCCCGTCCTCCTCCTTGAGCTCTCGAACCCTCCCGACGAGGTCGTCGGAGACGATCTCCACCGCAGGGTCGGGCGACTCCCCGATACCGCGCGAGGCCACGAGCTGGCGCAGGTGGGCGTAGGGGCTGGTGATCCCCACGTCCAGGGCCACTTGGTAGCTGCGCCGGCCCTGGACGATCACGTCGAAATGCCTCTTCTCGAAGCCGTCGAGGCCGAAGAGCGCGTGGGCCTGGGTCGGCAGGGTCTCCGGGTACTCCGTCTTGAGGAAACCGATGAACTCCTCGTCCAGGTACTGGTTGAAGAAATCGCCGTCGCCGTCCGGAGCTCCGATGAAGCCGTCGATCGAGGCGGCGACGAAGTAGGTGAGCTTTCGCACGCGGATCCTGTCTGTCGGGGGCACTGAGACCGGCCCCGACGCATGCCGCCGGGACCACTACGGATATAGTGCTCCATGTGTAGTGGTTGCACAAGTCCTTTCCCTCGGAAGGCAGTTGGGAGACAGCAGTGACCCGGAACCCGGAACGCAGGACGGCTCTCGTCGACGCCGCCATCGAGGTGCTGGCACGCGAGGGAGCGCGCGGGCTCACCTTCCGCGCCGTCGACGCCCAAGCGGGAGTCCCGGCCGGCACGGCCTCCAACTACTTCGCCAGCAGGGACGACCTGTTCACGCAGGCGGGCAGCCGCATCCATGTCCGGATGACGCCCGCCCCGGCCGCGGTCGACGAGGCCATGCGGCCGGCCCCCTCACGCGAACTGGTCGCCGAACTGATGAGGTGGCTGGTCCGCCGCATGACGGAGGAACGCACCGGCTACCTGGCCCTGCTGGAACTCCGGCTGGAGGCCACCCGCCGCCCGGCGCTGCGGGCCGAGCTCGACCGCGCCGTCCGCAGCGCCCTCGAGGAGAACGTCCGCTTCCACCTCGACGCCGGGCTGCCCGGCGACGCCGACACCGTGCTCGTCCTCTACCTGGCCATGACGGGCCTGCTGGTGGAGCACTTCACCCTGCCCGGGGTGCTGTCCGGCACCGCGCTGGACGACCTGGTGGAGAAGGTCGTCGCCCGGATCGTCCCGGCGGAGTGAGCCGAGGGGCGGGGACGGGTCGGGGACGGGGCGCGACCACGGCGGTTGTGGGTTCTCAACCTCGATGTCATGTGACCGGCTGGGTGACCTGCGCCTTCGGACCGTTCTCAGTTGTGTGACAGACCCTCTCGGCTGCGGTGCTTCCTCAGCAGGCGGTCGAGAGGCGCTCGCAGGGCGGGCGAGGTCAGTTCCAGGTCACGGTCGTCGCGGCCGTCGAGCATGTGGTCGAGCCAGCGTTCGTACCAGGCCAGGAAGTCGGTGGCCGACGAGACCTTGGGGCCCCGGAAGCCGTCGGCGTTGCCGGTGACGACGCGGCCTGCCAGGGGCCCGGTGATGCCGAGGAGCACCAGGTCGGTGCACCCTGCCTCGATGATGTGCAGGAAAAGGTCGCTTCGGTGAAGCGGGCCGCCGGCGAACGTGAAACCCCGAGGGCGGCCGGGCTCGCCCCGGGGGTCCATCGTGAACAGCCGACACGACTGCAACGGCAGCAGACCGTAGAAGGGCGATGCCCCACCCCCGCCCAGCGTGGTCAGGAAGCTGCGGTAGGGACCGGGCAGTCCGATGTGGTGGTCGGCCTCGAACTCGGAGACCTTCGCGTCCGGCAACGGGGGTTCGAGGCGGAACCCGTGCTTCTCTTCACCGAAGGAGTGGCTTCGCAGCGCGGCATAGGGCACTTTGGCGAGCTTGCGTCGGATTCGGGCGATCCGGGAGTTCATGCGAACTCTTCTCTCTGTCCTCCCGCAAACTACCTGCTCACCGGCGCGGGTGTCACCAGTGTGATCGGCTGCCCGTAAGCCGGTTGTGCCCCGCATTGCGCACTGGGATCCTCCCCGGGCGACCAGCCCGAGCACGGAACTGCAGTCCGAGGCCGGACGGGAAGGTCTCTGCTGTCGCGTCCGAACCGGTGCAAGGCCACCCGGACAAGGGAGGGCAGTGGCCTGCGGTCCTCAATCCCGTGTCAGATCGGCCGGTCGGACGACGTTGCGGCTGAAACGACACGGGACTCGAGAACCCGCAGCGGTCGCTACATGTTCCCGGCCATGTCGACGAAGCGGGAGTAGTGGCCCTGGAAGGCCACGGTGATGGTCGCCGTCGGGCCGTTTCGGTGCTTGGCCACGATCAGGTCGGCCTCGCCCGCGCGCGGGGACTCCTTCTCGTAGGCGTCCTCGCGGTGCAGGAGGATGACCATGTCGGCGTCCTGCTCGATCGATCCCGACTCGCGCAGGTCGGAGACCATGGGCTTCTTGTCGGTGCGCTGCTCGGGGCCTCGGTTGAGCTGGGAGAGCGCGATGACCGGCAGCTCCAGCTCCTTGGCCAGGAGCTTGAGGTTCCGGGACATGTCCGAGACCTCCTGTTGGCGGCTCTCGGGCCGGCGCGAGCCTCCGGACTGCATCAGCTGGAGGTAGTCGATGACGACCATCCGCAGGTCGTTGCGCTGCTTGAGGCGGCGGCACTTGGCGCGGATCTCCATCATCGACAGGTTCGGCGAGTCGTCGATGTACAGCGGGGCGGCGGAGACCTCGGGCATGCGGCGGGCCAGCCGGGTCCAGTCGTCGTCCGTCATGTTGCCGGAGCGCATGTGGTGCAGCGCGACCCGCGCCTCGGCGGACAGCAGGCGCATCGCGATCTCGTTGCGCCCCATCTCCAGGGAGAACACGACGCTGGGCAGGCCGTTGGCGATCGAGCACGCCCGCGCGAAGTCCAGGGCGAGCGTGGACTTTCCCATCGCGGGACGGGCCGCGACGACGATCATCTGGCCGGGGTGGAGGCCGTTGGTCAGGGAGTCGAGGTCGGTGAAGCCGGTGGGGACGCCGGACATCTGGCCGCTGCGCGAGCCGATGGCCTCGATCTCGTCGAGCGCGCCCTCCATGATGTCGGCCAGCGGCGCGTAGTCCTCGTTGGTGCGCTGCTCGGTGACGGCGTAGATCTCGGCCTGGGCGGAGTTGACGATCTCGTCGACGTCGCCGTCCGCCGCGTATCCCATCTGGGTGATGCGGGTGCCGGCCTCGACCAGGCGGCGCAGGACGGCGCGCTCGTGGACGATCTCGGCGTAGTACTCGGCGTTGGCCGCGGTGGGGACGGTGGAGACCAGGGTGTGCAGGTAGGAGGCGCCGCCGACCCGGCCGAGCTCGCCGCGCTTGGTGAGCTCGGCGGCGACGGTGATGGGGTCGGCGGGCTCGCCGCGGCCGTAGAGGTCGCAGATGGCCGCGTAGATGGTCTCATGGGCCGGCCGGTAGAAGTCGTCGCCCTTGATGACCTCGACGACGTCGGCGATGGCGTCCTTGGAGAGCATCATCCCGCCGAGCACGGACTGCTCCGCGGCCAGGTCCTGCGGGGGAACCCGCTCGAAGCCGCCCGCCGCGAAGCCGTCGCGGTCGCCGTCCCGGTCCCCGGACCGGCCCCGTCCGCGGTCGCCGCGGCCCCGGCCGCCGTCGCGCCCGTCGCCGTCACGGCGGTAGCGGGCGACGGGCAGGAGGTCGGAGGGGCTGTCGGGGAAGTCCGGCTCGTCGGGCCACGGCTCGTCCAAGGGCGCGACCGGGTGGCCCCCACCGTGCTCGGGCTGGTTCAACCCCGCACCTCCTCCCGTCCGCGAAGCGGACGACCTGCCGCGCCGTGCCCCTCTTTCCTACGGCACAGCTCTGACACATGGGCAGCCCGGCTCCCCGTCCGGCGAGTCGGACTCGCGGAGCGGGCGGAGGAGGGGCGCCGCTACACGGTAGGGGTGGCGGGCGGCCTGGGCAAAGACAGTTATCCACAGGCCTTGTGGACGACCGGCCCCAGACTGTGGAGAAGCCCTCCCAACCTGTGCACAGCTCGGGGGAAAGAGCTGTGGACAAGCACACAATCATCTGATGTACAGGGCTCTGACCTGCATCTTCGGCGCCCCCTCCCTGTGCACGAGAAAAACTTTCCCGACCGGACGAAGATCACGACAAACGGTGCGCCACTCATCACCCTGTGCGCCCAACAGTAAGGACCATCCCTCAATTTCATGTATTACCTGTGGATGGTTATCCTGCACCCATGCACCGGGCCTCCACCTCCACGCGCCGTCACGACCGCGAGATCCTCGCGCTCGCCCTGCCCGCCTTCGGCGCACTGGTGGCCGAACCCCTCTTCGTCCTGGTCGACTCCGCCGTCGTCGGGCACCTCGGCACCCCGCAGCTCGCCGGCCTCGGCGTAGCCGCCGCCCTCCTGACGAGCGCCGTCAACGTCTTCGTCTTCCTGGCCTACGCCACCACGGCCGCCGTCGCCCGACGCCTCGGCGCGGGCGACCTCGCCGCCGCCCTCCGCCAGGGCATCGACGGCATCTGGCTCGCCGTCCTCCTCGGCGCGCTCGTCCTCGCGGCCGCCCTGCCCCTCGCGCCCCCGCTGGTGGAGCTGTTCGGCGCCTCCGCCACCGCCGCCCCGCACGCCGTCACCTACCTGCGCGTCAGCGCCCTCGGCGTCCCGGCGATGCTGGTCGTGCTCGCCGCCACCGGAGTGCTGCGCGGCCTGCAGAACACCCGGACCCCCCTCGTGGTGGCCGTCGCCGGGTTCGGCGCCAACGCGGTGCTCAACGTGGTCCTGGTGTACGGCGCCGGCCTGGGCATCGCCGGTTCCGCGTGGGGGACCGTGCTCGCCCAGTGGGGCATGGCGGCGGCCTACCTCACCGTGGTGGTCCGCGGCGCGCGGCGGCACGGCGTGCCCCTGCGGCCCGACGCCCCGGGGATCCGCGCCTCGGCCACGGCGGGGGTGCCGCTGCTGGTGCGGACCCTGAGCCTGCGCGCCGTCCTGATGATCGCCACCGCGGTCGCGGCCCGGCTCGGCGACGCCGACGTCGCCGCGCACCAGGTGGTCCTGGGCCTGTGGAGCCTGCTGGCGTTCGCCCTGGACGCCATCGCCATCGCCGGCCAGGCGATCATCGGCCGCCACCTGGGGGCGGACGACGCCGAGGGCGCGCGGGACGCCTGCCGCCGGATGGTCCGGTGGGGCGTGGTCTCCGGGGCCGTGCTGGGCGTGCTGCTGGCACTGGCCCGCCCCGCGGTCGTCCCGCTGTTCACCGGCGACGCCGCGGTGCGCGCGGAGCTGATGCCCGCCCTGCTGGTGGTGGCGCTCGTCCAGCCGGTCAGCGGCGTGGTCTTCGTCCTCGACGGGGTGCTGATGGGCGCCGGGGACGGACCCTTCCTCGCCGGGGCCATGCTGGTGACGCTGGTGGCCTTCGCACCCGCGGCCCTGGCCGTCCTGGCGCTGGGCGGCGGCCTGACCGCGCTGTGGTGGGCGATGGGCCTGTTCATGCTGGTCCGGATGGCCTCACTGGGGTGGCGCGCCAGGTCGGGGCGGTGGATCGTCACGGGCGCCGTTCGCGCCTGACCCGTTCGCGCCTGCCCCCGTACGCACCCGACCCGGTGCGCGCCCGGTCCGGTGAACGCCCGGCCCGGGGCGCGCCCCGGCGGTGGTGCCCGCCGGGCCCGCGGACGCCTCAGGGGCCGGCACCCGGACGGGTACCGGCCCCTGAGGGACTGTCACGCTGCCCTGCTTCAGGCGGCGACGACCTCGAGGTCGAGGTTGGCGGAGACCTCCGGGTGCAGACGCACGGAGATCTTGTGCGAACCGACGACCTTGATCGGCGCGCCCAGCTCGATGCGGCGCTTGTCGACGTCCGGACCACCGGCGGCCTTGATCGCCGAGGCGATGTCGGCCGGGGTGACGGAGCCGAACAGGCGGCCGGCCTCGCCGGCGCGGGTGCTCAGGCGCACCTTGACGCCCTCGATGCGGCCCTTGATCTCGTTGGCCTGCTCGAGGGTCTGGATCTCACGGATCCGCCGCGCGCGGCGGATCTGCTCGACGTCCTTCTCGCCGCCCTTGGTCCAGCGGATCGCGAAACCGCGCGGGACCAGGTAGTTGCGGGCGTAGCCGTCCTTGACGTCCACGACGTCACCGGCGGCACCGAGGCCGCTGACCTCGTTGGTGAGGATGATCTTCATGCTTCGGTCACCCTCTCTCAGCGAGCGGTCGAGGTGTAGGGCAGCAGCGCCATCTCACGGCTGTTCTTCACAGCGGTGGCGACGTCGCGCTGGTGCTGGGTGCAGTTGCCGGTGACCCGGCGGGCACGGATCTTGCCGCGGTCGGAGATGAACTTCCGCAGCAGGTTCGTGTCCTTGTAGTCGACGTAGGAGATCTTCTCCTTGCAGAACACGCAAACCTTCTTCTTAGGCTTGCGAGCAGGCGCCTTGGCCATTGTCTCTTCTCCAGTACGGGTAACAAGAAGTGCGGTGTGGCCCGCCCTTCGTGCGCGGTCCGGGCCGGCAGGCCCGGGGCCGGGCTAGAAGGGGGGCTCGTCCGAGTAGCCGCCGCCGGAGCCGCCGCCCCAGCCACCACCGCCGCCGCCACCGGCGGGCTGGCCGCCGCCGGCAGGGGCACCGGTGGCCCACGGGTCGTCGGCCTGGGCGCCGCCGGCCTGGCCGCCGCCGGGGCCGCCGCCCCAGCCGCCGCCCTGCTGGCCGCCGCCCCCGCCGCCGTAGCCGCCCTGGCCGCCGCGACCGGTGGTCTTGGTGACCTTGGCGGTCGCGTTGCGGAGGCTGACCCCGACCTCGTCGGCCTCGAGGTCGACGACCGTCCGCTTGACGCCCTCACGGTCCTCGTAGGTCCGCTGCTTGAGCCGGCCCTGGACGATGACGCGCATGCCGCGCTGCAGCGTCTCGGCCACGTTCTCCGCCGCCTGCCGCCAGACACTGCACGTGAGGAAGAGGCTCTCGCCGTCCTTCCACTCGTTGGTCTGCCGGTCGAAGGTGCGGGGGGTGGACGCGATGCGGAACTTCGCGACCGCCGCACCGGACGGGGTGAATCGCAGCTCGGGATCGTCGACAAGGTTGCCGACGATCGTGATGACGGTCTCGCCTGCCATGGTTGGGTGACCTCTCGGCGGGTGTGCTGGCTGCTCGTCCGTGCTTACTGCACGGATGTGCCGGTCGTGGACCGAGCCCTAGGGGCTCAGTGCATGTCCGGGCGGAGGACCTTGGTCCTCAGGACCGACTCGTTCAGGTTGAGCTGGCGGTCGAGCTCCTTGACCACCGCGGGCTCGGCCTGCAGGTCGATGACCGAGTAGATGCCCTCGGGCTTCTTGTTGATCTCGTACGAGAGACGACGACGGCCCCAGGTGTCGACCTTCTCCACCTTGCCGTTGCCCTCGCGGACGACGGAAAGGAAGTTCTCGATCAGCGGGGCGACTGCGCGCTCCTCGAGATCGGGGTCGAGGATGACCATCACCTCGTAGTGACGCATGTGAACCCACCTCCTCTGGACTCAACGGCCACGGTCTCTCCGTGGCAGGAGGGTTTCTCGCGTCGCAACGGTACTGCGGACCACCGACAACGGAACGGGGAACCGGCCGTCGACGGCGTCCGGGCAGACACCGGTGCAGACCGTACAGAGTACCCGCCCGCGACCCGCCGCTTGAAATCACCTGACCAATGCGGGCAACCTGGACACATCGGGTGGAAAAGGCGCCACACACCGTGCGCCGCCTTCCCCTCACGGAGGTCCCCATGGCACAGACACTGCGTTCGCAGAGCCCCCTCGCCCTGATCAACCGCGACATCAAGGAGCACCCGAAGGAGAACACCTTCGCCGCCGCGACCCTCGTCCTGGGACTGGTCGCCCTGATCACCGCCGCGTTCCCGGACCTGCACCTGGTCAGCTCGTGGGCGGGCCTGTTCGGCGTCCTCGCCGGCGCCTACGGGCAGATGATCTCGGCGACGACGGGGGAACGGAGCATCCTGGTCGTCGGCCTCGGCGCCTCGGCGCTCGGCTTCTTCCTCGGCATGTCCAACGGCGGGCTCTTCGGGGGCCTGCTCGGATAACCCGACCGGCCCCCTTCCGGCCCCACCCCTTTTGACCCTTTCCCCCCGCCCTTCCGGTCCACCCCCGTACGGCCCCGCACGGCCCCCCGTCCGTGCGGGGCCGTACGCCCGCCCGGGCCCGGGAACCCGTCCGGCAGACCGGGGCGTTCCCACCTCGCAGTAGGCTTCGGCGGACAGACATAGAGGCCGGTAGGAGCGCCCCGCATGAGCTTGACCCTGAGGACCATCAGCCGTCAGGAGCACCTGGCGTTTATCAACAGCCGCCCCTCGGCGAGCCACATGCAGGTCCCGGCATGGGCGGACGTGAAGGCGGAGTGGCGCTCCGAGAACCTCGGCTGGTTCGACGCGTCCGGCGAACTGGTGGGAGCCGGCCTGGTCCTCTACCGGCAGCTGCCGAAGATCAAGCGGTACCTGGCCTACCTGCCCGAGGGCCCGGTCATCGACTGGTTCGACCCCCGCCTCGAGGACTGGCTGGAACCGATGCTGGCCCACCTGAAGGAGCAGGGCGCCTTCTCGGTGAAGATGGGCCCCCCGGTCGTCATCCGCCGCTGGGACGCCCCCGTCATCAAGGACGCCATCGCCAAGAAGCAGGCGAAGTCCCTGCGCGAGGTCGAGGCGTCGTTCATCGAGCCGCGCGCCTTCGAGCTCAACGAGCGGCTGCGCCGCATGGGCTGGCAGCAGGGCGAGGACGGCGGCGCCGGCTTCGGCGACGTGCAGCCGCGCTACGTCTTCCAGGTCCCGCTGGCCGACCGCTCCCTGGAGGACATCCACAAGGGCTTCAACCAGCTGTGGCGCCGCAACATCAAGAAGGCCGAGAAGGCCGGCGTCGAGGTCGTCCAGGGCGGCTACGACGACCTGCCCACCTGGCAGAAGCTGTACGAGGTCACCGCCGAGCGCGACGGCTTCCGCCCGCGCCCGCTGTCCTACTTCCAGCGGATGTGGACGGCCCTCAACACCGAGGACCCCAACCGCATGCGCCTGTACCTGGCCGTGCACGAGGGCGAGGCGCTGGCCGCGACCACCATGCTGATCGTCGGCGGCCACGTCTGGTACTCCTACGGCGCCAGCGCCAACCACAAGCGCGAGGTGCGGCCGAGCAACGCCGTCCAGTGGCGGATGATGCGCGACGCCTACGCACTCGGTGCCCACGTCTACGACCTGCGCGGAATCGGTGGCAGTCTGGACGAGAACGACCACCTCTTCGGCCTGATCCAGTTCAAGCTGGGTACGGGTGGGCAGGCCGCGGAGTACGTGGGCGAGTGGGACTTCCCCCTCAACAAGCTGCTGCACAAGGCACTCGACATCTACATGTCGCGTCGCTGAGCCGCACGGTTTCCACCCGACACGAGAGAGGTCACTGAACCGGCCATGGCGCTCACCCTGTACGTCGACACCGCACGCTGGCGTGCGCATCAGCACAGCGTGCTGGAGGCATTCCCGGGTCTGGTCCCGGTGTGCAAGGGGAACGGCTACGGTTTCGGCCACGAACGCCTGGCGGAGGAGGCCGTCCGCATGGGGGCGGACGTCCTGGCCGTCGGCACGACGTACGAGGCCGCCCGGATGAAGGACTGGTTCGGCGGCGACCTGCTCGTCCTCACCCCGTACCGGCTGGGCGAGGAGCCGGTGCCGCTGCCGGACCGGGCGATCCGCTCGGTCTCCTCGGTCGAGGGCGTGCGCGGACTGGTCGGCGCCCGGGTGGTCGTCGAGGTCATGAGCAGCATGAAGCGGCACGGCGTGTCCGAGGAGGACCTGGACAAGCTGCACGCCGCCATCGAGGACGTGCGGCTCGAGGGCTTCGCCATCCACCTCCCCCTGGACCGCACCGACGGCTCGGACGCGGTGGAGGAGGTCTTCCAGTGGATGGAGCGGCTGCGGGCCGCCCGCCTGCCGCTGCACACCATGTTCGTCAGCCACCTCAAGGCCGACGAGCAGGCGCGGCTGCAGCAGCAGTTCCCGCAGACGCGCTTCCGGGCCCGGATAGGGACCCGGCTGTGGCTGGGCGACCACGAGGCGACCGAGTACCGGGGCGCGGTGCTGGACGTCACACGGGTCGCGAAGGGCGACCGCTACGGCTACCGCCAGCAGCGTGCCACCGGCGACGGCCACCTGGTCGTCGTGGCCGGCGGCACGTCGCACGGCGTGGGCCTGGAGGCGCCCAAGGCGATGCACGGGGTGATGCCCCGGGCGAAGGGCGTGGCACGGGCCGGACTGGCCACCGTCAACCGCAACCTGTCGCCGTTCGTGTGGGCGGGCAAGCAGCGCTGGTTCGCCGAGCCGCCGCACATGCAGGTCTCGATCCTCTTCCTGCCCGCCGACGTCGCCCCGCCCGCCGTGGGCGACGAGCTGGTGGCGCACCTGCGGCACACCACGACCCAGTACGACCGCCTCGTCGACCGCTGAGCGGACCGCCCAGCGGGTCCGCAGGGCGGGCGCGCAGCGAGGCGCCCAGCGGGTGACAGGGCGGGTCCGCGTCCCGTGCACGGACGGAGGGGGCGGCCGCCGGATCCTTCCGGCGGCCGCCCCCTCCTCGTGTGCTCCGGGCCCGGCGGTCAGCGCCCCGGCGGCCGGTCCGGCCCGTCGTCCGGCCCCGCGTACGGCAGGGCCGGGGACGGCAGGACCGGGGACGGACGGGGGGCCCGGGTGCCCCACCGGACTGTGGTGACGCCGCCGGACCGGCCGTCGTCCTCCCCGGCCCCGGGGGCGGCGTGGAGGCGGTGCAGGGCGAAGCGGTCAGGGGTGCCGTCCAGGACGCCGCCCGAGGGGTCGTCGAGGCCGCCGCGGCGGACCGGGTCCCGGTCGGGGAAGAGGATGTCGCGGACCACCACGGCGCACAGGTAGAGCGTCCCGAGCAGGTGGACGGCGATCGCCAAGTGGTAGCCCTCCTGGGGCAGCCCCTGGTTCTTGTCGCCGCTGGTGGTGTGGGCGAGGTACATCCAGATGCCGAGGAAGTACACGACCTCGCAGGCCTGCCAGACGAGGAAGTCCCGCCACCTGGGGCGGGCCAGGGCGGCCAGCGGGACCAGCCACAGCACGTACTGCGGCGAGTAGACCTTGTTGCTGAGGACGAACGCGGCGACCACCAGGAAGGCCGTCTGCGCGAAGCGCGGGCGACGCGGGGCGTACAGGCACAGCGCGGCGATCCCGGCGCACATCAGCAGCATGGTGCCGGTGGCGTAGACGTTGACGTGCTCCAGGGCCCTGCCGCGGGTCTGCATGACGATCAGCCAGATCGAGCCGTAGTCCTCACCGCGCTCCTGGCTGAAGGTGTAGAACTTCGACCAGCCGTCGAAGGCGAGGAGCATCACCGGCAGGTTCACCGCCAGCCAGGAGGCGGCCGCGCCGCCGAGCGCGGCGCCGAACGCGCGCATCCGCCCGGCCCGCAGGCACAGCACCAGCAGCGGTCCGAGCAGCAGCACCGGGTACAGCTTGGCCGCGGTCGCCAGTCCGATGAGCACACCGGCCCAGCCGGGCCGCCGCCTCGACCACAGCAGCATGCCGACGGCGGCCAGCGCGACGGCCAGCAGGTCCCAGTTGATGGTGGCGGTCAGCGCGAACGCCGGGGCGAGGGCGAACGGCAGCGCGTCCCAGGGGCGGCTGCGGTGGGTGCGGGCGACTGCGAACGCGGCGACCGCCGTGCAGGCCATCAGCGCGGCCGCGTTGACCAGCCAGAAGACCTGCTCGCGGTGCTGGATCGTGCCCGTGCCCGGGGTGAACCAGGAGGTGACCTCCATCAGGAGGCCGGTGAGGACCGGGTACTCCAGGTACTCCATGCCGCCCGAGACGCCCTGCGGGATGGCGTCGAAGTAGGGCGCGAGCCCCTCGGCGAAGCCCCGGCCGTGGAAGAGGTGCGGGATGTCGGAGTAGCAGGCGTGCGTGTACTGGGCCCCGGCCCCGAAGAACCAGGCCCCGTCGTAGCAGGGGAACTTCTGCACCATCCCCAGTGCGAACACCCCGACCGACAGCAGGACGACGACCAGTTGCGGGGTCAGCCGGCCCCGGTACACCGCCGCGTACCGGCCGGGGGGGCCGCCCAGGAACCCGGTGGCCGCGGCGGCGACCGGGTCCTCCTCGGACGGGCGTACGGGACCCCCGCCGGTCCCGTCGGGCTTCTTGTCCACGGACGTCATGCCGCCATCCTGCCGTACACCCGCCGGGGGCGGCCCCCGGCGGGCGGCGCGGGGCGGCCCCGTACCGGGAGCGCCGGGAGGAGGTGCGCGAAAGGCCGCGGCCGCGGGGAGCAGGTGCTCCCCGCGGCCGCGGCCGGGTGACGGGTCGGACCCGGGTCAGCCGCCTCCGCCGCTGAAGAGGCCGCCGTTTCCGTTGCCGTTGCCGTTGCCACCGGTGGTGGTACTGCCGTCGGTGGTGGTGCCGTCGGTGGTGCCGCCGTCCGTGGTGGTGCCGCCGGTGGTGGTGCCGTCGGTGGTGGTGCCGCCGTCCGTGGTCCCGCCGTTGCCGCTGCCTCCGGTGTCGACGCAGCCGAAGATGCCGCAGGTCTCACCGGCGCTCGGGGAGGGCTTGGGGTCCTTGCCCGGCTTCTTGGTGGGCGACGCCGAGGGCTCGGGGGTAGGGGACTCCGATTCCGTCTCGCTCGGCTCGGGCTCGGGCTCGGGACTCTGGCCGGGCCCGTAGACGACATCGCCGATCGGCTGGGGCACGGGGAACTGCACGACGGGCTCGCCCTTGAGAGCGATCTTCATGTACTCGGTCCAGATCTCGGCCGGGAACGAGGCGCCGTGGATCGAGTCCAGACCGGCCACGCCGTTCATGGAGAGGAACTCCTGGCTCTTGGCGGTGGAGTCGACCCGCCACATGCCTACCGTGGTGGACAACTGCGGGGTGTAGCCAGCGAACCAGGCCGACTTGTTGTCGTCGGTGGTACCGGTCTTGCCGGCGGCCGGGCGTCCGAGGTTGGCCTCCTTGGCCACGCTGCCGGTGCCCTCCTCCACGACGGTGCGCAGCGCGTCCGTGACGGTGTCGGCGACGTCCGCGGGGAACGCCCTCTCCTTCTTCGTCTCGTGCTTGTACTTCACATCGCCGTTGTACTTGACCTTGAGGACGGAGTATGGCTCCACCTTCTCGCCGCTCTTGGCGAAGGTGCCGTAGGCGTTGGCCAGGCGGATGGCGCTGGGGGCGGAGGTGCCGAGGGAGAAGGTGGGGGTGAGGCTCGCCATGCTTTGGTCGTCGCGCAGACCGGCGGCCACCGCCGCGTTCTTCACCTCCTTGAGACCGACGTCCATGCCGAGCTGGATGAAGGGGGTGTTGATCGAGAACTGCATCGCCTCACGCAGGTCGACCGGGCCGTAGCTCTCGTCACCGTCGTTGGGCTGCAGCCACTGCTCGCCGTCCTCGTTCTGCCAGTAGGTCTTGTGGTCGTACTCGTACAGCTTGATCTTGTTGTCGCCGTTGTAGATGCTCTTCAGCGACACCGGGGTGCGCATGTCGTCCGGCTGCTCGTCGGGTCCCGGGCCGTTGGGGTCGAGTACGCCCTTGTCCAGGGCCGCGGCCAGGACGAACGGCTTGTAGGTGGAACCCACCTGGACACCGGTGTAGTCGGCGTTGTTGGTGAAGTGCTTGAAGTAGTTCTCACCGCCGTAGACGGCGGCGATCGCGCCGTCCCCGGGGACCACGGAGGCCCCGCCGACCTGGATGTGGTTGTCCACCTCGCGGTTCTTCGGGTCGAGGTTCTTCTTCAGGACCCTCTTGACAACCTTGTCCAGGGCGTCGACCTTCTCCTTCTCGAAGGTCGTGTAGATCTGGTAACCGCCCATGCCGAGTTGCTTGTCGGTGATGCCCAGTTCCGACTTCACGAAGCTGTTGGCCAGGTTGACCATGTAGCCCTTCTGGCCCTCCAGCCCGGTCGCGGGCTTCTGCGGCTTGGGCATGGGGAATTTGTCAGCGGTGTACTTCGCCCGCTCCGAGGCGTCCATCAGGCCGACCTCGACCTGGCGGTCGAGGATCCAGGCCCAGCGCTCCCGGGCCGCCTTCTCCTGCTTGGGGCCGTAGTCCGGGTTAAGGGTGCCCTCGCCCTTGAGGAGGGCGGCCAGGAAGGCGCTCTCGGAGGCGTCCAGGTCCGCGGCGTCCTTGTAGTAGTACGCCTGGGCGGCGGCCTGGATGCCGTTGGCGTTGCGCCCGAACCAGCTGGTGTTCAGGTAGCCCTCGAGGACCTTGTCCTTGTCCTCGGGGTCGCCGAGCTTGAGCGAGATGAACAGTTCCTGGAACTTGCGCTTGATGGTCTGGTCCTGCGTCAGGAACATGTTCTTGACGTACTGCTGGGTGATGGTGGAACCACCCTGCGTCTCGCCGCCGGTGGCCATGTTGACCACGGCGCGGGCCATGCCCTTGACCGAGATGCCGCGGTCGGTCCGGAAGGTGTCGTTCTCCGCCGCGATCACCGCGTTCTGCAGGTGCGTCGGCATCTCGTCCAGGCCGATCCGCTGGCGGTTGGTGTCGCTGCCGGCCGCGACCATGCGCGACCCGCCCTTCCAGTAGTAGACGTTGTTCTGCTGGACCGCCGCCTCGTTGGGGTTGGGCTCCTCCACCAGGGCGTAGGCCACGGCCGAGCCGCCGAGGAGGAAGAGGAGGCCGGTCAGGCAGATGCCGGTGACCTGCTTCCAGGACGGGACCCAGCGCTTCCAGCCATAGCGGTCGTGGCGCGGGTAGTCGACGAGCCGCTTGCGGCCGTTCGCCGTCGCGGCCCCCGCCCCTGCCCCGGCGCCCGCGGCGCGGCGGCGGCCTGCGGCTCTGCCTCCCCCTCCGCCGGACCGTGCCGCGCGTCGTGCCTCGGCCCTGCTTCCGTACTCCCGGGTGTCGTCGTCCCTCATCGGGGAATGCGACCCGGAACCCGCTCCGCGCGGTGGAGCCGCGCGGCGGCCGGACGGGGGCTGCGGCGCTCCTCGTCGGGCCGCGGCGCGTCCGCCGCCGGACGGCTGTGGCGGCTTGCGACGGTGCTCGCTCATTGAACAGCTACTCCTCGGACAGGCGGACATCGCCTGTAGGCGGCAGTTGACTTCCGGTCCCCCCGCGCGCGCCCCTCGGGGGCGCACTGCACCTTGGGAATGGGACGCCCCTCGGCGTTCCCCGGTTCCCGGTGCTCTGCATGGCGAACAGAGTACGCACCGTCAAAACATGAACTAAGTCTCTTATCACCCCACAACGGGCACGGACGCGCCCGCGAAGTTCGGCATCCGCACGTTCTTCGAACATCCGGCGGGGCAGGTGCTTGCCCGCAGCCCCGCGCCGTTCTATCGTGCTGATGTATCGAGTCGATACATCAGCACGGCATAAAGACATGCCGGCAGCATCACAGGACAGGACGAGGAGGCGAACGATGAGCAAACGCTCCGGCGTGCTCGAGTTCGCGGTACTCGGCCTGCTGCGCGAATCGCCCATGCACGGATACGAGCTGCGCAAGCGGCTCAACACCTCGCTGGGAATGTTCCGCGCGTTCAGCTACGGCAGCCTCTACCCCTGCCTGAAGACACTGGTCGGCCGCGGATGGCTGGTCGAGGAGCCCGGGCCCGAGGTCCAGGACCCCCTCGCCGGCGCGCTGTCCGGCCGGCGGGCGAAGATCGTCTACCGGCTCACGGCGGAGGGGAAGGAGCACTTCGAGGAACTGCTCTCCCACTCCGGCCCCGATGCCTGGGAGGACGAGCACTTCGGTGTGCGCTTCGCCTTCTTCGGCCAGACCGAGCGCGAGGTCCGCATGCGTGTCCTCGAGGGGCGGCGCAGCCGCCTCGAGGAGCGGCTGGACCGGATGCGCGCCTCCCTGGCCCGCACCCGCGAGCGGCTCGACGACTACACGCTCGAGCTGCAGCGGCACGGCATGGAGTCGGTGGAGCGGGAAGTCCGCTGGCTGAACGAACTCATCGAGACGGAGCGGGCCAGCCGGGACCGCAGGTCAGGCCCGGACCCGTCCGACACCGCCAAGTAAGGTCCGCGCCGTTCGCGGCCTTGACGAGATCACAGGGAGCAACCGGAATGGGTTCGGTTCGCGTAGCCATCGTGGGTGTGGGCAACTGCGCCGCATCGCTGGTGCAGGGCGTCGAGTACTACAAGGACGCCGATCCGGCCGCTCGCGTGCCCGGTCTGATGCACGTCCAGTTCGGCGACTACCACGTCGGCGACGTGGAGTTCGTGGCCGCCTTCGACGTGGACGCCAAGAAGGTCGGGCAGGACCTCTCGCACGCCATCCTCGCCAGCGAGAACAACACCATCAAGATCTGCGACGTGCCGCCGACCGGCGTCACCGTGCAGCGCGGCCACACCCTCGACGGCCTCGGCAAGTACTACCGGGAGACCATCGAGGAGTCCGACGCCGAGCCGGTGGACGTCGTCAAGGCCCTTCAGGACGCCCAGGCCGACGTCCTCGTGTGCTACCTGCCGGTGGGCTCCGAGGACGCCGCCAAGTTCTACGCCCAGTGCGCCATCGACGCCGGCGTGGCCTTCGTCAACGCGCTCCCGGTGTTCATCGCCGGCACCAAGGAGTGGGCGGACAAGTTCACCGCCGCCGGTGTGCCGATCGTCGGCGACGACATCAAGTCGCAGGTGGGCGCCACCATCACGCACCGCGTGATGGCGAAGCTCTTCGAGGACCGCGGCGTGATCCTCGACCGCACGATGCAGCTGAACGTCGGCGGCAACATGGACTTCAAGAACATGCTGGAGCGCGACCGGCTGGAGTCCAAGAAGATCTCCAAGACGCAGGCCGTCACCTCGCAGATCGTCGACCGCGACATGGGCGAGAAGAACGTCCACATCGGCCCGTCCGACTACGTGGCCTGGCTGGACGACCGCAAGTGGGCCTACGTGCGCCTGGAGGGCCGCGCGTTCGGCGACGTCCCGCTGAACCTGGAGTACAAGCTCGAGGTCTGGGACTCCCCGAACTCCGCCGGCGTGATCATCGACGCCCTGCGTGCCGCGAAGATCGCCAAGGACCGCGGCATCGGCGGCCCGATCCTCTCCGCCTCCTCGTACTTCATGAAGTCGCCGCCCGTGCAGTACTTCGACGACGAGGCCCGCGAGAACGTGGAGAAGTTCATCCGCGGCGAGGTCGAGCGCTGATCCGCGGCACCGCGTCGGCCGCCGGGCATCCGCCCCGGTGACCGGCGCGGTGCCGTCCCGCGACGCGGTGCCGCCCAGCCCGGCACCACTCGGACGTCCGGCGGCGTCCGCCCGCCACCACCTGCCCGGCGTCGCCCCTCCGGCACCGCGGCGCTCCGCGGCCTCCGGCGCCGTTCCGCGGCCCGGCGCCGCTCCGCCGACGCCGCCCGCCCCGGTGCCGCCCGCCCCCGGGAACCCTCCATGCCACTCCTGCGCGACCTGGCCGGTCTGGCCCGCCTGCGCGACTTCCGCCGCCTGCTGACCGTCCGCGTCCTCTCCCAGGCCTCCGACGGGGTCTTCCAGGCGGCCCTCGCCACCTACGTGGTCTTCTCTCCCGAGAAGCAGGCCTCGCCCGCCGCCGTCGCGACCGCCATGGCGGTCCTGCTCCTCCCCTACTCCTTCCTCGGCCCGTTCGCAGGTGTGTTCCTGGACCGGTGGCGGCGCCGCCAGACACTGCTGTACTGCAACCTGCTGCGCGCCGCCCTCGCCTGCGGCACCGCCGCCCTGCTCGCGGCCCGTGCGCCCGACTGGCTCTTCTACGCCTCGGCCCTGGTGGTCACCGGCGTCAACCGCTTCGTGCTGGCCGGCCTGTCCGCCTCCCTGCCCCGGGTCGTGGGCGGGGACCGGCTGGTCACCGCGAACTCCGTCTCGCCGACCGCCGGCACGGTCGCCGCCACCACCGGTGCGGGCGCGGCGTTCGTCGTCCACCTCCTCCTGGGCGGGGGCGCGGGGGCCGACGCCGTGGTGGTGCTGGTGTCCGCCGCCCTCTACCTGGGCGCGGCACTGGCCACCTCGCGGATGGCCGTCGGGCTGCTGGGCCCCGACCCGGACCGGGTGCTGCCGCACCTGGGAACGGCGCTGGCGAGCACCGCTCGCGGCCTGGCGGCGGGAGCCCGGCACCTGGCGGAACGGCGGCGCGCCGCCTGCGGCCTGGCCGCCATGGCAACGATGCGGTTCGCCTACGGGGCTCTGACGGTGATGGTGCTGATGCTGTGCCGCTACGCCTGGGGGCCGGGCGGGGCCGCGCTGCTCGGGGCGGCCGTGGCGGTCTCCGGAGCGGGTTTCTTCCTGTCCGCACTGGTCACCCCGTGGGGTGCGGGCCGGTTCGGCACGGCCGGATGGATCACCGTGTGCGCGGCAGCGGCGGCGGTGCTGGTCCCGGTGCCGGTGCTGTCCTTCGAGCCCCTGCCCGTGCTGGCCGCGGCGTTCGTCCTGGGAGCGGCCACCCAGGGCGCGAAGATCGCCACCGACACGATCGTGCAGACCACCGTCGACGACGAATACCGCGGCCGGATCTTCTCCCTCTACGACGTGCTCTTCAACGTCGCCTTCGTGGGGGCGGCGGCGGTCGCCTCGCTGGTCCTGCCCGCGGACGGCCGGTCGGCGGGGCTCGTCGTCGGCGTGGCACTGCTCCACGGCGCCGTCTCGCTGGCCGCAGCACGTTTCCCGGCCGACCCCGCCGGCCGCTAACGTACGTGCTTTCGGTCATGACGAGGGGGAATCTGATGACCTATCCGCCGCCGCAGGGCGCGCAACCGTATCCGCCCCAGCAGCCGCAGCCGCAGGGCGGGTACGCGTATCCGCCCCAGCAGCCGGCACCGCCGCAGGGCGGGTACGCGTACCCACCGCCGCAGCCGCCACAGCAGCAGCCCTATGCGCCACCGCAGTTCGGCCCGCCGCAGCAGCCGCAGCAGCCTTACCCGCCGCAGCAGATTCCCTATCCGCAGCAGCAGGGCCCTTACCCGCCGCAGCAGGGCCAGCAGCCCTGGACGGGGGGTCCGCCGCCCGTGGCACCCCAGCCGTCCGGGGGCGGGCGGTCCGTCATGGGGATCCTCAAGGGGATCGGCACGGTCGTCGTCCTCGTGGCCGTCGGGATCGCCTGGATAGCCGGGCTGGACGACGCCGACTCCGCAGAGGTCGGCGACTGCATGACGAACCACGGCAACACCATCTCCCCGGACCTGGAGGTGGTGGACTGCGGGACCGCGGAGGCCGAGTTCACCGTGTCCGCGGTGCACGAGGACACCACGGACACCGAACTGTGCTCCGAGGGGACCGTCGCCTACACCGAGACCATCACGCGCCGCAGGGGCTCCGACACCAGCTTCGTGCTCTGCCTGACCGAAACCCCGTAACCGTCGCCGGGGCACACCGCGCGACCGTCGCCGCGGCGGTTCCGTCCGCGACTGCGAACCCGGCCCGTGTTTCACGTGAAACAGCCGACCGTTTCACGTGAAACACGGGCCTTCGGCATGTGCCGCACCGTTCCTGCCCCTCAGTGCTCCTGGCGGGCCCACCACTCCTTGAGGGCCGCGACCGACGCCTCGTGCTCCATGGGCCCGTTCTCCAGCCGCTGCTCCAGCATGTACTGGTAGGCCTTGCCGACCAGCGGGCCGGGCGGAACGTCCAGGATCTGCATGATCTGGTTGCCGTCGAGGTCGGGCCGGATGGAGTCGAGCTCCTCCTGCTCCTTCAGCCGCTCGATCCGCGTCTCGAGGGCGTCGTAGGTGCGCGCCAGGGCCGCCGCCTTGCGCTTGTTGCGCGTGGTGCAGTCCGACCGGGTCAGCTTGTGCAGCCGTTCCAGTAGCGGTCCCGCGTCGCGCACGTAACGGCGGACCGCGGAGTCGGTCCACTCGCCGGTGCCGTACCCGTGGAAGCGCAGGTGCAGCTCCACCAGCCGGGAGACGTCCTTGACCAGGTCGTTCGGGTACTTCAGCTTCATCATCCGCGACTTGGTCATCTTGGCGCCGACGACCTCGTGGTGGTGGAAGGAGACCCGCCCGTCCGGCTCGAAGCGGCGCGTCCTCGGCTTGCCGATGTCGTGCAGCAGGGCCGCCAGGCGCAGCACCAGGTCCGGCCCGTCCTCCTCGAGGCCCATCGCCTGTTCGAGCACGGTCAGGGTGTGCTGGTAGACGTCCTTGTGCCGGTGGTGCTCGTCCCGCTCCAGGCGCAGGGCCGGGATCTCCGGGAAGACCCGGTCGGCCAGTCCGGTGTCGACCAGGATCTGCAGGCCCTTGCGGGGCTGCGCGGACAGCACCAGCTTGTTGAACTCGTCACGCACCCGCTCGGCCGAGACGATGTCGATCCGCTCCGCCATGTCCTCCATGGCCGTCACGACCTCGGGGGCCGGGTCGAAGTCCAACTGGGCCGCGAAGCGCGCGGCCCGCATCATCCGCAGCGGGTCGTCGGAGAAGGACTCCTGCGGGGTGCCCGGAGTGCGCAGCACCCGCCGGGCCAGGTCCTCGAGACCGCCGTACGGGTCCACGAACTCGATCCCCGGCAGGACGACGGCCATGGCGTTGACCGTGAAGTCGCGACGCACCAGGTCCTCGTCGAGCGAGTCGCCGTAGGAAACCTCGGGCTTGCGGGAGGTGCGGTCGTACGCCTCCGACCGGTAGGTGGTGATCTCGATCTGGTAGTCGTTCCCGGCGGCGTCGGCCTTGCGGGCGCCCACCGTGCCGAAGGCGATGCCGACGTCCCAGACGGCGTCCGCCCAGGGGCGGACGATCCGCAGGACCTGCTCGGGACGGGCGTCGGTGGTGAAGTCCAGATCGTTGCCCAGCCGGCCCAGCAGGGCGTCCCGTACCGAACCGCCGACCAGGGCCAGCGTGTGCCCGGCGTCGGCGAACCTGCGGCCCAGGTCGTCGGCGACCGGGGACACCCTCAGCAGTTCGGTGACGGCACGGCGCTGGGCCCGGCTCAGGGCACCTGCGGCCGCGGTCGCGGTCGCGTCGCCGGAGTGCGGGGCATGGGAGGCGTTGTTGGCGTTCGGCACAACAGGAAAGGGTACGTGGCACCGGCGGCGCCCGACCGCACACGGCCCCGCACCGCAGGGCCGCCCCGGAAGCTGTGACGACATCGCAACGATCATGCGGCGCCTTCCGAGGCACCAGCCCTCGGGCGCCATCGTTACCATGCCAGGACGCATATCCGACGAGACCCGAGGACGGCGAAGGCGTGGGCGTGGCGGCTGAGGATTCCGGTACGACGCATGGCCGGTCCCGGCTGCGCCGGGCGGTGGCGCTGGCCACCGGAGCACTCATGCTGCTGGTACCGGTGAATGCCCTGCCCGGAGACCGGGCGCAGGCGGCGTCCGCGCCGGCCTCCCCGGCCTCCCCGGCGGCGACCGGGTCGAGGACGGTCGAGGTGTCGATCGACTCGCTGAGCCCGTCGGTCCCCGTGAAGGGGGACACGATCACCATCGACGGCACCGTGCGGAACACCGGCCGGTCGGCCGTCACCGACGCGCACGTCGGCGTCCGGGTCGGTGACGGCGGGCCGCTGTCCAACCGCAGTGCGATCACCGCGGCGGCCGGGCGCGGCGGCCTGGCCCCCTCGGACGGCGCCGAGATCGCCAAGCACCGGGACGCCCTCCCCGACATCCCTGCCGGGATCACCGTCCCCTTCAGCCTGGACGTGCCCGTCAAGGCGCTCGGACTCCGCCGCGACGGCGTCTACCAGCTCGGTGTCTCCCTGACCGGCCGGACCGAGGAGGCCCGGTACGACCACACCCTCGGCATCGAGCGGACCTTCCTGCCCTGGTACGACGGCGGCAAGGCCGAGCCCACCCGCGTCACCATGCTGTGGCCGGTCGTCGACGCCTCCCACGTGGCGGCCGTCAGCAGCCCCGACGAGCAGCGCACCCCGGTCTTCCGCAACGACGCGCTGGCGGACGACATCGCCCCCGGCGGGCGGCTCCGGCAGCTCGTCGAGATCGGCCGGGACCTGCCCGTCACCTGGGTGGTCGACCCCGACCTGCTGGCCACCGTCGAGGCGATGACCAGGCCCTACGAGGTGGCCGGCGAGGACGGTGACACGGACAGGACCACCAGGGGACGGGGCACCGAGGCCGCCAAGGAGTGGCTGGACGGCTTCCGGAAGGCGGTGGCCGGCGACGAGGTGATCGCCCTGCCGTACGCCGATCCCGATCTCGCCTCCATCGCCCACCGCGGCAAGGAGGTCCCCGGCACCCTCGGCCAGCTGAAGTCGGCCACCGAGCTGGCCTCCTACACCGTCGACACGATCCTGCTGGTGGAACCGCGCACCGACGTCGCCTGGCCCGTCGAGGGCGCCGTCGACTCCTCGGTCGTCTCGGTTGCCGGTGCCGCGGGCGCCGACAAGGTCATCACCCGCAGCGACAGCCTGCGTGAGCCCCGCAGCCTCAGCCACACCCCGAACGCCGCCCGGCCGGTCGGCGCCGGAATCACCGCCCTCAACGCGGACGCGGAGCTGTCCACGGCGTTCACCGGCGACATGACGGACGCCGGCAGGGCCACCCTCGCCGGGCAGCAGTTCCTCGCACAGACCCTGATGATCGGCCAGCAGTCCCCGGACAAGCAGCGCAGCGTCCTCGTCGCCCCCCAGCGCCGGCCCACCGCCAGCCAGGCACGCGCCATGGCCGAGGCGCTGACCGCCGCCGAGGAGGGCGGGTGGATCACCGCGGTGGACTTCGACACCGCCACGAAGGCCGCCCCGGACCCCGACGCCGGCCGCGCCGTCCCCGGCCGCGGCTCCTACCCCGGTTCCCTGAGCAAGCAGGAGCTGGGCACCGACGCGTTCCGGGAGATCCAGAGCACCCAGGACAAGCTCGACGGCTTCGTCGTGATCCTTTCCCAGAAGGACCGGGTGACCACCCCCTTCGGGACCGCGCTGATGCGCGCCACGTCCAACTCCTGGCGCACCGAGCCCGACGGGGCCGCCCCCTACCGCGAGGACATCGACACCTACCTGGACAGCCTCGTGGGCGCCGTGCACCTGCTGGACAAGAGCACGGTGACCCTCTCCGGCCGCAGCGCCACGATCCCGGTCACGGTCGAGAACAACCTCGCTCAGAAGGTGGAGGGCCTGGAGCTGCGGCTGACCTCCAGCCAGCCCAACCGCCTCGACCCGGGGGCGCCGCAGGAGGTGGTCGTCGAGGGGGGCCACACCCGCTCGCTGAAGTTCACCACCGAGGCCAACGCCAACGGCAGGGCGTGGGTCACCGCCCGGCTCTACACCGACGAGGGCGTGCCGTACGGCGCCCCGGTGCACTTCCAGGTCAACGTCACCTCGGTCACCGACGTCGTCCTGCTGGTGATCGCGGGCGGCCTGCTGCTGCTGGTCCTCGCCGGCATCCGGATGTACACCCAGCGCAAGCGTGCCGCCCGGGAGGCGGCCGAGCAGCGCGGCGGGCCGGAGGACGGATCGGACGGCGGACAGGAGGACGAGCAGCACGGCGGACAGGACGGCGGACAGGACGGCGGGCAGCCGGGTGAGACCGGCCCTGACACCGACCCGGGCGGTCCCGGGGCGCCCTCCGAGGGTGAGAAGGTGGGGCGGTAAGTAAGGTCAGGGCTTCGACGCTGCGGACTTTCACGAGGTGGGGCAGAGGATGAGCGCGCCGTACGACCGCGACAACGGCCCGGGGGTGCCGGGGCCGGGACACGTCCCGCCGCCCCCGCCCTCTCCCGGACAGCGGCCCGAGGCCGATCCCTACCTGCAGGGCACCTACGGCAGCGACCCGTTCCGGCAGCAGGAGCAGGGCGGCGCCTGGACGGACACCGATCCCCTCGGTCCCGCCCCCTCCGGGAGCGGGCACGGCGACCCGTTCGCCCACCTGTACCGCGACAGGCGCGCCGGGGCCGAGCAGCCCCCGCCCGTGCCCGACTACCCCGAGGTGCTGGACACTCCGCTCCCGCCGGACGACACCGCGCGCGGGCTCCAGCCCGAGCCCGAACCCGTCGCGCCGGCCGGCCCGGCCGGTCCGGCCGGCCGGCAGTCCGCGGGCGGGCACTCCTCCCCGGAGCCCGCCCCCGGCGCAGCCCCCACCGCCGCCCCCGCGGCAACGGCAGCGGCTGCGCCCGCAGCCGCGGCCGCAGCCGCTCCGGAGAAGAGCGGCGGACGGGCCGGCGGGATCCTGAAGTCGAGCGCGCTGATGGCCGCCGGCTCCCTGGTCTCCCGCATCACCGGCTTCGTCCGCACCGTGGTCATCACCGCGGCGATCGGCGTGAGCATCCTCGGCGACTCCTACGCGGTGGCCTACAACCTGCCCACCATGCTCTACATCCTGGTGGCCGGCGGCGCGCTCAACTCCGTCTTCGTACCGCAGCTGGTGCGGTCGATGAAGGAGGACGACGACGGCGGCGAGGGCTTCGCCAACAGCCTGCTCACCCTGGTGATGGTGCTGCTCGGGGCGCTCACCGTCGCCGCCGTGGTGGGCGCTCCGCTGCTGGTCGCGGTCATGTCGCCCGAGTTCGCCTCCAAGCCGGACACGCTGAGGGTGACGGTCGCCCTCGCCCGCTACTGCCTGCCCGTGATCTTCTTCATGGGCCTGCACGTCGTCATGGGCCAGATCCTCAACGCCCGCGGCCGCTTCGGCGCGATGATGTGGACCCCGGTCCTGAACAACATCGTCATCATCGCCACCTTCGGCATGTTCATCTTCGTCTACGGAACCCACTCCGAGACGGACATGGGCGTCACCACCATCCCGGACGAGGGCCTGCGGCTGCTGGGCGTCGGCACCATGCTCGGGCTGGTCGTCCAGGCACTGGCGATGCTGCCGTACCTGCGGGCCTCGGGTTTCCGCTTCCGCCCCCGCTTCGACTGGCGCGGACGGGGCCTGGGCAAGTCAGTCTCCCTGGCCAAGTGGACCTTCCTGTTCGTCCTGGCCAACCAGGCCGGTCTGATCGTCGTCACCCAGCTGGCCACGGCCGCGGGCGCCGCGGCCACCGACCAGGGCTTCCAGGGCACCGGTTTCGCCGCCTACAACAACGCCCTGCTGATCTGGCAGCTCCCCCAGGCGGTCATCACCGTCTCGGTGATGACCGCGGTCCTGCCGCGGATCTCCCGCGCCGCCAACGACGGCGACCCCGGCGCGGTGCGCGACGACCTCTCCTACGGGCTGCGCACCTCCGGTGTGGCCATAGTCCCCGCGGCCTTCGCCTTCCTCGCCCTCGGCCCGCAGATCACCAGCCTGATCTACGGCGGCGGCACGGACGTCCAGGCGAGCCGTTCCATCGGCCACATGCTGATGGCCTTCGGCCTCGGACTGATCCCCTACTCGATCCAGTACGTGGTGCTGCGCGGTTTCTACGCCTACGAGGACACCCGCACCCCCTTCTACAACACGGTGATCGTGGCCGCGGTGAACGCCGCCGCTTCCGCGGCCTGCTACTTCCTCCTGCCCGCCCGCTGGGCCGTGGTCGGCATGGCGGGCGCCTACGGCCTGGCCTACGCGGTCGGTGTCGGTGTGGCGGTCAAACGGCTGGGCAAGCGGCTGGGCGGGGACATGGACGGCCCGCGCATCGTGCGCACCTACACGCGGCTGTGCGGGGCGGCCCTGCCGGCCGCCCTGCTCGCCGGCGCGGCGGGATACGGCATCAACCGGGTCCTGGGTGAGGACTTCCTGGGGTCCCTGGTGAGCGTCCTGGTGGGCGGGGCCCTCCTGCTCGGCACCTTCGTGGTCCTGGCCCGCAGGATGCGGATCGAGGAGGTCAACGGCATGGTCGGCATGGTCCGCGGGCGTCTGGGACGCTGACGCGCGGCGCGTGCGGCGGACGGGACCGGGCACGCAGGGCAACCGAGCGGCTCCCCCGCGGGTCGTGCAGAGCGCCGGGCACTGGGCACAATTGTCCTCGGCTTGTTCCACAGCAGCAGACGAGCAGCAGACGAGCAGCACACACAGGGATGGGGAGGCAGGAGCGACGGTGGCGGATCGGAGCACGGCTGCCGTCGACGTGGCCAAGGAGAGCGGCCGGTCGCCGCTCGCCGCGCATGCGGACGGTGCCACGGCCGACGGGGTGACAGCACGGAAGCCCGGCGGCGCACAGGCCGACGCGGAGGCGGGCGGCGCAGGAGCGGAAGGTCCCGGGGAGACGGCCACGGGGACCGGCGGCACGTCCCCCGACGCCTCCGGCACCTCCGGCACCCCCGGCGCCCGAGTGCCTGCGGACGCGGACGCGGAGACGGTGGAGAACGCCCCGTCCGCCCCGTCCGCCCCGTCCGCCGCGGACGCCGGGAGCGGCCCCTCCGCGGACACCGTGGCGGAGCCCTCCGTCGTCATCTACGACGCCGACAGCGGCGTCCTGCCCGCCACCCCGGACCTCCACAGCGGGCACAAGCTCGCCCGCCGGTACCGCCTCGAGGAGTGCCTGACCCGGACGCAGGGCTTCAGCAGCTGGCGCGCCGTCGACGAGAAGCTGCGGCGTGCCGTCGGCGTGCACGTCCTGCCCGCCGAGCACCCCCGGGCCCGCAGCGTGCTCGCCGCGGCCCGCTCCGCGGCCCTGCTGGGCGACCCCCGCTTCGTGCAGGTCCTCGACGCGGTCGAGGAGAAGGATCTCGTCTGGGTCGTCCACGAGTGGCTTCCGGACGCCGTCGATCTGACCGCGGTCCTGGCTGCCGGGCCGATGGAGCCCTACGACGCCCACCGCCTCGTCTCCCAGCTCTCCCAGGCGATGGCCGCCGCGCACCGGGAGGGCCTGTCCCACCTGTGCCTCCACCCGGGCACCGTGCTGCGCACCGAGTCCGGCCAGTACCGCGTCCGCGGCCTGGCCGTCTCCGCCGCGCTGCTGGGCAAGCAGTCCGACACCCCGCAGCGCGACGACACCGAGGCGATCGGCGCCCTGCTCTACGCCGCCCTCACCCAGCGCTGGCCGTACCCGGACGACGCCCACGGCCTCTCCGGTCTGCCCGCGGACATAGGGATGGTCGCCCCGGACCAGGTGCGCGCCGGTGTCCACCGCGGTCTGTCCGAGCTGGCCATGCGCGCCCTGGTGCACGACGGTTCCGCCTCGTCACGCCACGAGGAGCCGTGCACCACTCCGGAGGAGCTGGCCAAGGCGGTGGCCGCCCTGCCGAAGATCCGGCCTCCGGAGCCGGAGGTGAACCCGTACCGGGGCAGCGGCTACCGGCAGCCTCCCGCCCGCGGTCCGCACAACGCCGCCCCGCGGCCGGCTCCGGTCCCACCGCCGCCGCCGGCCCTCCCCGGGCGCACGGGCAAGGTCCTCAAGTGGGGTGTCTCCGCCCTGCTGATCGCGGCCCTGGGCCTGGGCAGCTGGCAGCTGGCCGACACCCTGATGAACGGGCGGAAGAGCAGCCAGGACTCGACGGAGACCTCCTCCGGGGCCACCGGGGGGAACAGTCCCAAGCCCTCGGTGCCCCTCGACATCACGTCGGCGACCGAGTTCTCGCCGCTCAAGGGGGCGATGAAGCCTGCCGACGCGCCCAAGGCCGTGGACGGGGACGACTCCTCCTCCTGGATAACCCTGCACTTCAAGGGGTTCGCGAACTTCGGCAACCTGCCGGACCGCGGCAACGGCAGCGGCATCGTGGTCGACCTCGGCAGTGTCCGGAAGGTCACGGACGTCGAGGCGAAGATGTACCTGCCCGGGCAGACGGTGGAGGTCCTGGCCGCCGCCCCCGACGCCTCCGCCCCCACCGCCCTCGCCGACTTCCCCGAGCGGATCTCGCAGGAGCAGTCGGTGGGCAAGGAGCTCAAGGTGTCCGCCGCCGAGCCGGTGGAGACCCGCTACGTCCTCGTCCGCATCAGCGCGCTCGCTCCGGAGACCACGGGCCAGTACCGGGGCGGGATCTCGGAGATCACGGTTCGGGGCGAGGGCGAGTAGCGGACCGCACGCGGGGGAAACCACGCGGGGGAGCCAGGGGAGGGGGAACGTGGTCGAGCAGCGCAACCCGTACGACGGGACCGCGGACGCGGATCTTCTCGTGCTGCACGTCGCCGGCGACGGTGACGCCTTCGGCGAGCTGGCCCGCCGCCACCGCGACCGCCTGTGGGCGGTCGCCCTGCGGACCCTGGGCGACCCCGAGGAGGCCGCCGACGCCGTCCAGGACGCGCTGGTCTCCGCGTTCCGCGCGGCCCGCACCTTCCAGGGGCGTTCCGCCGTCACCACCTGGCTGCACCGGATCGTCGTCAACGCCTGCCTCGACCGGGCCCGCAAGGCAGCCTCCCGGCGCAGCGACCCGGTCTCCGACGCCGAGCGGTTCGAGTCCCTCCTCGAGCCCCACGAGTCCGCAGCCGCTCCGGCGGAGCGCGGCGAGCTGCACCGCGAGCTCGTCCGCGCCCTCGGCACGCTGCCGCCCGAGCAGCGCGCCGCTCTGGTGCTGGTGGACATGCAGGGCTACCCGGTGGCCGAGGCTGCCCGGATACTGGACGTGCCCACGGGTACGGTGAAGAGCCGTTGCGCGCGGGGTCGGGCCAAACTCCTTCCGCTCCTTGTCCACCTCCGGAGCGACACCAGGGGTAACCGGGGTGCCGGAGGGGGAGGGAACCGGACGGAGAGCGCATCCGTCCCAGGGACACCGGCGCGCAAGGACGGAGGTGGAGGGCTGTGACATCCGCGACGGGGGAGCACCCCGAGGTCACCGAGATCTCCGCGCTCGCCGAGGGCGCCCTGCCACTGGAGCGGTCCGCGGACGTCCGCGCGCATCTGGCCCTCTGCCCCCTGTGCGCCGAGGTGCGGGACTCCCTGGAGGAGATCCGCTCGCTGCTCGGCACCCTTCCCGGTCCGTCCCGCATGCCGGACGACGTGGCCGGCCGCATCGACGCCGCACTCGCCGCCGAGGCCCTGCTGGACGCGACGTCCCCGGAGCGGCAGGGCGAACCGGGTGACGTGCCCGGTGCCGAGGACGCCGATCCCGCGCTCCTCGCCCTCCTGGCCGGCGACGAGGCGTGGGACACCTGGGATCCGGCCGCCACCTCGCACACCTCCTCTCCCGCGCCCCGGACGCATGCCGCGGAGGACGGGGAGAAGGGAGGGAAGGGGGCGAGCGGACAGCTCAGGCCCGGGTCCCGTGTTTCACGTGAAACACGACGCCCGTCGGCCGGTCCTGTAGGCGACCGTCCCGGAAGGGGCTCCACGAGCCGCCCTGCGCCCCGCCCCGACGGGCGTCCGGCCGGGGCGGGCGGCCCCGGCCGGACGCGGCCGCGTCGCCGCTGGAGCAGGGTCGTGCTGACCACGGCCTGCGCGGCCGCCCTGATCGGCTTCGGCGGCTGGTTCCTCCAGGTCCCGGGCCTGTTCTCCGCCGACGGGAATGCCAAGAGCTCCGCGAGCGCCGTGCACGACGGGGACCTCAAGGAGAAGGTCTTCACCCGGGAGAACCTCCCGGCGAGCGTCGACGCGCTCCTCCCCGGAACCACCCAGCACGGTTTCGGCCTCCAGGGCGGCGAGAACGCACCGATGCGCAACTCGGAGGGTCCCGCCACGAAGGCGGCGCCGTCCCCCGGTGCCACGGCCGACGCCTGTGCGCTGCGGGGGACCGGGCGCCCCGCGGACACGCCGCTGGCCGTCGAGAGCGGCCGCTACGAGGACGCGCCCTCGGTCCTGGTCGTCATGGCCGACGAGTCGGACCCCGGACAGGTGGACGCGTACCTGGTCGACAGCGCCTCGTGCGAGCTCCTCCTCCACCGCGCCCTGCCCCGCGGCTGACCCGCCCCGCGGCCGACCCGTCACGCGCCCGTTCCGCCCGCCCCCGGGCACCCGGGAATGCCGGGCACCTAGGATCGGTTGGGCGAGATGACGGCTTCCCGGGTAACAACATTCCCGGGGGGCATCTTCGGGACGAGGGCATCGTGCTCCTCCCCGAGGTCATGACGAAGAGTCGGCAGAGACGAGGAAGACGCCCGTGAGCGACGTCCGCAACGTGATCATCATCGGGTCCGGACCGGCGGGTTACACCGCCGCGCTCTACACCGCCCGTGCCTCCCTGAAGCCCCTGGTGTTCGAGGGCGCCGTCACCGCCGGCGGCGCGCTGATGAACACCACCGAGGTGGAGAACTTCCCCGGCTTCCGCGACGGCATCATGGGCCCGGAGCTGATGGAGAACATGCGTGCCCAGGCCGAGCGCTTCGGCGCCGAGCTGATCCCCGACGACGTCGTGGCCGTCGACCTGACCGGCGAGATCAAGACCGTCACCGACTCGGCCGGCACCGTCCACCGCGCCAGGGCCGTCATCGTCACCACCGGCTCCCAGCACCGCAAGCTCGGCCTGCCGGGCGAGGACACCCTCTCCGGGCGCGGCGTCTCCTGGTGCGCCACCTGCGACGGCTTCTTCTTCCGCGACCAGGACATCGCCGTGGTGGGCGGCGGCGACACCGCCCTGGAAGAGGCCACCTTCCTCTCCCGGTTCGCCAAGTCCGTCACCGTCGTCCACCGCCGCGACACCCTGCGCGCCTCCAAGGCCATGCAGGAACGCGCCTTCGCCGACCCCAAGATCACCTTCGCCTGGGACAGCGAGGTCGCCGCCATCCACGGCGACACCAAGCTCACCGGTGTGACCCTGCGTAACACCAAGACCGGTGACACCTCCGAGCTGCCCGTCACCGGACTGTTCATCGCCATCGGCCACGACCCGCGCACCGAACTGTTCACCGGCCAGCTGGAGCTCGACGAGGAGGGCTACCTCAAGGTCGACGCCCCCTCCACCCGCACCAACCTCACCGGCGTCTTCGCCGCCGGCGACGTGGTCGACCACACCTACCGCCAGGCCATCACCGCCGCAGGCACCGGCTGCTCCGCAGCCCTGGACGCCGAACGCCACCTCGCCGCCCTCGCGGACGGCCCCGGCAGCGACAGGACCGCCGAACCCGAGAAGACCGCGGCCGCTCTCTGAGGGCAGCCGTTCCCCGGGTGGTCCGGCCCCGGGCCGGACCACCCCTCCCCCCACCAACACGATCCAAGGAGAAGACGTGGCCGGTGCCACCAAGTCCGTGACCGATGCTTCCTTCGAGGCCGAGGTCCTCAAGAGCGACAAGCCCGTCCTGGTCGACTTCTGGGCCGAATGGTGCGGCCCGTGCCGCCAGGTCGCCCCTGCCCTTGAGGCCATCGCCCAGGAGCACGGCGACAAGATCTCCATCGTGAAGCTCAACATCGACGAGAACCCGGCGACCGCCGCCAAGTACGGCGTGATGTCGATCCCGACGATGAACGTCTACCAGGGCGGCGAGGTCGTCAAGACCATCGTCGGCGCCAAGCCGAAGGCAGTGATCCTCCGGTCCCTGGCGGACTTCATCGGCTGAGGCCGTCCCGGCCCTGTGAGGCCGCTCCCCGCTTCCGCGGGGGGCGGCCTCATGCCTGTCGCGGTCCCGGCCCTTCGGGGCCCGTCACAGCGGGCGCAGTGCGGGCTCCTTCTGGACAGCGCCGAGGAGGCGGTCCAAGGCCAGCTCCACGTCCTCCTTCCAGGAGATCGCGGTCCTCAGCTCCAGCCTCAGTCTGGGGAAGCGGGGATGGGGGCGGACCGTCTTGAAGCCGACCGACAGCAGGTGGTCGGCCGGAAGCACGCAGGCCGGCTCCTCCCAGTGCGAGTCGCCGAACGCCTCGACAGCCTTGAAGCCGCGCCGCACCAGGTCCTTGGCCACCGTCTGCACCATCACCCTGCCCAGGCCCTGGCCCTGGAAGCCGGGCATGATCCGGGCGGTCATCAGCTGGACGGCATCGGGCGAGACCGGGCTCGTGGGGAAGGCGTTGGAGCGCGGTACGTAAGCCGGGGGGGCGTAGAGGACGAACCCGGCCGGGTTGTCGTCCACGTAGACCACCCGGCCGCAGGACCCCCACTCCAGCAGCACGGCGGAGATCCATGCCTCCTTCTCCAGCCCTGGCTTGCCCGCCTGTACCGCCGCCTCGCCGCTGACCGGGTCCAGTTCCCAGAAGACGCAGGACCGGCAGCGTTTCGGCAGGTCGGGGAGGTTGTCCAGGGTGAGAGGCGCGAGTCGGCGGCCCATCGAGTCAGACCCTCATTCCATGACGCCGGATGACCGGGAACACGGTGACGCGGACGTGCGCCGTGCCCGTTCGGATCGTATCCGCGCCGACGTGCACCGACACCTCGCATCGGCCGAAGGAGCGGCGCGTGTCCTGCAGGACACGCGCCGCTCCTTCGGTACTTCCCTGCGGAGGCGTTCCGCCGTACGGCGGAACGCCTCCGCGGCACGGGTCAGTCGCTGTCCGGTGTGCCGCCCGCGTCACCGGCCGGCAGGCTCTGCTCCAGGACCCCGCTCTCCTCCGGAGCCAGCGCCCCGAGGATCCGGTCCAGGTCCTCCATCGAGGCGAACTCGACGACGATCTTGCCCTTCTTCTGCCCCAGGTCCACCTTCACCCGGGTCTCGAAGCGGTCGGACAGCCTCGTGGCGAGGTCGCTCAGGGCCGGCGACAGCCGCTTGCCCGCCCGGGGGCCCTTGGGGCGGCGCCCGGCGCCCTCCTCCGTCCCCATCAGCTTCACGATCTCCTCGACCGCCCGCACCGACAGCTCCTCGGCCACGATGCGGTGGGCGAGCCGGTCCTGCTCGTCCGGCTCGTTCACGGCGAGCAGTGCCCGGGCGTGTCCCGCGGACAGCACTCCGGCCGCCACCCGGCGCTGCACCGACGGCGGGAGCTTCAGCAGCCGCAGGGTGTTGGAGACCTGGGAACGCGAACGGCCGATGCGATCGGCCAGCTCCTCGTGCGTGCAGGAGAAGTCCCGGAGGAGCTGGTCGTAGGCGGAGGCCTCCTCGATCGGGTTGAGCTGCGCCCGGTGCAGGTTCTCCAGGAGCGCGTCCAGGAGGAGCTTGTCGTCCTCGGTGACACGGACGATCGCCGGGATGCGGTCCAGCCCGGCTTCACGGGTGGCGCGCCAGCGGCGCTCTCCCATGATGAGCTCGTAGCGGTCCGGAGCAGTCTGGCGGACCACGACCGGCTGGAGAAGCCCCACTTCCTTGATGGAGGTGACCAGTTCGGCGAGGGCGTCCTCGTCGAAGGTCTTGCGCGGCTGTCGCGGGTTGCGGGTGATGGAGTCCAACGGCAGCTCGGCGAAGTGCGCTCCAGCCGGCGACTGCACCCCGGCCGCAGCCGTTTCACGTGAAACGGCGTCGTCCGGGTGGCCCGCGGGGGATCCGGCCTCGTGTGCGGACCGCTGCCCGATGCCCGCGACCTTGGCCGCGGCCACCCCCCGCTCCGGGTCGAGCACCGGGACCGCAGCGGGGGACAGGGTGCCGTTCTGCCCCACCGGCGGAACAGCGCCGTCCGGGCCGGACGGCGCCGCCGGGATCAGAGCACCGAGCCCCCTGCCGAGCCCCCTGCGTCGTTCACTCACTGCATCCCCTCCGGCGTACTGTGCTGACTGTGCGTGTGGGCGTCCTGCCCGTCGAACCCGGCGACCCCGGCCCCCCGCAGCGCGATCTCCCGCGCCGCCTCAAGGTAGGACAGGGCACCGGCGGATCCCGGATCGTACGTCAGGACCGTCTGCCCGTAGCTGGGCGCCTCCGAGATCCGGACCGACCGCGGAATGCTGGTGCGCAGCACCTCCTTGCCGAAGTGGCTGCGCACCTCCTCGGCCACCTGGGAGGCCAGCCGTGTCCGGGCGTCGAACATGGTGAGCAGGATCGTCGAGACGTGCAGCCCGGGATTCAGGTGGCCCCGGACCAGCTCCACGTTCCGCAGCAGCTGGCCCAGCCCTTCCAGCGCGTAGTACTCGCACTGGATGGGGATCAGAACTTCGGCGCCGGCCACCATGGCGTTGACCGTCAGCAGGCCCAGCGAGGGCGGGCAGTCGATGAGGATGTAGTCCAGGGGCTGCTCGTACGCCTCGATGGCCCGTCTGAGCCGGCTCTCCCGGGCGACCATCGAGACCAGTTCGATCTCCGCACCGGCCAGGTCGATGGTGGCCGGTGCGCAGAAGAGCCCCTCCACCTCGGAGACCGGCTGCACCACGTCGGACAGCGGCCTGCCGTCGATGAGGACGTCGTAGATGGACGGCACCTCCGCGTGGTGGTCGATCCCCAGCGCGGTGGAGGCGTTGCCCTGCGGGTCGAGGTCGACGACGAGGACCCGGTTCCCGTGCGTCGCCAGCGAGGCCGCGAGGTTCACCGTGGTGGTGGTCTTGCCCACCCCGCCCTTCTGGTTGGCGACGATGACCACCCGGGTCTTGTCGGGCCTGGGCAGCCTCCCGCCGGTGCGTCCCAGGGCGTCCCCCGGCAGCCGGGCGGCCTGCCCGAAGGGGGCGTCGTCCATGGGCGGAGGCGTCTCCGCCTCACTGCGGGGACCGGGGACAGGATCGGTCATCGGTCCCGCGACATTGGCATCGGACCGCAAGGGTTCACCCTCCTCGACTCCAGGCACACGTTGTACAGAGCCTGCCATGTCCTCGGCGCGGGGAACCAGTGAGGTCCTCCCCCCGACAACGGAATCCGCTTTTTTGACGGGCCTTTCGGCACGGGCCGCGGCCGCCGCGCGGCCACGGTTGAGAATTCCTGGCAGCAGTGAGCGACGTTTCACGTGAAACACGATGGCCGCACCACCGACGGACGGCGGACAGACACACCGGGACCACCGCCCTGCCCCGCCAGTATGGAGCAAAAACGGAGGGCGCCCGCTCGGGGCGCCCTCCGCTGTGGATTACGGTCCGGTTCAGCGGCGGCGGCGTCCGCCTCCGCCGGTTCGGGACGCGCGGTTGCTGCGGGCCGCCCGGGCCCTCCGGGTCGCCGCGCGAACCCCGCCGGGGCTCTCTCCCACCAGCACCCGGACCACGGTCGACGCCGGGTTCACGATGTCCTCGCCGGCCAGGACGACCTCGGTGTCCACCGCGCCGAGCTTGTGCAGTGCGCCCTGCGCCGCCCTCAGCTCGTCCTCCGCGGTGTCGCCCTTGAGCGCCAGCATCTGGCCGTGCGGGCGCAGCAGCGGAAGCCCCCAGCCGGCCAGGCGGTCCAGCGGCGCCACCGCGCGCGCGGTCACCACGTCCACCCCGGGCAGCTTGCCGACCATCTCCTCGGCCCGTCCGCGCACCACGGTGACGTTGTCCAGGCCGAGCAGCTTCACCGCCTCCTCCAGGAAGACGGTGCGCCTCAGCAGCGGCTCCAGCAGGGTGATCCGCAGGTCCGGCCGCGCCAGTGCCAGCGGGATACCCGGCAGCCCGGCACCCGAGCCGACGTCGCACACCGAGACGTCCGCAGGCACGACCTCGCCCAGCACCGCGCAGTTCAGCAGGTGCCGTTCCCACAACCGGGGCACCTCGCGGGGCCCGATGAGTCCTCTGCCCACCCCTGCGTCGGCCAGCAGCTCGGCATATCTGACGGCGTCGGGAAAGCGCTCGCCGAAGACCTGCCGCGCCTGCTCCGGCGCCTCGGGCAGCCCCTCCCGCTCATCGGCTTCGGGGGCTGCCTTCTCCGCGTCCATCACCACGGTCCCTCTCGGTGGTCCCTGCCGGTCATGAAGCCGGGAGGACGACCACCCGGCGCTGGGGCTCCTCACCCTCGGACTCGCTGCGCAGGCCGGCCGCCGCCACCGCGTCGTGCACGACCTTGCGCTCGAACGGGGTCATCGGCCGCAGCTTCACCGGCTTGCCGGTGTCCCTGGCGTCCTCGGCCGCCTTGGCCCCGATCTCCGCCAGCTCCTCGCGCCTGCGGGCGCGGAAGCCGGCGATGTCCAGCATCAGCCTCGTGCGGTCGCCGGTCTCCCGGTGGACCGCGAGGCGGGTGAGCTCCTGGAGTGCCTCGAGGACCTCGCCGTCGCGGCCGACCAGCTTCTGCAGGTCCCGGCTGCCGGTGTCCGCGACGATCGACACCGAGGCGCGGTCGCCCTCGACGTCCATGTCGATGTCGCCGTCGAGGTCCGCGATGTCCAGCAGACCCTCGAGGTAGTCGGCGGCGATCTCGCCCTCCTGCTCGAGCCTCGTCATGCCGTCCTCGGCCTCGACGGCGCCCTCGGCGGCGGGGATGGTGCCTTCCGTCACGGATGGACTCCTTGCTACTTCTTGGTCTTGGTGGGTCGGGACCCGGACTTGCCGGCCGGCTTCTTGCCCGGCGCGGCCGACGCACCCTTCGGGGACTTGGGTGCCCGCGGCGACTTCTCCGGGTCGGCGGCCGTCGGCTCCTGGCCGGCCTGCAGCGCCTGCTGGCGCTGGGCCTTCGTCTGCCGCTTGGGCTGCTGGCGCTTCACGGCGGGAGCCTGGTCCTTGGCCGCCTCGGCCGGCTCCTCCTTGAGCTTGCCCTTGGCCTTCAGGCGGGCCTGGCGCTCACGGTAGGCGACGCTGCCGGGAGTGGGGTTGCGGCGGATGACGTAGAACTGCTGGCCCATGGTCCACGCGTTGGTGGTCAGCCAGTACAGGAGGACACCGACGGGGAAGTTGATGCCGAAGACGGCGAACATGATCGGGAAGACGTACATCAGCATCTTCTGCTGCTGCATGAACGGCGTCTTCACGGTGGTGTCGACGTTCTTCATCATCAGCTGGCGCTGCGTGATGAACTGCGACAGCGACATCATCACGATCATGACGACCGTGACCACGCGCACGTCGAACAGCGAGGCGTCCAGCGAGGCGAGCTTCTCCGCGCTGTCGGTGAAGGTGGCGGCCAGCGGGGCGCCGATGATGTGCGCCTTCTGCGCGCTGGCCAGCTCCGCCTTGTTGATGAAGCTGATCGTCTGGTTCTGCGCGATGTGGTTGAGGACCTGGTACAGCGCGAAGAAGAACGGGGCCTGGAGCAGGATCGGCAGGCAGCTCGAGAGCGGGTTGGTACCGGTCTCCCGGTACAGCTTCATCATCTCTTCGGACTGGCGCTGCTTGTCGTTCTTGTAGCGCTCCTGGATCGCCTTCATCTTCGGCTGGAGCACCTGCATGTTCCGGGTGGCCTTGATCTGCTTCACGAAGAGCGGGATCAGGGCGATCCGGATGACGATCACCAGCGAGACGATGGACAGGCCCCACGCCCAACCGCCGTCGGGGTCGAAGATCTTGCTGTACAGGGTGTGGAACAGGACGATGGTCCACGAGACGGCGGCATAAAGCGGACCGAGGATGGTATCCACAGGTCAGGCTCCTTGGGCGTGAGTGGTGTCGACGGTCTCGGTGCGGTGACCGCTCCCGTCCCCGCGGCCCCGCAGGGCGCGGCGCAGCCGATCGTGCCACGGCGGCCTCTTGCGCGGCGGAACATGGTCCACCCCGCCCAGCGACCAGGGGTTGCAGCGCAGGATGCGCCACGCGGTCAGTGCCGTGCCCTTCACCGCGCCGTGCACGTCGATGGCCCGGTACCCGTAGTGGGAGCACGACGGGTAGTACTTGCAGACCGGCCCCAGCAGCGGACTGATCGTCCACTGGTACAACTTGATCAGCCACAGCAGCGGGTACTTCACCGCAACCCTCCTGCCTCGTCCCCCGGGAGCAGCCGCCGCAGCGCGGCGTCCAGGTCCCGGGCGAGCCGGTCGTGGTCCGCGGTGGCGGCTTCCGGCAACGCCCGTACGACTATCAGGCTACCGGGGGGCAGAAGGGACAGACGTTCCCGAACGAGGTGACGCAGGCGTCGTTTGACGAGGTTGCGCACCACGGCCGTGCCGACAGCCTTGCTCACGACGAAACCCGCACGAGCGGGGGAAGGGCCTCCCCCCGCAGCGTGCGGGTCTGTCTCGAGCGTGCTCGGGGTCCTCAGGTGCACCACGAGGAGCGGCCGACCGGCCCTGCGTCCTCTGCGCACCGCGGTCGCGAAGTCCTGCGGCCGCCGCATCCGGTTCTCGGTCGGCAGCACGTCATGGACCCGTGCGCGATCAGGCGGACAGGCGGGCGCGGCCCTTGGTGCGGCGGCTCGCCAGGATGGCACGACCGGCACGGGTGCGCATGCGCAGCCGGAAGCCGTGGGTCTTCGCGCGCCGGCGGTTGTTCGGCTGGAAGGTGCGCTTGCTCACTCGGGGGCTCCAGGGATCAAATCGTGGATGGCGGGGCGTCGCCTGGCTGTCACCGTGCGCCCACGAGGAAGCTCGCAACGCGCCGTGCGCGCCGCTTTTCACGACCACATCAGTGGCCCTGGCCCATCGGAGGCATGCGGCAGCAGCCATCGACAACTCGACCGGTTCACGGTAATCGGGAGCACGCCATCGGGTCAAACCGGTGCCTGTCAGGAGCTGCGTGCCGAGCCCCCCGGGCGGCGGACGGCACATTTGTACACAGCCTGTGGACAACGGGTTGTAGGCTGAAGGACCGCCTGACTACCGTGCTGGACTCCAGATTCTCCCCCGTACCAGAGAGCGTGCCCTGTGGCTGATGTGACCGGTGACCTCGCCGCAGTGTGGCCCCGGGTCCTCGAGCAGCTGCTCGACGAGGAGCAGGGGGTGGAGGCGAAGGACCAGCACTGGCTCAAACGCTGTCAGCCGCTCGCGCTCGTGGCGGGCACCGCGCTGCTCGCCGCGCCGAACGAGTTCGCCAAGTCCGTGCTGGAGACCCGGCTGCTGAAGGCGATCACCGACGCGCTCGACCACGAGCTGGGCGGGCCGATCCGCATCGCGATCACCGTCGACTCGAGCACCGACTCGGCCGCCCCGCAACCGGCCCCCCGGCCCAGGCCCGACCGCCCGCAGCAGCCCCTCGCCTACCCCGAGCCCCCGCGCCACGGGTACGACGAGGGCCCCCGGATGCGCCGCGCCTACCCCGACTACCCGGCCGCCCCGCCCCGCCCGGAGCAGGGCGGCTGGCCCCAGCCCGGGGGCGGCGCCTACGGCCACGGGGTCCCGGCCGAGCCGGACAGCTGGCAGCGGCCGGTACACGCCTACGGCGAGCCCGACCCCTATCCGCAGCGCACCGACTGGCAGGCGCAGCCTCCGGCCGCGGAGCACCTGCCCGCCGCGCCCGGCCGGCACGGCGAGGCCCCCGGCCGCGGGCAGCACCACCGGGAGGACCGGGACGAGCGCCCCGGGCGTCCGGGCGCCCCGGCCGGCGGCGCCCCCGGCCCGCTGGCCGCCCAGCCGGCGCCGGCGACCAAGCCCGGCGAGCCGACCGCCCGGCTCAACCCCAAGTACCTCTTCGACACCTTCGTCATCGGGGCGAGCAACCGGTTCGCGCACGCCGCCGCGGTCGCGGTCGCCGAGGCGCCGGCCAAGGCGTACAACCCGCTGTTCATCTACGGCGAGTCGGGCCTGGGCAAGACGCACCTGCTGCACGCCATCGGGCACTATGCCCGCAGCCTCTACCCCGGCACCCGGGTGCGGTACGTGAGCTCGGAGGAGTTCACCAACGAGTTCATCAACTCCATCCGGGACGGCAAGGCGGACGCGTTCCGCAAGCGGTACCGGGACATGGACATCCTGCTGGTCGACGACATCCAGTTCCTGGCGAGCAAGGAGTCGACGCAGGAGGAGTTCTTCCACACCTTCAACACCCTGCACAACGCCAACAAGCAGATCGTCCTCTCCTCGGACCGGCCGCCCAAGCAACTGGTCACGCTGGAGGACCGGCTGCGCAACCGCTTCGAGTGGGGCCTGATCACCGATGTCCAGCCGCCCGAGCTGGAGACCCGGATCGCGATCCTGCGCAAGAAGGCGGTCCAGGAGCAGCTGAACGCGCCCCCCGAGGTGCTGGAGTTCATCGCCAGCCGCATCTCGCGCAACATCCGCGAGCTGGAGGGCGCACTGATCCGGGTGACGGCGTTCGCCAACCTCAACCGGCAGCCGGTGGACCTGCAGCTCACCGAGATCGTCCTCAAGGACCTGATCCCCGGCGGGGAGGACGCGGCACCGGAGATCACCGCCGGGATGATCATGGCGGAGACGGCCTCGTACTTCGGTCTGACCGTGGACGACCTGTGCGGGTCCTCGCGCAGCCGGGTGCTGGTCACCGCGCGGCAGATCGCGATGTACCTGTGCCGCGAGCTCACCGATCTGTCGCTGCCGAAGATCGGGGCCCAGTTCGGCGGGCGCGACCACACCACGGTGATGCACGCCGACCGCAAGATCCGCTCGATGATGGCCGAGCGGCGGGCCATCTACAACCAGGTCACCGAGCTGACCAGCCGCATCAAGAAGGACAAGTAGCGGATCCAGGCAGGTTGGGCCGACCGGAGCAACGAAAGGGCGTCGCGGGACCACCTCCCGCGGCGCCCTTTCGTCGTTCGATTTCCTCAGGCCGGACCCGAGTTCTCCACAGGCTTGGCCGTTTTCCCCCGTCCACACCCTGGGGACTGTTGACTTGTCCCCGGATGATCCACAGGCGGTGCTACTGAATACTCATCAGCCCAGGTCAGGTGGGTGTGGACTTGTGGTCAACCGTTGTCCACAACCTGTGGACAGACTCTCGCCCCACAGCGGTCCGAGGAGGTTGTCCACGCTGTTCCCACAGGTGGGAGGCGGTTTTGCACAGCTTCTCCACAGTGCTGTCCACTGTTCGGCAACCAAGAGGGCTCTGTCACCCGGGAGAGTGAAAGCGGTCACACGTCTCCCTGGATTGGCCTGGGGACAACCGGGGTAGAACCTGGGGATGCCTCTGGGGAGAACCCGGCCCGTCCTGTGCACGGGCTGTGGGGAACTTTCCCCCGTCCACAGCAGGGCCCGGTTGTCCACCGCCCCCGCCCACAGGCCCGGTGGACAAAAAACCGGTCCCCACCTGCGCCGGAACCGGTTATCCACGGTATCCACAAGGCCTACTACTAAGACCACCTAGAGGTACCGGGGAAGCAGGCTCGAAGTGGGTCCTGTGCACAACTCGGGACCGAGGCCGCGGGTCGACTCCGGTGCGACTTGACGGCAAGCTGCACACGGGTGTCGGTGCCGTGCGTCAGACTGGTCTCCGGCAGCAGCCAGCCAGACAGCAGCAACAGCAGGAGGCGGTTCCGGTGAAGTTCCGGGTGGAGCGCGATGTACTCGCGGAGGCAGTGGCCTGGGCAGCCCGCAGTCTCCCGGCCCGTCCGCCGGTGCCCGTGCTCGCCGGCCTGCTGCTGAAGGCGGAGGACGGCAAGCTGAGCCTGTCCGGCTTCGACTACGAGGTCTCGGCCAGGGTCTCCCTGGAGGCGGACGTCGAGGAGGAGGGCACCGTCCTCGTCTCCGGCCGCCTGCTCGCCGACATCTCCCGTGCACTTCCCAACAGGCCTGTGGAGATCTCCACCGACGGCGTGCGGGTCAGCCTGGTCTGCGGCAGCTCGCGGTTCACACTCCACACCCTGCCTGTGGAGGAGTACCCGGCACTGCCCGAGATGCCGTCCGCAACCGGGACCGTGGCCGGCGACGTCTTCGCCGCGGCCGTCTCCCAGGTGGCCATCGCCGCCGGCCGCGACGACACCCTCCCGGTGCTCACCGGTGTGCGCATCGAGATCGAGGGCGACCGGGTGACCCTGGCCTCCACCGACCGCTACCGCTTCGCGGTCCGCGAGTTCCTGTGGAAGCCGGAGTCGGCGGACCTGTCGGCGGTCGCCCTGGTCCCGGCCAAGACCCTGCTCGACACCGCGAAGTCGCTGACCAGCGGTGACACGGTCAGCCTGGCCCTGGCCGGCTCCGGCAAGGGCGAGGGCCTGATCGGTTTCGAGGGCGCCGGGCGCCGTACCACCACTCGGCTGCTCGAGGGCGACCTGCCGAAGTACCGCACGCTCTTCCCGACCGAGTTCAACTCCGTCGCTGTGATCGAGACCGCCCCGTTCGTCGAGGCCGTCAAGCGCGTCGCGCTCGTCGCCGAGCGCAACACCCCGGTCCGGCTCAGCTTCGAGCAGGGCGCCCTCACCCTGGAGGCCGGCTCCAGCGACGACGCACAGGCTGTGGAGCGGGTGGACGCCCAGCTCGAGGGCGACGACATCTCGATCGCCTTCAACCCGACCTTCCTGCTGGACGGCCTGAGCGCGATCGACTCGCCGGTGGCCCAGCTGTCCTTCACGACCTCCACCAAGCCGGCCCTGCTCAGCGGCCGCCCGGCGGTGGACGCCGAGGCCGACGAGTCCTACAAGTACCTGATCATGCCGGTGCGGCTGAGCGGCTGACCCGCCGGCGCCCCGGGCCCGCCGGGCCGGACCGGACACATGCGTGGGCCCCCGCCCTCCGGCGGGGGCCCACGGGCTTCCCCCGGGGCCAGAGGGTCCCGGGAGGGCCGCAGGGCCTCCTGCGGCCCTCCCGGCGCCCCGGGCGGCCCCGCGGGGAGGGAACCGCCGCCCCCGGCGGACGTAGGCTCGAAGAACCGACATCGGACAGAACGAAGGATCAGTGATGGAGCTCGGTCTCATCGGCCTCGGCAGGATGGGCGGCAACATGCGCGAGCGGATCCGCCGCGCGGGCCACACCGTCATCGGCTACGACCGCAACCCCGACCTGGCGGACGTGGACAGCCTCGCCGAACTCGTGGACAAGCTGCAGGCCCCGCGGGTGGTGTGGGTGATGGTGCCGGCCGGCGAGCCCACCCGGGCGACCGTCGAGGAGCTGTCCGACCTGCTCTCCCCCGGCGACGTGGTGGTCGACGGCGGCAATTCCCGCTGGACCGACGACGAGAAGCACGCCGAGGCCCTGGCGGCCAAGGGCATCGGCTTCGTCGACTGCGGTGTCTCCGGCGGCGTGTGGGGCCTGGAGAACGGCTACGCGCTGATGTACGGCGGCACGGACGAGGACGTCGCCAAGGTGCAGCCGGTCTTCGACGCGCTCAAGCCGGAGGGCGAGTTCGGCTCCGTCCACGCCGGGAAGGTCGGCGCGGGCCACTTCGCCAAGATGGTCCACAACGGCATCGAGTACGCCATGATGCAGGCCTTCGCCGAGGGCTGGGAGCTGCTGGAGGCCGTGGACTCGGTGACCGACGTCCGCGAGGTCTTCCGGTCCTGGCGGGAGGGCACGGTCATCCGCTCCTGGCTGCTCGACCTGGCGGTCAACGCGCTGGACGAGGACGAGCACCTGGGCGGGCTGCGCGGCTACGCGCAGGACTCCGGCGAGGGCCGCTGGACGGTGGAGGCGGCCATCGACCACGCCGTGCCGCTGCCGGCGATCACCGCCTCGCTCTTCGCCCGCTTCGCCTCCCGGCAGGAGGACTCGCCGTCGATGAAGATGATCGCCGCCCTGCGCAACCAGTTCGGCGGCCACGCGGTCACCGCGGTCAGTGACCACAAGGGCGCGGACGCGCCGGGTGCCGACGTCACTCCTCCCGCGGTCTGACCGACGCATGCGTGTCGGCCATCTGTCGCTCGCCGACTTCCGGTCCTACGCCCGGGTCGAGGTCCCGCTCGACCCGGGCGTGACCGCGTTCGTCGGCCCCAACGGCCAGGGCAAGACGAACCTGGTCGAGGCGGTGGGCTACCTCGCCACGCTGGGCAGCCACCGGGTCGCCTCGGACGCGCCCCTGGTGCGCATGGGCGCCGAGCGGGCGATCGTGCGCGCCCTCGTCCACAACGGGGACCGGCAGCAGCTGGTCGAGCTGGAGATCAATCCGGGCAGGGCGAACCGGGCGAGGATCAACCGGTCCTCGCAGGTGCGGCCGCGGGACGTGCTGGGGATCGTGCGCACGGTCCTGTTCGCCCCCGAGGACCTGGCGCTGGTCAAGGGGGACCCGGGCGAGCGGCGCCGCTTCCTCGACGAGCTGGTCACCGCGCGCTCCCCGCGGATGGCGGGGGTGCGGCAGGACTACGAGCGGGTGCTCAAGCAGCGCAACACGCTGCTCAAGAGCGCGGTGCTGGCCCGCAGGGGCGGTGGGCGGAAGGCGGACCTGTCCACGCTCGACGTGTGGGACCAGCACCTGGCCCGTGCCGGCGCCGAGCTGCTGGCGGCCCGCCTCGACCTGGTGGCGGTGCTGCAGCCGCTGGTCGAGAAGGCGTACGGCCGGCTGGCCCCGGGCGGCGGCGGGACGACGCTGGAGTACGTGAACTCCGCCGGCGAGGAGGCCCGCGGGGCGCGGGGGCGCGAGCAGCTCTTCGGCGTCCTCATGGAGGCGATCGGCCGGGCGCGCCCGAAGGAGGTCGAGCGCGGGGTCACCCTGGTGGGGCCGCACCGCGACGAGCTGCTGCTGCGGCTGGGGCCGCTCCCCGCGAAGGGGTACGCCAGCCACGGGGAGTCCTGGTCGTTCGCGCTGGCGCTGCGCATCGCCTCGTACGACCTGCTGCGGTCGGACGGGGGCGAGCCGGTGCTGGTGCTGGACGACGTGTTCGCGGAGCTGGACGCGGCGCGCCGGGACAGGCTGGCCGAGCTGGTCGCCCCGGGCGAGCAGGTGCTGGTGACGGCGGCGGTGGAGGACGACGTGCCGCGTGCGCTGGCCGGTGTCCGCTTCTCGGTGCGCGGCGGCACGGTGGAGAGGACTGCGCCGTGAGCGGTACGGGTCCCGGGCCGGAGCCGGGCGCGGACGCCGGGCCGGCGAAGGAGGCGCGGCCGTCGGGGGCGGACCTGGCGCGGGTGGCGCTGCGGGCCGCCCGCGAGCAGGCGCGGGCGCGCGGGGCGGCCGCGCAGGCGGGCCGGCAGGCGCGGCGCGGGGGCCTGCGCAGCGGGGCGCGGGCGGACGGGCGGGACCCGCTGCCGCTGGGTGCGGCGGTGAACCGGCTGATCTCGGAGCGGGGCTGGGAGGCGCCGGCCGCGGTGGGCGGGGTGATGAGCCGGTGGCCGCAGATCGTGGGGGCCGAGGTGGCGCAGCACTGCGCGCCGGAGTCGTACGACGAGCGGGAGCGGGTGCTGGTGGTGCGCTGCGACTCGACGGCGTGGGCGACCCAGCTGCGCCTGCTGGCGCCCCGGCTGGTGGCGAGGCTGAACGAGGACCTGGGGCAGGGTGCGGTCCGGCTGATCAAGGTGCTGGGCCCGGCGGGTCCGGCGAGGTCCTACGGCAGGCTGCGGGCGCCCGGGAGCCGCGGTCCGGGTGACACCTGGGGCTGACGGTGACGCTGAGACGGCGGTCACATCGCACAGGGTTGACAGGGGGCGACGGTTCGAAGCCCTGGGGGCCCTCTGGAGCCGTTTGGATCCCTGGCCCGCGTGTAGGGATTCGGAAGTGCCCGATTCAGGGCGGCAGAGGCGAACTCAGGTGCCGCTAAACCCCTGTCCATGTCGGTGCGACCGGTAGAATGGAAGCAACACCGCCCCACTTGCGGAACATGTCGAACGACGCAGCCTCTCCGGCCCGGCCGGCAGACGGCTCGTGCTGTGCCAGAAAGGGCGCTTCGTGGCCGATTCCGGCAACTCCAACGAGAACCACACCGTTTCCACCGCCGCCGGAGCCGCAGTCGGCTCGGGCGGGGTACCCCCTTCCTACGACGCCAGCGCGATCACCGTCCTCGAGGGCCTGGACGCCGTCCGCAAACGCCCCGGCATGTACATCGGGTCGACCGGCGAGCGCGGCCTGCACCACATGGTGCAGGAGGTCGTGGACAACTCCGTCGACGAGGCGCTGGCCGGTTACGCGGACACCATCGACGTCACGATCCTGGCCGACGGCGGGGTGCGGGTGGTCGACAACGGCCGCGGCATCCCGGTGGACCTGCACCCGGTGGAGAAGAAGCCGGCCGTCGAGGTCGTGCTGACCGTGCTCCATGCGGGCGGCAAGTTCGGCGGCGGCGGGTACTCCGTCTCCGGCGGTCTGCACGGTGTGGGCGTCTCGGTCGTCAACGCGCTGTCGACGCGGCTGGCGGTCGAGATCAAGCGGGACGGGTACCGCTGGACCCAGGAGTTCAAGCTCGGTGCCCCGACCGCTCCGCTGGCCAGGCACGAGGCGGTCTCCGAGACGGGCACCACGGTGACCTTCTGGGCCGACCCGGACGTCTTCGAGAGCACCGAGTACTCCTTCGAGACGCTCTCGCGCCGCTTCCAGGAGATGGCGTTCCTGAACAAGGGACTGACGATCTCGCTGACCGACGAGCGGCCCGAGCACAGTCCGAACGAGGACCGCTCGCCGGTGTCGGTGACGTACCACTACGAGGGCGGCATCTCCGACTTCGTGAAGTACCTCAACTCCCGCAAGGGCGAGGTGATCCACCCCTCGGTGATCGACGTCGAGGCGGAGGACCGGGACCGGTCGATCTCGGTGGAGATCGCGATGCAGTGGAACACCCAGTACACCGAGGGCGTCTACTCGTTCGCGAACACCATCCACACGCACGAGGGCGGCACCCACGAGGAGGGCTTCCGCGCGGCGCTGACCGGTCTGGTCAACCGCTACGCGCGCGAGAAGAAGCTGCTGCGGGAGAAGGACGACAACCTCACGGGCGAGGACATCCGCGAGGGTCTGACCGCGATCATCTCGGTGAAGCTGGCCGAGCCGCAGTTCGAGGGCCAGACGAAGACCAAGCTGGGCAACACGGAGGCGAAGACCTTCGTGCAGAAGGTCGTCCACGAGCACCTCAACGACTGGCTGGACCGCAACCCCGCCGAGGCCTCGGACATCATCCGCAAGGCGATCCAGGCGGCCACCGCGCGGGTGGCCGCGCGCAAGGCCCGGGACCTGACCCGCCGCAAGGGGCTGCTGGAGACGGCGTCGCTGCCGGGCAAGCTGAGCGACTGCCAGTCCAACGACCCGGCCAAGTGTGAGATCTTCATCGTGGAGGGCGACTCGGCCGGCGGTTCGGCCAAGTCGGGCCGCGACCCGCAGTACCAGGCGATCCTCCCGATCCGCGGCAAGATCCTGAACGTGGAGAAGGCGCGGATCGACAAGGTCCTGCAGAACGCCGAGGTCCAGGCGCTGATCTCCGCGTTCGGCACGGGGATCCACGAGGACTTCGACATCTCCAGGCTCCGCTACCACAAGATCATCCTCATGGCGGACGCCGACGTCGACGGCCAGCACATCTCCACGCTGCTGCTGACCCTGCTGTTCCGCTTCATGCGGCCGCTGGTCGAGGCCGGGCACGTCTACCTCAGCCGTCCGCCGCTGTACAAGATCAAGTGGGGCAAGGACGACTTCGAGTACGCGTACTCCGACCGGGAGCGGGACGCCCTGATCGAGCTGGGCCGCCAGAACGGCAAGCGCATCAGGGACGACTCGGTGCAGCGCTTCAAGGGTCTGGGCGAGATGAACGCCGAGGAGCTGCGGGTGACCACGATGGACGTGGAGCACCGGGTGCTGGGCCAGGTGACCCTGGACGACGCGGCGCAGGCCGACGAGCTGTTCTCGGTGCTGATGGGCGAGGACGTCGAGGCCCGTCGTTCCTTCATCCAGCGGAACGCCAAGGACGTTCGCTTCCTCGACATCTGAGCCGGCCGAGCGCCGCAGCGTGAAAGGACTCTGACCAGTAATGGTCGACATCACTGGAAACCTGTCCGAGGGCCCGGCCGAGGAAGGCGCGTTCGTGACGCGCGTCGAACCGGTGGGCCTCGAGACGGAGATGCAGCGCAGCTATCTCGACTACGCGATGAGCGTGATCGTCTCGCGTGCGCTGCCGGACGTGCGCGACGGCCTCAAGCCGGTGCACCGCCGGGTGCTGTACGCGATGTACGACGGCGGGTACCGGCCCGAGAAGGGCTTCTACAAGTGCGCCCGCGTTGTCGGCGACGTCATGGGCAACTACCACCCGCACGGCGACGCCTCGATCTACGACGCGCTGGTGCGACTGGCGCAGCCGTGGTCGATGCGGATGCCGCTGGTGGACAGCAACGGCAACTTCGGTTCCCCGGGCAACGACCCGGCGGCCGCCATGCGGTACACCGAGTGCAAGATGGCTCCGCTGTCGATGGAGATGCTCCGCGACATCGACGAGGAGACCGTCGACTTCCAGGACAACTACGACGGCCGCTCGCAGGAGCCGACCGTCCTGCCGTCGCGGTTCCCGAACCTGCTGATCAACGGCTCGGCCGGCATCGCGGTCGGCATGGCCACCAACATCCCGCCGCACAACCTGGTGGAGGTGGCCCGGGGCGCGCAGTGGTTCCTGGAGAACCCCGAGGCGTCCAACGAGGAGCTCCTCGAGGCGCTGATCGAGCGGATCAAGGGCCCGGACTTCCCCACCGGCGCGCTGGTGGTGGGCCGCCGCGGGATCGAGGACGCGTACCGGACCGGGCGCGGCTCGATCACCATGCGCGCGGTGGTCGAGGTCGAGGAGATCCAGAACCGGCAGTGCCTGGTGGTCACCGAGCTGCCGTACCAGGTGAACCCGGACAATCTGGCGCAGAAGATCGCCGACCTGGTCAAGGACGGGAAGGTCTCCGGCATCGCGGACGTGCGCGACGAGACGTCCTCGCGCACCGGGCAGCGCCTGGTGATCGTGCTCAAGCGCGACGCGGTCGCCAAGGTCGTGCTGAACAACCTGTACAAGCACACCGACCTGCAGACCAACTTCGGCGCGAACATGCTGGCGCTGGTGGACGGGGTGCCGCGCACCCTGCCGCTGGACGCGTTCATCCGCAACTGGGTGGCGCACCAGGTCGAGGTCATCGTGCGGCGCACCACCTACCGGCTGCGCAAGGCCGAGGAGCGGGCGCACATCCTGCGCGGCCTGCTGAAGGCGCTGGAGGCGATCGACGAGGTGATCGCGCTGATCCGCCGCTCGGAGACGGTGGACGTCGCGCGGCACGGCCTGATGAGCCTGCTGGAGATCGACGAGGTCCAGGCGAACGCGATCCTGGAGATGCAGCTGCGCCGGCTGGCGGCCCTGGAGCACCAGCGGATCACCGCGGAGCACGACGAGCTGCAGGCGCGGATCGACGAGTACAACGCGATCCTGGCCTCGCCGTCGAGGCAGCGGCAGATCATCAGCGAGGAGCTGGCGGCGATCGTCGAGAAGTACGGCGAGGACCGACGCAGCCAGCTGGTGCCGTTCGACGGCGACATGTCGATCGAGGACCTGATCGCCGAGGAGGACATCGTCGTCACGGTGACCCGCGGCGGCTACGTCAAGCGCACGCGCACGGACCTGTACCGGTCGCAGAAGCGCGGCGGCAAGGGCGTGCGGGGCGCGCAGCTGAAGCAGGACGACATCGTCGACCACTTCTTCGTCACCACCACGCACCACTGGCTGCTGTTCTTCACCAACAAGGGCCGGGTGTACCGGGTCAAGGCGTACGAGCTGCCGGACGCCGGCCGGGACGCGCGGGGGCAGCACGTGGCGAACCTGCTGGCGTTCCAGCCGGACGAGCGGATCGCGGGGATCATGGCGGTGCGCGACTACGACGCTGCGCCGTACCTGGTGCTGGCGACGAAGTCCGGCCTGGTGAAGAAGACGCCGCTGAAGGACTACGACTCGCCGCGCTCCGGCGGTGTGATCGCGATCAACCTCAGGGAGACGGAGGACGGCGGCGAGGACGAGCTGATCGGTGCCGCGCTGGTCTCGGCCGACGACGACCTGCTGCTGATCAGCCGGAAGGCGCAGTCGATCCGGTTCACCGCGACCGACGAGAGCCTGCGTCCGATGGGCCGGGCCACCTCGGGTGTGAAGGGCATGAGTTTCCGGGAGGGCGACGAACTGCTCTCGATGAACGTCGTCCGGCCCGGTACGTTCGTCTTCACCGCCACCGACGGCGGGTTCGCCAAGCGTTCGAGCGTGGACGAGTACCGCGTCCAGGGCCGCGGCGGTCTGGGCATCAAGGCTGCCAAGATCGTCGAGGACCGGGGTTCGCTGGTGGGCGCACTGGTCGTCGACGAGAGTGACGAGATCCTTGCGATCACTCTGGGCGGCGGTGTGATCCGCACCCGGGTCAGCGAGGTCAGGGAGACGGGCCGTGACACCATGGGCGTCCAGTTGATCAATCTGGGCAAGCGCGATGCCGTCGTCGGCATCGCCCGCAACGCGGAGGCGGGGGCCGAGGCCGAGGAGGTCGAGGCGATCGCGGACGCGGCGGCCGAGGCGGGCGCCCAGGAGGCCGGGGACCAGCCGGCGAGTACGCAGGAGGATTAAGTCGTGAGTGGAGCCACGGGCGCCCTGCCCGGCGGGGCCGGTCCCGACCGTCATCAGGAGGCCGTCGCCGGAACCGGCGGCGCCCGTGGCCAGGCCGCCCACGGCGGCCCGTCGTACCAAGGGGGAACCGTGACCGACGCCCGCCCGGCGCACCAGGGTGCGCAGCCGCACCGTCCGCCGCAGGCTTACCTGCCGCCGCAGGACCAGAGCGGGCAGCAGTACGACGCCCCGTCGTCCTACGGCGGCGGCGACACCCAGGGGGGCGCCGGGCAGTCCTACGGGGCCCCGGAGACGCACGGCGGCCGCGGCGGGGCCAGGCGGCCGCGGCCGGCGGTCGCGGCGCGCACCGCGCCGCGCACCCGCAAGGCGCGGCTGCGGGTCGCCAAGGCGGACCCGTGGTCGGTGATGAAGGTCAGCTTCCTGCTGTCCGTGGCGCTGGGCGTGTGCACGGTCGTGGCGGTCGCCGTGCTGTGGACGGTGATGGACGCGATGGGCGTCTTCGCCACGGTCGGCGGCACCATCAGCGAGGCGACGGGCTCCGGGACGGACGGCGGGTTCGACCTGGAGGGCTTCCTGTCGCTGTCGCGGGTGCTGCTGTTCACGTCGATCGTCGCGGTGATCGACGTGGTGCTGCTGACGGCGCTGGCCACGCTGGGGGCGTTCGTCTACAACATCTCGGCGGGCTTCGCGGGCGGCGTGGAGCTGACGCTGGCGGAGGACGAGTAGCCGATTTTGGCTGTACGCCTCCGGTGCGCTAATCTTTCGGTGCAGCGCGGGGCTATAGCTCAGACGGTTAGAGCGCTTCCCTGATAAGGAAGAGGCCACAGGTTCAAGTCCTGTTAGCCCCACCGCGGAGAAACCCCGGACAGTCACCTGTCCGGGGTTTTCGCGTTACCCCGGTGTGTATCATCGGGCGCAGGTTTCCCGGCCCATCCCAAAAGACGCAAGAAGGTCGAGGTCGCGCGGTGAAGAAGCTTCTCCTGGTCGTACTGGCAGCTGTCGGTGGTCTGCTGGTCTACCGCCAGATCCAGGCTGACCGCGCCGAGCAGGACCTGTGGACGGAGGCGACCGACTCCGTGTCCGCAGGTTCCGGTGCGAATGCCTGAAAGACCGTCACGGTCCACGGCCCCGCCCGCACGCCGGGCGGGGCCGTGGTGTTTACGGAGGCTGTTTCAGGAACGTGACCGCGCCCCCTTGAGTTTGCGTCAGCAAATTTATAACTTGCTTTAGCAAAGCCCAGGGAGGGGAAACAGACGATGCACCGACCACGCCGACGTGCGGGGACGACCGCCGTCCTGGGCGTGCTGCTCGCCGGGGCGGCCCTCGCCGCCACGGGCCCCGCGCGGGCGTCGGGAGCGGCACCGCACACCCCGGTCCGGGCGGCCCCCGCGAGCGGTCCGGCGGTGACCGGGCACGCCTACCGCTTCGTGGGCGAGAAGGTGGCCGGCGGCGGCCGCGGCTCGCAGGCCCCCGAGATCGGGCCCGGCCAGTACCTGGACACCATCGGCCCGGGGGAGACCCGCTGGTACGCGGCCGAACTGGACGCCTCCTCGGCCGCCGACCTGTCCGCCACCGCCGTGCCCCGGTCCGGTTCCGCCGTCGCCTCCGGCGACGGCCTGGACCTGCGGCTGCGCCGCGCCGACGAGTACGCCTACACCTGCGGCACCGCCGCCGCCCGCTTCGGGCGCGACGAGGGTGTTGGGGTGCTCACCGCGGCCGTCAGCCGGGTCCCCGGGGCCGGCGACAGCCCCACCTGCGACCGGAAGGGGCGGTACCTGCTGTCCGTCACCCGCGTCGCCGGGCACGGCCCGGACCGGGACCGCTGGCCGCTGGAGCTGCGCATGGGAACCGAGGGGGCACGGCCGGACAGGGCGGCGTCCGGCCCCGACGGCGGCCCCCGCCCGGAGGACGGCCCCCGCCCCGGCGGTTCCCGCCCCGGGAGGGCCGGCGGTCCCCGCGGCGGGACGGCGGTGCCGGCCGGGGGCGGCAGCGGGTTCAACGACGCCCGGAGGATCGGCCCGGGGGAGTGGCGCGACGAGGTGCTCCCCGCCCGCACCCGCTTCTACCGGATCCGCCTGGGCTGGGGGCAGCGGCTGCGCTACACCGTGGAGTCCGGCGGACCGGCGGGGCCGGACCGCCCGGCGTCCCCCCGGGTCCGCGCGTCGGTCTACTCGCCGGGCCGGGCCCGGGTCTCCGGGGCGCGGGGACCGGGGGCGCAGCCGGACGACCGGGTCCTCGTCGCCGGCGGGACGGTGCCGGTCGCCTGGGCCAACCGGTGGGACGAGCAGCGGTCGGTGGCGTCGGTGAGGTCCTCGGGCGACTACTACCTCGCGGTGTCCTGGGAGCCCGGCGCGAAGCCGCGCACCTCCGCCGCACTGCCCGTGGTGCTGCGGGTGAGCGTGCTCGGGGAGGAGCTGGCCGGGCCGCAGCAGCGGGCGCCGGCCGCCGCGGGATCCGACGCGCCGGAGGCCGATTCCGCGAAGGCGGGCGACACGGCGCCCTCCGCCGGGAGAGGATTCATGATCGTGGCGGCCGCCCTCGGTGCGGCCGGTCTCGTACTGGCGACCTTCGCCGCGCTGGCCGCGCTGCGGCAGCGTTCGGCGTACGAGGGCCCGGGAGTCGGAAGATGAGAACGCGGACGAGGAATGCCGGGACGCGCGGACCGGCGCGGGCGGTGGTGGGAGCGGTGCTCGTCGCGGCGGCGGTCCTGCCCGCGGGTCTGCCCGCCGCCCGGGCCGCTGCGGCGGCCCCCGCCGTCCCCGCCGTCCCCGCCGCGGAGGTGTGGCAGCCGGGCGGGACGCGGGTGGAGGGGGCCGCGTCGCCGGAGGACGCCCCGCCCCTGGAGCCGGGCCGCTACACCGACAGCCTCGAACCCGGCCGGACCGTGTACTACCGGCTGGAGCTGGACGGCACCTCCAGCGACCACCTCTCCGTCTTCGGCGTCCCGGACCCGCGGGCCACCACGTCCCAGGGGGACGGCCTGCGGCTGGAGCTGAGGACGCGCAGCGGGCGGGTGTGCGACGCGGCCGAGCCCGTCACCGGGCGCCGGGGCGCCGTCCACCCCGTCGGCGACGCCGTCTCCCGCACGATCGACCCGCAGCGCGCCGCGGGCGACTGCACCCGGGCGGGCACCTACCTGCTCTCGGTCGCCCGGCGGCAGGCGGCGTCCTCCGACCCGGCCGCCTGGCCGCTCGCCATCCGCTACATGTCCGAGCCGGGGCTGGTGGAGGACGCCCGTCCCGGGCCGCAGGAGACGGAGGTCGGCACCACACCGGAACCTCCCCGGGCGGCGGCCGTCGCACGGCAGGGCGGCACCGGGTTCGACTCCGCCGCCCTCGTCGGCACGGGGGCGTACGAGGGAAGCCTGCAGCCCGGCGAGACCCGCTTCTACCGGGTGGCGCTGGACTGGGGCCAACAGCTCTTCGCCGACGCCGAGTTCGCGGCCTCCCCCGGCGGGACCGGGAAAGCGGTCCCCACGGGCGTCGGCCTGCGGCTGTACAACACCGTGCGCGGCAGGGCGGTGGAGGAGGCGGAACTGTACCGGGGCGACCTGATCGGGATCGGCGTGCGGACCGTGCCGGTGGCCTACCGCAACCGGTTCGCCACCTCCTCCGCGGCGCGGCCCTTCGGCTTCGCCGGCTGGTACTACCTGGCCGTCACGCTCCGCCCCGACACGGTGGGCACCGTGGGCCCGGACGGGACGGTGGACGTCACCCTGCGGGTGCAGGTGCGGGGCGAGAGGGCCGACGGGCCCGGCTACGCGGGGGACGCGCTCGACGCGGGCTTCGGGGTCGCCGGCGACGGCGGCGCCGGGGACGGGCCCGACGGACCCGACGGGGCCGCCGGAGCCGCCGGCGCCGACCGGACGACGATGAAGGTGCTGGCGTTCGGCGGGATCGGAGTGGGCACCGTGCTCGTGCTCGGCCTGGGCCTGTGGTCCCTGCTGGCCGCACGACGCCCCGGCCCCCCGCCGCCCCCGCCCGACCAGGCGTCCCTCCCGGGCCGGGCGTCCGTGCCCGGGCAGGCGTCCCTCCCCGGCCCGGTGTTCTTCCCCGGCCCGGCGCCCGGGGGCGTGCCGGGCCCCGGCCCCGCGGCGCAGGGCGGCGGTGACGGGGGCACGGGCGGGGAGCCGGACGGCGGGACCGGCTCCTCCGGCGGCACCGGTTCGTCAGGGAGCCCCGGTTCGTCCGGCGGCACCGGCTCCTCGGGCGGCTGGTGACCGTCGGCCGTCCCGGCCCGGCCGTCCGGCCCGGCCGACGGTGACCGGGTGGCGGGCCGGGCGGTCAAAGCTGCAGGAGGGCCCAGATGCCGACGGCGAAGCAGGCGAGCGCGACCACCAGCACCGGGACCGCAACCTTGGCCGGGGGGCCCGACGGGGGGCCCTGCCGGGCGCGGCGGGCCGCCGCCCGGCCGCCGGCAGGAGGGGCCGGGGCGAGCGGTCCGGCCCCGGGGTGGGCGGCCGAGTACGGCTTCGTGCCGCCGGAGTGGGCGGGTGCGTACGGGCTCTGCCGGCCGGCGGGCACGGGCGGCACGTGAACGGGCTGCCCGGCGGCCGGCACCATCGGGCCGGGAGGCGCAGGAGGCGCAGGAGGCGCGGGGGGCTGCGGCCCGGGCCCGGCGGCCGGGATCGGCGGCAGGCCCTCGGAGCCCGGCAGCGGGGGCGCGCCCGGCAGCGGGGGCGGCGGCAGGAGGGGGAGGCGGAAGGCGTTCGCCACGGTCAGTGGACCGTCCGGTCCGAACCCCTCCGGCAGCGGCCCCAGTTGGTCGAAGACCTCGACGGCCTCCTCCTCGGGGGAGCTCTCGGGGAGGAGGTCCCGGGCCGCGGCGAGGGCCTTGCGGGCTCCGGTGGCGGATCGGAAGCGGGCGTCCGGGTCCGGGTTCAGCAGGGTGGCCACCACCTGCCACAGCGGCTCGGGGATGCCCTGGGGGGCAGGCGGCACCCCTCCGGTGGTGAACTGGTCCACCAGGGCGTGCGCGTCGGGCTTGTGGCCGCTGAGCATGAACAGCGCCACCAGCCCCACCGCGAACAGGTCCTGCGGGAAGTCCGGTTCGGCGCCCATCAGTTGCTCGGGCGCGAAGTAGCCGGGGGTGCCGACGACGTAGTTGGCCTCGGTCAGCCGCGGTTCGCCCTTGCGCATCGAGATGCCGAAGTCCGACAACCGCAGCCGGGGGGTGCCGGTGCCGGTGGCGTCCAGCAGCAGGTTGGCCGGCTTGATGTCGCGGTGCACCACGCCCTCGGCGTGCACGGCGGTCAGGCCGGCCAGGAGCTGGTCGAGCAGGACGCACACCAGCCGCGGGGGCAGGGGGCCGTAGTCGCCGACCAGGTGGGCCAGCGACCCGCCGCGCACCAGGTCCATGGTGAACAGGACCTTGTCGTCGTCCGCGGCCCAGCTGTTGGGGGCCAGGACGTAGGGGTGGTCGATGCGCAGGGCCTGTTCGCGGACGAACCGCAGCAGGGAGTGCGCGTCGCGCTGCTGGAGGACCTTGGCCGCGACGTAGCGGCGCCTGCGGTGGTCCCAGGCCCGCCAGATCTCGCCCACGCCGCCGCGGCCGATCGGGTCGACCAGTTCGTACCGACCCGCGAAGACCTCACCCATCCTGCCGTGACCGCCCTTGATCTGGCCTGCAACCGTCAGCTCTGGTGGGCCTCGTAGTGGGCCACCGCGTCGTCGGTGCGACCGGCACCGTAGACACGCAAGAACTCTGCCAGTTCGTGATGGTCCGCCGCGAGGGCGTCTGCCGCCTTCAACAGCTCCTGGGCCGAGGCCAGGGAGCGCAGGAGGAACTGGATCTCGCGCACGACCCGGCGTGTCGGGGAGGCGTTGGGGACGGCGGTGCTGCTGGTGGGGTTGAGCACCGAGACGGCCGACTGGCGGATCTCGTCCATGCGGGCGGTGGCGTCGGCGGCGGTGGCGCTGCCGTCGCAGACCTGGGCGGCGAGGTCCTGCAGCGCCTGGAGGCGCTGGACGACGGCCGGGTTGCCGATCTTGGCCCGGTTGCCGCTCATCAGCTGCGACAGCATGGGGGCGGACAGCCCCAGGACGCCGGCGAGCTTGGCCTGGTTGAGGCCGAGGTCGGCGATGAGCCGGCGGAAGAGGTCGCCCAGCGGTTCTCCGTACCAGCTGCGCTGGAGCTCCCGGGCACGGGTGGCGGCATCGGTGGTCGGCGATTCCATGAGGGCTCCTCGATGCGGGCCCGGCGCGGTCGGCCACGCCGGTTTGCGCTTGCGAACATCCGCAAACCATCCTACGGAAGCGGATACCCGGTCGGGAATCCTCCCCGCACCCGGTACCCTGGTTCCGGCGATCGCCCCGCGGTCGCCGAGGGGCCTTAGCTCAGTTGGTAGAGCGCCGTCTTTGCATGGCGGATGTCAGGGGTTCGACTCCCCTAGGCTCCACACCGCAGCAGCGCGGGACCGCCCCGGCGGTCCCGCGCTGTCGTGCTTCCCGCGGTCCGGCACCCGGACCGCGCGGCGGTCAGGGCCGTTCGCCCTCCTCACCCTCCTCGTGCTCCTTCCGGGCCTTCTCGGCGGCCTCGGCCTGGGTCCTCTCGGCCTCCGCGATCGCCTCGGCGCGGTTCTCCTCGGCCTGTTCGGCCATGGCGCCGGCCTCCGTGGCGCCCGTGGCGGCCGCCGGGCCGGAGCCGTCCACCGCTTCCAGCCCGGCCCGGGTCGACGTGGCGCCCTGCGGGGAGCGGTCACCGAGTTCGGTGGGGGCGGGGGCCTCCACGAGCCAGTCGGGGGTGGTCTGCCGGTTCCACCAGTTCCAGGCGGCCCAGGCGCCGCCGGCCAGTGCGCCGACGGCCAGCAGGCGCTTGGCGAACCGCCCGTTGCGCTCCCGCCGCCGGTGCCTGCGGACGAGCTGCTCGATCTCCTCGGCCGTCACGCCGCCGCGCAGTGCCGCCAGTGCGGCGGCGCTGCGGGTGACTGCCTCGTCGCGGACCGGGACGGTGGCGGCGACGGTGGCGGCGACGGCGCTCTCCACCAGCGGCAGGGCGTGGTCGGCGGCCTGGCGGACCGTCCTCCGGGTCTGCTGGGCCGCGCTCTCCACGGCGTGCTCGACCTTCGGCGGGACCGCCTCCCGGGCCTGTTCCAGCAGCGGCACCACGCGGGTGTCCAGCTGGGTGCGGGTCGTGCGGCGGGCCTGGTCGACGGCGGACGCGACCTTGGGCGCCAGGTGCTGGCGGGCCTCGTCCGTGTAGTGGGCGGCGGCGCCGCGGGCCGCCTCGGCGTACGGAATCACCACCTCCACGGCGTGCCGTACCCCGTCCCTGGTCCGGTCGGCCGCGGCGCGCCCGTCATGCCTCAGCTGGGCAGTAGTGCATCCCTTGGTCAGGGAGGCAGACTTGCGGGTCACGAGAACCTCCTCGTCGGTGGTATTCGGAATGTCGCCTTTCCACCGGGGGAAAGATCATTCCTGTTTCCGTCCCGGACGCCTCGTACGGCCCCGTCCCGGACCCGGGTGGGCACGGGCCGTCGTGCGCCGCTCGTGGGAGGATGGGGGGCTGTCCGAGAAATCGAGGGAAGGCGCATCGTGGCCGACCAGCTCCATGCCACCATCAAGACCAACCACGGCGACATCCGGGTGCGGCTCCTGCCGAACCACGCCCCCAAGACCGTGAAGAACTTCGTCGAGCTCGCCGAGGGCAAGCGGGAGTGGACCGACCCGGCCACCGGGGCACCGACCACCCGGCGCCTGTACGACGGGACCGTCTTCCACCGCGTGATCAGCGGTTTCATGATCCAGGGCGGTGACCCGCTGGGCAACGGCACCGGCGGCCCCGGCTACAAGTTCGCCGACGAGTTCCACCCGGACCTGTCGTTCAACAAGCCCTACCTGCTCGCGATGGCCAACGCCGGCCCGGGCACCAACGGCTCGCAGTTCTTCATCACGGTCTCGCCGACCGCGTGGCTGACCGGCAAGCACACCATCTTCGGTGAGGTCGCCGACCAGGAGAGCCAGCGGGTCGTCGACGCCGTCGCGGCCGTGCAGACCAACCCGCGCACCGACCGTCCGGTGCAGGACGTGGTCATCGAGTCGGTGACCGTCTCCGAGGGCTGACCGGACGGCGCACCGGCCGGGAACGTTCCGCCCCGTCCGTCCGTCATGACGGGCGGGGCGTCGCCGCGACGTGAGGGAAGGTCTCGCAGTGGTCCACGAACCGGAGAGCCGGCCGGCTCCGCACGAGGGCGCCGGTCCGCGCGCCTGCTACCGGCACCCGGACCGGCCGGCGGGGGTGTCCTGCACCCGCTGCGACCGCCCGGTCTGCCCCGACTGCATGGTGGAGGCGCCGGTCGGCCACCAGTGCCCCGAGTGCGTGCGGGAGGGCTCCCGCACGGTGCGCCGGGCGCGCACCGTGTTCGGCGGCCGCCCCGCGGAGAACACCCGCCTGGTCACCATGGTCCTGATCGGGATCAACCTGGCCGTCTTCCTGCTGGTGCAGGCGGGCGGAAAGCCCCTGCTGAACGACCTGCTCCTGGTCGGGCGGGCCTGGAGCGGCGACGGCCCGGTCGGCGTGGCCGAGGGCCCCGGCCAGTGGTACCGGCTGCTGACCGCGGTCTTCCTGCACTGGGAGATCACGCACATCGGGTTCAACATGCTGTCGCTGTACTGGCTCGGCCCGCAGCTGGAGGCGTCCCTGGGGCGTGCGCGGTTCCTGGCGCTCTACCTGCTCTCCGGCCTCGGCGGCGCGGCCCTGTCGTTCCTGCTGGCCCCGCCGAACTCCGCGTCCCTCGGCGCCTCGGGAGCGATCTTCGGGCTGCTGGGCGCCACCGTGGTGATGATGCGCCGGATGAAGTACGACCTGCGGCCGATCATGATCCTGCTCGCGCTGAACCTGGTCTTCACCTTCACCTGGCCCAACATCGACTGGCGGGCCCACATCGGCGGCCTGGTGACCGGCGCGGTGGTCGCGCTGGGCATGATGCACGCGCCCCGGGGCGCGGCGCGGCCGCTGGTGCAGTGGGGGACCTGCGCCGTCGTGCTGCTGGCGATCGTGGGGACGGTGTGGGCGGGGACCGTGCAGATCACCGGCTGACCCCGGTGCGCGGAACGTTATCCACAGCAGTTGTCAAATCCTGTGCACCCGATCCGGTGCACCTGTGACGCGCAGGGTTGACCTGCGGTTTCATCACCCGTACGGAGAAGGGGCGGCGGTCCGGAGTCCGGGCCACCACCCCTTCGCACGCCGACTCCACACGGGTTATCCACAGGTCTTCGGATCTTTTCCCCACTGTGGATAACGGTGTGGACAACGCGGCCGAAGAGCTCGGCGGAACTGCCGGGAGCGCCCTACTTCCACTGGGTGGAGACCACGAACCCACCCGCGATGAAGCCGAACCCGGCCACGATGTTCCAGTTGCCCCACGCCTCGACGGGCAGAGAGCCCTGGGTCACGTAGAAGACCACGATCCAGGCCAGGCCGATGCCGAAGAGGGCCAGCATCACCGGAGCCACCCAACTCCGGCCGCTGCTCAGCTTTATGGCCTGCTGCTTCTCCGGCGGCGGGGTGAAGTCCGACTTCTTGCGGATCCGTGACTTCGGCACGAGGGACTCTCCTGTCGATGCGCTGCGTCACCGCGCGGGGCTCGCGTGGGTGTGCGGGTTGTCGGAACTCGGGGAACAAGGTGCCCCCCGGCGTCCGTTAGCGTAGTGCTTCCTCGGGTCGGAAGGAGATAAGGGTACGGTGAGCAGATCCGTCGTGCCCCGGCTGCTGACCGCCGGAATCTTCGCGCTGGCCGGACTGCTGTTCTGGATCAGCTTCGACACCTCCCGCGGAACCGACCTGCGCAGCGACGACTCCATGCTCCGCCTCTCCGACCTGATCCGCGAGAAGAGCCGGGACAACGCACACCTGGAGGACGGGCTCGCGGACACCCGCCGGAGCATCGACGCCCTCGCCGGGGCCGGCGCCACCGACCCGGCCCTCGACAAGGCGTTCCGCAGCGTCCGGCAGAAGTCCGGCGGCACCCCCGTCTCGGGGCCCGCGGTCACCGTCACCCTCACCGACGCGCCCCCCGACGCCGGGCCGCGCGTCTCCGGCGTCCCCGACCCCCGCCCCGACGACCTGGTCATCCACCAGCAGGACCTGCAGGCCGTGGTCAACGCCCTGTGGCGGGGCGGCGCCGAGGGCATCCAGGTCATGGACCAGCGGCTGATCTCCACCAGCGCGGTGCGCTGCGTGGGCAACACGCTCATCCTCCAGGGCCGCGTCTACTCCCCGCCCTACGTCGTCAAGGCCGTCGGGGACCGGAAGAAGCTCGTCCGGGCCCTCGACCGGGACCCGGTGATCCAGAACTACCTGCTGTACGTCGAGGCGTACGGGCTCGGCTGGAAGGTCGAGGAAAGCGACCGGGACACGCTGCCGGGGTGGTCGGGAACGGTCGACCTCCACTACGCACAGCCGGTGCAGTGAGCCGGCCGGCCCGGCCGGGGACGGCGGGCCGTGGGCGGAGGACCGGGCGTACCGCTTTCCGCGACTGACTCACCCACGGCGCCGGTGGCCCTTTACTCTGGTGCACGACCTATTGGGAAAGGGACCGTATGTACGGCTGGATCTGGCGGCATCTGCCGGGCAACGCATGGGTGAGGGCGCTGATCTCCCTCGTGCTGGTCCTGGCTGTCGTCTTCGTGCTCTTCCAGTACGTCTTCCCGTGGGCGGAGCCGCTGCTGCCGTTCAACGACGTGACGGTGGACAGCGAGAACGGGGCCGCAGGATGAGCGCGCGCATCCTGGTCGTCGACAACTACGACAGCTTCGTCTTCAACCTCGTCCAGTACCTCTACCAGTTGGGCGCCGAGTGCGAGGTGCGGCGCAACGACGAGGTGGAGCCCGCCCACGCGCGGGACGGGTTCGACGGGGTCCTGCTCTCCCCCGGCCCGGGCAACCCGCAGGAGGCGGGGGTGTGCATCGACATGGTGCACCACTGCGCCGCGGCCGGGATCCCGCTCTTCGGCGTCTGCCTGGGACTGCAGTCGATCGCCGCCGCCCACGGCGCGGTCGTGGACCGGGCCCCCGAGCTGCTGCACGGCAAGACGTCCCCCGTGCTCCACGAGGGCGCGGGAGTCTTCAACGGCCTGCCGTCGCCCTTCACGGCCACCCGGTACCACTCGCTGGCGGTCGTCGAGGAGACCGTGCCGGAGGAGCTGGAGGTCACCGCCCGGACCGACAGCGGCGTGATCATGGGGCTGCGCCACCGAGACCTGCCGGTGGAGGGCGTCCAGTTCCACCCGGAGTCGGTGCTCACCGAATGGGGTCACCGCATGCTGGCCAACTGGCTGGTGCACTGCGGCGACCTGGACGCTGTGGACCGGTCGGCCGGCCTGGCGCCGGTGATCGGGAAGTGACGGGACTCCGCCCCGAGCACGCGGGCGGATTCCCCGACCCGGCCCGTGAACAGCCCGCCTACGAGACGACGGGCGAGATCAGGGCGGCGGTCGAACAGCTCGGCGATCCGCTGAACGACCCCCTGCCGGGGCGCGGGAGCGCCGCCGGCCGGGGCCCGGGCGCGGACGGGCGGCCCGGTACGGGCGGGGTGGCCGGGTCGGCCGGGGCGGCCGGGTCGGCCGGGTCGGATGCCGCGTCGGAGGCCCACGGGTCGCCGTGGTTCCACCCGCACGCCGTCCCGCAGGCCGACCTCCAGGAACCCCCGCAGGCCTGGCCGGGCCCGGACGGAGCCGCAGGACGGCCGCAGCCCGCGCACCTGGCGGCCCCCGGAGTACCCGTCGCCCCCGTGCCGCCCGCTGTTCCCGTGCCGCCGGCCGGCCGGTTCCCCGAGGACGGCCCGCCGCCCCCGCCCCTTCACGGAGCCGGGCCCGGCCCTGCCGGCCGGCCCGTCCGCCCTGCCGACGGGGGCGGGCCGCCCCGGCCGCGCAGGGCGTTGGTGATCGCGAACGAGGCGGCGACGGAGCTCCTGCCGGTGATCGGCCCGGGCCCCGGGCCCGCCGCTCCTCCCTCCGCACCCGGCGGTCCCGTCCCCCCGTTCCCCCACCCCGGCGGCCCCGCCGCGGCTCCTGCCGGGCCTGCGGCCTCCGGGCCCCCTGCTGCCCCCGGCGGGCGCGCGGCCCGCCGCAGAGCCGCGCAGGCGGCCCGGGGAACCGCCGTCGGCGCCCCCGCGAGCGGTCTCGACGGCTTCCCACCGGGAGGCCTCCCGGTGGACGGCCTCCCGGCGGACAGCCTCCCGGTGGACGGCCTCCCGGCAGGGGGCCCCGCGGCGAGCGGGGTCGTGCCTGAGGGAGCCGGGGCGCCGCCCGCCGTGCCCGTGACCCCCGGCGGGCGGGCGGCCCGCCGCAGGGCCGCGCGGGCGGCACAGGCGGCCGCCCCTGACGCATCTGACGCCCCTGCCGTTCCGGGGGCGCCAGCCGCTCCCGGGGCCCCCGTCACGGACGCGGGGACGCAGGCGCCGCCCGTCGTTCCGGGCGGGCGCGCGGCGCGCCGCAGGGCGGCCCAGGAAGCCGCCGGAAGACACGGCCGTGCCACCGGGCCCCGCGACGGCGCGGACGGAGCTGCCGCCCCCGTCGTCCCCGCGGCCTCCACAGCTTTCCCCGCTCCTTCTACTCCTCCTGCTCCCGGCGGCGCGGGGTCGCTCCCCGCCGACGCGCCCACGGCCGTCCTGCCCGCCCTGGCGGACCCCGTCCCCTCCGCGGACGCCGCCCGCACCGTCCCCGCCCCGCCCGGGGGCGGCCGGGCCGCCCGTCGCCGGGCGCGCGCGGCGGGGACCGGCGCCTCCCCGGGGCCGTCCGCGTCCGCGGAGTCCCCCTCCCCCGTCCCCGGCGGGCGCGCGCAGGCGCGGCGCGCGGCGCGGGCGGCCAGGGGCGGCCCGGCGGTGGTCGCCAGCCAGGTGGCCGGCGAACTGTTCATCACGCTGGGCGTGCTGATGCTGCTCTTCGTCGCCTACCAGCTGTGGTGGACGAACGTGCTGGCCCTCCAGGAGGCCGGCGGCCGGGCCGACGAACTGCAGAGCCAGTGGAAGGACAAGGGCGACAAGGGCGCCCGGGACCCCGGTGCGTTCGAGCCGGGCCAGGGCTTCGCCATCATCTACATCCCGAAGCTGGACGTGAAGGCGCCCATCGCGGAGGGCATCGACAAGCACAAGGTGCTCGACAAGGGCCTGGTCGGGCACTACGGGGAGGCGCCCCTGGAGACGGCGATGCCCTGGGACGAGCAGGGCAACTTCGCGCTGGCCGGGCACCGCAACACCCACGGTGAGCCGTTCCGCTACATCAACCGCCTCGAACCCGGTGACGAGATCATCGTCGAGACGGCCGACCGGTACTACACGTACGAGATGGCGAGCATCCTGCCGCAGACCCCGCCGTCCAACGTGGCGGTGATCGATCCGGTGCCGGAGCAGGGCGGCTTCACGCAGCCCGGCCGGTACATCACCCTGACCACGTGCACCCCCGAGTTCACCTCCACGTACCGGATGATCGTGTGGGGCAAGATGGTCGACGAACGCCCGCGCAGCAAGGGCAAGCCGGACGCTCTGGTGGGATGAGCGCCCGGAGGACATGAGAAGACGGGACACGCGGTGACGACGGCGCAGGACAGTGAGAACGACCAGACCTCCGGCCCGGCCGCGGCCGCCGGCGGCGGGACCGGCCCGGCTTCCCGCAGGGGGCGCGGGATCGTGGCGGCCACCGTCAGCTTCGTCGGCGAGCTGCTGATCACCGTCGGCCTGGTGCTCGCCCTGTTCGTCGCCTACTCGCTGTGGTGGACCAACGTCCTGGCCGACCGGGAGGCGGGCCGGGACGCCGACCGGGTCCGCCAGAGCTGGTCCGACAAGGGGCCGGGCGAGCTGGACACCAAGGACGGCGTCGGCTTCCTCCACGTCCCGGCCATGGACGACGACCCGGTGCTGGTCAAGAAGGGCACCGACGGCGACATCCTCAACGCCGGCGTGGCCGGCTACTACACGGACCCGATCAAGGCCGCCCTGCCGTGGGAGAAGGACGGCAACTTCTCCCTGGCCGCCCACCGCGACGGCCACGGCGCCAAGTTCCACAACATCCACAAGATGAAGGACGGAGACCCGGTCGTCCTCGAGACCAAGGACACCTGGTACGTCTACAAGGTCTACAAGACCCTGCCGTCCACCTCGAAGTTCGACGTGGACGTGCTGCAGCAGATCCCGGAGAAGTCCGGCGCCACGAAGAAGAGCAAGTACATCACCCTGACCACCTGCACCCCGATGTACACCTCCGACTACCGCTACATCGTGTGGGGCGAGCTGGAGCGCACCGAGAAGGTCGACGCCGACCGCACCCCGCCGAAGGAACTGCGCGGATAACGGGCCCGGACACGGCGAACGACGACGGGGCCCGCGGACACAATGTCCGCGGGCCCCGTCGTCACTGCCCTTCCCGGTACCGGGCGTCAGTCGTTCCAGTCGCTGCCCTGGCCGAAGATGACTCCCCCGTCCCCGCCGCCGTCGATCTTGACGGTCTGCAGGACGACGGTGTCCCCCTTCTTGAGCGGGGTGCCTGCGGGCGGGTTGGTGCCCGCCACCACGGCCTTGTCGGAGTTGTCGCCGCTGATCTGGATCTGCAGGTCCAGGTTCAGCGCCTTGAGCGCATCCTCGGCCTGCTTCACCGGCTGACCGGTCAGGCCGGGCATTGCCTGGGTGGCGGGGGCCTTGGCGAGCCGCAGGGTCACGGTGGAGCCCGGCGCGACCTGCTGGTTGCCCGCCGGGGACTGCTGCACGACCGTGCCCTCCGCCTGGTCGGCCGTCTCGATCGGCTCGCCGATCGCCGGCGTCAGGCCTGCGCCCTTGATCTGCGCCTCGGCATCCGCCTGTGTCCTTCCGATGACGTCCGGTACGCCGACCCGGTCCTCCTCCTTGGCGACGACCAGCCTGATCGTGCTGCCCTTCTTGGCCGTCTCCCCGCCGTCGGGGCTCTGGCGCAGCACGGTGCCCGGCTCCTCGTCGGCGACCTCCTGCTTCTGGGTCACCTCGAACCCGGCGTCCTTGAGCTCCTGCTCGGCTTCGTCGATCTTGTCGCCGACGACGTCCGGGACCTCGACGGGCGCCTCGCCCTTGGACATCTTGACCGTGACGGTCTCGCCCTCGGCGAGCTTGGTGCCCTTCTCCGGGTCCTGGGAGCAGACGGCGTCCACCGGTTCGTCGCAGAACTCGGTGCCGCCCTTCTCCACGAGCAGACCGACGTTCTTCACGGATCTCTCCGCCTCGGTGAACGTCTTGCCCTTGAGGTTGGGCACCACGGAATCGTCGCTGCCCGAGCCGCCGCTGAAGAGCTCCTTGCCGAGGAAGATCGACAGGATCAGCACCACGACCGCGGCGGCCACCAGCAGGATCGTCGAGGTGTTGCTCTTCTTCTGCTGCTGCCGGCGGCCCGCGCGCGACGGCTCGTCGTAGCCGTAGCCGCCGTCGTCCTCGCGCATCGGCGGGAGCATCGAGGTGGGGGCGGCACCGCCGTGGGCGGGCATGGCGGTGGTGGCGGCCTCGGAGTAGCCGCCGTCGCCGGCGTAGGCACCGGCGCCGGCGGGCATGGCGGCGGCCACCGGCAGGCCGTCGAGGGCCCGCTCGATGTCGGCGCGCATCTCGTCGGCGCTCTGGTAGCGGTCCTCCCGGTTCTTGGCCAGCGCCTTGAGCACGATGGCGTCCATCGCGGGCGTGACCTCGGGGTCGTACACCGAGGGCGGCTGGGGCTCCTCGCGGACGTGCTGGTAGGCCACGGCCACCGGGGAGTCGCCGACGAACGGCGGACGCACGGTGAGCAGCTCGTACAGCAGGCAGCCGGTGGAGTACAGGTCGGAGCGGGCGTCGACCTGCTCGCCCTTGGCCTGCTCGGGGGAGAGGTACTGCGCGGTGCCGATGACGGCGGCGGTCTGGGTCATCGTCATGCCGGCGTCGCCCATGGCGCGGGCGATGCCGAAGTCCATGACCTTGACCTGGCCGTTGCGCGTGAGCATCACGTTCGCCGGCTTGATGTCGCGGTGGACGATGCCGCTGCGGTGGCTGTACTCGAGGGCCTGGAGGATGCCGATGGTCATCTCCAGGGATCTCTCCGGGAGGAGCTTGCGACCGGAGTGCAGCAGCTCCCGGAGGGTGGATCCCTCGACGTACTCCATCACGATGTAGGGGATGGAGATCCCGTCGACGTAGTCCTCGCCGGTGTCGTAGACGGCGACGATGGCCGGATGGTTCAGCGAGGCCGCCGACTGGGCCTCGCGCCGGAACCGGGCCTGGAACGTCGGGTCACTGGCGAGGTCCGTGCGCAGGGTCTTCACTGCGACGGTGCGGCCGAGCCGGGTGTCGTGGGCGATGTAGACCTCGGCCATGCCGCCACGGCCGAGCACCCCGCCCAGTTCGTACCGGCCGCCGAGGCGACGCGGCTCTTCCATGGTTTCCAGCCTCTCCCTCACCGATGCGTGTGGCTGCTCGCCCATACGCTACCGGGCGTACCGCGTCGACCCCGGCCCCCGGAGCGAGCTGATACCCGACCGGTACACGTACGGGCGGACAGCGGCCGGGGAGAGGTGGCCATTCTCACTTGCCGAGGACCGCCTGCATGACGCCCTTGGCGATCGGGGCCGCCAGGCCGCCGCCGGAGATGGACTCGCGGGCCGCGCCGGAGTCCTCGACCACGACCGCGACCGCCACGGGCGAGCCGTTGTCGGTCTTGGCGTAGGAGATGAACCAGGCGTAGGGGTTCTTGCTGTTGTTCTCGCCGTGCTGCGCGGTACCGGTCTTGCCGCCGACGGTCACGCCCGGGATCTGGGCGTTCTTGCCGCTGCCGTCGGTGACCACGAACTCCATCATCTGCTGGAGCTTCTGCGCGTTCTCGGCGGACATGGCCTCGGACAGTTCCTCCGGCTCGGTCTGCTCGATCACGTCGAGGTCGGGGGCGCGGAGCTGATCAACCATGTAGGGCTGCATCAGCTTGCCGTCGTTGGCGATGGCGGCGGTGACCATGGCCATCTGCAGGGGGGTGGCGGCGACGTCGAACTGGCCGATGGCGGACAGTGCGGCCTCGGAGGGCTCCATCTCGGTCGGGAAGCGGCTCGCTTCGGCCCGGACGGGGACGAACTGCTCCTCGTTGAAGCCGAACTTCTCTGCCTGCTTGGCCATCTTCTCCACGCCGAGGTCGGAGCCCAGCTTGCCGAAGACGGTGTTGCAGGAGAACTGCATGGCGACCTTCAGTGAGGCTTCCTTGCAGGGCTCGTTGACCAGGTTGGGCAGCGGGGTCGTGGTGCCCGGCATGATCCACGGCAGCGGCGTGTCCGTCTTCTCGTCGATGCTGCTGTAGCGCTTGTTCTCCAGGGCCGCGGCGGCGGTGACGACCTTGAAGGTCGAGCCCGGCGGGTAGGTCTCCCGCAGGGCCCGGTTGAGCATGGGCTTGTCCTTGTTGTCCTCGCTGCTGAGCTCCTGCCAGTTCTTGGTGTCCGTCTTGAGGGAGTTGCCCGCGATCTTCGACGGGTCGTAACTAGGGGTGCTGGCGAGGGCGAGGATGGCGCCGGTCTGCGGGTTTATCGCGGCCACGGCGCCCTTCTTGTCGCCGAGGCCCTTGAACGCGGCCTTCTGCGCCGCGGCGTTGAGCGTGGTGACGACGTCACCGCCCTGCTGGTCCTTGCCGGTCAGCATGTCGACGGTGTTGCTGAAGAACAACCGGTCGTCGTTGCCGGTGAGGATGCCGTCGTAGATGCTCTCCAGCTGGGTGCTGCCGAAGGCCTGAGAGGAGAAGCCCGTGACCGGGGCCCACATCTCGCCGTTCTTGTAGGTGCGCTTGTACTTGAAGTCGCTGCCGGAGGTCTCGGCGGAGCCGGTGATCGACTTGCCGCCGACGATGATGTTGCCGCGTTCCTGTGCGTACCGCTGGATCTCGACCCTGCGGTTGTTCTTGTGGGTCTTGAACTCGTCGGCCTGGACGAACTGCAGCCAGTTGCTGCGCACGAGCAGGGCGAGGACCAGCAGGCCGCAGAAGATGGCGACCCGTCGCAGGGGCTTGTTCACAGTCGGACCACCTGAGTCGGTTCCGCGTCAGGACTGGGTGCCGGCGCGGGTGCCGGCCTGCGGGCGGTGTCGCTGATGCGGATGAGGATCGCGATGAGCGCCCAGTTGGTGATGACGGAGGATCCGCCCTGGGCCAGGAACGGCATGGTCATACCGGTCAGCGGAATGAGGTTCATCACACCGCCGGCCACGATGAAGACCTGCAGGGCGAAGGCGCCGGAGAGGCCGACGGCGAACAGCTTGCCGAACGGGTCCCGGGCGGCCAGGCCGGTGCGGATGCCGCGCTGCACGATCAGTGCATACAGCATGAGCACGGCCATCATCCCGGCCAAGCCGAGCTCCTCACCGACAGTGGCGAGGATGAAGTCGCTCTTGGCGGCGAAGCCGATCAGGTCGGAATGACCCTGTCCGAGGCCGGTGCCGAGCACCCCGCCGGAGCCGAAGGCGAACAGGGCCTGCGCGGCCTGGTCGGAGATGAGGCCATCGGGCCGCTGTTCCGGGGGCAGGAAGATCGCCATCGGGTTGAGCCAGGCGACGATGCGCTGCTGGACGTGCGACTCGAAGGTGGCCACCGCCGCCGCGCCGGCCGCCGACATCAGCAGGCCGAAGAGGATCCAGCTGGTGCGTTCGGTCGCGACGTAGAGCATCACGATGAACATGCCGAAGAAGAGGAGCGAGGTGCCCAGGTCGGTCTCGAAGACCAGGATGAGGATGCTCAGCGCCCAGACGGTGAGGATGGGGCCGAGGTCGCGGCCCCGGGGCAGGTAGAGCCCCATGAAGCGGCGGCTGGCCAGGGCCAGGGCGTCGCGCTTGACCATCAGGTAGCCGGCGAAGAAGACGGCGATGATGATCTTGACGAACTCGCCGGGCTGGATGGAGAAGGAGCCGATGCGGATCCAGATCTTCGCGCCGAAGTCCTCCTCGCGGGCGGGGAAGAACGCGGGCGCGGCCAGCAGCACCAGTGCGACCACCATGGAGATGTAGGTGTAGCGCTGGAGTATGCGGTGGTCCTTGAGGAAGATCAGGACGATCACGAATCCGGCCACGCCCAGGGTCGACCACATCAGCTGGTTGGAGGCGGCAGTGCCCTGCCCCAGCTGCCGCAGCCGCTCGGACTGGTCGAGCCGCCAGATGAGCACCAGGCCCAGGCCGTTCAGCAGCGTGGCCAGCGGCAGCAGCAGCGGGTCGGCGTAGGGGGCGAAGCGGCGCACGACTATGTGGGCGACGGCTGCCAGCAGGGCCATGCCGAGACCCATGCCGAGGACTCCGGCCGGCACCGTGCCGTCGATGGCCAGGCCGACGTTGATGTAGGCGAAGACCGGGATGACGACGGCGAAGGCGAGCATCAACAGCTCGGTGTTCCGCCTGCTCGGGGCTCCGATCGACCCGATGGTGGTTGTGTTGCTGACGACGCTCACTCGTTCCGCCTCCGCCCCCCTGCGTGCTCGTTGCTTACTGCCGGCCTGTGTCGCACTGCTGGGCCAGCTTCTGCTCCTCGGGGGAGAGGGAGAGGCTGGGTGCCGGGTCGGCGGCCGCCTTGCCGTCCGATCCGTCCGGTCCGCCCGGCTTGCCGGTCCCGCCCGCGTCCGGCGCGGTCGTGATCCCCGGTGAGGGCGTCGCAGTGGCCATGGGGACGGTCAGGGAGGCCGGGAGGAGCGACCGGACGGAGAAGCTCATCGCCGCGGGGGCTGCCGGGTTCTCCCCCACCACCGCTCCCCCGCCCGTGCCCGTGCCGCCGGCCGAGGGGGAGGAGCCGGGCTGCGCCGGCCTGCCGGTGCTGCCCGAGGCGTCCTTCTCCTTCTCCCTCTCCTTCGCCTCCTGCTCACGCTGCTGGTCGATCAGGACGACCTTCTCGCAGACCACGGCCTGCTTGAGGAGGGCGCCGACCTTGGCGTCCGCCTCCGCGAGGCTGTTGACCGCGATGGTCTCCCGCACCTGCTTGCGCTGGTAGTTCGGCAGGTACTTGAGTTCGATGTCGGGGCGGTCCTCGTGGATCTGCGACAGGCTGATCCACGCCAGGTCCTGGTCCACGCCCCGGTAGACGGCGACGTGGTCGTCCTCGGTTCCGACGTAGTACTGGGTCTGGGTCCAGCGCCAGCCGCCGTACAGGCCGCCGCCGACCACGCCGAGGGCCAGGACGATCAGTGCCGTGTTCTTGAACCAGCGGCCCTTGCGGCGCGGCTTGCCCAGGTCGGCCCCGGCGTACGCGCCGAAACTGCCCTGCTGCAGGTCGTGGCCGCCGCTCCCGGGCGGCCCGAAGGCGCCCTCGGGTGCGGGGGCGGGCGGGGGCACGTTGCGGCCCAGCTCGGAGGCGCGGCCGGCCGGGGTCTGCATCGCCCGCTGGTCGGCGATCGCGTGCTGGTTCTCGGCCACCGCGCCCACCACGACCGGGGCGTCGTGGAGCCGGCCGGCCAGGGTGTCGCCGTCGTCGGTGTCGAGGACGTCGGCGACGATGCAGGTGATGTTGTCGGGGCCGCCGCCGCGCAGGGCGAGCTGGATCAGCTCCTGCACGGTCTCCTGCGGACCGCGGTAGCCGGCGAGGGTCTCCTCCAGGGTCTGGTGGCTGACCACGCCGGACAGGCCGTCGGAGCAGATCAGGTACCGGTCGCCGGCGCGGACCTCGCGGATGGACAGGTCGGGCTCGACCTGTCCGCGGCCGTCGAGCGCCCGCATCAGCAGGGAGCGCTGCGGGTGGGTGCCGGCCTCCTCCTCGGTGATCCGGCCCTCGTCGACCAGGCGCTGCACCCAGGTGTGGTCCTGGGTGATCTGGGAGAGCGAGCCGTCGCGCAGCAGGTAGGCGCGGGAGTCGCCGACGTGCACCAGGCCGAGGCGCTGGCCGGTCCACAGCAGGGCGGTGAGCGTGGTGCCCATGCCCTCGAGCTGGGAGTCGTCCTCGACCATGACGCGCAGCTGCTCGTTGGCCCGCTGCACGGAGCGGCCGAGCGCGGTGAGCAGGTCGGAGCCGGGGATGTCGTCGTCGAGCTGGACGAGGGCGGAGATCACCTCGGAGCTGGCGACCTCGCCGGCCGCCTGGCCGCCCATGCCGTCGGCGACCGCGAGGAGACGTGGGCCGGCGTAGCCGGAGTCCTCGTTGCCCTCGCGGATCATGCCCTTGTGCGACCCCGCTGCGAAGCGCAGAGAAAGACTCATGCGCACCTCGCCCGTCGGCTCCGGGTACATCCGCACGGTGCCCACCCTCCGATGCTGAGCTTTCCCAGTCCGCTCGGTCCGCTCGGTTCAGCCATTGTGCGACTACTTCCGCAGCTCGATGACGGTCTTGCCGATGCGGATCGCCGCACCGAGCGGGACCGGCTGCGGCGCGGTGAGCCGCGACCGGTCCAGGTAGGTGCCGTTGGTCGACCCCATGTCCTCGACGATCCACTGACCGCTCTGGTCGGGGTAGATCCTGGCATGACGGCTGGACGCGTAGTCGTCGTCCAGCACGATCGTCGAGTCGTGCGCCCGGCCGAGGGTGATCGTCTGGCCCTGGAGGGCGACGGTCGTGCCGGCCAGGGACCCCTCGACGACCACGAGCTTCGTCGGGGCGCCGCGGCGCTGGCGCGGGGACTGCCGGCTCTGCTGCCGGCCTCCCGACGCCTGCGGGCGCTCCCGCTCGGGGGCGGGCCGGGCGCGGCCGCCGCCGCGCTGGGTCACCCGGGTACCGAACAGGTCGCTGCGGATGACCTGCACCGCGACGATGACGAACAGCCACAGTACGGCGAGGAAACCCAACCGCATGACCGTCAGGGTCAGCTCTGACATTGGCCCCGCTTCACCCTTCGGCTTGCCGGTACACGATGGTGGTGCTCCCCACGACGATGCGGGAGCCGTCGCGGAGCGTAGCGCGCGTGGTGTGCTGCCCGTCCACGACGATGCCGTTCGTCGACCCGAGGTCCTGGATCGTCGACGGGGTTCCGATGCGGATCTCGCAGTGCCGGCGGGAGACGCCGGGGTCGTCGATCCTGATGTCGGCCTCGGTGCTGCGCCCCATGACCACGGAGGCCCGGGACAGCTGGTGCCGGCTGCCGTTGATCTCCACCCAGCGGCGGGTCGTCGCGGACCCGCCGCCGGTGCCGGGGAGCCGGGTCACCGGGGAGTGCGGCTGCGCGCCGTGGCCGCCGTACGGCTGCACGCCGGGCGGGCCGGGGGGCACGGGCGGGGGGGAGGCGGGCTGGGGCGGGTAGCCGTAGCCGCCGCGCGCCCCGGGGCCCGGGGAGGGAGCGGGCTGCCCGCCGCCGGAGGGCGACTGGGACTCGCTCGAGGCCAGGGTGCGGCTGCGCACCCGGTACAGGCCGGTGTCCAGGTCGTCGGCCTTCTCCAGGTGGACGCTGATCGGGCCCATGAAGGAGTAGCGCTGCTGCTTCGCGTAGTCGCGCACCATGCCGGACAGCTCGTCGCCGAGCTGCGCGGAGTAGGGGCTGAGGCGTTCGTAGTCGCCGGTGCTCAGCTCGACGATGAAGTCGTTCGGCACGACCGTGCGGTCACGGTTCCAGATCTGGGCGTTGTTGTCGCACTCGCGCTGGAGTGCGCCCGCGATCTCGACGGGCTGGACCTCTGACTTGAACACCTTGGCGAAGGTGCCGTTGACGAGACCCTCGAGCCGCTGCTCGAAGCGCTTCAGGACCCCCATGGGGCACCTCCCTCCTCGACGTCCACTCGAATCATCCTGGTACTGCTTACTGATCGTATCCACGCTCGGGGGAAACAAGTGGTTCCCTGCCGTCCCCGCAGCGGCGGGTGTCGACGCTCACACGGCTCCGCCCGCCCGGTACCCCTTGCCCGGGGCGGGCCCTCCGGACACCAGTGGCCGTCCGTCCGTGCCGTTCCCGTCGTCCCGTCCGCGTTCGTGGCCGGCGTCGCCGCCCCCTCTCCCACCACACGGATCGTAGAGGTCCCCCGCACCAGTGTCCCGCAACCGGAGTGAGCCCAATGGATGTGAAGGCACCCCGTACGACGTGCTAATGTTCTCGATGTCGGAAGGCGAACCGGCAGAAACCGGGCCAGGGGGCCGGGTTGATGCGGGAGAGTCCGAGGACAACACCCAATGCGCGGGTGGCGGAATAGGCAGACGCGCTGGATTCAGGTTCCAGTGCCCGAAAGGGCGTGGGGGTTCAACTCCCCCCTCGCGCACAGAGAAACCGGGAACGGGCTTCTCTCGAGTGACGAAGGTCACTCGAGAGGGGCCCTTTCTCGTTGTCCGGAACGATGCGGCGGCGAAGCGCTGCGGTGACGGGGCGGCGGGCGCGGTGGCGCGCCCGCCGGGGTGCCGGGCGGTCAGGGGCGGGCTGCGTTGTAGCGGGTGAGGTAGTCGGCGAAGCGGGCGAGGTCCTCGGCGTCCCAGTCGGCGAGGCGCTCGTCGAACATGCGGCGCCGGTTGCGGGCGGCGGTGGCCAGGGCCTCGGCGCCGCGGGGTGTGGTGTGCAGCATCTGCACCCGGTGGTCCTCCGGGTCGGGGCGGCGCTCGACGAAGCCGAGCTTCTCCAGGGCCGCGACCTGCCGGCTGACCGTCGACTTGTCGAGCAGGTAGTGCACGGCGAGGTCGGTGGCCCGGCAGCCGCTCCGCTCCTCCAGGTGCGCGAGCAGGGTGAAGGAGACCAGGGACAGTTCCGGGTGCATGCGGGCGGCGGTGCCGCGGGCCCGCCGTGCGAACGCGGTCATCTCCCGCTGGATGGTCTCGAGGTTCTCGTTCCTGGACGCCATGGCCGCTCCTCCCAATTTTACTTGCATATTACAACCGATGTGTAAGTTGTATAAAGCAACGACTTTCGACGACAAGGAGTCCCGGCCGATGCCCGCCACCGGCGCGCCCGCCCGCCGCACACAGCCCGGGACGCTGCGGCACGTCCTCACCCACCTGATCACCCCCCTGCTGATGTGCGCGGGGATGGGACTGGCCTACCTGGGCGCCTTCCACCAGCCGGAACCCCACGGCCTGCGGGTCGACGTCGTCGGACAGGGGCGGGCGGCGCAGGCCCTGGCCCGGACCGTCGAGGACGGGGCGGGCGGCGCGCTCGACGTCCGCACGGTGGCCACCCGCCGGGAGGCGGTCGACGCGCTCGAACACCGGGAGGTCGCCGGCGCCTACCTGCCGGCGGCGGGCGGGGGGACGCCCGAACTGCTGGTGGCCACGGCGGCCTCCGGGACCACCGCGTCCGTCGTGGAGGCCGCGTTCACCGAAGTGGCCGCGCACCGGGGCTCCCCGCTGGAAGTGACGGACGTCACCGAACCGGCAGAGGGCGACCCGACCGGGCAGGGCCTGTTCTTCCTGCTGGTCGCGCTGAGCATCGGCTCGTACGCATCCGTCGCCGTGATCGGCGGGGCCGGAGCGGCGCTGCCGCTGCGGACGCGCGCCGCACTGGGCCTGGGCACCGCACTCGCCGTCAGCGTCATCGGGACCCTGCTCGCCGGGCCCGTCTTCGGCCTGGTGGAGCACGGACTCGGCGGCGTGTGGGCGCTGGCCTGGGCGTACTCGGCCGGGATCCTGTGGCTCGGCACCGGTCTGCACACCTTCCTCGGACGGTGGACCACGCTCGCCATGACGACGCTGTTCGTCATGCTCAACTTCACCAGCTCCGGCGGCATTTTCGAACCCGCGCTGCAGCCCGGGTTCTTCGGCGCACTGCACGCGTTCTGGAACGGCGCCGGATTCGTCGAGGGCGCCCGCGGCCTGGTCCACTTCGGCGGCCTTCATGTCGGCCGCAGCGTGCTGGCCCTCGCGCTGTGGGCGGTCGCCGGACTGCTGATGCTGAGCATCGCGCACCTCGCGGAGGAGCGGCGCCGCAGGGCCGGGGCCGGGGCCGCCGATGCCGGGGCAGCCGGGGTCGGCAGCCGTGCGGCGGCCGCCCACCACCGTGCCTCCCTCCACGACGACCCGGAGGTCGAGGAGGAGGCGGAGGAAGAGGCCGTGGGCGTCTGACGCCCGGCGGGACCCCGGCGGGGCGCCGCTTCAGGCGGCCGTCACTGCGGCAGGGGGAGCTCGAACCAGACGACCTTGCCCACGGCCCTCCGGCCGGTCCCCCACCGGGTGGACAGGTGGCTGACCAGGCCCAGGCCGCGTCCGTCCTCGTCGTGCGCCTCGGCACTGCGCAGCTGGGGCAGGTTGTGGTCGTTGTCGCCGACCTCGACCAGCAGCTTGCCGACCCGCATCAGGCGCAGCTCCACCGGGCCCGTCCGGGTCTGCAGGGCGTTGGTCACCAGCTCGCTCACCAGCAGCTCGGTGGTGTCGGCCAGCCGGTCCAGCCCCCAGTCGGCCAGCTGCTTGCGGGTCAGCGCCCTGGCCCTGCGGACCTCCTCCCCGGCGGCCTCCAGCTGCCAGGTGGCGACGTCCTCGGGGGCGATGCCCTCGAACCGGGCGACCAGCAGGGCGACGTCGTCCTGACGGTCCTCGGAGTGGACGCGGCCGAGGATGGCGTCGCACACCTCCTCCGGGGTCTGCCCGGGGTCGATCACGGCCCGGCACAGGTCGGCCAGCCCGTCGTCTATGCCCTGGCCGCGCACCTCCACCAGGCCGTCGGTGCACAGCACCAGCCAGCTGCCGTCCGGGACCGGGACCTCGACCGTCTCGAAGGCCACCCCGCCGACCCCGATGGGCGCCCCGTGGGGGATCTGCAGCAGCTCGCTGGGGCCGCCCTCGGGGCGCGCCAGGACCGGGGGGATGTGCCCGGCGTTGGCCAGGGTGAGAGTGCGGTGGATCGGGTCGTAGACGGCATACACGCAGGTGGCCAGGTGGTCCTGGCCGAGGCGGTGCGCGAGGTTGTCCAGGTGCCGCAGGAGCTGGGCCGGGGGCAGGTCGAGAGCGGCCATGGTCTGCACGGCGGTGCGGAACTGGCCCATCACGGCGGCCGAGTGCAGCCCGTGCCCCATCACGTCGCCGACCACCAGCGCGACCCGCCCGCCGGGCAGCGGGACGGCGTCGAACCAGTCCCCGCCGACCTGGGCCCTGCGGTCGCCCGGACGGTAGCGGTGGGCGATCTCCACGCCGGGGATCCGCGGCGGCCGAGTGGGCAGCATGCTGCGCTGGAGGGTCGCCGCGGCCCGTGACTCCAGCCGGTGCAGGCGGGCGTTGTCCAGGTGCAGGGCGCCGCGCGCGGCCAGTTCGGCGGCGGTGGCCACGTCGGTGGTGCCGAAGGGCCGGCGCCCGGCGTCGCGCACCAGGACCATGCGCCCCAGCACGGTGCCGCGTGCGGTCAGCGGCTGCACCAGCAGTGACCGGCCCGCCAACCGCGGACCGGCGGACGGCATCCCCAGGTCCGAGGCGAGGTCCTCGGCGAGCGCCGGGTCGACGCCGGGGACGAGCAGCGGCTCGCCGAGCCGGGCCCGGGGCCCGTTCACGGCCGGGGCGACCGCGCCGCCCTCCGCCGGGGGCTCCTCCCACCTCGGTGCCCCGTCCTCGTGGGCGAGGACCACCCGGCGCACCGCCACCGGCCCGTCGGCCCGGTCGCCGTCGGCCGGCTCGGTGTCGGTGTCGGCGAACAGGTGGTCGACGACGAGCACCGCGGCGAAGTCCGCCAGGTGAGGCACCGCGACGGAGCACAGCTCGCGGGCCGTGGTCTCCGGGTCCAAGGTGGTGCCCAGCCGGGTGCCGATGGTCCTCAGCAGGGCGAGCTGCCCCTCCACCGAGCGGTCGGGAGCGGCGATCGGGGGAGCGGGGCGGGAGCGGCGGCCAGGGCCGTCGGCCCGCGGCCCCTCGTCCCCGCGCCGTCCTCGGACGGGACCGGGGACGGGGTTGCGGCCGGTGCCGCGGCCGTGTCCTCCGGGAGGGGGCGGACGGCCGTGCCGCCGGACGGAGCCGGTGCCGCGCCGGACGGGACTGCGGCGGGCGGGACTGCGGCGGGCGGGGCCGTGCCGGACGGTGCAGGCCGGCCGGGGATTCCGTGGCGGGGCGGGGGCAGCAGCTCCCGGCGCGCCCCGCGGGAGTGGCCGCGGGCGTGGCCGTGGTCGCGCGCCTGCCCGCGGCCGTGGTCGTGCCCCTGGCCGACCGGTCGGCCGCGGCCGCCGGCGGCGGGTGCCGGGCCCGGCGTTTCGTGCGGCAGCACCGGAACCGGGAGGGAGCCGTCCACGGACAGCACCGGCAGGCCCAGCCGGAGGACCTGCCGCACGGCCCGGCCGGAGCGGGTCGGCCCCGTACCGGGCAGCACGCCGCCCAGGCGCCGGGCGAGGCGTTCGCCGAAGCCGTCGTCGAAGGCCCTGGACATTCCGGCCGTGACCGTCATCACCGCCCGCCCGGACCGGGCGGGCCACACGGCCGCGAAGGAGGGCGGGCCCTCGCCCAGGGAGAGCCGGGGGCCGTGGGAGCGCAGCGGTCCGGCGTCCGCGGCCAGGACCAGCAGGCCGGAGCCGGCTGCTCCGGAGGTCCGGTAGCCCCACCACAGGGCGTCCCGCTCGGTCCCGCCGCCCGTGGTGACCGCCATCGAACCGGCCCAGGCGTCCCGGGCGAGGCCGTCCAGGACGGCGAACGCGCCGGGACCCGCCCCGCCCCCGGCCCGCACGGCTGCCGCGGCCGGCCGACCGACGGGGGCGGGCGGGGCCGGCACAGGCAGCAGTTCCGCGGCAGGGCGGCCGAACACGGTGTCCCAGTGGTGGCCGAAGAGTTCCCCGGCGCAGTGGTTCCAGTAGGAGATCCTGCCGTCGGGCCCGACGGCCACGACGGCCAGCCGCAGCAACGCGGCCACCGGGCTCGGTGCGAGCCGGGAGGTGTGCACGGCTGCTTCCCGCCCCTGCTCCGGCGGATCGGGATGATCGGTCATCACATCGCCCCACTGCGCCCGCGGTTCTTTTCCCGCCGATTGTCCTTCAGGAAAGGCAAGCACGAAACATCGGTCGGTAAAGGGATTTTGGCCAGATTGCATACGTGTGCCGCACGGGCGGGAGGAGAAGGCCGTGCGGAAGGGCCCCGGGGCCGGGCGGCGGGTCCTGCGGGGCCGGCTGTACGGTGCCGGGCATGACAAGCGCCGCCCCGTCCCCGTTCCCCGTCCCCGGCTTCGCGCGGTGGCCGGAGGAGAGCTCCCCCAAAGCGGCCGGGAAGCGGCTGAGGGAGCGGGTCCCCCGGTCGGAGCACCGCCGGTTCGAGCCGTCCCCCGGCCGCCCCGGTGCGGTGGAGGCCGTGCTGGAGTCCAACGCCGGGCGGCTGCCCGAGCTGGTTCCCGTGCGGGTGGGGCGGATGGCCGCGAGCCCGTTCGCGTTCCTGCGCGGCTCGGCCGGCCTGATGGCCGCGGACCTGGCCGCGGGCACGCCCCGCACCGGGGTGACCGCGCAGATCTGCGGGGACGCGCACGCCGCCAACTTCGGCCTCTACGGGGACGCCCGCGGCGGCCTGGTCATGGACATCAACGACTTCGACGAGACCGTGCCCGGGCCCTGGGAGTGGGACCTCAAACGGCTGGCGGCCTCCCTGGTGCTGGCCGGCCGCGAGGCGGGCGCGGACGAGGACACCTGCCGCAAGGGGGCGTTCGACGCGGCCGGCGCCTACCGCCGCACCATGCGCCTGCTGGCCGGGATGCCCGCCCTGGACGCCTGGAACGCCGTCGCCGACGAGGCACTGGTCTCGCACGCCGACGCCAGGGACCTGATGGGCACCCTGGAGAGGGTCTCGGCCAAGGCACGGCGCAACACCAGCGCCAGGTTCGCCGCACGGAACACCGAGCAACTGCCCGACGGGCGCCGCCGGTTCACCGACGCCCCGCCGGTGCTGCGCCGGGTTCCGGAGCGCGAGGCGGCCGCCGTCGCAGGCTCCCTGGAGGGGTACCTGGACACGGTCTCCGAGGACCGCCGCCCCCTGCTGGCCCGCTACTCGGTGCAGGACGTGGCCTTCCGGATCGTGGGCACGGGCAGCGTGGGCACCCGCTCCTACGTGGTGCTGCTGCTGGACCACCGGGGCGAGTGCCTGGTCCTGCAGGTGAAGGAGGCCCGCCCCTCCGCCCTGCTGCCGCACCTGCCGGGCCCGGCCCGGCGGGAGGGGCACGAGGGCCGCAGGGTGGTGCTGGGCCAGAAGCGGATGCAGGTCGTCAGCGACATGCTGCTGGGCTGGACCAGCGTCCCCGAGGGGCCCTCGGGCCACCCCGACCCGTCGGCCGCGGGGCCGGGAGGGGCGGCCAGGGAGTACCAGGTGCGGCAGTTCCGCAACCGCAAGGGCAGCGTCGACCCCGCGGCGCTCGCCCCGGACCTGGTCGACGACTACGCGCGGATGACCGGTGCGCTGCTCGCCAGGGCCCACGCGCACAGCGTGGACCCCCGACTGGTCTCCGGGTACTGCGGCAAGAGCGAGGAGCTCGACGACGCGGTGGCCGACTTCGCCGTCGCCTGCGCGGACCGCACCGAGGCGGACCACGCGGCGCTGCTCGCCGGAATCCGCGACGGCCGGATCGCCGCCGAGACCGGCGTCTGACCGGCGGGGCCCGCCCCGGGCGGCGTCCCCTCCGGGCGGCGTCCCCCGGGCGGCGGGTGCCGGGCGCCGGAGAGGCAGGCGTCCGGGCGGGGGCCGGCGGCGTTCCGTAGGCTGATGCGGTGACGACCCGGGAAGACCAGCAGGCAGTCGAGCGCCTCGAGAAGGCGGTGTCCGCGGCCGAACACGCACTGATCGAGTTCGAGATCGCGGTGGAGACCTTCCGCGTCGAGGTGGAGAACTTCTCCCGGCTGCACCACCAGCGGCTCGGGCCGGTGTACGCCCGGCTCGACGAACTGGACGCGCAGATCGCGGAGGCGGTGGCCGCCCGGTCCGGGACCGAGGAGGACGCCCGCGCGGCGCGCGAGGCCCGTGAGCGGGCGATGCCGATGCCGGACGTGGACGAGCTGTTCGGCCGGCCCGCCCCCGAGAGCCCGGACGGCGGCGCCCCGTCCGCCCCGGAGCCGCCGCGGCGCGTGCGGCCGTCCCGGGAGGCCCAGCGCCTCTACCGCGAACTGGCCCGCCGGGCCCACCCCGACCTGGCACAGGACGCCGCGGAGCAGGAGCGGCGCAGCGCGTTCATCGCCCGGGTCAACGAGGCGTACGGCCACGGCGACGAGCAGCGGCTGCGCGAACTGGCCCAGGAGTGGGAGGCCGGTCCGCACACCGCGCCGACCGCCGCCGGGGAGGACGGCGCGGCGGCCGGGGGAGGGCCGGGCACCGGGCCCGAGGACCGGGTGGAGGTGCTGTACGCCAGGCTGGAGTGGCTCGCCGCCCGGCAGGAGTCGCTGGCCGCGTTCCGCGCCGAACTGGAGGAGAGCGCCGTCGGCCGCATGCTGCGCCTGGCCCCCGACGAGCCGGACGGGCTGATCGCCGAGATCGCCGAGCAGCTGCTGGCCCAGGTCGCCGAGAAGGAGGCCCGGCTCACCGGGCTGCTCGCGGAACCCGGGCACTGACCGGGCGCTCCGGGCCGGTCCGCCGGGCCGGGGGTGTCGGGCCGGTCCGTCGGGCCGGTCCGCGGGGCCGGGACACCGCGCCGGGGGTGTCGGGCCGGGACATCGGGGTACGGCGCCGGTGTACGTTGCCCGGGCGGGGAACCCGCGCGCCCGTCCGTACGGGCGGCCCCGGCTCCGTCCCCCTCCGGGACGGTCCCGCGCGCCCCGCACCCGTCGTAGAAAGGCTTTCCCCATGTTCTTTGACCGGCTGCCCGCGGTGGAGGCGGCGGAGGTGCCGTCGGACGGCTTCCTGCTGGACGTCCGGGAGCCCGAGGAGTGGGCGGCCGGCCACGCCGAGCAGGCCGTGCACGTCCCCATGGGCGAGGTCGTCGCCCGGATCGACGAGCTTCCCCGGGACCGGCGGGTGCACGTGGTCTGCCGGTCCGGCGGCCGCTCCGCCCAGGTGGCCCAGTACCTGATCGCCCAGGGGTACGACGCGGTCAACGTCGACGGCGGCATGCACGCCTGGCAGGCGGCGAACCGCCCGATGGTCGCCGCGGACGGGAGCCCCGAGGCCTTCGTGCTCTGAGGCCCGCGCGCTCCGGGCCCGGAGCCGGACTTCGTCCCCCCGGGCCCCTGCCCCGCGCCCCTTGGCCCCGTCCCCCTGGCCCCCCGGCCCCTGGTCCGCGAGGCCGTTGCGGGGCGCCGCGGGGCGCCGCGGGGCGCCGCGGGGCGCCGTGGGACCGTCGGTACCGCAGGAGGGGACCATCGGCAGGGGCGTATCGGTACCACGGGGCCACCGTCGTGAGTACCGTTCGGGGCGGTGCCCCCGCAGGCGGGGCCGAGTGAACGGGAGAGCGATGGAGCCGGCGACGATATCCCCGAGGGCGGACGGACCGGGGGAGGGGGGCGGTTCCGCGGACTCCGGGGGCGGCATCGCCTCACTCTCCCCCGTCTCCCGGTTCCTCGTCGCCGCCGCGGTGTCGGTCGCCGTGGTCGCGTCCGCCGTTCACCTGGGAGCGGTCTTCCTGCACGTGGCGCCGGCCAACACGGTCTCCAAGCAGTACGACGCCGCCGTCGACGACTACGTCTACCCGGAGTTCGAGCAGAACTGGAAGCTGTTCGCGCCCAACCCCCTCCAGCAGAACGTCGCCGTCCACGCCCGGGCCGAGGTGCTCCTCGGCGACGGCCGCCGGACGACCACCGGCTGGGTCGACCTGACCGCGGAGGACTTCCGGGCCGTCCGCCACAACCCCGCGCCCAGCCACATCAACCAGAACGAGCTGCGCCGTGCCTGGGACTTCTACGTCAACTCGCACGACGAGGAGAACCGTCCCAACGGCACCCGCGGCGAGCTGTCCTCCCAGTACGTGAAGAACATCGTGTGCGGCCGCCTCGGGCCGCGGCTGAACGGCGGCGAAGTGGTCAGGATCCAGGTGCGCTCCGCGGCGACCCCGGTGGCGTCCCCGAAGTGGAGCAGCGAGAAGGTCAGTACGCAGACCGCCTACCGGGTGCTGCCCTGGTGGACCGTCGAGCCGGAGGACTTCGGGACCGCCGCCCCCGCCGCCGGGGAGGACGCCCGATGAGCACCGACCGCGCTCCCGTGGAATCCCCCTTCGCCGGCCTGCGGACCGGCCTGGGACGTGCTTTCGACCGCGGCCTGGCCGCGGTGACCGGCTCCGCGCTCGCTCCCTACCAGGCGGCCGTCGTCCGCATCGGCATCTCGCTGACCTGGCTGCTGTTCCTGGTGCGGGAGTGGCCCCACCGCCGCGAGCTGTACGGCGACACCAGCCCGTGGCGCTGGGAGATGGCGCAGCGGCTGATCGCCGACAACGACGCGTTCACTGTCCTGATGTGGTCCGACGGCCGGCTGTGGTTCGAGATCGTCTACGCGGGCGCGATGCTGGCGAGCCTGCTGATGCTCCTCGGCTGGCGCACCCGCACCGTGTCGGTGCTGTTCATGCTCGGGGTGCTCAGCCTGCAGAACCGCAGCGTCTTCATGGGCGACGGCGGTGACAACGTCATCCACCTGATGGCGATCTACCTGGTGCTGGTGCGCTGCGGGAAGGTGTGGTCCCTGGACGCCCGCCGCGCGGCCCGGGCCGCCGCGGCCCGGGCGGACGGCACCGGCGCGGACGACGCCGGCGGCCCGCAGGCCGGCCCGGGGTCCGACCGGGGCGGGGTGGTGCTGTGGGCGGTGACCGGCACGGCACTGGCCGTGGGCCAGCTGACCGGGTTCGCCGCGCTGAGCGCGGGCTGGGCGGCTGTCCTGTGGGGCCTGTGGCTGGTGCACGGCCTGTGGTGGGTGGTCGCGCGCAGGGCGGCCGGCGAGCCCCGGGCGGTGCTGGACGTCTTCACCAACCTCGCCCACAACAGCGCGATGCTGGTGATCGCCGCCGAGGTGTGCCTGATCTACGCCACGGCCGGCTGGTACAAGGTCCAGGGCTCGCGCTGGCAGGACGGCACGGCCCTGCACTACCCGCTGAACCTCGAGTACTTCCGCCCCTGGCCGATGCTCTCCGACGCCCTCGGCAGCAGCGGGCTGATGGTCATGGTGATCACCTACGGCACGGTGATCGTCCAGGTCGCCTTCCCCTTCACCCTCCTCAACCGCAGGGTGAAGAACGTGCTGCTGGCGGTCATGATGATCGAGCACACGGCGATCGCGGTCATCTGCGGCCTGCCCTTCTTCTCGCTGGCGATGATCGCGGCGGACGCGGTCTTCCTGCCGACGAACTTCCTGCGCTGGCTCGGCGACCGGGCGTCCCGACTCGGCCGCCGGCTGCTCCCCGGCCGGGGGCGCGCGGCGGAACCGGACCCGGACTCCGGGAAGGACCGCGGGGAGGAGCCGGAGGAGACGGCACCGGCCGTCCCGGCCCAGCAGAACACCTCGCCGGACTCCGAACGCGTGACCTCCGGATAGGCCGCCTCGTTGGGCCGTGTGCGCGAAGGCACCTGGAGTACGTGGATTCCGCAGGGCGCGTGAAGTGGATGTGGCCGGGACGAAGGGCAGCCCGGTGGTAGGGCGAGTGGACGTGGACGAGCAGCCTTCGCTCCTGGCTCCTGGATACGGGCGACCCGCCCCGGGTGACGGGGAGACCCATGTCCGTCGAGCCCTTTGGAGGGCCACTCCCATGTTCGCGGAAGCCGCTCTGCTGGAGTCGCGCAGTCTGCGCTCCGGCCTGAGCAGTCACGTCCACGCGCTGGACAAGGTCAAGGCGCTGGTGCTGCTGCCCGACGGCCTGCACGTCACCACCCGCATGGTCGCAGACTACTTCGAGGTCGGCGAGAGAGTTGTCAACCGCATCATCGTCCGGCACAGGGAAGAGTTGGAGAGCAACGGGTTCCGGGTGCTGCGCGGTGCTGACCTGGAGGAATTTAAGAGCGACACGTTGTCGCTCTATCCGGGAAGTTATCCACAGCCTCGTTCGGGGCTTGCGCTGTTCCCCCGGCGGGCGGTGCTCAACGTGGCGATGCTGCTGCGGGACAGCGACGTCGCCCGCCGGGTCCGTACGTACCTCCTCGACACCGAGGCGGAGACCCGGAGTGCCGCGCGGGGCCCGGCAGGGAGCTCCGCGTGCTCCTCGCTCGACCGGCACGTGGAGGAGGTCGCGGTCAGGGCGGCCACCGGTGCTGTTACCGAGGCCGTGGAGCAGGCGTTCGCGCCGGTCGTCGCGCAGCTCGGCGAGCTGAATGCGCGCATGGCACGGCAGACCGAGGTGGTGTGCGCGATGAGCGTGCGGCTGGCCGACGTCGGTGACGACCTGGCGGATCTGCGCCGCCGGGTCGGTGCTCCGCGGCGGGACCGCCGTCGGCGCTGACCGCCGGAGCACCGCCGAGCGGCCTGTGGACAACGTGCGGGTCCGGGGATCCGGTTCGGGGTTCTAAAGTTCCCGCAGGTCAGACCCTGTGGATAACCGCTCGGCCACCCACCCTGTGGAAAACCCGCCGGGTTGGAGTGACAAGCTGTCACTCCGACCCGGCGCCCGGGTCCGGCCCCTCCGGCTCCCGCTCCACGACCCCTGCCGCCCCCGTACCCTCGTCGGGTGAGCACCAGCGAGGAGGCGGCGGAGCCGCTGCAGTACGACGAGGGGTTCGGCACCGAGGTCGGCGTCGGGCCGCACCCCCGGCCGTGGCCGGACGACCCGAGGTACGACCCGAAGCTGCTGGCCGAGGGCGACCGGCGCAACGTCGTCGACCGCTACCGCTACTGGCGGCAGGAGGCGATCGTCGCCGACCTGGACACCCGGCGGCACACCTTCCACGTCGCCGTGGAGAACTGGACCCACGACTTCAACATCGGCTCGGTGGTGCGCACCGCCAACGCCTTCCTCGCCGAGCAGGTGCACATCGTCGGCCGGCGTCGGTGGAACCGGCGCGGCGCCATGGTGACCGACCGCTACCAGCACGTGCGGCACCACGAGGACGTGGAGGCCCTGGCCGCCTGGGCGGCGGAGCGGGACCTGCCGGTGATCGGCATCGACAACCTGCCGGGCGCCGTGCCGATCGAGACCACCGAGCTGCCGCGCCGCTGCGTGCTGCTCTTCGGCCAGGAGGGCCCGGGGCTGACGCAGGACGCGTGGAAGCACGCGGAGAGGGTCTGCTCGATCGCCCAGTTCGGCTCGACCCGTTCGATCAACGCCGGCGCCGCCGCGGCCGTGGCCATGCACACCTGGATCCGGCAGCACGCCGTCCCCGGCTGACGCCCCGGGAGGGCCGTGCCGGAGCCGGTGCGGGCGGGTGCGGGCGGGGCGCGTGCGGGTGCCGGGGGAACGGAGGGGTACCCCGCGGCGGCCACAGGAGGCGGTGAACCTGCTGTAATCGTCTGCATGGCCGAGCGCACCGAGACCGGCGGGACCCACGAGCCCGCCCGCCGTGACACCTACACCGCCGAGTCGTTGCTCGCCGTGGCCGTCGAGGTGTTCAACCGGCGCGGTTACGACGGCACCTCCATGGAGCACCTCTCCAGGGCGGCGGGGATCTCCAAGTCCTCGATCTACCACCACGTGCGGTCCAAGGAGGAGCTGCTGCGCCGGGCCGTGGGCCGGGCGCTGGACGGGCTGTTCGGCTCCCTGGAGGAGACCGGGGCCCGCGAGGGCAGGGCGGTGGACCGCCTGGAGTACGTGGTGCGGCGGACGGTGGAGGTACTGGTCGCCGAACTGCCCTACGTCACCCTGCTGCTGCGGGTGCGGGGCAACACCGAGACCGAGCGGTGGGCGCTGGAGCGGCGGCGGGAGTTCGACCACCGGGTCGCGGACCTGGTGAAGCAGGCCGTGGCCGAGGGGGACCTGCGCAGCGACCTGGACGCCCGGCTCGCCACCCGCCTGCTCTTCGGCATGGTGAACTCGCTGGTGGAGTGGTACCGCCCCCAGGGGTCGGCCCACGGGGCGGCGGCGACGGCCGAGGAACTGGCCGACACCGTGACCGGGCTCGCCTTCCACGGCCTGCGGGCGTAGGGACGGCCGGCCCCGCCGGGCCGCGCCGGGACGCACCGCGCCGGGTTGGGCCGCGCCGGACCGCGCCGGACCGCGCCGAACCGCGCCGGTCCGGGCCGGAGCCCGCGCCGGGCCGGGCGGGTTCAGTCGACGGTCAGGTCGGTCTCCTCGAAGACCAGCAGGGTCTGGGTGCTGAGCACCTCGGGGATGGCCTGGATGCGGGTGAGCACCAGTTCCCGCAGTTCCCGGTTGTCGGCGGTGTGGACGAGCAGGAGCACGTCGTAGTCCCCGCCGACCAGGGCCATGTGGGCGACCCCGGGCAGGGCGCTCAGCTGCTCGCGGACCCGCCGCCAGGAGTTCTGCACGATGCGCAGGGTGATGTAGGCGGAGGCGCTCTGGCCCGCCCGTTCGTGGTCCACGCGGGCGGCGAAGCCGCGGATGACGCCGTCCTCGATCAGCCGGTTGATGCGGGCGTATGCGTTGGCGCGGGAGACGTGGACGCGTTCGGCCACCGACCGTATCGAGGCGCGCCCGTCCTTGCGAAGGATCCGCAGGATCGCCCGGTCGACCTGGTCGAGGGGGCGGGGCGGCGGTTGCGGGGACGGCGGAGCCGGCGGAGGTGCCGGCAGGGGCGGTTCGGCCCCGGCCATCCGTTCATCCGTCATGCGCCTGTGCCTCCCCCTCGTGGATGTTCTGCCACCAGGAGACGTGCCGGGAAGCCGTTTGTCCACCACCTGTTCCCGCCTGTGGTCAAAGTGAGTCCGGCAACCGAACAATCGGTAGGTGATGCGCCACTGCGCGCACTGTGAGTTCGGACACCCCGCCCACAAGGAGGTGGTCGTGATGACTGTCCTGGAGCAGCCGGGAACGACGGGCCATACGCCCCCGCCGGCCTGGCAGCCGCGGACCGACCCGGCACCGCTGCTGCCGGATGCAGAACCGTTCCGCCTTCTGGGGACCCCGGACTCGGACGGCCTCGACGCGGGCCTGCTGCGCACCCTGTACCGGCACCTGGTCCGCGGCCGCCGCTACAACCGCCAGGCCACCGCGCTGACCAAGCAGGGGCGCCTCGCCGTCTACCCCTCCAGCACCGGCCAGGAGGCCTGCGAGGTCGCCGCGGCGCTCGCGCTGGAGGAGCGGGACTGGCTCTTCCCCAGCTACCGCGACACCCTCGCCGTCGTGGCCCGGGGCGTCGACCCCGTCGAGGCCCTCACCCTGCTGCGCGGCGACTGGCACACCGGCTACGACCCCGTCGAGCACCGCGTCGCCCCGCTGTCCACGCCGCTGGCCACCCAGCTGCCGCACGCGGTCGGCCTCGCCCACGCGGCCCGGCTGCGCGGCGACGACGTCGTCGCCCTGGCGATGGTCGGCGACGGCGGCACCAGCGAGGGCGACTTCCACGAGGCACTGAACTTCGCCGCCGTCTGGCAGGCCCCGGTCGTCTTCCTCGTGCAGAACAACGGCTTCGCGATCTCCGTCCCCCTGGACAAGCAGACCGCCGCGCCCTCCCTGGCCCACAAGGCAGTCGGTTACGGCATGCCCGGACGCCTCGTCGACGGCAACGACGCCGCCGCCGTGCACTCCGTGCTGTCCGACGCGGTGAGCCGCGCCCGCTCCGGCGGCGGCCCCACTCTGGTCGAGGCCGTCACCTACCGGATCGACGCCCACACCAACGCCGACGACGCCACCCGCTACCGCACCGACGAGCAGGTCGAGCAGTGGCTGCGCCACGACCCGGTCGCCCTGGTGGAGCGCGAGCTGCGCGGACGCGGACTGCTCGACGACGACGCGGCGAAGGCCGTCGCCGACGACGCCGAGGCCATGGCCGCCGACCTGCGGGAGCGGATGAACGCCGACCCCGTCCTGGACCCCATGGACCTGTTCGCCCACGTCTACGCCGAGCCCACCCCGCAACTGCGCGAGCAGGCGGAGCAACTGCGCGCGGAACTGGACGCGGAGGCGGAGACGGACGGCGAGCACGGCCGGGAGGCAGGGGCCCGATGAGCACCACGAGCACCGAACGCACGAGCACCGGCGCGGCCGGGGCGGGCACTCCCGCCCGCAAGCCCGCCACCATGGCCCAGGCCCTCAACACCGCCCTGCGCGACGCCCTGCGCGAGGACCCGGCGGTGCACGTCCTCGGCGAGGACGTCGGCACCCTCGGCGGCGTCTTCCGGATCACCGACGGCCTGGCCGCGGAGTTCGGCGACGCCCGCTGCACCGACACCCCGCTGGCCGAGGCCGGCATCCTGGGCACCGCCGTCGGCATGGCGATGTACGGGCTGCGTCCCGTGGTGGAGATGCAGTTCGACGCCTTCGCCTACCCGGCGTTCGAGCAGCTCGTCTCGCACGTGGCGAAGATGCGCAACCGCACCCGCGGTCGGCTGCCCATGCCGATCACCGTGCGCGTCCCCTACGGCGGCGGGATCGGGGGCGTCGAGCACCACAGCGACTCCTCGGAGGCCTACTACCTGCACACCCCCGGCCTGCACGTGGTCACCCCGGCGACGGTCGCCGACGCCTACGGCCTGCTGCGGGCGTCGATCGCCTCCGACGACCCGGTGATCTTCCTGGAGCCCAAGCGGCTGTACTGGTCGAAGGCCGACTGGTCGCCGGACGCCCCCGAGCGGGTCGACGCGCTCGGCCGGGCGGCGGTGCGCCGCTCCGGCACCTCGGCCACCCTGATCACCTACGGGCCGTCCGTGCCGGTGTGCCTGGAGGCGGCCGAGGCCGCCACCGCGGAGGGCTGGGACCTGGAGGTCGTCGACCTGCGGTCCCTGGTGCCCTTCGACGACGAGACGGTGTGCGCCTCGGTGCGCCGCACCGGGCGGGCGGTCGTCGTGCACGAGTCCTCCGGGTTCGGCGGCGCGGGCGCGGAGATAGCCGCCCGGGTCACCGAGCGCTGCTTCCACCACTTGGAGGCGCCGGTGCTGCGGGTCGCCGGGTTCGACATCCCCTACCCGCCGCCGATGCTGGAGCGGCACCACCTGCCCGGCGTGGACCGGATCCTGGACGCCGTCGCCCGGCTGCAGTGGGAGGACGACTGATGCCCGAGGTGCGCGAGTTCGCCCTGCCCGACCTGGGCGAGGGGCTGACCGAGGCGGAGATCGTCCGCTGGCTGGTGGAGGTCGGCGACGTGGTCGCGGTCGACCAGCCGGTGGCCGAGGTGGAGACGGCCAAGGCGGTCGTCGAGGTGCCCTGCCCGTACGGCGGGGTGGTGACCGCGAGGTTCGGCGAGGAAGGGGCGCAGATCCCCGTCGGCAGCGCGCTGGTGACGGTCGCGGTGGGCGGTGCGCCCGGCGGTTCGTCCGGCGGTTCGGACGCGGCCCCGGAGCGGGACGCGGGCGGGGAGGCCGGGACGGGCGCCCAGGAGGGCTCGGGGAACGTCCTGGTCGGTTACGGGACGGGGGCCGCGGCCCCCCGCCGCCGCAGGGTCCGCCGTCCGGCGCCGGCGGCAGCCGCGGCGGCCCCGGCGGCTCCGGTGGTCGCAGCGGCCCCGGCGGCTCCGGCGGTGGCCCCGCGGGCGGCGCGCGGAGGTGCGCCGGTGGCCGTGATCTCGCCGCTCGTGCGGCGCATCGCCCGCGAGCACGGCCTCGACCTGCACGCCCTGCGCGGCAGCGGGCCCGACGGGCTGATCCTGCGCAGGGACGTGGAGCGTGCGGTGGGCTCCGCCCCGCCGGCGGGCACCACGGTCACCGCCACCGCAACCGCAACGGCGCCGGGAGCGGCGGCGGCCACGGCGACGGCGACGGCCGGTCCGGCCGCGGACGGTGCGGCGGAGGCCGTGCGGATCCCGCTGCGCGGCGTGCGGGGCGCGGTGGCGGAGAAGATGTCGCGCAGCCGGCGCGAGATCCCCGACGCCACCTGCTGGGTGGACGCCGACGCCACCGAACTGCTGGCGGTGAAGGACGCGTTGGCGGCGGGCCCCGGGCCGCGGATCGGCCTGCTGGCCCTTCTCGCCCGCATCTGCACGGCGGCACTGGCCCGCCACCCGGAGCTGAACTCCACGGTGGACACCGAACGGGGCGAGGTCGTCCGGCTGCCTGCCGTGCACCTGGGGTTCGCCGCGCAGACCGAACGCGGACTGGTGGTCCCGGTGGTGCGCGACGCGCACCGCATGAGCACCGCCGAACTGTCGGCCGAGATCACCCGGCTGACCGAGGCCGCCCGGACGGGCACCCTGACCCCGGCCGAGCTGACCGGCGGCACGTTCACGCTCAACAACTACGGCGTTTTCGGGGTCGACGGGTCCACCCCGATCCTCAACCACCCCGAGGCCGCCATGCTGGGCGTGGGGCGGATCGCCGAGAAGCCCTGGGTGCACCGGGGGGAGCTGGCGGTGCGCCGGGTCACGCAGCTGTCGTTCACCTTCGACCACCGGGTCTGCGACGGGGGCGCGGCGGGAGGCTTCCTGCGCTTCGTCGCCGACTGCGTGGAGAACCCGGTGCGGCTGCTGCGCGACCTGTGAGGCGGAAGGGGTGCCGCCGGGCCGTCCCGACCGGCCCGGCGGCACCGCCCGCCCGGGGGATACTCGGGGCATGCCGAAGCCGCCCCTCCCCCCGTACGACGCGGTCGTCCTCGCCGGCGGAGCCGCGCGCAGACTCGGCGGGGCGGACAAGCCGTCCCTGACGGTGGGGGACACCACCCTGCTGGACCGGGTGCTGGCGGCCTGCGCCGCCGCCCGCCGGGCCGTGGTGGTCGGCCCCCGGAGGCCCACCGGACGCCCCGTCACCTGGGCGCGCGAGGACCCGCCCGGCGGCGGCCCGCTGCCGGCCCTGGCGGCCGGGGTCGCCGCCGTCACCGCGGACGTCGTGGTGGTGCTCGCGGCCGACCTGCCCTTCCTCACCCCGGAGGTGGTGCGCGTCCTCGTCGCGGCGTGCACGGAGCCGGAACCGGGCACGCGTCCCGCGGCGGGGGAAGAGGGCGAACCCCGGGACGGGGCGGTCCTGGTCGACGCGGACCGCCGCGACCAGCCGCTGGCCGGCGCCTACCGCACCGAGTCCCTGCGGCGGGAACTCGGACTGCTGCACGCGGAGCACGGCACCCTGGCCGGGCTCCCGCTGCGGCTGCTCACCGCGGAGCTCGGCCTGCGCCGCGTGCCCGACCCGGCGGGAGCGGCGTTCGACTGCGACACCTGGGAGGACCTGTCGGCGGCCCGGGCACGGATGGGCGACGATGGATCCCGTGCTGAATGAATGGACCGCAGCCGCGAAGGCCGAACTCGGCATCGAGGAACTCGAGGTGGACGTCAAGGGCCTGCTCGACCTGGCCCGTGACGCCGCCCACGGGGTGGACCGGCCCGCCGCGCCGCTGACCACCTTCCTGGTCGGCTACGCGGCGGCCAAGGCCGGGGGCGGGCCCGAGGCGGTCGCCGAGGCGGCCCGGAAGGCCGCCGCGCTGGCCGAACGCTGGGCGGCCGGCGAACGGCCGGGCGGGTCCGGATGAACCCCGGTCCCCGACCGGCTTCCGGCTCCGCTCCGCGTCGCGGTCCCGCCGCGGGCGGCGCGCCCCCGGGCCCGCACGCGGGTGTCCGGGGCGGGAACGCGGAGCCCGGGGGCGCCGAGGAGGACGACCTGCTGGCGCTCGCCAGGATCTCCGCGCGGCGGTCCGGGGCTCCGGACGGCCGGGGCGGCTCCCCGGACCGTGCCGGCGCCGGGACCGCCGGGGAGCCCGCGGCGTGCGGGGACCACCGGGACGACGGCCGCGTCCACCACGGCGGCGCCCACCACGGCACCCACCACCGAAGCGCCCACCACCACGGCGCTCACGGCAGTGCCGCCCACGACGCCGACTGGGACGGGGCGCGCCGGACCGCCGCGCGGGCGGCCCGGCCGCTGCCGGCCGTGACGGTGCCGTCGGCCGAGGCACTGGGCTGCACGCTCGCCACCTCCCTGGAGGCACTCACCGACCTGCCCTCGTTCGACTCGTCCGCGATGGACGGGTGGGCGGTGGCCGGCCCCGGGCCCTGGCGGTTGACGGGCCAGGTGCTGGCCGGCGAGTCGGCCGACGGGCCGCTGGAGGACGGAACCGCCGTCCGGATCGCCACCGGCGCGGCGTTGCCGCCCGGGGCGACCGGCGTGCTCCGCCGCGAACACGGCCGCGTCACCGGCCCGGAACCGTCGCACCGGCAGCCGTCGGAACCGGGCGTGCCGCACACACAGCCGCACACACAGCCGGGCCCGCAGGTCCTGCACGCGCTGCGCGGCGCGCCCGCCCCCGGTCAGGACGTGCGGCCGCGCGGCCAGGAGTGCCGCTCCGGCGACGAACTGCTGCCGTCGGGCGTCCTCGTCACCCCGGCGGTGCTCGGTCTCGCCGCGGCGGCCGGCTACGACGAGCTGGCCGTCGTTCCCCGCCCGGCCGTGGAGCTCCTCGTCCTCGGCGACGAACTGCTGGACTCCGGGCTGCCCCGCGACGGGCGGGTGCGGGACGCGCTGGGGCCGCTGCTCGCCCCGTGGCTGGAGGACCTGGGGGCCGAGGTGGTGGCGTCGCGCCGGGTCGAGGACGACGCCGAGGCCCTCCACCGGGCGGTCGCCGGCAGCTCCGCCGACGTGGTCGTCACCACGGGCGGGACGGCCGGCGGGCCGGTCGACTTCGTGCACCCGGTGCTGGAGCGGCTCGGCGCCCGGCTCCTCGTCGACGGCGTGGCCGTGCGGCCGGGGCACCCCATGCTGCTCGCCGCCCTCCCCGGCGGCCGCCACCTGGTGGGGCTCCCGGGGAACCCGCTCGCCGCGGTCTCGGGCGTCCTCACGCTGGCCGTGCCCCTGCTGGACGCGCTCGCCGGCCGCCCCCTCCGGCCGCGGCGCCGCGTGCCGCTGGCGGCAGCGGTGCCGGGGCACCCCACGAGCACCCGGCTGGTGCCGGTGGTCCTGCGCGGGACGCACGGGGGCGCGGGCGGGGAGGCGGTGCCGCTGCGCTTCAACGGGCCTGCCATGCTTCGGGGAGTGGCTGCGGCCGACGGACTCGCCGTCGTCCCGCCCGGCGGGGCCGCGGCCGGTACCGAGACCGAGATCCTGGAGAGCGTGTGCTGACGCACCCCGGACATCAGGAGCAGCAGGAGCCGGACGACTCCGCTGCCGGCTACCGGGTCACCTTCCCCCGCGTGTTCGCGCCGCCGCAGCGCCAGGTGGCGCGGCGGCTGGCCATGGCCCTCGGCGTGCTGCTGCTGACCGTCCTGATCGTCTACCTCGACCGCGCGGGCTACAAGGACAGCGCCGACGACAACCCCCTGAGCCTGCTGGACTCGGCGTACTACGCGACCGTCACGCTGTCCACCACCGGCTACGGCGACGTCGTCCCGCAGAGCGACTCGGCCCGGCTGACCAACATCTTCGTCATCACTCCGCTGCGGGTGCTCTTCCTGATCATCCTGGTCGGCACCACCCTGGAAGTGCTGACCGAACGCACCCGCGAGCAGATCCGGCTCGCCCGCTGGAGGAAGCAGATGCGCGACCACACCGTCATCGTCGGGTTCGGCACCAAGGGGCGGTCCGCCGCGGCCACCCTCATAGGGCGCGGTGTCCCCAAGGAGCGGATCGTGGTCGTCGACCCGAGCCGCAAGGTCACCGAGGCGGCCAACGCCGAGGGCTTCACCGCCGTGGTCGGCGACGGCACCCGCAGCACCGTGCTGATCAGCGCCGAGGCGCAGCGGGCCCGGGAGATCGTGATCGCCGCCCAGCGCGACGACACGGCCGTGCTGGCGACGCTGACCGCCCGCCAGCTCAACAAGGCGGCGCGGATCGTGGTGGCGGTGCGCGAGGAGGAGAACGTCCCGCTGCTGCGCCAGTCCGGAGCCACCGCGGTCGTCACCACGTCCAGCGCGGCCGGCCGGATACTGGGCATGTCGATGCTCAGCCCCAGCGCGGGCGAGGTGATGGAGGACCTGATCACCTACGGCAGCGGCCTGGACCTGATGGAGCGCACGGTGACCAAGGCGGAGGCCGGCAAGTCGCCGCGCGCCTGCGAGGACCTGGTCATCGCCGTCCTGCGCGGCCACCGCCTCCTGCGGTACGACGAGCCGGACGCCGCGGTGCTGGAGCCCACCGACCGGGTCATCACGGTGCGCCGCTCCTCGGCAGAGCCCACGCGGAGGAACGGGGACCAGCAGACCCGGTGAGCCGCAGGAGGGGCGGGTAGCCTCCCGCCCATGCATGCGATCACGATTCCCGAACCCGGAGGCCCCGAGGCGCTGGTCTGGGCGGAGGTCCCGGACCCGGTGCCCGGCGACGGCGAGGTGCTCGTCGAGGTGGCCGCCTCGGCCGTCAACCGCGCGGACCTCCTCCAGCGGCAGGGCTTCTACGACCCCCCGCCCGGATCGTCCCCCTACCCGGGCCTGGAGTGCTCGGGCCGGATCGTGGCGACGGGCAACGGGGTCGGCGGCTGGTCGGTGGGCGACGAGGTGTGCGCGCTGCTCGCGGGCGGCGGCTACGCCGAGAAGGTGGTGGTGCCGGTCGGCCAGCTGCTGCCGGTCCCCGAGGGCCTGGACACGGTGACGGCGGCCGCCCTGCCGGAGGTGGCGTGCACGGTGTGGTCGAACGTGTTCATGGTGGCCCACCTGCGGCCCGGGGAGACCCTGCTGGTGCACGGCGGGTCCAGCGGGATCGGCACGATGGCGATCCAGCTGGGCAAGGCGGTCGGCGCCACGGTGGCGGTGACCGCGGGCACCCCGGAGAAGCTGGAGCGGTGCCGCGAGCTGGGCGCCGACGTCCTGGTCGACTACCGCACCGAGGACTTCGTGCAGCGCGTCCGGGAGGCCACGGACGGAGCCGGGGCGGACGTGATCCTGGACATCATGGGCGCCAAGTACCTCGACCGGAACGTCGACGCCCTGGCCGTCAACGGACGGCTGGTGATCATCGGCATGCAGGGCGGGGTCAAGGGCGAACTGAACATCGGCAAGCTGCTGAACAAGCGCGGCGCGGTGGCCGCGACCTCGCTGCGCGGCCGGCCCCTGGACGAGAAGGCCGCGATCGTGGCGGCGGTCCGCGAGCACGTGTGGCCGCTGGTGGAGACCGACCGGGTCCGCCCGGTGGTGGACCGCGTCCTGCCGATGCGGGACGCGGCCGAGGCCCACCGGGTGGTGGAGGCCTCCGGCCACGTGGGCAAGATCCTCCTGACCCCCTGACCTGCCGGCCCTGACCCCCTGACCCCATGACCCCCTGACGCGCCCGGGGCCCGGGCTCCCCTTTCCCGGGGCCCGGGCTCCCCTCTCCTGCGGCTGTCCCTGCGGCTCGCCCCGGGCGGCCCGTCCCTCCGGCGCCGGCTCCTCCGGCCGGGCGGTACGCGCCATTTGTCCCCCGCCTTGTCCCCCCGGCCGCATACTCGGTATACACACCGGCCATGTCCATCCGCCACGGGCTGCTCGCCCTGCTCGACAGTGGTCCCCGCTACGGCTACCAGCTGCGCACCGAGTTCGAGGCCCGGACCGGTTCCGCCTGGCCGCTGAACGTCGGTCAGGTGTACACCACCCTGGGCCGCCTGGAGCGGGACGGCCTCGTCGCGGCCGCGGGCGAGGACGAGGCCGGCCACTCGCTCTACGCCGTCACCGAAGCGGGCCGTGCCGAGCTGAGGTCGTGGTTCGGCACGCCCGCCGGGCCCGTCGGGTCCCCGCGCGACGAGCTCGCCATCAAGCTCGCCATGGCGGCCACCACCCCCGGGGTGGACGTCCGGGAGGTCGTCCGGGCCCAGCGGCGCCGCACCGCCGAGACCGTCCGGGAGCGCGTGCGGAGCAGGGACGAGGCGCTCGCCGCTCCGGCGCCGGGGGGCGCCGCGGACCCGGAGGGCACGGCCCGGCTGCTGGTCATGGAGCGGCTGGTCCTGCGGGCCGAGGCCGAGATGCGCTGGCTCGACCGCTGCGAGGACCTCCTGGCCGGACGCGGCGGCTGACGCGTGCGGCGGCCCGGCGCGGGGCCCTCCGGGATCCGGCGCGGGGTCCTTGGGGGCCCGGGGCGTGCGGCCCGGGGCCCGGGCCGGAACCCGCGTCCCCGGGCGGGACCGCGTACGGGACAATGGGCCGCATGGAGATGCCGATGAACGAACGGTCGCAGGAGAGCCCGCAGATCCTGGTCGTCGGTCCCGACGGCATGGCCCTCGGCGGCGTGGCCCCCGGCGGCGACGGCGACGAGGAACCGCGCGAGACCCCGGTGACGGACATGGTCGAGCAGCCCGCCAAGGTCATGCGGATCGGCAGCATGATCAAGCAGCTTCTGGAGGAGGTGCGGGCGGCACCTCTCGACGAGGCCAGCCGGGTGCGGCTCAGGGAGATCCACGCCGGCTCGGTCAAGGAGCTGGAGCAGGGCCTGGCCCCCGAGCTCGTCGAGGAGCTGGAGCGGCTGTCCCTGCCGTTCACCGACGACTCGGTGCCCAGCGACGCCGAGCTGCGGATTGCCCAGGCCCAGCTGGTCGGCTGGCTGGAGGGCCTCTTCCACGGCATCCAGACCGCCCTGTTCGCCCAGCAGATGGCCGCCCGCGCGCAGTTGGAGCAGATGCGGCGGGCCCTGCCGCCCGGTGCCCTCGGCCCGGAGCAGTCCGAGGAGCAGGGCGGCCGGTCCGGCCCGTACCTGTAGGGCCCGGCCCGTACCTGTAAGGGCCCCGGCCCGGGTTGCGGGGTTCCGCGACGACGGTGGGCCGGGTGGCGCGTCCGCGCCGCCCGGCCCACCGTTTCGTGCGCCGCTCCGGTGTCCGCCGCAGCGGCCCGGTGCCCGCCGTGTCCTACTCGGCGGCCTTGCCGGTGGACACCCAGATGGTGACGGTGTCGCCGTCGCCGAGGGGCTTGTACTTGGCCGGGGACTGCTCGATGACGGTGCCCTTGCCCCACAGGTCCTCGTCGATCGTCTTCTCCTCGTACTTCCAGCCCGCAGCCTTGATGCAGGCGCGCACCGAGGCGGCGTCCTTCAGCGTGAACTCGGGCATCGAGACGGCGTCCTCCTCGATGTACGACTCGCTGGCCTCGGTGCAGTCGGAGGTCTCGACGGCGGGGCGGGCGGGGTTGCCGTCGGAGGAGCCGCCGCTGCTGCCGCCGGTGTCGCGGGAGTCCTCCTCGCCGGTGCCGCCGCTGTCGCCGCTGTCGTCCGGCTCGTAGCCGGTGCTGCCGGTGCTGCCGCCGCTGCTCCCGGTCTTGGTGTCGTCGGAGTTGGCGACGGCGGACACGATGATCACGACGATCAGGATGAGCACGCCGATGACGCTGCCGACGATGATCAGCGCGGTCGAGCACCCGTTGCCGCCCGACTGGGGGTTCTGCGGCTGCGGGTTGAACGCCGGCGCCGGCGGCGGGGTGTGCATGCCGTGGCCGCCCGGGCCGCCGGGCCCCATGCTCATGGCCATCGGCGCAGGGGCGGGGTGCGGCTGGTGCGGGACCGGTCCGGGCGGCGGGGTCGAGTGCCCCATCGGTCCGGGAGGCGGCGTCGAGGGGCCCATCGGCCCGGCCATCGGGTGGTGCGGAGCGCCCTGCTGCGGGTGCGGGGTGGGGTAGCCGCCCTGCGGCCGGTACGGGGTCTGCACCTGGGGCGGCGGGGTGCCCAGGTCGGCCTGGACCCGGGGGAAGACCGCCGAGGAGATGCCCTCGCCGCCGCCGGCGCCGTGGGCCCGCGGGCCCTCGCCGATCACCAGCGGGGTGTTGCCGCCCTTGGCCGCGGAGGCGACCCGCTGGGCCTCCTCCTGCATCGTCTCGGCGGTCGGGAAGCGGTCGGCCGGGTTCTTCCTCAGCGCGCGGGCGACCAGGGCGTCCACGGCGGGGGGCACGGCGCGGTTGACGGAGGAGGGGGCCGGGGGCTCCTCCTGGACGTGCTGGTAGGCGATCGACAGGGGCGAGTCGCCGTCGAAGGGCAGGCGGCCGGTCAGCAGCTCGAAGAGCAGGCAACCCACCGAATACAGGTCGGAACGGGCGTCGACGCCGCGGCCGAGCGCCTGCTCCGGGGATAGGTACTGCGGGGTGCCGACCACCATGCCGGTCTGGGTCATCGACGTCACGCCGGACTGCAGGGCCCGGGCGATGCCGAAGTCCATGACCTTGACCACACCGCGCCTGGTCACCATGACGTTGCCCGGCTTGATGTCGCGGTGGACCAGGCCCATCTCGTGGCTCGCGGCGAGCGCGGCCAGCACGTCCGCGGTGATCTTCAGCGCCTTCTCGGTGGGCATCGCACCGTGCTCGGCGACGTCCTCGTCCAGCACCTGGCGCAGCGGCTTGCCCTCGACGTACTCCATGACGATGTACGGGGTGGCGGCGCCGCCGTCGGTGCCGGGCTCCTCGCCGGAGTCGTACACCGAGACGATGTTGGTGTGGTTGAGCTTGGCGACGGCCTGGGCCTCGCGGCGGAAGCGCTCCCGGAAGGACTGCTCGCGCCCGAGTTCGGTGTGGAGCGTCTTGACGGCGACCGGTCTGTCCAGCACGGTGTCGTAGGCGAGGTGGACCGAGGCCATGCCGCCCTCACCGAGCAGACTGCGCAGCTGGTAGCGGCCGTTTCCGAAGGAGCGACCCCCGCCCGGATCGGTCTGCTGGCCGTCGTGCGCGCCGGTCGCGGTCATCTGGTTCCCCCTCGGCGCACTGCGCTGCACCCCATGCTGGTCATGCCCGTCCGTATCCCGTCCGCCAAGTCTGCCGTAGTGCACGGACACGTCAAGTTGCTTCACCGATCCGTCACCTGCGGCGGTGCCCTACGCTACCGGGGGCCCTTCCGGCCGCTCGAACCGGCGCACGACCGCGTGCGCGCGGCCCGTGCATCCGGCCGCGGGTCCCACGGCCCCGCCCGGAGGCGGTAGCGTTCTTCGGTAGTGGACCGTGAACGGCCGATGAGCGACGGCGAGGACTGATGGCACAGACGCAATCCGCCGGGGAGCCCAGCGGCCCCGGCTCGGACGGCGCCGGGGTGCCCGACTCCCCGCAGCAGTGGGGCAACGGAGGCGTGGTCGGCGAGGGCCGCTACCGGCTGACCCGCCGGCTGGGGCGCGGCGGCATGGCGGAGGTGTTCGCCGCGGAGGACGTCCGTCTCGGGCGCACCGTCGCGGTGAAGCTCCTGCGCGCCGACCTGGCGGAGGACCCGGTCTCCAAGGCCCGCTTCACGCGTGAGGCGCAGGCCGTGGCCGGGCTGAACCACCATGCGGTGGTGGCCGTCTACGACTCGGGCGAGGACGTCGTCGGCAGCGACACCGTGCCGTACATCGTCATGGAGCTGGTCGAGGGCAACACCATCCGGGACCTGCTTCTCAACTCCGAGGCGCCGCCGGTCGACCAGGCCCTGATCATCGTCTCCGGCGTGCTGGAGGCCCTGGCATACAGCCACCACCACGGCATCGTCCACCGCGACATCAAGCCCGCGAACGTGATCATCACGAACACCGGCGCGGTCAAGGTCATGGACTTCGGCATCGCCCGTGCCCTGCACGGGGCGCAGAGCACCATGACCCAGACCGGCATGGTCATGGGCACCCCGCAGTACCTCTCCCCGGAGCAGGCGCTCGGCCGCGCCGTCGACGCCCGCTCCGACCTGTACGCCGTCGGCTGCCTGCTGTACGAACTGCTGGCGCTGCGGCCCCCCTTCACCGGCGAGACCCCGCTGTCGGTGGTCTACCAGCACGTGCAGGACGACCCGCGGGTGCCCTCGGAGGTCTCCGACCGGGTGCCGCCGGAGCTGGACGGACTGGTGCTGCGGGCGCTGGCCAAGGAGCCGGACGACCGCTACCAGAGCGCCGAGGAGATGCGCGGCGAGGTCCAGTACGCGCTGCGCATGCTCAACGACGTGGGCGGCAACACCGGCGCCTGGGGCACCGGGCACGTCGGCGCCACCCCGGCCGCGGGCACGGCGGCCGTCGGCGCGGCCCACGGCGAGAGCCCCGTCGCGTCCACGATGAAGTTCAACAGCACGGCGGAGCTGAGGCCGCCGCTGCTGATGGGCCCGCCCGGGGGCGAGCACCCCTCCGGGGCCTCGCCGGCCGGCGGCCGGGGCGGGAGCCCCTGGGGCAAGGCGGTGCTGTTCGTGGTCGCCGCGGTGCTGGCCGTCTCGCTCGGCGTCTGGTTCGCCGTGAGCCCCGACGACAACTCCGGCAAGGAGCCCGAGAAGGACCCGAAGCCCAGCGTCACCAAGAGCGAGAAGAAGGACCCCACGGAGGAACCCTCCTCCGGGACGTCCGCTCCCGAGACCGGGGACACCGGCTCCGGGGGCTGGAACACCAACCCCGGCGGCGGGGGCGGCTACTACAGCCCCACGCCCTCCCCGAGCGAGGACACCGGGTCGGCCGCGCCGCCGGACACCTCCGGTCCCACGAACTCCGGCGGGAGCACGACGAGCGGGAGCGGCGGCAGCGGCGGGTCCACCGGCGGCAGCACCGGGGGCTCCTCCGGCGAGACCGCCACGGGCGAGACCACCACGGGCGAGACCACCGGTGACACGACCACCGGCACGACGGACGGTGCGGGCGGTGCCGACCCGGCGGGCGGGGCCGACACCGGCGGCGTCATCGACGGCAGCACCGGCGGCTGACCGGCCGGGGGCCGCGGGGCCGTGGCCCGGCGGGTCGGCGGGTCCGCGGGTCGGCCGACCCGCAGGCCCGCGGCCCCCGGTCCGCAGTCCCCGGTCCGCGGGTCAGCGGGCGAAGGCGGCCAGCACCGCGTCGTACTCGCGGGTCCACCACACCACCAGTGCCGCCGCGGCCGGGAAGAGCGGGTCGGTCCGGTGGTCCTGCAGCTGGTACCGCCAGCTCAGCATCCAGAAGTCGTTGAGCCGCTCCCACCAGACGCGGTGCACGGCGGCGGCCAGTTCCCCGGCGGACGCCCGGGCGGTTCGGCGGTAGGCCCGCGCGTAGGCGCGCACCTTGTCCAGGTCCAGGGTGCCGCAGCCGGGCCGGAGGAAGAAGATCGCGGCCGCCCTGACCGCCTCCTCGGCCCGCGGCTGGACGTCGAGGCGGTCCCAGTCCACGATCGCCACCGGTTCGGGGCCCCGGTAGAGGACGTTCAGCGGGTGGAAGTCGCCGTGCACCCAGCCGCTGGCCGGTTCCGTGCCGGCCCGCGGCCGCCGGTGGGCGTGCCGCTCCAGCAGTTCCCGGCGCTCGGCCAGCCGCCGCTCGGCGAGGCGGTCGAAGGCGTCGCGGCGGTCCCGCTGCCGGATCCGGCCCAGCAGGTCGCCGATCAGCCGGTGGGTGTCGGCGGGGTCGGCGCTCTCCCGGGACGGCGGCTGCTCGACGGCCTGCTGGACCCGGGCCAGGCAGGTGTGGACGGTGCCGAGCAGCGAGCCGAGGCGGCGGGACTGCTCCACGCTCAGTTCCACGCCCTCCCGGTGCCGTCCCTCGATCCACGGGTAGAGCGCGAAGCGGCGGCCGTCCAGGACGGTGACGGTGCGCCCGTCGCGGGCGGGCAGGGGCGGGGCGACGGGCAGCCCCATGCCCTCCAGGCGCAGGGTGGCACGGTGCTGCCGGGCGATGAGGGCCTCGTCGCCGTCGAGGTAGTGCTTGAGGAAGAACTCGCCCCGCGAGGTGGAGAGCCGGTAACCCCGGTTGAGCAGGCCGTGCGCGACGGGCTCGCAGGACTGCGGTTCGCCGGCCCGGTAGTGGCGGGTGACGGCGCTCAGGGTGCCGGCGGGGAGCGGCGGAGTTGCCGTGCTACTGCCAGTCACGGCGCCGATCGTAGATCAACTCCGCGCGGCGCCCGTGATCGCGGCCCGTTCGGGCGCGAGCGGACGGCGAACCGGTCATCCGGCGGAAAACCGTCGATATTTCCTTTCGGTTTCAATCACCGGGAGTCGCAAACGATCTTCCCTTGACCCCCTTACGCGGGGCGACCCCGCGGGATAACCTCCCGTTGTCCCGACAGCCCGCGGAGACGGCATTTACTAGGAATTCAAAGCAAAACAGGAGCAAGAGTGCCCTTCGCGCGCTTGTACCCACAATGGGTAACGTTCCTTCTGCGGGTCGCCGGACGGGACACCTGTCATCGCCCGGAGCGGCCACGCACACACCCCGTGCGTCAGCCCGGACCGGGCGAGCCGAACCGGTCGCCGGAAGACCCCGGGGGCCGGAACGACGGAGGAGTGGACGTGACCGTGGACAGCAGTGCCGTGGCGCCCAGCGCGCCCGGCGGAGTACCGACGTCGGGGGACGAACCGCAACTGGTCCAACTGCTCACCCCCGAGGGCGAGCGGGTGGAGCACCCCGAGTACTCCATCGACCTGACCCCCGAGGAGCTGCGGGGCCTGTACCGGGACATGGTGCTCACCCGGCGTTTCGACGCCGAGGCCACGTCCCTGCAGCGCCAGGGGGAACTGGGCCTGTGGGCCTCCCTGCTCGGCCAGGAGGCCGCGCAGATCGGCTCCGGTCGCGCGCTGCGGAACGACGACTACGTCTTCCCGACCTACCGCGAGCACGGCGTCGCCTGGTGCCGCGGCGTGGACCCGCTGAACCTGCTCGGCATGTTCCGCGGCGTCAACCACGGAGGCTGGGACCCCAACAGCAACAACTTCCACCTCTACACCATCGTCATCGGCTCCCAGACCCTGCACGCCACCGGCTACGCGATGGGCGTGGCCAAGGACGGTGCGGACTCCGCCGTGATCGCCTACTTCGGCGACGGCGCGTCCAGCCAGGGCGACGTGGCCGAGGCGTTCACCTTCTCCGCCGTCTACAACGCCCCCGTGGTCTTCTTCTGCCAGAACAACCAGTGGGCGATCTCCGAGCCCACCGAGAAGCAGAGCCGGGTGCCGATCTACCAGCGCGCCGCCGGCTTCGGCTTCCCCGGCGTGCGGGTCGACGGCAACGACGTCCTCGCCGTCCTCGCCGTGACCCGGGCCGCGCTGGAGCACGCCCGCTCCGGCAACGGCCCCATGCTGGTCGAGGCCTTCACCTACCGGATGGCCCCCCACACCACCTCCGACGACTCCACCCGCTACCGCGCGGACAGCGAGCTGGCCGACTGGGAGAAGAAGGACCCCATCGCCCGCCTCGCCGCCCACCTGACCCGCGCCGGCCACGCCGACGACGACTTCTTCGCCGCCGTCGAGGCCGAGAGCGACCAGCTGGCCAAGCGCGTGCGCGAAGGGGTGCGGCAGATGCCCGACCCCGACACCATGGCGATCTTCGAGAACGTCTACGCCGACGGCCACGCGCTGGTCGACGAGGAGCGCGCGCAGTTCGCCGAGTACCTGGCATCGTTCGTGGAGGGGCACTGATCATGGCGCAGATGACGATCGTCAAGGCCCTCAACGAGGCGTTGCGCGACTCGATGGACTCCGACCCCAAGGTCCTCGTCATGGGGGAGGACGTCGGCAAGCTCGGCGGCGTCTTCCGGGTCACCGACGGACTGCAGAAGGACTTCGGCGAGGACCGGGTGATCGACACCCCGCTCGCCGAGTCCGGCATCGTCGGCACCGCCGTCGGCCTCGCCCTGCGCGGCTACCGCCCGGTGGTGGAGATCCAGTTCGACGGCTTCGTCTTCCCCGCGTACGACCAGATCGTGACGCAGCTGGCGAAGATGCACGCCCGGTCGCTGGGCAAGGTCAAGCTGCCGGTGGTCGTCCGCATCCCCTTCGCGGGCGGCATCGGCGCGGTCGAGCACCACAGCGAGTCCCCCGAGGCGCTGTTCGCCCACGTCGCGGGCCTGAAGTGCGTCTCCCCGTCGAACCCGGCGGACGCCTACTGGATGCTCAGGCAGGCGATCGCCGGCGACGACCCGGTGATCTTCTTCGAGCCCAAGCGCCGCTACTGGGACAAGGGCGAGGTCCACAAGGACGGGGTCCCGCAGGACCTGCACCGGGCGCGGGTCGCCCGGGAGGGCACCGACCTGACGCTGGCTGCCTACGGCCCGATGGTGAAGGTCTGCCTGGAGGCCGCCGAGGCCGCCGCCGGGGAGGGCCGCAGCCTGGAGGTCGTGGACCTGCGTACCCTCAGCCCCGTGGACTTCGACACCCTGCAGAAGTCCGTGGAGAAGACCCGCAGGCTGGTGGTCGTGCACGAGGCGCCGGTGTTCCTCGGCACGGGTGCGGAGATCGCCGCGCGGATCACCGAGCGCTGCTTCTACCACCTCGAGGCACCGGTGCTGCGGGTCGGCGGATTCCACGCCCCGTACCCGCCGTCCCGCCTGGAGGAGGAGTACCTGCCGGGTCTGGACCGCGTGCTCGACTCCGTCGACCGCGCCCTGGCGTTCTGAGAGCGAGGAGATGTTGTGACCGTGACTGCCACAACGCAGCGCTTCCGTGAGTTCAAGATGCCCGACGTGGGCGAGGGGCTCACCGAGGCCGAGATCCTCAAGTGGTACGTCGCCCCCGGCGACACCGTCACCGACGGGCAGGTGGTCTGCGAGGTCGAGACCGCCAAGGCCGCCGTCGAACTGCCCATCCCCTTCGACGGCGTGGTGCACGAGCTGCGCTTCGAGGAGGGCACGACGGTCGACGTGGGCACCACCATCATCAGCGTCGACACCGACCCCTCGGGCGGCGGCGCCCCGGTGCCCGCACCGGCCGCCGAGCCGCAGGCCGCCCCGGCCCCCGCCCCTGCCGACGAGCCCAAGGAGGAGCGCCGCTCGGTGCTGGTCGGCTACGGGCCGCGCAGCACCTCCGCCAAGCGCCGCCCCCGCAAGCCGCAGCCCGGCGCCGCCGCACCGGCACCCGCGCCCGCACCGGCACCCGCGCCCGCTCCGGCGGCACCCGCGCCCGCACCGGCACCCGTGTCCGGTGCCAACGGGCACGGCGGCGCCGGCACCAGGCCGCTGGCCAAGCCCCCGGTCCGCAAGCTCGCCAAGGACCTGGGCATCGACCTGACGGCCGTGGTCCCCACCGGGCCCGGCGGCACCGTCACCCGCGAGGACGTGCACGCCGCGGCCGCCCCGCGGCCCGAGGCCGCCGCAGCCCCCGCACCGGCGCCCGCCCCCGCCCCGGCCGCCCCGGCGGCAGCGGCACCCGGGACGGACCGGACCGGCCGGGAGCGCCGCATCCCCGTCAAGGGCGTGCGGAAGGCCACCGCGCAGGCCATGGTCTCCAGCGCCTTCACCGCGCCGCACGTCACCGAGTTCGTCACGGTGGACGTCACCCGCACGGTGAAGCTGGTGAGCGAGCTCAAGGCGGACCCGGACCTGGCGGGCGTGCGGATCAACCCGCTGCTGCTCGTCGCCCGGGCCCTGCTGATCGCGATCCGTCGCAACCCGGAGATCAACGCCTCCTGGGACGAGGAGAACCAGGAGATCGTGGTCAAGGACTACGTCAACCTGGGCATCGCGGCGGCCACCCCGCGCGGGCTGATCGTCCCCAACATCAAGGACGCCGGGACGAAGACCCTGACGGAGCTGGCCTCGGCCCTGGCCGGCCTGGTGGCCACCGCCAGGGAGGGCAAGACCTCCCCGGCCGACATGTCCGGCGGCACGGTGACCATCACCAACGTGGGCGTCTTCGGCGTCGACACCGGCACCCCCATCCTCAACCCGGGGGAGTCGGCGATCCTGGCCCTCGGCGCGATCCGGGAGCAGCCGTGGGTGCACAAGGGCAAGGTCAAGCCCCGGCACGTCACCACGCTGGCGCTCTCCTTCGACCACCGGCTGGTCGACGGCGAGCTGGGTTCGAAGGTGCTCGCCGACATCGCGGCGGTCCTGGAGCACCCCAAGCGGTTCATGACCTGGTCGTGACCGTCCGCGGGGCCCGGAGACGGGCCCCGCGCGGGCACCGCCGCGGGCCCGTGCGGGCCCGTCCGGCCCGGTTGCCCCGGCCCGCAGGCCCCGTCCGGAATCCGGACGGGGCCCGCTTCGTCGCCCCTGTTGTATCTATGATGCGTGCATCATGAGTGCCGCGACCCCCGCCCCCGCCCAGGCCGTCCGCCGGCCGGCCGCCGACCGCGTCTACCACCACGTCAAGCAGGCCGTGCTCGACCGCCGTTACGAGGGCGGCACCCTCCTCACCGAGGGCGACCTGGCCGACGCCGTGGGCGTCTCCCGCACCCCGGTGCGCGAGGCCCTGCTGCGCCTGGAGGCGGAGGGCCTGCTCAAGCTCTACCCGAAGAAGGGCGCGCTGGTCCTGCCCGTCTCCGCACAGGAGATCGCGGACGTCCTGGAGACCCGGCTGCTGGTCGAGGAGCACGCCGCCCGCCGGGTGTTCCCCGCCGCGGACTCCCTGGTCCGGCGGCTGGAGGAACTGCTGGAGGAGCAGCGCCGCCACGCCGCGACGGGAGACCTGGCCGCGTTCGCGGCGGCCGACCGCTGCTTCCACGCGGAGATCGTGCGCGCGGCCGGCAACCGCATCCTGTCGCACCTGTACGACCAGCTCCGGGACCGCCAGCTGCGCATGGGCGTCGCCACCATGAACGCCCACCCCGACCGCATCACCAAGAACATCGCCGAGCACGCCGAGATCCTCGAAGCGCTGCGCGGCGGGGACGCCGGGGCCGCGACGGCCGCGGTCCACCGGCACATCACCCGGGTCGGCGCCCTCGTCCGGGGCGGCACGGACGGCGGCGCCCGGTGACCGCGCGGCCCGAAACCCCCGGAACCCCCGAAACCCCCGGGACCCCTGCGGGGCCGCCACCCGCCGGGTCCTCCGCCGGCCGCCCCGCCGAGCCCCCCGGCGGGCACCGGGCCCGCTTCGTCTGGGGCATCGGCGTCGCCGTCTACATGGTCGCCGTCGTCCACCGCAGCAGCCTGGGCGTGGCCGGGATCGACGCCGCCGACCGCTTCGGCGTCAGCGCCTCCGCCCTGTCGACCTTCTCGATCCTCCAGGTCCTCGTCTACGCGGGCATGCAGATACCCGTCGGCCTGCTCGTCGACCGGTTCGGCACGAAGAAGGTGCTGAGCGCGGGCATCGTGCTGTTCACCGCGGGGCAGCTCGGCTTCGCGCTCTCCACCTCCTTCGCGCCCGCGCTCGTCGCCCGCGCCGTGCTCGGCTGCGGCGACGCGATGACGTTCGTGAGCGTGCTGCGGCTGGGCTCGTGCTGGTTCCCTGCACGCCGGGGACCGGTGGTCTCGCAGGTGGCCGCCGTCGTCGGCATGGCGGGCAACCTCGTCAGCACCGTGCTGCTCGTCCGGCTCCTGGACTCCGCGGGGTGGACCCGGACCTTCGTCGGCACGGCGGTCGGCGGTGCCGCGGTGCTCCTCCTTGTCCTGGTCTTCCTCAAGGACCACCCGGAGGGCCTCGAGCCGCCCCCCGCCGCACGGACCACCCGCGCGGGGATCGCCGGCCGGCTCTCCGCGGCCTGGGCCGAGCCCGGCACCCGCCTGGGCATGTGGGTGCACTTCACCACGCAGTTCCCCGGGATGGTCTTCCTGCTGCTGTGGGGCCTGCCCTACCTGGTCGAGGGCCAGGGGCTGGACCGCGCCACGGCCTCCGCCCTGCTCACCCTCGTCGTCGTCTCCAACATCGTCCTCGGCATGGTCTTCGGCCAGGTGATCGGACGTCACCACGGGGCCCGGATGCCGCTGACCCTCGGCGTCGTCGGCGCCAACGCCGCGGCCTGGGCCGCCGTCCTGGCCTGGCCCGGTGACCGCGCCCCCGCGTGGCTGCTCGTCACCCTCTGCCTGGTCATGGGGGCCTGCGGCCCCGGTTCGATGATCGGTTTCGACTTCGCGCGCCCGGCGAACCCGCCGGAACGGTTCGGCACGGCCTCCGGCATCGTCAACATCGGCGGCTTCACGGCCTCGATGATCACGCTGTTCGCCGTCGGCGCCGTCCTGGACCTGGTCCACGCGGGCCCGGCCGGCTCGGCCTACCCGCCGCACGCCTACCGGGCCGCCTTCTGCACCGTCTTCGCGGTCCAGGCCGTCGGCACCTTCCAGATCCTCAGGCTGCGGGGACGCGCCGCGGAACTGGAGCGGCAGCGCGTCGCCGCCAGCCGCGTGGAGAGCTTCCACGTCCCCGCGGGAGCCCCGGAAACCCGGTAGCCGGGCGGCCGGCGGGCGGGCGCCCGGCGTCCCGCCACGCGCCCCCCGGCCGCCCCCGGCCGCCCCCGCCCCCGCCCCCGGCCGCCACCGCGCCGCGGCGGCGCTCCGGGTCAGGGCGTGACGGCCATGTTCGCCAGGACCGCCGAGGCCAGCTCCGCGTCCCCCTCCACCTTGACCTGCTCGCGCACCGCGGCCGGCCGCACCCGGCCGCAGGCCAGCCGCAGGTAGGTCTCCCAGTCCATGGACAGGCTCACGGTCGGCGCCAGCGTCACGTGGCTGTCCAGCCTGCCGCGCCCGTGCCCGTCCACCCGCACGGTGCGCATGAACTCCGTCTCGCCGGTCACGTCGAACACCACGGAGGACCCCGAGGGGACCCCGGCGTCCTTGGCGACCACCTTCGGCAGCGCCTCCAGCAGCCGGTCGCGCACCAGTTGGGCGCCGGGGGAGTCCAGGTTGCCGGGGACGCGCAGCGCGCGGCGCAGGTCCTGCTCGTGGACCCACACGTCGAAGGCGCGCATGGTCAGCAGCTCGTCGAGGGTGGTGTCCTTGCCCATCAGGCCGCGCACGGTCGTCCCGGGGTCGCGGGACTCGTTCCGCAGCTGCCGGCTGCGGCGGATGATCGTGTACTCCAGCTCCGAGGTCATCTCCGGGGCGGTGTGGCAGCGCCGGACGTCCACCGGGACCTCGATGTACCGGGAGAACTCGTCGACGACGTGGAACAGGTCCCTCGGGAGCGTGTGGATCGGGCGGGGGTCGCCCAGCATCTCGCACTCGACGCCGATCACGTGCGAGACGACGTCGCGCACCGACCAGCCCGGGCACTCGGTCGCCCGGTTCCATTCACTCTCGGCAAGCGGGGCGACCAGCTCCGATATGGATTCCACGGAGTGGGTCCAGGCGTCTATGGAGGACTGCAGCTTCTGATGGACGGTCACGAGACCCCTCGAACGATCGGAGCGCGCTGGTCGTGTTGGCCTAAGTTACGCTGCGCACGAGTACTGCGGCAGCGCTTCTGCCGACGATCGTATGTCCGATGTGACAGTCCCAACCCCAGGACGGGTGATACTGTGCGCGCTTCGTTGCTGCAGATTGACGTCGACCCCGGCGAATCGGTCGAAAAGCGTCGCGCCCGGGTGGCCGGCCTCGTACGGGAGGAGGCCGGGTCCGACCTCGTCGTCCTCCCCGAGCTGTGGACCGTCGGCGCCTTCTCCGAGGACCTGTGGCAGGAGACGGCCGAGCCCCTCGACGGCCCCACCGCCGCCGCCGTGTCGGAAGCCGCCCGCGACGCCGGGGTGTGGCTGCACGCGGGCAGCATCGTGGAGCGCGACGGCGCCGACCTCTACAACACCTCGCTGCTGTTCTCGCCCGACGGCGTGCTGCGCGCCTCCTACCGCAAGATCCACCGCTTCGGGTTCGACCGCGGCGAGGCCGTGGCGATGAGCGGCGGCGACCGGATCGTCACCGCCCCGCTCTCCGTCCCGGCCCCCGCCGGGGAGGCCGACGCCGGGGAGGCCTCCTCCGCAGGAAGCGCCTCCCCCGTCCTGGGCCTGGCCACCTGCTACGACCTGCGCTTTCCGGAGCAGTTCCGCCTCCTGGTCGACGCCGGCGCCGGGATGATGGTCGTCCCGGCCGGCTGGCCCGCCCGCCGGCGCGGCCACTGGACCCTGCTGGCCCGCGCCCGCGCGGTGGAGTCCCAGGCCTACGTGCTGGCCTGCTGCACGGCGGGCACCCACGCGGGGATCGAGCAGGCCGGGCACAGCATGGTCGTCGACCCGTGGGGCGAGGTGCTGGCCGAGGCCGGGGCCGGCGAGCAGGTCCTGCGGGCCGACATCGACCCCTCCCTCGTGGCGCGGACCCGCGCCGACTTCCCCGTCCTGCGCGACCGCGTCCTGGGCCTCCCGGCGCCCCGGCCGAGCTGACCGACCCCCGCGGGCCTCAGAAGTCGAGGCTCTGCTGGGTCCACAGCGACACCTCGGCCCAGACCGCCTTGCCGCCGCGGCGCAGCGCGGCCCCGATCCTCGTCGCCTGCGTCGCCACGAGGAAGAGGCCGCGCCCGCCCTCCTGGAACAGGTCGGGGGGCTCGAGCGGGAAGGCCGGCAGGGTCGGGCAGCCGTCCCGCACCTCGATCCGCACGCCGCCGGGCACCTCGCGCAGGGCGAGCTCGCCCTGCCGCCCCGGGGTGTGGCGCACGTTGCTGCACAGTTCGGTGGCGATGAGCGTGCTGTCGTGCGCCAGGGCCTCCAGGCCCCAGCACCCCAGGGACGCCTCCACCATCCCGCGCAGGTGGGGAAGGCGGCGCGGGTGGTAGGAGAACTGGAGCCTGCACTCGCGGCCGGCCCCGGTGCGGGACCCGGCGGGACGGGGCCCGCCCCCGGGACGGAACTCGCCCCCGGGGCGGCCGCTCCGGGGCCGGGGTACGCCGCCCGGCCGGGGCGGGTGGGGGGCTGCTGCCGTCGGATCCATGGGGCCTCCGGAGTGCGCGGGCGGGCGGAACGCACGGTGGCACTGAGTGCCTGATCTTGCACCCTTGGTGATCACCACTGGTCAGACTGCTCGATCACTATTCCTTTGGCAAGTATTCCTAAAATGCTTCACACGATCCGGCGGCTCGTGCGGAACAAACCCCTCCGGACGGGCCCCCCGGACCACCATGTCCCCATGGAACGGACCGAGACGCCCTCCGTGCGCAGCCGCCGGCTCGGCGCCGAACTGCGCCGCCTGCGCGAGGCCGCGGGACTGACCATGGGGGACGCCGCCGCGGAACTGCAGTGCGGGCAGCCCAAGATCAGCAAGATCGAGGCCGGCCGGCGCGGCGTCCGCCCCCTCGACCTCGACCACCTGCTGACCCTCTACGGACTCCACGACACCGTCCGGCGGCAGGCCCTCAAACGCCTCGCCGCGCACACGCGCAGGATCGACTGGTGGGCCGAGAAGGGGGCGCAGCTCCGCGACGACCTCAGGGACTACCTGACCCTGGAGGCCGACAGCCGCCTCGTCCGCGCCTACGAGACCCGGCTCGTGCCCGGCCTGCTCCGGACCGGGGAGTACACGGCGGCGGTCTTCCGCGGCCACTGCCCGGAGGACGAGGCACTCCGGATGACCGACACCGGACTGAGGCGCAGGGAGGCGTTCCTCGCCGGCGACTGCAGGCTGGAGGCGGTGCTCGACGTCACCGTCCTGCACTCCGTCGTCGGCACGGAGCGCACCATGGCCGACCAGCTCGACCACCTGCTGGCCATGGCCGAGCACCCCCGGGTGGAGGTCCGGGTGCTCCCCCTGCGCCGCACCGTCACACCCGGCCAGTACCCGCCCTGCACGATCTTCACGATGCGGGGCGAGCCGTCCGCCGACTACGTCTGGCTGGAGCACCTGACCTCCGGCACGCTGCTGGACCGGGAGCACGACCTGGAGCGGTACCGCCGGGCCTGGGCCGAGCACACCGCGGCCGCGGCGTCCCCCGAGGAGTCCCGCGAGCACATCCGGCAGCTCGCCCACGACTACCGCGCCGCGGCCGCCGCGGCGTGAGAGGACCGCGGCCCCGTCCGGCCGCCCGTCCGCGGGGTCGGGACGGGCAGGGGCGAGGCGGGGCGGGTCGGGCCGGGGAATAGCCGCGGACACGGCGGGGTTGGACGCCGTTATGGCTACACGTGCGCGCGTCCGCGCCCCCGAACTGGTCGGCAGGGGCGGATGGATCAACACCGGCGGTGCGGAACTCTCCCTCGCCGACCTCCGCGGAAAGATCGCGATTCTCGACTTCTGGACGTTCTGCTGCATCAACTGCCTGCACGTCCTGGACGAGCTGCGGGAGCTGGAGGAGAAGCACCGCGACACCGTGGTGGTCGTCGGCGTGCACTCGCCCAAATTCGTCCACGAGGCCGACCACCGGGCCGTCCTGGACGCGGTGGAGCGCTACGAGGTCCACCACCCCGTCCTCGACGACCCCGAGCTGGCCACCTGGAAGCAGTACGCGGTGCGGGCCTGGCCGACCCTGGTGGTGATCGACCCCGAGGGGTACGTCGTCGCCCAGCACGCGGGCGAGGGCCACGCGCACGCCCTGGAGAAGCTCGTCGCCGAACTGGAGGCCGAGCACGCGGCGAAGGGCACCCTGCGCCGCGGCGACAGCCCGTACGTGCCGCCGGAGCCGGTCGCCGGCGACCTGCGCTTCCCCGGCAAGGCGCTGCTGCTGCCCGACGGCCACTACCTGGTCTCCGACTCCACCCGGCACGCCCTCGTGGAGCTGGCGGAGGACGGCGAGACCGTGGTGCGCCGGATCGGCAGCGGCGAGCGCGGGCTCGCCGACGGCCCGGCGGAGCAGGCCAGGTTCAGCGAGCCGCAGGGGCTGGCGCTGCTGCCGGAGGAGGAGGCGGAGCGGCTCGGCTGCGACGTCGTCGTCGCCGACACCGTCAACCACGCGCTGCGCGGCGTGCGGCTGTCGGACGGCTCGGTCACCACGCTGGCCGGCACCGGGCAGCAGTGGTGGCAGGGCTCGCCGGCCTCCGGCCCGGCCCGCGAGGTCGCCCTGTCCTCCCCCTGGGACGTGGCCTGGTTCGCCGGCCGGCTGTGGATCGCCATGGCCGGCGTCCACCAGCTGTGGTCCTACGACCCCGCGCGCGGCACCGTCGCCGTCGAGGCGGGCACCACCAACGAGGGCCTGGTCGACGGCCCGGCGGAGCAGGCGTGGTTCTCCCAGCCCTCCGGCCTGGCGGCGGCCGGTGACCGGCTGTGGGTCGCGGACTCCGAGAGCTCGGCCGTCCGCTGGGTCGAGCGGGCCGACGGGGAGGGCGAGGAGGGCGGCTCCGGCTTCGTGGTCCGCACCGCGGTCGGCACCGGCCTGTTCGACTTCGGTCACCGCGACGGCGCGGCCGGGCAGGCCCTGCTGCAGCACCCGCTGGGCGTCACCGCGCTCCCGGACGGCTCGGTCGCCGTCTCCGACACCTACAACCACGCGCTGCGCCGCTACGACCCGGTCTCGCAGGAGGTCACCACGCTCGCCACCGACCTGCGCGAGCCGTCGGACGCGGTGCTCGTCGGCGGTGACGTCGTGGTGGTGGAGTCCGCCGCCCACCGGCTGACCCGGCTGCGGCTGCCCGAGGAGGCGGTGCGGGTCGAGTCCGCGGCGCACCGCACCCGGCGGCCGGCCACCGAGGTCGCACCGGGCGCGCTGCGCCTGGACGTCGTCTTCTCCGCCCCGGCCGGGCAGAAGCTGGACGACCGCTACGGTCCCTCGACCCGGCTGCTGGTCAGCGCCACCCCGCCGGAGCTCATCGCTTCCGGCGAGGGCGCGGGCACGGACCTGAGCCGCGAGATCGTCCTGGCCGCGGACGGTCCCGGCGAAGGGGTCCTGCACGTCTCGGCGATGGCGGCGTCCTGCGACGACGCGCCGGACGTCGAGTACCCGGCCTGCCACGTCCACCAGCAGGACTGGGGGGTCCCGGTCCGCCTGGTGCCGGGAGGGGCCACCCGCCTCCCCCTGGTCCTGGCCGGCATGGACGCCTGACGGGAACCTGCGGCGGCCGTTCCCGGTGCCCGTCGGTACCCGCCGGGCACCGGGAACGGCCAGCTTTCGTTGCTGTGAGTGATTTCCCTGTTCCTCTGAGTGGCCTATGATGTGACGCCCTGTCATGTGGACGAGCTGCCTCGGGGGAGGCCTGTATGGCTGGTGACGCACAAGGAACGGACGCCGCGGCAGACGGTGCCGCGCAGCAACCGGACGGGGCCGGGGCACCCCGGGCGGACCGCCGCTCGTGGGTGCGCAGGCACGGGCCCGAGACGCTGATCGGCGCGGTGGCCGTCACGATCGTGGGAGCGGTGGTGAGTTCCGTCCTCGGGGTGCTGCTCCCCGGGGAGGACGACGGGAAGGCCGCGGCCGTCCCCTCGGCCTCACCGGCTTCACCGGCCTCCCCGGCCTGCGGGGGAGAGACCTGCCGCGGGCTCGACCCGAAGGAGTCCCGCTGCGACGACGCGCGGACCCTGGCCGAGGGGGAGGCGGGCGTGATGCGGGTGGAGGTCCGGCACAGCAAGGAGTGCAAGGCGGTCTGGGGGAAGCTGACGGGGGCCCGGCCCGGGGACCCGGTGACGGTCAGCACCTCCCCCGCGGACCGTCAGCGCGCCGAGGTGGCCACCGGCCGTACGAAATACACGCCGATGCTGCCGGTGGGTGACACGTTCGACGTCCAGGTCTGCGCCGTGTCCCGCGCGGGGGATCCCGAGGGGGGTGTGCCGAAGGGGGCCGAGCCGTGCGCGGGCGCCGACCAGGACGACCTGGCCCGCGTAGTGGGGGCGGGCTGAGCGTCCCCCGGCGAGCGGGACGTCGAAGCGGCCGCGTTCCCCGGGGGACGAGGGAACGCGGCCGCTGCTCGTGGGGTGCGCTCGCGCACCGCGCACTCAGTGGTAGTAGTTGTGGTCCTCTATGACCGGGGCCGCCGGGGGCGGCGGCTGCATGCGGCGGCGCTTGAAGATGGTCACGTACACGGCGAGGCCGATCATGCCCACCGCCATCATGATCAGCCCGATCAGATCGACGTTGATGCCGGACAGTTCCAGGTCCACCGCGAACGTCAGGATCGCTCCGATGGCTATGAGACCGATGCAGCCTCCGATACCCATGATCTCGTGCCTCCGTCGTGCCGTCGTCGGCGTCGTCGCGTCTGCGCCGCCTGCGTTGTCTGCGCTGTCTGTTCCGTCTCGGGGCTGCGCCTACCCCCGAACACCGACGGCACGCATGCCGTTTCGTGTCCGGGGGCGCGGGATGCCTTTCCGGGAGGGCGGGGTGACGCGGCGTCGGCCTGTCGGGGGCCTTCGGAGGGAGGGCGGCTGTCAGTACGTCAGGGCCTCGTCGGCGCTGCTCCGCCAGTGGGTGACGGTCTCGTTGCTGATGTAGACGCTGTTGGTGGAGGCGCTGAGGGTGCCGGGCACGGTCCCGCCCTTGAGGTCGCGCAGGGTGATGGTGACCTCGGTCTCCTCCACGCCCTCGCCGGTGTCCTCGCCCGCCGAGGAGGTCATGACACCGGCGTAGGCGGAACCGCCGGGCGCGAGCTCCGGCTCGGCCTCGGGCGCGGAGCTCTCGACGATCTGGGAGGAGGACTGGGCCTCGCCCCAGCGCACGTACGGGGCGTCGATCACGTGGCAGGGCCGGTCCGAGGTGTTGGTGACCACCAGCAGCACGTGGTTGACCGGCCTGCTGACCGGCTTCACCTCGAACTCGAGGTCGCCGGTGCCGCAGACGGCGGTTCCCGAGCCGCGGTCGGCGGAGCCGCCGCCGTTCATGACGTCCCCCTCCTCCTGCTTCCCGCCGGAGGACGACCCGCCGGTGGAGGAGCCTCCCGTGGTCTGCCCCTTGGCACCGCCGGAGCCGCCGGAGTCGCTGCCGGAGCCGGCGGAGGCGGTGGAGCCCGTGGAGCCGCCGGCGTCGGTGTCGGTGGCGCCGTTGCAGGCGGTCAGGCCCAGGGTGAGGGCGGTGGCGGCCAGGGCGACGGCGGCGTGGCGGACGGTGCGGGAACGGAGTGCGCGCATGATGGTGGTTCTCCCCCGTGCTGGTGGAAATCTGCTGGTCAGGGCTTGGGCACCGAGTGCCGCGCCCTCTGCTGAAGAGACTCCCGGAGTGCGTTGGTGCGCCACCAACGCACCGCCAACGTCTCACTAACGCGCTCCCGCTGGGCCCTTACCCGCCACCTGCCGTCGTGCCCGTGGTCGTGCCCGTCGCCGTGCCCGCGAGGGCCCTGCGGTGCCGTTCCGCGTAGGCCTCGGCCTCGTCCGTGCGGCCCAGCGCGCGGGCCGCTTCCGCGAGGCCGTCCAGGGCGGGGACCGCTCCGTCGTGGAAGTGCGTCCGCTCCGCCGCCTCCAGGGCCGCGGAGAGCTGCTCCAGCGCCTCGCCGGGCCGTCCCAGGGCCAGCAGCGCCCTGCCGCGGGTGGTCATCAGCAGGACGCGGCGCGCCTCGGCCTGTCCCGCGGGCACGAGGCCGAGCGCGAGGTCGCAGTGGTCCAGGGCCTCCTGCGGGGCGCCGGCGGTCTCCAGTAAGTGGCGGGCCAGGTGGTGCAGGGCGAGCATCCCGGTCTGGGCGAGGCCCGCTCCGCGGGCTGCTTCCGCGGCCTGCGTCCAGCACCGCACGGCCTCGTCCGCCTCGCCCCTGCTCTCCCGGGCGCAGCCCAGGTTGACCAGGGCGAGGGCCCGGCCCTCGGTGTCGCCGGCGGCGGCCGCCCGGCCGGGGGCGCGGTCGAGCAGTTCCAGGGCCTCGTCGGTGCGGCCCTCCTCGGTGAGGACCCACCCCAGGAGGGTGCAGGCCCGGGACTCGGCGTCGGGGTCGCCCAGGGAGACCGCGGCGTCCAGGGCGTGGCGCAGCACCGGTGTCCAGCCGTCGCGGGCCCGCTGGACGACCATCGGCCACAGCAGCAGGGCGATCCGCCAGGCGCGGTCGGCGAGCCCGGCCCGGGCCGCGGCGGAGACCGCGCCGGTGAGGTTGGCCCGTTCGGTCGTGTACCAGTCCATGGCCCGGGCCCGGTCGGGGAAGTCCGGGGCGACGGTGGGCCGGTGCGCGTCCGGGGGGAGCGTGCAGCACGGCCGGCTGCCCGGTTCGGCCGCCGCTGCGGCGGCCAGCGCGGTGCACAGGTAGTGGTCGAGGAGCCGGAGCAGTCCTTCCCGATCGCTCTCGTCGGCGAGGCTGCGCGCGTAGAGGCGGACGAGGTCGTGGAGGGTCCAGCGGCCGGGGGCGGAGTCCTCGACGAGGTGGGCGGCGGCCAGCTGCTCCAGGGCGTCGCCGGCCCGGCCGGGTGTGCAGCCGGCGAGGGCGGCGGCCGCGTACCGGTCCAGGTCGGGCCCGGTGTGCAGGCCGAGCCGGCGGAACATCACGCCTGCGGAAGGGGGGAGTTGCTGCACCGACAGGCGCAGCGCCGCCTCGACGCCGGTGTCCTCCGCGGACAGCAGTTTCAGCCGCCTCTGCTCGTCGGCGAGTTCGTCCGCCATGGCCCGCAGGGTCCACTGCGGGCGGGTGGCCAGCCGGGCGGCGACGATCCGCAGGGCGAGCGGGAGGCCGTCGCACAGCACGGCCAGCCGGCGGGCGGCCTCCGGCTCGGCCGCCACCCGCTCCTCCCCGAGGGCGGCGCGGAGGAGGGCGGTCGCGTCGTCGGGGCCGAGCATGCCGAGGGGGAGCGGCCGGGCGCAGTCGGTGGCTACCAGTCCGTCCAGGCGCTGCCTGCTCGTGACCACGGTGACGCAGCCCGGTCCGCCGGGCAGCAGCGGCCTGACCTGCTCGGAGCTGCGGGCGTTGTCGAGCACCACCAGGACGCGGCGGTCCGCGGTCAGGCTGCGGTACAGCGCGGCGGCGGCGTTGACGGACTCGGGGACGTGCCGGGGCGCGACGCCGAGCGCGGTGAGGAACTCGTGGAGCACGTCGGAGGCCGTGGCCTCGCCGGTGGTGCTGAAGCCGCGCAGGTCCGCGAAGAGCCGGCCGTCGGGGAAGGAGCCGCGCGCCCGGTGGGCCCAGTGCACGGCCAGCGTCGTCTTGCCGACACCGGTGGGCCCGGTGACCAGGCACACGGCGGACTCGCCCGCGGCGGCGCGGCCCAGCGCCGCCAGTTCGGCCGACCGGCCCAGGACAGTCCCGGAGGCCCGGGGCAGCAGGTCGGGTGCGCGGTGCGGCGGGGCGGCGGCACCGTCCTCGCCGGACGTTCCCGGGCCCGCCGGTGCCCCTGCCGGCCCCTCCCGTCCTTCCGCGGGCGCGGGCGCGGGCGGCGGTGTGGACGGGGAGGTGGGCGCGGGCGGGTGCGGCGCGGAGCCGGTGTCGGGGCCGGGGCCGGGGAGCACCGCGGGGGAGGAGGGGGCCGCGCGGTCCCCGGGTGCTGTGTGCGGGGCCCGGCCGGGCTGCCCTCCGCGATGGTCCCGGTCGTCCCGGTCGTCCCGGTCGTTCCGTTCCGCGCGCAGTACGCGGGCGTAGGCGCCGGCGAGTTCGGGGCCGGGGTCGACGCCGAGCTCGTCGGCGAGGAGCCGGCGGGTGCGGTGGTAGTGGTCCAGGGCCTCGGACTGCCGGCCGGCCCGGTACAGGGCGAGCACGAGGGCCGCGGACAGCGGTTCGCGCAGGGGGTGGGCGGCGGTTTCGGCGCGCAGCACGGCGACCGCCCGGTCGTGCTCGCCGAGCTTCCCGTGGGCCCGCGCGAGGTCCTGGACGGCGGTCAGCCGGGCTTCCTCCAGGGCCTGCGCGGCGGCTTCCAGCGGGGGGCCGGACACGGCCCCGTTGAGCGGGGGGCCGTGCCACAGGGCCAGTGCCTCGTGCAGCATCAGGATGCTGTCCGAGGGCTGTTTCTGCTGCCGGGCGAGTCCCGTGAGCTCTTCGAACCGGTACGCGTCCAGGAGGGTTTCCGGCATCCGCAGGACGTACGCCGCGCCCCGGGTGGCCAGTTCGACGCCGTAGGCGTCCGCCCGTCCGGTGGAGAGCAGGGCGCGGAGCCGGGAGATGTGTCCCTGGACGACGGTCTTCGCGTGGGCGGGGGGCCGGTCCGCCCACAGGGCGTCGATGAGGTGGTCCACGGGGACGGTGGTGTTGGGGCGCAGCAGGAGCGCCGCGAGCACGCTGCGGCGCTTCGCCGGCCCCAGCGGGAGTTCTCCGTCCTCCGTGTCGACCGATACGGCTCCGAGCAGCCGGAACTCCACCGGTATCCCCCTTCGGCCCGCGTGGGTGCGCGACGACTGAGGATACCGGTGGGCGGTCAGGCCTCCAGGAACGACTTGACGGCCGAGGCCAGCAGGAACGGGTCGTCGGCGCCGCACAGTTCGCGGGCGGAGTGCATCGACAGGGCGGCGACGCCGACGTCGACGGTCTTGATGCCGAGGCGGGCGGCGGTGATGGGGCCGATGGTGGTGCCGCAGGGCATGGAGTTGTTGGAGACGAAGGTCTGCCAGGGCACGCCGGCCCGCTCGCAGGCGGCGGCGAAGACCGCCCGTCCGGTGCCGTCGGTGGCGTACCGCTGGTTGACGTTGACCTTGAGGATCGGCCCGCCGTTGGGCAGGGGGTGGTGGCCGGGTTCGTGGCGTTCGGCGTAGTTGGGGTGGACGGCGTGGCCCATGTCGGAGGAGAGGCAGACGGTGCCGGCGAGGGCGCGGGCGCGGTCCTCGAAGGAGCCGCCGCGGGCGGCGACCGAGCGCTCCAGGACGTTGCCGAGCAGGGGGCCCTGGGCGCCGGTGTCGGACTCGCTGCCGTTCTCCTCGTGGTCGAAGGCGGCCAGGACGGGGATGTGCGGCGGGTTCTGCCCGTCGCCGTCCGCCTCGCCGGCCAGGGCGATCAGGGCCGCGGTGGCGGCGTGGACGGAGAGCAGGTTGTCCAGGCGGGGGGCGGCGAGGAGTTCGCGGTCGCGGCCGAGGTAGGCGGGGGGCTGGACGTCGTGGGTCATCAGGTCCCAGCCGGTGATGTCCGCCGCGTCGACGCCGGCCTCCTCGGCGACCAGGCGGATCAGCGCGCCCTCGTCGACGGGGCCGAGGCCCCAGACGGGGGTGAGGTGGCGCTGCTTGTCCAGCTTCATGCCCTCGTTGACGCCGCGGTCGAGGTGGATGGCGAGCTGGGGGACGCGCAGCAGCGGCCGGTCGGCCATGACGAGCCGGGTGGTGCCGTCGCGCAGGGCGATGCGGCCGGACAGGCCGAGGTCGCGGTCGAGCCAGGTGTTGAGGGGGACGCCGCCGTAGATCTCGACGGCGACCTGGCGCCAGCCGTGGGAGCCGGTGTCGGGGAGGGGCTTGACGCGCAGGTTGGGGGAGTCGGTGTGGGTGCCGACGACGCGGAAGGGGGTGGCCGGGCCGGCGCCCTCCGGCACGTACCAGGCGATGAGGGCCCCGCCGCGGACGACGTACCTTCCGCCGGTGCCGCCCTCCCAGGGGTCGGTTTCGGCCACCTGCCGGAAGCCCGCCTTCTCCAGGCGCTCGGCCGCGCTCGCGACCGCGTGGTACGGCGACGGGCTGGCCGCGAGGTAGGCGATCAGGTCGTCGGTGTGGTCGCGGTCGAAGTACGGGGTGCTCATGCCGACCAGCATAGAAGCGGGACGCCCCGCCCTCCCGGGGGAGGACGGGGCGTCCGGTACCGATCGGAGAACGGCCGGGAACCGGCTACTGCCGGTCACCGGGCGGTCCGGAGCGGTCAGAAGGCCTCTTCGGGCAGTTCCATGACGGAGTTGTCGACGCGCTCGGCGATGGCGCGCTCGACGGAGACCCGCGGCAGGACGGTGTCCGCGAAGAACTTCGCGGAGGCGATCTTGCCGGTGTAGAAGGCCTTGTCCTTCTCGGAGGCGGTCGGCAGCTTCTCCGCGGCCACGGCGGCGGCGCGCAGCAGCAGGTAGGCGACGACCACGTCACCGCTGGCGAGCAGCAGGCGGGTGCCGTTCAGGCCGACCTTGTAGATGGACTTGACGTCCTTCTCGGTGGCGGCCAGGTCGGTGAGCATCTTGCCGACGATCGCCTCGAGGTCGACGGCGGCCTGGGACAGCTGCTCGCGGGCGGTGGCCAGCTCGTCGCCGCCGGTGCCCTCGGCGAGGAACTTCTTGATCTCGTCGGACAGGGCGGTCAGTGCCTGGCCCTGGTCGCGGACGATCTTGCGGAAGAAGAAGTCCTGGCCCTGGATCGCGGTGGTGCCCTCGTAGAGGGTGTCGATCTTGGCGTCCCGGATGTACTGCTCGATCGGGTACTCCTGCAGGTACCCGGAGCCGCCCAGGGTCTGCAGGGACTGGGCGAGCTGCTCGTAGGACTTCTCCGAGCCGTAGCCCTTGACGATCGGCAGGAGCAGGTCGTTCAGGCGCTCGGCGGCGGAGGCGTCCTCGCCGGCGGCCAGCTTGGTCTGGACCTCGTCCTGCACCGCGGCGGTGTAGAGGACCAGGGTGCGCATGCCCTCGGCGTAGGCCTTCTGGGTGAGCAGCGAGCGGCGCACGTCCGGGTGGTGGGTGATGGTGACGCGCGGCGCGGTCTTGTCCATGAAGTTGGCCAGGTCCGGGCCCTGCACGCGCTCCTTGGCGTACTCCAGGGCGTTCAGGTAGCCGGTGGACAGGGTGGCGATGGCCTTCGTGCCGACCATCATCCGCGCGAACTCGATGACCTTGAACATCTGGCGGATGCCGTCGACGTTCTCGCCCAGCAGCCAGCCCTTGGCCGGGTGCTTGGCACCGAAGGTCATCTCGCAGGTGTTGGAGACCTTCAGGCCCATCTTGTGCTCGACGTTGGTGGCGTAGACGCCGTTGCGCTCGCCGAGCTCGCCGGTCTCCCAGTCGAAGTCGTACTTCGGCACGACGTACAGGCCCAGGCCCTTGGTGCCCGGCTTGCCACCCTCGGGGCGGGCCAGGACCAGGTGGACGATGTTGTCCGAGAGGTCGTTCTCACCGGAGGTGATGAACCGCTTGACGCCCTCGATGTGCCAGGAGCCGTCCTCCTGCTTGATCGCCTTGGTGCGGCCGGCGCCCACGTCCGAGCCGGCGTCCGGCTCGGTCAGCACCATGGTGGAGACCCAGCCCTTCTCGACCATGCGGTGGGCGATCTTCTTCTGCTCCTCGGTGCCCTCCTCGAAGACCACGCCGGCGAAGGCGGGGCCGGAGGCGTACATCCAGATCGCCGGGTTGGCGCCCAGGACCAGCTCGGCCACGGCCCAGACCAGGGAGCGCGGCGCGGCGGTGCCGCCCAGCTCCTCCGGGATGCCCAGGCGCCACCACTCGGCGTCCATGAAGGCCTGGTAGCTCTTCTTGAAGGTGTCCGGCAGCGGCGCGGTGTTCGTCTCCGGGTCGAAGACCGGCGGGTTGCGGTCGGCGTCCGCGAAGGAGTCGGCCAGCTGGTTCTCCGCGAGGCGGGCGATCTCCTCGAGGACGTTCTTGGCGGTCTCGACGTCCATCTCGGCGAACGGGCCGGTGCCGTAGAGCTTGTCTCGGCCGAGCACCTCGAACAGGTTGAACTCGACGTCGCGCAGGTTGGATTTGTAGTGGCCCATGACGACGGCTCCGTTAGATCGGGAGGGCGTACTTCGCACTCGAACACTTACCAGTGGGTATCTTCATGATGCTACCCGCCAGTAACCATAATCAACCCCTGCCGCCCCGGTGTGATTCGTTACTCTTGCTGCCGTGTACGGCTACGAGCAGACGGCAGCGGCAGGGGCGGGCCAGCAGCAGTACGCGGCGCCGCCGCCGGGGGGCACCGGGATGCCCGGGGGGTACGAGCAGCCGCTCTACCCCGAGCCGTCGCCGCCCTCCCTCAAGGACGCGGTGCGGGCCTTCACCACCGGCTCGATGTCCGCCGAGGACTTCCAGGGCATCTTCGCCACCTCCAAGGTCTACTGCCCGCGCGGCGACCGCCCCGGGTTCCTGGCCCTGCACAACACGCAGCAGCCGGTGATCCCCATGTTCACCTCCCTCAAGGAGCTGCGCCGCTACGCGGGCAAGGACTCCAAGTACTTCGTCGTCACCGGGGCGGAGGTGCTGGACCTGCTGCCGACCGGCTACGGCTTCGTCCTGGACATGGAGGGCGAGCACCGGATGGTCTTCGACGCCAAGGCTGTCGAGGAGATGGTCGCCTTCACCATGCGCAGCATGTACGGCTGAGCCGCGGCGTACGGCCGGGCCGCGGCGTACGGCCGGGCCGCGACGTACGGCCGGGCCGCGGGTGCCGGCGGGCCCGTCGGCGGGCCCGCCGGCACGGGTCCTACATCCCGTCCCGGGGCGTTCCGTCCGGGGACATCCCGTGCACCGCGGGGATCGTCCCCAGCCGGCCCTTCTGGAAGTCCTCGAACGCCTGCAGCAGCTCGTCCCTGGTGTTCATGACGAACGGGCCGTAGTGCGCCACGGGCTCGCGGATCGGCTGCCCGCCGAGCAGGACGACCTCCAGGTCCGGGGTGTGGGAGTCCTGCTTGTCGTCCGCGCGGACGGTCAGCGAGGAACCGGTGCCGAACACGGCGGTCTGGCCGAGGTGGATCGGCCGCCGCTCGGCGCCGACCGCGCCGCGGCCCGCGAGGACGTACGCCAGGCCGTTGAAGTCCTCCCGCCAGGGCAGGGTGACCTCCGCGCCCGGTGCCAGCGTCGCGTGGACCATCGTGATCGGCGTGTGCGTGATGCCGGGGCCGGTGTGGCCGTCCAGCTCGCCCGCGATGACCCGCAGCAGCGCGCCGCCGTCCGGGGAGGTCAGCAGCTGGACGCTGCCGCTGCGGAGGTCCTGGTAGCGCGGGGCCATCATCTTGTCCTTGGCCGGCAGGTTCACCCACAGCTGCAGGCCGTGGAAGAGGCCGCCGGACGCGACCAGGTGCTCCGGCGGCGCCTCGATGTGCAGCAGGCCGGAACCCGCCGTCATCCACTGGGTGTCGCCGTTGGTGATGGTGCCGCCGCCGCCGTTGGAGTCCTGGTGGTCGAAGATCCCGTCGATGATGTAGGTGACGGTCTCGAAGCCGCGGTGCGGGTGCCACGGGGTCCCCTTCGGCTCCCCGGGCTGGTACTCCACCTCGCCCATCTGGTCCATCATGATGAACGGGTCGAGGTGGCGGTGGTTGATCCCCGCGAACGCCCGGCGGACGGGGAAGCCCTCGCCCTCGAAGCCGCTCGGCGCGGTCGTCACCGCCCGCACGGGGCGGGGCACGGCGTCCGCCGGCGCGGTCACGCGCGGCAGGGTCAGGGGGTTGTCGACGGTCACGGCAGGCATGGTCGGAGCCTTTCTCCAGGAGGTTCAGCACTCAATTTAGTTGAACCATGAACGACTCGCACGCATTCCTGGAGACCGGGCCCCGCCGCCCCCGCCGCCGCCGTCCTCCCCGCCCCCGCCGCCCCCGTCGTCCCCGCCGTCCTCGGACAGCTCGAACCAGATGCACTTGCCCTCGCCGCGGGGCTCCACCCCGGAGCGGTCGGCGAGCATGTCCAGCAGCATCAGCCCGCGCCCCGAGGAGGCCAGCTCGCCGGGGTGCCGGCGGTGCGGCAGCTCGTCGCTGGCGTCCCGGACCTCCACCCGCAGGCGGCGCCGGCCCCTCGCCCCGGTGACCTCGGCCACCAGCGAGGCGTCGCAGTCGGTGTGCACCAGGACGTTCGACAGCAGTTCGGAGGTGAGCAGCTCGGCCGCGTCCACGTGGTCGGGCACCGACCAGTCGTGCAGCACCGCCCTGACCTCCTCGCGGGCCGCGGACACCCTCTCCGGCTCGTCCTGGGCGACGGTCAGGACGGTGCGCCGCACCGGCGGGAGGTGCCGGCGGCCGGTGGCCTCGCGGCGCAGCAGGACCAGCGCAGTGTCGTCCTCGCGCCGGTTGGCCAGGGGGCCCGAGTCGCGGCGGGAGGCGGGCCCGTGCACCGCGGCGATCAGTTCGTCGGCAAGTGTCTCCAGGTCGTCCCCCTGCACCTCGCCGATGACCTTGCGCAGCCGCCGCCATCCGCTGTCGATGTTGTGCCCGCCGGCCTCCACCAGCCCGTCGGTGTACAGCACCAGGGTCTGGCCGGGGTCCAGCCGCATCCGGGAGATCGGGTAGTCGGTCTCGGCGTCGACGCCCAGGGGCAGACCGCCGGCCGTCCTCCGGGGGACCGCCGTGCCGTCGGACAGCCGCAGGACGGGCTCCAGGTGGCCGGCCCGGGCGACGGCGATGGTGCCGCGGGCCGGGTGCAGCTCCAGGTAGAGGCAGGTGGCGAAGCGCCAGCCGGCGGGGTCCGCTGCGTTGAGGTCGCTGAAGAAGCGGGAGGCGCGGGAGAGCACCGCGTCGGGCGGGTGGCCCTCCGAGGCGTAGGCGCGCAGGGCGATCCGCAGCTGGCTCATCAGGCTCGCGGCCCGCACGTCGTGCCCCTGCACGTCCCCGATGACCAGGGCGAAGCGGCCGTGGGGGAGGGGGATCAGGTCGTACCAGTCGCCGCCGACCTGCAGTCCGTCGCCGGCGGGCACGTAGCGCGCGGCCATGGTCACGCCGGGGATGCGGGGCATGCGGCCGGGCAGCATGGTGCGCTGCAGCCCGTCGGCCAGGGCCCGTTCGGACTCGTGCACCCGGGCCCTCTCCAGGGCCTGGGCGAGCATGCGCGCCACGATGGTCAGGACGGAGCGCCGGTCGGGGGTGAAGTCGACCGGCTCGGAGAAGCCCGCCATCCACGCGCCGACGGTGCGGCCCCCCGCGACGAGCGGCAGGAACGCCCAGGAGGAGCGGCCGAAGGGTTCCACGAGCGGCCAGATCGCCGGGAAGCGGTGCCGGTAGGCCTCCGGGGTGGGCAGGTAGACGGCCCTGCCGGTGCGCACCGCCACCGCGGCCGGGTAGTCGGTGTCCAGCGGCATGTCCAGGAACGGGAGCACGTCGTCGTCGAGCTGGCCGTGGTGTCCCACCACCGAGAGCCGGCCGGCGTCCACGCCGAAGACGGCGAGCCCGTCGGGGGAGAAGCCCGGCATGGACAGGCCCGCCGCCACCTGCAGGACCTGCTCGGTGTCGGCGGCCTCGGCGAGCGCGCGTCCGGCGTCCAGCAGGAACGCCTCCCGGGACCGCCTCCGGTCGGTGGCCGCCGGGTCGGTGCCCGGGGCGGCCCCCGCGCCCCGCAGGCCCCCCGCACCCCGCAGGCCCCCCGCGGCCCGGAGGTCCTCGTCCCGCACCTCCTGCACGGTCCCGACGATCCGGAGCGGCCCGGGCGCCTCCAGGGAGCGGATCCGCACGCACACGACCCGCAGCACCGTGCCGGCCTCGTCGACCACCCGCAGCAGCGCCTCGAGGACCGAGTCCTCGGCGAGGGCGAGGGAGGTCAAGGAGGTCAGCTCGACGTAGTCCTCGGCGTGCAGCCTGCACCGGACGGCGGAGGTGCGCAGGGTCGCCGGGTGCGGCGGCAGTCCGAGGAGCCTGGCGGTCTCGGCGTCCAGGCGCGCGGTGTCGGACCGCTTCTGCCACACGAAGGTGCCCGTGCCGACCGCGGTCAGCACGGACTCGGGTGCGAAGGGGGCGATGCCGTCCGCGGGGCCGGGATCGGGACCGGTGCCGGGGAGGGGCGCGGAGTCGGATCCGGGGCCCGGCCCGGGGACGGAGCCGGAGGTGGGCCTCACGCAGCCCGAGTCTAGGTAAAACGGAATGTTCGGGCATGTCGGGACGGGGGTGTCCGGCGCCGGGGGCGCACGCCGCGGGCGGCCCGGGTGCGCCCGGTGCACCGGGACCGCCCGTCCGCGCGGTTTGTTCCCCCGGACGGGGGTGTCGGCGGGCCCGTCGGTGGCAGGATGCGTGGGGTGACGGAGATCGACGGATCATGGAGCCGCGTCCCCGGGAACGCGACCGGATGGCTGGCCGAACTGGACCCCGACCACGGCAGCACGGGCTTCGAACCGCCCCGCCGCCCCGACGCCGCCTGGCTGCTGCACGCGATGTACGTGTGGGAGGACGGGCCGGTCGCCACGACCCACGACCACGTGCACCGCTCCGTCCGCGAGGCCGGCCTCGCCGACGGCTCCCCGTCCTCCGACGCCCCTGCGGAGCGGGGCGTCGAGGCGCTCCTGGCGGGCGCGGTCGTCACCGGCACCGGCCTGGGCCGCAGCGGGCACCCCGGTCCCGGCTGGCGCCGGCTGCGCTGGTCGGAGCTGGCGGACCGACTGGGCGAGCCGCCCGTGCCGCAGGGCGAGTACCCCGGCCGCCGCTGCCTGAGGGCGGCCCGGCCCACCGGAAGCTGGTCGGCCGCGATCGAGCCCCCGGCCGAGGGGGGACTGGACCGGGAGGGCTGGCGCCGCCTCGTCCAGCTGCTGGCCCTGCACAGCCCCGCCGGCTCCGAGACCCGCTGCCGTGCTTTCTACAGCCCGCTGCTGACCGCCGACTGGGAGCACGAGACGGTGCTGGCCGGCCGTCTCGGGGACGCGGTCGCCCTCTACGACCATCCGGGGATGCCCAGCTGCCCCACCAACTTCTGGGCCGAGGACCGCTCCTGGGTCGTCCACTGCCACTGGGACCTGTGGGGGACCAAGGTGGCCGGCCCGCGCCCCCTGGTCCGGGACCTCCTCGGCGACCCCGACCTGGAGGCCCTCCGGCTCCCCTGGACGAGCTGACGGCACCGGGCGCGCCCGGCCGCCTCCGGCGCCTCCGGCTCGGGCGGCCCCGGTGCGGGAGCCGGGATGAGACCGGGATCTCATGATGATGAATTGAAGAATTCTTCAATTCCATACATGATGGTTTCATCATCGGCGAGGAGAAGAGGGATACGCCCGTGCCGCAGGTTCCGCTCTACCAGGCGAAGGCCGAGTTCTTCCGCATGCTCGGTCACCCCGTGCGCATCAGAGTGCTGGAGCTGCTTCAGGACGGGCCGATGCCGGTACGGGACCTGCTGGCCGCCATCGAGATCGAGCCGTCCAGCCTCTCCCAGCAGCTGGCGGTCCTGCGCCGCTCCGGCATCGTGACCTCCGCCCGGGAGGGCTCCACCGTCGTCTACTCCCTGGGCGGCGGCGACGTCGCCGACCTGATGAAGGCCGCCCGCCGCATCCTCACCGAGATGCTGGACGGACGGCGCGAGCTGCTGGACGAGCTCCGCGAAGCGGAGAGCGAGTCGCGTTGAGGACGACGGAACGCCGCGGCGCACCGGCCCGCCTGCTCGCCTCCCTGCTCTCCCTCCTCCCCGCCCGCGCCGACCTGGCGGCCATGGGCCGCACTCCCGGCCGGGACCTGGTCGCCGGTTTCACCGTGGCGATCGTCGCCCTGCCGCTGGCCCTCGGCTTCGGCATCTCCTCCGGTCTCGGCGCGCAGGCCGGGCTGGCCACCGCCGTGGTCGCGGGCGCCCTCGCCGCGGTCTTCGGCGGCTCCCGCCTGCAGGTGACCGGGCCGACGGGCGCGATGACCGTGGTCCTGGTGCCCATCGCCCATGCCCACGGGGCCCCGGGCGTCCTCACGGTCGGCCTGCTCGCCGGGATCGCCCTGGTCGGCCTGGCGGTGGTGAGGGCCGGGCGCTGGATGGTCTACGTCCCCGCGCCGGTGGTGGAGGGGTTCACCATCGGCATCGCCTGCGTGATCGCCCTGCAGCAGGTGCCCTCGGCGCTGGGTGTGCCGACCCCCGAGGGGGACCGGGTGACCCTGGTGGCGGCGCAGGCCGTCGCCGACTTCCTGCGCTCCCCAAACTGGCCCGCCGTGACCGTCGCGGTGGCCGTGGCCGCCGCCATGCTGCTCGGCGCCCGGTGGCGCCCCTCCGTCCCGTTCTCCCTGCTGGCCGTGGCCGCGGCGACGGTGCTGGCGGAGGCGGTGTCCCTGGACGTGGCCCGGATCGGCGAACTGCCCGCCGGCCTGCCCCTGCCCTCGCTGGGCTTCCTCGACCCGGCCGCCGTCCCCTCGCTGCTGGGCCCCGCGCTCGCGGTCGCGGCCCTGGCCGCGCTGGAGTCCCTGCTCTCCGCCGCCGTCGCCGACGGCATGAGCGTCGACTCCCGGCACGACCCGGACAAGGAACTGTTCGGGCAGGGCGTCGCCAACCTGGCGGCCCCGCTGTTCGGCGGTGTCCCGGCGACCGGCGCCATCGCCCGCACCGCGGTCAACGTGCGGGCCGGCGCCTCGTCCCGCCTGGCCGCCCTCGTGCACGCGGCCGTGCTGGCGGCCGTCGTCCTCGCCGCCGCGCCCCTGGTCGCCCGGATCCCGCTCGCCGCGCTGGCCGGCGTGCTGCTGGCCACGGCGGTGCGGATGGTCGAGGTCGGGTCGGTGCGGGCGATGGTCCGTTCCACCCGCGCCGACGGGTTCGTCCTGGTCCTGACCGCGGTGGCGACCCTGGCCCTGGACCTGGTGCAGGCCGTCGTCATCGGCATGGTCGTCGCCGGGGCGCTGGCGCTGCGGGCCGTGGCCCGCGACGCCGGCCTGGCCCGCGTCCCCCTCCACGCCGACACTCCCGGGGACCACGACGAGGAGGAACGGGCGCTGCTGGCCGAGCACATCGTCGCCTACCGGATCGACGGCCCGCTGTTCTTCGCCGCCGCCCACCGCTTCCTGCTGGAGCTGTCCGAGGTGGCCGACGTGTCGGTGGTGATCCTGCGGATGTCGCGGGTGACCACGATCGACGCCAGCGGCGCCCTCGTCCTCAAGGACGCCATCGAGAGGCTGGAGCACCGCGGCATCACGGTCCTGGTCTCCGGCATCCGCGACGGCCACGACCGGCCGCTGGACGCCCTCGGCGTCATCGACCGCCTGCGTGCGGACGGCAGGGTCTTCGACACCACCCCGGAGGCCGTCCGGGCCGCCCGCGCCCGCCTGGTCCGCCCGTCCGGCCCGGACCGCCCGGTCCCCCCGGCACGCACCGGCGGAGCCGACTCCCCGGCAGCCGCGGACTCCCCGGCGGCCTGATTCCCCGGCAGCCCGACGACCTGACGGCCCGACGGCCCGACGGCCCCGCACCGAACCGTCCCCCACCCGTGCACCGGCGGCCCCACCGCCGGTGCACGCCACCCCGCCGCCCTGCGCCGGCGCCTCCCCGTACCCGCCCCGGCCCCACCGCACCCGACAGGACGTGACCCGCCGCCATGGACTCCTCGGACGAGAAGAACATGTCCCGCCACCTGTGGATCCGCGTCGCCTACTTCTTCTTCGTCATCCACGCCCTGGCGTTCTTCGTCATCTGGGTCGTCTCCCGCACCTGACCCGCCGCGGCGCGGCGCGGACGGCGCCCCGGCACCCCGGTGCCCGGCGCTCCCGGCGTCCCCGTCCTACGCTGGACGGAGAAGGAGCAGAGGAGGACCGCGATGACCGCAGAACCCGACCTCCGCACCCGCCGCGTCTACGAAGCCCCCGACCCCGACGACGGGCTCCGGGTCCTCGTGGACCGCCTCTGGCCGCGAGGGCTCGCCAAGGAGGCGGCCCGGCTCGACGACTGGTTGAAGGCCGTCGCGCCCTCCACGGAACTGCGCCGCTGGTACGGCCACGCCCCGGAACGCCACGAGGAGTTCACCCGCCGCTACGAGGCCGAGCTCGACGACCCGGACCACCGCGAGGCCGTGGAGCGCCTGCGCACCCTCGCCCGTTCCGGCCGCCCGCTGACCCTGCTGACCGCCACCGGCGACATCGGGCAGAGTCACCTGCCCATCCTGGTCTCCCGTCTTTCCTGACCTTTTCCGGTCTTTCCCGAACCTTTTCCGACAGCCCCGTTACCTCGCCGCGGGCCCCTCCGCCGTTCGCCCAGGCGGTTGGACAGTGCGTGTGAACCTCTTGCACGGACGGCCCAAGCACCCCTGTCGTTCGACCGGCCCGGGGGGCCGAACGGGAACGGTGGTCTCCGGGCCGGCGCCTTCCGGTCCCACAAGAGACCGCACGGCCTGGCTTCAACCACGTCGACAGGTTTGCGACCGAAGGAGAGGCAAGAACGGTGCTGGACCGGAGAGACCTGCTGAAGTTCGCCACCGCCGGGGGAGCCGCGTTCCTGATCCCCCTGGAGGGGTCCGCCCCCTACGCAGCCCCCCGCCTCACCGCGGGCACGGGCGCCCTCACGGACGTCGCGGTCCCGGAGGACACCTTCACGAGCCCGTCGCCCGCCCGCGCCTTCGCGGCCCCCGACGAGCTCGGCGACCTCGCGAAGGCCGCGCCGTTCGCCCACGCCATGCCCGTCCTGGGGGCCATGAAGCCGGCGGCGAGCCACTCGGGGCGCTCGCCGCGCTCGGGGCGCACCGTGATGACGGACGTGTACAGCATGCGTCAGCACAAGGCCCGGGTGGAGATCGTCAAGGGCCTGAAGAGCACGGTGTTCACCTACGCCGGCTGCTTCCCCGGCCCGATGATCAAGGCGAACCGCGGCCACGAGGTGGTCCTCGAGCACCACAACGAGCTCGACAACCCCACCTGCACCCACCTGCACGGCGGCCGCGTCCCCTCGAAGTACGACGGCCTGCCCATGGACGTCGTGGGCAAGGACGGGCACTACACGTACCGCTACCCGAACAAGCAGCGCGCCGCCTCCCTCTGGTACCACGACCACTCGCACGGCACCGAGGCCGAGAACGTCTACATGGGCCTGTACGGCGTCTACCTGCTCAGCGACGAGGAGGAGCGCCGCCTGCCCCTGCCCAAGGGGCAGTACGACCTGCCGCTGGTGATCCGCGACGCCCGCATCGAGGCGGACGGCAAACTCAGGTTCGCCCGGCCCATCGACTGCCCCCACATGCTGGTCAACGGCAAGGAGCGGCCGTACTTCAAGGTCGCGGCCCGCAAGTACCGGCTCCGCCTCTACAACGTCTCGATCAACCGCAACGTCAAGCTGCGGTTCGCCGACGGCGCGGAGTTCGTGCAGATCGCCACCGACTGCGGCCTGCTCGAAGGCCCGGTCGTGCGCGACGAGATCGAGCTGGTGGGCGCGGAGCGCGCGGAGATCATCGTCGACTTCTCCCGGTACCGGGTCGGCTCCTCGATCGTGCTGGAGAACACGGCCGCGCTCAAGGAGCGGCCGGAGATCATGCGGTTCGACATCGTCCGCGAGGCCAAGGACCGCAGCCGGATCCCCGACCGGCTCACCGAGTTCCCCTCCCTCCCCAAGCCGTCGAGGGAGCGGGAGTTCATCATGACCAGCGACCCGACCTTCCTGATCAACGGCAAGTCCTACGACCCGAAGCGGGTGGACGTCGAGACCACCCTGGGCAGCCACGAGCTGTGGCGGATCAAGAACATCGACAGCCCCGGCCACCACAAGCCCGGCTACTTCATCCACCACAGCTTCCACACCCACCTGGCGCAGTTCCGGGTGATCCACCGCAATGAGAGCCCGGTCGGCCCGGGCGAGTCGGGCTGGAAGGACACCGTGTCGGTCCCGCCCGGTGAGAGCGTCTGCATCGCCGTGTCGTGGAGCGGCTACGCGGGCCAGTACGTCTACCACTGCCACCACCTCGGCCACTCCTCCGCCGGGCAGATGGGCCGCGTCGACGTCAAGCCGCGCTGACCGGCCGGCCGGCGCGGCGGCCGGCCGCGGACTCCAGGGCTCCCGGGCTTCCAGGCCCGGGAGCCCTCGTGCGTCGTGCATTGAATTTTCCGGGAACTCCCGGCCGTGGAAGGCGCGTTGGGGGGATTGACCACGGGTCACGGCCGCCTCGGGCGGTGTCGCGGAACCGGCGGGCCGACGGGGCCCTCGGGTCACCGGCAGGCGCAGCGCGCCACACTCAGGGAGGGGTTGCGGCACATGGACGACATCTTCGGGGAGATCTTCGAGGAGGCCGTGGAAGAGGTCGTCGAGGAGACGGCCGAGGCGGTCGGCGGCGAGTTCGCCGAGAGCATCGTCGAGGGCTTCTTCGACTGACGGCGGCCCGCCCGCCGCGATGCGCGGGCGGACCCGGCCCACCGGGCCGGCCGGTCGGCGGGCCGGCCGGCCCGGTGGGGCGTGAGAAGGGTCGCCGAGGGCCGCGGCTCCTCAACCGGCCCGGACGACCGTGAACATGTAGCAGCCCCAGACGATGTTGCGGCTGTGGATCCGCACCACGCCCGGATCGGCGAACATGCCGGCGAGGACCTTCTCCGGGTCCCTGCCGTCGTGCAGCCTGGACGCGTCGTGGATCCGGCCGCGGGCGTCGTACGCGCGCAGCACCTGGGGGCGCCCGCGCCAGTCGGGCGGGTGGACGGCCGTGTCGACGGGCCCCGCGCAGGGGCGCGCGTGGGCGAACACCGGACCCGCCTCGCGGTACGGGCCCGCGGGGAGCGGCAGCGCGTAGCCGAAGAGGATCAGCTCCTCGCCGGGCGCGGCGTCGCGCAGGCAGCAGCGCAGGGGCTCACCGCCCCCCGCCGCGGCGTGCTCGACGGGGGCACCGGAGGCGTCGGCGGTGCCGGTGCGCACGGCGTCCAGCGCCTCGGCCGGGATCGGGAGGAACCGGAGCGCGGGGACCGGTGGTGTCGTGGTCATGCGCCCAGGCTCCCGTGTCCGCCGCGGCCGCACCGGCGGTTGCCGGACGCCGCATTCGAGGCCGCGCGGGGAAGCGGGCCCCCGTGCGGGCGGCGCGAGCGCTCGGAGGCCGCCCGGGTGGCCGAACCCGCCGGCCATGACGCCCCGCGTCCCGGCCGGTCAGGTCCGGTCCGCAGCGCGCAGGGCCCGTGCCAGCCACTGCAGCTCCTCGGTCGCGTCGGGCGAGGCATCCTGTCCGCGCACGCGGGCGACGAGCCTGCGGTAGCGCTCGGCCCCCGCCTCGATCCCGGCCTCCACGCTGCGCAGCACGGCGGCCCGGTCGGCGTCGCCGAACAGCCCGGACAGCACTTCGGCCGCCTCCGGCGATCCGGGGGCGACCCCGCGCTCCCTGACCTCCGTGACGGTCTGCACGACCTGCCTGGCCCACCAGACGGACGCACCGGGGGGACGCCCCTGCCCGGGCGCGGGGGTGTTGAGCTCCAGCCAGGTGCGCAACCGGGCGCGGAAACCGGGGTCCCGCACCAGCTCGGCCAACTCGATCCAGGCGTCGACCTGCCCGGGCGTGGGGTCGTCGGGCAGTTCGACGCCGAACGTGTTCATGCGGTCGCGCAGGTGCGGTTCGACGTCGAGGCCGCCGAACACCTCCTCCTTGAACTCGTCGACGATCTGACTGCGCTCTGCGGCGGAAAGCCGCGCCAACCGGTTCATCAGTGCCGTCTCCTCAGCTGTGGAACCACGCTTCGCCACGGTGGACAGGACGGCCCGGCTCACCCGGAGCGAGCGGATCCGCGCGTCGAGCGCGGCCACGTGCGCGTCGGCGACCTCGGCGACCGTGGTCCGGCCGCTCAGCACCCGGCACACGTCGTCGAGCCCGAGGCCCAGCTCCCGCAGGGTGCGGACCAGCTCGACGCGGGCCACGGACCCGGTGTCGTACAGCCGGTAGCCGCTCGCGGAGCGGGCCACGGGCGGCACCGCTCCCGCGTCCGACCAGAAGCGCAGGGTGCGCACCGGAAGCCCGGTGCGGTGCGCGAGCCGGCCGATGGTGAGCAGCTCGGGGCGTTCGTCGTCCATGGGCGAGATCCTGGACCCTCCAGCCGCTGGAGACTCAAGCGTCCAGGTGCGGCGTCCGCGGGCTCACGGGAGCTCTGCACGGGATGCCGCACGGAGGGCGTCGAGGAATCCCTGCAGGGCCGGCCGGCCCGACGAGGCCTCCCGCACCGCCGCCCTGTACTCGGAGGGCTCCTCCTGCCAGGGCGCCGGAGAGGGCGTGCAGACCGCGTGCGTGGCAGGTGGCGTGTTCCTCTGCCCTGTCGTGCCACGCCACCGGCGCGTCTGCATCCTGCAGGTCACCTGCTGGTAGCACCACTGTCCCTGTGCGGCCGGCGTCCTCGACGGGCGGGTCAGCGGCGGTCCCAGTCGCCGCCGACGGCGCGGCCGCCGGTGGTGGTGGTCCGTCCGCCCGCGCCGGCGGCCTGGCGGGCGGCGGCGGCTCCGGCGGCCCGGGCGGAGATCCGGTGGGACACGGAACGGAGGGCGACGGCCCCCGTCAGTTCGGCGATGCCGAGCAGGACGAGCCACAGTCCGAGCAGCCTGGTCAGTGCGACCGCGGACTGCACGGGGAAGGCGAGGACCACGATTCCGGCGACCATTCCGAGGACGCCGGTCGCGAAGGCCGTGGCCCGGTGGGCGAGATCGCGCTCCATGATCGCCACGAACACCGTCAGGAGCCCGGAGACCAGCCAGAACGTGCCGACGATCAGGGTCAGCGCGGTGATCGTCTGCAGGGGGTTGCGCAGGCACAGCACACCCGCCAGGACGGCGAGCACCGCGATGATCAGGGCCGTCGCCCTGCTGTCGCCCCGGGCGCGGTCCCCGGAGAACGCGCTCACGAAGCGGAACACGCCGGTGATCAGCAGTTGCAGTCCCACGATCACCGCCAGGACCTGCAGGGTCTCGCCGGGCCAGACGAGCACCAGGACGCCGGCCGCGAGGGTGACGAGGGCGAGGCCGAGGGCCCAGGTCCACGACCCTCCCAGTCTGCCGAGGGCGTCCTGCGGGTCCGCGGGGCTTCGGGTCGGTGCGGGGTCCGGGGTCGCGGCCATGGATCCTCCCTCGGTGAGGGGCTGTTCCCCACCGGGGTGCGGGGCCGCCCGGGGGCGGGACCCGCCGGCCGGTGGCGGGCTTTTCGGGGTGCCTCGCGGGCCCGCGGGGCGGCACGAGGGGACTTCTGCGGACCCCGGAGGCCGGGAGGTTTGCGGGCCCGGATGCCGAAAGTCCGATTGATGGAGAAAGCGAACTACGGTGCTTTTCTTATTCTATGCTCGCCCAGGGGTGCCCGGCGTGCGCAGACCAGCGCGACGGAGGCCCGGTCGGCGCCGAGAGGGACGGGAGAGGCCTGTGGGAGAGCCCGGTTCGGACCGTCGGAACGGGAGCGGCGGGGAGGGCGGGACGCGCCCGGGCCGGACGCCGCGGGACCGCGTGCCGCTGGTGGTGGCGGTACGGCCCGCCGTCACCACGGCCGGCCTGGTGGCCGCCTACTACCTGCTGCCCATGGACAGCGGCTTCACCGACGAGGCGGCGGTCAGTCTCGTCCTCGGCCTGCTCGGCGTGCTGGCGCTCTTCCTCTGGCACATCCGCGCGATCAGGCACTCCCCCTACCCGAAGCTGCGGGGCGTCGAGGCGCTCTCCACCACCGTCGTGTTCTTCGTCCTGCTCTTCGCGACGGCCTACCACCTCCTGGAGCTGGCCGAGCCGGGCAGCTTCAACGAGTTCCTCACCCGGACCGACTCCCTGTACTTCACGCTCACCGTGTTCAGCACGACCGGCTTCGGGGACATCACCGCCCGCTCGCAGTCGGCGCGCCTCATGGTGTCGGTGCAGATGGCCGTGGGACTCCTGCTGGTCGGGGTGGCGGCCCGGGTGCTGGTCAACGCCGTCCAGGGGGCCGTGCGCAGACGCGGGGAGGCCGGCGGGCCCCCGGGCCCCGCCTCCGGGCGGCCCTGACCGGAGGACGGCGGGGAGGCCGGTGCTGTGGGGCAGGTGCCGGTCCCGGTGGCGGGAGACGGGCGCCGGTCCCGGGGCCGGGGCGCCGGGACCCCGGCTCAGTGCGGCCCGGGCCGGCGTACGGCGTAGTCGCCGAGGGCGGGCTCCAGCAGGGCGAAGGCGGCGTGGGCGGCGTCGGTGACGGCTGCGGCGATCCGCTCGTCGTCCTGGCCCTCCAGGGTGCGGCGCAGGGTCTCGTCGAACAGGACGCGGTGGGCGCCGGCGAGCTGGGCGGCGGCGACGCGGGGACGGACGTCGTGCGGACCGGCTCCGGTCTCCTCGGCGAGCACGGCGGCCAGCGCGGCCTCGCGCTGCTCATGGAACTCCCGCAGGCGGGCCAGGAGCACGGGGCTGTCGGTGACCATGCGGGCGAACCCGGGCCCGGAGAAGCCGATGACCGGGTCGTGCCGCCGCACCGAGTCCAGGAGGGTGCGGTGCAGTGCGGCGAGCGCCGACTCGCCCGGGGCCCGTCCGGCGACCGCGCGGGCCGGACCCGTCACGAACTCCTCGTGCAGGTCCAGGGCGAGGTCCTCCTTTCGGGGGAAGTAGTTGGTGACGGTCATCTTGGCGACCCCGGCCGCCGCCGCGACCTCGGCGATCGTCACCCGGTCGAAGCCCCGCTCCAGGAAGAGCCGGGTGGCGTGGTCCGAGATCGTCCGCCTGGTCTGCTTCTTCTTCTGCTCGCGCAGCCCCGTCGTCGGCGTGCTCATGGCCGCATCGTCTCATGGGCGGGAATAAAACTGTGCTCGACCTATTTATAGGTTCGACCGAGTTTTCGGTCCGGCAAGGACAGTCCCGCAAAGACATTGGAAAGGTCCCGCATGTCGATCACCCGCCAGCAGTCCTCCCAGCAGTCCTCCCAGCAGTCCGGCCAGCAGGCACAACCGCAGCAGTCCCGCCCGCAGCAGTCCCGGCCGCAGGCGGCGGAGCAGGTGGCCCAGGGGGCGTCCGGGGCCGGGAAGGAGTTCGACCGGCAGGTGGAGAACCTCCTGCGGCTGGGGTACCCGGCGCGCGCCGGCCTGGACGAGCAGGCGTTCGCCGCGGTCGTCACGCCGCTGCGGTCCGCCGCCGTCGCGCACGGCGCGGCGCTGCCCGCACCCGACCCCGCGGAGGGGCGCGTGCCGTTCGTCCTGGTCGTCACCAGGGCGCTGGTGCCGGTCGAGGAGTCCATGTCCCTGACCGTGCTGCCCGGCAGGACCGGGGCCGGGTTCGTCGACCGGTCCTTCGAGCCCGGCTCCGTCGCGCGGTTCGTCCCCGCGGAGGGGGTGGACCTCCCCGACGGGCGCGCCTACCTGCTGTTCGGCGTCGAGCGCGGGGAGGAGTTCTGCGGGGCCGTCCCGAAGACGGCGATGGAGACCGTCGCGCGGCGCGGGCGGACCCTGCTGACGATGGAGGAGGGCATCGCCCTGGTGACCCAGCACCCCGGGATCCTGGTGAAGAACAAGTGCTTCTCCCTGGGCGGCTCCCGGTGCGGGGACAGCAGGGTCCCCGCGATCTGGATCAGCCGGAACACCCCCAAGCTCGGCTGGTGCTGGGAGGGCAACCCGCACACCTGGCTCGGGATGGCGTCCGCCGCGCACCGCGCCGCGGAGTGACGAAGGCACGGGCGGCGGGCCGGGTGCCGTTCCGGGCCCCGGGCCGGGCGCCGTTCCGCGCCCCGGGCCGGGGCTGACGCGGGGCCCGCCGCCCGTGCGGGGGGCGTGTCAGCGGGTTGTGGGGAGGTTGTCAGCGGGGCCTTCGAGGATCGGCCGCGATTCCAAGGAGGCCCCATGACACTCGCGATCCAGGCCGAGGGCCTGGTGAAACGCTACGGAGAGACCGAGGCGCTGGCCGGCGTCGACCTCTCCGTGCCGGCCGGCACGATCCTCGGCGTGCTCGGGCCGAACGGCGCCGGCAAGACGACCACCGTCCGCATCCTGTCGACCCTGCTGCGGCCGGACGCCGGGCGCGCCCTGGTGGCCGGGTACGACGTGGTGCGGCAGCCGGTCGCCGTGCGCGCCTGCATCGGCCTCACCGGCCAGTACGCCTCCGTGGACGAGGACCTGACCGGATTCGAGAACCTGCTGCTGATCGGCCGCCTGCTGGAGATGTCCAAGTCCGCCGCCCGGGAGCGGGCGGCCGGACTGCTGGAGCGCTTCGCCCTCACGGAGGCGGGCGGCCGGCCGGTGCGCACCTACTCGGGCGGCATGCGGCGGCGGGTCGACCTGGCCGCCAGCCTCGTCGGCCGGCCGCAGGTGCTCTACCTGGACGAGCCGACCACGGGACTGGACCCGCGCAGCCGCAACCAGGTGTGGGAGATCGTCCGGGGACTGTCCCAGGACGGCGTGTCCGTCCTGCTGACCACGCAGTACCTGGAGGAGGCCGACCGGCTCGCCGACCGGATCACGGTCATCGACCACGGCCGGGTGGTGGCCGAGGGCCGGGCCGAGGAGCTGAAGCGCCGCACCGGCGGCCAGACCCTCCAGGTGCGCCCCGGCGACCCGGCGGACATCCCCGAGGTGGTCCGCATCCTGACCGCCCTCACCGGCACCGAGCCGCTGACCGACGGCGAGGCCGGCCTGGTCACGACCCTGGCCGACGATCCCGTGCTGCTGTCCGCGCTGGTGCGGCGGCTGGACGAGTCCGCGATCGCGGTGGACGACCTGGGGCTTCGCCTGCCCAGCCTCGACGACGTCTTCCTCGCCCTGACCGGCCGGCCCGCGGACGAGGCGGCGGGGAAGGCCGCCGCCCCGGCGGACACCCCGGCCGGCACCCGCGAACGGAGCGCGGCATGAGCGCCCTCGCGGAGCCGGGGACCGCGGCCCGGCCCGAAGCCTCCGCCTCCCGCATCGGACTGCTGCGCGGCGTGCGGCACGGCCTCATGCTCGCCGACCGCAGCATCCGCTCCGTCGTACGGTCGCCGGCGACACTGATCGACACCATCATCCAACCGGTGCTGTTCCTGGTGGTGTTCGCCTTCCTCTTCGGGGGGGAGGTGGCCGGGGACTGGCAGAGCTACCTGCAGACCCTCGTCCCCGGACTGATGGTGCAGATCGTCCTGTACGCCAGCGTCGGCACCGGCCTGGCACTGAACACCGACATCTCCAAGGGCGTGTTCGACCGCTTCCGCAGCCTGCCGATCGCGCGTTCCGCGCCGCTGGTCGGCGCCGTCCTGGGCGACGTGGTGCGCTACGCCGTCGCCCTGGCCGTCCTGCTGGGGCTGGCCTTCGCCATGGGGTTCCGGGTGCGGACCGGGCCGGTGTCCGTGCTGGCGGCGGTGCTCCTCGCGCTCGGGCTCGGGCTGACCCTGTGCTGGTTCTCGGTGCTGATCGGCATGGTCACCAAGAGCCCCCAGGCCGTCCCGGGGATCGTCATGGCCGTGGTGCTGCCCCTGACCTTCGGCAGCAACATCTTCGCCTCGCCGGAGACCATGCCGGGGTGGCTCGAAGTGTGGGTAGGCGTCAACCCGGTGAGCCACTTCGTGGACGCCGCACGGGCCCTGCTGCTCGGCGGTGACGCGCTCGGTGCGGTGCTGTCCAGCCTGGCGTGGATGGCGGCGCTGTTCGCCGTGCTCTTCCCGCTGGCGCTGCGCGCGTACGCCCGAAGAACGCGGTGAGCCGCGCCCGGTCCGGTACCCGACAGGAGAACGTCCGTGCTGACAGCGCACTTCACCCACGAGGACATCGCCAGAACGCACATGGCGCCCTCGGCCCACCCCATGGCCGAGGCCGTGTTCGCCCTTGACCTGCTGGTCAGCAGTCTGAACCGGTGCCGGCCCGGCAGATGGGCCGCCCACGCCCGGGCGTGGGCGGCGGCCCGCCCCTTCCTGCACCTCGAACTCCGCCGGATCCGCCGGTCGGAGGAGCGCCTCCTGCCCGTCCTGCTCGAGGCGGAGGGCCCCGCCCGCGCCGCCGACGGGCAGAAGGAGACGCGGCGCGCGCTCTCGGTGCTCTCGGAGTTCCAGAAGGCCGTCGTGGATCCGTTCTGGCCGAGCGCCCACCGGCTCCTGCTGGACACCCGCAAGTCCTGTACGCACACGCTCGCCCACCGGGGGCTGGCGGCCGTCCTGGAGTCCGTGGGCGGCACGGCCGGCTGGTCGGAGGGGACGCTCACCGTCTCCGGTGGTGAGGACCGGGAGGTCTTCCTCGACGGCCGGGGGGTGGAGCTGATGCCCTCGGTGTTCCTCAGCGGGGGCCCGCGCCTGTACCGCTGGTACGACCGCACGTCCGGCCGCCGCCGGGCCGTGCTGGTCTTCCCCGTGTGCCCGCACGGCCGGGCGACCGAGGCCCTGGCCAAGGAGACCCGGCCGCAGGGCGGGTCGCTCCCCCAACTGCTGGGCCGCACCCGGGCCGCCGTGCTGTCGCAGCTGACCCGCCCGCAGTCGACGAGTCAGCTCAGCGCGGCGCTGCGCATATCGGTGACGACGGCCAGCGAGCACACCTCGGTGCTGCGCAGCACCGGGCTGATCACCACGACGCGCAACGGCAGCAGCGTCCGGCACGAGGTCACGCGGCTGGGGGAGCTGGTGCTCAACCCGCCCGCCCCGCCGCTGAGCACCTGGTGCACGGAGTGCGCCGAACGGGCCGTCCGCGCCGGGCACGGGGGCCCCGACGGCCCCGTGGGGCGTGAGGGACGCGGGGGGCTCGGGGGACGCGAGGGGCCGAATAGTACAGGGCGGGAGGCCGCCGGACACGCGTTGTCGAACAGTCAGTGACTGTTCGACCCCTGGGGGTGACGGGGGAAAAAGCGTCTGAAAGACTGCCGTTCGTGTGCTTATACCTGTTGGGTCCGTTGGAACTGCGGGACCGCGGCGGCCGGTCGGCCCCGGTCGGCGGGCGCCGGGTGGCCATGCTGCTGGCCCGCCTCGCACTCAGCCCGTCCGAGGTCGTCCCCGTCGGCACACTGATAGACGACCTGTGGGAGGACGAGCCCCCCGCCGCGGGCGGGCTCAACGCCCTGCAGCGGCTGGTCTCCCGGGCCCGCCGCACGCTGCAGGAGTTCGGCGGCGACGAGGCGGGCCGGGCGCTGGCCTCCGGGCCCGGCGGCTACGCGCTCAACGTCCCCGTGCAGGACGTGGACGTCCACCGCTTCGAGCACCTGGCGGCGGCCGGCCGCCGCCTGCTGCAGAGGCGTTCGCCCGAACCGGCGGCGCAGGTCCTGCGGGAGGCCCTGGGGCTGTGGCGCGGGGCTCCGCTGGCGGAGTTCGCCGGCACCGGCTTCGCGGCCCGCGCCGCGACCCGGCTGGAGGAGATACGCCTGTCCGCCGTCGAGGACCGCGCGGAGGCGGAGCTGGAACTCGGCCGCGCCGGCGAGGTCCTCGCCGAACTGCACGCGCTGAGCGACGCCCACCCCCTGCGGGAGCGGCTGGCCGGTCTGACGATGCGCGCCCTGGACGCCTCGGGGCGGCAGGCCGAGGCGCTCGCCGCCTACGAGCGCATCAGGTCCGCGCTGGCGGAGGAGCTCGGCACCGTCCCCTCCCCGCAGCTGCGCCGCATCCACACGGGGGTGCTGCGGGGCAACGCCGGGCGGCCCTTCGGGGCCGCGGACCGCGGAGGGCCGGGCGCCCCCGGCCCCCTCCCCGGCCCCCTTTCCGGCCTCCCGCAGGCACCCGGTGCTCCGGTCGCCCCCTCCCGCCCCGGCGCCCCCGCCCGCCCGGTCCCCCCGGTCCACCCGGCCCGCCCCGTCACGGGCGCCCCGCCCGGCCCGCTGACCCGCTTCGTCGGCCGCGAGCGCGAACTGGACCAGCTGGCGGGGAACCTGAGGGAGTCGAGGCTGGTGACGCTCTTCGGACCCGGCGGGGTCGGCAAGACCAGGCTGGCCACCGAGTTCGCCGCGCGGGCGGCCTCCGGGACCGCCGACCCGGTGTGCGTCGTGGAGCTGGCCCAGCTCTCCGCCGGGCAGGACGTCACGGAGGCCGTGGCGGCGGCGTTCGGCCTGCACGACACACCGCTGCTCGGGCCGCCGGTGCTCGGCCGCAGCCGCTTCGACCGGCTGGTGGCGAGCCTGTCCGCCCGGCGCGTCCTGCTGGTGCTCGACAACTGCGAGCACCTGGTCGCGGACGCCGCCCGCCTCGCCGGGCGGTTGCTGGAGAGCTGCCCCGGACTGCGCCTGCTGGCGACCAGCCGGGAGCCGCTGGCGGTCACCGGGGAGGTCCTCCAGCGGGTCGGGCCGCTGCAACTGCCCCCGTCCCTGGAGGACGCGGGCCGCTCCACCGCGGTGCAGCTCTTCTGCGACCGGGCGTCCCTGGTGCAGCCGGACTTCGCCCTGACACCCGCCAACACCGCGGCGGTGGTGGAGATCTGCCAGCAGCTCGACGGGCTGCCGCTGGCCATCGAGATGGCCGCGGCCCGGCTGCGGTCGATGCCCCTGCAGCAGGTCACCGCCCGGCTGGACGACCGGTTCCGGCTGCTGACCGGTGGCAGCCGCGCCGCGGGCGCACGCCACCGCACCCTGCGCGCGATGATGGACTGGAGCTGGGAACTGCTCACCGGAGCCGAACAGGCCCTCGCCCGGCGGCTGTCGGTGGTCGGCAACGGCGCCGGCCTGGAGACCGCCGTGGCCGTGGGCGCGGACCCCGGCGGGGCCCGCGGTCCGGACGCCGGCCCGGCCCCGGACGACGTCGTCTACGTGCTCTCCTCACTGGTCGACAAGTCACTGGTGCAGGTCCGCGAGACCGCCTCCGGCGAACCCCGCTACCGGATGCCCGAGACCACCCGCGCCTACTGCCGCGACCGCCTCGCCGAGGCGGGCGGCACGGAACGGGCCGAGGCGGCCTGCACGGCGCACTTCCTGGAACTGGCCGAGCGGGCCGCGGAGGAACTGCGCGGCCCCGGCCAGCCGCGGTGGATCGCCCGGCTCGACACCGAGCACGACAACGTCCTCCAAGCGCTGCGCCGCTGCGTCGAGCGGCGGGACGTGGAGACCGCCGTCCGCTTCGGCCTGGCCCTGAGCTGGTACTGGGTGATGCGCGGACGGTACGCGGAGGCGAACACCTGGCTCGACGAACTGCTGGCCCTGGGCGACCGGGTGCCCGAGCAGGCGGCCGCGGTCTTCACCGCCGTCCGGCTGGTGCTGCCCGCGCCGGTCGACGAGGACCGCTTCCGCGGGATCCGGGACGCCGCCCGCCGCGCCCGGGACTGCGACGCGATGGCCCGCCACCCGCTGCTCGCCCTGATCGAGCCCAAGTGCTGGCTGCTGGTGGGCGAGCACGAGCAGCTCGGGGCGAGCGCCCGGCGCGCCTGCGGCCACCCCGACCCGTGGGCGCGCGCCACGGGCCGCGCCGCGCTGGGGTTCGCGGCCGAGGCGGCGGGCGACGTGGCCGGGGCCGAACGCAGCCTGCGGGAGGCACTGGAGTCCTTCCGCGGCCTGGGCGACCAGTGGTCGACCAGCCAGCTGACCGGCATGCTGTCGCGCTTCCACTCGCTGCGGGGCAACAGCGCGGAGGCCATCGCGCTGCTGCGCGAGGCGCAGGGCGCGATCGAGCAGGTCGGTTCGGCCGACGACCTCTCGCAGATCATGATCCGGCTGGGCGTGGAGCAGATGCGCGCCGGGGACCACGACGCGGCGGAGGTCAGCTTCCGCGACGCGCTGCGCGGCCCCCACTGCCCGATGCCCGAGTACCGCGTCATGGTCGCGGCCGGCCTGGGCGAGCTGGCCGTGCTGCGGCGCCAGCCGTCCATCGCCCGGGACCGGTTCGCCAAGGCGTTCCGGCTGCTCGACGAGGCGGTCTTCGACCGGGACTACCTGCGGCTGGAGGTGCTGTGCCGGCTGGGCTCGCTGGAGCTGGCCGAGGGCGACCTGAAGGCGGCCCGGCTCGCGGCGATGGAGGCGCTGGGGCTGACCGTGCGGCGCAACGACCTGAGCATGCAGGCCGCGGTGGCCGAACTGCTGGCGTCCGTCGTCCTGGAGGAGGGGCGCACGGAGGCGTCGGCGCGCCTGCTGGGGGTGGCCGCCGCCCTGCGCGGGACGCGGGACCGCGGCAACCCCCGGGTGCGGGCGCTGACGCGGACGCTGACCGAGCGGCTCGGCGCGGAGGGCTTCCGGCGGGAGTACGGCGAGGGCCGCCGGACGCGCCAGGAGGAGGGCCTGCTGCTGATGGTCGGCTGAGGGCCCCGCGCCGGCCGGCGGGCCCCGCCGGCCGCGGGGCTCACTGGTTGAGGAAGGCCAGCACGGCCAGGACGCGGCGGTGCCCGGCTCCCGAGGGAGGCAGCCCCAGCTTGGTGAAGATGTTGCCGATGTGCTTGCTCACCGCCGGGGCCGACAGTCCGAGCAGCGCGCAGATCTCGCCGTTGTCGCGCCCCTCGGCCATCAGGCCGAGCACGGCCCGCTCGCGCGAGGTGAGCCTGCCGACCGGGTCCCGGGCGCTCTGGCGGCCCAGCAGCTGGGAGATCACCTCCGGGTCCATCACCGTGCCGCCGGAGACGACCCGGCGCAGCGCGGAGGTGAACTCGGCGACGTTGCCCACGCGGTCCTTGAGCAGGTAGCCGACGCCGCTGGCGTCGTCGCCCAGCAGCTCGGTGGCGTAGTTGTCCTCGACGTGCGCGGAGAGCACCAGGACGGGGAACCCGGGCCGTGCGCGCCGCAGTTCGACCGCGGCGCGCAGTCCCTCGTCGCGGAAGGCGGGCGGCAGGCGCACGTCGAGGACGACGGCGTCCGGCCGCAGGGCGGAGACCAGCCGGGGGAGCCCGCGGGCTTCGTCCACCGCGGCGAGCACCTCGATGCCCTCCGTCTCCAGGAGCAGCACCAGGCCCTCCCGCAGCAGGGCGTTGTCCTCGACGATCAGAACGCGCACGGCAGCTCCACCCTGATGGTCGTCGGACCGCCCGGCGGGCTGGTCACCTCGGTCGTGCCGTCGAAGGCCGCCACCCGCTGCCGGATGCCGGCGATCCCGCTCCCGTGCTCCTCCGCCGCCCCGCCCCGCCCGTCGTCGGACACGGTGGCGTGCAGGGCCCGCCCGTCGGTGCGCAGGGAGACCTCCACCCGGGTGGCGCCGCTGTGCTTGGCCGCGTTGGTGAGCGCCTCGGAGACGGCGAAGTAGGCGGCCACCTCCACCGCGGCCGGGGCGCGTTCCAGTTCCCCGACCCGCAGGGTGCACGGCACGGGGCAGCGGGCGGTCAGCGCCGTCACCGCGCCGGCCAGCCCCCGGTCGGAGAGGACCGGGGGGTAGATGCTGCGCACGACGTCCCGCAGGTCGGCCAGGGCCTCCTCGGACGCCAGCTGGGCGACCTCGACGATCCTGCGGGCCTTCGCCGGGTCGCCCTCCAGCAGCCGCTCGGCGATCCCCAGGTGCAGGCGCACGGCCACCAGCCGGTTCTGGGTGCCGTCGTGCAGGGCCCGTTCGATCCTGCGCAGCTCCGCGGCGTGCGCCTCCAGCGCCTCGGCCCGGGAGGCGGTGACCTCGGCGAGCCGGGCGGCCAGCGCGGCCCGGCCGTCACCGGCGAGCACCCGCTCCGCCAGGCGGGCGTGGAAGGCGGCCGCACGGGGGGCCAGGAAGGCCAGCAGCGCCAGGTACGGGACCGCGGCCAGCGGGGTGACCAGGGCGACGGGCCAGCTGTCCACCGGGTACAGGGCCGGATTGGGAACCATGGGGTCGGGCAGTGCCCACCACCACAGGGGGACCGTCAGGCAGGACACGACCGCGACGACCGGGACGAACACCACCGCCCCGGCCAGCAGCCCGGCCGTGGCGTTCACCGCGGTCCAGCCGATGTCCTGGGACGCCGGCGCCGCTCTCCGCCGCAGCGCGTCGGCACGCTCCGTCGTCGCGCCGGGGCCGCCGCCCCCGGTCAGCAGGCGGCTGCGCTCCAGGTCCCGCGAGGACGACGTGCGCGCCGCCCGGACCACCTTCGACAGCAGGGGGATCCCGATTCCCACCACGCAGAGCGGTACGGCGAAGGAAAGGCCCACCACGAGGGTCCAGGAAAATATCGCGGAACCGGCGGCGCCGCGCAGGTAATCGAGATTTCTCCGCGTGCTCAGAAAAGTCCTGCGAAGAATGCCCGGACCGGATCGGAGAACTTCTGCAGCGCGCATGTTCCGCAGGGTCCTTTACGCTCCCGGTGACGCTCAGTGTGTTCGTTGTGTCCTTCTGTGACGCCGTGGTAGTTTGTCGGCGACATTTTGGAGAGGTGGTTTTCCGTGTCCGGGTGGTGCCGTGGAGAGTAAAACAGGATTTGTTTCCGGGCCGGTCGGGCAATTACGTTCCGGCGGTGCTCCCGGCCCCGCACTCGTCATGGAGCGGGTAGTCAAGGACTATGGTTCGGGAGAAAGCCGTGTGCAAGCACTGAGGGGTATTTCCGTAGAGCTTGCGAAGGGGTCCTTCACTGCGGTAATGGGCCCCTCCGGTTCGGGCAAGAGCACCTTCCTGCACTGCGCGGCCGGTCTGGACCGCCCCACCGGCGGCACCGTCCGGCTCGGTGGCACCGAACTGAGCGGAATGCGCGAGGCGGCCCTGACCCGGCTGCGCCGCGACCGCGTCGGCTTCGTCTTCCAGGCCTACAACCTGCTCCAGGCGCTGACCGTGCGGGACAACGTCACCATGCCGCTGCGGCTCGCGGGCACCCCGGTCGACCGGGCCTGGTTCGACCTGGTGACCGGGCGCGTGGGCATCGCCGGACTCCTGGACCGGCGGCCTGCCGAACTCTCCGGGGGCCAGCAGCAGCGCGTGGCGATCGCCCGAGCCATGGTCAACCGCCCCGACATGATCATGGCCGACGAGCCGACCGGCGCCCTGGACTCGCGCACCGGCGCGCAGGTGCTGGAGCTCTTCCGCGAGGTGGTCCGCGACATGGGGCAGACCGTCCTGATGGTCACCCACGACCCGGTCGCCGCCGCCTCCGCGCAGAGCGTGCTCTTCCTCGCCGACGGCCTCCTCGTGGAACGGCTGGACCGGCCCACGGCGGAAGCGGTCGCCGAGCGCATGGCCCGCCTCGGGGACCGGTGAGCCGTGTTCGAGATCGCCCGGAAGACCCTGAGGGCCCGCAAGGCCGCCTTCCTCGGCGCGTTCGTCGCGCTGTTCTGCGGCACGGCGGTGATCGCCGCCTCCGGGATCCTCGTCGAGTCCGGCCTGCGCACCACCGTGCGGCCCGAACGCTACGCCGCGGCCGCGGTGGTGGTCGGCGGCGACCAGATCCTGCGCATACCCGGCGGTGACTTCACCGTCGCCGAACCCCTGCCCGAACGCGCCCGGCTCTCCCGGGACGTGCTGGAGGCGGTGGCCTCCGTCCCCGGGGTCGCCTCCGTGGTCGGCGACCGCAGCTTCCCCGTCACCGTCCTCGGCCCCGAGGGCGGCAGTGGCGGTGGCGGTGACACCGGCAGCGGCAGTGGTAGTGGTAGTGGTAGTGGCAGTGGCGGTGACACCGGCGCCGGTGCCGGCGGGACGCGGCAGGCCTTCGGCCACGGCTGGGAGTCGGCCCGGCTCGCCCCCTTCGAACTGGCCGACGGCCGGGCCCCGCGGACGGACTCCGAGGTGGTCCTCGACACCGGGGCGGCCCGCGCCGCCGGGGTGCGGGCCGGCGACGAGGTGCGGATCGCCACCGCGTCGGTGCCCGCCGTCTACCGGGTCTCCGGCACCGCCGTCCTGGCCTCCGGCGGGCCCCCGGAGCGGCAGCGGGCGGTGTTCTTCACCCCGGACGAGGCCGCCCGGCTGTCCGCCGTCCCCGACCGGTTCGACGCCGTCGGCGTCCTGGCCCGCGAGGGAACCGACCCGGACGACCTCGCCGAGGCCGTCGAACGGGCCGCCGGCGACGCGGCGTCGGCCTCCGGGCGGGACACGGACGGCGCGGGCGGTACGGACGGCGCGGGAGTGACCGTCCGCACCGGCACGGACATCGCGCGCCTGGAGTTCCCCGACGTCGACGCCTCCCAGGGCCTGCTGCTGGCCGTCGCCGCCTCCTTCGGCGGCACCGCGCTGCTCGTCGCCGTGTTCGTGGTCGCGGGCACCCTGGCCCTGTCCGTCGGCCAGCGGCGCCGCGAGTTCGCCGTCCTGCGGGCCATCGGCTCCACCCCGCAGCAGATCCTCGGCCTCGTCGCGGCCGAGTCCCTGCTCGTCGCCCTCGTCGCCGGCGTGCTGGGCTGCCTGCCGGGCGCGGCTCTGGCCGAGGTGCTGCGCCGGCTCTTCGCCCGGCTCGGTGTCGTCCCCGCCGACCTGCCCCTGAGCACCGGGCCGCTGCCCCTGCTGGGGGCGGTCGTGCTGACCGCCCTCACCGCGGTGGCCGCGGGCCTCGTCGCCGCCCACCGCCCCGCCCGGATCAACCCCGTGGACGCGATGGGCGAAGCCGCCGTCGAACGCCCCTCACTGCCCGGCTGGCGGGCCGCCCTGGGCGTGCTCTGCCTGCTCCTCGGCCTCGGCGCCGCCGCGGTGCCGCTGGTGGTGCGCAGCGAGGTGGGGTCGGCCGGCACCGGCGGAGGGGCGCTGCTGTGCGTCGTCGGCCTGACGCTGCTGGGGCCCGCCGTGGTGCGGGTGCTGGTGCGGGTCGTCGGCGCGCCGCTGCGCGCGATGCGGGTCAGCGGCTTCCTGGCGGTCGCCAACAGCACGGCCGCGCTGCGCAGGATGAGCTCCGCGGTGATGCCGCTGGTCCTGGCCGTCGGCTTCACGGTGACCCTCGTCCACACCCAGACCACCCTGGCCTCGGCCGCCGAGGTCCAGGTCGAGCAGGGGCTGAAGGCCGACTGGGTCCTGGCCGGCGGGGGTGCGGGCGGCCTCGCGCCCCGGGTCGTGCGGGACGTGCGGGCGGTGCCGGGCGTGGCCGCCGTCACCGCCGTGACCACCACCAAGACCTTCCTGGCGTTCACGCTGCTGGAGGACCGCGAACTCGCGGGCTTCCCCACGCGCGGAGTCTCCGCCGGCCCCCTCGACGCGACCGTCGACCTCGGGGTCGTGGAGGGCAGCACGGCCGGCCTGCGGGGCAGGACCGCGGCCATGGAGCACTCCCAGGCGAAGCTCCTCGGCCTCGGCGTCGGGGACGAGCTCGAGCTCTACCTCGGCGACGGCACCCCCGCACCGGTGCGGCTCGTCGCCACCTACGAACGCAGCTCCGCCTTCGGCGAGATGACGGTCCCCCAGGAGCTGCTGGAGGGGCACACCGGCGCCGGGGCGCCCGAGCAGCTCCTCGTCAGGGCCCGGCCCGGGGCCGACCGGGACGAGGTGGAGTCCTCCCTGCGCGCCCTGGCCGGGAAGTACCCCACCCTCTCGGTGCTCGGCCACGACGGGTTCTCCACCGGGGTCCGGGCGGAGTCGGTGCGCGCAGCCTGGATCAACCTGGCCGGACTGGGCATGATCCTCGGCTACGTCGCCGTCGCCGTGGTCAACACCCTGGTCGTCGCCACCGCGGGCCGCTCGCGCGAGTTCGCCCTGATGCGGCTGGTCGGGATGACCCGCCGCCAGGTGCTGCGCACCCTGCGGTGGGAGGCGGTGCTGCTGTGCGCGGTCGCCGTGCTGCTCGGCACCGCGGTCGCCGCGGTGCCGCTGGCCCTGCTCAACCTGGGCTTCCTGGGCACACCGCTGCCGGCCGGCCCGCCCCTGGTGTACGGGGCGGTGGTGACGGTCACCGTGCTGCTGGCCGTCCTGTCGGTGATGCTGCCGGTCCGCCTGGCCCTGCGCACCCGCCCCGTCGACGCCATCGGCGTCCGCGAGTAGACCGTCCCGGACGGCGGGAGGGGGGACCGGCAGCCCATCGCTGCCGGTCCCCCCTCCCGCCGTTCCGCGACGGCTCCCGGACGGGGCCGCGGTCCGGTCCGGGCGGTCAGGAGTCCATGGCCGCGGCCAGGCTCCTGGGACGCATGTCGGTCCAGTGGCTGTCGACGTACGCCACGGCCTCGGCCCGGGACGTCTCCCCCAGCGCCACCTCCCAGCCGGCCGGGACCTCGGCGAAGGACGGCCACAGCGAGTGCTGGCCCTCCTCGTTCACCAGGACCAGGTAGGTGGCGTCCTCGTGCTCGAACGGGTTGGTCATCGGTCTCTTCCTCTCTCGGGTCGTGCGGGGGTCTCGGGCCGTGCGGGGTCCGTGCGGCCGGCGGCCGGACGGGTGGTCAGCGGGCGTCCCGGCGGGGGCGGGCGCCGGTTTCCGCGGCGCGGGCGATCTCCCGCAGCGCGGCGGAGAACCCGTCCGCCAGCCGCTGGACGGTCCCACGGTGGTGCAGTGCGGTCGAGTAGGTCCAGGAGAACTCCATCCGGTCGCCGGCGACGCTGCCGGTGACGTCGATCAGGTTGGTGCGCAGCTCCTCCGGCGCGTGGTCGCCGCCGGGGGAGTCCAGGAGCCGGCGGAGGAAGCCGTCCCCGTCGCCGCCGTCGCCGGTGCCGTTGCCGGTGCCGCCGCCGAACCGGCCCAGGTAGTTGAAGGAGACCGGCGCGGGCGGCAGGTCGCGCAGGGCGGCGGCGCGGTCCTCGCCCCCGAGGTACCGCAGGGCGCCGAAGCCGATGCCGTTGCGCGGCACCTGCCGCAGCTGCCGCCTGACCGCGGAGACGGCCCGCCGCCAGTCGCCGTCGGCGGGCACGTCGAGCACGAGCGGGTGGACGGTGGTGAACCACCCCACCGTCCGGGACAGGTCGACGTCGTCGAACAGTTCCTCCCGGCCGTGCCCCTCCAGCTCCACCAGCACCCGGGAGGTCCCGGCCCAGCCGTGGAGCACCCGGCCCAGCGCGGCCAGCAGCACGTCGTTGATCCGGCTGCGGAAGGCGCCCGGGACCCGGTGCAGCAGCAGCCGGGTGTCCTCGGCGGACAGCGCGGAGGACACCACGTCCTGGGAGGCGACCGTGTTGCTCCCGCCCGGGGTGTCCAGGGGGACCTCCGTGACCGCGTCGGCCGCCACGGAGGCCCAGTACCCGGCCTCCTCGTCGAAACCGCCCTGCCGGGTGAACTCCGCCAGCCGGGCGGCCCACTGCCGGAACGAGGTCGACTTCACCCCCAGGTCGGCCGGCTTCCCCTCGGCCAGCTGCCGGTACGCCGTCGCGACGTCCTCCAGCAGCACCCGCCAGGACACCGCGTCCACCACCATGTGGTGCGCGCCGAACAGCACGAGCGGCGGCCCGGCCGCGCCCCGGTCGAACACCACGGTCTCGAACAGCGGCCCCTCGGCGAGCCGCCGCTCCGGCCGGACCCGCCGCGCCTCCCCGGCGACCAGCCGCTCCAGGCCGGCGCCGGTGGGGGCGGAGGAGGCGTCGACACGGCGCAGCACCCGCCGCACGTCCTCCTCGGGCACGATCCGCTGCACCCACCCGCCGTCCTCCCGGCGCTCGACGCGCAGCCGCAGCATGTCGTGCCGGTCCAGCACGGCGGCCACGGCGGGCTCCAGCAGGCCCGGATCGGCCTCCGGCGCGAGCTCCGCCAGCAGCGACATGTCGAAGTGCCCGGGGGCCGCGGGGTGGGTGTCGAGGAACCACCGCTGGACCGGGGTGAGCACCACCTCGCCGCTGACGGGACCCTGCTCGGCGGGGATCCCGCCCGGCCCCGCACCGGCCGGGCCCGCCGGGCCGTCGCCGCCCGCGGCCGCGGCCTCGTCCAGGGCCGCGGCCAGGCCGGCGACGGTCTGCCGCACGAACACGTCCTTCGAGGACAGGGCCAGGCCGGCCCGGCGGGCCCGGGAGACCAGCTGGATGCTCAGGACCGAGTCGCCGCCGAGGTCGAAGAAGTTGTCCTCGACGCCGACCCGGTCCACGCCCAGCAGCCCGGCCCAGATCCCGGCGAGCAGCTGCTCGGTGGGGGTGCGCGGGGGCACGTACGCGGCGCCGGCGAGGTCGTCGTGGGCCGGCTGCGGCAGGGCCCGGCGGTCCAGCTTCCCGTTCGCGGTCAGCGGCAGCTCCGCGAGGGGGACCACCGCGGCCGGGACCATGTACTCCGGCAGGGCCTCGGCCGCCGCGGCCCGCACGGCGCGGGCGTCCGGGAGGGAGGGGCCCTCCCCGGCCTCGGCGGCACCGCCGGACGGTCCGTCACCGCCGTTCGGGGCGTCACCGCCGGACGGGCCGTCACCGGGCGAGCCGTCACCGCCGGACGGACCGCCGACCACGTAGGCCACCAGGCGCCTGACGCCCGGCCGGTCCTCACGGACCACGACCGCGGCCTGCCGGACGCCCGGCACCCGGCACAGCACGGCCTCGACCTCGCCCGGCTCGATCCGGAAGCCCCGCACCTTGACCTGGTCGTCGGCCCGGCCCACGAACTCCAGCTCCCCGCCCGCGGTCCAGCGCACCACGTCGCCGGTGCGGTACGCGCGGGACCCGGGCGGGCCGTACGGGTCGGCGACGAACCGTTCCGCCGTCAGGTCCGGCCGTCCCGAGTACCCCCGGGCGACGCACTCGCCGCCCAGGTACAGCTCGCCGTGCACGCCGACCGGCACGGGCCGCAGCCAGGCGTCCAGCACCCGGGCCCGCACGCCCGGCACGGGCCGGCCGACCAGCGGGCGGTCCGACTCCCGGACCGTCCAGCACAGGCTGTTCACGGTGTTCTCGGTGGGGCCGTAGAAGTTGTGGCTGCACACCCCGGCGTCCCGCAGCCGGGCGGCCAGCGCCCCGTCCAGGGGCTCCGCGCCCACCGTGATCACCCGCTGCCGGTGACGTCCCTCGCCCAGCAGACCGGCCGCGACCAGCTGGGTGAGGTAGGAGGGGGTGGTGTCGAAGTAGTCGACGCGGTGGTCGTGCAGGTAGCGGCACAGCTCCTCGGCGTCCAGCCGGGTGCGTTCGTCGATCACGTGCAGGTGGTGGCCGTCCAGCAGCCACACCAGGGGGTCCCAGGAGGCGTCGAAGGTCCAGGCGGCGATGTGCGCCGCGGTCAGCTGCCCGCCGCCGGACGCACCGCCGCCGGACGTACTGCCGGACACACCGCAGCCACCCGCGCCGCCGCCCGCACCCAGGGGCTCCAGCACCGTGGCGCGGTAGCCCTCCGCCATGGCCCGCAGGTTGCGGTGGTCGACCACCACGCCCTTGGGGGTGCCGGTGGACCCGGAGGTGTACATCACGTAGGCCGGGTCGGCGTCGGCCGTCGGCGCGGTGCGCTCCTCGTCGCGCAGGGGGGAGGCGTCCAGGGCGGCGAGCCGGGCGAGGGTCGCCGCGCCGTCGAGCGCGACGACCTCCGTGCCGGGGCCGAGGAGGTCCCGCAGGTCCTGCTCGGCGGACTCCAGCGCCAGGACCGCCCGCGGCCGCGCCTGCCCGACGACGGTGCGGATCCGCCCGGCGGGGTGGGACGGGTCCAGGGGCACGTACGCGGCCCCGGCGCGCAGCACGGCGAACACCGCCACCACCGCGTCGTCCGTGCGGGGCAGGAGCAGGGCGACGCGGTCGCCCGGCCCGGTGCCGGAGGCGGCGAGCAGCCGGGCCAGCCGGTTGACCCGCGCCTCCAGCTCGCCGAAGGAGACGGTGACCTCCCCGGCGGTCAGCGCCGGCCGGTCCGGGTGTTCGGCCGCCACCCGGGTCAGCCGTTCCGGCACCCGGACGGCGTCCGCGGGCAGGGCCGGCCCGGCGGCCTCCGGAACGGGCAGGGGGTCACCGGCGAGCGGGTCCAGCTCCCTGATCGGACGGCCGGGGTGCTCCGCCATCAGCTCCAGCAGGGCGGTCAGCCGGCCGGCCAGGCGGGCGACGGTCTCCGGCTCGAACAGGGCGGTGTCGTACTCGAGCGCGCCGAGCAGCCGCCCGCCGGACTCGCCGAAGTCCAGGCTGAGGTCGAACAGCGAGTGCTCGCGGGACAGCGGGTGGTCCTCCACCCGCAGCCCGTCGAGGACCGGCGCCGACTCGGGGGCGTTCTGCAGCGACACCACGGCCTGCACCAGGGTGGGCCGGGAGGGGTCGCGCTCGGGCGCCACCGCCTCCACCACCTTGTCGAAGGGCACGTGGGCGTGGCCGAAGGCGTCCAGGACGGTCTCCCGCACCGCCGCGAGCAGCCCGCCGACCGTCGCCGACTCGTCGACGCGCGTGCGCAGCGCCAGCGTGTTGACGAAGAACCCGACGACGTCCTCCAGCTCCGTGCGCTCCCGCCCGGAGGTGACGGTGCCGACGACGACATCGTCCTGCCCCGTCCACCGCGACAGCAGCAGCTGCACGGCGGCGGTCAGCGTCATGAACAGCGTGGTGCCGTGCTCGCGGCCGAGCCGGTGCAGCCCGCCGAGGACCGCCGCGTCCACCTCGAAGCGGTGCACGGCGCCGGCGGTGCCGCGCACCGGCGGGCGCGGCCGGTCGGTGGGCAGCTCCAGCGGCGCCGCGCCCGCGAGCCGCTCGCGCCAGTGCTCCACGGAGGCGGCGAACGCCTCACCGCCCCCCGCCCCGTTCTGCCACACGGCGAAGTCCGCGTACTGCAGGGGCGGTTCGCCCAGGCCGGCGAGACGGGCCAGCCCGGCGGGGTCCGCGGCACCGGCGGCGCCTTCGGCACCTTCGGGGCCGGTGTCCTCCCGGCGCAGCGCCGCCGAGTACAGGGCGCCGAGCTCGCGGACCAGGACCGACATCGACCAGGCGTCCGTGACGATGTGGTGCATGCACAGCAGGAGCACGTGGTCGTCCTCGGCCAGGCGGGCCAGCAGCAACCGCAGCAGCGGGCCCTCCCGGAGCGGGAACGGCCGCCGCACCTCCTCGCCGAGCACCCGGTCCAGCTCCTCCGGCCGGCCGGTGAGGTCGGTCACGGGCAGCCGCACCGGGCCCGGATCCTGCACCACCTGGACGGGCCGGCCGTCCCGGGAGGCGAAGACGGTCCGCAGCGACTCGTGCCGGTGCACCAGCGCCCCGAGGGCCGCCTCCAGTGCGGGCACGTCCAGCGGCCCGGTCATCCGCAGGGCGCCGCCGGAGTTGTACTCGGCACCGCCCGGCTCGAACTCGTCCAGGAACCACAGCCGTCGCTGCGCGTACGACAGCGGCAGGTCGCTGCCGCGCGGGGCCCGCGGGATGCGGTCCGCGCCCGGCCCGCCGGTGCCGCCGCCGGACGCGGCGTCCCGGACGGCCCCGGACGCACCGGTGTCCGCACCGGTGGCAGCACCGGCGTCCGCACCGGTGTCCGTGCCGGTGGCGGCGCGGGCGGCGTCCACGGCGGCGGCGAGCCCGGCGACCGTCGGACGGTCGAACAGGACGCGCGGCGGAAGCCGCACGCCCAGTGCGTCCGCCACCCGGGAGACGAGCCGGATGCCGCCGATCGAGTCCCCGCCGACCCGGAAGAAGTTGTCGTGCACCCCCACCCGGGCCGGGTCCAGGCCCAGCAGGTCGGCCCAGACGGCGGCGAGCGCCTCCTCGTCGGGGGTGCGCGGCGCCACGTGCCCCGCGTCCGACTGGCCCGCCCAGTCGACGGCGGGCAGCGCCGCCCGGTCGACCTTGCCGTTGGCGGTCAACGGGATCGACTCCAGCAGGCAGAAGGCCGCCGGGACCATGTAGTCGGGCAGCAGCCCGGCCGCTTGCTCCCGCAGCACCGCCGGGGACGCGGCCCCGGGCTCCGAGGGCACCACGTGGGCCACCAGCCGGCGTTCCCCGCCGCCGGCCCCGGCGCCCCCCGCGCCCGGCGCCCGCACCACGTCCACCACGGCGCCCGACACACCGGGCAGCCGCAGCAGCACGGACTCGACCTCGCCCGGCTCGATCCGGTGGCCGCGGATCTTCACCTGGCCGTCCGCCCGGCCGACGAACTCCAGCTGCCCGTCGGCGCGCAACCGCACCACGTCCCCCGAGCGGTACATCCGCGACCCGGGCGGCCCGAACGGATCGGCGACGAACCGTTCCGCCGTCGGCCCGGGACGGTTCCGGTAGCCGCGCGCCAGCCCGTCGCCCGCGATGTACAGCTCCCCGGGCACGCCGGGCCCGACCGGCCGCAGCCAGCGGTCCAGCACGTGGCAGCGGGTGCCGGCCACCGGCGTGCCGATCGGCGGGACGCCGCCCCCGGACAGCGGGCCGCTCATCGAGGCGCACACGGTGGTCTCGGTGGGCCCGTACCCGTTGTGCATGCGGCGCCCCGCGGAGAACGCCTCCACCAGCTCCCCGGGCAGGCCTCGCCCGCCACCATCAGCACGGACACCGGATCCAGGTCCTGCGGGGACAGCCCCGACAGCAGGGCCGGGGGCAGCGTCACGTGCGTGATCCCGTACTCGCGCAGCGCGGTCACCAGCCCGTGGCCGCGCAGCCGCTCGCGCGGCAGCACCACCGAGGTGCCGCCGTTGAGCAGCGCCACGGCCAGCTCGGCGACCGCCGCGTCGAAGCTGGGCGAGGCGAACTGCAGCACCCGGCTGCCCTCCGACACGCCCAGGCGGCCGCCCTGCGTCGCGGCCAGGGCGGCCACGCCGCGGTGGGTGACCACCACACCCTTGGGGCGGCCGGTGGAGCCGGAGGTGTAGATGACGTAGGCGGCGTCGTCGACGCGGACGGGGAAGGGGGCGTCGGCCGGCCCGCAGCGCGCGGCCTCCTCCCGCAGCAGGCCCAGCGGGATCCGCTCCACGCCCTCCGGCAGGCCGTCCGCGCCGGTTCCGCCTGCCGTGGGGCCGCCCGTGCCGCCCGTGCCGCCCGTGCCGCCGTCCTGCCCCGGCCCCTCGACGACGACCGTGCGCACGCCCGAGTCGCGGACCATGTACTCCAGCCGGTCGGCCGGATAGGCGGGGTCCAGCGGCAGGTAGACCCCGCCGGCCCGCACGATGCCCAGCAGCGCGGCCACCTGGTCGGTGCCGCGCTCCGTGCAGACCCCCACGTACTCGCCGCGGCGCAGGCCCCGCGAGAGCAGGACGGCGGCGAACCGCCCGGCGCGGTCGTCGAGTTCGGCGAAGCTCAGCCGCTCGTCGGCGGACACCGCGGCGACGGCGTCCGGCCGCAGGGCGACCTGCTCGGCGAACAGCGCGGTCAGGGTCCGGGGAAGCGGAACCTCCTCGGCGGGGCCGCCGCCCGGGCCGCCCGCACCGCAGTCCGGGTCGCCCGCCGCAACGTCCGCCGCAACGTCCGCCGTGCCCGAGGCCGTTCGGCCCGCCGCGACGAGGGCCCGGTCGGAGGGGGTGAGCGGGTCGAGCGCCCGCAGCGGCCGGGGGTCGGCCGCCGAGGCCAGGACGCGGCACAGCCGCTCGGCCAGGGCGGCCACCGTCGTGGCGTCGAAGATCTCGGTGCTGTACTCGATCGCGGCGTCGATGCCGTCGGCGTCCTCGTGGAACTCGAAGGTCAGGTCGAACACCGAGTGCTCGCGGCGCAGCGGGAAGTCCCGCGCCTCCAGGCCGCCGAGGGAGGCGCCCTGCCCGCTGTCGACGTTCTGCAGCACCACCGTGGCCTGCACCAGGGGAGGGACGGCCGGGTCCCGCTCGTCCAGCACCGCGTCCACCACCGAGTCGAACGGCACGTGGGCGTGGTCGAAGTCGGCCAGCACGCCGTCCCTGACGCCGGCGAGGAGCCCGCCGAACGACTCCCGCTCGTCGACCCGCCCGCGCAGCGCCACGGTGTTGACGAAGAACCCGACCAGGTCGCGCAGCTGCGGATCGTCCCGGCCCGCGACCACGGTGCCCACCACCACGTCGGAGGAGCCCGTCCAGCGCGACAGCAGCAGCTGCACCCCGGCCACCAGGACCATGAACAGGTTCGCGCCGCCCGCCTCCGCGGCCTCCCGCGCCGCCGCCGCGGCCTGCGCCGGGACGCGGAACCGGTGGGACGCGCCGGCGGTGCCCCGCACCGGCGGACGCGGCCGGTCGGTGGGGAACTCCAGCGGCCCGGCACCGGCCAGCCGCTCCCGCCAGTACGCCAGAGACCGCTCGTACCCGGGCCCGTCCGCCCGGCCCCGCTGCCACACCGCGTAGTCCGCGTACTGCACCCGCAGCACGTCCAGGCCGGCGGCCCCCGGCAGCCGGGCGGGCCCCGCCCCGGGGTCGGCGACGGCCGCCCGGTACAGCCGGTCCAGCTCGGAGCGCAGCACGCCCGTGGACCAGCCGTCGGTGACGATGTGGTGCATCACCACCAGCAGCACGTGCCGCGGCCCGTCCGCCGGAGCGTCACCCGCCGGGACCTCGTCCGCCGGCGTCCCGGCGGCCCGGAACAGGCGCACCCGCAGCAGCCGGCCCTGCTCGAGGTCGAACGGCTGTGCGTAGCACCGCTGCACGGCGTCGGCCAGGGCCTCCTCGCCGCCTGGCGGCGCGGCGGACTCCTCGAAGTCCACGTCCGCCGCGGCCCGGTCGGTCCCGTGCACCACCTGCACGCCCCGCCCGTCGACCTCGCGGAAGGAGGTGCGCAGCACCTCGTGCCGGTGGACGAGCGCGGCGAACGCCCGGCGCAGCGCCCCGGCGTCCAACCCGCCGCGCAGGTCCAGGCAGAAGCCGGAGTTGTAGTCCGCCCGCCCGCGCTCGACCCGGTCGAGGAACCACAGCCGCTGCTGGGAGAACGACAGGGGCAGCCCTGCGTCCCCGCTCACCTCCCCGCCGTCCCCGCCCCCGTCCCCGTGCCCGGGCCGGGGGACGGGCACGATCCGGTCGCGGTCCTGTCTGAGCTGCCTCTGGGCCAGCCTGCGCCGCATCTCCTCGCGCAGCCTGGCCTTGGGGTCGACGTTCATGGCGCGGTCCTCCACCGGTGGGTCCACAAAGGGGATCGGGTCGTTGTCGCGGGAGTGCCCGGCCGCGTTCCGGTCCACGGATCAGCCCTCCATCTCGGCGAGGACGGCGTCCTCGACCGCTTCGGCGAAGGCCCGCAGGCTCTGGTGCTCGAACAGGGTCCGGTGGGGCAGCCGCACGGCGAACGCCGCCTCGACCGCACCGGTGATCTGCATGCTGCGCAGCGAGTCGCCGCCGATCTCGAAGAAGTTGTCCTCGGCACCCACCCGCGCCACGTTCAGCGCCTCCGCCCAGATCTGCGCGAGCGTCTCCTCGGTCAGCGTGCTCGGCGCCACGTAGCGGTCCTCGGACAGGCGCGACCAGTCGGGGGCGGGCAGGGCCCGGCGGTCCACCTTGCCGTTCGGGGTCAGCGGGAGGTCCGCGGCGGTCATCAGCACCGACGGCACCATGTAGGACGGCAGGACGGCGGCCAGCTCGGCGCGCACCGCCGAGGTGTCCGGGCCGCTCCCGTCGCCGCCGCTGCCGCTGTCGCTCCCGTCGCCGCCGCTGCTGCCGCCGTCGGGCAGCAGGTGGCCCACCAGGTGCCGGGCGCCGAGGGCGACTCGGCCACGGTGACGGCCGCCCGGGCCACACCGGAACAGCCCGCCAGCGCGTTCTCCACCTCCCCCAGCTCGATGCGGAAGCCGCGGACCTTGACCTGGCCGTCGGACCGGCCGATGAACTCGATCCGCCCGTCGGCGTTGCGGCGGACCACGTCCCCCGTGCGGTACATGCGGGACCCGGGCGGGCCGAAGGGGTCGGCGACGAACCGCTCGGCGGTCGGGCCGGGCCGGTTCTCGTACCCGCGGGCCACGCCCTCCCCCGAGACGTACAGCTCGCCGGGCACCCCGGTGGGCGCCGGGCGCAGGAAGGCGTCGAGGACGAGGGCGCGGGTGTTGTCCATCGGCCGGCCGATCGGCACCTCCCCGGCCAGCGCCTCGTCGAGGCCGATCGGGGTGCAGGTCGCGAAGGTGGTCGTCTCGGTCGGGCCGTAGACGTGCACCACCTCGGTGTCCGGGCAGTGCTCCCGCACCCGGGCGAAGGACGCGGGGCGGGCGGCCTCGCCGCCGGTCCACACCTCCCGCAGCCCGGCGAAGCACTCCGGGTCCTGCTGCGACAGCAGGTCGAACAGGGCGGTGGTGAGGAACATCGCGGTGATCCCGTGCTCCCCGGCGGAGCATCCGCGCACCAGGTCCGCGGACAGGTCGCCGGGCGGGGCGACCACGACGGTCCCGCCGGACAGCAGGGGCGTCCACACCTCGTAGGTGGAGGCGTCGAACGCGTGCGGCGAGTGCATGAGCACCCGCTCGTGCCCCTGCCCCCAGCGGCGGTCCGCCGCCAGCGCCACCACGTTGCGGTGGGTGACCACCACGCCCTTGGGGCGACCGGTCGAGCCGGAGGTGAACATCACGTACGCGGCGGAGGACGCCGGGACCCGCTCCGCGGCGGTGTCCGGGCCGGCGGTGTCCGGGCCGGTGGCGTCCGGGCCGGTGGCGTCCGGGCCGGTGACGTCCGGGCCGGTGGTCTCCGGGTCGGCGGCGTCCAGGACCAGTACCGGCACCGGCGGGTCGGGGAGCCGGTCGAGCATCGAGACGTCCGCGACCACGGCGACCGCCCCGGAGTCCTCCAGCAGCCCGGCGACCCGCTCGGCGGGGAAGGACGCGTGCACCGGCAGGTAGGCCCCGCCCGCCCTGAGCACCGCCAGCATCGCCACCACGACCTGCGCGGAACGCGGCATCAGCAGCAGCACCCGGGACTCCGGACCCACCCCCGCCCCGCGCAGGCGGCGCGCCAACGCCTCGGCCCGCGCGTCGAGTTCGGCGTAGGTCAGCTCCCCGTGCCCGCCGGGGTCGGCGACGGCGACGGCGTCCGGGCGCAGGGCGGCCTGCTCGGCGAACAGCTCGTGCACCGTGCGGTCCGGCAGGTCCGTGGTGCCGCCGTCGGCGGCGGCCTCCTCCGCGGCGTCCGGCAGCCTCACGGACAGCCGGCCCAGCGGCGCGTCCGGCGCCTCCACCATCGAGCCCACGATGCGCCCGAGGTCCTCCAGGAGCCCGCGCACGGTCGGCTCGTCGAAGCACTTCGGCTCGTAGCCGAGGATCAGCCGGAACCGCCGGTCGCCGGAGTACGCGCTCAGGGTCAGCGGGTAGTTGGTGGCTTCGTTGGCGGTGATGTCGTGGACGGTGAGGTGGTGGGTGCGGGCGGTGTTTTCGTCGACGGGGTAGTTCTCGAAGACGACGAGGCTGTCGAAGAGGGGGGTGTCGGTGGGGAGGGGGGTGTGGTGGTGGATGTGGGTGAGGGGGAGGTGGTCGTGGTGGCGGGCTTCGGTTTGTTGGTTCTGGAGGGTGTGGAGCCAGTGGGTGACGGTGGTGGTGGGGTCGATGGTGGTGCGGACGGGGAGGGTGTTGATGTAGATGCCGATGGTGTGTTCGGCGTCGGGTTGGTCGGCGGGGCGGCCTGAGGTGGTGGCGCCGAAGACGATGTCGGTGCGGCCGGAGTGGGCGGCGAGGAGCAGCGCCCACGCCCCCTGCACCACCGTGTTGAGGGTGATCCTGCGCCGCCTGGCGAAGTCGTGCAGCGCCTCCGAGAACTCCGCCGGCGGCACCCACTCCACCCGCTCGGTGGAGCGTGCGGTGCGGGGGTCGTCGGGGGTGCGGTCGTAGGGGAGGGGGACGGGGGTGTCGTAGCCGTCGAGGACGTTTTGCCAGTGGGTGTGGGCGGCTTGGGTGTCCTGTCGGGCGAGCCAGGCGAGGTGGTTGCGGAAGGGTGGCCGGTGGGGAGGGGTTGGCCGCGGTAGGCGGTGAACAGGTCGGCCATGACGAGGGGGAGGCTCCAGCCGTCGAGCAGGAGGTGGTGGAAGGTCCACACGATCTGCACGCGGGTGTCGGTGAGCCGGGCGAGGGCGACGCGGGAGAGCGGGGGTGCGGTGGGGTCGATGCCGGCGGCCTCGTCGCGGGCGAGGAACTCGCGCAGTGCGGCCCGCTGCTCGTCCTCCGACAACCCCCGCCAGTCCTCGGTCACCACCGGCACGGTGACGTCCCGCAGCACCACCTGCACGGGCTCCGCCAGACCCTGGTGGACGACGAACGACCGCAGCACCGGCGTCGCGTCCGTCACCGTCTGCCACGCCCGCGCCAGGGCCTCGACGTCCGTCACCCCCTCCAGGGACAGGATCGTCTGCTCGAAGTACGAGGACGAGTCCGGCGCCAGCAGGGTGTGGAAGAGCATGCCCTGCTGCATGGGGGTGAGGGGGTGGACGTCCTCGACGTTCCGGCCGAGGTTGAGGCGGTCGAGGGTGGGCTGGTCGAGGTGGGCGAGGGGGAAGTCGGAGGGGGTGGTGCCTCCGGTGGGGTGGTTCAGGCAGTGCCGGAGGAGGTCTTCGAGGGCGGTGAGGTAGTCGCGGGCGAGGGCGGCGACGGTGTCGTGGTGGTGGATGTTGCGTGAGTAGGCCCAGTCGACGGTCAGGCGTCCGTCCACGACGCGGGCGACCACGTCGATCAGGTGCGGCCGCTCCTCCTGCGGCGCGTACTCCCCACCGGCGTTGAGGTCGGTGGTGGTGAACAGCCCCCGGCCGGTGGCCGCGGTGTCGAACTGGCCGAGGTAGTTGAAGCTGATCCGGGGCTGCGGGTGGTCCTTGCTGCCGGTGCCGGTGCCAATGTTGTTGGTGAGGTGGTGGAGGGCGCCGTGGCCGAGGCCGTGGTGGGGGACGGCGCGGAGGGTTTCCTTGGTGGTTTTGAGGCGGGTGTCCCAGTCGTGTGCGCTGTTGGTGGGCAGGGCGAGGGGGAAGAGGGTGGTGAACCAGCCGACGGTGCGGGTGAGGTCGACGTTGTCGAAGAGGTCTTCGCGGCCGTGGCCTTCTAGGTTGACGAGGGTGCGGTCGTGTCCGGTCCAGTGGCCGAGGGTGTGGGCCAGGGCGGTGAGCAGGACGTCGTTGATGCGGGTGCGGAAGACCGGGGGGACCTCGTGCAGCAGCTCCCGCGTCCGCTCCACCGACAGTGACAGGGTCACCGACTCCTGGGATCCCATGGTGTTGGGGCCGGACAGGTCGACCGGTGTCCGTACGGGAACGCCCTCGACGGCCTTCGCCCAGTAGTCGGTTTCGTCGTCGAACCGGCCTTGGGCGGTGGCTTGGGTGAGGAGGTGGGCCCAGTGCTGGAAGGGGGTGGTGCGGGGGCCGAGGTCGACGGGCTGTCCGGCGGTGAGTTGCCGGCAGGCGGTGGTGAGGTCGTCGAGGAGGATGCGCCAGGAGACGCCGTCGACGACGAGGTGGTGGACGGCCAGGAGCAGGCGCCGGGGGGCGGTGGGTCCGTGGTCGAGGAGGACGGCGCGCAGCAGGGGGCCGTGTTCGAGGTTCATGGAGGCCTGGGCGTCGGCGCAGGCGCGGGCGGTGCGGGTGTCGAGTTCTTCGGCGGGGACGCCGGTCAGGTCGACGGTGTGCAGTAGGCCGCCGGCCGCCTCGGTGCCGGTGTCGGTGCTGGTGGTGTCGGGTGCGGGGATGTGGAGGCGGCGGCCGCCGGGGCGGGTGGTGTCGGGGACGGCGCGCAGGCGGAGCATGTCGTGGTGCTCCAGCAGCGCGGCCAGCGCGCGCGGCAGCACGGAGACGTCGAGGTCCTCGGACAGCTCCAGCAGCACCGACATGTTGAAGTGGTCGGGGGCCTCGGGATGGGTGTCGAAGAACCACCGCAGGATCGGCGTGGCCGCGACCTCGCCCGTCACCGGACCGCGGTCGGCGGGCACGGTGGTGTCCCGGTCGTGCACCGCGGCCTCCGCCAGGGCGGCCACGGTCTGACCCGAGAAGACGTCCTTCGAGGTGAGGGTGAGTCCGGCGCGGCGGGCGCGGGAGACGACCTGGATGCTGAGGATCGAGTCGCCGCCCAGGTCGAAGAAGTTGTCGTGGACGCCGACCCGCTCCACGCCCAGCACCTCGGCGAACACCCCGGCCAGCACCCGCTCCGTCTCGTTGCGCGGAGCCGTGCGGTCCGCCGCTGCCGCCCCGTCCCAGTCGGGTGCGGGCAGCGCCTTGGCGTCGATCTTGCCGTTGACGGTGAGGGGGATTGTGTCGAGGAGGACGACGGCGGCGGGGACCATGTAGTCGGGGAGGGTGGTGCCGAGTGCGGTGCGCAGGTCGGCGGTGTCGGGTGTGGTGCCGGGTTCGGGGACGGCGTATCCGACGAGGCGCCGGATCCCGGGTTGGTCCTCCCGCACGGTGACGACGGCCTGGCGTATGTCCGGGAGGTTGGTGAGGGCGGTTTCGATTTCGGTGGTTTCGATGCGGTGGCCGCGGATCTTGACCTGGTGGTCGGTGCGTCCGGTGAAGTGGAGGGTGCCGTCGGGGTGAGGCGGGCGAGGTCGCCGGTGCGGTACATGCGGGTGCCGGGTGGGCCGTAGGGGTCGGCGACGAAGCGTTCGGCGGTGAGGGCGGGGCGGTTCCAGTAGCCGCGGGCCAGGCTTTCGCCGGCGACGTAGAGTTCGCCGGTGGCGCCGGGGGGTACCGGGCGCAGGTGGGCATCGAGGAGGCGGACGGCCGTGCCGTCCACGGCGGTGCCCAGGGGCGGTGTGCCGTCGCCGTTCAGCGGCTCGCTCATGGTGGCGCAGACGGTCGTCTCGGTCGGCCCGTAGCAGTTGTGCAGGTCGCGTCCCTGCGACCACAGGCCGGCCAGCTCGCCGGAGCACGCCTCCCCGCCGACCATCAGGTGTGTCAGGCCGGGCAGTTCGGAGGCGGACAGGGTCGGCAGGACCGCCGGGGGGAGCAGGGCGTGCGAGACGCGCTGCTCGCGCAGGACCCGGGCGAGCTCGTCGCCGACGAGCCTGGCCCGCGTGGGGACGACGAGCGTCGCGCCGTTGAGCAGCGACATGCACAGTTCGAAGACGGTCGCGTCGAAGCTGGGCGAGGCGAACTGCAGCACCCGTGACTCCGGCCGGACGTTCAGACGGGTCCGCTGGGTGCGGGCGAAGTCGGCGATGCCGCGGTGGGTGACCACCACGCCCTTGGGGCGGCCGGTGGAGCCGGAGGTGTAGATGACGTAGGCGGCGTCGTCCAGGGCAGGAAGCACCCGCGGGGCCGCATCCCCGCCCTGCGGGTCCTGCGACTCCTGCGGTTCCTGTGAGCCCTGCGGGTCCGGCAGGTCGTCCAGGAGCAGCCGGCGGGGAGTGGCGGGGACGCCGTCCGCGACGGACCGCTGGGTGATCACGACCTCCACCCCCGAGTCGTCGACCATGTACTGCAGGCGCTCGGCCGGGTACTCCGGGTCCAGCGGCAGGTAGGCGGCGCCCGCCTTCACCGCTCCGAGGAAGGACGCGGTCAGGTCGGGGCCGCGCTCCAGGCACACGCCGACGAACGACCCCCGTGTCACTCCCAGGTCGAGCAGGGCGCGGGCGATCCGGTCCGACCGCGCGTCGAGTTCGGCGTAGGTCAGCTCCCCGCGCCCGTCGGCGTCGGCGTCGGCGTCGGCGTCGGCCACGGCGACAGCGACGGCGTCCGGGCGCAGGGCGACCTGCTCGGCGAACAGCCCGACCAGGGTGTCCTGCCGGCCGTCGCCGTTCCTGGCGGGCAGCGCCTGCGCGGCGAACTCCCGCTGCTCGGCCGCGGTCAGGAACGGGACGGCGGCCAGCCGGGCCTCCGGGGCGGCCTGCAGCGCCTCCAGCAGGTGGACCAGACGGTCCAGGAGCCGCTCGGCGGTGGAGGCGTCGAAGAGGTGCGGGTCGTACCGCAGGTGGAAGCCGACGGTCCGGCCGTCGTAGGCCGCGAGCGTCAGCGGGTAGTTGGTGGCTTCGTTGGCGGTGGTGTCGTGGACGGTGAGGTGGTGGGTGCGGGCGGTGTTTTCGTCGACGGGGTAGTTCTCGAAGACGACGAGGCTGTCGAAGAGGGGGGTGTCGGTGGGGAGGGGGGTGTGGTGGTGGATGTGGGTGAGGGGGAGGTGGTCGTGGTGGCGGGCTTCGGTTTGTTGGTTCTGGAGGGTGTGGAGCCAGTGGGTGACGGTGGTGGTGGGGTCGATGGTGGTGCGGACGGGGAGGGTGTTGATGTAGATGCCGATGGTGTGTTCGGCGTCGGGTTGGTCGGCGGGGCGGCCTGAGGTGGTGGCGCCGAAGACGATGTCGGTGCGGCCGGAGTGGGCGGCGAGGAGCAGCGCCCACGCCCCCTGCACCACGGCGTTCACCGTCAGACGGTTGCGCCTGGCGAAGACGTGCAGCGCGTCGGACGCCCCGGCCGGCAGCTCGGTGACGACCTTCGCGGTGGAGCGTGCGGTGCGGGGGTCGTCGGGGGTGCGGTCGTAGGGGAGGGGGACGGGGTGTCGTAGCCGTCGAGGACGTTTCGCCAGTGGGTGTGGGCGGCTTGGGTGTCCTGTCGGGCGAGCCAGGCGAGGTGGTTGCGGAAGGGTGGCCGGGTGGGAGGGGTTGGCCGCGGTAGGCGGTGAACAGGTCGGCCATGACGAGGGGGAGGCTCCAGCCGTCGAGCAGGAGGTGGTGGAAGGTCCACACGATCTGCACGCGGGTGTCGGTGAGCCGGGCGAGGGCGACGCGGAGAGCGGGGGTGTGGTGGGGTCGATGCCGGCGGCCTCGTCGCGGGCGAGGAACTCGCGCAGTGCGGCCCGCTGCTTGTCCTCCGACAACCCCCGCCGGTCCTCGACCGTGACGGGGAACCGCACTTCGCGGTGGACCACCTGGAGCGGGACGTCCACCCCCTCCCACACGACGCTGCTGCGCAGCACCGGCGTCGCGTCCACCACCGTCTGCCACGCCCGCGCCAGCCCCTCGACGTCCGTCACCCCGTCGAGCACGAAGGAGACCTGCTCCAGGTAGGCGGGCGAGTCGGGTTCGAGCAGGGTGTGGAAGAGCATGCCCTGCTGCATGGGGGTGAGGGGGTGGACGTCTTCGACGTTCCGGCCGAGGTTGAGGCGGTCGAGGGTGGGCTGGTCGAGGCGGGCGAGGGGGAAGTCGGAGGGGGTGGTGCCTCCGGTGGGGTGGTTCAGGCAGTGCTGGAGGAGGTCTTCGAGGGCGGTGAGGTAGTCGCGGGCGAGGGCGGCGACGGTGTCGTGGTGGTGGATGTTGCGTGAGTAGGCCCAGTCGACGGTCAGGCGTCCGTCCACGACGCGGGCGACCACGTCGATCAGGTGCGGCCGCTCCTCCTGCGGCGCGTACTCCCCGCCGGCGTTGAGCGTGAGGGAGGAGAAGAAGGAGGAGTCCTCGGTGGCGGTGTCGAACTGGCCGAGGTAGTTGAAGCTGATCCGGGGCTGCGGGTGGTCCTTGCTGCCGGTGCCGGTGCCAATGTTGTTGGTGAGGTGGTGGAGGGCGCCGTGGCCGAGGCCGTGGTGGGGGACGGCGCGGAGGGTTTCCTTGGTGGTTTTGAGGCGGGTGTCCCAGTCGTGTGCGCTGTTGGTGGGCAGGGCGAGGGGGAAGAGGGTGGTGAACCAGCCGACGGTGCGGGTGAGGTCGACGTTGTCGAAGAGGTCTTCGCGGCCGTGGCCTTCTAGGTTGACGAGGGTGCGGTCGTGCCCCGTCCAGTGGCCGAGGGTGTGGGCCAGGGCGGTGAGCAGGACGTCGTTGATGCGGGTGCGGAAGACCGGGGGGACCTCGTGCAGCAGCTCCCGCGTCCGCTCCACCGACAGTGACAGGGTCACCGACTCCTGGGATCCCATGGTGTTGGGGCCGGACAGGTCGACCGGTGTCCGTACGGGAACGCCCTCGACAGCCTTCGCCCAGTAGTCGGTTTCGTCGTCGAACCGGCCTTGGGCGGTGGCTTGGGTGAGGAGGTGGGCCCAGTGCTGGAAGGGGGTGGTGCGGGGGCCGAGGTCGACGGGCTGTCCGGCGGTGAGTTGCCGGCAGGCGGTGGTGAGGTCGTCGAGGAGGATGCGCCAGGAGACGCCGTCGACGACGAGGTGGTGGACGGCCAGGAGCAGGCGCCGGGGGGCGGTGGGTCCGTGGTCGAGGAGGACGGCGCGCAGCAGGGGGCCGTGTTCGAGGTTCATGGAGGCCTGGGCGTCGGCGCAGGCGCGGGCGGTGCGGGCGTCGAGTTCTCCGGCGGGGACGCCGGTCAGGTCGACGGTGTGCAGCAGGCCGCCGGCCGCCTCGGTGCCGGACGCGGTGCCGGTGCCGGTGCTGGTGGTGTCGGGGGCGGGGATGTGGAGGCGGCGGCCGCCGGGGCGGGAGGTGTCGGGGACGGCGCGCAGGCGGAGCATGTCGTGGTGCTCCAGCAGCGCGGCCAGCGCGCGCGGCAGCACGGAGACGTCGAACCCGTCGTCCAGTTCGACCATGACCGACATGTTGAAGTGGGGGGCCTGGGGGTGGGTGTCGAAGAACCACCGCACGATCGGCGTGGCCGCGACCTCGCCCGTCACCGGACCGCGGTCGGCGGCAGAGGCGTCCGTCCCCGCCGTTCCTGCCGGTTCCGTGACGGAGGCGGCCTCCGCCAGGGCGGCGACCGTCTGCCGGACGAAGACGTCCTTCGAGGTGAGGGTGAGTCCGGCGCGGCGGGCGCGGGAGACGACCTGGATGCTGAGGATCGAGTCGCCGCCCAGGTCGAAGAAGTTGTCGTGGACGCCGACCCGCTCCACGCCCAGCACCTCGGCGAACACCCCGGCCAGCACCCGCTCCGTCTCGTTGCGCGGAGCCGTACGGTCCGCCGCTGCCGCCCCGTCGCCGGGGCGGGGCTCGGGGAGGGCACGCCGGTCGACCTTGCCGTTGCTGTTCAGCGGCATGGCGTCGAGCGGCACCAGGACCGGGGGCACCAGGTACTCGGGCAGCCGCTCGGCCAGGCGGGCCCGTACGGACTCGGTGTCCGGCCGTGCCGCGAGGTCCTGTTCGTACACGAGGTAGCCGACCAGCCTCCGGCCGCCCGTGCCGGTCCCGCGGACCACGACGGCGGCCTCGGCGACCTCGGGCAGGTCCAGCAGCGCGGCCTCGACCTCGCCCGGTTCGATGCGGAAGCCGCGGATCTTCACCTGGCCGTCGGCCCGGCCCCGGTACTCCAGCTCGCCCCGCGCGTTGCGGCGGACCAGGTCTCCGGTGCGGTACATGCGGGCCCCGGGCGGGCCGTAGGGGTCGGCGACGAACCGTTCGGCGGTCGGGCCGGGGCGGTTCCAGTAGCCGCGGGCCAGTCCGGCCCCGCCCGCGTACAGCTCTCCGGTCACCCCGGGCGGCACCGGCCGGAGGAGGTCGTCGAGCACGTGCAGGACCGTGTCGTCCAGGCCGGAGCCGATGGGCAGGCTCCGCAGCCCCTCCAGGTCGTCGGAGGCCGGCCGGCGGGTGACGAAGGTGGTGGTCTCGGTGGGGCCGTAGACGTTGGTCACCAGGGTCTCGGGGCAGGCGGCGGCGGCCCGGCGCACCGCGGGCAGGTTCGCGGCCTCGCCGCCGGTGAGCACTTCGCGCATACCGGCGAAGCAGTCCGGTTTCTGGGTGGCGTACAGGTTGAACAGGGAGGTGGTCAGGAACGTCGCATCGACCCCGTACTCGCGGGTCAGGGCGCCGAACGCCTCCGCGTCGAGCTGCCCGGGCGGGGCGACGACGACGGTGCCGCCGGACAGCAGCGGCGCCCAGATCTCGTACGTGGCCGCGTCGAAGGCGTGCGAGGAGTGGAAGAGGACCCGGCCGTGGCGGCCGGTGCGCCAGTGGCTGTCGGCGGCGAGGCGGGCGATGTCCTCGTGGGTCACCGAGACGCCCTTGGGGGTGCCGGTGGAGCCCGAGGTGAACATCACGTACGCCAGCTGCTCCGGCGACGCGACCGCGTCGCCCGGCAGCGTCTCGCCCGCGCCTGCCTCGCCCGCGCCCGTCCCGCCCGCGCCCGTCGTGCCTTCGTCCGTGGCCGGGAGGCCGGTTCCGTCGAGCACCAGCACCGGGCGCCCGTCGTCCCGCGGCACCCGGTCGGCGGAGGCGGCGTCGGTGAGGACGCACAGCGCCCCGGTGTCCTCGGCGAGCCGGCGGACGTGCTCGAGGGGGTGGCCGGTGTGGGCGGGGACGTACGCCCCGCCGGCGCGCAGCACGGCGAGCATCGACACCACGACGTGGATCCCGCGTTCGAGGACCAGCAGCACGGGGGTCTCGCGTCCCACGCCGAGGGCGCGCAGCCGCCCGGCCAACTGTTCTGAGTACGCGTCGAGTTCGGCGTAGGTGAGCCGGCCCTGCGGCCCGGTGACCGCGGGCGCGTCCGGCGCGGCGGCGGCCGCGGCGGCGAACAGTTCGGGGACGGTGGACGAGGGGCCCTGGGGGGCGCGGCCCGTCCACGTCTCCAGCTGCTTCCGCTCGTCGCCGTCGAGGAGGTCCAGTGCGGCGATCCGTCGCCGCGGGTCCTCGGTGGCGAGGTCGACGAGGCGGCGCAGGCGGTCGGCGAGCCGGTCGACGGTGGAGGGCAGGAACAGGTCGGTGTTGTACTCGACCGAGACCCGCAGCCCGCCGTCGCGCTCCTCGAACTCCAGCACCAGGTCGAACAGTGACGAGGTGCGGGGCAGCTGGACGTCCGTGACGTCCAGGCCGGGCAGCCCGACGTGCCGGGGCAGGGTGTTCTGCAGCACCATCATGACCTGGAACAGCGGGGTGCGGCTCGGGTCGCGCTCGGCGGCCAGCTCCTCCACCAGCCGGTCGAAGGGCACCTCGTGGGCGAAGGCGTCCAGCACCGTGCCGCGCACGCCGTCCAGGAAGGACTCGACGGTGTCCGACGGCCGCGGCCCGCAGCGGATCACGAGCGGGTTCACGAAGAAGCCCACCATGTCCTCGGTCAGGCGGTCGTCCCGGCCGGAGGAGGCGACGCCGAGGGCGACGTCCCTGCTCCCGGACGAGGCGGCCAGCAGCAGCTGGGTCAGCGCGGTCAGCGTCATGAAGAGGGTGGCGCCGCGCCGGCGTCCCAGTTCCTTGAGCGCTGCGGTCCGGTCCGCGGGGAGGACGAAGCGGTGGACGGCCCCGGCGGTGGTGCGCACTTCGGGGCGGGGCAGGTCGGTGGGGAGCGGGAGCGGCTGGAGTCCGTCCAGCTGCCGGGCCCAGTAACCCGTCCGGCCGCGGTCCTCCTCCCGCGCCTCCTGCTCCCTCCGCGCCCGTTCCCTCTCCTGTTCCCGGACCGCGAAGTCCGCGTACTGGAGCTGCGGTTCGGGCGGCGGAACCGTTCCGGCGACGGTGTGCAGGCGGTAGAGCGCCTCGAGCTCCCCGGTCATGACGCCGAGCGACCAGCCGTCGCTGACGATGTGGTGGGCGCTCAGCACCAGCACGTGCTCGTCCTCGGCCAGCCGGACCAGCAGTGTGCGGAACAGCGGCCCGCGGGCCAGGTCGAACGGCTTCTCCGTCTCGGCCCGCAGCAGGTCCTGCAGGGCGGTCTCCCGGTCCGCCGGGGGCAGCCCGGACAGGTCGGCCTCCTCCAGGGCCACCGGGGCGTCCGCCGGGTCGGCGATCCGCTGCACGGGGCTGCCGTCCACCTCGTGGAACGTGGTCCGCAGCGCCTCGTGCCGCTCGGGGAGCGCGGTCAGGGCGGCGCGCAGCGCGGGTACCGACAGGGGGCCGCGCAGCCGGTGGGCGCTGCCGGTGTAGTACTCGGCGGAGCCGCCCTCGTACTGGTGCAGGAACCACAGCCTGCGCTGCGCGGAGGACAGGGGCAGCGGCCCGCCGCGGTCGGCGGGGTCGACGGGGGTGACGGCGGCGTCGGCCGTGCGCAGCCCGCCGGCCGCCAGCAGGGCCGCGGTGGGGCGTTCGAAGAACACGCGCCGGTCGGCGGTCGCCCCGAGCCGGGACTCGATGCGGGACAGGGCCCGCACGGCCAGGATCGAGTCGCCGCCCAGGTCGAAGAAGTTGTCGTGGACGCCGACCCGTTCCACGCCCAGCACCTCGGCGAACACCTCGGTGACGGCCTGCTCGGTCGCGTCGCGCGGGGCGGTGTACTCGCCGCCCGGCGCCTCGATCACCGGCTCGGGAAGGGCCTCCCGGTCGATCTTGCCGTTGACGGTGAGGGGGATTGTGTCGAGGAGGACGACGGCGGCGGGGACCATGTAGTCGGGGAGGGTGGTGCCGAGTGCGGTGCGCAGGTCGGCGGTGTCGGGTGTGGTGCCGGGTTCGGGGACGGCGTATCCGACGAGGCGCCGGATCCCGGGTTGGTCCTCCCGCACGGTGACGACGGCCTGGCGTATGTCCGGGAGGTTGGTGAGGGCGGTTTCGATTTCGGTGGTTTCGATGCGGTGGCCGCGGATCTTGACCTGGTGGTCGGTGCGTCCGGTGAAGTGGAGGGTGCCGTCGGGGGTGAGGCGGGCGAGGTCGCCGGTGCGGTACATGCGGGCCCCGGGTGGGCCGTAGGGGTCGGCGACGAAGCGTTCGGCGGTGAGGGCGGGGCGGTTCCAGTAGCCGCGGGCCAGGCTTTCGCCGGCGACGTAGAGTTCGCCGGTGGCGCCGGGGGGTACCGGGCGCAGGTGGGCGTCGAGGAGGCGGACGGCCGTGCCGTCCACGGCGGTGCCCAGGGGCGGTGTGCCGTCGCCGTTCAGGGGCTCGCTCATGGTGGCGCAGACGGTGGTCTCGGTCGGCCCGTAGCCGTTGAACAGGTCGCGCCCCTGCGACCACAGGCCGGCCAGCTCGCCGGAACAGGCCTCCCCGGCGACCATCATCGACACCAGGTCGGGCAGGTCGGTGGAGGGGACGGTGGGCAGGACCGCCGGGGGCAGGGTGACGTGGGTGATCCGGTGGCGGCGCAGGGCGTCGGCCAGTTCGCCGCCCGCCAGCCCGACGGGCCGGTCCGGCGCGACCAGGGCCGCGCCGTTGAGCAGGGCCATGCACAGCTCGAAGACGGCGGCGTCGAAGCTGGGCGAGGCGAACTGCAGCACCCGTGACTCCGGCCGGACGTTCATGCGGACCCGCTGGGTGCGGGCCAGGTCGGCGATGCCGCGGTGGGTGACCACCACGCCCTTGGGCGGCCGGTGGAGCCGGAGGTGTAGATGACGTAGGCGGCGTCGTCGGGGCCCAGCGGCACTTCCTGCGCCGCCGCCCCGGCGTCCCCGCCCGCCCGCGTCCCCGTCCGCGCCCCGGCCCCCGCTCCCGCCGCCTCGCCGGGCAGGTCGTCGAGGAGCAGCCGGCGGCCGGAGCGGGGGGCGGAGCCCGCGACGGACCGCTGGGTGACGACGACCTCCACCCCCGAGTCCTCGACCATGTACCGCAGGCGGTCGGCCGGGTACGCCGGGTCCAGCGGTAAGTACGCCCCGCCCGCGCGCATGACGGCGAGCGCCGCGACCACCGGTCCGGTGCCCCTCTCCAGGCACACGCCCACGAACGTCCCCCGCTCCACCCCCTCGGCCCGCAGGGCGCGGGCGAGCCGAGCGGTCCGCGCGTCCAGCTCCGCGTAGGTCAGCCGTTCGCGCCCGCCGACGAGCGCGGTCGCGTCCGGCCGCAGTGCGGCCTGCGCGGCGAAGAGTTCCGGCAGGGTCCGGGGCCCCGTGTCGCCCGCACGGCCGGCCGGGGGGACGGTACGGCCTGCGTTCCGGTCAGAAGCCACGGTTCCTACTCCTCATTGTTCGCGGTGAGCCGTGCCGCGGTGAGGCAGGAGAGCGTGCTGCACCCGGGCACGGCTTCGTACGGGCATGGGTCGCGGCCGCCGGCCGGGCCGGCGGCGCGGATCGTGCGGGACGGCGCGGGACGTGCAGGGGCGGCGAGGGACGCGGCGGGCGGGCGAGGGGGCCGACGTGCCGGGGCGGGGCGCTCCGGCCGCGGGACCGGCCGCTGGACCGGCCGCTGGATCGCCGCCTGACCGGCCGCGGCCGGTCAGGCGACGTGCCGGACGAGGGCCTCGCTCCGGCACAGCGTCCGCCCGTTGTACTGCATCAGGTCCACCGGGCCGGATCCGCGGGAGGCCAGGAAGCGGCCGCTGAACACCACCTCGTCGCGGTCCGCCGTCCGCACGGAGAAGGTGAGGTCGGAGCCGACCGTCAGGACGCCGGAGAGCCCGTTGCGGACGTCGAACCGCAGGCTGCCGCCGCGCCCGGGGGAGACGCGGATGCCCAGGTCCCCGTTGACGTACTCGCCGGTCAGCCGCTCGCCCGCCCGGTACGGCAGGCTGCTCGGGGCGGGCTGGCGGTAGCGGCCCACCCGCAGTCCGGCGTCGTCCAGCGCGTCGGCCAGGTCCTCCCAGGCGGCCAGTCCGGTGGTGGAGTTGGTGGTGAAGGCCAGGGCGGTGCCGGTGGACGGGTTGACCCGGACGTTGCACGAGCCGCCGTCGAGGGTGCCGTCGTGGCCGAGCCACAGCGGGCCGCCGGGGTCCCCGGAGGCGCCGCCGCCGGCGGGGAAGAGGCCCCAGCCTGCGCCCCATCCGGCGGCCAGGCCGAACGGGTCGGCCGCCGGGACGGGCCGGCCCATCTCGGCCAGCACCTCGGGGCCGGCGACCACGCAGTCCTCGGCGGCGTCCGCCTCCGGGAGGAAGGCACGGCCGAAGGCGACCAGGTCCGTGGCGCTGCCCGCCACGCCCCCGGCCGCCACCAGGGTCGACTCGACGTAGAAGTCCACGGGCTCGGCGCGGCCGGTGCGGGGGTCCACGGCGTGGCCGCTGACCGTGGTGCAGCCGGTCGTCCGCATCCGCGGGTCGTGGACGAAGGACAGGTCCAGGCCGGCCGGCTTGGCCAGGTACGCCTCCAGCGAGTCCCACCAGCTCTGGCCGGACAGCACCTCCACCACGTACGCGGCGACGGCGTAGCCGGTGTTGGAGTACGAGAACGCGGCGCCGGGCGGGCCGACCGGGTCGACGTGCAGGACGGATTCGAAGTAGCGGCGCAGCGAGGAGGACCGCAGCGGCTCGCCCTCGTGGTCGGAGACCAGGCCGGCCGTGTGGCTGAGGAGCCGGCGCATCGTCACCGACCGCATCGGGTGGCCGGGCGGGACGGCCGTGCTGCCCAGGGCGGCGGTGATCGGCTCGTCGAGGTCGAGATCGCCGTCCTCGACCAGCTGCAGCGCCAGGGCCGCGGTGAACACCTTGCTCACCGAGCCGTAGGCGAACCGGGAGCGGGTGGTGACCGGAGCCCCGCCGCCGACCCGCTCCACCCCGTGGCAGGCCTCGTGCAGTTCGCCGTCCCGGTACAGGGAGAGCTGCGCTCCCGGTATTCGGTGCCGGCGGGCCACCTCGCGAAGCGTGCCGGAGAGGAAATCGCTGTCCATGTGTGCGCCGAACCCCCCATGTGCCGAACCGGTCAAGGAATGGCTGGCTCCACCCTTACGGGTAGAGCTGACCCGCCCCCGTGGATTCAGCCTCATTCATCCCGACAGGCAACTCAAGTCACTCCGGCCCACTCCGAAAAGCACAGCTCACAGGGGTATGACTCGCGAGTAGGTACCCGGTGTGACGGCCGGTGCGCGGGCGGTGACCGGCGCTGCGGGGGTCGTCCGCGCCGAACCGGGGGGCGACCGTACTGCCAGGTCGGGGGTGGAGCCAGGTATCCCCCGATCGGATGACCCCGTGTCGACCTCGACGGCCGATGCCCGGGCCCGGCGGTTCGGGAAGGATCGGGGCATGCCCATCATCGAAGTCGACGGCCTGCGCAAGGCCTACGGGAACAGGACCGTGGTGGACGGGGTGTCGTTCACGGTCGGGGAGGGCGAGATCTTCGGCATCCTCGGCCCCAACGGCGCGGGGAAGACCACCACCGTGGAGTGCGTCGCGGGGCTGCGGGTCCCGGACGCCGGGACGGTCCGCGTCGCCGGGATCGACCCGCGCACCGACCGCGACGAGGTGCGGCAGATCCTCGGAATGCAGCTCCAGGAGAGCGAGCTCCAGGCGAAGCTGACCGTCCGTGAGGCGCTGGAGCTCTACAGCGCCTTCTACCGCCGCCCCGCCGACTGGCGCCCGCTGGCGGAGCGGCTCGGGCTCACCGCCCACCTGCGTTCCCGCTTCGCCTCCCTGTCCGGCGGCCAGAAGCAGCGCCTGTTCATCGCCCTCGCCCTCGTGGGCAGCCCCCGGCTGGTCGTGCTGGACGAGCTGACCACGGGCCTCGACCCGCGCGGCCGCCGCGACACGTGGGCGCTGATCGAGGAGGTGCGCGCCTCGGGGGTGACCGTCCTGCTCGTCACGCACTTCATGGAGGAGGCGCAGCACCTGTGCGACCGCGTCGCGGTGATCGACGCCGGGCGGGTCGCGGCACTGGACACGCCGTCCGGACTGGTCAGCGGCGCCGCGAGCCCCACCGTCATCTCCTTCACCCCCTCCGAGCCCGTCGGCAGCGGCGAGCTCGAGGCGCTTCCGGGCGCCGTCTCGGTCCGGGAACGGGACGGCCGCCTGACCGTCGACGGCACCGACGAGACGGTCGACGCGGTCGTCTCCCTGCTGGCCCGCCGGGGGATCACCGCCCGGCGGCTGCGCATCGCGGACGCCACCCTGGACGACGCGTTCCTCGACCTCACCGGCCGCACCCCCGCCTCCGTCCCCGCCCCCTTCCCGGCTGCGCCCGCTGCCGCCGCCGAGAGAGGAGAGGGCTGACGTGCCCGCTCCCACTTCCGCGTCCGCGTCCGCATCCGCGTCCGCATCCGCGCCCGCCTCCGGGCCGGCGACCGCCCCCGCACCTGCGCCCTCCGTCGTGTCCGTGTCCGTCGCCGTGCTGCGGGCGGAGGCCCGGCTCTTCGCCCGCGAACCCGGGGCGTGGTTCTGGATCGTGCTCTTCCCCACGGCCCTGCTCACGGTCCTCGGCCTCGTCCCGGCCTTCCGGGAGCCGTCGAAGGACCTCGGCGGCCTGCGGGTCGTCGACCTGTACGTGCCCGTGGCGCTGCTGCTCTCCACGATCACGGCGGGCGTGCAGTCCATGCCCAACGTCCTCACCGGCTACCGCGAGCGCGGCATCCTGCGCCGCCTGTCCACCACCCCGGCGCGGCCGGTGGCCCTGCTGCTCTCCCAGGTCGTCCTGCACGGCGCCGCGGTACTCGTCTCGGCCGTCCTCGCGCTGGCCGTCGGCCGCCTGGCCTTCGGCGTCGCGCTGCCGCGGCAGCCGCTGGGGTACGCGGTGGCGTTCGTCCTCGCGGCGCTGGCCGCGCTCGCGACCGGCACGGTGATCGCCGCCCTGTCCCGGACCGTGAAGATCGCGGCCGCCTTCGGCACGATCGTGTTCTTCCCGACGATGTTCTCGGCGGGCGTCTGGGCGCCGGTCCAGACGATGCCCCAGACCCTGCAGACGATCGTGCAGGCCACGCCGCTGGGCGCCGCCGCCCGGGCCCTCGGGCAGGCCGCGGCCGGCGACTGGCCGGACTGGACGCTCCTGGGCGTGTCCGCGCTGTGGGCGGTCGTGCTGATCGCGGTCTCGGCCCGCTGGTTCCGATGGGAATGACGCAGGCGGGCCCGGCCGTCCGCCCGGAGGACGCCGCCGACGGGGACGGCCGGGCCGGCGTACGGCCGGCCGTCCCCACCGACGGGCGGTACCTCTCCCACGGGCGGTACCCCCACGGCGGAGGGGAGCCCGCCGTGGACCAGTGGTGGGACCGGTTCTACCGCTGGGGCCCGTACGCGCTCCTCCTCCTGGCCGCGGCCGCCTCCGCCGCCAGCGCGCAGGTCCTCATGAGCCGGGGCGAGCGGTACGCGCTCGTCGCGGTGGCCGCGGCGCTCCTGGCCCTGCAGGTCGTGCACGACCGGTCCGGCCTCCCGGCGGCCCGCGGGGGCCGGCACTCGCGTGCCGGCCGCGTCCACTTCGCCGCCCGCACGGTCCTCGCCTTCGCGGCGACCTGGCTGAACCCGTTCTTCTCGATCTTCGCGACGCTGGGCTACTTCGACGTCCACCGCTACTTCCCGCAGCGGAGCGCGCGCACCGGCCTGGTCGCGACCGCGCTGATCATGGCCGGCTCCCAGTCCGGGGGGCTGCCCCCGCGGAGCGTGGAGACGTGGACCGCCTTCGGCGTGCTCTTCGTCCTCAACACCTCGCTCGCCCTGTTCTTCAGCCAGCTGACCCTGCGTGAGGACGCCGCGAGGAAGGAGCGGCTCGACACCATCGGGGAACTGGAGCGCGCCAACGTCCGGCTGGAGCAGGCGCTGGCGGAGAACGCCGGCCTGCACGCCCAACTGGTCGCCCAGGCCCGCGAGGCCGGCGTGGACGACGAACGCCGCCGCCTGGCCGCCGAGATCCACGACACCATCGCCCAGGGGCTGGCCGGGATCGTCACCCAGCTCCAGGCGGCCCTCGACGACGCCGACCCGCAGGCCGCGCGCGCACGCGTCGAGCGGGCCGCGGCGCTGGCCCGGCAGAGCCTCAACGACGCCCGCCGGTCGGTGCACGACCTCGCCCCGGCCGCACTCGAGCACGACACCCTGCCGCAGGCGCTGCGCCGGGCCGTCGCCGACTGGCAGGCGGCCTCCGCGGGCCGGGCCCGCGCCGAACTGGTCGTCACCGGACCGGCCGAGCCGCTGCACGAGGAGATCGAGGCCACCCTGCTGCGCATAGCCCAGGAGGCCCTGGCCAACGCCGCCCGGCACGCCTCGGCCTCCCGCGTGGTCGTCACCCTCTCCTACACGGCCGGCGAGGCGGTCCTCGACGTCCGCGACGACGGGTGCGGCTTCGACCCGCGTGCCCTGCCCGAGCGGTCCGCCGCGGGCGGCTTCGGTCTCACCGGCATGCGCAGGCGCGCCGAGCGCGTCGCCGGGGCCCTGGACGTCGAGTCCGAGCCGGGGCGGGGCACGGCCGTCTCCGCCCGCGTACCGTTGGTGCGCCATGGCTGACCACCGCACCCCCGAACCCGCGCCGGCCTCTGCCCCCGAACCCGCCTCCGCCCCCGGGCCGCGCCCCGTCACGCTGGTGATCGTCGACGACCACCCCGTGGTGCGCGACGGGCTGCGCGGGATGTTCGCCTCCTCGGACGAGTTCGAGGTCCTGGGGGAGGCGGCCGACGGCGCCGAGGGCGTCGCCGCGGCCGAACGCCTGCGCCCGGACGTGGTCCTGATGGACCTGCGGATGCCCGGCGTCGGCGGCGTCGAGTCGATCACGGAGATCGTCCGGCGCGGTCTGCGCCCGAAGGTCCTCGTCCTGACCACCTACGACACCGACGCCGACACCCTGCCGGCCATCGAGGCCGGGGCCACCGGCTACCTCCTCAAGGACGCCCCGCGCGCGGACCTGTTCGCCGCCGTCCGGGCGGCGGCCGCCGGGGAGACGGTGCTGTCGCCCGCCGTCGCCTCACGCCTGGTCCACCGGGTGCGGACGCCCGCAGGCGCCCCCTTGAGCAGCCGGGAGCGGGAAGTGCTCGCCCTCGTCGCCCGGGGCACCTCGAACCGGGCGATCGCCGCCGAACTGTTCATCAGCGAGGCGACGGTGAAGACCCACCTGTCCCACGTCTACGACAAGCTCGGCGTCAACGACCGTGCGGCGGCGGTCGCCACCGCCTACGAACGCGGCATCCTCGGCCACCACCACGCCTGACCCCGCCCGGCACGCCCCCGCCCCACCGCCTCGGCCGGCAGCAGGGCGGCGCCCGCCGGAACCCGCGCACCACCGTCGATGTCAGTGGCGGATGCCACCATCGCGGGCATGCACCTCGAACCGGGGCGGGTCCTGCACTGGAACCTGCACGTCGGCGGCCACCTGAGCACGTCGGTCCCCGTGCGGGTCGTCGAGCACACCGCCGGCGGCCTGCTGCTGTGGCTGAGCCGGGGCACGCCGATGTGGCGGGCGGACCTGCCCGGCGGCGCCCACCTCAGGGACGTCGCGCCCGAGGCGCGGCCCGAGGGCGGCTACCCGTTCCGGGCCGCCCGCTGGTCGTCCGGCCACGCCCTGATCCACCAGCCGACGGGGGCGGCCCACGCGGTCCTGTGGCTCTTCGCGCCCGGACGGCTCCCCGGGGCCCGGCCGAGATTCCGCGGCTGGTACGTCAACCTCGAGCACCGCACCCGCCGGGGCGACGACCTGGACGTCGCCGACCACGAACTCGACCTCCTCGTGGCCCCGGACCGCACCTGGCGGTGGAAGGACGAGGAGTCCTTCGCCCGCATGACCGGCCACCCCGCCCACTGGACGGCCGAGGAGGCCGTCGCGATCCGCGAGGAGGGCGAGCGCGTCGCCCGCCTCGCCGAGGCCCGCGCCTTCCCCTTCGACGGGACCTGGTGCGACTTCGCCCCGCCCCGCTCCTGGACCGCTCCACCCCTCCCGCCCCGCCCCGTTCCGCGCCTCCCCGGCGGTGCAGAACGCCCGTCGGACGGGAATGAAGAAGGTGAATTCGGATGACCGACAGGGGGACCGACACCGTGAACCGGTACTGGCGGGGCTCGACCCGTGTGGCGGCACAGCCCGCCCGCCCCTCCCGCGACCCCGTCCCGATCGGCAGGGCCGTCGAGGACGTGCTGCCCTTCCTGGCAGCGGCGGCTGCCCGGACCGGCACCACCGTGCCGGACCCGCGCACCCCCGCCACCACGGCCTGCGACCGGTGCGGCGCGGACGCCGGCTGGCACCGCACGGTGGGGGGACGCTGGATGCTCCTCGACCCCGGCACCTGGCCGACCGGCACCGTCCCGCCCGGTCGGCGGTGGCGGGTCGCGGGCGACGGCACCGCCGTCAACATCGGCGGGGCGAACCCCACCGACCGCTGCCGGATCAGCCACTTCGACGTCTGCCCCGTCAACCCGCCGCCCTCGGACTCGCCCCTGCTGCTCGGCCTGTGGCGGCGCAACGCCGAGCGCGCCTGCCCCGGCCCGGCAGCCCCCGCGGCCTACTGACCGCAGGATCCGCCCGGAGCGGCGGCAACACCCCGGCCGGTGCGAACTGCCGTGGCCGGCCGGTCAGACGAGTGGGAACGCCCCGTCCTTGACGGCGGAGACGAAACAGGCCCAGCTCTCCGCCGGGAAGACGAGCGCCGGCCCCTCGGGGTCCTTGCTGTCCCGCACGGGCACGACCCCGTCGAAGCCCCCCGCGACCTCGACGCAGCTACCGCCCTGCCCGTCACTGTGGGAGGACTTGTACCAGGCCGCAGTGCTCAGGTCGTATGCAGTGCTCATGGTGTCCTGTATCCCTCGGCCACTGATTCGAGCATGGTCAGGGACTCCACCGGGGAGAGCGCGGCAGCCCTGACCAGATCGTATGACCTCCGGCACTGCTCCACCAGCGCCGGATCCTCGATGAGTTGGCCGGTTCCGGCGCCCTCCGTGTAGACGACTGGCGGGGCGTCGGAAAAGGTCATCACGGAGGCCATGCCGTTCAGAAGTGCGTGAGCTGCTGCGGTGAACGGCAGCACCTGCATCAGAACCCGACGGGACCGGGCCAGTTCGGCGATGTGGAGCAGCTGCTCCCGCATGACATCCGCACCGCCCATCGGGGTTCGGAGCACCGTCTCGTGGAGGACCGCCCACAACTGCGGCGACGTCGGGTCGGCAAGGAGACGCTGCCGGTCCATGCGGGTCCGGACGTGCTTCTCCACCTCCTCCTGCGGGGCGAGCGGCAGTGTCGCGCACGTGATCGCCCGCGCGTAGGACTCGGTCTGCAGGAGCCCCGGGACCAGCATGGGGGCGTACTCGCTGATGGTGCGGGCCTGTTTCTCCAGTTCGGCCGCGTCGGCGAAGTACTCGGCGTGCTTGGACTGCCGGGCCAGTTCGCACAGTCGCTGGAAGTGCTGTCCGCTGCCGAGCGCTTCGTCGAAGAGCCGGGAGACGTCCGGTTGGGGCCGCCGGGTGGCCGCCTCGAACCGGCCGACGTAGTTGCCCGAGCAGAACACCTTCTCCCCGAGCTGCTCCTGGGACAGTCCGGCGGCTTCGCGCAGGCGGCGCAGCTCGGCGCCGTAGAAGGCCCTGGGCGAGGCGTAAGGGTCCAGGTCCTTGGGCTGAGGCATGGGCTGACGTCCCCCGTTCGCAGTGCACTTGCCGGGCCGTTCCTCCCGACCGGCGCAGCACCCTTGAGTAATTGTCCGAACGCACAGGGTAATAGCCGGTGGTGTTCCACCCGTACGGTCCGTTCGCTGCCGCCGCACCGCAGACGAAGGTCACCCCAATCGCCGCCGAGACCGCGGGTCCCGGGCCGCGGGCCGCGGGCCGCGTGAGGGTCAGTCCGCGGGCGGGCCGGGGGAACGCTCGCGGGGAAGCCGCCGCGCCACCAGGAATCCGGCGAGGGCCATGACGGCCATGCCGGTGGCCGCGACGGCCAGCGCCCGCCCCCTGGCCCGGGCGTTGATGCGCACGATCTCGTCGGCCGCCGCGCCCGTGACGCCCCGGGAGGCCAGCTTCGCGCGGACGGCCTCGTCGGACGCCGCAGTGACCTGCACCTGCTGCTCGATCGTCCGGTCGACCAGCTGTTTCTGCCCGGGGGACAGGACGCTGCTGCCGTCCGTCCCGGCCTCGAACGCCAGGAGGAGCGCCGTGGTCATGAGGGCGCCGACGAGCGCGGTCCCGAAGGAGCCCCCGAGGTAGCCGGCGGTGCGGGAGAGCCCCGTCACGTCGCTGACCTCCTCCGGCGGAGGGGCGGACTGGATGAGGTCGGTCACCGTCGTGGCCAGGCCCCGGCCGATCCCGATGAGGAGAAGACCCGGCGCGAGCGCCAGTCCCACGGCCCCGATCTGCCGCTCGTGCGGATCGAACAGGGCGGCGATCGCGATGCAGCCGGCGCCCATGAAGACGAACGCCCCCATCTGGGCGCTGCGGTGGGACATCCGGCCGCGTCCGATCAGCCGGGCCGCCGTCGACGCCGCCACCGTCAGCCCCAGCGCCACAGGGATCATTACGACCCCGCTGCTCAGCGCGTCGAGCCCGAAAGTCGTCTGCAGGAAGACCGGCACCAGGAAGAGGGCGCCGGTGGGCACCAGGAACTGCATGACCTGGGACAGCGTCCCCGCCCGGACCGTGCGGTTGCGCAGCACCGACACCCGCACCAGCGGATCCCCGCCGCTGCGGACGAGGCGGCGCTCCCGCGCGGCGAACGCGACCAGGACCGCCGGCCCGACGGCCGCGAGCACGACCACGGGCGACAGCCCGCCGCGGTGCAGCAGCGTGCGGCCGAAGACCTCGAAGTCCTGCCGGGCCACGAGCAGGCCGTACCGCCCGGCCAGCAGGGTCGCCACGACGAGCAGCCCGAACCCGGCGGCGGCCAGCACCGCACCGGGTACGTCGAACGGCTCTTCGGCGCGTGCGGGGGGCCGCTCGGGGCCGGCCGTGCGCCGTACGAGCAGCACCACGACCAGCGTGGCCGCGGCCTCCATCAGGAACGACGCCCGCCAGCCCGGGTACCTGGTGACCAGGCCGCCCACGACGGGCCCGGCCGTCGCCCCGATCCCGGCGACCGTGCCCAACGCGGACAGGGCCCGGGTACGGGCCGCCCCGGTGAAGGCCGCGGTGAGCATCGACACCGTCGCCGGGAGGATCAGCGCCACGCCGATCCCCTGGAGGAGTGACCAGCCGACCAGCATGAACGGCAGGGTCGGGCCGAAGGCGGTGACCAGCGCGCCCAGGGCGAAGAACCCGCAGCCGAGGAGGAAGACCCGCCGGTTCCCGTGGCGCGCGCCGAGCTTGCTCCCGGTGATCAGGAAAGCGGCGACCACCAGTGCGTACAGCGCGATCGCCGACTGGACGCCGGTCAGTGAGGTGTCCAGGTCCCCGATCAGGGCCGACAGCGCCACGTTCATGGCGGTCGAGGCGTAGTTCGTCACGAGGCTCTCGACGGCGAGCAGGACGAACAGGGTCCTGACGGCCGGGGGCACTGCTTCCCGGGCCGCTTCCCCGCGCCCCCGCGCTCCGTTCCGCCGTTCCACGGTCCTGCCTCGCCCTCCGGTCGCACCCGCGGGGCCGGTCTCCCCGTGCGCGCCGGCCTCCTGCGGCACCGGCCTCCCGGCCCGGGGTGCATGCCTCGCGCACCGCAACCCTGCACGACACACCGCCGCCACGCGACCGGGCACCGGCCCCGGACGGCGGGCGCCGGACCGCAGCCGCCGCCCAGGACGTCGAGCCCCGCCCGGGAAGGCTTTCCACAGCCTGTGGAAAGGCGAAGGGGTCCGCCCGGACGAACCGGGCGGACCCCTGTGCCTGGCGCCCCGCCGCGCGGGGCCCCTCCTTACGCCGGGCGGTTCGGCCGGGACGTGCGGCGCGACTGCGCGGGGCGGGAGCGGCGCCCGCGGCTGCCGGAGCCGCCGGAGCCGCCGCGTCGGGCCGGCTGCGCGGGGGCCGGCACGCTGATGACGACGGGGACGCCGGAGGGCTCCTGCGCCCCGGTGATGCGGGCGAGCTCGGCGTCGGCGGAGTGCACCCGGGCGGTGTTCGGGGTGATGGCGGCGTCGGCCATCAGGCGGCTGAACCCGCGCTGCTGGCCGGGCAGGACGAGGGTGACGACGCTGCCGGACTCGCCGGCCCGCGCGGTACGGCCGCTGCGGTGCAGGTAGTCCTTGTGGTCGGTGGGCGGGTCGACGTTGACGACCAGGTCGAGGTTGTCGACGTGGATGCCCCGGGCCGCCACGTTGGTGGCCACCAGCGCCGTGACGTGGCCGGTCTTGAACTGGTCCAGGGTGCGGTTCCGCTGGGGCTGGGACTTGCCCCCGTGCAGCGCTGCGGCCCGCACGCCGCTGGCCAGCAGGTCCCGGGTCAGGCGGTCGACGGCGTGCTTGGTGTCCAGGAACATGATCACGCGGCCGTCGCGGGCGGCGATGCGGGTCACGGCCGCGTGCTTGTCGGTGCTCGCGACGTGCAGGACGTGGTGCTCCATCGTGGTGACCGCTCCGGCGGAGGGGTCGACGGAGTGCACGACCGGGTCGGTCAGGAACCTGCGCACCAACCGGTCGACGTTGCGGTCCAGCGTCGCCGAGAACAGCATCCGCTGGCCGTCGGGGCGCACCTGCTCCAGCAGGGCGGTGACCTGCGGCAGGAAGCCCATGTCGGCCATCTGGTCGGCCTCGTCCAGCACGGTGATCCGCACGTCGTCGAGCCGGCAGTCGCCGCGCTCGATCAGGTCCTTGAGCCGTCCGGGCGTGGCGACGACCACCTCGGCGCCGCCGCGGAGCGCGGACGCCTGGCGGCCGATCGACATGCCGCCGACCACCGTGGCCGTCCGCAGGTGCAGCGGGCGGGCGTAGGGGGCGAGGGCGTCGGTGACCTGCTGGGCCAGCTCGCGGGTGGGCACGAGGACCAGGGCGAGGGGCCTGCGCGGCTCGGCTCGCTGCCCGGCGGTGCGGGCCAGCAGGGCGAGGCCGAAGGCGAGGGTCTTGCCCGAGCCGGTGCGCCCGCGGCCCAGGACGTCCCGGCCGACCAGCGAGTTCGGCAGCGTCGCGGCCTGGATCGGGAACGGCATGGTCATGCCCTGCTGGGCGAGTGCCGACAGCAGGGGCCTCGGCATGTCCAGCTCGTCGAAGGACGCGACCGGGGGCAGGGAGGGGGTGGTGCTGACCGGAAGCGCGAAGTCGGCCGGCGGGGCCGCCGCCGCGCGGCCGCGGCCCGGGGTGCGGCCGGCACCGCGGCCCGGGGCGCCGCCCTGGGTGCGGGGGCGGAAGGAACGACCGGGTGCGGAACGGGTACGGGGATTCATGCGAAACGCCTTCCTCGGAACTCTCGGGTGCCGGAGCTTGCTGCTCCGGACCTCGTACGGATCGCGCCGGGGAATGGATTCGAATCACCCGTACGGGTGTGGAATCGCAGGAACGAACCGGTGAACAGCAGAAATCGGAATGACGGCACGATCAGTCGTGCGGCGTAATCCGGCGGGGCGGCCGCCCCGGCCCGGCCGGATGCGGCAGGGGCGGGCGGTGGCGCGTGGCAGGCCCCGCGGAGAGGGCGTGCCGGCACCCGCGGATCAAGCGCGGGTGCGTACGGGACGCGAGCACGGACCGGGGCCCGCACCCCTGAAGGTGCGGGCCCCGGCTGTGTGCTGCGTGGTGTGTCCGGGCGGGTCAGGCCGGGACGATGTTCTCGGCCTGCGGGCCCTTCTGGCCCTGCGTGACGTCGAACGACACCTTCTGGCCCTCCTGGAGCTCACGGAAGCCCTGGGTGGCGATGTTGGAGTAGTGGGCGAAGACGTCGGCGCCGCCGCCGTCCTGCTCGATGAAGCCGAAGCCCTTTTCCGAGTTGAACCACTTCACGGTACCGGTGGCCATAATTTTCTCCTTCTGTGGGGCAGTGCTGAGAATCCGCGATGCACGGACCCTCCGTCGCCGCAATGACCCCATCCGGAGATCCGGAAAAACAAAAATGCGCCTGTCGGTTACATCCCGTCAGGCGCACACAGAGTTCATGGGTACCAAAACTGCAACTGGAACCAACGTAGCACACCCGCCGCCGGAGCGGGGGGATTGCGGTGCGGAGAATTTTCCGCGGAAGCGTGCGCTTTCGGTGCGGGTCGGCGTGTGCGACGCTGGATGTAACCCTCCCGCCCCTCTTCCCTGCTGAGGTCCTATGCGCTGCGTCATCGCCGGTTACTCCTTCGACCTGACTGCGAGCGAGGTGCAGCAGGCGATGAGCGGGGTCAAGCCCGAGCCCGTCACGGGCGAGTCCGTCCGCATCGGCCGGCGGACCTACCCCGTCAAGCAGGTGGGGGCAGTGGTCACCCGGCAGGACCGGCGCGACTTCAGCGCCGCCGAGGTCACCCGCGCGATGAGGAAGCTCGGTTTCACCTGCAACCCCGCGCCCGCCCCCGCCGCGCCCGAGCCCGAGTCCTTCCTGGGCGCGGACGCCTTCCCCGTCCTGCCGGAGGCGCCCGCGGAGCAGGTCCTGCCGACCGTGCCCCAGCCCGCCGCCCCGCAGGCCCCGGCCGAGCCGTCGGCACCGTCGTCCTCGGCGTTCTTCCAGGGCTGAGCCCGGGGAGGAGCGGCTTCGGACCGGGCCGGAAGAGCCGGCCCGGTCAGCGCCGGCCCGGTCAGCGCCGGTCCGGTCAGTGCCGGCCAGGTTCCGCGCCGCCCGCCCGGGGCACCGTGGTCCCCCGGCGCGGCGCCCCGCCCCCGCGGACCTCCAGGCCGCCCAGGAGCTGCCTGGTCGCCTCCGCCACCGCTTCGACGGCCTGCTCGAACACGAGGCGGTTGTGGGCGGCCGGCGCGCGGAAGCCCGACACCTTGCGGACGTACTGCAACGCGGCGGCCCTGATGTCCTCGTCGCCCACCTCGGGCGTCACGGGCGCTCTGAGAGTCCTGATGCTGCGGCACATGCCCCCAGTGTCGTCCCGGAGGGGCCACCGGGCCCCTTGAACCGCGGAAACCCCCGAACCGCGGAAACTCCCGAACCGCGGAAACCCCCCGCCCACGCGGACGCCTCCTTCGCGGGCGTCCTCCTGATACTGGCGACCGCCCCGACGAGCCTCGTCCTCACGCTGCTGCCCCGGGAGTCTGCCCCCGCCTCCTACCTCGTGGTCGCGGCCTCCGCCGTGGTCAACGCGACCCTGATCGGCCTGCTCGTCCGCTCCCTGGGGCGGCGCGGCGCAACGGCCGCCCGGGCGTGAGCCGGGGCGCGTGCGCCGGCGCACGCGGACGGGCCGCCGCACGCCGTCTTGCCGGTGCCCGCGGTGAGGGCTACGGTCGGAACGACTCCGTGACCGGATGAGCAATCCGGTCACGCGGTCACGCGATCGCCCTGCCGACCGAGGAGTGGTGTGCGGTGCCCGAAGCCCCGAACCGCGCCGACGAACGTGCCGACCGGATACTCGACGCGGCGGGTGAACTCCTCCTGCGCCTGGGCGCCCGGAAGGTGACCGTCGAGGACATCGCGGACCGCGCCGGGGTCGGCAAGGGCACGGTCTACCTGCACTGGCGCACCAAGGAGCAACTCCTCGAGGCCGTGGTGCTGCGCGATTCGGTCGGCGTCACGGGGGAACTGCTGGAGCAGGTGCGCGAGAACCCCTTCGAAGTGCTCCCCCACCGCTTCATGCGCTCCTCCTACCTGGCCACTTTCCGCAGCCCGCTGACGGCTGTGCTCGTCACCGACACCACCGGCCTGCTCGGCAGGATCAAGACCGGCACTCTGCGGGAGAGCCGGGCACTGGCGGCGGACCGCTACTTCGACACGATGCGCCGGTACGGCCTCCTCCGCACCGACGACCCCGGCCTCGCCTACGCCCTGCAGGCCACGGTGTCCGGCTTCTACCTGGTCGACAACCTCGGCGCCGACACCGCCGGCCTCGACCGGGAGGCCAAGGCCGACATCCTCGCGCGCACCGTCCGCTGCGCCTTCGAACCCGCCGGTGAACCCGAACCGGCGGCGGTGGCCGCAGCCGCGGCCGAACTCGTCGCGATGTTCGAGGAGCTCACCACGAGCCACCGCGAATGGATCTACTCGAACACCCGGCACGTCAGGCACACCCAGCACACCCAGCACGGTCCTGCACAGACGCAGGAGGCCGGCTGACCCCGGGCCTCCCGAAGGAAAGGATCCGGTCATGACCGCACCCGCCGACACATGGGGGGTCCACGAAGCACAGTTCTGGCTGCGCGGACGGCAGCCGGAGCAGCCGGTCCGGTTCGACCCCGGACTCGGCATGTGGAACGTGTACGGCTACCCGGAGGCGCTCGAGGTCCTCGGCGACCCGGCCACGTTCTCCTCGCACACCGCCCGGCTGATCCCGGACATGGACTCCCTCACCGAGGGCAACCTGCTGCAACTGGACCCGCCGCAGCACACCAAGCTCCGCAAGCTCGTCAGCCACGCCTTCAGCCGCAGGACCGTCGCCGACCTGGAACCGCGCATCGCCGCCCTGACCCGCGAACTGCTCGACGCCGTGGACGGACGCGACCGGATGGAACTGGTCACCGACCTCGCGTACCCGCTGCCGGTCATCGTGATCGCCGAACTCCTGGGCGTGCCCGCCGCCGACCGGCACCTGTTCAGGAAGTGGGTCGACGCCATGCTGGAGTCCTCCCAGCAGTTCTCCCTCACCGAGCCCGACGAGGAGCAGCAGCGTGCCGTGGAGAACTCCCTCGAGCAGAACCGGCACCTGACCGACTACCTGCGCGCGCACGTGGAGGAACGGCGGCTCCGGCCCCGCGAGGACCTGCTCACCAAGCTGGTCGAGGCCGAGGTCGACGGGGAGCGGCTCAGCACGGAGGAGGTGGTCAACTTCGCGGACATCCTCCTGCTCGCCGGGCACATCACCACCACCATGCTGCTGGGCAACACGCTGCTGTGCCTGGACGCGCACCCGGAGGCGCTGGCCCGGGTCCGCGCGGACCGCTCCGCGCTGCCCGCCGCGATCGAGGAGTCACTGCGCTTCCTCAGCCCCTTCGCGGTCCTCGGCCGCGTCACCGACCGGGAGGTCGAACTCGGGGGAGAGCGGGTGCCCGCCGACCAGATGCTCATGGTGTGGATCGCGGCGGCCAACCGGGACCCCCGGCAGTTCACCGACCCCGACGTCTTCGACCCCGCCCGCGACCCCAACCCGCACCTCGCCTTCGGCCGCGGCATCCACTTCTGCATCGGCGCCCCGCTGGCCCGGCTGGAGGGACGCATCGCACTGGACATCCTGCTGGACCGCTTCCCGCACCTGCGCACCGATCCCGAGGACCGGCCGGAGTTCGTCCCCAGCCCGAACATGACCGGCGTGCGGAGGCTGCCGCTGCTGCTCACCCCCGCCGGCTGACGCCGCGGGCGGCGGTCCCGGGCCCGCGCCGTGCACCGGCGCCCGGGACCGCGCGGTTCTCGGGACCGCCCGGCCCCCGGGACCGCGCCATGAAAGCCGCGAACGGATACGAACCGGACTAGGGTCGAATCATGAGCACCGTGAAGGTGAACCTGACCGGGGCGCAGGAGACACTCCTGGCCACGCTCTACGGCCGTGCGCTGGACAGCCGGGCGAAGGCCCCGGTCCTCGGCGACACACGGGCCGCCGACATGGTCCGCCGCATCGACTACGACTTCCGCAGGACAGGGCTCAGCCGGGGGGACGCGGCGGGAGTGGCGCTGCGGGCGCAGCAGCTGGACGCCTGGACGGCCGACTTCCTCGCGGCCCACCCCGAGGCCACCGTGCTCCACCTCGGCTGCGGCCTGGACACCCGCTTCGAGCGCCTCGATCCCCCCTCCGGCGTCCGCTGGTACGACATCGACCACCCGGACGTCATCGACCTGCGCAGACGTCTCTGCCCGCCCCGGAAGGGCTACGAGATGATCGGCTCGTCGGTGGCGGACCCGGCGTGGCTCGCGGGGATCCCCGCGGACCGTCCCGCGATGGTCGTCGCCGAGGGACTGACGATGTACCTGACGGAGGAGCAGGGCAGGCGGCTCGTCCCGGACCTGGTCGACCACTTCCCCGGCGGCGGCCGGATGGCCTTCGACGTGTTCAGCCGGTTCGGCATCCGTCTCCAGAAGCTCAACACGCCCGTCCGGAGGGCGGGCGCCACCCTCCACTGGGGCGTCGACGACGCGTCGGAGCTGGAACGACTGGCCCCGCGGCTGCACTGCGTCGCCGAGCTGACCTACCTCGACGTGGCGGGGTACGAGAAGCTGCCCCTCCGGTACCGCTTCATGCTCCGTGCGGTGTTCCTCGTCCCGGGCGCGCGGCGCATGGGCCGACTGCTCCTCTACCGCTTCTGACGGCCTGCGGCCCACGGTCCGCGGCCCGCGGCCCGTCCACCGCGTCCGGGCCGGCCGTCATTGGGATAGCGTCCTCCTGGTTCCGGAGGACGGGGGGCGTCGTGCAGGTGCAGGGACATGGTCGGGGTGTCTTTCGGTGGGTCGCGTTCGGGTTGATCGCGGTCGGGACGCTGTTCTCGATCATCGGACTGATCGTCGCGTGGGCGTCGGTCTCCTTCTTGAGGGAAGCGGAGCGCGCCCCGGGAACGGTCGTGGCCCTGGAGTGGCGGGACGAGGACCTCGGTACGTCCCGCAGGAGCCGGACGAACGACAGGCCCAGCGCGTACCCGGTGGTCGAGTTCACGTCGGCGGACGGTACGCACAGGACGTTCCGGAGCTCCACGGGTTCCAACCCGCCGGCGTACGAGAAGGGCGAGCGGGTCGAGGTGCTCTACCGCGCGGACTCCCCCGAGGACGCGAGGATCGACGGGTTCCTCTCGCTGTGGCTGCTGCCGATGGTCTTCGGCGGGGTCGGGCTGGTTCTCGCGGGGGTCGGGACGGGCGTGGCGCTGGCGACGCGGAGACGTTCCCGGTGAATGCCGTCGGGGCGGGGACCGAGCCGCCCGCCGCCCCGCCCCGCGTTGCCCCGCGCCCGCGGTGCCGCCGCGTTCAGGTCCAGTCCACGACCAGCCGGTGCCCCTCCACCGCCACCTTTGTGCCGAACGCGGCGCAGGCGCGGGTGAACCGGTCGCGGATCCACTCCCACTCCCCGCCCCGCGCCACCGCGGTGCGGCAGTAGTCCAGGAACAGCGGCACCGCCTCCAGGCGTACCGGGGCCCAGGACCCCGGACCCTCCGCGCGCCCCGCGCCCTCGGAGCCGGGCCTGTCCGGGCCGGGGCCGTCGGTGCCGTGCCGGTCGGGGCCGTCCAGCGTCACCAGGAACAGCAGCCCCAGGTCGTTGCGGAGCCGGGGATGGACGGCGTAGTCGTCCACGAAGTCGCCCATGTCGTACACGATGCGGTGGGCCACCCCGTGGAAGACGTGCGAGGAGTGCCCTGCGACCAGCGTCGCCCCCGCCTCCAGCAGCTCCGGGGCGGCCCGCAGCACGTGGGGCGGCGGGCGGGAGGTCATGTTGGGGCCCCAGTGCGGGGTGACCAGCACGGCGTCGGACGACGCGGCCGCCCGGCCCACCACGTCGGTCAACCAGCCGGGAACGCCCCGGTCGAGGTCGGCCAGGGCCACGCCCGGACGGCCGGGCCCGGCCGCGAAGTCCTCCGGGTGGTCGGTGACGCCGACGACCGCCAGCCGCAGACCGTCCGCCCCGACCACGGCGAACTCGCGGGCCGCATACAGGTCCCTCCCGGCGCCCACCGCGCGGACGCCGGCCGCCTCCAGGTTCACGAGGGTGTCGGCCAGTGCGTCGGCGCCGAAGTCCAGGGCGTGGTTGTTGGCGAGGGTCACGCAGTCCACGCCCAGCTCCGCGAGGACCGTCGCGGCGATCGGCGGCGCCCGGAAGAAGAAGGGCTTTCCCGGGTCCGGCCAACGCGCCCCGCGGTCGGACACGCAGCACTCCAGGTTGAGCACGAACAGGTCGCTCCCGTCGAGGATCTCCCTGACCTCCTCGGAGAACAGGGTTCCCGGGACGGGTGCCGCGGCCAGCTCCTCGGCGACGCCGCGCCCCAGCATGGTGTCGCCCGCCAGGGCCAGTGTGATCGTCATCCTCCGGCCGCCTCCCGTCGCCGCCTCCTGCTGCCGTCGCCTCCCGTCGCCGTCTCCCGCACTGCCCCGGCTCCGGGCCCCGGCCGCCGGCCTGCCCCTCCCACCAGGCTCGGCCCGTCCGCCGCCCCCGGCAACCCCCGACCGCCGAGGCGCGCGTCCGCGCACGGCCCTCTTGCGCGAACACGCCGCGCCCGATTTGGTGACGTGCACCACTCGGAGGCACGTGCGCGGACACGGACGGACACGGACGGACACGGGAACGAGAAGGGCGGTCGCGGATGACCGAGGTGACGCGGGGCACGGAGGAACGGGCGGCGGACACCGCGCCGCGCGGGGCGAAGTGGAGGCACATCGGCCCGGGCATCGTCGTCGCGGCGACGGGCGTGGGGGCCGGGGACCTCGTGGCGACCCTGGTCGCGGGCAGCAAGTTCGGCCACACCCTGATGTGGGCCGCGGTCGTCGGGTGCATCGTGAAGATCTCCCTCGCGGAGGCCGTGGGGCGCTGGCACCTCGCCACCGGCCGCACCCTCTTCGACGGCTGGCGCAGCCTCGGCCGCTGGACCACCGTCTACTTCGCGGTCTACGTCGTCGTCTGGGGCTTCGTGTACGGGGCGACCGCGATGTCCTCCAGCGCGCTGCCGCTGGTCGCGCTGTTCCCGGACGTGCTGCCGCTCAAGGGGTGGGCGGTCGTCAGCGGCCTCGTCGGGCTCGTCTTCGTGTGGTTCAACCGGTACGCCGTCTTCGAGAAGGTCATGACCGTCCTGATCGGCGTGATGTTCGTGGTCGTGGTGTACGTGGCCGTGCGCGTCGGCCCCGACGTCGGAGCGTCCTTCTCCGGACTGGTGCCGGTGCTGCCCGACGGGTCGCTCCTCTACACCCTCGGCATCGTCGGCGGCGTGGGCGGCACCATCACCATGGCCGCCTACGGCTACTGGGTGAACGCCAAGGGCTGGACCGACGCGGGCTGGATGAAGGTGATGCGCCTGGACAACCGCGTCGCCTACCTCACCACCGGCGTCTTCGTCGTCGCCATGCTCGTCGTGGGCGCCGAACTGCTGCACTCCGCCAACATCGCGCTGGCCGAGGGGGACAGGGGCCTGCTCGACCTGAACACGGTCCTGGAGGAGCGGTTCGGCGCGGTCACCGCGAAACTCTTCCTCGTCGGCTTCTTCGCGACGTCCTTCTCCTCGCTGATCGGCGTGTGGCACGGAGTGAGCCTGATGTTCGCCGACTTCGTGGAACGGCTGCGCCACGAGCGCACCGGCACGGCCGACGCGCCCGCCGTGGAGGTCTCCGCGGGAAGGCGGGAGAGCTCCCCGGCCTTCCGCGCCTACCTGCTGTGGCTGACCTTCCCACCGATCGCCCTGCTCTTCCTGGACAAGCCGTTCGGCCTGGTGATCGCGTACGGCGTCCTCGGCGCGTTCTTCATGCCGTTCCTCGCCCTCACCCTGGTGTGGCTGCTCAACTCCTCGCGCACGCCGAGGGAGTGGCGCAACGGGGCCCTGAGCAACGCGATGCTCGCCGCCGCCGGGCTGCTCTTCCTGGTGCTGTGCGTTCAGCAGGTGCGCGAACTGCCCTGGTGACGGGGACGGCCCCGGGCGCGTCGGGGCACAGGGGCCCGTGGAGGCACCCGCGCCCCGCCTTCCCGGGTAAACCTTTGCTCTGCACGGTAGTTACCTGACAGTAGTAAGAGCTGGTTCGATGTGCGTGCCGAACGTTCCAGCCCCCTACACCGCAGGGAGACGCAGTGCCGCACTCCATGCTCCGCCGCACCCGCGGCGCGGCCGCCGCCACCGCGCTGGCCGCCGCCGTCATCGCCACCGGCGTCCCGCAGGCCGCAGCCGCGCCGGGCAGCACCGCACCGGGCAGCACCGCACGGACCGCCGCCGCCCAGGCCACCGCCCCGCAGCTGAAGGTCCTCAGCTACAACGTCTTCCTGTTCAGCAAGAACCTCTACCCCAACTGGGGCCAGGACCACCGGGCGCAGGAGATCGCCGCCGCCGGCTTCATGAACGGCAACGACGTCGTCGTCCTCCAGGAGGCGTTCGACAACTCCTCCTCCGACGCGCTCATGGCCGCCACGGCCGACCGCTACCCGTACCGGACCCCGGTCGTGGGCCGCAGCAAGAGCGGCTGGGACGCCACCGGCGGCTCCTACTCCTCCCTCACCCCGGAGGACGGCGGCGTCACGGTGCTCAGCAAGTGGCCGATCCTCCGCAAGGAGCAGCACGTCTTCAAGGACGCCTGCGGCTCGGACTGGTTCTCCAACAAGGGCTTCGCCTACGCCGTCCTCGACGTCGGCGGCGCCCGGGTGCACGTGGTCGGCACCCACCTGCAGTCCACCGACACCGCCTGCTCCGCCGGAGAGGCCGAATCCGTCCGCGGCAAGCAGCTGCGCGCGATCGACGCCTTCCTCGACGCCAAGGCGATCCCGGCCGGCGAGCAGGTGATCGTGGCGGGCGACCTGAACGTCGACTCCCGCACCCCCGAGTACGCCTCGATGCTCGCGAACGGGGACCTCGCAGCCCCCGACGCCCGCACCGGCCACCCCTACTCGTTCGACACCCAGGACAACTCCGTCGCCGCCGACCGCTACCCGGGCTACCCCCGCGAGGACCTCGATTACGTCCTGCTGCGCAACGGCCACGCCCGCCCGGCCGCCTGGCGCAACGACGTGATCAAGGAGCAGAGCGCGCCCTGGACCGTCACCAGCGGCGGCAAGCAGTACACCTACACCAACCTCTCCGACCACTACCCGGTCGTCGCCGGCGACGTCTGACCCGCCCGCCCGTCCCGCCGACCGCGGCGGGGCGGGCGGGTCCGGCAGCGCGGGCAGAGCGGGCGGGGCGGGGGAAACGGCGGCGCGGCGCCGCCCGCCCCGGATAACTTCCTTCCATGACAGTCCTGTTGAACGATGCCGTGCGAGACCTTCTGGACGCCGCCCACCCGGCCGTCCTCGCCACCGTGAACCCCGACGGGGGCCCGCAGACCTCGGTGGTCTGGGTCGGCCGGGACGGGGACGACGTGCTGATCTCCACGGCCGCAGGCAGGCGCAAGGAGAAGAACCTCCGCCGCGACCCCCGGGCGAGCCTGACCGTGTACGACCCGCGGAACCCGGACCGCTACGCCGAGATCCGCGGCACGACCACCGTGACCGAGGACGCCGGGCGCGAACTGGCCGTCCGGCTCGCGGAGAAGTACGAGGGCCCCGGCGCGGGCGAGGAGTACCTGCAACTCCCGCCGGAGCACGTCCGCATGGTGCTCCGCATCACCCCCCGGCGGGTCCTGGGGAGCGTCGGCGGCTGAAATCCGGGTACCGGTCCCGGAGTACGGGAGCGCGGTCCGTGCAACCGCCGCCCGTGCTCCCGGCGTCCTCGACGGTCATGGACCAGGACGTACCGGAGCCGCGCGCACGGACCCCACGGACCGTCGCCGCGGCCGTCGCCCCGACCGCCACCGCGCTCTTCGGGGCGGCCGCGGCCCTCGGCACCTGGTACCTGACCGTCACGGCACGCGCGTACTGCGACGCCGGGTTCGACGCCGGGGGGAAGTTCGAACTCAACGCCACCCTGCCGGTGATCGTCCTCGCCGGCGTCCTGTGCGCGCTCGCCGCCGGTGCCGCCGGCCGGCTGCTCACCCGCCGCGTGCCGACCGCCCTGCGGGTCTGCGTGACGGCGCTGCTGGTGGTCGCCGCGACGGCGCTCCTGTGCTGGTGGTACTTCGCGACGCGGGGAACCCTGGACGGCTACCCCGGGGACTCCGGGCTCTGCCCCCCGAGCAACATCCCCCCGTGGTGGCCGGTCCTCCTCCCCGCCTGAGCGGCCGCGGGGGAGCCGCACTGTCGGGGCGCCGTGGCAGAATCCGACGCCACCGGGGTGCAAAGGCACGCCCTGCCGCGCACATCCGGCCCGCCCGGGGCCCGTTCCCCGGGCATCCTGCAGTGCGCCCGCCGCGCCGTCCGTCGTACGTACCGTCCGCCCGGCGGGTGCCTCCACACTCCACGAGAGGGACAGATGCGCACACGCGCAACCTTCGCCGCACTCACCGCCGTCGCCGCGCTGGGCGGCCTCGCAGCCCCGGCCGCGCACGCGGACGAGGTACGCGGCGACATCCGGATCACCGATGTCGTGATCAACGGCGGCAAGAACATCGTGGCCGACGCCACCACGCCCGAGACGGTCACGGTCTCGGTGACCGCCACCGACCCGACGGGCATCCACGACGCCCGCGTCGAACTGTGGCGCGGCACCGACTGGGCGAACCCCGACGCCGTCATCCTCCCGGACCAGGACCTCGCCGACTGCGTCCCCGCCGGCGACACCGCGGCCACCTGCTCGCTGACCGTCACCCTCGACCAGTACCGCTGGCTGCAGAACAGCGACGCCGGGACGTGGAAGGTCAGCGTCTGGGCCTGGGCCGAGGGCGACGGCTACGCCTTCCAGGAGGCCCGCACGACCACCCGGCTCCAGCGGTACTCCAAGCTGACGGCCAACGCCTCGCCCGAGCCGGTGAAGAAGGGCGCGACCCTGACCGTCAGCGGCAACCTGACCCGTGCCAACTGGGACACCCAGGTGTACGCGGGCTACACCAACCAGCCGGTCAAGCTGCAGTTCCGCAAGGCGGGCACCGACACGTACAGCACCGTCAAGACGGTGTACACCGGCTCCGGCGGTGCGCTGAGGACCACGGTCACGGCGTCCGCGGACGGCTACTGGCGCTGGAACTTCGCCGGCACCTCCACCACCCCGGCGGTCAGGGCCACCGGCGACTACGTCGACGTCCAGTAACCCCGACCGGACGACGCACGGCCGCCGGCGCGGACCGCCGTTGCCCGTGGCGGCCGCCCGGGGGGAGGATGACGCGGCGCACGCGGCAGGACGCGTGCGCCGCTTCCCGGGTCTGTCCGCAGCCGTACACGACCCCGCGTTCCGACGAGTCGGGGAGACCACCCGTGCGCACCCGTTCCCGAACCGCCGCCGGCCTGGCCGGCGACCTGCCCGTCCTCCTCGTGGCCGTGGTGTGGGGGTCGAGCTACCTCGCCGCCAAGAACCTGGCCACGGAGGACTCCGTGGCGGGCATGCTGGTGCTGCGCTTCGGCGTCGTCCTGCCACTGTTCGGCCTCGCGGTGCGGCGTGCGCTGCGCCGGCTCGGCGCGGCCGAGCTGCGCGGCGGCGCACTGCTCGGGACGGTCCTCGCGGTGGTCTTCCTCCTCGAGACGTACGGGGTCGTCCACACCTCGGCCACCAACGCGGGCCTGATCATCAGCCTGACCATGGTGTTCACGCCGCTCGCGGAGAGCCTCGTGTCGCGGACGCCGCTGCCGCGCGCGTTCACGGCGGCGGCCGTGCTGTCGGTGCTGGGCGTGGTGCTCCTGACCTGGGGCGGCGGCTTCACCGCGCCGTCCGCGGGCGACCTGCTGATGCTGGGGGCGGCGGTGGTGCGGACCGCGCACGTGCTGGTGATGCACCGCCGCCGTGCGCTGCGCAGGGCGGACCCGCTCGCCCTGACGTGGGTGCAGCTCGCCTCCGCGACGGCGGTGTTCGCGCTGCTGGCACCGTTCACGGGGAAGTCGCCGGTGGAACTGGCGGGGGAGTACGGGGCGGAGCAGTGGCTGAACCTGCTCTACCTGTCCGTGTTCTGCACCCTCTTCGCCTTCCTCGTGCAGATGTGGGCGGTGCGGCGGACCTCGCCGTCACGGGTGAGCCTGCTGCTGGGGACGGAGCCTTTGTGGGCGGCCGTCTTCGGCGTCGCGCTGGCCGGCGACCGTCCGGGCGCGGCCGGACTGGCGGGCATGGTGCTGGTGCTGGCCGGCACGGAGTGGGGACGCCGCACGGCCGCCCCGGCCCCTTCACCCGCGCAGGCACCCCCCGCCGCACAGGGGGCTCCTCCTACGGCCCGGACCGCCCCCGCAACCCCGGGAGCCGCCGTCGCCCCGGAAGCCCCCGCAACCCCGGAAGCCCCCGCAACCCGGGAAGCCTCCGCAATCCCGGCCGCCGCGCCTTCGGCGGCGGGCGGCACGGCCGGCACCGGACCCTCGTAGGCCCCGCCGGGGACCGGGGCCGGCCGTCCGCGAAGCCCTCGGCCCGGGGCCGTGCGGCGCGGTTCCGCCGCGGCCCGTCCGTGTCGCGGCGCAGTGCCCCTGCGGTGTCGGAGGAGAGCACTACGGTTTCGTCCATGAGATGCGCACCGCGGAGATCCGTCGGATGACCGGGGAGTCCCCGGCCGGTACGACGCGCGCCGAGGACCTGCAGGCGCTCGTGCTGCTGGCGGGCCGGCGCAAAGCGGTGCGGACCGTCCTGGACTGGCTCGGGCGGCGCACCGGCGGCACCGTGGCGCTGGTGGCGGGCGACGGCACGGTGATCGCCGCGTCGCCGGGCCGCCCCGGGCCCGAAGCCGTGGCCGCAGTCGAGGACCTGCACCGGCGGGGGGTGCCGTCGGGCGTCGCGGGCGGGTCCGGGGCGCGCACCGTGCACGTCGTGGCACTGGGCCACGGCCCGTACCTGGCCCTCGACGGCCGCGACAGCCACCGGCACGGCACGCTGCTCGCCGACGCCGCGCGCGTGCTCGACCTGTGCTGGAGGCTGGAGGAGTCCGAGCGGGCCCGGCGCCGCACGGAGCTGGTGGAGGCGCACAGCCGGGAGGCGGTGCTGCACCTGCTGATGAACGGCAGCGTCGCCGCGGCGCACCGCATCGCGGGGGCGATGGGCCCCCGGCTCCCCAACCCCGCGCGGGTGTACGTCGTGGAGTGCCCGGAGCGCCGCCGGTCCGCGATCGCCGAGCGGTTGACGCGGACGGCGGCCGGCCGGGCGTGGATCGTCAAGTGCCCGGTGCGCCCGCACCACCTCATCGCGATCGTCCCGTCCGGCCTCGGCGGCCTGGAGGTGGAGATCGCCGAGCAGGTCCCCGAGTGCCGGATCGGAGTGAGCGGCGAGGTGACGCTCGGGGAGACGCCGCTCGGCTACGAGCAGGCCTTCCACACGCTGGCGACGGCGCGCGGCGCGCCGGACCGCCTGGCCCGGTTCCGCCGCCACACCGACCCCGCCCCTCTGCTCGGTCCCGAAGGCGCCCGATGGGCGCAGCACGTGCTGCAGCCGTGCCTGTCCTACGAGCCGGCACGGCGGGCCGGCCCCGGCGCGGAGGAACTGATCGGAACGCTCGGCTCGTGGCTGAGCTTCGGCACTGCGGCGAGCCGGCACCTGAAGGTCCACCGCAACACGCTCGCCGCCCGCCTGCGGCTGATCGAAGGACTGCTGGGGCTGGACCTCACCACGAGCCTGGCCGACCAGTCGGCCGCCTGGCTCGCCCTGCGGCTGCGCACGCACCGGCCGGCGCACCACCGGAACCCCCTGCCGGGACCGCAGGACCCACAGGGGCCCCAGCGCTCCGGCGACCCGGACCGGCCCGCCGGTCTGCCCGCGCTCCTCGCCGCCCCCGCAGCCCGGACCTGGGCCCGCACCCAGGTCGACCCGCTCGGTGACGCCGCCGGCACCGTACGGGCCTGGCTGCGCGCCGACGCCAGGGTCCCCGCGACGGCCGACTCGCTCGGCCTCTCGCTACCCGGCGTCCGCAAACGCCTGATCAGGGCCGAGGAGCTGCTCGGGCGCTCCCTGCTCCACGCGCCGAGCGCGAAGTACGAACTGTGGTTGGCGATGCGGTCGCTGGGAGAGCTCTGAGCCGACGGCGCCCCACCCCGTCCCCGTCCCACTACGCCCCGCCCTGCTCCGTCCCGTCCCGTCCAGCAGAGCGCCGCCACTTCCTTCCCTCTCTTCACAGCGGCGGCTCCGTACCGAGGCTGTGCAGGGAGAAACCCGCAAGCCCCCGTGCTGTGCGAAGAGAACCTCGCTTCACCCGCCCGCCCCCGTTTAACGTCCTTGTGCACGGACTCGGCCGGTCCGTCGGGAAGAGCGTCTCCGCGACCACGGGGGAGCCGCGGGGGCACCTTCCCGACGGACCGGCCGCGCCGTTCTCCGCGGCCCTGCCGCGGCCGCCCCGGGCCGGCCCGGAGGCCCCGCCGTACAGCCGCCGCGAACCGGCTGATCTGCAACGGAGGTTCGGGGCTAGGCTGCCGTGGCGGCAGCGCCGCAGGAAGGAGTCCCCTCCCGCGTCCCGCGTGCCGCAGTTCCGTTTGACCCGCCGCTGTCGAGAGGTTCACTTCGTGGGGGACGGCTTCAAGACCGACATCGACCAACTGGACAAGTTCGTGTCGATGTTGCAGCAATCCGTGAAAGACCTGGACGAGGCGCGCAAGGCGCTCTCGCACGTGCGCTCCGACCAGATCGGGACGGCCCGTCTGGACAAGGCCTGTGACACCTTCCAGGAGAGGTGGAGCCACGGGTCCGAGCAGATGAAGGAAATGATCAGCGCCATCAGCGAGGGCGTGAAGGAGAACAAGAAGAGCTACGCGGAGTTCGAGAAGAACCTCGCCGACGCCCTCAAAAAGGTGGAGAACGCATCGGCCTCGGGCGGTGGGAAGAACTGATGGCCGCCAACCCGTACACCCACCTCGGCTGGAACCCGGTGCCCGGGATACCGGAGGAAGTCTCCGCCCTGCACACCAAGGTGAACGCGGCGGCGACCGCGCTGCGCAACTCCCACCAGCAGGTCGAGAAGCTGCTCGGCGAGAGCACCTACTGGGAGGGCGACGCCGCCGACGCCTTCCGCGACGCCCTCGACGGCGACCTCCCGCTGTTCATGAAGAACGCCGCGCGCTCCCTGGAGAAGGCCGCCAAGGCGCTGGGCGACTGGCACGGCGACCTGTCGTCCAACCGGGACCTGGCAAAGAAGTACGACGACGCCGCGGCCGAGAAGAAGGCCGCCGCCGAGAAGGCCGAGAAGCGGTACGACGAGGCCGCACGGCACCCGGACCTCAAGCTCGCCAACAAGGAATTCCCCACGCAGGAGGAGGCCGACGCCGCGACGGAACGCCTCAGGGCGGCCGAGCGCGCCCTGGGGGAGGCCACCACCAGCCTCAACAAGGCCAACACGGCCTACGACGACGTCATCGCCAAGGCACGCGAGCTGGAGGACGAGCACGGCAACCTGTCCGACGCCGTCGCCAAAAAACTCGACGAGGCCGACGACAAACTGGCTCCCAAGGAGCCGGGATGGTTCGGCAAGACACTCGACGCCATCGGCGAGGGGCTTGCCGCGGCCGGCAAGTTCCTGCTGGACCACGCCGGGACCATCGGTGCCGTCGCCGGTCTGCTGGCCCTCCTCCCCACGCCGCTGGCACCGCTGTTCGCCGGAATCGCCGTCGTCGCCAGCGCCGCCTCCCTGGGCAAGAACCTCGCCAGCGAGGACTTCAGGGACTCGCTGATGGGCAAGTACGGCTGGAAGGAGGGCCTGACCGCGTGGGCCTCCGTCGGCGGCGACACCCTCGGCATGGTGCCGGGGGTGGGCGCCCTCGCCAGGGCGGGCAGCGAGGCGGGCCTCGCCGCGGCGATCGCCCGCGAGGGCGGGGAGGCCATGTCGCTCGGCGCCAAGGCGAGCGCCTTCACCGGCGAGATCGTCCCGGCCTTCTCGTTCAAGGCCCTCGACGTCGCCACCAGCGCCAAGAACATCGACTACGCCTTCAACGGCATCAACGTGGCCGCGAACACGGCGTCGTCCCTGGAGACCCTCAAGGTCATACCGGACGAGGGCATCGGGCACGACTCCGCCGAGGCCACCAAGGCGGTGGCCGCCGGGCGCGGCGCACCCGGCGCGTTCGGCGAGATCACCACCGACGTCGCCGAACTCGTGAGGGGCATACGACTGTGAACGACGTGTTCGGCGCCGCAGTGGCCGAGCCGGAACCGGCCTTCTGGTACGGAATCCCCCACGGATACCGCCGCCTGGACCTCCACCCGACGCCCGAAGGGCTCGAAGAGGTGGCCCGGCAGGTCGCAGAACTCCCCGAGGAGGCCCGCGACCGGGCCGACCAGGTGTTCCGCCTCTACGCCGTGGTCGTCACGATGCTGCAGCGGCAGCACGTGCTGGGATGGGCACTCGGCATGCACCCCGACGACAACGGCACCCCCGCACTGTCCGTCCTGACGGTCTCCAGCGTCCCGATGCCGGGGGTCAACCCCAAGGCCGTACTCGCCAGGATGCTGGCCCAAGGCGCCGGGACCGGACCGGACGGCGGCGTCCTGCCCGTCGAACTCCCCGCCGGAACGGGCTTCCTGATGGAGCAGGTACGGAAGACGACGGCCCCCGGCGCTCCTCCCGAGGGCCAGGAGGGGCCCCGGCAGGGGACGGTGTGGCAGGGAACGGTGGCCATACCGGACACCGCCTCCTCGTCCGCCGTGGTCGTGCAGTTGGTGACCGCGTCGGTGGATCTCGCCGACGACTACCGTGGCGTCCTGCTCGGAGTCGCCCGTACGGTGACGTTCACCGACCCGGCCGCGGCGGCGCGGCACGGTTCCGGGCCGGGGGCCTCCGGTTCCGGCGCGGAGGAGACGCGGAGCCCGTTCGGGTGACCGCCGAGAAGGAGGAATGAGCACGGTGCCGAAGATCCCGCAGATGCCGACCGCGACCGACGGGACGGACGTCCAGGGGGTCCTGAGACGGCACTACGCCGTGGCGCTCAAGCGCTTCGCGAAGTTCGCCGTGGTCCTCCTCCCCCTGTTCCTCTCGGCGATCGTCACGAAGATCGACTACCTGCTCCCCCTGAGCATCGCGGGCTTCATCGGCCTGCTGTCCGTGGCGTTCCTCCTCTACGGCCGGATCTCGTCGGCCCGGAGGTGCGCGCGGGTGTTCCGCACCTACCCCCTCGAGTTCCGGGCCCCGGTCGGGAAGGTGCACGAGCAGAGGCCGCTGACGCTGTACCTGCGCCTCGGCGGGGAGGGCGGCGGCGCCCGCATCATGCGGGCGAAGCGCCTGTCGGACGGCTCCGGCTGGCCCGAGGGGATCGAGAACGGCATCTGGTTCGCCGGTGACGAACTGTTCGGGGGCGCGGCCGTCGTACCGGGCTCCGAAGTGCTGCTGTTCATGCAGCCCTCGGAGTGGAAGGAGACGGACGCGGAGCGCCGGAACGCCGGGGAGGAGCGCGCCGGGAAGGCGGGAAGGGCCGGACTGAAGCAGTACGTCGTCCCCCGGATCTGACCCGCCGGGCAGCGGCCCGCCGGGCGCGGTCCCGGCGACGGCCCGCCCCGGCGGGCGCAGGAGCCGCCGGCCGGGACCGTGGGCCCCGGCGCCCGCCCGGTGCGGCGGCCGGGCCAACTGCGTTGCCACGCAAGCCGCGACGGTGAATCGGCCATCCACCGAGGCCGACGACCGATCACGGAAGATCGGGGCTAGGCTACGGAATCCGTGGCAGGACCATCGATGTACCGGGAGCCGGTACGGGATCCTGCCGCGCCGAACTCCCCGGGGATCACCGCACCATGGACTTCTGGGCAACTCCCGCGCCCGACCAGGCGAGAGCACTCTTATCGGACGAACGGTTCGCCGCGGCCGTCAGGGCCCGCCGGGGGCCTCTCCTGCGCTACGTCCTGAGCCTGCTGCCGGGTGACCCGCAGCGCGCGGAGGACGTGGTGCAGGAGACCCTGCTGCGGGCCTGGCAGGCCGCGCGCGACGCCGCCCGCCGCGACGCCGGGCGGGACGCCGGGCGTCCCCCGCCGGCCACCGCCGGGGCCGCCACCGGGGCCGCAGAGGACACCGCCGCCGCCGGAGCCGCCGCCAAGGCCGCCCGTGCGGATCCTCAGGAACCCTCCCTCGCCTGGCTGTTCACCGTTGCGCGGAACGTCGTCATCGACTGGAGCCGTCGTGACAGCGTCCGCCCCGCCCTGCTCGCCTCCCCCGCGCCCGATCCGGCCGAGCCGGTCGACGACCCCGCCCGGGTCGCCGACCGCGCGGAGGTCGTCGCGCTGCTCACCCCACTGTCCCGCCGTCACCGTGAGGTTCTGGTGTACACGTACCTGCTCGGGTCCCCAGGACCCGACACCGCCCGGGCGCTGGCGATCCCGCTCGGCACCGTCAAGTCCCGTCTGCACCACGCGCTGCGGGAGGCCCGGCGCGCCGCCGCCCGGTACGACCGGGACTGCGCGTGACGGGCCGGGAGGCGGGCACGGTCCCGCTCGCCGCGCTGCCGATGCCGGACCGCACCTCGTGGATCATCCTGGTCGGCCTGCTCGTCGCCGTCGTCGCGCTGCTGTGGTGGTGCGGGCGGGTGGTGCGCCGCCAGGGCGGCCTGCGGCGCGCGATGCGCCGGGCGCGCTGGGAGGCGCGGACGACCGGCCGCGCGGTGACCCGGCCGTGGCGGACGATGCGGCGCGACCGGCGCAGGACGAGGACGCTGACGGCGTTCCTGGCCGCACCGGACGCGCGGTCCACCGCGGCGGACGCGCTGGACCGCGCCGACCGTGACGCCGCCGGGCCGTGCCGGGCGGTCGCGGTGTCCCTCACCCCGGCCCGGGACCGGGTACGGGTCCTGCTCGCCGGGCGCGACGTCCCGGCGCCGCCGGCGCCGTGGAGCGCTGCCGAGGCCACGGGACCGTGGACCTGGGCCGCGCCGCTGGGCAAGGACGGCTCCGTCGCAGGCGGGATCCCGGAGACGGAGGCGGAGGCGGAGGCGGAGGCCGGGCAGCGGCTGCCGCTGGTCCTGGGCGTGGACCGGCACGGCAGCGGCGGCGTGGTCGTGGCCGACTGGTGCGCCGGTCCGCCCGTGGTCACCGTCGAGGGCGACGGCCCGGCGGCCCGCAGCGTGCTCCAGGCGCTCACGGCGCAACTGGACGCCCTGCCGGAGGGGCCGCAGGTCCTGGTGGCCGGCGGCGTCCACGCCCGCTTCGCCGGGCGCCCGCTGCCGGAACTGCTGGAACGGCTGGAACGACTGGAACAACCGGGCGCGGCGGACGGCGGCTTCGAGCCGCCGGTCCTCGTGTGCTGGGCGCCGGACGCCGCGGACGCGGCGCGGCTGTGCGCACTGGCCGAGCGGGGCGCGGCACGCGTGCTCGCGGGCGGCGCGGCCCTGCCGGGGTCCGCATGGGCGCTGCACGTGGAGGCGGACGGCCGGCTGCTGGCCCCCGAGCTGGGCGCCGACGTCGAGGCGGCGGCCTTGAGCCGCGCCGTCGCCCGCGCGCTGCGCGCCGCCGCCCGTGGCGGCCGCCGGCCCCCGCAGCCGCCCCGGCCGCCCCGGCCGTCGGCCGGCACCGCGGCTCCGGCGGGCACCGCGGCCGCCCCGGAACCGGCCGCGTCCCCGGCGTCGGCCGGCACCGCGGCCACGGACCCCGCCCGCACACCGGACCGGGACCGGACTCCGCAGACCCCGCAGACCCCGCAGGCCCTGCCGCCCTTGCGGACCTCGCCCGACCTCACCGAACCTGCCCCGGCCACCGGCCGCGCACCGGGTGCCGGAGACGGCAGGCCCGCACGCGAAGCACCGGCGGCCGACCTCGTCGAGCCCGAGCCCGTCCCGCCCGCGGGCAGCGGCCGGGGACCGCAGCAGGCGCCGCACGCGAAGGCAGCCCGGGACGTGGCGCCGGCCGCGCGCACCGGCACCGCCGGATCCCCTGCCGAAGCCCCCGCCGAAACTTCCGCCGCCACCGGCCGGACGCCCGCGGACGGACCGGCGGCCCTCGCGGAGCCCGGACCGGCCCCCGCCGCCGGAAACGGCCCGGTGGCGGAGCAGGCGCCGCCCGCGGGCAGGGTGCCGGCCGCACGGGACGGCGGGTCCGGAGCCGTACCCGCCGTCGGCCACGAGCCCGGTGACGAGCCCGGCCACGAGCCCGGCCACGGGCAGGCGCCGCCCCCGCCCGCGTCGGGCGCCGCCGTCGGCGCCGGGCCGCGGGCCGGTACTGGCGCCGGAGGCGCCGGAGGCGCCGGCGACTTCGACGAGCCCGAGCCCGCCCCCTCCCCCGCCGGCAGCGGGGTCTCTGCACAGCCCGAACGGAGCGAGCGCCACCCGTGAGACTCTTCCTCAGCATCAGCCGGCCGGGCACCGACCCGGCCGCTCCCGGCCGCGACGTGCTGGTCGACGCCGCCCCCGGCACCTCCGTCGGGCGCTGGCCGGGCGGCTGGCCGGGACCGCGGGCGCCGAGCCGCCCGCGCTGTTCGTCGACGGCCGCGAAGTGGACCCCGCGCTGCCGCTGGCGGCGGCCGGGTGCGCGACGGCGTGCGCCTCGGGCTCGGCGGCCCGGCCCCCGCCGAGCCGGCCCGGTACGGGCCCGCCCGCGGCCGGCTGGCACCGCCGTCGCGGACCCCGGACGGCGAGCGCCTGCCGCGCGGCGCCGGGGTCGAGCTGCACGTCGTCGGCGGCCCCGGGGCCGGCCGGGTGTGGACGCTGGCCCCGGGCACGCACGGCGTGGGCCCGCTGCCGGGCAGCGCCGTGCCGCTGGACGGCCGCGACGTGCCCGCCGACGGGATCCGGGTCGCCGTCCGCCCGGACGGCACCGTGCTCGTGCACACCGGCACCGCGACCGGGAACGCCAGGGCCGCGCTGTCCGAGCCGCAGCCCCCGCCGGATCGCCCCCGCGCGGACGCCGTGCCGCTGCCGCCCCCGCCGCCGCCGGAGCTGCCCGACCCCGCCGAGGAGGCGTACGAGCCGCTGCCCGGGGGCTGGCGCGAGTGGCCCCTCGGCGCGCAGCTGACCCTGGGCGAGTTCCTGCTGCGGGTGACCGAGCCGACCGAGGCGGACGCCGCCGTCGCGCCCTCCGCCGACGGCGCGTACCTGGACTTCAACCGGCCGCCCCGGATCGTTCCCCCGCTGACGCCGGAGCGCTTCGTCCTGCCGTCGCCGCCCGCGCCGCCCGCGAAGCGGCCGATCCCGCTGCTCGTCGTGCTGGCGCCGATGTTCTTCGGCGTCGGCATGGTGATCGTCCTGAAGTCGTACTTCTTCTTGATGTTCGCCTTCTTCAGCCCGTTCCTGGCCGTCGCCAACCACGTCACCGGCCGCCGGGCCGCCGAGAAGGAGTTCACCGAGGCCGTCGCCGCCTACCGGGCCCGCCGCGGCGCGCTGGAGCAGGACGTGCGGGACAAGGTGGACCGGGAGCGCCGGCTGCGCGTGGCGGGCGGCCCCGACCCGGCCGCGGCCGGGCTGTGGGCGGTCGGCCCCGGCGCCCGGCTGTGGGAACGCACCCGCGCCCACCCCGACCACCTGGCGCTGCGCATCGGCACGGTGGGCCAGGCGTCGCTGCTGACCGTGGACGACTCCTCCCGCGAGGACAACCACCGCTCCGTGCAGTGGACCGTTCCCGACATGCCGGTGGGCGTGGACCTGGCCGGGGACGGCGTGGTCGGCATCGCGGGCGAGCAGGCCGCCGCCCGCGCCCTCGCCGCCTGGATGGTGGCGCAGACGGCGGTCCTGCACAGCCCGCGCGAGGTGCGGATCACGGTGCTGACCGATCCGGCGGGCGCGTCCGCCTGGGAGTGGGTGCGCTGGCTCCCGCACGCCCGCCCCGGTCACGGCGGCGTCGCCGCCGAGCGTCCCGGCGGCCCGGCGGTGACCCTGGGCAACGACCCGGAGACGGTGGCCAACCGGGTCCAGGAGCTGGTGTCGGCCGTGCGGTCGCGGGCCCGCGCCAAGCAGGCGGCGATGAGCGGCGCCCTGCTCACCGAGCCGGACCTGGTGGTCGTGCTGGACGGCGCCCGGCGGCTGCGCGACGTGCCGGGCGTGGTGCAGGTGCTGAAGGAGGGCCCGGCGGTCCGGGTCTTCCTGATCTGCGTGGACCAGGAGGAGCGGATGCTCCCCGAGGAGTGCGCCTCGGTGTGCGCGGTCGGGGCGCGCGAGCTGACGCTCCGCCGCAGCCGCAGCGCCGACCTGCCGGGCATCCGCCCCGACCTGGTGGACGCCGACTGGTGCGAGCGGGTGGCGCGGGCGCTGGCGCCCGTGCGCGACATCACCCCGGACGGCTCCGACGGCCTGCCGGACCGGGCGAACCTGCTGCGGCTGCTGGAGCTGGAGCCGCCCACCGCCGCGGACCTGGTGCACCGCTGGGAGCAGCGGCCCGCCTCCACCGCGCTGCTCGGCGTCGGCTACACCGGGCCGGTCGTCTTCGACCTGGTAAAGGACGGCCCGCACGCCCTGGTGGCGGGCACCACCGGCGCGGGCAAGTCGGAGCTGCTGCAGAGCCTGGTGGCGTCGCTGGCGGCGGTGAACCGGCCGGACGAGATGACCTTCGTCCTGGTCGACTACAAGGGCGGCAGCGCGTTCCGGGAGTGCGTGCGGCTGCCGCACGTCCTCGGCATGGTCACCGACCTGGACAGCCACCTGGTGAGCGGGCGCTGTCCTCGCTCGGCGCCGAACTGGTGCGCCGCGAAAGGCTCCTGGCGGACGCGGGCGCCAAGGACCACGCGGAGTACCGGGCCATGCGCCGCCGCAACCCGCTGCTGCCCGCGCTGCCCCGGCTGCTGCTGGTAATCGACGAGTTCGCCACCCTCGCGCGCGACGTGCAGGAGTTCGTACCGGGCCTGGTATCCATCGCGCAGCGCGGCCGTCGCTGGGCCTGCACCTGGTGCTGGCCACACAGCGGCCCGCGGGCGTGGTCACCGCCGACATCCGCGCCAACACCAACCTGCGGATCGCGCTCCGCGTCACGGACACCATGGACAGCCAGGACGTGCTGGAGGTCAACGACGCGGTGACCATCCGCCTCCACGCCCGGCCGGGCCCTGGCGCGGGTGGGGCACCGCTCGGTGCTGCCGTTCCAGACGGCGTACGTGGGCGCCGTGCGGAGGACGCCGCCGCGGCCGCACCGGCTGCGGACGCACCCGCCCCCGCGGCCGCCGCGGACGCGCCGATCTGGACCAGCGACGTGCACTGGTCCCTGCTGGGCCGGGCCGCGGCCGAGCCCGCCCCGGGCAGGCGTCCGAGGACGACGACGCCGCCGCCGAGGCCGACGCCGACGGCCCCACGGACCTGTCCGTCCTGGTGGACGCGCTGCGCGAGGCCGCCGAGGAACTGGCGATCGCGCCGCAGCCCAGCCCGTGGCTGCCGCCGCTGCCCACCGCCCTCACCCTGGGCGACCTGCCCCGCCGCCCCGACCCGGGCAACGGCAGGCTCGCGCCGGTGCCGTGGGCCCTGGCCGACGTACCGGCGGCGCAGCGGCAGGAGCCGCTGGAACTGGACCTGTCCGCCTTCGGGCACCTGTACGTCATCGGCACGCCGCGCTCGGCCGTTCGCAGGTGCTGCGCACCGTCGCCGGGCCCTGGCCCGCCGGCACTCCAGCGCCGACGTCCACCTGTACGGCATCGACGCGGCCGGCGGCGCGCTGGCCGCCCTGACGGCACTGCCGCACTGCGGCGCTGTCGTGCCGCGCGCCGACCTGGAGCGGCTGGGCCGGCTGCACGCGCGGCTGCTCGCGGAGATGGCCCGCCGCCAGGAGCTGCTGGCCGCGCACGGGGTGGCGTCGCTGCCCGAGCTGCGCGGGCTGCTGCCGGCCGCCGAACGGCCCGCCCACGTGTGCTGCTGATCGACGGCTGGGACTCGCTCGTGGCGCTGCTCGGCGACCACGACAGCGGCCGGCCGGTGCAGGAGCTGACCGCCCTGATCCGCGAGGGCGCCCCCATGGGCATCCACGTGGTGGCCACCTCCGAACGCGCCCTGCTGTCGGGCAAGGTGGCCTCGCTCAACGACGAGCGGCTGCTGATGCGGCTGACCGACCGCAACGAGTACATGCTGGCCGGCATCTCCTCCAAGCAGATCCCGGCGGTCGTGCCGCAGGGCCGGCTGGCGGGGCGGCAGCGGCACGGAGGTGCAGGTGGCGCTGCTCGGCGAGGAGGCCGCGGACGCGTCCACGGCCACCGGCCGGGACCAGGCGGAGGCGCTGCGCCGGATCGGCGAGGAGGCGGCCCGCAGGGACCGGACGTGCCGGCGGCCCGCCGCCCGGCGCGGGTGCTCACCCTGCCGCGGCAGGTGGCGTTCACCGACGCCTGGGAGAAGGTGCCGGCCGAGCAGCGGCGCCCCCTGTGGGGCCTGCTGGGCATCGGCGGCGACGACCTGGAGCCGCTGGGCGTGGACTTCGCGGCCGGCTCGCCCTCGTTCCTGGTGAGCGGCCCGCCGGGGCCGGCCGCTCCACGGCGCTGGCCAGCCTGGCGGTGTCACTGCTGGCGGGCGGCACGCGCGTGGTGGTGCTCACGCCGCGCGAGTCGCCGCTGCGCGGGCTGCGCCGGCACCCGCACGCGGTGGTGCTGGAGTCGCCGGACCCGATGGCCGACGAGGTGCGCGACGCGCTGGCCGCCGGCACCGGCCCGGCGGTGGTCCTGGTGGACGACGCCGACCTGCTGGCGCAGATGCCGGCCGCCGATTCGGTGCTCCGGGAGATCGCGGCCACCGGCCGGGACCGGGGCCACGGGCTGGCGGTCGCCGCCACCGCCGAGACGCTGACGTCGGCGGGCATCGGCTGGCTGGGCCAGGTGCGGCGGGTGCGGCGCGGCGTACTGCTGTCGCCGCAGTCCCCCGCCGAGGGCGACCTGCTGGGCGTGCGGCTGCCGTACGACCAGCTGCGCGGCCGGCCGGTGCCGGGGCGCGGGCTGACGGTGGACCCGGTCACGGGGATGCTGGTGTCGGTCCTCATCCCGGAGACGGTGCTCCGCTCGGACGACGGGCCTGAGCCCCCAGACGCGCCCCGGGACCCGGTCCCGGGGCGCGCGGACCGGAACGGAACGGGCCGGGTCCCCGCCGTGCAGGACGGCGGGGGCCCCCGTTCACGCGCGTACGACCCGGGGCCGGGTGCGCGGCGGACGGCGCGGCGCGTCAGGACGCCTTGTTGGTGCTGGCCGCGATCTCCGCGTCCATCTTCTCCACGGACTCCTTGATCTTGGTGAACTGCATGGCGAAGCTGTTGATGCTCTCCACCGCCTGCTGGAGGGAGGCGGTGAGCTTCTCGTAGGCGGCCTTCATGGCCGGGCTGCTCTGCTGCATGAACAGGCCGTTGTCGAGCAGCCCTCGACCGAGGTCTTGGTGGACAGCAGGTGCGGGTTGATGTCGTTGACGGCCTGGTTCATGACACCGGAGACGCGGACGATCTCGCTGTAGTCGAGGTTGATGTTGCCGGCGGGCATGGATCGCTCCTTCTGTGCGGATGTGCGGATGTGCGGATGTGCGGGACAGGGCCGGGTGGTCCGGTCCGGGGGCCTGCGGAACGCCCGGACGGATCTCGGACGGCGCGCGGGCGGGCTCGGGCGGGGTCAGTCGTCGGAGCGCTTCCAGCCGGTGTTGCCGGCCGCGTTCCGGCTGGTCCACTCCTCGGTACGGCCGTCGGTCACCACGGTCTTGGTGCCGCTGCCGTCCTCCTTGACCTCGATCGTGGTGACGACCTCGTGGCCGTTGAGGTCCACGGACGTGGTGCTGGTGCCCTTGACGGTTTCCTGGTTGCCGTCGTCGTCCGGCCGGTCCGGGTGTAGGTCGTGGTGGTGTCGCGGTGCCCGGTCTCGGTGTTGTAGACGGAGTGGCTGGTGCCGGTGGTGGTGCTCTCGCCGCCGTCGCCGGGCGCCTTCGTGACGCTCTTGAAGGAGTCGTCGGTGATCTTCCGGCCGTCCGTCTCGGTGGTGACGGCCTTGCCGGTGGTGGTGGTGACGTTGCCGTAGACGTCGGTGGCCGAGGAGTCGTAGGTGCCGTCGGGGTGGTAGTTCGTGACGTCCTTGCTCGTCAGGCCGCTGCTCGTGCGCACCTCCGTGGTGATTTTGGTCGGCTTGCCGTCGGCGCCGTACTCGTACGTGGTGGTGGTCGAGTTGCCGCGCCCGTCCGAGGTCGTCCACTTGGAGGGCCGTTCGCCCTGCGGCGGCTTGGGCGCGCGCGGGTCGTCGGGGTCGACGTTGCCCGCGCGGACCTGCTCCTGCCACTTGTCCCAGATCTCCTTCTGGGTCCGGTAGAGGTCCGAGGAGAGGGACGCCTCCTGCTTGCTGGCCTCACCGGCGAGCCCGAAGTCCCAGTCGGCCCAGCCGCGGGCCACGCCTCGTAGAGGTTGGCGAGCTTCTCCAGCTTCTCCTCGGAGCGCTTGAAGGAGCCCTTCCAGACCGAGTAGTAGGCGCGGATGGCGTAGGGAACGCCGCTGCCGACCTCCGCGACCGAGTAGTCCTGCTTGCTCTCGCGGGCGTGCTGCACCTGGTCCTTGAGCGAACGGGCCTTCTTGGCCACCTGGTTGAGCAGCTCGTAGTCGACTGCGATGTCGGGCACAGCACTCCTCCGGGCGGACGGGCGGGCGGGCGGACACGCCGGGGCGGCCTCCCCCTGTGCGACGCACGCCGGACGCGGACGGTTCAAAAACGGACCCGTCCACCGCGGGCTGTGACATCGTTCACAGGGTGAACCGGCTTGGGGCCGGGTTACGTTGACCATGTGTCAGCGAAGGGCACGAGGGGACGGCCAGGAGGCGCAGGTGGCGGCACGCCCCGGGGACTGGAGCGCCCTCGGCCTGGATTCCGACCCCGCACCGGGCGACCCGGCCACGCTCAAGACCATCGCGGACGCCATGCGGGACCTGGCGGACTCCGCCGGCACCATCAACAACGGCCTGCGCGAGCTGCAGAACACCGCCGGGGACGGGCAGCGGTTCATCGGCAAGACGGCCGACGCGCTGCGCGACGTGGTCGACGAGCACCTGCACCGCTTCGTCGGACGCGTCGAGGAGTCCTTCCGCATCGCCGAGGCGCGCTGCGCACGTACGCCACCGCCGTGACGAACGCGCAGGCGGAGGCGGACCAGGCGTTGAGCGCCGCCCAGGGCATGTCCGAGACGACCCCGCGCGCGAGACGATGAAGGAACGCGCCCGCAGCGCCGCCTCGGACGTCTCCACCGCCGCAACGAACCTGCGCAACTCCCTGCACCACGCGGGCACGCTGATGGTGCAGCCGGTCAGCGACTGCGACCTGTTCTGGGAAGCCTTCCAGTGGCTCACGATCATCATCTCGGTGATCGCGGTGTTCACCGGCGGCATCCTCGGCATCATCGCCTGGGGCATGAACGCCGCCCTGCTCATCAAGACCATCGTGGACTTCAGCCAGGGCAAGGCCGGCGGCCTCGAACTGGGCCTCGCCTTCCTCGGGGTGCTCTTCCCCAGCACCAAGGGCATCAACGTCGGCCAGCTCGTCAAGGGCCTGGGCAACACCCTCAAGGGCGGCGCCTCCCGCATCTCCGGCTCCGCCCGGGCACTGAGCTTCCAGGCGGGCAACATCGCCCGGCTGACCGGCCTGCCGCACTTCGTGGTCCTGCCGATGGTCGTGGGCGCGAAGATCGGCGGCTCGCTGCGCTTCGACCTGTCGCGATCGGCCGCGGCATCATCACCGCCGGGCAGAGCGGCTGGAAGGGCGTGGTGGTGACCGTCCGCGCCGACTGGGCGCGCGCCACCGTCAACGCCTCCGGCACCTGGGGCAGGATCGGCGCCTACACCGTGGTCAACGTGCAGCGGCTGGGCCGGTTCACGGTGGCCGCGCTGGTGCCGCTGAACTTCGCCGAGATGAGCGTGCTCGGCATCGGCGGTGCCGCGCGCCTGGCGTTCGGCGAGCGCGTCCTCGGCATCGCCCGACCCGAACTGCACGCGCTGCTCGTCAACGCCGGCCGGCGGAGGCAGTGCTGGGCGCGGCAGCACACTGACGCACGTCCCGCCGGGCGCGCTGGTGCCCGCACCCCCACTGTACCGCCGGCGCGGTTCGGCGGGACGGCTTCTTCGGGGCCCCGTCGCCGGGCGGGCTGTTCCGGCCGGGCGCGGGCGCCGGGTTCGCCGGCACGGCCGACCTCGTGCACCTGTCGATCACGAAGCTGCCGACGGTCAACCTCGGCTCCCTCGGCTTCGGCGGCCTGGACGGGATGCGCGGACTGCCGGCCCTCGGCGCGCACACCGCTCCGGGCATGCCCGTGCCCGCCGTGCACGGGCTCGGGGCCGGCACGCCGGCCGGCGGGATGCCGACGCCCGGCGCCGGGACGCACGTACCGGGCGGACTCGTGACGGCGCCGCCGCCGGGCACGGCGCTGCACCTGCCGGCCGCGCCGACCGGAATGACCACCGCGCCGAGCGGGCTCAGCATCCCCGGCGGGCTGTCCGGCGGTCCGCAGCTGGTGGCGCAGACCGACCTGGCCGCCGGCCAGGTCCGGCTGGACAGCAACCTGCTGGTGAACGGCCACACCGCCATCGACCTGCTGCGCGACGCCCGCACCCCGGCGCCCCTCGCGCACACCGTCCCGCAGACCGCCCCGCACACCGTCCCGACCGTGCAGCCCGGAGCGGTCGGCGCATCCGGGCCGGCGTCTCCGGCGTGCCGGTGGCGGGCGTGGGCGACGGCGTGTCGATGGCACGGGGCGCGGTCGGGTACGCCGAGGACCTGGACAACCTCACCTTCAGCGAACTGCACGCCCTGTCGCTGGGCGACGTCGCCGTCACCGGCATCCGGGCGGACGGCATCTCGCTGCGCATCGGCGACGCCCCGGTACGGACGGTGGACGCGCACACGATCGCCGCCACGGCCCCGGTCGGACCCGCCCCGGTCGGCCACGCCCCCGGGACGGGCGCTGTGCAGACGCCGGGCGCGGGCACCGGCGCTGCCGCGCACGCGGGCGGCCCGCTGCACGTGCCGGGCGGCGGCGCGGTCCAGACGCCGGGCGGGGCGCGGTGAACCTTGTGCCGAACCCGGCGGCCGCGGTCGAGGTCCCGCGCTCCGGCCCGGCCCCACGCGGCCCCGGCCCCGGCCGCCGGCGCCCTCCACGTGCCCGGAACGAGCACGGTGCACGGGCCCCCGGCCACCGGCGGCGTCCACGCCCCGGCTGCCGGTGGTGTCCACGTCCCGGCTGCCGCGGCCGGGCACGCCCCCGTCACCGGCGCCGGGCACGCCGTACCGTCCGGGCACGCCGCACCGCCCGTGAACGCCGGGGCGAAGGTGACCGGCGACGGGGTGCCCGTACCGGGCGCGGTGCCCCGGGGCGCGGCGCCACCCCGACCCCGGCGGGGCCTCGGCCGCGACGCCGCCGCCGGCACCGGCCCTGAACCCGCAGGAGCTGGCCCTGAGCCTGCTGCGGGACGACGGTCCGGCGGGCCCGCCGCCCGCCACGCACGGCGTCCGCGCGGAGAACGCCACCGCGGTCTCCGCGCGCCCCGCACTGGACACCGCCGGCACGGCGCCGCGCGGCGCGGCCGACGCCGCCCTCGACCTGGTGGCACGCCCCGGCCGCACCGGCGGCACGGACCTCGCCACCCCGCCCCGGCCCAGGCCGCGCACACCCCGGCACCCACCCCGGCCGCCCAGGCCGCACCCACCCCGGCCGCCGCGGCCCCGCACACCCCGGCGCCCGCCGGGGACGGTGCCGTGCCCCCCCGCGTCGGCCGTGCCCTCCCTGCCGCCCGCCCCCGGCGGCAAGGGCAAGGGCAAGGCCCCGCGTCGCAGCCCGGCGGCGACGGACTGTCCGGCCCGACGACCGTGCCCGCCGGCAACAGGTGGGGCGGCCGGGACGCGGCGATCACCATGAACCGGCGGATGCACGCCGTCCACAAGTCGTGATCGGCAACACCTCCGGCCCGGAGGCCGCCGCCCGGGTCAACGGCTGGGCGTCCTACCAGCAGGCGCTGACCCGGCTGGGCCAGGCCGAGAGGCGGCTCGACCAGGTCGCGCCGCCGGGCGCCGCCGGCCCCTCCAGCCCACCCCCGCCCACCGGGCGGCCCTGGCCGACTACGCCCGCGCCGAACAGGCCCTCGACCGGGCCGAGGACGCACTGCGCCGGCTCGGCATGGATCCGGTGGCCACCCACAACGAGATCCGCAGCATCATCGGACGCATCGCCGTCGAACGCGGCGGCTTCCTCCTCGGCGGCGCCCCGCCCCCCGCCGCCTCGGCGGCGGCGCCCCGCACCCGGCGGGCACCGGCGCGGGCGACGCCCCGACGCCGCCGCCCGGCGCGGCCGGCGACGCCATGGACCTGGACCCCGCCCCCGTGCCGCACGGGACCGCCCCGCACCCCGCCGCCACCGACCCGACGCCGCCGCCCGGCGCGGCCGACGACGCCATGGACCTGGACCCCGCCCCCGTGCCGCACGGGACCGCCCCGCACCCCGCCGCCACCGACCCGACGCCGCGGCCCGGCGCGGCCGACGACGCCATGGACGTGGACATGGACGCGGGCGCCCACCCGCCCGCGCACGCCCCGGAAGCGGCACCCGCCGTACCGGTCGGCGGCGCCCACCCGTGGACGCCGCCCGGCGCGGGCCAGGGCGCCGTCCACCGGTTCACGCTCGTCAACGACGCCTTCCGCGAAGGCAGTCCCGGCCGGACCACCCCGCCCGCGGGCGCGCTGACCGAGAACGCCTACCTGGACTTCGTCCGCGACAGCGTGGCCGAATCCCGGCCCCTGGGGTTCGTCGTCAACGCGATCGTGCGCTGGGACGGCCTGGCCAACGGTGGTCTGCAGCGCTTCCTGGACACGGTCGGGGCAGGCCTGCACGGTTTCGACCGGCGCGTCGCGGTTGTGATCGGCGTCAACGGGCCCGATAGCGCACTGGCCGCCATCCAGGCGGCCATGCGCACCGAGCTGGGGAACGCCCGGTTCGCCCACCCGGTGGCGCTGGTGCACGTGCCGTACAACGCGACCGGCGGCTCCTTCCAGTACGGCACTGTTCGCAACGCCGTGCTCGAGAGCGCGGTCGGCACGCACCTGGCCCGCACCATGATGGAGCACAACCTCCATCCCTACTTCTCCGTCATGGACTTCGACTTCCACCCGCACGTGGTCCCCGACGGCCGGCACGTCTTCCAGTACTTCGAGGAGACGCTGCGCATGCCCGACGCCGCCGCCCTGCGCGCGGCCGGCGAGATGCCGGAGCCGCCGCTGCGTCCGCTGATGATGGCCGGCGGCTACCGCGCGCCCGACCTCACCGCAGCGGGGGCGAGGTCCGAGCTGATCGCGGAGGCCAACGCCAGGATCGCCAAGGACGCCAAGGCCGCCGCAGACGCCGCGGCCGCCAAGGAGGCCGCGGCGAGCGGCAAGGGCAAGGGGAAGGGGAAGGCGGCCGCCGGCCCGAGTCCCGTGCCGGACGCCGCAGCGAGCGGCACGGGCAAGGGCAAGGGGGCCAAGGGCAAGGGAGCCGCAGGCCCGAAGGCCGCGCCGACCATCGCCCCGGCCGAACTGCCCGGCCTGCTCCGGCGCATCGAGCACGACATGAACGCGCGGACCCGGCTCGCGGCGGTCCACCCGCAGCTGCCGTACATTCCCGAGCCGAACCTCTTCGTGGACGCCGCCGCCACGATGCTGAGCCGGGAGGGCGGGGACGCCCTCCGCTTCGGCGGCGGTGCGGGCGAGTTCGCCACGCTCGGCAACCGGCTCAACCAGCTGAACGCCTGGGAGATGAACCGCCGACTGCCGCTGCCGGCCTTCACCGGCACTGCCGACGAAGCCCGCGACCTGCTGGGCCGGGCGGCCGCCTCCCTGCGGCCGGGCGGGGTCAGGATCCCGGCGCACGAACTGCCGGCCGCGCAGGACGCGATCCGGCAGCTGGCCGACGCCTTGGACGGCCCCCGCCCGGCCCTCGGCGGGTTCGGCCCCGGCGACGCGGGCCGGCTCCGCTCCCTCGCGGACTCCCTCGGCCACCCGGTGCCGCCGCACGGCAAGGCACCGGACACCACCGCGACCCCGCAGCTGCTGAACAAGGCCGTCGACGCGCTGGACACCCGCCTCGCCGAACGGGCCGTCGCGGCCGGCAACAACACCCTGCCGGAGCGCGGCGCGGCCTTCGTCAACGACGTGCAGGGCGCCGCCGTGCCGACCGACGTGGCCCGGCTGATCGCGGGTGCCAAGCGGACCGGCAAGCTGCCCCAGGACCACGGCGACCTCAAGAACCCGATGGACCGGCTGGTCGGCACCTCGGAGGCGGGCGGCTCGGCGCAGACCGCCCGCAAGGGCCTGTACCCGGCCCACCACCGGGACGAGTGGACGGCCCGGCCCGACGACGGGCCGGCCGGCGGGGCCACGGGCGTCCCGACCGGACGCGACCCGCTGTTCCCGCACAGGCACGACCCGCAGCCGGCCCGCCCCGCCGACCCCGCGCCCGGTGCGCACGACCACTCGGCCGCCCCGCCGCGGACCCGCACCGCGGGCGGCGTGTCCGGCACCCTCGACTCGCGCCTGGGTGCCGACACGAACCCGCCCTCCACCGCGGTGTCGGCGGGCGTGCCCGGCGCCGACGGGCTGCGCGCCGGCATCTCCCCCGACGAACTCCGGCTCGCGACGCGCGACCTGGCCCTGTCCAACGACCGCATGGCGCTGCTGCGCCGGCTGCGCTACCTGCGCGAGGAACACCTCGGGCCGGGGACGCAGCCGCTGCCGCAGCCGCCCGGCTCGCTCTTCGACGCCCTGAGCGGCGCCGCGCAGCGGGACGCCTCCCTCGCCCCTGAGCGCCTGCTGAGCAGCACCGTGGACGGGCTCGACAAGCCGTACTCCAAGCCCATGCCCGTGGACACGGGCGAGTCGGACTACGCGAAGAAACTGGGTACCTGGCACAGCGCCGCGAAGAGGGAAGCCGACAAGAACCTCAATCCGGTCATCGACGCGCTGGGGGCCGAGAAGATCAGCGTCGAGGACTTCTTCACCCGTCTGGCCCAGGGGCGCATCCACCCGCCCTCCGGAACGCTCCGGGAGTTCATCGGCAGCGGGGAGCGGTTCGCCATGGACCCGGGCGGCCTGCTGGTGCTGAAGCAGTACGCGGCGGCGCTCAGCCGGGACATCCACGTCACCGGCGGCGACGGCGTCACCCACGTCGTGGAGGGGGCTGCGTCCGCCGGCGCCAAGCGGCGCCGGGACGGCGGGAGCGTGCCGCTCCACCTCACCTGGGAGCACGGCAGCGGATGGCGGGTCGGGCCGCCGCAGGCCGCGCCGCCGGCCCCGGCGCCCGGCGGGCCTGGCGGGCCCGGCCCGGCCGGGCGCCCGGGGGCGGGCGACGGCGGCGGAGCCGGCTTTGACGGCCCCCCGCCGTCCAAGCGCCGTCGTCCCCCCGGCGGGACCGACGGGACGGGCCCGTCCACCGGGCCCGCCCCGTCCGGATCCGCCCCGTCCGGATCCGGGCCGGGGCGGGCCACGAACCAGCAGCAGGACGCGGAAACCGCCTGGGAGCAGTACTCGAACGCACAGGCCGAACTGAACCGGGCCACCCGCGACCTGGACCTGCTGCGCGCGCAGGCCGGCGAGTCCTCGTCCGGCTCCTCGGCGCTCGAAACAGTGACCCGCCGGGCCCGGGCGGCCCAGGACGCGCTCAACCGGGCCGAGCAGATGCTGGAGCAGCTCGGCATCGACGTGTCCCACCGACTGGGCCGACTGCGGCTGGACGACTCCGCACCGCCGCCCGGCCCGCACCACCACCCGTCCGACGGAGGAGCCCCGTGACCCCGCCCGCCCCGCGCCGCTTCGCCGCCCACCGCGCCGTACCGGGCGGCACCGCCGTGGCGTACGAGACCGTCGCGGCCGCCCTCGCGGCGGCGGATCCGGGCGACACGGTGCTCCTGGCGCCCGGCGTGCACCGCGAACGGCTCCGCCTGGACCGGGACGTCACGCTCCGCGCGGCCACCGGCCCGCAGGCCCCGGCGGCGCCGTCGAATCCGCAGGCCCCGACGGCTCCGGCGGACCCGGCGGACCCGGACGGCGGCGTGTCCGGCGTCGTCCTGACCGCCCCCGGCACGCGGACGGGCACGGACGCCGAGCCGGACGCCCCGGTGCTGGAGGTTGCCCCCGGCGTCCGCGCGGCCCTGGACGGGATCACGGTCCGCGGCACCGCCGGCGACCGGCCGGCGGTCGTGCTGTCCGGCGGCGCCTGCACGTGGACCGGCGGCGGCGTCACCGGCGGCCGGCTCGACGTGCTCGGCGACGCCACCGCCACCCTGCGCGGGCTCACCCTGCGCGGCGCGCACCTGGCCGGAGTGCTGCTGCGCACCACCGGCACGGTGCGCCTCGACGACTGCCTGCTCGACGGCATCACCGGCACGGGCCTGGTCGCGGGCGGCGACACGGCCCTGGAGGTCACCGGCACCACGGTGCGCGCGGTGACCGGCTCGGCGCTGCGGATCCGCGAACGGGCCCGGCTGACGCTGCGCGGAAGCCTGGTCGAGGCACCGGGCCGCAGCGGGCTGCTGGTGGAGGACGAGGCCGCCGTCGACGCGGCCGACTCCCGCCTTCGGGACTGCGGGACGGAGGCCGTCCGCGTCCTCGGCAGCTCCCCGCTGCCCCCGGACGAGGACCGGGACCGGCACGAGAACGGGGACGAGAACCGGCACGAGAACGGGAACGGGAACGGGGACCGGGACCGGGACCGGGAGGCCGAACCCGGCCGGGACGGCGGCGTACGCCTGTCCGGCTGCGAGCTGACCGGCGCCGGGGCCGACGCGGTGGGCGTCACCGGCGCGGGCGGGGTGGAGCTGCGGGACTGCGCCCTGCGCGACTGCGGCGGCTCCGGCGTGGCCGTCGGCGGCACCGCCCGGGTCCGGCTCGCCGGCGTCCGGATCGTCCGTACGGGCGGCACGGCGCTGGCGGTCCGGGACGCGGCGGTGCTGGAGGCGGCGGACACCGACGTGCGGGACGCGGGGGCGAACGGCGTGCTGGCGGCCGACGAGGCCGCGGCCCGCCTCACCGGCTGCTCCGTGACCGGCACCCGGTACAGCGCCGTGCACGCGGGCGGCGGCGCCACGGTCGTCGCGGACGGGCTGCGGGTCGCGCGGTCGCCCGAGCACGGGGTGCACGCGGTGGCCTCGGCCTCGCTGGAGCTCACCGACGCCCGGATCACCGGCTGCGGCATGTCGGGCCTCGACCTGGCCGGCGGGGCGCGGGCCCGCGTGGCCGGCCTGGATGTGGCGCGCTGCCACCAGGGCGTGACGGTCTCCGGGCCGCAGGGCGAGGCGGAGCTGACGGACTGCCGGGTGTCCGACGTGGAGCGGGCCGCCGTGGTCCTCGGGCCCGGCACGGTCCGGCTGGCCGGGGCCAGGCTGCTGCGGGCGGGCACGGCCGCGCTGGTGGTGGGGGAGGACGCCCGGCCCGTCGTGGCGGACGTGGACGTCCGGGACCCGGCCGGCTCCGGGATCGTGGTGGCCGCCGGCTCCCGGCCGCGGCTGCGGGACGTACGCGTGACGGCGGCCGGGAAGAACGGCCTGGTGGTGGAGCCGGGCGGGGGCGGCGCCTTCGAGGACGTGGACATCGCGGCGCCCGGCTACCCGGCCGTGCACGTGGGCGCGGGCGCGGCGCCCGTGCTGCGGCGCGTCCGGGTCCGGGACGCCGAGGAGGACCTGAGCGCCGATCCGGAGGCCGCGCCGGTGACCGAGGACTGCGTGTCGCTGCGGGTGGCGAACGCCGTGTGGCCGCAGCCCGGCGGCGGCACGCCCCACGACGGCGCGGGCGACGCGGGCGACGCGGACGGCAGTGACAGCAGTGACGGCGGTGACGGCAGTGACGGCGGTGACAGCGGGGACGAGGCGGAGAGCCTGGAGAGCCTGCTCGCCGAACTGGACCGGCTGATCGGGCTGGAGGGCGTCAAGCACGACGTCGCCTCGCTGGTCAAGCTGATGCGCATGGTGCAGCGCCGCGAGGCCGCCGGGCTGGCGGCGCCGCCGCTCAGCCGCCACCTGGTCTTCGCCGGCAACCCCGGCACCGGCAAGACCACCGTGGCCCGGCTCTACGGGCGGATCCTGACCGCCGTCGGCCTGCTGGAGCGCGGCCACCTGGTGGAGGCGGACCGGTCCGCGCTGGTCGGCGAGTACGTCGGCCACACCGGCCCGAAGACCCAGCGCGTCTTCCAGGAGGCCATGGGCGGGGTGCTGTTCATCGACGAGGCGTACTCGCTGGCACCGGCCGGAGGGGGCGGGGGGAACGACTTCGCCCAGGAGGCCATCGCCACCCTGGTGAAGCTGATGGAGGACCACCGGGACTCGGTGGTCGTCATCGTGGCGGGCTACCCGAACGAGATGGAGCACTTCATCGACTCGAACCCGGGCCTCGCCTCGCGGTTCAACCGGACCCTGCTGTTCGAGGACTACAGCACGCCCGAGCTGGTGCGGATCGTCGAGCAGCACGCGTCCGCGCACGAGTACAACCTCACCGACGACGCCCGCGGGATGCTGCACGGCTACTTCGAGCACATGCCGCGCGACGGCCGGTTCGGCAACGGCCGTTCCGCCCGCCAGGTGTTCCAGGCGATGACGGAGCGGCAGGCGTACCGGGTCGCGGAGATCGAACTCCCCACGCAGGACGATCTGGTGACGCTCTGCGCGCTGGACGTGCCGGAACTGGACGTTCCGGCGGAGCCGGCCCCGCCTGGCCGGGCCGGCTCCCCGGCGGCGCTCACCACAGCCGCCGGGGGAACGGCCGGCTGACGCCGGGCCGGGGCCCGCGTCAGGCCAGGCGCCACTTCTGGTTGCTGGTGCCGGTGCAGGTCCACAGCTGGAGCTTGGCGCCGTCGCCCGTGGACCGGTCCTTGACCTCCACGCACTTGTCCGCCTGCGGGTTCACGAGGTCCCCGGCGCCGCTCATCACGAAATGCTGCGCCGGGTTGCCGCTGCACTCGGCGAGCTGGATGGCGGCGCCGTCGTCGCGGGAACCCCAGGCCACGTCCATGCACATGCCCATGGCCCGGACCGTGCCGTCGCCGCGGAACTCCCAGCGCTGCGGGGCCCGGCCGTCGCAGTCGTGGATCTGGAGCTGGAGGCCGTCGAGGGGGTTGCCGCCGGGGATGTCGATGCAGCGGTTGGAACCGGCGCCCACGATCATCGATCCGGTCGGGGCCGCCTCCGGCGCGGTCTTCCTGGTCGGCTGCCGCTGCTCCTGCGGCTGCTCCTGCGTCTGCTCCTTCGTCTCCTTCGGCTCGGGCCGGGCCGCCGTCCCGGGGGCCTGCGTCCCGCTGCCGCCGGGCGCCTTGCCCGCGGCGGGCGCGGCGGCACCCGGCGCCTGCGGTGCTCCGGAGGAGTCGGCGCCGGAGGACGCGCCGGACCCGCCCTGCGGGGACCGCGTCGGCGTGGCGCCCGTACGGCCGGGCCGGGGCGCGGGGTCGGCGGCGGCCACGTGGGCCGTGGGCTCGTCCGCCACGAAGGTGACCCGGCCCACGGCGGGCACGGCGAGGGCCACGACGGCGGTCGCCACCGCCGCGCCGGCCGCGGTGGTCCAGACGCGCTTCTCGGGCAGCAGCCGGCGCCGGGGCGCGGCGGGCCGGCGCACGAAGGCGTCCGTGAAGCGGGGCCCGCCGGAGTCGGCGTCCGGAGTGCCGGTCGAGGGGGTCGGGCGGGCGCTGTCCTGGGACGGCACGTGTGGTCTCCCGTCGGCTCGTAGGCCCGTGCGGGCCGGGGCGGACACGTCCTCCGGTGCGGGACAGGACCCCTGGGCCCCGTATCGCCGCACCGGTACGTGACGCAGCGTCATAAGTATTTGGGATCAGGGCAGTTCATCACCATGACACGGAAAGTCTAGTCCGCGCCGCCCAGGCGGCCCCCCCCGACGGGTACGTCGCACAGTCTCCCGACCACCGCGGTACTCAAGGAAGATCTGGCCTGGAAGTTCCCACGTTTGCCGGGGAGGGGCTCAGCCTCCTGCGGCATATGGCGAAGACCTTCCCCGAGGCCGTAGCGTCCGCCGACGCTGCTCCGAACAGGCCCTGCTTCCTGGCGGCCATCTGCTGCCTGCTGGCCGCCCGACAAGAAGATCCGACGCCGCACCGGCGCCGTCCGGCTTTTCTTCGCCGACTGCGAGGTCAGGGCGGCGGCCTATGGATACCTTGTGGACGAGATGCCGGGCGATGATCCCGACGACCGGCACCGTGCGGCGGCAGCGGTGGCTGCTGGTGCCGCCGCGCTGATCACGTGGAACCTTGCCGACTTTCCTGCGGGTGAATCGGCCGCACGCGGAGTGCGGGTGATCGACCCGGACTCGTACCTGTGCGGGCTGTACGGCGAGTTACCGCATGAGGTTGTGGAGACGGTGGTCAGGCTTGCCGGAGAGAAGCGCAACCCGCCCGTCGCGACCGCCGATGCCGTCAGCCGACTTGCGAAGGCCGGCTTACCGGCCTTCGCCGACCTCCTGGCACAGCATCTCAAGGACCAAGGAGGTACCGGACGGACATGGGCAGCGCCGTGCTGGCCGTGATCGACATGCAGAACGGTTTCGTGAACCATCACGCGTGAGCCCGCTCGGCCACTGCCGCGCTCGACACCTGGGCACAGGGACAGCGCGATAAGGCGCGGACCGATCAGGCACGGAACGGGCACGCGAGGTACGGAAAAAGGTGCGGGAGTTCCTGGCAACGCAGAAGGCCCGGGTCGATGACCTGGGCCTTCGTCGTGGAGCGGGTGACGGGAATCGAACCCGCGCTCTGAGCTTGGGAAGCTCATGTTCTACCATTAAACTACACCCGCGTGGGACGCCGGTTGGAGCGTCTCAACGTCGCACACTGTACCCCATTGCGAGCCTCCGGTGCATGAGCCGGAGGCTTTTGTGCTGTTCGGGGAGGTATTGCGGGGTGGCCGGCCGGGGTCGGCGAGGGGGGCCGGGGCGAGTCCGAAAGGGATCGGCAGGCATGGGGATCGGTGTGCGGGGCAGGGGGGTTGGGGCGTACGGTGGCCCTCCCCGGATGCGGGGCGCCGCCCGAGCAGCAGCCCGGTCCATCCCCTAATGTGGCTTTTGCCGCCGCTGTAGAAGACGCAGGGCGGCACGTCTCGTGGGGAAGGGCAGCGATGGAACGCACTGTCGTCCGATGTGCCGAGGGGCACCTGTTCAGCACCGGTTCTCTCCCGATGCAGAATCTCGGTCCCGAGCGGCTCGGTCCCGGCCGGCTGCTGCGGTGCCCGCGGTGCGCGCGGCTGCGCAGCTCCGTCCGGGTCGACCCGGGCACGCTGAGCCGTGAGCAGGTCGAGCAGGTGCGCAGGGCCGGGGAGAGCGCCTTCGTGTAAAGGGCTCGTTCCCGCGCGCGGGCGCGGTGGCCGATGAGGGCGGGCGGTGGCTGCCGGGGCTGGTTGGGCCCGGCGGCCACCGCCCGCGTAGGCTTCCGTACCGTGCTTCTCTCAGACAAGGACATCCGGGCCCAGATCGACTCCGGACGGGTGCGGATCGACCCCTTCGACCCCCGGATGGTGCAGCCGTCCAGCATCGACGTGCGCCTGGACCGGTTCTTCCGGGTCTTCGAGAACCACCGCTACCCGCACATCGACCCCGCGGAGGAGCAGGCCGACCTCACCCGGCTGGTGGAGCCGGAGGGCGACGAGGCGTTCATCCTCCACCCCGGGGAGTTCGTCCTGGCCTCCACCTACGAGGTGGTGACCCTGCCGGACGACATCGCCTCCCGCCTGGAGGGCAAGTCCAGCCTGGGCCGCCTGGGCCTGCTGACGCACTCCACCGCCGGCTTCATCGACCCCGGCTTCTCCGGGCACGTCACCCTGGAGCTGTCCAACGTCGCGACGCTCCCGATCAAGCTGTGGCCGGGCATGAAGATCGGCCAGCTGTGCATGTTCCGGCTGAGCTCGCCGTCGGAGTTCCCGTACGGCTCGGAGCGGTACGGTTCCCGGTACCAGGGGCAGCGCGGGCCGACGCCCTCGCGCTCCTACCTGAACTTCCACCGCACCCAGGTGTGACGGGGCCGGAGGCACGGCCGGCACGGCGAAGGCACGGCGGGGACGGCGGGGGCACGTGGGGACGGACAACACACGAGGCCCCGGCGCGGGCGTACGAGGACTGGAGAGCATGGCTGACGAGCGCGAGAACCTGACGTACCCGCTGTTCGGGCAGGCGATCCGCGAACTGGCGCAGACGATCGCGGACGACGGCTACCGGCCGGACATCGTCCTGTCGATCGCCCGCGGCGGACTGTTCGTGGCCGGCGGCCTGGGCTACGCCCTGGACGTGAAGAACCTGCACGTGATGAACGTGGAGTTCTACACCGGGGTGGGGACCACCCTGGACATGCCGGTGGTGCTGCCGCCGGTGCCGAACGTGGTGGACCTGAGCGAGAAGAAGGTCCTCATAGCCGACGACGTCGCCGACACCGGCAAGACGATCGAGCTGGTGCGCGACTTCTGCGAGGGCCACGTCGCCGACGTGCGCAGCGCGGTGATCTACGAGAAGCCGCAGTCGCTGGTCAAGTGCGAGTACGTGTGGAAGCACACGGACCGCTGGATCAACTTCCCGTGGTCCGTGGAGCCCCCGGTGGTCACCCGCGAGGGCCAGGTCCTGGACTCCTGAGGCCCCGGGGCACTGCGCCCCGGGCGCGGCGGAGCCCCCGGCCCCGGGCCGTGGGGAACGGCTCGGGACCGGGGGCTCCGGTCCGCGGTTGCGGGTGGCGGTCAGGCGGGGACGGTTCCGGCGGTGAGGGCCGGACGGGTGACCGCGGTCAGCTGGGTGCCGTCCTCGCTCAGGGTGAGTTCGGTCCGCAGGGCGGCCAGCTCGCCGAGGCTGTGCGGGTGGGTGCCGCCGCAGGAGAGGGAGACCGGCTCGCCCGCCTCGGGCAGGGCGCAGGTCCAGCGGCGGTGCGCGGTCAGCTCCGGCCCCGGGGTGTCGATGCGCACCGGGGAGCCGGCCGCGACCCAGCCCGCCAGGCGGGCGTTGACGGTCTCGGTGATCGCCGGGAGGGCGTCCGCGAGCCCGTCGGAGGTGAAGCCCTTCTTCCGCAGGGACTTCCCGATCCGGTAGACGTCGGTGCTCGCCTCCTCGCCGATCCGCGAGGTGTCCATGGCGAGGGAGTCGAAGTCCGGGTTGCCCAGGCCGTCCGTGCGGACCTCCTTGCGCCAGCGGTCGGCCAGCGCCTCGTTCAGGGCGAGGGCGAACAGGTGGCAGCCGGTGTGGGCGGCGGACAGGGCGGCGCGCCGGCCGGCGTCCACGGACAGCTCCGCCTCGTGGCCGACGAAGGCGTCGGAGAGGGAGGAGGGGTCCGTGGCGGCCTTCGCCGCCGGGACCTCCAGGACGTGGAGCACCTGCCAGGTCCAGGTCTCGTCGCCGCGGCGCACCGGGATGTCGGTGCCGACGCGCAGTTCGCCGGTCTGCGGGTCCTGGGCGGCGGTGAGGCAGTCGACGACCCGCCACGTGCCCGCGGCCGGCCCTTCGCCCGCGACGCTCAGCGTCCCGGTGTCCCCCGGCTGGTCCGGCCAGGTGTGGTCCAGCGGGTGGAAGGGGGTGGCCGCGGTGACGACGCCGAGGCGGTCCTCCGGCATGGGCAGCGCGGCGACGACCGCGGAACGGCCGGTCGTCGCGCCCGAGGGGAAGGTGACTTCGGTGGTGCTCAGGGGCATGGTGCGGATCCGTGGGTGGGGAGCGGGGGGACTGGGGGCGGGCCGGGCGGCCGGGGTCAGCTTCCGATGGTCGGCAGCTTGATCAGGACGAGCAGTCCGAGCAGCTGCACCGCACAGGCGCCGAGGGCGCGCGGCCACGGCAGGTCGTGGGACTTGCTCACCATGGAGGTGAGCAGCGCGCCGCAGGCCAGCCAGGTCCCCCAGCCCAGCACCTGGACGAACGCGCTGTCCACGGGCATGAAGATCGCGAAGAGCAGGCGCGGGGCGTCCGTGATCACGGTGATCAGCATGGACAGGCCGATGGTGGGTGCCCACAGGCCGTCGCCGCCGAACTGCCGGGCCAGGGCGTTGGTGACCGCGCCGAGCATGAGGTAGCTGATGACCACGGCGACGCCGGCCATCAGCACCCAGGGGATGCTGTTGGACAGGGTGGCGTTGAGGACCTCGTCGCGGGCCTCCTCGCCGAAGCCGAAGACGGCGACGAGGCCGTAGACGAAGGTGACGAGCAGCGCGGTCGCCCACATCTGGTGGTCGCGCATCCGCCAGAAGGTGTCGCCCGGGCGCAGCACGATGCCGCTCAGCAGCGCCTTCCAGTGCAGGCGGGGCCCCGGGGGCGGCCCGGAGGGCCGGTCGCCGGACCGGTAGGTCGAGGCGTTGTCGTAGCCGTCCGGGTCGTCACCGGGACGGCCGCCCCCGTCGGGGAACTCGCCGACGCGGAACGCGACGGTGTGGCCCGGGGCGTCGTGCGGCGGCGGTGCCTGGTGGTGCCGGGGGGAGTGCGGGTGCGGGCTGTGCTGCTCCCCGCCGAAGTACTCGGGCTCCTCCGACGTCCACTGCTGCTGAGGGGCGCCGCCGCGGCCGTACTGACCCGGCTGTCCGGGCTGTGCCGGGCCGTGGTTCGGGTACGCCGGGGGCGTGCCGTTCTGCTGTGCGGTGCGGGGGTCCTGTCCGCGTCCCATCCTGAATCCAGCCACGTCTTCGAAAGTACCTTGTTTGTGCTGGTGGTTGGGGAGAGGGGCGGTTCCGGGGGAGTTTCGCTGCGAAGCTGTGACACTGCCCGGGCCGGTGGCCGGTGGCCGGTGGCTGGTGGCCGGTGGCCCGGGTCGGGCAGCGGCAGTGGTGTGCGGTGTGCGGTGTGTACCGCGGGGGCGGGCGGTTCGCTGCGGGGGTACGGCAGCGGGCCCGTCCCGCCGCCGTCGCAGGAAGGCGGTGGAACGGGCCCGCAGGCCGTACGGAGGGTGTCCGTACGGTCGCCCAGCGGCTGCGGGGCGACCTGTGCGCGGTGTTGAGCCGGTCCTCGGGGCGCCCGGGGGTGTATCGGGGTGGTCGGGCGCCCCTCGGGGGTGGTGCGGTGGGAGCGGTCGGCCGCCGGACGGGTCAGCCGGCGAAGTTGATGCCGTACAGGGGGGTGCCGGCGGTGGACAGGCCGGCGCCGGAGGCGGAGACGGCGACTGCACCGGTGGTGGTGATCTTCGTGCCGTTGGAGCGCAGGGCGACCAGGGCGCCGTTGTCGCCGTTCTCGCCGGAGCTGCCGATGGTCAGGTCGGCCTTGCCGTCGTTGTTGAGGTCGGTGAGGTGGACGTCGGAGCCGAAGTAGTCCCCCTTCTCGTTGGAGCCGGGGATGCCCGCGATGTCCTGGTGGAAGAACTGGGGGGCGGGGGCGCCGGTGGTGTTCAGGCCTTCCGCCGTGCCGTATACGACGGTGACGGCGCCGGTGTGCTGGATGCCGCCGAGGGACTCCCAGGTGGATCCGATGGCGAGGTCGAGGTGGCCGTCGCCGTTGACGTCGCCGAGGTGCAGCTCGTTGCCGAAGCCGTCGTCGGTCTCGGATCCGCCGGGGATACCGGGGGACTCCTGGGTGATGCTGGTGCGGTTGCTGCTCGGTCCGGAGGCGGAACCGTAGACGATGTTGACCTTGCCGCCGGTGACGGCGCCCGGGACACCGGAGTCCGCGTCGAAGGACAGACCGATGACGATGTCGCCGTAGCCGTCGTGGTTGAGGTCACCGATGTCGGTGATGGCGCCGGCGGGCAGCTTGACGGTGCCGGTGGCGGTCAGGCCGGAGGCAGTGCCGGGCAGGTAGTAGTTGGTGTTCCAGCCGTACTCGGTCTCGGTCTCGAAGCCGTCGACGATCAGGTCGGCCGTGCCGTCGCCGTTGACGTCGCCCGGAGTGAGGTTGAGCGGGCCTTCGCCGCTGCCCCAGATGGGGGCCTTGACGGTGTAACGACCCCCGGTGCCGCCGGACTTGGTGAAGTTGCCTCGGTAGACCTGGACGGTGGACGAGGTGGAGCCGATGGCCAGGTCGGTCTTGCCGTCGCCGTTGAAGTCGGCGGCGCCCAGGGTCTTGCCGAACTTGTCGTGGCCGCCGGGGTTGGGGTCGGCGACGGTGGTGCCGCCGGACAGGCCGGAGGCGGAGCCCCAGACGATGACGACGGTTCCGCCGTCGGTGTCGCCGGAGACGTCCTCGCGCGGGGCGCCGACGGCGAGGTCGCTGTAGCCGTCGTTGTTGAAGTCGCCGGCGGCGGTGACGCCGCCGAAGCGGTCGCCGGTCTCGGCGCTGCCGGGGATGCCGGTGCTGTTCTGGGTGATCACGGCGCGCTTGGCGGCGGTGATGCCGTTGGCCGAGCCGTAGTGGACCACGAAGGCGCCGGCGGCGGACTTGCCGCCCACTTCGGTGCCGGGCGCGGAGACAGCGAGGTCGCGGTAGCCGTCCCCGTTGAAGTCGGCCTCCTGGCCGGAGTTGGCGGAGGCGGTGCCGGCCGTGCCGACGAGGCCCGCGGTGACGGCCGCGACGGTGGCGGCGCACGCGAGGGCGCGGGACATGCGTTTGTTCACGCAGTTCTCCTGGTTGCGGGGACGCCGCACGGGCGTCCGCTGCCGTGAGTGCCGGACAGGTGCGCTTCACCGTCGGTTCGACGGTGGTTCACCGGTCGACAGGGGCAAGACCGATCACGGTGCGGAAAGGTTGTGCGGGGATCAACAATTTTCCGGGTGGTGTTCCCGGGCCGGTTCCCACGGGGGAACCGTCCCGGTGCCGGACGGTTGCGCGGGACCGGAGCCCTGCCCGCGGCCGGGATCCGGGAGGGGCGGCCGGGATTCGGGAGGGGGAAGAGGCAGGGGGAGAGGGAGAGGGCCACACGGGTGGGGCCGAAGGTGTGTGCGCGGACGCCATGGCCCGGGAGCGTGCGGCTTCCTAGGTTCAGGGTCCATGAGCTTGGACAAGGTGGTCGCGGACGCGGCCGAGGCGGTGGCCGACGTGCCCGACGGCGCGTCACTGGCCGTCGGAGGATTCGGACTGTGCGGGATTCCCGGGGTGCTGATCCACGCCCTGCTGGACCGCGGCACCACCGGACTGCGGGTGGTCTCCAACAACTGCGGAGTGGACGACTGGGGGTTGGGCCTGCTGCTGCGCGAGGGCAGGATCGCCCGGGTCACCGGCTCCTACGTGGGGGAGAACAAGGAGTTCGCCCGCCAGTACCTGGACGGGGAACTGGAGGTGGAACTGGTGCCGCAGGGCACCCTCGCCGAGCGGCTGCGCGCCGGCGGCACGGGTATCCCCGCGTTCTACACCCCGGCGGGTGTCGGCACCCCGGTCGCCGAGGGCGGGATGCCGCTGCGGTACGCGCCCGGGGGCGGGTCGGTGGCGCTGGCCTCGCAGCCGAAGGAGACCCGTTTCTTCGGCGGCCGCGAGTACCTGCTGGAGGAGGGCATCACCACCGACTTCGCGCTGGTGCGGGCCGCGGTCGGCGACCGCCACGGCAACCTGGTCTTCCACGCCTCCGCGCGCAACTTCAACCCGCTGGCCGCCATGGCCGGCCGGATCACCGTGGCCGAGGTCGAGCGGCTGGTCGAACCCGGAGAGCTGGACCCCGACGCCGTCCACCTGCCGGGGGTCTTCGTCCAGCGGGTGGTCGTGGCGGAGGCGGACGACCCGCGCGCCGAGCGGCGCGTCGAACGGCGCACCGTGCGCGAGACGGTCCCGGCCCGGGACCGGGAAGGCGGCAACTGACATGGCACTCACCCGCGACCTGATGGCGGCCCGCGCCGCCCGCGAGCTCGTCGACGGCACCTGCGTCAACCTCGGCATCGGACTGCCCACCCTGATCCCCAACCACCTGCCGCCGGGCGTGGAGGTGGTGCTGCAGTCGGAGAACGGCATCCTCGGGGTCGGCCCGTACCCGGAGCCGGACGGGGTGGACCCGGACCTGATCAACGCGGGCAAGGAGACGGTCTCCGTACTGCCCGGGGCGTCGTTCTTCGACTCCTCGCTCTCCTTCGGCATGATCCGCGGCGGCCACGTCGACGCCGCGGTGCTCGGGGCCATGCAGGTCTCCGCCCGCGGCGACCTGGCCAACTGGATGATCCCCGGGCGCATGGTCAAGGGGATGGGCGGCGCGATGGACCTGGTGCACGGCGCGCGGCGGGTGATCGTGCTGACGGAGCACACGGCGAAGGACGGCACGCCCAAGCTGGTGGACGAGTGCACCCTGCCGTTGACCGGGCGCGGCGTGGTGCACCGGGTGATCACCGACCTCGCCGTCCTCGATGTCACGGAGCAGGGCTTCGAACTGGTCGAACTGGCCCCGGGGGTGAGCGTGGAGGAGGTGCTGGCCGCCACGGGCGCTCCGGTCGCGGTCGCCGGCGAGCCGCGGGAGATGCTCTGCGCATAGCGGTCCGCACCACGTGGCCGCGGCGCGGCTGTGGCGTGCGAACCCATGTCGGGCACCTGACAAGGCTCCTACGGTGACCGGAATCACACCGGCCGGGCCCCGCAGCAGCGCGGCGGCCCGGCCGCCGGCAGGGACCGGAACGACCCCCGCCGGCCACCGGAAGGAGCCGACCATGCCTCTGCACCCACCACGAGGAGACACCCGCCCCGGCGGATCCCGCCCCGGCAAGGCCCGCCCCGGCAAGGCCCGCCCCGGCGTGACGCGGCTGCGCCGCGCGGCCGTTGCGGCGGCCGCCGCACTGGCCGCGGCCCTGGCCGGCCCGGCCTCCGCCACAGGGGCGTCCGCCGCCCCCGCCGCACGGACCGCCACCGAGCAGACCGCCACCGCGCAGACCGCCGTCTCGGCGCAGGCGGCCGTCACGCTGGAGCGGGTGGCCTCCTTCGGCACCAACCCGGGGGCCCTGAACATGTACGTCCACCGGCCCGCCTCGCTGCCGCAGAACCCGCCGGTCGTCGTGGCGCTGCACGGCTGCACGCAGAGCGCCCAGGACTACGCCGACCACTCCGGCCTCCCGGCCGTCGCCGCGCGCGACGGCTTCCTCCTGGTGTTCGCCGAGACGACCTCGGCCAACAACATCCAGTCGTGCTTCAACTGGTTCCAGAGCGGCGACAACCGCCGGGGCCAGGGCGAGGCGGCCTCGATCCGGCAGATGGCCGCCCACGCCGTCTCGGCCTACGGCGCCGACCCGGCACGCGTGCACGTCACCGGGCTGTCGGCCGGAGGGGCGATGACCTCGGTGATGCTCGCGACCTACCCCGACGTGTTCCGCGCGGGAGCGGTCGTCGCAGGCCTGCCCTACGACTGCACCAAGGACAAGAGCCCCTACACCTGCATGAACCCCGGCGTGGACCTGACCCCGGCGGCCTGGGCTCAGCGGGTGCGCGACGCGTACCCCTCCCACACCGGCCCCTGGCCGCGGGTGGCCGTCTGGCACGGCGCGAACGACTCCACGGTCGTCCCGAGGAACGCCGACGAACTGCGCGACCAGTGGACCGCTGTGCACGGACTGTCCCAGACCCCGAGCAGCACCGGAACGATCGGCCCGAACGGCACCCGCCACGAGGAGTACCGGGCCGCCGACGGCACCGTCGCCGTCGAGGTCAACCGGGTGCCGGGCATCGGCCACGGCACGCCCGTCGACCCGGGCACCGGCGCCGAGCAGTGCGGGACGGCGGGCACCTACTACCCGGACTCGATCTGCTCCTCGCACTGGATCTCCCGCTTCTTCGGCCTGGGGGGCGGCACCGGAACCCCGACGCCCTCGCCCACTCCGACACCCTCGCCCGACCCGACGTCCTCGCCCGCCCCGACCGCCCCGCCGGAGGCGGCCTGCTGGACGGGGAGCAACTACCAGCACGTGCAGGCCGGCCGCGCCACCACGAGCGGCGGCTACACGTACGCCAAGGGCTCGGGCCAGGCGATGGGCCTCTACAACACCTACGTCACCCACACCCTCAAGGAGTCGCCCGCCGGCTACTTCGTCCTGGCCGACGACGGCTGCCCCTGACCCCGGCCCCCGGCGCTCCGGCGCTCCGGAGGACCCGCCCCGGAGCGCCGGCCCTCCCCACTCCCTCCTGACCCTTCCTCCCTCCCCCTCCCAGAAAGGTGCACCCGATGCCCCGCCCCGCCACAGCCCTGCTGGCCGCAGCCCTCGCCCTGGCCGCCGCCCTCCCCGCCGCCGGAACCGCGACCGCCTCGTCCCCGTCGGGGGAGGGGGACACGGGACGGGGAGGCGCAGGAGGCCACTGCGCCGGCATCGCCCGGCTGCACGTGCCCGGCGCCGAGCACCAGCAGGCCGACTGCCTGCAGGAACTGACGACCGCCGGCACCGTCGCCTCCGGCCACACCGACCGGGCCGACTGGAACGGGCTCACCCCCGCCGGGCTCGCCGTCCCCTCCGGGGTTCCCGGCGTCCAGATCGACGGCTACTTCCCCGACGACTCCACCGGCAACACCAACCACGGCTGGGCCCACGACTCCCAGTTCGTCATCCGGCTCCCCGACCGCTGGAACGGCGGGCTCGTCGTCACCGGGTCGCCCGGCAACCGCGAGCAGTACGCCAACGACCGGGCCATCGGCGACTGGGTCCTCGAGCGCGGCTACGCCTTCGCCGCCACCGACAAGGGCAACACCGGCCTCGACTTCCACCGCGACGGCGACGCGCCCGGCGACGCGGTCGCCGAGTGGAACGAACGCGTCACCCAGCTGACCCGGGCCGCCCGGGCGGTCGTCGCCCAGCGCTACCACCGGCCCCCGTCCCGCACTCTGGCCACCGGCCTGTCCAACGGCGGCTACCTGGTCCGCTGGCAGCTGGAGAACCACCCGGAGCTCTACGACGGAGGGGTGGACTGGGAGGGCACCCTGTGGCGGACCGAGGGCCCCAACCTGCTGACCTTCCTGCCGCCCGCTCTGCGCGCCTACCCGCGCTACGCCGCCGGGGGCCCGGGTGCGCAGGAGGCCCACGAGGAGATGACCGCGGCCGGGTTCCCCACCGGAACGGAGTTCCTGTGGCCGTTCCACCACCAGTACTACTGGGACCTGACGCAGCGGGTCTACCGCGAGGAGTTCGACCCCGGCTTCGACGGTGACACCGAGACCGGAACCCCGTTCTGCACCCCGGGCACCCCCGCGTGCGACGCCGACTACGACTACGCGCAGCGCCCGGAGGCGGTGAAGGACGCGGTGGAGAAGGTCGCCCTCACCGGCCGGATCGGCAAGCCACTGATCACTCTGCACGGCACCAAGGACGTCCTGCTGCCGATCAGCGAGTCCTCCGACGTCTACGCCCGAATGGTCCGCGACGCGGGCCGCGGCCACCTGTTCCGCTACTACCGGGTCGAGGACGGCACCCACACCGACTCCCTCAGCGACGTCTTCCCGGACCGGCTGCGCCCCCTGACGCCGTGCCACCGCTCCGCGTTCACCGCGCTGGAGGACTGGCTGGGCAAGGGCGAGCAGCCGCCCGCGAGCCGCACCCTCCCCCGTCCCGCCGGGGCCGGCCCGGCCGACCTGCTCGCCACCTGCCCGCTGGACTGACTCCCGGCCGGACCGACTCCCCGCCGGGTTGACTCCCCGCCGGGTTGACTCCCCGATGGGCCGACTCCCCGCGCACGGTCCCGCGTACGACCCCCCGCCCCCGTTCCGGCTCCCGCCGGGGCGGGGGCGGCCGCACGTCATGGGTGCGGGGTGCACAGGGAGCGCCCGGACTGTGGTGTCCCACCACATGGGGGGACGGCCGCACTGTTCCTACGGTGTGGCGACACGAACAAACATCGTTCCACAGGGGCGCCCGCCGCGCCCCGTCCCGCTCGGAAGTGGTGACCCATGGCAGTGCCGCCCCCGGCGCCCAGCGCCCCAGAACCCGCCCCCGCCCCCGACGCCGCCCCCGGCTCGCTCCGCCGCATCGTCGCCGCGAGCCTCATCGGCACCACCATCGAGTGGTACGACTTCTTCCTCTACGGCTCCGCGGCGGCCCTCGTCTTCAACAAGCTGTTCTTCCCCGAGTCCGACCCGCTGGTCGGCACTCTGCTGGCCTTCCTCACCTACGCGGTGGGCTTCGCCGCCCGGCCCATCGGCGCGCTCGTCTTCGGCCACTACGGCGACCGGCTCGGACGCAAGAAGCTGTTGGTCATCAGCCTGCTGATGATGGGCGGTGCGACGTTCCTCATCGGCCTGCTGCCCACTCACGCCACGATCGGGTCCTCGGCGGCGATCCTGCTGACCGTGCTGCGGCTCGTCCAGGGCTTCGCGCTCGGCGGCGAGTGGGGCGGCGCGGTGCTGCTGGTCTCCGAGCACGGCGACGCGAAGCGCCGCGGGTTCTGGGCCTCGTGGCCGCAGACCGGCGCCCCCGCCGGCCAGCTGCTGGCCACCGCCGTCCTCGCGATCCTGACCGCGGTGCTCACCGAGGAGGCGTTCGTCTCCTGGGGCTGGCGGATCCCGTTCCTGCTCTCCGGCGTGCTGGTGCTCGTCGGCATGTGGATCCGGCTGTCGGTCGACGAGTCCCCGGTCTTCAAGGCCGCCCTGGCCCGCGCCCAGGCCGCCAAGAAGGCGGAGGACAAGGTCGAGCAGATGCCGCTGGTCGCCGTGCTGCGGCACCACTGGAAGGACGTCCTGGTCGCCATGGGCGCCCGGATGGCCGAGAACATCAGCTTCTACGTGATCACCGCGTTCATCCTCGTCTACGCCACCGAGCAGGTGGACCTCGACAAGCAGACCGCCCTCAACGCCGTGCTCATCGCCTCCGCGGTCCACTTCGCGGCCATCCCGGCCTGGGGCGCCCTGTCGGACCGGCTGGGCCGCCGCCCCGTCTACCTGATCGGCGCGATCGGCGTGGGCGCGTGGGCCTTCCCGTTCTTCTGGCTCATCGACACCGCGACCTTCGGCACCCTGCTGCTCGCGGTCACCGTCGGCCTGGTCCTGCACGGGGCGATGTACGCGCCGCAGGCCGCGTTCTTCTCCGAGATGTTCGCGACCCGCATGCGCTACTCCGGCGCCTCGATCGGCGCCCAGTTCTCCTCGGTCGCGGCCGGCGCCCCGGCGCCGCTGATCGCCACCGCCCTGCTGAACGAGTACCACAGCGCCACCCCGATCGCCCTCTACGTGATCGCCGCCGCGCTGATCACCGTGGTCGCGATCGCCTGCGCCAAGGAGACCAGGCACCGCGACCTGGACGAGATCGGCTCGGACGCGGGCGCCGCCGCCGGCCGCCCGGCCGCCGAGGACACCGCCCCCGCCCGGAGCGTGTGACCGCACCGCCGTCCCGGCGGGCCCGGACAGCCCGGGCCCGCCCGCCCACCACCGCAGCCGCCGCGCAGACCACACCGGTCTGCGCGGCGGAACGCGTTGCGGGGCGCGGGATCCGGACCTGGACCCGCACCCGGGACCCGCTCCCGGGACCCGGGCCCGGGAGCGCCCGGTGGGCCGTCAGCCGCCGCCCGCGGAGAGGCGGTGCAGGCGCAGCGCGAGCTGCACCTCCAGCGCCCTGGCGGGCGACTGCCAGTCCGGGCCGAGGAGGCGGCCGACCCGCTCCAGCCGCTGCGCCACCGTGTTGACGTGCACGTGCAGCTCGTCCTTGGTGCGGGCCGGGCTCATGCCGCAGGCGAAGTAGGCGTCGAGGGTGCGCACCAGGTCGGTGCCGCGCCGCGCGTCGTAGTCGACGACCGGGCCGACGGTGCGCTGCACGAAGCCGTCGATGTCGCGGGCGTCGCCCAGCAGCAGCCCCAGGAAGCCGAAGTCGTCGGCCGCCGCGCCCTCCCCGGAGCGGCCGAAGGCCCGCAGGGCGTCCAGGCAGCGGCGGGCCTCGGTGTAGGCGGCGACGACCGCGCCGGGCCGGGCGGCCGGCGCGTCCACCGGCGCGGAGGCGCCGACGGTGACCGGGGCGCACACGGCCGCGCCGAGCTGCCCGGCGACCTGCCGGGCGGTGCCGGTCGCGGTGTCCGAGGGGCCCAGGGGCAGCAGCAGGACGGTGCCGCCGTCCCGGGCGGCGGCCAGGCCCTGGCGGGTCGCCGCCAGGTGGGAGGCGGCGGACCACAGCCGCTGCCGGTCGGCGGCCCGCTCGGGCTCGGTGCCGGCCCCGGCGGCGCCTGCCGAGGCGTCGATCCGGGCTGCCAGCACCACGTGCGGGGCGTCGAGGTCGGCCCGCAGCCGCGCGGCGCGTTCGCGCAGCAGCCGCGGCTCCCGGTCGGGGGCGTCGAGGAGGTCGTCCAGCAGCTCGCCGCGGACCCGCTGCTCGGCCTCGCCCGCGAAGCGGCGGGCGAGCAGCAGCAGCGAGGTGACCATGGCGGCCCGCTCCAGGGTCCGCCGGTCCACCGGGTCCAGCCCGGGGCCGTCGCGCAGCACGAGGGCGCCGAGGGGTTCGCCGCCCGCCGAGACTGCTGCCACCCAGTCGTCGCCGTGCCGCACCGCGCGGCCGTCGGCGCGGGACTGCGCCGCCGCGCCCGCCGGCGCGTCCCCGGCCTCGAGGAACTCCACGCGGCCGTTCAGCACCTGGGACAGGGCGGACGCCACCTCGTGCACGCCCCCGCCGTGCAGCACCAGCTCGGTGAGCCGGTCGTGCACCTCGGAGGAGCGCTCGATGCTCTCCTTGGCCGCCTCCAGCTCGGCGAACGCGGCCCGGGTCTCGGCGAGGAGGTTCGCGGTGTCGATGGCGACGGCGGCGTGCGCGGCGAAGGAGCCGAGCAGGGCGATCTGGCCGCGTTCGAAGACCCGGGCGCGGCGGTCGGCGGCGAAGAGCACGCCGATCACCTCCGTGCCGAGCACCAGCGGCACGCCGAGGATCGCCACCAGCCCCTCCTCCTGCACGCCCGCGTCGATGGTGCGGGTGTGCAGGAAGCGCGCGTCCTCGAAGTAGTTGTCGGTCACGTACGGCATGGCGGTCTGGGTGACGAGGCCGCCCAGCCCCTCGCCCATGCCGAGCCGCAGCTGCTGGAAACGCGCGGAGACCGACCCCTCGGTGACCCGCATGTAGGTGTCGCCGGCCTTGCGGTCGGTGAGCGTCAGGTAGGCGACCTCGGTGCCCAGCAGGGACCGGGCGCGCTGCACGATGGCGTGCAGCACGGCGTCCAGGTCGCGCAGCCCGGCCAGGTCGTTCGCCGTCTCGAAGAGCGCGGACAGCTCCGCCTCGCGGCGCCGGCGGCCCTCCAGCTCGGCCCGTACCCGCAGGGCGAGGAGCTTGCCGCGCTCCAGCGCGGCCAGCTCCTCGCCTCCGGCCCCGTCCGCGCGGGCGAGCAGCACCGGCCGCTCGTACTCCTCGGCGGGCGCCCCCCGGGAGAGCAGCTCCAGGAACGGCGCCTCGGCGCGGGCCCCCGCGCGGGCGCCGTCGCGGGGCTCACCGCGGGCGCCGGCGCGGGGGGCGGCGCGGGTGCCGGTGCTGGTTTCGGGGCGGGCGTCCCGCCGGTCGTCGGACACGGGTCAGGGATACCTCCGGGACGTGCCGGGGCGCCAGTCAGTGCGCGGTCCAGCCGCCGTCCATGGGCAGCGAGACGCCCGTGACGAAGGACGCCTGCGGGGTGCACAGGTAGGCCACGGCCTCGGCGACCTCCTCCGGCTCGATCAGCCGCTTCAACGCCGAGTCGCCGAGCATGATCTCCGTGACGACCCGCTCGGCGGGGATGCCGTGCGCCGCGGCCTGGTCCCCGATCTGACGCTCCACCAGCGGCGTCCGCACGTAGCCGGGGTTGACGCAGTTGGACGTGACGCCGTGCCGGGCGCCCTCCAGCGCGGCGACCTTGGAGAACCCCTCCAGGCCGTGCTTGGCGGCCACGTACGCCGACTTGAAGGCGGACGCGCGCAGCCCGTGCACCGAGGAGACGTTGACGATCCGGCCCCACCCCTGCCCGTACATGTGCGGCAGGGCGCCGCGCACCAGCCGGAACGGCGCCTCCAGCATCACCTTCAGCACGGTGGAGAAGACCTCGGGCGGGAACTCCTCGATGGGCCGGACGAGCTGGATCCCGGCGTTGTTGACGAGGACGTCGGTGCCGGCCGCGGCCTGCTCGGCGGCGTCCAGGTCGGTCAGGTCCAGGACGTGCGGCTCGACGGTCCCGGACAGGTCCAGGCCCCGGGCGTGGTCGGCGAGGCCGTCGAGGCCGTCGGCGTCCCGGTCGACGGCACGCACCTTCGCGCCGGCCGCGGCCAGCCGCAGCGCGCAGGCGCGGCCGATGCCGCTCGCGGCGCCGGTGACGAGTGCGGTGCGGCCGCCGAGGTCGAGACCGAGGGCGGCGGAGTTCGGGACGGGCCCCTGTGGGGTGGGCGTGGTCATGACCGCAGGCTAGGCAGCAACCGCCCCCGCACCGATGTGGCCGCAGCCCATACTTCCGCCGGTACTGCTGGGTGCGGGCCACGCACCCCGGCAGGCCGGCCGACTCCCGTACCCGGGCGGCGGCAGGTCAGGACGGGAAGCGCAGGTCGATGATCGACTCCAGGTCGATTCCGTGACGGGCGTAGACCGCGGTGGTGTTCTCCGACGTCAGCGCGTTTCGGTCGATGCCGAGCCGGTCGGCGGTCCTCCACACCTGTTCGGCCTCGTCGGCCTCGATCTCCAGGTAGGGCGGGATCAGCGGCCAGGAGTCGATCTCCAGCCGCACCCCGTCCAGGACGAAGGAGGTCCGGCGGTTCTCCTGGTACGCCTTCGCCCGGAACCCCAGCTGTTCCAGCAGCGCGTGCGCGGTGGCGAAGTCGGAGACGGCCACTTCCGTCTCCCGGGTGCCGTCGACGGCGTCGGAGACGATCTCCTTGACGCACAGGGTCACCTCCGAGCCGGTGTCCCGCAGCCGGACCCACCGCCCCGCCCCGCCCGGGGCGATGTCGTAGACGTACCGCCGCATCAGCCGCTCCGCCACCGACTCGCCGCCCGCACGGAGGATCCGCCCGGCCGTCTCCTCCGGGTCGACCTCCAGCACCTTCGCCTCGAACTCCGTCACCGCTGCCACGTCCGTTGTTCTCCTCCTGCCGCCGTCGTGCGGAACAACGACCGGCCACGCCTCCCGGTCGCACGGACTCTGTCAGCCGCAACCGCAGCCGTCGACGGCCGTATCGGGGGGAGCAAGGCCGTCACGGTGGCGGGCCCACGCCCACACCAGTGCGTCGAGCCCGGCCGTGCAGTCGTCGCAGGCGTAGAGCGGTGCGTGCATCCCGGACGAGGCGATGTCACCGATCCACAGGACCGGGACGCCTCGGCGACCGCAGCGCCACATGCAGGAGCCGATGGCCCGGTCGCAGTGGTTGCCCGGCCCACAGGTGAACGACTGCCTCTCCGGGCCGTTCGAAAGCGGGGCGCTCACTGCGGTTCCGTGGAAGGCGCCCGCAGGACGAACCAGACGGACTTGCCCACCGGCCGACGCGGCACGACTCCCCACCCGTCCACAGTGCGGGTGAGGAGGAACAGTCCTCGTCCGCACTCGCTGTCCCAGTCGGGCTCACGCACCACCGGCGGACGCGGGTCGGTGTCGGTCACTGCGGCGTAGAGCCCGTTCCGCGTGCGCTGGAGCAGGAGGGAGCAATCAGGTGCCGTCGCATGTCTGGCCACGTTCACCACGAGTTCGGTCACGGCGAGACAGGCAGTGTCGCCCAGGCCACCCGGGCCTCCCAGGCCCCACGTCTCCACGACGGCGCGAACAGTCTCCCGAACGGGGCGGATGTTCTCCGGGGTTGCGGTGAACGACAGCAGGAAGCCTCCGCCACCGGTTCGCAACAGGTCCCGGTGACTGCCGGCCCCAACGGTTTTGGTTCCGGCCATGTTCAAGGCGGCCGTCATCTCGCTCCTCAGGCAGTGCTCTTCCGTCCGCCCGGACCGAGCGGCTGACGCAAAGTCAACGTCCTTTCACGCAGAGTGGATACAGTCGGCGGCGAGGAGCAACTTGAATTCCTTGAATTTCAGGAAGGAATGGGGAAGGTGGCCGTTCACGGAGGCAACGACCGTCTCGCCTCGCTGGTCGAGGAAACCGGTTGGACGTATGCGCAGTTCGCCCGTGCGGTCAACCGGGCGGGAACCGAGGCAGGCTTGGCCTTGAAGTACGACGAATCCTCGGTCTGGCACTGGCTGAACGGCACCGTGCCGCGGGCACGGGTTCTCCCGGTCGTCCTCGAAGTGCTCTCCCGCAGGCTCAACCGGCCGGTGTATCCGGCCGCGGCCGGCTTTCGGAGAACTCCCGCCGGTTCATCCACGGCTGTGGATACCGTGGACGGACTCGCCGAACTGGGAGCAGCGGACATGGACCCTTCTCGACGCAGTGTGCTCGGGGCCGCGGGGCTGTACTCCGTGGCCCTGGCCGTGCCCGGCTATCCGGATGCCGCCGAACGTTTCGACGCGTTACGGCGCAATCCCCGTGCACGGATCGGTCAGGGCGAGGTCGACACCGTCGTCGCAGTGACGGAGCGGATCAGTGCGATCGACGACATGTTCGGCGGTCGGCACGCCAGGCCGATGGCCGCCGCCTTCCTCGTCAACACCATCGCCCCGTACCTGCGGGCCGACGCGTCCGAGAAGGTCCGCAGAGCCATGCTGTCGGCCGCTGCGGACCACTGCTACCTCACCGGCTACATGGCCATGGACGAGCGCGCGGACGGCCTCGCCCAGCAGTACTACCTCAAGGCTCTAGAACTGGCCGGCGGTGCCGAGGACCACCTCGCCTACTGCACGACATTGCGTGGCATGAGCGTGCAGGCCGTCGACCTGGGGCACGGCCCCCACGCACTGCGCCTCGCCGACGCGGCTTCCGCGGCCTCCCCCGAGGCCGGTCCGCGGATGCGGTCCTTCCTCGCGGGCCAGCAGGCCCACGCGGCCGCGGTGACCGGGGACCGGTCCCTCGCCCTGGCCAAACTCGCCGAGGCCGAGCGGGCGATGGAGAAGGCCGAGGCCAGGGCGAAGGCGTTCGGCTCCTACGACCCCTCCTCGCTGAGCTACCACACGGCCCAGGTGCGGTACGCGCTCGGCGACAAGAAGGCCGCCATCGCCGCGCTGGAGGACTCCGACCGGCAACGGGAGTCGGCCTACCGGCGCGGCCGCGTCCGCCACCTGGGAATGCTCGCCGAGCGCAAACTGGAGACCGGCCTCCTCGAAGAGGCGTGCTCGGACTGGAACCGTGCCCTGGACGACTATCCGCACGTCCAGTCGGGCCGCTGCGACGACCGGTTCCGCGCGATGCTCGCGGCGATCCGCCCCCACCTGAAGAACCGGCACGCCCGGGCGCTGTACGAACGCGCCCGCACGACGGCCCCCGCGCAGGTGGCGAAATGACGGCACCGGGACCGGGCGGGATGCCGCAGGGGCGTCCGTGTGCAGCCCGCAGGCCGCTGAAGGACCGATCGGAGAGGAACGGCATGGCCGTCGTCGCAGTGACCGGGCACATGGACCTCACGGAGGGGAGCGTTCCCCTCGTCCGTCACGCGCTGCTGGACCTGCTGGGCCTGCTGGGCCGGGAGGCGGACGGGCGGCTGACCGGGGTGTCCTGCATCGCCGCGGGGGCGGACTCCCTGTTCGCCGAGGCGGTCCTCGACCTCGGCGGCAGGCTCGTCGTCGTCCTGCCGTCCGCGGACTACCGCGAGGCCAAGGTCAAGCCCGACTTCGCCGAGCGGTTCGACCGGCTCCACCGGGCCGCCGCCGAGGTCGTCGTGATGCCCTTCGCCGAGGCGGGCCGCGACGCGTACGAGGCGGCCAACGACGAACTCCTCCGCCGCGCGGACCGGCTGGTCGCCGTGTGGGACGGACGGCCGGGCAACGGCCGGGGCGGCACGGCCGACACCGTGGCCGCCGCGCGCGCCGCCGGACTGCCGGTCGAGGTCGTGTGGCCGCACGGAGCGGCGCGGAAGGGCTGAGCACCGCTTCGGACCGGGCGCCCCGGCGCATGCGCCCGCCCCGGGCGCCGTCCCGCCCGCCGTCGGGCATCAGGACTTGAGCGGTGGTGCGGCTCCAACAGGTGCGGGACGCGGATCATAGGTCATCCGTCGGGACACGACGACGGCTTCGGCGAATGTCCGACCTTGCGGATAGTGTTCGGCGACCCGGAGCCGACGGCCCCGGGGCGGGTGCGGTGGTGTGCGGGGGTGTGCATGGTCGGGCGTGAGCTGTCTCCGGCGGATCATTCGAAGAAGGAAGTCCGCGTGGTGCTGGAGCGCCTTGTCGCACAGGGGTGGAGCTTGCGCAAGGCCGGCCATTGGGGGCGTCTGTACTGCTCGTGCAGTGATACGTGCACGGAGATCGCGGTCGGTGGGACTCCGGAGAACCCGTCCTCCGCCGCGAACAGGATCGCCCGGATCGCCAGGCGCTGCCCGCTGCCGCAGGACGACCCACGCCGCCCCGCCGGGCGTCGTGTTGTCGATTGACAACACCTTGCCCGTCGGTGAATCTGGGACCGGACGCCGGACAGTTTCGCGGGCTGCGTTCGAGCAGCGAGCCATCGGCGAATCGTCGACAGGGGGAGTCGGAGCCATGGAGTACGAGTTCGTTCTTGTGGTCGACGGAGTGTCGCTGGACGATGAGGTCGCCGTTTCCGTCATCTGTGAATCCTTCGACGGACTTCTTTCCCGGCACCGCAACCTGCACCTGCTCTCGGTGTCCGCGTCCGGCGCGACCCCCGTGGACGCCGCGCACAACCTCGTGGCGCGTCTGCGGCGGGAGATCCCCCGACTGCGCGTCCTGCGGCTCGACCCCGACCTGGTCGGCGTCTCCGACATCGCCGAGCGCACGGGCCGGACGCGCCAGAACGTGCTGCAGTGGGCGAACGGAACCCGCCGGAGTGCCGAGCCGTTCCCCGACCCCGAGGGGACGGCAGGGCACTCCCCGGTGTGGCGGTGGGCGGAGGTGAACGCCTGGCTGGCCGGGATCGGCGCGGACGACGGCACTCGCGCGCCGCTGCGCGAGGACGTCCTGATGATCGACTTCATGCTGCCCCACTGGCAGCAGGCCCTGGACCAGGGACTGCCCGTCCTGAAGGTGCTCAGTGCCCAGGACGACCGGGCCGCGGACCGTACGGCCGTCATGCGCCTGCTCGACGACGCGTTGCGTGACGCGGACGCTGTGAAGACGATCGCGGCATTGCCGCGCAGCGAGCCGCACCGCCTCACCGTCGTGTGCGCGGTCGTGCTCGACCGTCTCTCGACCGTGCTGGAGCAGGTGGCCCCGGACGACCTGTCCGCCCTCCTGGCGGTTCAGGGAGGTGCCGGTGAACTGCACCTGATCGGCGTTGCGGCGCAGCAGCTGCCGGGAACCGTACCGATCGCGGACCTGGGGCTGACGGCCGAGGCAACCGTCGGGGACCTCGTGCTGCTCCTCGCCGGAGGGCGGGTCGCTTCCGGTACTCCTCTCGCGATCGCCTGACGGCCGACCGCGGCTGCTTCCAGCGGCGAGGGGTTGCCCTGCCGTGCACCGATCCTGGCCGCGCGGTCAGGGGACCTGGAGGTCGATGCCGAGGTCTGCCGGGGTGAAGTGCCGGACGTCGTCGGTGGACAGGCCGTCGTCGGTGCCGCGGAGGACCCAGAAGCCGCCGGTCCTCCCGCGGCCGTGGCCGGGGGCGGAGGCGACGACGTCGGCGTGGCCGTCGCCGTCCACGTCCAGCAGCGGGCCGAGCGGGGCGAACCTGTCCGAGCCGTACGGGTTGTGGGTGCCGGGGACGCCGGGGGTGTCCAGGTCGACGGCCTGCGGCTGCTGCGGGGCGTCGGGGCCGTAGCGGTCGGGGATGCCGTCGGCGCTGCCGGGCAGGAGGGTCAGCCGGCCGCTGCCGCGGTCCTTGTAGGGGGTGGCGACCACCAGGTCCGGGCGGCCGTCGCCGGTGACGTCCCCGGCGAGGGCGGCCGCCCCGAAGCCGTCGCCGCCCTGCGGGTCGCCGGGGACGCCGGGGGCGGCCTGGTCCAGGGCGGTCACCGGCCGGCCGCCGCCGAGGCCGGCGCGGGAGCCGTGGACGATCCGCAGGCTGCCGGGATCCTCCGGGCCGCCCTGCGGCTGCCGGTCCACGGGGGCGGGGACGCCCGCGAACAGGTCGTCGATGCCGTCGCCGTCGGCGTCCCCGGCCGAGAAGGCCGCTGCGGGATCCTCGCCGAGCGTGCCCGCCAGCGCCGAGTCGAGGCGGCCCCCGGCCTCCTCGTCCGGGACGAGGCCGCCCTTGCCGCCCGAGCGGACGGCGAAGCCGCGCAGGCCCTCGGGGGCGGAGTCGTCCTGCTCGGCGTCGAAGTAGTACTGCAGGACGGCGTCGGTGCAGCCGTCGCCGTCGAAGTCGCCGGTGGTGGTGTGCCGCGGACTGGCGTACCCGTCGAGGTCGGCGGTGAACGGGGCGGTGCGGGCCGGGGTGCCGTCCTCGTCGAACGGCCCGTACAGCACGGCGCCGGGCACGGGCTCCCGCACCGTTTCGGCGGGGTCGCCGCGGCCGCCGTGGCCGTCGTCGAGCAGGTCGGGGTTCCCGTCGCAGTCGAAGTCGCCGACAGCGCCCGCCGCGAAGCCCTCCTCGCCGACGGGGCGGGGGTCGGCCGGGCCGTGCGGCCCGCCGCGCAGCACGACGGTCCGCACGGGCTTCCCGGCGCCGCCGTCGCCGACGCCACCGTCGCCGCGCTGCACAGCCAGGTCGGTGAAGCCGTCCCCGTCGAGGTCGGCGCGCAGCGGGGCCCCGAAGAAGCCGGCCTCGTGGACGGTGGCGCCGGGCACGTGCAGGCCGCCGGCCGAGCCGAGGACGACGACGAGGCGCTCGGGCGGGAAGGCCTTGCCGGACCTGCTCCCCGGCCGGACGACGGTGACGAGGTCGTCGTAGCCGTCGCCGTTGAGGTCCTCGGCGGCCGGGGAGTCCTGGGCCCGGCCGGTCCCGGGCCCGTCGCCGCTGCTGCTGCAACCGGAGAGCAGGAGCGACGCGCAGAGCGCGGCGCCGACGGCGCCGGCCGCCGGGCGGACGGACGTGCGTACGGGCACGGTGGCCCCTTCCGGTGGGCGGTTGATCCGCTTGTTCGGACTCCTCGGCAGGACCTTCGGTTGCACCCGGGCCGCGAGGGACCGGAAGACCCCGCGGGGGAGGACGCCGGGGGAGGGCGCCGGGTGAGGAGGCCGGGTGAGGAGGCCGGGGGAGGGGCCCGCGGACAGGGCCGGCAGGACCGGCAGGACCGGCAGGACCGGCGGGACCGGCAGGACCGGCGGGGACGCGGAACGGCCGGTGCCGCCGCCCCCGACGGGGCGGCGGCACCGGCCGCTGTGCGTGCGGTGCGCCCGGGAGGGCGCCCCGCGTCGCGGTGCTACTTCGCGGGCTCGGGCTCCGGCGCGGTGGTGGCGTCGGCGGCGCCGGCCGGGTCGGCCGGGGTCTTCACCGAGTCCAGCAGCAGCTGGGAGACGTCGACGACCTGGAGGTTCTCCTTGGCCTTGCCGTCGTTCTTCTTGCCGTTGACGGAGTCGGAGAGCATGACGAGGCAGAACGGGCAGGCGGTGGAGACGATGTCGGGGTTGAGCGACAGCGCCTCGTCCACGCGCTCCTCGTTGATGCGCTTGCCGATCCGCTCCTCCATCCACATCCGCGCGCCGCCGGCGCCGCAGCAGAAGCCCCGCTCCTTGTGGCGGTGCATCTCCTCGTTGCGCAGGCCGGGCACCTTGGCGATGATCTCGCGCGGCGGCGTGTAGACCTTGTTGTGGCGGCCCAGGTAGCACGGGTCGTGGTAGGTGATCAGACCCTCGACCGGGGTGACCGGGATCAGGCGGCCCTCGTCGATCAGGTGCTGGAGCAGCTGGGTGTGGTGGATGACCTCGTACTCGCCGCCGAGCTGCGGGTACTCGTTGGCGATGGTGTTGAAGCAGTGCGGGCAGGTCGCGACGATCTTCTTCTTGGACTTGGGGAGCTTGGTGCTCTCGTCCTCGTCGTCCTCGCCGAAGGCCATGTTCAGGGCCGCGACGTTCTCCTGGCCGAGCTGCTGGAAGAGGAACTCGTTGCCCAGGCGGCGGGCGGAGTCACCGGTGCAGTTCTCCTCGCCGCCCATGATCGCGAACTTGACGCCCGCGATGTGCAGCAGCTCGGCGAAGGCCTTGGTGGTCTTCTTCGCCCGGTCCTCCAGGGCGCCGGCGCAGCCGACCCAGTACAGGTAGTCGACCTCGGTGAGGTCCTCGACGTCCCGTCCGACGACCGGGACCTCGAAGTCGACCTCCTTGGTCCACTCCAGGCGCTGCTTCTTGGCCAGGCCCCAGGGGTTGCCCTTCTTCTCCAGGTTCTTGAGCATCGTGCCCGCCTCGGACGGGAACGAGGACTCGATCATGACCTGGTAGCGGCGCATGTCGACGATGTGGTCGATGTGCTCGATGTCGACGGGGCACTGCTCGACGCAGGCGCCGCAGGTGGTGCAGGACCACAGCACGTCCGGGTCGATGACGCCGTTCTCCTCGAGCGTGCCGACCAGCGGGCGCTCGGCCTCGGCCAGGGCGGCCGCGGGGACGTCCGCGAGCTGCTCGGCGGTGGCCTTCTCCTCGCCCTCGGCGTCCTTGCCGCCGCCGGCCAGCAGGTAGGGGGCCTTGGCGTAGGCGTGCTCGCGCAGCGACATGATCAGCAGCTTCGGCGAGAGCGGCTTGCCGGTGTTCCAGGCGGGGCACTGCGACTGGCAGCGGCCGCACTCGGTGCAGGTGGAGAAGTCGAGGATGCCCTTCCAGGAGAAGTGCTCGACCTGGGAGACGCCGAACTGGTCGTCCTCGCCCGGGTCCTCGAAGTCGATCGGCTTGCCGGCCGAGGTCATCGGCTGCAGGGCGCCCAGCGCCACGTCGCCGCTGGACTCGCGCTTGAACCAGATGTTCGGGAAGGCCAGGAAGCGGTGCCAGGCCACGCCCATGTTGGTGTTCAGGCTGACCGTGATCATCCAGATGAACGAGGTGCTGATCTTGATGCCGGCGAAGAGGTAGACCAGGGTCTGCAGCGTGCCGGCGTCCAGGCCGCTGAAGGCGGCGACCAGCGGGTACGAGACGAAGTACGCCGCCTCGTAGCCCTCGACGCCGTGCAGTGCGCCCTCGAGGCCGCGCAGGACCAGGATCGCGACGCCGATGGTGAGGATGACGTACTCGACGAAGTAGGCCTGCCAGGCGATCGACCCGGCGAAGCGGGACTTGCGGCCGGCCCGCACGGGCAGGTTCAGCAGCCGGATGGCGATGAGCACCACGATGCCGAGGACCGTCATCAGGCCGATGAACTCGACGTACATCTCGAACGGCAGCCAGGTGCCGATGACCGGCAGCACCCAGTCGGCCTGGAAGAGCTGCCCGTACGCGGTGGCCAGCGTCGGCGGCAGGGTGAGGAAGCCGACCGCCACGAACCAGTGCGCGACACCGACCAGGCCCCACTTGTTCATGCGGGTGTGGCCGAGGAACTCCTTGACCAGGGTGATGGTGCGCTGCTTCGGAGCGTCCGTGCGCGTACCCGCCGGGACCGGCTGGCCGAGCTTGACGAAGCGGTAGATCTGCGCGACGGCGCGAGCGATGAGCGCAACGCCGACCGCCGTGAGGACCAGCGACACGATGATCGCGGCGAGTTGCATGGAGGCTCCTCGAACCTGCGAGAGCGGGAAAAATCTATGAGATTACTAAGCAGTAACTTAACTGATCCATCCGAGGTTACCCAGGATCCCGGACGACCAGAAGTCGACCGGCCGGTGATCTGCGTCGCGCAGGGTTGCCTTGCCCGCCTGCGGGAAGCCGGGAGGGGTCCGGAATGCACCGTTGTCGTCCCCATGCTCCCAGCTTCGGGCCGCATCCGTCGGCGCAGGGGGCCGGAAAAGGGTACCGGCAAGTAAGTTGAGTCGGCTCCACTCAGGTCTCTTGACGCATTCCGGTCCGTGAGGCACTCTTGAGCCTGTTCCACTCAAGTCAGCTGGAGGATCCGAAATGGCACGTGCGGTCGGCATCGACCTGGGCACAACCAACTCCGTCGTCAGTGTTCTCGAGGGCGGTGAGCCCACCGTCATCACCAACGCCGAGGGTGCCCGGACCACGCCGTCCGTCGTCGCCTTCGCCAAGAACGGCGAGGTGCTGGTCGGCGAGGTCGCGAAGCGCCAGGCGGTCACCAACGTCGACAGGACCATCCGCTCGGTCAAGCGCCACATGGGCACCGGCTGGAAGGTCGGGATCGACGAGAAGGACTTCAACCCGCAGCAGATCAGCGCCTTCATCCTGCAGAAGCTGAAGCGCGACGCGGAGGCCTACCTCGGCGAGAAGGTCACGGACGCGGTCATCACCGTCCCGGCCTACTTCAACGACGCCGAGCGCCAGGCCACCAAGGAGGCCGGCGAGATCGCGGGCCTGAACGTCCTGCGCATCGTCAACGAGCCCACCGCGGCCGCCCTCGCCTACGGCCTGGAGAAGGACGACCAGACGATCCTCGTCTTCGACCTCGGCGGCGGCACCTTCGACGTCTCCCTGCTGGAGATCGGCGACGGTGTGGTCGAGGTCAAGGCCACCAACGGCGACAACAACCTCGGCGGCGACGACTGGGACCAGCGCGTCGTCGACCACCTGGTCAAGCAGTTCCAGGCAGGCCACGGCGTGGACCTGTCCAAGGACAAGATGGCGCTGCAGCGCCTGCGCGAGGCCGCCGAGAAGGCGAAGATCGAGCTGTCCTCGTCCACCGAGACCACGATCAACCTGCCCTACATCACGGCCTCCGCCGAGGGCCCGCTCCACCTGGACGAGAAGCTCACCCGCTCGCAGTTCCAGCAGCTCACCGCGGACCTGCTCGAGCGCTGCAAGATCCCGTTCCACAACGTCATCAAGGACGCCGGCATCCAGCTGTCCGAGATCGACCACGTGGTCCTGGTCGGCGGCTCCACCCGCATGCCGGCCGTCGCCGAGCTCGTCAAGGAGCTGACCGGCGGCCGCGACGCCAACAAGGGCGTCAACCCGGACGAGGTCGTCGCCATCGGCGCCGCCCTGCAGGCCGGCGTGCTGCGCGGCGAGGTCAAGGACGTCCTGCTGCTCGACGTCACCCCGCTGTCCCTGGGCATCGAGACCAAGGGCGGCATCATGACCAAGCTGATCGAGCGCAACACCACGATCCCCACCAAGCGCTCGGAGATCTTCACCACGGCCGAGGACAACCAGCCGTCGGTGCAGATCCAGGTCTACCAGGGCGAGCGCGAGATCGCGGCGTACAACAAGAAGCTCGGCATGTTCGAGCTGACGGGCCTGCCGCCGGCCCCGCGCGGCGTGCCGCAGATCGAGGTCTCCTTCGACATCGACGCCAACGGCATCATGCACGTCGGCGCCAAGGACCTCGGCACCGGCAAGGAGCAGAGGATGACCGTCACCGGCGGCTCCGCGCTCCCGAAGGAAGACATCGAGCGCATGATGCGCGACGCCGAGCAGTACGCGGAGGAGGACCACAAGCGCCGCGAGGCCGCCGAGATCCGCAACCAGGCCGAGCAGCTCGTCTACACGACCGAGAAGTTCCTGGCCGACAACGCCGAGAAGGTCCCGGCCGAGCTGAAGACCGAGGTCGAGGCCGCCGTCTCCGACCTCAAGGAGAAGCTCAAGGGCGAGGACACCGCGGCGATCCGCGAGGCCACCGAGAAGGTCGCCGCCACCAGCCAGAAGCTGGGCTCGGCGCTCTACGCCAACGCCCAGGGCGAGGCCGGGGCGGAGGGCGGTCCGGCCGGTGACGCCGGCCAGGCCAAGGCCGACGAGGACGTCGTCGACGCCGAGATCGTCGACGACGACAAGCGTCAGGGCGGTGCGGCGTGACGGAGGAGACTCAGGGCTTCGGCCAGGAGCCCTCCGACGTCCCCCCCGAACAGGCCGAGGCCGCGAAGAACGAAGCGGCGGAGGCCGCCGGGTCCGCCGAGGAGGCGGGCCCGGCCCCGGCCGGGGACGCGACAGCGCCGTCCGAGGACCAGCTGCGGCAGGTCCGCGACCAGCTGTCCGAGCGCACTGCGGACCTGCAGAGGCTCCAGGCCGAGTACCAGAACTACCGGCGGCGCGTGGAGCGGGACCGGGTCGCGGTCAAGGAGATCGCGGCCGCGAACCTGCTCTCCGAGCTGCTCCCGGTGCTCGACGACATCGGCAGGGCCCGTGAGCACGGCGAGCTGGTGGGCGGCTTCAAGGCCGTCGCCGAGTCCGTGGAGACGGTCCTCGCCAAGATGGGGCTGCAGCAGTTCGGCAAGGAGGGCGAGCCCTTCGACCCGCTGGTGCACGAGGCGCTGATGCACAGCTATGCGCCCGACGTCACCGAGACCACGTGCGTGCAGATCCTGCAGCCGGGGTATCGCGTCGGTGAGCGGACCATCCGCCCCGCCCGGGTCGCGGTGGCCGAGCCCCAGCCCGGTGTCACGCCGGCGCAGGGCACGGAGGCCGACGGGGCGGAGAAGTCGTCGGACGAGGAGAACGGTGGCCCCGAGAAGGGCTGACGAAGCATTCGTGGCGTACGCCGGGAAGGAGGGACGTCGAGGGTGAGTACCAGGGACTTCGTGGAGAAGGACTACTACAAGGTCCTCGGCGTCCCCAAGGACGCCACGGAAGCAGAGATCAAGAAGGCGTACCGCAAGCTGGCCCGGGAGTACCACCCCGACGCCAACAAGGGCGACGCCAAGGCCGAGGAGCGCTTCAAGGAGATCTCCGAGGCCAACGACGTGCTCGGCGACCCCAAGCGGCGCAAGGAGTACGACGAGGCGCGCTCCCTGTTCGGGGCGGGGGGCTTCCGGGCCGGCGGCGGGGGCGCCGGCGGGCCCGCCGGCTTCAACTTCGACCTGGGCGACCTCTTCGGGGGCGCCGCGGGCGGCCAGGCCGGCGGCTTCGGCGGCGGCCTGGGCGACGTCTTCGGCGGGCTGTTCAACCGCGGCACCGCCGGCACCCGCGCCCAGCCGCGCCGCGGCCAGGACATCGAGACCGAGGTGACGCTCAGCTTCACCGAGGCCGTGGAGGGCGCCACCGTCCCCCTGCGGATGTCCAGCCAGGCGCCGTGCAAGGCGTGCGCCGGCACCGGGGACAAGAACGGCACCCCGCGGGTCTGCCCGACCTGCGTGGGCACCGGGCAGGTCTCCCGGTCCCAGGGCGGCGGATTCGCCCTGTCCGACCCCTGCAAGGACTGCAAGGGCCGCGGCCTCATCGCGCAGGACCCGTGCGAGGTGTGCCGGGGCAGCGGCCGCGCCACCAGCTCGCGCACCATGCAGGTGCGCATCCCGGCGGGCGTCTCGGACGGGCAGCGCATCCGGCTGCGCGGCAAGGGCGCACCGGGCGAGCGCAACGGCCCGGCGGGCGACCTGTACGTCGTCGTGCACGTCGAGTCGCACCCGGTCTTCGGCCGCAAGGGCGACAACCTCACCGTCACCGTCCCCGTCACCTTCCCGGAGGCGGCCCTCGGCGGCGAGGTGCGGGTCCCCACCCTCGGCGGTCCTCCGGTGACGCTGCGGATCCCGGCCGGCACGCCCAACGGCCGGACCATGCGGGCCCGCGGCAAGGGGGCCGTGCGCAAGGACGGCACCCGCGGAGACCTGCTGGTGACGATCGAGGTCGCCGTCCCCCGGGACGTGAGCGGCAAGGCGCTCGAGGCACTGGAGTCCTACCGGGACGCCACCGCGGGGGAGGACCCGCGGGCGGAGCTGTTCAAGGCCGCGAAGGGAGCATGACATGGAAGGCCGAGCGGACCGTGGCAGGCAGCAGCAGTACCAACCACCCAGGGCCTACCAGCTGACCGAGGAGACCCCGGTCTACGTGATCTCGGTGGCCGCGCAGCTCTCGGGCCTGCACCCGCAGACCCTCCGCCAGTACGACCGCCTCGGCCTGGTCTCCCCGGACCGCACGGCCGGACGGGGCCGCCGCTACTCCGCGCGCGACATCGAGCAGCTGCGCGAGGTGCAGCGGCTCAGCCAGGACGAGGGGATCAACCTCGCCGGCATCAAGCGGATCATCGAACTGGAGAACCAGGTCGCCGCGCTCCAGGCGCGCGCGGCCGAACTCCAGGCCGCCCTGGAGGCCACCGCGGCGTCCGCGCGGCAGCGCGAGGCCGCCGTCCACGCCTCCTACCGGCGCGACCTCGTGCCCTACCAGCAGGTGCAGCAGTCCAGCGCCCTGGTGGTCTGGCGCCCCAAGCGCCCCAAGAGGCAGCAGCAGCGCTCGGCCGACTGACCCGTCCGAACGGCCCCCCGTACCGGCCCCGCCGCCCCTTCCCGGGCGGCGGGGCCGGTGCGTTCCCGCGCTCCCGCGTTTCTGCGACGGGTGGGCGGCAGACCGGAACCACGAATCGGTTGTGAACCGACTTCACAGGGTTTATATTCGAAGCCACGCGCAACCACCGTGTTGTCGAACCGGTGATTGCCTTCCGGATTCCTGTGGGGGAAAACCATGCGCAAGCGCGCCACCTTCGCCGTACTCGCCGCCGCCACCGTGCTGGGCGGCCTCGCCGCCCCGGCCGCGCAGGCCGACGACGTCCAGGGCGAGACCCGGATCACGAACGTCGTCGTCAACGGCGGCAAGGACATCGTGGTCGGCACCACCAAGGCCAAGACGGTCACCGCCACCGTGACCGCCACCGACGCCTCGGGGATCGAGGACGGCGACGTCTACCTGTGGCGCGGCGCCGACCCCGAGAACCCCGACGGCTTCATCGTCTCCAACGAGGACGCGGCGAACTGCGTCGCCTCCAGCGCCACCACGTCCACCTGCTCGGTCACCCTCACCGTCGACCCGGCGTGGCTCTTCAACACCGACGCCGGCACCTGGAAGGTCGGCGTCTGGGCCTGGGGCGCGGACGGCGACTACGCCAACGTGGACGCGTTCAGGACCACCCGGCTCCAGCGGTACTCCAAGCTGACGGCCAACGCCTCGCCCGAGCCGGTGAAGAAGGGTGCGACCCTGACCGTCAGCGGGAACCTGACCCGCGCCAACTGGGACACCCAGGTGTACGCGGGCTACACCAACCAGCCGGTCAAGCTGCAGTTCCGCAAGGCGGGCACCGACACGTACAGCACCGTCAAGACGGTGTACACCGGCTCCGGCGGTGCGCTGAGGACCACGGTCACGGCGTCCGCGGACGGCTACTGGCGCTGGAACTTCGCCGGCACCTCCACCACCCCGGCGGCCAAGGCCACCGGCGACTACGTCGACGTCCAGTAACCCCGACCGGACAACCGCCCCGACCCGACGACGCGTGCGCCGGGCCGCTGAGTGCAGCGGCCCGGCGCCGTCGCGTCCGGGCCCCGCCGGGCCGCACCGGCCGCCGGCGGATTCGTGGCGGCAAGGGGGGGTGACGGGACCCGCGCGGCGGGCGCACGATGGAAGGGTCACGAGGGGCTCCGCCGTCGTCGGAGCGGGCCCGCCGGACCTGCCGAGGGCGGCGAACGGGCCCCGCGGGCCAGGAACGGCCCGATGGAAGGAGGCCGCCGTGATGGAGGTCAAGACGACCGACAAGCCGGACGAGCGCCGGGACTTCCCCAAGGGACACCTCGAAGCCCTCCACCTGACGGGGCTGGACTTCGCCGTCGCCACCTTCGAGCCCGGATGGCGCTGGTCGGAGTCGGTGGGTCCGCTCGCCGGAACCGACAGCTGCCGGGTCCACCACAACGGGTACGTCGTCTCGGGGCGGATGCGCATCCGCATGGACGACGGGGCGGAGGCCGAGGTCGGACCCGGCGACGTCTTCGTGTGCCCGCCGGGGCACGACGCCTGGACCGTCGGCGACGAACCGTGCGTGATGCACGACTTCGCCGGAACGATGGCCAAGGAGTACGCCAAGCCGGCACAGGCCTGACGCCCCACCGCGGCGCCGCACCGGACGACCGCGGCGGCGTCGACGACGGACGACGACAACGACGGACGACGACAACGGGAAACGGGGGAGGGGAGACCGGATGGCTGGTGGGGCCGGAACGGTCTCCCTCGCCGTGTTCCGCTCGCTGATGTGGGCGCGCCCGCGCCTGGCGGCGGGCGGCGCGGTGCTGGCGGCGGGCGGTGCGCTGCTGCTGTCGGTGGGCGGGGAGGCCGGTGCGGTGCGGGCCGTGGCCGGGGCCGGGGCGGTGGCCCTGGGGGCGGCCGCGGTGTTGGCCGCGTGCTGCTTCGTCTTCGCCCCCCGGGCACCCCGGCGCGAGGCGGCCGTGCTCCGGCCGCCGCTGGCGGGACCCTGGGTACGGGCCTCCCGTCACGGACCCCGTCCGCACACGCTGGCCCGCAGCTTCGCGGTGGAGCTGGCGCCCGTGCCCGGGCCGGGGGAGCCGCCCGCACGGGGCGGGCCGTCCGGGGCGGGCGCGGTGGTTCTCGCCCCGGCGGACGGGACGGTCGTCGCCGTGCACGGGACGGCCCGCGACCACCGGACCGGCACGGGGGTCGCGGGAGCCGTACGGGCGGCGGCGGGCCGCACGGCGGGGCGGCTGCTGCGGGAGGCGTTCGGGGCGCGCGCGGTGTTCGGCAACCACATCGTGCTGGACCTGCACGACGGGACGCACGTGCTCCTCGCCCACCTGCGCCGCGGCAGCATCCGGGTGACGGTCGGGGAGGAGGTCCGCGCGGGCCGGCCGCTGGCCGGGTGCGGGACTTCCGGGAGCGTGGGCGTGCGCGGGGAGCCGCGGCTGCACGTCCAGGTGATGGACCGCCCCTGGCCGGGCCGCGCGGCGGTCGGCGTGCCGCTCGTCCTCCGAGAGGGGAACGGCGCCGGGGGCGGGCCCGGGCATGGCTTGGAGTCCGCGTCCGGATCCGGACGCGGGCCCGCCTGACCGCCCTGCCGGGCCCGGCGGGTCAGTCGGCGGCCGGCTGCGGGGGCCGGACGCTGCCCATGGCGCGGGTGAGGGCGATCTCGATGACGACGCGCTCCGGATTCGGGGTAGGCGTGCGGCCGTAGCGCTGTGCGTAGCGGTGCTCCGCCTCGGCGACCGCCTCGCGGTCGTCGCTGACCCGGGCGACGCCCTCCAGGGTGGCCCAGCGGGCCCGGTCGACCTGGCAGACGGCCACTCGGGCCCCCTCGGGCCCGGCGGCCAGGACGTTGCGCACCTTCCGGCTGCTCCGGCGGGCGATCACCCGGGCCAGTCCGGCGTCCGGGTCGTACGTCACCCCGACGGGGACGACGTGCGGGGTGCCGTCCGGGCGGGGCGTGGTGAGCGTGCACAGGTGGCGTTCCGCCCAGAAGGCGGAGTATGCCGGATCGGGAGAACGTGGATCGAGCGCCATGCGAAGACGCTACCGCTCACCGGGTTGAGTGGAATAGACTCAACTTGCTTCAGGTTGAACCTGGCAAGGCAAGAGGCAGGGCACGAGCTGCCCCGGGACCGGGGACCGCGGGCCGGGCAGCAGCCACGAGCAGGAGGAGACACCGCAGGTGGACGCCGAGCTGACCAACAAGAGCCGGGCAGCGCTGAACGCCGCGACGTCCGGCGCCGTTTCCGCAGGACACCCCGACCTGACCCCCGCGCACCTGCTGCTCGCGCTTCTGGGCAGCGAGGACAACGAGAGCATCCAGGACATGCTGGCCGCCGTCGGCGCCGACACCGCCGAGCTGCGGTCCGCCACCGAGCGGCTGCTGGCCGCCCTGCCGAGCGTGCAGGGCTCCACCGTCGCGCCCCCGCAGGCCTCCCGCGACCTGCTCGCGGTCCTCGCCGAGGCCGACAGGCTGGCCCGCGACCTGGGCGACCAGTACATCTCCACCGAGCACCTGCTGATCGGCCTGGCGGCCAAGGGCGGGCAGGCGGGCGAGCTGCTCAACCGGCAGGGCGCGACCGCCGACAGGCTGCTGGAGGCGTTCGAGGCCGCCCGCGGCGGCCGGCGCGTCACCGACCCCGACCCCGAGGCCACCTACAAGGCGCTGGAGAAGTACGGCACCGACTTCACCCGGGCCGCCCGCGAGGGCAAGCTCGACCCGGTCATCGGCCGCGACAACGAGATCCGCCGCGTCGTGCAGGTCCTCTCCCGCCGCACCAAGAACAACCCGGTGCTCATCGGCGAGCCCGGCGTCGGCAAGACCGCCGTCGTCGAGGGGCTGGCCCAGCGCATCGTCAAGGGCGACGTGCCCGAGTCGCTGCGCAACAAGCGCCTGGTCGCCCTCGACCTCGGCGCGATGGTCGCCGGCGCCAAGTACCGCGGCGAGTTCGAGGAGCGGCTCAAGGCCGTCCTCGGCGAGATCAAGGACAGCGACGGGCAGATCATCACCTTCATCGACGAGCTGCACACCGTCGTCGGCGCGGGCGCCGGCGGCGACTCGGCGATGGACGCGGGCAACATGCTCAAGCCCATGCTGGCCCGCGGCGAGCTGCGCATGGTCGGCGCCACCACCCTGGACGAGTACCGCGAGCGCATCGAGAAGGACCCGGCGCTGGAGCGCCGCTTCCAGCAGGTGCTGGTCGCCGAGCCCAGCGTCGAGGACACCATCGCGATCCTGCGCGGCCTGAAGGGCCGCTACGAGGCGCACCACAAGGTGCAGATCGCGGACTCCGCCCTCGTCGCCGCCGCCACCCTGTCCAACCGCTACATCACCTCCCGCTTCCTCCCCGACAAGGCCATCGACCTCGTCGACGAGGCCGCCTCCCGGCTGCGCATGGAGATCGACTCCTCCCCCGTCGAGATCGACGAGCTCCAGCGCTCCGTCGACCGGCTGCGGATGGAGGAGATGGCGCTGGCCAACGAGGCCGACCCGGCCTCCGTCCAGCGGCTGGAGACGCTGCGCAAGACCCTCGCCGACAAGGAGGAGGAGCTGCGCGGCCTGACCGCCCGCTGGGAGAAGGAGAAGGAGGGCCTGAACAAGGTCGGCGCCCTCAAGGAGCGCCTGGACGACCTGCGCGGCCAGGCCGAGCGGGCCGAGCGCGACGGCGACTTCGAGACGGCCTCCCGCCTGATGTACGCCGACATCCCCGCCCTGGAGCGGGAGCTGGCCGAGGCCACCGAGGCCGAGGCCGAGCAGCAGCGCTCCACCATGGTCAAGGAGGAGGTCGGCCCGGACGACGTCGCCGACGTGGTCTCCGCCTGGACCGGCATCCCCGCCGGCCGCCTGCTGGAGGGAGAGACGCAGAAGCTGCTGCGCATGGAGGACGAGATCGGCCGCCGGCTGATCGGCCAGCGCGAGGCCGTGCGCGCCGTCTCCGACGCGGTGCGCCGCTCCCGCGCCGGGCTCGCCGACCCCGACCGGCCCACCGGTTCCTTCCTCTTCCTCGGCCCCACCGGTGTCGGCAAGACCGAGCTGGCCAAGGCGCTCGCCGAGTTCCTCTTCGACGACGAGCGGGCCATGGTCCGCATCGACATGAGCGAGTACGGCGAGAAGCACAGCGTCGCCCGGCTCGTCGGCGCCCCTCCCGGGTACGTCGGCTACGAGGAGGGCGGCCAGCTCACCGAGGCCGTGCGGCGCCGCCCGTACAGCGTGATCCTGCTGGACGAGGTGGAGAAGGCCCACCCCGAGGTCTTCGACATCCTGCTGCAGGTCCTCGACGACGGCCGGCTCACCGACGGCCAGGGCCGCACCGTGGACTTCCGCAACACCATCCTCGTCCTCACCTCCAACCTCGGCTCGCAGTTCCTGATCGACCCGACGCTGGGCGAGGAGGAGAAGCGGGAGGCGGTGCTGGAGGTCGTCCGCACCTCCTTCAAGCCGGAGTTCCTCAACCGGCTCGACGCCACCGTGGTGTTCACCGCCCTCGGCAGGGAGGAGCTGCGGCGCATCGCCCGGCTGCAGACCGACCGCCTCGCCGAGCGGCTCAAGGACCGCCGCCTGACCCTGGACGTCACCGACGCCGCCCTGGACTGGCTGTCCGTGGAGGGCAACGACCCCGCCTACGGCGCCCGCCCGCTGCGCCGCCTGGTGCAGACCGCGATCGGCGACAGCCTGGCCCGGGAGATCCTGTCCGGCGAGGTGCGCGACGGCGACACGGTGAGGGTCGACGTCGACGACTCCGTCGACGGCGGGAAACTGACCGTCGGGGTCGTCGAGAAGGCGGAAAGCTGATCGGCGGGGTTGCCACGACCGGGAGCTGATGGGGGAGGATGGACCTTGATCCGTACGAAGGGAAACCCCACCGTGAGCATCGACCCGTCCGCGATTCCGAACTTCGGCGGCTCCTCGCAGCCGAATCCGCAGCAGGGCGGCCCCGGCGGGGCCGTCGTGCCCGACCAGAAGCTGGTCCAGGAGCTCCTGGACCAGATGGAACTCAAGCACACGATCGACGACGACGGAGACCTGGTCGCCCCCTGGGAGGGCTTCCGCGTCTACTTCATGTTCCGCAGCGACGAGGACAGCAAGAACCAGCTGTTCGCGGTGCGCACGTTCTACGACCGCGCGTACGACGCCGACAGCAAGCCCAGCCTGCTGGAGGTCGTCGACGAGTGGAACCGCCGCACCCTGTGGCCGAAGGTCTACACGATGACCCACCAGGAGGGCGACGCCTCCGTCGTCCGCCTCGTCGGCGAGGCGCAGACGGTCATCGGCCACGGGGTCGCGCTGGAGCACTTCGTCTCCAGCACGGTCGGCTGGGTGCAGGCGGCCGTCGAGTTCGAGCGCTGGATCGTCGAGCAGCTCGGCATCGACACCGCCAAGGAGAAGGAGGCCCGCGAGGCCGCCGCCGCGGCCGCGCAGGCCGAGGCCGCCGGGGAGAGCCCCGACGGCGAGGTCACCGGCACGGTCGACGGCGAGGCCGGCGACAAGGCCTGAGCCCCGCGAGACGCCCGGCGGCGGGCGGCACCTGTACCCACCGGTGCCGCCCGCCGCCGCCGTTCCCGGACGCCGTTCACCGGGCGCCCTTCACGGGGCGCCGTTCACAGGGCCTTGAGGCGGGCGACGGCCTCGGCCAGCACCTCCGGCCTCTTGCAGAAGGCGAACCGGACGAAGGGCGCACCGGCGTCGGCGTGGTCGTAGAAGACCGCGTTGGGGATGGCGACCACCCCCACCCGCTCCGGCAGCGCACGGCAGAAGGCCACGCCGTTCGTGCGGCCCAGGGGGCGGATGTCGGCGGTGACGAAGTAGGTGCCCTGCGGGCGGAAGACCCCGAACCCGGCCTCGGCCAGCCCGGTGGCCAGCAGGTCCCGCTTGCCCCGCAGGTCCTCCAGGAAGCCGCGGAAGTAGCTGCCGGGCAGCCGCAGCGCCTCGGCGACCGCGTACTGGAACGGGCCGCCGGAGACGTAGGTCAGGAACTGCTTGGCCGTGCGCACCGCCGTCACCAGCTCCGGCGGGCCGGTGATCCAGCCGATCTTCCAGCCGGTGAAGGAGAACGTCTTGCCGGCGGAGGAGATGGTGACCGTGCGTTCCCGCATCCCCGGCAGGGAGGCCAGGGGGACGTGCTCGCCCTCGAAGACCAGGTGCTCGTACACCTCGTCGGTGACCACCAGCAGGTCGTGCTCCTGCGCGATCGCGGCGACCGCGGCCAGCTCCTCGCGGGTGAGGACCGTGCCGGTGGGGTTGTGCGGGGTGTTGAGCAGGATCAGCCGGGTGCGGGGCGTGACGGCCGCGCGCAGCTCGTCCGGGTCCAGGACGAACGCCCCGTCCGACGGCCGCAGGGTCACCGGCACCCGGGTGCCGCCGGCCATGGCGATGCACGCCGCGTACGAGTCGTAGTACGGCTCCAGGGCGATCACCTCGTCGCCCGGCTCCACCAGGGCCAGCAGGGCGGCGGCGATCGCCTCCGTGGCGCCCGCGGTCACCAGCACCTCGGAGTCCGGGTCGTACTCGGTGCCGTACCAGCGGTGCTGGTGGTCGGCGACGGCCCGGCGCAGCTCCGGCACGCCGGGGCCCGGCGGGTACTGGTTGCCGCGGCCGTCCCGCAGCGCCCGTACGGCCGCTTCGCGCACGGCCTCGGGGCCGTCCGTGTCGGGGAACCCCTGGCCGAGGTTGATGGCGCCCGTGCGCTGGGCGAGTGCCGACATCTCGGCGAAGACCGTGGTCCCGAAGCCGGCGAGGTTGCGGTTGAGCGGTGGCCGTTCCATGCCGGACATCCTCCGCCGGATGCGGGCGCTTCCTCAACCTCTCCTCCGGCACGGTTCCCGCGCACCCGGGGTGCGCGTTCCGCGGAGGACCGCCCCCCGAGAAGGCCCCCCGCCCCGGGCCGGGGGTCAGTCGCCGGGGCAGGTCCGGCGGACGTGGTCGCCGCTGCCGGGGGCGGTGACGCCCAGGTCCCGCCGGACGATGCTCAGGGTGCCGCCCCACCGCCGGCACGCGTCGGCGAGCGCGGCGTCGGTGTACTCGACGACGATCACGTCGTCCCCGAACTCCTCGGTGTAGACGTCGCACTCGTCGTAGCGGGCGCACTCCTCCGCCACTGCGAAGTCCAGGCCCGAGTCGGCCCGGTGGGCGGCCAGTTCGGGGGTGTTCTTCTGGGCCACCGCCAGGCCCCGCTCGTGGGCGTACCGGGAGATCAGGGTGATCATTGCCCTGGCGTGGGCGGCGGTGAGCCGGCCCCCGCTGCGCGTGTAGGAGTCGTAGTTGTCGGGTTCCACCGCGTCGTAGCCCTTGTCCGCGCACTGCGCGGTCCAGCGGTCGACCCGCTCGGCGATCCTGGCGCGCCGGCCGGGCGTCGAGATGTCGAGGAGGGCCTCGTCCCAGTCCTCGTCGACGACGGGCCGGCCGTCCCCGTCCCGGAGGACGAGGTCGTGGTCCCAGTCGTCCTCCTTGCCCGGCTGGGCCTGGAAGGCGTTGACGTAGCAGATGTTGTAGAGGCCCTCGGCGGGTTCGGCGGCCCGGTCCCGGGCGACGACCTCGGTCCCGGCGGGGGGCGGGTAGGCGCCGCCGAGCTGGTAGTCGAACACGGCGCCCGCGGGCGGCGGGACGACGGCGGGGGCGGGGGCGGAAGGGGGCGCGCAGGCGGCCGGAGCGAGGACGACCGCGGCCAGCACCGCTGCGCCGGCCGCGGACGGGACGCCGCGGGGAAGGCGTGCGCGGGGGAGGCGTGCGCGGGGAGTCCGGGCCGCGGTGGCTGTCTGCACGCAGGCATCGTCCACCGAACCTCTGGAATTCCTCAACCGCGCTTTCCGGGGTGCGGGCGGGGGGTATCCCCCGGACAAGGAGGGGACGGGGAGGCCCGTCCCGGATTCCTTCGGGGGAAAGGAGTACAGGATGGGGACCTTCATCCTGATTCTCGTGAGCGTGGCCGTGGTGATCGCGGTGGCGAGGAGCACGTCCGGCGACCGGTCCGGGAGGTCGAAGCGGCGCCGGGACCGCAAAGGCAGCTGGTGGACGGGCGGCGGTGGCGGCGGCTGCGGCAGCGGCGGCAGCAGTTGCGGCAGCAGCTGCGGTGGTGGCTGCGGCGGCGGGGACTGACAGGCGCCCGCCGCGCGGGGCGATGCCCCTGCCGAACCTCTGGTATTCCTCAACTGTGCTTTCGCCGAGGACGGTCGAGGGCATCACCTGCGCACGACAGCGGGCGGGCGGGGGCCCGCCCCGGGGGACCTCGGGGGCCGAGGGGGAGAGGGGGAAGCGGGATGAGCGTCATTCTCGTGGTGTTCGCGTTGTTCATGGTGCTCGTGGTGGGGGTGATCGTCGCGGCCTTCGTCGCGGCGGTCGCCGCGGGCCGGTCACGCCGGACGGCGGGTCACCGCAGTGGTGGCAGCGGCGGTGGCAGCGGCGGCAGTTGGTGGGCCGGTGACACCACGAGCAGCTCGGGCTCCTCGTGCGGCGGCTCGGGCGGAGGCTCGTCCTGCGGCGGTGCCTCGTCGGACAGCGGCTCCTCGGGCGGCTCCTCGTGCGGGGGGAGCTCCTCGGGCGGCTCCTCGTGCGGCGGGAGCTCCTCGGGCGGCTCCTCGTGCGGCGGGGGCTCCTCGTGCGGCGGCGGGAGCTGACACCCCGTCCGTCATCCGTCGGAAGCCGGCCGACGGGGGCGGGGCCGGGGCCGTGGGCGCCCGGCCCGCTCCCGGTCGAACTCTCCGGGCGAGGGGAACACCTGAACAGGTAGCCCCTCCGAAGAGGGAAAACTGCTCCGATTGGGTAAAACCGGTGGGAGCGGTACGCACATCATGATTGCGTACTTCCGGACCCCGCGTGGGCACGGGCCGACGGGGCGTCACCCCGCTCCTCCCGGGGCCGACGGGCCCACCGATCCACTGCGCGCCTGTGGAGCCGACCCATGCTCATTTCCCTGAAGACCGCCTACTGCGACACGCGGGCGGAAGACCTGGCCTGGGCCCTGGGAAGGGAACCGATACCCGCCCTGGCCACCCTGGACCTGGATCTGGGCGGTGTTTCCGGCCGGGTCCAACTGCGCCTGCTCGGCGCCTCCCACCAGGTGATCCTCGACGACGAGCACGGAGGCTGCTCGGAGACCGTCGCCTGCCTGCCGGGGAGGAGCATGCCGCTGCCCGCCGGGGCGGCCGAGCGGGTCGGCGACTGGGACTACGAGTTCGCCGCGCACGTCGACAAGCTCTCCCGGCACGCCTTCACGACGAGGGCCCAGGAACTCCTCGCCCTCGTGGCGGACCACCCCAACGGGCTCGCCGGAACCTTCCCCGGTGACGACCACGCCTTCACCGCGCTGCTGGTGCGGTGCCTGGACGACAGGATCCAGTGGCGCACCTGGCACGCCTATCCCCAGGAGGGCCAGGTGGTGATGACCAGGACCCGGATCGTGCGGCACCCCTGAGATCCGGCCCCTGCCCCGCCACCCCGTCCGACACCTGCGACCCAAAAGCTCCGAAACCACCCGTGAAGGTGACGGGAGTTGTGCATGGTGTGACGTAACGTGCAAATGTGATCGACCAGTTGAAGCCGGCCGCCGCACAACCGCTCCCCGTCTCCCCGGGGGTCGGACGGGCCCTCGTGCTGCTCTGCGTCTTCGTCTGCGCCGCCTGCGGGCTCGTCTACGAACTCGAACTGGTGGCGGTGGCCGGCTACCTGTCCGGCGACTCGGTCACCCAGACCTCCGTCGTGCTGTCGGTGATGGTCTTCTCCATGGGCGTCGGCTCGCTGCTGGCCAAGCGGTGGCGGTGCCGGGCGGCCGCGGGGTTCGCCGTCGTCGAGGTGCTGCTGTCCCTGGCCGGCGGGCTCTCCGTCATGGCCCTGTACGCGTCCTTCGCCTGGCTCGGGCAGTCGCGGGCGGTGCTGGTGGTCTTCTGCGTGGTCATCGGGGTGCTCATCGGTGCTGAGATCCCGCTGCTGATGACCCTCATCCAGCGCATCCGGCACCAGGACGCGGGCGGCGCCGTGGCGGACCTGTTCGCCGCCGACTACGTGGGCGCCCTCGTCGGCGGGCTGGCCTTCCCCTTCCTGCTGCTGCCCTGGCTGGGGCAGTTGACCGGGGCCATGCTGACCGGGGCCGTCAACGCGGTGGCCGGAGGGGCCCTGGTGGTGGGCCTGTTCCGGCACGACCTCGGCCGCCGGACCCGCAGGGCGCTGACCGGCGGGCTCGTCGCCGCCCTGGCGGTGCTGGGGCTCGCGGCGGCGTGCGCGGAGCCGTTCGAACGGGCCGCACAGCAGGCCGTCTACGAGCCGCGGGTACTCCTGTCCCGGGACACAGGGGTGCAGCAGGTCGTCGTCACCGGGGGAACCCCCCGGGGTGCCGCGGCCGCCGGGTCCTCCCGGGAGGAGCCCGGGGCGTCCCCCGGAACGGCCGGCGCGAGGGGCACGGGGAAAGAGGACGAGGAGGAGTACGGGAAGGAAGGGACGGGGGCGGTGCGCGGCCCCGAGCCGCTGCGGCTCTTCCTCGACGGGCGGCTCCGGGCGGACGCGGCGGACGGGCACCGCTACCACGAGGCCCTGGTGCACCCGGCCATGTCCGGACCCCACCGGAACGTGCTGGTGGTCGGCGGCGCAGACGGGCTCGCCCTGCGCGAGGTGCTCCGCCACTCCTCGGTGAGGTCGGTGACCGTCGTCGACGCCGACCGCGAACTCCTCCGGCTGGCCCGGACCGACCCGGGCCTCACCGCGCTCAACGGCCGTGCGCACGAGGACCCCAGGGTCCGCCACGTGGTCGCGGACGTCTTCGCATGGCTGCGCGGAAGGGGAACCGGGACGGAGTACGACGTGGTGGTCGTCGACCTGCCCGCCCCGCCCGCGGCGGACAGCGCCAAGCTGTACTCGAGGGAGTTCTTCGGACTGGCCAGCCGGGCCATGGCCCCGGGCGGCCGACTGGCGGTCCACGCCGGTTCCGCGGCCCGGCAGCCGCAGGCGTACTGGACGGTGGACGCCACCGTGCGCTCCGCGGGCCTGCGGACGGTCCCGTACCGCGTGGACGCCGCGTACGCCGGGGCCGGGCCGGGCACCGCGGACGGCACCGCGGACGGCACCGCGGCGCGTGCGCCGGGCCCGGGCGGGCGGCGCCCCGCCGACTGGGGGCTGATCCTGGCCGCGCGGCAGAAGCCCGTGCTGGCCCCCGGCCCCACTGCCCCCGGGCTGCGGTCCCTCACCCGGGAATCCCTGCACCGGGCGGCCCGCGCCGCCGCCCGGCACCGCCCCGCCGTGCCGCCGCAGCCGTCGACCCTGGTGCGTCCCCGCTACCCGGGCTGACGGCGCCGGCCGCCGATCCCCGCAACGCGGGCGATGTTCCGGCGCACGGTGGGTAGGCTCCGTCGACATGGAGCATGAGGTGTTCGTCCCGCACGCGGCCGACGAGGTGCGCCGGGCGCTGGCCGACGCCGACCGGCTCGCGCGGTCGATCCCCGGCTTCCAGCGCGAGGCGGGCGGCGAACGCGACGGAGGAATCGAGAGCCCCCCGGCCGACGGGGCCGCGCTGAGCGGGCGGCTGAAGCTGCGGGTCGGCAGCTCGACCATCACCTACCGCGGAACCCTGCGCGTCACCGCCCGGGGGGACGGGTTCGCCGTCGAGGCGGAGGGCACCGAGGCGCGCGGCACCGGAGAGGTCCGCCTCGCCCTGGAGATCGGGGTCGAGACGGCGCGGGCCGACACCCTGGGGACGCTGCTCAGCTTCACCGGGAGCCTCCGGGCGGACGGGCGCACCGCAGAGTTCGAGGAGCGGGCCGCGGAGGCGGCCGGACACCGCCTGCTGGACCGGATCGTCGCCGGGCTCGTCGAGGGGCTGCCCGCCGTTCCACCCGGGGCGGCAGGCACGGACGCGGACGAGGCGGACGGGACGCGGGTGGACGACGCCGAGGACGTACTGGACGAGGTGGACACGGTCAACGGCACCGACGGCCCGGTGCTCCCCCAGCAGAGCGAGCCGGGCCCCGCGCCCGGCCTCGACGCCGGGGCCGGGGCCGAAACGAGGCCCGGGGCCGTCCCCGAGCCCGAGCCCGAAGCCGCCCCCGAGCCCGAGCCCGAAGTAGAGCCCGAGCCCGAAGCAGAGCCCGAGCCCGAGCCCGAAACCGGCAGCGGGCCCGAGCTCGGCAGCACGCCCGGGTCCGGTGCCGATTCCGCAGCCGGGGCCGGCCCCGGCGCGGGGCAGGTCCGTCCGGATCCCGCCGTCCCGGAGCCGGCACGCTCCGCCGACCGGGCCCCGGCGGACCAGCCGTCCGCGGACCCGGTGCCCGACCCCGTCGCGGCTGCCGCCGAGGGGGCGTCGGCCCGCCGCACGATGATCGGCCGCAGCGCCGAAGAGGTCGACCACGCGCCGCCGCGCGGCCGCTACGCGCCCGAGGGCGTTCCTTCCGCCACCCCCGTCGGGGACGCCCTGCGGTGGGCGGCCCCCGCCGCGGCGCTGCTGGTGGCCTCCGCCGTCGTGGCCGGCCGTCTGCTGCGCCGCCGCCGGTAGCGGCCGCCGGGCCCGTCCGTCCTCCGCGGGCGGGGCCGCGCCGATACGCTTCTCCGGGGCGGTACGACCGTCGTGCGGCGGTGCCGCGGAGCCGCGGGCCCGCGGCCGCCGCGAAGCCGAAGTCCCCGAGCAACGAGGCCAACGGAGGAGCGGGCGCAGGTGTCCACGCACGAGGAGTCCACGGCAGCCCTTGGGCGGCGCGAGATCCGCCTATCCCGCGGCGACGCCGAACTGACACTCCTTCCGGGAGCGGGGGGCCGGATCGGCTCCCTGCGGATCGCCGGCACGGAACTGCTGCGGCAGGGGGCCGGGTACGGGTCGTTCCCGATGGCCCCGTGGTGCGGACGGACCGCGCAGGGACGCTTCCTCAACGGCGGCGTCCGCCACCAGCTGCCGCTGAACTCCCCGCCGCACGCGATGCACGGCCCCGTGCACGACGCCGCCTGGCGCACCGCGCGCGCCGACGGCACCTCCGCCGTCCTCGTCCACGACCTCGCCGAGCCGTGGCCGTACCCGGGCCGGGTCACCCAGGTCTTCGAGCTGGGCGAGGACGCGCTCACCCTCACCCTGGCGGTCGAGACGACCGGCGACTCCTTCCCCGCCCAGGCCGGCTGGCACCCGTGGTTCCTGCGCCGGACGGACGGCGGGGCGTACGGGGGCGGCGGCCCCGTCGAGCTGGACTTCGCCCCGGCGTGGCAGGAGGAGCGGGGCGAGGACCACATCCCCACCGGCCGCCGCACCGAGCCGCGCCCGGGGCCGTGGGACGACTGCTTCGGCATGCCGGACGGGGTGGACGTGACGCTGACCTGGCCCGGACGCCTGGAGCTGCGGGTCACCAGCGCCGCCGAGTGGGTCGTCGTCTACGACGAGCAGAAGGAGGCGGTCTGCGTGGAGCCCCAGAGCGGCCCGCCGAACGGCCTGAATACCGCTCCGCGGCTGGTCACCCCGATCGATCCGCTGGAGGTCACCACCACCTGGCGGTGGCGGGCCCTCGGATAGGGTCGAGGGCATGAGCGACGTCCGTGACGCCCTGCTGGCGCAGATCAAGGAAAAGGCCGTGGTGCACGGCAAGGTCACCCTGTCCTCGGGGCAGGAGGCCGACTACTACGTCGACCTGCGCCGGATCACCCTGGACGGCACGGCGGCCCCGCTGGTCGGCCGGGTGATGCTGGACCTCACCGCCGACCTGGAGTACGACGCCGTCGGCGGCCTGACCCTGGGCGCCGACCCGGTGGCCGCCGCGATGCTGCACGCCGCCGCCGCCCGCGGCCGCACCCTGGACGCCTTCGTGGTCCGCAAGGCCGGCAAGGCGCACGGCCTGCAGCGGCGGATCGAGGGCCCGGACGTGAAGGGCCGCAGGGTGCTGGCGGTCGAGGACACCTCCACCACCGGCGGCTCGGTGCTGACCGCCGTCGAGGCGCTGCGCGAGGCGGGCGCCGAGGTCGTCGGAGTGGCCGTGATCGTGGAGCGCGGTGCGGCGCCGGCGATCGAGGAGGCCGGACTCCCGTACTACCAGGCCTACTCGCTGCAGGACCTGGACCTGGGCTGACGCCCGGGCCCGCTCCTCGCGGGCGCCCGGGGGCCGAAGGCTCCCACCGGCCGGGCCCTCCCGGCCCTCCCCGCCCTCCCGTCCGTCCCGCCCGGTGCCGCACGGCGCCGGGCGCGGCCGTTCGGCGAGGACGTCCGGCGAGACCGTTCGGCGATGACGCCCGGGCCGGCCCGGACCCGGCCGGTCGTTTCACGTGAAACAGTCCGGTAGGCCCTGTGCATCCGCACCGTGGACCATGTATGGAGCTTCGGCACTTGTCTGGGAAGATGGGGCCGACGACGATGTCGACACGGTAGCCGCAACCCGCACACCCAAGGAGCGGTCAGATGCCCATCGCAACTCCCGAGGTCTACGCCGAGATGCTGGACCGGGCGAAGGCAGGAAAGTTCGCCTACCCGGCGATCAACGTGACCTCGTCGCAGACGCTGATCGCCGCGCTGAGGGGCTTCGCCGAGGCCGAGAGCGACGGCATCCTGCAGATCTCCACCGGCGGTGCCGAGTTCATCTCCGGCCAGCGGGTGAAGGACATGGTGACCGGCGCCCACGCCCTCGCCGAGTTCGCCCACGTCGTCGCCGAGAAGTACGACGTGACGGTGGCGCTGCACACCGACCACTGCCCCAAGGAGAAGCTGGACGGCTACGTCCGCCCGCTGATCAAGCTCTCGCAGGAGCGCGTCGCGGCCGGGCAGAACCCGCTGTTCCAGTCCCACATGTGGGACGGCTCCGCGGAGAACCTCGACGACAACCTGGCCATCGCCCAGGAGCTGCTCGTCGAGACCGCCAAGGCGAAGATCATCCTCGAGATGGAGATCACCCCCACCGGCGGCGAGGAGGACGGCGTCTCCCACGAGATCAACGACAGCCTCTACACCACCGTCTCCGACGCGCTGCGCACCGCCGAGGCCGTCGGCCTGGGCGAGAAGGGCCGCTACCTGCTGGCCGCCTCCTTCGGCAACGTGCACGGCGTCTACAAGCCGGGCAACGTCAAGCTGCGCCCGTCCATCCTGCGCGAGCTGCAGGACGAGGTCGGCCGCCGCTACGGCAAGCAGGACCCGTTCGACTTCGTCTTCCACGGCGGCTCCGGCTCGACGATCGAGGAGATCAACGAGGCCCTGGAGAACGGCGTCGTGAAGATGAACATCGACACCGACACCCAGTACGCCTTCACCCGCCCCGTCGCGGACCACATGTTCAAGAACTACGACGGCGTGCTCAAGATCGACGGCGAGGTCGGCTCGAAGAAGCTCTACGACCCGCGCGCCTGGGGCAAGTCGGCCGAGGCCGGCATGGCCGCCCGCGTGGTCGAGGCCTGCGCCAACCTGCGCTCCGCCGGCACGAAGCTCAAGTAACGACGGCAGCCGCACGCACGGGAGGGGGTCGGGAACCGCACGGGCGGTTCCCGGCCCCCTCCCGCGGGACGGCAGACTGTGGGCATGGCCATTCACGAGAACCTCCTCGGGGGACCGCCCCCGACCCACCTGCCCGACGACCCCGGACCGCGCGAACTGCTCGCCTCCGGCGCCGCCCCGGCCGAGGTCGCAGCCAAGTACCCCGCCTCCTCGCTCGCCTGGGCGCAGCTCGCCGACGACGCCTTCCAGGCCGGCCGCGTCGTCGAGTCCTACGCGTACGCCCGCACCGGCTACCACCGCGGACTCGACGCGCTGCGCCGCAACGGCTGGAAGGGCCACGGCCCCGTGCCGTTCGAGCACGAGCCCAACCGCGGCTTCCTGCGGGCCCTGCACGCCCTCGCCCGCGCCGCGCAGTCGATCGGCGAGCAGGAGGAGTACGAGCGCTGCAGCACCTTCCTGCGGGAGAGCTCGCAGACCGCGGCGGACACCCTCTCCTGACGGCCTCCTGCCGGGCCGGGGCGGCACCGCGCGCCCGGCCCGGCACCCCCGCCGGCCCGTCCCGGCTCCTGCGAGGGGTCAGCGGCCGCGGAGGACGCGGAGAGCGGGCGGGACGGGGCGGTTCACCGCGCCCGGACCTTCGGCAGGAGCGAGGCCGCGTAGACGCCCGAAAGCACGCACAGCGCCACGCGGACCCAGAAATCGGGCCGGCCGGTCTCGCCCTCCAGCACGGCCACCACGGTCATGGCGGTCAGGACGAGCGCACTCAGCCCCGATCCGACCAGCTCGCGGCGTGCCCGGCGAACAGCCCGCCCGGGGCCGTCGGTCAGGTGCATGGCGTAGACCTCCACCGGGCCGAACTCCTGCCGGGCGGAGCCGCCCGAGGCCGCCAGGTGCTCGCGGGCCTCGGCCACGTGCTGCTTGGCGGCCTGCACGGGGACGCCGTGCCGCCCGCGCAGCAGGGCGCCCAGGCGCCGCAGCCACTGCTCGTCGTCTCCGTCGCCGCCGCGCGGTGCGCCGAGGAGGCGCTCCAGGGCCGCCTCCGGCAGGAGCAGCGCCAGCGCGCCGAGCAGCACACCGCAGCCGACCGTCGTGAGCAGTGGGAAGCCGAGGGGGTCGGCCTCCCGGACCACGGGGAGGCGCGCCAGGGCGGCGGCCCCGGCCAGCGTCGTCACCGCGACGCCGAGGCTCCAGCCCCACGCGGCCCGCACCCGGCCGGCGGCCCGCAGCGCCGGGAACACGGCGAAGGTGACGGCCAGGAGCACGTACAGCGGTACGGCGAGGACGAGAGGGACCGCCCCCGGCCCCTCCTCCCGTCCGGTGAGGGAGTGCACGGCGGTCAGGACCGCGAAGACCGCGCCGGCGGCCACCAGGCCCTGCCGGAAGTGCGCGGCCGGGGTCCTGCCCTCCAGGTCGAGCACGCTCCGGTGGGTCTCGTCGATCCGCTCGGCGGCGACCAGGCCTGCATACTCCGCAGCGGGGCCGAAGAGTTCCTCCGCGGGCCGGCCCGCCTCCGCCACCGCCTCGGCGACCTCTTCCAGGAGCCGGTCCACGAGTCCCGGCGGCGGACTGTGCCGGTGCTTGAGCTCCGCGGCGAAGGCCTGCGCCCACGGATCGCCGATCCTGCGGGGCGCGGCGCCCGCGGCGGGGGTGCCGGTGTCGGCGCCGAAGGCGGTGTCGTTCATCGGTCGTTCTCCCGTTCGTGGAGCGTGTCGGTTCCGTGGGGTGCGCGGGGCCCGTCCACCGTCGTGCCGACCGCCGCGCTGAATGCGCGCCAGGCCCGGCGCTCCCGGAGCAGCCGCTCGCGGCCGGCCTCGGTCAGCCGGTAGTACTTCCGGCCCGGCCCGCCCTCTCCCGGGGCCCAGCGGACCTCGACGGCGCCGTCGTCGGCGAGCCGGGTCAGGGCGGGGTACAGGACGGCGCCCTTGACCGCGCCCAGGCCCGATTCCTCGATCTGCTGGAGGAGGGCGTAGCCGTAGCTCTCCCCGCGCTCCAGCGTGCTCAGAAGGCACAGCGGCAGGACCGCACGGAGCCATGCGGGACTGGGTGTCTCCATCCGCGGATCCCCTTCCTGATTCTGGAACGTTGACTAGTATGGAATCAAGAATAGTCCGAGAGGGGAAGTACATCGGGAAAACGAGGAGCCCTGTCCTGCTCGCCCGCCCAGTCGGGCGCGTCCTGTGGGGGTGCGGCACGGGGCCCTTGCCGTGCCTGCGGCCGGTGACGGATGATCGCGGCGCGGCCCACCCCGCCGGGCCGCCCGCCCGCAACCCCCGGCCCGTACAGTCCCCGACCCGTACAGTCCCCGACCCGTACAGTCCCCGACCCGTACAGTCCCCGGCCCGTACGGTCCGCCGTCCGCAGTCCGCCGTGAAGGAGTCGAGCCGCACCGTGCCCCGCACCCCCGCCGAGGAGGAGGCGTCCGCCTTCGCCCACCCGCCCGCGGCGCCGGACGCCACCGTCCGCTACGGCGACCACCCGGACCAGGTCGTGGACCTCTGGGCCCCCGGAGGACGGGCGGTGCCCGCCCCCGCGCCCCTGGTGGTGCTGGTGCACGGCGGTGCGTGGCGCGAGCCGTACGACCGCCTGCACGTCTCCCCGGTGGCGGCCTTCCTCGCGGGCCGCGGCCTCGCCGTCGCCTCGGTCGAGTACCGCAGGACGGACGGGGCGGATACGAAGGGCGGCTGGCCGCACACCCTCGACGACGTGGCGGCCGCCGTGGACGCGCTCCCGGGCCTCGTGGAGAAGGCGCTGCCGGGTGCGGCCGACACCGGCCGCACGGTGCTGGCCGGGCACTCGGCCGGCGGTCAGCTCGTCCTGTGGGCGGCGTCCCGGCACCGGCTGCCGGCCGGTTCCCGGTGGCACCGCGCCTCGCCGCCGCCGGGACTGCGCGGCGTCGTCGGCCTCGCCCCGATCGCCCACTTCGACTCGGCCGTGGCGCTGTCGGTGTGCAACGACGCGGTGACCGAGTTCCTCGGCGGCCCGGACCTCCTGCCAGGACGTCTGCCGCTGACCGACCCGGCCCGCGTCCTGCCCGCCGGGGTCCCGGTGACACTCGTCCACGGCCGCGACGACGTCGACGTGCCCCTGGCCGTCTCCGAGGCGTACGTCCGGGCCGCCGCGGCGGTGGGGGAGGAGCCCCGCCTCACCGTCCTGGAGGACACCGGGCACTTCCCGTTGATCGATCCGTCCGCCGACGCCTGCGCCACCGTCGCCGAGGAGATCGCCCGCCTCGCCCGTTGAGCCCGGAACCGGGGCCGGACCCCCGGGCCCGGAACCGGGGCCGCGGCCGGTACGCACGTACTCCGCAAGGACTACGGGTGCGGATCGTCTTCCGTGCTGACGTGCCGGGCCCGGCCGCTCCCTAGGGTGAATCCGTGACCGAGACGACGAACCGGCGGACCGAACTCCGCATCGCACAGGGGGCGTGGGCCGGCCTGAAACAGGACCTGTTCACCTCCGTCCTCGACTTCCGTCCCCTGCCGCCGCTGCGGCTGGACTCCGTGCCAATGGCCCGCAGCCTCCCCGGGGCGCTGCGGGACCGCCTGAAGTGGCTGCCGCACGCCGCCGTGGTGACCTTCGCCGGGCTGGTCCTGCTGGTCGACGTCCGGGAGGGCCCCGGAGGAGTGGCGGGCCTCTTCTACCTCCTGGGCCACTCCCTCGTGCTGTTCGCGGCCCTGCTGATGACGCTGTTCCGGCCGGTCACCGCCTGGTGGCTCTCGGGGCTGGCCGGTCTGACGGGGATGTTCGCCGGGGCCGGGATCGGTTCCTGGCCGTGGTCGGCGGCCGGGTTCGTCACGCACCTGGCGGTGATGGTCCTCGTCGCGATGCGCAGCCGGCCGCGGGTGGCCGTCGAGATGTGGGTGGTCACCCTGGTGGTGGGGAGCGCGGTCGACGTCCTGATCGGCTACGGCGGTTCCACGGCCGCCCCGATGGCCGTCTTCTCGGGAGTCGCGCTGCTCACCACCGTGACGGTGTGCGGCTGGTGGCGGACCAGGGAGCGGGTCGTCGTCCAGGAGACGATCACGGCGCAGGAGCGGTCGCGGCGCACCGTGCTGGAGGAGCGCGCCACCATAGCCCGCGAGCTGCACGACGTGGTCGCCCACCACATGTCGGTCATCGCCATCCAGGCCGAGGCCGCCCCGTACCGGGTGGAGGAGGCCCCGGCGGAGCTGGTGAAGAGCTTCGCAGTCATCCGGGAGAACGCGGTCGCGGCCCTGACCGAGCTGCGCAGGGTGCTCGGCGTGGTCCGCTCGGAGACCCCGCACCCCTTCGCCGACGAGGGCCCCGAGGCGCCGCAGCCGACCCTGGCCAACCTCGGCTCCCTGCTGGACAACGTGCGCGCCGCCGGACTGGACGTCGACTCGGTGGTGACCGGCAGCGTGCGGCCGCTGCCGCAGGGCGTGGAGCTGTCCGCCTACCGCATCGTGCAGGAGGCGCTGAGCAACGCCCTGCGTCACGCGCCGGGCGCCACCGCCGTCGTGGAGGTCTCGTACGTGCTGGGCGGGCTCGGCCTGCGGGTGGTCAACGGCCCGCCCTCGGAGGCGGCCCGGCCGTCCCCGGGAGCCGGGCACGGTGTGCTGGGCATGCAGGAGCGGGTGGCGATGCTGGGCGGGGAGATGAACGCGCAGCCGACCCCCGACGGCGGCTACGAGGTCGCGGTCTTCGTGCCCGTCGCCGCACCGGAGCCCTCCGCGGCCTCGGCGGCGTCGGCGTCCTCCGCTTCTTCCGAGGCTCCGACCGTGGCCGTGCCGGCCGTCACGGACGGACGGGGCGTCAACCTCTTCAAAGAGGGTTCGGCATGACGGTCCGTGTGCTGATCGTCGACGACCAGATGATGGTCCGCGAGGGGTTCTCCGTCCTCCTCAACGCCCAGCCGGACATCGAGGTCGTGGGCGAGGCGGAGGACGGGCGCCGGGCCGTGGCCCGGACGGCCGAGCTGCGCCCGGACGTGGTCCTGATGGACATCCGGATGCCCGAGCTCAACGGCCTGGAGGCGACCAGGGAGATCGTCGCCGCCGACGCGGATGCCAAGGTCCTGGTGCTGACCACCTTCGACCTGGACGAGTACGTCTACCAGGCGCTGCGGGCCGGGGCGAGCGGCTTCCTGCTCAAGGACTGCTCGGCCCGCCAGCTCGCCGACGGCATCCGCGTGGTGGCCGCGGGGGAGGCGCTGCTCGCCCCGACCGTCACCAAGCGCCTGATCACCGAGTTCTCCCGGATGGGCGCGCCGAGGCCGCCCGCCGTGGAGCGGCTGAGCGACCTGACCGAGAGGGAGACGGAGGTGCTGGCGCTGGTGGCCCAGGGGCTGTCCAACGCCGAGATCGCCGGGCACCTGGTGGTGGCCGACTCCACGGTGAAGACGCACGTCAGCCGGATCCTGGTGAAGCTGGGGCTGCGCGACCGCACCCAGGCCGCGGTCTTCGCCTACGAGGCGGGCGTGGTCACCCCGGGCCGCTGACGGCACCCGGGGGCGGAGCCGTCCGGCCGCCGGAACGCCCGACCCGCAGCCGCGGGCCGGGCGTTCCGGCTACGGGCGTTCCGGCTCCGGGCGCTCCGGCTACGGGCACCCCTGTCGTGGGCGTTCCGGCCGCGGGCCGGGCGTCCCGGCGGCCCGCGGGGTCACAGTTCCGGGACGTCCCGGTCCGACGGGTCCCGGTCCGCCCGGGTCCGCAGGGCGATGTCCTGGTGGAAGTCGCGGACGTGGCTCTCGGCGAGGTGGCCCGCCAGGTCGGCGTCCCCGGCGGCGACGGCCTCGTAGATGGCGTGGTGCTCGCTCCGCAGCCGGGAGGCGACCGGCTCCCACTCCGGCAGCCGGTGGAACGCGCCGAGCAGGGTGTGGCGCACCGCGTTGCGGACGGCGATCGTCATGTCGGCCATGAAGCGGTTGCCCCCGGCCTCGGCGAGCGCGACGTGGAAGTCGGTGTCGTGGTCGTTGAAGCTCTCGCGGGTGAGGCCCGCGGCGTCCATCTTCTCGAGGTGCTCGCGCATCCGGGCCAGGTCCTCCTCGCCGGCCCGCTCGGCAGCCAGGCGGGCGCTGGCGCGCTCCAGTGTGGCCCGAGCCTCGATGACGTCGGCGAGCGGGAAGTTGGCCAGCGCTATGTGCAGGCGCAGCAGCTGGGTGAGGCCGGCGCTGGGCATGGCCGCGATGACGCTTCCCGACGAGGGGCCGGTGCCGACCTTGGACCGCAGTACGCCCTGGGCCTCCAGGACGCGCAGCGCCTCGCGGATGGCGGCCCGGCTCACGCCGAGCAGCTCGACGAGTTCGCGTTCCGGGGGGAGCCGGTCGCCTACCTGGAGGTTGCCGGCGAGGATCTGCTCCTCGATCCGGGCCAGCACGAGTTCGAACGTGCGGGACCGCGGAACCGGCTCCCAGGCCGTCGCCTCAGCCATGGAAACCCCTTCGTCCGTGGTCGCTGCACCGTCCGCGTGGGGCGGATCCCCGTGCACAGTCGGCTCTGAGCATAGCCCGGGCCGCCCGGTCAATGGTCGGACCACATTAATTCTGTATGTCGAATCCCTGGACAGGGGTGCTTCGCGGCCCTAGTTTTGCCTCGCCCGTTCTATGGTCTGACCAAGTACCCAAGGTGGGGGTCGTATGTATCAGCCCGTTCTCGCGCCCGTCGCGGACAGCCTCGCGCTGTCCGCGCTCGTCGCGTGCCTGCCACTGCTCCTGTTCTTCGTGCTCCTCGGCGGGCTGCGGCTGAAGGCCCACTGGGCCGGCCTCGCGTCCCTCGCCCTGGCAGTGGTCGTGGCCGTCGCCGGCTACGGGATGCCGACCGGACTGGCGCTGCTGAGCGCGAGCCAGGGAGCGGTCTTCGGCCTCTTCCCGATCATGTGGATCGTCCTCACCGCGATCTGGGTCTACCGGCTCACGGTGGTCAGCGGCCGGTTCGAGGACCTGCGCCACGCCTTCGGCCTGATCAGCGACGACCCCCGCATCCAGGCGGTGATCATCGCGTTCTGCTTCGGCGGCCTGCTGGAGGCGCTCGCCGGCTTCGGCGCCCCGGTCGCGATCACCGGCGTCATGCTCGTGGCGCTGGGCTTCTCCCCGATGCGGGCGGCGGTCACCGTGCTGATCGCCAACACCGCCCCCGTCGCCTTCGGCGCCATCGCCACCCCGATCATCACCGCGGGCAGCCTCACCGGCATCCCCTACGAGGAGATCGGCGCCTACGTGGGACGCCAGACCTCGCTGCTCGCGGTGTTCGTGCCGCTGCTGCTGGTGGCGCTCGTCGACGGCCGGCGCGGGATGCGCCAGACCTGGCCGGCGGCCCTGACGGCCGGCACCGCCTTCGGCCTCGCCCAGTTCGCCGCCTCCAACTACGTCTCCGTGGAACTGACCGACATCATCGCCTCCCTCGCCGGCCTCCTCGCGGTCGTGCTCCTCCTGCGCGTGTGGCGGCCCGCGGGCGGCGAGCAGGCCCGCGCCGACCTGCTCCGCGGGGACGTCCCCGCCCCGGCGGACGGGGCCGCGCGATCCGTCGGCCCGGCCCGCATCCTGATGGCGTTCCTGCCCTACCTGGTGGTGATCGCGGTCTTCTCCGCCGCGAAGCTGTGGACGCCGCTCAAGGAGTTCCTCGCCTCCACCGACGTCAAGGCCGGCTGGCCCGGGCTCGACGGGAAGGTGCTCAACGCCGCGGGCGAGGCCGTGACCAGCACCGTGTACACCTTCCCGTGGCTCTCCTCCCCCGGCACCCTGCTCCTGCTGTCCGGCCTGCTCGTCGCCGCCGTCCACCGCATCGCCCCCGGCACCGTCGTGCGGGAGTTCGCCTCCACGGTCGTCAAGCTCCGCCTGTCCCTGCTCACCGTCGCCTCGGTCCTCGCCCTCGCCTACGTGATGAACATGTCCGGCCAGACCATCACCATCGGCACCTGGATCGCCGGGGCCGGCACCGCCTTCGCGTTCTTCTCCCCGGTCCTGGGCTGGCTCGGCACCGCGGTCACCGGCTCGGACACCTCGGCCAACGCCCTGTTCGCCACCCTCCAGCAGACCACCGGCGACAAGGCCGGCCTCGACCCGACCCTGCTCGTCGCCGCCAACACCTCCGGCGGCGTCGTCGGCAAGCTGATCAGCCCGCAGAACCTCACCATCGCCGCGACCGCCGTCGGCCTCGACGGCCGCGAGTCGGAGCTGCTGCGGGGCACCATCAGGTGGAGCCTGCTCTTCCTGCTGGCGCTGTGCCTGCTCGTCTTCCTGCAGTCCAACGTCCTCGGCGGGATGCTCCCGTAAGGGACGCACCCGCCGGTCAGCCGCACCAACCGTCGGAGAGGTCATGCGCGCCGCGCTGTTCATCACCTGCGTCAACGACGCACTCCACCCGCGCACAGGACGGGCGACCGTGTCCCTGCTGCGGCGCCTCGGCGTCGAGGTGGACTTCCCGGCCGCGCAGACCTGCTGCGGCCAGCCCCAGTACAACACCGGCTACCGCCGCGAGAGCGAACCGCTGCTGCGCCGCACGGCCGCCGCCTTCGAGGGGTACGACTACGTCGTCACCCCCTCGGGGTCGTGCGCCGCCATGGTGCGCGACAACTACCCGAGGATCGGGGAGAAGGCCGAGGCCGAGGGGCGCGGCGGCGCCCTGGCCGAGGCCGCCCGGTCCCTCGCGCCGCGCACCTTCGAGCTCACCGAGTTCCTCGTCGACGTCCTCGGCGTCACCGACGTCGGCGCGTACTTCCCGCACACCGTCACCTACCACCCCTCCTGCCACGGGCTGCGGATGCTCGGCCTGGGGGAGCGGCCGCGCCGCCTGCTGGAGGCAGTGCGGGGACTGGAACTGCGCGAACTGCCCGGCGCCGAGGAGTGCTGCGGCTTCGGCGGCACCTTCGCCGTGAAGAACCCCGCCGTCTCCGCGGCCATGGGTGCCGACAAGATCGCCAACGCGCGCAGCACCGGCGCCGACTTCCTGTGCGGCGCCGACAACTCCTGCCTGATGCACCTGGGCGCCACCCTGAGCAGGCAGGGCGGCCCCCTGCGGACCGTCCACATCGCCGAGATCCTGGCCAGTACCGAAGACGAACCGTGGAGCCACGCATGAGCGGCACGTACCTGGGCATGCCGGCCTTCCCCGAGGCCGCGAAGAAGTCCGTCGACGACCGGACGCTGCGCGCCAACCTCCGGCACGCCACCCACACCATCCGCGACCGCCGCGCCGAGGCCGTCGCCGAACTGGCGGACTGGGCGCAGCTGCGCGAGGCCGGGGCGCGGATCAAGGAGCACACGCTGCGCCGGCTCGACCACTACCTGGTGCAGCTGGAGCAGGCCGTCACCGACGCCGGCGGCACCGTCCACTGGGCGGCGGACGCCGACGAGGCCAACCGCATCGTCACCGGCCTGGTCAAGGCCACCGGGGAGACCGAGGTCGTCAAGGTCAAGTCCATGGCCACCCAGGAGATCGGCCTCAACGAGGCCCTGGAGGCCGAGGGCATCGCCGCCTACGAGACCGACCTGGCCGAACTGATCGTCCAGCTCGGGCAGGACCGCCCCTCGCACATCCTTGTCCCCGCCATCCACCGCAACCGCTCCGAGATCCGGGACATCTTCGCCGGGCAGATGGGCCGCTGGGGCCGCCCCGCCCCCGAGGGCCTGACCGACGAGCCGGCCGACCTCGCCGAGGCCGCCCGCCTCCACCTGCGGGAGAAGTTCCTGCGGGCGAAGGTCGGCATCTCCGGCGCCAACTTCATGGTCGCCGAGACCGGCACCCTGGTCGTCGTCGAGTCCGAGGGCAACGGCCGCATGTGCCTGACCCTGCCCGAGACCCTCGTCTCCGTCGTCGGCATCGAGAAGGTCGTCCCCACCTGGCAGGACCTGGAGGTCTTCCTGCAGACCCTGCCCCGCTCCTCCACCGCGGAGCGGATGAACCCCTACACCTCCACCTGGACCGGCACCACCGACGCCGACGGCCCGAAGACCTTCCACCTGGTCCTGCTCGACAACGGCCGCACCGACACCCTGGCCGACACCGTCGGCAGGCAGGCGCTGCGCTGCATCCGCTGCTCGGCCTGCCTGAACGTCTGCCCCGTCTACGAGCGCGCCGGCGGCCACGCCTACGGCTCCGTCTACCCCGGCCCGATCGGCGCCATCCTCAACCCCCAATTGCACGGCACCGGCAGCGAGGTGGACGCCTCCCTGCCCTACGCCTCCTCCCTCTGCGGGGCCTGCTACGACGTCTGCCCGGTCGCCATCGACATCCCCGAGGTCCTCGTCCACCTGCGCGAACGCGTCGCCGAGACCGGCAAGGGACACCGCGCGGAACGCGCGGCGATCAACGCCGCCGGCTGGGTCCTGGACCACCCGGCCGCGCTCACCGCCGCCCTGCGCGCCGCCTCCCTCACCCGCAAACTGCACCCCAAGCGCCTGCCGGGCCCGGGCCGCGCCTGGACCGACAGCCGCGACCTGCCCGAGGTGCCCGCCGAATCCTTCCGCGACTGGTGGAAGAAGAACAACCCCGGCGGCACCGCGGCCCCCGCCGCCCCTGCCGCTCCCGCCGCCCCCACGGCCCCCGCCGCCCCTCCGTCCGCGAACCCCGGCTCCCCCGAGGAGGGCCCCCGATGAGCCCCGCCACCCCCGCAGGCGCGACCGGCCCCGCCGCACCCGGCACTGGCGCCCCCGGCCGCTCCACCGGTGCCGCCGCCTCCAGCGCCTCCGCCTCCGGCACCGCCGCCCGCGACCGCATCCTGGCCCGGGTGCGGGCCGCGCTCTCCGACGTCCCCGCCGAGGAGCGCGAGAACCCCGCCCCCATTGACCGCGACTACCTGCGCGCCCACGTCCCCGACGACCCGGAGGCCGTCGCCGGCCTGCTCGCCGAGAACCTCGCCGACTACCGGGCCCGCGTCCACCGCACCACCGCCGCCGGCCTGCCCGCGCTGATCGCCCGCCTCCTGGCCGACCGGGGAGCCCGCACCGTCGTCGTCCCGCCCGGCCTGCCCGACGGCTGGCTCGCCGCAGCCGACGTCACACAGCTGCGGGACGACGGCACCCTCACCCCGGCCCGCCTGGACGCCGTCGACAGCGTCGTCACCGGCTGCGCGCTGGCCGTCGCCGAGACCGGCACCATCGTCCTGGACGCCGGCCCCGGCCAGGGCCGCCGCCTGCTCACCCTCGTGCCCGACCACCACGTCTGCGTGGTCCGGGTGCCCGGCCAGGTCGTCGCCTCCGTCCCGCAGGCACTGCCCCGGCTCGACCCGCGCCGCCCGCTGACCTGGATCTCCGGCCCCTCGGCCACCAGCGACATCGAGCTGAACCGGGTCGAGGGCGTCCACGGCCCCCGCACCCTCGACGCCGTCCTCGTCACGGACTGACCCGCCCGCCGCCCCGCCCGGCCGGGCCCGGTCCGACCCGGCTGTGCCGGGGCGCGGGACTCGTCCCCGGGCATCCACAGCACAGGACCCCTCATTCGGGTGATCTTTGCTCAGGGCGCTCAGCCTTCGTAGTTCAGTATGCGAGCGTACTAGTATGTGTGCATACTGCGAGGGGGCTTGTTGTGCCCTGGCATCTGGGGCTGCGCTGCACAACCTCAAAGAGCTGAGACCGGGGTCCTGCGGAAACAGCGAGATCCGGATTCTCTTCGCCTTCGACCCTCAGCGCAGCGCGGTTCTTCTCGTGGCGGGGGACAAGGCGGGACAGTGGACGGAGTGGTACCGCCGGGCGATTCCCCTGGCGGAGACGCGCTACGGCGAATGGCTGGACCATCTGGCGCAGAGGCAGAAGGGAACGAGGAAATGACGACCTTTCACTCCTGGGACGAGGCCAAGCACGAGATCTTCGACTCGGAGGACCTCGACGACATCCGGGCCGGAGCCCGGCGCATGGTGGCCGAGGCCAGAGCCCACCGCCTCGCCGAGATGCGCAAGCAGCTCGGCCTCACACAGAGTGACGTGGCCGCGCGCATGCAGGTGAGGCAGGAGCGGGTGTCGGCAATCGAACGCGGCAGGACGACGACGGCGGAGGTCGGGACGATCGCCGCGTACATCGCCGCGCTGGGGGGGACGTTGGAGATCGTTGCCGATTTCGGCGGCGTGCGCGTGGTCGTGGCCTGACGCCCCTGGGGGCACGGTGTCCACGGCCCCCGCACCCTCGACGCCGTCCTCGTCACGGACTGACCCGCCCGCCGCCCCGCCCGGCCGGGCCTCCTCCGAAGGTGTGTATACGCTAGCGTTGGTACATGTCGATGAAGAGGACGAACGTCTACGCCGACCCCGAGGACCTCGCTCTCATCAAGGAGGCCGCCCGGCGCCGGGGAGTCCCCGAGGCGGAGATAATCCGTGAGGGCATCCACCTGGCGGCCATGGCGAACCGGGTTTGGGACGACCCCCTGGAATGGCCGGTGTTCGAGGGGACCGGTGAGGTGGCGGACAGCGAGCAGGTCACCGAGGCGGTCGTCCGCGGAGCGGCTGTCCGGTGATCCTGATCGCCGACACGTCGGGCATCATCGCTGCTTCCGAACGGGGGGCGGCCGAGGGCGCGGCCTGCCGGGCCCTGCTCGGTGAAGCGGGCACGGTCGTCGTCTCCCCGCTGGTGCTCGCAGAGGTCGATCACATGGCGAAGGCCCGGTTCGGGTCTGCCGCCCGGAGCACGATCATCGCCTTCATCCTGGCCCAGGCCCGCCGCTCGCGCTTTCACCTCCCGCAGATCACCGACGAGATCCTCGCCGCGGCGTGTTCCGTGCAACAGCGTTACTCCGGCCTGGACCTGGACCTCGCCGACGGCGTGAATGTGGTGTTGGCGGCCGAATACCGCACGGACGCGGTGCTCTCCCTCGACCGCCGGGATTTCCGCGCGATGCGTCCCCTGACCTCCCACAAGAGCTTCCGGCTTCTTCCCGACGACCTGTAGGCCCCGGGACCCGGGGACTCCTCGGTCGGACGGGCACGGATACGGGTGCAGCTGTGGCGGGCCCGTCGCGGTGTGAAGCCGGACGGACGAGCGAACCGGCCCCCGGAGTCCCCGGTCGTGGTGATGCCGGCGGTTCCACGGCCCCGTACCCGCCGGCCCGCCCGGGCCGAGGGTCCGCGCGGCCCGTGCTCAGCTCGTCGAAGAACCCGGGGCGGGGACGGTGTCGGCGAGGCGGTCGGGGGCGGCCTGGCGCCAGGAGTCCACGAGGATGTCGCGGAGCTCGTCCAGGTCCTCCAGGGCGGCGAGCCGCACCCGCACCCACGCCGAGGAGGCCTCGTGCGGGGGCACCCAGAACTTCTCCGGCTCGGCCGCGATCAGCTCCTCCCGCTCGTGCCTGGGACAGCGCACGGCGAACGACGTCTCGTCGTCGGGGACCGTGACGAACATCCTCCCGGCGACCCGGAAGGTGGGCATGCTCCACGCCTCCTTCTCCACCGTCTCCGGGAGGGAGAGCGCGATACGACGGACGTCGTCGGCACCGATCATGGGCCCACGCTAGCCCCGACCCCTGACACCGGTCCCTGACACCGGTCCCTGACACCGGTCCCCGGGACGGGCGAACGGCGGGCCGGGAGCGGGGGACGGACGGGCCCGCCGCGCGCCCGGCCGGGTCAGACGGCGGAGCGCAGGGCGTCGGCGAGAGGGCCCTCGCCGTGGACGGCGGCGGGGGACGGGAGCGCGTCGCCGGTGGCCAGGGCGACGGCGGACGCGGTGTCCAGGAGCAGCCGGGCGTCGGGCTTCGCACCGTCGTCGGGGACGAGGGCGGCGGCGCCGGTGACGGCGCCCCCGCCGGCGCTGTCGCCGGCGGCGCCGAGGCGGATGCGGAACGCGCCCTCGTCCAGGGCGACTTCGAGCAGCCCCGACGCGCCGCCGGCCAGCTCCTCCAGGCGGTGCATCAGGGGCAGGGCGAACCAGTGGCCGCGCAGTGCGTCGGTGGGGCGGCGTTCGCCGAGTGCGGCCGCGCCCCAGCGGGCGAGGGCTGCCAGGGCGGGGGCGATCTCCCGTCCCCGGTCGGTGAGTTCGTAGACGTACGCGGCGCCGGGCGGGGCGAGCCTGCGGCGTTCGACGATGCCGTCGCGCTCCATCTCCTTCAGCCGGGAGGCGAGCACGTCGGTGCTGACCCCGGGCAGGTCGGCGTGCAGGTCGGTGTAGCGGCGGGGACCGGTGAGCAGTTCCCGGACCACCAGCAGGGTCCAGCGCTCCCCGAGGGCGTCGAGGGCCCGGGAGACGGCGCAGTACTGGGCGTAGCTTCGGCGCGGCATACCGTAAGTCCAGCACATCAGGTTGGACTTTCCAAGTGGAGACTTGGTACAACCAAGTGCATCCACCAGGGGAGGCCGTCCATGGAGTTCAAGCAGTCGAGCAAGCTCGCCGGGGTCTGCTACGAGATCCGGGGCCCGGTGATCGAGCACGCCGACGCGCTCGAGGAGGCCGGGCACAGCGTGCTGCGGCTGAACACCGGGAATCCCGCGCTGTTCGGCTTCGAGGCCCCGGAGGAGCTGGTCCAGGACATCATCCGCAACCTGTCGACCGCCCACGGCTACAGCGAGTCCCGCGGCATCCTGCCCGCCCGCCGCGCCGTGGTGCAGAGCTACGAGCGGCGCGGCGTGCACAAGGTGGACGTCGACGACGTGTACCTGGGCAACGGCGCCTCCGAGCTGATCTCGATGGCGGTGACCGCACTGGTCGACGACGGCGACGAACTGCTGATCCCCGCACCCGACTTCCCGCTGTGGACGGCGGCCACCACCCTGGCCGGCGGCACCCCCGTGCACTACCACTGCGACGAGTCCGCCGACTGGTACCCCGACCTGGACGAGATGGCGGGGAAGATCACCGACCGCACCCGGGCGATCGTGGTGATCAACCCGAACAACCCCACCGGCGCCGTCTACCCGAAGGAGATCCTCGAGGGCATCCTCGACCTGGCGCGCCGCCACGACCTGATGGTCCTCGCCGACGAGATCTACGACCGGATCCTGTACGACGGCGCCGTCCACCACCCCATGGCCTCGCTGGCGGACGACGTGCTGGTGCTCACCTTCAGCGGCCTGTCGAAGTCCTACCGGGTGGCCGGCTACCGCTCCGGCTGGATGGTGGTCTCCGGGCCCAAGGAGCGGGCCCGCAACTACCTGGAGGGCTTCAACACCCTTGCAGGGATGCGGCTGTGCCCCAACGTGCCCGCGCAGTACGCGGTGCAGGCGGCCCTCGGGGGCCGGCAGAGCATCGAGGACCTGGTCCTGCCCGGCGGCCGCCTGCACGAGCAGCGGGACACGGCGTGGAAGCTGCTCAACGAGATCCCGGGCGTGAGCTGCGTGAAGCCGAAGGGCGCGCTGTACGCGTTCCCGCGCCTGGACCCGGCGGTGCACCGCATCCACGACGACGAGAAGTTCGTGCTGGACCTGCTCCTCCAGGAGAAGATCCAGGTCGTGCAGGGCACCGGCTTCAACTGGCACCGGCCGGACCACTTCCGCATCCTCACCCTGCCCCGCGCCGACGACCTGGAGGCGGCGATCCACCGGATCGGCCGCTTCCTGGCCGGCTACCGCCAGTAATCCGCACCCCGCGCGCCCCGCGCCCCCCCCGCACCCCGCGCGCCCCCGTACCCGCACGTCCCACCGTTCCGGTGGGACGTGCCACGGACCCCGTCCGGCAGCCCCGTGATCCCTGTGCACGGCACGCAGCCGGACGGAGACGGGCGGCCGTCCGTGCAAGACCCGACCACCTGACAAAAACCCTCACCGGTCCGGTCTCCCGCACGGACGGCCGCCGACGGCCCGCGCCGCCCGGCCCGCCCGCCTCACCCCGCCTGTCGCCCGCCCTGCCTGCCGCGGGCGGCCCCGCCCTCAGCCGAGGTCGCGGCGGCGCAGGCCGGTCAGGCCGGCCGCGCCCAGCACGGTGCCGAGCGCGGTCAGTGCCGCCAGCGGGACGGCGGTCACCTCCTCGCCGGGCACCTTGGGCAGGTGCGTGAACGGCGACAGGTCCATGGCCCACTGGTCGAGGTGCAGGACCGGTCCGTACAGGCCGATCACCACGAACGCGGTGAGCAGCCCCCAGCCGACGGCCGAGATCCTCGGCCACAGGCCGAACAGCATCAGGGCGATCCCGCCGACCAGCCAGACCGCGGGCAGCTGGACGAGCGCAGAACCCGCCGTGGAGACGGCGCGGCCGGTGATGTCGCCGGCCACGACACCGTGCCCCGCGCCCATGGCGGCACCGCCCACCAGCATCAGCACCACCGTGCCGAAGGCCGCGAACACCAGGTGCCCGGCCGCCCAGCGCAGCCTGCCGACCGCGCAGGCCAGCACCGGGTCCGCCCGGCCCCCGGTCTCCTCGCCGTGCAGCCGCAGCACCGCCTGCACGGCGTAGGCCCCGGCGACCATGCCGAGCAGCCCGAGCATGGCGGCGAGGAAGGCGTCGGTGAGGCTCTGCGGCCCGCCCATCTCGCGGACCACGTCCGCGACCTTCGGGTTCTCCTCCACCAGGTCGGCGGCGCCCTCCGCGGTCGCGCCCAGCACCAGGCCGGCCACGGCGTAGGCGGCGGTCCAGCCTGCGAGCGTGCCGCGCTGGAGGCGCCGGGCCAGGCCGAACGGCCCGGACAGTCCGGCGCCCGCCCGGGCCGGGCCGGGCCGCGCGGGCAGCATCCCGGCGTCCAGGTCGCGGCGGGCCACCAGGGCGTACGCGGTGCCCGCGAGGGCGGCGGCGGCCGCGCCCGTCAGGGCCAGCACCCACCACCGCTCGTCCGCGAACGGGCGCAGGTTCTCCACCCAGCCCAGGGGCGACAGCCACACCAGCCACCCGGGGCCCTTCTCGCCCGCCGCGTCGCCCGCGGCGCGCAGCAGGAAGCTCATGCCCAGCACCGCGGAGGCGATGCCGCGGGCCTCCCGCCCCGTCGTGGCGAGCTGTGCGGCGACCGCGCCGACGGCGGCGAACAGGCACCCCGCGGCCGCGAAGGACAGCCCCAGGGCGAGGGAGCCGGCCACCTCCTCGCCCTGGACCGCCAGCCCGAGCGCGAGGAACAGCGCCACGGCGAGCGAGGCGCCGAACGCAGTCAGCAGGGCGGCGGTCAGCGGCGCCCGGCGGCCGACCGCCCCGGAGCCGACCAGTTCCAGCCGCCCGGTCTCCTCCTCGTCCCGGGTGTGCCGCACGACCAGCAGCAGGCCCATCAGGCCGGTCAGCGCGGCGCCGAAGGTGAGCATGCGCCAGGCGGTGAGGCCGCCGATGGTGCTCGCCTCGTGGACCGGGCCGTACAGGGCGCGCAGCGAGGTGTTGGTGTCGATGCTCGCGGCCAGTGCGAGGCGGGAGGCCACGGTGTCGTAGTAGGAGCCGATGGAGGCCGCGGAGGTGGTGACGACGAGGGTCATGACCAGGACCCAGGCCGGGACCATCACCCGGTCCCGGCGCACGGCGAGGTGGAGGAGGGCCCCGGTCCCGGTCAGGCCGTGCCGGCCGGTCACCGCGCCGCCCCCTCCTGCTCGGCGGCCCCGGCCCCGGTTCCGGTCCCGGTCCCGGCACCGGTCCCAGCACCGTTCTCGGCCCCGGCCCCTTCCTCGGCCTCGGCCCCGGTTCCGGTTCCGGCGGCCCGGCCGTTCTGGTAGTGGCGCAGGAAGAGCTCCTCCAGGGTGGGCGGGCGACTGGTGAGGCCGAGTACGCCCACCCGGGTGAGCGCCCGCAGGAGGGGGTCCAGCCGTTCGCCCTCGACCTGGCAGTGGACCCGGTTGCCGGTGACCCGCAGGTCGTGCACGCCGGGCAGGTCCTCCAGGCCGCGGGGCGGGGCGGCCAGCTCGGCGGTGACGGAGGTGCGCGTCAGGTACCGCAGCTCGGACAGGGTGCCTGCCTCGACGGTGCGGCCCCTGCGGATGATGCTGACCCGGTCGCACAGCGCCTCGACCTCGGACAGGATGTGGCTGGAGAGCAGGACGGTCCGCCCGCGGGAGCGCTCCTCGACGACGCACTCGCGGAAGACCTCCTCCATCACCGGGTCCAGCCCCGCGGTGGGCTCGTCCAGGATCAGCAGTTCCACGTCGGAGGCGAAGGCCGCGACCAGGGCGACCTTCTGCCGGTTCCCCGTGGAGTAGGCGCCGCCCTTCTTCGTGGGGTCGAGCTCGAATCGCTCCAGCAGTTCGGCGCGGCGGCCGCCGTCGACCCCGCCGCGCAGCCTGCCGAGCAGGTCGATCACCTCGCCGCCGGACAGGTTGCGCCACAGGGTGACGTCGCCGGGGACGTAGGCGAGCCGGCGGTGCAGCTCCACCGCGTCCCGCCACGGGTCGCCGCCGAGGAGGCGGACCGTGCCGCGGTCGGCCTTGAGCAGGCCGAGCAGGATGCGCACGGTCGTGGACTTGCCCGAGCCGTTGGGCCCGAGGAAGCCGTGCACCTCCCCGGTGCGGACGGTCAGGTCGAGGCCGTCGAGGGCGTGGGTGCCTCCGAAGGACTTGTGGAGGCCGGACACCGAGATGGCGGACGTCATGGTGTCGAATCTAGTGCGATCGGACACATTCGCGACATCGGTGACGCAGTGGAACGGCCCGGGCGTGCGGCGGCCGCGCGCCCCGGACCGGATCAGGAGGCGCGGGGCAGCGTCAGCCGCCAGGCTCCCGGCTGCACCGTCCAGGTGCGGCTGCGCACCGGCCCGGCCACCACCGTGTCCGCCCGGTAGTGGAAGTCCCGCCCGGAGACCGTCACCGCCCGCGCCCGGACCCGGGTCGGGGACGCCCCCCGGCCGCCGTCCGCCTCCTGCTCCGCGTCGGTGCGCAGGGAGGACGACGGGTACCGCACCGTCACCTCGACCAGCCCGTCGTCCGGCACGGGCCGGGCGTTGGACAGCGACACCTGCCGCACCGGCCGGTCCAGGTCCGCCAGCAGCACCCCGTCCGCCTCCACCCGCAGCCGGTGCCCGCGGTGCTGCGGCAGCACGCCGCCGCTGCCGGGGCTGCCCGGCCCCACCGCCCCGACCAGGCCGGACAGCGACAGCAGCGGTGCGCCCAGCGACCGCGCGACCGTGCGGGCGGTGCGCCCGACCGGCGACCACCAGCCGTCCCGGGCCCGGTCGGAGAGGCCGTCCGTCCGGCCGGCCCCGGTCCCTTCGCGGCCGTTCCCGCCGGCCTCGGCCGGGTCCCGGTCGTACCGGTCGTACCGGTCCGCCTCGACCGGCACCGCGGGGGCCGGCACCCGGCCCCCGCCCGGGATGCGCAGCGCGCCGACGACGATCCCGCCGCTGTCGTCCTGCAGCAGGTCCAGGTTCCGCTCCTCGCCGGCCAGGGCGGCCCGCGCCGCCGCGACCGCGTCCTGCGGGACGCCCAGCGTCCGGGACAGGGCCAGCGCCTGGTGCGGGCCGACCGGTACCAGCGCCAGGGCGTCCTGCTGGAGCTCCCGAAGCCGGTGCAGGGTGCGCACCGCGGCGAGCAGCGCCCGGTCGTCACCCACCACGACCGGCCGTCTGCGGCCCCGCCGGGCCAGCGCCCGCTCCATCTCCTCCGGCGTCTCCGGGAGGCACAGTTTCACCCGGGCACCCGCGCACAGCACGTCCCTGGCGATGCGCACGGATTCCCCGTCCACGGTGCGGGCGGTGCGGTCGATGACGACGAGCAGAGGTTCTCCCGCCGGTTGCTGAGCCGACACCTTCGTCCTTCCTCGGGTAATCTCTCGGTGCAAGAGCCCCTTGCGCTGTTGCGCCAGGGGCTTCGTCTATCCGGGGCACCGGTTCGACCGCTCTTACGCACGTTGGACATGCCCCACCCGGAAGGGGTGTACGCCTGTGCCCGCACTTGTGCTGCTCGGTGCTCAGTGGGGTGACGAGGGCAAGGGGAAGGCCACCGACCTGCTCGGCGGGTCGGTCGACTACGTGGTCCGCTACCAGGGCGGCAACAACGCCGGCCACACGGTCGTCGTCGGCGACCAGAAGTACGCGCTCCACCTGCTCCCCTCCGGAATCCTCTCGCCGGGGTGCACCCCGGTCATCGGCAATGGTGTCGTCATCGACCCCGCGGTGCTGCTCTCCGAGCTGAGCGGCCTCAACGAGCGCGGTGTCGACACCTCCAAGCTCCTGATCAGCGGGAACGCCCACCTGATCACGCCGTACCACCGGACTGTCGACAAGGTCTCCGAGCGCTTCCTCGGCAAGCGGAAGATCGGCACCACCGGCCGCGGCATCGGCCCCACCTACGCCGACAAGATCAACCGCGTCGGCATCCGCGTGCAGGACCTGTTCGACGAGTCGATCCTGCGGCAGAAGGTCGAGGCGGCGCTCCGCGACAAGAACCAGATACTGATCAAGCTCTACAACCGCCGCGCCATCGGCGTGGACGAGGTCGTCGAGGAGTACCTGGGCTACGCGGAGAAGATCAAGGACTACGTCGCCGACACCACCCTGATCCTCAACAAGGCGCTGGAGGAGGACAAGGTCGTCCTGCTGGAGGGCGGCCAGGGCACCCTGCTCGACGTCGACCACGGCACGTACCCCTTCGTCACCTCCTCCAACCCGACCGCCGGCGGCGCCTGCACGGGCTCCGGCATCGGCCCGACGAAGATCAACCGGGTCATCGGCATCCTCAAGGCGTACACCACCCGCGTCGGCGCCGGCCCCTTCCCGACCGAGCTGTTCGACGACGACGGCGAGGCGCTGCGCCGCATCGGCGGCGAGTACGGCGTGACCACCGGCCGCGACCGCCGCTGCGGCTGGTTCGACGCGGTCATCGCCCGTTACGCCACCCGGGTGAACGGCCTGACCGACTTCTTCCTCACCAAGCTCGACGTGCTCACCGGCTGGGAGCGGATCCCGGTCTGCGTCGCCTACGAGATCGACGGGAAGCGGGTCGAGGAGCTGCCCTACAGCCAGAGCGACTTCCACCACGCCAAGCCGATCTACGAGACCCTGCCCGGCTGGAGCGAGGACATCAGCAAGGCCAAGTCCTTCGACGAGCTGCCGAAGAACGCCCAGGCCTACGTGAAGGCGCTGGAGGAGATGTCCGGCGCACCGATCTCCGCGATCGGCGTCGGCCCCGGCCGCGACGAGACCATCCAGATCAACTCCTTCCTGTAGGCCGCGCAGGCCGGAGGGCGGCCGCCCCGCTCCGGGGCGGCCGCCCCCGCCGGACCCGCCGCGCCACCACCGCACCGCGGCCCCCCGGGGCCCCGGCGCCCGACACAGTGTCGGGCGCCGGGGCCCCCGGCTTACGGCATGACGCTCCCGCGGACGGGCGGCCCTCCCTAGCCTGGGCGCATGAACCGCCACGCAGACCCCGCACGGGGAAGGGCCGTGAAGGCCGACGACCGCGCCCACGTCTTCCACTCCTGGTCCGCGCAGGCGGTGATCGACCCGCTCGCGGTCGCCGGCGCCGAAGGCTCGTGGTTCTGGGACTACGACGGCAACCGCTACCTGGACTTCTCCTCCCAGCTGGTCAACACCAACGTCGGCCACCAGCACCCCAAGGTCGTCGCCGCGATCCAGGAGCAGGCCGGGAAGCTGTGCACCTTCGCCCCCGCCTTCGCGATCGACGTGCGCTCCGAGGCCGCCCGCCTGATCGCCGGCCGGACCCCCGGCGACCTCGACAAGATCTTCTTCACCAACGGCGGCGCCGAGGCCGTGGAGAACGCCGTGCGCATGGCCCGGCTGCACACCGGCCGCCCCAAGGTGCTCTCCGCCTACCGCTCGTACCACGGGGCCACCGCCGCCGCGATCAACCTCACCGGCGACCCGCGCCGCTGGCCCTCGGACACCGCCTCCGCCGGGGTCGTGCACTTCTGGGGACCCCACCTCTACCGCTCCTCCTTCCACGCCACGACCGAGGCCGAGGAGTGCGAGCGGGCCCTGGCCCACCTCGAGCAGCTGATCGCCTTCGAGGGCCCGCAGACGGTCGCCGCGATCGTCCTGGAGACGATCGTCGGCACCGCCGGCGTCCTCGTCCCGCCGCCCGGCTACCTCGCCGGGGTCCGCGAGATCTGCGACCGCCACGGCATCGTCTTCGTCCTGGACGAGGTCATGGCGGGCTTCGGCCGCACCGGCGAGTGGTTCGCCGCCGACCACTGGGACGTCGTCCCCGACCTCATGACCTTCGCCAAGGGCGTCAACTCCGGCTACGTCCCGCTCGGCGGCGTCGCGATCTCAGGGCGGATCGCCGAGACCTTCGCCCACCGCCCCTACCCGGGCGGCCTCACCTACTCCGGCCACCCCCTGGCCTGCGCGTCCGCCGTCGCCACCATCAACGCGATGGAGGAGGAAGGGGTCGTGGAGAACGCCCGGCGCATCGGCGAGACCGTCCTGGGCCCCGGCCTGCGCGCCCTCGCCGACCGCCACGCCTGCATCGGCGACGTTCGCGGAACGGGCGTCTTCTGGGCGCTGGAACTGGTCCGCGACCGGGAAACCCGCGAGCCCCTGGTCCCCTACAACGCGGCGGGCGAGGCGAACCGCCCCATGGCCGACCTGGCGGCGGCCTGCAAGCGGCGCGGCCTGTGGCCGTTCGTCAACATGAACAGGCTGCACGTGGTGCCGCCGTGCACCGTCACCGAGGAGGAGGCGAAGGAGGGGCTGCGCATCCTCGACGAGGCGCTCTCGGAGGCCGTCCCGCAGTGACCGCGGCCGGCGCCCGCACCGGGCGTCGGCCCGCACGGCCACGGGCACGGGCGGTCCCTGCGCGTAGAGTTGGGGCCGCCCGAATCGCCCGCCGCCGACGGAGACCAGGATGCAGCCCAGCAGCGCCGTGCGCCGCAGCAGCCTGCGCCAGCAACTGGCCGACGCGATACGCGACGAGATCCTCGCGGGCCGGCTCCCGGCGGGCGGCCGCTTCACGGTCAAGGAGATAGCCGAGCACTACGGCGTCTCCGCCACCCCGGTCCGCGAGGCGCTGGTGGACCTCTCCGCCCAGGGCCTGCTGGACGTGGAACACCACCGGGGCTTCCAGGTCCGCACGATCACCTGGGGCGAGTACCGCGGAATGGTCGAGGCCCGCAGCCTGGTCACCGAGGGGGTCTTCCGCAACATCGTCGCCCGCGGCATGCAGGGCATGCCCGACGACACCGCGCTCGCCTCGGTACGGCGCCGGGGGGCGGCGGCGTCCGCCGCCGCGCGCGGCGGCGAACTCGACGTGCTCATAGGCTGCGACCTGCGCTTCTGGCGGGAGCTGACGGTCCTCATCCGCAACCGGCCGATCTGCGACTTCCTCGACCGGCTGCGCACCCAGATCTGGATGTACTCCGTTCCCCACCTGCGCCGCCGCCCCGACCTCGGCGAGGTCTGCTGGCAGGACCACACCGCCCTGGCCGACGCCGTCTGCGGACGCGACCTGGAGACGATCCAGCGCCTGGTCGGCGACTACAACGACCACGCGATCACCGTCATGGCCCGCATCACCGGCAACAGCGGCCGGCCCGGGCCCGCTCCCGGTGACGGGCCGGAGACCGGGGACGGGGCGGACGCCGGGGACGGGGACGGGTGCGAAACCGGTGACGGGGACGGGTGCGAAACCGGTGACGGGGACGGGGACGCTGCCGGGACCGGGGACTGACGGGCCGCCGCCGGGCCACTACCCTGGGGCGACCGGATCCGACGACCCCGCCTGGAGCGCCCGTGGCCTGCGACCTGTGGCTCGTCCCGCTCGTCGACGTCCTCTGCCAGAGCCCCGACAACCCATTCCGCGAGGACCTGGACGTCTACGACCGGGCCCTGGCCGGCGCCGGACTGCCCCCGGTCCCCGTCCACGGCTACGTGCCGGGACTGGCCGGCGAGGTCGCCCCGGTTGCCGGGTTCGACCACACCGCCCTGCACTTCCTGCGCCGCGCCTACCTGCTGGGGGTCTGCGGCCTGGAGGTCACCCCCGTCGACCACCTGGGCGGGGACTACGAGCAGCTGCTGGAGATGTTCGAGCCCACCGCGCAGCAGTCGCACCTGGTGTGGCACTTCGACCACGCGGGCGCCTACGTGCCGGTGGACTTCGCGAGCCCGCTGGACGGCGAGGAGCTGATGCGGTCCGGCGGGCCGCTCGGCTCCAGCCACGGGCTGCTGCGCGAACTGGAGGCCGTGGCGCCGGCCATCGGGATCGACCCGCGCAACCCGCCGCCGGCCGCCCCGGCCCCGTCCCGCCCGACCGACCTGGAAGAGCCGGCCGCCCCGGCGCCCGAGGACGACAGCCCGTTCGCCGTGGAACGGCACGTGTGGACGGGCCTGCACGCCGCCGCCGTCCGCAGCCTCGCCCAGGGGTCGATGATCGTCTTCGCCTGACCCGCCTGACCCGCCTGACCCGCCTGACCCGCCTGACCCGGCCGACCCGGCCGACCCGCCTTGTTCGGCCTGTCCGCCTCGCCCGCCCGACCCGCCCGCGACCCGGCCCACCCGGGCGGGCCGGTGCCGACGGTCAGCGCGGCGGCTCGGGCGGCCGCTGCCGGGGCATGTTGGGGCGGCTGCCGGGCGGCAGCGGGAAGCGCTGCGCCGCCAGGCCGCTGCCCTCCGCGGGCCGGGACGGCCAGTGGGCGGCGGGGGCGTACAGGTGGCCGGTGCCGGGGCCCGGCGCGCGGAACTCCGACATCCAGTCCGAGGTCTCGGCCCGCACCAGCTCCGCCATGTCCTCGTTGAACCGCCGCAGCACGTTCAGGCAGCGCTCGGCGGCCTCGCTCGCCGTGCCCTCGGTCGGCCCCAGGACCTCCCGCACGTTCTCCGACGACCAGTCGAACTGCAGCGTCTCCAGCCTGCGCTGCACCGCCTGGGCCGTGGCCATGTCCCGCATCCACCCGGAGGTGAGCCCGAAGCAGCGGTCCATGCCCAGGCACGCCGCGGCCAGCAGCAGCGCCAGCAGCCCCCAGGCCGCCCCGCCGCCGATGACCCCGGACACCTCCAGCAGCGGCAGCCCGGCGCCGACGGCCGCCAGCACTCCGGCCGACAGCCGCAGCGCCCGTGCGCCGCGCCGTTTCCAGCGCCGGTCGGACAGGTACCACTCGATCGTGGCGAGTGCTCCCTCCTCGGTCCAGCGGTACAGCTCCTCCAGTCGTTCGGCGGGTTCCGCCCAGTCGCCCAGGGGGAAGTGCCTGCCCCGCAGGTCCTCCTGTTCCTGCTGCCGGGTCCGTCCCGTCCCGTTCTCGTCCGGGGAGATGGAGATGTCCTCGGGGTCCGTCTCCGGCTGGCTCACCCGCGCGCTCCCTCGCAATCGGTATGGCGGCCGCGGCCCGTTCGTCCCGGCCGCGGGCCCTCTTCTTACCGCCGAACGGCTGACGGCGTCCGCAGGATTCAGGTAATTCCGCCCGGAAGTGGGCGTGTGATCAGGTACGTAAGAAGTTTGGCAAACCACTCGAAAGAGTGAGGCCCAGAGGCAGCCACTACGCTTGGGCCCCGTGAAGGTCCTTGTTATCGGCGGCGGTGCCCGCGAACACGCCCTGTGCCGAGCTCTCTCGCACGACCCCGACGTCACCGCGCTGTACTGCGCCCCGGGCAACGCCGGCATCGCCGACGTCGCCGAACTGCATCCGGTGGACCAGCTGGACGGCGACGCGGTGGCCGGTCTCGCGGCCCGGCTGGAGGCGGACCTGGTCGTCGTCGGCCCCGAGGCCCCGCTGGTCGCGGGCGTCGCGGACGCGGTCCGCGCCCGCGGCATCGACTGCTTCGGCCCCTCCCGCGAGGCCGCGCGGCTGGAGGGCTCCAAGGCGTTCGCCAAGGACGTGATGGCCGCGGCGGGCGTCCCGACCGCCCGCTCCTACGTCTGCACCACCCCCGAGGAGGCCGAGGAGGCACTGGACGCCTTCGGCGCCCCGTACGTCGTCAAGGACGACGGGCTCGCGGCCGGCAAGGGCGTCGTGGTCACCTCCGACCTCGAGGCCGCCCGGGCGCACGCTGCCTCCTGCGAGCGGGTCGTCGTCGAGGAGTACCTCGACGGCCCCGAGGTCTCGCTCTTCGCGGTCACCGACGGAACCACCGTCGTGCCCCTGCAGCCCGCCCAGGACTTCAAGCGCGCGGGCGACGGCGACACCGGGCCCAACACCGGCGGCATGGGCGCCTACTCGCCGCTGCCGTGGGCCGACCCCAAGCTGGTCGACGAGGTCCTCCAGACCGTCCTGCAGCCCACCGTCGACGAACTGCGCCGCCGCGGCACCCCGTTCTCCGGGCTGCTCTACGCGGGCCTGGCGATCACCTCGCGCGGGGTGCGGGTCATCGAGTTCAACGCCCGCTTCGGCGACCCGGAGACCCAGGTGGTCCTCGCCCGCCTGAAGACCCCGCTGGCCGGGCTGCTCCGTGCGGCCGCGACCGGCAGCCTGGCCGAGGTCGCGCCGCTGCGCTGGAGCGACGGCGCCGCGGTGACCGTCGTCGTGGCCTCCCACAACTACCCCGGAACGCCCCGCACGGGCGATGCGGTCGAGGGGCTCGAGGAGGTCGCGGAGAAGGACGAGCACGCCTTCGTGCTGCACGCCGGAACCAGGCTGGACGACTCCGGCCGGGTGGTCAGCGCCGGCGGCCGCGTGCTGTCCGTCACCGCGACCGGGGCCGACCTGGCCGAGGCCCGCGAGCGCGCGTACCGGGCCGTCGCCCGGGTCCGGCTGGAGGGCTCGCACCACCGCACCGACATCGCCCGGGCCGCGGCGGAACAGGCCGCGGCGGAAAAGGGCTGAGCCCCCCGGGCCCGCAGCGCCCCCCCGGACCCGCAGCGCCCCCTCGGCCCCGGCCGAGGGGGCGCGGTGCGTCCGGACCCGGCGCGCCACGGTCCCGTCCGCGCCCCCGCCCGCGCCCCTCGTTCGGGTGTCGTGTGCGCCCGTGCAGGCCCGCGCAAGGGCGGCCTTTGGCCATGGCCCACTCCGTCGGGTGACGGCTTCCCCATACGGCTGACGCGGCGCGGCACCCCAACTAGGGTTCCCGGCATGCTGGCTACGACAACCGGCGGTACGGACATTGCAGTGCCCCGGACCGGTGCCACAGTGGGGTGGGAAGGACGGTGCAGCCGCGCGTCCGCTTTCGTCAGGCAGGGGGTGAGCTGAGGACCATGACCGTGATCACGACCGGTGCGCAGGCAGCGCGAACGCGCGCCCTCGCCGTGCTGCGCATCCGGGGCGCGGCCCTCGCCGTCGCCCTGCTCCCCGCCGCGGCGGCGGTCCTCCTCTTCGCCGGCGGTGCGGACGGCACGGCCTGGGACGCGGTGCGCTGGACGGTCACCGCCGTCGCCCTCCTGGCCCTGCTGGCCGCGGGCGCCACGGCGGCCGTGCTGGCCCGGGCCCGCCCGGCCCGGAGCCCCGTGGTGGAGGTGCCCCCGTCCGAGGCGCCCGAGTTCCACCGGATGGTGCGCGACCTCGCCGACCGGCTCGGCGTCCCGGCCCCCTCCACGATCGCCCTGACCCCGGACTGCGACAGCTGGCTGGAGGACCGCCCGGACGGGAACGGCCGGCTGCGGCGGCCGCGCCGCGGAACGGCCCTCCCGTCCCGCCTGCGCACGGCCGCCCCTCCGGCCGGACCCCGCGGCGGGGCCGGCCGGCACGGCACCCGCCCCGCCGGCCGGGGAACGGGCGCGGACGCACCCGCCCTGGTGATCGGCTCGCCGTTCCTGTGGTGGATGCGGGTCGCCGAGCTGCGCGCCCTGCTCGCCCCGGTCGTGGCCGGCACGGCGGCCTCCGCCGATCCCGACATCGCCGCCGCGCGCCGGTTCCTGCGCGGTCTCGACGCCGCCGTCGCCACGGCGGACCAGGGACTGCGGCAGGAGCCCGGACCCGGCGCCGGAGCCCGGCTGGCGTCCCTCCTGCGCCGTCCCGCGCTCGGCCTCCTCGGCACGGTGTCCCGCCTGCTGCTGCGCAGCTGCCGCGAGCACGCCGCGGAGATGGAGCGGGCGGTGGCCGCCGCCGCCTCCGAGCGGGCCCAGTCGGTCGACTACGGCCTGAGGATCGTCGCCCAGGAGCAGGTCGGCCTCGCCTACGCCGGCTGGGACCGGCTGCTGACCCGCGTCGCCCTGCCCGCCTGGCGGATGGGCCGCTGGCCCGCCCGCCTGGACTCCGGGGTCGTGGCCGCGCTGACCGAACTGTCGCGGCGCGACCGGCTGGCCGAGGGGTTCGAGAGCCGCCTGGGGGAGCGCCCCGCCTGCGACATGCTGGAGGAGCCCGGGACCGTCGACGCCGCCGTCTCCCTGCTGGCCGCCCGGCTGTTCCACGGCGGCCCCGCCGCCCCCGGACCGCACTGGTCGCCCGTGGAGTGGGACGCCTACCCCGAGGAGGTGGTGGACCGGATCTGGCGCACCGACGCGGCCCGGCTGCACCGCGTCCTGGACGAGTGCACCCCGGTCCTGCGGGCCGAGGACACCGGCGCCACCCTGGCGCGCGTCCTCGACCGGCTGTCCTCCGGCGGCAGCGAGGAGCTGGCCGCCCGGCTGGCCGAGCACGCCGCCCGGGAGGAGGCCGAGGCGCACCGGCCGGCCCCCGGCCCGGTGCCCGGCCCCGACGGGCTCCCCGTCCGCACCGGGCAGCCCGACGCCTTCGTCCCGGTCCTCCAGCTGGTGCCGCCCCGCACCGGGCGCGACCTGCTGGCCGACCACGTGACCGCCATGGTCTGCTGCGCCGCGGTGGACACCGCGGGCGCGGTCCCGGGCCTGGACTGGCTGGACGGGCCGGCGCTCCTCGTCGCCGGGGTCCGCCGGGGGGACCTGGCCTGGCCCGTCGCCCGCCTGGTGGAGAACGGCGACGCGGCCCCGCTGCGGGCCTGGCTCAACGCGGTCGGGGTCCGCATGGAGAAACCCGTCCGCCTGGCCTGACGGCCGTCCCGGCCGCCTCTGCCACCTCGGCCTCTGCCGCCCCGCCCCGCCTCTGTCCCTGTCCCTGTCCTCGGTCGCATCTCCTCCGGATCCGTGCGAAAAGTAACGCCCCCGTCGCTCGGTGTGATGTGCTGGGAGGGCGACGGCCCGCCGGGCCGCCGCCGGACGGCGGCCGCGGCGGCGCCCGGGGCGAGAGGGGGCAGGGAACGAGTGAGGACGGGGCAGATCCGGCGCTGGCAGTCGGGTGCGCTGGCGCACGGTGCGACGGATCCCTTCGGCCAGGGCCCGCTGCCCTGGCTCCGGGACGACGCCAACTACGTCGACGACGAGGGCCGGGTCATGCCCTGGTACGTCGAACACCCGCAGACCGGGCGGGAGCCGGGCGGCGCGGACGCCCCCGGCGGCGCCGGGGCCGGCACCCGGGTGGTCCGGCCCCGCCGCAGCCCGGGGCCGCGCACCGCGAACGACGTCGACGGCCAGATCAAGGGCTTCGCCTCCTCGGGCTCGGTCACCCCCGGCGGCTCGGTCGACTTCCGGATCACCGTCAACCCGCCCCAGCAGTTCAGCGTCGACGTCTACCGCATCGGGCACTACGGCGGTGACGGCGCCCGTCTGATCTCCTCCAGCCCCCGGCTGTCCGGGATCGTCCAGCCGCCGCCGCTGGTGGCCGGCCGCACCGTCTCCTGCCACCACTGGTGGCAGTCCTGGCGCCTCCAGGTTCCCGCGCACTGGGCGCCGGGCGCCCACGTCGCCGTGCTCACCACGGCCGACGGCCACCGCAGCCACGTGCCCTTCACCGTCCGCGACGACCGCCCCGCGGACCTGCTGCTGCTCCTGCCGGACATCACCTGGCAGGCGTACAACCTCTATCCGGAGGACGGCCGGACCGGCGCCAGCCTCTACCACGCCTGGGACGACGAGGGCCGCCTCCTCGGCGAGGAGGACGCCGCGACCACCGTCTCCTTCGACCGCCCCTACGCGGGCGCGGGCCTTCCGCTGCACGTCGGGCACGCCTACGACTTCGTCCGCTGGGCCGAACGCCACGGCTACGACCTCGCCTACGCCGACGCCCGCGACCTGCACGCCGGCCGCGTCGACCCCTCCCGCCACCTCGGCCTGGTCTTCCCCGGCCACGACGAGTACTGGTCGGCGCCGATGCGCGCCGCGGCCGAGAGGGCCCGCGACGGCGGCACCTCGCTGGTCTTCCTGTCGGCGAACACCATGTACTGGCAGGTGGAGACGGCTCCCTCGCCCGCCGGCGACCCGGACCGGCTGATCAGCTGCCGCAAGCGTCCCGCCGGGAGCCGCCGGCGCCGTTCGCTGTGGCGCGAAACGGGCCGCCCCGAGCAGCTGCTGCTGGGCATCCAGTACGCCGGCCGCGTCCCCGAACCCCATCCCCTGGTCGTCCGCAACGCCTCCCACTGGCTGTGGGAGGCCACCGGCGCGAAGGAGGGGGACCGGATCGAGCGGCTGGTCGCCGGCGAGGCGGACCGTTACTTCCCCCGCGTCCCCCTGCCCGAGAGCACCGAGCGGATCCTGCTCGCCCACTCGCCCTACCGCGACGCCGCCGGGGCCCGACGCCACCAGGAGACCTCCCTGTACCGGGCGCCCAGCGGCGCCTGGGTCTTCGCCGCGGGGACCTTCGCCTGGTCCCCGGCGCTGGACCGCCCCGGCCACACCGACGCCCGGATCCAGCGGGCCACGGCCAACCTCCTCGACCGGGTCTGCAAACGGGACTGACCCCGCCGCCCCGGTCCCGCCGCCACCCCACTGCCGCCACCGCCACACCACCCCGCGCTCCGGCCTTCTCCGGCCCCTTTCCGGCCCCCTCCGGACCCGTCCGGACCTGCGGGAAGACCCGGCGCGCGCCCGTGGCCTCCCGGTACGGGAGAATTGCGGTTCGGAGCGCCGAACAGGGAGGACCCCGCCCATGTCTGGATTCGTCGAAAAGCCCGAGCCGGTGCAGGTACCGGGCCTGACCCACCTGCACACCGGGAAGGTGCGGGACCTCTACGAGAACGCGGACGGGAACCTGGTGATGGTCGCCAGCGACCGGATGTCCGCCTACGACTGGGTGCTGCCGACCGCGATCCCCGACAAGGGCCGGATCCTCACCCAGCTGTCCCTGTGGTGGTTCGACCAGCTCGCCGACCTGGTGCCCCACCACGTCGTCTCCACCGAGGTGCCCGAGGGCGCGCCCGCCGACTGGGCCGGCCGCACCCTGGTCTGCAAGCAGCTGCGCATGATCCCCGTCGAGGCCGTGGCCCGCGGCTACCTCACCGGCTCCGGCCTGGCCGAGTACAACGAGCACCGCACGGTGTGCGGGCTGGCCCTCCCCGAGGGCCTGGTCGACGGCTCCGAGCTTCCCGCCCCGATCTTCACCCCGGCCACCAAGGCCGAGGTCGGCGAGCACGACGAGAACGTCTCCTACGAGGAGGTCGCCCGCCGGGTCGGCGCCGAGACCGCCGCCCTGCTGCGCCGGACCACCCTGGCGGTCTACGGGCGGGCCCGGGACATCGCCCGCGACCGCGGCATCATCCTCGCCGACACCAAGTTCGAGTTCGGCTTCGACGGCGACACCCTGGTCATCGCCGACGAGGTGCTGACGCCGGACTCCTCCCGCTTCTGGCCGGCCGACCAGTGGGAGCCGGGCCGTGCCCAGCCCTCCTACGACAAGCAGTTCGTGCGGGACTGGCTGACCTCCGCGGAGTCCGGCTGGGACCGCCGCAGTGAGCAGCCGCCGCCCGCGCTGCCGCCCCACGTCGTCGAGCAGACCCGCGCCAAGTACGTCGAGGCGTACGAGCGGCTGACCGGCACCTCCTGGCAGCGGTAGGCGGGCCAGGCCGGGGCGGCCGCGCTCCCCGCCCCGGCCGCCCCTCCCGGCGCGTGCGGCGGTCGGAGGCCGCCCCCGGCGCGGACGACGAAGAACCCCCGGGTCTACGACCCGGGGGTTCCGTATGGAGCGGACGACGAGATTCGAACTCGCGACCCTCACCTTGGCAAGGTGATGCTCTACCAACTGAGCCACGTCCGCACGCGGTGTTGCGGAAGCAATCATACCCAACCGCGGGAGCGGGCGATGCGCACCGCCGCGTGACGGTTCTCCGCCCCCAGTTTCCCGACCGCCGAGGACAGGTAGTTGCGCACCGTTCCCGGGGAGAGGCAGGCCCGTTCGGCGATCTCCGCCACCGGCGCCCCGTCCGCGGCCAGCTCCAGCACGTCCGCCTCGCGCGGGGTCAGCGGGCTGTCCCCGGCACTGATCGCGTCCGCCGCCAGCTGGGGGTCGACGTAGCGGCCGCCGCCGTGCACGGCGCGGACGACCTCGGCCAGCCGCTCCGCGGAGACCGTCTTGGGCAGGAACCCGCGCACGCCGGCGGCCAGGGCCCGCTTCAGGTGGCCAGGCCTGCCGTGGCCGGTCACGATCATCACCCGGCAGCCGGGCACCGCGGCCAGGATCGCGGCCGCCGTCTCCACCCCGCCGGTCTCCGCGCCGTCCGGGCCCGGCATCTGCAGGTCCAGCACCGCCACGTCCGGGCGGTGCGCACGGGCCGCGGCCAGCGCCTCCGCCCCGGACGCGGCCTCCGCCACCACCCGCAGGTCGTCCTCGAGGGACAGCAGCGCGGCCAGCGCGCCGCGTATCAGGTGCTCGTCGTCGGCCAGCAGCACCCGCACCTGCGCGCCCCCGCCGGACACGCCCCGGCCGCCCGCGCCCCCGCCGGACACGCCCCCGCCGCCCGCGCCCCCGCCGCCCGCGCCCCGGCCGCCCGCGCCCCAGCCGGGCGTGCTTCCGCTCATCGGGCCTCTCCCTTCCCGGCGGTCTCCCGCGCGGCTTCCCGTACGTCTCCCCGCCCGGTCCCCGTCGCGGTCCCTCCCGGGTCCGGCACCGGGGTGGTGGCGGTGTCCGGGTGCGCGCCGGCGCCCCGTACCCGCCCGGGGAAGCCCCGCACCCGCCCGAGGAGGCCTTCGCCCCCTGCGGCCTGTCGCGGAATCCTCCCGGAGGGCGCGTCCGCCGGGGCCAGCGGCAGGCGGGCGGTCAGCCGGAAGCGGCCGCCGGACCCGGCCACCGGACCGGCCGTGAGGGTCCCCCCGGCCCCGGCCAACCGCTCCCGCAGCCCGACGAGCCCGCTGCCGCCGGACCCGCTGCCGGGCCCCCCGCCGGATCCCTTCGCGGCGGCGTCCCGCGCGGCGCCGTCGTTCTCCAGGACCAGCTCCGCCCACCGGCCGGGCACCACCCGCACCCGCAGGCGGCACTGCCGGGCCTCGCTGTGGCGCAGCACGTTCGTCGTGCCCTCGCGCACCACCCAGCCGAACGCCGACTGCACCTCCTCCGGGAGGAGCGCCGCGGTGTGCTCGTCCCCGGTGCCCTCCGTCCGGCACTCCACGCCGGCCGCCTCCAGCACCGACCGCGCGCCGGCCACCTCGGCGGCCAGGTCGACCTTCCGGTAGCCGCGGACCAGCTCGCGCATCTCCTGCTGGGCCTCCCCGGCCAGCCGCTGGACCTCGGCCATCTGCTCGACCGCTCCCGGGCGCCCCAGCCGGGCCGTCCTGACGGCCAGCTCGCTCTTGAGCGCGATCACCGCGAGGTTCCGCCCGGTGACGTCGTGCAGGTCGCGGGCGAACCGCAGCCGCTCCTCGGCCACCGCCAGCCGGGCCTGCGCCCCGCGGGCCGCGTCCAGCTCCTGCACCACCCGCAGCATCCAGGCCGAGCAGCGGTGGGTGAAGGCGAAGCTCGAGGAACTCAGCAGCGACATCACGGCGCATCCCGCCACCTCGGACCGGCCGGCCCCGGCAGCGGCCATGACCAGCGCCGCCACCGCGGTCGTTCCCACGACGACGCCCGCGACGTGCCGGAAGCTGCGCAGGTTCAGCGCCACCGGGCCCGCGAAGTACCCGGTGAACGCCCAGAACACCATCATGGCGTCGGAGAAGTCGCCGTGCCGCACGGCCGTCGCCGTCGTGGCAGCCACTCCGGCGGCGGAGACCGCGCCGGCAGCGGCGAACAGGGCCGTCGGCCGTTTCCGGCGGCCCTGCGCCCAGCCCAGGGCCCGGACGGTCGCGGCGGTGCACACCGCCGAGTGCCCCAGGACGAGCAGGGCCAGCGCGGACCGCTCGGCCGCCGTCCGGCCCAGGGCGGCGGCCGAGCCGCCCGCGAGGAGCGGGACGAGCAGACTGAAGGAGTAGAGCGTCCAGCGGGTGTACAGCTCGAACCGCGCCGGATCGCTCCGCCGCCTCCACCAGCCCGTCAACACGGCCACCTGCCCTCCCTCTCCCCTCCCGGCGCAGCCCCTCCCGGCGCAGCCCCTCCCGGCGCAGCCCCTGCCGGGTGCCCCTGCCCGGTGCCCGTGCTCAGTGCCGGGGCTCCCAGCGGAACCACCGCCGTACAGCCAACACGGCCAGCCCGGTCCACACCAGTCCGACCAGCGAGGGGCGCAGGAGGTCGGCCGCCGGGGCCCCGGCCAGCCCGGCCCCGACGATCTCCATGACAGGGGTGAAGGGCAGCAGTCCCAGGACGTCGGCGACCGTGTCCGGCAGCATCCCGAGGGGGACGAACAGCCCCGATCCGAGGAAGGACACCAGGATCAGCGGCAGGGTGGACAGCTGGGCGCTCTCCGCGGTCCTGGTGAAGACGGTGGACGCCGCCGCCATGGCGGTCATCATCGCCACGCCCATCAGCAGGCCCGCCAGCAGCACGGGTACGTTCGCCGGGACCGGGAGGTCCAGGACGGCGACGCCGCCCGCCAGCATCAGCGCGCTCTGCACCAGCGCCACCGCGATCCCGGGCAGGGCCGTGCCGACCAGCACCTCGAGGTCCGAGGCCTCGCCGGTGCGCAGCCGCTTGAGCACCAGCTCCTCGCGCCGCGCCACGTACGTGCTGACGAGGTTGGAGTAGACGACGAAGAGCAGGACCATGCCCAGCAGGCCGTTCATCAGCACGCCGGAGGCGGTCAGCCCGCTCCCTTCCAGGTCCATCCCCGAGACGGCCGACTGCATGGCGAACACCATCAGCAGGGGCATGAACAGGACGGTGAACAGGGCGACCCGGTTGCGCAGCAGCAGGGTCAGCTCGGCACGGCCCAGGGCGGCGAGGCGGCTGCCTGCCGTGCGCGTGACCGCCGTGCGCGTGACCGCCGGTCCGGGGTTCTTGCCGGTGCTCATCGGGCCTCGTGTCCGTTCAGTTCGCCGGCGATCGACAGGAACGCCTCCTCCAGGGAGGCCGACCGGGCGTCCAGGCGGCCCAGGGCGAGGGCCTCCGCGCGGGCCCAGTCCAGCAGGCCGGTCAGGGTCTCCTGCAGCCGGTGGGTGCGCAGCAGTACGTGCCGGCCGTCCACGGAGTGGTCGGTGACGCCGAGGGGGGCCAGCGGCGGCAGGTCGCCGGGGAACCATCCCTCGGGCAGGTCGAAGGAGATGCGGGCCGGGTGGGCGGCGATGACCTCGGCCGGGGTGCCGGAGGCGGCGATGCGGCCGCGGTGCATGATCGCCAGCCGGTCCGCCAGGGACTCGGCCTCCTCCAGGTAGTGGGTGGTCAGGACCACGGTGGTGCCCTCCGCGTGCAGTTCCTCCACCAGTTCCCAGGTGTCGCGGCGGCCCTCCGGGTCCAGGCCCGTGGTCGGCTCGTCCAGGAAGAGCACCTCCGGGCGGCCGAGCACGGCCAGGGCGAGGTCCAGCCGGCGCCGCTCGCCGCCGGAGAGCTGCTTGATCCGCACGGTGCGGCGGCCGAGCAGCCCCACGAGTGCGAGGGCCTCGTCCACCGGGCGCGGACCGCTGGTCAGGCCGGCCCACAGCCGGGCGGTCTCGGCGACGGTGAGGTCGGAGGGGAAGCCCCCCGCCTGGAGCATGACGCCGATCCGGGGCCGCACCTTCGCCCGCTCGCGGTGGGGGTCGTGGCCCAGGACCCGGATCCGCCCCGCGGTGGGGGCCGCGAGCCCCTCGAGCAGTTCGACGGTGGAGGTCTTCCCCGCGCCGTTGGTGCCCAGGAGCGCGAAGACCTCGCCGCGGCCCACGGAGAAGGAGACGCCGCGCACGGCGTCGAACCCTTCGGGGCCGGCCGGTCCGTAGCGCCGGTGCAGGTCGGTGACGTCGATCACGCTGTCCGCCCCGGAGCCGGAGCCGGGGCGGGGTCCGGGTCCTGGTCCTGGTGCGGAGGTGGTGGCGGTGGTGGGCGGTGTCGGAGACATGTCTCCAGGCTTCCGCCGCTCCGCGGCCGGGGGCAGTGCACGCCGTCACCGGATGCCCGTGACGGATGTCATGGGTGCGGGGGCAGGGTGTCCGCCGGACGTACGTCGAAGGCCCCCGGTCGGTGACCGGGGGCCTTCTTCATGGAGCGGACGACGGGATTCGAACCCGCGACCCTCACCTTGGCAAGGTGATGCTCTACCAACTGAGCCACGTCCGCATGTGCATCCGACCGGCTTTCACCGATCGGCGCGGTACCACTCTACCCGATCCCAGGGACCGGGTGAACGGAGAGCGGGTGACAGGGATCGCACACTGCGCCTCCCTCTTGGAAAGAGGGCGCTCTACTACTGAGCTACACCCGCGCGGCCGGTTTCTCTTGCCTTTCGGCGTCGCCCCCGGCGTGATCTGAACTTTAGCGGATCACCGGGGGTGCTTGTCCAATCGCCTCCGGGCGGGTGCCGGGTGGGCCTCGCCGGCATCCCGCCGGGTGCGTCAGCTCGCGGACTCGAAGGCCTCGTAGATCCGCTTGGGGATCCGGCCGCGGGGCGGGACCTCCATGCCGTTCGACAGCGCCCAGGCGCGGACCGCGGCCGGGTCGGGGGCGACCGAGGTGCGCCGGTACGCCTTGCCCGACCGGCTGCGCCGGCGCCCGGCCTCCACGTAGGGGTTCAGGACGTCGCGGAGCCGGTCGGCGTTGGCGGCGGACAGGTCGATCTCGTAGGAACGCCCGTCGATGCCGAAGGTGACCGTCTCCGCCGCTTCTCCGCCGTCGAGGTCGTCGGAGAGGGTGACCACTACGCGCTGGGCCATGAATATCGGTCCTTTCGTGCGCCTCCGGACGTCTGTGGCCATCCTGACGTGCAGGGGAGGCCCCGGGGTCCTTCGGGGCGTGATTGTTTTGCGGAATGCAGTGGAACACATTCCGCGGGGGATCGCATGATTATTTCCACGCCGCACCCCGATGCAATCGGGACGATACGTTTCCCCGCCCGATTTCCCCAGAGGCTGTCGGCGCCGATGCGCAAATGTGACGGCACCTTTGATATCTACTCGCGTAGATTTTCACACCGGGTACTGTGAAGGGACCCCTACGCACCACACCACCGGGAGTGCACGTGGCACGCGTCGTAGTCGACGTCATGCTCAAGCCGGAGATCCTCGACCCCCAGGGCCAGGCGGTGCAGCGCGCGCTGCCGCGTCTGGGCTTCGAGGGGATCTCCGACGTCCGCCAGGGAAAGCGCTTCGAACTCGAGGTGGAGGGCCCGGTCGACGACGCCGCCCTCGCCCGGATCCGCGAAATGGCGGAGACCTTCCTCGCCAACACCGTGATCGAGGACTTCACCGTGAGGACCGAATCGTGACCACCCGTATCGGGGTCGTCACTTTCCCCGGCAGTCTCGACGACATGGACGCCCGGCGCGCGGTCCGCCTCGCCGGCGCCGAGCCGGTGCCGCTGTGGCACCGGGACAAGGACCTCCACCAGGTCGACGGCGTCGTCCTGCCCGGCGGCTTCTCCTACGGCGACTACCTGCGCTGCGGCGCCATCGCCCGGTTCTCCCCGGTGATGGAGTCGATCGTCGCCGGCGCCAAGGAGGGCCTGCCGGTCCTGGGCATCTGCAACGGCTTCCAGGTGCTCTGCGAGTCCCACCTCCTGCCCGGAGCGCTGACCCGCAACGACCACCTGCACTTCATCTGCCGCGACCAGCGCCTGCGGGTCGAGAACGCGGACACCGCCTGGACCTCCTCCTACGAGGCCGGCCAGGAGATCGTCGTCCCCCTCAAGAACGGCGAGGGCGGCTACGTCGCCGACGAGCGCACCCTCGACGAGCTCGAGGCCGAGGGCCGCGTTGTCGCGCGCTACCTGGAGCTGAACCCCAACGGCTCCCGCCGCGACATCGCCGGCATCACCAACGAGGCCGGGAACGTGGTCGGCCTCATGCCGCACCCCGAGCACGCCGTCGAGCCGCTCACCGGCCCGACCACCGACGGGCTCGGCTTCTTCACCTCGATCCTGAAGCGCCTGGTGAACACCCCATGAGCCTGGACACCGTCAAGCACGCAGCCGAGACCCCCGAGACCGAGCTGCCCTGGGCCGAGCTCGGCCTCAAGCCGGACGAGTACGAGCGCATCCGCGAGATCCTCGGCCGCCGCCCGACCGGCGCCGAGCTCGCCATGTACTCGGTCATGTGGTCCGAGCACTGCTCGTACAAGTCGAGCAAGGTCCACCTCAAGCAGTTCGGCGAGAAGGCCCCCGTCTCCGACGCCATGCTCGTGGGAATCGGCGAGAACGCCGGCGTCGTCGACGTCGGCCAGGGGTACGCGGTCACCTTCAAGGTCGAGTCGCACAACCACCCCTCGTACATCGAGCCCTACCAGGGCGCGGCCACCGGCGTCGGCGGCATCGTCCGCGACATCCTCGCCATGGGCGCCCGCCCGGTCGCGGTGATGGACCCGCTGCGCTTCGGCGCCGCCGACCACCCCGACACCCGGCGCGTGCTGCCCGGCGTGGTGGCCGGCATCGGCGGCTACGGCAACTGCCTGGGCCTGCCCAACATCGGCGGCGAGGTCGTCTTCGACTCCTGCTACCAGGGCAACCCGCTGGTCAACGCCCTGGCCGTGGGCGTGATGAAGCACGAGGACATCCACCTCGCCAAGGCGTCCGGCGCCGGCAACAAGGTCATCCTCTACGGCGCCCGCACCGGCGGCGACGGCATCGGCGGCGTCTCCGTGCTCGCCTCCGAGACCTTCGACTCCACCGGCCCGGCCAAGCGCCCCGCCGTCCAGGTCGGCGACCCCTTCCAGGAGAAGCTCCTCATCGAGTGCACCCTGGAGGTCTTCAAGGAGAAGCTGGTCGTCGGCATCCAGGACCTCGGCGGCGCCGGCCTGTCCTGCGCCACCTCCGAGCTGGCCTCGGCCGGCTCCGGCGGCATGCGCGTCGAGCTGGACACCGTGCCGCTGCGCGACTCCTCCCTCTCCCCCGAGGAGATCCTGATGAGCGAGTCGCAGGAGCGCATGTGCGCGATCGTCGAGCCGGACAAGGTCGGCCGCTTCCTGGAGATCTGCGAGAAGTGGGACGTCATCGCCACCGTCATCGGTGAGGTGACCGACGGCGACCGCCTGGAGATCTTCTGGCACGGCGAGCAGATCGTCGACGTGCCCCCGCGCACCGTCGCCCACGAGGGCCCCACCTACCACCGGCCCTACGCCCGCCCCGAGTGGCAGGACGCACTCCAGGCCGACGACGCCGCGAAGCTGCCGCGCCCGAAGGACGCCGGGGAGCTGCGCGAGCAGGTCCTGAGGCTGGTCGGCTCCCCGAACCAGGCCTCCAAGGCGTGGATCACCGACCAGTACGACCGGTACGTGCTCGGCAACACCGTCCTGGCCCAGCCCGAGGACTCCGGCATGATCCGCGTCGACGAGGAGACCGGCCTCGGCGTCGCGGTGGCCACCGACGGCAACGGCCGCTACGCCAAGCTCGACCCGTACACCGGGGCGCAGCTGGCCCTGGCCGAGGCCTACCGCAACGTCGCCGCGACCGGCGCGAAGCCGCTGGCCGTCTCCGACTGCCTGAACTTCGGCTCCCCGGAGGACCCGGCGGTCATGTGGCAGTTCGCCGAGGCCTGCCGCGGCCTGGCCGACGCCTGCCAGGTGCTGGGCACCCCGGTCACCGGCGGCAACGTCTCGCTCTACAACCAGACCGGCGAGACGGCGATCCACCCCACCCCGGTGGTCGGCGTCCTCGGCGTGATCGACGACGTCGCCCGCCGCACCCCGATGGCGTTCGCGGAGCAGGGCCAGCTGGTCTACCTGCTCGGCGACACCCGTGAGGAGCTGGGCGGGTCGGCCTGGTCGCAGGTGGTCCACGACCACCTCGGCGGCCTGCCGCCGGCCGTGGACCTGGAGCGGGAGCGGCTGCTCGCCGAGATCCTGATCGCCGGATCCCGGGACGGCATGATCGACGCCGCGCACGACCTGTCCGACGGCGGCCTGGTCCAGGCGCTCGTCGAGTCCTGCCTCAAGGGCGGCCTCGGCGCGCGGATCGTGGTGCCGGACGCCACCGACCCGTTCGTGTTCCTCTTCAGCGAGTCGGCCGGACGCGCGATCGTCTCCGTCCCGCGCAGCGAGGAGCTCCGCTTCACCGACATGTGCGGTGCGCGGGGCCTGCCGGCCACCCGCATCGGCGTGGTCGACGGCGACGCGCTGGAGGTCCAGGGGCAGTTCTCGATCCCGCTCGCGGAGCTGCGGCAGACCCACGAGGCGCTCATCCCCTCCCTGCTGGCCTGAGCACCGCCCAGGCGGCCCTCCCGCCACCGGCCGGGCCCCGCAGGCGCACCGCCTGCGGGGCCCGGCCGCGTCCGGGGCCCCGGGCCGGTTCCGCCGGACGGGGTGCCCCGGCCGGGCCGTTCTCCGCCACCCGCCCGCGGAATCCGCCGTCGGACGGGTTTGCCCGAAGGCACGGCGGCTAGTGTCGGGAGCATGCCGCAGTCCTTCCCGTCGCCCTTCGCCCGACGCCGCGCCCGCCGCCACGACCCGGCCAGGGTCCGTGCGGCGCTCACGGCCGAGGTGACCGCGCTGCGCGCGACGGTCGCCACCCTGACCTGCTCCCCGGCCGCGGACGCCATCCTGCACGGCCCGACCAGGCTGGGGGACTGGACGGTGCGGGACCTGGTGGTGCACCTCGCCATGGGGCTGGAGGCCCTGCCGGAGCGGCTGGAGGCCCCGGCGCCCACCGGGCCCGTCCTGGACCTGCAGGAGTGGCTGCGCGGCCAGGGGGAGCTGTCCGAGGACGAGGTCCGCGCCACGGCCGGGGAGCTCGCCCGCGCCACCGCGGAGAGGGCCGCCGCCCTGGCCGACGGCGGCCCGGAGGCCGTCTCCCGGTACTTCGAGGAGGCGGCGGACCGGTTCGCCGAGGCCCTCGGCCCCGCCTCCGGGCGGACGCTGGTGCCGATCCGGACCGGGGCCATGACGGTCGACGACTTCCTGGTCACCCGCCTCCTGGAAGCCGTGGTGCACGCCGACGACCTCGCCGCCGCGGTGCGGCAGGCGGTGGACTCGGGCGACCGCTGGGGCAGCGGCGCCCCGGCGGCCGCCGCCCAGGTCCACCACGAGGGCGCGGCCCCGCCCCTGGGCGCCGGCCCCGACGCCTTCCCGCACGACCGGCAGGCCCTGGCGGCCGTGGTCCGGCTGCTGGCCGACGGGCTCGCGGAGCAGGCCCCCGGCGGCTCGGTGGAGGTCAGGGTCCCCCCGTTCGCGGTGGTGCAGTGCGTCCAGGGCCCCAAGCACACCCGGGGCACCCCGCCCAACGTCGTGGAGACCGACCCGCTCACCTGGATCCGTCTGGCCACCGGCCGCCTGGACTGGGAGCAGGCGCTCCGGGAGCACTCCGTGTCCGCGAGCGGCGAGCGTGCCGACCTCGGCGGCGTCCTCCCCGTGGTGCGCTGACCCCGGGGCGGGAGGCGCCCGGGGCGGGGCGCCCGGGGCCCGGCACCAGGCCCCGGCACCGGGGCGGGCAGGGCCCCGAGCAGCGGCGCAGCGCCCCCGGCCCCGTGTGAGGAAAGCCTCAGAAGGGGTTTTCACGGCCCGCGGCGTTCGGCCCTGCCGCCCACCTGCCCTAGACTCGACAACGTGCCACGTGGTGACGGACGACTCAGCCACGATCTCCTCCCCGGTGAGAAGGGCCCCCAGGACGCCTGCGGCGTCTTCGGTGTCTGGGCTCCGGGTGAAGAGGTCGCCAAACTCACCTATTTCGGGCTGTACGCGCTGCAGCACCGTGGACAGGAGTCCGCGGGCATCGCAGTGAGCAACGGCTCCCAGATCCTCGTCTTCAAGGACATGGGCCTGGTCTCCCAGGTCTTCGACGAAACCTCCCTCGGCTCGCTCACCGGCCACATCGCCGTGGGCCACGCCCGCTACTCGACCACCGGTGCCTCGGTCTGGGAGAACGCCCAGCCGACCTTCCGGGCCACCGCCAACGGCTCCATCGCGCTGGGCCACAACGGCAACCTGGTCAACACCGCGGAGCTCGCCGAGCTGGTCGCCGCGCTCCCGCGCACCGGCGGACGGGCCACCCAGGTCGCGGCGACCAACGACACCGACCTGGTGACCGCGCTGCTGGCCGGCCAGACCGACGAGGACGGCACCCCGCTGTCCGTGGAGGCCGCCGCCTCGAAGGTCCTGCCCGAGGTCAAGGGCGCCTTCTCCCTCGTCTTCATGGACGAGCACACCCTCTACGCGGCCCGCGACCCGCAGGGCATCCGCCCGCTGGTCCTCGGCCGGCTGGAGCGCGGCTGGGTCGTGGCGAGCGAGACCGCCGCCCTCGACATCTGCGGCGCGTCGTTCATCCGCGAGATCGAGCCGGGCGAGCTGATCGCCGTCGACGAGGACGGGCTGCGCACCTCCCGCTTCGCCGAGGCGCGTCCCAAGGGCTGCGTCTTCGAGTACGTCTACCTGGCGCGCCCCGACACCGACATCGCGGGCCGCAACGTCTACCTGTCCCGCGTGGAGATGGGCCGCCGCCTCGCCAAGGAGGCGCCGGCCGAGGCCGACCTGGTCATAGCGACCCCGGAGTCCGGCACCCCGGCGGCCATCGGCTACGCCGAGGCCAGCGGCATCCCCTACGGCTCGGGCCTGGTCAAGAACTCCTACGTGGGCCGCACCTTCATCCAGCCGAGCCAGACGATCCGCCAACTCGGCATCCGGCTCAAGCTGAACCCGCTCAAGGAGGTCATCCGGGGCAAGCGCCTGGTGGTCGTGGACGACTCCATCGTCCGCGGCAACACCCAGCGCGCCCTGGTCCGGATGCTCCGGGAGGCGGGCGCGGCGGAGGTGCACATCCGCATATCCTCCCCGCCCATCAAGTGGCCGTGCTTCTTCGGCATCGACTTCGCCACCCGCGCCGAGCTGATCGCCAACGGCCTGTCGGTCGACGAGATCGGCACCTCGCTGGGGGCGGACTCGCTGGCCTACATCTCCCTCGACGGGATGATCGAGGCGACCACCATCGACAGGCCGAACCTGTGCCGCGCCTGCTTCGACGGCGAGTACCCGATGGACCTGCCCGACCCGGAGCTGCTGGGCAAGCACCTCCTCGAGGAGGAGACCTCCGCGCCGGCCAAGCCGGACGTGGACGGCGTGGGAACCCTGCTGGGCGGTGCGGGGGCCGCGGACGCGCTGCGGCGTCCGTAGGGGCCCCTCGCCAGACGGGGTCCCGCACCGGGCGGGGCCCCGCGCAGACGGGCTCCGCACCCGCGGGGCCCGTACCGCAGGGGCCCGGCGCCGCGGGGCCGAGCCCCGCCCGTCCGGTCTTCCCGCCCCGTGCGGCAGACCCCCGCAATGACACCTGAAGGAACCATCCCCATGACTGGTGCCAGCTACGCCGCCGCAGGCGTGGACATCGAGGCCGGCGACCGCGCCGTCGAGCTGATGAAGGAGTGGGTGGCCAGGGCCACCCGCCCGGAGGTCGTGGGCGGCCTCGGCGGCTTCGCCGGGCTCTTCGACGCCTCCGCCCTCAAGCGCTACGAGCGCCCGCTGCTGGCCACCTCCACCGACGGGGTGGGGACCAAGGTCGCGGTCGCGCAGAAGATGGACCGGCACGACACCATCGGCCGCGACCTGGTCGGCATGGTCGTGGACGACCTGGTGGTCTGCGGCGCCGAGCCGCTGTTCATGACCGACTACATCGCCACCGGCAAGGTGGTGCCCGAGCGGATCGCCGCGGTGGTCAAGGGCATCGCCGAGGGCTGCGCCCTGGCCGGCTGCGCGCTGGTCGGCGGCGAGACCGCCGAGCACCCCGGCCTGCTGGCCCCGGACGAGTACGACGTGGCCGGCGCGGGCACCGGCGTGGTCGAGGCCGACCGGGTGCTGGGCGCGGACCGGATCCGCCCGGGCGACGTGGTGATCGCCATGGCCGCCTCCGGCCTCCACTCCAACGGCTACTCCCTGGTCCGCCACGTGTTCTTCGACACGGCCGGCTGGGCCTTGGACCGGGAGGTGCCGGAGTTCGGCCGCACCCTGGGCGAGGAGCTGCTGGAGCCGACGAGGATCTACTCGCTGGACTGCCTGGCCCTCACCCGCACCACCGAGGTGCACGCCTTCTCCCACATCACCGGCGGCGGACTGGCGAACAACCTGGCCCGGGTCGTCCCGGACCACCTGCACGCCTCGCTGGACCGCTCCACCTGGACCCCGGACCCGGTCTTCACCCTGGTGGGCGAGCTCGGTTCGGTGGCCCGTCCCGAGCTGGAGAAGACCCTGAACATGGGCGTCGGCATGGTCGCCGTCGTCCCCGAGGCGTCGGTCGACGTGGCGCTGGCCACACTGGCCGACCGCGACGTGGACGCATGGGTCCTCGGCGGCGTCACCGAGCGGGGCGACCACCGCGAGGCGGTGACCCTCACCGGCGACCACCCGGCCTGAGACGACAAAGCACCGGTCCGGGGCGGGGCCCCGGACCGGCCGGAAGACGATCCTGTGCGCGGAACTCAGGCGCGGCGGCGTGACGAGGAGGGGTTCGGCCCCTCGTCGTCCTCGTCCTCGTCGTCGTTGTACATCGCCCCGTACTTTGCGTAGGGGTCATCGTTCAGCTCGTCATCGTCATCGAACGGCTCGGCATTGACCGGCCGTGATGTCGATGCGCCCAGCTCTTCGGCCAGACGTGAAAGGTCCGTCCCACCGCTGTTGTACTTCAGCTGGCGGGCGACCTTCGTCTGCTTGGCCTTGGCCCGGCCGCGCCCCATGGCTCGACCCCCTCAACGACGGGGCTCGACGGCCCCGAGTCTTGACACGCGTTCATGATCTGGAACGGTCTCTCAAATGAGAGACCGGACCGCATGGCTTCAACGGTACCTGCTTCCGCAGCCGTACGGTACGTCGCCCGCACGACGCGCCCGCTAAGGAGTGCCGTTTCAGCCCTGTACCGGCTGGTCACCCGAGATTTTACCTTCTGACCGGACCGAGTGGTGCGGGTGGGCCTCCGTCGGCCTGTCCCGGGCGCTCCGGGCCGCCGGGAACGGCCCCGCGGCGCCTTCCGGGGCAGGCCTGCGTGCCCGGCGGCACACGGGCCGCCGGGCGGCCGCCGTGCCGTCCCCGGGACCCGTCGGCCGCCCCGCGGCCCCGGGAGGGCCGGAGGGGGCGGGGTCAGGCGGTGGGCGGCATCCAGCGGTCGGCGGGCGTGCGCTCCGCCATGCGCTGCTCGGCCAGACGGTCGGCGGCCACGGCTGGCGGGACGCCGTCGGCGGCCGCACGGGTGAAGATCGCCAGGGTGGTGTCGAAGATCTTCGACGCCTTGGCCCTGGCCCGTTCGAAGTCGAAGCCGTTCAGCTCGTCGGCGACCTGGATCACGCCGCCGGAGTTCACCACGTAGTCGGGCGCGTACAGGATGCCGCGGTCGGCCAGGTCCTTCTCGACGCCCGGGTGCGCCAGCTGGTTGTTGGCCGCGCCGCAGACCACCTTGGCGGACAGGGCGGCGACGGTGGCGTCGTCCAGGACCCCGCCCAGGGCGCAGGGGGCGAACACGTCCAGCTGCTCGCGGACCAGCGTGCCGGTGTCGGCCACCGCGGCCACCTGCGGGTGCTTGGCGCGGACCGCGTCCACGGCCGCGGGGCGCACGTCGGTGATCACGACCTCGGCGCCGTCCTCGACCAGGTGCTCCACGAGGTGGTTCCCGACCTTGCCGATGCCGGCGACGCCGACCCGGCGGCCGCGCAGCGTGGGCTCGCCCCACACGCGCTGGGCGCTGGCCCGCATGCCCTGGAAGACGCCGTAGGCGGTCAGGACCGAGGAGTCGCCGGCGCCGCCGTTCTCGGGGGAGCGGCCGGTGGTGTGGGGGTTGGTGCGGGCGACCACGTCCATGTCGGCGACGTAGGTGCCGACGTCGCAGGCGGTGACGTACCGGCCGCCGAGGGAGGCGATGAACCGGCCGTAGGCCAGCAGCAGCTCCTCGGACTTGTCGACCGCGGGGTCGCCGATGATCACGGCCTTGCCGCCGCCGTGGTCCAGGCCGGCGAGGGCGTTCTTGTAGCTCATGCCCCGGGCGAGGTTCAGCGCGTCCTCGACCGCCTCGTCGTCCGAGGCGTAGGCGTGGAAGCGGGTGCCGCCCAGGGCGGGGCCCAGGGCGGTCGAGTGGAGGGCGATGACGGCCTTGAGGCCGCTCGCCCTGTCCTGGCAGAGCACGACCTGCTCGTGGCCGCCCTGCTCCGACCTGAAGAGCTTGGTGACGACACTGTCCGTGCCGTTCGCCTGACGTACGTCGGTCACTGTGGTGACTCCCGATGCCGAGATGGGCGTCCCGCGGCTGCGGGTGGGCCGCTGGGACTTTGGTGAGGTCAGAGTAGAGCGCGGGGGGCCCGGTGCCCATGCCCGGTGTGCCGATGTTGTGCAGTTGTTCCTTCCTCGGAGGGACACCGGACGTGCGACGATGCGAGCGGCGGTGTCCGGTCCGAGGCGGTGAGGGAGCCAGCGTGGCGCGTTCGTCGGTAATGGTCCCGTACGCCTCGTACCTACGGGTCTACGAGCCGCTGGCGGCCTTCCCGGAGCCGGAGCGGTCGTACTGGTACGCCTATGCGGGGCGCGGTGCCGCCCCGGGCGCGCAGGAGGAGCTGCGCGCCTCGCTGGCGGGCCTGGCGCGGGTCCCCCAGGCCCCGGTTCCCGACCGGGAGAGCAGGGAGGCGTTCGTGGCCGAGGTGGGCGGGGTCGTCCACGTCTGCCCCTGGCGCACCAGGCTGCGGGGGTGGCTGGCGCTGAAGGAGCTCAAGGAGGAGCTGCCGCCGGCGGTGCTGGACGCGCTGCTGCCGCCCGCGGTGCGCGGCCGCCTGGAGGCCGACCATGAGCGGTGGCGCGGGGAGAACCCGGATGCGCGGCCGTGGATCCGCTCCGCGGCCTGGCACGTGCCGGTGCGCTGGTTCGTGCTGTTCGACGACGCGGAACGGGTCTACGAGCCGGCCGGCTTCGGCGGTCCGGTCGCGGACGGCGGGGAGTCCGGGGCGGAGGGGGCCGGAACGGAGGGGGCCGGGGCGCAGGAGGGCGCGGACAAGCCCCGGCCGGTGCCCTCGCTGCGTTACCGTACGCCGATGGCCCAGGCCCGCCGCAGGGTCGCGCGGGGCCTGCGGGCCCTGCGGGAGGCCTCGGAGGAGGACTCCATGATCGAAAGCCTGGTAGATGTAGGGCGCTGGCTCGAGGACTTCCATCCGCGCTCCCTGGTGGAGCTGGACTACGGCGGCCTCGTGCACGTGATCCCCGAGGGGCGGCTTGCGCAGGACCGGTCGGCCGCGGACGTCGGGGAGGGGCTTGCCGCGCTCCGCGAGGGCGACGGCGTGGCGGCCGGGCGTGCGTACGAGCGGCTGACGGCCCGTTGGCGCGGTGTCCGGGAGCTCCAGTACGCCAGCTGACGTCTCTCTGACGGCATGTCATCCGCTGCGTTAGCCCTGCCCGATCCGGGGCAATGGTGTAAAGCGTGACGGAGAGCACTAAGCAGATCACTTGCCCTCTTGGCCACGTCCTGTGTCAAAATAGGACAACGGCTCCCCGAGGGGCTGGAATTGATGCGGCCGATCATGCTGTGACTGATGGTTACCCCGGAGTGACTGTCCGCTATGGCCCGGTCCATCGGCTTCCGTCGAGGTTGAACACCTCAGAGGGCAATTCCATCGGTTTGGCCGACGAGGCTGGACTGATGGTGTAGTTGTAGTGCCGAGGACAAGCCGTTCGTCCTATTACCGACTCGGCCCGCGTCCGCTCATTCCGGGCAGCGCGGGTCAAGGTGCAGAATTTAGAGGAAAGAACCGTGTTGGTTCGGTTCTCCCGAGGAGGCCGCTCATGACCGCTCGCACCCCTGATGCCGAGCCGCTGCTGACCCCGGCTGAGGTCGCCACCATGTTCCGCGTGGACCCGAAGACGGTCACGCGCTGGGCCAAGGCCGGCAAGCTCACGTCCATCCGCACGCTCGGCGGCCACCGCCGCTATCGCGAGGCGGAGGTCCGTGCGCTGCTCGCGGGCATTCCGCAGCAGCGCAGCGAGGCCTGAGACACCCCGCGGACGTCCGGGTCCCCCAACCCGGAGCCGTCCGCCCGTGAGGCCCCTGTCTCCATCAGGGTTTTCAGCTGAGATCACGTCGGACTCCGCCGGGTCCGACGTGATCTTTTTTGTGCGCCGGGCATGTGTCCCGCTGGGGAACTTCGGGCACTTCTGAGAGGTAGTGCAATTTTACATATTAAATTTCTGATTACCGGCGAGTCGCCTGGCTCACACTGATCGGGACCCAATTCGTGTGACTCGCGTCACATAACCGTCGGTGATCCCCGGGGTGCCGGAGAAGTCCCGGAGGGGCCCGTGCCGGGCGGTGGAGGGGGATGCGGCCGCCGGCCGCGGGGTTCGGCTCCGGGGCCCGGCCGCCGGGCCGCCGGCACGCGGTCGGAAGGCGCGCCCCCGGACCCCCGCCGCGCACCCGCCCGGAGCACGCCCCGGAGTGCACCTCTGGCCGCACCCTCGCCGCGCCCCGGGGCACGCACGAAGAACGGCCCGGGCTCCCTCTCGGGAATCCGGGCCGTTCGCTGTGCGGTCCTGACGGGATTTGAACCCGCGGCCTCCACCTTGACAGGGTGGCGAGCACTCCAAACTGCTCCACAGGACCAGGTTTCGCTGGTGCTTTGCGCTTGGCGCGAGACAGACAGTACTGCATCGCGGGACCCCAGGTCGAATCGGCTTTCCGGCGGGCCCGGGAAGTGTCCCGGGCCCGCCGGTCCTCAGCCCCCCGCCCGCTCGATCGCCTTGAGGATCCGCTTGTCCGAGACCGGCTGCGGGGTGCCCAGGGCGTGCGCGAAGTAGCTGACCCGCAGCTCCTCGACCATCCAGCGGATCTCCCGCACCTCCTCCGGCACCGGCCGTCCCTTCGGCAGGCGGTCCAGGAGCTCCCGGTGGGCGTCCTGCATGGCGTGCACCTTCTCCATCCGCGCCCGGTCCCGTGCGGGGTCGCCGGGCAGCTTCTGGAGCCTGCGGTCCATCGCCACCAGGTAGCGCACCAGGGACGGCAGCCTGCGCCGCCCGGTGGCCGTCACGAAGCCCGGGGGGATCAGGGCGGCCAGCTGCTCCCTCAGGTCCGCCAGGGCCGGCAGCAGCACCGGGCTGTTGGTGCTGCGCAGTCGGTCCTCGACCGCGTGGGCGGCCTTGAGGACCTCCAGGACCACCGCGACCGTCTCCGCCGTCGCGTCGGGCAGGCCGGCCCGCACACGGCCGGACAGCGCCGTGAAACCGGGCTCGTCCCACGCGGGCCCGCCCGCCGCCGCCATCAGCCGGTCGGCGGCCGCCGAGACGCAGTCGTCCAGCAGCGCCTGGACGCTCCCGTGGGGGTTGTGACCAAGGGTCAGCTTCGACCGGTTGTCCAGCTTCGACTGCACGAACTTCGCGGGGGAGGGGGCGCCCAGCAGGATCAGCCGGCGGGTGCCCGCCCACATGGCGGCCCGCTGCTCGGCCTCGGTGTCGAACAGCCGCACCGCCACCGAGGAGCCCTCGTCGACCAGGGCCGGGTACGCCTTCATGGTGTTGCCGCGGGTGCGCTGCTCGAAGGTGCGCGGCAGCGTGCCGACCGTCCAGGAGGTCAGGCCGCCGCGCTCGATGCCCTTCTCCGCCGCGGCCTCGGAGATCGCCGCGGTGGTCTTCGCCCGCAGCCTCAGCTTCAGCGCCTCCAGGTCCTTGTCCTCGGCCAGCCTGCGCCGCCGGTCGTCCACGATCCGGAAGGTCGGACGCAGGTGGTCCGGCACCTTCGCCCAGTCCCACACGTCCTCGGGCACCGGGAAGCCCGCCATGCGCTGCAGCTCCCGGCCCAGCGCCGCGGTCAGCGGCTCGTCGCCCGGCTCCACCCGCTGCAGGAACGCCTTGGCGTAGTTCGGCGCGGGCACGAAGTTGCGCCGCACCGGCTTGGGCAGGGAGCGGATCAGCTCGGTGACCAGCTGCTCGCGCAGACCCGGGATCTGCCAGTCGAAGCCGTCCGGGACCACCTGGTTGAGGATCGCCAGGGGCACGTGGACGGTGACGCCGTCGGCGTCCGCCCCGGGCTCGAACTGGTAGGTCAGGCGCAGCCGGTGGGGTCCCTGGACCCAGAAGTCCGGGTAGTCGGCCGCGGCCACCCCGCCGGCCTTCTCGTTGATCAGCATCGACTTCTCGAAGCTGAGCAGGTCCGGGGAGTCGTGCCGGGCCTTCTTCCACCAGCTGTCGAAGTGCGCCCCGGAGACGACGTGCTCGGGGATCCGCTCGTCGTAGAAGTCGAACAGCGTCTCGTCGTCCACCAGGATGTCGCGGCGCCGGGCGCGGTGCTCCAGCTCCTCGACCTCGCCGAGGAGCCTGCGGTTCTCGTGGAAGAACTTGTGGTGGGTGCGCCAGTCGCCCTCCACCAGGGCGTGGCGGATGAACAGCTCCCGGGAGACCTCCGGGTCGATCCGCCCGTAGTTGACCTTCCGCTGCGCCACGATCGGCACCCCGTACAGGGTGACCCGCTCGTAGGCCATCACGGCGGCCTGCTTGAGCTCCCAGTGCGGCTCGCTGTAGGTGCGCTTGAGCAGGTGCCCGGCGAGCGGCTCGATCCACTCCGGCTCGATCCGGGCGTTGACCCGGGCCCACAGCCGGGAGGTCTCCACCAGCTCGGCCGACATGATCCAGCGCGGCGGCTTCTTGAACAGGGCCGACCCGGGGAAGACCGCGAACTTCGCGCTGCGGGCGCCCAGGTACTCGTTCTTGTCGGTGTCCTTGAGCCCGATGTGGGAGAGCAGGCCGGCCAGCAGGGAGAGCGTCACCCGCTGCGGGTCGGCGTCCTTGTCGTCCAGGTGGATGCCCATGGTGCGGGCGACCTGCCTCAGCTGCTGGAAGATGTCCTGCCACTCGCGCACCCGCAGGAAGTTCAGGTACTCGTTGCGGCACATCCGGCGGAACGCGGACGAGGACAGCTCCCGCTGCTGCTCCTTCAGGTACTTCCACAGGTTGAGGAAGGCCGTGAAGTCGGAGTTCTCGTCGGCGAAGCGCCGGTGCTTCTCGTCGGCCGCCTGCTGCTTGTCCGCGGGGCGCTCGCGCGGGTCCTGGATGGACAGCGCCGCCGCGATCACCATGACCTCGCGCACGCAGCCGTTGCGGTCGGCCTCCAGCACCATACGGGCCAGCCTGGGGTCCACCGGCAGCTGGGAGAGCTTGCGGCCCAGCGGGGTGAGCCGCTTGCGCGGGTCCTTCTCCTTCGGGTCCAGCGCCCCCAGCTCCTCCAGGAGCTGCACGCCGTCCTTGATGTTGCGCGGGTCCGGCGGGTCGATGAACGGGAACGCGGAGACGTCGCCCAGGCCCGCCGCGGTCATCTGCAGGATGACCGACGCCAGGTTGGTGCGCAGGATCTCCGGGTCGGTGAACTCCGGCCGGGAGAGGAAGTCCTCCTCCGAGTACAGCCGGATGCAGATGCCGTCCGAGGTGCGGCCGCAGCGGCCCTTGCGCTGGTTGGCGCTGGCCTGCGAGACCGGCTCGATCGGCAGCCGCTGCACCTTGGTGCGGTGGCTGTAGCGGGAGATGCGGGCGGTGCCCGGGTCGATCACGTAGCGGATGCCGGGCACCGTCAGCGAGGTCTCGGCCACGTTGGTGGCCAGCACGATCCGGCGGCCGGTGTGCTGCTGGAACACCCGGTGCTGCTCGGCCGAGGACAGTCGCGCGTACAGCGGCAACACCTCGGTGAACCGCAGGTTCTTCTTGTTCAGCGCGTCGGCGGTGTCGCGGATCTCCCGCTCCCCGGAGAGGAACACCAGGATGTCGCCCGGGCCCTCCCGGCCCAGCTCGTCCACGGCGTCGCAGATCGCGGTGATCTGGTCGCGGTCCGGGTCGGGGTCCTCCGCGTCCGGGTCGACGACCGGCCGGTAGCGCACCTCCACCGGGTAGGTGCGGCCCGACACCTCGATGATCGGCGCGTCGGAGAAGTGCCGGGAGAACCGCTCCGGGTCGATGGTCGCCGAGGTGATGACGACCTTCAGGTCCGGGCGCTTGGGCAGCAGTTGCTTGAGGTAGCCCAGGATGAAGTCGATGTTGAGGCTGCGCTCGTGCGCCTCGTCGATGATGATCGTGTCGTACTGCTGGAGCATCCGGTCCTGCTGGAGCTCGGCCAGCAGGATGCCGTCGGTCATCAGCTTCACCAGGGTGCTCGCCCCGACGTGGTCGGTGAAGCGGACCTTCCACCCCACGGCCTCGCCCAGCGGCGTCCCCAGCTCCTCGGCGACCCGGTCCGCCACCGTGCGGGCGGCGATCCGGCGCGGCTGGGTGTGGCCGATCAGGCCCCGCACCCCGCGCCCCAGCTCCAGGCAGATCTTCGGGATCTGGGTCGTCTTGCCCGACCCGGTCTCGCCGGCGACGATCACCACCTGGTTGTCGCGTATCGCCTCGAGGATGTCGTCCTTCTTGCGGCTGACCGGCAGCGCCTCGGGATAGGTGATCCTCGGCACGGCCGCGCGCCGCTGCTCCACCCGCAGCTCGGCCTGGTCGAGGTCGGCGGTGATCTCGGCCAGGACCTTGGTCCGGGACTCCGCGTCGCGGATCCTGCGCGCGCCGTCGAGCCGCCGGCGCAGCCGCCGCTCGTCGCGCAGTGTCAGTTCGGGAAGCCGAGCCAGGAGGTCGGCGATGGCCGGGGCAGTCGAAGAACTGGACATAGGGGTCCCAGGATCTCACCTCCGCCCCGCAGCGGCCGAACCGTTTTGCCCCGGGCACGCGGACCGGCTCCGCCGTACGTGGCGAAGACCACACCCCCGCACCCCCGCGGCCGTCCGGCCCCCGGGGGAAGACCCTTTCCGGCAGCCTTCCGGGAGGGCCCCGCGGCGGGGGAGGAGCCGGGACCTCCCCCGCCGGGCCGCCGGGCCGCCGGCGCACGCGCCGGTGCGCCGAACGACGCGAGGCCCCTTCGGAATCCTCCGAAGGGGCCTCGCGTCTGCGGTGGCTGGGGCCGGGGTCGAACCGGCGACCTTCCGCTTTTCAGGCGGACGCTCGTACCAACTGAGCTACCCAGCCGCAGCGGTCCTGACGGGATTTGAACCCGCGGCCTCCACCTTGACAGGGTGGCGAGCACTCCAAACTGCTCCACAGGACCTCGTGCGAAACATTCTCGCACAGGGTGTTGCGTGCCCCCAACGGGATTCGAACCCGTGCTACCGCCTTGAAAGGGCGGCGTCCTGGGCCACTAGACGATGAGGGCTGATGGCCCACCTTGGCGTTGTTGCTGCCGTCGGGGACGTGAGAAGCATATGGGATGCCGGAGCGATCTGCCAAAACGCTTTCCGGCGGGCCGCCGGGCCGTCTCCCCGGCCCCTTTCCGCCCTCCTCTCAGCCCTCCTCCTGCCTGCCGGTCCCCGCCCCGCCGGACGGCTCCGGGGAGGCCCCGGACGGCCCGGGCGCGCCGTCGGCACCGGGCGCGCCGGAGGGCTCCGCGCCGGACTTGCCGTCCTCCAGCCCCTCCGGGGGCAGGTGCCGGGAGACCTCCGCCGTGCTCAGTCCCAGGCCGCCGAGGGTGATGTCGTCCCACGCCTGCAGCTGGTGGCTGTCGCGGTCCAGGTACAGGACCGACGCCTGCACCTCCTGCGGGACCTCGTCCTCCACCGCGCGAAGCCCGCCGCCACCGGTGCTCCCCTGCACGAACAGCCGGGTGCCTCCCTCCAGGACGGAGGTGTCCCGCCGGTGGGTGTGCCCGGCCAGGGCCAGCGGCACGGTGCCGGCGGTCTCCGCGGCGGCCACCGGGTTGTGCGCGACCGCGATGTCCACCGGCCGCCCCAGCGCCTTCTCCGCCCGTATGCTCGCCGCCAGTTCGCGCCCGGCCCGGCGCTCCGCCGGGTCGCCCGCGGGGACCACTGAGCGGTCCGGGGTGAACTGCGGGTCCCCGATCCCGGCGATCCGCAGCCCCTCGACCGTGACGACCTTCCCGTCGTCCACCACGTGGGCGTTCTTCTGCCGGGCCACCGCCTTCTGGGTCTCCTCGGAGTCGTGGTTGCCGCGCACCCACACGTAGGGCGCGCCGAGCGTGCCGATCGACTCGGTGAAGCCGTTCTCGGCCTTCGTGCCGTGGTCCATCAGGTCGCCGGTGTCGACGATCACGTCGATCCCGTACTGGTCCACCATCGACCGGACGATCTCCCAGGCCGCCGGGTTCAGGTGGATGTCGGAGACGTGCAGCACGCGCAGGGTCGTCGGGTCCGGGCTGTAGGCGGGCAGGGACGAGGCCGCCTCGTAGAGCTTGGTCACGTTGGTGACCAGGGAGGCCAGTTCCTGCTGGTAGGCGTCGAAGTCGCTGACGATGCTGCGGGCGTTGCCGACCACGTTGGGCGCGCTGCTGAGCAGGCCGGAGAACTTCGGCTCCAGGACCGACGTCGGGTTCCACGTCGCCCGGGCCGCGAGGCCGCTGCCGGCCATCAGGGCGAGCGCCAGGCCGCCGGCGAGCAGGGCCCGGCGGGGCCGCCGGTAGACGGCCAGGCCCAGCGCCGCGGCGCCGCCCGCCGCGGCGGCCGAGGAGCGCAGGACCAGGGCGGTCGCGCCGCTGCGCACGTCCCGGGCCACCTCCTCGTCCAGCCCGGCCAGCCGCTCCGGGCGGTCGACGAGGGCGCCGGCCCGCTCCGGGTCCAGCCGGTCCACGTCCACCCGCAGGCGCAGCGGCGCGTGATGGCTGCTCAGCTCCAGCGAGCCCAGCGGCGGCACCGCCACCTCGGTGCCGCCGGTGAACGACGGCCGCAGCGACATGACGGTGTCCACCGGTCCCACCGGCTGCTCGACGCCGCCCACGAAACCCAGGCCCATGCACCCGCCGGCCACCGTCACGGCGAGCAGCCCCAGCGCGCGCCGGAGGGGGTGCGGCCCCGGGGCGGGCAGGACGACGGGGAACGGGGCGGCGGCCGAGGTACGGGAGGGGCGGCGGAGCCGGGGCGGTCGGAGCGCTCGGAGGACTGCGGACACTCGGGCCATTGCCGACCTATGCCCCGTCGCGGCACGGGGTATTCGGACGCGGGGACTCGTGGCGCGGCCCCCGGGTGACCGACAATGGCGCTGTGCTGGAGATGACGCGCGAGGAGTTCGAGGAACTGGTGGGCGAGGCGCTCGACCGGATCCCGCCCGAGCTCGCCCGCCTGATGGACAACGTCGCAGTCTTCGTCGAGGACGACCCCGACCCCTCCGACCCGGAACTCCTGGGCCTGTACGAGGGCACCCCGCTCACCGAACGGGGCGAGTGGTACGCCGGGGTGCTCCCCGACCGGATCACCGTCTACCGCAACCCCACCCTGCGCATCTGCGAGACCCGCGAGGACGTGGTCGCGGAGACCGAGATCACCGTCGTCCACGAGGTGGCCCACCACTTCGGCATCGACGACGAGCGGCTGCACGCCCTCGGCTACGCCTGACCCGGACCGGCAGCGGCAGCGGCCCCGGGGCCGGCCGCAGCCGGACTGCGCGTGCACGGACGGACGCCCGTGCGCGCGGATACTGGGGGGATGCGCACACCGCCACCTCCGCGGCCGCAGCAGCCCGGGTGCGAAGGCCCCAACGGGCCGAGCGGGCCGGACGGGCCGGACGGCCCGGGCGTGGTCTCCGGCGAGCCGGTCGACCCCGACGTCGACCTGCACCTCCCCCAGCAGCGGGCCGAACTGACGGCCCACCCCTTCGCGGTGCTCGGCGCGGTCGCGGTCGGCGGAGCGCTGGGAGCGGCCGCCCGGCACGGGGCCGCACTGCTGTGGCCGGTGCCGGCGGGGGCGTTCCCCTGGAGCACGCTGGGGGTGAACGCGGTGGGCAGCGGACTGATCGGGGTGCTGATGGTGCTGGTCGCCGAGCGCGGCGCCGGACACCCGTTGGTCCGCCCCTTCCTCGGCACCGGGGTGCTCGGCGGCTTCACCACCTTCTCCGCCTACGCCGCCGACGTGGCCGGGCTGCTCACCCGCGGCGACGCGGCCGCCGCCCTCGGCTACGCGGCGGCGACGCTCGCAGCCGCCCTCGGCGCGGTGTGGGCGGCGGCCGCGGCCACCCGCCGGCTCGTCCGGCGCGCCGCGCCGCCGGCCCCCTCCGGACGGCGGGGGGACGCACGGTGAACTGGCTGCTGGTGATGGCCGGCGCCGCGGTCGGCGCCCCCCTGCGCTACCTCGTCGACCGCGCGGTGCAGGCCCGGCACGACTCCGCCTTCCCCTGGGGAACCTTCACCGTCAACGTGGCGGGCAGCCTGGCGCTGGGGCTCCTGACCGGGCTGGCGGCCTCCGGCGCCGCCGGCCGGGACGTCCAAATCCTGCTCGGCACCGGCCTGTGCGGGGCCCTGACCACGTACTCCACCTTCAGCTACGAGACGCTGCGGCTGGCCGAGAGCGGCCGGGGGCTCGTCGCGGCCGCCAACGCGGCCGCCTCCGTTCTGGCCGGCCTCGCCGCAGTGCTCCTCGGGACGGCCCTCACCCGCTGAGCCGGCCCGCCGAACCGGCCCGCCGGGCCCGCCCGCGGGACCGGACCCGCGGGCCGGGCGTCTCCCCGCCGGGCGTGTCCTGGCCGGGGGCAGTGGCGTTGGACACGGGAACGCGCCCCGTCCCCTCCCGCCCCCGAGGTCACGCATGCTCCCGTTCCCCCGCTTCCCCCGCGGTGCAGCAGGCCGGTGCGCCGCCGCCCTCCTCCCGGCCCTGCTGGCCCTGGGCGGTTGCATGAGCGTCGACGGGGAGCCGCAGCGGCGCCCCGGCCCGCAGGGGTCGGCGGGGGAGCGCGCCGACGACACCGGCATCGGCTCCTCGTCCGTCGTCGGCGGAGAGGGGGGCCTGCCGGGAGGCGCGGGTCCGCTGCCGGGGGTCCCGGGCGTCCGGGGCGCCGGGAGCGAGGAGGACCGGAGGTCCCCCTCCGGGAGCGACGAGGGGACGGGGACCGCCGACCCGGGGGCCGGCCGGGAACCGGACGACGGGAAGCACTCGGGAGGCGGCGGGTCCCGGCCCTCGGACAGGCCGGGAAAGCCCGGGAAACCCGGGTCGCCGAAGCCGGACGCACCCGGCCCCACGGTCTCCGAGCCCCCGGCGCCCGACCCGGAACCCGAGCCCGAACCCGAACCCACCACCCCGCCGGCCTCGGACGCCCCCGGCGAGGGAACCGGCGGAGAGAGCGGCGGCGGGGGTGGCGACCAGTCGCCGTGACCGGGGCGGCGGTCCGGACGGCGCGCGGCCTGCGGCGGAGACCGGCGCGGGAGCGGGCCGGGGACCGTCCTGGGACCGGCCCGGAACGGGCCGGGAACAGCACGGGCATGGGCGATTTGGCGTATCGGTGGGCAGGTGCGTATGCTGGCAGATCGTTTGCCCCCATTGCCCGGCGCCGAATCCGAAGAGCGCCGTGTGGCGCGTTCCGTACATTCCGTGGTCTGGCCGTATCGAGGCGGTCTTATGCGAACTGCGGGAGCTGGCGCGTGCCGAGTTTCCGGAAGGTTCTGCTTTCGCATGTCCATTACCGCTTCTGACCGCTCCGTCGTGCCCGGGCACGAGGACATCGACATCGACGTCGACATCAACGCCACCGCGGTCACCGTGACCGACGCCGACACGGCCCCCGAGACGACCGAGGCCCCCGAGACGACCGAGGCCGCCGAGACGACCGAGGCAACCGAGGCCGCCGACGAGCCCGGCCTCACCTTCGGCGACCTGGGTCTGCACGAGGACATCGTCCGCGCCCTCTCCAAGCGCGGCGTGACCACGCCCTTCCCGATCCAGGCCGCGACCATCCCGGACGCCCTGGCAGGCAAGGACATCCTCGGCCGCGGCCGCACCGGCTCCGGCAAGACCCTCAGCTTCGGCCTGCCGCTGCTGACCCGCCTCGCCCAGGACGGCCGCACCCAGGCCAAGCGCCCGCGCGGCATCATCCTCACCCCGACCCGCGAGCTGGCCATGCAGGTCTCCGACGCGCTCGAGCCCTACGGCTCGGTGCTCGGCCTGAACCTCAAGGTCGTCTGCGGCGGCACCTCGATGCCCCGTCAGATCTACGCGCTCGAGCGCGGGGTGGACGTCCTCGTCGCCACCCCGGGCCGCCTGCGCGACCTGATCGACCGCGGCGCCTGCTCCCTCGACCAGGTCTCGATCGCCGTCCTCGACGAGGCCGACCAGATGGCCGACATGGGCTTCCTGCCCGAGGTCACCGAGATCCTCGACCTGGTGCCGCCGGGCGGCCAGCGCATGCTGTTCTCCGCGACGCTGGAGAACGAGATCGACACCCTCGTCAAGCGGTACCTGTCCTCGCCCGTCGTCCACGAGGTCGACGCGGCGCAGGGCGCGGTGACGACGATGACCCACCACATCCTCGTGGTGAAGCCGAAGGACAAGGCGCCGGTCACCGCCGCCATCGCGGCGCGCAAGGGCCGCACGATCATCTTCGTCCGCACCCAGATGGGCGCGGACCGGGTCGCCGAGCAGCTGTGCGAGGCGGGCGTGCGCGCCGACGCCCTGCACGGCGGCATGACCCAGGGCGCCCGCACCCGCGTCCTCGCGGACTTCAAGGACGGCTACGTCAACGTCCTCGTGGCCACCGACGTCGCCGCCCGCGGCATCCACGTCGACGGCATCGACCTCGTGCTCAACGTCGACCCGGCCGGCGACCACAAGGACTACCTGCACCGCTCGGGCCGCACCGCCCGCGCCGGCCGCAGCGGCACCGTGGTCACCCTGGTCCTTCCGCACCAGCGCCGCTCCACCTTCCGCCTGATGGAGGACGCGGGCGTCGACGCCACGCGCCACATCGCCGGCGGGGTCTTCGACGAGGACCTCAAGCGCATCACCGGTGCCCGGTCACTGACCGAGGTCCAGGCCGAGGCCGCGGCCAACGCCGCCGCGCAGGCCGAGCGGGAGGTCCAGGACCTCACCCGCAGCCTGGAGAAGCTGCAGCGCCGGGCGACCGAGCTGCGCGGCGACGCCGACCGCCTGGCGGCCCGCGCGGCGCGCGAGCGCGGCGAGACCGTCCAGGACGGCCCGGCCGCGGACGCGGACGGGGAGCAGGACGGCGCCGTCGAGGCCACCGGGACCGTGGCGGAGACCACCGGGACCGACACCGTCGCGGAGACGGCGCAGGCCCCGGCCGCCGAGCGGACCGGTACCCCGGCCGCCGAGGCCCCGGAGCGCGGCTTCGAGCGCCGTGAGCGTCGCGAGGACCGCCCCTTCAACCGGGACGACCGTCCGTTCAACCGGGACAACCGTGACGACCGCGGTGGGCGCGGCTTCGACCGCGAGCGCCGGGACGACCGCGGCAACTTCGCGCGCCGCGACCGTGACGACCGCGGCGGGCGTGGTTTCGACCGCGACCGTCGGGACGACCGCGGTGACCGCGGCGGGCGCCCCTTCAACCGGGACGACCGTCCGTTCAACCGGGACAACCGTGACGACCGCGGTGGGCGCGGTTTCGACCGCGACCGTCGGGACGACCGCGGCGGGCGCCCCTTCAACCGTGACGACCGCGGCGGGCGTGGTTTCGACCGCGACCGTCGGGACGACCGCGGTGACCGCGGTGGGCGTCCGTTCAACCGGGACGACCGTCCGTTCAACCGGGACAACCGTGACGACCGCGGTGGCCGTGGTTTCGACCGCGACCGTCGGGACGACCGCGGCGGGCGTCCGTTCAACCGTGACGACCGTCCGTTCAACCGCGACGACCGTCGGGACAACCGCAGCGGCGGCGACCGCCCGTTCAACCGCGACCGTCGCGAGGACCGCCCGGGCAGCTCGCACAGCCGGCCCTTCTCCGGCGACCGCGACCGCCGTCCGTCCTACGGCCGCCGCGACGACCACCGCGGCACCGGCAGCAGCAGCGGCTCCTCCTTCGACCGCCGCCAGGACAAGCCGCGCTGGAAGCGCAACGGCTGACCGAGGCCTCCACGGCCGCAGCAGCACCCCGGGCCCGCCCGATGCTCCCCGAGAGCATCGGGCGGGCCCGTCCCGTACCCCCGGTCCCCGGCCCGTGACGCGGTCGGGGCCGTGAGCCGCCCCACGGACCCCTCCATGTGCTTGCGTTCGCGACGGCGACGGTGGGGCGGGTGGCACCGGACACGCCGTCCGCCGCTGCTCCGGCGGGTGGTGACGGCCGTTCCGGGCCGGGCGGCGACGGGAGCTGTCGCCGGCTCACCGGCCGGACGGTTCGAGAACGTGGTGGACGCGAACCGCAGGGACGAGGACGGCGCGGGGCCCCGCCCGCCGTCGGCCGTCGGCGGAATGCCGTGGACACCCACCGGCCCGAGGACGGTAGGCTTCCCTCCGGGGCCGCTAGCTCAATTGGCAGAGCTGCGGACTTTTAATCCGTAGGTTCAGGGTTCGAGCCCCTGGCGGCCCACCAGCAGTACATCTCCGGAACCCCGCCGACCGGTTCGGACGGGGTTCCGTCGTTTCCGCGCTCGCCGCCGCGCGCTCGCGCCCGGTGCGCCCGGTACGCCCGGTACGGCCGGTGAACACCGAAAGGTGCGCCGGTCGGCTCACCTTTCGGCGGCCGGCCGACGCACCTTCCGGGGAGCGCCCGTTCAGTCGAGAACCGCGACGGCCTCGACCTCGACCAGGTACTCGGGCGCGGCCAGTGCCGCAACGCCCAGCAGCGTGGCCGGCGGGGCCGGGGTGACTCCGAGCTTCTCGGCCGCCCGGGAGATCCCCTCCAGGAGGGCGGGCATCTTGTCGGCGGTCCAGCCGACGACGTGGACGTTCAGCTTCGCCAGGTCGTCGAAGGAGCCGCCGGCCTCGGCCAGGGCGGTGCCGACGTTGAGGTAACACTGTTCGACCTGGGCGGCGAAGTCACCCTCGCCGACGACGTTCCCCTCGGCGTCCTGGGCGACCTGTCCGGCGACGAATACGAGCTTCGTGCCGGACGCGATCGACACGTGCCGGTAGACGTCGATCTCCGGCAGTCCACCGGGGTTCACCAGGGTGATGGCCATGCTGATTGCCTCCTCGGGCGTGCGGGCGTGGTGGGCCCGCACAAGCCCTCTTGCTCTCTTGTGGTTACTTGGGAACCGTAGGAGAGTGGCGGCTGACATGGAAGAACGCACTTTTCAGTGACTGGGGAACCTCATGGTGACCAAGCAGTTCAGCGGCTTGCCCGAGGAAGCGGATCTGAGGCGCGCCGACTCCCTGGCGCGGGAGATCTTCTCCGACATCGCCAACAAGTGGGCGTTCCTGATCCTCGAGGCTCTGGGTGAACGCACCCTGCGCTTCAACGAGTTGCGGAACGAGGTCGAGGGGGTCAGCCACAAGATGCTCACCCAGAACCTGCGCATGCTGGAGCGCAACGGCCTGGTCGTGCGCACCGTGCACCCCACCGTCCCGCCGCGGGTCGAGTACACCCTCACCGAGCCGGGCCGGGCCCTGCGGGCGGTGGTCGGCGGAATGTGCGACTGGACCCAGCAGTACCTCGGTCAGATCGAGACCGCCCGCCACCGCTTCGACGCCTGACGGCGGGCGGCGGGCGGCCGCGTCGTCACCGCACCCGGTCTACCGGGGGCGGGAGGCGGCCTCGACCGCGGTGGGGGAGAGGTGGGCGCGCAGGTCGGGCACCCCCGGCAGGTCGGGGAGGGGCTGGACGGGCCAGTCGCGGGCCCAGCCGGGCGGTGAGTGGTCCCCGGCGACGAGGACGGCGAGCGGCTCGGCGCGGGCGAGGGCGCGCAGGCGGGCGTCGGTGATGCTGCCGTCGTGCCCGCCGTCCTGGCGCGAGGCGCACCCGGTGTGGAAGGCGAGGGGGACGGCGTGCTGCCCGGTCAGGGTGCACGGCGGCCGCACTCCCCGGTCGTGGAGGGCGGCGGCGATCCGCTCGTTGGTCTGCCGGGTGGCGCGGTTGCGCTCCACCGCCCTGTCGAGCACGGCGAACTGGACCGCCAGGTGGCCCGCCAGGACGAGGGCCGTCACCGCGGCGACGACGGGCCGCAGCCGCGGGCCCGCCGCGGTCGCCGCGGCCGTCACGAGGACGGCCACCGGCACGGCCAGCAGGGCGTAGGAGGGGAGCAGGAAGCGGGGCGCGGCGTAGTCGATGAGCAGCAGGTAGGGCACGGCGAGGGACCCGGCGGCCAGGACCGGCAGCCGGGTCTCCGCCCGCAGTCCGGTGCGGGCCCCGGCCACCACGCCGCCGACGGTGAGCAGGGGCAGGGCGAACCACCACAGCGCGGTGGTCGGGTACCGCCAGGGGACGTCGCACGGGCGGCACAGGGCCCGCCCCTCCAGGGCCCGGACCTGGTCGTCGAAGGCGGTGCGGGCGAGGTCCGCGGTCAGGCCGATCCCGCCCTGGATCTCGCTCGCCCGCTCCAGCCGGGTGAACAGCCCGCCGTAGCGGAGCTGGGCCTCGACGGCCCACTCCGCGCCGCCGAGGAGCAGGCCGCCGACGAGGACGACAAGGACGGCGGCGTGCCGCCACGGCCGTACCGCGAGCGCCGCGGCGGCCAGGGGCAGGACCAGCCACACCGCGTCGGAGGGACGCATCAGGGCGACGACGGCGACCGCTGCCCCCAGCCCGGCCAGGTCCGCACGCCCGGGCCGGCCCCGGCGCCGGCGCCGGCGCCGGCCCGGGGGCAGGGGCCGGCCCGCGGCGGCCGCCGTGTCCGCCCTGTCCGCCGTGCCCGCCCTGTCCGTCGTTCCTGCCGTGCCCGCCGTCTCTGCCGTACCCGTGCCGTCGGGAGTCCGTTCGGCGGCCCGTACCGCGTTCAGGAAGCAGCCGACCGCGGCGAGCGAGCCCAGGGCGACCCACAGGTTGGGCATCACCTGGGGGCCGTAGAAGAGGGTGATCCACAGGCTCGCGAACAGCGCGCCGGCCAGGGCCGTCACGGGGGCCGGGAGCAGCCGGCGCCACGGGAGGAGGGCGAGCAGCAGGCCCGCTCCGGACAGCAGCGCCAGCCATGTCCGCAGTACCGTCACCGAGTCGGTCAGGGCGGTGACGGGTGCGGCGAGGAAGGTGACGCCCCGGGCCCGCGGTGCGCTGAAGAACGCGGCCGGGGCCTGTGGGCTCACCTGGCTGACGTACACCGTCTCGTCCCACCCCAGTCCGGTGCCGGGGACCACGAGGAGCAACTGGCAGGCGGTGAAGGCCGCGGCGACGGCGGCCGGCCAGAGTACGGAGCCGCCCGCGGGGAGGGCGGCGGCCCGTGCGCGCGGGTCCGTCCGTCGGGCGGGCCGGGCCTGTGCGACCGCCGGGCCGGAAGGGGGGCCTGCTGCCTGCATCGACGACCTCACCGATCTCGTCGGGGAAAGGGAATGGGAAGGGGAGCGGTCCGGGGCCGTGCGTGCGCCCGGGCCGTCAACGCTCCCGGGGTTGCTCGAAACGGACAAATCGGATTCGGCATCCGGAGGAATCCGCGGTCTGCCGGTGCCAGACTCGGAGGTGTCCGTCGCTTTCGGTGGGCTCACGGGGTTTGCCGTCCCTGTGGTGGTTTCTGCAGTGCCGGCGGCGGTGCCGCCGGCGCGGCGGTGAGGAGCGGCGATGAATGCCACGACCGGAGCAGCGGGGCTTGACCGTGCGGCGTTCCGCGACCTGGAGGGTTCCTTCCGGGGCCGGCTCGTACGGCCCGGCGACCCCTCCTACCGGCAGGACCGCCGGGTCTGGAACGGCTCGGTCGACCGCTTCCCCGCGCTGATCGCCTACTGCACCTGCGTCGCGGACGTGGTCGCCGTGCTGCGGTTCGTACGGCGGACCGGGCTGGAGCTCGCGGTGCGCAGCGGCGGCCACAGCTTCCCGGGCCACTCGGTGTGCGACGACGGGGTGGTGGCGGACCTGTCGCCGATGAAGGGGATCCGGGTGGACCCGGAGGCCCGTACCGTCCGGGTGCAGGCGGGCGTGCTGCTCGGGGAGATGGACCGGGAGACGCAGCGGTTCGGCCTGGCGGTGCCGTCGGGCGTGGTCACGCACACCGGGGTCGCCGGCCTCACGCTCGGCGGCGGCATCGGCTGGCTGATGCGCAAGTACGGACTGACGGTCGACCAGCTGCTGTCGGTGGACCTGGTGACCGCCGACGGCGGGCTCGTCACGGCCGGCGCCACGCGCAACGAGGAGCTGTTCTGGGGACTGCGCGGCGGAGGAGGCAACTTCGGGATCGCCACGGAGTTCGAGTTCCGCCTCCACCCGGTGGGGCCGGTCGTGCTGGCCGGGCCGGTCGTGTGGCCGATGGCGGAGTCGGCGCGCGTGATGCACTTCTACCGCGACTGGATCGAGCAGGTGCCGGACGGTATGACCACGGCGGTGATCCACCGCAGGCTCCTGCCGTCACCGGACCTCCCGCGGGAACTGCACGGCAGGCCCGTGGTGATGGTGGTGTGCTGCTGGGCGGGGGAGGTGGACGAGGGGGAGCGGGTGGTCCGGCCGCTGCGCGGGTTCGGCCCGCCCCTGCTGGACCTGTGCGCGCCCAGGCCGTTCGTGGAGCACCAGGCGATGCTCGACCCGGCCTTCCCGCACGGCCACTGGTACTACTTCCGCTCCTGCAACGTCCACCGGCTCGGGGACCGGGTCATCGACATCACCGCGGCGCACGCCCCGCGCTCCACCTCCCCGCTGACGAGCTTCCCGGTCTTCCACCTGGGCGGGGCGGTCGCACGGGTGGGCGCCGAGGAGACCGCCTTCGACGGACGGGACGCCGGCCACACCTTCAGCCTGAACGCGACCTGCGCCACCGAGCGCGGCTTCGCGCAGGAGCGGCAGTGGGCGAGGGCGTTCCGGACCGCCCTGGAGCCCTTCGAGACGGGCGTCTACGTCAACTTCCTCATGGACGAGGGGGAGGACCGGGTGCGCGAGGCGTACGGGACGCGGAAGTACCTGCGGCTGAGGGCGCTCAAGGAGCACTACGACCCGGGCAACCTCTTCCACCTCAACCAGAACGTCGTCCCCGGCCGGCACTGAGACCGGGCCACGGCGGCGGCCGTCCGGCGCCCGGCCCGGCCCCGGCTCCGGCCGTCAGACGCCGACGGCGCCGATCTGCCGGAGCAGCCCGAGGGCGTCCCAGTGCCACCGGCTCTCGCAGATCTTCCCGTCGCGGAACCGCTGGACGGTCGTGCCGGAGAACTCCACGTGCTTGCCGGTGGGCGCCATCTCCATGAACTCGCCCCGGTGGACGCCCCGGGCCCTCCAGATGGTGGCCACCTCGTCGCCCTCGGCGACCTGCCCCTCGACGGTGAAGACGAGGCCGAGCGCCTCGCGGTACGCCTCGACGGCCCGCTCGAAGTCCTCGAGCCCGACGACCTCCCTGCCCTCGGCGGGGTCGTGGCTGCGGCAGTCGGTGGTGCACAGCTCGCCGATCGCGGAGGGGGCGCCGCCGCTCCCGGCGACCTCCTGGAAGAACCGGCGGGCGGTCTCCTTGTTGAGCTGCTCGTCACGGACGACGTCGAGGTCGGTGAAGGTCGGGGGTTCGGTGCACAGGGCGACCAGCTGCTCGAAGACCCGGTTGGTCTCGGGGAGCCGGGAGTTCTTCACGGCCTCCTCGTAGGAGGGGAACTCGACGATCTCCACCCAGTGGCCGGTGTCGGTCCGGTCCCGGCCGACCATCGAGTGGGTGGCCGTCCGCTTCCCCCTGGTCTGCTCGGCCCATGCGTCCATGAGCCGGTCCATCTCGTCCCACCTGTCGGTCTTGCCTTCGACGATCTGCACGAATGTCATGGTGAGCCTCCCGGAAGGGTCTTCCTCCACCCCCCTGCGGCCCCCGCGGCCCCCGTGCGGCGGAACGGCCGGACGGCGGGTCCGCCCCCGTGTCAAGGCTAGTCCGCGGACGCCGCACGCGGCTTCCCGACTCCGGGGCGGGGCGGGAGAAGTCAGTCCGCCAGGGCCGCCTCGAGCGTGGGCAGGACCTCGAAGGAGTGCCGCATCCCGGTCATGTCCAGCAGCATGAGGACCTGCGGACGGCCGGCGACCAGCCTGACCGCACCGCTGCGGGTCCTCGCCTCCTTGCGGGCCCGCACCAGCAGGCCCAGGGTCGTGCAGTCCATGAAGGTGACGTCGGACAGGTCGACGACGATCCGGCACCGGCCGGCGGCGAGGTGGCGGTCCAGGCACGCCCTGAGCCGGGGACCGGTGACCAGGTCGAGTTCGCCGCGGAGAGGTATGACGGACCAGTCGGCCCGGTCGCCGCGGGCGGAGGAGCCGCCGCGGGCGGAGGGCACCTCGAAGGCCCGGCAGGTGGGTCCGCAACCGTTCGGTACGCAGGGCTGCTCCGTGACTGCGCCGCATGCCATGTCGACCTCCTACGGGCGGTGGACCGTGCTTCCGACTCTCCCGGGAAGCCGGAACCACCGCCTCACCCGGACCGGGTGAAAGCGGACTGATCGGGCAGGTGCCGCAGGTGGGGGCCCCGGGCCCGGAGCCCCCGCCGCCCCGGACCGCCCCTGCCGCCCCGGACCGCCCCCGCCGGGCCGGACTGCTCCGCCCCGCTCCTACAGCAGTCCCCGGCGGCGTGCGGCGGTGATGGCGTCGCGGCGGCTGCGGACGCCGAGCTTGCGGTAGATCCCGCGCAGGTGTGTCTTGACGGTGTTGGGGGAGACGTGGAGGGCCGCGGCGATCTCCTCGGTGGTGCGCATCGAGGGCAGTTCGAGGAGCAGCCGCTGCTCGCTGGCGGTGAGCGCGGCCGGGGCCGCGGAGGGCACGGGCAGGGCGGTGAGCAGGCGGGCGGCGAAGGCCTCGTGCCGTCCGAAGCGTCCGGTGCCGCGGGCGATCAGGGTCCGCACCGTCTCTCCCGCGTCGCGGAACGGGCGCAGGATCTCCCTCGGCGCGGCGGCCTCCAGGGCCCGGGCCACGGCCTCGTGGGAGCGGTAGGTGTTCCCGGAGCGCTCGGCGAGGACGGCCTCGAGCAGCCAGGCGTGGACGGCGGTGGTGGCCACTACGCAGGGGGCGGAGCCGTTCAGGACGGGCCGCAGGACCCGGCGGGCGGCGTCGGGCCGGCCGCCGTGCGCCCGGGCGACGGCCCGCAGCAGGAGCCATTCGCCGCCGGGGCCGAGCAGTGTCCGCGTCCGCTGCACGGCCCCGACGGCCCAGGCCGTCTCGCCGACCTGCAGTGCCAGCCGCTGCACGGCCGGGGCGGAGTAGGCGATGAGGGAGGGCGGCGAGTGCCTGCGGTCCATGCGCAGCCAGACCTCGTGCATCCGCGCGGCGGCGGAGTGCGCGTCCCCTGCGGTGTCGGCGGCGACCGCCGCGTCGGTGGCGCGCACGCTCAGTTCGACCGTGGCCTCCATGTGGTCGTGCAGCAGCGACATGGCGGTGCTCGCGTACTCGCGGGCGGCGCGGGTGTCGAGGCGCTGGTGGGCGGCCCAGGCGAGGAGGCCGAAGGGGAACGCGCAGGTGGAGGTGTGCTCCCAGCCGCGGGAGGCGGCGAACTCGACGGCGGCCCGGGCGCGGCGGTCCGTCCCGCCCAGGTCGCTGCGGCAGGAGGCGACGGCGCCGAGGTTCCCCAGGCAGACCAGGGCGAGGTAGTCCAGGCCGGTGGCGCCGGCCAGGCGCAGGGCGTCGGTGAGGTTCCGCTCCGCGGTGTCGTGGTCGCCCAGCCACATGCGGGCGGTGCCCGCGCCGACCAGCGCGATCAGGTCGATGTCCGGGTTGCCGGTGGGGCCGGTGCCGACGGCGTCCAGCCGGGCGAGCGCGGCGGGGACGTCCCCGCCCAGGCGGGCCCGGTTGACCTCGATGGATGCGTGCAGCACCCGCAGGGCCCGCTGCGGGTGGTCGGCGGGCGTCCTGCCGAGGGCGTGCAGCCGGGCCTCGGCGCCGGGCCGGTCGCCGCTCAGGAGGGAGGCGAGGGCCGACACCAGGGCGACGGCCGGGCGGGCGGTCAGTCCGGCGGGGGCGCCGGCCAGGAGGCGCCGCAGCGGTGCGCCGCCCCGGCCGAGGATCTGGTGGGGGCCGTGCGCCTCGATCAGCTCGGCCGCCAGGTCGGGGTCCTCGGAGGCGACCGCGTGCTCCAGGGCCTCGTCGGGCATGCCGTGGCCGGCGTACCAGCGGGCCGCGGTGCGGTGCAGGCGCAGCCAGGCGGCCATGTCGCCGCGCCGCAGTTCGGCGCGCAGGCAGCCGAGGAGGAGGGAGTGGTACCGGTACCAGTCGCCGGTCCGGCCGAGCCGGACGGTGAGCACGTTGCCGCGTTCCAGCCGGTCCAGGATCTCCCCCGCGTCGCCGCGCCCGGACAGGGCGGCGGCCAGGCCGACGGAGAGCCGGTCGCACACGCTGGTGTCCAGCAGGAAGCGGCGGACGTGCGCGGGCAGGTGGTGGACGACCTCGCCGACGATGTAGTCGGTGACGCCCCGGTCGTCGCCGGAGAACTCCCCGATGACCGCCGACGGGTCGGGGGCGCCCGGCAGGGACAGGGCTGCCAGCCGCAGGCCCGCCGCCCAGCCCTCGGTCCGGTCGACCAGCAGGCCGAGCCGGTCCGGGGGGAGCCGGACACCGGAGGCGTCGAGCAGCCGCTCGGCCTCCTCCCGGGTGAACGTCAGCTCGTGCGCGGGGATCTCCCGCACCCTCCCCTCGAGGCGGAGCCGGTGCAGGGCCAGCGGGGGCTCCTCGCGGCCGGACAGGACCACCGCCGGGCCGCCCGGAGTGATCCTGAGCAGCTCGCCCAGGCTGTGCAGCGCGTCGGGGTCGTGCAGTTCCTGGGTGTCGTCGAGGACCAGCCAGACCCTGGCGGTGGCCTCCTCCAGGGCGCGGGCCACGGCGGCCAGGAAGCCGGGTTCGACCGGGCCGTGCGGAGGGGCGAGCCGGTGCAGCGTGCTGCCGGGGCCCCACGCGCCGGTGGCCTCCAGGGAGGTCAGCAGGGCCGACCACAGCCGGAACACGTCGTTGTCGTCGGCGTCCAGCGAGACCCACGCCACGACGGCGCGGCCCCGGGCGCCCACGGTGCCGGCCTCCTCCGTCCCGGCCCCTTCCCTCCCGGTCCCCTCCTCCTGCTTCCCGGAGCTTTCCTCCCCGGGCCGTCCTTCTCCGATCTCCGCGTCCGGGAGGACGGCGACCTGCCGGGCCCAGTCGGCGAGCAGGGTGGTCTTGCCGGACCCGGCGGGGGCGCACAGCAGCAGCACGTCGGGGCCCTCCCCGGGCACGGCCGGGGGCTCGGCGGGGATCAGCCGCATCAGCCGCTGCCGGGTGACCGAGGCCGCGGTGGTGAAGGGGATGCGCACCTTGGGAGGGGGGACGGCCGCGCGCTCGACCCGTCCCGCGCCGCTGCTCGCGGCACCGGCGGACGTTTTCTCGGTCGGCCTCGGCACAGTGCCAGGATGCGACGGCGTGTACAGGAACGCCATGCCTGTGCATTTCGTACGTGTCTGCGGGGAATCCTTTCTCTTTTTTCCTTCCTCCTCGGAGGGCCCGTGTGTCGGCGTATCACCTGGCGGGGGCCGGGGGCCGGGGGCCGGGGGCCGGGGTGCGGCGGGCGGGCGGACGGGCGGACGGGCGTCCTGCGGAAGCCGGCGCAGCGGCCCGGAACCGCGCCTCCTCCACGCGGACGGCGTCCTCCTCCTCGGGAGTACGGGCAGCAGCTGTTCCGGTGCGTAGGCGCACAGGTGCGTTGTCGCAGCCGGATGTTCCTTGAGTTTTTTCACCGATCCGCGCAGCGGAATCAGCCGTTCGGCGGTCATTTTTCCGATGGCGTGGTCATCCGCGATGTGCGCCGCGCCTGCCGGTCCGAGAACGGCCGTCGCGCGGTGGATACCGATTTCCCGGGCAATCCCTTCCGGCCGTCAGGGGTGGCCGTCCGCATTCTCGCCGCCGTCCCGTGAATGGAGGCGTCGGCCGCCGGGCGGAATTCCGTGCGCGGCGCGGACCCGGCCCCGGCCCTGACGGTGTGCCGCCGGCACCGCCGACCGCGGCGGGTGTCCCCTCCTCCCCGCTCCGCGTCACCGGTTTCCCGGCCCGACAGGCCGTCCGTCTGCGGGAATCGGCCCGGGAACGCCTCGGTGCGGATGCCGTGACGAGGGGTTCGACGTGGCATTCGACGGGCTCTCAGGGCCCTTGCCCACCCTCCGGGAGGGCGAAGAACGAGGCCGGGACAAGGAAATCCGAACCCGCGGGATCGGCCCGCAACCGGCCCGAAGAGTTCCGACGCTCCGCCAGGAGGGCGGTATTCCTTCACACTTGCGAGGGGCGTGATCAGGGGCGTATAGGCAAAGAACCCCAGGTTGTGGCGGGGATTAGCTCCAAACGAGTGTAGGTGCGTATCCGTCGAAAAACGGCATCGTTAGGCATGACACCAGTCCCCAGGGACCGGAACCCAGTCCCAACCTTTCAGGGAGCAATTTCCATGAAGCGAATCGCGAAGGCCGCCGTCGTCGTCGCTGCTGTCGGCGCCTCCGTCCTCGGCACCGCCGGCGGTGCGCTCGCCAACACCGGTGACGAGGGGTCCTACTCCTCCGTCAGCGACAACGCTCGCGACCACGAGAACAAGCGCGACGAGGACAACAACCGGTACGACCGCGACAACAACCGGTACGACCGCGACAACGACCGGTACGACCGCGAGGACCACCGCTACGACCGCGAGGACCACCGGTACAGCCGCGAGGACCACAAGAACACCTACTTCAAGGAGGAGGACGGCGACAACCACATCAACGCCAACTACTGCCCGGCCGAGCCGAAGCAGGGTGGCGCCAGCCTCCTGGCCCTGCTCCCTGTCACCCTCCTGAACGACACGGGCGCGCAGACCATCTGCCAGGCCGGCAACAACAACCGCGCGGAGCAGTTCAACTTCTCCCTGCTCTGACCCGGAAGCTCCGGGCAGGGGCGCCACTTCCCGGACACGGGACCCCGCCCCCTCGGAGTCGTTGGTCCGAGGAACTCGGTCCGACCCGGGCGGCCCGGTGCACAATCTCCTTCCTTGTGCACCGGGGCCCGGGGGCCGTGCACCCTGACGAGGGGCGCCGGAGCGAAAGCTCCGGCGCCCCTCGGCGCGTTTCCCGGCGTGCTGGAGGATGGGACGGGACGGGCACCCGGTGGAGGGGACGGCATGGGCAGGGGCAGGCAGGAACCGCGGCCGCCGCGGACGGACGCGACCGGGGACGCGACGGCGGGGACGGCCGCCGGGGACGCGGTTGCGGAGAAGGCAGCGGCGGAGGCTGTGGAGACCGCGCTCCACGCGGTGCTGGGCGCCGCGGAGCAGGACCTGGAGGACGCCGTCGACTCGGCGGCCTCCCCGCTCGCCGCCGCGGGCGACCGCTGGCCGCACGTCTCCCGGGCCGTGCTCGCCCGCGCCGAGCAGCTGGTCGACGGCTGCTGGCGGCGCGGCTGGCAGCCCGCCGACCTCGTCCGCGTCGTCCGCCGCGAATTGCAGCCGGCGCACGTCAGGCTCGCCGTGGACCTCGTCGCCGCCCAGCACCGGCGGCAGCCGCTGCCCGGTCCCGGACCCCGATGGACGGCGCAGCTCGACGAACTGGAGGCCGCCGTCGGGTGGGGCGACGACGCGGAGTTCCTCGACGCGGCCGGGCGCCGCGAGTCGACCGGCCGCTTCGGAACGGCCGGCTGCGTCCTGCGGGTCCTGCGCCTGCTGGCCCGGCTCCCCGCGATCCCCCCGGTCGACGCCCCCGCCGCCCCCGGCCCCTCCGCACCCGCTTCCGGCCCCTCCGCCGGCACTGCTTCCGGCACCGCTTCCGGCGGGGGCCGGATCCCAGCCCGGATCCGGGCGCTGCTCGCCAAGGCGGAGGCCACCGAGTACGGCGAGGAGGCCGAGGCCCTGACCGCCAAGGCGCAGGAGCTGATGTCCCGCTACAGCATCTCCGAGGCGCTGCTCGCGGCCGGCGGCAGCGGCCCGCAGGAGGTCCCGGCGTCGGTCCGCATCGGGGTCGACGCGCCCTACGAGGCGGCCAAGGCGTCCCTGCTCGACGCGGTCGCCGCCGCGAACCGGTGCCGCACCGTGTGGTCCCCGGAGTTCGGCTTCTCCACGGTGGTGGGCTTCGGGACGGACCTGGAGGCGGTGGAACTGCTCCACACCTCGCTGCTGCTCCAGGCGACCACCGCGATGACCCGCGCGGTGGCGGGGCGGGAGTCCGCGCGGCGCGGGGGCGGCCGCGCCAGGACCAAGGACTACCGCCAGTCGTTCCTGATCTCCTACGCCGGGCGGATCCGGCAGCGGCTCTCCGATGCCGCCGGGCACGCCGTCCGCGACGCCGCGGCCGGAGCAGCCGGCGCGGCGGACGGCATGGAGGGCGGAGGGCCGGGCGCGTCCCTGCCCGCCGAGCGGCTCCTCCCGGTGCTCGCGGCCCGCGAGGAGGCGGTCGAGGACGCCGCCGACCGGATGTTCCCCTCCACCACCAGCCACTCCCTCAAGGGGCGCGACGCCGAGGGGTGGTCGGACGGCGCGGCCGCCGCGGACCGCGCCGAACTGCGCCGGCCGCGCCGCCCCTCCGGCCCGGCACACCCCCGTCCGGGTGCGCCCGGGTAGCCGACGCACCCGCCGCCCCTCAGCCTTGGGACGGGAAGCAACGGCACCGGGCCGACGGCGAGAGGACACGCGGTGACAGGGCAGGGGCACGAGGCGTACGCAGGCTCCGGCGGGCCGCACGGACGACCGGCCGCCGCCCCCGGCAGCCCTGCCGCCCCCGCCGCCCCGGCGGCCCCGGCGGCCCCGGCGGCCCCCGCCGCCCTCGCGGTCCTCGCGGCTCCGAGGGCGGCGACGGTACCGGCCGCGGCCCTCCTGCTCGTCCTCCTCGCCCTGTCGGCGGCCGGCTGCGGCAGTGAGGCGCCCGACCCCGGCGAGGCCGCCCGGTCGGCGACCGCCGCCGCCCAGTCCGTGCTGGACAAGGTCCGGGAGGGCACCGACGCCGGGGGCGACGTGCGGGTCGGCGGGACGGGGACCGACGAATCGGGACGCTCCACCGCGACCGTCACGGTCACCAACCGCGCCGACAAGCCCTACCGGTACAGCGTCGCGGTCGACTTCAAGGACGCGGACGGCACGGTCCACGACGCGGTGGTGGTGGCCCTCCCCGAGGTGCCGGCGGGCGGAACGGCGAAGGCCGTCGCACGGAGCAACCGCGACCTGCCGGAGGGCGTCACCGCCCGGCTGTCCCGTGCCGTCCGCTACTGAACACCGCCCCGACCCGTCCGGCCCCGCCCGTCCGGTCCCGTCCGCCGGAAGGCCGCCCGCCGGCAGGTTGTCCGCGGGCAGGCCGCCCGCCGGAAGGCCGCCCGCCGGAAGGCCGCCCGCCCGGGCGGGGACGCAACACCCGCGAGGAGAAGGAGGGGGGAGGACCGAGCCGTGAACCCTCTCACCGCCCGGTGGCGCTACAGCAGCAGCCTCCCGTGGGCCCTGATCGCGCTGGGCGCAGCCCTGGACCTGGCCACCCCGCCCGACGTGACCGCGACCCCCCTGTACACCGCCGCCCCGCTGGTCGCCGCGCCCCTCCTCTCGTGGCGCGCCACGCTGCTCACCGGCCTGGCCGCGATCGCGGCCGAGATGGTCGTGGACGCCCTGGCCCCCGGGGCCGGCGGCGCGCAGCGCCTCATGGACCTGCTCACCACGGCCGTGATCACACTCCTGGCCGTGGACGTCAACCGCATGCTGGGGCGCCACGGCGAGCGTCTGGAGTCGGTGCGCTCGGTGGCGCTGGCCGCGCAGCGGGCCGTGCTGCCGCTGCCGCCGCCGCGCCTGGGCCCGCTCACCGTGGCGGCCCGCTACGTCGCGGCCGACGCGGACGCCCGGATCGGCGGCGACCTGTACGCCGTGCAGCAGACCCCGTACGGGGTGCGGGCGCTGATCGGGGACGTCCGGGGCAAGGGCCTGGGCGCGGTCGAGGCCGTGGCGGTGGCCGTCGGGGCGTTCCGGGAGGCGGCGGAGCAGGAGGCCGGCCTGGACGGAGTGGCCCGCCGTCTGGAGAGCGCGCTGGACAGGGACATCGGCCTGCGGACGGGGGTCGAGCGCGCGGAGGGCTTCGTCACCGCCGTGCTGGCCGAGTTCCCGCCCGGCGCGCAGCAGGTGCGGCTGGTCAACCGCGGCCATCCGCCGCCGCTGCTGGTCGGGCCGGGCGGGAGGACCGTCCGGCCCGTCGAGCCGGGGCACGCCGCGCTGCCCCTGGGCATGGGCGAACTGGCGGCGGCACCGGACCGGGTGGACACCGTCGACTTCCCCCGGGGCGCGCTGCTGCTGCTCTACACCGACGGCCTCACCGAGGCCCGCAACGCCGCCGGAGATTTCTACGACCCGGTCCCCCGGCTGTCCGGGACCGCCCACGCCGGCCCCGAGGAACTGCTGGACGACCTCCTGGCCGACGTCCGCCGGCACACCGGCGGCGTCACCGAGGACGACATGGCGCTCCTCGCCGTCAGCCGCGGCTGACGGCCCGCCGGTCGGAGGGCCCCGCCGCCGCACGAGCCCGCCGCACGAGCCCGCCGCACGAGCCCGCCGGAGGGCTGCGCCGGAGGGCTGCGCCGGAGGGCTGCGCCGCATGGCCCCGCCGCCGCCGGGCAGACGCCATCCACGTCCAGCCGGAGAGCACCGAGGAGCGGCCATGAGCAGCAGCAGACAGGAGGCGGCGGGCACCGGGAGTCCGCAGGGGCCGGGGATTCCGGACGACCCGGGGTCGGGGTCGCCCGGCACCGCGACGCCCCGGCCGGCCGGCGGGCGGACCGTCACCACCGAGGTGCCGGCCCGTCTGGACCGCCTCCCCTGGTCCCGGTGGCACTGGATGATCGTCATCGGTCTCGGCACCGTCTGGATCCTCGACGGGCTCGAGGTCACCGTCGTCGGCAACATCGCCTCGCGGCTCTCCGAGGAGGGCAGCGGACTGGCCGTCAGCAGCGCCCAGGTGACGGGCATCGCCGCCGCCCTGTACGTGGCGGGGGCCTGCACGGGCGCCCTGTTCTTCGGCCGGCTGACCGACCTGTACGGGCGCAAGAAGCTGTTCCTGGTCACGCTGGCGGTCTACCTGGGGGCCACCGCCCTGACCGCGGTCTCCTTCGACGCCTGGTGGTTCTTCGTCTTCCGCTTCCTGACCGGCTTCGGCATCGGCGGCGAGTACGCGGCGATCAACTCGGCGATCGACGAGCTGATCCCCAGCAAGTACCGGGGCCGCATCGACCTGGTGATCAACGGCAGCTTCTGGCTCGGCGCGATGGGCGGTTCGCTGCTGTCCATCGTCATGCTCGACACCGACGTCTTCCCCAAGGACCTGGGCTGGCGGCTGACCTTCGCCCTCGGCGTCGTCTTCGGACTGGTCATCCTGCTGGTGCGCCGCCACGTGCCGGAGAGCCCGCGCTGGCTGTTCATCCACGGCAAGGGGGAGGAGGCCGAGGAACTGGTCTCCGAGGTCGAACGGCAGATCGAGGAGGAGAAGGGCTACCGGCTGCCCCGGCCCGGCGCCGCGATCACCATCGAGCAGCGCAAGAGCATCGGCTTCGTCACCATCGGCCGCACCGTCTTCGGCCGCTACCCCAAGCGGGCCGTGCTGGGGCTCGCGCTCTTCATCGGCCAGGCGTTCCTCTACAACGCCATCACCTTCGGCTTCGGCGCGATCCTCACCAAGTTCTTCGACGTCCCCAGCGGCAACACCGGCTACTACTTCTTCGTCATCGCCTTCGGCAACCTGCTGGGGCCGCTGCTGCTCGGCAGGTTCTTCGACACGATCGGCCGCAAGCCGATGATCTCCGGCACCTACATCGGTTCCGGGGTGCTGCTCCTGGGCACCGCGTGGCTCTTCGACGGCGGCCACCTGTCGGCCGTGACCCTGACCGCCTGCTGGTGCGCCGTGCTGTTCCTCGCCTCGGCGGGGGCGAGCAGCGCCTACCTGACCGTCAGCGAGGTCTTCCCGATGGAGACCCGGGCGATGGCCATCGCCTTCTTCTACGCCATCGGCACGGCGGCCGGCGGCATCAGCGGGCCGCTGATCTTCGCGAAGCTGACCGAGTCCGGGGTGGTGGCGGACACGGTCCTCGCGTTCCGAATCGGTGCCGTGCTGATGGTGCTGGCCGGTCTGGTCGCGGCGGTCTTCGGGGTGCGGGCGGAGCAGCGCTCCCTGGAGGACGTCGCCACGCCCCTCTCGGCGAAGGGAGGCGCCACCGCCTGACCTGCGGGGGGAGCGTTCACGGGCGGGCGGACGGCACGGCGTGCCGCCCGCCCGCGGTCGTCGGCGGGGCGTTTGCCGCCACGGTCCGTCACGGTGCACGGGGCGATGATCGTCACATCCGGATATCACGCTCAGCAACCGCGTGTCACGCCTCCGTGCATCAACTGACATCCAGTCAATTCCCAATCGAGACCTGACGTTCGACGATCCTGCACCGAAGATCCCGATCTGTCCGATGAATCCTCGGGATGATTAGCGGAACGGCTTGGAATCCGGCCCGTGCGTCTATTAACGTTCGATAACGCAGCGCGGTCGGCAACGCCGTCGAAGGGCGGCACCGTGCGCCGTCGCCGAATCACAAAGCGCCCCCACCAGGGCGCGGCGAGAACCGGGGAACCACTTTCCTTGGGGTGAATCGGGGAGCCGTAACCATCCGGCCCTCCGTAGGAGACCTTCCTGCTCCGAACCCGTCAGCTAACCCGGTAGGCGAGAAGGAAGGAAAGGAGTACGCCGGTCGTGGCGTCGAACGAGCCTGCCCAGATGTGGTCCACCGCCTCCCTGCCCGAGGCCGGCCCGGGGGGCTGGAACCCCACGGAGGAGTCCGTGGCCGCAGTGCGCGGAAAGCACCGGCTCCCCAAGCAGCGCACCATCTCCCGCGGCTCCACCGTCCTCGGCGTCGCCGCAGTCGCGGCGATGGGCGCGGGCGGCGTAGCCACCGCCCAGAGCAAGGCGTCCCTGCCCATCTCCGTCCCCGACATGTCGTCGGTCGCCTCCGCGGGCCTGGACACCCTGGTCGCCGGCGAGGACGACACCGCCGCGGCACCCGTCGCCGCCCCCCTCGCCACCACGGCCTCCTCCGACGCCGGCGAGGCCCTGCGCACCCGCATCCTCGAGCAGGCCGCCCAGCAGCAGAACGCCGCCGACAGCGCCGAGCGCGCGGCGGCGGAGGAAGCAGCGGCGGAGAAGGCCGCCAAGGAGGCGGCCGAGAAGAAGGTCCGCGAGGACGCGGCCAAGAAGGCCGCGGAGGAAGAGGCCCGGAAGAAGGCCGCCGAGGAGGCCGCGAAGAAGGCCGAGGCCGAGCGCCTGGCCAAGCTCGCCGCCAGCTTCACCAAGCCGACCTCCAACTACACCCTGACCGCCGGCTACGGCCAGGCCGGCTCCATGTGGTCCGCCGACCACACCGGCCAGGACTTCGCCGCACCCTCCGGAACCCCGGTCGTCGCCGTCCACGGCGGCGAGATCACCTCCGCGGGCTGGGCCGGCTCCTACGGCTACCGCATCATCCTGACCCTGCCGGACGGCACCGAGATCTGGTACTGCCACCTGTCCTCGATGACCAAGACCTCCGGCACGGTCTCCACCGGCGAGACCATCGGCCGCGTCGGCTCCACCGGCAACTCCACCGGCCCGCACCTCCACCTGGAGGTCCGCCCCGGCGGCGGTTCCCCCGTCGCCCCCGTGCAGTGGCTGCGCGACCACGGCGTCACCGTCTGACGCACCCCGCCCGGGCGCGCCGCGCCCGCTGATTCCCGAGTCCCGACGGCCCTGGTGACACACCCCCCGGCACCAGGGCCGTCGGTCCCGACTCCCCGTGCCGGGGCGGGCGCCCGGTCCGCTCGAGGTGCCCACAGGGGTTGCGGCCGTCCGCCCGCCCCGGCGCGGGGACCGTCCCATCCGCACGTCCCGCTCCCTCGCACGTCCCGCTCCTCCGCACGTCCTGCCGCGCCCACCGCCCGGCCCCCATGCGGGCGGTGGGTGCGGCAGGCGCCGTACGGCGGAGCGGTGGCACGGCGGAGCCGCCTGCCGGTGAGGCCGCCTGATCGAGGGGACACCCGCCCGAGGGCCGCCCGTCCGCGGGTGCGTCCACCGGCGTGCGGACGCCCACCGGCGGGGGCGTTCACCCGCAAGGGTTGTCCGCCTGTGGAAATCCGTCCGCCCGCGCAAAGTTGTCCACAGGCTGTGGGCAGGTTGTCCGAGTCGCACTCCACGCTGTCCGGCATGAGCAGAAAACGCCGCTCCCGCCCGGTTCCTGTCCTCGCCCACACTCCTGAATCCGCCTCTGCCTCCGCCCTCGAATCCGCCCTCACCCCCGACGTGGCCTCCATGGTCGGCCTGATCACGGCCGGAGCAGTGGACGCACACCTCCCCCTGCTCACCCGCACCATCCAGCAGCGCCACCGGCAGGTGCGGGAGAAGGACGCCCAACGGGCCATGGCCGCCGTACCCCTGGGTGCCCGGGTCCGCATCAACCGCACAGCCGTTCCCCAGTACCTGCGGGGCACGACCGGGACCGTCACCGGCTTCACCGGCAGGAAGGTCGAAATCCTCCTCGACCGCTCCCACGGCCGCTGCGGCTCGTGCCTGGTCAGGGTGGGGCCGCTGTCCGTCGACGTCCTCGATCCCGGCTGACGGTGCGGAACTCACGGACGGGTGTCCCCGTCCCGGCAGCGGGACGGGGACACCCGTCTGTGGTCAGAGACGCAGACCTCAGGCCTTGGCCTGGCCCTTGGCCTTGGCCGCGCCCTTGTCGTCGAAGGGCCTGAAGTCGTCGTCGAAGTAGTCGTCGTCGTCGTAGTCGTTGTCGAGGTCGACGATCTCACCGTTGGAGTCGCCGCCGTTGCAGATGCCGAACTCGGCTTCCTCCTCCAGCACCACCTGGCCGCCGTCGTCGATGCACTCCTCGGCGTCGATGTAGCGGTGGTGGCGGTCGGGGTCGCCCTGGCCCGCGGCGACGGCAGTGCCGGCGCCGAGAAGACCGGTCAGGGCGAGAGAGAGGGCCACAAGACCCAGGGGACGAGATGCACGCATGGGAACTCCCTGTTGCGGATGCGTGGATGAGACGTCCTCAGCATCACCGCGCTCCCGGACGGCCGCACGTCCCATTACTCCCACCGTGGACGTGTTGTCCCCGTGTCATCCGTCCGGCCCCCTGCGGACGGTCCCCGCCCGGTCAGTCGCGGTCGACGCTCTCGCTCAGGACGTCACCGCTGACGGCGTCGATGTCGTAGGTGGTCAGATTCCAGTCGCCGGGCGTCACCACCTCCACCTTCCAGACGGGGTTGCCGCCCCCTCGGCCTTCCTGGCCGTCGTGGCCGTCCTGGCCGTCGTGGTCCTCCCGGCCGTCGTGGTGGTCGAGCTCCGCCCCGATCACCCGGCCGCCCTTCTTCCGCCCGGTGGCGGTCTTCCCCGCCTCGTCGGGCGAGACCTCGGCCCGGGTGATCAGGTCGGTCACCTCCTTCCGGTCGTCGTCGCTCTGCCCGGGCTCCTCCTGCGACCGCAGGACGTCCCCGGAGACCGCGTCGAGGGTGACCTCGTGGACGGTGCCGTCCGGCGCGGCGACCTTCGCCTCCCACACCGGGTCCGACCCGCGCCCCCGGTCCAGCTCGATGTCGACGAGCTTGCCGCCGTCGACCTCGGCCACGGCGTCGTCGACCGCCTGCCCGTAGCCGACCTTGCTCGCGGAGACCAGCGCCTGCCGCTCGGCCCGGTCCCCGGTGAGGTTCCCGGTGGCCCCGGTCCCCCCGGGACTGCCGGGCTGCTCCGTCCGGGGCGACCCGGTGGCCGTGGCGGCCGGGGGAGAGGTGGCGGCGCCCTCGCCGCCGTCCCCGCCGTCCCCGCAGCCGCCCACCAGCACCGCCGCGGCGGCCGCGCCGCACAGCAGCCACGCCGGGCGCCCGCGGCGGAAGACGCGGACACGGCCGCGGGGCCGCGCGGGCCTGTCGTTCAGAAAGTCGAATCCCATGACAGGAACGCCTACCCCCGCCCGGCGCCCGTCCGGCTCCTCCCGCCCGCACATCACCCGGGACGGCGACGGCCCGGCGGCACTCCGGCGGCAGCCCGGCGGCAGCCCGGGCGGTGCGACGGCTCCGGCGAAGCGGGGACCGCCCCACCGTGACCGGCGGCGTGTCCGGAGCCGGGGCGGGGCGGGGCGGGGCCGTGACCGAGGCCGGAGCGGGAGCCGTCCCGGTCCTTACGGCAGCCGGACCGGCATGAGGATCGAGAACGTTCCGTCGTTGCCCGCGTCCCGGATCGCCAGCGGCGTGATGGGGCTTCCGGTCTCCAGCACCAGCTGCTCCGGTGCCCCCGCGCCGATGGCCTCCAGCAGGTACTGCCGGTTCACCGCGATCCGCGTCCCGTCGGCGGGCCCCCGACCGTCGTCGCCGGCCCCACCGTCCTCGGTGACGACGCAGACCGCGCCCCCGGGGCCGACGGAGAGCAGGACGATCTCGTGCCCCTCGTGCACCGTCCGGCACGCGCCGCCCGCCACGGCCTCGCGCAGGACGGAAGCGGGGACGTCCGTCCGGTGCGACGCCTCGATCCGGGTCAGGCGGCGGTAGTCCGGGAAGTCGCCCTCCAGGGCCGCCCCCTCCAGCCGGCGTCCGGCCGCCGCCTCCAGCACGACCCGGTCCCCGTCCAGCGTGAGCGTCACCTCCCCGCCGCCGGCCAGCAGCGCCCGGATGCCGTCGACGACCGGCACCGGCACGACCGTGCTCGCGCCGGGGCCCTCCAGGGCCGGCACCGCGGCCTGCGAGACCGCCATCCGGTACCGGTCGGTGGCCACCACGCGCAGCACCGACCCCTCCACGTCGAACAGCACCCCTCCCAGGACGGGGTGCTCGGAGTCCTCCGCGGCGGCGAAGCGCACGGCGTCCAGGGCGGCGGCGAGGTCCGCGGCACCGACGGTGAACCGGGTGGCGGCGGTGCGGGTCGTGCTGCTGCTCATGGGGCTCTCCCTCTGGTCGATCAGAGTGCGGACGGCGGAGAGCTCCCGTCGCGCGTCGGACAGGCCGTCCTCCAGGCGCCGCAGGTGCCGGTCGAGCACCCGGTGTGCCTCGCCCGACCCGGGCGGCGCCGCGAGCACCAGCCGGATCTCCGCGACCGGCAGACCCACCCGGCGCAGCCGGCACAGCAGCCGGGCGTCGGCCAGCTGATCGGTCCGGTACCAGCGGTACCCGGTCTGCGGATCCACCCACGCGGGGCAGAAGACGCCCGCCCCGTCGTAGAACCGCAGCGCACTGACCGTCAGGCCGCTCTCCCGGGCCGTCTCACCGATGCTGCGCATGTCGCTCTCCACGTCCACGGACTCTGCGGCCTCGACCGGGTCGAGGGTCAAGGCCGGGTGCCGGGAGACTGTCACGAGGCCCCGACACCCCCGCAGCTCCCTGCACCCGCCGGAAGGATCCTGCCGTGCTCGTCGCCCGTTCCGTGGCCCTGTTCGTCCTCGCCGCGCTCCTGGAGATCGGGGGCGCCTGGCTCGTCTGGCAGGGCGTCCGCGAGCACAGGGGCTGGGCCTGGATCGGCGCCGGAGTCGTGGCCCTGGGCCTGTACGGCCTGGTGGCCACGTTCCAGCACGACGAGAACTTCGGCCGGGTCCTGGCTGCGTACGGCGGGATCTTCGTCGCCGGGTCGATCGCCTGGGGCATGGTCGCCGACGGCTACCGCCCGGACCGCTTCGACGTCGTCGGCGCCCTCGTCTGCCTCGCCGGCATGGCCGTCATCATGTACGCACCCCGCAGCGGGTGAAGCTCCTTAAATCTCGTGGAGTTCAGCAGGGCCGCCCCTGAGGAAAGAAAATTCTACTACTCCCCGCCGTACAGTTTCTCAAGGATTTGGATTGCTGTTCTGCGGGTCTTCCGGTTTCCTTTCATCAAGAGCGTCTACTGGTCGAAGAGCCCTGCGGCGAGTCGTCCGGCCAGCACGACGAGGAGCGCGACGAAGGACAGGGAGATCTTCCTCCTCCTCCATCCGAGAGCAGCAAGAACAGAGGCTATCGGCCAGGATCCCAGAAGGACTGCAGTTGAGAAATCGAGACCTCCCCGAGTGGCAAAAAATATGATTCCCGCTACACCTGCCGCACCCAGAAGGCAGGTTATCCCGAAGAATAGCGCAAGTTTTGAGATGAGCCATTCATTGGGGTTTTTCTTTTGGATTTCCATTTCTCTCTCTCTGGATATCGCTTCAAACTGAAGCGTTGTCGTAGCTTCCGCCGGGCACGGGAAAGGATTTCAATCCACTCTCTGTTGCTGCCATAGAAGTTGAACCCGCGCTGTACAGGATGCTCACTCCAGCCAGAGCCAAGTCGTATGCATCCAAAAGTTTCTTGTATTGGTCCATCATGTCAAAGATTCTTTTGGCAATTACAGCGGCCCCCAAGGCAGTTCCCACTAGCCCGACTCCGGTAGTGGCTGCAGCGCTGCTTGCTGCGGCAGTGACAGCTACTTGGATCGCCATGTCACTCAGAGTGGCAGCTCCTGCCTTTACCAGTTCAGCAAGCCCGAAGATCGAACTTGCTATTTCAATATACTTGTCCCGCAAGGATTCGAAAGCAATTTGGGCTTCGTCGAGCTTGCTGGAGATGGCGTCAAAGTAATCCCATGCGACATCGGCGGAATTCCCAGACCAAGTAGAACTCAGGGTGTAGTTTCCGTGCGTCACATTCTCGGACACGTCAGCACATAGACTAGCCAGGTTGTCCCACACGTCAGCGCAGTCCAGGTAGCTTTCCCAGTCCCCTGCCACCCACTGCGACATCCCGCCCAGGATGTCTTTGCCGAAGGCAAGTTTGATCCCTTCAGCTACAAGAGCGGTGGGGCTTGTCAAGTCCATGAGTGTGCCGAACGTCTTCATGGCAGGGTTGAAATCGAATTCATCAATATGTCCTTGAATGTACCCATCGCCTCCCCCAGGAGGTTTGAGTCGATTTTCTGCGTCTGTTCTGTCCTTGAAGTCGCTTGGACTTCCTGTCCACGGATCACTGTAGGCAGGTACGCCTGATCCTTCCGGATAGGTGGCATCCAGACGTTCGGCTTGGCTGCGGTCCGTGTTTCGGTAGTAGCGCGCGGATCTTTCCAGCTCCCGACTGGATGCGGTGAGAATCTTTGAGAACTTCTTAATTACTCCTAATGCCTCCTGCACGCGGGGGCCGTGCAGACCAACAACTTTCTGCCAGATTTCACCCGAGGATGATTCGTCTACCTTTGCGTATTTACTAAGGTAGCTTTCTCCCGCCTCCATGGCCTCTGCGGCGCGTTTTACAAGTTTTCCGTAGGACTCAATATTTCCGGGTTCGACGCTAAAGTTCATGATTCCCCCGTTCGGATGAAAAACTAAAACAACGACCAATCTTTTCCGTCGTGACGCATCCTACTTTTAGGTGTGCAACTTTCTCCTGTGCTGCTTGGTTCGTTGAATTCTCGGTTCTGCTCGTCAAGGTATCTGGCTCCCTCACTTGCAAGGTTGGCTCGGTCGGAGTCGGACATCTTGTGCCAGTTCGATGCAAAGTGATCGGAGCTTTCCATGAGGCTCTCTGCGTAAGTTGGAATTTGTACCGCGGACCTGAGGCTGACGCGCCCCTGGAGGACTTCTCTAGCCATTTCCGCAAGAGTCTCCCCGGCGCCTCCGGAGGCCAGTTGCTCAAGAGATCTCTTCAGAACTTTGGCGTTGGCTGGGTCTTTGGCGATGTCGATCATTTCCTTATCACTGGGAGAGCTTTCGAATTGATCTGCATCAAATTTATTTGTCACTTTGCCTGGCCTCCCTTGCTGGGTTTCCCGGTCGAGCGAAATTGACTACTGACCTTCTGGTGTACGGTGTCGCGCGGTTTAATCACAACTAAATGACCCGTTTTTCGGTTCCATATTATTCTGCGTAAATTTAACCTGATTTGCATGGTACGAATCCATGGGTGACGCCACTCCTGGTAGTCAATCAGATCCTTTGCGTGTTTGGGTATTCGGCATCCGAGACTGTGGGCAAGGAGCGTTGATCGGGTGCGGGCTCAGCCTCAGGAGCTCCGGACGAGGACCCACACGGACTTGCCGGTCCGGCGCTGCTCGACACCCCAGGCGTCGACCGAGTGGGTGAGCAGGAACAGTCCCCGACCGCTCTCGCTGTCCCAGCTCGGCTCCCGGACCACCGGCAGCCGCGGGTCCTCGTCGGCGACGGCGATGCGCACCCCGTCCCGGACCGGCTGGAGGTGCAGCGTGCAGTCCGGGGCGGCGGCGTGCCGGGCGACGTTGGTCACCAGCTCGGTCACCGCCAGCTGCGCCCGGCCGGTGACGTCGTCCCCGAACCCCCACCGCTCCAGGAGCACGCCGGCCAGGCGGCGGGCGGTGCCGACGGTGCCGGGCCGGGCGGCGAAGGCCATCACGAACCCCGCGGGCTCGACCCGCAGCGAGGCGATCACGGCGCCTGCCCGACTGCCCGCGCGGACCGGCCCGGGTCCGTGCAGCGGGTGAACTGCACGAACACGCCGTGGTCGTCGAGCCGGCCGACGGCCCGGGCCCGCTCGTCCGGGTCGGTGGCGAGCGCCTCGGGCCAGGGGCTGACGACCCCGCGGATCCGGCGCCGCCCGGCCAGGGCGAGCACCTGCCGCCACCGGAGCCGGTCCGCGAGCGGGCTCCTCGGGCAGGGGTCGGTGAACTCGCCCACGACCTCCCAGCCCATGGCGGTCACGAACTCCCCGGCCGCCCGCAGCGCTTCGCCCGCGCTGCCCGCGCCGTGCGTACGGCCTGCGTCGTCCGCACCGTTCGCGTCGTCCACGCCGTCCGTGTTGTCTGCATGGTCCGTGCCGCCGCCGGTGCAGGCATAGAGCGCGACGGGGAGCCGTCCGGCTCCGCCGGCGGCGGCGTCGGCGATGCTGCTGCGACGCGCGGCCTGCAGGGCACTGCGGCGGCGTACGGGCAGTGGGGGCAGTGGTGTTGGGGAATCGGTTTCCGTCGTCACAGTCCCCAAAGTGACAGGGTGATTACCGAAAGTGAATGTCCGGTGGGTGGCATTTCGGTGGTCTGTGGTCGCCGCCGACGGCAGCGGGGCGGAGACCGTCCCGGCGGGGCCGGCGCGGTGCGCGCGGGGAGCGGGCGCAGGGATGCCGCGGCGGTGGAAGTCCCACGGAACGTAGGAGATTGCCCCCCGGAGGGCGGTTCCGGTTGATACGGGTTCAGGAGCGGGGTGATCCTGAACGGACGGACAAGCAGGGGCGGGTGAACTCATGTCGCACGAACTGGCCGCCAACGTCAGGAACTACAGGCGCCGTGCCGGTCTGACCCAGGAGGGCCTGGCGGCGGCGTCCGGGCTGTCGCCGAGCGTGGTGTGCAAGGTCGAGCAGGGCGGCGAGGTGCGGGTGGAGACCCTGCACGCCCTGGCCCGCGGGCTGGGAGTGTCGACGTCCTCCCTCTTCACCACGGAGGCCCTGGACCCGGTCGTCGGCAACGAGGCCAACCAGCGCTACCTGGTGGAACTGCGCCGGGCCCTGATGCCGCCCGTCGGCCTGTCCGGGGCCGTGACGGAGGAGGCGGAACCCCCGGACCTGGCGGCGGTGCAGCGGGAGATCAACGACGGGCACCTGCTCTACCAGGCAGACTGCTACGACAGTGTGGCCAAGAAGCTCCCGGGCATCCTGCGTGCCACGGAGGCCGCGACGACCTTGTTCGAAGGCGGGGAAAGAGAGCGTGCGGGGGAGGTCCGAGCACAGGCACTCCTGCTGGCGGGCAAGTACCTCACCCAGGTGCGTCAGTACGACTTGGCCTACCACGCCCTCGCCGAGGAGATCCGGATCTCGAGGGAGGCCGGCAGGACGCTGGCAGCGGCCAACGGAGTGGCCGGCCTGTGCTGGCTCTTCCTGCGGCAGAACCGCTTCGACGAGGCCGAGAAGCTGGCAGCGGCCACCGCGTCCGAGATCGAGCCCAGGTTCTCCACGGCCACCCCGGCCCAACTCGCGGCATGGGGGGAGCTGTCCATGCAGATCGCTGCCGTCGCCGTGCGGAACAACCGTCCGGACACGGCCCGGGAAGCCCGGCGCATGGCGAGTACGGCGGGCAGCGCCCTGGGAACGGAACACACCGACTACGAGAACCAGTGGGCCACCTTCGGGCCCGCGACGGCGGAGATCAAGGCGGTGGAGGACCTGTCCGTCCTCGGTGACGCCCACGGTGTGCTGCAGCGCTCCGACGAGGGACTGCTGAGCACGGCGGCACTGCGCGCATCCGGCCGTCCCAGTCCGAACAACTGGAACCGTCACCGTCTCGACGTGGCCAAGGCGCACGCCGCGCTCGGCTCCCACCAGGAGGCGATGGACGAGCTGACCGCCCTGCGCCGGACCTCCCCGGAATGGCTGAAGCACCAGACCATGGCGCGCCACGTGATGACGGACATCCTCCGCAGGCGGAAGCGCACGCTGACCGGTGAAATGCGGGAGATGGCCACACACCTCGGCGTCGTCGGCTGACGGCGCCATCCCGGCGCCGGACGCCGGGAGGGCGGGCTCAGCCCAGGGCCACCGAGTACGGGGCGAAGCGTCGGCCGATGTCGCCGGGGAGGTCGTCGGCCGAGCGGATCATGAGGGAGCAGCGATAGTCGCCGTCGAGGCCGTGGGCGCGCAGCCAGTCGTGGAGCTCCTCGTGGCGCGTGTCCACGTCGAAGCGGACGGGGCCCTCGGTGCGGGTGCACAGGTCGGCGGTCAGCGCCCGGGCGGTCGCGAGGTCGTCGGCGACGACGGGCCCGACGACGGTGACCGTCGGGTTGGGCCAGGCCGCCGCGAACCCGGTGAGGTCGCCCGCACTGTTCTCGGCCACGACGAAGCGGCTCGCGAAGGAGGGGAGCCGGGTCAGCAGTTCGGTGCGGTCGGTGCCGAAGGCGACGGCGTCCAGGGCGAGCACGGTCGGCAGGTCGGTGGCCGTCGCGGCCCGCACCGAGGTGCCGGACGGCGGCGGGTGCTCCCCGGTGAAGGTGCCACTGAGGAGGACGAGGGAGCCGACGTCCCGGAAGCCGAGCTCCTCGTACAGGGGCCGGCCGCTGGGGGTGGCGGTCAGGAACGGCACCGCGCTGCCGGACTCGGCGATCGCGTGCCGCATCATCCTGCGGCCCAGTCCCTGCCGGGCGCGGCGCTCGGCGACCAGCACCATGCTGACGCAGGTGTACTCGGCGGAGCCGTCCGGGCGGGCGCCGTACGGGGTGAGCACGAAGGCGGCGAGCAGGCCGCCCGGGCGGTCGGGCGCGTCGATGCCGTACCCCTGCCCGACGGACAGCAGCAGCCGCCACTTGTGCTCCTCGCGCTGCCAGCCGCGGTCCTCGGCCAGGTCCAGGCAGGCGGGCAGGTCGTCGAGGGTGAGCCGGCGGACGGGCAGCTCTGCGGGTGAAGGTTCGGTCACGAAGGGGCAGCCTGCCCGAGGACCACCCCCGCGGGCCACCGGTTTTCGGCCGTCGACCGACGGCGGCCTCCCCGGCGGGCGGGTCCGGCGGGGAGGCCGCCGGGCGGGTCCGGCGGGCGGATCCGGCGGGGAGGCTGCCACGTGGAACGATCGGCGGATGAACACGACACCGGCCGGAACACGCCGCCCGTCCCTCCCCGCCACGGGCTTACTGCTCACGGCGCTCGGCCTCCTCACAGCCTGTACCACCGCGCCCCCGCACCGGCCGTCCCCCGCACCCTCCCGCACCTCCCCGTCCGCCTCCGCCTGCCCCGAGTCGGGTCTCACCGTCCGGGAGGGGCAGATCGACGCCGTGATGGGACTGCGGGTGCTGACCGTCGAACTGCACAACTGCGGCACCCGCCCCCGCACCGTCAACGGCTACCCGGACGTCCGCGTCCTCGACGACGACCGGGAGCCCCTCGACGTCGAGACCGTCCACGGCCTGTCGTCCGTCGCCACCCTCGACGAGGTCGACACCGCCCCGGAACCGGTGGGGCTGGAGCCCGGCGAGAAGGCGGTGGCGCGCCTGGCGTGGAAGAACAGAGTGACGGACTCGACGGTGCCCGCCACCGACGGCAGCTACCTGGACATCGCCCCGACGGAGGGGGAGGACCGGCAGACGGTGGAGATCCTCGTCGACCTCGGCACCACGGGCCGGCTGGGCACCAGCGCCTGGGGCCGGCCGTCCGAGGAGTGACGGCGGATCCCGCGAGCCGGCGGAACCTCCGCAACCGCCGCAACCGGCACGTACGGTGGTGGAATTCCCTATGGTGCTGTGGATGGCGACGAAGTACCTCTGGCACGGAGGGCGGGCGGTCCCCCCGGGGACGGCGGTCCGCCAGGTGTACGCCTGGATCGTCGACGGGCAGGGCCGGGTTCTGCTCCTCGGCACAGGAGGCGGCCGGTTCAACCTGCCGGGCGGGACACCCGAGCCGCACGACGCCGACTGGCGCGCCACGCTGCACCGGGAAGTGTGGGAGGAGGCCGACGCCATCGTCCGCGACCTGGTACCGCTCGGTTACCAGGAGGTGCAGTGCGACGGCGCCCCTCCGTTCGTACAGATGCGGGTCGCAGCCCGACCGGACCGCCTGCACCTGCCCACCCCCGACCCGGACGGCGGCCGGGTGTACACCCGCCACTGGGTACCGCTGGGCCGGGCCGCCGGACGGCTGGCTTGGGGCGCTCCCGGACGCGCACAGGAGGCGGCCGCCGCCCGTGTGGCGGCCGAGGTCTACGGCATCCGGGCTGCCGCCGCGGCTGCCGCCGCCCTGGGGGATGGCGTCCCGGGCGGCCCGGTCGTGCAGTGGGCATGAGCGGATGAAGCGCGCAGCCGACGCCGAGGCCGCCGCACTTCACGCGTCCGGCGGCCTCGACGCTCACTGAGCGGACTCGCAAGGGTCGCAGGAGCGGAAGCGGCGGAGCAGCTCCCGGGCGGGAGGACTGTCGGCGTCGAAGGTCCGGATACCGCGCATGCCCGCGGGGACGCTGGGACCCGTGAAGAGCGCGCCGTTGCAGGAGAAGCAGAAAACTGCCTCGAAGAGGACATCGGTGTTGCCGTGCGCGCGGACGCCGTACCTGGGGGTGAAGCAGCGGTACCGCTCGCCGTCGGGCAGGTCGGCGATCAGGCCGAGTACCTGCTCCGCCTCGCCCTCCACCCAGACCGCCAGCTCCTCGCCGACCACCGTCTCCGGGAACGGTCGGCCCGGTGCGCGGGCGAGGCGGACCGCCTCGACGAGGAGGACCTGATCGGCGTCGACGGGAAGCAGCATGCGCCCAGGATGGCCGGTCGCTGGCCGATCAGTCCTCTGGTTTGCCGCCCCTCGGCGAGGTGCGGGAGGACTGCCGGTTCACTGCCGTCAGGGAAGGCGGAGCTCGCCCTGCTCGACGCCTGCGGTGAAGGCCCGGTAGTCGTCCTGCGAGATGATCAGGACGGACGCCTCGGGGTGGCCTGCGTCCTTGGAGTCGCGAAGTGCCACGACGCCGTCTATGAAGGCGACTTCGAGGCAGTTGTCCCCACCGTTGCTGAGGCTGCTCTTGGCCCACTCGGCGCCGCTGAGGTTGACCTTCTTGATCATCTCTGCTGGTCCTTGATCAGGTTGTGGATGAGTGCTGCGGACTGCTCGTCGTCGAGGGATTCCGCCCGGAGGTGGTTGAAGCCGGTCTCGTACCGCTCGACGTCAGCATCGTCCTCCAGATACAGGGACGTTGTCATCGGCTCGACCACCGCGATGGGCGGGCCGGCCTCGAAGCGCATGATGGTGAAGGGACCGTCCATGCCGGCGTGCGCACCCTTGCGGAAGGGGAGCACCTGGATGGCGACGTGCGGCAGGGACTCCGCTGCCTCCAGGAGCCGTTGGAGCTGGCGGCGCATGATCGCAGGGCCTCCGACCTGGCGGTGCAATGCCGCCTCGTCCAGGATGCACCACAGACCCAGGGGCTTCTCGCGGACGAGCGCCTGCTGTCGCACCATCCGCAACTCGACGAAACTGCGGATCTCTTTGGAGGTGCTCCACTTGCGACTGCCTGCGACGACGGCGTGGGCGTACTCCTCGGTCTGCAGCAGGCCGGGGACGAGGTAGCTGAAGGACTCGGCGCGCAGGGCGAGTTCTTCCAAGTGGATGTACTCGGCGAACGGGTCGCGCACCGACTCCCGGTACGCGGCCAGGAGGCTGGTCTGCTTCCCCGAGGCTGCGAGCAGCGCCAGGCGCCGTATCTCCGAGCACGCCTCCGGGTCCGTGATGCCGTAGACCTCGAGGAAGCCCGGAACGGACACGGGCGGGACCCGTTGCCTACCGTTCTCGATCTTGCTCAACGCGGACGCGCCCGACAGGCCGAGACGCTCCGACGCCTCGACCAGGCTCAGCCCGGCGCGCTTGCGGAGAGAGCGCAGTTCAAGCCCCAACCTCCTTCTGAAGAGGTTGGGTTGTGCGTCGGCCATGACGTTCTCACCTCCGGTGTGATCAAGCAGGGTACAGGGGGCGGCAAGGGAGGCATATGCCAATATCTGCGACTAGAAAATTTTCTCATCAGGAAATTTGCGAACTGGTCCGGATGCGGAACATGATGACTTGTCACCGAGAGTGCCCATGCGGATGCGAGGCGCTCCGAGAGCAATGTGTTCAGCCCGGGAGGCCTCATGGGAGTCGCGGCACTGGCAACGGGGCACAGGTTCGAACTGGATCTGCCCTCCGTCACGCCCACAATCGTCGCCGGAACGCGTCGCGTCGTCAGGACGATGCTGTCCTTCTGGGCGCTGCCCGGCCCTGCGGTCGACGCCGCTGCGCAGGTGGTCACCGAGCTGGTGACCAACGTCTACGAGCACACCGAGGAACGTGCCTGCTCTTTGTGGCTGGGGACGCTCGGCGAAGTGCTCCGCGTCGAGGTACAGGACGCGGGAAGAGGTGCACCGCTGCGCCGCATCGGCCTCCCGGATGACGCGACCGGAGGGCGGGGACTTCTCCTGGTGCAGGCGCTGTCGACAGCCTGGGGAGTGGAGCGGCTGCCCTTCGGCAAGGTCGTCTGGAGCGAGATGCGGGCGTCGGCAGAAGTGGCATGCTGACGAAGATCGGCTTCTGGTGCGAGAACATCGCCCTCACGGCAGGTGAAGACCCGTTCCTGCTCGACACCTACCTCGGCCCCACTCCGAGCTCTGCCGTCCGGTGGATGTGGGAGCGGGCGCGCCGGTCAGCTCCGCAGCTCGCCCCGGCTCCCGCAGAGGAAGTGGCCTGCTGGCTCGCTGCTGATGGTGAGCATCGGCGAGCCGTACAGGTGCTGGAGTACGGCAGTGTCTACCTCTACGGAGTCTTGGACGATGAGGTGCACTACCTGTTCTCGGCGCGCCCGGTGCACGTAACGACGGCCCATCTCGATGCCCTCATGACTGGGGTGCAGCCCTTGAGGTTCACGTAAATTCGGCGCAGGGCCAGGCGGGATACACCTCAGGAGGTGGTGCCGCTGTCCACTGCATCGAAGCCGAGCATCAATTCCCTCAGCTCGGCGGGGGTCCGCCACGGCTCACTGGTGCCGCCGCTGCGGTGGCACATGCGGTGGCAGTTGGAGCAGAGGAGCGCGAGGTCGGCGAGCGAGGTGACGGTCTCCCCGGATGCATAGAGGGGAGTGACGTGGTGCACCTCGATGTAGCCCTTGCCGAGGGGGCCGTAGGTCCTACCGAAGTGGAAGGCGCAGACCTCGCACTCCAGCGGTCTGCCGGCTGCGAGAACAGTGTTGATCTTTCGCTGGCGCAGTCGGGCGTCACGCTCCCGCCGCTGGTGCAGACGCAGGAGGATCCGCCCCTCGCGCACGGCCGCCTCGTCGTCCAGGGCGTCGTGTTGGAGGTCCAAGGCGTCGAGCTGCCCTGCGGCTGCGGCCTCGCGTATGCGCTCGGCGGTGGCGTGCATCTCGTCGGGACGGGCGAGGAAAGCATCGAGAACTTCCTGCTCCAGCTTTCCGCCGCGAGTTTGCTTGCCTGTGTAGTCCCGGTGCCTGGAGGCGAGGTCGGCAGTCTTCCTGCTGACGCTGTTGACAGAGCGGAACGTTTCGTCTGCGAGGTCCACGTCGTGGAGACGGAGAGAGCGCAGGATCCGTGACAACTGTCTGACAGGTTCGTGGGTTTGGCGCAGCTCGTGCCAGCCGTTGCGGGCGACCAAGTCGCAGGCGAGAATCAGCTCATCACGTGTCCACGGTGGTATACGCATGATTCATATCGTATGACTATTTTTCAGGGTGTCGTGAAGCCTTCACGTCGGAGTGCGCGTGCTTGCCGAGGACGGCGCCTTCCCGGCCGCCCGTGCTCTCGGCGCGGGCAGCCGGGAGCACGGGCCCACCGGCAGTTCAGCTAGCGGCCACCGATGTGATGTGCCCAGGGCTACTCGAAAATATTCGGGACGGGAATGCGGTTGACACGACGGCTTGCGTTCCAGGCGGAAGCAACCGCCAAGTGAGCGGCCTTGAGGCGCCCCCTGGTCCCGTCGGCTCGGGTGTTGTTGTTGGTGGCGATGGTCTGGATCTTCGCTTTGAAGGAGAGGGGGTCACCTTGGCGCTTGAGCTTCTGCGCCAGCTCCTCGGGCTTGATCACATCAGGGTGCCTTGAGATCACGATGGCGATACCTCCGAGGGTGACGGAGTGCCAGGTATCGGGAGTGCGGCCCCAAGCGCTCTCGGCAATGGCGAGCGACTGGTCCAAAACATCGGGGCCGTACTCCTCGACAATGCTGAGGATTCCCTTGATGCCCCTCACGCCATTGGTGGTGCGGCTGCCAACCTTGAGCTGGTGCTTCTCCAGAACGGTATTGGTGTCCACGAAGAGCGGGTGCCCAGCCAGTACGCCGATTCTGAACTCGTCGTTCGGGCCGACCTTCGAGGACTCCTTGTTCTTGATGATGAACAGGGACGCCTCGTGGGCCATCGACAGGTTCGAATGGACCTCGCAGGCAATGGTCTGAATGGCCTCGTGGACCTGGGTCGATGCCGTGACCTTTCCGGCCAGGATGAGCTGGCAGGCGTAGACGCGGTGCATTCCGTCAACCGCGTACAGACCATCTTCGCGCTGCGAGAGGATCGGTGTCCCGAGCGCGGTGGGAACCAGCTTCTCGGCGATAGCCTGCGCACGCGACTTGTTGAGATTGCGCTGGGCGCGAGGGTCGAACTTGATAGATCTCGGATCCACCTGGACGTACTCGATCGGGTGGTCCGGGATGCCATAGCTGTAATCCTTGCCCGACATGGGCCTCTCCTTGTGTGTCAGCATCCCAACGGGGGTGACGGCGACACGTGTCAGCTCCCGGATGCGGGAGACGGCGACTTAGTGATGATCAGACTACTGACAACTAGGCACTTTATGTGGTGAGTTCGTTGACTTCGTGCCAAGGTCGTGCCATGGGCGGCAGGGAGCCATGGGGGCGTCGCAGCGGGTGTGCGCCGGGTTCCGTCGCTCTGGGTTGGGTGGTGTTCTTGGGAGGTGAATGAACGGCTGGTCAGTCGAAGCTCGGTTGTTATGGAGGGGGCGAAATCGAAGAGTTCTTCCTGTGTTACGTGTCGCTGTGACTGGTTGGCTCGCGGGGTCTTGCATGCGACAGGATTTTGTCCAGTGTCAGTACTGGAGCGAAGTCTGTCCGCTCCAGCCTCAGCGTCTCCTCGCTTGGTCCTGCGTGCAGCTTGATGCCGGTGAAACGGTTACCCATTCCGTACATGGTGTCTTCCGCCCTTGGCTCGCGGCGCACCCGCTCGTACTGACTCACCGTCATGGTACAGGTAGTGAAAACACAGTTGAAGTCTCTACGGGGAGTTTTTCCTGTTCACCGTTGCTCGGACCTCCTCCGCGACCGAGGCCGGGTCGGCGTGCTCCCAGAAGCGGAGGACGGTCCAGCCGAGGGACCGCAGGTGCTCGGTGGTCTCCAGGTCGCGGGCCATGTTGCGGTCGAGCTTGGTGCGCCACCACTCGGCGTTGGACTTGGGGCGGGTGGCGTGCTGGGGACATCCGTGCCAGAAGCAGCCGTCGAGGAACACCGCGACCTTGGCCCTGCTGAAGACGATGTCGATCGTCCGCCTCCGCATGCCGGGCACGGGAACGTTGACCCGGTAGCGCATGCCCGCCGCGTGCAGGAGACGGCGGACCGCGATCTCGGGAGCGGTGTCGCGGGAGACCTGGCGGCTCATCCTGGCGGAGACACCGGGCGAGGACGGGACGACCGCCGAGGGGACGTTGTCAGTTTTCCCCTGCTCGCTCATCACCCTTGTCCGCCCCACTGCCCCGGCTGCTGGGGACTGCCCCACCCTGCGCCCTGCCCCTGTGCCGGGCCGGGCTGCGGCTGACCCCAGCCCGCGCCCCACGCCGGGGCGGGGTGACCGCCGGGCCCGCCGGGCCCGGCCGGGCCCGGCGCCTGGCCCCAGCCGGCGGGGACGGCGCCGCCCGGGCCCGCCGCGCCCCAGGCCGGGGCGGGGCCCCAGCCGGGGCCGCCAGGCCCTCCGGTCCCGGGCCCGCCCGGCCCGCCGGGCCCCGTGCCCGGGCCCCAGCCCGGCCCGGCTCCCGGCGGCGGGACGGCGTAGACGCACTGGGCGAGCAGGGGCCGGACCTGCTCCTTGCGCTGCCACAGGTGGTGCAGCAGTTCCTGCTCGCGGGTGGAGAAGTCCGGTCCGGCGATGCCCTTGGCGGCCCGCTGCCGCAGGAACGCCAGGGAGGTGGCGAACGCCTGGTACTCGCGCATCACGTCCACGCCCTTGGGGCCCTGGGTGCGCATGGCCAGGTCGCGGGCGAGCCTGCGGGCGCGCATCGACGACAGGGCGAACGGCTCCGGCCAGGTGAGCCAGCCGGCCGTCGCGTACACCGGCAGCTGCTCGCGGATGGCCCGCAGCTCGTTGTTGCGCGACCACACCGACAGCCAGATCAGGCCGCCGAAGGCGGGCACCATCAGCAGCGCGTACACCCCCAGGAAGCCGAAGGGGCCCAGGGACGCGGAGCCGTTCCACAGGCCGTGCAGCAGCATGCCCGCGAGCAGGCCGCCGATCGGGGCGAGGACGCGCCGGGACTGGCCGCGACGGCTCATCGCCGCCACCCCCAGGCCTATGCCGAGCATGCAGGTGAACAGCGGGTGCGCGAACGGCGAGACGATGATGCGGACGAAGAAGGTGCCCGCGGTCATCGCCCCCGGACCGTCGTTGCCGAGCGCCTGGTCCTCGCCGAACGCCCGCCCCAGGTAAAGGATGTTCTCGGTGAACGCGAAGCCCGACGCGGTGACCCCGGCGAGCACCACGCCGTCCACGATCCCCTTGAAGTGCCGCCGCCGGAACAGGAACAGCAGCAGCACCCCCGCGCCCTTGGCGAGCTCCTCCACCGGCGGGGCGACGAACGTCGCGCCCATCATGTCGGTCTCGCCCGGCGTCGCGGTGACGGCGAACGCCAGCAGTTGGGTGGCGAAGCCGTTGGCGACGATCGCCACCAGCGTCGAGGCGCACGCGCCCCACGCGAACGCGAAGAGCACGCTGCTCCACGGCTGCGGCTCCACCCGGTCGATCCACAGGAACGCCCCGACCACCAGCGGCACCGGCAGCACCGCCAGCGCCAGCCCCACCAGGAAGCCCTCGGTGCCGACCTGCTGCTGCACGATCGCCAGGATCAGCAGCCCGGACAGGGCCAGCAGCACCACCACCGCCCAGATCCGCAGCGCCCTGCTCTCGAAGAACGCGGCGCGCTTCGGGCGGTACCGGTAGTGCCACTGCGCGGGCAGCGCGAACTGCGGCTGCTGCTGGTACTCGGGCACCGGGTGGCTGTGGTGGTGGGCCTGCGGCCGGCTGTCGTCCCGGCCGGGCGGCTGCGGGGACGGCTGCGGAGGCGGATAGGAGGACACCGTACGACCCTAAACGGGTACGGCCGGTCGGTGCGACGGAACGTTCGAGGCCCCCGCCCCGTCCCCGCCCCGCCCGCGCCCCCTCCGGGGGCCGGTCCGGGGCCCGGACCCGCGTCGTCCGAACGGGCCCGCCCCGGCCCCCTCCGGGCCGCCGCGCAGCCTGCGCGGCGCGGCGGGCCGCACGGCCCGCCGCGGACGGCTAACGGCGGCGGAACAGCAGGTCGTTGACCACGTGGCCCTTGGCCAGGCCCTGTCGCTCGAACTTCGTCAGCGGCCGGAAGTCAGGGCGCGGGGCGTAGCCGTCGTGCAGGTTCTCCAGCTCCGGCTCGGCGGAGAGGACCTCGAGCATCTGCTCCGCGTACGGCTCCCAGTCCGTGGCGAGGTGCACGACCGCACCGGACCTCAGCCGGGACACGGCCAGGGCGACGAAGTCCGGCTGGATCAGGCGGCGCTTGTGGTGCCGCTTCTTCGGCCACGGGTCGGAGAAGTACACGCGCAGCCCGGCCAGCGAGGCCGGCGGCAGCATGTCGCGCAGCAGGACGACGGCGTCGCCGTTGGCGACCCGGACGTTGCTCAGGCCCTCCCGCTCGGCCAGATGGAGCAGATTGCCCTGGCCGGGGGTGTGCACGTCGACCGCGAGGATCCCGGTGCCCGGGTCGGCGGCCGCCATGGCGGCGGTCGCCTCGCCCATCCCGAAGCCGATCTCCAGCACCACCGGCAGGCCGGGCATCAGGGCGGCCGGGTCCAGCGGGCTGCCGTCGACCTCCACCCCCCAGCGCCGCCACAGCCGCTCGACGGCGTCCGCCTGCGTCACGGTCAGCCGGCCGCGGCGCGGGTGGAAGCTGCGCACGCGCCGCTCGCCGTGCGAACCGGCCGGGTCGGCGGCCGGGCCGTCGGGGAACAGCGGGTTCTTCAGCACGGCGGTCCCGGCCGGGGCGGGCACGGACACCGGCGAGGGGGACGCCGTCGCGGACGCGGGCGCGGCTGCCGTTTCGGCTGCCGTTCCGGCGTCCGGGCCGACGGCCGCGTCGACGGCCGTTCCGGCGTCCGGGCCGGTGGCCGCGGAAGCGGGAGCGTGGGGTGCGGGAGAGGTAGACACAATGCCCCGATTCTACGGAACGGCCCGCCCGTCCCCGAAGGCCGCGCAGCCACCCCCGGGCCGCCGCAGGCGCCCCCCGGGCTGCCGGAGGCCGCCCTCGGCCCTCCCCGGCCGTCTCCGCCCGCCCGCTGCCCGCGCTCCGCCCGCGTCCGGGTGAACCCCGGCAAGGGGCGGGAAGACCGCTGTGACACGATTTCCGCACCGTCCACGTCGCTCCGCCGGGCCGGGCCCGGCGCCGCCCCGCCCGGGCCTGTCGGGTCCGCCCGCGAACCAGGAGTCCGCCCCCCCATGACGACGATGCGTGCCGCACGGCTGAACGTCCCCACCCGCTCGCTGGAACTGGTGGAGGTCCCCAGGCCCGTGCCGGGGCCCGGCGAGGTGCTGGTCAAGGTCGCCGCGGCCGGAGTGTGCCTGTCCGACGTGCACCTGATTGAGGGGATGCTCACCCCGCTGCACCTCGAGGGCGACACCGTCACCCTCGGGCACGAGACCTCCGGCACCGTCGAGGAGGTCGGGGAGGGGGCCGGCGCCTGGAAGCCGGGCGACCGCGTCCTCCTGCAGGCCGGCCAGCTCACCCCCCAGGGCCGGGTCCTCACCCGCGGCGTCGACTACGACGGCGGCTGGGCCGACTACGCCCTCGCCTCCGCCCACACCCTCGTCGCCATCCCCGACGACCTGCCCTTCGAGCAGGCCGCGATCATCCCCGACGCCGTCTCCACCCCGTGGGCCGCCATCACCGCCACCGCCGCCGTGCGGCCCGCCGAGGCCGTGGGCGTGTGGGGCATCGGCGGCCTGGGCGCGCACGCCGTCCAGCTGCTGCGCCTGATCGGCGCCGCGCCGATCATCGCCGTCGACCCGCTCGCCGAGGCGCGCGAGCGCGCCGAGGCCTTCGGCGCCGACGTCGTCCTCGACCCCGGCGCCGAGGACTTCGCCTCCCGGATCCGCGCCGCCACCGGGGGCCGCGGACTGGCCGCCGCCTTCGACTTCGCCGGCGTCCCGGCCGTGCGCGAGCAGGCCGTCGCCTGCCTGGGGCAGGGCGGACGCCTGGTCCTCGTCGGCCTCACCGACCGGCCCCTGACCATCGCCGACGGCACCCGGTTCAGCTACCTGGGCCAGAAGGTCCTGGGTCACTACGGCTCCGTCGACACCCACGTCGTCGAACTGGTCCGGCTCGCCGGCGCCAAGCGGCTCGACCTGGCCCGCTCCATCAGCGACGTGCTGCCGCTGGACGACGTCGCCGAGGCCGTCCGCCGTCTCCAGGACCACGACGGCTCCCCGGTCCGCCTGATCCTCCGTCCCTGACCCTCCCCGTCGGGGCCCGGACACCCGGAGCGGTCGGACACCCGGATTCCGGACGTGCGCCCGGACCGGCCGGGTGTCCGGACCGTGCGGACGGCAGGGACCGCTGCGTCGTGGGTAGGGGACCCTGCGGACCGCGCACGTCCCGGCGCTCCTGCACCGTGCGCGGCAGCGACCCGTCCACAGGGAGGAACACCGCCGTGATCATCGTTTCCGGGTATCTGCACGTGGCGCCGGAGAAGCGCGACGCGTACGTGGCGGGGTGCCGCGGGATCGTCGAGCGGGCGCGCGCCTCGGACGGCTGCCTCGACTTCGCGCTGTCGGCGGACCAGGTGGACCCGGGCCGCGTCAACGTCTACGAGCGGTGGGAGTCCGACGAGCAGCTCGTCGGCTTCCGCGGCTCGGCACCCGACAGCGCGCCGGCCTCCGAGATCATCCGGGCGCGCTTGTGCAAGTACCGGATCTCCGCGGAGGAAGCGCCCTGAGCCGGACACCGGGGCCGTCCTGTGCCGGTCCCGCGCCGGACACGGGGCGGGACGGCCCCTGGCGCGGGGCGGGACGGCCCCGGGCCGGTCACGCCACGCGGTCCAGGGCGGCCAGGGCGCGACGGGCGACCTCGCGGCCGATGGGCAGGGAGGCGGTCGCCGCGGGCGAGGGGGCGTTGAGGACGTGCACGAACGGGCCGGAGCCGGCGAAGAGGAAGTCGTCGACGAGGGAGCCGTCCGGCAGCACCGCCTGCGCCCGCACCCCGGCCGGCGCCGGCACCAGGTCCTCCTCCCGCACCTCGGGGAGCAGCCGCCGCACGGCCGCCGTGAAGGCCCGCTTCGACAGGGACCGGTGCAGCTCGCCGACCTCCTGCCGCCAGTGCCTGGCGGCGATGCGCCAGGTCCCGGGGAAGCGGGCGGTCTCCGCGAGGTCCCGGACCCGCACGGTGCGCCACGAGTACCCCTCGCGGGCCAGCGCGGGCACCGCGTTCGGCCCGATGTGCACCCCGCCGTCCACTCCGCGGGTCAGGTGCACCCCGAGGAAGGGGAACGCCGGGTCCGGCACCGGGTAGACCAGCCCGCGCACCAGGTGCCGGCGGCGCGGGACCAGTTCGTAGTACTCGCCGCGGAACGGCACGATGCGCATCCCCGGGTCGTCCCCGGCCAGCCGGGCGATCCGGTCGCTGTGCAGGCCCGCGCAGTTCACCAGGCAGTCGGCGCGGAACGTTTCGCCGGAGGCGGTGCGCACGGTGACGCCCCCGCCGGTGCCGCCGCCTGCGCCCCCGCCGGTGCCGTCGTCGCGGCGGATCGCGCGCACCGGGGAGCCGTAGCGCACGTCGGCGCCCGCGTCCCGGGCGAGACGGGCCATGGCCTCGGCGACCTCCCCGTAGTCGCACACCCCGGTCGTGCCGACGTGGATGGCGGCCAGCCCGCGCACGTGCGGCTCGGCCGCCGCCAGCTGCGCCGGGCCCAGCTCCCGCACCGGTATGCCGTTCTCCCTGCCGCGCTGGACCAGGGCGTGCAGCCGGGGCAGTTCGTCGTGCTCGGTGGCGACGATCAGCTTGCCCGTGACCTCGTGCGCGATGCCGTGCCCGGCGCAGAACGCCACCATCTCCGCGGCGCCCTCGACGGCGAAGCGGGCCTTGTACGAGCCGGGCCGGTAGTAGATGCCGCTGTGGATCACCCCGCTGTTGCGGCCCGTCTGGTGCCGGGCCGGCCCCGGCTCCTTCTCCAGGACGGTCACCCGGAGCCCGGGCGCGGAGCGGGTGAGCGCGTAGGCGGTGGACAGTCCGACGATGCCGCCACCGACCACCAGTACGTCACACCTGCGACTCAACGCGACTCCAACCCTGTTCTCGGCACGGCGGCACCAGTCTCCCCGGTGACGTCGCTCTCCGCACCGCCGCCCGGGCAGATGCCGGGGGCAAGGGGGACGGGTGATCCCGATGATGACCTGCGCCACTGACACCGCGGTCAAACACATGATCCAGGAAACCGCCGCCCGGGCGCCTGCACGGGCGGCGGACAGGCGCCTGCACAGGTGCCGGACGGCGGCCCACCGGACGGCGGCCCCGGTCGGGCCCGGACGGTCGGGCCGGGGCCGCCGGGCCCGGACGGTCAGGCCGGGGCGGCCAGGAGGGGGCGGGCGCGTTCGCGCAGTTCGATCACCCGGGGTTCGTGCCCGTAGGGTTCCAGACGGTGCAGCAGGTCCTTGACGTACTCGGTGGTGCGGGCGGAGGAGATCCGCCCCGCGACCTCCACCGCCCGCACACCCGCGGCGCAGGCCGCGTCCAGGTTGCCCGACTCCAGCTCGGCGACGGCCGAGACGACCAGGCGTAAACCGTGCGAGCGGACGAACTCCTCCGTCGGCCGGGCCAGTGCCTGCTCGGTGAACCTGCGTGCCTCGCGCGGCGATCCCAGGTCGCGGTAGCACTCGGCGGCGTCGGCGGCCAGCCGGTCGTAGGAGTAGAAGTCGAGCCAGGCCGGGTCCTGGTCGCCGTCCCGGGAGCGCTCCAGCCACATCTCGGCCGAGGCCAGCGCGGCCGCGGACGCCGCCGCGTCCCCTGCCTTGGCCTGGGCCCGCGCCTCCACCAGCCGGAAGAAGCTCATGGTGCGGGCGGTCGCCAGGCCCCTGTTGCGCTCCACGGCGGCCTGGGCCAGGTCCACGCCCTCGTCGGCGAACCCGCGGTAGGTCGCCTGGAGGCTCATCGACGCCAGCACGTACCCGCCCAGGGGCACGTCCGCCGCGGCCCGGGCCAGCCGCAGCGCCTGGATGTAGTAGCGCTGCGCGGCCTCCTGCTGACCGGTGTCGAACGCCATCCACCCGGCGAGCCGGGTCAGTTCGGCCGTCGCGCCGAAGAGCGAGCGGCCCACCTCGTCGCTGTAGGAGCCCAGCAGCAGCGGCGCCGCCTCGACCCGCAGGCACTCCGGGACCATGCCCGAACGCCAGTCGCCGCCGCCGTACTTGGAGTCCCAGCGACGCGCGTCCTCGGCGGCCTCGCGCAGCTTGCCCACGTCCGCGTGGCCCACGCGCAGCGCCGACGAGTCCGCCTCGTGGCGCTCCACCGAGCCGTCGGCCGGGGTGATCAGCCAGCGGGAGGCCGGCGTCGCGTAGGCGGTCACGGCGAACGAGCCGGCCAGGAAGTCGCGCCGCCCGGTCAGGTCCAGCCGGTACAGGTCGGTCGCCGACCGCACCGCCTCGCGCACGTCGCGGGGGAACGCCAGCCCCACCTCGGGCGCCGGGTCGGAGTCGGCCAGGCCTATCTCGTGCAGCGGGACCGGGCGGCCCAGCTTGTTGCCTATGGCCGCGGCGATCAGGTGCGGGGCCGCGCCCTGCGGCACCATCCCCTTGCTGACCCAGCGGGCCACCGACGTCTTGTCGTAGCGAAGCGTCAGACCCCTTTGCGCACCGAGGTCGTTGACCCTGCGGGCGAGCCCGGCGTTGCTGATCCCGGCCAGGGCCAGTAGGGTGCCGAGCTTCTCGTTCGGTCCTCGCGGTCCCCTAGACATACGCACTCCTCACAGAACCGACGGGCGACGACGCAGGAAGACGGGGAGGGGAAGGGGCGGAGGCGGGGACCGCCGGCCCCCGGACGTGCGGGCCGGCGGGCGGGCCGGCACGGGGACGGGCGCGCGGACGCGTCCCGCCCAGCACCGGCACGGCCGGCCCACTGCTCGGCCACGTGTCCTGCCACCCCCTCGGTGCCGCGGCGCTCGCCCCGGTCGGGCACATGCTCCTGGGACGTTCCGTACCCCGGGTACACCCAGGGTAGTTCGCCGCATCCCCGCCGTTAAGAGGCGATGTCCCGGATGGCGGGATTCGGTGGTCGAACCGCCGGGTGTGCCCCCGTCCCGTGTGGCCGTGCGCCCTTACGTGCGCTCTACTCCCGTCCCCCGGCGAAGCGTTTCGATGAACCACGTGGGTCGGCCCATCCCGCTACTGCGGCCAACGAACGGCGGGGCGGGCCGGGGGACTCCGCCGTCACCATCCCCGCGGACGGCGGACCGGTCCGGGGGGCGTGCGGACGCCTCCCGGGCCGCGGGACCACCCGCACCACCCGCACCGGACGCCCCGCGCCGGGCGCGCGGCACCCGCCGGTACCGGAAACCGGCGCCGCGCAAGGCACTTCGGCGACCTTGGCGCAAAGCCGACGGTGCCCGGGCAGGGGCCAGGGGCTGTGCGCCCGACGCACGAGCCTCCCGTTCAGCCTGCCCGCACACACCCTCATCCACTCCGCCCCGTGGCAGCATGTTGTCCTGACGGGGCGGCAACACGACCTGCCGTCACGTCGGTTGTCCACACCCGTGGAGGCGGCGATGCGGTGGTTGGTGGGGTGGAGCAGCGCACCCGCGGGCCCGTTCGACCAGAACGGGGGGCGCACGGTGCTGCCCGTGGGGGCGCAACTCCTGTGGGACGGACCCGACCCGCTGTGGGCGGTCGGCGACTGGCGGCCCGACGAGATCCGCGTGGTCGAGGCCGGCCCCGTCACCGTGCGCCCCGGCAGGCAGGGCCCGGGCCCGTACGACGACCGCCGCCCCGGCCGCGGCACCCCCGGCCGCCACGGCGAACCCGCCCGCCTCGCCGTCCTCGGGCACTGCCGCGCCTCCGACGACGAACTGCGCGTCGGCCTGTTCGCGGCCCGCGGCGGCGCCCTGCGCCACCTCACCTCCTGGGCCGGCGGGTACACCGCGGTCCTGCAGACCGGCCGCCGCATCAGCATCCTTGGCGACCTGGCCGGCGCCCGCCCGGTCTTCCACACCCGCTGGCGCGGCGGCACCGCCTACGCCACCGCCGCCCTCCCGCTCGCCGACCTGATCGAGGCCGGGCTCGACGTCACCCACCTCGCCGCCCTCCTCGCCTGCCCCGACTCCCCCGAGGCCCTCGGCGACACCACCCCCTACCTCGGCGTGCGCCGCCTCCCCGCGGGCCACGCCCTCGTCATGCGCGAGGGCACCCCGGAGATCACCGGCTACGAACCCGCCGCCTCCCTCGCCTCCGGCCCCGTCCAGCACGACGCCGGGCAGGCCGTCGACGGAGTGCGCGACGCCCTCGTGGACGCCGTCCGCGCCCGCCTCGAACAGCCCCGCCACGTCCCCGCCCCCGGCGAGGCGCCCGCCCCCGGCATCGGCGCCGACCTCTCCGGCGGCAGCGCCTCCGCCACCCTCGCACTCCTCGCCGCCGGCCTGCCCGGCAACCCCGGCACCCTCGTCGGCCGCGCCGCCGGGGGAGCGGGCAACGGCTCCCGGCTGCTCGCCGTCACCTTCAACGACCTGGCCACCGGCGGCGAGGCGGGCCGTGACGCCGAACTCGACCGCGCCCGCCTCATGGCCGCCGACCCCCGCCTGCACCACGTCGTCGTCCCCGGCGGCGCCGAGGCCCTGCCCTTCGCCGACCTCGAACGCGTCCTCGACGGCCCCCTCACCGACGAACCCGGCCCCTCCCTCGTCACCGCCGAACGCCACCGCCGGAGACTGGCCGCGGGCGGCGCCGACCACCTCGTCGGCGCCGGCGCCCGCCAGGTCCTCGACGCGCACCCCGCCCGGCTCGCCGACCTCCTCCTGGACCGGCAGCGACGCCACCTGCTGCGCCCGGCCGCCGCCCTCGCCCGCGCCGAGGCCCCGGGCGCACACGCCCTGCTCGTCCCCCTCACGGTCTACCGGGCCGCCCGGCGGCTGGCCCGCACCCCTTACCGGCAGGGCGTGGAGGAAGCCGCCGCCCGCCTGCTGGAGCGGCGCTTCGACACCCCCGGCGAGAGTGCCCGCCAGGTTCTCGACGCCTCCCTGGCCGCGCTCACCTGGAGCCGCCCCGGCCCCGCGGCCCGCTGGCTCACCGGCGAGGCCCTGGCCGAAGTATCGGTTCGCCTCCAGGACGCCGCCGCCCGACCCGGCCAGATCGAACGCCCCGGGGTCCGCCGCGCCCGCGCGGCCCTCGCCCGCCACGCCGCCGACCACCGCGTCCTCGAACAGGCCGCCGAGGTCCGCGGCCAGCGACTGCACGCCCCCTTCCTCGACAACCAGGTCGTCCGGGCAGCCCGGGCGCTGCCCACCGCCCTGCGGGTACGGCCCGGCGCCCGCGCCGAAGTCCTGAAAACGGTCCTCGCCGGCAGCGGAGTGCCCGAACTCCCCCCGGGCTGGGGCGCCAACACCCGCGCCTCGGCCGTCATCAGCGCCCGCGCCGGCCTGCGCACCGCAGTGGGCGACCTGCTCGACCTCTTCCACACGCCCCTGCTCGCCGACGCCGGCCTGGTCGACGCCCGCGTGGTCGGCAGGGCGCTCCTCGACGCCGCCGACGGCGAGCCGCTGCCCCTGGACGGACTCGCCGAACTGGTCTCCACGGAAGTGTGGCTGCGCCGGCTCCTCGCCCGCCGCGGCTCCTGCTGGACCGGCACCGAAGCCCCCCGGCGCCGTGCCGTCGCCGGCGGCGTCACCCCCACCAGACCGCGGCTGCCCCTGTAGGGGGAACCCCTCGGGGACGCCCGCGCCCGCCGGGACGCCCGTACCCTGCGGGGGCGCCCGTACCCCGCGGGGGCGCCCGTACCCCGCAGGGCAGACGCCTCCACGGGTGGGGAGACGTGCCGTGCGCGGTGAGCGCGGCGGCCGCAGTGCGCGTACCCGGCGGTGGTGTACGGGTCCGTCAGTGGTGCGCGTGCCCGGCAGTGGCCGCGGTGCACGGCCCGAGTGGTGATCCCCCCGGCCGGTCGGCAGCCGGGTGAACGCGCATGGAAAGCCGCACGGAATCCGGGGCCTAACCGCACTCGATGCTCGTGTCCACCCAGTCCGCCAGGGCGGACACGCGCGGGGAGTTGTTCCGGTCGACGACCAGCCGCACGGTCTCGCGCCCCGCCAGCGGCACGCGGAACGCCACCGCGGCCTCCCCGTCCTTCACCAGCCCCGAACGCCACAGCCGGACGCCGTCCGCGTACACCGAGAAACGGGCGGCCCCGCCCTGCTCGCCCAGGTCGTCCATGCCCACGGAACCGCCGTAGGCGCTGCACGCGCGGCCGAGGTCGATCACGATCGACGACGGGGCCCGCACGGAGACGCCCCGCCCGTAGCGGGTGCCCCCGACGCTCGGGTCCAGGCGCGGCACGCCCCCGCCGTCCTCACCCGGCCGCACGGACGGACCCGTCCCGTCCTCGTCCTCCGCCCCGGCCCCGCCATGGAGCAACTCGTCGAGGGGGTAGACGCCCGGTCCCGGCGCCGGGGGGCCGGAGGACACCGACGGGCCCGTGGCCGTCGGCGACGCGGACGTCTCCGCCGGGACGGCGCCCGTGTCCGCGAGGGAGGGCCGGACCCCGGCCCCCGCCCGGACGGTTCCCGGGAGCCGCACGGAAGAGGGGGCGGAGGCGGGGGCCGTCGTCGGCGTCCGGCCGGGCGGGGCGGTGAGCGGGGGCCGGAACCCCGGCCCCGGCGGCGCCGGCACGGACGGCAGCCCGGGCGCCGCGCTTCCGCCGGCCCCCTCCCCGCCCCCCGTCCCCTCGGACGGGGGCCGTGAAGCGGCAGGGGCCGAGAGCGGGGGACCGGTCCTCGGCACGGGGACCGGGGAGCCGCGTTCCGCCAGGCCGTAGGCGATCCCGCCCGCTGCCGCGGCTGCGGCCATCCCGAGCCCGATCTTCAACGGCAGGGCGATCCCCTCGGCCACCGCCACGGCACCGCCACCCGCCACGGCACCGCCCCCGGCCGCCGCGCCGACACCACCCGCACCCACGGCGCCGACCCCCATCACGCCCGCGGTCCCCGCGGCCCCGGCCGCTCCCGCTGCCCCGGCCGCCTTCACCGCGTACGAGGCCGCGGCCCAGCCGATCACCGCCACCGGCAGCACGGCCCTCAGGCACGCGTTCACGTCGGCCAGTTCCACGTACGCCGCCCGGCACCGCCCGCACCCGTCCAGGTGCCTGCGCAGGTCCCGGCCGGCCCGCAGGCCCAACGCCCCCCGCGCGTAGGCGCCCAGACGGTCCGCGTGCCGTCCGCAGCTCTCCTGCGCCGTCAGCGAGGCGTTCACGTGGGCCTGCAGGTACGCCTGGCGCAGACCCTCCCGCGCCCGGTGCGCCAGGACCGCCGTGGCGTTGGCCGTCAGCCCCAGCAGCGGGGCGACCTCGCTCGGGGACTCCTGCTCGACGGCCGTGTGCCACAGCACCGCCTGCCACCGCTCGGGCAGGCTGCGGAACGCCTGCACGGCCATCGACCGCTCGGCCTCGAGCATCGCCCGCACGTCGGCCCCCGGACCCGCCAGGGGCCACGGGCCGCCGCCCGGGGAGGGGGCCCCGTCCGTGGCGGAGGCGTCCCCGGGGGCGGGTGCCCTGCCGGTGGAGGTGGCGGCGAACACCGCGAAGTCCTCGACCAGTTGCTCCTTCCTGGCCGTCCTGCCCCAGGAGGCGGCGACCCGGCGCACCACCGTCATCAGGTAGGCGCGCACCGCGGAGTCGGGCCCGGACCCGGCCCGCACCGCCTGCAGGGTCCGGGCGAACACCTCGCCGGTCAGGTCCTCCGCGGTGTGCGGGTCCCGGCAGCAGGCGTGCGCGTACCGGCGCACGGCGTCCGCGTGCCGTCGGTACAGCTCCTCGTAGGCGCTGTCGTCCCCGCCGCGCACCCGCCGGACCAGTTCGGTGTCGGACGGCGGAACCCCTGTGCCGGGCGGGTCGCCGGGCAGGTCGGCGGTGCCGTCGCCGGGCGGCAGGGCACCGCCGTCGCCGGGCGGCAGGGCCGGGGAGACCGCGCCCGGGCCGCGCTGCCGCGGTATCCGAACGGGTGCGGGCGGTCTGCCGTCCGTACCCGGGTCGCCGCCGCCGTCGGCGTCGGCGGCCGGGGGTTCTCCGCGTTCCTCAGCGCCCAAGGCCACGCCCTCGCACACCCTCACCGTGTCCGCGAAGACACGGACAGCCCAAAACGTCGTGCAAGAGTGGCACAGGAGGCCGCGGCCCGCGCCGGAGAAGAGGGCAGGTCACCCGTTCGTGGAACCGGTGGACCGCAGAGGCGGGAATTCACCCGAACGAGGAGAGCCGCCGCCCGGCACCGCACCGCCCAGCCCCGGCCGAACCCGGGCCGGGCCCGGGCCGAACCCGCCGGAGCCGGGCCCGTCCGCTCCCGGGCCGGGCCCGTCCGCCCCGTACGCCCGCCCCTATGCGCCGGGGCGCGAGCGCAGCCCGTCCAGCAGGATCTCCAGCACCCGCGTCGAGGCGGCCGCCTGCTGCGCCGGGTCCGGCAGCGAGGGCGCCGCCGTCGCGATCACCAGCAGGACGTCGGCCACCGTCACGTCCGCCCGCAGCTCGGCGGCCGCGTGCGCCCGCTCGACCAGCCGTCCCACCACTTCGAGCAGGGCCGCCGCGCCCTCGTCGGCCACCGCGGGGACCACGTGCCCGGCCGCGCCGCCGGGGTCCTCCGCAGGCTCCTGCCGCTGCTGCGGCACCCGGCCGTCGGCGACCGCGCCGGCCTCCAGCACCTGCGGCGGCAGCAGCCGCCCGGCGCCCGAGGCCACCGACGTCCGCAGGAAGCTCGCCAGCGCCGACCACGCGTCGTGCTCCTGGACCAGCGCCGTCCGCGCCTGCTCGGCCAGTCGGGCGGTCTCCTCCTCGGCTATCCGCTTGACCAGCACGTCCTTGCTCGGGAAGCGGCGGTACACCGTTCCCACACCCACCCTGGCCCGGCGCGCCACGTCCTCCATCGGCGCGCCGTAGCCCGACTCGCCGAACACCTCGCGCGCCGCCCGCAGCACGTGCTGCAGGTTGCGCTGGGCGTCCACCCGCAGCGGGGCCGCCGCGGCGGGCTGCCCCGACGCGACCACCGACGCCTTCGCGACCGGTGAAGCCTTCGCGGCCGGCGCCGTCTTCGCGGCCGGCAGCGTGTTCGCCACCGTCGGTGTCGCCACCACGGCCGCACTCCACTGGGAATCCTGAATCCTCATGCATGTCCCCCCGGTATGACCGTCTCCCCCCGGAGACTCCCCACCCCTGAACACCGCCGCGACGCCCGTGCGACCGACGGGTTACGAACATAGTTGAGGCACAGGGATCAAAGAAGGGTGTTTGTGCTTTGAACGTTTTCCTTTGTGCCGCACGAGGACGCGGTGTGGACAAAACCCACTGCGGCCGTGCGTCATGTACGGGTGAAGGAGACGGTACGGATTCTGGTCGTCGGCGGCGGCTACGTCGGCATGTACACAGCGCTGCGTCTGCAGAAACGACTGAAACACGAAATCCGGTCCGGTGAGGCGGAGATCGTCGTCGTCGAACCCCGCCCGTACATGACCTACCAGCCCTTCCTCCCCGAGGCCGCGGCCGGGACCGTCTCCCCCCGGCACGTCGTCGTCCCCCTGCGCCGCGTCCTGCCGGGCTGCCGCCTCCTCGTCGGCGAGGTCCGCCGCATCGACCACGCCCGGCGCACCGCCACCGTCTCCACCCCCGCCACCGAGGAGACCGGCGGCGAGGACCTCCGCCTCCCCTACGACCTGCTCGTCCTCGCCCCCGGCTCGGTCCCGCGCACCCTCCCCGTACCCGGCCTCGCCGAGCACGGCATCGGCTTCAAGACGGTCGAGGAGGCCATCGGGCTGCGCAACCACGTCCTCGAACAGCTCGACATCGCCTCCTCCACCCGCGACCCCGCCGTCCGCGAGGCGGCCCTGACCTTCGTGTTCGTCGGCGGCGGCTACGCGGGCGTCGAGGCGCTGGCCGAACTCGAGGACATGGCCCGCTACGCCTGCCGCTACCACCCCGCCCTCACCCCCGACGACATGCACTGGATCCTCGTCGAGGCGACGGACCGCGTCCTCCCCGAAGTCGGAGGGGAGATGGGCCGCTACGTCCTGAGCGAGCTGCGCGGCCGCAACGTCGACGTGCGCCTGGAGACCCGCCTCGTCTCCTGCGAGGACCGCCTCGTCGTCCTCTCCGACGGCTCCCGCCTCCCCGCCCGCACCCTGGTGTGGACGGCGGGCGTCAAGGCCCACCCCGTCCTGGAGTCCACCGACCTGCCCCGCGACGCCCGGGGCAGGCTGCGCTGCACCGCCGCCCTGCGGGTGCAGGGCACCGAAGACGCCTGGGCGGCCGGCGACGCCGCGGCCGTGCCCGACCTGACGGTGGCCGGCCCGGCCTCGCCCGGCCGCCACGGGTCCGGCCGGGGCACCGGGCCCGCCGGGGAGTGCGCCCCCAACGCCCAGCACGCCCGCAGACAGGCCAGGACACTGGCCGACAACATCGTGGCGCACCTGCGCGGCACCCCCCAGAAGGAGTACCGTCACCGCTACGCCGGATCGGTCGCCTCGCTCGGGGTGCACAAAGGCGTGGCCCACGTGTACGGCCGGAAGGTGAAAGGCCGCCCCGCCTGGCTCATCCACCGCGGCTACCACCTCAGCCGGATGCCCACCTTCAACCGCAAGGTGCGCGTCCTCGCGGAGTGGACCCTGGCCGGCCTGTTCAAGAGGGAGATCGTCCCGCTCGGCTCCCTCGAGCACCCGAGGGCGGAGTTCGAGGCCCAGGTCCGGAGGGGCGAGGGCCCCGACGGGGGAGCCGGCACGTGAACCCGCCCGCGCGCCCGCGACCGGGGAAAACACGCGGGGACCCGGGGCGGCATTCCCCACCCGGCACATGTCCGCCACACTTGGCGGCTGACCATGCGTGTCCCCACACGTGCGACGAGTGACAACCGCGAGGAATCGGACGTTTGAACCTCACGCGCTGGAGCGCCCGGCTCCCAGGAACGCAACGACGCGGCAGCGCCGGACCCCGGCGCGCCGACGCCTCGTCGCAGCCCGTCCCCGCGGCCCGCGGCGACCGCGCCGGCCGCACGGACGGGACGGACGGGACGGATCCCTCCGCCCCGCCCGGACCCGCCGACCCCCCGGAACCACCGGGGCCCTCCCCGGCGCTTTCCTCCGGGGGCGCCGACGTCCACGGCATCCTCGGCAGCCTCCCGGCCCTCATCGCGGTCACCCACGGGCCCGACCACCGCCTGGCCTACGTCAACGACGCCTACGCCGAGATGTTCGGCCGCCGCGAACCCGGGTCGCCCGCCCGCGAGGCACTGCCCGAACTCGAGGAACTCGGCCTGCTCTCCCTCATGGACCAGGTGTACCGGAGCGGCAAACCCCGCACCGTCACCGCCCGCAGGGTCCCCCGCCCCGAACCCGCGGACGGCCCCGCCCCCCTGCCCGGCTACTTCAGCTTCACCTGCACCCCCGTGCGCCCCGGAACCCCCGCCCCAGCGCAGGGGACCCCGGGACGCAAGCAGGACCGGCCCGCCGCCGCGGCCCCGCCCGCCGCCGGCTCCCGGCGCTCCCGGATCCGGCCCGGCCGCAGGAGCGCCTCCGGCGACCACCACGGCGTCCTCGTCTTCGGGGCCGACGTCACCGACCAGGTCCGCGCCGCCGAGCGGCTCCGCATCAGCGAACGCCGGCAGCGCGAGGCCGCCGTCACCCTCCAGCGCAGCCTCCTGCCCCAGGAGCTCGAACAGCCCGACGACCTGATCGTCGCCGCCACCTACCGGCCCGGAGGCACCGACGCGGCCGTCGGCGGCGACTGGTACGACGTCATCACCCTCGGCGGCGGCCGCACCGCCCTCGTCATCGGCGACGTGATGGGCCGCGGAGTCCGCGCCGCCGCCGTCATGGGCCAACTGCGCACCGCCGTCCGCGCCTACGCCCGCCTCGACCTCCCCCCGCACGAGATCATCCAGCTCCTGGACGGCCTCGCCGCGGAGATCGACCCCAGCCAGATCGCCACCTGCGTCTACGCGGTCCACGACCCCAACGACAACCGTCTCGTCTACGCCACGGCCGGCCACCTGCCGATCCTCGTCAAGGACGCCGACGGGGCCGTCCACCGGGCCGACGAGCCCAACGGCCCGCCCCTGGGCACCGGCGGCTGGCTCCACACTTCCGGCTCCGTCCCCTTCGGCCCCGGCGCCACCGCCGTCCTCTACACCGACGGCCTCGTCGAACGGCGGGGCGAGGACATCGACGAAGGCGTCAACTCGCTCATGGACGCCCTCGCCGGCGCCACCGGAGCACCGCAGGTCGTCTGCGACCGCCTGCTGCGCGCCCTCGGAGTCGGCGACGACCACGACGACGACGTCGCGGTCCTCGTCCTCCAGCACCCCGAACACCAGGGACCCGACGCCGAACTGTTCCGCAACGCCTCGCTCGACCTCCTCGGCGGCGTCGAAGCGGCCCCCCACGCCAGGGCCTTCGCCTCCGGCGTCCTCGCCAGCTGGCGGTTCGCCGACGAGCTGCGCGAACTCGGCGTGCTCGCAGTCAGCGAGCTCGTCGGCAACTCCCTCCAGCACGGCACCCCGCCCATGCGCCTGCGGCTGCGCCGCACCGACCACCGACTGATCATCGAGGTCACCGACGCCGACGAGCACCTCCCGCGCCGGCGCCGGGCCGACCCCGTCGACGAGGCCGGCCGCGGCATCTCCATCGTCGCCACCATCGCCTCCGCGTGGGGCTGCCGCCGCATCCCCGGCGGCGGCAAGTCCGTCTGGTGCGAGTTCGCCCTGCCCCGCAGCTGACCCGCCACCGCACCCGCACCCGCACCCGCGCCGACGGCAGACGCGGCCGGCCCTGCCGCCGCGTCCCGCGTCCCCCCGCCCGCGGGTTCCCCCGCCGGTTCCTCAGACGGCGGCCGGCACGGACCGCGCCTCACCGGCCGGCACGGCGGCGGACCCGACCGCGGCAGGAATCCCGCGGAACGGCTCGTCCACCGAGGCCGGCAGCCACCGCCCCAGCCGCATGCCCAGCACCACGATCAGCAGCGAGCACCCCACCAGCGCCGCCAGGTACGGACCGAACAGCCCGGCCCCCGCCAACGCGCCCCCGAAGGCCGGGCCCACGGCCAGCGCCAGCTGCTTCACCAGCGCGAACGTCGCGTTGTACTGCCCCAGCAGGTGAGCGGGCGCCAACTCGGCCACCATCGGGCCCACCGTCGGGGACAGCAGGACCTCACCCAGGCCGAACAGCGCGTAGGTGCCGATGATCGCGCCCGTGGCCACCACCGCGTCGTGCCGCAGCACGCCGGCCGCCGCCGCGATCAGCCACGCCAGGGCCCACACCACACCGACGCTCGCGATGACGCGGCTGCGCCGACGGCGCTCGACGAACCGCAGCACCAGGAACTGCGCCACGACGATCACCCCGGTGTTGGCCGCGAGCGCCACGCCCAGCGTCGCCGGGGTCACCCGGACCACCTCGGTCGCGAAGGCCGCCATGCCGGACTCGAACTGCCCGTAGCAGGTGAAGAACAGCACCGCGCCCAGCACCGACACCCGGACCATCGCCTTGTCCCGCAGCATCACGCGCCAGCCGCCGCCCAGCGCGGGCCCCTGCACCTGGGAGGGCGAGTCCGGCAGGTGGACGGACTTCGGCAGGCGGACCGAACCGGCGACCAGGGCCAGGACGACGAACATGGCCGCGTCGATGGCGAAGAGGAGGGTGAAGCTGCCCGGGTGCGCGGTGTCGACGATCTGCCCGCCGAGCAGACCGCCCAGTCCCAGGCCCAGGTTGACCAGGAAGAACTGGGTCGCGAACGCCCGTGACCGGGTCGCCGGGGTGGAGCACCAGACGATCATCGTGGCCAGGGCCGGCTGCACCATCGCCATGCCCGCGCCCAGCAGCACGGCGGCGGCCATCACCGTCGGCGCCGTCGTCGCCAGGCCGAAGCCCATGGCGCCCACGCCGGCCGCCAGGGCGCCGGCGATGAGCACCGGCCGCGGCCCGCGGCTGTCGACGGCCCGTCCCACGAACGGCAGGACGAGCAGTGCGGAGACCGCGAAGGCCGAGAAGACCGCACCGGCCGTACCCGCGCCGATCCCGCGGACCTGCGCCACATAGACGAACAGGAACGGCACCGTGAAACCGTTGCCGAACGCGCCCAGGGCGTTGCCCACCTGGATCCGACGCAGCGCGTCCATCCCTCACCTCTTCCACCAGTCGAAGCTAAACACTTAAGACCTAAAGTTCGAAGCTAAACACTACACACCGCAAGCCTTTAGGTCGAATCAGTTGCGTGTCATACTCGCCACATGACTGCCGACGAGCCCCAGGAACTCGACCTCGAGGAACAGATCGCCGCCTACCAGCGCGAGTTCCCCGACATGGACCCCCAGGTCGAGACCGTCATCTCCGCCCTGCAGCGCCTCAACAGGCGGATGAGCGTCGCCTACTGCCGGCAGACGGCCGAGCTGGGCATCACCAACGCCGAGTGGGAGGTGCTCAAGGCGCTCGTCCTGGAGGGCAAGCCCTACCGGCTGGGCCCGGGCGAGCTGGCGAAGCGACTCGGCCTCACTCCGGCCGCCATGACCCACCGCATCGACAAGCTGGTCGCCGAGGGGCTCGTCAACCGCAGTCGCGACGAGAACAACCGGGTCCGGGTGAACGTCGAACTGACCGCCACCGGTCGTGACAAGTGGATGGACGCCATGCGCCTCGCCACCCGGTTCGAGGCGGACCTGCTCCAGGACCTCGACCAGGGGGAGCGGGCATCGCTGGGCGAGGTCCTGACCCGCCTGCTCCGGAGAGTCGAGGCGGACCAGCCCGATGCGGGCGGCAGACTCGCCGGCCTCGACACTTGACGCGGGGGTGCCGGGTACGTAATGTTCTCCGGGTTGCCCCGTGTGAGAGCCGACTCCGGTCGGTCCCCGGGCAGCCAATCCGAAGGAAACATCAGCGGCGTCCGTCGTGGCGTCGTCGTGTTTTTTCTTCGGGTTGCGGTGGAAACGGAAACGCTCGATTAGACCGGGCGGGACGGAATCCGCTAAAGTCTCACTCGTCGGAACGGCCGGAAAGGGCCGGGTCGGCAAACCCTCCCAGCGGGGGCCGGGAACGCGAAAGCGGGTCTGGTAGGCTGGGAAACACGAAGGGAAAGCCCGGAGGAACCGGTGAGACGGTTCCGAAGGAAGCTTCCGTTCCTTGAGAACTCAACAGCGTGCCAAAAGTCAACGCCAGACTATAAAACACCCCGGGCAGTCGCCGGAAGTCTTCTTCCGGGTGCTGCTTGAGGTTCCTTTGAAAAAGTCCTTCCGCGGGCAGTGCCGGCGGGAGGCGACACACAGCGAGGACGCTGTGCGCGGGCCGGATCATTCCTTCGGCCTGCGCCGCTCTGCCGCGATGTTTCATACATTCACGGAGAGTTTGATCCTGGCTCAGGACGAACGCTGGCGGCGTGCTTAACACATGCAAGTCGAACGGTGAAGCCCTTCGGGGTGGATCAGTGGCGAACGGGTGAGTAACACGTGGGCAATCTGCCCTGCACTCTGGGACAACCCGGGGAAACCCGGGCTAATACCGGATACGACCCTCCAGGGCATCTTGGGGGGTGGAAAGCTCCGGCGGTGCAGGATGAGCCCGCGGCCTATCAGCTTGTTGGTGGGGTGATGGCCCACCAAGGCGACGACGGGTAGCCGGCCTGAGAGGGCGACCGGCCACACTGGGACTGAGACACGGCCCAGACTCCTACGGGAGGCAGCAGTGGGGAATATTGCACAATGGGCGCAAGCCTGATGCAGCGACGCCGCGTGAGGGATGACGGCCTTCGGGTTGTAAACCTCTTTCAGCAGGGAAGAAGCGCAAGTGACGGTACCTGCAGAAGAAGCACCGGCTAACTACGTGCCAGCAGCCGCGGTAATACGTAGGGTGCGAGCGTTGTCCGGAATTATTGGGCGTAAAGAGCTCGTAGGCGGCTTGTCGCGTCGGTCGTGAAAGCCCGGGGCTTAACCCCGGGTCTGCGGTCGATACGGGCAGGCTAGAGTTCGGTAGGGGAGATCGGAATTCCTGGTGTAGCGGTGAAATGCGCAGATATCAGGAGGAACACCGGTGGCGAAGGCGGATCTCTGGGCCGATACTGACGCTGAGGAGCGAAAGCGTGGGGAGCGAACAGGATTAGATACCCTGGTAGTCCACGCCGTAAACGTTGGGAACTAGGTGTGGGCGACATTCCACGTCGTCCGTGCCGCAGCTAACGCATTAAGTTCCCCGCCTGGGGAGTACGGCCGCAAGGCTAAAACTCAAAGGAATTGACGGGGGCCCGCACAAGAGGCGGAGCATGTGGCTTAATTCGACGCAACGCGAAGAACCTTACCAAGGCTTGACATACACCGGAAACTGGCAGAGATGTCAGCCCCCTTGTGGTCGGTGTACAGGTGGTGCATGGCTGTCGTCAGCTCGTGTCGTGAGATGTTGGGTTAAGTCCCGCAACGAGCGCAACCCTTGTTCTGTGTTGCCAGCATGCCCTTCGGGGTGATGGGGACTCACAGGAGACTGCCGGGGTCAACTCGGAGGAAGGTGGGGACGACGTCAAGTCATCATGCCCCTTATGTCTTGGGCTGCACACGTGCTACAATGGCCGGTACAATGAGCTGCGATACCGCGAGGTGGAGCGAATCTCAAAAAGCCGGTCTCAGTTCGGATTGGGGTCTGCAACTCGACCCCATGAAGTCGGAGTCTCTAGTAATCGCAGATCAGCATTGCTGCGGTGAATACGTTCCCGGGCCTTGTACACACCGCCCGTCACGTCACGAAAGTCGGTAACACCCGAAGCCGGTGGCCCAACCCCTTGTGGGAGGGAGTCGTCGAAGGTGGGACTGGCGATTGGGACGAAGTCGTAACAAGGTAGCCGTACCGGAAGGTGCGGCTGGATCACCTCCTTTCTAAGGAGCACACGCCAGTCACGGGCGAACGCCCCGTGATGGTCGCTCATGGGTGGAACGTTGACTATTCGGCATCGTGCGGGTTCTCCCCGCTCCCAGTACTGCCCGCTTGCGGGTGTGGAACGGGGCCGGGAGGGTCGGGCGGTGCCGGGCGCGCTGTTGGGTCCTGAGGGAACGTGAGTTTTCTCAGTGCCGGTCCCGGACTGGTGCCAAACCGCCCTGTGAGGGCAGGTGGCCCGTGCATGGTTCGGGTGTCTGGTCGTTGCTTGAGAACTACATAGTGAACGCGAGCATCTGTGGCCAAGTTTTTAAGGGCGCACGGTGGATGCCTTGGCACCAGGAACCGATGAAGGACGTGGGAGGCCGCGATAGGCCCCGGGGAGCTGTCAACCGAGCTGTGATCCGGGGGTGTCCGAATGGGGAAACCCGGCAGTCGTCATGGGCTGTCACCCGCTGCTGAACACATAGGCAGTGTGGAGGGAACGCGGGGAAGTGAAACATCTCAGTACCCGCAGGAAGAGAAAACAACCGTGATTCCGGGAGTAGTGGCGAGCGAAACCGGATGAGGCCAAACCCGTTACGTGTGATACCCGGCAGGGGTTGCGTGGCGGGGGTTGTGGGAGTGTTCTTCAGTCGTCTGCCGGCGGCTGGGAGAGTCAGAAACCGTTGGTGTAGTCGAAGGGCATGCGAAAGGCCCGGCGTAGAGGGTAAGACCCCCGTAGACGAAACATCAGCGGCTCTCTTGAACGCCACCCAAGTAGCACGGGGCCCGAGAAATCCCGTGTGAATCTGGCGGGACCACCCGCTAAGCCTAAATATTCCCTGGTGACCGATAGCGGATAGTACCGTGAGGGAATGGTGAAAAGTACCGCGGGAGCGGAGTGAAATAGTACCTGAAACCGTGTGCCTACAAGCCGTGGGAGCGTCGGGACGAGCTTGCTCGTCCTCGTGACTGCGTGCCTTTTGAAGAATGAGCCTGCGAGTTTGCGGTGTGTTGCGAGGTTAACCCGTGTGGGGAAGCCGTAGCGAAAGCGAGTCCGAACAGGGCGATTGAGTAGCGCGCCCAAGACCCGAAGCGGAGTGATCTAGCCATGGGCAGGTTGAAGCGCGGGTAAGACCGTGTGGAGGACCGAACCCACCAGGGTTGAAAACCTGGGGGATGACCTGTGGTTAGGGGTGAAAGGCCAATCAAACTCCGTGATAGCTGGTTCTCCCCGAAATGCATTTAGGTGCAGCGTCGTGTGTTTCTTGCCGGAGGTAGAGCACTGGATAGGCGATGGGCCCTACCGGGTTACTGACCTTAGCCAAACTCCGAATGCCGGTAAGTGAGAGCGCGGCAGTGAGACTGTGGGGGATAAGCTCCATGGTCGAGAGGGAAACAGCCCAGAGCATCGACTAAGGCCCCTAAGCGTACGCTAAGTGGGAAAGGATGTGGAGTCGCAGAGACAACCAGGAGGTTGGCTTAGAAGCAGCCACCCTTGAAAGAGTGCGTAATAGCTCACTGGTCAAGTGATTCCGCGCCGACAATGTAGCGGGGCTCAAGCGTACCGCCGAAGTCGTGTCATTCACACGAGCAGCCCCAACGGGTGTGTGGATGGGTAGGGGAGCGTCGTGTGCCGGGTGAAGCAGCGCCGGAAGGCAGTTGTGGACGGTTCACGAGTGAGAATGCAGGCATGAGTAGCGATACAAGAGTGGGAAACTCTTGCGCCGATTGACTAAGGGTTCCTGGGTCAAGTTGATCTGCCCAGGGTAAGTCGGGACCTAAGGCGAGGCCGACAGGCGTAGTCGATGGACAACGGGTTGATATTCCCGTACCCGCTTCGAAGCGCCCACGCTGAACCCTCTGATGCTAAGGCCGTGAAGCCGCCGGTGGTCTTCGGACCGCTGGTTGGTGGAGCCGCCGGCCCGAGGGGGTAGTAGGTGAGCGATGGGGTGACGCAGGAAGGTAGTCCAGCCCGGGCGGTGGTTGTCCCGGGGTAAGGGTGTAGGACGCGAGGTAGGCAAATCCGCCTCGCACACAAGTCTGAGACCTGATGCCGAGCCGATTGTGGTGAAGTGGATGATCCTATGCTGTCGAGAAAAGCCTCTAGCGAGCAGCGAAGCGGCCCGTACCCTAAACCGACTCAGGTGGTCAGGTAGAGAATACCGAGGCGTTCGGGTGAACCGTGGTTAAGGAACTCGGCAAAATGCCCCCGTAACTTCGGGAGAAGGGGGGCCACGGCCGGTGACGGGCTTTGCGCCCTGAGCTGGTGGTGGCCGCAGAGACCAGCGAGAAGCGACTGTTTACTAAAAACACAGGTCCGTGCGAAGCCGTAAGGCGATGTATACGGACTGACGCCTGCCCGGTGCTGGAACGTTAAGGGGACCGGTTAGCTCGTCTTCGGACGGGCGAAGCTGAGAACTTAAGCGCCAGTAAACGGCGGTGGTAACTATAACCATCCTAAGGTAGCGAAATTCCTTGTCGGGTAAGTTCCGACCTGCACGAATGGCGTAACGACTTCTCGACTGTCTCAACCACGGGCCCGGTGAAATTGCACTACGAGTAAAGATGCTCGTTTCGCGCAGCAGGACGGAAAGACCCCGGGACCTTCACTACAGCTTGATATTGGTGTTCGGTTCGGCTTGTGTAGGATAGGTGGGAGCCGGTGAAGCATGCACGCCAGTGCGTGTGGAGGCGTCGTTGAAATACCACTCTGGTCGTGCTGGATGTCTAACCTGGGTCCGTGATCCGGATCAGGGACAGTGTCTGGTGGGTAGTTTAACTGGGGCGGTTGCCTCCTAAAGGGTAACGGAGGCGCCCAAAGGTTCCCTCAGCCTGGTTGGCAATCAGGTGTTGAGTGTAAGTGCACAAGGGAGCTTGACTGTGAGACCGACGGGTCGAGCAGGTACGAAAGTAGGGACTAGTGATCCGGCGGTGGCTTGTGGAAGCGCCGTCGCTCAACGGATAAAAGGTACCCCGGGGATAACAGGCTGATCTTCCCCAAGAGTCCATATCGACGGGATGGTTTGGCACCTCGATGTCGGCTCGTCGCATCCTGGGGCTGGAGTCGGTCCCAAGGGTTGGGCTGTTCGCCCATTAAAGCGGTACGCGAGCTGGGTTTAGAACGTCGTGAGACAGTTCGGTCCCTATCCGCTGTGCGCGTAGGAGTCTTGAGAAGGGCTGTCCCTAGTACGAGAGGACCGGGACGGACGAACCTCTGGTGTGCCAGTTGTCCTGCCAAGGGCATGGCTGGTTGGCTACGTTCGGGAGGGATAACCGCTGAAAGCATCTAAGCGGGAAGCCTGCTTCGAGATGAGGGCTCCCACCCCGTGAGGGGGTAAGGCTCCCAGTAGACGACTGGGTTGATAGGCCAGATGTGGAAGCCGGGCAACCGGTGGAGCTGACTGGTACTAATAGGCCGAGGACTTGTCCATAGCTGCTCGCGTTCACTGTGTGGTTCTGAAGTAACGGCCGCCGAGCCCACCCCCGTGCGGGGTTGGTGTTCCGGCCGGCAGCTTCACAGCGTTTCGGTGGTTATAGCGTTAGGGAAACGCCCGGTCACATTCCGAACCCGGAAGCTAAGCCTTTCAGCGCCGATGGTACTGCAGGGGGGACCCTGTGGGAGAGTAGGACACCGCCGAACAAATTTTACGGGCCCGGTCCCGGGAGTCGAGGAATCGACTCCCGGGACCGGGCCCTTTTCTGCGTTGTCCCTGAATCGGGCCGTGATCGGGGCTGGAGCCGACGTCGGCGACCGGGTGCTCCCGGGCCAGGAACTTCACCGGGTTATTCGAATGCCGGAGGAAGGCGTCTGTACCAGACTGGCGCGATGAGGATCGAGATCAGGCAGGTCGAGGCCGGGGACTGGCTGCGCATGAAGGAGCTGAGGCTGCGTGCGTTGGCCGACCCGGTCAGCGAGGTCGCCTTCGGCGAGCTTTACGAGGACGCGGTCGGCTACCCCGACGACGTGTGGCGCGACCGGGTCCACCGGACCCGCACGGGGGAGGTGGCGGCGACCTTCGTCGCCGTCGACGCGGACGGGACCTGGGTCGGAATGGTGACGGGCGTCGTCGAGCCGGTCGGCGAAGAGACGCTGGAGGTGCCGCAGGTCCACCTCGTGGGCATGTACGTCGTGCCGGAGTTCCGGGGCGCGGGAGTGGCCGAGCCGCTGGTCGGCGCCTTCCTGGACTGGGTGTGGGAACGACCGGAGGACGTGCAGAGGGTGCGGTTGTGGGTGCACGGGGAGAACCGGCGGGCGGAGGGCTTCTACCGCCGCCTGGGGTTCGTGCCGGACGGGGGGACCATGCCCTTCAGGTCGGCCCTGGCGCACAGGATGCTGCTGGCCCGTCCGGCTCGGTCCGCACGCCGGAACGGGCATCTGTGACGAGCGGACCCGGGACAGGCCGGAGAGGGTTGTGGGCGGGCCGGAGCAGGCTTCAGGGGTAGGCGAGGCGCAGGTCCGCCGCGGCGGTGACCGCACGGGCGTCGCGGGTCGGCCAGCGGTGGAGCGCCTGCTCCTCGGAGCGGAGAACGGCGAGGACGGGCATGCCCGCTGACGGGCCGACAGCCATCAGTTCGGGCAGCTCGGGCAGCGGCGCGAGTGCCGCGACGTCGTCCAGGAGGCAGAGCATTGGTGGGTCGAGCCGACCGGCGGATGACAGGGCTGCCATGCGCCGGCCGTGCTCGACCACGTTCGAGGCGAGTGCGGTCAGCAGAGGCGTCGCACCCGGATGGGAACGCGGGTTCTCGGCCGTTGCTCCCATCACATAGAGCGTTCCCCGTTCATTGATGAACGATTCCAGGTCGAACGATTCCGATCGTGAAGTCGGTGTGCAGGCGTCGCGGATGTGGAGTTCGGACAGCGGGGACAGGGCGGTGCGGACCAGCCCCAGAGCTGCGGAACGCAGCTTCGGGTGCCCGGCGAGGACGGACGCCGGCTCACCGCTCCATCCGGCGGCCGAGTGGCGCGCGGTGCGCAGGACACGATCGGCCTCGTGAAGGTCCTTTCCCGCCGCCCAGCGGTGGACATGGTGGAACGGGCGCCCGTCCAGGGCCGCGGCGTGCAGCCAGCAGCGGAGCAGGGTGTGGGCGGCGGCGTGGGCCGCGGACTCCTCGGGATGCCGGTCGGTCGCGGGAGTGCGCAGAGGGGCGAGCAGGGCCCGGGCACGGGAGCGGGCGGCCCGGGGGTCCTCGCAGCCGCTGTGCGGGGCCCAGCGCAGACGGGCCGGGGTGTCGAGGAGGTGCAGGGGGTCGAAGACGTGGACCGGGCCGTGCTTGCTGCGGTTGCCGACCGTCTGCCGCCAGAGGTCGGGGTCCGCCGTGGTCACCAGGACCGCACCGGTGGCGTTGAGGAGGGCGGGCTGGAGGATCCGTGCGGACCTGTCGCTCCGGGGCGGGGAGAACAGGCAGCAGCTGCGGGTGAGTTCGGCGGCGGCCAGGAGAGTGACGGGGTCCGCGGCGGCGTGGTTGGGAGAAGCCTGCAGAAGGGCCCCTGGGGTGCGTTCGGGGTCCGGGCGGCTCTCCGTGTCGTACGGGTGGGCTGCGGGGCCGTGGGGCGCCGTTGTGGGCCTTCCGGAGGGTTCCGGGGGCTTCTCCCCGGGGCGTCGCGCCTGCGGGGGGTGTGACGCCCCCTCCGCGTCGGTCCGGGTCCTCGGGGCCGGTGCACCGGCCGGGTCGGCCGGGCCGGCTGCGCGTCGCGCGCGGGCGGCGGCGAGCAGCGCGCGGTGGCGGGAGACCGCCACGGCGACGACCGCCGCGGCCAGGAGCAGCAGCAGGAGCAGAAGCACCAGGGTCACCCAGAACGTGGTGGCGTCCGGCAGCCGGGACGGCTCGGCGCGGTCCCACGCCGCCGGCAGGTCCTGCGGATCGGTGATCAGCCGGCGCACGGCGGAGGGGGTCGCGGTGAAGGTGACGCCCTCGGGCCAGCTTCCGCGGTCGAGCCGGCCGGCGATGCCGGTCGCCAGCCAGGCGACCGTCGTCCCTCCCAGGAGGAGGCCGAGGCCGCCGAGGAGAAGGCCGTCGGGAACGCCTCCGGTGCTGTTCCCGGTGCTGCTCGCGGTACCGCCCCTGCCGGCCGGGTGGTCCCTGCGGGACCCGGCGCCGCGGCGGCCCCTGCCGTCGTTGCCGTGCACGTCGTCGGGGCCGCGCACGTTCAGGCCACCGCGTCGTTGGCCAGCTGCTTCTCCAGGTCCACCTCGGCCTTCGTCCGGGGCGCGGCCGGGCCGACGGGGTCGGGCACGGACGAGTCCTCGGTCATGGCGCGGTCGGTGAAGACCAGGGGCCGCTCGGCCTCGGTGATCAGGTGTTTGACGACCTGCACGTTGCCGTTGACGTCCCACACGGCGATGCCGGGGGTGAGGGTGGGGATGATCTCGACGGCCCACCGGGGCAGGCCCAGCACGCGGCCGGTGGCTCTGGCCTCGTCGGCCTTCTGGGCGTAGATCGTGCGGGTGGAGGCCATCTTGAGGATGGCCGCCGCCTCCTTGGCCGCCGCGCCGTCGACCACGTCCGACAGGTGGTGGACCACGGCGACGAACGACAGGCCCAGGCGGCGTCCGAACTTGAGCAGCCGCTGGAACAGCTGCGCCACGAAGGGGCTGTTGATGATGTGCCAGGCCTCTTCGACCAGGAAGATCCGCTTCTTGCGGTCGGGGCGGATCCAGGTGTGCTCCAGCCACACGCCGACGATCGCCATCAGGATGGGCATGGCGATGGAGTTGCGGTCGATGTGGGAGAGGTCGAAGACGATCAGCGGCGCGTCCAGGTCGATGCCCACGGTGGTCGGGCCGTCGAACATGCCGCGCAGGTCGCCGTCGACGAGGCGGTCGATCACCAGGGCGACGTCCAGCCCCCAGGCGCGGACGTCCTCCAGGTCGACGTTCATCGCCTCGGCGGAGTCCTCGACGGGGTGCCGCAGGCGCTCGACGATGTCGGTGAGCACCGGCTGCCGGTCGGTGACGGACGCGTTGACCTGGGCGTGGGCGACCTTGAGGGCGAAGCCGGCCCGCTCGTCGAGGCCCCGGCCCATGGCCACCTCGATGATGGTGCGCAGCAGCGCCAGCTGCCCGGTGGTGGTGATGGACGGGTCGAGGGGGTTGAGGCGGATCCCGCCGTCGCGGGCGGCCACCGGGTCGAGCCGGACCGGTGTGATGCCCAGGTGCTCGGCGATGAGGTTCCACTCGCCGACGCCGTCCTCGCCCTGAGCGTCGAGCACGACGACCTGGCGGTCGCGGAAGCGCAGTTGCCGCAGGACGTAGGTCTTCTCCAGGGCGGACTTGCCGTTGCCGGACTCGCCCAGTACCAGCCAGTGGGGGGCGGGGAGCTGCTGGCCGTAGAGCTGGAACGGGTCGTAGATGTAGCCCTTGCCGCTGTACACCTCCCGGCCGATGATCACGCCGGAGTCGCCCAGGCCCGGAGCTGCGGTCGGCAGGTAGACCGCCTGGGCCTGGCCGGTGGAGGTGCGCACCGGGAGCCGGGTCGTCTCGACCTTGCCGAACAGGAAGCTCGTGAAGGCCTCGGTGATCATCGTCAGGGGGTCGGGCACGGCGCAGCCTCCTAGCGGCGGATGCCGGTCGCGAACGGCAGCGTGTTGACGAACGCCCTGTGGTGCTCGCGGTCGCACCACTCCAGCTTCAGGTAGCTCTTGCCCGCGGAGGCGCGGATCGTCCGCTTGTCGCGGGCGAGGGCCTCCGGGGAGCGGGCGGACACGGTGATGTACCCGACCAGGTTGACGCCGGCCGCGCCGCTGGCGAGGTCCTCGCCGCGCTGGTCGACGCGGCTGTGGTGGGCGATGTCGCGGGGGTCGACGACGCGGTTCATCTTCGCGGCCCGGCTGGCCTCGGCGTCGTCGTTGGTCTTCTCGGTGAGCATGCGCTCGATGGCGACGTCGGTGGGCTCCAGGTCCATGGCGACGGCCACGGTGCGGATGACGTCCGGGGTGTGGACCAGCAGGGGCGCGAGGAAGTTGACGCCCACGGGGGTCAGCGGCCACTCCTTGATCCAGGCGGTGGCGTGGCACCAGGGGGCGCGGGTGGCCGACTCGCGGGTCTTGGCCTGCAGGTACGTCGGCTCGGTGGCGTCCAGCTCGGCCGGCCAGGCGTTGCGCCGGGTCATCGCCTGGATGTGGTCGATGGGGTGGTCCGGGTCGTACATGGAGTGGATCAGTGACGACAGCCGGGCCTGCCCCAGCGGCTGCCGCACCCGGATGTCTGCCTCGGCCAGGCGGGCGCAGATGTCGGTGAGCTCGCGGGCCATCACGACGGCCAGTCCCTCGTCCTTGCTGTGGCCGGTGGCCCGGGCCATGGCGTTGCCCTCGGCGGCCAGTTCGCGCGTGTAGTGCATGCAGGCGACGAGGTAGGCGCGGTGCTGCTCGGAGGAGGTGGACACCATGGACTGCAGCTGGTCGTAGGAGTCGCGCAGCCAGGCGGGGGCGGAGGAGTCGCCGCGCCGTTCGACGTCCTTGGCGTGGGCGTCGGGGTCGGCGGGCAGGGTGCGGGCGAGCATCTGCAGGCGGGTGACGAAGCCGTCGCCGTTGGCGACGTGCTTGAGCAGGGTGCCGAACCGCTCGACCAAGGCCTCCTGGTCCTCGGAGTCGCGCAGGCCCACGCCCGGGCCCTCGATCTCGATGGCGGCGGTGACCGTGCGCCGCTCCACGTGCAGCAGCACCGCGATCTCGTCCGGGCCGAAGGGGGCGCTCAGCCAGTTGATCCGGCCGATGCCGGGCGGGGAGCCGATCTCGACCTCGCGCCCGTCCAGGCGGGTGCCCGCCTCGACCGCGTCCGACCGGTACGCGGCGCCGCGGCGCACAGTGCGCTTGTAGGAACGGTTGATCTCGAACCACCGGTAGAAGGTGCGGTGCTTGTAGGGCATGTAGACGACGGCCAGGCCGACCAGCGGGAAGCCGACCAGCCCGGCGATGCGCAGCGGCAGCAGCGGCACGAGCAGCCCGCACATCATGCCGACGAAGGCGCAGGCGACGATCACGGCGATCTCGCCGGTCTCGCGGTTCTTGCCGATGATGGCGTTGGGGCGTGCCTTGCCGATGAGGTAGGTGCGCCGCTGGCTGATCGGCTGTGTCGTCACGGCCGGTCACCTCCGGGAGTGGTACCGGACGCGCCGGGCGTTCCGGGGGTGCGGGACGCGCCGGGCGCGCGGGGGGCCGGCGCGGGCACGGGGCCGCCGCCCGCCCCGGAACGGCTGCTGTGCGCGGCGATCCCGGAGGAGACGGGGTTGGCGGACTGGCCGCCGCTGGCGCCCTGGGCGCCAGCGGCGCCGCCGCCGCGGGCGCTGTGGGTGTTGATGCCCTGCTTGACGAGGGCGGCGGGGCTGCTGATGACGGCGGCCGCGGAACCGGCGCCGCCCGCGCCGGCGTTCTTGCGGCTGCTGCGCATGGCGGCGATGTCGTCGCCGAAGCCGGGCACGAAGCGGTAGATCATGAAGCTCGCGAAGATGGCGAGCAGGATGATCGCGAGGCCGGAGACGACGGCGGAGAAGGAGTTCGGGCCCTCCTCGGAGGCCGCCAGCGCACCGGCCAGGCCGAGCACGATCACGATCACCGGCTTGACCATGATGATGGCGATCATGATGCCCGCCCAGCGGCGGACGTGGTGCCACAGGTTCTTGTCCACCAGGCCCGAGTAGACGACCACGCCGAGCAGCGCGCCGACGTAGAGCAGGGCGGCGCGGATGAACAGCTCGAGGAAGAGCACGCCCGCGGCGACGATGGACACCAGTGAGACGACGATCAGCATGATCGGCCCGCCGCCGATGTCGCTGTCCTGCGACAGCGCCTCGACGAAGGAGCCGAAGAACATGTCCGTGTCGTCCCTGGTGCCCATGGCGATCACCTCGGTGATCGCATCGGTCGCCGAGACCAGGGTGTAGAGGACCAGGGGCGTGAAGGCGGACGCCAGGACCGCCAGCCACAGGAACCCGACGGCCTCGCTGATCGCCTCGGTCAGCGGGATGCCGCGGACGGCCCGCTTGGCGACCGCGAAGAGCCACAGGACCAGGGTCAGGAAGGTCGTGGCGGCGAAGACGACGCCGTACTGCGCGCGGAACGCCGGGTTGGTGAAGTCGACCTGGGTGGTGGACTCGACGGCGCTGCTGAGCTGCTTGACCACCCAGGCCGCGGCGTCGGCGCAGGCGCGGGCGAGGGAGTCGAGCGGGTCCGCGACGCCGGGCAGGTTCGTGGTGCTGCCGCCCCCGCCGCTCCCCCCGGTGACGTCCCCCTCGCAGTAGTCCTTGGCCGGACCGATGAGGAGGTCGCAGGGATTGTTGCTCGCCTCTGAGCTCGGTGCACCGGACGGGCTCGGGGAGCCGGACGGAATCGGTGATTCGGTTGCCGCAGGGGATTCGGAGGGGGCGGGATCGGCTGCAGCAGAGGTCGGAAGAGCCCACGCAAGCAGGTGGACGGCTCCGAGCATGCTGCCGAGGATGCTTGCGCGCCTCCGCTGAGGACGGGGACTACCGTGCATAGGTGAAGCCTCCGTACCCCTCAACGGCCTCGGTGATCTCCTTTGCGCCGGCCGCAGGAACATCGCCCTGCACCGGAGCCGGCCCGTCCCTTTGGCCATCGCGAACGATCTTCCAGTCGGAATTGGTCCACGCCAGGTCAAAGGTCCAGGTTTTCCATGCGGACCGCACCGGGTCGGTGGATCCGGTCCCTGCCATGCCGATCAGCGCCGTGTACCACACAGACACTTTCGCGGTGTCTTTGGCGAAGCTTTCGACCTTTGTTCCGATTGGAATCGCGCGGGAGACAAAGGTCTTGTCCTCGGGCGGGGCGCCGTTCTCGTCAAGTCCGAGGCTGGCCAAGAAGTCCGCCGAATAGGCTCTGTCCTGAGGCTTCTTCAGCTTGTCCGCGGCGTCGGGGGTGTAGACGGCGTCCACGATGCGGTGGCGGTCCTCGGTGCGGAACATGCCGTCGGAGCCGAGTGCCACGGCGTAGTTGGCGGCGGCGGACTGGGCGCCCTGTTCGGTGCGGGCGAAGCCGGAGGCGATGCCGGCGTTCTTGCCGGTGACCGGTTCGACGCCGGTGGGCGCGGTGGGGTCGGCCTGCCCGGTCCGGCGGCCTTCGGCGGGGCCGTCGTTCGTGCCTCCGCCGCCCGAGCCGCGGTTGGCGAACGCGATGGCGGCGACGAGCAGCACGACCACGGCCGCCACGGTGACCATCGACCGGGGTGAGCGTCGTCCCGTTCCGCCGCCGGCCGGGCCCGTGGCTCTGGTCTCCGGAAGCCTGGTCCTGGTCGGTGGGCCGTCGTTCTCGGTGAAGCTCACGGATTCATCGCCCCCTCGGACATGACGCGGCGGCACGCCGCGTGCGCGGCGTGCCGGTGGGTCGGCTCCGTGGCGGGACCGGCACGGACGTTTGGGTGGGCATCAGTAACGCTGCCTCGGTCGGAAGGGGACAGGCGCTCGCGCCGGCGACGCTAGACGGCCATTCCGTAGACGATGGTGAACAGGGTCCCCAGCGACCCGATGATGAACACGCCGGTGAGGCCGGCGATGATCAGCCCCTTGCCCTGTTCGGCGCTGAAGGTGTCGCGGAGCGCCGTCGCCCCGATCCGCTGCTTGGCCGCGCCCCAGATCGCGATGCCCAGGCACAGCAGGATGGCGACCGCCATCACCACCTCGACCATCACGCGGGCCTCGGTGCCGAGGGATCCGAAGGGACCCCAGTCGGGCGCGATGCCGCCGATGATGGTGTCGATGTCGCCCTTCTCGGCTGCCAGGAACATGTAACTCACCACCCTGCTCGGTCACTTGGTGCCCCCGTCGGGGCGTGAGAAACCATCATCCATCTTCGCCGACGTACCCGCATCCAGATGTCGACTTAGCGATTTTCTCGACGGTTCTCTCACGCGATCCCCACCGCGGAGCACCCTTCGGGGCCCACAATGGTGCGTGCTCGTGTTCGGACAGGGCGACGGCTTACTCTGTGTATCACGCGTGGTTGCGCTGAGCAATGATCGGGATTGGGGGCGACGGTGATGGCTCGTAAGGTCTGGCTCTCCCTCAGTCTCGGTACCGCCGCGATGTTCTGCTTCGTCGTGCTGCTGGTGGTGGGCGTGTACGCGGCCGCCGCCGGCCTGGTGGGCGCGAGCGGCTCGGTCGGGCTCGCCAAGGGCTCCGTGCCGGCCGCCTACCAGCACCTGGTGCAGAAGTGGGGGAACCTCTGCCCGGCGATCAACCCGGCGCTGCTGGCCGCCCAGCTGTACCAGGAGAGCGGCTGGAACCCCAAGGCGCAGAGCCATGCCGCCGCGCAGGGCATCGCGCAGTTCATCCCGGGCACCTGGGCCACGCACGGCATCGACGGCGACGGCGACGGCGACCGCGACGTGTGGGACCCGGCCGACGCGATCCCGTCCGCCGCCTCCTACGACTGCGAGCTCGCCGGGTACGTCAAGAAGGTGCCCGGGGACACCACGGACAACATGCTCGCCGCCTACAACGCGGGCGCCTACCGGGTCATCCAGTACGGCGGCGTCCCGCCGTACACCGAGACCCGCAACTACGTGAAGACCATCCGCACGCTCGAGAAGAGCTTCGCCGCCCCGGTGACGACGGTGGAGCCCTCCCGGCAGGCGGCGGGCGCCATCTACTACGCCCAGGACAAGCTCGGCACCCCCTACCTGTGGGGCGGCAACGGGACCCCCGAGCACGGGGGCCGGTTCGACTGCTCGGGCCTGACCAAGGCCGCGTACGCCTCCGTGGGCATCGAACTGCCCCGGGTGGCCAACGACCAGTGGAACGCCGGACCGCACCCCGCGCGCGACGAACTGCTCCCGGGCGACCTGGTCTTCTTCGCCACCGACTTGAGCGATCCACGCAGCATCGATCACGTGGGCATCTACGTCGGGGGCGGCTATATGATCGACGCTCCCCGCACGGGTGCGGTGATCCGCTTCGACAAGATCGACACCCCGAAGTACTTCGGCGCGACCCGGGTCACGAGCGACGGTGCCGCGGCTCTGCCGAACGGCACCGGTGACCGTTCCGTGGGGTCCTGAGACAGATGTGACGCCGTGTCGGCGCGGTTCCCGCGACGCGGGCGCGACGGCGCGTTCACCGCGCATGATCACCCTTGGGTAACTTCCTGGTGATCATCCGGTGAACGGCGGAACGCTCCCGGGGTGGGCGGGCGTTCACGCACGGGGCGGAACCGCGGCCGTTCCACGGCACAAGGAGAAGGGCAGTGCATGGCTGAGCTCGCATTCGACGGGGCCGACCCGGACGTCAGCCTGCTCTACGACATCAACGGCCTTGCCAAGGCGGCCCCGGACTGGGCCGACCGGACGGTCGAGTACGTCGGCGAGTACGGCTGCATGGCCGTGATCGTGCTGCTGGGCGTCATCTGCTGGTGGCGCGCACGGAGCAGGCCGGACGCGCCGGCGGCCGTGGCCGGCGTGGTCTGGGCGCCCCTGGCCGCCGCCGTGGCCCTGCTGATCAACGTCCCGATCCGCGGACTGGTGGAGCGGCCCAGGCCGTTCCTCTCCCACGACGGGCTCGAGGTGCTGGTGGCGGGGAAGACCGACTTCTCCTTCGTCAGCGACCACTCGACGATGGGCGCGGCCGTCGCGGTCGGGCTGTTCCTGGTCAACCGCAGGCTCGGGCTGGTCGCCATGGTGCTGGCGTTCTTCCAGGGCGTGGCCCGGGTCTACATGGGCGTGCACTACCCGACCGACGTCGTCGGCGGGTTCGCGCTGGGAACGGCCACCGCGCTGCTGCTCGCGCCGCTGGCCCAGATGCTGCTGGTCCCGCTGACCACCGCGGTGTCCAGGTCGGGTTCGCGGGTGCTGCGGGGCGTGGTCGTCGCCGAGCGGCGCGCGCCGCGGGCCGGGGCGCGGCCGGACGCCCGGGACGCCCAGGACGCCGGGGACCGCCGGGCGGACCTGGCGGCTTGAGGATCTGAAGGCCCGAGGGGCCGTCCGGGACCCGTTGCGGGCCTCGGGCGGCCCCTCGGCGTTTCCGGGAGGCGGACCGTGGAACGCCGGGTCGGGAGAACGCCGGGCAGAGGGGGCGCCGGACCGGTGGGGCGCCGGGGCGGGCGGCCGCCGGGTCAGGGGGTTTCGTCGCGGGGGAGGAGGCGGTCCAGCTCCTCCGCCCGCGGCGGGTCCGCGCCGGGGCGGGAGCAGGTGACGGCGGCGGCGCGGGCGGCGAACCGCAGGATCTCCTGCCAGTCGCCGGTGCCGAGCCCCTCCAGGGCCGTTCGCGAGAGGAGCGACTCCTCGGCCAGCCGGTGCAGCAGTGCGGCGTGGACGGTGTCGCCCGCCCCGATGGTGTCGGCCACCGGGCCGGGGGCGGCGGGGACGTCGACGCTCCTGCCCGAGGAGGTGGCCACCGAGAGCCCCCGGGCGCCGCGGGTGAGGACGACGGCGGCCGGGCCGCGGTCCAGCCACTGCCGGGCAGCCCGGTCGGCCGGTGCGTCGGGGGAGAGCCACCGGGCGTCGTCCTCGGAGAGCTTGAGCAGGCCGGTGTGCGGCAGCCAGCCGGTGAAGCGCCTGCGGCAGGCGTCCGGGTCGTCGACGAGGGCGGGGCGGACGTTGGGGTCGAGGGCGGTGAGCACTCCCCGCGCGGCTTCCCTGCGCAGTACCGCCTCGTAGGCGCTCGCGCCGGGCTCGAGGACCAGGGAGAGGGTTCCCAGGGAGAGGGCGCGGGTGTCGTCCGGCAGGGGACCGGGGTCGCCGAACAGCCGGTCGGCGGTGCCCTGCACGTAGAACGTGTAGTCGGCGGAGCCGTGTGCGTCGACCGAGGCGAGGGCGAGGGTGGTCGGTTCGTCGCCGCGCTGCACCAGGTGGGTGCGGACGCCGGCGGCGGCGAGCCGGTCCAGCAGGACCCGGCCGAAGGGGTCCCGCGAGACGCGGGAGAGGAAAGAGACCGGCGAACCCAGCCGCCCCAGGGCCACCGCGACGTTGTACGGGCCCCCGCCCGGCCGCGGCTGCAGCGGGGACAGCGGCGTACCGCCCGGGGCCGTGCCGGGGCGGCCCGGCGGTCCGGCGGGCCGCTGGGGCACGAGGTCGACGAGCGCCTCGCCGGCCACCACGATCAATGCTGCGTCCTTCCGGCGGGCCCGGTCAGCGGGCGTGCTCCTCGGCGTCCTTGCGTGCCTTGTCCCGCGCCCGCCGGGCCGGTCCCCGCCAGCCGCAGTCGCAGGTGGCGAAGCAGAACGATCCCCGTTCGACCGTGGAGGTGCGGTGGGTGACGGGCCGGCAGTCCTCGTGGAGGTTGAGCACGCAGCCACGGTAGCGGCAAGCGGGGCTCGGGGCGGCGCCCCGGGCCCCGCGTGGGCCCCGCGTGACTCCGCAGTCACCGGCTCGTTGTCGGAGAGGAGCTTCATCTGTCGGAATCCGGGAGGGCGACGGACGATGGTGGGCAGGACCGGGAGGGCAGCCGCTGCCGCGGTCTCGGGGGCCGCCGCGGCCGCCGTGCTGCTCGGCGGGTGCACGGGCGACGCCGACGCGGGCGGTCATTCCTCGGACCGAATCGCCTCCTCCCCGGCGGAGGAGGTGCGCGGGGCCGCGGACGTGCTGGCCCGCTCCGGCACGTCGAGGACCACGACGACGATGTCCATGGACAGCGGTGGGACGAAGATCACCGTCCGCGGCAGCGGGGGCTTCGACTACGCGCGCAGGCGGGGGCGGCTGACGGTCGTCCTGCCCGCGGACGCGTCCGGCGAGCGGGTCCGCAAGCCGCTCGGGGAGCTGATCGTCCCGGGCTGGCTGTACATGAAGAACCGCGGCGCCGGGGTGCCCGAGGGCAAGTGGGTCCGGGTGGACACCGCGACCCTGCCGGACGGGAACCTGGTGACCGGCGGGGCGACCGACCCGGTCACCGCCGCCGACCTGCTGCGGGGGGCGCGGGAGGTGGAACTGGTGGGTGCCACGACCGTGGGCGGGGTGCGGGTCCGGCACTTCCGGGGGGTGAGCGACATCGCGCGGGCCGCCGGAGCGGTGCCGGAGGCGGCGGCGAAGCCGCTGCGGGCGGCGGCCAGGGGTTTCACCGGGGGCCGGGTGCCCTTCGACGCCTACCTGGACGACCGGGGGCGGCTGCGCAGGATCGAGCAGGTCTTCACCTTCACCGGGGCGGCCGGCGCGGGCGCGGGGCGGCGGGCGGAGTCCCGTGTCGTGGTGCGCTCCGTGACCGAGCTGCACGACTTCGGTGCGCGGGTCGTCGTCGAGCTTCCGGACGCGGCGGACGTCTACCACGGGAAGGTCGTCTCCCCCGCGGTTCCGTGACGGCGCCCGGGGCGCCCCGGGCCCCCGGGCCGCCCCGGGCCGGGCGCCCCGCCCCGGCGCCCCGGTCCTCTCCGGGGGCGCACGGGTGCACGGGGGCGCGTCCCGCGGACCGGGGACTTCCGGGGGGCTCCGGAATGGCCCGCTCAAATGGCCCGTCCGTGTCATGCGCGGAGCGTGCGCCCGTCCCTAGTCTTGGGGCCGGCGCTCGGGGCTCGAGAACGAGGAGGTGGTGCACGTGGCGCCGTCGCGCGGAACGGGAGTGCAGGACCACGTGGCCCTCGCCGAGATCGACATGTGCGGCGACCTGATCATCGCCGCGTCGACCGCGCGGGAGGAGCGGCTCAGCCCCGACCGCATCGACGAGGTGCTCCGGGTCGGCCGGGGGGACGACGGGGCGGCGGAGTTCGTCAGGTCCGCATGAGCCGGGCGATGGCGGCGGTGGCCTCGGCCACCTTGGCGTCCGCCTCGGGGCCGCCGGCGGCGGCCGCGTGGGCCACGCAGTGCCGCAGGTGCTCCTCCAGCAGCCGGAGGGCGAAGGACTGCAGCGCCTTGGTCCCCGCGGACACCTGGGTGAGGATGTCGATGCAGTAGACGTCCTCCTCCACCATCCGCTGCAGACCCCGCACCTGCCCCTCGATGCGGCGCAGCCGCTTGAGGTGCTGCTCCTTCTCCTTGGTGTAGCCGTGTTCCATGGCCGCCCTCCCGTTCTCCCCTTGAAGAATACCCTGGCGGGGTATTGGACCCGTTTCCGCGCGAATTCTTCCGGTAGCACTGTGCGTGCACCCGATTGCCCACGGGTACACCGTGTACGTCTTGGGCACCCGGATTGCTCACCCGACGTTCATTGCGCCTAGCATCAACGAGTCCGAATCCGCAGCACCCCGGAGACTTCACGTGCGTTTTCGTCTGACCCCCAGGGAGACGAGCTTCTACGACATGTTCGCCGCCTCCGCGGACAACATCGTCACAGGTTCGAAGCTCCTGATGGAACTGCTCGGCGCAGACACATCCGCGCGTTCCGAGATCGCCGACCGGATGAGAGCCGCCGAGCACGCGGGCGACGACGCCACCCACGCCATCTTCCACCAGCTGAACTCCTCCTTCATCACGCCCTTCGACCGCGAGGACATCTACTCCCTGGCCTCCTCGCTGGACGACGTGATGGACTTCATGGAGGAGGCCGTCGACCTGGTCGTCCTGTACCAGATCGAGGAGCTCCCGAAGGGCATCGACCAGCAGATCGAGGTCCTCGCGCGGGCCGCCGAGCTGACGGCCGAGGCGATGCCCAACCTGCGCACGATGTCGAACCTGACCGAGTACTGGATCGAGGTCAACCGCCTGGAGAACCAGGCCGACCAGATCCACCGCAAACTGCTCGCGCACCTTTTCAACAACGGCAAGTACGACGCCATAGAGGTGCTCAAGCTCAAGCAGGTCGTGGACGTCCTCGAAGAGGCGGCGGACGCGTTCGAGCACGTGGCGAACACGGTGGAGACCATCGCGGTCAAGGAGTCCTGATCCTGTCGTGGACACCTTCGCACTCCTCGTGACCGTCGGGGTCGCGTTCTTCTTCACCTACACCAACGGATTCCACGACTCCGCCAACGCCATCGCCACCTCGGTGTCGACGCGGGCGCTCACCCCGCGCGCCGCGCTGCTGATGGCCGCGGTGATGAACCTCGCGGGCGCCTTCCTCGGCAGCGGGGTCGCGAAGACGGTCAGCGAGGGCCTGATCGCCACCCCGGTCGGCGACCGGGGCATGCTCATCCTGTTCGCGGCGCTGGTCGGCGCGATCACCTGGAACATGATCACCTGGTACTTCGGCCTGCCGTCGTCCTCCTCCCACGCGCTCTTCGGCGGGATGGTCGGTGCGGCGCTGGCCGGCTCCGTCACCGTCTACTGGTCCGGGGTGGTGGGGAAGATCGTCATTCCGATGTTCCTCTCCCCGCTGGTCGGCCTCCTCGTCGGCTACCTGGTGATGCTCGCCATCATGTGGATGTTCCGCAGGGCCAGCCCCAGCAAGGCCAAGAGGAACTTCCGGATAGCCCAGACGGTGTCCGCGGCCGGCATGGCGCTCGGCCACGGGCTCCAGGACGCGCAGAAGACGATGGGCATCGTGGTGATGGCGCTGACCATCGCGGACGTCCAGCAGCACAACGAGATCCCGGTGTGGGTCAAGATCTCCTGCGCCCTGTTCCTGTCGCTGGGCACCTACGCCGGCGGCTGGCGCATCATGCGCACCCTGGGCCGCCGGATCATCGAGCTGGACCCGCCGCAGGGCTTCGCCGCGGAGACCACCGCGGCGTCGATCATGTACACCGCTTCGTTCATGTTCCACGCGCCGATCTCCACCACCCACGTGATCACCTCGGCGATCATGGGCGTGGGGGCCACCAAGCGGGTCTCGGCGGTCCGCTGGGGGGTGGCGAAGAACATCGTCATGGGCTGGTTCATCACCATGCCCGCGGCGGCGCTGGTGGCCGCCCTGTCGTACGCGGTCGGCGTCCTGATCGTCGGCTGACCCGTCCCGGCCCCCTCACCGCGGGGGCCGGGAACGGGACGGGCCCGCCCCTCCTTCGCAGGAGGGGCGGGCCCTGTGCTTTGCGGTGGCACCGCCATGCAGCACCGCAAAGCGGCATCGGGGCGGTCCGGCTCAGCCGAACCGGCCGGAGATGTAGTCCTCGGTGGCCTGGACCGACGGGTTGGAGAAGATCCGCTCGGTCTCGTCGATCTCGATCAGCTTGCCCGGCTGCCCGACGGCTGCCAGGTTGAAGAAGGCGGTGCGGTCGGAGACGCGCGCGGCCTGCTGCATGTTGTGCGTGACGATGACGATCGTGAAGCGTTCCTTGAGCTCGCGGATCAGGTCTTCGATCGCGAGGGTGGAGATCGGGTCGAGCGCCGAGCAGGGCTCGTCCATCAGCAGGACCTGCGGCTCGACCGCGATGGCGCGGGCGATGCACAGGCGCTGCTGCTGGCCGCCGGAGAGGCCGGCGCCGGGCCGGTTCAGGCGGTCCTTGACCTCGTTCCACAGGTTGGCGCCCTTGAGGGACCTCTCGACGATGTCGTCCAGGTCCTTCTTGCGGCTGATGCCGTTGAGCCGCAGGCCGGCCGCGACGTTGTCGTAGATGGACATCGTCGGGAACGGGTTCGGGCGCTGGAAGACCATGCCGATGGTGCGGCGCACGGCCACCGGGTCGACGCCCGGGCCGTAGAGGTTCTCGTCGTCCAGGAGGACCTTGCCCTCGACGCTGGCGCCGGGGATGACCTCGTGCATCCGGTTGAGGGTGCGCAGGAAGGTGGACTTGCCGCAGCCGGACGGGCCGATGAAGGCGGTCACGGAACCGGGCTCGACGGTCATGGAGATGTCGTCGATCGCCTTGTTCTTGCCGTAGAAGGCGCTGAGGCCGCTGACGTCGATGCGCTTGGCCATGGGGGTAACTCTCAATCCATCCGTGAAGTCTGGGGGAGGGCCGGGGGCGGGCCGGAGGGGCCCGGCGGCTCAGTGACCGGCCTTCGGGGCCTTCCAGTGGGCGATGCCGCGGGCGACCAGGTTCAGCAGCATGACGAAGATGATCAGCACCAGTGCCGCCGCCCACGCGCGGTCGTAGGAGGCCGCGTTCCCGTTGACGTACTGCTGGTACACGTACAGCGGCAGCGACGACTGGGCGCCCTCGAACGGATTGTTGTTGATGTACGGGGCACCGTAGACGAGCAGCAGGATCGGCGCGGTCTCACCGGCGATGCGGGCGACCGCGAGCACCAGTCCGGTGGTGATGCCGCCGACGGCGGTGGGCAGGACGACCTTGGTGATCGTGCGCCACTTGGGCACGCCCAGGGCCAGGGACGCCTCGCGCAGCTCGTTGGGGACGAGCTTGAGCATCTCCTCGGTGGAGCGGACCACGACCGGCATCATCAGGATGGCCAGGGACATGGCGCCGGCGAAGCCCGAGTAGTCGAAGCCCAGCATCAGCAGCCAGAAGGACAGGATGAACAGGCCCGCGACGATCGAGGGGATGCCCGTCATGACGTCGACGAAGAAGGTGACGGCCTTGGCGAGGGTGCCCTTGCCGTACTCCACCAGGTAGATCGCGGTCAGCAGGCCGATCGGGGCGGCGATCAGGGTCGCGAGGCCCACCTGCTCCAGGGTGCCGATGATGGCGTGGTAGATGCCGCCGCCGGGCTGGATGTCGAGCAGGCCGGCCATCGAGTGGGTCAGGAAGTACCCGTCGAGGACCTTGGAGCCCTGGCCGACCGTGGTCCAGATCAGGGAGGCCAGCGGCACCACGGCCAGCAGGAAGCACACCCACACCAGGCTGGTGGCGAGCCGGTCCTTGGCCTGCCGGCGGCCCTCGACCGCGGAGGCGAGCGCGAAGCTGACGGCCACGAACAGGAGGGCGGCGATCAGCCCCCACTGGACCTTGCTCTGCAGCCCGAACAGCATGCCCGCGCCCACGGCCGCGGCCACGGAGACGACGGCGATGCCCAGCGGCGCCCAGGAGGGCAGCCGGCGCTGCTTCAGGCCCTCGGGGAGCGGCGCGGCGGTGTCGGCGGGGCGGGTGGTGACGGTGCTCATGCGTTGGCCCCCGAGTACTCCTTGTGGCGCGCGATGATCAGGCGGGCGGCGCCGTTCACCAGCAGCGTGATGACGAAGAGCACCAGGCCGGAGGCGATCAGGGCGTCGCGGCCCATGTCGTTGGCCTCCTTGAAGGCGCTCGCGATGTTCTGCGCGAAGGTGCCGCCGCCGGCGTCGAGCAGGTGCGCCGTCAGCACGGGGGAGGCGGACAGCACGGTGGCGACGGCCATCGTCTCGCCGAGCGCGCGGCCCAGGCCGAGCATCGAGGCGCTGATGATGCCGGAGCGGCCGAAGGGCAGCACCGACATGCGAATGACCTCCCAGCGGGTGGCGCCCAGGGCCAGGGCGGCCTCCTCGTGGGCCCGCGGGACCTGCAGGAACACCTCGCGGGTGACGTTGGTGATGATCGGCAGGATCATGATCGCCAGCAGGATGCCCACGGTGAACAGCGAGCGCGGGGTGGCGGCCGGGTTCGTCTTGTCGAAGATCACCGTCCAGCCCAGGTACTCGTCCAGCCACAGGTTCAGGCCGGTCAGGTGGGGGACGAGGAAGAGCGCGCCCCACAGGCCGTAGATGATGCTGGGCACCGCGGCGAGCAGGTCGATCACGAAGGCGATCGGCTGGGCCAGGCGGCGCGGCGCGTAGTGGGAGACGAACAGCGCGATGCCGACGGCCACGGGAACGGCGATCACCATGGCGATGATCGAGCTGACCACGGTGCCGTAGGCGAGGACCGCGATGCCGAAGACCGGCGGGTTGGCGTTGGCGTTCCACTCGAAGGTGGTGAGGAAGTTGCCCTCGTTCGCCGAGATCGCGACGGTCGCGCGGACGGCGAGGAAGACCGCGATGGCGGCCATGATCACCAGGAGCAGGATGCCGGAGCCCTTGGAGGCCCCGGCGAAGAGGCGGTCGCCCAGCCGGGCCCGGCCGGAGGCGGCGGAGGCGGCGGCCAGCCCGGTCTGCGGGGAGGTGAGGCCGGGCGGGGTGACCAGGTCGGGTGGTGAGGGGGTGTGCTCTGAACGGCTCGGTGTGTCCATGGTTTCTCCGGTCTGACGGGGCCGGCCCTTCGTGCGGGCCGGTCCCTGGCGGCGGTGCACCGGAACGCGCGGCCCCCGTTCGTGGCGGGGGCCGCGCGGTGGGTCAGGAGAGGGAGTCGACGGTCTCGCGGACCTTGACCGCGATCTCCTCGGGCAGCGGGGCGTAGCCCTTGTCGGTGACGGCCTTCTGGCCGGCCTCGCTCGCGGTGTAGGCGAGGAAGGACTTCACGGCGCCCAGGGTCTCGGCGTTGTTGCCCTTGTCGCAGACGATCTCGTAGGTGACCAGGGAGATCGGGTAGGCGCCCTCGGCCTTGGTGTCGTAGGCGAGCTTGAGGGCCAGGCTCTTGCCGGTGCCGACGACCTCGGCCTCGCCGATGGCGGCGGAGGCGTTGGCGGTGGTGGCCTCGACGGGCTTGCCGGAGCCGTTGTCCAGGTCGACGGTGGGGATCTGGTTGGCGTCGGCGTAGGAGAGCTCGAAGTAGCCGATGGCGCCCTCGACCTGCTTGACCTGCGAGGCGACGCCGGAGGAGCCGTCCGCGGACTGGCCGCCCTTGGCCTCCCACGCCTTGGCCGGCTCGTACTTCCAGGCGTCGGGGGCGGCGCCCTTGAGGTACTTGGTGAAGTTGTCGGTGGTGCCGGACTCGTCGGACCGGTGGAAGGCCTGGATCGCGGTGCCGGGCAGCTTGGCGTCGGGGTTGAGCTTCTTGATCGCCGCGTCGTTCCACTTGGTGATCTTGGAGTCGAAGATCTTGGCGATCGTCTCGGCGTCCAGGACGAGGTTCTCGACGCCCGGCAGGTTGTAGCCGATGGCGATGGGGCCGCCGACCATCGGCAGGTCGATGGCCTGGCCGCCCTTGCAGACCTTCTTCGAGGCCTCGACCTCCTCCGGCTTCAGCGCGGAGTCGGAGCCGGCGAAGCCGATCTTGCCCTGCATGAACTGCTCGATGCCCGCGCCGGAGCCGGTGCCCTGGTAGTTGATCTGGACGTCCTTGCAGGCCTGGGAGTAGTTCTGCACCCACAGGTCCATGGCGTTCTTCTGCGCGGTGGAGCCCGCAGCCAGGAGCTGCCCCTTGCCGTCGCACTTGATGTCGCCGGCGCCGGCCTGGGTGGTCTCGCCGCCGCCGCCCGGGGTGTTGTTGTCGGAGCCGCAGGCGGTGAGGGCGAACGCGCTGGTCAGAGCGATGGCGCTGACGGCCAGCGTGCGCAGGCCGCTCTTGTGCTGAAGCTTCACCTTGGGATGTTCCTTCCTGGAGCCCGCCGGTGGGGACGGCGAAGCAGAAGAGGTTTTGTCCTGCATCCACCCGGCGGCGAGGTGCTCACCGGTACGGCCGAAAGTAGGCAGGACAGGTGAAGCGCCCGACGGCCCCGAGTGAACGCGAGGTGAACCTCGCATATCAGTGCGGCGTATCGGTTGCGCGGTGGGCGCGCCGGAGCGGCCCGCGCTGTACACGGACGGCGCTCGACCGGTGACCTGCCGCGACCACCCCGGCGGGACGGCGGCCGCACGGCGCACCGGGCCGGACCCGGCACGGACCGGCGCGCCCCGGGGCGCGCGGCGGGGTGCCTGCCGGGCCGGGGTGCGGCCCCCGCACCTTCCGTAGCGGCTGTGTCACCGAAGGTTTCAGGACACGTCCGCCATCTGCCGGTGCCACAGGCGGCTGAAGGCGTAGCGGGCGGCCTCCACCTGCTGCCGCTGGTCCGCGTGCAGCACGCCCAGCGCGTACGCGGTGGCGGGGGCGATCCGGGGGGTGAGGGCCGCCGAGGCGGCCGCGGAGGCGGCCTCCGCCGCCTCCCGGTGGCGCTGCAGGACCAGGCCCGCGTGCGCCTGCAGGGACGAGGCCGGGTCCTCCTCCGGCGAGGCCACCTCCATGGCGTACCGGCTGAGCCGGGCCAGCACCCGGACGCGGTGCCATGGCGCGTCCTGGCGGTCCGTGCCGAGCTGCTCCCCGGCGGAGCCCGGCCCCACCACGGTGACGGTGGCGGTGAGGGAGGAGTGCAGGGGGTCGAAGTTGTAGGCGTACCCGGACCGGCCCAGGGGCAGCGCGTCCGCGGCCTCGGCCAGGCGGCGGTGGGCGGCCTCGGCCAGGGGGAGCAGGGTCCGTCCCGCGGGCTGCCCGCCCGCCGGGCTCAGCGGCACCTCGGAGACCAGCACCGCCACCGCGTCGGCGAGCGCGTGGAACCGGGCGGACCCGAGGGCCTGCAGGGCCGCCGAGTGCGCCCGGGTGCGGGCCAGGGTCAGCCGGCGCTCCAGGAGGGCCCCGGCCCGGGCCGCGCCCAGGGTGGAGGCGGGGGCCGTGGGGCCGTCGCCCGCGGAGGGGGAGCCCGGCGGCTCGGTGGCGGGCGGCGTCCGGCCGGACAGGCGCTGCAGCGCGTCGGTCAGCCGGACGAGCCGCTCCGCGTACTGGTGCTCCTGGGCGAGCAGCCCGGACAGCCAGTTCAGTTCGGTGCGCAGCCGCTCGGCCCACTCTGGCTCGGCCAGGGGCCGGAAGGTGTGCAGCGCCGCGCCGATCCGGCGGGCGGAGCGCCGCATCCGGCGGGCGGCCTCGGCCTCGTCGGCCTCCCGCAGCCGCAGGGCTCTCAGGAAGGCCGAGGCCTGGTCCCCCAGGTAGCGGCCGAGCACCTCCCCCGCCGGGAGGGCGGCGGTGCCCGGCGCCCCGGCGGGGGTGCGGGCGGCGCCGCCGTGTCGGGTGCGGTCTCAGAGTGTCGCTGGGCCACGCCGGCGCCTCCGGGCGTCGATGAGCATCTCCTGGATGTGCGGCAGGGGCCTGCCGTCCGCGTCGGTGCTGTGCCGGGTCCAGCTGCCGTCCGGACCCAGGTGCCAGGACGAGGTGTCGTCCGACGTGCCCTTCTCCAGGAAGTCGGCGAGGACGGCGCGGTGGGCGGGGTCGGTGACCCGCACCAGGGCCTCGATGCGGCGGTCGAGGTTGCGGTGCATCATGTCGGCGCTGCCGAACCACACTTCGGGCTCCCCGCCGTTGCCGAAGACGAAGACCCGCGAGTGCTCGAGGAACCGGCCCAGCACGCTGCGGACCCGGATGTTCTCCGACAGCCCGGGGACGCCCGGCCGCACGGCGCAGATGCCGCGCACCCAGATGTCCACCGGCACCCCGGCCTGGGAGGCCCGGTAACAGGCGTCGATGACCGCCTCGTCCACCATGGAGTTGACCTTGATGCGGACGAAGGCGGGCCGGCCGGCCCGGTGGTGCTCGATCTCCTTGAGGATCCGCTCGACCAGGCCGTCGCGCAGCGAGCGCGGGGCGACCAGCAGGCGGCGGTAGGACTCGCGGCGGGAGTAGCCGGACAGCCGGTTGAACAGGTCCGACAGGTCGGCCCCGACCTGCGGGTCCGCGGTCAGCAGGCCGAGGTCCTCGTAGAGCCGTGCGGTCTTGGGGTGGTAGTTGCCGGTGCCCACGTGGCTGTAGCGGCGCAGCGTCTCGCCCTCCTGGCGCACGACCAGGGACAGCTTGCAGTGCGTCTTCAGGCCCACCAGGCCGTAGACGACGTGGCAGCCGGCCTCCTCCAGCTTGCGGGCCCACTTGATGTTGGCCTGCTCGTCGAAGCGGGCCTTGATCTCCACCAGCACCAGCACCTGCTTGCCGGACTCGGCGGCGTCGATCAGGGCGTCGACGATCGGGGAGTCGCCGGAGGTCCGGTACAGGGTCTGCTTGATCGCCAGGACGTCGGGGTCGGCCGCGGCCTGCTCCAGGAAGGCCTGCACCGACGTCGAGAAGGAGTCGTAGGGGTGGTGCAGCAGGACGTCGCGCTCGCGCAGGGCCGCGAATATGTCCGGGGCGGAGGCGGACTCCACCTCCGCCAGGTCGCGGTGCGTCCCGGCGACGAACGTGCGGAACCTCAGCTCGGGACGGTCCAGGGAGGCGACGGAGAACAGGGCGGTCAGGTCCAGCGGGCCGGGCAGCGGATAGACCTCGGAGTCGCTGACCTTCAGCTCGCGCACCAGCAGGTCCAGCACGTACGGGTCGATGCTCTCCTCGACCTCCAGGCGCACCGGCGGGCCGAAGCGGCGGCGCAGCAGCTCCTTCTCCAGCGCCTGCAGGAGGTTCTCGGCGTCGTCCTCCTCGACCTCGAGGTCCTCGTTGCGGGTGACCCGGAACATGTGGTGGTCCAGGACCTCCATGCCGGGGAACAGCTCCTCCAGGTGGGCCGCGATCACGTCCTCCAGCGGCACGTACCGCTGGGGGCCGACCTCCAGCAGCCGGGACAGCAGGGGCGGCACCTTCACCCGGGCGAAGTGCTTGTGCCCGCTGACCGGGTTGCGGACCACGACGGCGAGGTTGAGGGAGAGGCCGGAGATGTAGGGGAAGGGGTGCGCCGGGTCGACCGCCAGCGGGGTCAGCACGGGGAAGATCTTCTGGCGGAAGAGGGCGAACAGCTGCGCCTGCTCCTTCTCCTCCAGCTCGTGCCAGCGGACGATGCAGATGCCCTCGGAGGCCAGCTCCGGGGCGACGTCGTTCTGGTAGCAGGCGGCGTGCCTGGCCATCAGCTCCCGCGAGCGCGTCCAGATCAGGTCGAGGACCTCGCGCGGCTGGAGGCCGCTGGCGGAGCGGGTGGCCACACCGGTGGCGATCCGGCGCTTCAGGCCGGCGACGCGGACCATGAAGAACTCGTCGAGGTTGCTCGCGAAGATCGCCAGGAAGTTGGCCCGCTCCAGCAGGGGGGTCGTCGGGTCCTCGGCCAGCTCCAGCACCCGCTCGTTGAAGGCCAGCCAGCTGCGCTCGCGGTCCAGGAACCGGCCGCGCGGCAGCTCCCCCTCCTCGCGGTCGAACACCTCGAGGGGGGATTCCTGCAGGTCCGGAACGGCGTGCGGCCGGTGGGGCACGAGGGTTTCGACAGAAGCGATAGGACCTGCGGCGCGGGGCTGGTTCATCGTGGCCTGCTCTCCTCCGGTGCGGCGGGCGACGGGCCGTCGGCTGTGCCGCCCGGCCATCACTCCATTGTCCAACGTCGCCGGAGAAAGCGGCAGGTCGGAGCGGCTGCCGCCGTGATCGGAGGGCGGGCCGTCCCGACGGGACAGGGCAGAGCGCGCAGCGGGCTGCATTCCGGGATGCTCGCAAGCGCGCCTGAATGGACGGTGAAGGCCACGTGGCGTGCGGGAAAGCGGAACCCGTCCGGCCGGGGGCGCGGCGGGGAGCGGCCGCCGCGGGGCGGGGGAGGGGCGCCGGCCCGCCCGGGGCGGCCCGGGCCGGGCCCGGGCGGGCGGAACCGGGGCGGCCCGGGCCGGGGGCGGGCCCGGGACCGGGCGGGCGGCCCCGTCAGGCCTCGGTGCGGTACATCAGGTCGGTCTCGTGCGTGGTGAAGCCCAGGCGCTCGTAGACGGCGACGGCCGGGGCGTTGTCGGCGTCGACGTAGAGCATGGCGGTGGGCAGGCCCCGGTCGTCGGCGAGGTGCCGCAGCCCGATGGTGGTGAGCGCCTTGCCCAGGCCGCCGCCCTGCTCGGCGGGGTCGACGCCGAGCACGTACACCTCGCCGAGCCGCTCGGCCTCGTGCACCTTCGTCCAGTGGAAGCCGACGATGCGCTCCCCGCGCACGGCGAGGAAGAAGCCGGCCGGGTCGAACCACGGCTCGGCGAGCCGGTCGGCGAGGTCCCGGGAGGTCCAGCCGCCCTGCTCGGGGTGGTGGGCGAAGGCCGCGGCGTTCACGGCGAGCCAGTCGGCCTCGTCCCGGCCGGGCACGAAGGTGCGGACGAGGACGCCCTCGGGGAGCACGGGCTCCTCCAGCACCAGGCCGGTGAGGGGGCGGCGCATCTGGCGCAGCTCGCGGAAGAGGAACAGGCCCAGCGCCCCCGCCAGGTGCCGGGCGGCCGGGTGGCCGCCGTGCGCCCACACCCGCAGCCGCCTGCCGGACTCGGCGAGCAGCGCCTCCCCGAGGGCGCGCCCGTGGCCGCGGCCGCGGTACGAGGGGTGGACGACCAGCTCGCCGGCCGGTGCCTCGACGGGGTCGGTGTCCTCGAGCTGCGCGTAGCCGACGAGCCTGCCGTCGGCGTGCAGCAGCAGGTGGCGGACGCCGGCGCGCGGACGGCGCAGGTGCAGCCGTCCCTGCTCGGAGACGGCCGACGGGCCGTCCTGCCGCGCGGCCTCCTCGATCAGTCCGAGGACGTCCCGCGCGGTGTCCTCGGGGAGCTCGTCCAGCGTCTCGATCCGTCGCGTACTGCCCTGATCTGCGGTCATGCCCCGACTCTACGACGGCTGCTGACCCGGGGACGGCCGTTGCGCGATCCCGGCCGCCGGGGCCGGGCGGGCCGGGGCCCGGGCTGCGTCGCCGTCGCCGCCGTCACCGTCATTGTCGTCGCCGCCGGCATCGTCGCCGCCGTCGGACCGGGCGGGCGCGGGTGCGGCGTCGCGGGCGGGGACGACGGCGGCCGCCGCGGCCGCCGCCGCGGCGGCGACCGCGAAGGCGGGCCAGTAGCCGGCGGCGGTGATGACCGCGCCCATCAGCGGCGGGGTGAGGGACGCCGAGAGGTTCTGGCCGGTGTTGTGGACCCCCAGGGCCCGGCCGGACCAGGCGGGGCCCGCGGTCTCGGCGGTGGCGGTGAACGACAGGCCGTTGGTGCTCGCGGTGACTCCGACGGCCAGGACCAGCAGGACGTCGGTCAGCGGGGAGGGGAAGGCGGCTCCGGCCGCACCGGCGGCGACCACCAGCGAGGTGAACAGGGCCAGTTGCCGCATCGGGCGCATCCTGCTGCCCACCCGGTCCGACCAGCGTCCCGCCGCGATCCGCAGCAGTGCGCCCAGGACCTGGGCGCAGGCGAGGATGCGTCCGGCCTCCACCGCGCTCCAGCCGCGCAGGTCGACCAGCAGGACCAGGGCGAACGCGCCCGTCGTGAACTGGGGCAGGACCAGCAGCGCGCCCGCGCCGTGGATGCGCCACAGGGCCGTCCCCCGGTAGGGGTTGCCCCGCCGCCGCGCACTGCCCCCGGCCGTGGTCCCGGCGGGGTCCGCGGCGAGGACCGCGACCAGCACCGCCGTCACCCCGGCAAGGACGGCCAGGAACGCCAACGCCCCGTGCAGCCCCCAACGCCCCGCGATCGGGGGCAGGGTGAGGGCGGCCGTTCCCATGCCCAGCGGGGTGGCGGTCTGCCGTATGCCCATCGCCAGCCCGCGCTCGGCGGAACCGAACCAGCCCATGACGAGCCGTCCCCCGGCCGAGGAGACGGAGGCACCCGCGGCCCCGGCCAGGGCGAACACGGCGCCCAGGGCCGCGACCCCGTGCACGGCCTGCGCGGAGAGGAGGAAGAGTGCGGACAGGCCGAGGCCGGAGGCGATCACCACGCGCTCGCCGTAGCGGTCGGCGGCCGCGCCCCAGGCGACCAGGGAGACGAGCAGGCCGAGGGTGGGGGCGGCCACGAGCAGGCCCACCTGGGGCAGGGAGAGGTGCCAGGCGGTGCGCAACTCGTCGGCCAGGTAGGGGATTCCGTAGAGGAACGCGCAGGTGGCGGTCTGGGCGGTGGTCGCCAGGAACAGCATCAGCCAGCGTCGCACGGTGGGCGCCTCCTTCTCGTGGCCGGTACACCTACTCTGCTGCACATTCGCATCATGAGACAGTGCTTCTCGCAATGAGAGACGCGGGAGGGTGGGAAGGGCCGGGCGGAGGGCCTGGGTGCCGGGCCGCCGGGGTGTCCGCGGGGTGCGTCGCGGGCGCCGGAGCGGCGGGCGGTGCGGCGGGCGGTCCGGGGGCGGTGAGCGGACCGAAATCCTCCGTTCACGCCCCGGGCGCTGACAGGCTACGCGCGTTGACAATATGCTGCCGCCCGCATGCTCCGCGTCCTCCCGCTCTCCTGAAGGGGACTCATGTCCGCAACACCCCACCGGCGCCGCAGGAACCGCAGACTCGTGGCCGCGGCCGCGAGCCTCGCCGCCGTCGGTGCACTCGTCTCCGCGATGCCGGCCCAGGCCGGCGTCGGCTCCTCCGAGGGGCAGGTCTCCTCCTCCGGCCACGGCGGCCCCGGCAAGGGCCGCACGGTCGACGTCCAGCTCCTGTCGTTCAACGACTTCCACGGCAACCTCGAGCCCCCGTCGGGCTCTTCGGGCAAGATCGGGGACGTTCCGGCCGGCGGCGTCGCGCACCTGGCGGCCTCGCTGCGCACCGCCCGCGAGGGCAACCCGTACTCCGTCACCGCCGCGGCCGGCGACATGGTCGGCGCCAGCCCGCTGGTCTCCGGCCTCTTCCACGACGAGCCGACGATCGAGGCGATGAACGGGCTCGGCCTGGACGTCACCGGCGTGGGCAACCACGAGTTCGACGAGGGCGCCACCGAGCTCAAGCGCCTGCAGGACGGCGGCTGCCACCCCCTCGACGGCTGCTACGAGGACGACCGCAAGTTCGAGGGGGCCGACTTCCCCTACCTCGCGGCCAACGTCACCGAGGACAGCACCGGCAAGCCGCTCCTGGACCCCACCTGGGTCTGGAAGAAGGACGGCGTCAAGATCGGCTTCATCGGCGTCACGCTCGAGGGCACCCCCGGCATCGTCAGCGCCGAGGGGATCAAGGGCCTGTCGTTCCACGACGAGACCGAGACGATCAACAAGTACGCCCGCAAGCTGCAGAAGCAGGGCGTGAAGTCGATCGTGGCGCTGATCCACGAAGGCGGTAACCCGCCGGCCGGCGCCGCCTACGACTACGACTGCGACAGCCCCGGCCCCGGCGACGGCATCTCCGGCCCGATCGTCGACATCGCCGAGAACGTCACCCCGCAGGTCGACATGCTGGTGACCGGGCACACGCACAACCCGTACGTCTGCACGATCCCCGACCCCGGCGGCAAGCCGCGCACGGTCACCTCGGCCGCCTCCTACGGCCGCCTCTACACCGACACGACCATGACCTACGACCGCGCCACCGGCGACATCGTGCGCACCTCGGTCGAGTCGGCCAACCACATCGTGCGCCGCGACCAGAAGAAGGCCGAGGAGGTGGCCGGCGACATGATCTCGCTCGTCGACCGCTGGGCCGCCCTGGCCGCCCCGGTCGCCGCCAGGCCCGTCGGCCACATCGCCGAGGACATCTTCGGCCGCGGCAGCACCGCCTACGAGAAGCCGCTCGGCGACCTGATCGCCGACGCCCAGCTCGCCCACGCCGAGAAGGCGGACGGCGGCGCGGTCGACCTGGCGCTGATGAACCCCGGCGGCATCCGCTCGGACCTGGTGCACGCCACCTCCGGCGACGAGGGAGACGGAGTGGTGACCTACGGCGAGGCCTACACCGTCCAGCCGTTCAGCAACACCGTGAACGTCGTCGACCTGACCGGCGAGCAGCTGGTCACCGCGCTCCGCCAGCAGGTCAGCGGCGCCAACGAGAAGTCGGTCAAGATCCTCCAGGTCTCCGAGGGCCTCACCTACACCCTCGACATGACCCGCAGCGGCGCCGACCGCGTGGTCACCGACTCGATCCGGCTCCACGGCAAGGCCATCGACCCGTCGGCCACCTACCGGGTCGCGATGAACTCGTTCCTGACCGGCGGCGGCGACGGCTTCACGGCGCTCGGCGAGGGGACGAACGAGCTCGTCGGCGGCGACGACCTCACCGCCCTGATCGACTACCTGACGGCCAACTCCTCGGCCGGGGCACCGCTCGGAGCCCCCGCCGCGGACCGGATCACCGTCGTCCAGTAGCCGGTAGACCCGGAAACCGCAGAAGCGCGGCGGCCGCACGAGTGCGGCGGCGCAGTGGTCCGGCAGACCGTGGCCCCGCCAGGGGCCCGGCGGGGCCGCCCGTCAGGGGCGGGCCGGTGGCTCCTCCGGCCCCGGCCCGCCCCTCGCCGCTCCCGGCGGTGGGCACGGGGTGGTACCTCGCCGTGGACGTGTGCGGGCGGTCCGGGAACGCGGGCGGGTCCGGTTCAGGCGTTGCCGCCGCCGGCGCGCAGGCCGTCCAGGGCCTCGGAGACGGAGTTGCTGGGGACGGCGAAGCCGAGCCCGACGCTGCTGGACTCGCCGCCCGAGGACGAGGAGGGCGCGTACATGGCGGAGTTGATGCCGATCACCTGTCCGCTCGTGTTGATCAGCGCCCCGCCGGAGTTCCCGGGGTTGAGGGAGGCGTCGGTCTGGATGGCCCGGTAGGTGGTGGTCGAGCCCTCGACCGGGCCGTTGTACTCGCCCTCGCCGAACCGGAAGGGCCACCCGCCCGTCCCCCGCCCCGGCGCCGGGCCGGATCCCGGTTCCGAGCCGGCCTTCCGGTCCTCGACGGAGACGGTCACCTCCCGGTCCAGGGCGCTGACGATGCCGCTGGTGACGGTCCCGGTCAGCCCCTCGGGGGAGCCGATGGCCACGACCTGGTCGCCCACGGCCACGGCGTCGGAGTCGCCGAGGACCGCCGGGACCAGGCCGTCGACGCCCTCGGCCTCGATCAGCGCCAGGTCCAGGGAGGGGTCGGTTCCGGTGACCGTGGCACCGGCGGTGCTGCCGTCGCTGAAGACCACGGTGATCCTCCCCCCGGACGCGCCGGAGACCACGTGGTGGTTGGTGAGGATCTCGCCGTCGGAGGAGAGCACCACCCCGGAGCCGGTGCTCCCGCCGCCCTGCGCGGTGACGTTGATCTCCACCACGCTGGGCATCAGCGCCTTTGCGATCGCGCTCACCCCGCCGGAGGGGTCCGGGCCCGAGACGACGGCGGTGCCGACGGCGGGCGAGGGCACGGTGGCCGCGGGAGCCGTCGTGCGCGCGGCCAGGGTGGCGACCGAGCCGCCCGCGAGGCCCGAGACCAGGACGACCGCCGCCGCCAGGGCGACCGGCCCCCGGAGCCGACGCCCGCGGCGGTCCGGGCCGCGGCGGTGCGCCCCGGCCCGCCGCGGGGACGGGGGAGCGGCGGGGTGCGGACGGGGGAGCGGAGGCGGGGCCGGGGACGGTTCCCGTCCGCGGGCGACGGGGCCCGGGGGCCGGACGCCGCCGGGCCGGGCGGTGCCGCCGCCCGGATCGGTGAACGGTTCCCGCGGGGAGTGCGTGTCGTCCATGTGGTCGACTGTCCGCCGACCGGATGAGAGACGCCCGAGGAGGAAGCGAGGGGAGGCGCAGAACCCGGAAGCCGGACGTGCCGGTTTTCCGCGGTGTTCCCGCCCCCGGGCCGGACCCGGCCGGGATCCGCCGAACGGGGGAAGGCGGGCCGCCCCGGGCCTTCGCCACCCGCCCCTCACCACTACTCCGGTCCGCGCGGGTCCGCACGGGTCCGCGCGGGTACGCACCGGTCCGCGCCGGTCCGTGCCGTTCCGCACCGGTCCGCGCCCTACGGGCCCCTGTGCCGGTTGCCCGCAGCAGCCGCGTGCCGGTTGCCCGCCGCTGCCGCGCGGCGGGGGTCAGCCGCAGCCGCAGGAGCGGCGTATCACCAGGCGCGAGGGGAACTGCCGCAGCCGCTGCCGCATAGAGCCGGAGACCCGCAGGGAGTCGTCCAGCACCAGGTCGACGGCGGCCCGTGCCATGGCCTGCCGGTCCGAGGCGACGGTGGTCAGCGGCGGGTCGGTGAGCGCCGCCTCCTTGACGTCGTCGAAGCCCGCGACGGCCAGCTCGCCGGGCACGTCGATGCCCAGCTCGCGCGCCGCGCGCAGCACGCCGATCGCCTGGTCGTCGGTGGCGCAGACCATGGCCGAGGGGCGGTCCGGGCGGCTGAGGAACTCCAGGGCGGCGGTGTAGGTGTCGTAGCGGTTGAACCGGGAGGAGTACAGCAGTCCCTCGGTGGGGCGCCCGGCCTCCTGCATGGCCCGCCGCCAGCCCTCGATGTGGTCGGTGACCGGGTCGCCGGAGGCCGGGGTGGTCTCCGGGCCGCCCAGGCAGGCCACGTCCCGGTGGCCGTGCTCCAGCAGGTGGCGGGTGGCCAGCTGCGCGCCGCCGACGTCGTCGGTCACCACGGCGACGTCGTCGATCGCGTCGGGGCGGCGGTGGAGCAGCACCACCCGGGCGTCCCAGGCGTCGATCTCGGCCGCGGCGTGCTCGGAGGGGCCCTGGCTGATCAGGATCAGCCCCGAGACCCGCATTCCGAGGAAGGCCCGCAGGTAGTGCACCTCGCGCTCGTCGAGGTAGTCGGAGTTGCCGACCAGGACCATCTTCCCGCGCTCGGCGGCGGCCTGTTCGACCGCGTGCGCCATCTCGCCGAAGAACGGCTGGCGCGCGTCGGGGATCACCAGGCCGATCAGGTCGGTGCGGCGGCTGGCCATCGCCTGGGCCACCCGGTCGGGCCGGTATCCCAGCTGCTTGATCGCAGCCAGGACACGCTCGCGGGTGGCCGGTGCTACCGGCCTCGGACCATTGTTGATGACGTAGCTGACGACTGCGGTCGAGGTCCCCGCGAGCCTGGCCACGTCGTCGCGCGTCACCTTGGGCACCTGAGCAGTCTACGCGGGTCTACCGCAGGTCAGGAGGGGTTGTCCGCATCGTCCTACGATGTGGATGGTGCGGCGGTCTCCTGCGGCTTCCTCCCCCTGGGCTCGGAATCGCCCCGGTCGGCCCGGTCGGCCCGCTCGCCCCGGTCGGCCTTCTCCTTCTCCGGGGCGACGAACCGGTAGCCGACGTTGCGCACCGTGCCGATCAGGGACTCGTGCTCGGGGCCGAGCTTGGCCCGCAGCCGCCGCACGTGCACGTCGACGGTCCGGGTGCCGCCGAAGTAGTCGTAGCCCCACACCTCCTGCAGCAGCTGGGCCCGGGTGAAGACCCGGCCCGGGTGCTGCGCCAGGTACTTGAGCAGCTCGAACTCCTTGAAGGTCAGGTCGAGCACCCGGCCCTTGAGCTTCGCGCTGTAGGTCGCCTCGTCCACCGACAGGTCGCCGTTGCGGATCTCCATCGGGCTGTCGTCCGCTGCCACCTGCTGCCGTCCCAGCGCCAGCCGCAGCCGCGCCTCGACCTCGGCGGGCCCGGCCGTGTCCAGCAGGACGTCGTCGACGCCCCAGTCCGCGGTCACCGCGGCCAGTCCGCCCTCGGTGACGACCAGGATCAGCGGGCACCCGGGGCCGGTGGAGCGCAGCAGCTGGCACAGGCTGCGGATCTGCGGCAGGTCGCGGCGGCCGTCGACGAGGATCACGTCCGCGCCGGGGGTGTCCACCAGCGCCGGGCCCTCGGCGGGGGCCACCCGGACGCTGTGCAGCAGCAGCCCGAGGGCCGGCAGCACCTCGGTGGAGGGCTGGAGCGCGTTGGTCAGCAGCAGCAGCGAACTCATCGGCAGCACCTGCCCGGTCGTCCCACAACACTTCGCTTGCCCATCGCGACCCTCCTCGGTCCCCGCCGGAACTCAGTGGTGCGGCGGCTTTCGCGGTACCGGTGCGCCCGGGGGAGGACGCGCCGGATCCCTTGAAGCACGAAAGGACCCGGGGGCGACGCTGCCCGGATCCTCTTCCCAGGAGAATAACCCACATGGAGCCTTCTGAAGAGGCCGGAACGCCGCGCCGCAGTGTCCGGTCGATCACGCCGGGTCCCCGACGGATCATGCTGCCGACCGAGGACGGGGTGCAGATCGAGGCCCGCCACCACCCCCCGCGGGGCGGTGCCCAGGACCTGGCGATCGTCCTCGCGCACGGCTTCACCGGCGCCCTGGACCGTCCGGCGCTGCAGCGCGCCGCCGAACTGCTGACCGGCTACGGGGCCGCCGTGACCTTCTCCTTCCGCGGGCACGGCCGGTCCGGAGGCCTCTCCACCGTCGGGGACCGCGAGGTGCTCGACCTCGACGCGGCGGTGCTGTGGGCCCGCGCCCTCGGCTACGCCCGGGTCGCCACGCTCGGCTTCTCGATGGGCGGCTCCGTCGTCCTGCGCCAGGCGGCCCTCTCCCGGGGCACCGAGGCGCACGTCGACGCCGTGGCGGCCGTCAGCGCCCCGGCGCGCTGGTACTACCGCGGGACGGCACCCATGCGGCGCCTGCACTGGGCCATCACCCGCCCCGCCGGCCGCCTGGTCTCCCGCTGGGCGCTGCGCACCCGCGTCGACCACCGCGGCTGGGACCCGGTCCCGCTCTCCCCGGTGGAGGCGGCCGCCTCCACCGCCCCGACCCCGCTGCTGATCGTCCACGGCGACCGGGACCCGTACTTCCCGCTGGACCACCCCCTCTCCCTGGCCGAGGCGGCGGGGGAGGGGGCCGAACTGTGGATCGAGCACGGCTACGGGCACGCCGAGAACGCCGCCCGGCCCGAACTGCTGCACCGCATCGGCCGGTGGCTCGCCGACAGCAGCGGCCGCGGGTAAGTAACCTGTCGTCCGGCCGACCCGGCCGACCCGCCATCATGGACGGCGGGACCGAGAGCCGACGAGGCGCGAACCACACGGGCACAGGGCGGCCGGCCACCGGCCGCCGACCACCGGACCACCGGACGGGTGACGAGATGAGCACCACCGCACGGGGCGGCACCATCCGCTACTGGGCCGCGGCCAAGGCCGCGGCCGGCCTGGCCGAGGAGCCGTACCGCGCCGCCACACTGGCGGAGGCGCTGGACGGGGCGCGCCGCAGGCACGCCGGGCGGCCCGAGTTCGCGCGGGTGCTCGAACGCTCGTCGTTCCTGGTGAACGGCGACCCCGTCGGCACCCGTGACCACGCCACGGTGGAACTGCACGACGGCGACACCGTCGAGGTCCTGCCGCCCTTCGCAGGAGGATGACCACACCCATGTCCGGCCGGCACTCCGAGCCCCAGCCCCAGCCCCGGCAGGCCCAGTCCTGGCAGGCCCAGTCCTGGCAGGCCCAGTCCTGGCAGGCCCAGTCCTGGCAGCAGCCCCCGCACCCCGGCCCCGGCGCCGCCCCCGTGCAGGACCCCCGGGCGGAGGCCGTCGTACCCCACGACGGGTACGGCACCGTCCTCCACGGGCCGGGAGAGGTGCCGCGGCAGGCGGACGTCCCGGCCCCGCAGGGCCCCGGCCCGATGCCGGGCACCGGCTGCGCCCCCGCCGGCGTCCCTGCCGCCCCCGGCGCCCCGGACGCCCCTGCCGCCCCCGTCCGCACGGGGTCGCCGATCATCGCGCCCGGTCTCCTGCCGGCCCTGGTGACCACCGCCCTGTGCGCCCTGCTGGCCCTGGCCTCCCAGGTGTCGCAGATCCTCCTGGTCGTGCCGGTGGTCCTGCTGCAGGCCGTCACCGCCGCGGGCTGGTTCCGGCTCAACGGCATGTGGCCCGCCCGGCAGGGCATCGCCCTCGCATTCCTGGCCGGGCTGGCCGCCGACGCGGGGCTGCTGCTGCTCGGGGACGGCCCCGAGCGCGCCGCCGCCGTCCTCGTCGGCACCCTCGCGATCTGGATCGCCCCGGTCCTGGTCCTGCAGATGCGGCACCGCGGGGCTGCGGACGAGCGTCTCTACGCCCTCACGGTCACCGTCTCGGCCACGGTCGTCACGGTGCTGGCCGGTGCCCTGGCGGCGCCCTGGCCGTCGGGCCCGGCGGGGAGCGGCGAGGCCGTCCTCACCGCGGTGGCGGCCGTCGCCGCGGCCGTCGTCGTCCGCGGGCTCCCGCTGCCCGCGGCCGCCGCCGCGGTGCTCGCCGCCGCGGCCGCGGCGGGCAGCGGCGCGGCGCTGGACGGGGTGCGCGGGGCGGTGCTGGGACTGACCGCGGGCCTGTGCGCGCTGGCGGGGCTGCGGGTGGCCAGCTACGACTTCCCGTCCCGCTTCGTCCACTTCACCGCCGGTGTGTCCCTCCCCCTGGCCCTCGCGGCACCCGCCGTCCCGGTCGTGGCGGGCATGCTCGAACACTTCGGCGGTTAGGCTCGCTCACAGTCGTCGTCCATGGGGGTCCTGTGCGTGCCGTACGCAGACTGCTGATTGTTCTGGTCGTGTTCGGAGTGCTGCTGGTGGCGGCGGACCGGGCCGCGGTGGCGTTCGCCGAGACCGAGGTCGCCGAGCGCGCCCAGCGCTCCCAGGGGCTGTCCACGGCCCCGGACGTGGAGATCCACGGCTTCCCGTTCCTGACCCAGGTCGTGGGCAAGAACCTCGAGAAGGTGACGGCCGTCGTCGACGGGGCGGAGGCCGGCACCCAGGACGGCACGCTGCGCATCGAGCGGATCACCACCGAACTGCACGACGTCCGGCTGAAGGACAACTACTCGTCCGCCGTCGCGGCCACCGCGACCGGTACGGCGCTGATCTCCTACGCCGACCTCGGCGAGGCGGCCCCCGACGGCGTGTCCGTCGCCTACGGCGGCAAGGGCGACGACGGCGCGGGCCGGGTGAAGGTCACCCTCTCGCTGTCCGTGCTGGGCCGCAGCGTCGAGCACAGCCTGAACAGCCGGGTCTCCGTCCGGGACGGGAACACGTTCCGGCTGCGCGCGGAGGACATCCCCGTCGTGGACGGCGTGCCGGGCCTGGAGGGCATGGTGCGCGAACGGATCGACATGGACCGGAAGCTGGGAGGGCTGCCCGCCGGCATCACGATGGACGGCGTCAGGGCGACGGAGGACGGGATCGTGATCTCCCTGAAGGGCACGGACGTACGGCTCGCCTGACGCCTGACGCCTGACGCCTGACGCCTGACGCCTGACGCCTGACGCCGGGCCACCAGGGGTGCCGGGCCGCTCGGGGCCCGGCCGGCCCGGGGCCGCAGCGCCGCCGGAGACACCGCGCAGGCCTGTCCGACGGGTGAGACGAAAGTGTCCGTCGAACAGAAGCGCGTGGCCGGTCCGCGCCTCCCGCCGGGGGCTCCGGGGCCTCCCGGCGCACGATGCGTCCCGATAGATGGACGATTCCGTCTCACATCCCAAAACACCCATGACAGTGGGCCCGCGCTTCCCTACGATCAGTGCCATGAAGCGACAGGCGGACCTCACAAAGCGGCGGGCAGTTGACCTGTGTCGCGTGGCCGCCATGCTCTGTCTCACCGTTTGACGGGTCGGCACCGCCGGCATTCGACCGGCCTCCCTGCCGCAGGCGCACCACGGGCCGCTCCGCCCGCGTCCGCACCCGCACGCGTCCTTACCGAACCCCGCGCCGCGCACCGTCCGCACCCGGTCGAACCGGGAAGGACCGGGTACGCGGCATCGAGGCACATTCCGAGAACTGCCCCGGAGGAGAACAGCATGAGCCGCAGCGACGTCCTGGTCGACGCAGACTGGGTCCAGGACCACATCGACGACCCGAAGGTCGTCATCGTGGAGGTCGACGAGGACACCTCGGCCTACGAGAAGAACCACATCCGCAACGCCGTCCGCATCGACTGGCAGAAGGACCTCCAGGACCCGGTGCGCCGGGACTTCGTGGACCAGGAGGGCTTCGAGAAGCTGCTCTCCGCCAATGGCATCGCCAACGACCACACCGTCGTCCTCTACGGCGGCAACAACAACTGGTTCGCCTCGTACGCCTACTGGTACTTCAAGCTCTACGGCCACCAGGACGTGCGCCTGCTCGACGGCGGCCGCAAGAAGTGGGAGCTGGACGCCCGCGAGCTGGTCTCCGAGGTCCCCGAGCGCCCGGCCACCGAGTACAAGGCCCAGCCGCAGGACGCCTCCATCCGCGCCTTCCGCGACGACGTCCTCGAGGCGATCGGCACCAAGAACCTGGTCGACGTCCGCTCGCCCGACGAGTTCTCCGGCAAGCTGCTCGCCCCGGCCCACCTCCCGCAGGAGCAGTCGCAGCGCCCGGGCCACGTCCCGACCGCGCGCAACATCCCGTGGTCGAAGAACGCCAACGACGACGGCACCTTCAAGTCCGACGAGGAGCTCAAGGCCCTCTACGAGGCCGAGAAGGTGGACCTGTCCAAGGACACCGTCGCCTACTGCCGCATCGGCGAGCGCTCCGCGCTCACCTGGTTCGTCCTGCACGAGCTCCTCGGCGTCGAGAACGTCAAGAACTACGACGGCTCCTGGACCGAGTACGGCTCCCTCGTCGGCGTGCCGATCGAGCTCGGCGCCAACAGCTGACCCGTCCCCCGCTGCAAGGCTCGAGAGTTAAGGAAACCCGATATGTGTGGAGCGAAGGCCGGCGGCCCGGACCTGGCAGGCATCGACACCGCCAAGGAGACCATCATCCAGGGCTCGCTGACGCGTGACGGCGAGCCGGTCAACGGCTACGTGCGACTGCTGGACGGCACCGGCGAGTTCACCGCCGAGGTGCCCACCTCGGCGACCGGGCAGTTCCGCTTCTTCGCGGCCCCGGGCACCTGGACGCTGCGCGCCCTCGTGCCGGGCGCGACCGTCGACCGCGCCGTGGTGGCCCAGCAGGGCTCGGTGGCGGAGGTCGCCATCGCGGTCTGATCCAGGCCGCAACCGACGTGCGGAGGCCGCGTCCCGGGGTTGGACACCTTGCGGGGACGCGGCCTCCGTGCGTTCCGGCGCCCGTGCGCCCCGGTGTTCCCGGGCCCGGGCGCTCCGCGGACGGCCCCGCCCGCCGTACCGTGGAAGGGTGAGTACGCACCGCCCGGCCCCGCCGCCCGCGGGAGGCACCCCGCGGTCCCAGCCGCACCGCCGGCACCTCTACTTCGCCATGATGGGCACGTGCGTCGCCCTCTTCGTCCTGGCGTGGGGCGTGGTGCGCCTGTGGTCGGTGCCGCTCGCCGTGGCGATGTGCGTGGTGGCCATGGTCATCCCGCCGCTGGCGGCCGTCACCGCGAACCGGCGCGAACCCCAGGACCACTGGTGGGACGAGGACGAGGACGCGGACGGGGGCGGGAAGAGCGAGGGCCAGGAGAGCAGGGACGGGAAGAACTGGGACGAGGAGCACTGGGACGAGGCCGACTGGCGCTGGCACGAGGAGGACCTGCGCGGGAACGACCGGTGACCGCGGACGGCTCCGGCGGACCCGGGCGCCGGAGGCCCGGACGTCGGTGTCAGTAGACGAGAGCCTGCGCCCCGTCGGCCACGGCCTCGCCGACGAACACCTGGGCGCCGGCGATCCGCACGCCCTCGATCACGTCCTTCGAGGTGATCTCCCGGCGCGCCGCGCACTGCGTGCACAGGGTGACCGAGCCCCCGACCAGCACGGACTCCAGCAGATCGGGCAGCGGCGCGGAGTGCGGCAGGTCGAACTCGGCCGCGCGGCCGGGCAGGGCGAACCACGAGGACTCGCCGGTCAGCCACAGCGAGACCTCGACCCCGCTGGCCACGGCCACCGCCGCCACCGTGAACGCCTGCGAGCAGCGCTCGGGAGCGTCGGCCCCCGCCGTCAACTTGATCACCAGCTTCTTCGCCACGTGCCCACTGTAGACGCCGCCCCCGGCGGGCACCGGTCCGGTCGGCGCGCGTCGGCACCATCCGGACCGGCACGTCATGTCTCAGTCAAAATTGCGTGAATGCTTGACGGCTTCCCGGCATAATGCCGTCCCACGTGATCACCGGGCGCTCCGAGCACCGTGATCCAGAGCTGGGGGCTTCGTGGCTGCACCGTCCGACGATCCTTCCGCCGCGCCCGGGAACGGGCCGGATCCGCGCGGACCGCGGACCCGGAGACGCGGAAGGACCGCGGCACCGGCCGCCGTGGGCCTGCCGGCCCCCGCCGGACCTCCGGCCGTCCTCCACCGGGGCGACGCCCACGTCGCCCCGACCGTCACGGGTGGGGAGAAGCCCGACCGCAAGCCGCCCCGCCCGCTCCCCGACGACCGGTACGAGCGCCCGCGCACCGTTCGCCGACCGGCCGTCGGCCTCTTCCCGCCCCTTCCTTGGAGATCTCCCTCTTGTCCCAGGACCCTCCTGTCCCCAGAACACCCGAACGAGCCTCCTCACCGGCCGAGGAGGCGCCCCGTCAGGAGACCGGGGCTGCCCCGGCCGGCACTTCGGACGCGGCACCCGCGCCGGAGCCGGCGCGCCGCCGGGGCCGTACCGCCGTCCTGATCGCCTCCGCCGCAGCCCTCGGCGTCCTCGCCGGTGCCGCCACCGGCTACGGCATCCAGTGGCAGCGTCCGCCCACTCCGCTCCCGCCCCTGGCCGGCGAGGCCCTGAAGTACCCGAAGAAACCCGCCGCGAGCACGAAGCCGCTCAGCGCCGACGAGGACCATCTCGTCGTCACCGACGGCGACCTGCGGAAGCTGCTCCTGCCGAAGCCCGGAGGGGCCGAGGTGGACGAGCGGACCGGCGAGCGCGTCTGGAAGTCGGCGGCGGAGTACGCCGACGGATTCCGCAGTCCCGCCTGGATGTTCACCGAGGTCCTCGACAAGAACCTGCGCCGCGTCGCCCACAGCGCGTGGACGGAGAAGGGCGACGGGATGTGGGTGAACATCGACCTGGTCCAGTTCCGCGAGACGGACAACGGCATGAGCGCCCGTATGCACTTCGGGGCGCAGAAGAGGTACATGCCGCAGGAGGAGCATGCCGGCAACGTGGGCACGGCCCTCCCCGGGACCTTCGACGGCAGGGTGTTCTTCCGCGACGCGCCGGTGATCGAGCCGGGCTACCTCCCGCGCTACGAGGCGCGGGCCCTCGCCCGGCGGGGGGACATCGTGATGGACATCGTGTTCAACGGCACGAAACCGATCGACAGGAAAGCCGCGATGGACATCGCCGCACGCCAGCTGGAGCGGCTGTGAACGACGACAGCACGCAGTCCGGTGACGTGGCCACCCCCGAGGAGGTGGCCGCGCAGGACGACGCGACGGCGGACTCGAAGTCCCCGCAACCGCCGGGCGCGCCCGGTCCCGCGCCCGCGCCCGGCTCCCGCCGGGGCCGCCGGACGGTCCTCGGCGTCGTCGCCGCGCTGGTGGCGGTGGCCGCCGCCGTCGGTGTCGGACGCGTGGCCCTGGAGCAGCGGGAGAGCGGCACGCCCGTGGCGGAGAAGCCGTGGGCCGCGCCCGCCCCCGAGGCGTCGGCCGAGTACGGGGCCGAACGCGGCGGCAGCCACTACGGGCCGCTGGGCAAGCTGCTCCTGCCGCTGCCGGACGGGTACGAGGAAGGCCCCGACGTCGGCGTCTGGGGGAACGACGTGGAGCTGACCGGCAAGGAGGCCCGCGAGATGGCGGGCCGGGCGTACGAGGGGCTCCCCGCGAAAGAGCGCAAGGCCGCGCTGAAGGCCGTGGAGGCGCTGAAGGTCAAGGGCGTGGGGGCGAGGACCTTCCAGGACCGGTACGACCACGACCTCCTCGTCGAGATGCAGCTCGTGCAGATGCGCAAGAGCGGGGCGAAGTCCCTCACCGCCTTCCGGACGGAGCTGCTCGAAGAGCTCGGCGTCTTCCGGAACGGCCCCCGGATCAAGGGCTTCGACGAGGCCCGCTGCTTCCTGCCCCCCAAGGAGAAAGGACAGGAACTCGACCTGATGATCTGCTTCGCGCACGACGGCGACCTCATGGTCACCATGACGGCCGAGGGCACGTCCCCGCTGAAGACGAAGGACGCCGCGGACCTGCTGCGCCGACAGCTCGAGCGGATCGCCACCCCCGGGGAGGTCGTGTGACCGGGAACCGCACCGCCCCGGAGGACCGGACCGCCCCGGAGGACCGGACCGCCCCGCACGCGGCTTCCGCAGCCGGTCCCGCCACGGCTCCCGCCGCCGGACCCGCCGCGGAGGCCTCCGCCTCGGAGCCGGCCCCGGAGCCCACCGTGCCCGACGGCGGTCCCGCACGCCCGCCCCGCCGGACGCGTGCCGTGGCGCGCTGGGTGTCGGCCCTCCTCGTCCTGGCGGTGTCCGCCGCGGCCACGGCGTACGCCGTCACGGTCCCGGAACGGACCGAACTGCCCGGCCTGAAGACGCCGCACGACGGCCGCTGGGCCTATCCGGCGCTGAAACTGCCCGCGCTCCCCTCCGGCTCGCCGCCCCCGCACGCCGAGGACAACCCCACCGGGCGCCACCACGCCGACCTGCGCGACCTGCTGGTCCCGCTCCCCCGGAAGGCGGTGGAGGACGACGCCGCCCCCGTCCGCGACGGCTGGGTGAGGGCCGAGGACTACGCCGCCCTGTGGACCGGCGAGAAGGGGGTGCGGGTACGGCTGGCGGAGGAGGGACTGCGGCACATCGCGGGCCGCGCCTGGTCCATGCCGGACGGGACCCGGGTGCAGGTCTTCCTCCTGCAGTTCCCCACCGCGGCGACGGCCGCCGTCTACCGGACGGAGTCGGCGCCCAGGCTTCCCGCCTCGGCCGACAGCGTCGTGGACGACGCCGCCACCCTGGACGAGGAAGGGCGGCCCGAGGGCGTCTACGTCGTCTCCCGCAGCGAGGAGAAGCCGAAGAAGGGCGGGACCGCCCTGAGGTATGCGTACATCTCCTCCGGGGACACCCTGGGCGTGGTGATGTTCACCGCGGAAAGGGACGGAGCCGGGGCCGGAGAGGTCCCGGACACCGCCTACCGGCAGACCGTGGCCCTGCAGGCCCGGATGCTCGGCTGAACACCGCCCCGCCCGGGGACGGCCCGCCCTTGCGGGGGTGCCTCCCCGGGCGGGGGCGGGACGACTAGACTGGGCCGAAGGTCCGAAAACCGTCATCCTCCCCGAGGAGCACGACCGTGCTTGAGTACTTCTTCACCTCCCTTCTCGTCCTGGTGGGCCTGGCCGTGCTCGGCTTCGTCGCCCTGTCCGTGAAGAAGCTCTACCAGGGCCAGCGCTGACACCATGATCGAGATCCCGTCCGACCTGCACCCCGAGCTCGTCCCCCTGGCCTTCCTGCTGGGCAACTGGGAGGGTGCGGGCGTCTCCGACTTCCCCGGTGCCGAGGGGTGCAACTTCGGCCAGGAGGTCACGTTCACCCACGACGGCCGTCCGTTCCTGGAGTACACCTCGCGCACCTGGGTGCTCGACGGCGAGGGCCGCAAGGTCCGCCCGCTGGAGAACGAGAGCGGCTACTGGCGCATCGGCTCCGACCGCAAGGTCGAGATCGTGATGTCCCGCGACGCGGGCGTCGTCGAGCTGTGGTACGGCGAACTCGCCGACAAGAAGCCGCAGATCGACCTGGTCACCGACGCGGTCGCCCGCACCGGCAGCGCCGCCCCGTACTCCGGCGGCAAGCGGCTGTACGGCTACGTCAACGGCGACCTGATGTGGGTGGGTGAGAAGGCCACTCCCGAGGTCGAGCTGCGCCCCTACATGTCCGCGCACCTGAAGAAGGTCGTGGACCCGTCCCAGTGGGCCAAGGACATCAAGGACCTGCCCGACGACGGCATCGCGTTCTTCAAGTAGGCGGCCCCGCGGCCGCGGTTCCGCGGCCGGCCCGCCCGCCGGGCCGCCGTTCCGCCTTCGGCTTTCCGTGCGCACGGGGTGTCGCGGTTCTGCCGCGGCGCCCCGCACCGTCCCTACAATGGCCGGTGTGGTGAGCACCGAGAGGCAGCACGAGGCAGACTGGGTCGCCGAGCTCCGCAAGCGCGGGTACCGGCTCACTCCCCAGCGGCAGTTGGTGCTCGAAGCCGTGGACTCCCTCGAGCACGCCACTCCCGACGAGATCCTCACCCAGGTCCGCCGGACCGCGGGCGGGGTGAACATCTCCACCGTCTACCGCACGCTGGAACTCCTCGAGGAGCTCGGGCTGGTCAGCCACGCGCACCTCGGCCACGGCGCCCCCACCTACCACCTGGCCGACCGGCACCACCACATCCACCTGGTGTGCCGGGACTGCGACTCGGTGATCGAGACGGACGTCTCCGTCGCCGAGCCCCTGATCACCCGGCTGAAGCAGGAGTTCGGCTTCGAGACCGACATGAAGCACTTCGCGATCTTCGGCCGCTGCCGCAACTGCTCCGCCGACTGACCGCCCCTCGCCCCGCCTTCCGCCCGGACCGCCCGCCGCCCCGCCTTCCGCCCGGACCGCCTTCCGCCCGTCCCATCCGCTGCCCGGGCCGCCCGCTGCCGGGACCGCCCGCCGGGCGACCGGCGTCCGGCGGGCGGGCCGTAGGCTGGACGCCATGAAGAGCCCCCTGCTGTCGCTCCCCGGCGCCGTACCCGCCGAAGGCCCCGACGAGGGCGTGGCCGCCCACTACGGCGACCCCTTCCGCGAGCAGCGCGCGCTGGCCGCGGGCACCGGATTCGTCGACCTCTCCCACCGCGGCGTCGTCACCGTCACCGGCGAGGACCGCCTGGGCTGGCTGCACCTGCTGCTCACCCAGCACGTCAGCGAGTTGCCGGCGGGACAGGCCACCGAGGCGCTGATCCTCTCCCCGCACGGCCACATCGAGCACGCGCTCTACCTAGTGGACGACGGAACGACCACCTGGATCCACGTGGAGCCCGGGACGCAGGGCGGGCTGCTCGCCTACCTGGAGAGCATGAAGTTCTTCTACCGGGTCGAGACCGCCGACGTCACGGACCGCTACGCCGTCGTCCACCTGCCCGCGGGCAGCATCGCCGAGGTCCCCGGGGGGACGGTGGTGCGCGAGACCGCCCACGGCCGCGACCTGTTCCTGCCCCGCGAGGAACTGGAGGCGTTCGCCGCCGCTGCCTCCCACGGCCCGCCCGCCGGGACGCTGGCGCTGGAGGCGCTGCGCATCGAGGCCCACCGCCCCCGGTTCGGTCTCGAGACCGACCACCGCACCATCCCGCACGAACTGGGCTGGCTCGACAGCGCCGTCCACCTGAACAAGGGCTGCTACCGCGGCCAGGAGACCGTGGCCCGGGTGCACAACCTCGGGCGCCCCCCGCGCCGCCTGGTCTTCCTGCACCTGGACGGCAGCGAGGTCTCCCTCCCCGGGCACGGCGCGCCGGTGCGGCTGGCCAAGGACGGGCCGGAGGGGCGGCAGGTCGGCTTCGTCGGCTCGTCGGCCCGGCACTTCGAGCTGGGGCCGATCGCCCTGGCCGTCGTCAAGCGGAACGTGCCCGTGGACGAGGTGCTGCTCGCCGACACCGTGGCGGCGGGCCAGGAGGTCGTCGTCGAGCCGTAGGCGGCGCCGTGCGGGCCCTGCCGCCGGCCCCGCGCGTCAGATGTCCAGCACCACGGTGAACGGGCCGTCGTTGGTCAGCGACACCTTCATGTCCGCGCCGAACCGGCCCGTCTCCACGTGTGCGCCCAGCTCCCGCAGCCGGGCGCACACCTCGTCGACCAGCGGCTCGGCGACCGGTCCGGGCGCGGCGGCGTTCCAGGTGGGGCGGCGGCCCTTGCGGGCGTCCCCGTAGAGGGTGAACTGGCTGATCACCAGCAGCGGGGCGCCCAGGTCGGAGCAGGACTTCTCGCCGGGTAGGATTCGCAGGCTCCACAGCTTGCGGGCCAGCTGCGCGGCCTTCTCGGGGGTGTCGTCGTGGGTGACCCCGACGAGGACGCACAGGCCGGGGCCGATGATCGACCCCACCGTCACGCCGTCGACGTCCACCTTCGCCTCGGTCACCACCTGGGCCACTGCTCGCATGCGGGCCATTGTCCCATCCGCCGCCCGGCCAGCGGCCCGGGCGCTCCGGCAGCCGGGGCGGCCTCCGGCCGTCCGAAACCGGCCCCCGGCCGCCCCGAGCGGCCCCCGGAAGTCCCCGGCCCCCGGAAGTCCCCGGCGCGAGGAAGTCCCCGGCGCGGGGAGGCCCCCGGAACGGGCGGGCGCGGGCCGCGGGAGGGGGCGCAGGGCCAGGGCGCGCGCCGGGGAGCGTGCGCCGAGTGGGGTGGCGTGCCCCGAAGGCGCCGGGGCCGTTCGGGTGCAGAGCCGGTGCGCGGCATCGCCGCAGGATGGCACGATTCTCGGCACGGCCGGTTTCCCGGAGTCCCGGCACTCCTGCGTCCCGGCCTCCCCGCATCCCGCGCCGCGCCGCCCGGGCCGTCCCGGCCCCCGAGGAGCCGCGCCGCCGGAGTGCAGCCGCCGTACGAGGGGGACGAGGAATGAGCACAGACGCCACCGGACAGACATCCGGTACCGAACCGGCGGACCGGACGGGCGCGCTCCGCGCCGACACAGGACCTGCCGGTACCCACACAGCCCGCACCGAGGACGGCCACATGCTGCAGGCGGACGCACTCCACCCCAGGACCCCCGGGCCGCGCGCACCCCTCGCCGGGGACACCGCGGCCGAACGCGACCTCGCCGCACTCGACCTCCCGGCCCTGCGCGAACTGCGCGGCCGGGCCCAGCAGGACGAGGCCGACCTGTCCTACCTGCGGCGGCTGCTGCAGGGCCGGATCGACATCCTGCGGGCGGAGGTGGACAGGCGCCGCACCCCCGTGGTGCCGGCGGCACCCTCGGGCGCGTCCGGCCGTCCGCCCCTCACCGGGCCCACCGTCTCGGCCTCCTCGCCGCTGCTGGACCGGCTGCCGCAGATCCTCGCGGACGAGCCGTCCCGGGTGCGCTCCTCCGCCCGCCACGTCACCCTGGGCACGCCGCGCGGCGAGGAGTACCGGAAGCTGGCCGAGCAGATGCTCTCCGAGGTCGAGCTGTCCGACCTCGACGCCCGTACCGACGACGAACTGCACGAGGCGATGGGCCGGCTGGTCCGCCACGAGCAGGAGGTCTCCCGCCGCCGCCAGCGGCTGCAGCGCACGGCGGACGGCTGCAACACCGAGATCGCCCGCCGCTACCGCGACGGCGAGGCGCGGGTGGACGACCTGCTCTCCGGCCCCGACGCCTGAGCCGCCGCGGGCCCGTTCACTGCTCGCCCAGGACCATCCACATCGAGGGGTCCTCCAGCGGCGCGAACCCCACCTTCGCGTAGACGCCGTGGGCGTCGGCCGTGGCCAGGGTGACGCGGCGCAGCCCCATCGGCAGCAGGTGGTCGCGGACCGCCTCGACCAGGCGGGTGCCCAGCCCGAGACCGCGGGCCGGGCGGGCGACGTAGACGTCGCACAGCCAGGCGAAGGTCGCCCGGTCGGTGACCACCCGGGCGTAGGCGACCTGTTCCCCGGTGGCCGGGTCGTAGGCCCCGAAGTTGAGGGAGCCCTCGGCGGCGCGGCGCACCTTCTCCAAGGGGCGGCCGATCGCCCAGTAGGCGTCCGTGGACAGCCACTGGTGGACGCGCGGCAGGTCGAGCCGCGCCGGGTCGGTGGAGATCTCGTACTGCATGCGGCGAGACTGGCAGCCGGGACCGGCACCTGTCGAACAGGAATCCACGCACCGGCCCGCCCGTGCGCCCCGGCACGCCCCGGCGACCCGTGGTCCTTGCGGTCCTGCGGCCCCGCGGCTCCGCAGCCGGACGCACCCGCCCGAGTCAGCCGCCGAGCCGGCGCGCGTGGGCCATGAGCACGAGGTCGGAACGGCTGCCGTCGGGTTCGGGCACCGCTGCGAGGAGCGTCCCCTCGGCCACGAACCCCTCGGAGCGGTACAGGGCGAGGGCGCGGGTGTTGCGGGCCTTCACGTCCAGCCGGACCCGGCGCGCGCCGAGCCGTTCGTAGGCGTGCGCCACCACGCCGCGCAGCAGGGCCCGCCCGTGGCCGGTGCCGCGCCGTCCGGCGGAGACGACGATCCTGCGGATCTCCAGCAGCCCTTCCCCCTCGCGCACGCCGGACAGGACCGCGAAGCCCACCGGGGCCCCCTCGACCTCACCGGTCAGGTGCTCCTGGTCCGGGTCGGCCAGCGCCTGCTCGTGCCAGGCGCGTCCGGTCTCCCCGAGCCAGCGCGAGGTGTCCGGGGCGCTCTCCAGCGACACGAGCGCGTCGAGATCGGCGGACGAGGTGACCCGTAGAAGCACCATGGGGACTCAGGGTAGTCAGCGGTGGCAGGCCGCGGAAAGAGGCCACTCGGCCATCCCGGCACTCCGCCCCGCCAGTGCCTCGCCCGTGTCTTGCCGGGGCACCGGGCGCGCGTCGGGTGCCCTGTCCCGGTCGACGTGGGCTGCGGACGCCCCGCGGACCTGCTCCGTTCCGTGCTTCCCGTCGCGAGGGCCCTGCACCGAGCCTGCCGGTCAGTGCCGGTCGGGTGGGTGGTCAGTGCCGGTCGGGCGGGCATGCCTGCCGGCGGTGTGCATCCGCACCCTTCTCCGCGCAACTGTCTGCGACGGTGTCGGCGAAGATCCGGGCGATCGGGGCAAGCGCGTCCCAGCGGCGTACGGCCCAACCGACCGGGAGGGGCGGCAGGTCGGGGATGGGGACAAGGCGGAGGGGGCCGTCGTCGCCGGGTACCGGCCGGCCGGGAAGAGCGGGAACGACGGCGTGGCCGAGGCCGAGTTCGGCCAGCAGGACGGCGGTGTCCCAGTCGGCCACACTGGTGTCGGAGCTGCTGCGGACGCCGAGTTCCGTGAGGGCGGCATCGAGGCGGGTGCCCGAGGCGGAGTTCTGCGGCAGCCGGATGAGGCTGATGCCGGCGAGGTCGGCCGCGCCGATGCGGGTCCGGCCTGCGAGCGGATCGTCGGCGTGGACGGCCAGCACCCAGGGCAGATCGAGGACGGCGCGCTGTTCGATGCCGCGTACCGGGCTGCCGATGGTGACCCAGGCGAGGTCCAGGTTGCCGGCCATGAGGGCGTCGAAGCAGCTCCGGCCGGAGGTCTCCGTCTGGAACTCCAGGTTCACCTTCGGGTAGCGCTGCCGGAAAGTGACGACGGCCTCGGACATGAAGTGCCGGACGGTCGTTCCGCCCGTGGTCACGCGCACGGAACCGCTGTTGCCGTCGGCCAGGTCCTTGATGCGCCGCAGGGCCAGGTCCAGACCGGCGATGCCGTCGGCGGCAGCGTCCCGCAGGACACGCCCCGCGTGGGTGGGCACGACCCCTCGTGCCTGGCGCTCCAGGAGACTCACCCCGGTCTCCCGTTCCAGCCGTTTCACGTGCTGGCTGACCGCGGACTGTGTGCAGGCCAGCTCCCGGGCGACGGCACTGAGGCTGCCGGCCCGGCAGACGGCCACGAAAACGCGGAGGTCGTCCAAAGTCATGTCCCCAAGCTACAGCTTGGGGATTTCAACAAATCCATAGGATTGACTGGGGTTTCTGCCACCCGCGATGATCGGCGCAGGGCCCTGGGCGGCAACCCGTCCGGTGCTTTCGCGGCGTCCGGACTCCGCGAAAGCAGCGGACGGGTGCCGACCCGAGCAACGGAAGGATCCCGCCTCGTGCCTGCTCCTCCTCCTGCCACCGGCCGGGCCGTCGCGCTCCTGCGCGACCTCGGTGCCGCGGACACCGCCCACCCGGGCGGTGCCCTTCTCGTGCACCTCCAGCGTGTCCGGGAGCAGCTCGCCGCATGGGGCGCCCGCCCCGCCCTCCAGCTTGCGGGCCTGTGCCACGCGTCCTACGGCACCGACGGCTTCCCCGTCGCCCTGCTGTCCCCGGACCGTCGCACCGAACTCGCAGCAGTGATCGGCGCGGAGGCCGAAGCGATCGTGTACCTCTACGCCTCGTGCGACCGGAAGGCCACCTACCCGAAGCTCGCGGACGCCGATGCGGCCTTCCGCGACCGGTTCACCGGACGCGATCGTGTCCCCGAGCCGCGGCTGCGCCGCGACTTCGTCGAACTGACCGCAGCCAACGAGCTCGATCTCGCCCGCGTCGACCCGTCCTTTTGGGAGGAGTGGGGAGCTGAACTCCTCGCCCTGTTCACCCGTGTCCGTCCGCTGCTGAGCGAGCCGGCCCGGTCCGCCTGCCGCGCCGTTCTCGCCCCGGAGCCCCGCCCGCAGGGCTGAAGCAGACGCAAGGAGCCGTCGCCCTCCCGCGGGAGTCGTGCCGCCGCGGAGAACGGGCCACCGCCGGCGGCATCGGAGCAGACGAACCCGGGAGCAGGACGCATGCGTCGGGCGGGAGACGACCGGGGGTCCGGTGCGGCTCCGCGGGATACTTTTGCAAGCGGGTGCTTGCAAAAGTTAGCAAGGTGGGCCACCATCGTGAGTATGGCTTCACTGAATGTCGGCAATGTCGGTGAGTACCTGCGGGAGCAGCGGCGCAACGCGCAGTTGAGCCTGCGGCAGCTCGCCGACGCGGCCGGAGTGTCCAACCCCTACCTCAGCCAGATCGAGCGGGGGCTGCGCAAGCCCAGCGCCGAGATCCTCCAGCAGCTCGCCAAGGCGCTGCGGATATCCGCGGAGACGCTCTACGTGCAGGCCGGGATCCTCGACGAGCGGGACCGGCAGGGGGAGGGCGTGCGGCAGGCCGTCATGGGCGACCCCGTGCTCAACGAGCGGCAGAAGCAGGTCCTCCTGCAGATCTACGAGTCGTTCCGCAAGGAGAACGGCGGCCCGGGGGAGGGGGCCGCCACGGCGCCCGGCCCGGCTCCCGCCGCTACCGGCGGCACGGAGGGCGGTACGGCGGACGGCGGCGCGGCGGAAGGCGGTGCCGCGGACGACGGCGCTGCTGCCCCCAAGGCGGTGCGCAGGCGCTCGCCCAGGGCGGCCCGGCAGCCCGGCGACGGCCGTTCGGGTGAGCGGACCACCGCCAAGAAGGCGGCGAAGAAGGCGGCCAGGGGCGTGGCGAAGAGCGCCGCGGCCAAGGTGGCGGGCACCGTTGCGGGCCGGAGCGCACGGACCGGGCGGCAGCTCGAGGCCGTGCCGGACGTGCCGGACGTGCGGACGGCGCCGGCCGCGTCCGGCGACCCGGCGGACGGCGGTGACGGCACCGCCGCCACCGCGTGATCGCCCGGACCACGGGCAGACGCGCGAACAGCAGTGACGACTACACACGGAGGCGCGGGGCCGAACCGCCGCGCGCTCCCCCGCACAGGAGGTGCGAACCCCACATGGCCATCACCGATGACCTGCGCAAGACCCTGACCGACCCGACCCCCCTCTACGCCGTGGCCGGCACCGCCGACCTGGCGGCGGCCAAGCTGCGCGAGGTCCCGGAGCTGATCGAGAAGCTGCGCGCCGAGGCGCCGGAGCGACTGGCCGCCGTGCGCGAGCAGGTCGACGCCCGGCTCGACCAGGAGCGGGTGCGCAAGCAGGCCAAGGAGGCGCAGGCGAAGATCTCCTCGGCCGTCTCCTCCTTCGAGATCGACGGCAAGAAGGTGCGCGAGGTGCGCGACACCGCCCAGGACTTCGTCCTGCAGCAGGTCGGCCGCGCAGCCGAGTACGCGGTCAAGGCCCGCGAGACCTACGACGAGCTGGCCGTCCGCGGCCGGGACGTGGTGCGGACCTGGCGCGGTGAGGCAGCCGACGGGATCGAGGAGGTCGCCGCGGCCGTCGAGGGCGGCTCCACCGTCTCCACCGGCTCGGACGGCTCCACGGTGAAGGCCTCCGCCCCGAAGAAGCCGGCGGCCCGCAAAACCACCGCGGCCAAGAAGCCCGCCCCGGCGGCCGGGGACGGGGACCTGGCCCGATAAGCCCCGAGGGGCGCGGTACGGCGGCAGTTCGGCGGGCCGGGCACGCATCGGGTGCCCGGCCCGTTGTTACGGGTACCGTGACGGTGGCAGGACATGAGGATCGGTACGGCTTTCAGGAGGAGCGGAAACGATGAACGGCCCGCTGGTGTTCGCGTTCAACTCGGTCCTCGGCCTGGTCTCGATCGCGCTGTTCGCCTTCACGGTCTTCGCGTTGGTCGACGCCGCGGTGCGGCGGGCCGACGCGTACCCGGCCGCCGACAAGAAGACCAAGCCGTTCTGGCTGATCGTCCTGGCCCTGTCGGCCGTGGTGAACGGCTGGCTCGGCGCGATGTCCTTCCTGTCGATCATCGGACTGATCGCGTCCATCGTGTACGTGGTCGACGTCCGGCCGGCGCTCAAGCAGGTGACGGGCGGGAACAAGGGCGGCGGCCGGCAGGGCCCCTACGGCCCCTGGTGAACCGCCGCGGCGGCGCGCCCCGGCCCCGCTCCGGCGTGTCCCGGCCGCGTTCCGGCGTGCCTCAGCCGCCTTCCGGCGCGTCCCGGCCGCGTTCCAGCAGGACCACGGCGACGTCGTCGGTCAGCTCGCCGCCGTTGAGCAGGCGGACCTCGGTGACCGCCGCGTCCAGCAGTTCCTCACCGCCCAGGCCCTCCGCCAGCCGTGCGGCGACCAGGTCCAGCAGGCCCTCCTGGCCCAGCCGGCCGGCCCCTTCGCCGGTGCGGCCCTCGATCAGGCCGTCGGTGTAGAGCATCAGGCTCCACTCGTCCCCAAGCTCCACCTCGTAGCGCTCCCACTCGGCGTCCGGCAGGAGGCCCAGGGCGGGCCCGCCCGCCTCGTGCGGCAGCAGGCGGGGGCCGTGCGCCGGGCGGGTGAGCAGCGGGGCCGGGTGGCCGGCCAGGTACAGGCCGGCCCGGGTGCCGTCGGGGGCGATCTCGAGGACGCTCAGCGTGGCGAAGATCTCGTCGTCGGGCCGCTCGTTCTCCAGGACCAGTTGCAGTGCGTCGAGCACCGTCTCGCCGGCCAGGCCCGCCATGGTCAGCGCGCGCCAGGCGATCCGCAGTTCCACGCCGAGCGCGGCCTCGTCCGGGCCGTGCCCGCACACGTCGCCGATCATGGCGTGGACCGTTCCGTCGGCGGTGCGGACGGCGTCGTAGAAGTCCCCGCCGAGCAGGGCGCGGCTGCGGCCCGGCCGGTAGCGGGCCGCGAACCGCAGTCCGGCCCCGGCGAGCAGCGGAGTGGGCAGCAGGCCGCGTTCGAGGCGGGCGTTCTCCTGGGCCCGCAGCCGCGACTCGGTGAGCTGCCGCTGTGCGACGTCGGCGCGCTTCCGCTCGACGGCGTAGCGGATGGCGCGGGTGAGCAGGGAAGGGCTCAGGTCGCGGTGGAAGAGGTAGTCCTGGGCGCCGACCCGGACGGCCTCGGCCCCCAGTTCGGTGTCCCCCTCCCCGGTGACGGCGATGACCGCCGTGGTGGGGGCCAGCCGCAGCAGTTCGCGCAGGTGGGCGAGGTCGCGGTCGCGGTCCCGGTTGTCCAGCAGCACGCAGTTGACGTCGTCGGTGAGCAGCCGCTCGGCCTCGGTGAGGTTGCGGGCGCGCCGGATGCGGATGCGGGTGCCGGAGGAGTCGGACAGCTCGGGGGCGGTGAAGGCGTCGGGGGGATCGTCGCCGACGACGAGGAGGGTCAGGCCGGCAGTGTCGGACGCGGACCGGGGGCGGGAGCGGGGCGCGGGGACGCTGTCGAGGACCCGGGGGTGTGCGGCATCACCACTGCGGCCCGGGCCGCCGGTGATCTCCGTACGGGAGACCGGCCACTCCTGCTGTGCCGGGCCCGTCGGCTGTCCGGATGCGGACATGAGGACATTCCTTCCCTCCCCCCGAGGGCACTGTCGCGACGATAGCGGGCGGAGGGGCCGTCCGGGGAGAGGTGCCTGATCATTGCCTTCGGCATATGACAAGGTGCGGGCGGGTTTCGGCCGCCGACGGCACGACGGCGGCATGACGCAGATCACCCTCCTCCCGGGGGAACGTCACGGTCCGGCGCGTCGGCGTCCCGCCGAACGCCCCCGGCTTCTCCTCGCCCGGCGTGACGGGGGAGGAGCGGTCAGCCGCGTGGGGCCAGGGCGTCCCACCGCACGGTGACCTCCCCCTGCCGCCAGCGGTTCGGCCCGTCCACCACCGGCCAGACCTGTGCCAGCGAACGCACCGCCCCGATCCAGCGCTGCCGCGCACTCAGCGCCCCCAGCGGGGCGGCCGCGGCCCACGCCCGGTCGAAGTCGGTGAGGAAGGCGTGCACCGGCTCCCCGGGCACGTTCCGGTGGATGAGCGCCTTGGGCAGCCGCTCCGCCAGGTCGGAGGGACGGCCCAGCGACCCGAGACGCGTGGCGAAGGTCACGGTGCGCGGCCCCCGCGGCCCGAGGGCCACCCAGACGTGCCTCCGGCCGATCTCGTCGCAGGTGCCCTCGACCAGCAGGCCGTCCGGCGCGAGGCGTCCGCACAGCCGCTCCCACACCGCGGCGACCTCGGCCTCGTCGTACTGGCGCAGGACGTTCGCCGCCCGGATCAGCACCGGCCGCCGGCCGCCGGGCAGCGGCACCTCGAAGCCGCCGTGCCGGAACGACAGGCCCTCCCGCTCGTAGGGCCGGGCCGCGGCCACCCGCTCGGGCTCGATCTCGATGCCCGTGACCTCGGCGTCGGCACGCACCGTGCGCAGCCGTCCCAGCAGTTCGACGGCGGTCCACGGGGCCGCTCCGTAACCGAGGTCGACGGCGACGGGGTCGTCGCAGCGCCGCAGCACGGCGGCGTGGCCGGCGGCGATCCAGCGGTCCATGCGGCGCAGCCGGTTGGGGTTGGTCGTGCCGCGGGTGACCGTGCCGACGGGACGGCGGGCGGCCGTGCCCGCGGGACGGGGGTTCCCGAGCGGGAGCGGTGGACGGCGGGAGGGCATGGAACGGAGCCTAAGCGCCGCCCCGGCCGAACCGCCCACCCTCCCCGCCCACCCTCCCCGCCCGCCCTCCCCGTCCGGCCCCGTCCGCCTCTTCCCGCCCCGGTACGTCCCGCCTCCCCGGGGCCCGGGGTCCAAGATCCGGGGCCCGGGGCCCGGGCGGAAGGTCAAGTTTCGGCAATCCGGAATGGGAAGGCGCTCCGCCCGGTTGCACCTTCGGTGGATTCGTCAGCTCCGGAAGCCGGTGCAGGAGGTTGCTCGAGGTGAGCCAGCAGACGGCACGGCCGACCAGGTTCGGGCAGGTGCGTCAGGTACGGCAGGGGCTGCGGTGGCGCATGCCGGGGCGCCGCCCCCGGCGGATCGCCATGCTCAGCGTCCACACCTCCCCGCTGCACCAGCCGGGCACGGGCGACGCGGGCGGCATGAACGTCTACATCGTCGAGCTGGCGAAACGTCTCGCCGAGATCAACATCGAGGTCGAGGTGTTCACCCGGGCCACGACGGGGGCCCTGCCGCCCATCGTGGAGCTGGCCCCCGGCGTCACCGTCCGGCACGTCGACGCCGGCCCCTACGAGGGCCTGGCCAAGGAGGACCTGCCGGCCCAGCTGTGCGCCTTCACCCACGGCGTCATGCAGGCCGAGGCGTCCCGCCGGGCCGGCCACTACGACCTGGTGCACTCCCACTACTGGCTCTCCGGCCACGTCGGCTGGCTCGCCGCGCAGCGCTGGGGCGTGCCGCTGGTCCACACCATGCACACCATGGCCAAGGTGAAGAACGCCGCCCTCGCCGAGGGCGACACGCCCGAGCCGGAGGCCCGGGTGATCGGCGAGAACCAGGTGGTGCGGGCCGCGGACCGGCTGATAGCCAACACCGAGGAGGAGGCCGACGAGCTGGCCCGGTACTACGACGCCCCGCGCGAGCGGATCGCCGTCGTGCATCCCGGGGTCAACCTGCGCCGCTTCCGTCCCGACCCGGCCGGCATCGCCGCCGGCCGGGCCGCGGCCCGGCACCGCCTGGGGCTGCCGCAGGACGCCGTCGTCCCGATGTTCGCCGGCCGGATACAGCCGCTGAAGGCCCCCGACGTCCTGCTGCACGCGGCGGCCCGGCTCGTCGACGAGGACCCGTCGCTGCGCTCCCGCCTGGTCGTGCCGATCGTGGGCGGCCCCAGCGGATCGGGCCTGGCCAGGCCGGAACGGCTGCACAAGCTCGCCGCCGACCTCGGCGTCGGCGACCTGGTCCGCTTCCAGCCCCCGGTCGACCAGGACCGGCTCGTGGACTGGTTCCGCGCCGCGACCGTGCTGGTCATGCCCTCCCACAGCGAGTCCTTCGGCCTGGTCGCCATCGAGGCCCAGGCCTGCGGCACCCCCGTGGTCGCCGCCGAGGTCGGCGGGCTGCCGGTGGCCGTGGCCGACGGCAGCTCCGGCTTCCTGGTGCGGGGCCACGACCCCGCCGACTACGCCGCGGTCCTGCGCCGGTTCGCCGAGAACCCCGAGCTGGCCCTCACGATGGGGGACGCCGCGGCCCGCCACGCCCGGGACTTCGGCTGGGAGGCGACCGCCGCAGCGACCGCCGAGGTGTACGCGGCCGCGTGCGGCCGCGCGCCGGGGGCCTACCATCACCGCCATGGGTGACACAGCGACCAACACCGGCACGGGCACCGCCCCCGGTACGGGCACCGCCCCCGGTACGGGCACCGGCACCAACACCGGCACGGGCACCAGCACCGGCACGGGCACCGCCCCCGGCACGAACGCGGACCGCGCGGCGCAGGTGGTCGAGCGGACGCTCCGGGACGCGGAGCTGGACTTCGAGACCCCGAAGCCGGGCCACTTCGTGGTCAAACTGCCCGGCACCAAGAAGCTGTCCACCACCTGCTCCCTGGTGGTGGGCGCGCACACCCTCTCGGTGAACGCCTTCGTCGTGCGCCGCCCCGACGAGAACACCGAGGCGTTCCACCGCTGGCTCCTGGAGCACAACACCCGGCTGTACGGGGTGGCCTACGCGATCGACCGCCTCGGCGACGTCTACCTCGTCGGCCGGCTCCCGCTCGCCGCGGTCACGCCGGAGGAGGTAGACCGCCTCCTCGGGTCCGTCCTGGAGAACGCCGACGGGAGCTTCAACACCCTGCTGGAGCTCGGCTTCGCCACCTCCATCCGCAAGGAGTACGAGTGGCGCACCAAGCGGGGCGAGTCCACCCGCAACCTGGAGGCGTTCACCCACCTCACCCGCGACCTCGGGAGCCCCTCGGAGGACGGCCCCGGCCGGGGCTGAACCCCCGGCCGCACGGGGCGGGGCGCGGTCTGCGGGGCGCGACCTGCCGGGCCTGCGGCCTGCCGGGCCCCTGCCGGGGCTCCCGGGGTCGCGGGCTTTCAGACGCCCGCGCGCGGCGCCGCAGGCCTGGCCGCGGCTCCGTCCGCGTCCGCCCCAGGCCCCCGGCCGTCCGCCGGAACGCCCGCCGGAACGCCCGGGATCGCCGGGGCGGCCGCAACCTCCAAGGCGTCCGAGACCTTCGGAGCGGCCGGGGCGGACGGAGCGGGCGGGGGAGCGGTGGGAAGGACCGGGGCCGCGGGGCGGCCGGCGGCCGGTGCCGCGCCCCGCGCGAGGGGCGGGCCCGCCGACGCGGGGCGCTCCCGCAGCAGCAGCCAGTAGCCGGCCGCCGCCACCGTGCCGATCACCGCGCACGCGCCCCACACCGTGCCGCCGCCCCACCGGTCCAGCCCCCAGCCGCCCACGGCCGGGCCGAGGAACGCCGCCGCCGACCAGGCGAGCGAGTGCACGCCCTGGTACCGGCCGCGGGCACGGGCAGGGGACATCTCGGCGACCACCGACATCATGGCCGGGGCGTGGACGACCTCGCCCAGCGTCCACACCGCGACCGTCAGCGCGTAGAACCCGGCCGAGCCGGCGAAGGCGGTCAGGCCGAAGCCCCAGCCCATCAGCAGGGTGCCCACGACCAGCAGCCCGGCCCGGCCGCGGCCCTCCAGGAGCCGGGTGACCGGGATCTGCAGGATCACGATCAGCAGCCCGTTCAACCCGATGACCAGGCCGTACTGGCTCGCCGACAGTCCGGCCGCGCCCATGTCCACCGACAGCGTGGTGCTGCCCTGCTGGGCGACGACGGCCAGCAGGAAGGTCGCCCCGGTCAGCGCCACGAAGCGGCCGTCGCGCAGCACGTCGAGGAGCGAGACCCCGGCCCCTCCCGATTTGCCGGCCCGCCCCGCGACCGCCGGGTCGTCCGCCGGGCCGTCCTGGGGCCGGGTCTCGGGCACCTTGAGGAAGACCACCGCCGCGCACAGCACGGTGGCCAGCGCGTCGCCGAGGAACAGCCACAGGTAGCCGTGGGCGGCGACGAGGCCGGCCACGGCCGCCGAGACGCCGAAGCCGATGTTGATCGCCCAGTAGTTGAGGGAGAACGCCCGCACCCGGTCGGCGGCCGGCACCAGGTCGGCGATCATCGCCTGCACGGCCGGCCGGGAGGCGTTGCCGGTGAACCCGACCAGGCAGGCCACGGCGGCGATCGCAGCCGGGTGCTCGGCGAAGCCCAGGGCCGCCGTGGCCACCGCGGTCCCCATCTGGGCGGCCGTCATCGTGGCCCGCCGCCCCCACCGGTCGGCGGCCACGCCCCCGACCACCGCCGCCACCGAGCCGCCGAGCCCGTACAGGGAGGCGACCAGGCCCGCGTAGGAGGCGGAGAAGCCGCGTTCCACGGTCAGGTAGAGGGCGAGGAAGGTGACGACGAAGCCGCCCAGCCGGTTGACCAGGGTGCTCGTCCACAGCCACCAGAACTCCCGGGGCAGCCCCGAGACCGCCTCCTTGACGGCGCGTCCGACCGTTCCCACGAAGAGCCCCCCGCACGGGATGTGTAATTGGCAAAACCAGCTGCTGAATATTACTCCTGCCCGCTCGGAGGGCGCCACGGGTTTACGGCTAGGCTCAGGACCATGGCCGACGCACCGTACAAGCTGATCCTGCTCCGCCACGGCGAGAGCGAGTGGAACGCGAAGAACCTGTTCACCGGGTGGGTGGACGTCAACCTGACCGAGAAGGGCGAAGCGGAGGCAGTACGCGGCGGCGTGCTCATGCGCGAGGCCGGCCTGCTTCCCGACGTCGTCCACACCTCGGTGCAGAAGCGCGCCATCCGCACCGCCCAGCTGGCCCTCGAGGCCGCCGACCGCCACTGGATCCCGGTCCACCGCAGCTGGCGGCTGAACGAGCGCCACTACGGCGCCCTCCAGGGCAAGGACAAGGCGCAGACCCTCGCCGAGTTCGGCGAGGAGCAGTTCATGCTGTGGCGCCGCTCCTACGACACCCCGCCGCCCCCGCTGGAGGACGGCGCCGAGTTCTCCCAGTCCGACGACCCGCGCTACTCGATGATCCCCAGCGAGCTGCGCCCGCGGACCGAGTGCCTCAAGGACGTCGTGGTCCGCATGATGCCGTACTGGTACGACGCCGTCGTGCCCGACCTGCTGACCGGCCGCACCGTGCTCGTCGCCGCCCACGGCAACAGCCTGCGTGCCCTCGTCAAGCACCTCGACGGCATCTCCGACCAGGACATCGCCGGCCTGAACATCCCCACCGGCATCCCGCTCACCTACGAGCTGGACGCCGACTTCCGCCCCCTCGTCAAGGGCGGCACCTACCTCGACCCGGAGGCCGCCAAGGCCGCCATCGAGGCCGTCAAGAACCAGGGCAAGAAGAAGTAAGCACCTGCGAACAAGCCCCCTGCCTGCGGTTTCTCCGCCGGGAGGGGGCTCGTTGCTGCCTCTGGGCCGTCTCTGGGCCGTCAGGTGCCGGACGGGTCCGGCCGGGCCGTGTCGAAGACAGCGGCGACCGCCTTGCGAGTGCGCTCCTGGCTCGACGGCATGAGGTGCGCGTACACCCGGAGCGTCAGGCCCGGGTCCGAGTGGCCGAGGTACTCGGCAAGGGCCTTGATGTTCTCGCCCGCGTCCAGGAGCACCGAGGCGTAGAAGTGGCGCAGGGCGTGCATGCCGTTCTCGCGGGACTCGGCGTACGGCCGACCCCGCTCGGGCACGGGGATGATGCCGGCCGCGGCGAGTGCCGGTTTCCACGCTTCCTCGTTGAGCGACGTCCGCCAGACGTGCCCGCCACGTGGCCCGGTGAAGATCAGCCGCTTGGTCACCGGGGGCCCGTCGGCCACCTTCCACGGCAAGGTGATCTCGACTGGCGGGAACCGCTTCATGTGCCCCCGGAGCGCATCGGCGACGGGGCCGGGAAGCGGCACGTCCCGCAGCTTGCCGCCCTTCGGCGGGGCGAACACGGCCTTGCTGCGGCTCAGCTTCAGTTGCTGCACCACGTGGAGCGTGTCCGACTCGAAGTCGAGCGCGTCGACGGCCACGCCCAGGATCTCGCCCTGACGGAGCCCGCAGCCGCTGCCCAGGTCGACCATGGCTTGGAAGCGCTCGGGCATGGCGGCCCGGACGGCGAAGACCCGCTCGGGCGTCCAGGGCACGACACGCTTGTTGTCGACGGTCGGCGGCCGGACCGAGCGAGCGGCACAAGGGTTCCGGGGAAGGTGGCCGTCATCCACCGCTGCGCTGAGCGCCGCGCGCACGTTGGAGTAGATCGTCCGGGCGTACGACCCGCGGACGCCGTTCTCCTGTAGCTGCCGCACCCAATCCCGGATGTGCGCCGGCTGGAAGGAGCCGAGCGGGCGCGAGCCGAGGTAGGGGAAGGCGTGCAGCCGTAGCTGGGACTCCATCGAAGCCTGGGTGTTCGGATCAGCGCCCTGCGTGGCGACCCAGCGTTCGGCGTACTGCTGGAAGGTGATCCGAGCGGCGCGCGGGTCGATGTACTGCCCGCGTGCCATGTCCGCCTCGATGTGCGCCAGCCACTGATCGGCGAGCCGCTTCTGTCGGTCGGGGAAGCTCTTGGACTTCTCCGTGCCGTCCGGGCCGACGTACCGAGCGCGGTAACGGAGACCCGATCCGTAGCGCTCGGTCTTGACCCTGCGGACCTTCCCGTCCGGCCCGGGTTCGGTCCGGTACCAGCGGTCCTGGATGTGCCCGGCCATCAGGCGGCGGCCTCTTCCAGCAGGGACTCGATCCAAGCCCGGACGTCCATGGGGTCGTAGCGCAGATGCCGACCGACCCGGAAACCGCGCGGCCCTGTGCGCTTTCGACGCCACTGGTAGACCGTCTCCACCGGCACGCCCAAGAGCTCGGCGACGTCCAACGGAGTCAAGTACCGCGAGGGGAGAGGGCTCGGTGCGGCAGTCGCTTTGGCCACGGTGCGGCGGCGCTCAGACACGGTGCGCCTCTCCTTCCGGTTCGGAGTCGGGTTGACGAGTGGCGGCGAGCCAGGTTTCGGCAGTGGTCAGGCCGGTCCCGGCGAAGCGCCAGTGGGAGAGGACGAGGACGGTGTCCGGGTCGGGCAGCGGGTGGCCGGCCGCGTCGGCGCGTTCGCGGGCCAGGGCCTCGTTGTGGTCGGCGCGTTCCTGGCGAAGGGCGCCGAGGGTGACGGAGTAGGCGCGGGACTTGGTGGAGAAGTGGCCGCGGAAGCCGAGCATGTGGGCCCACTTGCGCAGGCGCAGGGCTTCGAGTTCCGGCAGGGCGCCGAGGTGCCAGCAGGTGAGGATCATGCGCCGGGCGTGGTCGGTGACGCCCGAGCCGATCAGGTCCGTGATCGGGTTGAGGACAGGGCGGTCCAGGGTGCCCGCGGTTTCGGCGCCCTTGGTGGCGTACTTGGCGATGTAGGCGGCCACGGCGCGGCTGGACAGTTCCGAGGTGCCCGCGAAGTCGGCCGAGCGGATGGGGCGGATGTCGAGCTGTTCGCCGAAGCGGAAGGCGTAGGCGTGGCCGTCGAGGACGGGGCCGGGGGTCTCAGCCGTCCGTGCCGCCGAGCGGATCGCGTCGGCGAGCAGTTCGGTGGTGGCCCAGGCCGGCGGGGTGTCCTCGGCGCCGCCCGGTCCGTCGAGGCGGATGACGGCGTGGAAGTGGACGGCGCCGCGCCGCTGGTACTCGGCGACCTTGGCGTAGGAGACCTTGAGGCAATGACGCAGCGCCGAGCGGCTGAGGCCCGCGCGGGAGGCGAGGTGCTGGCGCAGGTAGGTGGTGAAGCGGGCCCACAGTGCCCCGGCGTGCGCGTTCCACAGGACGGCCGCGCGGTAGTCGTACCGGTCCGGGTCCAGGGGCGTGCCGAGGGCGGGATCGTCGTCCGGGTGGAGGCGTCCGCAGCGGCACCGGCCGCCGCCGGGGCGGTTGTGGACGGGGCCGAAGGACGGGGCGGTGAACGTGGCGAAGACGCGCGGGTGCCGGGTGACGGCCGGGCCGATGCCCTTGCCGCCGCTCAGGCCGGCCGTGACCAGGTGGAAGGTGTCCTTGCGATAGACCTCGGCGCAGGAGGCGCACCGGGTGGCGCGGCGGTTGTTGCAGCGGATGAGGAGCTGTCCGGCCGGAAGGTCGTGGTCGGCGATCTCGCGGACGATCTCACCGGTGGCGGCGTGGACGTCGAGCCGGTGGCCCTCCATCCGCACGGGCCGCTCACAGCCGCCGAGGCGCTGAACCTGGCGTGCGTAGGCGCCGAGGTCGACGTGCCGGGCGAGTGCTGCCAGCTGGCGGAGGGCTCCGGTCGGAGCCGCAGGGTGCATGTGCGGGTTCCTCCTTGTGAGGGGCGGGAAGTCCGGTGCGGGCGCCCGACCTGTCCAGGGGACTAGACGGCATGGGCAGGCCGGGCGGGTCGAGCGATGAGGTCAGCGGCGGCTGAGGATGGAGCGGATGACGACGGCGCACACGGCCACGGACGCGGCGGTGATGGCGACGGCGAGAAGCATGGAGATCAGGACCGTGCCGACGGCCAGGACCACGGCGGTGCCGCCGCCGACGAGAGCGAGCACGGTGCCAGGGGTGAGCCGGACGGCCGGGCGGGTCGAGGTCGGGGTGACGGGGGCTGGCGGCGGGGTCGGGGCACCCGGCGAGATGGTGGTCGGTTCGACGACAGCGGGCGGGGTGACCGAGCCGGTGGGCTGGGGCATGGTCGGGATCTTCGGTCGGAACATGAGCGGTCCCCTTTCGCGGGTTACTCGAGGACGGTGTCGATGACGGGGGCGAGCAGGCTGTCGGCGAGGAGGTAACCCCCGACGAGCAGGACGGCGATGAGCCACCAGGGCGGGCGGATCAGCTTGATGCCGAGGACGCCGACGACGAGCAGGGCGAGCCAGAGCGGAACATCCATTTCGGTGGTCTCCTGTCAGGCCGGGCAGCGGTGAGTACGAGCGGCGAGTTCGGCGGCGGCGCGGCTGTCGTACTCGGCGGAGAAGTCGCAGCGGGGTGCAGTGCAGGCGACCAGGTGGCGGTTCCGGCCGCGGTCGACGTACGAGGCGACGTTCACGGGACCGATGCGGCGGACGTTGCGGAAGCGCCGGTTCACGGTGGTGCTCCTCTCTCAGAGGTGCGCGGCGATGGACGTGGTCATGGACGGGGGCAGGCCGAGCCGGGCGCGTACGGCGTCGGGGTCGATGGGGTGGCCGGTGGTCGAGCGATGCTCCTCGGCCAGGGCCCGGACGCGGTCGACGAGGGCGGGCGGCAGGGAGACGGCGGGAGCGGGCTCTGGAGTCGGGGCGGCGACCGGTTCGGCGCTGGGCTCCGGTGTCGGTTCGGGGCCGGTGGAGGGCGCCGGGAGTGCGTTGCGGTCGGGCCCGTCGACGGCGCCCCGGGCGGAGTGCGGCTCCGTATCCGTGTCCGTCATGGGGGAGGGGGCCGGGGCCGTCGGTGCTTGCGGGCCATGCGGAGCGTGGGCCAGCAGTGTGCCGCCGAAGAAGGCGACGGCGGGCCAGCCTGCGACCGTTACGCGGAGCCAGGCCGGCACATGGTCTAGGTCGAGGAGCCCAGCCGTGGCGACGTTGGCACCGAGGGACGCGGCCAGGGCCACCAGGAACCACAGCCGCGGCCCCCCGGCCGCCTGTCCTGCTCGCTGCTGCTGGCGCATCCGGCGCCAGGCGGCGACCAGCAGCAGGTCGACGCTCACGGGGTAGGCCCATGCCTTCCAGCCGTCCTGTCCGGCGGCCGCGGCGAGGTCGTGCAGGTGGGAGAAGGACAGGGCACCTGCGATCACGGCCTGGACGATCACGGCGTCCACTCGGGCCAGGCGGGCACGCATCGACTCGTCTCCTTCTGACGCGATCAGTCGGTGGACCTGAGCGATTCGGCACGCTCACGGGCGAGGCGAGCCACCTTGGCTGCCTCGACGTCGCCGGGCGCGTGAGCGGCGATGCGCTCCAACAGGTCCGCCTTGCGGTTCATGAGCACGGCGTACTCGGCGGAGGTGCGGTTCCGACGGAGCGCGGCCAGGTCTGCGATGAGCGCGCTGATTTCGGCGATGGAGGGGCGTGACACAGGGCTTCCTTCCGGTTCCGGGCATGGGAGGGGTAGGGACGTGGCGTGAGGCGGTCACGCCGGCCGTGGGAATTAAGGAGCGCGGCTACTCGGTCACCGGGCGAGCGGTGGGCGCGGCAGGGGAAGGCCCGGCGGGCTTCTCGGCCACGAGGGGCCGGAAGGAGTCGAGGCGGGTCAGTTCCGGGATCAGGTCCGAGGTGTCGCGGCAGACGGCCGCCGCGTCGTCGAGGGTGAGGTGGGGCGAGCGGATGCGGGACCAGCCGCCGGAAGAGTCGCCGACGACAGCGACGCCGGGCCGCTCGGCCGGGATGGAAGTTGCGGCCAGCGCGGCTTCCGGTGCGATGTCGCCGAGCGCCATGTTGGCGGAGGTCTCGTCGTTGACGCGGTGGCAGACCCGTCCGGTGAGCTGGGCACGGAGCATGGTGGCGCCCTTGCCGAGTTCGGCGCCCAAGCGCTGCCCGCACACCTCCAGGTAGATGCCGGCCGCGCGGCCGAGCTGGGCGAGCCGGATGAGCTTGGTGACCATGGCGTCCCGCCGCTTCTCGTCGTCCTTGCTCGCGGCGAGGAAGAGTTCGGCAACCTCGTCGACGACGACCACGACCGGCACCGGCCGCAGCTTCTCCGGCAGCCCCCAGACGTCTGAGGTGAGCACAGCGTCCGGACCGGTCCCGCCCGTCACGCCGATCAGGCGGAACCGCGCTTCCATCTCCTCCACCAGGGCGTCCAGGAGGTCGTTCGTACGGCCCGGCGTATCGGCGAGCGCTGACAAACGAGGGGCGAACGGAGTCAGTTCGACGCCCCATTTGCAGTCGATGCCGACGAGCGCGACGGGTTGGCGGGCCAGCCCGCACAGCAGGTTGCGCAGGTAGACGGACTTACCCGACTGCGTGGCGCCGAGGATCAGTTCGTGCGGCACGGTACGGAAGTCCCGGACGTGCCAGTGCCCGTCTTCGCGCAACGCCAGCGGCAGAGACAGCGGACCGGTCCGCAGCCACCGCCGGGCGGGCCGGACGTCGGCAAGAACGTCCCAGCCGACCAGCCGCAGTTCCAGCCGTCCCGGCTTGGTGAGACGGACATGCACAGCGTGCGCACCCCAGGCGTGCCGCAGCCGGTCGGCCGAGGCGGTGAAATCCTCGGGCGCCTGCCCGGCCGCCATGCGCAGCCGCATCACGAGCCCGGATCCGGTCGGCAGCGGCAGCGACCGCCGAGGGGGTACGGGAGCAGCCTGCCGCCCCATCATCCGGGCCGTGGCCCGACGTACGGCCGAGGCCGGCACCGTCAGGCCGCAGGCATCCATGGTGGCCCGGTACGAGGTGAGCACCCGCAGCGTGACGACCGGATATCCGACCAGCCACCAGAACAGAACCGGCAGTCGACGGCGCACCGCGACCAGCGCGGCCACCACCAGCAGCACCGGTACCAGGACCCACAGGGCATCAGACATGACGCTCAGCCCCGCGCCGTCGCCGGGGCGCCGACCATGACGGCGTCTGCCCGGTAGGCGATGCCGTGCCGGGCGCGGCCGCCGAACTCGCTCTCCCAGGGCCGTGCCACCAGGCCGGACAGGAAGACCGGCGCACCCATGACCAGGCCCTCCCCGATGCCCTTCTCGGGGACGGTGACCTTGATCATGTCCGAACCGCCCTCGGCGATGAACACCAGCTCCAGAACCATGAGCCGGTCGTTGGTCACCGGGTCCACGGCCACCTCACCGGTCTGCCGGTCCCTCACCTTGACCTCGGGCAGCTTCGTGACCAGCAGCGTGGCGGCCGAAGTGTCCACAGGGATGACGCGCATTGTGTGAACCTCACTTGGTCGGGCGCCCGTCATGGACGCCGAGCCGAACTGAATACCCCCCTAGACAGCACGGGGGCAACCCGCCCGAACTGTCTAGGGGGGTTGACGATTACCGTAACGCGATGCCCCGTCAACTGTCTAGGGGGGTGTACGAGTGTCGCGTCGGTGAGGCTGCCGACGCTCTACGAGAGCACCCAGTGCAGGACAGTGGCGTCGTCGTGAGCTTTGCCCCGCGGCCAGTGTCGACCGTCGGGGTCGCTGTCTTCCGCTTCGCGGGTCCGGCGGATCAGCTCGTCCGGGCCGGTGGAGTCGAGGACGGCCAAGGCCTCGTCCCACGAGGCGAGTCCGAAGCGGTCCACCAGACGCGTCGCCCCGTCGCTCAACAGCGTCACCGAGGCCAGGGAGTCCAGCGGCACCGCGCCGGTCACCGCGTGCTCGGCCGCGAGTGGATCGGGGCCGGCGATCCAGAAACCGCCCGGCCGGTTGCGAAGAGAGGTCAGGGCGTCCCGGTACTCGGCCAGTGCGGCGGCATGCTCCGGCGAACCGGTGGGCAGCTCGTCGACCGCCCCGCGCAGGCGTGCGCCGACCTCGTCCAGGCGCCGGTCGGTGACCACGGAACAGTTCCCGCTCCGCTGCACGAGGAGCAGTGAGGAGTCACCGAGCACGAGGTGTTCGAGCAGTCCGTCACGAGCCCGGACGGCAACGACCGTACTGGTCGGACTGGCCCGGTAGCCCAGGTCGCAGACGTCCTCGTGGAGCGAGCGGGTGGCACGGATGGAGTCGGCCAGGCACTCGACGAGCGACCAGGCCGGACGCGCAGCGAGGGTGCGCAGCAGCAGCGCTCCCAGCATTCCGGAGAACCAGGCGACACCGTGCACACACCCGGTTTCCGCGCCTGCCACGCCGGCACCGTCGAGGAGCACAGCGACACCGGGAGCGGCAGCGGCGAAGTCCTCGTTCTCGCTGTCCGGCCCGGACGGCGAGGTGCCGAGGGCGAGCCTCACCCGGCCGTCTCCTCGTCGTGACGGTAGAGCGGGCAGACCAGTTCTACGGACCGCGGCTCACTGGTCTCCGGGTCGTACTCGACCCCCACCAGGGTGGAGAACCGGTGCTCCCCGACCTGACCCCACAGGGAGTTCAGGTCGGAGGCGAGCAGCTGGACGACGCCGAGCGATCCTTGCGTGTGGATACCGGCGATGGCGAGGAGCGAGCCCTTGCCGTCCGGGCGCAGCAGACGACCGAGATAGCCGACGTCGTACGGCCGGGCCGGATCACTGTCCTGCCCCGACCGGTGCACGGTGCCGGTGAGCCGGTCCACGACCGTCCAGGGCCCGTCTTCCGCCCGCTCCCAGCGCAGTACGGGGTCCTGGGCGTAGGTGTTCCACATGTCCTGGGACATCCGCGGCCCGCAGACGACGACCAGGCCATCACGGTTGAGGTCGATCTCTCCGCTCACCGGCACATGCTCGGAGGTGACCTCGAGCCCGTACGACCGCGCCAGGTCTTCCAGCCGCTTGCCGGAACTGACGTCGTCCACTGCGACGACCGTGCGCCCCCGCTCGTCGTCCCGCCGCAACGGCGTCGCGACCGTGACAGCACCCGATCCGAGGAAGGCACCCTCGGGCGCCGGGCCGGTGTGGCGAATCTGGTGAATGCGTCCGCGGCTGAGGCCGGCCTTCGCCGCGATCTGCGCGTACGACAGCCCCTGGGCGTGAAGGTCCTGCACCACACGGCGCCGCAGCCGAGCGAGCTCGGTGACCTCCCGCTGCGCATCGGCCAACCGGGCCGTGACCTCACGCAGGAGCAGGTACGGATCATCGATCGCCATGATCCGCTGCAACTCGTCCGACATGTCCTCACCTCCCAGCCTCGCCCAAGAGTCTAGGCCCCTAGACGAAACAGGCGGGAGCTGTCGTCCCGACCGGACACCTATCGCGTAGAGGCCTGACCGACGCCGAGGCACCCCCCGAGGACTCACCCCCCGCCGCCCACACGGCCGCCGAGCAGGAACAGGCCAGGTGCGGTCACGCTCCCTCCCGCACCAGATCCGCCCACACCGAGGAGCCTTTCGGCAGAGTCTTGGTGCCCCAATCCTTCGCGCAGGCCGCCACCAGCGCCAGTCCGCGACCACCCTCTTCCAGACTGGTCACGTCACGCATCGCCGGCACACCGCCGCCACCCTGATCAATCACCTCGATGCGCACGAAGCCCGTTCCGAAGCCGACGATCACGAGGAACCAGCCGCCGGCCTTCCCGCTCAGCGTGTGGCGTACGGCGTTGGCCGCCAGTTCTCCGACGACCAGGACTCCATCGTCGGCGCGCCCCCACTCCTGGAGTAACGCAGCTACGAAGTGACGGGCTTCGGCCACCTGGTCCGGCAGGCCAGGGAAGGCGCGGCACCACTTGGTGAACACGGAAACACTCCTCGTCTAGAGGGCTAGACAGCACGAGAAACAGAGTATTCCCATGGGTGACGCCAATCCAGGCATACAGAGGAATTATTCCTCTACTGAGTGATGTTGACCTCTAGCTCCCGGAACTCCTCCATCACCTGCAACAGCAGATCCCGCACTTCACCACCGAAGACGGCAGCGCCCTCGAAGCGGCCGAACATCTCCTCGTACCGGGCGAGGTCATCCGCCTCGGTCAAGACCCGCTCGCCCGGGAACGCCTCCACCACAACGGCCTGCCGGTCGCAGAGCGTGAAGCCATGACGAGGCAGCACTGGCACCGGCCGACGCCACGGGATGACCCCGAGCCTGACCGTGCCCAGACTCTCGACAGCCAGCAGTCGATCGAGCTGGGCGAGCATCAGCGACGGCGTCCCGGGCCACGTCCGCAGCACCGCCTCCGTCACCACGAACACCGACTGACGCCCCGGTTCATACAACAAGCTCTGCCGCTCCACACGAGCAGAAACGGCCCGGCCGACCGCCTCAGCGTCGAGATCCGGCGAAGCCTGAAAGACGTGCCGGGCGTACTCGGCACTCTGGAGCATGGCAGGAAGGACCACGCACTGGAAGGAGCGCACCAGCCGAGCACCGCGGACCGTCTCGTCCACGACGGCACCATCGGAGGAGTCCGCATCGGGGCCGGAACCGATCTCCACCGCAGCCTCAACCGCGGCCAGCAACTCGCGGACCTCACCGGCGGCCGACTCATCGAGTCCGAGCGCCCGAGACAACCGGTCCAGCACATCGAAACTCGGAACCATGCGTCCGTTCTCCACCTTGGAGACCGTTGGTTGGCCCACACCGGCCCGCTGCGCCAGAGCAGCACCCGTCAGGCCGGCATCCGCACGCAGTGCCCGAAGACGCGCCCCAAGTACCCTCATCTGCTCGCGCCGCTCACTCCCCATACCCAGGGTTCTACACCAAGAGTCAGCGACCACCAGGCGCAAGAGCAGCATCAACGACCAGCAGCACGAGCATGATTCAAACTCTCCCTACTGGTTCAAGGCGGCTCGCTCCGCTCACCGCGCGCGGCCCGGCCCCCGGCCGGGCCTGCGCTCCTGTCTCCGCCCCGCTCCAGCCCGGCCGGCGCCCGTGCCGCGCGCACAACAATCAGCCGCCTGATGCCAGAGAAGGGGTACGTCGTGGCTGGGGCGGTCGGCTCCACGGCTTTAGGCAGCCGCTTTGGCGCGAGCCTCGAAGATCATGGCCCCAACGTCGTGACTTACCGGGCAGGTCCACAGACTGCCCGACGCGCCGGAAGCTTACGGGGCCATGATCACTCGCGCCAAAGCAGCTCCAGCCCAAAGCCGCTCTACCGACCGCAGCCTTAGAGCTCGTAACACGATCATGAGTTGGCCTTCTTGAGGCGTCTCCAGCAGATGAGGCTGCAGGCGAGGGAGACGAAGGCGTCGTGGAGCTCGGTGCGGCGTTCCCAGCGGACGGCGAGGCGCTTGAACTGGTGGAGGAGGGCGAAGGTCTGCTCGACGACGTAGCGGAGCTTGCCCAGGCCCTTGATGTTAGGCCTGCCCTTGCGGGAGATGACCGGCAGGATCCGGCGTTTGCGCAGTTCGCGGCGGTTGGGGTTGGAGTCGTAGCCCTTGTCTCCGAGGAGGGCCTCGGGGCGCCGGCGGGGTCGGCCCGGGCGGCCGGCGACGGGTGGGACTCCGTCGACCAGGGCGAGGGTCTGGGTGACGTCGTTGACGTTGGCCGCGGTGGTGATGACCTTGAGCGGGGTGCCGCGTCCGTCGCAGATCAGGTGGTGTTTGCTGCCCGTCTTCCGCCGGTCGACCGGCGACGGACCGGTGTCGGCTCCCCCTTTTTGGCGCGGACGTGGGAACCGTCGACGCATGCTCTGGACCAGTCCAGCTCGCCGGCCGCGTGCAGCCTGGCGAGCAGGACGCGGTGCAGTTGGTCGAAGACTCCGGCCTGTTGCCAGCGCTCGAGGCGCCGCCAGCAGGTCTGACCAGAGCCGAACCCCAGCTCAAGGGGGAGCAGTTGCCAGGCGATGTCGTTGTACAGGACGTAGAGGATGCCCTGCAGGCACAGCCGGTCCGGCACGGGCCGTGGACCGGGAGCCTTCTCGGGCCAGGGTGGCAGGAGCGGCTCGATCAGCGCCCACAGGTCATCGTCCACGATCCACGGCCGGGTAGTCACACCCTCTCGAACGGCCGAATCGTCACACCGGTCACGGCCTACCAGGGCAGTTCAACAAGATCGTGTTACGAGCTCTTACACTGATCCCTTAACCGAGAGTGGACACCAAAGACATCCGCTCATTAAGGAATCCCAAGAACCTTTTCACGAGATGGGTGGCAGTCTCAGGGATGTAAAGCTCTCTCACCGCCCGATGGATGTCCGGACGGTCCTCTGCAACCGCATACAGAGAGGCCGCTGTATACGTGTTCAGCGCGTCCGTTCCTTCGAGAGACAAGGTATGCACTTCGAATTCCACCCGGGGGGCACCGAGCCTCCCCTCCAGCAGAAGCTGCATCACATTGGCCTCATACAAAGGCTGGTAGAGCCTATCGCTGCGCAAGCTCTTTTTGAACGCCACGGCCAGAATTATTTCGCCCGGCTCCACCCGCCCTTCAACGAGTTTGTGCGCATGGCGAAGTTCGGCTTGCGACGGATGCTTCAGATCCGGCAAGCCATCAGCCCATAGATCCAGCTCCCTGAGTTCCTCGGGCACGACAACAACAGCCAGGTCCGGGGTTGATGTAGGGAGCCCCAGCTCCTTCCCTCCCAACCCGGCTCTAATTTCCTCGATCTTATCCCGGGCCTCTGGCACGAGCAGTTGGACCCAGTCATAGTCCCGAGGCAAATTGAGCACAGCCACCTGCCGCGACGGAGCAGGCTGAGTGTTAGGCTTCGCATAGCGAGGTGCCGAAACCCAGCTTCCAGTCCGCATATAGAAATTCCAACGCGCTGCAGCATTCCAAAGAACAGCGGACGAAATGATTTCGAAAATATCGCCGGCCACCTTGGCTACGGCAGCAGGGGAGACGCTGAAATCTACGCCATAGAGGAGCTGCCCTTCCTTCTTGGCGTTTTCGATCGGCCTATCGATGATCTGCCCGTACGGCATGCCATTCACGCCCGCTTCTGCGAAACCTGGCACGAAGGACGGGAACGTGTAAGCCAGCATGTTTTGTTGAGCTAGCCGAAATTTCGTAGACCTATTACGAATAGGCGCATCCCGCAAGTCGGTGATGCACAGATCCTCAGTCGCTAAAGCTTGAGTCGCCACCTGACTGAAGGTGAACGGCACGTGCCCCCTCCTCTGCGCGCTTGACCAACTCGTGAAGAGGCACCCCTAGGGCATCAGCGAGGCGCACAAGCGTCTGTAGAGCGGGGTTCCTCTGTCCGCGCTCCAGGCCACTCACGTAGGTCCGGTCTAGGCCTGACTCCACGGATAGACGCTCCTGCGACCATCCCAGCTCTGTTCTGACAGCCCGCACAGCCAGGCCGAACGAAGATCGCAAGTCGAGCACGCCACGAACCGTAGACTGCTGATGACACAGTGACCACGGAATATAAGTCACATCCGCCGGCGTGCAGCTAGGATGTGCCAGTCTGCCAGCGGCCACGGTTAGGGTCAGGGCAGCTACGAAGGGTGGGAAGTAATGTCAGTGTTCCGAGCAGTCTCACTGTTCTCGGGCTGCGGCGGCTTCTGTGAGGGTGTGCGACTCGCAGGGTTCAGCGTCGAGGCGGCGGTCGAGATGGACCGTTTTGCGGCAGTTACGTACAGGCATAACTTCCCCGAGGTCCCTCTCTTCGAAGGAGACGTACACTATTTCCTCAAGCCCGAGTCAGCTGAGTGGCAAGAGGAGCGTCATCGCTTCGAAGCGGTTGAGCGAGGCAACATCGACATGCTTTTCGGGGGGCCTCCGTGTCAGGGCTATAGCCAGATCGGCACTCGCCTCCTAGACGATCCGCGCAACGAGCTTTACGGCGAATACGTGCGAGTTTTGAAGGAACTTCGACCTAAGGTATTCCTTATGGAGAATGTTCCCAACATGCTCCTCCTTGCTAAGGGCCGCTTCAAACGTGCCGCGCTTGCTGCATTTGCCGAGGCTGGATACACGAATAGTGGCGTCGTCGTCGTGACCGCTAGCGATTACGGCGTCCCACAACTTCGTAAGCGGGCCATTTTCTTCGGGGTGCGTGACGAGGAGGACCTCGGCATGGAAGCCGGCGCTTTCCTCCAAGCTGCACTCGAAGTGCAGAAGCAACCAGAGTACACCGTACGTCAGGCGATCCGGGACATTCCTGAGGAAACGGCAGTTCACTATGAGCCTCGCCCTTACCCGCGATCACGCGCCAACAGCCCGGTACTTGACGAAATGCGAATTGACCGTGACGGGCGCTGGTACTCATCTGAGTACAAGAAGACGGCGGCGGGTGGATCTGTAGCGCTCCACAATCATCACACCAAGGAGATCCAGCAACGCAGGAAAGAGCTGATTTCTTTGCTGGCTCCAGGGGCGAAAGCCGACTCACTTCCAAAGGAAATTTGGGATGGAGCTCGCCCGGAGAAGTGGCGTCGCTTGCACCCAGATAAGCCCGCGTACACGATCCTGGCCCAGATGCACCGCGACATGTCTGAGTGGGTGCACCCTAAGTTCCAGCGGTGGATCACGGTTAGAGAGGCCGCGCGCCTCCAGTCGTTCCACGACGGCTTCGTTTTTCAGACGAGTGAATGGCAGATGCTGAAGCAGATCGGGAACGCCGTTCCCCCTCTGATGGCGCGTGCACTTGCAGCAGCAGCCCAGCAGGCCTTGACGCAGCTCAATTCGCGAGATGCTTCTAAGCTCTCGTTCGCGGTCCCCGTCCAACAAATGCTGGCGCTTTCTTCCGCTTGATCATCCAGTCGCAAATCGGGCCCCCATGCCGTCAGATGACGGACCAAGCGCGAACATAGGAAGAGGCGGCGTGCCTAATAATACCCATCGCCCACTGCCCACTCTGAGCTCTTTGACTCACGAATGGAATACGGCACGGAACACGAGCAAAGGATGGCCTCTGTTCCTGGACTCGGTTCAGATCAATGGGTTGCGCGGCTGGACAGGGGAAGTGGTTGAATTCCGGTTCCCTGTTGTAGCTATCGCAGGTGAGAATGGAGCAGGAAAAAGCACCATCCTGAAGGCTGCGGCTGCCGCCTATACGGCAGAGCAGACTACCGGGCACACGTTTTACCCTGACGACTTTTTCCCCAATACTCCGTGGGAGAAAGTTGAGGGCGTCACGCTCACTTATCAAGTGAGGCGAGGGACAAAGATCGACACGCAGACGCTTCGCAAGCGCACAAGCCGCTGGCGAGGTATGCCTGACCGCTTCGCGCGTTCAATTTTTTTCCTCGATATCAGCCGTACCCAGCCCGTCAACACGCAGATTGGGTACGGAAAGGCTGCCACGCAGGCGAATTTCACGGCCGCAGTCACCCCATTTAACGAGTCGGACCGAGCCCTTCTGTCTCGGATCATGAACAGGCCTTACACATCCAGTGGCATGGCAACGTTCCAGAACAAGCAGGTTGGCGTCTTGAACGCGGGCGCCGGAGAATACTCCAACTTCCACCAGGGCGCAGGCGAGGATGCCACAGCCGACCTGGTGGATCTTCTCCGCTCCGCCCCTGATCGCTCTTTGATCATTATCGACGAAGTCGAAGCTTCCTTGCACCCTCGTGCGCAACGGCGTCTGATGGCTGAACTTTTCGAACTTGCGGAAAAACGCAAGATGCAGTTCATCCTTTCCACCCACTCGGCGACGATCATGGAACAGTTGCCTACGGAAGCCCGAATCTACATACAGACTCATCGCGGCGGCGGCCGTGATGTCCTTTACGGCGTTACGGCGAAATTCGCCATGTCTTTGATGGACGACGTCGACCACCCGGAATTGGTTTTGTTCTGCGAAGACGACAAGGCGGCAGTCCTGATTGACGCTTTGATTAACCAAGAGGCACCCGACTTGAGTCGCAGAGTGGAAATCATTGCGGCTGGCGCAGCGTCCACCGTGACTATTCTCGGAGGGCTGGCGCACGAAGGACGTCTCCCAAGTGTTTCGTTGGGTGTGCTAGACGCGGATCAATCGGAGCAGAGTGGCTGTGTGACGTTGCCCGGAACCCAGGCTCCCGAAAAGGAGTTGTTTGACTCTCTGGACGAAGCTTCTTGGGAAAAGGTCGCCATGCGCTTGGATGTCCGGGCGGGTGAACTTCTTCAAGCGGTTGATGACGCTCGTCAAATTGACAACCATCACGCTTGGACACGGCGAGTCGCGGAGCATCTAGGCCCGCGCGTGCGCACGGACCGAGTTTGGGAAGCAATAGCGGCGATCTGGGCCAAGGACGCCGTTTCTCCCACGGAGCGCGCCGCATTCGTACGGGCCCTTGAGCAGAGGCTGGTACCCGAGACGTAGGCGCTGTCCTCATCAGCATTCATGGACTGCCTGTGGACTGGCAACGGACACGTTGCTAGTCCGAGCTGTCCTGACCTGCAGGTTCGCCTCCTATAGTCACGGCCTCCGGAGCCGTGTGCGCTACCGGTTAGGTGCCAGCTCACACCAGAATGTCGCAGTCGACTACGCAGATAGGGTGCCGTCATAGTGCAGCTTCCAAATGATCCGGCGCACAGAGTCGACAGTAGAGCGGCCCTGTCGGACCACATACGTGCCTTGCGTGCCGATCTCCTCGAACGAGGCGGTGAGTGGGAGAACTCCACGCTTGAGCGTTACCTGGACGCGCTGGCGTCATGGATCGACGACTCGTCGGCCTGGCACCGGAACTTCGACCAAGAGGTGCCAGCGGATGGCGACTGGACGTTCTTCGCCCGTGCACTGAGCGCGGCAGTTGTGTACGAGTGACCTGAGAACGCCGTGTCAGATGGCTTCTAGAGCGAGTGGGGAACCGCGGTTGACACCGATGACCGTGAGCTCGCAACTGACACGGGTCCAAGCGGATTTGCCCAGGTCGGCACGGCTCTCTGGCCCCATCAGCGGTGATGCCCAAACTGAGGGCGCCGGCGTCGTCGTCACGGGTCGGCCGTCGCGGCTTGCTCTGGCCGAGAGCATCAGCGGCGTGGCTGAGGCCAGCGGGGGTGCAGCGAGGCATACGCGCGCCTGGTCGGTCGGCTGGCCCGCCGTCGTGGCTGACTGCCGTCGGCTGAGGTTCAGACCGGGCTGCATTGAGGGTGCCCCGGCCATCAGCCGAACGCGGCGCTGTCGGGGCAATGCTGGGCCGTCTCTGGGCCGTCCGAGGCCGCTCAACAGTGGCCAATGACGACCAACGACGACCACCAGACGCACGGGCTCACTGCCCCTGACCAGCAAAAATCCAGGTCACCAAGATCCCCGGCAAGACCCAGGGCAAGAAGAAGTAACCCCGCACGAACAAGCCCCCTTCCGGCGCTGTCCCTGCCGGAAGGGGGCTTTTTGTCGCCTCAGGGGGTGCGCATGCCGTTCTTCTGCAACTGCCGTACCCGGTCGCAGAGGTGCGCCGGCCGGAAGGAACCGGGTGAACGCGACCCGAGGTGAGAAAAGGCGCGCAGACGTGATTGAAGCCCCGTCAAGGTGCGGCCGCTCGCGCGAAGCGGCTTTGACCCATAGCCGTTCAAGCATCAAGTAACGAGCGTGATGTCGGCCACCGGGCGGAAACAGCTACGCCGTCAAGGGGGCACCTCCTCCCGAGCAGCGTCATTCCCACGTGTCCTGGTGACCATTTACACCGCTCCCACAAAGTCGGCGCTGCGGACATTGGCACCGGGAGCACCCACGTTCCGGGACCTACGAGGAGCCACCCATGTTCATCCGCGGATCATCCGCGTTCACGGCGCAGGCGCTGTGCACCGCAGCTCTCGCGACGGTAGTGGCCACCGCCACGCCGTCCTCGGCGCAGACGGCCGTTCCCTGCAACGAGAACGCCCTGTTCACCGCGATCGCCACCGCCAACTCCTCCGGAGGCAACACTCTCTTCCTGGCGCCGGGTTGCACCTACAGACTGACCTCGCCGCTGCCGCCGGTCACCAGCACTCTTGTCATCCACGCCAACCGCAGCACCATCACCCGTTCCTCCACTGCCGGCTTCGGCATCCTCACCGTGGGTGCGGCCGGTGATCTCAACATCCGCGATGTGACCATCACGAACGGAGACGCATCCGATTTTGGTGGCGGCATCGCGAACTTCGGTCGACTGACCGTGTCCCACAGCACCATCCGCGACAACCGCGCCAACTACTCGGGTGGCATCGGCGGAGTCGCGGGGACGACGACGCGGATCGAGAACAGCAACATCATGGACAACACCGCCAACGTCAACGGCGGGGGCGTCGCCAACGACGGCAACATGACCATCGTCAACAGCCGTGTTATCGACAACACCGCTACCACCGGCGTCGGCGGAGGCGCCGCCAACGACGGCACCCTGCAGATCCTCCGGAGCAACATCAACGAGAACCAGGCCCGCCGGGCCGGAGGCGTCGCCAACGTCGGAGGAGGCAGTACCACCATCACCGACAGCAACGTCAACACCAACACGGCTGCCGTGGCTCCCGGCGGCGTCCTGAACACGGGCGGAACCGTCGTGCTGAACTCCAGCCGGGTCAGGAACAACCAGCCCACCAACTGCGCCGGCAGCGATGTCCCCGTTCCGAACTGCACGGGCTGACACATCCGCCCCCCGGCCCGCTGCGCGCCACCTCGTCGGTCGGCTGTCCCGCCGTCGTTGCCGACTGCCGTCGGCCGAGGAGGATCGACGGCGACCGGCAGGGGCTCAGGGACAACGATCCTGAGCAGCGGAAACGCAAGCCGTTGAGATCCCCGGTACGACCCGGGCAAGAAGAAGCAGCCCTCCGCGAGAAGCGGGAAAAACAGGGCCCCGGTGGTGACCTTGTGGGTCTTGGGTTCAAGGGGTCGTCGCAACACCACTTGGTTTCAGGTGGTGAGTAGATCACGTAGACGCTCGGCTGGGGTATCCCAGCCGAGCGTCTTGCGTGGGCGGCCGTTGAGTTCCTGGGCGACGTGTTCGAGGTCTTCGGGACTGTGGACGCTCAGGTCGGTGCCCTTGGGGAAGTACTGGCGCAGGAGTCCGTTGGTGTTCTCGTTCGAGCCGCGTTGCCAGGGCGAGGCCGGGTCGCAGAAGTAGACGGGCATGCCGGTGGCCATGCTGAACTGCTGGTGGCGTGCCATCTCGCTGCCCTGGTCCCAGGTGAGGGAGCCGCGCAGGTGGGCGGGCAGGGTCTGGACCGTGGTGACGAGGCCGTCGCGGACGGTCTCGGCGTCGTGGACGCCGCCCGGCAGGTGGACCAGCATGGTGTACCGGGTGCTGCGCTCGACCAGGGTGGCGATCGCGGAGCGGCCGCCCGCGCCGATGATCAGGTCGCCTTCCCAGTGTCCGGGCACGGCCCGGTCCTCGACGTCGGCGGGACGGTCGCTGATCATCACCATGGGGTCGGTGAACCGAGGGGTGCGCCGCTGGGGGTCCCGGCGTGGTTTGCGGCGGGTGCGGCCGGAACGGACGGCAGCCTGGACCTCCCGCTTCAGGCCGCCGCGGGCCTGGAAGTACAGCGCCTGGTAGATCGTTTCCACGCTCACCCGCATGCTCTCGTCGTCGGGATGCTCCTTGCGTAGAGCGTGGCAGACCTGCTCCGGTGACCACCGCCGGCGCAGTCCGTCCCGGACGAAGCGGCGCAGCCGTCCCGCGCGCAGCAGCTTGCGCTCCTTGGGCCGGGGCCTGCGTGCGGCGGCCGCGCGGTGGGCGGCGTAGGGCCGGTAGCCCTCGGTGCCGGAGTTCGCGTCGATCTCCCGCTTGACGGTGCTCGCCGGCCGTCCCAAGGCCCGTCCGATCGCCCGCAGCGACTGCCCCGCCGCACGCAGATCACGGATCTTCTCGCGCTCGGCGAGCGTCAGGAATCGCGGGTGAAGCTGCTTCTCCAGGGCGGTCAGGCCCACCGGTGGCATGGTCACACCGCACATCGTGACGGTCCCGGCCGCGTAGTCGACACGGCGCCCGTCCGGATAGATGCGCGAAGAGCGGGTCTTCTTGACGCCCCAGTCCCAGTCCTTGGCCGTGCGCTCGTTCACACCGACCTGCCGGGCCGCAACCCGGCGTGCGACACCGGCGGCCCGAAGCCGCTCGTACTCGTCCCGCCGGGGATGCCGGCGCGGCCGGCGCTCCGAACGCCGCCCGGCCTTCCGGGCCCAGCCGAAGGCAGTGTTCCGGTTCACCCCCAGCTCCCGGGCCACCACAGTCACGTTCCCCACGACGTCCAGCCGCGCAAGGAAACGCTCCCGCAGCCCGGAAAAATCATCACGCTCAACGCCCACGGTCCCCGCAACTCCCACAGATCGCGGGTGTTGCGAGGACCGTTAGAACCCAAGGGTCACCACCGGGGCCCGGGCGCGTGCGTGCGTCCGGTCAGCAGCTTCCGCCGCAGTTGCAGGAGGAGCCGGACTGGCAGCCGCAGCTGCAGCTCGAGCCGCAGCCGCACGCGGCCGGCGGCTGTGCGGGGGACCCGCCCGGAAGACGGTCGACGTTGGGGGGCATGCGAAGGTCCGACATGGAACTCCTCCTCGGCTGTGCCTGATGCTGTGCCTGACTGCCACCCGCCAGTCCACCGCGCCACCGCCGCCGCATCAATGTCGCACCGACGGCGCACGGGAGCACAGGGTGTATTCGCCCCGGTCCGCCACCGCGCCCGCGAGCCCGGGCGCACGGTTCGGGAACCGTGCGCCCGGGCTCGTCGTGACGGTCTGGTCTGCCGCCGTGTCCCGGGCCGCCGTCCGGACACGGCCCGGCCCCGGGGTCAGACGGTGCCGTCGGTCTCCGGGACGGCCGTGAGCTCGTCGGCGTGCTCGCCGGTCACCAGGTAGACCACCCGCTTGGCGACCGAGACGGCGTGGTCGGCGTACCGCTCGTAGTACCGGCCGCACAGGGTGACGTCGACGGCGGTCTCGATGCCGTGCGCCCAGCGGTCGTCGAGCAGGTGCTGGAACAGGGCGCGGTGGAACTGGTCCATCTCGTCGTCGTCCTGCTCCAGCTGCAGGGCCAGGTCGACGTCCTTGGTGATGATGACCTCGGCGGCCTTGGCGACCAGCCGCTGGGCCAGGTGGCCCATCTCCAGGACGGTGCTGTGCAGGTCCTGCGGGACGGCGGACTCGGGGAACCGCAGGCGGGCGAGCTTGGCGACGTGCCGGGCCAGGTCGCCGCAGCGCTCCAGGTCGGCGCTCATCCGCAGGCTCGTCACCACTATCCGCAGGTCGGTGGCGACCGGCTGCTGGCGGGCCAGCAGGGTGATGGCGCGGTTCTCCAGGTCGCGCTGGAGGTCGTCGACCTTCTCGTCCGCGGCGATCACACTCTCGGCCAGCTTCAGGTCCGCGTCGAGCAGCGCGGTGGTGGCGCGGCCGATCGCGGACCCGACCAGCCGGGCCATCTCGACCAGTCCGTCGCCGATCGAGTCGAGCTCCTCGTGGTAAGCGTCGCGCATCGTAGTCCTCTCACTGTCTGGGAACCGGCGCTCCTGGCGCCTCACCCTCGCACACGGCGCACTGCCGGTGGAGCCGCCACCCACGCTGCGACCGGCACGCGTACCGGGCGAACCGCCGGAATGAACCACTTCCGTCACCCGGGTGAACTCTTGGCAACGAGTGTTCGAGCCGGTGACCTTATGCATGTTTTGCTCCCGCCTTTCGCGCATACCCTGGCGGCATGGACGTCAACGCGGCACTCGCCGCAGGCAGTGCGATCGCCGGGGTGTGCACCGGGGTGGTCGCCATGCTCGCGTTCCGCTGGAGCGAACGCGAGCAGGCCGGCGTCACCCGTGCCTCCCTGCACACCGAGGCCGTGCTGCCCCCCGGTGTGGACACCGTGCTGTCGGTGCTGCGCTCCTCCGCCGTGGTCCTCGACGAGGGCGACGCCGTCGTCAAGGCCAGCTCCGCCGCCTACGCCCTCGGACTGGTGCGCGGAGGCCGGCTCGCCGTCGACCAGCTGCTGCAGATGGCCCGCGACACCCGCCGCGACGGGGAGATACGCCAGACCGAACTGGACCTGCCCCGCCGCGGCACCGGCAGGGGCGAGGCCCTGGCCGTCTCCGCACGGGTGGCCCCGCTCGGCTCCCGCCTGGTGCTCCTGCTGGTGGACGACCTCACCGAGTCGCGCCGCATCGAGGCGGTGCGCCGCGACTTCGTGGCCAACGTCAGCCACGAGCTCAAGACCCCGGTGGGGGCGCTCTCCCTGCTCTCCGAGGCCGTCATGGACGCCTGCGACGACCCCGAGGCCGTGCAGCGCTTCGCCGGCCGCATGCAGGCCGAGGCCACCCGCCTGACCAGCCTGGTGCAGGAGATCATCGACCTCTCCCGGGTGCAGAACGACGACCCGCTGGAGGACTCCGAGCCGGTGGCCGTCGACGACCTGGTCACCGAGGCGGTGGAGCGCTGCCGCCAGCAGGCGGCGACCAAGCAGATCACCATCGCCACCGGGGCCACGCCGGGCCTGTACATATGGGGGAGCCGCAGCCAGCTCGCCGCGGCCCTGGGCAACCTCGTGGAGAACGCGGTCAACTACAGCCCCGCGCGCACCCGTGTGGGGATCGCCGGGCGCGCCGTCTCCGCCGCCGGCGGCGACCTCGTCGAGATCTCGGTGACCGACCAGGGCATCGGGATCTCCGAGAAGGACCGGGACCGCATATTCGAGCGGTTCTACCGGGTCGACCCCGCGCGCTCGCGCGCCACGGGCGGCACCGGTCTCGGCCTGTCCATCGTCAAGCACGTGGCCGCCTCGCACGGTGGAGAGGTCACCGTGTGGAGCGCCGAGGGACAGGGCTCCACCTTCACCCTCCGACTGCCCCGGGCGTCCGCCGAACGAGGCGGACGCGACGGGCGGGGCGGTCGCGGAAACCGCGACGGCCTTTCCACCCCCGGGGCCGACACCGGTCCCGGAACCCCTGCTCACCTTCCTGCCCCGGAGGTCCTTCCGTGACCCGAGTGCTCGTCGTAGAGGACGAGGAGTCGTTCAGCGACGCACTGTCCTACATGCTCCGCAAGGAGGGATTCGAGGTCGCGGTGGCGACCACCGGACCGGACGGACTGGACGAGTTCGAGCGCAACGGCGCCGACCTGGTCCTGCTCGACCTGATGCTCCCAGGCCTGCCCGGCACCGAGGTGTGCCGGCAGCTGCGGGGCCGCTCCAACGTCCCCGTCATCATGGTTACCGCCAAGGACAGCGAGATCGACAAGGTCGTCGGCCTGGAGATAGGTGCCGACGACTACGTCACCAAGCCCTTCTCCTCCCGGGAGCTGGTGGCGCGCATCCGCGCGGTGCTGCGGCGCCGCGGGGAGCCGGAGGAGGTCGCCCCGGCGGCCCTGGAGGCCGGCCCGGTCCGCATGGACGTCGACCGCCACGTGGTGACCGTCTCCGGCGCCAAGGTCGACCTGCCGCTGAAGGAGTTCGACCTGCTGGAGATGCTGCTGCGCAACGCCGGCCGGGTGCTGACCCGCATGCAGCTCATCGACCGGGTCTGGGGCGCGGACTACGTCGGCGACACCAAGACGCTGGACGTCCACGTCAAGCGGCTGCGCGCCAAGATCGAGCCGGACCCGGGCGCGCCGCGCTACCTGGTGACGGTGCGGGGCCTGGGCTACAAGTTCGAGCCCTGACCGGCCCGTGCCCGGCCGCCCGGTCGGCCGGCCGGGCACGGCGACGGGGGAGAGCACGAAGGAGGCGGGGCACCCGGTACGACCGGGGGCCCCGCCTCCTTGCGTGCGCGTTCCTGCGCCTCCCGTACGGGCCCGTGCCCGGCCGGGCGGCCGTGCGGCCGCCCCCGGGCCACCGGGGCGCGCCGCACGGTGCCGGTGCCGTCAGTGGCCCGCGGAGGGCTTCTCCTCGTCGGCGGCCGGGGACTTCTCCGCGGCCGCGGGGGAGGCGGTCCCCTTCTCGGCGGTCTCGGAGGGCTTGGCGGAGGGGGAGGAGCTCCCGGACGGCGCGGACGCCTCGGAGCTCGGGCCGAAGGAGGCGTAGGTGCCGTGGGGGGAGACCACGTGCGCCTCGATGGCGACCTCGCCCTCGTCGCTGAACCTGAAGACGACCTTCTGGTAGTCGCCCGTGGTCACGCCGCTGTCCTTGGCCAGGGTGGCGGAGGCGTTGCCCTTGCCGCCGAGGACCAGGCTGCCGTTCGCGGGGACGACCACCTTGCCCCCGCCGCCGGCGGGGGAGAGCTCGACCGGCGCGCCGGCGCCGTCGACCGTGATCGACTCGATCGTCTGGTCCTTGGAGCCGTCGTTGAAGACGTTGGCGGAGACGGCGGTCGGCCCGGCGCCCTCGTCGGTCGTGATGACCACGGCGTTCTGGATCTTGATGTCGCCGACCGCGGTGGCGGCGTTGTCCGGCTTGATCTGCAGGCTCTCCGCGTCGTTGCCGGCCGCGCAGGCGGACAGCGGGGCGGCGGCGGCGAGGGCGAGGGCGGCGGCGAGGGCACCGCGTCGAAGGCTGCGGCTCACGGCGGCGGCATCTCCTTGGCTGGGATCGGATCGGGACGGTGACCTTCCGGCGGCCTTAGGTTACCGAGCCCCCCTCGGCGCCGCGCACCCGGCACCCCACCGCGCCCGGGGATGGTCCGATCGGCCCCGCGAGGAGGAGGGCGGGCATGTGTTCATGACACGTGCGGAGAATCCGCGGAGAATCCGTCCGGCCGCCCGGCAAGATCGAAATGCAATTCTTCATTCCGGCAATTTCCGGCCGGTGGTCCGGATGGTGGAACCCGGCCCTCCGAGGGGTCGGCCCGGGCGGACAAACGGGCGTTTTTCGCCCCGCTCTTCGAGGGGTTCGACGGGGCGTCAGGTGCGTTTCGGCTCTTCCTCATACCCGCTCCGACCTGCGAATACCCCTCCCGGAGCCCCGGTCCGAGCACGTCACGGGGGGCCTTGTCAAGCCCCGAGATATGCCCTGACCTGCGAAAACGCCATTCAGGTGAGGCTCCGGGCGTGTTACCCTGGATAGCCACGGAAGGGGTACCTGTCACATGACGTTCAAGGTTGGCGACACCGTGGTCTATCCCCATCACGGGGCTGCGTTGATCGAGGCCATCGAAACACGGCAGATCAAGGGCGTGGACAAGACCTACTTGGTGCTCAAGGTCGCCCAGGGCGACTTGACGGTGCGCGTGCCCGCGGACAACGCGGAGTTCGTCGGAGTGCGCGACGTGGTCGGTCAGGACGGGCTGGACCGGGTCTTCGAGGTGCTGCGCGCACCGTACACCGAGGAGCCCACCAACTGGTCGCGCCGCTACAAGGCGAACCTCGAGAAGCTCGCCTCCGGCGATGTCATCAAGGTCGCCGAGGTCGTCCGCGACCTGTGGCGCCGCGAGCGCGAGCGCGGACTGTCCGCCGGTGAGAAGCGAATGCTGGCCAAGGCGCGCCAGATCCTCGTCAGCGAGCTCGCTCTTGCCGAGAACACCAACGAGGACAAGGCCGAGACCCTGCTCGACGAGGTCCTCGCGTCCTGACACTGCGATGCCGCAGAGCCCTGCCGGTGTCGGCTCCCACCGCCGACACGAGCCGGGCGCTGCTGCATGTCCGTGGGCGCCCGCATGCCGTCGGCCGTTCCCGGGGCGCACGCCGCCGGTGACGGCGGGCGGCGCGCGACAGCAGGTGCCCGGCCGGACCGCCGCCGCTCCGTCCGGCGTGCACGGAAGGGGCCGGAAGGGCGTCGCGCCCGGCACGATGAGCGATACCCACATCGGTTGAGGACACAAACCTGAACACCGCAGCAGTAATTCCAGCCGCCGGCCGAGGAGTTCGGCTCGGCCCCGGCGCGCCCAAGGCGCTGCGCACGCTCAACGGCGTGCCCATCCTGGTGCACGCGGTCCGCGCACTCGCGCGCTCCCGCGCCGTCACCCTGATCGTGGTCGTCGCACCGCCGGACGGCGTGGCGGAGGTCCGCTCGCTGCTGGACACCCACGGCCTGCCCACGGCCGCGGACGTCCGGGTCGTCGCGGGCGGGGACACCCGGCAGGAGTCGGTGCGGCTCGGCCTGGCCGCCGTCCCCGAGGACGTCGAGACGGTGCTCGTCCACGACGCGGCGCGCCCCCTCGTGCCCGTCGAGACGGTCGACGCCGTCGTCGCGGCGGTGCGCGCCGGCTCGCCCGCCGTGGTCCCGGTCCTGCCGCTGGCCGACACCGTCAAGCAGGTCGAGCCCCGCGAGGACGGCCCCGAGCCCGTCGTCGGCACTCCGGAACGGTCCCTGCTGCGCGCCGTGCAGACCCCGCAGGGGTTCCGGCGCGACGTCCTGGCGGCCGCCCACGAGAAGGTCGCCGCCCGCGGCGAGGGCGCCACCGACGACGCCGGCATGGTCGAGAGCATCGGCGTGCAGGTCGTGGCCGTGCCCGGCCACGAGGAGGCGTTCAAGGTGACCAGGCCGCTGGACCTCGTCCTGGCCGAGGCCGTACTCGCCCGCAGGAGGGCCAACGATGGCTACTGAGCAGCAGGCGCAGCCGCTGCCGCCGCTGCCCCGCACCGGGATCGGCACCGACGTCCACGCATTCGAGGCCGGCCGGCCCCTGTGGGTCGCCGGCCTGGAGTGGGAGGGGTCCGGGTTCGGCCTCGCCGGCCACTCCGACGGCGACGTCGCCGCCCACGCCGCGTGCGACGCGCTGTTCTCCGCGGCCGGTGTCGGCGACCTCGGCGCGCACTTCGGCACCGACCGGCCGGAGTGGTCCGGGGCCTCCGGCACGACCCTCCTGCGCGAGGCCGCGCGCATCGTCCGCGACGCCGGGTTCCGGATCGGCAACGTCTCGGTCCAGGTGATCGGCGTGCGGCCGAAGATCGGCAGGCGCCGCGAGGAGGCGCAGCGGGTGCTCTCCGAGGCGGTGGGCGCCCCGGTCTCCGTCTCCGGCACCACCACCGACGGCCTCGGCCTGACCGGCCGCGCCGAAGGGCTGGCCGCGATCGCCACCGCCCTGGTCGTGCCGCTGCACTGAACGGCCCCCTCGGCCGGCACCCCGCGGCCCGCATCCCGCGGACGGGCCCGGGGTGTTCCCGGATTCGGGAACACCCCGGGCCCGTCCGCCGGGGCGCGGGAGGAGGCGGGGACGCGCCGGAGTCTTGCGAACACGTCACGCTTGGGCGGCGCGCACGCCGCCGGGGGCAGGGCACCCGGGTGCGCCCACTACCCTTGAGGGGTGACTATTCGCCTGTACGACACAGACGCGCGCCAGGTACGTGACTTCACCCCGCTGCGGCCGGGCTGTGTCTCGATCTACCTGTGCGGTGCCACCGTGCAGGCGGCCCCGCACATCGGCCACATCCGGTCGGGGCTCAACTTCGACATCATGCGCCGCTGGTTCGCGTACCGGGGCTACGAGGTGACGTTCGTCCGCAACGTCACCGACATCGACGACAAGATCCTCGCCAAGGCCGACGACTCCGGCACCCCCTGGTGGGCGATCGGCTACACCAACGAGCGCGCGTTCAACTCCGGCTACGACACCCTGGGCTGCCTGCCGCCCACCTACGAGCCGCGGGCCACCGGGCACGTCCCGGAGATGATCGAGATGATGCGCGGCCTGATCGAGCGCGGCCACGCCTACGCGGCCGACGGCAACGTCTACTTCGACGTCCGCTCCTGGCCCGGCTACCTGAGCCTGTCCAACCAGGACCTGGACAACCTCCTGCAGCCCTCCGGCGAGGGCGAGACGGGCAAGCGCGACCCCCGCGACTTCGCCATGTGGAAGGCCGCCAAGCCCGGCGAGCCGTCCTGGGAGACGCCCTGGGGCCGCGGCCGGCCCGGCTGGCACCTGGAGTGCTCGGCCATGGCCCACAAGTACCTGGGCGAGACCTTCGACATCCACGGCGGCGGCCTCGACCTCGTCTTCCCGCACCACGAGAACGAGATCGCCCAGGCCAAGGCCTACGGCGACGGGTTCGCCCGCTACTGGGTGCACAACGCCTGGGTGACCATGAGCGGCGAGAAGATGTCCAAGTCGCTCGGCAACTCGGTGCTGGTCTCCGAGATGGCCAAGCGCTGGCGCCCCCTCGTCCTCCGCTACTACCTGGGCACCCCGCACTACCGGTCCATGATCGAGTACAGCGAGGAGGCGCTGCGCGAGGCGGAGTCGGCCTTCGCGCGGATCGAGGGCTTCCTGCAGCGGGTCGTGGAACTGGCCGGGCCGGTCGACCCGGCGGCGGAGGTGCCGCCCGCCTTCGCCGCGGCGATGGACGACGACCTGGGCGTGCCCCAGGCGATGGCCGTCGTCCACACCACCGTCCGGCAGGGCAACGCGGCCCTGTCCGCCGACGACAAGGAGGCCGCCGTCGCGCGCGCCGCCGAGCTGCGCGCCATGCTCTCGGTGCTGGGCATGGACCCGCTCGACGAGCACTGGGCCGGCTCCGCGGAGCGCGGCGACGACCTCCACGGCGTCGTGGACTCCCTCGTGCGGCTGGTCCTGGACCAGCGGCAGGCCGCCCGCGCCCGCAAGGACTACGCCACCGCGGACGCCATCCGCGACCAGCTGGCCCAGGCCGGCCTGGCCGTCGAGGACACCCCCTCCGGGCCCCGCTGGTCCCTCGCGTCCCGCTGACCCGGCCGCACCGTCCCGACGGCCACGCCCACGCCCCTCCGCACCGTCCTCCCGCAGCGTCCGGCCGGCGGGCCGGGCCGGATCCGCAGAACCGGACCGGCCCGGACCGCTCCGGACCCCCACCGCCCGCAAGACCCGCAGCCGACAGCCGCCGGAGCACCCTCCGGCGCGGCAGTCCCGAAGCCACGGACGGCGCCCCGCGCGCCGCGCGGCCACGGGGCGCAGAAGAAGAAACAGGTGACCCATGGCCGGCAACAGCCAGCGCAGGAACCGGCGTTCCACGAGCAAGAAGGGCATGCAGGTAGGCAGCGGCGGCCAGCGCCGCAGGGGACTGGAGGGCAAGGGCCCGACCCCGCCCGCCGAGATGCGCAAGGGCCACGCCAAGCAGCGGGCCGCGAACGCCAAGGCCAAGCGCGCCGTCGCCCAGCAGCGCCGCGGCGGCGGGCCGCGCGGCGCCAAGGCCGCCTCCGAGATGGTCGTCGGCCGCAACCCGGTCGCCGAGGCGCTGCGCGGCGGCGTCCCCGCGACCGCCCTGTACGTGCTCCAGTACATCGACAGCGACGACCGGGTCCGCGAGGCCCTCCAGCTGGCCGCCGACCGCGGCATCCCGCTGATGGAGGCCCCGCGCCCCGAGCTGGACCGGATCACCGGCGGGCTCAACCACCAGGGCCTGGTCCTGCAGGTCCCCCCCTACGAGTACGCGCACCCCGACGACCTGCTCGAGGCCGCGGCCGACGAGGGCGAGGACCCCCTGATCGTCGCCCTCGACGGGGTCACCGACCCGCGCAACCTCGGTGCCGTGGTCCGCTCCGCCGCCGCCTTCGGCGGACACGGCGTGGTCGTCCCCGAGCGCCGGGCCGCCGGCATGACGGCCGGCGCGTGGAAGACCTCCGCCGGCACCGCGGCCAGGATCCCGGTGGCCCGCGCCACCAACCTCACCCGCACCCTGGAGTCCTACCGGAAGGCCGGGGCCACCGTCGTCGGCCTCGCCGCCGACGGAGGCGTGGACCTGACCGAGCTGGACGTCCTGGACGGACCGGTCGTGATCGTGGTCGGCTCCGAGGGCAAGGGCCTGTCCCGCCTCGTCGGCGAGACCTGCGACCTGACCGTCCGCATCCCCATGCCGGGCGGCGCGGAGTCCCTCAACGCCGGTGTCGCCGCCGGCATCGTCCTGTACGAGGCCGCCCGCCGCAGGGCCTGACCGCGCACCGCGCGCCCCGCGCCGCCATTGCTGCCGGGGCCGTGACCGCCGCGGCCGCCGCCGTCACAGCCGCCCGGGCCGACCGCCCGGGCGGCTTGACGGATCCTTGACATCGATACGGAGCGAGACAGTGTCCTAACGGACCGTCGCTCGGTTAACCGGGCGTGGACACAAGAACATCCCCCGACCGCGCAGGGGGACGCGCCCAGGGGATAGAGGACCCGATCCTGAGCCCGGTCAAAGTGCCGTCGGACCCGGCCCAGGTCACCGTCAACCACGCCAGCTTCCGCGTGATGCTCGCCCGGACGCCGCGCCCCTCCATCCTCACCGGTGCCGGAACCGGCCCGCTGCCCATCGTCCCCACCTCCGTCCGCACCGCCTCCGACGCCCGCACCCCCCTCGGGGCCGCGGCCGGCTTCCGGCAGGGCGGACGCGGAAACGCCTCCCCGTGGGCCGCGGTCCCCGGGCCGGCCGCCGGCGGGACGGACCCGGACGGGACCGAGACCACCCAGCGGATGCCCGTCCTGCGCCCGGACGCACCGCACCCGGACGCCGCCGGGACGCGCCTGCTCCCGCAGCTCGCCGGCCCCGACGAGGACAGCGGGCTCCACGACACGCGGCGCGTCCGGCCCCTGGTGGTCTCCCAGCGCGACCCGCGCGGCCCGCACGCGGCGGGCCCGGTCCACGGCGGCGCGCACGACGCACACGACCGCGACGAGTACGGCGACCGCGACACGTACGACGGCGACCGTGAGGCGTACGACGACCGCGACTCCTACGGGCGGCAGGACGGCCTCCTCGGCCTGGTCCGGCTGCGCGGCCGCTCCGAGCCGGTGCGCCACGCCTTCTACCCGGGCCACCGGATGAACCTCGGCCTGGTGCTGCTGCCGCTGCGCGTCTTCCTCGGCTTCGTCTCGGTCTACGCCGGGATGAGCAAGCTGTGCGACCCGGTGTTCTTCGGCGGCGGCGACCGCGGCTCGATGGTGCAGTGGCTGTCCTCGCTCGAACCGTGGACGGCCGCCGAACCGCTGCGGGACTTCGCACTGACCCATCCCGTCGGCGCCGGCCTCGCCGTCGCCTTCCTGCAGATCGTGGTCGGCACCCTCACCATGCTCGGCCTGTGGACGCGCCTCGCGGCCGGCGCCGGGATCCTGCTGTCCGCCGCCCTCCTGCTCACCGTCAGCTGGCGCAGCGCCCCCGCCTACAACATGCCGGACTTCATCTACCTGGCGGCCTGGAGCCCGCTGCTCATCGCCGGCGCACCGGTCTACTCGCTCGACGCGCGCCTCGCCGGAGAGGCGTGGCGCACGCTGGGCCCGCGGGCCCCGATCGCGGACCTGCGGCGCCGGGTGCTCCGCCGCGGCACCGTCCTGGCCGTCGTCGTCGTGGGCATGACGCTGCTGCTCGGCTCCCTCCTCGGCGGCGCCGTGCGCTCCGGGAGCACCACGATCCACGTTCCCGGGCCGTCCGACCCGCCCGTCAACAACCTGCCGGGCTCCCCGCTGCCGACACCCACCGGCGGCCCGCGCGGCGGCACCCCCTCCCCGGGCGGGAACGGGCGCGGACCGGCCTCCCCGTCGGCCATCCCCTCCGAGCGGGCGTCGAGCCCGGCGGCGGAGCCGGCCCCGGACGCGGGCACCACGGGCGGCGGAGTCCCGCAGCCGGACGGCCCGACCGTCCAGGCACCGCAGGAGCAGGCGCCGCCCCCGGCCCCCCGGGAACCGGCCCCGACACCCCCCTCCGCCGGAAGCGGCGGCACCTCCGGCGGCGGAGGCGGCTCCGACGAGGGCTCCTCGGGCGGCGGCAGCGGCAGCGGCGGGGCCATCGGCGGACTCCTCGGCAGCGGCGAGAGCTCCGGCTTCGTCCTGGGCATGCGGGAGAAGGAGAGGGGAGAGGGAACGGCGGTCTGACCCCTGCCTGCGGACGGCGGCCCCTGTGCCTTCCGCACACCGCAACGGGCGGCGGCCCCGGGCCGGACTTCGAGTCCGGCCCGGGGCCGCCGCTTGTTTCCGTGTTCTGCCGTGTCCTGCCGTTTCCGCGTCCTGCGCCGGGCCGCCGGGCCGGTGCAGGACGCGCGCTCACGTCCGTACCGTCCGTACTGTCCGTACCGGTTGCCCGTGTCGCGCCGGCACCTCCCGTGCCGCGCCTGTGCCGCGCCCGTGCCGCCCGTAGGACCGTGTGTCCCGTCCGGCCGCCTCAGCGGTGGTGGGGCCGGTGGGCGATCTCCCTGGCGGCCTCGGTGAGGTCCTTGACGGTGTCGATGGCCCGCCAGTAGGAGCCCTGCGGGATCGGGTAGCCGGCGAGCCGCCGTTCGCGTGCCAGCTGGGGGAACGTGGTGCGCTCGTGGTCCCCGTGGTCCGGCAGCAGCTCGGTGAACTCCGGGGAGAAGACGTAGACGCCCGCGTTGACCAGGTAGGGGGAGGGCGGGGACTCGATGAAGTCCAGGACCTGCCCGAACTCGTTGGTCTCCACGGCGCCCCACGGGATGTGCGGGCGGGCCAGGGCGAGGGTCGCCGTGGCGCCCCGCTCCTGGTGGAAGCCGGCCATGCGGCGCAGCGAGAAGTGCGTCCAGACGTCGCCGTTCGCGGCGTACCAGGTGTCGTCCGGCCGGGGGAGGGAGGCCGCGGCGTACTTCAGGCCGCCGCCGCGGCCCAGCGGCTCGTGCTCGACCACCGTGGTGACGGTGAGGGGCAGGTCGGCGGACTCCAGCCACTCCTGCAGCACCCCGGCGAGGTGGCCGCAGGCGACGACGGCGTCGGTCACCCCTTCGGAAGCCAGCCAGGTGAGCTGATGGCCGATGATCGGGGTCCCCGTCCCGGGGATCTCGACCATCGGCTTGGGGCGGTCGTCGGTGAAGGGACGCAGCCGCGTGCCCTGGCCGCCCGCCAGGATCACGGCCTGCGTGACGGGAGGGTCGCAGAGAGGGTGCGGATGCGTTTCACGGTCCATGTTCTGCACTGTATTGCGCAGAACGCCGCACCGTGCGGTCAGCGGCCCGGGGCTGTGGCCACGCCGGCGGCGAACGAGGTGTCGCAGACCGGCCGGGACCACGCGTGGGCGAGGGGCAGGCTGCCGCCGTACTTGGCCACCGCCGCGCGCCCCAGGCTCCTGGCGATGGAGGTGCAGTACGGGGCCAGGGAGGGCCTGCGGTTCATCTCCTCCTGGAGCCGGGTCAGGGCCACGCCCGGGTCCTCCTCCTGCAGGACGGTCACCAGCTCCTGCTCCAGCGCGTCCTGCGGCGTGGCGGGCCGCCGGACGCTGTCGGAGGAGGTGTCGCGGGCGGTGGCCCCGGCGGCGGTCAGGACCTGGGCCTCCGACCCGGACGGGGCCCACGGGACCCGGGTCACGGCGAGGGTGCCCGACAGTACGAGGACGACGGGCAGGACGAAAGCGAGGGTTCGGCCGATACGGCGCGCTGCCTGGTTCACGCCAGGATGGTAGCGAGAGGTAGTCATATGGGGACATTCGGTCACACTGATGAGTGACAAAAACGAGGTTTGCCCCGTGTGCTGGGTTGACGCGTGGTCGCGAAACGGGAAGCGGGGTGCGGCACGTTCCCCGTGCCGCACCCCGCTCCGCCCGACCGCGTCCGGCCGCCTGCCCGCGCCCTGCCCCGCCCGGAGGGCCGGAGGGCCGGCGGGTCAGTCGCTCGGATACTCAGTCGCTCAGGCGCGTGCCGGTGGAGGTGGAGAACACGTGGGTCTCGCCCGCCTGGGGCACCACGTGCAGCGTCTCGCCCTTCATCGGGACCTGGCGGCCGTTCACGCGGACCACGAGGTCCTTCTGCTCCCCGCCGATCTCGGCAGTGCCGTAGACGTAACCGTCGGCGCCCAGCTCCTCGACGACGTTGACGGTGACGGCCACGCCGGACGGCTCGCCCTTCGCCGGGCCGGCCTCGCCGCTGACCACGGTGAAGTGCTCGGGACGCACGCCCACGGTCACCGTGCGGTCGCCCTTGTCGGCGGCGGCCTGCAGGGCCTCCCGCTCGACCGGCACCACGCTGTTGCCGAACTTCACGCCGCCGTCGGTGATCGGCACCTCGACCAGGTTCATCGCCGGGGAGCCGATGAAGCCCGCCACGAAGAGGTTGGCCGGGCGGTCGTACATGGTGCGCGGCGTGTCGACCTGCTGCAGCAGGCCGTCCTTGAGGACCGCCACGCGGTCGCCCATCGTCAGGGCCTCGACCTGGTCGTGGGTGACGTAGACGGTGGTGGTGCCCAGGCGGCGCTGCAGGCTCGCGATCTGGGTGCGGGTCTGGACGCGGAGCTTGGCGTCGAGGTTCGACAGCGGCTCGTCCATGAGGAAGACCTGCGGCTCCCGGACGATCGCCCGGCCCATCGCCACGCGCTGGCGCTGGCCGCCGGAGAGGGCCTTCGGCTTGCGGTCCAGGAAGTCGGTGAGGTCGAGCATCTTCGCGGCCTCTTCGACGCGCTGGCGGATCTCCGACTTGTTCACGCCGGCGATCTTGAGCGCGAAGCCCATGTTGTCCGCGACCGTCATGTGCGGGTAGAGGGCGTAGTTCTGGAACACCATGGCGATGTCCCGGTCCTTCGGGGGCAGGTGGGTGACGTCGCGGTCACCGATGCGGATGCTGCCGCCGTTGACGTCCTCGAGGCCCGCGAGCATGCGCAGGGAGGTGGACTTTCCGCAGCCGGAGGGGCCGACGAGGACGAGGAACTCACCGTCCGCGATGTCCAGCTGCAGGGCGTCGACGGCGGGCTTCTTGCTGCCCGGGTAGAGCCGTGTCGCCTTGTCGTACGTGACCGAAGCCATGGTGTCAGGGGTCCCTTCACCGGCAGGAACGTGCCGGACGATCCGAGTAAAGGAAGACCTTCAGGCCGCGAGCCTCGCGGCCCGGTCTGGTCCACGGGAACGTGAACTTTCGGTGACGCTACCCGCGCGGCCACCGCTTGTCAGCCCCCGGGTACCGGGCGCTTCCTCACAACCCGCCGCGGCCCGCACGCCACCGCGGCACCATCGCGTCCGAAAACCCACCCGCCTCCCACCTCCGACCTTGAGTACACTGCACAACGGCCCCGCCTCGGCAGGGCCGCGCCTCCTTAGCTCAGCTGGCCAGAGCACCGCTCTTGTAAAGCGGGGGTCGTCGGTTCGAACCCGACAGGGGGCTCCGGCATCTGAACAGCGACAACGCCCCGGACCGGTCGAGGTCCGGGGCGTTCTCGTGCCCGATGACATCCACGGGTGACATCAACGGCGGCGTTTGCGCGGCCGGTCCATGTGGCTGATCGCCTCCCGTCTTGGTGGTGTCCTCGTACAGGACGCCGTCGATGCGCTGCAGCTGGTTCTGCACCGTGACAATCCGGCTGTCCAGGTCCACGTCCGACCAGTGCAGGCTCAGGACCTCCCCGTGCCGCATGCCCATGGCGACGACCAGGGCCAAGGCCGCGTAGAGCGGATCGCGCCGAGCCGGGGAACGGCCGACGGGCGAGTTCGTCGGCGCAGGTCGGCGGTCCCCCGGCTCAGGGCGCATCCGCGTACGCACCGTTCCAATCCGGTGTCGCACGATTTGGACACTGCCGACGGCACCTTGGCGGCTCACATGCGCTATGGGCTCGGAGGGTGGTTCGTGAGTTGATGTCCGGTTCGCCGTTGAGCTTGAACGAGAGGTGCCGTTCGGCCCTCCACGTCGGAAAAGGGTGCGAAGCGGCCCGTCGGAGCTTCATCGACGACCTCGGCGTCATCGCCGTTGTCACCGACTGAACCGTACTCTTGACCTCAACTTTGGTTTAGGTACAACACTTGGTGCATGAAGATCACAAACAGCAGCACCATTCTCTTCCGCAACACCATGCGCATCACCGACGGCCACCTCGACGGCTTCCGGAACGCCATCGCACAGGCGGTGGCATTCGCTCAGGAGCACGGCCCTCAGATCATGGTGGAGGTCTTCATCGACGAGGAGCGGATGCTGGCGCACAGCTTCCAGCTCTACCGCGACTCCGATGCCGTCCGCGCCCACTGGCGGCTGTCGGACCCGTACATCCGCGAGGTGATGGAGCACTGCACCGTGCAGCACTTCGAGGTATTCGGTGAACCGGACCACGACATCGTGGCGGCCCTCAAGACCCCCGATGGCGAATCCTTCCCTTTCACCATCTCGCCCCGCCTTGCCGGCTTCAATCGTCTTGAGACGCCTGAACGGGGTGAATCGCCCTCCTAGAAGGCTTGCGCCTTCCCTCGCCCGCGGCGAAAAGTGGTGAGCGGTCGGCGCAGGCAGTTCACTGCTTGACCATCGACAAAGCCCAGCCGTCGGTCAGGTCCCGGACTGCTCCCGGACAGGCCGGGATACCGATGAGAGTGCAGCCATGGTTGGCAAAGGTGTCCTGTGAGAGGTTTTCGGCTGCCTTGCCGGATACCGAAACACCAGGTCAGGGGCCCTCCCGTTCGTCGGACGGGAGGGCCCCTGCGCTTGCGGCACACATATGGCACACATGCGCCTACTGACAGACCCGTGCGTCATGGCCGGATGGCGATCTTGATGGCTCGGCGCGTGTTCATGGCCTGATAGGCGGTCGCGACGGCGTCCAGGGGCAGGTCGGTCGAAAGCACCGGTGAGGGGTCGAGCCGACCTGCGAGGACTTCCGCGAGCAGAGGTTCCAGGTAGCGGCGGGCCGGAGTCACCCCGGCCCGCAGGGCGATGTTGTGGCGGAACAGACGGTAGAGGTCGACGCGGTCCACGCCGTTGGGGACCCCGACGGAACCGATCGTGCCGCCGGGCCGGACCAGGTCGATCGCGAGGTCCAGGGCGGACTGGGTTCCCGCACACTCCACGACGCCGCTGACGCCGCCTTCGGTCTCGTCGCGGACGAATCCGACGGTCGCGAGGTCGTCCGCGGCCAGGACGTCGGTCGCGCCCATGTGCTTGGCGAGGTCGCTGCGGTCGGGGTGCCGGCCGACGAGGATGATCCGTCCGGCTCGGGCACGGCGGGCGGCGAGCACCGCGCAGAGCCCGACGGCGCCGTCCCCGAGGACGACCACGGTCGATCCCGGCCGGACACCGGCCAGGAAGACGGCGTGGGCACCGGTTGCCATGACGTCCGTCAGTGGAAGCAGGCGGCGCAGGAGTTCGGCGTCCGCCTCCGCGCGCACCGGGACGAGCGTGCCGTCGGCGAACGGCACGCGCACGGCCTCGGCCTGGCCGCCGTCATGGCGGCCGCCCCAGAAGCCGCCGTTGGGACAGGAGGTGAACAACCCGTCGCGGCACGGTCGGCAGGTGCCGTCCGCGAAGGCGAACGGTGCGAGGACGAGGTCGCCCGCGCGGAGGCGGGTGACGTCCGCGCCGACTTCCTCGACGACTCCGATCCATTCGTGGCCCATGCGGTCGCCCGGCGTGAACGACTCCTGGCCTCGGAACGGCCACAGGTCGGATCCGCACACGGCGGCGAGGGAGACCCTCACCAGCGCGTCACTCGGTTGCTCGATCACCGGGTCGGGAACGTCGACGAGACGGACCTGCCCGACCCCTTCCAGCACGGTGGCTCTCATGGGCGATCACGATAGGCTGCCGCCGCCCGTCCGGCCATGCCGTTCCGACGGGATACCCGCGCTGTTTCCGTCGATCAGAAGGTGATTCGGCTTGTCTGTTTCCCAAACGTCAGGAACAGATGCCGTGGATCTCGCGATCCTCCGTGAGCTCTCCCGCAACGCCCGCGTCAGCCTCGCCGAGTTGGGTCGCAGGGTGTCTCTCAGCCGGCCGGCGGTCGCCGAGCGGGTGCGGCGCCTGGAGGACTCCGGTGTGATCAAGGGCTATGGCGTCCACCTCGATCTCGATCGGCTGGGGCTGGGCCTGCGAGCCCACGTTTCGCTGCGCCCCCGGACCCGTTCCGCCCGGAATGCGCAGATCCTGCGCGACCGGCTGCTCGCCATGGGCCACGTCCTGTCGTGTGTCCACGTCACCGGGGGGAACTGCTACGAGCTGACGGTCGCGGTCCGGGACGCACAGCACCTCGAACAGGTCATCGAGCACCTCTCGGAGATGGGTGACACCACCACCGGTGTGGTGCTCTCCGAGCCCGTGCATCCGCGTGACGTGGACGTTGCCGCATGGCTCCTGCGGGACGGCTGAGAGCGACGCGCCCGGCAGGACGCGCCCGTGGGCTGCGGGCCCGGACGTCCATCACTCCGGGAGTCGGTCCGGTTCGTCGTCCCAGGCCATGGAGGACATCCTCCAGCCGGCCCGGGTGCGAAGGAACTGGGTGGTCTTGTGGCCGTGTCCCTCGAAGCGCGCTCCGTCCCGGACACCGGACTTGCGGTACTCGGTGAAGCGGTGCGCGACCGATCCGAAGATCTCCGTCCGCCCGGAGACCTCCCACTCGGAGAACTCCGTCAGCGTTCCGTCGGTGAGCATCTTCTGACGCGGCTCGACGAACGCGTCCAAGTCCATGACCACGGGGTCGTTCCCGACGTTCGAGATGATCCTCCCCTCCGGGACGAACAGCTCGCGGATGATCCGCAGATCGGCGCACCGCCCGCCGGTGTTGGTGAACGAGTCCATGAACAGGCCCATCAGCCGGTCGATTTCCGCCCGGTCGCCGGCCGTGACCGCGGACCGATCCCCTGCCGGCGGCCACTCCTGTGCGAGGACGGACCACACCTCGCTGTCGTGCCGCAGCCCGCGGTACGGATAACGCTGCCGGAGCACGCCGTCCCGGGTCATGCCCAGACGGCGCGCGGACGCGATGCTGCGGGTGTTGCCGGAGGCGGCCCACCACTCGACCCTGCTCATCCCGCGTTCGGTGAAGGCCCAGTCGATCAGTGCCCGGCACGCGCGGGTCACCAGCCCCCGGCCCTGCCCGGCCTCCTCCAGCCAGCAGCCGATCTCGCACACCCCCGAAGAGGTGTCGAAGCGGGTGAACATGACGCCGCCGACGAGCACACCGTCCAGCCAGATCCCGTATATCCGGCCGCTGTCGGAGGACGAGAGGTCGGCGTAGCGCTGGAGGGTCGCCCTGGCCGAGGCCAGGTCGGTGGTGAGCGACGCCCAGGGGATCCACGGGTCGACCAGGGGGCGGGCCCGGTCGATGTGCGCCAGGAACTCCGGTGCCTGCCAGGGCTCCAGAGGACGGAGTTGCGCGTGGTCGCCGAGCGGTTTGGTGAACATGGACGTTCCGCCTTCCGGGTCGGGCCGGCCGGTGACGCAGGCAGAGAAGCTGCCTGCGGGCACATGGCGAGGAGGGTGCATAACAAGCGTTCGGTACGTAGGCTAGCGGCATGGCGCCACCCGCACCCGGAGATCACGAAGCCCGCCGCAAGGACGTCTCCGAGGCGGTGTGGCGCGTCCTTGCCGCCAAAGGATTCGGTGGTCTGACACTGCGCGCCGTCGCCGCCGAAATGGGCGTCTCGACCGGCATGCTGACGCACTACTTCCCGAGCAAACGGGCCCTGGTCACGCACGCGCTGGACCTGCTGGAACAGGACACGGCGGGACGCCCGCGCCGGACTCCTCCCGCCGACGGCCTGCCCACCGTGCGGGCCGTGCTGCTCGACATCCTGCCGCTCACGCCGGCCGACACCGCCCGTAACCGCATCTGGGTCAGCTCCTGGGACCTGTCCCTCGCCGACGAGGCGCTGGCCGCCCAACAGGGCGACCGGTACACGAGGTTGCGCGACAGCTTCCGCCCTCATCTCGAGACGGCACGTGACCTCGGGGAGATCCCCGCGAAGGCCGACACCGGCCGACTGGCCGCCGCCGCTGTCGCCTTCGTCCACGGACTCGTCGTCCAGGCCCTCTTCGACCCCGGACGGTTTCCCGAGGACGTGCAGATCGCCATGGTCGACGACTTCGTCGCCCGGCTCGCCCGGGCCGAGCCCGACACGGCCCCAGGCTCCTCGCGGGATGCCTGAAGCACGGGATGAACATGCAGATCCTGGCCGATGATCCCTCCGGCCCGGCCCGGGAAGCCGGGCCCATTACCGGACAGGTTGATCACGTGCAGCTGTTCCTGACGCCTCCGCCGCCCGCGAAGCCGAGGGCGGCGGCGTCCCAATAGGCGCTGATGGCGGCGGAGTCCGTCATGGCGTTGAGCCTTTCAGCGGCCACCGACGGAACTGCCTGCCGCCGGGGCCGGACGGCCCGGCCGGACGGTGTGGTGGACGAGGCCGGCGTGCGGGTCGCCGTCGGCGGGGGTGTGGTCGGTGTGGACGGTCGCGGCGGTCAGTCTGGGGACCGCGTGGATCAGGGCGTGCTCGGCTGCGACGGCGAGCCGGTGGGCCTGGACGACGGTCAGGTGCGGGGCGACGACGATGTCGGCCTCGGCGCGCAGGGTGTGACCGATCCACCGCATCCGTACCTGGCCGGTGTCCAGCACGCCGTCCACGCCCCGCAGGGCGGTGTGCGCGGTGTCGACGAGGGCGGGGTCGACGGAGTCCATCAGGCGCCGGTAGACCTCGCGGGCGGCGTCCTTGAGGACCACCAGGATGGCGATGGTGATCAGCAGGCCGACGATCGGATCGGCGGCCTGCCGGCCCAGTGCGGCACCGCCGGCACCGAGGAGGACGGCCAGCGAGGTGAAGCCGTCGGTGCGGGCGTGCAGGCCGTCGGCGACCAGGGCGGCGGAGCCGATCCGCCGGCCGGTGCGGATGCGGTAGCGGGCCACCCACTCGTTGCCGACGAACCCGACGGCCGCTGCTGCGGCGACCGCCCACAGGTGGGTGATGTCCTGGGGGTGCATGAGCCGGTCGACGGCCGTCCAGCCGGCCAGGACCGCGGAAGCCGCGATGGTCGCCACGATGACGATGCCGGCCAGGTCCTCGGCGCGGCCGTAGCCGTAGGTGTAGCGGCGGTTCGCCGCCCGCCGCCCGAGGACGAACGCGATGCCCAGCGGGACGGCGGTCAGGGCGTCGGCGGCGTTGTGGATCGTGTCGCCGAGCAGCGCGACCGAACCCGACAGCGCGACGATCACGGCCTGGACGGCGGTGGTCGACCCCAGGACGACCAAGGAGATCCACAACGTGCGCACGCCTTCGCGGGAGGTCTCCATCGCCGCGTCGACCTTGTCCCCGGTGTCATGGCTGTGAGGCGTGATCAGATGGGCGAGTCGGTGCCGGAGCCGGGCCGGCCGGGATTCTCCGGGCCCGTGTCGGTGCCCCGTGCTGCTGTGTCCGGGGCTGTGATCGTGCGCATGGGTGTGCCGATTCCCCTTCATGGCCCACACGGTGGCACACGGATTCGATTGCGGCTACAGCCGTCGTACGCGCTGTGACCAGGTGCGATGCTCTCGCAGATACCGTTGCGGTGCCAGGAGGGCAGCAACGGGGGCGAGTCGGGCTCAGGAGCCCTGGTCACCCCGGCGAACGCTGCGCAGCATGTGTTCCAGCGCCTGCTCTGCCCACGAGCAGGGCGACCAACGGAAATGCGGTTGGGGCGCCTGCCGGGCCTGTGAAGCAGGGGCTGTCGGTTCGAACCCGGCAGGAGGCCCTACCGTCCGAACGGCAGGAACGCCCCGAACCAGTCGAGGGCCGAGGTGTTGTTCCTTGCCCGGTGGCATCAGCGGCGGCGTTCGAGCAACCGGTTCACGTCCCGGTCCGTACGCCGCGCACGCCCAGTTCGTCGGCCAGCGCATGCAGTTGGCCGGACGGCGAGGGCCCGCTCATGGCGAGCAGGTCCGAGACGAGCTGTTTGGTGATTGGCATGGCCCGGACGATCTCCGGCGAGAGCTGATGTGCTCTCACCAGTGCGGATACCGCGTCCGTCACCTGTCGGCGCTGGGTGTGCGCCCGGGCGACGTCGATCCGGAAGCGTACCTGTCGCTCGGGAGAGAGGCCGGAGACGTCGACGGTGTCCGCCGCGCGCAGGGCGGCTCCGGCGTCACCCAGGGCGACCGCAACGGCGACTTCGTGCAGGCTCACGTTGGTCGGCCCGAACTCGGTGTTGTAGTCGTTGCGCCCTTCGCCGACTCGTTCGGCCGCTTCGCGCGCCTCGCGGAGGTACGCGTAGGCGTCCTCGGCCTGCTCCAGGCGTGCTGCGGCCACGGCCCGTTGCAGGGTCAGTGCACCGCGCAGCGCCACCGCCTCGGGGCGGCCGTGCGCGGCCAGTGGCGCCAGTGCCTCGGCGGCGCTGCCTGAGGACTCGGCGGCCTGGCCGTAGTGGCGTGCGCCGAGGAAGACGATGGAGAGCCGGAAGGCACCTGCTGCCACCAGCAGCGGGTCTCCGGCCCGCTCGGCGGCCGTCACGGCGCGGTCGGCGGCGATCCAGGCGGCATCCGTCTCCCCTGCGTTCGCCAGTGCCGCGCTGCACGAGTGGTACATGGTCGCCAGCAGTCGGAACAGCTCGGGGCGGTCGGGCTCGGGAGCCGACCGGACGGCCGACTCCAGGCGCGGCACCAGTTGCTCCAAAAGCTCGGACAGGTCTGCGTAGTCGCCTGCGTGCGTCAGCGTCCACGCGCGGTCGACCTCGGCTCGCAGGGCCGGCACGTCCGGTGGTTCGTGGTCACCGAGGAGGGCCTTCAGCGAGTGTGCGGCGCTGAGTACCAGGCGCAGGCGGTCGGTCCCGGGCGGTTCGCCTCCGGCCACCGACGCCACGACCGGCGCTTCTGCCGCCAGCTCGGCCAACGGAAGTTGAAGGACGTCGGCGACCTTCTCCAGCACCGTCATCCGGTCGACCCGGCGCACGCCCCGCTCCACCTGGGACACCCAGGCCTCCGAGCGGCCCAGCAGTCCGGCGAACTCTTTCTGCGAGAGCCCGCGGCGCTTGCGGTGGGAGGCGATCCTGCGACCCAGCGCCTTGGCGTACTCAGTGCTCAACGTCCACACCCTTGCCCGAGACCAGGTCCAGGAAGTCGACCTCGACGGAGGACAGGTACTGCTCCCGCTCGGCGAGGAAGGCGCGCACGTACTCCTGCGCCTCGTGGGCGGCGAACGCATCCTCGTTCCGGTACAGCTCGTAGAAGACGCGCTCCAGGGGGCGGCCGTCAACACGGTGCACCGCGTAGATCACCGTTTCGGGTTCGTTCGCACGGATCTGTGCCCCGGTCCGTGCCACCAGGTCGTCGAACCCGGCCGCCGCAGCCTCGTCCTTGCAGGTGAAGCGCACCATCAGCCCGAACATGCGGGTCCCTTCTTCCGTCGATGTCTCGGCTCGGCACCACACCACGGCATGAACGCTATGCGGTTGACGACCGCACGAAAAGTACGCTCTTGCCCTCAATGGATCCGCACTTTGAGTACGGTGCTAGTACTAATTGTACGGCTGAATGTGTCCGTGATGGCGGCTCTAGCTGTCTGACACAGAAAACCGCAGGTCACTGCCCTGGAGAAGCACCATGACTCCCTATCAGCACACCTTCCCCGGGACCCCCGAAGAGATCGCCAGGGCTCGCAGGTGGACCCGTGACGTCCTCAGAGGCCTTCCCTGCGCCGAGGACGCGGCCTTGATCGTGACCGAACTCGGCACCAACGCCTTGGTGCACACCGCCAGTGGCAACCAAGCGGGCACCTTCCACGTCTCCCTCACCCTCGTGAACCAAGCCGTCATGATCGCGGTGACCGACTCGGGAGGGGCCAAGACCACACCACGGGTTGAACACCCCAGTGACGACACTCCCCGCGGCCGGGGACTCGGCATCATCGACGCTCTCGCCGAGCGCGTCGAGATTCACGGCGACCACCGCGGTCACACGGTTACCGTCCACCTGGGTCGGACCTCGGTTCCGCAAGCGGTCCCGTGCTGAACCCCGGCGAATTGCAACTGCGCCAGTGCCTCACCCTCCGGTACGGGTACTGGTGTGAGGCCATTGCCCACACTCACCAGGACAACCGCGTCTTCTGGCTCGGTTCTCACCCGGCAAGTACCCCGCGTCTCGCCCTGCGTTGGCTCCGCTCTCGTGTCCAGGACGTGACCGACCAACTCGACCCGGCCCCCGCTCGACCGGCCCTGCATTGGCTCGGCGACCACGCCGAACACGAACGTGCCCTGGCATCCCTCGCAGGCGGCGAGCTGTACGCACTCACTCTCGCCGACGACACCACCCGCTACGTCCTGTCAGCCCGCCCCGTGGGAAGCTCCCGGTGAACCGGGCCGGCCCCGTCATCTCCTGCGGCTGCCGGTGCAAATCCCGAACCCGTGGCCCCGCCACCGGTAACACTGAGCGGTACTGGTCGGCCGGGTGGGTGAGTGGTCATCCTCGGGGAGGGGGCGTGGTGTCGGGACGTGCCGGGATGCGGGAAGTGTGGAGTCTGCCGGAGGCGGACGTCCGGGCGGGGCGGCGGGCGCTGTGGTGGAGTGTCGGGCCGGAGGGGGAGCTCGCGGTCCTGCTGGTCCACCGGCGGTACCTGCGGCGCGGCGGCGCCCGGGGGTGGGTGGGGTTGCGGCCGCGGGGCCCGTTCGACGGCGAGCTGGTCACCCTCACCGCCCCCGGGAAGCAGCGCACGCCGCTCAACGGCATCCGGGAGAACCCCGGACACCTGGCCCTGCTCCCGGGCGGGCGGCTGCTCCTGGCCGGGGGACGCTGCCGCCGGGGGGAGGCCGACGGGGCCTGGGAGCCGAACGCCGTGGTGTACTCCGCCGAGGGGAAGCCGACGGGGGCCTTCTGCATCGGCGACGACGTCCCGGTCCTGGTGACCGACCGCAGCGGGGGCATCTGGACCGCGTACGGCGACGAGGGGATTTACGGCAGCCATCCCGAGAGCCGGGCAGGCCTGGCGGGCTGGGACTCCGACGGCCGCGTCACGTGGCGCCCCCGGGGCCGGCTCCCCGACCGGCCCCTGCAGGGCTGCACGGCCGCCACCGACGGCGACCGGGTGTGGCTGGTCTGGTACTCCGGCACCGGCAGCGGCACCTTCCTGACCCGGATCACCCCGTCGACCGGGGAGGTGGTCAGCCGGCCCGGCCCGGTGCACGCCCCGGACGAGTTCGCCGTGCGCGGCAACCGTGCGGTCATGGCCGTCCGCAACCACAACCGGCCGTCGGTCGAACTGGTCCGAGCCGAGTCGGACGGGGCCGGATGGGCGGTGACCGACCGGCGCGCGGTCCGCCTGCCCGGCCGCGTCGTCATGCACTGCGGCCAGGGCCGTGACGGCTTCCTGTGGCTGCGCGCCGGCAACACGTTTCTCCGCACCAGGGCGTGACGGTGCGTCGGGGCAGACGTCGGGGCAGACGGTCGGCCGGTGCTTCGCCGGGCGCGGTGCCGGGCCCCGAGGACCCGGGTACGGCGGTGCCGCGTCGGCGGTGGCACGTCGTCGGGGACGCGGTAGCGTGCGGCCCGGTCCCCGCGCGGACGGGCCGGCGCTCCTACCTGGGCCCCGCTCCGGCCGGCGCCCGGACCGTGTGTTCGGCGACCGGTCACTTGCCGGGAGAAAGGGGAGGCTTCGTGGAGGCCCAGGCCATCGGCACCGGGCGGCTGGATCTGCTGCCGCTTCTCGTCGAGCACGCCGAGGAGATGGCCGCGGTGCTGTCCGATCCGGCCCTGCACACCTTCGTCGGCGGCGCCCCGGAAACCGCGGACGCCCTGCGTGCACGCTACCGGCGCATGACCGCGGGCTCTCCCGACCCGGCTGTTTCCTGGCTGAACTGGGTGATCCGGCTCCGTGACGAGGACCGTCTCACGGGCACGGTCCAGGCGACGGCCGGCCCTTCCGGCCACGGCTCCGTCGCCGAGATCGCCTGGGTGGTGGGGACCCCGTGGCAGGGGAGGGGCATCGCCACCGAAGCGGCCCGGGGGCTCGTCGCCTGGCTCGAACGGCAGCAGGTGCAGGCCGTCGTCGCCCACATCCACCCCGGGCACCGGGCATCCGCCGCGGTGGCCGCTGCGGCCGGGCTCGCGCCCACCGGTGAACGGCACGAGGGCGAGATCCGGTGGCGCCGGAGCCTCGGGTGACGACCTCACCGGTACGGTCCGGTGCGGTCAGTCCAGCCAGACGAGCAGCGCGTCCCCGTCCCGGGCCGCGGCCCCGAAGAACAGGGCCAGTTCCGCGTACCGGCCGCGGGCCCAGTCGAGGGACTCCGGGCTGTCCCATCCCTGGGGGTACACCCGGGCCTCGGCCGGCTCCCGGTGGTCGACCCCTGCGACGAGCCGGTCGTACGGAGTGCGGCGCAGTGCCTCGGCGGCCAGCCGGACCCGTTCCGCGGGCAGGTACAGCGGGGGCCCGTACCCCCAGTCCTCCTCGGTGAACAGTTCCTCTCCGTGGACGACGTTCACCGGGAAACCGGAGCGCCGCAGCAGGAAGTCCAGCAGGGCCCAGGTCTTGTACGTGCTGAAGCACCGGGCCTCGGTCGGCGGCGGCTGCGACTCGTCCTCCGCCTCCCGGGCCTCGGCGACGAGGCGCAGGGCCAGGCCCGGCTCCCGGAGTGCCTTCTCCAGTTCGGCCGCCGGGACGCGGAAGTACTCTCCGATCATGCTCATGGCCGGAGGCTAGGTCCTGCCTCGGACACCGCCGTCGGCGGGCGGGGAGGAACGGCGCGTCCCGGGCGGGCGGGGCGCCGGCCGCCTTCGGTGAACCGGCTGTTCACCTGCACAACCATTGGCGGACGCCGCGGGTCCCACTTTCGGAAAGCCACGCCTCCGTCTTGCGTGGCCCTGGAGGAATCATGCGCAAACGCGCGCTCTGCGCAGCCGCTGTCGGTCTTGTCACCGCCCTCACCGGCGGTGTCGCACACGCGGCGGGCGGTACGCAGCCGTCCGCCGCGGCGGCCGGTGCGGCGTCCGTTTCCACGCCGGTGAAGGAGGACTTCAACGGCGACGGCTACCAGGACCTCGTCGTCACCGCCCCCGACGGCACCGTCTCCGGGCGGGCCGGGGCCGGCTACGTCGTCGTGATGTACGGCTCGGCTGCCGGGGTCGGTGCGGGCTCCCGCACGATCGTCAGCCAGAGCACCGCGGGCGTGCCGGGCGCGGCCGAGGCCGGGGACCGGTTCGGCTACAAGACGGTCGCCCGCGACCTCGACGGGGACGGGCTGACCGACCTCGCGGTGCACAGCCAGGGCGAGAGCGTCGACGCCACCGTCAGCCACGGCACGGTGACCGTGCTGTGGGGCCGTGCGGGCGGGCTCACCGGGGAGGGCGCCGCGGTCGTCCAGGCGCCCGCCGGCTCCACCGGCTGGGACGTCGGAGGGAACCTCGCCGCGGGCGACTTCAACGGGGACGGCCGCGCCGACCTGCTGATGCGGCACGGCACCGAATGGAACCTGCGTTCGGTGCTGTTCGGCCCGTTCACCCGGGCCGGAGCCCCGGCCGGCGAGCAGAAGGCCGACCTGTCCGGCGGCGAGGAGGAGAGCCTCTACGCGGTCACCGCCGGGGACATGACCGGGGACGGCATCGACGACCTCGCCACCTTCTACTCCTTCGAGGAGATGGCCAGGGGCGGCAAGTTCTGGCGCGGGACCACGTCCGGCCTGTCGACGACGTCGACCCCGCTGCCGTCCGCGGTCACCGGCGTGGTCGGCGACTTCGACAAGGACGGCAAGGGCGACCTCGCGGTCCGCCACATGCCGAACGGCGTCGTCGAGGACATCCCGTACGACGCCGGCACTGTCAAGGTCTACTACGGCACCTCGACGGGGCCCAGCACGACCCGCGTCACCACGATCACGCAGGACACCTCCGGCGTCCCGGGCGCCGGGGAGCGGGGCGACCAGTTCGGTGCCCGCCTCGACGCGGGCGACGTCAACGGCGACGGCTACGCCGACCTCGTCGCGGGCGTCCCCTTCGAGGCCCTGGGCACGAAGACCGCGGCGGGCTCGGTGGTGCTGCTCAAGGGCGGCTCCGGCGGGCTCGGCGGCGCCGGCGCGCAGGTCTTCCACCAGGACACCGCGGGCGTCCCGGGCGTCGCCGAGGCCGGCGACCGCTTCGGCGGCGCCGTGCGGCTGCTCGACGTCACCGGGGACGGCAGGGCCGAACTCGCCGCCGCCTCCGCGCACGAGAACGGCACCGGCGCGGTCTGGGTGCTGCGCGGCACCGCCACCGGCGCGACGGCCACCGGTGCGGTCGCCGTCAACCCGGCCGACCTCGGCGCCCCGTCCGCGAAGGCCCGCTTCGGCTCGGCGTTCGCCAACGAGAACAGCTCGTACCTGTACTCCGACACCCTCTGACGGGTCGTCCGCGGAACGCGGCCCGGGCCTACGGCCCGGGCCGCGGCGCCCGGCCCGTCAGGGGCGCGGCGTCCGTTCCGGCGGGCCCGCTGCGTTTTCAGACCTTGGCCACGAGGACCGTGGGCGGCAGCAGTGCTTCCAGATCACTCACGTCGGAAGTGAAGACGGTCACCTGTCCCTTCTGCTCGCGGGCCACGACTGCCAGCACCGCGTCGATGGCGTACTTGTGGCCGTGCAGGCCGGCGCCGGCGAGCAGTCGGCGGGCCCTGCGCGCTTCGTCCTTGCCGATCCCCATCACCTTGACCCGGGACAGCACCCAGTCCCACCGGCTCTCCGTGATCCGGCCGTCGTACGCCTCGACCAGGGTCATCGGGGAGGTCACGACCTCGGCGGCTCCCCGTGCTGCGGCGTCGAGCAGCGTGATCATGCGCCGATCTCCGCGTACAGCCTGCGAGAGAGCCTCGCAGTCGAGTACGAAAACCCGCAAGGGCGGGGAGCTTGCGCCCCTGCGGTTCACGCGGCGGCCTCGTTCCCGCCCGGTGTCCGTCGCCGTGCGTGTTCCGCGTCGATCTCGTCGATTTCAGCCAGAGCGGCTGCGTGCTCCTCGTCGGTGACCGGTCCGTACTCCTCCTGGAGCCAGTCGACCAGTTCCACGAGCTTGTCACGATCGTGCTTGAGCTGCAGAGCTTCGGCCACGTATGCCGAGATACCCCGTTCCGCGGCGTCGGCCCGGATTTCATCAAGCAGCTCTTCGGGGATGGTCACTGTGACTTTTCTAGTAGCCATACAAACCACCATACTCCCCATATGAAGGGCCTTGCTTCATGGTTTCGGCCGGTCAGCCGCCGGGGACGGCGCCGTACTCGGCGGCCAGGCCGGTGATGCGGCGGGCGAGGGCGGTGTCTTTGGAGGTGATCGCCCCGCCCAGGGAGTGGGTGTTCACGGCGAAGGCGACGGTGCCGTACAGGACGGTGACGCGGGCGTGGTGGTCGGCCTCGTCCTCGGCTGCGGCGACCGCCGTGTAGAACGGCGGGACCTTGTCGCGGTCGACGGTGTAGGCCGCGGTCAGCTCGTCGCCGACGACGCGCCATCCGGGCAGGTCGTGGAGGGCTTCGGCGATCTCGTCGTCGGTCAGTGGCTTCACGACGTTGTTCTCCCTTCGTTCGGGGCGGGACGGGCGGGCGGCGCCGTACGGCCCGTCACGCCGGCCCGGTGCCGCCCCGGCCACCCTGCCACTCGCCGCCGCGCCGCGCAGGTCTTCGCCGCCCCGGCCGCCCCTGTCAGGGGAGGGTGATCTGGTAGGCCTTCCGGAGGGTCTCGTGGACCGTCCAGCGGGTGCGGTCGCCCTCGCGGAGGACGGCGAGGTCGCCGGGGCCGACCTCGAGGGTGGCGCCGCCCTCGACCTCGACGGTGGCCCGCCCGGAGACGACCACGAACAGTTCGTCGGCCTCGGTGTCGGTGACCGTGCCCGGGGTGATCTGCCAGATGCCGCGGACCTGACGGCCGTCCTCGGACTCCCAGAGCACCTTCCCCGACACCTGCGGGTCGCCGGCGACGACCTGCGCCGGGTCCAGCGGCTCCGGCTCCAGTTCGGCGTCGGGCACGTGCACGGCGAAGCTCGGCGTGGGTGTGTTCATGCTGCCGACCCTAGCCACGGGGGCCGTGCCCGGGCAGTGACGGACTGTGCGGGACCGGGCGCGCAGCCTGACAGGTTGCGCGGAACGGGGGAACTGGGGAACGGGCGGGTGCGGGGTCAGACGCGGGGGTAGCGGGCGCGCAGGTCCCAGATCGCGGGGTTGTCGTCCAGGTCGGGGTGCATGTCGGTCAGGTCGGCGACCAGGTCCTGGAGGAAGTCGCGGGCCTCGCGGCGCAGCTCGGCGTGGTTGACGCTCAGCGGCGCGGTGTCGGGGAGCCAGTCGGCGCTGATCTCCACCCAGCCGAAGCGGCGCAGGAAACGCAGCCGGTCGGTGGACTCGGTGAAGTCCAGTTCGGCGGTCTGCGGCGCGGAGGCGCGGCTGCCCAGCGGGTCGGCGTCGACGCGCTCGACGATGTCGCACAGGGCCCAGGCGAAGTCGAGCACCGGCACCCATCCCCAGGCCGTGGACAGCTCCTGCTCGCCGACGGCCAGGTACACGTCGCCGCAGAACAGGTCGTACCGCAGGGCCCGGACGTCGGCCGTGCGGTAGTCGGTCTGCGGGGGGTCGGGGAACCGCAGGGAGAGGGAGTAGCCGATCTCGATCACCGGTCGATGGTGACACGGGCGACGGCGGGCACGGCACCGGGGATGAGGGGCGGGGAGCTGCGGTGCGAGGATGCTGCGGGGCGGCTGCGGCGCCGGGCGGCTGCGGGGCGGGGAGGGCCGGGCCGGGTCAGGCGGGGTGCAGGTCCTTGCGCATGACCGTGCAGGGGCGGTGGAGGCGGCGGTCCTCGCGGTGGTCGATCACCCGGTAGCCGAGGGAGCTCCAGAAGGCGAGGGCCCTGCGGTTGTCCTCCAGCACGGCGAGGCGGACGCCGCTGTGCCCCGCTGCGCGCAGCCGGTCCTCGACCAGCCCGGCCAGGGTGCGTCCGTAGCCGGTGCGCTGCTCCTGGCCGTGCACCATCAGCAGGCCGATCCAGGGGTCCGGGTCGTCCGGGTCGGGGTGCTCGGCGAGGACGGTGGCGATGCCGACCAGGCGGTGCCCCTCGCGGGCGAGCAGCACCTCGGCGGAGGGGGGCTCCAGCTCTCCGGAGAGGGAGGCGACGACCTGTTCGGGGCGGATGTCGTCGGGGTCGGGGAAGTCCCCGCTGATGCGTTGGAAGGCCGGGTCGGAGCGGTAGAGCCCGGTCAGCTCGAGCAGGAGCGGTTCCGGCAGCGCGTCCGGCGTGCCGCCCGGCACCGCGAGCGGTTCGAGGATCATGCTCCGCAGGCTAACGCCGACGGCCCGGGAGGGCGTGTTCCCGGGGTGCGGGCGCGTCCGGGCGGTACCGCCGCCGCGGGGTGTTGGGCCGATTACGGTGGATTGCCCGGTCGTGGCACCTACCGGACACCGGGCCCGCCCGCGGTGACTCACCGTCAGCGCCCGGGCGTCCCGGGTGAGGGGACCCCGGGGGAGGCGCCGGGGATTCAGGGGTGCGGATGCAGTTTGCTGCCATTTTCCGTCGGCGAAGTGACACTTCGGTGCTCCGGCGCGTGGAGGTGGGCGAGCAGGTGCCGTCGGCTTTTCTGTGTTCACGGGCAGATCGTTGACTGAGCTGCGTCGGCCGCTCTACTGTCGGTCACGGAAATGTCCCGGCTTTGCGGTTGCTTTGCCGTCGCTGAATGCCGGGACTTCCGTGCTGTGGCTGGTTAATCGACGGTAACTTCGTGGATTGCCCGGGGTGGCCGCTGCAGTTCCCTCCGCGGGGGGAGGGGACGGGACGGGGCTGACTGCTGCCTTTCGGCTGCCGGTCTCCCCGGACATCGGTGCGCAGTGATCCTGCGGTGAACACGGGGGGAACATGAGAAGTGCGGCTGCAATGGCTGAAGACCTGCCTCGAAGAGCCCCGGGACCGGCTCCGTCCGGGGTGTCCGGTCCGCCCGGCCCGGTCGCGGGGGCGGGCCGGGCGGAGGACGTGCCGGTGGGCGAGGGCGCGGACGGGGTGGAGCGTGCGCTCCTGAGGGCGCGCGCCCTGATCGAGTCGACGATGTCCCTGTGCCACCGCGGGCCGGGGCATTCCTCCGCGGTGCTGCAGACGGAGGAGCTCGCGCCCGGCCTGACCGCGGAGCACCTCGTGCGGAACGCCAGGTACTCCGTCTCCGTGTCCCTGCCGGTGGTCGCCGGCCACTCCCCGGCCTCCCCGCGGGTGCTCGACAGCCTCGAGGAGGCGATCGACAAGGGCGTGACGGTCCGCCTGCTCTGCGGTCCCCGGGTGCCGGTCGCGGAGGCGTCGTGCCTGCCGAGGCTCCGGGACGCGGCGTACCAGGTGCGGGTGGCCAACGGGGACCTGCGCAGGACGATGGTCGTCGACGGCCGGCTCGCCCTGGTCCAGCCCACGCCGGGGCCGCCCGGAAGGCTCGTGGCCCTGATCAGGGACGCCGCCTCGGTACGGGCCCTGGACCTGCTCTTCGCGGGGGCCTGGGGGAACGCCAGGCCAGTCACGGAGGGCTCGGGGATCAGCGGGCGCCTGCGTTCGGAGGCGATGCGGCACACGCTGAGGCACCTGTGTGCCGGGCACACCGACGAGGTGGCGGCGCGGGAGATCGGCATGTCGCTGCGGACCTACCGGCGCCACGTCGCCGAGATCATGAGGGAACTCGGGGCGAACTCCCGTTTTCAGGCCGGAGTCCGCGCGGTCGAATTGGGACTTTTAACCGAGGACGGGGAAAATTCGTTTTAGAGGGCAGATGAAAGTGATCCATTCTGATTTTCTGGAACCGGATTCCGAATTCGGGGGAAATCGCCTGAACGACACTTCCCGGGAGCCTGGTGACGATTTCGAGGCGGCTCTCTCCGAGGCTCTCCGACTGCTGGACGCAACGGTCGAGAAGCACCGGGAGCGCATGGCCAGGAGTTCGTTGATCACATCGGTGGACACCGATTGTCACGAGTTGTCCGAAGTGGCGGCCCGGGTCATCTCCGGGGCCAGGGAGAGCATCGACGTCATCGTCGCCGATGCCGACCCCACGGAGGCGGTGTGCAACGCCCGCCGGGCGCTGCTGTCCGTGGACGAACGGATCGGGGTGCGGCTGCTGTGCACCCGGGCCATGATCGACAGGGGGCTGACACGTGTCGAAGGAGACGACAGGGAGGGCATCGAGATCCGGGTCGCCAGGATCCCGAGGATGCAGGCGCTGATCGTCGACGGCCGCGTCGCGGTGGTCTGCGCGGGGGCCGCCGACGGCCGCCGGGCCTCCGTCATCAGGGCCGCCACCGTGATCCGGGCCCTGCACACCTACTTCGAGGGCCTGTGGCAGCACGCCACCGTGGTCGCGGGCCGCAGCAGCCTGCGGGGCCACCCCCGGCCGAAGGCGGTGCGGCAGATCCTCGCGTGCCTGCGGAGCGGCGTCACGGACGAGGTCGCCGCGCGCGAACTGTCCGTCTCGGTCCGCACCTACCGCCGCTACGTCGCCGAGATCATGACGATGCTCGGCGCGAACTCCCGCTTCCAGGCGGGGGTCCGCGCCGCGGAACTGGGGCTCCTGCCCTCCGGGCGGCAACCGCGGGACCGGGCCCCGGCCCCGGCGGTCCTGCAGTCGGCCGCAGTGCCGCCGGGACTGGCAGCTTCCTGAAACAACCGCCCCGGCCGGCGGCCGGCCGCCGGCCGGGGCGGGGTGGGACGCGGCCCGGCGCGGTGCGCGGCGCGGAGCCGGGCACGGCGCGCGGTGCGGAACACGGCCCGCGGAGCCGCTCCGCGGGCCGTGCTCCCGCGACCCTCGCGTCCCGGGCACGCCGGGGCGCGCACCGACGACAGGAGAAGAGGGACGCCCATGCCCGCCAACGACGGGAGCGTGTGGTTCCGCCGGTACGGACCCCCGGCCCGGCCGCAGGCACGACTGCTCTGCCTGCCCCACGCCGGAGGGTCGGCGAGTTTCTTCCACAGCTGGGGACACGCCTTCGGGAACGGCGTGGAGGTGATGGCGGCCCGCTACCCCGGACGGCAGGAGCGGATCGCCGAACCGTTCCTCAGGAGCATGGACGCGCTCGCGGACGCGCTCACCGGGGCCCTGCTCCCCTTCCTCGACGCCCCCCTCGCGGTGTTCGGCCACAGCATGGGCGCCTCCCTCGCCCACGAGGTGGCACTGCGGCTGGAGCAACGGCACGGGGTGCGGCTCGCCGGACTGTACGTGTCCGGCCGGAAGCCGCCCCACCTGGTCGCCCCGGACCCGGCGCGCCACGGGAGCGACGAGGCGGCGGTGGCCGAGGTCCGCCGCCTCGGCGGCACCGACGCGGCCCTCCTGGACGATCCCGAGCTGCGGGAACTGGTGCTCCCGCAGATCCGGGCGGACTTCGCGGTCGTCGACGGGTACGGCCCCCGGTCGGCCGTCCCCCTGCACTGCCCCGTCGTCGGGTACGTGGGCGGGAGCGACCCCGACGTCACCGCGGCGGACATGGAGGCCTGGGCCGGGGCCACCTCCGAGGGATTCGAGCTGCGGGTGCTGCCCGGGGACCACTTCTACCTGGTCCCGCAGCGCGACGCGCTCGTCCGCGACCTGGCCGCACGCCTGACCCGGGTGCGGCAGCACTCCTGACCCGGACGCCCGGGGCCGGGCACCACGGGCCTGGCGCGCCGGGCCGAGCACCCCGGGCCTGGCGCGCCGGGCCGGGCACCCCGGGCCTGGCGCGCCGGGCCGAGCACCCCGGGCCTGGCGCGCCGGCCCGGGGTGCGCCGTCCGGGGCGCGCCGTCCGGGTGCACGGGGCACCGCGGGCCTGCGGGAACGTCCGGGCGCGGCAACGCCGCTGCCCGCCCCCTCCCGCCCCCCTCCTGCGCTTTTCCCTCCGCTTCCTGCGGGCTTTCCGTTCGCCGGTCGTTCGCCGTGCGTTCCCGGCGGCCGGGTCGGAGGAGTCCGCTTCCTGTCACCGCGCGGCCCCGGGTTTTCTCCGGTGGCAGCAAGTTGCGGCATCCCTTGTCCCTCTCTCGCAGGGCTCGATAAAACCGGGGTGGCCCGGTTCGGCGGGGGAGATCACCGCGGACCACTAGGTGAATTGGCCGCACCGGGCGAGAGCGGGACGGGCGCGGCCGGACTCCGTGCGACGGCGTACGAACACGTACCGGCGCACCGAATTGCCGAAGGACGCCTTTACCCACTGTCGCTCACCGGCCCGGAAGCCCGTAAAGGCTTCGCGCGGGCCGGAATTCGGACGGAGGAGATGAGGACGTGGGGAACGCCATCGAGGCGGAAGGACTCCACAAGCGCTACGGGGAGCACCAGGCACTGCGCGGCGTGGACCTGGCCGTGCCCGCCGGTTCGCTCCTGGGCGTCCTGGGACCCAACGGCGCAGGGAAGACCACCACGGTCCGCGTGCTCACGACGCTGCTGGAGGCGGACTCCGGCCGGGCCGTGGTCGCCGGCCACGACGTGCGCACCCACCCCCGCGAGGTGCGCCGCCGGATCGGCCTGACCGGCCAGTACGCGGCGCTCGACGAACTGCTGACCGGCCGGGAGAACCTGCACCTGGTCGGCAGGCTCCACCGGATGGGGACCGGCGCGGCGAAGGCCGCGGCCGGCGATCTGCTGGACCGCCTGGACCTGGGCGACGCCGCGGACCGCCCGGTCAAGACCTACTCGGGCGGCATGCGCAGGCGGCTCGACCTCGCCGCCTGCCTGATCGCCGGCCCCGAGGTGCTCTTCCTCGACGAGCCCACCACCGGCCTGGACCTGACCAGCCGGCTGACGCTGTGGGACATGATCCGCGACCAGCTCGCCCAGGGCGTCACGGTGCTGATGACCACCCAGTACCTGGAGGAGGCCGACCAGTTGGCCGACCGCATCTCGGTCATCGACGGCGGGCGGGTCATCGCGGAGGGCACGCCCGACGAGCTGAAGGGCAAGGTCGGCGGGGAGCGGCTGGAGGTCACCGTCGCCGACCCCGCCGACGTGCCGGAAGCGGTCCGCGCGCTGCGGGCCGCCGCGGCGGCCGAGCCGTCGGTCGGCCAGGACGGGCGGACCGTCGGCGCGCCGCTGTCCCGCGGCATGGAGTCCGTCTCCGAGGCCGCCGCGGCACTGCACACCGCCGGGGTGCGTCCCGTCGAGTTCGCCGTCCGCAGGCCCTCGCTGGACGACGTGTTCCTCGCACTCACCGGCGGTTCGACACGAGAAGGCGGAGAACCCACGCCGTGACAGAGATCCTCAAGGACGTGCCGGTCCTCTTCGGCCGCCACATGAAGCACCTGGTGCGCATCCCGGAGAAGCTCCTCGGCGTGACGGTGATGCCCGTCGCGTACGTGGTCGTCTTCGGCATCCTGTTCGGCAGCGCGATCACGGTGCCGGGCAGCGACTACCGCGAGTACCTCATGGCCGGCATCTTCACCCAGATGATGCTGACGAACCTGGGCAACACCGCCCAGGGCGTCGCCGGCGACCTCCGCAACGGCGCGGTGGACCGCTTCCGCTCCCTGCCGATGTCCCGCTCGGCCGTCCTCCTGGCGCGCACGCTCTCCGACCTCACCCTCGCCGTCATCGCCTGCGCGACGATGGCGGTCGTCGGCCACCTCATCGGCTGGCGCACGCACGAGGGGCTCCTCCCGGCCCTCGGGGCCTTCGGGATCCTCCTGCTGCTGGGCTGGACGATGTCCTGGATCGGCGCCCTCGTCGGCCTCTCGGTGCGCAGCCCCGAGGCGGTCAACTCCATCGCCTTCATCATCGTCATGCCGCTGACCTTCCTGTCCAACGCCTTCATCCCGCTCGACGGGCTGCCGGGGTGGCTGCGCGCGGTCTGCGAGTGGAACCCGATCAGCGCCGTCGTGGCGGCGTGCCGCGAACTGTTCGGCAACACCGCGGCCGTCGGCGAGGGCGCCTTCCCGGTGCAGCACCCGGTGGCGGTCTCCCTCCTGCTCAACCTGGCGATCCTGGCCGTCGTCGTCCCGCTGGCCGTCCGCGCGTACCGGAGGGCCACCTCCCGCTGACCCGGCCGGCCCGGCCCCCGGCGCCCTTCCCGCCGCACCCACCCGCGCACGCCACACCTCCCGCACACCAGGCCCCCCGGCGCCCGCCCGCCCCGGGGAGGACCGACCGACCGAGGACGGATGACCATGACCGGTTGCCAGGCCGAGCGCCTGCCCCTGACGGCCGCGCAGTCGGGCGTCTGGCTCGCCCAGCGCCTCGACCCGGCGAACCCCGTCTTCAACATCGCCGAGTACGTCGAGATCCACGGCTCCGTCGACCCGGAGCTGTTCGCCGAGGCGCTGCGGCACACCGTCGCCGGGGCCGAGGCGCTGCGGGTGCGCGTCCGGGAGGAGGACGGCAGGCCGTACCAGGTCGTCGAGGAGCACACCGGCGAGGTGGCGCAGTACGTCGACGTCAGCGGCGAGGACGACCCCCGGGCGGCGGCCGAGGCGTGGATGAGGGCGGAGGCGGGCCGCCCGGTGGACCCCGCGGAGGGCGGGCTGTTCGCCTACGCCCTGTTCAAGGCCGCGGACGACCGCTACTTCTGGTACCAGCGGTACCACCACGTCGTCTCGGACGGCCTCAGCCTCTCCCTGCTGGGCCGGCGGGTCGCGGACGCGTACACGGCCCTGGCCGCGGGGCTGCCCTGCCCCGAGCAGGCCCCCGGCTCCCTGCGGGCCCTCGTCGAGGACGAGGCCGACTACCGGTGCTCCGAGCGGTTCACCCGGGACCGCGAGTACTGGACGACGCGGTTCGCCGACCTCCCCGAGCCCGGCAGCCTCGCCTCCCGCCGCCCCGCGCTGCCCCGGCACCTCGTCCGCCACAGCGGGAACCTTGACGCCCCGGCCCTCGACGCCCTGCGGGCGGCCGCCCGCGAGGCCGAGGTCGCCTGGCCGGCGGTCGTGGTGGCGGCGATGGGCGCCTACCTGCACCGGATGACGGGCAACCGGCACGTCGTCCTCGGCCTGCCCGTGACGGCCCGCGTCGGGGCCGCCGCCCGGAACCTCGTGGGCATGACCTCGAACGTGCTGCCGCTGCGGCTGGACGTACGGCCCGGAACCGGCGTCGCGGACCTGATGCGCCAGGCGTCGCAGGAACTCCGCCGGGCGCTGAAGCACCAGCGGTACCGCTCCGAGGACCTGCGGCGGGACCTCGGGCTCTCCGGCGACGAGCACCGCCTCGTCGGCCCGCACGTCAACATCGTCACGGTCGACTACGACCTGCGGTTCGCGGGCCACCGCACCACCGTCCACAACCTCGGCGGCGGCCCGGTCGACGACGTCTCCCTCGTGGTGGACGGCAGGGGCGCCGGCCAGGGAGCGCGGATCGACTGGGACTCCAACCCGGACCTGTACGGCGACGAAGGCGGCGACGCCCACCGGCGGCGCTTCCTCCGCCTGCTGGACGCGTTCGTCCACGCCCGCCCCGAGTCGCCGGTGAGCGCCCTGGAGATCCTCGACCCGGCCGAGCGGGAGCACATCCTCTCCGGCTTCAACGACACCGCGGCCGACGTCCCCGCCACCACCCTCCCCGCCCTGTTCGAGGCGCAGGCCGCGCGCACCCCCGACGCGGTCGCGGTGGTCCACGGGGACCGCTCCCTCACCTACGGCGAACTCAACGCGCGCGCCAACCGCCTGGCCCGCCTGCTCGTCGGACGGGGCGCCCGGCCGGAGACCTTCGTGGCCGTCTCGGTCCCCCGGTCCGACGACATGATGGTGGCCCTGCTCGCGGTGCTGAAGTCCGGCGCCGCCTACCTCCCCCTGGACCCGGAGTACCCGGCCGAGCGGCTCGGGTTCATGATCGGGGACGCCCGGCCGGCCCTGGTCGTCACCGTGTCCGACGGGCCCCTCGCCGCGCGCCCCGCACAGCCGGGAACCCCCGGCCTCCTGCTGCTCGACGACCCCCGCACGGCGGAGTCGGCGGCCGGACTGCCCGCCGGCGACCTCACCGACGCCGACCGGGCGGCGCCCCTCGAACCCCTCAACGCCGCGTACGTCATCTACACCTCCGGCTCCACCGGCCGGCCCAAGGGCGTCGTCGTCTCGCACGCGAACGCCGTCGACCACGTCACCTGGGCCGCCGAGGAGATCGGACCCGAGCGGCTGGGCCGCGTCCTGGCCTCCACCTCGCTCAACTTCGACGTCTCCGTCTTCGAGATGTTCGGCCCCCTGTGCTGCGGCGGGAGCATCGAGGTCGTCCGCGACCTGCTGGCCCTCACCGAACGCCCGGAGGGAAGCTGGACCGGCACGCTGATCAGCGCCGTGCCGTCGGCGATCGCGCAGCTGCTGGCCCACGGCGGCGTCAAGGCGTCCGCGGACATGGTCGTCCTGGCCGGCGAGGCGCTGCCGGGCAAGGTCGCCTCCGACATCCGCACCGCCGTCCCCGGCAGCCGCATCGCCAACATCTACGGCCCCACGGAAGCCACCGTCTACGCCACCGCCTGGTACGGCGACGGTGACGGCGACGGCGGTTTCGAGGGGGCCCCGCCGATCGGCAGGCCCGTCCTCAACACGCAGGCGTACGTGCTGGACGCGGGACTGCGGCCGGTGCCGGTGGGGGTCGCGGGCGAGCTGTACCTGGCGGGCGCGGGTCTGGCCCGCGGCTACCTGGACCGTGCGGGGCTGACGGCCGAGCGGTTCGTGGCGAACCCGTTCGGGGCGCCGGGCGCGCGGATGTACCGCACCGGTGACGTCGTGCGGTGGCGCGAGGACGGCGCGCTGGACTACGTCGGCCGCGCGGACGAGCAGGTGAAGATCCGCGGCTTCCGGGTCGAGCTCGGCGAGATCGAGAGCGTCCTGGCCGCGGACCCGCGGGTTGGCCAGGTGACGGTGGTCGTCCGCGAGGACCAGCCGGGCGTGAAGCAACTGGTCGCGTACGTCGTGCCGGAGGCCGACGCCCCGGCCCCGGACGCGGCCGGGCTGCGGGACCGGGTGGCCGCCGCACTGCCCGGATACATGGTGCCGGCGGCGTTCGTGGTCCTGGACGCGCTGCCGGTGTCGCCGAACGGGAAGCTGGACCGGCGGGCGCTGCCCGCGCCGGACTTCGGTGCGGCGGTGTCGGCGGGGCGGGCGCCGCGCACGGAGCGCGAGGAGCTGCTGTGCGGCCTGTTCGCGCAGGTCCTGGGGCTTCCTGCGGTGGGTGCGGAGGACAGTTTCTTCGACCTGGGCGGGGACAGCATCGTCTCCATCCAGCTGGTCAGCCGGGCGCGTCGTGAGGGGCTGGTGTTCACCCCGCGCGAGGTGTTCGAGCACCGCACCGCGGCGGGCCTGGCAGTGGTGGCGCGGGACACGGAGGCGGGGAAGGCCGCAGCCGGGAAGACGCCGGACGTGGGTGTCGGCCCGGTGGAGCCGACGCCGATCGTGCACTGGCTGCGCGAGCGCGGCGGCCCGGTGGACGGCTTCCACCAGTCGGTGGTGGTGCGCACCCCGGCCGGGGCGGACACCGGTTCCCTGTCGGCGGCGTTGCAGGCGGTGGTGGACCACCACGACGCGCTGCGGCTGCGCCTGACCCGCACCGGCCAGGACGGCACCGAGTGGGCCCTGGAGGTCCCGGCTCCGGGCACGGTGGACGCCGGGGCGTGTCTGCTGCGGGTGGACGCGGCGGGTCTGGACGGTGAGGCGTTGCGGGCCGTGGTGGCGCGCGAGGCCGAGGCGGCCCGGGATCGTCTGTCGCCGGAGTCCGGGGTGATGGTGCAGGCGGTGTGGTTCGACGCCGGTCCGCAGGCTCCGGGGCGGTTGCTGCTGGTGCTGCACCACCTGGTGGTGGACGGGGTCTCCTGGCGGATTCTGCTGCCGGACCTGGCGGCTGCCTGGGAGGCGGTGGCGGCCGGGCGTCGTCCGGAGCTGGAGCCGGTGGGCACCTCCTTCCGCCGCTGGGCCGAGCACCTGGCAGAGGCGGCGGCCGACCCGGCCCGCCTGGAGGAACTCCCGCTGTGGACGGGGATTCTGGAGCCGGGTGATCCGGTGGGTGAGGCGTGCGGGTTCGATCCGTCGCGGGACACGGCGGGTACGGTCCGGGCGGTCGAGGTGGAGCTTCCCGGGGACCTGACCGAGCCGCTGCTGACCACCGTCCCTGCCGCGTTCCACGCGGGCGTCGACGACGTCCTGCTCGCCGCCTTCGCCCTGGCGACGGCGGACTGGCGCCGACGACGGGGTGAGGGCGACGCCTCCTCGGTCCTGGTCGACCTGGAGGGCCACGGCCGCCACGACGTGGTGGAGGGCGTGGACCTGTCGCGCACGGTGGGCTGGTTCACCAGCCTGTACCCGGTGCGGCTGGACCCGGCTGTCGAGGACTGGGACGAGGTCTGGGCGGCCGGCCCGGAGGCCGGGCGGGTGCTCAAGCGGGTCAAGGAGCAGCTGCGGGCCCTCCCGGACCACGGCATCGGCTACGGACTCCTGCGCCACCTCGACGAGGAGTCGGGTGAGGTGCTGGCGGCCCTGCCCGCGCCCCGGATCGGCTTCAACTACCTGGGCCGGCTGGGTTCGGACGGTGGCGCCGAGTGGTCGGTGGACGCGGAGGCCGGTGGTTTCGGCGGCGGTGGTGACGCGGGGATGCCGTTCGCGCACGCGTTGGAGGTCAACGCGTTGACGGTGGACGGTCCGGCGGGTCCGCGGCTGCGGGCGTCGTGGGTGTGGCCGGGGGCGGTGTTCTCCGAGGAGGACGTGCGTGACCTGGCGGACACCTGGGTGCGCGCCCTGCGGGCGCTGGCCGAGCACGGCACCCGTCCCGGCGCCGGCGGCCGCACTCCCTCCGACCTCCCCTTCGTCGACCTCGGGCAGCAGGAGATCGACCTCGTCGAGCAGGCCTGCCCGGACGCCGAGGAGATCCTGCCCGTCACCCCGCTGCAGGACGGACTGCTGTTCCACGCGCTCTTCGACGAGGCGGCGCAGGACGTCTACACCGTGCAGCTGTTCTTCGAGATCCACGGCGAGCCGGACGCCGGCCGTCTGCGGGCCGCGGCCGAGGCACTGGTCCGCCGGCACGCCAACCTGCGGGCCGGGTTCCTGCACGACGTCGCGGGCCGCTCGGTCCAGGTGGTGCGGCGGGAGGTGGAGCTGCCGTGGTCGGAGTGGGACCTGTCGGGGCTGGACGCTGCTGCCCGGGATGTGGAGTTGTCGCGGGTGATGGGGGAGGAGCGGTCGCGGCGGTTCGATCTGGCGGTTGCGCCGTTGCTGCGGTGTGCGTTGGTGCGGCTGGGTGAGGGCCGGCACCGGCTGGTGGTGACCAATCACCACATTTTGTTGGACGGTTGGTCGATGCCGTTGCTGGCGCGGGAGTTGTTCGCGCTGTATGCGGCGGGTGGTGATGCTGCGGGTGCGGGGTTGCCGCGGGTGACGCCGTACCGGGAGTACCTGGGGTGGCTGGCGGGGCGGGACCGTGCGGCGGCCGAGGAGGCCTGGCGCGAGGCGCTGGCCGGGCTGGAGGAACCCACCCTCCTCGCACCGGCGGCCCCGGCCCCGGGCACGGCGACGGTCCCGGGCCGGGTGGTGTCGCGGCTCCCGCAGGAGCTGTCGGCGCGGTTGGCGGAGGTGGCGCGCGGTCGCGGGCTGACGTTGAACACGCTGGTGCAGGGTGCGTGGGGTCTGCTGCTGGGCCGGTTGACGGGCCGCGAGGACGTGGTGTTCGGGGCGACGGTCTCGGGGCGTCCGCCGGAGATCGCGGGCATCGAGTCGATGGTGGGGCTGTTCATCAACACCCTGCCGGTGCGGGTCCGCCTGCGGCCGGAGGAGTCCCTGGCGGGGCTGTTCGGCCGGGTGCAGGAACAGCAGACGCGGCTGATGGACCACCAGCACCTCGGCCTGAACGAGGTGCAGCGCCTCGCCGGTCTCGGCGAGCTCTTCGACACCCTGACGGTCTTCGAGAACTACCCCCTCGACCCCGACGCACTGGACGTCTCCGGCACCGGACTGAAGGTCGCGGAGGTGGGCGGCAGCGACGCCACGCACTACCCGCTCAGCCTGGTCGCCGTCCCCGGGGACGAACTCGAACTCCGCCTGGACCACCGCACCGACCTGTTCGACGGCGAGGCCGCCCGGCGGATCGCGGGGCGGCTCGTCCGCGTCCTGGAGGCCGTCGCGGACGACCCGGACCGGCCGGTGGCCGACGTCGAGGTGCTGGAGGAGGCCGAGCGGACGCGGCTGCTGGTGGAGTGGAACGACACCGCCCGCGACGTGCCCCGGACGACCCTGACCGGGCTGCTGGAGGCGCAGGCGGCCCGCACCCCGGAGGCGGTCGCCGTCGTCTTCGAGGACGGCGCGCTGACCTACGGCGAGCTCAACGACCGGGCGAACCGGCTCGCCCGGCTGCTGGCCGAGCGGGGCGCCGGGCCGGAGCGGTTCGTGGCGCTGGCCGTGCCGCGCTCGCTGGACCTGGTCGTCGGCCTGGTGGCCGTCCTGAAGTCGGGCGCCGCCTACCTGCCGGTCGACCCCGACTACCCGGCCGAGCGCATCGCCTTCGTCCTCGACGACGCCCGCCCCGCCCTCCTGCTGACCACCACCGCGGTGGCCGGGCGGCTGCCCGGCACCGGCGCGACCCGGCAGCTGGTCCTGGACGCCCCCGAAACCAGGGAGGCGGTCGCCTCCCGCCCCGGCCACGACCTCTCCGACGCCGACCGCGGTGCCCCGCTGCTCCCGGAGCACCCGGCGTACGTGATCTACACCTCCGGCTCCACCGGCCGGCCCAAGGGCGTCGTCGTCCCGCACGAGGGCATCGTCAACCGGCTGCTGTGGATGCAGGCCGAGTACGGGCTGGCCGGGGACGACCGGGTGCTGCAGAAGACCCCGTCCGGGTTCGACGTTTCGGTGTGGGAGTTCTTCTGGCCGCTGGCCGAGGGCGCGCGCCTGGTCGTCGCACGGCCGGAGGGGCACAAGGACCCCGCGTACCTCGCCGGCCTGATCCGCAGCGAAGGCGTCACCACGCTGCACTTCGTGCCGTCGATGCTCCAGGTCTTCCTGCTCGAGCCCGCGGCGGCCGGCTGCGACAGCCTGCGCCGCGTGATCTGCAGCGGCGAGGCGCTGCCCGCCGAGGTGCGTGAACGTTTCTTCCGGACGCTCGACGCGCCCCTGCACAACCTCTACGGGCCGACCGAGGCGTCGGTGGACGTCACGTCGTGGGAGTGCCGGGCGGACGACACCGGCCCGGTCCCGATCGGCGGCCCCGTGTGGAACACGCAGGTGTACGTGCTGGACGCGGCACTGCGGCCGGTGCCGGTGGGAGTGCCGGGCGAGCTGTACCTCGCCGGTGTCCAGCTGGCGCGCGGCTACCTCAACCGTGCCGCGCTGACGGCGGACCGCTTCGTGGCGAACCCGTTCGGGGCGCCGGGCGCGCGGATGTACCGCACCGGCGACGTCGTGCGGTGGCGCGAGGACGGCGCGCTCGACTACGTCGGCCGCGCCGACGACCAGGTGAAGATCCGCGGCCTGCGGGTCGAGCTCGGCGAGATCGAGACCGCGGTGGCGAGCCACCCGCACCTGGCACAGGTGGCGGTGGTGGTCCGCGAGGACCGGCCGGGTGTGAAGCAGCTGGTGGCGTACGTCGTGCCGGAGGCCGGGGCCCCGGCTCCGGAGGCGGCCGGGCTGCGCGAGCACGTCGCGGCCGGGCTCCCCGAGCACATGGTGCCGGCGGCGTTCGTGGTCCTGGACGCGCTGCCGGTGACGCCGAACGGGAAGCTGGACCGGCGGGCACTGCCCGCCCCCGACTTCGGCGCGGCGGCCGGGGGCCGGTCGGCGGCGAACCCGCGCGAAGAGTTGCTGTGCGGCCTGTTCGCGCAACTGCTGGGGCTGCCAGTGGTGGGTGCGGAGGACAGTTTCTTCGACCTGGGCGGGGACAGCATCGTCTCCATCCAGCTGGTGTCGCGGGCCCGCCGGGAAGGGCTGGTGTTCACCCCGCGCCAGGTGTTCGAGCACCGCACCCCCGCCGGGCTCGCCGCCGTCGCACGGGACGCGGAGGCCGCCCCGGGCCAGGGACAGCCGGACGTGGGCGTCGGCCCGGTGGAGCCGACGCCGATCGTGCACTGGCTGCGCGAGCGCGGCGGCCCGGTGGACGGCTTCCACCAGTCGGTGGTGGTGCGCACCCCGGCCGGGGCCGAGGGAGGTTCGCTGTCGGCGGCGTTGCAGGCGGTGGTGGACCACCACGACGCGCTGCGGCTGCGCCTGACCCGCACCGGCCAGGACGGCACCGAGTGGGCCCTGGAGGTGTCCGAGGCCGGGTCGGTGGACGCGCTGTCGTGCGTCACCCGGGTGGACGCCGCCGGTCTGGACGGTGAGGCGTTGCGGGCCGTGGTGGCGCGCGAGGCCGAGGCGGCCCGGGATCGTCTGTCGCCGGAGTCCGGGGTGATGGTGCAGGCGGTGTGGTTCGACGCCGGGCCGCAGACGGCCGGGCGGTTGCTGCTGGTGCTGCACCTGGTGGTGGACGGGGTCTCCTGGCGGATCCTGCTGCCGGACCTGGCGGCTGCCTGGGAGGCGGTGGCGGCCGGGCGTCGTCCGGAGCTGGAGCCGGTGGGCACCTCCTTCCGGCGCTGGTCGCAGGAGCTGGCCGCCCTGGCCCAGAACCCGGCCCGCCTGGAGGAACTCCCGCTGTGGACGGGGGTTCTGGAGCCGGGTGATCCGGTGGGTGAGGCGTGCGGGTTCGATCCGTCGCGGGACACGGCGAGCACGGCCCGGGCGGTCGAGGTGGAGGTTCCCGGAGACCTGACCGAGCCGCTGCTGACCACCGTCCCTGCCGTCTTCCACGCGGGCGTCGACGACGTCCTGCTGGCCGCCTTCGCCCTCGCCGTCACCGACTGGGGGCACCGCAAGGGCCTCCGTACCGACGGCGGTGTCCTGGTCGACCTGGAGGGTCACGGCCGCCACGACGTGGTGGAGGGCGTGGACCTGTCGCGCACGGTGGGCTGGTTCACCAGCCTGTACCCGGTGCGGCTGGACCCGCAGGTGCAGGACTGGCAGGAGGTCTGGGCCGCCGGCCCGGAGACGGGGCAGGTGCTCAAGCGCGTCAAGGAGCAGCTGCGCGCCCTTCCGGACCACGGCATCGGCTACGGACTCCTGCGGCATCTGGGCCCGCAGAGCGGACCGCTGCTCGCCGCGCTCCCCGTACCCCGGATCGGCTTCAACTACCTGGGCCGGCTGGGTTCGGACGGTGGCGCCGAGTGGTCGGTGGACGCGGAGGCCGGTGGTTTCGGCGGCGGTGGTGACGCGGGGATGCCGTTCGCGCACGCGTTGGAGGTCAACGCGTTGACGGTGGACGGTCCGGCGGGTCCGCGGCTGCGGGCGTCGTGGGTGTGGCCGGGGGCGGTGTTCTCCGAGGAGGACGTGCGCGGCCTGGCGGACACCTGGGTGCGCGCCCTGCGGGCGCTGGCCGAGCACGGCACCCGCCCCGGCGCCGGCGGTCACACCCCCTCCGACCTCGCCCTGGTCTCACTGAGCCAGGACGAGATCGACGAATTCGAAGACGAGCTGTAGGACGAGTGGAGATACCGAAGTGAGCCAGTCGCGCATCGAGGACATCCTGCCGCTGTCGCCACTCCAGGAAGGCCTGTACTTCCACGCGGTGTACGACGACCGGGCGCAGGACGTCTACACCATGCAGTTCGCCTTCGACCTGGTCGGCCCGCTGGACGCGGCGACGATGCGGGCCGCCGCCGAGGCGCTGCTCCGCCGGCACGCCAACCTCCGTGCGGGCTTCCGGGAGCGCAAGACCGGGGAACGCGTCCAGGTGGTGCGGCGGGAGGTGGAGCTGCCGTGGTCGGAGTGGGACCTGTCGGGGCTGGACGCTGCTGCCCGGGATGTGGAGTTGTCCCGGGTGATGGGGGAGGAGCGGTCGCGGCGGTTCGATCTGGCGGTTGCGCCGTTGCTGCGGTGTGCGTTGGTGCGGCTGGGTGAGGGCCGGCACCGGCTGGTGGTGACCAATCACCACATTCTGTTGGACGGTTGGTCGATGCCGTTGCTGGCGCGGGAGTTGTTCGCGCTGTATGCGGCGGGTGGTGATGCTGCGGGTGCGGGGTTGCCGCGGGTGACGCCGTACCGGGAGTACCTGGGGTGGCTGGCGGGGCGGGACCGTGCGGCGGCCGAGGAGGCCTGGCGCGAGGCGCTGGCCGGGCTGGAGGAACCCACCCTCCTCGCACCGGCACTCACGGCGGCCGCCGGCGCGGCGGTCCCGGACGTCGCGGATCCGTCGGGCGCGCGGCCGGAAGCGGTGGTGCCGCAGCGGGTGGTGTCGCAGCTCCCGTCGGGCCTGACTGCGCGGTTGGCGGAGGTGGCGCGCGGTCGCGGGCTGACGTTGAACACGCTGGTGCAGGGTGCGTGGGGCCTGCTGCTGGGCCGGCTGACGGGCCGCGAGGACGTGGTGTTCGGGGCGACGGTCTCGGGGCGTCCGCCGGAGATCGCGGGCATCGAGTCGATGGTGGGGCTGTTCATCAACACCCTGCCGGTGCGGGTCCGCCTGCGGCCGGAGGAGTCCCTGGCGGGGCTGTTCGGCCGGGTGCAGGAGCAGCAGACGCGGCTGATGGACCACCAGCACCTCGGCCTGAACGAGGTGCAGCGCCTCGCCGGTCTCGGCGAGCTCTTCGACACCCTGACCGTCTTCGAGAACTACCCCCTCGACCCCGAGGGGCTCGAACTCCCCGGCACGGGCCTGCGCATCGGCGGGGTCGAGGTGAACGACGCCACGCACTACCCGGTCACCCTGGCGGTGATCCCCGGCGACGAGCTCACCCTGCGCCTGGACCACCGCCCCGACGTCCTCGACGGCGAGGCCGCCGAGCGGCTGGCGGGGCGGCTCGTCCGCGTCCTGGAGGCCGTCGCGGACGACCCGGACCGGCCGGTGGCCGGCGTCGAGGTGCTGGAGGAGGCCGAGCGGACGCGGCTGCTGGTGGAGTGGAACGACACCGCCCGCGACGTGCCCCGGACCACGTTCGGCGGGCTCGTCGAGGCGCAGGCGGCCCGCACCCCGCAGAACGAGGCCGTCGTCTTCGACGGCGGCTCGCTGACCTACGGCGAGTTCAACGCCCGTGCCAACCGCCTCGCCCGCCTGCTCGTCGAGGCCGGGGCGGGACCGGAGTCCGTCGTGGCGCTCGTGCTGCCGCGGTCGGTCGAGACGGTCGTCGCCGCGGTCGCCGTGCTCAAGGCCGGCGCCGCCTACCTGCCGGTCGACCCCGCCTACCCGGCCGAGCGCATCGCCCACATGATCGGTGACGCCCGCCCCGCGCTGGTGATCGCCACCGCCGCCACCGCCGCCACGGCGGCCGACGCCGCCGCCGCGGCCCGGGCGGCCTCCGCCGCGGGCCCGGACGCGCCCCTGCTGGTCCTGGACGACCACGAGGTGACCGGCCGGCTGGAGCGGGCCGCGGACACCGACCTCACCGACGCCGACCGCCGCGCCCCGCTGCTCCCGGAGCACCCGGCGTACGTGATCTACACCTCCGGCTCCACCGGCCGGCCCAAGGGCGTCGTCGTCCCGCACGCCGGCATCGCCAACCTCTCCGCCGCCGAGATCGAGCGGTTCGACGTCACCCCGGACAGCCGGGTGCTGCAGTGCTCCTCGCCCAGCTTCGACGCCGCCGTCCTGGAGCTGAGCATGGCGCTGCCCGCCGGGGCCGCGCTGGTGGTCCCGCCGCCCGGCCCGATGGTGGGCGAGGCGCTCGCCGAGGTGCTGGTGCGCCACCGGGTCACCCACGCCCTCATCACGCCCGCCGCGCTCGCCGGCCTGCCGAGCACGGACCTGCCCGACTTCCGGTCGCTGGTCGTCGGCGGCGAGGCCTGCCCGGCCGACCTGGCGGCCCGCTGGTCGCAGGGACGGCGGATGGTCAACGCCTACGGGCCGACCGAGATCACCGTGGCTGCGACCATGAGCGAGCCGCTGTCCGGCGGGGGAGTCCCCCCGATCGGCCGCCCCCTCCCCAACACGCAGGCGTACGTGCTGGACGCGGCGCTGCGGCCGGTGCCTGCCGGGGTCACGGGCGAGCTGTACATCGCGGGCGCGGGCCTGGCCCGCGGCTACTTGGACCGTGCCGCGCTGACGGCCGAGCGGTTCGTGGCGAACCCGTTCGGGGCGGCGGGCACGCGCATGTACCGCACCGGCGACCTGGTCCGCCGGACCGGCGACGGCGAACTGGAGTACGTCGGCCGCGCGGACGAGCAGGTGAAGGTCCGCGGCTTCCGCATCGAACTCGGTGAGATCGAGGCCGCGCTGGCCGCCCACCCGCGGGTGGGCCAGGTGGCGGTGGTGGTCCGCGAGGACCGGCCGGGTGTGAAGCAGCTGGTGGCGTACGTGGTGCCGGAGGCCGACGCCCCGGCTCCGGACGCGGCCGGGCTGCGCGAGCACGTCGCGGCGGGGCTCCCCGAGCACATGGTGCCGGCGGCGTTCGTGGTCCTGGACGCGCTGCCTGTGACGCCGAACGGGAAGCTGGACCGGCGGGCACTGCCCGCCCCCGACTTCGGTGCGGCGGTGTCGGCGGGGCGGGCGCCGCGCACGGAGCGCGAGGAGCTGCTGTGCGGCCTGTTCGCGCAGGTCCTGGGGCTGCCGGTGGTGGGTGCGGAGGACAGTTTCTTCGACCTGGGCGGGGACAGCATCGTCTCCATCCAGCTGGTCAGCCGGGCGCGTCGTGAGGGGCTGGTGTTCACCCCGCGCGAGGTGTTCGAGCACCGCACCCCGGCCGCTCTGGCCGTCGTGGCCCGTGACCCGGAGGGTGCTTCGGGCCAGGGGGCGCGGGAGGCGGACTCCGGTGTCGGCCCGGTGGCCCTGACGCCGATCGTGCACTGGCTGCGCGAGCGCGGCGGCCCGGTGGACGGGTTCTGCCAGTCGGTGGTGGTGCGCACCCCGGCCGGGGCGGACGCCGGTTCGCTGTCGGCGGCGTTGCAGGCGGTGGTGGACCACCACGACGCGCTGCGGCTGCGCCTGACCCGGGCCGGCGGGGCGCGGTGTGGGGCCTGGAGGTTCCCGAGCCCGGATCGGTGGACGCCGGGACGTGTCTGCTGCGGGTGGACGCGGCGGGTCTGGACGGTGAGGCGTTGCGGGCCGTGGTGGCGCGCGAGGCCGAGGCGGCCCGGGGCCGGCTGGTGCCGGAGTCCGGGGTGATGGTGCAGGCGGTGTGGTTCGACGCCGGGCCGCAGACGGCCGGGCGGTTGCTGCTGGTGCTGCACCACCTGGTGGTGGACGGGGTGTCGTGGCGGATCCTGCTGCCGGACCTGGCGGCTGCCTGGGATGCGGTGGCGGCCGGGCGTCGTCCGGAGCTGGAGCCGGTGGGCACCTCCTTCCGGCGCTGGTCGCAGGAGCTGGCCGCCCTGGCCCAGAACCCGGCCCGCCTGGAGGAGCTCCCCCTGTGGACCGGGATGCTCGACGGCCCCCAGGAGCTGCTGGGCGACCGCGACCTGGACGCGCGGGAGGACACCGTCGGCACCGTCCGGCACGTCACCGTCACCGTGCCGGCCGAGCGCACCGAGCAGCTGCTGACCACCGTCCCCTCCGCGTTCCACGCGGGCGTCGACGACGTCCTGCTCGCCGCCTTCGCCCTCGCCGTCACCGACTGGCGGCGCCGCAAGGGCCGCAGCGCCGACGGCGGTGTCCTGGTCGACCTGGAGGGCCACGGCCGCCACGACGTGGTGGAGGGCGTGGACCTGTCGCGCACGGTGGGCTGGTTCACCAGCCTGTACCCGGTGCGGCTGGACCCGGCTGTCGAGGACTGGCAGGAGGTCTGGGCCGCCGGCCCGGAGGCCGGGCGGGTGCTCAAGCGCGTCAAGGAGCAGCTGCGGGCCCTCCCGGACCACGGCATCGGCTACGGACTCCTGCGCCACCTCAGCCCGCAGACCGGCCGCTGCTCGCCGCGCTCCCCGCGCCCCGGATCGGCTTCAACTACCTGGGCCGCTTCCCCGCGGCCCGCGCGGAGGACACCGCGGACTTCGCCCCGGCGCCCGAGGCCGAGGGCCTGGGCGGCGGCGTGGACGCCGCGATGCCGGTGCCGCACGCCCTCGAGGTCAACGCGACCACCCACGACCACGCCGACGGCCCCCGGCTCGGCGCCACCCTGTCCTGGCCCGGCGGCCTGATGCCGGAGGAGGACGTGCGCGACCTGGCGGACACCTGGGTGCGCGCCCTGGACGCCCTGCCGTCCACGCCGCCGCCCGGCGGCCGGGCCGCACCCCCTCCGATCTCGCCCTGGTCGCCTGGGCCAGCAGGAGATCGACGTCCTGGAGGCCGCCCACCCCGGCCTGGAGGACGTGCTGCCGCTGTCGTCCCTCCAGAAGGGGCTGCTCTTCCACGCCTCCTACGACGAGGGGAGCAGGACGTCTACACCGTGCAGCTGCTGCTCGACGTGGCCGGCCCGCTGGACACCGGTGCGCTCCGGGAAGCCGCGCGGACCCTGCTGGAGCGGCACGCCAACCTGCGGGCCGGTTCCACCAGGAGGGCCTGTGCACCCCGGTGCAGTTCGTGCCGCGCCGGGTCCCCCTGCCCTGGTACGAGCACCCTGTCCGGGCTCGACGCCGGCGAGCGGGACCTGCGGGCGGAGCGGCTGCTCGCCGAGGACCGCGCCCGCAGGTTCGACCTGCAGGCGCCGCCGCTGCTGCGCTTCACGGTGATCCGGCTCGACGACGACCGGTACCGCCTGGTGCTGACCACCACCACATCCTGCTGGACGGCTGGTCGACGCCCCTGCTGGTGCGCGAGCTGTTCACCCCTGTACGCGCAGGGGTGCGGGACGGTGAGCCCGGCGCCGCCCTGCCCCGCGTCACCCCCTACCGCGACTACCTGGCCTGGCTCGCCGGGCAGGACCCGGCCGCCGCCGGGCGGGCGTGGCGGGAGGCGCTCGACGGCGTCGAGCCCACCCTGCTGGCGCCCGCCGACCCCGGCCGCCGCCCGGCGGTCCCGGAGCGGGTCACCGTCGACCTGCCGGAGGACCTGACCGCGGCGCTCACCGCGTGGGCGCGCGCCCACGGGCTGACCATGAACACCCTGGTGCAGGGCGTGTGGGCGGTGCTGCTGGGCCGGACGACCGGCCGGGACGACGTGGTCTTCGGGCCACCGTCTCGGGCCGCCCGCCGGAGATCGCGGGCATCGAGTCGATGGTGGGCCTGTTCATCAACACCCTGCCGGTGCGGGTCCGCCTGCGGGACGACGAGTCCCTGGCGGAGCTGTTCGCCCGGGTGCAGGACCAGTCGCGGCTGTCGGCCCACCAGTACACCGGGCTCACCGACATCCGGGCCGCGGCCGGCGTCACCGGCGAGCTGTTCGACACGCTGACCGTCTTCGAGAACTACCCGCTCGACACGGCCACACCCGGCTGCCCGGCACCGGCCTGGAGGTCCTCGGCGTCGACGGCCGCGACGCCACCCACTACCCGCTGACCCTCGTCGCCCTCCCGGCCGCCGCCTGCAGCTGCGGCTCAACCACGCGCCGACGTGATCGGCACCGGGAGGCCGAGCTGCTCGGCGGCAGGCTGCTGCGCGCTGGAGGCGGTGGCGAGGACCCGCACCGCCCGGTGGGCCGGGTCGACGTGCTCGCCGCGGGGAGCGCGAGCGGCTCTGACGGAGTGGAAACGGGGCCGTGAGCCCGGGGACCGGGCCGCGGGACGGTCAGGGCCGCTTCGCCGAGCAGGTCGCCGCACCCCCGACGCGGTCGCCCTGACGCCGGGGACGTCCGGCTCACCTACCGCGAGCTGGACGAGCGCGCCAACCGGCTCGCGCACCGGTGATCGCCCTGGGCGTGGGCCCGGAGACCGGGTCGCCGTGCTGCTGGAGCGCTCGGCCGAGTCCGTCGTCTCCGTGCTGGCCGTCCTCAAGGCCGGCGGCGCCTACGTGCCGCTCGACCCCCTACCCGCTGGCCGCCTCCGGCTGATCATGTCGCAGACCGCGGCCGCGGTGCTGCTGACCGACCGGGCCCTGCGGGACACCGACATCCAGCACGAGGCCCGGATCCTGGTGGTCGACGACACCCGGGCCTGGCCGACGAGTCCGCCGCGGACCCGGCCGTCGCCGGCCACCCCGAGCAGCTCGCCTACATCATGTACACTCCGGGTCGACCGGCGTGCCAAGGGCGTCGGGATCACCCACGGGACGTCGTCGCCCTCGCCCTCGACAGCTCCTGGGACGGCGGCAACCAGGAGCGGGTGCTCCTGCACTCGCGCAGGCCTTCGACGCCCCACTACGAGACGTGGGTGCCGCTGCTGCGCGGCGGCCGGATCGTCGTGGCGCCGCCGGCGAGCTGGACGTCCGCGACCTGGCGCGGATCATCGCCGAGGAGGGCATCACCGGCCTGTGGCTGACCGCCGGCCTGTTACGGATCATTGCCGAGGAGTGGCCGGAGTGCTTCGCGCACGTCCGCGAGGTGTGGTCCGGCGGGACGTCGTGCCCTCCGCGTCGGTGCGGCGGGTCCTCGAGGCCGCCCCCGGCGTCGTGGTGGGCGACGGCTACGGCCCCACCGAGACCACCACCTTCGCCACCCGCCACTGATGCGAGCGGAGGGCGGCGTGCCGGAGACCGTGCCATCGGCCGGCCGCTGGACGACATGCGGCTGTACGTGCTGGACGACGGCCTGCGCCTGGTCCCGCCGGGCGTCGCCGGCGAGCTGTACATCGCCGGCGCCGGCCTGGCCGCGGCTACGTCGACCGGCGGGGGCGACCGCCGAGCGGTTCGTCGCGAGCCCTTCGCCGGCCGGCTCGCGGATGTACCGCACCGGCGACCTGGTGCGGTGGACCGGCGACGGCGTGCTGGAGTTCGTCGGCCGCGCCGACGAGCAGGTCAAGGTGCGCGGCTTCCGCATCGAACTCGGCGAGATCGAGGCGCTGCTGGGCCGCCACCCCGCCCTCGCGCAGGCCGCCGTGATCGTCCGCGAGGACCGCCCCGGGGACAAGCGGCTGGTCGCCTACACGGTGGCCGCCGCCGGGGCCGAGCCGCCGCAGCCGCCGAACTGCGGGACCGCCTGGCGCCGAACTGCCCTCGTACATGGTGCCCGCGGCCTTCGTGGCCCTCGACGCGCTGCCCGTCACCGCAACGGCAAGCTCGACCGCAGGGCGCTGCCCGCGCCCGACTACGGCGCCTCCACCGCCGTGCCCCGCGCACGCCGCAGGAGGCCACGCTGTGCGAGCTGTTCGCCGACGTCCTCGGCCTGGCCGAGGCGGGCGTCGACGACAGCTTCTTCGACCTGGGCGGCCACTCCCTGCTGGCCACCCGCCTGGTCAGCCGCGTCCGCTCCGCCTTCGGCGTCGAAACTCGCGGTGCGCAACCTGTTCGAGGCGCCCACCCCGGCGCGGCTGGCGGAGGCCGTCGCCGGCGCCGGGCGGGCCCGCGCCGCGCTGCTCCCCGCCCAGCGGCGGAGCGCATACCGATGTCGTACGGCCAGCACCGCCTGTGGTTCCTCAACCGGCTGGAGGGCGCGGAGTCCCGTACAGATCCCGATCATGCTGCGGCTGCGCGGCCGGCTCGACGAGCAGGCGCTGCGGGCCGCCCTCGGGGACGTCGTGGAGCGCCACGAGAGCCTGCGCACCGTCTTCGCCGAGACCGACGGCTTCCCGCACCAGGTGGTCGTCGACGCCGCCACGGCCACCCCGGTGCCGGTCCGCGAGCGCGTCACGAGGAGGAACTGCCGCACCTGGTGGACGACTTCGTCCGGCGCGGCTTCGACCTCGCCGTCGACCCGCCGCTGCGCGCGGCTGTTCGAGCTCGGCGACGAGGAGTTCGTGCTGCTGCTGGTGCTGCACCACATCGCGGGGCGACGGGTGGTCGATGAACCCGATGTCCCGGGACTTCTCCGTCGCCTACACGGCCCGCCGCTCCGGGCGCGCCCCCGAGTGGGCGCCGCTGCCCGTGCAGTACGCGACTACAGCATCTGGCAGCGCGAGGTGCTGGGCGGCGAGGACGACCCGCACAGCCCGATCAGCGCCCAGATCGCCTACTGGACCTCGGCCCTGGCCGGATCCCCGACGAGCTGGAACTGCCCTTCGACCGGTCCCGGCCCGTGTCCGGCGGCCACCGCGGCGGCACGCTGCTGTTCCGGGTCGGCCCGGAGCTGCACCGCGGGCTGGCGGAGCTGGCGCGGGAGAACGGGGCGAGCCTGTTCATGGTGGTGCAGGCGGCGCTCGCCGCGCTGCTGACCCGCCTGGGCGCGGGCACCGACATCCCCCTGGGCAGCCCGATCGCCGGCACCGACGAGGCACTCGACGACCTGGTCGGGTTCTTCGTCAACACCCTGGTGCTGCGCACCGACACCTCCGGCGACCCCACCTCCGCGAACTCCTCGCCCGCGTGCGGGAGGCGGACCTGGCCGCCTACGCCCACCAGGACACCCCGTTCGAACGGCTCGTGGAGATCCTCAACCCGGCCCGCTCGATGTCCCGCAACCCGCTGTTCCAGGTCATGCTGGTGCTGCAGAACAACACCGACGCAGACCTGTCCTGCCCGGCCTGGACGTCCTCGTCGAGCACTCCGGCGCCCACGCCGCCCAGTTCGACCTGTCCGTCGACCTCACCGAGCGCCTCGCCGGCGACGGCACCCCGACGGCATGGACGGCCGCCTGGACTACAGCGCCGACCTGTTCGACGCCTCCACCGCCGAGCGCATCCTGGGCTGCTGGCTCCGGCTGCTCGAGGCCGCGGCCGCCGACGCCGACACCCCGATCGGGCGGATGGACGTCCTCGCCCCGGCCGAGCGCCGGCAGCTGATGACCGAGTGGAACGACACCGCGCGCGGCCAGGACTTCACCGACGTCGTGGAGCGGGTGCGGCAGGTCGCCGCCCGCCGCCCGGACGCCGTCGCCCTCGCCGACGACCACGGCAGCATCACCTACGCGACGCTGCTGCGGCGCACCGCGGCCCTGACCCGCAGGCTGCGGGAGGCGGGCGCGGGCCCCGGAACCCTCACCGCCGTCCTGACCGACCGGGCGGTGGAGGCACCCCTGGCGGTGCTCTCCGTCCTCGGCGCCGGCGGCGCCTGGGTGCCCCTCGACCCCGGGGCGCCGCGGTCCCGCACCGCCGGCCTGCTCCAGGACAGCGGCGCGCGCCGCATCCTGGCCCACCCCCGGTACCTCGGCCTGGCCGCCGAGCTCGCCGCCGAGGCGGGCACGGGCGCCGAGGTGATCCCGATCGACGGCGCGGAGGACCCGGACGGCCCCCTGCCGCCCGTGCCCGGCGGCCCCGGCGACCTCGCCTACACCATCTTCACCTCCGGCTCCACCGGCCGCCCCAAGGGCGCCATGGTGCACCGGCGCGGCATGGTCAACCACCTGCTCGCCAAGGTCGAGGACCTCGGGATGACCGAGGAGGACAGCGTGGTGCAGAACGCGCCGCTGACCTTCGACATCTCGGTGTGGCAGATGCTCGCCGGCCTGGTGACCGGCGGACGGGTCCGGCTCGTCGGCGACGACACCGCCCTCGACCCGCAGGCCCTGTTCGGCACGGCCGCCGCCGAGCGCATCACCGTGCTGGAGGTCGTCCCGTCCCTGCTGCGCACCGCCCTGGACTCCTGGGACGCGGGCGCCCCGGCGGTCGAACTGCCCGACCTGCGCTGGCTGATGGTCACCGGCGAGGCGCTGCCGCCCGACCTGTGCACCCGCTGGTTCGCCCGCCACCCGCACGTCCCCGTGGTGAACGCCTACGGGCCCACCGAGTGCTCCGACGACGTCACCCACGCCGTCATCGACGCGGCGACCCCGCTCGGCGACGTGCGCGTGCCGATCGGCCGGGCCGTCCGCAACACCCGGCTGTACGTGCTCGACGAGCGCCTGCAGCCCGTCCCGGTCGGCGTGTCGGGGGAGCTGTACGTCGGCGGCACCGGCGTCGGCCTGGGCTACCTGGGCGACCCGGTGCGCACCGCCGCCGCGTTCGTCCCCGACCCCTTCTCCGAAGTGCCCGGCGACCGGCTCTACCGCACCGGCGACCGGGTGCGGTACCTGCCCGACGGGCAGCTGGAGTTCCTCGGCCGGCAGGACCACCAGGTCAAGATCCGCGGGCAGCGCATCGAACTCGGCGAGGTGGAGGCCGCGCTGCGCGGCGTGCCCGGGGTCACCGACTGCGTGGTGACCGTCGGCACCGACCCGGCGGGCCAGAGCCGCTTGGTCGGCCACCTGACCGGCGCGGTCGACCCCGCGCAGGTGCGGGACCGCCTGACCGCCGTGCTGCCCGCGGCGATGGTCCCGGCCGCCCTGGTCGTCATGGACGCCCTGCCGCTGACCCCCAACGGCAAGGTCGACCGCAAGGCCCTGCCCGCGCCGGACCTGTCCGCCGCCGGGGACGGCGGCCGCGCGCCCCGCACCCCGCAGGAGGAGATCCTGTGCACCGTCTTCGCCGAGGTCCTCGGGCTGCCCCGGACCGGCGCGGACGACAGCTTCTTCGACCTGGGCGGCCACTCCCTGCTGGCCACCCGCCTGGTCAACCGGATCCGCACCGTCCTCGGCATCGAGATCCCGGTGCGGGCGCTGTTCGAGACGCCCACGCCGGCCGGGCTCGCCGCGTCGCTGCCCGGCGCGGTCGGCGCCCGCGCGGCCCTGGCCCCGGCCGGGCGCCCGGAACGGGTGCCGCTGTCCTTCGCCCAGCGCCGCCTGTGGTTCCTCAACCGCTTCGACGGCCCCGGCGGCGCCTACAACGTGCCCCTGGCGCTGCGCCTGACCGGCGACCTCGACCGCGAAGCGCTGCGGGAGGCCCTGGCCGACGTGGTGGCCCGGCACGAGAGCCTGCGCACCGTCTTCCCCGAGCACGACGGCGACCCCACCAGCAGGTCCTGGACCCGGCGGACGCCCGCCCGGACCTGCCGGTGGTCGCCACCGCGGCGGACGGACTGGACGCCGCGCTGGCCGCCGAGGCGTCGGCCGGCTTCGACCTGCTGCGCGAACGCCCCCTGCGCGCCACGCTGTTCGCCCTCGACGAGCGCGAGCACGTGCTGCTGCTGGTCATGCACCACATCGCCAGCGACGGCGCCTCCGCCGGGCCGCTGGCCCGCGACCTCGCCTCGGCCTACACGGCCCGCCGCTCCGGGCGCGCCCCCGAGTGGGCGCCGCTGCCCGTGCAGTACGCCGACTACAGCATCTGGCAGCGCGAGGTGCTGGGCGGCGAGGACGACCCGGACAGCGAGGTCTCCCGGCAGCTGGGCTTCTGGCGCCGGACCCTGGCCGGCCTCCCCGACCAGCTGGAACTGCCCACCGACCGGCCTCGCCCGGCGGTGCCCACCTTCCGCGGCGGCACCGTCCCGGTCACCGTCGGCCCGGAGCTGCACCGCGGGCTGGTGGAGCTGGCGCGGGAGAACGGGGCGAGCCTGTTCATGGTGGTGCAGGCGGCACTGGCAGCGCTGCTGACCCGCCTGGGCGCGGGCACCGACATCCCCCTGGGCAGCCCGATCGCGGGCCGCACCGACGAGGCACTCGACGACCTGGTCGGGTTCTTCGTCAACACCCTGGTGCTGCGCACCGACACCTCCGGCAATCCCACCTTCCGGGAGCTCGTCGGCCGGGTGCGGGACGTGGACCTGGCCGCCTACAGCCACCAGGACATGCCGTTCGAGCGGCTCGTGGAGGACCTCAACCCGGCGCGCTCGGTCTCCCGCCACCCGCTGTTCCAGGTGGTGCTGGCCCTGCAGAACGCCACCGACGCCTCCCACGACCTGCCCGGCCTGGGCATCGAGTCCGTGCCCCTGGGCAACGGCGGCGCCAAGTTCGACCTGTCGATCAGCCTCAGCGACCTGCGGGCCGAGGACGGCGGCTGCGAGGGCATCCGGGGCACCGTGGTGCACAGCACCGACCTGTTCGACCGGGAGACCGTCGAGCGCCTGGTGGAGCGGCTGGTCCGTCTCCTCCGGGCCGCGGTCGCCGACCCCGACGCCCCGATCGGCGCCGTCGAGCTCCTCGACCCCGCCGAGCGGACGCGGATGCTGGACGGGTGGAACGACACGGCCACCGAGGTGCCGGACACCACGCTGCCGCGGATGTTCCAGGAGCAGGCCGCCCGCACCCCGGGAGCGTGCGCGCTCCTCCACCGCGGGCAGGAGCTGACCTACCGGGAGCTCAACGCCCGGGCCAACCGGCTGGCCCGGCACCTCGTGGCCCTCGGCGCCGGCCCGGAGACGTTCGTCGCCGTGGCCCTGCCCCGCTCCGCGGACCTGGTGGTGACACTGCTGGCCGTGCTCAAGGCCGGAGCGGCCTACGTGCCGGTCGACACCGGGTACCCGGCCGAGCGCATCGCCTTCATGCTGGAGGACACCGCTCCTGCGCTGCTGGTCACCGACACGGCCACGGCCGACGGCCTGCTCGGCGCCGAGCACCTGCCGAAGGTCCTGGTGGACGACGCGGACACGGCCGCGCGGACGGCCGCCCTGGCGGACACCGACCTGACCGACGGGGAACGGCTCGCCCCCCAGCACCGCAACGACCCCGCCTACGTCATCTACACCTCCGGCTCCACCGGCCGCCCCAAGGGCGTGGTGATCGAGCACCGGTCGCTCACCGACTACCTGGTGTTCGCCGGCGCCGACTACGAGGGCGTGCGCGGCACGGCGCTGCTGCACTCGCCGATCTCGTTCGACCTGTCGGTCACCGCCACCTTCGTGCCGCTGACCGTCGGCGGCACCGTGCACGTCGCCGACCTGGACGACGCCCGGCCGGACGTCGTCGAGGCGCTGCGGGAGCGGCCCTGCACCTTCCTCAAGGCCACCCCCAGCCACCTGCCGCTCCTCGGCGCCCTGCCGCCGGAGTTCTCCCCGAGCGCCGAACTGCTCCTCGGCGGCGAACTGCTGCTGGGCGAACTGGTCGACGAGTGGCGCGCGGAGCACCCGGGCACCACCGTCCTGAACATGTACGGGCCCACCGAGACGACGGTCAACTGCACCGAGTTCCGGATCGAGCCGGGCGAGGAGATCCCCCCGGGGCCGCTGCCGATCGGCCGCCCGCTGGCCAACACCCGGCTGTACGTGCTCGACGAGGGGCTGCGGCTCGTGCCGCCCGGCGCCCCCGGCGAGCTGTACGTCGCCGGCGCCGGCCTGGCCCGCGGCTACCTCAACCGGCCGGGCATGACGGCCTCCCGCTTCGTGGCCGACCCGTTCGGCCCGGCCGGGACCCGCATGTACCGCACCGGCGACGTGGTGCGGTGGAACGCCGACGGCACGCTGTCGTTCCTGCGGCGCGTCGACGACCAGGTCAAGCTGCGCGGCTTCCGCATCGAGCTCGGCGAGGTCGAGGCGGTCGTCACCGGCCACCCGGCCGTCGCCCGGTCCACGGTGATCGTGCGCGAGGACCGCCCCGGCGACCAGCGGCTGGTGGCCTACGCGGTGCCCTCCCCGGACGGGCCCGCGCCGTCCGCGGCGCAACTGCGCGCCCACGCCGGCGCGGTGCTGCCCGAGTACATGACGCCCTCGGAGTTCGTGCTGCTCGACGAGCTGCCGCTGACCCCCAACGGCAAGGTCGACCGCAGGGCGCTGCCCGCGCCGGACCGGGACGCCCCCAGGGACGGGAGGGCTCCGCGCACCAGCCGCGAGCGGGTGCTGTGCGAGCTGTTCGCCGAGGTCCTCGGCCTCCCCGAGGTGGGCGTCGACGAGGGCTTCTTCGACCTGGGCGGCCACTCCCTGCTGGCCACCCGGCTGATCAGCCGGGTCCGCTCCGCCTTCGGCACGGACCTGGCGATCCGCACCCTCTTCGAGGCGCCCACGGTCGCGGAACTGGCGCAGCGCCTGGGCGCCGACGACGCCGGCGGGGCGTTCGACGTCCTGCTGCCGCTGCGGGGCCGCGGCACCCTCCCGCCGCTGTTCTGCGTCCACCCGGCCAGCGGGTTCGGCTGGTCCTACGCGGGCCTGATGCGCCACCTGGGGCCGGACCGGCCGGTCTACGCACTGCAGTCCCGCGGGATCGCCGAACCGTGCGAACTCCCCGCGGACGTCGACCGGATCGCGGCCGACTACCTGGAGCAGGTGCGCGCCGTCCGCCCGTCGGGCCCGTACCACCTGCTCGGCTGGTCCTTCGGCGGGCTCGTGGCGCACGCCATGGCCGTGCGGCTGCAGGCCGAGGGCGAGGAGGTGGCCCTCCTGGCCATGCTCGACTCCTTCCCCAGGGAGCCCGGGGAGCCGGACGCGGACGCGGTCCTGTCCGAGCAGGAGTTCCTCGCCGGAATGCTCGACCTGGCCGGCTACGACCGGGAGGCGTTCGCCGGGCGGGCCCTGGAGTACGCGGACGTCACCGCGATCCTGGGCCGGGAGGACGGCGTCCTCGGCAGCCTGGAGGAGCGCCACGTGGCCGCCCTCTACGAGGTGTTCGAGAACAACTCGCGGCTGGCCCGCCGCCACCTGCCCGGCAAGTACGCGGGCGACCTGCTGTTCTTCGAGGCCACCGAGGGCAAGCCCGCGGACGCGCCCGGCCCGCAGGTGTGGGGCTCCTTCGTCGGCGGGCGCATCGAGAGCCACCCGGTGGCCTGCCTCCACGACGACATGACCCGCACCGAGCCGCTCGCCGTGATCGGCCGGGTCCTCGCGGCCCGGCTCGACGGCAGCCCCGACGGCAGCCCCGACGGCGGCCACGGCGACCGGCCGCCGGCCGGCCCCTGACCGACCACCGACCGACCCCACGACCGACCACCGAACGCCCCACCACGGGAGAGACCGCCATGAGCAACCCGTTCGAGAACCCGGACGGCACCTACCTGGTGCTGGTCAACGACGAGGGACAGCACTCCCTGTGGCCGTCCTTCGCCGACGTCCCGGCCGGATGGACCACCGTCCACGGCCCCGACGACCGCACCGCGTGCGTCGCGTACGTCGACACCCACTGGACCGACATGCGCCCCAAGAGCCTCGTGGCCGCGACGGAGAGCTGATCCTCCCGATCCGCCCCCCGCGCGACCGCGCACGGGAAACAATCACCACCGACAGGAGAACGCCATGACCCAGGCCGTGAACACCGACCACCTCGACGAGCTGCGCGAGATCGTCGCCGAGGTGCTGGAGGTCGAGCCGGAGGAGATCACCGAGACCAGTTCGTTCGTGGAGGAGCACGAGGCGGACTCGCTGCGGGCGATCGAGATCCTGGCCCGGATCGAGAAGAAGTACGGGATCGACATCCCGCAGTCGGAGCTGCCCAACATGGGCAACCTGCGTGCCGTCCACGACGTGGTGGCCCAGCACGCCGGCTGGCAGGCCTGAGGCACCGGCTCCACGGACGACGCGCGAAGGAAGTCAGCGGGATGGATGCTGCGACACGACCCGGCCGGCAGGAACACCCCGGCACCGGGGCCACCGGCACCGGGGCCACCGGCGGGACCGGCTCCGGCAGGACCGGCTCCACGGCATGGACGGGCTGGGCGGCCGCGGTCGTGGCCGTGGCGTTCGCCCTGGTCAGCTTCTACTGGGCGGCAGGAGGGACCCTCCTCCTGGACACCCTCGGGGGCACCCTCGAGGAGATGGCCCGGGAACGGGACGGCGGGCTCATCGCGGTCGTCTGGATCACCGGCGCGGCCAAGGCCGCGGGCGGGGTCTTCGCGCTGGCGCTGGTGCAGCGGTGGGGGCGGGTCTTCCCCCGCCTCCTGATGGTCCTCGCCGGGTGGGGAGGGTCGGCGGTGCTGATCGCCTACGGGGGTGTGCTGGTCGCCGTGCAGGCGCTGGTCGCCCTGGGCGTCGTCACCCCCGACTCCCCGCCCGACTGGAAGCCGCTGCTGTGGCACCTGTTCGTCTGGGACATGTCGTTCCTGGTGTGGGGGGTGTTCACGGCAATGGCCACCCGCCACTACGTCAGGAGCAATCCCCGCAGGAGCGCGTCCACCGGCTGACTTCCGGTGTTCGACCCCAAATTCGACGTACGACGGACCGGCCGCGTGCCACCGCGAACCCGCGGGCACGCGGCCCGGCCCGGCGCCCAGAAAGGCGCTCGGAAAAGTGATCTACGAGAATGCTCACGACCTGGTGCTCGATCGTCTGTTCCTGCGCTTCGACGAACTCGTTCCGGATGTTCAGGTCTTCCTCAAGCTGGAGGGGTTCAACCCCGCCGGCTCCATAAAACTCAAGACGGCCGTGGGGCTGATCGAGGACGCGGAGAAATGGGGCCTGCTGGATTCCGGCAGCGGGGTCATCGAATCCTCGTCCGGGAATCTGGGAGTGGCCCTGGCCTCGGTGTGCGCCGCCAAGGGCTACTCCTTCACCTGCGTGACCGACCCCAACACCGCGCCGCACAACACCGCGCTCATGCGGGCCTTCGGCGCCGAGGTCGTCCGGGTGGACCGCAGGGACGCCAACGGGGGGTTCCTCCAGTCCCGCATCGACTACATCCAGGACCGCCTCCGCGAGGACCCCTCCCTGGTCTGGCCCAACCAGTACGCCAACCCGGCCAACCCGCGCGTGCACTACGAGCGCACCGCGTCCGCCGTCCTCGAGGAACTGCCCGAGGTGGACCAGCTGTTCGTCGGCGCCGGCACCACCGGCACCCTGATGGGCTGCGCCGAGTACTTCCGGCAGTGGTCCCCGCGGACCCGGATCGTCGCGGTGGACACCCCCGGGTCGGTGACCTTCGGGTTCCCGCCGGGCCGGCGGCACATCCCGGGGCTGGGCACCAGCCGCAGGCCGGAGCTGTGCCGGCCCGAGGCCGTCGACGAGGTCGTCATGGTGCCCGAGGCCGAGGCGGTGCGGATGTGCCGGTCCGTCGCCCGGGAGCGCGGCATCGCCCTGGGCGGGTCCACCGGGTCCGTGCTCGCCGCGGTCGTCCGCAAGGCCGGCGAGATCCCGCCCGGCTCCTCCGTGGTCGCCCTCGCCCCCGACACGGGCGAGCGGTACCTGAGCACCGTCTACGACGACGCCTGGGTGGAGGAGCGCTTCGGCCCCTCCGTCCCCGCCCCCTCCGCCCCGGCCCCCTCCTCCCCCCGCGGTACGGACGACCGCCCGGACGCCGGCGCCGACGCCGGACTGCTCCTGAAAGGCTGACATGTTCGACTTCCACGTGATCGGCGGCGAGACCGCCCGCCGCGTCATCGGCCGCACCCGCCCGCAGATCGTGGAGGAGGTGCGCCGCACCTACCTCGCCCACGACCGGGGCGACACGGTCAACCCGAACAGCTACTTCCTGCGCTTCCCCGACAAGCCCGACAGCCGGATCATCGCGCTCCCTGCCTACCTCGGCGGCGAGCACTCCGTCGCCGGCATCAAGTGGATCGCCAGCTTCCCGGCGAACATCGAGGAGGGCATCCCGCGGGCGTCGGCCGCGCTGCTGCTCAACGACTACCGCACCGGCTACCCGTTCGCCTGCCTGGAGGCGTCCCAGATCAGCGCGGCCCGCACGGCCGCGTCCGCGGTCCTGGCCGCCCGGACGCTGACCGGCGGCCGGCACGCCCGCCGGCTCGCGGTGGTCGGCGCGGGCATCATCGCCCGCAACATCCTGGAGTTCTTCGCGGCCGAGAACTGGACGGTGGACGTCTGCGCGGTCCACGACCGGGAGCCGAAGTACGCGGAGGCGCTCGCCGCGTTCGCCGCCGACGGGCTCGGCCTCCGGACGGAGACCGCGGACGACCTGGACGCCGCCGTCGCGGACGCCGACGTGGTGGTCCTGGCGACGACCGCCGCCGCGCCGTACATCACCCGCCCCGGCACCTTCGCCCCCGGCCAGGTCGTCCTCAACGTCTCGCTGCGGGACGTCGGCCCCGACATCGTCCTGGAGTCCTGCAACGTCGTCGACGACGTCGACCACTGCCTGACCGCCTCCACCTCCCCGCACCTGGCCGAGCAGCAGTGCGGCAACCGCGACTTCGTCACCGGGACCCTGGCCCAGGTGATGGACGGGCAGGTGGAGGTGGACGCCGGGCGGCCGGTGATCTTCTCCCCCTTCGGGCTCGGCGTGCTGGACCTGGCGGTCGGCATGCACGTCCACCGCGCCGCCCTGGAGGCCGGCGAGGCCGTGTCCGTCGACGGGTTCTTCGGGGAGACCAGGCGCTGGTGACCCCGTCCGGCGCCGGACCGCCCGTCCCGCGCCGGCACCGCACGACCCGGCACCACCGCACCACGCACCACGTATCACCGCACCACGCACCGCGTATCACGCACCGCGTATCACCGCACCACGCACCGCGCACCGCGGAACGGCGCGAAAGAATTCCGGAGCGATTTCCGAAATTCTTCGGCCGCGTGTCCGGCGGTTTATCAGCCGTGCCCGGAAAACGCCTCTCCCAATTCACGGGAAGCGGTGTTGACCCGGTCCCGGAAAATGCTTTAGTGTCCAGTCGCCGGCTGGGGGACGGGAATGGCGGGAACCTTCCCGTTCCTCCGCCGGACCATTCGGCCCGATCGGGCCCACGGGTCCCGGGGCCGTTTCGAAGCACGAACCGTTCGAACCGCGAACCGTTCGCCCCGGCCCGCGAAAAGCGCGAGGAGATTCCCTTGTCCACGAAACGCCGTGCCCTCGTCACCGGGGCTTCCCGCGGAATCGGCAGGGCCGTCGCCCTGCGCCTGGCCCAGGACGGCATGGACGTCGCGTTCTGCTACCGCAGCGAGAAGGAGCGGGCGGAGGAGACCGCGGAGCTGATCCGCGAGCAGGGGGTGAGCTGCTTCCACGCCCCGTGCGACGTGGCCGACGCCGAGGCCGCCGAGGCCTTCGTCAAGGAGGCCGAGGCGGAGCTGGGCCCCGTCGACACCCTGGTCAACTCGGCCGGGATCGTGCGCGACAACCCGATGGTCCTCATGCCGCACGAGGACTGGAAGGCCGTCCTCGACACCAACCTGACCGGCGCCTTCAACTTCTGCCGGCCGATGGTCTTCGGCTTCATGAAGCGCCGCCGCGGCACCGTCGTCAACGTCTCCTCGGTCGCCGGCGTGTACGGCAACCCCACGCAGACCAACTACTCCGCGGCCAAGGCCGGCCTGAACGGCATGAGCCGGGCGCTCGCCAAGGAACTGGCCGCCTACGGGGTGCGGGTGAACGTCGTCGCCCCGGGCTTCATCGAGACGGACATGACCGAGCGCCTGCCGGACAAGCTGCGCGAGCAGGCCCTGGGGATGGTCCCGATGAAGCGCTTCGGAACCTCCGAGGACGTCGCCGAACTGGTGTCCTTCCTGGTCTCGGACCGGGCCGGCTACATCACCGGCCAGGTGATGCAGGTCGACGGCGGAATCGTGCTCTGACACCGATCCGCCCGCCGCGGCCCGTCGCCGCGGCACCGCCGCCGCAGCCCGCTGCCGCAGCCCCGCCCCGCCACCGGACCGCCCCGAGGAGGACCACCGCCATGAGCCGCCGGTTCGCCGCACCGCTCACCGCCGTCGACCGCGTCGGCACGTGCACCGCCACCCGGGTCGAGGCGGTCAAGGAGATCGTGGCCGACGATCCCTACCTGGCCGGCCACTACCCGGACTTCACCATCTACCCGGGCGTCTTCACCCTCGAGTCCGTCCACCAGGCCGTGCGCCTGTGGGCCCGGGAGCACCGCGGCGGAGGTGCGACGGCGGACCTGGTCCGCATCGACTCCCTCTCCTTCGCCGCGCCCCTGCTGCCCGGCGACACGCTGCACATCGGCTGCGACGTGGCGGGGGACGCCGACGACCCGCACCTGGTGCGCGTCAGGGCGCGGTGCACCCGCGGGGACGGCACCCTCGCCGCCCGGGCGACCCTCGGGCTGCGCATCCGCGAGGAGGGCGACTCCGCCCCCGCGCCCGGCGCCGTCCCCGCTTCCGGCACCGCCCCCGCTCCCGCTCCCGGCGGGACACGCGCCCCCGGCGCCGCGCCCGTGCTCGACCACGCGCCCGTGCTCGACCACGCGGCCGTGCGCCGCGTCCTCCCGCACCGCCACCCGGTGCTGCTGGTCGACGAGGTGGCAGAACTCGTGCCGGGGGAGCACGTCGTCGCCACCAAGGCCGTCGCCGGCAGCGAGCCCTGCTACGCGGACCTCGCCGAGGACCTCCCGGGCAGCGCCTACGCCTACCCCGCCTCCCTGCTCGTCGAGTCGTTCGGGCAGAGCGGCGCGGTGCTGTGGCTGCGCACGGCGGAGGCGGCGGGCACGCCCGTGCGGGGCACCCTCGTCTTCGGCTCCGCCCGCGACGTCTCGATCACCGGCAGCGCCCGGCCCGGCCAGGTGCTCCGCCACGTCGTCCGCATCGACCGGACGATCGGCGACAACGTCCTCATGGAGGGCGAGATCTGGGCGGGCGGCGAGCGCATCGCCACGGTGGGCTCGGTACTCGCCGCCGTGCGCGGCGGGCTCTCGGCCGCCGCCCCCTGAACCGCGGGCCGGTCCGGGCCCCCGTCGGGCCGGCCCGCACCCGTCCGTCCGCACCACAACCCAAGGAGCCGTACATGTCCCAGGCCGTGAACGCCGACCACCTCGACGAGCTGCGCGAGATCGTCGCCGAGGTGCTGGAGGTCGAGCCGGAGGAGATCACCGAGACCAGTTCGTTCGTGGAGGAGCACGAGGCGGACTCGCTGCGGGCGATCGAGATCCTGGCCCGGATCGAGAAGAAGTACGGGATCGACATCCCGCAGTCGGAGCTGCCCAACATGGGCAACCTGCGGGCCGTCCACGACGTGGTGGCCCAGCACGCCGGCTGGCAGGCATGACATGGGACGCCGCGTCGTCATCACGGGGCTCGGCCCCATATCGAGCATAGGGACCGGAGTGGGGGCGTTCGGCCCGGCACTGCGCGCCGGCCGCAGCGGGATCTCCCCGATCTCCAGCTTCGACGCCTCCGGGTTCCCCCACTTCATGGCCGGCGAGGTCGCGGACTTCGACCCCAAGGCCCTCCTGCGGACCGTCTCGCCGGCCGACTGGGGCCGCACGAGCCTGTTCGCCGCGGCCGCCGCCCGGCTCGCCGTCGAGGACTCCGGCATGGACCCCGAGGAGCTCTCCCGGTCCCGGGCGGGCTCCAGCATCGGGACCACCAGCGGCGAGTCGCAGGTCGTCGAACGCCTCACCGCCGAATGGGTCGACCGGGGGCTGACCGGGCTCACCCCCGAGCTCGTCCGCCAGGTCCCGGCCTCCCGGCTGGCCAACGCCGTCAACCAGGAGCTGGGCCTGACCGGCGAGGCCGTGACGCTGTCCACGGCCTGCTCGGCCAGCAACTACGCCCTCGGCTACGCCTACGACCAGATCCACACCGGCGACGCCGACTACATGATCGCCGGCGGCGCGGACTCGGTCTGCCGCTGGGCCCACGCCGGCTTCTACCGGCTCGGCGCCCTCACCAAGGAGGCGTGCTCCCCCTTCGACAAGGACCGCTCCGGCATCCTGACCGGGGAGGGCGGCGCCGCCCTGTTCCTGGAGACCCTGGAGTCGGCCACCGCCCGCGGGGCCCACATCTACGCCGAGGTCCTCGGCTACGGGCTCAACTGCGACGCCAACCACATGGTCGCCCCCGACCCGGTGAGCATCGCCGAGTGCATGCGCCGGGCGCACCACAACGCCGGCATCGAGCCCTCGGACGTGGACTACATCTGCGCCCACGGCACCGGCACCCCGGCCAACGACGCCATGGAGTCCCGGGCGGTGATCGAGGTATTCGGGGAGGAGCCGCCGCCGATGAGCTCCATCAAGTCCATGCTCGGCCACACCATGGGCGCGGCCAGCGGCTTCGGGGCCATCGCCTCCGCGCTCGCCATCGACCAGGGCTGGCTCCCGCCCACCGTCAACCACCGCACCCAGGACCCGGAGCTCGCCCTCATCGACCCCGTGCCCAACGAGAGCCGGCCGGCCCGGCCGCGGGTCGTGCAGAACCACGGGTTCGCCTTCGGCGGCAACAACGCCATCACCATCCTCGGACGGGTCGCATGAACGCCACAGCACTGCCGGACGCGCGCCCGGAGGCGGCGGCCGGGCACCTGCCCCGCGACGGGGCGCTCGCCATCACCGGATGGGGCACCGTCTGCTCCCTCGCGATCGGCGCCGAGGAGTTCTCAGCCGCCGTCACCGAGGGCCGCAGCGGCCTGCGCGACGTCACCGGGATGTTCGAGGACGAGGACCTGCCCGCGGCCGAGGCCTGCGCCATGCCCGACTTCCGGGTCCGCGACCACCTCGGCCGCAAGGGCACCAGCTTCTTCGACCGCAGCACCTCGCTGGCCCTCGTCGGCTGCTCGCTGGCCCTGGACGACACCGACCTCGCCGTCGGCGACGACAACCGCGAGCGGGTCGGCATCGTCCTGGGCACCACCGCCGGCAGCATCAGGGCCACCGGCGAGTACAGCCGCGAGACCCTCGTCCAGGACCGCCCCTACCTGGTCAACCCCATGCTCTTCCCCAACACGGTGATGAACTGCGCGGCCGGCCAGGCGGCTATCCGGCACCGCCTCAAGGGCGTCAACGCCACCGTCGCCGGCGGGCAGCTCGCCGGGCTGAGCGCGCTGCGCTACGCCCGCAACCTGATCCGCCGCGACTACGCCGACGCCCTCCTCGTCGGCTCCGTCGAGGAGTTCAGCCCGCACACGGCCTGGGGCACCCACCACCTGTACGCCGCCGACGACGGCCGCGCACCGGTGGGCGAGGGGTCGGCGGTGTTCGTCGTCGAGGACGCCGCCGCGGTGCACCGCGCCGGGCGCCTCCCGGACGCCGAGGTGCTCGCCGTCGAGGTCGGCACCTACGCCCCCGCCGACGGCCGTCCCGAGGCCGGCGACCGGGGACGGCCCGGCGCCGCCGAGGGCCTCGCGACCTGCATCGCCCGGGCCCTGGAGCGGGCCGGCGCCGCACCGTCCGAGGTGTGGGCGGTGGCCTCCGGCGAGAGCGGGGTGGAGCACCGGGACGCGGTGGAGCGCCGCGGCATCGAGGCGGCCCTGGGCACGGCGGCCGAGCGGCTGCGCGTCAAGCGGTCCACCGGCGAGTGCCACAGCGCGTCCGGCTCGCTGCAGATCGCCGCCCTCCTCGGCCGGCACCGGATCGACCCCGCGCTGGACGGCCGCCTGTCCGTGGTGACCTCCTGCTCCCCCGACGGCGCCGTCGGCGCCGCCGTGCTGAGGGGGTGGCACCGTGCGCGTCGCGATCACCGGGGGTGAGATGCTCACCTGCCTGGGCGACACCGCGGCCACCCTCACCGCCCTGGCGAAGGGTGCCGACGGCAGCGGTCCGCTGCGGTTCTACGACACCGACCGGATCAACGTCACCCGCGGCTACCACATCGAGGACGGGGACGGCGGCGGGGACGAGCCACTGCTGCGGACCGGCCGCTGGCTCGCCGCGTGCGTGCGCGGCGCGGTCCGGCAGGCCGGGATCGACCCGTCCGTGCAGCGGGTGTCCGTCGTCGTCGGCACCGGCCTGCGCGAGCTGCGGGCGGTGGAGCGCTGGGCCCTGGACGGCGTCCCGGTGCGCAGGCGCGACCTGCACTTCGACGCGGCCGTGCGCGAGGTCCTGCCGGAGGCCGTCGAGGTCCTCACGGTGTCCAACGCCTGCTCGGCCGCCGGGCACGCCCTGGCGCTGGCCCAGGACCTGCTCGCCGCGGGCGAGGCCGACGCGGTGGTGGCGGCGGGCTGCGACGCGATGAGCGAGAGCATGCTCACCATGATGGGCCGGGTGGTCGACGCCCCCACCCCGGCCCTGCAGCCCTTCCAGGAGGGGCGGGCCGGCGTGCTCCTCGGCGAGGGCGCGGCCGCCGTCGTCCTCCAGCGGGCCGAGGACGCGCACGGCACCTGGCTGGCCGAACTGCTGGGCACGGGGCTGTCCTGCGACGCCCACCACGAGACCGCACCGGACGTGGCGGGCATCGTCGCCGCGATGCGCGACGCCCACGAGCGGGCCGGGGTGCGGCCGCAGGACGTCGGCCTGGTGCTGGCGCACGGGACCGGCACCGCGCTCAACGACCCGACGGAGGCCGCCGCCCTCGGCGAGGTCTTCGCCGGGGCGGGCACGGGCCCGCTGGTGACCGGGATCAAGGGGTCCGTCGGCCACACCTCCGGCAGCGCCGCGCTGATGAGCCTGCTGGTCGCGGCCGAGGCGCTGCGCACCGGCTCGGTGCCGGCGACCGCCGGGCTGCGGACCCCGATCGCCGAGGCCGCCGGCCTGCGGCTGGTCACCGGGGAACCGGCCGCCTGCGACGCGCGGGTGGCCCAGGTGAACGCGTTCGGCTTCGGCGGTGTCAACGCGGTGAGCGTCATCAGGGTGGACGGATGAGTACCAGGAGCACGGAAACGAGCACGCCCCCGGCCGGAGGTGTCGCGGTCACCGCGCACTGCGTCCACGTGCCGGGCGCCGGCGACGGGCCGGAGGCCGCCGCGCCCGCCGGGGACGCCGCGGCACGGGCCGTCCTGGCCGCCGCGGAACCCGCCTGCGGGCCCGACCAGGCGCACACCGTGCTGGGCCGCAAGGGCCTGCTGTTCAAGGAGCCCGCCACCCGGCTGGCCCTGTGCGCCGTCCACCGGGCTCTCGGACTGCCCCCGGGCCGGCTCGCCGAACCCCTCCCCGGGGCGGGGAGCACCGCCGTGGTGGTCAGCTCCAATCTGGGCAACGTGCAGACCGTCCGCGACGTCGCCGCCACGATGCGGGCGGGCTCCGCGCACGACGTGAGCCCCCTCAACGGGCCCAACGCGTCCAGCAACGTCATCGCCAGCGTCATCGCCATCCGCTACGGCTTCACCGGCCCCAACCTGATGGTGTGCAGCGGCGCCACCTCCGGTCTCGACGCGGTCAGGCTCGGCTCCCTGCTGCTGCACGGCGGACGCGCCCGGCGGGTCGTCGTGGTGGGCGTGGAGCCCGACGACGAGGTCGCCGCGGCCCTGGCCGGCCTGCGGGAGGACCCGGCGCCCGCCGGCGGACTGCGCGCGGCCGCCGCCTGCCTGGTCCTCGAACCCCGCGGCCCCGGCACGGACCTGCTGCTCGGCCCGGTGCGCCACCACGCCCGCCCGGACGACCACCCGCAGCCCGCGGCCGGCGCGCTGCGGCTGGTGCCGCCCGGCGCCGGCGGCCCGTCGGCCGTCGACGTCTCCGCGCACCTGGGGGACACCTACGGCGCCCTCGGGGTGCTCCAGCTCGCCCTCGCCGCGTCCTGGCTCACCGTCGGGGACCACCCGGACGGGGAGCGCCGCAGCGCCCTGGTCACCTGCGGCGACGCCGAGGACGGCTACGCCTCGGTGCGCCTGGGGCGGGTCCGCGTGCCCGTCCCGGCCGGGAGGGCCTAGAGATGGAGGAGCCGAGGGAGGTGCGGCCGGCCCGGCGCGGACCGGGCGACGCCGGCCCGGTGGTGGCCATGGTCCACGGCATGGAGGACACCGGGGAGAGCTGGACGCCGCTCGCGGAGCAGCTCGCCGCGACGCTCCCGGGCGGCTGCCGGACCTACGCGCTCGACATGCCGTGGCGGGCGGGCAACCCCTACCGGTGGCCGCACCGCGGGACCCCCGCGCACTGGCTGCGCGAGGCGCTCGCCGGGCTCCCCGAGCCGGCCGACGTGCTGGTCGGTCACTCCTTCGGCTCCAACGCGGTCCTCCAGCACCTGGCCGACTGCGGGCCCCGGGGCCCCGAGGGCGTCCGCGCGGCCGTCCTGGTCGCCCCGTTCTACCGCCCGGAGAGCCTGGCGGTGGACTGGGCCCTGCACGACGCCGCGCTGGCCGGCTTCCGCCGCACCATGGCGGAGGGGACGCGAGTGCGGCTGGGCCCGCGCGCCGCGCGCATGGAGGACGACGTCTTCTCCGCGATGGTGGACGCGGTCGTCGACAGGATCGGCCCCGTCGGCTTCCTCAGCCTGTTCCTGCAGTTCGTCGGCACCACCGAACTCGACCTGACGCGCACGCCCGTGCCGACCCTGGTCCTCGCCGGCGAGCACGACGAGGCCCTCGCCGGGGAGCGCGCGTCCGCCCTCGCCGCGGCGATGCCCGCGGCGACGGTGCGCCAGTACCCGCACTACCGCCACTGCTGCCACGTCGAGAGGCCGGCCGACGTGGCGGCCGGGATCGCCGGATTCCTGCGGTCCGTCCTCCCGGACCCCACACCCACGCCGTCACCGTCCGGTGCCGGTACGACACGCACGTGAAGGACAGGCTCATGACAGACCTGCTCGACGGCACCCTCGCCGTACCCGTGGGCAAGCCCCGCTACGAGGGCGCCAACATCCGCACCTGGATCGGCTTCAAGCACTTCATGTACCTCAGCGAGGAAGGGGTGCTCGAGTACTTCCGCAGCAAGGGCGTGGGGCCGGAGAAGCTCTACCACGCCTACGGCCTCGGCCTGGAGTTCGTCGACCACTCGGTGAGCCTGCCGGCCACCCTCGGCATCGACGACGCGGTGACCGCAGTCGTCGAGCCCGGCCGGCCCAAGCCGGGCCACGGCGTGCCGTTCAAGGTGAAGCTGACCGTCGAGCGCGACGGCGAGACGGTCACGGTGTGCAGCGGCAAGGTGCGCGTCGCCCTGGTGACCCTCAAGGACGTCCCGGCGGCGGAGCCCGTCCCGGCGTTCCTGGAGCCGTACACGGTCCCCGAGGCGGCGGCCCTGGCGGACGTCGCGGGCGAGCAGGCGAAGGAGGCCGACGCCGCCGACGTGGCCGGCGTCCTGGCCCCCGCCGACTCCAACGCCTTCCTGTGGTCCTGGCGGATCCCCTACTTCTACTGCCGCTTCTCCGACCGCATGCAGCACTCGGGCTACGTCCGGGCGATGGAGGAGGTCGTCGACCGCTTCCTCGACGCCCGCGGCATCTCCGTGCGCACCATGCTCGTCGAGCGCGGCTGGATCCCCGTGGTGTCGCGGGCCCGGGTGCACCTGCTCGCCGACGCGCTCATGGAGGAGACCCTGCACACCGTCCTGAACGTGCAGGAGATCATCAAGGACGTCATGTACACCGCGTCCTTCGACTGCTACGTGCACCGCGACGGGAAGCTGGTCCGTACGGCCACCGGCAGCATCATGCACGGCTACGCGGTCAGCCGCGGGGAGAAGGCCGGCTCCCTGGCCGAGTTCGACGACACCACCCGCGCCGCCCTCCTGGGAGGCCGGGCATGAGGCGTCCGCCGAGGCTCTACTTCTCCTTCCGCAGCCCCTTCAGCTGGATGGCGCTGCGCCGGCTCGAGGAGCGGTTCCCGCAGGCCCCCGAGGTCATCGACTACTACCCGTTCTGGGGACCGGACAAGGTCACCGAGGCCGCCCTGGAGGAACGCGGCTCCGGCATGCACTACGTCCAGATGTCCAAGGCCAAGCACCTGTACATCCTCCAGGACACCAAGCGCCTCTCCCAGCAGTTCGGCTACCGGATGACCTGGCCGGTCGACATCGACCCCTGGTGGGAGCTGCCGCACCTGGCCTGGCTGCGGGCCCGCCGGCTCGGCCGCGCGCAGGACTTCTACCGGGCGGTGACCGAGGCCCGCTGGGAGCGGGGCGAGAACGTCTGCGAGCCGGAGGTCCTGCACCGGATCGCCGAGGCGGCCGGTTTCGACGGAGACGCCATGGTCTCCGCCGTCGACGACCCGGAGATCCGGGCCGAGGGCGCCGACGCGCTCGCCGCCGCCTACGACGACGACGTCTTCGGCATCCCCTACTTCAAGGTCGGCCCGCACCGCTTCTGGGGCGTCGACCGCCTGGACGCGTTCCTCGACGCCCTGGCGACGGCCCTGGAGAAGGCCGCGGCCAGAGCCGCCGCGCAGGAGGGGCGGGAGAAGGCATGACGAACGCACAGCAGGACGCCGCCGCACCGGGGCCGGTCCTCCCCGACTCCCTCCCGCCCGGCCGCATCGAGGTCGACGACGACTGGTTCCCCGACCCCCTCGCCGGCGTGCCCGCCGCGGTGATCGATCTGGTCGGTGCCTACGACCACGACACCGCGGGCGGCTGCGGCTGACCGTCCCGCTGAAGGCGTGGTGCCCATGAAGACCGACCCCGTCGTGCCGGACGCCGGCCCCCTCCTCCCGGAGGCGGGCCCCGTCGTGCCGGACGCCGGCCCCCTCGTGCCGGACGCCGGATCCGCGGCGGCGAGGACCGGCCCCGCGGACCCGGCGCCCGGCCGAGCCCGCAGGGTGCTCCTGAGCAGCGTCTCCTCCGACGCGCACACCTGGAACCTCGTCTTCCTCCAGCTGCTGCTGGAGGAGGCCGGGTGCGAGGTCGTCAACCTCGGCGCGTGCGTCCCGGACGAGCTGCTGATCGGCGAGTGCGCCGCGCTCCGCCCCGACCTGCTGGTGATCAGCACCGTCAACGGCCACGGCCGCGCGGACGGCGAGAGGCTGATCGGCAGGCTGCGGGCGCGGCCGGAACTGCGCGGAGTCCCCGCGGTCATCGGGGGCAAGCTCGGCGTGCGCGGCGGGGACGAGGAGGCGGGCCGCGCGCTGGTGGCCGCCGGGTTCGACGCCGTCTTCCAGGACGACGCGGCCCCGGAGCTGTTCGTCGAGTTCGTGCGCGCCCTGGAACCCGCCCCGGCCGGACGGGTGGGCACGCAGTGACCGCCGGCACCGGAACCGGCACCGGAACCGGCACCGGAACCGGCACCGGAACCGGCCCGGTCCCCGTCCCCGTCCCGGGCCCGTCCGGGCCGCCCGCCCGGGACACCCGGCCCGGGCGCCCGGCGGACGGGGCGTTCGCCGCGGCCGTCGGGAACCTGCTCCGGTCCGCGCCGCTGGTGGTGCAGCCCCGGATGGGGTTCGACGACCCCCGGGAGATGCGACGGGGGCTGGCCGCCGTGCGGCGGGCCCGGGCGGCCGCGGTCGGCACCGTCACCCTGGACAGCTACACGCGGGTGAAGGACTACGCCTCGGTCGCGCGGGCCGCCGCCGCGGGCACCCCGCTCAACGGCTACCCGCTGGTCACCCACGGCCCGGACGTCACGCGGGCGGTGACGGACGGCATCCGCGGCCCCCGCTTCCCGGTGCAGGTCCGCCACGGCTCGCCGCTGCCCGACGACATCTTCGCCGCGATGGCCGCGGCCGGGCTGGACGCCACCGAGGGCGGCCCGGTCTCGTACTGCCTGCCCTACAGCCGGGTCCCCCTGGCCGTGGCGACGGAGAGCTGGGCGCGGTCCTGCGAGCGGTTCGCCGAACTGCGGGAGCACGGGTTCGAACCGCACCTGGAGAGCTTCGGCGGCTGCATGATGGGCCAGATGTGCCCGCCCGGCCTGCTGGTCGCCCTCACCCTCCTCGAAGGGATGTTCTTCCGCAGCCACGGCCTGCGCAGCATCTCGCTCAGCTTCTCCCAGCAGACCGACCCGGAGCAGGACGCGGAGGGCCTGGCCGCCCTGCGCGCCCTGGCCGGAGAGTTCCTGCCGGACGTGGACTGGCACGTGGTGCTCTACACCTACATGGGCAAGTTCCCGCGCACCCGCCACGGCGCCCTGGCGCTGCTGCGCGACGCGGCGGAGCTGGCCGTGCGCACCGGCGCGGAGCGGCTGATCGTCAAGACGGCGGCCGAGGCGTGGCGCATCCCCACGGTCGAGGAGAACGTGGAGGCCCTGGAGTTCGCGGCCGCCGCCGCCGAGGACGCGGCCGGCCGGGAGCACCCGCCGGTGCCCGACACCGGCATCGCGGCCGAGGCCCGCCTGCTGGTCGAGGCGGTCCTCGACCTCCACCCCGACGTGGGCCGGGCGATGGTGCGCGCGTTCGCCCGGGGCTACCTCGACGTCCCGTACTGCCTGCACGCCGACAACCGGGGGCGGGCCCGCAGCTACATCGACTCGGGGGGCAGGCTGCGGTGGGCGTCCACCGGGTCCATGCCGATCGGCGCGGTGGCCGGGGGCGGGACCCGCCGGGACGTGACCAGTTCCGAGCTGCTGGACGCCCTCTCCCACGTCGAGCGCGCCTACGACCGCCTGCCGGCGGGCACCGGGCCGGACCGCCCCGCCGTCGGGTGAGGCCCCGCCGCCCCGGCCGGCCCGGGCACCACGAGCCGCCGCGCCGCCACCGTTGTGAGGGAGAGCCATGGACTGGACGATGGACCGCCTGCTGCCGCAGTACGACAAACGCGAGCAGCACGACCGGTGGATCGCGGCGCCGCCCGGGGCGGTGTGGGAGGCGCTGACCGACCTGAGGGCGCACGACCTCGGGCTGACCGTCGCCCTCACCCGGCTGCGCGGAGGCCCCGCGGCGTGGGGCCGGGACGGCGCGGGCCCGCTGGACGTACGGGTCCTGGACTCGATGGCGCCGCGCGAACTGGCCACCGACCCGCCCCGCGAGGTGGTGCTCGGCGACATCGCCCGCTACACCGCTGTGCGCCCCTCCCGCCCGGACGTCGTGCGCGGCGACCCGGAGGCGTTCGCGGCCTTCGACGCGCCGGGGTGGTCCAAGGTCGTGATGAACTTCCGGCTCGTCCCCGAGGGCGACGGGACGCGGGTGACCACCGAGACCCGGGTGCGGAGCACCGACGGGGCGACCCGACGGGCCTTCGCCCGCTACTGGCTCGTCGTGCGCGCGGGCAGCGGCCTGATGCGGCGCGACATCCTGCAGGCGGTCGACCGCAGGGCGAGGCGCGCCGGGGAGCCCGGACGGTGACGGCCGGCCCGGTCCCCCCTGGCACCAACCTGCCAGGGGGCGTCCGGGGCGCCGGCCGGGGCGGGCCCGGCCGCGCCCGCCGGCCGGACGCCGCCGGGAGCACCGCCCGGACCCCCGGACGGGCGGCACCGGCGGCGCCCCGGGAGGGCGGGCGCCCCGGCCGCGCACCGGTCGGGCCCCTGTCATCTTGCGGTCAACCGCCGGCCGATCGCTGGGAAGGCGGCCCGCCCCTCCCTAGCATCGGCAGCGCGGCTCCCCGCCGGAGAAGGACCGGGGAGGTGCGGCCGCCCCGTCCGGCGCGGCCGCCGGGACCGCCGTCACCGAAGCGGCCGCTGCCGGAGCCGACGCCGCGGCGCGCGTCCGACGCCGTCCGCGGCCCCACGGCCGACCGAACGGAATGCTGACCAGGGCTGGGAGGCCGAATCATGCTGCGGAGCGGTGCCACGATGCGCGACCGGACGGCCGAACTCGAGGCCCTGCGGGAGGAGGTGCGCCTGGGCGCCCCGGGGGCGACCGAGGCGCAGCACGCCCGGGGCAGGCTGACGGTGCGCGAACGGCTCGACCTGCTGCTGGACGAGGGCTCCTTCCACGAGGTGGAGCCGCTGCGGCGGCACCGGGCGACCGGCTTCGGGCTCGAGGCGAAGCGGCCCCACACCGACGGGGTGGTCACCGGGTGGGGCACGGTCCACGGCCGCAAGGTCTTCGTCTACGCCCACGACTTCCGCATCTTCGGCGGAGCCCTGGGCGAGGCGCACGCGCAGAAGATCCACAAGATCATGGACCTGGCGCTGGCGGCCGGCGCGCCGCTGGTCTCGCTCAACGACGGCGCCGGGGCCCGCATCCAGGAGGGCGTCTCGGCGCTCGCCGGGTACGGCGGGATCTTCGAGCGGAACACCAGGGCGTCCGGGGTGATCCCGCAGATCTCGGTGATGCTCGGTCCCTGCGCGGGAGGCGCGGCCTACTCGCCGGCCCTGACGGACTTCGTGTTCATGGTCCGGGAGACCTCGCAGATGTTCATCACCGGCCCGGAGGTGGTGGAGGCGGTGACCGGCGAGAAGGTCACCCACAACGGGCTCGGCGGCGCGGACGTCCACGCCGAGACCTCCGGGGTGTGCCACTTCGCCCACGACGACGAGGCCTCCTGCCTGGAGGAGGTCCGCTACCTGCTGTCGCTGCTGCCGTCCAACAACCGCCAGGCGCCGCCCGCGGTCGTCCCCACGGACCCCGCGGACCGGCGCTGCGAGGAGCTGGCGGACCTGGTCCCCCTGGAGGGGAGCCGCCCCTACGACATGCGCGCGGTGATCGAGGAGATCGTCGACGACGGCGAGCACATGGAGGTCCACGAGCGGTGGGCCACCAGCATCATCTGCACCCTCGCCCGCCTGGGCGGGCAGGTGGTGGGCATCGTCGCCAACCAGCCGCAGTCCCTGGCCGGGGTGCTGGACATCCACTCCTCGGAGAAGGCCGCACGGTTCGTCCAGATGTGCGACTCGTTCGACATCCCGCTGGTCACCCTGGTCGACGTGCCCGGCTTCCTCCCCGGGGTCGACCAGGAGCACGGCGGCATCATCCGGCACGGCGCCAAACTGCTGTACGCGTACTGCAACGCGACCGTGCCGCGGATCTCGGTGGTGCTGCGCAAGGCCTACGGCGGCGCGTACATCGTCATGGACTCCCGCTCCATCGGCGCCGACCTGGCCTACGCCTGGCCGGCCAACGAGATCGCGGTGATGGGCGCCGAGGGGGCGGCCAACGTCGTCTTCCGCCGGCAGATCGCCGCCTCCGACGACCCCGGGGCGACCCGCGAACGCCTGGTCAAGGAGTACCGGGCCGAGCTGATGCACCCCTACTACGCGGCCGAGCGGGGCCTCGTCGACGACGTCATCGACCCGGCCGACACCCGCCGGGTCCTGATCCGCTCGCTGGACGTCCTGCGGGAGAAGCACGCGCAACTGCCCGCCCGCAAGCACGGAAACCCCCCGGCATGACGGCCGGAAGGGCGCGCCCCGGGGAGGCGCACACCGGGGGGACCGGCTCCGGGGAGACCGGTTCCGGGGGGACCGGCTCCGGAGGGGGGCCGGCCGGGCCGGTCCTCGCGCGGGTCCTCAGGGGCAGTCCGACCCCAGCGGAACTGGCGGCACTCACGGTGGCCCTGGCGACGCTCGCGGGGGCCGGGGGCGAGGAGGCCCGCCCGCCGGAGCGGCGCGAGTCCGGCACCGTCCGGGCCCTGCGGAGCCACTGCGCGCCCCGCTCGTGGGCGGCTCCCGGCGGGAACCGCCCGGCGGCGGCCGTACGGTGACGGCCGCCCGGCGCGCGCCTTCCGGCGGCGCCCCGGGCCGCAGCACCGGCGGCCCCCCTGCCGCATTTCAGGGGCGGCCGGTTCTCAGCGATTCGGCGGGGGCGGCCGGTGAATCGCTTCAGGAGTCCTCCGGAAACGCGACGGGCGAAATCCGGGAGGGAGTTCCGGGGCGATGCGCCCGGGAATTTTCCCGTCCCCGGCGCCCAGGCTCCGCAGAATTTCTCCCAGGGTCTCCGGGTCGAGGGGGAGCCGGGGCTCCTCCAGGACCGCGGTCGCGCCGTCCCGCCGTAACCAGTCCGCGAATCGGAGTTCCATTTCCTCCAGCAGTTCCGGGCCGTTCCGTGCAGCCGAACCGTGGGACGGCTCCCTTTCCACTGTGCCTCCCGGCGGATTACCGAATCCCTGGGAATCGTACACCAGGGGAAAGCCCTCAAAGGCGGGATTTTTTCCCGGCGACCCGAGCCGAATAGGCGGGGGAGGGGGAATGTGAGGGAGCGGTGAAACGGGGGGGCTTTTGGCGGGGGAATCGCGGAGCCGCCGTGCCGCGGGCCCCGAATCGCCCCGGCCCCGAAACGACCCGGCCCCGAAACGCTCCGGCACCGGAACCCGCGCGGGGTTCCGGTGCCGGAGGGGGGACGGTCGCGGTGCGTCAGACGTTGACGCCGAAGTCGGAGGCGATGCCGGCCAGGCCGGAGGCGTAGCCCTGGCCGACGGCGCGGAACTTCCACTCGGCGCCGTGGCGGTAGAGCTCGCCGAAGACCATGGCGGTCTCGGTGGCGGCGTCCTCGGTGAGGTCGTAGCGGGCGATCTCGGTGCCGTTGGCCTGGTTGACGACGCGGATGAAGGCGTTGCGGACCTGGCCGAAGTTCTGGCTGCGGGTCTCGGCGTCGTAGATCGAGACCGGGAAGACGATCTTCTCGACGTCGGCCGGCAGGCCCTGCAGGTTGACGTTGATCTGCTCGTCGTCGCCCTCGCCCTGGCCGGTGAGGTTGTCACCGGTGTGGACGATGGTGCCGTCCGGGGTCTGCTTGTTGTTGAAGAAGACGAAGTGCTGGTCCGAGACGACCCTGCCGGCGGAGTTCGCGGCGATGGCACTGGCGTCGAGGTCGAAGTCCGTGCCCGTGGTGGTCCGGACGTCCCAGCCGAGGCCGACCGTGACGGCGGTCAGGCCCGGGGCCTCCTTGGTGAGGGAGACGTTGCCGCCCTTGGACAGGCTTACAGCCATGGATGTCCCTTTCCTGGATCCTGCGTCGAGGGTGCGGGGGTTTCGTCCCCGCCGACGACGCTACCGTTACCCCCTCCAACGTGACGGCACCGTCCGCCGGTTCCTTGCAGGGCAAATCGGGTGACGGCGGGCCCCGGACCGGGGGATCATGGCGTCATGCCTGCCGACATACGCGTCCGCGGCCCGGTCTCGGTTCCGGAGGCCGAGCTGGTGTGGCGCTTCTCCCGTTCCTCCGGGCCCGGCGGCCAGCACGTGAACACCTCGGACACCCAGGTGGAGCTGCGCTACGACCTGGCAGCCTCGAACGCCCTCCCCCCGGTGTGGAAGGAGCGGGCCCTGGAGCGGCTCGCCGGGCGCCTGGTGGGGGGAGTGCTGGTCGTACGGGCCTCCGAGCACCGCTCGCAGTGGCGCAACCGCGAGACCGCCGCCGCCCGGATGGCCTCGCTGCTGGCCGAGGCGACGGCGCCGCCGCCCCGGCCCCGGCGTCCGACGAAGGTCCCGCGCGGCATCAACGAGCGCAGGCTGCGGGAGAAGCGCCGCCGCGGCGACATCAAGGGCGGGCGCTCGGGCCGCGACTGGACGTGACCGGCCGGGGCCCGGAGGCTCCGGGGGCCGGGGGCTCCGGGGGCCGGGGGCTCCGGGGCCGGGGGTCGGACCGTCAGCGCAGGTAGCGGTAGCGGCCGCGGAAGTACGTCAGCGGGTTGCCGCCCGCGCTGGGGGTCGACGCGTCGAGCACCCGTCCGACGACCAGCGTGTGGTCACCGGCGGGCACGCGCTGTTCGGTCCGGCACTCCACTACGGCGAGCGCCCCGCCCAGGACGGGAGAGCCCGAGAAGGCGCCGCGGTAGTAGGGGACGTCCTCGAACAGCAGCCGGTCGCTGAGCCGGCCGCGCATGGCGAAGCGCCCGGCGATGTGCCGCTGGCTCTCCGAGAGGACCGAGACCGCCCACAGGGGCTGCCGGGAGAGCAGGTCGTCCATGCGGGACCCCTCGCGCACGCTGACCAGGACCAGGGGCGGCTCGAGCGAGACGGACATGAACCCGGTGGCGGTCATGCCGACGTCCTCGCCGTGCGGGCCCTCGTCCTCGTCGTGGGCGGTGAGGAGGACGACTCCGCCGGCCAGCCTGGACAGGGCGGCGCGGAACTCGTCGGGGCTCACCCGGTGCTCTGCGGCCGGGACCGGTGCGGGGGGCTCGTGCGGAGAGGGCATTCCTCCAGCATGTCGGACGGGCGGGGACGACGGGATCCGGCCTGTATGTGATGGCAACACATCTCGAACGTTAGCCCGGTCGGGGGTGTCCGGGCATCGGTCCCCGGACCGGCCCCGGGACCGGTCCGGGGACCAGGACCGCGGACCGAGCGTGTTGAGGACGTGAAGGCGGAATCGAACGTTCTGTAATCAATCTTTCACATACAGCTGTGACTTGGGTCACATGGGGTCTTAATTGTTGACCCTGTGTACCGGGCGAACTGCTCGCTGTGATTCAGTGGCCGTGGCAATCGGACGATAAGAAATCAGGAGTTGTTGTCGAGGGCTCGGGGAGAGCGATGGAAACCGAGTCGGAGCCGTACGTCCGGTTGGCGACCCTGCGCCAACTGCACCAGATGGTGGCGGACCTCAACACCGCCCGCAGCCTGGCAGAGACGCTGCAGGTCGTCGTCGACGGGGTCGTCAACGGCCTGGGATTCGAGATGGCCGCGGTGAACCTCGTCCACAACGACGGGGACCTCGTGGTCGCCGCCGTCTCCGGCGACCCGGACGCCACCTCGGTGCTCACCGGCGCCGTGGGCTCCCGCGAGTCGTGGGAACGGCTCCTCGCGGTCGGCGAGCAGTGGGGCGAGCTGCGCTTCGTGCCGCACGACCACGGCTGGGCCTCCGGCGACGTCCCCCTGTGGTCCAGGACCGGCGCACCCTCCGCCGACCCCGACGCCTGGCACCCCCACGACTGCCTCTTCGCCCCCATGTACAGCTCCAACGGCGAACTCCTGGGCGTCATCTCCGTCGACCGCCCCCGGGGCGGCAGACGCCCCGGGCCCTGGAGCCGCGAGGCCCTGCAGATGTACGCCTTCCAGGCGTCCATCGCCATCACCAACGCCCGGCTGCGCGCCAACATGCAGCGCGCGCTGGTCCGGCTGGAGCGCGAGCAGCAGGCGCTGCGCGCCAGCGAGGAGAGCTTCCGCCAGGCGTTCGAATTCGCCCCCAGTGGCATGGCCATCACCGAGCTCGGCGGGGACCAGAACGGCAAGCTCCTCAAGGCCAACGACGCCCTGTGCCGGCTCCTCGACCGCTCCGCGGCCTCCCTGCGCCGCTACGCCTTTGCCGACCTCGTCCACCCCGACGACCTGGGCGTCCTGCTGCGCACCTCCGCCGAGGGCGGCCGGGCGGAACTGCGCCTGGCCCGCCGCGACGGCTCCTACGTGTGGGTCTCGCTGCGCAACTCGGTGGTCGCGGACGCCACCGACGGCCCGCGCGCCCTGCTCACCCACGTGGAGGACATCGAGGAGCGCAAGCGGCGCGAACTGCAACTGGCGCACCGCGCCAGCCACGACAGCCTGACCGGACTGCCCAACGCCGCCGAGCTGCGCTCCAGGCTGGCCGGCCGGCTGTGCGACCGGCCGCAGACCGCCGTCGCCGGCCCCGGCGGACCACCGGGCCCGGACACGCACAACGGCTACGAGCACCCCTACAGCTACGCACCCGACTGCTTCCCCTCCCTCATCGAGCACCACGTGCACGTCGTCTCCCCCGACACCCTCCCCGGCGGAGGGACGCAGGGCGAGAAAGGGGTCGCCGTGCTCTTCTGCGACCTCGACGGTTTCAAGGCGATCAACGACCGCTACGGCCACCACGTCGGCGACGCCGTGCTGGTCGAGGTGGCCCGCAGGCTGGCCGCCGCGGTGCGCGACGGCGACACGGTCGCCCGGCTCGGCGGCGACGAGTTCGTCGTCCTGGCGGACGGGCTGGGCCGGGAGGACGCCGAGGACCTGGGGGTGCGGCTGCGCAGCGCGATCGCCCCGCCGATCCGCGTCGAGGGCAGGACGGTGCGGGTCGGGGCCAGTTTCGGCGTCAGCTGGGCGGGGTGCGGGATGACCGCCGACGAGGTGCTGCAGTCGGCCGACCAGCGGATGTACGTCGAGAAGCGGTCCCGTTCCCGGTCCCACCGCCGGGTGGGCTGAGGGCCCTCCCGGACCGCCTCCGAGCCGCGTTCCGCGGAACCGCGGAGCCTCCGGTTCCGTCACACCGGAAGAGGCGCGGGGCCCGGGGCAGGTAGGCTGCGACGGGTCAGCTATGTCCGCACCGCACCGTGGTACACACAGTGAACACGCAGTGTGTCGGCGGTTGAACGATCATGAACTTTGATCATCCGCACAGACGGTTCCTGTCGGGCCGGTGCCGGCCCTGGTATGGATCGTCGAGCGTGTGTGCGCCATGATCAGATGCACTGAGGAGTGAGCTAGCGGATGACGGCCGGTCCCAACGGCACGCCCGAGAACGACGACCCGTTCGCCTACCTGTACCGCGGCGAGGGTGAGCAGGGCGCCGGGCAGGGCACGGCGGGGCAGCCCGGCGTGCCCCGCACCTCCTACAACCAGGTCTCCCGGGTGGGCGAGCGCAGGCCGTCCGTCCCCGGCGGCTACGGCTACCCCCCGCAGGCGCCCCAGCCCCAGCCCCAGCCCGGGGGCCAGGGGCCGGCCGCCCCCGGCGGGCGGGCGGCGAGCCGCCAGGCGGCCGGGGCGGCCCAGGGCGGCGGGCCCAACCGCAAGGGGCTGCTGATCGGAGCGATCGCGGTCGTCGCGGCCGTCGTCGTCGGCATCTCCGTCGCCGCGCTCAGCAGCGGTGACGACGACGAGAAGCAGGCCGACGACCCCGCCGCCACCGCCCCGGCCGATCCCGGCGGCGAGGACCCCGACAACAAGGCCGCCGACGGGGACGACAAGGGCAAGGACAAGAAGGACGCCAAGAAGTTCAAGACCCTCACCGCGTTCGCCAACAGCCTGCGGCTCGACGGCGGGGCCACCGCCAGCACCGAGCACGCCGGGGCCAGCGGCCCCAACGGCGCCTACGTCGACCACATGAACGTCGTCGGCGCCTCGGCGACCTGGACCTTCGACGTCCCCGAGGCGGGCCCGTACACCTTCTACATCGGCTACGGCAACGCCGGCGAGACCGCCACCCCGACCCTGACGGTCAACGGCACCGCGCAGGACCGGAAGATAAACATGGGGAACTTCACCGGGCAGAAGGAATGGTCCAAGGCGTGGACCGAGACCTACTCCTGGGTGAACCTCAACAAGGGCACCAACACCCTCAAGATCTCCTGCGAAGACGGCGACAAGTGCGGCTTCAACCTCGACAAGGTGTGGTTGAAACAGGGGCACATCGAGAAGTAGCGCCGCCTCCCCGCGACCGCCGCGACCGCCCCGGCCCCCGATGCGGGGGCCGGGGCGGTCGGTCAGTGCGGGCAGGGCCGCACGTCCACCTCCAACAGGGCACGGGCGCGGGCCCCGCGGTCGGTCCCGTCGGCAGCCGACGCCGCGGACAGGGCGAGCGCCCCGGCCAGCCGCCCGGGCCAGTCCAGGCCGTCGGCCAGCCCGGCCAGCAGGCCCGCCACCACGCCGTCGCCGGCGCCGGCGGGGCCGTCGGCCGGCGGCACCGCCCCGGCCGCCGGGCGGCCGGTGACCGAGGCGCACCAGGAGCCCTCCGCCGTCACCGCGAGCATCCTCCCCGCCCCGGCCGGGACGACCACGGCCCGGGCCCCGCGGCGCCGTGCGTCCTGGGCGGCCGGTTCGGGCTCGGTGCTCCCGGTGAGGCGGGCCAGCTCCCCGCGGCCCGGCGCGAGCACGTCCGGCCGCGCGGCCACCCCGCGGCGCAGCGCCTCTCCGCCGGACCCCAGCAGCACCGGGACGCCGCGGCCGCGCGCCTCGCGCACCAGGTCCGCGTACGAGCCGACCGGCAGGCCGCGCGGCAGGCCGCCGCACAGCGCCACGGCCTCCGCCTCCTCCAGCAGGTCCCGGTAGGCGTCCAGGAGGGCGGCCCACTCGGCGGGGGTGACGGTCGGCCCCGGCCCGTCGAGCACGGTCGCCCCGCCGTCCGGCTCCACCACGGTCACGGTCCGCCGGGTGGCGCCGCCAACCGGCAGCAGGGCGTCCGTCAACGGCCCTTCCGCCCCCGCGAGGTGACGGCGCAGCAGCTCTCCGGTGGTCCCGCCCGCGAAGCCGAGCGCGGTGACCGGCCGGCCGAGCGCGGCGAGCACCCGGGCGGCCCCCAGCCCCCCGCCCCAGGGCCGTTCGACGACCTCCGGCACCCGGTGGACGGCGCCCGGGACGAGCGGCCCGCCCAGACGGTGGGTGACGTCGAGGACGGTGTCGAGCGTGACCGTCAGGATCACCCGGAACACCCCTCCCTGGGTGGCGCGCTTGGCTGTGCGCGAGTGATCATGCCAAAGAAGCGATGATCGGCCCAGAGCCCGGACCTGCCGGAACACGGCCCCACGGGACTCCGGACCGGCCCGCCCGACGGCGGCGCGCTCACCGCTCCCCGGGGCGCACCACCCACTCGCCGCGCCGCATGACCCCGGCCAGGTCGAAGCCGGAGTCCAGGACCACCAGGTCGGCGTCCTTGCCGGGCTCCAGCGAACCGATCCGGTCGGACAGCCCGAGCAGCCGCGCCGGGGTCGCCGACACCGCCCGCACGGCCTGCTCCACCGTCAGGCCGTCCACCGTGACGGCCCGTTTGAACGCCCGGTCCATGGTCAGGGTGCTGCCCGCGATGGCGCCGCCCTCGTCCAGCCGCGCCACACCGCCTTCCACCCGGACCCGCAGCGGGCCCAGCCGGTACCGGCCGTCCCCCGCGCCGGCGGCCCCCATGGCGTCGGTGACGAACGCCACCCGCCGGTCGCCGGCCGCCCGGAACGCCAGCCCCAGCACCGAGGGGTGCAGGTGCACGCCGTCGTTGATCAGCTCGACGGTCACCCGCTCGTCCTCCAGCAGCGCGGGGACCGGCCCCGGCGCGCGGTGGCCGACGGCGGGCATGGCGTTGAAAAGGTGCGTGGCGACGCTCGCCCCGGCGTCCACCGCCTTCAGCACGGTCTCGTAGTCGGCGTCGGTGTGCCCGACGGCGGCGATCACGCCCAGGTCGGCGAGCAGCCGCACGGACTCCCGGCCGCCGGGCAGCTCGGGTGCGAGGGTCACCATCCGCGCCGCGCCGCGTGCGGCCTCCACCAGCCGGCGCACGTCCGCCGGGTCGGGGTTGCGCAGCAGCGCCGGGTCGTGGGCGCCGCAGCGGCCGGGGCTGATGAACGGCCCCTCGAAGTGGATGCCGGCCAGGTCCCCCTGCTCCACCAGCTCGGACAGGACGGCCGCCTGGCGCGCCAGGTCGTCCAGGCCGCCGGTGACGGTGGACGCCACGGTGGTCGTGGTGCCGTGGCGGCGGTGCAGCGCGGCGACGGCCAGCGCCTCCTCGGCCGTCCCGGCGGAGTACGAGGCCCCGCCGCCGCCGTGGACGTGCAGGTCCACGAAGCCGGGGACGACCCAGTACCCGGACAGGTCGACGACCGACTGCGGCGGCACCGGACCGGGAGGCGGCTCGGTGAACCGGCCGCCCTCGACGGCCAGGACGGCGCCCTCGGCGACCCCGCCGGGCAGCACGGCACGGGCGCCCGTCAGCACGGTCGGCCCCGTCATCGGGCGGCCGCCTCGACGGAGACGGCCGGACCCGCGGCGGACGCGGCGTCGGCGGGCTCGGCGCCGTCCGGGAGCAGGTCCCAGGCGAGCAGCCCCGCCCCCAGGGAGCCCGCGTTGTCGCCCAGGGCCGCGGGGAGGACCGTGGGGAGGGTCTGGAAGACGACGCGCTCGGCGAGCGCGGCGCGCAGGGGCGCGAACAGCGTCTCCCCGGCCCCGGCCAGCCCGCCGCCGACGATCAGGGCCCGGGGGTCCAGAAGGGTGATGCAGACGAGGAGGCCGTCGGCCAGGGCGGAGACCGCCCCGTCCCACACCCGCCGGGCGCGGGGGTCTCCCGCCTCGACGGCGCGCGCCGCGTCCTCGGCGGTGGCCCCCGGGTCGCCGCAGGCCGCGGCCCACTCGCGGGCCACGGCGGAGGCGGAGGCCAGGCTCTCCAGACAGCCGCGCCCGCCGCACCCGCAGGCCGGCCCGCCGGGGCGGACGACCACGTGGCCGATCTCCCCGGCGCTGCCGTGGGCCCCGGCCTCGATCCGGCCGTCGATGCAGATCGCGGCGGAGATGCCGGTGCCCAGGGCGAGGTAGAGGAACCGGTCCACCCCGCGGCCGGCGCCCAGGCGGCCCTCGGCCAGTCCTCCGGCGCGCATGTCGTGGCCGAGGGCCACGGGCACGCCCCCGAGCCGCTCGGAGAGCAGGGAGCGCAGGGGGACGTCGCGCCAGCCGAGGTTGGCCGAGTAGGCGACGGACCCGGTCCCGGCGTCCACCACACCGGGTACGCCGACCCCGGCCGCGGCCGCCGGCTCGCCGAACTCGCGCTCACCGTGCGCCCGCAGGTCCTCGGCGAACCGCAGGACCGCCTCGGTCACGGCCTCGGGCCCGTGCTCCCGGCCGGTCGGCCGCAGCGCGCGGTGCAGCAGGGCGCCGTCCGGCCCCACCAGGGCCGCCTTCATCCCGGTGCCGCCCACATCCAGGGCGATGACGTGTCTCACGCGCAACAGTGTTGCCGATGTGCGGTCAACAGGTCTAGTCCACTGTCCGCGGAGGTCCGCCCCGTCGACCGGAGACTGTCCGTCTCCCGGGCTAGATTGGAGGTCTGATCAGGCGGAATCACCGTTCTGCCGGGTAGTGGGTGAGAGATGGGCGAGGACGCGCGGCGCGGAGAACAGCCACTGCCGGAAGAGGCGGGCGGCGGCCCCGCGCTGCCCGCGGAGCAGGCCGGGCCGGAGCCCGTCGCAGGCCCCGGACCCGACACCGAGGCAGAACCCGGAGCCGGACGCGGGCCCGGCCCCGAACCCGGTCCCGAAAACAGCCCCGAGGCCGGCCCCGAACCCGGTCCCGGACGCGATCCCGGTGCCGGATCCCGCCCAGGGGAGGAGCCGCGGGGGCGCCCGGGCGGACTCTCCGAGCTCGACCTCGCGGTGCTGGACATCGCCCGGCGCCAGTGGCGCACGCCGGCGCAGCGGGAGCGGGCGGTGCGGGAGCGCCTGGGGATCCCGCCCACCCGCTACTACCAGCTGCTCAACGCCCTGCTGGACGTGCCGGAGGCGCTCGCCCACGACCCCGTGACGGTCAACCGGCTGCGGCGGATGCGCGAGGCGCGCCGCGGCCGGCGCTGACCCGCAGGTACGGCCGGGGCGTGTGTGGGTAGTGTCCGCCCATGGCCGCAACCCCAGAACCCAGAACCCCCCAGGGCCGCGCGGGGCTCGAAGCGCTGCTGGCCGCCCCGGAGCGGGCCGTGGTCGCCCTCGACTTCGACGGGACGCTGGCGCCGATCGTCGCCAGGCCCGAGGACGCCCGGGCGCACCCCGGCGCGGTGGCCGCCCTCGCCCGCCTCGCCCCCCGGATCGGGTCGGTCGTGGTGATCACCGGCCGCCCGGCGGAGGTCGCCGTGCGGTACGGGGGTTTCGCCGGCGTCCCCGGCCTGGACCGCATGACCGTCCTGGGCCACTACGGCGCCGAGCGCTGGGAGGCCTCCACCGGGACGGTCAGCGCGCCGCCGCCGCACCCCGGGGTGCGGGCCGCGCGCGACGAACTGCCCGCCCTCCTGGAGGGCGCCGGTTCCGGCCCGGCCGCGGCGGACCTGGCGGGCGTGCACGTCGAGGACAAGGGCGGCCGGGCCGTCGCGGTGCACACCCGCCGCGCCGCCCGCCCGCAGGCCGCGTTCGACCTGCTGCACGCCCCGCTGCGCGAGCTGGCCGACCGGCACGGCCTCCACCTCGAACCGGGCCGCATGGTGCTGGAGCTGCGACCGCCGGGCATGGACAAGGGCATCGCGCTCGCCGGCTACCTCCGGGAGTCCGGGGCCGGGTCCGTCCTCTACGCGGGCGACGACCTGGGCGACCTCGCCGCCTTCGGCGCCGTGGAGGAACTGCGCGGCGAGGGGATCGCCGGCCTGCTGGTGTGCAGCGGCAGCGAGGAGGTGGCCGAGCTGGCCGCCCGCGCCGACCTCGTCGTCGACGGCCCCGGGGGCGTCGTCGGCCTGCTGGGCTCCCTGGCCACGGCCCTCGGCGCCTGACGGGCCCGGCCGCGCACGGCCCCGTACGGCCCCGCACAGCCGGACGCGGCCGCGCGGGGTCGGGCGCCCTCAGGCGCGCAGGGCCTCGAGCTGGTCGAGGAACCAGGCCTGCGGGGGGAGGGCGGTGGAGGCGGCGGCCAGCCGCTTGGCGCGCTCGGCGCGTTCGGCGTCCGGCATCGACAGGGCCTCGTGCAGGGCGCGCGCGGTCGCCCCGATGTCGTACGGGTTGACCATCAGGGCGTCCTCGGCCAGCTCCGCGGCCGCTCCGGCCTCGCGGGAGAGCACGAGGGCGCAGCCGGACTCGGAGATCACCGGCACTTCCTTGGCGACCAGGTTCATGCCGTCCCGGATCGGGTTGACCAGGGCCACGTCGGCCATCCGGTAGGCCGCCAGGGAGCGGGCGAAGTCGTCCCTGACGTGCAGGACCAGCGGTTTCCAGTCCGGCGTGGAGAACTCGGCGTCGATCTCCTCGGCCAGCCGGCGCACGCGGTCGGTGTACTCGCGGTAGACGGCGAGGTCGTGGCGCGATGGGTAGGCGAAGGCGAGGTGCACGACCCGGCCGCGCCACTCGGGGTGGTCGGTGAGCAGCCGCCGGTAGGCGAGCAGGCCGCGCACGATGTTCTTGGACAGTTCGGTGCGGTCCACGCGCACGATCACCTTGCGGTCCGGGCCGACCTCCTCGCGCAGGGCGGCGAGCCGCTCCTCCACGTCGTCGCGGCGCGCGCGCTCGCGCAGGAAGTCGGCGTCGGCGCCCAGGCCGTGCACGCCGATCCGCGTGGTGCGGCCGTCGTGGACCACCCGCAGTTCGTGCCCGTCGCGCTCGACCCGCGCGCCCAGGACCTCCGTGCAGCACCCGGCGAACGCCTCGGCCCACCGGCGGGTCAGGAAGGCGGCGCGGTCGGCGCCGAGGATGCCGCCCAGCACCTCGGCGGCCACGTCGTCCGGCAGCAGCCGGTAGTAGTCGGCCGGGGCCCACGGGGTGTGGGAGAAGTGGCCGATCCGCAGGTCGGGCCGGCGTTCCCGGAGCATTCCGGGGACGAGGGTGAGGTGGTAGTCCTGCACGAGGACCTCGGAGCCCTCCGCGGCCTCCTCGGCCAGTGCGTCGGCGAACGCCGCGTTGTACGCCTCGTAGGAGGCCCACTGGCGTTCGAAATCCGAGTCGAAGACCGGTTCCAGCGGGGTCTGGTAGAGCATGTGGTGGACGAACCACAGGACCGAGTTGGCGATGCCGTTGTAGGCGTCGGCGAAGGTCGCGGCGTCGATGTCGAGCATGCGGACCCGCCGGCCGCCGGTCTCGGTGGGGTCCAGCCGGCCGTGGTCGGCGCGGCGGGCGGCCTCCCGGTCGCCGTCGGACAGTGCCGCGCACACCCACAGGGCGTCCGCGTCGGGGCCGATCGCGCTCAGCCCCGACACCAGTCCGCCGCCGCCGCGCCTGACGGAGAGCCCGCCGTCGTCGCGGACCGTGAACGAGACGGGACCTCGGTTGGAGGCGACCAGGATCCGGGCAGCCCGATGAGAGACCATGCCGCCAGCCTTGCCGCACGGCAGGGCGCTCAAACGTGCGAGCGCGTGACGGGAGTGGTGCGAGGGGCGTGTGGGAGGGCGCGGCGGGGCGCACCCTCCACGCCCGCCCGGCCGCCCGGGCCGGGCGGGGCGGGGCACCGGTCCGGCTCAGGCGGCCCGTGCGGCGCGGTACTCGGGGATGCGGAGCATCGGCGGGCGCTCCTGGGAGACGACCGGGTGGACCTGCGGTTCGAAGCCGCCGTCCGCCGCCCGCTCGAACTGGGTCAGCACCGGCCGCACCAGGTGGGTGCGGGCCAGCCGGGACATCGCGGTGTGGTAGATCGTCGCGGCCATCCGGCCCAGGGCCTGGCCGTCCTGGTGCCGGTGGTGGCGCACCCCGACGTCCACCTGGGCGAGCGCGTCCAGGCCGACCAGCTCCAGGGCGTCCACCAGCATCCCCAGCTCCACGCCGTAGCCGACCGGGAACGGCAGCCGCTCCAGCAGCGAGCGCCGGGCCGCGTACTCGCCGCCGAGCGGCTGGACGAAACCGGCCAGCTGCGGCCAGTGCATGTTCAGCAGGGGCCGGGCGACCAGCTCGGTGACCCGCCCGCCGCCCGCCGGGACGGTCGAGGCGCCGGTCTCCAGCGGCCGGTCGTACATCGCCTTGACGAGGTCCACGTCCGGCTCGGTCAGGAGGGGGCCGACGATGCCGAGCACGAACGCCGGGTCGAAGTCGCGCAGGTCCGCGTCGACGAAGCAGACGATCTGCCCGCCGGTGACGTGCAGCGAGCGCCACAGCACCTCGCCCTTGCCCGGCACCGCGGGTATGTGCGGCAGGATCGAGTCGCGGTGGTGGACGACGGCGCCCGCGGCGGCGGCCACCTCGGACGTGCGGTCGGTGGAGGCGGAGTCGACCACCACCAGCTCGTCGACGAGCGGCAGGCCCTCCACCAGCTCCTCGCGGATCGCGGTGACGATCGCGCCGACCGTCTCCTCCTCGTTGAGTGCGGGCAGGACCACACTGACCGTCCCGCGCGGGCCCGCGGCCCTCTTGGCGGCGAGCAGCTCGTCCTTCGACCGGTCGGACACGTTCCACGAACGCCGACCGAGCCAGCGCTCCACTTCGTCAATCATGGAATCGCTCCGTTCCTCGGGGCCGGGCTCCGCACCGGACGCGTGACGTCCGTCTCGACAAACGGACGTCACGGACCCGCCTGCGGGCCGTCGGTTACAGTCTTGGACACGAGGCACGACCTTCGCATCTCGGCGTTGTCCGGCCTCGACAAACGCCCTGTGCGCGCTTTTCCGCGCCAGGTGCCATACCGCTCATCCAGAGGGGCAGAGGGAACGGCCCGTTGAAGCCCCGGCAACCCTCCAGCCGGCACTCGCAGCGACGCGAGGCCCCGGCGGGGAAGGTGCCAAGTCCGTCCTGTGGCGAAATACGTCCGGGGAAGATGAGGAGAGAGGCCTCGCCATATGGCTGTGCAGACGATTGCCACCACCAGCGCTCCCGGCACCACCGGCGCCCCCGAAACCGACCGGGACACCGCCTTCGGCCCCGCCGTGGCGCTGTCGTGCCGCGAGTGCGGGGAGCGGTTCCCGCTCGGCCCGGTCTTCGCCTGTCAGGAGTGTTTCGGGCCGCTCGAAGTGGCCTACGAGTTCCCGAGCGGCGACCCCGAGGCCCTGCGCGCGGCGATCGAGGCGGGCCCTGACAACATCTGGCGCTACGCCCCGCTCCTGCCGGTCCCGGCGGACGTGGCCTCCCGCCCCACCATGAACCCCGGCTTCACCAAGCTGGTCAGGGCCGACAACCTGGCCCGCGAGCTGGGCGTGACCGGCGGCCTGCACGTCAAGGACGACTCGGGCAACCCCACCCACTCCTTCAAGGACCGGGTGGTGGCCATCGCCGTCGAGGCGGCCCGCGCCTTCGGCTTCACCACCCTGTCCTGCTCCTCCACCGGCAACCTGGCCGGCGCGGTCGGCGCCGCCGCGGCCCGGGCGGGCTTCAAGTCCTGCGTGTTCATCCCGCACGACCTGGAGGCGGGCAAGGTCGTCATGGCCGCCGTCTACGGCGGCGACCTGGTCGGCATCGAGGGCAACTACGACGACGTCAACCGCTTCTGCTCCGAGCTCATCGGCGATCCGCTGGGCGAGGGCTGGGGCTTCGTCAACGTCAACCTGCGCCCCTACTACGGCGAGGGCTCCAAGACGCTGGCGTACGAGATCTGCGAGCAGCTCGGCTGGCGGCTGCCGGACAACATCGTCGTCCCCATCGCCTCCGGATCCCAGCTCACCAAGATCGACAAGGGCCTGCAGGAACTGATCGGGCTGGGCCTGGTCGAGGAGAAGCCCTACCGGATCTTCGGCGCCCAGGCGGCCGGCTGCTCCCCGGTCTCCACCGCCTTCAAGAACGGCCACGACGTGGTCCGCCCGGTCAAGCCGGACACCATCGCCAAATCCCTCGCCATCGGCAACCCGGCGGACGGCCCGTACGTGCTCGACATCGCCCGCCGCACCGGCGGCGCCGTCGAGGACGTCACCGACGAAGAGGTCGTCGACGCCATCAAGCTGCTGGCCCGCACCGAGGGCATCTTCGCGGAGACCGCGGGCGGCGTGACCGTCGGCGTGCTGCGCAAGCTGATCGAGTCCGGGCAGCTGGACCCGGCGGCCGAGACCGTCGTCCTCAACACCGGCGACGGGCTCAAGACCCTGGACGCGGTCGCCCCCACCACCGGGCCCTCCGCGGTCGTCCGCCCGGACCTGGACTCCCTCCGCGACGCGGACTTCTTCCGCAAGCACACCACCGACGACCGGAACAGCCGAGAGGCAGGCCTCGCATGAGCGTCAACGTCCGCATCCCGACCATCCTGCGCACCTACACCGGCGGCAGGGCCGAGGTGACCGCCGAGGGCGCGACCCTGGCCGAGGTCATCGAGTCGCTGGAGAAGAACCACACCGGCATCGCCGCCCGCGTGCTCGACGACACCGGCAAGCTGCGCCGGTTCGTGAACGTGTACGTCAACGACGACGACGTGCGCTTCGTGGAGGGCCTGCAGACGCCGACCCCGGACGGCGTCGGCGTCTCCATCATCCCGGCGGTGGCCGGCGGCTGCTGACCCCGGCGCAGCCGAGCGCCCCGCGCGTTCCGCGCCCCGTCCGCCCGCGCCCCGTCCACCTGCGCGGTGGGCGGGGCGCCCGCGTGCGGGGGAGGGGTCGAAGCGCGGTAGAGTTTCACCGTTCCCCGCACAAACCACTGCGCCCGGTCATGCTCTGGCCCGAGATGGCGCACGGCCCCGCACGGCGATTTATCGCCAAAATGCCGCGCCTTTTGTGTGGATTGCCGCATTTATCCGGTCCGCAATGCCCTGCGATCACGCCTTTTCTGCGGATATTCCGGATTCTCCCCGCCTCGAATTCTCGTCCGAGTGACCTGTTGCTCTGGGCATCCGGGCAGATACATTCAGCGGCGGTCGACGCGTTCCGGCGCTGTTGTGACCAGGGTCCGTGCAGTGCGGATCCGTGAAAGGGCCGGCAATAGGGGAGTTAGGAATGGCTCAGGGCACCGTCAAGTGGTTCAACGCGGAGAAGGGGTACGGCTTCATCGCGGTCGACGGTGGTGCGGACGTGTTCGTCCACTACAGCGCGATCCAGATGGACGGCTACCGCACCCTGGAAGAAGGCCAGCGGGTCGAGTTCGAGATCTCGCAGGGCCAGAAGGGACCTCAGGCGGACATGGTCCGCGTGGCCGGCTGAGCCTTCCGCGGCACAACGGTCTTCACCGGCGGGCCCGCACCCCCTCCACGGGGCGCGGGCCCGCCGACGTGTGCGCGGACCGCGGCCGGGCCGGCGGCCGGGTCGGCGGCGCTCCGCCAACAGGCCGGGGAACGGGGCCGGGAAGTACCTTCCTGCTTGCACTCGCAGGGGCCGAGTGCTAATCATTGGTTAGCACTCTGCGGTTGAGAGTGACAACGAGGACCGGGTCGGTGAGGCCCCGACCGTGGCGGGAAAGGGACCGTCGCGGGCAAGGGCCGTCCGTCGCGGGCGCCAGCGCGGTCCGGAGCAATCCACCTCCCCCAGGCTTCGTCCGGGGGGACCCCCAGTCCTGGGAGGACCACTTCACATGGCCAAGACCATCGCGTTCGACGAGGAGGCGCGGCGCGGCCTCGAGCGCGGCATGAACCAGCTCGCCGACGCCGTCAAGGTCACGCTCGGCCCCAAGGGCCGCAACGTCGTGCTGGAGAAGAAGTGGGGCGCCCCCACGATCACCAACGACGGTGTCTCCATCGCCAAGGAGATCGAGCTCGAGGACCCCTACGAGAAGATCGGCGCCGAGCTGGTCAAGGAGGTCGCGAAGAAGACGGACGACGTCGCCGGTGACGGCACGACGACCGCGACCGTCCTGGCCCAGGCGCTGGTCCGCGAGGGTCTTCGCAACGTCGCCGCGGGCGCCAACCCGATGGCCCTCAAGCGCGGCATCGAGAAGGCCGTCGAGGCCGTCTCCGCCCAGCTGCTCGAGCAGGCCAAGGACGTGGAGACGAAGGAGCAGATCGCCTCCACCGCCTCCATCTCCGCCGCCGACACCCAGATCGGCGAGCTCATCGCCGAGGCGATGGACAAGGTCGGCAAGGAAGGCGTCATCACCGTCGAGGAGTCGCAGACCTTCGGGCTCGAGCTCGAGCTCACCGAGGGCATGCGCTTCGACAAGGGCTACATCTCCGCCTACTTCGCCACCGACATGGAGCGTATGGAGGCGTCGCTCGACGACCCGTACATCCTGATCGTCAACTCGAAGGTCAGCTCGGTCAAGGACCTGCTCCCGCTGCTGGAGAAGGTCATGCAGTCGGGCAAGCCGCTGCTGATCATCGCCGAGGACGTCGAGGGCGAGGCCCTGTCCACCCTGGTGGTCAACAAGATCCGCGGCACCTTCAAGTCCGTCGCCGTCAAGGCCCCGGGCTTCGGCGACCGCCGCAAGGCCATGCTCGGCGACATCGCCATCCTCACCGGTGGCACCGTGATCTCCGAGGAGGTCGGCCTCAAGCTGGAGAACGCCGGCCTGGAGCTCCTCGGCCGCGCCCGCAAGGTCGTCATCACCAAGGACGAGACCACCATCGTCGACGGTGCCGGCGACAGCGACCAGGTCCAGGGCCGCGTCAACCAGATCCGCGCCGAGATCGAGCAGTCGGACTCCGACTACGACCGCGAGAAGCTCCAGGAGCGCCTCGCCAAGCTGGCCGGCGGCGTGGCCGTCATCAAGGCCGGCGCGGCCACCGAGGTGGAGCTCAAGGAGCGCAAGCACCGCATCGAGGACGCGGTGCGCAACGCCAAGGCCGCGGTCGAGGAGGGCATCGTCGCCGGCGGCGGCGTGGCCCTGCTCCAGACCGTCTCCGTCTTCGACAAGCTCGAGCTCGAGGGCGACGAGGCCACCGGTGCCGCGATCGTGAAGCTGGCCCTGGAGGCCCCGCTGAAGCAGATCGCCGTCAACGCCGGCCTCGAGGGCGGCGTCGTCGCGGAGAAGGTGCGCAACCTGACCCCGGGCCACGGCCTCAACGCCGCCACCGGCGAGTACGTCGACCTGATCGCCGAGGGCATCATCGACCCGGCCAAGGTCACGCGCTCCGCGCTGCAGAACGCCGCCTCCATCGCGGCGCTCTTCCTCACCACCGAGGCCGTCATCGCCGACAAGCCGGAGAAGGCCGCCCCGGCGGCCGACGCGGCCGGCGGCATGGGCGGCATGGACTTCTGATCCTCCCGGATCCGAAGCCCGGCCGGGCACCGGTACGGACTCGAGGGCGGCACCCCGGAAGGGGTGCCGCCCTCGGGCGTTCCCGGGCGCCGCGGCGTCCGGGCGTCCGGTGACGCCCGGCGGCGTCACTCGCCCATCATGCGGGCCCGGCCCGTGGCCGCGTCGAGGGCTGGGCGCAGCCGGCCGCTGGACTCGGCCAGCAGCCGGGCCGCGGTGGGGGCGTCGACCCCGCCCAGGATGGTCAGGACCGCGTTCTTCACCTCGCCGTCCGTCGCGGCCAGGGCCTCCTCCACCTCCTCGTCCGACGCGCCGGTGGCCAGCGCGACGATGCGGCGGGAACGGGCCCGCAGCTTCTCGTTGGTGGCCCGGACGTCGACCATCAGGTTCCCGTAGGTCTTGCCCAGCCGGATCATCGTGATGGTCGAGATCATGTTGAGCACCAGCTTCTGGGCGGTGCCCGCCTTCAGCCGGGTGGAGCCGGTGAGCAGCTCCGGCCCGACGACGACCTCGATGCCGTGCTCGGCCGCGGCGGCCAGGGGGGTGCGCTCGTTGCAGGCCAGGCCGACTGTGAGCGCCCCGACGGAGCGGGCGTGCTCGACGGCGCCGACCGCGTACGGGGTGCGGCCCGAGGCCGAGATCCCGACGACGGTGTCCGCCGGCTCCACGCCCAGGCGCTCGAGGTCGGCGACGGCCAGTTCCCTGTCGTCCTCGGCCCCCTCGACGGAGGCGACCACGGCCTCCGGGCCGCCGGCGATCAGCCCGACGACCTGCTCCGGGTCGGTGTTGAAGGTCGGCGGGCACTCGCTGGCGTCCAGGACCCCGAGCCGGCCCGCGGTGCCGGCGCCCGCGTAGACCAGCCGGCCGCCGCGGGCCATCCGTTCGGCGATCGCGTCGATCGCGGCGGCGATCTGGGGCAGTTGCGCGGTCACGGCGGTGGGCACGTCCGCGTCCTCGCTGTTCATCAGACCGGCGATCTCCAGGGTGTCCAGCCGGTCGATGTCGGAGAGTTCGGGGCGGAACGCCTCGGTGGTCAGTGACTCCAGCTCCTGCCGCAGCCGCTGGATCCCCGGGGCGGGGGACGACGTGTTCATGGCGGATCACAGTCCTTCCGGGCGGGCGTCGTGCGGGGTGCACCACTCCCGATTCTCGCCGGGACACGGCGACGGCGCAGGTGTTCGGGCGGGCGGCCCCGGGCGGGGGAGCGGGCGGTCCCGGGGGAGAAGGGGGCGGCCCGGGCGGAGAAGGGGGCGGCGGGGCGGGGGCGACAATGGTCCGTATGGATCTCGAACCGGTTCTGCACGCGGCCCGTGCCCTCGTCCTGGCCGACCTGTCGGCCTGCGGAGTGGACGACCCGGACACCGTCTCGCTGGTCGAGGACGCGGTGGCGCACCGGCGGTGGTGGGCGGAGCAGTGGCCCGAGGGGGCCGACTACCTGGCCGGGCTGGTCGCCCAGGACGTGCAGGACGCCCTGCTGGAGCGGTACGGCCGGTGGCCGCTGTGCCCGCTGTGCCGCGACGAGGGCGACCCGCACGCCCTGACGGTCGAGCCCGAACTCGGCCCGGACCCGCACTGGGTGTGCGAGAAGAACACGGTCGCCCTGGCGCCCGTGGGCCGACTGGGTGAGGCACTGCGGCCGTGAGCGTCTACATCGACCCGCCGACCTGGCCGGGCCACGGCCGGATGTGGTCCCACCTGGTCAGCGACGCATCCTTCGACGAACTGCACGCCTTCGCGGCCCGGCTGGGCGCGCCCCCGCGGGCCTTCGACCGCGACCACTACGACATCCCCTCGGAGCACTACGCGGACGCGGTCCGGCTGGGCGCCGTCGAGGTCGGCAGCAAGGAACTGCTGCGCCGCCTGACCGGCGCCGGCCTGCGCCGCCCCAAGCACCGCCGGCGCACGCCCGTCGGCTGACCGCCGGGACCTCCTGCACGTCCGGGGCGCCCTCTCCCGGCGAGGACGGACCCCGCAGAGGAGGGACCCCGTCGGGGAGGGACGGTCACCGCGATTCGGTGTCGGCCCCGGTACCGGCCCCGGCGTCGGTGTCGGCCCCGGTGTCGGCGCCGGCGGCCTCGAGCAGTTCCAGCTCGGTGGCGGCGTTGCGGCGGGCCACGTCCTCCCAGCGGTCCTGCGCCTCCGGCGTGCGGAAGAGCCGGGGCATGCCGAGCAGGGAGCGCAGGACCCGGGCGCGGCCGGCGCGGAAGGCGTCGTCGGGGACGAAGCCGTACTCCTCGCGGACGGCGGCCGCGTACGCCGCGTACTCCTGGGGCGGGGAGGCGAGGACCGCCAGGTCGGCGTCGCACAGCACCTCGCCGTCCCGGTCGTCCTCGGCCGGGTCGTGGTCCCGGGTGAGCAGCACCAGGCGGGCGACCTCGGCGGCGCGGGCGGCGTCCACGCCGGCCTCGGGCAGGGCCCGTTCGGCGAGGCGGGCGCTGCGCTCCTCGTTGGTGGAGCGGTCCGGCAGGTAGACGGCGTCGTGGAACCAGGCCGCGAGCCGGACGTTCTGCACGTCGTCCGCGTAGCCCGCGAGCAGGTCGATGCGGTCCAGGACGGCCAGCAGGTGGTCGGTGGTGTGGTAGCGCCGCTGGGGCTCGGCCCAGCGGCGGAGCAGCTCCAGCCCGTAGGGGGCGGGGTCGGGGAGGTCGGGCGCCTGCGCCTCGTCGCGGACGGCCCGCAGGAGCCCGTTCCAGCGGGTCAGCAGTGCCTCGTGTGCGGGATGCGTCGTCGCGGCCATGGGAACCATTGTCGCGGACGGGCCCGTGCGGGCGGCACCGGCCCGCCCGCGGCTCCTTCCCGCACAGCGGTGTCCCCGCGGTCCCGCGGGACCGCGGGGACACCGGGTCAGGGCGCGGCCAACTGCTCCGGCAGGGGCGCGGAGTGGACGACGGTCAGCCCGGAGACGGCCCGGGTCAGGGCCACGTACAGGCGGCGCAGGCCGGTCCGCCCGTCCGGTTCGCCGTCCACCACCGCGGCGGGTTCGTCCAGCACCACCCAGTCGTACTCCAGGCCCTTGGCCAGGGACGCCGGCACCAGGGTCAGGCGGGCTTCGGCGGAGGTCTCCTCGCCGGGGGCGAGGCAGTCCACGCCCGCGTCCGCCAGCGCCCGCCCCAGTTCGCCGACGCGGGCGTCGGCGGCGATCAGGCCGACGGACCCCTCGTTCTCCAGCGCCTCCAGGCAGGCCCGCACCGTGTCGGCGGTCGGCGAGCCGGGCGAGGACGCGGCGCGGACCTCCAGCGACCCGGGGGAGTCGCGCACCGAGGTCGCCTCGGCGAGGCCCGGTGCGATGTGCGGCAGCAGCCGGGAGGCGTAGGCGATCACCTCCCGCGGCACGCGGAAGCCCCGGGTCAGCTCCTCCACCCGGGAGCCGGGCTTGCCCAGGTGGGCCAGCGCCTCCTCCCAGGTCGTGGTCGCCCACGGCGTGGTGCCCTGCGCGAGGTCGCCCAGCACGGTCGCCGAGCCGGTGCTGCAGCGCCGTCCGACCGCCCGGTACTGCATCGGGGACAGGTCCTGCGCCTCGTCGAGGACCACGTGCCCCAGCGAGGGGGTGCGCTGCACGAGGTCGTGGGCCTCGTCGACCAGCACCGCGTCCGCGGGCGACCAGCGGGCGCCGCGCACGCCGCGGGGCGGCCGCTCCCACAGCAGCAGCCTCTGTTCGTCGGCGTCGAGGATCCCGTCCGCGGCCCGGGCCAGGAAGGCGGGGTCGGACAGCAGCCGCAGCACCGTCCTCGCCGGGTCCACCGGCGGCCAGACCGCCTTCACCAGGTCCTTGACCGCCTTGGTGCGCGCCACCGCGTCCTGCACGCGGTCGTCCGGGGCCTCCCCGGCCGCCTCCATCCGCACCAGGACCGCGTGGGCGATCCGCTGCGGCAGCGCCTCCCGCGCCGCGCCGTAGCGGACGTCGCGGGCGGCCGTCCCGGCGACGATCTCCTCCAGTTCGTGCACGGGCACGCGCCAGCGCCGCGAGCCGCGCACCACCACCAGCCCCTCCGTCGGCGCGGTGATCCCGTCGCGCACCGCGCGCCGCAGCACCTCGGCCATCCGCGCGTCGCCCTTCAGCCGCGCCACGGCCGGGGAGTCCTCGCCGCGCACCTCGACGTGCGCCACCAGCTCCTCGACGGTGGCCTGGGCCACGCCCACCTCGCCCAGCGCGGGGAGCACCTGCTCGATGTACTGCAGGAAGGACCGGTTCGGCCCGACGACCAGCACGCCTGAGCGGGCCAGCCGCTCGCGGTGCGCGTACAGCAGGTACGCCACGCGGTGCAGGCCGACGGCCGTCTTCCCCGTGCCGGGCGCGCCCTGCACGCACACCGTGCCGCCGATCCCGGCGCGCACGATCTCGTCCTGCTCGGGCTGGATGGTCGCGACGATGTCGCGCATGGGGCCGACGCGGGGCCGTTCGATCTCGGCCCGCAGCAGCGCGGAGGAGGTGTCGGCGGCGGCGGGGTCGGTGAGCCGCTCGTCCTCGTAGGCGGTCAGCCCGCCGCCGGTGTAGCCGAAGCGGCGGCGCAGGGCGACGTCCATCGGGTCGGCGCGCGAGGCCCGGTAGAACGGCTGGGAGACCGGGGCGCGCCAGTCGATCACCATCGGCTCGCCGGCGGCGTCGTGGACGTGGCGCCGGCCGATGTAGAAGCGGCCGGCGTTCTCCCCGGCGGTCTCGTCGTAGTCGAGGCGTCCGAAGAACAGGGGGGTGTGCGCGAGGTCGGCGAGCGCGGCGATGCGCAGCTCGATCTGGTGGCGCAGCGCAGTCGCGTTCACCCAGTTGGCGGTCACGTCGGAGATGTCCAGCGCCTCGGCGTCGGCGCGCATCGCCCTCAGGGCGGCGCGGGACGCGGCGAGGTGGGCGCGTTCGCGCCCGAGCGGGCCGTCGTCGGACGCGGGGTCGGACACGGGGTCGTGCACGGGACCGGGTACGGGGTCGTGCGGGGAACGGGGTGCGGGGCCGGACACGGGGTCGGGCGCGTGGACGTGCGTGGGCACGGCGGACTGCCTCCAGCGACAAGGGGCGGGCGAGACACCGGCCGCCCGGGCACGGCTCCGCCGGACACGGCTGGGCTGCTGGACGGCCGGTACCTCCCACGGCTGCGCACGGACGGCGCATCACGGTTCGGGAGGCGGCAAGGCAGGAGAGTGTAGTGACCGCGGCGCTCCGTCGCCATCCGGTCACCCGCCCGGCCGCCGGGCGGCGCCGGGAACTCCTCCCGGTACGGCCCCGGATCGGTTAGTGTCGCGCCGGGACGGCGAACGGAGGGCTGGTGTCTGCGCGGATCCGCAGCAGGTCCGGAGGCGGCGGGCCCGGAAACGGCGCCGGAAGGCGTACCGGCCCGGCACGGCGCCCTGCTCCCCTCCTGAGCCCCTCCACGGCGCGGGCGCTCGCCCTGCTCGCCCTCTCGGTGGCCGCCTGGACGGTGCTGGTCGCGGTGGCGCGGGTGCCGATGGCGGACATGCTGGTCTACCGCGCCGAGGGCGCGGCCGTGCTCAACGGCGACGACCTGTACGCCCTGCGCGTCACCGAGTGGAACCTGCCGGCCACCTACCCGCCGTTCGCCGCGATGCTGTTCACCCCCACCGCCGTGGTGCCCGTGCCCGTGCTGAAGGTGCTGGTCACGGCCGGGAACCTGGTGCTGCTGGGGGTGCTGGCGCACCTGTCGTTCCGGTGCGCCGACTGGCCGAGCCCCCCGCGCCGCCCGGCCGCGGTGCTGCTGGTCGCGGCGTTCGGGCTGTGGCTGGAACCGGTTTTCCAGACCTTCTGGTTCGGCCAGGTCAACCTGCTGGTCGCGGCGCTGGTGCTGTGGGACCTGAGCCGCCCGGACACCGCGCGGGGCAAGGGGATCGCGATCGGCGTCGCCGCGGGCGTCAAGCTCACCCCGGGGATCTTCGCCGTCTACCTGCTGCTGTCCGGACGGGTGCGCGCGGCGGCGGTCGCGGCGGTCGCGTTCGTCGCGACGGTGCTGGCCGGCGCCGCCTTCCTGCCCGGGGAGACCGTCGAGTTCTTCACCCTCCGGATGTTCGAGACCGAGCGGGTCGGCGAGCTGTGGATCGTGGACAACCAGTCGCTCCAGGGACTGATGGCCCGCGTCCTGCGCACCAGGGAACCGGGCGCCCTGTGGGCGGCGGCCGCGGTCGCGGTGGCCGCGTTCGGGCTCGCAGTGGCGGCCCGGACGGCCACCGCCGGGCCGGCCCTGCCGAGGGCGGAGGCGTGGGGCGCGGTGGCGTGCGCGGTCACCGCGCTGCTGGTGTCGCCGATCAGCTGGTCGCACCACTGGGTGTGGTGCGTGCCCCTGCTGGTGCTGCTGGCCGCGGAGGCGGGGGGAAGCCGCCGGCGGCAGGCCGCGGTGGCCGCGGTGGCCGCGCTGTTCACCTGCCGCTCCCTGTGGCTGGTGCCCAAGGACGGCGACGCCGACCTGCACCTGGCGTGGTGGCTCCAGCCGTTCGCCTCGCCCTACCCGCTGCTGGGCCTGGCCCTGCTGGTGCTGCTCGCGGCCCGGCTCCGCCGCCTGCGCCGCGACGCCGGGGAGCGGCCGTCGGCGGAGCAGCCCGCAGGGCACTGAACCCCCGGACGCCCGGCGCCCCGGAGCGGGAACGGCGCGTCCGGGACACCGGGCACGCCCGGGACACCGGACACGTCCGGCCGCACGAACCGGATGAACCGCACGAACCGCACGAGCCGTACGGACCGCACGAGGCTTCAGGGGGACGAGGATCATGAACGGACTGCTGGTACTGCACGGCGGGACCGTCCGCACGGGAACCGGCGAGGACACCACCGCCCTCGCCGTCCGGGACGGCCGCGTCGTCGCGCTCGGCGCCGGTGCCGAGGCGCTGCGGCCCGGGGCGGACGAGAGCGTCGACCTCGGGGGCGGGTTCCTCATGCCCGCCTTCGGCGACGGCCACGCCCACCCGCTCTTCGGCGGCCTGGAGCACTTCGGCCCGCGGATCAAGGGCTGCGCATCGGTCGGGGAGACCGTCGCCGAGGTCGGCCGCTGGGCCGCGGCCCACCCCGACGAGGAGTGGGTGGTCGGTGCCAGCTACGAGCCGGAGCTCGCCCCCGGCGGCGAGTTCGACGCCCGCTGGCTCGACGCGGTGGTCCCCGACCGGCCCGTGGTCCTGCGGGCCTCCGACTACCACACCGTGTGGTGCAACACCGAGGCGCTGCGCCGCGCGGGCATCACGGCCGACACGCCCGACCCCCGGCTGGGCTGGATCGTCCGCCGCCCCGACGGCAGCCCGATGGGCACCCTGCGCGAGTGGCACGCCTGCGACCTCGTCCTCGACCGCGTGCCCGCCCGGCCCCTCGGCGAACTCGTCGACGCGCTGCGCGTCGCCGGGGACGCCTACGCCCGCGCCGGGGTCACGTGGGTCCAGGACGCCTGGGTCGAGCCCCCCATGGTCGACGCCTACCTCGAGGCCGCCCGGCGCGGCGCCCTGTCCTTCCGCGCCGATCTGGCCCTGCGCGCCGACCCCGACCACTGGCAGGAGCAGCGGGCCGCCTTCGCCGCCGTCCGCCGGAGGGTGGAGGCCGAGGACGGCAGCGGGCTGCTGGAGGCCCGGACGGTCAAGTTCTTCGCCGACGGGGTGATCGAGGGCGGCACGGCGGCGATGCTCGAGCCGTACCACGACGCCCCGCACAGCTGCGGCATGGCGGTCTGGGAGCCCGCACGGCTCACCGAGGCGGTGCGCGCCTTCGACGCCGACGGCTTCCAGGTGCACATCCACGCCATCGGCGACGCGGGCGTGCGGGCCGCCCTCGACGCGGTCGAGTCCGCCCGCCGCGCCAACGGCACGCGGGACCGGCGGCCGGTGATCGCCCACGTCCAGGTCGTCGACCCGGCCGACCTGCCGAGGTTCGCGGCCCTCGGCGTCATCGCCAACTTCGAGCCCCTGTGGGCGCAGTACGACGGCACGCAGACCGAGCTGACCGTCCCGCGGGTCGGTGAGCGGCGCGCCGCCCTCCAGTACCCGATGGGCGAACTCGCCCGCGGCGGGGCCCGGCTGTCCTTCGGCAGCGACTGGCCGGTCAGCAGCCACCTGCCGCTGGAGGGCATCCAGGTGGCGGTCACCCGCCGCACCTTCGACGGGGACCCCGAAGCGGGCTGGACCCCGCACCAGCGGCTGACCGTCGACCAGGCACTCGACCTGCACCGCGGGCGTCGCCCACCAGGCGTTCGCCGACGGGCGCGGCACACTCGCCGCGGGCGCCCCGGCGGACCTGGTGTGGCTGTCCGAGGACCCGCGCGGCGTCGAACCGATGAAGCTGCGCCACGTCCGGGTGCGCGGCACCTGGCTCGCCGGCCGCCCGACCCACCGCGCGGACGACTGACCGGCGGGCCGGAGCCCCCGCCCGCGGACGGGCGGGGGTCGCGGCGCGGGGCGGTGCCGCTCAGATTCCGTCGGCCGCCGGCAGGTCGTCCAGGTCGCCGGCGTCCATGATCCGGTAGGCGTAGCCCTGCTCGGCCAGGAACCGCTGGCGGTGCGCGGCGAAGTCCTGGTCGACGGGTCCCGGGCGACCACCGAGTAGAACCGCGCCGCCCGCCCGTCCGCCTTCGGCCGCAGTACCCGGCCCAGCGCTGCGCCTCCTCCTGCCGGGAGCCGAACGTGCCGCTGACCTGGATGGCGACGGCGGCCTCCGGCAGGTCGACGGAGAAGTTGGCGACCTTGCTGACCACCAGCACCGACAGCTCGCCGCTGCGGAAGGCGTCGAACAGCTTCTCGCGCTGCGCGTTGCCGGTGTCGCCCTTGACCACAGGCGCGCCCAGGTGCTCGCCCAGCTCGTCGAGCTGGTCGATGTACTGGCCGATCACCAGGGTCTGCTCGCCCGCGTGCCGGGCCACCAGCGCCTCGGTGACCCGCTGCTTGGAGGCGGTCGTGGCGCAGAAGCGGTACTTCTCCTCCGGCTCGGCGGTGGCGTAGGCCAGCCGCTCGGAGTCGGTGAGGGCGACCCGCACCTCCACGCACTCGGCCGGCGCGATGTACCCCTGCGCCTCGATCTCCTTCCACGGCGCGTCGAACCGCTTCGGGCCGATCAGCGAGAACACGTCCGACTCGCGGGCCGTCCTCGCGCACCAGCGTCGCCGTCAGCCCCAGGCGGCGGCGGGCCTGCAGGTCGGCGTGAACTTGAAGACCGGCGCGGGCAGCAGGTGGACCTCGTCGTAGACGATCAGCCCCCAGTCGCGGGAGTCGAACAGCTCCAAGTGCGGGTAGCGCCCTTCCGCTTCGTGGTCAGCACCTGGTAGGTGGCGATGGTGACCGGGCGGATCTCCTTCCGCGTGCCGCTGTACTCGCCGATCTCGTCCTCGGTCAGCGAGGTGCGCCGCACCAGTTCGTGCTTCCACTGCCGGCCGAGACGGTGTTGTGACCAGGATCAGCGTCGTCGACTTCGCGGTGGCCATCGCCCCCGCCCCGACCAGGGTCTTTCCCGCGCCGCAGGGCAGCACGACGACGCCGGAGCCGCCGTGCCAGAAGCCCTCGACGGCCTGCCGCTGGTAGGGGCGCAGCGTCCAGCCGTCCTCGTCCAGCTCGATGGGGTGCGCCTCGCCGTCCACGTAGCCGGCCAGGTCCTCGGCCGGCCAGCCCAGCTTGAGCAGCACCTGCTTGATCTGGCCGCGCTCGGACGGGTGGACGACCACGGTGTCCGGGTCCACCCGGTCGCCGACCAGCGGCTGGATCTTCTTCGAGCGCAGCACCTCCTCCAGCACCGGCCGGTCCGTGTGACCAGCACCAGGCCGTGGGAGGGTGCTTGAGCAGCTGCAGCCGCCCGTAGCGGGACATCGTCTCGGCCACGTCCACGAGCAGCGCGTGCGGCACCGGGTAGCGGGAGTGGGTCACCAGGGCGTCGACGACCTGCTCGGCGTCGTGCCCGGCCGCCCGGGCGTTCCACAGCCCCAGCGGGGTCACCCGGTAGGTGTGGATGTGCTCCGGGGCGCGCTCCAGCTCCGCGAACGGGGCGATCGCCCGCCGGCACTCCTCCGACCGCTCGTGGTCGACCTCCAAGAGCAGAGTCTTGTCGCTCTGCACGATCAGTGGCCCGTTGCCCAACGCCGCGTCCTTCCCCTCTGCCGCCGTTTCCGCTTCCGCACGGTTTCGGCCAAGCGTCCAGTGTCCCCCATCGGGGGCGGAACGCGGGAGCGCACTTCGGCGGAGGGCCGGGACGGGGCCGACTGACAGTCAGGAACCGGGGTAAACGGCGGTAACGGATCCTTCGACGAGGTGGGGGTGGGACGACGATGACCCGGCCGGTTCTGTTCAGGAAGAGGGGCGCGCCGGCTGCGGACGACGGTGCCGCGTCCGGAGGGCGCGCGGGCGCTGCGGGCGGCGCGGGGGCACCGGACGGTGCGGACGCGCGGACGGCGCGAACGGGGCGAACGCCCGGAACGCCCGGCCGGCGGGGCGAAGCGCTCCTGGCCCGCGGTGCTGCTGCGGGTGGTCGTCATGGGGGTGGCGTTCGCCGCCATGGTCGGGTTCGCGGTCGTGCTGGCCCGGCTCACCCTCGTCCCGTCACCGGCCTCCGAGGAACTGGTGCACAGCAACCTCGTCCCCGGCGACTCCATCCGCCAGTACCTCGACCAGCCGCAACTGCGCGACGCCGTGAAGCAGATCGGCGGGAACGTGCTGCTCGGGGTGCCCTTCGGCGTGCTGCTGCCGGTGGTGTGGCCCAAGGCGCGCGGCCTGCTGCGGGTGGTGCTGCTGACCGCCCTGGTCATGGTGCTGGTCGAGACGGTGCAGGGGGCCGTCGTGACCGGGCGCGCCTTCGACGTCGACGACGTCATCCTCAACACCTCGGGCGCCCTGCTCGGCTACCTGCTGCTGGGCCGCCGCATCGGCCGCGCCGTCCACCCGCCGCGGCGCCGCTGGTGGCAGCGGCGCACGCACCCCGCCGGGACGGCGTAGGGCGCGGAGGGTGCGGCCCGCACGGCCGGCGCCGGGGGTCAGGCCGCCCCGCCCGCCGGGGCGCCCGCCGCCTCGTCCTCCTCCAGTTCGGCGACGCCGGTGATGTGGTGCAGGGCGAAGGTGCGCACCTCGTCGGTGGTGTGGTCGTGGGCGGTGACGAACCCGCCCTCGACCCGCACCGGGGCGATGACCCGCCGGCTGGCCGCGCCGTCGGCGTTGACGTAGCCGATCCACACCACGTCCCCGGTGAGCACGGCGGCCTGGAGGGTGGCCAGGATCTCGGCGGAGGTGGTGCCGGGCTGCCGGCCCGTGGGGCCCCGGCCCGCGGAGGAGCGGCCCGCGGAGGGCCGGTCGGCCGCAGGGGCGGCCGCGGGCGCCCGGCGGGCGGCGGTGGCGGCGCGGTCACCGGCCCGGACCGCCTTCAGCGCGGCGCCCGTCAGCACCTCGTCGGGGACCGGCGGGCCCTCCACCACCGGGACGGGGGCGTTGCGCGGCGGAGTGCGGCGGGCGTCGGCGCGGGCGATCAGGACGTCCCCTCCGGCGGACTCGGCGGCCGGGGCGTAGCCCATGGCGCGCAGCCGCTCCAGCAGGACGTCCGGCGGGGACTGCGCGGCCAGCACGGTGGGCGCCAGGCGCCGCAGCGACAGCCCGGCCGACCGCCGGTCGGCGAGGATCTCAGCCAGCAGCGTGTCGTCGTCGCAGCGCACGTAGGAGGAGGCGGCCCCCACCCGCAGCCGGCCGTGCCGCCGGGCCACGTCGTCCACCAGGTACGTCAGCGGCTGCGGCACCGGGGTGCGGGAGTGCTCGGCGAGGAAGGCGTGCAGGCCCGCGGCGGACTGCCCGGCGTCCAGGGCGCGCCGCACCGACTCCGGGGTGAACCGGTAGACGGTGGCGCCGCCCTTGGACACCACGTCCGCGGCCACGGCCATGGCCTCCGCCAGGGGGGTGTGCAGCGGGCCCGGCGCGACGGCGGTCAGGTCGGCCTGGAGCAGCACGTGGTCCAGCGGCTCGGGCAGCAGCGGCGCGAGCAGGGCCTCGGCCTCGCGGGCCGCCTCCCCCGGGACACCGCCGTGCGGCCCGCCGTGTGCGGCGGCCAGCAGGGGCCGGACCTGGGAGGCGAGGGCGCCGCGGCCGGTCACCCCCAGCAGCTCCGCCTCCTCGACGGTCCACCGCACCAGCCGGTCGCGCAGCCCGTCGCCGTCGCGCAGCGGCCGCTCCCAGGCCAGGCGTGCCACCAGCGCGTCCGATGAGGCGGACGCGCCCGCGGGCAGGTCGCCGAGGAGCGAGAGGGTGAGGCGGCGCACCTCGGGCGCGAGCGAGCGGTCCAGCCCGGGACCGAGGGGAGACGTCGCGCGGCCCTTGGCGTCGCGCTCGCCGACCACGCCCGCCGTCCGGGTCGCCGCCAGCCAGGCGGCGACCAGGCGCACCCAGCGCCGCTCGGCGGGCTCCCGCAGCCACTCGTCGTACGCCGGGGTCGGCGCCCACGCCTCGTCCACCTCGCCGTCGGACGCCAGCAGCCCGGCGCAGTGGGCGAGTTCGAGCCAGAAGGCGGCGGTCCGCCCGTCCGTCTCCAGCGCGGCGGCGGTGCGTCTGAGGTCGCGCACGCCCAGCCCGCCCGCCCGCAGCACCGGGGGCCCTTCCACGCTCCACGACTGGAGCAGCTCCTCCACGACGCGCACGCGCGGCGAACGCCTGCCCCGCGGCGGCCGCGTCCACAGCCTGTGGACCGTGCTGCCGCAACGGCTCCACGGCGGGCGGCCGCGGCTGCGTCCCGCGGTGCGCCCGGCCGCCCCGCAGGTGCAGGGCCACCTCGCGCGGCAGCACGACGTGCCGCGGCCCGGAGGGCAGCAGCAGCCCGCGGGCGGTCAGCCACTCCACCGGGGTGACGGCCCCGGCCGCCCGGACGTGGCGGGCCGCGTCGGACACCTCCCCGTGCGGCGGCCCCCACATCAGCTTCTCCAGGACCGCCACGGCCCCCTCGGGCGCGCCGGACAGCAGGGCGCCGAGGCGGGCCCGGTCGGTCAGGAAGGCGGTGAACGCGGCGACCGCGCTCACCGGGTCGTGGGTGGCAGGCAGGCCCGCGTCGGCCAGCAGCTCCTGCATGCGGCTGGGCGACATGCCGGCCGTGGCCTCGGCGAACGTCGGCCCCAGCCCGGTCGGCGGGGCGGCGGAGGACTGGCCCGGGCCGGGCGCCAGCAGGTCGCGCGCGGTACGCACCAGCCGCAGCGGCCCCGCCCCGCCGGGGGCAGCCGTCCTGCCGGGGGCGCCGGCCCCGCCCGTGCCGCCCCACACCAGGGCGCGCTCGCGCAGCACGGCGACCGCCCCGGGCAGCGCGGCGGCCACCTCCGGGTCGCCGTCGTCCCCGGCCATCAGCCCCAGCAGCTCGTCGTACCCGCATCCCTCGGGGGCCACGGCCAGTGCCTCGGCGGTCTGCAGGGCGAAGCGGTCCAGGCGCTCCAGCGCGCGCAGCACCGAGGCGCGGGTTCCGGCCCGGGTGGCCAGCTGGGTGAGGTCGCCGGGCACGGGGGAGAGCAGGTCGGGGCGGGCGCGCAGCAGCGCCGCCAGCGCCTCGTCGTCGCGGGCGCGCAGGTCTTCCGCCAGGGTGCGCGGACCCCGGCCCGCCGTTTCGCTCTGCTCGGTGGCCATCCGCTCAACATTAGCGGCGCGGCCGTCGGACGGGGCAGGGTGCCGGACGGGGCAGGGTGCCGGGCGGCACGGGACCGCCGGACGGGTGCCGAAGGGTGGTGTCGCGCCCAGGCAGGGTTGGCGGCCCTCCGTCCGGGCACGACGTTCGGCAGGGAGCACGGTGCTGCCGCGGCCCGGGCCGGAGCGGTAGCGTGCGGCCCGGCCGGTTCGGTGGGAACGATGGGGGTTCGATGGGCAGCGAGAGCGACCGGGAGCGCGAGCCGACGGCGGGGAACGCGCCCGGCACACCCCCGGAGCCGTCCGGACGGTCCGCCCCGGACGGCCCGGACGCGGCTGCCGGCCAGGGCGCGGCTGCCGGCGCGGCCGGAGAGCCCCGGCCCCACCTCCCGCCGCAGTCCCGGCCGCAGCCGCAGGTGCCCGAACAGCCAGAGAGCCGCGCCCCGGCCGCCGGCGGTACCGAGTGGTGGCGGCTGCCGCGGCAGCGCGCGGCCGGGGCCCCGTCGGGCCCGCCGCCCGCGTCACCGCCGTACGGCACTCCGGACGGCCCGGCCCCCGGACCGGCCCCCGGCGCGTTCGGAGGGCCGCTGACGGGCTCCGTGCCCGGCGCCTTCACCTCTTCGCCGGGGGGCATCGAACTGCCGCCCGGTTTCGTCGGCGGAATCGACCCCGACGGCCCCCTGGGCGCCGGCTTCACCCCGGCGTACCCCGCCGCGCCCGTCCCGGCCCAGGCGGCCGGGGACGGGAAGGGCCCGGGGAGGACGGGGCCGCGGGAGGGGCGGCCGCCTCCGCCCCGGCCGTGCGCGGGGGTGGCTGCGGAAGAAGCGGCCGGACCCCGTACCGGCCCCCGCCCCCGCGCCTGCGGCCGCCGCCCCGGCCCGGCGCATGCCGGGGTTCGTGGACGCGGTGGCCGCCGCCCTGCTGGTGGGCGGCGCGGTGACCGGGCAGTGGCTCGCGGCGCTCGCCGGCTGGGCCCTGGCCTGGACCTCCCGGCGGCTCAGCCGCCCGGAGGTGCAGGGCACCGTGCTGGTGGTGCCGGGGCTGGTCGCCGGCGGCGCACTGCTGTGGCTGTGGGGCCGCACCGAGGGGCGCTGGGCGAGCCCCTCGCCGCCGGCCGGCTGGGCGAGGCGATGACCGACGGCTTCCCCGTCCTCCTGCGCGTCGCCGCGGCGGCCTCGGCGGCTTTCCTCCTGTGGCGCTCCACCCGCCCGCCCCGCGCGTGACGGCGGGCGGTGGCCCGGGGGAGCGGCCCCGGGGGGGCGCCGCCCCGTCGCCGGGCGCCGCCCCGTGCCGTTCCCGGCACCGGGCTCAGAGGACCCCGGTGACGGTTCCCTCCGCCAGTTCCTTGATGCCCTTGAGAGTGGCCTCCATGCCCGTGTGCAGCTGGGCGAGGCGCCCGGCCAGCAGCTCCTCCTCCTTCTCCGGCATCCGCTCGATCGCCCGGGAGAGCCCGGAGGGGCCCGGCCCGAGCCGGACGGAGTGCCGCAGCAGGGTGCCGTCGCCGGCGGGCTCCAGGTCGAACCGCCAGGTGGCCAGTGCGTCGTCCGCGGTGCGGGCGGGCTCGCCGAACCGGCCCTCGGCGTCCAGGACGGCCCAGCAGAAGACGCGTTCGGTGTCGAGTTCGGCGATCTCGGAGACGGTTCGCCATTCGCCGATCACCGGGTTGCGGTTGTGCCCCGCGAAGCGCGCGCCGAGCGCGGGGGCGTCGGCGCCGTCGAGCCATTCGACGCGCTGCAGTTCGGGGCTGGTGCGAGCAGGAGTGCCGATGTCGGCCACCAGCTTCCACACGATCTGCGGTGCCGCATCTATGTGGGTCTCGCACCGGGTGCCCGGCCCGTCCGTGTAGCGCACGTCGCCTCCAGGGAGCGTGGGAAAAGCAGTACCGGTCAGTCATTGTGGCTTAGAAGTCATCTCATTTGGCCCGATAGGCTGCCGGTCGTGGTGGGAATGGTTGAGCGGCTGGTGCCGGACGAGTTGTGGGAGCTGTTCCAGCGGGTGGTGCCGGAGGCGCCGTCGCGGCCTCAAGGCGGCGGCCGACGTCGGCACGGGGACCGTGAGGTGCTGGCCGCGATCATCTTCGTGGCGACGTCGGGCTGTACGTGGCAGCAGCTGCCCGCGGCGTCGTTCGGGCCGTCGGGGGCGACGGCCCACCGTCGCTTCACCGAGTGGACCAAGGCCCGGGTGTGGGCCAAGCTGTACCGCCTGGTCCTGGACGAACTCGGCTCCCGCGGCGAGCTGGACTGGTCCCGGTGCGCCATCGACTCGGTGAACATGCGGGCGATGAAAAAGGGGACCTGACCGGTCCGAATCCTGTCGACCGGGGCAAGTACGGCTCGAAGATCCACCTGATCACCGAACGGACCGGTCTGCCCCTGTCCGTCGGGATCTCCGGTGCCAACACCCACGACAGCCAGGCCCTGATCCCGCTGGTCAAGGGCATCCCCCCGATCCGCTCCCGCCGCGGGCCCCGCCGGCGCAAGCCCGGCAAGCTCCACGCCGACAAGGGCTACGACTACCGCCACCTGCGCCGATGGCTGTCCGGGCGCGGCATCCGGCACCGCATCGCCCGCAAGGGCGTCGAGACCTCGCAACGGCTCGGCCGACACCGCTGGACCATCGAACGAACCATGGCCTGGCTCACCGGCTACCGGCGCCTCCACCGCCGCTACGAGCGCAAAGCCGACCACTTCCTCGCCTTCACCAGCATCGCCTGCACCCTCATCTGCTACCGCAGACTCACCAAATGAGATGACCTCTTACACGTACGGGCCGGCCGCTCCCCTGCCGGGTTTGGTGAGACGGGTCACCCCGCCCCGTTGCCGCTCCGCCCCGCCTCCTCGATCTCCCCCGGCCGCCAGGTCTTGTCGAAGAACGGCTGCAGCGGGCTGTAGAGCCGCAGGGCGACGAACCACCCCCGGCCCGGCACGGTCCGGATCCAGTTGCCCTCCGGCGCGCCGTCGGGGCGGTCGGGGCAGAAGTGGACGGTGACCGCCCCGTCCGGGCCGGGCACCGCGGCCGGGGTCGGGGAGGCCTGGCTGCCCGCGCGCGGGAACCGCTGCGGGGTGTCGAGCATCGAGCGGGTCTGGTTGTCGTAGACCGTCAACGACCAGAACCTGGCGGCCGGGACGTCCGGGGGCAGCGTCACCCGGTAGTGCTTGCCGCCGTCGAGCGGGCGGCCCTCCCGGTCCGCGAACGCGAACAGGTACTGCGAGCCGAGGCCGGTCAGCCGCATGGCCAGCGCCGGGCTGATGCCGGTGACGCTGTAGAAGTACCAGGCCTGCAGGTCGAGCTTCCGGGCGCCGTCGTTCGGGTACGGTTCGACGCCCTCGTCCGTGATCCGCGGCGACGGCGTCATGAACTCGTGGCCGTAGGCGAAGAGGCCGTTGGTCCACTGCGACCCCTCGCCGTAGTAGTACGCCCCCGAGTCCGCCCGGGGGCGGAAGGAGAGCGTGCGGGCGGCGGCGTTCCCCACGGCGGCCGCCTCGGCGAGGATTCCCCGCATCCGCTCGTCCGGCCGGAACGGCTTCCCCCTGACGATCCCGATCGCGGCCAGGTCGCCGGACGCCTCGGGGTCGAGCGCCTCGGCGGGCTGGTCCTGCACGAGTTCGGAGGCCATGTCGAAGTACGTCTCGTCGACGGGCGGGACCGTGTTCAGGGCGAGGCCGCTGCCCTCGACGAAGCGCGGCGGGGCGGACTGTTCGAGCGCGGCGGCCCAGGTCTCCGGCGTCCACGGCGGTGCCGGGGCGGGCCGCCCCCGAGGATGCCGCCGATGCTCGTGCCGTACCCGCCCGCGGCGTAGGGATGGATCCTCAGGCCCTGCCTGATGCGTTCCACGGCCGGCTCCGGGCCGCCGCCCCCCAGGAAGGCCCGCCCGCCGAGGATCAGCCGCGTCGTGCGGCTGCGCCGGACGAAGAACCCGTCCTCCGGCAGCGGGCCGTCGTACCCGGGCGGGACGAAGAGGTAGCTGCCCCCGGCACCGCGGTCCGCCCCGACCGTGCCCACGTCGGTGACCCACCTGAACCACATGTCGTTCACGAAGCAGAGGGTCGCCGGGGGGAAGTCGACGACCAGCGGTCCCCGGGTCAGGTCGAGGAACGAGACGAAGTACACGGTGTCGGCGTTCGCGGTGAGGAACAGCGAGGTCGAGTCCATCAGTCCGGAGAAGAGCAGCACGTCGTTGTCGTTGACGCCCGCAGCCAGGAAGGCATCGCGCGTCGCCCACGTGCTCACGCCGCGGTGCGCGTTCAGGAACACGTTGAGCGCGCGCACGTGGTCGAGGTGGTCGTGGATGCGGCGCTGCGTCTCCTCGGTCGGCACGCCGAGCGGGAACTCCAGCGTTCCCAGCCGGGTCTCGACCCGCTCGGGGGTCGAGACGGAATCCACGGTCCGCTGCGGGACCCGTGCGGACTGCGCCATGGCTCCACTCCTCCTGCTGCTCCTGTGGGGGACGGGCCGGAATGCCTCGCCCCGGAACGCCCCGCCCCGGGATTCCCATCCCATCCCGGCCGGGGCGGACGCGCCCCTCCAGCGGGGTGTTCTCCGGCATACGGGTGGTTGCGGCCCGGCGGTGCGGCCCGCCCGGGGCCGGTGCTCACGGCCCGTCGGCGGGGGGCGGGGCGAGGGCGGTCACGGCGTCCTCGACGCTCGCGTGCCTGGTGCCCGGGCGAGGCGTCCGGCGAGGCGGTGACGGTCGAGCTCGCTCCCCGCGCGGGCCCGGAGCCGGGCGAGGTGCAGGGCCACGTTCCCGGCGGCCAGCTCCTCGCGCAGCTCGTCGAGGGTGTCGAGGACCTGGACGCCGAGGCGGTAGGACGCGCCGAGGTCCAGGACCACCGCGCGCACGGCCGGGCCGCCGGCGGCGACTCGGGCGCGGACCGCCCGCCTGGCCCGGTCGACGTTCCCGAAGAACAGGGCCCCGTCGGGCCGGACGACGAGCACCCCCGGGACGGTGGCCGCGCCCGGGTGCTGCTCGACGTCCCCGTAGAGCGGGCTGCCGGGCAGGCGCCCGAGGACGGAGACGTGGACGGCGCCGGCCGAGGCGACGAACAGGACGAGGGAGAGGACGACCGCGAGGAACAGCCCGGGCAGCAGGTCGAACAGGAGCACGCCGACGAGGGCGGTCATGGCCACCCAGAAGCTCGGCCGGTCCAGGCGGCGGTACCGGAGCAGCTCGGCGGGGCGGAGGAAACCGAGGACGGCGACGATCACGATCGCACCGAGGACCGGTTCCGGGAGGTCGGTGAAGAGCGGGGTCAGGAAGGCGCCGGTGAGCAGGACCAGGACGGCGGCGACCAGGGAGGTCAGCCGGGAGGTGCTGCCGGCGGCCTCGGCGGCCGCACTGCGGGAGGTGCTGCCGGAGACGGCGAACCCGCGCACCAGGCCCGCCGCGACGTTGCTCGCGCCGACGGCGATCATCTCGCGGTCGGCGTCGACCTCGTCGCCGTGCGCGCGGGCGAAGCGGTCGGCGATGCTGAACGACTCGGCGAACACGACCAGGGCGACGCCGAACGCGCCGCCGGCCAGCGCCGCCCAGTCCTCGGCCGGGATCGCGGGCAGGTGCGGGACGGGCAACGCGGCCGGGACCGGCCCCACCACCTCCACCCCGTGGTCCGCCAGGTCCGCGCCCGCGGAGACGACGAGTCCGAGGGCGAGCACGGCCAGCGAGGCGGGGAGCCGCGGGCCCAGGCGCTCCAGGGCGAGCAGCAGCACGAGGGCCCCCGCGCCGACGGCGAGGGCGGCGGGCGACCAGTCCGGGGCCCTGCGCAGCAGCGACCAGGCCCGTTCGAAGAAGTCACCCTCCCCGCCGGGCACGCCGGCCACCTTCGCCGCCTGCCGCACGATGATCGTCAGTGCCGTTCCGGACAGGAAACCCACCAGGGCCGGCTCCGCGAGGAAGTTGGTCACGAACCCCAGCCGGGCCAGGCCCGCCCCCACCAGGACCGCGCCCGTGAGGACGGCCAGCGCCGCCGACACCCCCACCGCCCCCTCCGGGCCCGTGCCGGGACCGGCCACCGTCGCCACCGTCGCCGCGGACAGCACCGCGGCGGCCGACGTCGCACCGACCACCAGGAACCGGGACCTGCCCAGCAGCGCGTACACCAGCAGCACGACCGGGGCCGCGTAGAAGGCGTTCTGCGGCGGCACGCCCGCGATCTGCGCGTACGCCACGCACTCGGGCACGAGCAGCGCCCACACCGTGAGCGCCCCCGCCACGTCCCCCCGCGACCAGCCGTCCCGCAGCGCCGTCCGCCTCGCCCCGGTCCCGCTTCCGCCCACAGAACACCCTCGACACGGAGAAACGACCATTCCGGGTGAAAGGGTAGGAGTGGTGGCCGTCCGCACCCGGCAGGCGCGCGAGCCGGGACCGGCCGGTGTCCGCACGCGCGGCGGGCCCGCTCCCCGGAAGGGAGCGGGCCCGCTGTCGTGCACGCGGCCCGCGCACGGGTCACGCCGTGCCGGACCGCCTTGCGCCGGGCGGCGGTGCCGGCCTTGCGTCAGGCGGCGGTGCCGGCCTTGCGGCGGCGCACCACGAAGACGGCGCCGGCGCCGAGCGCCATCGCGACACCGCCGATGGTGGCGATGGTCGGCAGCGCGGAGGAGGAGCCGGTCTCGGCGAGCTCGCCGGTGACCTTGGTCTCCTTCACCTTGTCGGTGTCGACCTCGACCGGCTTCTTGCCGCCGGTCTGCGGCTTCGAGTCGTCGACCGGGCCGCCCGGCTCGGTGCCGGAGGCCAGCACCTCGAAGAAGTACGGGACGTAGTCGTCGTCACCCGTGTAACCGCAGGTGCCGTCCTCGTTGTAGTAGTCGCCGACGGCCACGGCGAACGCGGTGCCGGCCGGGGCCTTGGCGTCCACCTTCAGGCGCAGGTCGTAGGAGACGCTCTGGCCGGCCTTCAGGGAGAACGAGGTGAAGTAGCCGCCGGCGCCGACCTCGTCGGCCACGGTGATCCACTCGCCGCCGGCCGAGTCGCGGGCCTGGAGGACGAGCAGGTTGCTCGCGTAGTCGTGGTCGACGCCGTCGACGTACAGCCACGGGGCGACGTCGTCGAAGTCGGTGTCGCCGTTGTTGGAGATGTTCAGGTCGAAGTTGACCCAGCCGGAGCCGGCGACGACCTTCGAGGGCAGGCCGGAGAGCCCGATCTCGAGGTCGGCGTCCACGACGCACTCCTCGTCGCCCTCACCGGGCTCCTCGGCGGGCGGCTCCTCCTCGGCGGGAGGCTCCTCGGCCGGGGGCTCCTCCTCGGCGGGGGGCTCCTCGGCGGGCGGCTCCTCCTCGGCCGGGGGCTCCTCGGCGGGCGGCTCCTCGGCAGCGGGGGGCTCCTCGGCGGCCGGGGGCTCCTCGGCCGGGGGCTCCTCGGCGGCGGGCGGCTCCTCGGCGGCGGGCGGCTCTTCGCCCGGGTTGTCCGCGGGCTGGGTGACGACGGCGCTGTCGGTCGTCCCGCCGTCCTCCGCGAAGGCGGACGGGGCGGCCAGCAGGGCAGCGGGCGCGATGGCTGCGGTCGCTGCGACCGTGGCAATGGCACGGCGAAGCTTCATGAAGACCCCTCGTATCCAGTGGTGAACTGGAAGAAAAGAAAAAGAATTGAGCGCTGCCGCCGTGGGGTGCGGTGCGACGGTCAGGAGACTAGAGAGGCCGCGGAGGTTCCGCGAGGGCCTTAACCGCGCGCTGACAGCACGGCAAGATCCCACGCAGGGGGCAAAAGCCGCACTTGCGATCGGTTGCCCATGCTTCCGGTGAATTCTTTGTGGCATGAATCACATCCCCGGAATCGCCGGATCCAGGGGAGTGCGGGCCGACGGAGGCGGGAGCGGGAGTGGCCGGCGACGTGTCCGGTCGGTGTCTGTCAGTGGCACCCGCAGTGCCACGGCCGTGCGGAGGCGGCGGTGTGCTGCCGGACGGCCGGTTCCGGGCGTCCCCGGAGCCGGCCGTCCCTTCAGTCGTGACCTGGCCGCTGTCCCCTGCGGATCGGTCACAGCGCCGGAGCGAGGTCCCACGATGTGCATTTCTGCACGCCTCATCGCCCCGGCGGACCGGCGTTGCCCACGCGTGGTTGTGCGAAACCCGTCCTGGGACGGGGGTGACCCGCCCCTGGATTGGTGCGGACGACGGGTTCAACGAATTCTCGCGAGGGCCGGTCACGCACCGTACGGGTGAAGCCCGGGCGCGAACGGGCGATCCGGAATGCGGCCGGCCCGCGACCGTGGGAGGCCTCCGTGCCCGCGGGCCGGCCGGGCCCGCCGCGCCCTCGGGCCCCGGGGTTCTGCGGGCCCGGGGTTCCGAGGGACTGCGGGCGCGAGGGGGGGGAGGGCGGTCAGACCTGCCCGCGGCACAGCTCCAGCAGCGTCATGGCCACGGTGGTGCCGGGGCGCCCCAGTGCCTCGCTGTAGCGGGAGATGATCTCCATCTCGCGGGAGAGCGCGACCCGGCGGCCGCCGGAGGCCATCCGTGCCCGCTGGATCGACTGCGACACCGACATCCTCTCCTGCATCAGCGCGATGATCCGTTCGTCCAGGGAGTCGATGCGTTCCCTGGCGCTGCCGATCACCGCCTCGGTGCCGCCCGTGCCCGCGGCCGCCGTGCCGGTGCCGTTCGCCTCCGTGCCGTTCGCGGCGCTGCCGGTGGTGTCCGTGCCGCTCGCGTCCGTGCCGTTCGCGGCGGCGGTGGTCCTGTCCTCGAGGCGGGTGTTCATCGTCGTCTCCCTGCTGTCCGTGGGTCGGCCGCCGACGGGTCCGCAGGTCCGGGAAACGACAGGCGCCCCGGGCCGTACGGCCCGGGGCGCCTGTGCGAGGTCTGCTCTGTCGTGTTCAGGCAGCAGCGCGATGGCAGCCGGACCAGCCGGTGCCATAGGTAAAGATGCCGAATGCGCTGAACATGCCGTCCATTATGGACCCGCCTCCGGGCGGCGTCGCACCGGGACCGGATGGTGAGACGAACGGGGCGGGGCCGGGGCGCGGGCCGCAACGGTAGAATCGGACACGACCCCTTTGCAGCAACCGCCGGAAGGCCGCCCTGTGGCATCAGCGCCCCACGCCGCACCCGACACCGTGCTGGTCGTCGACTTCGGTGCACAGTACGCACAGCTCATCGCCCGCCGCGTGCGCGAGGCGCGGGTCTACAGCGAGATCGTCCCGCACACCATGCCGGTGTCCGAGATGCTCGCCAAGAACCCCAAGGCCATCGTGCTCTCCGGCGGCCCCTCCTCCGTCTACGCGGAGGACGCGCCCAACGTGGGCCCGGAGCTCTTCGAGGCCGGCGTCCCGGTCTTCGGCATCTGCTACGGCTTCCAGGCGATGGCCCGCGCGCTCGGCGGCACCGTCGCGCACACCGGCACCCGCGAGTACGGCGGCACCGAGCTGAAGGTCACCCGGCCGGGCTCCACCCTCTTCGAGGGCACCCCGGAGAACCAGTCGGTGTGGATGTCGCACGGCGACTCCGTCTCCGAGGCGCCGGAGGGCTTCACGGTCACCGCCACCACGCCCGGCACCCCCGTCGCCGCCTTCGAGAACGACGAGAAGAAGCTCTACGGGGTGCAGCACCACCCCGAGGTCATGCACTCCACGCACGGCCAGATGCTGCTGGAGCACTTCCTCTACCGCGGCGCCGGCCTGAAGCCGGACTGGACCACCACCAACGTCGTGGAGGAGTCGATCGCCGCGATCCGCGAGCAGGTCGGTTCCAAGCGGGCCGTCTGCGGCCTGTCCGGCGGCGTGGACTCCGCGGTCGCCGCCGCCCTCGTCCAGCGCGCCATCGGCTCGCAGCTGACCTGCGTCTACGTCGACCACGGCCTGATGCGCAAGGGCGAGTCCGAGCAGGTCGAGAAGGACTTCGTCGCGGCCACCGGCGTCCAGCTGAAGGTCGTCGACGCCGAGGAGCAGTTCCTGGAGGCGCTGGCCGGGGTCTCCGACCCGGAGCAGAAGCGCAAGATCATCGGCCGCGAGTTCATCCGCGTCTTCGAGCAGGCCGCGGCCGAGATCGTCGCCGAGGCCGGCGAGCACGGCGAGAGCGTCGAGTTCCTCGTCCAGGGCACCCTCTACCCGGACGTCGTCGAGTCCGGCGGCGGCACCGGCACCGCCAACATCAAGTCCCACCACAACGTGGGCGGGCTCCCCGAGGACCTGGAGTTCCGGCTCGTCGAGCCGCTGCGCCGCCTCTTCAAGGACGAGGTGCGGATGGTCGGCGCCGAGCTCGGCCTGCCCGACGAGATCGTCCACCGGCAGCCGTTCCCCGGCCCCGGCCTGGGCATCCGCATCGTCGGCGAGGTCACCAGGGAGCGCCTGGACCTGCTGCGCGAGGCCGACGCCATCGCCCGCCAGGAGCTGACCGCGGCCGGCCTGGACCGCGACATCTGGCAGTGCCCGGTCGTACTCCTCGCCGACGTCCGCAGCGTCGGCGTCCAGGGCGACGGCCGCACCTACGGCCACCCGATCGTGCTGCGCCCGGTCTCCTCCGAGGACGCCATGACCGCGGACTGGAGCCGCCTGCCGTACGACGTCCTGGCGAGGATCTCCACCCGCATCACCAACGAGGTCGCCGACGTCAACCGCGTCGTCCTCGACGTGACGAGCAAGCCCCCGGGCACCATCGAGTGGGAGTGACCCCTCCCACCGCCCCCGGCGGTCAACGACGGCGCCGCCACTCGACCCGTTCGAGTGGCGGCGCCGTCGTACCGTCCCGTTCACGGTGGGCGCGGGGTCGAGAATCCCGTCCGTGGGAGGAACGTTGACTGCCGGGCCACTGCCGAACCGGCTGGTCCCTCCGAAGGACGGGTTCACCGCCGACGACCTCGTCGACCTCAACGGCGTCGAGCACGTTCGACCGGACCCCTGCGGCCCTGCGGTTCCGCGGACCCGCAGGGCCGCGGGACCGTAGCGGACGGCGCGGCGCGACGCGGCGGTTTCGCTGCTTACGGGCTCCGGGAGGGTGCCCCGGTGCACAATCGTGCCCTGCACGGCCGCGACCGGAGAGGCAGGGCGTCATGTCCGTCGGGAACCACACCAGCGAGGGCCACGGCATGTGGAGGGCGGCCGCCGCCCGGTACTCCCTCCTGCCGCTGCGCGTCTTCCTCGGAGTCACCTTCGTCTACGCGGGCCTGGACAAGCTCACCGACCCCGCCTACCTGGCCGCCTCCGGCACCGGATCGTTCACCGGGGCCCTCGCCGCGGTCGGGAACACGGCGGCGGTGCCCGCGCTGGTCGAACTGGCACAGCAGGCGCCCCGGGACTTCGCCCTCGCCGTCGCGGTCGGAGAGGTCGCCGTCGGCGTCGGCACGCTGGTCGGCCTGCTGACCCGGATCGCCGCCCTCGGCGGGGCGCTGATCTCGCTGACCCTGTGGCTGACCGTCACCTGGCAGATCCAGCCGTACTACCTCGGCAACGACCTGGCCTACCTGATGGCCTGGCTCCCGCTGATCCTGGCCGGGGCCCCGCTGCTCTCCCTCGACGCGGCGATCGCGGCCCGCCGCAGGCGCCGCCGCGACGAACACCGCGTCCCCGGGTACGGCGGCTACGGGAACGGCCGCCGCGGCGGGTACGTCGGCGGGTACCGCGAGGAGTACGCCGCGAGCGCGGACGGCGCGGGCCGCCGAGACCCGTACGGCCGCGGCTGACCCGTCGGCTCCGGCGGGAGCGCCGCCGCCCCCGCCGGCTCCCTCCGCCTACGCCCGGGCCAGTTCGCGGGCGATCCCGGCGGCCCAGTCGTCGATGTCCGGCCAGACGCGGAAGTCGCCCTCGGGGAGCAGCGGCCGGCCGGCGGGCAGGGCCCTGACCAGACGGTCACGCAGGCCGAGGGCGTCCGGGTCCAGCGCCCCGAAGAAGACCCGGTGCCCCCGGGCCCGCAGGAGCTCCGTGAACTCGGGGATCTCCTCCGGCGCCGCGTCCGCCAGGACGTCCTGCCCCTCCCCGGCCTCGGCGGCGACGGTCTCCGGGGCCTCCAGGGGGCCGGTGCTGAACAGCCACACCGGCCGCCCGTCCGCCAGCTCGGCGCGGTGCCGGCGGACGAACCGCGCGGCCTCCGCGAGCCACTTCCCGAAGTAGACCGCGCTGCCGATCACGAAGGCCCCGTAGCCGACCGTGTCACCGACCTCCTCCACCGGCCGCGCCTCCGCCTCGTGCCCAGCCTCCCTCAGCCTCTCCGCGATGCGTTCCGCGATCGCCTCCGTGGCGCCGTACCTGCTCGCATGGGCGACAAGGATCCTCATGGCTGCGCCTCCCGGGCCGCACGGTCGGTTCGTTCATATTCGACGGCAGCGCCCGGGGCCGCGCAATCGGCGGCCCGGATCACCGGCCGCCGGCCCGCGGCGCCTCCTCCCCACCGGCTCGGACGCCGCCGGAGTCCGCGCCGGGGCATGGTCCGAGGGCCGATCCGGGGTCCGCGCCGGGGGCCGCGCCGACCGGTGCGCCCTCGCGGAGTCCGCCGCCGGGCCGGCGGGCGCGTACCGCGCGGGTGACGGCCGAGACCAGCCCCGCCAGGCCCAGGGCGGCCGCGAGCACCGGCACGACCAGCCACCCGGGCACGTCCCGCCAGCCGGCGGCGTCGACCGCGAACGCGGACGCGATCCCCGCGAACGCCAGCCCCGCGAGCAGCCGGGCCGGCTCGAACTCATGCCGCCTCACGAACGACCTCCACCTGTCCGAGACCCACGTTCAGGTCCAGCACCAGCACGCCCCGGGACCTCTCCCCGTCCACGGGCTCCAGCACGGCGGTGCGCCGCTCGGCGGGGTGGAGGTCCGTCCTGCCGGGCGGGTCGCCGGGGAGCCGCACCGCGCCCATGCCCGTCTGCGCGGTGATCCGGACCGTGACGTCGTCGGGCACCCGCACCCGCAGGGTGCCCGTGCCCACGTCCGCCCTCGTGCCGACGGTGCGGCCCTGCGCGGAGACGCCGGTGAGGTCCAGTTCGGCCGTGCCGCCCCCCAGGGCGTAGCCGTCGCGGACCTCGGCCGCCGCCGCCGGGCGCCACACCCGGTGGCCCCAGTCGCCCCCCACCGACGCGGGAAGCGCGGAGACCCCCGCCAGCAGCAGCGAGACCACCACCGCGGTGAAGACCGTGCCCACGCCCGTGCGGCCGGCCCACGCGCTCACCACCAGCCCCGCCCCGAGCACGGCCAGGGCGCAGGCCAGGCCGATCTGCAGACTGGTCCCGGCCGGGTGCGAGTCCCACGCCAGGGACGTTCCCGCGGTCGCGGCGATCACGGCCAGGGAGAAGACGGCCAGGGCGAACGGCGACTCCTCGCGCTCCCTGCCCCGGGAGGACGGGGCGGGTGCCGGCCCCCACCGGTACGGCTGCGGGCCGGCGGCGGGCGGGCCGTCCTTCGTCAGCGGCTCCTGCCACCACGAGGGGCCCGCGGGGACGGGGGGCGGTTGCGCGGCGGGCGGGGAGGAGACGGGCGGGGTCGAAGCGGTGTCCGCCGTCCCCTCCCCGGGACGCTGCCGCGTCCGGAAGGCGGCGCCGAGGACCACGGCCACCACCGCCAGGGCGAACAGCTGGTCGCTGTTGCCGCCCAGCATCGCCAGGAACAGCCCGCAGCCGACCAACGAGACCAGGACGGCGGTCAGCCCCGCCCCCTCGACCCGGCCGGACAGCAGCCGGTGCACCTCGTTGTGCTCCTCGCCCTCCACCGGCACCAGCAGCCACAGCAGCCCGTAGGCCAGCAGTCCGGCGCCGCCCACCAGCGCGAGGACGGCCAGCACGATCCGGAAGACCACCGGGTCCACGTCGAAGTGCCGGCCCAGGCCCCCGCAGGTCCCGGAGACCACCCGGTGCCTGCGGCTGCGGACGAGCCGGCCGCGGCCGGGGCCGCCGCCCGCTCCGGTCCCGCCGCCCGCTCCGGGGGCGGACGCCCCGCCGCCATGGGCGTCCGTGCGACCGGGGGCGCCCCCGCGTCCGGGTTCGTCCCTGCCGCCGGGGGCGCCCCCGGGGCCGGGGGCGCCCGTGTCGCCACCGGCCGTGGGGGAGGTGTGCTGCTCCGTCATGCGTCCATGGTGGCCCCCCGGGGCTGCCGTTCCCACGGCCCGCAACCCTGGGCCTCCCCGGATTTCCCCCCGGGGGATCCCCCATGCCCGGCGGCACCGGGAGGGATCCGGGGCGAACCCCGGGACGGCCCCGGGGTTCACCCTGATGCCGTCCCGGCCCCCGGCGTGTGACGATCGTCGGCATGTCACCAGCGACCGCAACGACGGGCACGGCGGGCCCCGGTGCCTTCGGGCCGCCGGCCGGCGCCGAGGAGCCGTCCGTCCGAAGGCTCTACCGCAGCGCGGAGGGCAGGATGCTGGGCGGGGTCGCCCGGGGCCTCGCCGGGCACCTGGGCCTGCCGGTCTCCTGGGTGCGGATCGGCTTCGCCGTCCTCACCACGGCCGCGCAGGGCCTGGGCATCCTGCTCTACGCGGCCTTCTGGTTCGTCGTGCCCCTGGGCGTCGGCGGTGTGGGAGCCGGCGAGGGGGAGGGGCGCCGGGAGACCGCGGCCGCACCGGGGACCGGGCCGGGCCCCGGCGCCGGACGCCGCTGGACCGCTGCCGCGCGCAAGCCCGACAAGGGGCAGATCGTCGCCCTGATCGCCGTGGTCGTCGGCGCCGCCGCGCTGCTGAACCGGCTCAACCTCGGCGCCGCCCACGCCTACCTGTGGCCCCTGCTGCTGTTCGGCGCGGGCGTGGCCCTGGTGTGGCGGCAGGCGGACAACGCGCGCCGCGCCCGCTGGGCCGAGATGAGCCGCCGCGGCCGGGTCGTCCCCGTGGCCCGCGGCGCGGCCGGCGTCCTCCTCGTCGTCGTCGGCATCACCGGCTTCGTCGTCGTGCAGGGGGCGGCGGGGCAGCTGGCCGGCGTGATGCAGGCGGCGCTGGCCGTGCTCGTCGGGGTGGCGCTGCTCGGGGGCCCCTATCTGGTGCGCATGGTGCAGGACCTGGGCGAGGAGCGGCTGATGCGCATCCGCGCCCAGGAGCGCGCCGAGGTCGCGGCCCACGTGCACGACTCCGTCCTGCACACCCTCACCCTCATCCAGCGGCACGCCGGGGACCCCCGCGAGGTCGCCCGGCTGGCCCGCGCGCAGGAACGCGAACTGCGGGCCTGGCTCTACCGGCCCGAGGGCAACGGCCGGGAGGACGACGAGCCGGCCACCCTCGCCGAGTGCGTCCGGCGCACTGCCGCCGAGGTCGAGGACGCGCACGGGGTGCCGGTCGAGGTGGTCTGCGTCGGCGACTGCCCGCTCGACGAGCGGCTCGGGGCGCAGGTCCAGGCCGCGCGCGAGGCGATGGTCAACGCCGCCAAGTACGGTGGCGGTGGCCCGGTCCAGGTCTACGCCGAGGTCGAGGAGCGCACGGTCCTCGTCTTCGTCCGCGACCACGGCCCCGGGTTCGACCCCGACCGGGTGCCGGCCGACCGGATGGGCGTGCGCGAGTCGATCGTCGGCAGGATGCGGCGCAACGGGGGCCGGGCGGCCCTGCGCGGGGCGCCCGGCGGGGGGACGGAAGTGGAGCTGGAGATGGAGAGGGCGGGGTCTTGAACGAGTCGGCAGTCAGCACGGAGGCGGAGCAGGGGGAGGGCCGCCGGGTGCGGGTCGTCCTCGTCGACGACCACCGGATGTTCCGCACCGGCGTCCGGGCCGAGATCGGCGACACCGCCCGCACCGGCGTCGAGGTCGTCGGGGAGGCTGCCGACGTCGACCAGGCGGTGACCGTGGTGACCGCCACCCGCCCCGACGTCGTCCTGCTCGACGTCCACCTGCCCGGCGGCGGCGGGGTGGAGGTGCTGCGCCGCTGCGCGGCCCTGAGTGGAGCCGCCGAGAACCCGGTGCGCTTCCTCGCCCTGTCGGTCTCCGACGCCGCCGAGGACGTCATCGGCGTCATCCGCGGCGGGGCGCGCGGATACGTCACCAAGACCATCACCGGGCCGGACCTGGTGGACGCCGTCTTCCGGGTCTCGGACGGCGACGCAGTCTTCTCCCCGCGCCTGGCCGGCTTCGTCCTGGACGCCTTCGCCGCCACCGACACCCCGCCGGCCGACGAGGACCTGGACCGGCTCACCCAGCGCGAGCGCGAGGTGCTGCGGCTGATCGCCCGCGGCTACGCCTACAAGGAGGTCGCCAAGCAGCTGTTCATCTCGGTGAAGACCGTGGAGAGCCACGTCTCGGCCGTGCTGCGCAAGCTCCAGCTGAGCAACCGGCACGAGCTCACCCGCTGGGCCACCGCCCGGCGGCTGGTCTGAGGCCTGAGACTAGGCTCGCGGCCATGAACGTACTCATCAATATCTTCGTGGTCCTGCACTTCATCGGCATAGCCTCGCTCCTGGGCGGCTTCCTCACCCAGATGAAGTCCATCGGCGCGGGGACGGCCCGCATGGTGCCGGCCATGTTCCACGGCGCGCTCACCATGCTCGTCACCGGCCTGGCCCTGGTCGGCCTCAACGAGGCGGACGGCGCGACGCTCAACCACGTCAAGATCGGCATCAAGCTGCTGATCCTGGTGGTGATCACCGCCCTGGTCTACGTCAAGCGCGACGACGAGAAGGTCCCGGCGCCGGTCTTCGGCGCGGTCGGCCTGCTGACGATCGCCAACATCGTCATCGCCGTCATGTGGTGACCACCGTCCCCCGTGCTCCCCGCCGTCCGGCGACCGGTCTCCCGGGACACCCGGGAGACCGGAACGCGTACCGCCGGACGGCCCCTGCCGTCCGTGCCCGGCCCGTACCTTCCGTGCCCGGCCCCCTCGGTCAGGCCGGGCGGACCGCCGCGTAGAACGGCATCTCGGTGATCGGCGCCTCCTTGACGAGGTCGCCCGGCTTGGGCGCGTGGATCATCATGCCGCCGCCCGCGTACAGGCCCACGTGGCTGATGTCGTTGTAGAAGAAGACCAGGTCGCCCGGCTGCAGCTGGGACATCGAGACCCGGGTGCCCACCTCGACCTGGTCCCAGGTCGTCCGGGGCAGGGCGACCCCGGCGGCCTTCCACGCGGCCTGGGTCAGGCCCGAGCAGTCGTAGGAGCTCGGTCCCGAGGCGCCCCACACGTACGGCTTGCCGATCTGCGCACGGGCGAAGGCCACCGCCTCGGCCGCCCGGGACGAGGCGGGCGCGGTGGAGCCCGTGCCCGTGCTCGTGCCCGGACCGGTGCTCGTGCCGGAACCTGCGGACTGCTCCTGCTGTGCGGCCTCCCTGGCCTTCTCCGCCTCGGCCAGCTCGGCGGCGCGCTCGGCAGCCTCCCGCTCCTTCTGCCGCTCGATCGCGGCCAGGCGGGCCTTCTCCTCCGCCGTCAGGTCCGCCAGCAGTTCGCGGGCCTCGGTCAGCTTCTTCTGGACCGTCTTCTTCTGGGTGCCCAGCTGCTGCTGGGTCTCGGTCAGGTCGTCCAGTTTCTCGGACGCCTCGCGCCGCTGCTCGAACGCGGCCGCCTGCTGGTCGCGGAAGTCCTTGACCGCGGTGTCCTGCTCGCCGCCGAGCCGGTCCATCAGGTGGTCCTGGTCGAAGTAGGCCTGGGGGTCGGGGGAGAGCAGGAAGGTGGTGCTGGGGGCGAGCCCGCCGGTGCGGTACTGCTCGGCGGCGTAGGCGCCCAGCTTGCGCCGGGCGTCGTTCATCGCGTCGGTCTGCTCCGCCAGCTCGTCCAGGAGCTTCTCGACGTCCTCGCGCTGCGAGTCGGTCTTCTCCTTGGCGCCGTTGTACTTCTGGGTGGCCACCTCGGCCTGCCGGTACAGCGAGTCGACCCGGTCCTTGACCTCCTCGACGGAGGGCTTGGCGGGGGTGGCCGGCGCGGCGGTGGCCGCCTCGCCCATCAGGGTGACCGACGCGAGCGCGGCGGTGCTGATGCCTATCGCGGCCCGCGAACCCGTCGCCGACAGGACGGGGGTGCGCGGCTTGCGGTGCGACGCCAACAGGCGCTCCTTCCGTGGACCGCCTACCGGGTTAGCTGTCGGGTTCGGGCTGTCGGAAGGTCGCCCTACGGTCCGGCCCGGAAGGGCCGTCCCGATTCACCCCGGAACACAAGTGGGTCCCCGGCTCCGGACACGTCCGGACTCGACGGGGCAGACCGTTCCGGCGCCGTCCGCCGGTAGCGGTGCGGCCTGCACGAGGGCGACAGTAATCAAACCGTGATCGTCATGTGAAGTCGCGACCGGACATTGTTGCGAATCCCTCCGGACAAAAACGGTCATTCCGTCAACTGTGCGACGCCCGAACGGCGATGGGCCCCGTACGCGCTCCCTGCCGCGGTGCCGGTCCGTGTGGCACGCTGGCGGGCGGCCGGGCGCACGGCCGGCCGGAGGATCATGCACGGGGCCGGGGGAGGACACCGGCACGACACGGGGAGACCACGGTGAACGGTGGAGCACGGCACGGAATCGGCGTCCCGGTCGGACTGCTCGGCGCGGCCCTGATCTGCTTCGCGGGCAGCAAGGGCCTGAACGACATGATGCGGGAGGCGCAGGTCTTCTACGGCCGGGGCTCCGCCCACACGGTGACGGCCGCGGCCTGCACGGTCCTCGCAGCCGCGGCGGTGGCCGTCCTCGCCTCCGCCCGGTGGGTCTCGCCGGTCGCCGCGCTGCTGGCCGGAGGCGTCCACCTCGTCCTCGGCGGCGTGGTGCTCGTCGACCTCGGGACCGCCATGGAGCTCTACGAAGCGATCTCCGTCGGCGAGGACGCGGCCCGGTCCATGTTCTCCGCCGGGGCCAGTGGCTTCTACCTGTTCGTCGCCGTCGCCCTGCTGGCCTCCGCCGCCGTGCCCCACCGGTGGCGGTCCCCGGCGTCCCCCGCCGGCTCCGCGTCCCCCGCGTCCCCCGCGCCGCACGCGCCGTACGCGGCGCCCGCCCCGGGGCCCTGGGGCGGGCGGTCCCCGAAGGACTCCTGACTCCCCGGGCGTACCGCGCCGGGGCGTCGTCCGGTCGGCCTAGACTCGACGGCGATGAGCGACAGCCTTTTCGACGACAGCTTCTTCTCCGACCTCGGCCCGGCGGAGGAGGAGCCCCCGCCGCCCGAGGACCGGGAGGCCGCGGAGTACGAGCCGGAGGAGGACGTCCCCGCGGACCTGTTCGCGGGCGTCTTCGACGCGCCGCTGCCGGCCCGGGACGCCTACCACCGCGACGGGGCCCCGCGCAGTGTCGTCGACCCCGAGCGGCTGCTCGACGGCATGAACCCGCAGCAGCGGGAGGCCGTCGTGCACATCGGCTCGCCGCTGCTCATCGTGGCCGGCGCCGGCTCCGGCAAGACCCGGGTGCTCACCCACCGCATCGCCTACCTGCTGGGCGCCCGCGGGGTGCACCCCGGGCAGATCCTGGCGATCACCTTCACCAACAAGGCCGCGGCCGAGATGAAGGAGCGCGTCGAGCAGCTGGTCGGCCCCCGGGCGAACTCCATGTGGGTGTCCACGTTCCACAGCGCCTGCGTGCGCATCCTGCGCAGGGAGAGCAAGAAGCTCGGCTTCACCTCCAGCTTCTCGATCTACGACGCGGCCGACGCCAAGCGGCTGATGGCCCTGGTCTGCCGCGACCTGGACCTGGACCCCAAGCAGTTCCCCCCGAAGTCCTTCACCGCCAAGATCTCCAACCTCAAGAACGAGCTCGTCGACGAGGAGACCTTCGCGGCCCGGGCCGACAACGCCACGGAGAAGAAGCTGGCCGAGGCGTACACGCTGTACCAGCAGCGGCTGCGCGAGGCCAACGCGCTGGACTTCGACGACATCATCATGACCACCGTCCACCTGCTCCAGGCGTTCCCGGACGTCGCCGAGCACTACCGGCGCAGGTTCCGGCACGTCCTGGTCGACGAGTACCAGGACACCAACCACGCCCAGTACACGCTGGTGCGCGAGCTGGTCGGCGGGGCGGTGGGGCAGCAGCCGCGGCGCACGGTCGACGGCGACCCGGTGAACCCGGCGGAGGCCGGCCCGGTGCAGGTCGAGCCGGCGGAGCTGTGCGTGGTCGGCGACGCCGACCAGAGCATCTACGCCTTCCGCGGCGCCACCATCCGCAACATCCTCCAGTTCGAGGAGGACTACCCGGACGCCACCACCATCCTGCTGGAGCAGAACTACCGCTCCACCCAGACCATCCTCACCGCAGCCAACGCGGTCATCGAGCGCAACACCAACCGCCGCGCCAAGAACCTGTGGACCGAGGCCGGCGCGGGCGCGACCATCACCGGCTACGTCGCCGACCACGAGCACGACGAGGCGCAGTACATCGCCGAGGAGATCGACCGGCTCACCGACTCGGGCCGGGCCCGCCCCGGCGACGTGGCGATCTTCTACCGCACCAACGCCCAGTCCCGCGTCTTCGAGGAGGTCCTGATCCGGGTCGGGCTGCCGTACAAGGTCGTCGGCGGGGTGCGCTTCTACGAGCGCAAGGAGGTCCGGGACATCCTGGCCTACCTGCGGGTGCTCGCCAACCCCGAGGACACCGTGCCGCTGCGCCGCATCCTCAACGTGCCCAAGCGCGGCATCGGCGACCGCGCGGAGGCGATGATCGAGGCGCTGGCGCTGCGCGAGCGGATCTCCTTCGCGCAGGCGCTGCGCCGGGTCGACGAGGCGTACGGCCTGGCGGCGCGGTCGATGAACGCGGTCAGGCGGTTCAACGAGCTGCTGGAGCAGCTGCGCACCGTGGTCGAGTCGGGCGCGGGGCCCGCGACGGTGGTGGAGGCGGTCCTGGAGCAGACCGGCTACCTGGCCGAGCTGCAGGCCTCGACCGACCCCCAGGACGAGACCCGGGTGGAGAACCTCCAGGAGCTCGCGGCGGTGGCCCTGGAGTTCGAGCAGGAGACGGGCACGGCCGGCCCCGGGGCCGGCGGCGGGGACGGCGACGGGACGGACGAGGAGGCCGGGGGCGGCGCCGGGGGCGGCGCGGCCGCGCTGGCCGACTTCCTGGAGCGGGTGGCGCTGGTCGCCGACTCCGACCAGATCCCCGACGACGAGGAGGGCGAGGCGCAGGGCGTCGTCACGCTGATGACCCTGCACACCGCCAAGGGGCTCGAGTTCCCCGTGGTCTTCCTGACGGGCATGGAGGACGGCGTCTTCCCGCACATGCGGGCCCTGGGGCAGGCCAAGGAGCTGGAGGAGGAGCGGCGGCTCGCCTACGTCGGCATCACCCGGGCCCGCGAGCGGCTGTACCTGACGCGGGCGAGCATGCGCAGCGCGTGGGGCCAGCCCTCCTACAACCCGCCGTCCCGCTTCCTGGAGGAGATCCCGGAGCACCTGATCACCTGGAAGCGGACGGGCGCGCCGCCCGCTCCGGCCCGGGGCGGCACGCGGTCCGCGGTGCGCTCGGCCGGGACGTCGCCGTCCGGGCTGACGGCGGGTTTCCCGTCCGAGCAGGCGGGACGGCAGGCCCGTCGGGGCCCGTCGGGGTTCGCCACGCGGCGGGCCGGGGAGCGGGAGGTCGTGTCGCTGGCGGTGGGGGACCGGGTCACCCACGACTCGTTCGGCCTCGGCACGGTGGTGGGCGTCAGGGGCAGCGGGGACGCGGCCGAGGCGACCATCGACTTCGGCGGGGAGAAGCCGAAGCGGCTGCTGCTGCGCTACGCACCGGTGGAGAAGCTCTGACCGGGGCGAGGTGACGGGACAGGCGGCCGTCCCCGGACGGCCGCCTGTCCGCGGCGGGTCCCTGTGCGGGCGGTCGTCCGCGCCCCGGTTGCCCGGGGGCACGGACGCGGGGCGTCAGTTGGGGTTCAGTCCCTTGCTCTGCAGCCAGGCGGACGGGTTGATCGCCGGGCCGCCACCGGGGTGCACCTCGAAGTGCAGGTGGGGGCCGGTGGAGTTTCCGGTGCTGCCGGCGTAGCCGATGACGTCCCCGGCCTTGACGGTGCCCGAGCGGATGCGGGCACTGGACAGGTGGCAGTACCAGGTCTCGGTGCCGTCGGCGGCGGTCACTATCACCATGTTGCCGTAGGCGCTGTCCCACTGGGTGCTCACGGTGCCGTCGGTGGCCGCCATGACGGGGGTGCCGGTGCTGACGGGGAAGTCGATGCCGGTGTGCAGCGACATCCAGTTGACGCCGGCCTGGCCGTAGCCGGCGCTCAGGCCGCGCTGGGCGACGGGGAGGGCGAACTTGGGCCGCATCGCCTCCTTGCGGGCGGCCTCCTCCGCGGCGCGCCGGCGCTCCTCGGCCTGCCGCTCCTTGAGGTCGATGCGCTTCTGGGTGCGGCTGGCGCGCTCGGCGAAGTCGTCGGCACCGACGCTGAGCCCTTCGAGCTGCCGGTCCAGCTCGGTCTCCTGGACCGGTTTCTTCGCGATCTCGTCGGCGGCCTGGGTGCTGGTGTCCTTGGCGTCGGCCTCCGGGCCGCTGGTGATGGTGGCCGCGGCCACCGCGGCGACGCCCATCACGGCGACGGAGGGCACGGCGACGGTCAGCAGCGCGGAACGCTTGGCGGCCTTGCGGCGGCGGTTCCGCGCGGGGGCGGGGCCGGACGGGGCGGAGGCGGAGGGGGCGATGACCACGGCCGGGTCGTCGTCGTCCGCGCGGTCGGCCGGGTCCGCCGGGCCGGCCGGCTCGAAGGCCCGGGTGTCGTCGTCGGACGGGGCGGAGCCGACCGTCCCGTACTCGCCGGTGCCGTAGTCGCCCGCGTCGTACTCGCCGGTGCCGTACTCGCCCGTCCCGTACCCGTCGGTCCCGTACTCGCCCGTGTCGTACCCGGACTCGTAGTCGGACGGCGCGTACTCCGCGGACGCGTACCCGGACGCCCCGTCCCCGTGGGAAGAGGCGGACTGCTCCGCCGGGACCGCCTCGTACTCCCCGGTCCCCGGGCCCTGCTCCTGCGGCTGCGCCTGCCCGGGCACGAACACCGGGTGGGCGCCGGAGTCGTGGGTGACGGTGGGGTAGCCGCCCGTGTCGTAGCCGTCGTCGTAGCCGGTTCCGTAACCGGCCCCGTAGCCGTGGGCGCCGTGGGCGGGGATCTCGCCGGTGGAGGTGTCGAACGGGGATGCCGGGGCAGCGTACTGGTAGCCGGCCGCGTAGTCCTGGGCGTAGCCGGTGGCGGTGGTGTCGGCCTGCTGGGCGTAGCCGCCGGTGAACGAGTGGGCGCCGGTGTCGAAGGCGGTGGTGCCGAGCCCGGTGGTGTCGTAACCGCCGGTGTCGTACAGCGCGGCGTACCCCTGGGGTGCCTCGTGCGCCGGGTGGGCGCCGACCGGGCCGACGGCCTGCCCGAAGAGCGGGTCGCCGTCGTAGTACCCGTACGAGGCATCGTTCGGGGACATCGTCCCCGCCGGGTGACTGTCGTTCACCGCCAACTTCTCTTTCGCCTCGACAGCAGGAGAATTAGCGGCGACTGTATCCCCCACTACGGGACGGTCACAATCTTCGCCGGGATTCGGCCGTGCGAGCGACGGGGAATTGACCCTCTTTCGGCGGAGTGTCCCGCAAGCCCACACGGTCCGACACAGGATGTTCGATTCCCGTTCGGGTGCGTGGCGCGGGGCGGCGCCCGGGGAGGGGCGTTCTACGCGGCGCGGTCGTCCTCCGCCGGTCCTCCGGGGCCGGCCAGCGCCCGCCTCGTCCCGGCGGCAACTTCCCCGTGGACGGGCAGTGTCAGGTGGCCCACCCCGCTGACCAGGACGTTGTGCGCGGTGAGGTCCGGGTGCTCCACCCGGGCGGCCTCGATCGGCGACATCACCTGGTCCATGTCGCTCCAGAACGCAACGAAGCGGGTCCGGCATTCCGGTGCGGGCATGGCCAGTTCGCCGATCAGGCCGGACCCGGGGCGCATCTGGCGCACGATCGGGTGAGGGGCGAGCAGGAGCGCGGCGCGGGTGCCGGAGTGCGGCGTGCCGAGCGTGACCAGGGTGCGCACGCGGGCGTCACCGCCCAGGCGCTGGACGTAGTAGCGGGCGATCAGCCCGCCGAGGCTGTGCCCGACGATGTCCAGCCGCCTGTGGCCGGTGCTGCGGCAGACCTCCTCGACGTGGCGTGCCAGCAGAGCGGCGGCGACCCTCACGTCGCAGGTCAGGGGCGAGTAGTTGAGCGCCTGGACGTGGGTCCAGCCGTTGCGGTGCAGCGACCTGCGCAGCAGGGCGAACACCGACCGGTTGTCCACGAACCCGTGCATCAGCAGCACCGGGGGGCGCGCCCGGTCCGGGGAGGGGGTGCGGGGGGCGCCGCCGTCGCCGTCGGGGATCCGCAGCAGGCGCTCCTGGGCCATGCCGGTCGGGTAGAGCAGCATGTGCGCGGTCAGGACGGCGACGTCCACCCCCACGGCGCGGGCCAGGGCCGCCGTGCGGCGGCACCCTTCCCCCAGGCCCGTCGGGGCGCAGAGGGGCAGGGAGAAGGAGGAGAAGGAAAGGATGGCCATGGCCCACCTCCCGTGCGGCGGGGCGGGGGCGCGTTCCGTGTCCCCGCGCGTCCTCGGCGGTCGGCCGCGTGCGCACGGCCCGGCCGGGGCCGTGGCGGGGGCGGACGGGGACTGCGTCGCCGCACCTGCCGTCCTGCGGTGCGCCGGCGCGGCCGCCCGGTTGCGGCTCCCTGCGCGGATCCCCTGCGGATCCTGTGTGTGACCGGCCCGGGGGTGGTGCCCGGGGGGCGGGCCGCCACTGGACCGATGGGTGTGAAAATGTGCCTGAGTGTGATTTCCCCCTCCCCGAGTACTGCGAAACAGCCGGTTGCGGGATGCTGGGGATAACGTTCGTTCACGTTCGTGCCAGCTATGGCATCCCGGGTCAGGCAAGTCGTGCAGGAGGCAGTGATGGGTGTGTCCGGTCCGATCCGAGTTGTGGTGGCCAAGCCCGGCCTCGACGGCCACGACCGCGGCGCGAAGGTCATCGCACGGGCGCTGCGGGACGCGGGCATGGAGGTCATCTACACCGGCCTGCACCAGACCCCCGAGCAGATCGTCGACACGGCGATCCAGGAGGACGCGGACGGGGTCGGCCTGTCCATCCTCTCCGGTGCCCACATGACGCTGTGCGCCAAGGTGATCGAGCTGCTCGCGGAGCGGGACGCGGCCGACATCAAGGTGTTCGCCGGGGGGATCATCCCCGACGCGGACATCCCCCCGCTCAAGGAGGCCGGCGTCGCCGCGATCTTCACCCCGGGGACGCCCACCGGCGACGTGGTCGAGTGGGTCCGGGCCAACGTCGGCGCGCACGCCGACGCCTGAGGCACCCCGCCCCACCCGGCCCCGCCCCGGGTCCCGGATCCCCGGCCCCCGGATCCTCGGACCTCGGGCTCCGGGGCCGTGAACCGGGGCCGCGCCCCGGGCCGCCGGGGCGCCTTCCGCAAGGGCCCCGGCCGGGCGGCGGGACCGTCAGGGGGCTGCGGCCGGGTCCGGCCGCAGCTCCTGGAGCATCGTGGCGCGCAGGCGCAGCGTCGCGGCGAGCCGCCCGAACGCCTCGGACCAGTAGCCGGCCGCCCCCGGCGAGCCGTTCTCCGTCTCCTCCGGCAGGGCGGCCAGCGGGGCGACGCGGTCGACCGCCGACGGGTCCAGGGAACGCTCCGCCAGTCCCATCACTCCGCTGAAGCTCCACGGGTAGCTGCCCGCGTCCCGGGCGATGTCGAGGGCGTCCACCACCGCCCGGCCCAGCGGCTCCGACCACGGCACCGCGCACACGCCCAGCATGGAGTGGGACTCGGCCAGCCCCTGGGACTCCACGAACCGGGCCACCCACGCGGCCCTCTCCTCCTCCGGGAGCACGGCCAGCAGCCGCGCCGGGTCGCCGACCGGGGCCGGGCGCACCGCCGGCTCCGGGAGCGGGCCGAGCAGGGCGCGGGCCCACCCGGCGTCCCGCTGCCGCACCGCGGCCCGGCTCCAGGCCGCGTGCAGGTCCGCCTGCCAGTCGTCGGCCACCGGGAGCTCCACCAGCGCGGCGGGCGGCAGGCCGAACGCCTCCGTCCACGCCGACAGCGGAGTGGCGTCGACCAGCTGGCCCAGCCACCACGACCGCTCGCCGCGGCCCGACGGCGGCCTGGCCACCACCCCGTCCCGCTCCATCGCGGCGTCGCACCCGGCCGGGGCCTCCACCACCAGCCGCAGCCCGCCGCCGGGACCGGGCACGGCGCTCACGCAGGCCAGGGCCCGCGAGGCCATGCGGGCCGCGAGCGCCGACCCGGGCAGGGCGGACAGCAGCTCCGCCGCCGTCGCCCGCACGTTCCTGCTGCGGTCGGACAGGGCCTCCTCCAGGAACGGCTCGTCGGAGGCCGACAGCCCCTCGCGCAGGGCGTCGACGAACATCAGCCGGTCCTCGGCCCGCTCCTGGGCCCAGGTGGAGCGCAGCAGCTCCAGGGCGGCCGCGGGGTCCGTGGCGCGCAGCCGGGCCAGCAGCGCGACGCGTTCGGCGAAGAGGCCCTCCTGCCACAGGGTGCTCCGCTCCTCCGGCCCGGGCGGCGGGGCGGCGCCGGGGGAGGCGGGGGCGGTGGTGCGGAGGGCGAACTTCCAGTCGGGATTGAGCGCGGCGAGCCACAGGGCCCCGGGACCGGCCAGCTCCAGGGCGTGCGGACGCAGGTCGCTGCGGGCCCGGGCGGCGTCCAGCAGCGCGTCCAGCAGCGGGGCGGGAGCGCGGTAGCCGTGGGCGTTCGCCGCGGCGAGCCACTGCGGGAGCAGCTCGGCGAGGTTGGGCGCGGAGCCGTTCCGGCCACCGGAACCGCCCGCCGCCCGGTCGGCCAGGAGCAGTGCCAGACGGCGCCGGGCGGCGGGCGGCAGCTCCGGGCGGGGGTCGGGCCGGGCCGGCTCGGGCAGAGGCGCGGCCGTGCCCGGACGCAGCCCGGCGCGCCGCTGCACGGTTCGGACGGCGGCCAGGTCGAGCAGGGCCGCGGCGGGGTCGTCGGCCCCCTGCAGCCACGGGGGCGTGCGGCGCTCCACACCGAGCAGGGCGGTGCTGACCAGATCGTCCCAGGAGGGAGTCGCGGTTGCGGAGGAGGGGGACGGGGAGGCGGAGGAAGGGCGGGCGGAGGTTGTCATGGGGACCCTCGCAGGAGGTGGTGGCAGGGCCGGTCCGGCCGGCGCGGGCGCCGGGCGGCCGGTCCGGCGGGACGGTCGGTCAGAGGGGTACGGCTTCGGTGCCGGACCAGACGGTGACGGGGGAGAACCCCCGGTGGCCGCACTCGCCGAAGACCGTGACCGGCCTTCCGCCGGAGACCGCGGCCAGCCGCCACAGGCCCGCGCGGCCCCGGGCGCCGGGGTCCACCGGCAGGGCGTCCCCGCCGTCGGCGTCGGCCAGCTGCCAGCCGTCGTCCAGGGGGACGGGCACCACGCTGGCCAGGACGGCGGGCCAGGAGTCCAGCCACGGGTCGTCGCGCAGGGCGTCGCCGTACGCGGACAGCGCGTCGGCCACCGCCGTCCCCGGCGGCACCGGGCCGGGCGCGGGCGCGGCGTGCCGCTCGCCCAGGGACGCCCGCAGGGGGCGGGCCGCCGGGTGGTGGGCCAGGTCCGCGTCGACGGACATGCCGACGGGCAGCACCAGGTCCGGGGCCCGGCCGGCCGCACCGAAGGAGAGCACCAGCGCGGCGGCACCGGTACGGGCCCCGCGCAGCCAGATCCGGCGGGTCGTCAGCCTCTCGGACGCGCTGTCCCGGCTGCCCAGCACCAGCCAGTCGTCCCGCACCGCGCGGGTGCTCAGCAGCGCGGCCGAGTCGACGGACCGCCCCGCGCGGGAGCGGACCGTTGCGGCCGGCCCCTCGGGCAGGCCGTCCAGGGCCCGGACCCCGCGGGCGAGCAGGTGCAGCAGGGCGTACTCCTCCAGGAGCCGGCCCGGCCAGCCCGGCCCCGAGGACGGGACCACCGCCAGCTCCCCGGCCCGGGCGGCGAGGCCGGGGGCCTGGGCGTCGACCATCCGCGCGGCGACCTCCTCCCACGCCCGGGAGTCCGACCGGTCGGCACCGGCCAGCCCCGCCCGCACCCCGTCGGCCAGCCGCTGCTCCAGCTCGGCCGCGCCGTCGGCCGTCCGGGCGTCACGCAGCTCGGCGCGGCGGCGGGCCGCCTCCGGGTCCGCGAGCCCGTCCCCGTCCCCGCCCGCGGCCCGCTGCGCCTTGCGGGTGGCGGCGCCGGCCCGCGCGGACAGCCACTGCGCGACCCACTCCGGCGGCTCCGCCGGGCCCACCGCGCCGCCCGGGCCGGCCGACCACAGCAGCAGCAGTCCCAGGACGTGCTTGCACGGGAACTTCCGGCTCGGGCAACTGCACTTGTAAGCGGGCCCGCCGAGGTCGGCGACCGTGCGGTAGGGGGTGCTGCCGCTGCCCCTGCACAGCCCCCACACCACCGTCCCCTCCCGGCCGGCGGGCGCGGTGCACCCCGTGTCCGACCACGGCCCGGGGGCCGACAGCCTGGTCCCGGCCTTGCGCGACGCGGCGTCCGGGGCGAGGCCCAGCACCTGTTCCGAAGTCCAGCGTTCCTCCATGCCGGTGACGCTAGGACCGGCCACTGACATCCGGCCCGGGAGGCGTGGGAGGACCCGGCGGGCCGCAATGTGCTTGCCCGGCAAGCGGTGTGACGGCTAGTTTCGGGTTCCTTTGCAACTTGAGTGGGGGATCACCGCAGTGAAGAAGAACACGCGCGTCCGTTCCGCCCTGGCCGCGCTCGCCGCGGCCGGGCTCGTCCTCACGGCGACGGGCTGCTCCGCCGTCGAGGAGGCGGCCAAGGAGCAGGTCAACGAAGAGGTCGAGAAGATCACCGAGCAGGAGTACGAGGTGACCTACGAGGTCACCGGGACCGGCATCGAGTCCCTCGACTACGCCCCCGGCGGCGGGAGGTCGGCGCACGACCTGGAGAACGTCGAGAAGCCCACGACGCCGTGGAAGAAGACTGTGACCCTCAAGGGGATCGACCCGCCCACCGTCACCGCCATGCTCGGCATGGAGGGCGGCGAGGTGAAGTGCACCATCACCCACAAGGGCAAGGTCATCGAGCAGAAGAGCGGCGACGGGGCGATGGGCACCGCGGCCTGCATCGCGATCTCCCCGATCGCCGGCGGCTGAGCCGGCCCCGCGCACCGCACGCCCCCGACGGCCCCGCACCCCACGGTGCGGGGCCGTCCGCCGTCCACGGGCCGTCCGCCGTCCACGGGGCGTCCGCCGGTCGCGGGGCGGCTGTGTCAGTGGGGTGGTCCACAGTGAGGAGCACAGCCGGATCCGGCTGCCTTCCTGCTGATTCCCGCTCCGAGTTGGGGGACCACCATGACCACTGCCGTGCTGCGGCCGCACGCCGAGGAGGCGTTCGCCGAGGAGCTCGCCGCCCTCGCGGCCGCCGACGACCGCCCCCGCCCCGCGCGCTGGAACCTCTCGCCGTGGGCCGTGGCCACCTACCTCCTCGGCGGTGAACTGCCGGACGGCACCGTCATCACGCCCAAGTACGTCGGCCCGCGCCGCATCGTCGAGGTCGCCGTCACCACGCTCGCCACCGACCGCGCCCTGCTGCTGCTCGGCGTCCCCGGCACGGCCAAGACCTGGGTCTCCGAGCACCTGGCCGCGGCCGTCGCGGGCGACTCCACCCTGCTGGTCCAGGGCACCGCCGGCACCGCCGAGGAGGCGATCCGCTACGGCTGGAACTACGCCCAGCTGCTCGCCCACGGCCCCAGCCGCGACGCCCTGGTGCCCAGCCCGGTCATGCGCGCCATGGGGGAGGGCCGCATCGCCCGCATCGAGGAGCTCACCCGCATACCGGCCGACGTCCAGGACGCGCTGATCACCGTCCTGTCCGAGAAGACGCTGCCCGTCCCGGAGCTGAACGAGGAGGTCCAGGCGGTCCGCGGCTTCAACGTCATCGCCACCGCCAACGACCGCGACCGCGGGGTCAACGAGCTCTCCAGCGCCCTGCGCCGCCGCTTCAACACGGTGGTGCTGCCGCTGCCCGCCGGGGTGGAGGAGGAGGTCGACATCGTCGCGCGGCGCGTCGAGCAGATCGGCCGCTCCCTCGACCTGCCCGAGGCCCCGCGCGGCGCCGAGGAGATCCGACGGGTCGTCACCGTCTTCCGGGAGCTGCGCGACGGCGTCACCGCCGACGGGCGCACGAAGGTCAAGTCCCCCTCGGGGACGCTGTCCACCGCCGAGGCGATCTCGGTCGTCACCAACGGCCTGGCCCTGGCGGCCCACTTCGGGGACGGCGTGCTGCGGCCCTCGGACGTGGCGGCCGGCATCCTCGGCGCGGTCGTCCGCGACCCGGCCGCGGACCGCGTGGTGTTCAACGAGTACCTGGAGACCGTGGTGCGCGAGCGCGACGGCTGGAAGGACTTCTACCGGGCCTGCCGGGAAGTGGCGCACTGATGGGCGGGGAGCAGCAGGCGGACGTCGCACTCCTCGGCGTCCGGCACCACGGGCCCGGCTCGGCCCGGGCGGTGCTCGCCGCACTGGAACAGGTCAAGCCCGAGGTGCTGCTGGTCGAGGGCCCGCCGGAGGCCGACGCGCTGGTCCGACTCGCCGCCCACGAGGACATGAGGCCCCCGGTGGCCCTGCTGGCCCACGTGGTGACCACCACCCGCCCCTCCGCGGCGGCGGACGGCGGCGCCGGGGGCGGCGCGGCCGGCCGGGCGGCGTTCTGGCCGTTCGCCGAGTTCTCGCCCGAGTGGGTCGCCGTGCGCTGGGCGGTCGAGCGCGACGTCCCCGTCCGCTTCATCGACCTGCCCGCCGCGCACAGCCTCGCCGCGGACCCCGAGGGGGAGCGGGAGGAGCAGGAGGAAGGGGCTGAGGGCACGCAGGGGGAGGGCGACGGGGCGCCGGAGCGGCGCGAGGCGCGCGTCGACCCGATCGCCGTGCTCGCCCGGGCCGCCGGCCACGACGACCCGGAACGGTGGTGGGAGGACGTGGTCGAGCACCGCCTCGACCACGACGGCGACGCCCTGGCGCCCTTCGCGGCCCTCGCCGAGGCCATGGCCGCCCTGCGCGAGCGCTGCGGCGACGGCGCGCACGGCGGCACCGGACCGCGCAGCGACGCGGTGCGCGAGGCCCACATGCGGCTGCGCGTCCGGGACGCCCGCCGCGCGTACGACCGCGTCGCCGTGGTCTGCGGCGCCTGGCACGTGCCCGCCCTGGCGGACAGGGTCCCGGTCGGGGCGGACCGGCAGCTCCTCAAGGGCCTGCCCAAGGTGAAGGTCGGCATGACCTGGGTCCCCTGGACCCACCGCAGGCTCGGCCACTGGAGCGGGTACGGCGCGGGCATCGAGTCGCCCGGCTGGTACCGGCACCTGTTCACCTCCCCCGACCGGCCCCTGGTCCGCTGGATGACCAGGGTCGCCGGACTCCTCAGGGAGGAGGACCGGCCCGTCTCCTCCGCCCACGTCATCGAGGCGGTGCGGCTGGCCGACACCCTCGCCGCCGTGCGCGGCCGGCCGCTGCCCGGGCTCGGCGAGGCCACCGACGCCGTGCGGGCCGTGATGTGCGAGGGCTCCGACGTGCCGCTCGCCCTCGTCCACGACCGCATGGTCGTCGGGGACGACATCGGCGAGGTGCCCGACGAGGCCCCGGCCGTCCCCCTCCACCAGGACCTGACCAGGCTGCAGCGCACGCTGCGCCTGAAACCGGAGGCCCACGAGCGCGAACTCGACCTGGACCTGCGCAAGGACACCGACGCCGCCCGCAGCCGGCTGCTGCACCGGCTCCGCCTGCTCGGCGTCCCCTGGGGCGAGCCGACCGCGTCCAGGACCGGCAGCACCGGCACCTTCCGGGAGAGCTGGCGGCTGTCGTGGGAGCCGGAACTGGCGGTGCGCGTCGCCGAGGCCGGCGTGTGGGGGACCACCGTCCTCGCGGCGGCCTCCGCGTACGCCGAGGACCGCGCCGAGCGCGCGTCCGGCCTGGCCGGGGCCACCGCGCTGGCCGAGCAGTGCCTGCTGGCCGGCCTCCCGGACGCGCTGCCCGCGGTGATGCGGGCCGTGGCCGACCGCGCCGCCCTGGACGCGGACGTCGGCCACCTCGCCCGGGCCCTGCCCGCCCTGGTCCGCTCCGCCCGCTACGGCGACGTCCGCGGCACCGACACCACCGCCCTGCGGCGCGTCGCCGAAGGGTTGGCCGAGCGGATCCGCGTGGGGCTGCCGCCCGCCTGCACCGGCCTCGACGCCGACGGGGCGGCCCAGATGCGCGGCCACCTCGACGACGCCCACGCCGCCCTCTCGCTCCTGGCACCTGCCCGGGACCCGCTGCGGGAGCGCTGGGCGGACACCCTGCGCACCCTGGCCGGGCGCGAGGACCCCTCCGTGGTCCCCGGCCTCCTGCGCGGCAGGGCCGCCCGGATCCTGCTCGACGACGACCGGCTGACCGCCGACGACACGGCACGGCTGATGGGCCTCGCCCTGTCGGCGGCGGCCCCGCCCGCCGACGCCGCGGCGTGGATCGAGGGCTTCCTCGCCGGGGGCGGCATGCTCCTCGTCCACGACGAACGGCTGCTGCCGCTCCTCGACGGATGGCTCGCCTCCGTCCCCGCGCACGCCTTCACCGACGTCCTGCCCCTGCTGCGCCGCACGTTCGCCGGACTCGACCCCGGGGTGCGGCGCACCGTCGGCGAACTGGCCCGGCGCCTGGCCGGGGGCGGGACGGCGGGTGCCTCCGCCGGGACCGGCGGGACGGGCGTCCCCGGGTTCGCCGACCTGCCGGACCCCGAACGGGCCGAGGCCGTGCTGCCCGTGCTGCGACTCCTCCTCGGCCGCGCACCGGCAACCCCTGCCGCACCGCAGGACCACCCCACCCATCCGGAGAGGACAGCAGGTTGAGCACGGACACGGACGAGCGGCTGCGCCGCTGGCGGCTGGTCCTCGGCGGCGGCGCCGAGGCCGACGGCACCGGCGTGGCACTGCACGGCCGCGACGCCGACATGGACCGCACCCTCGCGGCCCTCTACGGCGGCGACGGCAGGGGCACCGGCGGGGCGGGCGGCCGCCGCGAAGCCGGCCTGGGCGGCTCCGCGCCGCGGGTGGCGCGCTGGCTCGGCGACATCCGCGAGTACTTCCCCACCTCCGTCGTCCAGGTCATGCAGCGCGACGCCGTCGACCGCCTCGGCCTGTCCTCGCTCCTGCTGGAGCCGGAGATGCTCGAGGCGGTGGAGGCCGACGTCCACCTGGTCGGCACCCTGCTCTCCCTCAACCGCGTCATGCCCGAGACCACGAAGGAGACGGCCCGGGCCGTGGTCCGCAAGGTCGTCCGGCAGTTGGAGGCCAAGCTGGCCACCCGCACCCGCGCCACCGTCGGCGGCGCCCTGGACCGCTCGGCGCGCGTCAACCGGCCCCGCCACCGCGACATCGACTGGGACCGCACGATCCGGGCCAACCTCAAGAACTACCTGCCCGAGTACAACACCGTCGTCCCCGAGCGCCTGGTCGGCTACGGCCGCGCCTCGCAGGCCGTCAAGAAGGACGTGGTCCTGCTCATCGACCAGTCCGGCTCGATGGCCGCCTCGGTCGTCTACGCCAGCGTCTTCGGCGCGGTCCTGGCCTCCATGCGATCCATAGCCACCAGGCTCGTCGTCTTCGACACCTCCGTGGTCGACCTGACGGACCAGCTGGACGACCCGGTCGACGTGCTCTTCGGCACCCAGCTCGGCGGCGGCACCGACATCAACCGCGCACTGGCCTACTGCCAGTCGCAGATCACCCGGCCCGCCGAGACCGTCGTGGTCCTGATCAGCGACCTGTACGAGGGCGGCATCCGGGACGAGATGCTCAAGCGCGTCGCCGCCATGAAGGCGTCCGGAGTGCAGTTCGTGGCGCTGCTCGCGCTGTCCGACGAGGGCGCGCCGTCCTACGACCGGGAACACGCGGCCGCCCTGGCCGCCCTGGGCGCTCCGGCATTCGCCTGCACCCCCGACCTGTTTCCCGACATCATGGCCGCGGCAATCGAGAAACGGGACCTTCCCATACCGGACATGGATGCGCATCGGTAATTCGGGACTTGCGTCCACCCCCGGGCGTCGTGCAAGTATCTGTTCGTCGCCCCGGAACGTGATTTCGCAATTCACCGGAAGAGGACCCCGCTTTGACCGCCGTGCTCCGCCTGCCTGCCGCCGTGCGCCTGCCGCGCACACCGGCCGCCCGGCGCGCACTGCTGGTGGCCGTGTTCCTCGGCGGTCTGCTGGCCCTCGCGTTCGCCCTCGCGGGCAGCGCCCGGGCGGCCGGTACCGGGACGGAGCAGGTCGCTCCCCCGGCCGGCCACCTCCTGCGGGAGGCGGAGGAGGCGGGCGGCGAGGCGGGGGACGCCGAGGCGTCCGACGGCCTCGCCGAGGCCGGGACCGAGGCCGGTGACACGGTCGAGCAGGGCGTCGATCTGGCGGAGGACTCCGTGGAGGGCGGGCGGTCCGTCCGGGACGGGGCCGAGCGGGCCCTGGAGCCGGTCGCCCGCCACACCGACCCGGTCACCGGGCCGGTCGTCGAGCCCGTCACCGACCTGGTCGAGGACGCCACCGGGATCTCCGTGGACCTGCCCGTCGGCGGTGAACGCCCCGGCCGGACACCGCCCACCGGTGGCGACGGGGACGGAAGCGCCGCGCGTCCCGGCCCCCACGGGCCCGAGGGCTCCGCCCGGCACGCGGACGCCGAGCCGCACGCGCAGCGCCCCTGCACCGACCTGCAGCACACCGTCCCCGCCGCTCCCGAGCCGCACGCGGCGGGCGGGGACCACGGCCGGGACCTGGACGGCCGGTCGCACGACCGGGCACCCCAGCAGTCCCCCCACGCCCCCTCCGGGCACACCTCCCACAACGCCGGTGACAACAACGGCCCCCGCGGCGGGGACGTGAACGGCACTCTCACGCCCGCTGCCGACCGCTTCGGCCCCACGGCCGGCGGTGTCCGCGACACGGGCGCCCGTCCGACGCGCGAGCGCGCCGGCGAAATCCTCGAATTCCCGGCCTGAGGCAGGCCTTTCCCCCTCCCGCCCGGATTTCCGAATCCGGAAGGAACGCCGACCTGCCGTCGCGGGGGCGTGTCAGGTCTGCCTCGCCCGAACACTTTTCCCGAATTCGAAGGAATCGCTTTTCCATGCGCAAGAACCTGCGTCGTTCCATTGTCGTCGCCGCTGCCGCCACCGGCCTCTGGGCGATGGGTACCGCCGTATCCTCCGCTGCCGGACTGCCCGTCGGCGCCGACACCGTGACCGGTGCCGCGACCGGAGCCGCGGACACCGTCACCGGCACCGTCGAGGGCGGTCTGCCCGAGGCCGGTCTGCCCACCGGGGACCTGCCGGCCGAGGTGCCGGCCGACGACGTGACCGGCACCGTCACCGGCGCCGTCGAGAAGGCCGCCGGGCTCGGCACCGCCACCGACGCCGTCGAGGGCGCCGGTGACGCACTCGGGCAGCGGGCCGGTGCGGGCGACGTCCGCAGGACCGTGAAGAAGGCGGAGAAGGCCGCCGACGCGAAGAAGGCCGAGAAGACCGTCCGCAAGGCCGTCCGCACACTGCCCGCCCAGGAACTGCCGTCCGTGCCGGCCGCCCCGTCCCTCCCCGGGGCCCCGACCGCCCCGTCCGTGCCGTCGGCCCCGTCCGGGCTTCCCGGGGCCCCGGAGCTGCCCGAAGCCCCCGGCACCGTCAACAACCTGCTCGGCGCACTGGCCGGTGCGGGTGCCCGCCCGGAGGCGGTGACCGACGCGCTGCGCGGCGCCGTCCCCGGCACCCCGTCCGTGCCGTCCGCTCCGGCCGTCCCGTCCGTGCCCACCGTTCCGGCCGTCCCCGGTGAGCTGCCGTCGGTTCCGTCCGAGGTGCCGTCCGTGCCCGGGGCGCCGGCCGTTCCGGCCGGGCCGGAGGCGGTCTCCGAGGCGGTCGGCACGGTCGTCCCGGCCGTTCGCGGTGCCGTGGCCGACGCCCGTCCGGCCGTCGACGGCCTGACCGCCGACACCCTGCCGCCGACCGCCCACCGCACCGTCGGCGCGGTCCTGCCGGTCGCCGGGACGGCGGCGGGCGACGCCGGTGTCCTGGTGCAGCACGCGTCGGCGGGCGTCACCCCCTTCGTGTCCGGCGTGACCGCCGGGGCCGAGGGCCTCGCACGTACCGTGCCGGCCCGCGCCGTGCCGTTCGCGCAGCTCGTGGCCGGTGACGCGGGCTCGCTGGCGGCGGGCGCCGCCGCCGACGCCACCGTGCTGGCCGCCGACGCCGCCGCCGGTGTCTGCCGGGCCGCCCCGGTCGGCACGGACCTGACCGATGCCGCGAACATCCCGGCCCTGCCGGTGTTCCACACCCTCCCGGCCGCGGACGTCCCCGCGGTCTGACGTCCCGAACCGGCCGGCCCGGCGGGCCGGAGCCTCGCAGGCCGGGCGGTCCCCACGCGTTTCGGGGGCCGCCCGCCCTGCGTCCCTACCACTGTTCGGCACACCTGTTCTGTGACGGTTCTCACCGCGCGGGTGTGATCCGCGATTTAGCCGACCTGCGGGTACGGGGATAACCTGCGAGACGGACATGCCGCGTATCCGGCCGACCCGTGCGCCCTGCTTCACCGCTCGTCACGACGACCGTGGCGGCACGCCCGCGCAAGACACGAACCGTGACTACCGAGATACAAGGGGACGTACGCGCGTGGACCTGTTCGAGTACCAGGCGAGGGACCTCTTCGCCAAGCATGGCGTACCGGTTCTGGACGGTGAAGTCATCGACACCGCCGAGGCGGCGGCCGGGGTGACCGAGCGTCTCGGCGGCCGTGCCGTCGTCAAGGCCCAGGTCAAGGTCGGCGGTCGCGGCAAGGCCGGCGGCGTGAAGCTGGCCAAGGACCCCGCGGACGCAGTCGAGAAGGCCTCCCAGATCCTTGGGATGGACATCAAGGGCCACACCGTCCACAAGGTGATGCTGGCCCAGACCGCGGACATCGCGGAGGAGTACTACGTCTCCTACCTGCTGGACCGCGCCAACCGCACCTTCCTGGCCATGGCCTCCGTCGAGGGCGGCATGGACATCGAGGAGGTCGCGGCCACCAAGCCCGAGGCGCTGGCGAAGATCCCGGTCGACGCCAACGAGGGCGTGACCGAGGCCAAGGCCCGCGAGATCGTCGAGGCCGCCAAGTTCCCGGCCGACGTCGCGGACCAGATCGCCGACGTCCTGCAGACCCTGTGGAAGACCTTCATCGCCGAGGACGCGCTCCTGGTCGAGGTCAACCCGCTGGTCAAGACCGGCGACGGGCAGATCATCGCCCTGGACGGCAAGGTCTCCCTGGACGCCAACGCCGACTTCCGCCAGCCGGAGCACGAGGCGCTGGAGGACAAGGCCGCCGCCGACCCGCTGGAGGCCGCGGCCAAGGCCAAGGGTCTCAACTACGTCAAGCTCGACGGCGAGGTCGGCATCATCGGCAACGGCGCGGGTCTCGTCATGAGCACCCTGGACGTCGTCGCCTACGCCGGCGAGAACCACGGCGGGGTCAAGCCCGCCAACTTCCTCGACATCGGCGGCGGCGCCTCCGCCGAGGTCATGGCGAACGGCCTGGAGATCATCCTGGGCGACCCGGCCGTCAAGTCGGTCTTCGTCAACGTCTTCGGCGGCATCACCGCCTGCGACGCCGTCGCCAACGGCATCGTGCAGGCCCTCGAGCTCCTCGCCTCCAAGGGCGAGGAGGTCAACAAGCCGCTGGTCGTCCGCCTCGACGGCAACAACGCGGAGCTGGGTCGGCAGATCCTGACCGACGCGAACCACCCGCTGGTGCAGCAGGTGGACACCATGGACGGCGCGGCCGAGCGTGCCGCCGAGCTGGCTGCGAAGTAAGGGATAAAGGTCACCACACCATGGCTATCTTCCTCACCAAGGAAAGCAAGGTCATCGTCCAGGGGATGACCGGCTCCGAGGGCATGAAGCACACCCGCCGCATGCTCGCGTCGGGCACCAACATCGTCGGTGGCGTCAACCCGCGCAAGGCCGGCACCAAGGTCGACGTCGACGGCACCGAGGTACCGGTCTTCGGCGGCGTCAAGGAGGCCATGGAGGCCACCGGCGCCGACGTCACCGTCATCTTCGTCCCGCCGAAGTTCGCCAAGGACGCGGTCCTCGAGGCGGTCGACGCCGAGATCGGCCTCGCCGTCGTCATCACCGAGGGCATCGCGGTGCACGACACCGCCGCCTTCTGGGCGCACGCCTGCTCCAAGGGCAACAAGACCCGCATCATCGGTCCGAACTGCCCGGGTCTGATCTCTCCCGGACAGTCCAACGCGGGCATCATCCCGGCCGACATCACCACCGCCGGCCGCATCGGCCTGGTGTCGAAGTCCGGCACGCTGACCTACCAGATGATGTACGAGCTGCGCGACCTGGGCTTCTCCTCGGCCGTCGGCATCGGTGGCGACCCGATCATCGGCACCACCCACATCGACGCCCTGAAGGCCTTCCAGGACGACCCCGACACCGACCTGATCGTCATGATCGGCGAGATCGGCGGCGACGCCGAGGAGCGGGCCGCGGCCTTCATCAAGGAGAACGTGACCAAGCCGGTCGTCGGCTACGTCGCGGGCTTCACCGCCCCGGAGGGCAAGACCATGGGCCACGCCGGCGCCATCGTCTCCGGCTCCTCCGGCACCGCGCAGGCGAAGAAGGAGGCCCTCGAGGCCGCGGGCGTGAAGGTCGGCAAGACGCCGTCCGAGACCGCCCGTCTGGCGCGCGCCGCGCTGGCCGGCTGAGGCGGCACCACAGCTCCACCACCGCAGGGCGGCCCCGGGAGACCCCGGGGCCGCCCTGCGGCGTTCCGTCCTGCGGTGCTCGGCCCTGCGGTTGCTCGGCCCCCGCCAATGCGCCGTTCAAATCATCTGATCATTCTCGTATCGGTTGAGTTGGCGACACGTCGACCATTGGTGACCTGCCGGTGCGAAACGGGTGTTCTTGGCAGCATGGGGCGGCGTGAGCCAGCAGACGATCGAACGGGACCGCGCCCACCACCGCCCCGGGCCGGACGGACCGCGGATGTCACCGATGCTCGCGGGGCTCCTGGGCGGCATGCTCGCCGCAGCCCTCGGCCTCGGCGCACTGGTGCTGGTCGTCATCACCCTGTGGATCACCTCGCCCTACCCCGACGACGGCCCGGCGGGGCCCCTGCGGGTGGCGGCGGACCTGTGGCTGGCGGCCCACGGCGCGGGACTGGTGCGCACGGACGGAGCCGGCGGCACCGCTGTGCCGGTGGGGATCACCCCGCTGCTGCTGGTCGTACTGCCGGTGTGGCTGCTCCACCGGGCCGGCGAGCAGTCCGTGGTCCACGACACCGGTACCGGCACCGACACTGATGCCGACACCGGCGCTGTCGCCGCAGACGACGACGCGGGCCTCCCGCACTCCCGGACCCCCCGCACGGCCGGCCGTCTCCCGCGGGGGGCCCGGCGCGCGGGCCGGGTCGGCGACGGACCCCCGTCCCTTTGGGCCGACCCGACGGACGCGGTGGGCCGGGTCGCCTGGCTGGTGACCGGCTACACGCTCGTGGCCCTGGCCGCGCTGCTGCACTCCCTGACCGGCCCGCTGAGCGCGGAGATCCCCGACGTGCTGGTGCGCGTCCCCCTCGTCGCCGCGCTCGTGGCCGGCGCGGGGGCATGGAAGGGCTGCGGGCGCCCGCCCCTGCCGAACCCGCTGCGGGCGTCCTCCGGGCCCGCGGAGCACGCCCCGCACGCCTTCCTGCCCCGCGGCGGGGTGCGGGTCGCGCTGCGCGCGGCGGCGGTCGCCACGGGGACGGTGGTGGCGGGCGGCGCGCTCCTGTTCTGCCTGGCCCTCGTGCGGTCCGCCCCGGAGGCGGCCCAGTCGTTCTCCCGCCTCACCGGGCCGCTGCCGGGACGGGTCGCGGTCCTGCTGCTGGCCGTGTGCCTGGTGCCGAACGCCGTGGTGTGGGGCGCCTGCTACGCGTTGGGGCCGGGTTTCGCGGTGGGGGGCGGGGGGACGGTGAGCCCGGCGGCCTGGTCCGGGCGCCCGGACCTGCCGCTCTTCCCGCTGCTGGAGGCGCTCCCGGAGCCGGGGGCCCCGGGGCCTGCGGCCTGGGCGGTGGCGGTCGTCCCCGTCGCCGCGGCCGTCCTGCTCGGCGTGACGGTGGCCGGCGCCGCCACCGGCGGAGGGGCTGCGCGGTGGCGGTGGCGGCAGACCGCGGCGGTCACCGTCCTGGCGGCCCTCGCCTCCGGTGCGGGGGCCGCGCTGCTGGCCGGGGCGGCCTCGGGGCCGATGGGGCTGCACGCCCTGGCCGACTTCGGGCCCCGCTGGTGGGCGGCGGGCGGGGCGGCCGCGGCCTGGGCGGCGGGCGGGGGCCTGCCGGTGGCGCTCTTCCTGCGCTGGTGGCGGACCCCGGAGGCCCGGGTGATCGGCCGGCGGGCGCGCCGCCCGCGCCGCTGACCCGCGCCACTACCCGGACCGCTGCCCGGGCGGCGGTCCCGGGCGGCTCCCGCCGTCCCCGCCGTCCCCGCCGTGCCGGGCCCTGTCAGCCCGCCGTCGTCACCGGGGTGCCGTCATTCGGGCACTTCGAGGTAGGAGCGCAGGGGCTCCGGCAGGAGTTCGCTGCAGTTCTGCCGCTGGGTGCTGGTCAGCGAGTCGGAGACGCAGTCGTAGTAGTCCTTGTAGACCAGCTGCACCGTGAACACCGACCCGGCGATCACCAGGGCCATGACGCCCGCGATCAGGCCGCCGCGGGCCGCGGCCGCCTGCGGCCGGGGGCCCGGTGCCCCGGTGGGCCGGGGGCCGTCCGCCCCGGCGGGCCGGCCGCCGTCCGTCCCGGTGGCGGACGCCGCCGCGCGCGGCTTCGCCCGCAGCGAGTCGAAGCCCCAGTAGACGGCCAGTGCGCCCAGCAGCAGGCCGACCTCGGGCAGTCCCAGCAGCCCGAAGAACACTCCCCACATGCCGGCCAGCAGCGCGTACCTGGACCGCCGCTGCACGGGGTCCTTCGGGTCGAACCGCGAGCCGCCCGGGCCGGTGCCGGGGCCCGGGCCGCCGGGCCGGTCCCCGAACCCGCCGTGCTGCTCCCCGGGCTGCCGGTCGCTCCACCGGCCGCCCGGGGCGGGGCCGTTCCCGCCGGAGTCCCCGTTCCCGCCGGAGCCCCGTGCCTCCTCGACGGCGGGGCGGCGCGGGCTCCACGGCCGGTCCGGCGCGTCCTCCGGCGGCGGGGCGAACGGGTCGTCGTCCGGCGTGCCGCCCCGCTCCGACGCCGCAGGCCGGTGCTCGCGCACTGCCTGGCCCTGGCCCGGTGAGGTCGTGATGCGGCCGCTGCTCATTCGGTTGCGCCATCCCCTTGTGGTCCGTCCCGCCGCCGGGTGCTCCCGCCGGCCTGAGGAGGGGACTGCACGCAGCCCCCGGGGCAGACGCTACCCGGCGGGGGCCCCGGCGTCGCTGCGGGGGCGCACCGTCGTGCCGGTATCGTTGCTGACGGCCGGAGCCCGGAGCGGTTCCTGCCCCAGAACCGCCCGACCCGCGAGAGATGAGCCCAGCAGTGGCTGCCTTTCCCCCGCCCGCCCGAGGCCCGGCTCGCCTCGTCGTCCTCGTCTCAGGTTCCGGGACGAACCTGCAGGCCCTCCTCGACCGCATCGCCGACGACCCCGGCTACGGGGCCCGGGTCGTCGCCGTCGGCGCCGACCGCGAGGGCATCGCGGGCCTGGAGCGGGCCGAGGCCGCGGGCCTGCCCACCTTCGTCTGCCGCGTGAAGGACCACGCCGACCGCGACGCCTGGGACCGCGCGCTCACCGAGGCGGTCGCCGCCCACGAGCCGGACCTCGTCGTCTCCGCGGGCTTCATGAAGATCGTCGGCAAGCACTTCCTGGACCGTTTCGGCGGCCGCCTGGTCAACACCCACCCCGCGCTCCTGCCGAGCTTCCCCGGCGCCCACGGCGTCCGCGACGCGCTCGCCCACGGGGTGAAGGTGACCGGCTGCACCGTGCACTTCGTCGACAACGGCGTCGACACCGGCCCGATCATCGCCCAGGGCGTGGTCGAGGTCGCCCCGGACGACACCGAGGAAACCCTCCACGAGCGCATCAAGCAGGTGGAGCGCACCCTCCTCGTCGACGTCGTGGGCCGGCTGGCCCGCGAGGGTTACCGCATTGACGGAAGAAAGGTCCTGGTCCCGTGACCGCCGAAGACACCAAGCGTCCGATCCGCCGCGCCCTGGTCAGCGTCTACGACAAGAGCGGGCTGGAGGAGCTCGCCCGCGGCCTGCACGAGGCCGGCGTGGAGCTGGTCTCCACCGGCTCCACCGCGGGCCGGATCGCCGCCGCCGGAGTACCGGTGACCAGGGTCGAGGAGCTCACCGGCTTCCCCGAGTGCCTGGACGGCAGGGTCAAGACCCTGCACCCGAAGGTGCACGCCGGCATTCTCGCCGACCTGCGCCTGGAGGCCCACCGCGCGCAGCTGGACGAGCTGGGCGTCGCCCCGTTCGACCTGGTCGTCGTCAACCTCTACCCGTTCCGGGAGACCGTCGCCTCCGGCGCCTCCGCCGACGAGTGCGTCGAGCAGATCGACATCGGCGGCCCCTCCATGGTCCGCGCCGCCGCCAAGAACCACCCGTCCGTGGCGGTCGTGACCAGCCCGGACCGCTACGCCGACGTCCTGGCCGCGGTCGCCGCCGGCGGCTTCGACCTGCCGAGCCGCAAGCGGCTGGCCGCCGAGGCGTTCCAGCACACCGCCGCCTACGACGTCGCCGTGGCCGGCTGGTTCGCCTCCGACTACGCCCCCGCCGACGAGAACAGCTCCTTCCCCGACTTCCTGGGCTCGACCCACCTGCGCAAGAACGTCCTGCGCTACGGCGAGAACCCGCACCAGGCCGCCGCCCTCTACACCGACGGCACCGGCGGCCTCGCGGAGGCCGAGCAGCTGCACGGCAAGGAGATGTCCTACAACAACTACGTGGACACCGAGGCCGCCCGCCGCGCCGCGCACGACCACGCCGAGCCCTGCGTGGCGATCATCAAGCACGCCAACCCGTGCGGCATCGCGGTCGGCGCGGACGTCGCCGAGGCCCACCGCAAGGCCCACGCCTGCGACTCCCTGTCCGCCTTCGGCGGCGTCATCGCCGTCAACCGGCCGGTGTCGAAGGAGATGGCCGAGCAGGTCGCCGAGATCTTCACCGAGGTGATCGTCGCCCCGGACTACGAGGACGGCGCGGTCGAGGTCCTGGCCCGCAAGAAGAACATCCGCGTGCTGCGCTGCCCCGAGGCGCCCGCCGCCGCCACCGAGGTCCGCCCCGTCGAGGGCGGGCTGCTGCTCCAGGTCAAGGACCGCCTGCAGGCCGAGGGCGACGACCCGGCGAACTGGACGCTCGCCAGCGGCGAGCCGCTGGACGGGGCGGGCCTGGCCGAGCTGGCCTTCGCCTGGCGCGCCTGCCGGGCCGTCAAGTCCAACGCGATCCTGCTGGCCAAGGACGGCGCGACCGTCGGCGTCGGCATGGGACAGGTCAACCGCGTGGACTCGGCGAAGCTCGCCGTGCAGCGCGCGGGCGCCGAGCGCGCGGCCGGCTCCTACGCCGCCTCCGACGCGTTCTTCCCCTTCCCCGACGGGCTCGAGGTGCTCCTCGAGGCGGGCGTGAAGGCCGTGGTGCAGCCGGGCGGTTCGGTCCGCGACGAGGCCGTGGTCGAGGCCGCGCGCAAGGCCGGGGTGACCATGTACCTCACCGGCACGCGGCACTTCTTCCACTGACGCACCGGCAGGAACGACGGAGGGCGGCACGCACCGGAACCGGTGCGTGCCGCCCTCCGCGGTGACGCCCCTGCAACGGGCGCCCTCCGGCTACTTCTTGACGACCAGGGTCTTGGCCGCCTTGTCGTGCCAGCCCTGGCACTTGCCGCTGTTGTCGAAGAACGGCGACAGGAAGACCAGCAGGCCGGGCAGGTAGCACAGCATCCAGCCGACCATCGGGATGATGAACCGGACGAAGCCGGCGCCCAGGCCGGGGACCCGGCCGTCCGACTCGCGCAGCACCCGCAGGCCCAGGGCCATCTTGCCGACCGTCGCGCCCTTGAGGCCGATCATCAGCCACTCGTAGAGCAGGCCGACCGCGAACATCAGGCCGAGCATCATGAACGCGACGCCCGCCATGCCCGCCTCGGCACCGCTGCAGTCGGTGTAGCCGTACTCGTCGGTGGTGCAGCTGCTCTCGGCGATGCCGAAGAGGCTGGCGGCACCGGCGAGGTAGATCACGAACATGATCGCGCCGGTGACGAGTCCGTCGATCAGGCGGGCGCCCAGGCGCGCACCCATCGAGGCGATCTGGTAGCCGCCGCCGGGGCCGGGGTAGCCGCCGCCCGCGTACTGGTCCTGCTGCGGGTAGCCGTAGCCCTGCTGCGGCGGGACGCCCTGCTGGGGGTAGCCGTAGCCGGGCTGCTGGGGCGCGCCCTGCTGGGGGTAGCCGTAGCCGGGCTGCGGCTGCTGCGGCGCGCCCTGCTGCGGGTAGCCGTAGCCGGGCTGCTGCGGCTGCTGCCCGTAGGGATTGTTGGGATCGGGCGGGTAACTCACGTTCTCCTCCACCGGAGCGGTCTTGCAGTACTGGGGACAGGTCGGTCTGGGGGGCGCACAGGGGGAGCGGTCTTCTCAGCCGTACGGATCGGTCTTGTCCAGGATGATCTTGTAGAAGACCACGAAGGCGACCAGGATCATGACGCCGATCACGGAGAGCGCGATCCCTCCGAGGGCCTGGCCGCGCCCGGTACCGGTCCGCTTCGCCCTGTTGAGCGCGGCGATGCCGAGGCCGATCCCGACGAACCCCAGGAGGCCGCCGTAGCAGAAGAGGATTCCGACGATCGAGCCGAAACCGCAGTAGACGGAGGCCGTCGCCAGCTGGTTCGGCTCGCCCGCGGGGGGCTGGGGACCGTGCGGAAGGCCGCCGTGGGGCGGCTGCGGAGCCTGCGGGTAGCCGTAGGCCGGCCCGTGCGCGGGGGAAGGGTACTGCTGCCCCCCGTACGGATTCGGCTGTTGGTACGGATTGCTCACGGTCCTCCCCCGATTCATGTGCCGCACCATCGTGGTAGCTCTGTGTGCCCGGTGTCCAGTGAGGACGTTCTCCCGTGCTGAATCTGCAACCAGTTCATCACGCACCCATGACAGCCGGTCCCGGCGGGCGTCCCTGATTGTGACGACGGCCGGGGCATCCGGGAGGATGGGGCCATGACCGCCCAGATTCTCGATGGCAAGGCCACCGCGGCCGCGATCAAGTCCGAACTCTCCGCGCGGGTGGAGGCGCTCAAGGCGAAGGGGATCACCCCGGGCCTGGGCACCGTCCTCGTCGGCGACGACCCCGGCAGCCACTCCTACGTACGAGGCAAGCACCGCGACTGCGCCCAGGTGGGCATCGCCTCCATCCGGCGGGAACTGCCCGCCGACGCCACGCAGGCCGACGTCGAGGCGGTCGTGCGCGAGCTGAACGACAACCCCGAGTGCACCGGGTACATCGTCCAGCTCCCGCTGCCGAAGGGCCTGGACACCAACCGGGTGCTGGAGCTCATCGACCCGGCCAAGGACGCGGACGGCCTCCACCCGATGAACCTCGGCAGGCTCGTGCTGAACCAGCCCGCCCCGCTGCCCTGCACCCCCAACGGCATCGTGGAGCTGCTGCGCCGGCACGGCGTGGAGATCGCGGGCAAGCACGTGTGCGTGGTCGGCCGGGGCGTGACCGTCGGCCGCTCCATCGGCCTGCTGCTCACCCGCCGCTCGGAGAACGCGACCGTGACCCTGTGCCACACCGGCACCCGGGACCTGTCCGCCGAGCTGCGCCGCGCGGACATCGTCGTCGCGGCGGCCGGCGTGCCGCACTTGGTCAAGGCGGAGGACGTCAAGCCCGGCGCCGTCGTCCTCGACGTCGGCGTCTCCCGCACCGAGGACGGGCTCGTCGGCGACGTCGACCCCGGTGTGGCGGAGGTCGCCGGCTGGCTGTCGCCCAACCCGGGCGGCGTCGGCCCGATGACCCGCGCCCTGCTGCTGGCCAACGTCGTGGAGGCGGCCGAGCGCGCCGCCGCCGCACAGTCGGGCTGAGCCGGCCCGGAGCGAGGGGATGACCGCAGCGATGGGCACCACGGACAGGGCAGAGGGGCAGGCGCGCCCCGGGGAGACGGCCGCGGACGGAGCCGGAGCCGCCGGGGCGCACGGGGCCGCACGGACCGCGGACGCCGCCGGGACCGACGGAGCCGACGGGACCGCCGGGACCGCCGGGACCGGTGCGGACACGGCCGCCGCGGACGCGCGGCTCGACGAGGCGCACCTGACCGGCGGCCGGGCGCCGGACCGCAGCGCCGGCACGGCGCGGCCCGAGGGCGGCGGCCGTGCGGCCGGCGGCGAGGCGCCCGCCCCGGCACGGCAGTGGCCGATGCTGGTGGTGGCCGGCGGGTTCGCACTCGGGCTGCTGGTCACCGCCTTCGGCGGTTTCCGGGCCGGGGCGCTGATCATGGGGATGTCGATGCTGGCCGGTGCAGGGATGCGCTGGTCGCTGCCGGCCGTCGGGCTGCTCGCGGTCCGCAGCCGCTTCACCGACGTGATCACCTACAGCGTCTTCGGGACGGCGATCGTGCTGCTGGCCCTGATGATTCAGCCCAAACCGATCCTGGAGATCCCCTTCCTGGAGGACGCGATCCGCTTCGCCGTGCGCTGAGACGCGCCCGGCGGGCACGGCTTCGGGAATCCGGCGGAGGAAGCGTGCATGGGTTCCGGGCAGCGGGGCAGAAGGCCGTCACCCCCCACGGGTGGCGACACCCGGGCGGCCGTCCTCGCTCCCCCTCGACGGACGGCCGCCCGGCAGCCCCGCCCCGCCGCTCGTGTGCCGCCCCGCACGGGTGCGGGCGCCGCCCGGCGGGCCGCACCGCGGGGTCGGAGGGTCCGGCCCGGCCCGGTTCGGATAGCCTGGCGCCAGGTCTCTTGATACCAAGACAAATCGAGAGGCCCGGCCATCCCGGGGCAAGGGACGCCCACCGCCAGGTACCAGCTGGAGACTGCCATGACCCGCACTCCCGTCAACGTCACCGTCACCGGCGCCGCCGGCCAGATCGGCTACGCGCTGCTGTTCCGCATCGCCTCCGGCCAGCTCCTGGGCCCGGACGTTCCGGTGAAGCTGCGACTCCTCGAGATTCCCCAGGGCCTGAAGGCCGCCGAGGGGACCGCGATGGAGCTCGACGACTGCGCGTTCCCGCTGCTGTGCGGCATCGACATCACCGACGACCCCAACGTCGGCTTCGACGGTGCCAACGTCGCCCTGCTCGTGGGCGCCCGCCCCCGCACCAAGGGCATGGAGCGCGGCGACCTCCTCGAGGCCAACGGCGGCATCTTCAAGCCGCAGGGCAAGGCCATCAACGACCACGCCGCGGACGACATCAAGGTCCTCGTCGTCGGCAACCCGGCCAACACCAACGCCCTCATCGCCCAGGCCGCGGCCCCGGACGTACCGGCCGAGCGCTTCACCGCGATGACCCGCCTGGACCACAACCGCGCCCTGTCGCAGCTCGCCGCGAAGACCGGTGTCCAGGTCTCCGAGATCAAGAAGCTGACGATCTGGGGCAACCACTCCGCCACCCAGTACCCCGACGTCTTCCACGCCGAGGTCGCCGGCCGGAACGCCGCCGAGGCCGTCAACGACGAGAAGTGGCTGGCCGACGAGTTCATCCCGACCGTCGCCAAGCGCGGCGCGGCGATCATCGAGGCCCGCGGCGCCTCCTCGGCGGCCTCCGCGGCCAACGCCGCGATCGACCACGTCCACACCTGGGTCAACGGCACCCCCGAGGGCGACTGGACCTCCGCCGGCGTCGTCTCCGACGGCTCCTACGGCGTCCCGGAGGGCCTGATCTCCTCCTTCCCGGTCACCGCCAAGGACGGCCGCTTCGAGATCGTCCAGGGCCTGGACGTCAACGAGTTCTCCCGCACCCGGATCGACGCCTCGGTCCAGGAGCTGGTCGAGGAGCGCGAGGCCGTCCGCAAGCTCGGCCTGGTCTGATCGCCCGACCCCGCCCGACCCCGCCGCGCCGCCGCCCGGCGCCGCGCACGGCAGCCCTCCGCCCCCGGAAATCACGGGGGCGGAGGGCTGCCGCCGTCGCACCCGTCCCCCTACAGTGGTGGCCCGCACGCACCGCACCGCCCGCACGCCCGCACCGCGGTGCACCGCACGCACTGCACCGCACCGCACCGGCCCCGGGCCCCGCAGCCCGGGTGGTTCACGGATCGGGGGATCGCACGTGGACAGCACTCCGCCCGCCTTACCGCCGCGGCCGCGAAGACCCGGCACCCGCCGGCCCGGCGCCGACGCGCACCGCAGCGAGGCGACCCGCCTGCTGTGCCTGGGCGCCCACCTGAACGCCGCCTTCCGCCGCCGGGTGGTCGAGGAGCTCCTCGACCACCCCGAGCGGCCCGTCGCCCCCTCGCTGGGCGTCGACGTCCTCCCGGTCCTGGCGCACGCCCTGCGCGCCCGGGCCCGGGAGGTGCGCACCGGACTCCTCCTGCTCGCCCTGTGGCCCGTCCTCGTGCTGGTCGACCACGCGGGCTGGCAGATCGCCGTCCGCAGCGGCACGTACTGGCCGTCCGCCCTCCGGCTCGGCATGTGGTCCGCCTACTACGCCCTCGTGTGCCTGGGACTGTGGGCGGCCCGCACCCTCACCGCGGCGCCGGGCACCCGCAGGGGGCCCGACGGGCGGCGCCTGCGGCGCGCCCGGTTCTGGACCCTCCTCGCGCGGCTGAACCACGTCCTGTACTGGGTCGCGGCCCTGGGGTGGCTCCCGGTCCACGTCGTCGCCGGTGTGCCGCTGCCGGCGTGGCTGCCGTGGCTCGGCGGGTGGGAGGTCCCGCTCCTGGTGCTCCCGGCGGTGGACACCTGGTTCGGTGATCCGCCGGCGGAGGCGCCGCTCCTGGGGGCTCCGGAGTGGTGGCTCCCGGAGTGGGCCCCCGCGGCCCTGGTGCCACCCGCCGCCCTGCTCCTGTGCACACTGTGGCAGCGCGGACAGCTCCTCGGGACCCTGCGTTACGAGCTGAGCCGGGAGGCGTTCCCGCTGCTGCCGCGCCGGATGCCCGACGTGGGCCCGGCCCACCGGCGCACCGTCGCGGCGATCAACCGCGAGCAGCACTCGCCGCTGACCTCCTACGACCCCTTCCGGCCGTTCGCCGGGGCCGGCCGGCTGCACGAGCCGTGGTCGTTCGCCGTGGAGCTCAGGCGCAGGAAACCCGGGGGCAGCGGGGGACGGTTGACGAGCCGCCAGGTCGTCGACCTGATCCGTCCCCAGCTCGAACGGCTGGCGCGCGAGTCCGCGGCCACCAGCCGGGACCGGCTCAAGGACCTGGAACTGCAGGAGTGCGTCTTCCTCCCGGCGGGGGACCGTCGCGACGGGGCGGACCACTCGCCCGACGCGATCGCGGAGCAGGTGGCGGAGGCCGTCGACGAGGGCGCCGAGACCCGCCGGTACTTCCTGCGGGTGAGGATCGGCGCCTGGGACGAGCAGCTCGTGATCACCGTACTGGTCCGGATCCACACCCAGGGCGGCATGCTCGTCCTGGAGGTCGTCCCGCACGTGCTGCCGCCGATCCGGGAGGACTTCCGCACCGCCGACGCGCTCCTGGCCGCAGACGCAGGCACCGGCGGCCCGCGCGAGGCCCTCGCCTTCCTTGCCGCCGCGCCGGCCGCCGGGGCGGAGGCCGTCCTGTCCGCCCTCCGGGAGGCGGCGGCCGTCCCGAGGAGGTGGCTGCGCCCGCGCGGCAACCCCCTGCCCGAGGGGCCGCTGGCCTCCGTGCGGGAGCTGGGCAGCGAGCCGACGGTGTCGCTGTTCCAGAAGATGGACGCCAGCCGGTACGTCAAGACCGTCCAGGACCGGATCGTCAACGGGGTGCGGACGGCCCTGAAGTCCCAGGGCTACGAGGTCGACGAGTTCGACCGGCAGGTCGTCAACGTCGCGGCCGGAGGGGTCTTCATCGGCGGCTCGATGAGCGGCGGGGCCATCGCCAGCGGCAGCGGCTCCAAGGCCGAGCACGCCGGGGCGCACCCGGCCCGGGGACGCAGGAGGGACCACGATGAACCGTGAGCAGGAGCAGGAGCAGGAGCAGGAGCAGGGCCGTGGTGGCGGGGCCGGGGCCGGGCCCGCGGGTCCCGGCGGGCCGGCGTCCGGCTCCGGCGGGCTGTTCGTCGGGGGCAGCATGACCGGCGGGGCGATCGCCACCGGCGCGGGCGCCAGGGCCCGCGACCGCAGCCGCCGCGGCGGGGAACGGCCCGTCGGCGGACTCCCGGCGCCCGCCGCGCCGTCGGGTTCGCGGGTCCCGGGGGAGGTGCACGTCGCCGGGCACGTCACCGGCGGCGCGGTCGCCGCGGGCGAGGGCAGCGAGGCGGAGTACGCCGCCGTGGCCGCCGACCGCGGCCACCGGGAGCTGCTGGAGGCCGTCCGGCTGCTCCGGCAGCACCTGGAGCTGCTGTCCGTCACCGAGGAGGTGACGGAGGCGGACGGCGAACTGGCGGCCGTCGAGGAGGAGATCACCCGCACCGGGAGGGCCGGCCCGGGCCGCCTGGCCCGCCTGCGGTCCCTGCTGACCACCGGGAACACCGCCCTGACCGCGCTGGCGTCGGCCGCCGCCGTCGTCGGTGCCGTCACCGCCCTGACCGGAGGCTGACTCCGGCCCGCGCCGCGTCCCCCGGGGGATTCGGGCACGGCCGGGGCGCGGTGAGCCACCGTCACGGGCCCCCGCCCGCGTCCTCGCGGAGGGAGAGGGAACCTGTGACGCCCCGGTTCTGTTCCTTCCCCCGGAAGGAGTAACGTTGTGGGGCGATCGTCCCGTATTCAAGGAGCGGGACGGGTCACGGAACCACGAACGGGGAGCGGTATGCAGGGGGACGTCGGGAAGCCGCGGCGGATGAGGTCCAGCACGGTGGCGCTGGGAGCGATGGGCACCCTGGCCCTCCTGGTCACCAGCTGCGGGTCCGAGCCGGACCGCCGGTGCGTGGACCCGGTCACCTACAAGCAGCTCAAGGACCGCTCCTGCCGGTCGGGTTCGTCCTCCTCCGGAGGGGCCTCCGGCGGGGGGTCCTCCGGCGGCTCGTACGCGGGCGGGAAGAGCAGCGGCCGCTGGTACTACGGCGGCGAGAAGAACGGCAGTTACGTCTCCGGCGGCAGCTTCGACAAGACCGCGGTCAGCCGCGGCGGCTTCGGCTGCTCCGGCTCCGGCGGCGGCTGAGCCGGCGGGGGACCCGACGCCGTGGAACGCCGCACCACCACCCCCCGCCCCGACTGGCAGCGCATCGTCGAGGAACAGGGCGTGGTCTACCCGCTGACCCGCTACCCGGACGAATCCCTGCGCCCGTACTGGGACGAGAGCGCCTACTACGTCTTCTCGCTCCCCGAGGTGGAGGCGCTGGAGGAGGTCGTCGAGGAGCTGCACGCGATGTGCCTGGCCGCGGCCGGGCACATCGTCGAGACCGGCCGCTTCGCCGAACTCGGCGTCCGCGACCCCCGCCTGGTGGAGCGGATCACCGAGTCCTGGCACCGGCGCGACGAACTGCCCAGCATCTACGGGCGGTTCGACCTGCGCTACGACGGGCGCGGGGAGCCGGCCAAACTGCTGGAGTACAACGCCGACACCCCGACCTCACTGGTCGAGGCGGCGAGCGCGCAGTGGTTCTGGATGGAGGACCGCTTCCCCGGGGCCGACCAGTGGAACTCCCTGCACGAGCGCCTGGTGCAGGCGTGGCGCGACCAGGCGGACAGGCTGCCGCCCGGGCCGGTCCACTTCGCCCACTCCACCGGCGACACCCTCGGCGAGGACCAGATGACGGTCGCCTACCTCCAGGAGACCGCCGAGCAGGCAGGCCTGGAGACCGCGTACGTCGCCATGGAGGACATCGGCTGGGACCGGCTCTCCGGCCGCTTCGTGGACGACAGGTACCGCTTCATCAGGTCGTGCTTCAAGCTCTACCCCTGGGAGTGGCTGTCCACCGACGCCTTCGGCGGGCACGTCCTGGACACCCTCGACAACGGCGGCGGCTCCGGCAGCACCTGCTGGATCGAGCCCGCCTGGAAGATGCTGCTGTCCAACAAGGCGCTGCTGGCGGTGCTGTGGGAGATGCACCCCGGCCACCCCAACCTCCTCCCGGCCTACCTGGACGGGCCGCGCGAGCTGGCCTCCACCACCGGGTACGTCTCCAAGCCGCTGCTCGGCCGCGAGGGCGCGGGCGTCACCGTCCACCTGCCCGACGGCACCTCCACCGCGCCGCGCCCGGACAGCTACGGCAAGGAGTACGGCGCGGAGGGCCACTGCCACCAGCAGTTCGCCGCGCTGCCGGAGTTCGACGGCAACCGCGTGGTCCTGGGGACCTGGGTCGTCGGCGGCGAGGCGGCCGGCCTGGGCATCCGGGAGTCCGCGACGCTGGTGACGGACGAGTACGCGCGCTTCCTGCCGCACGTCATCCTCTGACCCGGGCCGCACGCGCCGGGCCCGGGCCCGCCGCCTCCCCTCAGTGTTCCGCCGCCCGGTCGTCCAGCTTCTGCCCGCGCAGCAGGAACCAGACCGCGGCGGAGGCGGCGAGCAGCACCGCCGCGCCGGCGCCGGCGGCGAGCGCCAGCCCGTCGACGAAGGAGTGGCGGGCGGCGTCCAGCAGCGCCGAGGCGGTGTCGGCGGGCAGGTGCGCGGCGACCTCCACGGCCCCGCCCAGCGACTCGTGCGCCGCGTCCGGCGTGCCGGCCGGGGCGGTGAAGCCCCGGTAGACGCCGGTCACGACGGAGCCGAGCAGCGCGATGCCCAGGGCGGCGCCGAGCTCGTACGCCGTCTCGGAGACCGCGGAGGCCGAGCCCGCCTGCTCCTTGGGGACGCTGGAGAGGATCACGTCGGCGGTCACCGTGAACGCGAACCCGGCGCCCAGGCCGACGACGAGCAGGACGGCGCCCAGCAGCGGATAACCGGTGGACCGGTCGACGGTGGTGAGCGCGGCGAGGGCCAGCCCGACGGCGGCGAGCCCGCCGGAGACGACGACACGGACGGAGAAGCGCCGCGCCGCGCGCCCGGCGGCCAGCCCGGCCACCACCGCGCCGACGGCGGCGGGCAGTTCGGTGACCCCGGCCTCGAGCGGCCCCCTGCCCTGCACCAGTTGCAGGTACTGCGAGAGGGAGAACATCAGCCCGGACAGGCCCAGGACGGCCAGCAGGTCGGCGAGGACCGCGCTGCTGAAGCCCCGGTTGCTGAACAGCCGCATGTCGAGGAGCGGCTTCGGCAGGGCCTGCTGGCGCCGGACGAAGCCGTACAGGGCCGCACCGCCCGAAAGGCCCGCCGCGAGGGCGCCCGCGGCGAAGCCGTGCGCCGCGGTCTCCTTGATCGCGTACACGACGCCGACCGTGCCGGCCAGCGACAGGGCGACGCTGGGCAGGTCCCACGGCCCGGGATCGGGGTTGCGGGACTCCGGCAGCAGCCTGGCGCCGACGAGCACCAGGACGGCCATCACGGGCAGGTTGATCAGGAAGACCGAACCCCACCAGAAGTGCTCCAGCAGGAAGCCGCCCAGAATCGGGCCGAGCGCCGCCCCGCCGGAGGCGGCGGCCCCCCAGATGCCGACGGCGAGGCTCCGTTCGCGGGGGTCGGGGAAGAGGTTGCGTATCAGGGCCAGCGTGGCGGGCATCAGGGTGGCCCCGGCGACGCCGAGCAGCGCGCGGGCCAGGATCATCAGTTCGGGGGTGGCCGCGTACGCGTTGAGCACGGACACCGCGCCGAAGGCCGTCGCCCCCAGGAGCAGGATGCGCTTGCGGCCGATGCGGTCGCCGAGGCTGCCCATGGAGACGAGCAGACCGGCGATCACGAACGAGTAGACGTCGCCGATCCACAGCAGCTGGGTGCCCGACGGCTTCAGGTCCTCGCTGATGAAGGGCGTCGCGAGACCGAGGACGGTCGCGTCGACGGCCACCAGCAGCACGGCCAGGACGAGGACGGCGAGTGCCGCCCAGCGTCCGCGCCGCCCCGCCGCTCCCGCGGTGCCGGTCGCTCCCGCGGTGCCGGCCGCTCCCGAGGTGCCGGCCGTCTTCGGGGTGCCGGTCATCACTCTCCCCTCCTGGCGGCGCCGCCGAGCAGCAGTTCCACGATCATGTGGACGAAGTCGTTGCGGGCCACGCGGCCCTCGTTCACCGCCCAGGCGCCGGACGCCAGCAGGCCGTAGAGCGCCTCGGTGAGCCAGGCCGGGCTGAGGTCGATGCGGAACTCGCCGCTCTCCTGGCCGCGCCGGAACAGGGCGACGAGCCGGGCGTCGATGCGGGCCCAGCCCTCGTTCTGCTCCTCGCCCTCGAAGAGCTGGTTCTCGGTGTAGAGGAAGGCCAGCAGACCGGCGGACGGCTCGATCGCGCCGACCAGCCGGCGCACCGCGTCGGAGGCCGGGCCCTCGTCGGTGCGCGCCGTCTCCAGGGCGGCCTCGCACTCGGCGATGCCGAGGGCCTCCAGGGCGTGGACGAGGGCGTCGCGCCCGGCGAAGTGGCGGTGCAGCGTCGCCCGGCTGATCCCCGCGGCGCGGGCCACCTCGTCCATGGTCGCGGTGGCTCTACGGGTCAGCAGGGTCGCGGCGGTGCGCAGCACGTGGTCACGGTCGACAGCCATGAGACGAGCATAATTCATGTGAGACATGCATGTCTCACATGAGGGTGCGGTGTTGCTCACCCTCGCCCTGTGGCCCCGGGCCCGGCGGGCAGGAGGATTCCGGGCCCGGCGGGCAGGGGCTGCGGGACGGCGGGCGGCGGGCCCGGTGGGGCCCCGCCGCCCGCCGTCCCGCAGGGGTCTCAGCGCACTCCCAGGACCTCCCGCAGGCGGTCCAGACCCCAGTCCAGGTCCTCCTCGGAGACCACCAGCGGAGGGGCGATCCGGATCGTCTGCCCGTGGGTGTCCTTGACCAGGACCCCGCGCTCCATCAGGGCCTCGGAGACGGCCCGGCCGGTGCCGAAGCGCTCGGCCACGTCCAGGCCCGCCCACAGGCCGCGCCCGCGCACCGCGGTCACCGGCCCGCCCTCGCCGGTCAGGGCGGCCAGCTCCGCGTGCAGGTGCTCGCCCAGCTCGGCGGCCCGCCGCTGGTACTCGCCGGTGCGCAGCATGGCGATGACCTCCAGGGCCACCGCGCAGGCCAGCGGGTTGCCGCCGAAGGTCGAGCCGTGCTCCCCGGGCCGGTGCACGCCCAGCACCTCGTCGGAGGAGACGACCGCGGAGACCGGGACCACTCCGCCGCCGAGGGCCTTGCCCAGCACGTACATGTCGGGGACGACGCCCTCGTGCTCGCAGGCGAAGGTACGGCCGGTGCGGCCCAGCCCGGACTGGATCTCGTCCGCGACGAACAGCACGCCGCGCTCGGCGGTGATCCGCCGCACCCCGGCCAGGTAACCGGGCGGGGGACCAGCACCCCGGCCTCGCCCTGGATCGGCTCGAGCAGCACCGCGACCGTGTCGTCGCCGACCGCGGCCTCCAGGGCGGCCAGGTCGCCGTAGGGGACGACGTCGAAGCCGGGGGTGTAGGGGCCGTAGTCCGCCCGGGCCTCGGGGTCGGTGGAGAAGCTGACCACGGTGGTGGTCCGGCCGTGGAAGTTGCCGGCCGCCACCACGATCCTGGCCCGGCCGTCCGGCACCCCCTTGACCCGGTAGCCCCACTTGCGGACGGTCTTGACGGCCGTCTCGACCGCCTCGGCGCCGGTGTTCATCGGCAGCACCCGGTCCATGCCGCACAGGTCGGCCAGCTCGGTGCAGAACGCGGCGAAGCGGTCGTGGTGGAAGGCGCGGGAGGTGAGGGTGACCCTGTCCAGCTGCGCCTTGGCGGCCTCGATCAGGCGGCGGTTGCCGTGGCCGAAGTTCAGGGCCGAGTACCCGGCGAGCAGGTCGAGGTAGCGGCGGCCCTCGACGTCGGTCATCCACGCGCCCTCGGCGGAGGCGATCACGACCGGCAGCGGGTGGTAGTTGTGCGCGCTGCGGGCGTCGGCCGCGGCGATCAGCCCGGCCGTGGTGTCCGCGGAGCCGGGAGTGCCCGCGGTGTCGGGGGTGCCGGCGGCGTCGGGGGTGCCCGCGGGGGAGGGGACGGAGGGGACCGGGGGAGTCGTCGCAGAGGTCACGTAAGTACTCCTGATCATAGGATTTACGTCTGAAGCTGCCGGAGGATTCCATCCTTACTGTGGCACGGGCGGAATGGCGGGAAAACCTTCAGGGACCCGCGGAACAACGGCGCCGGGCCGCCGCGCGCCGGCCGGCGCCGCCCCCGCGCCGGCCCGCTCCCCGGCGTGCCGGCACGCGCCGTCGCGCCCCGGACCGCGGCGCCCGACTCCCGGAGGGGGCGGGCGAACAGTCCTGTGAACCTGAGACAATGAGGGGCATGGCCTTCGATCGTCCCCGTGTGCTCTCCGGTATCCAGCCCACCGCAGGTTCGTTCCACCTCGGCAACTACCTCGGCGCGGTCCGCCAGTGGGTGGCCCTCCAGGAGACGCACGACGCGTTCTACATGCTCGCCGACCTGCACGCCATCACGGTGCCGCAGGACCCGGCCGAGCTGCGGGCCAACTCCCGCCTCGCCGCCGCCCAGCTGCTGGCCGCCGGACTGGACCCGGACCGCTGCACCCTCTTCGTGCAGAGCCACGTGCCCGAGCACGCCCAGCTCGGCTGGGTGATGAACTGCCTCACCGGCTTCGGCGAGGCGAGCCGGATGACCCAGTTCAAGGACAAGTCGGCCAGGCACGGCGCGGACCGCGCCACCGTCGGCCTCTTCACCTACCCGGTCCTCCAGGTCGCCGACATCCTGCTGTACCAGGCGGACGCCGTCCCCGTCGGCGAGGACCAGCGCCAGCACGTCGAACTGACCCGCGACCTCGCCGAGCGTTTCAACGCCCGGTACGCCCCGACCTTCACCGTCCCCGGCGCCCACATCGTCAAGGAGACGGCGAAGATCTACGACCTGCAGGACCCGACGGTCAAGATGAGCAAGTCGGCGGCCTCGCCCAAGGGCCTCGTCAACCTCCTCGACGAGCCGAAGGCGTCGGCGAAGAAGTTCAAGAGCGCGGTGACCGACACCGACACCGTGATCCGCTACGACCCGGAGGGCAAGCCGGGCGTCAGCAACCTGCTGACCGTCTACTCCACCCTCACCGGCACCGGGATCGCGGAGCTGGAGGCCCGGTACGAGGGCAAGGGCTACGGCGCCCTGAAGACCGACCTGGCCGAGGTCTTCGTCGAGTGGGTGACTCCCTTCCGGGACCGCACCCAGGAATACCTCGGCGACCCGGAGACGTTGGACTCCCTCTTGGCCAAGGGCGCCGAGAAGGCCCGCGCCGTCGCCGCGGAGACCCTGGCCACCGTCTACGACCGGGTGGGCTTCCTCCCCGCCAAGCACTAGGGCGGGACGCGCGGCGGGCCGCCGTCGGCCCGCCGCCGCGCCGCCGCGGAGCACCGCACGACCGGGCACCGCACGACCGGGTGCCGTCCGGCAGGGCACCGTCCGGCAGGGCACCGTCCGGCGGGGCACCGCACGACCGGGTGCCGCGCCACCGGTCACCGAACGCACAACGGGCCCGGCCCGCCGCACAGGAAAGGGGAACGCAGTGGGGACCTGCACGATCGGTGTGTCGATCGCGGTCCCGGAGCCCCACGGCAGCATGCTCCAGGAGCGGCGTGCGGACTTCGGCGACCCGCAGGCGTACGCCATCGCCACGCACGTGACCCTGCTGCCGCCCACCGAGGTCGACTCGGCGGACCTGCCGTCGTTCGAGGAGCACCTGGCGCGGGTCGCCGCGGCCGGCAGCCCGTTCCTGATGCGGCTGGAGGGCACCGACACCTTCCGTCCGCTCTCCCCGGTGGTCTACGTCCGCCTCGTCAGCGGGGCCGAGGAGTGCACCGAGCTCCAGGCCGAGGTGCGGTCCGGCCCGCTCCGCCGCGAGCTGCAGTTCCCCTACCACCCGCACGTCACCGTCGCGCACGGCATCCCCGAGGACCGCATGGACCTGGCCCAGAAGGAGCTGGCTGACTTCACCGCGTCCTGGACGGTGGGCGGGTTCGCCCTCTACGAGCAGGGCGCGGACGGTGTCTGGCGGCTGGAGCGCGAGTACCCGTTCGCCGCCGCGGTGCCCGCCCGCCCCGGCCCTCCCGGCAGCTCCGCCCCGGCGGGCGGCTGAAGCACCCCGGCGGGCGGACGGGACACCCGGCGGACGGACCCGGACGGCGCGCGGTGGCCGCCGCGCGCCCCGCGGGCGCGTGCCGCAGGCCGGGCGGGGTAGGGCCCGGCCATGGACTGGTTGACCAGGCTCCCGCTGCTCGGCCCCGCCGCGGCCCGGCTGATGCGCACCCGTCTCTGGCGGGCCTGGCTGCGCCTGGAGGAGGTGCACTGGGCGCGGCTCGCCGCGGCCGTCACCCTCGTCAGCTTCGTCTCCCTCTTCCCCCTGGTCACCATCGGTGCGGCCGTCGGTGCGGCCCTGCTCAGCGACGGCCAACTGCGCGAACTGCAGCGCCTGCTGGCCGACCAGGTGCCCGGGATCTCCGACCGGCTCGACATCGGCTCGCTCGTCGACAACGCCGGAACGGTGGGCCTGGTCGCCGGTGCGGCCCTGCTGTTCACCGGCGTGGGCTGGGTGGGGACGCTGCGCGAGTGCCTCCGGGCCGTCTGGGGGCTGGAGGAGGACCCGGGCAACCCGGTGGTCCGCAGACTGGCCGACGCGGGCGTGCTCGTCGGCCTCGGCGGCGTCGGCGCGCTCTCCGCCCTGGCCTCCGCCCTCGCCACCACCGCCGTCGGCCGGACCGCCGAGCGCGCGGGCCTCCCCGACGGGGGGCCCGGCGGCGTCCTGCTCACCACCGCCGGCTTCTGCACCGCCGTCGCCGTCGACTTCCTGCTGCTCGTCTACACCCTCACCCTGCTGCCCCGGGTCGCCCCCGGCCGCCGCTCGGTCGTCGGCGCGGCGCTCGTCGGCGCGGTCGGCTTCGAACTGCTGAAGCTGCTGATCGGCGGCTACATCGGCGGGGTCGCCGCGAAGAGCATGTACGGCGCCTTCGGCGTGCCGGTCGCCCTGCTGCTGTGGATCAACCTCATGGCGAGGCTCCTGCTGTACTGCGCGGCCTGGACCGCCACGGCGGAGGAAACCGCCGCGGCGGAGGGCGGGGAAACCGCCACGGCCGCGGCCACGGCTGAGGCCACGGCCGAGACCGGGACGGGCGCGGGCGGGGACCCGAAGGAGGTCAGCCCTCCTTCTTCCCCTTCGTCCGCTCCGGCTCCTCGGCCGTCTGCTCCTCGGCCGTCTGCTCCTCGCCCACCGGCTCCTCGGCCGCCGGCTCCAGCTTCCCGGCCGCCTGTCCCGGCTCCTCATCCGCCGGCTCCGGCTTCCCGGCCGTCTGCTCCGGCTCCTCGGCCTTCAGGCCCTTCAGGTACGTGAGCTCCTCCGGCTCCGCCCGGTCCGAGGGGGACGGTGACGGTGCCGGGCGGGGCGCCCGCTGCGGAACGGGGCCGCCCACCGGGGCGGGAAGGGGCCACCGGCGGCGCACCACGTACCCGACCGCTCCGATGACGACCAGCGAGCCGCCCGTGATGCCGACGGCCGTCCACACCCCGGTCTTCCCCGGGGGAACGGTCACGCCCGCCCCGGCGGCGTCCACCCCGGCGGGGGAGCCGCCGCCCGCGTTCTTGCCGTCGTCGCCCGCGCCGGGCCCGGTGCCCTGCGCGCTCTTCGGCGTGGCCAGGACGCCCACCGGGTCGACCTTGCCGTAGGCGTCGAAGCCCCAGTCCAGCAGTGCCGCGGCCTCGGTGTAGACCTGGTTGGCGCCGCCCTTCTCGGGGTGCATCACCGTGACGAGCAGGGTGCGCTCACCGCGCTGGGCGACGCCGGTGAAGGTGTTGCCGGCCTTGCTCGTGTAGCCGTTCTTCACGCCCGCCAGGCCCTGGTACGGCGCGCCCCCGTGGGCTCCGGTGAGCAGCCGGTTGGTGTTCTGGATCTCGAAGGTCTCCCGCTTGTCGGTGGGCTTGCCCTTCTTGTCCTTCTTCCACTCACCGGGGAACTGGGCGCGGACCGTGGAGCAGTACTCCCGGAAGTCGGCGTTCTGCAGGCCCTGGCGGGCGAAGAGCGACAGGTCGTACGCGGAGGAGACCTGTTCCTCCGCGTCGTAGCCGTCGGGGCTGACCACGTGGGTGTCGCCGGCCTGGAGGTCGTCGGCGCGCTCCTGCATCTCCCGCACGGTCTTGTCCACGCCGCCGTTCATCTCGGACAGCACGTGGACGGCGTCGTTGCCGGAGCGCAGGAAGACGCCCAGCCACAGGTCGTGGACCGTGTAGGTGAGGTCCTCCTTGACCCCCACCAGGCTGCTGCCCTCGCCGACGCCCTCCAGGTCCTCCCGGGTGACCTCGTACTCGGCGTCCTTGTCGAACTTCGGCAGCAGGGTGTCCGCGAACAGCATCTTGAGCGTGCTGGCGGGCGGGAGCGGCCAGTGCGCGTTGTGGGACGCCAGCACTTCACCGGACTCGGCGTCCGCGACGATCCACGAACGGGCCGTCAGCTCCTCGGCCACGGGCAGCTTCGGGGCCCCGGCCCGCGGCAGCACCTGGGTGCCGGGCCGGCCCAGCAGCTTGCCGCCCACGGTCGACATGGTGGCCGGCGGCCGGGGGGCCTTGTCCTTGTCGTCGTCATCGGCGTGAGCCGGAACGGCGGCGCCCAGCAGCAGGGCGCCGGCCGCGAGCGCGGATGCGGCGGCACGGGCGGCGAAGCGGGCAGGGCGCGCCGAGGGAAGCCGTTGCGGAGCGGGAGGGGTGATGGCCACTCAGAGAAATTACCCTGCCGATCGGATTAAACGGCATACCACCCCCGGTACGAGGGCCCGTGAGGAGTGCCACGGCCGCGGAGCGCAACCTTCCGCCCCCGGTGTCCGTCGGGGCCGCGGCCACGCACCATACTGGAACCATGAAGCTCAGCCGCCCGGTGTCCTGGTTCCTCGTCGCCTTCGGCGTGTGGAGCTGGATCATCTGGACCACCTTCGTCAAGAACCTCTGGAACGACGCGAGCGGGCTCGCCTTCGACGACGGCGAACCCACGGCGTACTTCTGGGTCCACCTGCTGCTGGCCGTCACGTCCTTCCTGCTGGGCACGGCCATCGGGATCATCGGCGTCCGCGGGCTGCGGGCGCTCCGGACCTCGGGAACCGACCAGTCGTGAACATCGTCATCGGCGCAGCCTTCCTCCTCGTCGCCCTGGGCCTGCTCGGCGGCTCCCACTACTACGTGTGGCGCCGCACCGTGCGGGACACCACGGCCCGGGGCGGATGGCCCCGGCGCGTCGGCACCGTGCTGTGCGTGGTGCTGCCGCTGGTGTCCTTCTCGGCCCTGTCCGCCCGGCGCGGCGTGCCGATCGAGCTGGAGCGCGCACTGTCCTGGCCCGGCTACATGTGGCTGCCGGTGCTGCTCTACCTCGTCCTGGGCCTGCTGGTCGGGGAGGTTGTCCGGCCCCTGCTGCTGCGGGTGCTGCGCCGCCGCGCGCAGCGGGCCGCCGGGAGCGGGAACGCGGAGGGCGCGGGAGCGGAGACCGCTCCCGCGGCCCGGGTGCCGGTCCCGGTGGGGGCGTCGGCGGACGACCCCGCCCCGGCCGGAACCGCGGCCCCGGAGGGCGCGCCTTCCCGGAACGGCACGCCCGCCCGGGACGGTGCCGCCCCGGACGGCGCCGCACTCCCGGACGGCGGGGCGGGAGCCGCGCCGCAGGCCGCGCCGCAGACCGCGCCGCAGACCGCCGAGGTGTCCCGGCGGCTGTTCGTCTCCCGCACGGTCGCGGTGGCCGCCGGGGCCGTCGCGGTGGCCACCGTCGGCCACGGCACCCGGACGGTCTTCCGCGGGCCCACGGTCAAGCGGATCACCGTGCCCCTGGCCAAGCTCGCCCCGCGCGACGCGGGCTTCCGGATAGCCGTCGTCAGCGACATCCACATCAGCCCGCTGCTCGGCCGGGCCCACACGCAGCGGATCGTCGACGCGGTCAACGGGACGCAGCCCGACCTGGTGGCGATCGTCGGCGACCTCGTCGACGGCAGCGTCCAGAACCTCGGCCGGGACGCCGAGCCGCTCGCGCAGCTGCGCGCCAGGCACGGCTCGTACTTCGTCACCGGAAACCACGAGTACTTCGGCGACGCGGGAGAGTGGGTGGACTTCGTCCGGGAGCTGGGCGTCCACCCGCTGGAGAACGCCCGGGTGGAGATGCCCGGCTTCGACCTCGCCGGCGTCAACGACGTCAGTGCCGAGGGCACCGCGGACGCCCCCGACTACGGGGCCGCCCTCGGCGACCGGGACACCTCCCGCGCCTCGGTCCTGCTGGCCCACCAGCCGGTGATGATCCACGAGGCCGTCAAGCACGGCGTGGACCTGCAGCTGTCCGGCCACACCCACGGCGGCCAGCTGTGGCCCGGGAACCTGATCGCGGGCCTGGCCAACCCCACCGTGGCCGGCCTGGAGCGCTACGGCGACACCCAGCTGTACGTCTCCCGCGGCGCGGGCGCCTGGGGCCCGCCGGTCCGCGTCGGAGCCCCCTCCGACATCACCGTCGTCGAACTGGCCTCCCTGCGCGCCTGACCAGCGCTTCCCCGATTCCGACGGCCCCGGCGCGACTGCGCACCGGGGCCGTCGGCATCTGCCGTGCGGCCGTCACTGCGCGGTGATCGCGGCCGTCACGGCGAAGCCCTTGGCGGGACCGTCCGGCACGACCACGTCGGTGCCGTAGGGGGCGTGCGTCTCGGCCGCGTAGACGCCCTTGGCGGGGTCGGGGGAGCTGAGCACGGTCACCGTGCCGTCCCCGGCGAAGTCGTCGACGATCAGGTACACCGGGACGCCTGCGGTGGCGTACCAGCGCCGCTTGCGCACCTGGTCCCGGGCGCGGGCGTCCCGTCCCGGGGAGACGATCTCGGCCACCAGCGGCACCCGCGTCGCGTCGACGCCGAGGTCCTCCTCGTCCGGGATCTCGTCCAGGTCCTCCGGCCCGACGAACAGGTCCGGGATGCAGACCTTCCGTCCGTGGACGAGGTTCCCGTCCTGGTAGACGCTGTACCCGCTTCCCGACAGGTGGGCGTCGAGGGCCCGGCGGAGCCGGGTGGTGAGCACCGTGTGACGGCGGCGTCCGGTGGGCGACACTTCGATGGACCCTTCGATGATCTCGGCCCGGTAGCCCTCCGGAAGATCAAGGGCCTTCCACGCCTGCCACAGGACCTCGTCGAGACCCGGGTCCTCCTGCTGCGGTTCGCCGCAGGGAGCCTCGTGCGCGAGAGCGGTCATGGAAGCACACCTCCTCCTCTCAGTGTGGCCACGCGCTGCGGCCCGGCACAAGCGACACCGGCGACGGTAGCGGCCAGGCGGAGGCCGTCCGGGCGGAGAAACGATCCACTGATCAACACACCGTCCGAACGAGTGAACAAGTGAAGGGCGGCCCGGGCCTGGCCCCGCGCCTCCCCTCGGGCGGTGGGCCAACTCCCCGCCGGACGGCGGCATTTCTGGTCTGGACCTATTGACAGGGCCATTGGTCTGGACCACCTTGTCCTCCGACGGTGGCCATCGTCGCTCCCTCCTCCCCGACTCCCCACCGGAGGCCCCAGTGGACCGCGCACCACGCATGTCCGGCCGCAGACGCGTCTGGGCCGGAGCCCTCGTCTCCGCCCTCGCCCTCGCCCTGCCCCTCGTCGGCGCGGGCCAGGCGTCCGCGGCGGACGTCAACAACGTCAAGAACGCAGGCTTCGAGGCGGGCCTGAGCAACTGGACCTGCTCGGCGGGCAGCGGCAGCACCGTCTCCTCCCCGGTGCACGGCGGCGCGGCCGCCCTCAAGGCCACCCCGTCCGGGCAGGACGACGCCCGCTGCACCCAGACGGTCGCGGTGCGGCCCAATGCGACCTACAGGCTGAGCGGCTGGGTGCAGGGCGGGTACGCCTACCTGGGCGTGACCGGCACCGGTACGACGGACGTGTCCACCTGGACCCCGGACTCCGGAAGCTGGAAGCAGCTGTCGACGAGCTTCACCACCGGCTCCTCCACCACCTCGGTGACGGTCTACACCCACGGCTGGTACGGCCAGGCGGCGTACCACGTGGACGACCTGTCGGTGTTCGGCCCCGACGGGGGCGGCGGCGGTGACCCGGAGCCCACGGTCCCGGGCGCCCCGGGCGGGCTCGGCGTCTCCGGCACGACGTCCTCGTCGGTGTCACTGGCGTGGAACCCGGTGTCGGGGGCGACGGGCTACACCGTCTACCGCGACGGCACGAAGGTGACGGCCGTGACCGGCACCTCGGCGACCGTGACCGGGCTCGCGGCGTCGACGTCGTACTCCTTCCAGGTCGCGGCGACCAACGCGGCGGGCGAGTCGCCCAGGTCGACGGCCGTGTCGGCGCGGACGAACGACAGCGGCGGCGGGGGCGGCGACCTGCCCGAGCACGCGGTCACCGGCTACTGGCAGAACTTCAACAACGGCGCGACCGTCCAGAAGATCTCGGACGTCCCCTCCCACTACGACATCATCGCGGTCGCCTTCGCCGACGCCACCGCCACTCCCGGCGCCGTCACCTTCAACCTGGACTCCGCGGGCCTGAACGGCTACACCGTGGACCAGTTCAAGTCGGACGTCCGGGCCAAGCAGGCGGCCGGGAAGAAGGTCATCATCTCGGTCGGCGGCGAGAAGGGCACCGTCTCGGTGAACGACTCCGCCTCCGCGACGAACTTCGCCGACTCGGTGTACGCGCTGATGCGGGAGTACGGCTTCGACGGCGTCGACATCGACCTGGAGAACGGCCTCAACGCCACGTACATGACGCAGGCGCTGCGCTCGCTGTCGGCGAAGGCGGGCCCGTCGATGATCCTGACGATGGCCCCGCAGACCATCGACATGCAGTCGACGTCCAACTCCTACTTCCGCACCGCGCTGAACGTGAAGGACATCCTCACGGTCGTCAACATGCAGTACTACAACAGCGGCTCCATGCTGGGCTGCGACGGCAAGGTCTACAGCCAGGGCTCGGTGGACTTCCTCACCGCGCTCGCCTGCATCCAGCTCGAGGGCGGGCTCGACCCGTCCCAGGTGGGCCTGGGCCTGCCGGCCTCGACCCGGGGCGCGGGCAGCGGCTACGTCTCCCCGTCCGTGGTGAACAACGCCCTGGACTGCCTGACCCGGGGCACCGGCTGCGGCACCTTCAAGCCGTCCCGGACCTACCCGTCCCTGCGGGGCGCGATGACCTGGTCCACCAACTGGGACGCCGCGGCGGGCAACGCCTGGTCGAACGCGGTCGGCCCGCACGTGCACGCCCTGCCGTAACCGCACCCGCCCCGTACGACGACGTCGGCCTCCGAGACCGCAACCGGGTCTCGAAGGCCGACGTCGTGCGCGGCCCCGAATCACTCCGCAGCATCCGGGGAGGGGGCCTCTCCCCGGGCGCCGGGAGGCGTCAGAAGCGGCGCGTGAGCAGCGCGCGCTTCACCTCCTGGATCGCCTTGGTGACCTCGATGCCGCGCGGGCAGGCGTCGGTGCAGTTGAAGGTGGTGCGGCAGCGCCACACGCCTTCCCTGTCGTTGAGGATCTCCAGCCGCTGCTCCCCGGCCTCGTCGCGCGAGTCGAAGATGAAACGGTGCGCGTTGACGATCGCCGCCGGGCCGAAGTACTGCCCGTCGTTCCAGAACACCGGGCACGACGTGGTGCACGCCGCGCACAGGATGCACTTGGTGGTGTCGTCGAAGCGCTCGCGGTCCTCGGCGGACTGCTTGCGCTCGCGGGTCGGCTCGTTCCCCTTGGTGATGAGGAACGGCATGACGTCGCGGTACGCCTGGAAGAACGGCTCCATGTCGACCACGAGGTCCTTGAGCACGGTCAGGCCCTTGATGGGCTCCACCGTGATCGGCTTCTCGGGGTTGATGTCCTTCAGGAGCGTCTTGCAGGCGAGGCGGTTGCGGCCGTTGATGCGCATGGCGTCGGAGCCGCAGATGCCGTGGGCGCAGGAACGGCGGAACGTGAGCGTCCCGTCGATCTCCCACTTGATCTTGTGGAGGGCGTCCAGGACGCGCTCCTTCGGGTCCATCCGCAGCTCGTAGTCCACCCAGGTGACCTCGTCCGAGACCTCCGGGTTGAACCGGCGGACCCGCATGGTGAGGGTGATCAGGTGGTCGTCGCTGCTCTGCGCCGCCTCCGGCGCTCCGGAGCTCTTCTCGAGCGTGGGGGTGCTCATCAGTACTTACGCTCCATCGGCTGGTAGCGGGTCTGGACGACCGGCTTGTAGTCCAGGCGGATGTTGACGGTGCCGTCGGCTGCGACCTCGCGGTAGGCCATGGTGTGGCGCATGAAGTTGACGTCGTCGCGGGTCGGGTAGTCCTCGCGGTAGTGGCCGCCGCGGGACTCCTTGCGGGCCAGGGCGGACACCGCGAGGACCTCGGCCAGGTCGAGCAGGTTGCCCAGCTCGACGGCCTCCAGCAGGTCGGTGTTGAAGCGCTTGCCCTTGTCCTGCACCGACACGTTCTTGTAGCGCTCCTTCAGCTCGGCGATGTCGGACACCGCCTGCTTCAGGGTCGCCTCGGTGCGGAAGACCATGGCGTTGGCGTCCATCGTCTCCTGCAGGGCCTTGCGGATCTCGGTGACCCGCTCGGTGCCGGTGCTGTTGCGCAGGCTCTCGACCATCTCCTCGACGACCGAGGCCGGGTCCTCCGGCAGCTCGACGTAGTCGTTGGCCGACGCGTACTCGGCGGCGGCGATGCCGGAGCGCCGGCCGAAGACGTTGATGTCCAGCAGCGAGTTGGTGCCCAGCCGGTTGGCGCCGTGCACGGACACGCAGGCGACCTCGCCGGCCGCGTACAGGCCGGGGACGACCGTGGTGTTGTCGAGGAGGACCTCGCCCATCACGTTGGTCGGGATGCCGCCCATGGCGTAGTGCGCGGTCGGCTGGATCGGGATCGGGTCCGTGTAGGGCTCGATGCCGAGGTAGGTCCGCGCGAACTCGGTGATGTCCGGGAGCTTGGCGTCCAGCTGCTCCGGCGGCAGGTGGGTGAGGTCCAGGAAGACGTGGTCGCCCTCGGGACCGCAGCCGCGGCCCTCGCGGATCTCGGTGTAGATCGCGCGGGAGACGACGTCGCGGGAGGCCAGGTCCTTCATGACGGGCGCGTACTTCTCCATGAAGCGCTCGCCGTCCTTGTTGCGGAGGATGCCGCCCTCGCCGCGCGCACCCTCGGTGAGGAGGATGCCCATGCGCCAGATGCCCGTCGGGTGGAACTGGAAGAACTCCATGTCCTCCAGCGGCAGCCCGCGCCGGTACGCGACGGCCTGGCCGTCACCGGTGAGGGTGTGCGCGTTGGAGGTCACCTTGAAGAACTTGCCGGTGCCGCCGGAGGCGAAGATGACGGCCTTCGCCTGGAAGACGTGGATCTCGCCGGTGGCCAGCTCGTAGGCCACCACGCCGGCGGTCTTCTTGACCCCGTCGACCTCGTTGAGGAGCAGGTCCAGGACGTAGAACTCGTTGAAGAACTCCACGCCCTCCTTGACGCAGTTCTGGTACAGCGTCTGGAGGATCATGTGACCGGTGCGGTCGGCGGCGTAGCAGGCGCGGCGCACGGCGGCCTCGCCGTGGCTGCGGGTGTGGCCGCCGAACCGGCGCTGGTCGATGTTGCCCTCGGGCGTCCGGTTGAACGGAAGGCCCATCTTCTCGAGGTCGAGGACCGCGTCGATGGCCTCCTTCGCCAGGATCTCGGCGGCGTCCTGGTCGACCAGGTAGTCACCGCCCTTGACCGTGTCGAAGGTGTGCCACTCCCAGTTGTCCTCCTCCACGTTCGCCAGCGCGGCGGCCATGCCGCCCTGCGCGGCGCCGGTGTGGGAGCGGGTCGGGTAGAGCTTGGTCAGGACGGCGGTCCGGCTGCGCTTGGTGGCCTCGATGGCCGCGCGCATGCCGGCGCCGCCGGCGCCGACGATGACGGTGTCGTACTTGTGGATCTGCATAGTCGCGTTTCCTGTGCCCCGGGCTCTACTGGATGTTCGGGTCGAAGGTGAAGATCACCAGCGTGCCGAGGAGGACGGTGAACACCGTGGCGGCGTACAGCACCATCTTCAGCCAGAACCGGGTGTTGTCCCGCTCGGCGTAGTCGTTGATGACGGTGCGCAGGCCGTTGGCGCCGTGCAGCATCGCCAGCCACAGCATCAGCAGGTCCCAGACCTGCCAGAACGGCGAGGCCCAGCGGCCGGCCACGAAGGCGAAGCCGATCTTGGACACGCCGCCGTCCAGCACCAGCTGGATCAGCAGGTGGCCCAGCACCAGCACCACGAGGAGGATGCCGGACAGGCGCATGAACACCCAGGCCTGCATCTCGAAGTTGGTGCGGCCGCCGCGCGGGGTGCGCTTGGTGCGGGCCCGCGCCGCTTCGATGAACGGGGCGGGGTTCTCCACGCTGTACTGCGAGCTCGAGGAGGTCAGGTCGACGGAATTGCTCTCGGCGGACATTCTCAGCTCCCGAACAGAGTGCGCAGCGTGTGCTCGAGGATCGGGTAGAACGACCCGGCCATGAGCACGACCCAGACGGCCATCACGGTCCACAGCATCTGGCGCTGGTACTTGGCGCCCTTGTCCCAGAAGTCCACGGCGACGACGCGCAGACCGTTCAGGGCGTGGAACAGGATGGCAGCGACCAGCCCGTACTCGAGCAGATTGACAACGGGGTTCTTGTACGTTGCGACAACGTCGTCGTAGGCCTCGGGCGAGACGCGGACGAGCGCGGTGTCGAGGACGTGCACGAACAGGAAGAAGAAGATGAGGACGCCGGTGACTCGGTGAGCCACCCAGGACCACATGCCTTCCCGGCCGCGGTACAGCGTTCCAGCCGGCACGGAAAACACCCTCCGGATGCGGGACTAGGGCCTGCCGGCTATGTCGGTGTCGGACGGGCCCGGCCGGGTACGGTCCACCGGCCCCCGCCATCGTAGCGACGCGCCGTCGGGGTGCGACATCGGGGGTTGTGCAGATGTGATCAAAGAGGCACCGGTGGCCCTACGTGAAAACGGACGAACTCCATGATACCGGGCTTGCGGAGGTGTGTTTCCGCGATGTACCGGCCGGGCGTGGCGGGCCTTGGACCACGCGGAGGACAGGGCCGGGCGGCCTCGTCCGCAGGGGCCGACCGGTCCGGTCCGCGGAGTCGGTCGGCCCCGCTCCGTGACGCCGGCCGGCCCGGCCCCCGGTGCGAGCCGCGGCCGCGGGTGCGGCCACGGGTGCGGCCGCGGCCGGGGCTCACGGGCGCGTCACCAGCTCCTCCAGGCGGGCGCGGGCACTGCGCCGCAGCTCCTCCGCGGTGACGGCGCGCTCCTCCTCCGGCGGGTTGCCCAGCCGGGCGTGCAGGGACACCAGGACCCGGTCGAGCACCTCGTCCGGCGGGCAGTCGGCGGTGCACACCACGAAGGCGTGCCCGAACCGGCTCTCGTAGGCGGCGTGGGCGGCGCGCAGCGCGGTGTGCGCCGCGAGGGTCCCCGGGCCGCGGGCGCCGGCGGGCGGCGCCTGGAGGGTCCCCTCCCGGGCCAGAGCCTCGGTCAGGTCCTCGGGGGTCAGGTCGTAGCTGGCCTCGTCGGAGGCGGCGAGCAGGGCGGCCAGGTCCGGGTACGGCCGGTGGCCGGCCAGCAGCCCGGCCCAGCGGCGGCTGCCGCAGCAGCGCAGCAGGGCCGCCACGGCCTCCTCGGCCGGAACGGCGTTCAGCCGCTCCAAACCGGCCGGCCGTACGGTCTGCCGTACGGGGGCGTCCGCGGGCTCCGGGGTGCGGGGGGAGGCGGCGTGCGGCGCACGGCTCCGCGAAGGGAGAGCCGGGCTGTCACTGGCCGGCATCTGGCTCCTCGGGAGGTGGGGCGGTCTCGGGGACCGCAACCGTAATGGCTCGGGACCGAACCGTCCGACCGGTGCGCGAACAATCACCCGCAGGAGGGAAAAAGCGCGGGACCGGCCGGTGCGCTCACCGAGGAAGACGCCCGTACCCGCCCGGGGGTTGCCCTCCCGGCCTCCCTTTTCCCCCGAATGCGCCGGGAACGCGCCCCCGTACCCGCCGGGAACGCGCCCCGCGCCCCGTCACCCGCCGGGAACGCGCCCCGCGCCCCGTCACGCCCCGCCGACGCGGAACCCGGCGGCCTCCGCCCGCGCCCGGGCCTCGGCGCCGATGCCCTCGGCGCGGGCGGGGAGGTCCGAGTTGTAGGTCTCGGGCTGGGTGAGGAGGGTGAGGCGCTTGGGGCCGGGGAGTGCGAGGACGCCGGCGAAGCGCGGGTCCCCGGCGAACCACACCTCGCCGACGGCGCCCTTCTTCGCCGACTTCTCCCACAGCCCCCAGGGGCTCGCGAGGGTGCCGCGCTTGTCGATCGCCACCATGGCGCCGGGGGTTTCCGGGTCGGGCAGGGACAACCGCAGGAGGGGCACCCCGAGCTTCTCCACGGCGTCGGGGAAGGGCTGCCAGGGATAGACCCGCAGGGTGCGGCGGATGCGGAGGGAGAAACCGATGTGCGCGATCGAGACGAGCCACTGGTAACCAGCCACGCAAAGGAGCGGAACGAAGATCGCCACGGTCCACACCGGCGTCATCACGGTGGCGAACAGGAAGCCGGGGAAGGCTGCCAGCCACAGCACCAGCCGCAGGATGCGGCGGGCCATGTGTCCCCGCCAGGCCCGCCGTGTCGCCGGGTCTTCGTAGGCCGTCTTGTGGGTGGTTGTCTGCATTGCTCTTTCCCGCCTTCCGCCTGTGCTGTTGTTCTTCGTCCGACGTTCAGCCGAAGACGGCCCTGACTGAGGCGGCGACCTCGGACTCCGGGATCTGCTCACGCAGTTCCTCGGGGAGGGGGTTGTCGAAACTGACCATGTGGGCGATGGCTCGGAGCATGTCGCGGTAGTGCTCGCGGGCCTCCACGGCGGTGGTGCCGAGGGCCAGTACGGCCAGGCGTTGCCCGTCGGGGTGCGGGAGGTACGCGGTGGCCTGGTACAGGGAACGCTGCAGCGGGTCGACCGACGCGGGGGTCTCCACCACCGTCTCGGCGATCGTCCCCGGACCGCAGGGCAGGTCGAGCATCTCGATCCCGGAGGCGCTCTCGCGCGCCGTGGCGGCCCGGACGGCGCTGATCCTGCGCGGTGTCCACGGAGTCTCGCGCCAGGTGAGGGTGAAGACGGACTGGAGGACGCCGCCCTCGTCGCCACCGTGGACTCCCAGAGAGCAGTGGACGGTGCCGTCCTTGCGCAACAGCGCCAGCAGCCCCTGGGCCTGGGACAGCTGGCCGAGGAAAGCCTCATGCTGTTCCAGCGGGACGAGTTGCAGCAGTTCGCGGACCGCCTCGATCATCTTCCGCGCTTCTTCGGACCCGGGCTCGGCGAGAAGGGAGCCGAAAGGGATCTCGACGAACCCGGGAGGGAGTGCGAACCATATGTGGTTTCCGCGTTGCATCACCGATTCGTCGAGGGCGAGCGAGTGGTCGGCGGGCACCGGTTTCTCCTCCGGATTCATCATTTGAAAAGCACCTGCAACGTCTTCAGCATGGTGGATCCGTGTCCTGCGCCGTCGAACGTCACGGCCCGAGTCGCGTCCATGCCGACCCCCACGTTCTCGGCCGTGGGGTTCTGAATTTCTTCGAAGATATTCTTTGCGACTCCGTAGGTGGCTGTCAGTGTGCCGGCCCCCGCAACGGTGATGTCGATTGTGTCGGTCATTTTTTGACCTCCCCCGGCGCCTCTGACGATCCACGTGGTCAGAGGATTTTTCAACTGGGAGACATCCTTTGCGCCCTGCCAGGTTTCGGGGCCGAAATTGATGATCTTCTGCCCCAGCGTCGCAGAGTCGGCGGCCGCGTCCGTGACGGCGAAAGCCCCTTTGGCGCCTCGCGTCACGGCGCCAAGGCCCGGCACAGCACCGAGGATGTCCCCTGCTGCGCCGACCGAATTGCTCCAGAAGTCGGCGTCGAACTCGCCCTTGGTGAAGCCGTCCTTGAGGGACTCGCGGACCTTGGGGTCGGACAGGCGGGACGCCAGGGTCGCGGCGCTGGCCACGGCGGCGACGAGCAGCATGGCGATGCCGAAGGGACCGCTGCAGATCAGGGCCAGCAGACCCGCGATCGCGGCGATCGCGCCGAGGATGTCGGTGCGGTTGTCGACGATCCAGTCCAGGGCCGTCTCGAACCAGCCGGGCTCGTCGGGGGCCAGTTTTTCCGCCGCGTCGCGCATGTCGCGCGCGGTCTTGCGCGCCGTGGAGCCGTGGGTCTCCTCCAGCTCGCGCGCTTTCTTGAGGACGGCGTCCAGGTCGTCCTGGGCGTCGTTGACGGCGGTGCGTGCGTCGTTGAGGGACTTCGTCGCGGCGTTCAGGCGCGTCTGGGCGGAGTTCAGCTCGGCGTCGGTGTCGAACTGCTTGCCGGCCAGGTCGAGGTCGGGGTGGGCGGAAGCCTCTTTCTCCCGGGCCTTCGCTTTCTCGAGCTTGTCCTTGGCCGCCTTGGCCCGGCCGTCCAGCGCTCTGGCCTGCTCCTGGTAGCCCGCCAGGTCCTTGCGCCAGCTGTCCAGGTGAACGGCTGCCTTCGCGAGGGAGTCGTAGGCCTTGCGCAGGTTGTCCGGGAACGCGCCGTCGATCTGCTCCTTGAAAGCCACGGCGGCGTCTCCCTTCCAGGAGACGTTGGACCGGAGCGAGGTGATCATTCTGTAGGTCTCGCCCAGGGCCCCGGTCGTGTCCGTCAGCTTCTTCTGGAGGGTGAAGACGGCTTCCACGTCACCGGGTGCGGGGTCGAACCCGAGGTGTGCGTAGCGCGGGCTCATTTGCCGCCTCCCTGCGCGGAGGCCTTCTTGAACGATTCCTCCAGGGACTTCTCGACCTCTTCGTAGTTCTGCTTCGTCTTCTCGAGGCCCTCTTTGATCTTCTTGGCCTGGTCGGATATCTGCTCGGCCCCGTACTTCCAGTGCTGCTGGAATTCGTCGCAGGCGCTGTCCAGGTCCTTGGTGCCGATTTCACCGGAGGAGGTGGTGCGCAGCGCCGTGCGCACCTTGTCCAGCGAGTTCTCCGCTTCCTTCAAGGTCTTCAGGAAGTTGCCCAGCTCGACGACGTCGACGTCGAAGGTGCCCCCCATGCCCCGTCCTTCTGGTGGCTGTTGACAGATCGTGATGGCCCGTCAGTGTAGTGGTGTGTGACGGCTGCGGGACGGAAGGTGACGGCCCTCGGGTGCGGTGCGGGTGGAGATTTCGTGAACGCCCCGGGCGGGGTGCCTCAGGGGCCGTAGACGACGACCTTGTCGCCGGTGCGGACCTGGTCGAAGAGGGCGGCGGCCTTCGCCCGGTCGCGGACGTTGACGCAGCCGTGGGAGGCGCCGGCGTAGCCGTTGGCGGCGAAGTCGGCGGAGTAGTGCACGGCCTGGCCGCCGCTGAAGAAGAGCGCGAACGGCATGGGGGAGTCGTAGAGCGTCGAGTGGTGGTCGCGGCTCTTCCAGTAGACCTCGAACGCCCCGTCGCGGGTCGGCGTGTACTGGGAGCCGAAGCGGACGTCCATGGCCATGAGGACCTGCCCGTCGGACATCCAGGCCAGGGTGCGGGCCGACTTCGAGATGCACAGCACCCGGCCGGTGGTGCAGCGCGGGTCGGGCGCCGGGAGCGGGTTGGTGGTCTGCGGATGGGTCTCCAGGCGCGTGGGCTGCCGGGTGGCGGCGCGCAGCGCCGACCAGGTGGCCGAGTACACCGTGCCGTCGCCGGGCAGGCCGCGCGAGCGCTGGAAGGCGGCCACGGACGAGCGGGTGACCGTGCCGTAGTAGCCGGTGACGCCCACCGTGAAGTGGCCCAGTTGCTGCAGCCGGGCCTGGAGCTCGCGCACCCGTTCCCCGCTGGTGCCCGGGGCGACGACCGGCTGCTCGGCGGCCCGGTCGGGGGTCGGCGCGGCCGAGGACGGGGTCGCGGACGGCGGCGCGGACGACGGCGGCGCGGACGGCGGTGCGGAGGAGGCCGACGCGGACGCAGACGCCGTGGCGGAGGCGGTGGACGGTTCCGGCGAGGGCGCGGCCGTGGTGGGCGCGGTCGTGACGGCCGCGGGCGGGGAGGCCGCGGCGTCCGCCGTCCGCCCGCCGGCCTCGCAGCCGGTGAGCACTCCTGCGGTCAGCAGCCCGGCGGCCAGTGCGGCGGCAGCCCTGCGGGCGGACGGTGCGGACATGTCGGTCTCTCCTCCGGCGACGTGCTCCCTGGCGACGTGCTTCCCTGCGACGTGCTCCCCCGCGTCGTGCTCCTCCGTGCCGTGTACATCCTGCGGCATGCCCGCCCGGGCGCGGTGCGGAACCCCGGAAACCGGCCGGGGCCGCTCCCCCTGGGGGAGCGGCCCCGGCCCCGGAGCGCCGCGGGCTCCGGTCGGTGCGGGACGGGTCAGGGGGCCAGCGTCTGCCCCAGGCGCACCCCGGCGGGCAGGCCGAGCGTGCCGGTGCCGTAGTAGACGCCACCGGTTGTCGACACGCCCGCGCTGCCGCTGTCGAGCTGGAGGAGCGTGCCGTTGCCGGAGTCCTCGCCGTCGACGCCGACGAGGAGGTCGGCGCGTCCCCACCCGGACAGGTCGGCCAGGACCACGGCGGAGCCGAAGCGGTCGCCGGTCTCGGTCGCGCCGGCGATGCCGGAGGTGTCCTGGTGGAGGCTGAGGGCCCCGGAGCCGGTCGGGCCGGAGGAGGAGCCGCGCAGCAGCAGGACGGTCCCGGCGTCCTGCCGGGAGGTTCCGCTGCGGGTGAGGTCCTCCCGGGGCAGGCCGGTCAGGACGTCGGCCCGGCCGTCGAGGTCGAAGTCGCCGGCCGCGACGGAGAAGCCCATGGCGTCGCCGGCCTCGGCCGCGCCGGGCACCCCCGAGGTGTCCTGGTGGACGGTGCGGGCGCCGGTGGTGGTCGGGCCGGTGGCCGAGCCGGGGACCACCGTGATCTGGCCGCCCTTGTACGCCCCGGACTCGGAGGCGTACGGCTGGCCCACCACGGCGTCGGCGTAGCCGTTGCCGTCGACGTCGCCGACGGCGACCGAACGGCCGCCCGGGACGCCCAGCACGCCGGTGCGCCGCAGGCCGTCCGGCGAGCCCTCGAGCAGCAGGAGGCGGCTGCGGCCTCCGGGGTCGCGGAAGGTCACGACGGCGTCGGCGTACCCGTCGCGGTCGAAGTCGCCGGCGGCGGCGTCGGGGTGAGCAACGGCGGAGCCGTAGCCGGTGGAGCCCAGGAGACCGGAGGTGACGGCGCCGGTCGCGCTGTCCCGGACCCACCAGCGGCCCGGCGCGCCGGGGGCGACGGAGAGCACGTCGGCCCGGCCGTCGGCGTCGAAGTCGCCGATCGTGACGGCCGCGCCGAGCTTCTCGCCGCTCGCCCGGGTGGCGGAGGCGGTGGTGAACAGCCTGCCGGTGTCCAGGCCGGGGCCGTACAGGACGGTGACCGAGCCGGAGTCGGTGTGCCCGGTGGTGTCGTCCTCGCCCGGCGCGCCGATCGCGACATCGGCGTGGCCGTCGCCGTCGACGTCCCCCAGGGCGACGGACGCGCCGAACGCGTCGCCGCTCTCGGAGGCGCCGGGGACCCCGCTGCTCGACTGGGTCAGGGTGCGCTTGGCGGAGGCGACGGGCCCGTCGCCGTTCCCGGGCAGGACGGTGACCGATCCCGAGCCGTGCCCCGGTGTGCCGGCGACGGTGTCGTTGACGCCGTTGCGGTCGATGTCGGCGGTGTCCAGGGCGTGCGAGACGCCGGGGGCCGCGGCGAGCGAGCGGATCAGGCCGAGCTTCGGGTACAGCAGGGCGCCGGGGCAGGCGGTGGCGAAGGTGTCCCGGTGGCCGAAGATCCGCGGCAGCGTGACCTGCTCGTCCTGCGCGTACTTGGAGCCCGGGACGACCACGCCGTTGGTGAGGGCGACGGTGCCCGTCGGGGAGGCGCCGTACTGGCCCAGGCGCCAGGCGGCGATGCGCGCGACGGCGTCCAGCGCGGGCCGCGGGGTCACGGACTCCTCGTAGTTGCCGATGACGGCGATGCCGACGGTGCCGGTGTTGAAGCCCACGTTGTGGGCGCCGACGACGGGCAGGTCGGCGCCGCCGCCGCGTCCCTCGAAGATCTGCCCGCACTTGTCGACCACGAAGTTGTAGCCGATGTCGTTCCACCCGTTGCCGTTCGGGTCCATGTGCAGGGCCTGGAGGCTGCGGACGAGGTCACGGGAGTCGGCGCACGTGTAGCCGTTCCCGGTGGCGGTGTGGTGGAGGGTGACCGCCTTGATCTCTTCGGCGTAGGACGGCGGGTCCTCCAGGTCCTCGTTCGCGCCCCACGCGGCGCGGCCGGTGACGGGCGGCGCGGCGACCGTGGACGGCGGAGCGGTGGGGACGGTGGCCGACGGTTCGGCGCTCGGCGACCCCCCGGCGGACTCCGAGGCGGTCGGGGAGGCGGACTCCGGTGCGGTCGGGGAGGCGGGGTCCGTCGCCGTGGCGGTGCCGTCGGGCTGCGGGACGGCGGGGTCGGCGGAGGCGGTCGGGGCGGCCGTGTCCGCGGCCGTCGGGGACGCCGAGTCCGCCACCGTGCCGGAGAACGCGACGGGAGCCCCCGCGAACGTCTTCCCGCTCCCGGACGGGACGCCCGGGTCGACCATGTCGAGCCGCATCCCCTTCGGCAGTCCGGACGAGGTGCCGTCCGCCGCCGTGACGCGCACCTCGACGGCGTCCGACGGGCCGACCCACAGCGGGCCGACCGAGCCCCGGGGGGTCGCCCCGGCGCGCTCCGACGGAACGTCCGGGCCCTCGCCGCCGCTCTCGGCCAGCGCCTGCCAGTCGCCCCACTCCCCGGTGCCCGCGGACCGGGTCCGCACCTGCGCGGTGCCGTCGAGCCGGCTCCGCGCGCCCTTCCAGGAGACCGACACCATGCTGAACGGTTCGACCTCGCGCCGGTCCAGGCCGCTGCGGCCCGCGCCCCCGGCCTCCAGCGGGAGCACGCGGACCTCGGCGGGCCGGGGCGGCTCCTTGCCGGGGCCCGAGGGACCGGCGGTCGCCACGGCCACTATCCCTCCGCCGCCCAGCGCCACGGCGCCGAGCGTCAGCCACACCCTCCCCCTCAACCCCAGCGGTTTGTACGCGTGCTGTTTTCGCGGACTCAAGTCCTCGTCCCTTCACGGTGCCGCGCCTGTTCCCGGAGGTGTCGCGCCGGCGGACCGGGCCGTCCCTCGCGGTCGGCATGCCACCTCCTGGGGCGCTGCGGGCCCCGGAAGCGTCACACCGGGCCCCGCTCACAACTCCCCCCGCCCCGCTCCCCGCGCACCCTCGGCCGCACGGGTGTCGCCGGGGTGGGGCAGGATGAGCGACCGTGCACGGGGCGAACACAGAGACGACGGGCGACGAAGAGGTTCCCGGGGGCGGCCCGCCGCAGGGCCGCGGGGCGGACCTGACGGCCGCTGTGAGGCAGGCCCGGGCCGGTGACGAGGCGGCCTTCCGGCTGGTGTACCGGGCCGTGCACCCACGCCTGCTCGCCTACGTGAGGAGCCTCGTGGGCCCGGCCCACGCCGAGGACGTCGCCTCGGACGCGTGGCTGCAGATCGCCCGTGACCTGCGGTCCTTCCGCGGGGACGGCGACCGCTTCCCCGCCTGGGCGACCCGGGTGGCCCGCAACCGGGCGTACGACCACCTCCGGCGGGCGGGCCGCTCGCCGCTCGTCGGCGGCGACGAGTCGGCCCTGGCCGGCCTGGCGGCCGCGGAGGACACGGCGGGCGAGGCACTGGAGGCGGTGGCCACCGGGGAGGCGCTGGCCATGGTGGCGCGGCTGCCCCGGGACCAGGCGGAGGCGGTGCTGCTCCGCGTGGTCGTCGGGCTGGACGCGAGGAGTGCGGCGCGTGTGCTCGGCAAGAGGCCGGGCGCCGTACGGATGGCCGCTCACCGCGGGCTCAGGCGGCTGGCGGAGATGCTGGACGGCAGGGAACGTTCCGGTGCGGCGGGGGCCCGGGCAGGGAGGGGCAGGACATGAGGAGCACGGGGCCGACGGGCGACGCCGCACGGGAGCGGCTCGACGCGGACACGGCCGAGCGCCTCCTGCGGGGCCGGGACGTCGACTCCGAGGACAGGACCGTGCGCGACCTGGCGGGGCTGTTGGCCGAGGCCCGGGCCGCAGCCCGCACCGCCGGGGGGCCGGCGCCCGGGGAGGACGCCGCCGTCGCCGCGTTCCGGGCGGCGGCCCGTCCCGCGCCCCGGCGGAGGGCGACGCGCCCGGTCAGGGCGGCCCTCGCCGCCCTCGCGGCCGCGCTCGTCCTCGGCGGGGTCGCCGTCGCGGCCGGCACCGGGCACCTGCCGTCCCCCGGCACGGGCGGCACCGAGGGGCCCACGGCGCGGCCCTCCGCGCCCGTCCGGGGTCCCGGGCTCCCCCCGGACCCGGGCCCGGGGGCGGACGCCCCGTCCGGGCCTCCCGGCGGGGGCCCGGTCCCGCCGTCCGGCGCGGACGGCGGCACGGGCACGGACGGGCCGGGGAGGAGCGGGGGACGCCGCCCCTCCGGCGTCCCGTCCGGCGGCGCGGACGGCGGCGCGGACGGCGGAACCGCCGGGCTGTGCCGCGCGTACGCCGCCGCGGCGAAGGCCTCTCCCGGGCCCGCCGCCACCGCCCCCGGAGCCCGCCCCGGTGCGGGCGCGGGTGCGGGTGCGGATGCGGGCCCGGGCTCGGGTGCGGGGGCGGGCACGGGGCTCGGCGACGGCCTCCTGGAACGACTGGCGCGGGCGGCCGGGGGCGAGGACCGCATCGACGACTACTGCAGGTCACTGGGGATCGGCGAACCACGGCCGCGGGGGAGCGCGGGGGGCTGAGAAACGCGTCACGTGCGGTCTGCGGCCGGGCCAGCCCCGGACGGCCCCCGGACGGCCCGCGGGCAGCCGGGACGCCGCCCCCGGGCCGGTCCGGGGGCGGCGTCCCGGAGGGCCCGGACCGGCCGGCTGCGGCACACTGTGAGCAAGGTCCCAGGCTGCGGACCTGCACGGGCCGGTACGGCCGCCACTACAGTCCGTGGCGAGGACGGTTTCCTAGTCGCGATCAGCCGGGCGGCGCGCGAAGAGCGGAGAGGCATCGATCATGGGGCGCGAATCGGAGTCGGGACTGCCCATCGAGCCGGTCTACGGACCCGAGGCACTTGCCGGCTGGGATCCGCAGGACAAGCTCGGGGAGCCGGGCAAGTACCCCTTCACCCGCGGCGTCTACCCGACGATGTACACCGGGCGCCCCTGGACGATGCGCCAGTACGCGGGCTTCGGCACCGCCACCGAGTCCAACGCCCGGTACAAGCAGCTCATCGCCAACGGCACCATGGGCCTGTCCGTGGCCTTCGACCTGCCCACCCAGATGGGTCACGACTCCGACGCGCCCATCGCGTCGGGCGAGGTCGGCAAGGTCGGCGTGGCCATCGACTCGGTCGACGACATGCGGGTCCTGTTCGACGGCATCCCGCTGGACAAGGTCTCCACGTCGATGACGATCAACGCGCCCGCCTCGCTGCTGCTGCTGATGTACCAGCTCGTCGCCGAGGAGCAGGGCGTCTCCGCGGACAAGCTCACCGGCACCATCCAGAACGACGTGCTCAAGGAGTACATCGCCCGCGGCACGTACATCTTCCCGCCCAAGCCGTCGCTGCGGCTGATCGCGGACATCTTCAAGTACTGCAAGGCCGAGATCCCGAAGTGGAACACGATCTCGATCTCCGGCTACCACATGGCCGAGGCCGGGGCGAGCCCCGCCCAGGAGATCGCGTTCACCCTCGCCGACGGCATCGAGTACGTGCGCACCGCGGTGGCCGCGGGCATGGACGTCGACGACTTCGCGCCCCGGCTGTCGTTCTTCTTCGTCTCGCGGACGACCATTCTCGAGGAGGTCGCCAAGTTCCGCGCGGCCCGCCGCATCTGGGCGCGGGTGATGCGGGACGAGTTCGGCGCGAAGAACCCCAAGTCGATGATGCTGCGCTTCCACACCCAGACGGCGGGCGTGCAGCTGACCGCCCAGCAGCCCGAGGTCAACCTGGTGCGTGTCGCGGTCCAGGGCCTCGCCGCGGTCCTCGGCGGCACCCAGTCCCTGCACACCAACTCCTTCGACGAGGCCATCGCGCTGCCGACGGAGAAGTCGGCCCGGCTCGCGCTGCGCACCCAGCAGGTGCTGGCCTACGAGACCGACGTGACCGCCACCGTGGACCCGTTCGCCGGCTCCTACGTCGTCGAGACGATGACCGACGAGGTCGAGGCCGCGGCCCTGGAGCTCATGCAGAAGGTCGAGGACATGGGCGGCGCGGTCAACGCGATCGAGCGCGGCTTCCAGAAGTCCGAGATCGAGCGCAGCGCCTACCGCATCGCGCAGGAGACGGACTCGGGCGAGCGCGTGGTCGTCGGCGTCAACCGCTTCCAGCTGGAGGAGGAGGAGCCGTACGAGCCGCTGCGGGTCGACCCGGCGATCGAGGCGCAGCAGGCCGAGCGCCTGGCGAAGCTGCGCGCCGAGCGCGACCAGGCCGCGGTGGACGAGGCCCTGGCGAGGCTGAGGACCGCGGCCGAGGGCACGGACAACGTCCTGTACCCGATGAAGGACGCGCTGGCCGCCCGCGCCACCGTCGGCGAGGTCTGCAACACCCTGCGCGAGGTGTGGGGCGCCTACGTCCCCACCGACGCGTTCTGACGGCACCCGCGCCGTAACCGCGCCCGCGCCCGTAACCGCGCCCGCGCACCCGCACCGCCCCGCGGCGGCCGCCCGGTCCTCCGGGCGGCCGCCGCGGCGTCTCACCGGCGCGGGACGGGCGGGACGGGCGCGTCCGACGGGCGCGGCGGGGTCAGGGCCCGCTTCAGGCGCGGGGTCAGGGGGATCTCCACGAGCCGGTACAGCAGCCAGGCCAGGAGCAGCATCGAGGCCACCGTCACCGGCAGCACCACGGCGTGCGGCAGGCCCAGGCCGTGGTTGAGGGCGTGGATGACGGCCCAGCCCAGGTGCTCGTGCACCAGGTAGAAGGGGTAGGTCAGGGCGCCGGCCACGGTCAGCCAGCGCCAGTTCATCCGCGACAGCCTGCCCAGGGCCACCGCGGCGACCGCCGCGAAGCCGACGGTGACGACCGCGACGATCACCCAGGACTGCCGGTAGGAGAAGAACCGCGGGTCCGGCGCGTGCCACAGCTCCTGGACCGCGTAGTGCTGGCCCAGCAGCCAGGAGACCGCGACGATCCCCCACGCCGTGGCGTCGTGGCCGAAGCGGTGCAGCAGGTAGAGCCCGATGCCGCCGACGAAGAACGGCGCGTACTCGGGCATCAGGACCAGGTCCAGCAGCGGTTCGTCCGCCGCGTCTCCGACGACCGCGGCCATGGTCCAGGCGGCACAGAACAGCACCACCCGCCGCCGGGTCGCCCCGGGGATCACGACGAACACGGCGAACAGCACGTAGAAGCGCAGCTCCACCCACAGGGTCCAGCACACGCCGAGCACCCGGTCGGCGCCCAGCGGCATCTGCAGCATCGTCAGGTTGACCAGCGCGTCGCTGGGCGAGACCGGGTCGTAGACCACGACCGGCAGGGCGAAGACGGCGGTGACCAGCACGACCGCGGCCCAGTAGGCGGGGAAGAGGCGGGACACCCGCGAGACGGCGAAGGCCCGCAGGCCGCGCCCCCAGCCGCTCATGCAGATGACGAAGCCGCTGATGACGAAGAAGATCTGCACGCCCAGGGAGCCGTAGGCGAACGCCTGGGACCAGTCGGGGAAGACGTTGCGCGGCGAGGTGCCCCAGGCCCGGGACACCTCCCCGTCCCGGCCGCCGTAGTGGTACAGGCAGACCATCATGGCGGCGAGCAGCCGCAGGCCGTCCAGGGCGCGCAGCCGGACGGGCGGCCGTCCCGGCGCGGCGGGGGAGGCCGGCGGCTGCGGGCCGGCCTCGCCGAGGGGAGGGAGCTTCGGCTCCAGGGTGGCGGTGCGAAGGGGAGGGGCGGTGTGGTCCATGGCCTCGCTGCCTGGGCGTGGGTGACGGGGACGGCGGAGCGGCCGCGGCGGGCGCCCGGCACGGGACGGCGCGGGTCGGTGTAGGACGGCGCGGGACGGCGGCCCGGCGCGGGACGGCGCGGGACGGCAGCCCGGCGCGGGACGCGGCCGCGCCGCTCACCCCGTGCCGCTCACCCCGTGCCGCCCGCCCCGTGCCGCGCCCCCGTTCCGTGACGGGGGCCGCGGCACGGCGGCGCGGCCGGCCGGTGGCGCGGCGGCCGGCCGCGCGCGGCTACTTGAAGGCGGCGCGCTTGAGGGCCCTGGCGCGGCGGGCCACCCGGCGCACCGCGGCGTTGCGCGGGAGCCCCGACAGCTTCGCGGGGACGCCGCCGGGCAGGGCGAGCGCGGTGAGCCGGCGGCGCTTGAAGTACACCCGGGTCCGCGCGTCGAGGTTCATCCGCAGGTAGGCCACGGCCGAGTCGCGCAGGTGCGGGTAGCTCTGCGCCTGCATGCAGTACCCCACCGCCCGCACCAGGGGCGAGAGGGTGGCGGCGACGGCCTCCGCGTCGGGGACGCTCCACTCGGCGACGGCCCGCTGCGCGTCCTCGGCCTCCAGGTCCGGCAGCATCGCGTGCACGACGGTCACCGGGACGCGGTTGCTGTTCTGGTAGGGCGACAGCCGCTCCAGCAGCACTTCGGTGCCGATCCGGGCGACCGGCAGCCGGTGCAGGACGGCCGCGGTCAGCAGGGCCGTGGAGAAGCAGCCGACGACGAGCGCGGGCCGCATCCGCCGGTAGAGGACCTCGGCGAGGACCGGGGTCTCCAGCACGGTCAGCTCCACGCCCAGCTCGCCGGCCTCCTTCTCCAGCACCCTCGACCAGCGCGCCGGGGCCGTGGGGTGCGGCTTGAAGACCACCGAGCGGTGCCCGAGGGCGACGGCGCCGCGCAGCATCCGCACGTGCAGGTGCTCCTCCTCCTCGGCGGTGAGGATGCCCAGGGCGGCCAGGTACTGGCCCAGCAGCAGGGCGGGCCCGGCGGGGCGCTCCGGCGCTCCGGTGTCGGCCGGGACCCCGGTGTCGGCCGGGACCCCGGGGAGGTCGGGGAGGTCGGCCGCCTCGGAGAGTTCGGCGAGCACGGCCAGGAACGCCTCGGTGGGCACGATCTCCGGCTCCACGCCGTGCTCGGACAGCAGCAGCGGCCGCAGGCCCGGCACCAGGTCCAGGTGGAGGAGGCGGCGGATGCGGGTGGTGACCAGCAGGTCGAGCTTGTTGCGGGTCGGCCCGTAGCTCATCAGCCCGTCGGCGTAGACGTGCACCGGGGCGCCGGTGAAGATCTGGACGAGCGCCAGGGCCGGCTCGACCTGGATGGACTCCACGACCAGCTCGACGGAGTCGTCCCCCAGCCCCCACAGCAGCCGCAGGTGGCGCTCCCACAGGGGGGCGTCGTCCGGGCGGGGCGACCAGCCGCCGGGGTGGAACGGGGAGATCGCCTCGTTCCAGGAGAGGACCTCGTCGAACCTGCCGCGCAGCCGCTCGAAGCCGGGCATCCGCTCCAGCGGGGTGGCGGTCTCGGGCACGGCCGCGTTGTTGCTGGTCAGCAGGATCGTGCGGTCGGCGGGGTCGAAGCAGTCGGCGTCCAGGGCTGCGGCCAGGGTCGCGACGCCGTAGAGGGTCGAGGCGAAGAGGATGCGGGTGCGGGCCATCACGCGGCCGCCGTCGCGCTGTCGGTGCCGGCCGTGATGCGGCGGCGCAGCCTGCGCAGCCGGGCGCTGCGTTCGACGTCCATCGAGTCCAGCGCCTCGGTGAGGACGTCCTGCGGCATCCGCTTCAGCGCGGCGGAGCTCATCGTCCGCAGCTTCCGGGCCACCGCGGGCTCGAAGCGCTCGATGTTGTTCAGGTGGTGGGAGATGATCGCGCAGTAGGTGCGCACCGCCTTGGGCATCAACTGCTCCGCCTCCGGGTCGCGGGCCGTCTCCTTCAGTACCTGGTCGAAGGAGCGGATGAAGTCGAGTTGTCGGACGTCGCCGATCTGGGTCAGGGAGGTGGCCACCCCGCGCCGGTAGAACACGCCGAGGAGGTTCACCACGGCGAAGGACTCCGCCTCGCGGTGCAGCCGCCAGATCCACGGCCGGTCCTCGGCGGTGCGCAGGCCGTCGGGGAAGTCCAGCAGCCCGGCGTCCTTGAGCCGGCGGTGGTAGATCCCGGCCCAGGCGAAGGGGTAGTCCACCGAGGTGGAGCGGTCCGCGGGCAGGATCGCCGAACGGGGGTCGAGCACCTCGTCGCGGCGGCCGTGCGGGACGCGGCGGATCGTCCGCTCCTTGCCCGTGCACTGCACGTGGTCGGTGCGCAGGAAGTCGCAGCCGAGCCGTTCGGCGGCGGCGACCAGCTCGGCCAGGTAGCCGGGGGCGAGCCAGTCGTCGCCGTCGAGGAAGGTGATGTACTCGCCCTGGGCGGCGGCCAGCCCGGTGTTGCGGGCGGTGGCCAGACCGCCGTTCACCTCGTGCCGCACGAGGGTGGCGCCGGGCAGGGTGCGGCAGGCGCGTTCCAGCAGTTCGGGCGTCTCGTCCTTCGAGCAGTCGTCCACCAGGACGAACTCGAAATCGGCGCGCGAATTGAGGAAAAGGCTGCGCAGCATGTCCGGCGCATACGCCTGGACATTGTAGAAAGGCACGATGGCGGAGAGCTTAACCACGGGACAGGGACTCCTCTGGTCCGGTACGGACCTGCCACACGGTATTGGGTGCTCCGATCGTTCTCCTGGCCCTTGAAGAACGCGCGGGTGAACTGGGCATGGCGGTTTCGTGAATGGGTCGCCATGCCGGAATGTCGGGCCCCGGCAGGGCCGTGACGGGCCGTCGCCGACCGGTGATCACCTGTTCGGGGAGAAGGCGGAGGGAATGGTTCCGCCACCTTGCGGACGGATTCCCCATGCCTGCCGCACGATTTTCCCCGACCTCCCGCGCACCGCCCGGCGGGCCGGTTCGGCTGCTGTCGGCGTTCTGTTCACCGTCTGTTGACATCGCGTTGGACGGCGCCTCGAAAAGCATTCCTAATGTCGGCGACGTGCCAGCCAGAACTGCCAGCGAAGAAGGCGGGAAGCTCCGGGTCGCCGTACTGGCCGACTCCGACACCCGATGGAAGTGGGGTGCGCTGACCGCCCGCCGGATCGCACCCGGCTCCACCCTGCACGCGTACCTGCTCAGGGGCCGTGCGACCCCCACCGCGCGCCAGCTCGACGAGGTCGGGATCCGGCCCGACGACATGCGGGAGGTCACCGCCGCGCAGTTCCTGAAGTCCGTCGGCCGCGACACCTGCGACGTGCTCGTCCTCGCCGTCGTCGGCGGCACCTGCCAGGCGATGCTGCACGGCCTCGCCCGCGCCTGGGAGGGCGCCGGGCGCCGGCCCGTCGTCGTCACCGGCTACGTCGGCGTCGTGTACGAGAAGATGGTCGACGGCCTGCTGCTGCGCGGCGGCGCCGACGTCGTCCTCGCCAACAGCGCCCACGACGCCGAGCGGTTCCGCGCCGCCTACGACGGCGCCGGCGCCGACCCCTCGGCGGTCGTCGAGACCGCGCTGCCCTTCCTGGAGGGCGCCCCGTACGAGCCGGACGGCTCCCGCCCGTTCACCGTCACCTTCGCGGCCCAGCCGTCCGTGCCGGAGAGCCGCGCGGACCGCGAGTACCTGCTGCGCCGCCTGGTCCGGCACGCCGAGCGCCACCCCGACCGCGAGGTGCTGCTGAAGCTGCGCAGCAGGCCCGGCGAGCACACCACGCACATCGAGGAGCACCCGTACCAGAAGCTGGCCGCCCGCCTCGGCGGCGCCCGCCCCGGCAACCTGCGCCTGGTCTACGGGAACATGGGCGAGGTCCTGGACCGCACCGACCTGTGCGTCACGGTCAGCTCCACCGCGGCCCTGGAGTCCATGCACCGGGGCATCCCCACCGCGGTCCTGACCGACTTCGGCGTCCGCGAGGCGCTGGGCAACCACCACTTCCTCGGCTCCGGCTGCCTGGCCTCCTGGGACGAGCTCGACGGCGGCCGCCGGCCCCTCGCCGACCCGGCCTGGCTCGCCCGGCACGGGGTCGCCGTCGCCGAGCCGCACCGCGCGGCCCGCGAACGGGTCGCCGCGCTGGCCGCCGCCGGCAGCCTCCCGCCGCTGACCCCGCACTACTCCATGGCCACCGCCACCTCCTACCTGCCCGGCATCCTCGCCCGCCACGGCCTGGACACCGGGGGCGAGCCGCTGCCCGGCGCCGCCGACGAGCCGGCCGGCGAGGGCGCGCTGCGCCGCGCCGCCCGCGAGATGGCGCGCAACGCCGCCCGCACCGCCTACCGGCAGGGCGTCCAGCGCGTCGCCCCGGTCGTCCGCCGCTGGGGGCAGCTGTGAGCACCGCGCAGCCCCCCGCCCGGGCCCCGGAGCAGTCCCCGAACCACTCCCCGAAGCAGTCCCCGAACCACTCCCCGAACCGACCGAACCGAGGAGCCCCCGTGGCACGTGTGCTGGCCGTGATCCCCGCCAGGGGCGGCTCCAAGGGGGTGCCCGGCAAGAACACCGCGCCCGTCGGCGGGGTGCCGCTGGTCGCCCGGGCGGTGCGCGAGTGCCTCGCCGCCCTCCTGGTCACCGACGTGGTGGTCTCCACCGACGACGACGCGGTCGCCGCCGCGGCCCGCCAGGCCGGCGCCGAGACCGTGGCCCGCCCCGCCGAGATCGCCGGCGACACCGCGACCAGCGAGTCCGCCGTGCTGCACGCCATGGACGCCCACGAGGCCCGCCACGGCACCGCGCCCGACGCCGTCCTCCTCGTCCAGTGCACCAGCCCCTTCCTCACCCGCGAGGACGTCGACGGCGTGGCCGCCGCGGTTCTGGAGGAAGGCGCCGACACCGCCCTGACCGTCGCCCCCTTCCACGGCTTCCTCTGGCGCGACGGCGGCACCGCCGCCGACCCGGCCGACGACGGCGGCCACGGCGTCAACCACGACAAGTCCCACCGGCCGCGCCGCCAGGACCGCCCCCAGGACCTACTGGAGACCGGCGCTGCCTACGCCATGCGCGCCGACGGCTTCCGCGAGCACCGCCACCGGTTCTTCGGCCGCACCGCCCTGGTGCGCACCGACCCCGCCCGGGTGCTGGAGGTCGACGAGCCCGCCGACCTCGACCGCGCCCGCGCGCTCGTCCCGCTGCTCGACGGCCCCCGGCCCGGCAGCCTCCCCGCCCGCGACGACGTCGACGCGGTCGTACTCGACTTCGACGGCACCCAGACCGACGACAGGGTGCTGATCGACTCCGACGGACGGGAGCAGGTCACCGTGCACCGCGGTGACGGCTACGGCATCGCGGCCCTGCGCCGCGCCGGCCTGCCCGTGCTGATCCTGTCCACGGAGACCAACCCGGTCGTCGCCGCCCGCGCGCGCAAGCTCAAGCTGCCCGTGATCCACGGCGTCGACCGCAAGGACCTCGCACTCAAGCAGTGGTGCGAGCAGGAGGGCGTAGCCCCCGAACGGGTCCTCTACGTCGGCAACGACGTCAACGACCTCCCCTGTTTCGACCTCGTCGGCTGGCCCGTGGCCGTCGCCTCCGCGCACGACGTGGTGCGCGCGGCCGCCCGGTCGGTGACCTCCGTGCCCGGAGGGCACGGGGCGATCCGCGAGATCGCCTCGTGGATCCTTGGAAAGGACCTGAACCAGTGAGCACTTCTTCCACCTCCCGCATCCGCACCCTCGGCGACCGCGAGGTCGGCCCCGGCCGCCCCGTCTACGTCACCGGCGAGATCGGCATCAACCACAACGGTGAGCTGGAGAACGCCTTCGCCCTGATCGACGCCGCCGTCGAGGCCGGCTGCGACGCCGTCAAGTTCCAGAAGCGCACCCCCGAGGTCTGCACCCCGCGCGACCAGTGGGAGATCGAGCGCGACACCCCCTGGGGCCGGATGACCTACATCGACTACCGCCACCGGGTGGAGTTCGACGAGGACGGCTACCGCGCCATCGACGAGTACTGCCGCAAGAAGGGCATCGCCTGGTTCGCCTCCCCGTGGGACGTGGAGAGCGTCGCCTTCCTGGAGAAGTTCGGCGTCCCCGCCCACAAGGTGGCCTCCGCCTCGCTCACCGACGACGAGCTGCTGCGCGCCCTGCGCGCCACCGGCCGCACGATCATCCTGTCGACCGGCATGTCCACCCCGAAGCAGATCCGCCACGCGGTCGAGGTCCTCGGCAGCGAGAACATCCTGCTCTGCCACGCCACCAGCACCTACCCGGCGCCGGCCGCCGAGCTCAACCTCCGCATGATCAACACCCTGGAGGCCGAGTACCCGAACGTCCCGATCGGCTACTCCGGCCACGAGGTCGGCCTGCAGACCACCCTGGCCGCCGTCGCCCTCGGCGCCGTCTTCGTCGAGCGCCACATCACCCTCGACCGCGCCATGTGGGGCTCGGACCAGGCCGCCTCCGTCGAGCCCCAGGGCCTGCAGCGCCTGGTCCGCGACATCCGCGTCGTCGAGGAGTCCCTCGGCGACGGCGTGAAGAAGGTCTACGAGGGCGAGAAGGCCGCGATGAAGAAGCTGCGCCGCGTCACCGGCGTCGTCGCCGAGGCCGAGGCGGCCGGAGCCGAGCGCGAGCCGGCCTCCGTGTGAACGGACAACCCCGCACGACCGGCACCGTGGCGCTCGTGGAGAGCCCGGTCCAGCTCCTCAACGTGCTGGAGTGGGTGCACGAGCGCCGCACCGCGGTGTCCCCGCCGGCCGGCGGCGCCGGCGGGGACACCGCGGCGGTGCCCGCCGGCCGGCTCCCCTCGGAGGCCACCGGCCCGGCGGGCGGCGGGGACGGCGGCGACGGAGGGCCGCCGGCCTGCACGCTCGTGGTCCTGCCGCCGCGCGACCCGATGACCCGGGGCCAGCTGCGGCGGATGGCCGAACTCGCCCGGGACGAGGGCCTCACGGTGTGCTGGCGCGAGCCGCGCACCTCCCGCACCGCCCCGGTGCGCGCCGCCTGGCAGCTGGCACCCGTGCTGCTCGCCGCCCGGCGGATCGTGCTCGGCGACCCGTTCTCCCGGTACGTGCAGGCGCTGCTGCCGCTCACCCGCGCCCGCGACCTGGTCGTGGTCGACGACGGCACGGCCACCATGGAGTTCGTCTCCCAGCTCGCCCGCGGCGAGCGCCTGGTGCGCTGGCACCGCACCGGCACCTCCGCCCGCGACCGGCTGCTGGGCGTCCTCTCCGGCGTCGCCCGCCGCCGCCTCACCCCCGGCGACGGCCCCGGCGGCCGCCGCGTGGAGGTGTTCAGCGCGATGCCGGTCACCCCGCCGCCCGGCGTCGTCCTCACCCCCAACCGGTTCGCCTGGACCCGCGCCCGCTTCGGGCCGCCGCAGGTCACCGACGCCACCGACATCGTCGGCACCTCCCTGGTGGAGACCGGCGTCGTCGACCCGGAGCGGTACCTGGCCGCCGTCGCCTCGCTGGCCCGAGCCCGGGGAGCCGGCCGCTACTTCGCCCACCGCCGCGAGCGCGAGGAGAAGCTGCGGCGGATCTCCGAGACGGCCGGGCTGGAGATCGTCCGCCCGGACCTCCCGCTCGAACTGGTCGCCCGCCGCGGCCCGGTCGGCCGGACGATCGTCAGCTTCCCGTCGACCGTCGTGCACACCCTGCCGCTCGCCCTGGAGGGCACCGGCGCACAGGTCGCCGTGTGCGAGCTCGACCCGTCCTGGCTCACCGAGGGCGCCTCCCCGCGCGCCCGGGGCTTCCTGACCGGTGTCACCGGCACCGCCCGCGACCTGCACGGACTGGACTCGGTCGGGACGGTGACCCCGTGACCACCCGCGCCGCGGACGGCCGCCACTCCTGCGGCCCCGCGGCCACCGGTGAGAGGGACCGGCGGCCGGTGACCGTCCGGCCGCCCGGCCGGACCCCCGGAACCCCCGAAGACCGGGAGCGGCCGGCCGGCCCGCCCGCCGAGGACCCCGGGACGGCGTACCGGGAGCGCCGGCCCACCGAGGCGGCCCCGGCCCCGGCCGGCCGCTCCCACCACCCCGCCGCCCCGCCCGGGGCCGCCGCCCCGCCCGGCACTGCCCCCGCAGTCGGGGTGCGGGTGGCGGTGCTGACGGCCGGGTCCGCGGAGTCGGCCGCCCGCGCGCACCGGGTCGCCCGCACCGCGGCCGGAGCGGGCTACGACGTCCACCTCCTCGTGCGCGCCTCCACCGGCCCGGCCGGTCACCCGGACCCGGCCGGTCCCGCCGGTCCCGCCGGTTCCGCCGGTCCCCTCCGCGTCCCGTCCGGCGCAGAGGGGTCCGACGGGACCGGCGGAGCCGGCACGGCCGGCGGGGGCTCCTCCGGAGGGGCCCGGCCGGGCGGCGCGGGCCCGCCGGGCGGGCCGCGGACCGTCCCGGTGACGGTCGGCGGGACCCTGGCGCGCAACCGGCTGCGCCGCCCCCGCCCCGGCCTGCGCCGGCCGCTGGCCTACCGCAGCGAGGACGCCTGGCGGTACCGGCTGGCCCGCCTCGCCGCCCGCCGGGCCCTGCTGCGCACCCGGGCCGCCGAGCTGTCCATGCGGCACCGGCCCGCCCCGTTCGCCCTCATCGCCCTCGCCGTCGCCCGCCTCGCCCACGTCGTGGGCCGGCTGTGGACCCGGATGCGCGCCGCCCAGTACCGGTCCGCCACCGCCCGCCGCGCCTCCCCGGACTCCTTCGCCGACGACGTCGCCACCGCCGTGGTGCGCGCCGTCTCGGGGAAGCACCGGGCCTGGCAGCGCCTCGCCCCGGGCCTGCTGGACCTGGAGACCGCCTACGGGCCGGTCCTGGACGCCCTGCGGCCGCAGCTGATCCATGCGCACGGCCAGCGCATGCTGGGCGTGGCCGTGCGGGCGGCGCTGAGGGCCGAGGCGGCCGGCCACCGCACCGTCGTCGTCTGGGACGCGGCCGAGCACCTGCCCGGCACCCGCTTCCCCTCCCGCCGCACCGCGACCGCGTACGACGCCCACGAGCGGGTCTACGCGCCCCGTGCGGACGCCGTCGTCACCGTCTCCGAGGCCTGCGCCGACCTGCTGGCACGCCGCCACCGGCTGCCGGAACGCCCGGCCGTCGTCGTCGACGCCCCGTCGCTGTCCCCGCCGTCCCCGCCATCCCCGCAGTCCCCACAGCCGGTGCACCCGGCCGCGCAGCCGGTGCGCACGGCCCCGCGCGGGGGCGTCCGCTCCTGCTGCGGCCTGGCCGGGGACGTGCCGCTGCTGGTGCACAGCGGGCCCGTGTCCGAGGAGCGCGGCCTGCTCACCGTCGTCGAGGCGCTGCCCAAGCTGTACGACCTGCACGCCGCGTTCGTCGTCCCCGACCCGGGCGCGCCGTACGTGCGGCGGCTGCTGGACCGGGCGGCGGACGCCGGGGTGGCCGGGCGGCTTCACGTGGTCGGCCACGTACCCCACGAGCAGGTGCCCGCCTTCCTGGCCACGGCCGACATCGGCGTCGCGCCCGTGCACCCGCTCCCGCACCACCAGGTGGCGCTGCCGGCCCGCTACTTCGAGTACGCGCACGCCCGGCTGCCGGTCGTGGTCAGCGACGTGCGGCCGATGGCCGCGGCCACCCTGGCGCTGGGCAACGGCGAGGTCTTCCGGGCCCGGGACACCGCGGACTTCGTCCGCGCGGTCGGGGCGGTGCTGACCAACCCGCAGCGCTACCGCCGCGCCTACGAGCGGCCGGGCGCCCTGGACCAGTGGTCCTGGGAGGCCGCGTCCGCCCCGCTGCCCGCCCTCTGGGCCCGCCTCCTGGGCCCGCAGCCCCGGTAGCGCGGTGGTTCCGTCGCGGCAGGGCGGTTGGACTTCCCCTCGCCCTCCGCCTCCAGGACGGGCCACCACCGCGCTCGCCCGCCTCCTCCACCCCACCTTGAACGTGGCGCAGACCTGCCTGCTGGCGGCTGCCTCGTGCCCGGGAGTGAACAAGGTGCTGCTCTCGGCCACGGATCCGGCACACTGGGGCCAGGCGCTGGACGCCCTCGCCCACGGCCCGGTCCCTCCCAGCCACCTCCGGAAGGCCCTCGATGTACTCGCCGCCTGACGACGACACCGACGCCCGCCGCCTCCGGACCGCCCACGCGACCGCCGCCACCGCCCTCGGTGTCACCTGCGCCGGCCCCCTCGTGTGGGGATGGAGAGGCCGCACCCTCGGCCGCCGAGCCACACACCCCGAGCACGGCACCTGCTGGCTGCGCCTGCTCCGCCTCCCCGCAGACAAGGCACACGGCAGACTCTGGGACGGCACGGCGGCCGCGGCCGCGAGCTTCCCCACCGTCCACCGCCCAGCCCTGCACGCCGTCCACGACCTGCCCGTCGACGACGCCGGCCGCGTCTGCCGCGCAGAGCTGTCCGCCTTCATCACCGCCCCGGTCCTGTCCCCGGGCCCGGTCCTGCGCACCCCGCTCGACCTGCCCGACACCTGGTGGAAGGCACTGCGCGCCGACCTGGACACCGTCGCCGCCACTCCCACCGACCGCACCGCGGTCCGCCGGCAGTGGATCGACCGCGCCGTCCCCCGGTACACCGGAGCCCCCGCCCCGCACATCGGCGAGTGGACCACCGCCCACGGCGACCTGCACTGGGCGAACCTGACCGGCCCCGACCTGTGCCTGCTCGACTGGGAAGGCCACGGCACAGCCCCGGCCGGCTACGACGCCGCCCTCCTGCACGCCTACACCCTCCTGCAGCCCGACACCGCCCACCGGGCCCGCGCCGTCTTCGCCGACATCCTCGACACCCCGACCGGCCGCGCCGCCCAGCTGGTCGTCGCCGCCGACCTGCTCCAGGCCGCTTCCCGCGGCGACCACCCCGAACTGGTACCCGCCCTGCACGCCCGGGTCGCCGCCCTCACCGGGGAATCGAACACCTCGGCCACCTGACGAGGGGCGGGGCGGGCGGCCCCGGAGCCCGGCTCGGGAACGCCGCAGGTCCGGCGGGTCGGGGTGGATGTGACCGCCCGCACGGCCCGCGTGCCTTCGCGCTTGTCCCGTCGTTGGTCCACGATGGAACCATCGGACGGGTCGATCACCCTCAAATCGGCGGTCATACCCCTGCGTGAAGGCGGGTATGCGCGCCGAAGGCGGATTCTTCTCCTCCGATGCCGAAAATTTTTGTCGATCAGTGAAATGGAGCGGTGATGCGGCATACCCTGTCCGGGGTGAACCCCTCGACTCCCGGTCCGTCCGTGAGCGTCGAAGGCGCCGACCCGGCCGCCCGCACCCTCCCGCACGCCGAACCACCCCGTTACCCGTCCGAATCCGCCCCACTGCCCGTGCAGTCGCCCGTCCCGGGCCTGCTGCCCGGGTCGCTGCCCGAGCGACTGTTCGCCGAACTCGTCTCCTTCCGGCGGGACGTCCACATGCACCCCGAGCTGGGGCGCCAGGAGTTCCGCACGACCGGTCTGATCAAGGCCCGGCTGGAGGCGTCCGGCCTGGAGCCGCGGGTCCTGCCCGGCGGCACCGGCCTGCTGTGCGACATCGGCCCGCAGGACACCGGCAGACCCCGGCTGGCGCTGCGCGCGGACATCGACGCCCTGCCCATCCCGGACACCAAGACGGTGGGCTACCGCTCCACCGTCCCCGGCCGGGCCCACGCCTGCGGGCACGACGTGCACACCACGGTGGTGCTCGGCGCCGGGCTCGTCCTCGCCGAGCTGGCCCGCGACGGCCTGCTGTCCCGCCCGGTGCGGCTGGTCTTCCAGCCGGCCGAGGAGATGATGCCCGGCGGCGCGCTGGACGTGATCAAGGCCGGCGGGCTGGACGGTGTCGACCGCATCCTGGCCCTGCACTGCGACCCCAAGGTCGAGGTCGGCCGGATCGGGCTGCGGCAGGGCGCGATCACCTCCGCCTGCGACCGGCTGGAGCTGTCCCTGGACGGCCCCGGCGGGCACACCGCCCGCCCGCACCTGACCACCGACCTGGTGACGGCGGCGGCCCGGCTGGCCGTCGACCTGCCGGCAGTGCTGGCCCGCCGGATCGACCCGCGCGCCGGCCTGTCGCTGGTGTGGGGCCGCATCCAGTCCGGCCACGCCTGCAACGTGGTGCCGCAGCACGCCGAGCTGGAGGGCACCGTGCGGTGCCTGGAGCACGAGGCGTGGCGCGAGGCGCCGGACCTGGTCCACGAGGTGATCGACCAGGTCACCTCGATGTACGGGGCCAAGTGGGAGCTGACCTACCACCGGGGCGTGCCGCCGGTGGTCAACGAGGCGGACTCCGTGGAGCTGCTGCGCGCGGCGATGGGTGCCCGCTACGGCGGGCACACGGTGGAGGACACCGAGCAGAGCCTGGGCGGAGAGGACTTCTCCTGGTACCTGGAGCAGGTGCCGGGCGCGCTCGCCCGGCTGGGGGTGCGCCCGCCGCACGAGAGCACGGGCCGCGACCTCCACCGGGGCGACTTCGACGTCGACGAGAGGGCGATCGCGGTGGGCGTGGAGCTGTTCACCGCCGCCTCCCTGCTGGACTGAACCGCCGGACCGGTCCGACGGGCCGGTCCGACGGAACGAACCACCGGAACGAACCACCGGACCGGCCCGGCCCCTCGCCGGGCCGGTCCGCCGTACCCGCAGGGCACCCCGCCACCCCTGCCGGGACGCCCCGGCACACCCCTGCCGGGGCGGTCCGGCGGGGGACCGACAGTGACGCTCCGGACCGCCGGAGTGAGCACGCCCCACCTCCTGAGCGACAATCTGATAACAGCCCCGGAGTGGGTGTTTTTCCGGCATCTACGCGCGTTAAGCTGCCCGCGAACCAGCGCCGGACGGGGCGCTTTTCAACCGAAGGGGTGCTCCTCTTGCGCCGGGTATCCAAGATCACTGCCGCGGTCACCACCGCTGCCGCCCTCGCCCTCACCGCCACCGCGTGCGGCAGCGGCAGCAGCGGCAACTCCAACGAGTCGTCCTCCGCGAAGGACGGCGAGGTCAAGGTCGGCCTCGTCTACGACATCGGCGGCCGCGGCGACCAGTCCTTCAACGACGCCGCCTACCGCGGCTTCGACAAGGCCCTCAAGGAATTCGACATCGCCGGGGAGGACAAGGAGCCCTCCGACGGCGAGTCGGACGCCGACAAGGAGCAGCGCCTCACCGAGCTGGCCCGCCAGGGCTTCAACCCGGTCATCGGCGTCGGCTACGCCTACGCGGGCCCGATCGAGAAGGTCGCCAAGAAGTTCCCCGACACCAGCTTCGCGGTCATCGACGACTCGTCGCGCAAGGGCGAGAACATCGCCAACCTGGTGTTCAGCGAGGAGCAGGGCTCCTACCTGGTGGGCGTCGCCGCGGCGACCCTCACCAAGACCGACAGGGTCGGCTTCCTGGGCGGCGTGAACACCCCGCTGATCCAGAAGTTCGAGGCCGGCTTCGAGCAGGGCGTCAAGGACACCAACAAGGACGTCAAGGTCACCACCCAGTACATCTCGCAGCCGCCGGACATGAAGGGCTTCTCGTCCCCGGCGGACGGCAAGAAGGTCGCGGCCGGCATGCTCGACCAGGGCATCGACGTGATCTACCCGGCGGCCGGCGCCTCCGGCGGCGGCGCGTTCGAGGCCATCGCGGCCGAGGGCAAGATGGGCATCGGCGTCGACTCCGACCAGTACCAGCAGAAGAGCCTGGAGAAGGTCAAGGACGTCATCATCACCTCGATGACCAAGAACGTCGAGGGCGCGGTGTACGAGTTCATCAAGTCCGTCGTCGACGGCAAGCCGCAGACCGGCGTCAAGACGCACGACCTGAGCGACGACGGCGTCGGCTACTCCAAGTCCAACCCCGCCTTCGCCGAGAACGCCGAGCTGATCAAGAAGCTCGAGGCCGTGAAGAAGGACATCATCGACGGGAAGATCGAGGTCAAGAGCACCGTCTCCTGACACCGGCACCGCCACCGATGCGCCGGGCCCGGAGGCGGGACGTCCGTCCCGCCTCCGGGCCCCGGTCATGTCCCAGGGATTCTTCGCACGAGGAGAGTGCGCCATCCGATCCTCCAGTCCACCGCCGCCCGCCGTGGAGCTGCACGGCATCACCAAGCGGTTCCCCGGAGTCGTGGCCAACCACGACATCGACATCGCCGTCGGGCGCGGCACCGTTCACGCGATCGTCGGTGAGAACGGGGCCGGCAAGTCCACCCTGATGAAGATCCTCTACGGCATGCAGAAGCCGGACGAGGGCACCATCGCGGTCGACGGCGAGCAGGTCGCCTTCAGCACCCCGGCCGACGCCATCGCACGCGGCATCGGCATGGTGCACCAGCACTTCATGCTCGCCGACAACCTCACCGTCCTGGAGAACACCACTCTGGGCGCGGAGAAGCTGTACGGCATCGGCGCGAAGGCCCGGGCGAAGATCAAGGAGATCTCCGACGCCTACGGCCTGGGCGTGCGCCCGGACGCCGTCGTCGAGGACCTCGGCGTGGCCGACCGCCAGCGCGTGGAGATCCTCAAGGTCCTCTACCGCGGCGCCCGCACCCTCATCCTGGACGAGCCCACCGCGGTGCTGGTGCCCCAGGAGGTGGACGCGCTCTTCGCCAACCTGCGCGAGCTCAAGGCCGAGGGCCTGACCGTCATCTTCATCTCGCACAAGCTGGGCGAGGTGCTGTCCGTCGCCGACGACATCACCGTCATCCGGCGCGGCACCACCGTGGCCTCGGTCAAGCCGGCCGACGTCACCGCCAAGCAGCTCGCCGAGCTGATGGTCGGCGCCGAACTGCCCTCGCCGGAGACCCGCGAGTGCACCGTCACCGACACCGTGATGCTCGCCGTCGACTCGCTGCGGCTGACCGCCCACGACGCCGAGAGCGGCCCCCGCGCCGTCCTGGACGACATCTCCCTGACCATCCGCAAGGGCGAGGTCCTGGGCCTGGCCGGCGTCGAGGGCAACGGGCAGACCGAGCTGATCGAGGCCCTGATCGGCCTGCGCGCCCCCGACTCCGGCACGATCCGGCTGGACGGCGAGGACATCACCTCCCGCCCCACCCGCGCGCGCCGCGAGGGCGGCATCGGCTACATCCCCGAGGACCGCCACCGCCACGGCCTGCTCCTCGAGTCCCCGCTGTGGGAGAACCGCATCCTCGGCCACGTCGGCGAGGCCCCCAACAGCAAGGGCTTCCTGCTCAAGCCCAAGGCGGCCCGCGCCGACACCGAGCGGATCGTGCGCGAGTACGACGTGCGCACCCCCGGCATCGACGTCACCGCGGCCTCCCTGTCCGGCGGCAACCAGCAGAAGCTGATCGTCGGCCGGGAGATGAGCCACCGCCCCAAGTTCCTCATCGCCGCCCACCCCACCCGCGGCGTGGACGTCGGCGCGCAGGCCCAGATCTGGGACCAGATCCGCGAGGCCCGCCGCGAGGGCCTGGCGGTCCTGCTCATCTCCGCCGACCTCGACGAACTCATCGGCCTGTCGGACACCCTGCGGGTGATGTACCGCGGCCGCCTGGTCGCGGACGCCGACCCGGCCTCGATCACCTCCGAGGAGCTGGGCTCGGCGATGACCGGCGCCTCCTCCGGCCGCCTGGAGTCCCCGGACGGGCAGCCGTCCGGCGGGAACCCCGCGGCCGACGAGGTCCCGGCCGCCGACAAGGCCCCGGCCACGAGCGGCGCCCCGGCCCCGGGCAAGGACTCCGCCACCGGCGACGGCGACGGGGGAGAGGAAGCATGAAGAAGATCGACAAGGAGCGGCTGATCCTCGCGGTCGCCGCCCCGGTTCTGGCAGTCGCCTTCGCGATGCTGCTCAGCTCGGCCATCCTGCTGGCCTCCGGCCGCAACCCGGTCGAGCCGTACGCGCTGATGGTCGACTACGCGGTCGTCAACCCGGACGTGCAGGTCCTGATCGTCAACCGGACCACGACCTACTACCTGGCGGCGCTCGCCGTCGCGGTCGGCTTCCGGATGAACCTGTTCAACATCGGCGTCGACGGCCAGTACCGCCTCGCCGCCATGCTCTCCGCCGCAGTGGGCACCGCCGTGCCGCTGCCCGGGGCCCTGCGCATGGTGGTGATCGTCGTCACCGCGATGCTGGTCGGCGCCGCCTGGGCCGGTATCGCGGGCATCCTCAAGACCACCCGGGGCGTGAGCGAGGTCGTCTCCACGATCATGCTCAACGCCATCGCCACCTCCCTGATCGCCTACCTGCTCCAGCCCTCCCTGCTGGGCAAGCGACTCGAGGGCAGCAACGACCTGACCACCGGCGAGCTGCCGGAGTCCGCCTGGCTGCCCGGCATCCCCACCAGTGCCCCCGGCAGCGAGATCTACGGCTTCATCGTGGTCGCGGTCCTCCTCGGCATCGGCTACTGGTTCCTGCTCAACCGCACCCGCTTCGGCTTCGACCTGCGGGCGGCCGGCGCCTCCGAGAGCGCCGCCGCGGCCAGCGGCGTCAACGGTCGGCGGATGGTGCTCACCAGCATCCTGCTCTCCGGCGCGCTGGCCGGCCTGACCGGCATGCCGCTGCTGCTGGGCGAGGCCCACGAGTACAACCTGGCCTTCCCCGCAGGCGTCGGCTTCACCGGCATCACCATCGCACTGCTGGGTCGCAACAACCCGGTCGGCATGGCCGTCGGCGCGCTGCTCCTCGCCTTCCTCAAAGTGACCTCCCAGACACTGGACTCCAACGGCTACGTCAAGGAGATCGCCGAGATCATGGAAGGCCTGATCGTGATCGCCGTCGTCGTCGCCTACGAGACGGTCCGCCGCTGGGGCCTGCGCCGCCAGCAGCAGCGGGTCGGCGAGGAACTCGCCCGCACCCACCAGGCCTCCCAGGACAAGGTCAAGAAGGAGGTGCCGGTGTGACCGCGACACTCACCAAGGCCGCCGGGCCCTCGGCCGGCAAGGCCCCCACTCCGCGCCGTCGGCTGTCACTGCCCGTACTGCTGCTCTGCATCGCGGCGGCCCTCGCCCTGTTCTCCGCCGTGCGCCTGGTCACCGGCGCCGACGACATCACCTCCGTCGGCCAGGTGCGCAGCGCCCTGGAGCTGGCCATCCCCATCGGCCTGGCAGGCCTCGGCGGCCTGTGGGCCGAACGCGCCGGCGTGATCAACATCGGCCTGGAGGGCATGCTGATCCTCGGCACCTGGTTCGGCGCCTGGGCCGGCTACCAGTGGGGCCCGTGGAGCGGCGTCGCCATGGGCATCCTCGGCGGCGCGATCGGCGGCCTGGTGCACGCGGTCGTCACCGTCTCCTTCGGGGTCAACCACATCGTCTCCGGCGTGGCCATCAACATCCTGGCGGCGGGCAGCACCAAGTACCTGTCCAATCTGACCTTCGAGGAGGCCCCCGGCGGCGGCAGCGCCACCCAGTCACCGCCGATCGGCCAGATCGAGCGGTTCACCGTCCCCGGGCTGTCGGACGCGATGAAGGCGCTCAACGAGAAGCACTGGTTCTTCGTCTCCGACCTGGCCGGCTTCGTCGGCGGCGTGGTCACCGACATCTCGGTGCTCACCGTCGTCGCGCTGCTGCTGGTCCCGGCCAGCTACTGGATCCTGTGGCGCACCCCGTTCGGCCTGCGCCTGCGGTCCTGCGGCGAGAACCCGACCGCCGCGGAGTCCCTGGGCGTCAACGTCTACAAGTACAAGTACGTCGCGGTGGTCGTCTCCGGCGCGCTGGCCGGACTCGGCGGCGTCTTCCTCGCCGAGGTCGCCAGCAGCTACTACCGCGAGGGCCAGACCGGCGGGCGCGGCTACATCGGCCTCGCCGCGATGATCTTCGGCAACTGGCGTCCCGGCGGCCTCGCCCTCGGCGCCGGCCTGTTCGGCTACACCGACAGCCTCAACCTGCGCTCCGGCGGCACCAGCGTCCACGCGCTGCTCCTGCTGCTGGCGGTCCTGCTGGTGCTGGCGGCCGCCTGGCAGCTGTACCGCCGCAAGTTCGTCAGTGCCGCGGTCGCACTGGTCGTCGCCGCGGGCCTGGCGTTCTGGTACGCCTCCACCGACGAGGTCCCGACGTACTTCGTCACCATGGCCCCCTACGTCACCACCCTCCTGGTCCTGGCGCTGTCCGCGCAGCGCCTGCGGCCCCCGCGGGCGGTGGGCGACCCCTACCGCCGGGGGACGGGCAAGTGACGGCCCCCGCCGTCGACTGGGAGCACCTGCGGGCGCAGGCGCGGGACGTTGTGTCCCGCGCCTACGCGCCCTACTCGGGCTACCGGGTCGGCGCCGCCGCCCTGGTCGACGACGGCCGGACCGTGACCGGCTGCAACGTGGAGAACGCCGCCTACGGCGTCGGGCTGTGCGCCGAGTGCGGCCTGGTCTCCGCCCTGCACGCCTCCGGCGGCGGCCGGCTGACCGCGTTCACCTGCGTCAACGGCGACGGCGAGACGATCATGCCGTGCGGGCGGTGCCGCCAGCTGCTGTGGGAGCACGGCGGCCCCGGCCTGCTGGTGGACACCCCCGCGGCGTCCGCCCGATGAGCGAGGTCCTCCCCGACGCCTTCGACTCCGACGACATCGCCGGCTTCGCCCCAGAGGCCCCAGAGGCCCCCGAGGTCCCCGACGCGGACTGAGACCCGGGGGGCCGGGGGCGGGGGTGCCGGGCCGCGCACGGTCCGGCACCCCCGCCCCCGGCCCCCCCGGCCCGGCCCGCAACTCACAGCCCCGGCCACACCCCTCCGCCACCCCGGACCCACGACACGTCCCCGGCCCACGAGGCCCGACACCACCGACACCCAAGGACCGTCGCCACCATGGACGCCATCTCCGTCATCCGCACCAAGCGCGACCGCGAGACCCTCACCGACGAGCAGATCGACTGGGTGATCGACGCCTACACCCGCGGCGAGGTCGCCGACGAGCAGATGGCCGCGCTCGCCATGGCCGTCCTGCTCAACGGCATGACCCGGGCCGAGACCGCCCGCTGGACCGCGGCGATGATCGCCAGCGGCGAGCGGATGGACTTCTCGTCCCTGCCCCGGCCCACCGCCGACAAGCACTCCACCGGCGGTGTCGGCGACAAGATCACCCTCCCGCTCGCCCCGCTCGTCGCCGCCTGCGGCGCGGCCGTCCCCCAGCTGTCCGGGCGCGGCCTCGGCCACACCGGCGGCACCCTGGACAAGCTGGAGTCGATCCCCGGCTGGCGGGCGCTGCTGTCCAACGACGAGATGATGGCCGTCCTGCGCGACGTCGGCGCCGTGATCTGCGCCGCCGGCGACGGCCTCGCCCCGGCCGACAAGAAGCTGTACGCGCTGCGCGACGTCACCGGCACGGTCGAGGCGATCCCGCTGATCGCCAGCTCGATCATGTCCAAGAAGATCGCCGAGGGCACGGGCGCGCTCGTCCTCGACGTCAAGGTCGGCTCCGGCGCCTTCATGAAGAACATCGACGACGCCCGCGAGCTGGCCTCCACCATGGTCGCCCTGGGCACCGACCACGGGGTGCGCACCACCGCCCTGCTCACCGACATGTCCACCCCCTCGGCCTGACCGCCGGCAACGCCCTGGAGGTCCGCGAGTCGGTCGAGGTCCTGGCCGGCGGCGGCCCCGCGGACGTCGTCGAGCTGACCGTGGCCCTGGCCCGCGAGATGCTGGCCGGCGCGGGTGTGCACGGCAAGGACCCGGAGACCGCCCTGCGGGACGGCTCCGCCATGGACGTGTGGCGCCGCATGATCGCCGCCCAGGGCGGCGACCCCGACGCGCCCCTGCCCGTCGCCCGCGAGCAGCACGTCGTCACCGCCCCGGCCACCGGCGTCCTCACCGAGCTGGACGCCTACGCGGTCGGCCTGTGCGCCTGGCGCCTGGGCGCCGGCCGCGCCCGCAAGGAGGACCCGGTGCAGGCCGGCGCCGGCGTCGAACTGCACGCCAAGCCGGGCGACGCCGTGCGCGAGGGCGAGCCCCTGCTCACCCTCCACACCGACACCCCCGAGCGGTTCGAGTACGCCCTCGCCCCCCTGGACGGCGGCATCACCGTCGCCGCCCCCGACACCCCGTTCACCCCGTCCCCGGTGATCCTCGACCGCATCGGCTGAACCCGCCGGCCCCGCGGTTCCGGGGCCGCGGCGGGCACGGCGGCAACACCCGCGCCCGCCCCGGCCCCGGGCGGGTTGTGGTTCACCGCCAGGACAGCGCGCCCGGGTCCCACGAGAGGCCCGACGTCCGGCCGGTGAGGACGGGGTCGGCGAAGGCCGTCACGGTGCCCAGCACGTCGGCGAACTCCTCGGGGAGCCGGTCGTCCAGCCGTTGGCGGCGGCGCCAAGCCGCCCACTTGGCCTGGGCGACGGCGGGGTAACCGGCGAGAGCGGTGGCGAGCGGTGTGAGGGCGACCCGCCGGTACTCGGACACGGTGACGACGCTGCTGCGCAGTTCGTCGCCGTCGACCGCGTGCCGCAGGCACAGGGCGTGCACGTCGGCGAAGTCGCGCCAGCGGGTGTTGCCGGCACCGCGTTGGACGGCGGTGACGATCTTCTCCGCGTGCACCATCGGCAGCGGATAACCGGTGACCTCCAGCCGGCCGCCGAGGAGCCTGGGCAGCACGACCCGCCGGGGGGCGGGCTGCACCGGGTCGCCGACGTTGACGTCGACGTGGAAGGCGATGCGAGCCGCCGAGAGGCGGCCGGTCAGCGTGACGCGCACGCCGCTGTACTCGTCCTCGTCGCGGATGCTCTCGGCGGTGGCGGTCTCCGGGGCGAGGTCGAGGCCATCGTCCTGGGGGAGGGCCGCGATCTCCCGGACCGTGCGGAGGACGGTGGGGATGTCGTTGGGAACCTGCCGTGCGTACAGGTCCACGTCACGGGTGGGGCGGCGGGTCTCGTACGCCGCGAGCAGCACGCCGCCCTTCAGGACGAGGTGGTCGGCGTGCTCCGAGGCGGCCAGGCGGGAGAGGAAGCCCTCGAGGGCGTAGAGCTGGTGCAGTTCGTCGGTGGGGCGGCGCAGACGGCGTGCGAGGTTCTGCAGGTCGAGGTAGGCGCGTCCGGCCGGGGTGCTCCGGGTGGGGCGGCGGTCAGTCAAGAAGGATCTCCAGTGATGTGCGCAGTGCTGTGCGGGCGGCAGGGAAGTGCTCCGCCATCTGCAACAGGGCGGCCGGGTGGTTGCCCGGCTGCCGCAGCCAGCGCCGCAGGGCGCCGTTGGCCAGGTCGCTGCCCTCGCGGTGGCGGAGGCGGAACGCGTCGACGATGGACCGCTCGGGGGTGTAGATCCCGATGCGGAGATCGCCTTCGAGGGGGAGTTCGGACCGGCCGATCCCGAAGGTCTCCGGTCGGAAGGAGTGCCAGGTGACCGGTGCCTGGACGACCGGCTTCCAGCGTCCCCGGGGCAGGGCGGTGTCGATGGAGGCGGGGATGAGGTCGGTGAGCCCGTGGCGTGCCAGGGCCGTGCCCAGGCACAGGGTCGCTTCGGGGGCGTGGAGGGCGATCTCGACCAGGTCGATGTCGGCGTCCCAGTCGGCGTCGCCGCGCCGGAACAGGCCTCGGCCTATCTGTTCCACGGCACCGCTGTCGCGCAGCGCGTAAAGCCGGTGCTTGGAGAGCCCGGCCTCACGGGCCTGCCGGTAGGTGAAGGTCGGGGGGAGCGCGGATCCGCCGGTGCTCATGGTTCTCTCCTGCCTGCTGCCGGGTGCGGTGAGGCATGCCTCGGAAAAAACCTATACGGGCCATGGCTACATGGTGAGGTTTGTTCCGGAGGGCGTGGCAGGAAAAAGGGGGGGATTAACTCGAAAGGGTGGATTCCTTGCCGGGGCGGGCGAGCGGCACCTGCGGCAGGCAGGGCGGCCCCGCGGCTCCTGCGCGGCGGGGCCGCCCCGGAAGGGCGTCAGCGCTTGCGGGCGACCCCGGCGTGCAGGGTGGCCAGGGCGTGGGCGTCGGGGGCGGGGACCCCGGGCTCCGGGTGCCAGGTGTGGGCCGGCACCAGGCCGGGCTCCACCATTTCCAGCCCGTCGAAGAACCGGGCCACCTCGTCCCGGGTGCGCAGGTACCCCATGGTCCCGTTGCGCTTGTACGCCTCCAGGGCCTGCGCCCACTGCGGCGAGAAGTCCGCCGTCACGTGCGACAGGACGAGGAAGCTCCCCGGGGCCAGGGCGTCCATGAACTCCGCGACGATCCCGCGCGGCCCGTCCTCGTCGGAGACGAAGTGCAGCAGCGCCACCAGCGACAGCGCGACCGGCCGGTCCAGGTCGAGCGTCGCGGCCAGCTCCGGGGAGCCGAGGATGCCCTTCGGGTCGCGGGCGTCCCCGTCGACGTAGGCGGTGCGTCCCTCGGGGGTGCCGGTCAGCAGGGCCTGGGCGTGGGCCAGGACGATCGGGTCGTTGTCGGCGTAGACGACCCGGGCGTCCGGCGCGATCGCCTGGACGGTCTCGTGGAGGTTCGGGGCGGTGGGGATGCCGGTGCCGACGTCCAGGAACTGGCGTATCCCCTCCTCCCGGGCGAGCCGGGCGACCGCGCGGTGCATGAACGCCCGGTTGATCCGCGCGGTGAGCGGGAGCAGGGGGAAGGCCGCCTCGGCGGCCCGGGCGGACTCCCGGTCCGCCGGGTAGTTGGTCTTCCCGCCCAGGTGGTAGTCGTATATCCGCGCGGAGTGCGGCCGGTCGGTGTTCAGCTCCACCGGTGCCCTCTCCGGCGCGCCCGGGTCGATCCTCATCCAGTCCTGTCCGTTCACCGCTGCCAGCCCTTCGTGTTCACCTGCGGAGGCATCAACTCTCCTGTGCAAGAAGTTAGTTGAGTACCGCGGTGGGATGCGGGAGAAGAGCCGGGCCGGTCGCCCCGGGCGCACCCGGCGTCCGCACCGGTCAGTCGCCCCGGCCGTCCGGCAGGGGCAGGGAGACGGTGAACACCGCCCCGCCGGACGGCGGGGACGCCACGCGGACGGTGCCCCCGTGCGCCGCGACCAGTTCGCGCACGACCGCCAGCCCGATCCCCGATCCGCTCACGCCGTTCCCGGACTTCCCGCGCCAGAACCGGTCGAACACGTGCGGCAGGTCCTCCGCGGCGATGCCGGGCCCGGTGTCGGACACCTCCACCACCGCGCGTCCGCCCCCGGTGCCGACCGTGACCTCGACGGTGTCGCCGGGGCGGCAGTAGCGGGCCGCGTTGCTCAGCAGGTTGCCGAACGCCTGGTGGAGGCGGCCGGCGTCGGCGCGCACCGTCACCGGGCGCGTCCCGAGGTCGGCGCGTACCCGCAGCCCGGCGGACCGCAGCTCCGCCTCCCGGTCCGCCAGGAGGGCCCGCACCAGCCCGGCCAGGTCGGTGTCGGCCGGGTGCAGGGACAGGGCGGCGGCCTCGGCCGCCGACAGTTCCGCGAGGTCCCCGACGATCCGCCCCAGCCGCAGCGACTGGTCGTGGAGCCCGGCCAGACGCTGCGGACCGGGCTCCACGAGCCCGTCGCGCAGCTCCTCCAGCCCGGCCTGCAGCGCGGCCAGCGGCGTGCGCAGCTCGTGGGCGACGTCGGCGGCCAGGTTGCGCCGCGACGACTCCGCGCGGGCCACGTCGTCCGCCATAGCGTCGAAGGCGCGGGACAGCTCCCCGAGCTCGCCGGGCGCGTCGACCCGCGAGCGCGCCGTCCGCTCGCCCGCGGCGATCGCCCGGGCGGTCCGGGCCACCCGCACCACCGGCCCGGTCAGGCGCCGGGTGACGAACCAGCTGGCGGCCAGCGCCACGACCAGGGCGGTAGCCGCGGCGGCGGCGATCCACCCCCAGGCGATCCGCCGGGCCGCGGAGGCGGACTCCGCAGCGAAGACCAGGGTGGCGGAGCCGACCGTGCGGCCCTCCACCGCCACGGAGGCACTCGCCCTGGGCGCGCCCGCGCCCGCGCCCGTGCCGGTGCCCCCGCCTCCGGTCCCGGGCGTTCCCGTGGCGCCGGCGCCGGGAGGCCCCTGCCCGGGCGTCCCTTGCCCGGGCGTTCCCTGCCCCGGTGTTCCCGCACCCGGTGTTCCCGCACCCGGTGTTCCTGTTCCCGGCGTTCCCGTTCCCGCGGGGCCCGCGCCGGGCCTGCCCTGTCCGGTGCCGCTGCTTCCGGCGACGACCTGCCCGTCCTCGTCCCGCACGACCAGCCGGGCGCCCGCGGCGTCGGCGACCGCGCGGGCCGGCCCGAGGTCGGCACCGGTCCAGCCGTCCGCACGCGAGTAGGCGACCGCCGCCGCCTCCGCGGCGCGCTCGGCGGCCTGCTGCCGGTCGGCCTGCCGCGTCTCGCTCAGCCCGCGCCCGGTCCCGACCAGCGCCGCCGCGGTCAGGACGGCCACCGAGGAGAGCGCCACCAGGACGAATGCGGCGAACAGCCGCCACCCCAAGGGGCTCAGGCCGCGCTCCCGAGCGGAAGGGGCGGCGGGGGACGCGGTCGCGGGCGCGGGGGAGTGGGGCGCGGCACCGTCGGCCCGGCGGCGTCCGCCGGGGGCGCCGGAGACGCCGGGGGCGTCGTGACCGCCGGGCGTACCGGCCGGGCCGTGCCCGCCGGGCGGCTCAGGCGTCACGGTCGAGCCCCAGCCGGTAGCCGACGCCCAGCACGGTCTCCACCACCTGCGCCCCGGCGGGGCCGAGCTTGTGCCGCAGGTTCTTCACGTGGGAGTCGATCGTCCGCTCGTAGCCGGCGAACTCGTAGCCGCGCACCCGGTTGACCAGCTCGTAGCGGGAGTACACCCGCCCCGGCACCGAGGCCAGGGCGGTCAGCAGGCCCCACTCGGTCGGCGTGAGGTCCACCGGTTCCCCGTCCACCGACACCCGGTGCCGCTCCTGGTCGACGCGCAGCCGTCCGCCGCCGTAGCAGGCCACCGCCGACGTCCCGCCCGCCGTCCCCCGGGCCCGGTTCAGCACCGCCTGGACGCGCAGCACCACCTCGGTCGGGCTGAAGGGTTTGGTCACGTAGTCGTCGGCGCCCAGTTCCAGCCCCCGGATGCGGTCCTCCACGGCGCTGCGCGCGGTCAGGACGACCACCGGCACCCCGGCCGCGCCCCCGGTCCCGTTCCCGGCCGTGCCGCTTCCGTCTCCGCGACGGGCTTCGCGCAGCACCTCCGTCCCGTCCACGTCGGGCAGCCCCAGGTCGAGGACGGCCAGGTCGATCCCGCCGGCCCCCAGCAGCCTGATCGCCTCGGCGCCCGAGGCGGTGGTCACCACGGCGTACCCGGCGCGTTCCAGGTAGCGCCGCAGCAGCTCGCGGAGCTCCTTCTCGTCCTCGACGACGAGCAGTGTGGCGGACATGTGCCCAGGTCTACACCGGCCGCGGTGGGCCGTCGAGCGCCGAACGGCCCCGGGCCGGTGACGGACGTCCCGGCGGGTTCGTCTCCACACCGTCTCCACACCGGCGCCACGGCGACTGCGCCGCCCGGAGCCATGGTGAGGGTGCCCGGGAAGGGCGGGGCGGGCGGTCGAGGAGGCCGCCCGACGATCCGAAGAGGAGCGAGAAGCCATGAAGCGCAGTGTGAAACTCACGGCGGCCCTGGCCGCGAGCGGCGTCCTGCTCGCGGGCGGCGCCCTGGCGGGAGGAGTGGCCCTCGCCTCGGACGGCGGCGGGGACGGAGCCCGGCACGGCACGCAGAGCCGGTCGGCGGCCCACGGGAACGGCGGCGGAGCCGGCACGGCCGACTGCGAGGACGGCCGGGGCGGCGGCCGGGGCGACCACGGCGGAAAGGGCGGCCAGGGCGGCCACGGCAACCAGGGCGGCCACGGCAACCAGGGCGGCAATCAGGGCGGCAACCAGGGCGGCCACGCGAGCCGGGCCGGGTTCGGCGGCGGGAAGGCCGGTGCCGGAGCGGGCGGGCTCACCGCCGAGTCCGGCACCCTGACCGCCGGGCAGCGGGCCGGGCTCGCCGCCATGGCGGAGGAGGAGAAGCTCGCCCACGACCTGTACACGGCCTTCGCCGAGCGCTACGACGCCCGGATCTTCGGCAACATCGCCGAGTCCGAGTCCCGGCACCTGGAGGCCGTGCGCACCCTGATGGACCGGTACGGGATCGACGACCCCACCGGGGGCCGGGCCGCGGGCGACTTCGCCGATGCGGAGACCCGGGCGACCTACGACCGCCTCCTCGCCCGGGGGGAGGAGGGGAAGGAGCAGGCGCTGGAGGCCGGCCGGACGGTGGAGCGCACCGACATCGCCGACCTCACCGCCGCGCTCGAGAAGCTGGACGCCCCCGATGTCGCGCAGGTCTACGGCAGCCTGCTCGAGGCCTCCCGCAACCACCTGGCCGCCTTCGAACGGCAGCTCGCCGTCTGAGCAGGGGCGGCCGGCCGGTCACCCGGCCCCGCGGCCGCCCCGGACGAAGTGCGGTGCCGAACCGTGGAAAAGCTGTCCGTTGTGCACCTTTTCTTCTACGGTTCGGCGCCGCGGTTCGCCCCGGCCCGCCGTCCGCCGCGGGCGCGCCAGGTGGCGTAGCCGGTGGTGGCGGCAGCGGCGGCCATGGCCAGGAGGGCGACGGCCGTGGTGCCGCTCCAGCCCGCCGAGTGGTAGGCGCCGGCGCCCACCGTGCCGCCCACGCTGTTGCCGACGTAGTAGGCCGTCATGTACAGCGCGGACGCCTGGGCCCGTCCGGAGGCGGCGGTGCCGCTGACCGATCCGGAGGCGACCACGTGCCCGGTGAAGAAGCCGCCGGTGATCAGTACCAGTCCGAGGAGGACGGCGGTCAGGGAGTCCGCCAGGGTCAGCAGCAGGCCGGCGGTGACGGTGGCGATTCCGGTGTACAGCGAGCCGCGCCGGCCGATGCGGGCGGTTAGCCTGCCGGAGACGGCCGAGGTGAAGGTGCCCACCAGGTAGACCAGGAAGATCGAGCCGATCACGCCCTCGGCCAGGTGGAAGGGGGCCTCGGTCAGCCGGTAGGCCAGCACGGTGTAGACCGAGCCGAAGACCGACATGAAGAGCATCCCGAGCAGGTACAGGCGCAGCAGCAGCGGGTTGCCCAGGTGCCCGCGCACGGTGCGCAGCAGGGCCGCCGGGTTGATCGGGGACGGCGTGAAGTGCCGGGCCTTCGGGGCCAGGAGGAGGAACGTCACGGCGCACAGCAGCGACGTCGCGCCCAGCACGCCCAGGGCGATCCGCCAGTTCGTCCACTGGGCGATCCAGCCGGCCGCCAGCCGCGAGGTCATGCCGCCGAGGCTGTTGCCCGCCACGTACAGCCCGACGGCGCCGGCCAGGGCCCGGGGCGAGACCTCCTCGGCCAGGTAGGCCATCGCGCTGGCGGGCAGCCCGGCCAGGGCCACGCCCTGCAGGGCGCGCAGCACCACCAGGGTGGTCAGGTCGGGGGAGAAGGGGATCGCCAGGCCGACGAGGGCCGCGCCGAAGACCGACGCGGTCATCACCTGCAGGCGTCCGTACTTCTCGGACAGGGTGCTCACCGGCAGCAGCGCGGCGGCGAGGGCGCCGGTGGTCAGGGAGACCGTGAGGCTGGCGCGGGCCGGGGTGGCCGAGAACTCGGCGGAGATCGCCGGGAGCAGCCCCTGCGTGGCGTAGACGAGGAGGAAGGTGGCGGTGCCGGCGGCGAAGAGGGCGAGGATGGCGCGGCGGTAGGCGGACGTGCCGGGCAGCAGCCGCTCGTCGGCCGTCGCGGCGGCCTTCGCGGCGGCGGTCCCGGTTCTTGCCGGGGCGGGGGATTCGGTGGTCCGGGCGCCCGCGGCGGGGGCGGGCGCCCTTGTATCGGCATCGGGCATGTCTCGAACGTAGGACGCGCCGTTCGATGCGTCCAATGCATGAAAAAGCGAGAATCGATGCCATGGTGAATGAGCCGAGGCCACAGGGGTACCGGGCGGCGTCCGGGCAGGAGGAAGAGGCTTTCGTCACGGCGGAGCTGGAGGCGGGTTCGTGGGCGGCGCTGCTCGCCCCGCGCCTGGCGCAGTTCGCCGCGGTGGCGCGCACCGAGCACGTCACCCGGGCCGCCCGCCTGCTCGCCGTGCCGCAGCCGACGATGAGCCGGGCGGTCGCCCGACTGGAGGCCGACCTGGGGGTGCCCCTGCTGGCCCGGCACGGCCGCGGGGTTTCCCTCACCCCCGCCGGACGGACCTTCCTCGCCTCGGTCGAACGCGCGCTGGCGGAGGTGGAGCGGGCGGCGGAGGCCGTGCGGGCGGACGCGGACCCGGGGTCGGGCCGGGTCGCCTTCGGCTTCCTGCACACGCTGGGCTGGGAGACGGTGCCGGGGCTGCTGCGGGAGTTCCGCGCCGAACACCCCCGGGTGCGCTTCCAGTTGGTGCAGGACCACAACGAGGCCATGCTGCAGCGGCTGCGCACCGGAGAGCTCGACCTGTGCCTGACGGCGCCCCTGCCGGACGACCCCGACCTGGTGACGCACCGGCTGGACGAGCAGCGGCTGCGGCTCGTCGTCCCGGCGGACCACCGCCTGGCCGGGCGCCGCCGGGTCCGGCTGGCCGAGGCGGCGGAGGAGCCGTTCGTCACCACGGAGCCGGGCTACGGACTGCGCCGGATCACCGACGCGCTGTGCGCCCGCGCCGGGTTCACGCCCCGGACGGCGTTCGAGGGCGAGGAGGCGGAGACGCTGCGCGGGCTGGTCGCGGCGGGGCTCGGGGTCGCCCTGCTGCCGCCCCCGGCGGTGCCGCGCCCGGGGGTGGTGGAGCTGGCCGTCGTCGAGCCGAGGGCGGTGCGCGAGATCGGGGTGGCCTGGCGGGCGGGGCCCGGCGGGACGGCGCCGGTGGAGGCGTTCAAACGGTTCGTACTGGCCCGGCGGGGACGGCTGCTGTCGGGCTGACGGGTTCGGGGGCCGGGGGAGGGGGCGGCCGGGTCAGTGGCGGAGGCTGCGGCCGAACCCGGAGGCGAGCGGCATGCGCAGGCCCAGGGGCGGGGGAGCGGCGAGGGCGTCGGCCACGGGCCGGGAGAGGCCCCGGCCGAGGAGGGTGCCGACCACGAAGTCCTCGGCGAGGGCGAAGACTTCGTGGCGGTGCTGGACCAGGTGGTGCCCGTCGGAGTGGACCTCGAAGCGGCACACGTCCCGGTTGGTCTTCTTCAGCCGACGCGCGTAGCGGTAGGACTCCTCGGGGTCGAAGACGGAGTCGTTGGTGCCGTGGACGATGAGGACCCGGCGTCCGGCGAGCTGCTGCACCGGCTCCGGCTCGGGGACGGCGGGGACCCAGGGGGCGAGCGCCACCACCGACTCCACGGCGGGCCGGCCCGCCGCCCGCAGTGCGGCGCGGGCCCCCATGCCCATGCCGACCAGGCACACGGGTATGTCGCCGTAGCGGCGCACCACCTCGTCGACCGCCCACTCGGCGTCCTCCACCGGGTGGGCCCAGTCGCCGTTCCAGCCGCGGAAGCGGTAGTGGACGAGGTGGCCGACGAGTCCCCGGGAGTGCCCGGCGCGCACCAGCCGGCGGGCGAGCGGCCGGAGTGCGGCGGCGGCCAGGGGCGAGCGGTGACGGGTGCTCAGTTCGGGGCCCGCGGGCAGTACGAGGACGGCCGCGCGGACCGTGCCGTCCTGCGCAGGAACCCCCGTCCGGCGGCCGAGCCGCGCGGCGCGTACCGGCAAGACTTGCGAAGCCATGGAAGAACGATGGCAGAAGGGGTGGTGGGGACTACCTGTCGGGGTGGTCAAGAATCGGTATCAACATGCATTCTACGCGCGTAGGCGGTAGCATTCGCCAATGCAGAGCCCGAACCTCACCACACCGGACGCGGACCAGATCCGCCGGGCCCCCAAGGTGCTCCTCCACGACCACCTCGACGGCGGCCTGCGTCCTGCCACGATCGTGGAGCTCGCCGCCGACTGCGGCTACGAGAACCTCCCGGAGACCGACCCCGACCGCCTGGGCACCTGGTTCCGGGACGCGGCCGACTCCGGCTCGCTGGAGCGCTACCTGGAGACGTTCAGCCACACCTGCGCCGTCATGCAGACCAGGGACGCGCTCTTCCGCGTCGCCGCGGAGTGCGCCGAGGACCTGGCCGCCGACGGAGTGGTCTACGCCGAGGTCCGGTACGCGCCCGAGCAGCACCTGGAGGGCGGCCTGACCCTCGAGGAGGTCGTCCGCGCCGTCAACGAGGGCTTCCGCGAGGGCGAGCGCCGGGCGCTCGACGCCGGGCACCGCATCCGGGTTGGCGCGCTGCTCACCGCGATGCGGCACGCGGCGCGCTCGCTGGAGATCGCCGAACTGGCCAACACGCACCGGGACGACGGCGTCGTCGGCTTCGACATCGCCGGCGCCGAGGCCGGGTTCCCGCCCACCCGGCACCTGGACGCCTTCGAGTACCTCAAGCGCGAGAACAACCACTTCACGATCCACGCCGGCGAGGCGTTCGGGCTGCCCTCGATCTGGCAGGCACTGCAGTGGTGCGGCGCCGACCGGCTCGGCCACGGCGTGCGGATCATCGACGACATCACCGTCGACGAGGACGGCTCGGTCACCCTCGGCCGGCTCGCCGCCTACGTGCGCGACAAGCGGATCCCGCTGGAGCTGTGCCCGACCTCCAACCTCCAGACGGGCGCGGCCGCGTCGTACGCCGAGCACCCCATCGGGCTGCTGCGCCGGCTGCACTTCCGCGCCACGGTCAACACCGACAACCGGCTGATGTCGGGCACCAGCATGAGCCGCGAGTTCGAGCACCTGGTGAAGACCTTCCACTACACGCTCGACGACATGCAGTGGTTCACCGTCAACGCGATGAAGTCCGCGTTCATCCCTTTCGATGAACGTCTGGCGATGATCAACGAGGTGATCAAGCCCGGGTACGCCGCGCTGAAGTCCGAGTGGCTGTTCCGCGGGGCACCCGCGGTGACCTCTTCCGAAGGGGCTTTTGAGGCCTGACGGGAAGCGGCGGGAACGGGGGGCCGGACGCGGCCCGGGAGGCGGTCCCGGGCCGCGTCCGGCTGTTTGCGCGGCCCGGGAGGGGTGGCTACGTTGCGGAACTCCGCGGTCACGGCCGGTCCGCCGGCGCGGTGCACCGACGCCACCAACCACGAGGACGTTCCCCCATGAAGCAGGCCATGCTCAAGACCGCCGGAGCCGCCGCCCTCGGCGTCGCCCTCGCGGCCGCCGCCGCGGGCTCCGCCTCCGCGGCCGGACACGGCACCTCGGACCGGCTGCCGGCCGACCTGCCGCTCGAGAAGGTCGCGCAGACCGTCGAGGGGGCCGCGGCCCTGCCGTCCACCAGGGCCGCGAACGGCCTCGGCGGCCTGAACGGCACCACCGGCAGCGCTCTGGGCAAGCTCTCCGGCCTGGTCGAGGGCACCGGGGCGACCCGCACCCTGCCCGCCGCCGCGGGAGACCCGGTCCAGGGCGTGGCCGCCGTGAGCGGGCCCGCCGGTGCCGTCACGGCCGGCGCCCTCCCCGGCGGCGTCACCGCCCCCACGGCCGGTCTGCCCACGGCCGGTCTGCCGTCGACCGGTCTGCCCGCCACCGGTCTGCCGACGGGTGCGGTGACCGGCGGCCTGGCCGGCTGAGTCCGGCCGCCGCGGCTTCAGTACGGCGGCGGCAGCGCGCGGCGGCGGGCCGCGCCCCCACCCACCGGGTGCGGGGCGCGGCCCGCCGCGCGTGTGCCGGTGCGTACCCGCCCCGGCACGAAGGCACCTCGGCGCTTGCGCGCCCCGCCGCCGGCGCGGCTCAGTACGTGTGCACCCGCTCCTCCGAGGGCAGCAGCGCCCACAGTGCGAGGTAGACGAGGAACTGGGGGCCGGGCAGCAGGCACGAGACCACGAAGATCACCCGCATGGTGGTGGGAGACGTGCCGAAACGGTTCGCCAGTGCGGCGCAGACCCCGGCGATCATCCTTCCGTCACGGGGGCGTACGAGAGCGGCAGACATCGGTTGCTCCTTCTGGTGGAGGACTCGACGACGGCCTTCCCGGTATCAGGCCGACGAATCAACCGTAGAACCGCGAATCGCGCCGATCGTCACTCCACGGGGCGAACCGCCCCCGACGTGCTTCTCGGGGTTGTCCCCGACCCGGGCCGCCCCTGCCCGTCTGCGCAGCCGCCCCCGCACCGCGGGCACCACGGCCAGGTGCGCCACCACGATGCCCGCGGTGTTCAGCATCAGCTGGTCGATGTCGAAGACCCGGCCCGGCACCCAGGTCTGGGCGCAGGCCAGGGCGAACGCGATCATCGAGCCGGCGAGGAGGGTCCGGACGAACGAGGCCACCGCGGAGGCCCGGGCCCGGCCGCCGGCCAGGGGCAGCAGGAAACCCAGCGGGGCCAGCAGGGCCAGACCGGAGGCGAAGGACCGGACGGCCCGGGCGGGGCCGAGTGCCAGGTCGCGTCTGATGGTCGCCAAGGGGTCGAAGTTCGCCCCGTAGACCCACGGCACGTCCACCGGACGCAGCCGCAGCCAGCCGACGAGGGCCAGCCAGGCGACGGTCAGTACGACGCCGGCGGCCCTGGCCGCGGGGAATGCGGAGCGGGCCCCGGCGCCCGGGGTCCGTACCGACTGCTCAGATCCGGTCCGCACGCCGGAGCCTCCACGCTGCACGGGGGAAAGGACGCGGGCCGGAGCGGTGCGGTTCCCGGAGCGGGGCGGCCGACCGGCGAATGCTGATGCCACGGCAGGCAACGGTACGGGATCCGGCGGCGGTGTCACACCGACGCACCGGCGGTGAGCCCGGCTTCGGGTCGTGTCCGCAGTTCCTGCGTACAGGGGTACGAGAGCACCCGGTCGTCGTCGGGTCCGCCGAGCAGGACGGGGCCCCCGTCGGCCAGCGAGGCGGAGAAGGTGCACACCAGCTGGGCGAGGGCGAACGAGGGGAGCTCGTCCGGTTCGCGGCTCAGCCGCCAGGCGTCCTCGGGGTCCCCGGAGCGCGGGCCGCGGACCTGGAGGTCCGGGGGGACGTCGGTGGTGAAGCCCGCACCGCCCTCCTCCCGGGTCGGCCCGGCCCGCAGCAGGCCGACCAGGCGGCGGGCGGCCGCCTCGGGGTCGTCGTCGCGGAACTCGGCGGTCCGCGTGCGCGGGACCACCTCGGAGCGGCAGACCAGGTAGACCTCCACGGCCCGCTGCGCGGCCGGCTTCCCGGACGCCTCCGCCCCCGGTGACGCGGAGGCGTCCGCGGAGGAGGAGCCGGACGGGGAGGGCTGTGCGGTGCCGGACGGGGAGGCGGGAGGCGCCCCCGGCCCGGGGTCCTCGGAGGGGGTGGTGCACGAGACGCGGGACGGCGCGGCGCCCGCGTCCACCGGCACCGACGTGGCGCGGATGCCGCAGCCGGAAGCGGCGGCCAGGGCCGCGGCCACCAGGAGCGCCGCGACGGGCCTGCGGGTGGCGGGCCTGCGGGTGACGGGTGTGCGGGCGGCGGGTGTGCGGGCGGCGGGCGTGCGGGCGGCCCGGCGGATGGTGCGCGAGATCAATTCCGTCCGTCCTCTTCCCCGGCTTTCCGGCCCGTGCCGGCCTTCCGGTCCGTGCCGGGGCCGTGACCGGGGCCATGTCCTTCGTCCGGCCGCGGACCGCCCAGCGGCAGCCGCAGGGTGAACACCGCGCCGCCGTCCGGGGCGTTGGCCGCCACGATCGTGCCGCCGTGCGCGAGGGCGTTCTCCATGGCGATGGACAGCCCCAGGCCGCTGCCCTCGGAGCGCGGGCGGGAGCTGTTCGCCTTGTAGAAGCGGTCGAAGACGTGCGGGAGCACGTCCTCGGGGATGCCGGGGCCGCGGTCCGCGACCTCCACGACCAAGTCGCACCCCTCCGCCGCCGCGGCGGGCCCCTCGTCCCCGGCGTCCCCGGCGCCGTCGTCCCACGCCTCCCCGGGGCCCGCGGGGCCCGTGGGGGCCCCGGCCGGCTCCGTCCCCCCGGCGCACGCTCCGCCGGTGCGCGCGTCCTCGGTGCGCACCGCGACCCGCACCGGGGACCCGCCGTGCTTGAGGGCGTTGCCGATCAGGTTGGCCAGGATCACGTCCAGGCGGCGGGGGTCCAGCCGCGCGACGATGCCGCGCGGCGCGTCCACCTCGACCGCGTCCAGCCAGGCGCGGACGTCGATGCAGGCGGTCACCATGTCGGCCACGTCCACGTCGTCCAGCACCAGGCGCGCCGTGCCGGCGTCGAAGCGGGTGACCTCCATGAGGTTCTCCACCAGGTCGTTCAGCCGCCGGGTCTCGGTGACCACCAGCTGGACGGCGGGGGCGATCATCGGGTCGAGGGAGTCGGTCTCCTCCTCCAGCACCTCGGTCACCGCCGTGATCGCGGTGAGCGGCGTGCGCAGCTCGTGAGACATGTCGGCGACGAAGCGGCGGCTGGCGGCCTCGCGCGCGCTCAGCTCCTCGACCCGGGCCTCCAGCGACTCCGCGGTCCGGTTGAACGTCCGTGACAGGTCGGCGAGTTCGTCGGTCCCGGACACCCGCAGCCGGGTGTCCAGCTGCCCCTCGCCGAGGCGGCGGGCCGCGTCGCCCAGGCGCTGCACCGGGCGCAGCACCGTCGTCGCCGCGGCCTGCGCCAGCAGGGCGGAGCCGATCAGGGCGAGCAGCGTGGCGATCCCCAGCGACCAGGCCAGGGAGTTGAGGTCGTCGGCCTCCGCGTCGAGGGACTTGAGCATGTAGCCGGTCGGGCCGCCCCCCATGACCTTCGCGCCGCCGACGAGGTACGGGTCGCCGCCGGGCGTGGTCCGCTGCCAGTACAGGTGGTACTCGAACCGGTTGGCGGCGTTCACCTCGCGGCGCTTCTCCACGGCCGCGGTCAGGGCCCCGGGCACCGCCGACATGCTGAACTCGCCGTCGGAGGACTTCGCGCACGGCTCGCCCTCGGGGTTCACGGCCAGCAGCAGGACCCGGTAGTTGTGCGGGCTGCGCGCCATCCGCCGCGCGGTCTCCTCCAGCTGGTCGCACTCGGGCCGCAGCGGCAGCGAGCCGGCCTCCCGCTCCATGGCCTGCCGGAAGTCGTTGAGCGCGGCGTTCTGGGCACGGGTCAGCACGGCGTCGCGGTTGAGCCAGTAGGCGATGCCCGAGGCGGACACAGCGGCGGTCAGCGCCACCGCCGCGAAGACCGCGACCAGCCGCAGCCGGAGGCTCGTCAGCCGGGCCGCCACCGCCCTCCACCCGCCGAGCCGGCCGGTGTCCTCCCCCCTACCGGTCACGGGGTGTCCAGCCGGTAGCCGACGCCGCGCACGGTGCGGATCAGGGTCGGCGAGGAGGGCACGTCCTCGACCTTGGCGCGCAGCCGCTGCACGCAGGCGTCCACCAGCCGCGAGTCGCCCAGGTAGTCGTGCTCCCACACCAGCCGCAGCAGTTGCTGCCGGGACAGCGCCTGACCGGGGCGGCGGCTCAGCTCCAGCAGCAGCCGCAGCTCGGTGGGGGTCAGCTGGAGGTCCTGGCCGTTCTTGGTCACGGTCATCGCGGACCGGTCGATCACCACGTTGCCGAAGGCGGCCGAGTCGGTGCTGTCCCGCTCGCCGCGGCGCAGCACCGCGCGGATCCGGGCGTCGAGCACCCGCGGCTGGACCGGCTTGACGACGTAGTCGTCCGCGCCCGACTCCAGGCCCACCACCACGTCGATGTCGTCGCTGCGCGCGGTCAGCAGGATGATCGGCAGCTGGTCGGTGCGGCGGATGCGGCGGCACACCTCGAAGCCGTCGATGCCGGGGAGCATCACGTCCAGCACGATCAGGTCCGGGCGCTGCTCCTGCAGGAGTTTCAGGCCGTCCTCGCCCGACGCCGCGGCCACCACGTGGTGGCCCTGGCGGCTCAGGGCGAGCTCGAGGCCGGTGCGGATGGCGTTGTCGTCCTCGATCAGCAACAGGAAGGGCACGTAGGTCATTCTGGCCCACATCCGCCCGGGGGTTCGACCCTGTGGACGACGGGGGCGGGAACGGGCCCCGAAGGCGGCCCCCGGGCGCCGGTTACGGGGGCGCCGGGCCTTGTGACAGTGCTGTGACAGTGGGCGGACAGGCCGATGAAACTGGCGCGGCAGGCTAATGGTCCACGGCGGGCGAACACGGCCCGCCGGTCCGTGAAGGCTCCAACCGTGGGGGCACGCCATGAACGCACTGCACGCCAACAGCACCACCGCAGTCCGTCCGGCGCGGGCTCTCGGCGGCGGGCACGGGGGAGAGGTGTCCGGTGCCGTGGGCGGACGGGGGTGCGCCCACGGCACCGGGCGGACTGCGCGCGGCACCGGCACCCGCCGGGGGACGGGTGCCGCCGCCGGCGTCGTCCGCAACCGCCCGTCGTACATGAGCGCCGTCACGGAACTGCCGGGCAACGGGGGAGCGCCCGGGGGGAGGAACGGGGGGAGCGCGTACGGGGAGACCGGCCCCGCCGGGGGGAGGGGCCGCACGGACGGCCGGGCGGAGGCGGACTTCACCGCCTACGTCCGCGAGCGCCGGGCCTCCCTGTACGCGACCGCCTACCACCTCACCGGCGACCGCCACGAGGCCGAGGACCTGCTGCAGAGCGCGCTGTTCTCGACCTACCGGGCGTGGGACCGGATCGCGGACAAGGCGGCCCTCGGCGGCTACCTGCGCCGCACCATGACCAACCTGCACATCTCCGCCTGGCGCCGGCGCAAGCTCAACGAGTACCCGACGGAGGAGCTGCCGGAGACGCCGGGCGACTGCGACGCCATGCGCGGCACCGAGCTGCGGGCCGTGCTGTGGAAGGCACTGGCCGGACTCCCGGAGACCCAGCGCACCATGCTGGTGCTCCGCTACTACGAGGGCCGCACCGACCCGGAGATCGCCGACATACTCGGCATCAGTGTCGGCACGGTCAAGAGCAGCATCTGGCGCTCCCTGCGCCGGCTGCGGGACGACGAGACGCTCGGCCACAGCGGCGCCGAGGCGTTCGGCGAACTGGTCGCCTGACCGGCGGGACCGGGCCGGTTCGGGGGAACGGCCCGGTCCCGGAGGACAGGTCCCACGGGGGGGACGGGGGAACGGGGAGAGACGGGGGACACGGGGGAACGGGGAAAAGGGGCGCGGGGCGCGGCCGGACGATCGGGGGATCCGTCCGGCCGCACCCCGCGCCCCGCCCGTCGTCGGCCGGTCACCTGCCGGTGACGCACCCGTCGGCCGGGCACCTGCCGGGCACCTGCCGGGCACTCACCCGACGGGCGGTCACCCGTCGGTCGCGCCGACGGCCAGGGGGGCGGGCGCCACGGAGCCCCTCGCGCCCACCGCCGTCCAGGCGGACGTTCCCGCGTCCGCCGCTCCCACGTCCGCCGCCGCCGCGCCTCCGGCCGCGGTGCCGATCCGGGCCAGCGCCAGGCGGCGGTCGCAGACCGTGGCGCCCAGCTCCACCTGCCGCCGCACGACCCGCTCCTCGGCCCGCAGCAGGGCCCAGCCGCGGCGCAGCAGGAAGAGCACCGGCTTGCGGCCCTCGCGCAGGTCGCGCACCAGCCGGCGCCGGAAGGTGGTGAACGGCTTCCCGCGCAGGCACAGGGTGTCCGCCGGCACGCCCGCCTCCCGGCACCGCCCGGCGATCTCGGCCGCGAAGATCCCCTCGGCGACGAACACCGGGGCACCGTCCAGTACCACCTCGGCCTCCCCGGTCCGGGAGCTCGTCGCGATGTCGTACACGGGGACGCGGGTGCGGCCGGTCGAGGCCAGCTCGGCCACGGCCGCCGCGGCGGCCTCGGCGTCCCAGGACATGGGCGAGTCCCAGTCCACTTCGCCGCCGGGCAGGCGCGGGAGCGTCGGGTCGCCGGCCTCCTTGTAGAAGTCGTCGAGCCGGAGCACCGGCAGCCCCGTGTGCTCGGCGAGGACGGACTTGCCCGAGCCCGAGGGGCCCGTCAGCAGGACGACGTGCGCAAGCAGGTGCGGATGAGGCGGGTTCACGGGACACCAGTGTGAGGCATCGCCACTCGTACGGGGGACGGGGGGCGGAATGCCTCGACCGGGGCCGCGGGCGCCGGTACGTTTCGGAGTCGCTCCGCCACCGCTCCGTCACCGAGCCGTCACGGAGCGGAACGCAAGGAAGTACCACCGACGATTGCCGAAGGCAGATCCCATGGCCGCACACGCCCGCCGCCGCACCCCCGTCCGCTCCGTCCTGCCCCGCACCCTGCTGGGCGCCGCGGTGACGGCGTCCTCCGCCGGGGCGCTGCTCCTGACCGCCGCGGGAGCGGCGAGCGCCGCGGGGCCCGTCGACGCAGTCGACGCCGGTGCCTCCGTCTCGGCCGCGCAGGAGGCCGCGGACGAGGCGGTCGGACAGTCCGTCCCGAAGTCCGCCACCCACTCCTCCCCGCAGGTCGCGGCGGCCGACGGCTCCACCCTGGTGGCCCCGCAGACCGGCGACACGGTCGGGGGGCTCCAGGAGGACCTCGCGGCGGCCGGCTCACTGCCCGTCAACCCGCTGCACCACGGCGGCTTCAACCCGCTGGACAACTCCGTCGGCACCCGGGTCGCGGACCTCCGCCCGGTCTCCACGGCCGACCTCACCGGCCCGATCGCCCACGGCGCCTCCCTGAACGACCTGGCCTCTGACGCCGTCGGCACGGCGGGCGGCGCCGCGGGCGGCCTCCTCCCCGGCTGACGCCCCGCACCCCGCACCCCCGCCCTGCCGCCCCCGCGCCGGCCGCCGGACCCCTCCCCGGCGGCCGGCGCCGCCGTGCGCACGCGGGCCCGCGGAAGGCTTATGTGCTCAGGCGGCGTTGCCGTGGGGGGTGAGGTTGATGGTCAGGTCGGCGTCGAGGGCGCGGGCCAGACGTCGCAGGAGGGGGATGGTGGGAACGGTGCCGCCGCCTTCGATGCGGGAGATCTGGGGTTGCTTCATGCCGCATCGCTCGGCGAGCTCGGTTTGGGACAGACCGAGAGCGGTGCGCCGGTCGTAGACCATCTGGCCCAGGTCGTGGGCCAGTTCCGCCTCTTCGTAGAGGCGGTCGTACTCGGGGTTGTCCTCGGCTGCTTCGCCCAGGAGCCTGCGGTGGCGGCGGGTCTTCCACTCGGAGTGGTTCATCGCAGTTCCTCCTTGAGGTTCCGGCTGTAGACGGCGTGTTCGGCGGCCGGTTCGTGGCGGGCCTCGCAGACGGCCTGGGCTGCGCGGGCGCGTTCCACCTCCGCCGTCTCGCGCATCCTGGTCTTGCGGAACACCGTCAGGAGCACGATGCGGCGGCCGGGGGCGATCCAGTAGGTGACGCGCTGGGCATTGCCGTCGAGGTCGAAGCGCAGTTCACGGAGCTTGCCGCCGAGATGGCGGGTGTAGGGCTCGCCGAGCGTGGTGGCGTTCTCGGCGAGCCGGTCGACCTTCTGCTCGGCGACGACGTAGTGACGGGCGGGGATGTTCTCCAGCCAGAGGGACACCTCTGGCTCGACCTCGATCGTGTACCGCCCGCCATCCATAACTTCGATGGTATATGGCGCAGGCGTTATGGGCCAGTGGTGGACGGCGTTGTCCTCCTCGGTGCGGTGCACGGTGACCCGCGGGTGAGCGGTCTCGTCCCGGTCGCGCGCGTCCAGCAGGGCGAGCAGGGCGGCGCGGTCGCGGGCCGTCGCCGTCGCGGGCGTCGCGGACGGTCCTGCCGTCCGCGGCGGGCTACAGCACCGGCAGGGTGCCTGCAACGCCCGCGAGAGGGCGGCCGGGCGCGGCGGAGCCCCCGGCACGGTGCGATGCCGGGGGCTCCGGGCGGTCCTGCGACGGGGCCGGCGGGGGAGGCGCCGGCGGCCTCAGGCGCCTGTCGGGTGCCAGACGGTCTTGGTCTCCAGGAAGGCCAGCATCCGCTCCGTGCCGGGGGGCTCGGCCCAGTCGACGGCCTTCGGGCGCAGCACCCGCTTGAGGTTGTCCGCCGCGGCCACCTGGAGCTCCTTCGCCCGCTCCGGGTCGCCGGCGACGCCGGCCAGGTCGATGGCGTTGACGTCCGCGTGGGCGGCGAGCGCCGGGGCGACGTCGGCGACCTTCCCGGACAGGATGTTGACCACGCCGCCGGGCAGGTCGGAGGTGGCCAGCACCTCGCCCAGGGACAGCGCGGGCAGCGGGGAGCGCTCGGAAGCCAGGACCACGGCCGTGTTGCCGGTGACGACCACCGGGGCGAGCACCGACACCAGGCCCAGGAACGAGGACTCCTGCGGGGCCAGCACGGCCACCACGCCGGTCGGCTCGGGCACCGACAGGTTGAAGAACGGGCCCGCCACAGGGTTGGCGCCGCCCGCGACCTGCGCGACCTTGTCCGACCAGCCCGCGTACCACACCCAGCGGTCCACGGCCTCGGCCACCTGCGCCGCCGCGGCCTTCCGCGACAGCCCCTCGGCGTCGGCCACCTCGGCGGCGAACTGGTCGCGCCGCCCCTCCAGCATCTCGGCGATCCGGTACAGGATCTGGCCGCGGTTGTAGGCGGTCGCCCCGGACCAGCCGCCGAACGCCTTGCGGGCCGCCGTCACCGCGTCGCGGGCGTCCTTGCGGGAGCCCTGCGGGGCGTTGGCCAGCCACCGGCCCTTGCCGTCGGTCACCTCGTACACCCGCCCGCTCTCGGACCGGGGGAACTTCCCCCCGACGAACAGCTTGTAGGTCTTGAACACACTCAGACGGTCGGTGCTCGGACGGTCAGACATCGAGGTACGCCTCCAGGCCGTGGCGCCCGCCCTCGCGGCCGAAGCCGGACTCCTTGTACCCGCCGAACGGCGAGGTCGGGTCGAACTTGTTGAACGTGTTGGCCCACACCACGCCGGCGCGCAGGCGGTCCGCCATCCACAGGATGCGCGAGCCCTTCTCGGTCCAGACGCCGGCCGACAGCCCGTAGGGGGTGTTGTTGGCCTTGGCGACGGCCTCGTCCGGGGTGCGGAAGGTCAGCACCGAAAGCACCGGGCCGAAGACCTCCTCGCGGGCGATCCGGTGGGCCTGGGTGACGCCGGTGAACAGGGTGGGCGCGAACCAGTAGCCGCGCTCGGGCAGTTCGCAGGCCGGCGCCCAGCGCTGCGCGCCCTCGGCCTCCCCGGCGTCGGCCAGGGAGCGGATGCGCTCCAGCTGTTCGGCGGAGTTGACCGCGCCGATGTCGGTGTTCTTGTCCAGCGGGTCGCCGACGCGCAGCAGCTCCATGCGCCGCCGCAGCGCGTCCAGCACCTCGTCGTGCACCGACTCCTGCACCAGCAGCCGGCTGCCGGCGCAGCACACGTGGCCCTGGTTGAAGAAGATGCCGTTGACGATGCCCTCGACCGCCTGGTCGACCGGCGCGTCGTCGAAGACGATGTTGGCGCCCTTGCCGCCCAGCTCCAGGGTGAGCTTCTTGTCCGTGCCGGCCACGGAGCGGGCGATGGAACGCCCGACCCCGGTGGATCCGGTGAAGGCGACCTTGGCCACGCCCGGGTGCGCCACCAGCTCCGCGCCGGTCTCCCCGGCCCCGGTGACGATGTTGACGACGCCGCGCGGCAGCCCCGCTTGGCGGCAGACGTCGGCGAAGAACAGGGCGGACAGCGGGGTGGTCTCGGCCGGCTTGAGGACGACGGTGTTGCCCGCGGCCAGCGCCGGGGCGACCTTCCACGCCAGCATCAGCAGCGGGAAGTTCCACGGGATCACCTGCCCGGCGACGCCCAGGGGCCTGGGGTCCGGGCCGAAGCCGGCGTGCTCGAGCTTGTCGGCCCAGCCGGCGTAGTAGAAGAAGTGCGCGGCGACCTGCGGCAGGTCCACGTCGCGGGTCTCGCGGATCGGCTTGCCGTTGTCCAGGGTCTCCAGGACGGCCAGTTCGCGGGAGCGCTCCTGGAGGATCCGGGCGATCCGGAACAGGTACTTGGCGCGCTCGCGGCCCGGCAGCGCGCTCCACTTCTCGAACGCCCTGCCCGCTGCCCGCACCGCGCGGTCGACGTCCTCGGCGCCGCCCAGGGCGACCTCGGACAGGACCTCCTCGGTGGAGGGGGAGACGGTGGTGAAGGTCCTGCCCCCGGCGGCCTCGGTGAACTCGCCGTCGACGAACAGCCCGTAGGAGGGGGCGATGTCCACCGCCGAGCGGGACTCGGGGGCGGGTGCGTACTCGAAAACCATCTCAGTCCACCGTCACGTAGTCGGGACCGGAGTACCGGCCGCTGCTCAGCTTCTGACGCTGCATCAGCAGGTCGTTCAGCAGGCTGGAGGCGCCGAACCGGAACCAGTCCGGGTGCAGCCAGTCCTCGCCCAGGGTCTCGTTGACCATCACCAGGTACTTCAGGGCGTCCTTGGTGGTGCGGATGCCGCCGGCCGGCTTCACGCCGACCTGCACGCCGACGGCGTCGCGGAAGTCCCGCACGGCCTGGAGCATCAGCAGGGTGACCGGCGGGGTGGCGTTGACCGCGACCTTGCCCGTGGAGGTCTTGATGAAGTCGGCCCCGGCCAGCATGGCCAGCCAGGACGCGCGGCGCACGTTGTCGTAGGTCGACAGCTCGCCGGTCTCGAGGATCACCTTCAGGTGGGCGGCGGTGCCGTCGGCCCGGCGGCAGGCGTCCTTGACGGCGCGCACCAGCTCGAAGACCTCCAGGTACCGGCCGGAGAGGAAGGCGCCGCGGTCGATCACCATGTCGACCTCGTCGGCCCCCGCCGCGACCGCCTCGGCGGTGTCGGCGAGCTTGACCGGCAGGCCGGCCCGTCCGGAGGGGAAGGCGGTGGCGACGGAGGCCACGTGGATGCCGGAGCCGCCCAGCGCCTCCTTGGCGGTGGCCACCATGTCCGGGTAGACGCAGATCGCGGCCACCTTCGGGGTGGTGCGGTCGGTCGGGTCGGGGAGGACGCCCTTGGCGCACAGCGCCCGGACCTTGCCCGGGGTGTCCGCGCCTTCCAGGGTCGTCAGGTCGATCATGGAGATCGCCAGGTCGATGGCGTGCGCCTTGGCCGTGGTCTTGATCGAGCGGGTGCCGAGCATCGCGGCACGGCCCTCGAGGCCGACGGCGTCGACGCCGGGCAGCCCGTGGAGGAAGCGGCGCAGCGCGGCGTCCGAGGCGGTGACGTCCGCCGTCGACGCCAGGCGCTCCGCGGCCTCCGGGCTGTGTGCGGGAACAGTGGGCATGGTCACCCGAAGAGCATATCTACACGCGTAGCAAAGCGTCATTCCCCCCTGGGCGGGGTTCTCCGGCGCGGACGGGCCGAAACGTCACCGGACGGTCGCGGAGTGCCGTCGACGGGCACCCGGGCCGGAGCCCGGGGCGGTGCCCGGGGGTCGTCGTGCACAATCTGTCGCATGACGACCCCCGAGGACTCCGGACCGCACCACGCCGACAGGACCTACCGATCGACGGCCGGCCTGGTCGCCGGCGTCCTGATGCTCGCCCTGGGCCTGTGGGTGGTGACGGACGCGGTCGTCAACGGTGAGGGGCGGGTGCGGTGGATCGCCCTGGCCGGTCTGGCGCTGGCGGCGCCCCTCGTGACCGCCTTCACCCTGCGGCCCGCCGTCGTCGCCGGCGCCGACCGGCTGGTGGTGCGCAACCCGTTCCGGACGGTCGTGCTGCCGTGGGCCGCCGTGGAGGGCCTGCGCTCCGGCTACTCCCACGAGATCTTCGCGGACGGGCGCAAGTACCAGCTGTGGGCCCTGCCCGTCTCGCTGCGCCAGCGCAAGAGGGCCGCGCGCGCCGAGGCCCGGGCGGCGGCGGAGGGGACCCGTCCCGCGCGCAACGAGCCCCGGACGGCGGCCGGCGGCCCCTCCGGCGGCCGGGGCCCGCAGTCGGCGGCACCGGCGCGCGCCTGGTCCGACCAGGCGGTCGACGACCTGCGGGAGCTGGTGGAGCGCAACGCCCGGCGGCCGGAGGCGCAGGGGAAGCCGCAGGTGCGCTGGGCCTGGGAGATCGTCGTCCCGGCGGTCGCGGGAGCGGTGGCCCTGGCCGTCCTGTGGGCGGCCGGCTGAGCCGGAGCGACCGGACCGGGCCGTCCGGAGCGGCGACGGGAGGGACGCGGGCGGGTTCCCGCAACCGCGCGGCCTCCCGTACCGTTCCCCCGGCCCGTTCCCCCGGCCCGTTCCCCCGGGTGTGTGACCCGCCCCCTTCCGGAGCCCGGTCGCCGACGGCGCACGATCACGCTCTCCCGGAGGAAGAGGAGGAGGCCCTGCCGTCCCTGCCCTCAAGGAACGGTCAGGCGGAGGGCAAGGACCGGCCGGCGACGTGCTCCAGCCGCCCGGCGAAGACCTCCCGGGCGTCCGGGGCGATCGTGGCCAGGGCGACCATGCCGGTGAGGATGACGTCGCACAGCTCGTTCTGCACGTCCTCCCAGGTGTGGCTGGCGCCCTTGCGCGGGTTGGAGCCGAAGGCGCCGTGCACGGCCTCGGCGACCTCCCCGGCCTCCTCGGTGATCTTCAGTACCCGCAGCAGCCGTGCCACCTCCGGGGAGACGGGGCTCTCGGCGTCCAGCCACTCCACCAGGCGGTCGACGGTGTCCCAGGCCTCGTCGTGCATGTGCGCTGCTCCGTGCGGTGGGCGGTGCGTGGTCGGACGGGGACGCTACCGTGCCGGGCCGGCAGCGCGGAGGCGATCCGGACAGCCGCCCCCGAAGGGGTGATGCGTTGAGCGGCAGAGTCGACCGAGGCGGCAAAGCGTAGAAAATCTGTCCGTTCTGCCCGTTTTTCTCTACGGTTTGCCGCCACGGCTTGCCTGCCCCGCCGGGCCGCAGCCGCGGCCGTCAGATGCCGGCTGCGGCGGCGAGGTCGCGCTTGAGGGCGGCGAGCACCTCGCCGGCCCGGCGGCGGGCGTCGTCCAGGGCGTCCGCCGAGGCCACCGGCACGACGGCCTCCAGGTAGCACTTGAGCTTCGGCTCGGTGCCGCTGGGGCGCACCACGACCCTGGCCGCCTCCACGCCCGACGCCGGGCCGCCCGAGAGCCGGTACCGCAGGCCGTCGGTGGGCGGCAGGTCCGCGGTGCCCGCGCTCAGGTCCTCGGCGGAGGAGACGGGCAGTCCGGCCAGCTCCGTCGGCGGGTGCTCGCGCAGCCGGGCCATGGCGCCGGCGATCACCGACAGGTCCTCCACCCGCACCGACAGCTGGTCGGTGGCGTGCAGGCCGTGCTCCACGGCGATCCGGTCCAGCAGGTCGGTCAGGGTGCGGCCGTCCGCCCTGAGGGCGGCGGCCAGCTCGGCGACGACGAGCGCGGCGCTGATGCCGTCCTTGTCGCGCACCCCTTCCGGGTCGACGCAGTACCCCAGGGCCTCCTCGTAGCCGTACCGCAGGCCCTCGGCGCGGGAGATCCACTTGAACCCGGTCAGCGTCTCGGCGTAGCCCAGGCCCGCGGCCCGCGCGATCCGCGACAGCAGCGAGGAGGAGACGATCGTCGTGGCGAGGGTGCCCGAGGCCCCGCCGGCCACCAGGTGGGCGGCGATCAGGGCGCCGACCTCGTCGCCCCGCAGCATCCGCCAGCCGCCCCCGGCGCGCGCGTCCGGCACGGCGACCGCGCAGCGGTCCGCGTCGGGGTCGTTGGCGATCACGATGTCCGGGCCGGCGGCGCGGGCGTGCGCGAACGCCAGGTCCATCGCCCCCGGTTCCTCCGGGTTGGGGAAGGCGACGGTGGGGAAGTCCGGGTCGGGGTCGGCCTGCTCGGCGACGACGGCGGGCGCGGGGAAGCCGGCCCGGGCGAACGCCCGCTCCAGCACCTCCCGGCCCACGCCGTGCAGCGGCGTGTAGACCACGGACAGCTCGCGGGGGGAGCCGTCCGCGACCACGCCGGTCACGCGCTCCAGGTAGGCGTCGACGATGCCGTCGTCGAGGACCTGCCAGCCGGAGGCGGGGCGCGGGACCTCCGCCAGGGGGCCGACCGCGGCGATGCGCTCCGCGATGCCGGAGTCGGCCGGCGGCACGATCTGCGCGCCGTCGCCCAGGTAGACCTTGTAGCCGTTGTCCCGCGGCGGGTTGTGGCTGGCGGTGACCATCACCCCGGCGGCCGCGCCCAGGTGCCGGACGGCGAACGCCAGGACGGGGGTGGGCAGCGGCCGGGGCAGCAGCGCGGCCCGCAGGCCCGCCCCGGTCACCACGGCCGCGGTGTCGCGGGCGAACTCCTCCGACATGTGGCGGGCGTCGTACCCGACGACGACCAGCCCGTCGCCTTGGCCCTGCGCGCGCAGCCAGCCGGCCAGGCCGGCGGCCGCCCGGACCACCACGGCGCGGTTCATCCGGTTCGGTCCGGCGCCGAGCTCGCCGCGCAGGCCCGCGGTGCCGAACTGCAGGGTGCCCGAGAAGCGGTCCGCCAGGTCGGCCCGGGCCGGCCCGTCACCGGCGGCGACGGCGTCGAGCAGCCCCCGCAGCTCCTCGCGGGTCTGCGGGTCCGGGTCCTCGATGAGCCAGTCCTGCGCCCGCTGTACCAGGTCGTTTCCCACGTGCGACTCCTGATGGGTGTGTTTCCGTGTCGTCGGCCGGCCACCGCGCCCGCCGTCGTGCCGGCCGGCCGTCCCCGCCCGCCGTTCCCGCCTGCCGCCGGGCTCAGATCCGGCCGAGCACCCGGGCGAGCAGGGCGCCCATCCGGGTCGCGGAGTCGCGGCCGGCCTGGAGCACCTCCTCGTGGTTGAGCGGCTCGCCGGTCATGCCCGCGGCGAGGTTGGTGACCAGCGACAGGCCCAGCACCTCGGCGCCGGCCTCGCGGGCGGCGATGGCCTCCAGGGTGGTGGACATGCCGACCAGGTCCCCGCCGATGGCCCGGACCATGCCGATCTCGGCCGGGGTCTCGTAGTGCGGCCCGGGGAGCTGGACGTAGACGCCCTCCTCCAGGGAGTCGTCCACCTCCTTGCACAGCTTCCGCAGCCGCGGCGAGTACAGGTCGGTCAGGTCGACGAAGTTGGCGCCGACGATGGGGGAGGTCGCCGTGAGGTTGATGTGGTCGCTGATCAGGACCGGCTGGCCGGGGCGGAATGACGCGCGTAGCCCGCCGCAGCCGTTGGTCAGCACGACGGTCCTGCAGCCGGCCGCGACGGCGGTGCGCACGCCGTGGACCACGGAGCCGACGCCGTGGCCCTCGTACAGGTGGGTGCGGCCGAGGAAGACCAGGGCTCGCCGGTCCCCGATCCGCACCGAGCGGACCTTCCCCGCGTGGCCGGCGACGGCCGGCGGGGCGAACCCGGGCAGTTCGGTGACCGGGAACTCGGCGTCGGGCTCGCCCAGCGCGTCGGCGGCGGGAACCCATCCGGAGCCCATGACGAGCGCGACGTCGTGCGACTCGGCGCCGGTCAGGGCACGGAGAGTGGCGGCGGCGGTGTCCGCTGCGGCGTAGGGGTCGGAGCCCAGCTCCGAGGGGGAAGCGTTCATCACGCCCATGAGGGTATCCGGTCTTTGCCTACGCGCGTAGAAGAGGTGGCGGAACAGGTCCTGCCTCTTCCCGGCGCCGTGGCGGGCGGTCGGCGGCGGGCGGGTCAGCAGGGGCGCTTGCGCAGTTCCATCACGTAGTCGTGCGGGGCGCCGGCGGACTCCGCTGCGTCGGCGATCTCGCCCAGGTAGCGGGCCGACGGCAGGCCGCCCTCGTAGTCGTTGAGCACGTACGCCCAGGCCGCTGCGTCGCCCTCCAGGGTGTGCACCCGCACCAGGGCCCGCCGGTAGATGCCCAGCGGGACGCCCTCCCAGCGGTCCATGGCCTCCTCGTCCATGTCCGCGATGTCGTACAGGCAGACGAAGACCTGGTGGAGGGGGTCCTCGACGATGGTGGCCAGCGCCCCCTCCCAGCCCATGTGCTCACCGCCGAAGGTGAGCCGCCAGCCGTTGAGCCAGCCCGTGCTGCGCAGCGGTGAGTGGGGTGCGCGGCGCGCCATCAGCCGCGCGTCGAGGGTGCCGGCGTACGCGGCGAAGAGCGACATGGTCAGAAGGGTACGGGAGGAAGTCCAACGGCGGATCAATCGTTTCGCACTCGTTCGGCCGAGGCGGTCGGGGGGCGGTCCGGTGATCGCTTGGCGCGTGCGGGACAATGGGGTACGTGACTCGGATCGTGATCATCGGTGGCGGACCTGGCGGGTACGAGGCGGCTCTGGTGGCCGCGCAGCTCGGGGGGGAGGTGACCGTCGTCGACCGCGACGGGCTGGGCGGGGCCTCGGTGCTCACCGACTGCGTCCCCTCCAAGACCCTGATCGCCACGGCGGAGGTGATGACCACCTTCGGCTCCTCCTACGAGGAGCTGGGCATCATCGTCGCCGACGACACCCCGCCCCTGGAACGGCCCGCCCGCGTGGTCGGGGTGGACCTGGGCAAGGTCAACCGCCGGGTCAAGCGGCTCGCCCTCGCCCAGTCGCACGACATCGCCGCCTCCGTCACCCGCGCCGGCGCCCGCGTCGTGCGCGGCAGGGGCCGCCTGGAGCCGAACCAGGCCCCCGACGGCTCCCGCACGGTGGTCGTCGAGGCCGTCGACGGCTCCTCCGAGACGCTGACCGCCGACGCCGTGCTGATCGCCACCGGCGCGCACCCGCGCGAGATCCCCGACGCCCTCCCCGACGGCGAGCGGATCCTGAACTGGACCCAGGTCTACGACCTCGAGGAGCTCCCCGAGGAGCTGATCGTGGTCGGCTCCGGCGTCACCGGCGCCGAGTTCGCCGGCGCCTACCAGGCCCTGGGCTCGAAGGTCACCCTGGTCTCCAGCCGCGACCGCGTGCTCCCCGGCGAGGACCCGGACGCCGCGACTGTCCTGGAGGACGTCTTCCGCCGCCGCGGGATGAACGTCGTGGCCCGCTCCCGGGCCCAGTCGGCCAAGCGGGTCGGCGACGGCGTCGAGGTCGCCCTGGCCGACGGCCGGGTGCTGCGCGGCAGCCACTGCCTGATGGCGGTCGGCGCCGTCCCGAACACCCGCGGGATCGGCCTGGAGGAGGCCGGGGTGAAGCTGCGGGACTCCGGCCACGTCCTGACCGACCGGGTCTCGCGCACCACCGCCCCGGGCGTCTACGCGGCCGGCGACTGCACCGGCGTCTTCGCCCTCGCCTCGGTCGCCGCCATGCAGGGCCGTATCGCCATGTACCACTTCCTCGGCGACGCGGTCGCCCCGCTGAACCTCAAGACGGTCTCCTCCAACGTCTTCACCGACCCGGAGATCGCCACCGTCGGCTACACCCAGGCGGACGTGGACTCCGGCCGCATCGACGCGCGGGTCGTCAAGCTGCCGCTGCTGCGCAACCCGCGGGCCAAGATGCAGGGCATCCGCGACGGCTTCGTGAAGCTGTTCTGCCGCCCGGGGACGGGCATCGTGGTCGGCGGCGTGGTGGTTTCCCCCCGCGCCAGCGAGCTGATCCACCCCATCTCCCTCGCGGTGGACAACAACCTGACGGTGGACCAGGTCGCCAACACCTTCACGGTCTACCCGTCGCTGTCCGGCTCGCTCGCCGAGGTGGCCCGCCAGCTGCACACCCGCAAGATGCAGGGGCAGGGCTGACCTCGTCCCTGGGCCGGTCCCGTCCCATAGCATTCCGGGCGGACCGACACGAACAACTTCCGTTATTAGGTGCAAACTGCTGAAACAAGTCGGTCGGTGGCGTTACTGTCGGTGCTGTGTTCGCAGCAGAACGTCGCCAGCTGATCCTCGAAATGGTGCGTGCGAACGGAGCGGTGTCGCTCCGTGAGCTGGCCCGAGTCGTCCAGACCTCAGAAGTGACCGTACGGCGCGACGTGCGGGCGCTGGAGGCCGAAGGCCTGCTGGACCGCCGGCACGGCGGCGCGGTCCTCCCGGGCGGTTTCACCAGGGAGTCCGGCTTCCCCCAGAAGTCGCACCTGGCGACCGCCGAGAAGACCGCGATCGCCGACGCCGCGGCGGCCATGGTGCAGGAGGGCGAGGCGGTCGTCCTCGGCGCCGGCACCACCACGCAGGAGCTGGCCCGCCGGCTGGCCCGGGTCCCCGGGCTGACGGTGGTGACCAACTCCCTGCTCGTCGCCCAGGCGCTGGCGCACGCGAACCGGGTCGAGGTCGTGATGACCGGCGGCACCCTGCGCGGCTCGGACTACGCGCTGGTCGGCAGCGGCGCGGAGCAGTCGCTGCAGGGCCTGCGGGTCTCCAGGGCGTTCCTGTCCGGCAGCGGGCTGACCGCGGAGCGGGGGCTGTCCACGTCCAACATGCTCTCGGCGAGCGTGGACCGCGCGCTGGTGCAGTCGGCGGGGGAGGTGGTCGTCCTGGCGGACCACAGCAAGCTGGGCACGGACACCATGTTCCAGACCGTGCCCACGGACATGATCACCCACCTGGTGACCGACGAGCCGCCCGCGGCGGACGAACGGACCCTGCCCGAGCTGCAGGCGCTCGCCGACCGGGGCGTGCAGGTCAGCGTCGTCCCCACGCAGGCGTCGGAGGCGGACCAGCGCCGGCGCGACGTGCCGATGCCGGGACAGCGCCGCACCCGCGGCGCGACGGGGCGCGGCCCCGCGCTGCCCGACGGCGGCCGGGCCGCGGGCCTGGGCCCCCGGGGCCGCTGAGCGGGCCCGACAGGGCACCCGCGGCAGCACAACGGCAGCGGGCGGGGCCCCGCCGGACCGTCCGGCGCGAACGCCGGGCGGCCGACCGGGCCCCGCCCGCTGCGGCGGTGCGTGCCTCAGTCCTTGATCTCGCAGATCGCGGCGCCGGAGGTGACCGAGCCGCCGACCTCGGCGGTCAGGCCCTTGACGGTGCCGGAGCGGTGCGCGTTGATCGGCTGCTCCATCTTCATGGCCTCCAGGACGACGACCAGGTCGCCCTCCTTGACCTCCTGGCCCTCCTCGACGGCGACCTTGACGATGGTGCCCTGCATCGGGGAGGCGAGGGTGTCGCCGGAGGCGGCGGCGCCGGCCTTCTTCCCGGCCCTCCGCTTGGGGGCCTTCTTGCCGGCGCCCGCGCCGGCCGCCGCGGTGACGCCCAGCGAGGCGGGGAGGGAGACCTCCAGGCGCTTGCCGCCGACCTCGACGACGACGCTGGTGCGCTCCTCGGCCTCGGCCTCCTCGCCGCCGGGGGCGGTGAAGGGGGCGATCTCGTTGGCGAACTCGGTCTCGATCCACCGGGTGTGGACGGTGAACGGCTCCTCGGAGCCGGTCGTCTCGGGGGCGAAGGCCGGGTCGGTCACCACGGCGCGGTGGAAGGGGATGGCGGTGGCCATGCCCTCGACCTCGAACTCGGCCAGCGCGCGGGCGGCGCGCTGCAGGGCCTGCTGCCGGGTGGCGCCGGTGACGATCAGCTTGGCCAGCAGGGAGTCCCAGGCCGGGCCGATGACCGAGCCGGTCTCCACGCCCGCGTCCAGGCGCACGCCCGGGCCGGCCGGCGGGGCGAACTTCGTCACGGTGCCGGGGGCGGGCAGGAAGTTGCGGCCCGGGTCCTCGCCGTTGATGCGGAACTCGAAGGAGTGGCCGCGCAGCACCGGGTCGTCGTAGCCGAGGGCCTCGCCGTCGGCGATGCGGAACATCTCGCGGACCAGGTCGATGCCGGTGACCTCCTCGGTCACCGGGTGCTCGACCTGCAGGCGGGTGTTGACCTCCAGGAAGGAGATCGTGCCGTCCTGGCCGACCAGGAACTCGCAGGTGCCGGCGCCGACGTAGCCGGCCTCCTTGAGGATGGCCTTCGACGCCCGGTACAGCTCGGCGTTCTGCTCGGCGGTCAGGAACGGCGCGGGGGCCTCCTCGACGAGCTTCTGGTGGCGGCGCTGCAGCGAGCAGTCGCGGGTGGAGACGACGACCACGTTGCCGTGGGTGTCGGCCAGGCACTGGGTCTCCACGTGCCGGGGACGGTCCAGGTAGCGCTCGACGAAGCACTCGCCGCGGCCGAAGGCGGCGACCGCCTCGCGCACGGCGGAGTCGTACAGCTCGGGGACCTCCTCCAGCGTGCGGGCGACCTTCAGGCCGCGGCCGCCGCCGCCGAAGGCGGCCTTGATGGCGATCGGCAGGCCGTGCTCCTTCGCGAAGGCGACGACCTCGTCCGCGCCGGAGACCGGGTCGGGGGTGCCGGCGACCAGCGGGGCGCCGGCGCGCTGCGCGATGTGGCGGGCGGCGACCTTGTCGCCCAGGTCGCGGATGGCCTGCGGCGGCGGGCCGATCCAGGTCAGCCCGGCGTCCATGACCGCCTGCGCGAACTCGGCGTTCTCGGACAGGAATCCGTAGCCGGGGTGGACGGCGTCCGCACCGGAGTCGGCCGCGGCCTTGAGGACCTTGGCCATGTCCAGGTAGCTGGTGGCCGGGGTGTCGCCGCCCAGGGCGAAGGCCTCGTCGGCCGCGCGGACGTGCAGGGCGTCCCGGTCCGGTTCGGCGTAGACGGCTACGCTCGCGATACCGGCGTCACGGCAGGCACGGGCGACACGGACTGCGATCTCTCCGCGGTTGGCGATGAGCACCTTGCGCACGATGGCTCCCTTCTTGAACCAAGGCGATTTTAGGTACAGCCGACACCTCGTGCCGAGGTGCCCCCCGTGGTGAGCTTGCCCACACGGAGGGTGGGGCGGAGCCCTCGAACGCGCTTGGAGTCCTTGGAAAATCCCAAGGTACGCCGCGTTTCGCCCGGTGGTGGGACGCTCCGGGTGTGGGCTGGATCTCGGTGGGAGGTGGAGGTGCGGCAGAGGGATTTTTTGTGGGCTTCCTACGAAGGGCACCGGGAAACTTTGCCGGGAGCTGCGACGGGAGCTGCGGCGGGGGTGCGACGGGAGCTGCGGAGGGGCGCGGATGCGGTGCACGCCCCTTGTCCCCCCGGTTACCCGTTAGTAGCCTTCGTGCTGACCGGATACCGGCGGTAACTACGGCTCGACGGCAGAGGTGGCAGCGGGATGCGCAGGACGGTGCTCGCGGTGACGGCGGCTCTGCTCGTCGCGGAGGCGGCCGGGTTCGCCCTGGTCAACTACGTGATGGGGGTCATGGTCGACTACCAGCAGATGTCGCTGGCCGGCATGGACCCCGCGGCCGCCTCGAAGGGTGCGTGGGCCGGCGCGGTGCTGACCGCGCTGTACTTCCTCTCCTGCGCCCTGGTGCTGGTGGTCGCGGCGGTGCGCGACCGCGCCCCCGGGCGCTTCGGCCGCGTCCTGCTGATCTCCGCGGCCGTGGTGACCGCCGTGGTGGGCGCGGCCGGGGCCGCGCTGGTCGGCTGGGCGGCCTTCGGTGTGATGATGCTCCTGCTGTGCGCGCAGGTGCTCAGTCTGGTGGTCCTGGGCGAGCGGGGCGACGCCGAGCGGGGCGACGGCGAGCGGGACGACAGTGGGCGGGGCGGCGGCGACGGGTCGCCCGACGGGGCCGTGCCCGGCACCGGTCCGCTCAGTCCGAACCTGGAAGCGCCGCAGGGTTCTGCCTGATCAGGTCCAGCAGTCCGGGGAAGCGGGCGTCGAGGTCGGCGCGCCGCAGGTGCGCCATGCGGCTGTTCCCGCGGTCGACCTGCCGGATCAGCCCGGCCTGGCGCAGGATCCTGAAGTGGTGCGTGCGGGTCGACTTCGACACCGGCAGGCCGAAGGAGCTGCAGTGCCGCTCCTTGTCCTCCGCGTCCTTCACCAGCGCCGAGACGACCTGGTAGCGCAGCGGGTCGGCGAGCGCGTTCATCACGCACCGCAGGTCCATCTCCTCGCGTGAGGGGTGGCCTTCTTCGTCGGGCACCGTCCGACTCCTTCCGGCTCGGGCGTCGCGCGGGGCGCGCGCCCCAGGGGTTCTGCTTGCATCGTACCTTCGCCGCGTGCCACGATGAGGTTCGATCCTTGCCGTACCTAGCCCGTCGCGGGACGGGCCGAGCGCCGGAGAGACCTCCATGACCACGCACACCGATGCCCCCGCGGCACAGGACGCCGCCGAAGGCGTCCCGGACACCGGGCCCGTCCCCCGGCGGGCCCTCACCCTGGCCGCCGTCCTGCTCGCCGTCTTCGTCGTCCCCACCTCGATCTCCGGGACGGCCGTCGCGCTGCCCGACATCGGCAGCGACACCCACGCCGGCCTCGTCCCCCTCCAGTGGGTCGTCAACGCCTTCAACGTCGCCTTCGCCTGCTCAACGCTGGTGTGGGGCTCGGTCGCCGACATCATCGGCCGCCTCCGCGCCTTCGCCCTGGGCGCCGCGGTCTACACCGTCGCCTCCCTGGCCGGCGCCCTCGCGGGGAACGTGGTGCTGCTGGACGTCGCCCGCGCCCTCGCCGGAGTCGGCGGAGCCGCGATCTTCGCCTGCGGCAGCGCCATCCTCGCCACCGTCTTCGCCGGGCCCGAGCGCACCCGCGCCTTCGCCCTCTTCGGCACCGTCGCCGGCGTCGGGGTCGCGGTCGGCCCCAGCCTCTCCGGCCTGTTCGTCGAGAACCTCGGCTGGCGCTGGGTGTTCGGCCTCCACGCCCTGGCCCTGGGCCTGGTGCCGGCCGCACTGCCCGCCGTCGCCAAGGGCTTCCCGCGCGTCCGCCGCGAGGGCGCCCGCCTCGACGTGCCCGGCAGCGTCGTCTTCGTCGTCGCGACGATGCTGCTGACCACCGCCATCGTCCAGGGTTCGCAGTGGGGCTGGGCCTCCCCGGGAGTGCTCGGGCTCTTCGCGGGTTCCGCCGCCGCCCTCGCCGTCTTCGTCCTGGTGGAGAAGCGCACCGAGTACCCCCTGCTCGACCTGGGCCTGCTGGGCGACCGCCGCTTCCTCGCCCTGTGCATGGTCCCCGTCGCGGCCTCCTTCGGCTTCGTGACGATGCTGACCTACCTGCCCAGCTACCTCACCGCCGTCGCCGGGTTCGGCAGCAGCGCGGCCGGCGCCACCATGGTGCTCCTGACCCTCCCTGTGCTGGTCTGCCCGATGCTCGCCGCCGAGCTCGTCGGCCGCGGCGTCGCACCGCTCACCCTCATCCGCGTCAGCCTCGTCTGCCTCGTCGCCGGCGACGTCGGCCTCACCCTCTTCGGCCCGGACCCCGTCGTCGCCGTGGTGGCCCTGCCCATGCTCGTCACCGGAGCCGGCATGGGCCTGTCCGCCGGACTCGTCGACGGCCAGGCCCTCGAACTCGTCGACGACGCCAGGGCCGGCATGGCGGCCGGCTTCCTCAACACCCTGCGCCTGGGCAGCGAGGCCGTCGCCGTCGCCGTCTACGGCGCACTGCTGGCCACCGCGGTCACCGGCAGGGTCCGGGACGGCATCGGGGACTTCGCCGGAGCGGACCGCACGCCCGCCGTCGCCGGCGACCTGGCCGCCGGCGACCTGTCCGGCGCGGTGGAGGCGGCCGGGGCGGCCGACCGGGCCGGCCTCACCGAATTCCTCGTCACCGCCTACGACGGAGCGTTCCACACCGTCCTGTGGACCCTGGCCGGCGTCTGCCTGCTGCTCGGCCTGCTCGTCGTGGCCCTGCTGCGCGGCCGCCCCGCCCGGCAGCCCTCCGCCTGACGCCCCGACACCCCGACGGCCCGACGCCTCGACAGTCCGACGCCCGACACCCCGACGGCCCGACGCCTCGACAGTCCGACGCCCGCCACCCCGACAGCCCGCCGCGCCGTCCCCGGTTCCGCACTCCCCGGTTCCGGTCCCGGTGACCCCGGCCGACCACGAGGAGCCCGTGTGCCCGCCCCCGTCCAGCACTTCGCCGTCGCCGTCGCCGTCGCCGTCGACGGCGGTGGCCCCGTGGGGATGCTGCCCGCATGCGAACTCGGCCTGCACGGCGCGTACGGACCGTCGTCGTGGAGCGCAGTCCGTCCACGGCCGAACTGCGGGTGCCGGGGGTTGGCGGGCCGGTTCTGGCGCCGCAGGGCCGAGAAGCGCCGGTCGATCACCTCGTCCACGACGGGGCGCAGCCGTTCGACGCCGGGGTGGCCGTGTGACCGCTGTAGTGGCTGTGCACGCGCGGAAGCCGGGCCGCCACGAGGACCTCCCGCTCGGAGGTCCGGGCGGAGTCGGTCAGGAACACCTCGCACACGGCGGCGCGGTGTCCAGGCTGCGCGGGACTGTGGTCGAGCGGGGCAGGTCTCAGGCCCACAGGTCGGTGATGCGCACGCCGAGGCCGGCCAGCAGCCGGCGCAGCAGGGGCAGCGAGAGCCCGATGACGTTCCCGGGGTCGCCGTCGACGCCCTCCACGAACGGCGCGGAACGCCCGTCCAGGGTGAACGCCCCGGCCACGTACAGGGGCTCGCCCGAGGCGACGTAGGCGGCGATCTCCTCGTCGTCGGGGGTGCCGAAGCGGACCGTGGTGGAGGCCGTCTCGGACACCCGCAGGCCGCTCGCGGTGTCGACCACGCAGTGCCCGGTGCGCAGCACACCGGAGCGGCCGCGCATCGACTTCCAGCGGACCACGGCCTCCTCGGCGTCGGACGGCTTGCCCAGCGCCCGCCCGTCCAGCTCCAGCACGGAGTCGCAGCCGACGACCAGCGCGCCCGCGGCCTCGGGCAGTCCCGCCACGGCGTGCGCCTTGGCCTCGGCCAGCACCAGGGCCAGCTCCGCGGGGGTCGGCGCGGACAGCGCGTCCTCGTCGACACCGCTGACGATCACCTTCGGGTCCATCCCCGCCTGCCGCAGCAGGCCGAGCCGGGCGGGGGAGGCGGAGGCCAGGACGAGGGCGCGCTTGTCACTCATGCGGACCAGCGTAGGGGGTGGGGAACCGCCGGGCGGGAACCGGCGTGATCCATGGGGGACGGAGAGGCGGGGCGGGGACTACAGCCCCAGGAGCACCATGACCACGAAGACGGCCACGGCCAGCACGACGCCCGCCCTGCGCAGCATCGCCTGGACCTGCCGCATCTCCTCGGGCGGCTCCTGGGAAGGGTCGGACCACAGCATCCTTCCAGGGTGCGTCCGGTGACGGCTCCGGCGCCTGAGTACGCGTACTCAGGCGCCGAAGCCGTCACGGAACGCGGAACGCCCGCGCGGCCCCGGGTGCCGGGGCCGCGCGGGCGGGAGGCCGCCTACTGCGGCCAGAAGGAGGAACGCCAGGCCTTCGGGCCCGGGTGGGGCAGGCGGCGCGGGATCGTGCGGGCCGGGTCGGCCCACTCCGAGACCGGCCCCTTCCCCTCCCCGCCGGCCGCGGCGGCCGCGGCGGCACGGGCGTGCACGACGGCCACGACCGCGGCCAGCTCCTCCGGGGCGGGATTGCCCCTGACGACGTTGATCACCGGAGCTTCTCCTTAACGGGGCTTACAGGGGGATGTTGCCGTGCTTCTTCGGCGGGAGGCTCTCGCGCTTGTTCCGCAGAACGCGCAGCGCCTTCACGAGGTGGCTGCGGGTCTCGGACGGCATGATCACCGCGTCAACGTAGCCGCGCTCGGCCGCCACGTAGGGGTTGAGGAGGGCGTCCTCGTACTCGGCGATCAGCTGCTGCCGCAGCTCGTCGGGGGCGTCGGACTCGGCCAGCGCGCGGCGGTGCAGGATGTTCACCGCGCCCTGGGCGCCCATGACCGCGATCTGCGCGGTCGGCCAGGCCAGGTTCAGGTCGGCGCCCAAGTGCTTGGAGCCCATGACGTCGTACGCGCCGCCGAACGCCTTGCGGGTGATCACGGTGATCAGCGGGACGGTGGCCTCGGCGTAGGCGTAGATCAGCTTGGCGCCGCGGCGGATGATGCCGCCGTACTCCTGGTCGGTGCCGGGCAGGAAGCCGGGCACGTCCACGAAGGTCAGCACGGGGACGTTGAAGCTGTCGCAGGTGCGGACGAAGCGCGCGGCCTTCTCGGAGGCGTCGATGTCCAGGGTGCCGGCGAACTGCATCGGCTGGTTGGCCACGATGCCGACCGGGCGGCCCTCGACCCGGCCGAAGCCGGTGACGATGTTCGGCGCGAACAGGGCCTGGGTCTCCAGGAACTCGCCGTCGTCGAGGACGCTCTCGATGACCTTGACCATGTCGTACGGCTGGTTCGCCGAGTCCGGGACGATCGTGTCCAGCTCCAGGTCCTCGTCCGTGACCTCGGTGCCGGCCTCCTCGGGGAAGGCCGGGGGCTCCTCGAGGTTGTTGCTCGGCAGGTACGACAGCAGCGCCTTGACGTACTCGATGGCGTCCTTCTCGTCGCCCGCCATGTGGTGCGCGACGCCGGAGGTCGAGTTGTGGGTGCGGGCGCCGCCCAGCTCCTCGAAGCCCACGTCCTCGCCGGTGACCGTCTTGATGACGTCCGGGCCGGTGATGAACATGTGCGAGGTCTGGTCGACCATCACCGTGAAGTCGGTGATCGCGGGGGAGTAGACCGCGCCGCCCGCGCAGGGGCCGACGATCAGGGAGATCTGCGGGATCACGCCGGAGGCGTGGGTGTTGCGGCGGAAGATCTCGCCGTACATGCCCAGCGCGCTGACGCCCTCCTGGATGCGGGCGCCGCCGGAGTCGTTGATCCCGATGACCGGGCAGCCGTTCTTCAGCGCGAAGTCCATCACCTTGACGATCTTCTGCCCGAAGACCTCGCCGAGGGCGCCGCCGAAGACGGTGAAGTCCTGCGAGAAGACGGCCACCGGGCGGCCGTCGACCGTGCCGTAGCCGGTGACGACGCCGTCGCCGTAGGGGCGGTTCTTCTCCAGCCCGAAGTTGGTGGAGCGGTGGCGCGCGAACTCGTCCAGCTCGACGAAGGAGCCCTCGTCCAGCAGCAGGTCGATCCGCTCGCGGGCGGTCAGCTTGCCCTTGGCGTGCTGCTTCTCCACCGCACGCGCCGAGCCGGCGTGGGTCGCCTCCTCGATGCGCCGTCGCAGGTCCGCGAGCTTGCCCGCGGTGGTGTGGATGTCGATCTCCGACTCGGCCATCGAAGCGGTTCTCCTGCTCTGGTTGCTCTTGTACGGACCATACCGATGGCGCTGTGCGCCGCTTCGTAGCGTATCCGCGCAGGTGCAGGGCGGCCGTGCGGCGTTGGACACAGTGCCGTCGGCACGTCTTTGTCGGGTTCCGCCTACGGCGGCATAGGCTGGTCGCATGACCCCGCAGCAGCCCGGTACGGGCCCCTCACGCTGGTCCGACCTGCGCAGACCGCCGTTGAACGCCGCCGCGCTGCGCCGTGCGCTGGTCGTCCCGGGGTCGTTGTGGACCAGCCTCGATGTGGTGGATGTCACGGGTTCCACCAACAGCGATCTGGGCGCGCGGGCCCGCTCCGGCGCGCCCGAGGGCGCCGTGCTGGTGGCCGAGGAGCAGTCCGCCGGGCGCGGCCGGCTCGACCGGCGCTGGAGCGCCCCGGCCCGCTCCGGGCTCTTCTTCTCCGTGCTGCTGCGCCCCGGCGACGCCGTGCCGGTGGCCCGCTGGGGCTGGCTGCCGCTGCTGGTCGGCGTCGCCACGGCGAGCGCCCTGGCCCGCACCGCAGGCGTCGACACCGCACTCAAGTGGCCCAACGACATCCTGGTCACCGTCGACGGCGAGGAGCGCAAGGCCGGCGGCATCCTCGCCGAGCGCTGCGAGGGCGCCCTGATCGTCGGCATCGGGCTCAACGTCACCCTCGGCGCCGACGAGCTGCCCGTCCCCACGGCCGGCTCGCTGGAACTGGCCGGCGCCGCGGAGACCGACCGCGACCCGCTGCTGCGCGCCGTGCTGCGCTCGATCGCCGACTGGTACGGGCGGTGGCGCGAGGTGGGCGCCGACCCCGGCGCGTCCCGCCTGCACGAGGCTTACACGGCCGGCTGCGCGACCCTGGGCCGCACCGTGCGCGCCGAACTCCCCGGCGGGGAGTCGCTCGAGGGCGAGGCCGTCGCGATCGACGACACCGGCCGCCTGGTCGTGGCCACCGGGGACGGCCTGCGGCCGGTCGGCGCCGGCGACGTCGTGCACGTCCGGCCGTCCGGCGGCAACGGCGTCCGCGGCACGCCGAGCGCGGAGTGAGCTGGAGCACATCTGCCGTATCGTGGGGGGCCGACGGGTGCAGACCGGCACGACGGACCTGACGGGCGGAAGGGCAGTGCACAGGCCAGGTACAGGGGGCGGGCGGTGAGCGTGGAGGGCACGGGAGCCGACCCGCGCCGGACGGCCGCCGAGGACGGCGGGACCGCGGCGGACGGCGGGGCCGCCGTCCGCGGGGACGGGTCCGGCGAGCACGGGCGCGACGACCGGGAACCGGGCTTCGGGCCCGCCGGCACCGCCGGGAGAGCCGGCGCGGACGCGGCCGTGGAGGCCGTCGGCGGCGGGGAGACCGACGAGGACCCGCTCGCGATCCGGCTGGAGCAGCTGATCCTCGGCGCCGAGCGCCAGTACACCCCGTTCCAGGCCGCGCGCACCGCCGGCGTCCCCATGGAGCTGGCCGCCCGCTTCTGGCGCGCCATGGGCTTCGCCGACATCGGCCAGGCCAAGGCCCTCACCGACGCGGACGTCATCGCCCTGCGCCGCCTGTCCGGCCTGGTCGAGGCCGGGCTGCTGAGCGAGCCTATGGCCGTCCAGGTCGCCCGCTCCACGGGGCAGACCACCGCCCGCCTCGCCGAGTGGCAGATCGACTCCTTCCTGGAGGGGCTGACCGAGGCCCCGGAGGCCGGGCTGAGCCGCAGCGAGGTCACCTATCCGCTGATCGAGCTCCTCCTGCCCGACCTGGAGGAGTTCCTGATCTACGTCTGGCGCCGCCAGCTCGCCGCCGCCACCGGCCGGGTGATGCAGTCCGCCGACGACGAGGAGAGCGTCCACCGCCGCATGGCGGTCGGGTTCGCCGACCTCGTGGGCTTCACCCGGCTGTCCAAGCGGCTGGAGGAGTCGGAGCTCGGCGAGCTGGTGGAGGCGTTCGAGACCACCGCGGCCGACCTGGTCGTCGCGCACGGCGGCCGGCTGATCAAGACCCTCGGCGACGAGGTGCTCTACGTCGCGAGCGAGGCCGGCACCGCGGCGGAGATCGGCCTGCGGCTGATCGAGTCGATGCGGCACGACGAGACCATGCCGGCCCTCCGCGTCGGCATCGCCTTCGGCACCGTCACCACCCGGATGGGCGACGTCTTCGGCACCACCGTCAACCTGGCCAGCCGGCTGACCTCCATAGCCCCCAAGGACGCCGTGCTCGTCGACGGCGAGATGGCCGGGGCGCTGGCCCGGGACGGCGACGCGCCGCTGTCGGAGGTCGAGGCCGCGGAGGAGGAGAAGGAGGGCGGTGCCTCCGCCTACCGCTTCGCCCTCCAGCCGATGTGGCGCCGCCCCGTCCGCGGCCTCGGAGTGGTCGAGCCCTGGCAGCTCACGCGGCGGCCCTCCGCCGCGGGTTGACCGGCCGCCCGGGCGGGTGCGGCCGGCCCGCGTCCGCGGGCGGGGGTTGAGGCGGGGCGCCCCGGAGGCGATCATGGCCCGCGGAACGCCCGCGGAGCACCGCGGGCGGGCGCCGACACCGGGAGGGCCGGGAGCCATGGACAGCACGCAGCAGGGCGGCACGCACGAGGAGCAGCGGTACGGGGAGTACGTGGCGGTGCGCCGGCACGGGCACGTGGTCGAGCTGGTGCTGGACCGCCCCAAGGCGATGAACGCCGTCTCCACCGCGATGGCCGCCTCCGTCGCCGAGGCCACCGCGGCCCTGGCGGCCGACCGCACCGCCCGTGTCGTGGTGCTGACCTCCTCCCACGAGCGGGCGTTCTGCGTGGGTGCCGACCTGAGGGAGCGCAACGGCTGGTCCGACGCCGAGCTGGCCCGCCAGCGCCCCCACGCCCGGGCCGCCTACACCGGGGTGCTCGAGCTGCCGATGCCCACGGTCGCCGCCGTGCACGGCTTCGCCCTGGGCGGCGGGTACGAGCTGGCGCTCTCGTGCGACCTGATCGTCGCCGACCCGACCGCCGTGGTCGGGCTGCCCGAGGTCTCCGTCGGGGTGATCCCCGGCGGCGGCGGGACCCAGCTGCTGCCGCGCAGGGTCGGCGCGGCGCGCGCCGCCGAGCTCGTCTTCACCGCGCGCCGGGTGCCCGCGGGCGAGGCACTGGAGCTCGGCATGGTCGACTTCCTGGCCGCCGAGGGCCAGGACCGCGCCGAGGCCCTGGCGCTGGCCCACCGCATCGCCGTCAACTCCCCGGTCGGGCTGCGGGCGGCCAAGCGGGCCCTGCGGCTGGGGCACGGCATGGACCTGCGCTCCGGGCTGGAGGTCGAGGACGCCGCCTGGCGCACGGTCGCCTTCTCCGGCGACCGCCACGAGGGCGTCGCGGCCTTCAACGACAAGCGCACCCCCGAGTGGCCGGGGGAGTGAGCCGCGGGCGTCCGGGGAGATGACCCCCCGGCCCGTGCGGCCTTCCCGCGGGCGTCCGCCCGGCCTCCCCGCGCGGGATGAAAGGAGTGAAAGCCTCTATTCTGGGACTCCTGCGCGGCGTGGGAGCGGTGATCGGGAGACGGGACGGCCAGTGGGCGAGGACGCGGGGCTGCGGGCCGTGGTGAAGCTCGCGCAGGCCATGGCGGCCGCGCAGGGCCCCTGCGACGTGATCCGCGCCGCCGCGGCCGGCGCCAGGGCGGCCATGGGTGCGGAGTTCGCCGCGATCTCCGAGTGGGAGCGGGCGTCCGGGCGGCTGAAGGTGCTGGTCAACGACGGCCTGCTGGCACCGGGCGAGGAGGCCCTGCCGAAGGACGAGGGGTACCCCGTCCACGACTTCCCCGAGATCGTCGGCTTCCTGCACGAGCGCTGGGCCTCCGGAGGGGAGCCGCACGCCTGGGTGGAGACCGCCGACGGCCCGGAGGAGCAGGGGACCTACCGTCACCAGCGGGTCGCCGCGCTGCGCAGGCGCGGCCGCGCCTGCTGCGTCGTCGCCCCGATAGTGCTGCGCGGGCGGGCCTGGGGGGAGCTGTACCTGGCCCGGATGCCCGGCCGTCCGGTCTTCGACCGGGCGGACGCGGACTTCGCGACCGTGCTGGCCGCGGTGATCGCGGCGGGGATCGCCCAGACGGACCGGCTGGAGGAGGTCCGGCAGCTGGCGTTCACCGATCCGCTGACCGGTCTGGCCAACCGCCGGGCGGTCGACGCCCGTATGGACGAGGCGCTGGAGCACCACCGTGCCCGGGGCACGGTGGTCAGCCTGGTGGTCTGCGACCTCAACGGGCTCAAGGGGGTCAACGACACCCTGGGCCACGACGTCGGCGACCGGCTGCTGGAACGATTCGGCTCGGTCCTGTCGCTGTGCGGGGCGATGCTGCCGGGCACGCTGGCGGCCCGGCTCGGCGGGGACGAGTTCTGCCTGCTGGCCGCGGGCCCGGAGGCGGACGAGGTGGTCCGGGTGGCGGAGGAGCTGTGCCGGCGCGCGGACGAACTGGAGCACGGGGAGGGCGTGGCCTGCGGGGTCGCCTCCACCGGTGACCCGATCGGCGAGGTGACCTCCGCCCGCAGGCTGTTCCGCCTGGCGGACGCGGCCCAGTACCGGGCGAAGGCGGCGCGCTCCCGGCACCCGGTCGTCGCCGGCCGCGGCGGCGACCCGGACCCGGTGATCGAACTGGTGGAGGCCGCGCCGCCGAAGTCGGACGAGCGCCGCCGCTTCCGCGGAGCACTGCACCGCGGCGGGCAGGACCGCGGCGGGCAGGACCGCGGCGGGCGGGAGCCCGCGCCCTGAGCCCCGGCCGGCCCCTCCCGGCCCCCGGGCCCGGCCCCCGTCCCGCGCCGCCCTGCGGGTCAGACCGCGACGCGGTGGGGGTGGGTGTAGACGTTGGCGGTGCGGCCGCGCAGGAAGCCGACGAGCGTCAGGCCGACCTCCTCGGCCAGCTCCACGGCCAGGGAGGAGGGGGCGGAGACCGCGGCCAGCACCGGCACGCCGGCCATCGCCGCCTTCTGCGTCAGCTCGAACGAGGCCCGGCCGCTGACCATCAGGACGCGGCCGGACAGGGGCAGCAGTCCCTCGCGCAGCGACTGGCCGACCACCTTGTCGACGGCGTTGTGCCGGCCCACGTCCTCGCGGGCGCACAGCAGCCGGCCGTCGGCGGTGAACAGCCCCGCGGCGTGCAGGCCGCCGGTGCTGTCGAACGCCCGCTGCGCGGCGCGCAGTGCGTCGGGCAGCCCGTAGAGGACCTCGGGGGTCAGGCGCACCGGGTCCTCCCCGACCGGGAACGGGCTCTTCAGCCGCACGGCCTCGATGCTGTCCTTGCCGCAGATGCCGCAGCCGCTGGTGGTGAGCATCGAGCGGTTGGCGGTCAGGGGCGCGGAGGTGCCGGGGGCCAGGACCGCGTCCAGCACGTTGTAGGTGTTCGCGCCGTCGGGGCCGGCGCCGGCGCAGTAGCGCATCGAGCGCAGCTGGTCGGGCCGGGTGATCACGCCCTCGCCGACGAGGAACCCGGCCATCAGGTCGAAGTCGTGGCCCGGGGTGCGCATGGTGACGGTCAGGGGGGTGCCGCCGATCCGGATCTCCAGCGGCTCCTCCGCCGCGAGCGAGTCGGGGCGGCCCGTGCTCCGGTCGCCGTCGAGCCGGAGTACCTTGCGGCGGATCGTGCTCCGTGCCATGGATCGAGGATATCCGGGGGGCGTGACAACTTCCTTTTCAGTATCTAGGGTTTCTGAATATGAATATGCACACTGTGGTGGTCGAGCCCTCGGGGGCCGGCGCGGACGACGTACTGGCGGTGGCCAGGGGCGGCGCGCGGGTCGAACTGTCCCCCGCCGCACTGGACGGCATCGCCGCGGCCCGGAAGATCGTCGACGACCTGGCGGGCGGGCCCGACCCGGTCTACGGCGTCTCCACCGGCTTCGGCGCCCTCGCGGTGCGCCACGTCGACCCCGCGCTGCGCGGCCGCCTCCAGCACTCCCTGGTCGTCTCGCACGCCGCCGGCATGGGCCCGCGGGTCGAGCGCGAGGTCGTCCGGGCCCTGATGTTCCTGCGGCTGAAGACGCTGGCCTCCGGCTACACCGGGGTGCGCCCGGTCGTCGCGGAGACCATGGCGGCCGTGCTGAACGCCGGCATCACCCCCGTCGTCCACGAGTACGGCTCCCTCGGCTGTTCGGGCGACCTGGCGCCGCTCGCCCACTGCGCGCAGGTCCTGATGGGCGAGGGCGAGGCGGAGGGCCCCGACGGCACGGTCCGCCCCGCCGCCGAGCTCCTCGCCGAGGCCGGCATCGAACCCGTGGTGCTGCGCGAGAAGGAGGGGCTGGCGCTCATCAACGGCACCGACGGCATGCTCGGCATGCTCGTCATGGCCTGCGCCGACCTGGAGCGGCTCTTCACCTCCGCCGACATCGCCGCGGCGCTGACGCTGGAGGCCCTGATGGGCACCGAGCGCGTCCTCGCCCCCGAACTGCACGCCGTCCGCCCCCACCCGGGGCAGGCCGCCAGCGCCGGGAACATGCGGCGCGTACTGGCCGGGTCCGGGCTGACCGGCCGGCACCAGAGCGGCATCGACGGCCTCCCCGCCGCCCCGCGCGTGCAGGACGCCTACTCGGTGCGCTGCGCACCCCAGGTGGCCGGCGCGGGCCGCGACACCCTCGCCCACGCCCGGCTCGTCGCCGAGCGCGAGCTGGCCGCGGCGGTGGACAACCCCCTGGTGCTCCCCGACGGCAGGGTGGAGTCCAACGGGAACTTCCACGGCGCGCCCGTCGGCTACGTGCTGGACTTCCTCGCCGTGGCCGTCGCCGACCTCGGGTCGATCAGCGAGCGCCGCACCGACCGGCTGCTGGACGCCAACCGCTCGCACGGCCTGCCGCCGTTCCTCGCCCACGACCCCGGCGTCGACTCCGGCCTGATGATCGCCCAGTACACCCAGGCCGCCCTGGTCAGCGAGAACAAGCGGCTCGCCGTGCCGGCCTCGGTGGACTCCATCCCCTCCTCGGCCATGCAGGAGGACCACGTCTCGATGGGCTGGTCCGCGGCCCGCAAGCTGCGCACCGCGATCGGCAACCTGACCCGCATCGTGGCCGTCGAGCTGGTCGCCGCGACCCGCGCGCTGGAGATCAGGGAGAACACCCTGGGCCGCGGCCCGGTGCTCTCCCCGGCCGCCCGCGCCGTGGTCGCCGCGGTGCGCGGCGCCGGCGTCGCCGGACCGGGCACGGACCGCTTCACCGCCCCCGACCTGGCCGCCGCGGAGGCGTTCGTCGGGCAGGGGCGGCTGGTGGCCGCCGCGGAGGGCGTCACCGGCCCGCTGGCCTGACCCGGCGTCCGACGGGGGCCGGGCGGGGAGCCCGGGCGGGCGGTCGCCGCCGTCAGGCGGCGCCGTCCGCCTCCTCGGCGCCGCCCGCGCGGCGCACGGAGTGCAGCACCAGGGCCGCGCCCACGCCGAGGAAGAGCAGGCCGCCGGTGACGTACGGCGTGGTGTCCACGCTGCCGGTGTCAGCCAGGTAGACCGCCCGGCCGGCGTCGGCGCCGGTGCCGGGCGCGGACCCGGCGGCGGGGACAGTCCCGGACGTGTCGGACGTGTCGGACGTGTCGGCGGAGCCGGCCGCGCCGGAGGCGTCCGTGCCCGCTCCGCCGCCGGCCGCGGCGGCGCCGCCGGCCGCGGGCGCGCCGGTGTCCCCGGAGGTGCCGGCGCCCTGCTCTCCCGCCTCTTCCGCGGAGGTTTCTGAAGTGGCGTTGGTCACATCGGATGCGGTGTCGTCCCCGGCCGCGGGGGCGGCCTCGGCGGGGGCGGATCCGGCCCGGGCCTGAACGGCAACCGTGGCGGGGGTGTTCACCCCGGACCGCACGGCCTCCTCGCCCGAGGCGGACGGAACGAACCACAGGCCCAGCAGCACCGAGGCTGCCGCTGCGGCGGTGATCGGACGGCGCCTCGACGACATGGCCAACGAATCCCCTTGAGAGCACGGCGGATTGGGTGTCACGCCAGATGGTAGTGAGATGACCGTACCGGGGGAAAGGCGGAGGGTGCGGCCGTCGTGTCCGGCGCACCGCACCGGCCGTTGCGCCTACCCTGCCCAACCATGAGCACAGAGAACGGCGAGGGCGCCGGCAACACCCCGCGCCACATCCGCCTCCAGGTCGAACTGGTCGTCGAGATCACCGATTCCGGGGCCCTGACCAGCGCCGCCCTCGAGCAGGTCCGCGAGGACCAGTACATGCCCGACGACGAGCGCGAGCACGCGGCCGCCTCCATCGACTCCGACCCGGCCGAGGCGCTGGCCTACCTCATCGACCCGTTCGACCTCGTCGACGAGATCCCCGGCATCGAGCTGGCCCAGGCCTCCTGGCAGTCGGTGCACACTGAGTACGACCCCGAGTCCGACGAGTGGGACCTCTACGAGGACGAGGCCCCCGAGGGGGAGGCGGGCCCCGACGGGGAGGGCGCCGGCGGCTGACCGCCCGGTTCCGGCCGTCGGCCTCCCGGTTACGTATGCCACAGTTTGGTTACGGCAGGAACGGACGCGGGACTTCGCCAGTCCTTGAACATGGGCGGGCACGCATCGGTGCCGGAGTGCCCGGGCACGGGTCGTAGTGGTGACAGGCGTCTGTGGAAGTGGAGATTGGTGTGAAGTCAGCGGAGACCGGCATACCTTCCGGACGGCAGTCCGTGCGTCGTGGGCGTCGTGGACGCAGGACGGCCGGGGCAGTGGCGGTGCTGCTGAGCGGAGTGCTCACGCTGAGCGCCTGCGGCAGCGACGGGGGCGGCGACAGCAGCAGCGACTCCGCGAGGAAGCCGGACTCCCAGGCCGCGATCGACGCCGCCGCCGCCAAGGCCTCGTCGGAGGCGAAGGTCACGTTCTCCGCCAAGGAGGGCCAGGACAACGTCTCGATCAACTCCTTCAGCGCCTCGGTGAAGAAGGGCACCTTCACCGAGGTCGTCCTCACCGCCGCGGACAGCGGCACCGCGGTCGAGGGCAGCTTCAACGGTGACAAGACCGGCTGGAAGCCGAACGGCCAGCTGGAGCGGGGCACCAAGTACCAGGTCAAGGCGGTCGCGAAGGACGCCGACGGCCGCAAGGAGACCGTGAACCGCACGTTCACCACGGTCTCCCCGGCCAACAGCTTCATCGGCTACTTCACCCCGGACGACGGCGCCAAGGTCGGCGTCGGCATGCCGGTGTCGATCAACTTCGACAAGGCGATCACCGACAAGGCCGCCGTCCAGTCCGCGATCAAGGTCAACTCCAGCTCCGGCCAGGAGGTCGTCGGGCACTGGTTCAGCCCCACCCGCCTGGACTTCCGCCCCGAGGAGTACTGGAAGGCCGGCTCCACCGTGAGCGTCGACCTCAACCTCGACGGGGTCGAGGGCGCCGACGGCGTCACGGGCATCCAGGACAAGACGGTCACCTTCCAGGTCGGCCGCTCCCAGGTCAGCACCGTCGACGCCCGGGCGAAGACGATGACCGTGGTGCAGGACGGCAAGACCGTCAAGACCTTCCGGATCTCGGCCGGCAGCCCCGCGACCCCGACCTACAACGGCCAGATGGTGATCTCCGAGAAGTTCAAGGAGACCCGGATGGACGGTTCCACCGTCGGCTTCGTCGGCAAGGACGGCAAGGGCGAGTACGACATCTCCGACGTGCCGCACGCCATGCGCCTGAGCACCTCCGGCACCTTCATCCACGGCAACTACTGGGCCGCCGACTCCATCTTCGGATCGGCCAACACCAGCCACGGCTGCGTGGGCCTGAACGACGTCAAGGGCGCGGGCGACAGCGGCCAGGACGGCGCCTGGTTCTTCAACAACTCCCTCATCGGCGACGTGGTGGTCGTGAAGAACTCCCCGGACAAGACCATCGCCCCGGACAACGGCCTCAACGGCTGGAACATGTCCTGGGAGGAGTGGAAGGCCGGCAGCGCGATCTGACCGCGCACCGCGCCGCCACCCGCGGCGCACGGCGGCGGCGCACCCGCGCCGCACCGACGACGGGCGGGGCCCGGGCACCGGAGACGATCCGGCACCCGGGCCCCGCCCGTTCCCCGTCCCCGCCCGCTCACCCCGCCGGGAGCCCGCCGTCCGGCCTTCCCTCCTGCCGGGCGGCGAGCTCGAACCACAGCAGCTTCCCGCCCGCCCCGAACGGCGCCTCGCCCAGCGCGTACCCGCCCCACCGGTCCGCCCACGTCCGCACCAGCAGCAGCCCGCGCCCGCCCTCGCCCCCGGGATCGGACGGGGCGCTCCCGCCCCGCTGCCCTCCGCCCCGCCGCTCCCCGCCCCGGCGCGGCGGCCGGTCGAACGGCGGCGGGACCACCGGATCGGTGTCCCACACCCCGACTCGGACCCGTTCCCCCTCCATGCCGCTCAGCCGCATCAACGAGGCGCCCCCGGTGTGCCGTTGGGCGTTGGTGACCAGTTCGCTCGCCAGCAGCTCGGCCGTGTCGGCCAATTCCCGCAGCCCGTAACCGCCCAGCACCGCCCGCAGCGTCCTGCGGGCCACCCCAACGGCGCGCGGATCACGTGGCAGATGCAGCGTGTAGGCCCACGGCACGCCGGATTCCACTTCGTAACCCGCCCGATCGGACGGCTCCGGCCGAGAACGCTGCGAGGACGCCGTGGTCATGGAAGTCTCCTGGGACGAGTCGGAGTTGATGGAGAAGACGCGATGGTCCGACTCGCAGCGTACGGCCGCCGATGTAATTTCTTACATAGAAACAATGGAATAACTTACAATTTCCCCTCCAGGGGTGAAGATTGCACCACGTGTGCGAAAAGGAGAAGGCGAATCATGCCGCCGCGTAGCACTCCGACCGCGCGGAAACAGCGCCTGGGAGCCGAACTGCGAAAGCTCCGGGAGCGTGCGGGTATCTCCTCCACGGAAGCCGCAGCGCTCCTGGGCGGCAACCAGGCGCGCATCAGCAACATCGAAGCTGGCCGCTACGCGGTGAGTGCCGACCGAGTGCGGGCCATGGCCCGCAACTACGACTGCTCCGACCAACGGCTCGTCGATGCACTGGCGGGGATGACCGGTGACCGGAAGAAGGGCTGGTGGGAGGAGTACCGGGAGGTCCTCTCCACCCGGTTGCTGGACCTGGCGGAACTCGAACACCACGCGTTGGCGCTACGGGTCGGCCAGGTCATCAATATTCCGGGTCTGCTCCAGACCCCCGATCATGCAAGGGCACTCTTCGGAGAGGCCGTCCCGCCGCTCCCGCCGCACGAGGTGGAACATCGGGTCTCCTTCCGGATCAAACGGCAGGCCGTCCTCCACAAGGAGGAGGCACCCCCATACACGGCGATCGTCCACGAGGCTGCGTTGCGTATGCAGTTCGGCGGTCCTGCCGTGGCCGAAGCACAGCTGAAGCACCTCTTGGCGGTGAGCGAACGGGACAACATCACGGTCGTTGTCATCCCCTTCGGCGGGACCTCCTTCCCCACCACGGGTCACGGCGTCGACTACGTGTACGGTCCTGTGCCACAACTCGACACGGTGCAGCTCGACACCGCCCACGGCAGTGAACTGATCGATGCCGCAGCCCAGGTGGAGAAGTACCGGCTCGTCCTGGACCGCATGGAAGAAGTCGCGCTCACGCCGGAGGCGTCGCGCGACCTCGTCCACGGCATCGTCCGAGAGATCTGAAGGGAACGAACGTGTCCGCTCTCGATTGGCAGAAGTCCTCCTACAGTGAGGAGGCGTCCTCCTGCGTCTACGTCGCCGCCGCACCCGACGGGACGGTCAGGATCCGCGAGAGCGACGACCCGGACGTCGTGGTGACCACCACGCCCGAGAAGCTGCGGGCCTTCATACTCGGCGTCAAGGCAGGCGAGTTCGACCACTTCGCCGACCTCGGGTCCGGCCCCGTCCCCGGGCCGGGCACCGTGAGCGGCGCCTGACCCGGCGTCGGTCCGCTTTTTCGGTTACCCGTCGGGAAACGTCATTCGGCGCAGACGGTCTTGTCCGCCTCGACCTTCGGGATGTCCTTCGGCACCTCTGTCGGGGCCGCGAGGGGGACGCCCGGCTCCTGGAAGTCCGGGCCGAGGGTGAGGGCCATCGGCTCCGGCTCGGCACCCGCGGCGGCGTCCTCCGCGGTGGGCTTCAGCGCCGACGCGGGCAGGCCCATGACCTCGGCGAGGAGCCGTGCCTGGTCGGCCTGCGAGGGGGCGTAGACGAGCTGGGTCTTCGCCACGTTCTCGGGCGCGTTGCCGCCGTTGTCGGACTTCGTGATCAGCTGGTCGTTCTGCAGCCAGTTGAGCACCGTCTGGGCCGAGCCGCCCTTGGCGCCGCCGTTGAGGACCTTCACCCGGACCTGCGACGGATCGGCCTTGGGGCCCTTGAGCCTGGCCGCCTCCTCGGCCGCCTTCCTGCTCTTCTCCTTCTTCTTCACCTCGGTGAGGGAGACGTCCTCCCGGATCATCGAGAAGAGCTGGGGCGCCTTCGTCCTGTGGAGGACGACGGTCGCCTTGACCGTCTCCGCGGGGTTGTCGGTCACCGGGACCGTGGCGAAGCTGATGTTCTTCAGGTCGACCTTGTTGAGCTCCATGGCCAGGGCGCGCAGTTTGCCGACGTCCTTGAGCGTGGAGTCGACCGTCAGCGCCTCGGTGGCCGCCTCGGCCAGGTTCCACAGCTTCTTCGGGTCGGTGAGGGTGTCGTCGGACTTCATCTTGCGCATCAGCGAACTCATGAACTGCTGCTGCGTCTTGATCCGGTCGAGGTCCCCGCTGTTGCCGAAGCTCTTGCGGGTGCGCACGAAGGCGAGCGCCTGCTCCCCCTGGATCGTGTGCTCGCCCTCCGACAGCTTGAGCTTGGAGTCGGGGTCGTCGACGTCCTTCGCGAGGCAGACGGTGACGCCGTCGACCGCGGTGGTCAGCGTCTTGACCGCGTTGAAGTCGGCCACCATGAAGTGGTCGATCCGGATCCCCGTCATCTCGGTGACGGTCCGCATGGTGCAGCTCGGAGTGCGGCCGAACTGGCCCAGGCTCTCGTTGAACCGCTTGTTCGGCGTGCCCGGGATGACCTTCTGCGTGCCGTCGGCCTGAGTGGTCGGGCAGTCCGGGATGTCGGTGACCAGGTCGCGGGGGATGCTCAACGCGGTGGTGTTCGTACGGTCCTTGGAGACGTGCAGCAGGATCGTGGTGTCGGCGTGGCCGGGGCTGTTCCGGTCGCCGTACCCCTCGTTGCCCGCGCCGGTCCGCTTGTCGGTGCCGATCAGCAGGACGTTGATCGCGCGGTCCGGGCTGAAGCCGCCGGTGCCCGCGCCGTCGTCGGGGAGCGTGTCGATGTTCCCGAAGAAGTGGTCGTACACGAGGTAGGCGCCGACCGAGCCGCCGACCAGCACGAAGGCCATGACGCCGCCCGTCCACAGCAGCGCCTTCTGCTTCCCGCTCTTCTCCGCCCTGCGCTTGCGCCGGCCGGGCGGCGTGCCGCCGGCCCGTTCGGGCCCCGCGCCAGCGCCGGCCCGCCTCCTGCCGCGCTGCCCCGGGACCTCCGGGGCCGCGGGGCCCCGGCGGCGGGGGGAGTCGGTCCTGGTGGCGGCGGAGGGCCCGGCGGAGGGAGTGGCTGACGGCGGGGAGGTGACGGAGTCCGGTCGCGCGGCCGGGGGGCCCGGCCGCATCTCGTAGTTCCCGGTGCCAGGGTCGAACACCCACTGGTCTGCGGGGTCCTCGTCGTCCGTCCACCCACGGCCGTGCGTGTCCACAGTTGCTGTGTTCCCTCCGTAACCGGCAGGCGCGCCCCTCCCGGGCGCTCGATCGACCGCCCGGTCCGACGGCCGGGCCACCCGCTCGGCCGACTCCCTGGACAGCGCGCGGCCCGCGCACGGGCGCGGGACGACCGCACCGGGCGGCTCACACTATCCGCTCGGTTCGGGGCAGAGCAGGGCCGGGGGCGAAATCGTTCCTCGGCGAACCGGGAGGTCTCTCCGATTCGGAACGTACCGCGCCACGCCTTTGACGCGGCTTTACCCGCGCCCCGTGTCCCGCGCCCGTGTCCCGCGCGGGAGGAGCGGCCGTGCAGCACCTCAGGGAAGCTCGAAACGCATGACGTCGTCGGGCTGCGGAGCGAACTGCTGCCGGTTCCAGTCGCGCTCCTCCTCGACCAACTCGTCCCATTCCCAGGAGAATTTGGGTTCGGGCTCGGTGGGAACGACCACCACGTGCGAAGGGAAGGCGTGCGCCGTGCGGTCCGCAGCCGAAGCCGCCTCCGCCCCCGCCTCCGCCGCTCCGCGAAGGTGCTTCGCCGCCGCGTGGACGAGCGAGGCGGAGACCTCCCCGGAACCCGTCCCCAACGATCCGCAGACCAGGAGATCGGCGTCCCGCGCCCTGTCCAGCAGCTCCTGGGCGGGGTGCTTGTGCCGGACGACCTCCGCCACCACGGACACCCCCCGGCCGCTGGGGCTCGCGGGCAACTGCTCGACGGCGAACCTCACCATCTGCCGCGCGGCCTGCGCCGTCTCGGACTCCGAGTACGGGGGCCACTCCCAGGGCCAGATCACGTGGACGACGCGGAGTTCGGCCCGGTGCCGGTCCGCCTCGTTGAACGCCCAACGCAGCACGTCGAGTTGGTTCGGCGAACCGTCGATGCCCGCCAGGACCCTCCTGACCTCGTGCGGCTGTTCGCGGACGATGACCGTCGGGCAGGAGCTGGAGGCGGCGCACCTCAGCGCGGTCGAGCCGAACAGGTGCTCCCGCGTGCCGCTGGAACCGACGGCTCCCAGGACGAGGAGTTCCGCGTCCTTGGAGTACTCGACGAGGTCCGGGGCCGGACTGAGCGTGCTGAGCTTCGCTGCGGGCGCGGACTTCTCCACGGAGGCGGGCGCGTCGGCGAGTTCGGGCAGGTGCCCGTCGACCTCCTCCAGGACGCGGTCGGACCCGGGAGGAGCGGCGGCGGACCTGCGGCGGAGCCAGTGCTGCAGGGGATGGGCGATTCCCCGGACGTGCAGGACCCGCAGCCGCGTCCTCCGCCGGGCCGCCTCGCGGTACGCCCAGTCCAACGCGATCCACGAGGAGTCCGACCCGTCGACCCCGACGATCACCCCTTGGCCCTTGTCCATCGCTCTGCTCCCGATCGTGCTTTCTCCGGCCGCGCCTCCGCCCCTCTCTGCGGGCGAACGTTTTTTCTGCTGCACCGGCGGCCGACGTTCGGGACCTCTCGTACGGACCCGCCCGTCGCGCACGTGAACCGCACGACGGACCGCAGAACGGTGAGCCGTCGGGGAGCGGGGCCGGCCGGGGCATGCGGAGCAGGCCCTGAAACCAGGCTGGGCGATCCGGTGGCCGGGGGCAAATCGATCTCGGCCGTTCGTCGGCCGTCCGAGGAGGGGCTGCCTCCCCGACGGAGACCGTCGGGGAGGCGCAGGCGGCAGACCGGAAACACGGCCGGGCAACGCGGGCGGGGGCGGGATCAGGAGGGCGGCAGGGGGATGAGGCAGACGCCGGTGATCTTCTCGATGATCGGGGTCAGGCAGCCGGGTTCCTGCGGCTCCTCCGGCGCGGGCTCCGGCTCGGGTGCCGGGGAGGAGGGCGCAGGTGTGGAAGGCGCCGGGGCGGTCGGGGTCCCGGGCTCCGGCTCGGGCGCCGGGGCAGGGTCGGAGGGGGTGGGGGTGGGGGAGGACGGCTTGCCCGAGCCGGAACCGGCGCCCGGGGAGGGGGTCTTTCCGGAGCCGTCCCCCTTGCCGGAGCCGGAGCCGGAGTCCGCGGGCTTCTCGTCCTTCCCCTTCTCCTTCTCCTTCTCGTCCTTCTTGCCCTCGGAGCCCTTGTCGCCGGGCTTCCGGCCGGCGTCGGTGCTCCCGGTGCCGCCTGCGTCCGTGCCGATGCCGATGCCGATGCCGACGGGGCCGGTGGCACCGGTGTCCGGGATCCGGTGCACGCCGGTTTCGTAGAAGCCCAGCCAGGACTTGACGGTGGCCAGGTACTCCGAGGAGTGGTTGTAGCCGAGGACCGCCCGGTCCAGGTCGGCCGCCCGTGCCAGGTTCCGGCCGTCGGCGCACAGGTACAGGCCCGCGCCGAGCGTCGCGTCGTGGATGTTGTTCGGGTCGCGCACCCCGTCGGCGTTGCCGTCGGCGCCCCAGGAGGCCCAGGTGGAGGGGATGAACTGCATGGGGCCGACCGCGCGGTCGTAGGCGGTGTCGCCGTCGTACCGGCCGCCGTCGGTGTCGGGTATGGAGGCGAAGCCGTCGCCGTTGAGCTGCGGGCCGAGGATGGCCGGGGCGGCGGTGCCGTCGGCGGTCACCCGGCCGTTGCGGGCGTGCCCGGACTCGACCTTGCCGATGGCGGCGAGCAGTTCCCACGGCAGGTTGCAGCCGGGGACGGCGCGGGCCATGACGGTCTCGGTCCGGCGGTAGGCGCCGAGCACGGTGGCGGGGACGCCCGAGGAGCCGGCGGCACCCGCCTCGGGCGCGGCCTCGTCAGGGGCGTCGGGGGCTTTCGACGGCGCGGCCGCCTCGGGTTCGGGATCGGCCTTCAGCGGGGGCAGTTCGGTGCGGTAGGGCGAGTTGCCGGTGATCGCGGTGCCGGGCGGCGGGCTCGGCTCGGCGGCGGACTGCGCGGCGACCGACATCGGCGCCTGGGACGCGGTCAGCGCCGTCATCGCCATCACGGCCGCGGCGGCCCCGCCCAGACCCCTGCGGGCGTGTCTGCGAATGTGTCTCTCGACGCTCATGGCGGCCCCTTCCCCGAGATCGCACCGATCCCCTGGTCCCCTGACTTACGTCCCGTTCCGGGTGACAGTACGACAGCCGACCGGCATTGGCTACCGCCGGTAACATGCCGTTCGGTGGTGAACTCCCTCACAGCGGAGGGCTGTCGGAGACCGGGAACGCACGGCGCACACCCCCGCGCGGGCCCGCGCGGGGCGGAGAGGAGCCGGAGGCGAACCCCGGGACTTCCCCTCGGGGGGGACCCCGGGAAAGAAACCGGGAGGGGTCCTCGGGGGGACTCAGGAAGGGCCCTCGGGAGAGGCCGTCAGGAAGGGTCCTCGCGCGGCCGGACGGACGTCGGGTCGTCCAGGACCGACCGGACGACGCTGTTGGCCGCCCCCAGCAGCGGTCCCTCACGGCCCACCGAGGACACGGCGACGGCACCGTCCGGCCAGTGGCGGTCCGTCACCCGGCGGCGCAGCTCCGACTCGATCCCGGGCAGCAGCCACGGCGACAGCTCGGCGAGGCCCCCGCCGAGCACCACCTTCTGCGGGTCGAACACGTTCACCGCCCCGGACAGGGCCAGCCCCAGGGCGCTCCCCGCCCGGTGCAGGGCACGCCGGACGGCGGGGTCGGTCCCGGCGCGTTCGGCGAGCAGCCGCACGCGCCCGCCCGGCCCCGGGCGCTCGGCGGCGGCACGGGCCGGGTCCAGGCCCGCGGCGCGCAGCACCGCCTCCTCGCCCGCGTACTGCTCCAGGCAACCGCGGGCCCCGCACGGGCACGCCGGCCCGGCCGGCCTCACCGGGACGTGCCCCAGCTCGCCCGCGTGGCCGTGCGCCCCGCGGAACAGGCGGCCCTCCACGACCAGGGCCGCGCCGATGCCGATCTCCGCCGAGACGTGCAGGAAATGCCGCAGGCCGCGGTCGTGACCGCCCAGCCACAGTTCGGCGAGGGCGCCGAGGTTCGCCTCGTTGTCCAACCCGATCGGCAGCCCGGACAGGCGGCCGGCGGAAGAAGGGGGGCCGGCGGAGGGCGCGTGCGACGGGTTGCCCGACGGATCGTCGGCGGGTGTGCCGGCGGGTGGGCCGGCGGGTGGGCCGGCGGGCGGTTCCGCGTCGGCCAGTGCGGCGGTGAGCAGGGGCCCGGCGGGGACCTGCTCCCAGCCGAGGTTGGAGGCACGCTCCACGGTGCCGGGATCCCGCCCGACGAGTCCGGGCACGGCGACGGTGATCCCGACGGGCCGCAGCCCGGCGGCCGCTCCCTCCCGGGCGACGCGGACGACCAGGCCGGCGAGGTCGGCCAGGACCCTCTCCGGCGGATGGTCGCGGTTGGGCGCCTCCGCGTAGGCGGAGGCGCGGACCTTCCCGCGCAGGTCGACCACGCAGGCGGCGAGGTGGTCCACGCCGACCTCCGCGCCGAGCCCGGCCGGCCCGCGGTCGCTGAGCACGAGGGCGGTGCCGGGACGCCCGACGGTGCCGGGCCGGGTGAGCCCCGCCTCGGCCAGCAGTCCGAGGGAGAGCAGTTCCTCGACGAGGGTGGACACCGCGGCCCGGGTCAGTCCGACCTCGGCGGCCACCGCGGCCCGCGAGATCTCGCCGTGCCCGGCGACGGCGTGCAGGACGAGGGAGAGGTTCCGTCGCCGCATCCCCGCCTGCGACGCGGCGGTGCTGACTGGGGGCACGGCGTTCTCCTCGGCCTCGGCGGGCCCCTGCCCGGGCGGTCTCCCGGCGCCGGTCTCCGGCGGCCCGGTGCCCCGGTGGCCCGGTGCCCCGGTGCCCCGGCAGTCCGGCGACCGGTCGGACAGGGGTGTGGCGTCGGCCAGGGTACGGGGGCCCGGGGGCGGCCCCGCCGCCGCGGGGCGGAACCGGAGGGCGGGAGGGACTCCGGCCGGGAACCGGATCGCCGTTGCCGAACAGGGGCCGTCGACGGGCCCTGGTGGGCCGGGCCTCTGAATCCTCATCAGCCACTTGTTTCACGCCAATCACAGAAATTCCGTGCGAAAGCAAGTGCGAGGCTTCGAACTCTGGTTGCATACCCGGTATGCAGTGGGGTCGGCGCCGTGCGACCGGACCCACCATCAGACACGCCTGTCACAGGGGGAAAGTTGCACACACCCTTCATGCGCCTCTCCAAGGCGCGCTCGGCGGCGATGCTCGTCGCCCTGGTCACCGCGACGGGCGGCCTCGCGGCCGCCCCGGCCGCGGCGGCCGGAACACCCGGAGCGCCCGGCGCCGCCTTCGCAGGCGGGACTGCCGGAACGGACGGGACGGCCGGGGGCCGTTCCGGCGTCACCTGGGTCACCCTCGTCACCGGTGACCGGGTCGCCGTCGACGAGAACGGCGGCGCCGTGTCGGTGCGCCGGGCCGAGGGCCGCGAGGGCGTCCCGTTCTCCGTGCGGCGCCACGACGGCCGCACCTACGTCGTCCCGGCCGACGCCCGCAAGCTGGTCCGCGACGGCCGGGTCGACCAGCGGCTGTTCGACGTCACCGAGCTGGCCCGGGCCGAGTACCGCGAACGCGGCGAGGGCCTGCCGCTGATCGTCACCTACCGGGGTGCCCGCCCCGCGGCCAAGCAGAAGCTGCGCGCGGCCGGCACCGAGGTCACCGGGACCTACCGCAGCGTCAACGGCGAGGCCGTCACCGCCGAGCCGGAGATCGTGCCCGACGTCTGGGAGGCACTGACCGACGAGGGCTCCGGCACCGACCGCTCCGCGGCGCCCGGGGTCGACAAGGTCTTCCTCGACGGCGTCCGCAAGGCGTCCCTGGACCGCAGCACCGCGCAGATCGGCGCCCCCGAGGCGTGGAAGTCCGGGTTCGACGGCAAGGGCGTGAAGATCGCCGTCCTGGACACCGGTGTCGACCAGACCCACCCGGACCTCAAGGGCGTCGAGGTCGAGGAGAAGAACTTCTCCGACGCCGCCGACGCCGTGGACCGCGTCGGGCACGGCACCCACGTCGCCTCCATCGCCGCGGGCTCCGGGGCGAAGGCGAACGGCAAGTACAAGGGCGTCGCGCCCGGGGCCCGGATCCTGGACGGCAAGGTCCTGGACGACAACGGCAGCGGGTACGACTCCGGCATCCTCGCCGGCATGGAGTGGGCCGCCGCACAGGGCGCCAAGGTGGTCAACCTCAGCCTCGGCGGCTACGACAGCCCCGAGCTGGATCCGCTGGAGGAGGCCGTCAACCGGCTGTCGAAGACCACCGGCGCGCTGTTCGTCATAGCCGCCGGCAACGAGGGCCCCGGCTCCGGCACCACCGGCACCATCGGCTCCCCGGGCAGCGCCGACGCGGCCCTGACCGTCGCCGCGGTGGACAAGCAGGACGTCCTCGCCGACTTCTCCAGCCAGGGCCCGCGCAACGGCGACGGCGGCCTCAAGCCCGACATCGCCGCCCCCGGCGTCGGCATCGTCGCCGCCAAGGCGGCCGAGGGCTTCCTGGACGACCCGTCCTCCCCCAAGGGCTACCTCTCCCTCGACGGCACCTCCATGGCCACCCCGCACGTGGCCGGCGCCGCCGCGATCCTCGCCCAGAAGCACCCCGACTGGACGGGGGCGCAGCTGAAGTCGGCGCTCACCGGCTCGGCGAAGGGGCTGGACGGCCTCGGCGCCTTCCAGCAGGGCAACGGCCGCGCCGACATCGTCGCCGCCCTCGGCCAAAGCGTCGTCGGGGAGCAGTCCTCGCTCGGCTTCGGCGTCCAGCAGTGGCCGCACCACGACGACAAGCCGCAGTCCAAGGACGTCGTCTACCGCAACCTCGGCACCGAGCCGGTCACCCTCGACCTGGCCCTGCGGGCCACCGGGCCGGACGGGAAGGCCGCGCCGAAGGGGCTGTTCGCCGTGTCCCCGGCGAAGGTCACCGTCCCGGCCGGCGGCACCGCTTCGGCCACCGTCACCACCGACACCCGCATCGGCTCCGCGGACGGCGCCTACAGCGGCGCGGTCGTCGCCACCGGCGGCGGGCAGAGCGTGCGCACGGCCGTCGCGGTGGTCCGCGAGGTCGAGTCCTACACGCTCACCGTCAAGCACCTGGGCCGCGACGGGAAGGCCTCCGGCGACTACGAGACCACCCTCGCCGGCCTGGACGACGGCACCTTCGAGAACGTGTACGACGCCGACGGCACGGCTTCGGTCCGCCTGCCCAAGGGCTCCTACATCGTCAACAGCAACATCCTCGTGCCCGGCGCCGGGGACGAGTTCGCGGGCGCAGACTGGCTGGCCCGGCCCGGCGTCGAGCTCACCCGCGACACCACCCTCACCATGGACGCCCGCGCCGCGAAGCCGATCCGGCTCGCCGTCCCGGACCGCGGGGCCGAGCTGTACGCCGCCGCCGTCGACTACGGGGTGAACACCGAGCAGGGCGGTTTCGGCTTCGGCTGGTTCCTGGAGGACTTCGGCGACGTGCGCACCGCCCACCTGGGCGCCGCGCTCCCCGGCGACGCACTGCACGCCCAGATCACCGCCGACTGGACGGGCAAGAACGACCACCACCTCGCCTACAGCCGCAAGGGCACCTTCTGGACCGGCTACGAGCGCACCGCCAAGGCGTCGGAGCTGGCCGCGGTGAAGGTCACCACGGGCGCCCCGGCGAAGAAGCAGAAGGGGCACGTCGCGCTCTTCGCCGACACCGGGGGCTTCTCCTTCACGGGCGCCTCGGTCGAGCGTGCCCTGCCCTCCACCGTCACTCACTTCGTCAACACCGACGGGGTGAAGTGGAGCTACTCGGTCGGCCAGACGAACGCGCAGGACGAGTACGTCGCCGAGTACTTCACCGGGAACCGGAACTACCGGGCGGGCAGGAAGTACACCGAGAGGTTCAACGTCGGCGTCTTCGGCCCGAAGCTCGGCGACGGCGCCGGGCTGTTCCGCACCGGTGACGAGGTCTACGGCTACCTGCCGCTGGTCGCCGACGGCGCCGGGCACGACGGGTACTCGGTGTACGACAAGGGCCGCACCGTGTTGTACCGCAACGGCCAGAAGGTCGCCGAGAGCGCGACGCCGCTCGAGGGCGAGCCGTTCACCGTCCCGGCCGGCCGCGCCGACTACCGGCTGCGCACCGACATGACCCGCAGCGGCTTCACCGCGGTGAGCACCAGGGTCAGCGCCGAGTGGGCGTTCTCCTCCAAGCGGTCCGGCGAGGACGAGGTCCGGCTGCCCGCGTCCGTGGTGCGGTTCACCCCCGAGCTGTCGTCCTCCTCCACCGCGAAGGCCGGTGCCGCCTTCGAGGTGCCGGTGACCGTGCAGGGCTCGGCCGCCGGGAAGAACCTCGCCTCCCTGACCGTGCAGGTCTCCTACGACGGTGGCAAGACCTGGAAGCGGGCCAAGGTGGCGCAGGGCAAGGTCAAGCTCAAGCACCCGAAGGCCGCGGGGACCGTCTCCTTCCGGGCGAAGGCCGCGGACAAGAAGGGCAACACCGTCACTCAGACGATCGTCAACGCCTACCTGACCAAGTGACCGGGTGAACCGGATGACCGGATGATCGGATGACCGGATGACCGGGTGACCGGGTGACCGGGCGGAAAGGGCCCGCCCCGTCGGCCGTCGGCGCAGTGCCGGACGGCGGACGGGGCGGGCCCTTCGCGCTGCTCGTGCCGCCGCGGGCGTGCCGCGGCGGGCCGGTGACTAGGCGGCCGCGGACCCGGCGGCGGCGGACACCTGCTTCAGGACGGCGGTCAGCTGCTCGACGACCTCGGCGTCGTCCGCCGGGTGGGTCTCGGCGAAGCGGGTGACGGAGCCGGGGATCGACAGCTTGACGTCCTCCAGGACGTTGCCGCCCGCGACGCCGAGGGACTTGCGGGTGTCGTCCTGGGCCCACACGCCGCCGTACTGGCCGAAGGCGGTGCCGACGACCGCCACCGGCTTGCCGGCGACGGCACCGGCGCCGTAGGGGCGGGACAGCCAGTCGATGGCGTTCTTCAGCACGGCCGGGAGGGTGCCGTTGTACTCGGGCGAGAAGAACAGGAGGGCGTCGGCCTCCCCGGCGGCGGCGCGCAGGCGGGCGGCGGCCTCGGGCACGCTGCCCTCGACGTCGGTGTCCTCGTTGTAGAAGGGGATGTCGCCGAGGCCCTCGTGCAGGGCGACGTCGACGCCCTCGGGGGCGTGCTTGACGGCCGCCTCGGCGAGCTGGCGGTTGTGCGAGCCGGAGCGGAGGCTGCCGACGAGGGCGAGGATGCGGACGGACATTGGGGGCTCCTGAGGGGTGGGTGGCGGGGCACCGGATAATCGGACCGTGGTCCGTTGAAATGTGTACCACGTCAAACGGACTCTGGTCCACTTTCATTCCCCCGCGTTATGCTCGCCCAATGTCCCAGTACCCGCCCGCCCAGGGCACGCCGGTCCCGGAGCCGTCGGTACGGGTGCTGCCCGTGGTGGACGGGGCCCAGCCCGAGCGCGCCGACGCCGCACGCAACCGGGCCCGCCTGCTCGAGGCCGCGTCCCGGCTGGTGGCCGAGCACGGCGCGGGGCACGTCACGATGGAGGCCGTCGCGGCCGCCGCCTCGGTCGGCAAGGGGACGGTCTTCCGCCGCTTCGGGGACCGGGCGGGCCTGATGCGCGCGCTCCTGGACCACGCCGAGCAGGAGTACCAGAAGGCGTTCCTGTTCGGCCCCGCCCCCCTCGGCCCCGGCGCCCCGGCGGCGGAGCGGCTCGAGGCGTTCGGCATCGCGACCCTGCGGCACCTGGAGACCTACGTCGACCTGTACCTGGCCTCGGAGCGGTGCCCGACACGCCGCTACTCCTTCCCGGCCCGGGCCGTCCAGGCCACGCACGTCGCCGCCCTCCTGCGCCAGGCCGGCGTCACCGGTGACGTCGAACTCCTCACCCAGGCGCTGCTCGGCTACCTGGACGCGGGACTGGTCAACCACCTGCGCACCGTGCGGCGGCTGCCCGCGGAGCGCGTCGAGGCCGGCTGGAAGGACCTCGTCGCCCGGGTGGTGCGCGAGGGCCACTGACCGCCCGGCGGTCAGGCGGCCCCGGCGGCCGCCGGGGCGCCGGCATGGGCGCCGGCCGCGGCCGACGCGGTGACGGACACCTCGGCGCGGTGCGTCGTCCCGTTGACGGTCAGCGCCAGCACCACAGTCCCCTCCCGCAGGGCGGTCAGCGTCCCCGTCGCCGGGTCGAAGGCCGCCGCGTGGCGCGGCCTCGCCCCCGACACGTCGCCGACGTGCAGGTTCGGCGAGCCCGACCAGTCCGCGCTCAGCGGGAACGCCACCGGCACCGTCCGCCGCCCCTCGCCCTGCCCCTGCACCACGAGCCCCGCCACCGGGGCGGTGCGGCCGGCCGCCAGCCGTTCGGGGGCGGTCAGGCGCAGGCCGTCCACGTGGGCGCGGGTCTGCACCGACACCCAGTCCGGCCCGCCGGCCCACGGCCGGGCCCGCGCCGCCGCGCGGTCCGCGGCCGTCACCTCGTCCACGCCCACCAGCGACCAGCCGGTGAAGCCGCCCCGGTCGGCCGGCCCGGACGGCGCCTTCCCCGAGTTGCCGTTGACCAGGTACGGCACGCCGTCCACCCGCGAGGCGTCGAAGACCCCGGCGTGGGCGCCGACGAACACCGCGCCCTTGCCCGTGGACCACCGGAAGTCCGCCAGCAGGCGCTCCAGCAGCGCGGCCTCCTTGCGGTCGGTCAGCCGGCTCGCGTCCTGCCCCGTCGGGTCGCGCGGCGGGACGTGCTGGACCACCGTCACCGACCGCACGGCCTTGTCCCGCGCCGCGTCCTCCAACTGCTCCACCAGCCCGCGGACCTGCGCGACGCCGCCGCCGCGCAGGGTCAGCGAGGAGGTGTCCAGGGTGACGAACCGGTTCCCCCGGTGGTCCAGGACGCGCCGCGCCGGGCCGAACTCCGCCTCGAAGTGCCCGATCCCGCCGCCCATCACCTCGTGGTTGCCGGGGACGTAGACCCAGGGCACCGCGCCGCCCAGCTCCTCCTCCAGCACCGACCGGGCGAACGCCAGGTCCGCCGGGGACCCCTCGTCCACCAGGTCGCCGGCGACCAGCAGCAGGTCCGGGCCGGCCGCCCGGATCTCGCGCAGCGTCCGGCGGGCCCGCTCCACGATCGCGCTGCCCGGGGCCCGCGCCACGAACTGCGCGTCCGACATCACCGCGTACCGCCAGTCCCGGCCCTCCACCTCGGCCGCCGTGTCCACCAGCGGGTCGGCGGGCGCCCGTCCCGCCGGCAGGTCCACCGCCGGCGGCACCCGCGCCGTCAGGTCGTCCAGCACCACCGAGCCCGTGTACCGCTTCGCCGCAGAGGTCTCCGCCAGGTAGAAGCGGTGCACGGACACCGGGTACGCCACGGTGGCCGGCACCGCGAACTCCACCTGCCGCCACCCCGTCCACGTCACGTACGGGCCGCGCAGCAGCTGGTCGGAGCCGGCCGCGTCCTTCAGGTGCAGGGTCGGCCAGGCCCCCTTGCCGTCGCCCTTGACCCACAGGCCGAACGACCGGGGCTGCCCGTCCACCGCGATCCGCCGCGGCGGGGCGGCGTAGGCGGCGCGGGTCGCCGTCGAGGCGGTGAAGTCGTAGTCCAGGCGCAGCCCGGTGCCGGTGCGGCCGTCGGGCACCGCGGCCAGCGAGCCGGAGGCGCGGGCGGCCGAGAAGGACCACGCGTCCGCGTCGTCGAAGTCCGCCGCCGACACCTCCTCCAGGCCGACGGTGACCGCCAGCACCGTGCTCGCCCCCGCCGCCGTCGCCCGCACCGTCCCCGCGCCCTTCCCTTCCCGCGCGGTGACGGAGAACCCGCCCGAGCCGTCCGGGCGGACCGTCAGCAGCGAGCGGTCGTACTCCAGCTCCACGTCCCCCGGCTCGACCGGCGCGCTCGCCCCGTGCGCGTCCAGCCCCACGATCCCGAAGCTCCCCGAGGCGCCCTCCCCGGCGAGGCCGAGGCGCCGGACGGTGGGGACCACCCGCGCCAGGTCGTCCAGCACCGTCAGCTCCACGGCCCCGCGCGCCCGCCCCAGCTCGGCCACCACCCGGGTGCTGCCGCCGCGCCGCGCGGTGAACACCCCCCGGTCGTCCACCCGGCCCACGTCCGCTCGGGCGGCGCGCCACCGGGGGCGGGCCGCGCCGGGGTCGTCCACCGGGCCCCAGGTCTCGTCGTGCGCGACCGCGGACAGACGCCGCGTCAGGCCGGGGAAGACCCGCTCCGGATGCCCGCCGCGCACCGGGTCCACCGTCGGCGCCTCCGCCGGGCCGACCGCCGTCCCCACCCGGAAGCCGGTCACCCGCCCGCTGCCCTCCGGCACGGTCAGCGCCAGCCCGTTGGGCACCGCGCGCTCGCCGCCGTCGGAGGGGCTGTTCTCCACCCGCAGCGCCTCGCTCCCCGCCTCCCCGGCGACCATCGTGGAGGAGCCGCCGCCGTCCAGGTTCAGCGCGCTGTACGAGCCGGCCTCCTTCATCATCACGGCCAGCTCGGTCAGGGTCACCCCGCCGCTGTCGGCCTGCCGGCCGTCGACGGTCACCACCTGCATCCGGGTGCCGTCCCGGGAGAACCCGACCGCGGTGCGCGGGGCCGCGGCGTTGTTCGGCCGCCCCTCGTGGTCCTGCGGCACGCCGTCGACCACCAGCAGCCCGCGCCCGCCGACCGCGGTGCGCGGCACCGCGCCGCCGTCCCCGGCGCGCGGCCGGTACTCCGTGGACACCTCGTCGCCCGGCTCCAGCACGGCCAGCGCCGCGGCCCCGGCCTCCCGCCCGACGAGCACGGTGGTGCCCGCCGGCACCGGGCCGCCGACGGAGCCCTCCGTCACCGACACCACCCGGCCGTCGCGCACCGCCGCCTCGGCGACCTCGTCCGGGGCCGCCCCGTCCACGACCGGCGCCCGGCCCGCCGGGCCCCACGCCGCGGTGTAGGCGCCGATCCCGCCGGCCGGGACGCGCGCCGCGTTCAGCGCGGCCAGCGGACGCTCCCCGCCCGGCAGCGTCACCGTCCCCTCGAAGTACAGGTCCAGGACGCGCCCCGCGCCGCCGGGACCGATCCCGACCGCCTTCGTGGCCCCGCCGGTGGGGGAGTTGACCACCCGGCCGTCCCTCAGCGCCGGGCCGAGCGGCGCGTCCGTCCGGTTGATGTCGAAGAAGTCCGCGTTGACCGCGGCCACCGTGCGGCGGCCCCCGCCGGCGTCGTGCGCCGCGGCCGCCTCCGACACCGTCCGGCGCTCCGACACCAGCCCCGACGACAGGTGGTCCACCGCCACCCCCGCGCCCAGGTCCACCGACAGGGCGTCCACCCGCAGCCACTTGTCCGACTCCAGCCGGTCGTACGAGGTCAGCGACACCCCGGGCGCGACCGGCCGCTCCGCCCGCGCCGTCTCGACGCCGTCCCCGTCCACGACCGCCCGGGCCCGCGGGAACGCCCCGGACCCGTCCCGGCCCCCGCGGCCGTCCCCGCCCCCGTACCCGTCCCCGCCCCCGTACCCGTCCCCGGCGCTCGCCGGCGGAGGGGCGACCGGCCGGAGCACCTCGGCCGCCGTGCGCGGCGCGGGATCGGGCACGGTGCCGGACGCCTGCGCGGGGACGGCCGCCCCCAGCAGCAGCGAGACCGCCCCCGCCAGGGCGGCCGCGGCAACCCCGGCACGGCGGGTACGGCGGGCGGGGCGTGCGGGGGAAGGCCTCGACGGCACGGCAGGGAGGCGTAACGGCACGGCGGGGGCCACGGCAACTCCTTCACGGGGCCGACGGTGCGCACCGGTGCGCACACACGGCGTCACAGCATCCCGCGCCGCCCCGCCCCGCGCCAGAGGACACGGGCGGCCCCCGGACGGCCGGCCCGTGACCGGCGGGCGAACAGTCCCTGCGCGGCGGTCACCGCGCGGGGCCCGGGCCCGCCGCGGTCCGCTCCGGTGCCCGCGCGGGGCCCGGCTCCCGCCGCCGCGCCTCGGCGGCGAGCCGCGCGACGTCCTCCGCGGTGCGGTTTGTCCAGTAGGAGCCGCTCCCGGTCAGATACGCCCCGACGATCCGCCCGGCCCGCTCGACGGTGCACTCCCCGGGCCCCAGCAGCTCGCGGAGCACCACCACCATGTCGACGCCCCGGACGTACGCCTCGTCCAGCGCCTTCAGCACCGCCTCCGGGTCCGAGGCGGCCGGCGCTTCGCGGTACCGGTCGACCACCGGGGCGAGCCAGGCCGACCGCAGGTCGTACTCGGACCGCTCGGCGCCGTCGTCGTCCGCGAACACCGGGGCGAGCGCGGCTGCGAGGCGGTCGACGTACTCCTGCGCCGTGCCGGGCGCCCACCGGTAGTCCTTGGGGAACTCCTCCCAGTCCACCTCCAGGTGCTCGGTCCAGGAGGGCAGGAGGGGGTCCCGGACGCTGTGCGGGTCCGAGGCGAGGAAGGTGCGGGCGAGCAGCCCGTAGGTGAGCGGAGGGGCCGACTCGGCGAGCAGCACGGCGTCGTACAGGTCCTTGGCCTGGGGGTGCGTGTCGGTGAACAGCCACAGGATCTTCCAGGCGAGGGACAGCTCGGGGGAGGCCGTCGGCAGTTCCACCGGGTCCCCGGCCCCGCTCAGGGAGGGGATCCGCGTGCGGACCGGCCCGGCGGGCAACTGCTCGTTGAAGACGAAGTCGAGCTGGACGGTGCCCTCCCGCCGCCCGTCGGCCGTCCTCCACGGCAGGACGAGGCGGCGCCCCGGCACCCGGTCGTAGGTCCAGATCTTCTCGCTGTCCGCACCGTCGGCGTGGATCCGCACCGGGCTCCCGCCGCTCCGGGACAGCTCCTCGGCGCCCCGGGCGATGCCGTCGAGCATCCGGCCGGTACGCGGGTCCTCCAGGGCCCACGAGGCCGGCACGACCACGAAGTCCAGGTCGCCCGGCTCGCGGGCCGCCTCCCCGAACCACGCCTTGAGGACCACGCTGCCGCGCAGCACCAGGTGGTCCGCCCACTGCGACGCGGCGACCGCGGCCAGCACGTGGTCCACCGCCCGGTGGCGGGCCCCGTACCAGGACGCCGCCGCCCCCGGGTCCTCGAAGTGCGGCTCGCTCGCCCGCATCGCCTTCGCACGGTGGGCCAGCGAAGGGTCGAAGACCGGGTGCTGGACCACGCCGCGGCCGGGCACCACCCGCAGCGTCCTGGGCAGGTCGAGGTGCTCGCGGGTCTCCTCGTCCAGCGGTTCCTGGGGCACCACGGCCTCCTCCGGCCACGGCCCCCACCCCAGGTCCTTCCACGACGACGTCATGCCGCTGCCCCTTCCTCTTCCTCGCCGGCTTCCTCGCCGATCCAGCCCTCGTCCACCGACACGTCGCTGTCGAACACCACGAACTCCCGCTCCACCGACACCGGTTCGTGGCCGGCCGAGCGCAGGGCAGCGACCAGCGCGTCGAGGCGCCGGCCGGCCGTCCCCAGCCCGACCGGGCCGCAGCGCTGGGTGACGAACCGTTCGGCCCTGCCGTCCTCCCGCACCCGGCGCGCGTTCCACGACAGGTGCGCGCCGTGGCCCGTGGACAGGCGCGCCAGGGCGGCCGTGCCGGAGCCGGCGTCCAGCAGCAGTTTCACGTGGTGCTCGAAGTAGTAGCGCGGGCCCAGCTCCGCGGCCCGGGCGTCGTCCGCGGGGACGCCGTCCGTCCACGGCGCGGCCTCGATCTTCACGCGGACCACGTCGAACCCCGCCGCCCGCAGGCCGGCGGCCGCGGCGCGGGCGCCCGAGGCCACGTCGGCCAGCGGGCCGGAGCCGTTCAGGGTCACCATGGGCTGGGACGGGGTCCGGCCGCGGGCGAGCACGATGTGGGCGAACTTCATGCCCCGCGCGGACGCGTGGCGGGCGAGCGCGGACAGGCCGTCCCGGTCGGTGCGGACGGTGATGTGCGTCTCGAAGTCCCCCGAGAACGCGGGCGGGCCGGAACCGCCGCCGGGGAGCGGAGCAGGAGCAGGAGCACTGATGATCACCCGGGCATTCTCGACCCCACCACCGACACCGTCCCCCGGCGGCCCCGGCCCCGGGCCCGGATGCCGCAGGCGCCCGCGTCTACACCGCGACCAGGGTGACGCGTTCCCCGCAGAGCTTCTCCATGTCGTCGGTGTCGGAGGTCAGCATCACGACAGGGCCGGGCTGGTGCACGGCGGTGACCGCGACCATCGCGTCGATGGCGTACTTGTGGCCGTGCAGACCGGTGGAGGCCAGCAACTGGGCCGCTTCCTTCGCCCACTCCACGCTGAGCGGCTTGACGTCGAGTTGGGAGAGGACGAAGTTCCAGCGGGCCGGCTTGACACCTGCGTGACGGGCCTCGATCAGGGTCGCTCCGCTGACCACCCGGTTCGCGCCGCGCTCCAGGGCGGACCGGACCATGGAGAGGACGTGACGGTCCTGCTCCAGGTAGAGGGAGAGTCCTTGGCTGTCGAGGACCAGGGTCCCTCCGCCGGAGGTCACCCGGTTGCGCGCCACCGGTTCTCCTTCTGCTCCGCCCTGGCCCACACATCGGCGGCACTGCGCTTCTCGTCCTCGCTGAAGGAGCCGTGCTCCTCCTCGTACTCGGCCAGGTAGGCGGTGGTCATCCGGTTCCGGAGGTGCTCCTCCACCGCCGCGGCGATCAGGGCGGACACGCCTCGCGGACCGGCGAACCCGCGCAGCGCGAGCACCGTTCCCTCGGGCAGGGAAACGCTTATGGCCTTGGCTGGTCCCTCGCCGATGCCGGGACCCACGGCTTCGCTCTCCGACATGGGAATCACATTAGCAATCGGTTTGCCAAAAGCGGAACGCGAGGCGCGTCCTCCCCGGGCCTGCCCGGACCCGGGGGAGGACGCGCCTCGCGTTCCGTCGTGCGTCAGGCCCCGGCGCCGGCTTTCAGGACCTGGGCGGCGCTGTAGTCGCGGGCCTTCACGTACGTCTCGACCGGGTTGCCCGAGTACGACCACGGCGTGCTGCCGATCCAGCCGTCCACCAGGCGGAACTGCTCCACGGCCGCCTCGTACCGGTCCTGCCAGAACAGCATGTTCGCCAGTGTGTGCCGCACCGCCGTGATGCGCCGGTCGCCCGGGTCCGCCGCGTGCGCCGCCGCCACGTCGACCAGGGCCGCGTCCACCGCGGCGACGATCTCCGGACGCTTGTAGAACTCGTCCGGGTCGAGGTCGCCGTGCGCGAACTCGTACTCGAAGTACGCGTCCAGCAGCACCGAGGTGAGCAGCTGTCCCGGAGCGCCCTTCGCCGCGGCCTCGCGGCCGAACTCCAGGGCCAGCTCGTGCGAGCCGCGCCACTTGGCGCACCAGTACTGCAGGGCGGAGGTGTGGGCCGCCAGGTGGTGGGGGTCGCGCTCGACGATCTCGGCCCACAGCGCCTCGAAGTCGGCGCGCGGGTAGCCCAGGCCCATGGCCAGCGGGAGCTCCACGATGTACGGGCAGGGGTCGTCGCCGCCGAGCTCCCGGGCCTCCCGGCAGGCCGCGCGGGCCTGCTCCAGCACCCGGTGGAAGCCCTCGAACTGCTCGCGGGTGGTGTGCTCGGCCTGCTTGGAGCCGCGGAGCTCCCAGGCGAGGTAGATCAGCGACTCGGCGTGCACCAGGGCCGCCCCGGGGTCCTGCGGGCGGGCCGTGCGCCAGGCGAGCAGCCAGGAGTCGTCCTTCATGGCCTCGTCGGCCAGGAAACTGGAACGCCGGTCGCGCTCCTGCCAGTTCCGGCCCGCCTCCTCCAGGAAACGGGCACCGGCCTGCCAGTCCCCGGCCCGCACGGCCTCCAGGACGGCGGTGACCTGCGGGTCGGGCGGGCCGACGCGCTCGGTGTCGAGCTGCCCGGCGGGCAGGAAGCCCAGCTCCGCCGCGGCCCCGGACAGGTCCCCCTCGCGCACGCGCCCGGAGGAGGACTTCCACTTCCGGTACACGAGGAAGAGGGCGACGGCGACGCCGACGACGGGGAGGATGCGGTCCACGGTGGTTCCTTGCTCAGTGGGCGGGGGTGGCGGCGGGGGCGGGGACGGAGGCGAGGAGCCGGCGGATCCCGCCGGTGTCGGGGACGTCCTCGACGGCGGCGTCCAGGGCGGACTTCAGCAGCGCCTCGTGGCCGTCCGGCAGGCGCAGCCTCGCGGGCTCGCTCCAGGACGGCTCCCAGCGCGCCGCGCCCTGCCGCAGCAGCTCCCCGGCGACCAGGGTGGACAGCATGGAGCGCAGGCGGGGCCTGGCGAACTCGCGCGCGGCCCGGCCGGTGGCGGCGGCCGCCTCCTCCGACCTGGGCAGCCGGTCGGCGACCTGCCACAGCGCGCCGTCCTCGATCGCGCGCAGCACCGAGTCGAGCGAGCCGTCACCGCCGTGCACCTCGCGGACGGCGGCCCGCAGCGGCTCGGCGGACTCCGACGCGTACTGCGTCATCGACTCGGAGACCAGCTGCTGCCAGCTCTCGGCGCGGCGCAGCTGCAGCGCCGCGGGCGTCAGCGTGGCGTGCTCCAGCTCGGCGAAGGTCCGCGCCGGGTCGGCCAGCAGGGCGAGGGACGGCCGGGCCCCCTCCGACGACCGCCCGTCGTCGGGGAGCGCCTCGATGCGGGCGACCCGGTCGGCGATCGGCGGGTGCGAGTCGTACGGCGACTGCTCCTCCTGCGGGACCTCGCGGCGCATCCCGTCCAGTTCGTCCGCGCGCGCCGCCAGCAGGTGCCGCAGGCCGCCGTAGACCTCGCCGTGCGGCGGCAGGAGCCCGGCGCCGACGCCGAGGGTGGCGTACGAGTCCATGTAGAAGCCGTGGGCGGCGGACAGCACCGGGATCTCGCGCAGCGCGGACGCGGTGGCGTCGCGGCCGGCGATCCGGGCGGCGGCGAGGTCGGCCGCGTACTCGTCCTTCCGCATGCCGCCGAGCGTGATGCGCATGCACAGCTTGCCGTACAGCAGGAACGGCTTGGCGGCGAGCCGGTAGCTCAGCCCCGCGTGACCGGTCTCGACCCCGCGGGCCTTCTTGCCCTTGGCGAGGCGCTTGGCCTCCTTCTGTTCCTGCTTCGCCCGCTCCTTGGCCTGCTTCTTCGCCGAGCGCTCGTACAGCGCGGCGACGGTGCGCTCCATCTGCTCGAAGGCGCGCCGGGAGATCGCGCCGAGCCGGGTGTCGTGGTTGCCGTAGTGGCCGAACTCGTGGGCCAGCACGCCGATCAGCTGGGGCTCGGTCAGGCCCGTCATCAGGGGCACGCCGATCATCAGGACGCGCTTGCCGGGCAGCAGGCCCAGCAGCCGGGCCTCCTCGTGGACGGCCGCGTTGACGTCGGGGACCAGGTAGATCTCGTCGGGCGCGCGGGTGCCCGCCTCGTCCGCGAGGCGGCGCACGGCGGCCCACAGCGCGGGCTCCTGCTCCTCGGTGACCCGCAGGCCGTTCGGCGGTTCGAACCGGGGCGCGCGGACGGAGAACATGCCCTGCGCGATCGGGATCGCGACGACCACGCTGACGAACCAGATCTTGACGTAGGCGCTGCCGGCCAGGTGCACCCCGGCCTGCCAGTCGATCACCGCCAGGGCGCCGAGCATGGCGAGGCCGAGCAGGTAGAAACCGGCGAGCAGGACGAGGGCGCGCGCGGCGCGCAGGGTGGGACCCATTTCGGGCAGACTTCTCCCCATGAAGCGGACATGGCAAAGCTTCGTGGGGGGAGCCGGGAGTATGTCCTACCCGGCGGTACCGCCGCAACCGGGTTCGCACACGGCGCGGTTCGGCGGATTCCGGGCCGGGGCCGGGGAAGCGCGGCGCGGCGGCGTGCGGTGGCGCCCCGCGGTCGTCTCCTGCCCGCCCCGCCTCCCCGACGGCCGCACGGCAGCCTCGAATACACTTTCGGAGTGAGTGAGACCCTGCCCCCGTGCCCCGAGTGCTCCTGCGAGTACACCTACGAGATGAGCCCGCTCCTGGTCTGCCCGGAGTGCGCGCACGAGTGGGACCCGTCCGCCGCCGAGCCCGCGGGCTCCGCCGGGGGCGGTGTGGTCAAGGACTCCGTCGGCAACGTCCTCGCCGACGGCGACACGGTCACGGTGGTCAAGGGCCTCAAGGTCAAGGGCAGCCCCACCGGGATCAAGGCCGGTACCAAGGTGCGCAACATCCGCCTCGTCGACGGCGTGGACGGCCACGACATCGACTGCAAGGTCGACGGCTTCGGCCCCATGCAGCTCAAGTCCAGCGTGGTCAAGAAGGTCTGACCCGCCGTCGACCGCCGCCCGCGGCGGCACGGTGCCCGCGCCCGGCCCGCCCGTGCCCTGCCCGACCCGCCCGTATCCTGCCCGCCCGTGCCCACGGCCGGGAACGGGCGGGAGCCGGCGCGAGGGCGTCAGCCGCTGAAGGCGACCATGAGGGCGACGAAGTAGAGCACGGCCAGGCCGCCGGTGGTCAGGCCGACGGCGCACTGGGCGCGCCTGGTCCGCGCGGTCAGCCCGAGGACGCCGAAGGTGGCGGCGAGACTGCCGCACAGCAAGGGGATCGCGAAGCCGACGTAGGCCGCGAACACTGCGGTGACCAGGGCGACGGTTCCGAGAACGAGGGAGACGGGCCCGTAGAGGGAGGCCGGGCTGTCGGTGGATCCGGTGGTCATGGCAGGTTCCCCGTCCTTGGCCGGCGACGTCGTTCGGCGCCCCCAGGAAGCATCCGCTGCGGGAAGGGCTTCCCGCACGCCCAATGATCGACCCTCCTGCCGGGCCCGTGGGTGTGATCATCGGAATCAGCGCCGGGTCCCCGCAGGGCGGATGGACCGGGGCGGCAAACCGCAAAGAGAAAACGGCAAAACGGACAGGTTTTCTGCGCTTTGCCACCTCGGTTCCATCGGTACGGCGGTGCCGTGCACTCACCGCCGTCGAACCCGCCCGGAGGGGCTCAGCCGTCGGTCTTCGCGACGCCGACCGGGCAGGAGACGCCCGTGCCGCCGATGCCGCAGTAGCCGGCGGGGTTCTTGTCCAGGTACTGCTGGTGGTACGCCTCGGCCGGGTGGAACGGGCCGGCGGGGGCCAGTTCGGTGGTGATCTCCCCGTAGCCGGACTCCGCCAGCACCTGCTGGTAGGCGTCGCGGGACGCCTCCGCGGCGGCGACCTGCTCCGCGGAGTGGGTGTAGACCGCCGAACGGTACTGGGTGCCGACGTCGTTGCCCTGGCGGTACCCCTGAGTGGGGTCGTGGGACTCCCAGAACACCTTCAGCAGCTGCTCGTAGCTCACCGTGCGCGGGTCGAACACCACGCGGACCGCCTCGGTGTGGCCGGTCAGGCCGCTGCACACCTCCTCGTAGGTGGGGTTCGGGGTGTGCCCGCCCTGGTAGCCGACCAGGGTCGTCCACACGCCCGGCAGCTGCCAGAACTTCCGCTCCGCGCCCCAGAAGCAGCCCAGCCCGAAGTCGGCCGTCTCCAGCCCCTCGGGGTACGGGCCGGCCAGCGGGTTGCCGAGCACGGTGTGGCGCTCCGGGAGGGCGAACGCGGGCTCGTCGCGCCCCGGCAGAGCCTCCTCGGGGGTGGGCACGCGGATCCTGGAGCGGCTGGAGAAGATGTCGGAGAACATGCGGTCGGTCACCTTTCGCAACGGCGGACGGGCGGACGGGCAGACCAGGCGGACCGGGCAGACCGGGCGGACCGGGCGGACCGGGCCGGCGCCCTCAGGGGAGCAGGACGGCCTTGCCGCGGACCTCTCCCGACTCCAACGCCCGGTGGGCCTCGGCTGCTTCCCGCAGCGGGAAGGTGCGCGCCCCGCGCACCCGCACCGCGCCGGAGGCGATCAGCGCGGCGACCGCCTCCAGGTCCGCGCGGTCCGGCTCGACCATGACGCCGGTGACCCGGACGTCCCGCTCGGGCTCCGGCCGCGGGGCCACCGAGGGGACGACGACGAGCGTGCCGCCGTCGCGCAGCACCTCCAGGGAGCGCTGCGGGTAGCCGTCGGCGCCGTGCAGGTCGATCACCGCGTCCAGGGTGGGGCCGAGGGCCTTCTCGAACGGCTCGCCGCGGTAGTCCAGCACCCGCTCCGCGCCGAGCTCGCGCAGCAGCGCGGCGTCCTCGCCCCGGGCGGTGGCCACCACCCGGGCGCCCAGGGCGACGGCCAGCTGGACGGCCAGGTACCCGACGCCGCCGGCCGCGCCGTGCACCAGCACCTGCGATCCCGGGCCGACCGCGGCCAGGGAGAGGGCCTGCCGGGCGGTCAGCGCCGCCAGGGGGACGGAGGCGGCGTCCGCCGCGGAGACGTTCGGCGGCAGGGCGGCGAACTGGCGGGACGGCGCGGCCACGTACTCGGCGTAGGCGCCGGCCGGCCGGGGGAACCAGGGCATGCCGAAGACCGGGTCGCCGGGGGCGAAGCGGGTGACCCCGCGCCCGACCGACTCCACGACCCCCGCCACGTCCCAGCCGAGGATCTTCGGCCCGTCGGCGGGGAGCAGGGCGGCGACCCCGCCGCCGGCGCGGGTCTTGAGGTCGATGGGGTTGATGCCCGCGGCCTGCACCCGCACCACCACGTCGGTGGGCGCGACCGCCTCCGGGGCGGGGACCTCTGCCGGGCGCAGCACCTCGGGGCCGCCGAATCCGTCCAGGACCATGGCTCTCATCAGGTCGTTCCTTCCGGTGCGGGCTGCGTTCCGGCGCTCCCGCGGCGGCCCGGGGTGGCCGGACGGCGTCCGGCCGACGGGTGCGCGGCGGGTGCGCGGGCGGGGCCGTGCGGGTGGGGTCGTGCGGTGGTTCCGCGCCCCAGCATGCCAGCCGGTGCCCGGGCGCGTGCGGCGGGCCGGGCGGCGGACGGGCACGGCGCGGCCGGGATCCGGACTACGCTCGGGCCCATGAGCGACCAGCACCACGGCGGCCCCTCCACAGAGGGACGCCCCCACGCCTTCGAGACCATCGCCATCCACGCCGGTCAGGAGCCCGACCCGCTCACCGGCGCGGTGGTTCCGCCCATCTACCAGGTGTCCACCTACAAGCAGGACGGTGTGGGCGGGCTGCGCGGCGGCTACGAGTACAGCCGCTCGGCCAACCCCACACGCACTGCGCTGGAGGAGAACCTCGCGGCGCTGGAGGGCGGCCGGCGCGGCCTGGCCTTCGCCTCCGGCCTCGCCGCCGAGGACTGCCTGCTGCGCACGGTGTGCCGTCCCGGCGACCACGTGGTGATCCCGAACGACGCCTACGGCGGCACGTTCCGCCTGTTCAGCAAGGTCGCCGAGCAGTGGGGCGTGCAGTGGTCGGTGGCCGACAGCTCCGACCCGGCCTCGGTGCGCGAGCAGATCCGCCCGAACACCAAGGTGATCTGGGTGGAGACCCCCAGCAACCCGCTGCTGGGCATCACCGACATCGCCGCCGTTGCCGACGTGGCGCGGGAGGCCGGCGCGCGGCTGGTGGTGGACAACACCTTCGCCAGCCCCTACCTGCAGCAGCCGCTGGCGCTGGGCGCCGACGTGGTCGTGCACTCCACGACGAAGTACATGGGCGGCCACTCCGACGTGGTCGGCGGCGCCCTGATCACGGCCGACACGGCCCTCGGCGACGAGCTGGCGTTCCACCAGAACGCGATGGGCGCGGTGGCCGGCCCGTTCGACTCCTGGCTGGTACTGCGCGGCATCAAGACCCTCGGCGTGCGGATGGACCGGCACAGCGAGAACGCCACCAGGATCGCCGAGATGCTCTCCGCGCACCCGAAGGTCGAGCAGGTGCTGTACCCGGGGCTCCCCGGGCACGCGGGCCACGACGTCGCGGTCAAGCAGATGCGGGCCTTCGGCGGCATGGTCTCGTTCCGCGTCGCGGGCGGCGAGGAGGCGGCGGTCGAGGTGTGCAACCGCACCGAGCTGTTCACCCTGGGCGAGTCCCTCGGCGGCGTCGAGTCGCTGATCGAGCACCCGGGCCGGATGACGCACGCCTCGGCGGCCGGTTCGGCGCTGGAGGTGCCCGCCGACCTGGTGCGGCTGTCGGTCGGCATCGAGGCGGTCGACGACCTCCTGGCCGACCTCGCACGGGCCCTGGACTGACGCGGCTCCCCGTCTCCGCATCCGGACGCCCCGGAAACCGGACGCACCGGACCCCCGGACCCGTCACGGTCCGGGGGTCCGGTGCGTCCGGGCGTTCGGGGCGCTTCCGGTCCGGAGCGGCTGCGGGCACGGTCCGGCGCGCCCGCGGGCGCGCCGGTCACCAGCCTTCCGGAGGGGGTGTGGTGAGGGCCGGCTCGCCGGCCCTCAGCCGCGCGGCCACGGCCAGTACCACCGCCGTGGCCGCGGCGGCGAGCAGGAGCAGCCGGAACACGGTGCCCGCCGCACGTCTGCGGCGCAGTATCCGGCCGCCCCGCCGGGCGGCCCGTTCGGCCAGGTCCGCGGGGACGGCGGGATGCGGGCCGACCAGCATCTGCCGCACCCTCTCCTGCTTGCGGTCCGGCAGATCGGCCGCCGTCGCCGTGACGGCGGGGTAGGCGGAGAGAGCGGGCCGCGGGCCGCCGGCGGGGCGGCTCACCGCGGGCCGCCTTCCGCCCGGGACCGCCCCGGCAGACCCCGCAGGCCCCGCAGGCCCCGGCCCGTCCCGACGGCCCCGGCGGCCACGGCGGGACCCGTCGGTCCCGCCGGACCGCCGCCGGGCCCTGCCGGACCGCTCCGCATGACCGTGCAGGCCCGTGACAGCAGCGCCCGCACCCGGTCGACGGGCAGCCCCAGCTGCGCGGCCACCTGCTCCTCGTCCACGCCCTCGACCAGCCGCAGCACCAGGACCAGCCGCTCCCGGGGGGCGAGGCGGGCCAGGACTCCGCCGCCGCGGCGGGCGCGCGGGGACAGCGGCCCCCACCCGCGGTCGTACGCGGTGACCAGTTCCAGGCGGGCGAGGGCGTACGGGTCCTCGTCGCGCAGCTGCAGCCAGCAGGCCCAGGTGCGGGCCAGTGCCCGTTCCACCAGCCGTTCGGCGGCCGCGCGGTCCCCGGTGAGGAGCGTCGCGGCGTGCAGCAGCCGTCCCGCCGCGCCCGCCACGAACCCCTCGAACTCGCGGTCCCGGCGTTCCGCCGCCGCCTCGTGCCGCTTCCCCACCGCGCCTCCAGGCCTCTTGCCGGACCCCCAGGGAATGCCCGCGGCCCGGAACGGGTCAAGAGGACGGCGGGATGCGGGCCTTCACGCAGGGGCGGGGCAGGGGGCCGGAGGCGCGGCGGGTCGCCGGCCGCTCAGAGCCGGCCGGTCGTCGCGTGGTAGTCGGACAGGGCCGTGTTGAAGCGGGTGAGCAGGTCGCAGAAGACCGTCCGGTCCTCGTCGGCCCAGTCGCCGACGAGCACCTCCATCAGCTCGCGGCGCGAGGCCCGCACCTCCTCGAGGCGCTCCGTGCCGCGGGAGGAGAGCTCCAGGACGACGGCGCGGCCGTCCTCGGGGTGGGTGGTCCGCTTCACCAGGCCGGACTCGACCAGGGGCGCCACCTGCCGGGTGACGGTGGAGGAGTCGATGCCCATGCCCTCGGCGAGCGCCTTGACGCCCATCGGCCCCTCCCGGTCGAGCCGGTTCAGGAGCAGGTAGGCGGCGCGGTCCATCGAGTTGCGCGCCTTGCCCACACCGGCCAGGCGGGTCTGCTCGGCACGCCGGGCGAACAGCGCCAGCTGGTGCTGGAGGCGGTCGTAGAGGGCGGCCTCGGGGCTTCTGCCCGAGGCGGTGTCGCCGGGGTCGGAGCCGGGGCAGTCGACGGTGCGGTGGCTTGCGACCGTGTCGTCGGCTGCGACCGTGTCGTGGGTAGGCATGGTCGGGCTGCTCGCGTTCTGTCGGTCCCGAAGGGTGTGCGGTCGATTGGGAGAAAAGAGTACGCGCAGCGGCGGGTCCCGGCGGCTCGGGAGAAAGGGCGGCCCGTGCGGTCCGCCCGTCGGCCCGTGCGGTCCGCCCGTCGGTCCGAGCGGTCCGCACGTCGGCGCGTGCGGACCGCACGGGCTGTCCAGCGGCGCCCGGTGACTGCGAGACTTGGGGGCATGGACAGCTCGGCAGCGAAAGCAGTGACCGTCGACGACGTGCGCGGTGCGCACAAGATGCTCTCCGGGGTCGCCCGGGTCACCGCGATGGAGGGAAGCAGGTACCTGTCGCAGCTGGTCGGCGCCCCCGTGCACCTCAAGTGCGAGAACCTGCAGCGCACCGGCTCGTTCAAGATCCGCGGCGCGTACGTGCGCATAGCCGGGCTGAGTCCCGTCGAGCGGGCGGCCGGCGTGGTGGCGGCGAGCGCGGGCAACCACGCGCAGGGCGTGGCGCTGGCCGCCAGCCTGCTGGGCGTGCGCTCCACCGTCTTCATGCCGGTCGGCGCCCCGCTGCCCAAGGTGGCGGCGACCCGCGAGTACGGGGCCGAGGTGCGGCTGCACGGGCAGGTGGTGGACGAGACGCTGCGGGCGGCCCAGGAGTACGCCGAGTCCACCGGCGCGGTGTTCATCCATCCCTTCGACCACCCGGACGTGGTGGCCGGCCAGGGCACGGTGGGCCTGGAGATCCTGGAGCAGTGCCCCGAGGTCCGCACGATCGTGGTGGGGGTCGGCGGCGGCGGCCTGGCGGCCGGCATCGCGGTGGCGGTCAAGGAGCTGCGCCCGGACGTGAAGGTGGTGGGCGTGCAGGCCGAGGGCGCCGCCGCGTACCCGCCGTCGCTGGCCGCCGGCCACCCGGTCGCGCTGGAGAAGGTGGCCACGATGGCGGACGGCATCATGGTCGGCCGTCCGGGGGACGTGCCGTTCGGCATCGTCGGCTCCCTGGTGGACGAGGTCCGCACCGTCTCCGAGGACGAGCTCTCCAGCGCGCTCCTGCTGTGCCTGGAGCGGGCGAAGCTGGTGGTGGAGCCGGCCGGGGCGAGCCCGGTGGCGGCCCTGCTGTCGGCGCCGGACGCGTTCGAGGGCCCGGTGGTGGCTGTGCTCTCCGGCGGCAACGTCGACCCGCTGCTGATGCAGCGCATCCTGCGGCACGGCATGGCGGCGGCCGGGCGGTACCTGTCGCTGCGGCTGCGGCTGAGCGACCGCCCCGGCGCCCTGGCCACGCTGCTGGGCGTGCTCTCCGGGACGGACGCCAACGTCCTGGACGTCAGCCACGTGCGCACCGACCCCCGGCTCGGGCTGACCGAGGTGGAGGTCGAACTGCACCTGGAGACCAAGGGGCCCGAGCACTGCCGGGCGGTGGTGGAGGCGCTGCGCCGCTCCTCGTACACGGTCCTGACGAGCGTGTGAGACGGCTCCGGGGGCCTGCGGCAGGGCTCTGACCAGGCTCTTCCGGCGCATGCCGGTCGAATGTCGGAGGGGTGCGCAAAACTGGCACCGCGCGGAGCGGGCGAAAGCCGTTGACGGGGGGCGCCGCGGGTCGGAAGACTCGCGGTGACCGCGTACGGGGGCGTCGGTCCGCCGGTCCGACCCCGCCCCCGGGCGGGACGGACCGCCGTGGTGGGAGCCGCGGGGCGCGCACCCCGGGACGACCACGACACGCTGGGAGAACCATTCATGCCGGGTGCCATCCACGCAGAGGGTCTGGTGAAGACCTTCGGCCGCGTGCGGGCCCTCGACGGCGTCGACCTCGACGTCCCCGAAGGCACCGTCCTCGGTCTCCTCGGCCCCAACGGGGCGGGCAAGACGACGGCGGTCCGCGTCCTGACCACGCTGCTGCGCCCCGACGCCGGCCGCGCGGTCGTGGCCGGCCACGACGTGCTCACCGCACCGGACGAGGTGCGCCGGTCCATCGGCCTGTCCGGGCAGTTCGCGGCGGTCGACGAGTACCTGACGGGCCGCGAGAACCTGCGGATGGTCGGCGAGCTGTACCAGATGGGCTCGCGGGCCGCCCGGGTGCGCGCCGCCGAACTGCTGGAGCGGTTCCACCTCACCGACGCCGGGGACCGGCCCGCCAAGACCTACTCCGGCGGCATGCGCCGCCGCCTCGACCTGGCCGCCGCGCTGGTCGTCAGCCCGCCGGTGATGTTCATGGACGAGCCGACCACCGGGCTCGACCCGCGCAACCGGATGGAGCTGTGGTCGGTCATCCAGGACCTGGTGGCGGACGGCACCACCCTGCTGCTCACCACCCAGTACCTCGAGGAGGCCGACCAGCTGGCGCACGACATAGCCGTCGTCGACCACGGAAGGGTCATCGCCCGCGGGACCGCGGACGAGCTCAAGGCCCGCATCGGCGGCGAACGGGTGGAGATCGTCGTCCACGACCCCGGGCGGATCGCCGCGGCCGTCGGCGTGCTGGGCGGCTTCAGCCGGGGCGAGGCCGTCGTCGACCGGCACACCCGCCGGATCACCGTGCCGGTGCAGGGCGGGGCCAGGCTCCTCGCCGAGGTCATCCGGGAGCTGGACGCCCGGGGCGTCGAGCTGGACGACATCGGCCTGCGCCGTCCCACCCTCGACGACGTCTTCATGTCCCTGACCGGCCGCGCGGCCCTGGAGGAGGACGCGGACGGGCCCGGGGAACCGGGAGGACCCGGGAAGCCCGGCGACCGCACCGCCCCGGCCCCCGCGGGGGCCGCCGCCGCGGAGCCCGCACACCCGAAGGAGGCCGAGTGATGCCGGCGACCCCCCGCACCGCAGCCGCCCCGGCCGTCCGCCGCCGCGGGACCGTGGCCCGGTCGCTGCACGACTCCCTGGTCGTGGCCAGGCGCAACCTGATCCGGATGCTTCGCATCCCGGAAGTGGTGATCTTCGGCCTGGTCCAGCCGGTGATGTTCGTCGTGCTGTTCTCGTACGTCTTCGGCGGCGCCATCCCGGTCCCCGGCCAGGAGGCGGCCGACCCGGTGGTCTACCGCGAGTACCTGATGGCCGGGATCTTCGCCCAGACCGTGACCTTCGCGACCGCGGGCGCCGCGGCGGGCATCGCCGAGGACATGCACAAGGGCCTGGTCGACCGCTTCCGGTCGCTGCCCATGTCCCGCGGCGCGGTCCTGACCGGCCGCACCCTGGCCGACCTGGTGCAGACCGCGCTGACCGTGCTGGTCCTCGTCGGCTGCGCGGTCCTGGTCGGCTGGCGCATCCACGACGGCTTCCCCCGCGCGCTGGCCGCCCTCGGCCTGCTGCTCCTGCTCGGCTACGCCTTCTCCTGGATCGGCGCGCTCATCGGCCTGTCCGTGCGCACCCCCGAGGCGGCCACCTCCGGCGGGCTGGTCTGGCTGTTCCCGCTGACCTTCGTCTCCAACGCCTTCGTGCCGGTCGGCGGCATGCCCGGCTGGCTGCAGACGGTCGCCGAGTGGAATCCGTTCAGCGCCACCGTGCTGGCCTGCCGGCAGCTCTTCGGCAATCCCGAGGGCACCGTCTCCGACGCCTGGCCGATGCAGCACCCGGTGCTCGCCTCGGTGCTGTGGTCGGTGGCGATCCTGCTGGTGTTCCGCACCCTGGCCGTGCGCAAGTACCGCTCCGCGGCCGTGTGAACGGCACGCCCCGGGGGGCCGGCCGCGGGTACGCCCGAAGCCGTACCGCGGCCGGCCCCCCGGGGCCCGTGCGTCCCGTGCTCAGCCCTGGTAGGGCTTGACCGCGAGGATCCGCACGGAGGCCTTCTTGCCGTTGGGCAGCTCGTACTCGGCGTCGTCGCCGACCTTCTTGCCGTTCACGCCCGAGCCCAGCGGGGACTGCGGCGAGTAGGTCTCGACGTCGGAGCTGGGGTACTCGCGGGACGCCATCAGGAACGTCATGGTGTCGTCCGGGTCGCCGTCGAAGGCGATCGTGACGACCATTCCCGGAGCCACCACGCCCGTGTCCGCGGGAGCCTCGCCGACCTTGGCGGTCTCCAGCAGCTGGGTCAGCTGGCGGATGCGGGCCTCCATCTTGCCCTGCTCCTCGCGGGCGGCGTGGTAGCCGGCGTTCTCCTTGAGGTCGCCCTCCTGGCGAGCCTCGTCGATCTTCCTGACGATCGCCGCGCGGGCAGGACCCGACAGTTCCTCCAGCTCGGCCTTGAGCTGGTTGTACGCCTCCTGGGTCAGCCAGGTGACGCTGTCGCTCGTCTGGGTCACGGGTGCTCCTCGTCGGTACTGGGACTGCCCCGCGCAGCGGTGCTGCGGGGCCCTAGCGGATAAAGGCAACGCCCTAACCGGAAGACTGCGCCTTCACGGCAGGGCGAAACCACGACCCTAACAATTCCGGCCGCGAAAGGGGAGGAAATATTCCTCCCGGCGGACATCGTGCCAGGTCAGGGCGGGGCGGGGAAGACGTCCGGCCGGGGCGGCGCCGGGGCGGCGGGGGAGGACGGCGGCGCCGGGGCGGCGGGTCAGGCCGGGCGGCAGCCGACGAGGGTGACGGTGGTGGCCCGGGCGGTGGTGCGCACGGTCACCACGGTGTCCACCCGGGAGGCGGGATCGTCGATCCGGACGTCCCTGCGGCCCACCTCGTTGGTGTCCTCGGCCTGGGCGCGCAGCGTGCACACGGCCGCCGTGCCCTCCTCCTTGCGGACCTCCAGCTGCGCCTGGACCGAGGAGTCCGAGACCACCTTGAACTTGATCATCTCCGCGCTGACCTCCTGGCCGGACACGTAGGACCAGCCCAGCCAGCCCACCACCAGCACGAACAGCACGCCGAGGACGGCGCCCAGGCGGCGCAGGAACCGGTCGGACCGGGCGTCCGCGCCCTCCCTGCCGTAGCGGTCCCGGAGGGAGTCGGGCGGCGGAGTGGCGGTCATGGTGTTCCTCTTCGCGGAATACGGAAATGTTCGAGGCCCTTCGTCCGTCACTATAGGAGGCGTCTTCCACCACTTGTGACCCGAGGATCGAGCCTTGACTGAGCAACTGCGACTGATGGCGGTCCATGCGCACCCCGACGACGAGTCGAGCAAGGGCGCGGCCACGATGGCCAAGTACGTCAGCGAGGGAGTCGACGTCCTGGTGGCGACCTGCACCGGCGGCGAGCGGGGGTCGATCCTCAACCCCAAGCTCCAGGGCGACCCCTACGTGGAGGCGAACATCCACGAGGTCCGGGCCAAGGAGATGGAGGAGGCCCGGCAGATCCTCGGCGTACAGCAGGCGTGGCTCGGCTACGTCGACTCCGGCCTCCCCGAGGGCGACCCGCTGCCCCCGCTGCCCGAGGGCTGCTTCGCGCTGGTCGACGTCGCCGAGGCGGCCGGCACCCTGGTGAAGCTGATCCGCGAGTTCCGCCCGCACGTGATCACCACCTACGACGAGCACGGCGGGTACCCGCACCCCGACCACATCATGACCCACCAGATCTCCGTGGCCGCCTTCGAGGCCGCGGGCGACCCGGAGGCCTACCCGGAGGCCGGCGAGCCCTGGCAGCCCCTGAAGCTCTACTACAACCAGGGCTTCAGCAAGCAGCGCACCGTCGCCCTCCACCACGCCCTCCTCGACCGAGGCCTGGAGTCGCCCTACGGCGACTGGATCAAGCGCTGGGAGGAGAGCGACCGCCCGGAGCGCAACCTGACCACCCACGTGCCCTGCGCGGAGTTCTTCCCCGTCCGCGACAAGGCGCTGATCGCGCACGCCACCCAGATCGACCCCGACGGCTTCTGGTTCCACGTCCCCATGGAGCTCCAGCAGGAGGTCTGGCCCACCGAGGACTACGAGCTGGCCAAGTCCCTGGTGGACACCTCCCTCCCCGAGGACGACCTCTTCGCGGGCATCCGGGAGAATTGATCCCGTGAACACGACTGTGAACCTGGCCCTCACCCACCTCGTCCCGCTCGCGAAGGAGCTCGACGAGACGAAGGTGACCCCCGGAGTCCTCGGCTTCATCGTCTTCGCCGTCATGGGATGCGCCGTGTGGCTTCTGATGAAGAACATGAACAAGCAGTTCGGCCGGATCGACTTCGAGGAGGCCCCGGCCGACGCCCCGAAGCGCACCGCCCCCGGCGGCGAGCCCCGCAAGGCCTGACCCGCCCGACCCGGCCCCGGCCGGCCGGCGCCCCGCGCCGCCGGCCGGTCCGGCGCGCCTCCGCGCGGCCTGACGCGTGGGTTCGGGGTACGAGCAGCTCATCCGCCGGGTACAGCTGTCGCTGTACCCGTGAAGGAGGAAGGCCGTGAGCAGCTACACGCGCTGGCAGGACATCCGGGCCGAGCACGTTGCCCGGGCCGGCGGCGAGGAGGCCGTGCAGGCGGGTAAGGAGGAAATGCTCGCGGAGGTCACCGGGCGGCGCCTTGCGGAGCTGCGCCGCGCCCGTGGGCTGACGCAGCAGGAAGTGGCCGACCGGATGGGCGTCCGTGGCGGCGACGCGGCCTCCGCACGGGGTCGACCGGTCGTCGCGGTCGGACGGGAGGACGGCGACGGGTGCAGGCGGGATGTGTGAGGCTGGTGCCGGTGAACTCACAGACCCAGTAGTCGGCGGTGCTTACACGTCTCTGATGATCACGCGCTTCCCGCAGAGCTTCGACCAGTCGTCACGGTCAGAGGTCAAAACGATCACGGGGGTCGGGACGCGGAGCGCCAGCGCGGCGACCAGGGCATCGATCGCGTACTTGTGCCCGTGCAGCCCGCCTGCGTCCTGAAGCAGCTCCACGGCAGTCAGGGAGTCGTCCTGGCTGACCGGTTCCACTCGCAGTCGGGAGAGCACCCACTTCAAGCGCGCCAGATCGGTCTTCCCGTGTACGGCTTCAACAACGGTCAGCGCGGACACGAAGACGGGAACCCCAGCCTGCCGGGATGCCTCGATGCGAGCCGCCATACCGCGGTCGTTGCGCAGGAGCAGAGAGAGCGCCTCGGAGTCGAGCACCAGCGAGCGGGCCGGCTGCTCCTTCACGCGGCGCCCCGCTCGACATCCTCGGCGTTCACGTCTCCGAACAGCTCGCGACGAGCCGCTTCGATCTCCTGCTCCGTGAGCGCGCCGTGCTCCTCCTCGTGCGACGCCACGATCTCGGCGAGCCCGTCCATGGCGAGCCGGTGCTTGACGGCTTCGGTGATGTAGCTGGACAGCCCGCGGCGGCCGGTTCGGGAGCGGAGCTCGCTGACCAGCTCGGTGGGCATGGACACGGAGATGTTCTCAGTGGTCCCGGCTCGAGTCTGCTTCATGGCCGAAGTGTAATACGGCATCTATTACAACGAGAAGCCTTGAGGTGTCGGCACTGACGAGGGGGTGACGGCGGAGGCGCGCGGCCGCCCGGGGGTGGCCGCGCGCTTCGCTTCAGCTTTTGTACTGGCGTATTGATCAGAGGCTCATGGGGTTCTCGTCCAGGACGTAGCGGACGTGCGGGCCATCGCCGGGGCGGGATGTGTGAGGCTGGGGGCATGGTCAACCGACTCGCTGACTCCACCTCCCCGTACCTGCTGCAGCACGCCGACAACCCCGTCCACTGGTGGCCGTGGGGCGACGCGGCGTTCGAGGAGGCCCGCAGCCGGGACGTCCCCGTGATGCTGAGCGTGGGCTACTCGTCGTGCCACTGGTGCCACGTGATGGCTCACGAGTCCTTCGAGGACGAGGCCACGGCCGACTACCTCAACGCGCACTTCGTGTCGGTGAAGGTGGACCGGGAGGAGCGCCCGGACGTCGACGCCGTCTACATGGAGGCGGTGCAGGCCGCCACCGGGCAGGGCGGCTGGCCGATGACGGTCTTCCTCACCCCGCAGCGGGAGCCGTTCTACTTCGGCACCTACTTCCCGCCCGAGCCCCGCCACGGCATGCCCTCGTTCCGGCAGGTCCTGCAGGGGGTGCGGGCCGCCTGGGCCGACCGGCGCGAGCAGGTCGGCGAGGTCGCCGGGCGGATCGTCGCCGACCTGGCCGGGCGGTCCTTCGCCGACGGCGCCCCCCACCCGCCCGGCGGCGCGGAGCTGCACGCCGCGCTGATGCAGCTGAGCCGGGACTACGACACGCGCCACGGCGGGTTCGGCACGGCGCCGAAGTTCCCCCCGTCGATGGTGCTGGAGTTCCTGCTGCGGCACCACGCCCGCACCGGTTCCGAGGCGGCGCTGCAGATGGCCCGGGACACCTGCGACGCCATGGCCCGCGGCGGCATCCACGACCAGCTCGGCGGCGGCTTCGCCCGCTACTCGGTGGACCGCGGGTGGATCGTGCCGCACTTCGAGAAGATGCTGTACGACAACGCGCTGCTGCTGCGCGCCTACACCCACCTGTGGAGGGCCGACGGCTCGGAGTCCGCCCGCCGGGTCGCGCTCGGCACCGCGGACTTCATGGTGCGCGAGCTGCGCACCGCCGAGGGCGGCTTCGCCTCCGCCCTGGACGCGGACAGCGAGACGGCCGACGGCGGCCGCGCCGAGGGCGCCTTCTACGCGTGGACCCCGCAGCAGCTGGCCGAGGTGCTGGGCGAGGAGGACGCGCAGCTCGCCGCCGCGCACTTCGGCGTCACCGAGGAGGGCACCTTCGAGCACGGCGCGTCCGTGCTGCGGCTGCCCGGGGACGCGGTCGCGGACGCCGGCCGCGTCGAGGCGGTCCGGGCCGCGCTGTTCGAGGCGCGGGAGCGCAGGCCCCGCCCGGAGCGCGACGACAAGGTGGTCGCGGCCTGGAACGGGCTGGCGGTCGCCGCCCTCGCCGAGGCCGGCGCGCTCCTCGACCGCCCCGACCTGGTCGAGGCCGCCACGGCCGCCGCCGACCTGCTGGTGGCCGTGCACCTCACCCCCGCAGGACGGCTGCTGCGCACCTCCAGGGACGGCACGGCCGGGCCCAACGCGGGCGTCCTGGAGGACTACGGGGACGTCGCCGAGGGCTTCCTGACCCTGTACGCGGTCACCGGCGAGACGGCCTGGCTGGAGCTGGCCGGGCAGCTGCTGGACGCGGTGCTGCGGCACTTCACCGGTGACGACGGCTCCCTGTTCGACACCGCCGACGACGCCGAGCAGCTCATCCGCAGGCCCCAGGACCCCACCGACAACGCGGCCCCGTCCGGCTGGACGGCCGCGGCCGGGGCGCTGCTGTCCTACGCGGCGTACACCGGCTCGGCGCGGCACCGCGAGGCGGCGGAACGGGCGCTGGGCGTGATCACCAGGCTGGCCGGCCGGGTGCCGCGCTTCGTCGGCTGGGGACTGGCGGTGGCCGAGGCGGCGCTCGACGGCCCGCGCGAGGTCGCCGTGGTCGGCCCGGCCGGCGACCCGGCGACGGCGGCCCTGCACCGCACCGCCCTGATGGCCACGGCCCCCGGCGCGGTGGTCGCGGTGGGCGAACCGGACCCGGCGGCCGCGCCGGCCGCGCCGGACGGGCAGGCACAGGACGGGCAGGCACCGGACGGGCAGGCACAGGGCGGGCAGGTACCGGACGGGCAGGCACCGGACGGGCGGTGGCCGGACGGCGGGGACGCGGCGCCCCTGCTGCGCGGGCGTCCGCTGCTGGCCGGCCGCCCGGCGGCGTACGTGTGCCGGAACTTCACCTGCGAGGTGCCGACGGCGGACGCGGACGAGCTGGCCGAGCGGCTGGGCGTGCGGGAAGCGCACTGACCGCCGCGGCGGAGGACTGCGGCGGCCGGCCGGGCCGCACGCCCCTCCGCCCCGGCGGGCGGCGCCGTGCCCGGCCCGCGCCCGGCCCGCAAATCGGGCCCCGGCCCGCGCCCGGCCCGCGCCCGGCCCGGGCGCGGGGCGTCAGCCCCGCAGGGCGTCGGTGAGGAGGGCCAGGGTGCGGTCGAGCAGGTCCGGGAGTTCCTCGTGGCTGCCGGTCTCCGCCCAGTCCAGGAGGGCCTCGTGCCAGGCCGCGAGGAAGGCTGAGACGAGCAGCCGGGCCTGCAGGTCGTCGGCCGGGCGTCCGGCGCGTTCGGCGACGACCCGGGCCAGGGAGCGGCCGGCGGCGGCCGAGGTCGCGGCCATCCGGCTGCGGACGGCCGGGACGCGCTGGGCGATCCGCAGGAACTGGAGGGTCTCCTCGGGGTCCTGCGCGAGCTGCAGCCGCAGCTGCTGGAGCAGGGCCTGGCGCACGGACTCCGCGAGGGGCTCCCCGGCGGGCCGGTCGCGCAGCGCGGCCTCGACGAGGGGTTCGTAGCCGTCGCCGAGGAGGACGTCCTCCTTGGCGGGGAAGTAGCGGAAGAACGTGCTGGGGGAGATCTCGGCCGCTTCCGCGATCTGTTCGACGGTGGTGGCTTCGTACCCCTGCTGTTCGAAGAGCAGGCGGGCGGCCCGGCGGATCGCCCGGCGGGTCTTGATCTTCTTGCGCTCGCGGAGGCCGACGGAAGGCGTGCTGACTGAGGCCATGCCGGTCATTGTCCGACAAGCCCGCCGCGGGCGGACCGGGGGTGGTGGCGCGGGCCGCGCGGCCGCGGCGTCCGGTGTCCCCGCAGGTGCCCCGCGGGAGCCCGGCGGGAGCCCCGCGGGGGCCCGGCGGGAGCCCCGCGGGGGCCCGGCGGGAGCCCCGCGGGGGCCCGGCGGGGGCCCGGCGGCGGTGCGTGCCGCACCGCCGCCGCTGCCTCAGGCGTGGTTGTAGGCCACCAGCGAGATGCCCACGTAGTGGGCGACGAACGCGGCCAGGGTGAAGCTGTGGAAGACCTCGTGGAAGCCGAACCAGCGCGGCGAGGGGTTGGGCCGCTTGATCCCGTAGATCACGCCGCCGACGCTGTAGAGCAGGCCGCCGACGACGACCAGGACCAGGACGGCGACGCCGCCGGTGCGCAGGAAGTCGGGCAGGAAGAAGACCGCGGCCCAGCCGAGGGCGATGTAGCAGGGCGTGTAGAGCCAGCGGGGTGCGCCAACCCAGAAGACCCGGAAGGCGATGCCCGCCAGCGCCCCCGCCCACACCAGCCACAGCAGCACTTCGCGGCGCCCCTCGGGCAGGAGCAGGATCGTCAGCGGGGTGTAGGTGCCCGCGATTATCAGGAAGATGTTCGCGTGGTCCAGGCGGCGCAGGACGGCGTTGGCCCTGGGCCCCCAGTTCCCCCGGTGGTAGACGCCGCTGACGCCGAACAGCAGGCAGGCCGTGACGGTGAAGACCGTGCAGGCGATGCGCCCGCGCGTGCTCTCGGCCAGGGCGATCAGCACGATCCCGGAGACCAGCGCCGCGGGGAACATCCCGGCGTGCAGCCAGCCCCGCAGGCGGGGTTTGACGAGGCGCGGTAGATCCAGGGCTTCGGGAGCGGCAGACTCGGATGCAGCAGGCATGCCGGAATGCTACCTACGGAACCGTAGGTTACGCGCGCGTACGGAGGTGGTGCCGCTCACCCCGGCCGGGTCCGCAGTGCTCGCGGGGGCAGCGCGGGGGGCGCTGTTCCGCTATGCGGACACAGGCGTTACGATCCGCAGACACCCTCACATTCTGACGCCCGGTCGGTGCGGACCGGGCGGGACGGAGCAATCGTGGTGCGCAACGATGCGTTTTCCGCCAATCCTCCCACCGGGCACCGTGGCCTGATCGAGTGGGTCGAGGAGATCGCCGCCCTCACCGAGCCCGACGAGGTCGTCTGGTGCGACGGCTCGGAGGAGGAGTACCGGCGTCTGTGCGACCTCCTCGTGGAGAAGGGCACCTTCAAGAAGCTCGACCCGGTCAAGCGCCCCGACTCCTACCTCGCCGCCTCGGACCCCACCGACGTGGCCCGCGTGGAGGACCGGACCTTCATCTGCTCCGAGAAGGAGGAGGACGCGGGCCCGACGAACAACTGGAAGGCCCCCGCCGAGATGCGGGCGGTCTTCGGCGAGATCTTCGCCGGCTCCATGCGGGGCCGGACGATGTACGTCGTCCCGTTCTGCATGGGCCCGCTGGACTCCCCGCTCTCCGCGCTCGGCGTGGAGATCACCGACTCCGCCTACGTGGCGGTCTCGATGCGCACCATGACCCGCATGGGCCAGGAGGTGCTGGACCGGCTCGGCACCGACGGCACGTTCGTCAAGGCGGTCCACACCGTCGGCGCGCCGCTGGAGCCCGGGCAGGCCGACGTGCCGTGGCCGTGCAACACCACCAAGTACATCTCGCACTTCCCCGAGACCCGCGAGATCTGGTCCTACGGATCCGGCTACGGCGGCAACGCCCTGCTGGGCAAGAAGTGCTACGCGCTGCGCATCGCCTCGGTGATGGCGCGCGACGAGGGCTGGCTGGCCGAGCACATGCTGATCCTCAAGCTGACCCCGCCCACCGGTGAGCCCAAGTACGTCGCCGCCGCCTTCCCCTCGGCCTGCGGCAAGACCAACCTGGCGATGCTCCAGCCGACGGTCCCCGGCTGGACTGTGGAGACCATCGGCGACGACATCGCCTGGATGCGCTTCGGCGAGGACGGCCGCCTCTACGCGATCAACCCCGAGGCCGGGTTCTTCGGCGTCGCCCCGGGCACCGGCGAGCACACCAACGCCAACGCGATGAAGACCCTGTGGGGCAACGCGATCTTCACCAACGTCGCGCTCACCGACGACGGCGACGTGTGGTGGGAGGGCATGACCGAGGAGCCCCCCGCCCACCTGACCGACTGGAAGGGCAACGACTGGACCCCGGCCTCAAAGACCCCGGCCGCGCACCCCAACGCGCGGTTCACGGTCCCGGCCGCCCAGTGCCCGACCATCGCGCCCGAGTGGGAGGACCCCAAGGGCGTGCCGATCTCGGCGATCCTCTTCGGCGGCCGCCGCGCCTCGGCGGTGCCGCTGGTCACCGAGGCGTTCGACTGGCAGCAGGGCGTCTTCCTGGGCGCCAACGTCGCCTCGGAGAAGACCGCCGCGGCCGAGGGCAAGGTCGGCGAGCTGCGCCGCGACCCGTTCGCCATGCTGCCGTTCTGCGGCTACAACATGGGCGACTACTTCGGCCACTGGATCGAGACCGGGAAGAAGGCCGACCCGGAGAAGCTGCCGAAGATCTACTACGTGAACTGGTTCCGCAAGGACGCCGCCGGCCGCTTCGTGTGGCCCGGCTTCGGCGAGAACAGCCGCGTGCTCAAGTGGATCGTCGAGCGGCTCGACGGGCGGGCCGAGGGCGTCGAGACGCCGATCGGCGTCCTGCCGACCCGCGAGGCCCTGGACACCGAGGGCCTGGACCTCCCCGAGGAGGACCTGGAGCTGCTGCTCACCGTCGACCGGGACGTGTGGCGCGAGGAGGCCGCCCTGGTGCCCGCGCACCTGGAGACCTTCGGCGAGCACACCCCGAAGGAGCTGTGGGACGAGTACCGCAAGCTCGTCGAGCGCCTGGGCTGACCGGCCCCCGGTCCCGGGCGGGCGGTGGTCCGCCCCGGGGCCGCTCCGGATCCGCTCCGGGCCCGTCCCAGCGGCCCGGATTCGCTCTGACGGTCCGGGCCCGTCCCGGCGGCCCGGCGGGGCGGGTGTGCCGTGCCGGTCAGGCCGGGACGGCGGCGGCCTCCGCCTCGTGGGCGTCCATGCGCCGGCAGGCGAGCACGGCGGTGGCGGTGTCCTGGCGGGACGCCGCGACGACGAGGACGCGTCCGGCCAGGGTGTGCGCCCGCCGGTGCAGCTCGGCGACCCTGCCGACGGCCCCGCCGGGGCTGTCGGCGGCGGAGGGGAACTGCTGCGCGCCGAGGCGGGCCGGGGCCCGGCCGCTGCGCAGCCCGCTGATGCGGCGGGCGATCTCCTCGGCGGCCCGGTCGAGATCCGGCGACGGGGCCGAGGCGCGCAGTTCGTCGGTCACGGTCAGCAGGGCGGCCAGGTGTCCGGCGAGCTGGATGTCGAGTTCCTCCTCGCGGCTGCGGCGGGGAGGCTCGGGCGAGGGGCTCGTGGAGTGGACCGACTTCGAGCGGATCGGCTCGTACATGGGTGCCTCCTGAAAACAATCAGGAGGCCATCCTAACTTGGACTTGGTCTAAAATACGAGCCGATGCAGCCGTCTTTCCGCGTGAACGCGCAGGGGCGCGCAGGAATGCGCAGGGACCGGCCGTCCCCCGAGGGGCGGCTGGTCCCTGCGCGTCGTGCCCGGGTCCGTGCCCGGGCCGGTGGCGGGTCAGTGCTGGGCGTAGCCGTCCAGGAAGTTGCCGATCCGGGTCACGGCGTCCTTCAGCTCCTCCGCCCTGGGCAGCGTCACCAGGCGGAAGTGGTCCGGCTCCGGCCAGTTGAATCCGGTGCCCTGGACGACCAGGATCCGCTCGGCCCGCAGCAGGTCCAGCACCATCTGCTGGTCGTCCTTGACCGGGTAGACCTTCGGGTCCAGCCGGGGGAAGGCGTACAGGGCGCCCCGCGGCTTGACGCAGGACACTCCGGGGATCTGCGTCAGCAGCTCGTACGCGGCGTCGCGCTGCTCCAGCAGCCGCCCGCCGGGCAGGACCAGGTCCTTGATCGACTGGTGCCCGCCCAGCGCCGTGGCCACCGCGTGCTGGGCCGGCACGTTGGCGCACAGCCGCATGTTGGCCAGCACGGTCAGGCCCTCGATGTAGCTGCTCGCGTGCTCCTTCGGGCCGCACACCGCCAGCCAGCCGCTGCGGTAGCCGGCCACCCGGTACGCCTTCGACAGGCCGTTGAAGGTCAGTGTGAGCAGGTCCGGGGCGACGGCGGCGGTGGGGGTGTGGGTCGCGTCGTCGTAGAGGATCTTGTCGTAGATCTCGTCGGAGCAGACCACCAGGCCGTGGCGGCGGGCGATGTCGGTCAGCCCGCGCAGCAGCTCCTCGTCGTACACCGCGCCCGTGGGGTTGTTGGGGTTGATGACGACGATGGCCTTGGTGCGGTCGGTGACCTTGCTCTCGATGTCGGCCAGGTCCGGGTACCAGTCCGCCTGCTCGTCGCAGCGGTAGTGGACCGCCGTGCCGCCGGAGAGCGAGACCGACGCCGTCCACAGCGGGTAGTCCGGGGCGGGGACGAGCACCTCGTCGCCGTCGTCCAGCAGCGCCTGCATCGCCATCTGGATCAGCTCGGACGCGCCGTTGCCCAGGTAGACGTCCTCGACGTCGAGCTCGACGCCCTTGGTCTGGTAGTGCTGCACCACGGCGCGGCGGGCCGTCAGTATGCCCTTGGAGTCGCCGTAGCCGTGCGCCGTGCCCAGCGTGCGCAGCATGTCCTCGAGGATCTCCGGCGGGCACTCGAAGCCGAAGGGGGCCGGGTTGCCGGTGTTGAGCTTGAGGATGCGGTGACCGGCGGCCTCCAGCCGCATCGCCTCCTCCAGCACCGGGCCGCGGATGTCGTAGCAGACGTTGGCGAGCTTCGTGGACTGGATCACCTGCATGTTCGCAGCCTACGGGGACGTAACGGACAGCGCCGAGTGTTTTCCGCCACGCAGGGGTACTGGACCGGGACGGGGGGGACGGGTCGGAGGAGGACCGAGAGGGGCGGAGAGGGGCGGAAGAGGGGCTGCGGGGGGCCGGAGAGGGGCGTCGCGGCGGCGGCACGTGCCGAATCGAAACCGGCGGTACCTGGTGGACCTCACCCGTTATGGCTAACGTCACCTTTGGCAGTGTGTTCGTCGCAATGCGTCGTTACCCTGGCCATGCCCGTGACATGGGGAGAGACGGGGGGACGGAGAGAGTGCCCACTGCGATCGGCGCCACCGGGGAGGACCTGGTGCTGCCCGCGACGGACCGGCAGACGCCCGCGGCCGTGGTGCTCGGGCACCCGGAGCAGCAGCCGCTGGACCGGCAGCTCGCCGACGTCACGGCGGTGCTGGACCACTACGGCCACCTGGTCGTCGTCGTGCCCTCCTGGCTGCCCGCCCCGGCCCGGCAGCGGCTGCACACCGTCCGCTCGATCCTGGAGAGCGACCGGATCGCCCTGGTGGAGTCGGACCTGCCGCCCCTGGCGGTGGCCGTCCTCGTCCAGCAGCTGCGCCAGCTGTCCCTGTACGACCTCGGCCCAGGCGTCCTCGGCGGCGCCGTGCGCCTGCTGTCCCACTACGTCCACGCCGGTGCGCTGCTGGGCAGCGTCGCTCGGCTGGACCGCGTCGAGGTGGACTTCAGGTCCCACCTGAAGTCCTACGTCCCCGGGCGGCAGTTCGCCGTCCTGGCGAACCCGTCGCCGCTGCTGCTGGAGGCCGACGGCAACGTCCGGCTGCCCGGCCCGGACTTCTCCACCCACCTGACCTTCGGGGCCCGGGGCACCGGCGGGGAGTGGGTGCGCGAGCGCCTCGCCCCCCAGTGGCGGCCCCAGTTGGTGCGCGAGGTGGCCCTGCCCGAGTGGTCGGGCAGGTGGTGGGGGACGGGCAAGGTCGTGGAGTTCGCCGCCCACATCCCCGACGTCGGCGTCCTGTACCAGCTCGTCGCCTCCGTGCGGCGGGAGAACTGCGGCTGGTGCGGCCTCGAACTGATCGGTGACCGCTGCCCCTTCTGCGCGGCGCCGGTGGGCCCGCCCGCCCCGTCCGTCCCCTCCGTCACCACCGTGTCCGAGTGATTGGTCCGACCTTCGATGAACTCACGCCAGCGACGAGGCGTCATCCTGCTCGTGCTGTCCGTCCTGTGCGCCTTCGCGGTCTTCGCGGGCGTGCTGTCCGTGATCAGTGACGTGGAGTCAAAGGTGGGGCCGGAGACCACGGCCTACCGCCTCACCCGGAACGTGCCCGCCCACACGGCGGTGACCGAGGAGCAGTTCGAGAAGATAGAGATGCCCGAGCGCTGGCTCTCCGACACCGCGGTGACGGACCTGGCGGACATCAGGGGGAAGGTCGCGGTCACCTCCCTGAAGAAGGGCTCCCTGCTGCAGAGCGACATGATCGCCGACCGGCCCGCTCTCAGGCCGGGGCAGCAGGAGATCGCCATCATGATCGACGCGGAGACCGGGGTTGCCGGCAAGATCAATCCTGGTGCGACGGTGAACATCTTCGCGACCTTCGACGGTGGCAAGGAACGCGAGGAGCCCGTCTCCAAGATCATCGTATCGAACGCCCGGGTGATCGACGTCGGCAAGCTCACCGCCCTCCAGGACGACGACGCCCGCGGCCCGAGCAGGGCCGTGCCCATCACCTTCGCCCTCTCCGCCCTCGACGCCCAGCGCGTCGCCTACGCCGAGTCGTTCGCCACCCACGTGCGCCTCGCCCTGGTGGCCCCCGGCAGCGACACCAGCCTCCGGCCCGGCGAACGCACCTACACCCTCGACGGCGACAAGTGAGAACCGCATGATCACCCGCATCCTCTGCGCGATCGGCGACGCCGACACCGCCCGCCACACCACCACCCTGACCGGGCAGCTCCCGGGGGCCGAACCCGGCCCCGTCCTCGCGGACTCCACCGCACTGCTCGACACCCTGGGGCGGCTGGCCGCCGAGTCGGTGGAGGAACTGCCCGAGGTCGTCCTCGTCCACGAGCGGATCGGGCCCGTCCCCGCCCTCGAACTCGTCCGCGAGGTCGCCCTGCGCTTCCCCGCGGTCGGCGTCGTCCTGCTCTCCGCCGAGACCGGGCCCGCCCTGTACTCCGCCGCCATGGACGCCGGTGCCCGCGGCCTGGTCGGCCTGCCCCTGTCCTACGACGAACTGGCCACCCGCGTGCAGGCCGCCGCCGCCTGGGCGTCCGGGGTGCGGCGCCACCTCGGCGCCGGGGGGCAGGCCCCCTCCGGGCCCGCCGGCACCCTGGTCACCGTCACCGGCGCCAAGGGCGGTGTCGGCACCACCGTCACCGCCGTGCAGCTCGCCCTCGCCGCCCGCGCCTCCGGCCGCAGCGTCGCCCTGGTCGACATGGACCTCCAGGCCGGCGACGTCGCCTCCTACCTCGACGTGCAGTTCCGCCGATCCGTCGCCGACCTCGCCGAGATCACCGACATCTCCCCCCGCGTCCTCCAGGACGCCATGTTCAGCCACGCCACCGGCGTCTTCCTGCTCCTCGCCCCCGCCGAGGGCGAACGCGGCGAGGAGGTCGGCGACCGGGCGGCCCGCCAGGTGATCGGCGCCCTGCGCTCCCGCTTCGAGGTCGTCGTCGTCGACTGCGGCAGCCAGATGAACGGCGCCAACGCCGTCGCCGTGGAGACGGCCGACACCGCTCTGCTCGTCACCACCCCCGACGTGGTCGCGGTGCGCGCCGCCAAGCGGATGGTGCGGCTGTGGGACCGCCTGCAGATCCGCAAGGCGGAGGACACCGTCGTCGTGGTCAACCGGCACAGCCGCAACAGCGAGATCCAGCCCGCCCTCGTCGAACGGCTCACCGGCACCCGGGCCGCCCGCGCCGCCGTCCCCGCCGCCTTCAAGGAGCTCCAGCCGGTCGTCGACAGCGGCCGGATGCAGGACCTGGACAACCGCAGCAGCGTCAAGCAGGCCCTGTGGGCGCTCGCAGCCGAGATCGGCCTGGTCGAGGCCGCCCCCGACCGGCAGGGGAAGTCCGGCGGCGCCCTCGTGCCCGCCCCCCGCGGCCGGGGCCGGGGCCGCGGCGGCGACCGGGGGTCCTTCGCCGTGGCACGGCGCGGCGGCACCCACCGCGGGGCCAGGGGCAGGGGAGGCCCGGCCGGCGCCCCGGGGAGCGACGACCGCGGCCAGGTCGCGATCGAGACCCTCGGCCTCACCCCGATGATCCTGGCCGTCCTCGTCGTGCTGTGGCAGTTCGTGCTCACCGGCTACACCTTCACCCTCGCCGGCAACGCCGCCGACGAGGCGGTCCGCGCCGCCGCGGCCGCCGAGGGCGACCCCGGGGCCGCCGCGGACGCCGCCGCCCGCGCCCACCTGCCCGGCGCCTGGAACGCCTCGGTCAGCACCGGGAGCGGCGGCGGGATGGTCACCGCCGACGTCCGGCTGAGGGTTCCGGTGCTCTTCCCCGGCGGCGTCGACTTCCCCTTCTCCGTCACCGGCAGCGCCGGCGCGGCCCAGGAGGACCTGGGATGACCGGCAACGCACCCCGCCCCCCGGCCCGCCGCGACCCCCGCGGCGGGCGCGGCTCCCGTGCCGGGCGCGGCCCCTGCGGCGGGCGCGGCCCGCACGGCGGGCGCGAACGGGGCTCGGCCTCCGTGGAGTTCCTCGGCTTCCTGCCCCTGCTGCTCCTGGTGACCCTGGCGGGCGTCCAGCTCGGCCTCGTCGCCTACGCCGCCTCCCAGGCCGGCACCGCCGCCCGCGCCGCGGCCCGCGCCGAGAGCCGCGAGGAGCTGGAGCTGAGCGGGTCCGCCGCGGGGCTGGCGGCCATGAGCTCCTGGCTGCGCGACGGGGCGACCGTGACCGTCTCAGGAGACGAGGCGGTCCGCGCCACCGTCAGCGTCCGCGTCCCGTCCGTGGTCCCCGGCTGGGAGTTCGACCCCGTGGAACGGTCGGCCGTCATGCCCGGCGACTGAACCCCGCGGCCCCGCGCCGGGACACCGCACCGGCAGCCCGCCCCGCCCGACCACCACGACGGCCCGACCACCACGACAGACGGAAAGGAGACCGGCGATGAGCCTGCGCGCGCGCATCGCAGCGCCCGAGGAGACCTCCGAACAGAACCAGGAGAGCCGTCTCGTCGCGGTCTACCGCGCCAAACTGCTCCAGGAGATCGACCTCGCCGAGATGTCCGCGCTCGCCGCGGGGGAGCGGCGGCTGCGCCTGGAGAGGGTCCTCGGGCACATCATCAGCCGCGAGGGCCCCGTGCTGTCCACCCGCGAGAGGGCCTCCCTCATCCGCCGCGTGGTCGACGAGGCACTCGGCCTGGGCGTCCTCGAACCGCTCCTGGAGGACGCCTCGATCACCGAGATCATGGTCAACGGCCCCGACCACGTCTACGTCGAGCGCAACGGCAGGGTCGAGCTGCTGCCCACCCGCTTCGCCAGCACCGAGCAGCTGATGCAGACCATCGAGCGCATCGTCTCCACCGTCAACCGCCGCGTCGACGAGTCCAACCCGATGGTCGACGCCCGCCTGCCCTCCGGCGAGCGCGTCAACGTCATCATCCCGCCGCTCGCCCTCACCGGGCCCACCCTCACCATCCGCCGGTTCCCCCGCTCCTACCGGCTCACCGAGCTGATCGAGCTCGGCACCCTGGACGAGGCCATGCTCGTCCTGCTCGCCTCCCTGGTGCGCGCCAGGTTCAACATCATCGTCTCCGGCGCCACCGGATCCGGGAAGACCACGCTTCTCAACGCCCTCTCCGGCCTCATCCCCGACCACGAGCGCATCATCACCGTCGAGGACGCCGCCGAGCTCCAGCTCCAGCAGCAGCACGTCATCCGCCTGGAGACCCGCCCGCCCAACGTCGAGGGCAAGGGGCAGGTCACCGTCCGCGATCTGGTCCGCAACTCCCTGCGCATGCGGCCCGACCGCATCATCGTCGGCGAGGTCCGCGGCGGCGAGACCCTCGACATGCTCCAGGCGATGTCCACCGGCCACGACGGCTCCCTGGCCACCGTCCACGCCAACTCCGCCGAGGACGCCGTCATGCGCCTGCAGACCCTCGCCTCCATGAGCGAGGTCGAGATCCCCTTCGAGGCGCTGCGCGACCAGATCAACTCGGCCGTCGACGTCATCGTGCAGCTCACCCGCGGGGCCGACGGCCGGCGCCGGATCACCGAGATCGCCGCCCTGTCCTCCCGCGGCCGGGAGGTCTTCCGGCTCGCCACCGTCACCTGGTTCCGGGCCGAGCCACTGGACGCCGAACGCACCGTGCGCGGCACCTTCGAGCACTACCCGCTGCCCCGCCGCGTCGCCGACCGCCTCCTCATGGCCGGCGAGGCGGTCCCCGCGGCGCACGGGGTCGCCCTGTCCGACGACCACCTCGCCCTCCGGGAGGCCAAGTGACGGACGTCCTCGCCCGCGCCACCGTCGGCGCGGCGCTGGTTGCCTGCGCCCTCGCCGTGTGGGGCGTGCACTCCTGGGTCACCGGCCGGGCCCGGCAGCAGGAACTGGTGGACCGCCTCACCACCCCCGGCACACCGCAGGCCCCCGGCCGGCGGCGCCGCTTCGCCGGCCTCGACGCCCGCGTCCGGCGCACCCGCTTCGGCCGGGGCGTCGAACGCCGCCTCGCCGTCACCGGCACCGACATCACCCCCGGCGAGTTCACCGCCGCCCTGGCCGCCGCCATGGCCGTCGCGTGGGCCGCCGCGCAGGCCGCCCTCGCCCCGTTCTTCGGCCCCATCGCGGCCGGGGCCGCCCTGTGGGGCTGCTTCGCCTTCCTGTCCTGGCGCCGCCAGAAGCGCATCGAGAAGTTCATCAACCAGCTCCCCGAACTCTCCCGAGTGCTGGCCAACGCCACCTCCGCGGGACTCGCCCTGCGCACCTCCATCGCCATGGCCGCCGAGGAACTCGACGCCCCCGCGGGCGAGGAACTGGCCAAGGTCGCCAGCGCACTGGCCGTCGGTCAGCCCGTCGAGGAGGCTCTCGGCGAGCTCCAGGAGCGGCTCCCCTCCCGCGAACTCGCCGTCCTGGTCACCACCCTGATCCTCTCCAGCCGCGCCGGCGGCTCCCTCGTCGGCTCGCTGCGCAACCTCACCGAGACCCTGGAGGAACGCAAGGAGACCCGGCGCGAGATCAGGACCCAGCTCTCCCAGGTCACCGTCACCGCCTACACGGTGCCCGTCATCGGCGTCGGGTCGCTCCTGCTCATCGACAACGTCCGCCCCGGGGCCATCGAGGCCATGACCTCCTCCGGCCTCGGACGCGCCGCCGTCGTCGTCGCCCTCGCCCTCTACGCCGTCGGGTTCGTCCTCATCCGCCGCATGTCCAGGATCGACGTGTGAGCGCGCCGTCCGTGAACCACACAGGGAGGAACACCCGGTGACCGCACTGCTGCTCGCCCTGGCCGCCGGCCTGTGCGCCGCCGGCGCAGCCTGGGGCATCGCCCTGTACCGCCGGGAGACCAAGCTCCCCGGCGACCTCGCCCTCGCCCTCGAGGTCGGCTCCACCCGCACCACCGCCGTCGGCTCGGCCGTCGACCGCCTCGGCATGCGCTGGGCGCCCCTGGTGCTGCGCCTGATGGGCCCGGTCCGCGTCGAACGGATCCGGCGCAGGCTCGACCACGCGGGCAACCCCAACGGCCTGACCGTCGACCGCTACGCCGCCCGCCGCGCCGTCTACGGCGCCCTGGGGCTGGTCGGCGCACTCGTCTTCCTCGGCAAGGGCAACCTGCTGGTCGCGGCGATGCTGGCCGCCTTCGGCCTGTGGTGGACCGACCTGGGCATCGTGCTCGCCGTCCGCGAACGCAAGGAGGTCATCGACCGCACCCTGCCCGACTTCCTCGACGTCCTCGCCGTCGTCGTCGGCGCCGGGCTCGGCTTCCGCCAAGCCCTGGAACGCGTCTCCGACAAGTACAAGGGCCCCTGGGCCGACGAGGTCCGCATCACCCTGCGCCAGATGGACATGGGCGTCAGCCGCCGCCAGGCCTTCGACGAACTGCGCAGGCGCAACGACAGCGAGCAGGTCGCCCAGTTCGTCACCGCCCTCCAGCAGGGCGAGGAGCTCGGCGCGCCGATCACCGACACCCTCGTGCAGATCGCCAACGACATGCGCCGCACCGACGCCCAGAACGCCCGACGGCGCGCCGCGCGGGCCGTGCCCAAGGCGACCGGCGTCGTCACCACCTTCATGGTCCCCGCCACCATGATCCTGCTGATCGCCGGCCTCTTCCTCGGCTCCGGCGCCGACCTCGGATCACTGACGGGCGAATGACGTGGACGCGGCGATAAGCGGGGCGGGCGCGGGGCCGGGAACGGCGCCGGGGCCGGGCTCGGGCTCGGGGGCATGGACGGGGACGGGGGTGGGAGCGGGGACCGGCACCGGCTCCGGCGCTGTTCCCGGCTCCGGAGTCGGCACCGACGAGGCCGGCACCCGCCTCCAGGTGTCCGCCCTCCAGGCCCTGTGTCGGCAGGTCTTCGGCTTCCGCCTCGCCCTCATCGCCGTCGCCGGCCCCATAGCACTGGTCCGCGTCGCCCCCGGCTACCCCTCGTACCTCATCGGCACCGCCGTGGTCGCCACCTTCATGGGCTCCTACCTGCTCTTCCGCGACTGGGAGCGGTTCGGCCCCGTCCTGCTGCGCCACCCGGCGCTCCTGGCCCTCGACACCCTCTTCGCCGCCCTGCTGCTGGTCGTCGCCACCCCGGACAGCCCCCTCGCCTACCTCACCGCGTCCACCCCGCTGCTCGCCGGCCTCGTCTACGGAGCGAAGGGCGGCGCACTGTTCACCGTCCTGCAGGGCGCGCTGCTGGCCGTCGTCCTCACCGCCCGCGCCCGCGTCGACCCGATCACGGCCACCGACCTCCTCCTGCCCGGCTTCTACGCCGTCGCGGGCGGCGCCGGGGTCTCCCTGCGCCGACTGATGCTCCGCTTCGGCGCGGCCACCCGCGCCCTGACCGAGACGCAGGCCCGGCTCGCCGTCAGCGAGGCCGTGAGCAGCGAACGCGCCCGCCTGGCACGGGAGATGCACGACTCCGTCGCCAAGACCCTGCACGGCCTCGCCCTGGCCGCCGACGGCCTCGCCGCCACGGCGGCCGCGGGCCGTCCCGACCCGGTCGGCGTCCGCGTCCAGGCCGAACTCGTCGGCCGGGCGGCCCGCCGCGCGGCCGCCGAGTCCCGCGAACTTCTCGACGACCTGCGCCGCGAGACCGGCATCGACGGGCACGGCATCGTCCTCGCCGACGAACTCGCCGCCCGGGTGGCCGACTTCGGACGGCGCAGCAACCTGGCCGTCAGCTTCCGGCCGGTCGGCGCGGCCCCCGTGCCGCTGCTGCCGCCCGCCGTCGCCCGGCAACTGCTCGGCGTCGTCGGCGAGGCCCTGGACAACGCCGCCCGCCACGCGGCGCCCACCAGGGTCGACGTCGAAGCCGGGGTCGACGACGCGATGCTGCGGATCAGCGTGCGCGACGACGGCCGGGGCCTGCCGCCCGGCACCGACCTGGAAGGACTCCGCCGCGCCGGCCACTTCGGCCTCGTCGGCATGGTCGAACGGGCCGCCGGGATCGGCGCCCGCATCCGCATCGGCCGCGGCCGGGCCAGGACCGGCACCGAGGTCCGCCTCGAACTCCCCGTCGCCGCACTGCTGACCGCCGCCCCCGCCGGCCTGCCCCTGCTCCCGCCCCGGCACCCCGCCGCAGGCGGGCCGGGGTGCCGGGGCGCCGCGACCGGCAGGCCCCCCGAACCCCCGGTTCCCCCCGAACCCACTGCCTGAGCCCGCCGCACCCACCACCCGCCGCACCTACCGCCCGTCGCACCCACCGCCGACCTCACTCTCCACCGACCGTTCGTGAAAGGAGGCCCGCATGAGCACCGACCCGCCGTCCGTGCCGCCCCGCGGGGGCGGCCCCTTCCCGGCGCTCCCGGAACCCCAGGCCCTGCGCGTGGTGGTCGCCGACGACAATCCCGTGGTCAGGGCCGGCCTGACCGCCCTCCTGACCGGACGGGCCGACATCGAGGTCGTCGCCGAGGCCGCCGACGGGCGCCAGGCGGTGGAGGCGGCCGCGGCCCACCGCCCCGACGTGGTGCTGCTCGACGTCCGCATGCCCGGCGTGGACGGCATTTCGGCCCTGCCCTACCTCGTCGGGCTCGCCCCGGTCCTCATGCTCACCTACAGCCGCGAGAGCGAGATCGTGCGCGAGGCGCTGCGCCTGGGCGCGGGCGGCTACCTGGTCCACGGGGAGTTCACCGCCGAGCAACTGGTCGCGGCGGTCCGCGACGTCAGGGAGGGCCGCGCCCACTTCACCGCCACCCCGGCCACCGCCCTGCTCCAGCAGGTGCGCGGCGGAGCCGCCCCCGGTCACGGCCCGGCGTACGGCCCCGGACGGGGGCCTGCGCCGGAGTGGCCCCCGGCGGGCCCGGGGCCGACGGCGCACCGCCCGGGGGCGGGCGAACCCCCGACCGAATATTTGCAACCGCAACACCCTGCTTCGCAAATGCAACCGTTTGTGGCACAGTCGTCGTCCGGACACTCGAAGCCCGCGCCCGCCGACCGGGCACGTCACGGCCTGAGCCGACGGGAGGAAGAGGTGATGGAGCTGATCGCCGCCGGCATGAGCAACCAGCAGATCGCAGCGGCCTGCTTCATCAGCGAGAAGACCGTCAAGAACCACATCAACCGGATCTTCGCCAAACTGCACGCCGCCAGCCGCAGCGAGGCCATCGCCACCTGGCTCGGCACGGCCCGGAACCGGACGGCAGGTGGACACCGTGACTGAACGAACGAACCGTCACCCCCTTTGCTGGGCCCGATTTTGGGCCCACGGACCCTCCACCGGAACAGGCGCCCCGTACTACGGTGACCGCATCACCACGTCGGCGGGAACACCGGAAAAGGGGGGCCACCATGATGGTCCGCATCAACAACTGGAAGAACACCACGGTCGCGGCGATCGCGCGTCGCGCGGACAGGGGCCAGACCGCGGTGGAGTACCTGGGCATCATCGTGGTGGTCGTGGCCATCGTCCTCGCCATCACCGGCACGGACATCGGCACCACGATCTACAACGCCATCACCAACGAGATCGCCGAGCTCACCGGCTGATACCGGGGCGTCGCCGCTTCAACGACAAAGGGCAGGCCTTTCCGCTGTACATGACAGCGGCGATGGGCCTGCTCTTTGTCGCGCTCGCGTACTTCGCCGTCGGGCAGGCCGCCGTCCTGCGCAACGGCGCGCAGACCGCCGCCGACGCCGCCGCGCTCGCAGCGGCCCAGGAGACCCGGGACCGGCTCTGGCTGGACATCGAGGACCTCGTCGGCGGTGACGACCTGGACGGTCTGGAAGACCTTCTGGACGGCCGCGGCCCCGTGACGGACCAGGGGTGCGCCGAGGCGCAGCGCTTCGCCGCCGAGAACAATGCCGACAGCATCGGCTGCGAGCGGCAGTACAGGCCCCTGGGTTACACCGTCCGGGTCGAGACGCGTGACACCGTCGGGGACACGATCGTTCCTGGCGTCGAGGACGACAAGGCCACCGCCGAAGCAACCGCTGTCGTCGAGCCGCGATGCAGCCTGGACCTCGAAGACCCCAAGAACGGGGTGATCGAGTGCGACGGCGAGGACTGGACCATCGACCCGGACGATCTCGATTCCCTCCCGGACGCGGCAGACCTGTTCTCCGTGCGCCTCTCCGACTGAACCAGCGAACGCCGACAGAAGGAACAGACACGTCATGGACATCCGACTCACTACCAAAGCCCGCAGGAGGCTTGTGGCAGTGGTGATGGCGGCGAGTGTCGCCTTCACCGTGGCGGGCTGCGGGGGGGAGGAGGACAGCGGGAAGACGAAAGACTCCCCCAAGGCGAGCAGCGGCCAGAGCAAGGAGCCTGTGAAGGACCCTTCGGAAGAACCCGAGTCCGAGGAGGTCCTGGCCCGGATCAAGGGCGCGGACGGAGTGGTGGTCACCATCACCTCGGCCCAGCGGGACTCCGGGGGATTCGTCACTGTCAACGGGCAGCTCGAGAACACCGGGGAGGACATGTTCACCGCAGGCCTCTGGCGCGGGCAGGAGACGGAGCTCCTGAAGAACGGGGCTTCCACCGCCGGGGCCGTCCTGGTCGACAAGGCGGGCAAGAAGAAGTACTTCGTCCTGCGGGACACGGATGGCGGTTGCCTGTGCACGACAGGCCTCAACGCGATCAAGCCCGGTGAGAAGCGCGACATCTTCGCCCAGTTCCCCGCGCCGCCGGAGGACGTCACGGAGGTGGACTTCCAGTTGCCCACCATGCCGCCCGCGACGATCGCGATCTCGGGGTGAACGGCGCGATGAACCGTTTCAGCGTGGTGGCCGCCGCGTGCGCCGCCGTGCTCCTCGCCTCCGGCCTGGGGACGGGCGCGGCGTTCGCGGAGGACGGGCCCGGGGAGGCCAAGACGCCGCCCCCGCCCGTCGAGGTGGACGGCGAGGACCCCGACCTCAAGCTTCCCGAGGGCGCCACCCTGGCCGAACCCCGGGTGCTGGACGTCAAGTTCGTCGTGGAGGCCGGCGAGGAGGGGGAGGAGCGGCGCGAGGAGTCCAACGAGGACACCATGGTCGCCCTCCAGTCCGAAGTCCTGTTCTCCAAGGACAGCGCCAGGCTGAGCAGTGAGGCGAGGTCCCGCATCGTCGGTGTCGCCGACGAGATCGAGGAGCAGGGGGCGAGGGCGGTCAGGGTCTTCGGCTTCACCGACGACCTCGGCTCCGCGGCCCACGGCGACAAGCTGTCCAAGCAGCGCGCCGACGCCGTCTACAAGGTGCTCGCCAAGGAACTCGGCCCCGACGTGCGGTTCGACGTGCGCGGCTACGGCGAGGACTACCCGATCGCCGACAACTCCACCGAGGAGGGCCGCAAGAAGAACCGCCGGGTCGAGATCTCCTTCCCCAAGACCCGCGACTGACGGGGCTGTTGCCGCTGCCGCCGACGACGCCGGGGCCGGTCCGGGGCCGGGGCCGGTCCGGGCGGCCCCGGCAGGCGGTCCCCGGCCGACGGGCCCCGGCCCGCCGTCCCCCGTCCCGGTTGGGCCCGGGGCTGGGCCCTGGGGCCCGTGCCGCGGGTGGTGTCCGTCGCGCAGCATCGTGAGGGACCGGGGTACGCACCTGCGGCACCGGGCGACGGCGACAGCGACGGCGACGGGACGGGAAGGTTCGGGATGGGTTTCGGCAGGAGGGCCGACGACGGCCACCTCTACGGCGGCGGTTCCCCCGGTCGCGGGCCCGGTGCCGCGGCCGGTCGTGGCACCGGCCGTGCCGACGCGTTCTTCGCGCTGGTCCGGTCCTGGGCGGTGGGCATCGTCGTGCTGCTGCTCTGCTCGGTGTTCGCCACCCTCGCCGTCTTCGAGCCGCTGGCCTCGGCGCAGCGACTGGAGTCCCTCGGCTGGCGCGTGTTCCTGCTGCACCTGCCGGCGACGGTGGGCTCCGGGCTGGCGGCCCTCGCCGCCGCCCGCGTGCACCCCGAACCGTTCCGCTCCTCGCCGGGCGGGCACCTGCTGGCCTGCCTGGCGGTGCCGCTGGGCTCGCTGGTGTTCTCCCTGGTGACCTCCTGGGAGGTGCTGCTCCCGGAGGGCATCTGGCTGTCCACGCTCGCCGTGCTCGCGGGCTGCCTGGCCGCCGTGGCCGCCGACCTCGCCCTGGACCGCCGCCACGACCGGCAGGCAGTGTGACTCGCGGCGTGGTTCAGGCGATCCTGCGAACCGGCTGCTCCGTGATGCGGGCGACGGTCTCGAAGTCGGAGTCGGCGTGCAGCAGTGTCAGTTTGTGGTGCACGGCGGTTACGGCGACCAACGGTCACCGGGGCGCCGTCCGGGGTTCGCCGTGCGCCGCTTCGGGGAGGACCGTCACCGTCGTGCCCGGGGCGAGGCCCCAGCGGCGCATCGCGCCGGCCTCGGCCTCCAGGACGTGGCGGGCCTGCAGGCGCAGGGCGCCGAGGCGGCCCGGGGGCATGGTGCGCACCGCGATCACCCGCATCCGCCGGTCCAGGTGCGCCACGTCGATGGGGAACCGCATGCGGAAGGTGTGCACGCTGCTCGCCGGGGTCAGCAGCAGTGCGCCCTCGATGCCGTCCCGGCCGAGGAGCCCGCGGGTGCGGGCCCGGTAGGAGGCGGCGATCTCCAGCGGCACCACCGTCTCCGTGCCGTCGTCCCGCCCGATCCGCAGCCGTGCCGTGCCGTCGCGCCAACGCACCGTTCGGCCCCTCCTTTTCCCCGCCCGTACCGTCTACCGTTCCGCCGGGGCGGTCCTGACCCGGACCGTCCGGGCCACGACCACCCGCGAGGAGACGCGTGAACGCTTCGCTGCCCGCCGTCCTGGCCGTCTCGGCCGCAGTCGTGTGCGGCGCGGCGGCCGGCGCCGTGCTGCCCCGGGCGGCGTACCGGCTCAGTGTGGAGCCGGAGGAGCCGTGGCGCACCGCCTGCCCGGCCGGGCACCCGTTCGGGCGTGGCCTGCGCGGGCTCCTGGGGCCGGGCCGCTGCCGTGCCTGCCCCGCCGGGTACGCAGCGTACGGGCCGAACCCGGCCGCTGTCAGCGCGACGACGGCGCTGCTGTGCGCGGCGGTCGCGCTCGTCGTCGGGGCGCGGCCGGAGCTGGCGGCCTGGCTGCTCCTGGTGCCGCTGGGGGTGCTGATGGCCCTGGTCGACGGGGCCGTGCACCGCCTGCCCGACGTGCTCACCCTCCCCGCCGCCGCGGGCACGGTCGCCCTGCTGGGAGTGGCTGCCCTCCTGCCCGGCGCGGCGCCCGGCACGTCCTGGACGCGGGCGCTGCTGGGCGCGGCGGCGCTGACCGCCTTCTACTTCGTGCTGTTCGTGGTCAACCCGGCCGGGATGGGCTTCGGCGACGTCAAGCTCGCCGCGGTGGTCGGTGCGGCGCTGGGCTGGTACGGCTGGCCGGTGCTGCTGGCGGGGGCGTTCGCAGGCCTGCTGCTGGGCGCGGTGTACGGGGTCGGGCTGGTGCTGCTGCGCCGGGCCGACCGCCGCACCGCCGTGCCGTTCGGCCCGTTCATGCTGGCCGGCGCCCTGATCGGCGTCTGCTTGGGCGCCTCCGCCGCCTGACCCGGCCCGGCGGGGAACGAGCGGGGGCCTCGCGGGCGCCGTGGGCGGCGTACGCGAGGCCCTGTCGTGCGGTGCGTCAGTCCGCCAGTTCCGCCCACAGGCGGACGATGGAGGGGCTGCCGAACGAGGCCGCGGTGAGCATCACCGAGTTCATTCCCGTGGGGCCCGACGCCGTGCCGGGCAGCATGTACAACCGTCCCGCCTCGGGGGCCGAGGCGATCAGCTCCGCGCGGCCGTCGCGGTTGAAGTCCCGCAACCGGACCGAGTCGCCGAGCCAGCCCTCCTCGGTGGCCTCGCCCTCGATGCCGGGGGTGCCGTAGTCGTACCAGCGGGCGCCGGTGCCCGTGACGCCGGACGGGCCGCCGCGCAGGACGGTGACGCCGCCCGACCGGAAGAGGCCGTCGCCGATGATCTCCCCGGCCACGCCGACTGCGAGGTCCGGGTAGCCGTCGCCGTCGGTGTCGGCGGCCGAGACGTCGCTGCCGAAGTAGTCGGCGCTCTCGGGGGTGCCGGGCACCCCGGACGTGGACTGGGTGATGGTCCTCGCCGAGCCGCTGGGGCCGGTTGAGGTGCCGGGCAGGATGTACACGGCGCCGCCGGAGCCCCCGCCGCGCCGGCTGCCGAGCGTCAGGTCGCCGTAGCCGTCCTTGTCGTAGTCGGCGACGGTGACACTGGCCTCCGTGAGGGAGGCGCGGGCCGGCAGGTTCACCTTCTTGGTCTTGGTGGGGCCGCCGGACCCGCCCTTGTAGAACCAGACGCGGTTGCTGCTGGTGTCCCAGTCGTGGCCGAGGACCGCGAAGTCGGCGGTGCCGTCGCCGGTGATCCTCCCGGAGGCGACCACGTCCGGGGAGATGTTCTCGCCGTCGATGGGGTCGAGGTTCGTGGCGGTGCCGCGGGAGCCGGACTTGGTGAACGGGCCCCGCAGGTACCAGATGTTGTCGTCGTCGACGGAGACGAGGTCCTGCTTGCCGTCGGCGTTGTAGTCGCCGACCGCGATGTCCTTGCCGAACCCCTTGTGCTTGTACTTCGGGTTCCGGTACGAGCTGCCGCTGGTCAGGCCGGAGGCCGAGCCCCACAGGACGGTGACCGTGCCGTGGTACTCGCCCGCGTTCTCGCCCGGGGCGGTGGCGATCACATCGGCGTAGCCGTCGCTGTTCATGTCCCGGACGGTGATGTCCGAGCCGAAGTTGTCGTCGGTCTCGGCGGCGCCGGGGATGCCCGGACTGTTCTGCGAGACGACCGTGAGCCGGCCGAAGTCGAGGCCGCTCGCGGACCCGTAGACCACGGCGACGGCTCCGGCCTTGCTCACACCGCCGACGGTGGCGCCCCTGTTGCCGACGGCGAGGTCGCGGTATCCATCGCCGTTGAAGTCGTCGGCGTGCTTGGCGGCCGCGGCGGCCGCCGGGACGGGCCAGGCGATCGGGGCGAGGCCCGCCGCCAGCAGGGCGGTCGCGGCGGTCGTGACGCGTATGCGCATGAAGTCGTCCTGGGGAAAGAGGTGGTTGGTGAGCGGAAGACCACCGGCGAGGAACGGAAGTTGTACGGGAAGCCCGAAACGGGCAACGGGCAACGGGCAACGGGCAACGGGCAACGGGCGGAGGGCGGTCGGAGCGCCGCCGCGGGACGGCTCAGACCGCCGCAGGCCGGTCCGGCTGGGGAGGCTCGGGAGCCCCGGCGTCTGCGGCTCCGTCGGCGTCGGCCCCGGGCGGGTCGGCGGGGCGGCGGTCGGTCCTGGAGAGGACCCCCGAGACGCTGTGACCGGGCCAGGGCTCGCGCCGGGTGCGGGGCAGGGGTACCTCCACGAGTCGGCCGTCGTACATCATCCACAGGCCGAAGCAGTCGTCGTCCTGGTCGTGGACGAGCACCTGCACCGAATGCGGATCGGGCCAGGGCAGCGATTCCAGGTGTGCGAGGAGCCCGTGCCAGTTGAGACGCCAGAACTCCACGATCCAGGCGTCGAAGCCCCCGTTGACCCGGACGAAGCACTGGTGCCACTCCCGGTTCTCGTCGGGCAGGGTGAGGGGTCTCATGACCTCCTCGGCGCCCCTGGCGATGACGATGACCTCGGCGTCTCTGCTCATCCGTGCAGTGTCCGGCACCGTCCGGCGGTCGTCACCGGGTTTTCGTGCACGGGCCGGTGGGGCAGCAGGCCTCCGGGACCTGCCGGTCCGGGGTCGGACCCGGCAGTGCAGCCGTGGCCGGGACCGGGACCGGGGCCGCGTCGATCTCGAACCAGACCGTCTTCCCGCCGCCTGTGCCGCCTCCGACGCCTCCGACGGCCGGGGGCTCGGCGCCCCAGCGGTCGGTGACCGCCGCCACCAGCGCCAGGCCGCGCCCGGACTCCTCCCACTCGCCCGCCTCCCGCAGGGCGGGCAGCAGCGGCGAGGCGTCGCGCACCTCGACGCGGACCCCGGCGGGCCGGCGCCGCACGGTCACCGCGCAGCGGCCGTCGGGGGCGTGGGCGGCGACGTTCGCCAGGAGCTCGGTGACGGCCAGTTCCGCCGCGTCGGCCGCCTCCGGCATGCGCCACAGGCGCAGGTGGGCGCGGAGGATCCGGCGGACCTCACGGGGCGCGTCCGGACCCGCCGTCAACGCGCGGCGGCAACGCACCGGAAAGAGTCGGGTGTCGGTGTTCTCGCAGATCCCGACGGACACATGGATCGGTTTCACGCTTCGAGCCTGCACCACCGCGACTACTCTGAGCTGCCTTCCGAACACAACCCGTGGCTTCGTTCGTGCGGCTGCGGACAGGAGCGAGGGGACACCTGTGGTGAACATCCGCAATCTGGACTCCGGGTCGTCCGTGCTGGCCTTCTTCGGCGCGGAGTTGCGCCGGCTGCGGGAGGCCGCGGGGCTGACGCAGAAGCAGCTCGGCGAGGTCATCTACTGCACGGGGTCGCTGGTCGGGCAGATCGAGACGGCCCGCAAGCCCCCGACCCGCGAGTTCACCGAACGCGCGGACGCCGGACTCGGCGCGGAGGGAGCACTGCTGCGGCTGTGGCCGCTGGTGAGCCGCAACTCACTGCCGCCGTGGTTTCGCGAGTTCGCAGAACTGGAGGCCACGGCCACCACCATCTGCACCTTCCAGAGCCAACTGGTGCACGGTCTGCTGCAGACCGAGGAGTACGCCCGCGCGGTCTTCTCCTCCTACCGGCCGCAGAACCTGGAACAGAAGGTCACGGCCCGCATGGAGCGCCAGCGGATCCTGCAACGGGCCGATCCGCCGGTTCTGTGGTTGGTGCTCGACGAGGCCGTGCTGCGCCGTCCCGTCGGCGGTGCGGGAGTGATGTACGCCCAACTCGCCCGCCTGTTGGAATGTCTCAGTCATCCCCTGGTCCACGTCCAGGTGCTTCCCGCAGCCGTCGGGGAGCACCCCGGTCTCCTGGGTTCGTTCACCGTCCTCACGTTCGACGACACCCCGGACATCGCCTACTCGGAGAGCTACGAGGCAGGACAGGTCATCATCAATCCACAAGCTGTGAAGGCACGTTCGCTTCGCTACGATCTGCTGCGAGCCACCGCCCTGTCTCCTCAGGACTCGGCGGACCTGATCGCCGACGCGATGGAGGACCTGCATGGGCAGCAGTCAGGACCGGACCGGAGCACAGTGGCGTAAGTCCAGTTACAGCGGTGACACCGGGGGCGAGTGCGTCGAGGTGGCGGCCGTGGACGGCGGGATCGCCGTCCGCGACTCCAAGGACCCCGACGGGCCCCGGCTGACCTTCACGGCCGACGGGTTCGCCGCGTTCGTCGCGGCCGCCGCCTCCGGCGGGCTGCGCCGGGCGTAGGACCGCACCCGGCGCAACTCGGAGCCCCCTCCGCCGCGCAGGCCGTCCGGTGGGAACACCGGGCCGGTCAGCGCGGCGGAGCGCTGTCCGGCGGCGGCAGGTACGCCGCCGCCAGGGGGCGGTAGCGCATGCCGAGGCTGCGGTAGAGGCGCAGGGCGGCGTGGTTGGAGTCGTCCACCAGCAGGGCCGCGCGGCCGTGGCGGGACAGTGCCTCGGACAGGACGAAGGTGCAGACGTCGCGGGCGTGGCCCCGGCCCCGGGCGTCGGGGCGGGTGGCGACGCCCGAGATCAGGGCGGCGTCCGGCGCCGACCAGGCGAGGGTGGCCACGGCCGCGAGTCGGCCGTCCGGCTCGCGTACGCCGGCCCAGGTGTGGACGCCCGGCACGCCCGGCTTGGCGTAGGAGGCGGGGAACCCGGCCTCGACGAGGCGGGCCACCTCCGGTTCGGCGGACCCGGGCAGCCACTCGGCCTTGCCCGCCGGTGTGCCCGCGGGCAGCGGCCCGGTGTCCTCCATCCAGCCGAGGTCGGCGGCGAGGGCCAGTTCCGGGAGCATGTCCACCAGCGCGTGGACCAGGGCGCGGTCGCCGAGCAGCCGGTGGGTGGGGCCGACTTCGGCGAGCACCGCGCGCACGAGGGGGGCTGCGGCGTCGGCCGGTCCGTGGACGACGAGCCGGTCGTGGACGGACAGCTGCGGGGCCGCGACGGCGACGGCCCGTCCGTCCGTGCCGGTCCACGCCCGGCTGCGGCCGGTGGAGTGGGGTCGCAGGCCCTGCGCCGCCCACGCGCACCGGAGGTCGCCGCCGCAGAGGGCGAGCAGCTCTTCGTGGTCGTGTATCTCCCGCACGGTTGAAGAGTGTGCCGCACCCCGGGTGCGGTCACGCCGCGCAACGGCATCCCGGTCGTCCAACCTCCTCCTGCAGCAACGGCGTTGGGTCCGCAGTGGGGCCCTGGGGCTCATGCGGGTGGGTCCGGGCCGCTCGTACCGTCCGTGCCGCAGCCCGCCGTCGGCGGGCCGTGGCAGGGGAGGGGAGGGCGCGATGCTGCGTGGCAGCAGGCGGGGGGAGCGGCGTCGGCCGGCACGGCGGACGGGCCGAATACGGGCGGGGCGGCACCTGCGGCAGGAGTCCGACGATCGTCCGGGAGCGGCCGCCCGTCCCGGCGACCGCACCGCACCCCGGTGGGCGGCGGGCGACCGGGGGGCGACGGCGGCGGACTACCTGGGGACGGTCGTGGTGGTCGCGGCGATCGCCGTGGCGCTGTCGACCACCGGCATCGGCACCCAGGTGTACGAGGGCATCGGGACGGCGATCTGCCGCCTGACCGGCGGGACTTCGTGCGGCACGGGTAACGGCGCGGCCGGGCCGGGGCAGGGGCGTACCGACAGCGACTACGAGCCCAAGCTGTGCAACACCGCCAGCTTCGAGGACAGGGCCGGCAGCGAGGTGAAGGTCGGCTGGTTCACCTTCGGCGAGGAGTACGGCTTCCGCCAGCAGGAGTTCGAGGCCCCGGACGGCTCCACGAAGGTCTACCTGACGTTCACCGACGCCGCGTCCGTCGGCGCCAAGGGCTCGCCGAAGCTGGGGGTCCGGGCCGGGAACCTGGGCGCCGAGAAGGTGGACATCGGCGGAGGCATCAAGATCACCAACGGTGACACCTGGGTCTTCGACAGCCCCGAGGACGCGGAGAGGTTCCGCGACGACCTCGAGGAGCTCAAGACCTGGGAGGCGTCCATGAAGCACGGGGGCGCCGGCAACTGGTACGGCGCCTACAAGTACGGCGAGAAGTACGAGGAGATCGACCGCAAGCTGGGGGAGCAGCACATCAGCTTCGGACGCATCGCCCTGGAGGCGAGCGCCGAACTGGCGCTGAAGAAGTCGGCACCGGACGCGAAGGCGCTCGGCGCCCAGCTCGGCGGCAAGCTGAAGGTCGCCCCCGAGGCGACCGTCACGAACAACAACGCCTCCGACCCTCCCACCCGCGGGTACACCTACCAGTTCCAGCTGGAGTACGCGGGGAACGCGGCGGTCGAAGCAGGCCCGGCCCAGTTGAAACTGGAGGCCGGCGAGGCGCGCACCGGCACCATGACCGTCACCCGCTACGAGGACGGCTCCCTGGCCCGCATCGACATGACGCAGTCGGTCGAGGGCCGGGGCAACGACTCGGCGCGGCTGGGCGGGAAGACGGAGGAGGGCAACGGCGGCTCCGGCAACGCGTCCGAGAAGCAGCGGACCACCGTGATCACCACCAACAGCATCTCCTTCCCGCCCGGCGACGACGACCCGGCCGTCGAGGCGGACCGGCGGACGGCCGAGGACTGGCTGGACGGCTCGGGCGACAACACCGCGCCCTTCCGGTACCTCTTCGGCGACCACGCGCCCACGGAGCGGCCCGGCGCCGACGACCCCTTCGGGCAGCTGATGTTCGAGAAGGGGGAGTCCAGCCGCACCCGCTACCTGGGGATCTCCAACGCCCAGGAGTACGGCTTCGAGGTCAACCTAGGCCTCAGCCTCGGGGCGAGGATCAACTTCGAGGAGTCCGCGCAGGAACTGCAGGAGGCCGAGTTCCTGGGAGCGCCCAAGGCCGACGGCACACGTTCCTACGTACCGTTCAGCTACTGCGCGAACTGAGCCGGCACGCCGATCCGGAAGACCCGGAAGACCCGACCGAGGGAGACAGACCGCCATGCGGAGAACACTCAGCGCACTCGCCGCAGCCGTCGCCACGGCCGGGCTGCTCGCCGCCGGCACCGTGACCGGCTGCGGCGCGGGGACGGGCGCGTCCGCGGGGGAGGACTGGAAGCGGCTGGAGGCCGGCCGGGGCGCGGTCGCCGTGTCGTACCCGCCGGACTGGCGCAAGCGGGGGAACGGGGGCGACGGGGCCGAGGCCGTCCTGGAGCGCGACGGCCGGACGGTGGCCCGGCTCGTGGTGAAGCCCCGGTTCATGACGGGCGGGACGGTGGGCGTGGCGGCCGCCGGGGCGATGGCCTCGCTGCAGCCCGGCGCGAAGATCCTGGGCAACGAGCAGGTGGAGATCGACGGCCGGGAGGCGGAGCGGATCCGCTACTCCTACGAGGGCGACGACGGGGCCGGCCCGATGCGGGGGCTGGACGTGGTGGCGCTGGACGCGGACGACGAACCGCTGCTGGTGAGGATCACCGCGGGCCGGGACGCCGTGGAGGAGTCGCTCCTGGAACGCATCGCGGACAGCGTCGAACTGGGCTGATCCCGGCCCCTGCCCTCCGCCCCGGCACCCGGCACCCTGCCCTCCGCCCCGGCACCCGGCACCCGGCCCCCCCGCCCCGGCACCCGGCTCCGACGGCGGGCGGCGCCGGGCGGGCGGGGCCGGCGGGCGGCGGGGCCGGCGCTCAGCTCTCGCTGCTGCGCGCCCACAGGTTGACGCCGGCCTCCTGGGCGTAGGAGTCGATCTCGGTGAGCTCCTCGTCGGTCAGCGGGGCCGCGCCGACGGCTGCGACGTTCGCCTCCAGCTGCGCGACGCTGGAGGCGCCGATCAGTGCGGAGGTCAGCCGCGGGTCCCGCAGGACCCAGGTCAGGGCGAGCTGGGCCAGGGACTGGCCGCGGCGCTGCGCGATGCCGTTCAGCCCGCGGAGGCGGCGCACGTTCTCCTCGGTGAGCAGGGCGGGGTCGAGGGACTTGCCCTGGGCGGCGCGCGAGCCGGCGGGGACGCCGTCGAGGTACTTGTCGGTCAGCATTCCCTGGGCGAGGGGGGCGAAGGCGATGCAGCCCATGCCCTCCTGCTCCAGGGTGTCGAGCAGGTGGTCGTCCTCGATCCAGCGGTTGATCATCGAGTACGAGGGCTGGTGGATCAGGGCGGGGACGCCCATGTCCCGCAGGATGCGGGCCGCCTCGCGGGTGCGCTCGGCGCTGTATGAGGAGACGCCGACGTACAGCGCCTTGCCCTGCCGGACGGCGGACGCCAGGGCGCCCATCGTCTCCTCCAGCGGGGTGTCGGGGTCGAAGCGGTGCGAGTAGAAGATGTCGACGTAGTCCAGGCCCGTCCGCTTCAGCGACTGGTCCAGGCTGGCGGTCAGGTACTTGCGGGAGCCCCACTCGCCGTAGGGGCCGGGCCACATGTCGTAGCCGGCCTTGGTGGAGATCACCAGCTCGTCGCGGTAGGGGCGGAAGTCCTGCTCCAGCAGCCGGCCGAAGTTGGTCTCGGCGGAGCCGTGGGGCGGTCCGTAGTTGTTGGCCAGGTCGAAGTGGGTGACGCCGAGGTCGAAGGCGCGGCGCAGGATCGCCCGCTGCGTTTCCAGGGGGCGGTCGTCGCCGAAGTTGTGCCACAGGCCGAGGGAGACGGCGGGCAGCTTGAGCCCGCTGCGGCCGGTGCGGCGGTACTCCATCGCGTCGTAGCGGGTGTCGGCAGCGCGGTAGAGAGACAGATTGTTCACCCGTTTTGCATATCACGCATCGTCCGTCCGGTTTCGTACGCGCGTGCGGGCGGGTCCGGGGGCAGGGCCGGGCCGGGGGCGGACCCGGCCGGTTCGTAACGGGCGCCGTCCCCGGAGTAGGGTGACCGCGCGGTGCGACGTACGCAGGAGGGGCACGAACACGATGGATCTGCGCGACCTGGTGTACCGGCTCTATGCCCGCCGAGTGGAGTCCAAGCTCGACGTCGAGCAGAGCCCCAAGCACATCGGCGTGATCCTGGACGGCAACCGCCGCTGGGCCAAGGCGTCCGGCGGCACCACGGTGCAGGGGCACCGGGCCGGCGCCGACAAGATCCAGGAGATGCTCGGCTGGTGCGGGGAGACCGGTGTCGAGGTGGTCACCCTGTGGCTGCTGTCCACCGACAACCTCAACCGTCCCGCCGTGGAGCTCAACCCCCTGCTGGGCATCATCGAGGACGCGGTGCGCGGCCTGGCCGAGGCCCGCCGCTGGCGGGTGCACCACGTCGGCACGCTCGACCTGCTGCCCGCCCGCACCCAGACGGTCCTCAAGGAGGCCGAGGAGGCCACCCGCGACATCGACGGCATCCTGGTGAACGTCGCCGTCGGCTACGGCGGCCGGCAGGAGATCGCCGACGCGGTCCGCTCCCTGCTGGGCGAGCACGCCGCGCGCGGCACCTCCCTGGAGGAGCTCGCCGAGACCCTGGACGTCGAGCACATCTCCGAGCACCTCTACACCCGCGGGCAGCCCGACCCGGACCTGGTGATCCGCACCAGCGGCGAGCAGCGGCTGTCCGGTTTCATGCTCTGGCAGAGCGCGCACTCCGAGTACTACTTCTGCGAGGCGTTCTGGCCGGCCTTCCGGAAGGTGGACTTCCTGCGGGCCCTGCGCAACTACGCGGACCGCCACCGCCGTTACGGCACCTGACCGCCCGCCCGGCCGAACGCCCGCCGCGCCGCGGGGCGTCGCAGCCTCCACCGCTGTCCCACCGGCCCCCGCCGCCACACCCCCGTCACCTCGGTGAACGCCTCCTGACCAGTGCGTGACGCTCCCCGGGGGCCCGCATGGTGCGGGTCGTTCGAGGGAATACCACTTGCAGTACGGCTACGGCGCCCGGCCCACGGGCTCCGGGCCGGCAGCGGGTGGCACGGTGTCACCCGCCCGGGAGGCCCGTTTGCACGCAGAAGCGCCGTCACCCAGTGGCCGCCGCCTCGTATCCACGAGGAGGGCCGGCACCCGGCCCTCCTCGGGCCGCATCCCGGTACCGTCCCGCGCTGCCAGTCCCGATCCGGCCCGCCCGGCGTACGGATCCGGCCGCGCCCATCCGTCCGGGGCGCCGGTGCGCGCCCTGCGAGGGGGTCTGTCAACAGGTGGTGGGTAGCAAGAACCGCCGGGGGAACGACGACCGGCACACCTATGTCCTCGACACCAGCGTGCTGCTGGCCGACCCGAACGCCATGACGCGCTTCGACGAGCACGAGGTCGTGCTCCCGGTCGTCGTGGTGACCGAGTTGGAGGCCAAGCGGCACCACCCCGAACTGGGCTACTTCGCCCGGCAGGCGCTGCGCCTGCTGGACGACTACCGGATCCGGTACGGACGCCTGGACGCCCCGATCCCGATCGGGGAGCTCGGCGGCACGCTGCGGGTGGAGCTCAACCACTCCGACCAGAGCGTCCTGCCGGCGGGCTACCGGCTCGGCGACAACGACTCGCGGATCCTCGCGGTCGCCCGGAACCTCCAGGCCGAGGGGTACGACGTCACGGTCGTCTCCAAGGACCTGCCGATGCGGATCAAGGCGTCCTCGGTCGGGCTGCTGGCCGAGGAGTACCGGGCCGAACTGGCCGTCACCTCCGGCTGGACGGGGATGGCCGAGCTGCAGGTGCCGGCCGACGACGTCGACGAGCTGTTCGCCAACGAGACGGTGCGGCTGCCCGGGACGGACGGCCTGCCCGTCCACACCGGCCTGGTGCTGTCCTCGGAGCGGGGCAGGGCGCTGGGGCGGGTGACTGCCGACGGCGACGTGCGGCTGGTGCGGGGGGACCGCGAGGCGTTCGGCGTGCACGGCCGCAGCGCCGAGCAGCGCGTCGCCCTCGACCTGCTGCTCGACCCGGACGTCGGCATCGTCTCCCTGGGCGGCCGGGCCGGCACGGGCAAGTCGGCGCTGGCGCTGTGCGCGGGCCTGGAGGCGGTGCTGGAGCGCAACCAGCACCGCAAGATCATGGTCTTCCGCCCGCTGTACGCGGTCGGCGGCCAGGAGCTGGGCTACCTGCCGGGCAGCGAGTCGGAGAAGATGGGCCCGTGGGCCCAGGCGGTCTTCGACACCCTCTCCGCGGTGACCTCGGCGACGGTGATCGAGGAGGTGGTCGAGCGCGGGATGCTGGAGGTCCTCCCGCTCACCCACATCCGCGGCCGCTCGCTGCACGACGCGTTCGTGATCGTCGACGAGGCGCAGTCCCTGGAGCGGAACGTCCTGCTGACCGTTCTGTCCCGGATCGGGGCGAACTCCCGGGTCGTCCTGACCCACGACGTCGCCCAGCGCGACAACCTGAGGGTCGGCCGCTACGACGGGGTGGTGGCGGTGGTGGAGAAGCTGAAGGGCCATCCGCTCTTCGCGCACATCACCCTCAACCGGTCCGAGCGCTCGCCGATCGCCGCCCTGGTCACCGAACTCCTGGAGGATCCCGCCGTGGCGTGACGGAGCACGCCCCTCCCCGTGCCCGTGCGCCCCTTCCGGGCGCCGTCGCCGGGAGGGGCGCACCCGCGGCGACGTGCGCCACACGCCTCCCGCGTGCCCCCGTGCACCCGGGGTGCCCCACCGACCGTGCGGGACCGGACAGCCGTCCGGCCCCGCATTCCCCTTTGTGATGCTGTGTGACGATTCGTCCTGCGCATTCGGGAAAGGTTCAGAACTCTACGGTGAACGACCGGTGTTGCGCCTCCCTCTCCTCCGGCCGATCCGGCGGAAAGCCGTGTGAGGTTTGACACTCGCAGGGGAATTGCGTTGACCCGGTCGACTGGTGCAGGGTGTGGGTTCTGTCAGGCCCCGCGTACGGCTGCCCGGCACCCCCAGCGGTGCTGAACAACAGAACTGAAAAGCGTTCAGCCGTACGCCGCCCGAGCACTCCGCGGGCCCCGGAACCATCGGGGACGCACCGGGCCCGTCGCCTCCCGTGACCGGAAAGCTATGGGGAGGCCAGAGCCAGGGGCAAGATCGGCGTCCGCGCGGTCACCACGCGGACGATGCTGGAAGGAATGCGTGTGAGCCGGATCTCGGTCCGGGGGTTCGCCGTGGCATCCGCCACCGCGGTCACCACCGTCGGTGCAGTCGTGGGTGTCGCCGCAGGCAGCGAGCAGGGCGCGGTTCAGCCCGTCGAGGCCGCGAACGCCACTCTCCTCGCGGACATCCCCGCCGGGCAGCAGGCCCAGCAGGCCTCCGTGAACCTCGGTCAGCAGGCGCAGGCTCAGGCCGACGCCGCCGACGCGAGCGCGAAGAAGGCCGCAGAGGAAGCAGCTCGCAAGAAGGCCGCCGAGGACGCGGCCGCGAAGAAGCAGCGCGAGGAGGAGGCCGCCAAGAAGGCGGCCGAGGAGCGCGAGGCCGAGAAGGCGAAGGAGCAGGCCGCCAGCCGCTCCGCGGCGCGCGACGCCTCCGACTTCGCGATCCAGAGCTCCTACAGCGTGGCCGAGGTCCAGGCGATGGCCCGGTCCATGGTCAGCGCCGACCAGTTCCAGTGCTTCTCCAACATCGTGGACCACGAGAGCGGCTGGAACTACAAGGCCGTCAACCCCTCCTCCGGCGCCTACGGCCTCATGCAGGCGCTGCCCGGCTCCAAGATGGCCTCCGCCGGCGCCGACTGGCAGACCAACCCGGCCACCCAGATCAAGTGGGGCGTGGGCTACATGAACGAGCGCTACGGCAGCCCCTGCGGCGCCTGGTCGTTCTGGCAGGCCAACAACTGGTACTAGGCCGCTGGTACCGGGCCGCACCCCGGCCCCGTACCGGGCCGAACCCCGGCCGGCACCGCCGCACGCAAGCCCCCGACCTCCCCGGTCGGGGGCTTCCGCGTTCCCGTGCCCCGTGCCCCGTGCCCCGTGCCCCGGGAGCGGGCCGGTACGGGTCCGGGACGCGGCGCGGAGGCGGGTCGGGGCCGGATCGCGGCGGTGGGGACGGGGATCGCGGGTACCGTCATCTGGACGACAGACACAACTGGGGGTACCAGAGGCCATGTCCAGGATGCGGGAGTGGCGTACCGGGTGGATCGCGGGACTGACCCGCCTCGCCCGGCACCTCGACGAACGGCGGGCCGCCGCCGAGCGCGAGGAAGAGGAACTGGAACAGGCCGAGGAGGCGGTGTACGGCGCCCGCCGCCCGGCCGGCGGCCCCCCGGCCCCGGGCGGCGCGGCCGCCGCTCCCGCGCCCGGCGGCACGGCCCCGACCGTGCCCGCCCCGCCCGGCTACGCCCCGGCCGTCCCCGCGCGCCCCGAACCGGCGGGCGCCGTCCCGTGGGGGATGCGGGTCGCCGCCGAGGTCGGCTGGCGGCTGCTGGTCCTGGCCGCCACCGTCTGGGTGCTGATGAAGGTGATCAGCTCGATCACCCTGGTGGTGCTCGCCTTCGCGGCGGCCCTGCTGCTCACCGCGCTGCTGCAGCCGACCGTCGCCTGGCTCAGGCGGGCCGGCGTGCCCAGGGGCCTGGCCACCGCCATCACCTTCATCGCCGGGCTCGCCGGCGTCGGACTCGCCGGCTGGTTCGTGGTCTGGCAGGTCGTGGAGAACGCGGACAACTTCTCCAGCAGCCTGCAGGGCGGCATCGCCGAGCTGAAGCGCTGGCTGCTCAACAGCCCGTTCCACGTCACCGAGGCGCAGATCAACAACATCGCCGACAACCTCAGCGAGGCCGTCGGCACCAACACCGAGCAGCTGACCTCGGCCGGACTCGCCGGGGTCACCGCGGTCGTCGAGTTCCTCTCCGGAATGCTGCTGGCCGCCTTCTCCACGCTCTTCCTGCTCTACGACGGCCGCCGGATCTGGCACTGGGTGCTCAAGCTCTTCCCGGCGGCGGCCCGCGCCGGCCTGTCGGGTGCCGGCCCGCGCGCCTGGCGGACGCTCACCAGCTACGTGCGCGGCACGGTGGTGATCGCCCTGATCGACGCCATCTTCATCGGCACCGGCATCTGGCTGCTCGGCGTGCCGCTGGCCGTGCCGCTGGCAGTCATCATCTTCCTCGGCTCGTTCGTGCCGCTCGTCGGCGCGGTCGTCTCCGGGGCGCTGGCCGTGGTGGTGGCGCTCGTGACGGACGGGCCCTTCCTGGCCCTGATGGTCCTGGCCGTGGTGCTGGGCGTCCAGCAGATCGAGGGACACGTCCTCCAGCCCCTCATCCTGGGCCGCGCGGTGAAGGTCCACCCCTTGGGCGTGGTGCTCGCGGTGACCACCGGGTCCATGGTGGCGGGCATCGGCGGCGCGGTCGTGGCGGTCCCCGTGGTGGCGGTCACCAACACGGTCGTCGGCTACCTGCGCCGGTACAGCGAGGAGACGAGGCTGCGCGCGGCGGGCCCGGAGGTGCACGGCCCCGGGCCGCACGGCGCCACGGGCATCGAGGCGTCCGACTGGACCCGGCCCGGCACCGGGCCGGGCAAGCCGCCCGCCGGCGCCTGAGCCCGCCGCTCCCCCGGGACTCCCCGCTGGCCTTCCGCGGGACTTCCTGCGGGCCTCCCGCGGATGTACTTGCCGCGGGAACGACGAAGGGCCCCGCTCGGAGCGGGGCCCTTCGCCGTCGGTCCTCGTCACCGCCGGCCGTGCCGGACGTCACCGGCCGTGCCGGACGGTCCGGCGTCAGACGCCGGCCAGCACGCCCTCGGCGTCGAGGGTGGCGCCGACGGCCTGGATCACGGCCGCGATCTTGAACGCCTCCTGGATCACGTCACGCTCCACACCGGCCTTGCGCAGCACCTGCTCGTGCGAGTCAAGGCACTGCCCGCAGCCGTTGATCGCCGAGACGGCCAGCGACCACAGCTCGAAGTCGACCTTCTCCACGCCCGGGTTGCCGATGACGTTCATCCGCAGGCCCGCGCGCAGGGTGCCGTACTCCGGGTCCGACAGCAGGTGCCGGGTGCGGTAGTACACGTTGTTCATCGCCATGACGGCGGCAGCCGCCTTGGCGGCCGTGTACGCCTCGGGCGACAGGTTCTCCCTGGCCTCCGGCTCCAGCTCGGTGAGCACCTTCGCCGAGCGCGAGGCGATCGCGCAGGCCAGCACGGTGCCCCACAGCTGCTGCTTGGGGAGGTCGGAGTTGCCTATGACCGAACCGAGGTTCAGCTTCAGGTCCTTGGCGTAGTCCGGCAGGGCGGACTTCAGGGTGTCGAGCGCCACGGGTCACTCACCGGCCAGGAGCTTGACCGGGTCGAGGGTCTCGTCGCCCTTGCTCCAGTTGCACGGGCACAGCTCGTCGGTCTGCAGGGCGTCGAGCACCCGCAGGACCTCCTTGGGGTTACGGCCGACGGAGCCGGCGGTCACCATGGTGAACTGGATCTCGTTGTTCGGGTCGACGATGAACACGGCGCGCTGCGCGAAGCCGTCCTCGCCCTCGACGCCGCACTCGCGCATGAGGTCGTGCTTGGAGTCGGCCAGCATCGGGAAGGGCAGGTCGCGCAGGTCGGCGTGGTCCTTGCGCCAGGCGTGGTGCACGAACTCGGAGTCGCCGGAGACGCCGAGGATCTGCGCGTCGCGGTCGGCGAACTCGTCGTTCAGCTTGCCGAAGGCGGCGATCTCGGTCGGGCACACGAAGGTGAAGTCCTTCGGCCAGAAGAAGACGACGCGCCACTTGCCCTCGTAGGACTTGTGGTTGATCTGCGCGAACGCCTTCTCGGGGTCGAGGTCGACGCAGGCGGTCAGGTCGTACTCGGGGAACTTGTCACCGACGGTGAGCACGCGTTTCCTCCAGGGGCGAAGGCGAGTCCCTTTGTGGGGGACCTTCCTTGGGGGTTGGACGGGGCCAAGACTTGCACAGCGCCCATTGATCAGAGAAATCGATACACTTCGGCGTGTTGATCGGAGGTTCCTATCAGTACGCCCCATCGGACCGCGCCCCACCGGACCACGCCCCACCGGACCACGCACCGCATGCCCACCCTCGCCCAGATAAGGGCCTTCTCGGCGGTCGCCGACACCCTCCACTTCCGCGACGCCGCGGCGGAGATCGGCATGAGCCAGCCGGCCCTGTCCGGAGCCGTCGCCGCGCTCGAGGAGTCCCTCGGCAGCCGGCTCGTCGAACGGACCACCCGCAAGGTCCTGCTCACCCCGGCCGGCGAGCGCATCGCCGCCCGCGCCCGGACCGTGCTGGACGCCGTCGCCGGCCTCATGGAGGAGGCCGAGGCGGCCCGCGCCCCGTTCACCGGCCACCTGCGGCTGGGCGTCATCCCCACCGTCGCGCCCTACCTGCTCCCCACCGTCCTGCGGCTGGCCCACGAAACCTACCCGGACCTGGACCTGCAGGTCCACGAGGAGCAGACCTCCTCCCTCCTGGAGGGGCTCGGCTCCGGCCGCCTGGACCTGCTGCTGCTCGCCCTGCCGCTGGGCGCCCACGGCGTCACCGAGATCCCGCTGTTCCACGAGGACTTCGTGCTGGTCACCCCCGGCGACCACCGGCTCGCCGGCCGGGCGGACATACCGCGCGAGTCCCTGCGTGAACTGCCGCTGCTGCTCCTGGAGGAGGGGCACTGCCTGCGCGACCAGGCCCTGGACGTCTGCCGCGAGATCGGCAAGGACGAGGGGGTGCCGGCCACCACGAGCGCGGCCGGCCTGTCCACCCTGGTCCAACTGGTCGCCGGCGGGCTGGGGGTGACGCTCCTGCCTCGCACCGCCGTCGACCTGGAGGCCGCCCGCGACGAGCGGCTGGGCACCGGCTGCTTCCGCGCCCCGGCCCCCGGACGCCGCGTCGGCCTGGCGATGCGCTCCGGCACGGCCCGGGCCGGCGAGTTCACCGCCTTCGCCGACTCCCTGCGCCACGCCCTGCGCCCCCTCCCGGTCCGCCTCACCCCCTCCCGGCCGGAGGCCGACCGAAGCGGCACGGCCGAAGTGGACCGGACCACGCCACTACAGTGACATCGTCGGACCACCCAGGAGGCTGCTGTGTACGTGTCCCGGCTGAGGATCGACGGGATCCGGGGTTTCCACGGCCCCCGCCAGGTGGACCTGACCCTCACCCGCCCCGACGGGACGCACGCCGGCTGGACCGTGGTTGCCGGCCGCAACGGGTCCGGCAAGACGACTCTGCTGCGCACCCTCGCGATGCTCGTGGCCCCGTACTCCACGGCGACGCTCGTGGGGGACCCGGGACCAATGGTCACGACGGGTTCCGACAGCGCGGTCGCACTTTTTCGTGCCCGCCTCGAACCCGACGGGACCGCTGCCGCACCGGGCGGGACGGCCGGTCGTCCCGAGGAGAAGGACTTCGGTGTGAAGATCTTCCCCGGGGACAGGCCGGGGGGAGACGCTCTCGTGCTCGACATCGGTGGCGGCGCCCATGCCCTTGATGTCCCGGACGGAGACCGGCTCCCCGTGCGTTCCGCACAGCACCCGGGGGCGGACAGAGGCGCCCGCGGGTGGTTCAGCGCCGGGTACGGGCCGTTCCGGAGGATGACGGGAGAAGGGGCCGGCGCCGACAGCCGGTACACGCCGCGCGCGGAGCGCTTCGCCACTCTCTTCGACGAGTCCGCGTCCCTCTCCGAAAGCGTCTCCTGGCTGGTGCGGCAGCACCTGCGGCGGCTGGAGGAGCGCGAAGGGGCGCAGGAACTGCTGGACGCGGTCTTCGCCCTGCTGGGCGACGGACTGCTGCCGGACGGCCACCGCATCGTCCGGGTGGACTCCGACGGGCTGTGGGTCTCGCGGCGGGGGCAGGAGTTCCCGCTCCGGGAGATGAGCGACGGCTACCGGACCGTGGCGTCCCTCGTCGTGGACCTCGTCCGGCATCTCCAGGAGCACTTCGGCAGCCTGCGGATGGACCTGTCCGGCGGCACGCCCGTCGTTCCCCTGCCCGGGGTGGTCCTGATCGACGAGGTCGACGTGCACCTGCACGTCAGCTGGCAGCAGCGCATCGGCGAGTGGCTCAAGACCCACTTCCCGCGGATCCAGTTCATCGTGACCACACACAGCCCCTACGTGTGCCAGGCCGCCGACCCCGGCGGGCTGGTCCGACTCCCCGGCCCGGACGAGGACGCCCCGCCGGTGGTAGTGGACGAGGACCTGTACCGCAGGGTGGTCTACGGCAGCGGCGACGACGCGGTTCTGTCCGACCTGTTCGGCCTCGACAGCCCCTACTCCCCGCGGGCCGAGCGGCTGCGGCGCCGGGTGGGCGACCTGGAAGGGCGCGTGCTGGAGGGGGAGGCATCCGAGACCGAGGTGGAGGAGTACCGGGCCCTGAGCGACGTGCTGAACAGCTCCCTGGGCGCCCGTGTCGACGAGGTGGCCACGCGTCTCGGCCGGAGCGCATGATCCCCCTGAACCGGCCGGAGCCCGGTGAGGACCTCGAACGCCTGCTGGCCGCCCGGACCGAACTCCTGGCGGGAGCGGGGGCGACGGCCGCCTCCGCCCGTGCGGCGTGGAGCGGCGCCCGGGCGGTCAAGCGCCACCTGCACTCCCTGCTGGAGTCGATGTCCCCGGGCATCGTCCGGTGCATGTACTGCGGGGACAGCCAGGGGACGGACATCGACCACTTCCAGCCGATCGCGCTCGCCCCGCTGCGTGCCTTCGACTGGCTGAACCACTTCCTGGCCTGCTCGCACTGCAACAGCAATCAGAAACGGGACCGGTACCCCTGCGGGGAGGACGGGGACTGCCTCCTGGTCGACCCCGGCCGCGAGGACCCCTACGACCACCTGCGGCTCGTCCTCACCACCGGCGAGTACCGGGCGCGCACGCCGAAGGGCGAGGTGACGATCGAGGTTTTCGGCCTGCAGCGCCCCGTCCTCACGATGGGCCGCGCGCACGCCTTCGTCCGGTGCAAGTCCATGCTGAGGGACTGGTACCGGCTGAGGAAGGCGGACGAGGGCAGGGAAGCGCGCGAGGTCGAGAACGCCTTACGGGTCCAGCCCTTCGCGGACGTGCTGTACGCGATGCTGCGCACGATGCACCGGCCCGGCGCGCAGGCGGTATTCACCCCGGACGTCCTCGTGGCGCTGCACGCCATGGGCGCCGCCGCAGCAGGCTTTCCCGCACAGCGGTCCGGGGAACGGGCTCCGCTCACCCCTTCGCCCTCCCCGCCGCGCGACTGAGGCGGTCCGCCAGGACGGCCAGGCGGTCGCGGAGTTCCTGCGGCTCGTGCACCTCGAAGTCCGCGCCGAACAAGGAGGCGTACAGGGCCAGGCCGTCCAGGGAGTCGGCGCCGGTCTGCACGGTGCAGGAGTGCTCGTCGACCGGTTCGACCACGGCGGAGGTCCGTGTCACGTACCGGCTGACGTGCTCGGCCGGGGCGTGGACCGTGAACCGCGCCCGGTAGCGGTAGGCCGCGGTGGTGATGCCCCGCGCGACGTGGGCGGCGGCGTCCTCGGGAGGCGTGCGGGGGGTGAACCGCGGGCCGGTGGGGAGCCGGGGGGTGAGCCGGTCCACGCGGAAGGTGCGCCAGTCCTCCCGGTCGGTGTCCCACGCCAGCAGGTACCAGCGGCGGCCCGCGGCCACCAGTCGGTGCGGCTCGACGGTGCGCCGGCCGGCGGTGCCGTCGTGGCTGCGGTAGTCGAACCGCAGCCGTTCGTGCGCCCGGCAGGCGCCCGCGACGGCGGTGAGGGTCTGCGGGTCCACGGTGGGGCCGTGCCCGGTCAGCGGCACCGTCACCGACTGCAGGGCGTTGACCCGGTGCCGCAGCCGGGATGGGAGCACCTGCTCGAGCTTGGCCAGCGCCCGCACCGACGTCTCCTCGATGCCGCTGACCGCCGACCCGGCGGCCGTGCGCAGGCCGATCGCGACGGCCACCGCCTCCTCGTCGTCGAGGAGCAGCGGCGGCAGCGCCGCGCCGGCGCCGAGCCGGTAGCCGCCCGCCGTACCCGGCGTGGCGTGCACGGGATAGCCGAGGCTGCGCAGCTTGTCGATGTCGCGGCGGACGGTGCGCACGTCCACCTTCAGACGCCCGGCGAGCTCGGGACCCGGCCAGTCGCGGCGGGTCTGCAGGAGGGAGAGCAGTTTCAACAGCCGGGCCGAGGTCTGCAGCATGAACGCAGTGTGGCACCCGTCGAGGGCGGGAACGGTCCGCTTTCACGGGAAGGCCCGCGGCCCGCGGACGTGCCGCAGCCCCGCAGCGCGGAGGGAGGGGCGCGTCGCGGGGCTGCCGTCCTTCTTCGGGTACGGCCCCGGCCGTCGGCCGGCGGTCGCGGGAGGGGGAGGTCAGTGACGGAATGCGTCCTTGGCCTTCTCGCCGGCCTGCTTGATGTCGCCCTTGGCCTGCTCGGCGCGGCCCTCGGCTTCCATCTCCTCGTTGCCGGTGGCCCGGCCCACGGTCTCCTTGGCCTTGCCCTTGAGGCGCTCTGCCGCACTGTCGGCCTTGCGTTCGGTGCTCACGGTGTCTCCTCCTCGTCGGACCGAGTACTCGGTGACACCTCTCGCGTGCCCGTTCCGTCAGGATTCACACCGGACCGTCCTGAACCGGCGCGGCGCGGGCGGCCCCGCCGGGGCAGGCCGCCCGCGCCCTCCGGCATCCGCCCGGCCCCGTCCAGGGCCCGCCGCAGCAGGAACTCGATCTGCGCGTTGGTGCTGCGCAGCTCGTCCGCGGCCCAGCGGGCCACCGCGTCGTGCACCGCCGGGTCGAGCCTCAGCAGGATCTTCTTGCGCTCGGTCACTGGTAGAGGGTGCCCGTGTTGAGGACGGGCTGCGCGGCCCGGTCCCCGCACAGCACCACCAGCAGGTTGCTGACCATGGCCGCCTTGCGCTCCTCGTCCAGGTCGACCAGGTCCTGCTCGGCGATCCGCGCGAGCGCCGACTCGACCATTCCGACCGCGCCGTCGACGATCAGCTTCCGGGCCGCGACCACGGCCCCCGCCTGCTGGCGCTGGAGCATCGCCGAGGCGATCTCGGGGGCGTAGGCGAGGTGGGTGAAGCGGGACTCGACGACGTGGACGCCGGCCGCCTCCACCCGCGCGGTGATCTCCTCCGACAGCTTCTCGGTGATCTCCTCGGCGTTGCCGCGCAGCGACAGCCCGGCCTCGTCGTGGGAGTCGTAGGGGTACTCGATGGCGATGTGCCGGACCGCGGCCTCGGTCTGGGTGGAGACGAACTCGATGAAGTCGTCGACCTCGAAGACGGCCTGGGCGGTGTCCTTGACCTGCCAGACCACGACGGCGGCCAGTTCGATCGGGTTGCCGTAGGCGTCGTTGACCTTCAGTACGGCGGTCTCGTGGTTGCGGATGCGGGTGGAGATCTTCTCCCGGCTGGTGAAGGGGTTGACCCAGCGCAGGCCGTCCTGCCGGATGGTGCCCTGGTAGCGGCCGAAGAGCTGGCAGACCCGGGCCTCGCCCGGCGCCACCTGCGTCAGGCCGCCCATGACGATGAAGGAGGCCAGTGCGACGAGGATCCCCAGGCCGATCATGACGCCCCCGCCGGCTCCCCCGCCGCTCTCGAGGGCGGCGCCCCCGGCGATCGCCAGCGCCGCGCCGCCGACCCCGGTGAGCGGCGCGAGCAGGAGTACGGGCAGTCCGGGCGCGCCGACCGCGCGCCGCTCGACCACGCGGGGCTCGGGCATCCGGACCGCGGGGTCGGGTGCGGTGCCGGTCGCGGCGTCGGTGGTGGTGCCGGGTGCGCCACTGGCGGCGGTGGCGGGCGAGGTTGTGCGGCTCATGCTGGTTCCCCCCAGGTGTTTCCGGGTCCGTGTGATGGCCACAGGTTAGCAAAGTGATATCAGTTTTGTCAGAGGGGGCCGCGAAGGAGAGGGGGAGCCGTGGAGGAGTAGGGAGAAGGCGGGGGGGGGGAGAGGCCGGGGCGCGGGGGCGGTGCCGGGCGGAGGGGGAGCCCCCGCCCGGGCCGCGGGGCGGGGCCGTCAGGAGGGGTCGGGGCGCTTCGCGGGGAGGGTCTGCTCGAACCAGACGACCTTCCCCGTGCTCAACCGCGTGGCTCCCCAGCGCCGTGCCAGGCGGTTGACCATGAACAGCCCCCGCCCGCCCTCGTCGCCGGCCGCGGCGTGCCGCATCCGCGGCAGCGTCGGGGCGTCGTCACCGACCTCGCAGCGCAGCACCTCGGTGCGCAGCAGCCGCAGGGTGATGGGCCGGGTGGCGTACCGGACCGCGTTGGTCACCACCTCGCTGACCAGGAGTTCCGTGGACTCCGACAGCGAGTCCAGTTCCCAGCGCTGCAGGACCCGGCGGACCAGGCGGCGGGCCCGGCCGGGGGTCTGCGCCTGCGGCTCCAGGAACCAGTAGGCGACGTCGCGCGGGGGGATGCCGTCGAAGCGCGCGGCGAGCAGCGCGATGTCGTCGTCGCGGTCCTCCGGGCCGAGCATGTCGAGCACGCAGTCGCACAGCGGCTCCAGCTGCGGGGGGCGGGTGGTCTCCGCGGCGGTCCGCAGCCGCTCGCGCAGCCGCTCCACCCCGCTCCACACGTCCCGGGTGCGCGACTCCACCAGTCCGTCCGTGTACAGGAGCAGCGTCGCCCCGGGCGGGGCCGGCACCTCCACCGACTCGAATGGCACCCCGCCCACGCCGATCGGCGCCCCCGGGGGGAGCCGCAGGGTCTCGGCCCGCCCGTCCGGGTGGAGGAAGACCGGCGGCGGGTGGCCCGCGTTGGCCATGACCAGCCGGTGCGAGACCGGGTCGTACACGCCGTACACGCAGGTCGCGATGTGGTCGCTGCCCAGGCGCTGCGCCTGCTCGTCGAGGTGGTGCAGCACCTCCTCGGGCGGCAGGTCCAGGCCGGCCAGGGTCTGCACGGTGGTGCGCAGCTGGCCCATGATCGCGGCGGAGGTCATCGAGTGGCCCATCACGTCGCCCACCACGAGCGCGACCCGGTTGCCGGGCAGCGGGATGGCGTCGTACCAGTCGCCGCCGACCCGCGCGGTCTCCGCGGCGGGCAGGTAGCGGCTGGCCAGCCGCACCCCGGTGGACCGGGGGAGCGAGGAGGGCAGCATGGCGCGCTGCAGGGCGTCGGCGATGTAGGCCTCGCGGCCGTACAGCACGGCCTTGTCCACGCCCAGGGCGGTGTGCGTGGCCAGCTGGGAGGCGACCAGCAGGTCGTCCTCGGTGAAGGGGGGACGGTCGGCGCGCCGGAGCAGGAGCACCGCGCCCACCACCCGGCGCCGCCCGCGCAGCGGGGCGACGATCACCCGGCGGCCGGGCGGCAGCATGCCCGGGAGGCCGGCGGGCACGTTGCCCAGCAGCTCGGCCAGGCCCTCGGAGTCCGGGGAGCCGTCGCCGCCGAAGACCGGGCGGCCGCACAGCAGCAGCGAGGCGAGCGGCCCGTCCGGCACCAGCCGGACCGGTTCGGTCGCGCCCGGGGGGTCGGCGGTGGGGGCCAGCAGCGGCAGCCGGCTGCCGTCGGTGTCCGGCTCCTCCGGGATCCGGTCGGTGCGCCGCAGCCGCAGGACGACGGGCGCGTTGGTGCGCTCGTCGCCGACGGGCAGCGGGTCGCGCAGGTAGCACAGGACGGCGTCGGCGAACGCGGGCACGGAGGCCCTGCACAGGCCCTGCAGGGTCTCGTCCAGGTCCAGGCCCCGGGCGATCCGCCGGGTCGCCATGTCCAGGTAGCGCAGCCGGTCGGACTGTGCGAAGCGGGCCTGGTCGGCGGCCTCCGCGGACGCGCGGTGCCCGTCGTGGGCGGTCGGCCCGGGCGACGGTGCCGGGAACGCCGGCGGGGCGCCCGCGGGAGCCGCGCCCGGCTGCGGGGCCGCGCCCGGGCGCGGCCCCGCAGCCGGGCGCGCGGGAGCGCCGTCCCCGGCGAGGCAGCCGTCCCCGGCGAGGCCGCCGTGGCCGGTGCGGCCGTCGTGGCCGTCGTGGCCGGACGGGCCGGAGTGGGCCGGGTGCCCGGCCGCGGACGGGCCGGCGTCCGGCCCGTACCCGCCGGCCGGGCGGGCCGGGCCCCCGGCGCCGGGCACGGGATGGTGCCCGCGGGCCGGAGGAGCGGCCCGCGGGTCGGGCGTGGCAGCATGCCGTTCCGCCCCGGCGGACCGTCTGCCGGGGCGGGGCCCCTCGTGAGGTGTGCGGTGCTCCGTCACGCCAGTCATTCCATCTCGTCAGCCGCTGCGTCGGCAGTTCAGGAAGATCTGCTCCTCCGGCGGCACGTCCGTGGTCGCCGGTGCATAGGTGAAGGACGTCTCCCCGAGGATCTCGAAGCCCGCTTCGCCGACGACCCGGCGCAGGTCGTCCCGCAAGTATCCGGATACCCGGATGGTGTTGCCGAGGAACGGGATCGAGAAGTCGTCCACGTCCGCCTCGACCATCGACAGGGCGAACAGGCCGCCGGGGCGGAGCACGTCGTGGACGGTCCGCAGGGCCAGGGGGATCTCGGCGCGGGGCAGCATCAGCAGGGAGAAGAACGCGACCACCGCGTCGAACGTGCCCAGGTCGCGGGGGCCGCGCGGGGCCAGGTCGGCGATGTCCATCTGCAGGAAGGTCGCCCCGGGGACGTTGGCCCGGGCTATCCGCACCATCTCCTCCGACAGGTCGGTGCCCGTCACCTCGTGCCCCGCCCCGGCCAGCTGCCGGGCGGTGGGCACCCCCGTCCCGCAGCCCAGGTCGAGCACCCGCGACCGCGGCGGCAGCTCCTTGACCAGCCACTCGCCGGCGGCCACCTGGCCCTCCTTGTGGGGGAAGGCCTCGTCGTACCGGTCGCCTATGGCGTCGAACGCCTCGGCCTGTCCCGTGCGGTCGATCTCCACCCCGGTGGTCCCGATCCCCTCGGCCTCGTCGTCCATGCGCCGGCGCCCCCTTCGATGACATCGCGTGCCGTGTCCGCCACGGCCGGTGAACCGGACGATCGTACGCCAGGACGAGTGCTTCACCGAGAGGAACTGCGGTCCCAGTCCGCGGGCAGCTCCGGAACCGGCCACGAGGGGTCGGGCCGCCAGTCCTCCCAGCCGTCGCAGAACGGTGAGCCCCAGCGCTCGATCACCTCCACGGCACGCTCTCCCGCTTCCAGGACCTGCCCGGCCTGGTGCGGGGTCATCAGGCCGGCGCGCTGCGCCTCGGCGAACTCGTCCTCGTCCCGCCACTGCCAGCTGCGGTCCGGCAGCACGGTGATGTCGAGGAAGTGGTCCTCGGAGTCCACGCCGCCGCTCCAGCGGCGCACCGGTTCCTCCAGGTTGACGTACCAGTTCTTGAACCGCCACCCGCGTTCCCAGAACAGCCACACCGACCACGGCTCGCCGGGCCGCACCAGCTTGAGCACGCCGGTGCCCCACCACTGCGAGACCGCGGTGGTGCGCGGCCTGAGGTAGCGCGTGGCCAGCGGCTCCAGGTGGACGGGCCCGCCGTCCTCCAGGACCGGCCTGACGCACTCGGTGCCGGGCGCCATCCACACGGCGAGCAGCTCGGCGTCGTCGCGCACCACCGTCACCGGCCGGCATATGTGCACCCGGTCGGTGGCGTTGCCGCGGTAGCGCCACAGCACGCTCCGCCCGGGGGCCCAGAAGCCGTCCCCGTCCTCTCCGTCCGGTCCGTCCTGCCTGCGCGCCGTCTCGGTCGTCATGGACGGATTTTAGGGAGGCCCCGGGCCCCGCGGGTCACGGACGCGTCATGCGGAGCACGTCGAGCGCCTCGTCGAGCTGGGCCTCGGTGAGCCTCCCGGCCTCGACGTAGCCGCGCTCCAGGACGACCTCGCGGATCGTCTTCCGCTCGGCCAGGGACTGCTTGGCGACCTTCGCCGCCTCCTCGTAGCCGATGTACCGGTTCAGCGGGGTGACCACCGAGGGGGAGGACTCGGCGTACTCGCGGGCCCGCCCGGCGTTGGCGGTGATGCCGTCGACCGTGCGGTCGGCCAGCAGGCGGGAGGCGTTGGCCAGCAGCCGCACCGACTCCAGCAGGTTGCGCGCCATCACCGGCAGCATCACGTTGAGCTCGAAGTTGCCCTGGGAGCCGGCGAAGGCGACCGTGGCGTCGTTGCCGATCACCTGGGCGGCGACCATCAGCACCGCCTCGGGCACCACCGGGTTGACCTTGCCCGGCATGATCGAGGAGCCGGGCTGCAGGTCGGGAAGGTTGATCTCGGCCAGGCCGGTGCGCGGGCCCGACGCCATCCACCGCAGGTCGTTGGCGATCTTCGTCAGGCCGACGGCGACCGTGCGCAGCTGCCCGGAGGTCTCGACCAGGCCGTCGCGGGCGCCCTGGGCCTCGAAGTGGTCGCGGGCCTCGGTCAGCGGCAGGCCCGTGGCGCGGGCCACCTCCTCGATCACCGCGGCGGAGAACCCGGGCGGGGTGTTGATGCCGGTGCCCACCGCGGTGCCGCCCAGCGGCAGCTCCGCCAGCCGGGGCAGGGCGTCCCGCAGCCGCTCCGCCCCGCGCCGCATCTGGGCCGCGTAGCCGCCGAACTCCTGCCCCAGGGTCACCGGGGTGGCGTCCATCAGGTGGGTGCGGCCCGCCTTGACGACGTCCGCGAACTCCGCCGCCTTGCGCTCCAGCGCCTCCGCCAGGTGCTCCAGGGCGGGGACCAGGTCGTTCACCACGGCCGAGGTGGCGGCGATGTGGATGGAGGAGGGGAAGACGTCGTTGGAGGACTGGCTGGCGTTGACGTGGTCGTTGGGGTGCACCGGGCGGCCCAGCCGCTCGCTCGCCAGGGTGGCGATCACCTCGTTGGCGTTCATGTTGGACGAGGTGCCCGAGCCGGTCTGGAAGACGTCGACGGGGAAGTGCTCGTCCCAGCGGCCGGAGGCCACCTCCCCGGCGGCCTCCCGGACCGCCTCCGCCACCTCCGGGTCCAGCACGCCCAGCCGGGCGTTGACCCCGGCGGCCGCCGCCTTGATCCGCGCCAGCGCCTCGATGTGCGCCCGCTCCAGCCGCTGCCCGGAGACGGGGAAGTTCTCCACGGCGCGCTGGGTCTGCGCCCGCCACTTGGCGCGCGCGGGGACCCGCACCTCGCCCATGGAGTCGTGCTCGGTCCGGTAGCCGGTGGTCTCGTCGTGGTGCGTCATACCTGTGACAGTGCCCGGGAACACGGGTTGTGTTCCCGGGCACTGTCACCGGTTGCTCCGGTCGGTCCGGATGTCCCGGTCGTGCCGGATGTCCCGGTCGCGTGTCAGGAGGAGCGGACCGGGATGCTGGTGAAGGTGGGGGACGGCGCGGGGTCGGTGAAGAAGTCGTTGCCCTTGTCGTCGACCACGACGAAGGCCGGGAAGTCCTCGACCTCGATCTTCCAGACCGCCTCCATGCCCAGCTCCTGGTACTCCAGGACCTCGACCTTCTTGATGCAGTCCTGGGCCAGGCGGGCGGCCGGGCCGCCGATGGAGCCGAGGTAGAAGCCGCCGTGCGCCTTGCAGGCGTCGGTGACCTGCTTCGAGCGGTTGCCCTTGGCCAGCATGACGAACGAGCCGCCCGCCGCCTGGAACTGCTCGACGTAGGCGTCCATGCGCCCGGCGGTGGTCGGGCCGAAGGAGCCCGAGGCGTAGCCCTCGGGAGTCTTGGCCGGGCCGGCGTAGTAGACGGCGTGGTCGCGCAGGTACTGCGGCATCTCCTCGCCGGCGTCCAGGCGCTCCTTGATCTTGGCGTGGGCGATGTCCCGGGCGACGACCAGCGGGCCGGACAGCGACAGCCGGGTCTTGACCGGGTACTTCGACAGCTCGGCGCGGATCTCGTCCATCGGCCGGTTCAGGTCGATGCGCACCACGTCCGAGTCCAGGTCGGCGTCGGTGGTCTCGGGCAGGTACTTCGCCGGGTCGGTCTCCAGCTGCTCCAGGAAGACGCCCTCGGCGGTGATCTTCGCGACGGCCTGGCGGTCGGCCGAGCAGGAGACGGCGATGGCCACCGGGCAGGAGGCGCCGTGCCGGGGCAGGCGCACCACGCGCACGTCGTGGCAGAAGTACTTGCCGCCGAACTGGGCGCCGATGCCGATGCTCTGGGTCAGCTCGAAGACCTTCTGCTCCAGCTCGGTGTCGCGGAAGCCGTGGCCGGTGGGGGAGCCGGAGGTGGGCAGGGCGTCCAGGTAGTGCGCGGAGGCGTACTTGGCGGTCTTGAGCGCGTACTCCGCGGAGGTGCCGCCGACCACGATCGCCAGGTGGTAGGGCGGGCAGGCGGCGGTGCCCAGGGAGCGGATCTTCTCCTCCAGGAAGCGCATCATCGACGCCTCGTTCAGGACCGCCTTGGTCTCCTGGTACAGGAAGGACTTGTTGGCCGAGCCGCCGCCCTTGGCCATGAACAGGAACTTGTAGGCGTCCCCGTCGGTGGCGTACAGCTCGATCTGCGCGGGCAGGTTGGAGCCGGTGTTCTTCTCCTCCCACATGGTCAGCGGGGCCATCTGGGAGTAGCGCAGGTTGAGCTTCGTGTACGCGTCGTACACGCCGCGGGAGAGGGCCTCCTCGTCGGCGCCGGAGGTCAGCACGTTCTGGCCGCGCTTGCCCATCACGATCGCGGTGCCGGTGTCCTGGCACATCGGCAGGACGCCGGCCGCGGCGATGTTGGCGTTCTTCAGCAGGTCCAGGGCGACGAAGCGGTCGTTGGCCGAGGCCTCGGGGTCGTCCAGGATCTTCCGCAGCTGGGCGAGGTGGGCCGGGCGCAGGTAGTGCGAGATGTCGTGCATCGCCTCGGCGGCCAGCTTGCGCAGCGCCTCCGGCTCCACCTTGAGGAAGCGGCGGCCGTCCGCCTCGAACGTGCTCACACCCTCGGAGGTCACCAGCCGGTACGGGGTTTCGTCCGCACCCAGCGGCAGCAGATCCGAATACGCGAACTCGGGCATGACGGGGCTTCCCCATTCTCGACGGCGACAGTGCGGCCACGGTGATGGCGTGCGCCCTCCAGATTAGAGCGGGCCCGTATCGTCCCGTCTGTGAGGTACGGCTCAACGCCGATAGGGTGAACGCGTGGACGACTCGCCGCTGGAGAAACGTCAGCCGGACCGGGGGCCCGTGAGGGAGCCGGCACGGGAGCCCGTACGGCGGGAACAGCCCGCGCGGCCGCCGGGCCTCCCCTTCGCGGAGCCGGAGCCGGAGCCGGATTCGGGGCTGGGTTCGGGGCTGGGGCTGAGGGCCTCCGACGCCGACCGCGACCGCGTCGCGGACATCCTGCGCGAGGCGCTGGCCGAGGGCCGCCTGGACGCCGAGGAGCACTCCGAGCGGATCGACCGGCTCTACCGCTCCAGGACGGTGGGGGAGTTGGAGCCGCTGGTGCGCGACCTGCCCGTCCCCTCCCGTCCCGCCGCCCCGGCCCGGCCGGCGCCGGAGGCCGCGCGCGCCACCACCTGGCAGGTCGCGGACGACGGGCCGGCGGACGGCGCGGGCGACACCCTGGTCGCCGTCTTCGGCGGCGCCACCCGGCGGGGCCGCTGGCGCGCCCGCCGCAGGATCACCGCGTTCGCCCTGTTCGGCGGGGTGGAGATCGACCTCACCGAGGCGGTGTTCGAGGCACGGGAGGTCGAGATCCGGGCCGTCGCCCTCTTCGGCGGCGTGGAGATCAAGGCACCCGAGGGCATCACCCTGCGCGACGGCGGCGGGGCCGGGATCTTCGGCGGCTTCGAGATCCACGCCCTCGACTCGGACGACCCGGGCGCCCCCGTCGTCACGGTGAGCGGCCTCGCGGCGTTCGGCGCCGTCGAGACGAAGCGAAAGCGTACGAAACGGGGCAAAGAGCTGGGTCGTTGACCCTCCCGGCCGCCCAACCCCCGCCGAACACAACGGGGTTGGGCGAACACGGTGCGCATGAATCGGGTGACAGCGGGTAGGCCTGCTCCATCGTCGCTCGTACGGCTGAGCCTGGGAGGACAGTTCGGTTCGGACGGCCGTACGCAGCGCACGGGCAAGGGTGATCGCCGAGCCGTCGTCAGGAGTACCCGTGCTTCAACCGTTCGAGTCCCCGAAGGACGCACCCGGCCGCACCGTGCCCGGACGGCGCAGTCCCGGCCGCCGCTCCCCGGGGATGCTCGAGGACGTCCCCCTGCCGCGCGGCGCCGCGGGCCCCTGGCACTCGGAGGCCGCCTGCCGACGGGACGAGGCCGGCCTGTTCTTCGCCCCCTCCAAGGAGCCGACGGCCGCCAGGCTGTCCAGGGAGGAGGCGGCCAAGCGCGTCTGCGCCCGCTGCCCGGTGATGCTGCAGTGCCGGGAGCACGCGCTGGCCCAGCCCGAGCCCTACGGGGTGTGGGGCGGGCTGACCGCCGCCGAGCGCCGGGTGGTCCTGGCCCGCCGGCGCCGCCGGGAGGCGGAGCTGGCGACGGCCGTCGGCCGCATCGCCGCGGCCGGCTAGGCACCGGCCGGGCGGCAACCGGCACCGGCCGGCCCGGCCCCCCGGCAGGGCGCACCCGCCTGCTCCCCGGCGCCACTCCCGGGCGCCGTTTCCGGGCGCCGTTTCCGGCCTCCGGCCGCGAGTACCTCCCCGGAGCCGGAGCCCCCGAAAGCCCTCGCAACCCTGCCCGCACCCGCAGGACAAAACCGGTCCCGTCGGCCGGCGGCATCCGTGCCGCCGGCCGACGGGACCGGTTCCGACTTCGGCTTCGGTTCCGGTTCCGGTTTCGCTCCCGGTTCCTCAGCGGGCGCGGTCGAAGTCGACGGCGCTGTAGGCGCGCAGCTTCGACAGCCGGTGGGTGGAGTCGATCTGCCGGATGGTGCCGGACTTGGAGCGCATCACCAGGGAGCTGGTGGTGGCGGTCTCCGAGCGGTACCGCACCCCGCGCAGCAGCTCGCCGTCGGTGATGCCGGTGGCGACGAAGAAGACGTTGTCGCCGCTGACCAGGTCGTTGGTGTGCAGAACCCGGTCCAGGTCGTGGCCGGCGTCGAGCGCGCGCTGCCGCTCCTCGTCGTCCTTGGGCCACAGCCGGCCCTGGATCGTCCCGCCCAGGCACTTGATCGCGCAGGCGGCGATGATGCCCTCGGGGGTGCCGCCGATGCCCAGCAGCAGGTCGACGCCGGTGCCCTCGCGCACCGCCATGATCGCGCCGGCCACGTCGCCGTCGGTGATGAACTTGATGCGGGCGCCGGTCTCCCGGATCTCCTTGACCATCGCGTCGTGCCGCGGCCGGTCCAGCACGACCACGGTGACGTCCTCGGGGGCGCTCCGCTTGGCCTTGGCGACCCGGCGGATGTTCACCGAGACCGGGGCGGTGATGTCGACGTAGTCGGCGGCCTCGGGGCCGGTGGCCAGCTTCTCCATGTAGAACACGGCGCTGGGGTCGAACATCGTGCCGCGGTCGGCGACGGCGAGGACGGACACGGCGTTGTTCATGCCCTTGGCGGTCAGCGTGGTGCCGTCGACCGGGTCCACGGCGACGTCGCACTCCGCACCGGTGCCGTCGCCCACCCGCTCACCGTTGAACAGCATCGGGGCCTCGTCCTTCTCCCCCTCTCCGATGACCACGACACCGTTCATCGACACGGTGTGCACCAGGGTCCGCATGGCCTTGACGGCCGCACCGTCGGCACCGTTCTTGTCGCCCCGGCCGACCCACCGGCCGGCCGCCATCGCGGCCGCCTCGGTGACCCGCACGAGCTCCAGGGCAAGGTTGCGATCGGGGGCCTCGGGGGCCACCTCGAGCTGGGAGGGGAGGTTCTGGTCGGTCATCGGAGCGCACCTTTCTGTACGACGACGGCCGGATAAGAGGGTGATGCGAGCGTATCCGGCCGCTCGCCCGCAGTGCAGGGGGACCCTTTCGCCTACCCCGCGGCCCCGCCCGCACGCCGACCTGCGGCCGGGGCGGGTGCGGGGCGCGGCCGGACATGGGGGACCATGGGAGGCGTGGCAAGCATGCGTGGCAAGCAGACGGTGCGGGACATGGTCCTGTCGATGGCGGCGATCGGCCTCCTCGCGGGCGGCATCTACCTCTTCATTCCGCACACCGAGGATGATCCGGTCAAGCCGGTCGACTACCGGGTGGAGCTCGGTCAGGCGCGCCGCGCGGCCCCGTACCCGGTGGCCGCGCCCGAGGGCCTGCCGGAGCAGTGGCGCGCCACCTCGGTCAGGTACCGCGGCGCGGGCGAGTCCGGGGGCGCCGAGTGGCACCTGGGCTTCATCAACCCCCAGCAGGAGTACGCGGCGGTCGAGCAGTCGAACGGCCCGGCCGCGAAGTTCGTCGCGGACGTCAGCAAGGGCGCCGAGGAGAACGGCACCCGCAAGATCGAGGGCACCACCTGGAAGCGCTACGACGGGGAGAAGTACAACGCCCTGGTGCGCCAGGAGAAGAACGTGACCACGGTCGTCACCGGCACCGCCCCGCACGACCAGCTGGCACAGCTGGCGGCCGCCCTGCGCACCTCCTGACCCCCGCGGGGCCCGGCCGCAACCGTTCGACCCGGCAGGCGCCGCCGGGCCCGGCACAGTGCCCCAACGCCCGGCGGGGCCCCGCACCCCGCCGCCCGCTCCCGCGGCGGCACGGTGCGGGCGGCACGGTGCGGGCGTCACGGTGCGGGCGGCACGGTGCGGGTCAGTCCTCCCCGCCGGAGTCCGGCCCCCCGGGGCCGGACTCCGCGGCGAGCGCCGCGTCCAGCCGGGCACGGGCCCCCTCCAGGCGCAGCCGGCACACCTTGGCCAGTTCCTCCCCCCGCTCCCACAGAGCCAGCGACTCCTCCAGGGAGGAGCCTCCCGCCTCGAGCCGGCGCACCACGTCGACCAGCTCGTCGCGGGCCTGCTCGTACCCCATCCCCGCGTCGGCCTCCGCGCCGCCGGCGGCCTCCCGCGCCACCGCGTCCTGCCCGTCCCGGTCCTGCCTCTTCGCTGCCATGCGCCAAGACTATGAGCAGGCTGCGACAGCCGGCCCCCGGCGGGCCGTGCGGGCACCGCGTGCCGTGGCGGGAGTGCGGTCCGCCCGGATCACCCGCCGTCCGCCGCCCGGGGCTCCACGCGGACCGGCAGCACCCCGTCCGCCACCCGCGCCCGCAGCGCCTCGCCCTCCGCGACCTCGCCCACCGAGCGCACCACCGTGCCGTCCGCCCGCTGGAGCACCGCGTAGCCGCGCTGCAGCGTCGCGGCGGGGGAGAGGGCGACCACCCGGGCGAGCGTGTGCTCCAGCTCCGCCCCGGCCCGGTCCAGCTCGTGCCGCAGGGTGCGCCGGGAGCGGTCCAGGAGCGCCCGTACCTCGGCCTCCCGCTCCAGCACCATCGTGTGCGGCCGGGCCATCGACGGGCGGCTGACCGCCGCCTCCAGGCCGCGCTCCTCGCGGTCCAGCATCGCGTTCACCACGCGCAGCGAGCGCTCCCGCAGCTGCTGGATGCGCACCATCTCCTCGCCGACGTCCGGGACCACCTTCTTCGCCGCGTCGGTCGGCGTGGAGGCCCGCAGGTCCGCGACCAGGTCCAGCAGCGGTGAGTCCGGCTCGTGCCCGATGGCGCTGACGACGGGGGTGCGGCACGCGGCCACCGCCCGCACCAGCTCCTCGTCGGAGAACGGCAGCAGGTCCTCCACGCTGCCCCCGCCGCGGGCCACGACGATCACGTCCACCTCGGGGTGGGCGTCCAGCTCCCGCACCGCCTCGACCACCCGGGGCACCGCGCTCGCCCCCTGCACGGGGACGTTGCGCACCTCGAACCGCACCGCCGGCCAGCGCAGCCGGGCGTTCTCCAGCACGTCCCGCTCGGCGGCCGACGCCCGGCCGCAGACCAGCCCGACCAGCTTCGGCAGGAACGGCAGCCGCCGCTTGCGCTCGGCGGCGAACAGGCCCTCGGCGGCGAGCGACTTCTTCAGCCGCTCCAGCCGCACCAGCAGCTCGCCCACCCCGACCGGCCGGATCTCCGAAGCCCGCAGCGACAGCTGCCCGCGCGGGGCGTACCACTCGGGCTTGGCCAGCATCACCACCCGGGCGCCCTCGGTCACCACGTCCGCGACCGCGTCGAACACCTGCCGGAAGCAGGTCACGGTGATCGAGACGTCCCGGGAGGGGTCGCGCAGCGTCAGGAACACCACGCCCGCCCCCGGGCGGCGGGAGAGCTGGGTGATCTGCCCCTCCACCCACACCGCACCGAGGCGGTCGATCCACCCGCCGATCATCCGCGACACCTCGCCGACCGGGACCGGCGTTTCCGCAGAAGTGCTGACAGCCATGCACCGAGCGTAGCGGCCGCCGCCGACACCTCCCCGGCCCCGGCCGCGCCCCGCCGGAGCCGCAGGCCGGAACGGAACCGTGGCCGGAACGGAACCGGGCCGGGGCCGGGAGGCACCGCACGGTGTCCGACGGCCCCGGGCGCGCCCGTACGATGGGGCGCATGACTGCTACTGCTGCCCGCCGCGTCCTGCTCGCCGCCCCCCGCGGCTACTGCGCGGGCGTCGACCGTGCCGTGATCGCCGTGGAGAAGGCCCTGGAGCAGTACGGGGCCCCGATCTACGTGCGCAAGCAGATCGTGCACAACAAGTACGTCGTGCAGACCCTGGAGAAGAAGGGCGCGATCTTCGTCGACGAGACCGAGGAGGTCCCCGAGGGCTCCATCGTCGTCTTCTCCGCCCACGGCGTGGCCCCCGTCGTCCACGAGGAGGCCGCCGAGCGCAGGCTGGCCTCCGTCGACGCCACCTGCCCCCTGGTCACCAAGGTCCACAAGGAGGCGCAGCGCTTCGCCGCCGAGGACTACGACATCCTCCTGATCGGCCACGAGGGCCACGAGGAGGTCGTCGGCACCATGGGCGAGGCGCCGGACCGCATCCACCTGGTCGACGGCCCGGACGACGTCGCGAACGTGCAGGTGCGTGACGAGAACCGGCTCGTCTGGCTCTCCCAGACCACCCTGTCGGTGGACGAGACCATGGAGACCGTCGGGCGGCTCAAGGAGCGCTTCCCCGCCCTGGTCAGCCCGCCCAGTGACGACATCTGCTACGCCACCCAGAACCGCCAGACGGCGGTGAAGGAGATCGCGGCCGAGTCCGACCTGGTGATCGTCGTCGGCTCCAGGAACTCCTCCAACTCGGTGCGCCTGGTCGAGGTCGCCCTCGGCGCCGGCGCCAAGGCCTCCCACCTGGTGGACTTCGCCGAGGAGATCGACGAGGCGTGGCTGGAGGGCGTGAGCACCGTCGGCGTCACCTCCGGCGCGTCGGTGCCCGAGATCCTCGTGCAGGGCGTCCTGGAGTGGCTGGCGCAGCGCGGCTACGAGGACGTCGAGGTGTTCCGCTCGGCGGAGGAGAAGCTGATCTTCTCCCTGCCCAAGGAGCTGCGCCGCGACCTGCGCGCGGAGCTCGGCGCGGCCTCCGGCTCCTGACCGCGCGTTCCGCGGTCCGGCGCGGCCGGTCACGGCGTCGGACGTGACCGGCCCGCCCGCCGCACCGTAGCGTGGGTGTCATGAACGCTTTCGGTGTGGACATCGGTGGTTCGGGAATCAAGGGCGCCCCGGTCGATCTCGACCGGGGCGAGCTCGCGCAGGAGCGCCACAAGGTGCTCACCCCCCAGCCCTCCAAACCGGCGGCCGTCGCCGAGAAGGTGGCCGAGGTCGTGGCCCACTTCGACTGGCGGGGGCCGGTCGGCGTCACCGTCCCCGCCGTGGTCACCGACGGCGTCACGCGGTCCGCGGCCAACATCGACCAGGACTGGATCGACTGCGACGCCCGCGGGCTGCTCTCCGACCGGCTCGGGCTGCCCGTCGTCCTGCTCAACGACGCGGACGCGGCCGGTGTCGCCGAGATGTCCTTCGGCGCGGGCCGCGGGCGCCGCGGCACCGTGATCGTGCTGACCCTGGGCACCGGGATCGGCAGCGCGCTCTTCGTCGACGGCACGCTCGTCCCCAACACCGAGCTGGGCCACCTCGAACTGAACGGCCACGACGCCGAGAAGAAGGCGTCCAGCAGGGCCAGGGAGGACGAGGACCTCACCTGGCAGCAGTGGGCGCGCCGGGTGCAGAAGTACCTGCGCCACGTCGAGATGCTGTTCTCGCCCGACCTGTTCGTCATCGGCGGCGGGGTCAGCCGCAAGGCGGACAAGTTCCTGCCGCTGATCGAGGGGGTGCGGGCGGAGATCGTCCCGGCCGAGCTGCGGAACAACGCCGGCATCGTGGGCGCGGCCATGGCGGCCGCCGCCGACACCGCCGGGGCAGCCCGCACCGGCAGCTCCTGACGGCCCCCGGCCGGTCCGCCGCGACCCGCCCGCGCGACCGCCCGCGGTCCTCGTCCGCGGTCCTCGCCCGTGCGGGCGGTCAGCGCGGCGGGGTCCGCCCGCCCGCGGTCCTCGCCGACACCGCCGCCCCCAGCCTGCGGGCCGCCGCCACCGCCACCGCCAGGCCCGTGCCCAGGAACAGCCAGCCGGCGTTGACCGCCAGGTCGGTGAACAGGGCCATCGCCCGCCCGGCCGCGCCGTCCCCGGGAGTACCGGTGAACAGCACGGCGAGGGCGAACGCCAACGGCGCCGCCACGGCGGGCGCGAGGAGGTCGGACGGCCGGACCCGCAGCGAGCCGGCGACGCAGGCCAGGACGAAGAACGCCTTGAGGACGGGGCCGACTCCGTCCAGCAGCAGGGCGTCCAGCGCGGCGCCCGCCGCGGTGAGCCCGCCGACGACGACGGCCGCGCCGGCCGCGGTGAGCCGCGGCCCCGACAGCCCCGCGCCCCCGCCGCCGCCCGCCCGGGTCGCCCCGGCGGGGCGGGCCGCCCGTGCCGTCCGTCCGGTCCGCGGGCCCCGGCCGGAGGCCCCTCCCGGGGGCGCCGCCGCCCCGGGCGGCCCGGTCGCGGTGCGCCGACGGGGCGCCGCCTGCCCGGCCTGCCCGGCCTGCGGGGCCTGCCCGGCCGGTGGGCCGGCAGCCCCGGTGCTGCCGGGGCTGCCGGGGCTGCCAGGACTGCCGGGGGCGGCGGGGCCCGCCGGACGGGGAAGCCGGGGCGGACGGGCGGCCCGGTGGGGGTCGCGTCGTGAGAACCGAGTGCTGGGATGTTCCACCGGGCCACGGTAGGTCGCCGTACCGGTCTGACGATGTGATGGACACACCTTTCGGGAGGGCCTCCTCCCGCCCGCCTCCGGCGCCGCCCGGACGCGGGGGCGCGGCCCGTAGACTGGTGGACCGGTCCTGCCGTGGACCGGTCCACTCAAGTTCTCGCTACGGGAAGTCGCCACGTGTCGCTCACGATCGGAATCGTCGGCCTGCCCAACGTCGGCAAGTCGACCCTGTTCAATGCCCTGACCAAGAACGACGTACTGGCGGCCAACTACCCGTTCGCCACCATCGAGCCCAACGTCGGCGTCGTCGGGGTGCCCGACCCGCGCCTGGACAAGCTCGCCGAGATCTTCGGCTCGCAGCGCAAGCTCCCGGCGACCGTCGACTTCGTCGACATCGCGGGCATCGTGCGCGGCGCCTCCGAGGGCCAGGGCCTGGGCAACAAGTTCCTCGCGAACATCCGCGAGTCGGACGCGATCTGCCAGGTCATCCGGGCCTTCAAGGACGACGACGTGGTGCACGTCGACGGCCGCGTCTCGCCCAAGGACGACATCGAGACGATCAACACCGAGCTGATCCTCGCCGACCTGCAGACCATCGAGAAGGCCCTGCCCAGGCTCCAGAAGGAAGCCCGGATCCAGAAGGACAAGCAGCCGGTCGTCAAGGCGATCGAGGAGGCCCAGAAGGTCCTCGAGGAGGGCCGCACGGCCTTCGAGGCCGGCCTCGACACCGAGCCGCTGCGCGAGCTGCACCTGCTGACCGCCAAGCCGTTCCTCTACGTCTTCAACGTCGACGAGGACGAGCTGGTCAACGAGGAGTTCAAGAACGAGCTGCGCGAGCTGGTCGCCCCGGCCGAGGCGATCTTCCTCAACGCCAAGATCGAGTCCGAGCTGATCGAGCTGGACGACGAGGAGGCGCTGGAGCTGCTGCAGTCCATGGGCCAGGAGGAGCCCGGCCTGGTCACCCTCGCCCGCGTCGGCTTCGACACCCTCGGCCTGCAGACCTACCTCACGGCCGGCCCCAAGGAGTCCCGCGCCTGGACGATCCGGAAGGGCGCCACCGCCCCCGAGGCGGCCGGCGTGATCCACACCGACTTCCAGAAGGGCTTCATCAAGGCCGAGGTCATCTCCTTCGACGACCTCGTCGCCACCGGCTCCGTCGCCGAGGCCCGCGCCGCCGGCAAGGCCCGCATGGAGGGCAAGGACTACGTCATGCAGGACGGCGACGTCGTGGAGTTCCGCTTCAACGTGTGAGTGGTCGAAGCAGCACCGCATCGGGGATCCGGCAAGCATACGGATAGACGACGGGGCCGGACTCGTGGGAGTCCGGCCCCGTCGTCTATCCCGCGCCGGGTTCTTCGCCCCCGCGGAAGAGATGCTCAGGCGTCGTAGACGTTGGAGCGGTGCCCGACGTGTACGACCCACACCACCAGCTCGCCGTTGTCGATGGTGTAGATCACGCGGTAGTCGCCTACCCGTAGGCGGCGCCGGTCGGGTCGGGAGACGAGGGCCGTGGTGCCGAACCCCAGCGGGTCGCTCTCCAGCTCGGTCAGTTTGGCCAGAATGCGGAGGGCCGTGTCGCGCGGGACCTTGCGGAGCTCGGCCTGAGTCTCGGGCCGGAAGACGGTGCGGTACTCACTCACTGCGCGCCAGCGTCTCCCTCATGACCTCCTCGATCGGGATGCCGGGTGCCGGACCGGCCATGCGCTCGTCGATGATCCGGTTGATCTCGCGCTCTTCCCACTCCTGGTACTTGCGCAGAACCCCGATGGACACGACGGCGGCGACCTGCTTTCCCCGCCGGGTGATCACGGTGGGCATGTCGTCACGATCGGCACGTTCCACGACCTCGGCCAAGTGCGCCCGGACGTCGCGGATTGACTCTATGGGCAGCGGCTGCGTCATGCCTCAAGTGTACCATGTGTGCCATGTGTACACAATGCGAGGAGTCTGCGTCGCGGTGCGGGGCCTTTTCCGCGTAGGGGCCCGGCCCTTCCAAGACGGGTTCCTACTGCGTTCGCGTCGGCCGGACTCCTGCCCGGACCGGGACGGCCGCGACCGGGCCGTCCGGACGGCGGACCGGTCGGCCGGGATGCGGACGTGCTGCCGGTGGGGCCGGAGCCGGGGGCGGGGCGCGTGCCGGGCCCGGCCGGGCCCCGCGGTGTCCGCGAGGTCCTCGGCCCCCGGGCCCCGGCCCCCGTCAGGCGCCGACGTAGGCCGCGAGGTGCTCGCCGGTGAGTGTGGAGCGGGCGGCTACGAGGTCGGCGGGCGTGCCCTCGAAGACGATCCGGCCGCCGTCGTGGCCGGCGCCGGGGCCCAGGTCGATGATCCAGTCGGCGTGCGCCATGACCGCCTGGTGGTGCTCGACGACGACGACCGACTTGCCGGAGTCGACGAGCCGGTCGAGCAGGCCGAGCAGCTGCTCGACGTCGGCGAGGTGGAGGCCGGTGGTGGGCTCGTCGAGGACGTAGAGGCCGCCCTTGTCCGCCATGTGCGTGGCCAGCTTGAGCCGTTGCCGTTCGCCGCCGGACAGTGTGGTGAGCGGCTGGCCCAGGCCGAGGTAGCCGAGCCCGACGTCGGCGAGCCGGCCGAGGACGGCCTGTGCGGCCGGCGTGCGCGCCTGTCCGGAGCCGAAGAACTCCCCGGCCTCGGTCACCGACATCGCCAGCACCTCGCTGATGTCGCGGCCGCCGAGGCGGTGCTCCAGCACCGACGCCTGGAACCGCCTGCCCTCGCACTCCTCGCAGGGGGAGGTGACGCCGGCCGCCGTCGCCAGGTCGGTGTGGACGACGCCGGCCCCGTTGCAGCCGGGGCAGGCCCCCTCGGAGTTGGCGCTGAAGAGCGACGGCTTCACGCCGTTGGCCTTGGCGAACGCCTTGCGGATCGGGTCGAGCAGCCCGGTGTACGTCGCCGGGTTGCTCCGTCGCGAGCCCCGGATCGCGCTCTGGTCGACCGACACCACGCCCGCGTCGGCGGCCCACGGCTGCCGGCACAGCGACCCGTGCACGAGGGAACTCTTGCCGGAGCCGGCGACGCCGGTGACGGCGACGAGCACCCCGAGCGGGATGTCCACGTCGACGCCGCGCAGGTTGTGCGTCCTCGCGCCGCGGACCGGGAGCCGGCCGGTGGGCGTGCGCACCGTCTCCTTGAGCGCGGCCCGGTCGTCGAGGTGGCGGCCGGTGAGGGTGCCGGCGGCCCGCAGCCCCTCGACGGTGCCCTCGAAGCAGACGGTGCCGCCCGCCGTGCCGGCGCCGGGGCCGAGGTCGACGACGTGGTCGGCGATCGCGATCACCTCCGGCTTGTGCTCCACGACGAGCACCGTGTTGCCCTTGTCCCGCAGCCGCAGCAGCAGGCCGTTCGTGCGCTGGACGTCGTGGGGGTGCAGCCCCGAGGTGGGCTCGTCGAAGACGTAGGTGACGTCGGTGAGCGAGGAGCCGAGGTGGCGGATCATCTTGACGCGCTGAGCCTCGCCGCCCGACAGCGTGGCCGACGGCCTGTCGAGCGAGAGGTAGCCCAGCCCGATCTCCGCGAACGAGTCGAAGGTCTGCTGCAGCGCGGTGAGCAGCGGCGCCACCGAGGGCTCCTCCAGGCCGCGCACCCAGTCGGCCAGGTCGCGGATCTCCATCGCGCACGCGTCGGCGATGGAGATCCCCTCGATCCTCGACGACCGGGCCCCCTCACTGAGCCGGGTGCCGTCGCACTCGGGGCAGGTGGTGAAGGTGACCGCCCGCTCCACGAACGCCCGGACGTGCGGCTGCAGGGCCTCCTTGTCCTTGGACAGGAACGCCTTCCGGACCTTGGGGACCAGCCCCTCGTAGGTGAGGTTCACGCCCTCGACCTTCACCTTGGTCGGTTCCCGGTGGAGGAAGTCCCGCATCTCCTTCTCGGTGAACTCGCGGATCGGCTTGTCCGGGTCGAGGAAGCCCGACTCGGCGTAGACCCGCACGGTCCAGAGGCTGTCCGCCTTCCAGCCGGGGATGGTGAACGCGCCCCCGGCGATCGACTTGGAGTCGTCGTAGAGCTGGGTGAGGTCGATGTCGGAGACCGTGCCCCGGCCCTCGCAGCGCGTGCACATCCCGCCGGTGCGGTTGTAGGTCGCCCGCACGGTTTTCCGGGCGCCGCGCTCGACGGTGATCGCACCGCTGGCCCGGACGGGGGCGACGTTGAAGGAGTACGCGCCGGGCGGGCCGATGTGCGGCCGCCCGAGCCGGCTGAAGAGGATGCGCAGCATCGCGTTGGCGTCGGTGACGGTGCCGACCGTGGAGCGGGGGTCGGACCCCAGCCGCTGCTGGTCGACGACGATCGCGGCCGTCAGCCCGTCGAGCACGTCGACCTCGGGACGGGCCGGCGTCGGCATGAAGCCCTGCAAGAAGGCGGTGTGGGTCTCGTTGAGCAGCCGCTGCGACTCCGCGGCGATCGTGTTGAACACCAGCGAGCTCTTGCCCGATCCGGAGACGCCGGTGAACACCGTCAGCCTGCGTTTGGGGATCTCGATGCCGACGTCCTTGAGGTTGTTCTCGCGGGCGCCGTGCACGCGGATCAGATCGTGGCTGTCGGCGGTGTGCCGCGCGGGCGACTGCGCGTCCGTCCTCTTGGCCATGCCTGTCGTGTCTCCGTCTTTCGGGCGGGGCCGCCTCCGCGGTCCCCGCCGGTGTCGTCCGGCCCGGCCGGCTTTCGTCGGTGCGTGCGGTCCCGCCCCGCAGGCGCGGGTTCTTCCGTGACGGCGGGGCGGGACCGCGGCTGCGGCAGCCGGTCGGCTCAGCGCACTTCCTGGATGCGGACCAGGTTGCCCGCGGGGTCACGGACGGCGCAGTCGCGGATTCCGTACGGCTGCTCGGTCGGCTCCTGGACGATCTCGGTGTCGCCGGCCTGCAGCCGTTCGAAGGTGCTGTCGAGGTCCTTGGTGGCCAGCAGGATCCAGCCGTAGGTGCCCTTGGCCATCATCTCGGTGACGGTGCGGCGCTCGTCGTCGGTGATGCCGGGGTCGACGGCCGGCGGCGCCAGGAGGACGGACGTGCCGGGCTGGCCGGGAGGGCCGACGGTGATCCAGCGCATCGTGCCGGTTCCGACGTCGTTGCGGACCTCGAAGCCGAGCGTGTCGCGGTAGAAGGCCAGGGAGGCCTCCGGGTCGACGTGAGGGAGGAAGCTCGCGTGGATGGTGATGTCCATGACGGTCAGGCTAGGGGCGGCTCCGAGGCCCCTGCTTCTCGATTCCTGACCGGTCTGGTCACCTGCTTCGCCACGCACGACGGGACACCCGCCGCCGAGCGGGCCGCCCGGCGCCGGTACGCGCTGGGCGACATGCCGACCAACTCGCTGAAGCGGGTGCTGAAGGTGCCCAGCGACGCGCAGCCGACCGCGAAGCAGACCTCGGTGACGCCGAGGTCGCCGCGGCGCAGCAGCGCCATCGCGCGCTCGATGCGCCGCGTCATCAGGTAGCTGTACGGCGATTCGCCGTAGGCGAGGCGGAACTCGCGGCTGAGGTGCCCGGCCGACATGTGCGCGCCGCGGGCGAGCTCCTCGACGTTCAGCGGCTGCGCGTACTCCCGGTCGATCCGGTCGCGGACGCGGCGCAGCCGCGCGAGGTCGCGCAGGCGCTGCGCCGGGTCGGGTCTGCTGGTCACCGGCGAATCGTGACACGGTGCGCCGGAGTTGCCCAGCGCCGTCGGAACCGTGCACTGGATCCGCGTCCGCCCCGGACCGCTCCTGCACAGGTTCAGGGAGTCCTGCAGGTTGTTCGCCTGGAATGTCAGGCCCGGACTGGACCGCCGCACCCAGGTCCCGTCGCCCTCCACGATCTGTTGGACAAAGCACCAGGTTGGACGGCTCCCCGCCACAGCACTGGCTCAGCCGCTGCAAATCGGCGCTCCAGCGACTCCAGGTCTCCGAGCACCATGCGCATCCTGTGCCGGAACGGTTCAGCCTGAAGCCGGCCTCCTGCTCTGCTCAGGTCCGCGGTTGTGTCGGGTGCATGCCCAACTCGGAAGGGATCTCGGGACAGGTCTTTGCATTCACTGTGTGTCCGGGGCCCGGGCGCTCTTGCCCACCGCTTCCGGAGGCGTCAGTCTTCTCGGCGGCGGCTGAGAAAACCCATGTTGTGCGCGTACCGTTGACGACACTTGTCATGTAAGCGACATACTGTCCGTTCGGTGTGGTGGACGGGCTCGCGCCCCCGCCTCCCGCCGCCGCGCCCGCGTACGTGTCCCCTTCGCGCACCACCTTCGCAGGAGGAGTCCTCGCATGGCAGTGAAGCGTCCGTCCAGGCGGCACCGCGCCGGGGTCCCGGCGGCCCTCGCCCTCGCCCTCGCCTTCGGAGCGGGGGTGCACCCCCCGGTGGCCGCGGCTCCGGTCCCGGCCCCGGCCGAGGGGGTGATTGAGAACGCCGACGCCGCCGAGGCGGTCGAGGGCCGCTACATCGTCGTCCTCAAGGAGAGCGCGCCGCGCGCGGGGTCGAGCAGGGGCAGGAGCCTCGCCGAGAGGTTCGGCGCCGACGTCCGCCGGACCTACACGGCGGCGCTGAACGGCTACGAGGTCGCCATGACCGAGGCCGCGGCGAAGAGGTTCGCCGCCGACCCCGCCGTGGAGGCTGTTGTCCAGGACCGCGTCGTCCACGCCCTCGGCAGCCCGGCGGCGGGTGGGGCGGGGGACGGCAGGGCGGAGGGAGGAGGGGGCGCGGATGCGCCCGGGGCCCTGGCGTGCACGACCCAGTACGACCCGCCCTCGTGGGGCCTGGACCGCATCGACCAGCGCAATCTGCCGCTGGACCGCAAGTACACCTACCCGGCCTCCGCGGGCCAGGGGGTGACCGCGTACGTCATCGACACCGGCGTGCGCGTCTCGCACAGCGGCTTCGGCGGCCGTGCGTACAACGGCTACGACGCGGTCGACGGCGACAACGTCGCCCAGGACGGCAACGGCCACGGCACCCACGTCGCGGGGATCGTGGCGAGCACCCTCCACGGCGTGGCGAAGAAGGCCAGGATCGTCGGTGTGCGGGTGCTGGGCGACAACGGCTCCGGCACCCTCTCCGGGGTGATAGCGGGCGTCGACTGGGTGACCGCGAACGCCGTCAAGCCGGCCGTGGCCAACATGAGTGTGGGTGGCGCCGCCAGCACCGCCCTGGACGCCGCGGTGCGCAACTCCATAGCCTCCGGCGTCACCTACGCGGTGGCTGCGGGCAGTTCGGCCACCGACACCTCTTCGTCGTCCCCGGCCCGGGTGGCCGAGGCGATCACGGTCGGCGCCGCCACCGCCAACGACGCCCGCGCGAGCTTCTCCAACTACGGCCCGGGACTGGACATCTTCGCCCCGGGGTCCTCCATCACCTCCGTCTGGGGAACGTCCGACACGGCCGTCAACACCCTCTCCGGTACGTCCGTGGCCGCTCCGCACGTGGCCGGCGCCGCGGCCCTGTACCTGGCGGACAATCCCGCCGCCACCCCCTCGCAGGTGCGCAACGCCCTGGTGGCGAACGCCACTTCCGGCGTCGTCACCAACCCGGGTGCCGGCTCGCCGGACAAGCTGCTGTACGTTCCCTGCGGCGGCTGAGAACTCCCCTCTGCCGCAGGGGACATGTCCGGACAGCGGCGGACCCGGGGAAGCGGCCGGGGCCGGCGGCCGGCGGATCCGGCGGTTTCCGGAAAGAAAGGGAAAACCCTCGGCCCCGGGAAAAGGGTTGGCCGGGGGCGAGTTGGGGGAAACCCTTTTCGCGGGGCTTTCTCCGGATCTTCCTGCGGCGGCCGGTGCGTACGGCGGATGCCACGGAGTGCCAGGTCGGGAGGGTCAAAGAGCAGAACCGGTGGTTGTTTGTTTCCCCCGTTCCGCCCGATCACCGGAACGCGGTGAACCGAAAAAGAACACCGCGACCTCTTGTGCGACACCTGTTCGTCCGTCAATCTTTCGCTGGCGGTCGCAAGGAATCAGCATGGCGCACGACGGAAGTATTTGTCATGCGCATGAAATAAATGGCCTGTACGTTCACGCGTCGGGAACCGCCCCCGGTCCCGTCGCGCGGCGCCGCCGTGTGCGTCCCTGCCCGGCACCCCCGGGCGGAGGCGGGTCCCCACATCCGTGCACCACCTCTGCAGGAGGAACCCCCGAATGGCAGTCAAGCGCTCGTCACAGCGGCGTCTCGCCGGCGTCATGGCAGCAACCGGCGTCGTCCTCGCCCTCGGCGCCGGCACGGCGCTCCCCGCGTTCGCGGCCCCCGCGGAGGGGAAGATCGAGAACGCCGGCGCCGCCGAGGCGATCAAGAACAGCTACATCGTGGTCCTCGAGGAGGAGGCGCCCGACGCCGGGTCCAGCGCCGGCAAGAGCCTGGCGAAGAGATTCGGCGCCGACGTCGAGCACACCTACAAGGAAGCGCTGAACGGCTACGCGGTCACCATGACCGAGGCCGAGGCGAAGAAGTTCGCGGCCGACCCCGCCGTGAAGAGCGTCGTCCAGAACGAGGTCGTCCACGCGGTCGGCACCCAGACCGGCGCCACCTGGGGCCTGGACCGCCTCGACCAGGCCGCCCTGCCGCTCAACGGCTCCTACACCTACCCCGACTCCGCGGGCCAGGGCGTGACCGCGTACGTCATCGACACCGGCGTGCGCATCTCGCACTCCGACTTCGGCGGCCGCGCCTTCAACGGCTACGACGCGGTCGACAACGACAACGTCGCCCAGGACGGCAACGGCCACGGCACCCACGTCGCCGGCACCATCGCCGGCAACGCCTACGGCGTGGCCAAGAAGGCCAAGATCGTCGGCGTGCGCGTGCTGGACAACAACGGCTCCGGCACCACCGCCGGCGTCATCAAGGGCATCGACTGGGTGACCGCCAACGCCCAGAAGCCGGCCGTGGCCAACATGAGCCTCGGTGGCGGCGCCAGCACCGCCCTGGACGACGCGGTGCGCAACTCCATAGCCTCCGGCGTCACCTACGCGGTGGCCGCGGGCAACGACAACGCCAACGCCTCCAACTACTCCCCGGCCCGGGTGGCCGAGGCGATCACGGTCGGCTCCACGACCAGCAGCGACGCCCGCTCCAGCTTCTCCAACTACGGCTCGATCCTGGACATCTTCGCCCCCGGCTCGTCCATCACCTCCACCTGGAACACCTCGGACACGGCCACCAACACCATCTCCGGCACCTCGATGGCCACCCCGCACGTGGCCGGCGCCGCCGCCCTGTACCTGGCCGACAACACCTCCGCCACCCCGGCCCAGGTGAGCACCGCCCTGGTCAACAACGCCGTCTCCAACGTCGTCACCAGCCCGGGCACCGGATCGCCGAACAAGCTCCTCAACGTCGGCAGCGGCGGCACCACCCCGCCGGCCGGCCCCCGCTTCGAGAACACGGCCAACTACAACATCGTGGACAGGGGCACCGTCGAGTCCCCGATCACCGTGACCGGCGTCTCCGGCAACGCGCCGTCCGCCCTGCAGGTCGGTGTCGACATCAAGCACACCTACAGCGGTGACCTGCAGATCGACCTGGTCGCCCCCGACGGCACCGCCTACCGGATGAAGAGCACCGGCACCGGCGGCAGCGCCGACAACGTGATCACCACCTACACGGTGAACGCCTCCTCCGAGGTGGCCAACGGCACCTGGAAGCTGCGGGTCTACGACGCCTACACCTACGACACGGGCTACATCGACTCCTGGTCCCTGCAGTTCTGATCCGGGCCCTCCCCGCACCCGGCCCTGATCCGGTCCGGACCCCACCGGGTGCTCCTCGCAACAACCGGCCGGCCGCCCTGTCCGCAGGGCGGCCGGCCGTCGTGCTGCCGCCCGCCCCCCGCCCCTCTTGACCCTCCCCCTGGGGCAGACCCGAACGTACGGAGTGCCGGGCGAGAGCGCCCGGCGCGGAGGATGTGCGCATGAGCAGGGAGCGGGAAGAGGGGCCGGACGACCCGCTGATGTCCATAGGGGTCTTCGCCCGCCGCGCGCGGCTGTCGATGAAGGCGCTGCGGCTGTACGACCGGCAGGGGCTCCTCAGACCCGCCCGCGTCGACCCGGTCAGCGGCTACCGCCGTTACCGGGAGAGCCAGTTGGCGACTGCCCGGACAGTGGTGCTGCTGCGGCGGCCGGACATGCCGCTGGCGGAGGTCGCGAAGGTCCTGGCGGTCCCCGGGCCGGCGGGCGCCGAACTCGTCGCGGCCCACTGGGAGGCCGTCGAGCGCCGCGTGGCGGCCCAGCGGGAGCCGGCCGCGCACCTCCGTGGCCGACTGTCCGGAGAAGAAGGGAACGCGAGGATGGACGAGGTGCGGGAGCGGGAGGTGCCCGAGCAGGTGGTGCTCACCGAGCAGCGGCACGTGCGGGTGGAGGAACTGCCCGGGTGGATCGGCGCGGCGACGAAGCGGCTGTGCGGGGCCGCGCAGGCGTACGGGGGGCCGGCGGGGCCGGTGTTCGTCGTCTACCACGGGGAGGTCAACGAGGACGGCGACGGGCCGGTGGAGATCTGCCTGCCGGTCGCGGCGGGCGACGACGTCGAGGGGGACGCGGCGGTGCGGCGCGAGCCGGCGCACCGGGAGGCGTACGTCAGGCTGACGAAGGCGCAGGTGGAGTTCCCGCAGATCCTGTCCGCCTACGACGCGGTCGTGCAGTGGGCCGCGGCCAGGGGCCGGACCTGTACCGGGGCCGGCCGGGAGGTCTACTTCGCCGACTGGGACGGGGCCGGCCCGGCCGACGAGGTCTGCGACGTGGCCTTTCCCGTCGACTGAACCGCACGCCCGGTTCCTCCCCCTCCCGTCCGGGCGGTGTCACGCAGCGTGAATGCCTCCGGTCGGCTTGCCGACCGCAACTCCGGGTTGCCAAGCTGTCGCATTCGGTCAACCTGATGGAGGATCACGTGGCGTTCGGCGAGCAGCCCGCGTACTTGCGCGTTGCGGACGACCTTCGGAGGAAGATCCTCAGCGGCGCGATCGCCCCGCACAGCCGCCTGCCCTCCCAGGCCCGCATCCGCCAGGAGTACGGGGTGTCCGACACCGTCGCGCTGGAGGCGCGCAAGGTGCTCATGGCCGAGGGGCTGGTCGAAGGACGCTCCGGCTCCGGCACCTACGTGCGGGAGCGCCCCGAGCCCCGGAGGCTGGCGCGCTCGGGCTACCGCCCGCGGGAGGGGGAGGCGAGCCCGTTCCGCCAGGAGCAGGCCGACGAGGACTGCAAGGGCACCTGGGAGGCCGAGTCCGGCCAGGAGCCCGCCCCCGCCCGGATCGCCGCTCGGCTGCGGATCCCGGAAGGGGGGCGGGTGATGCGCACCCGCTACCTGTACCGGACCGAGGGGGAGCCGATGATGCTCTCCACCTCCTGGGAGCCGCTGGAGGTGACCGGCCGCAGCCCCGTGCTGCTGCCCGAGGAGGGGCCGCTGGGCGGCCGCGGGGTGGTGGAGAGGATGGCCGCGATCGGGGTGGTCGTCGACAACGTCACCGAGGAGGTCTCGGCGCGTCCGGGACTGGCCGTCGAGACCTCGCTGCTCGGCGGGGTGCCCGGCCACGTCGTCATGGTGGTCTCGCGGACCTACTTCGCCTCCGGCCGGCCGGTGGAGACGGCCGACGTGGTGGTCCCCGCCGACCGGTACCGGATCGCCTACCACCTTCCGGTGCGCTGACCGGGGACCGGCCGGGGCCCTCCGCGGCCGGCCGGACGGCCCGGCCGTTTCCCGAACCACCGTCAACTCTCGGCCATATGGGTGGTATCGAGTGGCGGAAACTGTGAAAAGCGCATGTGTTCGAACCGGGGGCGCCCAGTAGGCTCTGGCATATGCGGATCCCCGTCTCCTCCGACACGGCCGAGCCCGGCGTGCTGCGGCCCGGAGGCCCGGCGGGCCGCAGGAACAGCGCCCGTACCGACCGGACCGCGGAGGACGCACGGTGACCGAACTGCTCTGGGTCGTCGTCCGCCAGGACGACAACGGCAACCGCTACCGCGTCGGCCGCTACGCCACCCGCGAGGAGGCGCAGGGCGTCGCCGACCGGCTCGAGGCCAGGGGGCACCGGCAGGTGTACCTGGTGCAGCGCATCGAGACCCCGGCATGAGCCGGGGACGGAACGGGCTGGCGGCCGTGCTCGGGAAGCCGGGCATCTGCTACCTCGCGGCCGTGGCCGTGATCGGGGTGATGAACGCCCTCGACGTGTTCGACCACGAGACCATGTTCTACCTGTGCCTCACCGCGACCCTGCCCATGTCGCTGTTCACGCCGGCCCTCCTCTTCCACGTGGTCGCCCCCCTCCTGCACGTCCTGCGCATGCCGGACCCCGCAGTGCAGTTCCTCGTGGATTTCGGGTACGCCTTCGTCGGGGGCGTGCTGAACGTCCTGCTTTTCCTGGGAGCGAGGGCCCTCGCCCGCGAGTGGTGCTCCGCGCAGCGCGCCGCCCGTGCCGCCCGCGCCGCTCACTGACGCCTCCGGCTCACTGACGCCTCCGGCTCACTGACGCCTCCGACGGCGGCACTAGGCTGCCGCGCATGAGTGCCTCCGACACCCCCGGAGCGGCCCGCACGGCCGCCGACCCGGCCGCCCGTCCCTCCGAGGCCCCGCGGATCCGGACCGTCGTCGCCGGGGCGGTGATCGACGGCGGGCGGCTGCTGGCCGCGCGCCGCAGCGCGCCGGCGCACCTGGCCGGGCGCTGGGAACTGCCCGGCGGCAAGGTCGAGCCGGGGGAGAGCGACGGGCAGGCGCTGGTGCGCGAGCTGCGCGAGGAGCTCGGCGTGGAGACCGAGGCCGTGGAGCGGCTCCCCGGAGCCTGGCCGCTGGCCCCGGGGCTCGTCCTGCACGTGTGGACCGCCCGGCTGCTGGCCGGTGAACCGGCCCCGCTGGAGGACCACGACGAGCTGCGCTGGCTGACCGCGGACCGGTTCGGCGAGGTGGACTGGCTGGAGCCGGACCGCCCGGCGGTCGCCGAGATCGCCCGGCGCCTGGCCCGGCCCACCGGCTGACTCCCGGACTCGGCGCCCCCGGCTCCGGCCCTCGCGTTCCCGCCCCTCCCGCGTTCCCGCCCCTCCCGGTGTCCTGGCCGGGGCGTTCCCCTTCCTCCGCCCGCCGCGACGCGCACGGTCCGCGGGGTAGGGCCGCTTTCGGATGGGTATGCGGGCTATTGGCCGAAGAGGCGAAGATATTCCTGGTGTCCGGACTACCGGGGAAGTGGACGTGGTGAGCGGAGTGGCGGGCGGCGGTGCGCGCGGCGGCGACTTCGCGCGCGCGTCCCCCCGCGGCGACGGGCGCCGTCCGCCGGCCGGCCGGGCCGATGCCGAGGGGGGACAGGGCAGCCTCCTGGACGCACTGAAGGTGGCGGTGGTCCTGCTCGACGCCACCGGCCGGGTCCTGCTGTGGAGCCCCGCGGCGGAGGAGATCCTGGGGTGGCCGGGCGAACGCATCGTCGGCCGCCTGCTCGGCACGGTGCTGGACCCCGGGGGCGAGGAGCCGGGGCTCGGCGAAGGCGGGCCCGGGGGCGGCCGGGAGAGCTGGAGCTCCGGGCCCGAGCTGGGCGAGTACATCCTCGACCGCCTGCTGCGCACGGGCCGCTGGGAGGGCGTGGTCCCGCTGCGGCACCGCGACGGCCACCTGGTGAGGGTCGAGGCGCTGGCCTCGATGCTGGTCGACGGCGACGGCCGGCCGTTCATCCTCGCCTCGGTCGCCGAGATCGGCCGGCTGCGCCGGCTGGAGCACGACCTCGCCGCCCTCGACTCGCTCTTCGACTCCTCCCCGCTCGGCGTGGCCATCCTCGACACCGACCTGCGCTACGTGCGGGTCAACCAGGCCCTGGCGAGGATGAACGGCCGGCCCGTCGCGGCCCACCTCGGGCGCACCGTCGCGGAGGTGCACGAGGGCTGGCCCGGGGCGGGGGAGCTGGCCCGGCTGCAGCGGCACGTGCTGACCTCCGGCCGCCCGGTGATCGACCTGACCATGCCCGGCCCCGCCGGCGGGTACCGGTCGCTGTCCTACAGCCGCCTGGAGGACCGGGCCGGCAGGGTGCTGGGGATCAGCTGCACCATCATGGACGTCACCGAGCGGCGTCACGCCGCGGCCCGGACCGAGCGGGTGCGGCAGCGCCTCGCCCTGCTCAACGACGTCGGCACGGCCATCGCCGACCTGCTCGACGTCCCCCGCATCGCCCAGGTGCTGGCGCGTTCCCTCGTCCCCCGGTTCAGCGACTACTCGGGGGTCCTCCTGCGGAAGGCGGTGGTCCGCGGCGACGACCTGCCCCGGCAGCCGCACACCGTCTCCGAGCCGCTGATGCAGATGGGCGCCGGGTCGGTCCGGGAGGGGCCCAGGATCGACCGGATGCTGCGGGAGGGCCAGCCGATCGCCTTCGCCGACGACTCGGTCTTCGGCACCGTCCTGAACAACGGCGCGCCGCGCCTGGTGGAGACCCCCGACGGGCTCAGGGCGACCACCTACCCCGGCGACCCCGGGGCCGAGGCCGCGATCGACCTGGGGATCCACTCCCTCCTCGTCCTCCCGCTGCGCGCCCGCGGCACCGTGCTCGGGCTGCTGGTGGTCGGCCGGGCCGACGGGCGCGAGCACTTCGACCGCGACGACCTGCTGCTCGCCACGGAGCTGGCCTCCCGGGCCGGCGCGTCCCTGGACAACGCCCGGCTGTACGCCCGCGAGCGGGAGGGCGCCCTGACCCTGCAGCGCAGCCTGCTGCCCCAGCACGTCCCCGAGCCGCCGGGCGTCGAGGTGGCCTTCCGGTACGTCCCCGGCAGTTCGGGCACGGAGGTCGGCGGCGACTGGTTCGACGTGATCCCCCTGGCCGGGGGACGGGTGGCGTTCGTGGTGGGGGACGTGATGGGCCACGGGCTGCGGGCCGCGGCCACCATGGGCCGGCTGCGCACCGCGGTGCGCACCCTGGCGGCCCTGGACCTGCCCCCGGCCCGGCTGCTGCGGCAGGTCAACGACCTCGCGGACGACCTCGTGACCGGCCCCGAGGAGGCCCTGATGGCCACCTGCGTCTACGCCGTCTACGACCCCGCGACGCGGCGCTGCACCATGGCCAAGGCCGGACACGTGCCGCCGTTCCTCGTCGGCTCCGGGGGAGGGGCGCGGGTGGTGGACCTGCCCTCCGGGGCCCCGCTGGGGGTCGGCGGGGTGGAGTTCGAGTCGGTGGACCTCGAGGTGCCGGACGGCTCCGTGCTGGTGCTCTACACCGACGGCCTGGTCGAGTCCCGCGGCGAGGACATCACCGAGGGGCTGGAGCGGTTGCGCGCCGTCCTCGCGCGCCCCCGCCCCTCGCTCCACGCCGTCTGCGACGACATCCTGTCCGACCTGGCCGTGCGGGGCCGGGAGCCGGACGACGTGGCCGTGCTGCTCGCCCGGCTCGGCGGGGCCTGCGACGGCAGCTCCGCGTCGTGGACCTTCCCCGCCGAGGCCGGCGCGGTGCGCCGGGCCCGCGGCCTGGTGCGGGCCGCCCTGCGGGAGTGGGAGCTGGAGCCGATGGCCGACCTGGCCGTGCTGCTGGTCAGCGAACTGGTCACCAACTCGCTGCGCCACGCCCGCGGGCCGATCGGGGTGCGGATGGTCCGCGGAACCTCGCTGCTCGTCGAAGTCTCGGATCCCCTGCCGGACCCGCCGCGGGAGCGTAACGTGACCGACGACGACGAGGGCGGACGCGGCCTCCGGCTCGTCTCGCACTCCTCCCGCCGCTGGGGGACCCGCCGGGGGCGGCTCGGCAAGGTCGTGTGGTTCGAGCTGGCCCTTCCGGGTAATTGAGACCCGGTAAGCGGACGGGCCGCATCCAACGGGGACGGTCGGCTATTGGGACAAGCTGGTGCATTTCGTCATGCCGAAATGAGGTCGTGATCGCCAACACCGTGTCCCGGCCGGGCGGAATGCTGAATACTCGGCATTCAGCCGGTCCGGGTTGTACGAGCTGGAGGGGTCGGAGCACGTGAGCGACATGCCAGCGGGGGCGGGAGCGCCTGATCACACTGACCGGGGGAACCGTGACGTCCCGGTCCCCGGCGGCGACGGGGGCGCCCCCCGGCACCGGGTCCCGGCGCAGACCGTGGGACCGCCGGTGTGGGTGGGCAGCCCGGCAGGGTCGCTGTACGACTACATCCGGGTGGCCTCGTTCTCCCTCGGCCCGGACGGCCGTATCGACCGGTGGAGCGAGCGCGCCGAGGAGTTCTTCGGCACCCCGGCCGCCGAGGCGATCGGCAAGGACCCGGTCGCCGCGTTCGTGCCCGACGACATGTGGGACCGCGCCCCGGACTACCCGGCGGGCGGCTCCGGCCCGGACTCCGGCGCCGGCTCGATCCTCGACGGCCGCGAGTGGACCGGCCTGGTGCCCTACCGCGACGCCCGCGGCAAGGAGGGGCTGGCCGAGATCTACGTCATGCCCTCCGCCGCCGAGGACGGCGGCCGGGGAGCGGTCTGCCTCGCCGTGGACGTCGCTCCGATGCGCCGGATCGAAACCGACATCGCCTCCTCGCAGGCGGTTTTCGGCCAATCTCCGATGGGCTTCTTCCTGTTCGACACCCAGCAGAGGCTCCTGCGCGTCAACGAACGGTTCGCCACCACCTTCGCCCGGCCCGTCGACGAGTACCCGGGCATGACCCCGCACGACTTCCTGCCCCGGGTGGAGGCCGACCGGCTGACCGCCGCACTGCGCCAGGTCCTCGAGACGGGCACCCCGGTGCTCGACATGCAGCTCGTCGGCACCGCCGCCTCCCAGCCCGGCCGCCGCCGCTGGGCGGTCTCGCTGTACCGGCTGCACAGCGGCAGCGGCCGGGCCATCGGGGTCGCGGCCCTGGCCGTCGACGTCACCGGCCGCCAGCGGGCCGAGCGCGAGGCCGCCAACACCCGCCGCAACCTGGCCCTGCTCAACGAGGCAGGGGCCCGGCTCGGCAACTCCCTCGACCTGGAGACCACCGCCCGCGAACTCCTCGACGTGGCCGTTCCGCACTTCTGCGACGTCGCCGCGGTCGACCTGTACCAGGCGCTGCTCAGCGGCGACGAGGCCCCGGTCGGCGTCGGGGACGCCACCGTCGCCCTGCGGCGGGTCGCCTTCGGCAGCTCCGTCTCCGACGGCCCGCTGTCCGACCTCGGCGAGCCCTGCGCCGAGCGGGTGCGGGTCGGCGCCGTCCACCACTACCCGTTCGACTCGCCGTGCTCCACCGCGCTGCGCACCGCCCAGACCCAGACCGTCGGCGTCAAGGACGGCGACGCCGACGGCATCGCCCTCGGCCCCCTGGTGCAGTCCACGCTGGTGGTGCCGCTGCTGGCCAAGGACACCGTCCTCGGACTGGTGCAGTTCTCCCGTGCCAAGGGCAGCGAACCCTTCGGCGAGCGCGACCGCTCCATCGCCGAGGAGCTGGCCGCCCGCGCCGCCGTCTGCATCGACAACGCCCGCCTGTACCGCCGCGAGCACGAACGCGCCCTCATCCTCCAGCGCAGCCTGCTCCCCCCGGGCAACCCGGAGGCGGCCGGCCTGGACATCGCCTGCCGCTACCTGCCCGGCAACACCGCCACCGAGGTCGGCGGCGACTGGTTCGACGTCATCGAACTGCCCGGCCACCGCACCGCGCTGGTCGTCGGCGACGTCATGGGCCGCGGCCTGCGGGCCGCCGTGGCGATGGGCGAGCTGCGCACCGCCGTGCGCACCCTCGCCCTGCTCGACATGGAGCCCGCCGAGGTCCTGACCGCCCTGGACGAGATCGCCCGCGGCCTGGGCACCGCCTCCGGCGCCCCGGGGGACGGCGGCACCGGCCAGTCCCGCCGGGGCCGCAAGGAGGCGCAGGGCTCGGACCAGACCGAGGTGTACCTCGCCACCTGCGTCTACGCCGTCTACGACCCGGTCTCGCGGCGCTGCACCTTCGCCAACGCCGGCCACCTGCCCCCCGCGCTGCTCCAGCCCGGGGACCGCGCCCTGATGCTCGACGTGCCGCCCGGCATGCCGCTGGGCGTCGGCGGCGAGCCGTTCGAGGAGGTCGAGGTCGAGCTCGCGGACGGCTCCCTCCTCGCCCTCTACACCGACGGCCTGGTGGAGTCCCGCCGCCACCCCCTGGAAAAGGGCCTGCACACGCTGCGCGCCGCGCTGGACGACCCCACCCGCCCCCTTGAGGACATCTGCGACCGCGTCCTGGGCGCGCTGGACACCAACCACGGCGAGGACGACATCGCCCTCCTCACCGCACGGGTCCAGGGGCTGCCCGCCGACTCCGTCGGCGACTGGACGCTCCCGCCGCAGGCCCCCTCGGTCGCCCGCGCCCGGGAACTGGCCCGCGCCAGACTGACCGAGTGGGGACTGCAGGACCTGATCGACACCACCGAGCTGCTGGTCAGCGAACTGGTCACCAACGCGCTGCGGCACGGCGAGGGGGAGATCCGGCTGCGCCTGCTGCTCGACCGCACCCTGGTCTGCGAGGTCTGGGACGCCGGCCTGGTGCAGCCCAGGCGCCGGCGCGCCCGGGACACCGACGAGGGGGGCCGCGGCCTCCAGTTGGTCAGCCTGCTCAGCCAGAGCTGGGGCAGCCGGCGCACCCCGCGCGGCAAGACCGTCTGGTTCGAACTCGACCTGCCCGACGGGGAGTCCTCCCCGACGGACATCGCCGAGGCGCTGCTCAGCATGTTCTGAGGCCGGGCGCGTCCTGAGACCGGTCACGTTCCGGGAGGCCCCGGGCCCGGGGTCAGGGCGCGTGCCGGTCCGGGTCCTCCGGAGGGGCCTCGCCGCCGCTGGGCTCGAGGACCGGGTCGTAGGGGGCGTCGTCGGGCATCGCCGCCGCCCCGGGCGGCACCTCGTGCGGCTGCCCCGGGGCGCTCCCCGGCGGCAGGCCCAGGCTGCTCGCCAGCTGCTCGGCGTCCTCGCGCAGCCGGAGCAGGTCGGGGTCCTCGCCCAGCCGGCGCTCCAGCCGCTCCAGGCTGTGGAACAGGTCCCGCAGGTCGTGCCGGGCCGCAGCCCGGGGGTTCTGCACGGACATGGACGCTCACCTCCGACGGAGCCGGGACGCGGCTCCCGCGCACGGGACGGCCGCACGCGGGGCGCGGGGCCCGGGGCGGGGCGCGGGTGCCGCCGTCACCAGTCTTCTCCGGGGCGGGGCGCGCCGCAACGCGCGGGTGCCCCCGGGGCCGCGCGGCCGCCCGCCGGGGCGTTCCCGCGCGGGCGGCCGCGCGAGTGACGAAGGTCGCACCGGGCGGCGTCCCCCCAGGACGGGCGGCCGCGGGGCCCGTTCCCGGGCCCGCGGACGTGGGCGGGGGCGGTCCCGGGCGCCGTACCATGGATCAAAGCCGAGGCGGGCACCGCCCGGCGGGCGGCCGGAACCAACGCCACACGCCGCGTCCCACGATCCGAGAGAAGCGCACCAAGCCCTATGCCCACGCGCCACGACATCCGCAACGTCGCCATCGTCGCTCACGTCGACCACGGCAAGACCACGCTGGTCGACGCCATGCTCAAGCAGGCCGGTGCCTTCGCCGCCCACCAGCACCTCGACGAACGCATGATGGACTCCGGCGACCTCGAGCGCGAGAAGGGCATCACCATTCTCGCGAAGAACACCGCGGTCAAGTACCACCCCAAGGGCGGCGGCGACCCGATCGTCATCAACATCATCGACACCCCCGGCCACGCCGACTTCGGCGGCGAGGTCGAGCGCGGCCTGTCGATGGTCGACGCGGTGGTCCTGCTCGTCGACGCCTCCGAGGGCCCGCTCCCGCAGACCCGCTTCGTGCTGCGCAAGGCGCTCCAGGCGCGCCTCCCGGTCATCCTGTGCATCAACAAGACCGACCGCCCGGACTCGCGGATCGACGAGGTCGTCAACGAGACCTACGACCTGTTCCTGGACCTGGACGCGGACGAGGAGCAGATCGAGTTCCCGATCGTCTACGCCTGCGCCCGCGACGGCATCGCCTCGCTGACCAAGCCGGCCGACGGCACCGTCCCGTCCGACAGCGACAGCCTGGAGCCGTTCTTCTCCACGCTGCTCGAGCACGTCCCGGCCCCGTCCTACGACGAGGGCGCGCCGCTGCAGGCCCACGTCACCAACCTGGACGCCGACAACTTCCTCGGCCGCATCGCGCTGCTGCGCGTGGAGCAGGGCGAGCTGAAGAAGGGGCAGACCGTCGCCTGGATCAAGCGCGACGGCACGGTCTCGAACGTCCGCGTCACCGAGCTGATGATGACCGAGGCGCTCACCCGCAAGCCCGCCGAGAAGGCCGGCCCGGGCGACATCTGCGCCGTCGCCGGCATCCCGGACATCATGATCGGCGAGACCCTGGCGGACCCGGAGAACCCGGTCGCGCTGCCGCTGATCACGGTGGACGAGCCCGCGATCTCGATGACCATCGGCACCAACACCTCCCCGCTGGTCGGCAAGGGCGGCAAGGGCCACAAGGTCACCGCCCGCCTGGTCAAGGACCGCCTGGAGCGCGAGCTGATCGGCAACGTCTCCCTGCGCGTGCTGCCCACCGAGCGCCCCGACGCCTGGGAGGTCCAGGGCCGCGGCGAGCTGGCGCTGGCCATCCTGGTGGAGACCATGCGCCGGGAGGGCTTCGAGCTGACCGTCGGCAAGCCCGAGGTGGTCACCAAGGAGATCGACGGCAAGGTCCACGAGCCGGTCGAGCGCATGACGATCGACTCGCCCGAGGAGCACCTGGGCGCCATCACCCAGCTCATGGCCTCCCGCAAGGGACGCATGGAGACCATGACCAACCACGGCTCGGGCTGGGTCCGCATGGAGTGGATCGTCCCCTCCCGCGGCCTGATCGGCTTCCGCACCGAGTTCCTCACGCAGACCCGCGGCACGGGCATCGCGCACTCCATCTTCGAGGGCCACGAGCCCTGGTTCGGCGAGCTGCGCACCCGCAACAACGGCTCCCTGGTCGCCGACCGCGCCGGTGCGGTCACCGCCTTCGCTATGACCAACCTGCAGGAGCGCGGCGTGCTGTTCGTCTCCCCGGGCACCGAGGTGTACGAGGGCATGATCGTCGGCGAGAACTCGCGCGCGGACGACATGGACGTGAACATCACCAAGGAGAAGAAGCTCACCAACATGCGGTCCTCGACCGCCGACGTCACCGAGTCGCTGGTCCCGCCGCGGCTGCTCTCGCTGGAGCAGTCCCTGGAGTTCTGCCGCGACGACGAGTGCATCGAGGTGACCCCGGAGACGGTGCGCATCCGCAAGGTCGTCCTGGACCAGAAGGAGCGCGGCCGCGCCGCGGCGCGGGCCAAGCGCTGACCCCGGCCGGCCCGGTCCCGGACGCCCCGCGGGGCGTCCGGGACCGGGCCGGAACCCTCCGGCCAGGGATTTCCCTCGGTTTTCGGGTCGGCCCTGCCCCTCCGCTCCCGCGGAGGGGTAGGGTTTTTTTGGATGCGCCTTTCTACGCGCATAAACGGTGGGCATTCGCCCCGTTACCTTGCGTCCGCATATCGGACGTCACTGTTCGCTCTCACTGTTAACAGTCCGTTTCGTGGCTGTCTGTCTGGTTCCGTTTGTCCGGATTTCGAGACTTGGGCGCGTCCGGTGTGATGAAAACGAGACCCTACGGGTGTAGCTCATTCAGATGAACGTGCCCGATAGTTGGAGCCGTTGAGCTCGGGTCAATTGGGTCACGCGCTTTGGGGGGTGCTGACTCAACGAGCACGGAAGACCGGACGGTCCGTCAGGGGTGGCGGGCCGGGGGCCGGGCTTCTTCCACGTTCGGCTATGTAGAACCTCTTGAGGAGGCAACCCATGCGCGGTGCCAAGAGCGCCAAGTTCGTTGCGGGGGCGATTGTCGTCGCACTGGCCGCGACTGCCTGTGGCAGTGGCGACGGCGAGGACAAGAAGAACACGGGCTCGGGCAAGCCCGCCGGCTACGTCTCGATCGACGTCGGCGAGCCGCAGAAGCCGCTGATCCCGGCCGACACCAACGAGAGCAACGGCTCTTACGTCATCCAGTCGCTGTTCACGCAGCTCCTGGACTTCGACGCCAAGGGCGAGATCGTCTACACCAACGCCGAGTCGGTCACCACCGAGGACTCGAAGACCTGGACGGTCAAGCTCAAGAGCGGCTGGAAGTTCCACAACGGCGAGGCCGTCACCGCGCAGTCGTACGTCGACGCGTGGAACTGGTACGCCAACATCAAGAACAACCAGCAGAACTCCTTCTGGTTCGCCGACATCGCCGGCTACGACGACGTGCACCCGGAGAAGGGTGACCCCAAGGCCGACAAGATGTCCGGCCTGAAGGTCGTGGACGAGACCACCTTCACCGTCGAGCTGAAGGACCGCGTCCCCTACTTCAACTACAAGCTGGGCTACACCACCTTCGCCCCGCTGCCGAAGGTCTTCTACGACGACCCGAAGGCGTTCGGCCAGAAGCCGGTCGGCAACGGCCCGTACAAGTTCGAGAAGTGGACCCACAAGAAGCTGATCCAGGTCCAGGCCTGGGACGACTACAAGGGCCCGAACAAGGCTGCCAACAAGGGCATCCAGTTCAAGAACTACTCCTCCCTCGAGGCTGCGTACCAGGACGTCGTCTCCGGCAACCTGGACATCATCCGCCAGGTCGGCCCGACGGACCTGCCGAAGTACAAGCAGGACCTCGGCAAGGGCGCCATCGAGGAGCCCTACGCGGCCATCCAGACGCTGACCCCGGCGTTCTACTCCAAGACGTTCAAGGACGTCGACCCGAAGGTCCTCCAGGGTCTGTCCATGGCGATCGACCGTGACACGATCACGAAGACCGTCCTGAACAACACCCGGACCCCGGCGACGAGCTTCACCCCGCCGCAGGTCAAGGGCAACCAGGAGCTCGACACGGACATCTTCACCTACGACCCGAAGAAGGCCAAGGCCCTCATCAAGGAGGGTGGCGGCGTCCCGGGCAACAAGGTCTGGATCCAGTACAACACCGACGGCGGCCACAAGGAGTGGGTGACCGCGGTCTGCGAGTCGATCCGCAACGCCACCGGTGTGGACTGCGTCGGCGACGCGAAGCCGGACTTCGCCACCGACCTCGAGGCGCGTGACAACGACGAGGTCAAGTCGATGTACCGCGGCGGCTGGGTGGCCGACTACCCGGTCAACGTGAACTTCATCAAGGAGCTGTACCACACCAACGCCGAGTCCAACAACGGCCGCTTCTCCAACAAGAAGATCGACGCCAAGATGGCCGAGGGCGACAAGGCGGAGTCCCTGGAAGAGGCCGTGAAGGCCTACCAGGAGGTCGAGAAGCTCCTGGTCAAGGAGATGCCGGCCATCCCGCTGTGGTACTACCGCATCAACGGCGGCCACGGTGAGAACGTCGACAACGTCAACGTCGACTTCCACGGTGACATCGAGCTGCCCCAGGTCAGCGTCAAGTAAGCGAGCCTGCGGGTCACACCCTCACTCGGCCGTCAGTCCGCCGCCGGCCGTCCGGTCGGCGGCGGAAGGCCGCGGGACCGTCGCTCCGGGGCTTTCCCGGCCTTGCGGGCCCCATGGGATCCCCATGGGGCCCGCACGGGGGTCTCCCCCACGGTCCCCGGCTGCAGTTACCCCACACGGAGGCACCCATGGGGCGTTATGTCGCACGACGACTGCTCCAGATGATCCCGGTGTTCATCGGGTCAACCTTGCTGATCTTCCTCATGATGTACGCCCTGCCCGGTGATCCCGTGAGGGCGCTCATGGGAGAACAGGCGTTCGATCCGAGCGTGGTCGAAAACATCAGGCGCGACCTCGGACTGGACCTGCCGATCTGGCAGCAGTACGCGAACTACCTGGGCGGCCTGGTCCAGGGCGATTTCGGCACCGAGATCGCGAGCCAGCGCCCCATCGCGGACATCATTGCCGAGGCGTTCCCGGTCACCATCCGCCTCACCCTCTTCGCGTTCACCTTCACGGTGCTCGTCGGCATCGGCCTCGGTGTGATCGCCGGCCTCCGCCCGGACTCCGTCCGCGACCGCGGCCTGCTCACCCTCACGCTGGTGCTGATCTCCATGCCCTCCTTCGTGCTGGGCTACCTGATGCAGTACTTCTTCGCGTTCCAGCTCCAGCTGACGACGCCGACGGTGCAGGACTCCGAGAGCATCGGCGACCTGTTCCTGCCCGCGATCGTCCTGGGCTCGCTCTCCCTCGCGTACGTGGCCCGGCTGACCCGTACGTCGATGGCGGAGAACCTCAGGGCCGACTACATGCGCACCGCGGTGGCCAAGGGCCTGCCGCGCGGCCGGATCGTCGGCGTGCACCTGATGCGCAACTCGCTGATCCCCGTGGTCACCTTCCTCGGCACCGACATCGGCAACCTCATGACCGGTGCCATCGTGACCGAGAGCATCTTCAACGTGCAGGGCGTCGGCGACGCCATCTTCGAGGCCCTGACCCGCAGGGAGGGCGCCACGGTCGTGGGCATCGCCTCGCTGATCGTGATCGTCTACCTCCTCACCAGCCTGCTCGTCGACCTGCTTTACGCGGTCCTGGACCCGAGGATCCGGTATGCCTGAGAAGACCGCTGACAAGGTCGAGACGACCGTCGCGACCGACCCGGCACCGGGCGCGGCCGCCACCGAGGCCGCACCGGCCTCGGCGAAGGCGCGCAGCCTCTGGTCCGACGCCTGGAACGACCTGCGCCGGAACCCGCTCTTCCTGGTCTCCGCCGTGCTGATCCTGCTGCTGCTCGTCCTCGCGGCGGCGCCGGGCCTGTTCACCAGCGCCTCGCCGCGCGACGCCGACCTGGCCAAGCACTTCCTCCAGCCCCCGAACTGGGGCAACTTCTTCGCCGCCGACTGGCTCGGGTACGACGGCCAGGGCCGCTCGATCTACGCCCGCGTCGTCTACGGGGCCCGCGCCTCGATCATGGTCGGTATCGGCGTGACCCTGCTGGTCGCGGTCCTCGGCACCGCGGTCGGCATGATCGCCGGCTACTTCGGCGGCTGGCTCGACAGCGTGCTGTCCCGCGTCACCGACGTCTTCATGGGCATCCCGTACCTGCTCGGCGCGCTGGTCGTCCTCACCACCTTCGAGGAGCGCAGCGTCTGGGTCGTCATGCTGGCCATGGCCTTCCTCGGCTGGACGCAGATCGCCCGCGTCGCCCGCGGCTCGGTGATCACCATCAAGCAGGCCGACTACGTCGTCGCGGCGAAGGCGCTCGGCGCCTCCACCACGCGCATCCTGATGAAGCACATCCTGCCCAACGCGCTCGCCCCGATCATCGTGGTCTCGACCATCGCGCTCGGCGGCTACATCGCGGCGGAGGCCACCCTGTCGTTCCTCGGTGTCGGACTCGCCGAGCCGACGGTCTCCTGGGGCGTGGACGTCTCCACGGGCCGGCAGCAGCTGCGCAACGCACCGTACGTGCTGATCATCCCCTCGGTGATGGTCTCGGTCACGGTGCTCTCGTTCCTCATGTTCGGCGATGCGGTCCGCAACGCCCTCGACCCCAAGCTGCGCTGAGGGAGGCGTACGTGACCACCACTGCCAAAACAGCGGACGTTCCCGCGCCGCGCCAGGACGGCGACTTCGAGGGCCCGCTCCTCGAGGTCCGCGACCTGCACGTGGAGTTCGTGACCCGTGACGGGGTCGCCAAGGCCGTCAACGGCGTCAACTACACCGTCGGCGCGGGCGAGACGCTCGCCGTGCTCGGCGAGTCCGGCTCCGGGAAGTCGGTGACCGCCCAGGCGATCATGGGCATCCTCGACATGCCGCCCGGGCGGATCCCCAAGGGCGAGATCTTCTTCCGCGGCCAGGACATGCTGAAGATGTCCAACGAGGAGCGGCGGAGGATCCGCGGCCGGAAGATCGCGATGATCTTCCAGGACGCGCTGTCGTCGCTGAACCCGGTGCTGAGCGTGGGCTACCAGCTCGGCGAGATGTTCCGGGTCCACCAGGGCCTGTCCAAGAAGGACGCCAGGGCCAGGGCGATCGAGCTGATGGACCGGGTGCGGATCCCGGCGGCGAAGGAGCGGGTGGGCGACTACCCGCACCAGTTCTCCGGCGGCATGCGCCAGCGCATCATGATCGCGATGGCGCTGGCCCTGGAGCCGGACCTGATCATCGCGGACGAGCCGACCACCGCGCTGGACGTCACCGTGCAGGCCCAGGTCATGGACCTGCTCGCGGAACTGCAGCGCGAGTACAACATGGGCCTGATCCTGATCACCCACGACCTCGGCGTCGTCGCCGACGTCGCGGACAAGATCGCGGTGATGTACGCGGGCCGGATCGTGGAGACCGCCCCGGTGCACGAGCTGTACAAGCGGCCCGCGCACCCCTACACCCAGGGCCTGCTCGACTCGATCCCGCGCCTGGACCAGAAGGGCCAGGAGCTCTACGCGATCAAGGGCCTGCCGCCCAACCTGACGCGCATCCCGTCCGGCTGCGCCTTCAACCCGCGCTGCCCCAAGGCGCAGGACGTCTGCCGCACGGACGTCCCGCAGCTGTACCCCGTGACCGAACGGGACGGTGCCGAGCTGGCCGGCCGCGGCAGCGCGTGCCACTTCTGGAAGGAGACGATCCATGGCTGAGCTCGACAAGAAGGACGAGCCGGCACGGAACGCCGTGGACGAGACTCCGAACGTCACCGCCGTGAACACCGTGGAGGCCCGTTCGGAGGCCGAGGCGGTCGTGGCACTCGACGCGCCCGTCGACCGCGGCGAGCCGATCCTGCAGGTGCGGAACCTGGTCAAGCACTTCCCGTTGACGCAGGGGATCCTGTTCAAGCGGCAGGTCGGTGCGGTCAAGGCCGTGGACGGGATCTCGTTCGACCTGTACCAGGGTGAGACGCTGGGCATCGTGGGCGAGTCCGGTTGCGGCAAGTCGACGGTGGCGAAGCTGTTGATGATGCTGGAGCGGGCGACCGCGGGGGAGGTGTTCTACAAGGGTCAGGACATCACGAAGCTGTCGGGGCGGGCGCTGAAGGCGGTGCGCCGCAACATTCAGATGGTGTTCCAGGACCCGTACACCTCGTTGAACCCGCGGATGACGGTGGGCGACATCATCGGGGAGACCTTCGAGATTCATCCGGAGGTGGCGCCGAAGGGTGACCGGCGGCGGAAGGTCCAGGAGCTGCTGGACGTGGTGGGGCTGAATCCGGAGTACATCAACCGGTATCCGCACCAGTTCTCGGGCGGTCAGCGGCAGCGGATCGGGATCGCGCGGGGTCTGGCGCTGAATCCGGAGATCATCATCTGTGACGAGCCGGTCTCCGCGCTGGACGTCTCCGTGCAGGCGCAGGTGATCAACCTGATGGAGAAGCTGCAGGACGAGTTCGACCTGTCGTACGTGTTCATCGCGCACGACCTGTCGATCGTGCGGCACATCTCGGACCGGGTGGGGGTGATGTACCTGGGGAAGATGGTGGAGATCGGTTCGGACGAGGAGATCTACGACCATCCCACGCACCCGTACACGCAGGCGTTGTTGTCGGCGGTGCCGGTTCCGGATCCGGAGGCGCGTGAGGGGCGGGAGCGGATCATCCTGTCCGGGGACGTGCCCTCGCCGGCGAATCCGCCGTCGGGGTGCCGGTTCCGTACCCGGTGCTGGAAGGCGCAGGACAAGTGCGCCACCGAGGTGCCGCTGCTGGCGGTGCCGGAGCGGTTCAAGGACACCGACTCCCCGGTCGCCCACGAGAGCGCCTGCCACTTCGCCGAGGAGAAGGACGTGGTCCACGCGGCGTAGGCAGCTTTCCCCGGGCCCACAACCCGACAGGGCGCGCCCCGGACCACGAGGTCCGGGGCGCGCCCTGTCCCCTTTCCGGGTGCGGGCGGATCCGGCAACAGGGGGGTTCCCGGGGGGTTTCTCGCGCCCGGCCCGCGTGTACGGCACGGTCCGCGCGGCGCGTGGCACATCGTGGGGTGTCGTCCGGGCCCGGCAGGCCCGGCGGGTTCCGAGGAGGCACTCCTTGACTTCCTCTCCCTCCTGAAGGAGGGGGATTCCTACGGCTCGCGCCGTGGGGGTTTCTGCTTCATCGCCGACTGCCCGCCCGGAGTTCTCCGTTGAGGTCTTACACCAGCTCCACAGACGGACGCCGTCAGCCCGACGGCCAGAATGTTCTTCGCCGCGTTCACGTCCCGGTCGTGGGTCGTCCCGCAGTCGCACGTCCACACGCGGACGTTCAGCGGCATCCCCTCCCGCAGGCTGCCGCAGGCGGAGCACAGCTTGGAGGAGGGGAACCAGCGGTCGATCGCGATCACTTCGCGGCCGTACCACCGAGCCTTGTACTCCAGCATGCTCCGGAACTCCGACCAGGCCGCATCGCTGATGGCCCTGGCCAGCTTGCCGTTCTTGACCATGTTCCGAACGGCCAGGTCCTCGATCACGATCGTTTGGTTCTCACGAACGAGTCGAGTGGTGAGCTTGTGCAGGTGGTCACGCCTGCGGTCGGCGATGCGGGCGTAGACCTTGGCGACCTTCCGGCGCGCCCTGGCCCGGTTCGCGCCGTCGCCCTCGGCCTTGCGGGCGAGCTTTCGCTGGGCCTTGGCCAGGCGCGCGCGGTCACGCCGCTCGTGCCGGGGGTTGGAGACCTTCTCCCCGGTGGAGAGGGTCAGCAGGTGGTCGAGTCCGGCGTCGATGCCGACGGCCGTGTCCGTGGCCGGGTACGGCTGGACGGAGGGGTCCTCGCACAGCAGGGACACGTACCAGCGTCCGGCCGCGTCCTGCGACACCGTCACCGTGGACGGCGACGCGCCCTCGGGAAGCTCGCGGGACCAGGCGATGTCGAGCGGTTCCGCCATCTTCGCCAGGGTCAGCCCGCCGTCCCGGAACCGGAACGCGCTGGTGGTGTACTCCGCCGACTTCCGCGACTTCTTCCGCGACTTGAAACGCGGGTACGCGGCCCTCTGGCCGAAGAAGTTGGCGAACGCCGCCTGGAGGTGCCGGAGGGCCTGCTGGAGCGGCACGGAGGAGACGTCGTTGAGGTAAGCGAGTTCCTCGGTCTTCTTCCAGGCCGTCAGCATCGCCGACGTCTGGTTGTAGTTCACCCGTTCCTGTCGTGTCCACGCCTCCGTGCGCGCCGCAAGGGCCAGGTTGTAGACCTTCCGCACGCAGCCGAACGTGCGGGACAGCTCGGCTGCCTGCGCATCGGTCGGATAGAAGCGGTACTTGAACGCCCGCTTCACATGGACGGTCTTCACGGTTCACAAATTACCGCATCAATTTGTGACGGGCTGCGACCGGCCGGGGGTGGACGCCGGTCCGCCCTGGCGGCGAACCGGCTTTCCTTGCCCTGCTCCGCAGGGGTTTCGTTTCCTCCCCGCCCTGAAGGACGGGGGTCCACGAAAGGACCACAGATGAGCGCGACCGCGCGAGCCGCACGGGCCGCGACCGCCGCCGCCCTCGCCGTGGCGGCCGCCGCCTGCGGCGGGGGGAGCGCGGCGGACACCGAGGGCGTGGTCCGGGCCTCCTGGGGCGACCCCCAGAACCCCCTCGAACCGGCCAACACCAACGAGGTGCAGGGCGGCAAGGTCCTCGACATGATCTTCCGCGGCCTCAAGCGCTACGACCCGGTCACCGGCAGGGCCGAGAACATGCTGGCCGAGTCGATCGAGACCGAGGACTCGCAGACCTTCACCGTCAGGATCAAGGACGGCTGGACCTTCTCCAACGGGGAGGAGGTCACCGCGGACTCCTTCCTCGACGCCTGGAACTACGGCGCCCTGGTCGACAACAAGCAGGTCAACTCCTACTTCTTCCAGTACGTCGAGGGGTACGAGCAGGTCCACCCCGAGTCCGGCCGGCCCCGCGCGAAGAAGCTCTCCGGCCTCACCCGGATCGACGGGCGCACCTTCCGGGTCCGGCTGAGCCAGAAGTTCTCCGGCTGGCCCGACACCCTCGGCTACCCCGCCTTCGCCCCCCTGCCCCGGGCGTTCTTCGACGACCACGACGCCTGGCTGGCCAGGCCCGTCGGCAACGGCCCCTACCGGGTCGAGTCCTACGAACGCGGCTCGGTGATGAGACTGCGCCCCGATCCCGACTACCCCGGCGACGACCGCGCCGCCAACGACGGGGTGGACCTGCGCGTGTACACCGACAACGTCTCCGCCTACACCGACCTGCAGGCCGGCAACCTCGACGTCGTCGACGACGTCCCGGCGAGCCGGCTCCGCAACGCCGAGTCCGACCTGGCCGGCCGGTACGTCGACCAGCCCGCCGGCATCATCCAGACCCTCGTCTTCCCCCTCTACCGCGAGGAGTGGAACGCCGAGGGCGCCGAGAAGGTGCGCCGCGGCATCTCCCGCGCGATCGACCGCGAGACGATCACCCGGCAGATCTTCGCCGGGACCCGCGTCCCCGCCACCGACTGGACCTCGCCGGTCCTCGGCCGCGACGGCGGGCACCGGCCCGGCCTGTGCGGGGACGCCTGCGACTACGACCCTGCCGCGGCCAGGAAACTGGTCGCCGCCGGCGGCGGTATCCCCGGAGGGCGGATGACCATCACCACCAATACCGACACCGGCTCCCACCGGCAGTGGGTGGACGCGGTCTGCCACAGCATCAACAAGGCGCTGGAGAAGGAGAACGCCTGCGTCACCGCCCCCGTCGGCACCTTCGGGGACTTCCGCAGCCGCGTCGTCGGCAACCGGATGCCCGGCCCGTTCCGCGCCGGCTGGCAGATGGACTACCCGCTGGTCCAGAACTTCCTCCAGCCGCTGTACTACACCGGCGCCTCCTCCAACAACGGCGGCTACAGCAGCCGCAGGTTCGACACCCTCGTCGACCGGGCCAACGCCGAGACCGACCCGGCCGCCGCCGTCGGCCTCTTCCAGGAGGCGGAGCGGGTCCTCGCCGAGGACATGCCGGCCGTGCCGCTGTGGTACCAGAACGGCAGCGCGGGCTGGTCCGAGCGGGTCTCGGGCGTACGGCTCAACCCGTTCAGCGTCCCGGTCTTCGAACAGATCACGGTCAACGGCCAGTCCTGAGGAGACCTCCATGGGCCGCTACGTCGTACGGCGTCTGCTGCAGATGGTGCCGGTGTTCGCCGGGACGACCTTCCTGGTCTTCTTCATGGCGCACGCCCTCGGGGACCCGGTCGCGGCCCTCTTCGGCGACCGCGCCCCCGACCCGGCCACCGCCGCCCGCATCCGCGCCGAACTCCACCTCGACGAACCGCTGGGAACGCAGTACCTGCTCCACATGGGCGGGATCCTCACCGGCGACCTCGGCACCGCGTTCAACGGCCGGCCGGTCACCGAGCTGATGGCCGAAGCCTTCCCCGTCACCCTCCGGCTGACCCTGGTCGCCCTCGTGATGGAGACGGTCGTGGGCATCGCCCTCGGGGTGGCGGCCGGGCTGCGCTGCGGCCGCCGGGCCGACACCGCGGTGCTCGCGGCCACGCTGCTGCTGATCTCCGTCCCCACCTTCGTCAGCGGCCACCTGCTGCAGTACCTGCTCGGCGTGGAGTGGAACCTCGTCGCCCCCGCCGTCCCCACCGACGCGTCGCTGACCGACCTGCTCCTGCCCGGCCTGGTGCTCGCCCTGGTCTCCCTGGCCTACGTCACCCGCCTGACCCGCGCCTCGATCGCGGAGAACGTCCGCACCGACCACGTGCGCACCGCGGTCGCCAAGGGGCTGCCCCGCCGCAGGGTGGTCACCCACCACCTGCTGCGCAACTCCCTCGTCCCCGTCGTCACCTTCCTGGGCGCCGACCTGGGCGTCCTGATGGGCGGGGCCGTCGTCACCGAGCGGATCTTCAACATCCACGGCGTCGGCTTCCAGCTCCACCAGGGCGTCCTGCGGCAGAACACGCCCACCGTCGTCGGCTTCGTGACCGTCCTGGTGCTGGTCTTCCTGCTCGCCAACCTGCTCGTCGACCTGCTCTACGCGGTCCTGGACCCGAGGATCCGCCATGTATGACCCGACCTCCCGCCCGGGCCCGACAGTCCTCACCGTCACCGGCCCGGCCCCCGGCCGAACCCCGGGCCGGGGGTCGGGCAGGGCAACCGGCGGCGCCCCGGGACGGCCCCGGGGCCTGTGGTCCGACGCCTGGCACGACCTGCGCCGCAACCCCGTCTTCGTCGTCTCCGCGCTCATGATCGCCTTCCTGGTGGTGATCAGCCTGTGGCCGGGCCTGATCACCACCCACAGCCCCTACGACTGCGACCTGGCCGACTCGCAGGGTGGCGCCTCGCCCGGACACCCCTTCGGCTTCACCACCCAGGGCTGCGACGTCTACACCCGTACCGTCCACGGCGCCCGCGCCTCGGTGGCCGTCGGCGTCTGCGCCACCGTCGGCACCGCCCTGCTGGGCGCCGCCGTCGGCGGGCTGGCCGGCTTCTCCGGCGGCTGGGCGGACGCGGTCCTCTCCCGGATCGGCGACGTGTTCTTCGGCATCCCCGTGATCCTCGGCGGCCTGGTCCTGCTGTCCGTCGTCGAGAACGGCTCCCTGTGGTCCGTCGTCGGCCTCATCGTCCTGCTCGGCTGGCCGCAGACCGCCCGCATCGCCCGGGGCGCGGTCATCACCGCGAAGCAGAACGACTACGTCCTGGCCGCCCGGGCGCTGGGCGCCTCCGGGCCCCGGACGCTGCTGCGGCACATCGCCCCCAACGCCGTCGCCCCGGTGATCGTCGTCGCCACCGTCTCCATCGGCACCTGCATCGCGCTGGAGGCGACCCTGTCCTACATCGGCGTGGGGCTGAGGCCTCCCACCGTCTCCTGGGGCATCGACATCTCCGAGGCCTCCGACCAGGTCCGCAACGCCCCCCACATGCTCCTGTGGCCCGCGGGCGCACTGAGCGCCACCGTGCTCGCCTTCATCATGCTGGGCGACGCGGTCCGCGACGCCCTCGACCCGAGGCTGCGCCGAGGAGGGCGTACGTGACCACTACGGAGAGAACCGCGGGCGCCACCGGCCGGCGCGTCGAGGACGGGAGCGGCGTGCCCCTGCTGGAGGTGCGCGACCTGCACGTGGAGTTCCGCACCCGCGAGGGCGTGGCCAGGGCCGTCAACGGCGTGAACTACTCCGTCGGCGCGGGCGAGACGCTCGCGGTGCTCGGCGAGTCCGGCTCCGGGAAGTCGGTGACCGCTCAGGCGATCATGGGCATCCTGGACACGCCTCCGGGGCGGATCCCCAAGGGCGAGATCCTCTTCCGGGGCCGTGACCTGCTGAAGGCGTCGCCCGAGGAACGGCGGAAGGTGCGCGGCCGGAAGATCGCGATGATCTTCCAGGACGCGTTGTCGTCGCTGAACCCGGTGCTGAGCGTGGGCTACCAGCTCGGCGAGATGTTCCGGGTGCACCAGGGCCTGTCCAGGAAGGACGCCAGGGCCAGGGCGATCGAGCTGATGGACCGGGTGCGGATCCCGGCGGCGAAGGAGCGGGTGGGCGACTACCCGCACCAGTTCTCCGGCGGCATGCGCCAGCGCATCATGATCGCGATGGCGCTGGCCCTGGAGCCGGACCTGATCATCGCGGACGAGCCGACCACCGCGCTGGACGTCACCGTGCAGGCCCAGGTGATGGACCTGCTCGCGGAACTGCAGCGCGAGTACGACATGGGCCTGATCCTGATCACCCACGACCTCGGCGTCGTCGCCGGCGTCGCCGACAGGATCGCGGTGATGTACGCGGGCCGGATCGTGGAGACCGCCCCGGTGCACGAGCTGTACAAGCGGCCCGCGCACCCCTACACCCAGGGCCTGCTCGACTCGGTCCCGCGCCTCGGCCCCGCCCCGCACCCGGGCTCCGGAAGGCGGGAACTCCGTGTGATCAAGGGCCTGCCGCCCGACCTGACGCGCATCCCGTCCGGCTGCGCCTTCCACCCGCGCTGCCCCCGGGCGCGGGAGATGTGCCGGGTCGGCGAGCCGCTGCTGTACCGGGTCCCCGGGGAACGGCGGAGCGCCTGCTACTTCTGGAAGGAGGTCGTCGGTGACTGACGGACGCGAGCCGGTCCTGCAGGTGCGGAACCTGGTCAAGCACTTTCCGTTGACGCAGGGGATCCTGTTCAAGCGGCAGGTCGGTGCGGTCAGGGCCGTGGACGGGATCTCGTTCGACCTGTACCAGGGTGAGACGCTGGGCATCGTGGGCGAGTCCGGTTGCGGCAAGTCGACGGTGGCGAAGCTGTTGATGATGCTGGAGCGGGCGACCGCGGGGGAGGTGTTCTACAAGGGTCAGGACATCACGAAGCTGTCGGGGCGGGCGCTGAAGGCGGTGCGCCGGAACATTCAGATGGTGTTCCAGGACCCGTACACCTCGTTGAACCCGCGGATGACGGTGGGCGACATCATCGGGGAGACCTTCGAGATTCATCCGGAGGTGGCGCCGAAGGGTGACCGGCGGCGGAAGGTCCAGGAGCTGCTGGACGTGGTGGGGCTGAATCCGGAGTACATCAACCGGTATCCGCACCAGTTCTCGGGCGGTCAGCGGCAGCGGATCGGGATCGCGCGGGGTCTGGCGCTGAATCCGGAGATCATCATCTGTGACGAGCCGGTCTCCGCGCTGGACGTCTCCGTGCAGGCGCAGGTGATCAACCTGATGGAGAAGCTGCAGGACGAGTTCGACCTGTCGTACGTGTTCATCGCGCACGACCTGTCGATCGTGCGGCACATCTCGGACCGGGTGGGGGTGATGTACCTGGGGAAGATGGTGGAGATCGGTTCGGACGAGGAGATCTACGACCATCCCACGCACCCGTACACGCAGGCGTTGTTGTCGGCGGTGCCGGTTCCGGATCCGGAGGCGCGTGAGGGGCGGGAGCGGATCATCCTGTCCGGGGACGTGCCCTCGCCGGCGAATCCGCCGTCGGGGTGCCGGTTCCGTACCCGGTGCTGGAAGGCGCAGGACAAGTGCGCCACCGAGGTGCCGCTGCTGGCGGTGCCGGAGCGGTTCAAGGACACCGACTCCCCGGTCGCCCACGAGAGCGCCTGCCACTTCGCCGAGGAGAGTGCCACCACGGCGCGGCCCGGAGCCGCACGTGCATCCGCGACCAGGGGGTAGGGGCTGCGCATGACGGAAAAAGTGATGGTCTTCGCCCCGATCCCGCTGCTCACGGTCACCGTCGAGGAGCAGCAGGACGGCACACCCGACATCCACGTCCACTCCGGCGGCCAGGGCGTGTGGCAGGCCCGGGTCCTGGTCGCACTCGGCGTCGACACCGTGCTGTGCGGGACCTTCGGCGGGGAGAGCGGCCCGATCGCCCGGCAGCTCATCGAGAGCGAGGGCATCACCGTCCACCCGGTCGTCCGGCAGGGACGCAACGGCACCTATGTCCACGACCGCCGCGGCGGCAGCCGCAGCACCGTCGCCGAAACCCCCGGCGACCCCCTCACCCGGCACGACCTGGACGACCTGTACAGCGTGGCGCTCGCCGAGGGGCTCAAGGCGGACACCTCCATCCTCTCCGGCCCGGCCGACCCCTCCCTGGTGTCGCCCGAGACCTACCGCAGGCTCACCAACGACCTGCGGGCCAACGGCGGGAAGATCGTCGTCGACCTGTGCGGCGACCTGCTCCGCGCCTGCCTGCAGGGAGGGGTGGACCTGCTGAAGATCAGCCACGAGGAGGTGATCGCCGACGGCCGGGCCGACGACGACGACCCGGAGCAGCTGGTGGCCGCGATGCGCGCGCTCAGGGACGAGGGGGCGGACACCGTCCTGGTCTCGCGCGCGGACAACCCGGCGCTGGCCCTGATCGGCGACGAAATCCTCCAGGTGCCGCTGCCGAGGATGGAGGTGGTCGAGCCGCGCGGCGCCGGCGACTCCATGACCGCCGGCATCACGGCGGCCCTGGCCCGCGGCACCGACCCGAAGGAGGCGGTCCGCTTCGCCGCCGCGGCGGGCGCGCTCAACGTCACCCGGCACGGCCTGGGCACCGTCCACGAGGAGGCCGTGCGCGAGCTGGCCCGCCGCATCGAGCTGGAGCCCTACCGCCCCGGCACCTCCTGACCGCCGACGCCCCCTTCCGGAACATCCGGACCTGCACCTTTCGCGCGGACGCTAACGGAGTGGACGCATGGTCGAGGTGGTGCCATCATGGCGCCATGAAACGCATCAACCTGCGGGACGTCCCGGACGAGACCTACAGGACGCTGGCCGAGTGCGCCGAGGCCAACCGGCAGTCACTGAACGCCTACGTCGTGGACCGGTTGACCGAGGTTGCCAAAACCGCCAACATCGCTGCCTACCTCGATCTGTACGAGCCGCCGGCAGACACGGGCATAAGCGTCGACGACGCTGTTGCCGCCGTGCGCGCCGTGCGGGAGGAGAGGTGAGTCTCACCGTCGTCGACGCTTCTGTCCTCGCCTCGTTCTACGCCGTCGGTGACCGCCGGAACGGGTCCATCGTCGCTCGCCTTGCAGCAGGTGACGCCCTGTACGCCCCGGTGCACCTCGACGTGGAGGTGGTCTCGGCATTGCGCGGCATGGCCCGCAGGAACCCGGAACTTGAGGCTGCTGTTCCCCGGGCACTCAAGCACTTGGCCGCTTTCCCGATCCGCAGGGTGCCTCTCGCACAACTCCTCGGACGCATGTGGCAGATGCGCGGCAACGTCACGCCGTACGACGCCGCATACGTGGCGTTGGCCGAACAGCTCGGGGGCACCCTCCTCACCTGTGACGCGAAGCTCGCCGGAGCCGGAGGGATCCACTGCACCGTCGAGGTGATCGGCTGAGGGGCTCTGTTTCTGCTCCGGCGGGGCCGAGTGCCGTCAGGGGGACGTGCCGGGGTGGGGTTCGGTGGTCGGGGCCGGGTCGAGGACGACGTCCCCGCCGCGGGCCGCGGTCGTCGGCTCCTCCGGGAAGTGGCAGGCCGTCAGGTGCCCCTCGGCGTCGCCCTCCAGGCGGACCAGGGGAGGGGTCTCGGCGGCGCAGCGCTCCCGCGCCTTCCAGCACCGGGTGCGGAAGCGGCACCCCGACGGCGGGTCGGCCGGCGAGGGCACGTCCCCGGCGAGACGGATCCGCTCGCGGACACTGCCCCCGCCTCCCTCCCCGTCCGGCCCGGGCCCCGCGCCGTCCCGGGCGACGGGCTCGGGGACCGCGGAGAGCAGGGCGTGGGTGTAGGGGTGGCGGGGGCGGGAGTAGACCGAGTCCCGGTCGCCCACCTCCACGATCCGCCCCAGGTACATCACGGCCACCCGCTGCGAGAAGTGCCGCACGACCGCCAGGTCGTGGGCGATGAACACGAACGCCACGCCCAGGTCGCGCTGCACCTCCCGCAGCAGGTTGACCACCTGGGCCTGCACGGAGACGTCCAGCGCCGAGACCGGCTCGTCGGCCACGATCAGCCGCGGGTTCAGCGCCAGCGCGCGGGCGATGCCGATGCGCTGCCGCTGGCCGCCGGAGAACTCGTGGGGGAAGCGGTTGACGTGGTCGGGGCTCAGGCCGACGGTCTCCAGCAGCTCGCGGACCCTCCGCCCGCGCCCGCCGGGCGGGTCGATGCCGTTGACCTCCATCGGCCCCCCGACGATGGTGCCCACCGTCTGCCGGGGGTTCAGCGAGGAGTACGGGTCCTGGAAGACCATCTGGATCTCGGAGCGCACCGGCCGCAGCCGCCGGCGGCCGAGGCGGGTGATGTCCAGGCCGCGGTAGGTGATGGTGCCGGCCGTCGGCTCGGTCAGGCGGGCGATCATGCGCCCGGTGGTGGACTTGCCGCAGCCGGACTCGCCGACCAGCCCGAAGACCTCGCCCGCGTGCACGGTCAGGTCGACGCCGTCGACCGCGCGGACCGCGCCGACCCTGCGCCGCACGGGGAAGCCGGCCATGACGGGGAAGTGCTTGGCCAGGCCCTCGACCCTCAGCAGCGGCTCCCCGCGCCCGGCGCCGCGCCCGGCGGCCCCGAGGTCTGCGCGGGCGGTGGTGTCGCCTTCCACGGCGCTCCCTCCTCGGTTCACGGCCGGCCCGGCCGGGGCCGGGCCTCCTCGGCGAAGGCGGTCCGCCTCTGCCGCTCGGTCAGGTGGCAGGCGGCGCCGCGCCCGGCGGGCAGGACCGGCCGCTCGGTGCGGCAGCGGTCCCCGCCCTCGACCCGCCCGGAGAACGCGCACCGCGGGAGGAAGGGGCAGCCCCGCAGCGGGCCGCCCCCGTCCGGGGCGCGGGAGCCGTCCGCGGGGTGGGGGACGAGCAGGCTCGGCGGGGCGCCCGGGATCGGGACCAGCGGCTCCTCCGGGTCGGAGGACAGCCGCGGCACCGAGTCCAGCAGGCCCCGGGTGTAGGGGTGCTGCGGGTCCCGCAGCACCTCCCGCACGGGGCCGCGCTCCACGGCCCGCCCCGCGTACATCACCAGCACGTCGTCGGCGGTGCCGGCCACCACGCCCAGGTCGTGGGTGATCAGGACGACCGCGGAGCCGAACTCCTGCCTCAGGTCCCCCAGCAGGTCGAGGATCTGCGCCTGCACGGTCACGTCGAGCGCGGTGGTCGGCTCGTCCGCGATCAGCAGCGACGGGTTGCACACCAGCGCCATCGCGATCACCACGCGCTGCCGCATGCCGCCGGAGAACTGGTGCGGGTAGTCGTCGACGCGCCGGGCGGGCTGCGGGATGCCGACCCTCCCCAGCATCTCGACCGCGCGCAGGCGCCCCTGACGCCGGCTCGCACCGGTGTGCCGGACGAACGGCTCGGCGATCTGCCGGCCGACCGTGTGGTACGGCGAGAGCGCGGTCAGCGGGTCCTGGAAGACCATGGCCACCCGGTTGCCGCGCAGCCGCTCCAGCTTCTTCTCCGGCGCGCCGGTCAGCTCGTGCCCGTCGAGCAGGACCTCGCCGGTGACCGAGGCGGTCCGGCGGTCGTGCAGGCCCATGAGGGCCAGGGCGGTCACCGACTTTCCGGAGCCGGACTCGCCGACGACGCCCAGGGTGCGCCCGCGCTCCAGGCCGAAGGAGAGCCCGTCGACCGCGTGGACGGTGCCGTCCTCGGTGGAGAAGCGGACCCGCAGGTCGCGCACGGACAGGAAGGGCTCCGGCGTGCCCGCGGCCCCGGCGGGTGCGTTCACGCGCTGCTCCCTGCGTCCAGGCGCACCCGCGGGTCGATCAGCGCGTACGCGGCGTCCACGACGATGTTGCACAGCAGGATCAGGGCGGAGGAGAAGAGCATCACGCCCATGATCATGGGGAGGTCGATGTCGATCACCGAGTCGACGGCCAGCCGTCCCAGGCCGGCCAGGCCGAAGGTGAACTCGGTGATCATCGCGCCGCCGAAGAGCGACCCCAGGTCCATGCCGAAGATGGTGACGATCGGGATCAGCGAACCGCGCCAGGCGTACCGGAAGAAGACCGTCCTGCCCGGCATCCCCTTGGCCCGGGCGGTGCGCACGTGGTCCTCCTGCAACTGCTCGATCAGCGTCGAGCGGGCCATCCGGGTGTAGTTGGCCGTGAAGATCACGGCCATCACGCACCAGGGGATCAGCAGGCCGGTGAACCAGCCGGCCGGGTCCTCGGTGAGGGGCACGTACGAGGGGGAGGGCAGGAGCCCGGTGCCGTAGACGAGCACGCCGAGCACGACCGGGCCCAGGAAGTAGATCTGCATCGAGCTGAGCACCAGCGACACGGAGCTGACCACCTTGTCCGTGGCCGTGCCGCGCCGCGCGGCGGCGATCATGCCCGCGCCCAGCCCCACCGCCAGGAAGACGACGGCGCCGCCGACGGTCAGGGACGCCGTGGTCGGGAAGCGGTCCGCGAGGGTCTCGAACACCGGCCGGTCGTTGGCGAAGGAGTACCCGAAGCAGGGGGCCGGGCAGGGGCCCGCGGCGAATTCGCGGCCGGTGACGATCCCCGTCATGAAGGCGGCGTACTGCAGCGGGACGGGGTCGTCCAGCCCGAGGTTGCGGTGGATGAGCGCGACCGCGTCCGCCGTGCAGTTCTTGCCGCAGGCCAGCAGGGCCGGGTCCTGCGGGATCGAGAAGAACAGGAAGAAGGTGAAGGCGCTGATCAGCAGGAGGACGGCGGCGGCGCCGAGCGTCCGGCGCACCAGGAACCGGAGCACCGCCCCTCACCCCTTGACGACGTACAGACGCGTCGGGTCGATGTAGTTGAGGGTGTCGCTGTACCGCGCGCCGCCGATCCGGGAGCCGTGCAGCTGGATCTGCCTGGTGTAGGAGATCGGGGCCGCCGGGTTGATCTCCTCCACGATGTACCGGTGGAGCCTGCTCCACTCCTTCGTCGCCTTCACGGGGTCGGTGATCGCGCCGATCCGCCGGATCTCGGAGTTCACGTGCTCGTCGTCGACGTGGGAGTAGTTGGAGGCGCCGTCCTGGATCTGGGTGCCGTCGAAGAGGGGCGGGATGACGGTGGAGGCGGACGGCCAGTCCTGGGCCCAGCTGGTCATGTAGATGTCGTAGCCGTTGTCGACCTTGCGCAGCTGCGAGTACCAGGTGCCGGCGTCGAGCTCCTTGCGCTGCACGTCGAACCCGGCCTTCTCCAGGGCGTCGGCGACCACGACGGACTGCCGCTGCCGGATCTCGTCGTTGGAGTAGGCGTAGACGAGCCGCATGCCCTCCTTGCCGGCCTGCTTCAGCAGCTTCCTGGCCCGCTGCGGGTCTCCGTCGGGCTCGGCCAGCTTGCCGTAGGGGTCGAAGTCCTTCTCGTGGCCGGGGACGGTCGGGGCGAGCAGGCCGCCGGCGACCTCGCCGGCGTACGCGCCGCCGTTGAGGGTGAGGATCCGCCTGTTCGGCAGGGCGTGGGTGATCGCGTCGCGGACCCGCTTGTCCTTGATGCGGTCCATGTTCATGTTCATCTGCCACACGTAGGGCTGGTAGCCCTGCACCAGCCGCTCGCGGGCGTCCGGGTCGCCCAGCGCCTTGCGCGTCTGCAGCGGGTCGACGCCGTTGGTGAAGCTCAGCGCGGTCTCGGCCTCCCCGGTGTCGGCCAGCAGGCGCTTGGTGGAGTCCTCGTCGGAGTGGTTGAAGGTGATGTCGAAGCCGTCGACGTACTGGTGGCGGTACGGGTCGGTGTCCGCGTCCCAGTGCTTGTTCCTGACCAGCTCCATCGACCTGCCGGGCTTGAAGGAGGCGATCCGGTACGGGCCGGCGGACAGGGGCGCCGCGTCGTACTTCTCCCGGGTGTCCTTCGCCTTCGGCACGACGCCGTAGGCGGGCATGGCGAGCGCGAACGGGGCGTCCGGCTGCGGGGAGCGGAAGTGCAGGACGACGGTCTTCCCGTCCGGGGTCTCCAGGACGTCGTCCGGCAGGTGGTCCCCCTCGTAGGGGCCGTCGGGCAGGGCCTTGCGGTAGTCGGTGCCGTCGCCCGACAGCCACTGCTGGACGTAGCTGGGCCCGTCGGTGACGAACGGCGCGTACATCCGCTCGATCGTGTGGCGCACGTCCGCCGAGGTGATCGGCGTGCCGTCCTCGAATCGGATGCCGTCCTTGAGCGTGAACGTCCACGTCCGGCCGCCGTCGGACGGGGTTCCGGAGTCGGTGGCGAGGTCGCCGACCAGGACCTTCCGGCCCTTCTCGTCGGTGGTGTAGGTGGTCAGCTGGCGGGTGTAGAGGGAGGCGATCAGGCCCCCGTCGGCGGTGTAGATCTGCGCCGGGTCCAGGTGGTCGTAGTCGGCGTCCTGGTGGACCCGTACGGTGCCGCCCCCGCTCGCGCCGGGGACCTCCGGGGCCGGGCCGCGGGAGGCGGCCTCGTCGCCGAGCGGGACCGCCTTCTGCTGCACGGCGGCGTCCTTGCCGCCTGGCCCGGGCCCGGGGTCCGAGTCGGTGCCGGTGCAGGCGGTCAGGGCCAGTGAGCCCGCGGCCAGTGCGGCCAGGGCGGCCAGGGCCGTCCGGGTGGTGCGCGTCCTGCTGTCGTTCGCCATCTCGAACACCCCTGCCTGTGCGTCGTTGCCGGTCTGCGCCGTTCGGTGCGTACTGCTCGGTGCGGGCGGTGCGGGCGGTGCGGGCGGTGCGGGCGGTGCGGGCGGTGCGGTGAGCCGGGGCCGGGCCGGCCGGTGGACGGTCAGCGCCCGGTTCTCGGGTCGAAGGCGTCCCGGAGCGAGTCGCCGAGGAGGTTGAAGCAGACGACGAAGACGACCATCGCCGTGCCGGGGAAGAAGAGGTAGGCGGGGTCGTTCTCGTAGACCTCCCCCGCGGTGGCGAACATCCGCCCCCAGTCCGGGGTCGGCTCCACCAGGCCCACCCCGAGGTAGGACAGGCCCGCCTGCGCGGTCACCACGCCGGGCAGCATGTAGGTGAACTGCACCAGGACCGGAGTCACCAGGTTCGGCAGCAGCTCCTTGCGGACGATCCGCCACGGGGAGGCGCCGGAGACCTTGGCGGCCTCGACGAACTCCCTCTCGCGCAGGGCCAGCACCTGGCCGCGCAGCAGGCGCCCCAGCCCCGTCCAGCCGAGGAACCACAGCACCAGCACCAGTGCCGTGACGCGGATCCAGGTCGGCGTCTCCTCCCGCGGGTCGACGAAGAGCGCGACCACCACGGGCATGAAGGCCACGAAGAACAGCTGGCTGGGGAAGCCGAGCAGGAAGTCCATCAGCCGGCCGAGCCAGTAGTCGGTCCTCCCGCCCAGGTAGCCGGCGGTCACCCCGACCGCGATCGCGGTCAGCGTGGTGGCCACGGTCACCGCGAGGGCGATCAGCAGCGAGGTGCGGATGCCGTAGACCAGCTGCATGAACACGTCGCGGCCCAGGCCCGGCTCGAGGCCGAACCAGTGCTCGCCGCTGACGCCGCCCAGCGGGCCGGCCGGGAAGCCGAAGGGGTCGAGGAGCCCGGGCTGCTCCTGGCCGTACAGGGTGTACGGGTCCTTGCCGTACAGCCACGAGATCACGGGGGCGAGCAGGCCGACGGCGAAGAAGAGGACCACCACGCAGGCGGAGACCACCCCGGTGCGGTCGCGCCGGAAGCGGCGCCGCATCAGCCGGCCGGGGGACCGCCCGGTCACCGGGCCGGGCGGGGGCGGGGGCGAGGGGGCGGGCGGAAGGGGAGACGGGACGGACGCGGCGGCTTCGGTCGGACTCGACATGCGTTCCTGCTCCCTGCGCGGCGGACTGCGCGGGCGCCGGTGGGCGCTGCGGGTAGACCGGAACTCTGGCGATCGGGTCGACGCGCGTCAAGAGGGCCTCGGGCGGGCACACCGCCGCGGGGCGGACGGGGGTGAGGCCGGGAGGTCCCGCGCCCCGCCCCCGTCGGCCCCGTCCGCCCCGCCCGCCCCGTACGGGACCGCCCCGGCCCCGGGCGGGTCGCCGGGGCGGGCGGTCAGTCCCGCGGCATGCCCAGCGACCGCTTGAGGAAGTCCACCTGGAACAGCAGCAGGTTCTCCGCGACCTGCTCCTGCGGCGTCATGTGGGTCACCCCGGACAGCGGCAGCACCTCGTGCGGGCGGCCCGCCGCGAGCAGCGCGGAGGACAGCCGCAGGCTGTGCGCCACCACCACGTTGTCGTCCGCCAGCCCGTGGACGATCATCAGGGGCCGGTGCATTTCCGCCGCCCCGGACAGGCCCTCGTCGGTCACCAGGGAGTTGCGCGCGTACACCTCGGGCCGCTCCTGCGGCATCCCCAGGTACCGCTCGGTGTAGTGGGTGTCGTACAGCCGCCAGTCGGTCACCGGCGCGCCCGCGACGCCCGCGTGGAAGACGTCGGGGCGCCGCAGCACCGCCAGCGCGGCCAGGTAGCCGCCGTAGGACCAGCCGCGGATCGCCACCCGGCCCAGGTCCAGCGGGTGGTCCCCGGCCAGCGCGTGCAGCGCGTCCACCTGGTCCTCCAGCGTCACCGCGGCCAGGTCGCCGGCGATCGCCTTCTCCCACGCCGGGCCGTGCCCCGGCGTGCCGCGGCCGTCGGCGACCACCACGGCGAAGCCCTGGTCGGCGAACCACTGGGAGGTCAGGTACGCGTTCTGCGCGGCGAGGACCCGCCGGGCGTGCGGCCCGCCGTAGGGGTCCATCAGGACCGGCAGCGGGCCGTCCTGCTCGCGGTAGCCGGCGGGCAGCAGCACGGCCGCCGGGATCCGGCGGGGGCCGGCGGTCAGCAGGCGCGGCCGCGCCGTCAGCACCGGGCGCGCCGCGTGCGAGGCGATCTGCGCGACCTGCCTCCCGCCGCGCAGGACCCGCACCAGCGCGCCGCTGCGCTCCGGGGAGGACGAGGACAGCACGGTGACGTCGCCGGAGCGCACCGCGGAGTGCACCCCGGGGCCGTCGGAGACCCGCTCGGCGCCGTAGCCGTCGACCCGGTAGACGTGGACCTGGCCGGTCTCGTCGTCCGGTCCCTCCGGGCCGGCCGAGGCGGACACCAGCACGTCCTCCTCGCCGACGTCCAGCACGGCCTGCACGTGCAGTTGCGCGCCCGTCCGCGGGCGGTCGCCGACCACCAGCGACCGGACCCCGGCCTTGTCCTCGATCCGCACCAGGCGGCCGTCGGGGGTCCAGGCGGGCACCCCGGGGAACAGCTCCAGCCAGTCGGGGTCCTCCTCGGCGTGCAGGGGGGTGGTGCGCCCGGTGTCCGGGTCGGCGGCCAGCACCATCTGGCTGCGCTGGTCGCGCGACTGCACCTGCAGCACCGGCGGGCCGCCCGCGGACCAGTGCACCCGGGCCAGGTAGGGGTGGCTGGCGCGGTCCCACTCCACCTCGGTGCGGGAGCCGTCCAGGCCGAGCACGAACAGGCGCACCTCGGCGTTGGGCGTGCCCGCCGCCGGATAGGCGACCTCGGCCGGCTCCCGCCCCGGTTCGGCCGGGTCGGCGATCCACCAGCGCCGCACGGGGGAGTCGTCGGCCCGGGCGGCCAGCAGCCGGTCGCTGCGCGGGGACCACCAGTACCCGCGGCTGCGCTGCATCTCCTCCGCGGCGACGAACTCCGCCAGGCCCCAGGTGACGCCCTCCGCCTCCGGCTCGGCCAGCGCGCGGTCGCCGTCGCCGTCCGCGCCCACCACCCGCAGCGCACCGTCCGCCACGTAGGCGACGTGCCGCCCGTCGGGGGAGGGGCGCGGGTCCAGGACGGGACCGGGGACGTCCAGTTCGCGCGCGGTACCGGCCCGCAGTTCGGCGGTGAACAGCCGCCCGGACAGGGGGAACGCGGCCAGCTCCACGGCCGCGTCCACGGCGTAGCCGACGATGCCCGCGCCGCCCTCGCGGCTGCGCTCGCGCCGGGCCCGCTCCTCCTCGGACAGCTCCTCCTCGGCACCGCCCAGGAGGACGGCCGGGTCGGCGGCGATCCGCTCCCCGCCGCTGTCGGTGTCCAGCACCCACAGGGCGCCGGCCCGGTCGGTGCCCGAGGAGGAGCGCAGGAAGAGTGTGCGGGCGCCGTCGGGGGAGACGGTGAAGGAGCGCGGGGCGCCGAGGGTGAAGCGCTGGGTGCGGGCGTACTGACGGGGGAAGCTGAGCTGCTCGGTCATGATCCCGAGCCTATGACGGCCGTATGTGCCAAGGGGACTGTTCAGCATTCGGACACGGGGCGGCGACGTGCGCCCCCGCGTGCTTCCGTGCACCTCGCCGTGCGGCCTGTGCGAACTGACGGACCGTTATGATCCACTGGCGGAGCGGGGTATGACCCCCCATGCCCTGACTCGAACGCACGTCCTGGAGGTGAGCCGTCGTGGCGCTCTCGATCTCGATGGTGCTGCTGCTGCTGATCATCGTCGTCCTGCTGGTCCGGCGGTCCGGTCTCAAGGCGGGGCACGCGGTGGTCTGCGTCCTGCTCGGCTTCTACCTCTCCAGTTCGTCGATAGCTCCGACGATCAGGGAGCTGACGACGAACCTGTCCAACATGATCGGAAGCTTCAACTTCTGACCGGTTTCCGGACGATTTCCGACCGGCTTCCGGCCGGGCCCGACCCGACGCGACTGCGGCCGCCACCGCGTCCGTCGGCTCGTAGGCTTGGCGCATGACCGGACAGCTCCCCTCCCGGCGCCTGCTGCTCGTCCACGCGCACCCGGACGACGAGTCGATCAACAACGGCGCCACCATGGCCAGGTACGCGGCCGAAGGCGCCCACGTCACCCTGGTGACGTGCACCCTCGGAGAGGAGGGCGAGGTCGTCCCGCCCGGCCTCGCCCACCTGGCCGCCGACCGCGACGACACCCTCGGCCGGCACCGGGCCGGCGAACTCGCCGCCGCCATGCAGGCGCTGGGCGTCACCGACCACCGCTTCCTGGGCGGCCCGGGCCGCTACCGCGACTCCGGGATGATGGGCGTGCCGACCAACGACCGCCCGGACTGCTTCTGGCGGGCGGACCTGGACGAGGCGGCCTCCCACCTGGTCGCGGTGGTCCGCGAGGTGCGGCCGCAGGTGCTGGTCACCTACGACGAGAACGGGGGCTACGGCCACCCGGACCACATCCAGGCGCACCGCGTGGCCGTGCGCGGCGCCGAACTCGCCGCCGACCCGGCCTTCCGCCCCGACCTCGGGGCCCCGCACACCATCGCCAAGGTCTACTGGAACTGCATCCCCCGCTCCGCGGCCGAGGAGGGCTTCGCACGGCTCCGCGAGGCCGGCCGCGAGGCCCCCTTCCCCGGCATCGCCCGGGTGGAAGACCTCCCCGGCGTGGTGCCCGACGAGGAGGTGACCGCCTCGATCGGCGGCGGCCCCTACGCGCGGCTCAAGGCGGACGCCATGCGGGCCCACGTCACCCAGATCGCCGTCGACGGCCCCTTCTTCGCGCTGTCCAACGACCTCGGCCAGCCGCTGTTCGGCACCGAGTGCTACCGGCTGGCCCGGGGGACGGCAGGAGCACCGCTGCCGGAGACCGACCTCTTCGCCGGACTGGGGGCGTGACCGCCGTGGAGGGCCGGGGACAGGACGCGTCCGGGCCGGGCAGGACCGGGCGCGCCGTCGCCTACGTGGTCCTGGCGGTGCTCGGGGCGGCCACCGGAGTGGCCGGAGGGCTGGTGCAGGCGGCCCTGCCGCCGTTCGGGCTGCTGCTCGCCCTGGCGGGAAGCGCCGCCCTCTTCCACGGGGGAGCCCGCTTCACGGGCACCCGGGCGGGCGCCGCCGTGCCCGCGGGCGCCTGGCTGGCCGCCGTGATCTGGCTGTCCACCCCGCGCGCCGAGGGCGACTTCGCGTTCGCGGCCGGAATCGGCCCCTACGCCTTCCTGCTCGTCGGCGTACTGATCGGAGTGATGTGCGCCACTCTCCCGCCGCCGGGCGGCGCGGGGGCACACGGTGCCCGATCTGTCCGCTGAGGCGTGCTACCTCCGCATCCGTTGCCCCGCCGGGCGGTGTGTGACCGGGGATCAAAAGCCGCACAGGGGAATCAAAGGGCCGTTTCGGGAGCTGGGCGAAGTCCTGGCATCGGCCAGTATGGTGGTGCGCGCAGCCCGGCCGGGGGTGCTCACGCGCGGGTGCGCATCGCCCCGCGGGAACGCCGGGCCGCGACCGCGACCGGCGAGCCGCCTGCAGATCGCCGAACGGGCGTCAGATGCGAACCGGGAGAACCAGTTTTGAGCCGTCAAGACGACAACGCGTCCTCCAAGCCCCAGGGCAGCGGGGGAGGCGCCGCGTACCCGTCGGGCACCCAGCCCTACGGGAACCGCGAATACCCGTCGCTGCACCCGCAGGGGGCGGCGGGCGGGACGGAGCCCGAGGCGGGCGCAGCGGACCCGGCCACGCCGGAGACACCCAGGACCGAGACGACGCTGACCACGCGCGTGCGGATCAACATCCCCGGCTCCCGGCCCATCCCGCCGGTCGTCGTCCGCCAGTCGGTCGGCGAGGGCACCGAGCCCGGTGAGGGCGCAGGGGGAGCCGGGGGCGACGGGGCCGCCGCCGCGCAGGCCGCGGGAGGGAAGACACCCGGGAGGACGCCCGGGGGGAGCGGGGCCCCGACGGCCTCCGCCTCCGCCACTCCTCCGGGAGGATCGATACTGCCTCCGGGCTGGTCCTCGGGACCGTCCGCCCCGGGCCCGGTCACGGGCGCCGGCGCGCCCGGGCCGGCCCCGGCCGCGCCGGGCGACCGCGGCGGGCAGGGAGCGCCCTCCGGCGAGGAGCGGCGCCCGGGGGCCAGGCCGGAGCCGAAGACCGACTGGTTCGCGCCGCGCAAGCCGGCCGCCCCCGCGGGGCCCGGTCCCGCCGCGGGCCCCGGTCCCGCTGCGGGCCCCGGTCCTGCCGCGGGTCCCGGTCAGGCCCCCGCGGGCCCCGCCCCGGCCGCTTCCCGCGCGCCCTCCCCGGCGGAGGAGGCCGACAGCACCCAGCGGATTCCCACCGTGCCCTCCTCGCCGCGCGGCGGCACGCAGGGCGGCGGCACGCAGGGCGGTGCTCCGCGCAGCGCCTACGGCAACGGCCCCGCGGGCCCCCAGGCGGGCCCCGGGGCCCCGGGCGGCGCCACGCCGTTCGAGCGCGTCGGGCCGCTCCAGGGACAGGGCCCCGGCCCGGGACAGGGCCCCGGCCCGGAGCGGGGATCCGGGTCGGACGTCTTCCCCGGGCCGCGGCAGCGGCCCGCCGGCCCCACCACAGGACCCGTTCCCGGCGCCATGGGGCCGCAGTCCCACGCCGGCCCCGGGCCCTCCGCGGGCCGCGGCCCCGGGTCGCCCAGCGACACCCTGGTCAACGGCATCCCCGCGGTCCCGCCGCCCGGACCCGTCATGGGCGGGCCCGACCGCCCGGCTCCCCACGCGCCGGAGGAGGAGCCGTCCGGCAAGGGCCGTTCCAAGCTGCTGCTGGTGGCCGCCGCCGTCCTCGGCCTGGTCGGCATCGCCTACGGCACCGGGCTCCTCCTGGACCACGCGGACGTACCCAAGGGCACCACCGTGCTCGGGGTGGACATCGGCGGCATGGACAGGCGCGAGGCCGTCAAGACGCTCGACGCCGCCCTCGGCAAGCGCACCAGCGCCCCGCTGACGGTGCAGATCGGTTCGGAGAAGAGCGAGCTCAAGCCCGAGGTCGCCGGTCTCGGCATCGACACCGAGGCCACGGTGGACCAGGTCGCCCGCAGCGACTACAACCCGGTCTCGGTCATCGGCTCCCTCCTCGGGAGGACCCGCGTCGAGAACCCCGTGGTCGACGTGGACGAGGAGAAGCTCCGCGTCGAGCTGGAGACGATCTCCACGCGCTCGGGCGGCTCCGCCTCCGCCGACGGCATGGTCAAGTTCACCGGGGGCAAGGCCGTCGCCGTCCCCGGCAAGGAGCACATGGCGCTCGACATCGACGACGCCATCGGCAAGGTGGGCGAGGCGTACGTCGAGCGCAGCGAGACCGGCAAGGACGTGCCGCTCATGCTCAGCCGCACCCCCCAGCCGCCCAAGGTCGACCAGGCCGAGCTGAAGCGGGCGGTCGACGGGTTCGGGCGGACGGCCATGTCGGGCCTGGTCACCCTCAAGACCGCCGACGGCACGCAGATCCTCTTCAGCCCGAAGACGCTCGGCACGTTCCTGAGCATGCGGCCGGACGCGAACGGCAAGCTCCAGCCGGTCATCGACCTGAAGACGTTCGCCGCGACCTACGGCAGCACCTTCGACGGCGTCCTGCTGGAGCGCGGCACGGGCGAGAAGACGGCGGTCACCCCGCAGGACGCGGCCGGCGCGCTGCTGCCCGCACTGCGCGAGACCGACCCCGCCAAGCGGGTCGGGATCATCGGCGCCGGGCAGTAACCCCCGTCCCGCCGGCTGCGCCCGCAGCCGGCGGGAAGACCCCGGTGGCCCCGGTGCGACGAGCGCACCGGGGCCACCGGGGTCTTCCGGTCTTCCGGGGTCCTCCCGCGGGCTGCGGAGCGAGCGGTCGGGCCCGGCGGCCGGGAGCCGGTCGGCCGAGGGGCCGGACCCGCCGGCAGTGCCACCGCGTCACGTCATCGACGTCAGCCGTACATCGCCACGCGGTACAGGGTCGCGAGCGCGTCGTCGACGGGATGGGGCTGCGGCTTGCCGGAGGAGTCGATCCTGTTCCACCTCTGCAGGTTCACCGCGACGGACACCTGCCGCTTGCCGTCGGCGCGGGTCATGGCCAGCGCCCCACCGCCCCAGACCGTGCCGCCATGGCCCCAGAAGGCGCCCTGACCGGGACCGTCCATCGGGTGCAGGCCGAGGCCGTAGTCGATCGTTCTTCCCTCCTGGGAGACGACCGGGACGGTGAGCTGCATCTGCGCCAGCGACGACGGACCGACGATCTCCCCGGCCAGCAGCATGCCGAAGAAGCGGTTGAGGTCCGTGACGGTCGATATCAGCGAGGCCGCCGGACCCACCCACGACATGTCGTAGACGCTGTAGTCGCGCGGCGGATCGATCATGCCGAACCACGCCTCGTAGAGCTGTGAGTGCGGCCCGTCGACGTACGGTCCGGAGGGGAGTTCGGTGTCCCGGAGCCCGGCCCGCTCGATGACGTTCCGGGTGATGCACTGCTCGGCCGTGGTGCCGGTCACCTGTTCCAGGAGTTCGCCGAGGAGCAGGTAGTTGGTGTTGGAGTACACCCCCGGAGTACCGCCCGGGGTGCCGACGGCAGGTGCGGTGACCCCCATCCCGATCAGTTCGGCGGGGTCGAACCGCGTGAACCGGTGGTCGTCCAGGCTCTGGGGCCCGGTGTCCGCGAGGGCGGGGAACGCCTTGAGGGAGGGGTAGGCGTACGGGAGGTACTCGGCGAGGCCGCTGGTGTGGTTGAGCAGCATCCGGACCGTGATCGCGGCACCGCGTTCTCCGGGAACCAGCTTCGGAAGGTACCGGCCGATCGGTGTGTCGAGACCGATTCGACCGCTCTCGACCTGCTGCAGGACCGCGGCTGCCGTGAAGGTCTTGGTGATGCTGCCGACGCGGTGCCGCATGCCGGCGGTGACGGGGCGGCCGGTGGCGACGTCGGCGACCCCGGCGGCGCCGCGCCAGACCTGGTCGCCGTCCCGCACCTCGGCGAACAGGCCCGGCATTCCGGCGCGGTGGACGTTCTCGACGGCTGCGTTCAGTGCCGCGCAATCCAGTGGGCGCTTCACGTCATGCGTCCTTTCGTGTTCCCCGGGGTGGGCTCCGCATCGGTCGCCCGGCCCCGGCCCCGGCAACAAGGCACGAGTGGCATGCCGGCCCGCCCGGCATGCTTGTGCACTCATTATGCGCGCAGTGCGTGCAACGCCAAGTGCATAGGTTAGGCTGGGCTCCGGCGAGAGGGGCGAGATGGCAGGCCGAAAGCGTTGGTCGACCGAAGAGATCCTGGACGCGGCGGCGGAACTGCTGCGCACGAGCGACGCGGATTCGTTCAGTGTGCGCAAGCTGGCCGCGGCCCTCGGGACCGATTCCTCCAGCCTCTACCGGCACTTCCGCAGCAAGACCGAACTGCTGCGCGCGGTCGCCGACCGGATCCTCCTGGCCGCGATGGACGGCTACCGCCCCGAGGGCGACTGGAAGCAGCGCATCACGTCCCTGGCCCTGCACGTGAGAGAGGCCTTCGGACGGCAGCCCCAGCTCGCCACGGTCTGGGGACGCCACGCGTCGAGCGGCACCGGTTCCCGGCTGGTCATGGAAGAGATGCTGCAGGCCCTGCGTGCATCGGGGCTGTCCGACGAGGAGATCCCGGCGCGCTACCACCGGATCGCGGTCCTCGTCGCCGCGTTGATCGCCTCCGAGGCCGGGCTCGGCACCGTCACCCCCGGGGAGTACGAACAGGGCATGGAGCTGTTCCGGGTGGCGGTTCTGGGCGCCGACCCCGAACGCTTCCCGGCCCTGGCCCACTTCGCCCGCGACATCCGTCCCCTCGGGGTGGACCGCCGCGCCGCGTTCGAAGAGATCCTCGCCGCCCAGCTCGCCCACATCGAGGCCGCGATCTCCCCGGGCTAGCCGACGGGCCCGGGAGTGTCGGCGAACGACGGCGAACTCGAGCGGTCGGCGCATCACCGCTGCCCGGAAGGTCGGCGCGGACCTCTGCCGGCGTACGCGCGGCCGGGGTCAGTTGAGCATGGCGCGAGCCGCGCGGGCCTGGCGCCGCACGGTCTCGGCGGCCGACGGCTCCATCGCCGCGACGAGTTCCGCGTACTCGGTGAGCGCCCGGGCCCCGGCGACGAACTCGCCGCGCTGCACCAGCAGCTGCGCCCGCTCGTAGCGCAGCCGCGCCGGGTGGCGCGGCAGGAGCAGCGACAGGTCCACCGCCCACAGGTGGACGTCCGACCTCTCCGGCCGTGCGGCCGCCCACGCGCGGACGTTGTTCAGCACCCGCAGCACGATCTCCAGCGGTTCGGCCGGCGCCAGCATCGCCGCGGAGGGCTCCGCGGCGCCGGTCGCCCCCGCGACCAGCAGGCGGACGTCCTCGTCGGTCATCACCCGGCCCCCGTCGAACGGGTCCGCCAGGACGTGCTCCCCGGCCGGGTCCCCCACGCCCACGACGAAGTGCCCCGGCAGCGCCACCCCGTACACCGGTGCGCCGACCCGGCGGCCCACCTCCAGCCACACCACCGACAGCAGGATGGGCAGCCCCCGCCGGCGGCGCAGCACCTCGGGCAGCAGCGAGGACTCCAGGCGACGGTAGTCGCCCGGGGTACCGTGCAGGCCCGCCCTCGCGCCCAGGGCCCCGGCCAGCGCCTCGGCCCAGCGCCGCGGGGTGCCCGGCGCGGCGGGCGGCTCCACCAGCCCGCACAGCCGGTCCAGCTCGGCGCGGGCGGCCGCGTCGCCGCCGTCGCCGTCCGGCCCGGGGTCGGCCTCGGCCGCCATCAGCAGGCACAGCAGCGTGGTGTCGGGGGACTCCTCGCGCGCCGCCCGTGCGAACCGCTCCCTGTTGGTCTCGTCCATCTCCCTGCCCCGCCTCGCCTCGCCCTGTCCTGCCCTCGCCCTGTCCCGGTCCTGTCCCCGTCCCCGTCCCCGTCCCCGTCCCCGTCCCCGTCCCCGTCCCCGTCCCGAGGTCCGTCCGCCGCCTACCGCCCGGACCGGGGAGCCCGCCGGTAGTGGTAGGCGTGGTGCTCGGTCAGGCCCAGCCGGTCGTAGAGCGCGGCCGCCGCCCGGTTGTCCCGCTCGACCTGCAGGTAGGCGGCGTCCGCGCCCTCGGACAGCGCCCGGCGGGCCAGGGCGGCCGTCACCGCGGTGGCCAGCCCCCGGCGCCGCTGCCCGGGGTCGACCTCCAGCGCGGCGAAGCCCGCCCAGCGGCCGTCGACCACGCACCGCCCGACGGCGTCGGGGACGCCCTCCTCACCGCCTTCCCCGTCCACGGCGGCGAACCACACCGACGGCCCGCCGGTCAGCACGGCCCGCGCGTTGTCGTCGAGCCCCCCGGCCCACCGGTAGCGGGCAGCCCAGGCCGCGTCCGGGTCGCGGGAGAGCCGGACGCGGCCCACCGCCTCGTCGTCGGCGGCCTCCGCGAGCGCCGCGAGCGTCCCGGTGCGCAGTACCGCGTGCCCCTCGGGCGTCCAGCCGCGCCGGTCCAGCTCCGCGGCGAGTTCCTCGTCGCCCGCCGCGTCGCCGGTGGTCACCTGGACGACCGCGTCCAGGCCGCGGGCCCCGTACCAGTCGCGGACCCGCTCCAGGGCGGCGTCGAGCGGCATCCCGGGGTCGCCGAGCGGCAGCACCGAGTTGGCGCGCCGGGTGAACCCCTTCCCGCTCCGGGTCCCGGCGCGGGGGTCCCCCGCCGCGCAGCGCAGGACCCACCCGCCCAGCGCCTCGCTCTCCCGCGGCGGCCAGCCGCGCGACGCGACCAGGGCCAGCTGCCGGGCGTCCGCCCGCGGCCCCCGGCGCCGGGCCGGGGCGGCAGGCACCGGCTTCGCCGCCACCAGGGACGCCTCCGCGACGCGGACCTCCTGCCCGTCCCGCCGGACGACGGCCAGCACCCCGTTGTTCCACGATGCGAGAAGCCCGACCACGTCCCCGAACACCGGGCGGCCGTCGACCACCTCCAGCACGCGCCGCAGCGAAACCCGTTTCCCCACGTCAGAGGGGGTTATGCGCACCTCGGCCCGGCCTCCTGCAGCGATTTTCCCCGTCATGGGCGCCCCTCCTGTTCGTGCGGTGCGTAGGAACCGCGATACTAGATGCGGGCATCGACGACGCCGCGCTCCCGCGCGCCACGCGGCGGAGCCGCAGACCGGTCCGCCAAGCCCTACCGAGGAGGAAAGACAGCGTGACCTACGTCATCGCGCAGCCTTGTGTCGACGTCAAGGACAAGGCATGCATCGAGGAGTGCCCCGTCGACTGCATCTACGAGGGCTCCCGGTCCTTGTACATCCACCCGGACGAGTGCGTCGACTGCGGGGCCTGTGAGCCGGTGTGCCCGGTCGAGGCGATCTTCTACGAGGACGACACCCCGGAGGAGTGGAAGGACTACTACAAGGCGAACGTGGAGTTCTTCGACGAGCTCGGCTCGCCCGGTGGCGCCTCCAAGCTCGGCCTGATCGAGCGGGACCACCCCTTCATCGCCGCCCTGCCGCCGCAGAACGGCTGACCGCGCGGGCCCCGGGGCCGTCCGGCGTTCCCGCCGCACGGCCCCGGGGCACCCGGCGGGGACGACGGGCCCGGCGGGACGAGGCACCCGCGGGGCGTACGCGTGCCCGCCCGCCGCGAAGCACCCGCACCGAAGAGAGTTGAGCACCGTGCCGCCCGTCTCCGCACGCCTTCCGGTCTTCCCCTGGGACAGGCTCGAGCCGTACAAGGCGGCCGCCGCCGCACACGCCGGCGGGACGGTCGACCTGTCCGTCGGGACCCCGGTGGACCCGGTCCCCGACGTCGTGCGCCGCGCCCTGGCCGCCGCCTCCGACAGCCCCGGCTACCCCCTCACCCACGGCACCCCCGCGCTGCGCGAGGCGATCGCCGGCTGGCTGCGGGTCAGGCTCGGCGCGCAGTCCGCGGACCCCGCGCACGTCCTGCCGCTGATCGGCTCCAAGGAGCTCGTGGGCTGGCTGCCGACCCTGCTCGGCCTGACGCCGGCCGACCAGGTGGCCTTCCCCGAGCTGGCCTACCCGACCTACGAGGTCGGCGCGCGCACCGCGCACGCGGAGCCGGTCACCTACCGCGACCCGGTCCAGGACCTGGACCCGACGCTGGTGAAGCTGCTCTGGCTGAACACCCCGTCCAACCCCACCGGGCGCACCCTGGACGCCGCCGAGCTGCGCCGCATCGTGGCGTGGGCGCGCGAGCACGGCATCCTGGTCGTCTCCGACGAGTGCTACATCGAGCTGGGCTGGGAGACCGAGCCGGTCTCCGTCCTGCACCCGGACGTCTGCCAGGGCTCCCACGAGGGCCTGGTGGCCGTCCACTCGCTCTCCAAGAGCTCCAACTTCGCCGGGTACCGGGGGGCCTTCCTCTCCGGCGACCCCGCGGTGGTCAGGGAGCTGCTGGCGGTGCGCAAGCACCTGGGGATGATCGTCCCGGCACCCGTGCAGAACGCGATGGCCGCGGCGCTCGGCGACCGCGCCCACGTCGAGGAGCAGCGCGCCCGCTACGCCCGGCGCCGGACCGCCCTGCGCGCCGCCTTCGAGGGGGCGGGCTTCAGGATCGAGCACTCCGAGGCGAGCCTGTACCTGTGGGCCACCCGCGGCGAGCACTGCTGGGACACCGTCGGCGACCTGGCGAAGCGGGGCATCCTGGTGGCGCCCGGCGAGTTCTACGGGACGGCGGGGGAGCGGTTCGTGCGGATCGCCTTCACCGCCACCGACGAGCGGGTCGAGGAAGCGGTGCGGCGCCTGGCGTAGGCGCGGACGCGCCGCACGGCCGGGCCCGCGCGGCCGGGGCGTGTCCGGGGCGTGCCGAGGGGGCGGGGAGCGACTGCTCCCCGCCCCCTCGGGCCTCTCCGCCCCGCGGGGCGAAGGGCTCAGCCCAGGGTGCCGCCCAGGGGGCTCTGCCCGCCGGTCAGCTTGCCGAGGAGGTCCCCGACCGCCCCTTGGGGAACGCTGCGGTACAGGCCGGAGGTCGTCCCGCCGACCTCGTCGAGCGGGACCTGCCGGGCGACGTCGCCGTCGACGAGGTGCTGGGACAGGCCCTCGCGGTCCGAGACGCCCAGGCCGATCCGGTTCTCCCCCACGGGGGTGTCGGCGAGCATGCTCCGGGCGGAGCCCGCGGTGGAGTGGGTGTTGCCGGCGAGCAGGCGGTGCGCGGCGGGGGTGGTCCGGTGCCCGGCGGTGCGCAGGTTCCGGCCGGCGTCGCGGGCGGTCTCCTCGGTGGAGCGGAGGGTCCCGTCCACCGAATCGGCGGAGCGGACGGTCCCGTCCACCGAGTCGACGGTCCGGCCGGCCGCGTGGACGCTCGGGCCCGTGGTGCGTGCGGTCTCCCCGACGAGGGCGGACAGGGCCCGGGAGTCGGTCTCCCGGACCACGCCCTCGGCGGTCTCCCCGGCGGCGGAGAGGGTGTCGGCCACGTCGAGGTCGCTCACGGGCGACAGTCCGCCCAGGCCGACGGTGTCCTGCAGGTCCGCCGCGGACGCGGAACCCGCCGCGCCGACCAGGGGAGCTGCGCCGGCTGCGACGAGCAGCGCGGCCTGGGCGATCCGACGGGTGAGGGGGATGGACATGGTGCTCCTTGGTCGGAGAAGAGGTCACAGGACGTCCGGAGGACGGACACCGTGACTACCGCTCCGAAGCACCGGAAGGTTGCGGCCGATTGGAGTAAAGAGTTCCTAATGTGTCAGATTTTATGCTTGACGTAACGGTTCCTGTCGTGTCGCGGGAGGGTTCCCGAAGAAACGTCACGCCCCTTTTCCCGCAGGCCCCGGGGCGCGGGACGGCCCGGTGGGCGGCGGCCGCGGAGCCGTCATCCGCGCGCAGTGCGCCTCCCCCGGACGTGGACGCGCGGAAACCGCTCCCGGGTGACGCGTCGCACTAGCGGGCGACGGTGATCAGCACCTGCCCGTGCCCCTTCGCCGCCCCGGCGTCCCCGGCCTCGCTCCAGCCGTCCCCGGACCGGGCGGCCGACCACGTCCGGCCGGCGAACGAGACGGTCTCCAGCTCCAGGTCGCCCGAGTGCGCCACGGCCCACTGGGCCAGCTCCCAGCCCCTCCGCAGGGCGTCCTCGCCGTCCCGGCCCTCCAGGGACAACGAGACCGCCGACCCGGAGGCCTTCCCGTCCCCCTCCGGGGCGCCGGTGCCCTCCCCGCCGGACCCCTGCGGCAGCACGCCCTCGCCGAACTCCCTGACGAGCAGCTCCCTCAGCTCCGCCGAGTTGTCCGAGGCCCGCCCGCCGGCCCCCGCGGCCGCGGCCGCGGAGCCGCCGGAGCCGCCGGAGCCGCCGGAACCGGTGGAGCCGTCGGCCGCCTGCGCGGCCCGGTCGTCCACCGTGCAGCTGAGCGAGGCCGCGGCCCGGCCGGTCAGCGCCGAGGCCAGCTTCGAGGCGTCCGGCTCGTGCTTGGCGTACGCCTGCGGGAACCCGCTCTTCTGGACCTCCTGGGCCGCCACGGTCAGCGGGAGCCGCGAGTAGCCGGGGACCTTCTCCAGCTTGTCGTAGAACTCGTTCGCCGAGTACACCGGGTCCAGGATCTGCTCCACGGTCCCCCAGCCCTGGGAGGGGCGCTGCTGGAACAGCCCCACCGAGTCCCGGTCGCCGTGCCGGATGTTCTTCAGGGCGGACTCCTGCATGGCGGTCGCCAGGGCGATGGTCACCGCCCGCTCGGGCAGCCCCCGCGCGGACGCCGCCGCCGCGATGGTCGCCGCGTTCCCCGCCTGCTCGGGCGTGATCCACAACGACTCGCCGTCCGCGCCGCGCACCTCGCACGCCGCGGCGTTGCGCGTGCTCAGGAACTGCACGGCCGCGTAGCCGCCCAGCACCAGGAGCACCAGCAGCGCCGCGGCGGCGCGCAGCCTCCTGCGCCTCCACCACGTCCCCCGTGCACCGGGGCCCGCCTGCGTCGATCCCTGAACCACGCTGCACACCGTACTCAGTCCGGCCGGGGGCGCGCCGCCCGCCTCCACGACGGGGCACCGCAACGGGCCGGTCCGACGGGCCACTTCGACCCGGTACCCCGACGGGGCGCCGCGGCGGGGCGGGAGCGGCGACCGGCGGCGGGACGGTCCGGCGGGCGCCGGCGGGGGAGGGGTATCGTGCCGGGCATGAACCGCCCTGCACTGGACCTGTCCCAGGACGCCGCCGCCCTCACCGCCCAGTTGGTGGACTTCCCCTCGGTCAGCGGGGACGAGAAGGGCCTGGCGGACGCGGTCGAGACCGCCCTGCGCGGCCTGCCGCACCTGGGCGTGGAGCGCCACGGCAACACGGTCGTCGCCCGCACCGCCCTGGGCCGCGCCGAGCGCGTCGTGCTGGCCGGCCACATCGACACCGTGCCGATCGCCGGCAACGTCCCCTCCCGGCTGGAGGACGGCGTCCTGCACGGCTGCGGCACCTCGGACATGAAGTCCGGCGTCGCCGTGCAGCTGCGCATCGCCGCGACCGTCCCCGAGCCCAACCGCGACCTCACCTTCGTCTTCTACGACTGCGAGGAGGTCGAGGCGGAGCGCAACGGGCTGCGCCGCCTGGCCGCCGAGCGCCCCGAGTGGCTCGCCGCCGACTTCGCCGTGCTGCTGGAGCCGTCCGACGGACTGGTCGAGGGCGGCTGCCAGGGCACGCTGCGGGTCGAGGTCCGCCTGCCCGGGGTGCGGGCGCACTCCGCCCGCAGTTGGCTCGGCGAGAACGCGATCCACGCCGCCGCCCCGGTGCTGGCCCGGCTCGCCGAGTACACCCCGCGGACCGTCGTCATCGACGGACTGGAGTACCGCGAGGGCCTGAACGCGGTGCGGATCGAGGGCGGCGTGGCCGGCAACGTCGTCCCGGACGCCTGCACGGTCACGGTCAACTTCCGCTTCGCCCCGGACCGCTCCGAGGAGGAGGCGCTCGCCCACGTGCGGGAGGTCCTGGACGGCTGGGAGACCGTCCTGACCGACACCTCCCCCGGGGCCCTGCCCGGTCTGTCCCACCCGGTCGCGGCGGCGTTCGTCGAGGCCACCGGGTCCGTGCCGCGCGCCAAGTACGGCTGGACCGACGTGTCCCGCTTCTCTGCCCTGGGCGTCCCCGCGGTCAACTACGGGCCCGGCGACCCCAACCTGGCCCACAAGCGCGACGAGCACGTGGCGGTCGCCGCGGTGCTGGAGTGCGAGAAGCACCTGCGGGAGTGGCTGACCGCCTGATTCCCCGCTCCGCCCCGCGCGTTCCCGGCGCGTTCACGCTTACGGCGGTAGTGCATGCGTACCCTTCACTCATGAGTGATCCAGACGTGCAGGGATCCGGCCGGCGGGCCGGGATCGAGATCGAGGAGGAGGCGGCCGCGGAGTACGCCCGGGCCTCGGGGTCGCCCTCGGAGGTCGAGGAGCAGTGGCCCGAGCGGCGCCTGGGCCCGGTGGTCCGCCGCCGCGGGCAGGTGCAGCCCAGTACCACCGACCAGCGCCTGCTGGACAGCCGGGGACCGACGGACTGGCTCCACGAGGACCCGTGGCGGGTGATGCGCATCCAGTCGGAGTTCGTCGAGGGCTTCGGCGCGCTGGCCGAGGTCGGCCGGGCCGTCAGCGTCTTCGGCTCCGCCCGGATCGCCAGGGAGTCCCCCGAGTACGAGCAGGGCGTGCGCCTCGGCCGCGCACTGGCCGAGGCCGGCTTCGCCGTGATCACCGGCGGCGGGCCCGGCGCGATGGAGGCCGCCAACAAGGGCGCCTGCGAGGCCGGCGGCGTCTCCGTCGGCCTGGGCATCGAGCTGCCCTTCGAGCAGGGCCTGAACCCCTACGTCGACATAGGGGTGAACTTCCGTTACTTCTTCGTCCGCAAGACGATGTTCGTCAAGTACGCGCAGGGGTTCGTCGTCATGCCCGGCGGCTTCGGCACCCTGGACGAGCTCTTCGAGGCGCTGACGCTCGTCCAGACCCGCAAGGTCACCCGGTTCCCGATCGTCCTGTTCGGCAACGGCTACTGGACGGGCCTGGTCGACTGGATCCGCCGCACCCTCGTTCAGGAGGGGAAGGCGTCCCCGGTGGACTTGGAGCTGCTCCACCTCACCGACGACGTGGACGAGGCGGTCGAGTTGGTGACGAAGGAGTCCGAGCCCCCGCTCTGACCCCCGCCGCCGTCACCGTCGCCGTCGCCGTCCTGGTCCGTCAGGCGCTCGCGGGCCATCAGGGTCGCCCCGGCCACCGCGCCCGGCATCGCCAGGACGGCGACGAACGGCAGCAGGAACAGCAGCACCAGCGGCACGCCGAAGCCCAGGGACAGCATCTTGTGCCCGCGCAGCCGCCGCAGCCGCTCCTTCAGCGGAATGCCGCGGCGCTGCAGCGGCACCGAGGTCAGCTCGGCGGCGAGGAAGAAGCCCGAGACGCAGAAGCCCACCGCCGGCACCGCGGTCTGGCCGATCACCGGAACGAAGCCGCACGCGAAGAGCAGGACGCCGAACAGGGCGGTCCAGAACAGGATCACCAGGCTGTCCCGCGCCCCGACCACCAGGTCGTGCCACAGGGAGGTGTCCGGGCCGTCGGGGCCGCCGCCCTCGAGCTCCTCCACCCGCTCCGCCAGCGACTCGTAGAACGGGGAGCCCACCAGCAGGGTCACCGCCGTGAAGGTCAGCACCGCCAGGCCCAGGCCGGCCCCGAAGAGCAGCACGACGAGAGTGCCGCGCACCAGGGACTGCCACGGCGACCCCCAGTCGTCGGCGAACGGCGTGGCCCAGGCCACCGCGTCGTCGGCCCAGAAGCCGAGCACCGCCAGCGCACCGGCGTACAGGACGAGGGAGACGAGGGCGGGGATCATCCCGAACCCCCACCACCGCGTGTGCCGGGCCACCCACCGCTGGCCCTTCATCAAGTAGCCGAAACCCGCTGCCAGATCGCGCATACCGGAAGGCTACCGGGCCCGGACCCGGGCCCGGGCCCGCCCGGCGCGCCCCGGTTCAGCCCAGGCCGCGGCGGGCGACGGCCGGGGGACGGTGCCCGGCCACGGAGGCGACCATGTCCAGCACCTGCCGGGTCTCCGCCACCGCGTGCACCCGGTACACCCGCGCGCCCTGCCAGGCGGCGACCGCGGCGGTGGCCAGCGCGGCCAGCATCCGCCTCCCCTCCGGGCCGGTCCCCGGGCTGCCGCCGGGGGCCCCGGAGCCGGAGGGGCCGGTGGACAGGGACACCAGCACCGGCCGCCCGCCGACCACCAGACCGCCCAGGTGCCGGGCGGCCTCCAACGCCTCCGGGCCGTCCCCGGAGAGGTCGGTCCCGGGGGAGACCAGCACCGACTCCGGGGGCACGCCGAGGGCGACCGCGCGCTCGGCCAGCCCGGCGGTGACCCGCAGGACGTCCGCCGCGGTCCCCTCCGCGCCGGCCGCGGAGGCGTCCGGCACGGCGTCCGGCACGGACCGGCCGGTGTACGTGCACACGAGCCCGGCGCGGTGCCGGGCCGCCACCCCGGCCAGTTCCGGGTCGGCCCCGCCCCGCGGGTCGTCGAGCAGGTCCGCGCCCGCCGCGCACACCGCCTCGGCGACCTCGTGCCGCCAGGTGCGCACGGCGATCACGACGTCCGGGTGCCGCCGACGGACCTCGGCCACGAACGCCGCCGTCCGCCGGACCTCCTCCTCCGGCACGGCGACGGGCCCCTCCCCGGACCCGTCCCCGGCCCGGTCCCCGGGCTCCTCCCATGGAAGGCACACTTCGACGGCCGCGGCGCCGTCGGCCACCGCCCGGCCGACGCGGTCCAGCGCAGCCGCCTTGGCGCCGTCGGCCTCCGGGCCGGGGTCCAGGTCCACGACAGCCATGATCACCGGCTCGTGCTCGCCGAACTCACGCCGTCCCAGCCGCAGTGCCATCGGGTCCTTCTTCCGTTCGCGTCCTCGTCCGCCCACCAGATCGTGGCACGATCGTGCTCGACAGTCGTGGCCGCACCCCTGGAGATCAAGTTGTTCTGGTTCATGATCGTCGCCCTGGTCGCGGTGGCCGCGGCCGTGGCGGCGGCCGTCCTGGGCCGCGGCGGGACCCTCCCCGAGGTGGAACCCGACCGCACCTCGGACGCCCTTCCCCAGGACCGGCCGGTGGGCCGGCGCGACATCGAAGGACTGCGCCTGCCCATGGTGCCGCGCGGCTACCGGATGGCGGACGTGGACGACGTGCTGGACCGCCTCGGCGCGGAACTGGCCCACCGGGACGCCCGGATCGCCGAACTGGAAGCGCGGCTGGCCGGGGTGGCGGCCGGCGCCGTCGGGGCCGCGCGGGCCGCGGAGGAGGCCGGCCCGCCCGGGGCCGGGCCCGGCCCGCAGGAGCCGGAACCGGCCGGGGACGACCCGCACGGGCCCGCCGGGCCGGACGCCGGGAACACCTGGGGCCGGCCGTGAGCGGGGCCGTGCCCGGCGCCGACGGCCTGCTGCGCTGCCCGTGGGGCGCGACGGCCGAGGACTACGCCGCCTACCACGACCACGAGTGGGGCCGCGCGGTCCGCGGCGACGACGCCCTCTACGAGCGGCTGTGCCTGGAGGCGTTCCAGTCCGGACTGTCGTGGCTGACGATCCTGCGCCGCCGCGAGGGGTTCCGCGCGGCCTTCGCGGGCTTCTCCGCCCGAGCGGTGGCCGCCTTCACCGACGCGGACGTGCAGCGGCTGCTCGCCGACACCGGGATCATCCGCAACCGGGCCAAGATCGAGGCGGCGATCACGAACGCCCGCGCCACCTGCGACCTCGCGGGGACGTACGAGGGCGGCCTGGACGCACTGGTGTGGTCGTACGCCCCGGAGGCGGCCGGCCGCCCGGTGCCGCGGACCACCGCCGACGTGCCGGCGTCCACGGCGGAGTCCGCGGCGCTGGCGAAGGACCTGAAGCGGCGGGGCTTCCGCTTCGTCGGGCCCACCACCGCCTACGCGCTGATGCAGGCGTGCGGCCTGGTGGACGACCACCTGGCGGACTGCCACGTCAGGGGAGCCGCCCGCGCGGGGAGCGCCCCGCCGCGCTGACCGCCGCTCCGGCGGCCCGCCGCGCCGGCCCCCGGCCGGGACGGCGCGGCGGGCCGTCCCGGCCGGACCGACCCGGTGTCAGCGGGGCCGGGCGCCGGCGGGGCCGACGGGCCCCGCCGGGTCCCGGCCCGACCGGGCGTCAGCGGCCCAGGTACTTCGGCTTCTCCTTCTTCACGAAGGCGTCCACCGCGATCGCGTGGTCCTCCGCGGAGCCGGCCCGGGACTGCAGTTCGTCCTCCTTGGCCAGGGTCTCCAGCAGGGAGTGGTCCGACCCGTAGGCCAGCGACTCCTTGATCGCCGCGTAGGCCACGGTCGGCCCCTCGGCCAGCCGGCGGGCCACCGCCTCGGCCTCGGCCGCGAACTCCTCGTCCGGCACGACCCGGTTGGCGATTCCCAGTTCCAGGGCCTCCCGGGAGCCGATGGTGCGGGGGAACAGCAGCAGGTCCGAAGCCCGGCTGCGGCCGACCAGCCGGGGCAGGGTCCAGGAGGCGCCGGAGTCGGCGGTCAGCGCCACGCCGGCGAAAGAGGTGTTGAATCCCGCGGACTCGGCCACCACGCGGTAGTCGCAGGCGAACGCGAATCCGGCCCCGGCGCCCGCGGCGACGCCGTTGACCGCGGCCACCACCGGCTTGGGCATCGTGGCGATGGCCGTGGTGATCGGGTTGTAGTGCTCCTTGACGGTGGTCATCGTCAGGCGGGTGCCCTGCTCCCGGTCCTGCCGGAGGCTGCCGATGTGCTCCTTGAGGTCCTGCCCCACGCAGAACGCCCTGCCGCGGCCGGTCAGCAGCACGGCCCGCACCGAGGTGTCGGCGGCGGCCTGCTGCAGCGTGTCGCGCAGGGCCTCCTTGAGCTCCCGGCTCAGGGCGTTCATCGCATCCGGCCTGTTCAGCGTCACGGTCGCGAGACCGTCACTCACCTCGTACAGCACGACATCGGACATGGCGCGTCCTCCCACTCCACAGCACTCAACAGCACGTCACACGGATTCACGGCGGTTTTCCGCGTTCCACCGCACTACACGGCTCCGAAAGACCGGCGAAGTATCGCAGTCCGGTCCCCGGAATGGGGGGTTTTGGGGGTGTGAGATGTCGAACCGATAGGAACTGGTGTTGGTCATCGGGTCCCGGGATGCGGGATAATGGCCTTGAACCAATGTGTTCGAGTCCGGTGGCGCCTGGGCCCCCGGTTGCGAAGAGCTGGTTTCAGGAAGGGGAACGAGCATGGCGGCCATGAAGCCGCGGACGGGTGATGGCCCGCTCGAGGTGACCAAGGAGGGGCGGGGCATCGTCATGCGCGTTCCGCTCGAAGGCGGCGGGCGGCTCGTCGTCGAGCTGACCCCCGACGAGGCCGAGGCGCTGGGCGAGGCCCTGAACAAGGCCTGCGGCTGACCGCCTTCGCGGCGCAGCGTACGAGCCTGCGGCCCCCGCCGGACACGGTCCGGCGGGGGCCGGGTCTTTTCCGGGGAGCGCTCCGGGCCGGCCGGCCCCGGCGGACCGGCCGGTCAGCCCCGGTAGACCGCGCACAGCAGGCCGTCGCCGGTCGGCAGCAGCGCGGGCACCAGGGCGTCGCTGTCGCGGACGTCGCGCACCAGCTCCCGCAGGCCGGCCACCTCGTCCTCCTGGTGGGCCCCGTCCACCGTCCGGCCGTCGGCGAAGACCCCTTCGAAGCAGACCAGCCCGCCCGGCCGCAGCAGGCGCAGCGACTCCGCCAGGTACTCGGGGTACTCGGCCCGGTCGCCGTCGCAGAAGACCATGTCGTAGCCGCCGTCGGCGAGCCGGGACAGCACGTCCAGGGCGCGGCCGGGGATGAACCGGGCCCGGTTGGCGGCGAAGCCGGCCAGCGCGAACACCTCGCGGGCCAGCTGCTGGCGGTCCGGCTCGGTGTCCACGGTGGTCAGCACGCCGTCCGGCCGCATGCCCCGCAGCAGGTGGATGCCCGAGACCCCGGTCCCGGTGCCTATCTCGGCCACCGCCTTGGCGTCGGCCGCCGCGGCGAGCAGGCGCAGCGCCGTGCCCGTGCCGGGAGAGACGGTGCGCACCCCGACCGCGTGCGCCAGGTCGCGGGCGCGCAGCATGGCGTCGTCCTCACCCGGGTACGCGTCGGCGAACGCCCAGCTCGTCTGCCGGTTGCCGGTAATGGCCCTCTCCTGTCGCCGCAGTGCCCTCATTCCGGCCGTGCGGTGCCGGCCCGGGGCGACTGTATCCGTTGCGCTCGGGAACCCGCAGATGAGACCGGGCGTTGACGGGGGTGAGGAAACCGGGCGGCTCGAAGGCCCGGCAGGTACGGCGGAGGCAAAGACTCTTATCCGGAGCTAACGGGCGAGGCGGATATGGTAGGGGCTCTACTGGACACCACCAGAGCCGACAGGGGAGGTGCGGCCACGACCGGCGGCCGAAAGGCGTTCCCTCGCCTTCGCGTACCGTCGGGCGGGCCGAGATCCGTGACTGACACCGCTGACCGTCCGCAGGGCGCCGCCGAGGCCGCGGCCACCACGGCCACGTTCGACACGGACCCGGGCGGCGCGGCCTGGACGCCTCCCTCGTGGGAGGAGATCGTCAGCACGCACAGCGCGCGGGTCTACCGCCTGGCCTACCGGCTGACGGGCAACCAGCACGACGCCGAGGACCTCACCCAGGAGGTCTTCGTCCGCGTCTTCCGGTCGCTGTCGACCTACACCCCCGGCACCTTCGAGGGCTGGCTGCACCGCATCACCACCAACCTCTTCCTGGACATGGTGCGCCGCCGCCAGCGGATCCGCTTCGACGCGCTCGCCGACGACGCCGCCGAGCGGCTCCCCAGCCGCGAGCCGTCGCCCGCCCAGCACTTCTCCGACACCCACTTCGACGCGGACGTCCAGCAGGCGCTCGACACCCTCCAGCCCGAGTTCCGCGCCGCGGTCGTGCTGTGCGACATCGAGGGCCTGTCCTACGAGGAGATCGCCGCCACCCTGGGCGTCAAGCTCGGCACCGTCCGCAGCCGCATCCACCGCGGCCGTTCCCACCTGCGCAAGGCGCTCAAGCACCGCGAGCCGGCCGCCCGCCCCACCCGCTCCCCGGCCGCGGTCGGTGCGGACGTGCCGGGGGAGTCCGCGCAGCGGGGAAGATCGTGAGCGCGGCGGACGGCGGCGCGGCGGGCTTCCCCCGGGGGGCGGAACAGGCGGCCGAGCTCCACCTCGGCGACCGCCTGGCCGCCTTCGTGGACGGCGAGCTGGGGCACGACAGCAGGGAGCGGGTGCTGGCGCACCTCGCCACCTGTCCGCAGTGCAGGAGGGAGGCCGACGAGCAGCGCCGGGTGAAGAACGTCCTCGCCGCGGCCGTCGGTCCCGGCCCCTCCGAGGGGCTCCTCGCCAGGCTCCAGGGCCTGCCCGCCGGCGACGTCTCGCCGCTGGACGGGCCGGCGCGTCCGGGTGGCACGGGCCCCGGCGGCCCGGTGCCCGGCGCCCGGGCGGACCGCTTCGAGTTCCGCATCCACCGGATGCCCTCCCGCACGCCCTCCCGCGCGCACTCCCGCCCCGCGCCGCACGCCGTGGCGGCGTCGGCCGGACGCAGCCGGAGGCTCGCCTTCGCCGCGGCCGGCGCCTTCTCCGTGGCGGCGATCGCACTGGGCGGGGCGCTGCCCGCCGGCGGCGTCAACGGCACCGGCCGGAGCGAGGACCAGGGCAACACGGTCACCCCGCTGACGGTCGGCACGGCGGGGACGGTCGGCACCGCCGGCCTGCGGGAGACGCAGAACCACGGGACGGGCACGCTCAGTGTGCCGGTCCGGCAGGCGGGCCTGATCGACGGGCCGTCCGGCGGGCTGCTGCCGGCCTCCGCGGTCAGTCCCCCCGCGGTCCCGCTCGTGGTGCCCGGGCAGGGACCGGCCACACCCGCGCCCACCACGCTCACGGCGCCCACGCACTCCCCCGCCGGCCCCGGCCCCGGCCGCTGAGCCGGTACCGTAAAGCACGGTCCGCACCCGGGACGCCCGGGTGCGGACCCGGTACGACACAGCACCGCCAGGGCCGAGGGGGCTCGCGAGGAGGCTCGATGAACGAGGGCAAGGGCACCGGCCCGCAGTGGTGGAGCCGGCCCGGCCCGGACGCCGCGTCCCCCCGGACCGCGGCGGCCCCCGTACCCGCCCCGCCTCCCCGGCCCGCTCCCGGCGGCACGGCGGACGGTGCGGCGGGACCGGCGTCCGAACCGTCCGCACACCCGTCCGCACCCCCGCCCTCGTCCGCGGCCGGGGACCGCGCCACGGTCCGGCTCGCCGCCCTCGCGCCGCCCCCGGCCGCCGCCGCACCGGAGGAGGGCGCCCCGGCCGACGGTGCGCCGCAGGACGGCGGTGCTCCGCAGGACGGGGCCGCGTCCCCGGCGGAGCCCGTGCACGGCACGTCGGCCGAGGACGACACCGTCCCGGGCGTCACCGTGCCGCCCTCCGGGGCCCCGGCGCCGCCGGCGCACCCCAGGGACCCCTACGGCACCCCGCCCTACGGGCGGCCCGGCCCGTGGGCCCCCGCGCCCCCGGTCCAGCACCCCGCCGGGGCCGGCGCGCCCCCGGCGTACCCGTACGCCCCGCACCCGGCGGGCCCGCCCTCCCCGCAGCCCGCCACGCCCCCGGAGGGCCTCCGCCTCCCCGCGTACCCGCAGCCGCAGGGCACGTGGAGCCGCTACGACCCGTGGGGCGCGCCGCCGCCCGCCCCCGCCCCGGAGGGGCGCGGCCGCCGCCGCGGGCGGCTGCTCGTCGGCGCTTTGCTGATCGCCCTGGTCGCGGGCGGGCTGGGCGGCACGGTCGGGGCCTCCCTGCGCGACGGCGGCGTCGTCACCATCCCGCAGGCACCGGCCGAGAGCGGGCACCGGGACCCGGACAGCGTGGCCGGTATAGCCGCCGCCACCCTGCCCGGCGTGGTCTACATCCACGTCCGCGGCGGGGGCGAGGAGGGGACCGGGACCGGGTTCGTCCTGGACGGCTCCGGCCGCATCATCACCAACAACCACGTCGTCGAGCCCGCCGCCGACGGCGGCACCATCTCGGTGACCTTCAACGACGGTGACGTCCGCAAGGCGGAGATCGTCGGCCGGGACAGCGGCTACGACCTCGCGGTGATCGAGGTCGACGGGAAGCCCGGCCCGAAGCCCCTGGTGCTCGGCAACTCCGACTCGGTCCGGGTCGGCGACCCGGTGGTGGCCATCGGCGCCCCCTACGACCTCGAGGGCACCGTCACCTCGGGCATCATCAGCGCCAAGGACCGCCCGATCACTGCGGGCGGCGAGACCGACGGCTCCGACGTCTCGTACGTGAACGCCCTGCAGACCGACGCCCCCATCAACCCGGGGAACTCCGGCGGGCCGCTGGTGGACTCCAGGGGGCGGGTAATCGGCATCAACACCGCGATCCGCTCCGCCGACTCCGGCACCGACCCCTTCGGCGGCGGCCAGGGGGGCAGCATCGGACTGGGCTTCGCGATACCGGTCAACCAGGCCAAGCGGGTCGCCGAGGAGCTGATCGCGACCGGCCGGGCCACCCACCCGGTGATCGGCGTCACCGTGGACATGGCGTACGACGGCATCGGCGCCAAGGTGAGCGAGAAGGACGGGAGCGGCCGTACGGTCAGCCCCGGGGGCCCCGGGGACGAGGCGGGCATCGAACCGGGCGACGTCATCACCGAGGTCGACGGCGACCGCGTGCGCAACGGCGAGGAGCTGATCGTCAAGATCCGCAGCCGCCGCCCGGGGGACCGCATGGAACTGACCGTGGAGCGCGACGGGAAGGAGCGGACCATCACCCTCACCCTCGGCAGCGCGACGGATGACTGACACCGCGCCGCCGCCGGGACGTACGCTTGCCCGCGTAACCTGCCGGTGCAGGGCCGCGGGAATGTACCGTGGAACGCGGCCGCCGACGAACCGAGGAGCTGCAGAGTGTTCTCCGACATAGGGGCGTTCGAGCTCGTGGCGCTCGTGATCCTGGGAGTGCTCGTCTTCGGCCCCGACAAGCTCCCCAAGGTGATCCAGGACATCTCCCGGTTCGTCCGCAAGGTGCGTGCCTTCTCGGACAGCGCCAAGGAGGACATCCGCAACGAGCTCGGCCCGGAGTTCAAGGACTTCGAGTTCGAGGACCTCAACCCGCGCACCTTCGTCCGCAAGAACCTCCTCGACGACGGCGACGACCTGGGCCTGAAGGAGATCAGGAGCGGGTTCGACCTCAAGGAGGAGACGGCGTCGGTCACCGACGCCGTCAACGGCAGGAGCCGCTCCTCCGGCTCCGCGCCGTCGCTGCGCAAGCAGGACCCGGTCCGGCCCGACGAGCGGCCGCCCTTCGACCCGGACGCCACCTAGCCCCCTCCCGCGGCGGAGACGGCCCCCGCGGGCCCGGCGAGCCCCGTACGACGGCCCCCGCGCGCCGCGACGTCCCCCGCCGTCCTGCTACGGCTCCTGCGGGCTTCCGGGGGCCCTCCGGGCCCGTCCGGCGCCGCCGGGGCGGAACGGGGGACACCTACCGGGCCCCGGCCGCCCCGGATGGTTATTGTGGGGGCGCCCCAGGGGCGTCCCCGGGCTCGGGGCGTGCACCGATGAGGCATCGAGGAGGCGCCGCGCACATGGAGACGACGACGAGTCGCACCGGAGAGGAATCGACGGCCGGCAGACGGACCGCCGGCGCCGGTGCGCCGGCCGGCGCGGTCGAGGGCTACCTCAGGGCCGACTTCCCCTGGTACGGACTGGACGGCACCCACCGGGGGCCGCGCTGGCTCATGCAGGTGGGGGCCGGGGCCGACGGCACGGTGGACCACGGGTCCACCGGTCACGGGGACCCGCCGTCGAGGAACCTGGAGGTCAAGGGGGCCCGCCGGTTCACCGCCGTGGTGACGGTGGCCCGCCGTCCCGAGCGGCGCAGCGCGGACGACACCGGGCACCTCGAGGCGACCTCGGTGTCGTCGGCGGCCTGGCTGGCGGGCTCGGGGCTGCTGGCCGGCACCTGGCCCACCGGGATCGACCACACGCTGCGCCAGAAGTGGCTGGACCAGCAGACCGCGCTCGCCTGGGAGCTGGCCGACGACCTGGACGGCCCGGCGTGGGCGTCCCTGACCCTGCCGGTGGACGGCCGGCCGACCCCGTTCCACTACCGCGAGTCCGAGTACGGCTGGGTGCTGGCGGGCTCGGCCGGGGGAGTGCACCTGGGCGCCTACGGGCGCGGCATGAGCGCCTACGGCCTGGGCTTCTCGGTGATCGAGGACATCACCGCCTACGCGCACTGACCCCGCCGCCGCACCCCGCCCGGCACCGGCCGTGCAGTGCTACGCCGTGCAGGACCCCTTCGCGCGGGGCTGCGCCGTGCAGTGCCCGGTCGTGCGGCGCCCGGTCGCCCGGCGCCGGTCGTGCGGCGCCCGGTCCCACGGCGCCACCGGGGTGCGGGCGCCGCGGGACCGGGGGTGTTTCAGAACTTGTTGCGCGGGGTGAGCCCCAGCGACATCCCGGACAGGCCGCGCTGCCGCCCGCCGAGCTTGCCCGCCACGGACCGCAGTGCGGCGCCGGCCGGGGACTCGGGGTCGGAGAGCACGACCGGACGGCCGTCGTCGCCGCCCTCGCGCAGCCGCACGTCGATCGGGATCGAGCCGAGCACGGGCACGGTCGCACCGGTGGTGCGGGTCAGGCCGTCGGCGACCTGCTGGCCGCCGCCGGCGCCGAACACGTCCACCATCTCGCCGCAGTGCGGGCAGGGGAGGCCGGCCATGTTCTCGATCACGCCGGCGATCTTCTGGTGGGTCTGCACGGCGATGCTGCCGGCCCGCTCGGCCACCTCGGCCGCGGCCTGCTGCGGCGTGGTCACCACCAGGATCTCGGCGTTGGGGACCAGCTGGGCCACCGAGATGGCGATGTCGCCGGTGCCCGGGGGCAGGTCCATCAGCAGCACGTCCAGGTCGCCCCAGTAGACGTCGGCGAGGAACTGCTGGAGGGCGCGGTGCAGCATCGGGCCGCGCCACACCACGGGGGCGTTGCCCGGGGTGAACATGCCGATGGAGATGACTTTCACGCCGTTGGCCGACGGCGGCATGATCATGTTCTCGACCTGGGTGGGGCGGCCGTCCGCGCCGAGCATGCGGGGCACGGAGTGGCCGTAGATGTCGGCGTCGACGACGCCGACCTTCAGCCCGTCCGCGGCCATCGCGGCGGCCAGGTTGACCGTCACCGAGGACTTGCCGACACCGCCCTTGCCGGAGGCCACCGCGTAGACCCGGGTCAGCGAGCCGGGTTTGGCGAACGGGATCTCCCGCTCGGGGGCGCCCCCGCGCAGCACGGAGGCCAGCTCGCGGCGCTGCTCGTCGCTCATCACGTCCAGCTCGACCGAGACCGAGGTGACGCCGGCGACCTTCGACACGGCCTCCGTCACCTCGCGGGTGATGGTGTCGCGCAGCGGGCATCCGGAGACGGTCAGGTAGACGGCCACGCTCACCGCGCCGCCGTCGGTGATCCCGACGGACTTGACCATGCCGAGGTCGGTGATCGGCCGGTGGATCTCCGGGTCGTTCACCGTCGCCAGAGCGGCGCGCACCTCCTCCTCGGAGGGGGCGGAGCCTGGGGGAGTGTCGGTAGCCATAACCCGAATGGTACGACCCGCGCGGCGCGGTCCGGGCGGTTGCCCGTCCCCCGGACGGTGGATATCGATCACACCGACATGTGGGTCATGTCCGCGTCATCCGGTACCTTCGTGTTCGCACTACGCGATTCCTTGAAGCACTGTGGGGGGACACCCATGTCCGCAACGAATTCCGCCGAGGCCGCCTCCGGCGCGCCCGCCGGCGCGCGCACCGTCGGCAAGACCCGGGGGCCGGTGGCCGTCTGGCTGCTCACCCTGGTCACCTTCGGCATCTACTACCTGGTCTGGTACTACAAGATCAACCGCGAGCTGCGGGACTTCGACCCGAGCATCAAGTCCTCGCCCGGCGTCTCGCTGCTGGCGATCACCCTGGGCGGCGTCCTGATCGTGCCGCCGTTCGTCTCCCTGGCGAACACCGCGGGCCGGATCCGCCGGGCGCAGAGCCTCGCCGGGCAGCCGGAGAGCTGCTCGGGCCTGGTCGGCATCCTGCTGTGCTTCGTGTTCGGCACCACGCCGATCTACTACCAGGGCGCGCTCAACCAGGTCTGGAAGGGCTCCGCGCCGCGCGGCTGACGGCACGCGGCCGGCCTCGCGGCCCCGGCACGGCGGGACGGGTTCCCGCCGTGCCGGGGCCGCGGCGTTTCAGCGCTCCCGCGACGCCGTCGCACCGCCGCCGGCCCCGCCCCCGCCCTCCAGCGCCTGCAGGAGGTCCTGCAGGTCGGACCGCAGGCCGTTGATCTCCGTGTGCAGGTAGTCGCGGGTCGCCACCTCGCCCAGGTTCGTCCGCAGCGCGGCGACCTCCCGGGTGAGGTACTCGGTGTCGGCGATGCTGCGCTCGTTCTGCGCCCGGTCCTGCTCCAGGTTGATCCGGTCCCGGTCGGCCTGACGGTTCTGCGCGAGCAGGATCAGCGGGGCCGCGTAGGAGGCCTGCAGGGACAGCATCAGGGTCAGGAAGATGAACGGGTACTCGTCGAACCGCAGGGCCTTCGGGGCCACCGTGTTCCACAGCACCCACAGGGTGACCAGGACCGTCATCCAGACGATGAACCGGCCCGTCCCCAGGAACCTGGCGATCCGCTCGGAGAGCCGGCCGAACGCCTCCGGGTCGTAGGCGGGCAGCCGCACCAGCTGGCGGCGCTCGGCGCGCGGCTGGTCCAGCCGGACGCGCCGGGACCCGGCCGGCCCCGCGGCGGTCGAGCCGGTCCGCCGCCGGACCCGCGGGTCCCCGCGGCGGTCACCGGCCGCCATCGGCGGCCTCCCCGCGGTGCCCGGACCCGCCGGACCCCGCGGACGACGACACCGCCGCGGTGTCGTGCGTCCCGGACTCCCGCCAGTCCTCGGGCAGCAGGTGGTCCAGCACGTCGTCCACGGTCACCGCGCCGAGCAGGTGCCCGTACTCGTCGACGACCGGGGCGCCCACCAGGTTGTACGTGGCGAGGTAGCCGGCCACCTCGGACAGCGGGGTGTCCGGCGACAGCGGCTGGAGGCCGTCGTCGACGATCGCGCCCACCAGGGTGAACGGGGGGTCCCGCAGCAGCCGCTGGAAGTGCACCACGCCCAGGTACCTGCCGGTCGGGGTCTCCTCGGGCGGCCGGCACACGAACACCTGCCCGGCCAGGGCGGGCGACAGGTCCTGGTTGCGCACCCGGGCCAGCGCGTCCGCCACCGTCGCGTCCGGGCGCAGCACGATCGGCTCGGTCGTCATCAGCCCGCCCGCGGTGCGCTCCTCGTAGGCCAGCAGCCGCCTCACCGGGGCCGCCTCCTGGGGGCGCATCAGGGTGAGCAGCCGCTCCTGGTCGCTCTCCGGCAGCTCGGAGAGCAGGTCGGCCGCGTCGTCGGGGTCCATCGCCTCCAGCACGTCCGCGGCGCGCTCCTCCTTGAGCTTCCCCAGGATCTCCACCTGGTCGTCCTCGGGCAGCTCCTCCAGGACGTCGGCCAGCCGGTCGTCGTCCAGCGCGGCGGCCACCTCGGCGCGGCGCTTGGCGGACAGGTGGTGCAGGACGTTCGCCAGGTCGGCGGGGCGCAGCTGCTCGAAGGTGGCCAGCAGGTTCGCCGCGCCCTGGTCCTTCTCCTCCAGCGAGAACCCGCTCACCGCGGACCACTCCACGGTCAGCGTCTCGCCGCGGCGGCGCAGCGCACCGCCCCTGCCCCGCTGCACTGCGACCTTGTCGATCTCCCAGTCGCGGCGCTGCGGCGAGCGGCTCATCGCCACGTCCAGCACGGTCACCTCGTCCCCGGTCTCCGCCAGGCGGACCTTGCGGTCCAGCATCTCGCCGAGCACCAGGGTCTCGGTGGGCCGCTGCTCGAAGCGGCGCATGTTGACCAGGCCGGTGGTGATCAGCTCCCCGGACTCCAGACTGGTGACCCGGGTGATGGGCAGGAAGATCCGCCGCCGGCCGACCACCTCGACCACGAAGCCCAGGACGCGCGGCGGGCGCCCGCCGGGCCGCAGGGTCGCGACGACGTCACGCACCCGCCCCACCTGGTCGCCGTTCGGGTCGAAGACGGCCACCCCGGAGAGGTGCGAGATGAAGATGCGGGAGGTTCCGGACGCCATGCCGCTCCCTCCCTCCCGGAGAATCAGTGCCTCGTGTCCCCTCGGGCCCGGTTCAGCGTAACCCGGCCCCGCCGCCCGCAGCCCGGCGGGACGCTCCGGGTCGCGGGGGCCGCCGGGTCGGCGAACCCGAGTACCTTGCGGTAGCTTCTTGCCGCCGATCCCTGCCCCGAACGTACTCGGAGGAAGCGTGACCACATCTCCCCGCGCCCGGTCGGTGGCCGCCGCCGTGCTCGCCTGCCTCCTGGGCGCGGTCGTGCTGGCGGGCTGCGGGGAGGAACCCCCCGATCCGGACGCGGGCACCAACGGCGTCGCGAAACTGACCCCGAAGAAGATCGAGGCGAAGACGCGCAGCGCCGCGTCCGACGCCGAGGCGGTCCGGCTGGCCGGCACGGTCATCAGCAAGGGCAAGAAGTACCGCATGGACATGCGGCTCACCGAGGACGGCGGCGTCGGGGAGATGACCCTGCGCGGCCACACCTTCGAACTGCTCAGGATCGGCGAGCAGCTGTACCTCAAGGCCGACGAGAGCTTCTACCTCGACGGAGAGGCCGGCGAGGACTCCACGTCGGAGAAGGCCGCGCGCAAACTCGCGGGCAAGTACGTCAAGGTCTCCTCCGACGACCCGGCCTACCGGCGGTTCTCCGGCTTCACCCACAAGGACGTGCTCCTGGGCGACCTCTTCGTCCTGGACGGCAGGCTCGCGGTCGGCAAGCGGGGCACGGTCAACGGCACGAAGACCGTCGAACTGGCGGCGGACGGCGGCCACGGCGGCGCCCTGGCGGTCTCCCTCCAGGGCAAGCCCTACCCCCTGCGGTACGAACGCGCCGGTGACGCCGGGGTGTTGACCCTCAGCGACTGGAACGAGCCCTTCACCCTCAAGGCCCCGGAGGAGAAGCAGGTCCTGGACTACGGCGAGGAGATCACCGGAGCCTCCTGACCGCCAGGCGGGCACGGCGCCGGGCGGGCACGGCGCCCGGTGGCGGTCAGCCGCGGCGTCCGCGGCGGAACAGCAGCCTCGGCAGGGCCGGGGGAGCCGGGGTGCGGGTGGTCACCGGGGTGTCGACCGGACGCGCGGCGAGGGAGCCGTCCGGCATCGCCCCCGGCCGCTCCGCCGGCGCGCCGTCCGGCTCCAGCCGCAGCACCCGGCACTGCTCCGCCCAGCGGTCCGCGATCGTCTCGGTGTCGGGGGCGTTGAGCCGCTTGCCCTTCAGTTCGGAGACCGCCGCCTCCCAGCCCTCGCTGCGCGGAGCCTGCTCCACGACCCGCGCCGGCCAGGCGACCAGCCGGCCCCAGGAGTCCTTGCTGCGCACGGTGACCCGGGCGCTCCCGCCGTCGACGAGACCGGGCAGGGGCTGCTCCCCGGGGCCGTCCCCGACCACGCAGACGGCGCCGTCGTGCCACACGTGCCACAGCGCCCGGGCCGGTCCCTGCGCCCCCTGGACCCACACCAGTGCGGACTTCTTCGCGGACTCCTCGATCAGGGCCCGGTCGAGCAGTTCCGGCCCCACGGCGGCAGTGGTCTCGGTCATGTCCGCAGCTTACGGCGTGGCGGACGGGCCGGGGGAGGCGGACGGCGCAGGGGCGGGGAGGCGGACGGAAGTGTGGCGGAGGGCCGGGAAGCGGGGCGGGCCGCCCTGCGGCGGGCTACAGCCAGCCGTTGCGGCGGAAGCCGCGGTGGATGCCCACGCAGGCCACGACGATCATGACCAGCACCGCCGGGTAGCCGTACCGCCAGTGCAGCTCGGGCATGTGGTCGAAGTTCATCCCGTAGATGCCGGCGATCATCGTCGGGACGGCGAAGATCGCCACCCACGCACTGATCTTGCGCATGTCCTCGTTCTGGGCGACGGTGACCTGCGCGAGGTTGGCCTGGAGGATGGAGTTGAGCAGGTCGTCGAAGGAGACCACCTGCTCGTTGACCCGGGCGAGGTGGTCGGCCACGTCGCGGAAGTACTTCTGGATGTCGGGGTCGACCAGCCGCATCGGCCGCTCGGACAGCAGCTGCATCGGCCGCAGCAGCGGGGAGACGGCCCGCTTGAACTCCAGGACCTCGCGCTTGAGCTGGTAGATCCGCCCGGCGTCGCCGCCCCGGCGGCCCTTGCCCTGCTGGGCGGAGAAGACCTCGATCTCCACCTCGTCGATGTCGTCCTGCACCGCCTCGGCCACGCTCAGGTAGCCGTCCACCACCTGGTCGGAGATGGCGTGCAGCACCGCGGAGGGGCCCTTGGCCAGCAGCTCGGGGTCGCTCTCCAGGCGGTGCCGCAGCGACCGCAGGCTGCCGTGGCCGCCGTGCCGCACGGTGATCACGAAGTCCCGGCCGGTGAAGACCATGATCTCGCCGCTCTCCACCACCTCGCTGGTGGCGGTCAGTTCGGCGTGCTCGACGTAGCGGATGGTCTTGAAGACGGTGAAGAGGGTCTCGTCGTAGCGCTCCAGCTTGGGCCGCTGGTGGGCGTGCACTGCGTCCTCGACGGCCAGCGGGTGGAGCCCGAACTCCTCGGCGATGCCGGAGAACTCCCGCTCGGTGGGCTCGTGCAGCCCGATCCAGACGAAGTCGCCCGCGGCGCGGCCCGGGCCGCGCACCTGCTCCAGGGCCTCCCCCGGCGTCGCGCGCTCGCCGGCCCGGCGGCCGCCGGAGTAGACGGCGCAGTCCACGACGGCGCTGGGCCCGGGCCGGGAGGCGGCCGGTTCGTAGGGGCCGGCGCCCCGGCGGAGTGCGGGGCGGACCACTGCGCGCAGATCACGGATCATCGACATTGCTGGCTCCTTCGCGGGCCGGCCGCCGGCTCCTCCGGAGAGGGACGCACCGGGGCCCTCTGCCGTGGGCCGAACGGGCCCGGGAGGGCGGCGGTGCGCGACGCTCGGTGCGGCGGCGGCTTCTCGCCTGAACGGGAATCAAAGCGAAGCTCCGGCGCTCTCCGGTACGGTGCGCGTCTTCCCGGTGAAGAAAGTCTCAGCCCTGGTGTTTTGCCGATCAGCGGCAGGGTATGAAGGGCGTCGGGCCGTCGTGGACGGGCCGTCAGATCACGGGAGGGACGTACCGCGCGGGAGAGCTGCCGGTACTGCACGGTCGGCTAGGATCCACCGCAGCCCACCTCCCTCGGCCTTGTCCCCTGGGGGAAGTTCCGGATCGTGCGCGGTCGGGCACCCCGGGGCGCGCACGCAGCGCGACACCCTCACCTCGACCGACGGCCAAGCGTAACAGGCCGCTCCGACCGCAAGACCCATCTTTACCCTTTCCTTAGACGCTTTATGCTCCATGCATGGTCGACGTACTCGCTCTGGTGGAAGCCCGGCTGCGCACCGCGTTCGGCGAGCCCTCGGGCCGCGCTGCGGTCACCTTCCTCGGCGCCGAACGCATCGAGGTGCTGCGGTACTTCGGGGCCGGCGGCGTCGACGGGGCGGAACCGGACGTCGTGCGGTACGTCACCCTCGGAATGGCCCGGCAGCCGATGACCGACCCCACGGCCGCCGTCGCCGACCCGCTGCGCGGGCCCCGGGCGGAGCTGCTGCTCTCGGTGCGCGCCGGACGCGCGGACACCGACGGGGTGCTGCGCACCCTGGCCACCCTGGCCGCCTCCCCGCAGGTGGAGGGAGTGGTGGTGGCCCCGGGCGCGTCCCTGGACGTGGGCGGGCCGCTGTGGCCGGAGGCGCCCTTCACCGCCGTGCTGGTCGCCGAGTCGGGGGGACTGGTGGAGGACCTGGAGCTCGACCCCCCGATGGACCCCGTCCGCTTCCTGCCGCTCCTGCCGATGACGCCGACCGAGGCGGCCTGGAAGCGGGTGCACGGAGCGGCCGCGCTGCAGGAGCGCTGGCTGCGCCACGGCACCGACCTGAGGGACCCGCGGCGCCGCCCGGTACGCCTGGACGACTGACCCCGGGCCCCGCCGGCCCCGCCGGCCCTGCCGGCCCCCGGGCCCCGGCTCCCGCGGGGCGGACGGGTGCACCGCCGGACGGGTGATCGTCCTTGACTGCGCGCGGACCGATGGAGGACCGTTGGGCCTTATGAGGGGCGAACCCAGTTGCCCGAAGTGCGGTGGCCGAGTCAGGGCGCCCGGCCTCTTCTCGGATTCCTGGCAGTGCGACGCGCACGGCGCGGTCCATCCGCTGCAACCCGTGGTCCCGCCGAGCGTGGAAGCGCTGGGAGTGGCCGTCAACAGGGCGAAGGTGCCGGTGTGGCTGCCCTGGCCCATACCGGTCGGGTGGCTGTTCACCGGCGTCGCCTACGCGGGCGACGACGTGTCCGGCGGCCGTGCCACGGTCGTGGCCTGCTCCGGCCCGGCCCCCCTGGGCGGGCCGGGGGACATGCTGCTGATCGCCGAGGAGCTCGGCGTCGGCCTGGGGGCCCGCTTCGCGGGCATCGAAGGACCTGACCCCGGCCCCGGCATGTGCACGGACAAACCGCCGCACACCAAGGTCGTCGCCAAGGGGCGGCCCACCCCCCTGTGGCACGTGGAGGGCACGCCCGCGGACCGGGCCGTCTTCGCCGGGGAGGCGGGCGGGCTGTGGCTGTGGGCCGTGGTGTGGCCGGAGCAGTCGGGCCTGATGATGTACGACGAGCTGGTCCTCACCGACCTCAGGGAGGCCGGCGCGGAGGTGGAGCTGCTGCCGATAGGAGCCCTCTCGCCCCGTCTCCTGGGGTGACCGGGCGTACGGGGCGTACCGGACGTACCTCTTTCGGCGGATATCCTGACAGGCGTCCCGCCATGTTCCGCCACGTCCCGCCGTCTGGAGCCCGTCCCCGTGCGCATCGACCTGCACACCCACTCCACCGCCTCCGACGGATCGGACACCCCGGCCCTGCTGGTCCGCAACGCCGCCGCCGCGGGACTGGACGTCGTGGCCCTGACCGACCACGACACCGTCGGCGGCCACGCGGAGGCGGCCGCGGCGCTGCGCGACCTCGGCGCACCGCTGACCCTGGTCACCGGCGCGGAGCTGTCCTGCCGGATCGGCGGCGTCAGCATGCACATGCTGGCCTACCTCTTCGACCCCGACGAGCCCGAGCTGCGCCGGGAGCGCGAGCTGGTCCGCGACGACCGGGCGCGTCGCGCCCGCGTCATGGTCGACAAGCTGCGGGCCCTGGGCGTCCCGGTCACCTGGGAGCGGGTGGAGGAGCTGGCGGGGGACGGCGCGGTCGGCCGCCCGCACGTGGCCTCCGCCATGGTCGAGCTGGGGGTCGTGCCGGACGTCGCCTCGGCCTTCACCCCGCAGTGGCTCGCCAACGGCGGCCGGGCCTACGCCGAGAAGCACGAGCTCGACCCGTTCGAGGCCGTCCGCCTGGTCGAGCAGGCCGGCGGGGTCAGCGTCTTCGCGCACCCCGCGGCCGTCAAGCGCGGCGAGGTCGTCCCCGAGAGCGTGCTGGTCGAGCTGGCCGCGGCCGGACTGGACGGCATCGAGGTCGATCACGCGGACCACGACGCGGACACCCGCGCCCGGCTGCGCGACCTCGCCTCCGGGCTCGGCCTGCTCGCCACCGGCTCCAGCGACTACCACGGGACCCGCAAGACCGTCCTCCTGGGGGAGAACACCACGGCCCCCGAGGTCTACGAGGAGATCGTCTCCCGCGCCACCGGCGCCGTGCCCCTCACGGGCCGCTGACCCTCCCCGCCCTCCCGTCCGGCCTCCCCGCCGGGCCTCCCCACCCCTCTTCACCGATCCGCGACAGGCACCGCAGCACCACCATGAACCTCTTCGACGCGACCGTCTTCGGCTCCGTGTTCCTCACGCTCTTCGTGATCATGGACCCGCCGGGAATCACCCCGATCTTCCTCGCCCTGACCTCCGGCCGCGCCACCAAGGTGCAGCGCAGGATGGCCTGGCAGGCGGCGCTGGTCGCCTTCGGGGTGATCGCGGTCTTCGGCGTCTTCGGGCAGCAGGTCCTGGACTACCTGCACGTCTCGGTGCCCGCCCTGATGGTCGCCGGCGGGCTGCTGCTCCTGCTCGTCGCCCTGGACCTGCTCACGGGCAAGGCCGAGGAGCCGACCCAGACCAAGGACGTCAACGTCGCGCTCGTGCCGCTCGGCATGCCGCTGCTGGCCGGGCCCGGCGCCATCGTCTCGGTCATCCTGGCCGTGCAGAAGGCGGAGGGTGTGGCGCAGGAGGTGTCCGTCTGGGGGGCGATCGTCGCCGTCCACCTGGTGCTGTGGCTGGCCATGAGGTTCTCGCTGTCGGTCATCCGGGTGATCAAGGACAGCGGCGTCGTCCTGGTCACCAGGCTCTCCGGCATGCTGCTCTCGGCGATCGCGGTGCAGCAGATCGCCAACGGCGTCACCGGGTTCGTCCAGGGGACGTGAGGGACGGTCGCGCGCCCCGGCACCGAGGGTTCGGTGCCGGGGCGCGGTCGTCGTTGCGCGGCGCGTCAGTCGGCCGGGCGGATGTAGAGACGCTGGCCGGTTGCGGCGGCCAGGTCCACGATTTGTTTGACGGAGGCGGCGTCCACGACGGTGCTGTCCACGGCGTTGCCGTCCAGGTCGTCGAGGCGCATGATCTCGAAGCGCATGAAGCTTCCCCTTCGTCGGGCGTGAAGCACTCCTTGCAAGCGGAGAGCAGGTTGTGTCATCAGTACCAACGCGTGAACCCGGGAAAATCTTCCCTGTGCTAAAGAAATTTTTTCGCAGCCTAATTACCCACCGGTAGGAACCATACCCACCATGGACGACCCCATGTCGGCCGTCGCCGCACGGATCGACGAGACCAACGACCTGCTGCGCCGCGTGCTCAACGAGGTGGCGACGACCCCCTCCACCCATGCGATCTTCGTGGACGCCGGATACGTCTACGCGGCCATGGGGCAGCTCGTCGCGGGCAGCGAGGACCGCAGGACCTTCGACCTCGACGCGGAGCACCTCATCGAGGCGTTCATCGACCTCGCCCGCACGATCTTCCCCGACAGCCGCCTGCTGCGGCTGTACTGGTACGACGGCGCCCGCCAGCGCGTCCCCACCCTCGAGCAGCGGCGGATCGCCGAGCTGCCCGACGTCAAGGTGCGACTGGGCAACCTCAACGCCCACAACCAGCAGAAGGGCGTCGACTCCCTCGTCCGCTCCGACCTGGAGTCCCTCGCACGCCACCGGGCCATCAGCGACGCCGTGCTGGTCAGCGGGGACGAGGACCTGGTCAGCCCCGTCGAGGCCGCCCAGGCGTACGGGGCGCGCGTGCACCTGTGGGGCATCGAGGCCGCCTACGGCAAGAACCAGGCCGACCCGCTGCTGTGGGAGGCCGACAGCCAGCGCGTCTTCCCCCGCGACTTCTGCGAGCCCTACGTGCGTCGGCGCCCCGGCAGGGCGGACGGGGCGCCGCCGGACCCCTCCGTCCGGCCCGGCCCCGCCCCCACCCGGGAGGAGGTCCGGTTCGTCGGCGCCAGGGTTGCCGCCCAGTGGCTGGCCACCCGCGGCCGCGACGACCTCGCCCCGCTGCTCGCGGCACACCCCGTGCTCCCCGGGGCGGTCGACCAGGAGCTGCTGGTCGAGGCCGAGAGCCTGCTCCAGCACTCCCTGCGCTCCCACTCGGACCTGCGGCGCGTCCTGCGCGACGGCTTCTGGGAACACCTCCAGGGACAGTTCTGACCCCTCCGCCCCCGCCCTCCGCCCTCAGTCGTGCGGCCCCGGCCGTGCGGCCTCAGCGGTCCGCCTCCCGGGCGACCTCGTCCCAGAAACCGGCCAGGGCGCGGGCCGTCTCCGCGGGCCGCTCGACGTTCGGCGAGTGCTCGGCGCCGTCGATCACCCGCCGGCGGGCGCCGAGGCGCAGGGCCATCTCGTCCATCCACGGGACCGGCCACGCGTGGTCGAGCGCCCCCGAGACCACGTGCTTGGGCAGGTCCACCGCGGCCAGCTCGTCCACCCGGTCCGGCTCGGACACCAGATGGCGGCCGGTGGCGATCAGCTGCTCGGGCACGGTGGCCAGCCACCGGGCGCGCAGGAAGTCCGAGATCTCGGGCGGCACGTCGCGCCGCGGGCCGTTCTCGGCGTCCAGGTCGCGCATCGCCCGCCAGACCGTCTCCTGGTCGTACACGGACAGGGCCTCCAGCAGGAGCCTGGTGCGGGCCTGCTGCTCGTGGTGGATCGCTGCGGGCCCCGAGCTGAGGATTGTCAGGGAGACGAACGGGGAGGCGTCGCGCAGCACGGCCGCCCGGCCGATCAGTCCGCCGAGGGAGTGCCCCAGCAGGTGGACGGGGAAGCCGTCGCCGTCCAGGGCGCGGGCCTGAGCCACGACGTCCAGCGCCAGCTCGTGCAGGGCGTAGGCGCTCTCGTCGCGCGGGCCCCCGCTCTCGTACTGGCCGCGTCCGTCGACCGCGACGACCCGGTAGCCGGCCTCGGCCAGCGGCTGGAGCAGGGCGATGAAGTCCTCCTTGCTCCCGGTGAAGCCGGGCACCAGGAGGGCGGTGCCGCGCACCGCCGTCCCGGCCGGGGGCGAGGCGTCGTGCACGGCGAAGGAGCCGCGCGGGGTCTCCAGGCTGCGTGCCACGGCGACCTTGGGGAGTGTGAGGAACGGCGGCGTACTCATGCGCGGAAGGCTAGCCGCCGGAAGGGGCCGCCGGGCGGCACGGGACGCCCGGCGTACGGGTGGACCGGGGCCGACGCGCGGGCGGTGCGGGCCGCAGCGCGGTAGGTGCGGGCCGCAGCGGGGGAGGGGGCGGGGGCGCCGGTGCGGGGGCGGGGGAACGACGGCGGCCGGCCCTTCCCCCGGGGGAAGGGCCGGCCGCCGTGTGCCGTGCCGCGGACCGGGGTCAGCTCTCCGCCGGTGCCTCGGCCGCGGCGGAGGCGCTGCGGGTGCGGGTGCGGGTGCGGCGGCGCGCCGGGGCGGTGTCGGCCGCGGGCCCGGCGTCCGGGCCGCCGGCCTGGGCCGGGACCTCGGTGCCGGCGGTGGCCTCTGCGACGGCGGCCCGGTGGACCGAGCCGCGGGTGCGGCGCCGGCGCGGGACGCGCTTCGCCGCCTCGTCCCCGGCCCCGTCCTCGGCGGAGGGAGCCCCGCCCTCGAGCACGGCGACCGCGCCCTGCGTGTCCGCGGACTGTCCGGCCTCGGCGCCGCCCGCGCGGGTGCGGCGGCGCCGGCGGCGCGGCGCCGACTGCGACCCGTCGGCGGCGTCGCCGTCCCCGGCGGACTCCGCCGCCCCGGGACCGGTGCCGGCGGCCTCGGCCCCGGCCTCGTCGAGCGGACGGCCGTTGCGGGTGCGGCGGCGCTGGCGCGGGGTGCGGGTGCGCTTCGGCTCCTCGGCCGCCTCCGGGGCGTCGTCCTTGTCCCGGCCGCCGCGTCCGCCGCGTCCGCGCGCTCCCCGGCCGCCGGTCTCGCCGAGGTCCTCGATCTCCTCCGCGTCGAGCCCGGCCCGGGTGCGCTCGGCGCGCGGCAGGACGCCGGTGGTGCCTGCCGGGATGTTCAACAGCTCGTAGAGGTGCTCGGAGGTGGAGTAGGTCTCCTCCGGCTCGTTGAAGGGGAGGTCCAGCGCCTTGTTGATCAGCTGCCAGCGCGGGATGTCGTCCCAGTCGACCAGGGTGATCGCGGTGCCGGACTTGCCCGCGCGCCCGGTGCGGCCCACCCGGTGCAGGTAGGTCTTCTCGTCCTCGGGCGTCTGGTAGTTGATGACGTGGGTGACGTCGTCGACGTCGATGCCGCGCGCGGCCACGTCGGTGCACACCAGCACGTCGACCTTGCCGTTGCGGAAGGCGCGCAGCGCCTGCTCGCGGGCGCCCTGGCCGAGGTCGCCGTGGACGGCGCCCGCGGCGAAGCCGCGGCGGGAGAGCTGGTCGGAGACGTCGGCCGCCGTCCGCTTGGTGCGGCAGAAGATCATCGTCAGGCCGCGGCCCTCGGCCTGCAGTACCCGGGAGACCAGCTCGACCTTGTCGAGGGAGTGGGCCCGGAAGACGTGCTGGGTGATGTTGGCGACCGTGGCGCCCTCGTCGTCCGGGGCGGTGGCCCGGATGTGGGTGGGCCGGTTCATGTAGCGGCGGGCCAGCGAGATGACCTGGCCCGGCATGGTGGCCGAGAACAGCATCGTCTGGCGCTTGGCCGGCAGCAGCTCGATGATCCGCTCGACGTCGGGCAGGAAGCCCAGGTCGAGCATCTCGTCGGCCTCGTCCAGGACGAGCACGCGGACCGCGGACAGGTCCAGCTTGCGCTGGCCGGCCAGGTCGAGCAGGCGGCCGGGGGTGCCGACGACCACGTCGACGCCCTTCTTCAGGGCCTCCACCTGCGGCTCGTAGGCGCGGCCGCCGTAGATCGCCAGGACGCGGACGTTGCGCACCTTGCCGGCGGTGAGCAGGTCGTTGGTGACCTGCTGGCACAGCTCGCGGGTGGGGACGACGACCAGCGCCTGCGGCACGTCGGTGAGCTGCTCGGGCGCGGCCCGGCCGGCCTCGGCGTCGGCGCGCACGGTGACGCGCTCCAGGATCGGGAGGCCGAAGCCGAGGGTCTTGCCCGTGCCGGTCTTCGCCTGGCCGATGACGTCGCTGCCGCTCAGCGCGACGGGGAGCGTCATCTCCTGGATGGGGAAGGGGGTGGTGATGCCGACGGCCTCCAGGGCCTCGGCGGTCTCGGGGAGGATTCCCAGGTCTCGGAACGTGGACAGGATGCTTGCCTCTTCTGTGAGACGCGGCACGGTGCGGCGAGGGGGGTCGAGTCGTTCCGGCGCACCGTACGAACACGGTGCCGGGACGCCGACCGCGCCGGGATGGTCGTCCGGCGGGGAGCCGGGTGGCGCGGGACCGCTGCCCTCGCACGTGCCGCGAGCTTGTCCCTCCGGAGGGGTCCGGGAGGGCGGTCGGTTCGGAGCCGATCGGGCCACCGACCGGGCATCCGCCTATCTGCGAACGAGCCGCCGTTGCCGGCGGGCTCTTTACCACCATACCCCGGACGTGTGCATCCGTCCCCTGCCGTGTTTCCGGGGAGGGCGGGCGGCGGGCCGACCGCGGGGCCGCGGCGGGCTATTGTGCGCAGCATGGAGAGCTCTGACGAGACCGTCGAAACCGCCGGGACGAGCACCGGGGAGGCCGCCGGGTCGTCCGTCGCGGAACAGGACTGGGCGCGGGCGTCCGCGGACCCCCAGTACCGGGCCGCCGTGGTGGACCTGCTGGGGGCGCTGGCCTACGGCGAGCTGGCCGCGTTCGAGAGGCTGGCCGAGGACGCCAAGCTCGCCCCGGCCGTCGAGGACAAGGCGCAGCTGGCCGCGATGGCCTCGGCCGAGTTCCACCACTTCGAGCGGCTGCGGGACCGGCTGGCCGCGATCGACGTCGACCCCGCCTCGGCGATGGAGCCGTTCGCCGCCGCGCTGGACGGGTTCCACCGGCAGACCGCGCCCTCGGACTGGCTGGAGGGCCTGGTCAAGGCGTACGTGGGCGACGCGATCGCCGCGGACTTCTACCGCGAGGTCGCGGCCCGGCTCGACTCCGACACCCGGGCCCTGGTCCTGAAGGTGCTGGACGACACCGGGCACGGGCAGTTCGCGGTGGAGAAGGTCCGCTCGGCGATCGAGGCGGACCCGCGCTGCGGCGGCCGGCTCGCCCTGTGGGCCCGCCGGCTGATGGGCGAGGCGCTGAGCCAGGCGCAGCGCGTGGTGGCCGAGCGCGACGCGCTGTCGACGATGCTGGTGGGCGGGATCGCCGACGGCTTCGACCTGGCCGAGGTGGGCCGGATGTTCACCAGGATCACCGAGGCCCACACCAAGCGGATGGCGGCCCTGGGCCTGGCCGCCTAGGCGATCGGCGTGCGCACCTGCCGCGCCCGGACCGGCCGGGGCGGCGGGCGGCGTCCGTCCGCGCCCGGCCCGCGACGGGCGGCCGGGAACGCACCAGCAGCGAGACCAGCGCGGCGGAGACCAGCACGGCGCCGAGGAGGACCACGGGCAGGTGGCCGGGGCCGTCGAGCACCGTGCGGGTCACGTAGCCGCCGAGCACGCCCGCACAGGCCCCCGTGCCGAGCGTCAGCGGACGCCGGGGGAGCCTGCCGGGCAGGAGACGGGCGGCGGTGAGACCCACGACGAGACCCGCCGCGGCGAACACGATCGTCTCCCACACGAGCATGCGATCCCCTCCCGGAGCCTGGGACGCCCCGCACGGCTGCGGCCGCACGGGATCGGTCCCAGTCGGTACTACCCCTGTGGCCTGGCACACAACCGCCGTCGGGGGGAGAAGATCACCAGAACGGCCGAGGGCCCGGTGGAGTCACCGGGCCCTCGGCCGTTCCTGCGATGCGGGCGCAGCCCTACAGCGCGCCGAAACCGACCTTCCGGACGGCCGGCTCGCCGATCTCCACGTAGGCGAGGCGGTCGGCGGGGACCAGCACCCGGCGCCCGTGCTCGTCCGTCAGGCTGAGCAGCTCGGCGCGGCCGGCGAGCGCGTCGGACACCGCGCGCTCGACCTCCTCGGCAGACTGGGGGCTCTCGAGACTGATCTCGCGCGGCGCGTGCTGCACGCCGATCTTGACCTCCACGGCTTCGTCCCTCCGACGGTCATTCGTTGCGCGACGGGTCCGCGCTGTACACGGGCAAGGTTAACCGCGCCGGCCGGCGGCGGCGCGGACGCCGGCTTAAGCCGGTAGCGAAGACGTCACCCGGCGCTCTCGGAGCCGTGCAGGGGGAAGCCGGCGATGCCCCGCCAGGACAGCGAGGAGATCAGCCGGGCCGCCTCCTCCCGGGTCAGCTTCCCGCCGGTGGACAGCCAGTACCTGGCCGTGACCTGCGCCAGGCCGCCCAGGCCCATGGCCAGCAGCATCGACTCCTCGGGGGACAGGCCGGTGTCCTCCGCGATCACCTCGCTGATCGCCTCGGCGCAGTCCTCGCTGACCTTGTCCACGCGCTCGCGCACGGCGGGCTCGTTGGTCAGGTCGGACTCGAAGACCAGGCGGAACGCGCCGCCCGGGTCCTCGACGTAGGCGAAGTACGCCTCCATGGTCGCCGCGACCCGCTGCTTGTTGTCGGTGGTCGACCCCAGAGCCCTGCGCACCGACTGCAGGAGCGCGTCGCAGTGCTGGTCCAGCAGGGCCAGGTACAGGTCGAGCTTGCCCGGGAAGTGCTGGTAGAGCACCGGCTTGCTGACACCGGCCCGTTCGGCGATGTCGTCCATGGCCGCCGCGTGGTACCCCTGCGCGACGAAGACCTCCTGCGCAGCCCCCAGGAGCTGGTTCCGCCGGGCACTGCGCGGCAGGCGGGTTCCACGCGGGCGCACCTCGGATTCCTCGATGGCCGTCACGCCGCCTCCTGATATCTCGTCCGCTTGCGCCACCGGGTCCGGCAGCGGTCCGCACCAAAACGCTTCAGGCTGCCATCGTACTTTTGGGTAACCCGGGTGGGGCGTGCGGTGGGCAGAATCTTCACTGCACGGTCTCCGCGCGGCCCCGCGCCGTCCTCGCCGGGCGGGCCGCGACCGGTGGTCAGCGGTAGTCGTCCTCGTCGAGGTCGACCACCCGCTGCTGCTCCTGCGCGTCGGCGCTGTCGACCTCCATGCTGCGGCCGGTCAGCGGCTCGTCGCGGCGCTGCAGGAGCTCGGCGTGCTGCTCGGCGGCGTCGGCGCGCGGGGCCTCCAGGTCGAAGTCCCCGTCGTCGACGTCGTCCTCGAAGGTGTCCGGGTCGGTGTGGTCCGGGCTCAGGGGTGTCTCGGACATTCGAAGCCTCCTGGTGGAGCGGTGTCGCAGGTGGTGAGCACAGGAGAGGGTGCCCGGACCCGCCGGACGTACACGCCCCCGCCGGGCGGGAAGGGCGTGAGGGCGAACACGGGATCGAAGACGTGATCGTCTCGTAACATTGCCGCGGACGCGGCCTCCGGCCGCGCTCCCCGCCGGCCGGGCCGGCCGGACCGACCAGCGAACGAGGAGGCCGGACCATGACGCAGACCGGGACGCCGGACACCGCGGCCGCTCCGGTGGCCGCAGTACCCCCGGGGGGACCGCGGGCCGCACCGGGGGAGGAGGTGCGCACGGTGCGCCTGCCCGGCCTGACGCTCACCGTCCGCTCCAGGCCGGCACGGACCGCGGACCTGCCGCCCGCGCTGTTCGTCCACGGCCTCGGCGGGTCGTCGCAGAACTGGTCCGTGCTCATGGAACGGCTGACCGACGCGGTCGACGGACAGGCCCTGGACCTGCCGGGGTTCGGCCACTCCCCGCCGCCCGACGACGGGGACTACTCCCTGGCCGGCCACACCCGGGCCGTCGTCCGGCTCCTGGAGGCGGGCGGCCGCGGCCCCGTGCACCTGTTCGGCAACTCGCTCGGCGGCGCGGTGGCCACCCGAATCGCCGCCACCCGCCCGGACCTGGTGCGCACCCTCACCCTGATCTCCCCGGCCCTCCCCGAGATCCCGCCGCAGCGCTCGGCCCTGCCCACGGCCCTGGTCTCGGTCCCCGGAGTGGCGCAGGCGTTCGGCCGCGCCACCCGCAACTGGACGGCCGAGCGGCGCACCCGCTCGGTGCTGTCCCTGTGCTACGGGGACCCCGCCCGGGTCGACGAGGAGCTGTTCGCCGACGCGACACGCGAGTACGCACGGCGGATGGAACTCCCCTACTTCCGGGACGCCATGGTCCGCTCCACCCGCGGCCTGGTCTCGGCATACACCCTCGGCGGCCAGCACGCGCTGTGGCGGCAGGCGGAGCGCGTGCTCGCGCCCGTCCTCCTGGTGTACGGCGTCCGTGACAAGCTGGTGTCGTTCCGCATGGCCCGTCGCGCGTGTGCGACGTTCCGGGACGCCCGGCTGCTGGCGCTCCCCGAGTCCGGCCACGTGGCGATGATGGAGCACCCCGAGGCGGTGTCCCGGGAGTTCCGGCAGTTGCTGCGCACGGCGGAGCCGACGGACGAGACCTCTGGCAGGAGCTGAATCTTCGCGTGGGACGGCACAGTGCACCGGGCGCGGCCGCGCCGAGCAGCCGACGGAGGGCGTGGCGCCCCCGCCGGGACCGCAGGCACCCGGGACCGGGCGTCGGCGCCTGATTCCGCGCCCCGCAGCGCCGCCGCAACAGGCGTCGGCGTCGGCGCAGGCACCGGGACAAGCACAGGTACCGGCACCGGCGGGGGCGCCGCGGCCGGCGCCGGCACGGGCGCAGCGCAGTCAGGCGCCGGTGCGGGACGGCGGGCCGGCCGCGGAGGTGCCGCGGCAGCACCCGGGACACCCCGGTGACGGTGTCGTCCTCCCCGGGCCCGGCGCCGCCGCGGCCCCGTACGGCGGCCCCCCGCAGGCCGCCGCCCGGCGGGCCCCTGTCGGACAGGCCCCCGCCGGACGGGTCGCCGCCGGACGGGTCGCCGCCGGGCCCCGGGGGCAGGGCGGGCCCGCGGGCCGCCCCGGGCCGGGGCCGTTCGTGCCGCCCGCCCGGGGACCCCGGCGCGACTACGTCGAGGCCTTCGACGACCCCTCCCCGGACCTCTCCGGCCCCGCGGACCCGCAGCCCCCGCACTCCCCGCACGGCACGGCCGGTGAGGACGGCGCCGGGGGAGCCGGTGGCGCCGGGGGAGCGCACGGTGAGGACGGCCCGGGGGGCGGTCGCCCGGCCCGCGCGGGCAGCAGGCGCCGCACCTTCACCGGCGTCGCCGCGGCCGCGGTGACCACCGCACTGGCCATCGTCGTGGCCGGCCAGGTCACCGGGACCGGGGCGGCGCAGGGCGACTCAGTGGCGGCCGGCGGACCCGAGCGCTCCTCCGGGGAGCCGGCCTCGCGGTCCGACGGGCGCCCCACCCCGAAGAGCCCCTGGGCCGCCGGGCAGGAGAAGCCGACCTACGCCCAGTTGATGTCCCGCCCCGACGACCTGGACCCCGACCTCGCCCTGTCCGGCGGCTTCGAGACGGTGCCCGGCTCCGACGGGGCGCCGGGCGAGGGCCCGGTGAAGCGCTACCGGGTGGACGTGGAGAAGGGGCTCCCGCTGGACGGCGCGCTGTTCGCCGAGGCGGTGCACAGGACCCTGAACGACGACCGCAGCTGGGCCCACGACGGCGCCCTCGCCTTCGAACGCGTCTCGTCGGGGAAGGTGAACTTCGTGATCACCCTGGCCAGCCCGGGGACGACCGCGGACTGGTGCGCCAGGTCCGGCCTGGACACCACCGTCGACAACGTCTCGTGCGACTCGGCGTCCACCGAGCGCATCATGATCAACGCCTACCGCTGGGCCCGCGGCGCGGAGACCTACGGCCCCGACGCGATGTTCTCCTACCGTCAGATGCTCATCAACCACGAGGTCGGCCACCGGCTCGGCCACGGCCACGAGTACTGCTCCGAGGACGGGGCCCTCGCGCCGGTGATGATGCAGCAGACCAAGTTCCTCGCCACCGACGGGGCGACCTGCAGACCCAACGCCTGGCCCCACCCGGAGTCCTGACGGCGCGGTGGGAACGGAGCGCCCGGCCGGTACCGCCACCCCCGTGCCGCCCCGTTCCCCGCCGCACCCGGCCCCCGGCCTGCCCGGCCTCCCCGCACCGGACCGGCCGCCGCCGGCCGCCGCCGCCGGCCGCGGCCCCCGGTGACGCGGATCACGGTGGGGCGTGCCCCGGGCCCGTGCGGGGCAGACGCGCTCCCGGCGCACCGGTCCGCGACGGCGGACCTGCGACGGAAGGGGTTTCAGTGCGGCGACGGACATTCCTTGCCATCGGAGGGGCCGGGGTCGGGGCGGCGGCGCTCGGGGGCGCCTGGGCGGCCACGGACACCGCCCCGCGGGGCCCCGGCGGAGGGGACGCCCCCCAGGGCGGCGGCCCCGGCGCGGGCCGCACACCGGGAGAGGTTCCCGACGTGCCCGCGGGGCGGGTCGAGACCCACCGGGTGGCCTCCCGGGCGAGGTCGGCCGTCCCGCGGCTGATCACGATGGTGCCGCACGGCATCGGGGCGCAGCAGGCCCGGGAACTGCCGGTCTGCGTCGTGCTCCACCCCCGCGACTCCTCGGCGCGCGGCATGGTCGGGCTGGGCATGCCGCAGTTCCTCACCGCGGCCGTGCGCTCCGGCGTCCCGCCGTTCGCCCTGGCGGCGGTCGACGGCGGCCAGGACTCGTACTGGCACGCCATCGGCCGCAACGACCCGCAGGAGATGCTGCTGGAGGAACTGCCCGGCTGGCTCGGGGAGGCGGGGCTGGGCCTGCCCGACGACGGCGTCCCCCGGGCCGCCCTGGGCATCTCCATGGGCGGCTACGGCTCCCTGGTGTACGCCCGGCGCCGCAGGACCCTCGACGCGGTGGCGGTGCTCAGCCCGGCCCTGTTCCGCTCCTGGGAGGCCGCCCGCACGTACGGGCCGTTCCCCGACCGGAGGGACTGGGAGGGGACGGAGCCGCTGCGGCACGTGGACGACCTCGGGATCGACGCCGCGGGCCTGGGCGTGTGGTGCGGCCGGCAGGACCCGTTCCACCGGGCGGCGCGCGAGTTCGCGGCCCGGTCGGGCGCGGCGGTGGGCGGGTTCACCGACGGCGCCCACGACCCCGGGTACTGGCGGGCCGTCATGCCGCACGCCCTTGAGTTCGTCGGCCGCCGCCTCGCCGGGGACCAATAGCTCCGCGGAACGTGCTCCGGGGGTGAAAGTTACGGGCTTTCACCCCTTCCGGTGGCGCGGCGGACAACCGTCCGCCGCGCCCCCCGCCTCCGGGCCTACCGTCTTCCACACCACGTCACGCCGCACCGTGCCGCACCGCACCGTGCCGCACCGGCGTCGGTGCCGGGACCGGGAACGGCGGCCGGCGCCGTCGTGACCGGCCCGCGGTCCGCGGCGGCCGCGACCGCGGCGGGGCGTGCGTCGTCGGCTGCCGGACCAGGGAGGGCACACATGCGCATCGCATTGCTCACCGAGGGTGCCCACCCGGAGGCGCGGAGCGACGCGCGGGAGTGGCGCGACCGGCTCGTCCGCGGCCTGCCCGGCCACGACTTCGAGGAGTACGTGCTCACCCGCACCGCCGCCGAGCAGCGGCACTGCGAGGAAACGCCACCCGGAGGGCGCCCGGTGCACGCCCAGCCGCTGTGGGGCGTGCCCGCGGGCCGCGCCGGGACCGCCCGGGGCCGGGCCGGCCGGCGGTTCCTCGCGCACTACCGCGACCTGGCGGCGGCCACGGCCGCGTCGGCCGCGGCACCGCGGCCCGCCGCCCCGGCGCCCCGGAACGGCCCGGGCCGAGGAACGGAGCAGGGAACGGAGCAGGGGCCGGACCGGGCCCCCGGCAGCCGTGGCGGCGAGGCGGACCGTTTCGCCTCCGGGTTGTACGGACTCGCCGAGCTGGCCGGGGAGGGCACCGCGCTTCCCGGCCTCCTGCGCGGCGAGGCCGCACTGGCCGTCCTGGAGGACGCCTGGCGCGCCTGCGGGCCGACCGTCGAGGACCTGCTCGTCGTGAACACGGCCGTGGAACGGGCGCTGCGCCCCCTGTCCGCCCCCTGGTACGGCCGGCCCGCCCCCTCCTCCCGGAGGGGGCCCGCACTGGTCCGGGCGGACCTGTGCCACGCGTTCGTCGCGGGGGCCACCGCCCTGCCGGCCCTTCCCGGACTCCTGGCACGCCACTTCTTCGGCGTCCCCCTCCTCCTCACCGAGCACGGCTCGGCGCTGCGGGGCCAGTACCTGGCGCAGGCGCGCAGCCGGCTGCCGCGGCCGGTGCGGGCCCTGACGTCCGCCTTCCACCGCCTCCTCCTCCAGGAGGCCTACCACCGGGCCGCGCTCGTGACCTGCGACCACGCCCACACCCGGCGCTGGCAGGAGCGGTGCGGCGCCGACCCGGGCCGGCTGCGCACCGTGCACCCGGGGACCGACCCGGCCCCGTTCCGCGCGGTGGCGGAGGCGGCCGAGGACGCCGCACGGCTCCCCGCCCCCGAGGACCGCCCCCCGGACCCGGGGCGGCCGGCGACGGTCGTGTGGACCGGCCGCATCGGACCGGCCCAGGACCCGGCGGGAGCGCTCCGCGCCTTCGCCGAGGTCCGCGGCAGGATGCCCCGGGCGCGGCTGAGGATCGTCGGCCCCGTGGCGGAGGAGGCGGACGAGGAGTACCTGGCGCACTGCCGCGAGCTGGCCGCCCGACTCTTCCCCGACACCCCGCCCGGTGCGGAGGCGGGGGAGCCCGGGGACGGTCCGGGCGACGGCCCGCCCGTGGTGTTCGAACGCTCGGACGTCCCCGACGGCCCCCACGCCGCCGACGTCTGCGCCTCGGGCGACGTCGTCGTCCCGGCCGGTTCCGGAGCCGGCGACTTCCCCCGGGAACTGGTCGAGGCGATGCTCTGCGGGCGCGCCACCGTGACGCCCGACGCCGGCGCGGCGCGCGAGGTGGTCGGCGGCACCGGGCTGGTCGTCCCGCCGCGCAACCCCCGGGCCCTGGCGGCTGCCTGCCTGGCACTGCTCGCCGACCCCGCCAGGGCGGCCAGGCTGGGAGCGGCGGCCAGGTCCCGCGCCCTCGAACTGTTCACCGCGGAGCGCACCGCCGCCGCCTTCCAGGGCCTCTACCTCGAACTGGTCTCGCACGCCCCGGCCCCGCAGCACCGGGACGCACCCGGGCCCGGCGCGGCACAGCGGCCCTTCGCCCGGCCCGCCGAGGCACGCCTCCCCGGGCGCTGGGCCCGGACCGGTGCCCGCGCACAGGACCGCGCGGACGCCGGGGCCGGGGCCGAGCGGTTCCACCCGGGCCCGGACGCCCGTCCGCGCGCCCTCGCCGGGCCGGGGGGCGGAGACCGGTGAGCCGGGCGCAGCAGCCGCCCGCGCGCTGCCTCCCGGCGAGCGGGCCGGTGTCGGACGGGACGGCGGCGAGCGGGACGGCGGCGGACGGGACGACGGCGGAAGGGACGACGGCGGACGGGACGACGGACCGGCACCGCCCGGGCGCGGAGCCCCGTCCCCCGGGCGCGGAGCCCCGTCCCCCGGGCGCGGAGGACCGGCCCCCGGTTCCGGCGGGACGGCCCGCGGACCCCGTCACCGTGCTGATCGACCGCTACCGGCGCCTGTGCGGCCGGGCCGTCGATCCGCTGGAGATCGCCGCCGCGCTGGAGGCCGTCGGCGTCACCGACCGCGTCGCGGCGCGCTTCCGGCACCGCGACGTCTTCTCCCTGGCCGAGGAACTCCACGCGCGGGTGCCCCGCGACGACGGCCCGGGCGGTGCCGGTGACCCGGGCGTTGCCGACGGCCCGGCCGTTGCCGGCGTTCCGGCCGGTGCCGGCGGGCGGGGGGCGCGGGCCGGCCGACGGGTCCTGGGGCTGCCGTGCCGCCGGACGGTACCTGCTGCCCGGTGCGGCCTGCGCCGGCGCGGCCGTCGTCCTGCCCGGGTCGGTGGCCGTTGGGCACGGGCCCCGGGTGCTCCTCCCGTACGCCGCGGCCACGGTGGTGATCGCGGCGGCCCTGGCGCTGTGCCTGCGCCGGGGCCCGCTGCGGGCCCCCGGCGGCGGGCAGGCCGGCGGCGCCCTGTGCACCGGGTGGCTGCTGGGTTTCGCCGTGGCCGGCGGGGACCTGCTGGCCGTCCTCCTGGGCGCCCCGCGCCCCGCGCGGCCGTTCTCCTCCACCGCGCTGACCGTGCTGACCGCGCTGGCCCTCGCGGTGGGGCCCGCCGCGCTGTCCGCCCGCCGCTTCGCCGCCCGGGCCGCCGCCCAGCTGGGCCGCAGCCGCGGCCTGGAGGAGTTCGCGGCCGGGGTGCGGCCGCTGTTCGCCGCCGCCACCGCGGCCTTCGGGCTGGCCCTGGCGGCCCTCCTGGCCGCCGCACACCTGCTCGCCGCACACCTGCTCGCCGGCCGGTCCGTACCGGCCGGCGTCCTCGCCGGGGCCGCGGCGCTGGGCCTCCTGCTCTTCCTCGCCCGGCTGCTCGCCGTGCACGGCTTCCCCGGGGCCGGGGCCGCCGCCTGCGCGGCGGCCTGCGCGGCCGAGGCCGCGGCCCTGGCCGTCGCCGGGCTGCACCGGCTCCCCGCAGTGGAACCCCGCCTCCGTCCGGTGGCCGAGTTCCTGCACGACCTCGGGCCCGGCGGCGTACAGGCCGCCGCATGCGGCTCCGCAGCGCTGGCCCTGGCGGCCGGCGCGTGCCGCGTACTGGCCCGTGCATCGGCCCACCGCGCCGCCGCAGGCGCCGGGCCGGCCGGCCCACCGGCTTCGCCACTCCCCAAGGAGCTGTTCACATGACCGACCATCCGAACCGTCCCCGCAGGGCGCACGTGAGGGACGGGGGCGCACGATGAGGGTGCTGCTGCTCGGCGCCGACGGGTTCATCGGACGCCACGTGGCCGACCGGCTGCTCGCCGACCCCGCGGTCCAGCTCACCACGCTCGGCCGCCGGGACGAGGCCGACGTGCGGTTCGACCTGTCCACCGGCAGCCCCGGGGCGCTCGCCCGCTTCCTGGACGCGGTCCACCCGGGCGTGGTCGTCAACTGCACCGGCGCCATGGCCGGCACCGCCCAGGACCTGACGCGGAACAACACCGTCGCCGTGGCCACCGTCTGCGAGGCGCTGCGCCGCAGCGGCTGCGGCGCACGGCTGGTCCAGGTGGGCTGCGCGGCCGAGTACGGCCCCTCGCCGGTCGGCTCCTCCACCGGGGAGGAGGCCCTTCCGCGGCCGGGCGGCGCCTACGGCGTCAGCAAGCTCGCCGGCACCGAGCTCGTCCTGGGTTCCGGGCTCGACGCGATCGTCCTCCGCGTGTTCACGCCGGTGGGTCCCGGCACCCCCACCGGGACCCCGCTGGGCCGCGCCGCGGACATCCTGCGCCGGGCCATGCAGCACGGCGAGGGGGAGGTCCGGATCGGCGGCCTGTCCGTGCTCCGCGACTTCGTCGACGTCCGCGACGTCGCCCGCGCCGCCCACGCCGCCTCCCTGTCCGCGGCGCAGGGGGTGGTGAACATCGGGGGCGGCCGCGCCGTGCGGCTGCGCGACGCGGTCTGCACGCTCGCCCGCGTCGCCGGCTACGAGGGCCCCGTCTCGGAGACGGACGACCCGGGCCACCCGGACCAGGCGGGGCCCGCCCCCGACGGCTGCGGCCCCTGGCAGCAGGCGGACGTGCGGACCGCCCGCGACCGCCTCGGCTGGCGCCCCCGGATCGCGCTGGAGGAGTCGCTGGCCGACGTGTGGATGGAGGCGGCGTGCCGGATCTGACGGCCGGGCCCGCGGGAACCGCCCGCGGGCCCGGCTGTTTCCGTCCCGCATCCCGGGACGGGAATCCCGGGATGCGGGACGAAGTCGCCGGGGCCTCGCCCTCCGGGCCTCCGGGGCGCTTCCCGGGGCCGGTATCGCGATGCGGGCGGTCCGTGTCTCGCCCATCGGACCGGGTGTCTTGGAATGCCGACGGGCGTGGCAGTGTTACGGCTGAACGACCGTACTTCCACCGACCAACGGAGCCCCAGTGTCGCTGCCACCCCTGGTCGAGCCGGCTGCCGAGCTCACCGTCGACGAGGTCCGCAGGTACTCCCGCCACCTGATCATCCCGGACGTCGGGATGGACGGGCAGAAGCGGCTGAAGAACGCCAAGGTCCTGGCCGTCGGCGCCGGGGGCCTTGGCTCCCCGGCCCTGATGTACCTCGCCGCCGCAGGCGTGGGCACCCTGGGCATCGTGGAGTTCGACGAGGTCGACGAGTCGAACCTCCAGCGGCAGATCATCCACAGCCAGGCGGACATCGGCCGCCCCAAGGCCGAGTCCGCCCGGGACACCATCCAGGGCATCAACCCCTACGTGCAGGTCAACCTCCACCAGGAGCGGCTCGACAGCTCCAACGTGATGGAGATCTTCTCCCAGTACGACCTGATCGTGGACGGCACGGACAACTTCGCCACCCGCTACCTGGTCAACGACGCCTGCGTGCTGCTGAACAAGCCGTACGTGTGGGGCTCGATCTACCGCTTCGACGGCCAGGCGTCGGTCTTCTGGTCCGAGCACGGCCCGTGCTACCGCTGCCTCTACCCGGAGCCCCCGCCCCCCGGCATGGTCCCCTCCTGCGCCGAGGGCGGCGTCCTGGGCGTCCTGTGCGCCTCGATCGGCTCGATCCAGACCAACGAGGCGATCAAGCTCCTGGCCGGCATCGGCGAGCCGCTGGTCGGCCGCCTGATGATCTACGACGCCCTGGAGATGAACTACCGCCAGGTCAAGGTCCGCAAGGACCCCGAGTGCGCGGTCTGCGGCAAGAACCCGACGGTCACCGAGCTCATCGACTACGAGGCCTTCTGCGGCGTCGTGTCGGAGGAGGCCCAGGAGGCCGCCATGGGCTCGACGATCACTCCGGCGCAGCTGAAGGAGATGATCGACGCGGGCGACGACATCGACATCATCGACGTCCGCGAGCCGAACGAGTACGAGATCGTCAGCATCCCGGGCGCGCGGCTGATCCCGAAGAACGAGTTCCTGATGGGCAGCGCCCTCGGCGACCTGTCGCAGGACAAGAAGATCGTCCTGCACTGCAAGACCGGCGTGCGCTCCGCCGAGGTGCTGGCCGTCCTGAAGTCCGCGGGCTTCTCCGACGCCGTCCACGTCGGCGGCGGCGTCATCGGCTGGGTCAACACGGTCGAGCCGCACAAGCCGGTGTACTGACCGGCCCCCGGCCCCCCGGCGCAGCAGAACGGGCCCGCGGCTCCGATCCGGTCGGAGCCGCGGGCCCGTTCTGCGGCTCAGACCCGCGTGGCGTTGCGGTCGAGGACGGCCCGCAACCGGTCGACGTCCGCCGGTTCCGCGGCGCCGCGCTTGGGGAGGACGACGATGCCGACGCCGTGCTTGTCGGGCGTCATCAGCACGAAGAGGGCGGCGGTCTCCGTGTACCGGGTGAGCATCGGCCACCGGTGCGTCGTCTCGCTGTCCCGCGAGACGACCCGCACCCCTGCGTCGTCCACGACGGCCCGGAACTCCCCCTGCGGGGCGACCATCCGGTGCACCTGACGCCCCTGCAGGGCGGGTACCAGCAGGTACATGCCGATGGAGAGGGTCGGTGACGCGAGGCAGAGCACGGTCATCCGGAGGCTGGGCTCCTCCGACACCGCGAGGTACATGGCAAAGGCGCCCAGGACGACGACCGTACTGGCCAGGAGGATCCGGCTCTGCAGCCGCCCCGCCGGCGTGGCCCGCATCCGCGCGCGGATCGCCTGCGTCGCATCCGCGGTCGTCGGCACGTAGGCCAACTCCACGATGCTCGTCTCCTGCACGGTTCCTCCCGGGACGTGGCGGCGTAGAGCCGGGATCGTAGCGCGGCCCTCCGACGGCCGGGGCCCCGGACCTGCGCCGCGCGTACTCCTCGACCGCGGCCCGCGGACCACCGTCGGGCACGGCGGCCCGCACCCGTTCGCGCAGGTCGTCGGCGGGATGCCCGGACCGCCCGGCGAGGATATGCGCGAGGACCGGCAGGGCGTCGTCGTGGAGCCGGAGGCGGAGGGTGCGCAGGGCCGGCTCGGTGCGGGGCGACGGGGGCCGCCGCGGGCTTCCGTCCCGGGGCCCGCCTCACAGGGCGACGAGTGTCACCTCGGTCGCCTTCACGCTCGCCCACATCCGCGCGCCCTCCGCGACGCCGAGTTCCGCCGCCGAGGCCGGGGTGATCTCGGCGATCACGTCGAAACCGCCGGGTCCGCCGGTCCCGCCGGTCCCGCCGGACCCGTCCTCCGGGGCGCCCGCGGTCAGCAGTACTCGCAGGCGGCTGCCCAGTGCGGTGACCTCCCGCACCGTCCCCGGCCACGCGTTGCGGGGGCTGCTGCCCGCCGCGGGCCGCCCGCGGTGCAGGGCGACGGCCTCCGGCGCGACCACGGCCAGGGCGGGGGAGCCCGCCGGCAGCGGCTCGGCGGCCACCAGCCGGGTCCCGCCCGGCAGGGCGACGCCTCCGTCGGCGGCCGTTCCCGTCCAGGCGTTGCGGCCCAGCATGCGGGCCACCCACGGGGAACGGGGGTGGCGGGCGATCTTCGCCGGCGCCGCCTCCTGCACGGCCCGCCCCTCCTCCAGCACGAGGATGCGGCCCGCCAGGGACAGCGCCTCCACCGGGTCGTGGGTGACGACCAGGCACACGCCGCCGAACCCGGCCAGGTGCTCCCGCAGGGCGTGCCGCACGTGCGCCCGGGCCGTCTGGTCGAGGGCCGCCAGCGGCTCGTCGAGCAGCAGCAGCCGGGGGCGGGCGGCGAGGGCGCGGGCGAGCGCCACGCGCTGTGCCTGGCCGCCGGACAGGGCGGCAGGACGGCGCCCGGCCAGCCGGCCCACCCCGAGGCGGTCCAGCCACTCCTGCGCCTCGCGGTGCGCCCGCGCCCGGGGAACGCCCTGGGCGCGCAGCCCGTAGGCGGTGTTGGCCAGGGCCGTCAGGTGGGGGAACAGTGCCCCGTCCTGCGGCACCCAGGCGATGCCGCGCCGGTGCGGGGGGAGGGGGGAGACGTCCCGGCCGCCGATCAGCAGGGGCCGGGCGGCGGCGCGGCCGGTGATCCCGAGCAGGGCGCGCAGCAGCGTGGTCTTGCCCGCCCCGTTGGGGCCGACCACGGCGACCGTCGTCCCGGCGCCGACATCGAGGGAGACCTCGGTGGAGCCGGTCACCTCCGCGCGCAGGGACGCCGCCCCCGCGTGCTCCCCGGGCCCCGCCGGGCCGCCGGACGGCAGGGTGGACGACGGGGTGGGCGGCGGGGCGGCGGCACGGGGCGCGGCGGGAGGGACGGCGGCCTCGGCGTCCTCGACGGCCCCGGTGCCCTCGGGCGTCCCGGCGGCCCCGGCGGTCCCGGCGTCGTCCGCGGGTGTGCCCGCGCCGGGGCGCGGGCGCGCGTCGCGCACGGCCCCGGCCCCGGCCCAGCGGCCGCGCAGGGCGACCAGGACGGCCAGGGCGACGGCCAGCAGGAGCAGGGAGACCGCCGTCGCGCCCTCCGGGTCGTCCTGCAGCAGCAGGTAGACCTGGAGGGGAAGGGTCTGGGTGCGTCCGGGGAGGTTCCCCGCGAAGGTGATGGTGGCCCCGAACTCGCCGAGCGCCCGGGCCCAGCACAGTGCGGCGCCCGCCGCCAGGCCGGGCGCGACCATGGGGAGGGTGACGGTGCGGAAGACCCGCAGCGGCGACGCGCCGAGCGAGCCCGCCGTCTCCTCGTAGCGGGGGTGCAGGCCGGCCAGGGTCCCCTCCAGGCTGATCACCAGGAACGGCAGGGAGACGAACGCCGCCGCCACCACCGCGCCCGCCGTGGAGAACGGCAGGGTGACGCCGAACCGGTCCTCCAGCACCCCGCCCAGCAGCCCCCGCCGCCCGAAGCCGCTCAGCAGGGCCACGCCGGCCACGGTGGGCGGCAGCACCATCGGCAGCAGGACCAGCGAGCGCACCACCGCCCGGCCGGGGAACTCGGTGCGCGCCAGCACCCAGGCCAGCGGGACGCCCAGCAGCAGGGAGAGGAGCAGTGCCCAGCCGAGACGAGCAGCGACAGGGAGAGGGCCCGGGTGACGGCGGGGTCGGTCAGCCGCGCGGCCAGGTCCGGCCAGGGCGCGCGGACCAGCACCCCGGCCAGGGGCACCAGCAGGAACGCCACGGCCGCCGCCGCGGGCAGCAGCAGGGCCGCGGGGGCGCGCCGCACGCGGCTCACCGGTCCCGCGGTTCGCGGAAGCCCGCCTCGCGCAGCAGCTCGCGGGCTGTCCCGCCGCCGAGCCAGGCCACGAAGTCGGCGGCCTCCCGGGGGTGCTCGGAGGAGGTCAGGACGGCGGCCGGGTAGCGGGCGACGGCGTTGTCGTCGTCGGGCAGGGCGACCGTGTCGACCTTCCCCGCCGCGGCGGCCGCGTCCGTGGCGTACACCAGGCCGGCGTCGGCCTCGCCGAGCTCGACCTTGCTCAGCACGGCCCGCACGTTCGGCTCCTCGGAGACCGGCCGCACCGTCACGCCCTGCGCCTTCAGTACCTGCCGGGCGTACCGGCCGGCCGGCACCTGCGGGGCGGCCAGGACTACCTTCAGGTCCGGGTCGGCGAGGTCGGGCAGCCCGTCGACGCCCTCGGGGTTGCCCTTCGCGGTGACGAGGGCGAGCCGGTTCTCGGCGATCACCCGTGGGGCCCCGACCTCGTCGCCCAGCCCGTCCATGGTCGCGGTGTCGGCGGTGACCAGGACGTCGGCGGGCACCCCCTGGCGGACCTGCGCGGCGAGTTCCTGGGAGCCGGCGAAGGAGAACTCCACCGAGGTGCCGGGCCGGGCCTCCTCGTAGGCGTCGCCGGCCTTCTCGAAGACGTCGGTGAGGGACGAGGCGGCCAGGACGGTCAGGACGGTGCCGCCGGAGCCGGCCCGGTCCCCGTCGTTCCCGCCGCCCCCGCAGCCGACCGCGGCGAGGAGGAGCAGGAGCGCGGCCGGCAGCGCCGCGCGGCGGCGTGCGGACCGTACGGCTGTCGTGGTCATCTCGGCTCCCGGGACGTCTGGGCGGGACACGTGGCGGTGCGGCGGCGCGGCGCGGCGGTGCGGCGCGGCGGTGCGGGGCGGGGCTGCGGGGCGGGGCTGCGGGGCCATCCGTTACAGGGCGCCCTTGCGGGTCAGCCAGCTGAAGGCGGCCCAGCCCGGCAGCACGGGGCCCAGGAAGGTCAGCATCCGGAACAGCAGCACGGCCGGGGTGGCGATCTCCTTCGGCACGCCGAAGGTGATCAGCCCGGTGATCAGCGCCAGTTCCACCGCGCCCACGCCGCCGGGGGTCGGGGCCGCCGACCCCACCGCGTTGCCGGCCAGGTAGACCACCGCGACCGCGGTGAAGCTGATCTCCCCGCCGAAGGCCGCGACCGACGCCCACAGGCACACCACGAACGACAGCGTCAGCAGCAGCACGCCGCCCATGCCCACGGCCAGCTTCATCGGCCGCTGCACCAGGTCCAGCATCCGCGGCACCACGCCGGCGAACAGCGACCGCAGGCGCGTGGAGACGAACCGCCGCAGCGGCGGACCGCCGTGATCACCAGGGCCAGCACCCGCCGCCGTCAGCAGCCCGGCGATCACGGCCCGGGACGGCGACAGGGACGGGGTGTGCTCGGTGCCCGTCAGGTAGCCGAAGAACATCAGCAGCAGGATCGTGCCGCCCAGGCCGGCCAGCTGGGAGGCGCCGACGCTGGCCACCGCCAGCCCGGAACGCACCCCCGACCGCTGCAGGAAGCGGGTGTTCAGCGCCACCCCGCCCACCGCGGGCGGGGCCACCAGCTTCACGAACGAGCCCGCCACCTGCGCCAGCACCGTCCGCACGAACGACAGCTTCTCCGGCACGAAACCGATCAGGTTCAGCGCCGCCGCCACGTAGCTCACCGCGGCGCCGAGGAGCGCGACGGCCGCCCACGCCCAGTTCGCCCCGGTGATCATCGAGCCCTTCGTCTGGGCGATCTGGGAGAGCAGGAAGTACACCGCGAACGCGCCCGCGATCATGGTGACCAGGGTGCGCGGCCGGATCCGCTCCAGGCGGGCCGGCTCCACCGGGGCCTGGGGGCGGATCCGCAGCACCTGCTGGCGGATCTGCACCAGCAGGTCCTCCTCGCGGGCCTCCTCCAGGGCCTCCTCGATCGCCCGCTTCTCCGCGGCGCGCCGGGCCCGCGCGGCCTTGCGGTCGGCCGGGCCTCCGTGTCCGCGCCGCCGGCCCGGGACGCCTCCACGACCGCCTCGCGCTCGCGCCGGGCCCGCTCCTTGTTCAGCCGGCTCAGGGTCGCCCGGGTGACGCGGCTCAGCGCGATCGGCTGCAGCAGCGGCAGCGCGTCGGCCACCGCGTCCGGGCCCAGCACCTTCACCGCCGAGGCCACCGAGCGCTCCGGGCCCACCCGCAGCGCCAGCGTCACCAGCAGCTGCCACGTCCATGCGCAGCACCAGGTCGCCGGCGGCGATCTCCCCGCCGCGCAGGTTCATCACGTACGGGACCCCGTCCCCGTCCACCAGCACCGACTCGCCGACGAGCCGGCGGTGGGCGATCCGCCGCGACTGCAGGGCCTGCACCTGCCGCCACACGCGCTCCGTCAGGCCGTCGGTGATCTCCTCGTCGGCCAGCTGGTCCAGGGTGCGCCCGCCGATGTGCTCGTAGACGAGCATCACGGCGTCCGGGCCCAGCTCGGAGGTGGCGATCAGCTTCGGCGCGTTGGCGCCCGCGGCGATCGCCGCGTAGGACAGCAGCGCCTCCTGCTCCAGCGTCTGGCGCAGCGACTGCAGGCTCCGCCGCTGGGTGATCCCGCGCAGCTGCATCCGCCGCCACAGCCGGTAGAAGAAGCCGGACGCCTGCTGCTCGCGGTCCACGACCGTCACGTCCAGCGGCGGCCCGTCCTCCATCTCCACCAGGTAGCGGCGGCCCCTCTCGGTGGCGTCCCCGGCCTCCGGGCCCTCGTCGGCGCGCTGCGCGTGGACGGGGCGGAAGCCCACGCGGCGCAGGCCGGCCAGCAGGGTCTGGCCGGTCGGCTGCACGTTGGGGGAGCCGACGGCGTAGACGGTGCCGTAGGCCACGGTCCAGCCGATGAGCACGGTCGTGACGATCGAGAACGGCGTGCTGTAGCCGCCCACCAGCACCGCGAACGCGTCGAGGACGACGACGCTCCACAGCACCGCCCGCCACCTCGGCCTGCGGGACAGGCCCACGGCCGTCATGTAGGCGATGACCGGGGCGAGGTAGCCGTGCACCGGGTCGGTGAACCCGCCGGTGGGGGCCGGCTGGGTGAGCGCGTTGTCGATCGACTGCGGGGCGCTGCCGGTCACCCACAGGTCCGTCAGCAGCGACACGCCGTGCGCCAGGACCGCGGCCAGCACGCCGTCGGCCACCCGCAGCCCGTCCCGCTTGATCAGCCGCTCCACGGCGAACACCACCGGCACCACCAGCACCGCCACGCTCGAGGCGAAGCCCGTGATGCTGATCAGCAGCGGCGGCGCCTGGGACGTCCCCTTGCCGATGTCCTGCTCCAGCCCCTCCGTGGTGCCCTGCGCCACACCGGCGATCACCAGCACCGCCGCCACCCCGAGCAGGCCCAGGAGGAAGCGGATCAGGTCGGAGGGGCGGTGCGCGCGGGGCGGCAGCAGCGGCTCGTCGACCGAGACGCGTTCCGACGCGGCGCGGCCGTCCGCCGCGCCGCCCCCGGTGCCCGCCGCGTCGACGGTGTTCGCCGCGTCCGGGACGCCCGCGGCGCGTTTCCCGCCGTTCTCCCGGGGGCCCTCCCCGGCGCCCTTCCTTCCGGCGACGGCGCCGTCGGGAAGGGACTCCCGGACGGTGCCGTGCGCAGCGGTGTGCGCCGGGTCACGCTCCTGCACGTGGTCCGCCTTCGTCTCGGTCGCGGGCAGGAGGGCGGTCTCCGCACCCTGCTCGGTCGTCTCGTCTCGGTCTCGTCTCACCAGTCACCGCCCGGAAGATGGTGGCACGGGCGGGGGGCCGGAGGCGGCACGAGGGTGCGGATCGTGACCTGCCGGACAGTGACCCGTTGTCCGCGGCATGGGGCAGGATGTCCCGGATGAGCATGGACGAGGAGGATCCCGGCGACCGGCTGCCGGACTTCGCCGAGCGGGTGCTGGACCTGGCCGAGCGCATCCCGCCCGGCCGGGTCATGACCTACGGCGACGTCGCGGAGTGGCTTCAGGAGGGCGGGCCCAGGCAGGTGGGCCGGGTGATGGCGCTGTACGGCGGGGCCGTGCCGTGGTGGCGCGTGGTGCGCGCGGACGGCGTGCTGCTGCCCGGCCACGAGCAGCGCGCCCTGGAGCACTACCGTGCCGAGGGGACCCCGCTGCGCGGGAGCGGCCGCACCGGCCGCGGCAGCCTGCCCCGCCTGGACACGGCCCGCGCCCGCTGGGACGGACGCCACGACGACCCCGGCACCTGCCCGGCGCACGACGGACGGCCGACGCACGGCGGACAGGGGGCGCGCGGCGGACGGGGGGCGCGCGACGCGCAGGGGCGTACGGGTCCGGACGGCCCCCCGGGGCACCCGGACGGCTCCGCGTGACGACGAACCGCTCTCCACAACTCCAAGCTTCCGCTCTCGGACGACGGATCGCGCAACGGTTCCGTCCCGGAGGGGCCTACCCCTCCCGGGCGCCCGTCACCCTCCGTCGGCAGCCCTTCGTCCGCCGCCCCGCGGGTGCCGCCCCCGCGGCGGGCGCCGCGCCCCGCGCCCACCGGTGCGGGTAGCCTCCGCACCGACCGCCAGACCCACAGGACCGATCGCCCCCGTGACCTCCACCACCGTCTCCGCCCCGCCGTCCGCCCCGTCGCCCTACCGGCTCGTCCGCACCCCGCCCGCGCGGGCCGCCGCGCCCGCGCTCGACCCCTCCCAGCGGGCCGTGGCCGGCCACGGCGACGGGCCGCTGCTGGTCCTGGCCGGACCGGGCACCGGCAAGACCACCACCCTGGTGGAGACCGTGGCCGAGCGCGTCCGCCGCGGCACCGACCCCGAGCGCATCCTCGTCCTGACCTTCAGCCGCAAGGCCGCGGTGGAGCTGCGCGACCGCATGGCGTTGCGGCTCGGCGACGCGGCCGGCCCGCAGGCCACCACCTTCCACTCCTTCTGCTACGCCCTGGTCCGCGCCCACCAGGACCCCGAGCTGTTCACCCACCCCCTGCGCCTGCTCTCCGGCCCGGAGCAGGACGTCGTCGTGCGCGAGATGCTGGCCGGCGAGGTCGAGCTGGAGCGGAAGGGCCTGGGCGGCGTGCGCTGGCCCGACGAGCTGCGCGCCTGCCTGACCACGCGCGGTTTCGCGGACGAGGTGCGCGCCGTGCTGGCCCGCAGCCGCGAACTCGGCCTCGGCCCGGACGCGCTCGCCGCGTTCGCCCGCCGCACCGGCCGGCCGGACTGGGCCGCGGCGGCGGACTTCCTGGCCGAGTACCTCGACGTCCTCGACGCGCAGGGCGTCCTGGACTACGCCGAGCTGGTGCACCGCGCCGTCCTGCTGGCCGAGGAGGACGGCGTCGCGGACGAACTGCGGGCCCGGTACGACCTGGTGCTGGTCGACGAGTACCAGGACACCGACCCCGCCCAGGTCCGCCTCCTGCACGCCCTGGCGGGCGGCGGACGCACCCTGGTCGCCTTCGGCGACCCCGACCAGTCGATCTACGCCTTCCGCGGCGCCGACGTCAACGGCATCCTGCAGTTCCGCACCGACTTCCCCCGCGCCGACGGCACCCCGGCCGACGTGCGGGTGCTGCGGGTCTCCCGCCGCGCCGGCCCCCGCCTGCTCGCCGCCACGCGCGAGATCGCCCGGCGCATGCCGCTGACCCGCCTGCCCGCGCAGGCGGTGCGCGCCCACCGCGAACCCCGCCCGGCCCCGCTCCCGGACGGCGCCCGCGACACGAGCCGGGTCGAGGTCCTCACCTACCCGACCCCCGGGGCGGAGCTGGACGGCATCGCCGACCTCCTGCGCCGCGCGCACCTCGAGGACGGGGTGCCGTGGAGCGGGATGGCCGTCCTGGTGCGCGCCGGCGCCCGGTCCATCCCCGGTGTGCGCCGCGCGCTCACCGCGGCCGGCGTCCCCCTGGAGATCGACGGCGACGACCTCCCACTGCGGCACGAGCCCGCCGTGGCCCCGCTGCTCCTGGCCCTCCGCCTCGCGGCCGAGGCCGCCGCCCCGTCCCCGGCGGGCCTCCTCCCCGGAGCCCGCCCCGCCGGGGACGCCGGAACCGCCGGGGGCGCCGGGACCGCCGAGGGCGCCGGTGAACCCGCCGGGGACGCCGGGGACGTGCGCCCGGGGGAGCAGGAACAGGAAGGGACGGCCCAGGGCGCGGCCACCGCCCCCCGGCGGGGAAGGATCTCCGCGGAGGACGCCCTGACCCTCCTCACCTCGCCGCTCGGCGGCATGGACGCCGGCGACCTGCGCCGTCTCGGCCGCGCCCTGCGCGAGGAGGAGCGCGCCGCCGGCGCCGCCGCCGTGCCGCCCTCCGACGAGCTGATCGCGCAGGCGCTGGCCGAACCGGAGCGCCTAGTCGTCCACGAGGACGCCTACGCCCGCCCCGCCCGGCGGCTCGGCCTGCTGCTGCGTTCCGCCCGCGACCTGCTGGCGGCCGGCGGCTCGGCCGAGGAGGCGCTGTGGCACCTGTGGGACGGCACCCCGTGGCCCGCCCGGCTGGAGCGCGCCTCCCGCCGGGGCGGCGCGGCGGGCCGCAACGCGGACCGCGACCTGGACGCGGTCTGCGCGCTGTTCGAGACCGCTGCCCGCGCCGAGGAGCGCAACGGCGGGCGCGGCGCCCTGAACTTCCTGGAGGAGCTCGCCCGGCAGGACATCGCGGCCGACGTCATCGGCCGCCGCACCGTCCGTCCGGACGCCGTCCGGCTGATGACGGCGCACCGCTCCAAGGGCCTGGAGTGGCGGGTCGTGGTGGTCGCCGGCGTCCAGGAGGGGCTGTGGCCGGACCTGCGCCGCCGCGGCTCCCTGCTGGAGGCCGACCGCATCGGCCGCGACGGCCTGGCCGAGCCCCTGGGCCAGGGCGCCCTTCTCGCCGAGGAGCGCCGCCTGTTCTACGTGGCCGCCACCCGGGCGAAGGAACGCCTGGTGGTCACCGCGGTCAAGGCCGCCGCCGAGGACGGCGACCAGCCGTCCCGCTTCCTCACCGAACTGGGCGTGGAACCGGTCGACGTCACCTCCCGGCCCCGCCGCCCCCTGGCGGTGTCCGCCCTGGTCGCCGAGTTGCGCGCCACCACCGTCGACCCGGCCGCGTCCCCCGGGTTGCGCGACGCCGCGGCCCGCCGCCTCGCCCGCCTCGCCGCCCTGCGCGACGACGACGGCCACCCCCTGGTGCCCTCCGCCCACCCGGACCGCTGGTGGGGACTGAACGAGCCGACGCACGCCAAGGACCCCGTCCGGCCCCCCGGCCTGCCCGTCGCCCTGTCCGGCAGCGCGCTGGAACAACTGGCCAACACCTGCGCCCTGCAGTGGTTCCTGGGCCGGGAGGTGCGCGCCGACACCCCGTCCACGGCCGCCCAGGGCTTCGGCAACGTCGTCCACGTCCTCGCCGACGAGGTCGCCTCCGGCCGGGCCCCCGCCGACCTCGACGTCCTCATGGAACGCCTCGACTCGGTCTGGGACGCCCTCGCCTTCGACGCGCCGTGGAAGTCGGCCCAGGAACGCGGCCAGGCCCGCGACGCGCTGGAGCGCTTCCTGCGCTGGCACGTCATGGAACGCGGCCGCACCCCCGTCGCCACCGAGCACGAGTTCGACGTCACCCTCGGAGCCGGCGACGTCGAGGTGCGGGTGCGCGGCAGCATGGACCGGGTCGAGGAGGACGCCGAGGGCCGCGCCTACGTCGTGGACTTCAAGACGGGGAAGGCCCGGCCGACGAAGGGCGAGGTCGCCCGCCACCCGCAGCTGGCCGTCTACCAGCTGGCCGTGCGCTCCGGCGCCGTCGACGACCTCTTCGGCGGACGCCGCCCCGAACCGGGCGGCGCGGAACTGGTGCAGCTGCGGCAGCCCGCCACGGGCCGCGACGGGCAGGCCGGCCTGCCCGTCGTCCAGTCCCAGGAGCCGCCCGCCGACGGCTGGGCCGAGGAACTGCTGGCCACCGCCGCGGGCCGGGTCCTCGGTGAGAACTTCACCCCGGCCACCGGCAACCACTGCACCCGCTGCTCGTTCCACCGCGTGTGCAGCGCCCGCCCGAGGGCCGCCACACCGTGGATTGACCGCGCCCTGCGGCCGGCGGTCGGTGGCCCGCGCCCCGCGCGCCCCTACCCGGGGCGTCTCCGCAGGCTCAACCTGGGCGGTTCGAGCTGTGCTCCTGCAGCCAGCACTGCAAGGTGGTCGGCGAAGCTTTCCGTGAACGGGTCGGGTCGGCCCGGAGACGTGCCACCCCGTCCGTGTCGATTCCGTGACGGCCGGCCCGGCCCGGACCGCGGGGCCCTACAGTGGCTCGCAGTTGCAGACACCCCAGGCGCGGGTGAACTCCGCAGCCGCCTATCGGGAGCCCTTTCGTGACCACTGCCGCCCGCCGTCCCCTGCAGGACTTCCGCCTGATCGTCACGGGCGGAGGGACCGGTGGCCACACCTATCCCGCTCTGACCGCGATCCGCACGTTGCAGGCCCGCCTCGCGGCGGACGGCAGGACGCTCGACGTGCTGTGGATCGGCACTGAGGAGGGACTGGAGGCCCGGGTCGCCCCGGCCGAGGGCATCCCGTTCACCACGGTCGCCACGGGCAAGATCCGCCGTTCCGGCAATCCTCTCAAGATGGCCGGCCCGGCGAACATGAAGGACATGGCCCGGGTGCCGCTCGGCGTGGCGCAGGCGCGGAAGGCCATCAGTGATTTTCGGCCGGATGTTGTCCTCGCCACCGGCGGGTACGTTGCCGTCCCTGCGGGGCTGGCTGCTCGGTTGTGCCGGCGTCCGCTGGTGCTGCACGAGCAGACCGTCCGCCTCGGGCTGGCGAACCGCAGGTTGGCGTCCTCGGCGACGCGTATCGCGGTGTCGTCGGAGTCGACGCTGCCGCTCCTGCCGGAGGCTGCGCGTTCCGCGGCGGTCGTCACCGGGAATCCTGTGCGCTCCGAGGTCCTGTCGGGGCAGGCCGGCAAAGCCGTTGAGGCGCTGGGGCTGCACGGTTTCGACCGGCAGCTCCCGACTCTCTACGTCACGGGCGGCGCCCAGGGTTCCCAGCAGATCAACGGCGTTGTCCGGGACTTGCTGCCGTGGCTGCTGGAGCGCGCGAACGTGGTGCACCAGTGCGGCCCGGACAATGTTGAGGGCCTGCGGCAGTACGCGGCGGCCCTGCCCGCAGGGTTGGCGGGCCGGTACCACCTCACCGGGTTCGTCGGCCCGGAGCTGCCCGACGTCCTCGCGCTCGCCGATGTCGTGGTCTCCCGCAGCGGCGCCGGCACGCTCGCCGAGCTGACCGCCCTCGGCAAGCCGGCCGTGTTCGTCCCGCTCGCCTCCTCCGCGGGGAACGAGCAGGCGCACAATGCCAGGCACCTGGAGGAGTCCGGTGCGGCCGTGGCCCTGCTCGGCGAGGTCACTGCCGACACTCTTCGGGACGCGGTCGGGCCGCTGCTGACGGATCCCGCGCGGCGGGGTGTGATGGCGGAGCGGGCCCGGGCACACGGACGGCCGGACGCGGCGGACAGGCTTGTCGACGTGATCCTGTCCGCCGCGTCCGGCTGACCGGCCCGGGGCCGGGCTCCTACGGGAGGTGGCGGGCGGCGCCGTCGACGACCAGGCCGACGACGGCGGCGAACGCCTCCGGGCCTTTCCCCCACGGGTCGGGGACGTCCCCGTCCGCGAGGTAGAGGCCGAGCTTGGGCGCGGTGTGTTCGTCGGCCAGGTCGTGGAGGGCGGCAAGGTTGCCGGTGTCCATCGCGAGGACGGCGTCGGCCCACTCCAGCAGACCGGGAGTGACGTGCGCGCCGCGGTGGGCGGTGAGGTCGTAGCCGCGGGTTGCCGCGGCGGTGGCCATCGCGGGGTGGGCCGGGTGCCCGGCCCACTTGTCCCGGGTGCCGGCCGACCGTACCTCGACGGCGGGGCCGCCGAGCTCGGCGAGGACGGCGGCGGCCAACGGCGAGCGGCAGTGGTTGCCGAGGCAGACGGTCAGCAGGCGCCGCGGCCGGTCGGCGGTCACCGGGCCGTCCCCTGCGTCAAGGCTTGCCGCAGCTCGTCCGCGACCCGGGTGATGTCGGTGTCTGTGAGGTGCTGGTGGAACGGCAGGGTCATGATTTCCCGGCCTACCTGCTCGGTCACCGGCAGAGGCCGGCGCCACTGGGCGAACGCGGGTTGCAGGTGGTTCGGCGGGTAGTGCGTGCCGACGCCGATGCCGCGCTCCCGCAGGGTGTGGAACACGCGGTCCCGGTCGTGCAGGACGCGAACCGCGCACAGGTGGGGGACGGAGCGGTCCACGTCGACGTCGATCAGGGCGAGACCCGGCACGTCCTGCAATGCGGCGGAGTAGGCCCGCCACAGGGCCCGGCGCTTGGCTTCTGCCTGCGGGAAGTGCGCGAGCTGGGCGATACCGATCGCGGCGTTCAGGGAGGACATCTGCGCCCTCAGGCCGAACCCGTCAACGGTGTAGGTCGTTGTCTTCGCGCGCCGGGCCGGGGATTCAACGATGCCCAGGCCACGCAGGCGACGGCAGATGTCGGCCTCCTGCGGTGTACGCGGCACGAGCATGCCGCCGAGTCCGCAAGTGAGGTTCTTGATCGGGCCGAAGGAGAAGCACGTCAGGGCGCCGGTCGCCCCGACACGGCGGGTGCCCTGGTGGGAGCCGAAGGCGTGCGCCGCATCCTCAACGATGCTGATGCAGCGTTCGGCCAGCGTCGGCTGCGCGTCGGTGAGGTCGACGGCCCGGCCGCCGTAGAGGACGGGCAGGACCGCGCGGGTGTGCGACGTCAGGGCGTCCAGCACCTCCTGGCTCTCGACGCACAGCGTGCGCGGGTTGACCTCGATGAAGCGGGGCCGGGCCCCGACGGCGAGGACAGCCTGCACGGTCGCGCAGAACGTGAACGAGGGGACGATCACTTCGTGCCCGGGCCCGACGCCGGCGGCGAGCAGGGCGATGTGGAGCGCGGTTGTGCCGGAGGCGACCGCGACGGTGTCTGCGACGCCGAGGAACCGGGCGATGCGTGTCTCGAACTCGTCGGTGATGCCGCTGTGGTTGTACTGGCCGCTGCGCAGGGCCTCGAGTACTGCGGCTTCCTCCGGGCCGTGGATGAAGGGGCGGGCGTTCTGGCCGACGCCCGCCTGAGCCGTCATGGTCATCACGTTGTCCCTTCGCCGGCGGCCAGGGTCTCGATGTACTTGGTCAGGCGGACTCCGGGCCTGTACTGGAGTCGGTCGTGGTCGACGGGGAGTCCGAACAGGCCTTTGAGGAACTGTCCGACAAGGTCTGCGCCGGCCGCCTCGCTCGCCGGGAAGCCGCCGGCGATCCGGGCGTTCACCTCGGTCATGACGACCTGCTGCGGCCTGTCCTCGCAGATGAATCCCTGCACGCAGCACACCCCGGTCGCGCCGACGGCGGCCAGCGTCGCCCTGACGTGTTCCTCCACCTTCCGATGGCGGAACGTGCTGCTCACCACGGCCAGGCCGCCCTTGACGAGCAGCCGGTGCCGCAGGATCACCGATGCCCGACCGGAGCGGTCCACGAGACAGTCCGCGGTGAACTCCCGGCCTTTCAGCTGTTCTTGGACGATGGGCTCCGGCACCGGTTCGCACAGGACCCGCGCCTGGTCCTTGGTCCGGCAGAAGTGCACGCTCTGTGCGCCCTGCCCGCACCGCGGCTTGACGACCAGCGGGTGCCCGTCGAGGGCTTCGTCGATCTCGTGCGGCAGGAAGGTGCGGGGGGTGGGGATGCGGTGCTCGGTGAGCACCTGGTGGAAGGCGGCTTTGTCGGTGCAGGCGTCCACCGCGCGCTGGTCCGGCAGCCACGTTCTCACGCCGAGGCCGGCCAGGGGGCGACGGAGCGCGACGAGCTTCGAAAGTTCCTGCTCGACGGTGGACACGATCGCGTCGGGCCTGAGTTCACGGCACAGCCGGAGCAGGTCGGCGCCGTAGTCGGGATGACCCGCAGGGACCGCGGTGTACGGGGTGGTGTCGGGCAGCAGCAGGCCCGGCGCCAGCGGGTTCGCGTCCGTGCCGATGACGTGGCAGCCGAGCCGCAGCAGGCTCCTGGACAGGTCGAACCCCGGAGCGCCGCCGACCCCGGTCACGAGGATGCGCCACGGTTGTTTCCGCGCGTCGGTGGGCATGTCGGCCTCACGCCCCGGCCATGGCAGGGAGGCTGACCCGGGACGAGGGGGCGTGTGGTTTGCGGAGCAAAGGCGCCCAGCGGCCGGGGTTGTTCCTGTACCACTGTGCTGTCTCCGCGATCCCGTCCTCCAGCGGGCGTACCGGCTTGTAGCCGAGGCTGTTGGCGATCTTCGACCAGTCCATCGCGTACCGCAGGTCGTTGGCCTGCCGGTCCGCCACGTACCGCACCGAGTCCCAGTCGGCACCGCAGATGCGCAGGATGATCTCGGTGAGTTGTCGGCTCGTCAGGTCCGTCCCGCCGCCGATGTTGTAGGTCTCGCCCGGGGTCCCTGCCCGCAGGACCAGCTCGATGCCCTGGCAGTTGTCCTCGACATGGAGCCAGTTGCGTACGTGCTCGCCGCGACCGTGGAGGGCGACCGTCCCGCCCATGAGGAGACGCGTGACGAACAACGGAATGATCTTCTCGGGGTGCTGGCAAGGACCGTAGTTGTTCGAGGAACGCGTCACGCACACGGGCACGCCGTAGGTCTGGAAGTACGAGAGCGCCACCAGGTCGCCGGCTGCCTTCGACGCGGCGTACGGGACGCTGGGCCGCAGCGGATCGGACTCTTTGGCCCAGCCGGACAGCAGTGACCCGTAGACCTCGTCGGTGGAGACGTGGACGATTTTCTGGGTGCCGAGCCTCCTGGCGGCGTCCAGGACCGTGTGGGTCCCCAGCACGTTCGTCGTCAGGAAGTTCCCCGCCTCGTAGAAGGAGCGGTCCACGTGCGACTCGGCCGCGAAGTGCACGATGGCCGTGTGCCGGCGGACCAGCTCGTCCACCAGGCCGGCGTTGAGGATGTTGCCCTTGACGAAGGTCAGCTTCGAGGAGAGGAACGCCTCGCCCAGGTTCTCGATGTGCCCCGCGTAGGTGAGGGCGTCGAGCACGGTCACCTCGGCCACGTCGTCGGCCTGCAGCAGACGCTTCACGAAGTGAGAGCCGATGAAGCCGGCCCCACCTGTGACGAGCACTTTGTCCATGAATCCTCCAGTGGCAGTGATGATGAGCCGGTAGGCGTGGTGCTCAGACCGCTCCGTCTCAGCGCGGGGCTGTCCGGGCCCGCGCCGAGCCGGAGTTCCTTGCAGGACTGAGGACACCGCATCGGCCCGGTGAGCCGGAAGGAAGCCGACGTCATCCCCGATGGCCCAGCTGTCATCCCTCCGTCATCCAGCTCGCCCGTTTCTTCCCGCGAACCGGCCTCGTTGGCGACACTGGGAGCGACCCGCACCGACCGAGAGGCGAAGCCGTGGTGAGCGATGTGGCGACCGGGCTGGATTACCTCGTCTCCCGTCATGGCGGGAGCGCAGCCGCGTTCCTCAGGCGGATTGCTGAACGGCACAAAGCGCTGGGGTTCGGGGCTTTGGCGGCGAACCGGCAGAAGCTCTCCCGGAGGAAGGCCGGCACGGTGCCCGACCGGTATACCCAACTGGCGATCGCCGATCTCACCGGTGTCAGCCGCAGTGACGTGCTGGACCTGGGGTGGCCGGGCTGGCTCGCCCTCGCGGTGCCCACGCACCCCCCAGCGTCCCGCCGCTCAACTCCAACCGCGCCGACAGTCTCAGGAAGAGCAGGTGGATCCGTGGAACGGCGTCGTTTCCTCATCACCGCAGCGGCCGGCAGCATGGCCTCGGCCCTCGCGCCCCCGCCCGCCGCCCGGGCGGCAACCGGCAGACGGGTCGGCGACAGTCTCGCAGCCCTCCACGAACAGCGGCTCACCGTACTGCGGCACTTGGACGACCGGATCGGCTCCGGACACGTCTACAACGCCGCGGTCCAGGAATTCGACATGATCACCGACACCCTCCGCACCGCTTCCTGCAGTGATGCCACCGGACGCCGTCTTCTCGCAGCCGCGGCCGACGCACAACGCGCGGCCGGCTGGACCGCCTACGACAGCGGCCACTCTGAGCGGGCCGAAGACCACTTCGCGGACGCGGCCGAGGACGCCTTGGCCGCCGGCGATCCCGAAGTCCTTGCGAACACCCTCGCCTTCTGGGCCATCAAGTGCTACTCCACCGGTGACCCACGCGCCGCGGTCTCCCTGGTGGAGGCGGCCTCCACCTACGCCACCGCCACCGGATCGGCCCGCATGAGCGCCATGCTGCACGCCCGTGCCTGCCGCGCCCATGCCCGAGCCGGGGACCCGCGTGCTTCCGACCGTGCGGCCAACGCGGCCCTGGACGCCTACCGCAACGCGATCCCGCTCGATGAGGATCTGCCCTCTCTGTACTGGGTCAACATCGGCGAGATCCACCAGCTCCTGGGCAGCTCGGCCCTCAACCTCGGTGACCCGGCCCGCGCCCTGCACCATTTTCAGCAGGCCGGCACCGCCGCGGCCGAGGCGTACAACGGTGACGCCTTCCCCCGCGGGGCCGCGATCTACTGCGCCCGGCAGGCCGAGGCGTACCTTGCCCTGCGCGACCTCGACCATGCGGTGGGCGCTGCCCAGCAGGCTGTCGAACGCCTGGGCGGCGTCACTTCCGCTCGCGGTAGTGCCACCCTGGCGGATCTGCGGTCCAAGCTCGTGGAACACCGGGCTGTTCCCGAGGTGCGTCAATTCCTTGAGCTCACCGCATGAGCCTGAGTGTCCGCCTGCCGCGTTCCTGCCAAGGCCCGGATCGGCGGTGGCGCCCACCGCATCGGTGGTTTTCTCAACACTGACGCAATACCGCCGGCCGGCCGAGACGATCCGACGCCGGCATGCCAAGCGTGACTGTCCAGGTGACATCAACACCTTCCTGGTCGTGGGCGACTACGTCTCCCGCGACCGGGACGACGCCTCCACGTATGCGGCAGACTCTGCGGCATGGTGCGTTTGCGGGTTCTCACGGCGGACGACTGGCCGCTGTGGCGGGAGGCACGCCTCGCCGCGCTGACCGAGGCGCCGCACGCGTTCGTCGCCCGGCTCGCCGACTGGCACCGGGGCGGGGAGGAGCAGTGGCGCGCCCGCTTCGCCACGCCCGGCGCCCACCACGTCCTCGCGGTGCTGGACGACGGCCGGACCGCCGGGATGGCCAGGGGCGTGCCCTCGGGCGGCGGTGTGTGCGAGCTGCGGTCGGTGTGGGTGGCCCCCGGGGCGCGGGGACGCGGCGCGGGGGGCCGGCTGGTGGCGGAGGTCGAGGCGTGGGCCCGGCGGTCGGGCGCCGCGGTGCTGAGGCTCACCGTGATCCCGGCCAACGAGCCCGCCGTCGAGCTGTACCGGCGCCACGGCTTCGTCCTCGCGGACGCCTCCGGCGCCCCGCTGCCCGACGGCACGGGCAGGGAGCTCGTGATGGTCAAGCAGCTCCGCCGACCGGGGCCGCGTGCCGGACGGACCCCTTCCGGCCCGCCGCGGGGCCGTCCGGCGTAGGCCGTCCGCGCGGGTCCGCCCCTGCGGCCGCCCGCCGCCGGGCAGGGCAGTGGCGGCCCGCGGGCGGGGCCGTCCGCGCGGGTCCCCCTGTCCGGAGTTGTCCTCGTACGCGGCTACCCTCGGTGGGTGGCACCGCGCATCACCGACCCCGAGCAGCTCAAGGAGCTCCTCGGGATCCCCTTCACCCCCGAGCAGACGGCCTGCATCACGGCCCCGCTCGCCCCGAACGTCATCGTGGCGGGCGCCGGCTCGGGGAAGACCACGGTGATGGCCGCCCGCGTCGTCTGGCTCGTCGGGACCGGGCAGGTGCGGCCCGAGCAGGTGCTGGGCCTGACCTTCACCAACAAGGCCGCAGGCGAACTCTCCGAGCGCGTCCGCAAGGCCCTGGTCGAGGCCGGCGTCATGGAACCCCCCGGCGCGCCCGCCGTCCCCGGCACGCCCGCCGTCCCCGGCACGCCCGCTGTCCCCGGCGCGGCGAACACCCCCGGCACGCCGGGAGGGGACGACGACGTCCCCGGCGAGCCGACCATCTCCACCTACCACGCCTTCGCCGGGCAGCTGCTGGCCGAGCACGGACTGCGTATCGGCATTGAGCCGCACACCCGCCTCCTCGCCGACTCCACCCGCTACCAGCTCGCCGCCCGCGTCCTGCGCGCCGCCCCCGGCCCGTTCCCCTCCCTCACCAAGAACCTCGCCGACCTGGTCTCCGACCTCCTCGCCCTCGACGGCGAGCTCGCCGAGCACCTGGTCGACCCCGCCGCCCTGCGCGCCCACGACACCGCCCTCCTGGAGACCCTGGCCGGGGTGAGGCTCACCAACGACGACCTGCGCCGCGCCCCCGAGGCCGCCCGCGGCCGCATCGAACTCGCCGGCCTGGTCGACGGCTACCGCACGGCCAAACGCGAACGCGACCTGATGGACTTCGGCGACCAGATCGCCTTCTCCGCCCGCCTCGCCACCCGCAGCCCGGAGGTCGGCCGACTGCTGCGCGAGCAGTACGCCGTCGTCCTCCTCGACGAGTACCAGGACACCTCGGTCGCCCAGCGCCTGCTGCTGGCCGGCCTGTTCGGCGACGGCGGCGACGGATCCGGCCGCGGCCACGCGGTCACCGCCGTCGGCGACCCCTGCCAGGCCATCTACGGCTGGCGCGGCGCCTCCGTGGCCAACCTCGACGACTTCCCCGTCCACTTCCCGCACCGCGACGGCCGCCCCGCCGACCGCCACTCCCTCAGCGAGAACCGCCGCAGCGGCGGCCGCCTGCTGCGCTTCGCCAACGGCCTCGCCGCCGAACTGCGCGAACGCCACGAGGGCGTCGAGGCGCTGCGCCCCGCCCCCGGAGCCGAGCACGACGGCCTGGTGCGCTGCGCCCTGCTGCGCACCCAGGCCGAGGAGATCGACTGGCTCGCCGACTCGATCGCCCACCTGGTGCGCACCCGGCAGGCGTCCCCCGGGCAGGTCGCCGTGCTGTGCCGCACCGCCGGCGACTTCCCCGACATCCACGCCGCCCTGGTGGCGCGGGAGATCCCGGTCGAGGTCGTCGGCCTGTCCGGGCTGCTGCACCTGCCCGAGATCGCCGACCTGGTCGCCGTCTGCGAGGTCCTCCAGGACCCCACCGCCAACGCCGCCCTGGTGCGGCTGCTCGTCGGCCCCCGCTGGCGCATCGGCCACCGCGACCTCGCCCTCCTGGGCCGCCGCGCCCGCACCCTGGTGCGCAGCCTCCACGACACCCCCGACGACGGCACCGACCCCGACCGGCGGCTCGCCGAGGCCGTGGAGGGCGTCGACCCCACCGAGGTCGTCTCGCTCGCCGACGCCCTGGACACCTTCGTCGCCGGCGAGCCCGACGACGGACTGGAGTTCTCCGCCGAGGCCCGGGTGCGCTTCGCCCACCTCGCCCGGGAGATCCGCGACCTGCGCCGCTCCCTCGGCGACCCGCTGATGGACGTCCTGCACCGGGTGCTGGCCGTGACCGGCCTGGAGGTCGAGCTGTCCGCCTCCCCGCAGGCCCTGGCGGCCCGCCGCCGCGAGACCCTCGGCGCCTTCCTGGACGTGGCCGCCGCGTTCTCCTCCCCGGACCGGGGCGGAGCCCCCCTCGACGGCGACGCCTCCCTGACCGCCTTCCTCGGCTTCCTGCGCACCGCCGTCCAGTACGACAAGGGCCTGGACACCACGCTGCCCGGCGGCGAGGACACCGTGAAGGTCCTCACCGCCCACAAGTCCAAGGGCCTGGAGTGGGACGTCGTCGCCGTCCCCGGGCTGGTCGCCAAGACCTTCCCCAGCGAGCAGGGCCGCTCCCTGTGGACGAAGAACGCCCACGTCCTGCCGCACGCCCTGCGCGGCGACGCCGAGACCCTGCCGGACGTGCAGGAGTGGACCTCGCGCGGACTGAAGGACTTCGCGACGGCCATGAAGGAGCACCAGCGGATCGAGGAACTGCGCCTGGGGTACGTCACCTTCACCCGGCCCCGGTCGCTGCTGCTGGGCTCGGGCCACTGGTGGGGGCCGACGCAGAAGAAGCCCCGCGGCCCGTCCGCCTTCCTCGACGCGCTGCGCGAGCACTGCGAGAACGGGTTCGGCGAGATCGAGGCGTGGGCCGACCCGCCGGCCGAGGACGAGGAGAACCCGGCCCTGGACCGCAGCGGCGACCACCAGTGGCCGCTGCCCCTGGACGCCGCCGCACTGGCCCGCCGACGCGAGGCCGCCCGCACCGTGCGCGAGTGGCTGGAACGCGAACCGGCCGCCCCCGCCGCGCCCGCCGCCCCGGGGGCGCGAAGCGGCCCGGCCGCGTCCGGCGGCCCGGAAGGGCCTGGGACCGGCGGCTTCCCGCACGCCCCGGGCGCTCCGGACCTCCCGGACGAGGCGCTCTGGGCCGACGAGGAATGGCCGGACGAGCCCCCGCCCGACGAGGAGCCCTGGCCGGACGAAGAGCCCTGGCCGGACGAGGACGCCTGGTCCGAGGAGCCGCCGCCCGACGAGGAGCGGCCCGAGGAGGAGCGGCCCGAGGGAGGCCGGCCCGACGGCGGGCAGCACGCGTTTGGAGACCCGGAAACGCCCGAGGCGTCCGAGGCACCCGGGGAGGAGCGGCGCGGGGACGGTGCGCCGCTCCTGCGCGGGGTGCCCCCGGGCCGGGTGCTGCTCGCACCCGGCCACGTGCCCGGTGCCCGCCACCCCTTGCCCGACACCCCGGGCACCCCCGGCACCCCCGGCACCCCGGTCACCACCGGCGGCCTGGCGCCGGAGGAGGAGCGGCAGGTGCGGTCCTGGGACCGCGACCTGGAGACGCTCGCCGAGGAGCTGCGCCGTGCCCGGCGGTCCGTGCGCGACGTGCCCCTGCCGTCGTCCCTGTCCGCCTCGCAGTTGCTGCGCGTCGCGTCCGACCCGGACGGGTTCGCCCGCGAGCTGGCCCGCCCGATGCCGCGCCCCCCGCAGCCCGCGGCCCGGCGCGGCACCCGCTTCCACGCCTGGGTGGAGTCCCTGTTCGAGCCGCGGCCCCTCCTCGAACCGGACGACCTGCCCGGCTTCGAGGACGACGGCATCGTCGACGAGGAGGACCTGGAGGCCCTCAAGGAGGCGTTCCTGCGCACCCCGTACGCGCACCGCACCCCGTACCGGGTGGAGGCGCCGTTCGTGCTGAGGCTGGCGGGGCGCACCGTGCGCGGGCGGATCGACGCCGTCTACCGGGACCGTGACCGGGACGGCGGGGCGGACGGGCCCGCCTTCGAGGTCGTGGACTGGAAGACCGGCCGCGCGGGCAGCGCGGACCCCCTCCAGCTCGCGGTGTACCGGCTGGCGTGGGCCGAGCAGCAGGGGGTGCCGCTCTCCGAGGTGTCGGCGGCGTTCCTTTACGTGCGCACCGGCGAGACGGTGCGCCCCGAGGGGCTGCCCGACCGCGCCGCACTCGAGCGGATCCTGGACGGATAGGCTGTGCGGACATGAGCAACCACCCGGACAGCGTCGTCCGCGCGCACGTCGAGGCCCACCGTTCCGACTTCCTGGACGACCTGGGCGAATGGCTGCGCATACCTTCCGTCTCCGCCGATCCCGACCGCGCCGGCGACGTCCGCCGCAGCGCCGAGTGGCTGGCCGCCGCGCTCACCGCGACCGGGTTCCCGGTCGCCGAGGTGTGGGAGAGCGACGGCCTTCCCGCGGTCTTCGCCGAATGGCCCTCCGGCGAGCCCGGCGCCCCCACCGTGCTGATCTACGGCCACCACGACGTGCAGCCCGCCGCCGTCGAGGACGGCTGGGACACCGACCCGTTCGAGCCGGCCGTCCGCGACGGCCGCATGTACGCGCGCGGCGCGGCCGACGACAAGGGCCAGGTGTTCTTCCACACCCTGGGCGTCCGCGCCCACCTGGAGGCGACCGGCCGCACCGCCCCCGCCGTCAACCTCAAGCTGCTGATCGAGGGCGAGGAGGAGTCCGGCTCCCCGAACTTCCCCGCCCTGCTGCGGGCGCACGCCGACCGCCTGGCCTGCGACGCGGTGATCGTCTCCGACACCGGCATGTGGGCCGAGGACACCCCGACGGTGTGCACCGGCATGCGCGGCCTCACCGACTGCCAGATCGACCTGTACGGCCCCGGCCGGGACATTCACTCCGGGTCCTTCGGCGGCGCCGTGCCCAACCCGGCCACCGAGGCCGCCCGCCTGGCCGCGGCCCTGCACGACGACGACCGCAGGGTGACGGTCCCCGGCTTCTACGACGGCGTCGTGGAGCTGACCGACCGCGAGCGCGAACTCTTCGCCGAACTGCCCTTCGACGAGGCCGCCTGGCTGCGCACCGCGCACTCGACGGCCGCGCTCGGCGAGAGCGGCTTCACCACCCTGGAGCGCGTCTGGGCCCGCCCGACCGCCGAGGTCAACGGCATCCACGGCGGCTACGGGGGCCCCGGCGGCAAGACGATCGTCCCTGCCTCCGCGCAGCTCAAGCTCTCCTTCCGCCTGGTCGCCGGCCAGGACGCGGAGAAGGTGCAGCAGGCGGTCCGCGACTGGGTCGCCGCCCGGCTCCCCGCCGGTATCCGCCACGAGATCCGCTTCCACGGGGCGACCCGCCCCTGCCTGACCCCGCTGGACCACCCGGCGCTGCAGTCCGTGGTGCGCGCCATGGGCCGCGCCTTCGGGCAGGAGATCCGGTTCACCCGCGAGGGCGGCTCCGGCCCGGCGGCCGACCTGCAGGACGTGCTGGGCGTGCCGGTGCTCTTCCTGGGCATCTCGGTACCCTCCGACGGCTGGCACTCGGCGAACGAGAAGGTCGAACTGGACCTCCTGCTCAAGGGCGCGGAGACCGCCGCCCACCTGTGGGACGATCTCGCGCGCAACTGGCACCGCGGTGCCGAATGAGGAGATGACGAGACTGTGAGCTGGACCGAGCGCACCATCGAACCGCTCGCGCTCGCCCGGCCGGGCGTGGACCGCGACGCGGAGCACCGCACGGACGAGGCGTGGCTCGCAGCCGCCTGGAGCCACCCCACGACCCGGGTCCTGGTCGTCTCCGGCGGGCAGGTCCTGGTCATCGACGACACCCCCGGCGGCACCCCTGACGACACCCCCGGCGGGGGCGGCGCCGGGGGCGCCGGCCCCTCCCTGGTCCTGCTGCCCTCCTTCGAGGCCCCCGAGGGCGAGCGGTACTTCCTGGGTACGGACACCGACGGCGTCCGCCACTTCGCCCTGGCCGCCGAGTCCCTGCCCGGCCGCATGGACGGCGAGGCGCGTCCGGCCGGACTGCGCGAGGTCGGCGGCCTGCTCTCCCGGCGCGACGCCGGGCTGATGGTGCACGCCGTCGCGCTGGAGAACTGGCACCGGATGCACGGCTTCTGCGCCCGCTGCGGCCGGCCCACGGTGATCGCCGCCGCCGGCCACGTGCGGCGCTGCCCGGCCTGCGGGGCCGAGCACTACCCGCGCACCGACCCGGCGGTGATCATGCTGGTCGTCGACGAGGACGACCGCGCCCTGCTCGCCCGCCAGGTGCACTGGCCCGAGGGCAGGTTCTCCACCCTGGCCGGCTTCGTGGAGCCGGGGGAGTCGCTGGAGCAGGCCGTGGTCCGCGAGGTCGCCGAGGAGGTCGGCGTCCCGGTGGGCGAGGTCGGCTACGTGGCCAGCCAGCCGTGGCCGTTCCCCTCCAGCCTGATGCTCGGCTTCACCGCGCAGGCGGTCTCCACCGAGATCCGGGTGGACGGCGACGAGATCCACGAGGCCCGCTGGTTCTCCCGCGACGAGCTCGCCGAGTGCTTCGAGGCGGGCACGGTGCTGCCGCCGTCCAGCATCTCCATCGCCGCCCGGCTCATCGAGAACTGGTACGGCAAGCCCCTGCCGGCCCCCCGGCGCTGAGCCGGTCCCGGGCTGAGCCGGTCCCGGGAGCCGTTCGCGGAGCCGCCCGCGGCCGGTGCGGGAACCCCCGCACCGGCCGCGCCGCCCGTCAGGATCCGGGACGGCGGCCGAAGTGCACGGTCTTCGCGACCAGCAGGAACAGGTCCGGGCGCCGGTCGATGCCCGCCGGGTCGGCCGGGTCGAGCAGCCGGTCCAGGGTCGCCGCGTCCCCGGCGTCCAGGGCCTCGCCGAGCACCGCGCGCTGCCGCTCCGTCCACTGCCGCACCCACCGCCGCGGCCCCTCGGCCAGCGGGGCGGGGAGGTCGACGAGGAAGGTCCTGCTGCGCACCTCGGTGAGCCCCGCGGCCCGCAGCATGCCGGGCCAGTCCTCGACCACCGCCACCGAGCCGGGCAGCTCGGTGCGCATCCGGTCGAACCGGTCCGCCATGGCCGCGTCCAGCCGCTCCTGCAGCCCGGGGCGTCCGAAGCCCGGGTCGCGCGGCAGCATCCGGGCCGGCAGGCCGCCCTCGACGACGGCCAGCACGCCGCCGGGTGCGAGCAGCCCGGCCAGCCGGTCCAGCGCGTCCTGCTGGTCGCCGACGTGGTGCACGGTCTGCGCCGACCACACCAGGTCCGCGGGGCCCAGTCCGGTGAGCCCCTCCGGGAACCCGGCCACCTCGGTCCGCAGCCGGACGCCGAGCCGTTCGGCGCGCTCCCTGGCGCGGGCCAGCAGCTCCGGCGACCCGTCCACCGCGGTGACCTCGGCCCGCGGGAACACCGAGGCCGTGCGGCAGGCCGCGACCCCCGGCCCGCTGCCGACGTCCAGGACCCGGCGCGGGTCCAGGTGCTCCAGCTCCGCGAGGGCCTGCCGGACGTAGGGGCTGTGCGTCTCGCCCTCGAGCTCCAGCAGGTCGGCCATCGCCGCCCAGTCGAAGTCGTCCGCCGCGCCCTCCCCGGCGGCACTTTCCCGGCCGTGCCCGTGCCCGTGCGCACCGCCGTGCCCGTGCGCATGCCCGTGCCGATGCCCGTGTGCGTCGTGGCCGCTGTTCCCGGCGGCCGTCACGTTCTTCTCCATGGTCGAACACCTCCTGTAACCGACCGTGCACCCGGGCGGGACGCCTTGACAAACCTTGTTGCCGTTTCTGCAATAAGGAGATGGAAGACGTGCTCGCCGCCGTCGGGCCGCGGCTGAAACGCATCCGGCAGCAGCGGGGGTGCACCCTCGCCGCGCTGTCGGAGACCACCGGGATCTCGGTCAGCACGCTGTCCCGCCTGGAGTCCGGGCGGAGGAAACCGAGCCTGGAGCTGCTGCTGCCGATCGCACACGCCCACCAAGTGCCCCTGGACGAGCTGGTCGGCGCGCCGCCGGTCGGCGACCCGAGGGTGCGGCTGAAGCCGTTCAGGCGCGGGGACGCCACGGTGGTGCCGCTCACCCGGCAGCCCGGTGGGCTGCAGGCGTTCAAGATGGTCGTCGGCACCGCCCGCAGCGAACCGGAACCGCGCACGCACGAGGGCTACGAGTGGCTGTACGTGCTGAGCGGGAGGCTGCGCCTGGTGCTCGCCGAGCACGACCTCGTGCTCGGGCCGGGGGAGGCCGCCGAGTTCGACACCCGGCTGCCGCACTGGTTCGGCAGCACCGGGGAGGGCCCGGTGGAGGTCCTCAGCCTCTTCGGGCCGCAGGGCGAACGCATGCACGTCCGCGCGAAGTCCCGCAGCGGACAGTCGGGTTGATGTGCCGCACCGTGAACGAACACACATCCCCCGGGCGGCCGCACGACCTCCCCGGGCCCGAACCGGCCGTCCGGCGTGCGGATGTGCACGACCTCCCCGAAGCGGTCCACCTCCGTGACGCCGCCGCACGCCGGCAGATCTCCCGGGGCATCGACCGGTGGAAGCCCGGGGAGCCCGGAGAGCCCGGGGAGGAGCACTTCCGGACCCGGCTCGCGGAGGGCGAGGTGCGGATCGCGGCCCTCGGCGGCGACGGGCCGACGGCCGGAGGGCGGGAACTGCGGTGGGACGCCCCGGCCGCCCGGGGGCAGCAGCCCTCGACCGCCGGCTACGTGCACCGGCTGATCATCGACATCAACGAATCGTGGGTCTCGGCGTCGGCGGCCGCGACGAGTCCGCGGCCCGCCCGCCCGACCGGGTTGCCGTCTATCCCGGTGACCACGCAGCCTGCGGCGCGGCACACGGCGATGCCGGCGGCGAAGTGCACGCTCCCGGACAGGTCGCCGCCGTCGGTGACGTACGCGGCGCGCCTGCCGGCGGCGACCCAGGCCAGGGCCAGCGTCGTGGACAGGACCCGCGGCCGGAATCGCTCGGCGAACCCTGGGTGGGCCAGCAGGTCCACGGCCCGGAATCCGGGCGCGTTCGGGAACGGCGGGTCCAGGTTGACCTCCACCAGCCGGGTGGTGGAGGCGGGTGCCAGCCGCGCTTCGGCCCCGTCGTGCCGGACCCGGGCGGTCTCACCGTCGGTGAGGAAGACCTCGCCGCCGAACGGGTCGGCCACCGCCGCCGCCCCGTCGCGCAGCGCCACGTTGACGGCGACCGCCGGGGTGCCGGCGGCGTAGTTCAGCGTGCCGCACAGGGGGTCCACCAGCCACTGGCGCGCGGCGCCGGCAGGGCCCTGCCGCCCGCCCTCCTCGCCGAGTACCGCGTCCTCGGGCCGGGCGGCGCGGACGACGCCGAGGATCGCCTTCTCGGCCTCCACGTCGGCGGCGGTGGCGAAGTCCCCGGCGCCCTTGTCGATGCGGGCGAGCCGCCTGCCGTACATGCTGCGCACCACATCGGCGCCCGCACGTGCCGCGGTTGCTGCCACCCCGGCGTCGTCGAGGCCCGCGTATGAGTCGACCATCCGTGCAAGGTACCGGGGGAGCTCCTCCCCGTGCGCGGGAAGCCCCCTCGGCCGGCTCGGGGCCGAGGGGGCTTCCCGCGGGAGGCTGCTCACACGGCGAGAGCGGCCTTCACCTGGGCGAGGGAGGGGTTGGTGAGCGTCGCCCCGCTGGGGAAGAGCAAGGTCGGCACCGTCTGGTTGCCGTCGTTCGCCTTCTCCACGAACGCGGCCGACTCCGGGTCGTGCTCGATGTTGACCTCCTTGTAGGCGATCCCCTCGCGGTCCATCTGGCTCTTCAGGCGGCGGCAGTAGCCGCACCAGGTGGTGCTGAACATCGTGACAGTGCCGGACATCGGTCGATCGCTCCCGGTGGTCGCAGGTTGTGTGCTCCGTTACCGAAGGGACAACGTGCGGCCCGGCGGCTTCATTCCGCGACCGCCGCACACCCGTCGGACATCACACCCGCCGTACGTCACACCTGCCGTACGTCACACCTGCCGTACGTCACACCTGCCGTACGTCACACCTGCCGTACGTCGCGCCCGCGGCGTCCCGCCGTCCGCCGGGCCCGGCGCGCCGGTTCCGCGCGCATGATCATCACACCGGCCCTGTGGACAAGCGTGCCGGGCACCGCGGCCGAGCTGAGAGCATGGCCGGGTGAGCGCACCATCGCACTACCTTCCCGAACCAGGCGTCCCGGTGCCGGGGGGAGCCGGGGGCGCACCGCCGGACCCGGACGCGGTGCTCGCCGGCCTCGACCCCGAGCAGCGGGAGGTCGCCACGGCCCTGCACGGGCCGGTGTGCGTGCTGGCCGGAGCGGGCACGGGCAAGACGCGCGCCATCACGCACCGCATCGCCTACGGGGTGCGCGCCGGTGTCATGCAGCCGGCCAGCGTGCTCGCCGTCACCTTCACCGCGCGCGCCGCGGGCGAGATGCGCGGACGGCTGCGGCAGCTGGGGGCCGGCGGCGTCCAGGCGCGCACCTTCCACTCCGCCGCCCTGCGCCAGCTGCAGTTCTTCTGGCCGCGCGCGGTCGGCGGCGAACCGCCGCGGCTGGCCGAGCGCAAGGTCCAGCTGGTCGCCGAGGCCGCCACCCGCTGCCGGATCCGGCTCGACCGCAACGAGCTGCGCGACACCACCGGCGAGATCGAATGGGCCAAGGTCACCCAGACGGTCCCCGAGGACTACCCGGCGGCCGTCGCGAAGTCGGCGCGCCAGGCCCCGCGCGACCCGGCCGAGATCGCGAGGATCTACGCGACCTACGAGCGGCTCAAGCAGGAGCGCTCGGTCATCGACTTCGAGGACGTGCTGCTGCTGACGGTCGGGGTGCTCGAGGAGAATCCCGGCGTGGCCGAGCAGGTGCGGGCCCAGTACCAGCACTTCGTCGTCGACGAGTACCAGGACGTCAACCCGCTCCAGCAGCGTCTGCTCGACCTGTGGTGCGGCGGCCGCGGCAGCATCTGCGTGGTCGGCGACGCGAGCCAGACCATCTACTCCTTCACCGGCGCCACCCCCGACTACCTGCTGGACTTCCGCTCCCGGTACCCGGAGGCCACGGTGGTCCGCCTGGTGCGCGACTACCGGTCCACCCCGCAGGTGGTGCACCTGGCCAACGGCCTGCTGGCGCAGGCCGGCGGCCGGGCCGCCGCCCACCGGCTGGAGCTGGTCTCGCAGCGCGAACGGGGCCCCGAGCCGGTGTACACCGAGTACGCCGACGAGCCGGCCGAGGCCGACGGCACCGCCCGCCGCATCCAGGAACTGCTGGACTCGGGGGTGCGGGCGAGCCAGATCGCCGTGCTGTTCCGCACCAACGGCCAGTCCGGGACGTACGAGCAGGCGCTGGCCGACCGCGGCATCCCCTACCGGCTGCGCGGGGCCGAGAGGTTCTTCGAACGGCCGGAGGTCCGCGAGGCGGGCATGCTGCTGCGCGGCGCGGCCCGCGCCGGAGGGGCGGACCGGGCGCTGGACGACGCGGGCGACCTCCCCTCCCAGGTGCGGGCCGTCCTCGGCACCCGTGGCTGGACGGCGCAGCCCCCGGTCGGCTCCGGCGCGGTGCGCGAGCGCTGGGAGTCCCTGGCCGCCCTGGCCCGGCTGGCCGAGGAGTTCGCCCGCGCCCGGCCCGCCGCCTCCCTGGGCGACTTCGTCGCCGAGCTCGACGAGCGGGCGGCCGCCCAGCACGCCCCCACCGTCGAGGGGGTGACGCTGGCTTCGCTGCACTCGGCCAAGGGCCTGGAGTGGGACGCGGTGTTCCTGGTCGGCCTCACCGAGGGCATGGTGCCGATCGCCTACGCCACGACGGACGAACAGGTGGAGGAGGAGCGGCGCCTCCTGTACGTGGGGGTGACCCGCGCCCGCTACCACCTGGCGCTGTCCTGGGCCCTGGCCCGGTCCCCGGGCGGGCGGGCCGGCCGCAGGGCGTCGAGGTTCCTCGACGGCCTGCGGCCCGGCTCCGGCGGCCGCAGGGCGGGCGCCGGAGCGGGCGCCCTCGGCGCGGCCCCCTCCGGTGCCGCCGGGGGCGCCGGTGCCGGGCGCGGCCCGGCGGCGCGGCGCCGGAGGGCGCCGGCACGCTGCCGCGTCTGCGGCCGGACCCTCACCGACGCGGGCGAGATCAAGCTGATGCGCTGCGACGACTGCCCGTCCGACCTCGACGAGGCGCTGCACGAGCGGCTGCTCGCGTGGCGGGCCGAGCAGGCCGTCCTGCTGAGGCAGCCCGCGTACTGCGTCTTCACCGACAGGACGCTGCTGGCGATCGCCGAGGCGAGGCCCGAGTCCGAGGCGCAGTTGGCGGCCATCGCCGGAGTCGGCCGGAGGAAACTGGACAAGTACGGACGAGACGTCCTCGAACTGTGTTCGGGTGAACAGCGGCGGGACTCGTCCGAAAAATAGTTTGCGCGCGCCGTGGAAATCCCAATAGCCTTCCCAGCACGGTCGCAAACGGTTCTTCCGGGAGCGTGCGGGGCCGTGCTGTACTGCCACATGCACCTACGAGACGCCGAGAGGAGGCGGATTCCAATGATCAGCATCACCAAACTGGCCGGTCTGTCGAACGCTGCCTCCTGCCTGCTCGGGGCCTCCTCCGCCGTTGCCCTGCCTTCGGTGTCCCCCGTCGTGCGAGAGCGCAGCGAGCGACCGACCCAGGCACCCGCGGCAGCGGCTGTGCGGGCGTATGCCTGCGTTGCGACGACCAACGGTGCCGGAAACCAGCAGTGGATGGGCGGCGGCTTCGCCGGCGTCGATTCCGCAGCGGTCACGAAGCACCAGAACATGCGGGCCTTCCGCGGCCTGTCACCCTGGAGAGACCCAGCCTGATCCTGCATCAGGACGGCGCCTCCAGGGCCGCGGAACCCGAACCGGGATCCGCGGCCCTTCCGTTTGTCGGAAAGCCCCCGGCCCCGGTACCGACCACAAGCCGGCCCACCGGCCGGACCGAACAGACGAGGAACACCCTGACCGTGCATCCCGCACCGCACGCCCCGTCCGCACCGCCGTCCGACCCCCGCACCCCTGACGGACCCCCGGAGGTGTCCTTGATGCAGCTCACCGCCTTCGACGACGTCGTCGAAAGCCTCGGCTCGGCCGTTCCGTGCCGCACCTACGACCCGGAGGTCTTCTTCGCCGAGTCCCCGGCCGACGTCGAGTACGCCAAGTCCCTGTGCCGCACCTGCCCGGTGCGCGAGGCCTGCCTGGCCGGCGCCAAGGACCGGCGCGAGCCGTGGGGCGTCTGGGGCGGCGAGCTGTTCGTCCAGGGCGTCGTCGTGCCCCGGAAGCGGCCGCGGGGGCGTCCGCGCAAGAACGAGGTCGCGGCCTGACCCGCTCCGGCACCGCCCGGCGGCCCCGGCGCCACCTCGAGCACCACCTGAAGCACCACCTGAACCACCGCCCGAAGCAGTACCCGTGATGCATGTCCACCGGAAGAACAGGAACCCCGAAATGCACCTCGCCCCCGAAGCCGTGAACCGTGCCCATATGCAGGAAAGGTTCTACGAGGCCGAGTCCCAACGCATGGGCAGCAGGCTGGCGGAGGCCGGCCGATTGCAGCGACGGGCCGAGCGGGCGTCTCTGCGCGCCCGCCGGCTGCAGCGACGGGCCGAACGCGTCTCGCTGCGCGCCCGCCGGGCACTGGCCGCCGCCGTCATGCAGTGATGCCGCGCGGACGCCGGCGAACGGCGGCGTCCTGGTGGTGAACACGGCGGCGGACCCGTCCGTCAGGACGGGCCCGCCGCCGCGGAGGACCGGTTCCGCGTCAGGCGGGCCGGTCCTCCGCCGTTCCGTCGTCGAAGCCGGGCAGCCACTCCAGCAGCTCGTCCCGCAGCCGGACCGTCGCCCCCAGCTGGCACAGCACCCCGATGGTGCTCAGCGTGACCCGGTGGATCAGCAGGTAGGCGGGCGGCAGGTTGAGCTGCCGGCCCAACTGGTGGGCGGGGGAGCGGGGGTCGGCTATTCGCGCCGCCTGCTCCCGCATCCAGGCGCGGGTGAAGGTGAACTCCTCGACCCGCGCCGGTTCGACGATCGGCTGCAGGTAGTCCAGCACCGCCTCCGGGTCCAGGGTGATCCCGTTCCGGACGAAGCCCTCCTGGCGCAGCATCGCGTGCACCGGCTCCGCCTCCCCGGCCAGGGCCATGCGCAGCGCGGTGCCGATCGGCTCGGGAAGCCCCTCGGGGAGCCGGTCCACCGTGCCGAAGTCCAGCACGCCCAGCCGCCACCCCGACGGCGGGCCGCCGTCGGTCAGCAGCCGGAAGTTGCCCGGGTGCGGGTCGGCGTGCAGCAGTCCGGTGCGCGACGGCCCCGCGAACAGGAAGTGCGCCAGCAGCTGGCCTGCCCTGTCCCGCTCCTGCGGGCTGCCCCCGCTTATCACCTCCGACAGCGGCCGGCCGTCCATCCACTCGGTGACCAGCACCTGCCCGGAACAGGCCACCACGTCCGGGACGTACACGTCCGGGTCGTCGGCGAACTCCGCAGCGTGCGCCCGCTGCGCCTCGGCCTCCAGCGCGTAGTCCAGCTCCTCGGTGACCCGCTCGCGCATCTCGGCGATCAGCGGCTTGACGTCGATCCCCGGCACCAGGGGCCCGAGCAGCCGGGCCACCCGGCCCAGCTGCGTCAGGTCCGACAGCAGGGCCTCCCCCGCCCCCGGGTACTGGATCTTCACCGCGACCCGGCGGCCGTCGCGCCAGACGGCCCGGTGGACCTGGCCGATCGAGGCTGCCGCGGCCGGGACGTCGTCGAACTCCTCGAACGAGTCGCGCCAGTCCCCGCCCAGGGCGGACTCCAGCACCGTGTGCACGGTCCGCGCGGGCAGCGGGGGAGCGGCCTCCTGAAGCTTCGTCAGCGCCGCCCGGTACGGTCCGGCGACGTCCTCCGGCAGCGCCGCCTCGAAGACGGACAGGGCCTGCCCGAACTTCATGGCCCCGCCCTTCAGCTCCCCGAGCACCTTGAACAGCTGCTCGGCGGTGCGCTCCTGGAGCTCGACGCTGACCTCCTCGGCGGGGCGGCCGCCCAGTCGCCGGCCCAGGCCCATCGTGGCCCGGCCGGCGAAGCCGAGGGGCAGCGCGGCGAGCTTCGCGGTGCGCGTCACCGCCTTGCGCGGGAGATCAGACATGTGCCCCTCTTTCCGGTCGGCCCTGCGAGGTGGGCGTGGTCCTGTCCGCCCGCCCGCCCTCCGGGCCGCGGGCCCGGGAACACGGACAGCGAGGATGCGGCTCCACCCGTTGGACGGCCGTGTCCAGGCCGGCCAGGGACAGCCGCGTCCGCGCCCCCACGCTCACCGGAACACCCCCGTCCAGGAAGGCCAGTGCGTGCAGGGCGGTGAGACCAGCCACTGTAGTGGCCAGCGCGGTGTCGCAGGCGGGTACGCCCGAGGAGCGCCCGGACCGCAGCTGGGCGAGCAGCCGGGGCCGTGCCGGGTCCTCCTCCGAGGCCCGCAGTTCCAGGCAGCCCGCGCAGGCCGAACCGCCCGGCACCACCAGCGGGCCGACCAGCCCCAGGCCCTCCACGACGCCCGCGTACAGGTGCGGCACCCCGCTCTCGACCAGTCCCGCGGCCGCTGCGGGGTCCGGGGCCCAGGCGGCGAGCCCGTCCCGGGGCGCGAACACCACCAGGGCCGGGGAGGCCGAGGAGGACCGGGCCCCTCCCGCCGCGCACGGACGGCCGTGCCCCGGGGCGTCCCCGGCCCGCCCGGTCCGCTCCGCCCATCCCTCCCGTCCCGCCTGCTCCTCCCGTCCCGCCTGCTCCGCCTGCCGGGCGCGCCGGGCGCGGACCGCGGCGCGGGGGTCGGGCGCCGCCCGCCGCACCGCGCCGCGGGCGGCCAGGGTCCGCTGCCGCCCCACGTCCTCGGCCGCGATCCCGCAGGGCGACACGTCCCACGGATCGCTCCGCCCCTCGTCCACCGGCTCCACCGTGCCCACCCCGGCGGCAGAGAGCAGCGCCGCCACCGCCGCGCCCACCCGCCCCGCCCCGCGCACCTGCACGACGGCCGCGCGCCGGGCCGCCATCACCGCGCCCGCGGCCCCCGGGGCCGGGTGCACCACCGACAGCGAGGCGAGGTCGGGGCGCAGCCGGTCCAGCGCGGCGGCGGGCGGCGCGCCGGGGCCGCGCACCAGGTCGCGCAGCGACTCGGTGTCGTCCAGGACGCCGTGCTCGGCCAGGAGGTCCAGCAGCCGGTCCGCGCGCTGCGGGTCGAGCCCGAGCAGCCCCGCCTCCTCGCGCACCCGCTCCACCGACCTGGTGCCGTCGAGCAGGCCCAGCAGCCGCTCGGTGGTGCGGTCCACGTGCTCCATGAGGACCGCGCGGGCCGGATCGACGCCGAACTGCAGAGTGCGGGCGTCCCGCCACCCGCGGCGCACCGCGGGCTTGACCATCGGATGCACGGAAACCGACCCCCTGTCCTGAACCGGGCACACGGCCCTCGGCCGGGCACATGACGACGGCCCCAGCATGCGCCCCCGAGGCCTGCGCCGTCCGCGGTTGTCCACAGGCACGGGAGGACGGTCGGACGATCGCACCGCAGCCTGTGGACGACGGATCGCGGGCGGCCCCGTGCCCGGTAGCCTCGGCGACGTGCCAGCCGACCCCGCCGCCGACGCCCCCGGCCCCGCCGGTCCCACCTCCGGCCCCGACTTTGCCCCCGGCCCCTCCCGGGCCGTGCCCGCGCGCACCCCCGCGGCCGACGCACGCACCCCCGCGGTCGAGGTGCGGCGCAGCGCGCGCCGCAGCCGCACGGTCTCGGCGCGCCGCGAGGGCGACCGGGTCGTGGTGTTCCTGCCCGCGCGGATGTCGGCCGAGGAGGAGGAGCACTGGGTGGCCGCCATGCTCGAACGGCTCGCCGCCCGGGAGAAGCGCCGGCCCGCCGGCGACGACGCACTGGCCCGGCGGGCGGAGGAGCTGTCCGGACGGTACCTGGCCGGACGCGCCCGCCCGCTGAGCGTGCGGTGGGTCACCAACCAGACCACCCGCTGGGGCTCGTGCACCCCCGCCGAGGGCACCGTCCGCCTCTCGCACCGCCTGCAGGGGATGCCGGAGTACGTCGTGGACTACGTGCTGCTGCACGAGCTGGCCCACCTGCTGGTGCCCGGCCACGGCCCCCGCTTCTGGAAGCTGCTGGAGGCGTACCCCCTTACGGAGCGGGCCCGCGGCTACCTCGAGGGCGTCGTCGCGGCGGCCGGCCTGCCGCACCTGCCGGACCTGCCGGACCCGTGCGGGCAGGAGGCCCCGCCGACAGGTCTCCGGGGGCCGGGGGACGGCGGTTAGGACGTCCGGCGCCCGTCCCCTCCGGCCCCGGCTCCGGCCCCGCACACCGCGTCCGTGCCGCGCCCGGCCGCGCCGTTCACCCGGACCGGAGGACGCCCGGGCGGTTCCGCCGCGACGGGCACGGAGCACCCCGGCCGCGGCGCGCGCCTACAGCAGCGAGCGGGTCCTCGCCACCAGCCGCAGCACGGACTCGTCCGCGACCGCCGCGACCTCGTCGTAGGTGAACCACTTCAGCTCCAGCGACTCGTCGCTGATCTCCTCGACCGAGCCCTCCGGGGCCACGGCCGCGTACTGCACGTCCAGGTGCCAGGCGCACGGGGTCAGGTGCCGGTCCAGGGTGACCGGCTCCCCGCCCAGCAGCCGCAGGCCGGGGACGCCCGACTCCTCGCGGGCCTCGCGCAGCGCGGCGTCCGCCAGCGAGGCGTCGTCCGGCTCGCAGTGCCCGCCCGTCTGCAGCCACATGGTCAGCTTGCGGTGCAGCGTCAGCAGGACGCGTCCGCGCGCGGGGTCCACGACCAGCGCGCTGGCCGTGAGGTGCCCGTCCCGGCAGGACTTCCACATGCCGTCCGGGTGCGCCGCGAGGTGGTCGAGGTAGTCGGAGCGCAGCCGTTCGCGTTCGCCGTCCGGCGCGGTCCATTCCTTCAGGACGCGGACCGCGTCCTCGTGGAGCCGGCTCACTCGCCGCCCTCGTCCCCACGGTCACGGTCACGACCGCGGTCGCCGCCGTTGTCGCCGCCGCCGTCCGTGCCGCCGTCCTCCCGGCGCTCGCCGCCGTCCTCCGCGCGGTCCCCGCGCGCGGCGTCGCCGAGCATCCTGTCCAGCTCGGAGAAGTCGAGCTGGTCCCGGTGCACGAAGCCGTCCGGGTCGTCGAGGTCGGCGGCGGTCGGCAGCATGTCCGGGTGGGACCACAGGGCGTCCCGGCCCTCCGTGCCGCGCGCGTCGGTCAGCGACGCCCACAGCCGGGAGGCGTCCCGCAGCCGGCGGGGCCGCAGCTGCAGCCCGATGAGGGTGGCGAAGGTCTGCTCGGCGGGGCCGCCGCTCGCCCGGCGCCTGCGCAGGGTCTCGCGCAGCGCCCCGGCCGACGGCAGGTGCGGTTCGGCGGCGGCGTGCACCACCGCGTCCACCCAGCCCTCGACCAGCGCCAGCGCCGTCTCCAGCCGGGCCAGCGCGGCCTTCTGCGCGGGGGTGTCCTCGGGCTGGAACATGCCCTGCTGGAGGGCTTCCTGCATGGCCTCGGGGTTCGACGGGTCGATCTGCCCGACGAGGTCCTCCAGCCGGGAGGTGTCCACCGCGATCCCGCGGGCGTAGCCCTCCACCGCGCCGAACAGGTGGGCGCGCAGCCACGGGACGTGGGCGAACAGCCGCTGGTGGGCGGCCTCGCGCAGGGCCAGGTACAGCCGCACCTCGTCCTGGGGCACGCCCAGGCCCTCGCCGAACGAGGTCACGTTCACCGGCAGCAGGGCGGCCTTGCCGGCGGGGCCGAGGGGCAGGCCGATGTCGGTGGAGCCGACGACCTCCCCCGCGAGGGTGCCGAGCGCCTGCCCGAGCTGGGTGCCGAACATGGCGCCGCCCATGCTGCGCATCATCCCGATGAGCGGGCCGGCCATGGCCTGCATCTCCTCGGGCAGCACGTCGCCCATCGCCGCGCCGACGCGCTCGGCGACCGGGTCGACCAGTTCCTTCCACACCGGCAGCGTCGCCTCGACCCACTCGGCCCGGCTCCACGCCACGGCGGAGGAGGAGCCCGAGGGCAGCGAGGTCACGCCGTCCAGCCACAGGTCGGCCAGGCGCACCGCGTCCTCCACGGCGGACCGGTCCCTCGGCCCGACGCTGACGTCCTTGACGCCGTCCTCGGTGCCGCGGGCGACCGTCTGGCGGGCGATCTCCTTGGCCATGTCCCAGTTCACCGGGCCGCCCTCGGAGGAGAGCATCTGCCCCAGCTGCTGGAAGGCCGCGCCCAGGTCGGCCGGGTTGAAGGAGCCGAACATGGCGGCCAGCGGGTTGTCCCCGCCCCCGAAGGGGTTGCCGCCCCCGAAGGGGTTGGCGCCGCCGAATCCGAACGGGTTCGCGGGACCCTGCCCGCCTCGGCCGCCGCGGTCCCCGGTGTTCCCGGAGTCCTGGCCGCCCTTCTTGTCGTCGTCGCCGTCCTCGGGCGGGACGCCAAAACCGAATGGGGTGTCACTCACGGGAATCCTCGGCTCCTTCGGCCGCTGGATCTTCCAGCGGCGGTATACCCGACTACACGACCAAGCCTAGACACCCCGGCTGCAACCGACCTGGGTGCTATGTCGTACCTGTGCCTCGGGCAGGATGGGGCACACGTGCACACCAAGAGAAACCGCGGGAGATGACCGGTGAGTTCCCATGTACCGCCCGTTCGCTCTCGGCAGAGCGGGGACGGCCCGGCAGGCCCCGTGGTGGCGGTCACCGGGGCGGCCTCGGGGACGGGCCACCGCCTGGCCCTGCGCCTGGCCGAGTCCGGCGAGGTGGCGAAGGTCGTGGCCGTCGACGAGCGGCGCGGGGACGTCCCCGGCGCGCTGTGGCGGGTGCTGGACGTGCGCGACCCGGCGATCGCGGAGCGGCTGCGGGGCGTCGACGTGGTGGTGCACCTGGCGGTGGACTTCGGCCTGGAGGGGGACCCGGCCGCGCGCACCGCGTACAACGTGCGCGGCACGCAGACGGTGCTCACCGCGGCGGCCGCGGCCGGGGTGCGGCGGGTCGTCCTGGTCACCTCCGCGATGGTCTACGGCGCCCTGCCCGACAACGACGTGCCGCTGGCGGAGGACGCCCCGCTGCGGGCCACCGAGGACGCGGCGCTGGTCGGCGACCTGCTGGAGATCGAGCGGCTGGGCCGCCGCGCGCCGCGGGCCCACCCGGGCCTGAACGTGACCGTGCTGCGCCCCGCAGCCCTGGTCGGGGGCGTCGACACCGTGCTGACCAGGCATTTCGAGTCGCCGAGGCTGCTGGTGGTGGCGGGCAGCCGCCCGTGCTGGCAGTTCTGCCACGTCGACGACCTGGTCTCGGCGCTGGAGTTCGCGGTCCTGGAGAAGGTCGACGGCGAGCTGGCCGTGGGCTGCGACGGCTGGCTGGAGCAGGAGGAGGTCGAGGAGCTGAGCGGGATACGGCGGATGGAGCTGCCGGCCTCCATCGCCCTGGGCGCGGCCTCGCGGCTGCACCGCCTGGGCCTGACCCCGTCCCCGGCGGCGGACCTGGCGTACACCATGCACCCGTGGGTGGTCTCCGGGAACAGGCTGCACGAGGCCGGGTGGCGGCCGAAGTGGACCAACGAGGAGGTCCTGGCGGAGCTGCTGGAGGAGGTCTCGGGCAACCGCACGGTCGTCGGCCGCCGGCTGGGCCGCAAGGACGCCACGACCCTGGGGGCGGCGGGCGCGACGGTCGCCCTGGTCGGCACGGCGGCCCTGGTCCGCAGGGCCCGCAGGAAGCGCCGGCTGTGAGCCGGGGGCACCCCGTCCCCGGTGCTCCCGCCCCCGCCGGTCCGCGCGTCACCCCCGCCGCACGCGGGAGCCGGTTCCGTATCGCGGCCGATTGGGCCAGGATGGGGGCCATGTCCCACACGCACCACGACCACGACCACGACCGGCCCGCCGGGCCCGGACCGATCCGGCTGCTCGCGGTCCGCGACGGCGCGCTCTCGGTCGACGAGGTCTTCGCCGCGGTCGGCGACGACGCGGCGGGCGGCACCGCCCTGTTCGTCGGGACCGTCCGCGACCACGACGGCGGGGCCCCGGTCACGGCCCTGTCGTACTCGGCCCACCCCGGCGCCGAGTCGGAGCTGCGCAGGGTGGCGGAGAAGGTCGCCGCGGACTTCCCCGTCCGGGCGATGGCCGCCGTCCACCGGGTGGGTGACCTGCGGGTGGGTGATCTCGCGGTCGTGGTGGCGGTCTCCTGCCCGCACCGCGCGGAGGCCTTCGAGGCCTGCCGCCGGCTGATCGACGACCTCAAGCGCGAGGTGCCGATCTGGAAGCACCAGACCTTCGCCGACGGCACCGAGGAGTGGGTCGGCGCCTGCTCCCGCTGACCGCACCGGCACGACCGCACCGGCACCGGCTGCCGCGGTCCCCGGCCCCCGCCCCGTCCGGGGCGTCGCCGGTGCGCTACGACGAGCGACCGGACGACATCGCGCCGTACCATAATTTCCTTGGCAGGGCAGTTAATCTGCTCATAGCCGTGGTGGGTACGTGCGGGGTGTGGAGGCCGATGTGGCTGCGCTTGCTTGGTTGGTCATTCCGGTCGTCGCCGCGGTGCTGGCCGCCCTGTGGGGCGGCTGGGCAGCCCGGAACCGGACCACCGGCGACGGAGCGTCGCTCGCTGGTTACGCCCGGTTCCGGGAGGCTATGGAGCGGTCCGGAGGACACTGACGGAACACGGTGTGCGCCCGTCCCGGACGGGCGCACACCGCCCGCTCCCACGGGCCGCGGCCCCGCCCTTTCCCGTAGTGTCGGGGCATGCCGCGCCGCACCGTGACGATGCTCTGCTCGACCCTGACGCTCATAGCCCTGCTCTGCACCGGCCTCCTGATGCCCGTGCCGTACTCAGAGCTGGCCCCCGGGCCGACCGTGAACACCCTCGGCAAGCACGACGGCGACCCGGTGCTGCAGATCGACGGGCACCGGACCTACCCCACCAGCGGCCATCTGAACATGACGACGGTGCAGGTCACCGGCGCGGACTACCGGATGAACCTGGTCGAGGCGATGGCCGGCTGGATCGCCCACGACGGCGCGGTCGTCCCGCACGACACCCTCTACCCGGACGACAAGTCCGCCGAGGAGGTCGACCAGGAGAACGCCGAGGAGTTCACCGCCTCGCAGGAGAGCGCCAAGGTCGCGGCCCTGGAGGCGCTGGACATTCCCGTCGGCACCCGGGTGATCGTCTCCTCCGTGGTCAAGGGCGGCGCAGCCGAGGGCGAACTCCACGCCGGGGACGTGATCCTGGCCGTGGACGGGGAGAAGGTGCGCGAGCCGGCCGACGTGGTGGAGCGCGTGACCCGGCACAGCCCCGGCGAGAAGGCCGTCTTCACCGTGGTCCCGGCCTCCCGCGCGAAGGGGAAGGGGACGGACCCGGCCGGCAAGGAGGTCTCCGTCACCACCCGCAGGTCGCCCGATGACGGCAGGGCGGTCGTCGGCATACAGGCGGGGACCGAGCACACCTTCCCCTTCGACATCGAGATCGAGCTCGCCGACGTCGGCGGCCCCAGCGCGGGCCTGATGTTCGCCCTCGGGCTGATCGACAAGCTGGACGCGCCCCCCCTGACCGGCGGCCGGTTCGTCGCCGGCACCGGCACCATCGACGACGACGGCACGGTCGGGCCGATCGGCGGCATCACGATGAAGACCATCGCGGCCCGCGAGGCGGGCGCCGAGTACTTCCTCACCCCGGCCGACAACTGCGCCGCCGCGGCGGCGGACACCCCCGAGGGGCTCACCCTGGTAGAGGTCGAGGACCTCGACGGGGCCCTTGACGCCCTCGCCCTCATCCGCGAGGGGAAGAAGGACCGGCTCCCCACCTGCCGCGCCGCCGGCTGACGGGCGGAGGACGGGGGCCCGGCGCCCCCGAGCCCCCGAGCCGCCGCGCCGGCCCCCGCGGGCGCCGGGCGCCCCCTCGCGGGGGCGGGGCGCCTCAGTCCTCGACGAACGTGGCGGCCAGGGCTTCGGCCAGTCCCGGCACCAGGTTGGCCCCGGTCAGCACCTCGGTCGGGGAGTCCTTCTCCCGCAGCCGGATCGCAGACTCCCGCTCGCCGCCGCGCAGCACGGCGACCGTCATCCGCACCTCCTGGCGCTCGGGGTGCTCGGCGACCCACTTGCCCAGCTGCGCCTCGTCCAGGTCCGAGGGGATCGCCTCCTCGGCGGTCGGCGGGAGCATCAGCCGCTCCACCACGAGGGCGCAGCCGGCCACGGCGTCCGGCCAGGCGATGGTGGCGAGGAACTCGTCCAGGGCAGTGCCGGGGGGCAGCTCGTCCTGTTCGATGGGGGTCAGCGTCCCGGCGGCGGCGTCTTCCAGGCCGAGCTGGTCGGCCAGGGCGGGCTCCTGGGAGCGCAGCCGGTCGGTGTCGACGAGGGCGAAGAGGCGGGCGGGCCGGTCCCAGCCCAGCCCGGCGGCGTACTCGTCGATCTCGAGCACGGCACGGGTCAGGGGGGTGGCGGCGACCGGGGTACCGCCGGTCGGAGTGTTGGACATGCTCCGTATCCTGCCTGCCGCGGAGGGGAGGACGCGACTTCGGCAGGCTCTCGGGAACTCGGGTAAAGGCTTAGTAAGTTGCATCAGTGGGGTGCTGTCCGGGCACCCTCCCACTCCGGTGGACGATCCGGTCGACTTAATTCGAGGTGTGCACGTTGGCTTTCCAGATGCCGGACCGCGGCGGAGGGCCGCCCGGCCCCCGCGTTCCGGTGGGCGCTCCGTCCAGGCGGACCCGCACACTGCTGACGACGCTGGGCGTCCTGGCGGTGCTCTTCATGGCGTTCGTCATGTTCTCCGGGTTCTGGACGCAGCTGCTGTGGTTCCGGTCCCTGAAGTTCTCCTCCGTCTTCACCACCACCCTGTGGACGAAGATCGGCCTCTTCGCGGTCTTCGGACTGCTGATGGCGGTCGCGGTCGGACTCAACATCTACCTGGCGCACCGGCTGCGGCCCCCGCTCAGCGCGATGTCGCTCGAGCAGCAGAACCTGGACCGCTACCGCATGGGCATCGCGCCCTACCGCAAGTGGGTGCTGCCCGCGGTGTCGGTCATGGTGGGCCTGATCGCCGGCGCCTCGGCCTCCGGCCAGTGGCGCACCTGGCTGCAGTGGGTCAACGGCACCCCGTTCGGGAACAAGGACCCGCAGTTCGGCAAGGACGTCTCGTTCTACGCCTTCGACCTGCCCTGGTACCGCTTCCTGCTGAGCTTCGGCTTCGCGGCCGTGGTGCTCTCGCTGATCGCCGCCGTGGTGGTGCACTACCTGTACGGCGGCCTGCGGCTGACCAGCCCCGGTGCCAGGGCGACCGCCGCGGCCACCGGCCACCTGTCGGTGCTGCTGGGGCTGTTCGTCGCCCTCAAGGCGGTCGCCTACTGGCTGGACCGGTACGGGCTGGCGGTGAAGTCCAGTGACTTCAAGGCCACCGAGGGCTGGACCGGCCTGCGGTACGTGGACGCCAACGCCTACCTGCCGGCCAAGACGATCCTGTTCTGGATCGCGATCATCTGCGCCCTGCTGTTCTTCGCCACCCTGTGGCGGCGCACCTGGTCGCTGCCGATGATCGGCCTCGGCCTGATGGCGCTCTCGGCGATCCTGATCGGCGGCCTGTACCCGGCGATCGTGCAGAAGTTCCAGGTGCAGCCGAACGAGCAGGCCAAGGAAGCCCCCTACATCGCCAAGAACATCGAGGCGACCAGGGAGGCCTACGGCATCGCGGAATCGAAGAAGACCGACTACAAGGGCACCAGCGGGGCCTCCGACGAGGAGCTGCGGTCGGCGGCGGACACCACCGCCGCCATCCGCCTGCTGGACCCCAACGTCGTCTCGCCGACCTTCCAGCAGCTGCAGCAGGTCCGCGGCTACTACCAGTTCCCGGCCACCCTCGACGTCGACCGCTACGCGATCGACGGCAAGGACCAGGACACGGTCATCGGCCTGCGCGAGCTGAACGTGGAGGGCATCCCGGAGCGCAACTGGGTCAACGACCACTTCAAGTACACCCACGGCTACGGCGTCGTCAGCGCCGAGGGCACGTCGGTGACCGGCACCGGCTCGCCCCAGTTCACCGAGAAGGACATCCCCCCGAGGGGCGACCTGGGCAAGTACGAGCCGCGGATCTACTTCGGCGAGCAGACGAAGCAGTACTCGATCGTCGGCGGTCCCACCGAGGAGATCGACTACTCCGACGACAACGGGGAGAAGAGCTACACCTACACCGGCAAGGGCGGTGTGGCGCTGGACGGTCCGCTGAACCGGGCCGCCTACGCCGCGGCCTTCGGCGAGCCGCAGATCCTCTACTCCGGCGCCATCGGCGAGGGTTCGAGGATCCTGTACGACCGCACCCCCAAGGAGCGCGTCGAGGCGGTCGCGCCCTGGCTGACCATCGACGGCGACCCGTACCCGGCCGTCGTCGGGGGCAAGGTGCAGTGGATCGTCGACGCCTACACGACCACCAACGGCTACCCGTACTCCTCGCGCACCACGCTGGGCGACACCACCGCCGACTCCCTGACCGACGCCCAGCGGGCGGTGCTGACCCGGGACAACCAGGTCAACTACATCCGCAACTCGGTCAAGGCCACGGTCGACGCCTACGACGGCTCGGTGAAGCTGTACGAGTGGGACACCGAGGACCCGGTGCTCAAGACCTGGATGAAGGCCTTCCCGGGCACGGTGGAGAAGAAGAGCGCGATCGGCGACGAGCTGATGGGCCACCTGCGCTACCCGCAGGACATGTTCAAGGTCCAGCGCGAGCTGCTCACCCGCTACCACGTCACCAACCCGTCGACGTTCTTCAGCGGCAGCGAGGTCTGGCAGGTGCCGTCCGACCCGACCACCAAGGGGAGGGAGGACGTCCCGCCGTACTACCTGAGCCTGAAGATGCCCGGGCGCGACGCCCAGGACTTCTCGCTGACCACGACCTTCGTGCCCAACAAGCGGCAGAACCTGGCCGCCTTCATGGCCGTCAACGCCGACGCCTCCAGCGACGACTACGGCACCATGAGGCTGCTGAAGCTGCCCTCGAGCACGACGGTCGACGGCCCGCAGCAGGTGCAGAGCAAGTTCAACTCCAACCCCGAGGTCGCCGACAAGATCAACATCCTCAGGCGCGGCGACTCCGAGGTGCAGTACGGCAACCTGCTCACCGTCCCGCTGGACGGCGGCCTGCTCTACGTCGAGCCGGTCTACGTCAAGGGCGCCGGCACCAGCTACCCGCTGCTGAAGAAGGTGCTGGTCACCTACGGCGAGAAGACCGCCTTCGAGGACACCCTGGCGGATGCGCTGGACGTCGTCTTCGGCGAGGCCGCGCCCAGCGGCCCCGGCGAGGGGACGACACCGCCCGAGAAGGGCACGACGCCGCCGGAGAAGGGCACGCCGGCCCCGGGCGACCTCCAGGACGCGCTGCAGGACGCCCAGAACGCCTACGAGGCGGGCCAGGAGGCCCTCAAGGACGGCGACTGGGGCAAGTACGGCGAGGCGCAGAAGGACCTGAAGGACGCTCTGGAGCGCGCCAGGAAGGCGGAGGAGGCCGCCGTCAAGCAGGAGTAGCGCCGGCCCCCGAACGAGTGAGGGCCAATTCACGCCCCACCCCGTGGTACTGTTGGTACATACCGACGCGGGGTGGAGCAGCTCGGTAGCTCGCTGGGCTCATAACCCAGAGGTCGCAGGTTCAAATCCTGTCCCCGCTACTGAAGAAGAAGGCCCGCAGCCGACAGGCTGCGGGCCTTCTTCGTGTGCGTGTGCGTGTGCGCGGCCCCGGTGTCCGGGTCCGGACGCGGCCCGGGGGGCGCGGATCGGGTTCGGTTGCGTCGGGTCTGGGGAGAACTGCCGGTAGGGTTTGCTCTGTCGTTGTGTCGGGAAGTCGGGAAGTCGACAAAACGCTGTAGTGACTCAACTGGCCGCAGGGCAGCGGATGTACGCGGGTTACGGGTGGTGCGACGATGGACATCATGGGGGACGGTGCAAGGCTGCTGAACGCCCGTCGGGCGCACGGACCGCACACCCGCCGCACCGGCGGACCGGCGGGCGTGCCGCCCTCGCACCCGGCCCCGACGACCACCCAGCTGCTGCCCGGCCCCAGGACCAGGACGCAGGGCAGGCCCGGGACGGGCCTGCCCCCGGAAGTCCCCGGCCTGCCCCTGGAGGACGAGCTCGCCGCCCGCGAGGAGATCGAACTCTCCGCCCGCGAGGCCCGGTTGCGCCGCAGCGCCGAGACGGGCGACCCCGCCGCGGCCAGCGTCCTGGGCACCCTGCTGCTGCGCCGCGGGGACCTGGACGACGCCGAGACCCACCTGCGCAATGCCACCGCTGCCGGCGACCGCGCCGCCGCCAACAACCTCGGCGTCCTGCTGCACCAGCGCGGCCTCACCGAGGAGGCCGCCGGCTGGTGGCGGGTCGCCGCCGTGGCCGGCAGCGCCTCCGCGGCCCACGCCCTGGGCCGGCACTTCCGCGAGAAGGGCGACGAGCCCGCGGCCGAGTACTGGCTGCGCCAGGCCGCCGAGTCCGGGCACACCCTCGGCGCCTACGCCCTCGCCGACCTCCTGGAGCACCGCCGGGACGTCGGCGCCGAGCGGTGGTTCCTCGCGGCCGCCGAGCACGGCCACCGCGAGGCCGCCTACCGCCTGGCCCGCATCCTGGAGAACCGCGCCGCAGACGAGGGACGCCCCCGCGAGCAGTCCGCGGAGACCTGGTACCGGCAGGCGGCCGCCCGCGGCCACCGCCGGGCCGCGCTGCGCCTCGGCATGCTCCTGGAGGAGCGGGGCGAGACGGACGAGGCCATGCGCTGGTACCTCAACGCCGCCCGCGAGGGCGAGGCCCGCGCGGCCTGCGCCCTCGGCTTCCTGCTGCGCGACGCCGGGGACCCGGACGGCGCCGCCGTGTGGTGGCGCCGCGCCGCCGAGGACGGGGACGGCAACGCGGCCAACGCCCTCGGCGCCCAGCACGCCGAGCGCGGGGAGACCGACGCCGCCGAGCGCTGGTACCGCCGCGCCCTGGACGCCGGCGACGTCAACGGGGCCTTCAACCTGGGCCTGCTCTGCTCGGCCGGGGGCCGCACCGCCCAGGCCGAGCAGTGGTACCGCCGCGCCGCCTACGCGGGCCACCGCGAGGCGGGCAACGCGCTCGCCGTGCTCCTGCTCCAGCAGGGCGACCCGGCGGGCGCCGAGCCCTGGTTCTCCAAGGCGGCCGAGGCCGGCAGCGTGGACGCGGCCTTCAACCTCGGCATCCTCCACGCGAGCCGCAAGGAGGAGGCGGAGGCCCGCCGCTGGTACGAGCACGCCGCCGCCGCCGGCCACGCCGAGGCGGCCCTGCAGGTCGGGATCGCGCTGCTGCGCGAGGGCGACACGCACACCGCCGAGCGCCACCTGCGCTGCGCCGCGGGCGGCGGCAGCGCCGAGGGGGCCTTCCGCCTCGCCGCCCTGCTGGGCCGTCAGGAGGACCGCCAGGAAGAGGCGGAGGAGTGGTACGAGCAGGCCGCCCGCCACGGACACCGCCGCGCCCAGGTCCGGATGGGCATGTACGCCGCCCGGCGCGGGGACTTCGACGACGCGGCGCACTGGTACCGCACGGCGGCGGAGGCCGGCAGCACCAACGGCGCCTTCAACCTCGGCCTGCTGTCCGCCAGGCGGGGGGACGACGCGGAGGCGGCCGTGTGGTGGACCAGGGCCGCCGAGGCCGGCCACGGCCGGGCCGCACTGCGCCTGGCGCTGCTCGCCGCGCGCGGCGGCGAACTGGCCGAGGCGCAGGCCTGGTGCGCCCGTGCGGTCGAACTGGGGCCGGCGGAGGTCGCCGAGCGGGCGGCCCGCCTGCGGGACGCGCTCCGGCAGGAACTCAGCGCCTGACCGGCCCCTCCCGCGCGGGCCGTCCGTAAGGGATTTGGTCCGCCGGGCCGGGTCGCGTAGTGTGGTGATCACCGACGCGGGGTGGAGCAGCTCGGTAGCTCGCTGGGCTCATAACCCAGAGGTCGCAGGTTCAAATCCTGTCCCCGCTACTGAAGACGAAGGCCCGGAACCAACAGGTTCCGGGCCTTCGTCGTTGTGTGCCGTCGTGGCCGTCGTGGCCGTCTGCCGTCTGCCGTCGTGGTCGTCCGTCGCCGTCACGGGCGCCGCCGGTGCCGGTCCGCGGGGAGCCGGCCGCGCGGTCGCGGCCCGGGCCTCAGGCCGCGGCGCACTCGGGGCACACGCCCCGGTAGGTCACCTCGACGTCGGAGACGGTGAAGCCGAACCGCTCGCCGGCGGGGAGGTCGTCCAGCGGGTTGCCGCCGGGGTGGACGTCCCGGATGGTGCCGCAGCGCGAGCACACCAGGTGGTGGTGGGGGCGGTGCGCGTTGGGGTCGTAGCGCTTCGCCCGGCCGTCGGTGCTGACCTCGATGATCTCGCCCAGGGAGACCAGTTCGCCCAGGGTGTTGTAGACCGTCGCCCGGGAGATCTCGGGCAGGCGGTCGGCGGCACGGGCGTGCACCTCGTCGGCGGTCAGGTGGACGTGGTCCCCGTTGAGGACCTCGGCCACGACTCGCCGCTGTGCGGTGAGCCGCCAGCCGCGCTCCCTCAGTCGTTCCAGCAGGTCGCTCATGTCGTCAAGCCTAACAGCGGGGGAACGGTGTCCCGAACGGGTACGGATCTGGGTTTCATATTGACTTGGACAAAGTCCATTGTAGGATCGGTTCCGTAGTTGGCAACGGGGCAGGCATTGACATCGACCAGGAGGCGCACGTGACCGTGCAGCAGGAAAAGGCGAGCGGACCGCTGACCACGGAGTCGGGTGCACCCGTCGCGGACAACCAGAACAGCGAGGTCGCCGGGCTCGGCGGTCCCGTGCTGCTCCAGGACCAGCACCTGATCGAGAAGCTCGCCCGCTTCAACCGCGAGCAGATCCCCGAGCGGATCGTCCACGCCCGCGGGGCCGGCGCCTACGGCACCTTCACCGTCACCGCCGACGTGACCCGGTACACCCGTGCCAAGTTCCTCTCTGAGGTCGGCAAGCAGACCGAGGTCTTCGCCCGCTTCTCCACGGTGGCCGGCAGCCTCGGCGCGGCGGACGCGGTGCGCGACCCGCGCGGCTTCGCGCTGAAGTTCTACACCGAGGAGGGCAACTACGACCTCGTCGGCAACAACACCCCGGTCTTCTTCATCAAGGACGCCATCAAGTTCCCGGACTTCATCCACACCCAGAAGCGGGACCCGTACACCGGCTCGCAGGAGGCGGACAACGTCTGGGACTTCTGGGGCCTGTCGCCGGAGTCGACGCACCAGGTCACCTGGCTGTTCGGCGACCGCGGGATCCCCGCCTCCTACCGCCACATGGACGGCTTCGGCTCCCACACCTTCCAGTGGAACAACGCCGACGGCGAGGTCTTCTGGGTCAAGTACCACTTCAAGACCGACCAGGGCATCAAGTGCCTCACCCAGGCCGAGGCCAACAGGCTCGCCGGCGAGGACCCCGACAGCCACCAGCGCGACCTGCGCGAGTCGATCGAGCGCGGTGAGTTCCCGACCTGGACCGTCTACGTCCAGATCATGCCGGCGGACGAGGCGGCCACGTACCGCTTCAACCCGTTCGACCTGACCAAGGTCTGGCCGCACGCCGACTACCCGCGGATCGAGATCGGCAAGTTCGAGCTCAACCGAAACCCGGACAACATCTTCGCCGAGGTCGAGCAGTCGATCTTCTCCCCGGCGCACTTCGTGCCCGGCATCGGCCCGTCCCCGGACAAGATGCTCCAGGGCCGCCTCTTCGGCTACGCGGACGCCCACCGCTACCGCGTCGGCATCAACGCCGACCAGCTGCCGGTCAACCGCCCGCACGCCACCGAGGCGCGCACCTACGGCCGCGACGGCCACATGTACGACGGCCGCCACGGCCGGGCGAAGAACTACGAGCCGAACAGCTTCGGCGGCCCGGCCGAGACCGGCGCCCCGCTGTGGCAGCCGGCCGCGGTGACCGGGTACACCGGCAACCACGCCGCGCCCTCGCACCCCGAGGACAACGACTTCGTCCAGGCCGGCAACCTCTACCGCCTGATGTCGGAGGAGGAGAAGGGCCGCCTGATCGACAACCTGGCCGGCTTCATCGCCAAGGTCTCCCGCGAGGACATCGTCGACCGCGCGATCAACAACTTCCGCCAGGCCGACGCCGAGTACGGCAAGCGCCTGGAGGAGGCCGTCCGCGCGCTCCGCGGCTGACCCGGCTCGATCCGGCTCGATCCGACGCGATCCGGCTCCGGCGCCGGCGGTGGCCGGGTCCCTCCCACGAGGGGCCCGGCCACCGCCGTTTCCCGGCGCTCAGGGCGAGGCGGCCGCCGTCCCCCGCACGTCGACCGTTCCCGGGGTGCCGTCCGCTTCCGTCCCCGCCGCACCCGGGACCGCCGTGCCCGGGGCCGCGCGCAGGGGTGTCCAGCAGCGGATGATGTCGCGCACCGAGACGATGCCGCTCGCACTGCCGGCGTCCAGGACGACCAGGTGGCGGAAGCCGCCGCGGAGCATGGCGGCGGCGGCCTCCTCCAGGGTCCACCCGGAGTCGGCGAAGACGACGTCGCAGGTCACGTGGGCGGCGACCTTCTCGCGGTCCGGGTCCTGGCCCGCCCCGACCGAGTCCAGCACGTCCCGCTCGGTGAGGATGCCCACGCCGCCCGCGTCCGGGTCCAGCACGACGGCGGCGCCGACGCGCCGCGCGGACATCAGGCGCGCCGCCTGGCGGAGCGTGTGATCGGGGCCGATGGTCAGTACCACGGAGCTCATCGCGTCGCGCACGAGCATGGGGCCGCCTTCCTCGAGACACGGATTCACACGTTCACAAGGGGGGAGCGTTCTCATGCTCACATGCGGCGGCGGGCCCGACAAGGGGCGCGAAGCGCCCGGTTCCCGGCCCGCGCGGACGTGCGCCCGCGCGGGCCGGGGGCGCGCCGCCGGTCAGCGGGCGCGCAGGTGCGCCAGGAGTTCCTCGTGCAGGAGTCCGTTGGAGGCCGCGGCGTTGCCCCCGACGGGGCCCCGCTCCCCCTCCAGGCTGGTGAAGGTGCCCCCGGCCTCCTCGACGATCACCCAGTTCGCGGCCATGTCCCACAGGCTCAGCTCCGGCTCCGCGCAGATGTCGACCGAACCCTCGGCCACCATCATGTACGGCCAGAAGTCGCCGTAGCCGCGGGTGCGCCAGACCGCCCGGGTCAGGTCCAGGAAGCCGTCCAGGCGGCCCTGCTCCTCCCAGCCGGACAGCGAGGAGTAGGCGAACGAGGCGTCCTCCAGGCGGGAGACGCCCGACACCCGGATCGGTGCCGCGGAGGACAGGCTGCGGCCCGTCCAGGCGCCACCGCCCTTCGAGGCCCACCAGCGGCGGCCCAGGGCCGGCGCGGAGACCAGGCCCACCACGCCCTCGTCCTCGCCGGACTCCCCGCGCACCACCAGGGCGATCAGCGTCGCCCACACGGGCACCCCGCGCACGTAGTTCTTGGTGCCGTCGATCGGGTCGACGATCCAGCGGCGCGGCCCCGCGCCCTCGCCGCCGAACTCCTCGCCCAGGACCGAGTCCCGGGGACGGGCCCGGCGCAGCGCGCCGCGGATCAGCTCCTCGGCCGCCCTGTCGGCCTCGGTGACCGGGGTCAGGTCGGGCTTGGTCTCCACCTTCAGGTCGAGCGCCTTGAAGCGCTCCATGGTGGCGGCGTCGGCGGCGTCCGCCAGGACGTGGGCGAGGCGCAGGTCGTCGAGGTAGTCCGGCATGGGCGAACAGTATCGACCGCGCCCCCGCCGGGCACGCACCAGGGCCGCGCCCGGCCCGGTCCGACCCCGGCGGGCGGGCCGCCGGGGCCTCCCGCGCGACCTGTCCTCCCGGGGGGCCGGGAGGCCGCATACTGTGGCCCCATGGATGATGCGGACGACGTCGACGACCGGGAACTGATCACCTGGTGGGGCCTGGTCGTGGAGGCGCACGCCCGGACCGGGCGGCTGGTCACCGAGGACCTCGGCATCGACGTGGCCCTGCCCGGCCCCTGGCTGGAGGTGCTGCTGCGGCTGCTGCGCAGCCCCGAACGGCGCCTGACGATGACGCGCCTGGCCAACGAGGTGTCGCTGACCTCCGGAGGGTTCACCAAGTTCGCCGACCGCCTGGTGCGGGCCGGGCTGCTCGAGCGGCAGGCGTGCGCCACCGACCGGCGCGTCACCTACGTGGCGCTGACCCCCGAGGGCGTGGCCCTGGCCGAGCGGGCCCAGGAGCGCCACGCGCAGGCGCTGCGCCGCCACTTCCTCGGGCCCCTCGGCGCCGAGGACGCCGCGACCCTGGCGCGCATCGTGCGCCGCCTGCGCGACGCCTCCACCGCCCGGCTCGCCGCCGGGCACGGGTCCGCCGGGCAGGAGACCGCCGTACCCGGGGACGACTGACCCGGGGACGACCGGCCCGGGGACGACCGGCCGGCCGGCGGCCGGTCGCACCGGTCTCCCGCGTCAGTCCCCCTCGCGGCGCTCCCGCGTGGCGAGCAGCCGGCGCAGGGAGTTCAGCCGGGCGGGCTCGGCGTGCCCCTCGGCCACCCACGCGTCCAGCGCGCAGTCCGGTTCGTCGTGGCTGCAGGCGCGCGGGCAGCCGACGGTTCCCGGCTCCAGGTCGGGGAAGGCGTGGATGACCCGTGACGGGTCGACGTGGTGCAGGCCGAAGGAGCGCACCCCGGGGGTGTCGATCACCCAGCTCTCCGCGTCCAGGGGCAGGGCCAGCGCCGAGGTGGTGGTGTGCCGGCCGCGCCCGGTGACCGCGTTGACCGCGCCGGTCGCCCGGGCCCGTCCGGGCACCAGGGAGTTGACGAGCGTCGTCTTGCCGACCCCGCTGTGCCCGACGAACACGGTGGTCCGCCCCTTCAGCAGCTCGCGCACCTCCTCCGCGCCGCCGGTGGCGAGGGTGTCGCGGGTGGTCACCACGTGGCGCACGCCCAGCGGCCGGTAGGTCCGCAGCAGCGGCTCGGCCGGGGCCAGGTCGGACTTGGTGAGCACCAGCAGCGGTTCCAGCCCCGCGTCGTAGGCCGCGACCAGGCAGCGGTCGATCATCCGGGGGCGCGGCTCGGGGTCGGCCAGGGCGGTGACGATCGCCAGCTGGTCGGCGTTGGCCACCACCACCCGCTCGTACGGGTCGTCGTCGTCGGCGGTGCGCCGCAGCACGGACCGGCGGGTGTGCACGCGCACGATCCGGGCCAGGGAGCCCTCGTCGCCGGACAGGTCCCCGACCACGGCGACGCTGTCACCGACGACCACGGACTTGCGGCCCAGCTCGCGGGCCTTCATGGCGGTGACCTCGTGGTCGCCGACCACGCAGGTGATGCGGCCCCGGTCCACGGTGACCACGAACCCCTCGGCCGCGTCCTCGTGCTTGGGCCGGATGCTCGAGCGGGGGCGGCTGCCCCGGCGCCCGGGGCGGATCCGGATGTCGTCCTCGTCGGAGTCCTTGCGGTAGCGGCGCATGCCCGGTCGTCAGCCCCGCCGTCCGGAGGTGCCGGGCCCGGCGGCCCCCGGGTCCACCAGCCCGGTCCACATCTCGGGGAACTCGGGGAGGGTCTTCGCGGTGGTGGCCACGTTCTCCACCTGCACCCCCTCGACGACCAGGCCGACGACCGCGGCGGCCGTGGCGAGCCGGTGGTCCTCGTAGGTGCGGAAGACGCCGCCGTGCAGCGGGCGCGGCTCGATCCGCAGGCCGTCGGAGGTCTCGGTCACCCCGCAGCCGAGGCCGCCCAGCTCCTTCGCCAGGGCGGCGAGGCGGTCGGTCTCGTGCAGCCGCAGGTGCGCGATGCCGCTCAGCTCGGAGGGGGAGTCCGCCAGGGCGGCGACGGCGGCGATCACCGGGGTCAGCTCGCCGACCTCGTGCAGGTCGGCGGTGATGCCGTGCACCCGGCCGGTGCCGGTGAACGTCAGCCCGTCCTCGGTCAGCTCGCAGGAACCCCCCATGCGGGTGAAGATCTCGCGCAGCGCGTCGCCCGGCTGGGTGGTGCGGGCGGGCCAGTCGCGCACGGTCACCCGGCCGCCGGTCACCAGGGCCGCGGCCAGGAACGGCGCGGCGTTGGACAGGTCGGGCTCGACGGTCAGGTCGCGGCCGAGCAGGGCGCCGGGCGTGACCCGCCACACGTCCGGCTCGCCGCCGTCCTCGGGGGCGTCGACCTTGGCGCCGGCCGCCCGCAGCATCTCCACGGTCATCCGGATGTGCGGCAGCGAGGGCAGGGAGCCGCCGACGTGCCGGACCTCCACGCCCTGGTTGAAGCGCGGGCCGGACAGCAGCAGCGCGCTGACGAACTGGGAGGACGAGGAGGCGTCGATCTCCACGGTGCCGCCCTCGAGCGACCCGGTGCCGTGCACGGTCAGCGGCAGCGCGCCGCGGCCGGCGTCGTCGATCCGGGCGCCCAGGGCGCGCAGCGCGTCGATCACGCCGTGCAGGGGGCGCTCGTGGGAGCGCGGGTCGCCGTCGAAGCGGACCGGCCCCTCGGCCAGCGCCGCGACCGGCGGCAGGAAGCGCATGACCGTGCCGGCGTTGCCCACGTCGACGGCGGCCGGGCCGCGCAGCCCGGCGGGGATGATCCGCCAGGCGTCGCCGCCGCCCCGCGCGCCCTCGCCGCTGCCGGAGGAGTTGTTCGGCACGGTGTCGATCTGCACGCCCATGGCGCGCAGCGCCTCGGCCATCAGCAGGGTGTCGCGGCTGCGCAGCGGGCGGCGCAGCCAGCCCGGCTCGGAGGCCAGCGCGGCGAGCACCAGTCCGCGGTTGGTGACCGACTTGGAGCCGGGCACGGTGACGGTCGCGTCGACGGGGCGCGCCGCGGTCGGGGCGGGCCAGAGAGCGCTCTGCGCGGGGATGCCGGTCATGGAAGTCCACTCTAGTCGGACCGGGGGGCGGGCAATCCTGATCGTTTGCGCCGCAATGCCGCGGAAACCGGCTCCGGTCAGAGCGCCAGCAGCCAGCGGCCCCCGCCGGTGAGCGAGCACAGCGCGACCAGGAGGAAGAAGCCCGTCCAGACCCAGGCGGGTGTCGAGGTGAGCCGGGACAGCTGGTCGGCGTCGGAGTCCGGCGCGCCGCCGTCCCGCCGCCCGCGGTGCAGCTCGACCACCGGCCGCACCCCGGCGAGCAGCAGGAACCACACCGCCGCGTAGGCGAACACCGCCTGCACCTGCGGGACGGCCAGCCACGACACGGTGACGAAGGCCCCGCCGGTGACCAGCACCGACAGCACCCCGTAGGCGTTGCGGACCATCACCAGCAGGGCCAGCAGCAGCGCGGTCGCCGTCCACAGCAGCGCGGTGATGTGCCCGGCGGCCAGCAGCCACGCGCCGGCCAGGCCGGTCAGGGACGGGGCGGTGTAGCCGGCCGCGGCGGTCAGCACCATGCCGAACCCGGTCGGCCTCCCGCGGGAGACGGTCAGGCCGGAGGTGTCGGAGTGGAGCCGGATGCCCTCCAGGCGGCGGCCCGTGAGCAGCGCCACCAGGCCGTGGCCCCCCTCGTGGGCGATCGTCACCACGTTCCTGCTCACCCGCCACACCCCGGCGGGGAGCACGGCCGCCAGGGCGACCAGGCCCGTGGCCACGACCAGCCAGGACGGCGGTGCGGGCTGGGTGCCCACGACCCTGTCCCAGACGTCGGTGATCTGCGTCGTGTCCATGCTCCACCTTTCGACGCGCCGCACGGCGGGGGAAGTGCCGTGGCAGTGTTGCACTCATGTGCGGTCGATATGCGCTGGGCCGGGGAGCCGACGCCCTGGCGGAGCTGTTCCACGTGGAGCACCGGGAGCCGGACCAGAACCTCCCGCCGGACTGGAACATCGCTCCGACGAAGAACGTGTGGGCGGTGCTGGAGCGCCCCCTGAAGGGCTCGGAGAACCCGGAGCCGGTGCGGCAGCTGCGGGTGCTGCGCTGGGGGCTGGTGCCCTCCTGGGCCAAGAGCCCCGACGTCGGGGTGAAGATGATCAACGCGCGGGCCGAGACCGTCCACGAGAAGCCGTCCTACCGGCGGGCCTTCGCGGCCCGGCGCTGCCTGCTGCCCGCCGACGGCTACTACGAGTGGGTCACGGGCAGGGAGGAGCGCAAGAAGGAGGAGGAGGGGGCGCGCAAGCGGCCCCGCAAGCAGCCGTACTTCGTCACCCCCGCGGACGGCTCGGTGATGGCCCTCGCCGGCCTCTTCGAGTTCTGGCGGGACAGGACCCTGCCCGAGGACCACCCGCAGGCGTGGTGGTCCACCTGCACCGTGCTGACCACCGAGGCCGAGACCGCCCCGATGGCGGAGGCGGGCGAGCACGGCCCGCGGTCCCTGGCCGACATCCACCCCAGGATGCCGCTGGCCATGACGCCGGACAGGTGGGACGCCTGGCTGGACCCGGCCCGCACCGACCCCGACGACCTGCGGGAGCTCCTCACGCCCCCGCCGCCCGGGGCGTTCACCGCCTACCCGGTCTCCGCCGAGGTCAGCAACGTCCGCAACAACGGCCCGCACCTGCTGGAGCCCCTGAGCGGCGGCATCGCGGAGACCCTGTTCTGAGGACCCCGCGGGGCGGACCCCGGTGGTCCGCCGCCGCCCGGAGGCCCGGCCCCCGCCCCGGCCCGCCCCCTACAGTGGCCGGTCATGAGCATCACTCCCGTGACGGAGACCGTCCCCACGCCGGCCGGGGACGCGCGCCTGACCTGGCACCGGCCCGCCGGCGCCCCGGCCCGCTGCGTGCTGGCCCTGGGCCACGGCGCCGGCGGCGGTGTCGAGGCCCGCGACCTGCGGGCCCTGGCCCTGGCGCTGCCGCCGCTGGGACACGCCGTGGTGCTGGTCGAGCAGCCGTGGCGGGTCGCGGGGAAGAAGGTCGCCCCCGCGCCGAAGACGCTGGACACCGCCCAGCGGGCGCTGTGGGAGCGCGTCGCGGCCGGGGCGGACGGCGCACCGGTCGTCTCCGGGGGCCGCAGCGCGGGGGCCCGGGTGGCCTGCCGCACCGCGCGTCCCCTCGGCGCGTCCGCCGTCCTCGCGCTGGCCTTCCCCCTGCACCCGCCGGGCCGCCCGGAACGCAGCCGCGCCGACGAACTCCTCGGCACCGGGCTGCCCACCCTGGTGGTCCAGGGCGACCGCGACCCCTTCGGACGCCCCGAGGAGTTCCCCGCCGGGAGCGAGGTGGCGCCCGTCCCCGGCGGCGACCACGGGTTCGCCGTGCCGAAGTCGGCCGCCGTCGGCCAGGAGGAGGCGCTGCGCCGGCTCACCGCCGCGGTCGCCGACTGGCTGGACGCAACCGTCTGACACCGCCTGCCGGTACTGGCCGCCGCCCGCCGCTCACCGGTGCCGGCGGCCGTGCCCGTCCCCCGTACGGCGGCTCCCGGCCGCCCCTCCTCCCGCCGCCCCGGAGGGGGGAATACCCGTCGGAAATGGGGTGTTGTCCGGGGGTGCCGAACGACGGCGCGAGGAACCGACGAGGAAGGCAGCCGCATGGTCTCAGCCGCATGCCCGCCCCGAACCGAGACGCACCGGCTCGAGTGGACACCGGTGCGCCCCATCGGTGCGGCAGTGGGCGGTGTCTCCGGCGGGCCTATATCCTCCGTTTGCAGCGGGTCCGCAACCGGGTCCGCCACCACGCTGGAGGAGGTGGGTCCGGTCACCGGGACCGACGAAGGGTCTGCGGGCGAGGAGACGCAGGCGCAGCGGAACGAGCGTTTCGAGCGCGACGCCCTTGCCTTCCTGGACCAGATGTACTCGGCCGCGCTGCGCATGACGCGCAACCCGGCCGACGCCGAGGACCTCGTGCAGGAGACGTACGCCAAGGCGTACGGCTCGTTCCACCAGTTCCGCGAGGGCACCAACCTCAAGGCGTGGCTGTACCGGATCCTCACCAACACGTTCATCAACTCCTACCGCAAGAAGCAGCGCGAACCCCAGCGCAGCGCCGCGGAGGAGATCGAGGACTGGCAGCTGGCGCGCGCCGAGTCGCACATGTCGACCGGTCTGCGCTCCGCGGAGGCCCAGGCGCTGGACCACCTGCCGGACTCGGACGTCAAGCAGGCGCTGCAGGCGATTCCCGAGGAGTTCCGCATCGCGGTGTACCTCGCGGACGTCGAGGGGTTTGCCTACAAGGAGATCGCCGACATCATGGGGACCCCCATCGGAACGGTGATGTCCCGGCTGCACCGCGGGCGGCGCCAACTGCGCAGCCTGCTCGAGGACTACGCCCGCGACCGCGGGCTCGTACCGGCGGGGGCGTCGCCGGACGACCGGAAAGGCTCGGGGTCATGAGTTGCGGAAAGCCGCACGAGACGGACTGCTCCGAGGTCCTCGACCACCTGTACGAGTACCTCGACCGGGAGATGCCCGAGGGTGAGTGCGCCAAGTTCGAGGTGCACTTCGAGGAGTGCTCTCCGTGCCTGGAGAAGTACGGCCTGGAGAAGGCGGTCAAGAAGCTGGTCAAGCGCTGCTGCGGGTCCGACGACGTGCCCGCCGGCCTGCGGTCGAAGGTGCTCACCCGGATCGAGCTGATCCGGGCGGGGGAGGCCCCCGAGCACCCCGTGGAGGCGGAGCCCGCCCCCGGCCCGGCCGGCCGGGAGGCCGCCCCGGCCGACCCCGCCTGAGGACCCCCGAGGGCTCCTCGCGCCCCGTCGGCCGCACGCCCGGGGCCCCTGCACGCCCGGGACCCCGCACGGCCGGGGTCCCGCGCACAGGGGGCCACGCGCGCCCGTGACGATCGAAGCACCACCGGACGGCCCGCCCACGTGGCGGGCCGTCGCCGTGCGCCCGGAGAGCCCGCACGTCCCCGCACGTCCCCGCACGTCCCGCCTCCCGGCGCCTCTGCGCCGGACCCGTCCCACCGTATCCCCGCACCGTGCGTGACCTGTGCGTTCCCGGGTGAACCCGCAGGTAATGAGCGCTTTCGCGCAGTGACGTGGTTGGATGCGCAACGAAAAGCGGAAACGGCTGCAAACCGGTCGTTCTCCGGGTGTGGCGGCGCCTACGGGTGGCAAGGAGCAGTGTGAACGCGGAAATCCAGGCCGAGATGGTGGCCAGCGTGTGGAAGGTGGTCGTCTCCGAGGGCGAGGACGTCGCGAAGGGCGACACCCTGGTCATCCTCGAGTCGATGAAGATGGAGATCCCGGTCCTGGCCGAGGGGCCGGGGAGGGTCACCGAGCTGAAGGTGGCGGAGGGGGACGTCGTGCAGGAGGGAGACGTCCTGGCGGTCATCGGGCGGGGCACCGGCTGAACCCCTGCCCGAGTGGGCAGAACACCGGTGCGGCACACTGCGTCACGCCGCGGAGTCCCGGCGGCACCACGAGAAGGAAACGTCCAGGCAGAGCGAGCAGGCGGGTCATGGTGAGGATCTTCGGCAGAGCACGGCACCGGCCCTCCGCCACGTGGCGGAGGGCCACCGACCGCGCCTTCACGCTGATCGGCGACGGGCGCTACGAGGACGCGGGCGCGCTGCTGACCCGCGCCGCGGACCTCGAGCCGTGGCTGTCCGAGTCCTGGTACAACCTCGCGCTGCTGCACAAGTTCCGGCACGACTGGGAGCAGGCGCGTGCCGCGGGCCTGCGGGCCGTCGCCCTGCTGGACCGCGACGCCGGAGCCCCCGACTGGTGGAACCTGGGGATCGCCGCCACCGCCCTGCAGGACTGGCCGCTGGCCCGGCGGGCCTGGCAGGCGTACGGGCTGAGGGTGCCGGGTCCGGCGACCCCGCACGCGCCGGACGGCCCCGTGGACCTGGCGCTGGGCAGCGCCGCGGTGCGGCTGTCGCCCGAGGGGGAGGCCGAGGTGGTGTGGGGCCGCCGGCTCGACCCGGCCCGGGTGGAGGTGCTGAGCATCCCGCTGCCCTCCTCGGGGCGCCGCTGGGGCGAGGTGGTCCTGCACGACGGCGTGCCCCACGGCGAGCGCACGACCGCCGACGGCTCGGTGTACCCGGTCTTCGACGAGATCGAGCTGTGGGCGCCGTCGCCCGTGCCGACCTTCCTGGTCCTGCTGGAGGCGGCCACCGAGGCCGACCGCGACGCCCTGGAGCAGCTGGCCGCGGACGCCGGCTACGCGGCGGAGGACTGGTCCTCCTCGGTGCGGCTGCTGTGCCGCACCTGCTCGGAGAGCCGGATGGCCACCGACGACGGCACCACCGAGCACCACGACCCCCACGACCACGGCGAGCCGGGCCACCCCGGGCACCTCAGCCACCGCAGCTCCGGCGCCCACTGGGTGCCCGAGCGCGAGTGCGGAATCGCCGCCCCGGCGGGGCTGGTGCACGGGCTGCTGGACGGCTGGGTGGCCGACAGCCCCGACACCCGCGACTGGGGGGACCTGGAGGAGGTCTGCTGAGGCCCGCGAGGGGGCCGGCCGCAGCATCTACCCTGGGAGGGTTGCATCCAGGCCCGAGGAAGGCACCACGCACACCATGTCCCAGCAGGAGACAGAGCAGGACCGGCGTTCGCCGGAGTTCACGGACGACACGACGGACGCCGAGGCGCGCGAGCTGGCCCACCGCGAGCGCGGCACCGTCCGCCCGATCACCGTGGTGGGCAACCCGGTGCTGCACACGCCGTGCCGCGAGGTCACCGAGTTCGGCGATGACCTCGCCCGGCTCGTGGACGACATGTTCGCCAGCCAGCGGGCGGCCGAGGGCGTTGGCCTGGCCGCCAACCAGATCGGCGTCGACCTGAGGGTCTTCGTGTACGACTGCCCCGACGACGCGGGCGTGCGGCACGTGGGGCACGTGGTCAACCCGGTGCTGGACGAGCTCCCGGCCGGGCGGCGGATGCTGGACGACTCGCCCGAGGGCTGCCTGTCGGTGCCCGGCGCCTACATGGAGCTGGCCCGCCCCGACTACGCCGTGGTGCGGGGCAAGGACCTGCACGGCAACGACGTCGCGGTGGAGGGCACCGGCTTCTTCGCCCGCTGCCTCCAGCACGAGACCGACCACCTCAACGGCCGGCTCTACATCGACAGGCTGTCCAAGCGCGAGCGCAAGGACGTGCTGGCGCAGATGGCCGAGAGCACCCCGAAGTACGAGACCGTCCCCAACGACTGACCGGCCCCGGGCCGTCCGGGGCTGCACCCGGCCGCCCCGGCCGCCCCGGCCGCCCTGATCGCCCCGGTCGCCCCGGTCGCCCCGGTACGTTCACCTGCCGTGCCCCGACGCTTCGACCGCGTCGGGGCGACTGGTGGTTGACGCGCGTCACACGGGCCGCCACCCTCTGGGGAGACCGTTTTCCGCACCGCGTGGAGGGCCCCCGTGCTCAGACGTACCACCAGGCTCCTGCTCACCCTTGTCATGACCTTGACAGCAGCGCTCGGCGGGGTGGTGGCCACCGCCGGAACCGCCCAGGCCGACGGCTGCTACACCTGGAGCCGCAACCTCTCCGAGGGCATGTCCGGCTCCGACGTGTCCCAGCTGCAGATCCGCGTGGCCGGCTGGGCCGGCTACGGCGGCGTCCTGGCGATCGACGGCAGCTACGGCCCGGCCACGTCCGCCGCCGTCAAGCGCTTCCAGTCCGCCTACGGCCTCACCGCCGACGGCATGGCCGGCCCGCAGACCTTCAGCAAGATCTACGAGCTGCAGGACGACGACTGCACGCCGATCCACTTCAGCTACGCCGAGCTGAACAAGTGCAACAGCGACTGGTCCGGCGGCGCGGTCTCCGCGGCCACCGCCAAGTCCAACGCCCTGCGCACCATGTGGAAGCTGGAGGCGCTGCGGCACGCCCTGGGCGACCAGTCCATCCGGGTCACCAGCGGCTTCCGCTCCTACGCCTGCAACAGCGCGGTCGGCGGCTCCTCCAGCAGCCGCCACCTCTACGGCGACGCCGCCGACCTCGGCGCCGGCTCGCACACCCTGTGCACCATGGCCAAGCAGGCCCGCTACCACGGCTTCAACGGGATCCTCGGCCCGGGCTACCCCGACCACGACGACCACACCCACGTCGACCACCGCAGCAGCCGCTACTGGTCCGCCCCGACCTGCGGCGTCTGACGACGCGTCCGCCCCGCGCGGCCGCCCCGCACCCGGCGGGGCGGCCGCGCCCGGAGCGTCAGAAGTCGTCGTCGAAGGAGACCGAGCCCTCCACGGCGACCTGGTAGGCCGAGACCCGCCGCTCGAAGAAGTTGGTCAGCTCCTGCACGCCCTGCAACTCCATGAAGGCGAACGGGTTCTGCGCACCGAAGCGCTCCGGCAGCCCCAGCCGCCGCAGCCGCTGGTCGGCGACGCAGCGCAGGTAATCGCGCATCGAGTCGGTGTTCATCCCCGGCAGGCCGTCGCCGCACAGGTCGCGGGCGAACTGCAGCTCGGCCTCTACCGCCTCCTCCAGCATCGCGGTGACCTGACGGCCCATCTCCTCGTCGAACAGGTCGGGCTCCTCCTCGCGCACGGTGTCCACCACCGAGAACGCGAAGTCCATGTGCATGCTCTCGTCCCGGAACACCCAGTTGGTGCCGGTGGCCAGGCCGTGCAGCAGGCCGCGGGAGCGGAACCAGTACACGTAGGCGAAGGCCCCGTAGAAGAACAGCCCCTCGATGCAGGCCGCGAAGCAGATCAGGTTCAGCAGGAAGCGGCGGCGGTCCTCCCGGCTCTCCAGCCGGTCCAGTCTTTCGACCCCCTCCTCTCCTTCGAGTACAGCCATCCAGCGGAAGCAGAACTGCGCCTTCTCCCGGATGGACGGGATGTTCTCCACCGCGGCGAACGCCGCCGCCCGCTCGTCCGGGTCGGGCAGGTAGGTGTCCAGCAGGGTCAGGTAGAACTGGACGTGCACGGCCTCCTCGAACAGTTGCCGCGACAGGTACAGGCGCGCCTCGGGGGAGTTGATGTGCTTGTACAGGGTCAGCACCAGGTTGTTCGCCACGATCGAGTCGCCGGTGGCGAAGAAGGCGACCAGGCGGCCCAGCAGGTGCTGGTCGCCGGGCGAGAGCCTGGCCAGGTCGGCGACGTCGGAGTGCAGGTCCACCTCCTCCACGGTCCAGGTGTTGCGGATCGCGTCCCGGTAGCGGTCGTAGAAGGCCGGGTAGCGCATGGGGCGCAGGGTGAGCTCGAACCCCGGGTCCAGCAGGTTCTTCCTCCGTACGGCGGTCCCGGCGGTGTTCCCGGGGGCGGCCCCGGCGGTGTTCCCGGCGGTGTTCTCGGCGGACGCGGTCACTGGCAGGCCTCGCAGGACTCGGGGTTCTCCAGGGAGCAGGCGACGGCCTCGGCCGCCTCCGGCTGCTCCGCCGGAACGAAGGGGGGAACGGGGACGGGGACGGGGCCGGCGGCACCCGTCGCGGGGGAGCCGGCCGCGGAGGAGCCGGCCGCGGCGGCGATCCGGGTCGCCGGCCGCGAGCGCAGGTAGTAGGTGGTCTTCAGGCCCTTGCGCCAGGCGTACGCGTACATCGAGCTGAGCCTGCCGATGGTCGGCGAGGCCATGAACAGGTTCAGCGACTGGCTCTGGTCGAGGAACGGGGTGCGGGCGGCCGCCATGTCGATCAGCGCGCGCTGCGGCAGCTCCCACGCCGTCCGGTACAGGTGCCGCACCTCCTCGGGCAGCCCGGCGACCGCCTGCGCGGACCCGTTCGCCTCGCGCAGCGCGTCGCGGGTGGCGGCCGTCCACAGCCCGCGCTCCTTCAGGTCCCGCACCAGGTAGGCGTTGACCTGGAGGAACTCGCCGGAGAGGGTCTCGCGCTTGAACAGGTTGGACACCTGTGGCTCGACGCACTCGTACACCCCGGCGATCGAGGCGATGGTGGCGGTCGGGGCGATCGCCAGCAGCAGCGAGTTGCGCATGCCGACCGCCGCGATCCGCTCGCGCAGCGCGGCCCAGCGCTCCGGCCAGTGCGTCCCGGCCCCGTAGTGGTCGGGGTGCAGCACGCCGCGGGCGGTGCGGGTGGACTCCCACGCGGGCAGCGGCCCGTGGCGCTCCGCCAGGTCGGCGGAGGTCGCGTAGGCGGCCAGCATGATCCGCTCGGCGATCCGGGTGGAGACCCGCACCGCCTCCGGCGAGTCGAAGGGCAGGCGCATCCGGAACAGCACGTCCTGCAGGCCCATCACGCCCAGGCCCACCGGCCGCCAGCGGCTGTTGGAGGCCGCGGCCTGCCCGGTCGGGTAGAAGTTGACGTCCACCACACGGTCCAGGAAGACGACCGCCGTGCGCACCGTGGCGTCCAGCCGCTCCCAGTCCATCTGTCCGTCCTCGCCCAGGTGGGCGGCCAGGTTGACCGAGCCGAGGTTGCACACGGCGGTCTCGCCGTCGTCGGTGACCTCCAGGATCTCGGTGCACAGGTTGGAGGAGTGGACGACGTTCCCCGGCTCGGCGGTCTGGTTGGCGGTGCGGTTGGCCGCGTCCTTGAACGTCATCCAGCCGTTGCCGGTCTGCGCCAGGGTGCGCATCATCCGCGCGTACAGCTGCCGGGCCGGCACCTGCCGGACGAACCGGCCGTCCGCCTCGGCCGCGCGGTAGGCGGCGTCGAACTCCTCGCCCCACAGGTCCACCAGCTCGGGCACCTCGGAGGGGGAGAACAGCGACCATGTGCCGTCCGCCTCGACGCGCCGCATGAACTCGTCCGGGATCCAGTGCGCCAGGTTGAGGTTGTGGGTGCGGCGGGCCTCCTCGCCGGTGCTGTCCCGCAGCTCCAGGAACTCCTCGACGTCGGCGTGCCAGGTCTCCAGGTAGACGCAGGCCGCGCCCTTGCGGCGGCCGCCCTGGTTGACCGCGGCCACCGAGGCGTCCAGGGTCCGCAGGAACGGCACGATGCCGTTGGAGTGGCCGTTGGTGCCGCGGATCAGCGAACCGCGGGAGCGCACCCGGCTCCAGGACAGGCCGATGCCGCCGGCGTGCTTGGACAGCCGGGCGACCTGCGCGTACCGCTCGTAGATCGAGTCCAGCTCGTCCTTCGGCGAGTCCAGCAGGTAGCAGGAGGACATCTGCGGGTGCCGGGTGCCGGAGTTGAACAGGGTGGGGGAGCTGGGCAGGTAGTCCAGCCGGCTCATCAGCCCGTACAGCGACGCCACCTCGTCGACCGCCCGGGCCGAGCCGTCCTCGGCCAGGCCGCAGGCGACCCGCAGCAGGAAGTGCTGCGGGGTCTCGACCACCTTGCGGGTGACCGGGTGCCGCAGCAGGTAGCGGCCCTGGAGGGTGCGCAGCCCGAAGTAGCCGAAGCGGTCGTCGGCCCCGTCGGCCAGGGCCTGTTCGACGAGGGTGTCCAGGCGGGCGGCGTGGGCGCGCACCAGCGCGGCGGTCGCGTCGGCCACCAGGCCCTCGCGGTGCCCGACCGCGACCGAGGCGGAGAACGAGACGGCGCCCTGCCCGGCCGCCTCCTCGGCGATCGCGCCGGTCAGCAGGCGGGCGGCGAGCCGCGAGTACTGGGGGTCCTCGACGATCAGGCCCGCGGCCGCCTCGACGGCGAGGTCCCGCAGGTCGGAGGCGGTCGCCCCGGCGTGCCGGCCGCGCAGCGCGGCGGCGGCGACCCGGCCCGGGTCGGTGTCGGGCAGGTCGGCGGCCAGACCGGTCAGCGTGCGCAGCAGCGCGGCGCCGGTCTCCTCCCGGCGGCTGCCGGGCCCCTCGCCGGCGGCCGTCTCCCCGGCGGGGGACGCGGACGGCGGGCCGCCGGTGGCGGCCCCGTCGGACGGGGCGGATTCGGCCGGTGCGATCGTCACGTGCTCTTCTCCCTCGATGGCAGGGCCTCGGGGAGGGCAGGGCGCGCCGCCGGCACGGGCCCGTGTCGTGGGCACGCCGCGGCGCGCGTCCGCCGGCCCAATCCACGAGGCCCGGACGTCGGGCACCCGGGCGCGGACGCATGCCGGGTGCACCGCCGGCAGGTCCTCGGACTCACGGGCGCACGCGGCGCCCGCTCACCGTTGCGGGGCAGTTCCGGACTCGCACCGGATTCCCCTGCTCGACAGCGGACCGAGCATACATCTTGTGGTGCTCGGCTCGCGCACCCCCATATGTTGTGCCGGGACCGGCCGGTCCTCCGGGCCTGCGGCTGCGGGAGCCCGCGGGCCACGGCCGCCCTGGGCCGGGCCCCGTGGCGCGGGCGGCCGCGGCGCGGCGGGCGGCGGGCGGCTCAGCTCCGCTCCAGCCCCTCGATCAGTTCCTGCTGCGCCTGCCACTCGGCGGCCCGCGACGGGTGCGCCAGGACGATCTCCTGGGCCCGGCCCAGCCCGCCGGGGCCGGCGCCGATCAGCTCGCGGGTGACGAGGATCGCGTCCATGGTGTTGAGCCCCCGCCCGTACAGGTCCTCCTGGATCCGCACCACGGCGGCGGCGTCCACGGCCTGCGGCCGGTACTCGGCCACGAGGGCGGACAGGCGGGCGGCCCGCTCCGGATCAAGACGGCTGGGCAGCATGCGAAGTCCCCTTGTCCCACGGTGTTTTCCGGGATCCTCGCACACCCCGCCCCACTGCGCCGACCAGCGGGTTCCCGCCGCGGGCCGCCCCGGCCGGACGCCGACGCCCCCCGGCCCCGCGCGGGTGCGCGGGGCCGGGGGGCGTCGGCGGTGCCGTGCGGGGCCGTGCCGTGCGGCGGCGGTCCGCGGCGGCCTCAGCAGCAGCGGAAGCCCTTGCGGGGGTCCGCCTCCTGCTCGTCGGTGCGGCAGCGCTCGAACTCCCGGCGGGACTTCACCGGCGCGTCCGGCGAGTGCCGGCGCACGTGGGCGACGTAGCGCTCGTAGTCGGCCTCCCCGGAGACCTCGCGCAGGTACCACCACAGGGTGCGGCCCGCCCTGCGCAGGGCCCGCAGGGGGCTCCGTGCCGCGTTCGCCGGCGCCGTCGTCGTCATCGTCTCCTCCTCAGCTCCCCGCGCCCGGGGCCGCGCCGGCCGCGGCCAGCTCGGTCTTCTCCTCGCGGGTGGTGATCAGGCCGGCCGGGGCGACCAGCTCGGACTTCACGTAGGGGACCTCGGCCAGGGCGGTGGCGGCCGGGCGGCGGACCGCCCTGACGCACACCCGGATTGCGTCGGCCAGGACGATGAGCACCAGGATGACGAAGACCGCCTGGATCACACCGTCGACGGTGGAGTTGGTGACCACCGTGTGCATGTCCTCCATGGTCTTGGCCGGGGGCCGGACCTCTCCGCGCTCGATGGCGTCCTGGTAGACCCCGCGCTGGGCGAAGAAGCCGACCTTGGGGTCGGAGGAGAAGATCTTCTGCCAGCTGGCGGTCAGGGTGACGATCAGGTCCCAGGCCAGCGGGACGCCGGTGACCCAGGCCCACTTCAGGCGGCCGGACTTGATCAGCAGCGTGGTGCACACGGTCAGGGCGATCGCGGCCAGCAGCTGGTTGGCGATGCCGAACAGCGGGAAGAGCTGGTTGATGCCGCCCAGCGGGTCGTGCACGCCGACCCACAGGAAGTAGCCCCAGCCGCCGACCACGACCGCGCTGGCGAACCACACGCCGGGCTTCCAGCTGACGTCCTTGAACGGCTTGACGACGTTGCCCAGCATGTCCTGCAGCATGAAGCGCCCGACGCGGGTGCCGGCGTCCACCGTGGTGAGGATGAACAGGGCCTCGAACATGATCGCGAAGTGGTACCAGAAGGCCTTCATGCCGGCGCCGCCGATCACCGAGGAGAAGATCTCCGCGATGCCGACCGCCAGGGTCGGCGCGCCGCCGGTGCGCGAGACCAGGCTCTCCTCCTCGACGGCCTTCGCGGCGGCCGCCAGGTCGTCGGGGGAGATGGTGTAGCCGAGGTTGGCCACGGCCTGGGAGGCCGACTGCACGGTCTCGCCCATGACGCCGGCCGGGGCGTTCATCGCGAAGTACAGGCCGGGGTCGATGATGGAGGCCGCGACCAGGGCCATGATGGCGACGAACGACTCCATCAGCATGGCGCCGTAGCCGATCATCCGGACCTGGGTCTCCTTCTGGATCATCTTCGGGGTGGTGCCCGAGGAGACCAGGGCGTGGAAGCCGGAGAGCGCGCCGCAGGCAATGGTGATGAAGACGAACGGGAACAGCGATCCGGCGAAGACCGGGCCGGTGCCGCTGGTGGCGAACTCGGTGATCGCGTCGGCCTTCAGCGTCGGCAGGGTGAGGAAGACGCCCAGCGCCATCAGCGCGATGGTGCCGATCTTCATGAAGGTCGACAGGTAGTCGCGCGGGGCCAGGAGCATCCACACCGGCAGGATCGAGGCGAGGAAGCCGTAGACGACCAGCCAGATCACCAGGGTGCCGGGGGAGAGGGTGAAGGTGCCGGCCCAGGAGGACTCGGCGACCCAGCTGCCGGAGACGATCGCCAGCAGCAGCAGCGCGACGCCGATCACCGAGACCTCGATGACCCGGCCCGGGCGCAGGACGCGCAGGTAGAAGCCCATCAGCAGGGCGATCGGGATGGTCATCGCGATGGAGAAGGTGCCCCACGGCGAGGACGCCAGGGCGTTGACCACGACCAGGGCCAGCACCGCCAGCAGGATGATCATGATCAGGAGGACCGCGACCAGGGCGGCGACGCCGCCGACCGGGCCGATCTCCTCGCGCGCCATCTGTCCCAGGGACTTGCCGTCCCGGCGCATCGAGAAGAACAGGGTGACCATGTCCTGGACGGCCCCGGCGAAGATCACGCCGACGATGATCCAGATGGTCCCCGGCAGGTAGCCCATCTGGGCCGCGAGGACCGGGCCGACCAGCGGGCCCGCGCCGGCGATCGCGGCGAAGTGGTGGCCGAGCAGCACACGGCGGTCGGTCGGGTGGTAGTCGACGCCGTTGTTGAGCCGCTCGGCCGGGGTGGCCCGGTCCTTGTCGACCTTGAGGACCCGGTCGGCGATGAACCGGGAGTAGAAGCGGTAGGCGATGGCGTACGAGCCGAGGGCGGCCGCCACCATCCAGGCAGCCGACACCTCCTCGCCACGCGACACCGCGAGGATGGTCCAGCCGGCCGCCCCCACCAGCGCGACCAGCGCCCATATGACGATGCTCTTCGGATTCGCCCTGCGCACCGGGCTTCCTCCTGTCGTGCGACCGGTACCACCGGTGCTTTGTCGGACCTTTCTTCACAGGTCCCTGGCGTGCTGGAATCTAGAGCAGTTCACCTCCTCCGGCACCACCCGGGAGATATCGGTTAGGACTCGTTTACCCGTGGAGCAACGGTGCGGAATCAGTCGGATCCCTGCTGTTGCGGCACGGAAACTGTCGGGGCGCCGCCGTGACGGTGCGGAACGGGCCGACCCGCAGCGGTCACGCGGCGCTCACCGTGCTCACGGGGCGGGGCGCCGGAGCCGGGCGACGAACTTGTAGCGGTCGCCGCGGTAGACCGAGCGCACCCACTCCACCGGCTGCCCGGAGGCGTCGAACGAGTGCCGGGAGAGCATCAGCATCGGCAGCCCCACGTCGGTGCCCAGCAGCCCGGCCTCGCGGGGGGTGGCCAGCGACGTCTCGATCGTCTCCTCCGCCTCGGCCGGCCGCACGCCGTGGGCCTCGGCGAGGGCCGCGTACAGGGAGGCGTACCGGTCCAGGCTGCCGCGCAGCCCGGGGAACCGCTCGGCGGACAGGTGGGTGGCCTCGATGGCCATGGGCTCGCCGTCGGCCAGCCGCAGGCGCTCGATGCGCAGCACCTGCCCGCCGGCGCGTATGCCGAGCAGGCCCGCCAGCCGCTCGTCGGCGGTGACGTACCCGGTGTCCAGCAGCCGGGAGGCGGGCTCCAGCCCCTGCGCCCTCATGTCCTCGGTGTAGGAGGTGAGCTGGAGGGTCTGGGCGACCTTGGGCTTGGCGACGAAGGTGCCCTTGCCCTGGATGCGCTCCAGGCGGCCCTCGACGACCAGCTCCTGCAGGGCCTGGCGCACGGTGGTGCGGGAGGTGTCGAACTCGACGGCCAGGGTGCGCTCCGGCGGCACCGGGCTGCCGGGGGGCAGCTGCTCGGTCATCTCCTGCAGGTGGCGTTTGAGCCGGTAGTACTTCGGCACCCGGGCGGTGGTGCCGCCGGCCCCCTCCTCCCCGTCGTGCACAGTCGTCGTTCCCGCTTCCGCTGTCGTCACCGGTTCCTCCCCGTCGTGGGTCCCATCGTGGCACGGCCCGTGCACCGCTTGCCGGGGCCGGGGCGGTGCCGCCCCGTCGTGCACGGGGCTTCCCGTGTCCCCTCCCGCCCCTTGACACTCTCAAAGGTCTGGTCCAAGCTCGCGGCAACTGGTCTAAACCATTAAAGACCACTCCCCGTCTCGTGGGCAGTGGGGGGAAGTGTCGGCATCCCATGAGGAGGGTGTTGTGAAGCGAGGACTCATGGCCGCGGTCTGCGTGGCGGCGATGACGGCCGGTATCGCCGGCTGCGGGGCGGACGGCGGGGGCGAGGAGGCCGCCGCCCGGGAGATCACGGTCTGGCTGACCGTGGACGCGCAGAAGAACTGGCCGGAGCTGGTGAAGCAGGCCGACCAGGCGTTCGCGGCCCGGCACAAGGGCGTCAAGGTCAAGCACGAGTACTTCGAGTGGACGGCCAAGAACCAGAAGCTGGACGCCGTCCTGGCCACCGACAAGGTGCCCGACGTGGTGGAGATGGGCAACTCCGAGACCCTGGGCTACCTCGCCAAGGGCGCCTTCGCCGAGATCGACCCGTCGCGCTTCGAGAACTCCGAGCAGTGGCTCGACGCCCTGCGGGAGTCCGTCACCTGGAACGGCAAGCTCTACGGCGTCCCCTACTACGCCGGGGCCCGCACCGCGACCTGGCGGACGGACATCGCCGAGGAGGTCGGCGTCGACGAGCCCCCCGCCGACTGGAAGGAGCTCACCGCCGCCCTCGACAAGATCCAGAAGAAGAAGGGCGACAAGTTCTCCGCCTGGTACCAGCCCACCCGCGACTGGTACACGGGCATGGCCTTCGTCAAGGACGCGGGCGGCGACATCGCCGAACTGGAGGGCGGCAAGTGGACCGCCACCCTCTCCACCCCCGAGTCGGTGAAGGGCCTGAAGAACTGGAAGGCCGTCATCGACGCGTACATGCACGGCGACAAGAACAAGGACGACGCCGACCGGTACATCGTCTACGGCCAGGGCAGGTCGGCCATGATCTACGCGAACAGCTGGGAGGGCGCCACCGCCGCCGACCCGAAGTTCGACAAGACCGGCGGCAAGCTCGCCGAGAACCTGGAGTCCTTCGCACTGCCCGGCACGAAGGGCGGCCTCATGCCGAACTTCATCGGCGGGTCCGACCTCGTCATACCCGCCAAGTCGGACGCGAAGGAGATGGCCGCCGACTGGATCAAGGGCTTCACCGACACCAAGGCGCAGCGGGGCCTGATCGAGAAGGGCAACCTGCCCAACGCCAAGTCGCTGCTCGCCCCGCTCGCCGACGACCCCGAGACCGCCGCCGCGGCCAGGGCCAACGAGAACACCTGGTTCGTCCCCATGGCCCCGGGCTGGCTCCAGGTGGAGAAGAAGCAGGTCCTGCAGAACATGCTCAACGACATCGCGGTCGGCAAGAAGTCCGTCGAGGCCGCGGCGAAGGACGCGGACGCGCAGATCAACGCGGTGATCAACGGAGGCTGACCCTCCCCGCCCCCGCCCCCGGGCCCGGGCGCGCCCCCGCGGCGCCCCGGGCCCCGCTTCCCCCGGGGCTGGTCCGTCCCGGGACGGCATCCCCGGGACGGACCATCCCCGGGACGGACCAGCCCCGCCCGGGGCAGCAGCCCGCAGGACAGCAGGACAGTTGAGGAGCACGCACGATGAGTGCCGCTGACACATCCATAGCCAGGGCGCCGGCCGGGCGGCCCTCGCCCGCCCCGGGGCCCGACCCCGGAAAGGCGCCGCCCGGCAAGCCCCACGGAGGCGGACGCGGACGCGGACCGCGCCGCGACCCCGCCTGGGCCCCCTGGCTGCTGCTGGCGCCCACCCTCCTGGTGCTGGCCCTGGTCCTGGGCTACCCGCTGGTGCGGCTGCTGGTGATCTCCTTCAGGCAGTACGGGCAGGCGGAGCTGTGGCAGGGCCTGCCCGGCGACTGGCAGGGCCTCGCCAACTACACGCACATCCTCACCGACGGCGCCTTCTGGTCCGTCGTCCTGCGGACCCTGCTGTTCACCCTGGCCGCCGTCACCCTCACCATGACGGTCGGCATGGCGGTCGCCCTGCTGCTGCAGCGGGTCTCCACGTGGGTGAAGGTCCTGGTCAACATCGTGCTGGTGGCGAGCTGGTCGATGCCGGTGGTCGTGGCGATCACCGTCTTCAAGTGGATGTTCGACAGCGACTACGGCGTGCTGAACTGGCTGTTCAGCCGCATCCCCGGCGTCGACCTGGAGGGCCACAACTGGTTCACCGACAGCACCCAGGGCCTCGCCGTGATCGTGCTGCTGGTCGTCTGGGGCGCCGTGCCCTTCGTCGCCATCACCCTGCACGCCGGCCTCACCCAGGTCCCCAAGGAGCTGGAGGAGGCGGCCCGCCTCGACGGCGCGGGCCCGGTCAAGGTCTTCCGGCACGTCACCGTGCCGGTCCTCAAGCCGGTCATCGTCATGCTGACCACGCTGTCGGTCATCTGGGACATGGGCGTCTTCCCGCAGGTCTTCCTCATGCGCGACGGCCACCCCGAGCCCGAGTACCAGGTGCTCACCACCTACTCGTACGACCAGGCGTTCGTGGTCAACGACTACGACGCCGGCGCCGCCATCGCCGTGGTCACCGTCCTGCTGCTGCTCGGGGTCATGGCCGTCTACATGCGTCAGATGCTCAAGATCGGAGAGGTCGAGTGAGCGTGCCCGGCACGACCGCCGGCAGGCGGTCCCTGCCCCCGGCCCGCCGCGGGGGAGCGGACGGGGGGCGCAGGACGGTCCCGAACCTGCTGGCCCTGGTGTTCGCCGTCACGGCGGGATTCCCCCTCTACTGGATGGTCAACACGGCGTTCAAGCCGGCCCGGGACGCCCTCGCCCCGGAGCCGAAGTTCCTGCCCGCCGCCCCCACCCTGGAGAACTTCCGCGACGCCCTGGAGGTCGGCGACTTCTGGGGGTCGGTCGGCCGCAGCGCGACCGTGGCCGGCGCCACCGTCGGCATCGGCCTGGTCGTCGGCCTGCTCGCGGCCGTCGCCGTCTCCCGCTTCGCCTTCCGGGGCCGCAGGGCGGTGATCGTCGCCGTCCTCGCCGTGCAGATGGTCCCCCTGGTCGCCATGATCATCCCGGTCTTCCTGCTGCTCAACGAGATCGGCCAGGTCGACAGGATCACCGGCCTGGTCCTGACCTACCTCACCTTCGTGCTCCCCTTCACGGTCTGGACGCTGCGCGGTTTCATCGTGAACATCCCCAAGGAGCTGGAGGAGGCCGCGATGGTCGACGGCTGCACCCGCACCGGCGCCTTCCTGCGCGTCGTCCTGCCCCTCCTCGCCCCCGGGCTGGTGGCCACCTCGATCTACGCGCTCGTCCAGGCCTGGAACGAGTACCTGTACGCCATGCTGATCATGAGCCAGGACAACCAGACGGCCACGGTCTGGCTCGGCAACTTCGTCACCTCGCGCGGCACCGACTACGCGCCGATGATGGCCGGCTCCACCCTGATGGCCCTCCCGGTGGTCGTCTTCTTCCTGATCGTGCAGCGCAAGGTGGCGGCCGGACTGACCTCCGGCGCCGTGAAGGGATGACGCGCCGATGACCACCACCGCACCCGTCGACACACTCACCCGCGACGCGCTCACCGTCCTGCAGCCCGGCTTCCACGGCACCACCGCCCCGGACTGGCTGCTGCGGCGGATCGGCGAGGGCCTGGGCGCCGTCGCCCTGTTCGCCCGCAACATCGACCGCCCCGAGCAGCTGGCCGCCCTCACCGCGCGGCTGCGCGCCGAACAGCCCGAACTCATCGTCGCCGCCGACGAGGAGGGCGGTGACGTCACCCGGCTGGAGGCCGGCACCGGCTCCTCCTTCCCCGGCAACCTCGCCCTGGGCGCCGTCGACGACCCCCACCTGACCCGCGCCGTGGCCCGCGAGCTCGGCCGCATGCTCGCGGCCTGCGGCGTCACCCTCGACTGGGCCCCCTCGGCCGACGTCAACTCCGACCCGCGCAACCCGGTGATCGGCGTGCGCTCCTTCGGCTCCGACCCGCAACTGGTCGCCCGGCACACCGCCGCCTGGGTCGAGGGACTCCAGGCGGCGGGCGTGGCCGCCTGCGCCAAGCACTTCCCCGGCCACGGCGACACCTCGGTGGACTCCCACCACGCCCTGCCGAGCGTCCTCGCCGACCCGGAGACCCTGCGCTCGCGCGAGCTCGTCCCCTTCGCCGCCGCGGTCGCGGCCGGCGCCAAGGCGGTGATGAGCGCGCACATCCTCGTGCCCGCCCTCGACCCCGGGCGCCCCGCCACCCTCAGCCCCGCCGTCCTGCACGACCTGCTGCGCCGCCCCGTCGCCGAGGGAGGCCTCGGCCACGACGGGCTGATCGTCACCGACGGCATGGAGATGAAGGCGGTCTCCGCCACCTGGGGCATCGAACGAGGAACCGTCCTGGCCCTGGCCGCCGGCGCCGACGCGATCTGCGTCGGAGGGGGCCTGGCCGACGAGGCCACCGTCCTGCGGCTGCGCGACGCGGTGGTGCGGGCGGTACGGACCGGCGAACTGGCCGAGGAGCGGCTGGCCGACGCCGCCGCCCGCGTCCGTGACCTGGGCGCCTGGAGCGCCGCGCAGGCCGCCGCGCAGGCTGCCGCGCACCCCGGGGACGGCGCCGAGGAGGGCGACGGGGAGGGGATCGGCCTGGCCGCCGCCCGGCGGGCCCTGCGGATCACGGCCGCGCGGCCGTTCGAACCGGTCCGGTCCGCCCCCTACGTCCTGGCGCTGACCCCGGTGACCAACATCGCCGTCGGCGACGGCACCCCCTGGGGGGTGGCCGCCGAACTGGACCGCCTCCTGCCCGGCACCGAGGTGCGCCGGGTCGGCGCCGAGGAGGCGGAGCCGGAAGCCCTGCCCGGCCTGATGGCGCAGGTGCTGCCCGCCGCGTCGGGCCGCAGGACCGTGGCCGTGGTGCGCGACCTGCACCGCCACCGGTGGATGGCCCGCACGGTGGCCGCGTTGCTGCGGGAGCGCCCCGACACGATCGTGGTCGAGATGGGGGTGCCCCGGGCCGCGCCCGCGGGCGCCCTGCACATCGCCACCCACGGCGCGGCCCGCGTGTGCGGGCGCGCGGCGGCCGAGGTGATCACCGGCCGCACCGGACAGCCGCACGGCGGCGAAGGAGAACCGCGGTGACCGACCGACGACCCGAGGAGACCGGCATGTCCGCAACCGACCCGCACCGGCAGACCGCCGGCCCGGACCCGCACCGGGCGCGCCCGGGCCGGATCATGGCCGGGGAGATGGCCGAGCAGCCCGCCGTGCTGCACCGCATCCTCACCGAGGGCGCGCCCGCGATCCGCCGCACCGCGGAGGCGATCGCAGCCCGCAGGCCCCGCTTCGTCCTGTTCGCCGCCCGCGGCACCTCCGACAACGCCGCCCTGTACGCGAAGTACCTCGTCGAGGTGGAACTCGGCAGGCCCGCCGGCCTGGCCTCGATGTCCACCACCACCGCGTACGGCGCCGAGCCCGACCTGACCGACTGCCTGTTCGTCGCGGTCAGCCAGTCCGGCGGCTCGCCCGACCTGGTGGCCTCCGCCGAGGCGGCGCGCCGGGCCGGGGCGGTCACCCTCGCGGTGACCAACAACCCGGCCTCGCCGCTGGCCGCGGCCTGCGAGTTCCACGTCGACGTCCTGGCCGGCGAGGAGAAGGCGCTGCCGGCCACCAAGACCTACACCGCCGAGCTGCTCGCCCTCTACCTGCTCGTGCAGGGCCTGCGCGGCAGGGACGGCACCGCGGCCGCCGCGGCGCTCCCGGAACTGGCCGCGCAGGTACTGGACCGCCGGGACGAGGTCCGCGAACTGGCCGGACGCTACCGCTTCGCCCAGCGACTGGTCCTCACCTCGCGCGGCTACGGCTATCCGACCGCCCGCGAGGCGGCGCTGAAGCTGATGGAGACCACCTACATCCCGGCCACCCCGTTCTCCGGCGCGGACCTGCTCCACGGCCCGCTGGCCATGGTGGACAACGTCTCCCCGGTGATCGCGATCGTCCCCGACGGCAGGGGCGGCCGGGCCCTCCGGCCGGTGCTCGACAGGCTGCGCGGGCGCGGGGCGGACCTGGTGGTCCTCGGCCCGCGCGAACAGGTGGAGGCCGCGTCGGCCGGCTTCGTCCTGCCCCCGGGGGTACCCGAGGAGCTCCAGCCGGTGCTGGAGATCCTGCCGCTCCAGCGGCTGGCGTACGAGGTCACCGTGGCCCGCGGCCAGGACCCCGACGCGCCGCGCGCCCTGGCCAAGGTCACCGAGACGCACTGAGGCAGCAGGGCAGGGACGCGGAGGCGGGCGCCGCCGGTGCGGGACACCGGCGGCGCCCGCCTCCGTCGTGCGCGTCGTGGACGGCTGCCGTGTGAGTCGTGTGCGCCGTGTGCGTCATGGCCGACGGAGGCGCGGGTGTGCCGGTGCGCGGGTGTGCCGTGCTCGCGCGGCGCTGCGGGGAGGAGGGGAGCCACGGGCGGGGGAGGTGCCACGGGCGGGGAAGTGCCACGGGCCGCGGCGCCGGCGAGGGACCCTCAGCCCTTCCGGCACCGCAGCCCGGACTGCCGTCGGGGGACGTCGGCGGCGGGGCGTGCGGTCCCCGGGCCCGTCCGGACCGACCATGAGGTCCGCGGGCGCAGTCAGGGCAGAGAGCGTCGCGGGCCTCGTCTCCGCCCCCATGTGCGGTGGGAACGGAAGTCCATGGAGTTGTCCGACCATTGTGGACTGGACCATTTCCGGTTGTCCAGGTCGCGGTACAACCTACAGCCCCCGGGCCCGAGGTGTGAGGGGGCGCGGCTTCCCCGGGTACGCTCCGGGTGTGCCCTCGATGAACGATCTCGTGCACCAGCACACCGATCTGTCCGAATCCGACCTGGAGTGGCTGCACCTGCTCGTCTCGGAGTGGCAGCTGCTCTCGGACCTGTCCTTCGCGGACCTCGTGCTGTGGGTGCCGACCAGCGACGGGACGCGGTACGTCTCGGTGGCCCAGATGCGGCCCAACACCGGGCCCACCTCCTACCAGGACGACATGGTCGGCCACATGGTCCCCCGGGGCCGGCGCCCCATGCTGGACACCGCCCTCGACGAGGGGCGGATCGTCCGGGAGGGCGACCCGGAGTGGCGGGAGGAGGTGCCGGTGCGGGTCGAGTCGATCCCGGTGCGCCGCGAGGGCCGGGTGCTGGGCGTCATCGCCCGCAACACCAACCTGCTGACCGTCCGCACCCCCAGCCGGCTGGAGCTGACGTACCTGCAGAGCGCCTCCGACCTGGCGCAGATGATCGCCGCCGGGGCCTTCCCGTACCCGGCCGAGCAGACCGACATGGACGTCTCCCCGCGGGTCGGCGACGGGCTCATCCGCCTGGACGCCGACGGCGTCGTGCAGTACGCCAGCCCCAACGCGCTCTCCGCCTACCACCGGCTCGGCCTCGCCTCGGACCTGGTGGGCCACCACCTGGGCGACACCACCGCGGAGCTGGCTCCCGCCCGGGGGCCGGTGGACGAGGGGCTGGCCAAGCTCGCCAGCGGCTGGGCGCCCCGGCAGACCGAGGTGGAGGGGGCCGGCGGCGTCATCCAGCTGCGGGCCATCCCGCTCAAGCCGAGGGGCACCCGCATCGGTTCCCTGGTGCTGCTGCGGGACGTCACCGAACTGCGGCGCCGCGAGCGCGAGCTGATGACCAAGGACGCCACCATCCGGGAGATCCACCACCGGGTGAAGAACAACCTCCAGACCGTCGCCGCGCTGCTGCGCCTGCAGGCGCGCCGCATGGACGACGACCGGGCCCGGTCGGCCCTGGAGGAGGCGGTGCGCCGGGTGGGGTCCATCGCGATCGTGCACGAGACCCTGTCGCAGAACCTCGACGAGCGGGTGGAGTTCGACGACATCGCCGACCGGGTGCTGGCGATGGTCGCCGAGCTCTCGCCCGGCGGCCGGGTCGTCGGACGCCGGGTCGGCCACTTCGGGATCCTGACGGCCGAGACCGCCACCCCGCTGTCGATGGTCCTCACCGAGCTGCTGCAGAACGCCCTCGAGCACGGGTTCCGCCCGGGGGAGAGCGGGGCGGTGGAGATAGGAGCGGTGCGCAGCCGGGTGCCGGGCCGCGACATCAGCCCCCGGGACGGGCGCGGGCCGTCCCAGGAGCGGCTGCTGATCACGGTCACCGACGACGGCCGCGGGCTGCCGGAGGAGTTCGACCCGCAGCGGGCCGGCAACCTCGGCCTGCAGATCGTGCGGACCCTGGTGGTGGGGGAGCTGGGCGGCACCTTCGACATGCGCCGTGCGGAGTCCGGCGGCACCCAGGTGCTCCTGGACATCCCGGCGGGGGCCACGAAGCAGAAGCAGTGACCCGGGCGCGGGGACAAGCCCCCGCGGCGGCCCCCTGCGACGTCCCCAGCGGCCCCCGCAATGCGGCCCCCGCAATGCGGAACGCCCCCGGCCTGTGGGGCCGGGGGCGTTCCGTGCGGTGTCGAATGCTGCGCGGCGGGGGACCTGCGCGCTGCGGCTCGGGGCGGGCGGGGCCGCGGCGGCGGCGACGGTCTCCCGTCACCCCCGGGGCCCTGCCCGGAAAGCCTGTGGATCAGGCGGTGGCGTTGCGCGCCCGGTTGCGGGCGGCGCGGCGCTTCATGGCGCGACGCTCGTCCTCGCTGAGGCCACCCCACACACCGGCGTCCTGTCCGGTCTCCAACGCCCACTGCAGGCACTGGTCCATCACCGGGCAACGCCGGCAGACGGCCTTGGCTTCCTCGATCTGCAGCAGTGCAGGACCGGTGTTGCCGATGGGGAAGAAGAGCTCGGGGTCTTCCTCGCGGCAAACAGCGCGGTGGCGCCAGTCCATAACTGCTCCAACTCCTAGTTGCTTGTGAATGTGAACGCTTTCACGAATCCTCCACGAAGAGAGGGGCCGACGCCCGGAAATCCGGGTGTGGTCCCGCTTGATTGAGGAGGATCGGCTCTCTCGGGGCCCTGTCCTGCGGGCCGCTCCGATCGCCAAGAAGAGACTCGCAAACCTGGGTGTTGGATACAACCCCTTCCAGGAAGTTTTTTTGGATTCATTGGTGTCGCTTAGGTCACAGCCATACTTCCATGGGGTGGAGGACAGACTATGCGTTCGAGTGGAAGGACTTTCGGCCCTTCTACTTACACAATCACACGCAGTGCACGGCGTACGCCTGTGAAGTTCACGCTGGTTCGCAGTCCCAGGTGGTCACCGTCCACCTGAAAGGGCAGTGGCACCTGCGATTGCAAGGTGAACTCGCTCAGGTCGTGCAGGGAAAGAGCGTGCCGGCCGTGCGGCCCCCGCTCCGGCGAGGACATCAGCAACTGGGTGCCGTACCGGGCCACCGCAGTGGGGGACAGGCGGGTGAGTCCCAGCAGGTCGAGGCCGGTGTCGAAGGAGGCCCTGGGGGTCGCGTAGATCGGCCGGTTGCCCAGGAACGTCCACGGCGAGGTGTTGCAGACCACCGCCAGCGCCAGGTCGGGAACCACCTCCGCACCCCCCGACCCGCCCGGGCGGTGCACCGATATCGTGCCGTGCCGGCGGTGCTCCTCCCCGGCGAACTGCCGCAGCACCTGGCGCACGTAGAGGGCGTGCGTCGAACGCCTGCCGCGCTCGCGCTGCTGCTCCACGCGCCCCACCACCCCGGCGTCGAACCCCAGGCCCGCACAGAAGGTGAACCAGCGGGCGGGCACCCCTTCGTCCTCGGAGCCGGGGGTCCCCGAGGCCAGGCCCAGGCCGACCGTGCGCTCGCGCCCCTCCCGCAGGGCGTCCAGGAGGACCCCGGTCGCCTCCACCGGGTGGTTCGGCAGGCCCAGGGCGCGGGCGAAGACGTTGGTACTGCCCCCCGGGACCACGGCCAGCCGCGGCAGTCCCTCCGGGTCCGGCCCGTCGTGCAGCAGCCCGTTGGCCACCTCGTTGACGGTGCCGTCGCCGCCGAGCGCGACGACCAGCTCGACGTCCCGGTCCTGCGCCGCCCTGCGGGCCAGCTCCCTGGCGTGCCCCCGGTGCTCGGTCGCGGCCACCTCCAGCTTGAGGTCGCTGGCGAGCGCGTGGATGAGCACGTCGCGGGTCCGCGCACTGGTGGTGGTGGCTGCCGGGTTGACCACAAGGAGGGCACGCATGACAGGAAGGGTAACCACCCGGACGGCCCACCCCGTGGAACCGGGCTACGCTTTCGGACGTGAGCGCTACGCAGAGACAGCAGCCCAGGCCCCGTCCCGCCACGCTGACCGCAGTGGTGCTGCTCGCCGCGGCCGAGGGCGCGGTGCTCGCCGCGTGGGGCGTGTGGATGCTGGTGATGGGGCTGATCGGCCACCCCGACCGCCCCGCCCAGGCCGAGGCCGGCGGACTGACCGCGCTGGCCCTGGCGGTGCTGCCGCTGCTCGCCTGCGCCGGACTGTGGAAGTGCCGCCGCTGGGGCCGGGGCCCGGCCCTGATCGTCCAGCTGATGGCCCTGCCGGTCGCCTGGACCCTGTTCACCGCGGGCGGCGCCATGGCGTCCGGCGGGATCGTGCTCGGCGTCGCCGCCGTGGCCGGCCTCGTACTGCTGATGCACCCGGCGACCACACAGGCGCTGGACGAGTCCGAGGCGGCCAGGGCCTCCGCCGCGTCCGGGGACTCCGGGGCCTCCGGCTCGCGGGGGAGGTCCGGCTCCTCCGGGAAGCCCGGGAAGCCGGGGAGGTCCGGGGACCCCCGCCGCCGCGACCGGTGACCCGGCCGCGGCCGGCCGGCTACTCGTCGACCAGCAGCCTGTCCCGCAGCTGGGCCAGGGTGCGGGCCAGCAGCCGGGAGACGTGCATCTGCGAGATGCCCACCTCCTGGGCGATCTGCGACTGGGTCATGTTGCCGAAGAAGCGCAGCAGCAGGATCTTCTTCTCCCGCGGCGGCAGCTGCTCCAGCAGCGGCTTGAGCGACTCGCGGTACTCCACGCCCTCCAGGGCGTCGTCCTCCGCGCCCAGGGTGTCGGCCACGGCCGGCGACTCGTCGTCGGTGTCCGGCACGTCCAGCGACAGCGTGCTGTAGGCGTTCGCCGACTCCAGGCCCTCGAGCACCTCCTCCTCGGAGATGTGCAGGTGCTCGGCCAGCTCGTGCACGGTCGGCGCGCGGCCGTGGCGCTGGGACAGCTCGCCGGTGGCGTTGGTCAGCGACAGCCGCAGCTCCTGGAGGCGGCGCGGCACCCGCACCGCCCAGCCCTTGTCGCGGAAGTGCCGCTTGATCTCGCCGACCACGGTGGGGGTGGCGTAGGTCGAGAACTCCACGCCCCGGTCCACGTCGAACCGGTCCACCGACTTGATCAGCCCGATGGTGGCGACCTGGGTCAGGTCGTCCAGCGGCTCGCCCCGGTTGCGGAAGCGGCGGGCCAGGTGCTCCACCAGCGGCAGGTGCATGCGCACCAGGCGGTCGCGCACCTCGGCCCGCTCGGGGGAGCCCGGGGGCAGCGAGGCCAGTTCCACGAACAGCTCGCGCGCCCTGGCCCGCTCCGCGGCGGCCCGGTCCGCGCGCCCGTCGTGCCCGGCCCGCACCTCGGGGGCGTGGTGCCCGTCGTCGGCCCCGTGCTCCTCCGCCGGCTCCGCGGGGATCGTGTCGTCCACGGCTTCCACCGGTTCGATCAGCTCCATCGGGTCCACCGGGTCCACCGGGCTCCTGGGCTCCGACGGGCGGGGCCGGGGCCGCGACGCCTCCCCGGCCGCGGGGGGCTGGGCGGGCACGGTGCGGCTCCGCACCACCGGTGCGCTGCCTTCCACGTCACTCACGGCGATCCCCCGTTCCCATACGGTCGCACGGACTCGGCTCCTCAACCCTGCCCCGGACCCGCACCGCGCTTCTTGTGCAGGCTGATGCCGACCGTCTTGTCGTCGTCGACGGTGGACTCCACCTCGCCGGCCAGCGCGGAGAGCACCGTCCAGGCGAAGGTGTCGCGCTCCGGCGCCCGGCCGTCCGTGGTCGGTGCGGAGACGGTGACCCGCAGGGAGTCGCCGACCAGCCGGAACACGCAGGACAGCACGCTGCCCGGCACGGCCTGCTGAAGCAGGATGGCGCACGCCTCGTCGACGGCGATGCGCAGGTCTTCGATCTCGTCGAGGGTGAAGTCCAACCGGGCCGCGAGACCGGCGGTCGCCGTACGCAGCACCGACAGGTAGGCCCCCGCCGCGGGCAGGCGGACTTCGACGAAGTCCTTCGTCCCGGGCTCGCCTTCGAACTGGGACACCCTCACCTCCAAGGTGGCACACGGTGGTTCAGCAGGTTCACGGCGCCTCGCCCGCTGTCGCGGGGCGGTTGCGCACCGCCAGCGACGGTATCGCGATCCGCGCCCCGCTGTCGCCGGGGCGGCCCGCACCCTCCGTCACCGATGGTAGGTCCTCGGACACTCAACGTGGCAGAGGTCCGGTCGTCTCAATTCGGTCGCGGTGCGGGGGCGGCGAGCTCGCGCAGCGGCTCGCCGGAGAGCCGGTAGACCGTCCACTCGTCCATCGGTTCCGCGCCGAGCGACTTGTAGAAGCCGATCGAGGGCTCGTTCCAGTCGAGCACGGACCACTCGAAACGATGGTATCCGCGCTCGGTGCAGATCCGCGCCAGCTCGGTGAGCAGCGCCTTGCCGTGGCCCCCGCCGCGCGCGGCCGGCCGCACGTACAGGTCCTCGAGGTAGATCCCGTGGGTCCCGGTCCAGGTGGAGAAGTTGCGGAACCACAGGGCGAAGCCGACCGGCTCGCCCGTCGTGTCGTCCACCGCCATGTGCGCGAAGGCCGCCGGGTGGTCGCCGAACAGCACCTCCCGCAGCTGTTCCTCGGTGGCCTTCGCCTCGTGGAGGGCCTTCTCGTAGTCGGCGAGCTCGCGGATCATCGTGTGGATGGCGGGGACGTCGTCGGCGGTGGCGGGTCGAATCATGCGCACCAGGCTAGACGAGGCCGCCGACGACCGGTCCGGTCAACCGGTGACCACCGCGGCCAGGGCCGTGCCCCGGGCGAAGCGCCCCTCCTCGGTGAGGGCGAGCAGGCCGGCCAGCATCTTGGCCACGTAGACCCGGTCGGGCACGATCCCGTGCCGGGCGCCGAAGTCGGCGGCGAACGCGTCCAGCTCCGGGGTGCGCCGGGCGTAGCCCCCGAAGTGGAACCGGTCCTCCAGCTCCCAGTCGCCGGTGCGGGCGCCGAACGCCTCCCGCTGCAGGCGCTCGACGTCGCCGGCGAGGAAGGCGCCGCCCTTGAGGACGGCGAAGCCCACGGCCCGCTGCCCGGGGGTGAGCCCGGCCGCCAGCCCGGCCAGCGTCCCGCCCGTGCCGCAGGCCACGGCCACCACGTCCGCCGCGCCCCGCAGCTCCTCGCCCAGCGCGGCGCAGCCGCGGGCGGCCAGGGCGTTGCTGCCGCCCTCCGGGACCAGGTAGAAGCGCCCGAACCGCTCCCGCAGGCCCCCGACCACCTCGGGGGAGGTCTTGCGCCGGTAGGTCGTGCGGTCGAGGTAGGTCAGCCGCATGCCGTCGGCGGCCGCGGCGGCCAGCGACTCGTTCAGCGGCAGGTGCTCCTCGCCGCGGACCACCCCGATCGTGGAGAAGCCGAAGTGCCGGCCCGCCGCCGCGGTGGCCCGCAGGTGGTTGGAGTACGCGCCGCCGAAGGTCAGCAGGGTGTCGTGCCCGGCGTCGGCCGCGGCCTGCAGGTTCAGCCGCAGCTTGCGCCACTTGTTGCCCGGCAGGTCCGGGTGGATCAGGTCGTCGCGCTTGAGCAGCAGGCGCACACCGTGCCGGGACCACCGCTCGTCCTCGATCTCCTGCAGCGGGGACGGCAGGCGGGGGTTCAGGGCGTCGAAGGGGAGGGCTGCGTGCGGCATCCGCCCATTCTCCCGCCCGGCCCCGCCCCGGCCCCGCCCCGAATCCGCCCGATCGGGCGACGACGGGTGAGTCAGCACGTAGGCTGCTGAATCGTGGAACTCAGGCACCTCGAGCACTTCGTCGCCGTTTCCGAGGAGCAGCACTTCACCCGGGCCGCGGAGCGGCTGCACATCGCCCAGTCCGGGCTGTCCGCCTCGGTGCGGTCGCTGGAGCGGGAACTGGGCGCGGACCTGTTCACCCGCACCACCCGCCAGGTGCGGCTGACCGAGGCCGGCCGGGCGCTGCTGGTCGAGGCCCGGCGGACTCTGGCCTCGGCCGCCGCGGCGCGGGAGGCGGTGGCCGCCGTGCGCGGGCTGCTGCGCGGCACCCTGGCGGTCGGCACCGAGCAGTGCATGGGCACCGTGGACGCGGTCTCGCTGCTCGCGGAGTTCCGCACCCGGCACCCCGGGGTCGAGGTGCACATGGTGCAGGCGGGCTCGGCCCGGCTGCTGGAGGAGGTGCGCCGAGGCGTCCTGGACCTGGCGTTCGTGGTCTACGACGGGACGCCGGAGGGGGTGCGGCTGCACCCGGTGGCCGGGGAGCCGATGATGCTCCTGTGCAGGCCCGACCACCCGCTGGCGGCGAGAGCAGGGACGGGCGCGACGGCGGCAGCGGTCGGCGGAACGGGCCGGGCGGACGGGACGGGCCGGGCGGACGGGACGGGGGCGGCACGGGCAGGGTCGACGGCCGGCCCCGCGCCGCTGCCGCTCGACCTGCTGGCCGACGAGGCCTTCGTCGACCTGCACCCCGACTGGGGCGCGCGGCAGGCCGCCGACTCGGCCTTCGCCGCGGCCGGTGTGTCGCGCAAGGTCGCCATGCAGGTCAACGACGTCTACACCCTCCTCGACCTGGTCTCGCGCGGCCTGGGGGCCGCGGTGGTGCCCCGCCCGGTCACGCTGAAGGAGCAGGCGCGGGGGCTGTGCGCGCTGCCGCTGGCGGACGGCACCGTGTGGAAGGTCGGCGTGGTCGAACCCGCGGGCGGACGGCGGGGAGCGGCGGCCCGGGCCCTGCTGGCGTCGATTGATCACTCCGACTGCTGAATCCGATCGCGTTCCGGTGTTGGACGCCCGCTCTCCGGCGCAGCACAGTGGAATCCACGTGATCGAGTGGAAAGGCTGCCTCATGGCGCAGGAAGTGCGCGGCGTCGTCGCGCGGGGCAAGGGCGAACCGGTGCGGGTGGAGACGATCGTCGTCCCCGACCCCGGGCCGGGCGAGGCCGTGGTGAAGATCCAGGCGTGCGGGGTGTGCCACACCGACCTGCACTACCGGGAGGGCGGGATCACCGACGACTTCCCGTTCCTGCTCGGCCACGAGGCGGCCGGAGTGGTGGAGTCGGTCGGCGAGGGGGTGACCGAGGTGGCACCCGGCGACTTCGTGATCCTCAACTGGCGCGCGGTGTGCGGGCAGTGCCGCGCCTGCCGGCGCGGCCGTCCCTGGTACTGCTTCGACACCCACAACGCCGCGCAGCGGATGACGCTCGCGGACGGGACCGGGCTGACCGCCGCGCTGGGCATCGGCGCCTTCGCGGACAAGACCCTGGTCCACGCCGGGCAGTGCACCAAGGTCGACCCGGCCGCCTCCCCGGCCGTCGCGGGACTGCTGGGCTGCGGGGTGATGGCCGGGCTCGGGGCCGCGCTCAACACCGGGAACGTGCAGCGCGGCGACACGGTGGCCGTCATCGGCTGCGGCGGCGTCGGCGGGGCGGCGGTGATGGGCGCCAACCTGGCCGGGGCCTCGCGGGTCATCGCCGTCGACGTCGACGGGCGCAAGCTGGAGACCGCCCGGAAGCTGGGCGCCACCCACACCGTCGACTCCCGCTCCGCCGACCCCGTCGAGGCGGTCCGCGAGCTGACCGGCGGCTTCGGCGCGGACGTCGTCATCGACGCGGTCGGCGTCCCCGAGACGTACCGGCAGGCGTTCTACGCCCGCGACCTGGCGGGCACGGTGGTCCTGGTTGGCGTGCCCACGCCGGAGATGAAGCTGGAGCTGCCGCTGCTGGACGTCTTCGGCCGGGGCGGCGCGCTGAAGTCCTCCTGGTACGGCGACTGCCTGCCCTCCCGGGACTTCCCCATGCTGATCGACCTGTACCTGCAGGGCCGGCTCGACCTGGACGCCTTCGTGACGGAGACGATCGGGCTGGACGCGGTGGAGGAGGCGTTCGACCGCATGCACGCCGGCGACGTGCTCCGCTCGGTGGTGGTCCTTTGACTCCTCCTCCTCGTGACCGAGGTGGATTTCTGGCTCACTCCGCCCGGCACCTAGCAGGTGGCAGGTCTTACGAGATCAGCGCCGGCCGGGGCGAGACCGGCCCGGACGAGCATCACGCGGGCGGAGTTCTTGTCCCTGGGGGAGACGGCTCCGCACGCGGTGCACGGGTACGTTCGCTCGGACAGCGGGAGTGCGTGCTTGGTTCTCGCTCCGCACCGGGCGCAGTCCATGGTGGTGTGCGCGGGATGCACCAGACGGATGTCCTGGCCGTGCTTGCGGCCCATCTCCACCAGCGCCGCCTTCGTCGCGCCGATCGCGGCGTCGGCCGCCTTCCGGGCCATCGTGGTCCTGGCGAGGAACTTCGGGCGGAAGTCCTCCACCGCGACCGCGTCATGGTCCCGGACGACGGTCTTGGCCCACTTGCGGGCGGTGTCCTGGCGCTGCCGTGCCACCTTCTTGTGCAGTTTCGCGGTCCGGCGCCGTGCCTCCCGGTATCCGGCGGAGGCGGCCTGCCCGCGCGCCGGGCGGCGCCGGGCCATCATCCGCTGATAGCGGGCCAGCCGCTGCGCCGCGGCCATGCCGTGCCCGGGGTGCGGCAGGTCGTGCGCGTCGGAGGTGGTGGTGGCGATCTCCCGCACGCCCCAGTCGACGCCGATCACCCGGCCGGTGGCGGGCAGCGGCTGCACCGCGGCAGCCACGACGAACGAGGCGTACCAGTGGCCCAGACCGTCCCGGTAGATGCGCACGCTCGTCGGGTCGGCGGGCAGCTCCCGGGACCACACCACGGTCAGCACAATGCCGCCCGCGAGGTGCAGCCGGCCGTCCTTGAGCCGGAAGCCCCGGACGGTGTAGTTCAAGGTGGGGTCGGCGTCGCGCTTCTTCCTGTGCCGCGGCAGCCCGGCCCTGCGCCGCACGCGGCCTTCTCGCCGGAGGCCCGGTTCAGGGCGTGGATCCTGCGGGAGACGGCCACGCACTCGTTCCACACCCACCGGCACCGCGCCCACTCCGCCTCCAACCGGGCGCACGCGGTCGACGACACCCGCAACCGGTACGTGTACCGGGCACACCTCGCCACTTCACCGGCCACCGCTGCTGTTGTCATCACCGCCAGAAATCTATCCACTCCCACTGACACCGGAAGAAAGACCAGGTTGGAACAGATGCGCACAGAAATCCGCCGCTTCGCGGCTTCGCAGCAAGGCCTCATTCCTCCCCGGCCTGAAGGCCGAAGCCTCCTGGAGGAAGTCCTGTGACGGCCGCCCGCGTCGAGCACCTCGTCACCTCCGGCACGTTCTCCCTCGACGGCGGCACGTGGGACGTCGACAACAACGTGTGGATCGTCGGCGACGACACCGAGGTGCTCGTGGTCGACGCCGCCCACGACGCCGATGCGATCGCCGGGGCGGTCGGCGGGCGCCGGGTGGTCGCGATCGTGTGCACCCACGCCCACGACGACCACGTCGACGCCGCCCCGGCCCTGGCGGACCGCACCGGTGCGCCGGTCCTGCTGCACCCGGACGACCTGCCGCTGTGGAGGATGACCCACCCCGAGCGCTCCCCGGACGGGGAACTGGCCGACGGGCAGGTCCTGACCGTGGCGGGCACGGAGCTGACCGTCCTGCACACCCCCGGCCACGCCCCGGGCGCGGTCTGCCTGTACGCGCCGGACCTGGGCACCGTCTTCACGGGGGACACCCTGTTCAAGGGCGGGCCGGGCGCCACCGGGCGTTCCTTCTCGGACTTCCCGACGATCGTCGCCTCCGTCCGGGACCGGCTCCTGACCCTCCCGGCGGGCACCGTGGTGCGCACCGGCCACGGGGACCCGACGACCGTCGGGGACGAGGCGCCCCACCTGGACGAGTGGATCGCCCGGGGCCACTGACCCCGCGCCGCGGACCGGCCCGTGCCCGTGTTCCTGGACCGGAAGGCACTCCGGTCGCCTTCGGCAACCAACTACTTTATTTTTGAAGAGAGTTGGGTTCCGGTCGAGGATTTGCTCACAGGTTCGCGCCCGAAAAACCGCCCCGATGCCGGGCGAAGGCGGCATCCCGGCGCGGAGCGCGTTCCCGCGGGGTGAAAACTTCTCGCTCGTTGAGTTAATTTGACGCCCGCCCAATAAGAGCGGGTGTCAGTCCGGTACTAAGATCTTCATCGCAGGGCGGCTCGTATCCGTGCCCGCACGGAGCCCAGGGCGGAGAAACCGCAGGTGGAACGAGGTCTCGGCAGGACAGTGGGAAGAGCCCGGGCGGCGGAGCCCCCGGCGCCGCGCCCGCCGCTGCCCCCTCACCCCGCGCCTCGACCGGCCGGACGAACCGTCCGCCCCCACGGCTCGAAGCCTGCGTGATCCGCCCGGCCGAGCAGTGCCCCGGCCCACGACGATCCCGCTCCCCGCGCCACCGACCGTCCACGAGGACCTGATTGATGTCAGCACACATACCCACCCGCCAACAGGTGCGCAGGCCGTCCGAGGGGCGGGCCCTGCTCGTTCTGCTGGTCACGGGGGTGGTCACCGCCGGGGCGTGTCTGTGGCTGACGGCCGCGGCACCCACCGGGAGCCGCACGTTCGTGGCCTGGTCCACGGGGGTGGCGGCGGCCCTGGTGAGCATCGCCGCGGCGGTCGCCGCCCGGGGCGCGCAGGCCGCCGAGCAGCTGCGCCACCGGATCCGGACGGCCGAGGCCGAGGCCGACCGCCGCGCCGCCGACGCGGCCCGCCACTACCGCGAGCAGATGGCCGCGATGGACGCGGAGGCCAACCGCCGCGCCTCCGAGACCGCCCGCCACTACCGCGAGCAGATGGCGGCCGTGGAGGCCGAGGCGTCCCGCCGCATCGAGGAGACGCAGGCCGAGGCCGCCCGCCGCATCGAGGAGAGCGCCCGGCTGGCCGAGGAGACCAACCGCCTGGCCGAGGAGACGCTGCCCGCCCTGGTGAAGCAGCTGCGCGACGGCGCCTCCGCCGACACCGCCCTCGCCAGGACCGCCCGCCCCGCCCTCCCCGCGCACCGGCGCATCCTGCAGATCCTGGCCCGGGAGGTCGGCCGCAGCGAGCGCATGCGCGCCTCCGCGATGTCCGCCTGCGCCAACGCCGCCGGCCGCGTCCAGGCCCTGGCCACCAGCATGCTCGCCGACCTGCGCGAGATGCAGGGGCGCCACGGCGAGGAGGTCCTCGGCGACCTGCTGAAGCTGGACCACAGCACCGCCCAGGCCGGGCGGCTGGCGGACAGCATCGCCGTGCTCACCGGCGCCCGCTCCGGCCGTCGCTGGACCAAGCCGATCGTCATGGAGAGCGTCCTGCGCGGCGCCGTCGGCCGCATCAGCTCCTACCAGCGGGTGCGGCTGCACTCGACCAGCACCGCCGCTGTCGCCGGGTACGCGGCCGAGGGCGTCATGCACGCCCTCGCCGAGCTGATGGACAACGCCACCAGCTTCTCGCCTCCCACGGAGGAGGTGCAGGTGTACGTGGAGGAGGTCCACGCGGGCGTCGTCGTCACCATCGAGGACGGCGGTCTCGTGATGAGCCCCGCGGCCCTGCGCCGCGCCGAGGAGGCCGTCTCCGCCAGGGAACTGGACCTGACGACCCTGTCCGGCACCCGGCTCGGCCTGGCCGTGGTGGGCTGCCTGGCCCGCAAGCACGGACTGACCGTGTCCTTCAGGCCCTCCTCCCGCGGCGGCACCGGAGTCGTGGTCATGATTCCCCGGCAGCTGATCACCGAGACCAGGCAGGACTCCATGCACTCCGCCCCGCGCCCGGTGAGCCCGTCCTCCCGGCCCGCCGCCCCGGCCCCGCTGCCCGAGGCGCCCGCCGCCCCGGCCGCGCCGGCCGCGCCGACGGGTTACGAGGCCCCGGCCGCGCCGGCCGCCCCCGCCGCGCCGACGGGGCACACCGCGCCCGCCGCCCCGGCAGGTCCCGCCGCCGCCCCGGGCGCGGAGGTGTACGGACTGCCGAAGCGGCGCCGTGGCGAGACGCTCGCCCAGGCGTCCCGGCAGGCCCCCGCCGCCGACCCGGAGGAGAAGCCGGCCCGCCCCCGCCCCGACGCGTCCCGGCTCGGCGCCTTCCACCAGGCCGGCCGCCACAGGGCCGCGGCCACCGGAACCGGCAGCGACACCGCCGGCGACGGCGACACCGGAAGCGGCGCCGGCACCGGAAGCGGCACCGGCACGAACCCCTTCGAGGACGGGACCTCCTGACCCGTGGCGCCCCCTCCCAGGAGGGGGCGCCACGGCCACCCGCCCCACCCCAGCACGAAGCCGTACGGGCCGCCCGCGTCGGCCCGGCGGAGGATCCGCTCCGGCCGCTTCCCCCGCCCGGAACGGACAGGACAACAGAATGGAGGCAGGGGCCCACCGTCCGGCACCGACCCCGGACCTTTGCCCCGGAACCCCGATGAACATCACCGACCACAACCTCGACTGGTTGTTGGAGAACCTCCTGGCCAGGACGCCGGGCACCCGGCACGCCCTGGTGCTGTCCAAGGACGGCCTCAAGCTGTGCCGGTCCAACGGGCTGAGCGTCGACCAGGCCGACCAGCTGGCCGCCATCGCCTCGGGCATCCAGAGCCTGTCGCACGGCGCGTCCATGGAGTTCGGCGACGGCAGCGGCGGCGTGCGGCAGTCCATGACCGAGTTCCACGGCGGAATCCTGTTCATCGTGGAGGCCGGCGAGGGGGCCCACCTCGCGGTCGTCGCGGACGACGAGGCCGACGTCGGCATCATCGGCCACAACATGAACGAGATGGTCGAGCAGATCGGCGAGTACCTGAGCGCCCCGCCGCGACGGCCCGGCGAAAGCGGCTGGACAGCATGATCAGAAGGCCGCTCCACTCCGAGGACCCCGACCGGCTCTACATCGTCACCGGCGGCCGCAGCCGCGCCGACGAGAGCAGGCTGGACCTGGTCACGCTGATCGTCAGCGAGTGCGAACCCGCGCCCGGCATGCAGTCCGAGCACGTCAGGATCCTGGAGATGTGCCGGCGGCCCACCGCGGTCGTCGAGGTCTCCGCGAACCTGGGCATGCCGGTCAGCGTCGTCAAGATCCTCCTGGGCGACCTGCTCGACACGGGGAAGGTCACGGCCCGCCACCCGCAGCACACCGGCACCGGCCGGCCCGGGGCAGCCAGGCTGCCCCGTCCCGAAATCCTGAAGGAGGTGCTCCTTGGACTCCAGAGGCTCTGAGCCGTCCACCGTCACCCCGCTGAGGGAGACCGCCACCGAAGGCCTGAAGATCGTCATCGTCGGCGGGTTCGGCGTGGGCAAGACGACGATGGTCCGGTCCGTCAGCGAGATCCGTCCGCTGAACACCGAGGAGACCATGACCCAGGCGGGCGTCGGCATAGACGACGCCCAGGCCGTGCAGGACAAGACCACCACCACGGTGGCCTTCGACTTCGGCCGCATCAGCCTCAACGAGCAGATGGTGCTCTACCTGTTCGGCGCCCCGGGCCAGGAGCGGTTCTGGTTCCTGTGGGACCGGCTGTTCTCCGGCACCCTGGGCGCCGTCGTGCTGGTCGACACCCGCCGCCTGGCCGACTCCTGGTACGCCATCGACCGCCTGGAGCACCACGGGACGCCGTTCATCGTCGCCCGCAACAACTTCGGCGACGACGCGTACACCCTCGAGCAGGTGCGCGAGGCGCTCTCCCTCCCGCCCGAGGTCCCGCTGATCGACTGCGACGCACGGCAGCGCGAGTCCAGCAAGGCCGTGCTGATCGCCCTCGTCAACCACCTCTACGCACTGTCCTCGCAGGAGGCGGCATCGTGACCAGTCAGCCCCACACCCCCGGCACACCGCCGCCGGGCTGCCCCGCCCACCCCGGCGCGGTGCCCGTGTACATGCCGCGGTTCCAGCGCGACCCCTCCCAGATGTACCGGGACATGCGGCGCGAGCACGGCACGGTGGCCCCGATCCTGCTCGACGGGGACATCCCCGCCTGGCTGGTCCTCGGTTACCGCGAGGTGCACTACGTCACCGCCAACTCCGACCTGTTCGCCCGGGACTCGCGCCGCTGGAACGCCTGGGAGCACATCCCCGCCGACTGGCCGCTGATGCCCTACGTCGGCTACCAGCCGTCGCTGATGTTCGCGGAGGGCGCCGAGCACCAGCGGCGGGCCGGGGCCATCAGCGAGTTCCTCGCCGGCGTCGACCAGCTCGAGCTGCACAAGTACAGCGAGAAGGTCGCCGACGAGCTGATCGACGCCTTCGTCGGCCGCGGCGAGGCCGAACTGATGGCCGAGTACGCCACCCAGGTCCCGATCCGCGTCATGGCCATGCTCTTCGGCTTCGACGAGGACGAGATCCCCCACCTGGTGCGGGACGTGGCCGCCTCGCTGGAGGACGTCGAGCCCATGGCGGCGTACCAGCGCGTCGTCGAGCGGATGGCCGCCCTGCTGCAGCGCAGCCGCGCCAACCCCGGCCACGACCTGCCCTCGCACCTGCTCGCCCACCCGGCGGGCCTGACCGACGACGAGATCACCAAGGACCTCCTGGTGGTGCTCGCCGCGGCCCACCAGCCCACCGCCAACTGGATCGGCAACACGCTGCGGCTGATGCTGACCGACCCCCGGTTCGCCGTCACCCTCTCGGGCGGGCGGCGCAGCGTCGGCCAGGCGCTCAACGAGGTGCTGTGGGAGGACACCCCGACCCAGAACTTCATCGGCCGCTGGGCGACCCGCAACACCCAGCTGGGCGGGCAGCGGATCCAGGCGGGCGACCTGCTGGTGCTCAGCTTCGCCGCCGCCAACACCGACCCGCAGGTGCGCCCCGACTTCAGCGAGGGCTCCCGCGGCAACCAGGCCCACATGTCCTTCAGCCACGGCGAGCACAGCTGCCTGTACCCGGGGCCGGAGATCGCCGAGATCATCGCCAGGGCGACGGTCGAGGTGCTCCTGGACCGCCTCCCCGACGTGGCCCTGGCGGTGGAGCCCGAGGAGGTCCGCTGGCAGGCGTCGCTGTGGATGCGCGGCCCGGTGTCCGTCCCGGTCGAGTTCAGCCCGGCGTACGTGGCCGGAGACGCGGGCTTCTAGGCGGCCTCCGGGCGGGGGAGTCCCGGCGCGGCCCTGCGGAGGGGGGCCGCACCGGGACGCTCACGCGGCCGCGGTCACGCGGTGTGCGGGGTGAACTCGACCGGCAGGGCGTCCAGTCCGCGGGTGAACACGCCGCCCTCGGTGGGGGTGAAGCCCTCCTTGAGCCGCATGTCGGGGAAGGCGTCCAGCAGCTGGCCCACGCCGACCTCGATCTCGGTCTTGGAGAGCAGCGCGCCGACGCAGAAGTGCCGCCCGAGGGCGAACGCCAGGTGGTCCGCGGCGGCGGTGAAGGCGTTCTTCGCCGCCAGGTCCTCGCGGAGGATGTTGAACGAGTCGGGGTCGGCGAAGCGGTTCTCGTCGCGGTTGGCGGCCCCGATCAGGCAGGTGACGGTGGAGCCGGCGGGGATCGTGCCGCCGCTGAGGGTGACGTCCTCGGCCGGCTGCCGCATGATCATGTGCACCGGCGGCGCGTACCGCAGCGTCTCGGCGAACGCCCGGGGGATCAGGCTGCGGTCCTCGCGCACCGCGGCGAGCTGCTCGGGGTGGGCGAGCAGGAGGCGGAACATGCTGGCGATGGCCTTGTCGGTGGTCTCGCCGCCGGCGGTCAGCAGCAGGCTGCAGAACGCCTTGATGTCCTCGTCGCTCATCCGCGTGCCGTCGATCTCGGCCTCGCACAGCACCGACAGCAGGTCGTCGCCGGGGTCTGCGCGGCGCTCGCGGATGATCGGCAGCATGTACGCCGCGAACTCGTCGCGGGTGCGCAGGCCGTCCTCGATGATCTGCTGGTCCTGGGTGAGGTTGCCCAGGAACTTGATGATCGCCGTGTACCAGCGGTGGAACTTCGGGTGGTCCGCCTTGTCCAGGCCCAGCATGTCGGCGATGACGTTCACCGGGAAGCGGGTGGCGTAGTCCGCGACCAGGTCGGCGCTGCCGGCGCCGCGGAAGGCGTCGATGAGCTCGCGCGAGTTGCGCTCGATCACCGGCAGGAACTTCTCCTCCAGCATGCTGCCGCGGAAGGCCGGGGCGACCAGTGCCCGGCGCACCGAGTGTTCCCGGCCGCTCATCTGCAGGATGGTGCGCCCGTGCACCGGCTCCAGCTGCCAGTCGTAGTTCTCGGTGGTGAACACCTGGTCCTTGAAGGCGCGTTCGACGTCCTCGTAACGCGAGATGATGTAGCTCTTGGTCGGCTCGTGCCACAGGAGCGGGAAGTCCTTGCGCAGGGTGCGGTACGCGGAGTAGGGGTCGGCCTCGAACTCCGGGGACACGATGTCGGGCGCTTGCGCTGTAGCGGTCATGACGCTCCTTCAGCGATATGTGGACGCTGTGTGAAGGCTATGACTGCCACACCGTCAGGTCTAGGTGTATCGATCATCAAAAAGCGCGTATATGCAGGTGAACGCCCCTTCCGTGCAAGGTCTTTTACCTCACGGCCGCCGCCCGGCGGCCCCGCGGGCACGCCCCCGACGGCTGTTTTCGGCCACCGGGTGGGCGGCTCGCGTTCCGTCACGACGACCGGTCGGCGCCGGGCGGGGCCCCGGTCCGGTCCGGCCCGTACGCGTGCAGGTCGCCGTACTGGACGGCGAAGACGGTGCCGGAGTCGCGGGCGGTGTTGGTCTGCTCCAGGACGGGCCTCCCGCGGCCGTCCCGGAGGGCGCCGTCGACCTCGGCGACCAGCCGGGCCAGGGACGTGCGGCAGGAGGGGGCCCGGCGCAGCAGCGCCTCCAGCTCCAGGGCCCAGGCCCCGAGCAGCGCCTGCCGGACGTCGTCGGGGGACGCGGTCCCCCGCACCATGGAGGCGTTCCCGTCGAGCCGGGCCTCGACCGAGGCACTGCGGTCCGGGTCGCCCCGGCGGAAGAGACCGAGGACGGCCTCCCTCGTGCTCTGCCACAGGTCCGTCGCCATCGCCGCGACCACTGCCGCGGCGCCTGCTTCCGCCAGCAGGGTCAGTTCCTCGGTCACCCGGGCCCCTTCACGCCTTGCCGTTGATGTGGATGTTCTGTGTGCCGTTCCCGAGCGCGTAGACGGTCCCGTTGCCCGAAGCCCTGCTGATCATCCTCACGCCGCCGGACGCCCCTCCGCCGCCGGACGCCCCTCCGCCGCCCGGCGCCCGCCCGGCGGGCCCCGGGGCGAGCACCTTGTACTCCGGCACGTGGAGCCAGGCGGACGCGGTGTACTCCTTCTCGGTGAAGGTGACTTCGCGGAAGGCGGCGGGGTCGATCCCGGGGGAGCCGTGGCAGACCGTCTCCTCGTGGAAGTGCCGCGAGACGAGCAGCGCCACCGCGGCCCCGGGGGTCCGGGCCAGGGCGTCCCGGGCGGGTGAGGCGTCGAGCATCCTGGCGAGGACCTCGAGCGGCCGGCCGACGGCCCTGCCGTCCGGGGTGATGCGGACGTCCCCCGCGTGCAGCGCGACCCGGACACGCACCCGGGCGAGCGGCCCGGCGAGCTCGTTGTGGGCGCGGAGGCGGACCGCGAGCTCGTGGACCAGCGGGTGGATCAGCCGGGCCTTCCGGACCCCGGCCGGAGCCGTCACCCGCACGCCGTCGCCAAGGTCGTCGCGCAGGCACTCCTCCCACTCGATCCCGCTCCGCCCGAACGACTCGCGGAGCGCCGCCCGGAGCACCTCGCGGATCTGCCGGAGCGCCACGTCGCCGCGCCCCGCCGAGCCCTCGATGTCCGCGGCGAACAGGGCCCGGTACTCCGGTTCTTCTTCCATGCGCTCCTCCTGACGGCGGGACGGGCCCCGGCACGGGTGGTCCTCGAAGCGGGGCGTGGCCGTACCCTGCCACGTCCGTGCTCCCACTGTGCCCCGATTGAAAGGGGCGGATCCCGTCGCAATACTGGATCGGCCCGAAGCCGCAGGAGCGGGCTCCGGCGAAGAAGACGCCGAAGCGGGTCCCGGGGCCGCACGGGTCCCGGCGACGGACCCCGCGTCGGCAGGAGGCGGGGAGCGCATGGGTGGCACACCGCAGGGCCGGGGCGCGGACGGCGGACCGGCGCGGGAGGAACGGACCTGGCCCCCGGCGAGCCTGCTCGGCGGCCTCCCCCGGCCCGCCCGGGACCGGCTCCTCGCGCTGGGCGTGCGGAAACGGTACGAGGCGGGCCGCGTGCTCGTGCGCGAATCGGATCCGACCACCTTCGTCCTGGTGCTCCTCGGCGGCGTGGTCAAGGTGACCGGACGCACCCACGACGGCCGGGACGCCCTGCTGGCCGTCCGCATGGGCGGGGACCTGGTCGGCGAGTTCGCGGCGCTGGACGGGAAGCCCCGGTCGGCGACGGCCACGGCCTGCGGGCCGGTGGCCGCCAGGGTCGTCGGCCGCGACGAATTCCTCGCCCGCATGCGCGACGACCCCGGGATCGCGCACGCGGTCAACGCGTCCGTCGTCTCCAAGCTCCGCGCCGCCAACACCCACCGCATCGACTTCACGGGGTGCGACGCCACCACCCGGCTGGCCCGGGTCCTCCACCAGATCGCGATGACCCACGGAGAGCGTTCCGGCGCGGGGGTCGTGATCCGCTGGCCGATCACCCAGCCGGAACTGGCGACCCTGGCCGGCGCGGCGGAACCCACCGTGCAGAAGGCGCTGCGCAGGTTCCGCGAGGCGGGCGTGGTCTCCACGGGCTACCGCACCATCCGGGTCGAGGACCTCACCCGTCTGAACAGCATCGCCTTCGACCACCGGTGACACGGCGTCCGCCGCGTCCGCCGTGACCGCGGCGGCCGCGCGGCACCGGCGGGACGCACCGGCGGGACGGACCGGCGGGACGGACCGCCGTCGCCCGCCGGGGCGCGAGCTGTGGAGCAAATGAGCAGAAGCAGTCGTACGACGGTATTGCCCGCCGCGGTCCTCGCTAGCGTGAAACCCGGAAGGCCGACGGGCGGACGGGGCGGACGTGCCGCCGAACCGCCCGGCTGCACGGAGAACTTCGGAACCGACGGGCGCCCAGGCGTCCCGCCAGGGGGCGGTCGCACTCTCCGCGACCGGGAATGAGACGTGGCGATGGAAGAGACGGACGGCGCCGTGGGCGCCCCGGACGGGCCCGGCCGGGACGCGGCGGCCGGGCAGGCGCACAACGAGTACCGCGTGGACATCGACGGCAACGTGTCGGGGCCCGTGGTCGCCGGCAACCACAACGTCGTGATCGACGCCCAGCACGGGTCCACCGTGACCCTGCTCGCGCCGCAGGAGCGCCCGCGGCCGGTGCGCCGCGACCGGGTCGCACTGCTGCCCCGGCGCCGGCGCGAACCCGTGGGCCGGGACGCCGACCTGGCCGCCCTGGAGGAAGCCGTGCGGGCGGGCGGCCCGGTGCAGCTGTGGGGGCCGCCCGGGGTGGGCAAGAGCACACTCCTGCGGTACGCGGCACGCTGCCTGGAGCCCGGACCGGACGGCGCGCTGTTCCTGAACGCGGCCCACCGGGAGGCCGGAGACCTCGCCCAGGAGATATTCGAGGCCTGCTACGAGGCCCCCGGATACGCGCCGACGGGCCCGGAACTGCGGCGGCTGATGGCCGGGGTCCGGGTGACGGTGTACCTCGACGACGCGGACCTGCCCCCCGAGCAGCTGGACCTGCTCGCGGACGCGGCCCCTGACGCGACGTTCGTCCTCGCCGGCCGCGAGCGGACCCTGCTCGGCGAGGGAACGCCGCTGGAGCTGCAGGGACTGCGCCGCGAGGCGGGACTGGAGCTGCTGGCCCGGGAGCTGGGCCGCCCGCTGCCCGAGGGCGAACGGGCGGCCGCCGGCGAGTTGTGCATGCTGTCGCTCGGACGGCCCCTGCTGCTGCTGCGCGCGGCCGGACTGGCCCGGCTCGACGCGCCGGACGCGGTCAGGCTGCCCCGCCCGGCCCAGGTCAAGGGCCTGCTGCCGCTGCTGCTCGACAGACTCGACGCGGCGGCGACGAGCGCCCTGCACCTCCTCGCGACGCTGGGCGACGCGGAGCTGGCCCCGGCGCACATCGGTGCACTGTGCCGGGTCGCGGACCCGGCGGCGCTCTGCGGCGACCTGGCCGGCCTGGGACTGGCCCTGGCCACGGAGCGCGGGTACCGGTGCGCCCCGGACGCCGTGCCGGAAGTCCGGCGCCGGAACCCCCGGGCGTTCCCCGCCGACCGGCTGTGCGACCACTTCGCGGGCTGGGCCGCGCTGCCGTCCACCACCCCGGCCCAGGTCGCCGACCACGGGCGGGCGTTGGAGCTGGCGGCCGAACTGGCCGAGCACCAGGGACGGCCGGACCTCGCCGTGCGGGTCGCACGGGCCGTGTCGCCCGCGCTGGCGCACTCACTGCGGTTCGGCGTGTGGGGCCGGCTGCTCGACCAGGGCCAGGACGCCGCCCGGCGGGCGGGCGACAGGACGGCCGAGGCCTACTTCACCCACGAGAAAGCCGTCCGGTGCCTCCTGGTCGGCCAACGCGTGGTGGCCGCGACCCTCCTGGCCGAGGCAGTGGTGCTGTGGCGGGAACTGGGCGACACCGACGGCGTCGACGCCGCGCTCAACGCCCAGCAGTACACACCGCCGCCGCAGCCCCAGGTACCGTCGCAGCCCGCCCCGGACGGCGGCGCGCTCCCGGGCGCCGACACCGGCACGGCACCGTCCCCGGCCGACGGCGGCACGGTCCCGGGCGCCGACACGACAACGACTACGACACTTCCGTCCGACGCAGGCCCGGTCCCGGGGCCCGATGCCGGCACGGTCCCGGGGCCCGATGCAGGCACGGCGCCGTCCGTCCCGGACGGCACCGCCGGTTCCGTCCCGCACGGCGGGGACGCCACGACCGCGGGAGCCGACTTCACTCCCCAGGGCCCGGGGCCCGACGTGGCGGCGGACCCGACGTCACTGGCCGCACCCGCTCCGCCCGGGCCCGACGCCGCGGCGCAGGTGATGAACCCGGGCGTGCAGAGCACCGCCCACTCCTGGGGCGCGGCCACCACGGGCACCACCGCCGGGACGGGCGGTGGCGTCGCCGCGGGCACGGTGGTGGCGAGCGGGGTCATGACCCTGGTCGCCGCGGTCGCCGCGATCGGCATCGGTGTCGGCGTCTACCAGAACCAGGAGTCGGACAACAGCCCGCCGACGGTGGTGTCCCAGCCCTCGGAGACGGCGTGGACGGACCCGTGGGGCTCGGGGACCGACACGGGGGACTCGGGGACCGACACGTGGGAGTCGGAGCCCGACACCTCGACCGGGCCGGGGAACGACCTCGCGGGGGTGTGGGAGGACGCCCAGGGCAACGGCCACGAGATCGTCGATTCGGGGGACGGCTCGTACACGTACATGCTTCGAGGCTCCTGTGGCGAGACCGTGACCGTGGAGGTCACCGGCAGCGACGGCAGCTACAGCGCCTCGGAACCGATGCAGGAAGAGGGCTCCTGCGGAGTGACCGACAGAAAGGTCGACGTGACCTTTGCCGTTGCTCAGGACGGGAGCACCGTCGAGGTTCAGAAAACCGCGCAGTCCGACGGCTCCTGGACGTGCCTCGACTGCGAAGCCGAAACCTGGACCCGTGTGTCCTAGTCCTCCTCGACTTTCCACCACGGACGAAGGGATTACCCACCATGGCGAATTCCCAGGGCGACCGGTTCTCGATCAGCATCGGCGGTGACGTCTCCGGCACGGTCGTGGCCGGTCACAGGAACCACGTCGAGGTCGGCAGGGACCGGCTCGACGCGCCGGCCACCGACGCGCCGGCCCGGGAAGACCGCGCGGCCGGGGCGACCCAGAAGAACGTCGCGAAGGACGACGCAAGCCTCTACACCGTCATGAACGGCGAACTGCACATCCACAACAACAACGGCGGCCCGGCGCCGCAGTAGGGACGTCGCCGGCGCACACGTGCGCCGGGACCGCCGAGTCGACTTCGACCGAAGCGCCCGGCCGTGGGCCTCGCGCACCCGCGGCCGACGGGCGAAGCCGCCCCGATCCCGTGAGACCTGAGGAAAATCCCCCTGGAAGCGGAGGAACGGTATGGAAACGTGCTCGGACTGCGGACGCTCCAAGCAAGGCGACTGGTGCGGGTACTGCTGGGGGTTGGCGGCAGGCGTGGCGTACCACGAGGGAGGGATCGACGCCGTCAGGAGGATGAGTGAGGAAAAGAAGTCCGGAGGCGGCTGCGTCCTCGTTCTCTTCTCCGGCGCGGCGATCCCGGTTGCGCTGGAAGTGGTGCAGCGGCTGACCTGAGCCGGTACCGGCCGTCCTCGTCGCGTCCGTGACCACCGCATCGCGAACGTCCGCCCGCCGTCGGCCGGGTACGGAAAACCGCACCCGGTCCGCTGTGGACGCCGTGCTCGGCGGCCTGCGGACCGGGTGCGGACCCGGAGACACTGCAATCAAGAAAATCGCAGGTCAAAAGGTCTGATCGAAGATCAGGCCTTCTTGGTCTCCCAGAAGATCTTGTCGATCTCGGCGATGAGGTCGAGCAGCTTCTGGCCGGTGGCCGGGTCGGTCGAGGCCTTGGCCGCGGAGGCGGCCTTCAGCGCGTCGTTGACCAGCTGGTGCAGCTGCGGGTACTTCTCGAAGTGCGGAGCCTTGAAGTAGTCGCTCCACAGCACCGAGATGTGGTGCTTGGCCAGCTCGGCGCGCTGCTCCTTGATGACCACGGCACGCGCCCGGTAGTGCGGGTCGTCGTTGCCCTGGTACTTCTCCTGGATGGCCTTGACCGACTCGGCCTCGATGCGGGCCTGGGCCGGGTCGTACACGCCGCAGGGGAGGTCGCAGTGGGCGCTGACCTTGACCTTCGGGGCGAACAGGCGAGAGAACATTACTGTCCTTCCTCGGTACGTGATCGTCTTCTCAGGGGGAGGTTACTCCCCGGGGGACGTGTTTTCCCGCCTGCCCCCGGAGGTCTGGGCCAAAAGTCCGACGGGCGGACGGGACGGGAGGACGACGAGGTCGTGAGGAGGCCTGCGATGGGTGATCCGGGACGGGCGGCCGCCGGGCCGCCGCTCGGGGTGGCGGAGGTGGTGGGCCCCTCGATGGTGCCGACGCTGCGCCACGGCGACCGGCTGCTCGTGCGTTACGGGGTGCCCGTCCGGGCCGGGGACGTGGTGGTGCTGCGGCACCCGCTCCAGCAGGACCTGCTGATCGTCAAGCGGGCGACCGGACGGCGGGACGGCGGCTGGTGGGTGCTGGGGGACAACCCGTACGCCGAACCGGACAGCCGCCAGTTCGGCGCCGTGCCGGAGGAACTGGTGCTGGGGCGGGCCGTGCTGCGCTGGCGGCTGCTCGGCGGCCCGGGGACCGGCCCGGCCGGTCTCGGCCCGGCCGGCCCGGGCCGGGGCCGCCCGGGAACGGGGGGACGCGGGCTGTTCGCGGCGGTGCTGCGGGCGGTGGACCGCGCGGTGCGGGCACTGCCCGTGCGCATCGCGGTACTGCGCCCGCGCCCCGCGCCCGGAACGGGGACGGGAACGGGGGCAGGCGCGGGGAAGAGCGGCCGGGCGGGGTGACGGCGCGCGGCAGCGGGGACGGGCGGGCTGCGGCGCCGGAGCGCCCGGCGGCGGGGGCGCCGTCTCAGTTCACCTCGGCGGTGGTCCCGGGGGCGGCCTCCGCGGTGGTCCCGGCGGCGGCCTCCGTGTTCTCCAGGCGCTTCTTCCGGGCCCGGTAGGCGGCGACGTTCGCCCGGGTGGCGCAGCGGTCGGAGCAGTACCGCCGGGAGCGGTTGGTGGAGGTGTCCACGTAGGCGTTGCGGCACGGGTCGGCCTGGCAGATCCCCAGCCGGTCCACGCCCGTCTCGGTCAGCTGCCAGGCCAGGCCCATGCAGGCGAGCGCGGCGTAGCCGGCGGTGGCGTTGGCCGCGTGGTCGGCCAGGTGCATGTGCCACTGGGGCCGCCCCCGCTCGTCCAGGTGCCCGTGGCCGGAGATCTGGGGGCTGACCGGGAACTCGATCAGCAGGCCGTTGAGCAGGTCGACCGCGAGGACCTCGTCGCCGGACGCCGCGGCGCTGAAGACCGCGCGCAGGCGGGAGCGCACCGCCCGCAGCCGGGTCACGTCCGCCTCGCCCGTCCGGCGGGCCGTCTGCCGGTGGGCCCCGAAGAGCTCGCGCACCGCCTCCACGGAGGTGAGCGAGTCCTCCCCGCGCCCCGGTTGCTCGCTGTTGACCAGGCGCACGGCGAAATCCGCGTAAGAGGCCAGTTCCACTTGAGATCCTTACTTGGCGCGGGTTAGGGTCGGTAATGGCTCGGCTTGGTACGAGGGTATTACGACAGGGGAGGCCCAGGATGACCAGCGCGACGACCGGCACGACCGGGATCACCGGCACCACCGGCATCACCGGCCACGGGGACGACTGGAGGGCCTGGCAGGACAGCTGGGACCGGCAGCAGGAGTGGTACCTGCCCGACCGCGAGGAGCGCTTCCGGGTCATGACCGACCTGGTCGAGGCCGTCGCCGGGCCCGAACCGGTGGTGCTCGACCTGGCCTGCGGCACCGGCAGCATCACGGACCGCCTGCTGCGCCGCCTCCCCGGCGCCCGCAGCGTGGGCGTCGACCTGGACCCGGCGCTGCTCACGATCGCCCGCGGCACCTTCGCCGGCGACGACCGGGCGGAGTTCGTCACCGCAGACCTCAGGGACGACGACTGGACGCGGAAGCTGCCCCGCCGCGACTTCGACGCGGTGCTCACCGCGACCGCCCTGCACTGGATGGACACCGAGGCGCTGAGCGGCGTGTACCGGGCGGTGGCGTCGCTGGTGCGGCCCGGCGGGCTGTTCGTGAACGCCGACCACATGCCGCAGGAGGGCACCCCGCTGATCGACGCGGCGGAGCGGGCCCTGCGCCTGCGCCGCCAGGAGGAGCAGAAGGCGGCCGGGACGCCCGACTGGCGGGCCTGGTGGGAGCTGGCCGGGCGGGACCCGGTGCTGGCGGACGCGGTGGCCCGCCGCTCCGAGGTCTTCGGCGACCACTCGAACGGCGACTTCCAGCCGCAGGAGTGGCACGCGCGGACGCTGCGCGAGGCCGGCTTCCGCGAGGCGCGCACGGTGTGGTGCTCGGTGCCGGACGCGATGGTCGCCGCGCTGCGCTGACGCGGGACGGGAGCGGTGGGGCCCCCGCCGCCACCGGCCGGCACCTGTGCCGGCGATGGTGGCGGGGGCCCCACCGCTCCCGTGTGTACGCACGCGTCCCGCGGGTGTCACAGCACCTTGGACAGGAACGCCTTGGTGCGGTCGTGCTGCGGGTTGGTGAGGACCTCGCGCGGGTGGCCGGACTCGACGACGACGCCGCCGTCCATGAACACCAGCGCGTCGCCCACCTCGCGGGCGAAGCCCATCTCGTGGGTGACCACGATCATCGTCATGCCCTCGTCGGCCAGGCCGCGCATGACGTCCAGGACCTCGCCGACCAGCTCCGGGTCGAGCGCGGAGGTCGGCTCGTCGAAGAGCATCAGCTTCGGCTCCATGGCCAGCGCGCGGGCGATCGCCACGCGCTGCTGCTGCCCGCCGGACAGCTGCGAGGGGTAGTTGCCCGTCCTGTCGCCCAGGCCCACCCGGTCCAGCAGCCTGGCGGCCCGCTCGCGCGCCACCGCCTTGGCCTCCCCCTTGACCTGCACGGGGGCCTCCATGACGTTCTCCAGCGCCGTCATGTGGGGGAAGAGGTTGAACCGCTGGAAGACCATGCCGATGTCGCGCCGCTGGGCGGCGACCTCTTTGTCCTTCAGCTCGTAGAGCTTGTCGCCCTTCTGGCGGTAGCCGACCAGCTGGCCGTCCACCGACAGCCGTCCGCCGTTGATCTTCTCCAGGTGGTTGATGCACCGCAGGAAGGTGGACTTGCCGGAGCCGGACGGGCCGACCAGGCAGAACACCTCGCGGGGGGCGACCTCCAGGTCTATGCCCCGCAGGATGTGCGCCGCGCCGTACGACTTGTGGACGGCCTCGGCCTTGACCATGGGAACGGCGCTCACTTGGCCACCTCCGGACGGCGGAGCGAGATCAGGTTCGCCCTGACCTTCTGCCACGGGGTGGGCGGCAGGTTGCGGGTCGAGCCGCGGGCGTACCGGCGCTCCAGGTAGAACTGGCCGATGCTCAGGACCGTGGTCAGGATCAGGTACCACACGGCGACCAGGAAGAGCATCTCCACCGTGGCGCCGGAGGTCTGGGCGATGTTCTGCCCCGCCCGCAGCAGGTCGAAGTACTGCACCACGACCACCAGCGAGGTGGTCTTGAGCATGTTGATGACCTCGTTGCCGGTGGGCGGCACGACCACCCGCATCGCCTGCGGCAGCACGACCCGGCGCAGGGTCTTGCCGTGGCTCATGCCCAGCGCGTGGGCGGCCTCGGTCTGCCCCTCGTCCACCGACTGGATGCCGGCCCGGACGATCTCCGACATGTAGGCGGCCTCGTTCAGGCCCAGGCCCAGCAGGGCCGCCATGAACGGGGTCATGAAGTCGGCCCACTCGTCCCGGTAGAAGCCCAGGTTGATGTAGGGGAAGACCAGGCCCAGGTTGAACCACAGCAGCAGCTGCACGTAGACCGGGGTGCCGCGGAAGAACCAGATGTACCCCCACGCGACGGAGGAGGTCACCGGGTTCTTCGACAGCCGCATCACGGCCAGGATCGCGCCCAGGACGACACCGAGGACCATGGAGGCCACGGTCAGCCACAGGGTGTTGCGGACGCCCTCGAGGATGCTCGGGTCGAAGAAGTAGTCCGGGATGGCCGTGTAGTTGATGTCTCCCTGGCTGAAGGCGTAGACCACCATCGCCAGCAGGGCGAACACGACGACGGCGGAGACCCAGCGCCCGTAGTGGCGCACAGGGATCGCCTTGATGGCCGCGGGCGGCGGGCTCGTCGCGGAGGGGCCGGTGGGCCCCTCCGTCTTGTCGACGGGATTAGTCACAGGATGTTGCCTTTCGGGGACGTGCTCCGCCGGGTCAGGAGCCGCCGTTGATCTTGACCTCGGTGACCGCGCCGTCCTCGACGCCCCACTTCTTCAGGATCTTGTCGTACTCGCCGTTCTCGATGATCGCCTCGAGGGCGGCCTTGAGCGCGTCGCGCAGCTCGGTGTTGCCCTTGCTCACCGCGATGCCGTACGGGCCGGCCTCGACCTGCTCGCCGACCAGCTCGAAGTCCTTGCCGCCGCCGGAGGTCTTCACGGCGTAGGCGGCCACCGGGAAGTCACTGGAGCCGGCCACCGCGCCGCCGCCGCGCAGCCGGGTCTGGGCCTCGGCGTCGTTGTCGAAGGCCTCGACGGTGATCTTGCCCTTGTCGTCCTTCTCGCACTCCTTGGACTGCGCCTTGGCCAGGTCGTGCGAGACGGTGCCGCGCTGCACCACCATCTTCTTGCCGCACAGGTCGTCCCAGTCCTCGATCTTCTTCGGGTTGCCCTTCTCGGTGTAGATCGAGACGCCCGCGGTGAAGTAGTCGACGAAGTCGACGCCCTCGCCGACCTTCTTGCCGGTCTCGGAGTCGACGCCCTCCTGCCGGTCCTTGGTGTCGCTCATCGCCGACATCACCATGTCGTAGCGCTTGGCGCGCAGCGAGGTGAGCAGGCCGTCGAAGGTGCCGTTGTTGAACTGGAACTCCACGCCGAGCTGCTTGCCCATGGCGGCGGCGATGTCGGGGTCGATGCCGACGGTCTTGCCGCCGTCCTTGAACTCCACCGGGGCGTAGGCGATGTCGGAGCCGACCTTGATCACGCCGGCTTCCTGGACCTTCTTCGGCAACTTGTCGAACAGCGGCGCGTCGGATTTGGCGGTTTTGTCTCCCGCACCCGCGCTCTCGGTCTGGTCGCCGCAGGCGGTCAGGAGGAGGGCGCCGGTCACCGCGATGGCGCCGATCCCCACGGAGCGGGAGAAGGCGGCGGAGCGGCGGGCGGTACGTGCGGTCATGCTGGGTTTCCTCCTGCGGACGGGGGTGGCGGAACCAGTGTGCACACGGCAAAAGGATTCGCCAGTGTGTGTGATTGTCGGCATCTTGCCATCCGGACCGCCCCGGCAGAGTCCCTCGTGTGTCAAAATCGGATAACGGGCGATCCCCTGACCACCGACCGAGCACCGTGCGTACGTCATCTTCACCACGACGCAACCAATCGGCTCGTCGGAGGAAGCAGTCATCCGGTAGAACGGACCCTTACCCCGGAACCTGGGGAGTGGGCGCGCGTGCGGCGTGCCCGGCGCCTGACCAGCCGTGCAGGCGCGTACCCGTCAACCCTCACCGCGGGACGCCGAAGCGCGTACCCGCACAAGACAAAAAGGGGTCAGTCACAGTGGCAGCGGAGATCGTCAATACCATCGGCGACACGGACGACAACTTCATCGATCCGGCCTTCGCCCTGCACCGCGGCGGGAAGATGGAGGTGAGCGCCACCGTCCCGGTCGACAACCGCGACGACCTGTCCCTCGCCTACACCCCCGGCGTGGCACGGGTGTGCACCGCCATCGCGGAGAAGCCGGTGCTGGTCAACGACTACACGTGGAAGTCCAACGTCGTCGCGGTCGTGACCGACGGCACGGCCGTCCTCGGCCTCGGCGACATCGGCCCCGAGGCGTCCCTGCCCGTCATGGAGGGCAAGGCGATCCTGTTCAAGCAGTTCGGCGGCGTCGACGCCGTCCCGATCGCCCTGGCCTGCACCGACGCCGACGAGATCGTCGAGACCGTGGTGCGCATGGCCCCCTCCTTCGGCGGCATCAACCTCGAGGACATCTCGGCGCCGCGCTGCTTCGAGATCGAGGCCAAGCTCCAGGAGCGCCTGGACATCCCCGTCTTCCACGACGACCAGCACGGCACCGCCGTCGTCACCCTCGCCGCCCTGCGCAACGCCGCCGTCCTGACCGGGCGCACCCTCGGCCAGCTGCGCGCGGTGATCTCCGGCGCGGGCGCGGCCGGCGTGGCGATCGCGAAGATCCTGGTCGAGGCCGGCATCGGCGACGTGGCCGTCGCCGACCGCAAGGGCATCGTCCACGGCGGCCGGGACGACCTGACCCCGGTCAAGCGGGACCTGGCGTCCTTCACCAACAAGGCCGGCCTGACCGGCTCCCTGGAGAAGGCACTGGACGGCGCGGACGTCCTCATCGGCGTCTCCGGCGGCACCATCGCCGAGGAGGCCGTGGCGACGATGGCGAAGGACTCCTTCGTCTTCGCCATGGCCAACCCCGACCCCGAGGTCCACCCGGAGGTCGCCCGCAAGTACGCCGCCGTGGTCGCCACCGGCCGCAGCGACTTCCCCAACCAGATCAACAACGTCCTGGCGTTCCCCGGCATCTTCGCCGGCGCCTTCCAGGTCCGGGCCTCCCGGATCACCGAGGGCATGAAGCTCGCCGCGGCCGAGGCGCTGGCCGCCGTCGTCGCCGACGAGCTGTCCGCCGACTGCGTGATCCCCTCCCCGTTCGACGAGCGGGTCGCCCCGGCGGTCACCGCCGCGGTCGCCGCCGCCGCCCGCGCCGAGGGCGTCGCCCGCCTGTAGCGCCCCCGGTCGCCCGGCCGGGCCGCGCCGTGCCGCCGGGCCCAGGACGGAAGCCGACGAAGGCCGCCCGGCACCCCCGCAAGGGGTGCCGGGCGGCCTTCCGGCCGCTCCGGGCGGTTTCCGCCACGGCGGTGGGCCTCAGCCCGCGGCGTCGAACTCGCCCTTGCGGGCCCCGTCGAGGAAGCATCGCCAGACGTGCTCGGTGACCACGAACGGCGGGTTGGCCGGGTCCTCGCTGTCCCGTATCGCGACCCAGCCGGGGAAGTCGCGGCACACCTCCAGACAGCCACCGTTGCCCCCGCTGGCCGCGGCTTTGAACCAGTGGGCGGCGGTGAGGTCTTCCCGGGTCGGTCGGGTGTCACGGTTCATCGCATCTCCTCGGCGGCGTCGCGCAGCAAGGCCCTCGTGTCGTCGGGGGCCAGGGCCATGGCCCTCAGCAGGTCGAGCGTACTGACGAACCGCCGCACCTCCGGCCTCTTCTGCAGATAGAGGTTCCCGGCCTGCGACTCGACGTAGACCACCGGGTCGTCGGCCTCGAACTCCATCAGGCTGAACGCACCGCCCAGGCCGGGGTGGCCTCCCTTGGCGTACGGCAGGACCTGCACGGTCACGTTGGGCAGGGCCGAGACCTCCACCACGCGGAGCAACTGCTCCCGCATCACGGAGGCGCCGCCGATCGGACGCCTGACGGCCGCCTCGTCCAGGACGATCCACAACTCCAGCGGATCGGCGGTCCTGAACAGCACTTCCTGCCGTTGGGTCCTCAACTCCACCAGGGCATCGATGTCACTCGGCCGGTGGTCGTTCCAGGACTCGATCACCGCGCGTGCGTACTCCGGTGTCTGCAGCAGCCCGTGGACCAGCAAGGGCTCCCAAGCCTTCTCCGCCAGGGCGTCCGTCTCCAGGCCCACGTAGACCTCCAGACCGGAGGGCAGCACGTCCCCGTAGCTCTCCCACCAGCCTGGCTGCTGTGATCCGGCGAGCATGTCGAGCAGCATCTCGACCTGGTGCTCGGCCGTCACGCCGTACAGGGCGCACAGGCGTCGTACGTCGTCGGGTTTCGCGACCGCTCCGCCCTTGCCGGTCTCGATGCGGGAGATGCGGGTCATCGAACACCCCAGCTCCCGGGCCACCGCTTCGCTGCGCAGCCCGGCCTTCTCCCGCAGGCGTCGCAGCTCCGCGCCGAGCTGGCGCCGGTTGACCGCAGGTCCGCTCTTACGGGACATCGGCCGCACCCCCCACATGTGTACGAACGTGCATGTTGTCTCCGCCGCATGCTGTCAAAACCGGCTGTTCGTTGCGGCTGTTCGGGAAACGGGTAGCTCGTTCGAGTGGTGAATGCGCGACGCACTTGCGTCGCATGTGCGCGCAGTGACTCCATGGGGTTGGAAGAACACTCTTTGCGACGGGCCGCCCCGGTGCTCTGCCGGGTGACGGTGCTGCTCCGGCGTCCAGTCGCGCGAACCACAGGGGGACCTCCGTGTACATCCCGTTCAAGGGACGGCTTCGGCCCGCCCGTCCGCACGGGCTCGACGCCCGGCTCGCCGTCCGGCCGGTGGCCGGGGGCCGGCGGGTGGCCGTGCCGCTGCCGGGGGACGATCCGGCGAGTGCCCGCGCGGCGCGGCGGATCGTCCGGCACCGCCTGGCGGTGTGGGGGGTCCCCGGGGAGCCGGCCGACGACCTGGTGCTGATCACCGGCGAGCTGGCGGCGAACGCCCTGACGCACGCGGTGCCGCCGCAGGCCGGGGGAAGGCGGCTGTGGGTCGTGGTCGGACGCCACCCCGGGGCCGTCCTGGTCGCCGTGGTCGACAACGGGGTGTACGACCCGGGGCCCCTGCGGCCGAGGACGCCCGACGACACCGCCTGCAGCGGACGCGGGCTGTACATCGTCGCGGGGCTGAGCGACCGGTGGGGGCACCTCGCCCACCCCCTGGGCACCTGCGTCTGGGCCGCCCGCGACCGGCCCGCGGGCCCTTCGGGCCCTTCGGGCCCCTCGGCGGGGGCCGACGGCGGATGAGGGTGCCGTACGGCCCGGACGCGGCACGCATCACACTGATGCCCGGTTCCCCGCGGGGCCCCCACGGCCTAGGGTTCTGATCATGTTCGCCGCCTACGCCGCACGCATCGACCGCGACCAGCCGCTGAACGGACTGGAGCTGGGGGAGCGCCCGGAGCCGGAGGCCCGGCCCGGGTGGACCACCGTCACCGTCAAGGCTGCCTCCCTCAACCACCACGACCTGTGGTCGCTGCGCGGGGTGGGGATCACCGAGGAGAGCTTCCCGATGATCCTCGGCTGCGACGCGGCCGGCGTCGACGAGGACGGCAACGAGGTCGTGCTCCACTCGGTGATCGGGGAGAGCGGCCACGGCGTGGGGCCGAAGGAGAGGCCCACCATCCTCACGGAGCGTTACCAGGGCACCTTCGCGGAGAAGGTGACCGTGCCGGTGTGGAACGTGCTGCCCAAGCCGAAGGAGCTGTCCTTCGAGGAGGCCGCCTGCCTGCCCACCGCCTGGCTGACCGCCTACCGCATGCTGTTCACCAACGGCGGGGTGCGCCCCGGCGACACGGTGCTGGTGCAGGGCGCGGGCGGCGGTGTGGCCACGGCCGCGATCGTCCTCGCCAAGGCCGCGGGCCTGCGCGTGTACGCCACCAGCCGCGACGAGGCCAAGCGGGCACGGGCCCTGGAGCTGGGCGCCGACGAGGTGTTCGAGTCCGGGGCGCGGCTGCCCACCCGGGTCGACGCGGTCATGGAGACCGTCGGCGCCGCCACCTGGTCCCACTCGGTGAAGTCGCTGCGGCCGGGCGGCACCCTGGTCATCTCCGGGGCCACCAGCGGCACCAACCCGCCGTCGGGCGAGCTCGCCCACATCTTCTTCCGCCAGCTGAAGGTCGTCGGCTCCACCATGGGCAGCAAGGACGAGCTGGAGGACCTGCTGAGCTTCTGCGCCCTGACCGGGGTGCGCCCGGTGATCGACAGCGTGCTGCCGCTGGACCGCGCCCGCGAGGGCTTCGAGAAGATGGCCGGCGGCGACCTCTTCGGCAAGGTCGTCCTCACCGTCTGAGGCCCCGCGCCGAACGGGACCGTGGGCCGGGCCCCGCGCCGGACGACCGGCGGCGGGGCCCGGCCCACGGCCGTGGAGGCGTGCGGGCGCCCGGGGCTACTCCTCGTCCTCGTCGTCCAGCCGGGCCAGCCAGGTGGCCAGCCGCTCGACCGGGATCTCGAACTCGGGGTTGAGGTCGACGAACTCGCGCAGCCGCTCGGCGACCCAGTCGAGGGAGACCTCCTCCTCGCCGCGACGGTCCTGCAGCTCCTCGATGCCGCGGTCGGTGAAGTACATGATGACGCTCCGGAGGGGAAACGGACGGATTCCTGCGGCTCAGGATAGGCCCACCCCGCCTCGCCCCCCGCCGCGCCCGCCCCGAACCCGAGGGGTGGGGGAGAGCGCCGGAACCGGGTCGGCAAAGCGTAGGATTCGTGCCCGTTTTGCCGCTTTTTCGTTGCGGTTCGCCGCCACAACTTGCTTGATCAGCCGGGGGCGGGACGGCGCGAGGGGCCCCGCGGACGGAATCCGCGGGGCCCCTCGCCGGGTGCCCGGCCGGACGGCCGGGCACCGCTGCTCGTCGCGTCAGATCTCGAAGACCTCGCGGACCAGCTGCTCCTGCTCGGCCTGGTGGCGCTTGGCCGAGCCCACCGCCGGGGACGAGGACGACGGGCGCGAGACGCGCCGCAGCCGGTCCGCGTTGTCCGGGGCGGCACCCAGGACCAGGTCCAGGTGGTCGATCAGGTTCAGGGCGATGAACGGCCAGGCGCCCTGGTTGGCCGGCTCCTCCTGGGCCCACACGTACTTCTGGGCCTTGGTGAACTTCGCCAGCTCGTCCTGGATCTCCTGGGCCGGCAGCGGGTACAGCCGCTCCAGGCGGACGAGCGCCGTGTCGGTGACGCCGCGCGCCTTACGCTCGGCGGCCAGGTCGTAGTAGACCTTGCCGGAGCAGAAGACGACCTTGCGCACGGCCTCCGGCTCCACGGTGTCGTCGCCGATCACCGGACGGAAGCCGCCGGAGGTGAACTCCTCCGCCTTCGACGCCGCGGCCTTCAGGCGCAGCATCGACTTCGGGGTGAAGACGATGAGCGGCTTGTGGTGCGGGTTGTGGACCTGCCAGCGCAGCAGGTGGAAGTAGTTCGACGGCAGGGTCGGCATGGCGACCGTCATGTTGTTCTGCGCGCACAGCTGGAGGAAGCGCTCGATGCGGGCCGAGGAGTGGTCCGGGCCCTGGCCCTCGTAGCCGTGCGGCAGGAGCAGGGTGACGCCGGAGGTCTGGCCCCACTTCTGCTCGGCGGAGGTGATGAACTCGTCCACCACGGTCTGGGCGCCGTTGACGAAGTCGCCGAACTGCGCCTCCCACATCACCAGCGCGTCCGGGCGGGCCAGCGAGTAGCCGTACTCGAAGCCCATCGCCGCGTACTCGCTCAGCAGCGAGTCGTAGACGTTGTAGCGGGCCTGGCCCTCGGACAGGTAGAGCAGCGGGGTGTAGTCCTCGCCGGTGGCCCGGTCCACCAGCACCGCGTGGCGCTGGCCGAAGGTGCCGCGGCGCGAGTCCTGGCCGGCCAGGCGGACGGGGGTGCCCTCCATCAGCAGGGAGCCGATGGCCAGGGTCTCGCCCATGCCCCAGTCGATCGTGCCTTCCTCGACCATGCTCATGCGGCGCTGCAGCTGCGGCAGCAGGCGCGGGTGCACGGTGACCCGGTCGGGCACGTTGACCTGGGACTCGGCGATCCGCTTGACGACCTCCGCGCTGACGGCGGTGTCGACCGCGACGGGGAAGTCCTCGGCCCGCGGGGCCCCCTCCGCCGCCCGGGGCTCGGCCGGGGCCGGCTGGGAGGCGGCGTTGCGGACCTCGGTGAAGACCTTCTCCAGCTGGTCCTGGTAGTCCTTGAGCGCCTGCTCGGCCTCCTCCAGGGTGATGTCGCCCCGGCCGATCAGCGACTCGGTGTAGAGCTTGCGCACCGAGCGCTTCTTGTCGATCAGGTCGTACATCAGCGGCTGGGTGAAGCCGGGGTTGTCGCTCTCGTTGTGGCCGCGGCGGCGGTAGCAGACGAGGTCGATCACGACGTCCTTGTTGAACGCCTGGCGGAACTCGAAGGCCAGCCGCGCCACGCGGACCACGGCCTCGGGGTCGTCGCCGTTGACGTGGAAGATCGGCGCCTCGATCATCCGCGCCACGTCGGTGGCGTACATGGAGGAGCGGGACGACTCGGGGGCGGCGGTGAAGCCGACCTGGTTGTTGATCACCACGTGCACGGTGCCGCCGGTGCGGTAGCCGCGCAGCTGCGACATGTTCAGGGTCTCGGCGACCACGCCCTGGCCGGCGAACGCCGCGTCGCCGTGCAGCATCACGGGCAGGACGGTGAAGTCCGTGCCGGCCTTGTTGATGATGTCCTGCTTGGCGCGGACCACGCCCTCCAGGACCGGGTCCACCGCCTCCAGGTGCGAGGGGTTGGCGGTGAGCGAGACCTTGATCTGCTCGCCGTCCAGGCCGGTGAAGGTGCCCTCGGCGCCCAGGTGGTACTTCACGTCGCCGGAGCCGTGCATCGACTTCGGGTCGAGGTTGCCCTCGAACTCGCGGAAGATCTGCGCGTACGGCTTGCCGACGATGTTCGCCAGCACGTTGAGGCGGCCGCGGTGCGGCATGCCGATGACGACCTCGTCCAGGCGCGACTCGGCGGCCGCGTCCAGGACCGCGTCCAGCAGCGGGATGACGGACTCGCCGCCCTCCAGCGAGAAGCGCTTCTGGCCGACGTACTTGGTCTGCAGGAAGGTCTCGAACGCCTCGGCGGCGTTGAGGCGGCGCAGGATGCGCAGCTGCTCGTCGCGCTCGGGCTTGTCGTGCGGGCGCTCGACCCGGTCCTGGACCCACTTGCGCTGCTTGGGGTCCTGGATGTGCATGAACTCGATGCCCACGGTGCGGCAGTACGAGTCGCGCAGCACGCCGAGGACGTCGCGCAGCTTCATCATCGACTTGCCGGCGAACCCGCCGACCGCGAACTCGCGCTCGAGGTCCCACAGGGTCAGGCCGTGCTCGATGATGTCCAGGTCGGGGTGCTTGCGCTGGCTGTACTCCAGCGGGTCGGTGTCGGCCATGACGTGGCCGCGGACCCGGTAGGAGTGGATCAGCTCGAAGACGCGGGCGGCCTTGTTGACGTCGTCGTCGTGGGTGGCGTCGATGTCCTGGAGCCAGCGGACCGGCTCGTAGGGGATCCGCAGGGACTTGAAGACCTCGTCGTAGAAGTCGTTCTCGCCCAGCAGCAGCCGGCTGACCGTGCGCAGGAACTCGCCGGAGGCGGCGCCCTGGATGACGCGGTGGTCGTAGGTCGAGGTCAGCGTCATGACCTTGGAGATGCCCAGGCGGTTGAGGGTGTCCTGGGCGGTGCCCTGGAACTCGGCCGGGTACTCCATGGCGCCGACGCCCATGATCAGGCCCTGGCCGGGCATCAGCCGCGGCACGGAGTGCACGGTGCCGATGCCGCCGGGGTTGGTCAGGGAGGCGGTGACGCCGGTGAAGTCCTCCATCGTCAGCTTGTTCGCGCGGGCGCGGCGGACGATGTCCTCGTAGGCCTGCCAGAACTCGAAGAAGCTGAGCGTCTCGGCCTTCTTGATGGCCGCGACGACGAGCTGGCGGTCGCCGTTGGGCTTGACCAGGTCGATGGCCAGGCCCAGGTTGACGTGCTCGGGCTTGACCAGGGTCGGCTTGCCGTCCCTCTCCGTGAAGGAGTGGTTCATCGACGGCATCGCCTTGAGCGCCTGCACCATCGCGAACCCGATCAGGTGCGTGAAGGAGACCTTCCCGCCGCGGGCGCGCTTGAGGTGGTTGTTGATGACGATGCGGTTGTCGATCAGCAGCTTGACCGGGACCGCGCGCACCGAGGTGGCGGTGGGCAGCTCCAGGCTGGCGTTCATGTTGCGCGCGACGGCGGCGGACGGGCCGCGCAGCGTCACGTACTCGGCGCCGGCGGGCTCCGCCTTGGCGGGCTCGGCCTTGGCGGCGGGCTTCGCGGCGGCCGGCTTGGCGGGCTCGGCCTTGGCGGGCTCGGCCTTTGCCGGGGCGGGCGCGGCGGCCGCGGGCTTCGCCGCGGGGGCGGCCTTCGCTGCCTCGGGAGCGGGGGCGGCCGGGGCGGCGGCCTGCGGGCCCGCCCCGTCCGGCACCGGGGTCGGCACGGCCTTGGGACGGGCGGGGGCGGCCGCCGAGCCCTGCGCGGGCTGCGGGGAGGCCGCCTCGGCGGCGTCCTTGCCGGGCTTGTAGTCGGCGAAGAAGTCCCACCAGGCCCGGTCCACCGAGTTCGGGTCCTGGAGGTACTGCTGGTAGATCTCGTCGACGAGCCACTCGTTGGGGCCGAAACCCGCGGCGGAGGGACTCTTGCCCGCTCCGTCGGACTCGGTCGAGACACTCGAGGTATTGGGGGACTGTGGCGACACGGCGAGAACCGCCCTCTTCCGCTTCCTTGGGTGATGGACAGCGGGAATAAAGGCTACGCCCCTGACCGGGCTTCCCGCAGGCCCGGGGGGCAGTCGTCGCGTAAGTCACACCGTAAGGCTGGTTTCAACCCCATCGTTGACGGGAAATGGCGTGTCTTTGGGCTGTTTCGCGTACGCTGCAGCCCGGCCGCGGACAACACATCCACTCCACCGCGTTGCCGCGGGGTCTGCCTCGATGGAACCCTACGTCAACTGCGCAGTCGGCCCCTGCCCGGAAGGCTGACACGTATGCGGCAGCCCCGCGGGGACTCCACGACCCGGATCCGGCCGCCGTGCAGGTCCACCGCCCACCGGGCGATCGCCAGCCCCAGCCCGGTGCCGCCGTCGCCGCTCTTCCCCTTCTGGGAAGGCGCCGAGCCGCGGTTGAAACGGTCGAAGATCCGGTCGTGCTCCGCCTTCGGAATGCCCGGGCCCTCGTCCAGCACCTCCAGTTCCAGGCTCAGCGGCGCCGCGCCGGGCCGGGCGCTGACCGTGACCCGGCCCCCGGGCGGGCTGTGCTTGACCGCGTTGTCGATCAGGTTGGACACCACCTGGTGCAGCCGCTCGGTGTCCGCGCAGGCCGTCAGCCCCGACGGCGAGACGGCCAGGTGCAGGTGGACGTCGGTGCGGCTGCGCGACCCCGCGGCCATCGCGTCCATCTGCGCCGTCCGGAGCACCGCCGACAGGTACGGCCACACCTCGAAGGGCCTGGCGTTCAGCGGCACCACGCCGTTGTCCAGCCGCGACAGGTCCAGCAGGTGCTCCACCAGCCGGCCCAGCCGCTCGGTCTGCCCCAGGGCCGTGCGCAGCGTCTCCGAATCGGGCTCGCAGACCCCGTCGACCACGTTCTCCAGCACCGCCCGCAGCGCGGCGATCGGGGTGCGCAGCTCGTGCGAGACGTTGGCGACCAGCTCCTTGCGGTGGCGGTCCACCGCCTCCAGGTCGGCGGCCATGCGGTTGAAGGCCACCGCGAGGTCGCCCAGCTCGTCCCGGCGGCCCGCGCGGACCCGGCGGCTGTAGTCCCCGTTCGCCATCGCCCGCGAGGCCGCCGTCATCTCGCGCAGCGGCGCCGTCAGGCTGTGCGCGATCAGCTGCGTCAGCAGCATCGAGGCGATGATCGAGAAGACGGTGATGATCCGCAGCTGGGTCTCGGTGCGGAAGGCCACGATCACCAGGCCGGTGGTGATCAGCACCGACACCACGACCAGGGTGTTCAGCTTCGTCTTGATCGAGAACGGCCGGGTGGCGGCCACGGCCCCCCGCCACCTTCCCGGGCGGGCCGCCCCGTTCTTCCCTGTTTCGTCCTCCGCGGTCCCGTCCTCCGCGGTCCCGTCCGCGCCCGGCGCGGCGCCGTCCCGGTCCGGCCCGTTCCCGCCGGGCCCGTCCCGGCGCGGCGGTCGGACGGATGCGGGTGCCGTCGAGGTCATGGGAGCCCCCCAGGGCGTAGCGGCCGGCCGTGCGGCAGAGGACCTACCGCACGGGAGTCTCCAAGGCGTAGCCCACCCCGTGGACCGTGCGGATGCGCTCCGCACCGATCTTGCGGCGCAGCGCCTTGACGTGGCTGTCCACAGTACGAGTGCCGGAGGCGTCGGCCCAGTCCCAGACCTCGGCGAGCAGCTGCTCCCGGGAGAGCACCGCCCTGGGCGTCTGCGCCAGGCACACCAGCAGGTCGAACTCGGTGGGCGTCAGGTGCACGTCCTCGCCCCGCACCCGCACCCGGCGCTGCGCGTGGTCGATCTCCAGGTCGCCCAGGTGCAGCGAGGCCGAGGCGGGCACCCGCGCGGCGAGCACCGCCCGCTCGACCCGGCGCAGCAGCACGTGGACCCGGGCCGCCAGCTCCCGCATGGAGAACGGCTTGGTCATGTAGTCGTCCGCGCCCACGCCGAGCCCGACCAGCATGTCCGTCTCGTCGTCGCGGGCGGTGAGCATCAGCACGGGCACCGGCCGGTGCGCCTGCACCCGGCGGCACACCTCCAGGCCGTCGTACCCGGGCAGCATCACGTCCAGCACCAGCAGGTCCGGCTGCCAGGTCTGCGCGGTCTCCACCGCCGACGGCCCGTCGCCGGCGGTGGAGACCGCGAACCCCTCGGCGCGCAGGCGTGTCGCGATGGCCTCGGCTATGGTCGGCTCGTCCTCGACCACCAGGATCCGGCGCTGTGCGCCGGGGGTGGGAGAGACCGTGCCAGTGGATGGTGCGAATGTCATGTCGGTGTCATCCCCGCCCCGCTGGTCCTGTCGGCGTCCCGCGCAAGGTTACGGTGGTTCAGCCGTTGACCGCGAGGTGGACCACGTCCGGCACACCCCGGGAGACCTCGACGGGCAGGCTGCGCACCCGCGAGAACCCCGCCTGCCGCAGCCGCTCCTCGAACGCCTCCGACGGCTTCGCGCTCCACACCGCCAGCACCCCGCCCGGGTTGAGCCGCGCCCGGCAGGCGGCGAGCCCGGCCGGCCCGTACAGGCCGCTGTTGCCCTCGGTCACCGTCCAGTCCGGGCCGTTGTCGATGTCCAGGCACAGTGCGTCGTAGCCCTCGCCGGCGTCCGACAGGTGCTCCAGCAGGTCGGCCCGGACGATCCTGGTGCGCGGGTCGTCCAGCGCCCCCGCGGAGAACGGCGCCAGGTGGCCCGCCCGGTGCCAGTCCACCACCGCGTCCTCCCGCTCCACCACCGAGATCGCCCCCCAGCGGGGCTCGGCCGCGGCCTCGGCCAGCGAGAAGCCCACCCCCAGCCCGCCGATCAGCACCGACGGGGCGGCGGTCCCCTCCGGCAGCTCCTCCAACGCGGCCCGCACCAGCAGCCGCTCCGAGCGGCCGTCGCGGGTGTCCATCAGGAAGCAGCCGTTGGCGATGATCTCGAAGTGCCGGCCGCGCCGCCGCAGCACCACCTCGCCGTACGGGCCCTCGCGGCGGTCCACGACGACCGGGGCGGCGTACTCGGCAACGGCGGTGGCGTCGGCGGTGGCGTCGGCGGCGTTCGGCGGCAGCATTCGGGCCTCTCCTCGTGCGGTGCGGTACACGCTGGTACGGCGGTGCACGGTGTGCGCGCCCCGCCGCACGCCCCGCCGCCCCGCGCCTCGGCGCACAGCACCTCGGCACACTGCGGCGGTCGCCCACAGGCTAACGGCGTCCCCGGCGGCAGGGGCGGTACTCGGCCACCGGGCGGTACCCGGCCGCGGCACGGGCGCCCGCCGCTCCCGTGCCGGCGCAGCACGGGAGCGGCACCCGCTACGGGGCGTCCACCGCCGACGGGTCGCAGGCGTCGCGCGCGGCAAGGTAGCCGCCCAGCCACTCCCGGCGCTCGGCCCCGCCCATCCGCTCCAGCACGGCGGCGGCCTCCGCCGCGGCGGCCGGGTCGGCCTCCGCGACGTATCCCATGGACGCGGCGTCCCCGCCGCCCCCCGGGAGCCGGCCGTGCGCCCACCGCAGCACCCCCTCCGACCAGATCGGGACGTCCTCCGGGACGTCCTCCGAGCACCCCCAGCCCAGTAGCGGCCGCAGCACCGCGTCCCGGCGCAGCCCCTCGACATTCCGCTCCGAGGACTCCCAGGACGCTCCCGGGCCGTCGACGAGCTGGAAGACGGCCGTCCCCGGCCCGGCCGACCCGGCCCAGGAGACGGAGGCCTCCTCGAAACGGACGGGAGCCCCGGGCACGTCCTCCAGCAGTTCCGCAGCCCTGCGGACGTAACCGGCGACCTCGTCCCGCCGTCCCTCGTGCACCGCCCTCATGCACAGTTCGGGCGCGCTGCCCCTGCACACCAGCCGGTCGGCGTCCGGATCAGGGCGCCACACCCCGTCAGCCGCCGCGGCCTGCAGCGGCACCGCGCCCGCCACCGCCACCACCAGCGGCACCACCGCCGCCCACCGGCGGCGGGCGGCGGCCGCCAGCACCAGCGCGACGGCCGGCCCGCCGAACCAGGCCAGCTGCGCGGGGCCGGTCCACCACGCCGGGAACCGCCCCTCGTGCCGCTCGAACGTCACCGGGACCAGCTGCGCCCAGCCGCTGCTGTGCGGCACGTCCCACACCAGCAGCACCGCGTAGCCGCACACGGCGGTCAAGGGCGCCAGGAGCGCGCCCCCCGAGAGCCGGCCCAGGACGTACCCGGCCGAGGCGAACAGGGCCACCGCCCCCAGGTCGCCGACCACCGGTCCGACGAGCGGGCGGCCGTACGCGGAGGCCGACGGCCACGCGGCGGCGAGGGTGACCAGCCACACCGTCAGGTACGCCGCCGTCCCGCACACCAGGACCGGGAGCAGCCCGGCCACCGTCCGCTGCAACCGGGAGCGGGGCACCGAGGCGGCCAGCTGCTCCGCACCGAGGCGACGGTCTCGGCCGCCGTGCCGGGCGGCCAGCGCGGCCAGCAGGGGACCGGTGAGGAACGCCAGGTTGCGCACGTACTGGGCGAGGTCCGCCCAACTCTCCTGCCACACCCACCGGTAGACGTACAGCCCGGCCAGCTGGACGGCCACCAGCGCGGCCCACCACCACAGGAAGCGCCCGCGGCGCAGCTCCGTGCGGAGGACGGGCAGGAGGCCCGCGGACGGAGCCGCGGGCGGACTTGCGGACGGGTCGGCGGACGGATCGGCGGACGGACTCGCGGGGGCGCTCATGCGCTCGCTCCTTCGGTTTCGGTGGTTCCGGTGGCCCCGGCGTCGGCAGGGGAGGGGACGGGGGTGACGGCGCCGTCCCGGCGGAAGCGGTGCAGCACGCCGGTGTAGCCGCGCTCGGCGGGGCCGCCCCCGTGGTCGTCCCCGCCGGTTTCCGCGCCCGCGGCCGCGGCCAGCTCGGCCGGGGTGCACTCCACGACCCGGCGGCCCCGCTCCAGGACGGTGACCCGGTCGCAGGCCGCGGCCACGTCGTCCACGTGGTGGGTGGCGACCAGCACGGCGGCCTCCCGGCCGAGCTCGCGCAGCAGGGCGCGGAACTCCGCCCGGTGCTCCGGGTCGAGCCCGGCGGTCGGCTCGTCGAGCACGAGCAGCTCCGGGTCGTTGACGATCGCCTGGGCGATCCCCACCCGCCGCACCTGGCCCCCGGAGAGGGTGCGCATCCTGCGGTCGAGGAGGTCGGCCAGCCCGACCCGGTCCACCGCGCGCTCCACCGCGGCGGGGACCCGCGCCGCCGGCACCTCCTTCAGCCAGGCCAGGTGGGCGACCAGCTCGCGGACGGTGAAGCGGGGGTAGTGGCCGAACTGCTGGGGGAGGTAGCCCAGGCGGCGGCGCACGGCGGTGCGGGCGGAGGGCGAGGAGGGAGTCCGGCCGAGGAGTTCCACGGTGCCCGAGGACGGTGCCGCGACCGTCGCCAGGACCCGCAGCAGGGTCGTCTTGCCCGCCCCGTTGGGGCCGAGGAGGCCGTGCACGCCCCGGTCCGCGGTCAGGTCGAGGGAGTCGAGCAGGACGGCGCGGCGACGGCGCACCGTCAGGTTCTCGACCCGCACGGCGGGCGGGGTCGCGGAGGAGGGGTTCACATGCGCTCCAGACGGTCGAAGGCGGTGCGGCGCGCGGCCAGCAGGACGGCGCACACGGCGCCGCAGGCCGCCCACGCGGCCTGCGCGCCGGGGCCGGACAGGACGGTTCCGAGGGAGGTCTCCAGGGCGGTGCGCAGGACTGCGGCGGACCCGCCCGGCGCGGCCGCCGCGCCGGGCACCGAGGGCGCGCCGAGGCAGGCCAGTCCGAGCAGCCAGAGGGCCGAGGTCGCGGCGGATGCCGCGGCGCAGCCGGTGAACGAGCCCAGCAGCAGGGTCGCCACGGTGAGCGCCAGGCCCGGCAGCAGCCAGGCGGCCGCCCCGGGGCCGCCCACCCCGTCCGGCAGGAGCAGTCCCGCCGCGGTCAGCAGCGGTACGCAGACGGCGAGCACGCCCGCCGTGCGGACCAGCAGCAGCCGCAGGCCGCCCGAGGGCGTCGCGGCGACGGTCTCGTGCATCGGGTCGGCCCGGCCGTAGCTCACCGCGACCCCGGCCACCGGGAGCAGCGGCGCCACGGCAAGCAGCAGCGGACGCGCCCCGTCGAAGCCGGCCAGCCGGGCGGAGACCACGGCCGCCACGGCGGCCACGGCCAGCGACGCGGCCCAGGCCGCCCGCAGCGCCGGCACCGCGCCGAACGAGGCCGCCGCCGCACGCCCCGCCCGGGCCGCGGGGCCGGTCCGCGCGGAGCCCGCGACCGGACGGCGGAGCCGGAGCCGGGGACGGGGCCGGCGCGGGGCGTGCCGGGCGGGTGCCGTTCGGCCCGGACCCGCGGGCCGGGCGGGTTCTGCCGCCGGGGCGGCGGGCGGGCGCTCCTCCGCCGGGGCCACGGGGACTGCGGCCAGGAGCGCGGCGCGCAGATCCGCCAGCACGGGCGCGACGGAGGTGGCGCGGACGGCGTCGGAGACCAGCAGAGCGCACTCCCCGCAGGACTCCAGGTGCTTCTCCAGCCTCCAGGCGTCCGCCTCCGGCAGCCCGCCACCCGCGTAGGCGTCGGCGTCCCGGGCGTGGACGTGGCGGGGTCCGGGGACCCGGCGGAGCCCGTGTGCGGCGGACGGGTCGGCGGGGCGGCTCATGCAGTGCCTCCGGCAGGTACTGGCCGTGCGGGGGAAGGGGAGGGAGCGAACCCGGTGACGGCGCCGGCCGCACGACCGGCACCGGCCGCGAGCCCGGCGCCTGCGTCTGCACCTGCATCGGGAACGGGGCCGGGGCCGGGACCGGCGCCGGGGCCGACTGCGGGGCCGTCTCCGCCGCCCCCGGACAGGGCCGCCCGCAGCAGGCGGCGGGCGCGCCGCGCCCGGGTCTTCACGGTGCCCTCGGGCACGCCGAGCAGCCGAGCGGCCTCCCGCACCGTCAGCCCGTCGACCACCGTCGTCCGGACCACCGCCCCAGTTCCGACGGCAGCCGTTCCAGGGCGGCGCCGAGCTCCCCGTGCTCCAGCCCCTCCAGGACCCGTGCCTCGGCCGACGGGGCGGGGACGGCCAGCGCCGCCCGCTCCTGCCGGACGTGCTCCGCCCGGTCCCGCGCCGAGCGGGCCTGCGCGCCGCGCGTCCACCAGCCGGCGCGCAGCGATCGTCCACAGCCAGCCGCCGACGGGCCGTCGGCGAACGCCCCGGCGGAGCGCCAGGCGGTCAGGAAGGTGTCCTGCAGGACCTCCCGCACCGTCTCCGGGTCGTCGCAGCGCCGGGCCAGCCGGGCGTGCAGCCAGCCGGCGTTGCGGTCGTACAGCTCGGCCAGCGCCTGTGCGTCGCCGGCCGCGACGGCGCGCATCAGCGCCGTGTCGCCGCCGCTGTCCGGGGTTTCCCCGCCGCGGCCCGGGGCACCGCCGCCGGCCGGTGCGGCCGTGCCACCGGCCGGCGCGTCCGCCGTCCGGGCGGTGCGGGTCCCGTCTCGTGCCCCCACGGGGCGGAAGAGTCTCACGCCCCCTCTCTCGTCCGGGGCCCGCCGGACGGTTCACGCGTGTCTCCGCGGCGCGTCCCGGTCCGGGGCGCAATCCCGCCCCGGCGGAGGAGCCGGGGCCGCGGGGCCCGGGCACGCGCCCGGGCCCCGCGGGGTCACGACCAGGCGCCGGCCGCGGCGGCCCGGGCGGCGTAGGAGGCGAAGTCCGCCGGCTCGCGGCCGAGGACCCGCTGCACGCCGTCGGCGGGCTCGGCGGAGTGCCCGGCGCGCATCATGGCGAACATCGCTCCGAGGCCGCGTGCGTCGGCCTCCGTCAGGCCGTCGGCGAGCAGTTCGGCGTGGTACTCCTGCGGCGTCAGCTCCACGTGCTCGATCCGCCGGCCCGAGGCCCGCGCGATCACGGCGACGGCCGATCCGAAGGTCAGCGCGCGGGGGCCGGACAGCTCGTACACCCGCCCGGCGTGGCCGTCCCGGGTGAGCAGGGCCGCGGCGACCTCGGCCACGTCCTCGACGTCGACGAACGGCTCGGGCACACCGCCCGTGGGCAGGGCGAGACGGCCGGCCCGCAGCGGCGGGAGCCACAGGTCCTCGTCGAAGTTCTGGTCGAAGTTGTTCGGGCGGACGATCGTCCACTCGGCGCCGGAGCGGCGCACGGCGCGCTCCGCGGCGGCCATGCCCCGCCCGAAGTCCTCGCCGACGTGCTCGACGCCGCGCCCGGACAGCACCACGAAGCGGCCGACGCCCGAGGCCTCGGCCTGCTCGACGAAGCCCTGCACGGGGGCCGGGTCCTCGGGTGCCACGAGGTACACCGCCGAGGCGCCGTCCAGCGCGGGCTGCCAGGTGTCGGGCCGGAACCAGTCGAAGGGCACCTCGCCGGAGCGGGAGGCGGGCCGCACCGGCCTGCCCTCCGCGCGCAGCCGGCGCACCAGCCGCCGTCCGGTCTTGCCGGTGGAGCCCAGGACCAGGATGTTGTTCCCGTGTGTCGTCATGCCACGGAGTCAACCCGCCGCGGACGGTCCCGCCCATGGACGGGCGTCCGGAGGGCATGTCCGTCCGTACGCGCCCTTATCGTGGCGCCATGGACCCGTTGGACGATCTCCTGCGGCAGGTGCGCGCCCACGGCGCCGAGTTCGACCGGCGGGTGCTGTCGGCGCCCTGGGCGCTGCGGTTCGACGGCGCCGCGTCCTTGACGCTGTGCGCGCCGCTACGCGGCCGGGGCTGGATCGTCCGGGGCTCCGGGAGCCCCCGCGGCGGCTGGAGGAGGGCGAGACGGCGGTCCTGCGCGGCCCTGGGCCGTTCGTGTTCGCCGACGACCCCGCGACGGCGGCGCGGCCGGACCTGGTGCGCGATGTCCGCGGCGGGGGCCCGGGGGCGGACGCCCCACCCGCCGGTGACCCCGTCGGTGCCCTTGCCGACGACCTCGCCGTCGACCCGGTCGGCGACGCGGTGGTGCTGGTCGGTTCGTACCGCTTCGGGGGCGACGGGGGCGCAGCGGCTGCTGGGGCTGCTGCCCCCGGTGGCCGTCGTGCCCGACGACGACTGCACGGCCGTGCGCGAGTACCTGCACCTGCAGGCCCTGCTGGACACGGAGCGGCCGGACAGGCAGGTCGTGCTGGACCGGCTGCTGGACTGGCTGCTGGTGTGCACGCTGCGGGAGTGGTTCGACCGTCCGGAGGCGGATCCGCCCGCGTGGTACCGGGCGCTGGGCGACGACGTCGTGGGGCCGGTGCTGCGTGCCGTGCACCGGGAGCCGGGCAGGCCGTGGACGCTCGCCTCGCTGGCCGCGGAGGCGGCGGTGTCCCGCAGCACGCTGGCCAAGCGCTTCCGCGAACTGGTGGGTGAGCCGCCTCTCGCCTACCTGGCCCAGTGGCGGATGGCGCTCGCCGCCGACCTGCTGGAGGACCCCGCGGTGACGGTCGCGGAGGTGGCGCGCCGCGTCGGGTACGCGGACGCGTTCGGTTTCAGCGCGGCCTTCAAGCGGCTCCGGGGTGTGAGCCCGAGCGCCCACCGCGCCGGAGCCGCCCACCGCCCGCCCGGCGGCGGTCCCGGCCGCCGGGGCGCGACGGGCGGGGAGGGCGTTCTCGCCGGCCATCCGGGCGGTTCCGGCTGATTCCTGCGGCGCCCGCGGCGGGGAAGGCGATCTGCCCGCGGGCGGCGAGGGCGCCGTCCGCGGCGAGGACGACCGTGCGGACGACGCCGCCCCGGGCCCGGGTGCGCAGCCGGTAGCCGTCGGGGACGGTCACCGGGGCCGGGCGCAGGGGGGCCGACATCAGGAAGCAGGGGACGTCGAGGGACCAGCCGGGGGCCGCCCGGGCGGAGACGGTCTCCGGCGGCGCGAACACCTTGAGCCAGGTGCCCGGTGCGGTGTTCGTGGCTGTGAGGTCGCGCACCAGCTCCTCGTCGGCCCGGTACAGCACGTGCCGGGTGACGTGCCCGGGCACCCCCACGTCGGTCGTCAGGCCCCAGGCCCGCTCCGCCGGGGGCGCGGCCCCGCGGGAGACGGCCCAGCCCTCGACCCATGCCCGCACGAGCTCCGTGTCCACCGTGAGCTCCGTGCCCACGAGGCCTCCAGGTACAGGGGAAGGAAGAAGAAGCGCGCGCATTGCCCCGCCCGGAATCGCGGCTCCCGCCACGGAGAGGTGAACGGCTGATCGCTCAGAGCGAACAGGGCGGGGGAACACCCGGGGCAGCAGAAGCATTGAGTCCACGTAGCTCAATTTGCCTGCCGAGGGAGAGATCATGGCTTCGGTTCCGTCGACGCTCACCCTGCCCCTGCTGCCGCTGGACGACAGCGTCGTGCTGCCGGGCATGGTGGTGCCGCTGGACCTTTCCGACAACGAGGTGCGCGCCGCGGTCGAGGCCGCGCAGTCCGCCGCCCCCGGTTCCCGCAAACCGCGGGTACTGCTGGTTCCCCGCGTGGACGGCCGGTACGCGGCCGTCGGCACGCTCGGCAGCGTCGAGCAGGTGGGCCGCCTCGCCGACGGCGAGCGGGCCGCCGTCATACGCGGCGAGAGCCGCTGCCGCATCGGCGCCGGCACCACCGGCCCCGGAGCCGCCCTGTGGGTCGAGGCGACCGAGGTCGTCGAGAACGTCCCCGACCCCCTTCCCGGCGCACTGGCCGAGCTGATGAAGGAGTACAAGGCCCTCGCCACCGTCTGGCTCACCAAGCGCGGCGCCTGGCAGGTCGTGGACCGCATCCAGCAGATCGACGACGTCTCCCGCCTCGCCGACAACGCCGGCTACTCGCCGTTCCTCACCGCCGAGCAGCGCCTGCGGCTGCTGGAGACCGAGGACCCGGCCGAGCGGCTGAGGCTGGCCCTGTCCGACCTGCGCGACCACCTCGCCGAGCAGGACGTGGCCGAGACCATCGCCAAGGACGTCCAGGAGGGCATGGACAAGCAGCAGCGCGAGTTCCTGCTGCGCCGCCAGCTCGAGGCGGTCCGCAAGGAGCTGGCCGAGCTCAACGGCGACCCCGAGGACGAGACCGGCGACTACCGCGCCCGCGTCGAGGCCGCCGACCTGCCCGAGGCGGTGCGCACCGCCGCCCTGAAGGAGGTCGACCGGCTCGAGCGCGCCCCGGACGCGAGCCCGGAGAACGGCTGGATCCGCACCTGGCTGGACACCGTGCTGGAACTGCCCTGGACGGTGCGCACCGAGGACGCCTACGACATCCCCGGCGCCCGCGCCGTCCTCGACGCCGACCACGCCGGCCTGGAGGACGTCAAGGACCGCATCGTCGAGTACCTGGCGGTGCGCAAGCGCCGCTCCGACCGCGGTCTGGGCGTCGTCGGCGGGCGGCGCGGCGGGGCCGTGCTGGCCCTGGTCGGGCCCCCGGGCGTCGGCAAGACCTCGCTGGGCGAGTCCGTGGCCCGCGCCATGGGGCGGAAGTTCGTCCGGGTGGCGCTGGGCGGCGTGCGCGACGAGGCGGAGATCCGCGGCCACCGCCGCACCTACGTCGGCGCCCTGCCCGGCCGCATCGTCCGCGCGGTCAGGGAGGCCGGGTCGATGAACCCGGTCGTGCTGCTCGACGAGATCGACAAGGTCGGCTCCGACTACCGCGGCGACCCGGCCGCCGCCCTGCTGGAGGTCCTCGACCCGGCCCAGAACCACACCTTCCGCGACCACTACCTGGAGGTGGAGCTCGACCTGTCCGACGTGGTCTTCCTCGCCACCGCCAACGTCCTGGAGTCGATCCCGCAGCCGCTGCTGGACCGCATGGAACTGGTGCGCCTCGACGGCTACACCGAGGACGAGAAGGTCGTCATCGCCCGCGACCACCTGCTGCCCCGCCAGCTGGAGCGGGCCGGGCTGACGGCCGAGGAGGTCGCGGTCGACGACGACGCCTTGCGCAGGCTGGCCGGCGAGTACACCCGCGAGGCGGGCGTGCGCTCCCTGGAACGCGCGGTCTCCCGCATCCTGCGCAAGGTCGCCGCCCGCCACGAACTCGGCGAGCAGGAACTGCCGGTGACCGTCGGCGCGGACGCCCTGCGCGACCTGATCGGCCGGCCACACCACACCCCCGAGTCCGCGCAGGACCCCGCCGTGCGCCGCACCGCGGTGCCGGGCGTGGCCACCGGCCTGGCCGTGACCGGCGCGGGCGGCGACGTCCTCTACGTCGAGGCGTCGCTGGCCGGTCCCGGCACCGGCGGCAGCGGGCTGTCCCTGACCGGCCAGCTCGGCGACGTCATGAAGGAGTCCGCGCAGATCGCCCTGTCGTTCCTGCGCAGCCGCGGCACCGAACTGGAGCTGCCGGCCGGCGAGCTGAAGGACCGCGGCGTCCACCTGCACGTCCCCGCCGGGGCCGTGCCCAAGGACGGACCCAGCGCCGGCGTCACCATGACCACCGCGCTGGCCTCCCTGCTGTCGGGGCGCCGGGTGCGCCCGGACGTGGCGATGACCGGCGAGGTGTCGCTGACCGGCCGCGTCCTGCCCGTCGGCGGGGTGAAGCAGAAGCTGCTCGCCGCCCACCGGGCCGGGGTGACCACGGTGCTGATCCCGCAGCGCAACGAGCCGGACCTGGACGACGTGCCCGCCGAGGTCCTGGAGCGGCTGACCGTCCACCCCGTCTCGGACGTGCGGCAGGTGCTGGAACTGGCCCTGGAGCCGGCCGGCGCGGCCGCCCGCACGGAGGGCGGGGCCGAGGCCGCCTGACACCGGACGGGGACACGGCGGGACGCAACCGGCCCGGGACGGCCTCCGGCCCGGGCCGGAGGCCGTCCCGGGAGCGCCGCACCGGCGCCGGGTGTCCTTTCCGTCCGGCGCCGGCGGTGCGAAATACTGGCCACCGACAGACGGGCCGACGGCGAAGCAGAGGACTGCGGGCGTGCACGAGAGCGGAGCCGCAGCAGAGGCGGCACAGGACTGCGGGACCGGCAGACCCGGCGGGACCCGGGAGCCGGCCGAGCCGCACGGCGGGGCCGGGGCGCCCGCCGGGGCCGGGGCGAAGGGCGAGTCCGAGCGGGCCCTGGAAGCGCTGGAACGCGAACTGTCGGTGTTCATCCGCCGCACCCGCGCCTCCTCGCGGGACATGGCCCGGGCCGTCCACCCCGACCTCGAGCCCGGCGCCTACGCGCTGCTGGTGCGCATCCACGAGGTCGGGGCCGGCCGGGCCACCGACCTGGCGGCGTACTTCGGGATCGGCAAGGCCACGATGAGCCGCCAGCTGCGGCCGCTGGAGGAGCTGGGCCTGGTCGCCCGCGAACCCGACCCGGCCGACGGCCGGGCGTACCTGCTGCGCCTGACGGAGGAGGGCCGCCACCGCTTCCTGCGGCTGCGCCGCGAGCGCCGCGAGCGCTACCTGGAGCTGATGGCCTCCTGGGACGTCGCCGACATCGGCGAACTGGCCCGGCTGCTGCACCGCCTGAACGACGTCAAGGAGCAGGCGCACAGGACGGCGCCCCCGCCCGGGCAGCGGCCCACCGAGGAGTAGGGGCCGCCGGCCCCCGCTCCCGTCGGTACCGACCCCGCCGGCCCCCGGCCCCCGCCGGGGTCAAAGCTCCACGAGCACCGCCGTCGCGTCGTCCGACGCCTTGCCGCGCGGGAAGCGTGCTCCCTCCGGGTCGGCCGCCTCCGCCGCGCGGACCCGGGCGACGAACGCCTCCGGCCCCTCCTCGCGCAGCGCGGCCAGGGCGCCGTCCCAGTCGCACGCGCCGAACACCTCGACCAGCCGTGCCGCCCCGTCGGTGAGGACGGCCACGGTGCGCACCCGCGAGCGCGGCCGGGTGCCCGTCACCGCCCGTGAGGCCACCCCGGGGTCCACTCCCGCGGTGTGGAAACCGTCCTCGGTGTTGCGCATCGACTCCAGCACCGGCCCGCGTTGGCGCAGCCGCGCCAGCCGCTCGTCCAGCACCGCCTCGACCCCGTCGTCCGAACCGAGCAGCAGGACGGAGTCGGACAGCACCAGGTGCTCCACGGACTCCTCGCCCCACCGGACGGCGACCACGGTCGCCTGCGGGGTGGCGAAGTGAGAAAGGTCACAGCTGTCGCTGTGCGCGTTTGCGGTGCGACCGATTGCCAGCGAAAGGCACTCGGCCAGGCCGATGCCGGAGTGCTCGGACGCGAGTTCGAGGAGTGCGCTCCCCAGGCGGGTGACGTACCAGGGCACTCCGTGGACGCAGCCGGTCCGGGCGGCGGGCGGGGTCACGCCGTCCAGGACCACAAGTGCGCCCCCTTGTCCGGATACGGGAAGGGCCGCGGCGGCGAAATCCTCGTTGGGGCGCGGCCCGCCGGGCTCGGAGGCCAGCTCGATGCGCATGGGGCAAGTCTGCCGCAGGTCACGGACGCGCCGTCCGCCCGGCGGAGTGCGGGGCGAATCCTGTCAGGAGGCCTGCCGCGGTGCCAACTCCGGTGCCGCGCGGGCAATGCGGCCGGCGTACTGCGAGTGGCAACGCGAGTGCCCTGTGTTGTTCACTCCTTCGAGTGTCTAGATAGGGGATGCGCGACGCCCTGCGCACACGGCTGGAATGGTCGGAGCCATGCCGGGGTGGGAACGACTGGTCGTACAGCAGACGCAGTCGCCGCACTCCACCATGGACGCACGGGGGAAGTTGATCAGTCGTCACCTCGGGTCACTGACGGGCGAGAGACGAGATTGCGAGATCCGGTGCGGACAAGGCATGAGTCGCGGACAGATGCGTCCGCCCCTGGCGTAGGGAACCGGGCCGACGAGCCGGCCCCGCCCCCGACCGAAACCCCCGCGGCCCCAGCGGCCCCGCCGGTCACCCTGGACAAGCCCTCCCGGCCGGTGCGGCGACGACTGCTGGCGGTCGTGGCCGTGTGCCTGCTGGCCGTCCCCGCCGCCGGCGCCCCGGGCATCGCCGCGTCGGTGCGGGACCTGGCCGAGTCGCAGCGCCTCGCCCAGCTGGCCCGCCTGGACGTGCGCGCCGTCGCGCTGTCCCACGCCCTGGCCGACGAACGCGACGACATGGCCGCCTTCGTGGCCGCGGGCCGCACCACCGCCCGGGGCGCGGGTGTCTCCGAGGAGCAGCGCGCACGCGTCGACCGCCAGGCCCAGGCGCTGCAGCACGCGGTCGCCGACGTCGACACCGCCGACGCCCCGGCGCTGGCCGCACGGCTGAAGGAGCTCGACGCCCTCGTCGACGCCCTGCCGCGGCTGCGCCAGCGCACCCTCTCCGGCCCCGGCACCGCCCGTTCCGCCTTCGACGGCTACTCCGAGACCCTCGACGCGCTGCAGCAGGTCGGGGCGACCGTCGCCCGGGAACTGCCCGCCCGCGCCGCCGACGCCGACACCTCCGCCCGGCCGGCCCTCGGCCGGGCCGTCGAGCAGGCGTCCGCCCAGCGCGGCCTGCTGCTGAGCGCACTGGCGGCCGGCGGCACCCAGCCGCAGCTCGTCGGCGCCGCCCAGCGGGCCTCGGTGCGCGAGCAGGCGGCCCTGGACGACTTCACCGCCACGGCCTCCCGGTCCGCGAAGGACCGCTGGGCCAAGACCGTCACCGGCGCCGACGTCGACGACGCGGACACCTACCTGGCCCGCCTGACCGACCGTCCGGAACTGGACGCCGGCGACACGGAGCTGGGCGCGGACCGCGTGGAGGCCGCGCTGTCCGCGCGCATCGCCCTGATGCGCAGTGTCGAGTCCTCGCTCGCCGCCTCCTCCTCGGCCGCCCTGGAGGAGCTGCGCAACGACGACGTCGTCGCCCTCGAGACCGTCGCCGCCCTCGTGGGCGTGTGCGCCCTGCTCGTGCTGGGCGTCACCGTGCAGACCGCCCGCTCCCTCACCCGGCCGCTGCGGGCCCTGCACGGCGGGGCGGCGGACCTGGCCGCCAGGTTCGTGCCGCAGCTGGCCGACCCCGGCGCGGCCGCCCCGGAGGTCCGGCCTGTCCCGGCCTCCACGCGCGACGAGTTCGCCGCGGTCGCCACCGCCGTCAACGCCCTTCAGGAGCAGGCCGCGGCCCTGCACGGGGAGCGCACCCGGGCCGCCCTCGACCACGCCGTCCTGCGCCGCGACCGGGACGAACTGGCCCGGACCCGCGAGGAGCTGACGCAGGAGCGGGAGGAACTCGCCGGACGGCTGGCCTCGCTGCAGGGCAGCGTGCACAGCACCTTCGTCAACCTCTCCCTGCGCACCCTCGGCCTGGTGGAGCGCCAGCTCGCCCTGATCGAGACCCTCGAGGACCACGAGGCCGACCCCGCGCAGCTGGAGAGCCTGTTCAAGCTCGACCACCTGGCGACCCGGATGCGGCGCAACAGCGAGAACCTCCTGGTGCTCGCCGACGTCGACCACAGCAGCGGCCACAGCCGGCCGACCGCGCTGCTGGACGTCCTGCGGGCCGGCGTCTCCGAGATCGAGCGCTACGAGCGCGTCCGGATCGACGCCCTGCCCGACGTCCACCTCGCCGGCTTCGCCGTCGACGACATCAGCCACCTGCTGGCCGAACTCCTCGAGAACGCCACGGCGTTCTCCCCGCCGCACGCCGACGTCGAGGTCTCGGGCAGCCTGCTGAGCGGCGGCGAGATCGTGCTCTCGGTCGAGGACAGCGGCATCGGCATCCCCGAGGAGCGCCTCGCGGAGCTGAACGAGCAGCTGGCCGACCCCGGGGCCGTCCGCGACACCGGTTCGGGCATGGGCCTGTTCGTCGTCGCCCGCCTGGCCGCCCGGCACGACGTGCGGGTCCGGCTGCGCACGCAGAAGCAGGGCGGGGTCGCGGCGGTCGCCGTCCTGCCCGCCCGGCTGGTGGTGCCCGGCACGCAGCAGCCGGCCGGGGCGCAGGAGAAGACCGGGACGCAGCGGGCCGACAGCGCCCCGGCCGACGCCGCCCCCACCACCGGTACCGCCACCGGTACCGCCACCGCCACCGCCACCGGTACCGGCACCGGCCCGGACACCACCGCCGGCCCGGACACCGTCACCGCGCCGGTCCCCGCACAGCGCACCCCCGGTGCGTCCGGGGCTCCGGCGGAAGCCGGGGAGCACTCCCGCGCGGAGGACGGCCACACGTCCGGCGACGGGGCGGCGCGCCCGCAGCCCCCCGCGGCGGCCGAGCCCGCAGCGCCCGCGCCGGCCGAGCCCGTGCCCGCGGCGGCCCCCGCCGCTCCGGCCGAGCCCGCCGTGCCCGAGCCGCGTCCGGGGGACGGGGCGGGTGCCCCGCTGACGTCCAAGGGACTTCCCAAGCGCACCCCGAAGGCCGCCACCCTCAACGGCCCCGGGGTCCGGCCGAGGCCCCGGGCCGCCGGCGGCCCGGTCGACGCCGCGGAACTCAGGCGCCGGCTCGGCGGGTTCCAGCAGGGCCTGGCGGTGGGGCGCCGCGACGTGGAGGCGGAACTGGCGTCCTCGGCCGAGCCGCCGGGGACGCAGACCGAAGACGAGGGCGGAACTGTCGAGGAGGCACGCGGTTGAACGCGTCGAGTACGAGTACCGACCTGCACGAACCCAGTCCCCAGGCCCGCAACCTGAGATGGCTGCTCACCGGGCTGGTCGACGAGGTCCCCGGCCTGAGGTCGGTGGTGGTCGTCTCCTCGGACGGGCTGCTGCTGATCTCCTCGGAGGCGGACGCGGACACCGGCCGTGAGGACGGCGACGGCCCCGCAGCGGCGTCAGAGGCGTCAGAGGCGTCAGAGGCTGCAGAAGCCCCGGGGGCCTCCCCGGAGGGTCCGGCCGGCTCGACCGCCGACCTGGCGGCGCTGGTCTCCGGCATCGCCAGCCTCACCTTCGGCGCCGCCCGGCTGATGGAGACCGGGCAGGTCAAGCAGACCGTGGTCACCATGGCCGAGGGCCACCTGTTCGTGATGTCCATCAGCGACGGCTCGCTCCTGGGGGTCCACGCGGACGCCGAGTGCGACCTGTCCGTCGTCGCCTACCACATGGCGCTCTTCGTGGGCCGCGCCGGACACGTGCTCACGCCCGAGCTGCGGACCGAGCTGCGCCGGGCCTACGGGGACAGCCGGTGAGTGCGGCCGGACAGGCCCCCGCGCTGCCCGCCAGGGGCGGGGGCAAGCGGGCCTCCCGGGTGCGTCCGTACGCCCTGACGGGCGGGCGCACCCGGTTCGGGCACGTCCTGCTGGTGGAGACGCTGGTCGTCACCTCCGACGAGCCGGACGGGGAGCCGGAGGGCGCGTCCGGCGGCTTCACCGAGGCCGTGTTCCCGGAGATCGGCGCCATCGTCGAGCTCTGCCGCAGGACGCGCTCGGTCGCGGAGGTCTCCGCGCTGCTGCACATCCCGCTCGGCGTGGTGCGGGTGTTGATCAGTGACCTGGCCGATCGGGGGCGGCTGCGGGTGTACGGAACGGGACACGGCACCGGCCAGCCGGATCGTGCGCTTCTCGAGAGGGTGCTCAGTGGACTTCGCAGGCTCTGAAACGGACAAGCCGGTGCGCGACGGCGAGGTGCAGGACTGGCAGGAACCCGGCGGCCCCGGACCGGTGTCCACCAAGATCGTGGTCGCGGGTGGCTTCGGCGTGGGCAAGACCACCTTCGTCGGAGCCGTCTCCGAGATCACCCCGCTGACCACCGAGGCGGTGATGACGCAGGCCAGCGAGGACATCGACGACCTGCGGGCCACCCCGGAGAAGACCACGACCACGGTCGCCATGGACTTCGGCCGGATCACCCTCGCCTCCGACCTGGTGCTGTACCTGTTCGGCACCCCCGGGCAGCAGCGGTTCTGGTTCATGTGGGACGACCTGGTGCGCGGTGCGATCGGCGCCGTCGTCCTGGCCGACACCCGCCGGCTGGCCGACAGCTTCCCGGCCCTCGACTACTTCGAGGGGTGCGGACTACCGTTCGTGGTCGCGGTGAACCAGTTCGAGGGCACGCCGCAGTACGAGGAGGCGGACGTGCGCGAGGCGCTCGCCCTGCCGGACGCGGTCCCGGTCGTCCTGTGCGACGCGCGCGAACGCGACTCGGTGGTCACGGCGCTGACCGCGCTGGTCGTCCACGCGCTCGCGGCCCAGCCCTCCTGAGGCCCCGCGGCGCCCCGCCGCCCCTCGCCCCGCCCTCCTCTCGCCCTCCTCCCCCCTCCGTATGTCCAGAAAGCAGGCTGCGATGCGGAAGATACTCGTCGTCGGCGCAGGCCAGTCCGGCCTCCAACTGGCCCTCGGGCTGCAGTCCCACGGCTACGAGGTCACCCTGATGTCCAACCGGACCGCGGACGAGATCCGTGACGGCCGGGTGATGTCCACCCAGTGCATGTTCCACACCGCCCTGCAGCACGAACGGGACCTGGAGCTGAACTTCTGGGAGGACCGGGCGCCGCGAATAGAGGGGCTGGGCGTCTCCGTGGCCGGCCCCGACGGCAGCCGCCCGGTCGACTGGGTGGGCAAGCTGCGCGGCCACGCGCAGTCGGTGGACCAGCGCGTGAAGATGTCCGGCTGGATGGAGGCGTTCGTCCAGCGGGGCGGCCAGATGGTCGTGCACGGCGCCGCCGTCTCCGACCTCGACTACTTCTCCCGCGCCTACGACCTGGTCCTGGTCTCGGCCGGCAAGGGCGAACTGGTGTCGATGTTCACCCGCGACGCCTCCCGCTCGCCGTACTCCACCCCCCAGCGGGCGCTGGCCGTCGCCTACGTGCACGGCCTGGAGAACCGCCCCGAGCACCCCGACTTCCTGGCGGTGCGCTGCAACCTGGTCCCGGGCGTGGGCGAGATGTTCGTCATGCCGTCGCTGACCCGCTCCGGGCCCTGCGACATCCTCTTCTGGGAGGGGATCCCCGGCGGCCCGCTGGACGTCTTCGGCGACATCAAGAACCCCGACGACCACCTCGCCACCACGCTGGAGCTGATGAAGCGCTTCCTGCCCTGGGAGTACGACCGGGCGCGGAACGTGGAACTGACCGACGCCGGCGGCGTGCTGGCGGGCCGCTACGCGCCCACCGTGCGGCACCCCGTCGGCGAACTGCCCTCCGGCGGGCTGGTGCTCGGCGTCGCGGACGTGGTCGTCGCCAACGACCCGATCACCGGCCAGGGCTCCAACAACGCCTCCAAGTGCGCCGCGGTGTACCTGGACAGCATCCTGGAGCACGGCGACAAGCCGTTCGACCGCGACTGGATGCAGGCGACCTTCGACCGCTACTGGGACATCGCGCAGCACGTCACCCGCTGGACCAACGCCATGCTGGCCCCGCCGCCCGCGCACGTGCTGGAACTCATCGGGGCCGCCGGGCAGATCCAGCCCGTCGCCGACCGCTTCGCCAACGGCTTCGACGACCCCTCCGACTTCGACGGCTTCTTCTTCGAGCCGGAGAGGACCGAGGCCTACCTGGCCGGCTTCCGGCAGTAGCGACACAACGGGGCACAACGGGGCACGACGGGGGCGGGGGAGGACGGGCGGCCGCCGTCCTCCCCCGCCCCCGTCGCACCGTCTACAGACCGGTGCCGATCGGCGCGCCCTTCTCCGCCGACTTCGGCACCTCGGGGACCTTGTAGTCCTCCATCGACTTCGCGCCCTCGTCCGGGCGGACCGCGCCGATCACCGTCATCGAGCCGACCGGCGCCACCTTCACGTACGAGCCCGGACGGGGGGCGTGCACGACCGCCCCGTCGCCGAGGTAGATCCCCACGTGCGTGGCGCCCGCACCGTAGATGACCAGGTCGCCGGGGCGCATCCGCTCCAGCGGGACGCGCGGCAGCTGCCGCCACTGCTCCTGGCTGGTGCGCGGGATCACCTTGCCCGCGGCCAGCCACGCCTGGGAGGTCAGCCCCGAGCAGTCGAAGGAGTCGGGCCCCTCCGCGCCCCACACGTACGGCTTGCCCAGCTGCGCGAGCGCGTAGGCGATCGCCTTCGCACCGCCCCGCGAGGCGCCCCGCGCACCGGTGCCCAGGGCGCCGGAGGCGATGAACTCCGCCTGCATGCGGTCGATCTCGCGCTGCTCCATGCGCTGCAGGTCGGCCAGCTGGGTGCCGGTCAGCGAGGCGACCACCCGTTCGACGTCGGCCAGCTTCTTCTTGACCTCGTCGCGGGCCCCGCGCTCCTTGGCGGCCAGCTCCTCGGCCTTCTCCAGCGCCTCCTGGGCCCTGTCGGCCAGGCGGCTCAGCTCCTTCTCCGCGGCCTCCAGCCGCTCGACCGTGTGGACCTGGGCGTCGACGCCCTGCGCGATCAGCCGGCGCTGGTCGATGACGCTGTTGGGGTCGTCGCTCAGCAGCATCCCGGCGTACGGGGAGATGCTGCCGTGCCGGTACTGCTGACGGGCCAGTGCTCCGGCGACCTTGCGGCCCTCGTCGACCTCGTCGCGCTTGTCGTCGAGCCTGCCGCGGACCTTCTTGACCTCGGCGCGCTGCTTCTTGAGCCGGTCGGAGGCGTCGTTGTACTTCTCCGTCGACTCCTCGGCGCTGTGGTAGAGCTTCTGGAGCTCCTCCAGGAGCTCGTCCAGCGGCATGTCCCGGTACTTCTTCTCCGCGGACCGCCCGCCGCCGGAGCCGCCGGAGGCGCCCGAGGACGCGGAGGGTGCGGGGGAGGGCTCTCCGGGCGCAGCGTGGGCCGACTGGGCGGGCACCGCGAGCGCGGCCGCCGCGAGCAGCGCGCCGCACGTGGCCGCCCTGTGCAGCCATATCCGGGCACGGTGGGCCATTGACATCCCGTCACCTCCGAGTGAATCGGGCCGCGATCGGCAGACCCCGACCGATCCTGCCACGAACAGTCATGTCTTCGGCAGGGTCTCTCGGAGGTATTCCACGGACCGTCACCCGCCCGGGTTACCAACGCCGGTGGCCCGCCTCGCCCGGACGGGGCACCTGCACGGCCCCGTTCGGAGCCACGGGCACGGACCGGGACCGCCGGACGGGGGAAACACCGGCCCCCGGCGCCCGCTGGCCCGACCGGGTCGGCCCCTACCGGCCCCGGCCCCGGTCGGACCCGGTCGGCCCCGGCCCCGCCCGGCCCGCCCCTATCGACCGCCCGACCCGGACCCGGTGAGCCCGGCGGACGCGGGGCCCGTTCGCCGCCCTCGGGCTCAGCCGCGGCTCCAGGGCCACTTCGGCAGGTCCGGCCGGCGGCCCAGCGGGTCGTACTCGTAGCGCCAGCGGGAGGTCCTGCCCCGCCGCGGGTCCGGGTGGGGAGCGCGGTGGTAGACGTACTCGGTGGCCGGCGCTCCGTCGGGACCGGGCACCGGCACCCGGTACACCCGGGGCGGGTTGCCGAGCATGCCGACCAGCACCGGCAGGACGCGGCCGTCCAGCGGCCCGCCGACGAACTGCGTGTTCTCGCTCCTCACCCCACCAGCATCCCACCCGGCCGCGGCCCCGCGGCACCGCGCCCGGTCCTGCTCCGCGCCGACCCGTGCCGTGCCGCCCGTGACGCGCCCAACGCCGTCCCGTCCCGTGCCGGGCCGCCCGTGCCGGGCCGCCCGTGCCGGGCCGCCCGTGCCGGGCCGCCCGTGCCGGGCCGCCCGTGCCGTCCTGCGCCGTGCCGTCCTGCGCCGTGCCGCCCGCCTGTGCCGTGCCGCCCGCCCGTGCCGTGCCGTGCCGCCCGCCCGGGCCGGGCTCAGAGCAGGTGCTGCGCGCTCCCGGCCAGGGGCAGCAGCCGGCGGGCCAGGTCACCGGCCGGGCTGTCGGGCCCCTCCGCCCCCAGCACCCGGCGCACCACCTCGGCCGTCTCCTCGTCGCCCGCCGCGCCCACGGCCAGCAGCCCCACGAACTGGTCGACCAGCCAGGCCCGCAGTTCTTCCGCGGCCGGCCGCAGCCCCTGGTCGATCCAGGTGAGGGAGATCGCCTCCGCCGAGGCGATCCACGACCGCACGGTCATCCGCAGGCGGGGTCCGGCGTCCTCGGCCATCAGGTGCCGCAGGATCTCCTCGGCGGCGCCGCGCCGCACGTCGTCGACGATCGCCGTGGTCCGGGTGGTCTCCACGACGCTCCCGCCGCGCAGGAGCGCCGAGTAGCCGGCCTCGTGCTCGCGGACGAAGGCCAGGTACCGGTCGACGGCGTTGGACAGCCGCTGGGTGGGCGTGCCCTCGGCGGGCTCCTGGAAGCAGCGCATCAGCTGGTCGGCCGCGCTGCGCAGGGCCGTCTCGTAGATCTGCTGCCTGCCGCCGGGGAAGTAGCGGTACACCAGGGGGCGCGAGACGCCCGCCGCCGCGGCGACGGCGTCCACGGTGACCTCCTCGGGCGCGCAGGCGCCGAACAGGCCCAGGGCGGCTGCGAGGAGTTGCTCGCGCCGCTGCGCGACCGGCAGCCGCCGGTACGCGCCCCTCGCCGCCCGGGGTGTGGCGGTCACGGTGGTGTCTGCCGCATGGCCATCCATGCCTGGCAGCTTAGGCGGTGCCGCCGGCCGCCACGGGGCCCTTCGCGCCGGCCCGTGCGAGGGGCCGGCGCGCCGGCCCGTGCAACGGGCATCGACAGGCCGGCGCGACGGCGGTCCGGGGGCGGGTCAGCCCAGGAGGCCGGAGCTCTTCCACAGCTTCCTGCCGACGCCGCGGATCACCCCGATCTCGTCCAGGAAGCCCGTCAGGTGGCTCGCCGACCGCCGCATCACGTCCCGGCGGTGTGCGCTGGCCCTCACCTGTGCCACGGCCTGTGCCGGGTCGAGGCCGACCGCGGTGTACACGCGGGGGCTGATCAGGGACTGGGCGACCACGCGGGCGGCCTCGCCGGAGGTGATCCGGGTCAGCTCGGCCTCCCAGCGCGGGCAGGTGCGCATCTGGCGGCGCAGCTCCTCGCGCGCGTAGCGCACGTGCCGGGCCTCCTCGACGACGTGGATCCGCGTGACGCCGCGGATCAGCGGCTGGATGTTCTCGTCCGGGAAGGTCAGCCGCTGCATCCAGTCCAGGATCTCCTCCACCAGCAGGGTCGCGGTGAACGACCCGGGGGTGGTGGAGACGGTCTTCATCAGCCGGCCGAGGTTGTGGTTGAGCCGGTTGGGCAGGTAGACCGGGGTGCCCAGACGGGTGATCAGTCGGGCGAACATCTTCGAGTGCCGGCACTCGTCCTCGACCTCGGTGAGCGCGTAGCGCACGTGCTTGCTGGTCGGGTCGAGGTCGAACACGTGCCGGGCCAGCAGCTGCATCAGGATGACCTCGAACCAGATGCCGACCGAGGCGGTGCTGGCGGCCTCGTGCTTGCTCAGCTCGATCCGCTGCTCCTCGGACATGCCGTGCCACAGCGGGGTGTCGTAGAGGGAGCACAGCTCGGGGGGCCAGAACCACTTGCCCTCCTCGAAGGGCGCGTCCCAGTCCAGTTCGGTGTCGGGGTCGAAGGAGTGCCTGGCGGATGCTTCGAGCAGCCGCTCGGCCACCTGCTCCCGCTCCTTGAGGGCGCCCAGTGCGTCGCGGTCTTCGGTGACTGTCATGAGGGTGGGCCTCCGGAGGGAAGGGGGTTACCCGCGGTCACCTCTTATGAGACTCCGTGTCAGCAAGGTCGTCAAGTCCCCGCGCGCCACTTGTTGACCCCCTGTCCGGACCGTGTGACGCTGCCGAGTGCCCCGGCCCTCGGGGCGATGCCGCGGTGGAAGGAGGCGTCGATGTCGACGCACGAGCTCTACGCACAGCCCGCGTCCGCGACCGGCTGGGAGGTCCCGGCGGCCGGGTCCGCCCGTTTCACCTGGGACTACGACGACGGCCGGGACCGGCTGCTGGCCCTGTACCAGAAGGGCAAGGACAAGCAGTGGGACGCCGCCCGGCGCATCGACTGGGACCTGGAGGTCGACCCCTACGACCCCCTCGGCGTCCCCGACCAGGCCCTCACCCCCTACGGCACCCCCTACTGGGACCGGATGAGCGAGGCCGACCGCCGCGAGCTGCGCCGCCACTACGCCTCCTGGCAGTTCAGCCAGTTCCTCCACGGCGAGCAGGGCGCCATGGTCTGCGCCGCCCGCATCGTGCAGTCCGCGCCCGACCTGGACGCCAAGTTCTACTCCGCCACCCAGACCATGGACGAGGCCCGCCACGCCGAGCTGTACGCCCGCTTCCTCCACGAGAAGATCGGCCTGCTCTACCCCGTCAACGACCAGCTCCAGGGCCTGCTCGGCGACACCCTGCGCGACTCCCGCTGGGACATGCCCTACCTGGGCATGCAGGTGCTCATCGAGGGCCTGGCCCTGGCCGCGTTCGGCATGCTGCGCGACACCACGGACAAGCCGCTGCCCAAGCAGATCCTCGCCTACGTCATGCAGGACGAGGCCCGCCACGTGGCCTTCGGCCGGATGGCCCTGCGCGACTACTACAAGCAGCTCACCGACGCCGAACTGCGCGAGCGCGAGGAGTTCGTCATCGAGGGCTGCCACCTCATGAGGGACCGGCTGCGCGGCGTGGAGGTGCTGGAGAACTTCGGCATCCCGCCGGCCGACGCGGCCGAGATGAGCGAGAACTCCGAGTTCCTGCGGCTCTTCCGCAAACTGCTCTTCAGCCGCATCGTGCCCTGCGTCAAGGACATCGGGCTGTGGGGCGAGCGGCTGCAGCAGGCCTACGCGGACATGGGCGTCTTCGACCTCGGCGACAGCAACCTCGACCTGCTGATGCGCCAGGACGAGGAGATCGCCGAACGGCTCGACGCGCAGCGGTTCGCCGCGGAGGAGGCCGAACGCGTCGCCGAGGTCGCCGAAGCCGTCGCCCGCGGCGCCGCGGACTGACCCCGGAACGCGCACGCGCACGGGACCCCGGCCGCGCGGGCGGCCGGAGTACCGGTACCGCCCGGGCCCGGCCGGCCCCGCCGGCGGACCCGGCCCGCCCCCGGCCACCTCGGCCCCGGGGCCTCGGCTCCGCCCCGGGAGCCTCGGCTCCGCCCCAGAGGTCCTCAGCGCAGCGCCGCCCGGATCACCTTCTGCGCCAGCGGGGCGGCGATCCCGCCGCCGCTGATCCTGTCCCGGTCGGCCGCCCCGTCCTCGACCACCACCGCCAGCGCGATCGCGGCCCCGGTCTCGGGGGCGCCCTCCGGCCGGGCGTAGGAGATGAACCAGGCGTACGGCATGCCCGCGTTCGCCTCGCCGTGCTGCGCGGTGCCCGTCTTGCCGCCGACCACGGCCCCCGGCACGGCCGCCTTGCGGCCGCTGCCCTCGGCGACCGCCGTCTCCATCAGCTCCCGCATCAGCCCGGCCACCCCGGGCCCCATGGGCCGGCCCATGGCCTGAGGCACCGTCCGCTCCACGGTGCGCCCCCCGCCGTCGGTGACCCGGTCCACCAGGTAGGGCCGCATCAGCAGGCCGTCGTTGGCGATCGCCGCCGCCACCATCGCCATCTGCAGCGGCGTCGCCCGGGTGTTGTACTGGCCGATCGAGGACAGTGCCAGCTGCGCGTCGTCCACGGAGGTGTCGAACACGCTCCGCGCGACCGGCAGCGGGATCCTCGGGGACGGGTCCGCGTTGAACCCGAAGGCCTCCGCGGTCCTGGACATCGCCTCCGGCCCCACCTCCACCGCGAGCCGGGCCAGCACGGTGTTGCAGGAGACGGCGAAGGCGTACCGCAGCGGAGCGTCCTCGCAGTTCTCCACCCCGGGCCCGTTCTCCAGGTCCCACGTCGTGTTCGGCAGCCGGTACGGCTCGGGGAAGCCCGTCGGCTCGTCGAGGTCGGTCACCGCCCCGGCCGTCAGCGCCGCCGTCGCCGTCACCGCCTTGAAGGCCGACCCCGGCGGATAGGTGCGGCTCAGGGCCCGGTCGAGCATCGGCCGCGACGGGTCCTTCGACAGCTTCTCCCAGGCCTCCCGGGCCCGCCGCCCGCCGCCGGCCAGCGACGACGGATCGTAGGACGGGGCACTGACCAGGGCCAGGACGCGCCCGGTGGACGGCTCCACCGCGGCCAGCGCCCCCTTCCGCCCCGCCAGCGCCTTGTACGCGGCACGCTGCACCGCCGGGTCGAGGGTGGTCACCACGTCCCCGCCGGGCTCGGGCTCGCGGGTCAGCGCGGTCATCGGCCCCAGGGCCGAAAGGCGCGCGTCCCTGCCGGACAGCACCGCGTCCTCCGACTCCTCCAGGCCGGAGGTGCCGTACAGGTGCGAGGCGAAACCGGTGACCGGCGCGTACAGGGGGCCGTCGGTGTAGGTGCGGCGGTACGCGAAGTCCTCACCCGTCGCGGCGGACCCGGTCACCGGGCGGCCGCCCACCACGACGTCCCCCCGGGGCCGGTTCCAGCGGGCCAGCGCCGGACGCGGGTTCGCAGGGTGCTCCGCGTACGCGTCCGCCTCCACCACCTGGATGCGCGACCCCTGGAACAGCAGCCCGGCCAGCAGCACCAGGCCCAGGAACGCGACGTGCCGCGTGCAGCGGGTCACCGGACCGCACCCCCCGCCACCCCGTCGGCCACGGCCCCGGCCGGAGCCGGTGCGGCCTCCGGGCCCGCCGCCGGGACGGCGTCCGCGGCCTCCTCCCGGGCCTCCTCCCGCGCCTCGTCCCGGGCCTCCTCCCGCGCCTCGTCCCGCGGTGCGGCGGGGCGCGCCGCCGGCATCGCCACCGGGGCGCGGGCGGCGTCCGAGAGCCGGACGAACAACGCGACGACGATCCAGTTGGTGACGACCGAGGAGCCGCCCTGCGCCAGGAACGGCATCGCCATCCCGGTCAGCGGAACCAGCCCGGTGACGCCCCCCGCGATCACGAACACCTGCAGCCCCACCAGGGTGGCCAGCCCCACCGCGAGCAGCCGGCCGAAGCGGTCGGGCAGGGCCAGGCCGCAGCGGTACCCGCGGGTCACCAGCAGGGCGTACAGCAGCAGGACGGCGGTCAGCCCGACCAGCCCCAGCTCCTCCCCGACGGTGGCCAGGACGAAGTCGGACTTCACGGCGAACCCGATCATCACGGAGTGCCCCTCGCCCAGCCCCGTCCCCAGCAGCCCCCCGGAGGCGAACGCGAACAGCGACTGGGCCAGCTGCCCCGTCCCCTCGCCGGCCTCGTAACCGGCCAGCGGGTGCAGCCACTCCTGCAACCGGCCGTGCACGTGCGGCTCCAGCGCCGCGACCACCACGGCCCCGGCCACGACCGGCAGCAGCCCGGCGGCGACCCACCCCGGCCGCCCGAGGGAGACGTACAGGAACACCACGAACAGGCCGGACAGCAGCAGCGAGGCACCGAGGTCCCGTTCCGCCACCAGCAGCCCGACCCCGGCCAGCCAGACCGCCACCACGGGCGCGAGCACGCGCCGGGACACCACCACCCGGCACCGCTCCCCGCCCTCCCCCTTCTCCTCCTTGTTCTTGCCCTTGCCCTTCCCCCTCCGCCCCCCGCCGCGCGGCAGGCGGCGCCCGCCCGCCACGCGGTGGACGTCCGCCAGCCGGGCGGCGAAGAAGACGGCCAGCATCACCTTGGCGAACTCGCTCGGCTGGACGGAGAACCCGCCCGCCCGGATCCAGAGCCGCGCCCCGTTGACCGCGGGGAAGAACAGCGGGGCCGCCGTCAGCACCAGCGCGCCGACGCCGAGGAGGCCGGCGCGGCGCCGCAGCAGCCGGTGGTCGCGCAGCACCAGTAGGACGACCGCGAACACCACGATCCCCAGGGCCGAGCACATCAGCTGCGCGGGGGCCGCCGGGGGCCCCGGGGTGTCCAGGTCCAGACGGTGCACCACGACCAGTCCGATGCCGTTGAGCAGCACCGTGACCGGCAGGACCAGCGGATCGGCGCAGGGGGCGCACCGGCGCACCACCAGGTGGGCGGCGAGGGCGAGCGCGCCGAGCCCGGCGGCGCGGGAGGCGGTGTCCGGCGGCACCGTCCCCTCCGCGGCCAGTCCCACGTTCGCGTACCCGTAGGCGCAGATCCCCACGGCCGCGGCCGTCAGCAGCAGCTCCGTGCCGCGGCGCCGCGGCACCCGCACGGCGGTCGGAGGCACGGTTCCACTCATGGGAGCAATGTCGCATACCGGGCGTTGCGTTCTCGGGATTGTCCGACCGCAGGTCGGGCATCCGCCCCCATCGGGCCCGCCGCACGTCCGCCCACCGGAGGCGGGCCCCCGCGGCCCCGGCGCCCGCCGGGGACAGGACCCGGCGCGCGGAAACGGCCCGACGGCCCTGCGGTGGCGGACGGGCCGGACGGGGCGGACGGTGGTGGGCGGGGCGAACGCACCGTACGGAGCAGACGGAGGTGGCCGCGATGGGCACGGTGGACACGGCGGGCGCCGCGATCCCCGCGACGATGCGGGCGTGGACGGTCCGCACCCCCGGACGGCTCGAACCGGCCGAGCTGCCGGTGCCCGAGCCCGCCGCCGACGAACTGCTCGTGCGGGTGCGCGTCTGCGGCGTGTGCCGCACCGACCTGCACGTGCGCGACGGCGACCTCGCACCGCACCGCACCCCCGTCGTCCCCGGCCACGAGGCCGTCGGCGAGGTCGTCGCGGCCGGCGCCCGCGCCCAGGGCCCGCCGCCCGGGACGCGGGTCGGCGTCCCGTGGCTGCGGCGCACCTGCGGGCGCTGCCGCTACTGCCTGCGCGGGCAGGAGAACCTGTGCCCCTCCTCCCTCTACACCGGCTGGGACGCGGACGGCGGCTACGCCGAGTACGCCACCGTCCCCGCCGCCTACGCCTACGAACTGCCCGCCGGCTGCGCCGACGCCGAACTCGCCCCGCTGCTGTGCGCCGGCATCATCGGCCACCGCGCCCTGCGCCGCGCCGAACTGCCGCCCGGCGGGCGGCTCGGCGTCTACGGCTACGGCGGCTCCGCCCACCTCACCGCGCAGCTCGCCGCCGCGCAGGGCGCGGTGGTGCACGTCCTCACCCGCTCCCCGGCCGCCCGGGCCCTCGCCCTGGAACTCGGCGCGGCCTCGGCCGGCGACGCCTACGACGCGCCCCCGGAACCGCTCGACGCGGCCATCCTGTTCGCCCCCGTCGGCGACCTCGTCCCCGTCGCCCTGGAGGCACTGGACTCCGGCGGCACCCTCAGCGTCGCGGGCATCCACCTGACCGACGTCCCGCCACTGGACTACGCCCGCCACCTCTTCCGCGAACGCACCCTGCGCAGCGTCACCGCCAACACCCGGGAGGACGGCCGGGACTTCCTGGCCGCGGCCGCCGAGCACCGCATCCGTCCCCGCGTGACCCCCTACCCCTTCGACCGCGCCGACCGGGCCCTGGACGACCTCGCCGCCGACCGCGTCAACGGCGTCGCCGTCCTGATCATGCCCTGAACACCCTGTCCGGCCCCCGGAGTTGCCGCCACCGGTGTCCGCCCCGCGGGATACCGTGTGGCAGTGGACTGGGGGACTCTCATAGGCACCGGACTCGGCGCGGCCGTCGGCATCGGCGCGACGCTCTTCGCGGAACGCTCGCGCTGGAAGCGCGACCAGTTCTCCAAGGAACGGGAGGTCCGGCGGCAGCTGTACGCCGAGTACCTCGCCGCCCTCTCCCGCACCAGGAACCAGCTGCGCGACATCGCCCGCTCCCCGGACCTGCCCGCCGACGAGCGCGCCGAGCGGGCGGGGGAGCGGTTCCGCAGCGGCGGCGCCTACGAACTGCGCCACCAGATGGCGATCGTGGCGCCCGAAGCCGTCGTCGGCCCCTCCGAACGGGCCCTGCGACGGCTGCGCGACCTCTCCGACAGCCTGGAGGCCGGCGCCGTCCACCCCGAGGAACGCTGGACCACCGGCCACGCCGCATTCGGCGACGCGCTCGAGGAACTGCGCACCGCCATGCGCAAGGACCTCCACGCGGCCCCGTAACCGGGCGGGGACCGCCCGAGCAGGCAGAAGCACGAGCAGAGGCAGGGACGCGAGCCGGCTGAGCGGCAGCACCAGGCAGAAGGGGCGGGCAGTGGAAGGCATGCGGACCGAAGTGACGGCCGGGCAGATGGAGCACTGGTTCGGCGCCGACGGCGTGACACGGCTGCCCGAACACCTCCTGCCGCCCACGGACCTGCTGCCGCACGGCCCCAGCCGCCGCTTCCTGACCGCGATCGGCCTCCCCGCCGACCTGGCCGACCTGGAACTGGGCCTCCACCACGACGACGCGCTCCCGCCGGTCACCGGGGGACTGCCGAACACCGCCCCCGGGGCCCGGCGGCTGCTGGTGCTCGGCGAGCCCGCGTACCACGGCAGTCACGTCGTGCTGGACGGGGAGACCGGACAGGTCCACCTGGCCTCCTGGGGCCGCGCCGTCGACGGGATGCCGGCACTCGACCCGATCGCCTCGGACCTGTCGACGCTGGTGCACCTGATGCTGGAGACCGAGCGCGTGTGGCGCGCCGCCACGTCCCCGGAACTGCTCGGCGGCCGCCGCGGCCCGGCCGCCGTCGAGGCGGTCAACCGGCTGGCCGAGGAGCGCATGCGGGCCGTCGACCCGGAGGTCTTCCCGGAGGGCGGCACACCCGCCCACTGGAACACCGCCGTGCTGATCCGCAGCATGCGGTGGGTCGCGATGCCCGGCGGCGAGGGCGGCCCGGCCTTCGAGATCACCCCGGAACTCGTCGCCGACCTCGGCGAGCCGTACCGCTATGCCGAGGCGGACCTGCCCGCCGGGCTGACCCACGCCCCCACCCGGCGGCTGCTCACGGAGGTCGGCGTCCCCCGGGACAACGAGGTGTTCTCCTCCTCGGAGGAGGAACTCGTCACCTTCGCCGAGCGGAGCCCGGAACGCTTCGAGCAGGCAGGGGAGGAGGCCGGAGAAGGCGACGGCGGGGACGCCGTCGGGGGAGCGGCGGAACCCGCCGGGAGCACGGGCGCCGACGCGGACGCCGGCACGGGGACGGATCCCGCCGTGCTGCGGCAGCGCGACTTCTACCTCGTCGGCCACTGGATCCACGACCTGCACGTCCTCCTGGACGGTGCCACCGGACGGCTGGAGGTGCCGGCCGACTCCTTCGACGGGAAGTCCTACGACGGGGAGTCCTACGACGGCACGCCGCTCGCCCCCTACCTCAACCGCGACCTCTCCGCGCTGCTGTGCACCTGCTGGATCCTCCAGCGGCTGCGGGAGGAGCAGGAGCGCTGGGACTACGGCCGCGCCGGGGAGACCTGGCGGGCGTTCGACGTGCACTCCCTGCTGCTGTCGCGCATGGAGGACCTGATGGACCACGTCGACCCGCACGCCCTGGAACACCTCGGCGGCCCGTGGCGCACGACCGTCGACGACCCGTACACCGGCGGCCCGCTCGGCTGAGACCACCACCGCCACCGTGCCGGGGCGGGGCGCCTGCGGCCGAGCCGCCGTGCCCAGGACGCCTCCCGCCGACGGGCCGGGTTACTTCGGGCGTTGACCGGCCGAGGTGCTCCGGGCCTTGTTGTCGGAACCGGAGCTCGCGTGCTGGTTCAGGACCTTCATGATTTCCGTGGCCAACGCCTCCGACAGCGCGGGGGCAAGGGCTTCCGCCAGGGCCGTTGCCAGAGACTGCGCGAAAAACATCCTCTCCAGCTCGGACGCCCGGGAGGGCCCCGGTTTCGACAGCGAGGCCACAGCGGCTTCGACCAGGGCGGCCGTCAACGGGTCCTTGCTGTATTTCGCACCCGTGCTGTGCGAGAGTCCGGCCTCGCGCACCATTTCCTCGAACACCTCGTCAATGAACGATTCCACCGGATCCCGCTCTGCTTCTTCGCCGGACTCAGCTGCCATGGTGATTTCCTCAAGTCTTTGGTTGCCGGGCCGGGACCCTGCCCCCCATCACCGGTACGGCGTTGAGGGGCAGGACCCCGAGCAGATGGAAGATGTGCCTCGCGAGCTCTACGAGGCGATCGCTCCGCAGCGGGCCGACGCGGTCCGGGCAGTGGAGAGGACGCCGCGGACCACGTCGCCCACTACTGGCGGCACATGAGGGCGGCGAGGAGCAGCGGGTTCTCGATCATGCTTCCGCTTCCGCGCTCCTCACGGCGGCGCATGAGGGCGGCGAGGAGGAGGGGGTGCTCGATCATGCTTCCGCCTCCGCCCTCCTCACGGCGGCGCATGAGGGCGGCGAGGAGCAGCGGGTGCTCGATCATGCTTCCGCCCCCGCGCTCCCCGCGGCGGCGCATGAGGGCGGCGAGGAGGAGGGGGTGCTCGATCATGCTCTCGCCCCCGCGCTCCTCACGGCGGCGCATGAGGGCGGCGAGGAGGAGGGGGTGCTCGATCATGCTCTCGCCCCCGCCCTCCTCACGACGGCGTGCCAGCGCGGCGAGGAGCAGCGGGTGCTCGATCATGCTCTCGCCCCCGCCCTCCTCGCGGCGGGCGAGCAGCGCGGCGAGCAGGAGCGGGCCGAAGGCGGTCTCCGTTCCCGCTTCCTCCTGGACTCCGGTGGTCTGCTCGCGGGTGGGGGTTTCCGACGTTGCCGTCATGTTCTCCTCTTTCGGCGTACGGCTCAGCGGAATGCACGGCCTGCCTCCGCAGGGCGCATCCCGCTCTTCCCGGCCATCGTCACGGCCTTCCGGAGACATCGCATCTCGGCCTCGGATTCGGCGCCGGGCATGCGTGCAGAGCAGAAGGAAAGGCTGAACAGGGTTCCCCCGAAACGGAATTCGGAATGCACCCGGCAAAGAGCCGGAGGGGGATCCACTGCCGCAACGGTCCGCCTCGGTCCGCCTCGGTTCCGCCCGGCAGGGGGAAGCCCTTCCGTCCCGGGGACAGGGGCGGGAAACAGCCGTGAATCCGCCGCTTCCACGTTTCACCGGTCTGTGGGAACGAATTACTGCACACGCGTGAACCGCGCCCTGATGAAGCTGCCACCGATCGGCGGACCGGCTGACCGTGCGCATCGCGCGCGGCCGGACGGTCGCGGGGCGGACGGCCGCGGCAAGGCAGCCCGGACACCCCGGACAGTCCGGAGAGTTCGGAGCGGCTGCCGTTTCGAGGGGCCGTTTCCTCGGCCTGCCGGGCTCGTTGACGGGAGTGATCAGCTACGCCGAACGAGTGGTCCTGCGAGTACCGGGAACCACATCGAGGCGGTACCGCAGGCGGGACCGACTCGTCACGCGCGGCGCAGGAGCGGCAGAACGGAGAGGAGACCGCCCATGGGAGAGGTCCATGTACGTGTGGGGGAGTACCGGAGCAGTTACCACACGGACCCCGACTGCTCCGCACTGAACGGCAAGCCGGAGACCTTCAAGGGGATCGAGAAGGTCTCGCGGGAGGAAGCGGAGGCGAAGGGCCTCCAGGACTGTCGGCTGTGCAGGAGCTAGCGACCGGTTGTTGCTCCCGGCGCAGGGCCCCGGGGCTGCCCGGGGCCCTGCGCTTTCGACGGCCCCCTCGGCGGATCCTTGTTTTGAAGGCCTTGAGCGCGCCGTCGCTCTCCCGGGAGTCCGGGCCCGGCATCCACAAGGGGCCCTGTCGTTCTTCGGGCGTGCCCGCTCAGAAAGCCGGTTCCACCGTGTCCTCGGTGGGGAGTCGCTGTGCACGGGTGCCGAAGGGGTTGTCGAGGACGTACCGCCAACGGCCGTCCGGGCCCCGCCGGGCGACGTCGGTGGCAGTGCCCTCGACGTGCACCGCCCGTCCCTCCCGGTCGGTCCCGTCGATGACCCAGTCCACTATCAGCAGCGCCAGGTCTCCGCTGCAGTACACATGCCGCGGACGGACCGAGACGGGCGCCCCGAGTTCCTGCAGGCGGCCGTTGGCGGCGTGCAGGTCCGGGCCGGTCACCGGCTTTCCCGGCCGCGGCACCAGCACCGCCGCGTCCTCGTAGACCTGTGCCAGCGCGGCGGCGTCGCCGCTGTTGAACCGCTCGGCGAACACCGCGGGCACCTCTTCGGGCCGATCGGCCAGTTCTCGCATGATCGACGGACGTCCTTCCGGGCCGGGAGAATCGAAGCGCCCCACACGCTAGGAGGCGATCCCGTGACTCACCGAACGGTTGGTCACCCGGCAGGACTCCCCGACGACCCGCGCGCGAACGTCACCGCGCCCACCCCCGACTGCCCCGTGGAGATCACGCTGGCGGCCCTGCACGGCCGCTGGACGACGCTGGTGGTCCGCGAACTGCTGCGCGGCGACCGCGCCTACAGCGAACTGCGCGCGGCCCTGCCCGCGCTGTCGGACAAGGTGCTGTCCGACCGGCTGGCGCAGCTCGGCGAGGCCGGGGTCGTCGAGCGCGACCGCCGGCCCGGCTGGCCGCCGCGGGTGCGCTACGCGCTCACCCCGCGGGGACGGCGCCTCGGCCCCGTCCTCCAAGCCCTGTGGGACTGGGGAGCGGACACCCCGCCCGCGACGACGGGTCCGGGAGCGGCCGTGCGATGAGCCCTCTTCGTTGACCGGCCGGGTCCAGCCGCCCCACCTGCGGGGATGTCCCAGGATCCGTTCACGGGGCCGGCGCACGGTCGTTTCGGACGGCATGCGCCTGTACATGCGCGAAGACCCCGCACTCAGCGTTTCCGCTGATGGCGGGGTCTTGTGGCACTTCCTGCGAAGTGCCCCCGGCAGGATTCGAACCTGCGCACACGGCTCCGGAGGCCGTCGCCCATTTGTTCGTTTCCCGCAGGTCAGCGGCGTAACTGACGCTACGTTAGCCGCGCGATCCCATGCATGTCCCATGGGGCATGCATGCCCTTTTTGGTGTTATTTGGGAATTAATATGCTGTAGTGGCCGGATGGTGACGTGATGGATGCCGCGCTGCTTCGGAGCGGGGGGTGAGTGGAGGGGGTGGGGGTGTGGCCTCAATCGAACGGCCGGACGGTCGGTAATGCGCGGGAAGCGGGAACCGGGGTGGCGGCCGAGCGGTCACGCGGGCCGCCGGTGGCAGCCGTCACTCCTTCCACAGGGGGCGTGACAGCTGTCGCCAAGGTGGCGATTGGGCTGAGTGAGGCCGCGGCCGGTGAGGCTGGTCGGCATGCGGTTGAATCCGCGCGGGCTTGCTCTTGATGGATGGATTGATTACGGCCAATTTTTGCTTAATGCGGCTTTTTTATCCTTTCTCGCCGTCCCTTGTTGAAGTGACCCTCTCTCTCGTGAATCCTGAAAGGCTTTCTGCCGAGCCAAGGTCAGGGGGATAGGTGTCCTTCAACTCTCCACTCCGTGCGAACAACCCGGAGGCGGTCCATCGCACACGCCAGCTCATCGAATATATGCGCGAAATTGTCCGGGGATCGCACAAGCCGGTGCGCGACTGGCAGAAGTACCCTGAGGTCCTCTGGCTCTCTGGGCTGCCGGACGACAGGCTCCGGCGGCACCCGGACGGCGACCGGGCGTTGCTCAAGGTGGCACACCGCCCGGCACGCCCGGCTCCTGTTTTGCCCGAGGTGCTAGTGGGGTGGGTCGATTCCGAGGCCGCCGTCGCCGCGACGCCCGATTCCCCGCCACTGGCCGACTCGGGACCGGGGCAGGGCTGGCAGGAAGATGAGAATGGAGACCTGGTCGAGGTCTCCGAGATCCGCCGGGACGAAGCGCACGACGTGTTGCGCGCCTACACGCGATGGCTTGAGGCGTGGCGGAAGTGGTCGGAGAAGGAGCGTGTCGACCGGCCATACCGGGAACTCCACCAGCAGTTGTACCGAATGGCGACCAGGATTCAGCAGGACGGCGAGGAATACGAGGCGGTGCTGGGCGTCGGCTTCCTGACCGTTGGGGCCGCACGCCCTTCTGCCCGTGTCGCCCGGCACATCCTGACGGCACCGCTGACACTCGTCGTAAATTCCACGGATATGTCCATCACCGTCGCCCTCGCACCTGGCGATCCCGCACGACTGGAAGACGGAGAGTTCCTTGACGCGGACACGGGCTACAGCGCCCGTCTGTTGAGCCCGCTGCGAGACCGTGTCGACGCGGAGGGTTTTCATCCGCTGTCCCGTGACTGCCAGGACGTGCTAGGTGACTGGTCGGAACGGGCATTCGGGACTGATCGAGCGGTCGCATTCCACCATGCTTGGAGCCGACCGCCCGCCGACCCGATGCTGCCGGTGCCCACGCTCGGGTTCGCGCCGGCGATCATTCTCCGTCAGCGGGGCCAGGGTGCCCTGGTGAACTTCTACGACGGCATCGCGAGCCGCCTCGCCCAGCCCGGCGCTGTCGCTCCGCTGGGCCTCGCTCAGTTGCTGTACCAATTGGAAGCGGAGGACCGCAGGGCGTGGGGCACAACGGGGGGCCGCGACGTCCCGCCTGCCCTCGGCCCCGACCCGCTGTTCCCACTGCTGTCGAACGAAGCCCAGCGGGAGGTTCTGAGGCGCCTCCAGACCGACACTGGCGTCGTCGTTCAGGGGCCGCCGGGTACGGGAAAGACGCACACCATCGCCAACCTCGTGTGTGCACTGCTGGCCGACGGCAAGCGAGTGCTCGTGACAAGCGAGAAGGGCCAGGCGCTTAAGGTCCTGCGGCAGCAACTGCCCGCCGAGCTCCGCAGCCTGTGTGTCCTCCAAGGCGACCGGCGGCAGGACGGCAGCGGCGACCTGGAGCAGTCCGTGCGCGCGCTCTCCCAGCTCAGTGCCACCCAGTCGACGGAACGTCTCGGAAAGAGGATCAAGGACTATGAGGCGTTGCGCTCGGAACTGTCCGACACTCGAGCGCGGCTCCGTGACGAACTCCGCGTCGTTCGCGAGGCGGAGTGGTACGAACACCTCGACGTCGCACCCGGGTATCAGGGACGGCTTGCGGAGATAGTGGAGACCGTCGCGGCCGGGGCACCGCAGTACGACTGGATGCCGGCCCTGCCGGCCTCTGCGCCACGAGAACCTTCGCTGGGCCAGGACGAGGCCCAGCGCCTGCTGGGCCTGGTGTCCCGCCACGGTGCCGGCGTGCTAGCCGAGCATGCCGCCCGTTGCCCGGACCCCGCGGACTTCGTCGCACCCGTGCTGTTCGAAGAGGCAGTCCACGCCTTGGATATCGCCATGCGTGCTTGCGCCGAAGCCCAGTCGGATCCGCTCGCTCTCGAACTCGCCGACCAGGGGCGAGGTTTGATCACGACGCTGGTGGAACTCCTGGACTCGGCGGAACACGCGCTCCAAAGTGAGGGGCTGCCGGGTGAGCCGGCCGCGTGGGCGCCCGAAGCGTGGACCACTCATGCCCTGCGGGACGGAATGGCCGGCCAACGCCAGCAGCTCTGGGACAGTGTGCGCCGGTCAGCCATGCGTGCCGAGGAGGTGCAGAGCATGCTGCGGCACACGTCCTTCTCCGAGCTCGATGTGCCGGCCGTATCGCTTGCCGAGGAATCGCGTCTCATAGCTGCCGGGAGAGATCTCGAACAGTTCCTGCGCGATGGCGGAAAGCTGCGCAGGCTGGCTCCGAAGGCGGTGCAGAAGGAAGCTCAGGTTCTCCTACGGGATTGTCGAGTGGACGGCCGGCCGCCCACGACCCCGGACGAGATCTCCGCGCTGGTGGCTCACCTGGCGGCACGCCAGTGCGTCCGGCAGCTGAATGAGCGCTGGCAGAGCGTTGGTGTGCCCGCAGCCGAGGGCTCCACGGAGGTGGCTCTGTCGGAGCTGCTGGACCGGACGCCGACGCTTCGTGCGGTGGACGGGTTCGCCCACTCCGTGCGTACGCTGCACGATGTGCTGCTAAAGGCCCGGATCAAGGCCACGGTGCGGACGGCACAGCAGTGGGACGACGTCCGTATGTCGGCGATCCGTGCGGAACGGCTGCTCCGTGCCCGCGAAGCGGAGGAGAGGCTGCGGTCCATCGCGGAGCAGCTGCCGCGGCCCGACACCCACGGAGTGACCGAACTGGCGGAGGTGCACAGGGCCGTCACCGCCCGTGATCCGCAGGCGTATACGTCAGCGATCGACTCCCTGGCCCAGGCGTTCCACCGTGAAGCCGATCGCCGGGAGGCCCGCAAACTCCTGGATCGGCTGTCCGAGGACCATCCCGAACTGGCCCGGCGTTTCGCCGAGTCCCCAACCGCGGCGGCTTGGGAGACCCGCCTCGTGGACCTGAACGGAGCCTGGGCATGGCGGCGTGCACGTACTTTCCAGGACACGAAGTTGGCGCCTGGCAGGGAAGCCAAACTGGAAGGGGAACTGGAAGCCGTCGAGGCGCAGCTGAGAGACGCGGTGACGCAACTGGCGTCTGCCCGGGCGCTCTACCACTGCCTTGACCGGATGACGGCCGGACAGAAGCAGGCGCTGAGCGCCTACGCGTCAGCCACGGCGAACGCCGGAAGGGGGATGACGGCGCTCGGTAAGCGGCACCTGAAGGCCGCTCGTTCCGCGATGCGTGACGCGCGTGCCGCGGTCCCGGCATGGGTCATGCCGATCAAGCAGGTGGCCGAAATGATCGCCCCCGAGCCGGATGCCTTCGACGTTGTCATCGTGGACGAGGCGAGTCAGGTCGGTCTGGACGGCTTGATGCTGCTGTGGCTTGCTCCGAGGATCATCGTCGTGGGCGACGACAAGCAGTGTGTCCCCTTCTACACAGGCGGCAAGCACGAGCGGTTCAACGAACTCCTCGACTCGCTCCTGCCCCATCTCACTGACTGGCAGCGAGACGGTCTCAGCCCCAAGTCCAACCTCTACGACCTGCTGTCCGCGCGCTTCAGCGAGACGATCCGGCTCACCGAGCACTTCCGGTGCATGCCGGAGATCATCAAGTGGTCCTCCGCCCAGTTCTATCCCGACAACGAACTCGTGCCGCTGCGGCAGTACGGAGCGGACCGGCTGCGGCCCCTCGAAGTCGTCCACGTCCATGAAGGTCACTGCGAGGGACGGCGGGAGACTCTGGTGAACCGGCCCGAGGCCGAACGCATCGTTGCCAAACTGGCGGAACTCGCGCAGGACGAGGCGTACGCGAAACGGAGTTTCGGCGTCATCGTGCTCCGTTCCGGTCACCAGACAAGGCTGCTGGAGAACCTCATCGACATGCGGATCGACTCCGCGATCCGGGAACGGCACAACATACGCGTTGGCACAGCCGAACAGTTCCAGGGAGATGAACGGGACGTCATCCTGCTCTCGCTGGTCATCGACGCCGACAACGCCCGGGCCCTGACCGGCCAGGGCGACGGCCGGCGGTTTAATGTGGCCGCCAGCAGGGCCCGTGACCAGATGTGGCTGTTCACCTCCGTCACACCCGACCAGTTGCGCAGCCGGGACCTGCGTCACTCCCTGCTCACCTACATGCAGGCGCCGCCGGAGCTCCAGGGCACCTCTCCTAGCCTCTCCGCCGTCTCGCCAGATGAGCGATGCGAACCGTTCGACTCTCTGTTTGAGCAGCGAGTCTTCCGAAGGATCAAGGAACGCGGTTACCACGTCGTCCCCCAATGGAAGGTCAGTGGCAAGCGCATCGACCTCGTCGTCGTTGGAGAGACGGGCCGCCTTGCTGTGGAGTGTGACGGCAGCCCGTACCACTCCACCCTTGATCAGATCCGTGACGACGCCGAGCGGGCCCGGGAACTGCGCCGGGCTGGCTGGCAGTTCTGGCGTGTCCGCAGCAGCGAGTTCGCCCTGTCTCCGGAGGACTCGCTGGCTCCGTTGTGGAAGCGCCTCGACGCTCTGGGCATCCGGCCCGGAGTCACCGAGGAGGGCCAGGGCGACTCACGGAGCACCTGGGCCCCGGTCGACATGGACGACATCGATTTCACCGCCGACGAGCTCGACGCCTTGCAGGACGAGGACGAGGACGTGTCGGTCTCTCTTGAAGGAGTCTGACGTGAGTGAGACCTTCGACGACAGCACGCTGACCGAGATCGCCCACCTCATCTGTGGGGACGAGACGCCACTCCTCTATCGGAAGGGATACGAGATCGCCGCGTTCTTCGAGCGGGCGGGCTGGGACGACGTCCCGGAGTACGACGGCACACCGAGGCATAAGTGGACCCTGGATCTCCTCAAGGAACGGCAGGAGGACGGCACCAACGATGCCGAGCGAGCCGTCCTTCGCCTGGCGAATCGTCTTGAGTACTACAACCAGCAGCGGGAGTATCACGCCACTCTGGAGAGGCTGAGCGAGGTTCTCGTACTCGACGGACGCCGGATCGATCACGCGGAGGGCCAGCCGCTCCTCGTCCCGTGCGAAGCCGGCTTCGGGACCGACACGCGGCAGCTGCCACGTGTCGAACTGAAGGTCTCCGTGACAGAAGTGGTGAGCGACCCGGAGCTCGCCTCGACCGTGCAACTCCGGCTTGACGAGGCGCGCACCTGTTATGAGCACGGCGCCTACACGTCAGCGGTGATCATGCTAGGCAGCCTGCTGGAAGGCGTCCTGGTGCACGCCGCCGAGGCCCGCGCCAGCGGTACGCGCTTGCCGAAGCCGCTGCGGGACATGGGTCTGAAAGATCTCGTGGACTTCGCACACCGGAACAAGTGGATCGAGCACGATGCCAAGCTGGCCTCGGAACTCGTCCGGTACTACAGGAACCTCGTCCATCCCCTCGCAGAAAAACGGACGGGGCACAGCCCGAACCGAGACACGGTCGACATGTGCTGGCCGGTGGTGAACGCCACCCTGAACGATCTCGCGGCCACGGCTGGAGCGCACCCTGCTCCGTCTTCTCCCCGTGCGTCAACGGATCGAGGTCGTTGAACCCACAGACACCGTGCGACGTCCCACTCCAGCCACTGTGGCCCGTCGCCGGCCGGGCGGGAGGACATCAACGGGAGACTCGGCCAGAGGCAAACCTCGATGACGGTGACTCGTCCGTTGCACACAGTGGTGAGGCCCTCGGGGGGGCGGAGGTGAGGAAGGGCTGCCGACCCCGGGGCGGCCGGGGCGGCGGCTGCGCGCATGGCACCGTCGGGTATTTGTGGTTTCAGGCGGTGGAGGGAGCAGAATCCGGAGAATCCCCGGTTGGGGAAACCGGGGATCTGCGGCTATATTTCGACCTCGCGCGGGCGGGCATCCCTGGAAGCGGATTTCTGAAAGTGCCGGTGCCCGGGGTGGGTCAGAGCGCGTTTCTTCTGCGGACGGGCAGGATGCTCAGGGCCATGACGGTGCCGTCCTCGTGGAACGAGATCGGCCCGCTCCATTTCCTGGATTCTTCGGCGCTGGGCAGGGTGGAGCGTAGTTCGTAGGCCGCGCGCCGGTATTCCTCCACGTGCCCTTCGCTGATCAGCCCGTACAGGTCCGCGTCCATTCCGGAGAATGCCTCGATGCGGACGGTCTCCATGCGGAAGACGTGGTCGGTGCCGACGAATTTCCTGCCGCCGACGGCGATCTCGGCGTCGTGTGAGCTGGAGGTGGCGGCGAAGGTGGGCACGTCGTAGTGCTCACGGCCTTGGTGTTTGGTGAGGTACTGGGCTGTGTTCTGGCCTCCGCCGGCGAAGGCGGTCAGCCCTGCGGCGCCGGTGCGGGCCAGGAGCTGCCCGAACCAGGCCAGGTCGTTCTCGCCGACCTGGAATCCGTCGACGTTCCGTGCCCGTCGGCCCTCGCGGGCGGGGATGCGGATGGCGTTGGGGTAGGGGATACCGGACTTGCCGTCGATCTCCACATCGGCGTTCCCGGGTGCTCCCGGTATACGGAGAGGGAGCCGGACTTCGCCGGGAGCCTGGAGGGCGTTGACGACGACCCCGCCCTGCCCCATGAGCTCGGTGGACAGCATCAGGCACGGTGTCGAGTTCCACTCGCCGATCTGCATGCCCTCGGCCAGCTCCGCTCCCTTGACCAGCTGCTGGATCGTGGTGCTTCGGGTGCGGCCGGATCGCTTGGACGGTTTCTGGTGGTTGCCCCGGCAGACCACGAACGTGACCTTCGACGGTTCACCGGGCTTCCACGCTTCGATGAGGAAGTCGGGCCGGGGGCGTGAGCCCTTGTCCCGCTGCGCGCCGCCGAGGGCCCAGCCGGCCCGCAGGATCGTGCTCGTGTCCACGACCGAGACGATGTGGTCCGGATACCGCTTCCGCACGATGTGCTCGGCGGCGGCGAGGCCGAAGCCGACGGCCAGTTCCCGGGCCTGCATGGACTTGTACCAGCGCTCGGCGGTGCGGCCCTTGTCGGTGAGGTCCATGGCGCCGGCTCGGTTGCCGTGCAGCGCCTCGCAGTACTTCAGGCTCAGCCAGTGCTCCGCGAGTCCTCGCCCCATGCCCTGGCCTGCCAGTACATACCCGCGGGCGACAGCGTGCAGCACCTGCCAGGGGGTCAGGCCGAGAGAGCCGCCGACGTCGGCCTTGGCGACGGGACGCACGTCGGGCTTCCTCCGGACCGCCTCCTGGCCCTTTTCCCTGCGCTTTTTGTCGAGGGCCGCTGCCGCGGAGTCGACATGGGCGACGAGGTCTGCGGTCGATCTGACGTGAACGTTCTGCGTGCGGCTGAGTGAGTTCAGGATCTGTCGAGCGGTTCTTGCCATGCATCCCCCACGGTGTCCGCGTGCCCTGGCCGACCGGGACGGTAGTCGGGTGTGTGAGGGCGCACGCAAGTACGCATGGTGTGTCACCGTGCGGATCTGGCCATGGCGGCTGTCGGGCACCGGCGGCGCCGGACACCTCCGTCGGGGTGCCAGCCGTTCTGTTCGTCAACTCTGCGTGGCCCGGGTGGCCTCGTTCAGGTGGATGTCCGAATGCTCGTGCCGGGAAGTCATGCCTGTGCCGATCAGGAGGAGGGGACATGGACTCGAACGTGCGCAGCCTTGGGGCCGCGCCGGATTACGCGGTACCGCTCCACGGTGAAGGGCGGTGGGACGGGAGCAGTGCCGTCGCGGAGATGGCGGGTGAGTTCGGTGCGCAGCTGGTGCGGGCCATCCGGGCGGGCCTGGCGCAGGGCCCCAGCACCGCCAGGGAACCGCAGAGACTGTCCCAGCTGACCTGGTACGCCTTCGCGACCGAGTACGCCCGGGCCCACTGGCCCGGCCGGGCAGCCAAGACCCGCGACGAAGTCAGCGACGCGCTGACCGCCGTCACGCTGGCGATGTGCTGGGACCGGCGCGGCAGACCCACCGAGCAGGTGCTGCGCCGGGCCCTGCGCCACTGGGCCTTCGTCATGCCCAGGCAGGGCGACCCGATGCCGCCACCGCAGGACCGGCTGGCCCTGCAATGGGTGGCCAAAGCCTCCCGGCCCTTGATCGACCTGTACGACCCGGTCCTGGCTCGCGACGTGTTGGAGTCGCTGCGCCGCAAACAGGACGGCGGCGAGGCGGCCGTGGAGACGATGCGCCGCAAACGCAAAGTCCTCGTACACGCCCTGGGGTACGCCATGGAGCGGGGTGAGTTGGGCAGCAACCCGCTGGAGCAAGTTCGCTGGAGTGTGCCCAAGCCGGCTGTTTCCGTGGACCCGCGGGTCGTCGCCAATCCCAGCCAGGCACGCGACCTGCTGACGGCCATCTCCTACGTCGGCGGATACCGGCGGGCCCGCGGGCGCCGGCTGGTGGGGCTGTTCGCGGGCATGTACTACGCCGGTCTGCGCCCCGAAGAAGCTGTTGCGGTGACGCTGCCGGACTGCCGCCTGCCGAGCAGTGGCTGGGGCCGGCTGGTCCTGCACCGCACCCTGCCGCAGGCCGGCAAGCGGTGGACCGACACCGGCCTGAATCATGACGAGCGCGGATTGAAGAACCGCCGGCCGGGCGACACACGGGTGGTGCCGCTCCCGCCTCATCTCGTGGCGATGTGGCGCGAGAGCGTCACCACCTTCGGCACGGCCGACGACGGCCGGTTGTTCTTCAGCGAACGCGGCAACATCCTCAGCTACACCGCCTACCACCACGTCTGGCGCGAAGCCCGCGCCCTGGCCCTGCCACCCGCCCTCGCGGCCACCCCACTCGCCAAACGCCCCTACGACCTGCGCCACTCCGCCCTGTCGACCTGGCTGTGCGCCGGGGCGGATCCGGCGGAGGTCGCCCAACGCGCCGGCAACAGCGTCGAAGTCCTCCTCACCCGCTACGCGAAGTGCCTCTACGACCGCCAGTCCATCAACAACCAGCGCATCGAGGAGCTGTTGTACGCCTATGATCCGCCGGTGGACCCGGAGGAGTAGGCCGTTGCTGGCCCGGGCAAGGTCACCAGCCGAGCTCCATCTGGACGGGGATGCCGTCGGTGATCTCGGACCGCGCCTCCGGCGCGATCTCCACCGGGACGCCGAGCTGAGTGGCAATGGGGGTGTACAGGTCGGTGGAAACCTCCGGGGTCCGCAGGGAGACCAGCAGGGCGTAGCTGACGGGCAGGCCGATCCGGTCCTTACGCTTGTTCGCCTTCCACCAGCCGCCGACGGGGTAGACGGCGAGCATGCCGCAGTCGGCGAGTTCGGCGGCGGAGCCGCGCCAGATGTCGGCGTGCAGGGAGCCGAGGTTGCGGAACCGCGGGCCGACCAGCCAGTGGCCGTCGGACTCGAACGCCTTGGGGTTGCCGGTGCCGTCGGTTTCGTGTTCGGCCTGTTCGGCCAGGCGGCTCTGGAAGGCGTCGGCGGACTCGGTGGAGCCTTTGACGGCGAAGCGCAGGCCGTGCGAGGCGTAGCTGTAGCGGCCGAGCATGCCGCGCCGGCCGGGGTTCGGCTCGATCATGTAGGCGAGGGTCACGCGCAGGTCGACGGTGGTCTCGGCCAGGTCGCGCAGCTGTTCCAGGGGCCAGGGCAGTTGGTGCAGTTTCAGTTCGGCCAAGCGGAGCTGGCCGTTCTTGCCTTGCTTCAGCGGCATCAGGGTGTTCTGGATGATCATCGTGACGGCGTTGGACGCGCTGCTGCGGATGCGGTCGGCGGTGGGAACTCCCCAGCCGTAGCGGCGGATCACCTGCCGCATGAGCTCGCCCTTGGCGAGCTTGGGGGTACCGGTCTTCTTGAACAGGCCGGGCTCGACCATCGCCGGGGTCCACTGGGCCTCGTGGACGAGTAGGGCGCGGACGGTCTCCGCGCGCAGTCCCGGGTAGGTGCTCATGGCGGTGGCGGCCAGGGCCGCTGCCTGGGCGGTCGCGGCGCTGGTGGCGTTGGCCCAGGCGAGTTGACGCGCGGCGTCGTGGTGGGTCGTCGGCACGCTCACCAGCTCGTGCTCGTCCAGCATGCTGTCGTCGGGGGCGACGAGGAGGTTGCCGCCTTCCAGGACGATGTCGGGCTTGGTGATGGCCGGGTTGGTCAGGGCCACCGAGGTCCGGCTGAACGGGGACAGGCCGCCCGGAGCGACCAGGGGCCTGAAGCCCCGGAAAGGAGGGAGGTCGGGGACAGTGTCCAGGTGGGTGCAGGCGCCGACGGTCAGCACGTTGTGTGCCTGGGCGGGCTCCTCGATCCGGGACAGGTCGCAGAGCAGCAAGGGGTCGAGCCGGCCGGTGTCGTCGCGCATCTGGTGCGGGACATGTCCGCGGATGTTGCCGGCGCTGACGATGATCAGCCGCGACGCCTGCGGGTCCGGTGCGCCGATCAGATCGATACGGTCCTCGCGTACGGCCACGGTCGTTCCGGCTGCCAGGGCGTCCAGGGTGGCCGACCACAGGGTCGCTGTGCCGTCTACACCGTTCTCGCCTTCGCCCGAGTGCCGGGTGACGGCCATGGAGAAGACCCGGCCCGAGGGTGCGGGGCCGCCGTTGCCGATCTCGGCGGTCGCCACGGCGTTCGCGGTCGTCTCGGCCAAGGTCCGCGGAGACTTGACCGGCGCAAGACCGTCGTCGAGGATCTTCACGGACTCGAGGCCGTGGCCGAGGATCACAGGGCCTTGTGCTTCCAGGGCGGAGGCGAGATCGCCGAATAGGGCGAGTCCGGCCATCTGCGTGCCGTGCCCGTTACGGTCGGCCGGGGTGCTGCCGGGCAGCACGCTGTAAGCGCGCTCGTGCAGCGCCGGCTTCAGCAGCGGGTGCTCCTGCGCTATCCCCGTGTCCAGGACACATACGGCGGGCGCGTGCGGGTCGGCGGGCTTGACGCGCTGGGCGAGGTCCTCGGCGAGGCTCACCCGGAAAGAGCGGTCGACGGCGTAGAGGCCCTCGGCGAACGTCGGCGTGCGGATCTCGACAGGGCAGGTGTTCGTGCCCAGCAAGGCCGTCAAGTCGTTGCCGGTCGCCGAGACGTGCGCGACGATGCGTTCGCCCACGTGGATCGCCCGGTCGCTCATGCGCCACTGCCACGCCTCCGCCAGAGCGCGTAGAGCGGCCACCGGATCTGTCGGCGAGATCCGCGGATCGAACCACAGCTCCCACCACCGCTCCTCGGCCAGCGGCGGCAGCGCGTGCCGCTCCTGCCAGAGGTGCTCCAGCAGCGCCCGCCGGATGTGCTCCATATTGGCCACGAGCGCGGCCTGCTGGGGGTTGCCGTCTTCGGTATCCAGGGTGAAGGCGGAGATCCGCTGTGTGAAAGAGGCGACCTTGTCGAACGGGACCCACACCAGCGCATCCTGCGACCTGTCGTCGGTCTGCGGATGACTGCTCATCAAGGTCAGGCCGGAGCCGTCCAGACGGTCCAGCTGCAGGGGATGGTCACGCGCTGCCTCGATCCGCACCGCGAAACCGTCGGGCTGGAAGCCGTCGGGCGCCTCCTGGGCGAGCCGGGCCGACTCCCGTTCGGCCCTTTCCAGACCGTCCACCAGAGCAGCGGCGTGCCCGCTGCGGTCCTCACGGCGGACCAGCTTCGTACCGCCTCCACCGGAGGACTCGGAACGCGGTGTCAGGGTGGCGGCCCGCCAGGGCACCACCAGGTGCGGCGTGGACCGTGCGGGGGCGGAGGGCTCAGGCATGACGGGAGGCGTGCCGTTCGGTCAGCGCTTCCAGCAGCAGCGGTTCGTCCACCACGTCCTGGTCGGCGAGGATGGCCCGCTTGGCCGCGGCTTCCGCCGCCTTGACCAGCTCGGCATGGCTCAAACCGGATGCACTGTCTGTCACAGCGCCCCACCGTACTGTGCTCGTATCCATTCCGGCTAGGCGCCGACGCATGACCTGAACCGCCTGCTCGGGAGTAGGCGGGCCGTAGGTGGCGACCATGTCGAAACGGCGGAACAGCGCCCGGTCCAGCAGCTGGTGGTGATTGGTGCCAGCCACCACCAGGCTCTCGGAGGGCGCCTCGTCCAGGAACAGCAGGAACGAGTTGAGGATCCTGCGGGCCTCTCCGACGTCATTACCTGCCGCGCGTTCAGCCCCGAGCGCGTCGAACTCGTCGAACAGATACACCGCCCGCGTCTGGGCCACCGCGTCGAAGACCAGACGCAGCTTCGCTGCCGTCTCGCCCATGAACCGGCTGATCAGACCATCCAGGCGGATGGTGAACAACGGCAGCTTCAGCTCGCCGGCCAGGGCCGCGGCGGTCATGCTCTTGCCCGTGCCAGGGGGTCCTGACAGCAGGATCCGGTGTACCGGAGTGAAGCCGAAACGCTCCAGCCGGGCACGCTGACGCTGCTCGTGCAGCACCCGGTCCAGGGAGGCACGCAACCCGGCGTCCAGCGTCATGTCGTCCAGCTGAATATCGGGATATCCGGCCGTCAACAGGCTGGAGAGCTCACCGCGGGGCTGCACCACCGGTGTCGCGGCACGCCGTTTGCTCGCCTGTCCCTGTTTTTGCCGTGCTGCCTCCACGAGCTCCCGCAGGTCCACAGCGAACTTCCCCTGCCCTTGCCGGGCGGACTTCGCCGCCACCTGCAGAGCCACGCTGTAGAAGAGATCGTCATCGGCCTCGGCATGTGCACGCACCAGCGCCTTCAGGTGCTCGGCGTTCGCTGCCATCGCCTGTCACCTTCCCGATGCCGACCGCTGGTGTACGAGTGTGCTCGCTGGTCTGATACCCGGGGGCCGTGGAGGCACCCGCGCCTGCATCGTACGGCCCGCCAGGACCGGCCGCCGCCCGGATGGGCAGGGCCAGCGAGGCCGGCAGGAACGCTCCCCGAAGATGGTGTGCAGCAGATGTGGCGGCGCCTTGCTGTGCGACCGCCCTCGGGACCTGGCCCGGTTGCGAAGCAAGGGCCGATCGTCGTGGACGTGCTGTCCTGCCGCATGGCAGCGCAGGCATGCGGGCCGCCGCAGGGACAGGGCAGGGCAGGGTGCGGTCGAGAGCCGAAAGGCGCCGGGCGGACCGCTGCGTGGGCCGGTGGCCCGCATGGATTCCAGGTGGGGTGGTTCCTCTGCCGCTGCCAGGCTGTCACGGGGTGACGATGGCGACGTTCTTGTCGCCCGGGTCCAGCGCATCGGTGAGCCGGGCGAGTACGGAGACGTCGCCGCTCATCTGGATGCCGGTGGCGGCGAGCTGTTCGGGGGCCAGGCCGAGGGCGAGGGCCGGCAGCGCGCGCCGCGTCGTCGTGATCGTGGCATCGGCGTCACCGGACGAAGCCGCCGCACTGTAGGTCAGTACTCCGTTAGCCAGGCGCAGCCGGAAAGGGGCGTCGGTGTCGGTGAGGACGATGTCGATGGACAGGTTCTCGTCCCACGCCTTGAGGCGGTCGATCTGGATGGCAAGGGCGTCGGAGAGCATCTGCGGGGTGAGCTGGCTCATGACGTCGGGGGCGGTCGTCTCGGTCAGTGTTCCGAACCGGCCCTCGCGCAGTTCGGTGGCCCCAGAGAGGAAGAAGGAGCGCCAGGTGCCGTTCTCCGCCCCGTAGTCGACGCGCTCGCCAGCCTTGCCCGTCATGTCCGCCCCGGTGGTGACCACGGGGCGCGGTGGGAACCGTCCGACTCGCGCCGCACGGGCCGTGCCTGGGCGGCAAACCAAGCACCGGGCGCCTGGCACTCGGCCGCCCCTTCGCGTCGCATCGCCCTGCAGTCTTCCGGGGACCAGGGAGCCAGGATCCCGAGGCGGGCGCCAGGACAGGCGGCAGGTGAAGACCGGCGTGGGTGACGCGGCCTGCCGGTCCGCAGACAGGTACCGCGAAGAGCGGAGGCGCCCTGGGAGGCGGAGCCCTCCATGAATGGCGTAAATGATCCGATATCGGGCTAGGGCAACGACCCACTGGACCACTTGCGTTTTGACGCGCGGTCGACCGCGTTCGCGCAGGTCGCAGCTGGTGCGTGAGGGAAACGACACCACTCAGCCGTACGTTCCGTCACATCATCAGGTTTTTGATGGCGGGTGGATCCGCCGGCCCCTTGATGGGGTGCCTGACCTGTGGGAACGAGTCGCGGGAGGAGTGGTGCTCGAATCGCAGACCCCGCGGGTCAGGGAAACAGCAATGGCCGAAGGGCCGTTTGCATTTTGACATGTACGAGAAAGGGTCTGACCAGCGTTTCCACTGGTCAGACCCTCTTTCCGGAAGTGCCCCCGGCAGGATTCGAACCTGCGCACACGGCTCCGGAGGCCGTTGCTCTATCCCCTGAGCTACGGGGGCGCTGCCGCGCTTGGCGACGGGAAGAACACTACCAGCTCCGAGGGGGTTCTCGTGAACGGCGTTTCGGTGCCGGAGCGGGCCGGCGCGGTCGGGTGGCGAGGGGCGCGGGAGGCCGGACGGGGAGGGACGCGGGAGGCCGGGCGGGAGGTGCGGGCGGGGCGGGAGGGGCTGCTGGGACCCGGGGGACACCGCCCGGAGGAAGAAGTGGTCAAAACGCGAACACAACCGGAGGGGCGCCCCTACTCTTCTGGTGTGCCTGGCTTGTCCGGCCGGGTCCTGGTTGTCGACGACAGCCCGGTGATCCGGCATCTGATCAGGGTCAACCTCGAGCTCGAGGGGTTCGAGGTCGTGACCGCGTGCGACGGTGCCGAGTGTCTGGAGCTGGTGCACCGGGTGCTGCCGGACGCCGTCACCCTGGACGTGGTCATGCCGAGGCTGGACGGGCTGCGCACCGCCGCCCGGCTGCGGGCCGACCCGCGCACCCGGAACCTGCCGATCGCCCTCGTCAGCGCCTCCAGCCACTCGGAGGCGGAACTGGGCGGGGAGGCCGGGGTGGACGTGTTCCTGCCGAAGCCGTTCGAGCCGGGGGAGCTGGTGCGGACGGTGCGGCGGCTGGTCCGCGACGGGCGGGCGGCGCGCGGGACGACCATCACCGGATGACCACGACCGGGTGATCACGGCCGACGGCAGCGGCGGGGCGGTCGCCGCGGCCACGACCGGGTGACCGCGGCCACGGCCGGGTGACCGCGGCCACGGCCGGGTGACCGCGGCCACGGCCGGGTGACCGTGGTCACGGCGGGGTGACCACAGGGTGAAACCGGGTACGGGGGAACGCCGGCTCTCCCATACCCTTGACGCGTGACACCTGCTGAGCTTTCCACCGCCGTGCTGTCCTCGGTCCGCTCCGCCGTCGAGGCGGGCGAGCTGTCCGTTCCCGTGCCCGGGCAGGCCACGGTCGAGCGACCCAAGAACCGGGACCACGGCGACTGGGCCACCAACGTGGCGCTGCAGCTCGCCAAGCCCGCCGGGATGCCGCCGCGCAAGGTGGCCGAGATCATCGCCGCCCGGCTGTCCGAGGTGCCCGGTGTGGCGTCCGTCGACATCGCCGGCCCCGGCTTCCTCAACATCACCCTGGACGCCGCCTCGCAGGGCGCGCTGGCGCGCACCATCGTCGAGGCCGGCCGGGAGTACGGCAAGAACGACGCCTTCGCCGGGCTGAAGATCAACCTGGAGTTCGTGTCCGCCAACCCGACCGGGCCGATCCACATCGGCGGCGTGCGGTGGGCCGCCGTCGGCGACTCGCTGGGCCGGATCCTGCGGGCCGCGGGCGCGGACGTGACGACCGAGTACTACATCAACGACGCCGGCGTGCAGATCTCCAAGTTCGGCGCCTCCCTCCTGGCCCAGGCGCACGGCCGCCCGGTGCCCGAGGACGGCTACGTCGGCGAGTACGTCGCGGACATCGCCCGGCAGATCGTCGAGGCGAAGCCGGGCGTGCTCGACCTCCCCGAGGACGAGCAGCTGGAGGTCTTCCGCGCCGAGGGCCTGGCCCTGATGGTCGCCGAGATCCAGCGGTCGATGGAGGAGTTCGGCGTCCACTTCGACGTCTGGTTCTCCGAGAAGTCGCTGCACGACTCGGGTGCGGTGGAGAAGGCGATGGACCGGCTGCGCGAGCAGGGCCACGTCTTCGAGCAGGACGGCGCGACCTGGCTGCGCACCACCGACTTCGGCGACGACAAGGACCGCGTGCTGGTCAAGGCGGACGGCGAGACGACGTACTTCGCCTCGGACGCCGCCTACTACCTGAACAAGCGGGACCGGGGCAACGAGGTCTGCGTCTACATGCTGGGCGCCGACCACCACGGCTACGTGGGCCGGCTCAAGGCGATCGCGGCCTGCGCGGGCGACGACGCGGACCGCAACATCGAGGTCCTGATCGGCCAGTTCGTGAAGATGCTCAAGGACGGCCAGGAAGTCCGCATGTCCAAGCGGGCCGGCAACATCATCACGATCGACGACGTGGTCGACTGGATCGGCGTGGACGCCGCCCGCTACGCGCTGGCCCGCTCCAACACCGACTCCACGCTCACCCTCGACATCGACGTGCTGACCAGCACCTCCAACGACAACCCCGTGTACTACGTGCAGTACGCGCACTCGCGGATGTCGTCGGTGAACCGCAACGCCGCCGAGATGGGCGTCGACAAGGGGTCGGCCGAGGACTTCAAACCGGAGCTGCTGGTCCACGAGCGCGAGGGTGAGCTGCTGGGCGCCCTCGCCGAGTTCCCCGCGGTGGTGGCCTCGGCCGCCGAGCTGCGCGAGCCGCACCGGGTCGCCCGCTACCTGGAGAGGCTCGCGGGCACCTACCACCGCTTCTACGGCGACTGCCGGATCCTGCCGCGCGGCGACGAGGAGACGAACGACCTGCACCGCGCCCGCCTGTGGCTCGCCGAGGCGACCCGGACCGTGATCGCCAACGGTCTCGACCTGCTCGGCGTCAGCGCGCCCGAGCGGATGTGACCGTCCCCGGGACATGATCGAGGCGGCCGCGGTGGTCCTTCCGGATACCGCGGCCGTCGTTGCAAGGAGAGAGAGTTCGTGAGCCGTTCCGCCCACCCCGCAGGACCCCGTCACGCCGACGTGCTGCCGGAGGGTCACTACCAGGCCCCGCCCGCGGACCTCAACGCCCTCGACCCCAACGTCTGGTCGCGGACCGTGGCGCGCGGCGCCGACGGCGCGGTGACCGTGGGCGGCCTGGACGTGCGCGGCCTGGCGGAGGAGTTCGGCACGCCCGCCTACGTCCTGGACGAGGCCGACTTCCGGGCCCGCGCCCGCGCCTGGCGCGAGGCGTTCGGCCCCGGCGCGGACGTCTTCTACGCCGGCAAGGCGTTCCTGTGCCGCGCGGTGGTGCGCTGGCTGGACGAGGAGGGGCTCAACCTCGACGTCTGCACCGGCGGCGAGCTGGCCACCGCGCTGTCGGCGGGCATGCCGGCGGAGCGGATCGCGATGCACGGCAACAACAAGTCCGTCGCGGAGATCGAACGCGCCGTCTCCGCGGGCGTCGGGCGGATCGTCATCGACTCCTTCCAGGAGATCGCGCGCGTGGCGCACGTCGCCGAGCGGCTCGGGGTGCGCCAGAAGGTGCAGATCCGGGTGACGGTCGGCGTCGAGGCGCACACCCACGAGTTCATCGCCACCGCCCACGAGGACCAGAAGTTCGGCCTGGCGCTGGCCGGCGGGCAGGCCGCGGAGGCGGTGCGCCGAGCGCTGAAGCTGGAGTGGCTGGAGCTGGCCGGCATCCACAGCCACATCGGCTCGCAGATCTTCGACATGGCCGGGTTCGAGGTGGCCGCCCGCCGGGTGGTGTCCCTGCTGGCCGACATCCGCGACGAGCACGGGGTCGAGCTGCCCGAGATCGACCTCGGCGGCGGCCTGGGCATCGCCTACACCAGCGACGACGACCCGCGCGAGCCGCACGAGATCGCCAAGTCGCTGGGGGAGATCGTCACCCGCGAGTGCGAGGCGGCAGGGCTCGCCGTGCCGAGGCTGTCGGTGGAGCCGGGCCGGGCGATCGCCGGCCCGACCACGTTCACCCTCTACGAGGTGGGCACCGTCAAGCCGCTGGAGGGCCTGCGCACGTACGTCAGCGTCGACGGCGGCATGTCGGACAACATCCGCACCGCGCTGTACGACGCCGAGTACTCCGTCGCCCTGGTCTCGCGCGCCTCGGCCGCCGAGCCGATGGCGGCCCGGGTGGTGGGCAAGCACTGCGAGTCCGGCGACATCGTGGTCCGCGACGCCTACCTGCCGTCCGACCTGGCACCCGGTGACCTGATCGCCGTGCCGGCCACCGGTGCCTACTGCCGCTCGATGGCCAGCAACTACAACCACGTGCTGCGCCCGCCGGTGGTCGCGGTGGCGGACGGTCGGGCCCGGGTGATCGTCCGGCGGGAGACGGAGGAGGATCTCCTGCGTCTCGATGTCGGATGACAAGATCTTTGTCTCAAATGCCGGACGGGGGGCAAAGTTCCCCGGCGGCTGCACGAGACTGGTGTGCATACGCGTAGTTGTGAGAAACGAGGTCGGATGATGCGTACGCGTCCGCTGAAGGTGGCGCTGCTGGGCTGTGGAGTCGTCGGCTCTGAGGTGGCGCGCATCATGACGACGCACGCCGACGACCTCGAGGCCAGGATCGGCGCCCCCGTGGAACTGGCCGGGATCGCGGTGCGCCGCCCCGGCCGGGTGCGCGAGGGCGTGCCGGCCGAGCTGGTCACCACCGACGCCACCGAGCTGGTCAAACGCGACGACATCGACGTCGTCGTCGAGGTCATCGGCGGCATCGAGCCCGCCCGCACCCTGATCACCACCGCCTTCGAGCACGGCGCCAGCGTGGTCAGCGCCAACAAGGCGCTGCTGGCCGAGCACGGCACCGCACTGCACGCCGCCGCCGTCGAGCACGGCGTCGACCTGTACTACGAGGCCGCCGTCGCCGGCGCCATCCCGCTGATCCGCCCGCTGCGCGAGTCCCTGGCGGGCGACAAGGTCGACCGGGTGCTCGGCATCGTCAACGGCACCACCAACTTCATCCTCGACCGGATGGACTCCTCCGGCGCCGGCTACTCCGAGGCCCTGGACGAGGCCACCGCCCTGGGCTACGCCGAGGCCGACCCGACCGCCGACGTCGAGGGCTTCGACGCCGCCGCCAAGGCCGCCATCCTCGCCGGCATCGCCTTCCACACCCGGGTGACCATCTCCGACGTGCACCGCGAGGGCATCACCGAGGTCACCGCGGCCGACATCGCCTCCGCCCGCGGCATGGGCTGCACGGTCAAGCTCCTGGCCATCTGCGAGCGCACCCCCGACGGCAGCGCCGTCACCGCCCGCGTGCACCCGGCGATGATCCCGCTGACCCACCCGCTGGCCTCCGTCCGCGAGGCGTACAACGCGGTCTTCGTCGAGGCCGCGGCCGCCGGCCGGCTGATGTTCTACGGCCCCGGCGCCGGCGGCGCGCCGACCGCCTCCGCCGTCCTGGGCGACCTGGTGGCCGTGTGCCGCAACAAGGTCGCCGGGACCACCGGGCCGGGGGAGTCCGCCTACACCCGGCTGCCCGTCAGCCCGATGGGCGAGGTGGTCACGCGCTACCACATCAGTCTCGACGTGGCCGACAAGCCGGGCGTCCTGGCCCAGGTCGCCCTCGTCTTCGCCGAGCACGGTGTCTCCATCGACACCGTGCGCCAGCAGGGCAAGGACGGCGACGCCTCGCTCGTCGTCGTCACCCACCGCGCGCCCGACGCCGCCCTCTCCGCCGTTGTGGAGGCGTTGCGCAGTCTGGACACCGTCCGGGGCGTCGCGAGCATCATGCGTGTGGAAGGGGAGTAAGGACCTCATGACATCTGCCATCGACCGTCCTCAGGCAGCAGCCCGACAGGGCCGGGGAACCCACCAGTGGCGGGGGATCATCGAGGAGTACCGCGACCGGCTCCCGGTCACGGCCGACACCCCGGTGGTCACCCTGATGGAGGGCGGCACCCCCCTCGTCCCCGCCCAGGTGCTCTCCGAGCGCACCGGCTGCGACGTGCGCCTCAAGGTCGAGGGGGCCAACCCGACCGGCTCCTTCAAGGACCGCGGCATGACCATGGCCATCACCCGGGCCAAGGAGGAGGGCGCGCAGGCCGTCATCTGCGCCTCCACCGGCAACACCTCCGCCTCGGCCGCCGCCTACGCGGTGCGCGCCGGCATGGTCAGCGCCGTCCTGGTGCCCCAGGGCAAGATCGCCCTGGGCAAGATGGGCCAGGCACTGGTGCACGGCGCCCGCATCCTGCAGGTGGACGGCAACTTCGACGACTGCCTGACCCTGGCCCGCGCCCTGTCGGAGAAGTACCCGGTGGCGCTGGTGAACTCGGTGAACCCGGTGCGCATCGAGGGCCAGAAGACCGCGGCCTTCGAGATCGTGGACGCCCTCGGCGACGCCCCCGACATCCACGTGCTCCCCGTCGGCAACGCCGGCAACATCACCGCCTACTGGAGGGGGTACCGCGAGTACTCCGCCGACGGCATGTCCACCCGCAACCCGCGGATGTGGGGCTTCCAGGCGGCCGGCTCCGCGCCCATCGTCAACGGCGCCCCGGTGCTGAAGCCGCAGACCATCGCCACCGCGATCCGCATCGGCAACCCCGCCTCCTGGGAGTTCGCCGAGGCCGCCCGCGACGAGTCCGGCGGCCTCATCGAGGCAGTGACCGACCGTCAGATCCTGTCCGCCTACCGGCTCCTGGCCGCACAGGAGGGCGTGTTCGTCGAGCCCGCCTCGGCGGCGAGCGTCGCCGGCCTGCTCAAGGCGGCCGACGAGGGCAAGGTCGACCCGGGCCAGCGGATCGTGTGCACCGTCACCGGCAACGGCCTGAAGGACCCGGACTGGGCCGTGGCCGGCGCGCCGCAGCCGCTCACCGTGCCGGTCGACGCCGACGCCGCGGCCGAGCAGCTCGGCCTCGCCTGAGGCCCCGGGGCTCCGCCGTTTCGGTACGGCCCTTCCCGTTCCGGGGGCCGCCGTGACCGGCGGCCCCCGGACACAGCGGCCCCCGACACGGGCGGACCCCCGACGCGGGCGTCAGCCTCGGGCCCGGCCCCCGCGCCCGGCCCTCGCGCCGACGCGGTTCCACCGCTCCTTCCCCGCCCGGTTTCACCGGGCGGGGAAGCGGGCAGAGTGGTGATCGGACGCCGGACGGATCCCGGCCCCGACCCCGGAACGGACCAGGCCAGGCCCGGACCGGTCCGGTTCGGGAACCGGGGGCGCACGGCCGGGCGTACGACACGCACCACGCGCTGTCCGTGCGCCGTATGTCGCCGCTGAACCTTCCTTCGATAGGCTGGGCGGTGACCGGCGGTGCGTCGCTCCGCCCGGTCCCGTGCCATCGGCATCGCCCGGCACCCAGCAGCCCGCTCCCCGCAGGCGCCGCAGTGCGCCGTGTCCTCGCGCGGCATTCCCCCGGCAGGGCCGCCGGGGCCGCGAGGCAGCACTTCCGCATCCCACAAGGAGAGTCCCCGACAGATGGCCGGTCCCGCCTTCCGCGCCGCAGCGGTCCGCGTCCGGGTTCCCGCGACCAGCGCGAACCTCGGCCCCGGATTCGACGCCCTCGGCCTGGCCCTCGGCCTCTACGACGACGTCGTCGTCCGTGTCGCCGACTCCGGGCTGCACGTCGACATCGCCGGAGAGGGCGCCCGGACGCTCTCCCGGGACGAGAACCACCTGGTCGTCAAGGCCCTGCGCACCGCCTTCGACCTCCTCGGCGGCCAGCCCCGCGGCCTCGAGGTGGTCTGCGCCAACCGCATCCCGCACGGCCGCGGCCTCGGCTCGTCCTCCGCGGCCATCTGCGCCGGCATCATGGCCGCGCGGGCGGTCACCATAGGCGGGCCCGAGCGGCTCGACGAGACGGGGCTGCTCGAACTCGCCACCGAGATCGAGGGCCACCCGGACAACGTCGCGGCGTGCCTGCTCGGCGGGTTCACCCTCGCCTGGACCGAGAACGGCGCCGCCCGCGCCGTCCGGATGGACCCCGCCCCCTCGGTCGTCCCCGTGGTGTTCGTGCCCGCGAACCCCGTCCTGACGGAGACCGCGCGCGGCCTGCTGCCGCGCACAGTCCCGCACGTGGACGCGGCCGCCAACGCGGGCCGTGCCGCGCTGCTCGTCGAGGCGCTGACTAGGCGCCCCGAGCTGCTGCTGCCGGCCACCGAGGACCGCCTCCACCAGGAGTACCGGGCCCCCGCGATGCAGGCCAGCGCCGACCTGGTGCACGCACTGCGGGCCGAGGGGGTGCCGGCCGTGATCTCCGGAGCCGGCCCCACCGTGCTCGCCCTCACCGACGAGGCCTCCGCCGACAAGGTGGTCCTGATGGCGGACGGCACCTGGACGGCCAGCCGCCTCGCGATCGACCCGTCGGGGGCGACGGTGCTCCCGCTGGGGGCATGAGCGACCGTGCTGCGACGACACCCGCCAACGGGCACGGAAAGGGGGAATGTTTGTTGGATCCGGTAGTGTTAATCTCATGTCTGCACCATGCGCCCCGAGGGCGCGGTGCTCTGTGTCCCCCTTCGGGACCGCTCTTCTTCCGGGAGCCTCCTGCGCTGCCTGAGCAGTGGCCACTGAGCTCCGGAACCGGTGCGAGCTACGTCTGATCACCGCATCGCCCCGGAAACCCCGCATTGATTCTCCGCCACCGGGCGGACCACCGCCCCGGACCGGGCCCGCGCGACGGGACCGGAACCGGACAGCACAACCGGTCGCCGCGCCAGACAGGCCGACGCCCGCTCCAGGGAAGGACCCTTCGTGAGCGACACCACCGATCTGATGGGCGTGCGTACGGACGCCGCGCCCGCTCCGGACGCTCCCGCCGCGCCTGCCACCGGTGCTGCCCCCAGGCGCCGCCGGTCGGGCACCGGCCTGGACGCCATGGTGCTGGCAGAGCTCCAGCAGCTGGCCTCCGGCCTCGGCATCAGGGGCACCGCGCGCATGCGCAAGAGCCAGCTGATCGAGGTCATCAAGGAGAAGCAGGCGTCCGTGGGCGCCTCCGCCCCCGCCGCGGCCGCCTCCGAGGGCGACGGCGCGGCCGCCGCCAAGCCCAAGCGCCGCACCACCTCGCGCGCCCGCACCGGCGAGGCCGCACCGGCGGACAAGGCCGAGAAGACCGAGAAGGCCGACGGCGGCCAGATCGAGATCCCCGGCCAGTCCGGTTCCGACGAGGCCCCCGTCGAGCGCCGCAGGCGCCGCGCCACCGCCCCCGCCGGCAGCCCCGAGGGCGAGGCCGCGGCCGGGCAGGGCGAGGCCGCCGGCGAGCCGAAGGCCGTCAAGGAGGCGCCGTCCGCCCAGGGCCAGGACGGTGACGGGAGCCGCCAGGCCCGCACCGCCGACCGCACCGCCGGCGAGGACCGCCAGGGCGACCGCCGCAACAAGAACGAGCGCGGTGACCGTGCCGAGCGCGGCGAGCGCGGCGAGCGCCGCGACCGCGGCGAGCGTGCCGACCGCGGTGAGCGCGGTGAGCGTGCCGAGCGCGGCAACCGCCGGAACAAGAACGAGGACGGCGGCGACGGCGGCAACCGCGGCGACGGCGGCAACCGCGGCGACGGCGGCAACCGCGGCGAGCGCGGCAACCGCGGGGGCGGCGGCGCAGCGGCGGCCCACGACGACGACGACTTCGAGGGCGGGCGCCGCGGGCGCCGCGGCCGCTACCGCGACCGCCGCGGGCGCCGCGGGCGCGACGAGTTCGCGAGCGAGCCGCAGGTCGCCGAGGACGACGTCCTGATCCCGGTCGCCGGCATCCTCGACATCCTCGACAACTACGCCTTCATCCGGACCTCCGGCTACCTGCCCGGCCCGAACGACGTCTACGTCTCCCTCGCCCAGGTCCGCAAGAACGGCCTGCGCAAGGGCGACCACGTCACCGGTGCCGTGCGCCAGCCCCGCGAGGGCGAGCGCCGCGAGAAGTTCAACGCGCTGGTGCGCCTGGACTCGGTCAACGGCATGGCCCCCGAGTCCGGCCGGGGCCGCCCCGAGTTCGGCAAGCTCACCCCGCTGTACCCGCAGGACCGGCTCCGCCTGGAGATCGAGTCCAACGGCCTGACGAACCGGATCATCGACCTCGTCTCGCCGATCGGCAAGGGCCAGCGCGGCCTGATCGTCGCCCCGCCCAAGACCGGCAAGACCATGGTGCTCCAGGCGATCGCCAACGCGATCACCTACAACAACCCCGAGTGCCACCTGATGGTCGTGCTCGTGGACGAGCGCCCCGAAGAGGTCACCGACATGCAGCGCTCGGTCAAGGGCGAGGTCATCTCCTCGACCTTCGACCGGCCCGCCGAGGACCACACCACGGTCGCCGAGCTGGCCATCGAGCGGGCCAAGCGCCTGGTCGAGCTGGGCCACGACGTGGTCGTGCTGCTGGACTCCATCACCCGTCTGGGCCGCGCCTACAACCTGGCCGCGCCCGCCTCCGGCCGCATCCTGTCCGGTGGTGTCGACTCCACCGCGCTGTACCCGCCGAAGAAGTTCTTCGGCGCCGCGCGCAACATCGAGGACGGCGGCTCGCTGACCATCCTGGCCACCGCGCTGGTCGAGACCGGCTCGCGCATGGACGAGGTGATCTTCGAGGAGTTCAAGGGCACCGGCAACATGGAGCTCAAGCTCGACCGCAAGCTCGCCGACAAGCGCATCTTCCCCGCGGTGGACGTCGACGCGTCCGGCACCCGCAAGGAGGAGATCCTGCTCGGCGGCGAGGAGCTCGCGATCGTCTGGAAGCTCCGCCGGGTGCTGCACGCCCTGGACTCCCAGCAGGCCATCGAGCTGCTCCTGGACCGGATGAAGAAGACCAAGAGCAACGCCGAGTTCCTGATGCAGATCGCCAAGACGACGCCGTCGCCCGGCAACAGCAACGACTGACGGCCCGTCCACCGGACGCGAACCGTCCTGCGGCACCCCGGGGGCCGCCCCGCCACTCGGCGGGGCGGCCCCTGGGCCGTTCGTGTCGGGAAGCGGTCCCCGCGCGCCTGAAGGGGGTGAAACGGGGTATCCGCAGGTGAAGGCTCGAGGAAGGGGGTGGCGGGATGGACTACTTCGGGAACGAGCCGGTGGGCAGCGGTTCCGGGCGCTCCCGCCCCGCCCTGGTGGCCGGGGTCTGGATCACCGCCTTCGTGCTCCTCCTGGGCGGTTTCGGCCTCGGCGTCGTCTACCTGGAGCTCAACGGCAACCTCAAGGGCATCGACATCAACGGCGTCCTGGGCGGCGACCGCCCCGAGGACGCCGACAACGGTTCGCTGGACATCCTCCTGCTCGGCTCGGACTCGCGCGCCGGGGAGAACGGCGCCTACGGCGACGACGACGGCACCGCCCGCTCCGACACCGCGATGGTCGTCCACGTCCACGAGGGCCACCGCAGGGCCACCGTGGTCAGCATCCCCCGCGACACCCGGACCTACCGCCCCCCGTGCGCCAGGAGCGACGGCGGCACGGCGCCCGCCGAGGCGAACGCGATGTTCAACGACTCCTACTCGGTCGGCGGACCGGCCTGCGCGGTCAAGACGGCGGAGTCGATGACCGGCATCCGCATGGACCACTACGTGGAGATCGACTTCACCGGCTTCACCGAGCTCGTCGACGCGCTCGGCGGGGTCCCGCTGACCGTCGACAAGCCCATCCACGACCGCAGGAGCAAGCTGGACCTGGAGGCCGGGCGCCACGTCCTGGACGGCGAGCAGTCCCTGGCGTTCGTCCGCACCCGGCACGGGGTCGGCGACGGCAGCGACCTGGGCCGCATAGAGCTCCAGCACCGGTTCGTGGCCGCGCTGCTGGACCGGGTCGAGGAGCTGGGGGTGCTCACGAGCCCGGCCAGGCTCTACGACGTCGCGGACGCCGCGACGAAGTGCGTCACCACCGACTCCGAGCTGGCCTCGGTCGAGGCGCTGGCCGGCCTCGGCCGCAGCATGAGGCGGATCGGCTCCGAGGACGTCGACATGCTCACCCTGCCGGTGCGCCACGACCCCGGCGACCCCAACCGGGTCGTCCCCCTGACGAAGGGGGCGCAGGAGGTCTGGACGGCGCTGCGGGCCGACCGGCGGGTCCCCGCCTCCGCCACCGAGGGGTCGGCGGCCGCCCGGGGAGGGTCTTCAGCATCCGGGACCCCCGCTCCCGGGGCCGGGGAATAGCAGGGACCTCCTGCCGGTTTGGGAAGTACGGGTCGGTCCTGGCAGACTGACACGTCGGCCCCGGTTCACGTCCGGCACCCAACCCTCCCGTCCGCCGAGGGCAGGAGGGGCCCGTCGACCCGGAGCCCTCCCGAACCTAGGAGAACCCCTTGAAGAGCGACATCCACCCCGAGTACGTCGAGACCCAGGTCACCTGCACCTGCGGTGCCGAGTTCACCACCCGCAGCACCAAGAGCGACGGCGTCATCCGCGCCGACGTCTGCTCGCAGTGCCACCCGTTCTACACGGGCAAGCAGAAGATCCTCGACACCGGCGGCCGCGTCGCCCGCTTCGAGGCCCGCTTCGGCAAGAAGCTCGGTTCGCCGCAGAAGTAGCGACCCACAGGCGCCGGTCCCGCAGTCCTCCCTCCCGAGGGGGGCCGGGCCCGGCGCTTTGTCGTCACCGACCGGACAACCACCCGCCACCGCGGCACCCGCACCCACCTTTGAGGAAGCCCATGTTCGAGGCGGTCGAGGACCTGATCGGCGAGCACGCCGACCTCGAGAAGCAGCTCGCAGACCCGTCGGTCCACGCGGACCAGCGCGAGGCCCGCAGGCTCAACAAGCGCTACGCCGAGCTCACCCCGATCGTCGGCGCCTACCGGGAGTGGAAGCAGACGGGCGAGGACATCGCCACCGCCCGCGAGCTGGCCGCCGACGACCCCGACTTCGCCGCCGAGGCCAAGGAGCTGGAACTGCGGCGCGAGGAGCTGACCGACCGGCTCCGCCTGCTGCTCGTCCCGCGCGACCCCAGCGACGACAAGGACGTCATCCTCGAGGTCAAGGCCGGCGAGGGCGGCGAGGAGTCCGCGCTGTTCGCCGGCGACCTGCTGCGGATGTACCTGCGCTACGCCGAACGGGCGGGCTGGAAGACCGAGATCATCGAGGCCAACCCCTCCGACCTCGGCGGCTACAAGGACGTCTCGGTGGCCGTGAAGACCAAGGGCGGCGGCCCGGCCGAGCCCGGCCAGGGCGTGTGGGCCCGGCTGAAGTACGAGGGCGGCGTGCACCGCGTGCAGCGCGTCCCCGCCACCGAGTCCCAGGGGCGCATCCACACCTCCGCGGCCGGCGTGCTCGTCCTGCCCGAGGCCGAGGACGTCGACGTCGAGATCAACGCCAACGACCTGCGGATCGACGTCTACCGCTCCTCCGGGCCCGGCGGGCAGTCGGTCAACACCACCGACTCCGCGGTGCGCATCACCCACATGCCCACCGGCATCGTCGTCTCCTGCCAGAACGAGAAGAGCCAGCTGCAGAACAAGGAGCAGGCGATGCGCATCCTGCGCGCCCGCCTGCTCGCAGCGGCCCAGGAGGAGGCCGAGAAGGAGGCGTCGGACGCCCGGCGCAGCCAGGTGCGCACGGTGGACCGCTCCGAGCGCATCCGCACCTACAACTTCCCCGAGAACCGGATCTCCGACCACCGGGTGGGGTTCAAGTCCTACAACCTCGACCAGGTCCTCGACGGGGACCTGGACGCGGTGATCCAGGCGTGCGTCGACGCGGACTCCGCCGCCAAGCTCGCCGCGGCGCAGTGAGCCGGCCGCAGTAACGTGCGTCGAGCGCAACCGACCGTTTCCCCGTCAGGAGGGCCCCAGTGAACCTGCTGCTCGCAGAGGTCGCGCAGGCGACCCAGCGGCTGGCCGACGCCGGCGTGCCCTCCCCGCGCTTCGACGCCGAGGAGCTCGCCGCCTACGTGCACGGGGTCAAGCGCGGCGAACTGCACACCGTGCCCGACTCCGACTTCGACGCCCGCTACTGGGAGGCGATCGCCCGCCGCGAGGCCCGCGAACCGCTCCAGCACATCACCGGGCGCGCCTTCTTCCGCTACCTGGAGCTCCAGGTCGGGCCCGGGGTCTTCGTGCCCCGGCCGGAGACGGAGACGGTGGTCGGCTGGGCGATAGACGCGGTGCGCGCCATGGACGTCGCCGAGCCGCTGATCGTCGACCTGTGCACCGGCTCCGGGGCCATAGCGCTGGCCCTGGCCCAGGAGGTGCCGCGCTCGCGCGTGCACGCCGTCGAACTCGACGAGAAGGCCCTGAAGTGGGCCCGGCTCAACGTCGAGGGCACCAGGGTCGTCCTGCACCACGGCGACGCCCTGACCGCGCTGCCCGAGCTGAACGGGCAGGTCGACCTGCTGGTCAGCAACCCGCCGTACATCCCGCTGACCGAGTGGGAGTACGTCGCGCCCGAGGCGCGCGACCACGACCCGCAGCTCGCGCTGTTCTCCGGCGAGGACGGCCTGGACACCATCCGCGGCATCGAGCGCACCGCGCGCCGGCTGCTGCGGCCGGGCGGCGTGGTCGTCGTCGAGCACGCCGACACCCAGGGCGGTCAGGTGCCCTGGATCTTCAACGAGGAGGCCGGCTGGGTGGACGCGGCCGATCACCGCGACCTCAACAACCGGCCCCGGTTCACGACCGCGCGCAGGGCGACGCCGTGACGGCGGGGGATCTCGGGCCGGGGGTCCGGGGGTCGCTCCCCGGGCGGGCACAGGGGCACGGCGCGCAGGGCGACGCCGTGACGGCGGGGGAACTCGGGCCGGGGGTCCGGGGGTCGCTCCCCGGGCGGGCACAGGGGCACGGCGCGCAGGGCGGCGCCGTGCCGGCGGAACACGACAGGGAGGCAATCTGATGGCCCGGCGTTACGACTGCACCGACCCCACCGACCGCGCTGCCGGGCTGCGCGAGGCCGCGTCGGCCGTGCGTCGCGGTGAACTCGTCGTCCTGCCGACCGACACCGTCTACGGCGTCGGCGCGGACGCGTTCTCCCCCGAGGCCGTCGGCGACCTGCTGGAGGCCAAGGGACGCGGCCGCAGCATGCCTTCCCCGGTGCTCGTCGGCTCCCCGAACACCCTGCACGGTCTGGTCACCGACTTCTCCGAGCAGGCGTGGGAGCTGGTGGACGCCTTCTGGCCCGGCGCCCTGACCCTGGTGGCCCGCCACCAGCCGTCGCTGCGCTGGGACCTGGGGGACACCCGCGGCACCGTCGCGGTGCGGATGCCGCTGCACCCGGTCGCCATCGAACTGCTCACCGAGACCGGCCCGATGGCGGTCAGCAGCGCCAACCTCACCGGGCGCCCCTCCCCGCAGGACTGCGACGCGGCCCAGGACATGCTCGGGGACTCGGTCTCCGTCTACCTCGACGGCGGACCGACCCCGGCCGCCGTGCCGTCCTCGATCGTGGACGTCACGGGCAGGGTCCCGGTGCTGCTGCGCGAGGGCGCGCTGTCCGCGGAGGAGCTGCGCAAGGTCGTACCCGACCTGGAGGTCGGCCAGTGACCCGGCGCACCGCCCCGCCGACGGGGCGGGGTCCGGCGCAGTGACCGGGCACGAGCCGCCGGCCGGGCCGGGACGCACGCAGCCCCGGTGGGGCATACCGGCCCGCGCCGCCCGGCCGGACGGCTTCCGCATCCTGCACGTGTGCACCGGCAACGTGTGCCGGTCGCCGATCGCCGAGCGGATGACCCGGCACGAGCTCGCCCGCCGGCTCGGCGACGCCGCGGCCGGCATCGTCGTGGAGAGCGCCGGGACCTGGGGGCACGAGGGCGCCCCGATGGAGGCGCACGCCGCCACGGTGCTGGCCGAGTACGGTGCGTGCACCGACGGGTTCACCGGCCGGGAACTGCTGGACGAGCACGTGGCCGAGGCGGACCTGGTGCTCACCGCCACCCGGGACCACCGCGCCCAGGTGGTCTCCATGGGGCACGCGGCGGGCCTGCGCACCTTCACTCTCAAGGAGTTCAACCGTCTGGTGCGGGCGATAGACCCGGCCACCCTGCCCGAGGGCGGGGTCGTCGAGCGCGCCCGCGCCCTGGTGCGCGCGGCCGCCGCGCTGCGCGGCTGGCTGCTGGCGCCCGACCCCGACGCCGACGAGGTGCAGGACCCGTACGGGGCGCCGATCACGGTCTTCCGCAACTGCGGCGAGGAGATCCGCAGCGCCCTGGACCCGGTCGTCACCGCGCTCACCGGCGTCCCCGCCCCCAGCCGGTAGCACCCGGGACCGGCCCCCGGCCCCCGGCCGCGCCGTGCGCAGCCGCGCGGTGCACCGCGTCCTGCTGCACCGCGCCGTCCCGCGCCCGCTCCCGCCGCTCCCCGTCCCGCTCACGCCGCCGTCCCCGCTCGCCGGGCGGGGCCCCGGGCCCCGCCCTACAGTGGGGAGGGCCCGGGGTGTCCGGGCCCTCCAGCTCCCCACGTCCGGAGAGTCCCGCCATGACGGTCGCCGGAACACCGCCGAGCACGTCCGCCGCAGACCGGGCCGCAAGCCCCGGTCTCGAGCTGCTGGACCGCGTCGACCCGCGGCTGGCGGACATCGTCCGCGCCGAGGAGGAGCGGCAGAGGACCCGGCTGCAGCTGCTCGCCGGGGAGAGCTTCACCTCGCCCGCCGTCCTGGCGGTGCTGGGCAGCGTGCTGACCGACAAGTACGCCGAGGGCTACCCGGGCGCCCGGTACCACGCGGGCTGCGAGATCGTCGACCTGGCGGAGCAGCTGGCGGTCGAGCGGGCCACGGCGCTGTTCGGCGCCGAGCACGCCAACGTGCAGCCGTACTCGGGCTCCTCGGCCAACCTGGCCGCCTACGCGGCCCTGCTGGTGCCCGGCGACACCGTGCTGGCGATGGGGCTGCCCGAGGGCGGGCACCTCACCCACGGCTCCCGGGCCAACTTCTCCGGCCGCTGGTTCGACTTCGTCGGCTACGGGGTGCACCCGCGCACCGGGCTGGTGGACATGGACCGGGTGCGCGAACTGGCGCTGGCGCACCGGCCCAAGGCGATCGTGTGCGGCGCGATCTCCTACCCGCGCCACCTCGACCACGCGGCGTTCCGGGAGATCGCCGACGAGGTGGGGGCGTACCTGGTGGTGGACGCCGCCCACACCCTCGGGCTGGTGGCCGGCGGCGCGGCGCCCGACCCCGTGCCGTACGCCGACGTGGTCACCGGCACCACCCACAAGCTGCTGCGCGGGCCGCGCGGCGGGCTGATCCTGTGCGGTGCGCAGCTGGCCCGCCGGATCGACCGGGCGGTCTTCCCGTTCTCCCAGGGCGGCCCGCACATGAACGTCGTGGCGGCCAAGGCGGTCGCCTTCGCCGAGGCGGCGACCCCGGCGTTCGCGCGGTACGCGCGGCAGGTGGTGGCCAACGCCCGGACGCTCGCGTCGGGCCTGGCCGGGCAGGGGCTGGCCCTGCGCACCGGCGGCACCGACACCCACCTGATGGTCGCGGGGGTCACCGGCCTCGGCCTGGACGGGCAGCAGGCCCGGGCGCGCTGCGCCGGTGCGGGCATCGTGGTCGACAAGTGCGCGGTGCCCGGGGACCCGCGGCCGCCCTCGGCCGGTTCGGCGATCCGGCTGGGCACCGCCTCGGTGACGTGCCAGGGGATGGGGGAGGACGAGGCGGCGCTGATCGCCGACCTGATCGGCAGGGCGCTGCGCGGCGCGCGGGGAGTGGCGGCGGAGGTCGCCGACCTGACGGCGCGCTTCCCGCCCCGTCCGGGGCAGGCGTGACGGTGCAACCGTCCGGCCGCCCCCGGCGTCCTCGTCCGTGTTCACAGCCGGGGCCCGGACCCGAATAGGCTGTGTCGCTGTGAGGACCAGCGCTGCGATGCTCCGGGGAGCGAATTTTGCGTGAATACCTGCTGACCCTCTGCATCACGGCCGCCGTCACCTACCTGCTGACCGGCCCGGTGCGGAAGTTCGCGATCGCGGCCGGGGCCATGCCGGAGATCCGGGCCCGTGACGTGCACCGGGAGCCGACACCGCGCCTCGGCGGCATCGCCATGTTCGGCGGCCTGTGCGCGGGCCTGCTGGTCGCCTCGCAGCTGACCAACGTCGGGAAGATGTTCACCCTCTCCGACGAGCCCCGGGCGCTCCTGGCCGGCGCCGGGATCATCTGGATCCTGGGCGTGCTGGACGACAAGTGGGGCGTGGACGCCCTGATCAAGCTCGGCGGCCAGATGGTCGCCGCGGCGGTGATGGTCCTGCAGGGCCTGCAGATCCTCTACCTGCCGGTGCCCTTCGTCGGCGGCGTCTCGCTCAGTCCCGGGGTGTCCACCCTGCTGACGGTGGCCGTGGTCGTCGTCACCATCAACGCGGTGAACTTCGTGGACGGCCTGGACGGCCTGGCCTCGGGCATGGTCTGCATCGCGGCCCTGGCGTTCTTCATGTACGCCTACCGCCTCTGGTACGGCTACGGGATGGAGACGGCCGCCTCGGCGACGCTGTTCAGCGCCATCCTGATCGGCATGTGCGTGGGCTTCCTGCCGCACAACCTGCACCCGGCGCGGATCTTCATGGGCGACTCGGGGTCGATGCTGATCGGCCTGATGCTGGCCGGCGCCGCGGTGTCGATCACCGGGCAGGTCGACCCGGACGCGATCACCCCCCTCACCGGCTCTGAGCGGAACACGGTGCACGCCATGGTGCCGGTCTACATCCCGCTGCTGCTGCCGCTGACGGTCATCGCGATCCCGGCCGCCGACCTGGTGCTGGCGATCGTGCGCCGCACCTGGAAGGGCCAGTCGCCGTTCGCCGCCGACCGCGGCCACCTGCACCACCGTCTGCTGGAGGTGGGCCACTCCCACAGCCGGGCCGTGCTGATCATGTACTTCTGGTCGGCGCTGATCGCCTTCGGCGCGGTCGCGGTCTCGGTGCAGTCCAACAGCCTGCTGATCATGCTGGCGATCGTGGTGCTGAGCGCGGCCGGCCTGGTGGTGCTCCTCCTGCCGCGGTTCAAGCCCCGCGCCCCGCGCTGGGCGGAGGCGTTCGTCCCGCCGCGCTACCGGCGGCGGGCCCGGGCCGCCGGGGCCGGGACGGAGCCGGGTGCGGACAGGGCGCCCACGGCGGAGGAGGCCGCCCGCGGGGCCAACGGCGCGCACGCCCTCGGCGCCGGCACCGGTCCGGCCGGGGCCCGGGAGGAGCGGGAGGCGCGGGTGGGCTGAGGCCCGCCCGGCCTGCGGGCAGGGGCCGGCGAGGCCTTTACGCCGGCACTACGGAAAGTGTGATAAGGGCCACCCCGGCGCCCCTCGGGCAAGCGAGTGTGCGGAACGTCTCCCTCGTCCGGGAAACCTGGGCCCGGCCGGGGAAACTGGCGCCGGAACGCTTGTGATACCTTGCACAAGCGCCGAACGTCAGCTCCTGCACTCAGCCCCATCGGCGATGGGGCGCTGAATCGTACGGTGATCCGGGCCGGTGCCCCCGAGGGCTCCCCGTGACAACTTCCGCCAGTCCCGATCCATGGGAGACGCCATGCCCACACGTGCGCAACGCGGTGCACCGGGCCGACCGGTGACCGTGAGCGAGGCCATGCTCCGGGTACTCCGGCTCGGCCTGCTCGGCGCGCTCGCCGCGGCGGCCGTGGCGGCCCTCGTCGGCTACGCCGTGGACGGCGGGGCCGGTGCGGTCGGCGGGTTGCTGGGCATCGCCGTCCCCGTGGTCTTCCTCGCGGTGACCGCGCTGGTGGGCCTGGTGACCGTGCGGCTCGCACCGCAGCAGCTCGCGGCCGCGGTCATGGGCTCCTGGCTGATCAAGATCATCCTGCTGGTCCTGGTGCTCTGGCTCCTGCAGGGCCGGGACTTCTTCTCGACCTGGATGTTCTTCGGCGCTTTCCTCGTCGGAACCTTCGGGTTCCTCGCCCTGGAGGCGATGGTCCTCTACCGCGCCCGCATGGCTTACGTCAACCCCGAGCTGGGGAAGGACGCCGGCGGCGGGGGAGGGGGCCGATGACGGGCAAGGTAAAGGGTTGGTATGTTAGTAGCGCGGAAAGTGGTTGCTGGGCGGGTCTTCGGAACGGCTCACAGGGACTGACCGCTCTCGACCGGCCCCGTTCGGGCGTGCCAAGGGCGGACGCATCGGCACATGGTGCTCACTCCCGCCGCAGGCGCGCCGTCCGATCCGGACCGGCCGCCGGCCCAGCCGGTGTGCAATCGACCCTGTATGTCATGTACGGCTGCAGCTGAAGCTTCCTTCGGCCCTCAAACATGGAGCACACGCTGAACGCGCTTGCGCTGACCCAGACGCCGCTCGCAGCGGGCGGCGACGGCGAATTCCACACGCCGTCAATCTCCGAGTTCTTCCCCGACGCGGTCCTCTTCGAGGGAACGGTCTTCGAACTCAACCGCATCCGCATTGCCCTGGTGCTGGTCACCCTCGTGATCGCGGCCCTGTTCGCCATCGCGATGCGCAATCCGCAGCGTGTGCCGCGCGGCGGTCAGAACGTCGCCGAGACGGCCATCGACTTCGTGCGGAACTCCATCGCCCTGGAGACGCTGGGCCGGGTGAAGGGCACCAGGTACCTGCCTTACCTGGTCACCCTCTTCTTCTTCGTCCTCGGCGCCAACATCCTGGCGATCGTCCCCGGCGTGAACATCGCGGCGAGCTCGACCATCGGGCTGCCCTTCCTGCTGGCCATGATCACCTGGGCGATCTACCACGTGGACGGCGTCCGCGAGCACGGCCTGTTCGGCTACATCAAGGTCCAGACGGTCGTCCCCGGCGTGCCGAAGGCCCTGGCCCCGGTGGTGATCCTCCTGGAGGCCCTCCAGGCCCTGATCATCCGGCCCTTCTCGCTGATGCTCCGGCTCCTGGCGAACATGATGGCCGGCCACATCCTCCTCGTCCTCTTCTTCAGTGGAGCTTCGTACCTGCTGCTCCACGGCGGCGGGCTGCTGCCCGTCGCCGGAGCCGGCTCCGCGGTGATGGGCCTCGCCTTCACCGGGTTCGAGCTCTTCGTCGCAGCGCTGCAGGCCTACATCTTCACGCTGCTCACCGCGATGTACATCAACATGGCGATCAGCCACGAACACTGAGCCTCGCGGACTGAACCGACGTACGGCGTACTCCTCGCCGTACGCCACACCATGGAAGGAAAACCAGTGAGCAACATCCTCGCCGCGGCCGACGCCGTCTCCGGCAACCTCAACGCCATCGGTTACGGCCTGGCTGCCATCGGCCCCGGCATCGGTCTGGGCATCATGGTCGGCAAGACCATCGAGGGCATGGCCCGCCAGCCCGAGGCCGCCCCGATGCTCCGCACCACCATGTTCCTGGGTCTCGCGTTCATCGAGGTCCTCGCCCTCATCGGTCTCGTCGCCGGCTTCCTCTTCCAGTGATCACGATGACGACGACGACGACACCGCTGGCGGCGGAGGCACCCGAGGGCATCGGGATCCTCCTGCCCGCTCCGGCGGACCTGTTCTGGGGCGCCGTCTGCTTCGTCATCCTCTTCGGTGTCCTGTGGAAGCTCGTCCTTCCCAAGGCTCAGAAGGCGCTGGCGGACCGCACGGACGCCATCGAGGGCGGCATCGAGCGGGCGGAGGCCATGCAGGCCGAGGCCCAGAGCGTGCTCGCCGAGTACAAGGAGCAGCTCGCCGAGGCCCGGCACGAGGCCGCGCGCCTGCGCCAGGAGGCGCAGGAGCAGGGCGCTGCGCTCATCGCCGAGATGCGTGCCGAGGGCCAGCGGCAGCGTGAGGAGATCATCGCTGCCGGCCACGCCCAGATCGAGGCCGACCGCAAGCAGGCCTCGCTCACCCTGCGCCAGGACGTCGGCAGGCTCGCCACCGACCTGGCCGGCAGGCTCGTCGGGGAGTCCCTCGAGGACCACGCCCGGCAGAGCCGTGTCATCGACCGGTTCCTCGACGCGCTCGAGGACCGCGCCGAGGAGGGCGCTGCCCGATGAACGGAGCAAGCCGCGAGGCACTGGCTGCCGCACGCGAGCGGCTCGACGCGCTGACGGACAACACCTCTGTCCGCGCGTCCGTGCTCGCCGAGGAACTGGCCGCCGTCACGGGGCTGCTCGACCGCGAGGTGTCGCTGCGCCGGATCCTCACCGATCCGGCGCAGGCCGGGCAGGCCAAGGCCGACCTGGTGTCGCGCCTCCTGGCCGGCCAGGTCGGCGAGGAGACGATCGAGCTGGTCTCCGGGATGGTCCGGAGCCGCTGGTCGCAGCCGCGTGACCTGACCGACGCCGTCGAGGAGCTGTCGACCGTCGCCGAGCTGATCGGCGCCCAGCGCGTCGACGCACTCGACGACGTCGAGGACGAGCTGTTCCGCTTCGGACGCATCGTCGCCTCCGACCCCGAGCTGCGGGCCGCGCTCACCGAGCAGGCCTCGACCGTCTCGGCCCGGGCCGACCTGGTCCGCGACCTGCTCGGCGGCCGCGCGGACATCGTCACCGAGCGGCTGGTCACCCGGCTGGTGACCCGTCCGCGAGGACGTAGCCTGGAAGGTGGCCTGGAGGAGTACTCCAAGCTGGCCGCCGCCCGCAGGGGCAGGGTGGTCGCCGTGGTGACCAGCGCGGTCCCGCTCAGCGACGTGCAGCGCACGCGCCTCGGCGCGGCGCTGGGCAGGCTGTACGGCCGCACGGTCCACCTCAACCTCGACGTCGACCCCGAGGTCGTCGGCGGGATCAGGGTGCGCATCGGCGACGAGGTCATCGAGGGCACCGTCGGCAGCCGGATCGACGACGCAACCCGCAGGCTCGCCGGCTGACCGCCGCGCGAGAAGCACACCGGCACAACAACAAGCATGGAAGCGGCCCGGGTTGGGCCGTGACTGGAGTCTTCTGGGGGCCCGCAGTACCCGTCGCGTCGGGTGCAGCCCCCAGACCCCCAGGAAAACTTCGGGCCCAACTAGGAGAGCAGGGACACCAGATGGCGGAGCTCACGATCCGGCCGGAGGAGATCCGGGACGCGCTGGAGAATTTCGTCCAGTCGTACAAGCCGGACGCCGCCTCTCGCGAGGAGGTCGGCACTGTCACCGTCGCAGGCGACGGTATCGCCAAGGTCGAGGGCCTTCCCTCGGTCATGGCGAACGAGCTGCTGAAGTTCGAGGACGGCACCCTCGGCCTCGCCCTCAACCTCGAGGAGCGCGAGATCGGTGTCGTCATCCTCGGTGAGTTCAGCGGCATCGAGGAGGGCCAGACGGTCCGCCGCACGGGCGAGGTCCTGTCGGTCGCGGTCGGCGAGGGCTACCTCGGCCGCGTCGTCGACCCGCTGGGCAACCCGATCGACGGCCTCGGCGAGATCGAGACCTCCGGCCGCCGCGCGCTGGAGCTGCAGGCCCCGACCGTCATGCAGCGCAAGTCGGTCCACGAGCCGATGCAGACCGGCCTGAAGGCCGTCGACTCGATGACCCCGATCGGCCGCGGCCAGCGCCAGCTGATCATCGGCGACCGCCAGACCGGCAAGACCGCCCTCGCGGTCGACACGATCATCAACCAGCGCGACAACTGGCGTTCCGGCGACCCGAAGAAGCAGGTCCGCTGCATCTACGTCGCGATCGGCCAGAAGGGCTCCACCATCGCGTCCGTGCGCGGTGCGCTGGAGGAGGCCGGCGCCCTGGAGTACACCACCATCGTCGCCGCCCCGGCGTCCGACCCGGCGGGCTTCAAGTACATCGCCCCCTACACCGGTTCGGCCATCGGCCAGCAGTGGATGTACGAGGGCAAGCACGTCCTGATCGTCTTCGACGACCTGACCAAGCAGGCCGACGCCTACCGCGCCGTGTCCCTCCTGCTGCGCCGTCCGCCGGGCCGCGAGGCCTACCCGGGCGACGTCTTCTACCTGCACTCCCGCCTGCTGGAGCGCTGCGCCAAGCTCTCCGACGACATGGGCGCCGGCTCGATGACCGGCCTGCCGATCGTCGAGACCAAGGGCAACGACGTCTCGGCGTTCATCCCGACCAACGTCATCTCCATCACCGACGGCCAGTGCTTCCTGGAGTCCGACCTGTTCAACGCCGGCCAGCGCCCGGCCCTGAACGTCGGCATCTCGGTCTCCCGCGTCGGCGGTTCCGCGCAGATCAAGGCCATGAAGCAGGTCTCCGGCCGTCTGCGCGTGGACCTGGCCCAGTACCGCGAGCTCGAGGCGTTCGCCGCCTTCGGCTCCGACCTGGACGCGGCCTCCAAGCAGCAGCTGGAGCGCGGCAAGCGCATGGTCGAGCTGCTCAAGCAGGGCCAGTACGCGCCGTTCCCGATCGAGGAGCAGGTCGTCTCCATCTGGGCCGGCACCACCGGCAAGCTGGACGACGTCCCGGTCGAGGACATCCGCCGCTTCGAGAAGGAGCTGCTGGACCACCTGCGCCGCGAGAAGAAGGACCTCCTCAACGGCATCGTCGAGACCGGCAAGCTGCCGGACGAGACCGTCGAGGCGCTCACGGCCGCGGTGGCCGACTTCAAGCGGCAGTTCGAGACCGCGGACGGCAAGCTCCTGGGCGAGGTCTGAGCTTATGGGAGCCCAGCTTCGCGTCTACAAGCGACGCATCCGGTCCGTCACCGCGACCAAGAAGATCACCAAGGCGATGGAGATGATCGCCGCCTCCCGCATCGTCAAGGCGCAGCGGGCGGTGGCGGCGTCGACGCCGTACGCGCGTGAGCTCACCCGCGCGGTGACCGCGGTGGCCACCGGCTCCACCACCGAGCACCCGCTCACCACCGAGGCCGAGAACCCGGTCCGCGCCGCGGTCCTGCTCGTCACGAGCGACCGCGGCCTGGCCGGCGGCTACTCGTCCAACGCCATCAAGGCGGCGGACAAGCTGACCGAGCGGCTGGAGGCGGAGGGCAAGCAGGTCCGGACCTTCATCGTCGGCCGCAAGGGCGTGGCGTACTACAACTTCCGCCAGCGCGAGGTTGCGGACGCCTGGACCGGCTTCACCGACCAGCCGACCTACGCGGACGCCAAGAAGGTGGCGGGCGGCCTCATCGAGGCCTTCACCACCGAGACGGCCGCCGGCGGCGTCGACGAGCTGCACATCGTCTTCACCGAGTTCGTCTCGATGGTGTCGCAGACCCCGGTCGACGTCCGGTTGCTGCCGCTCAGCCTGGACAGGGCGGAGTCGGACGAGGAGACCGCCAAGGAGGGGGAGGCCCTCCCCCTGTACGACTTCGAGCCGTCGGCCGAGGACGTCCTGGACGCCCTGCTGCCGCGGTACGTCGAGAGCCGCGTGTACAACGCCCTGCTGCAGTCGGCTGCCTCCGAGCACGCCGCCCGCCGCCGGGCGATGAAGTCGGCGACCGACAACGCCGAGGAGCTCATCAAGTCGCTCTCGCGGCTTGCCAGTGCGGCCCGCCAGGCCGAAATCACCAATGAGATCAGCGAGATCGTCGGTGGCGCGAGTGCCCTGGCCGACGCGACCGCGGGGAGTGACTGACAACTATGACCACCTCTGTTGAGACGACCACGGCGACGGGCCGCGTCGCGCGGGTCATCGGGCCGGTCGTCGACGTGGAGTTCCCCGTCGACGCGATGCCCGAGATCTACAACGCGCTCAAGGTCGACGTCGCCGACCCGGCCCAGGACGGCGCCGTCAAGACGCTGACCCTCGAGGTCGCGCAGCACCTGGGCGAGGGCCTGGTGCGCACCATCTCCATGCAGCCCACCGACGGCCTGGTCCGCCAGGCCCCGGTGACCGACACGGGCGCGGGCATCACCGTCCCCGTCGGTGACGTCACCAAGGGCAAGGTGTTCAACACCCTCGGCGAGATCCTCAACGTGGACCCGTCCACGGTCGAGGTCACCGAGCGCTGGCCGATCCACCGCAAGGCCCCGGCCTTCGACCAGCTCGAGTCCAAGACCGAGATGTTCGAGACCGGCGTCAAGGTCATCGACCTGCTGACCCCGTACGTCAAGGGCGGCAAGATCGGCCTGTTCGGCGGTGCCGGTGTCGGCAAGACGGTGCTCATCCAGGAGATGATCTACCGCGTCGCCAACAACCACGAGGGCGTCTCGGTGTTCGCCGGCGTCGGCGAGCGCACCCGTGAGGGCAACGACCTCATCGAGGAGATGACCGACTCGGGCGTCATCGACAAGACCGCCCTGGTCTTCGGTCAGATGGACGAGCCCCCGGGCACCCGTCTGCGCGTGGCGCTGGCCGGCCTGACCATGGCGGAGTACTTCCGCGATGTGCAGAAGCAGGACGTGCTGTTCTTCATCGACAACATCTTCCGCTTCACCCAGGCCGGTTCCGAGGTCTCCACCCTGCTGGGCCGCATGCCCTCCGCGGTGGGCTACCAGCCGAACCTGGCGGACGAGATGGGCCTCCTGCAGGAGCGCATCACCTCGACCCGCGGTCACTCGATCACCTCCATGCAGGCGATCTACGTCCCCGCGGACGACCTGACCGACCCGGCGCCGGCCACCACCTTCGCCCACCTGGACGCGACCACCGTTCTGTCGCGCCCGATCTCGGAGAAGGGCATCTACCCGGCGGTGGACCCGCTGGACTCCACCTCCCGCATCCTGGACCCGCGCTACATCGCGCAGGACCACTACGAGTGCGCGGTGCGGGTCAAGGGGATCCTGCAGAAGTACAAGGACCTGCAGGACATCATCGCGATCCTCGGCATCGACGAGCTCGGCGAGGAGGACAAGCTCACCGTCCACCGGGCCCGCCGCATCGAGCGCTTCCTGTCGCAGAACACCCACGTGGCGAAGCAGTTCACCGGTGTCGACGGATCGGACGTCCCGCTGGACGAGTCGATCCACGCGTTCAACGCGATCGCCGACGGCGAGTACGACCACTTCCCCGAGCAGGCCTTCTTCATGTGCGGCGGCATCGAGGACCTGGAGAAGAACGCCAAGGAGCTGGGCGTCTCCTGAGCCGGTCCGGTGACCTGCCGGTCACCGGCCCCGGCCGGGGAGGGGGGCGGTGTTCGCCGCCCCCCTCCCGCCCCCGTTATTCTTTGACACGACGCCCGCCGCACCAGGCGGGCGGCAGACCCGAGGAGCCATCTTGGCCGAGCTGCACGTCGAGCTCGTCGCGGCCGACCGCAACGTCTGGTCCGGCGAGGCGACCCTGGTCGTCGCACGTACGCCGTCGGGTGACATCGGCATCATGCCGGGGCACCAGCCGCTCCTCGGCGTGCTGGAGTCCGGCCCGGTGACCGTCCGCACCTCCGACGGCGCAACCGTCGTCGCCGCCGTCCACGGCGGTTTCATCTCGTTCGCCGACAACAAGCTCTCCGTCCTCGCGGAGATCGCCGAGCTCGCGGACGAGATCGACGTCGGCCGCGCCGAGCGTGCCCTGGAGCGCGCCAAGGCGGAGGCCGACGCCGCCGCCGAGCGGCGCGCGGAGATCCGTCTGCGTGCGGTCGCCGGCGTACACCGGTGAGCACTTCCGGCAGGCGGGCCGCCCCGTCGGGCGGCGGCCCGCTCGCCGGACCCGTGATGAGCGGTAGAGTTTCCTAACCGTCGAAGCGAGGAGGTGGTCAGCGTGATCCTCGCTCTCGTCGTGGTCGCCTGCTGCATTGCGGTCCTGGTCCTGGCGCTGGTCGCCTTCGGCCTGCGGCGCAGGGTCATCCAGCGCTCCGGCGGCACCTTCGACTGCAGCCTGCGGCTCCACCCGGTGTCCGCCGGCCCGACTGCCGCCGGTACGGCGGCCGAGGGCGGAGGCAAGGGCTGGGTGTACGGTGTGGCCCGCTACAGCAGCGACCGCATCGAGTGGTTCCGCGTCTTCTCCTACGCCCTGCGCCCCCGCCACGTGCTGGAACGCGCCGAGATCGGGGTTCTGCACCGCCGCACCCCGATGGGCGAGGAGGAGCTCGCGCTCCTCGACGACTCGGTGGTCCTCGCCTGCACCCACCGCGGCGAAGGACTCGAGCTCGCCATGAGCGACGACGCCCTGACGGGTTTCCTCGCCTGGCTCGAGGCCGCGCCCCCCGGCCAGCGCGTGAACGTCGCCTGACGCCCACGCACCGGCCGGTTCTTCCGTTCCCCGGCCCCTGACGCCCCGGCGCCCGGCGGCCCGGCCCCCGTGCCTTCGCGCCCTCGTGCCCCGGCTTCCTCCGGCCCCCGGCCCGCACCTCCCGGCCCGTCCGGCGCCGCTCGGTCCGGCACCGCTCAGCCCGGCCCGCCGAGGCCCAGCTCCTGGGCCAGCACCGCGGCCTGCACCCTGCTGCGCAGCCCGAGTTTCCCCAGCATCCGGCTCACATGGGTCTTCGTCGTCGCCTCCGCCATCCCCAGGTGCGAGGCGATCTCCGCGTTGGACATCCCCTCGCCCACGCAGGCCAGGACCTCCCGCTCGCGGCGGGTCAGGCCGTCGAGCACCCGCGGGTCGGCCGGCTCCGCGCGCCTGCCCGCAGGCCGGGCGAAGGCGCTGATCAGCCTGCGGGTCACCGCGGGAGCGATCATCCCCTCCCCGCGCGCCACCAGCCGCACCCCCTCGACCAGGGCGCGGGCGTCGGTGTCCTTGAGCAGGAACCCGGCGGCCCCGGCGCGCAGCGCGCCGAAGACGTACTCGTCGAGGTCGAAGGTGGTCAGCACCAGCACGTCCGCGAGGCCGTCCCCGACGATCCGCCGGGTCGCCGAGACCCCGTCCAGCCGGGGCATCTGCACGTCCATCAGCACCACGTCCGGCCGCAGTTCGCGGGCCAGCCGCACGGCCTCGACGCCGTCGGCGGCCTCCCCGGCCACCTCGACGTCCGGCGCGGAGCCCAGGATCAGTACCAGGCCGGCGCGGACCGCGGCCTGGTCCTCGGCGACGAGCACCCGCACCGGGCGCTCCGGGGCGGGGGCTGCGGGCCCGTGGCCCGGCCGATGTGTCACGGTGCCTCCTCGTTCGTCAGCGGCAGGACTGCGCGGACCTGCCAGGTGCCCGTGCCGGTGCCGTCCGTGCGGGCGCCGGGCAGGGGTCCGGGCAGGGGTCCGGCCCCGAACACCCCGCCCAGCAGCACGGCGCGTTCGCGCATGCCGACCAGGCCGGCCCCGGCGCCCGGGGCCCGCGCCCCGGGGTCGGGGCGGAAGGCACTGCGCACGGTGACCGCCAGGGAGCCGTCCTGCGGTTCCACACGGACCTCCACGGGGCCGGGGGCCGCGTGCTTGAGGGCGTTGGTGAGGGACTCCTGGACGATCCGGTAGGCGGCCAGGGCCACCGGCGCCGGGACGTCGCCGTCGTCCGGCGCCCCGTTGTGCAGACGGAACTCCAGACCGTCGGCGGCCCCGGCCGAACGCGCCTGCTCCACCAGGGCGTCCAGACCCGCCAGGGTGGGCGCGGCCGAGGGCTCCCGGTCCCCTTCGGAGTCCCTCAGCAGCCCGATGAGGCGGCGCATTTCGGCCAGACCTTGGACACTGCTCCCCCGGATGGTCTCCAGCGACGAACGGGCCGGGTCCCCGTCCTCCCCGCCGCTCCCGTACAGGGAGAGCGCGGCGGTGGAGTGGATGGCGATCGCGGAGAGGTGGTTGGCCACCACGTCGTGGAGCTCGCGGGCCATCCGGGCCCGTTCGGCGCCCACGGCCTGACGCCGGTCCATCTCCGCCAGCAGCGCGGTCTGCTCCGCGCGCAGCCGCTCCGCGGCGGCCGCGTCGCGGTGGTCCCGGATGAGGACGCCGGTCCAGGCGGGGCCGACCGTGAGGAGCCCGCAGAGCACGCCGACGACCAGGGCCTCCGCCTGCTGCCACACCGCGAAGGAGACCGCGGTGCTCGCCACCGTCACCAGCATGCCCGCCTGCGGGACCCGGCGCGCCGTGCGGCGGCTCCCGTAGAGCACCGCCGCGTAGACGACGTCGGTGAACATCAGGACGGTGGGCAGCAGGGAGCCGGACAGTTGGTCGGCGACGAGCGCGGCGGTGGCGGGCAGCAGTGCCCACGGCTGGGCGGTGCGGCGCAGCAGTTCCGCGGCGGTCATCACGACCAGCGGCACGAGGGGCCGCCATCCGGGGTCCTCGCGCGGGGGGCCGACGGTGTAGAGGTCCAGCGACCACATCACCAGCCCGCCGAGCAGGCCGGCCGCGGCGATCAGCACGTCGTCGCGGTGCGGCCGCAGGCGGTGCGGCGGCGCGGCGGGGCGGGCGGAGAGGGGGCGGGGTACCGGCACAGCACCATCAAACACGGTGCCCGGCGGCCCGCGCCTCCCTCCCGCGGCCCGCCCCGGAGGCCCGCGGGTACATCGAAGGATGCAGCCGCGGATCACCGGCGGCGACGACGCGGACGGCCCGTGCGGCCGGAAGGCTGGAGGGGACCGCGGGGGACGGACGGGGACCCCGGCGGGAGCCGCGGAAGGAGCCGACAGTGATCGTCACCGTGATCGTCGCCTGCGAGGTCGCCTTCTGGGCGGTCCTGGCGGCCGGACTGGGCGCCCGGTACCTGCTGGGCCTGCGCCGCACCGGCGCGGTGCTGCTGGCCTGCGTGCCGGTGGTGGACCTGGTGCTGCTCGCCGCGACCGCGGCCGACCTGCGGGCGGGCGCCGCGGCCGACTGGCAGCACGGACTGGCCGCCGTCTACCTCGGCTTCTCGGTGTCCTACGGGCACTACCTGGTCCGCTGGGCGGACGGGCACGCCGCCCACCGCCTGGGGGGCGGGCCGAAACCGGCCGGGCCGCCGAAGTACGGCGCGGCGCGGGCGCGGCACGAGTGGGCGATGTGCGGCCGCACGCTGGCCGGCGCGGCGGTGGCCGCGGCCCTGCTGCAGGTGACGGTGTGGTGGGTGGGGGACCCGGGGCGCACCGCGGTCCTGGGGGAGTGGCAGGCTCGGATGCTGTGGGTGTGCGGGATCGCGGTGGTCGTCGCCCTGAGCTACACGGTGTGGCCGAAGGCGGAGCCGCGGGCGCGGGCGGAGGAGAAGGAGACGGCCTCCCGGTGACCGCCGGGCCGGGCCCGGCGGGCCGACGGCGCGGGCCCGGTGCCGGAGGGGCACCGGGCCCGGCGCGGGCTGTCGGCGGGGGACCGGCCCGGCCGGCACCGGGCCGGGGTCAGCGGTTCTCGCCGGGGACCCACAGGATGTCGCCGCGCTCCTTGTTGGCGGTGCGGGCGAGGATGAACAGCAGGTCCGAGAGCCGGTTGAGGTAGGTGGCGGTCAGGGCGTTCATCGTTTCGCCGTGCTCGGCCAGGGCCGCCCACGTGGAGCGCTCGGCACGCCGCACCACCGTGCACGCCTGGTGCAGCAGGGCGGCGCCGGGCGTCCCTCCGGGGAGGATGAAGCTGCGCAGCTTCTCCAGGTCCGCGAGGAAGGCGTCGCAGTCCGCCTCCAGCTTGTCGACGTAGCTCTGCTGGACCCGCAGCGGCGGGTACTCGGGGTTCTCCACCACCGGGGTGGCCAGGTCGGCGCCCACGTCGAACAGGTCGTTCTGGACCCGGGTGAGGACGGCGACCACCGGCTCGGGCAGGTTGCCCAGGGCGATGGCGGTGCCGATCACCGCGTTGGCCTCGTTGGCGTCGGCGTACGCGCTGATCCGCGAGTCCGTCTTCGCCGTGCGGCTCATGTCGCCGAGGGCCGTGGTGCCGTCGTCCCCGGTCCGGGTGTAGATGCGCGTGAGGTTGACCATGGGCGAAGAGTAGCGCCGCCGGGGCCGTCCGCCCGGGGGAGGGAAGGGTGCCCCCGGTCACAGCCGCGGCCGGGAACCGTGATGTCCGCCTCTTACTGCTGCCCGGTAACGTGAACGGGCGTTAAGGTCCCAGGACCACCGGCGCACGAACGAGAAGAGGGACACGCAGTGGCGAAGAAGCTCGCCGTCATCGGGGCAGGGCTCATGGGGTCCGGCATCGCGCAGGTCTCGGCGCAGGCCGGTCACGAGGTCGTGCTGCGCGACGTCACCGACGAGGCGCTGACCCGCGCCACCGACGGCATCAGGGCGTCGTACGACAGGTTCGTCTCCAAGGGGAAGCTGGAGGCGGCCGACGCCGAGGCCGCGCTGGGCCGCATCACCACCACGACCGACATGGACGCGGTCGCCGACGCTGACGTCGTCGTCGAGGCGGTCTTCGAGAAGATCGAGGTCAAGCAGGAGATCTTCCGCTCGCTGGACCGCATCGCCAAGGACGGCGCGGTGCTCGCCTCCAACACCTCCGCCATCCCGATCACCAAGATCGCCGCGGTCACCGGCCGCCCGGAGAGCGTCGTCGGCGTGCACTTCTTCTCGCCGGTGCCGATGATGCAGCTGGTCGAGCTGGTGCGCGGCTACAAGACCAGCGACGAGACCCTGGCCGCGGCCAAGGAGTTCGCCGAGGGCGTCGGCAAGACCTGCATCGTCGTCAACCGCGACGTGGCCGGCTTCGTCACCACCCGCCTGATCTCGGCGCTGGTCGTCGAGGCCACCAAGCTCTACGAGTCCGGCGTGGCCAGCGCGGAGGACATCGACACCGCCTGCCGCCTGGGCTTCGGCCACGCCATGGGCCCGCTGGCCACGGCGGACCTGACCGGCGTCGACATCCTGCTGCACGCCACCGGCAACATCTACACCGAGTGCCAGGACGAGAAGTTCGCCCCGCCGGAGATCATGCGCCGCATGGTCGACGCGGGCGACATCGGCCGCAAGAGCGGCAAGGGCTTCTACAGCTACTGAGAAGTCCTCACCCAGGTGAGTGAATTCGGTATCGATTGGCTCACGGACGGCATCCAGCGCACGCGATGGGCGGTCAGATGGGAAGAGACCGTTCGTCGAAAAGTCGGGGAGTGTTCATGCGGATCAGGGGCGACCACCACCGGCTCGCCGTCGGGGGGCGCCTCGACGTCCGGAGCGCGGCGGACGCCCGCACGGTGCTGCACCGTGCCGTCGACTCCGGCGAGGGCGACCTGGTGCTGGACCTGACCGAGCTGGCCTCGTGGGACGCCACGGGCCTCGGCGTGATCATGGGTGCGCACCGGAGGGCGGGCCGGGCCGGACGCCGGCTCGTCCTCCGGGGCGTCCCGGTGCAGCTGCAGAGGCTCCTCGTGGCGACGCGGCTGCACCGGATCCTGGCCATCGAGGGCGGCATCGCCGCAGACGCCTGGCCGGGGGAGCAGATCGGTAGCCGGGGCTGATACCGGTCCGGTACGGACCTGTCGGGAGCATGCTCACCCTGCGCTACTGAAATATGCCGGGAGGCACTAGGGTTCGGGTTCCGGCGCGTCCCCCTCGCGGACCGCCGACGCAACCGGGGCTGGCACCGAGGGGCTGGAGAGCATGGACCCGCACACCGGGGGACCCGATTACCTTCCCGACGACGGCGGGACGCCGCGCCGCGACGCGGACGCGCCCGACCCGACGGGGACCGGAACGGCCGGTCCGAAGCGGTCCGGCCCGGGGGCGTCGGGAACAGGGGCGCAGGGGTCCGGGGTGCCGGGATCCGGTGCGTCCGGCGGCGGGGCGAGGCCGCCCGCGGCCCCCCGCCAGTCCCTTCCCGCCCTCGGCGCGGACGGCCCCGCCGGGACACCGGTCCAGGGGCGCGGAATCACCGAACTGATCGCCGGCGACTACCTCCTGACGGTCAATCCGGTCGATGGCAGCGAGGTCCGGGCCCGCCCGCTCGACCAGAAGCCCCCGGTGCCCCCGAAGCGCACCGCCGAGGAGCGCGAGGCCGTCGCCGCCGCGGCGCGGCCGGTGCCGCCGCCGGGAAGTCTGACGCGCGGCAGGACGGACCTCGTCGAGCGCGACGACGAGCAGGAGCGGCTGGTCCGCCTGCTCGCCCGCGGCCGCTCGGTCCGGCTCACCGGCCCCTCCGGCTCGGGCCGCACCGCACTGCTGGACGCCGTGGCGGAGGAGTGCGAGGAGGAACGATTCGCTCCCGACGGCGTCGTCCGCCTCCACGGCCGCCACCGCGGCCCGGCCGACCTGCTGCAGGAACTGTGCGCGGCCGTCCACCGCACCGACGGCTACCGCCCCGCCCCCGACGCGCTGGCGGACCTGGTCCGCGGCATCGGCGCGATCGTGGTGGTCGACGACCTCGAGTTCGGCGGGGCGCAGCTGGAGGAACTGCTCGCCGGCGCGCCCGAGTGCGCCTTCCTCCTCTCCGCGCTGCCCGACGTGCCCGAGCCCGCGGCCGGATCCGGGGTCGAGGAGGTCCCCCTGGCCGGCCTGAGCCGGTCCGCGTGCCTGGAGATGCTCGCCCAGCGGTGCGGCCGGTCCCTGGAGGACGACGAGGCGGCCTGGGCGGCCGACCTGTGGTTCGAGTCCGAGGGCCTGCCCCTGCGCTTCGTCCAGGCCGCCGAGCTCCTGGCGCAGCGCGACGAGGCCGGGACGGCACCGGACGGCCCCGCGTCCGGCCCCTCCTCCGGCGGCCGCGGGGACGACGGTGAGACGGACGTGTGGGGCTCCGGCTCCGCGGGTGCGGAGCACGCCCCCGCGGCGGGCCGGCCCCCGCTGCCGTCCCTGGCCGAGAGCGCCGCACCGGCCCGGCTGTTCGCCTCCCGCCTGAGCGCCTCGGCCCGGGAGACCCTGCGGTTCGCGGTGGTGCTGGACGGCGAGTGCCCCGATCCGGCCCACCTGCCGGCCCTGGTGGGGGACACCCACGCAGACACGGCGCTGGGCGAGCTCCTCGACTGCGGCCTGCTCACCGCCGCGGCCTCCCGCTACCGGCTCGCGGCCGGCGTGCGCCCCCAGCTGCTCGCCGCGGCGGGCGACGGCCCGGCGGAGCAGGCGCTCACCGCGGCCCGCCACTACGCCTGGTGGGCGGGCCACCCCTCGGTCACCACGCACCGGGTCGCCCAGGAGGCGGACGCGGTGCTCGCCGCCATGGCGGCCGCACGCGACACCGGGCACCCCAGCGCCGCCGTACTGCTGGCCCGCACAGCGGCCCCGGTCTTCGCGGCGGCACTGCACTGGACCGCCTGGGAGCGGACCCTGCGGATCGGCCAGGAGGCCGCCCGGCTGACCGGCGACGTCGCCGAGGAGGCCTACTTCCACCACGAGTTGGGCGTGCTGGCGCTGTGCACCGGCAACCCGGACCGGGCGCGCAGCGAACTGGAGGCGTCGATCGGCCTGCGCGGCGCCCTCGCGGACCGGACGGGCGTGCTGGTCGGCCGCCGCACGCTGGCGCTGGTCGTGGACGTCACGGGGGAGGCCGACACGCTCGGCGGCACCGGTGCCGGAACCGGTGCCGGTGCCGGGAGCGCCGCGGACGAGTCGGCCGCGGCCGTCACGACCGTGCTGCCCGCCCTGGCCGCCCGCGCCGCGAAGGGGAGGCCGCCGGCGTCCGCGACCGCGTCCCGCAGGCCCGCGGGAGCGTCCGCGGCACAGGCACCGGCACCGGCACCGGTCGCGGGCCGGGCGCCGGGCGGTGTGCGGGGACTGCTGCAGGCCGGGCCGCGCCGCAACGTCGTCGCGGCGTGCGCCGGGGCGCTGCTGGTCGCGGTGCTGGGGACCGTCGTCACCCTCGGCAGCACGGCGGCGGAGGGCCCGCAGGACAACACCCCGATGAACGTCGCCCCCGACGAGTCCGCCGAGCAGGAGGAGCGGACGCAGGACGGGCCGCCCGGGCAGCAGCCTGCCGGGCCGGTCGGACCGTCCGGCCCCGCCCCCTCGGGCACCGGGCCCAGCGGCACCGCCGACCCCAGCGCCAGCGCCTCCGAGGAGGAGGAGAAGGAGTCGGAGAGCCCCACGCCGGGCAAGAGCACACCCGCCAAATCCACGAGCCCCTCGCCCGGGGGGAGTTCGTCCTCCGGAGGCACCACGGGCGGCGGCACCACGGGCGGTGGCGGGAGCACGGGCGGCACCACGGGCGGAAGCGGGGGCACCGGTGACACGGGTGCCTCGGACGGGACGAGCGGAAGCCCGTCCGCGGAGCCCAGCTCCACCGGGGAACCCTCCGGGGGAGCCGACGCCGGAACCGGTGACACCGGCACCACCGAGGGCGGCACCACGAACTCGGCGAGCGCCCCCGCCGAGGGCGGCGAGAGCGTGGCGTACCCGAGCGCCGGGGGCGGCACGAGCAGCACGACGCCGGCCTGACGGGAACGGGAACGGGCCGGCCGACCCCGCACGCGGGGTCGGCCGGCCCGTTCCCGTTCCCGCGTGCCGCGCGGGACCGGTGCCGGTGTCAGAACAGGCGGAGCTTGTCGTCCTCGATGCCGCGCATCGCGTCGTAGTCGAGGGTCACGCAGCCGATGCCGCGGTCGGTGGCCAGCACCCGGGCCTGGGGCTTGATCTCCTGGGCGGCGAAGACGCCCTTCACCGGGGCCAGCAGGGGGTCGCGGTTGAGCAGTTCGAGGTAGCGGGTGAGCTGCTCGACGCCGTCGATCTCGCCGCGGCGCTTGATCTCGACGGCGACCGTGCCGCCGTCGGCGTCCCGGCACAGGATGTCCACCGGGCCGATGGCCGTGGGGTACTCACGCCGGATCAGGGTCCAGCCCTCGCCCAGGACCTCCATGCGGTCGGCGAGCAGCTCCTGGAGGTGGGCCTCGACGCCGTCCTTGATGAGCCCGGGGTCGACCCCCAGTTCGTGGGAGGAGTCGTGGATCACCTCCTCCATGGTGATGATCAGCTTCTCACCGGCCTTGTTGACCACCGTCCAGACGTCCTCCTCCGCCTTGAGCGTGCAGGGCGGAGACATCCAGTTGAGGGGCTTGTAGGCACGGTCGTCGGCGTGGATGGACACCGAGCCGTCTGCTTTGACCAGGATGAGCCGCGGGGCCGACGGCAGGTGGGCGGTGAGCCGGCCTGCGTAGTCGACGGAGCAGCGGGCAATGACGAGACGCACGGTCGGCAGGCTAGTCCACGCGGGGCTCCGCGGGCGATTCACGGTTGAACCGGTCGCCGGTGATGGCTGGTTGTGCTCGTATGTGCCTGGTGCGTGACGGATCCGGGCTCTACGGTTGAACGGGAAGCCGTTGTGCGGCGTGTGCGTTGCTGCGGTCTTCCTCATGTGTCCGTGCAGGCCCTCCCTGAAGAGGGGGCCGCGAGAGGAGTACCTCATGTCGCTCGACGTCTCACCGGCCCTCCTCGAAAAGGCCGAGCGAGGCGAGGTCGACGAAGCGGAATTCGTCGACTGCGTCCGGACCTCCCTGCCGTATGCCTGGGAGATGATCAGTTCTCTGGTGGACCGACTGGGCGCGGACGGGGGTCCGTTCGCCGACAACCAGGTCCCCCCGCCGGACGAGCAGGCGCGCGGGCAGCTGCTCCGGGCCCTGGCGAGCGACGCGATACGCGGAGCGCTCCAGCGGCACTTCGGGGTTCGCCTGGCCTTCCAGAACTGCCACCGCGTGGCCGTCTTCCCGCTCGGGGAGGAGGCCGACCAGGCGCACGCGCGCTTCACCTCGGTGCGGGGCCAGCTGCTCAACCAGTCGCCGCTGCTGCGGGACTGCTGAACCGCCGCGGGCGGTGTGCGGGAGGCGGAGCCCCCTGCGCACCGCCCGTTCTTCCCGCGGGCACCCGTCGCGTCGCGTGCCGCGGGCACCCGTCGCGGCGCGCGCCCGCGGGAGGCGTCAGCGCAGCAGCGGGAGCACCTCGCCGCCCAGGCGCGCCAGGTTGTGCTCGGTGGCCGCCAGGTCGCCCGAGCCCTCGGTCAGGAAGGCGAACCTGGTGATCCCGGTGGCCTCGGCGGTGGCGGCGATCCGGTCGGCGCACAGCCGCGGCGGGCCCACCGGGTGCAGGTCGCACAGCAGCGAGGTGTACGCGTGCGGGTCGCGCATGGAACGGGCCCGCCCGTCCACGGTGGTGTGGGCGCCCAGGCCCAGTTCGAACCAGCCCGGCATCGCCTTGAGCAGGGTCTCGCGGGCCTCCTCGGCGCGGTCGGCCACCTGCGCCACGCCCACCGAGACGTGCCCGGCCGCGCGCACCTGCTCGGGGGTGGCGCCGGCGGCCAGCGCCTCCCGCCGGTAGAGGCGGACCATCTCGGCCTTCTCCGCGTCGCCGCAGTGCATCCCCAGGAGCATGGGCAGTCTCCGGCGGGCGGCCAGCCGCACACTGTCCGGCGAGGTGCAGGCGACGACCACGGGCGGGGACGCCGGGCCGTCCGGCAGCTCCCCGGGCCGCGGCACCACGGCGACCTCGCGGAAGCGGTAGCGCTCCCCGTCGGCGGCCACCCGCGGCTGCCGGAGCCAGCGCAGCAGCAGGTCCAGCGACTCGGGGAAGCCCCTCTCGTACGCCTCGAGGCCGCCGCCGAAGACCTCCAGGTCCACCCACGGCCCGCCGCGGCCGACGCCGAGGGAGAAGCGGCCGCCGGACAGCAGGTGCAGCAGGGCCGCCTGTTCGCCGAGGGCCACCGGGTGGGCGTTGGGCAGCACGCTGACCGCCGTGCCGATCCCGATCCGCCGGGTGCGGCCGAGCAGCAGCGCGGCCAGTGTCACCGCCGACGGGCACGTGCCGTAGGGCACGAAGTGGTGCTCGGCGAGCCACACGTCGTCGAGCCCGGCCTCCTCCGCGGTCTCGGCGGAGCGCACCGCGCGGTGCAGCGCCTCCGCCTGTCCCTGTCCCGGGAACTGGGCCGCGAGCACGAACGCTCCGACGCGCATGGTCCTTTCCCCCTCCGCCCGATCCGGTTTCCCTCGAAGGCGATAACGCCTGACACGTGCCAAAGGCACGGCCCGGCAGGGCGATTCTCGGATAATCATGATCGTTTCGGGGTGTGCGGGCGGCATCGGCGTAGGCTTGGGCGCGGTTGCCCGACAACGATCCGTGTGATCCGTGCGATGTGAGGTGTGCCGTGTCGCCGCGCAGAAACCGCCCCAGGCCGGGCGCTCTCCCCGCCGAGCGCCCGGGCGGCCCGGTCTTCGGCCACGAGCGCACCGTGGACTGGCGCGGCGAGGAGTGGACGGTCCGTCAGGTGTCCGGCTCCGCCGGGAAGTACTACCGGTGCCCCGGCTGCGACCAGGAGATCCCCCCGGGCACGGGGCACGTGGTGGCCTGGCCCGAGTACGGGGGAGTGGACGACCGCCGGCACTGGCACGGATCCTGCTGGAACGCGCGCGACCGCCGCAGCGCGAAGCTGCAGCGGTCGCGGAACGCCCCCCGCCACTGAGGGACGGGGCCCCGGCGGGCCGGGGGGAGGCCGGTGAGGGGGCGGACGCCCTCAGGCGTCGCGCTTCTTCAGCACCAGGTAGCCGCCCGCCAGCGCGGCCACCACCCACAGCGCCATGATCCCCAGCCCGCCCCACGGGCCGTACGGGGCGTCGCCCATGGGCACGGCCTGCATGATGCGCGCGCCGGCCTGGTCGGGGAAGTACTGCGCCACCTCCTTCGCCTTGGGAACCGCGGCGAGGATGCTGGAGACCAGGAAGAAGAACGGCATCAGGATGCCGAGCGAGAGCATCGGGCTGCGCAGCATCGCCGTCACCCCCATGGCGAACATCGTGATCAGGGTCATGTACAGCCCGGCGCCGAACACCGCGCGCAGCACGCCCTCCTCGGCCAGGGTGGTGGCCCGCTGCCCCAGGAACGCCTGGCCCACGAAGAACGCCGTGAAGCTGGTCACCATCCCGGTCACCAGGGCCAGCGCCGTCGCCACGGCGACCTTGGCGGCGAGCAGCACGCCCCGCTGCGGCACCGCGGCCAGCGAGGAGCGGATCATCCCGGTGCTGTACTCCCCGCCGATCACCAGGACGCCGAAGACGATCAGGGCCAGCTGGCCGAGGAACATCCCGGAGAAGCTGGTCTGCGCCGCGTCGAACATCGCCCGGTCGGCCGGCGGCGCGTCCCCCCAGGTCGCGGTGACCAGGGCGGAGATGCCACCGCCCACGGCGACGGTGACGGCGAACGCGGTGACCAGCGTCCACACCGTCGACCGCACCGACCTGACCTTGGTCCACTCCGACTGCAGTACCGCTGTGGCTGACGCCATGGTCAGGACTCCTTTCCCTGCTTGCGCTGCTCCCACGAGCCGCCCCACTGCTGAACCGCCCCGCCGGGCACCGCGCCCGGAACGGGCACCGCGCCCGGCACGGGGGCCCCGGCCTGGTACTCCACCGAGGCGGCCGTCATCCGCATGAACGCCTCCTCCAGGGAGGCGCGCTGCGGGCTGAGCTCGTGCAGCACGAGCCCGTGCTCGGCCGCGAGTTCGCCGATCCGCTCCGCCGGGAGGTCCTCGACCTCGAGGGCGCCGTCGGCGGCGGTCGCGGGCGCGGAGGCCCCCGCCTTCGCCAGGGCGTCGCGCAGCCGCTCGGGCTCGGGGGTGCGGATCCGCACGAAGGAGCGGGAGTTGACGGCGATGAAGTCGGCCATCGAGGTGTCCGCGAGCAGCTTGCCGCGGCCGATGACGATGAGGTGGTCGGCGGTCAGCGCCATCTCGCTCATCAGGTGGCTGGAGACGAACACCGTCCGCCCCTGGGCCGCGAGGTCCTTCATCAGGTTGCGGATCCAGTGGATGCCCTCGGGGTCGAGGCCGTTGACCGGCTCGTCGAACATCAGGATCCGCGGGTCGCCGAGCAGCGCCGCCGCGATGCCGAGGCGCTGCCCCATGCCGAGGGAGAAGCCCCCGGAACGCTTCTTCGCCACCGCGGTGAGGCCGACGGTCTCCAGGACCTCGTCGACCCTGGCGCGGGGGATGCGGTTGCTCTGCGCCAGGCAGAGCAGGTGGTTGTGGGCGGTGCGGCCGCCGTGCACGGCCTTCGCGTCCAGGAGCGCGCCGATGTGCTTCAGCGGCTCGTCCAGCTGCCGGTAGTGCTTGCCGTCTATCCGCACCGAGCCGGCGGTGGGCCGGTCCAGGTCCAGCATCATGCGCATCGTGGTGGACTTCCCGGCGCCGTTGGGCCCGAGGAAGCCCGTGACGACGCCCGGGCGCACCGAGAACGTCAGGTTGTCGACGGCCAGCTTGTCGCCGTAGCGCTTGGTCAGGCCCTCCAGTTCGATCATGTGCTCCACGCTATGCGCCCGGCCGCCCGCCGCCTACCTCGCCGGGTCGACGAATCGGTAACAACCCGGCGGGCCGGGGCCCGGAGACGGCGGATCCCCCCGCCCGGGAGGGCGGGGGGATCCGGTGCGGTGCGCCGGGAGCGCGTCCCGCGGTGCGTCCCTGCGGGATCCCGCGGGGCCGGTGCGGCCCCGCGGGGCCGGCTCAGCGGCTCTGCTGGGCCGGGACGCCGCGGGAGGTGCCCTCGTCGTCCGGGGTGCCGGTGGCGGCCACCGCGGCGCCGGTCAGCGTGGCCAGCATCTCGCGGACGTTGGTCAGCTGGGCGTTGATGCTGTCGCGGCGGTTGGTCAGGGCGGCCAGCTCGCGCTCGGACTCCGAACGGATCCGGTCGGCCTTGGCGTTGGCGTCGGCCACGATGTCCTCGGCCTGGCGCTGGGCGGTCTCCACCGTCTGGCGGGCGCGGCGCTCGGCGTCGGTGCGCAGCTTCTCGGCCTCCAGGCGCAGCTGCTCGGCGCGGTGCTCGATCTCGGCGAGGCGCTTCTCGGCCTTGGCCTGGCGGGAGGCCAGGTCGCGCTCGGACTGCTCGCGGCGCTTGGCCAGGTTGGTCTCGAAGTCGGCCGCGGCCTGGGCCGCCTTGGCGCGGGTCTCCTCGAAGAGGGCGTCCGCCTCCTCGCGCTTGTTCTGCGCGTCCTTGGTGGCCTCGGCGCGCAGCTGCGACGCCTCGCCCTTGGCCTTCTCGACGATCCGGACGCCCTCGTCCTCGGCCTTGGCCTTGCGCTCGGTGGCGAACGCCTCGGCGTCGGCGCGCACCTGCGCGGCGGCGCTCTCGGCCAGCTCGCGGTGCTGCTCGGCCGCGCGGCGGGCCTCCTCCCGGAGGTCCTTCGCCTCCTCCTCGGCGAGCCGGAGGATCTTCTCGACCCGGGCCCCGAGACCGGCGTACGACGGCTCCGCGTCGTTCACCTGGGTCTGGACGTTCTGGGTCTCGAGGTGGAGCTCCTCAATTCGCTTCTCGAGCGCGGTGATCCTGGCCAGAGCACTGTCGCGGTCGGCAACGAGCTTGGTGATGCGGTCGTCCACCTGCGTGCGGTCGTACCCACGCCGCACTAGCTCGAAGCCGAAGGGGGATGAGGTGTCGCTCATGGGGTTCCTGTCGAAAGAGACCGGTGAGGTGATAGTGGAAATCCTAGGGGTCTTACCGGCGTGTCATCGAGTCAATGCGTTGTCAATCCGGTAATTGTCCCCTCAATCGAGTGGCGCGTCGTCAGAACGCTTGCCGTTCGAACGTGTGCTGCCCGCACCGGTGCCCGCCTTGACGGTTTCCTGACGTTCCGTCCCCTTCTTGCCGTTTCCGGCGGACGGGGCCTGGAACGACTCCAGCGCCTCCAGGACGTCCTGCACGCGGGAGATCTCCGCGTTGATGTCCCTGCGGCGCTGCACCAGTTGGTCCAGCTCACGCCTTCCCCCGTCGATCATGCGCTCGGCCTCGGCCTTCGCCTCGGCCACCAGCCGCTCCGCCTCGCGCTCGGAATCGGCCTTCTTCTGCTCCGCCTCCTTCAGCAGAGCCTCGGCCCGCTTCACCGCCGCGATGCGGACCTTGCCGGCCTCGCTCGCCGCGTTCGAGGTCAGCTCGGACGCCTTGGCCCGGGCCTCCTCCAACTGCTCGGCGGCCGCGGCGACCAGCTTGTCGACCCGCTCGCCGGCCGACTTCATCGCCTCCGCGGCCTCCTTGCGGGCACGCTCGTGGAGCTCCTCCACCTCGGACTCCGCACGGCGGCGCAGCTCCTCCGCCCGCTCGCGGATCGCGGTGGAGTCGCGCCGGGCCTCGGCCAGCATGGTGTCGGCGTCGGTACGCGCCCGCTCGACCACACCGTTGCCCTCCGCGGTGGCCTCGGCGACGATCCGCTCGGCCTCGGTGCGCGCGGCACCGACCATGGTGTCGGCCTGCTCCTCGGCGGCCGCGGCGGTCCTGACCGCCTCGGACTGCGCCTCGGTGACGAGGCGGTCGGCCTGTTCGGCGGCCTCGGTGCGCCTGCGGTTGGCCTCCTCGCGGGCCTCGTCGCGGACCCGCTCCGCCTCGGCCGCGGCCTCGGCGGCGGCCCGGGCGCTCTCCTCGCGCTCCGCCTCGGCGTCCCGCCGGGCCTGCGCCAGTACCGCGGCGGCCTCCGCCCGCAGGCGGCCCGACTCGGAGACGGCGTCCGCGTGCAGGCGCTCCGCCTCCGCGGTCGACTCCTCGCGCAGCCGGTCGGCCTCGGCGACGGCCTCGCCGACCAGGTTGTCCGCCTCGGCGCGGATGCGGTCGGCCTCGGTGTTGGCCTCGATGACCAGGCGCTCCGCCTGCCGCCCGGCCTTGGCGACGCGCTCGTCCGCTTCCTCGCGGGCCTTCGTCAGGAGTTTCTCGGCCTCGGAGCGGGCCTCGGTGACGAGGCGGTCGGCCTGTTCGGCGGCCTCGGTGCGCTTGCGGTTGGCCTCCTCGCGGGCCTCGTCGCGCAGCGTGTCGGCCTCCTGCCGGGTGCTCTGCGCGTCCCGCTCGGCGGCGGCGATGTGCTCGTCCGCTTCCTCGCGGGCCTTCGTCAGGAGTTTCTCGGCCTCGGAGCGGGCCTCGGTGACGAGGCGGTCGGCCTGTTCGGCGGCTTCGGTGCGCTTGCGGTTGGCCTCCTCGCGGGCCTCGTCGCGCAGTGCGTCGGCCTCCTGCCGGGTGTTCTGCGCGTCCCGCTCGGCGGCGGCGACGTGCTCGTCCGCTTCCTCGCGGGCCTTCGTCAGGAGTTTCTCGGCCTCGGAGCGGGCCTCGGTGACGAGGCGGTCGGCCTGTTCGGCGGCTTCGGTGCGCTTGCGGTTGGCCTCCTCGCGGGCCTCGTCGCGCAGCGCGTCGGCCTCCTGCCGGGTGCTCTGCGCGTCCCGCTCGGCACCGGCCAGGACCTCGGCCGCCTCCCCGCGCAGCCGGTCCGCCTCGGCGACGGCCTCGGCGACGAGCCGGTCGGCCTGCTCGGCGGCCTCGGCGCGCCTGCGGCCGGACTCCTCGCGGGCCTCCTCGCGCAGCCGGTCCGCCTCGGCGACGGCCTCGGCGACGGTGCGCTCCGCCAGGGCGCCGGCCTGCTCGGCCGCCTCCTGCGCCTCGCGGCGCAGCCGGTCCGCGTCCTCTGCGGCGCGCTCCCGCTCGGCGTGCGCGTCCGCGCGCAGCCGGTCCGCCTCCTCCTGGGCCTCGGCGCGGGTGCGCTGCGCCGCGTGGTCGGCCGCGGAACGCAGCCCGGCGATCTCCTCCTCGGCCTGCTCGTGCAGCCCGGCGACCGCGTCGCGCACCGACTGGGCGGTCTGCTCCGCGGCGGCGACCAGCTCGGCCGACCGCCGCTCGGCCTCGGCGATCAACCGGTCGGCCTCCGCGCCGGCCTCCTCCACCCGCTTGCGGGCGGCGGCCAGCAGCTCCTCGCTCTCCCGGTGGGCGGCCGTCCGCTCGTTCTCGGCCTCCCCGCGGGCGTCGGCCAGCAGCTTCTCCGCCTCGCGCCTGCGGCGCGCCGCCTCCTCCCGGGCCGCGGCCAGGGCCTCGGCGGCCTCGGCCTCGGCCCGCTCGCGGGCCGCCTGGGCCTCGGCGCGCAGCCGGTCGGCCGCGGTCCTGGCCTCCTCGCGCAGCTGCTCCGCCTCGGCCGCGGCCTCGGTGCGCAGCCGCACCGCGACGGCCTCGCCCTCGGCCCGGCTCCCGGCGGCGTCGGAGGCCGCCTCGTCGCGCAGCCGCGCCGCCTCGGCCTCGGCCTGCTCCGTCAGGGCCCGTGCCCGTTCGGCGGCCTCGGCGCGCAGCCGCTCGGCCTCCTCCGCGGCCTCGGTGCGCAGCCGCTCGGCGTCGGCGTCCGCCTCGCGCACGGCACGCTCCGCCTCCGCCAGCCGCGCGTCGGCCTCCTCGCGCCGCCGCTCCGCCTCCGCCAGCGACTGCGCGCGGGCGCGCTCCGCGGCGGCCTCGGCGGCCGTGCGCAGCTCCTGCGCGGCCCGCTCGGCCTCGCCGGCCGTCTCCAGGGCCTGCTGCTCCGCCTCGGTGCGAAGCTTCTCCGCCTCGGCGCGGGCGCGCTCCACCGCCTCCTCGGCCTGCCGGCGCAGCGCGGAGGCGCGCTCGATGGCCTCGGTGCGCACCCGCTCGCTGTCCCCGGTGGCCTTCTCGCGCAGCTCGGCGGCGTCCGTCTTGGCCTTGGTGAGGAGCTCCTCCGCGCTGCCGGCGGCCTCCTCGATCTGCGCGACGGCCTCCCGGCGCGCCTCGGCGCGGATCCGCTCGCCCTCGGCGACGGCCTCGGCGCGCAGCTGCTCTGCCTCGCCGCGCAGCCGGCGGGCCTCCTCCTGCAGCTCGACGGCGCGGGCCCGGTACTCCTTGGTGTCGTCCTGGGCGGCGCCCTTGAGCTGCTCGGCGGCGCTCTCCGCCTCCCCGCGCAGCCGCGCGGCCTCGGCGGCGGCCTCCGCCCGGATCCGCTCGGCCTCCTCGGCGGCGGCGCGGGTGGTGGCCCTGGCGTCCTCGGACGCCTTGGTCAGCACCTCCTCCGCGGTGCGGGCGGCCTTGGCCAGCTGGGCCGCGGCGTCCTCGGACGCGGCGGTGCGGGCCTTCTCCTCGGCCTCGGCGACCAGGCGCTCGGCCTCGGCGCGGGCCTCGGCGCGGATCTGCTCCGCCTCGGCCTTGGCCGTCTCCGCGTCCTCGGTGGCCTGGTTGACCAGGCGGGCGATCTCGGTGCGGGCGGTGCGCATCCGCTGCTCGACGTCGGTCTCGGCGCCGGCCAGGCGCTTCGTCGCGGCGGCCTCGGCCTCCTCCCGCAGCCGCTCCGCCTCGGCGCGGGCCTCGCGCAGCGCGGTCTCGGCCTCCAGGGCCATCCGCTCGGCCCGGCGGGTCTGCTCCGCGCTCTCCCGGCGGGCCTCCTCGGACTCGCTGCGGGTGGAGGTGCGCAGCCGCTCGGCCTCGCCGGTGGCCTCCTCGGCCTGGGCGGACGCGGCGGCCAGCAGCCGCTCGGCGTCGGTGCGGGCGCGGCGCAGCAGCGCCTCCGCCTCGGCGCGGGCGGCCTCGCCGTCCGCGGCCATCCGCTCGCGGGCCTGCTCGGCGATCCGCCGGGCCTCGGTGCGGGCGGCCTCCAGCGCGGCCTCGGACTCGGCCCGCGCCTCGTCCATCAGGCGGCGTGCCTGGCTCTCGGCGCGGGAGCGCAGCTGCTCGGCCCAGGCGACGTTCTCGTTGACGTGGGCCTCGACGGTGGCGCGGCGCTCGGCGAGCTCCTCGTCGAGGCGGCGGCGCCGGGCCACGGCCTCGGCGTGCCACTCGGCCTCCAGCTGGGCCTGCCGCTCGGCGGTCTCCTGGAGCATCCGCTGGGTGGAGGCGCGCGCCTCGCGCACCTCGCGCTCGGCGTCGGCCCGCAACTGGTCGGCCTGGACTTGGGCGTTGCGCAGCAGCTGCTCGGCCTGGTGGCTGATGTTCTCGTAACCGCGCGGCCGGTCCAGGGCGCGGCGCGCCTCGTGGAGCTTGGCGCGCAGCACCTCGACCTGGTAACCGAGGTCGTCGGCGTGGTCGATCGCCTTTTCCCGCTCGGTCCGCAGCCGCTCCATCTCGGCCTCGAACTGAGAGAGGTGGTCCTCAGCCTCGTAGCGGTCGTAGCCACGCACTGCGCGGTCCCATCCGTCTCCTGCTCGCATCCTCGGCCGGCGCCGTTCCGTCCCGCCTCGGGCGCCTGCCCTTGCACCGGGCGGCGGCGGTTGTGGGAACCGCCGTCCGGGTGAGCTCCCGGGTCGATACCGCCTCCCCGGGAAATGGTGACAGATCCGAGGGCGGGTGCGGGCCGTGAGTCCGGCTCGCACGCCACCGACGACTGCACCCTCCCGCCGCGCCGAATCTGCACTCTACCGGGCCCAACGGATGTGCAGGAGGGATCAGATGGGGCTTCGCGCAGGTTACCGGTCAGTGCTCCTTCGCGGAGGTGACCAGTTCGGTGAGGACTCCGCCGCAGTCCTTGGGGTGCAGGAAGGTGATCCGCGAGCCCATGGAGCCGGTGCGCGGCTCGTCGTAGAGCACCCGCACGCCCTTGCCGCGGATGTCCGCGGCGTCGCCGTCGACGTCGGCGGTGCCGAAGGCGATGTGGTGCACGCCCTCGCCGTTCTTGGCCAGCCACTTGGCCACCGTGGAGTCCTCGCGGGTCGGCTCCAGCAGCTGCAGGTAGGAGGCGCCGCCGTCCGAGGTCTCATTGATCTTGAGCATGGCCTCGCGCACGCCCTGTTCCTCGTTGACCTCCGAGTGGAAGACCTCGAAGCCGTAGGTGGAGCGGTAGAACTCGACCGTCTTGTCGAGGTCGAAGCAGGCGATTCCGATGTGGTCGATACGAGTCAGCATGGAACAAGTGGACCTCATCCACGGGTTGTGGGGGAAGGCGCAACGGCGCAGGTGCGACGGCTGTCACACGCCGTGACGCAACGTGCTCGCGATCACACCGCCGTCCCGGTGACCGGGAGCACCGCCCTCAGTACATTGGGCGGAAACCCTCAGTTCGACCACCCGCGAAGGGGCCGCAGCATGACCGGTACCACTGCAGCGCAGGGAACGACCTCCGTCATCGTCGCGGGCGCCCGCACCCCCATGGGGAGGCTGCTGGGCTCGCTGCGCAGCTTCTCCGGTGCGGACCTCGGCGGCATCGCGATCAAGGCGGCACTGGACCGGGCCGGCATCGGCGGCGACCAGGTCCAGTACGTCATCATGGGCCAGGTCCTCCAGGCCGGTGCCGGCCAGATCCCCGCCCGCCAGGCCGCGGTCAAGGCCGGCATCCCGATGAACGTCCCGGCGCTGACCGTCAACAAGGTCTGCCTCTCCGGCCTCGACGCCATCGCCCTGGCCGACCAGCTCATCCGCGCCGGCGAGTTCGACGTGATCGTGGCCGGCGGCCAGGAGTCGATGACCAACGCCCCGCACCTGCTGCCGAAGTCCCGCGAGGGCTACAAGTACGGCGCGATCCAGATGCTCGACGCCATGGCGCACGACGGCCTCACCGACGCCTTCGAGAACATCGCGATGGGCGAGTCCACCGAGAAGCACAACACCCGCCTGGGCATCGGGCGCGCCGAGCAGGACGAGGTCGCCGCCCGCTCCCACCAGCTGGCCGCCGCCGCCCAGAAGAACGGCGTGTTCGACGCGGAGATCACCCCCGTGGAGATCCCGCAGCGCAAGGGCGAGCCGGTCGTCTTCTCCCAGGACGAGGGCATCCGCGGCGAGACCACCGTGGAGTCCCTGGGCAGGCTGCGCCCGGCCTTCGCCAAGGACGGCACGATCACCGCCGGCACCTCCTCGCAGATCTCCGACGGCGCCGCCGCGGTGGTCGTGATGAGCAAGGCCAAGGCCGAGGAGCTGGGCCTGGAGTGGATCGCCGAGATCGGCGCCCACGGCAACGTGGCCGGCCCGGACAACTCCCTGCAGTCGCAGCCGTCCAACGCCATCCGCCACGCCCTGGGCAAGCAGGGCCTGACCGTCGACGACCTCGACCTGGTCGAGATCAACGAGGCGTTCGCCGCGGTGGCCGTGCAGTCCGTCAAGGACCTCGGCGTGCCGATGGAGAAGGTCAACGTCAACGGCGGCGCCATCGCGCTGGGCCACCCGATCGGCATGTCCGGCGCCCGCGTCGTGCTGCACCTGGCGCTGGAGCTCAAGCGCCGCGGCGGCGGCACCGGTGCGGCCGCCCTGTGCGGCGGCGGCGGCCAGGGCGACGCCCTGATCATCACCGTTCCCGGCAAGTGACCGTTCCCGGTCGGCCCAGCGGACATTAGCGAACCGGTACGAGAGAGGTACGGAACACCCATGGCGGACGTCCCCACCCTGGTGGAGCAGGCACGGCAGGGGCGGCCGCGTGCCGTCGCCCGGCTGATCTCGCTGGTGGAGGGGGCGTCGCCGCAACTGCGCGAGGTGATGGCCGCGCTCGCCCCCCTGACGGGAGGCGCCTACGTGGTGGGCCTGACCGGCTCGCCCGGCGTGGGCAAGTCCACCTCCACCTCCGCGCTGGTGACCGCCTACCGCAAGCTGGGCAAGCGGGTCGGCGTCCTGGCCGTCGACCCGTCCTCGCCGTTCTCCGGCGGGGCGCTGCTGGGCGACCGGGTGCGCATGCAGGAGCACACCTCCGACCCGGACGTCTACATCCGCTCCATGGCCACCCGCGGCCACCTGGGCGGCCTGTCCTGGGCCGCCCCCCAGGCGGTGCGGGTGATGGACGCGGCCGGGTGCGAGGTGATCCTGGTCGAGACCGTCGGCGTGGGCCAGTCCGAGGTGGAGATCGCCGCCCAGGCCGACACCAGCGTCGTGCTGCTGGCGCCCGGCATGGGCGACGGCATCCAGGCGGCCAAGGCCGGGATCCTGGAGATCGGCGACGTCTTCGTGGTCAACAAGGCCGACCGGGACGGGGCGGACGCCACCGCCCGGGAACTCAACCACATGCTCGGCCTCGGCGAGGCCCGGCAGCCCGGCGACTGGCGGCCGCCGATCGTCAAGACGGTCGCGGCGCGCGGCGAGGGCGTCGACGAGGTCGTCGAGGCTCTGGAGAAGCACCGGGCCTGGATGGAGGAGCACGGCGTGCTGGCCGAGCGCCGCCGCCGCAGGGCCGCACTGGAGGTGGAGGCCATCGCGGTCACCGCGCTGCGCGAGCGGATCGGGGACCTGCACGGCGACCGCCGCCTGGACGCGCTGGCCGGGCGCATCGTCGCCGGCGAGCTCGACCCCTACCGTGCGGCCGACGAGCTGGTCGAGGGCCTGACGACCGCGGGCTGAACGACGGGCGGCGCCCCCCGTGCAGGGGCGCCGTCCACGAGCCGGGGACGCCCGGGCCGCAGGGGTGTGCGGCCCCGGCCCGGGCCCCGGCCCGCTGCGGGCGGGCCCCTACGGGCGTTCGCGCAGGCTGCGCAGGTGGTCGCGGACCGGGGCCAGGACGGTTTGCAGGGTCGCCCGCCCGTCGGCGTCCATGCGGTCGATGAAGTGCTCGCGCGCGGACTCCACGTGGTGCGGGGCGACCTTGCGCATCGTCTCCCAGCCGTGCTCGGTGAGCACGGCGAACAGGCCGCGGCGGTCGGACTCGCAGCTCTCGCGGCGGACCAGCCCGGCGTTCTCCATCCGGGTGATCTGGTGGGACAGGCGGCTCTTGGACTGCAGGGTGGAGCGGGCCAGGTCGCTCATCCGCATCCGGTGGTCCTCGGACTCCGAGAGGTTGACCAGGATCTCGTAGTCGTTCATGGTCAGCCCGAAGGGCTGGAGGTCGCGTTCCATCTGGTGGGTCAGGAGCCTGCTGACCTCCAGGTGCGTGCGCCACAGGCGCTGTTCGTCCTCGGTGAGCCAGGGGGTGTCCATGTGTCAATTCTACCTAAAGAAGTTGAAAAACGAATCAATCATGGCAGCCGGGTCGGCCTGCTCCGATTCTTGCGGAGCAGGCCGACCTTTTGCATATGCACACACCGGAAAATCGACTCACGTGTTCGGAATCACACTGCGGAGCCGTGCGCTCACAGTCCGAAACGGCGCTGCAGGTCCCCCAGTTGCCCCGGCAGCTGCATGCCCGCCGGGCCGTGCGCCGCCGCCTGCTGCCCCGCGCCCGAAGGCCCGTCCACCACCGGCACGACCGTCTCGCTGGACTGCAGCAGCACGGTCCCCGCCCCGGCGAACTCGTACTGGTGCTCCTCGCCCGAGACCCCTCCCAGGCCGGTCAGCTGCCTGATCCCGCCCATGACGCCGCGCAGGTAGCCGTGGTCGTAGTGGTGGCAGGGGGAGGGGCAGTCCGCCCACCCCACCAGCGCCTGCGGGTCCACCCGCAGCGGCGGCTCCACGAAGTGCACCGGGCCGTTCGAGGAGGCGATGAACTTGCCCGTGCCGAGCAGCGTGAGGAAGCCGGGGACGATCGACTGCTTGAGCGCCAGTCCCGGCTGGAAGGCGAGGAGATTGCCGGAGCGAATGGTGAGGTTGCCGTCCGTCAGGTCGTAGGAGTTGACGTCGAAGGCGCGGTCGGCGAGCACCATCCGGCCCTGCCCCGAGGCCACCACCCAGTCCGAGGTGTGCAGCGGCGAGTGGAAGTTCGCGGCCACCAGCCGGTCCAGCGGCCCGGCCCCCAGCCCCTGGAAGTCGATCCGCCCGTAGTAGGCGATCATCTTCCCCTTCTGCAGGAACCACTCGCCCTTGAGGTCGACGCTGAACGCGTAGGGGTTGACGTTGTCGTCCACCGGCAGGGAGTGCGCGTCGTGGACGACCGGCCCGCCGCCCGCGGGGCCCTGGAAGTGGTTCACAGCTTCTCCTCGCTCGCCTGCACGTACACCGTGCCGTGGCCGGACAGCTCCAGCTGGAACGCCTCGCCCGACCCCCGTCCCACCATGTCCCGCCAGCCCAGCGCCGCGGACAGCTTGTTGCGCAGCTCCCCGCGGTGGGCGACGTAGGCCTGCGGGTCCACGTGCACCGGCCGGTCCGGGGAGACGGGGAGCTCGAAGACCCCGCCGTGCGCCATGACCGCCACCGAGCCGTGCCCGGCCAGGGTGGTGGTGAACAGCCCCTGGCCGGTGACCTGCCCGCGGACCATGCCCATGACCCCGCCCTGGGAGCCCATGAACATCGTCCCCTGCCGCAGCGTCCCCTCGAAGGCCAGCAGCCGGTCCGCCTCGACGTAGAGGGTGTCCCCGGCCAGGTCGACCACGTGCACCTCGTGCCCGCCGTGGCCGAACATCACCGAGCCCGAGCCCTCGACGCTCATCAGCGGCGCCGCCTCGCCGGCGATCCGCCGGCCGATCATCGAGCCGATGCCGCCGCTCCCGCCCTGGACGTTCGGGGTGAACGACACCGCGCCGCGGTAGGCGAGCATCGCCCCGCGCTGGCTGAACAGCCGCTCGCCGGGCCGCACCCGGGCCTCGACCATCTTTGAGTTGATCCGGTGGAAACCCATGCCTACAGCTGCCCCCCGATCGTGTTGCGCTCGCTGGGCTGGACGTACACCAGGCCCTCGCCCTCGAAGCGGATCTGGAAGGACTCGCCCGAGCCCTCCCCGACCGCGGTCCGCCAGCTGATCCCGGTCTGGAACTGCTGCCGCAGGTCGCCGGTGTGCGCGACGTACGCCCCGGGGTCGACCTGGAGCGGCATGCCGTGCGAGACCCGCAGCACCACGGCCGGCCCGTCGGAGAGCAGGGCCGCCCGGCCGTGCCCCTCGACCGTGGTGGTGAACAGGCCGTTGCCCTGGCTCGCGCCGCGCAGCCCGGTGAACGACGTGCCCGTGCGCAGCGAGGCCTCCGCGCACAACAGGTTGCTCGCCTCGACGAACAGCTTCTCCCCGTTCAGCCGCACCAGGTTGACCTCGCTCGCCCGGTCGGCGAACCAGCACGTGCCGTGCCCGGCGACCTCCATCACCTCCATCTGCTCCCCGGTGATCCTGCGCGTCACCATCCCGCGCAGGCCCTCACCGCCGCCCGTCATCTTCTTGAACGACATCCGGCCGTCGTAGGCGACCATCGAGCCGTTCCTGGCCTTCACGGCGTCGCCGGCCATGTCGACCGCGAGCACCTTGGTCCCTTGGAGTCGAAACTGAGCCACGGCCCGACGCTACCCCTCCGGGGGCCCCGCGGACGGGTGCCGGGTCGGCTGTGGCGATAATGGGACCCGCCGAGCTTGTGCACGCCTTCACAAGCCCCGGCGCCCCGTGCCCGTGCCCCGCCCACCAGAGGAACCCCGCCCGTGGACGTGAAGACCGCCTCCGCCGTACGCCGATTCCGCCTCGTCTCCTTCGTCGAGGCGGTGTCCTTCGTCGTGCTGCTGGCCGCCTCGGTGCTCAAGCGCACCACCGACTTCAACGCGGTCCCCGTGCTGGGTGCCGTGCACGGCTTCCTGTTCGTGCTCTTCTGCCTCTTCCTGCTGGACGCCTGGAACCGCACCAAGTGGTCCCTGGGCCGCCCGGTGCTGTACTTCGTGCTCTCGGTGATCCCCTTCGCCGGCTTCTACGCGGAGCGCCTGCTCAAGGCGGAGGAGGAGCGGTGGGTCGCCGCCGCCCACGGGCGCAAGGCGCAGGACGCGCCGGGCGACCGGGACGAGCAGGCGGTGGGTGCGTGATCGTCGCCTTCTCGGTCACCCCGCTGGGCGTCGGCGAGGACGTGGGGGAGTACGTCGCCGACGCCGTCCGCGTGGTCCGCGAGTCCGGCCTGCCGAACCGCACCGACGCGATGTTCACCTGTGTCGAGGGGGAGTGGGACGAGGTGATGGACGTGGTCCGCCGCGCCGTCGCCGCGGTCGAGGCCCGCGCGCCCCGGGTGAGCCTGGTCCTCAAGGCCGACGTCCGCCCCGGCGTCACCGACGGCCTCACCTCCAAGGTCGCCGCCGTCGAGCGCCGGCTGGCGGACGGCCCCGGGACGCCTGCGGCGTCCTAGCCCCCGCGGGTCCCGCGGCCGCCCGGGCGGCCGCGGGACCCGCGCCGCCCGTCCGGCCTGCCGCGGGGCCCGCACAGGGCCGCGCAGGGCCGCACAGTGAGACAGGGAACTCCCCCGAACGGCGGACCTATAGGCTTCCTGGCGTGCCGAAGTCCCTCAGTCTTCCGTTCGACCCCATCGCGCGCGCCGACGAGCTGTGGCGGCAGCGGTGGGGCGCCGTGCCGGCGATGGCCGCCATCACCTCGATCATGCGGGCCCACCAGATCCTGCTGTCCCAGGTCGACGCGGTGGTCAAGCCCTACGGGCTCACCTTCGCCCGCTACGAGGCGCTGGTGCTGCTGACCTTCAGCAAGGCCGGCGAGCTCCCCATGTCCAAGATCGGGGAGCGGCTGATGGTCCACCCCACCTCGGTGACCAACACCGTCGACCGGCTGGTGCGCTCCGGCTTCGTGGACAAGCGCCCCAACCCCAACGACGGCCGCGGCACCCTGGCCTCGATCACCGCGCGGGGCCGGGAGGTCGTGGAGGGCGCGACCCGCGACCTGATGGCCATGGATTTCGGCCTGGGCGCGTACGACGACGAGGAGTGCGCGGAGATCTTCGCCATGCTGAGGCCGCTGCGGCTGGCCGCCGGGGACTTCGAGGAGAAGTAAGGGCGGGGTAAAGGCACGGCAAAGCGGGGGTCGGGGGCGCCGTCGGGGACGCAGGGCCGCCCGGTTACCCTCAAACGCATGAAGCAGAGTGTGCTGACCCGCTACCGGGTCATGGCGTACGTCACTGCCGTGATGCTGCTGGTGCTGTGCACCTGCATGGTCTTCAAGTACGGCTTCGGCACGGGCGAGGACGTCACCTTCGCGGTCTCCCAGCTCCACGGCCTCCTCTACATCCTCTACGTGGTCTTCGCCTTCGACCTCGGCTCCAAGGCGAAGTGGGGCTTCGGGAAGATCGTCGGCGTGCTGCTGGCCGGCACGATCCCGGTCCTCGGCGTGGTGGTCGAGCGGAAGATCTCCCGCCAGGTCGAGCCGCTGGTGGAGCCGGCCCCGGAGCCGGTCCGGGCCTGACGCCACTCCTGCGGCGGCACCCGTCCGGGGGGCTTTTCCGAGTCGCACGGCAAAAAATACTTGGACGTCCTAGTAATTGCTCGGACGTCCAAGTACTTTCGTCGTATGGACGTCGACGCCGTTGAAGAAGGCCGCCGCCGCTGGCAGGCCCGATACGACTCCGCCCGCAAGCGCGACGCGGACTTCACCACCCTGTCCGGGAACCCGGTCGAGCCGGTCTACGGCCCGGCCCCCGGGGAGACCCGCCCCGGCTTCGAGCGCATCGGCTGGCCCGGCGAGTACCCCTTCACCCGGGGACTGCACCCGACCGGCTACCGCGGGCGCACCTGGACCATCCGCCAGTTCGCCGGGTTCGGCAACGCCGAGCAGACCAACGAGCGCTACCGGATGATCCTGGACGCCGGCGGCGGCGGCCTGTCCGTCGCCTTCGACATGCCCACCCTGATGGGCCGCGACTCCGACGACCCGCGCTCCCTGGGGGAGGTCGGCCACTGCGGAGTGGCGATCGACTCCGCCGCCGACATGGAGGTCCTCTTCCGGGGCATCCCGCTCGGCGAGGTCACCACCTCCATGACGATCTCCGGGCCCGCGGTGCCGGTCTTCTGCATGTACCTGGTGGCCGCGGAACGGCAGGGCGTCGACCCGTCGGTGCTCAACGGCACCCTGCAGACCGACATCTTCAAGGAGTACATCGCGCAGAAGGAGTGGCTCTTCGCGCCCGAGCCGCACCTGCGCCTCATCGGCGACCTGATGGAGTACTGCGCGAAGGGCATCCCCGCCTACAAGCCGCTGTCGGTCTCCGGCTACCACATCCGCGAGGCCGGCTCCACGGCCGCGCAGGAGCTCGCCTACACCCTCGCCGACGGCTTCGGCTACGTCGAGCTCGGCCTCTCCCGCGGCCTGGACGTCGACACCTTCGCCCCGGGCCTGTCCTTCTTCTTCGACGCGCACCTCGACTTCTTCGAGGAGATCGCCAAGTTCCGCGCCGCCCGCCGGATCTGGGCCCGCTGGCTGCGGGACGTCTACGGCGCGAAGACCGACAAGGCCCAGTGGCTGCGCTTCCACACCCAGACCGCCGGCGTCTCGCTCACCGCCCAGCAGCCCTACAACAACGTGGTGCGCACCGCGGTGGAGGCCCTGGCCGCGGTGCTCGGCGGCACCAACTCCCTGCACACCAACGCCCTCGACGAGACCCTGGCGCTGCCCTCGGAGCAGGCCGCCGAGATCGCCCTGCGCACCCAGCAGGTGCTGATGGAGGAGATCGGGGTCACCTCCGTGGCCGACCCGCTGGGCGGCTCCTGGTACGTCGAGGCGCTGACCGACCGCATCGAGGCCGAGGCCGAGGCGATCTTCGACCGGATCAAGGAACTGGGCGCCCGCGCGGTCCCCGACGGCAACCACGCCGTCGGCCCGATGACCTCCGGGATCCTGCGCGGCATCGAGGACGGCTACTTCACCGGCGAGATCGCCGAGGCCGCCTTCCGCTACCAGCAGGCGCTGGAGAAGGGCGAGAAGAGGGTCGTCGGCGTCAACTGCCACCACGGCTCGGTCACCGGCGACCTGGAGATCCTGCGGGTCAGCCACGAGGTGGAGAAGGAGCAGGTGCGCGTCCTCGCCGACCGCCGCGCCGCCCGCGACGACGCCGCGGTCGACGCCGCCCTGGGCCGGATGCTGGATGCCGCCCGCGGCGGGGAGAACATGATCCCGGCGATGCTGGACGCGGTCCGCGCCGAGGCCACCCTCGGCGAGATCTGCGGCGTCCTGCGCGAGGAGTGGGGCGGCTACACCGAGCCCGCCCGGTTCTGAACCCGCCGGGCCCGCACGGCCCCGGCCGGCGGCGCCCCCCGGCGGCGCTCTCCGGCAACGCCCCGCGCGAGGTCAGGCGCGCGGGGCGTTGCCGGCCCCTTCCTGCTCCCGGATCTGCCGGTCGGCCTCCGCCATCCCGCCGAGCAGCAGGGTGGTGAAGGCGCGGGCCCACGCCTCGTCCACCGGCTCGGCGCTGACCAGGGTGCGGTTGACCACCGCCCCGGCGATCACGTCGAAGACCAGGTCCGTGCTGCGGGCCGCCGCGCGGGCCCCCGGGCCCGGCCCCTCCCCGCCGGCCCCGCCGCAGCCCGCGCAGCCCGCGGCCTCCGCGCCCCCCGGGCCCTCCGCGTTCCCCGCACTCTCCGCGTTCCCCGCACTCCCCGGGCAGTCCGCGCGGTCCGCGCAGTTTTGTGCCCCGGGCGCGTCCGGGGGGAGCTCCCCCCGCTCCTGGGCCCGCCGGCGCCCCTGGACGACCAGGTGCCGCTGCCGGCCGACGATGGCGTCGCGGATCCGCAGCCGCAGCGCCGGGTCGCGGGCCGACTCGGCCATCACCGCCATCAGCGCCGTCTTGGTCTCCGGCCGATCGAGCAGTTCGCCGATCTGCCGCACCATGTCCTCCACGTCGGCCCGCAGGCTCCCGCGGTCGGTCAGCCGCAGTTCGTCGAAGAGCACGGCCACCGCGTCCACGACCAGTTCGCTCTTGGACGACCAGCGCCGGTACAGGGTCGTCTTGGCGACGCCGGCCCGGGCCGCCACGTCCCCCATCGTCAGCCGCCCCCAGCCCAGTTCGACCAGGGCCGTGCGGGTGGCGGCGAGGATGGCGGCGTCGGCCTCGGCGCTGCGCGGCCGGCCGGTCCGCCTGGCGTTGCCGAAGGTGGCCATGGACGCTCCTGGAGTGCTCGCGGGGGAGGAGAGGCAAGGACGATACCCCCGGGGGTGCCCGCCGGGCCCCCGCGGCGCGGGGTGAGGCGGATCACCGTCCCCGCCCCCGGGCGCCCTTGCCCGCCCGGCTCCCCGGCACTTACGCTACGACCCGTAGCGTAAGAGCGACAGCCACTGGCGCGAGGTGGGGACCCCGCGCCGCACGAGGCCGCCGGAGCGCGCCGGACCGGCAGCCGGTTTCACACATGCCCGGCCGAGGGGGGAGGATTGGCGCCATGCAGCCACGGAACATGTCCATGAGCGGCGTGGTCGACCTCGCCGCGGTGAAGGCGGCCAGCGAGGCCAGGCAGAAGGCGGAGGCCCGCCCGCAGGCGGGCCCGGGTTCCCGGGACGCCGCGGCCGGCGCCCGGCTCGTGTTCGACGTCACCGAGGCCGGGTTCGAGGCCGACGTCCTCCAGCGCTCGGCCGAGGTCCCGGTCGTGATCGACTTCTGGGCCGAGTGGTGCGGGCCCTGCAAGCAGCTCGGCCCGGTCCTGGAGCGGCTGGCCGCCGAGTACGCCGGCCGTTTCGTGCTGGCCAAGGTCGACGTCGACGCCAACCAGATGCTGGCCCAGCAGTTCGGCATCCAGGGCATCCCCGCGGTGATGGCGGTGGTCGGCGGCCAGTTGGTGCCGCTGTTCCAGGGCGCCTCCCCGGAGGCCCAGATCCGGCAGGTGCTCGACCAGCTGATCGAGGTGGCCGAGACGCAGTTCGGGATCGTGGGCGCCCCCGTCGAGCCGGGCGAGGGGGCCGCGGCGGCCCCCGAGGCCCCGCAGGACCCGGTGCTGGCGGCCGCGCACGACGCGCTCGACCGCGGCGACCTGGGCGGCGCGATCCAGGCCTACCGCAACGTCCTCTCCGACCGGCCCGGCGACGCCGAGGCCAAGCTCGGCCTGGCGCAGGCCGAACTCCTGCAGCGGGTGCAGGGACTGGACGCGCAGGCGGTGCGCAGGGAGGCGGCGGAGAAGCCGTCGGACCCGCGGGCGCAGATCGCCGCGGCAGACCTGGACATGGTCGGCGGCCACGTGGAGGACGCCTTCTCCCGCTTGGTCGACACCGTCCGCCGCACCGTCGGCGAGGACCGGGACGCGGTGCGGGTGCGGCTGCTGGAGCTCTTCGAGGTGATCGGGGCCGACGACCCGCGGGTCGTCGCGGCCCGTACGGCGCTGGCGAGGGTGCTCTTCTAGCGGGCGTATCGAGTTTTAACGTTTCGCCGCCGTACTTTACCAAATCTTGATGAAGCACGGCGGCTATTACTTGCGGTAAGTCGACCTCCGGGCCCCGGGGGTCTTTGCGGCTTCCTGTCACGTTTTCGCCCGATGGCCGCCGGTCACTCAGGGTGGCGATCGTCACTTTCCGGAAACACCTGCGCCCACACAGTCGTTACCCGCTGGTAACGAACCACTTGTGCGGCAGCCCCCGATGGACCACGATCGGCCAAGCTCGGTCCGTCCCGCAGCCCGGCATCCGGCCGGTGCGAAGGGGACGGGTCCCCACCGGGCGGACGGCACCGCGGTGCCGTCCGGACAGGGGGGTCTCCGCCACCGGCGGAGCCTGTCCAGCAGGTTGCGCGAGAGCGTGGCCAGTGGTTGTCGCTCGGGGGTGATCGCCGTTGTCGCCGGTCCTGCGCTGGTGTCCACCAGTTCCGGCCGGCCTGGGCGCATCTCCTTCCCGAGGACGTAGCTCTTCTCCCATCCCAGGTGGATTCGCGGCCCGCAACGGGCCTCCACCGGAGATGTACGTCCGAGAAGGAGGAAAGTCATGGAGTCTATGGCTCGTGGCCGCACCAAGTGGAAGCGGTTCGCAGTCGTCATGGTGCCCAGCGTCGCGGCGACCGCCGCGATCGGTGTGGCGCTCGGACAGGGCGCGCTCGCGGCCTCGTTCAGCGTCTCCGGGCAGCAGTTCAAGGTCGCCGCGGAGCGTCTGGACGGAAACGGTTTCGTCCAGTACGGCGCGCTGGACACCAAGCACAACGGCGAGAAGGTGCCGGTCGCGGTCTCGGCGTTCGACAGCGCCACGATCAAGAACCTGTGCCAGTCCGTGGTGCTCCCCGTTCCCGGCTTCGGCGACGTGTCGCTGAACCTGGGCGCGGGTGGCGGGAAGGACCCGGTCGAGGCCAAGAACCTCTACATCGACCTGGACACCCTGTCCGCCGATGCCACGTTCACCAACATCGACATCGGCACGGCCGTCGGGTCCACCACCAAGGGCCCGGGTGTCAAGAAGGGCGACGCCGCCCTGCCGGGGTCGTTCTCCCAGCAGGCGGAGAGCGTCGTGCTGACCGATGTGAAGCAGACCGCGTGGGCGACCACCGCGGGAACCTTCAAGCTCTCGGGCCTGAACATGAAGGTCCTCAAGGGCAAGCACGAGTGCTACTGATGCACTGAGCGGCGCGGGCGGGGAGCCCTGGGTGCCTCCGCCCGCGCCGCACCCCCTCAGCGACCGGACAGGCCATGTCCCGGTTCGACCGATCGACAGTCCCAGGGAGATGCATTTCCATGAGTGCCGAGTCGCAAGAACTGAGTGACCGCCTCGGCAGCTGGCGCCGTTCCTTCCGGACGTGGCGGTGGCAGCGCCCGTTCTGGGCGGGGCTGCTGACCCTTCTCGGGGGGCTGCCGATCGCGTACTTCCCCTACGCCAACCTCACCCTCGGCCAGTTGAGCATCCGGATGGCCACCACCGCCGGGGCCGGCTCCCTGATCATCGGCGTCCTGCTGGTGGTGCTGGGCCTGACCATGTGGTTCCAGCCCCTGGTGCGCACCTTCTCCGGGGTCGCCGCGATCCTCCTGGCCCTGGTCTCCCTGGTGGTCTCCAACATCGGCGGCTTCGTGATCGGGTTCCTGCTGGCCCTGCTCGGCGGCGCCCTGGCCCTGTCCTGGGTCCCGCCCCGACCGGCCGCGGAGGCCGACGCCCCCGCGGAGCACGACGAGAGCACACCGAACGACAGCGCAGGATTCACGCTCCAGAAGGCCGCGGCAGGCCCCGGGGCGGACGACGAGTCTACGAACGGGAGGCACCGTGCGGGGTGACGAGGCGCAAGCGGCGCCGGACGGCCGGGCCCGCGCCACCGGGCCGGGGCCGCGGCACGCGGCCCCCAGGAAGTCGTTGCTGACCCGCCTGCAGGTCCCGACGGGCAGGGCGATCGCACTCGCGGCCATGCCCACCGCGGTTCTGATGGGCATGGGGCTGACCCCCAAGCTCGCCCAGGCGGACGAGCTGCCGGAGAACCCCTTCGCGCCGGGCCCGTGCGTGACCCAGCCCGACCGGCCGCCGGAGGAGGAGGAGACGCAGTCGGCCACCCCGGCCCCCGCGGCCCCCTCTGCCGGAGCCTCGGCGCCGGCCGCGCAGGAGCCGTCGGGCGGCGGGACGGCACCGCGGCCCGGCGCGAGTACGGGCGGTGGGGGAGCGGGAGAGGCCCCGGCCCCGACCGCCTCGCCGACCGCCCCCGCGCAGGAGGACGCGCAGCAGCAGGAGGCGGCCGCCGAGGAGGACGGGCGCACCGGGCTGCTCGACCCGATCATCGACCCGATCAAGGACTTCTTCGAGGGCGGCCCGAAGGGCGACGAGCCGCAGGAGCCCGCCGGGGAGGAGGCCGCGGCCTCTCCCTCGCCGAGCGCCACCGCCCCGCAGGAGGGCACCGGTGACCCGGCCGGCGACGCTGCGGAGAAGGCCGGGGACGCGGCGAAGGACGCCGCGGACACCGCGGGCGACGCCGCGCGGCAGGCCGCCGAGGACGCCGCGTCCGCCGAACCCGTGGAGCCCGCGGAGTCCGCCGGGCCCGCGGAGTCCGCGGACGCGACGGAGCCGGAGCAGGCCGACGGCAAGCAGCCCTACCCCTGCCCCACCTACGACGCCGAGGCCCTGGCCGACGCCGAGTACGAGAAGACCCCCACCCTCCTGCCGGACCGCCCCTGGACCCTGGAGACCAGCCTGCTGGCCCTGCACGGTCTGGACTACAAGGGGATCGTGAAGGTCAGGACGGCGAACGGGACCGTCAAGGACGTCCTGAAGTTCACCGCGAGCGGCGTCGACATCCGCGACCTGCACCAGCTGGTCGACGGCGGCGGCGGCGTCACCTACCACGTCCAGGCACGCAAGGGTTCGACCTCGGAGATCCGCAACGGCACGGTGACCATGTACACCGAGTCGCTCAAGGGCAACCTCTTCGGGCTGATCCCGGTCACCTTCAGCCCCGAGAGCCCGCCCCCGCTCAACGTCCCCGAGGCGTTCTTCACCAAGGTGACGGTCGTGCAGGCCGGCCAGTTCGGCGGCACGCTGAAGATCCCCGGAATGCGCCTGTACAACGACTGAGCCCGTCCGGGAGCCGCGAAACGGCGCCGGGCGCCGGAACCCCGAGGGGTCCCGGCGCCCGGCGCCTTCGTGTGCGCGGCCGGCCGCCGCGGGGCGCTACCGCAGGGTGCCCAGGTGGTGCACCTGGACCATGTTGGTGGAGCCGGGGGTGCCGGGCGGGGAGCCGGCCGTGACGATCACGGTGTCGCCCTCGTCGAACCGGCCCAGCCGCGTCAGGTCGTGGTCGACCTGCGCGACCATCGCGTCGGTGTCCTTCACGAAGGGCGCCACGAACGCCTCGACGCCCCAGCTCAGGGCCAGCTGCGCGCGGGTGGCGGCGTCGGTGGTGAAGGCCAGCACGGGGATGGGGGAGCGGTAGCGGCACAGCCGCCGCGCGGTGTCGCCGGAGACGGTGAAGGCCACCAGCGCCTTCGCGTTCAGGAAGTCGCCGAGCTCGGCGGCGGCGCGGGCCACCGAGCCGCCCTGGGTGCGCGGCTTGCGGCCCGGGTTGAGCGGCTGCAGGCCGAGGGAGAGCAGCTCCTCCTCGGCGGCCTCGACGATGCGGGACATCGTGCGGACCGTCTCGATCGGGTACTTGCCGACCGAGGACTCGGCCGAGAGCATCACCGCGTCGGTGCCGTCCAGGATGGCGTTGGCCACGTCGGAGGCCTCGGCGCGGGTCGGGCGCGAGGAGCTGATCATCGACTCCATCATCTGGGTCGCCACGATCACCGGCTTGGCGTTGCGGCGGCACAGCGTGATCAGCTTCTTCTGCACCAGCGGCACCCGCTCCAGCGGGTACTCCACGGCCAGGTCGCCGCGGGCCACCATGACGCCGTCGAAGGCGAGGACGATCTCCTCCATCGCCTCCACGGCCTGCGGCTTCTCGATCTTGGCGATGACCGGCCTGCGGATGCCGACCTCGTCCATGACCGCGTGCACGTCGTCGACGTCCGCGGCGTTGCGCACGAAGGACAGGGCGACCATGTCGACGCCCATGCGCAGGGCGAAGCGCAGGTCCTCCTTGTCCTTCTCGGACAGGGCGGGGACGTTGACGGCCGCGCCGGGCAGGTTGATGCCCTTGTTGTTGGACAGCACGCCGCCCTCGACGACCCGGGTGCGCACCCGCGGCCCGTCGACCTCGACGACCTCCAGGGCCACCGCGCCGTCGTTGACCAGGACCGGGTCGCCCGGCTTCACGTCGCCGGGCAGCCCCTTGTAGGTGGTGCTGCAGGTCTCCTGGTCGCCGGGGACGTCCTCGGTGGTGATGGTGAAGGTGTCGCCCGCCTCGACCGTCACCGGCCCCTCGGCGAACCGGCCCAGGCGGATCTTCGGGCCCTGGAGGTCGGCCAGCACGCCGACGGCGCGGCCGGTCTCCTCCGAGGCGCGGCGCACCTTGCGGTAGCGCTTCTCGTGCTCGGGCTGCGAGCCGTGGCTCATGTTGAAGCGGGCCACGTCCATGCCGGCCTCGATCAGTGCCTTGAGCTGATCGTAGGAGTCGACGGCGGGGCCCAGGGTGCAGACGATTTTGGCTCGGCGCATGGGGAGGATCCTATCGAGGGTTTGTTCCGCTGCGGAATTTTCTGACGGGTAACTTGTGGCGGTTGTCTCCGGCGGGGCGCGCCCGTGGCGCGGCCCGTGCAGCCGGCCCTACCGGGGGCCGGCGAGCGCGTACGTCTGGCGGGCGATCTCCAGTTCCTCGTCGGTGGGGACCACGGCCACCGCGGTCCTGCTGGACGGCGTCGAGACCAGCCGGGCGGCCTTCGCGCGCACGGAGTTGAGCAGGGGGTCGACCTCGATGCCGAACGCGTCCAGGCCGCGCAGCGCGGCCTCGCGCACCGCCGGCGAGTTCTCCCCCACGCCGGCGGTGAAGACCACCGCGTCCACCCGGCCGAGCACCGCGCAGTAGGCGCCGACGTACTTGCGCAGCCGGTGCACGTAGACGTCGAACGCCAACCGAGCGGCCTCGTCCCCCTCGCCGATGCGGCGGCCGATCTCCCGCATGTCGTTGTCGCCGCACAGGCCCACCAGGCCGCTGCGCCGGTTGAGCAGGTCGTCGATCCCGTCGGCGTCCATCCCGCCGGCCCGGGCGAGGTGGAGGACCACCGCGGGGTCCACGTCGCCGGAGCGGGTGCCCATCACCAGGCCCTCCAGCGGGGTCAGCCCCATCGAGGTCTCCACGCACACCCCGCCGGCCACCGCCGAGGCGCTGGCGCCGTTGCCCAGGTGCAGCACGACGGTGTTGGTCTCCTCCACGGGGCGGCCCAGCAGCTCGGCCGCGGCCCGGGAGACGTAGGCGTGCGAGGTGCCGTGGAAGCCGTAGCGCCGGATCCCGTACCGGTCGGCGACGGCCCGGTCGATCGCGTAGCGGGCCGCGTACTCGGGGAGCGTGGTGTGGAAGGCGGTGTCGAAGACCGCCACCTGGGGCAGGTCCGGGCGCAGTGCGCGGGCCACCTCGATGCCGGCGATGTTGGCCGGGTTGTGCAGCGGGGCCAGCGGCACCAGCTCCCCGATCGCCGCGAGGACCTCGTCGGTGATCAGGGTCGGCCCGGTGAAGCGGGTGCCGCCGTGCACCACCCGGTGCCCCACGGCGGCCAGTTCCGGGGAGTCCAGGCCCAGGCCGTCGCGCTCCAGCTCCCCGGCCGCCGCGCGCAGGGCCGCCGCGTGGTCGGCCACGGGCCCCTCGGTGATACGCCGGGGGCCGCCGCCGGCGGGCGGGTTGTGCACCACCCGGCCGGTCCGCTCGCCGATCCGCTCCACCAGCCCGGCTGCCGCCCGGGAGCCGTCGGCCATGTCGATCAGCTGGTACTTCACCGACGAGGAGCCGGAGTTGAGGACGAGCACGCGGGTGCCCGCCGTTGGGGTCGCAGTCACTGTGCCGTCCTCGGCCGTCCGGTCCACCTCGGTCGTACGCTCGCCTGCCCGGTCCGCGGCGGGGCTCACCCCCGGATCCGCCGGCGCGCCCGCCCGTCCCGCGCCCGCCCGCCCCGCGCCCGCCCGCCCCGCGTTCACCCGTTCCGCGTTCACCCGTTCCGCTCCGAGTCCTGCGCCTGGACGGCGGTGATGGCGACGGTGTTCACGATGTCCTGCACGAGCGCCCCGCGGGAGAGGTCGTTGACCGGCTTGCGCAGGCCCTGCAGCACCGGGCCGACCGCGACCGCCCCGGCCGAGCGCTGCACGGCCTTGTAGGTGTTGTTGCCGGTGTTCAGGTCGGGGAAGACCAGCACGGTGGCCCGCCCGGCCACCCGGGAGCCGGGCAGCTTGGCCGCGGCCACCTCCGCGGAGACCGCCGCGTCGTACTGGATCGGCCCCTCGACCAGCAGGTCGGGGCGGCGCTCGCGGACCAGCTCCGTGGCCTTGCGGACCTTGTCCACGTCCACCCCCGAACCGGAGGTGCCGGTGGAGTACGACAGCATCGCCACCCGCGGCTCCACCCCGAAGCGGGCGGCGGTGGCGGCGGACTGCACGGCGATGTCGGCCAGCTGCTCGGCGTCCGGGTCGGGGTTGACCGCGCAGTCGCCGTAGACCAGGACCTGGTCGGCCAGGCACATGAAGAACACCGAGGAGACGATCGCCGCCCCGGGGGCGGTCCTGATGACCTCGAACGCCGGGCGGACGGTGTCCGCGGTGGAGTGCGCGGCGCCCGAGACCATGCCGTCGGCCAGGTCCTCCCGGACCATCAGGGTGCCGAAGCAGTTCACCTCGGCCACCGTGTCGCGGGCGGCCTCGACGGTCACGCCCCGGTGGGCGCGCAGTTTCGCGTACAACTGTGCGAACCGCTCCCGCAGCGGCGAGGTCCGCGGGTCGACCACCACCGCGCGGGCCCGGCCGTCCGGGGCGGAGTCCAGCCCCAGGTCCACCCCCAGCTCGGCGACCCGCTTGCGGACGGCGTCCTCGCCGCCGAGCAGGACCAGGTCGCAGACGTTGCGGCGCAGCAGCAGTTCGGCGGCGCGCAGAATGCGCTCCTCGGTGCCCTCGGGCAGGACGACGGTGCGCCGGTCCGCGCGGGCGCGCTCCAGCAGTTCGCGCTCGAACATCATCGGGGTGACCCGGGCGGAGCGAGCCACCGACATCCGGTCGGCCAGTTCCGCGGTGTCCACGTACAGCTCGAACAGGCCCAGCGCGGTCTCCGCCTTGCGCGGGGTGTCCGCGGTCAGCCTCCCCTCCAGCGAGGACAGCTGGGTGACCGTCAGGTAGCTGTTGGCGGAGACGGAGACCAGGGGAGTGCCGGGGGCCAGCCGGGCGGCCAGGGCCAGGACGTCGGGTCCGGGCCGCTCGCCCAGGGTCAGCAGCACGCCGGCTATCGGCGGTGAGCCGGCGGCGTGCGCGGCGAGGGCGCCGACGACCAGGTCCGAGCGGTCCCCGGGGGTCACCACCAGGCAGCCCTCGGTCAGGGCCTTGAGGAAGGTGGGCAGCATGGCCCCGCCGAAGACGATCTCGCGCACGTCCCTGTCCAGCCCGGCCGCGTCGCCGAGCAGCACCTCGCCGCCGACCGCCTCGACCACCTGGGCGACGGTGGGCGCGGCCAGGGAGGAGTCCTCGGGCAGGACGTGGACGGACACGGGCAGGCGGGTGCGCAGCCGCTCCAGGACCGCGTCGCGCTCGTCCGGCGCGACCCGGTTGGCGACCATCGCCAGCACGTCGCAGCCCAGGGAGGCGTAGGCGTGGTGGGCGTTGAGCACCTCGTCGGCCACCGCCGCGGCGCTCTCGCGGCTGCCGCCGACCACCGGCAGCACCGGGGCGCCGAGCTCGTTCGCCAGGCGGGCGTTGAAGGCCAGCTCGGAGGGGAGGTTGGTGTCGGCGAAGTCGGTGCCGAGGACGAGCACCGCCTCGTACTCCCGCCCGGTGGCGCGGAACCGCTCCACCAGGCGGGCGACCAGCTCGTCCAGGCCCGCCTCGGCCTGGAGGGCGGCGGCCTCCTCGTAGGACATGCCGTAGATCCGCCCGGGCGGCTGGGAGAGCCGGTAGCGCGAGCGCAGCAGGTCGACGACGTGGTCCGGTTCGCGCCGGCCGTCCGTCCCGTGGAAGAGGGGGCGGAACAGGCCCACCCGGTCCACCTGCCGGGTCAGGATCTCCATCACCCCCAGCTCGACGACCTGGCGGCCGTCGCCCCGCTCCGTGCCCGTCACATACACACTGCGCGCCACGCGTGGTCTCCGTTCCGTCTTCCGCGCCGACCGGATTCGGTGTCCCGGTTTGACAGCAAAAGATCCACCAAGGAGGGTGCGATTATCTCTTGACAATACCGGTAAGGATTGTTCCGTCGCGCCCGCCGGAGCGAACCCGACAGGGCCGCCGGGAGCGGGACCCGAGCGGACCGGAGAGACCTGTGGAAATCCTGGCATTCGGAGTGCAGACCGACGAGCGGCCCCTGCTGGAGGCGGCCTTCGACGCCGTCCCCGGCGGCCCCTCCGTGCGCTGCCTGGCCGCCGCCCTCGACCACGACACCGCCCCCCTGGCGGCCGGCTACGAGGTCGTCAGCTCCAGCGTCAACTCCGTCCTGGACGCGGGCGTCCTCGCCGTCCTCGCCCGCGGCGGCACCAGGATGGTCGCCCAGCGCTCCACCGGCCACAACAACATCGACCTCGACGCCGCCGAGGAACTCGGCCTGACCGTGGCCCGGGTCTCCCGCTACTCGCCCCACTCCGTCGCCGAGTTCGCCTGGGCCCTGGCCCTGGCGGTCGAGCGCCGCGTGGTGCGGGCCGTGCACCGCACCCGCGACTTCGACTTCCGCCTCGACGGACTGATGGGGCGTGACCTGCACGGCCTCACCGTCGGAGTGGCCGGCACCGGGAAGATCGGCGAGTGCTTCGCCCGGATCGCCCACGGCTTCGGCTGCCGCCTGCTCGGCTGGGACGTCGCCGAGAACCCCGCCTGCACCGCGCTGGGCATGAAGTACACCGACCGGGAGACCTTCTTCTCCAAGGCCGACGTCGTCAGCCTCCACGTGCCCCTGGTGCCCGCCACCCACCACCTGGTCGACGCGCGCGCCCTGGCGCTGATGAAGGACGACGCCGTCCTCGTCAACACCGGACGCGGCGGCCTGATCGACTCCGCCGCCCTGGTGGAGACCCTGCGCCGCGGCCGGCTCCGCGGCGTCGCCCTGGACGTCTACGAGGAGGAGGCGGGGCTGTTCTTCCTCGACAAGTCCCTCGAAGTGATGACCGACGACACCCTGGCCCGGCTGATGACGTTCTCCCATGTGCTGGTCACCTCCCACCAGGCCTACTTCACGCGGGACGCGGTCGGCCAGATCGTCGGCGCCACGGCGGGCAACGTCCGGGACTGGCTCGCGGGCCGCGCCGGCGAGAACGTGCTCGTCCCCGCCGGCCGGCCGCCCTCCCGGTAGCCTCCGGGCCCCACGACCCGCACAGCCCTCCCAGGAGAGAGACACCACCATGCGCATCGGAATCCTCACCGCGGGCGGCGACTGCCCCGGCCTCAACGCTGTCATTCGCTCGGTGGTGCACCGGGGCATCACCGAGCACCACGACGAGATCATCGGCTTCGAGGACGGCTTCAAGGGACTGCTGGAGGGCCGCTACCGGCCCCTGGACCTCAACTCCGTCAGCGGCATCCTCGCCCGCGGCGGCACCATCCTCGGCTCCGCGCGCCTCGAGCGCGCCCGGTTGCGCGCCGCCGCCGAGGACTGCGAGCAGCTGCGCCGCACCTACGAGCTCGACGCCCTGATCCCCATCGGCGGCGAGGGCACCCTGACCGCCGCCCGGATGCTCTCCGACGCGGGCATGCCGGTGGTGGGCGTGCCCAAGACCATCGACAACGACATCTCGGCCACCGACCGCACCTTCGGCTTCGACACCGCCGTCGGCGTGGCCACCGAGGCCATCGATCGCCTCAAGACCACCGCCGAGTCCCACCAGCGCGTCATGGTGGTCGAGGTGATGGGCCGCCACGCCGGGTGGATCGCCCTGGAGTCCGGCATGGCCGGCGGCGCCCACGGCATCCTCGTCCCCGAACGGCCCTTCGACCCCGAGGACGTCTGCGCGATGGTGCGCGAGCGCTTCGCCCGCGGCAAGAAGTTCGCCGTCGTGGTCGTCGCCGAGGGCGCCTCCCCGGCCGAGGGCACCATGCCCTTCGAGCACGGGGAGATCGACCAGTACGGCCACGAGCGGTTCACCGGCATCGGCAACCGGCTCGCCGTCGAGCTGGAGAGGCGGCTGGGCAAGGAGGCCCGCACCGTCATCCTCGGCCACGTCCAGCGCGGCGGCACCCCCACCGCCTACGACCGCGTGCTGGCCACCCGGTTCGGCTGGCACGCGGTGGAGGCGGTCCACAAGGGGGCCTTCGGCCACATGACCGCGCTGCGCGGCACCGACATCGTCCTCGCCCCGCTCGCCGACGCCGTCGCCGAGCTCAAGCACGTCCCCGAGGACCGCATGGCCGAGGCCGAGTCCGTCTTCTGACCGGCCCGACGCCGGCCCGGCCCGTCCCCCGGGCCCCTGGGCCGACTGCCGGCCCGCCCGCGGGCCTATCCGGCCCCCGACCAGCGGTAGCACAGCTCGGGGCGGCCGACCTGGCCGTACTGGGGGCTGCGCACCGCCCGGCCGGTCTCCACCAGGTGCTCCAGGTACCGGCGGGCGGTGATCCGCGAGACGCCCACGGCCGCTCCCGCCTCCCCGGCCGACAGGCCCTCCGGCGCCGAGCGCAGCGCGTCCCGCACGGCGGTCAGCGTCTGCGCGCTCAGCCCCTTCGGCAGCACCGGAGCGCCCGGGGTGCGCAGCGCGGACAGCGCCCGGTCCACCTCGTCCTGGCCCGCCGCCTCGCCCCCGTGCAGGGTGTCGCGGAAGCGCGCGTAGCGCTCCAGCCGGTCCCGCAGGGCGGGGAAGGCGAAGGGCTTGAGCAGGTACTGCACGACGCCCAGCGACACCGCCCGGCGGACCACGGCCAGGTCGCGGGCCGAGGTCACCGCGATCACGTCCGCGGTGTGGCCGGCCGCGCGCAGGTTGCGCACCACCTGCAGCCCGTGGCCGTCGGGCAGGTACAGGTCGAGCAGGACCAGGTCCACCGGCCCGTGCCGGCTCACGAACCGCAGCGCGTCGCCCCCCGAGTGGACGGTGCCGACCACCGTGAAGCCCGGCACCCGCTCCACGTACGCGCGGTGGGCGTCCGCGGCCAGGAGGTCGTCCTCGACGACCAGCACCTCGATCACGCGCCGCCCCCCTCGGCCGCGGTGCCGGCCGGGCGGCCGGAGGAGGGCTCCAGGGGATGCGGACGGTGAACACCGCGCCGACCTCCCGTCCCACGGTCACCGTCCCGCCGTTGCGGCGCGCGGCCTGGGCCACCAGGGCCAGCCCCAGGCCGCGGCCGTGCACCCGGCCCGGCCCCCCGGAGCCGTCGCCGGAACCGTCGCCGGAACCGTAACCGGAGCCGTCCCGCCCGCCGCCGCCGGCACCGGGCCCCTTGGTCGACCAGCCGCGCCGGAAGACCTCCCCGATCTCGTCCGGGTCCACCCCGCGGCCGGTGTCCGCGACCCGCACCAGCAGCTCGCCGTCCCCGGTGCGCGCGGTCACCGTCACCCGCGGGCGCCCCCGCCCCCGGTCGGTGCCCTCGATCGCCGCGTCCACCGCGTTGTCGACCAGGTTGCCCAGGACGGTCACCAGGTCCCGCGCGCCCAGCGCCGGCGGGATCACCCCGTCGTCGATCCGGCTGTCCCCGGTCACCACCAGTTCGACGCCGCGCTCGTTCGCCTCCGCCGCCTTGCCGAGCAGCAGCGCGGCCAGCACCGGTTCGGCGACCGACTGGACCACCTGGTCGGTCAGTTCCTGGGCCAGCCGCAGCTCGGCGGTGGCGAACTCCACGGCCTCGTCCGCACGGCCCAGCTCGATCAGCGAGACCACGGTGTGCAGCCGGTTCGCCGCCTCGTGGGCCTGTGCGCGCAGGGCCTCGCTGAAGCCGCGCACCGAGTCCAGCTCCCCGGCCAGCGCCTGCAGCTCGGTGTGGTCGCGCAGGGTGACCACCGTGCCGGTGCGCGACGGCGACCGGACGGGGGCGGTGTTGACCACCACCACCCGCTCGGCGGTCAGGTGCACCTCGTCCACCCGCGGCTCGTCCGCCAGCAGGGCCCCGGTCAGCGACTCGGGGAGGTCCAGCTCCGCCGCGCCGCGCCCCTGGGGGGACTCGCGCAGTCCCAGCAGCTCCCGGCCGGCGTCGTTGCACAGCGCCACCCGGCGGTCCGCGTCGAGCAGGACCAGTCCCTCGCGCACCGCGTGCAGCGTCGCCTGGTGGTAGTCGTACATCCGGCCCAGCTCGGCGGCGCCCATGCCGCGGGTGTGGCGGCGCAGCCGGGCGTTGACGACGTAGGTCGCGGTGCCGCCCGCGGCCAGCGCGCCGGCCGCCACCGCGACCAGCACCACGACCCGGCGGCTGACCCGGGCGCTGATCGTCTCCACCGCTATGCCGGAGCTGACCAGGGCGGTGATCCGGCCGCCGTCCCGCACCGGGGCGACCGCCCGGACCGAGGGGCCCAGGGTGCCGGTGTAGGTCTCGGTGAAGGTGCGCCCCGCCAACGCGGGAGCGGTGTGGCCGACGAACCGCCCGCCGATCTCCTCCGGGTTCGGGTGGGTGTACCGGGTGCCGTCCGGGGCCATCACCGTGACGAAGGTCACCGAGGTGGCGCGCCGCACCTGCTCGGCGTAGGGCTGCAGGACGGCGGTGGGGTCGTCGGCGGACACGGCCGCGCGGACGGTGGGGGAGGCGGCCATGGACTCCGCGACGGCCGTCACCTGGCCCTGCGCGGTCTCCTCCGCCTGGGAGAGGGCGTCCAGCCAGGCGAGGACCGAGCACCCGGCGAGCACCGCGGCCACCACCACGACCTGCATCGCGAACAGCTGGCCCGCCAGGCTGCGCGGGCGCAGCCGGACGCGGAGGAACCGGGACAGGAGGTGCGGCATGGCCCCCAGTCTGCACCCGGCGGTCCGGATCCGTGCCGCGCGGATGCCGCGCACGCAATGAACACAACGGTGACCGGCGTCACCTCCGGCGCGCATAGTCACCGCAGCCGAACTCCGGGGGACGCAGGGACGGCGTCGGACAGAAGGAGAGCAAACGTGTCGGTGAAGGACACCAGGGCGGCCACCGGGCCCGGTGCGGAGGAGGCGGTGCCCGTGCGCCGCAAGGACCGCACCCACTACCTGTACGTCGCGGTCATCGCCGCCGTGGTGCTCGGCATCGTGGTCGGCTTCGCCGCGCCCGGCGTCGCCGTGGAGCTCAAGCCGCTGGGCACCGGCTTCGTCAACCTGATCAAGATGATGATCTCGCCGATCATCTTCTGCACGATCGTGCTCGGCGTCGGGTCGGTCCGCAAGGCCGCCAAGGTCGGTGCGGTCGGCGGCCTGGCGCTCGGCTACTTCATGCTGATGTCCACCGTGGCCCTGGCCATCGGCCTGGTCGTCGGCAACGTGCTCCACCCCGGCTCGGGCCTGCGGCTGACCGAGGCGGTCAAGGACGCCGGGCAGTCCCAGGTCGCCGAGGGCGGCGAGACCACCGTGGACTTCCTGCTGGGCGTCATCCCGAAGACCCTGGTCTCCGCCTTCACCGAGGGCGAGGTGCTGCAGACCCTGCTGGTGGCGCTGCTGGTCGGCTTCGCCCTCCAGGCCATGGGCAGGGCCGGGGAGCCGGTGCTGCGCGGCATCGGGCACATCCAGAAGCTGGTCTTCCGCGTCCTGGCGATGATCATGTGGGTGGCCCCGGTCGGCGCCTTCGGGGCCATCGCGGCGGTCGTCGGCGAGACCGGCCTGGACGCGCTGAAGAGCCTCGCGGTGATCATGCTCGGCTTCTACGTGACCTGCGCCGTCTTCGTCTTCGTCGTGCTCGGCGCGATCCTCAAGGTCTTCACCGGGGTGAACATCTTCTCCCTGCTGAAGTACCTGGGCCGCGAGTTCCTGCTGATCCTGTCCACCTCCTCCTCGGAGTCGGCGCTGCCGCGGCTGATCGCCAAGATGGAGCACGTGGGCGTCTCCCGCCCGGTCGTCGGCATCACCGTGCCCACCGGCTACTCGTTCAACCTGGACGGCACCGCGATCTACCTGACCATGGCCTCGCTGTTCGTCGCCGAGGCGATGGGCGACCCGCTGAGCGTCGGCGAGCAGGTCTCCCTGCTGGTCTTCATGATCATCGCCTCCAAGGGCGCGGCCGGCGTGACCGGCGCGGGCCTGGCCACCCTGGCCGGCGGCCTGCAGTCGCACCGCCCCGAACTGGTCGACGGCGTCGGCCTGATCGTCGGCATCGACCGCTTCATGTCCGAGGCGCGCGCCCTGACCAACTTCGCGGGCAACGCGGTGGCCACCGTGCTGATCGGCACCTGGACCAAGGAGTTCGACCGCGAGCAGGCCCGCCGGGTCTTCGCGGGCGAGCTGCCCTTCGACGAGCGCACGCTGGTGGACGACCACGGCGCCCCCGGTGACGACGCCCCCGCCGCCCCCGGCGGCGAGGAGGCCGCGGGCCGGGCCGGACGCCCGGAGACCGCCGGAGTGGCCGGCTGACCGGCTGACCGGCTCCGCCACCTCCACCGCCCCGACGCCGGGGCCGGACCGGGCTGCCTCCCGGTCCGGCCCCGGCGGCCGTGCGCCCGGGCACCCGGCATCCGGCTCCCGGCATCCGGGCACCCGGCGTCCGGCTCCCGGCATCCGGGCACCCGGCGTCCGGCTCCCGGCCTCAGGCCGGGCGCAGCCAGAGGGTGGCCAGCGGCGGCAGGGTCAGCCGGACGCGGGTCGGCCTGCCGTGCGCGCCGAGCGGCTCGGCCGCGACCGTGCCGGGGTTGCCCACGCCGCTGCCGCCGTAGGCGGTGTCGTCGGTGTTGAGCACCTCGCGCCAGGCCCCGCCCCCGCCGGGCGCCCCGGGCAGTCCGGGAAGCCCGACGACGTAGTCCTCGCGCACCACGGGCGAGAAGTTGCTGACGCACACCAGAGGGTCGCCGGAGGCGTCGTACCGCAGGAACGAGAAGACGTTGTCCTCGGCGGCGTCCCCGTCGATCCAGGAGAAGCCCTCCGGGGAGGTGTCCCGCTCCCACAGCGCCGGCGTGGCGGCGTAGACCCGGTTGAGCTCGCGCACCAGGTCGCGCACCCCCCGGTGGTCCCCGGCGGCGAAGTGCGCGTCGTCGGTCAGGTACCACTCCGGGCCGTCGCGGTGCGACCACTCGCCGCCCTGGGCGAACTCCTGCCCCATGAACAGCAGCTGCTTGCCCGGGTGGGCCCACATGAAGCCCAGGTAGGCGCGGTGGTTGGCGCGCCGCTGCCACCAGTCGCCGGGCATCTTGGCCACCAGAGCGCCCTTGCCGTGCACGACCTCGTCGTGCGAGATCGGCAGCACGTAGTTCTCCGAGTAGGCGTAGACCATGGAGAACGTCATCTCGTGGTGGTGGTACTTGCGGTGCACCGGCTCGTGGGAGACGTAGCCGAGCGAGTCGTGCATCCACCCCATGTTCCACTTCAGCCCGAAGCCCAGGCCGCCGAAGCCGCCCGGGCCGATGTGGTGGGTGGCCCGGGTGACGCCGTCCCAGGCGGTGGACTCCTCGGCGATCGTCACCACCCCGGGGCAGCGGCGGTAGACGGTGGCGTTCATCTCCTGCAGGAAGGCGACCGCCTCCAGGTTCTCCCGCCCGCCGTCGCGGTTGGGGGACCACTGGCCGTACTCGCGCGAGTAGTCCAGGTAGAGCATCGACGCCACCGCGTCCACCCGCAGCCCGTCGACGTGGAACTCCTCGCACCAGTACACGGCGTTGGCGACGAGGAAGTTGCGCACCTCGGTGCGGCCGTAGTCGAAGACGAGGGTGCCCCAGTCGGGGTGCTCGGCCTTGGCCGGGTCCGCGTACTCGTACAGTGTGGTGCCGTCGAACCGCGCCAGCGCCCAGTCGTCCTTGGGGAAGTGGGCCGGCACCCAGTCCATGATCACGCCGATGCCGGCCCGGTGCAGGGAGTCGACCAGGTACCGGAAGTCGTCCGGGCCGCCGAGGCGGGAGTCGGGGGCGTAGTAGGAGGTGACCTGGTAGCCCCACGAGCCGTCGAAGGGGTGCTGGGCCACCCCCATCAGCTCCACGTGGGTGAAGCCGAGGTCCTTGACGTAGGCGGGCAGCTGCTCGGCCAGGTCGCGCCAGGTCAGCCCGGGCCGCCAGGAGGCCGGGTGCAGCTCGTAGACGGAGAACGGCGCCTCGTGGACGGGGCGCGCGCCGCGGGCGCGCATCCACTCCTCGTCGCCCCACTCGTGGCGGGAGACGGTCACCACCGAGGCGGTCGCCGGGGGCGCCTCGGCGGCCCGCGCCATCGGGTCGGCCTTGGTCCTGCGGTGCCCGTCGGGGCCGGTGATCTCGTACTTGTACAGCGTCCCCTCGCCCAGCCCGGGGACGAACAGCTCCCACACCCCGGAGGCGCCCAGGGACCGCATGGGGTGGGCGGTGCCGTCCCAGTGGTTGAACTCGCCCACCAGGCGGACCCCGCGGGCGTTGGGCGCCCAGACGGTGAACCGGGTGCCGGTGACGGGGGCGTCCTCGCCGGGAGCGGTCTCGCTCGTCACCCGCGAGCCCAGGGCCTTCCACAGCTCCTCGTGCCGGCCCTCGCGGATCAGGTGCAGGTCGAGCTCGCCGAGGGTGGGCAGGAAGCGGTACGGGTCGCCGGTCTCGTGGGCGGTCCCCCCGTAGGTGACCGTCAGGCGGGAGGAGGGCGGGGCGCCGGCCGGCAGCAGGCCGGTGAACAGCCCGTCGCCGTGGTGGGTGAGCACGGCCCGCGTCCCGCCCGCGGTGACCTCGACCCGCTCGGCGAACGGGCGCAGCACCCGCACGGCGAGCAGCCCGCCGGGCGCCGGGTGCACGCCCAGGAAGGAGTGGGGGTCGTGGTGGGTCCCCTCCAGGACCCGCCGCAGCTCCCCCTCGTCCACCGGGGCGGGGGCGAGCGCGTCCGGCCCGGCGGCGGCCCCGGGCGGCGGCCCCTCGGCCGGGGTGCGCTGGGGGAGGAACGCCTGGGGCGGCCGGACCGTCCGGGTGGCCTTGGCGCCTGCGGTGTGGCGGGACGGGGAGCGCGGGGTCACGGTCGGGTCCTCCTTGTGGGGGGCCGCAGCCGGGCGGCTGCGGGTCCGGTGGGAACGGTGGGCGGGGCGGCCGCCGCCGGCGCCCGGCCCGCGGTCACCTGCGGGCGGCGGCCAGCCGCGCGCAGGCGGCCAGGGGGATCGGCAGCCACGACGGCCGGTTCCGGGCCTCGTACAGCACCTCGTAGACGGCCTTGTCGGTCTCGAAGGCGCGCATCAGCACGTGTTCGTCGCGCGGGTCGTGGTCGCCGGCCTCGGCGTAGCCCGCGCAGAAGGCGGCCCGGTTGACCTCGGCCCACCGGGCCGCCCGCGCGCACGCACCGGGATCGGGGGGCCGTTCGGCGGTCATCTCGGACCAGCGGGCCGCGTAGTCGAAGGAGCGCAGCATGGCCGCCACGTCGCGCACTGCCGGCTGCGGCATGCGCCGCTCGGCCAGCGGGCGGGCGGGCTCGCCCTCGAAGTCGATCAGCTTCCAGCCGTCCTCGGTGCGCAGGGTCTGGCCCAGGTGCAGGTCGCCGTGGATGCGCTGGGCGGTCACCGCCCGCCCTCGTCTGCCGAGGTCGGCCAGGTCGGCGAAGGCCGTGCGCAGCCCGGCGCGGTGGTGCACCAGCGCGGGGACGGCCGCGGCCGCCGCGTCCAGGCGCTCGGCCATGCCCGCGGCCAGCGCCTCCAGCTGCGGCCGGTGCAGCACGGCGCCGGGCAGGGCGCGGGCCAGGGCGCTGTGCACCTCGGCGGTGGCCCGGCCCAGCAGGAACGACTCTGCGGTGAACGCCTCGTCGCCGGAACGGTCCCTGCGGTCGCCCAGCACGGTGTCGACGGCGGCCAGCCCCCAGTCCCAGCCGTCCAGGGCGCCGGGCAGGTAGTGCTGCAGCACGCCCAGGGTGGTCGGCTCGCCCCGGTCGCCCCGGGGGCGGACGGTCTCGAACCAGGCGGTGGGCGCGGGCACGCGCGAGCAGCCCTGCCGGGCGAGGGCGAGCGTCAGCTCCAGGTCGGGGTTGCGGCCCGGGCTGATCCGGCGGAACAGCTTGAGGATGCAGGAGTCCCCGTAGACGATCGAGGTGTTCGACTGCTCGGCGGTGCTGAACCGCGGGGTCAGTCCCGCGGGCACGGCCGAGCCCGCGGAACGGCGGAACCGCAGCCCGCCCAGGGAGCCGGGCGCCCGCAGCCGTTCCAGCAGCAGGCCCGCCAGGCGGGGGTCGTGCATGGCCTCGTAGACCGTCAGCCCCTCCAGCGGCCCGCTCTCGGGCCGGCCGATCCGGGCGTGGGCCAGGTGCGGCGCCAGGACGCCGGTCAGTCCCAGCAGCAGCTGGTAGCAGTCGCTGTGCCGGGGCGGCGGCCGGTCGCCGGAGTGCTGGGCGGCCGCGGCCTGCTCGACCTCGACCAGCAGGTGGAGCAGTCCGGGGGTGCGGCCGGTGCCGCCCACGGGTAGCAGCTCGGTCCCCGAGCGCAGGGAGAACCCGGTGATCCGGTGCCCCTTGCCGGCGAACCAGCGCTGCCGTGGCAGCCAGTCGTGCAGGAGGGGGGCCAGCGCGTTCATCGTCGTACCGGCGGACAGGTGCGGAGCGGCCGGGACGTGAAGGGTCCAGGAAGTGTCCGACATGACGTCCTTTCCCCGGGGAGCCGATCGCGCAGGGCGAGCCTCCCGGATTGCGGCGGCGGCTGTCCGGCAACGGGGCTTCGTGTCGGACGAGGTTCGGCCGTCCAGGTGGTGCAACTGGCGTAAAGCACGCGGGGGCGGACGGGGTGTCCGCACCGGCGGGGACGCTCCGGCGCGAACGGCCGGGCGGGGCGGGCGTGGAGTGCGGGCGGCCGGGTCCGCGGGGTTCGCGCGGTGCGGTCGGGGCCGTCCGGCAAGGGGTAGCCTGCCCGGGACGGACCGTCAGAAACCGGTTCGGTTCCGGGCAGGCGGCCGGTCTCCGCGGTCCCGGCGGCGGGACGAGCGGGTGCGGCGGGGGCCGGCGGCGGAGGGGGCCGCGGCCGGCGGGGGACGGCGGGGGACGGCGGGGGCTCCTACGCCGTCCCGGCGGTGTCGCGGCGCAGCCGGAACCAGTAGAAGCCGTGGCCCGCCAGGGTGAGCAGGTACGGCCACTGGCCGATGGCGGGGAAGCGCACCCCGCCGATCAGCTCGACCGGGTGGTGGCCGTCGAACGCCTGCAGGTCCAGCTCGGTGGGCTGGGCGAAGCGCGAGAAGTTGTTCACGCACATCACCAGGTCGTCCCCGTACTCGCGCAGGTACGCCAGTACCGCCGGGTTGCTGGAGGGCAGTTCGGTGTAGGTGCCCAGGCCGAAGGCGGGGTTCTGCTTGCGGATCTCGATCATCCGCCGGGTCCAGTGCAGCAGTGAGCTGGGGGAGCTCATCGCCGCCTCGACGTTGGTCACCTGGTAGCCGTGGACCGGGTCCATGATGGTCGGCAGGTACAGCCGCCCCGGGTCGCAGGAGGAGAAGCCGGCGTTGCGGTCCGGGGTCCACTGCATGGGGGTGCGCACCGCGTCGCGGTCGCCGAGCCAGATGTTGTCGCCCATGCCGATCTCGTCGCCGTAGTACAGGATCGGCGAGCCGGGCAGGGACAGCAGCAGGGCGGTGAACAGCTCGATCTGGTTGCGGTCGTTGTCCAGCAGCGGGGCCAGGCGGCGGCGGATGCCGATGTTGGCCCGCATCCGCGGGTCCTTGGCGTACTCCGCGTACATGTAGTCGCGCTCTTCGTCGGTGACCATCTCGAGCGTGAGCTCGTCGTGGTTGCGCAGGAAGATGCCCCACTGGCAGCCGGAGGGGATGGCCGGGGTCTTGGCCAGGATCTCCGAGACCGGGTAGCGGGACTCGCGGCGCACCGCCATGAAGATCCGCGGCATGACGGGGAAGTGGAACGCCATGTGGCACTCGTCGCCGCCCTTGGCGTAGTCGCCGAAGTAGTCGACGACGTCCTCGGGCCACTGGTTGGCCTCGGCCAGCAGCACGGTGTCCGGGTAGTGGGCGTCGATCTCGGCGCGGACCCGCTTGAGCAGCTGGTGGGTGCGCGGCAGGTTCTCGCAGTTGGTGCCCTCCTCCGCGTACAGGTAGGGCACCGCGTCCAGCCGGAAGCCGTCGATGCCCAGGTCCAGCCAGAACCGCAGGGCGGCCAGGATCTCCTCGACCACCGCGGGGTTCTCGAAGTTCAGGTCCGGCTGGTGGGAGAAGAAGCGGTGCCAGTAGTACTGCTTGCGCACCGGGTCGAAGGTCCAGTTGGACGCCTCGGTGTCGACGAAGATGATCCGGGCGTCCTGGTACTGCTTGTCGTCGTCGGCCCAGACGTAGTAGTCCCCGTAGGGGCCGTCGGGGTCGCTGCGCGACTGCTGGAACCACTCGTGCTGGTCGCTGGTGTGGTTCATCACGAAGTCGATGATCACGCGCATGCCGCGCTGGTGGGCGGCGTCGACGAACTCCACGAAGTCGGCGAGGTCGCCGAACTCGGGCAGCACGGAGGTGTAGTCGGAGACGTCGTAGCCCCCGTCGCGCAGCGGGGACTTGAAGAACGGCGGCAGCCAGAGGCAGTCCACGCCCAGCCACTGCAGGTAGTCCAGTTTGGCGGTGAGGCCCTTGAGGTCGCCCACGCCGTCGCCGTTGCTGTCCTGGAAGGAGCGGACCAGGACCTCGTAGAAGACGGCGCGCTTGAACCAGTCGGGGTCACGGTCCTTGGCGGGCGTGTCCTCGAAGGTGTCGTGGACGGGTTCGTTGACGGTCAATTGGGTGACCCTCCGATGGGTGAGGACGGCCGCAGGGACAGGACGTGGGAGCGGCCGGGCCCGAGCCGTACGTAGTTCTGGCGGCCCCAGTGGTAGGTCTCGCCGGTGAGTTCGTCACGCACGGCGAAGGAGCCGCCGGCCCTTCCCTGTTCGGGCGCCGGGCCGAGTTCCGCGAGGTTCAACGAGACAGTGGCTTCGTGGGTGTGGTGCGGATCGAGGTTCACGACCACCACGACGGTGTCGGTCCCGGTGCCGGAGGCGGTCCCCTCCCCGTCGGGGTCGGGGATCCGGCTGCGTTTGGAGTAGACGATCACCGCGTCGTTGTCGGCGTGGTGGAACCGCAGGTTGCGCAGCTCCTGCAGCGCCGGATGGCGGCGGCGCAGCCGGTTCAGCCGCGTGATCAGCGGGGCGAGGGAGTTCCCCGACGCCTCGGCGGCGGCCCAGTCGCGCGGGCGCAGCTGGTACTTCTCCGAGTCCAGGTACTCCTCGCTGCCCTCGCGCACGGGGGTGTTCTCGCACAGTTCGAAGCCGGCGTAGACGCCCCAGGTCGGCGACAGCGTCGCGGCGAGCACCGCGCGGGCCTCGAACGCGGGGCGGCCCCCGTGCTGGAGGTAGGCGTGCAGGATGTCGGGGGTGTTGACGAAGAGGTTGGGCCGCATCCAGCCCGCGGCCTCGCCCGACAGCTCGGTGAGGTACTCGGTCAGCTCGTCCTTGGTGTTGCGCCAGGTGAAGTAGGTGTAGGACTGCTGGAAGCCGATCTTCGCCAGGGTGTGCATCATGGCCGGCCGGGTGAAGGCCTCGGCCAGGAAGATCACGTCCGGGTCGGTGCCGTTGACGTCCGCGATGACCCTCTGCCAGAACACCACCGGCTTGGTGTGCGGGTTGTCCACGCGGAAGATCCGCACCCCGTGGCCCATCCAGAAGCGCAGGACGCGGCAGGTCTCCTTCACCAGCCCGTCCATGTCCCGGTCGAAGTCGATCGGGTAGATGTCCTGGTACTTCTTGGGCGGGTTCTCCGCGTGGGCGATCGACCCGTCGGGGCGCCGGTGGAACCACTCGGGGTGCTCGGTGACCCAGGGGTGGTCGGGGGAGCACTGCAGGGCGAAGTCCAGCGCCACCTCCAGGCGCAGTTCGGCGGCCCGCGCCACGAAGCGGTCGAAGTCCTCGATCGTGCCCAGCTCCGGGGCGACCGCGTCGTGCCCGCCGTCGGGGGAGCCGATCGCCCAGGGGGAGCCGACGTCGTGGGGGCCCGCGGACAGCGAGTTGTTGGGGCCCTTGCGGAACGTCCGGCCCACCGGGTGGATCGGCGGCAGGTAGACCACGTCGAAGCCCATGGCGGCGACTGCGGGCAGCCGTTCGGCGGCGGTGCGCAGGGTGCCGCTGACCGGGGGGTGCTGCCCCGTCGGGTCCACGACCGCGCCCTCGGAGCGGGGGAACATCTCGTACCACGAGCCGAACAGGGCGCGCCTGCGCTCCACCCGCAGGGGGAGCGGCGCCGAGGAGCTGACCAGTTCGCGCAGCGGGTGGCGGGCCAGGGCCTCGTCCACCTGGGGGGCGAGGGCCGCGGCCAGGCGGGCGGACGGCGGGCGCCCGGTGTCGCGCAGCGCGTCGACGGCGTCCAGGACGGCGGCCCGCCCGTGCTTCTTGGGCACCCCGGCGGCCGCCCGCTCGTGGATCTCGGCGCCCTCGGCCAGCACGAGTTCGACGTCGATCCCGGCGGGCACCTTGATGCCGGCGGTGTGCCGCCAGGTCGCCACCGGGTCGCTCCACGCCTCGACGGCGTAGGTCCAGCGGCCCTCGCGGGTGGGCGTCACCTCGGCGCCCCACCGGTCGGTGCCCGGGGCGAGTTCGCGCATCGGGGTCCACGGCCCCGGCCTGCCCCTGGGGTCGCGCAGGACCACGTTGGCCGAGACGGCGTCGTGCCCCTCGCGGAAGACCGTGGCGGTGACCGTGAAGGTCTCGCCCACCACGGCGCGGGCCGGGAGCCGCCCGCACTCCACGAGGGGACGGACGTCCAGGACGGGGATCCGGCCGACGGTGTCCTGCCCCGGTGGCCGGGAGGCCGGGGAGGCGGTGCGTTTCCTGGCGGGCGCGCGTCGGGCGCTGCGCTCCGTGGCGTCGGTTCCTGCTGGCATGACCGCTCCTGTCCGCGTCCGCATCGGGGATCGAGGGCGTGGGGGGTGAGACAGGGTCCGCAACGTGTGCTCCGTTGAGCCTGCCCGGGGTACGCCGCCCGCCAACCCGTCGACCGGTTACGGGTGTGCTTCCCGCGTCGACGGCCGACGGCGGGCGAACGTAGCGTACCGGTAGAAAAAGGGCATAACGTGCCAAGGCGTACCGCCTCGTGAGCCGAATCGCCGGAGGACTACCAAGAGCGATACTCGCATCACCGTCCGGGGTTGCGCAGCCCGTACCGGAGCGCAGGTCCGGGGAGCCAGGGCCCCGCGGGCCGCCGGCGGCACTCTTCGGGCCTCCCCGTCGGCGAATCGCCGTCACCCGAGTGGTCGATACTACGAATGTGATGAAACGTCCGGACGGGTGGCGTGTCGTGACCCCGCCGCGTGCGCCGGGCCCGCGGGCGCGGAGCAGGTGCAGCCGACCGCGCCGGGGCGCGCGGAGGCACGCCGGGGGAACCGGAACCCGTCCCCGTGCGGCGCACGCGCCCCTTGTGCGTGCACACGGGTGAATACGACTGCACCCATCCGGGTTTGGCACGGGACTTCCGGGATACCCGCCCGGCCCGCGGCCCGTTCGCGGCTACGGTCGAGGGGTGAAGGCAATTCGTCGTTTCACTGTGCGTACGGTGCTGCCGGAAGCCCTGCAGCCACTCGGAGAACTCGCCCAGAACCTGCGCTGGGCCTGGCACCCGGAGACCCGCGAACTCTTCCACACCGTCGACCCGGCGGGCTGGCGGGCCGCCGGGGGCGACCCGGTGCGGCTGCTCGGCACGGTCTCCGCCGAGCGGCTCGCGGTGCTGGCGGCGGACCGCAGGTTCCTGCGCCGCCTCGACGCCGCCGTGGAGGACCTGCGCGACTACCTGGCCAACCCGCGGTGGTACCAGGGCTCCCCCGCCCACGCCCCCCTGCCCGGCGGCAAGGACGCGCTGCCCGCCGCCATCGCCTACTTCTCACCGGAGTTCGGCATCACCGCCGCCCTCCCCCAGTACTCCGGCGGCCTGGGCATCCTGGCCGGCGACCACCTCAAGTCCGCCAGCGACCTGGGTGTGCCCGTCGTCGGCGTCGGGCTGCTCTACCGGCACGGCTACTTCCGCCAGTCGCTCTCGCGCGAGGGCTGGCAGCAGGAGCACTACCCGGTGCTCGACCCCAACGAGCTGCCGCTGACCCTCCTGCGCGAGGAGTCCGGGGCGCCCGCCCTGGTCTTCCTCGCCCTGCCCGGCGGCCGGATGCTGCGGGCCCGCGTGTGGAAGGCGCAGGTGGGCAGGGTCCCGCTGCTCCTGCTCGACTCCGACGTCGAGGAGAACGGCGCCGCCGAACGCGGCGTCACCGACCGCCTCTACGGAGGCGGCAGCGAGCACCGCCTCCTGCAGGAGATGCTGCTGGGCATCGGCGGCGTGCGCGCGGTCCGCCTCCACCAGCGGCTGGCCGGCCACCCCGAGCCCGAGGTCTTCCACACCAACGAGGGCCACGCCGGCTTCCTCGGCCTGGAGCGCATCCGGGAGATGGTCACCGCCGGGGAGGGCACGGACTTCGACGCCGCCCTGGAGGCGGTGCGGGCCGGCACCGTGTTCACCACCCACACCCCCGTCCCCGCCGGCATCGACCGCTTCGACCGCGACCTGGTCGCCCGCCACTTCGCCGCCGACGGCGAACTGGACGGCGTCGAGGTGGAACGGGTCCTGCGCCTGGGCGCCGAGGACTACCCCGGCGGCGACCCGCGGGTGTTCAACATGGCCGTCATGGGCCTGCGCCTGGCCCAGCGCGCCAACGGCGTCAGCACCCTGCACGGTTCGGTCAGCCGCACCATGTTCGCCGGACTGTGGCCGGGCTTCGACCCCGAGGAGGTGCCCATCACCTCCATCACCAACGGCGTCCACGCCCCCACCTGGGTCGCCCCCGAGGTGCTGCGCCTGGGAGCCCGGCAGATCGGGATGCAGCGCGCCGAGGACGCCATGGCGGTGGGCGCCGCCGAGCACTGGGACCCGGTCGCGGGCGTCCCCGACGGCGTGATCTGGGAGCTGCGCCGCACCCTGCGCGAGCAGCTGGTGCACGAGGTGCGGCGCAGGGTCCGCGCCTCGTGGCGCCAGCGCGGCGCCGCCGACGCCGAACTCGGCTGGGTCGACGACGTCCTCGACCCCGACGTGCTCACCGTCGGCTTCGCCCGGCGCGTCCCCTCCTACAAGCGGCTCACCCTGATGCTGCGCGACCGCGCCCGCCTCACCGAACTGCTGCTCCACCCGGAGCGGCCGGTCCAGATCGTGGTGGCCGGCAAGGCGCACCCGGCCGACGACGCGGGCAAGCGCCTGGTCCAGGAGCTGGTGCGGTTCGCCGACGACCCGAAGGTGCGGCACCGGATCGTCTTCCTGCCCGACTACGACATGGCCATGGCCCAGCACCTGTACCCCGGGTGCGACGTGTGGCTGAACAACCCGCTGCGCCCGCTGGAGGCGTGCGGCACCTCCGGGATGAAGTCCGCGCTCAACGGCGGCCTCAACCTGTCGGTGCTGGACGGCTGGTGGGACGAGTGGTTCGACGGCGACAACGGCTGGGCGATCCCCACCGCCGACGGCTGCACCGCCGAGGGCGACACCGACCGCCGCGACGCGATCGAGGCCGCGGCCCTGTACGACCTGCTCTCCGGCCAGGTCGCCCCCCGCTTCTACGACCGGGGCTCCTCCGGCCTGCCCCGCCGGTGGATCGAGATGGTCCGGCACACCCTGACCACGCTGGGCCCGAAGGTCCTGGCCGGGCGGATGGTCCGCGACTACGTGGAGCGGCTCTACGCCCCGGCGGCCCGGGCGCACCGCACGATGACGGCCCGGGGGGCGCGCCCGGCCGCGGAGCTGGCGCGCTGGAAGGCCCGGGTGCGGGCGGCCTGGCCGAAGGTGGCGGTCGACCACGTCGAGGCCGGTTCGCTCTCCGGCACGGCGGAGCTGGGGGCGACGCTGTCGCTGCGGGTGCAGGTGGCGCTCGGCGGCCTGGACCCGGCGGACGTCGAGGTGCAGGCGGTCTCCGGCCGGGTGGACGAGGCGGACCGGATCACCGGCGGCACCGCGGTCGCGCTCAAGCCGGTGGGCGGTCCCGACCTGGAGGGCCGCTGGATCTTCGAGGGCCCCCTGCAGCTGGACCGCACCGGCCCGTTCGGCTACACGGTGCGGATCCTGCCCGCCCACCGGCTCCTCGCCTCCGGGACCGAGCTCGGGCTGATCGCGGTCCCGGACGGGGGAGGGGGCGGGGGCCGGGCCGGGGAACCGGCCGGCGGCCTGCTGCGCTGACGCGGCCGCACGCGCGGGCGGGGCCCGGCGGCCTGTGACGGCCGCCGGGCCCCGCCCGTGTGCCCGGGTGTGCTCCGTGCGTGTGCTCCGGGGTCCGTGTTCCGGGTTCCGTGCGCCGGGGTCCCTCGGCGGACGGCCCGTCAGGACCTGCGGGGACCCGTCAGAAGGTGAGGCCCCAGTTGGTCAGCGTGCCGGTGTCGGAGCGGTACATGTCCTGCACCCGCAGCTTCCAGGTGCCGTTGGCGACCTCGGAGGAGGCGTTGACGGTGTAGGTGGTGTCCAGGTTGTCCGTCGAGTCGTAGCTCGCGGCCTTGAGGGCGTAGACGCTGCCGTCGGGGGCCACCAGGTCGATCTTCACGTCGCCGATGTAGGTGTGCGTGATCTGCACGTTCACCTTCAGCGTGCTGGGGGCGTTGCCGGTCACGCCGGTGACGGTGATCGGGGACTCGATCGCGGAGCCGGCGTCCGGGATGGCCATGTCGGTGCCGTTGGTGAAGGAGGTGCCGCCACCGCCGCCGCCACCGCCGGAGCGGGCGCCGACGTTGACCGCGGCCCAGGCGTCGGCGACCGCGTTGTAGGTGGCGCTGCCCGAGCCGAACAGGTCGGCGGCGGCGCTCAGGGTGGCGGTGCGGGCGCCGGCGTAGTTGGTGCTGGAGGTCATGTACGTGGTCAGGGCCTTGTACCAGATCTTCTCGGCGTTGGCCCGGCCTATGCCGGTGACGGGCAGGCCGTCGTAGGTCGGGCTGTTGTAGCTCACGCCGTTGATGGTCTTGGCGCCGCTGCCCTCGGAGAGCAGGTAGAAGAAGTGGTTGGCCGGGCCGGACGAGTAGTGCACGTCGACCGAGCCGAGGCCGGAGTACCAGTAGTCCTTGGACGAGCCGTCCTTGGAGGGCTTGTCCATGTAGCGCAGCGGGGTGCCGTTGCCGTTGATGTCGATCTTCTCGCCGACCATGTAGTCGCCCGGGTCGGCGGCGCTGGAGGAGCGGAACTCCACCGCGGCCGCGAAGATGTCGGAGGTCGCCTCGTTGAGGCCGCCGGACTCGCCGCTGTAGGTCAGGTTGGCGGTGTTGGAGGTGACGCCGTGGGTCATCTCGTGGGCGGCCACGTCGAGCGAGGTCAGCGGCTTGGTGTTGCCCGAGCCGTCGCCGTAGGTCATGCAGAAGCAGGAGTCGGACCAGAAGGCGTTGACGTAGGCGTTGCCGTAGTGGACCCGGCTGTAGGCGGCCTTGCCGTCGTTGCGGATGCCGTTGCGGCCGTGGACGTTCTTGTAGTAGTCCCAGGTGGCCTGCGCGCCGTAGTGGGCGTCCACGCCGGCGGTCTGCCGGTTGCTCGGCAGGCCGTTGCCCCACACGTCGTCGGCGTCGGTGAACAGGGTGCCGGTGCCGGAGGACCCGCCGTTGAGGTCGTAGGTCTTGTGGCCGCCGCGGGTGGTGTCGTTCAGCTGGTAGGTGCTGCCCGACAGCGTGGTGCCGATGGTGACGCTGCCGTTGTACTGGCCGGTGCCGGTGCCGGTGTGGACAGCCTCGTAGCTGTACAGCTCCTTGCCGGTCTTCGCGTCGGTGATGACGTGCAGCTCGCTGGGGGTCCCGTCGTGCTGCAGGCCGGTGACCACCGTCTCCCAGGCCAGGGTGGGCCTGCCGTCGGCGGCCCAGACCACCTTGCGGGCGCTCTTGGCGGCCGGGTCGTCGGCCTTCTCGGCCTCGGCGGCCTCGACGGCCTTGGCCTTGGCGGCCTTGGCGGTGACCTTCGCCTCGGTGGAGGAGACCTTGACGTCGGCCTTGACCGCCTTGGTGACGCCCTCGTGCGCGCCGGAGGGCTTCTGGTGGACCACCAGGTCGCCGCCGAGCACGGGGAGGCCCGCGAAGGTGCGGTTGTAGCGGGTGTGCACGCTGCCGTCGGCGTCCTTGACGACGTCGACGACCCGCAGCTCCTCCTGGGAGCCGAGGCCCAGGCGGTCGGCGGTGGCGTCGGCGCGGTCCGCGGCGGTGGCCAGCAGGGAGCCGCGCTCGGCGGCCGAGAGCTTGACGGGCATCGCGCCGGCGTCGGCCTTGGGCTTCGCGGCGGCGGGGGCGGTGGGGGTGGCCTGGGCGGCGGTGACCTGCAGGCCGGCCGCCAGGAGGGCGGAGGCGGCGAGCAGGGCGCCGGTGGCGGCACGTCTGTGGGCGGGACGGGACACGGTGGGGTCTCCTCGTGCGCTTCGGCCGCGTGGTGGGGGCGGCCGGGTGGGGAACCGGGCGACGGTGGCCGACCGGGCGGAGCGCAGTCGTCCGTGCGACCGAAAGGGGAACCGGTGTGCGACGGACGGGGGAGAGCGTGCCACTTGTGACGTGTACTTGTCACCCATTGAAAGTGCGGAGTTCTGTAAAGCGTCCGTTAAGAAACTCCCGCCGTCCGGACAGCGAACGCCCGGACGTCCCGGTTCACACCAGACTGTCCCGCCATGCCCGGTGCAGGCCGGCGAACCTGCCGGTGCCGCCGATGAGTTCGGCCGGCGTCCCGTCCTCGACGATCCGTCCGGCCTCCATCACCAGCACCCGGTCGGCGATCTCCACCGTCGACAGCCGGTGCGCGACGATCACGGCGGTCCGCCCGCGCAGCGCCGTGTGCATCGCCCGCTGCACCGCCTGCTCGCCCGGCACGTCCAGCGAGGAGGTCGCCTCGTCCAGGACCAGCACCGACGGGTCCGCCAGCAGGGCCCGGGCGAACGCCACCAACTGCCGCTGCCCGGCCGAGATCCGCCCGCCGCGCTTGCGCACGTCCGTGTCGTAGCCCTCCGGCAGCGACGCGACGAACTCGTGCGCCCCGATCGCCCGCGCCGCCGCCTCCACCTGCTCCCGCGTGGCGTCGGGGCGGCCCACCGCGATGTTCTCCGCCACCGTCCCCGAGAACAGGAACGACTCCTGGGTCACCATCACCACGCCGCTGCGCAGCTGAGGGGACGCCAACTCCCGCAGGTCCACCCCGTCCAGCAGCACCCGGCCCGCCGACGGGTCGTAGAACCGGGCCAGCAGCTTCGCCAGCGTCGACTTGCCGGCGCCCGTCGCCCCCACCACCGCGACCGTCTGCCCGGCCGGGATCCGCAGGGAGAACTCCGGCAGCACCGGCACCCCCGGGCGGTACTCGAAGGCCACGCCCTCGAAGACCACCTCGCGCCCCCGCCCGGCCCCGCGCTCCGGCAGCGGCACCGGACGCGACGGCTCGGGCACCGCCGGGCGCCGGGCCAGCAGACCGGCGATCTTCTCCAGCGCGGCGGCGGCCGACTGGTAGGAGTTCAGGAACATGCCCAGCCGGTCGATCGGGTCGTACAGCCGCCGCAGGTACAGCACGAAAGCGGCCAGCACCCCCAGCGCCAGGGTGCCGTCGGCCACCCGGTACGCCCCCCACACCACCACGCCCGCCACCGTGGTGTTCGCCACCAGCCGGGAGAGCACCACGTACCGGGCCATCTCCAGGACCCCGTCGCCCACCGTCCGGCCGTAGGCGTCGTTCAGCCGCCCGAAGGCGGCGTCGTTGGCCCGCTCCCGGCGGAACGCCTGCACGGGGCGGATGCCGTTCATCGTCTCGGAGAACTTCACGATGACCTGCGCCACCGCGGTGCGGTTGCGGCGGAAGACGCCGGCGGACCGGCGCCGGAACGACCGCACCACCAGGTACAGCGGGACCGTGGACGCCACCGCCACCGACCCCATCCGCCAGTCCGCGGCCAGCAGCACGGCGGTGATGTACACCACCGACACGCACACCGACAGCAGCTCCCCCAGTCCCTCGTCCAGCAGGTCGCGGAGGGCGTCCACGTCCGAGGTGGCCCGGGAGACGATCCGGCCCGAGGTGTACCGCTCGTGGAAGTCCAGGCTCAGCGCCTGGGTGTGGCGGAAGATCCGGCCGCGCAGGTCCAGCAGCACCGACTGGCTCACCGTGGCGGTGGTGCGGACGTACCCGCGCTGGAGCACGGCACTGCCCACCGCGGACACCCCGTACGCCGCGGCCACCGCGACCAGCACCCCAAAATCGCCCCGGCGCAGCGCGGGCACCGCCCGGTCGATGGCGAACGCCACCAGCAGCGGCCCCGCCTGGGCACAGGCCTGCTGCAGCAGCAGCAGGAGCAGGGCCAGGCCGACGCGCAGCCGGTGCGGGAGCAGCAGGGAACGCAGCAGCGAGGCCGCGGCCCCCGGCGGAACCGGGATGTCCTCCTCGGCGAGGGCCTCCTCGGCGGAGGCCTCCTCGACGGGGGCGTTTTCGGCGGGGGAGTCCTCGGCGGGCGGCCCCGCGGAGGGGGCCTTCCCGGCCGTGCGCCCGTCGGCGGGGGCCTTCTCCGGGCGGTCCTGCGGCTCCGCGTGCTCCTGCGGCTCCGGACGGTCGTGCGGCTCCGCGTGCTCCTGCGGCTCCGGACGGTCGTGCGGCTCCGGGCGGTCCTGTGCGCGGGACGTGCTCGTCGTCATGGGGCTGGGGTCCTCTCCGGAGTCCCGTCACGGCCGTCCTCGGCGGGCACGGCCCGGCCGGACATCAGTTCGCGGTACCGCGGGCAGCGCTCCAGCAGTTCGTGGTGGGTGCCGACGGCGGCGATCCGGCCGCCGTCCAGCAGGGCCACCCGGTCGGCCAGCAGCACCGTGGACGGCCGGTGCGCCACGACCAGCGCGGTGGTGGTGGCCAGGACCCGGCGCAGCGCCGCCTCCACCAGCGACTCGGTGTGCACGTCCAGGGCCGAGAGGGGGTCGTCCAGGACCAGGAAGCGGGGCGAGCCGACCACGGCCCTGGCCAGCGCGAGGCGCTGCCGCTGGCCGCCGGACAGGCTCAGCCCCTGCTCGCCCACCTCGGTGTCCGGCCCCTCGGGCAGCCCGTGCACGAACTGCGCCTGCGCCGTCTCCAGTGCCCGGAGCAGGGCCTCCTCGCCGGCCCCCTCGGCGCCCATCAGGACGTTCTCGCGCACCGTGGCGGAGAAGAGGACCGGGTCCTCGAAGGCCACGGCGACGAGTTCGCGCAGCCGCTCCCGGGGCAGCCGGGAGACGTCCGCCCCGTCCAGGAGGATCCGCCCGCCGGTCGCCTCGTGCAGGCGCGGGACCAGGGACGTCAACGTGGTCTTGCCCGATCCCGTGGCCCCGACCAGGGCCATCGTCTCGCCCGGGCGCACGTGCAGGTCCACCCCGCGCAGCAGGTCGGGGGAGCCGGGCGGGGCGTCCGGGTGGCGGAAGCGCACCCCCTCGAACCGCAGGCCGTCCCGGCGCAGGGGGAGGTCCTCGCCGTCCGGGTCCGCGGGGGGCGAGTCCATCACCTCGAAGTAGCGGTCGGCCGCGGTGGCCGCCTCGTTGCTGAACGCCAGCATCCAGCCGATCGAGTCCACGGGCCAGCGCAGGGCGAGGGCGACGGCCAGGAACGCCACCAGCGTCCCCGCCGACAGGTCCCCGTCCGCCACCTGCACGCAGCCGATCACCAGCGCCGCGCCCATGGCGAGCTCGGGCAGGCCGATGACGACCGCCCACAGGTCGGACAGCAGCCGGGCCTTGCGCAGTTCGGTGCCGCGAAGCTGCTCGGACTGCCGGTGGAAGGCCCGGGCCTGGCTGCGGTGCCGGCCGAACGCCTTGATCACCCGGATGCCGAGCACCGACTCCTCGATCACCGTGGCCAGGTCCCCGGCCTGGTCCTGGGCCCGGCGGGTCTGCAGGGCGTACCGCGTCTCGAACAGCGAGCAGACGGCGATCAGCGGCAGGGTGGGGGCCAGGAGGACCAGCCCGAGCAGCCAGTCCTGGGCGAGCAGGATGCCCAGTCCGACCACGATCGTGGTGCCGTTGACCACGAGGAAGACCAGGACGAACGCCAGGAACATCCGCAGCACGGTCAGGTCCCCGGTGGCGCGCGAGAGCAGCTGCCCCGAGGCCCAGCGGTCGTGGAAGGCGACGGGGAGCCGCTGCAGGTGGCGGTAGAGGTCCGCGCGCAGGCGGGTCTCGACCCCCGCCATCGACCGGGCGACCAGCCAGCGGCGCAGTCCGAACAGCAGGACCTCGGCCACGCCCAGCCCGAGCAGCGCGACGGCCGGCAGCCAGATGCCGGCCGGGTCCCGGTCGGCCACGGGCCCGTCGACGATCTCCTTGAGCACCAGGGGGAACAGCAGCCCCAGGCACGAGGCGGTGACGGCGGCCGCGGCGGAGCCGATCAGCCGGGCCCGCACCGGCCTGACCCAGGGCCACAGGCGCAGCAGGGAGCGGACGGGCGAGCGTCCGGCGGACGGTCCGCCCTCCCCGGCCGTGCCCGGGGAGGGCGCGGGACCGGAGGCGGGACCGGTGCCGGAGGCGGGACCGGAGGCGGGACCGGTGCCGGAGGCGGGACCGGTGTCGGTGTCGGTGCGGGGGGCGGCGGGCGTGTCCGGGGAAGTGCCGGTGGCGGGCGTCTGCTCCATCACGCACGAGGGTAGACGCAGGCACTGACAGTGATCACCCCGTTTTTCGGACGACCGCTCCCGGCCGCGGTGCGTCCGGCGGCCCGGGCCCGGGGATCCTCCGGCCGGACGGGCCCCGGGGCCGGGTGCCGGCCCCGGGTTCAGGCGCCGGCCCCGTGGCCGTCCCGCCCTTCCGGGGCCTCGGGGAGCGCCCGCAGCAGCAGGACGCTGCGGGCCGGAACGGCGACCACCGCCCCGCCGGGGTGCCGGACGCCGCCCGGGGCCGGCTGCTCCTCCAGCGAGGTGTCCGCCACGACCTCGTACTCCGCCGCCCACGGCGCTCCGGGGAGGGTGAAGTCCGCCGGCAGCGGGCCGCGGTGCAGCACGGCCAGGAAGCTGTCGTCGGAAACCGGGCGGCCCAGGCGGTCGCGCCCGGGGAGGTCCCGGCCGGACAGGTACATCCCCAGGGCGTCGGCGGGCGCGAACCAGTCCTGCTCGGTCATCTCCCGCCCCGCGGGGGTGAACCAGGCCAGGTCGCGCAGGCCGCCGGGGCCGGGCCGGCCGGTGAAGAACGTCCGCCGGCGCAGCACCGGATGCGTCCGGCGCAGTGCGACGAGCCGGGAGACCAGGCCTGCCAGGGCGCGCCAGGACGGGTCCTCCAGCAGCGACCAGTCCACCCAGGAGGTCTCGTTGTCCTGGCAGTAGGCGTTGTTGTTGCCGCCCTGGGTGCGGCCCATCTCGTCGCCGGCCACCAGCATCGGGACCCCGGACGACAGCAGCAGGGTGGTCAGCAGGTTGCGGATCTGGCGGCGGCGCAGGGCCGTGATCCCCGGGTCCGCGGTCTCGCCCTCGTGGCCGCAGTTCCACGACCGGTTGTCGTCGGTGCCGTCGCGGTTGTCCTCGCCGTTGGCCCCGTTGCGCTTGTGGTGGTAGCTGACCAGGTCGCGCAGGGTGAAACCGTCGTGCGCGGTGACGAGGTTGACGGACGCGCAGGGGCCGCGCCCGTTGTGCGCGTACAGGTCGCTGGAGCCGGACAGCCGGTACCCCAGGTCGCGCAGGTCCGCTCCCGCGCCGCGCCAGAAGTCGCGCACGGTGTCGCGGTAGCGGTCGTTCCACTCCGCCCACTGCGGGGGGAAGGCGCCGGTCCGGTGGCCGCCGAGGCCCACGTCCCACGGTTCGGCGATCAGTTTGACCCGGCGCAGCACGGGGTCCTGGGCGACGGCCGCGAGGAAGGGCGAGAGCATGTCGACCTCGTTCCACACGGACCGGGTCAGGGCCGGCGCCAGGTCGAAGCGGAAGCCGTCGACGCCCATCTCGGTGACCCAGTGGCGCAGCGAGTCGGTGACCAGCCGCAGGGCCTGCGGCTGGACGACGGCCAGGGTGTTGCCGCAGCCGGTGACGTCGGCGTAGCGGCGGGCGTCGTGCTGTAGGCGGTAGTAGGCGCGGTTGTCGATGCCGCGCAGCGACAGCACCGGGCCCAGCTCCCCGGACTCGGCAGTGTGGTTGTAGACGACGTCGAGGATCACCTCGATGCCGGCCGCGTGCAGGGCCCGCACCATCTCCTTGAACTCGCGGACCTGCCCGCCGCGGCTGTCGGAGGCGGCGTACGCGGCGTGCGGGGCGAACCAGCCGACCGAGTTGTAGCCCCAGTGGTTGACCAGCCCGCGGCGCAGCAGGTGGTCCTCGTGGGCGAACTGGTGCACCGGCAGCAGTTCGACCGCGGTGACGCCCAGGGAGACCAGGTGCTCCAGCGCGGCGGGGTGCGCCAGGCCCGCGTAGGTGCCGCGCAGGTGCTCGGGCACGCCGGGGTGGCGCTTGGTGAAGCCGCGCACGTGCAGCTCGTAGATCACCGAGTCGGCCAGGGGGGTGTCGGGACGGCGGTCCCCGGACCAGTCGTAGGGGTCGTGCACCACCACGCCCTTGGGCACGTACGGGGCCGAGTCGCGGTCGTCGCGCACGGTGTCGGCGACGTGCTGCTCGGGCCAGTCGCGGGCGTGCGCGTACACCTGCGGCGGAAGGGGCAGGGGGCGGCCCGTGCGCACCCCCGGGGGGAGGCCGAACTCGCCGTCCACGGCGAGCGCGTAGGGGTCGAGCAGCAGCTTGGCGGGGTTCCACCGGGCGCCGGTCCACGGGTCCCAGCGGCCGTGCACCCGGTAGCCGTACCGCTGTCCGGGCAGGACGCCGGGCACGAAGCCGTGCCAGACCTGCCGGGTGCGTTCGGGCAGCGGGCAGCGGGTCTCGGTGCCGTCGTCGTCGAACAGGCACACCTCGACGGCCTCCGCGCCGGCCGCCCACAGGGCGAAGTTGGTGCCGGGGCCGCCGTCGGGGCCGGCGCGGTGACGGGCCCCCAGGGGTTCGGGCTCGCCCGGCCACACCGGCCGGGTGCGGGCCGCGGGCGGGGTGCCGGCCGCGGCCGGGGCGCCCGGTCGTGCCGTCCCGGCCGCTCCTGCCGGGGGTGCCGCCTGCGCGGCCCCGTGCTCACGCGTGCTCGTCACGTGACCGCCTCCTGCTGCTCGCGCGGGTCGGTCGCGGTGTCCCCTTTTCCGGACCGGCCCCGCAGGGTCCTGCTCCCTTTCTTCCCGCACCGGTGCGGGCTCTCACGCTCACCGGCCTTTTCCGGACTGCCGGGTGACGGCGGGACGGACCCCTTGGAACCAAACGGTGACACGGCGGTGCCCCGTCCGCAGCAAGGAATGTGATTGTCTGACTTGTATCAGCGCGGTGTGCCGGAAAGGCCCGCGCTTTCCAGGGGGATCAGGTGAATCGGGCCGGGACGTCCCGGGCCGGGGGGTGCGCGCTGCGCGCACCCCTTTCGCGGGACGTCCGCGGAGGGGAGCAGAGGGTGAAGCCGATACGGGCGGCGGCACCGGGGGGCCGCAGGGGAGCGGCGCCGACGGCGCTGCTGATCGGGATGCTGATGCTGGTGGCCACCGCCTGCGGCGGCGGCAGCGCCGATGCGGGCGACGGGGGCAAGGACGGGAAGCAGAAGGCCGGCGGCGACAGGACCGCCTCGCAGGCGGTGGTGACCGTCCTCCCCGAGGACGGCGCGGAGGACGTGGCCACCGCGGGCGCGCTCGAGGTCACCGCCGCCAAGGGGAAGCTGACCTCGGTCGAGGTCAAGGACGACAAGGGCAACGAGGTCGAGGGCAGGATCACCGGGGGCGGCACCGCCTGGGAACCGGTCCACGCGCTGTGGAACGCCACCCGGTACAGCGTCGACGCGGTCGCCGAGGACGCCGACGGCCGCAGGTCCGCCAGGCACTCGGTGTTCACCACGGTGGTGCCGGAGGACACCTTCATCGGCCACTTCACGCCCGAGGACGGCGACACCGTCGGCGCGGGCATGCTGGTCTCCCTCAACTTCAACCGGCCGATCACCGACCGGAAGGCCGTCGAGGAGGCCGTGAAGGTCACCGCCTCGCCGTCGGTGCCGGTCGAGGGGCACTGGTTCGGCGACCGCCGCCTGGACTTCCGGCCCGAGAAGTACTGGGCCAAGGGGACGAAGATCACCCTGAGCCTGCGGCTGAGGGGCGTCGAGGGCGCCGAGGGCGTCTACGGCACCCAGTCCAAGGACGTGACGTACACCGTCGGGCGCAGCCAGGTCAGCACCGTCGACGCGGCGGCCAAGACGATGAAGGTCGTGCGCGACGGGAAGACGGTCAAGACGTTCCCGATCACCGCCGGCGCCCCGGCCACCACGACCTACAACGGGAAGATGGTGATCACCGAGAAGTACGAGGTGACCCGGATGAACGGCGACACCGTCGGCTTCGGCGGCGAGTACGACATCAAGGACGTGCCGCACGCCATGCGGCTGACCACCTCGGGCACCTTCATCCACGGCAACTACTGGGCCTCGGCCGGCACGTTCGGCTCGGCCAACGTCAGCCACGGCTGCGTCGGCCTGCGCGACGTGCGCGGCGGCGGCAGCACCACCCCGGCCGCCTGGTTCTTCGACAACTCGATCGTCGGCGACGTGGTCGAGGTCAAGAACTCCAAGGACAAGAAGGTCGCCCCGGACAACGGCCTCAACGGCTGGAACATGTCCTGGGAGGAGTGGACCGCCGAGCAGTAGGCCCCGCCGGGGGGCCTGCGGGGCCCCCTTCGCGCACCCGCGGCCCGGCGGCCCGGCACCCCCCGGCGGGGGCCGGGCCGCCGGGCCGCGGCCGCGCACGGGGCAGTACGCTCCGGCCATGACTGTGAACCTCGAGGTGGACGGCGGCGTCGGCACGATCCGGCTGGCCCGCCCTCCGATGAACGCACTGGACGCGGCCACCCAGGACCGGCTGCGCGAGGCCGCGGAGGAGGCCGGGCGACGCTCCGACGTGCGGGCCGTCGTCCTCTACGGCGGGGAGAAGGTGTTCGCGGCGGGCGCGGACATCAAGGAGATGCAGGCCATGTCCCACACCGACATGGTCGAGCGGTCCCGCGCCCTGCAGGACGCCTTCACCGCGGTCGCCCGCATCCCCAAGCCCGTCGTCGCGGCCGTCACCGGCTACGCGCTCGGCGGCGGCTGCGAACTGGCGCTGTGCGCGGACGTGCGGATCGCGGCCGAGAACGCCAAGCTGGGCCAGCCCGAGATCCTCCTCGGCCTGATCCCCGGCGCCGGCGGCACCCAGCGGCTGTCCCGGCTCGTCGGCCCCTCCAAGGCCAAGGACCTGATCTTCACCGGCCGCCACGTGCGGGCCGACGAGGCCCTGACCATCGGCCTGGTGGACCGCGTCGTCCCCGCGGAGGAGGTGTACACCGCGGCCCTGGAGTGGGCGTCGAAGCTGGCCGCCGGCCCGCAGTACGCGCTGCGCGCGGCCAAGGAGGCGGTGGACGCCGGCCTGGAGACCGACATCGACACCGGCCTGACGATCGAGCGGAACCTGTTCGCGTCCCTGTTCGCCACCGAGGACCGCGAGCGGGGCATGCGCAGCTTCGTCGAGGAGGGGCCGGGCAAGGCGAAGTTCGTCTGACCCCGGACCCCGGACTCCCGGGCCCCGGACCCCGGGCTTCCGGACTCCCGGTTCCCGGACCCCCGGGCCCCGGGATCCCGGGTGCCGGGCCGGCCGCACGGCCGGCCCGGCACGGGTGCGTCCCGCACGCGCCCCTGCATTTCGCGCACGTCCGGACCACGCGTCGCACACATCTCGTGCGCACCGCGCGCACATCCGGCCCGCGCGCCGCCCCGAACGGGCGAAAGCCGCTCCGGCGGGCCGTTGAATTCGCAGGTTCCGGACCCGACCGGCCAGTAGGCGGCCATGATGTTCCGCATGACGGCCAGGGGTGGTTTCGAGCAGTCGTGGCGGAGAACGGCGACGGCCGCCGCCGGACGGGCACCCACTGTCGAGGACACCCGCGCGTCGATGGCGCTCGACCTCGTCGGGGACCCCTCGGTCGACGAGGTGCAGCTCCCCTCGCGGCCGGAGTCGGCCTCCGCCGCCCGCCGGCTCACCGTCTCGGTCCTGCGCCTGTGGGGACTGGGGGAGCTCGCCGAGAACGCGGAACTGCTGGTGTCCGAACTCGTGGGCAACGCCGTCCGGCACACCGGCGCCCGCACCTTCGGCCTGCGCATCCTGCGGCGGCGCGGCTGGATCCGCGTCGAGGTGCGCGACCCCTCCCGTGCGCTGCCGTGCCTGATGCCGGTGACCGACCAGGACACCGGCGGACGCGGCCTGTTCCTCGTCGACCGGCTCTCCGACCGCTGGGGGGCGGACCTGCTGCCGCGCGGCAAGACCACCTGGTTCGAGATGCGCGTCGCCGACCACTGACGGCCGGCGCCCGGCGCTGCCGCGGAGGCCTGCTGCGAAAGGGGGGCAGTGTAGGACTAGGCGTTGCGCCCGGCCACCCGAAGTGCGCCTTTCGTCCTATGGTGTCCGGGTGCAGCTCAGTCAGATCGCCCGGTACCGCGACGCCGCGTTCCAGCTCCCCGACGTGCCCTCGTGGCTCCCGCCCGAGCGGCACCACGACGCTGCCGCGATCGAACGGCACTGCAACGACCTCGCCCGGGCCGGCCTCGTCGGGCACTTCGGGAACGAGGATGCGGCCGAACGTTTCCTCGCCCGCCGCCTCCCGCTGCGTGCGGCCCTGTGCTACCCGCGCACGCTCGACGACCGCGCCGCGGGGCTGGCGTCCCTGGCCGTCCCCACGGCCCTGGCCGACGAGGCGTTCCGGGCCCCCGGCGTCCGCGACGACCCCGAGCGCGCCGCCGTCCTGCGCGACCGGCTCCTGTCCGTGCTCGACGACGTGGCCCCGCCCGCCGGGTTCGCCCTCGGCCGGCTGCTGTACACCGCGCTCTCGCGCACCACGCCCCGGATGCCCCCGGCCGTGGCCCGCCGCTACCGCCAGGCGCACCGCGAGACCGTCGAGTGCTCGCTGCACGAGGCGGCGGAGGGGCACGACGACACCGTCCTGGACTTCGCCACCTACCTGGGGGTGCGCCGCACCCACCACGCGGCCCACAGGGCCGCCGTCCTGACCGAGTACGCGATCGGCGTCGACCTCACCCGCGAGCTCTCGGAGAGCCCGGCCCTGGCGGCCGCCCGCGACCTGGCCGTCGACCACCTGACGCTGGTCGACGAGCTGTTCTCCTTCCCCGAGGAGTGCCGCGCGCCCCGGTCGGTGAGCGCCGTGTGGGTCTTCGTCGCGCACGAGGGCCGCACCGTGCAGGGCGCCGTGGACAAGCTCGCCGGGCTCGTGGCCGCGGCCGAGGAGGACTTCGCCGAGACGTGCGCGCGGGTCCTGCACGGCCCGCTCGGGGAACGGGGCGACGTCCTGCTCTACCTCAGGGAGCTCGGCCACCTGATGAGCGGCAACCTCCACCACCACCGGTTCGTCCGCGGCGGGGAGGCGGCCTGCGTCCCCTCCCCGGGCCCGGGCACCGCCCCCGGCGTCCCCCGCCCGGCCTCCCCCGCCTGAGCGGCCCGCCGCCCGGGCCCGTCAGTCGGGCCCCGCCGCCCGGGTTCTGCCGCCCGGGCCCCGTCACTCCGGTCGCCTCGGCCGCGCACTCCGGAACTCCTGCGCGGCCGGGGCGGCCGGGCGTCCTGTCAGCCGCGCGGGAGCACCGTGCCCAGCACCTCCGGCCGCAGCGAGGACCAGTCGCTGGTCGCGAAGCTCGCGTGCCGGCCGGCGAGCAGCGCCAGCCGGTCCAGCGCCTGCTGCTCGGTGGGGTTGTACGCGTCGATGGCCGGGGCCACCGAGTGGGCGCCCGTCATCACGAGCAGGTAGTTGTTCCGCGCGTACCAGGAGGTGTCGATCCCCCCGGCCGCGTAGGAGCCGGCACTGCCGTCGAACACCACGAACCACGGCCGCAGCGAGGTGTCCGAGTAGCGGGTGCGCGGGTCGCCCGCCTCCGCGCCGAGCACGGTCGGGAAGGCCTGCGCCGTGGAGGGGGCGGCCCGCAGGTGGCGGGCGTACTCCACGTCCGTCCACAGGGTGTCCGTGGGGTTGGACTGCTCCACGGTGCCCGGGATCACCTCGAACATCACCGTGCCGGCCAGCGCCTCCCTGCTCGGCCAGGCGCCGGCCCGGGCCGCGTCGTCGGGCGTGGCGTGCCCGCCGGCCATCAGCCGTGCCGGGGTGAACACCATGTCGCCGAGCCTGCCGCGCACCAGGGCGTCGAACTCGTCCGGGCCCAGCCCCGCCCTGTTGTTGAAGCCGGACTTGAACTCGACCTTGAACACGATCGGCCGGTGCCCGGGGTTCGCGTCGTGCCAGGCGCGGATGTTGTCCAGGCAGCTGCCCAGGTCCTGGTTGCGGACCTGCCCGCGCAGCTCCTCGGGGCTGTCGGCGTACTCGCAGTTGTTGTCGTTCCCGAACGGGTTGCTGTGGCTCACCCGCCACCGCCTGCTCAGGGAGTCGGCCCACACGTCCAGCTCCACCAGGGCGGCGCCGGAGTCCAGCGCGTCCACGAAGTAGGTGAACGTGCCCTTCTCGTAGGCGTTGTGCACGCCCGCGGCGGTGGTCGCCGACAGGGCGGCCCCCGCCGCCGCCCCGCTCCCCGCCGCCCCGGCGCTCCCGGGCACGGCCGCCAGGACCACCGCCGCCACCACCGCCCCCGCCAACGCCCCGACCCGACGTGCACGACGGACCCGCATGCCACCTCCACGGTGCGCAGAGCAACAAGTGGGCGGCAGATTACGGGAGTTGGAGTACCGGAGGGTAGCCTCCGGACGAACGTACGGCGCGGGCGCGGGCGCGGAGCCGGCGCCCCGCGCCGGTCGCCGTGCGGGTCAGGGCCTCCAGCCGGGGGAACGGCCCGTCAGGGCCAGCAGCCGGTCCGCGGCCGGGGCGTTCCCGGGGATCTCGACCGGCGGTGCGAACAGGCCGCTGTCCGCGAGCGAACCGGAGTACCTGCCGAACTCGCGCAGCGAGAAGGCGACCAGCGACTCGGGCACGCGGGGGTCCGCGCCGACCGCCCGCGCCAGGTCCCAGCCGTGCACCGTGGCGTCCGCGGTCATCTGCGCGCAGTAGGCCAGGCCGCTGCTCACCCCGTACGACAGGTGCACCCGCTTCTCCAGGGCGCCGGGCCGCTCCCAGCTGCGCCGCGCCGCCCCGGCGGCCGCGTCCCAGGCCGCGGCCGGGTCGTCCCCCAGCACGTCGCCGTCGAACCGGTCGCCGACCGCGGCGGGGTCCAGGCCCTCGTCCACCAGGGGCGGGACCCACAACTGCTCCACCGTCAGGTGGTTGACCAGGTCGCGCACCGTCCAGTCCTCGTCGGGGGTGGGCAGGTCCCACCGGTCGGGGAGTACCGCGTGCACCCCCCGGCCGAAGAACGCCAGGGCCTCTGCGTGGCACCGCAGGACCTCGTCGGGGGAGTGGGGGCTCTCGTCGCTCATGGACCCACCCTCGCAGCGGCCCCTCCTCCCGGCGACCCAGTACGGGCAACCGGAGCATCACACCCGGGAGGGATGCCGGTTGGTCCCCTCGTATGACGACAGCAGTGCAGGAGGTGCACAAGAATCACAACCGTCACAGGCCACATCACAGGGGGAGACGGCATGACGACGACCACCGCACGACCGACCACCCGCCGCAGGCTGCGCCGCATCGTGTTCGGCCTCGGAGCCGCGGTCCTGACGGCCACCGCGGTACCGACGGCGGTCGCCGCGCCCGCCGGGCAGGCGCCGGCGGCGGAGACGTCCGGCATCGACGCGGCGGCCCTGCAGCAGGGACTCGACGCGGTCCACGAGGCCGGGATGTACGGCGTCTACTCGGCGGTGCGCGACGGCAGGGACCGCTGGAAGGGGGAGGCGGGAGTCGCCGACGTGCGCACCGGCCGCCCCGTGGACGCCGACATGCGGCACCGGATCGGCAGCGTCACCAAGACATTCGTCGCCGTCGCGGTCCTCCAGCAGGTCGAGGCCGGCCGCATCGGACTGGACGACCCGATCGGCGACCACCTCCCGGAACTGGTCCCCGGCGAGCGGGGCCGCAGCATCACCGTGCGGATGCTGCTCAACCACACCAGCGGCATCGCCGACTACGTCATGTACGCGTACCCCTCCCTGCAGCAGATGTCGCCGCAGAGCCTCGACGACAACCGGTTCCGCTCCTTCGAGGAGGAGGAACTCGTCCGCATGGGGCTGGAGGCCCCGCCGACCGGCGAGCCGGGCGAGAAGTGGTCCTACTCCAACACCAACTACATCCTCGCCGGGCTGCTGCTGGAGAAGGCCACCGGCACGAGCGCCGAGGAATACATCACCCGGAACGTGATCCGGAAGGCGGGACTGCGGCACACGTCCTTCCCCCGCACCCCGTTCGTGCCCGGGCCGCACTCGAAGGCGTACGAGTCGCTCTTCGGAATCATCGACCCGCCGCGCGACTACAGCGTCTACCACCCCTCCTCGCTCGACACGGCCGGAGCGATGGTCTCCACCATGGACGACCTCAACCGCTTCTACCGGCTGCTCCTCGACGGCCGGCTGCTCGGCGCCGAGCAGCTCGCCGAGATGCGGCGCACCGTGCCGGTCACCGACGTGGAGGGCAACGTCATGGGCCACTACGGCCTCGGCATCATGGCGTTCGACCTGCCCTGCGGCCGGTACTGGGGCCACGGCGGAACCGTGTTCGGCGCGGGCACGGAGTCGCTGACCAGCGAGGACGGCCGCCGTCAGATGTCCTACGGGGTCAACCTGATGAAGTACCAGAAGATGACCGACGACGGCCGGATCGACCCCCACCCGATCGACCTGGCCCTCGGCGGGTACCTGCTCCAGGCCCTGTGCCCCACGGGTGAGGGCGGGGCCGCGGCAGCCAAGGGGCCGGAGAAGACGGACCCGGCCGCCGTGGCGGAGATGCTGGTCAACGGCCCGGACCAGTCGGCCCAGGTTCTCCGCTTCGGGACGCCCGGCAACCGCTGACCGTCGGCCGACGGCAACGGGGGAGTTGCGGCGCCAAAACGCAACGACACGCCGCAGAAAAGGGCTGCGGAACGACGGTTTGGCACCGCAACTCCACCCCGGTCGCCGCGGCGGCGCGGAACCGGTGACCGGCCGCGCACGTCACAGGGCCATGGATCGAGGGACGAAGCTCAAGCACTCAGCCGTGGCACTGCTCGGGGCCGCCGCGTTGACGGCCTGTGGCACGCAGACCGTCGACGGGACGGGAGCCGGCAGCGGCGCGGTGAAGAACGACGTGGCCGTGACCGGTGTCCGCTGGGTGCCGGAGAGCGTCACCGTCGACGGCAAGAAGTACCCCCTGCCCCCGGACGCCGACGCCCACGTGGAGTTCGAGCCCGGCAGGGCGGAGGGGCCCGGAGGCAAGTCCGGGGGCAGCGCGGGCTGCAACAGCCTCGGCGCCGACGTCGAGGTCGAGGGCGACACGGTCACGGTCTCCGACGTCGCGATGACCGAGAAGGGCTGCGCCGAGGACGTCCAGCGGTTCGAGGAACGGTTCGCCGAGGTCTTCACCGGCGCACTCACCGCCGAGCTCTCCGGCAAGGGCGAGACCCTCGTCCTGACCAAGGACAACGGCGACAGCATCACCTTCGGCCCGGAGCCCCCCGGGCCGCAGGAGCCGCTCGAGGGCACCGAGTGGGTGGTGACCGGGCTCGTGGACGGCGGGACCGCGAAGTCCCTGCCCGCCGAGGTCGAGGGCAAGGCGCACTTCACCATCGGCGAGGACGGCAGGGCCGGCGGCAGCCTCGGCTGCAACGGCTTCAGCACGGAGGCCGCCGTCAAGGGCGACCGGATCGAGTTCGGCGAGATCGCGAGCAGCCGCAGGATGTGCCCCGGGCCGGTCATGAAGACCGAGAACGAACTCCGCGAGATCCTCTCCGGCAAGGTCACCCACGACCGCGAGGACGGCACCCTGACCCTCACCACCGACTCCGGCAAGGGCCTCACCGCGACCGCAGCCCGGAAGTGACCCGGCGGGGTGCGGATATCGCCGCGTCCCCGACCGTGCCGCCGCGCCCCCGCCCTGTGCCGCCGCGCGCCGCGCTCTCGCACGGGGGCCGGCCCCCGTCACCCCGAGGGGGACGTCCGGGGCGGTCAACCGTGCGGCGGAGACAGGTTCCTCCCCCCGGCGGACGGCCGTGGCGCGCAGGGTGCACAAGAATCGAGCCGTCACGGCCCACATCACAGGGGAGACGGCATGACGAAACCCGCCGCACGACCGACCGCCCGCCGGGGCCTGCGCCGCATCGCGGTCGGCCTCGGCGCCGTGGTCCTGACGGTCACGGCCCTGCCGGCCGCGGCCGCCGTACCCGCGGCGACCGCAGCGCAGGGCGCACGGACGGCGGCGACGGCCACAGGAACGGCGACGGCGGCGGGAGCGGCGTCCGGGATCGACCCGGCGGCCCTGCAGCAAAGCCTCGACGCGCTCCGCGACGCCGGGATGTACGGCGCCTACTCGGCCGTGCGCGACGGCGGGGAGAGCTGGGCGGGGGCGACCGGGGTCGCCGACGTGGACACCGGGCGCCCGGCGGACGCCGGCATGCGGCACCGGGTCGGCAGCGTCACCAAGACCTTCACCGCCGTCGCGGTCCTCCAACTCGTAGAGGCCGGCCGCATCGGACTGGACGACCCGATCGGCGACCACCTGCCGGAACTGGTCCCCGGCGAGCGGGGCCGGGCCGTCACCGTGCGGATGCTGCTCAACCACACCAGCGGCATCGCCGACTACCTCGAGACCGTCTTCCCCTCCTTCGCGGAGCGGTCGCCCCGGAGCATCCACGACAACCGGTTCCGCGCCTTCGGGGAGGAGGAACTCGTCCGCCACGGACTGGCCGCGCCCCCCACCGGGGAACCGGGGGAGAAGTGGGCCTACTCCAACACCAACTACGTCCTCGCCGGACTGCTGCTGGAGAAGGTCACCGGCACCACCGCCGAGAAGTACATCGCCCGGAACGTGATCGAGAGGGCGGGACTGCGGGACACGTCCTTCCCCGCCACCCCGTTCGTCCCCGGGCCGCACTCGGCCGCCTACGAGGCGTTCTTCGGAACGCTCGACCCGCCGCGCGACTACAGCGTCTACCACCCCTCCGCGTTCGACACCGCCGGGGCCCTCGTCTCCACCGTGGACGACGTCAACCGCTTCTACCGGCAGCTCTTCCAGGGCGCCCTCCTGGGGCCGGAACAGCTCGCCGAGATGCGGCGCACCGTGCCGATCACCGACGAACAGGGCAACGCCGCCGGCCACTACGGCCTCGGCCTCTTCGCCACCGACCTGCCGTGCGGCCGTTTCTGGGGCCACAACGGGACGGTGATGGGAATGTCCACCCTGGCGCTGTCCAGCGCGGACGGCCGACGCCAGGTGACCACGGGCACCAACCTGACCAAGTACAACGACCTCGACGAGAACGGCGTCCCCCGCCCCCACCCGATCGACGCGGCCTGGGACCGCCACACCCTCACGGCCCTGTGCCCCGGCGCGCCCGCCGACACCACTCGCACCACCGGGAGCCTGCTGCCGGGGTAGGTAGCGGAAGCCGTACGGCAACCGCAGGACCCGGCACCCGTTCAGGACGGCGGCGGCCCGCACGCACCACGCGGTGCGCGCGGGCCGCCGCCGTACGCGGTGCCGGAGGTGTCAGGAGGCCGGGAACTCCCCGCCCTTGACGGCGGCGACGAACGACGCCCAGGCGTCCGCCGGGAAGACGAGTGCCGGACCGTGCGGGTCCTTGCTGTCCCGGACGGGGACGGCGCCGGGTATCCCGTCGGCGACCTCGACGCAGTTGGCGTCGCCCTCGTCGCTGTAACTCGACTTGCGCCAAGCGGCAGTGGCGAGGTCAGAGGTTTGGTTCATTGTGAGTACTCCTCCAGAAGGCGTTCGATGAAGGCCACCGATTCCGATGGTGGCAGAGCCAGATCTCGCACTCGGTCGTATGACAAGCGGAATCTGCCCACCTCCGCAGGCTCCTCGATCAGCTCTCCGAACGCGTTGCCCTCCATGTAGACAACGCAGCTGCCGTCCGCCTGCCACAGGAGGGAAAGCGAGCCACTGACAAGGTCGTGGAGGCCGGCGCTGAAGGGAAGCACCTGAATCGTCACGGTCTGCCGAGCCGCCGAGTCGACAAGGTGAGCCAGTTGCTCGGTCCATGTACTCGGGACAGCTGTGGGGCGTCGGAGTGCTGACTCGTCCAGAATTACCCGGATGCTCGGCGGAGGATCGCGGTGCAACAGTTCCTGGCGTCCCATGCGCACCATCACCTTCTCTTCGAGTTCGTCCTCGTTCCGAAGAGTTGGCGGCGCCGACAGGATGGCTCGGGCGTAGGCCTCCGTCTGCAACAGCCCGGGGATCGCCAGCATGTACTTGTGCATGATCGTGGCGGAGGCCTCGTACCGCATGAACGCCTTGTACTTGTCCTTGTACATCTCCATCCGCGCCAGCTTCCACAGCCGGACCAGCAGGCCGTCCGATCCGTAGTAGGCGTCCAGGTCCTCCATGACCGGGGATTTGGAGAGGCGTTCGCCCGCTTCGAGCCGGTACAGGTAGCTCTTGTCGTACCGCGTGTCCTCGGCCAGTTGCCCGAGGGACTTGCCCGTCCTCTCCCGCAGGTACCGCAGCGTGCCCGCCAGCGCCGCCCGCGCGGAGTTCTCGTCCTCGACCGGCCGGTCGGCCATCGTGCCCCCTGGTCGTCCTCTTGCTCAGATGCTCTGTTGCCCTGCGGGCCGACAACGGCTCGACCGCAGTTCCCCCACCGACAGGCGGTGATGCTGGGAGTACACAAGGTAGTCAGTCGGCCGCTCGTCGTGAGCGGCGAACGGAGACGGAACGGAGCGGGCAGTGGAGGAGCGGGCGGCGAAGGCGCCGGTGGAGCCGGTGGAGCCGGTGGAGCCGGACGGGACCGTGGAGCCGGAGGAGGACGAGGAGCCGGACGAGGTCGAGGAGGCGGAGGCGGTGTGCGGCGAACTCGCCGAAGCGCTCAAGGAGGCGGGCGTCACCCTGCCGTCGCTGTGGCTGGACGTCCCGAGGCGGACGTGGTGGGCGACGCCCCTGGTCGACCTCGGGCGCTGCAACGTCGCGACGGCCCGCGCGCTCGCCGCCGCGCTGCGCCGCGGTGTCGGGCGCGCCGAGCCCGGCCCGGGCTCGTGCGGCCCGGGCTCGTGACGGAGACCCGGGGGGCGGATGTGCTGTTCACGAGGGGTGGCTATTGTCGGTCGGATGCGTCCATCGTCGTTCCTCCGCGCAGTCGGGGCCCCGGGCGGCGACCGCCGTGCCCGGCGGTCGCCGTTCCGGCGGCTGCGGCTGAGGCATCCCGCGCAGGCCGTCGCGGTCGGCTTCGCGGTCGCGGTCGCGGTGGGCACCGCACTGCTGATGCTGCCCGCGGCCCGGGTCGGGCCGGGCGGCGCGACCCTGCTGGAGGCGCTGTTCACCGCGACCTCGGCGGTGTGCGTGACCGGCCTGGTGGTGGTCGACACCCCCAGCCACTGGACCGGCCTGGGCCACGTCGTCCTCCTGGGGCTGATCCAGGTCGGCGGTCTGGGCATCATGACCTTCGCCTCGGCGCTGGGCGTCCTGGTGTCGCGCCGCATGGGGCTGCGCGCCCGGCTGTCGGCCGCGACCGAGACCAAGAGCCTCGGTCTGGGCGACCTGCGGTCCCTGGTCCTCGGGGTGGCCAAGTACAGCCTGGCCATCGAGGCCGCCGTCGCCCTGATGCTGGCCCCCCGCTTCGCCCTCGGCTACGACGAGCCGTGGCCGCGGGCGGCGTGGCTGGGGATCTTCCATTCGGTCTCGGCGTTCAACAGCGCCGGCTTCGCGCTGTACCCGGACAGCCTGATGGGATTCGTCACCGACCCGTGGATCTGCCTGCCGGTCGCGCTCGCCGCCGTCTGCGGCAGTCTCGGCTTCCCGGTGCTGTTCGAACTGCGCCGCCGTCTGCGCAGGCCCGCCAGGTGGTCCCTGCACACCAAGATCGTGCTGTGGGCGAGCGGGGTCTTCCTCGCCGGGGGCGCCGTGTTCGTCACCGCCGTGGAGTGGACCAACCCCGCGACCCTGGGGCCGCTGGACGCCCCCGACAAGGTGCTGGCCGGGTTCTTCCAGTCGGCCATGACCCGCAGTGCCGGGCTGAACAGCATCGACATCTCCGCCATGACCCCGGCCGGCTGGCTGGGCATGGACATCCTGATGTTCGTCGGCGGTGCCAGCGCCGGCACGGCCGGCGGCATCAAGGTGACCACCTTCGCCGTGCTCTTCTTCGTCGTCTACGCCGAGATCCGCGGCGAGGCCGCGGTCAACATCTTCGGCCGCCGACTGCCGGGCACCGTCCAGCGGCAGGCCCTGACGGTGGTGCTGCTGTCGGTCGCGGCCGTGGCGTCCTCCACCGTGGTCTTCATGCTCTCCACGGACTTCTCCCTCGACCGCGCCCTGTTCGAGGTGATCTCCGCCTTCGCCACCGTGGGCCTGTCCACCGGCATCACCGCCGACCTGCCCGCCTTCAACCAGACCCTGCTCGTCGTGCTGATGTTCATCGGCCGCATCGGCCCCATCACCGCGGCCTCCGCGCTGGCCCTGCGCAGCCGGGAACGCCTGTACGACCTGCCCGAGGAGCGACCCGTCATTGGCTAGGAACCGCAGTACGAGACCGCGCCGCATCGCGCACGGCAACTCCGTCGTCGTCATCGGCCTGGGGCGCTTCGGGCGCTCCCTGGCACTGGAACTGGTCGACGAGGACACCGAGGTCCTGGGCATAGACCAGGACCCGGAGATCGTCCAGTCCCTCTCCGGCTCCCTCACCCACGTGGTGCGCGCCGACTCCACCAAGGAGGACGTGCTGCGCCAGCTGTCCGTCCACGAGTTCGACCGGGCGGTCGTCGGCATCGGGAACAACATCGAGGCCAGCATCCTGACCACGTCCCTGCTGCTGTCCTTCGGCCTCCGCGAGGTGTGGGCCAAGGCCGTCAGCGAACCGCACGGCCGCATCCTCAGCCAGCTCGGCGTCCAGCACGTCGTCTACCCCGAGCACGACATGGGCCGGCGCGTCGCCCACCTGGTGCGCGGACGGATGCTGGACTACATCGAGTTCGAGGACGACTTCGCCCTGGTCAAGACCAACCCTCCCGCCGACGTCGTCGGCAGGACCCTCGCCGAGAGCGGCATCCGCAGCCGCTACGGCCTGACCGTCGTCGCGGTCAAACGCCCCGGCGAGGGCTTCACCTACGCCACCCCCGACACCGTCGTGCAGCCGGACGACACCATCATCGTCGCCGGGCACACCCGCCAGACCGAACGCTTCAGCGAACTGCGCTGACCGGCCCCTCCCGGCGAGCCCCTCCCGGCGAGCCCGTCCCGGGGAGCCGGCCCCGGGACGGGGCCGGCTCCCCGCCTCAGCACTCGATGACGTTGACGGCCAGGCCGCCGCGGGCGGTCTCCTTGTACTTGACCTTCATGTCGGCGCCGGTCTCCTTCATGGTCTTGATGACCTTGTCCAGGGAGACGTGGTGGCGGCCGTCGCCGCGCAGGGCCATGCGGGCGGCGGTGACGGCCTTCACGGCGGCCATGCCGTTGCGCTCGATGCAGGGGATCTGCACGAGGCCGCCGACCGGGTCGCAGGTCAGGCCGAGGTTGTGCTCCATGCCGATCTCGGCGGCGTTCTCCACCTGCTCGCTGCTGCCGCCGAGGACCTCGGCGAGGCCGCCGGCCGCCATGGAGCAGGCGGAGCCGACCTCGCCCTGGCAGCCGACCTCGGCGCCGGAGATCGAGGCGTTCTCCTTGAACAGCATGCCGATCGCCCCGGCCGCGAGGAGGAAGCGGACCACGCCGTCCTCGTCGGCCCCGGGCACGAACTGCATGTAGTAGTGCAGGACGGCCGGGATGATGCCGGCGGCGCCGTTGGTGGGGGCGGTGACGACCCGGCCGCCGGCCGCGTTCTCCTCGTTGACGGCCATCGCGTACAGGGTCACCCACTCCATGGCGCGCATCGCCGGTTCGCCCTCGGAGCGCAGGGCGCGGGCCGCGGTGGCCGCCCGGCGGCGCACCTTCAGCCCTCCGGGGAGGATGCCCTCGCGGGACATGCCGCGCGCCACGCACTCCTGCATGACCCGCCAGATCTCCAGCAGGCCGGTGCGGATCTCGTCCTCGGTGCGCCAGGCCTTCTCGTTCTCCAGCATCAGCGCGGAGATCGACAGGCCGGTCTCGTGGGACATCCGCAGCAGTTCGTCGCCGGTGCGGAAGGGGTGGCGCAGGACGGTGTCGTCGAGCTTGATGCGGTCCTCGCCGACGGCGTCCTCGTCGACGACGAACCCGCCGCCGACCGAGTAGTAGGTCTTCTCCAGCAGCGGCAGGCCGTCGGAGTCGTAGGCGAACAGCGTCATGCCGTTGGCGTGGTAGGGCAGGGAGCGGCGGCGGTGCAGGACCAGCTGGGTGCGCTCGTCGAAGTCGATCTCGTGCGCGTCGCCGACCTCGGTCTCGAGCAGGCGCAGCCGGCCCGCCGCGCGGATGCGCTCCAGCACCGGGTCGACGGCCTCGACGTCGACGGACTTCGGGGAGTGCCCCTCCAGCCCGAGGAGGACGGCCTTGGGGGTGCCGTGGCCGTGGCCGGTGGCCCCGAGGGAGCCGAAGAGCTCGGCGCGGACGGAGGCGGTGTGGGCCAGGACCCCGTCGTTCTTCAGCCGGGCGGCGAACATGCGGGCTGCCCGCATCGGCCCGACGGTGTGCGAGCTGGACGGCCCTATGCCGATGGAGAAGAGGTCGAATACCGAGATGGCCACGGGGGACTCCGTTGTCCTTGGTGGTGACGTGCGGGGGACGTGGGCGGTGCAGGGGGCGGGACGGGGGAGGACGCGGCGCAGCCCCGCCGTCCGCCGGTGTCCGGACCGGGCGGCCGGCGGGGCTGCCGCTTGCTGCGTCCCGTGTCCCGCCGCCCGCGGGGAGCGCCCGTGGGGGGAGCGCCCGCGGGGGAGCGGGACGGGGGCCGTCCGGGGGGAGGGGTGACCCTCCCCCCATGGTGCTACTTCAGGCCCGGGTACAGCGGGTGCTTGTCCGCCAGGGCGGTGACGCGGGCCTTGAGGGCCGCGGCCTTGTCCTCGTCGAAGCCCGGCTTGAGGGCCTCGGCGATGATGTCGGCGACCTCGCGGAAGTCCTCCGCGCCGAACCCGCGGGTGGCCAGCGCCGGGGTGCCGATCCGCAGGCCGGAGGTGACCATCGGCGGGCGCGGGTCGAACGGCACCGCGTTGCGGTTGACCGTGATGCCGACCTCGTGGAGGCGGTCCTCGGCCTGCTGCCCGTCCAGCTCGGAGTTGCGCAGGTCGACCAGGACCAGGTGGACGTCGGTGCCCCCGGACAGGACCGAGACGCCCGCCTCGACCGCGTCCTGCTGGAGCAGGCGCTCGGCGAGGATCTTCGCGCCCTCCAGGGTGCGCCGCTGGCGGTCGGCGAACTCCTCGGAGGCGGCGACCTTGAAGGCCACCGCCTTGGCGGCGATGACGTGCTCCAGCGGGCCGCCCTGCTGGCCGGGGAAGACCGCGGAGTTGATCTTCTTGGCGTACTCGGCCCTGGACAGGATCACGCCGCCGCGCGGGCCGCCCAGGGTCTTGTGGGTCGTGGTGGTGACCACGTCCGCGTACGGCACGGGGGACGGGTGCAGCCCGGCGGCCACCAGGCCGGCGAAGTGCGCCATGTCCACCATCAGCTTCGCGCCGACCTCGTCGGCGATCCGGCGGAAGGCGGCGAAGTCCAGCTGCCGCGGGTAGGCCGACCAGCCGGCGATGATCAGCTGCGGGCGGTGCTCCTTGGCGAGGCGCTCCACCTCGTCCATGTCGACCAGGTTGGTCTCCTGGTCGACGTGGTAGGCGACCACGTTGTAGAGCTTGCCGGAGAAGTTGATCTTCATGCCGTGGGTCAGGTGGCCGCCGTGGGCCAGGTCCAGGCCCAGGATGGTGTCACCCGGCTTGATCAGCGCGAACATCGCCGCGGCGTTCGCCGAGGCGCCCGAGTGGGGCTGGACGTTCGCGGCCTCGGCGCCGAACAGCTCCTTGATGCGGTCGATGGCGAGCTGCTCGACCACGTCGACGTGCTCGCAGCCGCCGTAGTAACGGCGGCCCGGGTAGCCCTCGGCGTACTTGTTGGTCAGCACCGAGCCCTGCGCCTCTAGGACCGCCACGGGGGCGAAGTTCTCCGAGGCGATCATCTCGAGGGTGGACTGCTGGCGGTGCAGCTCGGCGTCGACCGCGGCTGCCACCTCCGGGTCGAGCTCGTGGAGGGAGCTGTTGAGTACCGTCATCACGTCTCCAGGTCGGGGGAGGTCAGTTGCCGGTGAAGGCGGCGTACTCGTCGGCGGAGAGCAGGTCTTCCGGCTCCTCCGACACCTTCACCTTGAAGAGCCATCCGCCCTCGAAGGGAGCGGAGTTCACCAGCGCCGGGTCGTCCACGACGTCCTGGTTGACCTCGGTGACCTCGCCGGAGACCGGCGCGTACAGGTCGCTGACCGACTTGGTCGACTCCAGTTCGCCGCAGGGTTCGCCCGCGGTGACCGAGTCGCCGACCTCGGGGAGCTGGACGAACACCACGTCGCCGAGCGCGTCGGCGGCGTGCTGGGTGATGCCCACGGTGGAGGCGCCGTCAACGGCGTCGGAGATCCACTCGTGCTCCTTGCTGTAGCGCAGCTGCTGGGGGTTGCTCATGACTGAATTCTCCCGGATCGGTGGAGGTACTCGGCGCAGGGGTCCACGACGTGGACGGCCGGGTGGTGCGGAGGGGGTGCGGACGGGGTGCGGACGGGGTGTGCGGCTCGGGTCGGGGCCGCTCCGGCCGGGCGGGAGGCCGCCCGGCCGGCGGGGGTTCAGCGGGCGCGCCGGTACAGGGGGAGGGCGGCCACCTCGACAGCCTCGTGGCTGCCGCGGACGTCGACGGCCACGCGGGTGCCCGGCTCGGCGTGCGCGGCGTCGACGTAGGCGATGGCGATCGGCTTGCCCAGGGTCGGGGAGGGCGCCCCGGAGGTGACCTCGCCCACGACGGCGCCGCCGGCGTCCACCACGGCGTACCCGGCCCGGGGCACGCGGCGGCCCTCGGCGACCAGGCCCACCAGCTTGCGCGGCGGGGTCTGCCCGGCCCGCTCGGCCGCCCGCTCCAGCGCCTCGCGGCCGACGAAGCGGCCCTCGTTGGTGGGCTTGTCGAAGCGCACGACCCGGCCGAGACCGGCGTCGAACGGGGTGAGGCCGGTGTTCAGCTCGTGCCCGTACAGCGGCATGCCCGCCTCCAGGCGCAGCGTGTCGCGGCAGGACAGCCCGCAGGGCACCAGGCCGGCGCCGGCGCCGGCCTCGGTGAGCGCCTCCCACAGGGCGACGGCGTGCTCGGGCGCGGTGAACAGCTCGAAGCCGTCCTCGCCGGTGTAGCCGGTGCGGGCCAGCAGCACCGGGCGGCCCGCGACGGTGGCGGGCAGCCCCGCGTAGTACTTCAGGCCGTCCGGGTCGGCGTCGGTCAGCCCCGCGAGGATGCCGACGGACTCGGGGCCCTGCACGGCGATCAGCGCGTAGGCGTCGCGGTCGTCGCGCACCTGCGCGTCGAAGCCCTCGGCGCGGGCGGTCAGCGCGTCCAGCACCACCTGGGCGTTGGAGGCGTTGGCGACGACGAGGAACTCCTGCTCCCCGGTGCGGTAGACGATCAGGTCGTCCAGGATCCCGCCGTCCTCGGCGCAGATCATCGTGTAGCGGGCACGGCCGACGGCGAGTGCGGAGACGAAGCCCACCAGGGCGAAGTCCAGGGCCTCGGCGGCCTGCGGGCCGCTGACGGTGATCTCGCCCATGTGGGAGAGGTCGAACAGGCCGGCCCGGGTGCGCACGGCGTTGTGCTCGTCGCGCTCGCTGCCGTAGCGCAGCGGCATGTCCCAGCCCGCGAAGTCGGTCATGGTGGCGCCGAGTGCGCGGTGCACGGCGTCGAGCGGCGTACGCCGGCCGGTGGCGTCGGTGGTCATGCGGCGGTCTCCCGATGAAGGCGTGGCGAGGACGGTCCTCCCCATCTGTCATCGGAACCTGAGAGGTTCGTCGTGAGCCCCCGGGGGCCCCGACTTGCACCTTGGGTGGGCCCGCCACGGGCGGACCGCTTTTCAGATGTGCCTCGTCCGCGCGGTGACTGTGCCTGAGAGATTCAAGGGAGGACTTGCTCCTTCGGCGCCCTGGACGGCCAGGGACTCTCCCGCACGGATTCAATCGGCCGGTATGCAGTTGATTCGGTCGGCTCATCATGTCAGACCTGCTCCGCACGTGGCCAGATGCGCCGTAACCGGGTGCGCCCGCTGTGACCGGTATTACGCTTTCTTGAAGGTTCGACCGGGCTCCTGACAGCCTGGGGGCCGGACCAGGGGAGGACGGTCGCATTGCAGGGAGCCAGCGGTGGTGTGACGACGACGGGTGCGCTCCGCATCGCCGTGCCCGGGCAGAAGCACGACCGTGCCCGCGGCGACGAGGACCGCCCGGGCGGGGACCGCGGCGGGAAGGGCGGCCGGCGGTGGACCCACCGGGTCGTCGACCTGCGCGGCCTCGGCGGCAAGGTCCGCACCCTGCACTACCCGGCCGGCGACCTCGTCGTGGTCTCCGGCCTCCCGGGCAGCGGCAAGAGCACGATGATGCGCCGGGTGACGGCGGGCGCCCGCTCCCCGGCCGCCCGGCCCCCCGGGGCCGGGAACGCCGGGGCCGGGAACGCCGGGAACGCCGGGAACGCCGGGAACGCCGGGAACAAGGCCCGCCGCATCGACTCCCAGGACACCCGGGACCGCTTCGCCCGCCGGATGCCGTCCTGGCTGCCGTACGCGGTCTACCGCCCCCTGGTGCGGATCGCCCACTACTGGGGGCTCAAACGCGCCCTCGACGAGGGCGGCAGCCTGGTCGTCCACGACTGCGGGTCCATGGTGTGGGTGCGCCGCTGGCTGGCCCGCCGGGCCCGGCGGGCGGGCCGGGGCCTCCACCTGCTCCTCCTCGACGTCCCCGCCGGCACCGCGCTGCAGGGCCAGCGGGCCCGCGGCCGCCGGGTGTCGGCCTACGCCTTCGCCCGCCACCGCCGCGCGGCACGGCGGCTCGTCGATGCCGCGCAGGCCCCGTACCGGGAGGCGCCGGCCGGGAGGCGGCGCAGGTCGGTCATACCGCGCGGGTGCGTCTCGGTGGTCATCGTGGACCGTGCCGTCGCCTCCTCCCTGGAGGCCCTCCACTTCCCCTGACCCGCCGCTCAGGGATCCGCCGACCGGGTGATCCGTCGGCCGGGTGACCCGTCGGCCGATGGCCGGAGGTCCGGACGTCGCGACGGCCCCGCCCGCCGTGCCGATCGCCGGCACGGCGGGCGGGGCCGGGGCAAGCGGTCCCGTCCGGGCGGGCGCCTACTCCTTCACGCGCTCGTCCGCCCCGCAGGGCCCGTCCGTCGCCTCGGCGTTCTTGCCGGACTGGGCGGCATCGCGGCCCTGCTCGCCCCTGTCGCTCCGGTCGGACTGGTCGTTCCGGTCGGACTGGTCGCCCCTGTCGTTCCGGTCGGACCCGTCCGACTTGGCGGCGTCGGCGCCGGAGACCTTGTCCGAGCCCTCGGAGGCCTTGTTCCCGGTTCCGGCAGCCCCGTCCGCCTTGGCCGCACCCTCGGACACCTTGTGCGCGTCCTCGGCGTCCTTGTCCGCGGTTCCGGCGGTCCCGTCGGTCTTGTGCTCGGTCCCGGCGGTCCCGTCGGTCTTGTGCTCGGTCCCGGCGGCCTTGTCGGTCTTGCCGGCTTCCTCCGCCCGGCCCTTCTCGCCGGCCGGCTTGCCTGCTTCGCCCGCAGCGCCTGCGTGGGCCTCCCGGTCCGCCTCGACGGTGTTGCCGACGACCTGCTGCAGCCTGACGATGTCCGCCGCCACGTCGTCGGCCTTGTCCTCGGCCCCCTCCCGGCCCCTGTGGGCGACCAGCGCCGCGAGCTTGTCCTTGAGGGAGGAGGACGCCTCGGCCACGCCGGACGGGGCGGCCTTGTCCGCGTCCGCGGCCTTACCGGCGTCCGCGGCCTTGTCGGCGTCCGTGGCCCTGTCCGCGTCCGCGGCCTTGTCCGCGTCCGTGGTCACCTTGGGCGTGACGGCGTCGTCGACGGGCAGGATCATCCTGGATTCCAGGTTCTTGCCCTCGCCCGCAGCGCCGGCGCTCCCGCCGGTCCCCTTGGTGGTGTTGTGCTCTCCGGCGGTGCCGTCCTGCTTGGCGGTGCCGTGTTCTCCGGCGGTGCCGTCCTGCTTGGCGGTGTTGTGCTCTCCGGTGGTGCCGTCCTGCCTGGCGGCTGCCGTCGTCCCGTAGCTCCCGTAGTTCCGGGCGGCCTCGGCGAGCGCGTCCAGGGAGGTGTCGGCCTTCGCCTTCAGGTCGGCCACCTCCTTGTCGCTCACCTTCTCGTCGAGCACGGCGTTGCTGACCGCGGAGGATGCGTCGACGCTCTGCCCGAGCCTGGAGAGGAGGGTGAGCCGGTCGCCGACCCGGGCGGACTTCGCGTCCGTCGTGTTCCTCGCGGGGGTCATCGCCCCGGCGTTCTTGGCGGGCGTGCCCTTCTTCGCGGGTGCCGCGGCCCCGGCGGGGCGGGCGGCCTGCGCCTTCGCGCCCGCGTGCGCGGTCCCGGAGTCGGATCCGGAGCCGTCCGTCCGGGAGGTGTCGACGGCGGACTGGGTCGCGGGCTCCGGCCGGGGGCCTTGGGCGAGGGCGGTCCCGGAGAAGCCGAGGACGAGTGAGCCGCACACAGCGGCCGTGATGACGGCGGTGGTCGTCTTGAGGTGCATCGAGTGATTCCTCCTGGTATGACCGGATGGCTCGCATACACCTTGTGCGCGGTGTGTACGTATTGCAACTCCAAAAACACGAAGAGCGAACAATGCCCACGAGGGGACTACGCCCCCGCTCCCGCAGCCGTTAGGGTTCGCCTGCAGGAACAGGCACGGCGTCAGGGGAAGACGAAATGGGCATACCGGCGCAGCGGGACGGCACGGAGCAGCCGGTGGGGACCGTTCCGGCCGCACACGTGCCGTGGCCCGTGAACGAACTCGAGGAAGTGCTCACCGCGGCCCTGGGAGAGGCGGGCGCGGTGCCCCGGCTGGTCGAGGTGCTGGCGCGTTCGTACGTGTGGGTGCCGCTGCCCGCGGGCGGCGGTCCCGACAGTCGTGACCTGGACCTGCCGACCCTCGAACTGGGCGGTGCGCCGTACGTGCCGGTCTTCAGCTCCGAGGGGCAGTTCCTCGCGGTCTGCCCCGGCATGTCCTTCGCCGTGGCGCCCATGCGGGAGTTCGCCCGCGGGCTGCCCCCGCAGCTCGGGGTCGCGGTCAACCCCGGTGGTTCGGTGGGCATCCCGCTGCCGCCCGCCGTCGTCCTGGACCTGTGCCGCGGCTTCGCCGGCGACCCGGGGCCCGACGGCGGCCCGGTCGTCCACGAGCCGGGGGCGCGCCGTACCGGCGCCCGGGTGCGGCTGTGGGAGCCGGGCTCCTACGAGGAGCCGGTGGACTTCCTGGCCGCGGCCGCGGGCGAGCTCGCGGTGACCCCGGTGGTGCTCTCCGCCCGCCGCGCCCTGGCCTCGGTCGAGGCCGGCGACCCGGTGCTGTTCGTCGGCGTGGAGCTGGACCGCTGGCAGGAGCAGGACCGTACGGCGGCCCTGGACGCGCTCGGGCGCGCCCTCGGCGCCGTGCCGATCCCGTGGCCGGTGAACATCGTGCTGCTCGACATCGCCCAGGACCCGGTCGGGGACTGGATGCTCGACCGGGTGGAGCCCTTCTACTCCAGGCCCTGAGCCCGTCTAACCTGTGGTGAGTGCCGGAGCCGGAGAACCGGTGGCGGCGTCGGACAACGGCAGAAGGGGTGGGACCCAGTGAGCGCGGGCGCGGGAGGCGGCACGGCGGCGTCCGGCCATGTCGAGCAGTTGCTGCACCAGGTGTCACCGGGGCGCTTCGACACCTACGAGCAACTGCTCCATGCGCTTGCCGACAGCCGGGTGTGGATGCTGCTGTGGCACGGCAGTCCCGGCTCGCCGGACGCCCAGTACGGCCACATGGAGATCGCCGGGCACGGCTACGCGCCGTGCGCGACGTCGGAGCACGAACTGGCCGCCAGCGGCTGGGACCGGGCCCACGAGGTGGTCTCCGGGCGCGACATCGCGGCCTCCCTCTTCCGCAGCAGGTACGGGCTGTGGCTCAACCCGCACGCCCCCGGCGGCGGCGTCGGCGTGCCCTGGGCCGACCTGCGCCGGATCGCCTCCGGCCTGGACCGGCTGCCCGCCGGCCCGCTGCGGCTGAGCGAACCCACCCTGCAGATCCCGCAGTTCTACGCCCTGCTGTCCCAGACCGCGCACCGCACCCCGGTGGTGCGCACCCTGCGCAGGGCCTGGGTCGAGCCCGCGTACGGCGACGCCTACCTCGCGATCGGCATGGACCTGTACGACACCGGGCCGCAGGCCCTGGACGCGGTGCGGACGATGATGCACCACTGCATCGGCGCGGCCCCGGAAGGACTCCCGGTGTCCACCGTGGCGATGGCCGACGAGTACGACCCCGTCGCGCAGTGGATGCAGGCGTGCCAGCGCCCGTTCTTCGACCGTGAGGCGTTCGGCGCGGGGCCGGCGCCGACGATGCCGCCGCCCCCGGTGGCCGCGCCCGGGCCCGGCCGCCCGGCCGCGACCGGCTGGGGCGCGCCGCAGCACGCGCCGCAGGCGCCGGGCTGGGGGCCGCCCCAGGCGCCGCCGGTCACGGGGCACGGCGGCTGGGCCCCCAACGGGCCGCGCACGTACTGAGAGGCGCCCGCAGGGCCTGCTCGGGCCCCCGGCGGGTCCGCGACGCCGTCCACCCGCCCTGCGCCCGTCCACCCGCCCGGCGCCCGTCCGCCCGGCGCCCGTCCGCCCGGCGGGGCCGGTGCCGGTCCGCCGGGCCTGGTGCGCGTCCGGGTCAGTGCGGTTCCAGCGCGGAGCCGATCAGGCCCAGCGGCGGGCTGCCCAGCTCCAGCAGGGAGGTGTGGAAGCGCTCCAGGGTGAAGCCGGCCCCCCAGCGGCGGCGGGCCTCCTCCCGCAGCGCCATGATCTCCAGCTTGCCCCAGGTGTAGCGGCCGTAGCCGGCGTCGAAGGTGCCCCGGCGGGCCTCGGCGGCGGCCCCGGCCCGTGCCAGGTGGGCGTCCCGCATGAACCGCCGGGTGGCCTCCTCGACGGTCATCGCCCCGGTGTGCAGCCCGATCGCGCAGGACAGCCTGGTGACCCGCACCAGGGCCTCCAGGGCCACGCCGATCACGAAGCGCGCGTCGTCGGCGCGGAACCCCTCCTCCCAGCAGACCTCCTCGATGTAGTGGGCCCAGCCCTCGCAGAACGCCAGCGAGTGCAGCACCCGCCGGACGGGGCCGGAGGCGCGGCGCAGGGAGCGGCCGTGCGCGAAGTGGCCGGGGGCGACCTCGTGGACGGTGATCGCCGGCAGGCTGGTGGCGCTGAATACGCTCAGCCACTCCTCCGCCTCCTCGGCCGGCCAGTCCGGCTCCGGCGGGGTGACGTGGTACCAGGAGGGGCCGTCGGCCTCGCCCGGGGCGGCCCAGGTCATCATCGCCATCGACCAGCGCCGCGAGGGCGGGGCCGGGCCGACCAGGCACTCGCCGTCCAGGTGCGGGGCCAGCCTCCTGGCCCGGCTGAAGGCCAGGACCTCCTCGGTCAGGCGGCGGGCGTGGTCGATCACCCCGTCCGCGTCCGGGTGGTCGGCCAGCAGTTCGGGGACCAGGTCGTCGACGCCGCGGCCGGGGGCCAGCGCGCGGCAGGACTCGTGCAGCAGTTCGGTGAGCCGGTCGCGTTCGGCGTCCGCCCGCCGGGCCATCAGGTCCAGGTCGACGTCCAGGCCCTCCTGGCAGCCCATCAGGCGGGCCAGGGCCCGGCCGCCGAGCCGGGGGTCGGGGTCGCCCTTCTCGGCGGCCCGGGCGACGTGCGCCACGAGCCGCCCGTGGGCCTTGAGCGCGGCCTGCGCCTGCGGCGTGCGGTCCTGCTCCAGTCCGGCGGCCAGGCCGCGCACCGCGCCCAGCAGGGCCGCGGCGACCGGCGCCGACAGGCGGTCCAGGGAGGCCACGGCCGCGTCCACGGCGTCCGGCCAGGCGGCCAGGTGGCGGGCCCGGGCCGCCGCGCGTTCCGGTGCGGGCGCGTACTCGCGGTCGTAGGTGGTCAACTCCAGGTTGGACAGGTGCAGGTAGGGGTCGCGGCGGTGCAGTTCCAGCTCCCCGTACTGCACGCGCAGCGACTCCTCGAAGACCGCCAGGTGCGCCTCGTCGTGCGCGTTCTCCTGCCGGTCCCCGTGCCGGCGGGCGCGTTCCAGCGCGGCGAGGCCGAGCCGCACGCCCTCGGGGGACAGGTCCTGCACCCGCCCGTCGTACTCGTGCAGTCCCGCCATCTCCCTGACCGTGGGCACCATCAGGTCGCACACCGCGCGCAGACGATCATCCATGCGGGAACGGTAGCGAGTGGACTTCCCACGAGGGGGCGGGAACCTCAGGTTCAACGCGCGTAACAGCACGTTAATCGAAGGGTTCCCGCAGTACGTCACAGTTCCGCATACATTCACCGCCAGGTCTGGCGGCTGATCGGCATCGCGTTGAAGACTCACGCGGCAAGACGACGCGTCCGATACGCGGAGTCCGGTGTACGGCCCCGACCCTCCCGTCCGGTCCGGACACCAGCGGAAGCAACAACGTTTCTTCGGCACCACCATGACGTGACGACAGGCGTCACCAGCGGCGGGCGCGGGCCGGTTACCCGCCGGCGAGAGGGGTCCACAGCAGCATGACCGCACCACTGCACGACACCGGCGCCGCCGAGACGGCCGCCGTGGACGTCGCAGCCGACGTCCCGGCCGCGCAGATCCGGGGCCGCTCGCCCTGGAGCATCGCCTGGCTGCGCCTGAAGCGGGACAAGGTCGCGCTCTCCGGCGGTATCGCCGTGGTCCTGCTGATCCTGGTGGCCGTCTTCGCGCCCCTGATCGTCAGCGCCTTCGGCCACCCCCCGAACGAGTTCCACGAGGACCGGATCGACCCGCTGTTCGGCACCCCGATCGGCTCCTTCGGCGGGATGAGCGGCGACTTCCTCTTCGGCGTCGAACCGGTAAACGGCCGCGACGTGTTCAGCCGCGTCGTCTACGGCGCGCGCATCTCGCTGCTGGTGGCCTTCCTGTCCGCGATGGTCGCCGTGGTGATGGGCAGCGTCTTCGGCGTCGTCGCCGGCTACTTCGGCGGCTGGGTCGACGCCGCGATCAGCCGGATCATGGACCTGCTGCTGGCCTTCCCGCAGCTGCTGTTCATCATCGCCCTCGTCTCCGTCGTCCCCAACTCCCTGTGGGGCTTCACCGGCAGCGGCGTGCGGATGGGCGTCCTGGTCGTGGTCATCGGCTTCTTCGGCTGGCCCTACATCGGGCGCATCGTGCGAGGCCAGACGCTGTCGCTGCGCGAGCGCGAGTACGTCGAGGCCGCCCGCAGCCTGGGCGCCGGCCGGTTCTACATCCTCTTCCGGGAGCTGCTGCCCAACCTGGTCGCGCCGATCACCGTCTACACGACGCTGATGATCCCGACCAACATCCTCACCGAGGCGGCGCTCAGCTTCCTCGGAGTGGGTGTCAAACCTCCGACTCCCTCGTGGGGACAGATGCTCTCCAAGGCGGTCCAGACCTACGAGGCCGACCCCATGTTCATGGTCTTCCCCGGTGTGGCGATCTTCATCACCGTGCTGGCCTTCAACCTCTTCGGCGACGGCGTGCGCGACGCGCTCGACCCGAAGGCCTCCCGTTAGCCCGTTGTCCCACTACTCGGAGGTTGCGACACCGTGACATCCCCTCGCTCCAAGAAGTTCAGAACCGCTGCCGGTACGGCCGTCGTCCTCGCCGCCCTGCTGTCCACCGCCGCGTGCGGCGGCGGCACGGAGAGCAAGGACGACAAGGCCGGCGCGGGCTTCAACGCCGCCACCAAGGGCGTGATCAACAAGTCCGACGCCAAGGGCGGCACCCTGAAGTTCATCGGGACCCAGGACGCCGACAGCTGGGACCCGCAGCGCGGCTACTACGGCTTCATGTGGGACTTCGCCCGCTACTACACCCGCCAGCTCGTCAGCTACACCCCCGAGCCGGGCTCCAAGAGCACCTCGCTGACGCCGGACCTGGCCACCGGCCTCGCCGAGGTCTCCGACGACGGCAAGACCTACAAGTACACCCTGCGCGACGGCATCACCTGGGAGGACGGCTCGCCCGTCACCTCCCAGGACATCAAGTACGGCATCGAGCGCGCCTGGGCCCAGGACGTCATATCCGGCGGCCCCGTCTACCTGATGAACGTCCTCGACCCCAAGGGCGAGTACAAGGGCCCCTACAAGGACAAGTCCAAGGACAAGCTCGGCCTGAAGGCCATCGAGACCCCGGACGAGAAGACCATCGTCTTCAAGCTCCCGGAGCCCAACGGCGACTTCGAGCAGATGCTCGCCATGCCGGCCGCCTCCCCGGTCAAGCAGGACAAGGACACCAAGTCCAAGTACGGCCTCAAGCCGTTCTCCAACGGCCCGTACAAGTTCGACTCGTACACGCCGAACAAGTCCATGGTCCTGGTCCGCAACCCCGAGTGGAAGAAGGACTCCGACCCGATCCGCGCCGCACTGCCGGACAGGATCACGGTCACCTTCACCACCAACGCCGACGACATGGACAACCGCCTGCTCAAGGGCGACTACGACCTCGACATCAACGCCACCGGGCTCGGCCAGGCCGCCCGCGCCAAGGCGCTGCAGGACGAGGACTACAAGGCCAACCTGGACAACCCCCAGACCGGCTTCATCCGCTACGCCGTCTTCCCGCAGACGGTCAAGCCGCTGGACAACATCGAGTGCCGCAAGGCGATCATCTACGCGGCCGACCCCAAGTCGCTGCAGAACGCCCGCGGCGGCCCCCAGGCCGGCGGTGACATCGCGGCCAACATGCTGCCCCCGGCCATCAAGGGCGCGGACCCCAAGTACGACCCGTACAACCTGCTCGACGGCAAGCCCGACGTCGCCAAGGCCAAGGAGGCCCTGAAGGCCTGCGGCAAGCCGGACGGCTTCTCCACCACCATCGCGGTGCGCAACAACAAGCCGATCGAGATCGCCACCGCCGAGTCCATGCAGAACGCCCTGGGCAAGGTCGGCATCAAGGCGCAGATCGACCAGTTCGACGGCGCCCAGACCGCCAGCGTCATCGGCTCGCCCAAGGTCGTCAAGGACAAGGGCTACGGCATCATCATCATGGGCTGGGGCGCGGACTTCCCCACCGGCCAGGGCTTCTCCCAGCCGCTGGTCGACGGCCGCTTCATCCTCGAGTCGGGCAACAACAACTTCTCCGAGCTCGACGACAAGGAGATCAACGGCCTGTTCGACAAGGCCCTGAAGGAGACCGACCCCGAGGCCGCCGGCGCGATCTACGGCGAGATGAACAAGAAGGTCTCCGAGGCCGCGGTCTACCTGCCCTTCACCCACGAGAAGAACATCATCTGGCGCAGCTCCCGCCTGACCAACGTCTACACGGCCGACTCCTACAACGGCCGCTACGACTACGCCTCCCTGGGCGTCAAGTAACAGCGAAGGGCAGGTGAAGGCCCTCCTAGGGCGCCCCCGGGACGACCTCCCGGGGGCGCCGCGGGGCCGAGCGCAGTGCTGGCTTATCTCATCCGGCGGCTGACCGCCGTCATCGTCATGCTGCTGGTCGTCACCCTGGTGACCTTCGGGATCTTCTTCGTCTTCCCGAAGATGACCGGGGCCGATCCGGCCCTGTACTTCGTCGGCAAGCAGTCCGACCCCGCGGCGATCGAGGGCATCAGGCAGAAGATGGGCCTGGACGACCCCGTCCTGGTCCAGTTCGGCAAGTTCGTGGTCGGCCTGGTGGCCGGCCGGGAGTACGTCAACGGCTCCGACATCACCAGTTGCGCGGCGCCGTGCTTCGGCTACTCCTTCAAGACGGAGCAGGCCGTGTGGCCCGTCCTCCTCGACCGCATGCCGGTCACCTTCGCCCTGGCCGCGGGCGCCTGCCTGCTGTGGCTGCTCATCGGCCTGTCCACCGGCGTCGTCTCCGCCCTCAAGCGGGGCACCGTGATCGACCGCATCGCCATGAGCACCGCCCTGGCCGGCGTCTCGCTCCCCATCTACTTCACCGGCCTGATCTCGCTGGCGGTCTTCGTCTACGCGCTGGACTGGATCAACGGCGAGTACGTGCCGTTCGCGGAGAACCCGGCGGAGTGGTTCGGCGGGCTGCTCCTGCCGTGGATCACCCTGGCGTTCCTCTACGCGGCGATGTACGCCCGGCTCACCAGGGCGACCATGCTGGAGGTCCTCGGCGAGGACTACATCCGCACCGCCCGCGCCAAGGGCCTGGGGGAGCGGACCGTCATCGGCAAGCACGCCATGCGCTCGACGATGACGCCCATCCTGACCGTCCTCGGCCTGGACCTCGGCGCCCTCGTCGGCGGCGCGGTGCTCACCGAGACCACGTTCAACCTGCCCGGCATGGGCACGGCCGCGATCAAGGCGATCGGCGACCGCGACCTGCCGATCATCATCGGCGTCACCCTCGTCGCCGCGCTGGCCATCGTCGTGGCCAACCTCGTCGTGGACATGCTCTACGCCGTGATCGACCCCCGAGTGAGGCTGTCATGACGGACCTGACGCTGACGAAGGCCGCCGAGCCTCCGGCCGGACGGCCCGGCACGGCCTTCCTGGACGTGCGCGACCTGAAGGTGCACTTCCCCACCGACGACGGCCTGGTCAAGTCCGTCGACGGGCTGACGTTCTCCCTGGAGAAGGGGAAGACCCTCGGCATCGTGGGCGAGTCCGGCTCGGGCAAGTCCGTCACCTCGCTGGCCGTCATGGGCCTGCACCGCGTCGGCCAGTACAACAAGCGCAACAAGGTGCGGATCTCCGGCGAGATCTGGCTGGACGGCAAGGAGCTGGTCTCCGCCCCCCAGGAGGACGTCCGCCGGCTGCGCGGCCGCGAGATGTCCATGATCTTCCAGGACCCGCTGTCCGCCCTGCACCCGTACTTCACCGTCGGCGCGCAGATCGTCGAGGCGTACCGGGTGCACCACGACGTGACCAAGAAGGTCGCCCGCAAGCGGGCGGTGGAGATGCTGGACCGCGTCGGCATCCCGCAGCCCGACAAGCGGGTCGACGACTACCCGCACCAGTTCTCCGGCGGCATGCGCCAGCGCGTGATGATCGCGATGTCGCTGGTCAACAACCCCGAGCTGCTGATCGCCGACGAGCCGACCACCGCGCTCGACGTCACCGTGCAGGCGCAGATCCTCGACCTGATCCGCGACCTGCAGAAGGAGTTCGGCTCCGCGGTCGTCGTCATCACCCACGACCTGGGCGTCGTCGCCGAGCTCGCCGACGACATCCTGGTGATGTACGGCGGCCGGTGCGTGGAGAGGGGCCCCGCCGAGGAAGTCTTCACCCGGCCCCAGCACCCCTACACCTGGGGCCTGCTGGGCTCCATGCCGCGACTGGACCGCGAGCGCACCGACCGGCTGATGCCGGTCAAGGGCTCCCCGCCCAGCCTCATCAACGTCCCCTCCGGCTGCGCGTTCCACCCCCGGTGCCCCTACGCGGACGTGCCCAAGGGCAACGTGACGCGCACCGAGCGGCCGGAGCTGCGCGAGACCGGGAGCGGCGGGCACTTCTCCGCCTGCCACATGGACCGGGCCGAGCGGACGCGCATCTGGTCCGAAGAGATCGCCCCCAAGCTGTGAGCGAGCGAAGGCAGGACATGACAGTCGCGGACAAGCTGCCGGAGCAGCGCACGAACGGGGGAGGCGAGCCCCTGCTGAAGGTGGAGGGGCTGGTCAAGCACTTCCCCATCACCAAGGGCCTGCTGCGCCGCCAGGTCGGCGCGGTCAAGGCCGTGGACGGCATCGACTTCGAGGTCCGCGCCGGGGAGACCCTCGGCGTGGTCGGCGAGTCCGGCTGCGGCAAGTCCACCATGGGCCGGCTCATCACGCGGCTGATGGAGCCGACCGCGGGACGGATCACCTTCGAGGGCCAGGACATCACCCACCTGGGCACCGCGAAGATGCGCCCGCTGCGCCGCGACGTGCAGATGATCTTCCAGGACCCGTACTCCTCGCTGAACCCGAGGCACACGGTCGGCTCCATCATCGGCGCGCCGTTCAAGCTGCAGAAGGTGGCCACCGAGGCGGGGGTGAAGAAGGAGGTCCAGCAGCTGCTCGAGCTGGTCGGCCTCAGCCCCGAGCACTACAACCGCTACCCGCACGAGTTCTCCGGCGGACAGCGGCAGCGCATCGGCATCGCACGGGCACTGGCGCTGAAGCCGAAGCTGGTCGTCGCCGACGAGCCGGTCTCCGCGCTGGACGTGTCGATCCAGGCGCAGGTGGTCAACCTCCTCGACGACCTCCAGCGCGAGCTCGGGCTCACCTACGTGATCATTGCGCACGACCTGTCGGTCATCCGGCACGTCTCCGACCGGATCGCGGTCATGTACCTCGGGAAGGTCGTCGAGGTCGCGGACCGCGAGGACCTGTACAACCGGCCGATGCACCCGTACACCCGGGCCCTGCTGTCGGCGGTCCCGATCCCGGACCCGAACCGCCGCGCCAAGCGCGAGCGGATCCTCCTCAAGGGCGACGTGCCCTCGCCGATCGCCCCGCCGCCCGGCTGCCGGTTCCACACCCGGTGCTGGAAGGCCACCGAGGAGTGCCGCACCCAGGAACCGCCGCTGGCGCCGCTGGCCACCGGGCACCTGGTGGCGTGCCACCACCCGGAGAACGCCGACGACGGGAAGTCCGGCGCCGGGAAGTCCGGCGCGGGTGCCGAAGGCTCGGAGGGTCCGGAGGGGCCCGCCTCCTCCGACCGGGTACAAAAGATGGAGTGAGTTCCGACCTCTTCAGCCCCTCCGTCCTGCACGCGCTCGACGTCGCCGGGATCTTCGTCTTCGCCATCTCCGGTGCGCTGCTCGCGGTGCGCAAGAACTTCGACGTGTTCGGCATCATCGTGCTCGCCGAGGTGACCGCACTGGGCGGAGGGCTGTTCCGGGACCTCGTCATCGGCGCCGTCCCGCCCGCAGCCTTCACCGACGCCGGGTACTACCTGACCCCGCTGGTGGCCGCGGGGCTCGTCTTCTTCCTCCACCCGCACGTGGAGCGGATCAACAAGGCGGTCACCGTCTTCGACGCGGCCGGCCTGGGCCTGTTCTGCGTCACCGGGACCACCAAGGCGCACGAGTACGGGCTCGCGCTCGCGCCCTCCGTCGCGCTCGGCGTCGCCACGGCAGCCGGCGGCGGAGTCCTGCGCGACCTGCTGGCGCAGGAGGTCCCCTCGCTGCTGCGCTGGGACCGCGAGATCTACGCGGTCCCGGCGACGGTCGGCTCGGCCGTCGTCGCCCTCCTGATCCGCTTCGACGCCCTGACGGGGGCGACCAGCGCCGGTGCGGCGATCGCCGCCTTCGTGCTGCGGCTGCTGGCACTGCGCTACAACTGGCGCGCCCCGCGCGCCTGGAACCGCCGCAGCGGGGCGACGGAGGAGCCCGCCTGACCTGACCCGCCCCGCCCCGCCCCCGACGGGGCGGGGCAAGGACGGGGACGGACGGTCAGCCGCGCCGGTACTGCGCGGGGGAGTTCTTCGTCGCCGGGTCCTCGTACGCCCCCGCCTTCCCCCGGTCCACGTGGAAGGCGGTCAGGGTGGTGACGGGCGAGACCGGGTCCTGGAGGTCCTGGACCACCCGCATGCTGGTGGTCCAGCGCTCGGGCGTGACCTCGTACAGGTCGTAGCCGTAGCGGTTGCCCTCGAAGTACTGCAGGTGCGGGTTGGCCGCGCCCATGCGCGGGCCGTTGGCCGCGTTCCACGCCGGGGAGTACGCGTTCGACGAGATCGAGTGGGCCGTGAACTCCGTGCCGACGACCGGCGAGGAGGGCTCGTCGAAATCCGTCCGGACGTCGCCGACGAAGGCCGAGTGCCAGTCTCCGGTGATGACGACCAGGTCCTCCAGCCCGGACCGGTGCACATGGGTCAGCACCTCCTCGCGCTCGGCGAGGAAGCCGTCCCACTGGTCGGTGAACATGAAGTCGCCGCCCGGCCTGCCGCGCAGCTGGTTGAGCATGATCGAGTTGACCCAGCAGTGCCAGGAGTCGGGCGCGCGGTCGACTCCCCGCTTGAGCCAGTCCTTCTGCCGGGCACCGAGGATCGTCCCGTCGGGGAGGTTCTGCGCGGAGCGGTACGAACGCAGGTCCAGGACGGTCAGCTCCAGCAGGTCGCCCCAGCGGCGCACCCGGTGGATCTCCGGGTCGGGGAGGGCGGTCTCGCTGTCGTCCCGGTGCGGCATGTTCTCGTACCAGGCCTGGTACGCGGCCGCGCGGCGCTGCATGAAGGGCGCGCCGCCGCCGGTGCCGCTGTAGTTGTCGACCACCTCGTGGTCGTCCCAGGTGAGGAACCACGGGTGGGCGGCGTGGGCCTCGCGCAGGGACCGGTCGCCCTTGTAGAGGGCGTGGCGGCGCCGGTAGTCGCCGAGGGTGAAGTCCACCGCCGTGCCGTTGCCGCGGGGCCCGCTGACCGGCCCGCCCTCGTAGATGTAGTCGCCCAGGTGGACGACGAAGTCGATGTCCTCGCGGGCGATGCCGCGGTGGGCGGCGTAGTAACCACCATGGAAGGCCTGGCAGTTGGCAGAGGCGAAGCGGACACGGGAGACGGGGCCGGCCGGTGCGGTCCGGGTGCGCCCGAGACGGCTGCGCCGGCCCAGCGCGCTGAAGGCGTACCAGTACTGCCGGCCGTCCCGCAGCCCGTCGACGGACACGTGGACGCTGTGGCCGAGCGTCGCGGAGGCGGGCGCGGTGCCGCGGGCGACGACGCGCCTGAGGTCGCGGTCCTCGGCCACCACCCACTTGACCTCGACGACCTCCGGCAGGGCCTGCTCGGCGGCCAGCGGCTCGGGAGCCAGGCGGGTCCACAGGACGAACCCGGTGGGCGTCGGGTCGCCCGAGGCGACGCCGAGGGTGAAGGGCGCCGGGTCGTACTCGGCCCCCAGCAGCCCGGCGGCCTCCACGGCCTGCGCGGGCGAGAGGTCGCCCACCAGGGGCCAGACCGCGCCGAGCGCCCCCGCGGCGGCCGCCGCCTTCAACAGGTCACGGCGGTTCGTCTTCACGGCTTGCCTCCGGTGGCGTTCAGGGTCAGGGAGATCGCGTCCGCGTACCCGTCGTTGGACGTGCCCGTACCGGTGCGGGTGAGGACCAGCAGCACACGGGCGGTGCGGGCGCCGGGCGGCAGGGCGGCCGTGGCGCTGCGCTCGACGAGCCCGGTGCGCCCCTGGCGCTCGCCGGACGTCACGGGCCCCAGGACTGCCAGGGCGACCGGAGTCCCGGCGGCGTCGCGGAACTCCACGGACAGCCGGGCGCCGTCCTCCTGCGCGGCGTATCCGCCGAGCCAGGCGCTCACCGTGAACCGGACGTGCCCCGCGTCCACCCGGCCGCGGCCGGTACGGCCGGCGGCGGGCAGCTCCACGTCCTGGACCAGGACGGTGCGGGGTGATTCGCCGCCGGAGAAGAAACGGCTTCCGCGCCGCGGGGGACCGGGGTCCGCGGCGGTCGGGTACCCCTGGCCGACGTCGTAGCCGACGAGTGCGGGCGCGCCCTCGACGACCCGCCACCCCGTGACCCGAGCGACCGGGTCGGCCGTTCCGCCCGGCCCCGCCTCGGCGTCGCCGTTGACTATGAGATTCACGACCGTCCTGCTGCTTCCGTCGGGAGAACCATGGCTGCTCCTTGTCGTCGGGCCGGGAATCCCCGGCCAGGGCGCAGCTCAGCAGCGACGGGTGAATCGGTGGAGGACGGAGGGGGAACGGGCAAGGGGACGGAGCTGTACGGATCTTCGCCGCGCGGGCACCGCGGAACAGCTCCGGAGGTACGCGGCCCGCAGGAGCGGGGCGCCACGTGACCGGCCGGCCCGGGCACGCTCCGGGCGGGGCGGGCTAGGAGGCGGTCGGAGGGAACTGCGGCGGCGGGCCGGGACGCGCAGATCCGGTCGGTCCTGCGGTCTGTGTCGGCCACTGCTCCGCACCGGACCGCGGGCCCGTGGCCCGGGGCCCGCCGGCCGGTGCTCCGGGCGGAGGGCCGTAACCGGTCGACGGCCCCTGACCCTGCGGGACCGTTCCCGCCACCGGATACCCGTACCCCGGCTGCGGCTGCGGCTGCGGCTGCGGCTGCGGCTGTGGCTGCGGCCACGAGTTCGCCTGCGGCGTCGCCCAGCCGCCCGGCTGCGGCGGCCCGGCCGGGTGTGCGTGCCCCTGCCCCTGCCCCTGCGGGGCTCCCCAGCCGCCGGGCTGCTGCCACCCGCCGCCGGGCCGCTGCGCGCCGGGGGCCTGCGGCCACCGGCTGCCCGGGTTCTGCGGGCCGCCGCCGGCCGCCTGCGGGTCCGCCCAGGCGGGTGCCCCGGGGCGCCCCATCAGCACGAGGAGCACCACGCCCCCGACGAGGTTGAGCAGCAGCGAGAGGATCCCGACGGCCGACTGCCCCGCGGCGGAGAAGCCGTGCACGGAGTAGACCGCGGCGGTGACCGCCGCGCCGAGCAGCATGTGGCCCCCGGCCACCACGGACAGGCCGCGCGCCGCCGGGCGTCCGGTGGCGGCCAGGAACGCGGTGACCGCGAACAGGGCGATGTGCACCAGCACGGGCCAGCCGTACGGGGACTGCAGGGCGGGTGCCCGGTCGGGGACCTCCAGCAGCTGGGAGGCGTAGGGGAAGCTCGTCGTCAGCGCCAGGTGGACCTGCCCGCCGGCGGCGAGGAGCGCCACCAGGCCGAGGACGGCGGCCCCGACCGCTTTGGCGGTCCTCGTCGGCCGTGCCGGCACGTCCTCCGGCTCCACCGGGTCCGGCCCGACCGGGACGGGCAGGCCCTCGTCGTCGTACTGCTGCACCGGCCGCCGCGCGAAGCCCGTGGCCAGCGTGGCGGCCGCGGCCGCCGCCAGGACCAGCTGGAAGAGGGTGGTCAGCACGGCGAGGGCGTAGATGGGCGAGTCGTACTCGAAAGTGGTCTCGCTCGGCTCCTCCCGGGTGAACGCGGTCCACACCAGGGGCAGCCGCAGGGCCAGCGTCAGCCCCGCCGCGGCGCCGGCCACCGCCCCGGCGAAGCGGGAGCGGGCCAGGGCCAGTCCGGTGGCGGCCGTGAACAGCAGGCCCAGCTCCAGGTCGACCAGCGTGGTGACCATGAACTGGGGCTTGCCCTCGGAGACCGGCGCGGTCCCGTAGGAGGTCCAGGAGCCCCACACCGTGCCGAGGTCCGACCTGCCGAGGTCGGCGGCCATCCACACCAGCGGGTGCAGCGCCATCAGCGCGCACATCACCCCGGCCGCGATCCGCGGGCCGTTCTTCAGCACCAGCACGTGTGGCATACGGCGCCGCACCCTCCCGTTGTCCCCGGTCCCGGAGGGCGGACCGCCCCCGGGCAGGGGGCCAACGCTAGCAATCCGGCGGTGTCCCGAATCACGTGCAGAATGCAACGTTCGCCCTGGACGGATGGTTGATACCCGTGCGTAATATGCGGCATGACCACCCCGCAGCCACAGCCTCCATCGGTGACAGCGAGTTCGACCGCGACACCGCCGTACGCAGGCGGGCCGGCGAGCCGCACGTGCTCGACACCGACCTGTCCGCCGGCTGGACCATCGGCCACGGCGTCAACGGCGGCTACCTGCTGGCCCTGACGGCCCGCGCCCTCGGTGAAGTCCTCCCGCACCGCGACCCGTTCACCGTCAGCGCGCACTACCTGACCGCCTCCCGCCCCGGCCCGGCCGAGGTGCGCACCCAGACCGTCCGCACCGGCCGCTCGCTCTCCACCGGCCAGGCGTCCCTGGTCCAGCGCGACGAGGACGGCAACGAGGTGGAGCGGCTGCGGGTCCTGGCCACCCACGGCGACCTGTCGGCCCTCCCGGACGACGTGCGCACCAGCGCGGCCCCGCCCGCCATGCCCTCCTACGAGGACTGCCTGGGCACCGAGCACGCACCGCCCGGAACGCTGAGCTCCCTGAAGCAGACCGGGATCGTCGAGCGGCTGCACACCCGCTTCGACCCGGCCACCGTCGGCTGGATCATGGGGCAGCCCTCGGGCCGCGGCGAGATCCGCGCCTGGTTCGGCCTCGCCGACGGACGCGACCACGACCCGCTCTCCCTGCTGCTCGCGGTCGACGCGCTGCCGCCGACCGCCTTCGACCTGGGGCTGTCCGGCTGGGTCCCCACCGTCGAACTCACCGTCCACGTGCGGGCGCAGCCCGCCCCCGGGCCGCTGCGCATCGCCGTCCGCACCCGCAACCTCGCCGGCGGCTTCCTGGAGGAGGACGCCGAGGTCTGGGACAGCCGGGACCGCCTGGTCGCCCAGTCCCGGCAGCTGGCCCGGGCCCTGCGGGGCTGACGGGCGCGGCGGGCCCGTACGGCCGGCCCCGCGGGTCGGCCCCCGCGGGGGCCGACCCTCCCCGGCGCCCGGCGCCCGGCGCGCACCGGGACCGTGGAATCATCGACACCATGCCGTATCTCGACCACGCCGCGACCACGCCGATGCTGCCGGAGGCGGTGCAGGCGATGACCGCGCACCTGACCGCCACCGGGAACGCCTCATCCCTGCACGCGGCGGGCCGGCGTGCCCGGCGCACCGTGGAGGAGTCCCGCGAGACCCTCGCCGCCGCGCTCGGCGCCCGCCCCAGCGAGATCATCCTCACCGGCGGCGGCACCGAGTCGGACAACCTCGCGGTCAAGGGCCTGTACTGGGCGCGCCGGGACGCCGACCCCGCCCGGACCCGCATCCTGGTCAGCCCCGTGGAGCACCACGCCGTCCTGGACGCGGTGGTCTGGCTCGCCGAGCACGAGGGGGCCCGGCTGGAGTGGCTGCCGGTCGACGGCCACGGCAGGGTCCACCCCGACGCGCTGCGCGCCGCGATCGAGGGCAGTCCCGACGACGTCGCCCTGGCCACCGTGATGTGGGCCAACAACGAGATCGGCACCCTCATGCCGGTGCGCGAACTCGCCGACGTCGCCGCGGAGTACGGCATCCCCCTGCACGCCGACGCGGTCCAGGCGTTCGGCCAGGTCCCGGTGGACTTCGCCGCCTCCGGGCTGGCCGCCATGACGGTGACCGCGCACAAGATCGGCGGCCCGTACGGCATCGGCGCCCTGGTGATGGGCCGCTCCTGGACCCCCGTGCCCCTGCTGCACGGCGGCGGCCAGGAGCGCGACGTGCGCAGCGGCACCCTCGACGTGCCCGCGGCCGCCGCGTTCGCCGTCGCCGCCCGGCTGGCCGCCGACGGCCGCGAGGAGTTCGCCGCGCGGATCGGGGCCCTGCGCGACGAACTGGTGGCCGCGGTGCGCGACATCGTCCCCGACGCCGTCCTCAACGGGGACCCGGACCCGGCGGGCCGCCTGCCCGCCAACGCCCACTTCTCCTTCCCCGGCTGCGAGGGCGACTCCCTGCTGCTCCTGCTGGACGCCCAGGGCGTGGAGTGCTCCACCGGCTCCGCCTGCTCGGCCGGCGTCGCCCAGCCCAGCCACGTCCTGCTGGCCACCGGCGCCCCCGACGACCTGGCCCGCGCCTCCCTGCGGTTCTCCCTGGGCCACACCACCACCCGCGCCGACGTCGAGGCCCTGGCGTCCGTGCTCGGCCCCGCCGTCGAGCGCGCCCGGCGCGCCGGCGCCGCCACCCGCCGCTGACGCCCGGCGGCCCGCCGCCCGGCGCCCCGTCACGGGGCCCGGGCCGTCCGCCGCACCCCGTACCCTGGACTGGCCATGACTGACTTCCCCGGTGCCCCGACCCCTACGCCCCCCGCCCCGGCGGACGGCTGCGCGTACTGGCCGCCATGTCCGGCGGCGTGGACTCCGCGGTCGCCGCGGCCCGTGCCGCCGAAGCCGGCCACGAGGTCACCGGCGTGCACCTCGCGCTCTCCGCCAACCCCCAGTCCTTCCGCACCGGCGCCCGCGGCTGCTGCACCCTGGAGGACTCCCGCGACGCCCGCCGCGCCGCCGACGTGATCGGCATCCCCTTCTACGTGTGGGACCTGGCCGAGCGGTTCCGCGAGGACGTCGTCGACGACTTCGTCGCCGAGTACGCGGCCGGGCGCACCCCCAACCCCTGCCTGCGCTGCAATGAGAAGATCAAGTTCGCCGCGCTGCTGGACAAGGCCCTCGCCCTCGGCTTCGACGCCGTGTGCACCGGCCACTACGCCACCGTCGTCGAGTGCGCGGACGGCTCCCGCGAGCTGCACCGCGGCGTCGACGCGGGCAAGGACCAGTCCTACGTCCTCGGCGTCCTGGACGCCGACCAGCTCGCCCACGCCATGTTCCCCCTCGGCGACACCACCAAGGACGACATCCGCCGCGAGGCGGAGCGGCGCGGCCTGGCCGTGGCCGGGAAGCCCGACAGCCACGACATCTGCTTCATCGCCGACGGCGACACCCAGGGCTTCCTCGCCCGGCACCTGGGCACCGCCGAGGGCGACATCGTCGACGAGGACGGCAACCGCCTCGGGACCCACACCGGCGCCTACGGCTACACCGTCGGCCAGCGCAAGGGCCTGCGCATCGGCCGCCCCGCCCCCGACGGCAAACCGCGCTTCGTCCTCGACATCTCCCCGGTCACCAACACCGTCACCGTCGGCCCCGCCGAGGCCCTGGACGTCACCGCCCTGACCGGCATCAGGCCGCGCTGGTGCGGCGAGCCCCCGGCCGGGCCCGGCCGCTACACCGCCCAGCTGCGCGCCCACGGCGACGAGACCCCGGTGACCGCCGAACTCGCCGACGGCGAGCTGAAGGTGGCCTTCGACCGGCCGGTGCGGGGCATCGCCCCCGGCCAGGCCGTCGTCCTGTACGACGGCACGCGCGTCGTCGGCTCCGCCACCATCGCCACCACCGTCCGCCGCACCCGCACCGCGGCCGCGGAGCCCACGGCCCCGTAGCCCGCCCCGCGGCCCGGCGGATCCCCCGCCGCCGGCCGCGGCGGGGAACGTAGCGTGGGGGCATGAGTACGCATGTGATCACCGGGGCCTCCTCCGGCATCGGGGAGGCCGTGGCGGGTCGGCTCGCCGCACGCGGGGACCGGCTCGTCCTGCTCGCCCGCAACGAACGCCGCGCCGCCGAGCTCGCCGAGCGCTTCCCCGGCAGCACCGCCCTCGTCGCGGACCTGGAGCACCCCGAAGGCATGGCCGGTGCCCTCGGCGGCGCGCTCCCGGAGCGGATCGACTCCCTCGTGCACTCCGCCGGCGTCGCCGACCTCGGGGGCGTCGGGGAGGCGGACGCGGCCGTCTGGGCGCGGACCCTGGCCGTCAACCTCGCCGCGCCCGCCGAGCTGACCCGGCTGTGCCTGCCCGCGCTGCGGGCCGCGCGCGGCCAGGTGGTGTTCGTCAACTCCGGCTCCGGGCTGCACACCGGCCCCCGCTGGGGCGCCTACTCGGCCAGCAAGCACGGCCTGCGCGCCCTCGCCGAGGCGCTGCGCGCCGAGGAGCAGGGCAACGGGGTGCGCGTCACCTCCGTCTACCCGGGCCGGGTCGCCACCCGCATGCAGGAGAACATCCACGCCCAGGAGGGCAGGGCGTACGACCCGGGCGCCTGGATCGCCCCGGAGTCGGTGGCCACCGTCGTGCTGACCGCGCTCGACCTGCCGCGCGACGCGGTGGTCACCGACCTGTCGGTGCGCCCCAACGGCTGAGCCGGGAACCCCCGGGAACGCGCACGGGCCGGAGCGGGCGGGGAACCGGCCGGTCGCCGCGGACCTCCCCGCCCGGTCTCGTACCCTTCCCGGGTGAGTACGCACAGCACGGGACACAGGTTCGGTTGGGGAGCGGGCGCGGCGACCGGGGTCGGGTCGATGCCCGGGGGCGACGCGCGGCAGGCGGCGCGGACGGTCGTGAACGAGCTCGGCGCGCTGCCGTTCCTGCCCGAGCTGCCCGCCCGGGGACCGGGCGCGGACATGATCGGCCGCTCCCTGGGCCTGCTGGTCGACATGTACGCCCACGTCGAGCCCAGCGGCTGGCGGTTCTCCGACCGCCCCGGGCGGGACTCGCGCCGCGCCGCCTCCTGGCTGCGGGAGGACCTGGACGCCCTGGAGGAGTTCACCCAGGGGCACGCCGGGCCGCTGAAGGTGCAGGCCGTCGGCCCGTGGACGCTGGCCGCCGCGGTGGAGCGGCGCAACGGCGAGGCCGCGCTGTCCGACCCCGGCGCCTGCCGGGACGTCGCCGCCTCGCTCACCGAGGGACTCCTGGGCCACCTCGCCGACGTGCGCCGCCGGGTGCCCGGCGCCGAGGTCGTCCTGCAGCTGGACGAGCCCTCGCTGCCCGCCGTGCTCGCCGGGCGGGTGCGCACCGCCAGCGGCTACCGCACGTACCGCGCGCCCGACCGCTCGGTGGCGGAGGCCGCGCTGCGGGCGGTGGTCGAGGCCGTCGGCGTGCCCGTCGTCCTCCACTGCTGCGCGCCGGACGTCCCCTTCGCGCTGCTGCGCCGGGCCGGCGCCACCGGCCTGTCGTTCGACTTCTCCCTCCTGACGGAGCGTGACGACGACGAGCTGGGGAGGCGGTGGAGGCCGGCACGGCGCTCTTCGCCGGCGTCGTGCCCGCCACGGACGCCGCACTGTCGGACCCCGCCGGTAGCGTCGGTGGTGTCAGGGCGCTGTGGCGCAGGCTGGGGCTCGCACCCGGGCTCCTGGGGGAGTCGGTGGTGGTCACCCCGGCGTGCGGCCTGGCGGGGGCCTCGCCGCGCTACGCGGGGCCGCGCTGGAGCACGCCGTCCGCGCCGCGAGGAGCCTCGTCGACAACCCCGAGTGACCTGCCCGGCCGCCCCCCGGCCGGCCGGACACCGGACGCACCGCCCAACGAACGCCGCACGAACGAACGCCGCACCGAACGAACGCCCCGGCGAGCCGCCGCCGGGGCGCCGGCCGCCCGCCGGACAACCGAAGACGGAAGGACCGACCCGTGGACATCCCCGCCGACGTGCGAGAGCGCCACGCACACCTGGCGCAGCTGGTGGACGAGCACCGCTTCCGCTACTACGTGAAGGACGCCCCCGTCGTCAGCGACGCGGAGTTCGACCGGCTCTTCCGCGAGCTGGAGGAGCTGGAGGAGAACCACCCCGGGCTGCGCACCCCCGACTCCCCGACCCAGAAGGTCGCCGGCTTCTACCAGACCGACTTCACCGCCGTGGAGCACCGCGAGCGGATGCTCAGCCTGGAGAACGCCTTCGACGAGGCGGAGCTCGACGCCTGGGCGGAGCGGGTCGCCAAGGAGGTCGGGGACGCCCCGTACCACTTCCTGTGCGAGCTCAAGGTCGACGGGCTGGCGGTCAACCTCACCTACGAGAACGGCCGGCTCACCCGCGCCGCCACCCGCGGCGACGGCCGCACGGGCGAGGACATCACCCCCAACATCCGCACCATCTCCGAGATCCCCGACCGCCTGGCCGGCGAGCGCGTCCCCGCCCTCGTGGAGATCCGCGGCGAGGTGTTCTTCCCGATGGAGCGCTTCGAGGAGCTCAACGCCCGCCTGGTCGAGGCCGGCAAGCCGCCCTTCGCCAACCCGCGCAACGCCGCCGCGGGCTCCCTGCGGCAGAAGGACCCCCGGGTCACCGCCACCCGTCCGCTGCACATGGTGGTGCACGGCATCGGCGCCCGCGAGGGCTTCGACATCGACTGCCAGTCGCACGCCTACGAGCTGCTGCACGAGTGGGGGCTGCCGACGGCCCGCCACAACAAGGTCGTGGCCACCCTGGCGGAGGTCAAGGAGTTCATCCGGTACTACGGCGAGAACCGGCACTCCGTCGAGCACGAGATCGACGGAGTGGTCGTCAAGCTCGACGAGATCCCGCTCCAGGGCCGCCTGGGCTCCACCTCGCGCACCCCGCGCTGGGCCATCGCCTGGAAGTACCCCCCGGAGGAGGTCAACACCAAGCTCCTCGACATCCGGGTCAACGTCGGCCGCACCGGCCGCGTCACGCCCTACGCGGTGATGGAGCCGGTCACCGTCGCCGGCTCCGAGGTCGAGATGGCCACCCTGCACAACCAGGACGTGGTCAAGGCCAAGGGCGTGCTCATCGGCGACACCGTGGTGCTGCGCAAGGCCGGCGACGTCATCCCCGAGATCCTGGGCCCGGTCGTCGACCTGCGCGACGGCGGCGAGCGGGAGTTCGTCATGCCCTCGCACTGCCCCGAGTGCGGCACCGCGCTGCGCCCGATGTCCGAGGGCGACGTCGACCTGCGCTGCCCCAACGCCCGCTCCTGCCCGGCCCAGCTGCGCGAGCGCCTGTTCTACCTCGCGGGCCGCTCCTCCCTCGACATCGACGGCTTCGGCTACGTGGCGGCCACCGCCCTGACCCAGCCCCTGGAGCCCGCCGAGCCCCCGCTGAAGGACGAGGGCGACCTGTTCGACCTGACGATGGAGCAGCTGCTGCCCATCAAGGTCGTCGTCCGCGACCCCGACAGCGGACTGCCCAAGAAGGACCCGAAGACGGGGGAGGACAAGGTCGTCACCTTCTTCGCCAACGCCAAGGGCGAGCCGAAGAAGACCGCGCAGATCATGCTGGACTCGATCGCCGCGGCCAAGGAGCGCCCCCTGGACCGCTTCCTGATCGGCCTGTCCGTCCGGCACGTCGGCCCCACCGCGGCCCGGGCCCTGGCCCGCGAGTTCCGCGACCTGTCCCGCATCGAGGGGGCGAGCGAGGAGGAGCTGGCGGCCGTCGAGGGCGTCGGGCCGACCATCGCGGCCTCGGTCAAGCAGTGGTTCGCCGAGGACTGGCACCGCGAGATCGTCGACAAGTGGCGCGCCGCAGGCGTGCGCCTGGTCGAGGAGGGCTCCGACGAGGGGCCGCGCCCCTTGGAGGGGCTGACCGTCGTCGTCACCGGCACCCTGTCCGGGCACACCCGCGACGGCGCCAAGGAGGCGCTGCAGAGCCGCGGCGCCAAGGTCAGCGGCTCGGTGTCGAAGAAGACCTCCTTCGTCGTGGTGGGCGACAACCCCGGCTCGAAGTACGACAAGGCGGTCCAGCTGAAGGTCCCCGTCCTGGACGAGGACGGCTTCGCGGTCCTGCTCGAACAGGGGGCCGAGGCCGCCCGGGAGGTCGCTGTCAACCCGGCGGAAGAGGCATCCTGACGGCGCGTCGGCAACAGTCCCGGTCAGCGGCGTGACCGGCGCGAAGGAGCACTCGTTCGGCGCATACCGGGGTCAGGGGGGTGCGCGGGGCGCATTCGGGCGTCCGCCGTCGATCGCTGCCCGCGGGCACGGAACTCGGCCTACTGTGGGGAGGCACGCCTCGGTAGGCGTATGCCCGCGGCAGCCCGGTGGCCCCACACCGGGGCGGGGGCGGGCACCTGGTTCTGAGAGGGACGGGCATGAAACCGACGGACAGCGCCGTGCCGGTGCACACCCTGCGCCGGCTGGCCGCACTGCCGGTCCTGCCCCGGCGGTCGTCGCCGCCGCCGCGGTCGCCGCGGCGGCCGGCGTGGCCCGCGCCCTGGCCGAGGGGCGCGCGCTCTTCCCCGGCGGTCCCGCCGGATGGGCCTTCGCCTTACTCACCGGTCTGGTCGTGGGTCACCTGGTGGCCCTCGGGAGGGACCGGTGGTGGGGCGGCACGTGCTCGGGTGCCGCCCTCACTCTCGCCGTCCTGCTCATGTACGGCTGGGTCGCCGCGGTCCTGGTCAGCCTCGCCGTGGTGGTTCTGGTCGCCGCCGCCCGGCGCCACCGCCGGCGCAGGGCGGCCGTGCACGGGGCCGTGGACATCCTCGGCATCGGCGCCGCCTCGCTGTCCCTGGCCGCCTCCGGGGTGCGGCCCGGCATCGAGCACCCCTGGCTCCCCGCCGCCTGGGACCTGGCCACGGTCTTCCAGATCACCGCGGCCGCCGCGGCCTACCTGCTGACCACCCGCGGCCTGCTGTGGGTGTGCGTGGGACCGCACACCCGCGGCCTGCGCAGCGTCGCCCGGATGACGCTCGTCCGCCAGGGGCTGGTCGGCGTCGCCCTGCTCGGCATCTCCCCGCTGATCGTCCTGGTCGCGGCCGGACCGCGCCCCGTCCTCCTCCCGCTGTTCGCCATCCCCCTGATGGCCCTGGACTCCACCCTGTGGATCGCCCGCGCCCGCGCCGAGGAGCAACTGCGCGACCCCCTGACCGGCCTGAACAACCGCCAGTGGCTGCTGGAGCGCACCCGGGCCGCCCTGGACGAGGCCGAACGGGTGGGCAAGCGCGCCGCCCTCGTCCTGATCGACCTCGACCGCTTCCGCTCGGTCAACGACACCCTCGGCCACCTCGCCGGCGACCGCCTGCTCCTGCAGGTCGCCGACCGGCTGCGCCTGGCCCTGCCCCGCGGCGCCGAGGTCGCCCGGCTCGGCGGGGACGAGTTCGCCGTCCTGCTGCCCCTCGCGGACTCGCCCACCGGCGCCCAGCGGGTGGCCCGCCTGCTGGTCGCCTCGCTCAGCGCCCCGCTCGACCTCGACGGGCTCTCCCTGGTCCTGGAGGCGTCCGCCGGGGTGAGCGTCTTCCCCGACCACGCGACGGACGGCGAGGGGCTGCTGCGCCGGGCCGACGTGGCGATGTACCAGGCCAAGCGGGACCGCAGCGGCGTCGAGGTCTACGAGGCCCACCGCGACGGCAACACCCCCGACCGCCTCGGCCTCCTCGGGGACCTGCGCCGGGCGCTGGACTCCGGCCAGGTCAAGCTGCACTACCAGCCGAAGGTCGCCTTCGACGGGCGGGTCGCGGGCCTGGAGGCCCTGGTGCGCTGGGTGCACCCCGAACGCGGCCGGGTCAGCCCGGACGAGTTCATCGGCATCGCCGAGACCTCCGGCCTGATGCCCCGGCTGACCGAGTACGTCCTGGAGACCGCGCTCGCCCAGGTCGCGCGCTGGAGGGCGATGGGCATCGACGTGCCCGTCGCCGTCAACGTCTCCCCCCGGGACGTCCACACGCCCGGCTTCGCCGGCTCCGTGGCGGCCCGTCTGGCCCGCCACAACGTGCCTGCAGGATCGTTGCAGCTGGAGATCACCGAGCACGTCCTGCTGGAGGACCCGCAGCGGGCGGCCGACACCCTGGCCGGGCTGACCGGCCACGGGGTGAAGATGTCGCTGGACGACTTCGGCACCGGCTACTCCTCGCTGGTGCACCTGCGCAGGCTGCCGGTCAGCGAGCTGAAGATCGACCGCTCCTTCGTGGCGCGGCTCGCGGTGGACGCCGAGGACGCCGAGATCGTCCGCTGCACCCTGGACCTGGCCCACTCCCTCGGCCTGGTCGTGGTCGCCGAGGGCGTGGAGGACGACGAGACCTGGGAGCGCCTGCGGGCACTGGGGTGCGACGCGGTGCAGGGCTGGCTGGTCTCGGCCGCCATGCCACCCGAGGAGGCGACCGCCTGGCTGCGCGGGCGCGGGGCGCGCGAGGGGCTCGCCGCGGCCGCCCTGCCGCCCCGCACCCCGCGCACCGGCGGCATCGGCGGTGTCGGCGGTGTCGTGGGCCGGTCGGCGGGGGGAGCCGCGAGCGGCACCCCGGCGCCCTCGCGGCCCTCCGCGACCCGCCCCCTCCTGCCCTGACCCGGCGGCGCGGCGGGGGCGGCGGGCGGCGTTTCGCCGCCCGGCCGCCGGGAGCCATAGGATTGGCCGCGAAACCGACACGCCCACCCACCCCCAGAGGATCGCTGCATGCCTGGCATCACGCGCGAGGAGGTCTCCCACCTCGCCCGGCTGTCGCGTCTTGAGCTGCAGGACGAAGAGCTGGACCACTTCGCCGAGCAGCTCGACGTGATCATCGGCGCGGTCGCCCGCGTCGGAGAGATCGCGGCCGACGACATTCCGCCGACCTCGCACCCCCTGCCGCTGACCAACGTCATGCGGCCGGACGTGGTGCGGCCCTCGCTCACCCCGGAGCAGGCGCTGTCCGGCGCCCCCGCCGCCGAGCAGCAGCGTTTCAAGGTGCCGCAGATCCTGGGGGAGGACTGACATGACCGACCTGACCAGGCTCACCGCCGCCGAGACCGCCGCGGCGATCGCCTCCGGCGAGACCAGCGCCGTCGACGTCGCGCAGGCCCACCTGGACCGCATCGCCGCCGTCGACGAGAAGGTCAACGCCTTCCTGCACGTCGACACCGAGGGCGCCCTGGCCGCGGCCCGCGCCGTCGACGAGCGCCGCGCGTCCGGCGGGGAGCTCGGCCCGCTGGCCGGCGTCCCGCTCGCGCTGAAGGACGTCTTCACCACCGAGGGCGTCCCCACCACCTGCGGCTCGAAGATCCTCGAGGGCTGGAAGCCCCCGTACGACGCCACCCTGACCCGCCGCCTGAAGGAGGCGGGCGTGGTCGTCCTCGGCAAGACCAACATGGACGAGTTCGCCATGGGGTCCTCCACCGAGAACAGCGCCTACGGGCCCACCGGCAACCCGTGGGACCTCACCCGCATCCCCGGCGGCTCCGGCGGCGGCTCCTCCGCCGCGCTGGCCGCCTTCGAGGCGCCCCTGGCGATCGGCACCGACACCGGCGGCTCCATCCGCCAGCCGGCCGCCGTCACCGGCACCGTCGGCGTCAAGCCCACCTACGGCGCCGTCTCCCGCTACGGCCTCGTCGCCTTCTCCTCGTCCCTGGACCAGGGCGGCCCGTGCGCCCGCACCGTGCTGGACGCGGCGCTGCTGCACGAGGCGATCGCCGGGCACGACCCGCTGGACTCCACCTCGATCGACGCGCCCGTCCCGGCCGTGGTCGAGGCGGCCCGGGCCGGTGCCACCGGCGACCTGCGGGGCGTGCGGGTCGGCGTGGTCAAGGAGTTCTCCGGCGAGGGCTACCAGGCAGGCGTCATGCAGCGGTTCACCGAGTCGGTGGAGCTGCTGCGCGAGCTGGGCGCCGAGGTCGTCGAGCTGTCCTGCCCGTCGTTCACCTACGCGATGCCGGCCTACTACCTCATCGCGCCCAGCGAGGCGTCCTCCAACCTCGCCCGCTTCGACGCCATGCGCTACGGCCTGCGGGTCGGCGACGACGGCACCCGTTCGGCGGAGGAGGTCACCGCCCTCACCCGCGAGGCCGGCTTCGGCGCCGAGGTCAAGCGCCGCATCATGCTGGGCACCTACGCCCTCAGCAGCGGTTACTACGACGCCTACTACGGGCAGGCGCAGAAGGTCCGCACGCTGATCACCCGGGACTTCGAGGCCGCCTTCGGGCGCGTCGACGTCCTGGTGTCGCCGACCACGCCCACCACGGCGTTCCCCATCGGCGAGCGCGCGGACGACCCGCTGGCGATGTACCTCGCCGACCTGTGCACCATCCCGTCGAACCTGGCGGGCAACGCGGCCATGTCCCTGCCGTGCGGCCTCCCCCGAGGACGGTCTGCCGGTCGGTCTCCAGATCATCGCCCCGGCGATGGCCGACGACCGGCTCTACCGTGTCGGTGCCGCGGTGGAGACCGCGTTCACCGCACGCTGGGGCCACCCGCTGCTTGAGGAGGCACCGACACTGTGAGCAAGCTCGCGAAGGCCAAGGGGTTCAAGAAGAGCAGGGCCGGACTGTACCTGTCCATCGGCACCTCGCTGATCGGCGCGTTCGGCGTCGTCAAGCAGGCCCGGCTCGCCCGCACCGAGAACGACGCGCTTCAGCTGGCCGACGCGGTCTTCTCCGCGGCCGCGATCGCCACCGGCGTCGCCATCCTGGTGCGCGAAGTGCGCCGCCTGGGCGACGACGACGTCCTGCTGGGCTGAGAGGGAAAGTTCTTCCGTGACTGTCATTGACCTGATGCCGTACGAGGACGCCCTCACGGCCTACGACCCGGTGATGGGCCTCGAGGTCCACGTCGAGCTCGGCACCGCCACCAAGATGTTCTGCGGCTGCTCCACCTCCCTGGGCGCCGAGCCCAACAGCCAGGTGTGCCCCACCTGCCTGGGCATGCCCGGCTCCCTGCCGGTGGTCAACGCCACCGCCGTGGAGTCCGCGATCAAGATCGGCCTGGCGCTCAACTGCGAGATCGCCGAGTGGTGCCGCTTCGCCCGGAAGAACTACTTCTATCCGGACATGCCGAAGAACTTCCAGACCTCGCAGTACGACGAGCCGATCGCCTACGACGGCTACCTCGACGTCGAGGTCGACGGGGAGACCTTCCGCGTCGAGATCGAGCGCGCCCACATGGAGGAGGACACCGGCAAGTCCACCCACGTGGGCGGCGCCACCGGCCGCATCCACGGCGCCGTGCACTCGCTGCTCGACTACAACCGGGCCGGCATCCCGCTCATCGAGATCGTCACCAAGCCGATCGTCGGCGCGGGGGAGAGGGCGCCGCAGGTCGCCAAGGCCTACGTCGCCGAGCTGCGCGAGCTCATCAAGGCCCTGGGCGTCTCCGAGGCCCGCATGGAGATGGGCCAGATGCGCTGCGACGTCAACCTCTCGCTGCGCCCGCACGGGCAGGAGAAGTTCGGCACCCGCTCGGAGACCAAGAACGTCAACTCGCTGCGGTCGGTCGAGCGGGCCGCCCGCTTCGAGATCCAGCGGCACGCCGCGGTGCTCTCCTCCGGCGGCACCGTCGTCCAGGAGACCCGCCACTTCCACGAGGACGACGGCTCCACCACCTCCGGCCGGATCAAGGAGGAGGCCGAGGACTACCGGTACTTCCCCGAGCCCGACCTGGTGCCGGTCGCCCCGTCCCGCGAGTGGGTCGAGGAGCTGCGCGCCGGGCTGCCGGAGCTGCCGCGGGTGCGCCGCATGCGCCTGCAGGCCGACTGGGGCCTGTCCGACCACGAGATGCAGTCGGTGCTCAACGCCGGCGCCATCGACCTGATCGTGGCCACCATCGACGCCGGCGCCCCGGCCGACCAGGCCCGCAAGTGGTGGATGGGCGAGCTGGCCCGCCGCGCCAACGAGGACGGCACCGACATCGCCGCGCTGCCGATCACCCCGGCGCAGGTCGCCCGGGTGGCCGCGCTGGTGTCCGACGGCTCCCTCAACGACAAGCTGGCCCGCCAGGTCATCGAGGGCGTGCTGGCCGGCGAGGGCGAGCCGGACGAGGTCGTCGACAAGCGGGGCCTGAAGGTCGTCTCCGACGAGGGCGCCCTCGGCGCGGCCGTCGACGAGGCGATCGCCGCCAACGCGGGCATCGCCGAGAAGGTCCGCAGCGGCAAGGTCGCCGCGGCCGGCGCGCTGGTCGGCGCGGTCATGAAGGCCACCCGCGGCCAGGCCGACGCCGCCCGCGTGCGCGAGCTGATCCTGGAGAGGCTGGGCGTGCAGGGCTGACGCCCGGGAACGAGGCGCAGACGGTGACGCACCCCGGCGGGGGCGTCGCGTCCGGTGACACGGACGCGGCGCCCCCGCCGTGTTTCCCGCGGGGCGCGCACCGCCCTTCGCCGGGTCGCGGGTCGCCGGGCCGTGTCCCGGGTCCGGACCGCCGCCGCCGGACCGTCGCCGGGCCGCCGGGCGGTCCTGGTCCGCGATCAGGTGATCCCGGTCCACGTCGCTATGGTCCACGCCACGGCCAGCACCCACGCCACGGCCAGGGCGCCCCCCAGGCCCAGGCCCACCGCCATCGCACGCTCCGTGCCGCCGCCGTGCACGCTTCCGCCCCTGCGCTCGATCAAGGTCTCGTTCATGGAGCACAGCCTGCCCGGAACCACTGACATCGCACATGGGTACGGGTACTCGGGTTCCCCACCCGGTCGCCGCCCGTAGGCCGGGCCCGTCCCCGGGCCCGTCTGAGGCCCTGGGGCCCCGGGAATCGGGAAGTCTCCCGATGCGCCGGCCCTGCCTTGCCGAGGAGTCTCGAGGCGTCGCCTTGAACCCCCGAGACCAGTGGAGACGACCTTGTTCGACTACGAGATGCACCGGATCAGGGCCGAGGAGCTGCAGCGCTGCGCCGCGGAACGGCGTCTGGCGCAGCAGGCCCGCCGGGACCGCCGCCGCCCCGCGGCCGGTTCCGGGACCACCGCCGGGGCGCGCGGGCGCACGGCCCGCCGTCGCGGCTCCGCGGGGTGAGCACCGCGGCGGCGCGGAAAACCGGTGCCCCGCCGTCCGCCCCCTGTGTCATGCTCGGAACCGTGCAGCCTCAGTCGATCAACCCGGTGTTCATCGGCCGCGGCCAGGAGCTGACCGTCCTCGCCTCCGCGCTCGCCCGCGCGGAGGCCGGAGAGCCGCAGGCGCTGCTCGTCGGCGGCGAGGCCGGCGTGGGCAAGACCCGTCTGCTGGACGAGTTCACGGCCTCGGCCAGGGAGGCGGGCGCCGTCACCGCCGTCGGCGGATGCCTGGAGATCGGCGCCGACGGGCTGCCGTTCGTCCCCGTGGCCACCGCCCTGCGCATGCTGCACCGCGCCCTGGGCCCGGAACTGGCCGAGGCGGCCGCGGGCCACGAGGGCGAACTCGCCCTCCTCCTGCCCGACCTGGGCGAGGCCGGCCGGGAGAGCCACGACGAGTACGCCCGGGCCCGGCTCTTCGAGTCGACGGCCCGCCTGCTGGAGCGGCTGTCGGCCGAGCGCACCCTCGTCGTCGTCTTCGAGGACCTGCACTGGGCCGACCGCTCCACCCGCGAACTGCTCGCCTACCTCTTCCGCTCCCTGCACCGGGCCCGCCTGGTCCTGGTCGCCACCTACCGCGCCGACGACATCCACCGGCGCCACCCGCTGCGCCCCTTCCTCGCCGAACTGGACCGGCTGCGCACCGTGCGCCGCATCGAGGTGCCCCGGTTCACCCGCGACGAGGTCGCCCGGCAGCTCGCCGGGATCATGGCGGGCGAGCAGGCCCCCGAGCTCGTCGAGGAGATCTACCGCCGCTCCGAGGGCAACCCCTTCTTCGTCGAGGAACTGGCCTGCAGCATCGGCGACGGCTGCCTGAGCGGCCTGTCGGAGTCCCTGCGCGACGTGCTGCTGGTGCGGGTCGAGGCGCTGCCCGAGTCCACCCAGCGGGTGCTGCGGATCGCCGCCGAGGGCGGCTCCACCGTCGAGCACGCCCTGCTGTCGACGGTGGCGGACGTGCCGGAGGAGGAGCTGATCGAGGCGCTGCGGGCCGCCGTCGGCGCCAACATCCTGCGCCCCACCGACGACGGGGACGGCTACCGCTTCCGGCACGCCCTCGTCCGCGAGGCCGTCAGCGACGACCTGCTGCCCGGGGAGCGCAGCCTGCTCAACCGGGCCTACGCCCGGGCCCTGGAGGCCGACCCCTCCCTGGTCCCGCCGAACAGCACACGCCCCGCCTGGCCGGCTACTGGTACCACGCCCACGACGCCCGCAAGGCCCTGCCGGCCATCCTGCGGGCGGCCTTCGAGGCCCGCCGCCGGCACGCCTACGCCGAGCAGCTCCAACTGCTGCAGCGCGCCATGGAACTGTGGGACGCGGTCCCCGAGGAGGACCGCCGGGACCTGCCCGGCCCGGAGAGCGTGGAGTCGTACCCGCCCTGCAGCTGCCACCGGGACGGTGACGCGCGCCCCCTGCACCACCTCGACCTGCTCGCCGGGGCGGCGGTCGCCGCCCGCCTGGCCGAGGCCCGGGAGCTGGCCTCCAAGCTGGTCCGCCGGGCCCTGAGGATCCTGGAGGAGAACCCGGACCCGCTCCGCGCCGCCTGGTTCTGGCTCCAGCAGTCGCGCCTGGTCAAGTACACCGGGCGCGGCGACGGCCGGGCCGAGCTGGAGCGGGCGCGGGAACTGGTGCGGGGCCTGCCGCCGTCCGCCGTGCACGCCGACGTCCTGGCGACCACCGCGGCGTGGGAGATGCTCGAGGGACCGGGGGCGGACCCCGTCTCCGCCGCCGAGCGCGCCGTGGAACTGGCCCGCCTGGTGGGCGCGGAGGACGTCGAGGTCAACGCCCTGATCACCCTTGCCTGCCTGCGGGTGCAGGCCGGGCAGACCGACCGCGGCGTGGCGGAGCTGTACGCGCTGTGCGAGCGCGTCCGCGGCATGGGCGCGCCCCTGGCCTCCAGCCGCGCCCACGGGAACCTGCTGCACGTCCTGGAGGCGGCCGGCCGCTCCCGGGAGGCCGTGGAGGCCGCGCCGGCCGGGATCGCCGAGACCCGCGCGCTGGGCCTCGCGGACAACGGCCGCTTCATCCTCGGCAACCTGGCCGAGTCGCTGATATCCCTGGGGGAGTGGGACCGGGCCCGCACGATCGTCGAGGAGTCGCGCGACGGCGGGCGGCTCTTCCGCCACCAGGCGTGGATCGAACTGCGGGCCGCCCAACTGGCCGCCTTACGGGGCGAGTGGGAGGAGGCCGGGCGCCTGCTCGAGCTGGCCCGCTCGGCGATGGGGCCGATCGCCCGCCAGCCCCAGCACGCCGTGCCCTTCGCCGAGATCGAGGTGCGGCTCGCCGCCGTTCGGGGGCGGTTCGACCGTGCGCGTGCCGCCGTGGCGCGGGCGCGCGAGTCCGGCCCCCCGCTCGGGTTCGAGCAGTACTGGTGGCCCCTGCTCGCCCGGGCGGCCGCCGCGGAGGCGGACCTGCGCGGACTGCCCGCGGCCGCCGCCGGGCGGGAGGAGTCGCTGGAACTGCTGCGCGCCACAGCCCGGGAAACCCCCCGGCCCGCCCCGGTGTGGCACCTGTGGTCCCGCACGGTCGACGGCGAACTCGCCCGCGCCCGCGGCCGGTACGACCCCGGCGTCTGGGAGGAGGCGGCGTCCGGCTTCACCGCCCTCGAACGCCCCTACCCGGCCGCGCTGGCCCGGTGCCGGTGGGCCGAGACGCTGCTGGTGGGCGGAGGGGACGGGCGGGAGGAGGCGGCGCGGCTGCTGGACTCCGCGCACGGCACGGCCGTCCGGCTCGGCGCCCGCCCCCTGCTGGAGGAGGTCGAACTGCTGGCCCGGCGGGCCGGGATCCCCCTGGACCGCCCCGGCCGGTGCGGGCCCGCGGACCTTCCGCCCGCCCCGCGCGACCCGGCCCTCGAACTGGGGCTGACCCGCCGCGAGCGGGAGGTGCTGAGGCTGGTGGCGGCCGGGCGCAGCAACCGGGCCATCGCCGAGGCGCTGTTCATCTCCCCGAAGACCGCGAGCGTCCACGTCTCCAACATCCTCGCCAAGCTGGAGGTCTCCAGCCGCGGCGAGGCCGCGGCGGTGGCCCACCGGCTGCGCCTGTTCGCGGGCACGGCGGAGCACGCGCCGACCGGCTAGCCGTACCGGCCCGCGGTCAGCGCACGGTCAGCCGCAGGAGGCGGTCGTCGCCGTCGCGGACGTCCCCGCGGCCGTCGGTGTTGCTGGTGGTCAGCCACAACGAGCCGTCCGGCGCGGCCACGACGGTGCGCAGCCGGCCGTACTCGCCCGTCAGGAACGCCTGCGGCTCGGCCGCGGCCCGGGTGCCGTCCAGCGGGACCCGCCACAGCCTCTCGCCGCGCAGGGAGGCCACCCACACCGACCCCCGGGCGATCGCGATCCCGCTCGGGGAGGCGTCCGCGGGGCGCCAGACGACCACCGGGTCCACGTACCCCGCGCGGTCGCCGTCGCCCTCGACCTCCGGCCAGCCGTAGTTGCCGCCGGCCCGGACCAGGTTGAGCTCGTCCCAGGTGTTCTGGCCGAGCTCGGAGGCCCACAGCCTGCCCTCGCCGTCCCAGGCCAGGCCCTGGACGTTGCGGTGGCCGAGGCTGTAGACCACCGAGCCGGCGTCCGGGTTGCCCCCGGCCGGCTCGCCCTCCGGGGTCATCCGCAGGATCTTCCCTCCCAGGGAGTCCTCGTCCTGGGCCAGGCCGGGCCGGCCGGTCTCGCCGGTGCCGGCGTAGAGCATGCCGTCCGGGCCGAACGCGATCCGCCCGCCGTTGTGGATCTCCCCCTTCGGGATGCCCCTGAGCACCACGTCCGGGGCGCCGAGCTGCTGGCCCGGGTCCCGCCGGTCGTCGTAGGCCATGCGCACGATCCGGTTGTCCGAGCCGGTGGTGACGTAGGCGTAGACGTAGGAGTCGGAGCCGAAGTCGGGGGAGAGGGCGAGCCCCAGCAGCCCGCCCTCGCCGCGGGCGGCGACGCCGGGGACCCGCCCCGCCTCGGTCTTCCTCCCGCTCTCCGCGTCCACCCGGTGGACCGTGCCGGTGTCCCGGGAGGCCACCAGGGCGTCCCCGCCCGGGAGCAGGGCCACGCCCCAGGGCGAGTCGAGCCCCTCGGTGACGGTGCCGGTCACCTTTGCCGTCCCGCGGGCCGGGGCGGAGGGGTGCCGCCCGGGGAGGAGGACGCCGGGGCGGACGGGGACGCGGTGGAGGGCGACGGCGCCGGGCCGCCGCCCGGGCCGGAGCACCCGCCGATCAGGAGCGCTGCGGCTGCGGCTGCGGCCGCTGCCGCGGTGGCGGGGCGGGGTCTCATCGGGTCCCTCCGGACGGTCGCGGGCGGTGCGGTGCGGGCGGTGCAGGGAAGGCGGTGCGTTGCGGGGCGGGGCGGGCACGGTGCGGCGGCCGGGGCCGCGTGCGCGGCCGGCTCCCGTCCAGTACACCAACGGACCGCGCCGCGCGCCGGGAATCAGTCCCACGAGTCCCGGGCCGGCGGCAGCGCCGCTATCTCGGCCAGGTCCCGGGCGGTCAGCAGCACGTCGGCCGCCGCCGCGTTCTCCGCGGCCCACTGCCGCCTCTTGGTCCCGGGCACGGGGACGACGTGCGGCCCCTGGGCCAGCACCCAGGCCAGCGCCACCTGGGCCGGGGTCGCCCCGTGCCGCTCGCCGACCCGTCGCAGCCCGGCCACCACCGGCTGGTTCGCGGCCATCATCTCCGCCGTGAAACGGGGGTGGCGGGCCCGCAGGTCGTCGGGTTCGAAGCCCTGTCCCGGGGTGAGCGTGCCGGTGAGGAACCCGTTGCCCAGCGGCATCGCCGCCATGAAGCCGATCCCGCGGGCCGAGCACCACGGCAGCAGGGCGTCCAGCGCCTCGGGCGACCACACCGACAACTCCGCCTGCACGCAGGAGACCGGGAACACCTGCTGGACGCGGGCCAGGTGGGCGATGGTGCCGGAGTGCAGGCCGTCCCCGCGCGACCTGCGCCCGCCCCGGGCGCCCACGGCGCTGAGCCCCAGCGCCCGGACCTTCCCGGCCGCGACCAGCTCCGCCATGGCGCCCCAGGTCTCCTCCACGGGGACCTCGGGGTCCACCCGGTGCAGCAGGTACAGGTCGATGACGTCGGTCTGCAGGCGGCGCAGCGACGCGTCGCAGGCCCGCCGGACGTACTCGGGGCGGCCGTCGGCCACGACGTGCTGGTCGCCCACCAGCAGCCCGCACTTGGTGGAGACGAAGGCGTCGGCGCGCCGCTGCCGCAGCACCCGTCCCAGCAGCAGCTCGTTGGTGAACGGGCCGTACATGTCCGCCGTGTCCAGCAGGCAGGCACCCAGGTCCAGCGCGGTGTGCACCGCCCGCAGCGACTCCTCGCCGTCCTGCCGGGAAGACGTGTAGGCCCAGTTCATCGGCATGCACCCCAGTCCCACGGCGCCCACTTCGAGGGCCGTCGCACCGATCGTCCTGCGCTCCACCTGCCGACCCCCTCCTCCCGTGGCCCCGCGGGGGGCGCAGACCAAGGTAACGCCCGCCCCCGGGGGGTTGTCGCTTAGCCTCCTGGCATGGCTGACAACGCTGCGCCGGGCACCGGGCACGAGCCCGCCGAGGTCTGGCTCTCCCTGCCCCCCGAGGAGATCGAGGACCTGCCCGCCGGTCCCCGCTACCTGTTCTGGGACGGCGGCGAGGAGTACCCCGGCGACCCGGGCCGGGTCCGGTTCTACGTCCCGCCCTACATGAAGGGCGACGCGGGCCTGCGCCCCCTGCCGCTGATGGGAGGGCTGCGGGTGCTCCAGACGCTGACCGCCGGGGTCGAGGACGTCCTGCCCCACGTGCCGCCCGGCGTCGTGCTGTGCAACGCCCGCGGGGTGCACGAGGCGTCCACCGCCGAACTGGCCGTCACCCTCGTCCTCGCCTCGCTGCGCGGCGTCCCGCGCTTCGTCCGGGGCCAGGACGCCGAGCAGTGGCACGCCGGCTTCTACCCGGCCCTGGCCGACAGGACGGTGCTCGTCGTCGGCCACGGCGCGATCGGCAGCGCGATCGAGGACCGGCTCACCCCCTTCGGCTGCGACGTCCTGCGGGTGGCCCGCTCGGCCCGCAGCACGCCGCGCGGCCCCGTGCACGCCCTCGCCGACCTGCCCGGGCTGCTGCCCCGGGCCGACGTGGTGATCCTGTCCGTGCCGCTGACCGGGGCCACCGCCGGGCTGGCCGACGCGGGGTTCCTCGCCCGCATGAAGGACGGGGCGCTGCTGGTCAACGTCGCCCGCGGCCGGGTGGTCGACACCGGGGCCCTCCTGGCGGAGCTGGAGTCGGGCAGGTTGCACGCGGCGCTGGACGTCACCGACCCCGAGCCGCTGCCCCCCGGCCACCCGCTGTGGCACGCGCCCAACGTCCTGATCACCCCCCACGTGGGCGGCTCCAGCTCGGCGTTCCGGCCGCGCGCCCACCGCCTGCTGCGGAGCCAGCTGTTCCGGTTCGTCGCCGGGGAGGACCTGCGCAACGTCGTGGCCGTCACCTGAGGTGCACGGCCCGTCCCCGCCGGGAGCACCGCGGGCGGGGACGGGCCGGGCGCGGGGTGACGGAAAGGCGTATTCCGGACGGAGCTGCGGTTACGCTGTGTAGAGGAAGTATGTCCGTGAGTGACCGGACTGGTGTATCGTCCGGGAACAGGGGAAAGCACTGCACGTCCTGCCGCGGCGTCCGGTGCCGGAGCCGCACGGCGGCGCGCAGACCACCACACGAGCTGGGGGGACGACGGGTGATGCACGGCCGAGGTACGTACCTGTCGACGACCGACCACCGCGCGCGGAGGTCGGGTTGAGTCCTCCGGGAGCCCTGCTGGCCCGGTCGGCCGAGCAGGGCTCCCGCAGCGTGCTCCTGCCCCAGTTCCTGCTCGCGGCGCTGTGCGGCGGCTACGCCGTCGGCGCGTCGCTCGGCTGGGGGTCCCCCGCGACGGCGCTCTTCATGGGCGACTTCGGCCTGGCCGCGGGCGCGCTCGCGGCCGCCGTCTCCTGCCTGCTGTACGCACGCACCGTCTCCGGCCCCTCCCGGCCCGCGTGGCTGCTGTTCGCCCTGTCCTCCGCCATGCTCGCCCTCGGCAACGGCGTGTGGGGCTGGTACGAGGTCGTGCTGGACGAGCCCGTCCCCGGGACCTCCCCGGCCGACTGGGCCTTCCTGTGCTTCGGGCCGTCAGCGATCGCCGGCCTGCTGCTGCTCGCGAAGCGGCCGGTCACCCGCGCCGGGTGGGTCTGCCTGCTCCTCGACACCTGGCTGGTCGCCGGCTCCCTGCTGACCCTGTGCTGGAGCCTCGCGCTGTCGCACACCGCGGACCGGACCGGCGAGGGCCCGCTGCGGCAGGCCCTCGCCCTGTCCTACCCCCTGCTGGACATCGCGCTCGTCAGCGCGGTGCTCGCCCTGACCTTCCGGCGGTCCTCGGTCAACCGCGCGGCGGTCAACACCGCCGTCGCCGCACTGGGGCTCACCGTCCTGTGCGACGCCCTGTTCACCTCGCCCGCGCTGCGTGAGAGCTACCGCTCCGGCCAGATCCTCGACGCCGGCTGGTTCGCCGCCAGCCTCCTGCTCGCCTACGCCCCCTGGGCGGGCCGGCGCGCGCAGACGGCGTCCGGGGGCCGCCCCGCCCGCCGGCCCGCCCGCCCCGCCGCGCGCCCGTTCACCGCGCTCGTGCCGTACCTGGCCGCGGCCGTGTGCGTCCTGAGCATCCTGCACGCCTCGCTGACCGGCCGCCCCGTCGACGCGGTGGTGCTCAGCACCGGCTGCGCCGTCGTCCTGGCCCTGGTCGTCCGGCAGGCCATCATGCTGCTGGAGAACATCGCGCTCACCAACGAGCTCGCCCGCAAGGAGAACCACTTCCGCTCCCTGGTCCAGGGCTCCAGCGACGTGATCATGATGGCCTCCCCCAGCGGCACCCTGCGGTACGTCAGCCCCGCCTCCCGCGGCGTCTACGGGCGCCCCGCCGAGGAACTGATCGGCACCGACCTGGCCGCCCACATCCACCCGGAGGACCGCGGCGGCGTGCTCCACGAGGTCCGGCGCTTCCTCGCCGCCCCGCCGGAGACGGAGCCCGCCACCCGGATCGAGTGCCGGTTCCGCGACGGCTCGGGCGGGTGGCTGCACATCGAGTCAACCGTCAACCGCTACCGCAGCGGCCTGATCTTCAACAGCCGGGACGTCACCGAGCGGGTGCGCCTGCAGGCCCAGCTGCAGCACAACGCCTCCCACGACCCGCTGACCGACCTGCCCAACCGCTCCCTGTTCACCGAGCGGGTGGGCCGGGCCCTCGACGGCCGGCGCGGCGGCGACGGCTGCGTCGCGGTCCTGTTCATCGACCTCGACGGCTTCAAGGCGGTCAACGACACCGTCGGCCACCAGGCCGGGGACGAACTGCTGGTGCACGCGGCCCGCAGGCTCACCGAGTCGGTGCGCGCCGAGGACACCGTGGCCCGGCTCGGCGGCGACGAGTTCGCGGCCCTGGTGCGCGGCGTCGCCGGGGACCGCGCCACGCGCGAGCGGCAGGTCAGGGAGGTCGCCGACCGCCTGCGCACCGCCCTGTCCCGCCCCTACCGGGTCTTCGGCACCGAGGTGAGGGTCGCCGCCAGCATCGGCATCGCCTTCGCCGAACCCGGCCTGGCCCCCGGCGACCTGATGCGCAACGCCGACCTGGCGATGTACCGCGCCAAGTCCGCGGGCAAGGGGCGGGTCGAGACGTACGCCCCGCACATGCAGGCCGAGGCCGTGCGCCGGGCCGAGCTCGCCGACCGGCTGCGCACGGCCCTGCACGCCGGGGAGTTCACCCTGCTGCACCAGCCGGTCGTGGACCTGGCCACCGGGCAGGTCCACTCGGTCGAGGCCCAGGCCCGCTGGCGCTCCTCCCGGGGGATCCTGTTCACCCCGGCCGAGTTCCTCCAGGCCGCCGAGGACACCGACCGCACCGCGGAGCTGAGCCAGTGGGTGCTGGAGAAGGCCGTCGAGCACACCGCCCGCCGCCACCGGGCCGGGTGCCCGGTGCCGGTCGCCGTCCGGATGTCGCCCCGGCGCCTGATGGAGCGCCGCCCCCCGGAGCGGACCCTCGAGGCGCTGCTGGCCCGGCACCGCCTGCCGCCCGGGGCGCTGGTGCTGTACCTGGCCGGCACCGGGCCCCGGCCCGACCCGGAGGACCTCCAGCGCCGCCTGACGGCCCTGCGCCGGCTCGGGGTGCGCATCGCCCTGGACGGCTTCGGCGACGGCCACGCCACGATGTCCGCCCTGCGCAGCCTCCCCGTCGACGTGCTCCGGCTCGACAGCGGCCTGGTGGCCGAGGCCGCCGAGTCGGTCCGGGCGCGCACGATCGTCGCGGGAATGCTCCGGATCGCCGCCGACCTGGGGCTGCAGACCGTCGCCGAGGGTGTGGACCTGCCCGAGCAGGCGCTCGCGCTGCGCGCCATGGGCTGCACCCACGGCCAGGGAATGGTCTTCTCCGGGCCGCTGGACGAACACCGGCTGCGCAGCTCCCTCACCCGGGGGGCGTACCCCCTGCCGCGCGACCCGCTGGCGGCCGGGCGGACGGCCCCGGCCGCCCCGCTGCCGGTCGGCCCGGGCGGCGGCGCCGAGCCCGAGCCGCTTCCCGGCCCCTCGGTCCGACCGAATAGTGAGACGTCCGTCCCACCCACTTGACACCCGCCCCTTGACAGGAGGAAGGTCTTGACCATGCGCACCCGACTTCTCGTAATTGGACAGCGCGTCGGCTGATCCGGGCCCTTCCCGCCCCTTGACCGCAGCTGACGCGCCCCCCTCGCCTGCCATTCGGCACGAGGGGTTTTTTGTTGCACCGAACCCTTTGACGAACCCTCGCCGAACCCCTCCCGTCGATCCGCCGCCGGTTCCGGAGCAGGGGACGAAACCGAGAAGAGAATGCAGATGACCGAGCAGGCCACCGGGGTCCCCCACCCGCAGCCGCGGGCCCGCAGCGCCGCGCAGCAGCCCACCGTCGAGCACGTCACGGGAGCGCAGTCCCTCATCCGCTCTCTCGAGGAGGTCGGCGCCGACACCGTCTTCGGCATCCCCGGCGGTGCGATCCTGCCCGCGTACGACCCGATGATGGACTCCACCCGGGTGCGCCACGTCCTGGTCCGGCACGAGCAGGGCGCCGGCCACGCCGCCACCGGGTACGCGCAGGCCACGGGGAAGGTCGGCGTCTGCATGGCGACCTCGGGCCCCGGCGCCACCAACCTGGTCACCCCGATCGCCGACGCGCACATGGACTCGGTGCCGATCGTCGCGATCACCGGCCAGGTCTCCTCCAAGGCGATCGGCACGGACGCCTTCCAGGAGGCGGACATCTGCGGCATCACGATGCCGATCACCAAGCACAACTTCCTGGTCACCCGCGCCGAGGACATCCCGCGCACGATCGCCGAGGCGTTCCACATCGCCTCCACCGGCCGGCCCGGCCCGGTCCTGGTGGACATCGCCAAGGACGCACTGCAGGCCCGGACGACGTTCTCGTGGCCGCCGCACACCGAGCTGCCCGGCTACCGCCCGGTCACCAAGCCGCACGCCAAGCAGATCCGGGAGGCCGCCCGGCTGGTCACCGGCGCCCGGCGCCCGGTGCTCTACGTCGGCGGCGGCGTGCTCAAGGCCGGCGCCACCTCCGAGCTGCGCATCCTCGCCGAGCTGACCGGCATGCCGGTGACCACCACGCTGATGGGCATCGGCGCCTTCCCCGACAGCCACCGCCAGCACATCGGCATGCCCGGCATGCACGGCTCGGTCTCCGCGGTCACCGCGCTGCAGAAGGCCGACCTGATCGTCGCGCTGGGAGCGCGCTTCGACGACCGCGTCACCGGCAAGCTGGAGACCTTCGCGCCCTTCGCCAAGGTCGTCCACGCCGACATCGACCCGGCGGAGATCTCCAAGAACCGCGCCGCCGACGTGCCGATCGTCGGGGACGCCCGCGAGGTCCTGGCGGACCTGATCGTCGCCGTCCAGGCCGAGCACGAGGCCGGCCACCGGGGCGACTACGCCGACTGGTGGAAGCAGATCGACTCCTGGCGCGAGACCTACCCGCTGGGCTACGACCTGCCCGCCGACGGCAGCCTGTCCCCGCAGCAGGTCATCCGGCGGATCGGCGAGCTGGCCCCGGCCGGCACGGTCTTCGCCGCGGGCGTCGGCCAGCACCAGATGTGGGCCTCGCAGTTCATCGGCTTCGAGGAGCCCCGCACCTGGCTGAACTCCGGCGGTGCCGGGACCATGGGCTACGCCGTCCCGGCGGCCATGGGCGCCAAGGCCGGCCGCCCCGAGGCCACCGTCTGGGCCGTCGACGGCGACGGCTGCTTCCAGATGACCAACCAGGAACTGGTCACCTGCGCGCTGAACAACATCCCGATCAAGGTCGCGATCATCAACAACGGCGCACTGGGCATGGTCCGCCAGTGGCAGACCCTGTTCTACAACCAGCGCTACTCCAACACCGTGCTGCACTCCGGGCCCGGCGCGCAGGAGGCCGCCCAGGCCACCCGGGGCACCAGGGTGCCGGACTTCGTCAAGCTCGCCGAGGCGATGGGCTGCTACGGGCTGCGCTGCGAGTCCCCGGACCAGCTGGACGCGGTCATCGAGAAGGCCAACTCCCTCAACGACGGCCCGGTCGTCGTGGACTTCATCGTCCACGAGGACGCCATGGTGTGGCCGATGGTCGCGGCCGGCACCAGCAACGACGAGATCATGGCCGCCCGCGGGGTCCGCCCGGACTTCGGCGACGGCGAGGACGACTGAGCCCGCAGGACGCGAGGCCAAGAGCGCACGAAGAGAAGAGGGAACGAGCCCATGTCCAAGCACACGCTCTCCGTCCTGGTCGAGAACACCCCCGGCATCCTGGCCCGGGTCGCCGCGCTGTTCTTCCGCCGCGGGTTCAACATCGACTCCCTGGCGGTCGGCACCACCGAGCACCCGGAGATCTCCCGCATCACCATCGTGGTGAGCGTCGAGGACCTCCCCCTGGAGCAGGTCACCAAGCAGCTCAACAAGCTCGTCAACGTGCTGAAGATCGTCGAACTGGAGCCGTCCTCGGCCGTTCAGCGGCAGCTCGTCCTGGTGAAGGTGCGCGCCGACAACGAGACCCGCGGGCAGGTCACGGAGATCGTCCAGTTGTTCCGCGCCAAGACCGTGGACGTCTCCCCGGAGGCGATCACGATCGAGGCCACGGGCAGCAGCGACAAGCTCGACGCCATGCTGAAGATGCTGGAGCCCTTCGGTATCAAGGAACTGGTCCAGTCCGGCACGATCGCGATCGGCCGCGGTGCGCGTTCCATCACCGACCGGTCGCTGCGGGCCCTGGACCGGACCGCATAGCGAGACCGCGAAGCCTTCGCAGCCCCGCCCGCCGTACGGTGGGCAGCACAACCCGAAACAAGGAGAGACCCCAAGTGGCCGAGCTGTTCTACGACGACGACGCCGACCTGTCCATCATCCAGGGCCGCAAGGTCGCGGTCCTCGGCTACGGCAGCCAGGGCCACGCCCACGCGCTGTCGCTGCGCGACTCCGGCGTCGACGTGCGCGTCGGCCTGGCCGAGGGCTCGAAGTCCTGGAAGAAGGCCGAGGAGCAGGGCCTGCGCGTCGTCACCACCGCCGAGGCGGCCGCCGAGGCCGACGTCGTCATGATCCTGGTGCCGGACCCGATCCAGGCCGAGGTCTACGAGGAGTCCGTCGCCCCCACGCTGAAGGACGGCGACGCCCTGTTCTTCGGCCACGGCTTCAACATCCGGTTCGGCTTCATCAAGCCCCCGGCCGGCGTGGACGTGGCCATGGTCGCGCCCAAGGGCCCGGGCCACCTGGTGCGCCGCCAGTACGAGGAGGGCCGCGGCGTCCCGTGCATCGCCGCGGTCGAGCAGGACGCCACGGGCAACGCCTTCGCGCTGGCCCTGTCCTACGCCAAGGCCATCGGCGGCACCCGCGCCGGCGTCATCAGGACCACCTTCACCGAGGAGACCGAGACCGACCTGTTCGGCGAGCAGGCGGTGCTGTGCGGCGGCACCTCCGCGCTGGTCAAGGCGGGCTTCGAGACCCTGGTCGAGGCCGGCTACCAGCCGGAGATCGCCTACTTCGAGTGCCTGCACGAGCTCAAGCTCATCGTGGACCTGATGTACGAGGGCGGCCTGGAGAAGATGCGCTGGTCGGTCTCCGAGACCGCCGAGTGGGGCGACTACGTCACCGGCCCGCGGATCGTCACCGACGCCACCAAGGCCGAGATGAAGAAGGTCCTCGGCGAGATCCAGGACGGCACCTTCGCCCGCAACTGGATGGCCGAGTACAAGGCCGGCCTGCCCAAGTACAACGAGTACAAGAAGGCCGACGCCGACCACAAGCTGGAGACCACCGGCAAGCAGCTGCGCAAGCTGATGAGCTGGGTCGACGAGGAGGCGTAGGCCTCCCCGCGGCGGCGGCCGGGACCGCTCCCCGCGGCCCGGCCGCCGCCGCGCACCGTCCGCCCGACCACCCCGTCCACCCTCGTCAGGGTGATCCTCGCGGGACGGCGCCAGGTCGTGTGGGCCGAGTCGTTACACTCGTGTTTCACAGTGCGCGTCAGGCCCACAGCGTCGTGCGTCTTCCACGCGGCTCCATGCCATCCGCCGCCCGCGAAGGACCTAGTGAGGACCACGTGAGCAAACCCGTCGTACTCATCGCCGAAGAGCTGTCGCCCGCCACCGTCGACGCGCTGGGACCGGACTTCGAGATCCGGCACTGCAACGGCGCCGACCGCGCCGAACTCCTCCCCGCGATCGCCGACGTCGACGCGATCCTGGTGCGCAGCGCCACCAAGGTCGACGCCGAGGCCATCGCCGCCGCCCGGAAGCTGAAGGTCGTGGCCCGCGCCGGCGTCGGCCTGGACAACGTCGACGTCTCCGCCGCCACCAAGGCCGGCGTGATGGTCGTCAACGCCCCGACCTCCAACATCGTCACCGCCGCCGAGCTCGCCTGCGGCCTGCTGCTCTCCGTGGCCCGCAACATCCCGCAGGCCAACGCCGCGCTGAAGAACGGCGAGTGGAAGCGCAGCAAGTACACCGGCGTCGAGCTGGCGGAGAAGACCCTCGGCGTCGTCGGCCTGGGCCGGATCGGCGTGCTGGTCGCCCAGCGGATGTCCGCGTTCGGCATGAAGATCGTGGCCTACGACCCCTACGTGCAGCCGGCCCGCGCCGCGCAGATGGGCGTGAAGCTGCTCAGCCTCGACGAGCTCCTCGAGGTCGCGGACTTCATCACCGTGCACCTGCCCAAGACCCCCGAGACCCTGGGCCTGATCGGCGACGAGGCCCTGCGCAGGGTCAAGCCGGAGGTGCGCATCGTCAACGCCGCCCGCGGCGGCATCGTCGACGAGGCGGCCCTGGCCTCCGCGCTGAAGGAGGGCCGGGTCGCCGCCGCGGGCCTGGACGTCTTCTCGTCCGAGCCGTGCACCGACTCCCCGCTGTTCGACTTCGACAACGTCGTGGTCACCCCGCACCTGGGCGCCTCCACCGGCGAGGCGCAGGAGAAGGCGGGCATCGCGGTCGCCCGCTCGGTGCGCCTGGCGCTCGCCGGCGAGCTGGTACCGGACGCCGTCAACGTCCAGGGCGGCGTGATCGCCGAGGACGTGCGCCCCGGCCTGCCGCTGGCCGAGAGGCTCGGCCGGATCTTCACCGCGCTGGCCGGCGAGGTCGCCCTCCGCCTCGACGTCGAGGTGATCGGCGAGATCACCCAGCACGACGTCAAGGTGCTCGAGCTCTCCGCCCTCAAGGGCGTCTTCGAGGACGTGGTGGACGAGACGGTCTCCTACGTCAACGCGCCCCTGTTCGCGCAGGAGCGCGGCGTGGAGGTGCGGCTGACCACCAGCAGCGAGAGCCCGGAGCACCGCAACGTGGTGACCGTGCGCGGCACGCTGGCCAACGGCACCGAGGTCTCGGTCTCCGGGACCCTGTCCGGGCCGAAGAACATCCAGAAGATCGTCGGCATCGGCACCTACGACGTCGACCTGGCGATGACCGACCACATGGCGTTCCTGCGCTACGAGGACCGGCCCGGCGTCGTCGGCACCGTCGGCCGGATCCTGGGCGAGGCCGGGCTGAACATCGCCGGCATGCAGGTGGCCCGTGCGGCGGCCGGCGGGGAGGCGCTCGTCGCGCTGACCGTGGACGACACGATCCCGCACCAGGTGCTGGCCGAGATCGCCGCGGAGATCGGCGCGACCTCCGCGCGCGCCGTCGACCTGGCGGAATGAGGACCGCGGGCGCCCTCCGGGGCGGCCCGCGCGGACAGCCCGACGGGCGCCGCTCCCACCCGGGAGCGGCGCCCGTTCCGTGTTCGCCGTCTCAGATAGTAGGAAGTCCGAGTAATTGTGCAGACATCACGGCCCCTCTGCCCTAGCGTTGTAGGAGCCGAACGACTCGCTGCATCCAGCGACCGCGGACGAGAGCCGCGCCATCGGGCAGGTCACCCCTGCCGCGCCTGCTCCCCGCCCTTCCTTTGGCGTCTTCAGACCTCATTCCAGCGTCTTCGGACCGCCCTTCGGGATTGGAGTACCGCGTCATGGACGAGAACGCCCGCAAGAACGCCGCAGAAGCCCTCCAGCGCGCCCTGGACCGCCGCGACAACGGCGGCAGCACCGGCCACCGCGGCTGAGCCGCCCGCACCGTCCGGAGCCGGCGGCCGCCCGCACTCCGGTGCGTCCGGCCGCCGGCTCCTCCGCGCGGTGCGCTACCCGGCCCCGGACCCGGACCTGCCCCCGGTTCCGGCCCCGGCCTTCCTGGCGACGGTGAACCGGTCGATCCGCCGGCCGTCCTCGGCGAGTGCGCTGACCGTCAGGGTCGCGGTGCCGCCGGCGGGGGCCGGTTCGACCTCGACGGCGAGGAACGAGTAGCCGGTGTACCGCACCCGCGACCACCGGACGACCTCCGGGGCCGGGACCCGGGACTCCGTCCAGTGGTAGGTCGCCACGTGGCTGAGGTCCTCGACCTTTCCCTCGTGGCTGTCCGGCACGGCGAAGCCGTACAGCTCCTTGCCGGCGCCGCCGGCCGTCACGTACACGGTGCCGTCGCGCTCGGGGCGGACCGTCGCCCCGACAGGCAGCGGCAGGGAGACCTCGCCGCCGCGGATCGCGTCGGTGCGCTCGTACACGTGGTTGTGGCCGTTGACCACCAGGTCCACCGCGTACGTGTCGAACAGGTGCGTCCACTCCTTGCGCACCCCGCCGTCCGAGGCGTGGGCACTGGTCGTGGAGTAGGCGCAGTGGTGGAAGAAGACCACCACGAAGTCGATGCCCGCCGTCGCGCGCAGCCCGCGCAGGCGCCGCTCCAGCCAGGCGGTCTGGCGCCCCCGGGAGAGGCCGCGGTTGGCGGGGATCTCGTAGCTGACGTCGTTGGAGTCCAGGGCGACCACCCCGACGTTGCCGTAGGTGAAGGAGTACGCGCCGGGGACCGCGTCCGGGCCGTTCCCGGGAAGGGCGAAGCGCGCCCGCTGCCCGTCGTACCCGTCGGGGGAGTACCAGGCCTCCATGTCGTGGTTGCCGGTCGTCACCATCCACGGCACGCGCGAGGCCACGGGCTCGGTCTGGGCGAGGAACTGGTCCCAGGTGCGCGCGTCGTAGGTGTCGGACTCCTTGCCCAGGCCGCTGCCGTCGGCGTAGCAGATGTCGCCCGCGTGCAGGTGGAAGGCCGGGCCCTGGGCCAGGATCAGGGCGTCGTTGGCGAGCGCGTGGTAGCTGACGCCCTGGTCGCCGAAGGCGGTGAAGACGAAGCGGCCGGCCCGGGCCGGGGCGGTGGTGAACGAGCCGACCGCGGCCGGGACACGGGCCCCGGCCGGGTCGAACCCCTCGTGGCCCACGCCGTAGTAGTAGGTGGTGCCCGGCCGCAGTCCGTCCAGGGCGACGTGCAGGTAGTACTGGTCGACCGCGGGCAGCCTGCGCGACAGCGACGGGGTGTGCAGGTGGCGCACCTCGGCGGGGATCCTCCGGCCGAGGTCCCACGGCTCGGTGCCCAGCCTCAGGAAGGGGCCGCGCACCGCGAACGGGACCTGCCACGCCACCCGCATCTGCGTCCGGGGGTCCGCGCCGAGGGCCAGGTGGCGGCCGAAGGGGGCGACCATGGAGCCGTCCACCCGGCCGGTGGCGGGGGAGGAGAGCAGCACGGGCCCGGAGCGGGGCGCACCCGACGCGGCGTGCACCGCCGATCCGCCGAGCAGGCCGGCGCCCGCGGCGACCCCGGCTGCGGCCGCACCGCGCCGCAGCACCCCGCGGCGGGACAGTCGTGCGCGCAGGTACTCGTGCTGCTCCGGCATGCTCATCCGGGCCGCGAGCCGTTCGTCGATCCCCATGCGTGGCGTGTCCATGGGGGCAATCTGCCTGCGGGGCCCGACCCCCGTGCTGCGCCGGGGTGAACGGAGTCCTACCGGACGGTCAAGTGTCCGTATGGCGGACTGCACGTGTCATGAAACGAGACAAGGAGTAGGGTCGCGGCATGTCTAGCAGCATCCGCCTCGCAGTGATCCCCGGTGACGGCATCGGTCAGGAAGTCGTGGCCGAAGGACTCAAGGTCCTGGCCGCCGTCCTCCCCGAGGGCGTGAAGCTGGAGACCAAGGAGTACGACCTCGGCGCCCGGCGCTGGCACGCCACCGGCGAGACCCTCCCCGACGCCGAGCTGGAGCAGCTCAAGGAGCACGACGCGATCCTGCTCGGCGCGGTCGGCGACCCGTCGGTGCCCTCCGGCGTCCTCGAGCGCGGCCTGCTGCTCAAGCTCCGCTTCGCCTTCGACCACCACGTCAACCTGCGCCCCGCCAAGCTCTACCCGAACACCGCCTCGCCGCTGGCCGGCGACCCGGCGATCGACTTCGTGGTGGTCCGCGAGGGCACCGAGGGCCCCTACGTCGGCAACGGCGGCTCGCTGCGCACCGGCACCGAGCACGAGGTCGCCACCGAGGTCAGCCTCAACACCGCCTTCGGCATCGAGCGCGTGGTGCGCGACGCCTACGCCCGCGCCCAGGCCCGGCCGCGCAGGAAGCTGACGCTGGTCCACAAGAACAACGTGCTGGTGCACGCCGGACACCTGTGGAAGAACATCTTCGACCGGGTCGGCCGGGAGTACCCCGAGGTCACCACCGACTACCTGCACGTCGACGCGGCGACCATCTTCTTCGTCACCCAGCCCGAGCGGTTCGACGTCATCGTCACCGACAACCTCTTCGGCGACATCCTCACCGACCTCGCCGCCGCGGTCACCGGCGGCATCGGCCTGGCCGCCTCGGGCAACATCAACCCCTCCGGCGCGTTCCCCTCGATGTTCGAGCCGGTCCACGGCTCCGCCCCGGACATCGCCGGGCAGGCCAAGGCGGACCCGACCGCCGCGGTGCTCTCCGTCGCCATGCTCCTGCAGCACCTCGGGTACGCCGAGGAGGCGGCCAGGATCGAGGCCGCGGTCACCGCGGACCTCGCCGAGCGCACCGGCCCGCGCGCCACCCACGAGATCGGCGACGCGATCGCCGCCCGCGTATCCGCCTGACGCACCCGCCCGCCCGTCGCCGCCCCCGCCCCGCGGGGAGCGGTGGCGCGGGCCGACTGTGCTCACGCGCGGCGGGGTGCGACCATCGACATCGGGCCGCGTCCTTCCCGTACGGCCCGACCCCGGTGACAATCGCGGTCGGGCCGTTGCGTACGCCGGGTTGATAGGACGTCCGACCATCGCGGAAGCGGATGCGGTCCACCACGACCACATGGTGAAGGACATGCACAGATGACCACGACCGCAAGCAGCCCCGCCCCGCTCCCGATCGAGCTGAAGCCCACCGCGCACCCCCTGCCGGACGCGGAGCGCCGCAGGATCCTGAGCAACCCCGGGTTCGGCCGCCGCTTCACCGACAACATGGTCACCGTCCGGTGGACCGAGGGCCGCGGCTGGCACGACGCCCAGCTCGTCCCCTACGCGCCGCTGCAGATCGACCCGGCCAACATGATGCTCCACTACGGCCAGGGCATCTTCGAGGGCCTCAAGGCCTACCGGCAGCCCGACGGCACCGTCGCCACCTTCCGCCCGTTCGCCAACGCCGAGCGCTTCCGGGCCTCCGCCCGCCGCCTGGCCATGCCCGAACTGCCGGAGGAGACCTTCGTCGCCGCCATCGACGCCCTGGTCCGGCAGGACAGCGGCTGGGTCCCCGAGCACGGCGGGGAGGCGAGCCTGTACATCCGCCCCTTCATGTTCGCCACCGAGGTCGGCCTGGGCGTCAAGCCCGCGAACGAGTACCTCTTCATGGTCATCGCCTCCCCGGCCGGCGCCTACTTCCCCGGCGGGGTCAAGCCGGTCTCGGTCTGGCTCTCCGAGGAGTACGTGCGCGCCGCGCCCGGCGGCACCGGTGCGGCCAAGTGCGCCGGCAACTACGCCGCCTCCCTGGTCGCCCAGGCGCAGGCCGCCGAGCACGGCTGCGACCAGGTCGTCTGGCTGGACGCCGCCGAGCGCCGCTGGATCGAGGAGATGGGCGGCATGAACCTGTACTTCGTGTACGGGGAGGGCCGGGACGCCCGCGTGGTCACCCCCGCCCTGACCGGGACGCTGCTCCCCGGCATCACCCGCCAGTCCCTGCTGGAGATCGCCGCCGACCTCGGCCACCGGGTCGGCGAGGAGCGGATCTCGGTCGAGGAGTGGCGCAACGCCTGCGCCGACGGCACCCTGACCGAGGTCTTCGCCTGCGGCACCGCCGCGGTCATCACCCCGGTCGGGTCGGTGAAGTCCACCAGCGCCGACTGGACCGTGGCCGACGGCGAGCCGGGCGAGGTCACGATGCGGCTGCGCCGCGCCCTGCTCGAGCTCCAGACCGGCGTCGCCGCCGACACCCACAACTGGATGCACCCCCTGGGCTGAGCCCCGGCCCCGGCCCTGCCCGGTCCGAGCCCGCGCCCGTACCCGCGGGCCGGGCGGGCCGGGCCGGCCGGGCGGTCGAGGAGCGGCGCGGGCCGGACGCGCGGACGCGTGCATCCGGCCCGCGGGACCGCCGTTCGCATCCTGAGACGCCGTGCGGCGGCCGGCGGCCTCTGTGGCAGACTGCCCCTCGTGTCCTCGTTCGCCATGATTATCGGCAGCAGGCGCGCCGGTCCGCAGTGACCGCTCCCCGCACCCGACCGGTGCGGAAGCGGACACGAAGCCCCCGACCCGCGCGCAGACCTCTCGCACCCGCGAGAGGTTTTTTCGTTTGCCGGAGCTCCACGACAGGGCCGACCGCCCGGGCGGGAGTCGCGCGGGGGGATCATAGGAGGCAAGTGGAGTCGGTCATTCCGAAGACCGCGCACCCGACAGGAGCTCAACGAGATGACGGCCGCACCCGACGACAGCTTCCATGTCTTCGACACCACGCTGCGCGACGGCGCACAGCGCGAGGGCATCAACCTGACCGTGGCGGACAAGCTCACGATCGCCCGCCACCTGGACGACTTCGGCGTGGGCTTCATCGAGGGCGGCTGGCCGGGCGCCAACCCGCGGGACACCGAGTTCTTCGCCCGGGCCGCCACCGAACTCGACCTGAAGCACGCGCAGCTCGTGGCCTTCGGCGCCACCCGCAGGGCCGGCACCACCGCGGCCGAGGACCCCCAGGTCAAGGCGCTCCTGGCCAGCGGGGCCCCGGTGATCACCCTGGTCGCCAAGTCCCACGACCGGCACGTCGAACTCGCCCTGCGCACCACCCTCGAGGAGAACCTCGAGATGGTCCGCGACACCGTCCGCCACCTGCGGGAGCAGGGGCGCCGGGTCTTCGTGGACTGCGAGCACTTCTTCGACGGGCACCGGGCCGACGCCGAGTACGCCGAGGCCGTGGTGCGCGCCGCGCACGGGGCCGGCGCGGACGTGGTGGTGCTGTGCGACACCAACGGCGGCATGCTCCCCGGAGAGGTCCGGGACGTCGTGGCGCAGGTGCTGGCCCGTACCGGGGCGCGCCTGGGCATCCACGCCCAGGACGACACCGGCTGCGCCGTGGCCAACACCCTGGCCGCCGTCGACGCCGGCGCGACCCACGTCCAGTGCACGGCCAACGGCTACGGCGAGCGCGTCGGCAACGCCAACCTCTTCCCCGTCGTCGCCGCCCTGGAGCTCAAGTACGGCCGGCGGGTGCTGCCCGAGGGCTGCCTCGCCGAGATGACCCGGATCTCCCACGCGATCGCCGAGGTCGTCAACCTGGCGCCCTCCACCCACCAGCCCTACGTGGGCGTCTCCGCCTTCGCCCACAAGGCCGGGCTGCACGCCTCGGCCATCAAGGTCGACCCCGACCTGTACCAGCACATCACCCCCGAACTCGTCGGCAACAGCATGCGGATGCTGGTCTCCGACATGGCCGGCCGCGCCTCGATCGAGCTCAAGGGCAAGGAGCTCGGCTACGACCTGTCCGACCGCGACCTCCTCGGCCGCGTCGTCGCCAGGGTCAAGGAGCGGGAGAACGCCGGCTACACCTACGAGGCCGCCGACGCCTCCTTCGAGCTGCTGCTGCGCGACGAGGTCGCCGGCCGCCGGGAGCGGTTCTTCCGGCCCGAGTCCTGGCGCGCCATCGTCGAGGAGCGCCCGGACGGCTCGCACGCCAACGAGGCGACCGTGAAGCTGTGGGCCAAGGGGGAGCGGATCGTCGCCACCGGCGAGGGCAACGGCCCCGTCAACGCCCTGGACAGGGCGCTGCGGGTGGCCCTGGAGCGGATCTTCCCTCAGCTGGCGAAGCTGGAGCTGGTGGACTACAAGGTCCGCATCCTGGAGGGGAGGCGCGGCACCGAGTCCGTGACCCGGGTGCTGGTGGAGACCAGCGACGGCAGCGGCGAGTGGTCGACGGTCGGCGTCGGCCCCAACGTCATCGCCGCCTCCTGGCAGGCCCTGGAGGACGCCTACACCTACGGCCTCATCCGCGCAGGGGTGCTGCCCACCGAGTGAGCGGTACGGCCGCGGCGGGGGACGGGCCCCGCACCGGCCCCCGGAATCCGGGGGCCGCGGCGGGGCCCGCCGCCGTCCGCGGGGAGGGCCCTCTGGCGGACGCGCGTAGACGGCGGCATCATCGTGCCGCACGCTCCGCGCCGACGGCGCCAACACCCCTTTCCCGCAAGGCTGTTCCCTCAGGAGGGAATCCCCATGACATCAGCCCGCACCCGGCTGCACCCGGTCCTGGCCGCCCTGGTCCTCGTCCTGTCGGTGCTCTTCGCACCCGGCGTCGGCCTGGTCTCCTCGGCCGGCGAGGCCCACGCGGTCACCAAGCTCACCCACTCCCAGGCGACCTCGATGCTCAAGTCCTCGGGCATCACCTGGTCCTCCAGCGGCGGGTGCTCGGACCGCTACAACTCCACCTGCACCTCGTTCGAGCAGGTCAACCTGGCCACCATCCAGGGCGCCCAGACCCTCAAGAGCGCCAGCGGCTGCGCACTGAACATCACCGGCGGCACCGAGACCGGCCACAGCAGCGGCACCTACAGCCACTGGAACGGCTACAAGCTGGACTACTCGCTCTACACCTGCGTCAGCAACTACATCACCGGCAACTTCACCTACATCGGGCTGCGCGGCGACGGCGCCCCCCAGTACAAGTCCGGCTCCGGCAACATCTACGCCAAGGAGGGCAACCACTGGGACGTGACGTACTACAACTGCGGCGGCTGCTGACCCGGCCCGGCAGCGGAAGGGGCCCCGCCGCGGCAGCGGCGGGGCCCCTTCCCCGTGTTCCTCCCCGGCGTACGCGGACCGTGCCGCGCGCCGGGCACGGCGGCTAGCGCAGACGCGCCATCAGCGCGTGTTCGACGAGGGTGATCAGTGCGCTCTTGGCGTCGGCGCGGTGGCGGGCGTCGGTGGTGATGATGGGTGCTTCGGGGCCGATCTGGAGGGCGTCGCGGACTTCTTCGGGGGTGTAGGGCTGGTGTCCGTCGAAGCCGTTGAGGGCGATGACGAAGGGGAGGCCGGAGTTCTCGAAGTAGTCGACGGCGGGGAAGCAGTCGGCGAGGCGGCGGGTGTCGACGAGGACGACGGCGCCGATGGCGCCGCGGACGAGGTCGTCCCACATGAACCAGAAGCGGTCCTGTCCGGGGGTGCCGAACAGGTAGAGGATGAGGTCCTCGTCGAGGGTGATGCGGCCGAAGTCCATGGCGACCGTGGTGGTCGTCTTGTCCGGGGCGTGGGTGAGGTCGTCGATGCCGGCGGAGGCGGAGGTCATGACGGCCTCGGTGCGCAGCGGGTTGATCTCGGAGACGGCTCCCACGAAGGTGGTCTTGCCGACACCGAAACCACCGGCCACGACGATCTTCGCCGACGTGGTGGAGCGGGCCCCAGCACCAGCACTCCCGTCGTACCCGGGGCTGCCGGCCTGCCCGTAACCGGCCGGAGTCTGGCTAGAGCTTGCGAAGTCCACTGAGCACCCTTTCGAGCAGTGTCACATCAGGCTGACCGCCGGCGGACTCGTCGCCACCGGGCTGGTGGATGGCGACCAGGCCGGACTCGGCCAGGTCGGCGACGAGGATCCGGGCGACGCCGAGGGGAATGGAGAGCAGCGCGGAGATCTCGGCTACCGATTTGATCTCCATGCACAGGTGGCAGATCCGCTGGTGCTCCGGCAGCAGGCCGGTCGTCCGGGACGGATCGGCGGTGGTGCTGACCAGTGCCTCGATGGCGAGCTGGTACCGCGGCCGGGTACGGCCGCCGGTCATGGCGTAGGGGCGCACCAGCGGCTGCTGGTCCGACCCCGTGACCGGTCCTCGGTGCGCGGCGGGCGGTGCCGCCGGGCCGGGGGCCGCGGGGGGTATGTGCGGTGCGGACGGTGCGGGCGGCGCCGTGTGGGGGGAAGCCGGCGAGGACGGCGAGGAGGGGAGGCCGAAGTGCTCGTACTGCTGCGGCCCGGAGCCCTGCCCGTGCTGCGGGTGGGCGCCCTGCCGGTACGGGTCCCGGTCACCTTCGTCACCGTAGGGACTGCCGTACGGGTATCCGCCTGGGGGCGTTGCCACGGTTCCTCCTCACGCTTGTCTGGGGCCGGCTTCCGGTCGGTCGGGCACTCGGGGAGCGCCCGACGCGCCACCGCACCTTACGGTCCGGCGGCGCGTCGTGCATGCCCGACGGCCTAGTTGAGCAGGCTTCCCTGGAGTTCGGCGCGCAGGTCGGGGGTGAGGACGGTGCCCGCCCGGTCGACGAGCAGGGCCATCTCGTAGCCGACGAGGCCGATGTCGCACTCCGGGTGGGCCAGGACGGCCAGCGAGGAGCCGTCGGAGACCGACATGATGAACAGGAAGCCCCGTTCCATCTCGACGACGGTCTGGGTGACGCTGCCGCCCTCGAAGATGCGGGAGGCTCCGGCGGTGAGCGAGGTCAGGCCGGAGGCCACCGCGGCCAGCTGGTCGGCGCGGTCACGGGGGAAGCCTTCGGACATGGCCAGCAGTAGTCCGTCGGCGGAGACCACCACGGTGTGGGACACCCCGGGGGTGTTGTCCACGAAATTGGTGATCAGCCAGTTCAGATTCTGTGCCGCCTGGCTCATCGGGCTCAACTAACGCTCCTGGTGGTTGGGGCCGAAGCCCTGTCCGTTGGTGTCAGTTCCTGCATTGCGCCCCTGCTGGACACCGCGGCGCAGGTTGCTCAGCCGGCCGCGGACCTCCTCGGGGGCGCGGGAGACCTGGGGGCCTCCCTGCTGGGTCTGCTGTGCGGTACCCGGGACCAGGTTGGCCTTGGGGACCCGCCGGGGCAGGCCGGAGGGGGTGACCCCGCCCGCCTGCGGCTCTCGGACCTGGGAAGCCCGCTGCCAGTGCTCGTCATTGGTGGAGAGCCACTCGTCACCACCCTCACCGCTCTGCCTCTGCCGATCCGCGGCGGCGGGGAAGTCCTCGGCCGCGCCGCCGTCCGGGCCGTTCCCCTCCTCGGACCGCCCCCACTGCCGTTCACGGCGCGGGAGGCCCGCGTCGTCGAACGAACGGGAGTTGTCCGGCGAGGGCCCGGGCCCGTCGAAGCTTACGCCGTCCTGCACCCCGTAGGAGGGGGCGGGGGCGGATTCCGCTTCCGGAGCGTAGGAGTCCGCACCCGTCGGGCCGGCGTACTCCGGGGAGTCGGGGTACCCGTCGGGCCGTCCGCCGGCGTAACCGTAGTCCCGGCCGTACTGCTGCTGGTCGTAACGGTCGTCGCCGTAAGCGGCCCCGTCGTACCCCGTGGCCTCGAACTGGTTACCAGCATAAGGGTGTTCGGCCTGGGAGTCCTCCCCGTACCCGGTGGAGGGGTATTCCGCTTCCCGGTAGTCCTGCCGCTGGTAGTCCTGCCCGGCGTAGTCCTGGCCGTCGTAGCCCTGCTCGGTGTAGGGCTGCTCGGTGTAGGGCTCCTCGCCCGTGTACGCGTCGTCCAGGTACGGCGGCTGCGGGCCGTAGTCCTGGCCGCCGCCCTGCGCGGCCTTGGGGCCCCCGTCGTGGAACTGCTGCTCCGCGGGCCGGTCCGAGGGGCCGGCGCCGAGCGCGGCCCGCCGCTCCTCGCGGAGCGCGGAGCGGCCCACGGGGTCGAGGGCCGGGGTGTCGGGACGCTCGTAGCGGCCGTCGTCGAAGCCCAGTTCGGCGGCGGTGCGCATGCCCGCATCGTGCCGGGCCACCGGCTTGTCGGGGACGATCCGGGAGACCTGGAAGTCGGTCTCCTCGGGCTCGGCGGCGCCGCCGCCGTGGGTGATCGGCTCGGGGAGCATGACCAGCGAGGTGGTGCCGGCCTGCTCGCCGGAGGGGCGCAGCTGGACGCGGATGCCGTGCCGGGCGGAGAGCCGTCCGACCACGAACAGGCCCATGCGCTTGGCGATCGCCACGTCCACGGTCGGCGGGTTGGCCAGCTTGTGGTTGATGTCCGCGAAGTCCTCGGCGGTCAGGCCGATTCCCTTGTCGTGGATCTCGACCATCACGCGGCCGTCGGGCAGCCGGGTGGCGGTGACGCGGACCTTGGTCTGCGGGGAGGAGAACGTGGTGGCGTTCTCCAGCAGCTCGGCCAGCAGGTGGACGAGGTCGTTCACGGCGGTGCCGTGGATCTCGGTCTCGGGGATCCCGAACAGCTCGATGCGCTCGTAGGACTCCACCTCGGAGGCGGCGGCGCGGAGCACGTCGACCAGCGGGACCGGCTGGGTCCAGCGGCGTCCGGGTTCCTCGCCCGCGAGGACCAGCAGGTTCTCGCCGTTGCGGCGCATGCGGGTGGCCAGGTGGTCCAGCTTGAACAGGTTCTCCAGCTGGTCCGGGTCGGCCTCGTTGTTCTCCAGGTCGGTGATCAGCGTCAGCTGGCGCTGGATCAGGCCCTGGTTGCGGCGCGAGAGGTTGGTGAAGATCGCGTTGACGTTGCCCCGCAGCAGCGCCTGCTCGGAGGCCAGGCGGACCGCCTCGCGGTGCACCTGGTCGAAGGCGCGGGCCACCTCGCCGATCTCGTCCCTGCCGAAGAGGGGGATCGGCCCGACGGTCGTGTCGACCTGCCCGGGGTCGGTCCTGGACAGGCTGGAGACCAGTTCGGGCAGGCGGGTCTCGGCGATGTCCATGGCGGAGGTGCGCAGGGTGCGCATGCCCTGGACCATCGACCGGGCCACCAGGCCGGTGAGGACGCCGGCGAGCGCCAGGGCCAGCAGCACGGCCACCGCGTTGACGATCGCGTCCCGCTGGGCCTCGGAGCGGATCTCCTCGGCCTGCCGGAGGATGTCCTCGGTGACGGCGAACTCGACCTCGGCGATCTGGTCCATCTCGGCCGAGGCCAGCCGGTACCAGGTCCGGTAGCTCAGCCCGGCCTTGTTCAGGGAGGTGCCCGGCGGGGTCGCGATGACGCGGCCCATGTACTCCTTGGCCGCGGCGCCGTCCTTGGCGGAGACCGTCTGGTCGTACAGCGCCAGGTCCTCGTCGGAGGCGGCGGCGCGGAACTCGCCCTCGGCCGTCTCCTTGGTCTTGGCGGCGGTCAGGATGGAGCTCGGGTCGACCGACAGCAGGTACCCGCGGCCGAAGGCGGTGGAGACCAGGGCGCGGGTGGTGGAGACCGAGGCCTTGGTGAGCGAGATGGTGTAGAGGCCGCGGCCGCGGCTGTTGATGTCGGACTCGCCGAAGTTCAGTTCGTTGGCGAACATCATCAGCGGGCGGAACATCTCGGAGTACGCCTGCTGCGTGGCGTTGGGGGAGAGCTGCGGCTTGTAGGCGGCCCTGCGCAGCGCCTCGAGGTCGGCGAGGGCCGTCTCTGCCGCCCTGACGCGCTTGGTGACGCGGGCGTTGTTCTCGATGTCGTCCGCGGAGGCGCGGAACACGGCCAGCGCCTCGTCGGTCTCCTTGCGGGCGGCGGCTATCTGCTCGTTGCCGGTGTCGCCGCGGGTGAGCGGGTAGGCCGATATGTCGCGCTCGTTCTGCAGGGCGTCGGACAGCACGGTGGCGTCGCGGGTGAGGATGGCGACCCGCGCGGCCTCGTCGGCCGCCTGCGCGCTCTCCACGGAGCTGTTGATCCGCAGGCCGGCGAAGACCAGGCCGGTCAGCACGGGGATGACGAGAATGGCCATCAGCCGGGTGGGCACACGCCAGTTGCGCAGCGCGAACCTGCTCCCGGAGGAGACGGCCTCCTCGGAGGGGGTTACGGGTGCCGCGGCGGGGGACGCCGTCGCGGGCGGCGTTCTGCGGCTGGGCGGGGTGAAGTTGCCTCGCGGCCCCGACTCCGCGTTTGCGGTGTCCTGGGTCGCGTCGCGCCGCTGCGCCGGACCCGTCTGCGTACGCCTCACTCGACCAACAACCTCTCGGCGGGAACCCGGCAGTCGACGTGCCGTGCTACTCAGGGGTTCAGCGATTGCAGCACGTCGGACGGACGCTGTCCAAACACCGGGTGAATCCCGCTGAGCACCCGCTCAGCGGGAGACAAAACGCCCAATCGTGTCGATGAATCCCCATTACGGGTTCGTAAGTTGCGCTCTGTGGAGCCGAACGGGCGCGCGCAGTGTCCACTGCGGCGCGATTCTCTGTCGAAATGTTATGAACACGAGGACCGGCCGTGTCCAAAGACAGCGGCCGGTCCTCGCGGGGCCGACAGGTTCCCTCGCCCGGTCCCTACTTCAGCCGTGCCAGCAGTGCGTGTTCGACGAGGGTGATCAGGGCGCTCTTGGCGTCGGCGCGGTGGCGGGCGTCGGTGGTGATGATGGGTGCTTCGGGGCCGATCTGGAGGGCGTCGCGGACTTCTTCGGGGGTGTAGGGCTGGTGTCCGTCGAAGCCGTTGAGGGCGATGACGAAGGGGAGGCCGGAGTTCTCGAAGTAGTCGACGGCGGGGAAGCAGTCGGCGAGCCGGCGGGTGTCGACGAGGACGACGGCGCCGATGGCGCCGCGGACGAGGTCGTCCCACATGAACCAGAAGCGGTCCTGTCCGGGGGTGCCGAACAGGTAGAGGATGAGGTCCTCGTCGAGGGTGATGCGGCCGAAGTCCATGGCGACCGTGGTGGTCGTCTTGTCCGGGGCGTGGGTGAGGTCGTCGATGCCGGCGGAGGCGGAGGTCATGACGGCCTCGGTGCGCAGCGGGTTGATCTCGGAGACGGCTCCCACGAAGGTGGTCTTGCCGACACCGAAACCACCGGCCACGACGATCTTCGCCGACGTGGTGGAGCGGCCGGCCGGAGCGGCGCTCCCGGCGTACTCTCCCCGACCGTCCGCCGTCTGCGGGTGCGGTCTAGAGCTTGCGAAGTCCACTGAGCACCCTCTCGAGCAGTGTCACGTCGGGCTGGCCGCCGGTGGACTCGTCGCCACCGGGCTGGTGGATGGCGACCATGCCGGCCTCGGCCAGGTCGGCGACGAGGATCCGGGCGACGCCGAGGGGAATGGAGAGCAGCGCGGAGATCTCCGCCACCGACTTGATCTCCATGCACAGGTGGCAGATCCGCTGGTGCTCCGGCAGCAGGCCGGTCGTCCGGGACGGATCCGCGGTGGTGCTGACCAGTGCCTCGATGGCGAGCTGGTACCGCGGCCGGGTACGGCCGCCGGTCATGGCGTAGGGGCGCACCAGCGGCTGCTGGTCGCCGTCTCCCCCGTACGACGCGTGGTGGGAAGCGCCGTACGGGCCCGGCGAGGCGGGTGGCGGTGTCATGGGTCCTCCGTGCGGAGCTCTCGGCGGCGGTCGGGCTGTGCGTACCGGGCGGTGCGGATCGTGCTCGGGTTCGGTCAGCCCAGCAGGCTTCCCTGGAGTTCGGCGCGCAGGTCGGGGGTGAGGACGGTGCCCGCCCGGTCGACGAGCAGGGCCATCTCGTAGCCGACGAGGCCGATGTCGCACTCCGGGTGGGCCAGGACGGCCAGCGAGGAGCCGTCGGAGACCGACATGATGAACAGGAAGCCCCGTTCCATCTCGACGACGGTCTGGGTGACGCTGCCGCCCTCGAAGATGCGGGAGGCTCCGGCGGTGAGCGAGGTCAGGCCGGAGGCCACCGCGGCCAGCTGGTCGGCGCGGTCACGGGGGAAGCCTTCGGACATGGCCAGCAGTAGTCCGTCGGCGGAGACCACCACGGTGTGGGACACCCCGGGGGTGTTGTCCACGAAATTGGTGATCAGCCAGTTCAGATTCTGTGCCGCCTGGCTCATGGGACTCAACTAACGCTCCTGCTGGTGAGAGGTGCCGAAACCGCCGCCGGCGTTGCCGCCGGCCTGACGGCCCTGCTGGATGCCGCGGCGCAGGTTGGTCAGCCTGCCCCGGACGTCGTCCGGAGCGCGGGAGACCTGCGGGCCCTCGACGGGCGGGGTCTGCTGTGCGGTACCCGGGACCAGGTTGGCCTTGGGGACCCGCCGGGGCAGGCCCGACGGGGTGATGCCGCCGGCCTGCGGCTTGCGGATCTGCTCGGCCCGCCGCCAGCCCTCGTCGTTCGGCGAGGACCGCCAGTGGGGGGCGGAGGGGTCGGCGGCCTCCGCCCGGCCCCGGCCGTCCGGACCGGCCTGACCGCCCAGGTCGGGGCCGGCCGTGCGGGACGCGGGGGGTTCGTGGTGCGGGGAGGCGGGTGCCACCGGACGCCGCGGGGGCAGCGGGGCCTGCGGCGCCTGCTGCTCCCGGGGGAGCCGGGGCTCCTGCGCCTGCCCGGCGGTTCCGGGCCCCTGCGGGGCGTCGGGGTGCGGGGCCCCGCCCTGCGACTGGTGGAACCAGTCCGACTCGATCGCCTCGAATATGGGCGTGCGCTCGTCACCGCGGCTGGGTGCCGGGGGCAGGGCCATGGGGGAGGAGGAGGGCGGCAGCTGCTGCTCCGGCCGCACGGGCTGCTGCTCCGGCCGCACGGGCTGCGGCGCGGGCGGCTGCGGCGCGGGCGGCTGCGGCGCGGGCGGCTGGGGACGGCGCACCAGGCCGCCCCCGGTCTCCTCGACCGGGTACTGCGGCCGGGCCGCCGGCCCACGGCCGCCCTGGCCGCCGGGCGAGAAGAGGTCGGGGCGGGCGAACGCCTGGGTGCTGCCCGCGTCCTGGTGCTCCCGCGGCCACTCGCCCCGGACCGGCTCGGAGCGGGGCGAGTCGGCGCCCGGCCGCTCGGAGGGCACCCGGCGCGGGGGCAGGGGCGGCTCGCCCCGGCCCGTCCGGCCGCCCGGCGCACCGGACGGTGAGGGGTGCCGGTCCCCGTGGCCCGGTGCCCCCGGCGCGCCGGGGGAGGGCTGCTGGGCGTGGCGGGGCCCCTGCGGGCCCGCGGAGGGCTGCGCCGGCCGGGCGACGGCGTCGCCCGGGGCGCCGGGGTTCCTGCCGGGCGCGTGGCCCGTGCCGCGGCCTCCCGGCCGCTGCGGGGCTCCGGGCCTGCCGCCGGCCCCCGGTCCGCCGCGGCCGGCCGGTCCGCGGCCCGCGGGCCCCGGTCCGTCGGCGCCGGGCAGCGCCGGGCGCTGGCGTCCGGCCGCGACCTGTCCGGGCTGCGGACCGAGGCCCGCGGGCGGCACCTGGCCCTGCCCGCCGCCGGGCTGCCCGTTCCGGCCGCGGTTGCCGGGGACGGCCTTGCCGTTCTGCGTGACGTCCACCGGCAGCATGACCAGGGCGGTTGTGCCGCCCGAGTCGGAGGGGCGCAGCTGGATGCGGATGCCGTGCCGGCGCGACAGGCGGCCGACCACGAACAGGCCCATGCGGCGCGAGACCGACACGTCCACCGTCGGGGGGTTGGCGAGCCGCTCGTTGATGTCGGCCAGGTCCTCCGGGGACAGGCCGATGCCGGTGTCGTGGATCTCGATCAGCACCCGGCCGTCGGGCAGGGCGTGGCCGGTGACGCGGACCTTGGTCTGCGGGGAGGAGAACGAGGTGGCGTTCTCCAGCAGCTCGGCCAGCAGGTGCACCAAGTCGTTGACGACGCGGCCGGCGACCTCGGTGGCGGGCACCGAGGTCAGCTCGATGCGCTCGTACTGCTCCACCTCGGAGGCGGCGGCGCGGAGCACGTCGACCAGCGGCACGGGGCGCGTCCAGCGGCGTCCGGGCTCCTCGCCCGCGAGGACCAGCAGGTTCTCGCCGTTGCGGCGCATGCGGGTGGCCAGGTGGTCCAGCTTGAACAGGTTGGACAGCTGGTCCGGGTCCGCCTCGCGGCTCTCCAGCTCGGAGATGAGCGTCAGCTGGCGCTGGATCAGTCCCTGGCTGCGGCGCGAGAGGTTGGTGAACATCGCGTTGACGTTGCCCCGCAGCAGCGCCTGCTCGGCGGCCAGGCGCACCGCCTCGCGGTGCACCTCCTCGAACGCGTGGGCCACCCGGCCGATCTCGTCGGTCGAGTCGATGCCGATCGGCTCGATCGAGGTGTCCACGTCCTGCGGGTCCGCCTCGGACAGCTGCTTGACCAGCTCCGGCAGCCGCTTCTGCGAGACCTCCTGCGCGGTGTCCTGGAGCCTGCGCAGGCTGCGGATCATGGAGCGGGCCATGACGAAGGAGCCGACGAGCGCCACGCCGAGGACGAGCACGACCACCGCGCCGTTGAGGAGCGCGTCGCGCTGCGCCTCGGTGCGCAGCTGACGGGCCTGCTGCTCCATGTCGTTGAGCAGCTGCGACTGGATCTTGCTCATCTCGTCGATCTTCGTCGACGACTTGTCGTACCAGTCGCGCGAGGACAGCCCGCCGGTCTTCAGCGTGGAGGGCTTCTTGAGCACCCGCTCGCGGAACTCGTCGGCCTCGCGGACCTCGGGGATGTCGCCGTCGATCGCCCTGGTCAGCTTCAGGGACGCCTCGTTGCCGTAGATCTGCGCGAACCGGGCGAGGGCGGCCTCCTCCGCCTGGGCGGTGGTGTTGCCGAAGAACGCGTCGGCCTCGGACAGCTCGGGGCCGCCCTTGCGGGCCAGCGCGGCGCTGATCAGCGCCCGCTGCATCGACTCGTACTCCTTGGCGTTGGAGAACGAGGCCAGGGCGCGGGTGGCGCCGATCATCTCGGTGTTGCTGGTGGCCTGCGCCATGTCCTGGGACAGGGCCAGGAGCAGCTCGATCAGCTGGTTGTACGAGGAGACCGTCTGGGACAGGTAGTCCTCGTTGGTGTAGGCGTCGTTGCGCAGCTGGTTGATGGTGTTCAGCTGGTTGATGATCTGGGTCGCCGTGCTGCGGATGCCCGGCAGGTCGTTGTCGTTCTCGAGGTCCTTGCTGGCCGAGGTGAACGACGAGATGGCGGCGTCGGTCGCCTCGCGGGTGGCGACGACGTCGTCGTCCTTGCGGTTGCCGGCGGTCAGCGGGTCGGCCGACTTGTCGCGCTCCTCCTGCAACGCGTCGGCGAGCAGGGTCGCCTGGCGCGTCATCTCGGTGAGCGTGGTCATGTGCTCGAGCTGGTCGACGTTCTGCAGGGACTGCTGGATGCGGAGCACGCCCAGCGAGGTCGCCGCGACCACGGGGAGGGCCAGCAGCGAGAGCAGACGGGTGCTGATGCTCCAGTTGCGCATGCGTATTCGGGAGGCGTGCCTGCCTCCCTCCCGGGCGGGCGGGGCCTCCTCGTCGGGCACCACCGGGCCCTTGGGCTCGGGGCCTGAGGAACCGGGGCCCTTCCGCGGACCTGCGGAAGGGGTGGCCCCGCGCGTTTCGGCAGTCGGGGCGTGCGGCGGCACGGGGCCGCGGCCGGCTCCGCCGCGCGGCTCCGGGTCACCCGCAGCGCCGCCATCCTTCTTGAAACGTCCCTGCACTAGCGTCGCAACCTCTGGACCAGGCGTCCGCCGCACGAACGGCAGGACGGTGTCGAGTCTGTGGAACCCGTGCCCCCGACTCGGGGCGGCCGGGCGTGGCCGGTTCCCCGCCGCGCCGTGCTGCCCTTCCCCCCTGCGCACCGGCTGTTTACTGACACGGCGGTCCGTGGAATTGCAGCACAGCCGGGCACCCGCAACAAGGTGCACGGGCCGGACGCAGCACTCGGTGACGCTCAGCTCGTGGTCAACTACGGCGGGTCCACGACGTTTCCGCGATAACGGACTTTTGACCCGTGGCTTCGCGGTGGAGCGGCCTGTCCCGCTCGCGCCGATCGAGGGACATTGGTCCGCAATGACCGGTTCGCGGTGGTGCGGATGTCGGATTCGTGCGCCCGAATCGCCTTGTTTGTCCGCCAGTTGGTGAGGAAAATCACAGGCTCGCGGAGGGGTGCGGGGGCCCGGGTCCGGGAAGCACCGTCCTAATCTGACGCTCTACCCGGGGTGCGCGTTCCCGACAAGCCGCCGGTATCCAGATTCCGTCTCCGACACTTCCGAGGTCAAGGCCCGCCCATGAAGACGACCATGCTCTCCCGTTCCATCGCCAACCCGCGGCGCACCACCCTGGCGCACCTGAAGGACGCCGAGACGCCGAAGCCGGGCGCACTGGCCGGCACGGAGGAGCCCGCGGCCGAGGCGCTGCCCTCCAGCACGGCGAACCCCCGCCGCACCGTGCTCATGGACCTCCCCACCGCCTGATCCCGAGGAAGCACCGGCCCCCGGGGCGCGCGGTCGCGCGGACGGGTCCTCCGGGCCCCCGGGTCGCGGCACGCCGCCGGGCCCGGGGGCCCGCGCACGTCCGGGGCCGATCCGCCCCGCGATAGCCTGGAGCGCCAGTCTCCGGCCAGTGATCCAGTGAGGGGCGGCAGTCACCCGTGCGCATCGCCAGGTTCTCCATCGACGGCAATGTGGCCTTCGGCGCGGTCGAGGGCGACCCCGCCGGGCCGGACGGCCTCGTCGTCGACGTCATCAAGGGCATCCCGTTCGCGGAGTTCGAGCTCTCCGGCACGAAGATCCCCCTGGACAAGGTCCGGCTCCTCCCGCCGGTGCTGCCCAGCAAGATCGTGGCCGTCGGCCGCAACTACGCGGAGCACGCCGCGGAGATGGGCGGCGAGGTGCCCGAGGTCCCGGTGACCTTCTTCAAGCCCTCCACCTCCGTGGTCGGCCCCGGCGACCCGATCGTCCTCCCCGCGTTCTCCCGCGAGGTGCACCACGAGGCCGAGCTCGCCGTCGTCATCGGCCGCATGTGCCGGGAGGTGCCGCGCGAGCGCGCCGCCGAGGTGATCCTCGGCTACACCTGCGCCAACGACGTCACCGCGCGCGACGTCCAGCGGAGCGAGGAGCAGTGGGCGCGCGCCAAGGGCTTCGACACCTCCTGCCCCCTCGGCCCCTGGATCGAGACCGACGTCGACCCCGCCGACCTGGCGGTCACCGCCACCGTCAACGGCGAACTGCGCCAGGCGGGCCGCACCGGCCAGATGGTCCGCTCCGTGGCCGACCTGATCGTGCACGTCACCGAGGCCATGACGCTGCTCCCCGGCGACGTCCTCCTCACCGGCACCCCGGCCGGGGTCGGGCCCATCGAGGCCGGCGACGAGGTCGCCGTCACCGTCGAGGGCATCGGAACCCTCACCAACAAGGTGGTCAGGGGCCGCTAGCGCGCCGGTGCGGCCCCGCTCCCGTCTCCGGGGGCCGGCCGCGGGCGGACGAGCGGTCCGGGGTGCTCCGGGGGGCGGGGATATCGGTTTTGGAGCCCCGCTCACCATCGGGTAATGTTCTTCCTGCGCCGCCCGGGAAGGCCGAAAGGCCCGGACCGCAAGGCGCAAACCGAACAAAACCCTTCCGGGGGTTGCGTTTTGGTGGGGTATGGTGTAATTGGCAGCACGAGTGATTCTGGTTCACTTAGTCTAGGTTCGAGTCCTGGTACCCCAGCAGAGGATCCCTGAGGATCTTCTGGCAGAGCAGTACCGAGCCCCCGTTGTGTAGCGGCCTAGCACGCTGCCCTCTCAAGGCAGTAGCGCCGGTTCGAATCCGGTCGGGGGTACTGATCCTGCAGATCGTCGACATCCGGTCAGTCGCCGGCGTCGGAATGCGGGATCGTCTGGGGCCCCCGTTGTGTAGCGGCCTAGCACGCCGCCCTCTCAAGGCGGTAGCGCCGGTTCGAATCCGGTCGGGGGTACTGGTCCATACCATGGGCTATGGTGTAATTGGCAGCACGAGTGATTCTGGTTCATTTAGTCTAGGTTCGAGTCCTGGTAGCCCAGCGCAGTACTCACGCCCCCGTTGTGTAGCGGCCTAGCACGCCGCCCTCTCAAGGCGGTAGCGCCGGTTCGAATCCGGTCGGGGGTACGTCGGAGGAAGGCCTCCCGCACATGCGGGAGGCCTTCCTCGCGTTCACAGGCCGAACCGCTCCACCGTCTCCTCCTCCAGCGCCAGGCGGCGCAGCCCGAGCAGCACCGGCTCGAAGAGCAGCGTGTACGCGACTGCGGCCTCCACCTGCTCCAGGTGCGTGGGGAACTCCTCGATGTCGTCCAGGCCCTGCACGGCCATCTGCCGGACCTGTCGGGCGTACGGGGCGAGGAGGTCCGCGTCGCACGGGTAGCCGAGCCGCAGCAGTGTCGCCACGGCGCCCGTCAGGGCCCGGTGGGCGGGGGAGAGCTCCCCGATCTCGCGGGCGTGCGCCCAGCCGTCCCGCTCCAGCAGGCGGTCGACCTCCCGGCGGGCCGCGGCGAGGGCGTCGTCGTCCTCCGGCTCCGGTCCGCCGGGCAGCGCCCACAGGGCCGCCCCCATCCGGAAGGTCCGGTTGAGCGAGGTGTCGTCGACGGACGCCAGGACCTCGCGGACGGTGGCGACCGGGACCCGGGCGATCTGGACGAGCGCCCGCACCAGGCGCAGCCGGCGCAGGTGCTCCTCGTCGTACTCGGCCTGTGTGGCGGTGATCCGGCGACCGGGGGGCAGTACCCCTTCCCGCAGGTAGTACTTGATCGTGGCGGTGGACACCCCGCTGCGATCGCTCAGTTCGGCCAGCCGCATCTCTTGCGCCCTTCATTGGTGAGTGCCACTATCCAACCTATTGGACAGTGTCGCTGCCCTACATGATGGAGGGAGCCCGCCATGGCTGCGGAAATGCCGACGGAGCAGGAGGCCGCGAGGCTGCTGGAGGAGCGCAGGACCGCGGGGGCCGAGGGGGAGGTGGTCGTCCTGCTGATCGGGATGCGCATCAACCGCTTCGCGGCCGTGCGGTCCTGGCTGCCGGTGATGACGGGCATGCTGCGCATGCTGCGGGAGCTGGAGGGCGACCGGGAGGCGGGGCTGCTGTGGCACCGGCGGCTCACCGCGTCGCCGCGCGAGTACACGGTCGTCCAGTACTGGGAGTCCGCCGGCAAGCTCCTGGCGTACGCCTCGGACCGGGACAAGCGGCACCACCCGGCCCGGGCGGACTTCTACCGGCGCGCGCGGCGGTCCCGGGGCCGGGTCGGCATCTGGCACGAGACGTACGTGGTGCCGGCCGGCTCCCACGAGTCGATCTACTGGGGCATGCCGCCGTACGGCCTGTCGGCGGCCCACGGCGCGGTCCCGCTCGCCCGCCGCGGCCTGACCGCCGGGGAGCGACTGGGCAGGTAGGCGCCCGCGCGCCGCCACGGGGCCCGACCGCCGCCGAACCCGGCGGCGGTCGGGCCCCGTGGTCGTCGGCGGCGGCGCCCCGGCCTGCGGGGAGGCCCGGGGCGGGCTCAGCCGCCGTTGCGGCGCAGCGCCTCGCTGAGGCGCCCGGCGGCGTCCATGACCGCCTGGGCGTGCATGCGTCCCGGGTGGCGGGTCAGCCGCTCGATCGGCCCGGAGACCGAGACGGCGGCGACCACGCGGTTCGACGGGCCGCGCACCGGCGCGGAGACCGAGGCGACGCCCGGCTCCCGCTCGCCGATGGACTGGGCCCAGCCGCGGCGGCGCACCCCGGACAGCGCGGTGGCGGTGAAACGGGCCCCCTGCAGACCGCGGTGGAGCCGCTCGGGCTCCTCCCAGGCGAGGAGCACCTGCGCGGCGGAGCCGGCCTTCATCGGCAGCGTGCTGCCCACCGGGACGGTGTCCCGCAGTCCGGACAGCCGCTCGGCGGCGGCCACGCAGATGCGCATGTCGCCCTGGCGGCGGTAGAGCTGGGCGCTCTCCCCGGTGACGTCGCGCAGGTGCGTCAGCACCGGGCCGGCGGTCGCCAGCAGCCGGTCCTCGCCCGCGGCCGCGGCGAGTTCGGCCAGCCTGGGGCCGAGGATGAACCGGCCCTGCATGTCGCGGGCGACCAGCCGGTGGTGTTCGAGCGCCACCGCGAGGCGGTGGGCGGTGGGGCGGGCGAGTCCGGTGGCGGCGACGAGGCCGGCCAGGGTGGCCGGGCCGGATTCCAGGGCGCCGAGCACCAGCGCCGCCTTGTCGAGAACGCCGACACCGCTAGAGTTGTCCATGCTCCGATACTTACGTCTCAAAGTGTGAAACGCAAGTTCAATTTTCCCGAGACGCCCCTACTGTCGAAGAGCAAGAGAAGCCGGGCCTAGTTGTGGCCGGCAGCGACGCCGGCCGAAGGGAAAGCGATGGGTAGGACACTGGCGGAGAAGGTCTGGGACGACCACGTCGTCCGGCGCGCCGAGGGCGAGCCCGACCTGCTCTTCATCGACCTGCACCTCCTGCACGAGGTGACCAGCCCCCAGGCGTTCGACGGGCTCCGCCTGAGCGGCCGGACCGTGCGGCGGACCGACCTGACCATCGCCACCGAGGACCACAACACCCCCACCCTCGACATCGACAAGCCGATCGCCGACCCGGTCTCGCGCACCCAGCTGGAGACCCTGCGCCGCAACTGCGCGGAGTTCGGGGTGCGGCTGCACCCGCTGGGCGACGTCGAGCAGGGCGTGGTGCACGTGGTGGGCCCGCAGCTGGGACTGACCCAGCCCGGCATGACGGTGGTGTGCGGCGACAGCCACACCTCCACCCACGGCGCGTTCGGCGCGCTGGCCTTCGGCATCGGCACCAGCCAGGTCGAGCACGTGCTGGCCACCCAGACGCTGCCGATGAGCCCCTTCCGGACCATGGCGGTCACCGTCGAGGGCGAACTGCCCGAGGACGTCACCGCCAAGGACCTGATCCTGGCGGTCATCGCCCGGATCGGCACCGGCGGCGGCCAGGGCTACGTGATCGAGTACCGCGGGTCCGCCGTCGAGAAGCTGTCGATGGAGGCCCGGATGACGATCTGCAACATGTCGATCGAGGCCGGTGCCCGCGCGGGCATGATCGCCCCCGACGAGACCACCTTCGCCTACCTCGAGGGCCGTCCCCACGCCCCGCAGGGCGAGGACTGGGACGCGGCGGTCGAGTACTGGCGCACCCTGCGCACCGACGACGACGCGGTCTTCGACCACGAGGTCGTCATCGACGCCGCCGAGCTGGCCCCGTTCGTCACGTGGGGCACCAACCCCGGCCAGGGTGCCCCGCTGAGCACCTCCGTCCCCGACCCGGAGTCCTTCGCCGACCCCAGCGAGCGGCAGGCCGCGCAGAGGGCGCTGGAGTACATGGGGCTGACCGCGGGTCAGCCGCTGCGCGAGATCGCCGTGGACACCGTCTTCGTCGGCTCCTGCACCAACGGCCGGATCGAGGACCTGCGGGCGGCGGCCTCCCTGCTCCAGGGGCGCAGGGTCGCCGACGGGGTCCGCATGCTCGTCGTGCCCGGCTCGGTCCGGGTGGCTCTGCAGGCGGTCGAGGAGGGCCTGGACAAGGTGTTCACCGCCGCGGGCGCGGAATGGCGGCACGCCGGGTGCTCGATGTGCCTGGGCATGAACCCCGACCAGCTCGCCCCCGGCGAGCGGTCCGCCTCCACCTCCAACCGCAACTTCGAGGGCCGCCAGGGCAAGGGCGGCCGCACCCACCTGGTCTCGCCGCAGGTCGCCGCCGCGACCGCCGTGCTCGGCCGCCTCGCGTCCCCCGCCGACCTGGCCGACGTCCCGACCCTCGTGGAGGCCTGAACCGCCATGGAAGCTTTCACCACGCACACCGGCCGCGCCGTCCCGCTGCGCCGCAGCAACGTCGACACCGACCAGATCATCCCGGCGCACTGGCTCAAGAAGGTCACCCGCAACGGTTTCGAGGACGGACTGTTCGAGGCGTGGCGCAAGGACCCGCAGTTCGTCCTGAACCTGCCCGAGCGGCAGGGCGCCACCGTCCTGGTGGCCGGCCCCGACTTCGGCACCGGCTCCTCCCGCGAGCACGCCGTGTGGGCGCTGCAGAACTACGGTTTCAAGGCCGTGATCTCCTCGCGCTTCGCGGACATCTTCCGCGGCAACTCCCTCAAGAACGGCCTGCTCACCGTCGTCCTGCCGCAGGAGACGGTGGAGAGGCTGTGGGAGTGCACCGAGGCCGACCCCACCGCGCGGATCACCGTCGACCTGGTGGAGCGCAGGGTCACCGCCGGTGACGTCAGCGCCGCGTTCGAGCTGGACGACAACGTGCGCTGGCGCCTGCTGGAAGGGCTCGACGACATCAGCCTCACGCTGAAGAACGAGGACGACATCGCCGCCTACGAGGCGAATCGCCCCTCCTTCAAGCCGCGGACCCTGCAGACCTGAGCGCCCCGGCAGTTCCGGACAGTGCCCCCCGCCGCGACCGGCGGGGGGCACTGCCGTGTGCCGGGGGCGGGCGACTCGCCCGGGATGTCACAATCGGTGTGTGGAACGCGATGACCAACTCGAGCTCTTCGGGGTCGTCGCAGCCCGGTTGAAGCAGGCCCACGCGCGAGTCCGCGCCCTGGAAATCCCGGAGGAGACCAGGGTGGTCCTCTCCCGCCGCCTGCTCGTCATCACAGCTGCGTCGAAACACGATCTCGCAGATGCGGCAAGGCGCCTGGACGTCCTGGTGGCGGATCTGGACGCCGGGCGAATCCCCGGGCCCTGAACTTCCCCGTCGCCGAATGTGTTGCGGCACAAGGGTGATTCGCCCGTTTCGTATTTGATTTGAGGTATATATCCTTCTAGCGTGCGAAAAGGCTTGAACGCAGTGGTTCCGGTAGGGTTCTGAAGGGGAAGACGTGAACAAGGCGCAGCTCGTTGAGGCAGTGGCCGACAAGCTCGGCGGCCGCCAGGCCGCCGCAGACGCGGTCGACGTGGTCCTGGACGCGATCGTCCGCGCGGTCGTCGCGGGCGACCGGGTCTCGGTGACCGGATTCGGTTCGTTCGAGAAGATCGAGCGCCCCGCCCGTTACGCACGCAACCCGCAGACCGGCGAGCGGGTTCGGGTCAAGAAGACCTCCGTGCCGCGCTTCCGCCCCGGCCAGGGTTTCAAGGACCTGGTCAGCGGCAGCAAGAAGCTCCCCAAGAACGACGTCGCGGTCAAGAAGGCGCCCAAGGGCAGCCTCAGCGGCGGCGCTCCGACCCGCACCACCGCCAAGGCCGCGGCCAAGAAGGCCGCCGCGAAGAAGGCGGCCGCCAAGAAGGCCCCGGCCACGACCGCGGCGAAGAAGGCCGCGACGAAGAAGACCACCGCCCCGGCCCAGCCCGCTCCGGCGAAGAAGACCGCCGCGAAGAAGGCCCCGGCCACGACCGCGGCGAAGAAGGCCGCGACGAAGAAGACCACCGCCCCGGCCAAGAAGACCCCCGCGCGCAAGAGCACGGCCAAGCGGGCCGCCAACAAGTGACCGGACGCGCCGCGGTGGGCCGTGCGTCCCACGGGGGTGCACGGCCCGCCGCGGCGCGCCCGGTGGTCCTGCGCGCCCGGTGGTCCTAGACGGGGTCCGGGAAGGTCTGGAGTGTGAGGAAGACCACCCGCCGGTCCCCGCCCTCGCCCTCCGTCCGGATCCGCACCCGCTGGCCGGGCCGCAGCAGCCGCAGGCCCCCGGCGTCGAAGGCCGCCGCGTCGAAGGGCACCGGGGTGCCGTCGTCCAGCAGCACGCTGCCGGAGCGGGTCTCGGCCGAGTAGGTGTAAGCGGTCGCCTGCATGCCGGCCAGCGTAGCGCTGTGCGGCCCCACCCCCAGGAGCAGCGCCGCCCGCAGGTCCTCGGCGGTGTCCACGTCCCGGCGCACCGAGTCGACGTCCGCCGCCGTGATCTCCTCCGCCCCGGAGGCGCGGTGGGCCGCCCGGGAGGCGCCGCCGAAGAGGGGCCGCAGCGCGTGCCCGGGGGACGCCGCCAGCAGCGTGGTGCCGGTCCCGGCCGCGTCCGGCAGGAACGACCTGCCGTGTTCCGAGGCGTGCTCCAGCACCCGCTGCAACTCCCGCGCGCGCAGGGCCGGAAGGTCGGCGGAGAGCGCGGCCACCGGCACCGGGCGGCCCCCCGCCCGTGCCCGCCGGGCCCCGTGCCGCAGCGCCGCGTTCAACCCCGCGGCCGGCTCGTCCGGGACGACCTCGGCGCCCAGCGCGGCCAGGGCCGCCCCCGCAGTCGGGTCGTCGGTGACCACCACCACGCCGCCCACCGCCGCGCAGTCCGCCGCCGCCGCCACGGTGTCCTGGGCGAACGCCAGCGCCAGGCCCGGCCGCAGACCGCCCGCGGCCGGGGCCAGACGGCTCTTGGCGACGGCGAGCGGCTTCAACGGCACGACGAGGGTCCACAGCATCGTCCTCATTGTGACCGCCCCGACCCCCTCGGATCACCCGCCCCGGGCTTAAAGTGGCACCTCCGGCGGCTCCTCGACAGGGGAAGAGCCGTACAGCGACACTTGTGCGGCCGCCCGAGTGCAGGGCCGGCGACGGCCGCGGCTACCGGCCGACGGCGTAACGAGGAGGAGTTCGGGTGCCCCGCCGCAGAATCGGCTTCTGGTACCGGCTTGCAGCGGTCTTGGTGAAACCGCCGATGCTGGTGTTCTTCAAACGTGACTGGCGCGGAATGGAGAACATTCCTGCCGAGGGCGGATTCATCACCGTGGTGAACCACAACTCGTACCTCGACCCGCTCTCGTACGCGCATTTCCAGTACAACACCGGACGCGTGCCGCGGCTGCTGGCCAAGGCGGGGCTGTTCAAGGTCCCGTTCGTCGGAATGATGCTGCGCGCCACCGGCCAGATTCCCGTCTACCGGGAGACCACCGACGCCGCGAACGCCTTCCGGGCGGCGGTCGACGCGGTCAACGCGGGCGAGTGCGTGGCCATATACCCCGAGGGGACGCTCACCCGCGACCCCGACCAGTGGCCCATGACGGGCAAGACCGGCGCCGCCCGGGTCGCCCTGATGACCAAGGCCCCGGTGATCCCGGTGGCCCAGTGGGGCGCCAACGAGGCCATGCCGCCGTACGCCACCGGGAAGCGGCTGCGGCTGCTGCCGCGCAAGACCCTGAAGGTCGTCGCCGGCCCGCCGGTGGACCTGTCCGCCTACTACGGCCTCGACCCGACGCCGGAGACCCTGCGCGCGGTCACCGAGACGATCATGGAAGCCATCACCGTGCTCCTCGCCGACCTGCGCGGCGAGACCGCCCCGGCCGAGCGGTTCGACGCCCGGGCCGAGTGGCTGCGGCTGCGCGCGGCGAGCACGGGCAAGCACGAAAAGGGAAGGGAGCGCCGGTGACTCGCTGCGCGGTCTACGGCACGGGTTCCTGGGGAACCGCGTTCGCGATGGTCCTGGCCGACGCCGGGTGCGAGGTGTCCCTGTGGGGCCGCCGCGCGGAGCTCGCGGAGCGGATCAACACCACCAGGGAGAACCCCGACTACCTGCCCGGCATGACGGTCCCCGAGGGCGTCACCGCCACCACCGACCCCGTCCTGGCGGCCCGGGGCGCCGAGTTCGCCGTCCTGGCCGTCCCGTCCCAGACCCTGCGGGCCAACCTCGCGCAGTGGGCCCCCTCCCTGGCCGGGGACACCGTGCTGGTGAGCCTGATGAAGGGCGTCGAACTGGGCACCGCCAAGCGGATGAGCGAGGTCGTCCAGGAGGTGACGGGGGCGGGCCCCGAGCGGGTCGCCGTCCTCTCCGGCCCCAACCTCGCCCGGGAGATCGCCGCCCGCCAGCCCGCGGCGTCCGTGGTGGCCTGCCGCGACGAGTCGGTCGCCCGGAGGCTCCAGGCCGCCTGCCACACGCCCTACTTCCGCCCCTACACCAACACCGACGTGGTCGGCTGCGAACTCGGCGGCGCCGTCAAGAACGTCATCGCGCTGGCCGTCGGCATCGCCGACGGGATGGGCCTGGGCGACAACACCAAGGCGTCGCTGATCACCCGCGGCCTGGCGGAGACGACCCGCCTCGGCCTCGCCATGGGGGCCGACGCGCACACCTTCGCCGGACTGGCGGGCCTGGGCGACCTGGTGGCCACCTGCTCCTCCCCGCTGTCGCGCAACCACACCTTCGGCATCAACCTCGGCAGGGGCATGACGCTGCAGGAGACCGTCGCCGTCACCAGGCAGACCGCCGAAGGGGTCAAGTCCTGCGAGTCCGTGCTCGATCTGGCGCGTCGACACGGCGTGGAGATGCCGATCACCGAGACCGTGGTGGACATCGTGCACGACGGAAAGCCGCCCATGGTGGGGCTGAAGGAGCTCATGTCCCGCTCCGCCAAGCCCGAACGCCACTGATTCCAGCGAACGGTAGTCTCAAAGCGACATGAGCAACGAGTCCTCTTCCCCCAGCACCGCCGCCAAGCCGCGCGTCGCCGTCGTCTTCGGCGGACGCAGCTCCGAGCACGGCATCTCCGTGGTCACCGCGGGCGCCGTGCTGCGCGCCATCGACCGCACCAAGTACGACGTGCTGCCGGTCGGCATCACCACCGACGGCCGGTGGGCGCTCGCCGTCGACGACGCCGAGCGGATGGCCATCACCGACCGCCGGATGCCCTCGGTCGACCACGTGGTGGAGGGCGAGGGCACGGTCGTCCTGCCCGTCGACCCCGCCGACCGCGAACTCGTCTACACCGAGCCGGGGTCGGTGCCCAAGGCGCTGGGCGAGGTCGACGTCGTCTTCCCCGTCCTGCACGGCCCGTACGGCGAGGACGGCACCCTGCAGGGGCTGCTGGAGCTCGCCGGCGTGCCCTACGTCGGCTCCGGGGTGCTGGCCAGCGCGGTCGGCATGGACAAGGAGTACATGAAGCGGGTCTTCGCCTCCTTCGGGCTGCCCGTCGGCCCCTACACGGTGGTGCGCCCCCGCGAGTGGGAGAAGGACCCGGCAGCCGTGCGGGCCCGGATCACCGGCTTCGCCGACGACCACGGGTGGCCGCTGTTCGTCAAGCCCGCCCGGGCCGGCTCCAGCATGGGCATCTCCAAGGTGGACGGCCCCGACGGCCTCGACGCGGCGATCGAGGAGGCACGCGCCCACGACCCCAAGATCATCGTGGAGTCGCTGCTGCGCGGCCGCGAGATCGAGTGCGGCGTCCTGGAGTTCGAGGACGGCCCGCGGGCCAGCGTCCCCGCCGAGATCCCGCCGGTGACCGCCCACGACTTCTACGACTTCGAGGCCAAGTACATCGACTCGGCCGAGGGGCTGGTGCCGGCGCCGCTGACCGCGGCCGAGACCGCCCGGGTGCAGGAACTCGCCGTCGCGGCCTTCGAGGCGGCCTCCTGCGAGGGCCTGGTCCGCGCCGACTTCTTCCTGCTGGACAACGGCGAGTTCGTGATCAACGAGATCAACACCATGCCCGGGTTCACGCCCATCTCCATGTACCCGCGCATGTGGCAGGAGAGCGGAGTGAGCTACCCCGAACTGGTGGACCGGCTCGTCGAGGCGGCCCTGCGCCGCTCCACCGGACTGCGCTGACCGCGGCCCCGGCCGGCCCCGCCCCGGGGACGGGCCGGCCGGGGCCGCGGTTCACGACGTGCGCGGCACCGCCCGGCCGACCGCCTCCGCCAGGTCGACCAGCACCTCGGGCCCGGGGGCGTGGGCGTGCGGGACGAACACCTCGACGTCGGCCTCCCGCCGGAGGGTGGTGAACCGGTAGCCGTCCCCGACGTCCTCCGGCAGCCACTGGACGCCGTCGACCTCCACCGATTCGCTCGTCGGGTTGTACTGTTCACTCCCGGGAGTCAGGACCTCCGGCTTCGGCACCCCGCAGCGCAGCGTCACCGCGGGGTCCCCCCAGGCGGCGGTCCAGCGCGAGGCGGGGTCGGTCTCCCGGCCGGGCAGGCCGTCGACGCTGCCGGGCAGCGCCCCGTCCAGGGCGCGGCAGGCGCGGGCGGCGTCCCCGGACGGGGACGGGGCGGCGACCTCCACCGCCCCGGTGAACGCCGAACAGCCCGCCGACGCGAGGAGCAGGCAGGCAGCGGCGGCGGACAGGACGGCAGGGCGGCGGAGGAACTTCACCGGCCGAGCATAGACGGGGTCAGATGTGGACGACCGGGCAGGTAAGGGTGCGGGTGATCCCGTCCACCCGCTGCACCTCGGCCACGACCATGCGGCCGAGCTCGTCCACGGTCTCGGCCTCGGCGCGCACGATGACGTCGTACGGACCGGTGACGTCCTCGGCCTGCAGGACGCCGGGGATCCTCGAGATGACTTCTGCGACGGCCGAGGCCTTGCCGACCTCGGTCTGGATCAGGATGTAGGCCTGTACCACGGGCGATCTCCAGGGCGGCTACGAGAATCATGCGGGAAGGGGACGCAACGTTACCGCGTCCCCGGGCGGGGCGGGGAGACCCGCGGCGCGGCGCGGCGCCCCGGCCGCCCGGTGCCGCGGCGTGCACCGCGCCCGACGCGACGACATCATCCGAAGGGGAAACGATGAAGGGCACCGTAGGCCAGCTGGGGGAGTTCGGCCTCATCCGGGAGATGACCTCCCGGCTGACCGCCACCGAGGCAGTGCGGCTCGGCCCGGGCGACGACGCCGCGGTCGTGGCGGCTCCCGACGGACGCGTGGTGGCCACCACCGACGTCCTGCTCGAGGGCCGGCACTTCCGCCGGGACTGGTCCACCGCCTACGACGTGGGACGCAAGGCCGCCGCCCAGAACCTGGCGGACGTCGCCGCCATGGGCGCGGTCCCCACCGTGCTCCTGCTGGGCCTGGTCGTGCCCGCCGACCTGCCCGCCGCGTGGGCCTGCGAACTGATGGACGGGCTGCGGGACGAGTGCCAGGTGGCGGGCGCCGCCGTGGCCGGCGGCGACGTCGTGCGCGGCGACACGATCACCGTGGCCGTCACCGCGCTGGGCGACCTGCGCGACCGCGCCCCGGTCACCCGGGCCGGCGCCCGGCCCGGGGACGTGGTGGCCGTCACCGGCTGGCTCGGCTGGTCGGCCGCCGGGCACGCCGTGCTCTCCCGCGGCTTCAGGTCCCCCCGGGCCTTCGTCGAGGCGCACCGCCGCCCCGAGCCCCCGTACCACGCCGGGCCCGCGGCCGCGGACCTCGGCGCCACCTCCATGATCGACGTCAGCGACGGCCTCGTCGCCGACCTCGGCCACGTGGCCGCCGCCAGCGGGGTGCGCATCGACCTGCACTCGGCCGACATCGACGTCCCCTCCCAGATGACGGAGATCGGCCAGGCCGTCGGGGTCGACCCGCTGCAGTGGGTCCTCACCGGGGGCGAGGACCACGCCATCGTCGCCACCTTCCCCGCCGACACCAAGCTCCCCGCCCGCTGGCGGGTGATCGGCCACGTCCACGCGGCGGCCGCCGGGCAGGTCACCGTGGACGGGGCCCCCTGGGACAAGGCCGGAGGATGGGACCACTTCGGGGACCAGTAGATTCGGCCGCATGGAACAGACCCCCTCCGCGGCGCCGCCGCGGGTGCTCACCGTCGCCGGCTCCGACTCCGGCGGCGGCGCGGGCATCCAGGCGGACCTCAAGACCATGCTGGCCCTGGGCGTGCACGGGATGAGCGTGCTCACCGCGGTGACCGCCCAGAACTCCCTGGGCGTGCAGGGGGCGTGGGAACTCCCCGCCGAGGCGGTGCGGGCGCAGTTCCGCAGCGTGGCGGACGACATCGGCGTCGACGCGGTCAAGACCGGGATGCTGTCCTCGGCCGGACTGGCCGCCACCGTCGCCGGGCTCCTTGCCGGACTGGACGCCCCCGTGGTCGTCGACCCGGTGGGGGTCTCCAAGCACGGCGACCCGCTGCTGGCGCAGGACGCCGTCGAGACGGTGCGCACCCGCCTGCTGCCCGTGGCCACGGTGGCCACCCCCAACCTCGACGAGGTGACGCAGCTCACCGGGGTCCGGGTGGAGGACGAGGCCGGGATGCGGCGGGCCGCGGCCGCGGTGCTGGAGCACGGCCCCCGGTGGGCGCTGGTCAAGGGCGGCCATCTGGCCGATCCGGACACGGCCGTGGACCTGCTGACCGACGGGCGCGAGGAGCACTGGTTCCGCGCCCGCCGCCACGACAACCGGCACACCCACGGCACCGGCTGCACCCTGGCCGCCGCGGTCGCCTCCCGCCTCGCGCTCGGGCACGACGTCCCGGAGGCGGTCGCGGGGGCCAAGGACTACGTCACGGGGGCGATAGCCGCGGGCTTCCCGCTCGGGTCCGGGCTCGGTCCCGTCGACCACGCCTGGCGGCTGCGCGGCTGACCGCCGCGGCCCGGTGCGGACCGGTGCGCCGCGGCACCCGCGCCGCGGCGCACCGGGACACCGCCCGGGAGGGCCGGACGGGAAAAGGGCATGCAGAAAGCCGGTCCGTCATGGACGGACCGGCTTCGAGCAACCGCCAGGGCGGCGCTGAACGTCAGCGCGCGACCTTGCCGGCCTTGATGCACGAGGTGCAGACGTTGAGCCGCTTCGGCGTCCGCCCGACCACAGCACGCACCGTCTGGATGTTGGGGTTCCAACGACGGCGGGTGCGACGGTGCGAGTGGGAGATGTTGTTGCCGAAGCCCGGCCCCTTGCCGCAGACGTCGCAGTTGGCAGCCACGGGACACTCCAAAGACTTCAGATGCTCTTACGGTGATGTCCCGTCGGCGCCGGTTGCCGGATTCGACAGGTCCGGCAGGCCCTGGGGGACGTGAAGGCCCGAACTGTGCCGGGCAACCGGAGCAGCATACAACGGCCACTCCAGTGCCACGAAACTACCACGGGGCCGGGCAGGTCCGTCCGGGGCGGCTCGGGGTCCGCGGCCCGTCGCCGATAGCCTGCGGAACCGGAACCAGTCCGCAGCGCGGACGCAAGCGCCCAGTGTCAGGAGGAGCCCGGTGCCGGCTGCCGCAACGACCGGTGTGGACGCGGCTGCCGTGCGCAGCTGGTGCCGTCTGGCACTCGAGGCGCTCGGCCGGGCGCGCGAGGAGACGGACGCGATCAACGTCTACCCGGTCCCCGACGGGGACACCGGGACCAACCTCTACCTGACCGCGGAGTCCGCGGCCGAGGCGGTGGAGGCGCTCTTCGACGCCCGCGCCGCGTCCGGCCCGCAGCCCTCCCCGGCCGAGGCGGTCCGCGCCATGGCCCGCGGCGCGCTCCTGGGCGCACGCGGCAACTCCGGGACCATCCTCGCCCAGCTCCTGCGCGGCATGACCGAGGTCCTCGCCGCCGCGCCCGCCGCCGCGCCCGTCGACGGGGCCCTGCTGGCCGCGGCCCTGGAGCGGGCCGCGGCCTCGGCCTACGAGGCGGTCGCCCACCCCGTGGAGGGAACGGTGCTGACGGTGGCCGCGGCCGCCGCCCGGGCGGCGGCCGCGGTGGCGGCGGAGCCCCCGGCGCAGGTGGTCCGCGCCGCCCACGCCGCCGCCCGCACCGCGCTGGCCCGCACCCCCGAGCAGCTGGGGGCACTCGCCCGGGCGGGGGTGGTGGACGCCGGCGGCCGCGGCCTGGTCGTGGTCCTGGGCGCCCTGGTCGAGGCGGTCACCGGGGAGAGCCCCATGGGGCCGCTCGCCGACGGCCGCCCCGGGGAGCGGGCCGCCCGGCCGGCCGCCTGCGCCTCCGCCGCCTCCGCCGCCTCCGCGGGGACGGCCGGGGACCCGCCCCCGGCGCCCGGCGGCCCCGCCTTCGAGGTGACCTACCTGCTGGACGCCGAGGACGGCGCCGTCCCCGCCCTGCGCGCCCGCCTCGACGCCCTGGGGGACTCCCTCGTCGTCGTCGGCGGCGAGGGGCTGTGGAACGTCCACGTCCACGTCGACGACGCGGGCGCCGCGGTCGAGGCCGGCGTCGAGTGCGGCCGCCCCCACCGGATCCGGATCACCCACTTCGGCGCCGCCGCGGCAGCCGTGCCCGGCCGGCCGGGGGAGGGCACCGGCCGCGGCGTGGTCGCCGTGGTCCGCGGCGAGGGCGTCGCGCGCCTGTGCGAGGAGGCCGGGGCGACCGTCGTCGCCGACACCCCGGACGCGCCCGCCTCCAGCGGGGACATCGCCGCGGCGATCCGCCGCGCCCGCGCGGCCGAGGTCGTCCTGCTGCCCAACGACGAGGCCCTGCGCTCCGCCGCCGGCGCGGCCGCCGAGCAGGCCCGCGCCGACGGGGTGCGGGTCGCCGTCGTCCCCACCCGCTCCACGGTCCAGGGCATCGCGGCGCTGGCGGTGCACGACCCCTCGCGCCGCTTCGACGAGGACGTGGTCGCCATGACCGCCGCCGCCGGAGCCACCCGCCACGCCGAACTCGCCGTCGCCGAGCACCGGTCGTGGACCATGGCGGGGGTGTGCCAGGCCGGGGACGTCCTGGGCCTCATCGACGGCGACGTCGCCGTGATCGGCGGCGACCTCGTGGGGACCGGCACGGTCGTCCTGGACCGCATGCTCGCCGCCGGCGGGGAGATGGTCACCCTCGTCGTCGGCGAGGACGCCCCGGCCGACCTGGCCGACCGGCTCGAGGCCCACGTGCGCGAGGAGCACCTGGCCGTCGACACGGTCGTCTACCGCGGCGGGCGCCGCGGCTGCCCGCTGCTCATCGGCGTCGAGTGAACCGGCCGGGCGGCCCGGGTGCCCCGCACTGTCCGCCCCATGGTGTGGAATGGACGGCGTGGCTGCCCTGGACGAACCGCTGCGCAAGACGGTCGGCGACCGCACCGCCAAGGTGTTCGCCGACGCCCTCGACCTGCACACCGCGGGGGACCTGCTGCACCACTACCCGCGCCGCTACGCCGAGCGCGGGGAGCTGACCCGGCTCTCCGAGCTGCCCGTCGACGAGCACGTCACCGTCGTCGCCCGCGTCGCCAGGGCCGAGCTCAAGCGCTACAACCAGGGCAGGGGCGTGCGGCTGGAGGTGCTCGTCACCGACGGCAGCGGGCACCTGACCCTGGTCTTCTTCAGCCGGGCCGCCCACATGCACCACAAGGCCCTCGTCCCCGGCCGGCGCGGCATGTTCGCCGGCAAGGTGACGGTGTTCAACCGCACCCGCCAGCTCGCCCACCCCGAGTACGCCCTGCTGGACGGCGAGCCGGGGGAGGACGCCGCGGAGGAGTTCGCCGGCCGGCTCCTGCCGATCTACCCGGCCTCGGCCAAACTGCCCACCTGGAAGATCGCCAAGGCCGTCGACACCCTCCTGGACTCCCTCCAGGCCACCGGCTGGGAGGGCGTCACCGACCCGCTGCCGCCCGCGCTGCGCGACGGGCGCGGCCTGGTCGCGCTCCCCGAGGCGCTGACCAAGGTCCACCGCCCGCGCACGAAGGCGGACGTGGCCGACGCCCGCGAACGCCTCAAGTGGGACGAGGCGTTCGTCCTCCAGGCCGAACTGGCCCGCCGCCGCCTCGCCGACTCCGCCCTCCCCGCCGTGCCCCGCCCCCGCACGGCCGGCGGGCTGCTGGACGCGTTCGACGCGCGCCTGCCGTTCACCCTCACCGAGGGCCAGGAGAAGGTCTCCGCGGAGATCTTCGCCGACCTGGCGCGCGAACACCCCATGCACCGGCTCCTGCAGGGCGAGGTCGGCTCGGGCAAGACGATGGTGGGGCTGCGGGCCATGCTCGCCGTCGTCGACACCGGCGGGCAGGCCGCGATGCTCGCGCCCACCGAGGTCCTCGCCCAGCAGCACCACCGCTCCATCACCGCGATGATGGGCGACCTGGCGGAGGGGGGCATGCTCGGCGGGGCGGAGAGGGCCACCAAGGTCGTGCTGCTGACCGGCTCCATGGGGGCCGCCGCCCGCCGGCGGGCGCTGCTGGACCTGGCCACCGGCGAGGCGGGCATCGTCGTCGGCACCCACGCCCTGATCGAGGACGTGGTGCGCTTCCACGACCTGGGACTGGTCGTCGTGGACGAGCAGCACCGCTTCGGGGTGGAGCAGCGCGACGCCCTGCGCGCCAAGGCCGCGCAGCCCCCGCACCTGCTGGTGATGACCGCCACCCCCATCCCGCGCACGGTGGCGATGACGGTCTTCGGCGACCTGGAGACCTCGGTGCTGGACCAGCTCCCCGCCGGCCGCTCGCCCATCGCCACGCACGTGGTCCCCGCCAAGGACAAGCCGCACTTCCTGGCGCGCGCCTGGGACCGGGTCCGCGAGGAGGTCGAGGGCGGCCACCAGGCCTACGTGGTCTGCCCGCGCATCGGCGACGAGCAGGACGAGAAGGAGCAGCGCGGCGGGGCGCGGGGGAGGAGCGCGGCAGGCCCCGGCGGCGACGGTCCCGACGGGGACGGCCCCGACGGCGACGGCCCGGACGGCGGGGAGGAGCGCCGCCCGCCCCTGGCCGTCCTGGAGACGGCGGACAGGCTCGCCGCCGGCCCGCTGGCCGGCCTGCGGGTGGAGGTGCTGCACGGCCGCATGCAGCCCGACGCCAAGGACGACGTGATGCGCCGCTTCTCCGACGGCGAGGTCGACGTCCTGGTCGCCACCACCGTCATCGAGGTCGGCGTCAACGTGCCCAACGCCACGGCGATGGTGATCATGGACGCCGACCGGTTCGGCGTCTCCCAGCTGCACCAGCTCCGCGGCCGCGTCGGCCGCGGATCGGCGCCCGGACTGTGCCTGCTCGTCAGCGACATGCCCGAGGGCACCCCCGCCCGCACCCGCCTGGACGCGGTCGCGGCCACCCTGGACGGCTTCGAACTCTCCCGCATCGACCTCGAGCAGCGCCGCGAGGGCGACGTGCTCGGCCAGGCCCAGTCCGGGGCCCGCTCCTCGCTGCGCATGCTCGCCGTCATGGACGACGAGGAGGTCATCGCCGCCGCCCGCCACGAGGCGGCCGCGCTGGTCGCCGCCGACCCGGAGCTGGCCGCACACCCGGAGCTGCGCAGCGCCCTGGACAGCCTGCTCGACGCCCGGCGCGCGGAGTACCTGGACAAGGGCTGAGCCGCCCCGCCCCCGCCGCGCCTTGCCCCGCCGCGCACCGCCCTGTCGCCCCGCCCGGGCCGTCCCGGCGGGGGCCGCCCGGGACACCGGACCGCTCCGGTGTCCGGGGCCGCATATCGTGGTGGAGGCGGCGGACGCGCTCCGCCCGCCGCCCCACGCCACACGTTAGGGAACCGCAGATGACGCGCGTGATCGCCGGGGCCGCCGGGGGCCGCCGGCTGGCCGTGCCGCCGGGGCAGGGCACCCGCCCCACCTCCGACCGGGCACGCGAAGGGCTGTTCTCCACCTGGGAGTCGCTGCGCGGCACCCTGCACGGGGCCCGGGTGCTGGACCTGTTCGCCGGCTCCGGCGCGGTGGGACTCGAGGCCCTCTCCCGGGGCGCCGGCCACGCGCTGCTCGTCGAGGCCGACCCGCGGGCCGCCCGCACCGTCCGGGAGAACGCCCGCACGGTGGGCCTGCCCGGGGCCCGGGTGCACGCCGGACGGGCCCGGCAGGTGATCGCCGGACCCCCTCCGGAGGAGCCGTACGACGTGGTCTTCCTCGACCCGCCCTACTCCGTCACCGACGAGGAGGTCCGGGAGATCCTGCTCACACTCGCCGCGGGAGGGTGGCTCGCGGCCGGTGCCCTGGTCACTGTGGAACGCAGGACGAGGGGCGGCGAGTACCAGTGGCCGGACGGGTTCGAGGCACTCAGGGCCCGCCGCTACGGCGAGGGGACGCTTTGGTACGGTCGCGCCGCCGACGGAGCTTCGGAACCCACAGCTGAAGCGCCATGACCGGACCCGGAAGCGAGGAACCACCGTTGCGCCGTGCAGTCTGCCCGGGGTCGTTCGACCCCATCACCAACGGGCATCTCGACATCATCGGCCGTGCCTCGAAGCTGTACGACGTGGTGCACGTCGCAGTGATGATCAACAAGTCCAAGCAGGGCCTGTTCACCATCGACGAGCGGATGCGGCTGATCGAACGGGTCACCGCCGAGTTCGGGAACGTCGTGGTGGAGGCCTTCCACGGCCTGCTGGTCGACTTCTGCAAGGAGCGGGACATCCCGGCCATCGTCAAGGGCCTGCGCGCCGTCAGCGACTTCGACTACGAGCTGCAGATGGCCCAGATGAACCACGGCCTGTCCGGGGTGGAGACGCTCTTCGTCCCCACCAACCCCACGTACAGCTTCCTCTCCTCCAGCCTGGTCAAGGAGGTCGCCGCCTACGGGGGCGACGTCTCCCACCTGGTCCCCGCGGAGGTGCTCGGGGAACTGACCGAGCGGCTGGCCGCCCGCTGACCCGCCGGCCCGCCGCGGGCCCGGCGGCCCCCGGGGGGCGACGCCCCGTCAACCGGCCCCGCCCGGCGGGCGGATGGACGTAGAGTCGTTCCGGTCCGCCCGGTCCCGGGCGGACCCAGCCCGAGGAGAGCCTGAGTCGAAGTGGACGTGCAGAAGAAGCTGGACGAGATCGTCGCGGTGGTCGAGGGCGCCCGTGCCATGCCCATGTCGGCGTCCTGCGTGGTCAACCGGTCGGACCTGCTCGCCCTGCTCGACGAGGTCCGCTCCGCGCTGCCCGACTCCCTGGCGCAGGCGCAGAGCGTGCTGGGCGACCGGGAGCAGGTGGTCGTCGAGGCCCGCCGGGAGGCGGAGCGGATCATCGAGGCCGCGCAGGCCGAGCGCGCCTCGCTGCTCTCCGCCACGGAGATCGCCCTGCGCTCCCAGGAGGAGGCGGACCGGATCCTGGCCGAGGCCCGGCGCGAGGCCGAGGAGGTCCGGGCGGAGGCCGACGACTACGTCGACAGCAAGCTCGCCAACTTCGAGGTCGTCCTGACCAAGACCATCGGCTCCGTGGACCGGGGCCGCGAGAAGCTCCTGGGCCGCGGCCCGGGCCTCGACGAGCACGGAACGGCCGACGAGGACGCCCCCGAGCGCAGCTCGGACCCCGAGACCCTGCGCCGCCGCGCCGACGCGTACGTGGACGCCAAGCTCGGCGCCTTCGAGGCCGTTTTGTCCAAGACGCTGGAGGCGGTCGGCCGCGGCCGGCTCAAGCTCGTCGGCCACCGCGAGGCCGACGACCTCGCCGCCCACATGGCGGCCCAGGACTCGATGGCGCTCCCCGGCGGCGCGCAGAGCGACGCCGAGTACCTGGCCGGCCTTGCCGGGGTGCCCTCGGAGGTCCCCGAGGTCCCGGTGCGGCCCGCCCCGCAGCAGCCGGGCCACGCGCCCGCCGAGGCGTACCCGGACCCGTACGCGCCCGCCGCGCAGTACGGGGACGGCGGCTACGACCACCAGCAGTCCGGCTACGGCCAGGACGCCTACGCGCAGTCCGGGTACGGGCAGGAGCAGCCCTACGCCCAGGACGGCTACGCCCAGCAGCCCTACACGCAGGACGGCTACGCCCAGGACTCCTACGGCCAGGCCCCCTACGCCCAGGACCCCTACGGGCAGCCCGGCGACGGCCGGGGCACGCACGGCCAGGGCGCCTACGGGCAGGACGGGTACGGACAGGACGCGTACGGGCAGGGCGCGTACGGCGCCGGCCACGACTGGCAGCAGCAGGCGCAGTCCTCGCAGCCGGCCCTCCCTCAGCAGCCCTCCGCGGCGGCCCCCCTGCCCGGTGGCGGACTGGACGAGACCAGCTTCTTCGACACCGCCATGATCGACCTGGACCGGCTGCGGGAGCTGGACCAGGGCCGTTGACGGCCCGGGGCGCAAGGGGCGAGTTGGGGCAGGACGGCGCGTCCGTTATCCTGACACCTCCAGCTGTTCGGAGTGCTGGTGATGTCGGCTGCCCGTGACCGTGTCCGGGAAGGCCACACCGAGGAAAGCAGGAAGCCCTGAACGCCCGCCTTGACCACCGCGACCCGCTCGTGTTCGACACACGCGAGCTGGGCCGTCGTCCTGGCGCGATGAAGAAGGTCTCCCGCTCGGTGCCGGCTCCCGCGGACCTCGGTCTCGACGTGATCGGCGTCCCCGAGGGCGCGACGGTCGAGCTGGACCTGCGCCTCGAGTCGGTGATGGAGGGCGTGCTCGTCACGGGGACCGCCACCGCACCGCTCGAAGGAGAGTGCGTACGCTGTCTGGAGCCCGTCGAGCAGCAGCTGGACGTGCGCTTCCAGGAGATGTACTCCTACCCCGACGCCGACGACCGGCGGGGCGGCGTCAAGCCCGCCCCGGACGAGGACGGCGACGAGGAGGAGGAACTCGTTGTCGAGGACGATCTGATCGGCCTCGAGCCCGTGCTGCGGGACGCGGTGGTGCTTTCACTGCCCCTGCAGCCGGTGTGCCGGGAGGACTGCCCGGGCCTGTGCTCCGAGTGCGGAGAGCGGCTCGCGGACGACCCGGACCACCACCACGAAGCCGTCGACATCCGGTGGGCGGCACTGAAGGGATTCGCCGACTCCACCGAGGACGGCGCGACCGATGACGCGAGCGGCGCCGACGGCGCCGACGAGAACCAGGAGAAGTAGCCGTGGCTGTTCCGAAGCGGAAGATGTCGCGCAGCAACACGCGCCACCGCCGTTCGCAGTGGAAGGCTGCGGTTCCGACCCTCGTGGCGTGCGAGCGCTGCCACGAGCCGAAGCTGCAGCACATCGCGTGCCCGAGCTGCGGCACCTACAACCGTCGTCAGGTCCTCGAGGTCTGATCGGCGGGTGAGAGGCGCTATGTCGGACGCCACCAAGCCCTCCCGCAGCCGCGGGAGCGAGCCGGCGCAGACGGCCTCGTCCCTCACGCTCCTGGAAGGGCGGCTCGGGTACACACTCGATCCCGCCCTTCTGGTGCGTTCGCTGACCCACCGCTCCTTCGCGTACGAGAACGGCGGCCTGCCCACCAACGAGCGGCTGGAGTTCCTCGGGGACTCCGTGCTCGGCCTGGTCGTGACGGACACGCTCTACCGCGTCCACCCCGACCTGCCGGAGGGCCAGCTGGCCAAGCTCCGGGCCGCGGTGGTCAACTCGCGGGCCCTCGCAGAGGTGGCCCGGGGCTGGAGCTGGGCACCTTCGTCCGGCTCGGCCGGGGCGAGGAGGGGACCGGCGGCCGGGACAAGGCGTCGATCCTGGCGGACACCCTGGAGGCCGTCATCGGCGCGGTCTACCTCGACCAGGGACTCAAGGCGGCCACCGAGCTGATCCACCGGCTCTTCGACCCGCTCATCGAGAAGTCCTCCAACCTCGGGGCCGGACTGGACTGGAAGACCAGCCTCCAGGAGCTCACCGCGACGGCGGGCATCGGCGTCCCGGAGTACCTGGTCAGCGAGTCGGGGCCGGACCACGAGAAGACCTTCACGGCTGCCGCCCGCGTCGGTGGTGTCGAGTACGGCACCGGCACCGGCCGCAGCAAGAAGGAAGCCGAGCAGCAGGCCGCCGAGGCGGCCTGGAACACCATCCGCGAGCAGCAGGAGGCCGCCTCCGGCGGTCCCGCGCCCGCGGACTCCGCGGAGACGGCCGCCCTGTAGCGGCCGGTCCGCACCGGCACCAGTCGCACGGCCCACCGGCATCCGCCAGGTGGGCCGTGCGCGTCCGCGGCCCGCGCCCGCCCGCCGGGCCCCGCCCGCGTCCCGTGCAGTCCCGCCCCCTCCCGCCTTCCGTTCCCGTCCCACCCCTTCCCACCGTCCCGCTTCCCCGTTCCAGGAGCGTTCCCGTGCCCGAACTCCCCGAGGTCGAAGTCGTCCGGCGCGGACTGGAGCGCTGGGTCGCCGGCCGCCGCGTGGCCTCCGCCGAGGTCCGCCACCCCCGCGCGGTGCGACGGCACGCCGCCGGCCCGGCCGACTTCGCCGGACGGCTGACCGGCCGCGTCCTCGGCGCCCCGCACCGGCGCGGCAAGTACCTGTGGCTGCCGCTGGAGGAGCCGGGGGCCGCACCGGAGCCCCAGGACGCACCGCCCGGACGGGCACGGGAGTCGCTGCTGGCGCACCTGGGAATGAGCGGGCAGCTCCTGGTGCAGCCGCACGACGCCCCGGACGAGACCCACCTGCGGGTGCGCGTGCGCTTCGCCGACGCCCTCGGCACCGAACTGCGCTTCGTGGACCAGCGGACCTTCGGCGGCCTGTCCGTGCACGAGGCGGACCCGCACGACCCGGAGGCGACCCCGTCGGTCGTCGCCCACATCGCCCGGGACCCGATGGACCCGGCCTTCGACGAGGACGCCTTCCACCTCGCCCTGCGCCGCCGCCGCACCACCCTCAAGCGCGCCCTGCTCGACCAGTCCCTGATCAGCGGCGTGGGCAACATCTACGCCGACGAGGCCCTGTGGCGGGTGCGGATGCACTACGACCGGCCGACGGCGACGATGACCCGCCCCCGCACCGCCGAACTCGTCGCGGCGGTGCGCGAGGTGATGGCCGAGGCCCTGGCCCAGGGCGGCACCAGCTTCGACAGCCTGTACGTCAACGTCAACGGGGAGAGCGGCTACTTCGACCGCTCGCTCGACGCCTACGGGCGCCAGGACGAGCCGTGCCGCCGCTGCGGGACCGCCATCCGGCGGCGGCCGTTCATGAACCGCTCCAGCTACTACTGCCCCGCCTGCCAGCGCCCGCCGCGCCCTTCCGCGGGCTGAACCGCGGCCTCGTTCCGCGGGACTGCGCGCCCCGGCCCCGGAATCATCCGGCAGGATGACGCCCCTTCGGGCCGCGGGGCGACGACGGTCGGGCCCGCCGGCCGGAGTATCGGGGCATGACCGAAAAGCCGCTCCGGCCCCTTGCGCTGTTCCCCTCCTTACCGTCCGCCACCGCGCCGTCCGCCGCCGAGTCGTCCTCCGCCGAGTCGTCCGCCGACGCGTCCCGGAACGGGCCGCCGGGGGACCGGCCCCGTTCCCGCCGGGCGCTGCGGCTGCTGTGCCTGACGGAGATGGTGGCCGTCGTGCCGTACCTGGCGCTGAAGGTCCACTGGGTCACCGGAGGGACCACCGGGCTCGGTGACGGCGCCCTCGCCGACGCACCCGCCTTCTTCTGGCTCAACATGCTCACCGTCGGCCTGGCCGTCGGAGCCCTGGGCGTGGGCGTCTTCCTGGCCGGCGCCCGGAGCCTGCGGGCCCCTGCCTGGCCGCTGCTGCTCCCCACGTGGGTGGGCACCGGACTGCTCGTCCCGGTCGTCCTGGCCGCCCCGGTCGCCGGGCTGGTCCTCCTGCTGGGGGCCGACGGCGGGGGAGAGGCGCAGGCGGCCGGATCAGGCCAGGCCCCCCTGGTGCAGCCGTGGGTGTTCGGCGTCGTGTACACCGGGTTCACAGTCCAGGGCCTGGCCCTGGTGGCGGCTCTCGCCCTGTGGGTCCGGGCCCGCTGGGGCGGCGCGCTGACGGAGCCGGTCGGGAGCCGGGCGTCCGCCCCCGGGCCCGGCGCGGTGGCGCGGACCGTCGCCGCGGCGGCCTCCGCGACGGTTCTTGCCGCCGCGGTCCTGCACGGGCTGTGGGCCGCGGGTGCAGAGGTGCCGCTGTTCGAGAGGGACGCGCTCCCGCTCGGAGTCGGCGTCCGCCTCACGGAGGGGGTGCACGTGATCGCCGCGGTCTGCGCGGCCCTGGGGCTGTGGGCACTGCTGCGCCCGGCGGGGCGGCGGGTGCGCACGGGCACCGTCATGACCGCCGTGTGGATCGGTACGGGCGTGCTGTTCACCGGCGCCGGCTGGACGCTGCTCACCTCGGTGGTGGGACCCGGCGGGACCGGGGACGTCCTCCGCGCGCCGACCCCCGTCGAGCTCCTGTGGGCGGTCCAGATGGCGGCCGCGGTGCTGATCGCGGCCGTCGCGGTCCGCGCGTTCGCCGTCACCGCCGGCGGGCGGTCCCCGGCAGGGGCGGCGCGGGCCGGCGGGTGACCGGCGGGCGGCGTCCGGCCCGCGGCGGTGTCAGAACCCGAAGTTCTGCGTCCACCACGGGCCGCCGGACCCCGTCTCCACCCCGACGCCGAGGGTGCGGTAGTCGCAGTTGAGGATGTTCGCGCGGTGACCGGGGCTGTTCATCCAGGCCTCCATCACCGCGCGGGCGTCGGCCTGGCCCCGGGCGATGTTCTCCCCGCCGAGGTTGGTGATGCCCTTTTCGGCGGCCCTGTCCCAGGGGCTGTCGCCGTCGGGGTCGACGTGGTCGAAGAAGTTCCGGAGCGCCATGTCCTCGCTGAAGCCCTGCGCCAGCCGGGTCAGTGCGCCGTCCTCGGCGACCGGCCCGCAACCGGCCCGTGCCCGCTCCTTGTTGACCAGGGTCAGCACCGCGGCCCGCAGGCCGGCGACGCCGTCGTCCCGGCCGGAGGCCTCCTGCGCCCCCGGCGTCCTCGGGGCGGGCGCCTCCTGCGCCGGCCGGGCCGTCCTGGTGGGTGCGGCGGCCTTCTCCGGCTCCCGGGACTCCGGCCGCCCCGGGGAGGAGGCGGAGGGGGACGGGGCCGGGGCGCGCCTGTCGTCCCGGCCGGCGGGGGCCCGGCCCCGGTCCGGAGGGGCCGAGGGGGCGACGACGGCCGGGGCGGAGGGGGAGCGGTCGGCGCCCGCGACGGCGTCGGAGTCCTGCCGGGCCAGGGAGTGGCCGAACCCCGGCTCTCCCCCGGGGGCGGGGATCAGCCCCGAGGCCATGCCCACGGCTCCTGCCGCGAGAGCGGCGGACGACGCCAGCAGCCCGGTGCGCACCGGGCTTCCGCGTCGGCGCGCCGCGCGCCGGCCGCGGGGCGTCGCGGCGGGCTCGGGGACCGGGGCGGTGCGACGGTGGCTGCCCATCTCCTGCCTTCCGTGTGACCGGACGTTCGAGATCACTCGAACGGGTGAATCCCTTGGCGGGGGACTGTACGCCATGTGTGGGGACGGCGGCTGCGGAGCCTCCGCAACTCCCGCGGTAGCGTGCTGAGATGAACGACAATGTCCGGCTGACCGCCTGGGTGCGGGGCCGTGTGCAGGGTGTGGGATTCCGCTGGTGGACCAGGGCCAGGGCGCTCGAGATCGGCGGGCTGGCCGGCTACACCTCCAACCTGGAGGACGGGCGGGTGCAGGTGGTGGCCGAGGGCCCCAGGGACAGGTGCGAACTGCTGCTGGAGAAGCTGCGCACGGGAGGGGCGCCGGGGAGGGTCGACGGCGTCGCCGATCTGTGGGGTGAGCCGCGAGGGGGGTACGACGGCTTCGCGATCCGCTGACCCGGCTGCCGCACAAGCGGAGGGCGACCTGCTGTTTCCGTGCCGGCGTCATGCCCGCCGGGCAGGCACCGGCGGACGGTTGCCAACCAGGGGTCGGCCGTGCTTGACTCCGGTCCCAAGGATGATCGACACGGCCCCCCGGGCCGCCCCGCGCAGTGGCAGCAGGCCCGCGCACCGGCCTTCGCACACGGCCGGAGGAGTGGCGGTCCGGTCGAGCGAGCCGTGATCGTGTTGACCCTCAAACCAATTGGTGAGACGCTGGAAGCCCCGCGCACCCCAGCCGTTCGGCGTTCGGAACCGCGGCAATGGCGCACACGGCGGGTGCGACACCCTCAATGACCTTACCGCTCCGTACGGTCGGTCACTCAGCGTGGAGGACCATCCATCATGGCAAAGGCGCTTCTCGGTTACGTCGGCGGCCCCGACCCTCGACTCCTCGCCGAGATGCGACGCCTTCAGCAGCGCGTTCAGGACCTGGAGTCCGAGATCGTTCGGATGCAGGCCGAGAACGACGCGCTGGCTGCGGCGTCGCGCGACGATTCGCTGCTCAGCGGGATCGACATGCACCAGGCGGAGCCGGCGCTCACCTGATCTCCCCGCCCGTGCGGGCGACGGGGAGCAACGTCACCGCTTGAGGATGTGCAGGGACGCTTCGGCGTCCCTTCTTCATGGCCCCCTCCCGGGCCGGTCGCCCACAGGTGATCTGCCCTTCCGACCCGCCGGTGAAACCGGGGGTCTCGCGGGGACGGCCGGTAGAGTCGTCGAGGTGCACCTGAAGAGCTTGACCCTGCGCGGCTTCAAGTCCTTCGCATCGGCGACGACGCTGCGCTTCGAACCCGGCATCACCTGCGTGGTCGGGCCCAACGGCTCCGGCAAGTCCAACGTGGTGGACGCGCTCTCGTGGGTGATGGGCGAGCAGGGGGCCAAGTCCCTGCGCGGCGGCAAGATGGAGGACGTCATCTTCGCCGGCACCTCCGGCAGGCCCCCGCTCGGACGGGCCGAGGTGAGCCTGACCATCGACAACGGCGACGGCGCCCTGCCGATCGAGTACGCCGAGGTCACCCTCACCCGGACGATGTTCCGCAACGGCGGCAGCGAGTACCGGCTCAACGGGGACACCTGCCGCCTGCTCGACATCCAGGAACTCCTGTCCGACTCCGGCATCGGCCGGGAGATGCACGTCATCGTCGGGCAGGGGCAGCTGGACTCGGTCCTGCACGCCGACGCGACGGGCCGCAGGGCGTTCATCGAGGAGGCCGCAGGCGTCCTCAAGCACCGCAAGCGCAAGGAGAAGGCGCTGCGGAAGCTGGACGCCATGCAGGCGAACCTCACCCGGGTGCAGGACCTCGTCGCCGAACTGCGGCGGCAGCTCAAACCCCTGGGCCGGCAGGCGCAGGCCGCGCGCCGCGCCGCGGTGGTCCAGGCGGAACTGCGCGACGCCCGCCTGCGGCTGCTCGCCGACGACCTGGTGACCCTGCGCGAGGCGCTGCGCTCCGAACTCGCCGACGAGGCCGAGCTCAAGCGCCGCAGGGCGGAGGCCGAGGCTGAGCTGGCCGCCTCCCGGCGGCGGGAGGCGCAGCTGGAGGATCGGGCCGCCCGGCTGGCCCCCGGGCTCGCCCGCACCCAGGACACCTGGCACCGGCTGTCCCGGCTGGCCGAACGGGTGCACGGCACCGTCGGACTCGCCCGGCAGCGTGTGCGGCACGCGAGCAGCGTCGGGTCCGGGGAGCGTCCTCCCGGGCGCGACCCCGAGGAGACCGAGTGCGAGGCGGCCCGGATCCGCGAGCAGGAGGCGGAACTCGCCGAGGCCCTCGATGCGGCCCGGGCCGCACTGGAGGAGGCCGAGGAACTGCGGGCCGGCCTGGAGGACGCCCTGGCGGACGAGGACCGCCGGCTCCGGGAGGCCGCGCGGGCGGCCGCGGACCGGCGGGAGGGCCTGGCCCGGCTGCACGCCCGGGCGGGCGCGGCGCGCGACCGCGCGGCCGCGGCCCGGGCGGAGACCGACCGCCTCGGTGCCGTGCGGGACGAGGCGGCCGGGCGCGCGCAGGCGGCCCGTGAGGAGTACGAGGAGCTCAGGGCCCGGGTCGAGGACGCCGAGGCGGGGGGCGAAGGCCTGGAGGCCGAGCTGGAGGAGGCCGCGCAGGAGCTGGCCGGGGCGGAGCGGGCGCACCGGGAGGCGCGGCAGGAGGCCACCCGGGCCGAGCGCGAGCACGCCGCGCTCTCCGCCCGCCACGAGGCACTGGCCCTCGGGCTGCGCCGCAAGGACGGCAGCGGCGCCCTGCTCGCCGCGGGCGAGCGCCTGACCGGGCTGCTGGGGCCGGCCGCCGAACTGCTCACCGCCGCCCCCGGGCACGAGGTCCCCGTCGCCGCGGCCCTGGGTGCGGCGGCGGACGCCGTGGCGGTCTCCGGTCCGGAGGCCGCCGTGGAGGCGCTGAACCTGCTGCGCAAGGAGGACGCGGGACGCGCGGCCCTGATCCTGGCGGCGGAGCGGGCCCCGGAGCCCGCGGCGGTGGCCCGGGACGGGGGCCCGGGGGACGGAGGCCCGGACGACGGGGGGCCCGCGGGGGAGCCGCCCGCCGGGGCGCTGTGGGCGGCGTCGCTGGTGAGCGGTCCGGAGCGGCTGCTGCCCGCGGTGCGGCGGCTGCTGCACAAGGTCGTGGTGGTGCCCTCGCTGGAGGAGGCGGGCGCGCTCGTCACCGCCCGTCCGGACCTGACCGCGGTCACCGCGGAGGGCGACGTGCTGGGGACCCACTTCGCCCACGGCGGGTCCGCAGGCGCCCCCAGCCTGCTGGAGGTCCGGGCCGCGGTGGACGAGGCGGCCGCCGAACTCGGGCGGCTGGCCGTGCGTTGCGCCGCGGCCGCCCGGGCCCAGCAGGAGGCGCAGGAACGGCGGACCCGGTGCGCGGACCGCGTCGAGGAACTGGCGCGGGCCCGGCGGCGTGCCGACAAGGAGAAGTCGGCGGTCGACCGGCAGCTGGGCCTGCTCGGCGGGCAGGCGCGCGCCGCGGAGGCGGAGGCGGAGCGGGCCGCGGCGGCCGTGGAGCACGCGCGGGCCTCGCTGGAGGAGGCGCAGGAGCGGGCCGGGGAGCTGGGCCGGAGACTGGCCGAGGCGGAGGCGGAGGCGGAGGCGGAGGCCGGGGGCGGGGGCGCGCCCGCGCACGAGGAGCCGGACACCTCGCGGCGCGACCGGCTCGCCGAGGAGGGCGCGGACGCCCGCCGTGCCGAGACCGAGGCGCGGCTGGCGGTCCGCACCCACGAGGAGCGGGTCCGGGCGCTCGCGGGCCGGGCCGACGCCCTGGACCGCGCCGCCCGCGCCGAGCGCGAGGCCCGCGCCCGCGCCCGGGCGCACCGGGCCCGGGCGGCCAGGGAGGCGGCGGTCGCCGGGGCCGTGGCCGCGGGCGCGCAGAACCTGCTCCGCCACGTCGAGGCCTCACTGGCGAGGGCCGAACAGGACCGGGCCGCGGCCGAACGCGAACGCGCCGGGTGCGAGGCGGAGCTCACCGCGGAGCGGGCGCGGGGACGCGAGCTGGAGGCGGTGCTGGACGCGCTGACCGACTCGGTGCACCGGGGCGAGGTGCTGGGCGCGGAGAAGCGGGCGCGCATCGGGCAGCTCGAGGCCAAGGCGCTGGAGGACCACGGGGTCGAACCGGAGACCCTGATCGCCGAGTACGGACCGGACCGGCCGGTCCCCGCGTCCCCTCCGGCCCCGGGGGAGGAGCTGCCCGAGGACCCGGAGCACCCGAGGAACCGGCCGCGTCCCTTCGACCGGGCCGAGCAGGAGGGGCGCCTGGCCGCGGCCGAGAAGGCGTTCGCCCGGCTGGGCCGGGTCAACCCCCTGGCGCTCGAGGAGTTCGCGGCCCTGGAGGAGCGGCACAAGTTCCTCACCGAGCAGCTCGAGGACCTGCGCAGGACCAGGGCGGACCTGCTGGCGGTGGTCAAGGAGGTGGACGAGCGGGTGGAGCAGGTGTTCTCCGCCGCGTTCCACGACACCGCCCGCGAGTTCGAGGGGGTCTTCTCCCGCCTGTTCCCCGGCGGCGAGGGGCGGCTGGTGCTGACCGACCCCGGCGACATGCTCTCCACCGGCGTCGAGGTGGAGGCGCGGCCGCCGGGCAAGAAGGTCAAGCGGCTCTCCCTGCTGTCTGGCGGGGAGCGGTCGCTGACCGCGGTCGCGGTGCTGGTAGCGATCTTCAAGGCCAGGCCCAGCCCGTTCTACGTCATGGACGAGGTGGAGGCGGCCCTGGACGACACCAACCTGCAGCGGCTGATCGGGCTCCTGAGGGAGCTCAGGGACGCCTCGCAGCTGATCGTGATCACGCACCAGAAGCGCACGATGGAGGTCGCCGACGCACTCTACGGCGTCTCCATGCAGGGGGACGGCGTCTCCAAGGTGGTCAGTCAGCGACTGCGCTGACACCCGAAGAACGTTCACGCGGTGAACGTCGGACTTGGTCTTCCATGGTCAATGCCGGGTTTCGGCTTCGAGAGATGAACGAATAACCTCTGGGAGGTTTCCAAAGCCTTCGAGTGGTGAGACGAGCAGAACCACCTGACACTCGAAGGTCACCCCACGCCCAGGAGCACCCGTGACGAGTCCCGAACCGGTGGTCGAACCGGAGGCCCGCAAGGCCCATCCGGAGCACCTCGGCCACGTCCTGTTCATCACCGCGGCGGCCGCCATGGGCGGTTTCCTCTTCGGCTACGACAGCGCCGTGATCAACGGCGCCGTCACCGGCATCCGGGACCGCTTCGGCGTGGGCAGCGCCGAGATCGGCATCGTCGTCTCGTCCGCCCTCCTCGGCTGCGCCGTCGGAGCGGCCACCGCGGGCCGCCTCGCCGACCGGATCGGCCGCATCCGCTCCATGCAGATCGCCGCGGTGCTGTTCACCGCGAGCGCCATCGGCTCGATGCTCCCCTTCTCCGTCTGGGACCTCGGCTTCTGGCGGATCGTCGGCGGCCTGGGCATCGGCATGGCCTCGGTCATCGCCCCCGCCTACATCGCCGAGGTCGCCCCTCCGGCCTACCGCGGCCGGCTCGGCTCGCTGCAGCAGCTGGGCATCGTCTCCGGCATCGTCATCTCCCAGCTGGTCAACTACGCCGTCGCGCAGGCGGCCGGCGGCGAGACCCGCAACGAACTGGCGGGCCTGGAGGCCTGGCAGTGGATGCTCGGCATCATGTTCGTCCCCGCGGCGCTCTACGGCCTGCTGACGCTGGCCATCCCCGAGTCGCCGCGGTACCTGATCTCCGTCGGGCGCAGGGAGAAGGCCAAGCAGGTCCTCGGCGAGGTCGAGGGCCACACCATGGACCTGGACCGCCGGGCCGACGAGATCGAGGCGCTGCTGCGCAGCGACCGCAAGCCGACCCTGTCCGACCTGCGCGGCAACCGCCTGGGCCTGCTGCCGATCGTCTGGGTCGGGATCCTGCTGTCGGTCTTCCAGCAGTTCGTCGGCATCAACGTGATCTTCTACTACTCGTCGGCGCTGTGGCAGTCGGTCGGCATCGACACCGAGGGCTCGCTCTTCTACAGCCTCACCACCTCGATCATCAACCTGGTCGGCACCTTCGTCGCCATCGCCCTGGTCGACAGGGTCGGCCGCAAGCCGCTGGCCCTGGTCGGATCGGCCGGCATGGCGGTCTCGCTGGCCGTGGCCGCCTGGGCCTTCTCCTTCAAGACCGGCACCGGCGACGACATCACCATCCCGGACACCCAGGGCGCGGTCGCCCTGGTCGCCGCCCACGTCTTCGTGCTGTTCTTCGCCCTGTCCTGGGGCGTGGTCGTCTGGGTCTTCCTGGGCGAGATGTTCCCCAACCGGATCCGCGCCGCGGCCCTGGGCGTCGCCGCCGCGGCCCAGTGGATCGCCAACTGGGTGATCACCGTGACGTTCCCCAGCCTGTCCGAGTGGAACCTGTCGGGCGCCTACTGGATGTACGCCGTCTTCGCCGTGCTGTCCTTCTTCTTCGTCCTGAAGTACGTGCCCGAGACCAAGGGCAAGGCGCTGGAGGAAATGGGCTGACGCCCGCCGCGCCCGCCCCGGCCCGAGTGCCCGGGCCCGAGCGCCCGGCCCGAGTGCCCCCGCCGTCCCCCGTCCGGGACGGCGGGGCACGCTGGTTCCATGACACGAGCGCAGTCACTGGAACAGCGGGCCCGCCGGCTCGCCGCCGCACCGGGCCGCCGCGTCCTGGGCATCACCGGCCCTCCGGGCGCGGGCAAGTCCACCCTGGCCCGGCACCTGGCGGACCGCCTGGGCGACCTGGCCGCGGTGGTGCCGATGGACGGCTTCCACCTCGCCGACGCGGAACTGCGCCGCACCGGCCGCCTGGGCCGCAAGGGAGCCCCCGACACCTTCGACCCGCACGGCTACGCCGCCCTCCTGGAACGCCTGCGCAGCCCGCGGGAGGGGGAGACCGTCCACGCCCCGGCCTTCGACCGGGAACTGGACCAGCCGGTCGCCGGCAGCATCCCCGTGCCCGCGCGGACCCCGCTGGTGATCACGGAGGGGAACTACCTCCTGCTCGACGACGACCCCTGGCCCCGCGTCACCGCCCTGCTGGACGAGGTGTGGTGGGTCGACCTCGACGACGGGGAGCGCGTGCGCAGGCTCGTCGAACGCCACCACCGGTTCGGCCGGCCCCGCGCCGAGGCCGAGCGGTTCGTGCGCGAGTCCGACGAGGCCAACGCGCGGCGGGTGGCCGCGGGAAGGGAGCGCGCCGACCTGGTGGTCCGCCACACGGCGCACGGGGAATGGCGAGCAGTGCCCCGATGAGGGGAGCGTGGCCGATACTGGACGGGTTATGGAAATCGTCATCCTCATCGCAGTCATCGCCCTGGTCGTGATCGGTGCGACCGGCGCGCTGGTGGTCACCACCCGGCGCAGGAAGCCCCTGCCGCCCCCGCGGCGCCCGGTCGCGCCCGCCGAGCCGCAGGTCGGCGAGGAGGCCGCGCCACCGCGGGAGGAACCCCGCCGGACCGTCGAGGACGTCGGGCTGCCCGGGGCGCCGGTCGTCGTCGAGGAGCCGCCGGCCCCGGCCGCCCCGCCGGCCCCGCTGCCGGTCCCGGAGCTGGAGGTCCCCGAACCGACCGCCGGCCGCCTGGTCCGGCTGCGCTCCCGGCTCTCCCGCTCCCAGACCTCCCTCGGCAAGGGCCTGCTCTCCCTGCTCTCCCGCGAGCACCTCGACGAGGACACGTGGGAGGAGATCGAGGACACCCTGCTCACCGCGGACGTCGGCGTCGCACCCACCCAGGAACTGGTGGACCGGCTGCGCACCCGGGTGAAGGTGCTCGGCACCCGCACCCCCGACGAGCTGCGCGGCCTGCTCCGCGAGGAGCTCCTCGCACTGATCGGCACCGACACCGACCGCGCCCTGCGCACCGCGCGCCACACCGCCGAGGACGGCACCGCCCGTCCCGCCGTGGTGATGGTCGTCGGGGTCAACGGCACCGGCAAGACCACCACCACCGGAAAGCTGGCCCGGGTCCTGGTCGCCGACGGCCGCAGCGTCGTCCTGGGCGCGGCCGACACCTTCCGCGCCGCCGCGGCCGACCAGCTGCAGACCTGGGGCGAGCGCGTCGGGGCGCGCACCGTGCGCGGACCCGAGGCCGGCGACCCCGCCTCGGTCGCCTTCGACGCGGTCAAGGAGGGCATCGCCGAGGGCGCGGACACGGTCCTGGTGGACACCGCCGGCCGGCTGCACACCAAGACCGGCCTGATGGACGAGCTCGGCAAGGTCAAGCGGGTCGTGGAGAAGCACGGCCCGGTCGACGAGGTGCTCCTGGTGCTCGACGCCACCACGGGGCAGAACGGCCTGGTACAGGCCCGGGTCTTCTCCGAGGTCGTCAGCATCACGGGCATCGTCCTGACCAAGCTGGACGGCACGGCCAAGGGCGGCATCGTGATCGCCGTCCAGCGCGATCTGGGCGTGCCGGTCAAGCTGATCGGCCTCGGCGAGGGCGCGGACGACCTGGCCCCGTTCGAGCCGGAGGCGTTCGTCGACGCACTGCTCGGCTGACGGCCGCACGCGCGAACCGGCGGCCGCACGCGCGAACGGCGGGGGCGGCACCCCGACACCGGGGTGCCGCCCCCGCCGTTCGCGCGTCCCCGCAGCCGGGCGGGACTTCGGCCGGGCGGGGCTTCAGGAGGGCACGAGCCGGGAGGCCGCCGACCGGCGCTCCCGGTGGCAGGCGTAGGCCAGGGTGCCCAGCACCAGCCGGGCCTCGGGGGGCGGCACCGTGCCGTGCCCGCCCGACGGCGAGGGCGCCGGCCGCCGCAGCCAGCGCACCGGGCCGTACGAGCCGAGGTCCGAGGGCGGGGCGGTCACGTGGTCGCCGGGGCCGAGGGAGCGCAGGTCCAGGTCCGCGTCGTCCCAGCCCATCCGGTACAGGAGCTCCGGCAGCTCGCCCGCGGCGCCGGGCGCGACGAAGAACAGTGCGCGCCCGGTCGGCGTGGCCAGGACGGGCCCCAGCCGCGTGCCCATCCGCTCGAGCCGCGCGAGGGCCCGCGCCCCGGCCCGCTCGCCGACGTCGATGACGTCGAAGGAGACGCCCACCCGCAGCAGCACCGAGGCGTCCTCCGCCTCCTCCCACACCGACCGGATGCGCTCGAGCGGGGTCCCCGGCGCGATCCCGGTGCCACCGGGCAGCGGGTGCGCCCCCGGGGCGGCGCAGTCCGGGGCCCCGCAGGAGCAGGTGCCGCCGCGCACGACGCGCGCGCCGGGAACCACCGTCCACCCCCACAGCCCGGCGTACTCCGCCACCGTGGTGCACAGCGAGGCGCGGCTGCGGCGCCGTGAGCCGAGCATGAAGTCCATGTCACCCCCAACGGGTCGTGGTCGCCGATGGTTACGCAGTGGTGACTCTGTGTTCGCAGCGAGGGGTTCGGCTCGACGGGTGGTGCGGCCCGCGGTGCGCGCCCCCCGCGGCCTCCCGTCCGCCCCCGGCGTTCTCCGGACACCACGGGACCAGTGAATCGCGGGGAACCGCCCCGGGGCCCGCCCCCGGGGGTGGCGAATGGTGGCGTTTCCGTGACGATGCACGTGCACCGGTGACCGTAGGATTACGTTCGGTTCAACAACGAGGACGGCAGGGTGTCGGTCCGCGGGCACGCCGACGGCTTCGCCCCGCGCATCCGCCCGGCGCACCTGATCCGGCGGACATCGGCGGGGAGACCCGGGATGGGGGCGTTCCTGTGGGCGACAAGCAGCCCAACACGCGGTTGGGTTCGTGGTTCGTGCGCAGCGGATGGTCCAAGGGGGAGCTCGCGCGGCAGGTGAACCGGCGGGCGCGGCAGACCGGCGCCCACCACGTCAGCACCGACACCTCCCGGGTCCGGCGCTGGCTCGACGGGGAGCAGCCCCGCGAACCGATCCCGCGCATCCTCTCCGAGCTCTTCTCCGAACGGTTCGGCTGCGTCGTCGCGGTGGAGGAACTGGGACTGCGCCAGGAGCACCGCTCGCCGCAGACCGCGGGGGTGGACCTGCCCTGGGCCGGCCCGCAGACCGTCCGGCTGATCAGCGAGTTCTCCCGCAGCGACCTCATGCTGGGCCGGCGGGGCTTCCTCGGCCCCTCGCTCACGCTCGCGGCCGGCCCCGCGCTCGTCGAGCCGATGCAGCGCTGGCTCGTCCCCGGCCCCTCCGCCCCCGCCGACGAGGCGCCCGGCGACCGCCCCCACCGCGCCGGCCGCATCTCCGAACCCGAACTGGAACTGCTCGAGAGCTCGACGCGGATGTTCCGCCGCTGGGACGCCCAGTGCGGAGGAGGACTGCGCCGCAAGGCTGTCGTGGGCCAGCTGCACGAGGTGACCGAGCTGCTGCAGGAGGGGCACCGGCCCGCGGTGGCCCGGCGGCTGTTCAAGGTCACCGCCGAGCTCGCCCACCTGGCGGGTTTCATGAGCTACGACGTCGGCCTGCAGCCCAGCGCCCAGAAGTACTTCGTGCTCGCGCTGCACGCCGCGAAGGAGGCCGGGGACCGCCCCCTGGGGGCGCTCGTCCTCTCCGACATGGCCCGCCAGATGATCCACCTCGGCCGTCCCGGGGACGCCCTGGAACTCGTCCACCTGGCCCAGTACGGCTCCCGGGAGACCGCCACCGCGTCGACCCAGGCCATGCTGCACGCCGTGGAGGCACGCGCCTACGCCAACCTGGGCCAGGCTGACAGGTGCAACCGCGCCGTGCGGGCGGCCGAGGACTGCTTCGCGGACGCCTGCCCGGCGGACGACCCGGACTGGATCAGGTTCTTCTCCGAGGCGGAGCTCAACGCGGAGAACGCGCACTCGTACCGGGACCTCGCCTACGCCGCCGCCCGCAGGCGCACCTACGCCTCGCTGGCCCGCCCGCCGATGCGCAGGGCGGTGGAGCTGTTCGGCCGGGACGTCGACAACCACCGCCGCTCCTACGTCTTCAACCTCATCGGGATGGCCACCGTCCACCTGCTGCAGGAGGAGCCGGAGGAGGCCGCCGCCTCCGCGGAGCGGGCCGCCCTCGCGGCGGGGAAGGTCCGCTCGGAGAGGGTCAACACCCGCCTGCGCAAGACCGCTGCCGCCGCCGCGGCCCAGTACCCGGGATGCGCGGCGGTCGTCCGGCTGTCCGAGCGCCTGGCCGGGGACCTGCACGAGTACGCCGAAGAGGCCCGCGCGGTCTGACCCGGCCCGGCCGTGCGGCCGGTCGCGTGCGGCCGGCCCCGTGCGGCCGGTCGCGTACCGGAGCGCGGTGTCCGATTTCTGCCAGCACGGACGACGGATTTTCCGCAGTCTCGGCGTGTGGACTCTCCGACCCATCTGGCATCGGCGGTGAGCGCGGACATGCTCGTCGCGCTGCTCGTCTTCCTCTTCCCCCTTGCGTACAGTCCGGGCCCCGGAAACGCGTTCTTCGCCGCGATCGGTGCGTCGCGGGGCTTGCGCGCCACGGTGCCGGCCCTCGCCGGGTACCACGTGGCGACGTTTGCGGTGACCGCGGTGATCGGGATCGGGGCGGGGGCCACCGTCCTCGGGCACCCCCTGCTTGCGAAGGTTCTCAGCGCGGCCGGGGGCCTCTACGTGCTCTGGCTGGCGGTGACGTTCGTCCGTGCCGCCCGGGCGAAGGGAGGGGACACGGCGGATGCCGCGCCGGTGAGGGAGCGGCGGATCGGGTTCCGGGACGGTGCGGTCGTCCTGCTGATGAACCCCAAGGCGTACTACATCATCGCGGTGATGTTCGTGCAGTTCCTCGCACCGTCCGGCGACAGCGACGTCACCGCGGTGCTGGTGATCACGGCCGTCTTCACCGCGAACAACCTCGCCGCTTTCATCGTCTGGGCCCTCGGCGGCCGGGCGCTCACCGCCCTGTTCCGCAGTGAACCGGCGAAGCGGCGGATCGACTACGTGTTCGCCTTCAGCCTGGCCGGAGTCGCGGTCTGGACGGCGGTACCGCTGTTCACGTGATCGGGATCCGCGGCCCGGGACGCCGCCGTCCCGCCCTTCCGGACGGCTCCCGCGGTTCATGGCCGCGTAACACCGGGGCCGCCTTCGTCACCGGGGCGAAACGCCGTGCGGCGTCGACCGAAACCCGCCTGCGCGAATGTCGGTGGCGGAAACCGGCCCGACCCACCGCACCGCACCCGCACGGGCCGTCCCGACACCGAGGAGACGCCGATGCCAGAAGGCTTCAGCGGCGCTGACACCGCGTTCATGCTCGTCTGCGCCGCGCTGGTAATGCTCATGACCCCCGGCCTTGCCTTCTTCTACGGCGGCATGGTCCGGGTCAAGAGCGTCCTGAACATGCTGATGATGAGCTTCGTCAGCCTCGGCATCGTCAGCGTCCTGTGGGTGCTGTACGGGTTCGGCATCGCCTTCGGCGAGGACCGCGGCGGGGTCGTCGGGTTCTCCGGGAAGTACCTGGGCCTGAGCGGCATCGGCCTCAACGAGCTCTGGGACGGCTACGGCATCCCGGTGACCGTCTTCGCGGCCTTCCAGCTGATGTTCGCCGTCCTGACCCCCGCGCTGATCAGCGGCGCCCTCGCCGACCGGGTGAAGTTCTCCGCCTGGACGCTGTTCGTCGCCCTGTGGGTGACCGTCGTCTACTTCCCCGTGGCCCACTGGGTGTGGGGGGCCGGCGGCTGGCTGTTCGAGATGGGCGTCATCGACTTCGCCGGAGGCACCGCGGTCCACATCAACGCCGGCGCCGCGGCCCTGGGCGCCGTCCTGGTCCTCGGCAGGCGCATCGGCTTCAAGAAGGACCCGATGCGCCCCCACAACCTGCCGCTGGTGATGCTCGGCGCGGGCCTGCTGTGGTTCGGCTGGTTCGGCTTCAACGCCGGCTCCTGGCTCGGGGCCGACGGCGTGACCGCCATGGCCTTCGTCAACACCCACGTCGCCACCGCCGCCGCCCTCCTGGGCTGGCTCGCCTACGAGAGGATCCGTCACGGGTCCTTCACCACCCTGGGCGCAGCCTCCGGCGCGGTCTCCGGACTGGTCGCCATCACCCCGGCGTGCGGCGCGGTCAGCCCGCTGGGCGCCATCGCCGTCGGCGTCGTCGCCGGCGTCGCCTGCGCCGCGGCCGTCGGCCTGAAGTACAAGTTCGGCTACGACGACTCCCTCGACGTCATCGGCGTCCACCTCGTCGGCGGCCTCATCGGCTCCGTGCTCGTCGGCCTCCTCGCCACCGGCGGCGTCCAGAGCGACGTCAAGGGCCTGCTGTACGGCGGAGGCGCCGGCCAGCTGGGCAAGCAGGCCGTCGGGGCCCTCGCGGTCCTGGCCTACTCCTTCGCCGCCTCCTGGATCCTCGCCAAGGCCGTCGACCTGGTGATGGGCTTCCGGGTCAGCGAGGAGGACGAGGTCACCGGCGTGGACCGCACGGCCCACGCGGAGACCGCCTACGACTACTCCGGCACCGGGGGCGGCCGCACCGCGACCGCGCCGGCGGGGCACACTGCCGGCACGATCAGCGGGGCCACGGCCCGGGACACGAAGGTGGACGCGTGAAGCTCATCACCGCAGTCGTCAAGCCGCACCGGCTGGACGACGTCAAGGAAGCCCTCCGGGCGTTCGGGGTCAACGGCCTGACCGTCACCGAGGCCAGCGGGTACGGCCGGCAGCGCGGCCACACCGAGGTCTACCGCGGGGCCGAGTACACCGTCGACCTGGTGCCCAAGGTCCGCATCGAGGTCCTCGTCGAGGACGACGACGCCGAGCAGCTGATCGACGTGGTCGTCGGGGCGGCGCGGACCGGGAAGATCGGCGACGGCAAGGTCTGGAGCGTCCCCGTCGAGACGGCGGTGCGGGTGCGCACCGGCGAACGCGGCCCCGACGCCCTGTAGGGGCCCCGACACCCTGCGGGGGCCCCGACGCCCTGCGGGGGCCCCGACGCCCTGCGGGGGACCGGCACCGCACACCCGCCGGGCGCACGGGGCCCGCACCGACCGCACCGGGAGATCCAGTGACCGAACGGGACCGGACACAGCACGGCGGGTGCCCGGCGGGCACCGCGGGGAAGGACCGGGCCGCGGCCCGTGAGGCCCGGTCCGACCCCGCGCACTTCGCGGCGGCCCGGCAGCGCCTCCTCCGGGACGGGGCGCGGCCCGGGCCGCCGCGCCGCGCCGCCCTGGCCGCGCTGACCGACCGGTGGCTGGCAGCCCTGTGGGAGGCCGCGGTCCGGGACACCGGCGTCCGGGGCGCCGCCCTCGTCGCCGTCGGCGGCCACGGACGCGGGGAGCTGTCCCCGCACAGCGACCTCGACCTGCTCCTGCTGCACGACGGCACCACCGGGCCCGGCGGCCTCTCCCGGCTGGCCGACCGGCTCTGGTACCCCGTGTGGGACCTGGGCATCGCCCTCGACCACTCCGTGCGCACCCCGGCCGAGGCGCGCCGCACCGCCGCCGGGGACCTCAAGGTCCGGCTCGGCCTCCTCGACGCCCGGCACGTCGCCGGCGAGGTCGCCCTGACGGCCGCCCTGCGCGCCGCCGCACTGGCCGACTGGCGCGCCTGCGCACCCGCCGACCTGCCCGCGCTGCGCGAGATGTGCCGGGAGCGGGAGGAGCGCCACGGCGAGCTGTCCCACCTGCTCGAACCCGACATCAAGGAGGCCCGCGGAGGGCTGCGCGACACCACCGTGCTGCGCGCCGTCGCCGCCTCCTGGATCGCCGACGCCCCCCGCCGGGGGCTCGACGAGGCCCGCACCGCCCTCCTGGACGTCCGCGACGCCCTGCACCTGGCCACCGGCCGGGCCGGGGACCGCCTCGTCCTCCAGGAGCAGGACCGGGTCGCCCGGACCCTCGGCCTGCCCGACGCCGACGCCCTGCTCCGCAGGGTCTACGGGGCGGCGCGCACCGTCGCCTACGCCTCGGACGTCACCTGGCGCGAGGTCGGGGGAGTCCTGCGCGCCCGCCGCGCCCCCTCCCGCCGCGGCCTCCCCGGCCGCACCCGCCCCGCCGGCGCGAGGACGGCCGCCGACAGGACGGTTGCCGACAGGACGGCCGCCGCGCGGCGCAGCCCGCTGGCCGAGGGGGTCGTCGAGCACGACGGCGAGGCGGTGCTCGCCCGCACCGCCCGCCCCGGACTGGACCCCGTCCTCCCGCTGCGCGCCGCCGCGGCCGCCGCCCGGGCCGGCCTGCCGCTGTCCCCGCACGCGGTGCGGCGCCTGGCCGCCGAAGCCGTCCCGCTGCCCGTCCCCTGGCCCACGGAGGCCCGCGAACAGCTCCTCGCCCTGCTCGGCGCAGGCCGGAACGCCGTCGCGGTGTGGGAGGCGCTCGAGGCCGAGGGACTGGTCACCCGCATGCTGCCGGAGTGGGAGCGGGTCCGCTGCCTGCCGCAGCGCAACGCCGTGCACCGCTGGACCGTCGACCGGCACCTGGTGGAGACGGCCGTGCACGCCGCCGGGCTCACCCGCCGCGTGGGCAGGCCCGACCTGCTCCTGGCCGCGGCCCTGCTCCACGACATCGGCAAGGGCCTGCCGGGGGACCACAGCACGGCCGGCGAGGCCGTGGCGCGCGGCGTCGCCGCCCGGATGGGCTTCCCGCCCCCCGACACGGACGTCCTGGCCCTGCTGGTGCGCCACCACCTGCTGCTGGTGGACACCGCGACCCGCCGCGACCTCGACGACCCGGCCACCGTCGCGGCGGTCGCCGGGGCGGTCGGCGGCGTCGAGGTGCTGGAGCTGCTCCACGCCCTCACCGAGGCGGACGCGCTGGCCACCGGCCCCGCGGCGTGGAGCACCTGGCGCGCCTCGCTCGTGGCGGACCTGGCCGGGCGGACCGCGGCTGCACTGGCGGGGAAGCCGGTGCCCGCCCCCGCCGCCCCCGCCCTGCCCGCGGAGGCCGAACGCTTGGCGGCGGAGGCCGTCCGCACCGGCGGCCCCGTCCTGACCGTGCGCACGCACCGGCCGCCGGCCGGTCACGGGGCGGCGCGGGGGGCGGCGCACGGGGCGGGGGAGGGCGCCGGGCCGGTCGGGGCCGAACTGCTGCTCGCCGTCCCGGACCGGCCCGGCCTGCTGGGCACCGCGGCCGGGGTCCTGGCCCTGCACCGCCTCACCGTGCGGGCCGCCGACCTGCGCACGGCCGACCCCGCGGGGCGGGGCCCGGTGCTGCTGCTGACCTGGCGGGTCGAGGCCGAGTACGGCTCGCTGCCGGACGCGGCCCGGCTGCGCAAGGACCTCGAACGGGCGCTGGACGGCAGCCTGGACGTCGCACGCCGGCTCGCCGAGCGCGAGGCCGCCCGTCCGCGCCGCCGCGGAGCCGCCCCTCCGCCCCCCGTGGCCACCGTGGTCCCGGACGTCTCTCGGACGGCCACCGTCGTCGAGGTGCGGGCGCACGACGCGCCCGGTCTGCTGCACCGGATCGGCCACGCGCTGGAGCGGGCCGGGGCGAGCGTGCGCTCGGCCCGGGTGAGCACCCTGGGCGCGGACGCCGTGGACGCCTTCTACGTCGTCGGCGAGGACAGCGCCCCCTTGCCGGAACCGCACGCCGCGAGGGTCGCCGCCGCGGTTCAGAAGGCCCTGGCCTGACCCGGAACGGTACCGACCGGACCCTCGGTGCAGACCGCACCGGCGGCGGACGGATACCCTGGGACACGTCCGTGGAGCGGACGCTCCAGCCATCCAGCGACTCGAGGATCCGCGACCGACGTGTTCGACACCCTTTCCGACCGCCTCGCAGCGACGTTCAAGAACCTCCGGGGCAAGGGGCGCCTGTCCGAGGCGGACATCGACGCCACGGCCCGCGAGATCCGCATCGCCCTCCTGGAGGCGGACGTCGCCCTCCCGGTGGTGCGGGCCTTCATCAAGCAGGTCAAGGAGCGGTCGCTCGGCGCCGAGGTCTCCCAGGCGCTCAACCCCGCCCAGCAGGTCATCAAGATCGTCAACGAGGAGCTCATCGGCATCCTCGGCGGTCAGACCCGCCGCCTGCGGTTCGCCAAGAACCCGCCCACCGTCATCATGCTGGCCGGCCTCCAGGGCGCCGGAAAGACCACCCTGGCCGGAAAGCTCGGCCGGTGGCTGAAGGCCCAGGGCCACGCCCCCCTCCTGGTCGCCTGCGACCTCCAGCGCCCCAACGCCGTCAACCAGCTGGCCGTCGTCGCCGAGCGCGCGGGGGTCGCCGTCTACGCGCCCCAGCCGGGCAACGGCGTGGGCGACCCGGTCCAGGTCGCCAAGGACTCGATCGAGTACGCGCGCACCAAGCAGTACGACGTGGTCGTCGTCGACACCGCCGGCCGCCTGGGCATCGACGCCGAGCTGATGCAGCAGGCCGCCGACATCCGCGACGCCGTCAACCCCGACGAGACCCTGTTCGTCGTCGACGCGATGATCGGCCAGGACGCGGTGGTCACCGCCCAGGCCTTCCTCGACGGCGTCGGCTTCGACGGCGTGGTGCTGTCCAAGCTGGACGGCGACGCCCGCGGCGGTGCCGCGCTGTCGGTCGCCCAGGTGACCGGCAAGCAGATCATGTTCGCCTCCAACGGCGAGAAGCTGGACGACTTCGACGCCTTCCACCCGGACCGCATGGCGTCCCGCATCCTCGGCATGGGCGACGTCCTCAGCCTGATCGAGAAGGCCGAGCAGACCTTCAGCCGGCAAGAGGCCGAGGAGATGGCCGCCAAGCTGGCCCGCGGCCCGAAGGAGTTCACCCTCGACGACTTCCTGGCCCAGATGGAGCAGGTCCGCAAGATGGGCTCCATCTCCAAGCTGCTCGGGATGCTCCCCGGCATGGGCCAGATGAAGGAGCAGATCAACAACCTCGACGAGCGCGACGTGGACCGCGTCGCCGCGATCATCAAGTCCATGACGCCGGGCGAGCGCGCCGACCCGACGATCATCAAGGGATCGCGCCGCGCCCGCATCGCCCGGGGCTCCGGCGTCTCCGTCTCCGAGGTCTCCGGCCTGATCGAGCGGTTCTTCGAGGCCCGCAAGATGATGTCCCGCATGGCCCAGGGCGGCGGCATCCCCGGCATGCCGGGGATGCCGGGGATGCCCGGCGCCGCCGCGCGCAGGAAGAAGCCGGTCAAGCAGGCCAAGGGCAAGCGGCGCAGCGGCAACCCGATGAAGCGCAAGGCCGAGGAGCAGGCCGCCGCCGAGCGGCGGGCCGCGGGCGGCGCCTTCGGCGCGCCCGACGGGGGCGGGCAGTTCGAGCTCCCCAAGGAGTTCAAGGACCTCCTGCCGCCCCAGTAGCGGCACGTCCCGGACAGAGCAGGTCGCGGAGATGGCGGATGATGGGCGCATGCGCGTCCACATCCGTCCCCCCGCACCCGGTGACGCCGCCGTCTACGCCGACGCCGTGACCCGCTCCGCCGGCCACACAGGGCCGTGGAACCCCGTCGAGCCGCACGGCCTGCCCGACCTGCTGCGCCGCCAGGGCTCCGCCCTGCGCACGTTCCTGATCTGGAACGACGAGGACGGCGGCCTGGTGGGCAAGGTCAACGTCGCCAACATCGTGCGCGCCCGCTTCCGCAACGCCGCCCTCGGCTACGACTCCTACCTGCCGTACGCGGGCACCGGGAGGATGACCGAGGGACTGCGCCTGGTCGTGGACCGCTGTTTCGCGGACCTGCCCGGAGGGCTCGGGCTGCACCGGCTGGAGATCAACGTCCAGCCCGACAACGTCCGCTCCGTGGCGATGGCCCGGCGCCTGGGGTTCCGGCACGAGGGGTTCTCCCCGCGCATGCTCTACATCAACGACGCCTGGCGCGACCACGAGCGGTTCGCGCTGACCGCCGAGGAGTGGCCCGGGGCGTGACCGGCCGCCGGCCGCGCCCCGGACCCGGCGGGCCCGGCAGCCCCGGCGCCGCCGGTACCACCGGCCCGCACCCGCTCAGACCCGGGCCACCAGGTACCGGAAGTCGTTCTCCATCCGCACCGTGCCGTCCGGGCGTCGGAACGGGTGCAGCACCTCGCGCAGCTCCTTGTCGACCTGCCGGGCGCCGGCGGACTCCACCGCGGCGTCGAACCAGCCGGTCGACAGCAGCCCGCGCACCGCGCTCTCCTGGTCCGGGTAGGCGAACGGGCACGCGACCCGCCAGGACCCCTGCGGACGCAGCCCCGCCCGCAGGGCCGGCCGCTCCAGCTCCTCCGCCGCGCCCGGCTCCTCGGGCCCCTCCGCAGCGTCAGACCCTTCCGGCGCGTCCCGCCGGGCCTTTCCGCCGCACCGGGGCTCGGCGAGCCGGGCCGCCAGCCGCAGCACGGCGGCCGTCTCGCAGCGCCCGGACGGGTCCGGGCCGGCCAGCACCACCGGGCTGCCCGGCTCCGCCAGCCGTGCGGCCGCCGCCAGGTCCGCCTCCCGTGTCCCGCCCTGCCCCGTCCCGCCCGTCCCACAGGCGGGCCACGGCTCCAGCAGGGTGACGAGGTTGAACGGCCGCTCCGGAGGAGCCGCCCGCTCCACGGCCCCGGGCCCGCCGTGGACCAGGGCCGTGCGCGTCGGCCCGGCCTGCCACTCGTCGGGGAGCAGCCGCTGCCGTGCCAGCTCCAGCCGCTCGCCGTCCGGGTCGGCCCCGGTCACCGCCGCACCCCGGCACGCGGCCATCAGCAGGGCGAGCCCCGAGCCGCAGCCCAGCCCCAGCAGCCGGGTACGGGGGCCGACCCCGAGCCGCTCGTGCACCGCCTCGTACAGCGGGACCAGCATCCGTTCCTGGATCTCCGCCCAGTCGCGGGCGCGCGCCCGGGACGGGGTGTCGTCCGCCCCCTGGCGGGGTCCGTTCCACAAGAGCACAGCTGCCACAGGGCCGCCCCTATCTGCAGACGTCGGGTGTCCCCCCGCTCGGACACGTGCGTACTCCCCGTGTGCCAGACAACTCCGCTTCGTGCCCGTAGTCCAGGGTTTTCGCCCGGATGAACCAGCGCTTCCCGCATGCGCCCCCCGTGCGCCGGGGCGCGCGCTACCATTGTCCTTCCGTGCCCGCGCCGTCACCGGTAGTCACCGATGGGTGCCGCCCGCCGCTCCGGCGGTTCCGCACCGTCCGCGCCCTCCGCCCCGGCCTGCGCGGCCTTCCACCGGGTCGTCCGCACTCGTCCCGCGGTACGCGCACGCTCCGCGAGCGGCCGTACGGGGCAAATTATTTGGGATGGCCCCGTATCGGAACACGGAGGCACCCTCCGTCGTTGTCACGACGTGAGCACGACACCACCTGTTCTCGCCGCCGAACTGGCCCTCGCGTGGTCCGACATCCAACGTCACCACCCCGAGCTGCCCGACCTGGCCGCGCCCGAGTCCCTGATCGGGGAGTCCTCGTCCGCCTGCGGGACGGAGCTCTCCTTCGAGCGGCTGCTGCACGAGGCGGTCCACGGGATCGCCGCCGCGCGCGGCATCCGGGACACCTCGCGCGCGGGCCGCTACCACAACCGTCGCTTCCTGGCGATCGCCGACGAGCTCGGCCTCGACCACGCGGAGGAGCCGCATCCGAGCAGCGGCTTCTCCCTGGTCGTGCTGCGCCCGGAGACCAGACGCCTGTACCGGCCCACGATCGACCGCCTGGCCAAGGCGCTGCGCGCCCACACCGCGGCCACCGCCACCGACACGTCCAAGTCGTTCCGCGGCCCCGCGGCCCGGCACGGCTCCTCCGGCGGCGGCGTGCGGGTGAAGGCGGTCTGCGGGTGCGGGCGCAACGTGCGGGTGGTCCCGTCGGTCCTCGCCCAGGCGCCGATCGTGTGCGGCGCCTGCAAGGAGCCCTTCCGGATCCCGGAGGCGGCCGGCGCCGCCTGATGTGGCAGAATGGTCCGCTGAGCACTCGGCAGCCGTGCAGGACCCCTCTCTCCTTCGGCTGACGCGTCCGCCGGGCGTCCGGCTTCCACAACCCCACGTGGCGGTCCGGCCTGCCCACCACGTCAAGACCAGGAGACACCACTCCCGTGGCAGTCAAGATCAAGCTGAAGCGTCTGGGCAAGATCCGTTCGCCTCACTACCGCATCGTCGTCGCCGACTCCCGTACCCGCCGTGACGGCCGGGCCATCGAGGAGATCGGCCTGTACCACCCGGTGCAGAACCCCTCCCGCATCGAGGTCGACTCGGAGCGCGCCCAGTACTGGCTGTCCGTCGGCGCCCAGCCGACCGAGCCCGTCATGGCCATCCTCAAGGTCACCGGCGACTGGCAGAAGTTCAAGGGCCTGCCGGCTCCGGAGCCGATGAAGGTCGCCGAGCCCAAGGCCGACAAGCGCGCCCTGTTCGAGGCCGTCTCCAAGGAGGCCGCGGACGAGCCCAAGGGTGAGGCCATCACCCCGAAGGCCAAGAAGTCGGACAAGAAGGCGGACGAGGCGGCCGAGGCTGCCGAGTCCACCGAGTCCACCGAGGCCTGAGCATGCTCGAGGAGGCCCTCGAGCACCTCGTGAAGGGCATCGTCGACCATCCGGAGGAAGTGCAGGTCGCCTCGCGCAACCTGCGCCGTGGCCGCGTGCTGGAGGTCAGGGTCCACCCCGACGACCTCGGCAAGGTGATCGGCCGCAACGGCCGCACCGCGCGTGCGCTCCGCACCGTCGTGGGAGCCCTCGGCGGCCGGGGTGTCCGTGTCGACCTCGTCGACGTGGACCAGGTCCGCTGAAGGCCCGGGGGAGATCCCCCGAAGGAACACCGGCACGGGCCGGGTGCGGCTCACGCCGTTCCCGGCCCGTCGTCGTCCCCGCCCCGTCCCGCCAGGCGTGACGCGCCCCGCGCGGCACGCGAGAAAGGTCAACCACTGTGCAGCTGGTAGTCGGCCGGATCGGCCGCGCCCACGGCATCAAGGGCGACGTCACCGTCGAGGTGCGCACCGACGAGCCCGAGCTGCGGCTCGGCCCCGGAGCGGTGCTGGCCACCGACCCCGCCTCCGCCGGCCCCCTGACCGTCGAGACCGGGCGGGTGCACAGCGGCAGGCTGCTGCTGCGCTTCGAGGGGGTGCACGACCGCACCGCGGCCGAGGCGCTGCGCAACGTCCTGCTCATCGCCGAGGTCGACCCCGCCGAGGTCCCCGAGGACCCCGAGGAGTTCTACGACCACCAGCTGATCGACCTCGACGTGGTCACCGTCGACGGCACCGAGGTGGGGCGGATCACCGAGATCTCCCACCTGCCCCAGCAGGACCTGCTGATCGTCACCACCGCGGACGGCAGGGAGGTCATGATCCCCTTCGTCGCCGAGATCGTCCCCGAGATCGACCTCGAGGAGCAGCGCGCGGTCATCGACCCGCCGCCCGGCCTGCTCGACCCGGAGCGGGCCGAGATCGCCTCGGAGCGGGACGGCACCTGATGCGCCTGGACGTCGTCACGATCTTCCCCGAGTACCTCGAGCCGCTGAACGTCTCGCTCGTCGGCAGGGCGCGCGCCCGCGGCAGCCTCGACGTGCGCGTGCACGACCTGCGCGACTGGACGCACGACCGGCACCGCACAGTGGACGACACCCCCTTCGGGGGCGGCCCCGGCATGGTGATGAAACCCGAGCCGTGGGGCGAGGCGCTCGACGAGGTCCTCGCCTCCGGGGAGGGCGAACCGGTCCTGGTCGTCCCCACCCCCAGCGGCCGGCCGTTCACCCAGGAGCTCGCCGTGGAGCTGGCCGGCAAGCCCTGGCTGGTGTTCACCCCCGCCCGCTACGAGGGCATCGACCGGCGGGTGGTGGAGGAGTACCGGCAGCGCTGCGAGGTCCACGAGGTCTCCATCGGCGACTACGTGCTGGCCGGCGGGGAGGCCGCCGTCCTGGTGATCACCGAGGCCGTCGCCCGGCTGCTGCCCGGAGTGCTCGGCAACGCCGAGTCCCACCGCGACGACTCCTTCGCCCCCGGGGCCATGGCCAACCTGCTCGAGGGGCCCGTCTACACCAAGCCCCCGCAGTGGCGCGGCCGGGAGGTGCCCGAGGTCCTGCTGAGCGGCCACCACGGCAGGATCGCCCGCTGGCGGCGCGACGAGGCGCTGCGCCGCACCGCGACCAACCGCCCCGACCTGATCGGGCGCTGCGGCCCCGCAGGGTGGGACAAGCACGACCGCGCGCTCCTGCGCGAGCTGGGCTTCGACGAGGGCCCCGACGGCCGATTTGGGCGGCCGCCGCAGACCGTGGAAGAATGAGCCGCTGCTGTCCGTCCGCGGGCGCCCCTGCCACGGGGGGACCGACGACCGCAGGACGCCGCAGCCTTCGACCATCATCACGACACTTCCGTTGATGACCCGTGGCATCAGCGAGGAAAGCAGCCGAAAATGCACCTGCTCGACAGCGTCGACGCCGGTTCCCTCCGGGACAACGTCCCGGCCTTCCGTCCCGGTGACACCGTGAACGTCCACGTCCGGGTCATCGAGGGCAACCGCTCCCGTGTCCAGCAGTTCAAGGGCGTCGTCATCCGCCGCCAGGGCTCCGGTGTCCGCGAGACCTTCACCGCCCGCAAGGTCAGCTTCGGCGTGGGCGTCGAGCGCACCTTCCCGGTGCACACCCCGATCGTCGAGAAGATCGAGGTCGTCACCCGCGGTGACGTCCGCCGCGCCAAGCTGTACTACCTGCGCGAGCTGCGCGGCAAGGCCGCCAAGATCAAGGAGAAGCGCGACAACTGAGCCCTTCGGGCCGACCGGCGCAATTCGCATGCGTGACCGGTGCCCGGGGGCGGGCGGATAGGCTTTCCCCCCGATGGACACCGAAGCACAGCACCCGGAGCGCGACCGCGCCCCCGCACCCGTGCGGGAGGAGCGGTCGCGCTCCGCGCTGTTCCGGGAGTCGGTGCTGTTCCGGGAGGCGGCCTGGATCCTGGCGGCCTGCCTGACCCTGCTCGTCCTGGTGAACGTCCTCGTGGTGCAGCCCTTCCTCATCCCCAGCCGCTCCATGGAGCCCGCCCTCCGCACGGGCGACCGCATCCTGGTCAACAAGCTGGCGTACCGCTTCGGGGACTCCCCGCGCCGCGGTGACGTCGTGGTCTTCGACGGCGAGGGGTCCTTCGTCCACGGGGCGGACACCGGTGCCGGTGACGGACCGCTGGACGCGGCCGCGGACCTGCTGGGCCTCGCCCGCCCCGACGGCACCGACTTCGTCAAGCGCGTGGTCGGCGTCGGCGGGGACCGGGTGACCTGCTGCGACCGGGACGGGCGGCTCACGGTCAACGGCCGCGCGGTGCACGAGGACGGCTTCCTCCCCGCGGGCGAGGAGCCCTCCGCGGTCCCCTTCGACATCGTCGTCCCCGCCGGCCGGCTGTGGGTGATGGGCGACCACCGCTCCAACTCCGCGGACTCCCGGCACCACCTGGGGCAGCCGGGCGGCGGCACGGTCCCGGTGGACGAGGTCGTCGGACGCGCCGACTGGGTGGTGTGGCCCTTCGGGCACCGGCGCCGGCTCGACACCGCGGAGGCCTACGACCGGGTCCCGGACGGCACCCATGGGTAGCCGGGGCCGGCCGCGGTCCGGACACCACCGCGTGCAGCCCCGGACTCCGGACGAACCCCGCACCCGGCCCGGCAGGGCCGAACGGCGCCGCACCGTCCGGCGGATCCGGCGCCGGCGCCGTCGCGGGGCGCTCAAGGAGATCCCGCTGCTGATCGGGGCGGCGCTGCTCATCGCGCTCGTGCTCAAGACCTTCCTGATCCAGGCGTTCTCCATCCCCTCCGGCTCCATGGAGCAGACCATCCGGGTCGGCGACCGGGTGGTCGTCGACAAGCTCACCCCCTGGTTCGGGGCCGAACCCCGAAGGGGCGACGTCGTCGTCTTCCGCGACCCGGGCCGCTGGCTGAAGGAGCAGCCGGAGGAGGACGCCCCGCCCGGGATCAAGCAGCTCAAGCAGTTCTTCACCTTCGTCGGCCTGCTGCCCTCGGCCGACGAGCAGGACCTGATCAAACGGGTGATCGCGGTCGGCGGCGACACCGTGGCGTGCTGCGACGCGAAAGGCAGGGTCACGGTGAACGGCACGCCGCTGGACGAGCCGTACGTCAAACCCGGCAACGAGCCCTCCCACCTGGAATTCGACGTGAAGGTCCCGGCCGGCCGCCTGTGGGTGATGGGGGACCACCGCGCCAACTCCTCGGACTCCCGCTACCACCAGGACGGTCCCGGAGGCGGTACCGTGTCCGAGGACCTGGTGGTCGGCAGGGCGTTCGCCGTGGCGTGGCCGATCGGCCACTGGCGCGGACTGGGCGACCCGGACCCCTACGCATCGGTCGCCGACGCGCGTGCCGGGGCGACAACCGTCCCGGATTCGGCCAATAATCACCAAGGAATCATTCAGCTCCCGACTCCTGCGGAACTCCCGCTCGTTATGGGAGTGGTGGGCCTGCACCGCACACGGGGCAGGTGGCAGCGCGCAGTGAGGAGACGACGTGGGGGACCTTGTGGTCGGCGCACGGTCCGGACCGGGAGAGCCCGAAGAGGCCGCGAACGGGGCAGACCGGGCCGGTGAGCGGCCCGGAGCGGCCGGCGGCCGGGACGGGCGGGACAGCGGTCCGGAGGGCTCCGGGGAGCACGAGGAGAAGCAGCGCTCCTTCTGGAAGGAACTGCCGATCCTCATCGGCATCGCCCTGATCCTGGCACTGCTGATCAAGACCTTCCTGGTCCAGGCGTTCTCGATCCCGTCCGACTCCATGCAGAACACCCTGCAGCGGGGCGACCGGGTCCTGGTCGACAAGCTCACCCCGTGGTTCGGTTCCGAGCCGGAGCGCGGCGAGGTGGTCGTCTTCCACGACCCGGGCGGCTGGCTCACCGCCGCCCCCGAGCCCGAGGGCAACGCGGTCTCCACGGCCTTCCGCAACGTCCTCGGCTTCGTCGGCCTCATGCCGTCGTCCGAGGACCAGGACCTGATCAAGCGGGTCATCGCGATCGGCGGCGACACCGTGGAGTGCTCGGGCACCGGCCCGGTCCGGGTCAACGGCAAGGCGCTGGACGAGAAGGCGTACGTCTTCCCCGGCAACACCCCCTGCGGCGACAAGCCCTTCGGGCCCGTCAAGATCCCCGCGGACCGCATCTGGGTCATGGGCGACCACCGCCAGGACTCCATGGACTCCCGCTACCACCAGGACCTGCCCGGCGGCGGCACGGTCCCGGTGGACGAGGTCGTGGGCCGGGCCGTCGTCATCGCCTGGCCGGTGGACCGCTGGACCACCCTGTCGGTGCCGGACACCTTCGAGGCCAACGGACTGGCCGCGCCCCTCGTCGGCGCCGCCCCCGCCGCCCTCGGACTGGCCGGGGCCGTCCCGCTGGTGCTGTGGCGCCGCCGCAAGGACCGGGTGAAGGCCCGGGAGGAGGACGGTCCGCGCGGCTGACCGTTCGGGTGACCGGCGGGTAGGGTGCGGCCATGACGACCAGCACCGGAACCAGTGGCGCGACGACCGGTCCGCGGTCCCACCCTCCGGGCCCGCGGCCCGGGCGCGGCCGCCTGGGCGGCATCCTGTCCAACGCCGCGGTCGCGGTCGGGACGGTGCTCTTCCTCGGCGGCTTCGCATGGGGCGCCGTCCAGTACCAGCCGGTGACCGTGCCGAGCGGGTCGATGGACCCCACCCTGGAGGTCGGCGACCGCGTCCTCGCCCAGCGGATCGACGGCGATGACGTCCGCCGCGGGGACGTGGTGATCTTCAACGACTCGCTGTGGGGCGACGTACCCATGGTCAAGCGGGTGGTCGCGGTCGGCGGCGACACCGTGCAGTGCTGCGACAAGCGCGGGCGCCTGATCGTCAACGGCGAGTCCGTCGACGAGCCCTACCTCGAGGGCGAGGCCTCGGCGGTGTTCGGCGGCCTGAAGAAGACCGAGGTTGAGGAGGGGTCACTGTTCCTCCTCGGCGACGACCGCGCCACCTCGGTGGACTCGCGCATGCACCTGACCGACGACAACGGCGGCGTGCCCCGCGATGCCGTCAGCGCACGGGTGGACGCCCGCGCCTGGCCCCCGGGCCGGATGGGAGGGGTGGAGCGCACCACGGCCTTCGACGACGCACTCGGAGGCGGCGTGTCCGCCCCCGGCCCCTACGCCGCGGTGACCTGGGCGATCGTCGGAGGTGCGGCACTGGTCCTCGGAGGGGCCGCCCACGGCCCCGTGACGCGGATGTTCGGCCGTGCCTGACGACTCGGGTGCCCCCGGCACCCCGGGTGCCTCCGACGGCCCGGGTGTCCGGGCCGTCCCCGCCGCCCCCGCACAGCAGGTCGTGCGCCGCCGCGCCGCCCGCGTCGTCCTGCTCGACCCCGACGACCGGATCCTGCTGCTGAGCGGCGCCGAACCGTCCGACCCCTCGCTCACCTGGTGGTTCACCCCCGGGGGAGGAGTGGAGGAGGGGGAGACCCTGGAACGGGCGGCCCTGCGCGAGGTCGCCGAGGAGACCGGGATCCACGACGTCCGCCTCGGCCCCGTCCTGTGGCGGCGTTATTGCTCCTTCCCCTTCGACGGCCGGCGCTGGATCCAGGACGAGTGGTACTACCTGGGGCGCACCCGGGCCACCGAGGTGGACACGGCGGGGCAGACCGACCTGGAACTGCGCACCGTCACCGGCCTGCGCTGGTGGACCTGCGCCGAGCTGGCCGCCACCCGTGAGACGGTGTACCCCACGCGGCTCGCCGAGCTGCTGCGAAACCTCCTGGACGCCGGGCCGCCGCACTCCCCGCTTCTCCTGGAGCCGGAAAACGCCTGACGCACAATAGGGGGACGTACGGCTGAAGGGGAACATGCGATGAGCGCCGAGGACCTCGAGAAGTACGAGACCGAGATGGAGCTCAAGCTCTACCGGGAGTACCGGGACGTCGTCGGACTGTTCACATACGTGATCGAGACCGAGCGCCGCTTCTACCTCACCAACGACTACGAGATGCAGGTGCACTCGGTGCAGGGGGAGGTCTTCTTCGAGGTGTCCATGGCCGACGCGTGGGTCTGGGACATGTACCGGCCCGCACGCTTCGTCAAGAAGGTCAGGGTGCTGACCTTCAAGGACGTCAACATCGAGGAACTGAACAAGGCCGACCTCGACCTCCCCTCCTCCGACGACAACGGCGCCTTCTAGGCACACCCCGCCCGCACCGGGCCCGCCCGCACACGCCCCGCCCGCGCCGGGCCCGCCCGAACCGGGACGCCTGCCGGATTCACCCCCTGGAGTGACCGGAGAGTCCCCGTCCGCGCAGTGGTCCACAGCCCTGATGCATGATCGTCCACCTCCGTGCCCGTGCTGTCACAGTCGGTCGCGGAGGTGGTTCGCATGGACCCACGGACAGCTCTGGGCCGCTACGGCGAGGACGTCGCCGCCCGCCTGCTCGCCGACGCGGGCATGACCGTGCTGGCGAGGAACTGGCGGTGCCGCGAGGGCGAGGTCGACATCGTGGCCCGCGACGGCGACGCACTGGTCGTCTGCGAGGTCAAGACCCGCACGGAGAACTCGTTCCAGCACCCGCTGGCCGCCGTCGACCGGGCGAAGGCCGAGCGCCTGCGGCGGCTGGCCGAGCGCTGGACGGCCGAGCACGGAGGCCCGCCCCCGGGCGGGGTGCGCCTCGACCTGGTCGCCGTGGTGCTCCCGCGCCGCGGCGCGGCCAGGGCCGAGCACGTGCGGGGTGCGGCCTGATGGGCCTGGGATGCACCTGCGCGGTGGCCCTGGTCGGGGTGGAGGGCGTCATGGTCGAGGTCCAGGCGGGCCTGGAGGCGGGCATCGCCACCTTCACCCTGGTCGGCCTCCCCGACAAGAGCCTGTCCGAGGCCCGGGACCGGGTGCGCGCGGCGGTCGCCAACAGCGGCGAGGAATGGCCGCAGCGCAAACTCACCGTCGGGCTGAGCCCGGCCTCCGTGCCCAAGAGCGGCAGCGGTTTCGATTTGGCCATCGCCTGCGCGGTCCTGGCCGCCGCCGAGCGGATCCGTCCCGAGGCGATCGCCGGACTGATGATGGTCGGCGAGCTGGGGCTGGACGGCCGGGTGCGCCCCGTGCGGGGAGTCCTGCCGGCCGTGCTCGCGGCGGCCGAGGCCGGCCACCGGCAGGTCGTCGTGCCCGAGTGCAGCGTCCCGGAGGCGTCCCTGGTCCCTGGCGTCACCGTCGTGGGAGTGCGCAGCCTGCGCGGGCTGATCGCCCTCCTCAACGACGAGCCGCCGCCGGAGGAGGGACCCGCCGCCGAACCGGGCGGCCCCGACCCGCTGACGGCCGGCCTGAGCCTGCCCGGCGCCTCCCTCGGCGCCGGCGCGGCGGGGCCGTCCCGCGCCCACCGCCCGGACATGTCCCAGGTGGCCGGCCAGCACGAGGCCCGACGGGCACTGGAGGTGGCCGCGGCAGGCGGCCACCACCTCTTCCTCTCCGGTCCCCCCGGAGCCGGCAAGACCATGCTCGCCGAGCGGCTGCCGGGCCTGCTGCCACCGCTGAGCGACCGGGAGGCACTGGAGGTGACCGCGGTCCACTCGGTGGCCGGGCTGCTGCCCCCGGGGCGGCCGCTGCTCACCGAGGCGCCGTACTGCGCCCCGCACCACTCGGCGACCATGCCATCGGTCGTCGGGGGCGGCAGCGGGATGCCGCGACCCGGCGCGGTCTCACTCGCCCACCGGGGCGTGCTGTTCCTGGACGAGGCGCCCGAGTTCAGCAGCCGGGTGCTGGACTCGCTGCGCCAGCCGCTGGAGTCGGGACACGTGGTGGTCGCCCGCGCGGCGGGCATGATGCAGCTGCCCGCGAAGTTCCTGCTGGTGCTCGCGGCCAACCCGTGTCCGTGCGGCCGCTTCGACCGGGAGCTGGGAGGCTGCGAGTGCCCGCCGGCCACCGTGCGGCGCTACCGGGCCAGACTGTCCGGGCCGCTGCTGGACCGGATCGACCTCAGGCTGGAGGTCGCCCCGCTCGCGCGCTCGGAACTGGTGCGCCACCACGAGGGGGCCGAACCGTCGTCCGCGGTGGCGGCCCGGGTGCGGGCGGCCCGCGAGCGCGCCGCGGCCCGCTACGACGGAACGCCGTGGACGGTCAACAGCGCCGTGCCCGGGCACGAGCTGCGCACCCGGTGGCGGGTCGCGGACGGAGCGCTGGCCCCGGCCGAGCGCGACCTGGAGCGCGGCCTGCTCACCGCGCGCGGCCTGGACCGCGTACTGCGCGTCGCCTGGACCGTGGCCGATCTGGCCGGCCACCCGGCGCCGACCCGTGAGGACGTCCTGACGGCGCTGGAGCTGCGCACCGGCGTGCGCAGGGGGCTCACCGCGGCGGGAGGCCCCCGGTGACGGCAGGGGAGACCGCCCCGGGCACCGCCGGGGAGACGCGACGTCACGGCTCCGTGGACGGGGAGGCCGAGACCCTGGCCCGGGTGGCTCTGGGCCGGATCGCGGAACCGGGCGACGAGGTGGTCGGCCGGAGCGTCCGCGAACTGGGAGCCGCCGAGGTGCTGCGGCTGCTCACCGGCGGGGGCAGGCTGCCCGGCGCCACGGAGCGCAGGATGGACGGCTACCGGATCAGGGCGAGGGGACAGGACCTCGACCCCGCCGCCGACGTCGCGGCGGTCCGCGCCCTGGGCGGCCGGTTCGTCCCCCCGGGCGACGGCGAATGGCCCGGGCAGCTCGACGACCTGGGCGACCAGCGGCCGCTGGGGCTGTGGGTGCGGGGCCGTCCCAGCCTGAGGCTGTGGGCCCTGCGGTCGGTCGCCGTGGTCGGGGCACGGGCCTGCAGCGCCTACGGCACCCACGTCGCCACCACGCTCGGCGCCGAGCTGGCCGAGACCGGGTGGGCCGTCGTCTCCGGGGCCGCCTACGGCGTGGACGCAGCCGTCCACCGCGGGGCCCTGGCGGTCGGCGGGCCGACCGCGGCCGTGGTCGCCGCAGGCCTGGACTCCCCGTACCCGCGCGGCCACGCCGGCCTGCTCGAGCGGATCGCCGAGCAGGGGCTGGTCATCGGCGAGCTGGCGCCCGGAGAACACCCCACCCGCAGCCGCTTCGTCCTGCGCAACCGCGTCATCGCGGCCCTGACCAGGGGCACGGTCGTGGTGGAGGCCGAACTGCGCAGCGGCTCGCTGATCACCGCCCGGAGGGCCCGGGACACGGGACGCCACCTGATGGGGGTGCCCGGCCCGGTGACCTCCAGGATGTCCCAGGGCGTCCACCAGCTGCTGCGCGACGGCGCGGTGCCGGTCACCTGCGCGGCCGAGGTCGTCGAACTGGTCGGCAGCATCGGCGCGGACCTCGCCCCGGAGCGCCGCGGCCCCCTGCTGCCCCGCGACCTCCTGGCGCCCGCCGCCGCACGTGTCCTGGACGCCCTGCCGGCCCGGGGGCCGGCGGGCGAGGCGGAAGTGGCCCGCGCCGCAGGGGTGGGGCTGGACGAGACCCGCGCGCGACTCCACGAACTGCTCACCCTCGGCTTCGTACGGCGGTGCGGTCCGCACTGGCGGCTGGCGCCCCGGGGAGCGAACCCCTGTACGCCGGTTCCCCCGTGGGAGGGCCAACACGCGGCGGGGTGACCTGGGGGTCCTTGACCTGGGGCGACCGGGTCAACAGGTTAAGGACACGCGGAAACGCGTGACCACCTGATCGAGGGAGGAGCCGATTTTCATGGCGCGGGGCAAGCACCCGGCCGCGCCGTGGCCGCGCTCCGCCCCCGGTTCCCTCCCCCTCCGCTAGAACGGCTCAAGGCGACGCATGCCCAACCACATCCCCAGGCCCGAGCGCGCGTGTGCAGCGACCGCAGCCCGCGACGACGCGTCGGCGCTGGAAGACCTGTGGCGCTCGTACAAGTCGTCCGAGGACCCCCGGCTGCGCGAGCAGCTGATCCTGCACTACTCGCCGCTGGTGAAGTACGTCGCCGGCCGGGTGGGCGTGGGCCTGCCGTCCAACGTCGAACAGGCCGACTTCGTCTCCTCCGGGATCTTCGGGCTCATCGACGCCATCGAGAAGTTCGACATCGACCGCTCCGTCAAGTTCGAGACCTATGCGATCAGCCGCATCCGCGGCGCCATCATCGACGAGCTGCGCGCCCTGGACTGGATCCCGCGGTCGGTGCGCCAGAAGGCGCGCGCCGTAGAGCGTGCCTACGCCACGCTGGAAGCCACCCTGCACCGCACGCCCAGCGAGACCGAGGTGGCCCGGGAGATGGGCATCGGCCTCGACGACCTGCACGCGGTGTTCAGCCAGCTCTCCCTCACCAACGTCGTCGCGCTGGAGGAGCTCCTGCACGCCGGAGGGGAGGGGGGAGACCGGCTCACCCTCGTCGACACCCTGGAGGACACCGCCGCCGACAACCCGGTGGAGGTCGCCGAGGACCGCGAGCTGCGCCGGCTGCTGGCCGGCGCCATCAACACCCTTCCGGACCGCGAGAAGACCGTGGTCACCCTCTACTACTACGAGAAGTTCACGCTCGCCGAGATCGGCCAGGTCCTCGGGGTGACCGAGAGCCGGGTCAGCCAGATCCACACCAAGTCGGTCCTGCAACTGCGCGCAAAACTGGCCGAGGTGGGCCGTTGACCCCCCCCTTCGCCCCGTCCGGGCCCGAGCCCGTCCGTACAGTATGGAGAGTGCCGAAGATTCGAGCGGCCTCGGTGGCCGAGCACCGGACCATGCAGCGCAACGCCCTGCTGGACGCCGCGCGCACCCTGCTGTCGGAAGGGGGCACGCAGGCGCTGACCTTCCCCGCCCTCGCCGAACGCACCGGGCTCGCCCGCTCCTCCGTCTACGAGTACTTCCGGTCGCGGGCCGCGGTGGTCGAGGCGCTGTGCGCCGAGGACTTCCCCGTGTGGGCGGCCGAGGTCGAGGCCGCCATGGAGCAGGCCCCCACCGCGGAGGGGCGGATCGAGGCATACGTGCGCACCCAGCTGGCCCTGGTGGGCGACCGGCGCCACCGCGCGGTGGTGGCGATCTCGGCCGGCGAGCTGGACGCCGGGGCGCGCGAGAGGATCCGCGCCGCCCACGGCCGGCTCGTGGGCTTGGTCGTCGACTCGCTGGCCGCCCTCGGACACGACCGGCCCAGGCTCGCCGCGGTGCTCCTGCAGGGCGTCGTGGACGCTGCGGTGCGGCGGACCGAGCTCGGCGCGGCGGAGGACCCCGAAGAGATCGCAGCGGCCGCGGTGGCCATGGCCCTGCACGGGGCGAGCGGCTAGGCGGATCCGCCCGCCCCGCGGCCGAGGGCGGCCCCGTCCCGGCGGGCCGTTCCGTCCCGGCTGGCTGTTCCGTCCCGGTGGGCCGACGGCTCCGACCGGGGGCGGCCGCGCCGCCGGGTACCGCAGCCGTTTCCGTCCCTGTCTCCCCGCCCGGGCCGGGCGCCGCGGTGCCGGGCGTGACGGTGCCGGGCCCACGCCGCGCAGACCGCGAGCACTGCGGCGCCGGCCGCCTCCAACGGTCCGCTCCGGCCCGTACCGGTGCCCGCGGTGTTCCCGGCGTTCCCGGCCCGGAGGGCCTGGGCAGCAGGCCCCCCGCCCTCCGGTTCCCCGGCCCCAGAGCCTCCGGCTCCCGGGTCCCCGGCCGCGCTCTCCCGTGTTCCTTCCCGTCCCCCGGCCGGGCCGGGCTCCAGTGGTACGCCGGAGACCGGGAGCAGCCGGGACGGCCCCGCCGCCAGCATCCCCGCGGGCAGCAGGGACAGGGGGTCCGTGTACACCGTGCCGCGCAGCAGCCCCCAGTGGAGGCAGCCGCCCGGGCAGTGCGGCGGGGCGTCCTGCACGACTCCGACCACCTGTCCCGCCGTGACCTCGTCGCCGACCGTCACGGAGGCGGTCACCGGCTCGTAGGTGGTGCGCAGCGGCGGCGCGCCGCTGTCCGCGAGCTCGACGGAGACGACCCCCCTCCCGGCCACGGGCCCCGCGAAGGAGACGGTCCCCGCGGCGGCGGCGCGCACCGGTGCGCCGGGCGGCGCGGACAGGTCCACGCCCCGGTGGCCGGCCGCCCACGGCACCGGCGGCGGCTCGAAGCCCCGGAGCACCACCGGCCGCCGGCGTCCGGCCCCGTCCACCGGCCAGGCCCGCCCGCCCGCCGGGCCCGGGGGCGCGGGAGGCGCCGCGTCCCGCGCCGCCTCCCGCGGCGCGGTCCGCACATCCGCCCCGGTCCCGGTCCCGGTCCCGGCATCGGCCCCGGGCCGGTCGGGGGCCGCCTGTACCGGGTGGGCGGCCCCCGCGGCCAGGAGCAGGCCGAGCGCCGGCCCCGCTCCCCACCTCGCCGCCACCACCACCGCCACCGCCACGGCGGACAGCAGCGCCCGGGACGCTGCGGATCGTCGACGTGCTGCACGGTTCGCCCGAAGTCGCATGCGGCGACGATGCCCCGTGTGCCGCGCCGCGGCCGATCATGGAACCGGACCGTGGACGGAACGCCCCTTGTGGACAACCGGGTCACCCTGCCGTGGCGCCCGTCCGCCGTGTCGCCCGGTGCTCGGCTGTTCCCGTACACTTTCCCTGGCGATCCGGGCCACCGGATCGACTTCGCACGCCCCGCCACCGCCACCTCGGTCCGTTCAGGACCCGGCGGAGGTCGCGCCCCTCGGTCCTCGGACACCGCTTCCGCGGCACGGCGCGCCGGGGCGTCAGGCGCGACGGCCGCCCGGCCGACGCGGAAACCGAGTAATCCTAGGAGTACGGCCATGGCCGTCGTCACGATGCGGGAGCTGCTGGAGAGCGGCGTCCACTTCGGTCACCAGACCCGTCGCTGGAACCCGAAGATGAAGCGCTTCATCTTCACCGAGCGCAACGGCATCTACATCATCGACCTGCTCCAGTCGCTGTCGTACATCGACCGCGCCTTCGAGTTCGTCAAGGAGACCGTCGCCCACGGCGGCAGCGTCCTCTTCGTCGGCACGAAGAAGCAGGCCCAGGAGGCCATCGCCGAGCAGGCCACGCGCGTGGGCATGCCCTACGTCAACCAGCGCTGGCTCGGCGGCATGCTGACCAACTTCTCGACCGTCTACAAGCGCCTGCAGCGCCTGAAGGAGCTCGAGGAGATCGACTTCACGGACGTGGCCGCCTCCGGCCTCACCAAGAAGGAGCTCCTGGTCCTCGAGCGCGAGAAGAACAAGCTCGAGAAGACCCTGGGCGGCATCCGCGACATGCAGCGCGTGCCCAGCGCCGTGTGGATCGTGGACACCAAGAAGGAGCACATCGCGGTCGGCGAGGCCCGCAAGCTCAACATCCCGGTCGTCGCCATCCTCGACACCAACTGCGACCCGGACGAGGTCGACTACAAGATCCCGGGCAACGACGACGCGATCCGCTCCGTCACCCTGCTCACCCGCGTGATCGCCGACGCCGTCGCCGAGGGCCTGATCGCCCGCTCCGGCGGTGCCGAGGCCAAGGGCGACAAGGCCGCCGGCGAGCCGCTCGCCGAGTGGGAGCGCGAGCTTCTCGAGGGCGACAAGGCCAAGGGCGAGGAGAAGAAGGACGAGGCCGAGCAGGCCCCGGCCGCCGAGGCCGAGGCTCCGGCCGAGCAGGCTCCGGCCGCCGAGGCCGAGACCGAGGCCCCGGCCGAGCAGGCCTGACCCTCCCCCCGCCACCACGGCCGACAACGGCGGGGGCCGACACGGCCCCCGCCGTTCACCGGTAGAACCACCGACTTTCGAGAAGAGACTTACAGACCATGGCGAACTTCACCGCCGCGGACGTCAAGAAGCTCCGTGAGCTCACCGGCGCCGGCATGATGGACTGCAAGAAGGCGCTGGACGAGGCCGAGGGCAACGTCGACAAGGCCGTCGAGATCCTGCGCGTCAAGGGCCAGAAGGGCGTCGCCAAGCGCGAGGGCCGCTCCGCGACCAACGGCGCCGTCGTGTCCCTCCTGGACGGCAACAAGGCCGGCGTCCTGCTCGAGCTCAACTGCGAGACCGACTTCGTGGCCAAGGGCGAGCGCTTCGTCGAGGTGGCCAACACCCTCGCCGCCCACGTCGCCAAGACCTCCCCGGCCGACCTCGAGGCGCTGCTCGCCTCCGAGATCGAGCCCGGCAAGACCGTCCAGGCGTTCGTGGACGAGGCCAACGCCACCCTGGGCGAGAAGATCGTGCTGAGCCGCTTCGCGCAGTTCACCGACGGCTACGTCGCCGCCTACATGCACCGCACCAGCCCGGACCTGCCCCCGCAGGTCGGCGTCCTGGTCGAGCTGGACGGCGAGAACGCCGAGGTCGCCAAGGACGTCGCGCAGCACATCGCCGCCTTCTCGCCGAAGTTCCTCTCCCGCGAGGAGATCCCGGCCGAGACCGTCGAGAACGAGCGCCGCGTGGCCGAGGCCACCGCTCGCGAGGAGGGCAAGCCGGAGGCTGCCCTGCCGAAGATCGTCGAGGGTCGCGTCACGGGCTTCTTCAAGGAGAACGTCCTGCTGGACCAGGCGTTCGCCAAGGACAACAAGAAGAGCGTCCAGAAGGTCCTGGACGAGGCCGGTGTGACCCTGAAGCGCTTCGCCCGCTTCCGCGTCGGCGTCTGACCGAGCACGGGCCGGACGGCCCGCCCGTCCCCGCCGGCGCGGGGCCGGGCGGACCGGGGCCGGTGCAGTCGGCGTGCGCGGCACGTCGGCACCAGTTGTGACGAGGAGGCCATTGCCGAGCAGGGAACCGTACCGGACCCCGCGGCAGTGGCCTCCTTCGTATGTGTACGAGGAGATGCCATGGAACAGGACGACGGCAAGGCCGGTTCGGCGACGACCCAGTACGGCAGGAAGCGGCACCGCCGTTTCCTGCTGAAGCTCTCCGGCGAGGCGTTCGCCGGCGGCGGAGGACTCGGAGTCGACCCGGACGTCGTGCACGCCATGGCGCGCCAGATCGCCGCCGTGGTCCGCGAGGGCACCGAGATCGCCATCGTGATCGGCGGGGGCAACTTCTTCCGCGGCGCCGAACTGCAGCAGCGCGGCATGGACCGGGCCCGCTCCGACTACATGGGCATGCTCGGCACCGTGATGAACTGCCTCGCCCTCCAGGACTTCCTGGAGAAGGAGGGCATCGAGACCCGGGTGCAGACCGCCATCACCATGGGCCAGGTCGCCGAGCCGTACATCCCGCTGCGCGCCGTGCGCCACCTGGAGAAGGGGCGCGTGGTCATCTTCGGCGCCGGCATGGGGATGCCGTACTTCTCCACCGACACCACCGCCGCCCAGCGGGCCCTGGAGATCGACGCCGAGGCCCTGCTGATGGGCAAGAGCGGCGTGGACGGGGTCTACGACTCCGACCCCAAGCACAACCCCGAGGCGGTCAAGTTCGACGCCCTCGAGTACAACGAGGTGCTCGCCCGCGGGCTGAAGGTCGCCGACGCGACCGCGATCAGCCTCTGCATGGACAACGAGCTGCCGATCCTCGTCTTCGAACTCCTCACGGAAGGCAACATCGCCCGGGCCGTGAAGGGTGAGAAGATCGGAACGTTGGTCAGTAACCAGGGCACCCGGGCCTGAGCGGAGCTCGCCCGACGCCCCGGGGACGGCCCGGGGATGGACAACACGCCGCCGGTTGCGACACCGTGCGGAGAACACGCGCCCAGGGGCGAGGACAGGAGCAGATTGTGATCGAAGAGACCCTCCTCGAAGCCGAGGAGAAGATGGAGAAGGCCGTCGTGGTCGCCAAGGAGGACTTCGCCGCGATCCGCACCGGTCGTGCGCACCCGGCGATGTTCAACAAGATCGTGGCCGACTACTACGGTGCCCTGACCCCCATCAACCAGCTGGCGTCGTTCTCGGTGCCGGAGCCGCGGATGGCCGTGGTGACCCCGTTCGACAAGAGCGCCATGCGCAACATCGAGCAGGCGATCCGCGACTCCGACCTCGGCGTCAACCCGTCCAACGACGGCAACGTCATCCGGGTGGTCTTCCCGCAGCTGACCGAGGAGCGCCGCAGGGAGTACATCAAGGTCGCCCGCGGCAAGGGCGAGGACGCCAAGATCTCCATCCGCAGTGTCCGCCGCAAGGCCAAGGAGGCCCTGGACAAGCTGGTCAAGGACGGGGAGGTCGGCGAGGACGAGGTGCGCCGGGCGGAGAAGGAGCTCGAGGACACCACCGCCAAGTACGTGGCGCAGGTCGACGAGCTGCTCAAGCACAAGGAAGCCGAGCTGCTCGAGGTCTGATGAACGACTCATCCTGGGGCGCTCACCGGCCGGGCCCCGCGTACGGCGAGGCGGAGGGGGCGCAGGCCCGGTACGCACCCTCCGCGCCGCCCATGCCGCAGCATCCGGGCGGCCCCGTGCCCGGCCCCGTGCCGGACGGGCCGTCCGGCACACGCCCCTCCCCGGCCGGTGCGACGGCCGTCACGGCGACGGCGCCGCCGCCGGCCGGGCGGCGCCCCCCGTCCCGCAGGATCCGCGCCGGGCGCGACCTCGGGGCGGCCATAGGGGTGGGTGTCGGCCTGGGGGCCCTCGTCATAGCCTCGCTGTTCGTCCTCAAGGCAGTCTTCGTGGCCGTGGTCGCCGCCGCGGTGGGCATCGGACTGTGGGAGCTCTCCTCGCGCTTCTCCGAGCGCAAGGGCATCCGCATACCCCTGGTGCCGTCGCTCGCCGGCGGCACCGTGATGCTCCTGGCGGGCTACGTGCAGGGCGCCGGGGCCGCCTGGGCGGCGACGGCGTTCACGGTGCTCGCCGTGCTCGTCGGGCGGATGGCCCGGCCGCCGGAGAACTACCTCAAGGACGTCACGGCGGGGGTCTTCGCCGTCTTCTACGTCCCCTTCCTGGCCACCTTCGTGGTCCTGATGCTGGCCGCGGACGACGGGCCCTGGCGGGTCCTGGTCTTCATACTGCTGACGGTGGTCAGCGACACCGGCGCCTACGCGGTCGGCTACCGCTTCGGCAAGCGCAAGCTCGCCCCGCGGATCAGCCCGGGCAAGACCCGGGCGGGCCTGGTCGGCGCGGTGCTGTTCGCCATGGCGGCGGGTGCCCTGGCGATGCAGTTCCTGATCGACGGCGGCCGGTGGTGGCAGGGCCTGCTCCTGGGCCTCGCGGTGGCCGCCACCGCCACCCTCGGCGACCTCGGCGAGTCCATGATCAAGCGCGACCTGGGGATCAAGGACATGGGCACCCTCCTGCCCGGCCACGGCGGCATCATGGACCGGCTCGACTCGCTGCTTCCCACCGCCCCGGTGGTCTGGCTCCTGCTGGTGGTCTTCGTCGGCCCCGGCTGACCGGCCACGGCGGCCCGGTCCCCGTGCCGCCCCGTGCGTCTGCCGCAAGAGGCCCCCGTCCGTGCGACGGGGGCCTCTTCGCGATCTGCGACACTGGAAGAACCATGCCTGCTCCCGGAGAACTCACCTTCGCCGTGCCGCGCGGGGCCAAGAAGCCCCCGCGGCACCTCGCCGACCTCACTCCCGCCGAGCGCCGCGAGGCCGTCGCCGCCCTCGGCGAGAAGCCGTTCCGCGCCGGCCAGGTGTCGCGGCACTACTTCGCCCGCCTGGCCGACGACCCCGCGGACTGGACGGACGTCCCCGCCGCCGCGCGGGCGAAGCTCGCCGAGGGGCTGCTGCCCGACCTGATGAGCGTCGTGCGGCACGTCTCCTGCGACGACGACGCCACCCGCAAGACCCTGTGGCGGCTCTTCGACGGCACCCTGGTGGAGTCGGTGCTCATGCGCTACCCGGACCGGGTGACCATGTGCATCTCCTCGCAGGCCGGCTGCGGCATGAACTGCCCCTTCTGCGCCACCGGCCAGGCCGGGCTGACCCGCAACCTGTCCACCGCCGAGATCGTGCACCAGATCGTGGCCGGGATGCGGTCCCTGCGCGACGGGGAGGTGCCCGGCGGCCCCGCCCGGATCAGCAACATCGTCTTCATGGGCATGGGCGAGCCGCTCGCCAACTACAACCGGGTGGTCGGCGCGATCCGCCGCCTCACCGACCCCGAGCCGGACGGCCTGGGCATCTCCCAGCGCGGCATCACCGTCTCCACCGTCGGCCTGGTCCCGGCGATGCTGCGGTTCGCCGACGAGGGCTTCAAGTGCCGCCTGGCGGTCTCGCTGCACGCCCCGGACGACGAGCTGCGCGACACCCTCGTGCCCGTCAACACCCGCTGGAAGGTCGGCGAGGTCCTCGACGCGGCCTGGACGTATGCCGAGGCCTCCGGGCGGCGGGTCTCGATCGAGTACGCGCTGATCAAGGACATCAACGACCAGGCGTGGCGGGCCGACCTGCTGGGGAGGCTGCTGAAGAACCACCGGGCCCACGTCAACCTCATCCCGCTCAACCCGACCCCGGGTTCGAAGTGGACCGCCTCCCGCCCCGAGGACGAGCGGGAGTTCGTCCGCAGGCTCGAGTCGCACGGCGTGCCGGTGACGGTCCGCGACACCCGGGGCCAGGAGATCGACGGGGCGTGCGGCCAGCTGGCGGCCTCCGAAAGCTGAACCGCTGCTAAGGTTCGCTCGAACGCACACGGCGACAAGCCGACACACATATTTCCGACAGGGGAGCGCACAGCGCTGAGAGTGCGGACCGCCACCGGCGACGGGGCGGCCGCAGACCCTCGAACCTGAACCGGGTCATGCCGGCGTAGGGAGTTCGGTCATCACCTCGAGCTGTCGTGCCCTGCCCGTCCACCGGGAGGCACAACTGATGAACACCAACCGCTGGCGGACGGTCGACATCGTCGTCACCGCCGTCCTCGGCGCCGCGTTCGGCGTCGTCTTCTGGGCCTGGAGCGCCCTGTGGGAGGGGCCGGCCAACGCCCTGCCCCTCCCCGCCCGCGGCATCCTCTACGGGGTCTGGCTGATCCCCGCCCTCCTCGGGCCGCTGGTGGTGCGCAAGCCCGGCGCGGGAGTCTTCTGCGAGCTGGTGGCGGCCACCGTCGCCACCTTCTTCGGCTCCCCGTGGGGCCTGACCACCGTCCTGTACGGAGTGCTCCAGGGAATGGCGGGCGAGGCAGCCTTCGCCGCCACCGGCTACCGCGTCTGGCGCCTGCCCACCGCCCTGGCCGGCGGCGCCCTGGCCGGCGCCGCGGCCGCGCTGCTGGACGTCACGCTGTACTACGCGGACACCTCCGCCGGGTGGCAGGCCGTCTACGCGGCGCTCCTCGTGGTCAGCTCCGCCCTCCTGGCGGGCCTGGGCTCGTGGGCCCTGACCCGTTCGCTGGCGCAGACCGGCGTGCTGGACCCGTTCCCCTCCGGCCGCGAACGCGCGGCCGTCTGACCCGGCCCGGCGGCGAGCACGGTACGGCATGGGCACGGTACGGCTGAGCGGCTTCGGACACCGGCACGCGGGGCGCCGCCGGTGGGCGCTTCGCGGGCTCGACCTGCGGATCGAGCACGGCGAGCGCGTCGCCCTGCTCGGGCCCTCCGGGGCCGGCAAGTCCACGCTCCTCGCCGTGCTCGCCGGCCTGCTCGGCCCGGAGGCCGGCGAGCGGGAGGGCACCGTCGAGGTCGACGGCCTGGACCCGCGCCTGGCCAGGGAGCGGACCGCGACGGTCTTCCAGGACCCGCGCTCCCAGCTCGTCATGGAGCGGGCCGGGGACGACGTGGCGTTCGGACTGGAGAACCGCGGCGTGCCGCCCGAGCGGATCTGGCCCCGGGTGGACGAGGTGCTCGACCTGGTCGGGTTCCCCCACGGCCGCGACCGGTCCACCCGGGCGCTCTCCGGCGGCGAGGAGCAGCGGCTCGCCCTGGCCGGAGCCCTGGCGCCGCGCCCCGGCCTGCTGCTGCTGGACGAGCCGACGGCCAACCTCGACCCGGACGGGGCCCGCCTGGTCCGCGAGGCGCTCGCCGCCGTGCGCGACACCACGGTGCTCATGGTCGAGCACCGGATCGCGGACGCGCTGCCCCTCCTCGACCGGGTGGTGGTGCTGGAACCGGGCGGTGGGGTGCGCGCGGACGGCCCGCCGGAGCGGGTGTTCGCCGAGCACGGTGCGCGGCTGGCGGCCGAGGGCGTCTGGGTTCCCGGCGTGCCGCTGCCGCGGCGCACCGCACGGCACGGGGCGGGGGAGCGGCTGCTCGCCGCCTCCCGGCTGACGTTCCGCCACCCCGGCGCCCCCCGCCCGGCCCTGGACGGACTGGACGGCCTGGAAGTGCGGGCGGCCGAGGCGCTGGCCGTCCTGGGGCCCAACGGCACCGGCAAGTCCACGCTCGCCCTCCTGCTCGGCGGCCTCCTCGCCCCGACCTCCGGGGAGGTGACGGCCACGGCCGCGCTGGCGGGCCGGGACGCGGCCCGCCCCCCGCACCGCTGGCGGGCGAAGGACCTGGCACCGCGGATCGGGTCGGTCTTCCAGGAGCCCGAGGCCCAGTTCGTCACCGCCAGGGTGCGCGACGAACTCACCGCGGGCCCGGGACGGCGCCCGCGCCGCCGTCCCGGGGGCCGGCCGGACCCGCGGGACGCCAGGGCCGGCGAACTCATGGACCGGCTGGGGCTCGGCGCCCTGGCGGAGGCCAACCCGCACACCCTCTCCGGCGGGGAGCAGCGCCGGCTGAGCGTCGCCACGGCGCTGGCGGCGGCACCCCGCCTGCTGGTCCTCGACGAACCGACGTTCGGTCAGGACCGCCGCACCTGGATCGAACTGGTGGACCTGCTGGCCGACCTGAGGGACGAGGGGCACGGCATCGTGGCCGTCACCCACGACCCCGACTTCACCGCGGCCCTGGCCGACCGCGAGGTGCGCCTGCCGCGCCCGGGGGCCGCCCCGTCCCCGGGCGCCGCCCCGTCCCCGTCCCCGGGCACGCCCCCGTCCCCGTCCCCGGGCACGGCCCCCGGGCGGGGCCGCGGCCCCGGCCACAGACCCCCCACCGCACCGGCGGAGCACCGTTGACGGACCCACTCGCCCCGATCGCCGACCCGGCCGCCCCCCTGGCGCGGCGGAACCCCGCTGCCAAACTGGCCGCGGCCGCCGTCCTCACCCTCGCCCTGGTCGTCACCCTCGACCCGGTGGCCCCGGGGGTTGCCCTCGCGGCCGAGCTGCTCGCCGCGCCCCTGTTCGGCATCCGCCTCGCCGCGCTGATGCGCAGGGCCTGGCCCCTGCTGGTCAGCGTGTCCGGAGCGGTGCTGACGCTCGTCCTCTTCGCCGAGGACCGGTCCGGCACCGTACTCGTCGACCTGGGGCCGTTCACGGTCACCACCTCCGTGATGTCCTCCGCCCTCGCGCTGTCCCTGCGCCTGTTCGCCGTCGCGCTCCCCGGGGTGATCGTCCTGGCGACGACGGACCCCACGGACCTGGCCGACGCCCTGGTGCAGAACGCCCGGGCGCCGGAGCGCTTCGCGATCGGCACGCTGGCCGCGCTGCGGCTCGTTCCGCTGCTGACCCAGGAGTGGCGGACGATCGTCCTGGCCCGGCGCGCCCGGGGCATCGACGCCGGGCGCAACCCCGTGGCACGCCTGAGGCTGTTCGCCTCTGCGGCCTTCACCCTCCTCGTCGGGGCGATCCGGAGGGGCACCCGTCTGGCGGCGGCGATGGAGGCCCGCGGCTTCGACTCCGGGGCGCCGCGGACCCACGCCCGCCGGCAGGTGTTCACCCGGGCCGACACCGCCCTGGTGGCAGGAGCCGCGGCGCTGGCCGCAGCGGCGCTGACGGCGAGCGTGCTCACCGGCGCCTTCCGTCCCGTCTTCGGAGGCTGACCGCCCGGCCCCGGCCCCGGCCCGGCCTTCCGCCCCGGCCCGTCCGGCGGGTTCAGGAATCCAGGGGGAGCGCCGCGAGCACGGCGACCACGGCCGTCACGGGGAGGAGGATCCCCGCCGTCGCCGCCACCCGCAGCGCCACGACGCCCCGGCGAACCCCCGGAGGAGTGCCCAGGCCGGCCAGTGCCGCGGCCGACGGCCGCCGCGCGTGCCGGCACTCGCCGAGCGCCACCAGCACCGTGCCGAGGACGCAGACGGCCACCAGCACCGCGCCGAGGACCGCCAGCGGCCCTGGAGGACGCTCCTGCGCGACGGTCCACAGGCGGACCCCCGCGACTGCGCCGCAGAGCGAGGCGCACAGGAGGCCGAGCGGGCGTCCCACCCGCAGCGCCTCCTCCTGCAGGCCGCGGCCCGCGACCAGCCGGGCCACCCCCGGGCGGAGGAGCTCGAGGGCCCGGCCCGCGGCGTGCACCAGCGCCGGGCATGCCAGTACCAGTCCGGCCACGGCCAGGGCCCATCCCGCGGCCACCACCGGGGCCGCCGTGCCGAGCCCCCCCGGCAGCGGCAGCCGGGCCCCGGGGGCGGGCTCGGTCCACCGGGCCGCGTACACCTCGACGCCCAGGCCGAGGGCGGTCAGCAGCACGCCCCGCCCCAGGCCCGCGGGCACGGCGGCTCCCGTGTCGTCGGGCCCGGGGTCGGGCTCCCTCCCGCCGTTCCCGGGGCCGCCGTGCCCCGGTACGGTGCGCGTGTCGAGGAGCACCTCGGACGCCACGGCCCCGCCGGAGGACGCGGCCTCCGTCCCCTCCGACGCGGTGTCGCGGCCCCCGGCCGCGGCCGCGGACTCCGCCGGGGGGACGGGCGCCGGGGCGGCCGCAGGGCCGGGACGCAGGGCGACGGCACAGGTCAGGGCCGCCGCGGCCGGGGTCAGGGCGAGCAGGGTCACCGCCCCTGCCAGCGGCAGGGGCCGCCCGGCACCGAACGCCTCCGCGGGCCAGCCGGCCGGCGGTGCGCCCAGCACACCTGCCAGGTGACCGCGCAGGTACAGCAGGCAGGCCCCGGCGGCGACGCTCCCCAGCGCGCAGGACAGGGCGGCGGAGGCGGCGGTGAGCAGGGGCACCCGGGCCGGGAGGAGGCCGACGGCGGCCAGCGCCCCGTGCAGCCGCCCGGGGGGCTCGGCGTGCGCCACGGCCAGGCTCAGGCGGACGGCCGCCGCCAGCGGGACCGCGCACCACAGCAGCCGCACCGCGGAGGCCGCGCCCTCGGCCGGGCGTGCCAGGGCGTGGCCCATGGCGGAGAGCAGAAGCAGGCCGACGCCTGCGGACGCCGCGGCGACGAGCAGGCGACGCAGGAGTGCCGGGGGCCGCGAACCGAGGGCCAGGCGCAGGGTCAGCACGATGAGCTTCCTTTGGCCGCCACGGGATCCGCGGGCTCCGCGTCGGCAACCGGCCCTGCGTCGGGGACGGGCTCCGCGTCGGGGACGGGCTCCGCGTCGGGGACGGGCTCCGCGCCGGGCGCGGGCTCTGCGTCGGAGGCGGAGGAGGGGGCGGGCGGGGAGGACGGGGCGGCTCCGGCCGGGGCGGCCGTGTCCGTGTCCGTGCCCGGGGCGCGGAAGCCGTCGACGAGTTCCACGACGCGGTCGGCGTGCGCCGCGACGTCCGGGTCGTGGGTGGCCAGCAGCACCGTGATCCGATGGGTGCGGGCGGCCGCGGTCAGGGTGCGCAGCAGCTGCACCCGGTCGGCGAGGTGCAGCGGCGCCGTCGGTTCGTCGGCGAACAGCACCTCGGGGGCGCCGGCGAGGGCCCTGGCGAGCGCCACGCGCTGGGCCTGGGGGCGGTTCAGCCGCGCCGGGCGGCGGCGCGCGCAGTCGGCGACCTCCAGCCGCTCGAGCCACTCCTGGGCCGTGGTCCGCGCGGTACGGCGCGGCACCCCTTTGAGCAGCAGGGGCAGGGCGGTGTTCTCCCGGACGGTGAGTTCGGGGACGAGTCCGGCCTCGCCGCCGATCCAGGCGAAGCGGTCCAGCCGCAGCCGGTCGCGCACGGCGGACGGCAGGGCGTGCAGCTCGGCGTCGCCGAACCAGACCTCGCCGCTGTCGGGCCGGGTCCGGCCGGCCAGGCAGCCCAGCAGGGTGGTCTTCCCGGCTCCGCGGGGGCCGGTGACGGCGAGGACCTCGCCCTCGCGCACGCCGAGCGAGACGCCGCGCAGCGCGGGCGCGCCCCGGTACGTCTTCACCAGCGCGCGGGCCCACAGCACGTCGTTGTCGGGCGGGGCGGTCATACGCGGCACCTCCGCATCTGCGCTTCCTTCGCCGGTTGAACGATTCCGGGCGGAATCGGTCACGGGTGAAGGAAGCGGATGCGGAGGCGGGGGCAGGACGGGCGCCGGGGCCGGCGGGGCTGCCGGGGCCCGGCGCCCGCCGGCAGGTGCGCGGCGGCCCCGGGGCGGGCCGCCGCGCACCCGAGGGTCAGAGCTTGGTCCAGGCCTCGGTGAGCACCGTGCGCAGGATGCCCTCGATCTCGTCGAACGTCGACTGGTCGGAGACCAGCGGCGGGGCCAGCTGGATCACCGGGTCGCCGCGGTCGTCGGCGCGGCAGTACAGGCCGTTGTCGAAGAGCGCCTTGGACAGGAAGCCGTACAGGACGCGCTCGGTCTCCTCCTCGTCGAAGGACTCCTTGGTGACCTTGTCCTTGACCAGCTCGATGCCGTAGAAGAAGCCGTTGCCGCGGACGTCGCCGACGATCGGCAGGTCGTGCAGCTTCTGCAGGGTCGACAGGAAGGCGCCCTCGTTGTCCAGCACGTGCTGGTTGAGGCCCTCGCGCTCGAAGATGTCGAGGTTGGTCAGGGCGACGGCCGCGGAGACCGGGTGGCCGCCGAAGGTGTAGCCGTGCAGGAAGGTGTTGTCGCCCTTGTAGAAGGGCTCGGCGAGCCGGTCGGAGATGATCGCCGCGCCGATGGGGGAGTACCCCGACGTCATGCCCTTGGCGCAGGTGATGATGTCCGGCACGTAGCCGAACTTGTCGCAGGCGAACATCGTGCCCAGCCGGCCGAAGGCGCAGATGACCTCGTCGGAGACGAGCAGCACGTCGTGGCGGTCGCAGATCTCGCGGACCCGCTGGAAGTAGCCGGGCGGCGGCGGGAAGCAGCCGCCGGCGTTCTGCACCGGCTCCAGGAAGACGGCGGCGACCGTGTCGGGGCCCTCGAAGAGGATCTGCTGCTCGATCTGGTCGGCGGCCCAGCGGCCGAACGCCTCGGGGTCGTCCCCGAACAGCGGCGCGCGGTAGATGTTGGTGTTCGGCACCTTGTGCGCGCCGGGCACCAGCGGCTCGAAGGGGGCCTTCAGTGCCGGCAGGCCGGTGATGGACAGGGCGCCCTGCGGGGTGCCGTGGTAGGCGACGGCGCGCGATATGACCTTGTGCTTGGTCGGCTTGCCGGTCAGCTTGAAGTACTGCTTGGCCAGCTTCCACGCGGTCTCGACGGCCTCGCCGCCGCCGGTGGTGAAGAAGACCTTGTTCAGGTCGCCCGGGGCGTGGTGGGCCAGGCGCTCCGCCAGCTCCACGGCCTTGGGGTGGGCGTAGCTCCACACCGGGAAGAAGGCCAGCTCCTGGGCCTGCTTGAAGGCCGTCTCGGCGAGCTCCGTGCGACCGTGCCCGGCCTGCACGACGAACAGGCCGGCCAGGCCGTCGAGGTACTTGCGGCCCTTGTCGTCGTAGATGTAGGTGCCCTCACCCCGCACGATGGTCGGCACGGGGGAGTTCTCGTACGACGACATGCGGGTGAAGTGCATCCACAGGTGGTCGTACGCCGTCTTGGAAGGGTTCTTCGCGAAAGCGGCGTCGGCGCTCATGGCTATCTGGTTCCCCAGGTGTAGGTCTGCTTCCGGAGCTTGAGGTAGACGAAGCTCTCGGTTCTCCGGACCCCGGAGAGGGCCCGGATGCGTTTGTTGATCAGTTCCAGGAGGTGCTCGTCGTCCTCGCAGACGACCTCCGCCAGCAGGTCGAAGGAGCCGGCCGTGGCGACGACGTAGTCGACCTCCTCCATCCCCGCCAGCGCGTCGGCGACGGGGTCGATGTCCCCCTCGACGGTGATGCCGACCATGGCCTGCCTCCGGAACCCCACGGTGAGCGGGTCGGTGACGGCGACGATCTGCATCACGCCCTGGTCGAGCAGCTTCTGCACGCGCTGCCGCACCGCCGCCTCCGACAGGCCCACGGCCTTGCCGATGGCGGCGTACGGACGGCGCCCGTCCTCCTGGAGCTGCTCGATGATCGCCTTGGAGACGGCGTCGATCGCCGGCGATCCGTTCTTGTCTCGAGTGGCCACGGGAGCCACTGTGCATGACGGATCGTCTGTCTGGCAAGCCCAATGCGCCGAAATCCGTTGCTCACGGTCTCGTAACGTACTGATTCCATTGTTGCGGGGTGGTGGGTGTGTCGAATACGACAGTGTCCCGACTAGGCTGGGGTACAACAGCGGCGAAACATGCCGCCCGAGGACAGGAGAAAGGGCTGTGAGCGAGCTCCGCACGCTGCGCAACTACATCAACGGCGAGTTCACCGATGCCGCCGACGGCCGGACCATCGAGGTGATCAACCCGGCCACCGGTGAGGTCTACGCGACCTCCCCGCTGTCCTCCGCCGCCGATGTGGACGCCGCCATGGCGGCCGCCGAGGCCGCCTTCCCCGCATGGCGCGACGCCACCCCGTCCGAGCGGCAGAGGGCGCTGCTGAAGATCGCCGACGCGATCGAGGAGCGGGCGGAGGAACTGATCGCCGCCGAGAGCGAGAACACCGGCAAGCCGCTGGCCCTCACGCGGGACGAGGAGATCCCGCCGATGGTCGACCAGATCCGCTTCTTCGCCGGCGCCGCCCGCCTGCTCGAGGGCAAGTCGGCCGGCGAGTACATGGACGGGCTGACGTCCTTCGTGCGGCGCGAGCCGGTGGGCGTGTGCGCCCAGGTGGCGCCGTGGAACTACCCGATGATGATGGCCGTGTGGAAGTTCGCCCCGGCGCTCGCCGCGGGCAACACGGTCGTGCTCAAGCCGTCCGACACCACCCCGGCCTCCACCGTGCTGCTGGCCGAGATCCTCGGCGAGCACCTGCCCAAGGGCGTCTTCAACGTCATCTGCGGCGACCGCGACACCGGCCGCCTGATGGTCGAGCACCACGTGCCGGCCATGGCCTCCATCACCGGTTCGGTGCGCGCCGGCATCGAGGTCGCCGGCAGCGCGGCCAAGGACGTCAAGCGGGTCCACCTGGAGCTGGGCGGCAAGGCGCCGGTCGTCGTCTTCGAGGACGCCGACATCGCCAAGGCCGCCGAGGAGATCGCGGTCGCCGGCCTGTTCAACGCCGGCCAGGACTGCACCGCCGCCACCCGCGTGCTCGTGCACGACTCCGTGCACGACGAGTTCGTCGCGGCCCTCGCCAAGGAGGCCGCGGGCGCCAAGACCGGGCAGCCGGACGACGAGGACGTGCTCTTCGGCCCCCTCAACAACGCCGCCCAGCTGGAGAAGGTCTCCGGCTTCGTCGAGCGCCTCCCCGAGCACGCCAAGGTCGAGGCCGGCGGCCACCGGGTCGGCGACAAGGGCTACTTCTACGCCGCCACCGTCGTCTCCGGCCTGAAGCAGGACGACGAGATCGTCCAGAACGAGGTCTTCGGCCCCGTCATCACCGTGCAGCGGTTCACCGACGAGGACCAGGCCGTCGGCTACGCCAACGACGTCGAGTACGCGCTCGCCTCCTCGGTGTGGACCAAGGACCACGCCCGCGCCATGCGGATGTCCAAGCGCCTCGACTTCGGCTGCGTGTGGATCAACACCCACATCCCGCTGGTCGCCGAGATGCCCCACGGCGGCTTCAAGAAGTCCGGCTACGGCAAGGACCTGTCCGCCTACGGCTTCGAGGACTACACGCGCATCAAGCACGTCATGACCTCCCTGGGCTGAGCCCGGGCGGCGCGGCGCGCACCCACCGTGCGCGCCGCGCCGCGTCATGCGCCGCGCCGTGCCGTGCACCGTGGCGTGCCGTGCACTGTGACGTGTCATGCACTGTGCGGGCCCCGGGGACGTTCCCCCGGGGCCCGCAGTCGGTCGGTCGGGCCCCCGGCCGCCGCGCGGGCTCAGCCGGAAGTGCGGTCCGCCAGGTAGGCGTCGATCTCGGCGGTCAGCCGCCGCTTGCCGGCCGGGTCCATGAAGGACGCCTCCACGGCGTTCTTCGCCAGCGCGGCCACCCCCGCCTCGTCCAGGTCCAGCAGCCGCGCCGCCACCGCGTACTCGGTGTTCAGGTCGGTGCCGAACATCGGCGGGTCGTCGCTGTTGACGGTGATCAGCAGCCCGGCGTCGGCCATCTGCCGGATCGGGTGCTCCTCCAGGGCGGACACGGCGCGGGTGGCGATGTTGGAGGTCGGGCACACCTCCAGCGGGATGCGGTGCTCGCCCAGGTGGTCCACCAGCCGGGGATCCCGGACGCTGGAGGTGCCGTGGCCGATGCGCTCGGCGCGCAGGTCCCGCAGCGCGTCCCACACCGACTGCGGCCCCGTGGTCTCGCCCGAGTGCGGGACGCTGTGCAGGCCGGCCGCGATCGCCCTGTCGAAGTACGGCTTGAACTGCGGGCGCGGCACACCGATCTCCGGACCGCCCAGCCCGAACGAGACCAGCCCCTCGGGCTGCAGCTGCGTCGCGATGCGCGCGGTCTCCTCCGCGGAGGCCAGGCCCGCCTCCCCGGGGATGTCGAAGCACCAGCGCAGCACCACGCCCAGCTCCGCCTCCGCCTGCTTCCGGGCGTCCTCGATCGCCTCGACGAACGCCACGTCCGGGATGCCCCGGCTGGTCGAGCTGTACGGGGTGACGGTCAGCTCCGCGTACCGGATGTTCTGGGCCGCCATGTCCCGGGCCACCCCGTAGGTGAGCAGCCGCACGTCCTCCTCGTCGCGGATCAGGTCCACCACGGACAGGTACACCTCGATGAAGTGCGCGAAGTCGGTGAACGTGAAGTAGTCCGCCAGCAGCGCCGGGTCCGCCGGGACCTTCCCCGGGTGACGGGCGGCCAGCTCGGCCACGATCTGCGGTGACGCGGAACCGACGTGGTGCACGTGCAGTTCGGCCTTCGGCATGCCCGCGATGAACGCCTCCAGACCGGTGGGCGGTACGGCGGGCGCAACTGCGTCGGACATGCGGGACCTCCTGTGCGGGGGAGACGGAGCCCCCCATCGTAAACGTGTGCGGAGGCACCGGGCGTGGGCCTTAGCATGGCGGCCAGTCTGCACAGGAAGGTCGGGATGACCGAGAACAGGGGGGACTCCGGGCCCATACCCGGGACCGGGGCCGGGGATGGGACCGGAACCGAGGCCGGAAGCGGAACTGAGACCGAGCGCGGGGCCGGGGCCGGGACAGAAGCGGAGGCGGGGGCGGCGGCCGGCAATGCGTCCGGGACCGGGCCGGAAGCCCGCGCCGGTGAGGGGACGCCGGCACCGGGCGGCGGCCCGTCACTCCGGAAGGAAGGGGAGAGCGGGGGGAACGCGGAAAGCACGAGGAGCGGGAAGGACGACGGGAGCGGCGGCGGCGGGAACGGGAAATTCGACCCCTGGGCCCCGCCCGCACAGGACGGCGTGCCACTCCGGAAGCCGTCCGGACCGCAGCCCGTGCCGGGGAACCCGTACGCGGAACCGCCGCCGCCCCCTCTGCCCGGCGCGGTCCCCGTGCACGTCCACGGGCCGGGGCCCGGATACGGGTACGGGTACGGCCCGGACGGCTCCGTCGGCTACTGGGACGGGCCGGGAGCGAGCAACGGCGTCGGGACGGCGGCGCTCGTGTGCGGAATCGTCGCCCTGGTCCTCTCCGTCGCCTGCTTCGGGGCCTTCCTCGGCTTCTTCGTCGGCATTGCCGCGCTCGTGTGCGGCATCCTCGGCCTGCGGGCGTCGAACCGCGGCCGGGCCACCAACCGCGGACAGGCCCTCGCGGGCATATGGACGGGCGCGATCTCGATGGTCATCTCGGCCGTCGTGGCCGCGGCGTTCGTCGGCCTCGCCTTCTACAGCGAGGACTTCGACGAGGACTACGAGGACGTCGCGATCGCCGAGACGTACGGCAGCACCGTGGAGTACGACAACGGTGTGCGGGTCACGCTCTCCACGCCCGAGAGGTTCGAGCCGAGTCCGTCGGCGGACGGGTACACCCCCGGGGACGACGCCTACCGGATGACCGTGACGCTGGAGAACGGGTCCGGGGAACCGCTGGACCTGTCCGAGTTCGAGCTCTACGCCTACGCCGGTCCCCGCGGCATCGAGGTCGACGAGATCTACCACGGCGCCCTGGGCACGGGCTTCGGCGACCGGGTCGCCGAGGGCGGGGAGACCGAGGCCGAGGTCGCCTTCAGCGTCCCGCCCAACCGCGACGACCTGGAGATCGAGTTCCTTCCGGACTGGTCGTACGAGTACATCTACTGGGAGATCGACCTCGAGAGCGGACAGGCCCCCGAGGCGTCCTCCGACACGGGGCCCTGAAACGCACGGACGGACGGCGGCGGCCCGGTACCCCGATGCTCCGGGGTGCCGGGCCGCCGCCGTCAGTCGCTCCGCGGCCGGGCCGCAGGCCCTCCGCCTACTGCCGGTAGGGGTTGGGGCCGCCGGCGTAAGGCTGCCCGCCCTGCTGGGCCCCGTAGTGCTGCTGCGGCCATCCGGCGTTGCCGGGGCCCGGACCGGCGCCGGGGCCTCCCGTCCACGGTCCGCCGGGCGGCGGCCCGCCGTTCCGGTCCTTCCCGCGCCTGCGCACGACCACCACGACCACGACTGCGGCGACCACCAGCAGGAACAGAACGGCTCCGCCGACCACGGCCAAGACCGTGTTGGTGTTGCGGCTGCGCTCCGCCAGGGCCTCTTCCGTCTTCCTGGCGTTCTCTGCAGCAGCCGCGGCGGCCGACTCCTCGGCGACGACGGCGCTGGGGGTCTTGAGCGGCCCCTGCTTCGGCCCGGCCGGGATGTCCTCGGTCAGCGCCCGGTACGGGCGGATGATCCCGTACCCGTAGCGCTCGTCGGGCAGGCTCTTGCCCTGCATATCGTCGGGCAGGGCTGCCGTCTTCACCAGTCGGTTGACGACCTGGCCGGCAGTCAGGTCGGGAAACTTCGCCCGCAGCAGCGCAATGGCCCCGGAGACGTAAGCAGTTGCGTTGGACGTGCCGTTGGACAGCTGGTACGGCGCCGTTCCTCCTGCGGTTCGGATGTACACGCCGGGGGCGGTGAGCATCACGTGGGGGCCGTAGTTGGACTCTTCCCAGATCTGGCCGGACCGGTCCACTGCGCCCACGGCCACGACGCCGGGGGCAGCGGCCGGGTACCCGGGTGTGGCGCTTCCGGTGTTGCCGGTTCCGGCTACGAGCACGACGTCGTGCTCGACGGCGTAGGCAATGGCTTCTTCTTCACCTTCCCGCAAGGAACCGCCTGCGAAGGACATGTTGATCACCGAGGCGCCGTTGTCGACCGCATAGCGGATCATCTCGGCCGCTGTTCCGGTGTCCTCGCCAAACATGCCGTCTTCGTTGTCACGCTTGAGGGGCAGGATCTTGGCGTCAGGGGCGAGCCCCATCACGCCCTCATTGTTGTTCGGGCCGTGTCCGTGGGCAGCAATGATAGATGCCATGGCAGTGCCGTGGTCCGTCGATGTCTGTCGGTCCGCGCGACCGCTGTCGAAGAAGTTTTTCCCTCGCAGGACATTGCCCGTAAGATCGGGATGAAGGCCGTTCACGCCATTGTCGATCACGGCCACGGTTACGCCCTCACCGGTGGACTCTTTCCAGATTGCTTCGGCGTCGAACGCATCCAGAGCCCACTGGTTGTCACGAATGCTGTCTGCGGATGCTGCGGGCGCGGCGCTCAGGAGCAGCGCTCCTGCCAATGCTGCGTTCCCGATCGCACGCAGCGTCCGTGTGACGCCCATGCCCATAACACCTCTCCTCGCGGCGAGGGGCCCGCAGTCCGGGACTGCGGGCCCCCAATTCTTCCGACTCGGTCTACTCGATTACTCGTGGAGCCACATCACGGCGAGGATCCCAGGTCTCCTCGTCCTCGACGAGATAGTCCGGCCGTTCGCCCTCGCCGCGCTTCTCCTTGTCGGAAGCACCACGAGTTCCGGGCATGCCTGCCATCGGACCTGTGCCACGCCCCGTGCCTTGGCTGGTCATTGTTCCGCCCCGACTGCGGTGCAGACCGGAGCCGCCCTGTGCCGCAGGTGCAGCCCCGCTCCTGGAAGGGCTGCCGATGGTTCCGCCGCGCTGGCGGGCGAGGCTGCCGGTGCTGCCTCCCCGGCCTGCAGTTCCACCAGAAGCGGCGGCCCCGCCACCTGGCCCGCCGACCATGCCGCCGCGACCGACTGCTCCGGAACTACGGCCGGCTGCCGGGCCGCTCCGTCCGGAACCCGCCCCGCCCGGCGCACCGGGGGCACCTGGCATTCCCAGGCGTCCGGAGGCGGGCTTTCCTGCGGTAGCAGCTCCGGGCGTTCCAGGAAGACGTGCTGTACCTGGGCGGCCTCCGCCTGCACGGCGCCCGGCACCGATGGAGCTTCCCCCGCCGGGGAGAACGGGCAGGCTACCGCCGCTTCCCGTCCCGCCACCGGTCCCTCCCACACCTCCGGGAACGTGGCTGTTGCCGGATGGCACAGGATTGGTGGAGATGCCGTCGATCACGGTGCCGATCGGGGGAGTACCCGGTTTCACGGGCTTCTGGGCTCCGCCGATGATTCCCGAGTCGCGGGGCGGTGACAGTGGAGCGACTGCGCCCGGCCCTCTTCCAGTACTGCCGGGCTTCGGACTCACCGACGAAGGGCGTGGTCTGGTGACGACGGCGGGCAGAGGCGTGATCGCGACGGGGGGCGGTTCGGAGAAGGACGGCTCCTCCACCGGATCGTTGACCCCCGGCGGCTTCGGCGGCGTTCCGATGGCCCTGGCGTTCCTCACGTAAGTGGCGCCGAGGGTCTCCATGATGACGGCGGCCTCGAGTTGGCGTTCCTTGTCGAGGGAGAGCTTGCCGCTGTTGTTGGCCAGGGCGTCTGCCGTCGACGCGCCTGAGGCGAAGTCCGCCTTCAGGCCCTTGTCGGAGCGCTCGAGTCCGTCGCCGAGCTTGTCCGTCCCCCGTTCCCAAGCGTTCGGGGGATTCACCGCGTCCAACTGTTGCTTGTAGTACGCCAAGGATTTAGCCGTGTGCTTCAGGACCTTGGAAGTCCGCTCGGCGTACGGCGCGCCGTTCGTGATGTTCTGGCTGATCTTCTTGGCCTGTGCGGCGAAGGCGTCGGCCGTGGCGCCCTCCCAGGACTTCAGGACCTTCGCCACGGCGTCGTCGAGCTGCTGCTTGATGCTCGGCTGGCCGTCGACGCCGACCACCAGGGCGTCGTGCACCCACTGCCAGTTCTCCGCGATGTCCTCGAGCACATCGGTCCTGCTGTTCGCGACCATCGCCTTCAAAGACATCAGGTCAATGGCGCGAAAAGGCGTCTTGTGCCCTCCCGGACCTGCTCCCGGGACGCTTTCGCTGTACTTCCCGCTCATTGTCGGCCCCCGAATCCCCCCAGGTCGTTTTTCACTTGAAATTGAACGTGCTGGTGTGTTGGTACTCGGCGTCCTGGTAGTTCCCCATGACCTTCGTGGTCTTGTGCTCGTACTCGTCGATCATCTGGGTCAGCACGTCCGTGAGGCCCTCGAGCCAGGACTTCATGTTGTCGTGGGCCTGCTTGAGTTCCCGGGCCTCGGTGAAGTCCTTCCCGAGCGCGCCGTCGGGCAGGTACGTCTGATGGGCCGTCTTGCCCTTCGTCTGCTCCATCGCACGCAGGACCTTGTTGATCGAGCGGACGACCTCGTCCAGCTCGTCCAGATCGACCTTGTACTGATCGGCCATCCCTGATCTCCCCGTGAGTTCTCGGTCGCTGCAGGTGCGGCTCCGGACCGGGCGGACGTGGCATGCAGGACCTGATGCCTACTGTAGCGACTCGGACGGACACGAATCGAGGCCTGCCGGCCACGTGGGGCGAGTCCCGGACAACCGGGCCGGCGAGGCGTCAGTTTCCTGCCTCAGCCGTCTTCGTCCGGGGCCTCTTCCTCCTGTCGGCCGTCCCGCAGCCGTCAGCGGCGGACGGCGTTCAGGGCGAGGAGGGCGACGTGGAGGGAGAGGCAGGACTCGACCTGGTCGAGGTCGACTCCCAGCACGCGTTCGACGCGGCGCAGGCGGTCGTAGAACGAGGGCCTGGACAGGTGGGCGGCGTCGGCCGCCGCGGACTTGTTGCGCCCGTGTTCGAGGTAGACGGCGAGCAGGCGGACGAGGTCCGTGCCGTTTTCCGCGTCGTGGGCGAGCAGGGGGCCCAATTCCCTTTCCACATAGGTCTGCAGGCGCGCGTCGTCGCGCAGCAGGTGGAGCAGCCCGCGCAGGCGCACGTCGGGCAGCCGGTAGTAGGCGCAGGTGCGGCCGCCCCCGCTGCCGCTGCCGCCGTGCCGGGCGGCGTCGGCGACCTGGGCGGCCTCCAGCAGGGTGCGGCGGGCGTCGCGCAGCGCGCCGACCGACGAGCCGGCGGCCATGAGGAAGCCGTCGCCGCAACTGCGGTGCAGGGCGGCGGACAGCGACTCCAGGGCGCGGTGCTCGGTGTCGGCGGGGCCGAGGGAGACCAGCAGCCCGACCCCGTCGTCGTCGAGGGAGCCGACGAGGGCGGTCAGACCGAGGCTGCGGACGGCGGTGGCCGCCGTCTCGGTGAAGTCCCGCAGCCGTGCCTGGGCCTCCAGAGCGGCGGAGGCGGGGCGTCCGGGGCCGGGGCGCAGGACGACGCCGACGAGGCGGCGGCCCTCCAGGGGGACGCCGAGGGCGCGGGCGCGCAGGGCGACCGCCGAGACGGTGAGGGAGTGGGTGAGGATGCCGGACAGCAGTGTGCGGTGCGTCTGCCGCTCCAGCGATTCGCGGTCGCGGTCCAGCAGCCGGTTCAGTGCCAGGGTGGACGCCCCCCGTTCGACCAGGACGGCGTGGCGGCGGGCCTCGGCCTCCGGGGTGTCCGGCCGGCCGGCCAGGACGAGGCGGCCCCAGTCCTGCCCGCGCGCGCCGACGGTGGTGACCAGCCAGCCGGTGCGGGGGTCGTAGCCGGTGCGCCCGTCGGGGCGGACGCTGCGGGAGCGGCGCTCCCAGCCGTCGAGCAGCGCCTCCGCGTCGCCGCCCGCGGCGTCGAACGCCAGCACCTGGTGGGAGAGGTTCTCCAGGACGACCGGGGCGCCGGCGATCCTGGCGACCTCGTGCACGATCTCCGCCGGTTCGGCGCCCTCCACGGACAGCTCGTTGAAGGTCTGGTGCACGGCCTCGGAGGCGCGCAGCTCGCCGAGCTGGGAGTTGACCACGTGGGCGTGGACGGCTTCGGTCACCGTCACGAAGCGGACCTCGCTGCGCAGCGCCGCCAGCGGCAGGCCGCGGCGTTCGGCGGCGCGCACCAGGGGGTCGGGGAGGGCGTCGCGGTAGCGGCGGCCGAGTTCGACGACCAGCCCCGCCGCGCCGACGTCGGCGAGGTCGTCGATGTACCGGGCCAGGGCCCCGCGGTCGTCGGGGAGGGCGATGCCGGTGCTGAGGACCAGTTCGCCGCCGTGCAGCATCCCGGCGATGTCGACGAGCTCGCTGACGTGCACCCACCGTACGCGGCGGTCCAGGCCCTCCCGGCCGGCGACGACCCGGGGCGCGCCGCGCCGCAGGGCTTCCAGCTCGAGGACCTGGGCGACGGTGGGGAACATGGGGGCCTTCCGGGGGCGGGGGGACAAGGGGCGGGACGCAGAGGACGGGCGACGGGGCGCGGGAGCGGGGCCGCCGGCCGACCGTCGGCCGACCGCCGGTCGGCCACTGGCGGTTGGCGCAGTGTAAAGGCGGCGCCGTGCGGGATGCCGGTGTGACGGGTTGAGGCCGCCGAGAGGTTGCGCCATTGTCGCAGAAAGACAGATTCCGTCGTGTAACCAAAAGGAAACAACGGAATCCCTTGTTGATTCCCACAGGCTTTGTCAGGATCGGCACCCACGCCGGTCGATCGCTACGCCTGGGTGACCGAAGGGTCACTGGTTGCACGAACACTGCAGGAACATCGGGTGAGGAGAGACGATGGACGACCGCACCGACATCACGGCACAGTTCGCGGACGGGGCCCAGTACGTCGCGGGCGGGCTGCGGCCGGGGACGTCCGGGCGGACCCACCGGGTGGTCGATCCCGCCACCGGTGAGGCGGTCCACGAGTTCGAACTGGCCGGCCCGGCGGACGTGGACGCGGCCGTCGCCGCCGCGAAGGAGGCCCTCCCCGGCTGGGCCGGGGCCACTCCGGCCGAGCGCTCCGAGGCCATGCACCGCTTCGCGGCGGTCCTGGCGGAGCGGGCCGAGGAGCTGGCCGCCGCCGAGTCCCTGCAGTGCGGGAAGCCGATCAGGCTCTCCAGCGGGTTCGACGTCCCCGGGACGGTCGACAACACCGCGTTCTTCGCCGGTGCGGCCCGGGTGCTGGAGGGTCGCGCCGGGGGCGAGTACTCGGCCGACCACACCTCCTACGTGCGCCGCGAGCCGATCGGCGTGGTCGGTTCGATCGCACCGTGGAACTACCCGCTGCAGATGGCGGCCTGGAAGGTCCTCCCGGCGATCGCCGCGGGCAACACGATCGTGCTCAAGCCCTCGGAACTGACCCCGCTCACCTCCTTGATGTTCGCCCGCGCGGCCACCGACGCCGGAATCCCCGACGGCGTGGTCAACGTGATCACCGGGGCGGGCCCGGACGCGGGGGAGCGGCTGGTGGGCCACCCGGACGTGGCCATGACCTCCTTCACCGGCTCCACCGCGGTCGGCAGGCGGGTCGCGGAGCTGGCCCTGGGCACCGTCAAGCGGATCCACCTGGAGCTGGGCGGCAAGGCCCCGTTCGTGGTCTTCGACGACGCGGACCCGGAGGCCGCGGCCCACGGCGCCGTCGCCGGCTCGCTGATCAACACCGGCCAGGACTGCACCGCGGCCACCCGTGCCTACGTACAGCGCCCGCTCTTCGACGCCTTCGTCGAGCAGGTGGCGGCCCTCTTCGAACGGGTGCGCCTGGGCGACCCCTTCGATCCGCTCACCGACCTCGGGCCGCTGGTCTCGCACGCCCAGCGCGACCGGGTCGCCGGCTTCGTCGACCGCGCCCGCGCGGCCGGGGCCACCGTCGTGGCCGGCGGCGAGGCCCCCGCGGGGGACCTGGCCCGGGGCGCCTACTACCGCCCCACCCTGGTCACCGGCGCCGCCCAGGACAGCGAGATCGTCCAGCAGGAGGTCTTCGGCCCCGTCCTGACGGTCCTGCCCTTCGACACCGACGAGCAGGGCCTGGCCCTGGCGAACGACACCCCCTACGGCCTCGCGGCCTCCGCCTGGACCCGCGACGTCCACCGCGCCCTGCGCGCCACCCGGGAGCTCCGGGCCGGCTGCGTGTGGGTCAACGACCACATCCCGATCATCAGCGAGATGCCGCACGGAGGCTACAAGGCATCCGGCTTCGGCAAGGACATGTCGATGTACTCCCTGGAGGAGTACACGCAGGTCAAACACGTCATGCAGGACATCACCGGGGCCGCCCGCAAGGACTGGCACCGCACGGTTTTCGGAGACCGGTAAGAACCTCGGAAGGGCACGGCACATGGAACAGTACGAACCCCTCTCGCCGCCGGTGCGCGCGGCGGTACGACGCAGCATGACCGACGGGCGCGGTGCCCTCGCCCGCCGGTCGCTGCTGCGCGCCACGGCGGCGGGAGCGGTCGGGGTCGCCGCCCTGACGGCCTGCGGCATCCCGCCCGCGTCCAGCAGCGCCGGCGGCGCCCCGTCCGAGGACGACTCGGACAAGGACAAGAAGGTCAACTTCTCGAACTGGACGCAGTACATCGACGTCTCCGACGACGAGAAGACCCGCCCGACCCTGGAGCGCTTCGCCAAGCGCACCGGGATCAAGGTCTCCTACACCGAGGACATCAACGACAACGTCGAGTTCTTCGGCAAGATCAAGCCGCAGCTGGCCGCCGGCCAGGACACCGGCCGGGACCTGATCGTCCTCACCGACTGGCTCGCCGCCCGGATGATCCGGCTGGGCTGGGTGCAGAAGCTCGACCCGGCGAACCTGCCCAACGCCTTCGCCAACCTCCAGCCCCAGTTCCGCAGTCCGGCCTGGGACCCGGGGCGCGCCCACTCCTACCCCTGGAGCGGCATCTCCACCGTCATCGCCTACAACATCAAGGCCACCAAGGGGAAAGAGGTCACCTCCGTCTCCCAGCTGCTGGACGACCCCTCCCTCAAGGGGCGGGTGGCGCTGCTCTCGGAGATGCGCGACACCGTGGGGATGACCCTGCTCGACATGGACAAGGACCCCGGGGACTTCACCGACGACGACTACGACGCGGCCGTCGCCCGCATCCAGAAGGCCGTCGACAAGCAGCAGATCCGGCGCTTCACCGGCAACGACTACACCGGCGACCTCAACAAGGGCGACATCGCCGCCTGCACGGCCTGGGCCGGCGACCTCATCCAGCTGCAGGCCGACAACCCCGACATCCGGTTCGCGATACCGGAGGCCGGATACATCTCCTCCACCGACAACCTGCTGATCCCCAACAAGGCGCGGCACAAGAAGAACGCCGAACGGCTCATCGACTACTACTACGAGCCGGAGAACGCCGCCGAACTCGCCGCCTGGATCAACTACGTCTGCCCGGTCGCCGGGGCCCGGGAGGTGCTGGCGAAGACCGACGAGAAGACGGCCTCCGACCCGCTGATCTTCCCGGACAAGGCCATGGCCGCGGCCGCCCACGACTTCCGCGCCCTCTCCTCCGAGGAGGAGACGGACTACGAGGCGAAGTTCGCCAAGCTCATCGGCGCCTGAGGCCCCGGAACCGGAACGGACGAAAGACGACGATGACCGACACCACTGCCCCGAAGGCAGACACCGGAACCGGCTCCGGCACCGGAGCACGGACCCCCGCCGGGAGCGGGGCCCCCGCCGGGACCGAGGCCCCCGCCGGGACCGGGGCCCGCACCGGCTCCGAGGCCCGCACCGGCGCGGGCGCGGAACTGCGCCTGGCCGGCCTCGGCAAGGCCTACGGCTCCTTCACGGCCGTCCACCCGCTCGACCTCACCGTCCCCGCGGGCTCCTTCTTCGCCCTGCTCGGCGCCTCCGGCTGCGGGAAGACCACGACCCTGCGCATGATCGCCGGGCTGGAGGACCCGACCTCGGGAGCCGTCCTGCTCGGCGACCGGGACGTCACCGCCCTGCCGCCCCACAAACGGCCGGTCAACACGGTCTTCCAGAACTACGCGCTCTTCCCGCACCTGGACATCTACGAGAACGTCGCCTTCGGCCTGCGCCGCCGCGGCATCAAGTCGGTGAAGAAGCAGGTCCACGAGATGCTCGAGCTGGTCGAGCTCGGCGCGCTCGCCCGCCGCAAGCCGCACCAGCTCTCCGGCGGCCAGCAGCAGCGCGTCGCCGTCGCCCGCGCCCTGATCAACCACCCGCAGGTGCTCCTGCTCGACGAGCCGCTCGGAGCGCTGGACCTGAAGCTGCGCCGCCAGATGCAGCTGGAGCTCAAGCGCATCCAGACCGAGGTCGGCATCACCTTCGTGCACGTCACCCACGACCAGGAGGAGGCCATGACCATGGCCGACACCGTCGCGGTGATGAACGGCGGCCGGGTCGAGCAGCTCGGCGCCCCCGCCGACCTCTACGAGAACCCCGCCTCGACCTTCGTCGCCAACTTCCTCGGCCAGTCCAACCTGATCGGCGCCCGGATCACCGGCCGGTCCGGCGAGGACCTGCTGCTGGCCGCCGGGGACACCCGGATCGCGCTGCCCGCCGCACGGTGCCGCGCGGCCTCGGCGGCGGAGGGCACCGCGGTGCTCGCCGGCGTGCGCCCGGAGAAGATCACCATCAGCCACCGCGACGACGCGGCCGGGATCCCCGACGGCCGCAACCGCGTGACCGGCACCGTCGCCGACTCCAGCTTCACCGGGGTCTCCACCCAGTACCTGGTGGCCACCCCCGGCGGCTTCGAGGTGTCCGTCTTCGAGCAGAACGTCGAGCGGGACACGCGGCTCGTGCCCGGGGCCGAGGTCGTCCTGCACTGGAACCCCGCCCACACCTTCGGCCTGGACGCCGCCCAGGACATCGACGCCGGCACGGAGGACGAGTCGTGACGGCCCCCGCCCCCACCCCCGCCCCGCCCGCCGTGCCCGCGGGCGCGTCCCCGGCCGGCGCCCCGTCCGGCGGCGCGGGCACCGGCGCGGCCACCGCGCTCGCCCGGGCCGCCGCGCGCCGCCGCCGCGTGCCCTACCTGCTGCTCCTGCCCGGCCTCGCCTGGCTGCTGGTGTTCTTCGTCGCCCCGATGGTCTACCAGGCCTCCACCTCGATCCAGACGGGCTCCCTGGAGACCGGGTTCCAGGTCACCTGGAACTTCGCCGCCTACCCCGCGGCCCTGGCCGAGTACTGGCCGCACTTCCTGCGCTCGGTCCTGTACTCGGGCACCGCCACCGCGCTGTGCCTGCTGATCGGCTACCCCCTGGCCTACACCATCGCCTTCAAGGCGGGCCGCTGGCGCAACCTGCTGCTGGTCCTGGTCATCGCGCCGTTCTTCACCAGCTTCCTCATCCGGACGCTGGCCTGGAAGACGATCCTGGCCGACGAGAGCCCCCTGGTGTCCGCCCTGCGGGCCCTGCACGTGCTGGACCTGACCGCGGCGCTGGGGCTCACCGACGGCAGCCGGATCCTGGCCACGCCCCTCGCCGTCGTCTGCGGCCTGACCTACAACTTCCTGCCGTTCATGATCCTGCCGCTGTACGCCTCCCTGGAGCGCGTCGACGGCCGGCTGCACGAGGCGGCCGGGGACCTGTACGCCAGGCCGTTCACCACCTTCCGCAAGGTGACCTTCCCGCTGTCGATGCCCGGGGTGGTGGCGGGCACCCTGCTCACCTTCATCCCGGCGACCGGCGACTACATCAACGCCGAACTGCTCGGCTCCACCAACGAGAAGATGGTCGGCAACGTCATCCAGTCGCAGTTCCTGCGGGTTCTGGACTACCCGACGGCCGCCGCCCTCTCCTTCATCCTCATGGCGGTGATCCTGGTGACCGTCAGTGTCTACATCCGCAGGGCCGGGACGGAGGAACTGGTCTGATGCCGCTCCTGAGGTGGATCCGCAAGAACACCGTCGTCATCGCCGGCGCCCTGGCCCTGGGCTACATGGTCCTGCCCAACCTGGTCGTCCTGCTCTTCTCCTTCAACAAGCCCGCCGGGCGCTTCAACTACGAGTGGGTGCGCTTCTCCACCGACGCGTGGACCGACCCCTGCGGGGTCGCGGACATGTGCACCTCGCTGGGCCTGAGCCTGCAGATCGCCCTGTGGGCGACCGTGGGGGCCACCGTCCTGGGCACGATGATCGCCTTCGCCCTGGCCCGCTACCGCTTCCGGGCGCGCGGCGCGGTCAACGCGCTGATCTTCCTGCCCATGGCCATGCCCGAGGTCGTCATGGCCGCCTCGCTGGGCACCCTGTTCCTCAACATGCACGTGTCGTTCGGCTTCTGGACCATCCTGATCGCGCACATCATGTTCTGCCTCAGCTTCGTCGTCACGGCGGTCAAGGCACGCGTGGTCAGCATGGACCCGCGCCTGGAACAGGCGGCCCAGGACCTGTACGCCACCCCCGCGCAGACCTTCCTGCGCGTCACCCTGCCGCTGGCCGCGCCCGGCATCGCCGCCGGCGCGCTGCTCTCCTTCGCCCTGTCCTTCGACGACTTCATCATCACGAACTTCAACGCCGGCTCCACGGTGACGTTCCCGATGTTCGTCTGGGGCTCGGCGCAGCGCGGCACCCCCGTCCAGATCAACGTCATCGGCACGGCGATGTTCGCCATCGCCGTGCTGTGCGTCCTGGTGGGCCAGGCCGTGGGCAACCGCCGCAAAGCACGAGCCTGACCCGTCGGCCGGGCCGGCGCCCCCCGCCGGCCCGGCACCCCACCGGTCCGACGTCCCGGACGGTCCGGCCACCAGGCTCCGACCGTCCGGCCGACCCGCACATCAGAAGGTGTGAGAACCCGATGGACCCAGCCCGTTCGCTCGCAGACGCGCAGCCGACACCGTTCTGGCTGGAGGACCCCGGCAGGCCGCAGCCGCTCCCCGCCCTCGTCGGCGACGAGCACTGCGACCTGCTGGTGGTCGGCGCCGGCTACTCGGGCCTGTGGACCGCGCTGCTGGCCAAGGAGCGCGACCCGCAGCGAGACGTGGTGGTCGTCGAGGCGAAGGAGGCGGGCTGGGCCGCGTCCGGCCGCAACGGGGGCTTCTGCGCCGCCAGCCTCACCCACGGCCTCGCCAACGGCCTGGCCCGCTGGCCGCAGGAGATGCCGGAACTGGAACGGCTCGGGGCGGCCAACCTGGACGCCATCGAGGCCGCCGTCGAACGCCACGGCATCGACTGCGACTTCGAGCGCACCGGCGAGATCGACGTCGCCACCGAGCCCTACCAGCTCGACGACCTGCGCGAGGCGGCCGAGCAGGCGGCCAGGCTGGGCGTCGAGACCACCCTGCTGGACCGCGACGAGGTGCGGGCCGAGGTGGACTCCCCGACCTTCGCGGGCGGACTGTGGAACCGCCGCGGAGTCGCCATGCTCCACCCGGCCCGGCTCGCCTGGGGCCTGCGCCGCGCCTGCCTGGAGGCGGGGGTGCGCATCTACGAGCGGACCCCCGCGACCTCCCTGGACTCCAACGGCAGCGGCGTGGCCGTGCGCACCCCCTACGGGCGGGTGTACGCCCGCAGGGCCGCCCTGGGCACCAACGTCTTCCCCTCCCTGGTGCGCCGGGTCCGGCCCTTCGTGGTGCCCGTCTACGACTACGCGCTGACGACCGAGCCGCTCACCGACGACCAGCTCGCCTCGGTCGGCTGGAAGAACCGGCAGGGCCTGGCCGACAGCGCCAACCAGTTCCACTACTTCCGGATCACCGCGGACCGGCGCATCCTGTGGGGCGGCTACGACGCGGTCTACTCCTACGGCAAGCGGGTGCGGGCCGAGATGGACCAGCGGCCTGCCACCTACGCCAAGCTCGCCCGGCACTTCTTCCACACCTTCCCCCAGTTGGAGGGGGTGCGGTTCAGCCACGCCTGGGGCGGGGCGATCGACACCTGCTCCCGCTTCTCCGCCTTCTTCGGCACCGCCCACGGCGGCCGGGTCGCCTACGCGGCCGGCTACACCGGGCTGGGTGTCGGCGCCAGCCGGTTCGGCGCGGAGGTCATGCTCGACCTGCTGGCGGGGGAGCGCACCGAGCGCACCGAACTGGCCATGGTGCGCAGCAAGCCCCTCCCGTTCCCCCCGGAGCCCTTCGCCTGGGCCGGCATCGGGATCACCCGGTGGTCCCTGGACCGGGCCGACCGCAACGGGGGACGGCGCAACCTGTGGCTGCGGGCCCTGGACCGGGTCGGCCTCGGCTTCGACAGCTGACCGGAACCCCGCCGCACCCCTCCCGCCCGGACGCCCCCTCCCGCCCGGGCACTGCTCCGGCCGCGCCCCCCGCCGCACCCGTCGGCGGGGGCGCGGCCGTCGGCCCGTCCGGCCCCCGCCCGGGCCGGGCCCCTCCTGTTCGGTCCCCGTCCCGTCCCTGCCCTGCCTTCGCCCGCCCGGGCCGTCCGCGGCGCCCGACGACCTGTAAGGCCGGGCAGACCGCCGCCGACACCTTGGCGGTTGAGCGGCGGGCGGGCCGCTCCGAGACTGGAGGGCAGGAAGCACACACGACGAAGGGCGGCCGGGCCGTGACCAAGCGCATCACCCACTGGATCGCCGGACAGCAATGGTCCGGCGCCCCTGCCGAGCGGCAGGGGGAGGTGCACGACCCCGCCACCGGGGCGGTCACCGCCCTGGTCGACTTCGCCGGCGTCGCCGAGGTGGACCGGGCCGTGGGCGCGGCCGCCGAGGCGTTCCGCTCCTGGAGCCGCACCTCGGTCGCCCGCCGCACCTCGGTGCTGTTCGCCTTCCGGGAGCTGCTCAACGCCCGCCGCGACGAGCTGGCCTCGATCATCGTCTCCGAGCACGGCAAGGTGCACTCGGACGCGCTCGGCGAGATCGCCCGGGGCCAGGAGGTCGTCGAGTACGCCTGCGGCATCCCGCAGCTGCTCAAGGGCGGCTACACCGAGCAGGCCTCCACCGGGGTCGACGTCTACTCGATCCGCCAGCCGCTCGGCCCGGTCGCCGTGATCTCGCCGTTCAACTTCCCCGCCATGGTGCCGATGTGGTTCTTCCCCATCGCGATCGCCGCGGGCAACACCGTGGTCCTCAAGCCCTCGGAGAAGGACCCCTCGGCCGCGGACTTCCTCGCCCGCCTGTGGCAGGAGGCGGGGCTGCCGGACGGCGTGTTCAACGTCGTGCACGGCGACCGGACGGCCGTCGACCGGCTGCTGGAGCACCCGGACGTCAAGTCGGTGAGCTTCGTCGGCTCCACCCCCGTGGCCCGTCACGTCTACGAGACCGGCACCCGCTACGGCAAGCGGGTCCAGGCCCTGGGCGGCGCCAAGAACCACATGCTGGTCCTGCCCGACGCCGACCTCGACCTGGCGGCCGACGCCGCGGTCAACGCCGGCTTCGGCGCGGCGGGTGAGCGCTGCATGGCGGTGTCCGTGCTGGTGGCCGTCGACCCGGTCGGCGACGACCTGGTGGCCCGGATCACCGAGCGGATGGCCCGCCTGAAGGTCGGCCCCGGCTGCAACGGCGACTCCGAGATGGGCCCCCTGGTCACCGGGGCGCACCGCGACCGGGTCACGTCCTACCTGGACAGCGGCACCGCCGACGGGGCGACGCTGGTGGTCGACGGGCGCAAGCACCCGGTGGCGTCCGAGGACGCATCGGGAGAGTCCACCGCCGACGGCTTCTGGCTCGGCCCCACCCTGTTCGACCACGTCCGCCCGGGGATGTCGGTCTACGACGACGAGATCTTCGGCCCCGTCCTGTCGGTCGTCCGCGTCCCCTCCTACGAGGCGGGCCTGGAACTGATCAACGCCAACCCCTACGGCAACGGCACCGCCGTCTTCACGTGCGACGGCGGGGCGGCCCGCAGGTTCCAGCACGAGGTCGAGGTCGGCATGGTCGGCGTCAACGTACCGATCCCGGTGCCGGTCGCCCACTACTCCTTCGGCGGCTGGAAGGCGTCGCTCTTCGGCGACACCCACGCCTACGGTCCCGACGGCGTGCAGTTCTTCACCCGCGGCAAGGTGGTGACCAGCCGCTGGCCCGACCCGAGCCACGGGGGGATCAACCTGGGCTTCCCCACCCACGACTGACGCCCCGCCCCGCTCCACCCGCCCCGCCGGGCCTCCCCGGCGGGGCGGCGGCGTTCTCCCTCCCGCCGACACCCGCCGACGGCCGCCGGTGCTCGAGGACACGATCCGACCGCGAGGCCCCCTAGCGTGGAGCCACCGACACGGACACGGACACGACGAGGGACGGTGGTCTTCATGACGATGCTGGTGGACGCGGTGGCGGACGAGCGCGAGGCACTGCTGACGTTCCTGGCCTCGCAGCGCAAGGCCCTGGTCCAGGCCGCGCTCGGCCTGACCGAGGAGCAGGCGTCCTCCGCGCCCAGCGCGAGCGCGCTCTCCGTGGCGGGACTGATCAAGCACGCCGCGGGCTGCGAGCAGAACTGGATCACCGGGATCCTCCTGCAGCAGCCGGACCGGGCGGGGGCGGACAAGGAGGCGTGGGCCGACAAGTTCCGGCTGACCGGGGACGAGACCCTGGCCGGCGTGATCCGGCACTTCGAGGAGGTGGCGGCGGAGACCGAGCGCGTCGTCCGGGAACTGCCCGACCTGGACGTGACGGTCCCCCTGCCCGACGCCCCGTGGTTCCCCGCGGGCAGCAAGCGGTCGGCCCGCTGGATCCTGCTCCACCTGATCCAGGAAGAGGCGCGCCACGCGGGCCACGCCGACATCGTCCGCGAGACGGTGGACGGCGCGGACTCGCTGACCCTGGCGCAGCGGGCCGCGGCGCCGGAGACCGCGGAGCGGGCGGGCGAGTGACCGGGGCGGGCGGGGACGGCCGGGTGACCGGGGCGGGCGGGGCGGCCGGGTGACCGGGGCGGCCGGGGCGGGTAGGACGGGCGGGGCGTGCGGGGCGGCTCAGGAACAGCGGCGCAGGGCCGCCGCCACCGCGCACAGCAGCGCACCGGACAGGCACCAGGACGCCACCACGTCCAGCGGCCAGTGGTAGCCGCAGGCGACGAGCCCCGTGCCCACCGCCCCGTTCAGCACCGCGGCGGCCGCGGCGAGCAGCCGCCGCACCGCGAGCCGCGCCGCTGCCCCCAGCAGCAGGGCCGCACAGCCGTAGGCCACGGCCGCCGTCGCCGCGTGGCCCGAGGGGTAGTAGCCCGGATAGTCGCCCAGGGGCAGGCCGTCCGGGCCGGTCCGGGCCGTCCACGCCTTGAGCGGGACGACCACCGCGCCGGCCGCCGCCAGTGCCGCCGCCGCGACCGCCGGGGGCAGCCACCTTTGGCGCCGCGCCCGCCACGCGGCGACCGCCGCGCACAGCGCGGCGGTCGTGCCGGCCGCGGGCAGGCCGCCCAGGTCGGAGAGGAACTGCGGCACCGGGGCCGGCCGTCCGCCGCCCAGGCGGTCGTCGACCGCGGTCAGCGCCCCGTGCGAGACCACCTGCCAGGTGATCAGGGCCAGCGCAGCCAGGAGCGCCGCCGCCAGGAGCACCGCCGGGGCGACTGCGGAGAGGGGGGCCGGGAAAGGGCGCCGCCCCGGAACAGGGGGGAGCGTTCCGGGGCGGCTGTGTCGACCGCCGTCCCGCGCGTCCCGGGGGGTTTGGGACGCACGGCCGGTCGATCGGCGTGGGTCGCCGGGGCCTGGGGCACCGGCACTGTGCGCGAGAGCACTGCCGTGCGGGCGACGGGGAATCGCCGGCACGTTGTCGCTCGCTCCGCTGCTGCTCGGCGGGGCGGGTGTTTCTGCCATCTGCGAAGACCGTACGGCACCGTGTCGGGGGCGGGGGAGGGGGATCACTGCCCCGCCATCATGCCCGCACACCTTCTTCACGCCGTACGCCTGCGGTTCCGGCAGCGTGTGTCACAGCTGCGCGAAGGCGTTCTCCAGGATGTCCAGGCCCTCGTTCAGCAGGTCCTCGCCGATCACCAGCGGCGGCAGGAAGCGCAGCACGTTGCCGTAGGTGCCGGCGGTCAGCACCAGCAGGCCCTCGGCGTGGCAGGCCTTCGCGACCGCGGCGGTGGCCTCCGGGTGGGGCTCCTTGCCGCCCGGCTTCACCAGCTCGACGGCGATCATGGCGCCGCGGCCGCGGACGTCGCCGATGGAGAAGGAGGCGGAGCCCGCGTACTTGTCCTGCAGGGCGCGCAGACGGCCCAGCATGATCTCGCCGATGCGCCGGGCCTTTGCGTTGAGGTCCTGCTCGCGCATGGTCTCGATCGCGCCCAGCGCCGCGGCGCAGGCGACCGGGTTGCCGCCGTAGGTGCCGCCCAGGCCGCCCGCGTGCGCGGCGTCCATGATCTCGGCCCGGCCGGTGACGGCGGACAGCGGCAGGCCGCCCGCGATGCCCTTGGCGGAGGTGATCAGGTCCGGGACGATGCCCTCGTCCTCGCACGCGAACCACTGCCCCGTGCGGCAGAAGCCGGTCTGGATCTCGTCGGCGACGAAGACGATCCCGTTGGCCTTCGCGAACTCCGCGATCCTCGGCAGGAAGCCCTTGGCCGGCTCGATGAAGCCGCCCTCGCCCAGGACGGGCTCGATGATGATCGCCGCGACGTTCTCCGCGCCGACCTGCTTGGTGATCATGTCGACGGCCTGCGCCGCGGCCTCCTCGGCGCAGTTGTCCGCGCCGGTCGCCCAGCGGTAGGGGTAGGCCACCGGCACCCGGTACACCTCGGGGGCGAACGGGCCGAAGCCGTGCTTGTACGGCATGTTCTTCGCCGTCAGGGCCATCGTGAGGTTGGTGCGGCCGTGGTAGCCGTGGTCGAAGACCACGACGGCCTGGCGGCCGGTGTACGCGCGGGCGATCTTCACCGCGTTCTCGACGGCCTCGGCGCCGGAGTTGAACAGCGCGGTGCGCTTCTCGTGGTCGCCCGGGGTGAGCTCGTTGAGCTGCTCGGCGACGGCCACGTAGCCCTCGTAGGGGGTGACCATGAAGCAGGTGTGGGTGAAGGCGGCCAGCTGCTCGCCGGCGCGGCGCACGACGGCCTCCGCGCTGTTGCCCACGTTCGTGACGGCGATGCCGGACCCGAAGTCGATCAGCGAGTTGCCGTCCACGTCCTCCAGCACGCCGCCGCCCGCGCGCGCGACGTACACCGGCAGGGTGGTGCCCACGCCGGACGGCACGGCGGCGGCCTTGCGGGCGGCCAGCTCCAGGGACTTCGGCCCCGGGACGGCGGTGACGAGGCGGCGCTCCTGCGGGAGCGACGGGCCGCCGGGCAGTTCGGTCATGGTGCGTCTCCTGACGATCGCGGGCTTTTGCCGCAGGCTACGGCCGGGCCGCCGGGCCCGGCATGCGCCGATCGGTAGCGTCGGCGGGCACGGATTGTCCGGTACGGCCAGGGGCGGCCGCGCGCTCCTTCGTCGGCGGTGGCCGCTCCACTACATTGAGTCGCGCAGCTGCACGGATGCTTGAGGGGCGAGGGGCTGGGGTCGAGTGGCGATGGACCGCGAGAGCACGCACCGTTCACCGGAGGCCGCAGGCCCGCCGCCCCCGCCCCGGCAGCCCCCGGCCCCCGTTCCGCAGCAGCCCCCGCGCCCCGTGCTGCCGCCGTCGGCACCGCCCGCACCGCCCGCCGCCGCGCCTCCCGCTTTTGCCGTGCCGGACCGGCCGACGACCGCGCCGCCCCCGCCCGCCGCGCCGCCCCCGCCGGCAGGCGCTCCCGGCCCCGAGAACGGCTTCCTGGCCTGGCTGCGCGCCCCGCGCCGCTTCGACGCCCCCGGGATCTACGGCCTCGGCCACGTCCCCCGGCCCCCGGAGGACCCAGGGCGGCTCCCCGCGCGCCAACTGCTCGGCGGCGCCCTGCTGTCCCTGCTGTCGGCCCTGCTGCTGTGGTCGCTGTTCTGGAACGGCTACCTGCCGGTCTTCCCGCTCGTGATGTGGGTGACCCCGGACGCCTGGCACAGCGGCACCCCCTCCGTCGTCCTGTCCTACGCCGTCTACGCCGCCGTCGTCTTCCTCCTGGTGCGGGTCTTCGGCTCCCTCGGCCGCTGGCGCGAGGTGCTGCGCCGCTACGTCGCCCCCGCCCTGCGCGGCCTCGTGGAGGACGAGGACACCACGGACCCGGCGGCGGCCGGCCCCGGGGCGGACGCCGCCGGCGGGACGGCCGCGTGGACGCGGCTGCGCGCCGTCGGCCGCACCGCCGAGGCCGACCGGCTGGAGGCCGAGGCCGCCGCGGGCCGGATGAACGACGTGGACCACCTGCGGCTGGAGCGCGCCTGGGAGTCGGCGGCCGGACGGCCGGACGGGACGGCCGCCTTCGCCGAGGAGGTCCGCCTGCACGGCGCCGCCGCCTTCGCCCACCCCTCCGGGGCCCGGGACCTGCCGGCCCGGCAGGCCGTGCACGACCTGGCGGCGCGGCAGGTCAGGATCGGCGCCGCGCCCGCCACCGACAAGAACCCCCACGCCCACCGGGGCGCCTCCGTCGCACTCGACCCCGCGCTGCTCGGCACCTCGCTGCTCGTCGTCGGCCCGCCCGGGTCGGGGAAGACCCGGCACGTTGTCCGCCCCGTCGTCGAGTCGATGTGCCTGCAGGCGCTGGCCGGCATCGCGGTGGTGGTGGCGGTGGGATCCCCGGAGAGCGACCCGGGGCCCGCCGGCTCCTTCGACGTCGTCGTGGCGCCGGGCGACCCGGCCTCTGCCTACGACCTGGACCTGTACGGCGGAGCCCGCGGCCCGGACGAGGCGGCGGCGCTCCTGGCCCAGGCACTGCTGCCGGACGACGGGACGGCCGGCCCCGGACGGCGCGGACACACCGTGCTCGCCCAGCTCCTGGGGCCCTTCCACGCGGCGCACGGCCGCTACCCGGGCGTGCGCGAGCTGCGGGAACTGCTCGACGGGGCCCCGGCCGCCCTCGCGGCCCTGCGCGACGCGCTCTCCGCCGCCGGGGCGAACCCCGCCCACCTGCGCGAACTCGAGGCCAGGCAGCGGCACTCCGAACGCCCCGGTGACGCCGGGCCGCTGCTGGCGGACCGGCTGGCGGTCCTGGACCGGCCCGCCTTCGCCGACTTCTTCGACGCCTCCGGCCGCACCAGGCCGTTCTCCCTGCGGGCCCTGGAGCACCCGCTGCGGGTCCGCGTCGACCTGCCGGAGCGGGGCCACCCGGAGGCCTCCCGGGTCCTCGCCCGGCTCCTCCTGGCCCAGTTCACGGCGGCCGCCGCGGCGCGGTCGGACCGCTCGCTCTTCGCCTGCCTGGTGATGGACGACGCCGCGCACGCCGTCACCGCGGAGACCCTGCGCGGGCTCCAGGGCCTGCGCTCGGCCAACGCCGGAACGGTGCTCGCACTGCGCACCCTGGACGACGTCCCCGAGGGACTGCGCAGCGGACTGGTGGGGGCGGCCGGCTGCCGCATGGTGCTGCCCGGGACGACCACGTGGGACGGCAGGCGGTTCGCCGAGGCGTGGGGCACCGAGTGGGTCGAGGAGCGCGACGTCACCCGCACCCCCGACCGGACCGGCGGCCTGCTCCGCCGCACCGGGCGGGGACTGCGCCGGCTGCTGACCGGCGAGGCGGCCACCACCGAGTCCGTGACGGTGCGGCGGGTGGAGCGGGAGAGGTGGTCGCCCTCGGAACTGGCCCACGGCCTCCCGCCGGGGCACGCGGTGCTGTCCCTGACCACGGTGCGCGGCGAGCACGTCCCGCCCCTCCTGGTGGACCTGCGCGGCTGAGGCCCGTCCCGCACCCGGCCCGTCCCGCACCCGGCCCGCCCCGCACCCGGCCCGCCCCGCACCCGGCCCGCCCCGCACCCGGTGCGGGGCGCACCCGGTGCGGGGCGCACGCGGGCGTCGGCGCGGCCCGCCCGGGCCGGGCGTCCGGAACGTCCGTCCGGGCCGGGCGGTGAGGCACAATCGGGCGTGCCCGTCACCGGCGGGCCGCCCGAACCCGCGCCCCACCTCCCGACCAGGTGCACATGCCCCCGACGCTCGCCTCGCTCGTCCGCAACCCCGCCCTGAAACTCACCGTGCTGGCCGGGCAGGACGGCCTCGACGTGCCCGTCCGTTGGGTGCACACCAGCGAGCTGGACGACCCCGCCCCGTTCCTCGAGGGCGGGGAGCTGCTGCTGACCACGGGGCTGAAGCTGCCCGACGCCGCCTCCGGGCAGCGCGCCTACGTCCACCGGCTCGCGGACGCGGGAGTGGTCGGGCTCGGCTTCGGGATTGGGCTCTCGCACGAGGAGGTGCCCGGCCCCCTGGCCGACGCGGCCGAGGAACGCGGGCTGCCGCTGCTGAGGGTGCCGCAGCCGACGCCGTTCATCGCGATCAGCAAGGCGGTCTCGGCGGCGCTGGCGGCCGAGCAGTACCGGGCCGTCACCATGACCTCGCAGGCGCAGCAGGAGCTGACCCGCGCCGCGCTCGGCCCGGACGGCAGCCGGGCCCTGCTGGGCCGCCTGGCGCAGCGGCTGGACGGCTGGGCGGCCCTGTACGACGCCGCGGGCGGTGTCCTCGCGGCCGAGCCCGAGTGGGCCGTCCGGCGGGCGGCCCGGATCGCCGGGGAGGCCGTGCGGCTGCGGGAGCGCCCCGCCCCCGCGGCGGCCGCGGTGCAGGACGCGGCCGACCGGGTGGAGCTCCAGTCCCTCGGCACGGGGCGGCGGGCCCGCGGGTTCCTCGCCGTCGGCACCGAGCGGCGGCTGTCGCCGTCCGAGCGGTACGTGGTCAACGCCGCGGTGGCCCTGCTGACGCTGTCGCTGGAGCACTCGCGCACTCTGCAGGGGGCCGAGCAGCGGCTGGGCGCCGCCCTGTTGCAGATGCTGCTGGCGGGCGAGGCCGAGCGCGCCCGGACGGTGGCGGGCACGATGTTCGGCACGCTGCTGGACGGCCCCGTGCGGATCCTGGTCGCCCGGCGCCCGGCCCGCGCACGGGGCGCGGCGGGGGAGCGGAACGGGCCCGCCCCCGCGCCGGGCCCCGGCGAGGAGGACGGGCCGCTGGACGCGCTCGTCGGGGCGGTCGAGACCGCCGCCCTGCGCACGGCCGAGCACGCACTCGTCCTGCACCACGACGACCGGCTGGTCCTGCTGATGGCCGACGGGGGAGCGGTGCAGAAGGCGTGCACCGCGCGCCTGGGTGCCGCGGACGGGCAGGCGGAGGAGGGCCCGGACGACGGCCGGGCGGAGGCCGGCCTCGCCGCCGGACTGTCCGGACCGGTGGCCCCCGCCGCGGCCGCGGCCGCCCACCGCCAGGCCGAGGGGGCCCTGGCCGTCGCCCTGCGCCGGGGCCGCCCCCTGGTCGAGCACGGGGAGCTGGGCCACGGCTCGGTGCTGCCGCTGCTGGGCGACGAGGCGGTCCGGGCCTTCGCCGAGGGGCTGCTGCGCCCGCTGCGCGAGCACGACGCCACGGCCCGGGGCGACCTGGTGGCCTCCCTGCAGGCGTGGCTGTCCCGGCACGGGCAGTGGGACGCGGCAGCAGCCGAGCTGGGCGTGCACCGCCACACGCTGCGCTACCGGATGCGCCGTGTCGAGGAACTCCTCGGCCGCTCCCTGGACGACCCGGACGTGCGGATGGAGCTGTGGCTCGCCCTGAAGGCCCGGCGCGACGACGCATAGGCCGCGCGCGACGACGCACAGGCCGCGCGCGGGGGCCGCGCGGGGCCGCGCGCGGGCCCCGTCCTGCGCGGCCCCGCCGCATCCTTGGCCGAAACGGCGCGGCGCCCCCCGTCCGCGCACCTCGGTGGACAAGGGACCTGCCCGGCGTGCCGCCCTACCGTGAGGGGAACGATCCACCCTCACCACCGGAAGGCCGGGAACCGTTGTGACCACCACCCATGCGTTCTGGCTCGCCGGCGCCCCGGCGACCGGCGACGACACCTTCGACGTGACCAACTCCTGGGACGGCGGCGTCGTCGGCCGTGTCAGTGTCCCCACCGAGGAGCAGGTCGAGCAGGCCGTCGCCGCGGCCCACGCCGTGCGGGGCGAGTTCGCCGCGACCCCGGCGCACGTGCGCGCCGCCGCCCTGGACCACGTGGTGCGCCGTCTGGCGGAGCGCTCCGAGGAGATCGCCCGGCTGATCACCTCCGAGAACGGCAAGCCGATCACGTGGGCGCGCGGCGAGGTCGGCCGCGCCGTGTCGGTCTTCCGCTGGGCGGCGGAGGAGGCCCGCCGCTTCAACGGCGGCGAGGCGCAGCGGCTCGACACCGACGCCGGCGGCACCGGCCGCCTCGCCCTGACCCGCCGCTTCCCGCGCGGGACGGTCCTGGGCATCGCCCCGTTCAACTTCCCGCTCAACCTGGTCGCCCACAAGGTCGCCCCGGCCCTGGCGGTCGGCGCCCCGATCATCGTCAAGCCGGCCCCGTCGACCCCGCTCTCCGCCCTCGTCCTGGGCGAGATCCTCGCCGAGACCGACCTGCCGGCCGGCTCCTGGAGCGTGCTGCCGGTGCCGAACGACCGGATGCCCGCCCTGGTGCGCGACGAGCGGCTGCCCGTCATCTCCTTCACCGGCTCCGGCCCCGTCGGCTGGGGCATCCTGGACTCCGCGCCGCGCAAGCACGTCACCCTGGAGCTCGGCGGCAACGCCGCGGCCGTGGTGCTCGCCGACTGGTCCTCCGAGGAGGACCTGGAGTGGGCGGCCTCGCGGATCGCGACCTTCGCCAACTACCAGGGCGGCCAGTCCTGCATCTCGGTGCAGCGGGTGATCGCCGACGCGTCGGTCTACGACCGGCTCGCGGAGAAGGTCGTCGCCAAGGTCGAGGCCCAGGTCACCGGCGACCCGTGGGACGAGGCGACCCAGGTCGGCCCGCTGGTGAGCGAGGACGCGGCCCGGCGCGTCGAGGCGTGGGTGGACGAGGCCGTGGCCGCCGGCGCGAAGCTGCTCACCGGCGGCACCCGGGACGGGGCGACCTACGCGCCCACCGTCCTCGCCGACCTGCCCGACGGCGTGACCCTCGCCTGCGAGGAGGTCTTCGGCCCCGTCCTGTCCCTGCACCGGGTCGAGGGCACCGACGCCGCCCTCGCCGCCGCCGACGACTCCAAGTACGGCCTGCAGACCGGCGTGTTCACCCACGACCTGCGCACCGCCTTCCGCGCCCACGCGGAGCTGGAGACCGGCGGGGTGATCATCGGCGACGTCCCGTCCTACCGCGCGGACCAGATGCCCTACGGCGGCGCCAAGGAGTCCGGAGTGGGCCGCGAGGGCGTGAAGTACGCCATGGAGGACTACACCTACGAGCGCGTCCTGGTCCTCACCGGCCTGGCCCTGTAGGAGACAGCACCGCCGTCCGACGGCCCCGGCCCCGTCCCGCGCCTCCTGCGGGACGGGGCCGGGGCCGTCGGGCTGCCGGGGCCGCCGGGGCCGCCGGGCTCAGCCCTTGAAGGGCACCAGCATCACCGGGGCGCCGGAGGGCTCGGCCGACCCGCCGGCGGGCTCCACGGTCACGCCCACCCCGTCCGTGCCGCGCGGGCCCCCGGCCAGCAGCATCGCCCCGCTGCCGCCCTCCGGGGCGTCGACCAGGCCGGCGGACTTCATCGAGCCGTCCTCGTCGTACCACAGCTGGTACACCTGCGAGTCGGGCAGTTCGGGCAGGTCGTGGTAGAGGAACGCCGCCCGGTTCAGCCCTCGCGACGTCACCACCGTGGCCTCCCCGCCGCCGGACACCGGCGCCGTGCGCATCGTCGTGTCGGGCGCGGACATCAGGTCCACCAGCATCGCGGTCTCCTGCCGGACGCTCTCCAGCCGGGCCCGGTCCCGCTCGGCCTCGCGCTGCGCGTTCACCGCCCAGCCCCCCGCGCCGACCGCGATCACCAGGCAGGCCGCGGCCGCCAGGTAGGACAGCCGGCCGCGTCCGCGCCGCCGGCCGCGCAGCGGCACGACGTCCGCCTCCGGGACCAGCGGCGGCAGCTGCCGCACCCCGGCGACGGCGGCCATCACCCGCTCCCGCATCGCGGGCGGCGGGACCAGGGCGACCCCGAGCGCCAGGCGCGCCGCGGTCTCCCGCAGTTCGCGCACCTCCTGCGCGCACACCCCGCACTCCGCCATGTGGCGCTCGAACGCCCCGGCCTCCGCCCCGTCCAGCGCGTCCAGCGCGTACGCGCCGGTCAGCGTGTGCAGGTCCGCCGCCGTCATGCCGCCACCCCCAGGCAGTCGCGCAGGCGGATGAGTCCGTCCCGCAGCCGGGTCTTCACCGTGCCCAGCGCCACGCCGAGCAGGTCCGCCGTCTCCCGGTAGGTGCGGCCGCGGTAGTAGGCGAGCACGACCGACTCGCGCTGCAGCTCGGTGAGCGAGCCCATGCAGCGGCGGACCTGCTCGCGTTCCAGCCGGCGCTCCACCTGCTCGGCCACCTCGTCGAACTCCGGCGTGCGGTCCCGCAGCGCCGCCCGGTGCTCGCGGTCGGCGGACGCCTGCGCGGAGCGCACCCGGTCCACCGCGCGCCGGTGGGCCATGGTCATCACCCAGGCCATGGCGCCGCCCTGCCGAGGGTCGAACCGGGCCGCGGTGCGCCACACCTCCACCAGCACCTCCTGTGCCACCTCCTCCGACTGCGCCGGATCGCGCAGCACCCTGCGCACCAGTCCCAGCACGGGGCCCGCCACGACCGTGTAGAGGCTCTCGAACGCCTCCTGGTCGCCGCGGGCCACCCGCACCAGCATCGTCTCCAGGGCCCCGGGGGCCGGGGCCGCGGGATCCTCGCTGCGGGCCACCGCACGCATGCACACCTCCGACACAGTGATCTCCTCGTCCCTGTTCGTCGCCGGATCCCGGGCGGATTGGTCGAGGAGCGGAACGCGACCGTACAGGTGTGCGCGGGGCCGTCCCGGCGGGCAGGTGCCGCCGGGACGGAGCGGGGGGTGTCGGACCGGCGCCGTGGAGCCGACACAATGGGGGGATGACGGACAGCCTCGCCGACCCGCACCTGACTTACCCGAGCAGTACGGCCGCCCCGAAGGACGGCCCCCGGGACATCGTGATCCTCGGATCCACCGGATCGATCGGCACCCAGGCCGTCGACGTGGTGCTCCGCAACCCCGGCCGTTTCCGGGTCGTGGCCCTGTCCGCCGCGGGCGGGCGCCCGGCCCTGCTGGCCGAGCAGGCGCGCAGCCTGGGCGTGCGCACCGTGGCGGTCGCCGACGAACGCGCCGTCCCCGCGCTGCGGGAGGCGCTCGCCGCGCAGTACGGGGCCGACGCGCCCCCCGAGGTGCTCGCCGGCCCGGACGCCGCCACCGAGCTGGCGTCGCTGCCGTGCCACTCGGTGCTCAACGGCATCACCGGCTCCATCGGCCTGCGCCCGACCCTCGCCGCGCTCGAGGCCGGCCGGGTCCTGGTCCTGGCCAACAAGGAGTCCCTGATCGTCGGCGGCCCGCTGGTGCGGGCCCTCGCCAAGCCGGGCCAGATCGTGCCCGTCGACTCGGAGCACTCCGCGCTGTTCCAGGCGCTGATGGGCGGCACCCGCGCCGAGGTGCGCAAGCTGGTGGTCACCGCCAGCGGCGGGCCGTTCCGCGGGCGCAGCCGCGCCGAGCTGGCCTCGGTCACCCGCGAGCAGGCCCTCGCCCACCCCACCTGGGCCATGGGCCCGGTGATCACGGTCAACAGCGCGACCCTGGTCAACAAGGGCCTGGAGGTGATCGAGGCGCACCTGCTCTACGACATCCCCTTCGAGCGGATCGAGGTGGTGGTGCACCCCCAGTCGGCCGTGCACTCCATGGTGGAGTTCACCGACGGCTCCACCCTCGCCCAGGTCGGCCCGCCGGACATGCGCGGCCCGATCTCGCTGGGGCTCGGCTGGCCCGAACGGGTGCCCGACGCGGCGCCCGCCTGCGACTGGACCAAGGCCGCGACGTGGGAGTTCTTCCCGCTGGACGACGAGGCCTTCCCCGCGGTGGGGCTCGCCCGCCACGTCGGCGGCCTCGGCGGCACGGCGCCGGCCGTCTTCAACGCGGCCAACGAGGAGTGCGTGGACGCGTTCCTCGCCGGGACGCTGCCGTTCCTGGGTATCGTCGACACCGTCGCCGAGGTGGTCGCCGAGCACGGCCGTCCCGCGGGCGGAACCGCCCTCACGGTGGAGGACGTCCTCGAGGCGGAGACGTGGGCCCGGGCCCGGGCCCGGGAGCTGGTGGCCGCGGCGGCGGGCACGGCGGGGGCGAGGACGAGCGGAGCGCGCGCATGACAGCAGTGATGACAGTCCTGGGCATAGTCGTCTTCGTGCTCGGCCTGCTCTTCTCGATCGCCTGGCACGAGCTGGGCCACCTGTCGACGGCCAAGATGTTCGGCATCCGGGTGCCGCAGTACATGGTGGGCTTCGGCCCCACGATCTGGTCGCGCCGCCGCGGCGAGACCGAGTACGGCGTCAAGGCGCTCCCGCTGGGCGGCTACATCCGCATGATCGGGATGTTCCCGCCCGGCGACGACGGCAGGATCGAGGCCCGGTCCACCTCCCCCTGGCGCGGGATGATCGAGGACGCCCGCTCGGCGGCCTTCGAGGAACTGCAGCCCGGCGACGAGAACCGGCTCTTCTACACGCGCAAGCCCTGGAAGCGCGTGGTCGTGATGTTCGCCGGCCCCTTCATGAACCTGGTCCTCGCCGTGGTGGTCTTCCTCGGCGTGCTGATGGGCTTCGGCATCAACACCCAGACCACCACCGTCGGTTCGGTCTCGGACTGCGTGATCTCGCAGGCCGAGGCGCTGAAGAAGGGCGACACCTGCCCGAAGGGCGCCCCGGACTCCCCGGCCAAGGCGGCCGGGCTGCGGCCCGGCGACCGGATCGTGGCGTTCAACGGCCGCCCCGTGCAGGACTGGGCGACGCTGCAGAGCAGCATCCGGGACACGGTCGGCCCGGCCACCATCGGCGTCGTCCGCGACGGCGAGAACCTCGTCCTCAGGGCCGACCTGATAAAGAACCAGGTCGGCAAGGTGGACGGGAGGGGCAACTACGTCGAGGGCGAGTACGTCACGGCCGGCTTCCTGGGCTTCACCCCCGCGTCCGGCATCGTCCAGCAGTCCTTCGGGCAGTCCGTGGACCGCATGGGCGACATGATCAGCTCCGGGGTCGAGTCGCTGATAGCGCTGCCCTCGAAGGTCCCCGACCTGTGGAACGCCGCGTTCAACGGGGCCGAGCGCGAGCCCGACTCGCCGATGGGCGTGGTGGGGGCCGCCAGGGTCGGCGGAGAGGTCTTCACCCTCGACGTCCCCGCCGGGCAGCGGGTCGCGACCATGCTGATGCTGGTGGCGGGCTTCAACCTCTCCCTCTTCCTGTTCAACATGCTGCCCCTGCTCCCCCTGGACGGTGGGCACATCGCGGGAGCCCTGTGGGAGTCGCTGCGCCGCGCGGTGGCGAAGGTTTTCCGCCGTCCGGATCCGGGCCCCTTCGACGTCGCCAAGCTGATGCCGGTCGCCTACGTGGTCGCCGGGGTCTTCGTCTGCTTCACCCTGCTCGTGCTGGTCGCGGACGTGGTGAACCCCGTGACCCTGAGCTAGCGGCCCGCCCGCGGCGGCGGACCGCGGAGGACATTCGGCGCGGGCGGTCCGCCCCGGTCCGCCCGCGCCGGACGGCCGCGTGTGCTCCCGGTGCGGGAAGTGCCGTAGTCTCGAAGGCCGGCAGGCCCGTCCGCCGGGGCCACGATCCACACCATGGGGATGCACACCAGATGACCGCGATTTCGCTCGGGATGCCTTCCGTTCCGACCAAGCTCGCCGAACGCCGCAAGAGCCGCCAGATCCGGGTCGGGTCGGTTTCGGTGGGCGGCGACGCACCGGTGTCGGTGCAGTCGATGACGACGACGGTCACCGCGGACATCGGCGCCACACTGCAGCAGATCGCCGAGCTGACCGCCTCCGGCTGCCAGATCGTGCGCGTGGCCTGCCCCTCGCAGGACGACGCGGACGCGCTGCCGATCATCGCGAAGAAGTCGCAGATCCCGGTCATCGCCGACATCCACTTCCAGCCCAAGTACGTCTTCGCCGCGATCGACGCGGGCTGCGCGGCGGTGCGGGTCAACCCCGGCAACATCCGCCAGTTCGACGACAAGGTCAAGGAGATCGCCAGGGCCGCCTCCGACGCCGGCGTCCCGATCCGCATCGGCGTCAACGCCGGCTCCCTGGACAAGCGTCTGCTGGCCAAGTACGGCAAGGCCACCCCCGAGGCGCTGGTGGAGTCCGCGCTGTGGGAGTGCTCGCTCTTCGAGGAGCACGGCTTCCGCGACATCAAGATCTCGGTCAAGCACAACGACCCGGTCGTGATGGTCAACGCCTACCGCCAGCTCGCCCAGCAGTGCGACTACCCGCTGCACCTGGGCGTCACCGAGGCCGGCCCCGCCTTCCAGGGCACCATCAAGTCCGCAGTGGCCTTCGGGGCGCTGCTGGCCGAGGGCATCGGCGACACCATCCGCGTCTCGCTGTCGGCCCCGCCCGTCGAGGAGATCAAGGTCGGCATCCAGATCCTGGAGGCGCTCAACCTGCGGCAGCGCCGCCTGGAGATCGTCTCCTGCCCGTCCTGCGGCCGCGCCCAGGTGGACGTCTACAAGCTCGCCGACCAGGTCACCGCGGGCCTGGAGGGCATGACCGTGCCGCTGCGGGTGGCCGTCATGGGCTGCGTCGTCAACGGCCCGGGAGAGGCCCGCGAGGCCGACCTCGGCGTCGCCTCCGGCAACGGCAAGGGCCAGATCTTCGTCAAGGGCGAGGTCATCAAGACCGTGCCGGAGTCGAAGATCGTCGAGACGCTGATCGAGGAAGCGCTCAAGATCGCCGAGCAGATGGAGAAGGACGGCGTCGTCTCCGGCGAGCCCGAGGTCGCCGCCTACTGAGCACCGCCGGGCCGCGGCCGGTGCCTGCGGGCACCGGCACCCGGCCCCGGGGCCGGCCCCGGGTCCGGTCCCGTGCCCGAGGACACTGCGGCGCCGCAGCGCGTCCGCCCCCGCCCCCGCCCCGCCCCCGCCCCCGTGCCCGACCCGGCCGCGTGCCGGGGGAGAGGGGTACGGGCATGGCGGCACATCGGAAACGGGGCGGGCTGACGTGCCCGGTCGCGGGGTACAGTGCCGGAAGACTCAGCCGCTTGCGGCCCGCACGGTGAGGCTTCGACACGTGTTGACTACAACCACCACCAGAGTCCTGGAACCCGCGGACCTCGACGACGCCCTCGCGGTCCTGCGCCGCGAACCCGTCGCCAACGCCTTCGTCGCCTCCCGGGTGCGCGTCGCCGGGCTCGACCCGTGGCGCCTGGGCGGTGAGATGTGGGGCTGGTACGCCGGAGGCCGCCTGCAGTCGATGTGCTACGCCGGGGCGAACCTGGTGCCGATCTGCGCCGGCCCCGAGGCCGTCCGCGCCTTCGCCGAACGGGCCCGCAGGGCCGGCCGCCGCTGCTCCTCGATCGTCGGCCCCGCCGGGCCGACGGCGCGGTTGTGGTCGCTGCTCGAGCCCGACTGGGGCCCGGCGCGCGAGGTCCGCGCCAACCAGCCGATGATGGAGACCTCCTCCCTGCCGGCCGACGTCCCCCCCGACCCGCGGGTGCGCAGGGTGCGCAGGGACGAGCTGGACCTGCTGATGCCGGCCTGCGTCGCCATGTTCACCGAGGAGGTCGGCGTGTCCCCGACGGCCGGTGACGGCGGGCTGCTCTACCAGGCCCGGGTGGCCGAACTCGTGACCACGGGGCGGGCGTTCGCCAGGATCGACGACGGCGAGGTGGTCTTCAAGGCGGAGATCGGCGCGGTCACCGAGTACGCCTGCCAGATCCAGGGCGTCTGGGTCGCCCCCGAACACCGCGGCCGGGGCCTGTCCGAGACCGGCATGGCCGCCGTCCTGCACTACGCCCTGCGGGAGGTGGCGCCCGTCGCCAGCCTCTACGTCAACGACTACAACCTGCCCGCCCGCGCCGCCTACCGCAGGGTCGGCCTCACCGAGACCGGCACCTTCATGAGCGTGCTGTTCTGACGCCCCGCACCCCCGTCCTGGGGTAGTGTCCCCGGCCATGGACGACCTGGTGATCGGGCCCATCGACCTCGCCGCACGGGTGGACGAGGCCCTCGCCGTGCAGGCCCTCGCCTTCGGCCTCGACGACGACGAGATCGCCGTGCGCCGCCGGATCGTGCTGGGCCACGCCCGGTGCCCCGGGGCCCGGGCCCTCGGCGTCCAGACCCCCGGCGGCACGCTGGTCGGCTTCGGGTACGGGATGCCGAACGACCGCACCCAGTGGTGGTCCACCGTCGTCGAGCCGTACCTGCGCCGCACCGGGCACGACGACTGGCTCGACGACTCCTTCGCCGTCACCGAACTGCACGTCCTCCCCGCCTACCAGGGGCGGGGCCTCGGCCGCGCCCTGATCACCCGGCTCACCGACGAGAGCGGGCAGCCGCGCAGCCTGCTCTCCGCGATCGACGCCGACACCCCCGCCCGGCACCTGTACCGCTCCCTCGGCTACGCCGACCTGGCCCGGCCCGTGCACTTCCCCGGCGCCCCGCGGCCGTACGCGGTCATGGGCGCCGTGCTGCCCCTGCTGCGGTAACGGTTTCGGCCCGGCGGGGCGGGGCGGATATCCTCCAAGGATTCCGCCTCGTTCCCAGGAGACGCACCATGGTCCTGCGCATGTCCCGACTGCTCCTCAAGACACTGCGCGACGATCCGGCCGACGCAGAGACCGCGAGCCACAAACTGCTCGTACGCGCCGGATACGTCCGCCGCTCCTCCGCCGGAGTGTGGACCTGGCTCCCGCTCGGCAAGCGCGTCCTGGAGAACGTCTCCCGCGTGGTCCGCGAGGAGATGGACGCCATCGGCGGCCAGGAGGTGCTGCTGCCGGCGCTGCTGCCGCGCGAGCCCTACGACGCCACCGGCCGCGCCGACGAGTACGGCGACCTGCTGTTCACGCTCAAGGACCGCAAGGGCACCGACTACGTCCTCGGCCCGACGCACGAGGAGATCTTCACCCAGCTGGTCAAGGACCAGGTCTCGTCCTACAAGGACCTGCCGGTGATCCTCTACCAGATCCAGACCAAGTACCGGGACGAGGCCCGCCCGCGCTCCGGCGTGCTGCGCGGCCGCGAGTTCCAGATGAAGGACTCCTACTCCTTCGACACCACCGACGAGGGGCTCGCCGAGGCGTACCGCCTGCACCGCGAGGCCTACGTCAGGATCTTCGAGCGGCTCGGCTTCGACTACCGCGTCGTCTCCGCCGTCTCCGGCGCCATGGGCGGCTCGCAGTCCGAGGAGTTCCTGGCTCCCGCGGCGGCCGGCGAGGACACCTTCGTGGACTGCCCCGCGTGCGACTACGCGGCCAACACCGAGGCCGTCACCGCCGTCGTCGGGGAGCCGGAGAGCACCGAGCACCCGCCGGCGGAGGAGATCGACACCCCCGACACCCCCACCATCGAGGCCCTCGCCGAGCACCTGGGCGTCCCCGCCTCCGCCACGCTGAAGAACCTCCTGGTCAAGGTGGACGGCGAGATCGTCGCGGTCGGCGTGCCCGGCGACCGCGAGGTGGACATGGGCAAGCTCGCCGAGGCCCTGGCCCCGGCCGAGGTCGAGATGGTGACGGCCGAGGACTTCGCCGACCGCCCCGACCTGGTGCGCGGCTACGTCGGCCCGCAGGGCATGGCGGGCAAGGCCTTCCGCTACCTGGCCGACCCGCGCGTCGCGGCCGGCACCGCCTGGATCACCGGCGCCAACAAGGCCGACACCCACGCCCGCAACGTGGTCTGCGGCCGTGACTTCCGGGTCGACGAGTACCTGGACGTCGCCACCGTCCTGCCCGGCGACCCGTGCCCGAAGTGCGGCGCCGGCCTGCAGATCGACCGCGCCATCGAGATCGGCCACATCTTCCAGCTGGGCCGCAAGTACACCGACGCCTTCGAGCTCGACGTGCTCGGACAGAACGGCAAGCCGGTCCGCGTCACCATGGGCTCCTACGGCATCGGCGTCTCCCGGGCGGTGGCCGCGCTCGCCGAGCAGACCCACGACGACAGCGGCCTGTGCTGGCCGCGGGAGATCGCCCCGGCCGACGTGCACGTGGTCGCCGCGGGGAAGGCCGCCCAGACCGAGTTCGCGCTGGAGCTGTCGGAGAAGCTGCAGGCCGCGGGCGTGCGGGTGCTGGTGGACGACCGGGCCGGGGTCTCCCCGGGCGTGAAGTTCACCGATGCCGAGCTGATCGGAGTGCCGAACATCCTGGTCGCCGGCCGGCGCGTCGGCGAGGGCGTCGTGGAGCTGAAGGACCGCTGCACCGGCGAGCGCGAGGAGCTGACCGCCGAGGAGGCCATCGCCAGGCTTGCCGCCGCCGTGCGCAACTGACGCCCCCTCGCACCCCGGCCCGGTCACGGGCCCGGGCGGTGCGGCGGAGAGGTCGCGGGCCCGCCCCGCGGCACCGTGAGGTGCCGCGGGGCGGGCCCGTCGTGCGGCCCGGGACGGGGCCGTCCCGGGACGCACGCTCGGGACACCCGCTCGGGACGCCTGCCTGCTTCGCCGCCCCATGGGCCGTTCCGCGGGCCGTCACGCGGACCGTTCCGCCCGGGGTCAGGCGCACCACCACAGGAACCGGGAGCAGGTGGGGGAGGGGGCGGGGGAGGACGGCTCCCCGGGGTCCGGGCCCGGCGGCGGTTCCGGGGCGCCGGGGGAGGAGGGGGCCTCCGTTCCCCCCGGGGTGCCCGGCTCCTCCGGCGCGGGGGCGGGGGACTCCTCCTCCGGCGCGGACGGGGACTGCGAAGGGTCCGCGGAGGCGGACGGCGAGGGCTCCTCGCTCTCTCCGGCGGACGCCGACGGGGACGCGGAGGCCGACGGGTCCGCCGAGCCGGAGGAGCCGGGCAGGACGCCCGGCGTGGTGGCCGGGAGCGGGCCGGGGCCCTCCGTCCCGCCGGGGGGCGCGGAGGAGGAGTCCTCGGGGACGGAGTCGTTCACGATCCCGCCGGGCACGGGCAGCTCCGCCGCCTTCCAGCCCACCAGCACGATCACCAGGGCCACGGGGACGGCCGCCAGGACGCGCACCCGGCGCTTCCGGGCACGACGGGAGCGCCGCGCCGCACGGACCCGCCGGGCCCGGCGGCCGGGAAGGGCGGCCTCCGCCGGGCCGTCGGCGGAGGCCGGGCCGGGAAGGGCGGACGGATCGCCGGGGGAGCCGGGAGCGACCGGGTCGGCGGGCCCGTGGAGGTCTGCGGAGCCGTGGGGGTCGGCGGGGCCGAAGTCCTCCCGGAGAGGGGGCGACGACGCCGGGAGTGCCTGGGCCGGTGTACCGCAACCGGCGCAGGAGTAGGCGCCGTTGAGGTGCCGTTGGCACGCTGGGCAGTAATCCATCGCGCCGCAGATTATGTGCCGGGCGCACGATCGGGTGATGTGATCATCGTGGGAGCACTGTGAATCCTTGGTGAAGGGGCGGACCTGAGGGTGTCCGCGGCACCGGTGCCGGCGCCCGGAGCGCCCCGGCACCGGGAGGGAGCCTCCACGGAGGGAGCCTCCACGGAGGGGGCCTCCACGGAGGAGGCCGCCACGGAGTGCCGCCGCGGAGGGCCGACGCCCCGGGTCACAGCCGGCTCGCGAACTCCAGCAGCAGCTCGCCGTCCTCGCGGTCGCCCGCGGCCAGCGACCGCACGCCCGCCTCCACCGAGCGCCACAGCGCCCACCCCCGGAGCCGCTCCGGGGCCACGTCGAGAGAGGCGGCCAGCTTGGTGATCCGGCGGCGGACCTCCGCCCGCGGCCCCGGCGAGGCGGCCAGGGTGTCCAGGCGGTCGCGGGCCAGCCGGGCCAGGTCGTAGGCGCGTTCGCCGGCCAGCGGCTCGGGGCCGATCGCCAGCCACGGGGCCCGGGAGCCCGCGAGGACGTTGCCCTGGTGGAAGTCGCCGTGCAGCAGCACCTCCTCCGCGGGCTCGGACAGGAGCGAGGAGCGGGTCCGCAGCGCCTCGTCGACCAGTCCGCCGACCTCCTCCGCCCACGGCTGCCCCCGCCGCGCGGCCAGCTCCTCCGCCCCCCCGGCGGTGCGGTCGGCCACCGAGGTGAACGGGTGTCCCTCCTCCAGCGGCGTCCACAGCCGCTGCAGTACCCCGGCGGCCTCCAGCAGGGCCTTCGGCTCGGGCAGCGAACGCAGGGTGACGTCGCCCCGGAGCCGTTCCAGCAGCAGGGCGCCCGCGGCCGGGTCGCAGCGCAGCAGGCGGACGGCCCCGCGCCCGTCCCAGTGCTCCAGGGCGCGGTGCTCCAGCGCGGTCTCGGGGGTCACCCTGCAGACCTTGAGGGCGGCCTGCCCGCCGTCGGCGAGCCGCACCAGCACCACCATGCCGGTCCGCCCGCCCGGCGCCTGGACGCGCTCCGGCTCCAGTTCCCACCGCTCCAGGTACTCCTGCACGAGGCCGGGCAGGGACTCCAGCCACGGGAGGCCGGCCCCGCCCTCCCGCGAGACGACGGCGCGCACGAGCCGCTCGGGGGGGTCAAGTCGAACCGGTGCCATCACAGTGCCGTCCCTTCGCGGCGTCCGTCCCGCCGCTTCCGTCCCGCCGCTTCCGTCCGGCCGCGCTCCCCGCCGCTCCTCCCGCCGTTCCCCGCGGCCGGCGCACGGCGGTCCTCGGCCGGGGCCTACAGGGTGTCGGAGGGACCGGCCGCGGCGGAGGGCGACGCGGCCGCGCCCGCCTCCGGGGCCCGTTCGGCCAGTCCGGGGAAGGCTACGCCGACGCCCCGCCAGCGTGCCGAACGGACGGCCGCCTCGCGCAGCGCGGCGGCGGCCTCCCGCCGCCGGCCGCCCTCCGAGGCGCGCACCAGGTCCGCGTACACGGCCGCCACCCGGTTCTCCAGTTCCGCCGCGAGGCGCACCGCGGCCTCCGCGTCGGGCACCGGGAACGGCAGGGAGTACGCGGCGGCCGCGGCGACGGGGCGTCCGCCCAGGTCGCGCACCGTGCGCTCCAGGCCGTCGCGCCGGGCGCGGTGCGCGGTGTGGGCCTCGCGGGCCCGGTCGCGCCCCGCGCCGTCGAGGCGGGCCCCCACGACGCCGTAGCCGTAGACCGCGGCGTGCTCGGCGCCCAGGGCGGCCTGGAGGGCGTCCAGCGCCGCGTCGGAGGCGGGGGACCCGGCGGGGGAGAGGAGGAGGGCGGTCACGCTGTCAGCTCCGGCAGGAGGGTCGCGTGCGCGGCGCAGGCCGCCGCGACGGAGGCGAGCAGTCGGGCGAGGTCGCCGGGGGCCTCGGTCAGGTCGGCCAGGAACGCGTCCGACTGCCGGGAGGCGGCGGAGGCGAGGGCGCGCAGCGCCTCGCCGCGGTCCCCGGGAACGGCGGCGGCCGGCCCCGGCTCCGCGGACGCCCCGGCGGGTGCGGAGGCCCCGGCGGGCGCGGACGGATCCTGCGGGGCGGGGGCGGAGCCCGCGGAAAGGGCCGGCGGAGGGGCCGCGGGCACGCCCCCGAACGCCTCGACGTGCTGGGCGGTCTGCGCGCGCAGCGGGGCCAGCCCCGCGGCCAGTGCGGGATGGGCCCGGCCGGTGGCGTCGTAGCGCTCGAGCAGCGCGGCGGCCCCGTCCGCCGCGCGCCGCCGCATCGCCGCCGCGGCGGAACGCTCCGCCGTCCCCGCGCCGTCCCCGGCGCAGCCGCCGAGCAGGACCGCCGCCGTTGCGGTGCCGACCGCCGCGGCCAGCACGGACCTTCTGCCCGGACCGGGGTCGGCCCGGTGCTCCACCACGATCGGCACGTTCCTCGCCCTCGCCGTTCCCGCAGCCGCGCGGCGCCCTGGCCCGCGGAGGTGATCACCGTCAGGCGAGCGTACCCGCCCGGATGCGCGGAATCGTCACTACGCGCTGCGACCGGATACCCTGAGCCCGAGCACGATCGACCTTCCGACAACAGCAGACGCGGCCGAGGAGTCACCCGGATGAGCACCCCCCAGAGCGACAGGCTGCGAAAGCTGCTGGAACCGATCGTCGCTCCGGCCGGAATGGACCTGGAGGACGTCAAGGTCACCGCCGCCGGCAGCCGGCGGCAGTTGCTCGTCGTGGTCGACGCCGACGAGGGCGTGTCCCTGGACGCGATCGCGGAAGTCACCCGGGCGGTCTCCCAGGCTCTCGACGCCTCCGACGCCATGGGCGGGGCCCCGTACAACCTCGAGGTCAGCTCCCCGGGGGTGGACCGCCCGCTCACCGAACCGCGCCACTACCGCCGCAACACCGGCCGCCTGGTCAAGGTGCAGCTGGCGGGCGGCGGCGAGCTGGTCGCGCGGATCACCGCCGTCGACGAGGAGGGACTCGACCTCGAGGTCCCGGGTGTGAAGGGGCGCAGGCCCACCGCGCGCCGCCTGGCGTTCGCCGAGATCGCCAAGGCGCGGGTGGAGATCGAGTTCAACCCCAAGGGCGGCGCGGCCGAGGACGACACCGCCGCCGACACTGACGAGAGCTAGGAGGAGGCGCAGCCGTGGACATCGACATGAGTGCCCTGCGGGGACTGGTTCGTGAGAAGGAGATCTCGTTCGACCTGCTGGTCGAGGCGATCGAATCGGCCCTCCTCATCGCGTACCACCGCACCGACGGAAGCCGTCACCGCGCCAGGGTGGAGCTGGACCGCAAGACCGGCCACGTCACCGTGTGGGCGCTCGAGACGCCCGAGGAGGCCGGGGTCGGGGAGGACGGCACGCCCAACGAGCCGAAGGAGTTCGACGACACCCCCTCCGGGTTCGGCCGGATCGCGGCCACCACCGCCAAGCAGGTCATCCTGCAGCGGCTGCGGGACGCCGAGGAGGAGGTCACCTTCGGCGAGTACGCCGGCCGCGAGGGCGACATCGTCACCGGCGTGGTGCAGCAGGGCAAGGACCCCCGCAACGTCCTGGTGGACATCGGGAAGATCGAGGCCATCCTGCCGCCGCAGGAGCAGGTGCCGGGGGAGAGCTACACGCACGGCACCCGGCTGCGCTGCTACGTGGTGCGGGTGACCAAGGGCGTGCGCGGAGCCTCCGTCACCCTCTCGCGCACCCACCCCAACCTGGTGAAGAAGCTCTTCGCCCTGGAGGTGCCGGAGATCGCGGACGGCTCGGTGGAGATCGCGGCGATCGCCCGCGAGGCCGGCCACCGCACCAAGATCGCTGTGCGGTCCACCCGTTCGGGGCTGAACCCCAAGGGCGCGTGCATCGGCCCGATGGGCGGCCGGGTCCGCAACGTGATGGCGGAGCTGCACGGGGAGAAGATCGACATCGTCGACTGGTCGGACGACCCGGCGGAGATGGTCGCCAACGCGCTGTCCCCCGCCCGGGTGAGCAAGGTCGAGGTCGTGGACGCCTCCGCCCGGTCGGCCCGGGTCGTCGTCCCCGACTACCAGCTCTCCCTCGCCATCGGCAAGGAGGGGCAGAACGCCCGGCTGGCCGCGCGGCTCACCGGATGGCGGATCGACATCCGCCCCGACACGGAACAAGGCTGAGCCTGCCGTGGTTGCACATTCCGTGAGCCGCAGCGGCGGCCGCGGACCCGAGGGCGCGCCGACGGCGCGGGGAGGTAGACTAGTCCAGTGTCTGGCCGGACGCGTGCGCGAGCGTGCCCTGAGCGAACGTGCGTGGGTTGCCGCAAGCGTGCGGCCAAGGACGATCTGCTGCGTGTGGTGATGGTCGGGGGAGTTCTCACCCCCGATCCTCGCGGTACGCTGCCCGGTCGGGGTGCTTATCTGCACCCCGGCACGGCATGCCTCGACCTGGCGGTCCGCCGCCGGGCCTTCCCCCGGGCCTTCAGGGACCGGGGCCCGCTCGACGCGGTGCACGTCAGCCGTTTCGTCGAGGAGGCGGGGCAGTCCGCCGCAGCCGCGGCACAGTAAGGAGAACGGCGGGCAGGCATCCCGCCGTCAGGTACCTCGCGAGTCGGAAGTAGGTCGAGATTGCGATGAGCACTCGATGAGTACGCGATGAGTACGCCCATGAAGTAGCGACGGTCCGGCGGACGACCACCCCGGACCTAGAAGGAGCGAAGTGGCTAAGGTCCGGGTATACGAGCTCGCCAAGGAGCTCGGCGTGGAGAGCAAGGCCGTCATGGCCAAGCTCCAGGAACTCGGTGAGTTCGTCCGTTCGGCGTCCTCGACCATCGAGGCGCCCGTTGTTCGCAAGCTGACAGACGCCTTCGGGAACGGCGGCTCCGGCCGTCCGTCCGCGAAGCCCGGCGCCCCGCGCAAGCAGGCGCCCGCCAAGCCGTCCGCCCCGGCCCCGTCCGGGCAGGCGGCCCGTCCTGCTGCCCCCAGGCCCGGTGGTGCCCCCGCCCCCGGCCCGCGTCCGGCAGCATCCTCCGGCGGCCCCGCCGCGCCCGCCCCGGGCCCGCGCCCGGCGCCGCGCCCGGGCCCCAAGCCGGCCCCGGCCAAGCCCGCGCCGGCCGCGGCGGAGTTCTCCTCCCCCGCGTCCCCCGCGCAGCCGGCGGCGCCCGAGCAGCAGCAGCCGGCCGCCCCGGCGCAGCAGCAGGGCCCGCGTCCGGGTGCCACTCCCGGCCCCCGTCCGCAGCGCTCCGGCGGCGACCGCCCGCAGGGCGGCCGTGACGGAGGCCGCGGTGGCGCGCCCCGTCCGGGCCAGGGTGCACCCCGTCCCGGCGGCGCCCGTCCCAGCGGACCCCGCCCGGGCAACAACCCCTTCACCTCCGGCAGCACCGGCATGCCCAAGCCCGGCGCCCCGCGCCCGGCGGCTCCCGGCCCGCGTCCCGGTGGTCCCGGCGGCCCCGGTGCGGGCGGTCCCCGTCCGCAGGGTCCCGGCGCCGGCGGTGCCCGTCCCACTCCGGGCGGCATGCCCCGTCCGCAGGGCGGTCCCCGTCCCGGCGGCGGCCCCGGCGGCCCCCGTCCGAACCCCGGCATGATGCCGCAGCGCCCGGCCGCGGGCCCCCGCCCCGGCGGTGGCCCCGGTGCCCGTCCCGGTGGCGGCGCGGGTCGTCCCGGCGGTGCCGGCCGTCCCGGCGGCGGCGGCTTCGCCGGCCGTCCCGGTGGCGGCGGCGGTGCCGGTCGTCCCGGTGGCGGCGGCGGTTTCGCCGGTCGTCCCGGTGGCGGTGGCGGCGGTGGCGGTTTCGCCGGCCGTCCCGGCTTCGGCGGCCGTCCCGGCGGCCCCGGCGGCCGCGGCGGAACGCAGGGTGCCTTCGGCCGCGGTCCGGGCGGACGCCCGTCGCGCGGTCGCAAGTCGAAGCGTCAGAGGCGTCAGGAGTACGAGGCCCAGCAGGCCCCGTCCGTGGGCGGCATCATGCTCCCGAGGGGCAACGGGCAGGTCGTGCGCCTGTCCCGCGGTGCCTCGCTGAGCGACTTCGCGGAGAAGATCAACGCCAACCCGGCGTCCCTCGTCCAGGTGATGTTCAACCTGGGTGAGATGGTCACCGCGACCCAGTCCGTCTCCGACGACACGCTGCAGCTGCTCGCCGACGAGATGAACTACTCCCTCCAGATCGTCAGCCCGGAGGAGGAGGACCGAGAGCTCCTCGAGTCCTTCGACATCGAGTTCGGCGAGGACGAGGGCGGCGAGGAAGCGCTCGTGGCGCGTCCGCCGGTGGTCACCGTCATGGGTCACGTCGACCACGGAAAGACCCGCCTGCTGGACGCGATCCGCAAGACCAACGTGGTCGCGGGCGAGGCCGGCGGCATCACCCAGCACATCGGTGCGTACCAGGTGGCCACCGAGGTCAACGGTGAAGAGCGCGCCATCACCTTCATCGACACCCCCGGTCACGAGGCGTTCACCGCCATGCGTGCCCGCGGTGCCAAGTCCACCGACATCGCGATCCTCGTGGTGGCGGCGAACGACGGCGTCATGCCGCAGACGGTCGAGGCGCTCAACCACGCCAAGGCGGCCGACGTGCCGATCGTCGTCGCGGTCAACAAGATCGACGTCGAGGGCGCGGACCCGACGAAGGTGCGCGGCCAGCTCACCGAGTACGGGCTGGTGGCCGAGGAGTACGGCGGCGACACCATGTTCGTCGACATCTCCGCCAAGCAGGGTCTGAACATCGACAGCCTGCTGGAGGCCGTGGTCCTGACCGCGGACGCCTCCCTGGACCTGCGGGCCAACCCCGACCAGGACGCCCAGGGCATCGCGATCGAGGCGCACCTCGACCGCGGCCGCGGCGCCGTGGCCACCGTGCTCGTGCAGCGCGGAACCCTGCGGGTCGGCGACACCATGGTGGTCGGCGACGCCTACGGCCGCGTCCGGGCGATGCTCGACGACAACGGCAACGCGCTGGAGGAGGCCGGCCCGGCGACCCCGGTCCTGGTGCTCGGCCTGACCAACGTGCCCGGCGCCGGCGACAACTTCCTGGTCGTCGACGAGGACCGGACCGCGCGGCAGATCGCGGAGAAGCGCGCGGCGCGCGAGCGCAACGCGGCCTTCGCCAAGAACCGCCGCCGGGTCTCCCTCGAGGACCTCGACAAGGTCCTCAAGGCCGGCGAGGTGCAGCAGCTCAACCTCATCATCAAGGGCGACGCGTCCGGTTCGGTCGAGGCCCTGGAGTCCTCGCTGCTCCAGCTCGACGTCGGCGAGGAGGTCGACCTGCGGATCCTGCACCGCGGTGTGGGTGCGGTCACCGAGACGGACGTCGACCTGGCGACCGGCTCCGACGCCATCATCATCGGCTTCAACGTGCGCGCCGAGGGACGTGCCACGTCGATGGCCGAGCGCGAGGGCGTGGACATCCGCTACTACTCGGTCATCTACCAGGTGATCGAGGAGATCGAGGCGGCCCTCAAGGGCATGCTCAAGCCGGAGTACGAGGAGGTCGAGCTCGGCACCGCGGAGATCCGCGAGGTCTTCCGCTCGTCCAAGCTGGGCAACATCGCCGGTGTCCTCATCCGCTCCGGAGAGGTCAAGCGCAACACCAAGGCCCGCCTGGTCCGCGACGGCAAGATCGTCGCGGAGAACCTCACGATCGAGGGACTGCGTCGCTTCAAGGACGACGTCACCGAGATCCGCGAGGGCTTCGAGGGCGGTATCAACCTCGGCAACTTCAACGACATCAAGGTCGGCGACGTCATCGCCACCTACGAGATGCGGGAGAAGCCGCGGGGCTGATCGGCCGTGCGGTCCGGGGCCGGTCGGCGGGAAGGAATTCCCGTCGATCGGCCCCGGCCGTTGCGTGTACCGTTCACACCGAGAGGCGCCTCCGGTACCGGGGGCGTTCCGACGAGGCCTTCCAGGTCGGCTCAAGACCTGCTGCACATGTATGTGGGGACGCTGTCCTTCGATCTGCTCCTCGGCGACGTACGGTCGTTGAAGGAGAAACGCTCCGTCGTCCGGCCCATCGTCGCCGAACTGCACCGCAGGTACGCGGTGAGCGTGGCGGAGGTGGGGGACCAGGACCTGTACCGCCGGGCCGAGATCGGCCTCGCGGCCGTCTCCGGCGACGCGGGCCACCTGACCGACGTGCTCGACCGGTGCGAACGCTGGGTCGCGGCGCGGCCCGAGGTGGAACTGCTGTCGGTACGGCGCCGGTTCCACGGCGGCGACGACGACTGACGGACGGACTGACGGGCGACCGACGGACGAAGCCGTCGGCCGGAAGAAGTGAAAGAGAAGGAGACGGACCAGTGACCGACACCGCGCGGGCGCGCAAGCTGGCGGACCGCATCCGGGTCGTGGTCGCGGAGACCCTGGAGCGGCGGATCAAGGACCCGCGGCTGGGCTTCGTGACGATCACGGACACCCGGGTCACCGGTGACCTGCGGGAGGCCACGGTCTTCTACACGGTCTTCGGGGACGAGACCGAACGGGAGTCCTCCGCCGCGGCCCTGGAGAGCGCCAAGGGCGTCCTCCGCTCCGAGGTCGGGCGGCAGACCGGGGTGCGCTTCACGCCCACCCTGAGCTTCGTCCTGGACGCCGTCCCGGACACCGCCAAGAACATCGACGAGCTGCTGGCACAGGCCAGGATGCGCGACGAGCAGGTGCGCAGCGCATCCGCCAACGCCACCTACGCGGCCGGCGCCGACCCGTACCGCCGGCCGGCGGCCGCGGACGAGGCGGACGGGGCGGACGGGGCGGACGGGGCGGCGGGCCCCGGCACGGGCCGGCCCGCGGGCGACGGGGAAGCCTGACCGTGGCCGAGCACCGGTCACCGGTCGGCGCCGGGACCGGCGTGCCCGCCCCGCGCCGCGTGCGCGGGGCGGGCGCACCGCCCGCCGCCGCGGGCGGCCGGGGCCTGGTGCGGACCGTGGTGCCGCGCGCCGACCGCGAACGCCACCACGTGCCCCTGGACCGGATCGAGGGGCTGATCGACGTGCTGCGCAAGACCGCGGAGGCTGACGCGGCCTTCCGCGCACTGCTGGACGACACGACAACGCCTGGGGACCGATGAAACGCAAGGGAACCGGGCCCGACGGCCTGGTCATCGTCGACAAGCCGGCCGGAATCACCTCCCACGGGGTGGTCGCGCGGATGCGCAGGCTCGCCGGGACACGCCGGGTCGGGCACGCCGGGACGCTCGACCCCATGGCGACCGGGGTGCTGGTGATCGGGGTGGAGCGGGCGACCCGCCTGCTCGGGCACCTGATGCTCACCGAGAAGGCGTACGACGCCACGATCCGGCTGGGCCAGAACACCTTCACCGACGACGCCGAGGGCGAGGTCACGGCCACGGTCGCGGCGGACGGCGTCACCCGCGCGGCGATCGACGCGGAGATCGCCCGGCTCACCGGCGACATCCTGCAGGTGCCCTCGAAGGTCAGCGCCATCAAGATCGACGGCAAGCGCTCCTACACCCGTGCGCGCGACGGGGAGGACGTCGAACTGGCCGCCCGGCCGGTGACCGTCTCGTCGTTCACCGTGCACGAGGTCCGCGACGCGGTCGCCGAGGACGGCACCGCGCTGGTGGACCTGGACGTGAGCGTGGAGTGCTCCTCCGGCACCTACGTCCGGGCGCTCGCCCGCGACCTCGGCGCGGCCCTGGGCGTGGGCGGCCACCTGACGGCGCTGCGGCGCACCCGGGTCGGCCCGTACACCCTCGGGTCCGCCAGGACGCTGGAGCAGCTGGAGGAGTCCCTGGACGTGCTGCCGATGGGGGAGGCCGCCGCCGCGGCGTTCCCCCGCCGGGACGTGGACGCCGAGCAGGCCCGTCTGCTGGTCAACGGCGTCCGGCTCGAGGCCGCGGGGCTCGGCGCGGGGCCGATCGCCGTGTTCGGCCCCCAGGACCGCTTCCTCGCCCTGGTGGAGGAGAAGCGCGGGCAGGCGCGCAGCCTCGCCGTCTTCGTCTGAGGCCCGCAGGACGCGCCGCGGCCCGGCGCGTCCTGCGGCGGCCGTTCCACGGCCGCCCCGCGGGTGCCGCCGGTGCCGGTGCCGGGCTCCGGGGCCCGGCATGGCAGTCTTGGACCTGCACCTCGTGCAACAGGTGCAGGGATCAGAATCGGACAACGGGTTCGGGCGAGGAGCGGTCACAGTGCAGCGCTGGCGGGGCTTGGAGGACGTTCCCGGTGACTGGGGACGGAGCGTCGTCACCATCGGTTCCTACGACGGTGTGCACCGCGGCCACCAGCTGATCATCGGCCGGGCGGTCGAGCGGGCGCGGGAGCTCGGCATTCCCTGCGTCGTGGTCACCTTCGACCCGCACCCCAGCGAGGTCGTCCGGCCCGGCAGCCACCCCCCGCTGCTCGCGGCGCACCACCGGCGGGCCGAGCTGACGGCCGGGCTCGGCGTGGACGCGCTGCTGATCCTGCCGTTCACGGCCGAGTTCTCCCAGCTCTCCGCGGGCGACTTCGTCCGCACCGTCCTGGTGGACGCGCTGCACGCGCGGGTGGTGGTCGAGGGCCCCAACTTCAGGTTCGGCCACAAGGCCGCCGGCGACATCGACTTCCTGTCCGCGCTCGGCCTGAAGTACGACTACGAGGTCGAGGCCGTCGACCTGTTCGTCAGGGGCGAGGCCGGCGGGGGCGACCCGTTCTCCTCCACGCTCGCCCGGCGCCTGGTGGCCGAGGGCGACATGGCCGGGGCCCGGGAGGTCCTGGGCCGGCCGCACCGGGTGGAGGGCGTCGTGGTGCGCGGGGCGGGCCGCGGCGGACGCGACTTGGGCTACCCCACCGCCAACGTGGAGACCCTGCCCCACACCGCGATCCCCGCCGACGGCGTCTACGCCGGCTGGCTGGTCGTGGACGGGGAGTCGATGCCGGCGGCGATCTCGGTCGGCACCAACCCGACCTTCGACGGCACCGCCCGCACCGTCGAGGCCTACGCCATCGACCGGGTCGGCCTGGACCTGTACGGCCTGCACGTGGCCGTCGACTTCCTCGCCCGCCTGCGCGGCATGGAGAAGTTCGACACGGTCGAGGCGTTGCTGGAGAGCATGGCGGACGACGTCAAGCGCTCCCGCGAACTCGTCGACGCCTACGACGGTCCGCGGTGACCCGGAGGCGACGCACCCCGTGAAGCGGTGAGGGGGAGGGCCGGCCGGCCCTCCCCCTCACCGCTTCGTGCGCGGCCCCTACTGCTGCGGGGGCTGCTGCCAGCCCGGCGGGATGTACCCCGGCTGCGGCTGGGCCGGCTGGGCCGGCTGGGCCGGCTGGTTCTGGCCGGGCGGAGCCGCCTGCTGCGGGTAGCCGTACCCGCCGTCCTGCCCCGGCTGCTGGTTCCAGCCCTGGCCGGGCTGCGGCTGCCCGCCCTGCTGCGGCGGGTAGGGGTGGGCTCCCGGCCGGCCCTGCTGCGGGTAGCCGCCCTGCTGCGGGTAGCCCGCCTGCTGGGGGTAGCCGCCCTGCTGGGGCACCTGCTGCCCGGCCCCCGGGCCGTCGCCGCCCCACCCGCCCTGGGCCTGCTGGGTACGGGCGAAGTCCTCGGCCACCATCGCGGCGAGGTTGAAGTAGGACTCCCGGGTCTTGGGTCGCATCATGTTCAGGTCGACCTCGGCACCGGCCGCCAGGTGCTCGTCGAAGGGCACCACCACGACACCGCGGCAGCGGGTCTCGAAGTGCGACACGATGTCCTCGACCTTGATCATCTTTCCGGTCTCGCGGACCCCGGAGATGACCGTGATGCTCCGCTGGACCAGGTCCGCGTACCCGTGGGCGGTCAGCCAGTCCAGGGTGGTGCTCGCGCTGCTCGCCCCGTCCACCGAGGGCGTCGAGATGATGATCAGCTGGTCGGCCAGGTCCAGCACCCCGCGCATGGCGCTGTAGAGCAGGCCCGTGCCCGAGTCGGTCAGGATGATCGGGTACTGCCTGCCCAGGACGTCGATGACCTGGCGGTAGTCCGCGTCGTTGAAGGTCGTCGACACAGCCGGGTCCACGTCGTTGGCCACGATCTCCAGGCCCGAGGGCATCTGCGACGTGAACCGGCGGATGTCCATGTAGCTGTGCAGGTGCGGGATGGCCTGCACCAGGTCGCGGATGGTCGCGCCCGTCTCGCGGCGCACCCGGCGGCCGAGCGTTCCGGCGTCGGGGTTCGCGTCGATCGCCACCACCTTGTCCTGGCGCTCGGTCGCCAGCGTCGACCCCAGGGCGGTGGTGGTCGTCGTCTTGCCCACACCGCCCTTGAGGCTGATCACCGCGATCCGGTAGCACGACATCACGGGGGTGCGGATGAGGTCGAGCTTGCGCTGGCGCTCGGCCTCCGCGGCCTTGCCGCCCAGCTTGAACCGCGGCGCCACGTTGTTCTTGCGCGCCTTGGGCTGCTGGCGCAGCAGCCGGTCCGAGGACAGCTCCACCGCGGCGTTGTAGCCCAGCGGCGCCCCGTGCACGGTCCGCTGGGGGGCCTCGCTGCCCGGTCCCTGCGGGGCGGACGGCCAGGCGGCCCCGCTGCGCGGGTCGGCGGGCGGCTGGGGCTGCGCCTGCGGCTGGGCGTACGCCTGGGGCTGCGGGTACGGCTGCGCGGACTGGGGCTGCTGCGGGGGCTGCTGGGCGGACGGGTGCTGCTGCCCGGCGCCGGGCTGCGGATAGCCGTAGCCGCCGGGCATCGGCTGCTGCTGCGCCGGCCCGTCCCCGGAGTACGGGGGCATCGGCGCGTTGGCCGCCGGAGGCATCGGCGTCTGCCCCGGGACCCCCGGGGCGGGGGCCTGCGCGGGCGCGCCGTACGGGGCCTGGGCGGGCGGTGCCTGCTGCGGGTAGCCGTACCCGCCGGGCGCCTGGGGCTGGTTCGGCACACCGGGAGGCATCGGGGCGCTCTGCGGGTGCTGGTGGGGCGGCGGGTAGCCGTAGCCGCCGGGCGCCTGCTGCTGGCCGGGAACGGGGGCCTGCGCGGGCGCGCCGTACGGGGCCTGGGCGGGCGGTGCCTGCTGCGGGTAGCCGTACCCGCCGGGCGCCTGGGGCTGGTTCGGCACACCGGGAGCCGCCTGGTTCCCGTGGGGCGGCTGCGCGGGACGGTACTCCGGCGGCAGCGGGGGGAGGGAGCCGTGGGGCGGGGGCGGGGGCGCGGCGGGCCCGCCCTGCTGCGGCGCGGCCGCCCACCCCTGCCCGGGAACCGGGGCGCCCGCACCGGGGGCGCCGGGACCGGGAGCACCCGCCGGACCGGCGGCCGGGGCACCGGCGTCCAACGCCCCCTCGGGAGCGGGCGCGGCAGGCGACGGCACTCCGGGAGCGTGGGAGCCGCCCGCCTGGCCGGGGTGTCCGCCGGCCCCGGGGGAGTGCGCGTCGTCGGCGGCGTCCGGTCCCTGCGCGGCAGGGGTGTCGGAGGCGCCGTCGCCCCCGGTGCCGCCGGGGGCCGCGACGGAGTCCGGCGCCTGCGCGCCGTGCGGTGCGGGCTCCTCGGACGCCTGCGCATCGGGGGCCTGCGCCGCGGGGGTCTGTGCCACGGGTCCGGGCGCGGCGTGCGGTGCGGCGGGCCCGGGGGCGGGCGGTCCAGGAGGCGTCGGCGCCTCGGGGGCGTCGACGGGGTTCAGCACCGGGAAACCCGGGGGGCCGTCGGGAACCGGGGCCGCGGAGGGCTGCTGAGGAGCCGTCTGCCCGGGCGCGCCGCCCTGCGGGTAGCCGTACCCGCCGCCGTCGGCGGGCGGCTGTCCGTGCTGCCCCTGCTGCTCGGCGGACGCGGTCCAGGACGGCGCACCGACCGGTCCGGCAGGGCCGGTCACGGGCATCGGCGGGCCCGTCGGCGGGGCCTGGACGGCCGGTGCACCCGCACCCGAGGAACTGTCGTTCTCGGTGTACCAGGCCGGTGGGGTGTAGTCGATGGTGAACTCGCCCGTGAGGTCGGCGTCGGACCGATCCTCGTCGGGGGCGGCGCCGCCGGCGCGGATGTCGTCCCGATCGCTGTTCACTACGTGCCTCCAGGTCCAAAGGGTTCGCCCGCGGCGGCCGAGGTCCACGGGTGGGGCGCACCGCCTCCGGGCATGCGGCGCGCTGCGGTCGACCGGTCACCGGCGGGGAACCGGGCGGCCTCCCCGTGCCGTGCTCCTGCCGCTCACCGGAACAGCCTAGTCACCTGCCCCACGGGCACGGCAGACCTGTTCCCGGCACGTCCGCGAACCGCCCCGCCCCCGACCCCGCTCCCGCGCACCCGTGAAGACCGGGCCCGGAAGGGGAAAGGGGCGCGGCACCGGGACGCCCCGGAGGTGGGGCGGCGCACGCGGGCCCGCCCCGCCCTCCGCGGACGGGGCGTCAGTCCACGCGCCGTGCCGCGCCCAGCAGGCCGGTCTCGGCGTCCGTCGGCTGCGTCATGACGAACTGCCGGTGCTTGCGGGTGCACCAGAGGGTGACGTTGTCGCCGAGGGTGGACAGCGCGGACACCTCGGCCCGGGGCAGGCCCATGATCCGCCCGATGACCTCGGCCTCCTGCGGCGACACCCGCTGGACGCCGACCAGGTCGGCGTTGCTCAGCAGACGGGGCGCCGTCGGACCCAGGTACGGCAGGAGGGTCAGCACCGACTGCCACGGCGCCGAGGCGACCCGGCCCCGCGGAGGGCGGATGCCGCAGTCCCGCACGATCAGCACCGGGCTGGCCACCGACGGCCCCTGCGGGGACACCCGGCCGACCTGGTGCACCGTCACGCACTGCTGCCCGCCGCCGGCCGCCTGGGCCATCGGCGTCCACGCCTGGGGACGGCCGGTCTCGACCGCGACCCTGGCCCCGGTCGCGGCGGCGCGCAGCGCCACCACCTGGGCCAGCCACATGCCGCCGACCAGCAGGACGTCCAGCCTGGTCGGGCGGCTCAGCCCCAGCACGGCCGGCTGGTTGTGGGTGTCCACGCCGATGACGACCCCGTCGTCGCCGACGGGCAGCGACAGCGCCGCCAACTGCTCCGAGGGCAGCACATGACGGTCGCGCCTGGGACCGAGCAGGCCGAACGCGGGACGCAGCCGCCTGCGCTGCTGCTCCGGACCCGCCCCGGCGGGCCCCGCGGCGTACGGGGGCCGTCCCTGGGCGGGGCCGGCGTAGCCGTACCCGCCGCCCCCGGACTGCTGGGGGACGGAGGTGCGGAAGGTGGGCGCGGACATCAGCGGGTACCTCCCAGAGGCAGAGTGGCAAGGATCCCGGGCAGCTGCTCGCGGTCCAGCCGGACCAGGCCGAGCTTGACCGCGGCGGCCCGGCGCTCCAACTGGCGCCTCGCCTCGACCAGTTCGTTCTCACTGCGGCCGGTCAGCCGGACGAATCCGGAGACGGCGGCGGAACCCGTGCCCTTGCCGGGGGCCAGGGTCAGCGCGAACGTGCTCGCCAGCGCGGGGGAGGAGGTCAGCAGGTTGACCAGGTCGGGCATGGGGGAGGCGACGGACCCCAACTGGGGCCACCGGCCCACCCAGTAGGTGGTGTGCCAGCGGTCGTCGCACCGCCAGGCACGAGTGGTCTCCGAGGTGCGGCGGGCGGACCGGCTGCCGTCCATGGCCGAACCGGCCGTGGTCGCAAGGGGGTTGACGCAGGTGGAGGTGGCGACCGCGGAGACGATCTCCGGCTCGTCCAGGACGTGGGCCTCGAAACCCGCGCCGGCCAGGCGGCTGGCCAACTGGTCGGCCGTGCGCAGCACCGCCCGCCGCGCGCCCTGCAGTCCGCCGCCGCGTGCCTCGACGGCCTCCGGGCACAGCTCGGGGTCGAGCTTGAGCGCCACCCAGGTCAGGCGCAGGCCGGGGGTCTGCGTCTGCGCCTGGAGCGGGGCGTAGGAGCGGGCCGCCATCGCCTGCTCGGGCAGGTGCGGGGCGGGCGCCGGCTGGGTGTGCTGGACGACCTGCACCGACGCCAGGCGGATGTCGTCCACCTCGAGCACGGCGTGCAGCAGGTCCAGCGGCAGCGGCCGCGAACCGCGCTGCGGACGCAGCGGCTCGTCGCCGGCCGAGACCTGCACCAGCGCGGTCAGGAACGTCCCGTCACCGACCAGGCCGACCGAGCGCTGCTGCCGGTCGGTGAACGAGTAGGTGCGCAGGGCCGGTTCGCACTCGACCGCCGGGGCGAAACCGGGGTCGGTCCCAGGGGGGACCGGAACGGCGTTGCGCTTCTGGCGGTTGCGGAGCGCCCGGGCGGCGGCCAGCCACTCGGGCAGCGGCCTGCTGCGCCTGCGCAGCAGGGAGAACAGCACCAGGGCGGCGGACACGATCGCGGCCGGAACCAGTGCCAGCGGATGGATCGTCCAGGCCGCGAGCAGCAGCGCAAGGGCCAGTTCGATCACGATGAGCTGGTGCACCCGTACCGGGCCGATGCTCCCGGGACGGCGGGACAGGGTCAGGCTCGCGGTGCCGGGGCGGGAGGACCGCCCGGGCGGTTCCGGCTGCCCCTGCCCTCCGGTGTGCTGCGGTTGCTGCTGGCGGCGTCCCCCGCTTCGGCGCCGGGAACTGGTCGCGCTGGTCATCCCCCGGAACAACCCCTCTTGTTTGTCGGTCCGCCGCGCGCAGTCCGTCGGCTGCGGCTGGCGGCGAGATCGCGGTACCCCGTACCGTACGGTGCGATCGTCACACGGCATAGTAGGGGGCCCCGCGGCCACGGTCGCCCTGCGGTCGGGGCGGGGCCCGCACAACAGCACAGCGACACACGGGGAGTTGACGCGTCGATGGCAACACGTAGGGATGAGCTCAACGCATACACCTTCGCGCGCAGGCGCACGGTGGCCGCGTTCCTGCAGCCGTCCCCGCACGGTTCCGAGGAGGGCGCCCCGAGGCCGCTGAAGGCGGTCATGCCCAGCCTCGTCGTCGGCACGCTGGTCCTCGTCGGATTCGGCGCGTGGGGAATGATCAAGCCCGGCGCGCCCAAGGGCTGGGACACCCCCAACGCGAAGGTCATCGTCGGCAGCGAGTCGACCACCCGTTACGTGGTCCTCAAGAGCGGCAAGGGCAAGAAGCAGCTCCACCCGGTGCTCAACCTGGCCTCGGCCAAACTCCTGCTCGACCCGTCCAAGTTCGACGTCATCAAGGTCAACGAGTCCGAACTGGACAAGAGCGGCATCAAGGTCGGCGCCACCATCGGGATCCCCTACGCCCCCGACCGGCTCCCGGACGCCAAGGACGCCGAGACCCGCAAGTACTGGGCACTGTGCGAGCAGATGGGCGGCGAGGGCCGGCAGAAGAGCCAGAAGGCCCTCTTCGTCCTCAACGAGAAGGACAGCAAGCTCGTCGTCAAGAACAAGAACAGCCTCACCGACCGCGAGGCCCTGTTCGTCAAGGGCCCGGACGGCGCCGAGTACCTCGTGGACTCCAAGGGGACGGCCCACAGGCTGGGCCGGGACCAGTCCTCGAAGTTCATGAACCTGCTGCGCCGCGTCGTCTTCGAGGAGGGCGCCCAGCCGCAGTCGGTGTCCGCCAAATGGCTGAGCACCCTCAACCCCGGCCTCCCCATCGACTTCCCGCCGGTCGACGGCGCCAACGAGACGTCGAACGCGCCGAACCTCGCCCCCGAGTACGCCAAGGTCGGCCTGGTGCTCGAGGCGCCCTCCGGCTCGAAGACGCACAAGTACGTGGTGCTCAAGGACCGGGTCGCGCCGGTGTCGGACTTCACCGCCCAGCTGCTCCTGGGCAGCCCGCAGACGGAAGAGCTCTATTCCGGCCAGGTCCCCAGGCCGGTGAAGGTCGCGGCCCAGGACATCACTCCGGGAGAACCCTTCCTCGACGACGTCGACTGGCCCGAGCCGGCCGTCGTCCAGGCGAACAACGTCACCAAGGAGGACGGGCGCAAGGTCTCCTGCAGCGTCTACCACGGTGAGAACAACTCCCTGACCAAGCGGCCCCTCATGAGCGTCTGGGCCGGCCGGGACTACCCCGAGGACGTCGTGCAGAGCGGCAACAGCACCTACGTCTCCCCCGGCAGCGGCCTGCTGTTCCGGCAGGTGACCGGCTCGGACCCGAACGTCGGCCTGGTCTTCCTGGTGACGGACACCGGTCTGCGCTACTCGGTGCCGAACAACGGCGACAGCAAGGCCGGCGGCGCGGGCAAGGCCGACGACAAGACGAGGGAGGCGCAGGTCCGGCTCGGGTACGAGAAGACCCGCCTGGTTCCGGTGCCCAAGGTGTGGTCCGAACTGCTCTCCAGGGGGCCGAAGCTGGACACCGACAGCGCCAAGCAGCCGCAGAACTCCTGAGGCGCCGGGCGCCGGGTGCCGCCCCGGGTTCTCCCCGGGGCGGCACCCGCCGTCGCCGCTCCTTCCCCTCTCACGGTCCTGTCCCTGCCGCACGTCTACGGCGGTCCCCGCGGTGCGGGTGAGGGGATCGGGGAGAAAACGTGGAGGACCGGAGGCGGAGCCCTTCCGGGAAGTCGCCGTCACGGCCGTCGGCCTGCCGGATAGCCCCGCCCCCGGCAGGCCGGCCCCTGCCCGAGCCCTGCAAAAAGCACCGGTCAAACCGATTGCCGCGGGAGGCAGTTGGGGGCTCTCATGGGAATGTCATCGGTGCGTCACAGCTGCCGCTCTCCTGTTGGGGGTGCGGGTGGGTGTGGCTAGAGTAAGGAGCGGCATCGGCAGGTGGTGCCGACCGGGCGCCCGGAGCGATCCGGGCGGGCGGAGCCAAGTTTTCTACGTCTCATGGGGGACAAGCGAGCATGGCCGGACAGCAGTTCACGATGACCGAGGAGGAGATGGTTGCTTTCAGCAACCGGATCCAGTCGGTCAACTCCTCGATCCAGGGTCAGATCAAGCGCCTGCAGACGGTGATCGACACGATCACCGGGGGCTGGAAGGGTTCGGCGGCCACCGCCTACAACAACCTTCAGAACCAGGTCAACCAGGACGCGAACAAGATCAACGACATCCTGCTGGACATCAAGGAAACGATCGACGCCACGACGAAGAACTACGCGGCGTCCGAGGCCGAGCAGCAGTCGGCGATCAACAACATCGCGGCGGCGTCGCCGTTCGGGTGATCCGCCGCGCACGCGGTTGCGTGCGTCCGGGTCCATCCAGCGCAGAATTTCTGAGGAGACATCATGTCCGGGCAGATCCTCGTCAATTTCTCCACGATCTCCACTGCCGCCAACGACGTGCGGCAGACGGCGAGCAGCATCAAGAACCAGCTCGACGACCTCGAGGCCGGCGTCAAGAAGATCGCCACGACCTGGGAGGGCTCCGCGCAGGAGAGCTACCGGGCCAAGCAGGCCGAGTGGGACAAGCGGGCGCTGTCGATGCAGCAGACCCTGGAGCAGATCGCCAAGGCGCTCGACCAGGCCGCGCAGAGCTACCAGGCCACCGAGTCGCGCAACAAGGCGATGTGGGGCTGAACCGGCCGGTCCGAGCAGTTCCGGTGCGATGAGGAGGGCGGGTGCGTGCACCCGCCCTCGTCGGCCGTTCCGGAGCCGTCGGACCGGACGGACGGCCGGCCGGAGCGCGTGATCACATCCGCCCCGGCGGGCCGCCCGCCGCACCGCAGCACGCAAAAACGCACCAACTGTCACAACGCCCACTCCGTGGGGGAGGAGCGAATCCTGTGGGACCGCGCGTCGTGAGGTACACCGCCGGGCGTTCGACGGCGGCCGCGCTCGCCGCTCTCGGCCTGTTCGCCGCCGCCGTGCCGGCCGCGGCGAACACGGCGGCCGTACCCGGACCAGGGCCGGGCCGGGGCACGGGAGCAACGGGGACGGTCCTCGCCGAGGACGGCGAAGACGGCGGCGTGAAGATCGACAACACCCAGTGCACCTTCCCTTCCGACCCCATCAAGGGAACCCCCTGGTCGCTGCAGAGGGTCCTGCTCGACCAGATGTGGCAGGACACCACCGGCCGCGGGGTGAAGGTTGCCGTCATCGACACGGGTGTGGACGACGACCACCCGCAGCTCGCCCAGGCCCTCGACCGCGGCGCCGGCGCCGACTTCCTCAAGGGCAAGAGCGAGGGCGACGAGACGACCGACCTGGTGGGCCACGGGACCAAGGTGGCGGGCATCATCGCCGCCCGCCCGTCCCCCTCCACCACCGGCTTCGTGGGGATCGCGCCCGGCGCCACGATCATCCCGATCCGCCAGAACGACAACAACGGCAGTGGAACGGTCCTGACGATGGCGAAGGCCATCGACCACGCGGTGGCCGCGGGGGCCAAGGTCATCAACGTCTCCCAGGACTCGGCCTCGAAGCTGAGCAGCGGATCCGTCCTGGCCCAGGCCGTCAGGAACGCGCAGGCGAAGGACGTCCTCATCGTCGCCTCCGCCGGCAACGACGGCGCGAGCGGCAAGGAGAAGGAGACCTACCCGGCCTCCTACGAGGGAGTGCTGGCCGTGGCCGCCTCGGACCGCAACAACGAACGCGCCCCCTTCTCCCAGCCGGGCTCCTTCATCGACGTCGCGGCCCCGGGCGTCGACATGGTCTCGACCGTCCCCAAGGGCGGGCACTGCCTCGACAACGGCACCAGTTTCTCCGCCCCGTACGTCGCAGGCGTCGCGGCTCTGATCCGCGCCAAGCACCCCGACTGGAACTACCAGCAGGTCATCACCCAAATCCTGCAGACCGCCGAGCGTCCGCAGGTCGGCAAGGACCGCTTCGTCGGCTGGGGCGTCGTGGACCCGGTCGCGGCACTCACCGAGGACGACACGGAGCCCGGCCAGGAACCCGTCGAGAAGCCGGTTGCCGCACCGGGCAGCGGCACCGACATCCAGCCCGCGGCGATCGTCCTCGGCGAGAGCCCGCAGGAGCGCACCGAACGCATGGCGGTCTACGCCGTGGGCGGCGGCCTGGCCGCCGTCGCCCTCCTCGCCGGCGGATCGATCGTCCTGCGCGACTGGCGGAGGAAGAACGGAACACGAATGAACGGGGAGGCCAGGCATGGCTGATCAGTACCGTGTCGACCTGAGCGAACTCGACAGCGTCGTCAAGAAACTGAACGGCGTCCTCAAGGACGTGCAGGACACCAAGGGCAAGGCCAAGTCCGAGACGTACCTTCCCCCCGGCGCCCTGGGCACCGGCTTCGCCGAGGCGAGGAACCTGGAGACGGCCCACGTGTCGATGAAGGACCAGATCGAGGCGATCATCGACCACCTCGACGACGTCATGGACAAGTTCGGCCAGAAGACGGTCAGCACCAAGAACGCGTACGAGGAGAGCGACTACGAGATCCAGGCCGCGCTCTCGCAGAAGCAGAGCTGACGTTTTCCGCCGGACAGGAAAGTAGGGGGTTGTGGGCCGTGGGTGAGAAACGGACCGAGTACGAGTACCACGAACCGGGTGCGGCCTCGGGCTACCCGGAGAGCCACGAGACGAAGTTCGCCAACGAGACGCTGCCCGCCATGAAGAAGATGGTGGCCAACGCCAAGCCCGGCGAAGTCGAGCGGGTCTCCAAGGCGTGGAAGGACATCGAGACCAAGCTGGTCGGCGGCGGCGGTGTCAAGGAGACCTTCGACGCCGCGGTCGAAGCCGTCCTCAAGCACTGGGAGGGCGCGGCCGCGGACGCCTTCAGGGCCCACGCCAAGAAGATCAGCAAGAAGATCACCGACAGCGCGAAGTACGCCGAGAACACCTCAGTGGCGATGCAGGGCGCCGCGAGAGCACTCGCCGCGTACAAGCCGGTCATCGACAACATGGAGATGCCCGACACCCTGGACAGGGCCGGCGACTTCCTCGGCGATCTCGGCGACCGCGGCGGCGACAAGGCCCTCGACGCCGACATCAAGGGCAACGTCAGCACTGAGGAGGCACTGAACAAGCACCACGGAAGCCTCTCCGCCGGCAAGGAACGCCAGCTCGAGGCCGCCATCGTCATGGAGCAACTGGGAGCCGCCTACAACTCCCAGGCCAAGGCAATGGGCTCGTGGACAAAAGAGCGGAACGACAAGAGCGAGGACTTTCCGGGTCCGCCTGGTGGAATTCCACCAGTGACGACTGTCGTTCCTATCTCCTCTGCGGTATCCCGCCCCAGTCCGTCAGTGTCAGGTGGCGGAGGTGCAGGAGGACGAGGAGGAACTGTTGCCCCTTCAAAGCCGGTTGCTCCTCCTAGGGATTCGGCAGTCATTGGCGGCGCGCAGAAGCCTGTTCCTGGAGCCAAGCCTCAGGTGGGGACCGTGATCGACGGTATCTCCGGGGGAACCGGGGGAGGCTCTGTCGGCGGCGTTGCCACCGGGGGCGCAGGAGGCTCTGGAGCGGGCGGAATTTCCGGCGGGGGGATCGCCGGCGGCGGGGCAGCGGGCATTGTGGGCGGGGCCCGCGGTGTCGGTGGCGTCGGTGGCCGTGGCACCGCTGGAGTCGGCGGCACTGCCGGTCGAGGTGCGGCAGCCGGCGGTGGAGCCGCCGGCCGCGGTGGCGCAGCCGGAGCCGGGCGTCCCGGAATGCCCGGTGCTGCTGGTGCGGCTGCTGGGGGAAGAAGCGGTGCAGCATCCGGCCGTGCAGGAGCCCTGGCCCGCCAGAAGGGCGGAGTCGTCGGCGGCACTCCGGGAGCCGGTGGGGCCGGCAGGGGAACGGCCGGTGGTTCCGGCCTCCACCGGAGCCGAGGAGCCGCACAGGCGGCGAGGGGCGGCGGCCGTCCCGGTGGTCCGATGGGCGCAGGTGTACCTCGTGGACGCAGTGACAGGGAAAGAGAGGAAAGCCGGCGGGAGGGAGAACGCCCGGACTACCTCGTGGAGGACGAGGAGACCTGGACGCCGCAGCGCAACACAGCTCCTCGAGTGGTTGATTAAGCGACTCGGGGACGAATTCCAGCAGTGAGAGTGCGGGGTAGAAGGAGAAGGGGGTGCAGCCGTCTGGCTGCACCCCCTTCCCCCTGCGAAAGGCCATCATGGGAGTTTTGAACTGCGGCTCCTGAAGAAAGAGCGCTCCCTGCAAGAGGAAGCTTGGGGAACATGGAAGAGCGGAGATGCGGCTTTCTCGCTGCGTTCTAATCGGTTCACGAAAGGAAATAAAAGATGACCTTCGGTCGATCGCTTCGTTCTGCGGGTAGCGCGTTCTTGGCAGGCTCTTTGATTTTTCTCGCGGCGCCTTCCGCTGCGGCAGACCTGGTGAGGCAGAACCAGTGGGTACTAGAAAAATTGGAAGCGGAAAAAATTTGGGAGATTTCACAGGGTGAAGGTGTGACGGTAGCTGTCATCGATGACGGGTTCGACACGAAGAACCAAGACCTTCGCGAAAATCTGTTGAAGGGTAAGGATTTTGTCGATGGAGGTTCTGTGGACCCTGCGGAGGGTGATGTCCACGGAACTGACATGGCCTCCATTATTGCGGCACACGGCCATGGGTCGCAGGGAAGAGACGGAGTCAAAGGGCTCGCACCAAAAGCAAAATTCTACCTATCCGTAGCGATCTTTCTTCGGGGTGGGCGGATTCAATCTACTACGCGGTTGATCAGGGGGCTTCCGTGATCAATATTTCGGTATGGTCTTCCAGGGGAAGTTCCCAAGATGCTGAAGCCATGGCTTACGCGCTTGAGAAAGATGTGTTGGTGGTGACTGCCAGCGGCAACGAGGGAGAATCTGGAAGCATTGGCTACCCGGGTTGGTATCCGGGTGTTCTGACGGTTGGCGCAGTTGACGAGGAGGGGGAAATTTGGAGTAAATCAAATTACGGCTCAGAGGTGATGTTGACTGCTCCTGGGGTTGGAATTCTCACACCCAAGGCTGGGAATTCCGGATCTGCCTATCACGTATCTGACGGCACGTCCAGTTCTGCGGCTCATGTCTCCGCCGCTGCTGCACTGATCCGCGCTAAATATCCTGACCTGACCGCAGGACAGGTTGTGAATCGATTGACCAAGACTGCTGGACTTCCGGATTCGGCGAAGGGTACCTCCCTCCCGGACGAAAAGTATGGTTACGGTTATATTCGGCCGCTGGCTGCGTTGACCGAGAATATCCCGGCCGGTTCGAAGTATGGGCCGTTGAAGGTGCCGGAGTCACTGCAGTCGTCTTCTCCGGAATCCGGATCCGGAGGTGACAGCGGTTCTGATTCGGGGGCAGGGTCCAACAACACTTTGAAGCGAATCCTGGTGTTCGTGGTTGCACCGGTCTTCCTGCTGTTGGTCGTCGTAACGATCGTCTTCGTGATTGTCAGGATTTTTCGTCGGAAAAATAACAGAACGCAGACCGAAAGCGGCTGGCATGGGAGCCAGCAGGGGCAGCCATCGCCGTACGGCCAGGCGGTGCCTCCCGGGAACACGGGCGGGTTCCCGCCCCAGCAGCAGGGATCAAATCAGAACCAGTCGTCGGGCCCCTGGGGGCCGTAGAAGCGGCCGAGTGAGGGAAAGCAAAACGTCACGAGCCTGCGCAGTCGTCTCCTGGGCGGACCCGTTCCTATAGGGCTCCGCTCCGGTACAGAAGTCTGTGGATCCTGCTTTGATTCCTTGCCACTGCCTGACCGCGGATATGGAGACGTGCGGACCGTCGTTCACCGTGGGACACATGTCGCTACTGGAACACTCCGGAGACGATGCAGTGAGGTACCGAAGCTCTCGGCAAGTACAAGCCGATCATCGACAACATGGAGATGTTCAGCACTTTGAATAGTGCCGACGAATTCCTCGGCGACAGCGGTGACTGCAGCAGTGACAAGGCCTTCGAGGCGGACCTGGGCAATGTCAGTACCGAGGACGCGCTGGAAAATCATTACGAAGTCCTCGTTCCCGGAGGAGTTTCGGGAGGCTCAGCCGGCGGCGTGGTGACCGAAGATGCGGGTTCCAGCCTCCGGGAGAGCTGACGGTGGAGGGATTGTCGGTGGTGGGACTGCGGGCCGGAGCGGTGCTGCCGGGGCACGACATGGGCTGGCCCCCAGCGGACCCGAGAGACGGCACAGGGCGAGGGAGGTGCCCGCTCGGCCTGGTGGCCCGACCGGAGGACGAGGAGACCTGGGCAACACAACGCAACGTGGCTCCCCGAGTGGTCGATAACTGATCGCTGAAGAGTCCGCACGGAATTAATGGGGGTGTGGCGTATGGGCCGCACCCCCACTTTCTTGGGAAAGGATAATGTCATGAATCTTTTGCGAACGGTGCGCATTGTAAGCAGTGCGACCCTGTCGGGAGCGCTACTTCTTGCTTCGACTGCTCCTGCGAGCGCGGACAGAGTAAGGCAAGATCAATGGGCGTTGGATCACTTCCAGGCGGAGAAGGTGTGGGAGATCTCGCAAGGAGAGGGGGTCACGGTAGCTGTAATTGATATCGGATTTGAAGTAAATCATCAGGATATTTCACAAAGTCTCCTTGAGGGAAAAGATTTTGTTGACGGTGGATCGGTCGATCCTGAGCAGGGCGAATCACACGGAACGGGAATGGCTTCAATTATTGCAGCTCATGGACACGGCCTGGGGGGTGGTGATGGAGTTAGGGGACTTGCGCCGAAGGCAAAAATCCTACCAGTCAGAATAAAGGCATCGGGAAACCTGGCGGATCCCATTATTTATGCAGTGGATCAAGGGGCTTCCGTGATCAATATTTCCTTGGGGGGCTCGGGGAAGACGCAAGAGGAGGAAGAGGCCGTCGCTTATGCTTTGAAAAAAGACGTCTTGGTGATCAATGCCAGCGGGAACGATGGAGAGCCTGGATTGATTGGCTATCCGGGTAAGTATCCGGGCGTTTTGACCATTGGCGCGGTTGGGGAGAGGGGTGAAATTTGGGAAGACTCCAACTACGGTCCAGAAGTTTTGCTGACTGCTCCTGGTGTTGGGATTGTTTCCGCTGGAGGGAATTCTCCTGGGGCTTACTATCACAAGGGCAATGGAACCTCAAGTTCGGCGGCCTATACCTCTGCTGCTGCTGCATTGGTTCGTGCCGAGTATCCTGACCTGACCGCAGGCCAGGTGGTGAATCGACTGGTGAAGACTGCTGGTCTTCCGGAGTCGACGAAAGGCCTCTCTCTCCCAGATGAGAAGTACGGTTACGGGTATATCCGACCGTTGGCTGCATTGACGGAAAATATCCCGGCGGGCTCGAAGTACGGACCGCTCAAGGTTCCGGATTCTTTGGACTCTTCTTCCCCGGAGGCCGAGGCCGAGGTCGAGGCCGGATCCGGGTCCGGAACGGACTCCAGCAACACCCTGAAACGGATCCTGGTGTTCGTGGTCGCGCCTGTTTTCCTGCTGCTGGTCGTCGGCGTGACCGTGTTCGCGGTTGTCAGGTCTTCCCGGCGCAAGAAGAGGAGTGCCCCGGTCGGAGTCGGCTGGGGAGAAGGGCCTCAGGCACAGCAGCCTCCGTACGGTCAGCCGATGCCCCCCGGGAACGCGGGCGGGTTCCCGCCCCAGCCGCAGGGACCGAACCAGAACCAGCCGTCCGGCCCCTGGGGTCCGTAGGGGCGGGCGAGGAGAAGAGAAGAAGAGAAGCATCACGGGCTCGCGCGGTCACCTTCCGCGTGAGCCCGTCCCCGTAGGCCTCCGCCCTTGTGGGGACAGGGCCCAGGGCGCCTCGGGACCCTACTGTCGGGCACGTTCACCCCAAGGGACGTTCGCCCTCTCGTCCGGGGAGTGGGCCGCCTTCCTTGCTTGCCGCCGGCAGGCAGGAGACCGCTGGCTGAACTCCGCGGACGGAGAGGTGCCCCGCCGCCGGACCGTTCGAGGGCCGGCAGCGGGGCGGGTTCGGGTCAGGCGTGATCGGCGGCCCCGTCCCTCGCGATCGTTCCGGCCGCCCCGGAGGTTTCCTCGGGACAGTTCTTGACCGCTGTCCCGTCCTTGTCTCCGCCCGAGTCGGGTGCGGACCGGTGGGGACGGAGAGCGAGCAGTGCGACGGCGAGCGCCGCCGCGCCCGCCACGGTGAGCAGCACCGCGGTGTCGGAGACGCCTGAGGCTGCCGTCCTCACCCACCGTTCGACCGCGTACTCGGTGTCCACACCCATCACTCCCGGCAGCGCGGAGGTTCCGTCGAAGACCAGGAACATCACGCCGAGGAGGACGAAGAAAGCACCGGACAGCAGGGAGGTGGTGTGCAGTCGCAGCGGTCCCGCCTGGAACCCCCGGCCGCGCAGCCAGCGCCTGCTCCCCAGGCGGAAACGGTCCCAGACCAGCGCGAGCAGGAACATCGGGAAGGCCATTCCCAGGGCGTACACGGCCAGCAGCGCGCCCCCGTACCAGGGGTTGCCGCCGACGGCGGCCACGGTCAGCACGCTGCCGAGGACGGGGCCGGCGCAGAATCCGGCCAGCCCGTAGACCGCGCCGAGTGCGTAGACCGACCACGCCGACGAGGGCCTGATCCGGGAGGCCGCCTCCTGCATGCGGCGCGAGCCGAAGCCGAGCCCCAGTATCTGGAGGATGCCCAGCGCGACGACCGTCCAGCCGCCGACGGCCACCAGCAGGTCGCGGTTGCCGTAGAACAGCCGTCCGGCGAACGAACCGGCCGCGCCCAGGGGCACCAGGGTCGTGCACAGTCCGGCGTAGAAGAAGACGGTGCGACCCAGGAGCCGTGCCGGGGAGCTGAACGAGTAGGCGAAGAAGGCGGGCAGGAGCAGCGCACTGCACGGGCTGAGGAGCGCGAGCAGCCCGCCGAGGAATGCGGCGAGGTAGCCGATGTCGGTCACTCGGCCGCCTCCTCGCCGGTGTCCTTGCCCGCTGCCTTCCCGGACCCCTGAGCCGCCTTGGCAGCGGACTCGATGGCGGCCTCGAAGGTCTCCAGGGGCTGCGAGCCGAGGATGGGCTGCGAGTTGACCAGGAACGCGGGGGTGCTGGTCACTCCGAGGCGGTAACCCTCCTCGGAGTCAGCGGTGACGAACGCGCCCGCCTTCTTGCTCTTCATGTCGGCACAGAAGCGGTCGATGTCGGGGACGCCCGCCTCCCGGGCCATCTTCTCTACCTTGCCGGGGGCGAACACCCCGCTGTTGCGCTTGCGCTCCTCGGAGTAGACGACGTCGTGGAACTGCCAGAACCGGTCCTGCTGAGCGGCGGCGTACCCCGCGCGTGCGGCGTTCTCGGACTCCTCGCCGAAGAGGGGGAAGTGGCGCCATTCGATGCGCAGGGTGCCGTCCTCGACGTACTTCATCAGCTCGGGCTTGGTGTCCCGGGCGAACTTCCCGCAGAACGGGCACTGGAAGTCGGAGTACTCGATCATCACCACGGGCGCGTCCGCGCGTCCCACGGCGTGCGGGTCATCGGCGTCGCGACGGGCCAGGGCGAGCAGTTCGGCGTCCTGCTCGGAGGGCGGCTGGGCTTCGGGAGTGGCGACGGTGGCGGCCGGCCCGCCGGAGGCACCGGACGTGTCCTTGTTCGCGGTGGCCACGGCGGAGACGACACCGAGGACAAGGGCGACGACGAGGACGGCTGCGGCGGCGGCGATGCCCCGCCTCCTGCTGGTCCTGTCGGCGGAGGTGTTGCTGGGCATGGGAATGCTCCTGAAGAGACGGAGAGGACGAAGAGTGTGGGGCGGGGTTCAGTTGCCGGTCGCGGAGACGCCGACCGCCGGCTCGGCCGGCTCCGTCGCCCCCCGGGCTCCCGCGGGAGCCGCAGTGCCCGCCGTACCCGCCGCGACTGTCGGCCGTACGGGGCAGGCGACCTCGCCGGACAGCCGGCGCACGGCGGCCACGCCCATGAACAGCACGGACGCAACCGCGATAACCGGCTGGACCGGGGCCCAGACGGTCATCGCCCCGGACGTGCCGAGCAGGACCAGCACGACCTTGTTGCACACCGGGCAGCCGACGGCGAAGAACGACAGCACCCCTCCGACGGCACCCAGGCGGGACGTGCCACGGTCGTCGCCGTCGTCGTCACCGTCGCTGCCCTCGGGGCGTTCGCCGTTGCCGCCGTCGAAGCGTGCCTCTGCTCCGGTGTACGGGGTGCGGACGTAGGTGGCGATCACGATGCCGCCCAGCACGGCGGTGGCGACCAGAGCCGGGTAGTTCCACCACTGGACGGGGACCTCCCGGCCGAAGAGCGGGCTGGGGATCACCGCGGTGGGGAAGCCGACGACCGCAGCGGTCAGCAGTGCCCCGCCGGCGGCGGCGAGCCACCGGGCGGCAGGCCACGCCCGCAGGGCGGTGGCGGCGGATCGCAGGGAGCCGCGGACGGCGGCGGCCGCCCGCCCGGGCGCACGCCCGGGCGGGCGCGGGACGGCAGAGGGCATGGGGAAGTCCTGTTCTGTCGGATCGGTCGGCGGGCCGGCACGCGCCGTACGGGGCACCCGGTTGTTGCGGGGCGGTACGGCACGCGGCGGCTCCGCTAGATCCGCAGAACGGACAGGCGGGTCAGGTCCGGCGCCGGGGGCGCAGGACCGATGTGCCCGGTGACGTGGTGCCGGACAGGAGCGGGGCGGGAGGGACAGGGCTCTGCGGCCGCCGGGTGCGCCGTGTCGGATCCGGCCCAACGCGGGTTCGAGGGCCCTTCGGTGGCCCCCGGCTTCTTCGAGCAGTTGGCGCTCGTACGGGTGTCGGCGCCTTCCGTGCCGACGCCTTCCGCTGCGGGGATCTCGGTTGAGGCCTCGACCGCCGTCCGGGTGAGGTCCTGGAGGGACACGGCCACCGGCGCCGACGCACGCAGGGCCGCTTCCGGCCCGGTGGAGTTGCCGCTGCCCGGGTGCAGGCGCACGCAGGCGAAGGCGGCCAGGGCGAGCAGCGCCAGTACCAGCGTCTGCACGAGCAGCCCTCGTGCCGCGGGCGCGGGCAGCGCGCGGGCAGTCCGGCTGCGGGCCATGGGCGCGGGCGTCCTTCCGTGCACGGGGTGCGGGGCGTCCCCAAGTATTCCGCCCCACCATACGGGAGGGGCGACGACGGGGAGAGGGCACATCGGCCCGGCACCCGGTGCTTCCCGTCTACCGGCGCGTTCGTCCCTGCGCAACTCGCCCGGCGCCGTCCGGGGGGACGACAGGTCGTTGACGGGGGGAGCGGAAGGCCCCGACCGCCACTGATCGTTCCCGGCGACGTCCGAATACGATCGACCGGCCCAATTTCCTTCAATGGAGGAGGACTTCGGGCAACAGGCCAGGGACTCGGGATGCGAGGCCGATTCCGCGCATTTGCAGGCGGCAGAGACCGGACTGCGCACCGTGCCGGCCGTGGAGCAGCGCAAGGAGCAGGTGGCCGGGGACGCCGAGGCGTCGGCGAAGGCTGCTGGAACAACTACAGGGCGCCGAGAAGATACGAGAACGGCCCGGCATCAAAAAGTCTGGAGCTTTGGTGGAGCAGGTTACTCCGGGCGGACCGGAGCCGTCTCCACAGGTTTCCGGTTCGGCGGGGCCGGGAGCGGTGGGGCCGGACGCGAGGGGGCCGGGAGCGAGGGGACGGGGTCCGCCGCATCCGGCGGCGCGTCGGAGAAGACGGTCCCCTGCCTGCTACTGGCGACGCCGTGGGGCGAAGAGGCCCCGTTCGTCATCGAGTCGTACGCGGCGGCGGAGACCGCGGCGGCGGTGATCGGTCCCGAGGACGCCTGGCTGTACCTCAAGCGCAGGCCGGAGTCGAAGCCCTCGGACGGCGGTGACACCCCGCAGGCGCGGTTGCGCGAGAACCGGGCGGACGTCCGTGCCGTGCTGATCGGTGACGGCGGATGGCTGCTGCGGGGCCTCCTGCCCACCCCGGCGGCGCTGGCGCTCCTCCCGCGGACGCAACGCCCCGTCACCGATCCCGCGTACCGGGTCCGGGAGATCGACCTGCACCGGGCGTGGCCCGCGCTGCTGCGCGCCCCGGCCCTGCTGTGCGCGGGGATCGTGCTCGTGGGGGTCGCGGGCTGTCTCGTCCTGCCGCAGACCGTCCCGCACCTGGTCTCGTGCGGCGTGGCCGTCGTCGCAGGCCTCGCCTACGACAACGCCTACCGTTCCTACCGCAACGAAGAGGCGCCCCGGCCTGCAGAGGAACCCTCCCTCGAGCCGCGCTAGGAACCCCGCGGAAGAAGACGCCGGGCACTGCGCACTGCGGTGCATCCGGGAAGGCTGTGCACCCGGACCGGACCGAGGCCGCACCCCGGCCGGGGTGCGGCCTCGGTCCGGTCTTACGGGGCCGCAAGGCCTCAGGGAGATGCGGCTCCGCGGCTCAGAAGGCCCTGCCCCGGCGCCCGGGTACCCGGCCCGCACATCATCGCCCGGGCGGCCGGAGCGCCCGGGGAGGGCAGGAAGGCGGAAACGGAAACGGAGGGGGTGGGGCGGGCCCGTACGGGCCCGCCCCACCCCCTCCGTCGTCACGTCACGTCATGTCACGGGCGCGGGGCTGCTCAGCGCTCCGGCAGGTAGCCGGTCTGCACCAGCTGCGCGCCGCGGCGGCGGGTCACGAACGATCCGCGTCCCGGCGGCATGGCCGACGCCCGCACGTTGCCCATCAGCTGGCCCTCGTTGGAGTCGCCGGACAGGATCACGCCCTGCGCGCCGAGCTCCTTGATGCGGGTGAGGACCGGCTCGAAGGAGGCGCGGGAGGCGCCGGAGGAGCTGCGCGCCAGGATGATGCGCAGGCCCAGGTCGCGGGCGAACGGCAGGTACTCCATCAGCACCGACAGCGGGTTGCCCATGGAGGTGGCGACCAGGTCGTAGTCGTCGATGAAGATGAACGCGTCCGGCTCGTTGTACCAGCTGCGGTTGCGCAGCTGCTCCGGGGTGACGTCGGACCCCGGCATGCGGCGGCTCATCGAGCCGGCGAGCGACTCCATGACCTCCTGCAGCTGCGGCCCCGAGGCGCAGTACTTGTACATGTGGCTGTCGGGGACCTGTCCCAGCAGTGCGCGCCGGAAGTCGGAGACCACGAACAGCGCCTTGCTCGGCTCGTAGCGCTCGGAGACCTGCTTGGCGATCAGCCGCAGCAGCGAGGACTTGCCGGACTCGCTCTCGCCGTAGATGACGAACAGCGGGTCGGTCTCGAAGTCCACGAACACCGGCGAGAGGGTGAGCTCGTCGACGCCGATCGCGACGCCGCGGTCGGCGAAGTCCCCGCCGCCGGGCAGCTCGGAGGCCGGGAGCATGGTCGGCAGCATCCGCACCGGCGGCGCGGGCTGTCCGGGCCAGTTCTCGTTGACGGTGGCCACCATCTGCGCCATGCCGTCGGCGAGGTCCTCGGCGCTGGAGGAGCCGTCGATCCTCGGCAGGGCGGCCATGTAGTCGAGCTTGTCCGGGGACAGGCCGCGGCCGGGCTTGCCGACGGGCACGTTCTCGGCCCGCTTGCGGTCGAACTCGGACTCCATCGCGTCGCCCAGGCGCAGCTCCAGCCGGGTCAGGACCTGGTCCTTCAGTGCCGGGCGGAGCTCGGTGTAGCGGGTGGCGGTCAGGATCAGGTGGATGCCGAAGCCGAGGCCGCGGGTGGCGATGTCGGCGATGACCGGGTCGAGCATCTCGTAGTCGGTCTTGAACGTCGCCCAGCCGTCGATGATCAGGAAGACGTCGCCCCAGGCCTGGTCCGGGTAGTGGCCGGCGGCCCGGCGGGAGCGGAAGGTGCCCATCGAGTCGACGGAGTTGGCCCGGAAGAACTCCTCGCGGGCGTTGAGGATGCCGTGCACCTCGGCGACGGTGCGGCGGACCTTCTCGCCGTCCAGCCGGGAGGCGACTCCGCCCACGTGTGCCAGGTTCTGCAGCGCCAGCATGCCGCCGCCGCCGAAGTCCAGGCAGTAGAACTGCACCTCGCGCGGGGTGTGGGTGAGCGCGAAGGAGGTGATCAGGGTGCGGACCAGGGTGGACTTGCCGGACTGCGGGCCGCCCACGACCAGGGCGTGGCCGGCGGAGCCGGAGAAGTCGCTGTAGAGCACGTCGCGGCGCTGCTCGAACGGCTTGTCCACCAGGGCGACCGGCACGGTCAGCTTGCCGGTGGCGGTGTAGCCGTCGGCGTGCAGGCCCCGGTCGGCGTCGACCGTCAGCGGCGGCAGCAACTGGTCGATGCTGGGCGCCTCCTCCAGCGGAGGCAGCCACACCTGGTGGGCGGGCGGGCCCTGCCCCTCCAGGCGGCGCACGATCACGTCCAGCACGGTGTCGGCGAGCGCGTCGTCGATCTGCGAGGAGACCTCGCCCGGGGCCGGCTCCTCGAGGATGCGCAGCGGCACCGGGGAGGCGGTGAACAGCACCGGGGACCGGTCGATCCGGCCGCCGCCGGGCGCGACCGCCCCGGAGGAGCGGTAGGTGCCGGAGACGTAGGCGGCCTTGAACTGCACCATCGTCTCGGTGTCGTACTTGAGGTAGCCGGCGCCGGGCACGTTCGGCAGGTGGTAGGCGTCCGGCACGCCGATGGCGGTGCGCGACTCGGCGGCGGAGAAGGTCCGCAGGCCGATGCGGTAGGACAGGAAGGTGTCCAGGCCGCGCAGCTTGCCCTCCTCCAGGCGCTGCGAGGCCAGCAGCATGTGCACGCCCAGGGACCGGCCGATGCGGCCGATCTGGATGAACATCTCGATGAAGTCCGGCTTGGCGGCCAGCAGCTCGCTGAACTCGTCGATGATCAGGACGAGCGACGGCAGCGGGTCGAGCGGCGCGCCGGCCGCGCGGGCCTTCTCGTAGTCGGTGATGTTGGCGTAGTTGCCGGACTGGCGCAGCAGTTCCTGGCGCCGGTTGAGCTCGCCGGTGATCGAGTCGCGCATGCGGTCGACCAGGGTCAGCTCGTCGGCCAGGTTGGTGATGACCGCGGAGACGTGCGGCATGCTGCCCATGCCGGTGAACGTCGCACCGCCCTTGAAGTCCGCCAGGACGAAGTTGAGCGTCTCGGAGGAGTGGGTGACGGCCAGGCCCAGCACCAGGGTGCGCAGCAGCTCGGACTTTCCGGAGCCGGTCGCGCCGACGCACAGGCCGTGCGGGCCCATGCCCTCCTGCGAGGCCTCCTTGATGTCGAGCATGACCGGCTCGCCGGTCTCGCCCAGGCCGATCGGCACCCGCAGCCGCTCGTGCAGCGAACGGGGCCGCCAGGTGCGGGAGACGTCGACGCCGGCCGCGTCGCCGATGCCCATCAGGTCGGTGAAGTCAAGGTTGGCCAGCAGCGGCTCGTCGGCGTCCGCCGCGCCGAGGCGCAGCGGGGCGAGCTGGCGTGCCAGCGACTCGGCCTGGCTGGCGGACATCGTGTCGGGGACGCCGGTGTACACGCCCGAGCCGGTCTCCAGTTCCAGCTGGCCGGGCCACACCTGGAGGGACAGCGAGCCGCGCATCTCGTCGAGTTCGCCGGGCACCACCTCCAGGATGGTCACCCCCTGCAGGCCCTCCGCGGAGGCGATGACCGAGTCGGCAGGGACGCTGCCGCCGTCGAGCACGATCACCAGGTGCGGGGAGTCCAGCAGCGGCTGCCCCTCCCGGTTGAACCGGGGGCGGCCGTCGAGCTTGTCGTGCAGCAGTTCCTCGACCTCGCCCAGGTCGCTGCAGAACAGCCGCATCGAGCCCGCCCCGTCGGCCTCCTTGTGCTGCATGTGCGGGAGCCACTTGGTCCACTCCCACTCGGCCGCGGCGCCGGGGGCCGCGACGACCGCGACCACCAGGTCCTCGGGGGAGTGCAGGGCGCACATCTGGCCCAGGGCCGCGCGGGTCGTGCCGTAGACGGTGTCCGGGTCCCCGGAGACCGTCACGTGGTAGAAGGAGCGCAGCCCGACGGCCAGCGGCAGGTCGTCCAGCGATCCGTGCGCGGACAGGAACTGCTGCATCGCGTGCGCGGTCAGCGGCTCGAGCTCGTCCACCGGCGCGGTCTCCGGGGCGACCAGCGGGGTCGCCAGCTGCTGCGGCCCCAGGCCGATGCGCACCTGCGCGAAGTCGGGGTCGGTGGAGCGCCGCTCCCACACCCGCGAGCCCTCGGCCACCAGGGCCCACAGCTGCTCCGGGGACGGGTGCAGGTAGTACTGGGCGTCGCGCTGCTTGTGGGCCGTGCGCCGCACCTGCCGCCGTACCTGCGCGAGGTACTTGAGGTAGTCGCGCCGCCCTTCGGCCATCTGTCCCGAGGGCCCCTGGCGGGCCCGCACGATCTGGGCGACGACCATCGCCAGCGTGGAGGCGAGCATCAGCACGCCCATGACCTTCATGAACCCGCCGCCGCTGCCGTTGTTGGCGGGCATGAAGAAGAACGCCGCCGAGGATCCCATGCCGAGCATCGGCAGCAGGTTCATGAGCAGGTTCTGGTCCTCGCCGCGCGGGAGTTCCGGCGGCGCCTCCAGCCGCACCTCCTCACTCGGCACGTCCGGCGGGAGAACCCGCGGCGGGCGTTTGACGACGACCACGCTCACCGATGCACCAGTCCTTCACTCAACTCGCGTTTCGGACCGCCCCCGTGGCGGCGGCCCCCCGTACAGAAGCCACCCATGAAGCTAAGGCAGGCGCCGATCCTACTGGTCACGGGCAACAGGCGTACCGGGCGGGGGAGATGGGGATTGCCGAGGACGGTAAGGTGGCGCATCGCGATGCGCGGGCGTGCCGGACGGATCCGGCGGCCACGCGCCGATAACCCAGCACCGGACGAGGGGGAACCGCCAGGTGAGCACGGTTTCAGCAACCGGATTCTGCAGAGTCACGGTCGCGGCGCCGGACAGCAGAATCGACGTCGCACTGCCTGAGGACGTGCCGCTGTCGGACGTCTACCCGGAGATTCTGAGGCTGTCGGGCCAGGCCCCGGCAGAAGGGGCGCCCACCGGCTACCACCTGGTCCGCCGCGACGGCACGGTCCTCGACCCGGGCCGGTCCCTGGTCGAGCACCGCATCCTCGACGGCGAACTGCTCCTGATGAGGCCGTTCGCCGACTCGCTGCCGCCCGCCGTCTTCGACGACGTCGTCGACGCCGTCGCCTCCGCGGTCGAGACCGACCGGCGCAGCTGGAACGACGGGCTGATGCGCGCCGCCGGGCTGGCCGCCGGCGTGCTGCTGCTGACGATGATGGCCCTGGTGCTGTGGTTCTCCGAACCGTTCAAGCACGACATGCACGGACTGCCCGGCATCATCGCCGGCGCCACCGGCCTGGTCCTGGTCGCCCTGTCCGGCGTGCGCGCCCGGGTCTACGACGACCGCTGGTCGGCGATGGCGCTGGGACTGGCCGCCCTGCCCCACCTGCTGGTGGCGGGCTCCGGCGTCATGCCGCTGTCGGAGGGGGAGGGGCCGGGCCGGCTGCACTTCCTCATCGGCTGCGTCGTGGTGCTGATCGCCTCGGTGCTGCTGGTCGCGCTCCTCCCGCAGGGCGACGCGCCGTTCGTCGCGACGTCCTTCGTCTCCTTCGTCGGGACCCTGGCCACCTTCGTGGCGATCGTCTCCGAGGCGCAGCCGCGCGAGGCCGCCGCGGTCACCGCGGTGACCGCGATCGCCGTCGTCGCCTTCCTGCCCGGCTGGTCGGCCCGCTTCGCCCGGCTGCCGATCGGCTTCCGCTCCCCGGACCAGATCTCCTCCACGCGCAAGCAGCGCGGCCCGGAGAGCGAGCGCGAGGAGGAGGAGCCGATCGACTTCGAGAAGATCACCGGTCAGGCCCGCCGCGGCCACGAGCTGCTCCTCGGCCTGGTCGGCGGGTGCTCCGCGGCGGTCGTCGGCTCGGCCGGCGTCGTCCTCGGCTTCTCCGACAGCGGCTGGGCGCAGGCCCTGGCGCTCGCGGCCGGCATCGCCACCATGATGCGCGCCCGGCTCTTCCGCTACACCGCCCAGGTCGTGTGCCTGATGGGTGCGGGCGTGGCCACCGTCGCCCTCCTCGTGCTGGGCCTGGCGCTCAACCCGCCGGCCGACGCCCTCAAGGAGCTGCTGCTCAAGGGGAACGGGGCCCCGCTGGACATCCGCACCGTGTGGCTGAGCGCGGCCGTCGCCCTCGGCGCCGCCCTGCTGGTGGCCGTCGCCCTGATCGTCCCGAAGAAGGGCGTCACCCCCTTCTGGGGCCGGATGATGGACCTCGCCGAGGGGGCCGTCCTGCTCTCCCTCATCCCCCTCGCGCTGGCGGTGCTCGACGTCTACAACGCCGCGCGCAGCATGACCAGCACCTGACGCCGCGGCCGGGGGCGACCCTCCCGGCCGCGTCGTGCGTCACAACGGCCGTCACCCGACTGGTACTGTGGGTGGCGGTCGTCTGCGTGCCCACAGCCCGCGACGGCCGGATCCTCGTCCGGGTCCGATCAAGTCCCCTGTGAAGAAGACCAGGGGTGCCCGACGAGGTCACGAGAACCCGAGGAGTACGCGTGTCGCTCGACGCCGCAACGAAGAAGCAGATCATGGCCGAGTTCGCCACCAAGGAGGGTGACACCGGCTCCCCCGAGGTCCAGGTCGCGATGCTGACCCGCCGGATCACCGACCTGACCGAGCACCTCAAGACCCACAAGCACGACCACCACTCCCGCCGTGGTCTGCTGCTGCTCGTCGGCCAGCGCCGCCGTCTGCTGCAGTACCTGGCCAAGAAGGACATCACGCGCTTCCGCGCGCTGGTCGAGCGCCTGGGCATCCGCCGCGGCGCCGCCGGCGGCGCCCGGTAGCAAGGGACGGAGGGAGCGGTTCCCGCGACGGGGACCGCTCCCTTCGCCGTACCGGCAGGCACTGCCGTTGCGGCACCCCTTCGGACCGGACCGGATCTTGGCCTCGTGGCGAGGCCCCGGGCCAATTACTCTGGTTCCGAGACGAAGGGCACGGAAGAGGAGGAGCGTCCGCTCCCCTGTACCGACGCCACAGGCGCCGGTCCTCGGTAGTGGCCCCCGGACGGCCCGCGCGAAGCGCGCCCGCCCCCCGGAGGCTTCGATCGAAGACCGGCCCGGCCGGGGACGTCGGGCACAGCGGCAGGGCGCTCCCCTGGAGGGTCCCCGCACGGCGGGGACACGAACGAGGAGATTTTCCCGGTGGAGAACGAGACCCACTACGCCGAGGCCGTCATCGACAACGGTTCCTTCGGCACCCGCACGATCCGCTTCGAGACGGGCCGCCTGGCCCGTCAGGCCGCCGGCTCCGCCGTGGCCTACCTGGACGACGACACCATGGTGCTGTCCGCCACCACCGCGTCCAAGAACCCCAAGGACCAGCTCGACTTCTTCCCCCTGACGGTGGACGTCGAGGAGCGCATGTACGCGGCCGGCCGCATCCCCGGCTCGTTCTTCCGCCGCGAGGGCCGCCCCTCCGAGGACGCGATCCTCACCTGCCGCCTCATCGACCGCCCGCTGCGCCCGTCCTTCAAGAAGGGCCTGCGCAACGAGATCCAGGTCGTCGCCACGATCATGGCGCTCAACCCCGACCACCTGTACGACGTGGTCGCGATCAACGCCGCCTCCGCCTCGACCCAGCTGGCCGGCCTGCCGTTCTCCGGCCCGATCGGCGGCGTGCGCGTCGCGCTGATCAGCGGCCAGTGGGTGGCCTTCCCCACCCACTCCGAGCTCGAGAACGCCGTCTTCGACATGGTCGTCGCCGGCCGCACCCTCGAGGACGGCGACGTGGCGATCATGATGGTCGAGGCCGAGGCCACCGACAAGACGATCAAGCTGGTCGAGGGCGGCGCCGAGGCGCCGACCGAGGAGGTCGTGGCCGCGGGCCTGGAGGCCGCCAAGCCGTTCATCAAGGTCCTGTGCAGGGCCCAGGCCGACCTGGCCGCCAAGGCGGCCAAGCCGACCGCGGAGTTCCCGATCTTCCTGGACTACCAGGACGACGTGTTCGAGGCGCTGACCGCCGCCGTGCGCGACGAGCTCGCGAGCGCGCTGACCATCGCCGGCAAGCAGGCCCGCGAGGCCGAGCTGGACCGCGTCAAGGCGCTCGCCGCCGAGAAGCTGCTCCCGCAGTTCGAGGGCCGCGAGAAGGAGATCTCCGCCGCCTACCGCGCGCTGACCAAGAAGCTGGTCCGCGAGCGCGTCATCAAGGACAAGGTCCGCATCGACGGCCGCGGCGTCACCGACATCCGCACCCTGGCCGCCGAGGTCGAGGCCATCCCGCGCGTCCACGGCTCCGCCCTGTTCGAGCGCGGCGAGACCCAGATCCTGGGTGTGACCACGCTCAACATGCTCCGCATGGAGCAGCAGCTGGACACGCTCTCGCCCGAGACCCGCAAGCGCTACATGCACAACTACAACTTCCCGCCGTACTCCACCGGCGAGACCGGCCGCGTCGGCTCCCCCAAGCGCCGCGAGATCGGCCACGGCGCCCTGGCCGAGCGGGCCCTCGTCCCGGTCCTGCCGACCCGCGAGGAGTTCCCCTACGCGATCCGCCAGGTCTCCGAGGCGCTGGGCTCCAACGGCTCCACCTCCATGGGCTCGGTCTGCGCCTCCACCATGTCGCTGCTGAACGCCGGCGTGCCGCTCAAGGCCCCCGTCGCCGGCATCGCCATGGGCCTGATCTCCCAGGAGATCGACGGCGAGACCCACTACGTGACGCTGACCGACATCCTCGGGGCCGAGGACGCCTTCGGCGACATGGACTTCAAGGTCGCCGGCACCAAGCAGTTCGTCACCGCCCTGCAGCTGGACACCAAGCTCGACGGCATCCCCGCCTCGGTCCTGGCCGCGGCCCTGAAGCAGGCCCGCGACGCCCGCCTGCACATCCTCGACGTGATGCTCGAGGCGATCGACGCTCCCGACGAGATGAGCCCGAACGCCCCGCGCATCATCACCATCAAGATCCCGGTGGACAAGATCGGCGAGGTCATCGGCCCCAAGGGCAAGATGATCAACCAGATCCAGGAGGACACCGGCGCCGACATCACGATCGAGGACGACGGCACCATCTACATCGGTGCCGCCGACGGCCCGGCCGCCGAGGCCGCCCGCGCCACGATCAACGGCATCGCCAACCCGACGATGCCCGAGGTCGGCGAGCGCTACCTGGGCACGGTCGTCAAGACCACGACCTTCGGCGCCTTCGTCTCGCTCATGCCCGGCAAGGACGGCCTGCTGCACATCTCGCAGCTGCGCAAGCTCGCCGGCGGCAAGCGGGTGGAGAACGTCGAGGACGTCGTCCAGGTCGGCGCCAAGGTCCAGGTCGAGATCGCCGAGATCGACCAGCGCGGCAAGCTCTCGCTGATCCCGGTCGTCGAGGGCGAGGACGAGGCCGCGGGCACCACGGAGAAGGACGACTCCGACAAGTGACCCCGAGCACTCCGCGCGAGACGGCCCGCCCCTTCGACGAGGGGCGGGCCGTCCCGCTGCAACGACCGGGCACCACCGTCACCCTGCTGCCCGGCACCGACGGCGCCGGCACGGTGCGGCGCACGGTCCTGCCCGGCGGCCTGCGCGTCGTCACCGAGACCCTGCCGACCGTCCGCTCCGCCACCTTCGGCATCTGGGCGGCCGTCGGCTCCCGCGACGAGAGCCGGGAGCTGGGCGGGGCCACCCACTACCTGGAGCACCTGCTCTTCAAGGGCACCGGGCGGCGCAGCGCACTCGAGATCTCCGCGGCGGTCGACGCGGTCGGCGGCGAGATGAACGCCTTCACCGCCAAGGAGTACACCTGCTACTACGCGCGGGTGCTCGACGCCGACCTCCCCCTGGCCGTCGACGTCGTCTCCGACATGCTCACCGGCTCCCTGGTCCGCCCCGAGGACGTCGAGGCCGAACGCGGCGTGGTCCTCGAGGAGATCGCCATGACCGAGGACGACCCCGGCGACCAGGTCCACGACCTGTTCTCCACCGCCGTCCTGGGCGACACCCCGCTCGGCCGGCCCGTCCTGGGCACCGTCGAGACCGTCGAGGGCCTCACCCGCGACGCGGTCCACGGCTTCTACCGCAGCCACTACCGCCCCGAGAACCTGGTCGTGGCCGCCGCCGGCAACCTCGACCACGACCTGCTCGTCCGGCAGGTGGAGGAGGCGTTCGCCGGGGCAGGGGCACTGCGCGACCCGGACGTCCTGCCCGCCGCCCCCCGGGCCGGGCAGCACAGCCCGGACGCCGCCGGACGGGTGGAGGTGCTCACCCGCAGGACCGAGCAGGCCCACCTGATCCTCGGCATGCCCGGCGTCTCCCGCACCGACGAGCGCCGATGGGCCCTGGCCGTCCTCAACGCGGCCCTCGGCGGCGGGATGAGCTCGCGGCTGTTCCAGGAGATCCGCGAGAAGCGCGGCCTGGCCTACTCGGTGTACTCCTACACCTCCGGCTTCGCCGACTGCGGCCTGTTCGGCGTCTACGCCGGCTGCAAGCCCTCCCGGGTCGGGGAGGTCCTCGGCATCTGCCGGGAGGAGCTGGCCAAGGTCGCCGACAAGGGGCTGCCCGAGGACGAGCTGCGGCGCGCCGTCGGACAGCTGTCCGGCTCCACCGTGCTCGGCCTGGAGGACACCGGCGCGCTGATGAACCGGATCGGCAAGAGCGAGGTCTGCTGGGGCGAGCAGCTGGGCGTCGACGCCATGCTGGACAAGTACGCGCAGGTCACCCCGGACGACGTGCGCGAGGTCGCCCGCGATGTACTGGGCAGGCGTCCCTCGCTCGCCGTGATCGGCGCGCTGAAGGACAAGCAGGCCGCCGGGCTGCACGACGCCGTGGCCTGAGGCCGACCGCCCGCGGCGGCCCGCACGGGGCCGCCGCGGGGCCGGGACACACGAGAAACGAGGAACCGAACCGTGAGCAAGCTCCGCGTTGCCGTCATCGGCAGGGCCGGCCGGATGGGCTCGGAGGCGTGCAGGGCCGTGGAGGCGGCCGACGACATGGAACTGGTGGCCGCCCTCGGCCGCGGCGACGAGCTGCGGACGCTGGCCGACTCCGGTGCGCAGGTCGCGGTCGAGCTGACCCACCCGGACTCGGTGATGGAGAACGTCGAGTTCTGCATCACGCACGGGATCCACGCGGTGGTCGGCACCACCGGGTGGACCGACGAGCGCCTGGCGCGGGTGCGCGGCCTGCTCGCCGACGCCCCCGGCACCGGCGTGCTCATCGCCCCGAACTTCGGCATCGGCGCCGTCCTGACCATGCGCTTCGCCCAGCAGGCGGCCCGCTTCTTCGAGTCCGTCGAGATCGTCGAGCTGCACCACCCCAACAAGGTCGACGCGCCCAGCGGGACCGCGGTGCGCACCGCCCAGCTGGTCGCCGAGGCCCGCCGCGAGGCGGGCCGCGGAGACCAGCCCGACGCCACCATCACCGCGCTGGAGGGCGCCCGCGGGGCCGACGTCGACGGGATCCCCGTCCACGCGGTGCGCCTGCGCGGCCTGATCGCCCACCAGGAGGTGCTCTTCGGCGACGAGGGCGAGACCCTCACGATCCGGCACGACTCGATGAACCGCGCCTCGTTCATGCCCGGCGTGCTGCTCGGCGTGCGGCGCGTGGTGGACACCCCCGGCCTGACCTTCGGGCTCGAGCACTTCATGGACCTGGGCTGACCGCCGTGCGGGCCAAGATCACGTTCTTCGTCCTCGCCGCGGTCCTGGTCGTCTACTTCGTCCTGGTCGGCAGCCGCGGCTGGCTGCTGATCCGCGAGGGGACGCCGCTCACGGTGACCTTCGGCGTCGCGGTGCTGGTCCTGCCGGCACTGGGCGTGTGGTTCCTGTGGCGGACCGTCGGCTTCGCCCGGGACGCCGGGCGGCTGGCCCGGGAGCTCGAGGCCGAGGGCGGCCTGCCCGTCGACGACCTCAGGCGCACCCCGTCCGGCAGGATCGACCGGGACTCCGCCGACGAGGCCTTCGCCCGCCGCAGGGCGGAGGCGGAGGCCGCCCCCGAGGACTGGAGGGCCTGGTTCCGCCTGGCGGTCGCCTACCACGACGCGCGCGACACCCCGCGCGCCCGCAAGGCCATGCAGCGGGCCATCGCCCTGCACGACGGCCGCCCTGTGCGCCGCTGACCCCGGTCCGCGAGCCTCGCACGCCGCCGGTCCCGCACACTGCGGGCCCAGCACGCGGCAGGCCCCCGAACCGCCGGCCCGCCCGTGATCACCACGGGCGGGCCGGCGGTTCGGGGGCCCGCAGGACAGGCGGACGACGGCCGGTGGCTGCCGGCCGGGGCTCAGCGGCCCTGCTCGGCCCAGCCCTCCACCGCGTCGGCCGCCATGTCGAAGGCCTCGCCGCGGCCGAGGAAGTCCGCGTTGCGGTCGGTCAGCACCGCCCTCAGCCGCTCGCCGGAGGCCGTGGTGACCACCACGGCCTGGCCCTGCACGGTGCGGGGCATGCCGAGCCACTTGACCGGCTGCTGCGAGGTGCGGACCGACTCCACCCGCGACCACGGCAGGGTGACGGAGTGCAGCAGGCCCACCTGCCGCAGCCCCGCCTCGTTCACCCAGATGCCCACCCGCACCAGGCGCACCGCCGCCGCGATCACCAGGGCGGCCAGCAGCAGGCACAGCCCGGCCCCGGGAAGCGCCCCCGCCAGGCCGATGATCATGCCGGCGAAGAGCATGTACGAGGCGAGCATGAGGAGCAGGGCCGAGCCCGCGACCCGCCAGGGGCCGGGGCGGTACGGACGCCGCCACCGGTCCTCCGCCTCGTAGGGCAGGACCTCCTCGGCGGCGTGGCTCTGGTGGCTGCTGTCCGTGGACAGGAACGTCAGGGGCACGGTTTCGTTCACCAACGCTTTCCGCGATCACGCCGGATACGGCTGTGTGCGGGAGGCTATCAGCGGCCCCGGGCAGCCTCCTGCTGCGTCCCCGCCGTGCCGCCGTTCTCCCCGGTGTCGAGCGCCGGGACGCCGAGCACGAGGGCGCCGACCAGGCCGGCCACCACCCCCAGCGCGCCCAGGGCGGTCCTCAGGCGCTGTCCGGCCCCCCCCGGCGGCGGGGGAGGCGGGGCGACGTTGCTGCGGAAGCTCTCCGCCTCGGCGACGAAGGCGAAGGGGACGGACTCTCCCCTGCGGGGCATCGGGAACACTCTCCTCGTTCGGAAGACACGGGTCCTGCGACGGCACCCGGGCGGCGTGACGGGGCACCCGCGCCGGGTCCCTGCGGTCAACGTCCGCGTAAGGTGCGCAGTGCCCGGAACCCGCGGCGGCAAACACGGCAAACGCGACAGTCGCCCCGGTCCGTCTAAGCTGGGCGCCGCCCCCGACTCCCCGTACGCCGTCCCCGCGGACGTACGCACGACCAGGAAGGACCGCCGGTGACCGACACCGACACCACGACGCCCGGGAACGCAGCCCGGTTCCGCAGCGACGTGACCGTGGAACTGGTCAAGCACAGCGCCGCGGACTCCGACGTGCTCTGGGCGGCCCGGGTGTCGACCGCCGGCGAGCAGTCCCTGGACGAGCTCGTCAAGGATCCGGAGCGCTCCAGGGGCCTGATCAACTACCTGATGCGGGACCGCCACGGCAGCCCGTTCGAGCACAACTCGATGACCTTCTTCGTCAGCGCCCCGATCTTCGTCTTCCGCGAGTTCATGCGCCACCGGGTCGGCTGGTCCTACAACGAGGAGTCCGGCCGCTACCGCGAGCTGCAGCCCGTCTTCTACGTGCCCGGGGCCGACCGCAGGCTCGTCCAGCAGGGCCGCCCCGGCAAGTACGAGTTCGTCGAGGGCACCGCAGAGCAGCACGAACTGGCGGCCAAGGCCATGGAGGAGTCCTACCGGCAGGCGTACGCCACCTACCAGGAGATGCTGGCCGCCGGCATCGCCCGCGAGGTCGCCCGCGCCGTGCTGCCGGTCGGCCTCTTCTCCTCGATGTACGCCACCTGCAACGCCCGCTCGCTGATGCACTTCCTGTCCCTGCGCACCCAGCACGAGCAGGCCACCGTCCCCTCCTTCCCGCAGCGGGAGATCGAGATGGTCGGGGAGCGGATGGAGCAGCTGTGGGCCGGACTCATGCCGCTCACCCACGCGGCCTACAACGCCAACGGCCGCGTCGCCCCCTGAGGTCCTCCGGTGGCTCCGGGCGCCTCGCCCGGCCGGATCGGGCACCCGGAGCGGGCGCCCGGAGCCGTTCCGGGCCCCCGTGGGCCCGTCACCGCAACGCCGCGGTGTCTGAATTGCGGGCCTATGTGAACCTGGCCTAGGCTGCAGGAACGGATTCCGGTACTGCCTGGACCCCCGAGCAGGCAGTACCGGGGTCCTCGTAACCGCCGCTCCGCCGCACCGCTCCCGCATCTTCGTACTCCCCGATGAGGCACGGCGGGCGGTGCTGCGAGTAGCGTGGGACCCATGGCTCCGACGTCCACACCGCAGACCCCGTTCGGCCGGGTCCTGACCGCGATGGTCACGCCGTTCACCGCCGACGGCGCACTCGATCTCGACGGCGCGCAGCGCCTCGCCGCCCACCTGGTGGAAGCAGGGAACGACGGCCTCGTCGTCAACGGCACCACCGGTGAATCGCCCACCACCAGCGATGTGGAGAAAGAGCAGCTCGTCAGGGCCGTGGTGGAGGCGGTCGGGGACCGCGCCCACGTCGTCGCGGGCGTCGGCACCAACGACACCCGGCACAGCGTCGAACTCGCCCGCCGGGCCGAGCAGGCCGGCGCGCACGGGCTGCTCGTCGTCACGCCCTACTACAGCAAGCCGCCGCAGGAAGGGCTGTACCAGCACTTCACCGCCGTCGCGGACGCCACCGCCCTGCCCGTGATGCTCTACGACATCCCCGGCCGCAGCGGTGTGCCGATCCAGACCGACACCCTCGTCCGGCTCTCCGAGCACCCCCGGATCGTCGCCAACAAGGACGCCAAGGGCGACCTCGGCCGCGCGAGCTGGGTGATCGCCCGCAGCGACCTCGCCTGGTACTCCGGCGACGACATGCTCAACCTGCCGCTGCTGTCCGTCGGCGCCGTGGGTTTTGTCTCCGTCGTCGGCCACGTCGTCTCGCCCGAACTGCGCTCGCTGGTCGAGGCGTACCTGGCGGGGGACGTCGCGAAGGCCACCGAGATCCACCAGCGCCTCCTGCCTGTCTACACCGGCATGTTCCGCACCCAGGGCGTCATCACCACGAAGGCTGCGCTCGCGCTCCAGGGCCTGCCCGGCGGACCGCTGCGTCTGCCGATGGTGGGCATGGGCGAGGAGGAGACCGAACAGCTGAAGAGGGATCTCACGGCCGGCGGGGTACAGCTGTGAACAACAGGCTCGACAACTGAACATCGCACGACGAAGAAGAAGCACCGCACGATGTCACACGCGCCATGTGTCCGGCCGGGCACGTGGCGCGTGTGGTGAGGAGACACTTTGAGCCATCCGCACCCTGAACTCGGCCCGCCGCCGGAACTCCCCGAGGGCGGCCTGCGCATCACCCCGCTCGGCGGCCTCGGCGAGATCGGCCGCAACATGACGGTCTTCGAGTTCGACGGCCGGCTGCTGATCGTCGACTGCGGAGTGCTCTTCCCCGAGGAGGAGCAGCCCGGGGTCGACCTGATCCTCCCCGACTTCAGCTCGATCAGGGACCGCCTCGACAGCGTCGAGGGGATCGTCCTCACGCACGGCCACGAGGACCACATCGGCGCCGTGCCCTACCTGCTCCGCGAGAAGCCCGACATCCCGCTCATCGGGTCCAAGCTCACCCTGGCCCTCGTCGAGGCCAAGCTCGTCGAGCACCGCATCCGCCCCTACACCCTCGAGGTGAAGGAGGGGGACCGCGAACGCATCGGCCCGTTCGACTGCGAGTTCGTGGCGGTCAACCACTCCATCCCCGACGCCCTCGCGGTGGCGATCCGCACCCCCGCG
>NZ_CP046907.1:442500-1525000 GCF_014083985.1 Streptomyces sp. SCUT-3 | reverse complement strand
AGGCCGTGAAGCCGCCGGTGGTCTTCGGACCGCTGGTTGGTGGAGCCGCCGGCCCGAGGGGGTAGTAGGTGAGCGATGGGGTGACGCAGGAAGGTAGTCCAGCCCGGGCGGTGGTTGTCCCGGGGTAAGGGTGTAGGACGCGAGGTAGGCAAATCCGCCTCGCACACAAGTCTGAGACCTGATGCCGAGCCGATTGTGGTGAAGTGGATGATCCTATGCTGTCGAGAAAAGCCTCTAGCGAGCAGCGAAGCGGCCCGTACCCTAAACCGACTCAGGTGGTCAGGTAGAGAATACCGAGGCGTTCGGGTGAACCGTGGTTAAGGAACTCGGCAAAATGCCCCCGTAACTTCGGGAGAAGGGGGGCCACGGCCGGTGACGGGCTTTGCGCCCTGAGCTGGTGGTGGCCGCAGAGACCAGCGAGAAGCGACTGTTTACTAAAAACACAGGTCCGTGCGAAGCCGTAAGGCGATGTATACGGACTGACGCCTGCCCGGTGCTGGAACGTTAAGGGGACCGGTTAGCTCGTCTTCGGACGGGCGAAGCTGAGAACTTAAGCGCCAGTAAACGGCGGTGGTAACTATAACCATCCTAAGGTAGCGAAATTCCTTGTCGGGTAAGTTCCGACCTGCACGAATGGCGTAACGACTTCTCGACTGTCTCAACCACGGGCCCGGTGAAATTGCACTACGAGTAAAGATGCTCGTTTCGCGCAGCAGGACGGAAAGACCCCGGGACCTTCACTACAGCTTGATATTGGTGTTCGGTTCGGCTTGTGTAGGATAGGTGGGAGCCGGTGAAGCATGCACGCCAGTGCGTGTGGAGGCGTCGTTGAAATACCACTCTGGTCGTGCTGGATGTCTAACCTGGGTCCGTGATCCGGATCAGGGACAGTGTCTGGTGGGTAGTTTAACTGGGGCGGTTGCCTCCTAAAGGGTAACGGAGGCGCCCAAAGGTTCCCTCAGCCTGGTTGGCAATCAGGTGTTGAGTGTAAGTGCACAAGGGAGCTTGACTGTGAGACCGACGGGTCGAGCAGGTACGAAAGTAGGGACTAGTGATCCGGCGGTGGCTTGTGGAAGCGCCGTCGCTCAACGGATAAAAGGTACCCCGGGGATAACAGGCTGATCTTCCCCAAGAGTCCATATCGACGGGATGGTTTGGCACCTCGATGTCGGCTCGTCGCATCCTGGGGCTGGAGTCGGTCCCAAGGGTTGGGCTGTTCGCCCATTAAAGCGGTACGCGAGCTGGGTTTAGAACGTCGTGAGACAGTTCGGTCCCTATCCGCTGTGCGCGTAGGAGTCTTGAGAAGGGCTGTCCCTAGTACGAGAGGACCGGGACGGACGAACCTCTGGTGTGCCAGTTGTCCTGCCAAGGGCATGGCTGGTTGGCTACGTTCGGGAGGGATAACCGCTGAAAGCATCTAAGCGGGAAGCCTGCTTCGAGATGAGGGCTCCCACCCCGTGAGGGGGTAAGGCTCCCAGTAGACGACTGGGTTGATAGGCCAGATGTGGAAGCCGGGCAACCGGTGGAGCTGACTGGTACTAATAGGCCGAGGACTTGTCCATAGCTGCTCGCGTTCACTGTGTGGTTCTGAAGTAACGGCCGCCGAGCCCACCCCCGTGCGGGGTTGGTGTTCCGGCCGGCAGCTTCACAGCGTTTCGGTGGTTATAGCGTTAGGGAAACGCCCGGTCACATTCCGAACCCGGAAGCTAAGCCTTTCAGCGCCGATGGTACTGCAGGGGGGACCCTGTGGGAGAGTAGGACACCGCCGAACAAATTGTGCGAGAAGCCCCGTGCGGGGCCCCGTCGAGGGGCCACCGCCCGGGGCTTCTTGTTTTTTGCCGTGTTGCCTTCTGTTCATGTGCTGCTCGGCCTGCCCTTGCCCGCCGTAGGGATGGTGGAACCGATCCCGGCCGGAGGTGACGAGGTGACGTTGGTGAAGACGGCACAGTCGGAAGTGACTGAGTTCGAGGAAGAGTTCGCCGACCTGCTCGACGGTCGGCACAGTGTGGCCCTGGGGGCCGGTGCCGGAGCGGTGCAACTGGTCCTGGCCGCTCTCGCGGTCGGTGTCGGCGACGAGGTCGTCGTGCCCTCCTACGCGCCGGAGGCCGTCGCCCGGGGGGTGCGCCTGGTGGGCGCGGAGCCGGTCTTCGCGGACATAGAGCCGGACAGCCTCTGCGTGGGCCCGGAGGCCGTCGAGGCGGCGCTCTCCCCGCGGACCGCGGCCGTCGTGGCCGTCCACGCCTTCGGGCACCCCGCGGCGATGGAGCGGATATGCGAGGTCGCACGGAGGCACGGCATTCCCGTGGTGGAAGAGGCGTCCCACGCCCTCGGCGCGAAGCTCCACGGACGCCCGGTGGGGACCTTCGGGACCGCTGCGGTCTTCGGGACGGGGGCCGGCTGCGGTGCGGTCGTCACCGGGGACGCCCGCATCGCCGGCACGGTGCGCGGAGCCAGGGACCGCGCGGGGCGCGGGCCCTCGGCCGCGGAGGCGGCCGAGGGACTGGAGACGCTGCGGCGGACGGCCGGACTGGTGGCCAGGCGCCGGGCACTCGCCAGGGTGCTGGACGGGGGTTTGAGGAACCTGGGCACGCCCCGCGTCGCCGACGGGGCCCACCACGCCTACCACTGCTACCCGGTGCGCGTGCCGGGCAACGGCCGGCCGGACCGCGACGCGTTCGCCCGTGCGCTTGCGGCCCGCGGCGTGGGCGCGTCCGCGGTGTGGCCCACCCCGGTGCACCGGATGCGCGAGTACCGCGGGAAGGACGTGCGCCTGCCGGAGACGGAGCGGGCGGTCGAGCAAGTGCTGTGCCTCCCGGTGGACCCGATGCTCACCGAGCGCGGGCTGGGACGGATCGTCTCCGCCTGCAACTCGCTCGGCGGACTGCTCTGACCCCTTGCGGGAGGAGGACGGCGCCGGGCGGTGACCGTCGGGTTCGGCGGTGCCGAACCCGCGGGCCCGGTATGCACGGGCGCGCACGTGCCGGCCGCGCGCGGACGCCGGAGGGCAGCGGGACACCGCTGTCCGTCGTCGCCGGGCGCTGCGGGAGGGGAGTTGAGGGGGCGGATTTCCTCACCGGGGAGTCGGTGGGTTAATATCTTTCCAGCTCGCCCGCCCCAATAGCTCAGTCGGCAGAGCGTCTCCATGGTAAGGAGAAGGTCTACGGTTCGATTCCGTATTGGGGCTCTGCAGTTGGGAACGGCCCCCGCCGATGAGGCGGGGGCCGTTCTCGTTGTGGCCGCACCCGCACCCGCATCCGCCCCCGTTGCCTCGGGGCAGGTGCGGCACGGGGAGGGCCGTGCCGCGCGGTTCAGGCGTCCTGCGGCTCGGGGACGCGCATGGCCAGGATCGCCATGTCGTCGGAGGGCGCGTCGGCGGCGAACCGTTCGACGGCCCGCAGGACGCGGGCGGCGACGGCTCCGGCGGTGAGGCCGGTGCACTGGGAGAGGACCTCGGCGAGGCCGTCGTCGCCGAGCATCCGGTCCCCCTCGCGGCGTTCGGTGACTCCGTCGGTGACGCACAGCATGACGTCACCGGGGTCGAGTTCGAAGGTCTGCTCGTACAGCTCGAGGTCGTCCATGACGCCCAGCAGGGGCTGCGGGTCGGCGGCGGTCTCCACGGTGCCGTCCTGACGGAGCCTCAGCGGGAGCGGGTGGCCCGCGCAGACCATCCTCAGGACCGCGCCGCCGCCCTCGCGGGGGCGCAGCCGGCCGTAGAGGAGGGTGAGGAAGCGGCTGCGGCTGCCCTCGTCGAGGATGGCCGCGTTGAGCCGCTCCAGGACGGCGGGGCCGTCGAAGCCCTCGCGGGCGAGCAGGCGCAGGGAGTGGCGGGCCAGGCCCGTGACGGCGGCGGCCTCGGGGCCGGTGCCGCAGACGTCCCCGATGGCGAAGCCCCAGCAGCCCTCGCTGATGGGGAACAGGTCGTAGAAGTCGCCGCCCACCTCGTTGCCCTCGCCGGCCGCCTGGTAGATGACCTCGACCTCGACGCCGGGGACGGTGGGCAGCTCCGGCGGCAGCAGGCTGCGCTGCAGGGACTGGCTGATTGCGGTGCGCTCGGAGTACAGGCGGGCGTTGTCCAGGGCGAGGGCGGCCCGGCGGGAGAGGTCCTCGGCGAGTTCGACGATCTCCTGGCGGAAGCGCTCGTCGGCGGGCTTGCCGAGGGTGAGCATGCCGATCACGCGGTTGCGGGCGACCAGGGGGAGGACGACGGTCTCGCCCCCCACGGCGGAGGCGGTGGCCAGCGCGGTGCCCGGGCCGGTCGCGGGGCGGCCGGGCTCGCCGAGGCCGATGCTGCGCAGGGAGGCGCGCAGGGCGGAGGAGTGGGCGGCCTCCGACGGTGCGGTCCAGATGCGGGCGCCCGGCGTGGGGTCGGGGGAGGGCGGGTCGATCTTCGACAGGAGGGCCTTGAGGCCGTCGATGCGGTCCTCGTCCTCGTGGAGGACGAACGCCAGCTCGGGTTCGGCCTGTTCGGCGATGGTGTAGACGGCGCACCAGCTGGCGAGGGTGGGGACGGTCATCTGGGCCATCAGGGCCAGGGTCTGGTCGCGTTCGAGCGTGCCGGCGAGGAGGTCGGACGCCTCGACGAGGAAGGACAGGGAGCCGCGGCGGAGCTTCTCCAGCTCGGTCAGGCGGGCGCTCTCGACGGCCAGGGCGATGCGGTCGGCGGCGAACTGCAGCCGCAGGGCCTCTTCGTTGGTGTAGCGGCCGGGGACCTCGGAGGCGACGCCGAGCGACCCGGTCAGGCGGCCCTCGACCTTGAGGGGGACGGTGACCACCGAGCGCATCCCGGTCCCGGCGAGGAGGGGGACGGCGCCGGGGACGACGGTGAGGTCCTCGTGGACGGCGGGCATGCGGGCGCTGCCGTAGCGTCCGGTGCCGGCCTCGACGGGGACGCGGGCGAAGCGCTGGCGGGAGGATGGCAGGCCGGTGGAGGCGCGGACCTCCAGCTCGGTCTCGTCGTCGGTGGCGAGCAGGATGTAGGCGGAGTCGCCGTCGAGCATGTCGCGGGCGCGTTCGACGGTGCGCTGCAGGAGTCCGTCGAGGTCGTCGGGGGCGGGGGAGCCGATGAAGACCTCGAAGGGGTCGGTGTGCTTGCCGCGGGGGTCGGCGGGCCGGCGGTTCGGGTCGCCGGAGGAGGGGCCGCGCTGGGGGGTCTGCAGGACGGCGCGCTCGTGGTCGCGCACGAGCAGGCAGACGCTGGAGGGCTCGCCGGAGGAGTCGCGCACCCGCAGGTGGGAGCCGTAGACGGGCTGGACCCGACCGTCGGCGCCGCGGATCCCGTAGGAGCCCTCCCAGCGGGACAGGTTCAGGGCCTCGGCCAGGCCGATGCCGGTGCCGGGGGTCTGGGGCCAGGCGGCGAGCTCGGTCAGCTGCCTGCCGAGGACCTTGTCCGCAGTGTGGCCGAACAGTTCCCGGGCGTCGTCGTTCCAGGAGACGACGGAGCCGGTGCGGTCGACCTGGACGACGGCGACGCGGACCCGCTCGTCGGTGACGGGCAGCGCGGCGGTGGGCACGGCGGGGCCGGCCCAGCGGGTGCCGGCGGGGCGGTCGGGCAGGTCGAGGAGGAACCACACCTGCTTGTGCGTGGGGGTGTACTCCACGCCCCAGCGGCTCGCGAGGGCGGCGCACAGCATCAGGCCGCGGCCGCCCTCGCGGTCGGGGTTGCTGCCGGCGGCCAGGGCGCTCTCGAGGAGGGGGACCTCGCGCTCGGGGTAGCGGTCGGCGACCTCGATGCGCACGGCGCCGTCGTGGCGCAGGCACTCCACGTCGGCCCAGGTGCCGGCGTGGACGACGGCGTTGGTGACGAGCTCGCTGGTGAGGACGACGGCGTCGTCGACGACGTCGGAGAAGCCCCAGCCCTGGAGGGTGTCGCGGACGAAGGCGCGCGCGGTGGCGACGGAGCGCCCGACGGGCTCGAATGTGGCGGCTGCCCGCGCGGTGATCACAGGTCTCCTCATGCGTGTCTGGTCGCTGCCCGGGTACTCCTGCTTCCCGTGGCCGCCCGGTCCGGGGCCGGGTTCGTGCAAGAGAGTGCCCCCTGTCACTTTCCGTGCAGGTGTACGCCGCGCCCGCGTCGGGCAGCCATGTGCCAGGTTACTTACCCTTGGCCCCGTGTTGTGCCCCGGTTGCCCGTGTTTCCGCCTCGGGAGGTGGTGCGGGGGCGCGTGCGCGCTGCCGAAGTGTTATGGCCGGGCGACACCGGGATGAAACACTGGAGCGTGCCCCTGCGGCGCACTGCCCGGTATGTCGGTCGACCCTTCGGGAGGGACACGGTGGAGTCTGGCGCATCGACGCGAGGAGGCGCGGCCGCTCCGGCGCGGTCGGCCTCGGCACGCGCGAGGGGCGGACAGGCCCGCGGCAACGGGACCACCGAGGTGGAGACCGCTGCCCTGAACAGGCTCGTGGGCGCTCTGACCGCCATGCGGGACGGCAACTTCCGCAAGCGGCTGACGGTTTCGGGCGACGGGCCGATGGCGGAGATCGCCGCGCTCTTCAACGAGGTCGCCGACCGCAACCAGCACCTGACCGGGGAGCTGGCCCGGGTGCGGCGCGTGGTGGGCCGTGAGGGGAAGGTCACCGAGCGCCTGGAGCTGGGCGTCTGCGAGGGGGCGTGGGCGTCCGCGATCGAGGCGTCCAACGCGCTGGTGGAGGACCTGGTCCGGCCGGTGTCGGAGTTCGGCAGGGTGCTGTCGGCGGTCGCCGAGGGCGACCTGGAGCAGCGGATGGACCTCAGGGCGACGGGGCCGGACGGGGCGGCGCACCCGCTGCGCGGCGAGTTCCTCAAGGTCGGCCGCACGGTCAACGGGCTGGTGGACCAGCTGTCGGTGTTCACCGACGAGGTGACCCGGGTGGCCAGCGAGGTGGGCACCGAGGGGAAGCTGGGCGGCCAGGCGCGGGTGCGGGGGATGTCGGGGTCCTGGAAGGACCTGACGGACTCGGTCAACACGATGGCGTCCCGGCTGACCGCGCAGGTGCGCGACATCGCCCTGGTGACCACGGCGGTGGCCAAGGGCGACCTGTCCCGCAAGGTCACGGTGCACGTGGCGGGCGAGATGCTCGAGCTGAAGAACACCGTGAACACGATGGTGGACCAGCTGTCCGCCTTCGCCTCGGAGGTGACCCGCGTCTCGCGCGAGGTGGGCACCGAGGGGGAGCTGGGCGGCCAGGCGCAGGTCCCCGGCGTCGCCGGGGTGTGGAAGGACCTGACGGACTCGGTCAACACGATGGCCGGGAACCTGACGGGCCAGGTGCGCGACATCGCGCAGGTGACGACGGCGGTGGCCAACGGCGACCTGTCGCAGAAGGTCACGGTGAGTGCCCGCGGCGAGGTGGCGCAGCTGGCGGACACGGTCAACGCGATGACCGAGACGCTGCGCACGTTCGCCGGCGAGGTGACGCGGGTGGCGCGCGAGGTGGGCGCGGAGGGCCTGCTGGGCGGCCAGGCGCAGGTGCCGGGGGCGGCCGGGATCTGGAAGGACCTCACCGACTCGGTCAACACCGCGTTCCGGAACCTGACCGGTCAGGTGCGCGACATCGCGCAGGTGACGACGGCGGTGGCCAACGGCGACCTGTCGCAGAAGGTCACGGTCGACGTCTCCGGCGAGATGCTGGAGCTGAAGAACACCGTGAACACGATGGTGGACCAGCTGTCCGCCTTCGGCGCCGAGGTGACGCGCGTCGCGCGGGAGATCGGGGTCGAGGGGGAGCTGGGCGGCCAGGCGCAGGTGCCGGGGGCCGCCGGCACCTGGAAGGACCTCACCGACTCGGTCAACACCGCGTTCCGGAACCTGACCGGTCAGGTGCGCAACATCGCGCAGGTGACGACCGCGGTGGCCAACGGCGACCTGTCGCAGAAGGTCACGGTCGACGTCTCCGGCGAACTGCTGGAGCTGAAGAACACCGTGAACACGATGGTGGACCAGCTGTCGTCGTTCGCCGCGCAGGTGACGCTGGTGGCCCGGGACGTGGGCACCGAGGGCCGCCTCGGGGGCCAGGCCCGGGTGGACGGGGTCAGCGGCGTGTGGAAGGACCTGACGGACTCGGTCAACTTCATGGCGGGGAACCTGACCAGCCAGGTCCGCCAGATCGCGCAGGTGATGACCGCGGTGGCGCGCGGTGACCTGTCGCAGAAGATCGAGGTGGACGCGCGGGGGGAGATCCAGGAGCTGAAGGACACCATCAACACGATGGTGGACCAGCTGTCCTCCTTCGCCGACCAGGTGACCCTGGTGGCGCGCGAGGTGGGCACCGAGGGCCGCCTCGGCGGCCAGGCGCAGGTGCCGGGCGTGGCCGGTGTGTGGCGCGACCTGACGGACTCGGTGAACGGCATGGCCGGGAACCTGACGGGTCAGGTGCGCAACATCGCGCAGGTGGCGACCGCGGTGGCGCGCGGTGACCTGTCGCAGAAGATCGAGGTGGACGCGCGGGGGGAGATCCAGGAGCTGAAGGACACCATCAACACGATGGTGGACCAGCTGTCCTCCTTCGCGGAGCAGGTGACGCGGGTGGCCCGGGAGGTGGGCACCGAGGGCATGCTGGGCGGCCAGGCGGACGTCAAGGGCGTCTCGGGCACCTGGAAGGACCTCACCCAGTCGGTGAACCTGATGGCGAACAACCTGACGTCGCAGGTGCGCAACATCGCCGAGGTCACCACGGCGGTCGCCCAGGGCGACCTGTCGAAGAAGATCACCGTGGACGCCAAGGGCGAGATCCTGGCGCTGGTGACCACCGTGAACACGATGGTGGACACCCTGTCGGACTTCGGCGACGAGGTGACGCGGGTGGCGCGCGAGGTGGGCACCGAGGGCAAGCTCGGCGGCCAGGCGCGGGTCCGCGACGCCTCCGGCATCTGGAAGGACCTGACCGACAACGTCAACCTGATGGCGAACAACCTCACCGGCCAGGTGCGCAACATCTCCCAGGTGGCCACGGCGGTGGCCAACGGCGACCTGACGAAGAAGAGCACCGTCGAGGCGAGCGGCGAGATCGCCCAGCTGGCGCAGACGATCAACTCGATGGTGGACACGCTCTCGTCCTTCGCCGCCGAGGTGACGCGGGTGGCGCGCGAGGTGGGCACCGAGGGCCGCCTCGGCGGCCAGGCCCGGGTGCCGGGCGTGGCCGGTGTGTGGCGCGATCTGACGGACTCGGTGAACGGCATGGCGTCGAACCTGACGGGCCAGGTCCGCAACATCGCGCAGGTGACCACGGCGGTGGCCAACGGCGACCTGACCAAGAAGATCGACGTGGACGCGCGCGGGGAGATCCTGGAGCTGAAGACGACCATCAACACGATGGTCGGCCAGCTGTCCGCCTTCGGTGACGAGGTGACCCGGGTGGCCCGGGAGGTGGGCACCGAGGGCAAGCTCGGCGGCCAGGCGCGGGTGCCGGGGGTCTCCGGGATCTGGAAGGACCTGACCGAGTCGGTGAACCTGATGGCGGCCAACCTGACCTCCCAGGTGCGCAACCTGACCCAGGCGGCCACCGCGGTCACCCGCGGCGACCTGAACCTGCGGATCGACACCGACGCCTCCGGGGAGATCCTGGAGCTCCAGGACAACATCAACACGATGATCGCCAACCTGCGGGAGACGACGCTCGCCAACAAGGAGCAGGACTGGCTCAAGGGCAACCTCGCGCGGATCTCCGGCCTGATGCAGGGCCGGCGCGACCTGGAGGACGTCGCCGCCCTGATCATGAACGAGCTGACCCCGGTGGTCTCCGCCCAGCACGGCGCGTTCTTCCTGGTCCACCAGCTCGGCGAGCAGCCGGAGATCGGGGCCGGGGAGGGCGAGGGCTGGGAGCTGCGCCTGGCGGGCGGTTACGGCTACTCGCGCCGCTGCCGGCCCACGGTCTTCGGGCCCGGTGAGGGGCTGATCGGGCAGGCCGCGGTGGAGGGCCGGGCGATCCTGATGGAGAACGTGCCGCCGGGCTACCTGAAGATCTCCTCCGGCCTGGGGGAGGCCCCGCCGGCGCACGTGGTGGTGCTGCCGGTGGTCTTCGAGGACCAAGTCCTGGGCGTGATCGAGCTGGCCGCGTTCCAGCCGTTCACCCAGATCCAGCAGGACTTCCTGAACCAGATCGCCGAGATGATCGCGGTCAGCGTCAACACCATCAGCGTCAACACCAAGACGGAGAGGCTGCTCGCCCAGTCCCAGGAGCTGACCGCGCAGCTGCGCGAGCGTTCGGCGGAGCTGGAGAACCGGCAGCAGGAGCTGCAGGAGTCCAACGCGGAGCTGGAGGAGAAGGCGGCGCTGCTGGCCCGTCAGAACCGCGACATCGAGATCAAGAACTCCGAGATCGAGGAGGCCCGGCAGGTCCTGGAGGAGCGGGCCGAGCAGCTCGCAGTCTCGATGCGCTACAAGTCGGAGTTCCTGGCCAACATGTCGCACGAGCTGCGCACGCCGCTGAACTCGCTGCTGATCCTGGCCAAGCTGCTCGCCGACAACGCCGACGGCAACCTGTCCCCGAAGCAGGTGGAGTTCGCCGAGACCATCCACGGGGCGGGCTCGGACCTGCTGCAGCTGATCAACGACATCCTGGACCTGTCGAAGGTCGAGGCGGGCAAGATGGACGTCAGCCCGACCCGGATCGCGCTGGTGCAGCTGGTGGACTACGTGGAGGCGACGTTCCGTCCGCTGACGGCGGAGAAGGGCCTGGACTTCGCGGTGCGGGTCTCGCCGGAGCTGCCGGCCACCCTGCACACCGACGAGCAGCGCCTGCTGCAGGTGCTGCGCAACCTCTTGTCGAACGCGGTGAAGTTCACCGACACCGGGGCGGTCGAGCTGGTGATCCGCCCGGCCGGCGCGGACGTGCCCGCGCAGATCCGCGAGCAGCTGCTGGAGGCGGGATCGCTGCGCGACGCCGACGACGAGCTGATCGCGTTCTCGGTCACCGACACCGGCATCGGCATCGCGGCGAGCAAGATGCGGGTGATCTTCGAGGCGTTCAAGCAGGCGGACGGGACGACCAGCCGCAAGTACGGGGGGACCGGCCTGGGCCTGTCGATCAGCCGGGAGATCGCCCGCCTGCTCGGGGGCGAGATCCACGCCGACAGCCAGCCCGGCAGGGGCAGCACCTTCACCCTGTACCTGCCGCTGGACTCGGGCGGGCTGCCCCCGCAGGGCTTCGGGCACCCGGTGCCCGAGGGCGCCGGGCTCGCCGAGCTCACCGGGGGGGACCTCGGGGCGGACGGCGCCGGGCCCGCGGCGCAGGAGCCGTACGGCCGCAGGGCGGGCGGCCTGGCGGGACGGCGGCGCCGGGCGGAGCTGCCCGCCCCCTCCCGGGCGGAGGAGGCGCCCGGGGTCCGGGACGGGGCGCCGGCGCGCGACTCGTGGGTGTCCACGGCCGGGTCCGGCTCCGGGAGCGCCCCTTCGGGGAGGTTCCGGGGCGAGAAGGTGCTCATCGTCGACGACGACATCCGCAACGTCTTCGCGCTCACCAGCGTGCTGGAGCAGCACGGCCTGACGGTGCTGTACGCGGAGAACGGCCGGGAGGGCATCGAGGTGCTGGAGCAGCACGACGACGTCGCCCTGGTGCTGATGGACATCATGATGCCGGAGCTGGACGGGTACGCCACGACGGCCGCCATCCGGCGGATGCCGCAGTTCGCCGGGCTGCCGATCATCGCGCTGACCGCGAAGGCGATGAAGGGCGACCGGGAGAAGAGCATCGACTCGGGCGCCTCGGACTACATCACCAAGCCGGTCGACACCGACCACCTGCTGGGCGTCATGAGGCGGTGGATGGCGCGTTGAGGGCGGGCCGCCGCCCTCGCGGGGCCGGGGCCGAACGGGTGAATACCTCGGCCACCGGGGGGTATGGTCCCAGCCCCGGGCCGGTGTTCGACGCAGCCGGAACGGGAACCATGCCGTTTTGCCGGACGTTGAGGACAAGTGCACAGTGACATGGCAGTGACAGGGTGTGGCGGACGGCGGGGTGCGGCTACCATGACCGGCACAAGGACGGGCGGCGACCAGGAGCCGTCCCTGGGGGCGGCGCCCGGGACACTGCCGGGACGAGGAGGACGGGCCATGGTCCAGAAGGCCAAGATCCTCCTGGTCGATGACCGGCCGGAGAATCTGCTCGCGCTGGAGGCCATCCTCTCCGCGCTCGATCAGACCCTGGTGAGGGCATCGTCCGGGGAGGAGGCGCTCAAGGCGCTGCTCACGGACGACTTCGCGGTGATCCTGCTGGACGTGCAGATGCCCGGCATGGACGGTTTCGAGACGGCGGCGCACATCAAGCGCCGCGAGCGCACCCGCGACATCCCGATCATCTTCCTGACCGCGATAAACCACGGCCCGCACCACACCTTCCGCGGTTACGCGGCGGGGGCCGTCGACTACATCTCCAAGCCGTTCGACCCGTGGGTGCTGCGCGCCAAGGTGTCGGTCTTCGTCGAGCTGTACATGAAGAACTGCCAGCTGCGCGAGCAGGCCGCGCTCCTGAGGCTGCAGCTGGAGGGCGGCCGGGCCGACGGCGCCGGCGGCGACAAGGAGCCCGCCGGACTGCTCGCCGAGCTGTCCGCGCGGCTGGCGTCGGTCGAGGAGCAGGCCGAGGCCCTGTCCAAGCAGCTGGACGAGTCGGCGGACGCCGCGGCGGTGGCGACCGCCGCCCATCTGGAGCGCAAGCTCAACGGGCTGCGCAGGGTGCTCGACGCCCTCGAGCCGGGCGTCGGCACCGGTTCCGTCGCCGCTCAGGACTGAGCCGGAGGACCCTGCCCGGGTGCCCCCGGGGCCGTCCCGCAACGGCCCGGCGTCAACCCGGCGGACCCCGGGCGCCGACACGAACGAGTGAAGGCGTCCGCCGTCGTGTTCCTGGGCCGCGGCCCCGGTAACCTCCCAGCCATGGCCACACGTACGTCCGGAAGCGGTTCCAGGAGCGCGGCGGGTCCGTCGAAGCGGAGCGCCGGGCGTGGCGGCACGGGGAAGCCCGCGGCGGGCGGTGCGGCGAGGAAGCCGCCGGCGAAGAAGCCCCCGGCGAAGAGGCCCCCGGCCGCGAAGGGCGTGGGCAGGCAGCCCGTCCGCAAGACGGTGGCCAAGGTCCCCGACAGGGCGGCGCCCTCGCCCACCGCTCCGGTCCTGCGCCTGCTGCGGACCGTGTGGCTGGGGGCCGCGCACGCTGTCGGGGCGGTCTTCCGCAGCGTGGGCCAGGGTGCCCGCGGCCTGGACCCGGCGCACCGCAAGGACGGGCTGGCCCTGCTGCTGCTCGGCATCGCCCTGGTGGTGGCGGCCGGTACCTGGTCGGACCTGCGCGGACCCGTGGGGGAGCTGGTGACCATGCTGGTCACCGGTGCCTTCGGGCGCCTGGACCTCGTCTTCCCGGTCCTGCTCACGGTGGTGGCGGTGCGTCTGATGCGCCATCCGGAGAAGCCGGACGCCAACGGGCGGATCGTCGTGGGACTGTCGGCCCTGGCGGTCGGGGTCCTGGGCCTGGTGCACCTCGCCTGCGGGGCGCCGCTGCGCGGTGCCGGGGTCGAGGGACTGCGCGACGCGGGAGGGTTCGTCGGCTGGGCCGCGGCCACCCCGTTCCTGCTCGCCGTCGGCCCGCTGCTCGCCGTCCTGCTGCTCCTGCTGGTGACCGTCTTCGGTCTGCTGGTGGTCACCGCCACCCCGGTCAACGCGATCCCGCGGCGGCTGCGGCTGCTGGGAGTCAGGCTCGGCGTCGTCGAGGCCCGGGACGAGGACAGGGGCAGAGGCAGAGGCAGGGACGAGGACGAGGACGGGTACGGGGAGGCGGAGCCGGAGGAGCAGGAACGCGCCGCGGCCCCGCGCCGCCGTCCCCGCCGCGCCGCGGCGGACCGGGACGGCGGGGCGGACGGTCCGGCCGGCGGCGGGGAGCCGGAACCCGCCCGGCGGAAGCGGCGCGGGCCCCGGGCGGGCGGCGCAGCGTTCGACGCCGGGGCGCTGGGGGCGCTGAGCACCTCCGAACTGGCCGACGGGCTGGTGCAGTACGGCGTGCCGGCCTCCCCGGTGGTCGCGGGCCTCAGCCACGGGGTCAGGCCGGGCGGCGGGGACGACGCGGACGCGGCGGACGACGCCGGTGCGGCGGGCGCCGCGACCACGGCGGGCGCCACCGCCCCCACGGTGCCGGCCGCCGCGGCGGAGGGCGGGCCGGTGCCGCCGGCCCGCGCGGGCCGCGCGTCCTCGCCGACGAAGCCGGAGCACACTCCCGCCCCGGCCCGCTCCGAGCAGCTGCGGCTCGCCGCCGGCACGGAGTACACGCTGCCCTCGCTGTCCCTGCTCAACGAGGGCGGCCCGGGCAAGGCGCGCAGCAAGGCCAACGACGACACCGTCCGCGCACTCCAGGGCGTCTTCGCCGAGTTCAAGGTCGACGCGGCCGTCACCGGGTTCACCCGGGGCCCGACGGTCACCCGCTACGAGGTCGAACTGGGCCCCGCGGTGAAGGTCGAGCGGATCACGGCCCTGGCCAAGAACATCGCCTACGCGGTGGCCAGCCCCGACGTGCGGATCATCAGCCCGATCCCCGGCAAGTCGGCGGTGGGCATCGAGATCCCCAACACCGACCGGGAGATGGTCAACCTCGGCGACGTGCTGCGCCTGGCGGAGGCGTCCGAGGAGGACCACCCGCTGGTGGTGGGGCTCGGCAAGGACGTCGAGGGCGGCTTCGTCGTCGCCAACCTGGCCAGGATGCCGCACATCCTGGTCGCCGGCGCGACCGGCGCGGGCAAGTCCTCGTGCATCAACTGCCTGATCACCTCGGTGATGGTCCGGTCCACCCCGGACGAGGTGCGGATGGTGCTGGTGGACCCCAAGCGGGTGGAGCTGACCGCCTACGAGGGCATCCCGCACCTGATCACCCCGATCATCACCAACCCCAAGAAGGCCGCCGAGGCGCTGCAGTGGGTCGTGCGCGAGATGGACCTGCGCTACGACGACCTCGCCAACTTCGGCTTCCGGCACATCGACGACTTCAACGCGGCGGTGCGCGCCGGGAAGGTCACCGCCCCCGAGGGCAGCGAGCGCGAGCTGGCCCCCTACCCGTACCTGCTGGTGATCGTCGACGAGCTGGCGGACCTGATGATGGTCGCGCCGCGCGACGTCGAGGACGCGATCGTGCGCATCACGCAGCTGGCCCGCGCCGCCGGCATCCACCTGGTGCTGGCCACCCAGCGGCCCAGCGTGGACGTCGTCACCGGCCTGATCAAGGCCAACGTGCCGTCGAGGCTGGCGTTCGCCACCTCCTCGCTGGCCGACAGCCGGGTCATCCTCGACCAGGCCGGGGCGGAGAAGCTGATCGGCAAGGGCGACGGGCTGTTCCTCCCCATGGGGGACGGGAAGCCGACCCGCATACAGGGCGCGTTCGTCACCGAGGAGGAGATCGCCGCGGTCGTCGGGCACTGCAAGGCGCAGCTCGCACCGGTCTTCCGCGACGACGTGACGACCGGTCAGGGGAAGAAGAAGGAGATCGACGAGGAGATCGGGGACGACCTGGACCTGCTGTGCCAGGCCGCCGAGCTGGTGGTGTCCACCCAGTTCGGCTCCACCTCGATGCTCCAGCGGAAACTGCGTGTAGGTTTCGCCAAGGCGGGCAGGCTGATGGACCTGATGGAGTCGCGCGGGATCGTGGGGCCGAGTGAGGGCTCGAAGGCCCGTGACGTTCTGGTCAAACCCGAGGAGCTCGACGGCGTGCTCGCCGCCGTCCGCGGAGAGGACCACTCCTGAGGGGGAACGGTGCAACCGTTTCCGCCGGCCGTTGGTCCACATCAACAGCAGGAGGCGCACGTGTCCCACTGTCAGGTGCTACCGCACTCCTGATGGCAGACAAACTGTCACCGCCCGCTTGCCCCGTACTTTCCCCGCACCCCTAGACTGAACTTCCAGCAGGTGGCTCACGCTCGAAAGGCGCTCCACGTGTCCATCGGCACTCCCCCTCCAGACGACCCGCCCTCGGTCGGCCGGGCCCTGGCGCAGGCCCGCGCCGCCGCGGGGCTGACCGTCGGCGAGATCAGCGCGCGGACCAGGGTCCGCGTCCCCATCGTGCAGGCGATCGAGCAGGACGACTACTCGCGCTGCGGCGGTGACGTGTACGCCCGCGGCCACATCCGGACGCTGGCCCGGGAGGTGGGTCTCGACCCCGCTCCGCTGGTCGAGGCGTTCGACGCCGAGCACGGGGGGCGCACCGCGCCGGCCCCGGCGGCCAAGGTGTTCGACGCCGAGCGCATCCGCTCGGAGCCGCGCAGGCCCAACTGGACCGCCGCGATGGTGGCGGCCATCGCGGCCGTGGTGATGTTCGTCGGCTTCACCCTCTTCAGCGGCGAGGACCGGGGCGCCACCACGCCGGCCGCCGGCAAGCCCTCCGCGGCGCCCCCCACCACGGACGGGCCCGGGCGCACCCCTTCGGCCGAGCCCGAGCAGAGCGGCAGCGCCATCGCCGCGGCCCCCGCCGACAAGGTGACCGTCAAGCTCACCGCGGCCGAGGACCAGAGCTGGATCTCCGTCGTCGACAGCACCGGCCGCACCCTCTTCCAGAACGTCCTGACCGAGGGGCAGTCCGAGACGTTCACCGACAACGAGCAGCTCAATCTGGTGATCGGCAACGCCGGCGCCGTGCGCATGTTCGTCAACGGCAAGGACCTCGGCCCGGCCGGCGACGGCGGCCAGGTCGTCCGGCTCAACTTCACCCCCGGAGACCCCGAGGCGGGCTGAGCGGTGCCCGCGCGGAAGCGGCGGGTGCCCTCGGGAGCGGCGGTGCGGCGAGGACGAAGTAGGCTGATGCCCATGTCCGAACGCCGCACCGTCGCTCTTGTCACTCTTGGCTGCGCCCGCAACGAGGTGGACTCCGAGGAGCTCGCCGGGCGTTTGGCGGCGGACGGATGGGATCTCGTCGACGACGCCGCCGACGCCGACGTCGCCGTCGTCAACACCTGCGGGTTCGTCGAGGCCGCGAAGAAGGATTCCGTCGACGCCCTGCTGGAGGCCAACGACCTCAAGGAGACCGGCCGCACGCAGGCCGTCGTCGCCGTCGGCTGCATGGCCGAGCGCTACGGCAAGGAGCTCGCCGAGGCGCTCCCCGAGGCCGACGGAGTGCTCGGCTTCGACGACTACGCCGACATCTCCGGCCGCCTGCAGACCATCCTGTCCGGCGGCGTGCACGCCCCCCACGTCCCCCGGGACCGGCGCAAGCTGCTGCCGATCAGCCCGGCCGACCGCCAGGGCGCCTCGGTGGCCCTGCCCGGCCACGGCGACGCGCCGGCCGCCGCGGGCGCGGACGCCTACCAGGAGGGGCCCGCCGACCTTCCCGCAGGTGTCGCCCCCGCCTCCGGGCCCCGCCCCACCCTGCGCCGCCGCCTGGACACCGGTCCGGTGGCCTCGGTGAAGCTGGCCTCCGGCTGCGACCGCCGCTGCGCCTTCTGCGCCATCCCCTCCTTCCGCGGCTCCTTCGTCTCCCGCCGCCCCTCGGACGTGCTGGGCGAGACCAGGTGGCTCGCCGAACAGGGCGTCAAGGAGGTCATGCTGGTCTCGGAGAACAACACCTCCTACGGCAAGGACCTCGGCGACATCCGCCTCCTGGACACCCTGCTGCCCGAGCTCGCCGCGGTCGAGGGCATCGAGCGGATCCGGGTCAGCTACCTGCAGCCCGCCGAGATGCGGCCGAGCCTGATCGACGTGCTCACCTCCACCCCCAAGGTCGCCCCCTACTTCGACCTGTCCTTCCAGCACTCGGCGGGCCCCGTGCTGCGCCGCATGCGCCGCTTCGGCGACACCGACCGCTTCCTGGAACTGCTGGAACAGGTGCGGGCCAAGGCCCCGGAAGCCGGGGTGCGCTCCAACTTCATCGTCGGGTTCCCCGGCGAGACCGAGGCCGACCTGGCCGAGCTGGAGAGGTTCCTGACCGGGGCCCGCCTGGACGCGATCGGCGTCTTCGGCTACTCCGACGAGGAGGGCACCGAGGCCGCCGGCTACGACGGCAAGCTGCCGGAGGAGGAGGTCTCCCGCCGGCTGGCCCACATCGCCCGGCTGGCCGAGGAGCTGACCGCCCAGCGGGCCGAGGAGCGCGTGGGATCCACCGTGGAGGTCCTCGTCGACGGCGTGGACACCGAGGACGACGAGGACGGCGAGCCCGAGGTCCACGGCCGCGCCGCCCACCAGGCGCCCGAGACCGACGGGCAGGTCGTCCTGGTCGGCGCCGGCGCGGAGGGGGCGGCCCCCGGCGACCTGGTCACGGCGAGGGTCGTCGCCTCCGAGGGGGTCGACCTGGTCGCCGAGGTGACGGCGGTGCCGGGCCGCGGGGGCGAGGGCACATGAGCGGCGTACCCGCGTCCGGGGCTCCCTCCGGGGCGACCCGCGGACTGCCCCGCCCCGCCGCTGTCGCGGTCGGCCCGCGGCGCGTGAGCCTGTGGAACGTCGCCAACCTGCTGACCATGATGCGGCTGGTCCTGGTGCCGGTCTTCGTCCTGCTGCTGGTGCACGACGGGGGCCACGACCCCGTCTGGCGCGCCTTCGCCTGGGCGGCGTTCGCCGTCGCGATGATCACCGACCTGTTCGACGGCGAACTCGCACGCCGGTACGACCTGGTCACCGACTTCGGGAAGATCGCCGACCCGATCGCCGACAAGGCGATCATGGGAGCGGCGCTCGTGGGGCTCTCCGCCCTCGGGGACCTGCCGTGGTGGGTCACCTCGGTGATCCTCTTCCGCGAGATCGGCATCACGGCGATGCGCTTCTGGGTGATCAGGCACGCAGTCATCCCGGCCAGCCGGGGAGGGAAGCTCAAGACCCTCACCCAGGGCATCGCCGTCGGGATGTACATCCTGGTGCTGACCGGGCCGCTGGCCACCCTGCGGGCGTGGACGATGGCCGCGGCGGTGGTCCTGACGGTGGTCACCGGGGCCGACTACGTGCGGCAGGCGGTCGTGCTGCGGCGCGCCTCGCTCGCCGCGGCCCGGCAGCGGGTGCGGGAGGGACGGCCGGGGGTCGGGGCGTGAGCGCCGCCGCCGAGGTGCTGGAGACGTTGGCAGGCAGGGGGCAGACCCTCGCCGCGGCGGAGTCGCTCACCGGCGGCCTGGTGGCCGCCGAGCTGACCGCCGTTCCCGGTGCCTCCAAGGTGTTCCGGGGGTCGGTCACCGCCTACGCCACCGACCTGAAGGCGCAGCTGCTTGGGGTCGACCCGGAGCTGCTGGAGCGCAACGGGGCGGTCGACCCCGAGGTCGCCCGGCAGATGGCCGAGGGGGTGCGCCGCGCCCTGGGGGCCGACCACGGGATCGCCACGACGGGGGTGGCCGGCCCCGAACCGCAGGACGGCCGGCCGGTCGGCACGGTGTTCGTCGCGGCCGCCGGCCCCGGGGGGAGCCGGGTGCTGCCGCTGCGGCTGTCCGGCGGCCGGGGGCGGATCCGCGAGGAGACCGTCGACGCGGTGATCCGCCTTCTCCAAGGGAGTTTGTCGGCTCCCGCAGGGGCAAAGGATACGGAATACGGCCGCAGCACCTGATGTTTGCAGCCCTGAGTGAACACGACATCGCTCCCCGCACGGGCAGCGGCGAAGGCGGTACGGTGGGCGGAGGACAAACCGATACGCGGTCCGAGGAGGGAGCCACCGATGATCCTGCTTCGTCGCCTGCTGGGTGACGTGCTGCGTCGGCAGCGCCAACGTCAGGGCCGCACCCTGCGTGAAGTGTCGGCCTCGGCCCGCGTCTCCCTCGGGTACCTCTCCGAGGTCGAGCGGGGGCAGAAGGAGGCCTCCTCGGAACTGCTCTCCGCGATCTGCGACGCACTGGACGTGCCGATGTCCGAGGTCATGCGCGAGGTCAGCGACGAGCTCTCGCTGGCCGAGCTGGCCCAGTCCGCCGCCTCCCAGAACACCGCCCCCGTCCGCCTGGAGCCGGTGCCCGTCTCGCCCGAGGACCGGGTGTCGCTGAAGTCGGCCAGCAAAGCGGTGGACGTCGTCGCGGCCTGACGCGGCCCGGCGGCTCCCGCACCCTCTCTCCTCCTGCTTCCCTTCCGCACCGCACCCGGTCCGCGCCCGCGCGGGCCGGGATTTTCGTGCCCGATGTTTGCCCCGCGCAGACCGGGCAGGAGACCCGGCAGACGTAACAGCACGTGGAAGTGACCGCCCCGCCTCACCCCCGACCGGTTGAGCAGGGATCCGCCGTGCGTCCGCGCAGAGGCAGAGGAGGAACAGATGGCTGTGGTGAAGAGCACGCTCTCGGACGAAGCGCGCAAGACCGTCGGGGACGCGCTGCAGGGAGCGCTGGTGGACATGGTGGACCTCTCGCTGCTGGCGAAGCAGGTCCACTGGAACATCGTCGGCCCCCGATTCCGGTCCATCCACCTGCAGCTCGACGAGATCGTGGCCACGGCCCGGGAGTACTCGGACACGGTGGCCGAGCGGGCCGCGGCACTGGGCATCACCCCGGACGGCCGCGCCGAGACCGTGGCCAAGACCAGCGGCGTCGACACCGTCAAGGACGGGTGGATCAAGGACGACGACGCGGTCCAGATCCTCGTCGAGGCCCTGGGCTCGGTGGTCTCCCGGATGCGGGAGCGCGTCAGGGCCACCGACGAGCCGGACCCGGTCACCCAGGACATCCTGATCTCCCTCACGGCCGACCTCGAGAAGGCCTCCTGGATGTTCCAGGCGGAGAACGTCGAGATCTGACCGGAGACCCGAGGGGGCGCTCCCGCCGCACGGCGGGGGCGCCCCCTCGCGCGTGCACGGCCCGGGCCCGGGAGGGCTCAGGCGTTCCCGGCCGGTGCCGGGCCGGGCTGGCAGCGCGGGCACCAGTAGGTGACCCGCTCGACGTCCGGCGGCCCGCCCGTTACGCCGCCCGGCCCGCCCGTTACGCCGCCCGTCCCGCCGCCCGGCCCGGCGCGGAGCACCGGCGTGCCGCAGCGCAGGCACGGGAGGCCGGCCCTGCCGTACACCCAGTGGGTGCGGCCGTGCCGGGTGTCACCGGTGGTGACGTGCCCCACCCTCTCCCTGTTCGCCCGCAGCAGCCTCGCGGCGAGGGCGGCCATCCGGTCGGGGGCGCGCACCTGCCCGACCGGGGTCCAGGGGGAGACCCCGCGCAGGAAGCACAGCTCGCACTTGTACACGTTGCCCACCCCGGCGAGGTTGCGCTGGTCGAGCAGGGCCTCGCCCACGGCGCGGTCCGGTTGCGACAGCATCCGCCGCACCGCCTCGTGCGGGTCCCAGTCCGGGCCCAGCGGGTCCGGCCCCAGGTGCCCGACCACGGTGTGCTCCTCGGACGTGGGCAGCAGCTCGAGCACGGGCAGCCGGTAGCCGACCGCGACGCGCTCCGCGGTGGCGAGCACCGCCCGGACCTGCCACTGCGGGCCGCCGCGCCACCGCTCGCCCGGCGCGTACACGTGCCAGGAGCCGTCCATGCGCAGGTGGCTGTGGAGGGTCGCCCCGCCCTCCAGGCGGGTCAGCAGGTGCTTGCCGCGGGGAGTGACGTCCAGCACGCGGCGCCCGGCCAGCCCGGTCGTGGCCAGCGCCGGTACGCGCAGGTCGGCCGCGGTCAGCACGCGGCCGGCCAGGGCCTCGTGCAGCCGTCGCGCGGTCAGCCAGACCGTGTCTCCCTCGGGCACCCGTCCATCATGCCGGGAAACGGCCCCGGGCGGCGGAGGCCGGCGGACGGGAGGCGCGGGCGGGGCCCTGCGGCCCCCTCACCGGGCGCGCAGGCGCAGACCGCGCGGAGTGGCGTGGAAGCCGGCCGCCTCCAGGGTGCGGCCGAGGGCGGATTCCAGAGCGGCCTCGCCGTTGGTGCGCTCCACGGTGATCCGGTCCAGCGCGCCGTCGTGCACGGCCCCGGCCAGGGCCTCCGCGGCGGCCCGCAGGCGGTCCTCCTCCTGCGTCCAGGCGAGCAGCGTCCTGCCGCCGCGCTCGACGTAGAGCACGAGTTCGCCGTCGACCAGCACCACCAGGGCGCCGGCCTTGCGGCCGGGCTTGTGGGAGACGCCCTCGGGCTGCGCGGGCCACGGCAGTGCCGCGCCGTAGGCGTTGGCCGGGTCCGCCGCGGCCAGGACGAGGGCGTGCCGCCGCGGGGCGTCCTGCCCGGCGCGCTCCCGCTCGGCGTGCGCCGCCCGCAGCCGGTCCACCGCCCCGTCCAGGGCGAACTGGGCGGCCCCCAGGCCCTCGACGACGTAGCCGCGCCGGGCCCGCCCGCTCTCCTCGAAGGCGGACAGGACCCGGTAGGCGGCGGAGAACCCTCCCGCGACGCCCTCGGCTGCGACCGCCCCGCGGGTCACCACGCCGTGGCGGTCCAGCAGGGTCTGCGCCAGGGCGTGGGCGCGGTGCGTCGGGGCGGGCTCCGGGGCGGGGGTCAGCGACCAGCGGCCCGCCGTGGACGCGGGGCCGCCGCGGGAGGCGGCGGCGCGCGGCATGCGGCCCGCGGCCGCCGCGTACCGGCCGCGGGGGACGGCCCGCGGCGCGCGGTGCGCGGTGGACCCGGCGGTGCGGCCCGAGCCCAGCAGGGCGCGCAGCGGGGCCAGGGTGTCGTTGGTCAGCCGCCCCGACCAGGCCAGGTCCCACACGGCCGCGGCCAGTTCGGCGTCGGTGCACTCCGCGCCCCCGGCGCGCACCCGGTCGGCGATCTGCCGGAAGAACAGGCCGTACCCGCCGTCCAGCGCCTCCAGCACCGCCCGGTGCAGGGGGGCGGACTCGAAGGGCTGCGGCTCGGGGACCAGCAGGGGCGCGGTGTCGGCCGGGTACAGCGCGACCCAGCCGTCCTTGCCGGGCAGGGCGCCCGCCCCCGCCCACACCACCTCGCCCGCGGCGGTCAGCTCGTCCAGCAGTGCGGGGGTGTAGCCGCTCACCCGCGAGGGCAGGACCAGCTTCTCCAGGGCGGACGCCGGGACGGCGGCGCCCTGCAACTGCTCGACGGCCCGCAGCAGGCCGTCCGCGCCGCGCAGGCTGTGCGTGCCCAGGTGCTGCCACTGGGGCAGGAAGGAGGCGAGCGCGGCCGGCGGGACCGGCTCCACCTCCTGCCGCAGCGCGGCCAGGGAGCGGCGGCGCAGCCTGCGCAGCACCTCCGCGTCGCACCACTCGTGCCCGGCGCCGCCGGGGCGGAATTCGCCCTGCACCACCCGGCCGCCGGCGGCCAGCCGGTGCAGCGTCCCCTCGGCGACCGCCGTGCCCAGGCCGAACCGGCTCGCGGCGTCCGCAGCGGTGAACGGGCCGCGGGTGCGCGCGTGACGGGCCAGCAGGTCGCCCAGCGGGTCCTTGACCGGTTCGGTGAACGCCTCGGGGACGCCCACGGGCAGCGCGGTGCCCAGCGCGTCGCGCAGCCGCCCCGCGTCCTCGACCGCGGCCCACCGCTCCTCGCCCGCGATCCGCACCCGGATCGCCCGGCGGGCCGCCTCCAGGCCGACGGCCCACTGCGGCCGCGCGCCCCGTTCGGCCAGCTCCGCGTCGGTCAGCGGGCCCAGCAGGCGCAGCAGGTCGGCCACGCCCTCGGCGTCCTTGGCGTGCCGGTCCGGGGTGAGCCGCTGCAGTTCTGCCTCCAGCTCGTGCAGCACGTCCGCGTCCAGCAGTTCGCGCAGCTCGGCGCGGCCCAGCAGCTCCGCCAGCAGGCGCGAGTCCAGGGACAGCGCGGCGGCGCGCCGCTCGGCCAGCGGCGAGTCGCCCTCGTAGAGGAACTGGGCGACGTAGCCGAACAGCAGGGACTTCGCGAAGGGGGACGGCTCGGGGGTGGTCACCTCCACCAGCCGGACCCTGCGGGCCTCCAGGTCCCCCATCAGCTCGGTGAGGCCGGGAACGTCGAAGACGTCCTGGAGGCACTCGCGCACCGCCTCCAGGACGATCGGGAACGAACCGAACTCGCCGGCGACCTGGAGCAGTTGGGAGGCACGCTGCCGCTGCTGCCACAGCGGGGTGCGGCGCCCGGGACTGCGGCGCGGCAGGAGCAGGGCGCGTGCCGCGCACTCGCGGAACCGCGATGCGAACAGCGCGGAGCCGCCGACCCGGTCGGTCACCAGCTGCTCCACCTCGGCGTGGTCGAAGACCACGTCGGCCGCTTCGAGCGGGGCCCGGTCCGCGTCGTACCCGGCGCCGTACGCCCCGGCGGGAGCGCCCGGGGCGGCGGTGCCGAACATGTCGTCGCCGAGCGGGCCGTCGCCGGGCAGGTCTGCGCCGAGCAGGTCGGCGTCCGGCAGCCGCAGCACGATGCCGTCGTCGGCGTGCATCACCTGCGCGTCCAGGCCGTACCGCTCGGCCAGCCGGGCGCCCAGCGCCAGGGCCCACGGGGCGTGCACCTGCGCCCCGAACGGCGAGTGCACCACGACGCGCCAGTCGCCGAGCTCGTCGCGGAACCGCTCGACCACGACGGTGCGGTCGTCCGGGACGTGGCCGCAGGCCCGGCGCTGCTCGTCCAGGTAGGCCAGCAGGTTGCCGGCCGCCCAGTCGTCCAGGCCCGCGGCGCGCAGCCGCTTCCGGGCGGCCTCCGCCCCCAGCGCGCCGATCTCCCGCAGGAAGGCGCCCACCGCGCGGCCCAGCTCCAGCGGGCGGCCCAGCGAGTCGCCCTTCCAGAAGGGCAGCCGCCCCGGCACGCCGGGGGCGGGGGTGACCAGCACCCGGTCCCGGGTGATGTCCTCGATCCGCCAGGAGGTGGTGCCCAGGGTGAACACGTCGCCCACCCGGGACTCGTAGACCATCTCCTCGTCCAGCTCCCCGACCCGGCCCCCGCCCTTCTTCGGGTCCGCGCCGGCCAGGAAGACCCCGAACATCCCGCGGTCGGGGATGGTGCCCCCGGAGGTGACGGCCAGCCGCTGCGCCCCGGGGCGCCCGGTGACGGTGCCCGCCACCCGGTCCCACACCACGCGCGGCCGCAGCTCGGCGAAGGCGTCGGAGGGGTAGCGCCCGGCCAGCATGTCCAGCACGGACTCGAACGCGGACCGCGGCAGGGCGGCGAACGGCGCCGCGCGCCGCACCACGGCCAGCAGCTCCTCGGTGTCCCACGCGTCCATGGCGGTCATCGCCACGACCTGCTGCGCCAGGACGTCCAGCGGGTTGGAGGGGACCCGCAGCGCCTCGATGGCGCCGGCCCGCATCCGCTCGGTGACCACCGCCGCCTGGACGAGGTCGCCCCGGTACTTGGGGAAGACCACACCGGCCGAGACCGCCCCCACCCGGTGGCCCGCCCGGCCCACCCGCTGCAGGCCGGAGGCGACCGAGGGGGGCGACTCGACCTGGACGACCAGGTCGACCGCACCCATGTCGATGCCCAGCTCCAGGCTGGAGGTGGCCACCACGGCGGGCAGCCGGCCGGCCTTGAGGTCCTCCTCGACCAGGGCACGCTGCTCCTTGGAGACCGAGCCGTGGTGGGCGCGGGCGAGCACCGGAGCGGCCCCCCTGCCGGTGCCGGAGGCGCCCGCCAGGGCGGCCGCGGCGTGGTCGGCGGGCAGCGGTTCGCCGGTGGCGCGCTCGTGCGCGATCTCGTTGAGCCGGTTGCACAGCCGCTCGGCCAGGCGGCGGGAGTTGGCGAACACGATGGTCGACCGGTGCGCCTGGACCAGGTCCGCGATCCGCTCCTCGACGTGCGGCCAGATCGACGCCTGCTGCTCGGGGCCTGCGGCCGGACCGCTGTGGGCGTCGGCCGCGGGGGAGCCCCCCAGCTCGCCGAGGTCCTCCACCGGCACCACGACCGACAGGTCGAACTCCTTGGCGGACTCCGGCTGGACCACGGTGACCCGGCGCCGCGGCGAGAGGAAGCGGGCGACCTCGTCGACGGGGCGGACGGTCGCGGACAGGCCGATGCGGCGGGCGGGGCGCTCCAGCAGCTCGTCCAGCCGCTCCAGGGTGAGAGCCAGGTGGGCGCCCCGCTTGCTCCCGGCGACCGCGTGCACCTCGTCCAGGATCACCGTCTCGACGCCGGCGAGCGACTCGCGCGCCGCGGAGGTCAGCATCAGGAACAGCGACTCCGGCGTGGTGATCAGGATGTCCGGCGGCCGGGCCGCCAGCGAGCGGCGCTCGGCGGCCGGGGTGTCGCCGGACCGGACGCCGACCCGGATCTGCGGCTCGGGGAGGCCCAGCCGCACCGCCTCGTGGCGCAGACCGGTCAGCGGGCTGCGCAGGTTGCGCTCCACGTCCACCGCCAGGGCCTTGAGGGGGGAGACGTACAGCACCCGGCAGCGCCGCTTCTCCTCGGCGGGCGCGGGGGAGGAGGCGAGGCCGTCCAGCGCGGCGAGGAACGCGGCCAGGGTCTTGCCGGAACCGGTGGGGGCGACGACCAGGACGTCCGACCCCTGCCCGATCGCCCTCCAGGCTCCGGCCTGGGCGGCGGTGGGGGAGCGGAAGGCACCGGTGAACCAGGCCCGGGTCGCGGCGGAGAAGCCGGCCAGGGCGGCCTCCGGCCCCTCCGCGGCGCCCCCCGTGCCCGCGCCGCCCTCCGCGCCCGCACCGCCCCCAAGGGCCGTGCCGCTTTTGGGGTCCGTGCCGTCCCCGGGGACGGCGCCGGGCTCCGGGACGTGCGGGGCCGGGGCCTGCTGCCGGCGGGCGGGAGGGAGCGGGGATTTGTCCGGCTGCTGGGGCATGCCGTCAATCCTGCCGTGCCGCACCGACAACCGGGACGGACCCCACGCCAGGGGGCGAAATGACCGTATTTACGAAGAAAAGCCCCTAGTATCGGCCACAGTCCCCGGGGCGCCCCGGGACCGGCCGACTCCGGGAGCGAAGGTGCTTGGGCAGCATGCGGACCGCCGAAGGGGCGCAGGGGCCGCGGGCGCGCTGCACGTCCTGGTGCTGCTGGCCCTGCTCGCCCTGCTGCTCGGCGCGGCACCGGGCGGGACCGGGGCGCGCCGCTGGATCAGCTACCTCGTGGTCGCCTCCCGGGCGGACGCCGCCGGGGCCGGGGCCGCGGTCCGCGCCGTGCGCGAGGCGGGCGGGCGGCCCGGCACCGTCCACCGGCAGATCGGCACGGTCCTGGCCTGGTCCTCCGCCCCGGACTTCGCCGCCCGGCTGAGGAACGCCCCGGGCGTCCGCGCCGCGGGCGCCACCCGCACGGCACCGCTGGCCGCCGTCCCGCCCGCCGTGACGGCGGCCCGGCCCCGCAGCGGCCGGCCCGCTCCGGCGGCCGCCCCGCGGCTGTCGCCCGCCGCCTCGGCCCTGTCGGCCCCGCAGGAGCGCGGCAGGGCGGACGCCGCCGCCCCCGCCCTGCCGCGCGACGGCAGGGAGCCCGGTCTCCCCGTGGCCGGCGAGGGCGGTGAGGGCGGCAGGAGCGGTGAGGACGGTGAGAGCGGCGAGGGCGGAGTGCGCCGCCCGTGGGCACCGGCGGGGGCCGACGAGCCTCCGCCGGTGCCCGATCCGGGTGAGCGCGGGACCTGGAACCTCGCCATGGTGGGGGCCGAGGACGCCGCCGTCCCGCGGCGTGCGCTGCAGCGCGTCCTGGTGGCCGTCCTGGACTCCGGCGTCGACGACACCCACCCGACCTGCGCGCCGCGGTGGACCCGCGGCACTCGGCGTCCTGCGTCCACGGCCGGGCCGACGGCTCCCCCGGGGCGTGGCGCCCGCTGTCCCGGCCGGCCGACGGCGGGCACGGCACCCACGTCGCCGCCACCGTCGCCGCGGCCCGCGACGGGCGCGGCGTGGCCGGAGTGGCGCCGGGGGGCGCGGATCGCCGCCGTCCGGCTCCTGGGCGACGCGGGGCAGTACTACACGGAGAACATCGTCTGCGGCCTGCTGTGGGCCGCGGACAACGGCGCCCGGGTGATCAACAACAGTTACTTCGCCGACCCGTGGAAGTACAACTGCCCCGGCGACCCGGACCAGGCCGCCCTGATCGAGGCCGTCGGCCGGGCCGTGGCGTACGCGCGCTCCCGCGGCGCGGTGGTGGTGACCTCGGCCGGCAACGACGGCCAGGACCTGGACGCGGTCCGCGTCGACGGGCGCAGCCCGCACGACCACCCCGACGGAGTCCGGCCGCGGGCCCGCAGGCTGGGCCCCGAGTGCGTCCGGCTGCCGGGGGAGCTGCCCGGCGTCCTCGGGGTCACCGCCGTCGGCCCGGGGGGCACGCGCCCCGCCTACTCCAACCACGCCGCCGGGCGCGGCTGGCCCGCCGCGCCCGGCGGGGACCCGTACGGCGGTCCCGGGGACCAGGTGGTCTCGGCCTGGCCCGGGGGGCGGTACGCGGCCCTGTCGGGCACGTCCATGGCCGCCGCCCACGTCAGCGGGGTGGTGGCGGTCATCGCGGCGCGCCACCCGGACGCGTCGCCCGACCGGCTCCAGGAGTTGCTGAATCGTTCCCTCGGCGCCCGCGGAGTGGCCCGGATCCCGGGCCCCGGTGACTGAGACCCGCTGGGCCCGCCGTCTTCCGCCGGGGCCCGCCGTCTTCCGCCGGGGCCCGCCGTCTTCCGCCGGGGCCCGCCGTCTTCCGCCGGGGCCCGCCGTCTTCCGCCAGGTCCGACGGGGCGGTGCGCGGCGTGGTGCGGGGGGTCGCGCAGGGGCCGTGCGGGGCCGGAGCCGGAGGCCCGCATAACCTGCACGGGTGAGCGCGATACCCGAAAACCCTCCCGCCCCGCCCCCGCCCGCGGGCCCGTCCGCGCCCCCGGCCGCCCGCGCACGGGGCGGTTCCGGCGACGGGGGCCGCCCGCCCCGCGGCACCGGCGCGCGCGACGACCGCGCGGTCGTCCGGGACTCGCTGGGGTCGGGATCGCGGTGGGGCTGTCCGGCTTCGCCTTCGGCGTGACGGCGGCGGGCGAGGGGATGACCGTGGCGCAGGCGTGCGCGCTGAGCCTGCTGGTCTTCACCGGCGCCTCGCAGTTCGCGCTGGTGGGCGCGCTCGGGGCCGGCGGCGGGGTGCTCACTGCGGCGGCGGGCGCGCTCTTCCTCGGCGTCCGCAACGCCTTCTACGGGCTGCGGCTCTCCCAGGTGCTGGAACCGCCGCGCTGGGTGCGCCCGTTCGCCGCCCAGCTGACCATCGACGAGACGGCGGCCGTGGCCCTGGCGCAGCCCGACCGCCGGGCGGCGCGCATCGGGTTCACCGTCACCGGCGTCTCCCTGTACGTGCTGTGGAACCTCGGCACCCTTCTGGGGGCGCTCGGCGCCGACGCGCTGGGCGACCCGCAGGCGTACGGGCTGGACGCCGCCGGGCCCGCGGTCTTCCTCGCCCTGCTGTGGCCCCGTCTGCGGGAGGGCGGGACGGAGCGGGCCACCGCGCTGGGCGCGGTGGTCGTCGCGGTGGCGGGACTGTCCCTCCTGCCGGCGGGGGTGCCCGTGCTCGTCGCGGCGCTCGCCGCCCCCCTGGCGCTGCTGGTGGAACGGAGGCGGGCGCGGTGACCGCGTGGATCGCGATCGGCGTGACCGCCGTGGGCTGCTACGCGGTCAAGCTCCTGGGCCTCTCCCTGCCGGCGGCCCGGCTGGAGCACCCCCTGGTGCGCCGTCTGGCCGCGCTCGTGCCGCTGGCCCTGCTGGCAGCGCTCACCGCTGTGCAGACCTTCGGCGCCGAGTGGCCGGTCGCGGCGACCCGGGCCGCCGGCCTGGCGGCCGCGGCGGTGGCCCTGTTGCTCCGGGCGCCCTTCCTGGTGGTGATCGGCGCCGCCGTCGCGACCACCGCGGGGCTGCGCCTGCTGACCGGCTGACCGGCTGACCGGCCGACCCGCCGGCCGATCCGCCGGCCGACCGGAGCGGCCGGGGGCCGGCGGGGGCGGCCGGCCGCTGCGGGGCGGGGATACTGGTCGCATGCGGTTGACCGAGTTCTGGCGCAGGATGGGCGAACACTTCGGCGCGGCCTACGCCGACACCTTCGCCCGCGACCACGTGATGTCCGAGTTGGGGGGCCGCACGGTGCACGAGGCGCTGGACGCCGGCTGGGAGGCCAAGGACGTGTGGCGCGCAGTGTGCGCGGCCGTGGACGTCCCCGCGGCGCGGCGCTGAGCCGGGCCCGCCGGGCCCCGCCGCGCCGGGTCCGCACGAGGCCCCTTCGTGCGGGGTGCCGCGCATGGGCCAGACTTGCGGGGTGGACGCGCACACCGAGAAGCCGCAGAACGACGGCCCCGCCTCCGACCCCGCTCCCGAGGCCGTGCCGGACCGGGTGGGCATGCCGCCCTGGCTGCCCCGCGCGATGGTCCTCGCGCTCGCCCTCTTCGGAGTCTTCCAGCTCGGCAACTGGGCGTTCCACCAGCTGATCGGGCTGCTGCTGAACGTCCTGATCGCCTTCTTCCTGGCCCTGGCGGTCGAGCCCGCGGTGGACTGGATGGCGGAGCGGGGGATGCGCCGGGGACTGGCCACCGCCCTGGTCTTCCTGGGGGTGTTCACGGCCGTCGCCCTGTTCGTCACGGCGCTGGGCTCGCTGGTCGTGGACCAGTTGAGCACCATCGCCAAGGACCTGCCCGACTACATCGACGCACTGGTCTCCTGGATCAATGCCACCTTCCGCACCGACATCTCCCTGGGCGACGTCCAGCGGGACGTGCTCGGCTCGGACTGGCTGCGCAACTACGTGCAGCAGAACGCCAGTGACGTGTGGGGGCTGTCCGCCACGCTCCTGGGCGGCCTGTTCCAGACGCTGACCATCGGCCTGTTCGCCTTCTACTTCGCCGCCGACGGGCCGCGGCTGCGCCGGACGCTGTGCTCGGTGCTGCCGCCGCACCGCCAGGCGGAGGTGCTGCGGGCCTGGGAGATCGCGGTCGCCAAGACCGGCGGCTACCTGTACTCGCGCGGGCTGATGGCCCTGGTGTCGGCGGGGGCGCACTACGTGCTGCTGGAGGCGCTGGGCGTGCCCTACGCGTCGGCGCTGGCGGTGTGGGTGGGGCTCGTCTCGCAGTTCGTGCCCACGGTGGGCACCTACTTCGCCGGCGCGCTGCCGGCGCTGCTGGCCTTCACCCAGGACCCGTGGGACGCGGTGTGGGTGATCGGGTTCGTCGTGGTCTACCAGCAGTTCGAGAACTACGTGCTGCAGCCGAGGATCACCGCGCGGACCGTGAACATCCACCCCGCGGTCGCCTTCGGCTCGGTGATCGCGGGCACCGCGCTGCTGGGGGCGGTGGGGGCCCTGATCGCGATCCCGGCCACGGCCACCCTCCAGGGCTTCCTCGGCGCCTACGTCAAGCGCTACGACGTCACCGACCCGCGGGCCCACCGGCCGAATCCGCGGCGTCGGCGGGAGTCGGCGCTGCTCGCCCGGGCGCGCCGGGCGGTGTACCGGCGGATCCGGCGCTGACCGTCCGCGTGGCGGCTTGACACGAAAATCGAACAAGCATTCTCATGAGGGGGGCCGGGTTTTCCACAGCCCGGCCCTCGTCCCCCCGCTCTGTCAGTGCCAGGCAGTAGCGTCGGTGGATGTGAAGCGATCGACTCAAGCAAACCGGGTGGAAGCCATGGCAGGAACCGACCGAGACAAGGCGCTCGACGCCGCGCTCGCGCAGATTGAACGGCAGTTCGGCAAGGGCGCCGTCATGCGTCTCGGCGACAAGGTGCACGAGCCGATCGAGGTCATCCCCACCGGGTCGACCGCGCTCGACGTCGCCCTCGGCGTGGGCGGCCTGCCCCGCGGCCGGGTGGTCGAGGTGTACGGCCCGGAGTCCTCCGGCAAGACCACCCTGACCCTGCACGCCGTCGCCAACGCCCAGAGGGCCGGCGGCACGGTGGCGTTCGTCGACGCCGAGCACGCCCTGGACCCCGAGTACGCCAGGAAGCTCGGTGTGGACACCGACTCCCTCATCCTCTCCCAGCCCGACACCGGCGAGCAGGCCCTCGAGATCACCGACATGCTGATCCGCTCGGGCGCGCTCGACCTGATCGTCATCGACTCGGTGGCCGCCCTGGTGCCGCGCGCCGAGATCGAGGGCGAGATGGGCGACTCCCACGTCGGCCTGCAGGCCCGGCTGATGAGCCAGGCCCTGCGCAAGATCACCGGTGCGCTCAACCAGTCCAAGACCACCGCGATCTTCATCAACCAGCTGCGCGAGAAGGTCGGCGTGATGTTCGGCTCCCCGGAGACCACCACCGGTGGCCGGGCGCTGAAGTTCTACGCCTCGGTGCGCCTGGACATCCGCCGCATCGAGACCCTCAAGGACGGCACCGAGGCCGTCGGCAACCGCACCCGCGTCAAGGTCGTCAAGAACAAGGTCGCTCCGCCCTTCAAGCAGGCCGAGTTCGACATCCTCTACGGCCAGGGCATCAGCCGCGAGGGCGGCCTGCTCGACATGGGCGTCGAGCACGGCTTCGTCCGCAAGTCCGGCGCCTGGTACACCTACGAGGGCGACCAGCTCGGCCAGGGCAAGGAGAACTCGCGCAACTTCCTCAAGGACAACCCCGACCTCGCCGACGAGATCGAGAGGAAGATCAAGGAGAAGCTCGGCATCGGGGTCAAGCCCGAGGCGGCCGCCGACGGCGCCACCGAGGCGGACAAGGCCGGCAAGGAGGCCCCCGCGGGCACCGCTCCCGCCGCCGCGCCCGCCGCTGCGGCTGCTCCCGCGGGCAAGGCCACCACGGCCACCAAGGCGGTCCGGGCCACCAAGGCGACGGCCGCGACCAAGGCCTGAGCGCGGTGGCGAGGAGAGGCGGCGGCTCCGCCGGGTCCACGGACGGGCGGGAGCCGCCGCGGAGGGCGCGGGAGCCCGAGGTCCCGGCGGACCCGGAGGAGGCCGCCCGCAATCTCTGCCTGAGGCTGCTCACCGGAACCCCCCGCACCCGCGGCCAACTCGCCGAGGCCATGCGCCGCAAGGGCATCCCCGAGGACGCGGCGGAGAAGGTGCTGTCCCGCTTCGAGGACGTCGGGCTCATCGACGACCGGGCGTTCGCCGACGCCTGGGTCGAGTCCCGGCACCGGGGCCGGGGCCTGGCCCGGCGGGCCCTCGCCCGCGAGCTGCGCGTCCGCGGCGTCGACTCCGAACTGGTCGACCGGGCCGTCGGACAACTCGACCCGGACCGGGAAGAGGCCACCGCCCGAGAACTGGTGGACCGCAAGCTGCGGGCCACCCGCGGTCTGGACCGGGAGCGAAGGGTCCGCCGCCTTGCCGGAATGCTGGCCCGCAAGGGCTACTCCGAGGGCCTCGCCCTCCGGGTCGTCCGCAGGGCGCTCGAGGAGGAGGGCGAGGACCCGGAGTTCCTCCAGGAGCACCTCCCGGACTGACGGACCCGGCGGGGAAGAAAAAGGAAGGGACGGGTGAAACCGGCGCGTACGGTTCCCCCGTCGTTCCTTTGCGTCGACAATGGCCCACGTACGGTGAGGGACGGTTCGGGGGAGGGGCCATGGGCGTCGCGCTGGTGGGCAGCTTCCCGCTGCCCGCGGGATCGGCCGTCGCGGTGGCCGTCGCCCTGGCGGTGCTGGCCGCCGGCACCGCGGCGCAGCTGCGCCGGTTGCGCCGCGTGCGCGAGGAGGTGCGGTCCGCAGCGGAGGCGGAGGCCGCCGGGGTCCGCGCCGCCGCCCGCGAGGAGGCCCGCGAGCTGCGGGCCGACCTGGAGCGCCGGGAGCAGCGGCTGGCCGACCGCGAGGCGCGGCTGGACGCCGAGACGGAGGAACTGCGCGCCCGCAGCCTGAGGCTGGCCGAGGAACTCGGCGCGCTGGACCGCCGCCGCGCCGAACTGGCGGAGGCCGAGGCGGACCGCCGCCGGATCCTCGAGCGGACCGCCGCGATGACGGTGCGGGAGGCCAGGGCGGAGATCGTGCGCGCCGCGGAGGACCGGGCCGTGCTGGAGGCGGCGGCGACCGTCCGGGAGATCGAGGAGGAGGCCCGCCGCGAGGGGGAGGCGCGGGCCCGTCGGATCCTGGCCGGGGTGCTCCAGCGGATCGCCGGCGAGCGGACCACCGAGGCGGTGGTGTCCGTGCTGCCCCTCCCCGGGGACGACATGAAGGCCCGGATCATCGGCCGGGAGGGCCGCAACATCCGCAGCTTCGAATCGGTGACCGGGGTGGACCTGCTAGTGGACGACACCCCCGGGGCCGTGCTGCTCTCCTGCTTCGACCCGGTGCGGCGCGAGACCGCCCGCCTGGCGCTGGAGGCACTGGTCGCCGACGGACGCATCAACCCGCCCCGGATCGAGGAGGCGTACGAGCGCAGCCGCGCCGAGGTCGAGCGGCGCTGCCTGAGGGCCGGCGAGGACGCGGTCACCGACGCCGGCATCACCGACATGCACCCCGAGCTGGTGGCCCTCCTGGGGCGGCTGCGGTACCGGACCTCCTACGGGCAGAACGTCCTGGCCCACCTGGTGGAGTCCGGCCGCCTGGCGGCGATGCTGGCGAGCGAACTGGGCGCCGACCCGCAGCTGGCCAGGCGCGGCGCGCTGCTGCACGACGTCGGCAAGGCGCTGACCCGCCGGGCGGAGGGCAGCCACGCGGCCGTCGGGGCGGAGGCCGCACGCCGTTTCGGCGAGTCGGAGAAGGTCGTGCACGCCATCGCGGCGCACCACGACGAGATCGAGCCCCGAACGGTCGAGGCGGTGCTCGTCCAGGTCGCGGACGCCGTCTCGGGAGGCCGGCCCGGGGCGCGCCGGGAGTCGCTGGAGACGTACGTGCGCCGGCTGCAGGGGCTGGAGCGGATCGCGGCCTCGTACGAGGGGGTCGAGAAGGCGTACGCGGTGCAGGCCGGCCGGGAGGTCCGGGTGATGGTCCGCCCCGAGGCGGTCGACGACCTCCGGGCACGGGCCATCGCCCGCGACATGGCCAGGCGGGTGCAGGAGGAGCTGGCCGGCCCGGGACGGGTCCGGATCACCGTCGTCCGCGAGAGCCGCGTCACCGAGACCACTCGCTGAAGCCCCGCCGCACCGGCCGCGGGACGCACGGCGCGCCCGGCTGCAGAAGCGGGAAGGCCCGGCGGGGAGGCTCGGCAGGGAGGTTCAGCCGCTTCCGGTGCGGCTCCCGGAGGGGGCCCCTGCCGGTGCTCCCGAGGAGTCCCCGGAGGATTCCCCGGAACGGTCTTCGGAGGGTTCCCGGGGCGGCGGTCCGCCGGCCCCGCCGCGTACCGCCTCGACGTGGGCGCGCAGTTCCTCGGGCCGGCAGCCGGTCATCGTGGCGACCAGGTGCCCGTCCGGCCGGACCAGCAGGACCGTGTGCGCCACCGCCCCCGGATAGGCCTCGGTCACCAGGAGCTCCGCGGGCACCGGCAGCGCCGCCGTGGCCTCCGCGAGCCGGGGCATCAGCCCGGCGGTGAGCCAGTGGCGGCTCTCCCACACCCCGGTTCCCGGGGCGACCAGCAGCACCAGCAGGTGGCGGCCCAGCCGGTCGCGCAGCCGCCCGGGGGATCCGTCGACGGCCGTCACCGCGACGTCCTCGACCACCGCGCCCGGTGGGGTGGCGGTGCGCGGCTGCGGCACGGCCCGCCCGCCGCCCCGGGCGGGCCCGGGCGCCGGAGGGGGGCTGTGGACCGGGGGTGCCCCGAGCAGCCCGGTGCCCAGGTTGCCGTCGGAGAGCAGCGCCCCGTGCCTGCGCATTGACCCGGACAGCACCGAGCGCCGGACGGCGTGCAGCGGGCCGGAGGAGCGCAGCAGGGGCAGGGCCTGGTCGGCGGCGCGCAGCCGTGCGCCGACGGCGCCCCGCCGCTCGGTCTGGTAGGTGTCCAGCAGCGCGTCTGGGGCCTCGCCGCGCAGGACCATGGCCAGCTTCCACGCCAGGTTGTCGGCGTCGCGCGCACCCTCGTCGACCGACTGCATGCCCAGGGCGCCCAGCACGTGCGCGGCGTCGCCGGCCAGGAAGATCCGGCCGACGCGCCACCGCCGGGCGAGCCGCTGGTGCACGGTGTACTCCACGGCCGCGTGCAGGTCGTACGGGGGGACCTCGCCGCACCAGCCGCCGAGGGTGTTGCGGATCCTGGCCACCAGGTCGTCCGGCGTCAGGGGGGAGCCCCCGCGCGCCGCCTGCGGGAGGCGCCAGTCCAGGCGCCACACGTCGTCGGGCAGCGGACGGGCCGTCACCTCGGTGTCCCCGCGCCACGGCGGGTCCCGGTGCAGGAGCGATTCTCCGGGGAACGGAAGGGGGGCGCGCAGCACGGCGACCGCGTACCGGTCCACCGCGGTGCGCCCGGGGAAGCGGACGCGCAGCAGTTTGCGCACGGTGGAGCGGGGGCCGTCGCACCCGACCAGGAAGCTGCCGCGCCACGAGGGGGCGGGGCCGCCGTCGGTGTGCACGGTGACGCCGTCGTCGTCCTGCTCGACGCGGACGACCCGGCAGCCGGGGACGAGCCGGATCGGCTCCTGCCCGGCGGCGGCCTCGGCCAGGCCGTGCTGGAGGCGGTGCTGGAGGACGTGCAGGGGGGAGGCCGGCCGTCCGGCCCCCGTCCCGCTCCCCGCCCCGGGGGCGGCGGTGCCGGAGGGGCCGGGGGCGAAGTCGACCCGCAGCACCTCCTGCCGGCGGCGCACGGTGCGCCAGGCGCCCCACCGGGCTCCGTCGGCGTCCGGGCCGCGGTGGCCCAGCCGCTCGTACAGGGCCACCGTGTCGGGGCGCAGCACGGCCGAGCGCGGCCCGCCGCGCGGCGGGCCGTCGGCCTCGTCGAGAACAACGCTGGGTACACCGTGCCGGGCGAGCGCGAGCGCCAGGGTCAGCCCTGTCGGCCCGGCGCCGGCGACGATCACCGGATCCACGATCACAGAACGTATGCAAGCCGCTGGTGATGCCCGCGTCAAGCGGGGGCGGGGGCGCGCCCGGCGCACGCACCCCTGACGGCGGACGCCCCGCCGACCTGGGACAAGGCCTGCGGGGCGTCGGGGAGCAGACGGGGCGTCAGCTCTTCCGGGGGGCTTCGAGGGCCGCCTCCGGGGCCATCTGCGGCGGCACGGCGCCCGGGGTCGGCGCGGACGCGTCCGGGGCGGCGGGCGGAGTGCCCTTGCGGCTGCGCCGCCCGCGCTTCTCGATCCAGGTGGCCAGGTAGGACAGCGCCAGGCACATCAGGACGTAGACGGTGCCGACCACGATCACGACGGGCACGTACGGGTTGCCGCCCTCGGTGACGGTGTTCCGCATGATCACGCCGCCCGCGTAGAGCAGCTCCTCGTAGGTGATGACGTAGCCGAGCGAGGTGTCCTTGAGGGTCACCACCAGCTGGCTGATGATCGTCGGGAGCATCGCCCGCACGGCCTGGGGGACCAGGACGGTCAGCATCACCTGGGTCTTGCGCATGCCGAGGGCGTAGGCGGCCTCGGCCTGCCCCTTGGGCACGGAGTTGATGCCGGCGCGGATCACCTCGGCCTGGACGGAGCCGTTGTAGAGGGTGAGGCCGATGACCAGGGCCCACAGCGGCGTCCCGGTGAAGACGCTGAGGTAGAGGGCGAAGATCATGATCAGCAGCGGCATCGCCCGGAAGAACTCCACGACCGCGGTGCAGACCCAGCGCACCGGGCGGTGGTCGGAGAGCCGGCCCGCCGCCAGCAGCGCGCCGAGCACCAGGGAGAGCACGGCGGCCATCGAGAAGGCCAGCAGCGTCGAGACCAGGCCGTCCAGGAGGCGCTGCCGGATGCCGTTGTACTCGAACAGGTCCCACATGTAGGACTCGAACTGCCCCTGCGAGTACAGGCGCATGACGACGAAGACCAGCAGCCCGAGGAGGGCGGCCCCGCCGACCACCGAGTAGAGGAGGTTGCGCCTGCGGGCCCGGGGGCCGGGGACGTCGTAGAGGACACTGGCACTCATCGGGCCACCGCCAGCCGGTTCTCCAGCAGCCGGAACAGGCCGCTGAGGGTCAGGGTGATGATCAGGTAGGCGAGGGCGATCCAGCCGAAGATCACCACGATGCTGTACCCCAGTTCGCTCAGCGTCTTCTGGGCCCCGAAGAGTTCGAAGACGTTGAAGGCGCCGGCGAGGGAGGTGTTCTTGGTGAGGGCGATGAGGATGCTGCTCATCGGGGGCACGACGGTGCGTCCCGCCTGGGGCAGGACGATCAGCCGCAGGGTCTGGCCGAAGGTCATCCCCAGGCTGCGGGCGGCCTCGGCCTGCCCGACCGGGACCGTGTTGATGCCCGAGCGCAGCGCCTCGCAGACGAAGGCGGAGGTGTAGCAGCCCAGGGCCCACACGGACAGGGTGTAGTAGCTCAGGCCGGGGAAGAAGACCTGCGGCACGACGAAGATCGCGACCAGGAACAGCAGGGTCAGCGGGGTGTTGCGCAGCAGGGTGACCCACATGGTGCCGAAGGCCCGCAGCGGCGGTACCGGCGACACGCGGCAGGCCGCGACGAGGGCGCCCAGCACGAGGGCTATCACCGCACTGACCGCGGTCAGCGACAGGGTTCCCAGGAATCCGTCGCGGAACAGCGAGAAGTGGTCGAGCAGTACGTTCATCAGGTCTCCGCAGGTTCGCCCGGCCGCCGGCCGCGCCCCGCGCAGGGGCGCGGCCGGCAGCCGCGCGGATCAGTCGCCGGTCAGTTGCGCTCGAGCGCCGGCGGCTCGTCGGCCGGGGAGCCGGAGAGGCCGAGCGTGGCGTCGTACGCCTTCTTCCAGTCGCCGTTGTCCATGTGGTTCTGCAGCGCGTCGAGCAGGGCCTCCTGGAAGACCTTGTCGTTCTTGGGGAGGCCGACGCCGTAGGGCTCGTCGGAGAACGGCTCGCCGACCACCTTGAGGACCTTGGGCTGCTGGGCGGCGTAGCCCTTGAGGATGGCGTCGTCGGTGGTCACCGCGTCCACCTGGCCGTCGGTGAGCTGCTTGACGCAGTCCGTGTACTTGTCCAGCGCGACGATCTCGGCGCCGTAGTTGCCCTTCTGGATGTTCATCAGGGGGGTGGAGCCGCTGATGGAGCAGACCTTCTTGCCCTTGAGGTCTTCCTCGGACTTGATGGAGTCGTCGTCCTTGCGGACCAGCAGGCTCTGCCCGGCGATGTAGTACGGGCCGGCGAAGGAGATCTTCTTCTTGCGCTCGTCGTTGATCGTGTAGGTGCCGACGTAGTAGTCGACCTGGCCCTGGGAGATCGCGGTCTCGCGGTTCTTCGAGTCGATCGTCTTGTACGTGATCTTGTCGGCGGACAGGCCGAGGTCGGCCGCGATCATCTTGGCGATCTCGATGTCGAAGCCCGAGCGCTCCCCGGTGTTGGGGTCCTCGAAGCCCAGGTACGGCTGGTCGTTCTTGACGCCGATGGTGACCTTGCCGTTCTTCTTGATCCGGTCGAAGGTGTCGGAGCCCTCGAGGTCGACGCCGGAGGCCACCTTGTAGGTGGGCAGCTCCGGGGTCTCGCCGGAGGAGTTGCTCGGCTTGGCGTTGGAGGAGGGGGTGCCCTCCTTGCCGCCACAGGCGGCGGTCGCGGTGAGCGCCAGGACGGCGAAGGTCGCTGCGGCGGTCTTGCGGAACTTCATGGGAGACATCCCTTGCCTTCTCAGTGGTGGAGGATCTTCGACAGGAAGTCCTTGGCCCGGTCGCTCTTGGGGTTGGTGAAGAACTCCTCGGGGCTCGCCTGCTCGACGATCCGGCCGTCGGCCATGAAGAGCACGCGGTTGGCGGCGGAGCGGGCGAAGCCCATCTCGTGGGTGACGCAGACCATCGTCATGCCGTCCCGGGCCAGCTGCTGCATGACCTCCAGGACCTCGTTGATCATCTCCGGGTCCAGGGCGGAGGTCGGCTCGTCGAAGAGCATGACCTTCGGGTCCATGGCCAGCGCGCGGGCGATCGCCACGCGCTGCTGCTGTCCGCCGGACAGCTGGGCGGGGTACTTGTCCGCCTGGTTGCCCACGCCCACGCGCTCCAGCAGCGCACGCGCCTTCTGCTCGGCGGCCTTCTTGTCGGCCCTGCGCACCTTGACCTGGCCGAGCACGACGTTCTCCAGAACGGTCTTGTGCGCGAACAGGTTGAACGACTGGAAGACCATGCCGACGTCGGCGCGCAGCCGGGCGAGCTCGCGGCCCTCGGCGGGCAGCGGCCTGCCGTCGATGCGGATGGTGCCCGAGTCGACCGTCTCCAGACGGTTGATGGTGCGGCACAGCGTGGACTTTCCGGACCCGGAGGGTCCGATGACGACCACGACCTCGCCGCGGGCGATGGTCAGGTCGATGTCCTGGAGCACGTGCAGAGCGCCGAAGTGCTTGTTCACGTTCTCCAGCACGACCAGGGGATCGTCCGCGGGTGCGGCGTCCTTGGTCACAAAGACCTCGGTCATGGGCGGTCAGCTCCGTCTCCGGTCGGCGGGATTGCGCCGACCCTAGTGAGGCGGGGCGACCTGCGTCATCACATCTGAGCGGAAATTGAGCATAACGATACGGCCACCGGCCGTACACGCAGAGTGGATACCGGACAGGGTGGCCGATACCGTCTGCGTAACTTCTCCTCCGCACGGGCGTGATCCGCTTGACGCCGCCCGTACGAATCGGTGTCACTTCACCGGAGGAACGATTCGGGACCGACGGGAAGGCGAAGGAGGAGCAGCGCGTTGCGACTGCTGCTGGTGGAGGACGACGAGCACGTCGCGGCCGCGCTCAGGGCGGTGCTCGGCCGGCACGGCATCGCCGTCACCCACGCGCGGAACGGCGAGGAGGCGCTGCAGGCGCTCCTGCCGGACGGCGGCGACCCCCACCGGGTGGTGCTGCTGGACCTGGGGCTGCCGGACCAGGACGGCTTCGCGGTGTGCAGCCGCATCCGCCGCGTGAGCCGCGTACCGGTGATCATGGTCACCGCCCGCGCGGACGTCCGCTCCCGCATCCACGGCCTCAACCTGGGCGCGGACGACTACGTCGTCAAGCCCTACGACACCGGGGAACTGCTCGCCCGCATCCACGCGGTGAGCCGCCGCAGCTCCGAGGACACCCAGGAGACCCCCCTGCCCAACCCTCCCGGCCACGCGGGTGCCCCCTCCGGCACGGCCGTCCTGGCCCCGGTCGTCCTGGGCCCGGTCACCCTGGAGCAGGCCGGCCGCAGGGTCGAGGTCAACGGCGTGGGGGTCGCCCTCACCCGCAAGGAGTTCGACCTGCTGGCGCTGCTCGCCAAGCGCCCCGGCGTCGTCTTCCGGCGCGAGCAGATCATCAGCGAGGTTTGGCAGACCAGCTGGGAGGGGACCGGCCGCACCCTCGAGGTGCACGTGGCCTCGCTGCGCTCCAAGCTCAAGCTGCCCGCCCTGATCGAGACCGTGCGCGGGGTCGGCTACCGGCTCGTCCCGCCCACGGACTAGGACCGGGCCGCGGTGCGCACCCGACTCCTGGCGATCCTGCTCTCCCTGATGGCCGGCGTCCTGCTCGCCCTGGGCTTCCCCCTGGCGGCCAGCCTGGCCGCCGCGCAGCAGCAGAAGGTCGTCGTCGACCGCATGGACGACGCCGCGCGGTTCGCCGCCGTCGCGCAGTTCGTCACCGCCCGCACCGCCGAGGCGGCCCCGCCCGGCCTGGACGAGGAGGGGAAGAGGGCCACCCTCGCCTCCGAGCTGCGCCGCTACGAGGAGCTCTACCGCATCCGGGCCGGCGTCTTCCACCGCGACCGCGCCCCGATGGCCGTCGCCCCCGCCGGCTGGCGGCTGCCCGGGGACGAGGAGACCGACCGCGCCTTCGAGGAGGCCCTGGACGGGCGGCGCAGCCACGACCCGCCGCAGGCGTGGCCCTGGCGGGACCGGCGGCTGGTCGTCGCCTCCCCGATCGTGCGCGACGGCGACGTGGTCGCCGTGGTGCTCACCGACTCGCCCACCGACGGCCTGCGCTCGCGCATCCTGCACGACTGGCTGGTGCTCGGCGCGGGCGAGGCGGCGGCCATGCTGGTGGCCGTCCTGGCCGCCGTCCGCCTCACCGGCTGGGTGCTGCGCCCGGTGAGACTCCTGGACGCCGTCACCCACGACATCGCGACCGGCCGCCTGAAGTCCCGGGTGGCCCCGGCCGGCGGCCCTCCCGAGCTGCGGCGGCTGGCGGGCTCGTTCAACGAGATGGCCGACCACCTCCAGGACGTCCTGGAGCAGCAGCGCGCGTTCGTCGCCGACGCCTCGCACCAGCTGCGCAATCCGCTCGCGGCACTGATGCTGCGGATCGAGGTCCTGGGCTACTCGCTGCCCGGGGAGCACCGGGCGGAGCTGGCCTCGGTGAAGGAGGAGGGCCGGCGGCTGGCCAGGGTCCTGGACGACCTGCTCGGCCTGGCCCTGGCCGAGCACGCCGAACCCGACCTGAAGATCACCGACATCGCCGAGCTGGCGGCGGAGCGGGTGGCCGCCTGGCAGGCCGCCGCCGGGCGGCAGGAGGTCGCCCTGGCCTACGACGGCCCCGGCGCCGCGACCGGGTGGGCCGACCCGATCGCCCTGTCCAGCGCGCTGGACGCCGTGGTGGACAACGCGATCAAGTTCACCCCCGCCGGCGAGGGGGTGGAGGTGCGGGTGCGGGTGCTCACCGGCACCGTGGAGATCACCGTGGCCGACGGGGGCCCGGGACTGGCCGAGGAGGAGCTCTCCCGCATCGGGGACCGGTTCTGGCGCAGCGGGCGGCACCAGAACGTCGACGGCTCCGGACTCGGGCTGTCCATCGCCCGCGCCCTGCTCACCGCGGGCGGCGGCGGCATCACCTACGCGCCCCGAGACCCCCACGGCCTGGAGGTCACCCTCTCGGTGCCCCGCTCGGCGCCCGTCGTCTGAGCGGCGGCGCGCGGGCCGGCGGGGTGCGGGCCGAAGCCGTGCGGGCCGAAGCCGTGCGGGCATACGGCGTGCGGGCCGGGCGTCAGGGGCGCGGGCACTCCCCCAGCTCCGGCGGGCGGCTGTCGGAGAGCTCGGCGGGGGCCAGCGGCTTGAGGTGCCGGTCGTAGCTCCTCTTCCACGCGCCCGAGTCGATCTGCTCCCTTATCGCCTCGCACACCGCGGCCTTCAGGGCGGGCTCGCCCTTGTGCAGGCCGACGCCGTAGTACTCGATGGCGAAGGGGGCGCCCAGCAGCCGCAGCCGGTCCGGGTGGGCCGCCCGGTAGCCGGCCAGGATGACGTCGTCGGTGGTCACCGCGTCCACCGTGCCGGCCAGCAGTTCGTCCACGCACACCCCGTAGGAGACGCGCAACTGGCGCTTTATGCGGGGGTACTCGTCCTCCAGGCGCTCCGCGGGCGTCGACCTCTCCACGGTGCACACCTGGCGCCCCGCCAGGTCCTCCACGCCGTCGATGCCGTCGGTGTCCTCGCGCACCAGGAAGTCCTGGCCGGCCAGGTAGTACGGCCCGGCGAAGTCCACCTCCTTCTTGCGCTCCTCGGTGATGCTGTACGAGGCGACTATCAGGTCCACCTGGCCGCTGGTGAGCCGGTACTCGCGGCTCTTGGTGTTCACCGTCTCGAACCGCACCTCCTCGAAGCCCAGGCGCTCGGCGACGGCCCGGGCCAGGTCCACGTCGAAGCCCTCGTACTCGCCGGTGGCGGGGTCCACCAGGCGGCTCAGGCCCGGCTGGTCCTCCTTGACCCCCACCAGCAGGTACCCCCTGTCCCGGGCCGCCTGCCAGGTGGGCGAGGAGGACAGCCGGGGGGCGGCCTCCTCGCGCAGCCGCTCCACCCCGTACCAGCCCGCGGCGGCCAGCAGGGCCAGTCCCGCCGCGCCGGCCGCGGCGCGCAGCAGGGCGCGGCGCCGGCGGGAGGCGGCCGGCGGCCGCGGGGCGTCCGGCGCGGCGGGGAGGGGCGACGGGACCGGGGTCCGTTCCAGGTGGACCTCGGTGGTGGTGCCGGCCTCCCGGCCGCCGTCCGTGTCGTTGCGGCCGTCCCCCGCCCGGGCGGGCCGGGGCAGCGGCAGCGGCTGGAGCGGGGTCTCCTGGGCCACGTGCTGCAGCAGCTGCTCCGCCCGCGCGGCGCCCGTGCGGGACTCGGGGTCCTTGACCAGCAGGCCCTCGATCAGGGGGCGCAGGGGCCCGGCGTGCCGCATCGGGGGCAGGTCCGCGTGGCGCACCGCGTGCAGCACCTCGACGGGGGTGGGGCCGCGGAACGGGGCCCGGCCCTCCACCGCCTCGAACAGCGTCACCCCCAGGGACCACAGGTCGGCCGCCGGGGCCGCCTCCCGCGGCCCGTCGGTCCACGGGGAGGCCAGCTCGGGGGCGAGGTACTGCGGGGTGCCCACCGTCTCGTGGCGCCGCGTCACCTGGGCGGCACCCTCGAAGGTCGCGATGCCGAAGTCCATCAGCACCGCCCTGCCGTCCCGGCGGAAGAGGATGTTGTGCGGTTTGACGTCGCGGTGCAGCACGGCGGCGGCGTGCACGGCCCGCAGCCCGCGCAGCACCTCCAGGCCGATCCGGGCCACGTTCAGCGGCGGCAGCCGGTCGTGCTCGCGCAGCAGGTCGGCCAGCGAGTGCGGGTCGACCTGCTCCATCACGATCCACACCTGGCCCTCGGCCTCGATGACGTCGTGGACGGCGACCACGTGCTCGTGGTCGATCCGTGCGATCGCCTCGGCCTCGCGCCGCGCACGGCGCACCCACTGGGCCTGGGTGTCCGGGTCGACCGCGCCCCGGAACAGCAGCTCCTTGACGGCGACCTGGCGGTTGAGCCGCGTGTCGAGGGCTTCCCACACCACACCCATGCCGCCGCGGCCGAGCGGCCGCAGCAGTGTGTAGCGGCCGTCGACGACGCCGCCCGGCGTTCCCCCGGTTCGCATCCTTCGGCCCCCAACAGACGGTGTGAGCAAACAGGTTAGGGCGCCCGTACGGGTAAGCACACGAGCACGGCCCGTTCGTGATCAACCGCATCCCCCGTGCGGGGGGCGGGGGAACCGGGCGGGGGGGCGTTCTCGCCCGGGACGTCCCGGAATCCGTCGCCCTCCCCGCCCGGCTCAGGGTTTGACGGACCGGTAGTAGCGGCGCGCGCCCTCGTGCAGCGGCAGCGGGTCGGTGTAGATCGCGGTGCGCAGGTCGACCAGTTGCGCCGCGTGGACCTGCTCCCCGATCCGGTCCCGGCTGTCGATGACCGTCCGGGTGACCTGCTCGGTCAGCGCCGCGTCCACCCGGTCCGTGGTCACCAGCAGGTTCGCCACCGCGACGGTCGGGACCGCGGCGCCCCTTGGCCACGCCTTTGGGTAGGCGTCGCCCGGCATCACGGCCTGCCGGTAGTGGTTGCGCCCCCCGTCCGCCTGCTCGCGGAGCGGCTCCGCCAGGTCGCCCAGCTGCACCAGGCGGATCGGGAAGCGCTGCGACAGGTTCGACACGGCGGTCGTCGGCAGGCCGCCGGACCAGAAGAAGGCGTCCAGCTCGCCCTTCTCCAGCATCCGCGGCGCCCGGTCTATCCCGACCCGGACCGCCTCGACGTCCCGCGTCGGGTGCAGGCCGGCCGCGGTGAGCAGCCGCTCGGCGATCAGGTTCACCCCGGAGCCGTCCTGGCCGACGCCGACGCGCAGGCCCCGCAGCTCCCGGGCGTTGCGGACCGTCGACGAACGCGCCACCACCAGCTGCAGGTAGTCGTCGTACAGGCGGGCGCAGGCCCGCAGGCGGTCCCGGCCCGCGCCCCGGTAGTCGGCGACCGCGTCGGCCGCGGCCAGGGTGAACGACGCCCGGCCCGAGGCGACCATGTTGATGTTCTCGACCGAGCCGGCGCTCGGTGCCAGCCGGACGTCCACCCCGGGCAGGTCGGTGCGCAGGTCCTCCTTCAGCATGCGCCCGTACCGCTCGTACACGCCGCTGCGCACCCCGGTGGCGACGGTCACCGGGCCCTCGGGCACCGGCGTCCCGGCCGACGGCGCCGACCACCACGCCAGCAGTGCCGCCGCGGCCGCGACCGCGGTCACCGCGGCCACCAGCGCCGCGACGGGGCGGGCGGTCCGGCGGGCGACGGAGGCGGGGAGGAAGGGGCGCACGGTCCCCGATCCTGCCATCCCCGGCCCCCCGGCGGCAGGGGTAGTCTGGTCGACTGAGATGAGCGCGCGAACTTACGAGGTCCGCACCTACGGGTGCCAGATGAACGTCCACGACTCCGAACGCCTCTCCGGCCTGCTGGAGGACGCCGGCTACGTCCGGGCCCCCGAGGGCGCGGCCGAGGGCGAGGCGGACGTCGTCGTCTTCAACACCTGCGCGGTGCGGGAGAACGCCGACAACCGCCTCTACGGCAACCTCGGCCGGCTGGCCCCGGCCAAGGCGAGGCGTCCCGGGATGCAGATCGCGGTGGGCGGCTGCCTGGCGCAGAAGGACCGGGACACCATCGTCCGCAGGGCCCCGTGGGTCGACGTGGTCTTCGGCACCCACAACATCGGCCACCTGCCGACCCTGCTGGAGCGCGCCCGGGTCCAGGAGGAGGCCCAGGTCGAGATCCTGGACTCCCTGGAGACCTTCCCCTCCACGCTGCCCACCCGCCGGGAGTCCGCCTACGCGGCCTGGGTCGCGATCTCGGTGGGCTGCAACAACACCTGCACCTTCTGCATCGTGCCCGCCCTGCGCGGCAAGGAGAAGGACCGCCGCCCCGGCGACATCCTCGCCGAGGTCGAGGCGCTGGTGGCCGAGGGCGTCGTCGAGGTGACCCTGCTCGGCCAGAACGTCAACGCCTACGGCTCCGACATCGGCGACCGCGAGGCGTTCTCCAAGCTGCTGCGCGCCTGCGGGCGGATCGAGGGCCTGGAGCGGGTGCGCTTCACCTCCCCGCACCCGCGCGACTTCACCGACGACGTGATCGCCGCGATGGCCGAGACGCCGAACGTGATGCACCAGCTGCACATGCCGCTGCAGTCCGGCTCCGACACGGTGCTGCGGGCCATGCGCCGCTCCTACCGGCAGGACCGCTACCTGGGCATCATCGAGAAGGTCCGCGCCGCCATGCCGGACGCCGCGATCTCCACCGACATCATCGTGGGCTTCCCCGGCGAGACCGAGGATGACTTCGAGCAGACCCTGCACGTGGTGCGCGAGGCGCGCTTCGCGCAGGCGTTCACCTTCCAGTACTCCAAGCGGCCCGGCACCCCCGCGGCCGTGATGGAGGACCAGATCCCCAAGGAGGTCGTCCAGGCGCGCTACGAGCGCCTCGTCGCCCTCCAGGAGGAGATCTCCTGGGAGGAGAACAAGAAGCAGCTCGGCCGCACCCTCGAAGTGCTCGTCGCCGAGGGCGAGGGCCGCAAGGACGACCGCACCGAGCGGCTGTCCGGCCGGGCCCCCGACAACCGGCTGGTGCACTTCGCCCGTCCCGGCGAGCCGGTGCGCCCCGGCGACATGGTGACCGTGGACGTCACCTACGCCGCCCCGCACCACCTCCTCGCCGAGGGCCCGGCCCGCGGCGTGCGCCGCACCCGCGCCGGCGACGCCTGGGAGAGGCGCAACGCCGGGGAGGGGCAGAAGCCGGCGGGAGTGATGCTCGGCCTGCCCACGGTCGGCGTGCCCGCCCCGTCCCCCGTCCCGGCCGGCGGCTGCGGCTGCGACTGACGCCCCTGCCCCGCGGCGCGCCGCCCCGGCGGGGCGCCCGCGGAACGGGCCGGGCCGTGCGTGCCCGGCCCGCCCGCCCCGCCCCGGTGGCTATCATGATCGTGTCCATGTCGGCCGTTGTCGGAGGCGTTGGAGTTGCTCAAGCTCGGCGAGCACGTGTTCCCCGGTGACAGGCCGCTGGTGATGGCCGTGGTCAACCGCACCCGTGACTCCTTCTACGACCGCGGGGCGTACTTCGCCGAGAACGCCGCCCTCGACGCGGTGTCGGCGGCCGTGGACAACGGCGCGGACATCGTCGACATCGGCGGTGTCCCGGCCGGGGAGTTGACCGAGGAGGTCAGCACCCGGGAGGAGATCGCGCGGGTCGCGGGTTTCGTCGCACGGGTGAGGAAGCGCCACCCGGGGCTGGCGATCAGCGTCGACACCTGGCGCCACGAGGTGGCGGAGGCGGTCTGCTCGGCCGGCGCGGACCTGGTCAACGACGCCTGGGGAGGCGCCGACCCGCTCACCGCGGCGGTCGCCGCCGAGTGGCGGGTGGGCCTGGTGTGCACCCACGTCGGCGCGCAGGCCCCCCGGACGGACCCCAAGAAGGTCAGCTACCGGGACGTCACGGCCGAGGCGATCGGGAAGACCGTCGCCCTGGCTGAGCGGGCGGTGGCCCTCGGGGTGCCCCGGGAGTCGGTCCTGATCGATCCCGCGCACGACTTCGGCAAGGCCACGGCGCACTCGCTCGAGGTGACGCGCAGGCTCGGCGAGATGACCGCCACGGGGTGGCCCGTGCTCGTCGCAGTGAGCAACAAGGACTTCATCGGCGAGACCCTCGACCTGCCGGCCCGGGAGCGGGTGCTGGGCACCCAGGCCACGCTCGCCGTCTGCGCCTGGCAGGGCGCGAGGGTCTTCCGCGTGCACGACGTGGCCGAGGCGAGGACGACCCTCGACCGGGTCGCGGCGATCCGGCACGCCGGGGAAGCACACCGACCAGGGGGAATGGATGATCGGACCGCAGCGACCCGACACTGACGGCGGAGGGGGCACCGCGACGGCCGCCGACCCGGACGGCTGGCGGGAGCCGTTCCAGCGGTTCTGCACCGCACACCTGGAGGTCGACGTCCGGCGGGCCGCGGCCGAGGTCCTCGACCACCCCGGCGGCCGCACGGCCGTCGTGGAGCACCACGCGGACCCGGACGACCCGCTGCGGCCGCAGGTGCTGCGGCTGGCCCGCCACGACGTCTTCCGGCGCGTCGACGCCGGGCAGCCCTGGACGGCCGCGGCGGCGGAGTGGATGTCGGCGGTGGACGCGACCTGGCAGGAGTCGGCCTCTTATTGCGCGGACGTCGCCTGGTACGCGCGGCAGGCCAGGGCGAGCGTGCTGCTCTCCCTGGACGAGGACACGGTCCTGCACGAGGACCCCTCGACCGTGACCGGCCGGAGCCTGGTCCACCTGTACCTGTGCGGGCTGCGCTTCGACTTCCGCTGCGCACGGATCACCGACTTCTTCAACCGCTTCGCCCGCCCGCTGGAGGAGCTGGACCCGTACACGCGGAGCCTGCACGCGTTCGGCCTCCTCGGGCAGGGGGACGAGCACGGCCTGCGGTGCATGGACGACGTCCTCGCGGCCGACTCCTCCAACGTCAAGCTCCTCCACGCCCTCATGCAGGGCCTGTGGCTCGGCGAGGAGCTGCCGGGGCAGGCGGAGCGGATACTGGAGATCCTGCAGCGTCCCCACTTCTCGGCGCGCAACGACCCCATCGCGCTGCTGCGCGAGGCGTACGCGTACCGCAAGCTCGGGGACTTCGCCCGGGCCCGCGCGGCGATCGAGCGGGGCATGGCCCTGCTGGACCCGACGGCGGTCGAGGTCCACGAGCAGTTCGGCCGCGAGCGCGATTCGATCCTGGCCGCCCAGGAGCTGCGGGCGCAGGCCCAGCGGGACCTGGAGGCACTGCGGAGCGTCGTCACCGAGGAGATCGACCGGGCCCGGCGCGAGATCGGGACCGCGGTGGCCGAGGGGGTCCGCGAGTCGCGCAAGGCGGTCGAGAGCGGGCAGCTGAAGGTGGTGGAGGTGCTCAGCGTCTTCACCGCCCTCATCGCCCTGCTGGCCGGCTCGGGCGCGAGCGTGGTCATCGGCTCCCTCGCCTGGTGGCAGAGGGCCGTGCTGATCCTCGTCACGGCCGTGGCGTGCTGCGGCTTCTTCCTGATCCTCCGGCACCTGGTCGGGGTGCGGACGCCCCCCGGGCGGGACCGGTGACCCGGGGGCGGAGGGCCGCGGCCGGCGGGCCGCGCCCGGCGGCGCGTGCCGGCCGGCCCTCCGGGTTTGGGAGACTGTCCGGGTGAGCAGCGCAGCATCCCACCCCCGAGTCGTCGCGGTCGTCGGCCCCACCGCCGCCGGAAAGTCAGATCTGGGCGTCGCCCTCGCCCGGGCCCTGGACGGCGAGGTGATCAACGCGGACTCCATGCAGCTGTACCGCGGGATGGACATCGGGACGGCGAAGCTCACCCTCGCCGAACGCGAGGGCGTCCCGCACCGCCTGCTGGACGTGTGGGACGTCACCGAGGCCGCCAGCGTCGCCGAGTACCAGCGCATGGCCCGCGCCGAGATCGACCGGCTCCTGGCGGACGGCCGCACCCCCGTGCTGGTCGGCGGGTCGGGCCTGTACGTGCGGGCGGCCGTCGACGCCCTGGAGTTCCCCGGCACCGACCCGCGGGTGCGGGCCCGGCTGGAGGCGGAGCTGGAGGAGCACGGCTCCGGCGTCCTGCACGCCCGCCTGGCCTCGGTCGACCCCGAGGCGGCCCGCGCCATCCTGCCGGGCAACGGCCGCCGGATCGTCAGGGCCCTGGAGGTCGTGGAGATCACCGGGCGGCCGTTCAGCGCCAGCCTCCCCGGCCACGAGGCGGTCTACGACACGGTGCAGATCGGCGTCGACGTCGCCCGGCCGGTCCTCGACGAGCGCATCGCGCTGCGGGTCGACCGGATGTGGGAGGCCGGCCTCGTCGACGAGGTCCGCTCCCTGGAGGCCGCGGGGCTGCGCGAGGGACGCACCGCCTCGCGCGCCCTGGGCTACCAGCAGGTGCTGTCCTTCCTGGCGGGGGAGTGCACCGAGGAGGAGGCCCGGGCGGAGACCGTCCGGGCGACCAAGCGCTTCGCCCGCCGCCAGGAGTCGTGGTTCCGGCGCGACCCGCGCGTGCACTGGCTGGCCTCCGCGGACCGACCCGGCGGTACGCGGGCGGAGCAGGCCCTGGCACTGGTCGAACGGGCGGTCACAGCCTGATCACGTGATGGCCACGGGACGCTTCGGGAGCCCGTCGGAGGCCCTCGGCCGTGCCATCATCGACCGCGAGCACGGGCTGCGGTGTCGACTTCGGGAGGGCGCGTGGCGATGGAGGCCGGCCCCCGGGACAGACCGTACGGCGAGGGCGACGAAGGGGCCGGGACGGCCCTGCCCGTCCCGTCGCCCGCCGTCGGCGTCGAGGACGGCCCCGCGGACGACGACCCCGGGACGGGCGGGGGCGGGCCGGACGACGCCCCCGGTGCCGCTGCCGCCGGCCAGTCGTTCCGCGAGCTCAGGCCGCCGCGGCGCCTGCGGGTCTGGCAGATCGCCCCGATCGTCGCCCTCGGCATCCTCGGCTCCCTGATGTTCGCCTTCCCCCTCGCCTTCGAGATCAGCGAGGGAGGCGCGGTCGTCGCCATGCTCGGACTGCTGCTCACCTGCGCCTCCGCGGGCTGGGGCGCCGTGGCCGCCCGCAGGGTCGGCCACGCCCTGCCCGGGCTGCCGCCCCGCGGCTCCGGCCGCCGCGCGGACTGGCGGGTGATCGTCGCCTACACCGCGGTCACCGCCGCGGTGGTGCTGCTGGCGGCCTGGCGCGTGGCCCGCCTGCGCTGAGCCCGCCCACCGAGCCGGCCCGCCCGGCGGGGCGGCGGTCCGGACGCGGACTACGATCGGCAGGGTGACCCATGCGCAGCACGATGACCCCGACGGCGGAGTGCCGTTCCTGAAGGGGCACGGCACCGAGAACGACTTCGTGATCCTCCCCGACCACGAGGGGCGGCTGGACCTGCCGGCCGCGCTCGTCGCCCGGCTGTGCGACCGGCGCGCCGGGATCGGCGGCGACGGACTGCTGCGGGTGGTCCGTTCCGCCGCCCACCCGGAGGCCGCGCCGATGGCCGACCGGGCCGAGTGGTTCATGGACTACCGCAACGCCGACGGCAGCGTCGCGGAGATGTGCGGCAACGGGGTGCGGGTCTTCGCCCGCCACCTGGTCGACGAGGGCCTGGCCGAGCCCGGGGACCTGGCGGTCGCCACCCGCGCCGGAGTGCGCCGGGTGCACGTCGCCGGCCCGGGCCCGGACGGAACCCCGGGCGACGTCACGGTGGACATGGGGCGCGCGGTGCTGCCGGACAGCACCGGCGTCGAGGTCTCCGTCGACGGGCGCGCCCCCCGGCCCGCCCGCAACGTCAACATGGGCAACCCGCACGCCGTTGTCTTCGTGGACGGCCTGGACGAGGCCGGCGACCTGTTCCGCCCGCCGCTGGTGACCCCGCCGGCCGCCTACCCCGACGGCGTCAACGTCGAGTTCGTGGTGGACCGGGGACCGCGCCACGTCGCCCTGCGGGTGCACGAGCGCGGCTCCGGGGAGACCCGCTCCTGCGGCACCGGGGCCTGCGCCGTCATGGTCGCCGCCGCCCGCCGGGACGGGCACGACCCGGCTGCGGACGGCGTCCCCGTCACCTACACCGTGGACGTCCCCGGAGGGCGCCTGGTGATCACCGAGCACCCCGACGGCCGGATCACGATGGCCGGCCCGGCGGTGGTCCTGGCCCGCGGCACGATCGACGCCGGATGGTGGCGCGCGGGCGCCGGGGCGCACTGACCGAAGGTCGCCCGAAAGAGTGATACAGATCATGCCGGGCGGGAGCGGTCGGGAGCGGGTGGACGGGCTCGGTAGCATCAAGCACCGGCGAGGGACCCCGTACTGCGCCGGGGACTGCTGCCGGAGGTGCCCATGAGCGTAGAGACCACGCATTCCGCCCACCGCAGGCTGGGCCTGGGCAAGGCCGATCTGCGCAGGCTGGGCCGGGCCGCCCTGCGCGGCGGCTCCAGGGCCGGCACCCCCGACGCCCTCGAGCACGTCGTCCAGGCGCACCGGGCGCACCACCCCCGTGCCGGCGCGGCCGACCTGTCGGCCCTCCGCCGCGCCTACGTCCTGGCCGAGGCGTCGCACCGCGGGCAGATGCGCAAGAGCGGCGAGCCGTACATCACCCACCCGCTCGCGGTGACCCTGATCCTCGCCCAGCTCGGCGCCGAGACCACCACCCTGGTCGCCTCCCTGCTCCACGACACGGTCGAGGACACCGAGGTGACCCTGGAGCAGGTGCGCGAGGAGTTCGGCGAGGAGGTGGCGTACCTCGTCGACGGCGTGACCAAGCTGGAGAAGGTCGACTACGGTGCGGCCGCCGAGCCCGAGACGTTCCGCAAGATGCTGGTGGCCACCGGCGACGACGTGCGGGTGATGTCCATCAAGCTCGCCGACCGCCTGCACAACATGCGCACCCTGGGCGTGATGCGCAGGGAGAAGCAGGAACGCATCGCCAAGGTCACCCGCGACGTCCTCATCCCGCTGGCCGAGCGGCTGGGCGTCCAGGCGGTCAAGACCGAGCTGGAGGACCTGGTGTTCGCGATCCTCCATCCGGAGGAGTACGCCGCGACCCAGGAGGTCCTGGCCGCCCACGAGGCCCTGACCGATCCCCTGGAGGCACTGGCCGTGCAGGTGCGCGCGGTGCTGCGGGACGCGGGCATCGAGGCGGGCGTGTCGGTCCGCCCCCGGCACTGCGTCTCCGTGCACCGGGTGCGCGCGAAACGCGGCAGCGAGCCGGGCGGCTACGACTTCTCCCGCCTGCTGGTCGTCGTCGAGGAGGACGCCGACTGCTACGCGGTCCTGGGCGAGCTGCACACCTGCTTCACCCCGGTGATCGCCGAGTTCAAGGACTTCATCGCCGCCCCGAAGTTCAACCTCTACCAGTCCCTGCACACCGCCGTGGCCACCGACGGCGGCCACGTCGCCGAGGTCCTGGTGCGCACCCACCGTATGCACCGCGTGGCCGAGGCCGGCGTCGTCGCGCTCGGCAACCCCTACCGCGCCGCCGAGGAGCCCGAGGCGGCGGAGGCCGAGGGCGAGCGGAGCGACCCGACCCGGCCCGGCTGGCTCTCCCGGCTGCTGGCCTGGCAGAAGGAGGTGCCGGACGCCGACTCCTTCTGGCGGGCCCTGCGGGCCGACCTCGCCGAGGAGGGCGAGATCACCGTCTTCCGCGCCGACGGCGGAACCCTGGGGCTGCCCCGCGGCGCCACCTGCGTCGACGCCGCCTACGCGCTGGGGGAGGAGGAGGGCCACCGCTGCGTCGGGGCCCGGGTCAACGGCCGCCTGACCGCGATGGCCACCGTCCTCACCGACGGCGACACCGTCCACCTGCTCCTGGCCGGGGAGGACGGGGACAACGGCCCCGCCCCGGAGTGGCTGGAGCACGCCACCACCCCCGCCGCGCGGATCGCGATCACCCGCTGGCTCCAGAACCACCCGCCCGAGGACCGGCAGGCGGAGAAGGGCGCCGGCCGCCGCCCCGCCCTGCGCGGCCCGGTGCCCCCGCGCGGGGAGCCGGCCGCGGGCACCGCCGTCCTCAGCGGCCACCCCGACGCCCCCGTGCGCCTGGCCCGCTGCTGCACCCCGGTGCCGCCGGACGAGATCACCGGCTTCCTCACCCGCGGCGGCGTCGTGGCCGTGCACCGGACCGGGTGCTCCGCCGCGGAGCGGATGACGGGGGACGGCCGCAGCGCCGTAGGGGTCGACTGGCTGCGCGGCGCGGACGCCGGCTACCGGGCCACCCTGCACGCCGAGGCCCTCGTGCGGCCCCGGCTGCTGGCGGACGTCACCGCGGCGATCGCGGGCGAGGGCATCGCCATCGTCTCCGCCACCGTGGAGCCCCCGCAGGACCAGCTGGTGCGGCACACCTACACCGTCGAGCTGCCCGGCGCGGACGCCCTGGCCGGGCTGCTGCGCGCCGTGCGCCGCGTCCCCGGCGTCTACGACGTCTACCGGGCCCGGCGGGACGCGCAGACGGACACCCCCGACTGACCCCCGACCGGCCCCGCGGGGCCGCGGGGCCGCGCCGCGCCGCGCCGAATATCGCGTGACGCCGCACGGGGGGCGTGCGACCATCGATGCGCGGCCCCGGCCCGGCCGGGGAATCTTCGCGGACCACCCGGTGTTGATCCCGGTGCGGGCGAGCAGAGCCGCACGCCCCGTCCCCTCTCAGCCGAAGGACACGATGACCTCTATTCGCGAGAACCACCGAAGCACTTCCCGGGACCTGCGGGCCGAAGCCCTGATGGACGAGGACGCCGCGGTGGACCGGTGGATCGACGACGAGCGGGACGGCGACCAGTTCGACCGCGCCGACCGCGCCGCGCTGCGCCGGGTGGCCGGCCTGTCCACCGAGCTCGAGGACGTCACCGAGGTCGAGTACCGCCAGCTGCGCCTGGAGCGGGTGGTACTCGTCGGTGTGTGGACCTCCGGCTCCCTGCAGGAGGCCGAGAACTCCATGGCGGAGCTGGCCGCCCTGTCCGAGACCGCCGGCGCGCTCGTCCTCGACGGCGTGATCCAGCGCCGCGACAAGCCGGACCCGGCCACCTACATCGGTTCCGGCAAGGCCGCCGAGCTGCGCGACATCGTGCTCTCCAGCGGCGCCGACACCGTGGTGTGCGACGGTGAGCTGACCCCCGGCCAGCTCATCCACCTCGAGGACGTCGTCAAGGTCAAGGTCGTGGACCGCACGGCGCTGATCCTGGACATCTTCGCCCAGCACGCCAAGTCCCGGGAGGGCAAGGCGCAGGTCTCGCTGGCCCAGATGCAGTACATGCTTCCCAGGCTGCGCGGCTGGGGCCAGTCGCTGTCCCGGCAGATGGGCGGCGGCGGCAGCAGCGGGGGCGGGGGCATGGCCACCCGCGGTCCCGGTGAGACCAAGATCGAGACGGACCGGCGGCGGATCCGCGAGAAGATGGCGAAGATGCGCCGGGAGATCGCGGAGATGAAGACCGGCCGCGACCTCAAGCGCCAGGAGCGGCGCCGCAACAAGGTGCCCTCGGTGGCGATCGCCGGGTACACCAACGCGGGCAAGTCCTCGCTGCTCAACCGGCTCACCGGCGCGGGCGTCCTGGTGGAGAACGCGCTGTTCGCCACCCTGGACCCGACCGTCCGGCGGGCCGAGACGCCCAGCGGCCGGCTCTACACCCTCGCCGACACCGTCGGGTTCGTGCGGCACCTGCCGCACCAGCTCGTCGAGGCGTTCCGCTCCACGATGGAGGAGGTCGCCGACGCGGACCTCGTCCTGCACGTCGTGGACGGCTCCCACCCCGAGCCCGAGGCCCAGCTGGCCGCCGTGCGCGAGGTGTTCCGCGAGGTCGGGGCGGGGAACGTCCCCGAGATCGTCGTGATCAACAAGTCGGACGCCGCGGACCCGCTGGTGCTCGCCTCGATGCTGCGCCGGGAGAAGCACGCGGTGTGCGTGTCGGCGCGCACCGGCCAGGGCATCGACGAGCTGCTCGCCCTGATCGACGAGGAGCTGCCCCGCCCCGAGGTGCGGCTGGAGGTGCTGGTCCCGTACACCCGCGGCGACCTGGTCTCCCGTGCGCACCGGGACGGCGAGGTCGAGTCCGAGGAGCACACCGAGCACGGCACCCTCCTGAAGGTCCGGGTGGACAGCGTGCTCGCCGCCGAGCTGGAACCGTTCGTGCCGGCCGTCCGGGACTGACCGCCCCGGGCCGCCCGCCCCGTTGCGGGAGGCCGTGCACGACCGGAACAAGGGCCGGGGCCCGTGCCCTCCCCCAGCGGGGAGGGGACGGGCCCCGGCCCTTGTCCGTGGTGCGCCGGCTCAGTCGCCGGCGTGCTCCTTGCTCATCTTCTTGTAGAGCGCCTCGGCCTCCTCGCCCAGGCGCGGACCCGCCAGCCAGGTGTTCTCCGTCGGGCCGATGGAGGTGTTGCTGACCAGCGCCGGCTTTCCGTCCGGCCCGGTGGCGTACCAGCCGCCGCCGCTGGAGCCGCCGGTCATGGTGCAGCCGATGCGGTGCATCGTCGGCTGGCCCTGGAACAGGGACAGCCGGCCGGGGGTGTCCTCGCAGCCGAACATCAGCACGCCGTCGTAGGGGGGAGCGGCCGGGTAGCCCCAGTTGCCGATCTGCCCGATCTCCGAGCCGAAGGGCGCGTCGAACCAGATCGGCAGGGCGGCGCCGACGGTCTCCTCGAGGGACTTGCCGTTGCCCGCGGGGTTCTTCACCTTCAGCACGGCGAAGTCGTACGGCGCCCCGTTGGCACCGGTCTCCGTGCCCTGCGCGATCCACTCGTCGGAGGTCTTGGCGTCCTCCACCCACCACTGGCCGTGCGGGAAGATCTGCTCCTCGGTCGCGGTGCTGCCCCTGGGGAGGGCCCCGTTGTTGTAGGCGGGGGCGAACATCAGGTTGCGGAGCCAGCCGCCCTTGGAGCCGGTGTGGACGCAGTGGCCCGCGGTCCACACCAGGTTGCTCTTGCCGGGGTGCGCCGGGTCCTCGACCACGGTCGCGGAGCAGACGCCCTGGCCCTCGGGGGTGTCGAAGAAGAGCTTGCCCGCCGCGGGCGCGGTCCTGGTGTAGGGCGTGGCCACCTTCGCGGCCCGGACCGGCTCCGGGTCGGGGTCGGTGGCCCCCTGGTCGGCGGCGATGTCCTCCTCGACCGGCTTGTCGTTCCCCTCCGCCCCCTCGGCCCGCTCCTGGTCCCACAGGTCCTCGATGATGGGGTTGATGAAGTGGGCGGCCTCGCGGGCCCAGTTCTCCCAGTCCTTCCAGCCGCCCTTCTTCCACTTCTCCAGCTCCTCGGCCGTGGTGGGCAGGCCGCTGGGGAGGTCGGAGGGCAGGCTGGTGGGAAAGCCCGACGGGAGCTTGATCTGGTCGTCGGCGGTCGCGGCGGCGTTCGGGTCGCCGTTGTCGTCCTCGGGTCCGCAGGCGGTGCCGGTGAACGCGACGAGCGCGACTGCAGCCACCGCCAGCGCCGCCGGGCGGCGTATCGATCGCATGGGTTGTGGATCCCCCTGTTGTGAACTTGTCATGGCCTCGCGCGCGGAGGCGAGGTCCCACTATGCCGTTCCGGGGGAGGACCGGCCCAACCGGGTCGGCGGTTCCGCCGGAGACCCCCCGAACGGTCGGTGACCCAACTACCTTACGTCCCAAAGGGGTTGCACCATGTCACATCGATAAGGTAAGCCTTGCCTCACTGACGGGTCGACGGGGCCCGCGGACCGTTCGCCCAGCGCCACCGGCATCCGACCTCGAACCGACAGGAGCGCCACCGTGCACCGACCGTCCCAGCCGCACCCCGGACCGTGGCGCCGCGCCTCGCAGCGTCTCCTGGCCAAGATGCTCGCCGAGTTCGCCTACGAGGGGATGACCGAGCCCCGTCCCTGCCCGGACGCCCCGGGCACCTACCTGCTGCCCACCGGAGAAGGCACCGAGTACCGCTTCCGCGCCGAACGCGGGGCCTACGGCCACTGGCGGGTCGACCCCGGCAGCATCACCCCGGACACCGACCCGGTCCGCTTCCTCGTCCGGGCCCGCGACACCCCCCTCGGGCTGGACGGCGGAACCCTCGGCCACCTCGTCCGCGAAACCCTCGCCACCCTGGCCGCGGACGTCCGCCTGGACGGGAGCGCGGCGACCGCCGCCGAACTCGCCGACCTCGGCCACGCCGAACTCGAGGGCCACCAGAGCGGACACCCCTGGATCGTCGTCAACAAGGGCCGCATGGGGTTCTCCGCCGGCGACGCCGAACGCTGGGCTCCCGAGGCCCGCACCCCCGCGGCCCTGCCCTGGATCGCCGTCCACCGCGACCTCGCCGCCTACCGGGGCACCGCCGCCCTGGCCGACCCGGCCGCCCTCTACTCCCGCGAACTCGACGAAGGCACCAGGGACCTCTACCGCCGCACCGTCGCCGCCCGCGGCGCCGACCCGGACGACTACCTGTGGCTGCCCGTCCACCCCTGGCAGTGGGACGAGACGATCGTGCCGCTGTTCGCCGAGCACATCGCCGACGGCACGATCGTCCCCCTGCCCACCGACGGCGACCTGCGCCTGCCCCAGCAGTCGATCCGCACCTTCCTCAACACCGACCGCCCGGACCGGCACACCGTCAAACTGCCGCTGTCGGTGCTCAACACCCTGGTCTGGCGCGGCCTGCCCACCGAACGGACCCTCGCCGCCCCCGCCGTGACCGCCTGGGTCCACTCCCTGCGCGACAACGACCCCTTCCTGCGCGACGGGACCCGCGTCGTCCTCCTCGGCGAGGTCGCCTCGGTGGCCGTCCCCCACCCCGTCTACGACGGCCTGCCCGACGTCCCCTACCAGTACCGCGAACTCCTCGGCGCCATCTGGCGCGAACCCCTCCACCGGTACCTCGACCCCGGCGAGCGCCCCCGCACCCTCGCCGCCCTCCTGTCCGTCGACCCGGCCGGCCGCGCGCTCACCGCCGAACTCGTCGCCCGCTCCGGCCTGGCCCCCGCCGCCTGGCTGCGCAGGCTCTTCGCCGCCCTGCTGCCGCCGCTGCTGCACTTCCTCTACCGCTACGGCACCGTCTTCTCGCCCCACGGCGAGAACGCCGTCGTGGTCTTCGACGACCACGACGTCCCCGTGCGGCTCGCGGTCAAGGACTTCGTCGACGACGTCAACGTCAGCGCCGCGCCCCTGCCGGAACTGGAGGACATGCCCGCCGAGGTCTCCGCCGTCCTGCTGCGGGAGCCGCCGGAGTTCCTGTGCCAGTTCATCCATTCGGGGCTGTTCGTCGGCGTCTTCCGCTACCTCGCCCCCCTGTGCGAGGAGCAGCTCGGCGTGCCCGAGGGGGAGTTCTGGCGCATGGTCCGCGAGGAGGTGCTGCGCCACCAGGAGCGCTTCCCCGGGCTCAAGGAGCGGTTCGCCCTGTTCGACCTGCTCACCCCGAGGATCGAGCGGCTGTGCCTCAACCGCAACCGCCTCCACCTCGACGGCTACCGCGACCGCCCCGACCGCCCGCACGCGGCGGTCCACGGCACCGTGCCCAACCCCCTGCACGCTCCGTGACGGACCGCTCCCCGGTGTCGGGGGCAGGGCATACAGTGGTCCGGTTATGACGACTGCGCCCACCGAAGAACCGGCACCGCAGCGGCCCGCCCCGCGCACCTCCGGCTCCGCCCCCGCCCTCACCGACCTCCTCCACGCCGCCGTCACCGCCGTCGGCGGCACGGAGCGCCCCGGCCAGGTCGCGATGGCGCAGGCCGTCGCCGACGCCGTCGACGCGGGGGACCACCTGCTGGTCCAGGCGGGCACCGGCACCGGCAAGTCCCTGGCCTACCTGGTGCCGGCCCTGGCCCACGGCGAGCGGGTGGTGGTGGCCACCGCCACCCTCGCCCTCCAGCGCCAGCTGGTGGAGCGCGACCTGCCGCGCACCGTCGACGCCCTGCACCCGCTGCTGCGGCGCCGCCCGGAGTTCGCCATGCTCAAGGGCCGCTCCAACTACCTGTGCCTGCACCGCCTCCACGAGGGCGTGCCCGGGGACGAGGAGGACGGCCTGTTCGACCCGCTGGAGAGCGCGGGCGGGCCCACCAGCAAGCTCGGCAAGGACCTGCTGCGGCTGCGCGACTGGGCCGACGAGACGGAGACCGGCGACCGCGACGACCTGGCCCCCGGCGTCTCCGACCGCGCCTGGTCGCAGGTGTCGGTCACCTCCCGGGAGTGCCTGGGCGCCACCAAGTGCGCCTACGGCGCCGAGTGCTTCGCCGAGGCCGCCCGCGAGCGCGCCAAGCTCGCCGACGTGGTCGTCACCAACCACGCCCTCCTCGCCATCGACGCCATCGAGGGCGCGCCGGTGCTGCCGAGCCACGAGGTGCTGATCGTCGACGAGGCGCACGAGCTGGTCTCCCGGGTCACCGGGGTGGCCACCGGCGAACTCACCCCCGGCGGCGTCAACCGCGCGGTCAAGCGCGCGGCGAAGCTGGCGAACGAGAAGGCCGCGGACGCCCTGCTGAGCGCCTCCGAGGACTTCGAGCGCCTGATGGAACTCGCCCTGCCCGGGCGGCTGGAGGAGCTCCCGGAGGACCTGGGCTTCGCCCTCGCCGCGCTGCGCGACGCCTGCCGCCAGGTGATCGTTTCCCTGGGGGAGGTGCGCGACCGCTCGGTGACCGACGAGGACGCGGTGCGCAAGCAGGCCATGGCCTTCGTGGAGAACGTCCACGCCACGGCCGAGCGGATCCTGCAGTGCTCCGAGTACGACGTCGTCTGGTGCGAGCGCCACGACCGCTACGGCGCCTCGCTGCGGGTCGCGCCGCTGAACGTCTCCGGGCTGCTGCGGGAGAAGCTGTTCGAGGACCGCTCGGTGGTCCTCACCTCCGCCACGCTCAAGCTCGGCGGCGACTTCCGGCAGGTCGCCCTGTCCGTCGGGCTCGGCCCGGAGGAGGGCGGCGGGGAGGACGACCTGCCCGCCTGGACCGGCCTGGACGTCGGCTCGCCCTTCGACTACGGCCGGCAGGGCATCCTCTACGTCGCCAGGCACCTTGCCCAGCCGGGGCGGGACGGCAGCCGGTCCGACATGCTCGACGAGCTGGCCGAGCTGATCGAGGCCGCCGGGGGGCGGACCCTGGGCCTGTTCTCCTCGATGAGGGCCGCGAAGGCCGCGGCCGAGGAGATGCGGGGGCGCCTGGACGTCCCGGTCCTGCTCCAGGGCGAGGAGACCCTCGGCGAGCTGATCCGCACCTTCGCCTCCGACGCCCGCACCTGCCTGTTCGGCACCCTGTCGCTGTGGCAGGGGGTGGACGTCCCCGGGTCGGCGTGCCAGCTGGTGGTGATGGACCGCGTCCCCTTCCCGCGCCCCGACGACCCGCTGATGAGCGCCCGGCAGAAGGCGGTGGAGGAGGCCGGCGGGAACGGCTTCATGGCGGTGGCGGCCACGCACGCCGCGCTGCTGATGGCGCAGGGCGCCGGCCGCCTGGTGCGGGCCTCGGACGACCGGGGGGTGGTGGCGGTCCTGGACCCGAGGCTGGCCACCGCGCGCTACGGCGGCTTCCTGCGCGCCTCCCTGCCCGGATTCTGGTACACCCAGGACCGCGAGCAGGTGCGCAGGTCCCTGGCCGCGATCGACGCCTCGGCTCCCGAGCCCAGGCCGGTGGCCCCGCGCCCGTCCTGAACCCGCGCGCCCGTCCTGAACCGGCGCGGCCGTCCTGAACCGGCGCGGCCGGGGCCGAGGGACTCCGGGCACGGGCAGGGCCCTGGAACCGGCGCAGTGGTTCCAGGGCCCGGTCGGGGCGGGGGCCGGTCAGACCCGCCGCAGTACGGCGACCACCTTGCCGAGGATGGTGGCGTCGTCGCCGGGGATCGGCTGGTAGGCGGCGTTGTGGGGGAGCAGCCACACGTGGCCGTCCTCGCGCCGGAACCGCTTCACGGTGGCCTCGCCGTCGATCATGGCCGCCACGATGTCGCCGTTCTCGGCGACGGGCTGGCGCCGCACGGTCACCCAGTCGCCGTCGCAGATGGCGGCTTCGACCATGGAGTCGCCGACGACCTTCAGGAGGAACAGGTCGCCGTCGCCGACGAGCTGCCGGGGGAGGGGGAAGACGTCCTCGACCGACTCCTCGGCGAGGATCGGGCCGCCCGCGGCGATCCGCCCCACCAGCGGCACGTAGGAGGCGGACGGCTTGCCCGCGGTGTCGGCCGGCTGGGTGTGGGGCGCGTCCGAGCCGCGGACCTCGTAGGCGCGGGGCCGGTGCGGGTCGCGGCGCAGGAAGCCCTTGCGCTCCAGGGCCATCAGCTGGTGGGCCACCGAGGAGGTGCTGGACAGCCCGACCGCCTGGCCGATCTCCCGCATCGACGGGGGGTACCCGCGCCTCTGCACGGAGTCGCGGATCACCTCGATGACCCGCCGCTGGCGGTCGGTCAGCCCGTTGCTGTCCGCGCGGATCCCGGGAGGCCTTCCGGGGAGCGCCCGTGCGGGCCTGGGCTGCCCGTCGTCCGCGGAGGCCGTGTCCGCCAGGGAGGCGGGGCGGTCGGGGAAACGCTCCTGACGCCGTTCGCGGCCGTGTTCGTGAATGCGGCCACGAGGGTCGTGGGATCGGTCCTGCGCGGTCATGGTGGCGCTCTCTGCTGTGGTCACGGCGGCCCCTCTCGAGATGTTCTCCCTGGTTAGCCAACGGTAGTTGCTTTCGAAAGGTTGCGCCAAACACACGTTCGAGTGAAATTTCCTGAAGTGCATGGCGCAGATGTCATTCCCGGTGTATTGATCGAAAAAAGATTCGATGAATTGCGGGATTCGCGGCCCCGGGGGCGGGCAGGCGCAGTTCGCCCAGTGTGGCACCGCGGCCCCCCGTGCGAGGTGCACGCGGCTGCTTCCCTTAGGCTCGTGGGGCCGCGCCGCCCCTGGGACACGCCACCGGCGCACCGGCCCCCACTCCCCTAGATATTGTGGTCACATGGGGCTGATGGCCCATAGGTTGTGGTTCGAGGGCGAGAGCACTCCACCGGATCCCCTATGCTTGTGGCTGCTCCGCAGGCGCCCCCACGGCCGCCGCGAGCGGCGACAACCGCGCTGACGACGACGGACGGAGAGGGAAGAGGACGATGCACTGCCCCTTCTGCCGGCACCCCGACAGCCGCGTGGTCGACAGCCGCACCACCGACGACGGGACGTCGATCCGCCGTCGCCGCCAGTGCCCCGACTGCGGCCGCCGCTTCACCACCGTGGAGACCGCGTCACTGATGGTGATCAAGCGCAGCGGGGTCACCGAGCCCTTCAGCCGCACCAAGGTCATCGCCGGCGTGCGCAAGGCGTGCCAGGGCCGCCCCGTCACCGAGGACGCCCTCGCCAAGCTGGGGCAGCAGGTGGAGGAGGCGGTGCGCGCCACCGGCAGCGCCGAGCTGACCACCCACGACGTCGGCCTGGCCATACTCGGCCCCCTGCAGGAACTCGACCTCGTCGCCTACCTGCGGTTCGCCTCCGTCTACCGGGCGTTCGACTCGCTCGAGGACTTCGAGGCCGCCATCCGGGAGCTGCGCGAGCAGCACGCCGGACCCGAATCCCACGGAGACCAGGGGCCCGCGGCCCCGGCTCCCGTCGTCACCGCCGACTGAGCGGTACACCGCGGACCGCCGGCCGGCGCGCCCTCGCGCCGCCGTGGCCGGCATCAAGGAACAACGCGACGCGGGGGAAGAACCGCGCCGCAGCAGGGCGTTTTCCACATGGAGGCGGAAACATGACCGAGACGACGAGCGGCCCGGCACGCGGATCACGCGGCAAGGGGTCCAAGGCGGGCAAGGGGCTGCGCATCGAGCGCATCCACACCACCCCCGGGGTGCACCCCTACGACGAGGTGGTCTGGGAACGCCGCGACGTCGTCATGACCAACTGGCGCGACGGCTCGGTCAACTTCGAGCAGCGCGGCGTCGAGTTCCCCGACTTCTGGTCGGTCAACGCGGTCAACATCGTCACCAGCAAGTACTTCCGGGGCGCCGTCGGCTCCCCGCAGCGCGAGAGCAGCCTGCGCCAGCTCATCGACCGAGTGGTCAAGACCTACCGCAAGGGCGGCGAGGACCACGGCTACTTCGCCTCCCCGGCCGACGCCGAGATCTTCGAGCACGAGCTCGCCTGGGCCCTGCTGCACCAGGTCTTCAGCTTCAACTCGCCCGTGTGGTTCAACGTCGGCACCGCCCAGCCGCAGCAGGTCAGCGCCTGCTTCATCCTGTCCGTGGACGACTCCATGGACTCGATCCTGGACTGGTACAAGGAAGAGGGCCTGATCTTCAAGGGCGGCTCCGGCGCCGGCCTCAACCTCTCCCGCATCCGCTCCTCCAAGGAACTCCTCTCCTCCGGCGGCAACGCCTCCGGCCCCGTCTCCTTCATGCGCGGCGCCGACGCCTCCGCGGGGACGATCAAGTCGGGCGGCGCCACCCGCCGCGCGGCCAAGATGGTCGTGCTCGACGTCGACCACCCCGACGTCGAGGCCTTCATCGAGACCAAGGTGAAGGAGGAGGAGAAGATCCGCGCCCTGCGCGACGCGGGCTTCGACATGGACCTGGGCGGCGACGACATCACCTCCGTCCAGTACCAGAACGCCAACAACTCGGTCCGCGTCAACGACGAGTTCATGAAGGCCGTCGAGACCGGCGGCGAGTTCGGCCTGCGCGCCCGCCTCACCGGCGAGGTCATCGAGACGGTCGACGCCAAGCGCCTGTTCCGCAAGATGGCCGAGGCCGCCTGGGCCTGCGCCGACCCGGGCATCCAGTACGACGACACCATCAACCACTGGCACACCTCGCCGGAGACGGGCCGCATCACCGCCTCCAACCCGTGCAGCGAGTACATGCACCTGGACAACTCGTCCTGCAACCTCGCCTCGCTCAACCTCATGAAGTTCCTGAGCGACGACGACCAGGGCAACCAGTCGTTCGACGCCGAGCGCTTCGCGAAGGTCGTCGAGCTGGTCATCACCGCGATGGACATCTCCATCTGCTTCGCCGACTTCCCCACCGAGAAGATCGGCGAGACCACCCGCGCCTTCCGCCAGCTGGGCATCGGCTACGCCAACCTCGGCGCCCTGCTGATGGCCACCGGCCACGCCTACGACAGCGACGGCGGCCGCGCCCTGGCCGGCGCCATCACCTCGCTGATGACCGGCACCTCCTACCGCCGCTCCGCCGAACTGGCCGCGGTCGTCGGCCCGTACGACGGCTACGCCCGCAACGCCGAGGCCCACAACCGGGTCATGAAGCAGCACGCGGACGCCAACGCCGCCGCCCGGCGCATGGACGACCTGGACACCCCCGTCTGGGACGCGGCCACCCGCGCCTGGCAGGGCGTGCTCGAGCTCGGCGGGAAGAACGGCTTCCGCAACGCCCAGGCCTCGGTGCTCGCCCCCACCGGCACCATCGGCCTGATGATGGACTGCGACACCACCGGCGTGGAGCCGGACCTGGCGCTGGTGAAGTTCAAGAAGCTCGTCGGCGGCGGCTCCATGCAGATCGTCAACAACACCGTGCCGAAGGCGCTCAAGCGCCTGGGCTACCAGCCCGAGCAGGTCGAGGCGATCGTCGCCCACATCGCCGAGCACGGCAACGTCGTCGACGCCCCGGCCCTGAAGCCGGAGCACTACGAGGTCTTCGACTGCGCCATGGGCGAGCGCGCCATCTCGCCGATGGGCCACGTGCGGATGATGGCCGCGGCCCAGCCGTTCCTGTCCGGCGCGATCTCCAAGACCGTCAACATGCCGGAGTCGGCCACCGTCGAGGAGATCGAGGAGATCTACTTCGAGGGCTGGAAGCTCGGCCTGAAGGCCCTCGCCATCTACCGCGACAACTGCAAGGTCGGCCAGCCGCTCTCCGCGAAGAAGAAGGAGACGGCGGCGAAGGAGGAGACCGCGGCCGCCCCGGCGGAGAAGGTCGTCGAGTACCGCCCGGTCCGCAAGCGCCTGCCGAAGGGCCGCCCGGGGATCACCACCTCCTTCACCGTCGGCGGCGCCGAGGGCTACATGACCGCCAACTCCTACCCCGACGACGGCCTGGGCGAGGTCTTCCTGAAGATGTCCAAGCAGGGCTCCACCCTCGCGGGCATGATGGACGCCTTCTCCATCGCCGTCTCCGTGGGCCTGCAGTACGGCGTCCCGCTGGAGACCTACGTCTCGAAGTTCACCAACATGCGCTTCGAGCCGGCCGGCATGACCGACGACCCGGACGTGCGCATGGCGCAGTCGATCGTCGACTACATCTTCCGCCGCCTCGCGCTGGACTTCCTGCCGTTCGAGACCCGCTCGGCGCTCGGCATCCACTCCGCCGATGAGCGCCGCCGCCACCTGGAGACCGGCTCCTACGAGCCGGCCGAGGACGAGGAGGTGGACGTCGAGGGCCTCGCCCAGTCCGCCCCGCGCCAGGCCGAGGCCCCGAAGCAGGCCGCCGCGGAAGCCCCGCAGAAGGAGGCGGCACAGGCGCCGGCCTCCCGCGAGGCGCACACCTCGGTCGAACTGGCCGAGATCCAGTTGGGCCTGAACGCCGACGCACCGCTGTGCTTCTCCTGCGGCACCAAGATGCGCCGCGCGGGCAGCTGCTACCTGTGCGAGGGCTGCGGCTCCACCAGCGGCTGCAGCTGAATGTGACCATCCATGCCGTGTCCTCTTGTCGTCCGTTGGAGTGAGCACCAGGCGAAACGCCGACTGAGGGCAATATGACCAACCAGTGTGTCCTCTCGGAGCACCCGCTCCGAGAGGACACACTGCTCTGGAGACGGCAGGGCATGTGCGGTGCAGGTACGGCTGCCGAGGCTGTCAGGAAGGGCGAGACTTCCGTCTTGACCCTTCACGGGCGCCCGCCCGGCACCGTCATGCCCGGGCAGGCACCCGGCTGTCGATCGTCACCACGACGGGATCGCCTTCTTCGTAGTGGGCCCGGCTGAGGACCCGGGCGGTCGCGTAGTAGACCTGGGAGGCCATGGCCCAGTCGGCATAGGCGACCAGCTCCTCGGTGTCCTCGCCGTCCGGCCTGTGCATGGAGACGTTCGCCACGCGGTAGAGGGCCAGGAGCACGGCGACCAGCGACCGGCCGGAGAGGACCGCGGCCACAAGGCCGTTCTCCCGCTCCTCGAGGGACGGGGTCCGAAAGTGCGGGTGGCTGCCCACCTGTGCCGCCACGAATTCCCAGGTGTCCCGGTGGCAGACCAGCGTGGCCGACGCGACCCTCCCCGCCCTCATGACCGCCCAGATCCTGCCCTCCCAGGTGAGCGGAGACGGCTCCTCCACCGAATCGCTGGGGCCTTGCTCGCTGGCCTCCAGCGCCGCGCGGGGAACGTCGGAGGCTCCTTCTTCGCGGCCGTCGGATCCCGGCGCGGACTGCTCAGCTCCAGATGCGGACTGACCGGCTTCCTCCTCACCGGCTGTGGGGGCATTGAGGTCCGTAGGGACTCCCGGCTCGTCATCTTCGGGCGAGGCGTCCGCAGAGAGCCTCGAGTCAGCAGGTTCCGCCTGCGGCGCCGACTCCTGGCCCGGTGCCTGCCTCTGCTCGGGCAGGACGGCAGAATCCGGCTCGCTCCCAGTGCTGGTTCCGGCCTGGCCCGGGTACGGGTCTTCCGCCGAACCGACGGTCGCCGGTACCCGTGTCACTGCCTGCAGAGCCTCCAGGATCTTGCCGATGTCCTCACGCAAGCCTTCGAGCCCGTGGTGCAGCCGGTCCACGTCCCGGCGCAGGTCGGCCACCGCAGCAACGGCTTCGCCGGCCCGCTTGCCCGCGTTGTAGGCGCTGGTCCGCGTCTCGTGCTGCGACGATTTCAAGTCGGCGAGGGCGGTCTCGCGCAGCCCTGCGAACTCGGCGGTGAACGCGGCCCGAAGGTCCCGCTCCAGATCATTGACCCTGGCTCCCAGGCCGTCGATCGATCTCTTCATCTCGTTCTTCGTGTCGATCACGATCGACACGATGTCGCCCCTGCGCAGCAAGGAAGCCCTCCACCTGAACTGTGTAGTCGGTTAATTGCACTGCGTAGTGTGGCCGGGTGGTAGGCGTACGTATGCGACTTCCTGAACTTGGCTTGATTCATCCCGGCACGGGCCGATCGGCATCGGTCTGCTGAGTTTGTCGGCGCGATGTTGTGGGTCTGACAGGTGGCGGCCGTCGCGGTATGCCTGAGTTGTGAGGTATCCGCAAGGTGGCGGGCTGACCGCCGAGCGGCGGGCGTTTCGCGAACGCCTCCGTATGGAGGCGGCCGGGATGTTCGCCGCAGGACAGGACAACGCGGTGGTCGCCAGGCAGCTGCGGGTCAGTGTGCGTTCGGTGCAGCGGTGGCGCCGTTCCTGGCAGGACGGCGGCCCGCAGGCCCTGCACTCGAAGGGACCGGCCTCCCGGCCCCGGCTGAGCGAGGCCCTGTTCGCGGTGCTGGAGCAGGAGCTGGGCAAGGGGCCGGTGGCGCACGGCCGGCCGGACCAGACTTGGACCCTGGCGCGGATCGAGATGCTGATCGGACGCCGGTTCCACACCAGTCTCACCCCCTTCAAGATCGCGCAAATGCTGCACCGGCACGGATGGAGCCACCAGGTGCCGGCCCGGCACGCACTCGAGCGCGACGAGCAGGCCGTCTCCGGCTGGGTGAAGGAGGTCCGGCCGCAGGCAAAAACGCCGCGGCGGCGTGCGGGGCCTGGCTCGTCTTCGAGGACGAGGCCGGATTCTCGATGACGCCGCCCGCTCACCGAACGTGGGCCCGGCGTGGACACACGCCGACGGTCCAGGTGCGCGGCCGCTCCCAGTGGCGCTTCTCCATCGCCGCCCCGGCCTGCTACCGGCACGGGACGCGGTCCCGCCTGATCTACCGGCCCAGACGGCACCTCGACCACGAACGCGGCGGCCGGCGCAGCTTCACCTGGGCCGACTGCCGAGACCTGCTGACCGCAGCCCCCCCACCAGTTGGGCGGCCCTCTCGTGCTCCTTGTGGGACAACCTGAACGTGCACCGGGACGCCCGGCTGCGGGACTTCATCGACACCCACGACTGGATCACCGCCTTCTTCCTGCCGCCCTACGCGCCCGACCTCAACCCCGTCGAGGGCGTCTGGTCCGTGCTCGGGCGCTCCAGCCAGGCCAGCACCGCCTTCACCGACCCCGACCACCTGTGCGGGCCCTGCGCCACGGCCTCCGCGCGATCCAGTACCTCAGCGACCTGATCGACGGATGCCTCGCCGCCACCGGGCTCCACCTCAAAACAGGCCGACCACCCTGACGACATCACACCGACAAACTCAGTGAACGCCAAGCTGAGGCGGGTACTCCCCGATCGGTCTGTGGCAGGCTGACGGACGAGGACCGCCGGGCGACGTCGAAGGGGCAGGCCATGGGCCACCAACTGTGGGGCGGGGAACGGACAGACCTGGACGCCTACCTCCAACGCGTCGGTTTCACCGGCGCGTTGGAGCCGACCGCACGGACACTGCGGGAACTGCACCGGGCGCACGTGACGGCCGTCCCGTTCGAGAACCTGGAGATCGTGCTGGGCCGGCCGGTGCCGCTGGACCTGGAGAGCCTGCAGGCGAAGCTGGTCCGGCAGCGGCGCGGCGGCTACTGCTTCGAGCACACGCTGCTGTTCGCGGCGGTGCTGGAGCGGCTCGGCTTCGCGGTGACGGGGCTGGGCGCCCGCGTGCGGATGGGCAGCGGCGAGAAGAGGCGGGCGGCCACCCACGCCCTGCTGAGGGTGGACGTCGAGGGGCGGCCGTGGCTGGCCGACGTCGGGTTCGGCGGGGAGGGCCTCCTCGAGCCCGTCCCCCTGGAGGAGGGCGCCGAGGTCCGCCAGGGCGGGTGGACGTTCACGGTGGCCGCCGAGGCCGAAGGGGTGCGGGTGCTGCGCTCGCTGCACCCCGACGGCTGGTTCGACCTGCACGCGTTCACCGAGGACGCGCGGTACCCGGAGGACTACGAGGTGATGAACCACTACATCTCCACCCACCCCCGCTCCCCGTTCACCACCCGGCCGATGGCGCAGCGCACCGAGGACGACGTGCGCCGCTCCCTGGTCGGCTCCGTGATGGTGACCTCCCGGCCGGACGGCTCGCACCGCCGGCGGGAGATCGCCGACGGCGAACTGCCCGACGTGCTCGAGGAGTTCTTCGGGATCGAGCTGGAGGCGGACGACCGGGCCGCACTGCGCCGGGTGCACGCCTGACGCGGCGGTGCGGCACATGCCGGTGGCCCTACCATGGGCCGGTGCTGGTGAAGTGGATTCGCTGCACGGTCCAGGACCGGGACGGGTTCGACCGTGGGCAGCGGCAGTGGGCGGGGCTTCGCGGGGAGCCGGGATTCCTGGGACAGGGCGGAGGCTGGAGCCGGGGGACCGCCGGCGTCGCGCACGTCTTCGCCTTTTGGGAGAGCCGGGAGGCGTACGAGGACTTCATGGCGCACTCGCACGACCGGTTCGCCGGGCCCGGGGCGGACACCCACCGCCCCCCGGACGTCCGGCTGTTCGAGCACCGGACGGACGTGAAGGTCGGCTTCCGGGCGCGTTTCGAGGACGCGGACGTGCTGCGGGTGGCGCACTCGCGGGTGCGCCGCGAACGGGTGGAGCACTTCGTGCTGATGCAGCAGAAGGTGTGGAACCCGGCGATGGCCGGGTCCCCGGGAATGCTGCGCGGCGTGTTCGCGGAGGGGGCGGGGAGCGAGTTCCTCGTGCTGTCGCTGTGGGACTCGGCCAACGAGCGGGCCAAGTACCGTCCGGCCGGGGTGGAGCGCCTGCGGGAACGCGCGGGAACGGAGGACGACGTGCTGTCGGTGGCGGGCGACATCGTGGCCGTGGAGCAGGCCTGGACGGTCTGAGCAGCCGGGAGGGACCGGTGGACACGGTGCTCCGGGGGCATCCGTGGTGATTCTGGGCACAAAGGAGACTGCGGGCGATTGACCCCGTCGGGGCGCGGTGCCAGAGTTCCTGGCGATGACCACCGACCGTTTCGACCGTGCCCTGGCCAGCCTGCGCGGGCTGGCCGTCGGGGACGCCCTGGGATCGCAGTTCTTCGTGCCCTCCAACCTTCCGGCCCTGCGCGGCCGGGAGCTGCCGCCCGGGGTGTGGCAGTGGACGGACGACACCGAGATGGCGTGCTCCGTGCTGGCCGTCCTCGCCGGGCACGGGCACATCGACCAGGACGCGCTGGCCGCCTCCTTCGCCGAACGCCACGACTTCGACCGCGGCTACGGGCCCGCGGTCAACCGCATGCTGCGGCTGGTCCGCGAGGGCGGTGACTGGCGGGCCCTGGCGGCCGGCCTCTTCGACGGCCAGGGCTCCTGGGGCAACGGGGCCGCGATGCGCGTCGCGCCGCTGGGCGCATGGTTCGCCGGCGAGCCCGAACGGGCGGCGCACGAGGCGGAGCGTTCGGCGCTCACCACCCACCGGCACCGCGAGGCCGTGGCGGGGGCGACGGCGGTGGCCGTCGCGGCCTGCCTGGTCGCGGACGCCTCCGGCCCGCCGCCCGGCCCCGAGGAACTGCTCACCGGGGTCCTGGAGTTGCTGCCGCGCAGCGCCGTGCACGCGGGGGTCGGCAGGGCGCGGGACATGCTCGACTACGGGGACGTGGCCACCGTCGCCGCGGTCCTGGGCAGCGGCCGTCGCACCAGCGCCCACGACACGGTGCCGTTCACCCTGTGGGCGGCCGCCCGGCACCTGGGCGACTACGAGCAGGCGCTGTGGGCCACCGCGCAGGCGGGCGGGGACGTGGACACCACCTGCGCCATCGTCGGCGGAATCGTCGCCTGCGGACCCGGGGTCCCGGTCCCCGCGACGTGGGCCGGGCGAACCGAGGAACTGCCGGCCTGGCTGCCGGCGGTGCCCGCGGAGAGGACCGGCTGAACCGGGCGGAGCCGGCCCGGGACGGGGACCGCCCCGGGTGCCCCGGGTGCCCTGCCCGGGGGCCTTTGTCACGGCCCTGTCACCGCTGGGGGGCAGGACTGCCACAGCGGGGGAACCGGCCGCCGGCGGGGCTACGGTGACTGCCGCGCCGCCGGGGAACGGTTCCCGGCCGCGCCGGCCGACGCCCAGGGGGGGACGCCTTGCCCGACACGCCGTCAGGAACCATGCCCGAGCCGGGCCCGGACCGGTCGCGGGAACACCACGGGGAGCACCCGCAGGAGCCCGCCCACGAGGACGCGGAGCCCCGCCCGGCCGGCCACGTCCCGCACCAGGACCGCGGCCAGGACCCCGGCCCGAGCCAGGACCCCGGCCCGAGCCAGGACCCCGGCCCGAGCCAGGACCCGGACCGGGGCCAGGACCCCGGCCCCGGTCCGGACTCGGGGCGGCAGCGTGGCCCGGGCGGGCCCCCTCCGCAGCAGTACCAGCAGTGGTCGGTGCAGCAGTGGCAGGCGCCGCCGTCCGAGCCGCCCGCCTGGGTGCGGGCGGTGCGGTCCGCGGACCCGGGACCGGTGCGCACCGCGGTGCTGTGGTCGGCACTGGCCACCGGCCTGCTGTCCGCCCTGCTGCTGGGCGACGGACTGGGCGTGGGCCTGCTGGTCGCGGCACTCCCGGCCGCGGTCGCGGCCGGGTTCGCGGCCGTCGCGGCCCGCCGCCGCCCGCGCCCCTGGACGCTGCTGTGGGCGGCCGTCGGCCTGGCGCTGCTCGTGGTGCCCGCACTGCGCGACGCGGGATGGCCGACCTTCCTCGCGGTGACCGCGGCCCTGGGGGCCGGGTCGCTGGCCCTGCACGGGGGGCGCACCTGGGCCGGCGTCCTCCTCGGGCCGGTCGGCCTGCTCGCCTCGGTCGTCCCGGGAGGGCGCTGGGCCTGGGCCGGACTGCGGGAGCGGGGCCGCTCCTCCAAGGACCGCTGGTGGCCCGCGGTGCGCGCGGTCCTGGTGGCGGCCGGGCTGCTGGGCGTCTTCGGCGCGCTGTTCGCCGGGGCGGACGCCGCCTTCGCGGACCTGCTGGGCTCCCTGGCCCCCGACACCGGGGCGGGGGACGTCCCGCTGCGCCTGTTCCTGCTGGCGCTCGGTGCGCTGGGCGCGCTGGCGGCCGCCCGGGCCGCCGCGGCCCCGCTGCGCTTCGACCGCGCGGCAGCGAAGCCGGGGAAGGCCCGCGGCCGACTGGAGTGGGCGCTTCCGCTGGTGCTCCTCGACGTCCTGTTCGCCGCCTTCAACGCGGTGCAGCTGGCGGTGCTGTTCGGCGGCTACGACAAGGTGCTGGCCTCGACCGGACTTACCTACGCGCAGTACGCGCGCCAGGGGTTCTGGCAGCTGCTGTGGGCCACCGTGCTGACCCTGGTGGTGATCGCCCTGGCCGCGCGCTGGGCCCCGCGCGGCGGCCGGGGGGACCGACTGCTGGTGCGCGGCACCCTGGGGCTTCTGTGCCTGCTGGCGCTGGTCGTCGTGGCCTCCGCGCTGCGCCGCATGGACCTGTACGTGGAGGCGTACGGGCTCACCCGGCTGAGGGTGTCGGTGATGGGCGCCGAACTGTGGCTGGGCCTGGTCCTGGTGCTGGTGACGGCCGCCGGGGTGTGGGGCGCCCGGTGGCTGCCGCGGGCCGTCGTGGCCAGTGCCGCGGCCGGTGTCCTGGCGTTCGGCCTGGCCTCCCCGGACGACCTGGTGGCACGGCAGAACATCGCCCGCCACGCCGGGGAGCCCGGCAGGCTCGACCTGGCCTACCTGCAGAACCTGTCCGCGGACGCCGTACCGGCCCTGGACTCGCTGCCCGAGCCCCAGCGTTCGTGCGCGCTGGAGGAGATCGCCCGGGAGCTGCCCGACGCACGGACCCCCTGGTACGCGATCAGCCTGGCCGAGCACACCGCCCTGGGGATCCTTCGGGAGCGCCCCCTGGAGGGCGGGGACCCGTGCTGGCGGGCCGGACTGCCGCGAGCCGTAATGAGGTAGGCCCCGCGCCCCCGGTCCCGCACCTCCGGGGCCCTGGGGCAGGGGCCGGGTTCCGGAGCGGGGACCGGTGCGGCCGGGCCCCGCTCCGGGGCGTAATCTTGGCCCTGTCATGCCCTTCGAACCTCCCACCCACAGCGTCGAGCGCTCCCTCCGGGCCACCTGCGGCGCCAAGGTCGTCGCCGGTGTCGACGAGGTGGGCCGCGGGGCGTGGGCCGGACCGGTCACCGTCTGCGCGGCCGTCACCGGCCTGCGCAGGCCGCCCGCCGGGCTCACGGACTCCAAGCTGCTCACCCCCCGCCGCCGCGTCGAGCTCGCGGCGGAACTGGAGGACTGGGTCGACGCGCACGCCCTCGGGCACGCGTCGCCGCAGGAGATCGACGAGATGGGCATGACCGCGGCCCTGCGGCTCGCCGCGGTCCGCGCGCTCGAGGCCCTACCGGTCCGCCCGGACGCCGTCGTCCTCGACGGCAAGCACGACTACCTCGGCGACCCCTGGCGGGTGCGTACGGTGGTCAAGGGCGACCGCAGTTGCGTGTGCGTCGCCGCCGCCTCAGTTCTGGCCAAGGTCCGGCGTGACGCAATGATGGCCGAACTGGGCCTGGAACACGTATCGTTCGCCTTCGGCGACAACGCCGGGTACCCCTCACCGGTACACCGTGCCGCGCTGGAGGAGCTGGGCCCCACACCGCACCACCGGCTCTCGTGGTCCTACCTCGACGGGCTGGAGCGGTGGCGCCACCTAAAGAAGGAGCGCACCCCCGTGCCCCCGCCCCTCGAGCAGGCCGGACAGCTGGGGTTCGAATTCTGACAGCCCCGCCGGTGCGCGGTCGAACCACGTTTGATAGACAACACCCCATGCCTCTCACCCCCGAGGAGCCCCAGATCCACGAGAGTGTCCCGGGCCCCCGCAGCTCTGCGGGGAGCACCCGTAACCCGCAGACGCCCCGTCCCGTCCCGGCTCCTGGCCCCCGACCCGCTCCGCCGCGCCCGGCGCCCCCCGGCGGCGGCCCCGCGGCGCGCACCAGGCCCGGCCCCGGCCGCCCCGGCGCGCCGCGCCCGCCGGCCCCCGCCGCCACGCCCCCTCCGCCCGTCCCGGGCGCCGGTGCCGGCGCCCGCGTCCAGCTGGTGCCGACCACCGACTCCACCGCGGTGGAAACCGCCGACGAGACGGTCGACCGGCTCCTGGACTCCGGCCGCGCGCCGGGCGACATCCTGGTGCTGACCACCGCCGAGCAGCACCCCTGGGCGCTGCACGAGCTGTCCTTCGGCGAGGACGCCTACTGGAAGCAGCTCGACGAGGGCGGTGACGTCTTCTACGCCCACGCCACCGCAGAGCGGGCCGCCCGGCGGGCCGTGGTGGTGCTGGCCGTCAACGGCGGCACCGACGAGCAGGCCGCCGCGGCGCTCCCGGCGGCCATGGCCCGAGCGGCCGAGGAGCTGCACGTGTGCGGCGATCCGCAGCGCCTGCGGGCCCTGGCGGGCGAGGTTCCCGCCCCGGCCTGAACCGGCCCGCCCCTGTCCGAACCTGCCTGAACCGGCCTGATCCTGTCGGAAGGAGCCGGCGGCCCGCCCTGCGCGGCCGCCGGCTCCTTCCCTGCCCGGGCGGTCTTCGTCCCGGGCGGCCTTCGTCCGGAGGGCCCGCACCGCCCGCGGCCGGTGCCGCAGCCGACGTGCGCTCCTGATCCGGTCCGAAAGGCCTGCGCACGGCCCTGTGTCCCTGTCGGCGTCCGGCCCTGCGGCCCCGGCGACGCCCCGGCAGGAGCCCGGCCCGGGTCAGCGGGCGACGGCCCGGCGGACCGCCTGTGGGGCTCCCTCGGCGGGGCCGATCTCCAGCGACCTGCCGGTCAGTTCCGCCCAGGTGTCGGAGTTGGGGTTCCGTCCGCTCCGACCCTCCCCGAGCACCTGCCAGCCCCCGGGAGTCAGCGTGATGTACGCCCCGCAGCGCAGTCCGTGCAGGGAGCAGGCGTCCCGCAGCCCCCACATCCACGCGCCGTCGGCCTCGGTCCAGGACGACTCGCCCTCGCGGCACACCAGCAGCACCGCCGTGCGCACCGGGTGCGGCCGCCGCAGGTCGTGCGGGACGACCCGGCGCAGGTGCGCCAGCAGCATGTTGCGGTGCTCCCAGCCGTCCGTGCCGCCGAAGCGCTCGGCGAACGAGGCACTGGCCACCAGCCGGCCCGTGGCGTCGTAGACGGCCACGACCGCGGTCGAGGGGGAGGGGAGGTGCCGGGCGTGCAGGTCCTTGACCACTTCGCGCGGATCGCGCAGCAGGGGGATGCCCGCGCTGTTCCACTCGGCGGGCTCGATGGCCCGCAGCTGGCCGGAGGCCGAGCCGGAGGAATCCGGAGCGAAGCCGAAAGACACGGTCCTCCCTTCGTGGGCGCATCCGTCGGGCCGGCACCGGCGCACGCCGGTGCCGGGACCCCGCGAGGGGGCCGGCTGCGGATACACGGCAATTCTTGCCGTCGCATCCCGCAGCGGCAATGCGCAATTGACTGCGGCCGACCGGTATGGGGCGGTCCGCCGCATAGATTCCCCCGGTTTCGCGCCGCCGTCCCGTTCTCCGGACGGTGGCCGGAGGTTCAACGGCCGTTCACCGCCTCATCCCTGGACGGCGAGCACCAGCGGCAGTACTCCGGCGGCCCCGGCCCGGCGCAGCAGCCGGGCGGCCACCGCCAGGGTCCACCCGGTGTCGGCGAAGTCGTCCACCAGCAGCACCGGCCCCCGGGCCTCCTCCAGGGCCGCGGCCAGGCCGGGGGGAACGGCGAACGCCTCGTGCAGCGCCCTCACCCGCTGCGCGCTGTTGCTGCGCGGCAGTCTCCTCCCCGCGGCCTCCTCCGTGAGTTCCACCTCGCCCAGCAGCGGCATCCGGCCCACCTCGGCGATCCGCCGGCCCAGCGAACCGACCAACTGCGGCCTGGACACGGACGCGACGGTGACCACGCCGGCCGGGCGCTGCACCGCGCCGGGCTCGCCGCTCGCCCAACCACCGGGCCCCTTGGCCCAGTCGGCCAGTACCCGCACCACCGCGTCGACCACGTCCGGCGCCACCGGCGCGTCCGCGGCGCCCTCGGCGAGCAGCGGCCGCAGCCGGTTGCCCCAGCCGATGTCGGACAGCCGGCCCAGCGCCCGCCCCGGGAGCGCCTGCTCGTCCGCGGGGATCCTGCCCTTCAACTCCACGCCGATCGCGGGCAGTCCGGTGGGCCACATCCGGCGAGGCTCGACCTCCGTCCCGGGCCGGCCCAGCGCGGACCGGGCCGCGTCCAGGGTCCGGGGGGAGACCTCGGTGGAGAACCGCGCGCCCGCGCAGTTGTCGCACCGGCCGCACGGCGCGGCCTGCTCGTCGTCCAACTGGCGCCGCAGGAACTCCATCCGGCACCCGGTGGTGCGCGCGTACTCGCGCATCGCCTGCTGCTCCGTCTCGCGCTGCCGGGCCACCCGGGCGTACCGTTCCGCGTCGTAGGACCACGGCTGCCCGGTGTACGTCCAGCCGCCCTTGACGCGGCGGACCGCCCCGTCGACGTCCAGCACCTTGAGCATCGTCTCCAGGCGGGAGCGGCGCAGGTCGACCCTGGCCTCCAGCGCGGCGGTGGACACCGGCCGGTCGGACGCGGCCAGCACGTCGAGGGTGCGCCGCACCTGCTCCTCCGCGGGGAAGGCGAGGGAGGCGAAGTACTGCCAGATCGCCTCGTCCTCCTTGCCGGGCAGCAGCAGCACGTCCGCCCGGTCGACGCCGCGCCCGGCCCGTCCGACCTGCTGGTAGTAGGCGATGGGGGAGGCGGGGGAGCCCAGGTGGACCACGAACCCGAGGTCGGGCTTGTCGAATCCCATGCCGAGCGCGGAGGTGGCCACCAGGGCCTTGACCCGGTTTGCCAGCAGGTCCGCCTCGGCGGCGCGCCGGTCGGCGTCCTCGGTGCGGCCGGAGTAGGAGGCCACGGTGTGCCCGCACTGCCGCAGGAAGGCGGTGACCTCCTCGGCCGCGGCCACGGTCAGGGTGTAGACGATGCCCGAGCCCGGCAGCTCGTCGAGGTGGTCGGCCAGCCAGGCCAGCCGCCGGGGCGCGTCGGGCAGGGCCAGGACTCCCAGGCCGAGGCTGTCCCGCTCCAGGGAGCCGCGCAGCACCAGGGCGGAGCCGTCCCCGTCCTGCCCGGTGCCGGTGCCCAGTTGCTCGGCGACGTCGGCGGTGACCCGTGCGTTCGCGGTGGCCGTGGTGGCCAGCACCGGTACCCCCGGCCGCAGTTCGGAGAGCATGGTGCGCAGGCGCCGGTAGTCGGGGCGGAAGTCGTGGCCCCAGTCGGAGATGCAGTGCGCCTCGTCGACCACCAGCAGCCCGGTGGAGGCGGCGAGCGCGGGCAGCACCTGGTCGCGGAAGTCGGGGTTGTTCAGCCGCTCCGGGCTGACCAGCAGGACGTCGACCCGGCCGGCAAGCACCTCGGCCTGCACCGCCTCCCACTCCTCGGTGTTGGCGGAGTTGATGGTCCGGGCCCGGATGCCGGCCCGCTCGGCGGCCTCGATCTGGTTGCGCATCAGGGCCAGCAGCGGTGAGACGATCACCGTCGGCCCGCTGCCGCGCTCGCGCAGCAGGGCGGTGGCCACGAAGTACACCGCCGATTTGCCCCAGCCCGTGCGCTGCACCACCAGGGCCCGCCGCCCCTGGTCCACCAGTGCCTCGATCGCCCGCCACTGGTCCTCGCGCAGCCGGGCGGTGCCGTCGGTGGAGCCGACCAGCCGGCACAGCACGGCGTCGGCGGCGGAGCGGAGTGCGTCGTTCATGCCCTCCATCCAACCGCCCCGCACCGACAACGGCCAAAGCCCTGTGGACCGACGTCAACCCCGCGCCCCGAAGTACCACTATCGGGGGAAGGGGTCGTGGGCGGTCGCCGCCGCGTCCACAGATCCGTGCCGCGGGCCCCCACGGGCCGCCCCGCAACGGCACCGTCGGGGCATGACACAGCACACCCCTCCCCCCGCACGCCGAAGGCCCCCGCGTCACCCTGCGCAGCCCCGGAGAGCTCGCCGAGGCCCTCCCGTACCTGATGGGCTTCCACCCGGACGACTCGATCGTCCTGGTCGCCCTGCACGGCGACCGGAGCCGCTTCGGCGGGCGGCTGCGGCTGGCGATCCCCGAGGACGCCGGCGAGTGGCCCGAGGCCGCCCGGCAGCTCACCACCTGCTTCGTCGAGGGGGCGCGGGCGCGCGGCCGGCAGCCCGACGGGATCCTGGTCTTCCTGTGCCAGGACCCGCCGCCGGGCACCCCGCCGGCGCGGACGGCGGAGCGGTTGAGGCCACTCGCCCAGGCCCTGCGCACCGCCTGCGGGGCCCTGGACGTGCCCGTTCCCGAGGCCCTGTGCGTCAGCGGCGGGCGGTGGTGGTCCTACGTCTGCCCGGACACCGGGTGCTGCCCCGCCGAGGGCACCGAGCTCGGATCCGGCGGCACCTCCGTGATGGCCGCGGCCGCGGCCTTCGCCGGGATCCGGGTGCAGGGCTCCCTCAAGCAGATGGCCGCCCGCTTCGAGCCGCTGCCGCCCCCGCACGACCGGATCCAGGAGACAGCCCTGGACCGCGCCTGCGCCGTCCTCCTCCCCCGCCTCCTGTCCGGGGACGGAGACGGAGAGGGGGAGGGGAACGGGGGCGGGGACGGCGGGCCGGGGGGACTCGTGGAGGAGACCGTGGCGGCTCTCGCCGCGGTGCTCGACCGCTTCCGGGCAGGCCCGCCGCCGCCCTCCTGCACCGACGACGAGGCCGACCGCCACGACGACGCCCTCCTCACCCCCGCACAGGCGGCCCGCCTGGTCCTCGGACTGCAGGACCGCGTGGCGCGGGACCGGGCCGCGGAGTGGGTGGAGCAACCCGACGCCGGTGCGGCGCTGCGCCTGTGGCGCGCCCTGGCCCGGCGCTGCACGGGCGCCTACTCCGGCCACGCCGCGGCCCCGCTGACCCTGGCCGGCTGGGTCTGCTGGGCCTGCGGCGACGAGCCGGCGGCCCGGGTCGCCTTCGTCCGGGCCCTGGAGGCCGACCCCGAGTACACCTTCGCCAGGCTGCTGCACCAGGCGTGCAACAGCGGCCTGGACCCCGAGCCGCTGCGCCGCTGCCTGCGCGAGGAGCGGCAGCGGCGCGAGACGCGGGAGCGGGGGTGAGCCCGGCCCGCCCTGCCGCCCCGGCCCGCCCCGCCGCGCCGGCCTGCCCCGCCGCCCCGGCCCGCCCCGCCGCGCCGGCCGCGCGGGCCCTCTCAGACCTGCCCGCGCACCATCGCGATCAGTCGGCCCAGCACCCGGTCCCCGTCGGCCCGCAGGCCGTCGTGCTCGAACTCGTCGGTGACCCAGGTCCGCAGTCCCCGCACCGCCGCGGCGGTCTCCAGCGAGTGCGCGGTGTCGACGTACATGTCGTCGTGGTAGACCGCCGCGGCCACCGGCACCGTGTTCTCCGCGAGCCGGCCCGCGTCGTACAGCGGCGGCCAGTCCTCGCGCGAGGCCAGCAGGTGCGCCGCCTCCTCCAGGGGGCCGAGGGCGGGGTCGGCCCCGAACATCCACGGGTAGATCATCTCGCCGGTGAAGAACACCGGAGCGTCCCCCTCCAGCGCCCGTGCCGCGTCGAAGCGCGGGAACTCCCCCCGCACCTGCTGCGCCGCCCATCCCGTCGACGCGCCCTGGCCGTAGATGGACTCGTGCAGCACCGCGTACAGCGGGTTGGAGGCGAAGGACAGCTGTGCCTGCACCCCTGCCAGGAACGTGTCCGACAGCTCCGGGCCGTCCGCGCCGGGCACCCAGGCGTCCTCCAGCAGGTAGTGCAGGACGGCCGGGCCGGAGGCGGTGCCCAGCAGCATCCCCAGCGACTGGAACGCCTCCACGGTCAGCAGTCCGCCGTCCGGCAGCCGCACCGGCTCCCCGGCCTTCTGCGCCCGCAGCAGGTGCGCGGCGATCCGCCGCACCGCCGCCACGTCCTGGGGGAAGTCCCGGTAGTACCTCTCGTTCTTGCGCTCCACCCGCGGGTACGCCGCCCGGTAGACCTCGTGCGCGTCGCGCCCCAGGCCGGCCAGGCCGCCGGTGATCATGACCTCCCGCAGCCCCTCGGGGGCCAGCGACAGGTAGGTCAGCGCGCAGAAGCCGCCGAAGCTCTGCCCCAGCAGGCTCCACCTGCCGTCCTCGCCCAGCAGGGCGCGCCGGATCAGCTCGGCGTCCCGGACGATCGAGTCGGCCCGGAAGTGCGCCAGGTAGGCGGCCTGCTGCTCGGGGCCTCCCCGCAGCGGCACCGTCTGCCGGTTCGCGGGCGTCGAGCGGCCGGTGCCGCGCTGGTCCAGCAGCAGCACCCGGTAGTCGTCCAGGGCCCGGGCGGGCCAGCCCTCCCGGGCCGACGGCCGGGGGGACCTGCCCCCGGGGCCTCCCTGCAGGAAGAGCAGCCACGGCAGCTGCTCCTCCTCGCGTCCCGCGGCCACCACCTCGCGGGCGTACACCTCGATCCGCTCTCCGGCGGGATCGCGGTGGTCCAGGGGCACGTTGAAGGTGTGGTCGGTCAGTACGACCCCCGGTCGACGGAACACGGACAAGGTCTCCTCCTCGGTCACGGCGGCACTCGGCCCGTCCGCGACGGTATCCGCCGCACCGGGCCCCGCCGCCGCCGGGCCCGCGGGCTCCCGGGGCGGGTGGAGCGGTCGGCGCGGAATCGCCGGGGAGCGGCGTGGAACCCCCTTTTTATCGTCAGGAGGACGACTATGATCACGCCATGCCTCCCTACGACCCGTCGGCTTTTGCGCCCTTCGCCGTGACCGTCGACCTGGTCGTGCTCACCGTGCGCGAGCACGCCCTGTGCGCACTGGCGGTACGCCGCGGCGAGCCGCCCTTCCAGGGCTGCTGGGCCCTGCCCGGCGGCTTCGTGCGGCCCGAGGAGGACCTGGCCGAGGCCGCAGCCCGCGAGCTCGCGGAGGAGACCGGGCTGCGCGCCCAGCAGCCCGGCGATGCGGGAGCGGCGGGGAAGGAGGCGCACCTGGAGCAGCTCGCCACCTACGGCCACCCCGACCGGGATCCGAGGATGCGGGTGGTCAGCGTCGCGCACCTGGTCCTCGCCCCCGACCTGCCTGCGCCCCGCGCGGGAGGGGACGCACGCAGTGTCCGCTGGGCGCCGGTTGAGGAGTTGCTGGGCCACGCGGGGCAGCAGGCCGTGCCGCTGGCCTTCGACCACGCGCAGATCCTGGCCGACGGGGTCGAGCGGGCCCGCTCCAAGATCGAGTACTCGTCGCTGGCGACGGCCTTCTGCCCCGAGGAGTTCACCGTCGGCGAGCTGCGCCGGGTGTACGAGGCGGTGTGGGGGGTCGCCCTGGACCCGCGCAACTTCCACCGCAAGGTGACCGGCACGCCCGGTTTCCTCGTCCCCGCGGGCGGCACCACCACCCGCCAGGGCGGACGTCCCGCCCAGCTGTTCCGGGCCGGCGGTGCCACCGTCCTGAATCCGCCGATGCTGCGGCCCGAGGTCTGACGGGCCCCGGTGTTCCTCCGGCGCCCCTCCGGGGCCCGGCCGGGTGGCCGCCCGGCCCGGGAGGCGTCCGGGCCTGTCCCGCCCCCTGAAGAGCATTTGCGTCCGCTTTGACACGATAAGTCGTCAATTGTGGGTGGGGGAGCGATCACCCTTTCGTGTGCTTTTCAGCAAAGCCCTCAAGGCATTCGGAGGCATCGCCGACAAAGGATGCGTGAACACCCTTGCGCAGACCATGATGAACGCGGGCCGCTCCGCCGACGCCGGCCTCCCCGCTTCGGCCGGCACCGACCGGCGCCCCCGGCCCGAAGGCGCCCCCGGGCCGGAGCGGCCGGGCTCCGCCTCCTGGGAGGCCCCGGACCGCGGGATGGGCGGCATCGGCCGCCGAACCGGTGCCGGCCGCGGACGCGGACTGCACGGCCAGCTCGTCCAGCAGCTCGGCCAGATGATCGTCTCCGGGGACCTGGGGGCGGACCGTCCGCTGGTGCCCGAGGAGATCGGCCAGCGCTTCGAGGTCTCCCGCACCGTCGTCCGCGAGTCCTTGCGGGTCCTGGAGGCCAAGGGGCTCGTCAGCGCGCGCCCCAACGTCGGCACCCGGGTCCGGCCGGTCAGCGACTGGAACCTCCTCGACCCCGACATCATCGAGTGGCGCGCGTTCGGCCCCCAGCGCGAGGACCAGCGCCGGGAACTCTTCGAGCTCCGCGCGGCCATCGAGCCCCTCGCGGCCCGGCTCGCCGCGGGCCACGGCCGCGCCGAGGGCCGCCAGCGCCTCGCCGACATGGTGGAGATCATGGGGCACGCCGTCGGACAGGGCGACGCCGTCACCTTCTCCCGGGCCGACGCCGAGTTCCACGGAGTGCTCCTGCAGGCGGCCGGCAACCGGATGCTGGACCACCTCTCGGGCATCGTTTCCTCCGCCCTTCAGGTCTCCGGCGCCCCGGCCCTCGGCTGCGACCGCGTCACCGAGACCTGCGTCGCGGGCCACCTCCGCCTGGTCGACGCCCTCGCCGCGGGCGACGCGGGTGCCGCCGAGACCGCGATGCGCGCACTGCTCACCGTCCACCCCGAGGTCGACCACGTGGTCCCCGCCCCCCGCGAGCACTGACCGCCGGCTCCTCCCGCGCCCATCCGCACGTGCGACCGCCGTCGGACCTCCCCGGGTCCGGCGGCGGTCGCACGTGCGGATGGCCGTGGCCGTGTCCGCGGCCGCGCCCCCGCCCGCGGCCGCTGCGTCTGGAGTGTGCGGGTAAGAGGAGAAGGGCGGCTTTCGCCCGGATGTGCGGTGTGACTCGGACCACTGAAGACCTGCGTAACACTTGAAGGGCAGGCGCGATGACCTAAGAGGTGGTAGCCGATCGAGGAATACAGGTGAAGTGTCACAATGCTGTGTTGCTACGCGGCTCCGCCCGTGCCACCGGCCTACTAGGCCGGAGACCAGTCCAAGACCGACCCGTCCCGGACGCGACGACCGCTGATGTCAGCGCGGGCAGCACCAGGGGTCGGGAGTCGTTCCCAACGTTCCGAGAGGTTGTTCGTGTCGGCCAGCACATCCCGTACCCTTCCGCCGGAGATCGCCGAGTCCGAGTCTTTGACGGCGCTGATCGAGCGGGGCAAGGCTCAGGGGCAGATCGCCGGCGATGACGTGCGTCGGGCCTTCGAGGCCGACCAGATTCCGCCAACCCAGTGGAAGAACGTTCTGCGCAGCCTCAACCAGGTCCTCGACGAGGAGGGCGTGACGCTGATGGTCAGCGCCGCAGAGGCGCCCAAGCGCACCCGGAAGAGCGTCGCAGCGAAGAGCCCGGCCAAACGCGCCGCCACCAAGACCACGGCGACGAAGACCGCGGCGGTGAAGAGGACCACCGCTCCCGCCAGGACGGTCGCTCCCCGTACCACCGCCGTCGGCGTCGAGGACGCGGCCGAGGCCGTGGCGGAGGAGGAGGTGTCCGCAGTGCCTGCCAAGAAGACGGCGGCCAGGAAGACCACCGCGAAGAAGACGACGACGGCGAAGAAGACGGCGGCCAAGAAGACCACCGCCCGCAAGACCGCCAAGAAGGACGCCGACGAGCTGCTCGAGGGCGAGGAGCTGCTCGACGACGCCGCGCTGGCCGGCAAGCCCGGCGAGGGGGCGGGCGCCTCCGACAAGCCCGAGTCCGAGGGCTTCGTCCTCTCCGACGACGACGAGGACGACGCCCCGGCCCAGCAGGTCGCCGCGGCCGGTGCCACGGCGGACCCGGTCAAGGACTACCTCAAGCAGATCGGCAAGGTGCCCCTGCTCAACGCGGAGCAGGAGGTCGAGCTCGCCAAGCGCATCGAGGCCGGCCTGTTCGCCGAGGACAAGCTCGCCAACTCCGACAAACTCGCCCCCAAGCTCAAGCGCGAGCTGGAGATCATCGCCGAGGACGGCCGCCGCGCCAAGAACCACCTGCTGGAGGCCAACCTCCGCCTGGTGGTCTCCTTGGCCAAGCGCTACACCGGCCGCGGCATGCTCTTCCTGGACCTCATCCAGGAGGGCAACCTCGGCCTGATCCGCGCGGTGGAGAAGTTCGACTACACCAAGGGCTACAAGTTCTCCACCTATGCCACCTGGTGGATCCGGCAGGCGATCACCCGCGCCATGGCCGACCAGGCCCGCACCATCCGCATCCCGGTGCACATGGTCGAGGTCATCAACAAGCTCGCCCGCGTGCAGCGCCAGATGCTCCAGGACCTGGGCCGCGAGCCCACCCCGGAGGAGCTGGCCAAGGAACTCGACATGACCCCGGAGAAGGTCATCGAGGTCCAGAAGTACGGCCGCGAGCCCATCTCGCTGCACACCCCGCTCGGCGAGGACGGCGACAGCGAGTTCGGAGACCTCATCGAGGACTCCGAGGCCGTCGTTCCGGCCGACGCGGTGAGCTTCACCCTGCTCCAGGAGCAGTTGCACTCCGTCCTGGACACGCTCTCCGAGCGCGAGGCGGGCGTGGTGTCCATGCGCTTCGGCCTCACCGACGGGCAGCCCAAGACGCTGGACGAGATCGGCAAGGTCTACGGGGTCACCCGTGAGCGCATCCGCCAGATCGAGTCCAAGACCATGTCCAAGCTGCGCCACCCGTCCCGCTCGCAGGTCCTGCGCGACTACCTGGACTAGGCCTTCGGGCATTCGCGCGAGCACCGCACGCCGTCACGGCTCGGGCCCGGAACCCAGGCGGGGTTCCGGGCCCGAGCCGTGCGGTGCCGCAGTGTGCCGGGCGCGTCGCGGCGCCGGTCCCGATACTCTGGGTGTCCGCTTGGTTCCGCACCGTCAGGAGGCTGTCTTGGGTTCCGTGTTCCGCAGGGCGATCGGTGCGGTCACCGCCGCGGCTTCGGTGGCCGCTCCCCTCGTGCTCGCCACCCCGGCCGAGGGCCGCCCGGTGATCGTGGGCGGTGAGAGCGTCAGCACCGCCGACCATCCCTGGGTGGTGGCGCTCTCGAGCCGTTCGCGGTTCGGTACGGCCCGGTCGGGACAGTTCTGCGGAGGGGCCCTCGTCGCCCCGGACAAGGTCGTCACCGCCGCACACTGCTTCGAGGGCGGGATCATGGGTCCCACCAGCATCGGTGCGGGGGAGTTGACGGTGGTCGCGGGCCGCACCCGGCTGAGCACGGACGGGGGCAGGGAGGTCGGGGTCCGCCGGCTGTGGGTCAACCCCGACTACAACACCTGGAACCACCGGGGCGACGTCGCCGTCCTGACCCTCGACGAGGCGCTGCCGGCCGGCTGGACGCTGCCGATGGCGCGGCCGGGGGACGCGGCCCAGGCGCCGGGGACGCCCGCCGCGGTCTACGGCTGGGGGGACACCACGGGGCGCGGGACCTACTCCGAGGTGCTGCGGGCGGCCCGGGTCAGGGTGCTGGACGACCCGGTGTGCGAGCAGGCCTATCCGAGCGGCGCGGGCAGCGCCTACTCGCCCGCGAGCATGCTGTGCGCGGGTGATCCGCAGGGCGGGCGCGACGCCTGCCAGGGGGACAGCGGGGGGCCGCTGATCGCCGGGGGGCGCCTGGTGGGGCTGGTCTCCTGGGGTGCCGGCTGCGCGGACCCCGACCACCCGGGGGTCTACACGCGCATCGCCGGGATGCGCAGGGTGCTGGACCCGCAACTGTGAGGAGCGGGACGACGAGGAGGGCGGCCACCCCTTGCCGGGGTGGCCGCCCTCCTGGAATCTCCGGCCCTGGTAACCGGTCCGAGCTCGTCGTCGGATGCGATGTGGTCGTGTCAGTCGTCCCCGGCAGACGCCGAGGTGGCGTGCAGCCGGCCGGTCTCGTCCTGTATTTCCGCTGCGATCTTCTTCAGTTCGGGCTCGAACTTGCGCCCGTGGTGGGCGCAGAAGAGCAGTTCGCCGCCACTGACCAGGACGACGCGCAGGTAGGCCTGGGCGCCGCAGCGGTCGCAACGGTCGGCTGCGGTCAGCGGGCTCGCGGGGGTGAGAACTGTAGTCACGTCGCCTCTTCTCTAGCTCGACGAGCTGTCGTACCAGGGTCAACATCCAACCAGGCCGAAAACGTTCCCGCTCGTGGCTTTTCCTCGAAATTCGTTCCCGAGGAGGTTGGATGATGCCGGTTGGCGGCGAATGGGGCCTTAGTCCGATTTGTCGTCTTGGCTTCTTCGTGTCGGTCCTGTCGCGCCGGTGGTCCTGTCACCGTCGTTGAGGAGGACGTGCCCGGAGCCTAGACGGTTCATGCCTCCGAGGGGAACGTGATATCCGTATCAGCCGGGGGAGCCATCGAACGCATGCTCGATCAGGTACTAGCATAGGCCCTTACCGGGTCGCGGCGCACCCGCCCGGTGCGGCCCTGGGTACCCTGCTCACCGGCGACCCATCCGTACCTTCTCGAGGAGCTGCCCGCGTGACCGCCGAAACGACCGTGCCGTCGTCCACCGCTCTGCTGACCGGGGCGGACCGCGACGGCTCCAACTACACCGCGCGGCACCTGCTCGTCCTCGAAGGCCTCGAAGCGGTGCGCAAGCGCCCCGGCATGTACATCGGCTCCACGGACAGCCGCGGCCTGATGCACTGCCTGTGGGAGATCATCGACAACGCCGTGGACGAGGCCCTCGGCGGGTACTGCGACCACATCGAGGTCCTCCTGCACGGCGACGGGTCGGTCGAGGTCCGCGACAACGGCCGCGGCATCCCCGTCGACGTCGAACCCAAGACGGGCCTGTCCGGCGTCGAGGTCGTCATGACCAAGCTGCACGCGGGCGGCAAGTTCGGCGGCGGCTCCTACGCCGCCTCCGGCGGCCTGCACGGCGTCGGCGCCTCGGTCGTCAACGCCCTCTCCGCCCGCCTCGACGTCGAGGTGGACCGCGGGGGCCACACCCACGCCGTCAGCTTCCGCCGGGGCGTGCCCGGCGCCTTCGCCGCCTCCGGCGCCGACGCGCCCTTCGAGGCGACCGGCGGCCTGCGCAGGACGAAGAAGATCGCCAAGGCCCGCACCGGTACCCGCGTGCGCTACTGGGCCGACCGCCAGATCTTCCTCAAGGACGCCCGGCTCGACCTGGAGACCCTGCACGCCCGCGCCCGCCAGACGGCCTTCCTGGTCCCGGGCCTGACCATCGTCGTCCGCGACGAGCGCGGCGTCGACGGCGCCCCGCCCGCGGCGGAGACCTTCCACTACGACGGCGGCATCAGCGAGTTCTGCGAGTACCTCGCCCAGGACAGGGCTGTCTGCGACACCCTGCGCCTGACCGGCGAGGGCACCTTCAAGGAGACCGTCCCGGTCCTGGACGACCGCGGCCACATGACGCCCACCGAGGTCACCCGGACCCTGGGCGTCGACATCGCGCTGCGCTGGGGCACCGGCTACGACACCACGGTGCGCTCCTTCGTCAACATCATCGCCACCCCCAAGGGCGGCACCCACGTCGCCGGCTTCGAGCGGGCCGTGACCCGCACCGTCAACGAGGTGCTGCGCTCGGCGAAGCTGCTGCGCGTCGCCGAGGACGACGTGGTCAAGGACGACGCCATGGAGGGCATGACCGCGGTGGTCACCGTCCGCCTGGCCGAGCCGCAGTTCGAGGGCCAGACCAAGGAGGTGCTCGGCACCTCCGCGGCCTCGCGCATCGTGGCCGCCGTCGTCTCCAAGGAGCTCAAGGCGTTCCTGACCTCCACCAGGCGCGACGACAAGCAGCAGGCGCGCGCCGTGCTGGACAAGGTCGTCGCCGCGGCCCGCACCCGCATCGCCGCCCGCCAGCACAAGGAGGCCCAGCGCCGCAAGACGGCCCTGGAGACCTCCTCGCTGCCGGCCAAGCTCGCCGACTGCCGCAGCGACGACGTCGACCGCAGCGAGCTGTTCATCGTCGAGGGCGACTCGGCGCTCGGCACCGCCAAGGTCGCCCGCAACTCCGAGTTCCAGGCGCTGCTGCCCATCCGCGGCAAGATCCTCAACGTCCAGAAGTCCTCGGTCTCGGACATGCTCAAGAACGCCGAGTGCGGGGCGATCATCCAGGTCATAGGGGCGGGCTCGGGCCGCACCTTCGACATCGACCAGGCCCGCTACGGCAAGATCGTCATGATGACGGACGCCGACGTCGACGGCAGCCACATCCGCTGCCTGCTCCTCACCCTCTTCCAGCGGTACATGCGGCCCATGGTCGAGGCCGGACGGGTCTTCGCGGCCGTCCCCCCGCTGCACCGCATCGAACTGGTCCAGCCCAAGCGCGGCCAGGACAAGTACGTGTACACGTACTCCGACAACGAGCTGCGCAACAAGCTGATGGAGTTCGAGCGCAAGGGCGTCCGCTACAAGGACTCGATCCAGCGCTACAAGGGCCTGGGCGAGATGGACGCGGACCAGCTGGCCGAGACCACGATGGACCCGCGCCACCGCACCCTGCGCCGGATCAACATCGGCGACATCGAGGCCGCCGAGGCAGCCTTCGACCTGCTGATGGGCAACGACGTCGCCCCCCGCAAGGACTTCATCACCAACTCCGCCGCGACCCTGGACCGCTCCCGCATCGACGTGTGACCGGTCCCGGAACCGCTGGCGGAGGGCCTTCGCCCGTCACCGGATGGTGTGAACGTCGCGGCCGGCCCGCGCGGGCCGGCCGCGAACCGCCCCATGCTGTCTCCCACGGGCCCCGGGCCCGGGGCCCGTGGGAGAAGCGAGGAGGCACCGGTGGGAGAGCAGGACCGCAGCCGCCCGGGAGTGCTCGGGGCCCCCGGCGCCCGGCACGGGCGGACGGGGACCCGGCCGGGGGTCCGTGACGCGGCCCGCGGCCCGGACCACCGCCCCGCACGGTCCGCGGACCGGGGGGCGGACCGCGCGGCGGTCCACCTGGAGGTGCAGCGCGGCGAGGCGTTCCGCGAGCTGCGCGGCCGGTACCGGCGGTTCGCGTTCCCCGCGGCCGCGTTCGCCCTGCTGTGGTACCTGGCCTACGTCGTGGCCGCCGTGACCGCGCCCGGACTGATGGCGCTCCGGGTGGCCGGCCCGCTGAACGTGGCCGCGGTCGCCGGGCTGGGGCAGCTCGCCTCGACGTTCCTGCTGGCCGGGGCGTACGCGCGGCACGCCCGGCTGCGGCGCGACCGGGCGGCGCTGGACCTGCGCTGGGAGGTCCGGGACAGGCTCCGGTGACCGGCGCGCCGAAGGCCCCGGCCCGGCGCGGGCGGGGTCACGCGGGAGGCAGCGGGTGCACGTCGCGGGCGGTGAAGCGGGCGGGGGAGGCCGGTTCCGCGCCGCAGCTCTCGGGCCTCGGCGGTACGGAGGAGCCCTGCTCGACCGCGACCCGCCACCGCCGCCCGTCGGTGTGGCGCACCAGGACGGTCCGGTGCGGGGCGGCCCCCGCGGCCGGCTCCGCCGTCAGCGCGTCGGCGCGGTCCTCGCCGGTGAGGGCGCGCACCGCCAGCTCGGCGGCCTGGCCGGGGCGGTCCCAGGTGGAGCGCCCCCGGCACAGCCCGGTGACGACCCGCCCCTCCCGCACCCCCTCGACGACCTCCTTGACGTGCCGGGCGTCCACGCGGCCGTAGGCGTAGCCGTGGGGCAGGACCAGGACGGTGGGGGCGAAGCGGTGGCCGCCGATGTGGGTGATCTCCCAGACCTCGGCGCCGTCCAGGTGCGCCAGGTCGCCGGCCAGGGGGCGTCCCAGCAGCGCGCAGCAGCGGTCGCGCTTGCCGTTGGTGCACACGCACACCAGCGGGTCGCCGGTCCACGGCTCGCCCCAGCCGCCGTGGTCGCCGTGCCCGGCCGCGGCCGGGTCCAGGCCGCGGAGCCCGGCCGGGTCGTCGAGGACGGCGTGGCGGATCCAGGAGTTGCCGGGGGCGGTGTGGGCGAGGAAGACGTGGTGACGCGCGGGCCCGTGGCGGTCGGCGTGGCGGCCCGGGCGGCGGACGAGCGCGATCCGGGTGCCCGTGCCCTCCGCCGACGCCTCCAGTTCCCGGCCGAGCGCGGGGTCGAGGTGGCCGGAGGTGAGGGCCTTGGCGCCCCAGGGGCCGGGCTGCTCCACCAGCAGCCAGGTGCGGGCCGTCGCCGCGGTCGCGGTGAGCGGCTCGTCCAGTTCGCGGGAAGCGGTCGCACAGGTGATCACTCAGGGCAGCCTAACCCGTGCCGGATCCCCGGGCGCGGTCGGATCCCCGGGCGCGCCCGGGTGGGAGCAGGCTGCTCCCACCCGGGCGCGCCGGCCCGGTCACACGGGGCCGGTCACACGGGCCCGGCGACCGCGGCGACCGGGCCGGCCAGCGGCATGCCCGAGCCGTCGCGGCGCGGGTCGCGCTCGGGCAGCTCGGCCGGCCGGCCGTCCGCCTGTGCCGCGAGGGCGGGCGCCTGCCCGGCCCACGCGAACACCAGCCGGTTCTCGCCCTTGACGAACCGCTGGCAGCGCACGCCGCCGGTGGCCCGGCCCTTGCGCGGGTACTGCTCGAAGGGGGTCAGCTTCGCGCTGCCCTGCTCGGAGCCGTCGAGGGTGTCGGCGGCGTTGGCGACGGTCAGGACGACCGCGTCGGAGGCCGGGTCGACGGCGGTGAAGGAGAGCACCCTCGCGCCCTCGCCGAGCTTGATCCCGGCCATGCCGCCGGCCGCCCGTCCCTGCGGGCGGACCTGGGACGCCGGGTAGCGCAGCAGCTGCGCCTCGGAGGTGATGAAGACCAGGTCCTCCTCGCCGGTGCGCAGCTCCACCGCGCCGACGATCCGGTCGCCCTCGCGCAGCGAGACGACCTCCAGCTCCTCCTTGTTGGCCGGGTAGTCGGGCACCACGCGCTTGACGACACCCTGCTCGGTGCCGAGCGCCAGGCCGGGGGAGGACTCGTCGAAGGTGGTCAGGCACAGCACCCGCTCGTCCTCGCCCAGGGCGAGGAACTCGGAGACGGCGGCCCCCCCGGCCAGGTTGGGCGCGGTCGTGCCGGGCGGCAGCGCGGGCAGGTCCACGACCGGCAGGCGCAGCAGGCGGCCGGTGCTGGTGACGGCGCCCACCTCGCCGCGGACGGTGGCGGGCACGGCGGAGACGATCACGTCGTGCCGGGTGCGGCGGGCGTCCTCCTCCGGCGCCTCGAACGGGTCGCCGCCGGGGGTGCGGGCCAGCAGCCCGGTGGAGGAGAGCAGGACGCGGCAGGGGTCGTCGGCGACCTGCAGCGGCACCGAGGCGGCCGGCGCCGCCGCGGACTCCAGCAGGACGGTGCGCCGCTCGGTGCCGAACTTCTTCGCGACCGCGGCGAGTTCGCCCGAGACCAGTTTGCGCAGCTCCGCGTCGGAGTCCAGGATCCGGGTCAGCTTCTCGATCTCGGCCCGCAGGTCGTCGCGCTCGCCCTCCAGCTCGATGCGGTCGAACCGGGTGAGGCGGCGCAGCGGGGTGTCGAGGATGTACTGGGTCTGCACGTCCGTCAGCGAGAAGCGCTCCTTCAGGCTCTCCTTGGCCTGGGCGGCGTTGTCGCAGGAGCGGATGATGCGGATGACCTCGTCGATGTCGACCAGGGCGGTGAGCAGGCCCTCGACGAGGTGGAGGCGGTCGCGCCGCTTGCCGCGCCGGAACTCGCTGCGCCGGCGCACGACCTCGAAGCGGTGGTCGATGTAGACCTGCAGGAGCTCCTTGAGCCCCAGCGTCAGCGGCTGGCCGTCGACCAGGGCGACGTTGTTGATGCCGAAGGAGTCCTCCATCGGCGTGAGCTTGTACAGCTGCTCGAGCACGGCCTCGGGGACGAAGCCGTTCTTGATCTCGATGACCAGGCGCAGCCCGTGCTCGCGGTCGGTGAGGTCCTTCACGTCCGCGATGCCCTGGAGCTTCTTGGCGTTGACCAGGTCCTTGATCTTGGCGACGACCTTCTCCGGGCCCACGGTGAAGGGCAGTTCGGTGACGACCAGGCCCTTGCGGCGGGGGGTGACGTTCTCGATCGAGACGGTGGCGCGGATCTTGAAGGTGCCGCGGCCCTTCTCGTAGGCGTCGCGGATGCCGTTCAGCCCGACGATCCGGCCGCCGGTGGGCAGGTCGGGGCCGGGGACGAACCGCATCAGGGCGTCGAGGTCGGCGTTCGGGTACCGGATCAGGTGCCGCGCGGCGGCGACGACCTCGCCCAGGTTGTGCGGGGGCATGTTGGTGGCCATGCCGACCGCGATGCCGGAGGCGCCGTTGACCAGCAGGTTGGGGAAGGCGGCCGGCAGGGCGACGGGCTCGGACTCCTGGCCGTCGTAGTTGGGGGCGAAGTCGACGGTGTCCTCGTCGATGGACTCCACCATCAACGAGGCGGCGCCGGCCATCCGCGCCTCGGTGTAGCGCATGGCGGCGGGCGGGTCGTCGTTGCCCAGGGAACCGAAGTTGCCGTGGCCGTCGACCAGCGGCAGGCGCATGGAGAACGGCTGGGCCATGCGCACCAGCGCGTCGTAGATGGAGGCGTCGCCGTGCGGGTGGAGCTTGCCCATCACCTCGCCGACGACGCGGGCGGACTTGACGTACCCGCGCTCGGGGCGCAGCCCCATCTCGTTCATCTGGTAGACGATCCGCCGGTGCACGGGCTTGAGCCCGTCGCGGGCGTCGGGGAGCGCGCGCGAGTAGATGACCGAGTACGCGTACTCGAGGAAGGAGCCCTGCATCTCGTCGACGACGTCGATGTCGAGGATGCGCTCCTCGTAGTCGTCTCCCGGCGGGGTCTTCGTGCTGCGGCGGGCCATCGGGCGGCTGCTCCTTCGTGGCGTTTCGGTGTTCGTGCCGTTGCGGTGCCTGGGGCCTGGACATGGCTGACGCGCACCATTGTGGACCTCGCCGCCGACAACCGTGACCGTGCCCCGGTCCGCAGCGCTCCCGGCGCGGGAACTTCGCGGTACGCGGGCACGCTTCCATAGAGTGCTGCCAAGGACGTCACGCGACCGGAAGGACATCATGCTCATGGGCCACACGGCCACACCCCAGGCGCGATCGGGCGGCCTGAAAGCGACCGAGCACCGCCTGGCCAACGGCCTGCGCGTCGTGCTCTCCGAGGACCACCTGACCCCGGTGGCCGCGGTCTGCCTGTGGTACGACGTCGGCTCGCGGCACGAGGTGAAGGGGCGCACCGGGCTCGCCCACCTCTTCGAGCACCTGATGTTCCAGGGCTCGGCCAACGTGCACGGCAACGGCCACTTCGAGCTGGTGCAGGGCGCGGGCGGGTCGCTCAACGGCACCACCAGCTTCGAGCGGACGAACTACTTCGAGACCATGCCGGCGCACCAGTTGGAGCTGGCGCTGTGGCTCGAGGCGGACCGGATGGGCAGCCTGCTGACCGCGCTCGACGAGGAGAGCCTGGAGAACCAGCGCGACGTCGTCAAGAACGAGCGCCGCCAGCGCTACGACAACGTCCCCTACGGCACGGCGTTCGAGCGCCTGGTGGCCATGGCGTACCCGGACGGGCACCCCTACCACCACACCCCGATCGGGTCGATGGCCGACCTGGACGCGGCCTCCCTGGAGGACGCCCGGGCCTTCTTCCGCACCTACTACGCGCCCAACAACGCGGTGCTGTCGGTGGTCGGCGACATCGACCCGGAGCAGACCCTGGCCTGGGTGGAGAAGTACTTCGGCTCGATCCCCGGCCACGACGGCAAGCCCGCCCCGCGCGACGGCTCCCTGCCCGAGGTGATCGGCGGGCAGCTGCGGGAGGTCGTCGAGGAGGAGGTCCCCTCGCGCGCCCTGATGTCGGTCTTCCGGCTGCCGCACGACGGCACCCGCGAGGCGGACGCCGCCGACCTGGCCCTGACCGTGCTGGGCGGGGGCGAGTCCTCGCGCCTGTACAACCGGCTGGTGCGCCGGGACCGTTCGGCGGTGGCGGCGGGCTTCGGGATGCTGCGCCTGGCCGGCGCGCCGTCGCTGGGCTGGCTGGACGTGAAGGCGTCCGGCGGCGTGGAGGTCCCCGTGATCGAGGCGGCCGTCGACGAGGAGCTCGCCCGCTTCGCGCAGGAGGGGCCGACCCCGGAGGAGATGGAGCGGGCCCAGGCGCAGATCGAGCGCGAGTGGCTGGACCGGCTGGGCACGGTGGCCGGCCGGGCCGACGAACTGTGCCGCTACGCGGTGCTCTTCGGCGACCCCCAGCTGGCGTTCACCGCCGTGGGGCGGGTGCTGGAGGTGACCGCGGACGAGGTGCGCGCGCAGGCCGCGGCCCGGCTGCGTCCCGACAACCGGGCGGTGCTCGTCTACGAGCCGACCGCCCCGGCGGAGGGCCCGGCCGGCGAGGCCGGCGACGAGGCGGCCGGCGGCGAGGCCGGCGAGGAGAACGAGGCGAAGGGCGAGGACGCCTGATGACGGACACCGCAGCCACCATGACGTTCCACCCGCAGCCGCAGGGCGGCCCGCCCAGGCCGTGGGACTTCCCCGCCCCCGAGCGGGCCGTCCTCGGCAACGGCCTGACCGTGCTGCACTGCCACCGCCCCGGCCAGCAGGTCGTTGCGGTGGAGGTGCTGCTGGACGCGCCGCTGGACGCCGAGCCCGAGGGCCTGGACGGCGTCGCCACGATCGCGGCCCGGGCCCTGAACGAGGGCACCGCCCGGCACTCCGCGGAGGAGTTCGCCGCCGAGCTCGAGCGCTGCGGCGCCACCATGGACGCGCACGCCGACCACCCCGGGATGCGCGTCTCCCTGGAGGTGCCGGCCTCGCGCCTGGAGCGGGCGCTGGGCCTGCTGGCGGACGCCCTGCGCACCCCGGCGTTCGACCGGGCCGAGATCGAGCGGCTGGTCGGCAACCGGCTGGACGAGATCCCGCACGAGCTGGCCAACCCGGCCCGCCGCGCCGCGATGGCCCTGTACAAGGAGCTGTTCCCGGCCGGTTCCCGCATCTCCCGGCCGCGGCAGGGCACCGCGGAGAGCGTCGCGCGCATCGACGCGGACGCGGCGCGGGCCTTCTACACCGCGCACGCCCGCCCGTCCACCTCGACCCTGGTCCTGGTCGGCGACCTCACCGGCACCGACCCGGTGGCGCTGCTGGAGCGGACCGTGGGGGAGTGGAGCGGCGGTGCGGCGCAGCCGCGCCCGGTGCCGGCGATCACCTCCGACGACGCCGGCCGCGTGGTGATCGTCGACCGCCCCGGCGCGGTCCAGACCCAGCTGCTGATCGGCCGTACCGGGCCCGACCGGCACGATGCGGTCTGGCCGGCGCAGGTGCTCGGCACCTACTGCCTGGGCGGCACGCTGACCTCCCGGCTGGACCGGGTGCTGCGCGAGGAGAAGGGCTACACCTACGGGGTGCGGGCCTTCGGGCAGGTGCTGCGCTCGGGCCCGGACGGGGCCGGCGGGGCGTCGATGCTGGCGATCAGCGGCTCGGTGGCCACCGAGGTGACCGCGCCGGCGCTGGAGGACGCCTGGCAGGTGCTGCGCACGCTCGCCGAGGAGGGGCTGACCGACGACGAGCGCGACGTCGCGGTGCAGAACCTGGTCGGCGTGGCCCCGCTGAAGTACGAGACGGCGGCCGCCGTCGCCGACACCCTGGCCGACCAGGTCGAGCAGCACCTGCCGGACGACTTCCAGGCCCGGCTGTACGCCCGCATGGCGTCCACCGGCACGGTGGAGGCGACCGCGGCCGTGGTGAACGCCTTCCCCACCGACCGGCTGGTCGTGGTCCTGGTGGGCGACGCCGCGCGGATCGAGGAGCCGGTGACCGCCCTGGGCCTGGGCCCGGTCCGGGTGGTCCGCGGCTGAGCCGCCCGCCCGGCCCGCCCGGCCCGCCCGGACCGGCGGCCCCGCCCGCCGCCCGCCGCCCCGGCCCCGACGCGCACCCGCGCGTCGGGGCCGGGGCGGCGCCGCGTCCGGGCCCGGAATCCGCGTCCGGGGACTCCGGCCGGGAAATCACCATGGATTTCCCGGCGCGGTCGGAGAATCCGCTCCCCTGGAATAGAGTCGCGGAAGGATGTCAGTCTTCCGCGGTGCTGCGGGAATTCGGGGCAGGGGACCGGCGATGCGGAATCGGTTGTGAACGGGAAGGGCGACGGGGACGTGCGCGTCCCCGTCCGGTCGGTGTGCCGGGCGATCAGAGACGACATCGTCGCCGGGTTCCACCCGCCGGGCAGTAGGCTCACCGAGGAGTCGCTGGCCCGCCGCCACGGGGTCTCCCGGGTGCCGGTGCGCGAGGCCCTGCGCACCCTGGAGTCCGAGGGCTTCGTGACCGTGCGGCGGCACGCGGGCGCCTCCGTGGCCGAGCCCTCCGAGCACGAGGCGGCCGACCTGCTGGAGATGCGCGCCCTGCTGGAGCCGCTGGCCGCCGAGCGGGCCGCCCGGCGGCGCACCGAGGCCCATCTGAGGGTGCTGCGCGGGCTGGTCGCCCTGGGCCGGGAGCGGACGACCGCCCGGGACGGCGTCCCCGGGGCGGCCCCGCCGGAGGAGTGGTTCCACGACACCCTGGCGCGGGCGTCGGGCAGTCCGAGCCTGGCCCGGGTCCTGACCGGCCTGCGCCGGAAGATCGCCTGGGTGTTCACGGTGGACGGGCAGGCGGCCGCCGCGCACTCCTGGGAGGAGTACGGGGCGATCGTCGACGCGGTGGCCCGCCGGGACGCCGAGCGGGCGCGCCGGGCGGCGGCCGGGCACGTGGAGCGGACCGCGGGCGCCCACCGGCTGCGGCACCCGCCGCGCACGGCCGCGCCGCGGGGCGCCGGCGCCCGGTGAGCGTGCCGAAACCTGCCGTAAACATTCCCGGTACCCGTGCTTGACAACAATGACGTAGAAAAGCCGGGGGGATTCCGAGGAATTCCCCCGGCGTCCGGCACGGGATTTCCCGGGCGGCTCTCCCCGGGGCGGACGTCCCGGGATTCTCCCGTCGGCGTGAATCGGCGTCCACCGCGCCGGGGAGGAATTCCCCGGGGGCCTTCAGGCGGTCCCGGGAAGCTCGTCCAGCCCCTCGGAGACCAGCTCGGCCAGCCGGTCCAGAGCGGCCTCGGCGCCCTCGGCGCCGGAGGCCAGGACCACCTCGTCGCCGCCCTCGGCGCCCAGGCCGAGCACGGCGAGGATGCTGGCGGCGTTGACCGGACCGGTGCCGGCGCCGCCGCCGGCCCTGGCGATCGTCACGGGGACGCCGCAGGAGGCGGCCGCGCGCACGAGGATCGAGGCGGGGCGGGCGTGCAGGCCCTCGGGCCAGCCGACGGTGACGCGGCGTTCGACCATGGCGGAAGTCCTCCGAACGGTTGGCGGTCGCGGGCGTCCCGGCGCGGACGCGGGCCGCGCGCGGTCCCTCCCACGGTGCCCGGTGCGGTGCGCCGCCGCGAACCGGGGGACGCCCCGGAAACGGCCCTGTACGCATACCCTGTGCCCATGCAGACCTCGCAGGAGCGTGCCTACCCGGTCCACTGGGAAGCGGACGTCGTGCTGCGGGACGGCGGCACCGCGCACGTCCGCCCCATCACCCCCGACGACGCCGAGCGGCTCGTCCACTTCTACTCGGAGGTCTCCGACGAGTCGAAGTACTACCGCTTCTTCGCCCCGTACCCGAGGCTGTCCGACCGCGACGTGCACCGCTTCACCCACCACGACTACGTGGACCGGGTCGGCCTGGCGGCCCTGGTGAACGGCGAGTTCATCGCCACCGTCCGCTACGACCGCACCGACGGCGCCGGCCGCTCGGCCTCGGACGGGGCGCAGGCCGAGGTGGCCTTCCTCGTGCAGGACGCCCACCAGGGGCGCGGCGTGGCCTCGGCGCTGCTGGAGCACATCGCCGCGGTGGCCCGCGAACGCGGCATCCGGCGCTTCGTCGCCGAGGTCCTGCCCGCCAACCGCAAGATGATCAAGGTCTTCACGGACGCCGGCTACACCCAGCGGCGCAGCTTCGCCGACGGCGTGGTCCACCTGGAGTTCGACCTCGAGCCCACCGAGGCGTCCGTGGAGGTCATGCGGGCCCGCGAGCAGCGCGCCGAGGCACGTTCCGTGCAGCGGCTGCTCACCCCGCGCTCGGTCGCGGTGATCGGCGCGGGGCGCTCGCCCGGCTCGGTGGGCCGCAGCGTCGTCGGGCACCTGCTGGAGGCGGGGTTCACCGGCCGCGTCCACGCGGTCAACCGCTCCTACCCCGCGGACCAGCACGTCCTGGAGCCCGAGGGGATCCCGGCCCACCGCAGCGTCTCCGAGATCGAGCAGCCTGTCGACCTCGCCGTCGTGGCCGTCCCCGCCGACCAGGTCGTCCCCGTGATCGACGACTGCGGCGCCCACGGGGTGCAGGGGCTGGTCGTGCTCACCTCGGGCCACCCCCACCCGCCGGCCCTCCCCGGCGCGGGCGCCCCCGGCGCCCCCGCACCGGCGCACGCCCCCGCCGCGGCCGTCGACAGCCGCGAGTGGCAGCGCTCCCTGGTGCGCCGGGCCCGCTCCTACGGGATGCGGATCATCGGCCCCAACGCCCTCGGTGTGATCAACCTCGCCGAGGAGGTCCGGCTCAACGCCTCCCTGGTCCCGCACGCACCCGCCGCGGGCCGGATCGGACTGTTCACCCAGTCCGGCGCCATCGGCCTCGCCCTGCTCGACGAGGTGCACCACCGCGGCGGCGGCCTGTCCTCCTTCGTCTCCGCCGGGGACCGCGCCGACGTCTCCGGCAACGACCTGATCCAGTACTGGCACGACGACCCGGCCACCGACGTCGTCCTGATGTACCTGGAGTCCTTCGGCAACCCGCGCAAGTTCACCCGCCTGGCCCGCCGTACCGCCGCCGCCAAGCCGCTGGTCGTCGTCAAGAGCGGGCGGCACCCCGGCGCCGTCCCGGCCGGGCACAGCGTCCCGCACACCCGCATACCCGACTCCACCGTCGACGCGCTCTTCCGCCAGGCCGGCGTCATCCGGGCCCAGACCGTCACCGACATGCTCGACACCGGCCTGCTGCTCGCCTTCCAGCCCCTGCCCGCCGGGCCCCGCGTCGCGGTCCTGGGCAACTCCGAGTCCCTCGGGCTGCTCACCTACGACGCCTGCCTGACCGCCGGCTGAGCCCGCGCCACCCGCTGGACCTGACCACCGAGGCCGTCCCCGAGGACTTCCGGCGCGCGCTGGCCGCGGCCGTGGCCGACCCCGGATGCGACGCCGTCGTCGTCACCGCCATCCCCCGGGTCGACACCGCCCAGGACCCGGACGGCCGGGGCGACCGCGAGCTCGCCGACGCGCTGCGCGAGGCGGCCCTCGGCAGCGACAAGCCCGTCCTCGTCGTCCACTTCGCCTTCGACCAGCTGCCCGGCAGGCTCGCCGGTCCCGCCACCCGCATCCCCGCCTACCCCTCGGCCGAGCGGGCGGTGCGGGCCCTGACCGAGGCGGTCCACTACGCCGACTGGCGCCGCCGGGCCGCCACCCCCGGCCGCGTCCCGCAGTTCGAGGACATCCGGCCCGCCGAGGCGGCCAGGGACGTGGCCGCCTGGCTGGACGCGGCCGACGCCGAGCGCCCCGGCGCCGCGGCCCCCGACGGCCCCGGCGTGCCCCTGGCCGAGGACACCGCAGCCCGGCTGCTGGCCCACTACGGCATCACCGTCCACCCCGCCCTGCCCGCGCCCGGGGCCGAAGCCGCCCTGGCCGCCGCCGAACGCCTCGGCTACCCCGTCGCGCTCAAGGCCACCGCACCCCACCTGCGCCACCGCGCCGACCTCGGCGGGGTCCACCTCGACCTCGCCGGCCCCGCCGAACTGCGCCGCGCCTACGGCGAACTGACGTCGCGCCTGGGCAAGCCGGACGAGATCCGCCCGGTCGTCCAGCGGCTCGCGCCCCGCGGGGTGGACACCGTGGTCCGCGCCACCGTCGACCCGAGGCTGGGCGCGGTCCTGGGCTTCGGCCTGGCCGGCGCCCCCTCCGAACTGCTCGGCGACCTCGCCCACCGCCTGCTGCCCGCCACCGACCGCGACGTCGCCGAACTGGTCCGCTCCATCCGGGCCGCCCCGATGCTCTTCGGGTACCGGGGAGCCCAGCCCGTCGACACCGCGGCGCTGGAGGAACTGCTCCTGCGGGTCGCGGTCCTGCTCGACGACATCCCCGAGGTCGTCGGGGTCGACCTGGAACCGGTGGTCGTGGCCCCGCAGGGCCTGTCCGTGCTCGGCGCCTCGGTGCGCATCGCGCGCCCGCCGGCGCGCACCGATCTCGGCCCCAGGGCCCTGGCGCCGTGGTCCACCGCCGAGTAGGCCGCATGCGGTGCCGGGACGGGCCCCGGCGCCGGGACCGGTGCCGGGGCCGCTGCGGGGAGGGGAGCCGCCGCGGCCGTCACGACCCGGCCCCCGCCACGGCTTAGGATGGAGCCCATGGCGAAGACCGGTACGACGACCCAGGGGCTGCGCGCGGCCATCGAGCGCAGCGGCTACTACCCGGCTCTTGTGGCAGAGGCCGTGGAGACCGCGGTCGGCGGCGACCCCGTGGTGTCCTACCTGGTCCACCAGGAGACCACCTTCGACGCCAACGAGGTCCGCCGGCACGTCACCGTGCTCGTCCTCACCCCGCACCGCTTCATCGTCAGCCACACCGACGAGCAGGCGGTCGACGAGAACTCCCCGACCCCGCACGCGACGACCTCCACCGAGTCGGTGCGGATCGACCGGATCTCCTCGGTGGTCCTCAGCCGGGTCGTCGCCAACCCCGAGGCGTACACGCCGCGGACCCTGCCGCGCGAGGTCGTCCTGACCATCGGCTGGGGCGCGGTCAACCGCATCGACCTCGAGCCGGCCGGCTGCGCCGACCCCAACTGCGAGGCCGACCACGGCTACACCGGCTCCTCGACCGCCGACGACCTGTCGCTGCGGGTCAGCGAGGCGGGCGACGGCCCCGAGACGGTGCGGCAGACCCTCGCCTTCGCGCAGGCGCTCTCCGAGGCCACCGCCGCGGCCGCCCGCTGATGGCACACCCGGTGCGGTCCTCCCCCTACGGCTGGGAGGACCCCGAGATCCTGGACCACCGCTCGGCCCCCGTCCCCCGCTACGGCAGCGCCTCGCTGGCGGACCTGCTGCCCGCCCTCGCCGCCGGCCTCGAAGTGCCCGGTGCCGCCTCCGGCCTGGAGCTGGCCCCGGCCGACCGGGTCTGCGTCTTCCTCGTCGACGGCCTCGGCTGGGAACTGCTGCGCGCCCACCCCGACGAGGCACCGTTCCTCACCTCGCTGCTGCACACCTCCACCGGCGGCACCGGCACCCCGCTGACCGCCGGGTTCCCCTCGACCACCGCCACCTCGCTGGCCTCGGTCGGCACCGGCCTGCCGCCGGGGCAGCACGGACTGGCGGGCTACAAGGTCGCCGTCCCCGGCACCGGGCAGCTGATGAACCAGCTGCGCTGGGAGCCGTGGACCGACCCGCACGCCTGGCAGCCCCACCCCACGGTCTTCGCCCGCGCGCACGCCGCCGGGGTGGAGACCTGCCAGGTCTCCTCGCCGCTGTTCGCCACGACCCCGCTGACGAAGGTCGCGCTCTCCGGCGGCACGTTCTTCGGCCTGATGTCCGGTGAGGAGCGCATGGACCTGGCGGCCGAGCGGCTGGCCGCCGCCGACCGCACCCTGGTCTACACCTACTACAGCGACCTGGACGCCGCGGGCCACCGCTACGGCGTGGACTCCGACGCCTGGCGGGGGCAGTTGATGACGGTCGACCGGCTCGCCCGGCGCCTCGCCGAGCAGCTGCCGCCCCGCGCCGCGCTGTACGTCACCGCCGACCACGGGATGATCGACATCGCCCCCGAGGACCGGATCGACTTCGACGAGGACTGGGAACTGAGCGCCGGCGTCGCCCTGCTCGGGGGCGAGGGCCGGGCCCGCCACGTCTACGCGGTCCCGGGAGCCGCCGGGGACGTGCACGCGGTGTGGAGCGAGGTGCTCGGCGACCGGATGTGGGTGGCCACCCGCGACGAGGCGATCGACGCGGGCTGGTTCGGCCCCGTCGTCGACGAGCGCGTCCGCGGCCGGATCGGGGACGTGGTCGCCGCCGCCTGCGACGACGTCGCGGTCGTCGCGAGCCGCGCCGAGCCGGGGGAGTCTTCGATGATCGGTCTGCACGGCTCGATGACCCCGGTCGAGCAGCTCGTCCCGCTCCTCGAGCTCCGCACCTGACCCGCGCCCGCCGGCGCCCGCCCCGACCGGCCCGAGACGGCCACCGCACCGAAAGGTCCCCGCACGCATGCCCGAACTCGTCTTCTTCTCAGGGACGATGGACTGCGGAAAGAGCACGCTGGCCCTGCAGATGGACCACAACCACTCCGCGCGCGGCCGACGGGGAATGATCTTCACCCGGCACGACCGGGCCGGACAGGGCGTGCTCTCCAGCCGCCTGGGCCTGTCCACCCCGGCGATCGAGGCCGACGACGCCTTCGACTTCCACGCACACGTCGTCGCCCACCTGGCCGCCGGCGGCCGCACCGACTACGTCATAGCCGACGAGGCCCAGTTCTTCACCCCGGAGCAGGTGGACCAGCTGGCCGGGATTGTCGACGACCTGGGCGTCGACGTCTTCGCCTTCGGCATCACCACCGACTTCCGCAGCAAGCTCTTCCCCGGCTCCCAGCGGCTGGTCGAACTCGCCGACCGGGTCGAGGTGCTCCAGGTCGAGGCGCTGTGCTGGTGCGGGGCGCGGGCGACCCACAACGCCCGTACCGTCGGGGGCCGGATGGTCGTGGAGGGCGCGCAGGTCGTGGTCGGCGACGTCGGCCGGCCCGAGGCGGACGGCGCGGCCGGGGCGGTCGTCGGCTACGAGGTGCTGTGCCGCCGGCACCACCGGCTCCGGGCCACGGCCGCGACCGCGCGTGCGGCCGCCGTCCACCGGCAGGCACTGCCGGCGGACGCGCGGGGCTGAACACCCAGGGGAGCACCCGCCGGTGCCCCGCGTGCACGGTACTCCGTGTGCACGGTGCTCCGCGTGCCCGGTGTCCGCGTGCCCGTGCATCCCGGCGCCCTGCGGGGCCGTGTGCCCTCCTGCGGGGCGCCGATGCGGGGGCGCCGGTGCGGGGGAGACCGGTACGGGTGCCGGGCCTACCGTCCTGCGGCGACCACGACGAACGCGGCCCCCGCCTGGTCCGTCAGCTCCGCCTGCCGTCCGTGCGGGGTGTCGTGGGGTTCGCGGACCACGTCGCCGCCCAGCTCGACGGCCCGCCGGGCCGTCGCGTCCGCGTCCTCGACGGCGAAGTGGGGGACCCACCGCGGGCCCCGGCCGCGCGGCATCGGCGTGCCGATGCCGCGGATCCCGGCGACGGGCACCCCCGCCGACCTGAGCACGGCGTAGTCGTACCCGGGGGAGCCGGCCGCTTCCGCCTCCACGCCGAAGGCGCAGGTGTAGAACTTCTCCACCGAGGCCGTCTCACGGGTCACCAGCTCGTTCCACACCAGGGTGCCCGGCGTGCCGGGGGTGTCCGCGCCCTGGAGGAGTTCGGGCTGCCACACCCCGAACACCGCGCCCGCGGGGTCGGAGGCGATCACCATCCGCCCCGCCTCGTCCGCGTGCAGGGGGCCGACCGCCACCGTCCCCCCGCACTCCCTGACTGCCTCGGCGGTCTGGTCGATGTCCTCGCTCAGCAGGTAGACCGTCCACATCACCGGCAGGTTCCGGCGGCCCGGGGGGATCTCGCCGATCCCGGCCACCTGGTACTCCCCCAGCACGGCCCCCGCGTAGGGCCCGAAGGACAGCTCGACCTTCCGGAACTCCCAGCCGAACAGGGCGTTGTAGAACTCCTGCGTCGCACGCAGGTCGGGGGTGAGCAGACTGACCCAGCAGGGTGACCCCTGCGGGCGGGAGGCCGCTGCCTCGGTCATCGACGCACTCCTTGTGGGTGTGGTTGCCGTGCCGTATCCGATGCTGTCACTCCTGGGCGCGCGGTGCGCCCCGGCCGCGCCGGTGTCGCGGCGGCACTTGGCCGCCCGCCGCCCCGTCCGTCCGGTTACGGCCGTTTCGCCCCTCCGGGAGGGCCGGCGCCCCGGGCGGGGCGGCGGCGCCCGGGACCACAATGGGCGCATGGACACCGTGATCACCGCAGCCGAACTGGCCCGTGCGCAGAGGGCGTCCGGCGCCGCGCCCGTCGTGCTCGACGTCCGCTGGGAACTCGGCGGACCACCCGGACGCCAGGAGTACGAACGCGGCCACGTGCCCGGCGCCGTGTACGTGGACCTGGACACCGAACTCGCCGGCCCGCCCGGCCGGGCCGGCCGCCACCCGCTCCCCGAGCCCGAGGCGTTCGCCGCCGCCATGCGCCGGGCCGGGGTGTGCACCGGCAGCGAGGTGGTCGCCTACGACGGCGGCACCGGGTGGGCCGCCGCCCGCGCCTGGTGGCTGCTGCGCTGGGCGGGCCACGAGCGGGTGCGCGTCCTCGACGGCGGCCTGGCCGCCTGGCGGGAGGAGGGGCTGCCGCTGCAGACCGCCACCCCGGCGCCGGCGGAGGGCGACTTCACCGCCCGGCCGGGTGCCGTGCCCGTGCTCACCGCCGACGGCGCCGCGGCGCTGGCGCGCACGGGCGTACTGCTGGACGCCCGCGCCGCGGAACGGTACCGGGGCGAGACCGAGCCGGTCGACCCGGCGGCCGGCCACATCCCCGGGGCGCTGAGCGCCCCGACGGGGGAGAACCTCACGCCCGATGGCCGGTGGCGCACACCGCAGGAGCTGGCCGACCGCTTCGCCGCGCTCGGCGTGCGGCCCGGCACCGCGGTCGGCGTCTACTGCGGCTCGGGGGTGTCGGCGGCGCAGCAGGTGCTCGCCCTGGAGCGGGCGGGGATCGCGGCCGCCCTCTACCCCGGCAGCTGGAGCGAGTGGTGCGCCGACCCGGCCAGGGAGGTGGCCACCGGCCCCGCCCCGGGCTGAGCCCTCCCGGCCGCCCCGACGCCCGCGGGCCCCGGGCCGCCGCGAACGGCGGGCCGGGGCCCGGACGGTGCGCGCGCGTGCGCGCCCCGGCTAGTCCTGCTTCTTGCGGCGGCTGCCGAAGACGATCTCGTCCCAGCTGGGCACGGTCGCCCGGCGCCCCGGGCGGACGCCGTCCGCCTCCGCCTGGCGGTCGGTGCTGCCCACCAGGCGGTCGCGGTGGCCCGCCACCGAACGCGGCATCAGGATGTCGGCGTAGGCCGCTCCGGCGCTCGCCGCGGGGCGGGCGGAGCGGCCTCGGCGGCCTCGTCCTCCTCCGGCTCCGGGGCGGACGCCGCCGGGGCCTCGGGCACCACCATGTCGCCGCGGAAGCTCGGCACGGCCTCCAGCAGGCTGGTCAGCGAGTCGCGCTCCTCCGCCGCCGGGGCGGCGTCGTGGCCGTCGTCGCGGGGCTGCGTGCGGTCGCGGGGCAGCCGGGCGATGCGCGGCACGAAGGGGAAGGTCGGCTCGGGCTGGTCGAAGCTCTCGCCGATCAGCGCGCGGGCCTCGTCGTCCACGGCCTGGACCAGCCGCCGGGGCGGGTCGTACGTCCAGCTGGCGGAGTGCGGCTCGCCGGCGACCCGGTAGACCAGCAGGACCTCCCAGACGCCGTCGTCGCGGCGCCAGGAGTCCCACAGGTCGCTGTCCTTCTCGGCGCCGCGCAGCAGCAGCCGCTCCCTGACCGCCTCGCCGAGCGGCGGGCCGGTGCTCTCGCCCTGCCGGCGGACGGGGGTCTTGCGGGCCCGCTCGGCCATGAACGCCCGCTCGGCGAGCACGGGGCCCTCGAAGCGGCGCACCCGCTCGACCGGGATGCCGGCGAGCTGGGCGACCTCCTCGGCGGTGGCTCCCGCCCTTATCCGGGCCTGGATGTCCCGGGGCCGCATGTGGCTCTCGACCTCGATCTCGATCTGGCCGAGCCGGGCGCGGTCGTTGCGTACGGCGGCTCTGAGGCGCTCGTCGATCGGAAGCGTGTATTCCGTGTTGTCGGCAGCCTTGAGCACCAATCGTGTGCCGTCGTTGCTGACGGCCACGACACGCAGATCGGGCATGGGTACCTCCCGGATGGTGCCTGCCGACGTCACGTGCGTCGCTGCTCCCGATGAACGAGTGTGACCTGCCCGGGTACAGCCAGCCACAACCTTGCAGATTCGCCCGGCGTGTCGCTCGCCCGACGCGAGCTGCCGCCGCAGCAACCGTTACCTGTCGATGACTCCCCGTAGTCGGTTGCGTCGTTCGGGAAGTACATGTCCGGAGGGGGCCGGGTTCGTCACACTACTGCATCCGCCCCCGGGGGAGCAGCACCGCGCGCGGAACTTCACCGGCGCGCCGCGACGGCACGGCGATGTTCACGAAATCTCCCCGAACGGAGCGTGCCGTTCCGCCGGGCCCGGCCGTTCCGCCGGACCCGGCGGTCCGACCGGGCCGGCGGAACCGCGGTCCGTCACCCGCCGAGCACGCGCCACAGGTAGTCGTTGCCGAACACCCGCTGCGGGTCCAGCCGGTCCCGCAGCGCGGTGAACTCGCCGAAGCGCGGGTACACCGCCTCCAGTTGCGCGGCGTCGCGGCTGTGCAGCTTGCCCCAGTGCGGGCGGCCCAGGTGCGTGGTCATGATGTCCTCGACGTCGCCGAAGTACTCCTGGTGGGGAGTGCCCCGGTACATGTGCACCGCGATGTAGACCGAGTCGCGGCCGGACGCGGTGGACAGGCAGATGTCGTCGGCCGGGGCGGTGCGGACCTCGACGGGGAAGCTCACCAGGTGCCCCGAGCGGTCGATCATCCCCTTGAGCTCGCGCAGGGCCGGGACCGCGGCCTCCCGGGGGAGCGCGTACTCCATCTCCACGAAGCGCACCCGCCGGGGACTGGTGAAGACCTTGTAGGAGGTGTCGGTGTAGCTGCGGGCCGACAGCGCCCGGCCGGCCAGGCCGGCCACCGCCGGGACGCTGGAGGGGGCCGCCCGGCCCAGGGCGCAGGCGGCGCGGAAGGCGCCGTTGGACAGCAGCTCGTCGTCCACCCAGCCGCGCAGCCGGGGCAGCGGGGCGGCCGGGCCCGGGCTGCGGTTGTTCCGCTTGGTGGTGCAGTTCTCGGTGTGCGGGAACCAGTAGAACTCGAAGTGCTCGTTCTCCGCGACGAGCCGGTCGAAGCCGTCCGTCACCTCGTCGAACGTCATCGGCTCCTCCCGGGCGTGCAGCAGGAACGCCGGCTCCACCCGGAAGGTGACCGCGGTGACCACGCCCAGCGCGCCCAGCCCGATCCGGGCGGCGGCGAACAGGTCGGGGCGCTCGGCGGCGGAGCAGCGCACCACCGAGCCGTCCGCGGTGACCATCTCCAGCGCCTCGATCTGCGCGCTGACCGAGGCGGAGTCGCGCCCGGTGCCGTGGGTGCCCGTCGAGGTGGCCCCGGCGACCGTCTGCTCCATGATGTCGCCCATGTTGGTCAGGGCCAGTCCCAGCGAGGCGAGCCCGGCGTTGAGCCGCTTCAGCGGCATGCCGGACCCGACGGTGACGGTCATCGCCTCCAGGTCGACCCGGTGCACCGCGTCGAGCCGGTGCGGCAGGAGCAGGACGCCGTCGGTGGCCGCCGCCGGGGTGAAGGAGTGGCCGGTGCCGGCCGCCTTGACCCGCAGCCCCTCCCCGGCCGCCCGCCGCACCGCGTCGGCGACCTCCTCGGCGGAGGCGGGGGCCACAGTCCGCCGCGGCCGGACGGTGACGTTACCCGCCCAGTTGCGCCACGGTGCCGTTCCGCCCCGCCCCGTCCCCGCGGTCCTCGTGGTGGTCCTGGTGGTGCTGGTGCTCGTTCGCACGGGCCTTCCCCTCCTCCGGCGCCGGCCGCAGCCGGCGGTACCCGGGGAACGCCACCACCGAGGCGAGCGCACCGGCGGCCACGGCCACCCCGAAGGCGGCGTGCGCCCCGACCGCGTCCACGGCCCGTCCGGCGGCCGAGGAGCCGATCGCCACGCCGACCGCCAGACCGGTGCCGGTCCAGGTCATCCCCTCGGTGAGACGGGTGCGCGGCACGAGCTCCTCGACCAGCGCCATGGTGGTGACCATCGTCGGGGAGACGGACATGCCCGCGACGAAGAGCGCCACCGCCAGCGACGGCAGGTTCCCGACCAGTAGGAGGGGGATCATACTCACGGACATCGCGGCCACCCCGATCAGGAAGCGGCGGGACGCGTGGCCGCGGGGGCTCAGCAGTCCGAAGACCACTCCCGACAGGCACGAGCCCAGGGCGTAGACGGCCAGCACGGGGCCGGCCGCGGTCTTGTGGCCGGCCGCCTCGGCCCAGGCCACCGTCGCCACGTCGACGGCACCGAAGACCGCGCCGGTGGCGGCGAAGACGGCGACCAGCACCCGCAGTCCCCCCGAGCGCAGCGGGGACGGCCCGCGGTGGTGCGCCACCGGGTGCGGCGGGGGCTCGGTGGAGCGCTGCGCGGTCAGCAGCGCCACCCCGACGGCCAGGAAGACCGCCGCGAGCAGGGGGCCCGCCTCGGGGAACCAGACGGTGCACAGCCCGATGGACAGGACGGGCCCGACGATGAAGCAGATCTCGTCGACCACGGACTCGAAGGAGTACGCGGCGTGCAGGCGCGGGGTGCCCCGGTACAGCGCCGCCCACCTGGCGCGGACCATCGCGCCCACGCTGGGCGTGCAGCCGGCCGCCGCGGCGAAGGCGAACAGAGTCCACTGCGGTGCTCCCAGGCGTACGCACAGCAGCATCCCGGCCACCGCCGCCACCGCCACCGCCGCGGCCGGCCGCAGCACCCGGCGCTGCCCGAAGCGGTCCACCAGCCGCGACACCTGCGGGGCCAGCACCGCACCCGACACGGCGGTGGTGGCCGCCAGCGCGCCCGCGAGGCCGTACCTGCCGGTGACCTGCGAGACCATGGTGACGATGCCGATGCTCAGCATCGACAGCGGCATGCGGCCGACGAGGCCCGCCGCGGAGAACGCACGGGTGCCGGGGACGGCGAAGATCGCACGGTAGGGACTGGGCACAGGGCGCTCCGCGGAATGTCCGTAAGGAATGAAATCAGCCTTTACAGATTACGCGGCACGGCAAGCGGGTTTCCCGCCGCCCGGCCCGCCGGTCCCGTGGGTCCCCCGCCCCCGGGAGTGGCAGGATCGGTTCCATGTCCGACCGAACAGACCCCGTCACCGACCCCTACGACGCCCTCCTGCTGCTGTCCTTCGGCGGCCCGGAAGGACCCGAGGACGTCGTCCCCTTCCTCGAGAACGTCACGCGCGGCCGAGGCATCCCGCGGGAGCGGCTGGCCGAGGTCGGGCAGCACTACTTCCTCTTCGGCGGTGTCAGCCCCATCAACGCCCAGAACCGCGAGCTGCTGGCGGCGCTGCGCGAGGACTTCGCCGCCAACGGCCTGGACCTGCCGGTCTACTGGGGCAACCGCAACTGGGCGCCCTACCTGACCGACACCCTGCGCGAGATGGTCCGCGACGGCCGCCGCCGCGTCCTGACGCTGGCCACCAGCGCCTACGCCTCCTACTCCGGCTGCCGCCAGTACCGGGAGAACCTCGCCGACGCGCTGCGGACGCTGGCCGAGGAGGGCCTGCCGGTGCCGCGGGTGGACAAGCTGCGCCACTACTTCAACCACCCCGGCTTCGTGCGGCCGATGGTCGACGCGGTGCTGGCCGCCTTGCAGGAGCTGCCCGAGGACGTCCGCGACGGCGCCCACCTGGCGTTCACCACGCACTCCATCCCCACCGCGGCCGCCGAGAGCTCGGGCCCGGCCGGCGGCGCCTACGTGGCCCAGCACCTGGACGTCGCCGAGGCGGTCGCCGAGGCGGTGCGCGAGGCGACCGGGGCGGACCGGCGCTGGCGGCTGGTCTACCAGTCCCGCAGCGGCGCCCCGCACGTGCCGTGGCTGGAACCGGACATCTGCGACCACCTCCAGCACCTGTGCGAGGCCGGGGCGCCGGCGGCGGTGATGGTGCCGATCGGGTTCGTCTCGGACCACATGGAGGTCAAGTACGACCTCGACACCGAGGCCGCGGCCAAGGCCGCCGAACTCGGGCTGCCGGTCGCCCGCGCGGCCACCGTCGGCGCCGACCCGAGGTTCGCCGCCGCGGTGCGCGAGATGGTCCTGGAACGGGCCGAGGCCGAACGCGGCGGCAGCCCGCGCCGCTGCGCCCTGGGCGCGCTCGGCCCCAGCCACGACGTCTGCCCCGCCGGGTGCTGCCCCAACCCGCGCGGCCCCCGCCCCGCCGCCGCCGGACAGGACTGAGCGATGAGCACCGACGCCCCGTTCGGGGAACTGCTGGAGACCGCCCTGGAGGCCGCCCGGCGCGCCGGTGAGCTGCTGCGCACCGGCCGCCCCGCGGACCTGGGGGTGGCGGCCACCAAGACCAGCGCGGTCGACGTGGTCACCGAGATGGACCTCGCGGCCGAGAAGCTGATCCGCGAGGTGATCACCGGGCGCCGCCCGGACGACGCCGTGCTGGGCGAGGAGGGCGGCACCACCGAGGGCTCCAGTGGGGTGCGCTGGATCGTCGACCCGCTCGACGGGACCGTCAACTACCTGTACGGGCTGCCCTCCTGGGCGGTCAGCATCGCGGCGCAGGTCGACGGGCGCACCGTGGTCGGCGTGGTCGAGGCGCCCCTGCGCGGCGAGACGTACCAGGCGGTGCTCGGCGGCGGCTCCATGGTCAACGGAGCCCCGGCGCGCTGCCGCCCCGCGCCCGAGTTCTCCCGGGCGCTGGTCGCCACCGGCTTCGGGTACCTGGCCGAGAGGCGGGCCGCGCAGGCCGCGGTGGTCGGCAGGCTCCTGCCCAGGGTGCGCGACGTCCGCCGGGGCGGCAGTGCGGCGATCGACCTGTGCGACGTCGGCTGCGGCCGGCTGGACGCCTACTACGAGCGCGGCCTGCAGCCGTGGGACTGGGCGGCCGGCGAGCTGTTCGCCCGCGAGGCGGGGGCCCTGACCGGTGGCCGCCCGGGGGCCCCCGCGGACGGCGGGCTGACCGTGGCCGCCTCCCCGGGCCTGTTCGAGCCCCTCCAGCAGCTCCTGGAGGACCTCGGCGCCTGGCACGACTGACGGCGCCCGACCCGGAACGGCGCGACCCGGCCCGGCGCGACCCGGAACGGAACGGCGGCCGGGCACCGTGGTGCCCGGCCGCCGGACGTGCGAACGCCCCGGCGCCCCTCGGGCGTCCGGGGCGAGCCCCCCGTGGCTGCGGCTCGTCTCAGGCGGACATGGGGAGCACGTCCACGCCGTGCTCCCTGGCGAGCCGGCGGAGGTCCTCCAGCTCCGCGCGCTCGACGTCGGCGAGGAACTCGTCGCCCGTCTCGACGGCGCGAGTGAGGTCGGTCTCGGTGGTGCGTATGCGGTGCAGGATGCCTGCGGTGAACGCGTCCATGGTGCGCCCCCTCGTCGTGGGTCGGTGACACGGAAGTGCCGGTGTGCGGTGGTGTGATCACGGTTCCCGGTGCCCTCCTGCGGCTGGCACAGGCACCGGTGGCCGCGCGGTGTTACGCGCGGCGCGCACAGCGTGATCTCGGGTGTGCAGACGTTTTCCCCAGGCGCGTCACGGGAGAAACCTCGACCGGCGCAGGAAAATCGGCTTACCGCTGGCTTATGCCCGTCCGGTGCAGGATGGAACCACCGACGGCCGTTCCGCGACACCGGGGCGCCGTTCGGAGCACGCAGGAAATTCACCGAGGAGGGACACCGCGTTGCGCGTACTGGTCGTGGAGGACGAGCAACTGCTCGCCGATGCCGTCGCCACCGGGTTGCGGCGGGAGGCCATGGCCGTGGACGTCGTCTACGACGGCGGCGCGGCCCTGGAGCGCATCGGGGTCAACGACTACGACGTCGTGGTTCTGGACCGCGACCTGCCGGTCGTCCACGGCGACGAGGTGTGCCGGCAGGCCGTGGCCCGCGGGCTGCCGGCCCGGGTGCTGATGCTCACCGCGGCCGGCGACGTCAGCGACCGGGTCGAGGGGCTGGAGCTGGGGGCGGACGACTACCTGCCCAAGCCCTTCGCCTTCACCGAGCTGGTCGCCCGGGTGCGGGCCCTGGGCCGGCGCACCACCACGGCGCTGCCGCCGGTCCTGGAGCGGGCCGGCATCAGACTGGACCCCAACCGGCGCGAGGTCTTCCGGGACGGCCGGGAGGTCCACCTGGCCCCCAAGGAGTTCGCGGTCCTGGAGGTGCTGCTGCGCAGCGAGGGCTCCGTGGTCTCGGCCGAGCAGCTGCTGGAGAAGGCGTGGGACGAGAACACCGACCCGTTCACCAACGTGGTCCGGGTGACCGTGATGACACTGCGGCGCAAGCTCGGGGAGCCCCCGGTGATCATCACGGTCCCCGGGTCCGGATACCGGATCCGATGATGCCCGCCGAACCCGCCCCCGCCGCCCCGCCGCCCCCCTCGGCGCCGCCCAAGCCCCTGTGGGACCCGCGCCCCCAGGTGCCGCAGCGCCCCTGGCTGCGCCCCACCATCCGGTTCCGGCTGACCGTCCTGTACGGCGGCATGTTCATGATGGCCGGCGTCGTCCTGCTGGCCGTGGTGTACCTGCTGGTCGCCGACAGCCTGCAGGAGAACCTCAAGCTGCCGATCCAGGTGGTCACCGGCAACGTGGTCGTGGAGACCCCGTTCCGGGTCTGCAGTTCGCTGACCGACCTGGACGACTTCAACCGCTGCGTCGCCCAGTACATGGACTTCCAGATCAGCCAGGCCCTCAACGACCTGCTCAAGCGCTCCCTGCTGGTCCTGGTGGTCCTCACGGCCGTCGCCTTCGCCTTCGGCTACGTGATGGCCGGGCGGGTGCTGCGGCCGCTGGGGCGGATCACCCGCACCGCGCGCGGCGTGGCCGGCTCCGACCTGCACCGCCGGATCGAGCTGGACGGCCCGGACGACGAGCTCAAGGAGCTCGCCGACACCTTCGACGACATGCTCGACCGGCTGGACCGGGCCTTCGACTCCCAGCGGCGCTTCGTCGCCAACGCCTCGCACGAGCTGCGCACGCCGCTGGCGATCAACCGCACCCTGCTGGAGGTCCAGCTGGCCGACCCGAACACCTCCCCCGACCTGCAGCAGCTGGGCCGCACCCTGCTGGCGACCAACGAGCGCAGCGAGCAGCTGGTGGAGGGCCTGCTGCTGCTCGCCCGCAGCGAGAACGAGCTGACCGACCGCAAACCGGTCGACCTGGCCGAGGCGTGCGGGCGCGCGCTGGACCAGGTGCGGGAGGAGGCCGGGGCCAAGGGGGTGGAGCTGCGCAGCGAGCTGGCGCCGGCGGTGGTGCAGGGCAACGGGGTGCTGCTGGAGCGGATCGCCCTGAACCTGCTGCAGAACGCCGTGCGCTACAACACCGCCGGCGGCTGGGTGCAGGTGCGCACCGAGGTGCTGCCCGGCCGGGCGGAGCTGACCGTCTCCAACACCGGCCCGACGGTCCCGGCCTACGAGGTCGACAGCATCTTCGAGCCGTTCCGGCGGCTGCGCGGGGCGGACCGGACCCAGAGCGACAAGGGCGTCGGCCTGGGACTTTCCATCGTGAGGTCGGTCACCCGGGCGCACGGCGGGGCGATCGCGGCCGAGCCGCGCGAGGGCGGGGGACTGGTGGTCCGGGTGGCCATTCCCCTGTGATGCATCGCACACGCATTTTCGGCCACGTCCCGCTTCGTGGTCCCGTCCGAAAAGGTGCTACTCTCCGTGATTCCTCCCGGGGTGACAAGGCTCAGGAAAAAGGGACGTTTCCCCGGGGGTGAATCACGGGAAGTACACGTGCGAACGTGAGCGGGACGCGCCGTTTCCGCAGCCTGGAACCCGAACGCCGTCCCGGCCGGTCACCTGTTGGAAGGTGCGGTTGGGTGTCGATTGAGTAACAGGCCTTGATGTAAGGCAAAATCTCCGCTTCGGGTCGGGCACAAGTCCGGCCTCTCATGCGTTACGTGCGCTGGAGACACCACAGACACCCGGAGGGGGAGAGCGATATGGCCACGGACTACGACACCCCACGCAAGACCGACGACGAGCTCAACGAGGACAGCATTGAGGAACTGAAGGCCCGGCGGAACGACAAGTCGACCTCCTCGGTCGACGTCGACGAGTTCGACCAGGCCGAGGGACTCGAGCTTCCCGGAGCGGACCTTTCCAACGAAGAGCTGTCGGTGCGGGTCCTCCCGCGGCAGGCCGACGAGTTCACCTGCATGAGCTGCTTCCTCGTGCACCACCGCAGCCAGCTGGCCGCGGAGAAGAACGGCCACCCGATCTGCCGCGACTGCGCGGCCTGACCGGCCGGGCACCGGCGGCCGTGACCGGCGTCGGACCGTTCGGGAAGCACCGCCCGGGCCCGGCACGCCCGGCGGACGACGGCGACGCCCCACCCGCCCACCCGGCAGCCCCGCCGACCCTGCAGCCCCGCCCGGGAAGCGGCCGGGCCGCACGGCGGGGCCCCTCCGGCGGAGCAGCGAAGCGAGCGGGGTCGGACGGCCTCGCTCGCCCGTGGGCCGGCCGCGGGACCGGGCCGGGGCGCCCGGAAGAGCCCGGGCCGGGCCGGCCGGTACCACCGCGCCGCCGGCCGCACCCCCTCCCGCACGCCGCCCCGGGCGCCGGGGACCTCCGGGGCGCCCGGGGCCGGCCCGGACGCCGGCCGGGCGCTACCCGACCTTGAGCGACTCCACCGCCGCCGCCAGCCGCTGCGGGTCGCGGGTGGACAGGTACAGGTACGGCGTCGGGTCGTCCGGGTCGTCCACCTCCACGCGCACCGCGGTGGGGATGTAGCCGCGCAGCAGCATGAAGGCCCTCGGGTCGGCCCGGTGACGGCGCCAGGCCAGCGCCTCCTCCTCGTCCAGCACCTCGACCGCGCCCAGCGCCGAGGCCGGCAGCCTGGCGCTGCCCGCGACCAGTGAACCGGCCACCACCCGGATGCGCGCGGATCCGTACGTGCTGATCCCCGCCGCCGCCAGGGCCGCTCCCGCGGCCGCGCCCGCCAGCGCGGGCAGGGTGCCCAGGGGAAGCAGGATCAGGCCCGTCGTCAGGCCGGCCAGAACACTCAGGCCCCACCAGGACCGTGGCGCGGTCAGGCGCTCGTCGTATGGCTGCATGCCCCCAAAGTACCCGGGCCCCGGACGGCCCGGGCCGCCTGTCCGGCCGCCCCGCCCGCCCCGTCCGGCCGCCCCGCCCGCGCCCTCTACCTGCGCCGCAGCCGCTCCAGGGCGCGCACCGCCCGGGGCGGTCCGCTGCGCAGGCCGACCGCCGTCGACTTGGCCCAGTCGGCGACCGCCGTGGGCGCCAGCGCGTCCAGGAGGGCCGTGGAGCGGGCGCCGGAACCCACCAGGCAGCGCGGCTGCGGACGGCGGGCCGTCAGCGCCCTCAGCACCGCCCTCGCCACCGGGCGGGGGCCGGGCAGGTCCCCGGCGCCGCGCAGCACCTCGTCGGCCGCCGCGTACTGCTTCCGGTAGGCGGAGTGCTCCCGGGCCGGCAGCGAGGCGATGCCGCGCTCCCAGATCCCGGTCCCGTAGGAGCCCGGCTCGATCAGCACCACCTGCACCCCGAACGGGGCGACCTCCATCCGCAGGGCGTCGCTCACCGTCTCCAGGGCCTGCTTGCTGGCGCAGTACCAGCCGAGCATCGGCATCGACACCCGCCCGGCGATCGAGGAGACGTTGACGATCCGGCCCGAGCGGCGCCTGCGCATCTCCGGCAGCACCAGCCGGGCGATCCGGGCCGGCGCCACCAGGTTCACCTCCAGCTGCGCCCGCACCTGCTCGTCGTCCACGTCCTCCACCGCGCCCGGCTGGGCGTGGCCGGCGTTGTTGACCACCGCCCACGGGCCGCCGCCGGTCATCTGGGCGATCTCGGTGAAGGCACGCACCGTGGAGGTGGCGTCGGCGACGTCCAGCAGCACCGTGCGCACCCGGGTGCCGGCCCGCTCCGCACCGGCGTGCAGCTCCCGCGACCCCTCCTCGCTGCGCGCCGTGCCGATCACGTCGAAGCCGGCACGGGCCAGCTCCAGTGCTGTGGCCAGCCCGATGCCGCGGTTGGCTCCGGTGACGACGACGGTCTTGGTCATGGCTGCTCCGGGATGGTGACGGTGGACGGCCCCCGCCGTGGCCAACGGTCGCGGGCGGGCAAAAGATCCGGTCCGGCGGTGGGACCGCCGGTAACCCGTGGGGTGTCCGCCGACGGTAGTGTCAGCACACGTGAGTGGACCAACTGCCTCCGAAACCGGCGCCAAGGCGCCCCTGGCCCCGCCCGCGGACGCCGTGGCGCCGGTGCGCCACCCCGACGCCCCCGCCCCGGGCGAGCCGATCGGCTCGCACTACGAGAACTGCTTCGGCTGCGGCGGCAACCAGCCGCACGGCCTGCACCTGTCCGCCCGGGCGGACGAGGGCGTCGCCGTCACCGCCGAGTTCACCGTGCGCCCCGAGCACCAGGGCGCCCCCGGCCTCGCCCACGGCGGGCTGCTGGCCTCGGCCCTGGACGAGACCTTCGGCGCCCTGTCCTGGCTGTTCCGGGCGATCACCGTCACCGGCCGGCTGGAGACCGACTACCTGCTGCCGGTGCCGGTCGGCACCGTGCTGCACCTGTCCGCCCGCTGCGAGGCCGTGCACGGCCGCAAGTACTACAGCGTCGCCGAGGGGCGCCTGGACGGCCCCGACGGGCCGGTGGCGCTGCGCGCCCGGGCCCTGTTCATCGAGGTGAAGGTCGACCACTTCACGGCCAACGGCCGGGAGGAGGAGATCAACGCGGCGATGTCCGACCCGGACACCGTCAAGGCCACCCGCGCCTTCGAGGTCAACCCGTGACCCCCCGCCCCCCGGTGGACGTCCTCGTGCGCCGCCTCGACCCGGACCTGCCGCTGCCTGCCCCCGCCCACCCGGGCGACGCGGGCGTGGACCTGGTGGCCGCGGCCGGGGCGGAGCTCGCCCCCGGCGAGCGGGCGGTGCTGCCCACCGGGATCGCGATCGCGCTGCCCGACGGGTACGCCGCCTTCGTCCACCCGCGTTCCGGCCTCGCGGCCCGCTGCGGTGTCTCCCTGGTGAATGCCCCCGGAACGGTTGACGCCGGGTACCGTGGGGAGATCAAGGTGATCGTGGTCAACCTGGACCCGCGCCAAGCCGTGGTCCTCGAGCGCGGCGACCGGATCGCCCAGCTGGTCGTCCAGCAGGTCGAGAAGGTGCGCTTCCACGAGGTCGCGGAGCTTCCCGGATCGGCCAGGGCGGAGGGGGGCTTCGGGTCCACCGGGGGCTTCCGGACCGCCGGGGGCCGCGCCGGGGCCGGAGCGCCCGGAACCGGTGACGGATACTCTTCGGTCGTTGCAGACCGGGAAGGACAATGACGTGTTCGGTCGTCGCAAGAAGCGCGGCACCACTGCCGACGAGCCCGTGGAGAGCGCGGTCGCGGACGAGGTGTCCGAGGACACCGGCGGGGCCGCCTCCGACGAGCCCCGCCGCTACAGCCTGCCGCCGGCCCCGAGGCCGGACGGACCGTGGGACGTCAGCGAGGTGACCGATCCCGGCGAGGGCCGCGTCGACCTCGGCGGCCTGTACGTGCCCGGCGTTGAGGGCATGGAGCTGCGGGTCGAGGTCGCCGGGGACTCCATCGTGGCCGCCACGGTGGTGCTGCGCGACAGCGCCGTCCAGCTGCAGGCGTTCGCCGCCCCGAAGTCCGAGGGCATCTGGGGCGAGGTACGCGACGAGATCGCCGCCGGCATCACCAAGCAGGGCGGCGTCGTCGACGAGGTCGAGGGCCCGCTCGGCTGGGAGCTGCGGGCGCAGGTCCCGGTGCAGCTGCCGGACGGCACCAACGGCGTGCAGATGGTGCGCTTCGTCGGCTGCGACGGTCCGCGCTGGTTCCTGCGCGGGGTCGTCTCCGGGCAGGGCGCGGCCCAGCCGCAGACCGCCGGGGTGCTCGAGCAGGTCTTCCGCGAGTGCGTGGTCGTGCGCGGGGACAGCCCGATGGCGCCGCGCGACCCGATCGTCCTGAAGCTGCCGAACGACGCGCAGATGGTGCCCGAGGGCGTCGCCCGCGAGCAGGCCGGCGAGCAGTCGAGGTTCGCCGACGGGATCGACCCGATGCGCCGCGGCCCGGAGATCACCGAGGTGCGCTGACCGGCGCCGCGGAACGCCCCGCACCGGGGAGGCCCCGCCGGGGCCTCCCCAGCGCGGGGCCCCGGCGCCCGGGCGGCGGAGGATTCGTGACCCATGGCCCGCGGAACGCTACGGATCTACCTCGGGGCTGCCCCCGGGGTCGGCAAGACCTACGCCATGCTCTCCGAGGGCCGGCGCCGCGCCGCGCGCGGCACCGACGTGGTGGCCGGCCTCGTCGAGGACCACGGCCGCCCCCGCACCCGGGAGCTGCTGGACGGCCTGGAGGTCCTGCCGCGCCGCGCCCCGGCCCCCGGGGGCGGGGGGCCCGCCGGGCTGGACGTGGAGGCGGTGCTGCGCCGCCGCCCAGCCGTCGTCCTCGTCGACGAGCTGGCCCGCGCCAACGCCCCCGGCAGCCGCAACGCGGCGCGCTGGCAGGACGTGGAGGAGGTCCTCGCCGCCGGCATCGACGTCGTCACCACGGTCAACATCCAGCACCTGGAGTCGCTCGGCGACGTGGTCGAGTCCGTCACCGGGGTCCGGCAGCGCGAGACCGTGCCCGACGAGGTGGTGCGCCGCGCCGACCAGCTGGAGCTGGTGGACATGGACCCCGAGGCGCTCCGCCGCCGCATGGCGCACGGCAACATCTACGCCCCCGACCGGGTCGACGCGGCCCTGGCCGACTACTTCCGCCCCGGCAACCTCACCGCCCTGCGCGAACTCGCCCTGCTGTGGGTCGCCGACCGGGCGGACGAGTACCTGCGCCGCTACCGCGCCGACCACCGCATCTCCTCCGCCTGGCAGGCCCGCGAGCGCATCGTGGTCGGCCTCACCGGCGGCCCCGAGGGCCGCACCCTGCTGCGCCGGGCCGCCCGCATGGCGGCCCGGGGCTCCGGGGGCGAGATCCTGGCCGTCCACATCGCCCGCAGCGACGACCGCGCCGCCGCCCCGACCGAGGAGCTCGACCGCCAGCGCTCCCTGGTGGAGGGCCTGGGCGGCTCCTTCCACTCCGTCCTGGGCCGGGACGTCCCCGCCGCCCTGCTGGACTTCGCCCGTGGCGTCGACGCCACCCAGATCGTCCTGGGCACCAGCCGCCGCAAGCCCTGGCAGTACCTCCTGGGGCCCGGCGTCGGCGCCACCGTGGCCCGCGGGGCCGGCGACATCGACGTGCACATCGTCACCCACGAGGCGGCGGCCGGCGGCCTGCGCCCGCCCGGCGCCCGTGCCGCCCGTCCCGGCCGCGCCCGGACCGCCGCCTGGCTCACCGGCCTGGCCGCGCCCCTGGCGCTGACCGCGCTGCTGGTGGCCGCCGGAGCCGGCCCGGGACCGGCCACCGCCATGCTGCTCCTGCTGGCCTGCACGGTGGCCGCGGCGCTGCTGGGCGGCATGCTGCCCGCGGTGGCCTCCGCGCTCGCCGCCTCCCTGCTCCTGAACTACTGGTTCACCCCGCCCACCCGCACCCTCGCCGTGTCCGACCGCGACGACCTGCTGGCGCTGGCCGTCTTCGTCGGCGTCGCCGTCGCGGTGGCGTCCTCCGTCGACCTGGCGGCCCGCCGCGCCCACCGGGCGGCCCGGCTGCACGCCGAGGCGCAGGCGCTCTCCTTCCTGGCCGGCAGCGTCCTGCGGGGCGAGAACGCGCTCGACGCGCTGCTGCAGGGGGTGCGGGAGACCTTCGGGATGGACTCGGTGGCCCTGCTGGAGCGCCGGGAGGGGTACGCGGCCTGGTCCTGCGTCCGCTACGCCGGCCCGCGCCCGTGCACCCGCCCCGAGGACGCCGACGTGGAGGTGCCCGTCGACGCGAACACCTGCCTGGCCCTGGCCGGCCGCGCGCTCCCCGCCGAGGACAGCCGGCTGCTGTCGGCCTTCGCCGCCCAGGCCGCCGTCGCCCGGGACCGCGACCGGCTGGTCGGGGAGGCCGCCGAGGCCCGCCGGCTGGCCGAGGGCAACCGCATCCGCACCGCCCTGCTCGCCGCGGTCAGCCACGACCTGCGCACCCCGCTGGCCGGCATCAAGGCCGCGGTCAGCTCGCTGCGCTCGCACGACGTGGCCTTCTCGCCGGAGGACGAGGCCGAACTGCTGGCGGGGATCGAGGCGGGCGCCGACCGGCTCGACCACCTGGTGGGCAACCTCCTCGACATGAGCCGCCTGCACACCGGCAGCGTCACCCCGCTGATGCAGGAGATCGACGTGGACGAGGTGGTCCCCGTCGCCCTCGGCGGGGTCCCGGCCGGCTCGGTCGTCCTGGACGTCCCCGAGGCCCTGCCCATGGTCCTCGCCGACCCGGGCCTGCTGGAGCGGGCGGTCGCCAACGTCGTCGAGAACGCGGTCGCCCACAGCCCCGCCGGACGGCGGGTGCTGGTCGCGGCCAGCGCGCTGGGCGGGCGCGTCGAGCTGCGGGTCGTCGACCGGGGCCCCGGCGTGCCGGACAGCGCCAAGGAGTCGGTCTTCGAGCCCTTCCAGCGGCTCGGCGACGCGCCGCGGGGCAGCGGCGTCGGCCTCGGCCTGGCCGTCGCCCGCGGCTTCACCGAGGCGATGGGCGGGTCGCTGCGCGCCGAGGACACCCCCGGCGGAGGGCTCACCATGGTGCTGACCCTGCAGGCCGTCCACGGGCCGCCGCCCGCCCGTCCCCGCCCGCCCGCGCAGGCCGCCCCGTGACGCCCCGCCGCCCCGTGACGCCCCGCCGTCCCGCGACGCCTTGCCGCCCTCTCCCTGCCGTACCCGTCCCGCCCCCCGGTGCGCCCGGGGAGGCGGCCCCCGCGAAAGGCGGACGCCCATGACCCGGGTGCTCGTCGTCGACGACGAGCCGCAGATCGTGCGGGCCCTGGTGATCAACCTCCGGGCCCGTGGCTACGAGACCGACGCGGCCCCCGACGGGGCCGAGGCACTGCGGCTCGCCGCCGCCCGCCGGCCCGACGTCGTCCTCCTGGACCTCGGCCTGCCGGACACGGACGGCGTCGAGGTGATCCGGCGGCTGCGGGAGCGCAGCCGGGTCCCGGTCATCGTCCTCTCCGCCCGCCACGCCTCCGGCGAGAAGGTCCAGGCGCTGGACGCGGGCGCCGACGACTACGTCACCAAGCCGTTCGGCATGGACGAACTCCTCGCCCGGCTGCGCGCGGCCGTCCGCCGGGCCGCCCCGGCGGGGGAGGAGGACTCCGGCCCCCTGCTGGTCGAGACGGACACCTTCACCATCGACCTGGCCGCCAAGAAGGTCGCCCGGGACGGCAGGGACGTGCGCCTGACCCCCACCGAGTGGCACCTGCTGGAGGTACTGGTCCGCAACGCCGGCCGCCTGGTCGGCCGCACGCAGCTGCTGAAGGAGGTCTGGGGGCCCGCCTACGGCACCGAGACCAACTACCTGCGGGTCTACATGGCCCAGCTGCGCCGCAAGCTGGAGGCGGACCCCACCCGCCCCCGCCACCTGATCACCGAACCGGGGATGGGGTACCGCTTCGAGAGGTGAGGCGGGCGGAACCCGCCCGTCCGGGGAGGTCCCGGTCACGGGCCCGGGCCGGGTACGCTGCCCGCATGAGTGGTGCCACCCGATCCGACCGGCAGCAGGGCCGGCTGCGCCGCATGCTCGGCAGGCTCGCCTCCTCGCAGGAGGAGATCCAGGCCGAGGAGCTGCAGCAGGAGACCCGGGGGCTGCGCGGCTGCAGGCCCATAGCCTCGTGCGCCGACCGGGAGGTGATCACGGTGGCCGGAACCCTGCGTGCCGTCACCCAGCGCCCCCGGGCCGGGGTCCCCGCCCTCGAGGCGGAGATCTTCGACGGCACCGGCGCCCTGGACGTGGTGTGGCTGGGACGGCGTGCGATAGCCGGCATAGAGCCGGGACGGAAGATCATCGCGTCGGGCCGGGTGGCCCTCAACCGCGGCCGTCCGCTGCTGTTCAACCCCAAGTACGAACTGCGCCCCGTCGGACAGGAGTAGCCGCGTGACGGACACGGGCCCAACGGGCAAGCACGCCGCGGCCGCCGGAGCGCGGCCCGGACCGAAGACGCAGGAGGACCGGGAGGACCGGGAGGACCGGGAGGAGGGCGGCAGGGACGCTGCCAGGACCGCGCTCCTGGAGGCCTTCGGCGGCTTCTGGGGGATGGTCGAGACGACCGTCCCCGGACTGGTCTTCGTGGTCAGCTACACCGTCGACCGGGACCTGAAGGTCTCGGCGGTCGCCGCCCTGGCCGTCAGCCTGGTCCTGGCGCTGGTGCGGCTGGCCCGCCGGCAGACCCTCAAGCACGCCTTCGGCGGCGTCTTCGGCGTCGCCTTCGGCGCGTTCTTCGCGATGATGTCGGGCAACGCCAAGGACTTCTACCTGCCGGGGATGCTCTACACCCTCGGCCTGGCCGCGGCCTACGTCGTCTCGGCGATCGCGCGGTACCCGCTGATCGGCCTCATGCTGGGCCCGGTCCTGCGGGAGAACCTCTCCTGGCGCACCCGCAACCCGGGCCGCTTCCGCGCCTACACCAAGGCCACCTGGGCCTGGGGGATCATCCTGCTGGTGAAGTCGGCGATCCTCTTCCCGCTGTACCTGTGGGGGGACGTCACCGAGCTGGGCTGGGTCAAGGTCGCCCTCGGGGTGCCGCCGTTCCTGCTCGCCGTCTACCTGACGTGGATCTTCCTGGCCAAGGCACCGCCGCCGATCGACGTGATCGCCGAGATGGAGGCCGAGGAGCGCGCCGAGGAGGAACGGGCCGCCGCCGCGGCGGCCGAGCCGCCGCGCTGACCGCGGCACGACCGCAGCACGACGGGGCGGGGTGCGCCGCCGGGACCTCGGCCCCGGCGGCGCACCCCGCCCCCGTCACTCCCGCGTCACTGCTCCGTGTCGACGCCGTCCGGCTCCTCGCCGTCCGCGTCCCGGGCGCCCGGGGCCGGGCCTTCCTCGCGCCGGAGCGACAGCAGCTCCTCCAGCGGCTCCTCGCGGGAGGGCGCGGCGACGAACAGCAGCTCGTCACCGGCCTCCAGCACGTCGTCCGCGCTCGGGGTGAGCACCCGGGAGCCGCGGATGACGGTGACCAGCGAGGTGTCCTGCGGCCACTGCACGTCACCGACCCGGGTGCCGACCAGCGCGGCCTCCGGGGGCAGCGTCAGCTCCACCAGGTTGGCGTCGCCCTGGCTGAAGCGCATCAGGCGCACCAGGTCGCCGACGCTCACCGCCTCCTCGACCAGCGCGGACATCAGGCGCGGGGTGGAGACCGCGACGTCCACGCCCCACGCCTCGGTGAACAGCCACTCGTTCTTCGGGTTGTTCACCCGGGCCACCACCCGCGGCACCCCGTACTCGGTCTTGGCCAGCAGCGAGACGACGAGGTTGACCTTGTCGTCGCCGGTGGCGGCGATCACCACGTGGCAGCGCTGCAGGGCGGCCTCGTCGAGGGAGGTGATCTCGCAGGCGTCGGCCAGCAGCCACTCCGCCTGCGGGACCCGCTCCACCGAGATGGCCCCGGGCGACTTGTCGACCAGCAGGACCTCGTGCCCGTTCTCCAGCAGCTCGGCCGCGATCGAACGGCCGACCGCGCCGGCCCCGGCGATGGCGACTCTCATCGGTGCGCCTCCTCGGGCCCCTTGGCGAACGCCGCCTCGACCTCGGCGATCTCGTCGGTGCGCATCATCACGTGCACCAGGTCGCCCTCCTGCAGGACCGTGTCGGCCGTCGGCAGCACGGCCTCACCCAGACGGGTGAGGAAGGCCACCCGCACGCCCGTCTCCTCCTGCAGCTTGCTGATGCGGTGCCCCACCCAGGCCACGGAGGTGTGCACCTCGGCCAGCTGCACGCCCCCGCTGGGGTCGCGCCACAGCGGCTCGGCGCCGGAGGGCAGCAGCCGCCGCAGCATCTGGTCGGCGGTCCACCGCACCGTGGCCACGGTGGGGATGCCCAGCCGCTGGTAGACCTCGGCGCGCCGGGGGTCGTAGATCCGGGCGGCGACGTTCTCCACGCCGAACATCTCGCGCGCCACGCGGGCCGCGATGACGTTGGAGTTGTCCCCGCTGCTGACCGCCGCGAAGGCTCCCGCCTCCTCGATGCCGGCCTCGCGCAGGGTGTCCTGGTCGAAGCCGACGCCGGTGACCCGGCGGCCGCCGAACCCGGACCCCAGGCGCCGGAACGCGGTGGGGTCCTGATCGATCACGGCGACGGTGTGTCCTTGATGTTCCAGGGCCTGCGCGAGAGTGGCGCCCACTCTGCCGCAGCCCATGATGACGATGTGCATCGCGCTCCTACCCCGCACTCCTCGCCGGCGCTTCGGCCTGCACCAACATCCTGCTTCAACATCCTCACTGGCTCGCGGGGCAACACCGGGGGTCGGCACACCCGGGCTGTGACGCTGTGTGACAACACCGGAGTGTCGCCCGTACGCAGCGCAGAGACAACCGTAGCGGCCGTTCCCCCGGCGGACGCCCACGTCCGTCCGGGTGACGCGCAGCCGTGTCACGGACCCGGGGCGCACCGGGCCCGTCGCGCCGGGCGGCGCGTTAGGAATCCGTCAAGGTTTCCCCCGGCGCCACCGGCCCGCCGGCGCCCCGGAGCCCCGGCCCCGGCGGCCGCACACCGGTCCGGCACCGCCGCTGCCCTGCGCCGCGACACGCAGCAAAGGGACCAACCGGACATCCGTCGACGGGGCGGGACCCGTCCCGGCGCGGTCCCGGCGGCCGCCCCGGCGGCGCCCCCCGCACCCGCCGACGGCATACGATCCTGACGTGTCCAGACTGACCGACCTGCCGAAACGCATCCTCATCGGCCGGGCGCTGCGCAGCGACCGCCTGGGCGAGACCCTGCTGCCCAAGCGCATCGCCCTCCCCGTGTTCGCCTCCGACCCGCTCTCCTCCGTGGCCTACGCGCCCGGCGAGGTGCTGATCGTCCTGTCGATCGCCGGCGCGTCGGCGTACCGGTTCAGCCCGTGGATCACCGCGGCCGTCGTCGTGCTGATGTTCACGGTCGTGGCCTCCTACCGGCAGAACGTGCGCGCCTACCCCAGCGGCGGCGGCGACTACGAGGTCGCCACCGTCAACCTCGGCCGCCGGGCCGGTCTGACGGTGGCCAGCGCGCTGCTGGTGGACTACGTGCTCACCGTGGCCGTGTCGGTCGCCTCCGGCGTGGAGAACCTCGGCTCGGCGGTCCCGTGGGTCGCCGAGAACAAGACGCTGTGCGCCGTCGGGATCATCGCGCTGCTGATGCTGATGAACCTGCGCGGGGTGCGCGAGTCCGGCAAGATCTTCGCCGTCCCCACCTACGCCTTCGTCGCCGGCGTGCTCGCCATGGTCGCCTGGGGCGCCTTCCGCGGCCTCGTGCTCGGCGACGAGATGCGGGCGCCGACCGCCGGCTACGAGGTCGTCCCCGAGCAGACCGGCCTGGCCGGGTTCGCCCTGGTCTTCCTGCTGCTGCGCGCCTTCTCCTCCGGCTGCGCCGCCCTGACCGGCGTGGAGGCCATCAGCAACGGCGTGCCGGCCTTCCGCAAGCCCAAGAGCCGCAACGCGGCCACCACCCTGGCCCTGATGGGCGGCCTGGCGGTCGTCATGTTCTGCGGCATCATCGCGCTGGCCATGACCACCGGCGTGAAGATGGCCGAGCGGCCCGCGCACGACATCCTCATCGGCGGCGAACCGGCCGGCGCGGGCTACCACCAGGACCCGGTGATCTCCCAGGTCTCCGCGGCGGTCTTCGGCGACGGCTCGCTGCCCTTCGTCCTCCTGGCCGTCGTCACCGCGCTGGTGCTCTTCCTCGCGGCCAACACCGCCTACAACGGCTTCCCCGTGCTCGGCTCGATCCTCGCCCAGGACCGCTACCTGCCGCGCCAGCTGCACACCCGCGGCGACCGGCTCGCCTTCAGCAACGGCATCGTGCTGCTGGCCGGCCTGGCCGCGCTGCTGGTGGAGATCTACGACGCGGACTCCACCCGGCTGATCCAGCTGTACATCGTGGGGGTCTTCGTCTCCTTCACCCTCAGCCAGATCGGCATGGTCCGGCACTGGAACCGCCACCTGGCCGCCGAGCACGACCGGACCGCCCGGGGGAGGATGCTCCGGGCCCGTGCGATCAACGCCTTCGGCGCCTTCTTCACCGGCACGGTGCTGGTGGTCGTGCTGGTCACCAAGTTCAGCCACGGCGCCTGGGTCGCCCTGCTGGGCATGGTCGGGTTCTACGCGCTGATGACCGTCATCCGCCGCCACTACGACCGGGTCGCCGACGAGCTCAGCCGGGTCGAGGCCCGGGAGGAGCACGTCCTGCCGTCGCGGGTGCACTCCATCGTGCTGGTCTCCAAGGTCCACAAGCCGACGCTGCGCGCCCTCGCCTACGCCAGGCTCGTCCGCTCCGACACCCTGGAGGCGGTCTCGGTCAACGTCGACCCCCTCGAGACCCAGGAACTGCAGCGGGAATGGGCCGAGCGGGGCATCGACGTGCCGTTGAAGGTGCTGGACTCGCCCTACCGGGAGGTCACGAGCCCGGTCATCGAGTACGTCAAGAGCCTGCGCCGCACCAGCCCGCGCGACGTCGTCACCGTCTACATCCCCGAGTACGTGGTCGGCCACTGGTACGAGCAGCTGCTGCACAACCAGAGCGCACTGCGGCTCAAGGGACGCCTGCTGTTCACCCCCGGGGTGATGGTCACCTCGGTGCCCTGGCAGCTGGAGTCCTCCGAACGGCGCAGGCACCCGACCCGCTGGAACCCGCCGGGCTCGGTCCGGCGCGGCCCGGTCGGCCCCCCGCGCGAGGAGAACCGCACCTCCGGACGGTGAGCCCGCACCGCCGCCCCCCGGCGCCGCCTCCCCCGGCGGGGGCGGTCCGGGCGGGGGCGGTCCGGATGGTCCTGCGCGGCCCGGTCCGGTCCGGCCCGGCGGTCCGGGCGCGCCCCTGTCAGCGCACTCCGGCGGGGAGCTCGACCGTCCCGTCGAAGACGCCCCGGTTCTCCTGCCGCACGTCCAGCTCGTACACGATGTCCCGGCCGCCGTGGGGGAGGAGGAGGCCGAACTCGAAGCGGTGGCTCTCGACGCGGTACGTCCTCGCGTCCAGGACCAGCACCTCCTCCAGGCCGGACAGGGTCAGCCGGGCGTCGTCCGCCGGGATGCCCGCGTCCCGCAACTGCCGGGCGGTGGGTTCGAACTCGCGCACCGCCTTCTTCACCCACGGCCGGTCCCGCACGGCGCTCAGCGCCTGCCTGCCGCTGCCGACGCGCAGCCGGACGGTGCCGTCCGCGGCGGTCAGTGTGACGTCGTCACCGGCGGCCCGCGCGTACGCCCGGAACTCCTCGACGGCCGCGACGAGGTCCTCGGCCTTGTTCCGCATCCCGGGGTCGGAGGCGGGTGCGCTCTTCCAGCCCGCGCCGCCCTCCTTGAGGTACGCCGTGCCGTCGAGCACGTAGAGCTCCTCGTTCTTCACGGACCCCTTGCTGCTGGTGCTGACGCCCTTCGAGTGCAGCGCCTCCGGCTCCATGGCCCGCCGCACCGTGGCCCGGTAGTCGGCGCCGCTCCTCCGCCCCTGGAAGGTCAGGCCCTCCCGCCCCTCCACGGAGAACGTCCAGGCCTCCTCCGCCGCCATCGCCTTCTCGGCGAGGTCGAGGAAGTCCTCCGGGGACTTCGGGGGCTTCGGGGACCTCGTGGGCTTCGCGGACTCCGGGGCCGCATCGGCCGGAACCCCTGCACCGGCCGGTTCCACCGGCCCGTCCTCCGCGCCGCAGGCGGCCGACGAGAGCGAGAGCAGGAGAACCAGTGCAGCGCATCCGAGACGGGTTCGCATGGACCTCTTCCTTGTGTCACGGCGGGGCGCGGACTGTACAGCAGCACCCCGCCCGGGGTCCCGCCGGCACCCATTCCCCGCGAACCGCCAGGAACAGCCGGAAAGACCGCACGGCACGGCCCTGCCGTGGGCCGGGATCGGCGGGTCGGGGCCGGGCGCGGGCGGGCGTAGACTGGGCGGCTGCCCTCCCACCGCACGGTGCCCCCACCGCGATCCCAGGAGTACCTCTCCCGTGAAGAACGATTCGACGAAGGCGTCGCTGGTCGGCGAGCGCTACGAGGTCGAGGTCGGCCCCGTCGCCCACGGCGGGCACTGCATCGCCCGCCACGAGGGACGGGTGCTGTTCGTGCGGCACACCCTCCCCGGGGAGCGGGTCGTCGCCGAGGTCACCGAGGGGGACGAGGGTTCGCGGTTCCTGCGGGCCGACGCCGTCGAGGTGCTGCAGGCGTCCCCCGACCGCGTCCCGGCCCCCTGCCCGTTCTCCGGACCCGGCCGGTGCGGGGGCTGCGACTGGCAGCACGCGGCCCCCGGCGCCCAGCGGCGGCTGAAGGTCGAGGTGCTCACCGAGCAGCTGGAGCGACTGGCCGGCCTGGCCCCCCAGGAGGCGGGCTGGGACGGCACGGTGGAGCCGGCCCCCGGCGACAAGGTGCCCCGCGGCGAGGTCCCGGCCTGGCGCACCCGCGTCCAGTACGCCGTCGACGCGCAGGGCCGGGCCGGCCTGCGCCGGCACCGCTCGCACGACGTCGAGCCGGTCGACCACTGCCTGATCGCCGCCCCCGGCGTCTCCGAGCTGGGCATCGAGAAGCGGACCTGGCCGCAGACCGCCGCCGTCGAGGCGATCGCCGCCTCCGGCTCGTCCGACCGCCAGGTGATCATCACCCCGGCGCCGGGCGGCCGGCTGCCGCTGGTCGAGCTGGACCGGCCGGTCTCCCTGGCCCGCGTCGACGACAACGGCGGCATCCACCGCGTGCACGGGCGCGGCTTCGTCCGCGAGCGCGCGGCCGGGCGCACCTGGCGGGTGGGCGCCGGAGGCTTCTGGCAGGTCCACCCCAAGGCGGCCGACCTCCTGGTCGACGCCGTGCTCGACGGACTGGACCCCCGCGAGGGGGAGACCGCCCTGGACCTGTACTGCGGTGTCGGCCTGTTCGCCGGCGCCCTGGCCGAGCGGGTCGGCGAGCGCGGCGCGGTGCTCGGCATCGAGTCGGGCAAGCGGGCCGCCGAGGACGCCCGGCACAACCTGGCCGACCTGGAGCGGGTGCGGATCGAGCACGGCAAGGTCGAGGCGGTGCTGCCGCGCACCGGCATCACCGAGGCCGACCTCGTCGTCCTGGACCCGCCGCGGGCCGGTGCCGGACGGCAGACCGTGCAGCGGCTGACCGCCCTCGGCGCCCGCCGGATCGCCTACGTCGCCTGCGACCCGGCCGCCCTGGCCCGGGACCTGAAGTACTTCGGCGAGTCCGGCTACCGCCCGGTCTCCCTCCGGGCCTTCGACCTGTTCCCGATGACCCACCACATGGAGTGCGTGGCTGTTCTGGAGCCCGCCGCAAAGGGCGTCTGAACCGTGTACGGGCAGTGGGCCGAGCTTCCCTCTCCGTGCGCAAGGGGAAGCCGACCGTCTGGACGCTCGGCTGACGCTCGTCCTCGTCGGCCGTCGGGGAGCGGGGCGCGGGGGCTGCCGTCCGCTCCGGGCCGCGCGGGCGGTGGTCTCCGGGCAAGCGCCTCGCAGGTGTGATGCGCCCGGCCACCGGGCGGGTGGTCGGGCCGGTAGGGGCGACCGCTGAACCAGGGCATTGGCGTTCTGTGCGCCTCAACGGGATGCGTCGACCGCCTGTGCCAGGAGGGTGGGGTCCGTGCGCAGCGCAGAATCGGGGTTCCACACGGCCTCGAAGAAGATCTGCACCAGCGCCCGCGAAACGGAGGAGGCCATGGCCTTCGCCGTCACCAACGGCGTGCGCCCCATGATCGAGCGGATGCCGCTGGGGGAAGCCGGCGAGGCCGTCTCACGCCTGCGGTCCGAGGCCCCCCGGTTCCGTATCGTTCTGCACACCGCCCAGGTGCTGTGACCGGCACCGGACCGATTCCGCTGCGCCGCCGTACCGCGGGCTCCCGCCGTGCGGCCCCGTGGCGTCCGTGTCCACCGTCTCGAAGGAAAGCCCCCATGCCCCGCAGCAGCAGCCATGACGTCATCGTGATCGGCGCCGGCGCCGCCGGACTGACCGCCGCCACCGCGCTGCACGAGGCCGGACAGCGTGTCCTCTGCCTGGAGGCCCGGACGCGGGTCGGCGGCCGTCTGCTGAGCGTGCCCGTCGACGGCGGTGCCCTCGATCTGGGCGCCACCTGGTTCTGGCCGGGGGAGGAGCGCGTCGCCGCGCTGACTGTCCGGAGCGGGGCCGGGATCTTCGACCAGTACCTGGCCGGGGACACCGTCCTCCAGGACGGAACGGGGGCCCGCCGTCTCCCGGGCAACATGATCGACGTTCCGTCCCACCGATTCGCCGGCGGGGCACAGCGTCCGGCCTCGGCGCTCGCGGCGGGCCTGCCCGCGGACGCCGTACTGCTGGACACGCCCGTCACCGCGGTCCGTCCGGCCGGTGGTGACACGGTGGAGGTGCACACCCCGCGGCGGACGTTCCGGGCCGCTCACGTCGTCGTGGCCGTCCCGCCGGCGCTGGCTCTGGAGCGCATCGACTTCGGTGACGCGCTTCCCGACGGCCTCGTCCGTCTGGCCCGCTCCACGCCCGTGTGGATGGGTGCCGTCGCCAAGGTCGTCGCCCGCTACTCCTCCCCCTTCTGGCGGGAGGACGGGCTCGCCGGCGCGGCCTTCAGCAGGACGGGACCGCTTCAGGAGATCCACGACATGTCCGGCCCCGGCGGCCGCCCCGCGGCACTGTTCGGCTTCGCCCGTGCCCGCGTCGTCCGGCCGGGCTTCGAAGAGGCGGTGGCCGCGCAGCTCGGTGCGTGCTTCGGGCCCGCCGCCGCGTCGCCCGAGGCCCTGTACGTGCAGGACTGGAGCCGAGAGCCCTGGACGGCCCCGCGTTCCGTGCACGCCCTCACCGACCACTCCCTCTTCGGCCACCCCCTCTACCAGCGGCCCGCACTCGACGGCCGACTGCACTGGGCCTCGACCGAGACGGCCACCGGCCACGCCGGTCACATCGAGGGGGCCCTGCTCTCCGGAGAACGCGCGGCACGCGCAGTCCTGCTCTCGGCGACGTACGACCCCGGCGCCGTCACCGGCTGAGGCGGGCAGCCGGCCGTACCGCGGTCGGCGCTCGAACTCCGCCCGGCCGCGTCGCTTGTGGGACACCGGGACACCGACCTCTCGCCCCGGGCCCGGACCGTCCCGGGCCCGGACCGCCCCGGGCCCGGACCGTCACGTCCGGCGGAGGGCCGGGCCCGGCGCACCGCGCATGTCACACGTAGGGCTGCAGGCACAGGTAGCCGTCGATACGGCGCACATGGTCGGAGTCCGGGTCGGCGGGCAGGGCGTGCCCGAGGTGCTCGGCGCGGACCTCGCCGATCCACTGGTCGTGCTGGTACTCGTGGTTGATGAGAGCGGTCAGCAGATGCGTCGCGACGATGGTCATCTGGGTCGGGGCACCGACCTTCCCGGCCGCGATGTCACCGATACGGGCGTGCACCCGCTCGGCGACGGTCTCCCGGAAGGCCGTGAGCCGCCCCACCGTCGGGAGGGCGCCGCGGAACTTCTCCGGGTTGGCCGAGTCCATGAGTCCGTCCAGTTCCGGGTCCGGGCTGGGCTCGGCGGCCGTGAGGTTGCGGATCATGAAGTGGGCGACGTGGGCCTGGTGCCCGAGGTGCCAGCCGATGGGGCTGAAGTCCTCGTGCGGGCGCCAGACCACCTCGTCCGGCGTGAGGTCCCGCCACAGTTCGTCGGTGTAACCGCGGGCACGGTCGTACTCGCGCAACAGCGCCTGCAGTTCGTGCACGGTCTCTCCTTAGGGCGTCCGGTCCGGTCCGGTCCGGTGTGGGGCGAGGTCACGAGAGCAGGGACGGGGCCGCCGCGGCAGAACGCTGCCGGCAGACGACTCCGCACGCCTCGGACGGCGCGGCCGGTCGCGGCGCACCGCCGCCACTGTAGAGAGCCGCATCACGAGCCGGTAGGAGAGGAAGCCGAATGCCCTCATCACTGCTCTGTACGGCCCACGCCGGGTACGGGGAGTCGGCCGGCAGCACCCGCACCTTCGAGGTGGCGGAGTCGGCCGACCGCGCGAAGTGGGCGTGGTTGCCGCGCAGGCGGGTGGGCATCTCCTCCGGTCAGAGCTCACCGTGCGCGTAGGCGGCCTCGGCGGCCACCATGCCGAGCACGTTGACCAGCGGGAACATGTTGCGGTCGTGTCGGCGGGCCGGTTCCGCACGCGGCCGGGGGTCGGGAACTAAGACACTCTCGGCCGTCGTGATGAAACACGCCGTCCACCCACGGCCCCTGCCCGAGCGGCCCTCGCGTGACGGGGTGCCGCCTGCTTCCCGCGCGTGAACGCGATCGGCCCGGCCACGTCCAGTACACCCCCGGTACCGTGACGAGTCGGCTGCGGACGTAACCTGCGGCCCATGAGTGACGTGCCCTCGAGAACCCCCGCCACCCCACTCGAAGCCTTCGACCCGCTCACCACCGGAAACCTGCGTTTCGCCGCCGGCGTACCCCGCCACCCCAACCAGGACGCCGTCCGCCGCGCCGACACGGCGGCCGCCCAGCACCCGTACGCCGTGGTGTTCGGACGTTCCGACTCCCGGCCGGCCGCCGAGATCGTCTTCGACAAGGGACTGGCCGACCGGGTCGTCCCCGGACGCGCCGCGGTCGCCGACCTGACCCACCGCCTGGCCGAGGGCAGTGTGCGGACAGTCGCCTCCCGGGGCCTGGACCTGCCGCCGGACGGGGCCACGGCGCCCGCGACCGCATCGACCCCCGCCGACCGGTGACGCACACCTCCCCGCCCGCCGGGCCCGACCTGACCGTCGACGGCACCGGCCTGCTCTGCGTCACCCTCCTGCTCCGCCTGCGCGAACGGATCGACGCCGCGCCGCCGGGCACAGTCGTCCACGTCATCGCCACCGACCCCGCAGCACCGCTCGACCTGCCGGCCTGGTGTCACCTGACCGGCCACACCTACCTCGGCCCCGTCCCCGGCGAACGGCCGGTGTACGCCCTGAGGCTCGCCGCCGGTGCGCGCGCCACCCGCCCGGACGCGCCTTGGCACCCGCTCCGGCGGCAGGAGCAGCCTCGGGACCGGTGACGTGTCGCACGGCCGGCGAACCGCCGGCCGGTCGTTCCGGGCGGGCCGCCGGCGCGGAACGTCACGGGGTCCGGAAACCTCGGAAGGTGACCGGCCTGCGGGTCTTGAAGCCGAGCCGTTCGTACAGGGCGATCGCGCCGGTGTTCGCCTCGGCCACATGCAGGAAGGGACGATCGCCACGCGCCACGATGCGGTCGGTGAGGGCGTTGATGAGGCGGGCGGCATGGCCTTGCCCGCGTGCCTCGGGAGCGGTGCACACGGCGCTGATCTCGGTCCAGCCCGGAGGACGCAGGCGCTCCCCGGCCATCGCCACCAGGGTGCCGTCGACCCGGACACCCAGGTAGGTGCCGAGTTCGCGGGTACGTGGCCGGAACGGCCCCGGCTCGGTCCGCGCGACGAGATCCAGCATCTCGGGCACGCTGTCCGCGCCCAGCTCGACCACATCGGTGTCGGACCCGGAGCCGAACCCGGACCCTGAGCCCGTCCGGCCGGGGCGGCCGTCACCGGGCCGGATCATCTGACGGCCCTCCATGCTGAAGACCGGCTCCCAGCTCGGCGGTGGAACGGCCGGGCAGTTGAACATGTCGGCGAAGGCGCCCGGACCGAGCAGCCGGGCCAGGTCGCTCCAGTCCTCCGGGTCCGGGTCGGCGGACACGGAGGAGAAGGTCGCCACTTCGGTGAGGTAGGTGGCGGCCCGGCCGAGCCGCCGGGCGAGATGCGCGTGCCGGCCGCCGAGCGACCGTCCCACCGGGTCGTCGAGCACCGGGCCGTCGTCGTTCAACATCATGCTGATCCTTTCCTGGTGGGAGCGGGGTGGGAGCGGTGGTCGAGCGGTCCTCGGCGACACCGTCGGCGCTTTTGACGCGGTGCCCCGGCGCACTCGCGTGGGCGGAACGAACCGGTGTCGTCGACCGTGACGTCAGGCGCGGGGTCCGTGGCCGGACGCGCGTTCCGTACCGTGAGGATCAGGGCCGGGTGGTGTCGGCCCGCTCGGCCATGACGGCCGTGCGCGGCCCGGACGCCGTGGTCAACACAGCCGGGACACCGGTCGCGGCCAAGGACTGTACGAGCATCTGCCCAGTCTCACATCCGTGACAGGCGCCGTGGTGCGCGGGCTTGCCCGCGGTCTTCGGACGAAGCGGACGACCGGTGCCGCCCGGGCCGGGCCGACTGCCGTTGCACCGTTCCCGGCGGCGCGAGCGGCTGTCCGGCCGCGCCTCGCTGATACCAGTCCGGTATCATCGCCGTATGGCGATGACACTCCGACTTCCCGAGGACCTTGACGCTAAGCTCACCGAGCGTGCTCGCCGTGAGCGCCGCAGCAAGCAGGAACTCGCCATCGAGGCCATCCGTGAGGCCCAGGAACGGGCCGAGCTGAAGGTCGACGACGTCCTGGCCGAGCTGATGGACAGCGATGCGGAGATCCTGGACTACCTGAAGTGACCGAAGTGCGCTACGTCCGGATCGACGAGATCCTGGCCATTGCCCGCAAGGTCAACGGTACCGAGCACAGCGTGCGCGACATGGGGCTTCTGGTGTCCGCGGTCGAACGGCCCCGAGCCAACGTCTTCGGAGTCGAGCTGTACCCCACGCTGCACGAGAAGGCGGCGGCACTGCTGCACTCCGTCGCCCGGAACCACGCGCTGATCGACGGCAACAAGCGCACCGCCTGGCTGGCCATGCGCGTCTTTCTGAGGTTCAACGGCGTCAGCGCAGGTGTCGCTCCGCCACCCGTCTCCGTAGCCGGCCCGTTCGCCGAGGAAGTCGCGCAGGACAACATCGACGTACCGGCCATCGCCAAGCGCCTGTCGGAGTGGTTCCCCGTTTCCTGACGCACGACGTCGGGCGTTGGAGGACGAAATGAGGTTCCGAAAGCGGCGCCGGCTCCATGCACTCCGTCGGGCGGGCTGATCTCTTTCTTTTGGGATCTGTTCGTTCAACGGATTGATGTCCATGCCTTCACGAGACGGGGCAGTGGACCCGCCCGGCCCGCGGGCGACCAGGGACCTGGGGAAGGCCAGCCATCCGGCGCCGTCCTCGGGGATGGCGACCACACTGATGAGGGCCTGCTCGGCCCGGCGGCGCCGGGGACCGCTGTCCGGCAACGGACGGGGCCCGTGCCCGGCCCGCGGCTCCGGGTCTCCGTGCTCGGCCCGTTGCGGGTGTGGCTCGCCGGGCAGCCCGTGGACGTCGGCCCGGTCCGCCGGCAGGCCGTGCCGGCGGCTCTGGCCCTGAGCCCGGACCGGTCGGTCAGCCGGCAGGAACTGCTGGACGGCGTGTGGGGGACGGAGTCGCCGGGCGCGAACGTCGTGCCGGTGTACGTGTACCGGCGGCGCAAGATCCTGCGCCTCGGGGAGTGCCCGGACCCGGTGCTCGGGCGCGGCCGGTACGGCTACGGACTGGCCCGCGGTGCGGCCGAGGGGGCGCGGCTCGCCTTCGGCCCCGTGCGGATCACCGGGGACGGGATCGGTTTCCGGGAGACGTCCCTGCGGTGGCCGCAGGTCCGGCGGGACGAGGTGCCGGACGGTTCCGTCGCGGTCCGCTCCGCCGGGCGGTGGCAGGTGCTGGGACCCGTGGCGTCCGGGACCCCGAACTCCTTCGTCCTCCACGCCCTCGCCGAACACCTGGCCGGCGCCGAACGGGACGAAGACTGACGCACGGCCCCTCTGCCGCGCGGGGCCCGTCGGGGCGGCGACGCCGAACTCGCAGGCCCGCACCGCACGCACCGCAAGGAGCGATGCGCGGGGGAGTGACGGCCGACCTCCCGCGGGACGGCGCCTCGGGTTCCTGAGCAGGTCAACGTGTCCACCGGTCCCGCCCGTTCGGGGTAAGTCCGCCCAGGCGAACGGTTTCGCCCGGACCTGCCGGGACTAGCGTTTCCGATCATGAACGGAACCTGCAAGCGGCCCGCGGCGGTCGAGCTGCGCCTGTCGGCCTTCGGCCCGCACCGGGGAGCAGTGTTCCCCCTGAGTCCGCTGACGGTGTTCGCGGGGGAGAGCGGGGCGGGCAAGTCCGCCGTGCTGCGGGCCCTGGCCCTGCTCGGCCGGCTGGCCGACGGCGCGGTCCTCGCCGAGGCCGGGGCCTCCGCGGCCTGCACTCCCCTGGAGGCCGGGCCGGACGCCGACGGCCGCCGCGGATTCCGCGTCGGCTGCACGGTCGACGGCCCCGTCGGCCCGGTCAGCCTCGACCTGGCCGTGCAGACGGGGCCCGAACTGCGCGTCGCCGGCGAGCGGCTGTCCGCCGGGGGCCGCACGCTGCTGAGCACCGCCCTGGTCGACCCCGGCCTGCCGACCGTCCAGGCGGCCTGGCACACCGCGGGGCACGCCCCGGTCACCCGGGCCCCGCTGCCGGGCGACCGGCTGGCCACCGCCCTGGTGCCGCTGCGGGTGGCCGGCACGACCGAGGGGCAGCGGACGGTGCTGGCCGCCGCCGAGCAGGTGCTCGTCGCCCTGCGGGGCGTCTTCCCGATGGACCCCGACCCGCGGGCCATGCGCAGGCCCGCGCGGGCCCGCGACGTGGAGCGGGCCCTGCTGCGCGGGGACGGCGGGAACCTGTCGGCGGTGCTGGCCCGGGCCGAGGAGGAGTGCCCGGTGCGCTACGGCCACCTCGTGAACGCCCTGCGCGCGGTCTCCCCGCGGCCCGTGGCCGCGCTGACCTCGCGGCACCGGGACGGCACAGGCCCCGGAGGGTTCCTGGCCGCGGTGGACCGGGGCGGCCCGTCCGGCACGGTGCCCGTCTCGCTCCTGGGCGGCGGCGAGCTGCGCTTCCTGGCCTTCGCGCTGGTCCTGCTCACCGGCCCGGGGATCCTCCAGGTCGACCAGGTCTCCGAGCTCCTGCCCGCACTGCAGCTGCTGACCGTGGCCGGCGACGACCTGGACCGCTCCCTGGGCCGGCGGCAGTGCGACGAGCTGCTCGCCCTGGCCGCCCGGATGTGCGAGCGGGGCCACATCCGGCTGCTGGGCACGGTCCGCGACGCGGAGTGGGCCGGCTGCCTGGAGGACGTGCCCGGCGCGGCGGTCGTCCGCCTGGACGCGGCCGGGGCCCGGGTCCCGGTGCCGCGCAGGGTGCGGTAGGGACCGGCCCGGACCGGCCCGGACCGGCCGGTCCCGGGGCCGGCCCGCCCCGCGGGGTGCGGGGCAGGCCGGCCGGGGTCACTCCCCGAGCTTCGCCGACGCGGCGTCCAGCCGGGCCAGGACCCGCTCGCGGCCCAGGATCTCCAGCGACTCGAACAGGGGCAGGCCGACCGTGCGGCCCGTCACGGCGACGCGCACCGGCGCCTGGGCCTTGCCCAGCTTCAGTCCGTGGGCGGCGGCCACCTCCTCCAGCACGGCCTTGAGGGAGTCGGCGTCCCAGTCCGCCGTGACGCAGCGCTCGCGGGTGTCCTTGAGGATCGCCCCGGCACCCGGCTTCATGGCCTTCGCCCACGACGCCTCGTCCTCGGGCGCCTCGTCGAGGAAGGCCCAGTCCACGTACCGGGTGATCTCCCCCAGCACGGACAGCCGGGTCTGCGCCAGCGGCGCCAGCTTCGCGAAGACGGACTCGTCGTACGCCTCCGGACGCCAGGTGGCGTACGGCTCGCGCAGCCACGGCCGGCACGCCTCGGCGAACTCCTCCGGCGGCATCGCGCGGATGTACTCGCCGTTGAAGGCCGTCAGCTTCTTCACGTCGAAGAAGGCCGGGGAGGTGTTCACGTCCTCGACCCGGAACATCCGCTCCAGCTCCTCGTACGGGCGGATCTCGACGTCGTCGCCGGGGCCCCAGCCGAGCAGCATCAGGTAGTTGACCATCGCCCCGGGCAGGTAGCCCTCGGACAGGTAGTCCTCCAGCGCGACCTTGTCCCGGCGCTTGGAGAGCTTCTGCCGCTTCTCGTTCACGATGACCGGCAGGTGCGCCCACACCGGGGGCGTGGCGCCGAGCGCCTCCCACAGCAGCTGCTGCTTGGGGGTGTTCGACAGGTGCTCCTCGCCCCGGATCACCTCGGTGATGCCCTCGTCGATGTCGTCGACCACGTTGGCGAGCAGGAAGACGGGGGAGCCGTCGCCGCGCGCGACGACGAAGTCCTCGATTGCGGAGTTCGGGAAGGACGGCTCCCCGCGGATCAGGTCCACGACCGTCGTCGCGCCCTCGTCGGGGGTGCGGAAGCGCAGTGCCCGGCCCTCCGCCTGCTCCAGTCCGCGCTCCCGGCAGAAGCCGTCGTAGCCGAGCTGCTGGGACCCGGTCCGCTCCTGCAGCTGCTCGCGGGTGCAGTCGCAGTAGTAGGCGCGCCCCTCGCTGTGGAGGCGGAGGGCGGCCTCGCGGTGCCGGTCCGCGTTGTGGGACTGGAAGAACGGGCCCTCGAAGGCCGGGTCGGCGTCGGAGATCCCGATCGACGCGAGCGCGCTGATGATGCCGTCGATCCACTCCGGCTTGTTGCGGGCCGCGTCGGTGTCCTCGATCCGCAGGACGAACTTCCCGCCCGACTGCCGGGCGACGGCCCAGTTGTAGAGGGCGGAGCGGGCGCCGCCGACATGGAACATCCCGGTGGGGGAGGGGGCGAAACGAACACGAACAGGAGCGGTAGACATGTTCGCAAGCGTACCGATGCCGGGCGCCCGCCCGGGCCCCCGCCCGGCCGGCCGGGGGCCCGGGCGCCGGCCGCCCCGCCGCCCGGGGGGCCGTCCGTCCGGTCCGTGCCCGGCCCCGGCGGGTGTGCTCGCCGCCGGGGCGCTCCGGGCGCGGGCCGCGGGTGCGGTAGACCTGGACCGTGACCGACGATCTGTACGCGCTGCAGCGCCGCCTCGCGGAGTTCGCGGCGGCCCGCGACTGGCAGCCCTACCACACGCCCAAGAACCTCGCCGCCGCGCTGAGCGTGGAGGCGTCGGAGCTGCTGGAGGTCTTCCAGTGGCTCACCCCGGAGGAGTCGGCCCGGGTCATGGAGGACGCGGACCTGGCCGGGCGGGTGGAGGACGAGGTCGCCGACGTGCTCGCCTACCTGCTGCAGTTCTGCGGGGCCCTGGGGGTGGACCCGCTGCGGGCGCTGGCCGCCAAGATCGGGCGGAACGAGCAGCGCTTCCCCCGCCCTCACCCGCAGGGGTGAGCGGTTTGTCCACAGGCGGGGTGGTCGTCCACCGCGGCGCAGGCGGGGGGTGACGGGCCGCCCGCCGGGCCCGACAGTGGTTCCGGGCGGCGCGGAGCCGCCCGGAACGGGAACGGGGAGTGCGCGATGGACGCGACGGCACTGGTGGAGGCGGCCCGGCACGCGCTGGCCCACGCCCGGGGAGCGGGCGACGTGGCCGAGGAGGCGTGGCAGGCGCAGGCCCTGGCGGAGGCGGTGGGCGGCCACCTGTCCCTGTACGGGCCCGCGGAGCTGAAGGACGCCGCGCTCTCGCTGGGCGAGACCGCCGGCCGCGCCTGCGCCGGGCTGCACCGGCGCCACGCCGGGGCGCGCGGCTGCCCGGTGCGTGCGGCGAGGCTGTCGCGGATGCGCGACCCGGCCGGCGCGCTCCGCGCCCTGGACGCCCTGCTGGCCGAGGCCGGGGCGGCCCTGCTGGCGGTGGCCTGCGCCCTGGAGGACGAGCAGGCCCATGCCGGGTGCGTCGACGCGGTGGACGCCGTGTCCGAGTCCCGCGAGGAGGTGGCGCGCCTCCTCGGGCGCTGCGGCCGTCCCGTCCTGGGGCGCGCGGGGTGAAACGACGCACAAACTGTGCGACTTGTCGGGGGTGCCCGCGCCGCCCATGCTGGGGGCAAAGGTGATGAATCCGGCAAACCTCCGCGGAGGCAGAGATGAACCCCGAGCACGGACTTCCCAAGGACCACCCGCTGGCCACCGTCTACCGGTTCGGCGCAGGTTTCTGCGGCGTCGTCCTCCTGGTCTTCGGAACCCTCGGCTTCGCCGACCGGCTGGCCTTCTTCGACACCGACGGGCAGACGGTCGCCGGGCTGTCCAGCAACGGACTGCTCAGCCTCGTCTCGGTGGTCGTCGGCCTGCTGCTGGTCGCGGGCGCCGTCGTCGGGGGCAACGTCGCCTCCACCCTCAACATGGCGGTGGGCTCGGCGTTCATCCTGAGCGGTTTCGTGAACCTGGCCCTGATGGAGACCTCGTTCAACGTCCTCGCCTTCCGCATGCCGAATGTGATCTTCAGCTTCGTCATGGGCCTGCTGATCCTCACCTTCGGGATGTACGGCCGGGTCAGCGGCGGACTGCCGCACGACAACCCCTACTGGAGGAGCCGCCACCCCGAGCAGGCCGCCCGCGAGGACGAGGTCCGTGCGGCGCGCGCGGCGGTGGGCCGGTCCCGCCGTCCGGTCTCCGCCCTGCCGGAGGGGCGTGGACGCTGACCCCGCAGGACCGGTCCGGCCCCGTTTCGCCGCCCGCACGCAGGGAAGACGTGCGGGCGGCGGAACGCCGTCCGCCGGGGGACGGTCCCCGACCCGGATCCACAAAACCCAACAGAGCAGAACGATCGTGTGCGCCCCGGGGGCTCCCGTGGTGCATTGGAGGGGCAGACCCAGACGACGGGAGGCACCGCCGCATGAGCGTCACCAGACCCCGTACGGAGGACCCGCCGCCCGCCGCGCCGACGCCCGGAACCGAGGGCGTCCTCACCGAGGCGCAGGCGGAGGAGTACGTGCACGGCATCTGCTTCAAGACCGGACCGCCCACGCGCATCGGCACCGAACTGGAGTGGTTCCTGCACGGGGCCGACGACCCGGCCCGCCCGCTCGGCCCCGCCGCGCTCGCCGCGGCCGCCGACGACCTCTCCCGGCTCCCCCTCGCAGCCGCGTTCAGCCGCGAGCCGGGCGGGCAGATCGAGCTCAGCTCCCGTCCCGCCCCCTCCCTCGCCGACCTGGTCGCCGACACCGCCGCCGACCTGGCCGCCGTCCGCGGCCTGCTGCAGGACCGCGGCCTTCGCGTCCACGGCCACGGCCACGACCCCTGGCGCCCGCCCCGACGGGTCCTCGACCTCCCCCGCTACGCGGCGATGGAGTCCTACTTCGACCGCTTCGGCCCGGCCGGCCGGGCGATGATGTGCAGCACCGCCTCCGTGCAGGTATGCCTGGACGCGGGCACCGCGGACGGCGGTCCCACCGGTTTCGCCGCCCGCTGGCGGCTCGCCCACCGGCTCGGCCCCGTACTGGTCGCCGCGTTCGCCAACTCGCCGCTGCGGGAGGGCCGCCCCACCGGCTGGCGCTCCACCCGCCAGGCGGTGTGGTCCCGGATCGACCCCGACCGCACCCTGGCCCCCCGCCCGCTCCGCGACCCCCGCGGGGCGTGGGCCCGGTACGCACTCGACGCGCCGGTGATGTGCGTGCGCGGCGGCGCGCACCGCCCGTGGACCGTCCCGGCGGGGCTGACCTTCCGCCGCTGGATCGCCGACGGCGCCCGCAGCCCCGCCGGAAGGCTGCCCACCCTGGACGACCTGCGCTACCACCTGACCACCCTCTTCCCCCCGGTACGGCCGCAGGGCCACCTGGAACTGCGCATGATCGACGCCCAGCCCGGGGACGACGGGTGGATCGTGCCGGTCGCGGTGGTCGCGGCCCTCTTCGACGACCCCCTCGCCAACGCGGCGGCCGCCCGCGCGGTGGGGGAGCTCGCCGAGGACGGCCCTGCCCGTCCCGCAGCCCCCACCGGTGCTGCCGACCCCGGCGGCCCCCGGGACGGCCTGTGGCTGCGGGCCGCCCGGAACGGCCTCACCGACCCCGCCCTGCGCCGTGCCGCCCAGGAGTGCTTCGAGGCGGTGGGCGGGGCGCTGCCCCGCCTCGGCGCCCCGCCACGGATCCGCGCCCTGGTGGCCGCGTTCGCCGAACGCCACGTCGCCCGCGGCCGGTGCCCCGCCGACGACCTGCTCGACGCCGTCACCGGCCGTGAGGGCCGCCCCGTGCCCGCGCGGCCGGCCGGCCCGGCCGCCCCGCCGTCCCCCACCGGGAAGGAGAGCTGACCGTGGCCGACCCCCGCCCCGCCCCCGCCGACCCCTCCGCCCCTCCGCCCGCAGCCGCTCCCACTTCTCCGCACGCCGCCCCCGCACCTTCTCCCACTCCCGCCCCCGCTCCTGCTCCCGCGGACGGGCCGTACGGCGACGCCCTGCGGCAGCGCGTGGCCGAGGTGTTCGCCGCCGCCCGGGACCGCACCCGCGCCCTGACCGACTGCGTCGACGCCCGCGAGCTGACCGCCCAGCACTCCCCGCTGATGTCGCCCCTGGTGTGGGACCTGGCCCACGTCGGCAACCAGGAGGAGCAGTGGCTGCTGCGGTCCGTCGCCGGCCACGACCCCGTCTTCCCGCCCGAGGTCGACTCCCTCTACGACGCCTTCGAGCACCCCCGGGCCGAACGCCCCTCCCTGCCGCTGCTGCCCCCCGACCGGGCCCGCGCCTACTCCGGCGAGGTGCGCGGCCGTGTCATGGACCTGCTGGAACGGGTCCCCCTGGAGGGCAGCCGCCTCCTCGACGGCGCCTTCGTGTTCGGCATGGTCGCCCAGCACGAGCAGCAGCACGACGAGACGATGCTGATCACCCACCAGCTGCGCCGCGGACCCGCGGTCCTGGACGCGCCGCCCCCGCCCCCCGCCCCGGCCGACGCGGCGTCCTTGCCCGCCGAGGTCCTCGTCCCCGCCGGTCCGTTCACCATGGGCACCTCCACCGAGCCGTGGGCCCTGGACAACGAGCGCCCGGCCCACGCCGTGCACCTCGACGCCTTCCTCATCGACACCGTCCCGGTCACCAACGCCGCCTACCGGGAGTTCATCGACGACGGCGGCTACGACGACCCGCGCTGGTGGACCCCGCGCGGCTGGGAGCACCGGCAGCAGGCCGGCCTGTCCGCCCCGCTGTTCTGGCGGCGTGACGGCGGGACGTGGCTGCGCCGCCGCTTCGGCGTCACCGAGCCCGTGCCCGGTGACGAGCCTGTGCTGCACGTCAGCTGGTTCGAGGCCGACGCCTACGCCCGCTGGGCCGGGCGGCGGCTGCCCACCGAGGCCGAGTGGGAGAAGGCGGCCCGCCACGACCCGGCCACCGGCCGCTCCCGGCGCCATCCGTGGGGCGACGCCGACCCCGGTCCCGAGCACGCCAACCTCGGCCAGCGGCACCTGCGGCCCGCGCCGGCCGGCAGCTACCCGGCCGGCGCCTCCCCCCTGGGGGTGCGCCAGTTGATCGGCGACGTGTGGGAGTGGACCTCCAGCGGCTTCGACCCCTACCCGGGTTTCGCGGCGTGGCCGTACGACGAGTACAGCGCGGTCTTCCTCGGCGGCGACTACAAGGTCCTGCGCGGCGGGTCGTTCGCCGCCGACCCGGTCGCCGTGCGCGGCACCTTCCGCAACTGGGACCACCCGGTGCGCCGGCAGATCTTCTCCGGCTTCCGGACCGCCCGTGACGCGGAGAACGACTGATGTGCCGTCACCTGGCCTACCTGGGGCCCGCCGTCGCCCTGCGCGAGGTCGTCACCGACCCCCCGCACAGCCTGCTGCGGCAGTCCTGGGCGCCGCGCCGGCAGCGCCACGGCACGGTCAACGCCGACGGCTTCGGCGTCGGCTGGTACGCCGACGGCGACCCCGTGCCCGCCCGCTACCGCAGGACGGGCCCCGCCTGGGCCGACGCCGCCCTGCCCGACCTGGCCCGGGTGGTGCGCAGCCGCTGCGTGCTGGCCGCCGTCCGCTCCGCCACCGACGGCACCGCGCCGGGGGAGAGCGCCGCGGCCCCGTTCGCGGCCGGCCCCTGGCTGTTCAGCCACAACGGGACCCTGCCCGGATGGCCGGAGTCGGTGGCGGCCGCGGCGGCCGCCCTCCCGGTGGCCGAACTCCTCGCCGTCGACTCGCGCACCGACTCCGCCCTGGTGTGGGCGATGGTGCTGCACCGGCTGCGCCGCGGCGCGCCGCCGGGCGACGCACTGGCCGGGACGGTGGCCGACCTGGCCGCGCACTGCGGGGGCAGGCTGAACCTGCTGCTCACCGACGGCGTCTCGATCACCGCCACCACCTGGGGCGACACCCTCTACCACCGCAGGGACCCCGGCGGCGGCATCACCGTCGCCTCCGAGCCCCACGACGACGCGGACGACTGGACGGCCGTCCCGGACCGCACCCTGCTCGTCGCCGGCCCCGACGACCTCCAGCTCACCCCCCTGAAGGAGCCGCAGCCGTGAGCGAGTTCACCCTCACCCGACGCCTGCCCGCCGACGCCACCGCCGCCGCCCTGCGCCACGACGTGCTCGCGGGCCTGACCTCCGACCCCAAGCAGCTGCCGCCCAAGTGGTTCTACGACGCCCGAGGCAGCGAGCTGTTCGAGCGGATCACCCGGCTGCCCGAGTACTACCCCACCCGCGCCGAGCGCGAGATCCTCGCCGCCCGCGCCCCCGCGGTCGCCGCCGCCACCGGGGCCCGCACCCTCGTCGAACTGGGCTCCGGCTCGTCGGAGAAGACCCGCCTGCTCATCGACGCGCTGCGCGGCGCCGGCACGCTGCGCGCCTACACGCCGGTGGACGTCAGCGAGTCGGCCCTGGAGCAGGCCGCCGGGGCCCTCCTCGCCGACTACCCCGACCTGGCCGTGCACGCCCTGGTGGCCGACTTCCAGGGCGACCTGGGCCTCCCCGGCACGCCCGGGCCGCGCCTGGTGGCCTTCCTGGGCGGCACGGTCGGCAACCTGCTGCCCGCGGAACGGGCCGCCTTCCTGAGCTCGGTGCGCGCCGGCCTCGCCCCCGGGGACGCGCTGCTGATGGGCACCGACCTGGTCAAGGACCCGGCCGTCCTGGTGGCCGCCTACGACGACGCCGCCGGTGTGACCGCCGAGTTCGACAAGAACGTGCTGCACGTGATCAACCGGGAGCTCGGCGCGGACTTCGACCCCGGCGGTTTCGACCACGTCGCCGTGTGGGACCCCGCGAACGAGTGGATCGAGATGCGGCTGCGCGCCCGCTCCGCCCTCACCGCCAAGATCCCCGCCCTGGACCTGGCCGTCGCCTTCGAGGCGGGGGAGGAGATGCGCACCGAGGTCTCGGCCAAGTTCCGCCGCGAGGGCGTGGAACGCGAACTGGCCGCCGCGGGCCTGGCCCTGCGCCACTGGTGGACCGACGACGCCGGCCGCTTCGGCCTCTCCCTGTCCGAGCCGGTCTGACGGCCCGGCCCGGACGTTGCAGGATGGAGGCATGGATCTCCGTATCTTCACCGAGCCCCAGCAGGGCGCCACCTACGACACCCTCCTGCGGGTCGCCAGGGCCGCCGAGGACCTGGGCTTCGACGCCTTCTACCGCTCCGACCACTACCTGAAGATGGGCGACGTCGACGGTCTGCCCGGCCCCACGGACGCCTGGATCACCCTGGCGGGGCTGGCCCGCGAGACCAGCCGCATCCGGCTCGGCACCCTGATGACCGCGGCCACCTTCCGGCTCCCCGGCCCGCTGGCCATCCAGGTCGCCCAGGTCGACCAGATGTCGGGCGGCAGGGTCGAGTTCGGCCTGGGGGCGGGATGGTTCGAGGCGGAGCACACCGCCTACGGCATCCCCTTCCCCAAGGACAAGTTCGCCCGGCTGGAGGAGCAGCTCGCCGTCATCACCGGACTGTGGAGGACGCCGGTGGGCGAGACGTTCGACCACGAGGGGAAGTACTACACGCTCAAGGACTCGCCCGCGCTGCCCAAGCCGGTCCAGGAGAGGATCCCGGTGCTGATCGGCGGCCACGGCCCGACCCGCACCCCGAGGCTCGCCGCCCGCTACGCCGACGAGTTCAACATCCCCTTCGCCTCCGTCGAGGACACCGAGCGGCAGTTCGGCCGGGTCCGCGCCGCGGCGCAGGAGCTGGGCCGCGACCCCGGCGAGCTGGTGTACTCCAACGCCCTCGTGGTGTGCGCGGGCAAGGACGAGGCGGAGGTCGCCCGCCGCGCCGCCGCCATCGGCCGCGAGCCCGACGAACTGCGCGCCAACGGACTGGCCGGCACCCCGGACGAGATCGTGGACCGCATCGGCCGCTTCGCCGAGGCCGGTTCCTCCCGCGTCTACCTCCAGATCCTCGACCTGCAGGACCTGGACCACCTGGAGCTGGTCTCCTCCCGGGTCATGCCCCAGCTGGGCTGAACCGCCCGGATCCCGCCCGGACCTCCGCGCCCGCCCCCGCTCCGGGCCGGCCGGCCCCGTGCCGCAGGCCTGGCGCGGCGGTGGCGGGTGCGGGAGCGGGGGTGCGGGGCGTTTCCCGTCCGGGAAAACCGGTGGGATCCGCGGACACTCCGCCGTGATACTCGCACTCGTGTTCCTGACGATCAGCACCACCGCGACCGACGCGGGCGCGCCCGCGACCGACCTGGGCTTCCTGCTCCACAAGCATCCGGACAAGGTCCAGGCGTTCTCCACCTCCCACGGGCGGGCCCACGTCTTCTACCCGGAGGCGACCCCCGAACGCTGCACCGCGGCGCTGCTGCTGGAGGTCGACCCCGTGGCGCTGGTGCGCAGGGGCAAGGGCAGGGGACGCGGCGGCGCGCCGGACTCCGCGCTCGCCCAGTACGTCAACGACCGCCCCTACGCGGCGTCCTCGCTGTTCGCCGTCGCGATCGCCGCTGTCTTCTCCACGGCCATGCACGGCCGGTGCAACGCCATGCCGGAGCGGGCGGCCGCCCCGCTGCCGCTGCGCATCGAGATCCCGGCACTGTCCGCCCGCGGCGGCGCCGGCCTCGTGCGCGCGCTCCTCGAACCGCTGGGCTGGCAGGTGGAGGCCGAACCGGTCGCCCTGGACGAGCAGTTCCCGCAGTGGGGCGACTCGCGTTACGTGAGCCTGGTGCTCACCGGCGAGCAGCGGCTGTCCGACGCCCTGCGCCACCTGTACGTGCTGCTGCCCGTCCTCGACGACGCCAAGCACTACTGGGTCGCCCCCGACGAGGTCGACAAACTGCTGCGCTCCGGCTCCGGCTGGCTGGAGGCCCACCCGGAACGGGATCTGATCACCCGTCGCTACCTGGCCCGCCGCCGTGCCCTCACCCGGCAGGCGCACCAGCGGCTGGAGCTGGCACGGCTCGCCGAGGCCGACGACACCGAGCCGGAGACGCTGGACAACGCGGTCCCCGACGACAACGCGGCCCCCGACGCCGATACCTCCCCCGACGCCGGCACCTCCCCCGACGCCGACGCCCCCTCCGACGGCACCGCGCCCGACGGCCGTCCCGCCACGCTCGCCGAGCAGCGCCGTGCCGCGGTGCTGGAGGCCCTGCGCGCCGCCGGCGCCCGCCGGGTCCTCGACCTCGGCTGCGGCGAGGGGCGGCTGGTCTCGGAGCTGCTGAAGGACCCCCGGTTCACCGAGGTCGTCGGCATGGACGTCTCGGCGCGGGCGCTGTCGTACGCGGCCCGGAACCTGCGGCTGGACCGGATGACGGAGCGCCAGGCGTCCAGGGTGCGGCTGCTGCAGGGCTCGCTCGCCTACACCGACGAGCGGCTGGCGGGCTACGACGCGGCCGTGCTCAGCGAGGTGGTCGAGCACGTCGACCCGCCCCGCCTCCCGGCCCTGGCGCACTCCGTCTTCGGCGCCGCCCGCCCGCACACGGTCGTGGTGACCACGCCCAATCGCGAGTACAACGTGCGCTGGGAGTCCCTGCCGGCCGGCCGCGTCCGCCACCACGACCACCGCTTCGAGTGGACCCGGGGGGAGTTCCGCGACTGGGCGGAGCGCACGGCCGCGCAGTACGGCTACACGGTCGCCTTCGGCCCAGTGGGCCCGGACGACCCGGAGGTCGGCCCGCCCACCCAGCTCGCCGCCTTCACCCGCGGCGCCCCCGCACCCGCCGTCACCACCGACCGCACGGAGCGCACCGACCGCACGGAGCGCACCGACCGCACGGAGCGCACCGACCGCACCGACCGCACCGAGAAGAACGAGGAGGCCGCGGCATGACGACGAACACCCTGGCCGTGCCCGACCTGTCCCTGGTGGTCCTGATCGGCTCCAGCGGTTCGGGGAAGTCCACCTTCGCCCGCCGCCACTTCCTGCCCACCCAGGTCGTCTCCTCCGACGCCTGCCGCGGCATGGTCAGCGACGACGAGAACGACCAGAGCGCCTCCGGCGACGCCTTCGACCTCCTGCACTACATCACCGCGAAGCGCCTGGCCGCCGGCCGGCTGACCGTCGTCGACGCCACCAACGTCCGGTCCGAGTCCCGCAAGGCGCTGGTCCGCATCGCCCGCGAGCACGACGTGCTGCCGGTGGCGATCGTCCTCGACGTGCCGGAGGACGTCTGCGCCGGGCGCAACGCGGCCCGCCCGGACCGGGCCGGCATGCCCGCCCACGTGGTCCCGCGCCAGCAGCGCGAACTGCGCCGTTCCCTGCGCTCCCTGGAGCGCGAGGGGTTCCGCAAGGTGCACGTGCTGCGCGGGACGGAGGCGGTGGAGGCGGCCCGGATCACCACCGAGAAGCGCTACAACGACCTGCGGCACCTGACCGGCCCGTTCGACGTCGTCGGAGACGTCCACGGCTGCCGCTCCGAGCTGGAGACGCTGCTCGGCCGCCTCGGCTACACCGTCGAGCGGGACGGGGACGGCCGGGCCGTCGGCGCCCGCCACCCGGCCGGCCGTACCGCCGTCTTCGTCGGCGACCTGGTCGACCGGGGCCCGGACAGCCCCGGCGTGCTGCGGCTGGTCATGGGCATGGTCGAGGCGGGGACGGCGCTGTGCGTGCCCGGCAACCACGAGAACAAGTTCGCCCGCCACCTGAGGGGCCGCTCGGTGCGGCCCACCCACGGCCTGGCCGAGACGATCGAGCAGTTCGGCCGCGAGAGCGGGGAGTTCACCGAGCGGGTCCGCGCGTTCCTCGACGGACTGGTCAGCCACTACGTGCTCGACGGCGGCGCCCTGGTGGTCTGCCACGCCGGCCTGCCGGAGAAGTACCACGGCCGCACCTCGGGCCGGGTGCGTTCCTTCGCGCTCTACGGGGACACCACCGGCGAGACCGACGAGTACGGCCTGCCGGTGCGCTACCCGTGGGCGGAGGAGTACCGCGGCGGCGCGGCCGTGGTCTACGGGCACACCCCCACCCCGGTCGCGTCCTGGGTGAACAACACCATCTGCCTGGACACCGGCTGCGTCTTCGGCGGGAAGCTGACCGCGCTGCGCTGGCCGGAGCGCGAGACCGTCGAGGTGGCGGCGGAGCGGGTCTGGTACGAGCCGGTGCGCCCGCTGGTCCCCGACGCCCCCGGCGGGACGGACGGCCGCCCGCTCGACCTGCGCGACGTCGTGGGCCGCAGGACCGTGGAGACCCGGTACGCCGGGCGAATCGCGGTGCGGGAGGAGAACGCGGCGGCCGCGCTGGAGGTGATGAGCCGCTTCGCGGTCGACCCGCGGATGCTGCCCTACCTGCCGCCGACGATGGCCCCCTGCCCCACCTCGCGGCTGGACGGCTGGCTGGAGCACCCGGCCGAAGTGTTCGCCGCCCACCTCGCCGACGGCGTGCGGCAGGTGGTGTGCGAGGAGAAGCACATGGGTTCGCGCGCGGTGGTGCTGGTGTGCCGCGACGAGAAGGCGGCCCGCGGCGCCTTCGACGCCCCCGGGGGGACGACCGGCACCGTGTACACCCGCACCGGCCGCCCGTTCTTCGACGACCCGGCAGCCTGCGAGGCGCTGCTGGAGCGGGTGCGCGCGGCCGTCGGCGGCGCGGGCCTGTGGGAGGAGCTGGACACCGACTGGCTGCTGCTGGACGCCGAGCTGATGCCGTGGTCGCTCAAGGCGTCCGGCCTGCTGCGCACCCAGTACGCGGCGGTCGGCGCCGCCTCCGGCGCGGCCTTCCCCGGCGCGCTGGCCGCGCTGGAGGCCGCGAAGGCCCGCGGGGCGGACGTCGGCGGCCTGCTGGAGGCGCAGCGCCGGCGGGCGGCGGACGCCCGCGCGTTCACCGACGCCTACCGGCGCTACTGCTGGGAGACCGACGGGACGGAGGGGGCCCGGCTGGCGCCGTTCCAGGTCCTGGCCGCCCGGGGGCGCAGCCTGGCCGGGCTGCCCCACGACGAGCAGCTGGCCGTGGTCGACCGCATGGTCGAGCACGACCGCACCGGCCTGCTGGCCCCGACCCGGCGCCTGGTGGTCGACACCGGCGACGAGGCGTCGGTGGCCGAGGGCGTGCGGTGGTGGACGGAGCTGACGGAGGCGGGCGGCGAGGGCATGGTCGTCAAGCCGCTCCGCCCGGTCCCGGGCGGGCGGGTGCAGCCGGGGATCAAGTGCCGGGGCCGCGAGTACCTGCGGATCGTCTACGGGCCGGAGTACACGCGCCCGGAGAACCTGGCCCGGCTGCGCTCCCGCTCCCTGGGGCACAAGCGGTCCCTGGCGCTGCGCGAGTACGCGCTCGGGCTGGAGGCGCTGGAGCGGTTCGCGGCCGGCGAGCCGCTGTGGCGGGTGCACGAGGCGGTGTTCGCGGTGCTGGCCCTGGAGTCCGAGCCGGTGGACCCCCGGCTGTGACCGCCGCCGCGGCCGTTCCGCCGTTCCCTTCCGGCCCGGTGGCCGTCCGGCTGGTTGAGGGGCGGCGCCGCGGGCCAGGATGAAACCATGACCTTCCACGTCGATTCCGAGGCCGGGCGGTTGCGCAGGGTCGTCCTGCACCGCCCGGACCTGGAGCTGAAGCGCCTCACCCCCACCAACAAGGACGCGCTGCTGTTCGACGACGTGCTGTGGGTGCGCCGTGCCCGCGCCGAGCACGACGCCTTCGCGGACGTGCTGCGCGACCGCGGGGTGGAGGTGCACCTGCTCGGCGACCTGCTGCGCGAGACCCTGCAGGTGCCCCAGGCGCGGGCGTCGGTCCTGGACCGGGTCCTCGACGAGAAGGAGTACGGCCCGATGGCCACCGGGCCCCTGCGCGAGGCGTTCGAGGGGCTGCCGGCCGAGGAGCTGGTGGAGCACCTGATCGGAGGGATGACCAAGCGGGAGTTCCTCGCCGGCCACTCCGAGCCGGCCTCGGTGCGCTTCCACGCCATGGAGCCGGACGACTTCCTGCTCGCCCCGCTGCCCAACCACCTGTTCACCCGGGACGCCTCGGCCTGGGTGTACGACGGGGTGAGCATCAACGCGATGCGCTGGCCGGCCCGTTGGCACGAGACCGTGCACTACGAGGCGGTCTACCGGTACCACCCGCTGTTCGCGGGCGGCGGCTTCCACGTGTGGTCCGAGGGGCAGGCCGCGTACCCGTCGACCATAGAGGGCGGGGACGTGCTGGTGATCGGCAACGGCGCGGTCCTGGTGGGGATGAGCGAGCGCACCACCCCGCAGGCGGTGGAGATGCTGGCGCGGGGCCTGTTCCGGGCCGGGTCGGCGCGCACCATCGTGGCGCTGGACATGCCCAAGACCAGGGCGTTCATGCACCTGGACACGGTGATGACGATGATCGACGGGGACACCTTCACCCAGTACGCGGGCCTGGGCATGCTGCGCTCCTACACGATCGAGCCGGGCGCGGAGGAGGACGACCTGAAGGTCACCGACCACCCGCCCGAGCACATGCACCGGGCGATCGCCGCGGCGCTGGGGCTGGACGGCATCCGGGTGCTCACCGCCACCCAGGACGTGCACGCCGCCGAGCGCGAGCAGTGGGACGACGGGTGCAACGTGCTGGCGGTGGAGCCGGGGGTGGTGGTGGCCTACGAGCGCAACGTCACCACCAACACGTACCTGCGCAAGCGGGGCATCGAGGTGATCACGATCCCGGGCAGCGAGCTGGGCCGGGGGCGCGGCGGCCCGCGGTGCATGAGCTGCCCGGTCGAACGGGACCCCGTGCCCGGGTGACACGCCGCCCGGGCGGGGATCCCGCGCGGGCCCGGGGCGTGCGGTGCGCGCGGCGGGCCGCCTGTGCGGATGCGGCGGACCACCCATGCATAGGAATACCGGCCATCGTATAGACTTCCGGAATTCTTCTTCCCCGACCCTTCCGCGACGCGACCCAGGGAGCCCCGACGATGGCGATCGACCTCACCGGCCGACACTTCCTCAAGGAGCTGGACTTCACCCCGGAGGAGTTCCGCGGTCTCGTGCGGCTCGCCGCGGACCTCAAGGCCGCCAAGCGCGCCGGCACCGAGGTCCGGCGCCTGGAGGGCCGCAACATCGCCCTGGTCTTCGAGAAGACCTCCACCCGTACCCGCTGCGCCTTCGAGGTCGCCGCCCACGACCAGGGCGCCTCCACCACCTACCTCGACCCGGCCGGATCCCAGATCGGCCACAAGGAGTCCATCAGGGACACCGCGCGCGTCCTCGGCCGGATGTTCGACGGCATCGAGTACCGCGGCCACGGCCAGGAGATCGTGGAGGAGCTGGCGGCCCACGCCGGCGTCCCCGTCTGGAACGGCCTGACCGACGAGTGGCACCCCACCCAGATGCTCGCCGACGTCCTCACCGTCACCGAGCACACCGCCAAGCCGCTCGACGAGGTCTCCTTCGCCTACCTGGGCGACGCCCGCTACAACATGGGCAACTCCTACCTGGTCACCGGCGCCCTCCTCGGCTGGGACGTGCGCATCGTCGCCCCGGCCGCGTACCGGCCGGAGGCGTCCGTCGTCGCCGAGGCCGAGAGGATCGCCGCCTCCACCGGCGCGCGCATCACCCTCACCGAGGACGTCGCCGCCGGCGTCGCCGGGGCCGACTTCGTCGCCACCGACGTGTGGGTCTCCATGGGCGAGCCCAAGGAGGTCTGGGACGAGCGGATCGAGGCGCTGCGCCCCTACGCCGTCACCACGGACGTCCTGCGCGCCACCGGCAACGCGGAGGTGAAGTTCATGCACTGCCTGCCGGCCTTCCACGACCTGGGCACCGCCGTCGGCCGCGAGATCCACGCCCGGCACGGCCTGACCCACCTCGAGGTCAGCGACGAGGTCTTCGAGTCCGGGCACTCCGTCGTCTTCGACGAGGCCGAGAACCGCATGCACACCATCAAGGCCGTCCTCGTCGCCACCCTGGCCGGCCCGGCCGCCTGACCGGTCCCGCCACCCCGGCCGGCCCTCCGCCGGCCGGCCCCGTCGGCCGGCGGCCCCTCGTGCACCCCGCCGGCCCTGCAGATCCACCCGCAGCCGTCGGCACGAAACGGCAACCGCGGGGGTCCGGGCCCGACCGGCCCGGCCCCCTCCGCCCGCGCGGCCCACCCGTACCCGCGCGGCACCATTGGCACCACCGGCACCACCGGCACCACCAGGAAGTGAACCACCCCATGCGGCACTCGCCCTTCCGCACCAAGTCCCCGGAGCGGCTCGTCGCCGAGTCCGGCGCCGACCTGGAGGGCCACGGCCTCCAGCGCACCATGGGGCTCTTCCAGCTCCTGTGCTTCGGCATCGGCGCCATCGTGGGCACCGGCATCTTCGTCGTCCTCGCCGACACCGTCCCCGAGGCGGGGCCCGCGGTGATCGTCTCCTTCGTGCTGGCGGCGGTCACCTGCGTGTTCACCGCCTTCTCCTTCGCCGAGCTGGGGTCGGCGATCCCCGTCTCCGGAAGCTCCTACGCCTACGCCTACGCGACCATGGGGGAGCTGGTCGCCTTCCTCGTCGGCTGGTGCCTGCTGCTGGAGTACGGCGTGTCCGTCTCCGCGGTCGCGGTCGGCTGGAGCCAGTACCTCAACGAGCTCCTCGGCGCGGTCACCGGCGTGCAGCTGCCCGCCTCCCTCTCGGGCGCCCCCGGGGACGGCGGCGCGGTCAACCTGCCCGCCGTCGCCGTGATCGCCATGGCCGCGGTCCTGCTGGTGCGCGGTGTCCGCGAGAGCGCCCGGGCCACCGCGGTCATGGCCGTGATCAAGATCGGTGTCCTCGTCGTCTTCTGCGCCGTCGCCCTGACCGCTTTCGACGCCGGCAACCTCGTCCCGTTCTCCCCGCACGGCCTCGCCGGGATCGGGGCCGGGGCGTCACTGGCCTTCTTCTCCTACATCGGCTTCGACGCGATCTCCACCGCCGGCGAGGAGGTGCGCAACCCGCGCCGCAACATCCCCCTGGCCATCCTGATCTGCATCGGCGTGGTCACCGCGCTGTACTGCCTGGTCGCGGTGGCCGCCCTGGGCGCCATGCCGGCCGACGAGATCGCGGGCACCCCCGCAGCGCTCGCCGTCATCGTCGACCGGGTCACCGGCTCGGGCGCCGGCGCGGCCGTCGTCTCCTTCGGCGCGGTGGTGGCCATCGCCTCGGTGGTGCTCGCCGTCATGTACGGGCAGACCCGCATCCTGATGTCGATGTCCCGCGACGGCCTGGTGCCGCGCGTCTTCGAGCGCGTCTCGCCGCGCACCGCCGCGCCGGTCGCCAACACCTGGATCGTGGCCGCGGTCTTCGCCCTGCCCGCCGCGTTCCTCCCCCTGGACGTGGTGGTCAACCTCACCACCATCGGGACCCTGGCCCTGATGGCCGTGGTCAACCTGTGCGTGCCGCTGCTGCGCCGTACCCGCCCGGACCTGCGGCGCGGGTTCACCGTCCCGCTGTACCCCCTCAGCCCCCTCCTGGGCTTCGGCTTCTGCCTGTACCTGGTGCACGGCCTGGGCGCGGCGACCTGGCTCCAGTTCGCCGCCTACCTGGCGGCGGGCGCGGCCGTGTACTTCGCCTACAGCCGCAGCCGCTCCCGCCTGGACGCCGGGGGCGCCGGGGACGCCCCCGCCCCGGGCGCCGGCTGACGCGGCCGGGACGGTGTGTTTCGCGGGAGGCGGTGAGACCGCCCGCCCCGGGGGTAGCAGCCCGGGGGCGGACGTCCCCCGGGCCCGGCGTCGCCAGTGGCGGGATGATGCACTAGGGTTATCTCGACATCGAGATATCTGCCGAGGCGTACCCCACGGCCCGGGAGCGGGGCGGGGCATCCCCACCCGGGGCGACCCTGCCCGACGGCCTCCGGGAAGTGTCGGCAGGATTGTGGCCGGTACGCGCACTTGATGAAGGAGACTGTCGTGTCCGCGAACAGCTTCGACGCCCGCAGCACGCTGCGCGTGGGCGACGAGTCGTACGAGATCTTCCGGCTGGACAAGGTGGAGGGCTCCGCGCGCCTCCCCTACAGCCTCAAGGTGCTGCTGGAGAACCTCCTGCGCACCGAGGACGGCGCGAACATCACCGCCGACCACATCCGCGCGCTGGGCAACTGGGACGCGAGCGCCCGGCCCAGCCAGGAGATCCAGTTCACGCCCGCCCGCGTGATCATGCAGGACTTCACGGGCGTGCCGTGCGTGGTCGACCTCGCCACCATGCGCGAGGCCGTCAAGGAGCTCGGCGGCGACCCGTCGCGCATCAACCCGCTGGCACCGGCCGAGCTGGTCATCGACCACTCGGTCATCGCCGACCGCTTCGGCACCCCGGAGGCGTTCGCGCAGAACGTCGAGCTGGAGTACGGCCGCAACAAGGAGCGCTACCAGTTCCTGCGCTGGGGCCAGACCGCCTTCGACGAGTTCAAGGTCGTCCCGCCGGGCACCGGCATCGTGCACCAGGTCAACATCGAGCACCTGGCCCGCACCGTCATGGTCCGCAACGGCCAGGCGTACCCCGACACCCTGGTGGGCACCGACTCGCACACCACCATGGTCAACGGCCTGGGCGTCCTGGGCTGGGGCGTCGGCGGCATCGAGGCCGAGGCCGCGATGCTCGGCCAGCCGGTCTCCATGCTCATCCCGCGCGTCGTCGGCTTCAAGCTGACCGGCGAGCTGCCCACCGGCACCACCGCCACCGACCTGGTGCTGACCATCACCGAGATGCTGCGCAAGCACGGCGTGGTCGGCAAGTTCGTCGAGTTCTACGGCGAGGGCGTCGCCGCCACCTCGCTGGCCAACCGCGCCACCATCGGCAACATGTCGCCGGAGTTCGGCTCCACCGCCGCGATCTTCCCGATCGACGGCGAGACCCTGAACTACCTGCGCCTGACCGGCCGCTCCGAGCAGCAGGTCGCGCTCGTCGAGGCGTACGCCAAGGAGCAGGGCCTCTGGCTCGACCCGGCCGCCGAGCCCGACTTCTCCGAGAAGCTGGAGCTCGACCTCTCCACCGTCGTCCCCTCCATCGCCGGCCCGAAGCGCCCGCAGGACCGCATCGTCCTGGCCGAGGCCGCCGAGCAGTTCGCGCGGGACGTGCGCAACTACGTGGCCGACGCCCCGGCCCAGGAGCAGACCGCGGCCTCCCCGGTCGACGAGGCGAGCGACGAGTCCTTCCCGGCCTCGGACGCCCCGGCCTACGGCCACCAGGAGAACGGCGCGGGCGCCCCGCAGCACGCGGGCGGCTCCGCCTCCGGTGCCCCGTCCAACCCGGTGACCGTGACCGCCCCCGACGGCTCCACCTACGAGATCGACCACGGTGCGGTGACCGTCGCGGCCATCACCTCCTGCACCAACACCTCGAACCCGTACGTCATGGTCGCCGCCGCCCTGGTGGCCAAGAAGGCGGTCGAGAAGGGCCTGACCAGCAAGCCGTGGGTCAAGACCACCCTCGCCCCGGGCTCCAAGGTCGTCATGGACTACTACGACCGCGCGGGCCTGACGCCGTACCTCGACAAGATGGGCTTCAACCTCGTCGGCTACGGCTGCACCACCTGCATCGGAAACTCCGGCCCGCTGCCGGAGGAGGTCTCCAAGGCCGTCAACGACAACGACCTGGCCGTCACCTCGGTGCTCTCCGGCAACCGCAACTTCGAGGGCCGGATCAACCCCGACGTCAAGATGAACTACCTGGCCTCCCCGCCGCTGGTCGTCGCGTACGCCATCGCGGGCTCCATGAAGGTGGACATCACCAAGGAGGCGCTGGGCACCGACAAGGACGGCAACCCGGTCTTCCTGAAGGACATCTGGCCCTCCGAGCAGGAGGTCAACGAGGTCGTCGCCTCCGCCATCGGCGAGGACATGTTCGCCACCTCCTACCGGGACGTCTTCGCGGGCGACGCCCAGTGGCAGGCGCTGCCGATCCCGACCGGCGACACCTTCGAGTGGGACCCGCAGTCCACCTACGTGCGCAAGCCCCCGTACTTCGAGGGCATGACGATGGAGACGACCCCGGTCGAGGACATCACCGGCGCGCGGGTCCTGGCCAAGCTGGGCGACTCGGTCACCACCGACCACATCTCCCCGGCCGGTGCGATCAAGGCCGACACCCCGGCCGGCAAGTACCTCACCGAGCACGGCGTCGAGCGCCGCGACTTCAACAGCTACGGCTCGCGCCGCGGCAACCACGAGGTCATGATCCGCGGCACCTTCGCCAACATCCGCCTGCGCAACCAGATCGCGCCGGGCACCGAGGGCGGCTACACCCGCGACTTCACCGTCGAGGGCGCGCCGGTGTCGTTCATCTACGACGCCTCGCAGAACTACCAGGCGGCCGGCATCCCGCTGGTCATCCTGGCGGGCAAGGAGTACGGCTCCGGCTCCTCCCGCGACTGGGCGGCCAAGGGCACCGCGCTGCTCGGCGTCAAGGCGGTCGTCGCCGAGTCCTACGAGCGCATCCACCGCTCGAACCTGATCGGCATGGGCGTCCTGCCGCTGCAGTTCCCCGAGGGCGCGTCGGCCGAGTCCCTCGGCCTGACCGGCGAGGAGACCTTCTCCATCACCGGCATCACCGCGCTCAACGAGGGCGGCATCCCCGCCACCGTCAAGGTGAAGGCGGGCGACGTCGAGTTCGACGCCGTGGTGCGCATCGACACCCCCGGCGAGGCGGACTACTACCGCAACGGCGGCATCATGCAGTACGTGCTGCGCAGCCTGATCCGCAAGTAGCACCCGGGCGGCCCGGCGGGCGGGAAGAACCTGCCGGGCCGTCAAGAAGTGAACACGAAGAGCGGCAGGGGCCGCGTCCCGGTGAACGGGGCGCGGCCCCCGGCCGTTTCCGCACCGGGTGCGAAGGGGCGCCGTCCCCGGGTCCCGGACCGGAACGGCACGCCGCGAATCCGGCCCCGATCTTGCCCTCGGGCGAGGAGTGGACTATACCTGTCGCGTCCGAAGGCCGCGGGAAGCGGACCGGCGGGAACGGGGAGGGGCGGTCGCGACTGCGGCCGCAGGGCACGTCCCCGCCTGCCGGGGGACAACCGGCACCACGCACTGTCTCTGCACAGCTGTCCGCAGCGGCCGTCGGCTCCGGCGAGCCGCACGGGTCCTGGAGAAGGCGAGGACTTGAGCATGGGATCCACCAGCGCGACGAACGGTTTCGGCCGACGGGACCTGATCAGGCGTGCGGCGGCGATCGGCCTCGCCGCCGTGCCGGCCTCCGGACTGCTGTCCGCCTGCGCGTCCGGGGGCAGCGACGGGGAGAAGGCCGAGAAGGGCACCAGGAGCGCGAAGAACCCCCTGGCGGTCAACGAGAAGGCGCCCCTGGACGTGGTGATCTTCGACGGCGGGTTCGGCGACCAGTACGCCAAGGACGCCGAGAAGATCTACGCCGCCGCCTTCCCCGGCGCCGAGATCAAGCACAAGGCCACCCAGGAGATCCAGCCCCTGCTGCAGCCGCGGTTCGTCGCCGGCAATCCGCCGGACCTGATCGACAACTCCGGCGCCAAGCTGATGGACGTGGCCTCCCTGGCCGCCAAGGGCCAGCTCGCCGACCTCAACACCCTGCTGGACGCGCCCTCCTACGACGACCCGTCGGTGAAGGTCCGCGACACCCTGGTCCCCAGCACGATCGAGGTCGGGAAGTTCGGCGGCGAGGAGGTCTACACCCTCAACTACGCCTTCACCGTCTACGGCCTGTGGCACTCGAAGAAGCTGCTGGAGGACAACGACTGGGAGTACCCCAGGACCTGGGACGCCATGATGTCCCTGTGCGCGAAGGCGAAGAAGAAGGGCATCGCGGGCTGGACCTACGCCGGCAAGCACCCGTACTACATCCCCTTCGCCTTCTACCCCTTCATCGCCAAGGCCGGCGGCATGCAGGTGTTCGCGGACATCGCCAACCTGGAGCCGAACGCCTGGAAGCACGACGCGGTCAAGGACGCCTTCGAGGCTTATTACGAGCTGGCCGCCAAGGGCTACGTCCTCAAGGGCACCCCGGGCCTGGACCACATCCAGTCGCAGACCGAGTGGACCAAGGGCAAGGCGCTGTTCATCCCCAACGGCTCCTGGGTGGAGAACGAGGCGAAGAAGACCACCCCGGCCGACTTCGCCATGACGGTGGCCCCGCCCCCCTCCCTCGGCTCCTCCGACGCGATGCCGTTCGAGACCGTCTGGGCCTCCCCCGGGGAGCCGTTCACCGTGCCGGAGCAGGCGAGGAACGCCGCGGGCGGCATGGAACTGCTGCGGATCATGCTGAGCAGGAAGTCCGCGCAGAACTTCGCGAAGCTGGTCTCCTCCCTGACCTCGGTCAAGGGGGCGGTCGACGGCATGGACCTGCCCAGCGGCCTGGCCTCGGCCAACGCCGTCCTCAACGCCGCCGGCGACAACGTCCTCGTCCCGCGCATCGACGAGTGGTACAAGGAGTTCCACCGCGAGCAGGTCGGCGGCGCCCTCGCCGAGCTGATGGCGGGCCGGATCCGGCCCGCCGAGGCGATCGCCCGCATCCAGAAGGACGCCGACGCCCTGGCGAAGGACGACTCGGTGAAGAAGTACGAGTTCACCGTCTGAGGCGGACGCACGGCGCACGGCACACGGCACACGGCAGGCACACGGCACACGGCAGGCACACGGCACACGGTGCCCGGCGGGTTCCCGGCACACGGAGCCCGGCGGGCACCCGGACGGCGGCACCGGCGCACCACGGAGGCGGGCGGACATGGCGGGCGAGAGCGCGACGGCGGGGAGCCCCGCGGCCACGGCGAAGGGGCCGGTCCCGGTGGCGGGCGCGGTGGGGAAGGGAGGCGGGGGCCGGCGCGCGGGGAACCCCGCGCGCCGCCGCAGACTGGCCGAGTACCGGTTCGTCGCCGGGTTCCTGGCGGCGCCGGTGGCCCTGTACGCGGTCCTGGTGGTCTCGCCCTTCCTCCAGACCTTCTACTACTCGCTGACCGACTGGACCGGCTACACCGCGGACTTCTCGATGGTGGGGCTGGCCAACTACGCCCGGCTGCTCGAGGACGAGCTGTTCCTGACGGCGCTGTGGCACAACGTGGTGCTGCTGCTGGTGCTGCCGCTGGTCACCCTGGGCCTGGGCCTGTTCTTCTCCTTCATGCTCAACGTCGGCGGCCGGCGGCGCGGCGGCGCGGTGGTCGGGGGAGTGGGGGGCTCGCGGTTCTACAAGGTCGTCTACTTCTTCCCGCAGGTGCTGTCGGTGGCGATCGTCGCGGTGCTGTGGCAGTACGTCTACAGCCCCACCGACGGGCTGCTCAACGGCGTGCTCTCCGGAGTCGGCCTGGAGTCGCTGGAGCAGAACTGGCTCGGCGACCCGGACCTGGCGATGGCCTGCGTCATGGCGGTCATGGTGTGGGCCAACGTGGGCTTCTACGTGGTGCTGTTCTCCGCGGCCATGGCCTCCGTGCCCAGGGAGATCTACGAGGCGGCCCTGCTGGACGGCGCGGGCCGGGCGACCACCTTCTTCCGCGTCACCCTCCCGCTGATCCGCGACACCGTGCAGACGGGCTGGGTGTACATGGGGATCATGGCGCTGGACGCCTTCGCCTACGTGTACATCATGACGACCAACCAGGGCGGGCCGGACAACTCGACGCTGGTGCTGCCGGTGTACCTGTACAAGAGGGCCTTCCGCGACGGCCAGGCGGGTTACGCCACCGCGGTCGGCGTGGCCCTGCTGGCCGTCACGATGGTCTTCGCCGTGGCCGCCATGGCGCTGGGCCGCCGCCGCGACCGGATCGAGTTCTGACGCCACCGACGCCACCGACGCCACCGACGCCACCGACGGCACCGACGCCATCGACTGCACCGACGGGAACCGGGCACCGGCGCACGCCGGCCAGGAACGGGGAGACGACCACACGATGACCACAGCCGAACCGGCCGGCCTCCCGGCCGCCACCGAGAAGGCCGCACGGCGGGACGGCGCCGCCCCGGGCCGGGCCGCGGCCCCGGGCGGCCCCGCGCCCGCGCGGCGGGGCCCGAGGGGCGGCGGGCCGGGCGAGGGGGCCCTGGACCTCCTCTCGCACGGCTTCCTGGTCCTGTGGGCGGTCCTCGCCGCGGGGCCGCTGCTGTGGGCCGTCATGACCTCGTTCAAGACCTCCGAGCAGATCCTGGAGAGCCCCTGGTCGCTCCCGGACGCCCTGCACTTCGAGAACTGGTCCAGGGCGTGGCAGACGGCCGACATGGGCCAGTACTTCCTGAACTCGGCCGTGGTGGTGGCCGGTTCGCTGGCCGGCACGATGCTGCTGGGCTCGATGGCGGCCTACGTCCTCGCCCGCTTCACCTTCCCCGGCAACCGCCTGCTGTACTTCCTGTTCGTCGGCGGCATGTCCTTCCCGGTGATCATGGCGATCGTGCCGCTGTTCTTCGTGATGAAGAACCTGTCGCTGCTGAACACCGCGCACGGCCTGGTCCTGGTCTACATCGCCTACTCGCTGCCCTTCACCGTCTTCTTCATGACCTCCTTCTTCCGGACCCTGCCGCAGTCCGTCGCCGAGGCGGCCATGATCGACGGGGCCTCGCACACCAGGACGTTCTTCCAGGTCATGCTGCCGATGGCCAAGCCGGGACTGGTCAGCGTGGGGATCTTCAACTTCCTGGGCCAGTGGAACCAGTACCTGCTGCCGCTGGCGCTCAACGTGGAGAACGAGGACGAGCAGCTGCTCACCCAGGGCCTGGCCGCCCTCGCGGTCAGCCAGGGCTACGACGGGGACTGGGCCGGGCTGTTCGCCGGCCTCACCCTGGCGATGCTGCCGGTCCTGGTGGTGTACGTGGTCTTCCAGCGGCAGGTCCAGGCGGGCCTGACCGCCGGCGCCCTGAAGTAGCGGCCCGGCCGCCGTCCCGCCCCCGCACACCCCCGCACGCCCGCCCGCTCCCGCGTGTCCGTCCGCCCGCGCGTCCGCCCTCGGAACCTCTCCATCCGGGTGATGGAGCGTATGGGACATATGCGAACCATATGGCCATTTTTCGGTGGTGCAAGACTCAACCCCTTGACGGGACATCACCCCTGCGGCCCATCCTAGGGTTCATGTGTTGGAGAAACGGCGGGCCGCTCGCAGCGGTTCCCGCCGTGGACGGGCGGCGGGTCGCGCCGTCCGGTTCGGAAGGCGGGAGTGGATGGGCGTGGAGACTCCGGGGTCGCAGTCGTCGCTGCACCGGGCCAACCTCGAGCGGGTGGTGCGCGCCGTCCGGCTGGCCGGTTCGCTGACGCAGGCGGAGATCGCCCGCACCACCGGGCTGTCGGCCGCCACGGTCTCCAACATCGTCCGCGAGCTGCGCGACGGCGGGGCGGTGGAGGTCACGCCCACCTCCTCGGGCGGGCGCCGGGCCCGCAGCGTCTCGCTGTCGGGGGACGCGGGCATCGTGGTGGGGGTGGACTTCGGCCACAGCCACCTCAGGGTGGCGGTGGGCAACCTGGCCCACCAGGTGCTGGCCGAGGAGTCCGAGCCGATCGACGTGGACGTCTCCGCGGCCGAGGGCCTGGACCGGGCGGAGGAGCTGGTCGGCCGCCTGGTGGAGTCCACCGGGATCGGCAGGGAGAAGGTCATCGGCGTCGGGCTGGGCGTCCCCGGCCCCATCGACGTCGGGACCGGGGTGCTGGGGTCGACGTCCATACTGCCGGGGTGGAGCGGCATCAACCCCCGCGAGGAGCTCTCCGGGCGCCTGGGCATGCCGGTGTACGTGGACAACGACGCCAACCTGGGCGCGCTCGGCGAGGTGGTCTGGGGCGCGGGTCGCGGCCTGAGGGACCTGGCCTACATCAAGGTGGCCAGCGGCGTGGGCGCCGGCCTGGTGATCAACGGCCGGATCTACCGGGGTCCGGGCGGCACCGCGGGCGAGATCGGGCACATCACCCTGGACGAGTCGGGCCCGGTGTGCCGCTGCGGCAACCGCGGCTGCCTGGAGACCTTCACCGCGGCCCGGTACGTCCTGGGGCTGCTGGGCGGCAGCCACGGCCCCGGCCTGACGGTGCCGGGGATGGTGCGGCTGGCCCGGGAGGGGGACCCCGGCTGCCGCCGGGTCGTCTCCGACGTGGGCCGGCACGTCGGCATGGGCGTGGCCAACCTGTGCAACGTGCTCAACCCGCAGCGGGTGATCCTCGGCGGCGACCTGGCGGAGGCCGGGGAGCTGGTGCTGGCCCCCATCAGGGAGTCCGTGGCCCGCTACGCGATTCCCAGCGCGGCCCGTCAACTCTCCGTGGTGCACGGGGCCTTGGGGGCGCGTGCCGAGGTACTGGGCGCGCTGGCGCTGGTGTTGAGCGAGATGGGCGATTCCACGCTTCTGGACGGATCCTCTCCCTCCGCGACTCCATCCTTCACTTAGATAACGCGCGCCACCGTTGCCATGTCGTTAAGGATTTACTTCTTGACGGCATGGCAGTCTGCGAGTTGACTCGCCTCACCTCGGTCGCAACGACGCGGCCATGTCAGGGGAGGAATGGGACTCGTGAACACGTACCTGCGTCGTACCGCCATGATCGCGGCGGCCGTGTCCATGGCAGCCGGCCTGGCCGCCTGCGGCAGCGCCGGCCAGGCCGGCGACAACGCCGGCAAGGCCGCGGAGGGCAAGGGCAAGGAGAAGCTGACCATCGGCCTCCTCCTGCCGGAGAACCAGAACGCCCGCTACGAGAAGTTCGACAAGCCCCTGATAGAGGCCAAGGTCGAGGAGCTGTGCGACACCTGCACGGTGACCTACGCCAACGCCCAGCAGGACGCGGCCACCCAGCAGCAGCAGGTCGACTCGATGATCACCAAGAAGGTCGACGTGCTGATCCTGGACGCGGTGGACTCCAAGTCCATCGCGTCCTCGGTGAAGAAGGCCGACCAGGCCGGCATCCCGGTCGTCGCCTACGACCGCCTGGCCGAGGGCCCCATCAGCGCCTACACCTCGTTCGACAACGAGCAGGTCGGCAAGGTCCAGGGCGAGGCGCTGCTGGAGAAGCTGGGCGACAAGGCCGGCAAGGGCAAGATCGTCATGATGAACGGCTCCCCGACCGACCCGAACGCCGCCATGTTCAAGAAGGGCGCCCACTCCGTCCTCGACGGCAAGGTGAAGATCGGCAAGGAGTACGACACCGAGAAGTGGAAGCCCGAGAACGCCAACGAGAACATGAAGGGCGCGATCTCCTCCCTCGGCAAGAAGGAGATCGTCGGCGTCTACTCCGCCAACGACGGCATGGCCTCGGGCATCATCACCGCCCTGAAGGCGGCCGGGTTCGACGAGCTCCCGCCGGTCACCGGCCAGGACGCCGAACTGGCGGGCGTGCAGCGCATCGTCAGCGGTGAGCAGTTCATGAGCGTCTACAAGGCGTACCGGCCCGAGGCCGACGCCGCCGCCGAGATGGCCGTCGCGCTGGCCCGCGGCGAGAAGCTCGACGCGATCGCGAAGGACTCGGTCGACAGCCCGACCACCGAGGGCGTCCCGTCCGTGCTGATCACCCCGGTCGCCCTGACCGTCGACAACATCGAGGACACCGTCGTCAAGGACGGCCTCTACACGGTCGACGAGATCTGCACCGCCAAGTACGCCAAGGCCTGCGAGAAGGCCGGCCTGAAGTAGGGCCCGCAAGGGCCCGCAACGGCCCGCACGGGCCGGCAGGGCCCTCCGGCACGGCCCCGCCGCACGGCGGGGTCGGCCCCCGACCTGTCCGGCGTCCCGCCCGCCCATTCCACCCCGCTGAGGGCGGGGCGCCGGACGGCCCTGTGTCCTCGCGCGGGGCGCACCGACCCCCGCGCCCCCCTTTCCTCTCCGCGCCCGCGCCATCCCGCCGGCGCGGCACCCCCCGCCGGCACACGGCGGTGAAGGAGATGGTTCACGTGTCCGCTACGCCGGTCCTGGCGTTGCGCGGGATCTCCAAGCGGTTCGGCGCCGTGCAGGCGCTCACCGACGTCGAGCTGGAGGTCCACGCCGGCGAGGTCGTCGCCCTGGTGGGCGACAACGGTGCCGGAAAGTCCACCCTGGTCAAGGTCATCGCCGGCGTCGGACCGGCCGACGAGGGCGTCGTCGAGTGGGAGGGCCGCCCGGTCCGGGTCGAGCGCCCCCACGACGCCCAGGAGCTGGGCATCGCGACGGTCTACCAGGACCTCGCGCTGTGCGACAACCTCGACGTGGTCAACAACCTCTTCCTGGGCCGCGAGATCCGCCGGGCCGGCGTCCTGGACGAGGTCGAGATGGAGCGCCGCTCCCGCGAACTGCTCCAGACCCTGTCGATCCGGATCCCCAGCGTGCGGATCCCCGTCGCCTCCCTCTCCGGCGGCCAGCGCCAGACGGTGGCCATCGCGCGCTCCCTGCTCGGCGAGCCGAGGATCGTGATCCTGGACGAGCCCACCGCCGCCCTCGGCGTCGAGCAGACCGCGCAGGTCCTCGACCTCGTCGAGCGGCTGCGCGAGCGCGGCCTGGGCGTCATCCTGATCAGCCACAACATGGCCGACGTCAAGGCCGTGGCCGACACGGTCGCGGTACTGCGCCTGGGCGCCAACAACGGCACTTTCGCGGTGCGCAGCACCTCGCAGGAGGAGATCATCGCGGCCATCACCGGCGCCACGGACAACGCCGTGACCCGCCGCAGGGCCCGCAGCGGCGTGGAGGTCGCCAAGTGAGCACCGAGGAGAACAAGGTGAGCAAGGTGCCCGGGGCGGCCGGGGCGGCCGGGGTGAGCAAGGAGACCGGCCCCGTGGTGGCCCCCGGGGCCGTCCCTGCCGTCGACCCGCGCCTGCTGGTGCGCGAGGAGGGGTTCAAGGGCTACCTGGGCGAGTTCGGGCGCAGGATGCGCAGCGGCGAGCTCGGTTCGCTGCCGGTCGTGATCGGCCTGCTCCTCATCTGGACGATCTTCCAGACGATGGACTCGGCCTTCCTCTCCCCGGAGAACCTCTCCAACCTCTCCGTCGACGTCGTCGGCACCGGCCTGATCGCCGTCGGCATCGTCTTCGTGCTGCTGCTGGGGGAGATCGACCTGTCGGTCGGCTCGGTCAGCGGCCTGGCCGGGGCGGTCTTCGCCGTCCTCAACATCGGCCACGGCGTCCCCGAGGTGCCCGCCTTCGCGCTGGCGGTCCTGTGCGGCACGGCCATCGGCGCCCTGCACGGCTTCTTCTTCGCCCGCATCGGCGTGCCCGCGTTCGTCGTCACCCTGGCCGGCCTGCTGGCGTGGAACGGCCTGATGCTGCAGGTGCTCGGCTCCAACGGCACGATCAACCTCGACGACGAGGGCTTCGTCGCCACCCTGACCAGCTACTACTTCACCGACATCGCGGCCGCCTACGGCCTGGCCGCGGTCGCGGTCGCCGCCTTCACCGCGGCCTCGCTGCTGGACGCCCGCCGCCGCAGGGCCGCGGGGGTGCCGTTCCGGCCCACCGCCGAGATCGCCCTGCGCGCCGGCGCGCTCGCGGTCCTGGCCTTCGCCGCGGCCTGGGTGCTCAACCAGTACAAGGGCCTGCCGCTGGCCCTGGTGGTCTTCCTCGCCGTGATCGTCGCGCTGGACTTCCTGCTGCGCCGGACCGCCTACGGGCGCAAGGTCTTCGCGCTCGGCGGCAGCGTCGAGGCGGCGAGCCGGGCCGGCATCAACGTGGCCCGGATCCGGATCTCGGTCTTCGCGATCGCCGGCACCATGGCCGCGGTCGGCGGCCTGTTCCTGGCCTCCCGGATCGCCTCCGCCAACCAGGGTGCCGGCGCCGGGAACCTGCTGATGAACGCCATCGCGGCGGCCGTCATCGGCGGCACCAGCCTCTTCGGCGGACGCGGCCGGACCTGGTCGGCCCTGCTGGGCATGCTGGTCATCCAGTCCATCGTCTCCGGCCTGGCCCTGATGGGCATCGCCGCCGCGGTGCAGTACATGATCACCGGCGGCGTCCTGCTGGCCGCGGTCGTGATCGACTCGGTCTCCCGGAAGACCCAGAAGGCCTCCGGCCGGGCCTGAGGGCCCGCCCGGCGGGCCGTGCCCGCACCAGGACGCGGCAGCCCCCTGGGCCCCGCCGCCCGCCCGGCCCCCGCGCCGGCGGGCGGCGGGGCCCCACCGCTTCCGCGGCCGGGATCCCCCGGTCTCTTCGTGCCCCGGCGCGGTGGAACATTAGACTCATCGGACCGGAAGCTCGAATAAGGAGGAACGGGTGGCCCTGCTGACCCGCATCAAGGGACCGCGCGATCTCGACCGGCTCAGCCCCGACCAGCTCGTCGAGCTGGCGGGCGAGATCCGGGCCTTCCTGGTCGAGGCCGTGTCCAAGACCGGCGGGCACCTCGGCCCCAACCTCGGAGTGGTGGAGCTGACCCTCGCGCTGCACCGGGTGTTCGAGTCGCCCCGCGACCGCATCCTGTTCGACACCGGACACCAGTCCTACGTGCACAAGCTCCTGACGGGGCGCCAGGACTTCTCCCGGCTCAGGGCCAAGGGCGGCCTGTCCGGCTACCCCTCGCGCGCCGAGTCCGAGCACGACGTCATCGAGAACTCCCACGCCTCCACGGTGCTGGGCTGGGCCGACGGCCTTGCCAAGGCCAACCAGGTCACCGGCCGCACCGACCGGCACGTGGTCGCCGTCATCGGCGACGGCGCGCTCACCGGCGGCATGGCCTGGGAGGCGCTGAACAACATCGCCGCGGCCAAGGACCGGCCGCTGGTCATCGTCGTCAACGACAATGAGCGCTCCTACGCGCCCACCATCGGCGGCCTGGCCAACCACCTGGCCACCCTGCGCACCACCGACGGCTACGAGCGCTTCCTGGCCCGCACCAAGGAGGTCCTCGAGCGCACCCCGCTGATCGGCCAGCCGCTGTACGAGACCCTGCACGGCGCCAAGAAGGGCCTGAAGGACTTCATCGCCCCGCAGGGCATGTTCGAGGACCTGGGCCTGAAGTACGTCGGCCCGATCGACGGCCACGACCTGGAGGCGGTGGAGTCCGCGCTGCAGCGCGCCAAGGGCTTCGGCGGCCCGGTCATCGTGCACTGCCTCACGGAGAAGGGCCGCGGGTACAGGCCGGCCGAGCAGGACGAGGCCGACCGCTTCCACGCCGTCCCCCTGATCCACCCCGACACCGGCCTGCCGGTCTCGGCGGCCGGCGCCGACTGGACCTCGGTCTTCGGCGAGGAGATGGTCAGGATCGGCAAGGAGCGCGAGGACGTCGTCGCGATCACCGCGGCCATGCTCCAGCCCGTGGGCCTGGAGAGGTTCGCCGACGCGTTCCCCGAGCGCGTCTACGACGTCGGCATCGCCGAGCAGCACGCCGCCGTCTCCGCCGCCGGCCTGGCCACCGGGGGCCTCCACCCGGTCGTGGCGGTCTACGCGACCTTCCTCAACCGCGCCTTCGACCAGGTCCTGATGGACGTCGCCCTGCACAAGTGCGGGGTGACCTTCGTCCTGGACCGGGCCGGCGTCACCGGCACCGACGGCGCCAGCCACAACGGCATGTGGGACATGTCGATCCTCCAGGTCGTCCCCGGCCTGCGGATCGCCGCCCCGCGCGACGCCGACCAGCTGCGCGCCCAGCTGCGCGAGGCGGTCGAGGTCGACGACGCGCCCACCGTGGTGCGCTACTCCAAGGGCGCGGTCGGCCCCGCCGTGGAGGCGGTCGGCCGGATCGGCGGCATGGACGTGCTGCGCCGCCCCGCCGGCCCCGCCGGGCAGGACGGCGCGGACGCGGGAGCCGGCCCCCGGGCCGACGTCCTGCTGGTCTCCGTGGGGGCCCTGGCGCCGATGTGCCTGGAGGTCGCCGACCTGCTCGACGCCCAGGGCATCTCCTCCACCGTCGTCGACCCCCGCTGGGTCAAGCCGGTCGATACGGCCCTGCCGGGCCTGGCCGCCGAGCACCGCGTCGTGGTCACCGTCGAGGACAACGGCCGGGCCGGCGGCGTCGGCTCCGCGGTCTCCCAGGCGCTGCGCGACGCGGGCGTGGACGTGCCCCTGCGCGACTTCGGCATCCCGCAGAAGTTCCTGGACCACGCCACCCGCAAGGAGGTCATGGCCGAGATCGGCCTGACCGCCCCGGACATCGCCCGCCAGGTCACCGGGCTGGTCTCCCGCCTCGAGGGCCGCTACGACGACGAGCCGGCCGGCGTCGCCCGGGACTGAACCCGCCCCGCGCACACCCCGCGCACCGGACCCCCACGGGCCCGTACCTCCCCCCGGGGGGAGGTACGGGCCCGTGCCCGTACCGGGTGTGAAGGCGCCGATCCGGTGCGAGGCTGTGAACAGCGCTGTGCCGACGGCCCGCCGCCCGCGACGCAGCGGGCGGCGGAAAACCACACGTGGAGGTGTGCGCCCATGGAAACGAGAAGCACCCGGGACCGGCCGGGCAGCGGCGGGATGCTGCGCACCAAGTCGATCGAGCAGTCCATCCGGGACACCGAGGAGCCCGAGCACGCACTCCGGAAGTCGCTGTCGGCGCTGGACCTGACCGTCTTCGGCGTCGGCGTCATCATCGGCACCGGCATCTTCGTGCTGACCGGCAAGGTCGCCAAGGAGACCGCAGGGCCCGCCGTGGCCCTGTCGTTCGTCGCCGCCGGAGTGGTCTGCGCGCTGGCCGCACTGTGCTACGCGGAGTTCGCCTCCACCGTGCCGGTCGCCGGATCGGCCTACACCTTCGCCTACGCCTCGATCGGCGAGTTCCCCGCCTGGATCATCGGCTGGGACCTGGTGCTGGAGCTGGCGCTGGGCTGCGCCGTGGTCGCCGTCGGCTGGTCCGGTTACGCGCAGTCCCTCCTGGCAACCGCCGGGGTGACCCTCCCCGACTGGCTGCGCGGGCCGTCCAACGGGGGCGGCTTCGACCTGCTGGCGGCCCTGCTGGTCCTGCTGGTCACCGCGATTCTGGTGGCCGGCGTGAAGCTGTCCTCGCGGGTGACCACGATCATCGTGGGCATCAAGGTCACCGTCGTCCTGCTGGTCATCGCGGTCGGCGCGTTCTTCGTCAAGGGGGAGAACTACCGGCCGTTCGTCCCGCCGGCCGAGCCGACCCAGGGCGGCCGGGGGATCGACCAGTCGGCGGTCCAGGCGCTCTTCGGCTTCACCCCCTCCAACTTCGGCGTGATGGGCATCTTCGCCGGGGCGGCGGTCGTATTCTTCGCCTTCATCGGCTTCGACATCGTCGCCACGGCGGCCGAGGAGACCCGCAGGCCCGCCCGCGACCTGCCGCGCGGCATCCTGGGCTCCCTCGCCATCTGCACGGTCCTGTACGTGGCCGTCTCGGTCGTCGTCACCGGGATGCAGAAGTACAGCGACCTGAGCGTCTCCGCGCCCCTGGCGGACGCCTTCAAGGCCGTCGGCCGTCCGTTCTGGGCCGGACTGATCAGCTTCGGCGCCATCGTCGGCCTCACCTCCGTGTGCATGATCATGCTGCTGGGCCAGAGCCGCGTCTTCTTCGCCATGAGCCGCGACGGGCTGCTGCCCCGCGGCTTCTCCCGGGTCCACCCGAAGTTCGGCACCCCCTACCGCTCCACCGTCGTCCTGGGCGTGCTGGTGGCGGTCGTCGCCGGATTCACCTCCATCAGCGAGCTCGCCGAACTGGTCAACATCGGCACCCTCTTCGCCTTCGTGGTGGTCGCCGTCGGCGTCGTCGTGCTGCGCCGCACCCGCCCCGACCTGCCGCGCAACTTCCGCACCCCCCTGGTGCCGTGGCTGCCGGCGGCCTCCGTGCTGGCCTCCCTGTGGCTGATGCTCAACCTGCCGCTGGAGACCTGGCTGCGGTTCGCGGTGTGGATGCTCCTCGGCTTCGCCGTCTACTTCTTCTTCGGCCGCAGCCACAGCCGGGTGAGCACGCGGCACTGAACATGCGGCACTGAACACGCGGGACCGAACACGCGGGACCGAACACTGCGGTGGGCACCGGTAGTTTGGGCCGGTGCCCACCGCCGTCCCGCAGTCCGCCGCACCCCGGCCCGGTCCGACGGCGCCGCGCCCGGGCAGGGCGCGGCGCCTGCTGCCGCACGGCTGGTGGGGGCGGCTGGCCCCCGTCGTCGTCCTGCTGACGGCAGTGGTCCACCTGCCCTCCTTCCTGCGGCCGCTGTGGAACCCCGACGAGGGGTTCCTCGCCGTCCAGGCCCGGGTGCTCGCCGAGGGCGGTGCCCTCTACGCCGACGTCGTCGACCGCAAGCCCCCGCTGCTGCCCTGGCTCCACCAGGGCGTCCTCGAACTCCTCGGCGACGACCTGCTGTGGCCGGCGGTGCGGGTCCTGGCGGTGGGCGCGCACACCGCCACCGCGCTGCTGCTGGCCGCCGCCGCCCGCCACCACCGGGGGACCGGGCCGGGACCGCCGCCGGCCTGCTGTACCCGCTGCTCTCCGTCGGCCTGGCCCCCGAGGACACCCAGGCGGCGGCCTTCGAGGTGTTCATGCTGCCCTGGACGGCGGCCGCCTACCTCCTGGCCGTCCGGGGCCGCTGGGGGGCCGCAGGCCTGGCGACTGCCGCCGCGGCGCTGACCAAGCAGACCGGAGGGGCCGTGCTGCTGCCCGTCCTGTGGCTGTTGTGGCGGCACTCCCGGGACCGCCGCACGGACCTCGGCCCGCCGCCCGGCGCGCCCGGTGCGCTCGCCGCCTCCGGCGCGCTGTGGCCGGGCGCACTGCGGCTGGGCGCGGGCCTCCTCCTCCCGGTGGCCGCCGCTGCCTGGGCCACCGGCCCGCAGCGGTTCGTCTTCTGGACCCTCACCGGCAGCGGCTCCTACCTGTCCCCGGAGGGCTCGTGGCCGCTGGTCCTGGGCCGGGCGCTGGGCAACGCGGCGATCGCGGGGGCGGCCTGGGCGGCACCGGCCGCCGCGGTCGTCGCGGCCGTCGCGGTCGCGGCGCGGCGGCGCCGGGCCGCCGACGCCCCGGCCGCCGACGCCCCGGCCGTCGGCGGCGCGCCGCTCCTGTGGCTGGCGTCCTCGGCGGCCGCGGTGACGACCGGCTTCCAGTTCTTCGGCCACTACTACCTGCAACTGCTGCCGCCGCTGGTCCTGGCGGGGGCGTGCGCACTGGACGCCCTGCCCCGCTGGTGGCGGCCGGCCCTGGCGTGGAGCGCCGCCGCGGCCACGGCGTTCCTGGGGTGGGGCCTGCTCGCCGAGCCGCAGGGGCTGCGGCACTCCCTGGCGGTGGCGGAGCAGGTCCGGGCGCACACCGGGGAGCGGGACCGGATCCTGGTGTGGGGGATGCGCCCCGAGCAGTACTGGCTGGCCGGCCGCCGCCCCGCCGGCCGCCACCTGACGGCGGGCTTCCTGACGAATTTCAGCGGCGGCCGGGGCGACGCCCGGGTGGGGGAGCGGTACGCGGTGCCGGGCGCCTGGGAGGACTTCCGGGAGGACATGGCGGAGCACCCACCGGCCCTGGTCGTCGACGACTCGCGGGGCGCCCCGTACGCCCCGGAGCACATCCCCACGGTGCGCCGCCTGCTGGACGAGCACTACCACCGGGTCGCCGAGGCGGACGGCGCCGTGCTCTACGCCCGGAACACCGCCCCGCACTGACCGCGCCCCCGCACCGGAACCGGCCGGTGGCGCGGGGACTTCCCCCCGCACGCCTTCCCCGGCCCGGACGGGCCGCGCCGGGTGGGCCGCGCCGGGTGGGCCGCGCCCGGCGGCCTCCCGAGGATTCAGCCGACGCCGCGGACGGCCCTCGGGCCGCAGGTCTCCGCGCCGAGGGCGCGGACCCGTGTCCGCAGCAGCCGGTCCGCGGTGACGACCAGGCAGCGGCGCCCCGGCTCGCGCCCCGCCACCACCTCGACGATGTGGTCGTCGCCCTCCCCGGGGGCGGCGGACACGCGCACCCCGGGCACCCCGGGCACGTCGCGCGCGGCCCCCTCCACGACCAGCACCACCTCGACGGGCGTCCCCACGGCCCACCCGGGCACGTCCCCGCGGTCCGGCAGTCCCCGCGCGGGCAGGCCGGCCAGTTCGTCGCGCAGGCGCGCGTTCGCCGCGGCGCGGTCGCGCCACCAGCCGTCGGGCACCGAGCCCACGACGTTGGCCCCGTCCACCACGACCAGCGGGGGAGGGCACGCGGACTGCGCGGCGGCGTTCTCCATGCCCGCCACTGTGGCACACCCCGGGAGCCGCCTCCCGCCGGCCGGTCCGACCTGACACCACGTCGGAAGGATCGTCCGACGCCTCGTCAGGTACACACGGATGCGCGCTGGTGTCGCCCCGGGATCCTGTGATGATCCGGGTAACAAGGGACCATGGAGATGCCGGAGTTCCTCGAGACGGACCCTCCGTCCGACTGCCCGTGCGACGACTGCGCCCGCGGCCGCCTCGCCGACCGGTGGGCCCGGACGGCCCCGCCGGCCCCCGTCCCGGTGCCGTGGCGTCCCGCCGTGCCGACGGTGGCGGTCACGGTGCTGGGGACGGCCGTCGGCACCGGCGCGGCGCACGCCGCGGCCGCTCCCGAAGCGGCCGCCCCCGCGACCGCGCGGACCGGGACGGCGTCCGCCCCGGCCGCCCACACTCCCATGAGGCTGACCCGCGCGCAGATCATCGAGCGGGCCTCCCGGTGGACCGACGCCGCGGTCCCGTACAGCATGTCCCGCACCTGGTCGGACGGTTACCGGCAGGACTGCTCCGGTTTCGTCTCCATGGCCTGGGGCCTGGGGTCCAACGAGTGGACCGGGAGCCTGGACGAGTACGCCGTCCGGATCGCCCGCGAGGACCTGCGCCCCGGGGACATGCTGCTCCACCACGACCCGGCGAACCCCCGGGACGGCTCGCACGTGACCCTCTTCGGCGGGTGGACCGACCCCTCCCGCTCCTGGTACGTCGCCTACGAGGCCGCCCGTCCCCACGCCCGCAAGCAGGCGACCCCGTACGCCTACTGGGACGACTCCGGCAAGTACCTCCCCTACCGCTACAAGCACGTGGTCGAGGAGGGCGCGCAGGAGCGCCCGCCGGACACCGGCTCCTCCTCCGGGGCCGACGGCCCCCCGGACGGTGACGGCCCCTCGTACGACGGCTCCCCGTACGACGGCGGTTCCTCGTACGGCGGAGCCTTTCCCGGCGCCGGCCGTTTCGGCCCGGGCCGCCACGGGGACCACGTGCTGCTCCTCGGCGAACGCCTGGTGCACCGGGGGTTCGCCGCCCACTACCGGCAGGGCCCCTCCCGTACCTGGAGCGAGGCCGACCGTCGCAACGTCGCGGCGTTCCAGCGGGCCCAGGGATGGTCCGGCCCGGACGCCGACGGCTTCCCCGGCCCCGAGACCTGGAGGCGGCTGTTCCCATGAGACCGTCCTTGCCCACCCCGGCCCCGGCCCCGGCCCCGGCTTCGGCCCGGCGCCGGGCTTCGGCCCCTCGACCGTGCCCGGCTTCGGCCCGGCCGTCGCTCCCGGCCCCGCCACCGCGGTCGCCCCGGCGGCCGTTCCCGCGCCGGCGGCGGCCCCTGCCCCGGCGGTGCGGTCCGAGCCGTTCGGGGACACGCCGGTCGCCGGCGTCGAGGAGCGCCCCGCCCGCTGCCTGCCCGGGGCGCCCGTCCTGCTGTGCGGAGTCGCCGCCGTCGTCACGCTCTGCTGGGCGCTGTGGCGGATCGGCGCGCTCGACCGTGCCCTGCCCACCGCGGCGCTGCCGCCCCCCGGCCACGGGGGGCTCACCGGGGCGGTGCTGTGGGCGGCGCTGGTCCTGCCGTCCGTCGTCGTCCTGCTGGTCTCCGGCGGTCTGGTTCGGGGCCGGGCGGGCAGCGTGTGGGTGCTCAGCCGCTCCGGCGCCTACCGGGGCACGGTGCGCCGCACCGGCCTGCTGTGGCTCGACCCGGTGGCGGCCCGGCAGCGGATGGACGTGCGGCTGCGGCACTGGCGCAGCCGTCCGATGCCGGCCGTGGACTCCGAGGGCGTCCCGCTGCAGGTCGTGGTGCTGCTGGTGTGGCGGGTGCGCGACAGCGCCAGGGCCCGTTTCTCGGTGGACGACCATGAGGCGTACCTGCGCGAACTGGTCGAGTCGGCGGTCTGCCGGGTCTTCTCGCAGGCGCCCGCCGACGACTTCCGGGGCGTGGGAGGGCCGACGCTGCGGGACGCGGAGCGGGTCGGCGAGCAGCTGACCCGGCTGCTGGCCGCGCAGGCGCGTCCGGCCGGCCTCCAGGTGTTCGCCGCCCGCCCGCTGCGGCTGGAGTACGCGCCGCAGGTGGCGGAGGTGATGCACCGCACCCGGGTGGCGGCGTTGGACGCGAGGTTCCGGACGATGGTCCTGGACGACGTGCTCGCCGCGGTGGAGGAGACGGTGGCGCGGCTGGTGCGCAACGGCCCGGGGGAGCCCGCCCCGCACGAGCGCAGGGCCCTGGCGAAGGACCTGACCGTGGCCTTCTGGAACGCGCGAGGCGGCGCGGCGCCGTACCCCGCGGGCGGGAAGTCCCGCGCCGACCGGGCCCCGGGGGACCGGGGCTCCGCGGACCGGGGCTGACCGGCCCCGGCCCGGGGCGGCCCGGCCAGGCCGAGCCCGCCCCGGACCGGGCGGTGGTGCACGGAAGCCGGCGGGCCGCCGCCGGGAGGGAGACCTCCCGGCGGCGGCCCGCCGGCTCTGCCGTGTCCGGGCGCGTGCGCCCGCCGCGCCCTACGCGGGGACGGAGGCGACGCCCGGGGCGAGGAACGGCTTGCCGTTCACCCGCTCGGAGACGCCCTCGCGGTCCAGGTACGGGGTGATGCCGCCCAGGTGGAACGGCCAGCCCGCGCCGGTGATCAGGCACAGGTCGACGTCCTGGGCCTCGGCCACCACGCCCTCGTCCAGCATGAGCCGGATCTCCTCGGCGATGGCGTTCTCGGCGCGCTCGCGCACCTGCTCCTCGGTCTGCGGCTTGTCGCCGACCTGGAAGAGCGCCGCCACCTCGGGGTCGACCTCGGGCTTGCCGGAGGCATAGGTGTAGATGGAGCGCTTGCCCGCCGCGACGATGCGGCCGAGGTTCTCCGAGACGCCGAAGCGGTCGGGGAAGGCGGCGTTCAGCGTGCCGGCCACGTGGTGGGCGACGGCCGGGCCGACCAGCTCCAGGAGCACGATCGGGGACATCGGCAGGCCCAGGGGGGCCAGCGCGCGGTCCGCGACCTCGACCGGGGTGCCCTCGTCGATGGAGGCCAGGACCTCGCCGAGGAACCGGGTCAGCACGCGGTTGACGACGAACGCCGGGGCGTCCTTGACCAGCACCGCGGTCTTCTTCAGCTGCTTGGCCACGCCGAAGGCGGTGGCCAGCGAGGCGTCGTCGGTCCGCTCGCCGCGGACGATCTCCAGCAGCGGCAGGACGGCGACCGGGTTGAAGAAGTGGAAGCCCACGACCCGCTCGGGGTGCTTGAGCTTGGACGCCATCTCGGTGACCGACAGCGAGGAGGTGTTGGTCGCCAGGATCGCCTCGGGCTTGACGACGGCCTCGACCTCGGCGAAGACGTTCTGCTTGACGCCCATCTCCTCGAACACGGCCTCGATGACGAAGTCCGCGTCCGCGAAGGCGGTGGCCTTGTCCAGGGAGCCGGTGACCAGCGCCTTGAGGCGGTTGGCCTTGTCGCCGTTGATGCGGCGCTTGGCGAGGAGCTTGTCGATCTCGCCGTGGACGTAGCCCACGCCCTTGTCCACGCGCTCCTGGTCGATGTCGGTCAGCACGACCGGCACCTCCAGGCGGCGGGCGAACAGCAGCGCCAGCTGCGAGGCCATCAGGCCCGCGCCGACGACGCCGACCTTGGTGACCTTGCGGGCCAGCGACCTGTCCGGCGCACCGGCCGGGCGCTTGGCGCGCTTCTGCACCAGGTTGAAGGCGTACAGGCCGCTGCGCAGCTCGCCGCCCATGATGAGGTCGGCCAGCGCGTCGTCCTCGGCGTCGAAGCCGGCGCGCAGGTCGCCGTTCTTCGCCGCGGCGATGATGTCCAGCGCCCGGTAGGCGGCCGGGGCGGCGCCGTGCACCTTGCTGTCGGCGATCGCGCGGCCGCGGGCGACGGCCTGGTCCCAGGCCTCGCCGCGGTCGACGTCGGGGCGCGCGACCTCGATCTCGCCCTTGAGGACGGAGGCGGTCCACAGCAGGGACTGCTCGAGGAAGTCGGCGCCCTCGAAGAGGGCGTCGGCGATGCCGAGCTCGAAGACCTGCACGCCCTTGAGCTGCTTGTTCTGGTTGAGCGAGTTCTCGATGATCACCGAGACCGCGCGGTCGGCGCCGATCAGGTTCGGCAGCAGGACGCAGCCGCCCCAGCCGGGCACCAGGCCGAGGAAGACCTCGGGCAGGGAGAACGCGGGGACCGCGGCCGAGACGGTGCGGTAGGTGCAGTGCAGGCCGACCTCGACGCCGCCGCCCATCGCCGCGCCGTTGTAGTAGGCGAAGGTCGGCACGGCCAGCGAGGACAGGCGCTTGAAGACGTCGTGCCCGCCCTTGCCGATGGCGTGGGCCTGCTCGCGGGCGGTGAGGATCTCCACGCCCTTGAGGTCGGCGCCGACGGCGAAGATGAACGGCTTGCCGGTGATGCCGACGCCGACGATCTCGCCCTTGGCGGCCTCGGCCTCGACCTGGTCGATCGCCTTGTCGAGGTTGCCCAGCGACTGCGGGCCGAAGGTGGTCGGCTTGGTGTGGTCCAGGCCGTTGTCCAGCGTGATCAGGGCGAAGCGCCCGGCGCCGGGGAGGTCGATGTGGCGCACGTCGGCGCGGGTCACGACCTCGTCGGGGAACAGCGCGGCCGCTCCCTGAAGAAGTTCGGCGGTGGTGGTCACTTGCTGCCTCCGTCGAAGTGCGGGTTCTCCCAGATGACCGTTCCGCCCATGCCGAAGCCGACGCACATGGTCGTCAGGCCGTAGCGCACGTGCGGCTGCTCCTCGAACTGGCGGGCCAGCTGGGTCATCAGCCGGACGCCGGAGGAGGCCAGCGGGTGGCCGAACGCGATCGCGCCACCGTACTGGTTGACCCGGGGGTCGTCGTCGGCGATGCCGTAGTGGTCCAGGAGCGAGAGCACCTGGACGGCGAACGCCTCGTTGATCTCGAACAGGCCGATGTCGTCGATCGTCAGGCCGGCCTTGGCCAGGGCCTTCTCGGTCGCCGGGACCGGGCCGATGCCCATGACCTCGGGCTCGACGCCCGCGAAGGAGTAGGAGACCAGGCGCATCTTGACGGGCAGGCCCAGCTCGCGGGCCACGTCCTCGGCGGCCAGGATCGAGGCGGTGGCGCCGTCGTTGAGGCCGGCGGCGTTGCCCGCGGTGACGCGGCCGTGCGCGCGGAACGGGGTCTTCAGGCCGGTCAGGTTCTCCAGCGTGGTGCCCGGGCGCATCGGCTCGTCGACGGTGGCCAGGCCCCAGCCGGTCTCGCCCGCCTCGGGGTTGGTGCGGCGGATCGCGACCGGCACCAGGTCCTGCTGGATCTTGCCGTCGGCGTACGCCTTGGCGGCCTTCTCCTGGCTGCGGACCGCGTACTCGTCGGCGCGCTGCTTGGTCAGGTGCGGGAAGCGGTCGTGGATGTTCTCCGCCGTCATGCCCATGAACATGGCGGACTGGTCGACCAGCTTCTCCGAGACCAGGCGCGGGTTGGGGTCGACGCCCTCGCCCATCGGGTGGCGGCCCATGTGCTCGACGCCGCCGGCCACGACCACGTCGTACGCGCCGAAGGCGATGCCGCCGGCGGTGGTGGTCACGGCGGTCATCGCGCCGGCGCACATGCGGTCGATCGAGAAGCCCGGGACGGACTGCGGCAGGCCGGCGAGGATGCCGGCGGTGCGGCCGAGGGTCAGGCCCTGGTCGCCGATCTGGGTCGTCGCGGCGAGGGCGACCTCGTCGATGCGCTCCGGGGGCAGGTCCGGGTTGCGCCGCAGCAGCTCCCGGATGCACTTGATCACCAGGTCGTCGGCGCGGGTCTCGTGGTAGATCCCCTTGGGGCCCGCCTTGCCGAACGGGGTGCGGACGCCGTCGACGAAGACGACGTCCCTCGCGGTACGAGGCACGTTGGCTCTCCTCCAGATGCGGGGGCACTGCTGGGCGCACCGCGGGAACGTGCGGCGGCTCCACGGTCATGCTACTTGCGGGTAACCAGTGTGCCCACCCCCCACCCCCGAAGCGGCGCACCTCACACCGGCGTCCCCGCTCCGGGCCGGCCCGGCGGGCCCGGCCCGGAAGGAGCGGGACAGTTCAGCCCGCGCCGCGGGCGAGGGCGCCGGCGAGCAGCGCGGAGACCTGCTCCACCTGCCAGGGGCGGGCACCGAGGGCGGTCAGCGCCTGTGCGACGGACTGCGGGGTCGGGTCGGCCGGGGGCTCCCAGCACACCCGCCGCACCGAGTCGGGGGAGACCAGGTTCTCCTGCGGCATCCCCAGCTCCTCGGCCAGCGCGGTGACCGCGGCCCGGGCGGCGGACAGGCGCGCCGCGGCGGCCGGGTCCTTGTCGGCCCAGGCGCGCGGCGGGGGCGGGCCGTGCGCGGGGGCCGTGTGCTGCGGCAGGTCCCGCTCGGCCAGCGCCTTCGCGCGGTCCACCGCGGCCTGCCACGTCTCCAGCCTGGCGCGGCCCGCGCGCTGGTTGAACCCGGGCAGCGCGGCGAGCGCACGGGTGTCCGCCGGAACGGCGAGGGCCGCCGCCACGATGGCGGCGTCGGGGAGCACCCGGCCGGGGGAGACGTCCCGCTCCCGGGCGATCCGGTCCCGGGTCGTCCACAGCTCCCGCACGACGGCCAGCTGCCGGCGCCGCCGCACCTTGTGCACGCCGGAGGTGCGGCGCCAGGGGTCCACGCGAGGCAGCGGTGGCGGGGCGGCGGCCAGCGCCGAGAACTCCTGCCGGGCCCACACCAGCTTGCCCTGGCCGGCCAGCTCCTCCTCGAGCGCGTCCCGCAGGTCCACCAGCAGTTCGACGTCGAGCGCGGCGTAGCGCAGCCACGGCTCGGGCAGCGGACGGGTGGACCAGTCGACCGCCGAGTGGCCCTTCTCCAGGGTGTAGCCGAGGACCTTCTCCACCATGGCGCCCAGGCCGACCCGGGCGAAGCCGGCCAGGCGCCCGGCCAGCTCGGTGTCGAACAGGGCTGCCGGGCGCATGCCGACCTCGCCCAGGCAGGGCAGGTCCTGGCCGGCGGCGTGCAGTACCCACTCGGCGTCGCCGATCACCCGGCCCAGGGGGGACAGGTCGGGGCAGGCGACGGGGTCGATCAGCGCGGTACCCGCTCCGGCACGGCGCAGCTGGACCAGGTAGGCCCGCTGGCCGTAGCGGTAGCCGGAAGCGCGCTCGGCGTCGACAGCGACCGGGCCGGTGCCCGATGCGAAGGCGTCCACCGTCGCGGCGAAGGCCTCCTGGCTGGCGATCACCGGCGGGATGCCCTCGCGCGGATCCAGCAGCGGGACCGGCGCCGGGGTTTCGTCTATTGCGGTCTCTTGGGCGTCGGTCACCCGTCAAGGGTAGCTGTGCACGGCAAACGTCCGCCGACGGAAACGTTCCGTCGGCGGACGCCCGGGAGGGGGAGGAGGTCAGTGGATGATGCCGGTGCGCAGGGCGACGGCGACCATTCCGGCCCGGTCACCGGTGCCCAACTTGCGGGCGATGCGGGCGAGGTGGCTCTTGACGGTGAGTGCGGACAGGCCCATCGAGACGCCGATGGCCTTGTTGGACTGGCCCTCTGCGACCAGCCGGAGCACCTCGACCTCGCGGCCGGAGAGCTCCCGGTAGCCGCCGGGCTGCCCGGCGGCGCCCGGTGCCCGCCGCATCCGGGCGGCCGCGGCCGCCCCGATCGGAGCGGCACCGGGGCGGGTGAGGTGGCCGACGTTGTTGCGGGTGCCGGTGACCACGTAGCCCTTGACGCCGCCGGCGAGGGCGTCGCGCACCGCGCCGATGTCGTCGGCGGCGGACAGGGCGAGTCCGTTGGGCCAGCCCGCCGCGCGCGTCTCGGCGAGGAGGGTCAGACCGGATCCGTCGGGGAGGTGGACATCGGCGACGCAGATGTCCCGGGGCGTTCCGACCCGGGGCCGGGCCTCGGCGATGGACGACGCCTCGATCACGTCACGGACACCCAGGGCCCACAGATGGCGGGTGACGGTGCTGCGCACTCGGGGGTCGCCCACGACAACCATGGCCGTCGGCTTGTTCGGGCGGTAGGCGACCAGGCTTGTGGGGTGCTCGAGAAGAACCGACACCGGGCCTCCTGTTTCGTGGCGGTCGCGGAAGCCCGTCGGGGAATTTCGGACCTCCGCGGTGGAAAGGGTCATTTCCTGCTTCGGCACCCGACGCCCGATCCTTGAGGAAAAGATCGTGTCCGTCTGCGCATGAATTGGGACAATTCCCTCTTTGGGATGACCGCTGTCGGCCGACGGGTGTGGCGCGTGGCCCAGCGGGTAAAGACGCGCGGCCCGGCGGGGCGCGGCCCGGTGGGGCGGGGCCCCGGGGTTCAGCGGGTGAAGCGGTCGCGCCGCGCGGGCATCGGGACGATCCCCTGCTCGGCGGGCGCCGGCGGCAGCCCCGCGCCCGTGCACAGCAGGTCGCACCAGGCCGCCAGGTGCGCGGCGGTGTCCGGCACCCCGTCGGGGCCCTCCAGCGGGGTCCACGACGCCCGGATCTCGATCTGCGTCGACGCCGGCCTCTGCGACAGCGCGCCGAAGTAGTGGGAGGAGGTGTGGGAGACGGTCCCGCTCGGCGCGGCGAACCGTGCGCCGCGGGCGTGCAGCGCCCCCGTCAGCCACGACCAGGCCACCTCGGGCAGCAGGGGGTCCGAGGCCATCTCCGGCTCCAGCTCGGCGCGGGTCAGCGTCACCACGCGGAACGACCCCTGCCACTCCTCGTGCCCGTCCGGCTCGTGCAGCAGCACCAGCCGCCCGTCGGCCAGCTCCTCGTCGTCCACCGTGACCGAGGCGGTCAGCGCGTGGGCGAAGGAGGCCAGCCGTTTCGGCGCGCCCATCGTCTCCAGCCCGACCTCGGAACGGACCCGGGCCGAGTGCAGGCCGGCGACCGCCCGCCGGAACGCGGCGGGGATCGTGTCGTCCTCCGGGAGGTGTCCATGAGCCGCAGCCATGACCGGAAGACTAGGCGGCCGGGCCCCCGCAGCAGCGGAGGAGCGGCACCGTGGGCGGGTCGGTGGGCCGTCGTGCGAAGATCGGTGCGTGAGTGCGAACCAGGAGCCCCGCGACAGCCGACCCACCGCAGACTCGGCATTCCTCAAGGCCTGCCGGCGAGAGCCGGTGCCGCACACCCCCGTGTGGTTCATGCGGCAGGCCGGCCGGTCGCTGCCCGAGTACCTCAAGGTGCGCGAGGGCATCGCCATGCTGGACTCGTGCATGCGCCCCGACCTGGTCGCCGAGATCACCATGCAGCCGGTCCGCCGGCACAAGGTCGACGCCGCCATCTACTTCAGCGACATCGTGGTTCCGCTGAAGGCCATCGGCATCGACCTCGACATCAAGCCCGGCGTCGGCCCGGTCGTCGCCGAACCGGTGCGCACCGCCGCCGACCTGCAGCGGCTGCGCCCCCTGGAGCCGGACGACGTCTCCTACGTCACTGAGGCGATCGGGATGCTCACCGAGCAGCTGGGCGCCACCCCGCTGATCGGCTTCGCCGGGGCCCCGTTCACGCTCGCCAGCTACCTGGTCGAGGGCGGCCCCTCGCGCAACCACGAGCACACCAAGGCCATGATGTACGGCGAGCCGGAGCTGTGGCACGCCCTGCTGGACCGCCTCGCCGACATCACCGCCGCCTTCCTGAAGGTGCAGATCGACGCCGGGGCCTCCGCCGTCCAGCTCTTCGACTCCTGGGTCGGGGCCCTCGCCCCCGACGACTACCGCCGCTCGGTGATGGCTCACAGCGCCAAGGTCTTCGACGCAGTCGGCGGCCTCGGGGTGCCGCGCATCCACTTCGGCGTCGGGACCGGCGAGCTGCTCGGGCTGATGGGCGAGGCCGGCGCGGACGTCGTCGGCGTGGACTGGCGGGTGCCGCTGGACGTGGCCGGGCAGCGCGTGGGCCCGGGCAAGGCCCTGCAGGGCAACCTCGACCCGGCCGTGCTCTTCGCCCCGACGAAGGCCGTGGAGACCAAGGCCCGCGAGGTGCTGCACGCCGCCTCCTCGCTGGAGGGCCACATCTTCAACCTCGGCCACGGCGTGCTCCCCTCCACCGACCCGGACGCGCTCACCCGGCTCGTCGAGTTCGTGCACACGGTGACCGAGGTCCGGTAGGACCCGCGGACCGGCGGACCCCCGTCGCCCCGCGGGGCGACGGGGGAGGGGCGTCAGCCGCGGCTCTCCTCGGCCGCGGCGCCGTCCCGGGCACCGCCGGGCGCGGCCCCGGCATCCGACTCCGACGGGGTCTTCGCCCCCGACGAGGCCTTCGCCCCCGACGAGGCCTTCGCCCCCGACGGGGTCTTCGCCTCCGCCCCGGGCGCGCCCGCAGGAGCGGGGACGGCCGGGGAGGCGGACGGGGCGGCGGGGACGGCCGCGGGCGCGTTCGCGCGCCGCCTCCTGAGCAGCAGCCACGCCACCGGCGCCAGCACCACCGCGAACGGCAGCACCGACCCGACGATCACGAGCAGGCCGCGGAAGGCCGTGTAGAAGGCGTGCCAGCCGTCCGCCAGCGCGCCGGTGAAGGCGTCCCAGACGCCCTCGTCGTCCTCCCGCGGCGAGCTGTCGCCCTCCGTCACGAGGGTGAGGGTGACCGTGGCCATGCCGGTGCGCTCCTGCAGCGACTCCAGCTGGGCCTCCAGCGCCTCCAGGTCGGCCTGGCGCCTGCTCAGCTCCCCCTCCAGGGTCACCACGTCGCTGAGGTCCTCGGCGCGGTCCATCAGCTTGCGGACCCGCTCCACGCTCGCCCGCTGCGTCCTCAGCCGGCTCTCCACGTCGACCACCTGGCCGGTGACGTCCTCCGAGGAGACCTTGCGCTCCTCGACCTCGCCGAGCTCCTCCAGGTCGTCGAGCAGCTGCGAGTACCGCGCGGGCGGGACCTTGAGGGTCATCCGCGAGTAGTCCTCGTCCTCGTCCCCGGAGCCGCCGCGCGTGACTTCGTCGGCGACGTACCCCTCGGCGCGGTCGACCAGGGTGCGGGCGGAGTCCGCCGCCTTCTCCATGGCGTCGACCCGCACCTCCAGCGAGGCGGTGTGCACGATGTGGGAGGCCGCGGGCCGGGGCGTCGCGCCCCGGGAGCCCTTCGCGTCCGACGCCCCGGGCGCCGAGGACGGCGCGGCCGCCCCGGCACCCCCCTCCCCCCGGCCGGGGGCGTCGGCCTGCGCCGCCTGCGAGTCGGACTTCGAGGCGGCGCCGGTGTCGGCCGCCCCGCAGCCGGCCAGGGCCAGTACGGCGGCCAGGAGCAGGGCGGGCACGGCGGCGCCGGCCGCCGCGGTTCTCGGACGGGGCGCGGCGGCGGTGTCCGGTCGGTTCATCAAGGTCCCCCAGCGTCGGTGGCGTGACTGTCCCCCGTTCGACGGGGCCCGCCGGGTCCGGGTTGCCGGACGCGGGTTCCGAACAGGTCACGGTCCGGACGCGGAACGGGCACCTCCGGCGGGCGCCCCCGGTGCCGTGCGGCGCCGCCCCGTCTGGAAGAGTTGGGGCATGAGCGCTGCGCACACGGGCCCGCTTCCCCGGCACGTCGTGGTGGTCGGAGGAGGCATCTCGGGCCTCGCCGCCGCCTGGTTCCTGACCTCGGGCGGAGTGCCCCGGGTCACCGTCCTGGAGGCCTCCTCCCGGCTCGGCGGCAAGCTGTACGCCGACGAGATCGCGGGGGTCCCGGTCGACCTGGGGGCCGAGTCGATGCTCGCCCGCCGCCCGGAGGCCGTCGGCCTGGCCCGCGCCGTCGGCCTGGCCGACGCGCTGCAGCCCCCGGCCACCGCGAGCGCCTCCCTGTGGACCAGGGGAGCGCTGCGGCCCATGCCCAAGGGCCACCTCATGGGCGTCCCGGGGACCTCGGCCCGGTGGCCGCCTCCGGCGTGATCTCCCCGGCCGGACTCGCCAGGATCCCGCTCGACCACCTGCTGCCGCGCACCCCGGTCGAGGACGACGTCGCCGTCGGCGCTTACGTGGAGGCGAGGCTCGGCCGCGAGGTCGTCGACCGGCTGGTCGAGCCGCTGCTGGGCGGCGTCTACGCGGGCAACGCCCACGAGATCTCGATGCGCGCCGCCGTCCCCAAGCTGTTCGAGATCGCCCGCTCACCGCACCGGTCCCTGATCGCGGGCGTCCGCGAGGAACTCCACCGGGCCGCCGCCCGCACCCAGGACGCGGGCCCGGTCTTCCTCGGCGTCGAGGGCGGCGTCGGGCGGCTGCCGCAGGCCGTCGCCGAGGCCTGCCGGGCCGCCGGGGCCCAGGTGCGCACCGGCACCGAGGCGCGCGCCCTGCGCCGCACCGCGTCCGGCTGGCAGGTCGAGACCTCCGCCCCGCACGGCACCGAGGTGCTCGACGCCGACGCGGTGGTGCTCTCCGTCCCCGCCGCGGCCGCCTCCCGGCTGCTGTCCTCCGAGGCGCCCGGCGCCGCGGCCGAACTGGCACCGGTGGAGTACGCGAGCATGGCACTGGTCACCATGGCCTTCCGCCGCCGCGACCTGGCCGTGCAGCCGCGGGGCAGCGGCTTCCTGGTGCCGCCGGTCGACGGCCGCACCATCAAGGCCTCGACGTTCTCCAGCGTCAAGTGGGGCTGGGTGGGCGACGCCGACCCCGACGTGCTGGTGCTGCGCACCTCGGTCGGACGGCACGGCGAGGAGGCCGACCTGCTCCGCGACGACACCGACCTGGTCCGGCTGTCCCGGCACGACCTGGGCGAGGCGATCGGCCTGACCGCGGCCCCGGTCGCCGCCCGCGTCACCCGCTGGGACCGCGGCCTGCCGCAGTACCCCGTCGGCCACCTCGACAGGGTCGCCCGCATCCGCGCGCACGTCGCCGGACTCCCCGGACTGCAGGTGTGCGGAGCCCTCTACGACGGGGTCGGCATCCCCGCCTGCATCGGCTCCGCGCGGCGCGCCGCCGACGCGCTGCTGGAGGGCACCCCGGGCACGGGCGCCTGCGGCGGCGCGGGACAATAGGGCCATGACCGAGAGCACTGCTGCATCCGAGAAGAGCGCCGCGCCCGACCGGGGCGACCGGCCCAAGGCCCGTGACCTCAACCAGGTCATCCGCTACACGCTGTGGTCCGTCTTCCGGCTGCGCGAGGCCCTGCCCGAGGACCGTGCCGGCTGGGCGGACGAGGTCCAGGAGCTGTTCGACCAGCTCGCCGCCAAGGGCGTCACGGTGCGCGGCACCTACGACGTCTCCGGCCTGCGCGCCGACGCCGACGTGATGGTCTGGTGGCACTCCGAGGACTCCGACGCCCTGCAGGACGCCTACAACCGGTTCCGCCGCACCCGCCTGGGCCGCGCCCTGGAACCCGTGTGGTCCAACATGGCCCTGCACCGCCCCGCGGAGTTCAACAAGAGCCACATCCCGGCGTTCCTGGCCGACGAGACCCCGCGCGACTACATCTGCGTCTACCCGTTCGTGCGCTCCTACGACTGGTACCTGCTGGAGGACGAGGAGCGCCGCCAGATGCTGGCGGAGCACGGGAAGATGGCACGCGGCTTCCCGGACGTGCGCGCCAACACCGTCGCCTCCTTCGCCCTGGGCGACTACGAGTGGATGCTGGCCTTCGAGGCCGACGAGCTGCACCGGATCGTCGACCTCATGCGGCACCTGCGCGGCTCCCGGGCGCGGATGCACGTGCGCGAGGAGGTCCCCTTCTACACCGGCCGCCGCAAGGCCGTCTCCGAACTGGTCGCCGGCCTGGCCTGAGACGGACCCGGCCCGGGCGGACCTCCCCGGCCCTCGGCCCGCCCCTGGCCGCCCCGGCACCGTTCGCGGGTACGCCCCCGGCGGCCCGGCCCGCTCCCCCCGGCCCCGGCCGGGACGGGACGGCGGCCCGGGCCGCCGGGGGCGTACGCCGTTGTGCACGGTCCCGGACGGCCGTGGGCGGTCCCGCGCGGCCGCGGGCGGTCCCGCGCGGCTCCGGGGGCTCCGGGCGGCCTCGGACGGTCCCGCGCGGCTCAGCCGCGGCGCGCCGGCCGGTCGGCGCGGACCGTCCGCAGGCCGGCCAGCAGCCGGACGATCCGCCCGCCCCGGCGGGGAGCCGGACCGGACCGCTCGTACAGCCACTGCGCCAGCTCCCCGCGCTGGCGCCGGGTCAGCTCGGCCCGGCCGAGCACGTCCCGGGCGAACGCCAGCGCGTCGTGCCGGTAGCCGCCGTCCATCGGCGTGCGGTGGGCGTGGCGCAGGAACGCCGGCCGGTACCCGTCCCCCAGGATCCGCGGCAGCTCCGGGGCGATCCTGGCCACCACGTTCGCCCGCTTCGCGGCCAGGGCCGCCTTCTGGGCCTTCATCCGCGCCGGGTCGAAGCCCGGGGGCACGGGCGTGCCCGCGACGAGGGCCGACAGCAGCGCCGTCTGCGCGAGCGCCAGGCGCTGCCGGGCGCCCTCCGTCCCCCGCCGATCCCGCCGGCCCCGCCGGCCCCGCCGGCCCCACCGGCCCCTGTTCCGTCCGCCGAGGGACGCTTCTCACCCGACACGGCTGCTCCTCCCGCTCCGCTCCAGGACCCGCCGCACGGACCGCAGTTCGCCCGCCAGCTCCGGCAGCGGCGGGAAGTCGTCGTCGCGCTCGAGCAGGACGCCCGGCGGGCGGTGCCGCTCGCACAGCGCCTCCAGGACCTCCAGCACCGGGCCGGGCACGGGGTGGGCGTGGGTGTCGTGCCAGATCCCGTCGCGCTCGGCCCCTCCGGCGACGTGCACGTACGCCAGGGCCCCGTCGGGCAGCGCGTCCAGGGCCTCGACCGGGTCCTCGCCCCGGTTGACGCGGTTGGTGTGCAGGTTGGCCACGTCGACCAGCAGCTTCACGCCGGTCCGCCCGGCCAGCTCGGCCAGGAAGGCGCCCTCGCCCATGTCGTCGTCCGGCCAGCCGAACAGCGCCGCGACGTTCTCCAGCGCCAGCGGGACCGGCAGCGAGTCCTGGGCGATCCGCACGTTCTCCACCAGCACCTCCAAGGCGTCGCGCGAGCGCGGCACCGGCAGCAGGTGGCCCGCTTCCAGGCGGGGGGAGCCGGTCGCCGCCCCGCCCGCCCGGACGAACGCGATGTGCTCGGTCACCAGGGGAGCTCCCAGCGCCTCGGCCCGCTCGGCCAGGGCCGCCAGCCGCTGCGGGTCTGGCCGCTCCGCGCCGCCCAGGCCCAGCGAGACCCCGTGCGGCACCACGGTCACCCCGCGCCCGCGCAGCCGGACCAGGGAGTCGGGCAGGTGGCCGGGGCATATGTTCTCGGCCACCACCTCCACCCACCGGACCCTCTCCGGCCCCTCCGCGGAGGCCAGCTCCTCCACGGCGTCCGCGATCTCCGGACGCCAGCCGATCCCCAGGCCCAACTGTTCCACGGTTCCCCCTCCGCCTTCGCGCCTGCCGGTGTGATCGCCGCCGCGGCCGCCGCCCAATCCCGATGTCTCGTTTCCAGAGGTTGATTTGAGCTTACGGGCGGCATCAGACTTGCTCGGCATGGCGGACGTGGACGTGCTGGTGATCTGCGGGGCGGCGGGGGTGGGCAAGACCTCGACCGCCCACGAGGTCTCGGCGCTGCTCGGCCGGTCCGGCATCGCCCACGCGACGGTCGACGCCGACGAGCTGGACCGGATGCACCCCTGGCCCGTCCCCGGCCTGCCCGCCTTCGAGCCGGCCCGCACCAACCTGGCCGCCCTGTGGTCCACCTACCTGGGCCTGGGCCACACCCGGCTGGTGCTGTGCGGGGTCTTCGCCGACCTGCGGCAGGAACTCGCCTGGATCGCCGACGCGGTGCCCCGCGCGGCCTTCACCGTCGTCCGGCTGACCGCCTCGCCGCAGGTGCTGGCGCAGCGGGTCCGCCGCCGGGAGATCGGCTCCGGCACCGAGGACCAACTGGAGCGCTCCACCGCCCAGTCGGAGGCCATCGCCGCGGCCGACCCCGGCGGCACCCTGGTCGTGGACACCACTGGGCTGACGGTCGAGCAGGTCGCCGACCGGGTCGTCGGCCTGTGGCCCGCGGCCCGCACCGCCGGCCGATCCCGTCACCGGCCGCCCGGCACCGGCCGCCCGTGACTCCCGGCCCGTGACCCCGGCCCCGGTCCGGGGAAGGGACCGGCCGGGCCCGGGCCGGGGTGGTTCACTCCCAGCCGGTCAGGGCCGGGTGTTCGGCCACGACCGTGCACGAGCCCGGGGCGATCTCGGTGAAGCCCGCGTCCCGCACGACCGGGAGACCGGAGGCGACCAGCCGCTGCCAGGCCTGCGCCCCCGGCGCCGTGCGGACCGCCAGCGCGAACCCCGAGGCGCGCCACCGCTCGCGGGCGTCCCCGTCCAGCCGCCACCAGGCCAGCTGCGCGGCGTGCGCGACCTGCGCCATCGCCTTGCCGGCCGTCATGCCCAGCTCCGGGTTGAGCCACAGCACCGGCAGTCCCGGCCCGGGGGCCGACGGCACGGACGGGTCCGCGAGTTCCGTCCCCGACACCTGGAGGCGGGCCAGGTCCTTGGGCCAGCCGTCCAGCGGCACTGGCGGGAAGACCCGCACCTGCGCCCCTCCGCCGTCGAGGGTCAGCCCGTCCAGGGCTTCCGCGCGGCGCCACTCCGCGCCCCGGGCCCGGCGCACCACCTTGCGGATCCGGGCGCCCTCCCAGGCGCGCACCGCCTGCGACCACTCACCGTCGGTGGAGCGCTCGTCGGACAGGAACGCCAGTACCGCGCGCGCCGCCGTCTCCAGCGCCGCGGTGCGCGCCGGGGGGTCGGCCCGTTCGACGCGGACGACGAGCGGGAGGACGAACTCGGTCGCGGGGCCCGGTGCGGGGGCCTGCTCCCCGGCGCGGTCGCCGGCGGCGCCGGTACCGGGGGAGGAGGGGGTGGAGGGGGCGGAGGGAGTGCTGGCCACGGTCCAAGAATGCCAGGGCCCCGGCGCAGGACGGCGGCGGGGCCGGGGCGGACGGACTGCCCCTGTGTACGTCAGCCCTCCTCGGGGACCAGCCGCAGGGAGATCGAGTTGATGCAGTACCGCTGGTCGGTGGGGGTCGGGTAGCCCTCGCCGGAGAAGACGTGGCCCAGGTGGCTGCCGCAGCGGGCGCAGCGCACCTCGGTGCGCACCATGCCGAGCGAGCGGTCCTCGATCAGTTCCACGGCGTCGCTGTCGGCCGGGTCGTAGAAGCTGGGCCAGCCGCAGTGGCTCTCGAACTTGGTGTCGGAGCGGAACAGTTCGGCCCCGCAGGCCCGGCACGAGTAGACGCCCTCGGCCCTGGTGCCGGTGTACTCGCCGGTGAAGGGGCGTTCGGTGCCGGCCTGGCGGAGCACCCGGTACTCCTCCTCCGTCAGCCGTTCGCGCCACTCCTGCTCGGTCCTGTCGACCTCGTAACCCACGGCGGGTCCCTCCTCGTGTCGCTCGGCAGTCCGGTTCAGTCCTGCAGGCGGGCCAGGATGCGCGGACCGAGGTCGGTCACGTCCCCCGCGCCCATGGTGAGAACGAGATCGCCGGGTGCGGCCATTCCGGCGACGACCTCCGGGACGGTCTCCATGCCGTGCACGGCCCGCACGTCGGCGCCCCGCGCGGCGGCCGCGTCGACGATCAGGGCGCTGGTGACCCCGGGCACCGGGTCCTCGCGGGCCGGGTAGATGTCCAGGACCACGGAGGCGTCGGCCAGGGTGAGCGCCTGCCCCATCTCGTCGGCGAGCTGCTGGGTGCGGCTGAACAGGTGGGGCTGGAAGACCACCAGGATCCGGCCGCCGTCCGCGTGGCCGCGGATCGCCTCCAGGTCGGCGGCGATCTCGGTGGGGTGGTGGGCGTAGGAGTCGATGACCTGCACGCCCTTGGCCTCGCCCTTGAGCTGGAGGCGGCGGCGCACCCCGGTGTAGGCGCCCAGGGCGCGGCCCATGTCGTCCGCGGGGACCCCGAGGGCGGTGGCGGCGGCGAGCGCGGCCACCGCGTTGTGGGCGTAGTGGCGGCCGGGCACGGAGACGGTGAAGACGGTCTCGGTGCCGCCGGCGACGACGCTCACCTCGCTGGTGGTGCCGCGCGGGGTGATCCGGGCGATCCGCACGTCCGCGCCCTCGCGCTCGCCGACGGTGACCACGTTCAGGCCCTCGCGCCCGGCCACCCGCCCGGCCAGCTCGGCCGCCCGGGTGGTCGGTGTCGACGACCAGGGTGCCGCCGGGGCGGATGCGGCCCACGAAGGTCTCGAAGGACTCGAAGACCTCCTCCAGGGAGGCGTAGTTGGCGTGGTGGTCGAGCTCCACGTTGAGCACGATCGCCACCTCGGGCGCGTACTTGTGGAAGCTGCGGTCGCTCTCGTCGGCCTCGGCCACGAAGATCTCGCCCGTGCCGTGGTGGGCGTTGGTGCCCGGCTCCGACAGGTCGCCGCCGATGGCGTACGACGGGTCCAGGCCCAGCTCGGACAGGGCGACGGCGAGCATGGAGGTGGTCGTGGTCTTGCCGTGGGTGCCGGCCACCGCGATCGGCCGGAAGCCGTCCATCAGCGAGGCCAGGGCGTCGGAGCGGTGCACCACCGGGACGCCGCGTCCGCGGGCGGCGGCCAGCTCCGGGTTGTCGTCGCGGATCGCGCTGGAGACGACCACGGCGTCGGCGTCGTCGGCCAGGTGCTCCGCGGCGTGGCCGACGTGCACGGTCACGCCCAGGGAGCGCAGCGCGGCGGCCGTCGCCGAGTCCTTGGCGTCGCTGCCGGCCACCCGCGCGCCGCGCATCGCCAGGATCTTGGCGATCCCGGACATCCCGGCGCCGCCGATGCCGATGAAGTGCGGACGGTCCATGGCGGACGGGACGGCGGGTGCCATCTGCGGGTCTCCCCTGGTCGAGCGGTCGCGGGACGGGGCGCGCCGCGCGGGCGCGCCCCGGCGAGCCTACTCGTTGTGGGCGAAGAGCTTGAGCACCGGGACGCCCACCTTGTGGCGCGCCCGGGAGGCCCAGTCGCGGTGGAAGAACTCCTCCACCAGGTGCGGGGCGGTCAGCACGATCACCTCGTCGGCGCCGGTCTCGGCCACGACCGAGCGCAGCAGGTCCACCGGGTGCTTGTCGACGATCTGCCCGACGGCCTCGGCGCCGGTGTCGCGCAGCGACTGCAGGCTGTGCGCGAGGGCGCGTCCGGCGGCGGTGGTGGCCTCCTCGCCCTCGGGCTCGTCGTCCTCGTGCACGGCCTTGTCCAGCTGGCCCAGGGCGACGTCGTCCAGTGCGCGCAGCAGGAGGTCCTGGTCGCCGCGCGGCTGCATGAGGACCACGAACGACACCGGCTCGTCGCCGTGCAGGGTGGTGACCGTCTCCACGTCCTCCGGCGCGAGGGGTCTTTCGATCATCAGTACCGTCGTGAACACGGGCACGCCTTTCCTTCCCGGTGGCCGGCCGGCCCCCGCGAGAACCGTCTGCCCCCGGATCGACGGGGCACGCGGGGCAGTTTTCCCCGAAAAGCGGACGGGAATCAACGATTCCTGACGTAGCGGGTGAACAGGAAGCCGTCCTCCTCCAGGATCGAGGCGGGGGAGAAGCGCCGGGGCTCGTCGAGCCCGGGCCCGCTCATGATCCGGGAGGCGTCGCCCGAGGTGACCATGGGGGCGATCGTCAGGCACAGCTCGTCCAGCACCCCGGCCCCGGCGAACTGCCCCAGCAGCTGCGGGCCGCCCTCGGTCAGCAGCCGTCCCCAGCCGTGCCGGGCCAGCTCGCGCACCGCCCGCGCCGGGTCCACGCCCGTCCCCTCGCCGGCCGTGATCACCACGGCGCCGGCCTCCCGCGCCGCGCGCACCCGGGCCTCGGGCGCGGCGGCCCCGGTCAGCAGCACGGTCGGGGTGAGGGCCTCGGTGAACAGGGGGGAGGAGAAGTCGAGGTCGCAGCCGGAGGTGACCACGGCGATCGCCGGGGCCGGGGTCTGCCCCAGCGCCGCCCGCCGCCCGGCGAACGCCTTGCGGGCCCGCAGCGGCCCGTACCCCTCGGCGCGGATCGTCCCGGCGCCGACGACCACCACGTCCGCCAGTGCCCGCAGCATCCCGAGGATCCGCACGTCCGCCTCGCAGGACAGCGGCCGGGAGTGCCCGGCGTGGTGGGCGGCGCCGTCGAGCCCGCTCACCATGTTGCCGCGCAGCCACGGCGCGGAGGCGTCCGTGCCCGGCGGGTAGGCGTACGCCTCGGCGAGGCCCTCCAGGGTGTCCAGGTCCTCCGGGACGCCCGGGGTGCCCGGAGTGCCGGGGACGAGGGGGCCGGCGGCGTCGGCCTCCCGGCCGGTGGGCCCGGCGGAGGGGGAGGCGGGCAGGTCGGGGGCGGGGTGCACGGGGTACAGGCGGCGCATGCCCCGCAGTGTGGCACGGCCGGTGCGGCACGGCCCACGCTGCCCGCGGACACGAGGACGTAAGGTGGAGGGCTGTGTCCTCCGCAGCCTCCCCCGCGCCCTCCTCCGGCCCGACGCCGCCCCCCGCGGCCGCCGGCCCGGTCTCCCTGTGCGACCGCGAACCGCACGTGCCCGCCGACCGGCTCGTCGCCGAGATGGTGCCGCCCCCGCGTTTCGACGGGGTGCGCTTCGACAACTACATCCCCGACCCCGCGCAGCCCAGCCAGGCCGAGGCGGTGCGGGTGCTGCGCGGCTTCGCCGCCTCCGTCGGCGCCCCCGGTGAGGGCGGCCGCCGCCGCTGGTTCCGCCGCGCCCCCGCCGCCCCCGCGGCCCCGGCCGGCCCCACGGGCGTCTACCTCGACGGCGGCTACGGCGTCGGCAAGACCCACCTGCTCGCCTCCACCTGGCACGCGGCCCCCGCCCCGCGCGAGCAGAAGGCGTTCGGCACCTTCGTGGAGCTGACCAACCTGGTGGGCGCGCTCGGCTTCCAGCACGCGGTGCAGGCGCTCAGCGACCACAAGCTGCTGTGCATCGACGAGTTCGAGCTCGACGACCCGGGCGACACCGTCCTGGTCTCCACCCTGCTGGCGAAGCTGGCCGACGCCGGCGTGAAGCTGATGGCCACCTCCAACACCCTGCCCGGCAAGCTCGGCGAGGGCCGCTTCGCCGCCTCCGACTTCATGCGGGAGATCCAGGGCCTGTCCGCGCACTTCCGCTCCCTGCGCGTCGACGGCGAGGACTACCGCCACCGCGGCCTGCCCGCGGCCCCCGCCCCGTACACCGACGAGGAGGTCACCGCCGCCGCGTCCGGCGTCCCCGGCGCCTCCCTCGACGACTTCGGCGCCCTGCTGGAGCACCTCTCCCGCGTCCACCCCAGCCGCTACGGCGCCCTGACCGACGGGGTGCGCGCGGTCTTCCTGCGCGGCGTCACGCCGGTGCCCGACCAGGGCACGGCGCTGCGGCTGGTCGTCCTGGCCGACCGGCTCTACGACCGCGAGGTGCCGGTGACGGCCTCCGGGGTGCCGTTCGACGAGATGTTCAGCGAGGAGATGCTGCGCGGCGGCTACCGCAAGAAGTACTTCCGGGCGATATCCCGCCTGGTCGCGCTGGCCCGCGACAGCGGCAAGGTCGTGGCCGAGGGCCGGTAGGCGGCGGCCCGGACCGGGCCTCCGCGGACGCGGTGCGGGGGACAGGCGCGGTTCCGGTCCGGCCTGTGACGTGGTACACACGGCCGGGTCATGTTCCTGTCCGCCAGCAGGGAGAGACCATGTCCGTTTCACGACGCCGGGTGCTCGCCGGATCCGGGGCCCTGGCCGCGTCGATCACCGTCAGCGGGTGCATCCCCGAACTCTTCGCCGGGGCGGCGGGCGCACTGCCGCCCGCCAACTCCCTCCGCGGTAAGGGCGACGCCGGCTACGGCCCGCTCGTCCCCGACCCGGACGGCATGCTCGACCTCCCCGAGGGGTTCCGGTACCGGGTGCTCTCGCGCACCGGCGACCGGATGTCCTCCGGGGAGGGCACGGTCCCCGGCCACTGCGACGGCATGGCCGCCTTCCCCGGCCGCGGCGGCCGGGTGCACCTGGTGCGCAACCACGAGAACCGCGCCAGTGCCGGGGCGCCCGTCCCCGTCGTGGACGGCCTGACCTACGACCCGCAGGCCAAGGGCGGCTGCACCGCCCTGGAACTGTCCGCCTCCGGCCGGCGGGCGGGCGAGCGCGTCGCGATCGCCGGCACCGCGGTCAACTGCGCCGGCGGCCCCACCCCCTGGAACACCTGGCTCACCTGCGAGGAGACCGAGGACCGGGCGGGCACCAACGGGTACACCGAGGACCACGGCTTCGTCTTCGAGGTCGACCCGTACGACCCGCGCCGCACCGGCGCCGTGCCGCTGACCGCCATGGGCCGCTTCCAGCACGAGGCGGTCGCCGTCGACCCGCGCAACGGCACCGTCTACGAGACCGAGGACGCCTTCGAACGCCCCTTCGGCCTCTTCTACCGCTTCCTGCCGGAGAAGCCGCTGGGCGGGCGTGGCAGCCTGCGGGCCGGCGGCCGGCTGCAGGCCATGCGCGTCCCCGGGGTGCCCGACCTGTCCGCCGTCCGGGAGGCCGGGACGGTCTTCGAGCGGATCGAGTGGGCCGACGTCCCCGACCCGCTGGCGGCCCGCACCCCGATCCGCCACCAGGACTTCGGCCGCGGCGGCATCACCCACGCCCAGAAGCTGGAGGGCTGCTACTGGGGCGGCCGCAGCGTCTACTTCGTCTCCTCCTTCGCCCGCGCGGAGGAGGGCTCGGCCGCCGACCACCACGGGCAGGTGTGGCGCTACGACCCGGCCGAGCGCCGCCTGACCCTGGTGGTGGTCTTCGGCCCCTCCACGGACGTGCAGCTCCCCGGCGAGGCCCCGGACAACATCTGCCTCGCCCCGCAGGGCGGCCTGATGGTCTGCGAGGACGGCGACGGCGCCCAGCACGTCTTCGGCGTCACCCGCGACGGCGAGGTCTACCCGGTGCTGCGCAACCGCATCGACATCGGCACCCCGGGGGCACCGGCCTGGGGCGAACTGGCCGGCGTCACCTTCTCCGGCCCCGCCGACGGCAACCGCACCATGTACATCAACGTGTACGACCCGGGCGTCACCTTCGCGATCACCGGCCCCTGGGGCCGCTGACCCGGCGCGGGCGCGGTCACCAGGAGGGCTGTCACACTTCCACCCGCTCACCGGTCTCCTTGGACGAGGCGCGCTCCACCGGGGAGCGCGCCCGTCGAAGGGACGGCGACTGCGATGACCACGATCCTGGTGACCGGCGGAACCGGAACGCTCGGCCGGCTCGTCACCGAGCGGCTGCGCGCGGACGGGCACGAGGTGCGCGTGCTGAGCCGGCACTCCCGGCCGTACGCCGTGGACCTGCGCGAGGGCACGGGCCTGGCCGCGGCCGTCGACGGCGTGGACACCGTCGTGCACTGCGCGACCGCGCCGCGCGGCGGCGACGACCTGGCGGCACGCCACCTGATCGAGGCGTCCCGCCGGGCCGGGGTGCGGCACCTGGCGTACATCTCGATCGTCGGCGTCGACCGGGTGCCGTTCGGCTACTACCGGACGAAGCTCGCCGTCGAGAGGATGGTCGAGGAGTCGGGGCTCGGCTGGACGGTGCTGCGCGCGACGCAGTTCCACGACCTGGTGCTGCAGGTCCTGGAGGGGCTGGCGAAGCCGCCGGTCGTGCTGCTCCCGGCAGGGGTCGCCGACCAGCCGGTCGAGGCGGCGGAGGTCGCCGCCCGGCTGGCCGGGCTCGCCGCCGGGGAGCCCGCGGGGCGGGTCCCGGACATGGGCGGGCCCGAGGTCCGTACGCTCCCGGAGCTGGCCCGGGCCTACCTGCGCGCGAGCGGCCGGCGCCGCCCCCTGCTGAACGTGCCCCTGGCCGGCAAGGCCTACCGGGCGTTCCGGGCCGGCGGACATCTGGCACCGGAGCGGGCCGTGGGCGAGGTGACGTTCGAGCAGTTCCTGGCGGGGCGCTTCCCCGGGCGCGGCTGACGCCCGGACGCGGCTGACGCCCGGGCGGGCGTGTGCCCTGGCGGGCCGCCGGCCCGGCGGCGGCCCGGCGGCCCCGGCGCCCCTCCCCGCGGGCGGCTTGCGGCGTGCGGGACTACGGCTGCCGGGCGGTGCGGCGGGAGCGGACCAGGGCCAGTCCGCCGAGGGCCGTTGCGACCAGCCCCACCACCAGGGCCACGACGCCCCCGCCCAGCCCGTTGCCGGTGCCGAGGCCGCCGTCGGCCGTGGCCACGACCAGCCCGCCTAGGGCAGTGCCGACCAGCCCCGCAGCCAGGGCCGCGACGGCCCCGGGCCGCCCGGACCCGGTGCCGGAACGACCGGCGGGGCGGGCCAGGGCCAGCCCGCCGACGACCGCGCCGGCAAGCCCCAGCACGGCGGCCGCGGCGGCCCCGAGCCGCCCGGAGCTCATGGCGTACACGTCGGCGGCCGACCGGACCGAGGCGCTCGCGGCCGCCGGCGCGGCAAGCACGAACACCCCGAGCAGGGCGGTTCCGGCCACGGCAAGCACACGCCGGACCGGCATCGGGACTCTCGACGGGCTCATGTCCTTCTCCTCTTTCGGGCGTCTCGTTTCCGGGGTTCGGATGTCACCCGATCATGTCGCCGGACGTGCCGCCGGTCGTCCCGCAGGCGCAGACACTTCGCGCTGCCGCCGGCGGCGCACCCGGATGCCGCGGACGCCGCAGGCGCCGGGAAGGTACTGCGGGCGCGGTAGCCGGCGATCGTCCGCAAGCGTGACCCGCCCGCAGCCGTACCCGGCTAGGGTGCGCGAATGGGTGCAGGACTGTCCGGTGTCCCGGCCGGCGCCAGGGACTGGGCGATCGCCGTCTGCGTGGCGACGGCGCTGCTGGTCACGGGGTTGTCCGGCCAGCGCTCCGCCACGGACGCCGGGCTGTTCGGCCCCGCACTGCTGACGGCCGGCGGCCTGGCGCTGGCGGCCCGCCGGAGGGCCCCGGTTCCCGTCCTGGCCGTCACCGGCCTGTGCGCGGCGGGCTACCAGGCGGCCGGTTTCGACGTGCCCGCCGTCGCCTACCTGTTCGCGGTGTACGCGGCCGTACGGGCGGGGCACCGCACCGCCGCGGTGGTGGCGAGCGTGGCCGTGGTCGCCGTGCTCCCCCTCGCGGCCCTGGCCTCGGGCCTGCACGACACGGGCGAGGCGTTCGCGCGGGCCCGGGGCGCCCTCGAACTGGCCTGGCTGGTCGCGGCAGGCGCCGCGGGCGAAGCGCTGCGGCAGGCCGAGCGGCGGGCGGACGAGGCCGAGCGCACCCGGGAGGAGGCCGCGCGGCGCCGCGCCGACGAGGAGCGGCTGCGCATCGCGCGGGAGCTGCACGATTCGCTCACCCACCAGATCTCGATCATCAAGGTGCAGGCCGAAGCCGCCGTCCACGTGGCCCGCAGGCGCGGCGAACAGGTACCGGAGGCCCTGTTGGCGATCCAGGGGGCCGGGCGTGAGGCGACCCGGGAGCTGCGCGCGACCCTGGGGGCGCTGCGCGACGACGACACGGCCCCGCCGCGCGGGCTCGACCACGTACCGGAACTGGTGGAAGGGGCCCGTGGCATCGGCCTGGACGCGACGCTGACGATCGAGGGGCAGCGACAGGGCGTGCCGGCCGCGGTGGACCGGACCGTCTACCGGATCGTCCAGGAGGCGCTCACCAACATCGCCCGCCACGCCGGCGCCGCCACGGCGTCGGTCCGGATCGACTGCCGTCCGGACGCCCTCGCCGTGCGCGTCGACGACGACGGCGGGGCCACGCCGGACGCCGTGCCGGTGCCCGGCGTCGGGCTGCTCGGGATGCGCGAACGCGTCACCGCCCTCGGCGGTCGCCTGCGCGCGGAACCGCGCAGCGGGGGCGGCTTCACCGTGCAGGCCGAGCTCCCCGTGGACCGGGCACCGTGATCCGTGTCCTGCTGGTCGACGACCAGCCGCTGATCCGCAGCGGGTTCCGCGCGCTCCTCGACCTCGAGGACGACATCGAGGTGGTGGCCGAGGCCTCCGACGGACGGGAGGGGCTGGCCCTGGCGAAGGAGCACCTGCCCGACGTCGCTCTCGTCGACATCCGGATGCCGGTCGTCGACGGCATCGAGGCGACCCGGCGCATCGCCGCGGACCCGGCCCTGGCCGGGGTGCACGTCGTCGTCCTCACCAACTACGGCTTCGACGAGTACGTCTTCGACGCGCTGCGCGCCGGAGCCGCCGGGTTCCTCGTCAAGGACGTCGTGCCGGAGGACTTCCTGCACGCCGTGCGCGTCGCCGCGCGCGGCGACGCCCTGCTCGCGCCGTCGATCACCCGCAGGCTGATCGACCGGTACGTCACCCAGCCGCTCCACGCCGGTCCCGTCCCGGAGCTGGAGGACCTGACGGCCCGCGAACGCGAGGCCGTCGCCCTGGTCGCCCAGGGCCTGTCCAACGACCGGATCGCCGACCGCATGGTGATCAGCCCGATGACCGCGAAGACCCACGTCAACCGGGCCATGGCCAAGCTCCGCGCCCGGGACCGCGCCCAACTCGTGATCCTCGCCTACGAGTCCGGCCTGGTGACCCCGCGCAACCGCTGACGCCGGCGGCCCGCGGGAGTCCGGGGCGCCCGCTCGTGCCGGCCACGGCCGGCCACGGCCGGTCCGTCGGGGCCGCGCCTGCGGACCGCGCTCCGTCAGGAGTTTCGGGCCCCGAGCAGGGCCTGCCACAGGTGCGGGGGCCAGTGCCGCTCCTCCCAGCGCTCCTCCTCGGGCAGGGCGAGCAGTTCGACGCGGTGGACGGTCACCGGGTCGGCGCCGCGGGCGCGGAGCCGGTCCGGTGCGTGCGCCACCGTCCAGGACCGCAGTTCGTCGACCGGCTCCTCGCCGTCCGCCCAGGGGACGTGGAAGCCGCTGCAGACGCCGCTGTCGGAGGAGAGGTTGTCCATCCAGTCGTCCACCGCGAGCCCGAGGTGCGCGTCGGCCGCCGGGCCGCGCTCCCGCGCCCACCGGTCGAGCCAGGGGGTGAAGGTGCCGGAGACCATGGCGCAGGTCTCGAACACGTCCGACGCGGGGGTCGGCGGGTCGGGGTGCCGCAGGGTCGCCGTCCACCAGGCGTCGAGGAACCGCCGGACGGCCCCCGCCTCCTCCCGGGGCCAGGACGGTATGCCGGCCCGGGCCAGTTGGGCCGCCTCCATGCCCACGGTGTTCGCCTCCCCGCTGGCCATGAGGACCACGAGCCGCGGGAGGATCCGGCGGACCACCGCCGGGTGGTCGTCCCAGTGGCTGCCCACCTCGCGGGCGACCGCGCCGACGAGTTCGTCGGGGAGGGCCGCGTCGGGGTCGAGGAGCAGGGCGATCTCCTCCTCCGGCCAGCAGTACGAGCAGCCCTTCTCGTCGGGGTGGGCGGCCATGCCGGCGAAGACTTCGGCCACGTGCGCGACCGCGGCCCGCAGTTCCCGCTCGGCGGCCCCGGCCGCGGCGCGGTCGGCGGGTGGGCCGGGGACGGGGGAGTCGGAGAAGGGGGAGTCGGGAAGGGCATCGGAGGCACCCGTTCGGGACTCCGGGGGCCTGCGCCGCCCGAAGAGCGCCACGGTACACGGCGGTTCGGTGCCGGGCACCGGGATTCCGCACCGCCCGCACAGTCCGCACCGGGATGTCTCCTTCCGCGCGGGGCGTACCGGGGCGGGCCCGGCGCGGCGGCGGACGGCGGACGGGTGCGGGGCCGTCAGCGCAGGACGGCGACGGAGCGGGGCGGCAGGCGCAGAGGGACTCCGGGGGAGGGCGGGAGGACCTCCGCATCGGCGTCCGCGAAGGCGGCCAGCAGTTCGGAGCCGCCGTCCGCGTTCCCGCCCACGTCCCCGCCCAGGGGGATCTCGGCGGGCGCGTCGGAGAGGTTCGCGGCGGTGCGCACCTCTCCGCGGCGGACGGTGATCCACCGGGCGGCCTCGTCGAAGTCCACCGACACCGCCGTCAGGTCGGGGTCGGTCAGTTCCGGGAGCGCGCGGCGCAGGGCGAGCAGGGTGCGGTGCCACTCCAGCAGGCCGGCGTGCGGGGCGCGCCCCGGCTCGGACCAGTCCAGGCAGGAGCGGTCCCGGGTGGCCGGGTCCTGCGGGTCGGGGACGTCCCCCTCGGACCAGCCGTGCGCCGCGAACTCCCGCCTGCGGCCGCGCCGCACCGCCTCGGCCAGCTCCGGGTCGGTGTGGTCGGTGAAGAACTGCCACGGGGTGCCGGCGCCCCACTCCTCGCCCATGAACAGCATCGGGGTGAACGGCGAGGTGAGGACGAGCGCCGCGCCCGCCGCGAGCAGGCCGGGCGGCAGGGAGGCGGACAGCCGGTCGCCGGCCGCCCGGTTGCCGACCTGGTCGTGGGTCTGGGCGTAGCCGAGGAACCGGTGGGCGGGGGTGGTGCGCCGGTCCACCGGGCGCCCGTGGGCGCGGTCGCGGAAGGAGGAGAAGCAGCCGTCGTGGAACCACACCCCGGTCAGGGTGCGGGCCAGCGCGGCCATCGGCGCGCGGGCGAAGTCCGCGTAGTAGCCGCGGGACTCGCGGGTCAGGGCGGTGTGCAGGGCGTGGTGGAAGTCGTCGTTCCACTGGGCGTGCAGGCCCAGGCCGCCGGCCTCGCGGGCGGTGGTGGTGCGCGGGTCGTTGCGGTCGGACTCGGCGATGAGCACCAGCGGGCGGCCCAGGGAGGCGGACAGGGCGTCGACGGCGGCCGACAGCTCCTCCAGGAAGTGCACCGCCCGGGTGTCGGCGAGGGCGTGCACGGCGTCCAGCCGCAGGCCGTCCAGGTGGTGGTCGCGCAGCCAGGACAGGGCGCTGCCGATCAGGTAGGCGCGCACCTCGTCCGAGCCGGGGGCGTCGAGGTTGACGGCCGAGCCCCACGGGGTGTGGTGGGTGTCGGTGAAGTACGGGCCGAAGGCGGGGAGGTGGTTGCCGGACGGGCCGAGGTGGTTGTGCACCACGTCCAGCACGACGGCCAGCCCGGCGGCGTGGGCGGCGTCCACGAAGCGCTTGAGGCCGTCCGGGCCGCCGTAGGGCTCGTGCACCGCCCACGGCGACACCCCGTCGTACCCCCAGCCGTGCACCCCCGGGAAGGAGCACACCGGCATCAGCTCCACGTGGGTGACGCCCAGGCGCACCAGGTGGTCCAGCCGCCCGGCCGCCGCGTCGAAGGTGCCCTCTGGGGTGAAGGTGCCCACGTGCAGCTCGTACAGCACGGCGCCGGCCAGGGGGCGCCCGGTCCAGCCGGCGTCGGTCCAGGGGAAGGCGGAGTGGTCGACGACGGCGCTCGGCCCGTCGGGGCCGTCCGGCTGGCGGCGCGAGCGCGGGTCGGGCCGCGGCGGGCCGCCGTCGAGGCGGAACGCGTACCGGGTGCCGTGCTCGCGCGGCAGGCCGTCGGCCGAGCGCCACCAGCCGTCCCGGCCGGGGACGGGCCGCATCGGATGGTCGCTGCCGCTGCCGCCGCCGATCCGTACCTCCACCCGGCGCGCTTCCGGCGCCCACACCTCGTACGCCACCTGTGCGCTCCCTTCCTCCAGGCCGCCCGGCCGGCGGTCCTCCAGGATCACCGGCCGCCGCCCGGACCGCCACGGTGCGCGCCGGGCCGTCCGGCGGCGTCACCCGCCGGGGGTGCCGCGCGGCGGCTCGCCGGTGCGGGAGGAGACCGCCACGGTGGACACCCGGCCGCGGCCGTCTATCTCGATGACCGGGATCGCCTTGTCGACCGGGCTGCCGTTGGGCGCCAGGCTGATCAGCCCGCTGGCGCCGGCCACGGCGGTCTCGCCCTGGAGGGCGGACAGCAGCTGCATGACGTCGCTCCCGGTGATCTTCTGGGCCGGGACCCCGCGGGTGGCCTCGCGGATCGCGGCGACCGCGGTGACGACGGCGTCGTGCCCCATGATCGCCTGGCCGTCGTCGAGCCCCTCGCGGGGGAACGCCTTCCGGAAGCGGCCGTCCTTGCCGAACACGCCGACCGCCACCGGGTCGAAGGCGCCCGGCTCCTTCTTCCACGCGTCCTGGTGGGCCAGCCCGGTGTAGACCAGACGGATCCTGCCCCGCTGCAGCGCGTCGGTGACCTTGTCGAACCCCTCGGCCTGGGCGGTCTGCGAGGCGTCGTCGCCGGACACCACCGTCAGCTCGCGGTCCTTGCAGTGCCGGCCGGACAGCGGGCTGAGCATCCTGGGCAGGTCGACCCCGCGGCCGGCGAAGAAGACCACGTCCGGTTTCGCCTGGCACAGGTTCGCCGTCTGGATGGTGAAGTACGTCGACACGCTGCTGCGGGAGGAGTCGAACTCCATCCGCTGCACGATCCGGTCGGCGGGGAAGTTCTTCTCGAAGGACTCGGCGAGGGTCTTGCTGTAGTGGTCGTCCTTGCGGCGGTCCCGCACGAGCAGCACCTTCGCCCTCGGGTGCGACTCCTTCAGGTAGTGCGCGGCGGCCGCGGCCTCGTCCGCGTTGGAGGGGGCGACCCGCACCAGGCCGTTGATCCCCTCCAGGCTGTTGGAGGTGATCACCGCGCCGACGGCCGGGAGCCCGGTGCGGATGAGCCGGCGCACGGTGGTCTCGGTGGCGTCGGTGCTGGTGCCCAGGCCCGCGACCGCCACGATCCGGTCCTGCTTCCTGCGCTCCCGGATCCGCTCCAGGGTGAAGTCCCGCTCCTGCTTGCCCGCCCCCGTGTGCGCGAGCAGCAGCCTGATCTGCGGGGAGTCGCCGCGCACCCCGGCGTGGTTGGCCTGGTGCTGGGCGGTGTGGGCGCCCTGCAGCTCGTGCCGGACGGAGGCGAGGGTGTTGGTGTCGCCGGGGCCCGGGACCATCCGCATCAGGTAGACGACGCTGACGTACGGCGCCCCGCCGGGCTTGCCGGCCTGCTCCACGACCCGCTCGTTCTCCTTCCGGATCAGGCCGAAGACGTGCTCGAGGTCGGAGGAGAAGGCGTGGCTGCCGTCGGTCAGCCCGACGCACTCCCCCTCCGGGGAGACCCGCGCCACCCCCTCGGCGCAGGAAGTGTCCTCCGGCAGGGCCAGCCACACGGCTCCGGCGGCGGCCAGCGCGAGGACGAGCAGCACCGCCACGGTCCCGCGCCACCCCCTCCACCAGGGAGGGACGGGGTCGTAGGGGGCGTCGAAGGCGGACAGCGGGTCCGGCGCGGACCTGGACGGGGTCATCGGGGCGCTCCCTTCGGTGCGCTGCCCGGCGGGCGGTTCACTGCCGGGCGTGGCGCGCGGTCCGGCGGTCCGCCGGACCGCCGGTCACATGTGGACGTCGTACCGGGCGGCCTCGTGCCGCAGCCCGGCGATGCGGGCGTCGGAGGTCACGGCCAGTTCCAGGAACATCGAGCTGATCGTGTAGTTCAGTTCGGGAGCGGCGTTGGGCAGGCGGTTGCGCGGGTCGGCCGCCAGCCACAGCGCGGCGGTCAGCACGGCGAGGGAGCGGCTGTCGCGGAAGGACCGCGGCGCCAGCTCCCGCGCCAGGGCGTCCGCCCGCTCGGCGGCCGAGAGCTCCGGGTCCACGGGCCGCCGCATCGGGGCCGCGGTGACCGCGTACAGCTCGTACAGCCAGGCCGCGGTGCCGGGCAGCTCCCACATGCGGGCGGACAGGTGCTCGACGACCTCGTCGAGCCCGCCGAGCGCCAGCCGGTGGTACAGGGCGTCCACGGGCCGGTCGTGGTCCCGGTGCCAGCCGCACAGCTGCTCGTGCGCCGTGGTCCAGTTCAGCGGGCTGGAGTCCGGAAGGCCGGCCAGCTCCCCGAGCAGGAGCAGCCGCAGCCAGGTGTGCATGACCGGGCCGCTGCTCAGCAGGTGCGGCGCCGCCGGGCCGAGGAGGTAGCCGGACCCCCTGCCGCCGCGGGTGCCCGCGTCCTCCGGGACCGGGTCGACGAGCCACAGCCGGGAGCGGACCTCCTGCCCCAGCGTCCGCTGGGTCTGCTCGGTGAAGCGCGTCAGCAGCCCGGCGTCGGTGGCCGTGTCGAACTCCCGCGCCGCCGAGCACAGGACGAGGGCCCTGCGCTGCTGGTCGCCCAGGTCCTGCAGCAGGTGGTGCAGGGCGTACTGCTCCAGCCGCACCGCGCCGCCCGTGCCGCCCGCGCCGTGCGGGGCGCCGGTGCCGTGCGGGGCGCCGGTGCCGTGCGGGGCGTGCGGGGCGCCGGTGCCGCCCTCGCCGTCCTGCGGCTCCACCTCCCGCTCCAGGATCCTGCGCAGCTCCGGGTCGCCGCCGCCCTGGCCGATGATCTCCGAGACCGCCCCGTGCAGCAGGTGCACGCTCCACGGGTGGCCGTAGGTCAGCCGGTGCACCAGCGGGGTGGCCTCCGGCAGCCGCGGCGCCAGCCGCGCGCCCAGCCGGGAGACCTCGGCGGCGGTCAGGTCGGGCAGTTGCACCGGGTACCAGCGCCAGGTGCTGTCGTGCGGGCGGGCCGGCCGGCTGTCGGCCCAGTCCCGGTAGGAGACGGCTTCCGCCTGCCGGATCCGCGGCAGCCCCGGCCCGGCGGAGGACACCCCGGGCACCCTGCGGATCGTCGAGGCGGTGGCGAGGACGACCAGCGGGTCGGGGTCCAGGCCGTCCTGCGCGTCGGTGTCGCGCAGCCGCACCAGCAGGTCCAGGAACGGGCGGCCCCCGGGGCTGTCGACGTTGTCCAGCAGGACCGTGCAGTTGCGGTCCCGCCGGCCGCGCCGGTAGTCGGCGCGCAGGTCGGCGAGGAAGGCCCTGCACAACTGCTCGTCGACCTCGGCCAGGTCGGCGGGCGAGGTGCTCCTGCTCAGCTTGTTCAGGTGCACCAGCGCGTCCAGCGGCGCGTGCTGGCGGTGCCGGCTGTACCAGGCCAGGCCGGTCCTCCACACGGCCCTGGGGGGCAGCACCGACCGGCCGCGCAGGAGCAGGCCCGCCGCGAACGCGACACCGGGGACGGGCAGCAGGTTGAGCTCCTGCAGGAACCCGACCGCGTTCGACACCTGGTCGGCGAACTGGCCCCGCGCCTCGTCGCGCCGCAGCGCCTCCCGCAGCTGCGCGCCGGCGAGCCGGGCGTCGGAGCCGTCCAGGGTCAGCCCCGGGGCCACCGCCAGCAGCCCCAGCTGCAGCCGCGGGAAGTGCAGCGGAGGCTGCCGGTGCAGGCGCTGGGACAGGCCGAAGGCGATCTGCCGGGCCACCTCGTGGGGCCGCACCGCGCCCGCGTCGCGGAAGTCGTACATCGCGCAGGGGCGCCGCGACCCTCGGTGCCGGAGCCACTTGAGCACGGCGGTCTTGCCGTTGCCCCGGCGGCCCACCAGCACGATGACCGGCAGGTCCCCCTCCAGCCGTCGCCGGGTGCTGCCGGCGCGCTGCCGGCACTCGCGGTAGAGCGCCTCTATCCCCTCGATGCCGACGGGGTGTTCGGGTGGTTCGGGCACGCTGCTTGTCTCCCCTCGGACACGCGCGGGCACAGGAACGCACAGTGTGGTGCAAGTCACTGATCGTCCCACGCTGCTTCCTTGATTCCCAAGGGAATTGAGCAACCGTTGAGCAACGGCGGCCGGGTGGCCGCCCTGCCGGCGCATCGGCGGGACCGGGGTGGCAAAGCGTAGAAAACCTGTCTGTTTCGCCCTTTTCTCTTTATGGTTTGCCGACGCGGTTCGCCGGCTCCGGCGTTCAGGCAGGTGGGGCCTCCCGCCGCCACTCCTGCGCGGTCAGCGCGTACTCGACCTCGCCGTGCTCGGATCCCGGCAGCGGGTGCGGCCAGTCCTGGTGGAAGGTGCGCACGTACCGCAGGCCGGCCTTCTCCATCACCCGGCGGGAGCGGACGTTGACCGCCATCGTCGTGGCCGTCACGCGGTCCACGCCGAGCCCGGTGAACCCCTTGCGCAGCAGGGCCCGGGCCCCCTCGGTGGCCAGCCCGCGCCCCCAGGCCGCCCGGCGCAGCCGGTACCCGAGCTCGACCGTCCCGCCGTCGCCGCCTCCGCCCCCGGCGTCCTCGTCCAGCGGCCGGAACTCGAACCAGCCCAGGAACTCCCCGCCGCCCGCGCCTTTGCCGCCCGCGCCTTTGCCGTCCGCGGTCTCGGCGGCCCAGTAGCCGTGTTCTCCCGGCCATGCCCAGCGGCGCATCAGCCGGGGCAGGATCCGTGTCCGCACCGTCTCCGGAGAGGGCGGCCCGTCCCCGTCGAGGAACCGCATGACCTCCGGGTCACTGTTGAGGGCGGCCAGGTGGTCCGCGTCGGCCTCGGTGAGCGGCCGCAGCACCATCCGGTCGGTCGTCAGGAAAACCGTCATCCGGCGATCCTCGCCACCTCGCCGCTCTCCGCCAACCGATTTCGGCCGTGCCCGGGGAGCACGGCCGGGAACCGGCTTCACCGGAGCCCCGGACGGGACTACGGTCGGTGGTGTGACTGCCGGGTCGGCCACGTGCTCCGCACGAGCGGGACGCCCGGCCTCGCCGTGAGCGCGAGGCGGGCGAGAGCCCCGCCTCCCCCCTCCGCGTCCTCCCCTTCCGGCGCCCGCGCGCGGCGCCCTTCCCAGTGGAACCCGAGACCCGGAGAGACACCACAGATGCCGTACGACCAGCAGCACCTGCACGAGCCGTCCGTCACCGCCGTCCAGCTGGACCACACCATCGTCCGCGCCAGGGACCGGAAGCTGTCGGCGGAGTTCATCGCCGCGATCCTGGGGCTGGAGGTCGGCGCCCCGTTCGGGCCGTTCCTGCCCGTCGACCTCGGCAACGGCGTGACGCTCGACTACTACGCCATGAGCGACGAGCCGATACAGCCGCAGCACTACGCGTTCCTCGTGCCCGAGGAGCAGTTCGACACGATGATCGGCCGCCTGGAGGCGGCGGGGATCACTTACTACGCCGACCCCCGCCACACCGAACCCGGCCGCACCAACAGCTTCTCCGGAGGCCGCGGCGCGTACTTCGACGACCCGGACGGCCACAACATGGAGATCATGACCCGGCCCTACGCCCGGCCCTGACCCCCTGCGCCGGGGCCCGCCGCACCTGCGCGGCGGGTCCCCGGCACAGGCCGTCAGGCCGGCGGCTCGCTCAGCTCGGCGCAGCGCAGGGCCGCCGCCAGCGCCTGCTCGTCGCCGACGTCGAGGGCGGTGTCGGTCAGCTTGATGACGTGCTCGTCGCCGTGCGCCAGGGCCCGCTCGAAGACCTCCTCGGGGGTGAAGGCGCCCGGCGGGGCGTACGCGACCGGGGCGTCGGGCGCGTACATCGCGGTCACCGCCGCGGACGCCGTCCAGGCGGCGTGCAGGCTCGGCACCCACAAAGGGCGCGGGAGCGCGGGCAGGGTGCGCAGCACGGCGTTGGGCGCCGTGGCCGCGTGGACCAGCATCGTCTCCTCGCCGTGGCCGTGCGTGGCGTACCGGTGGGTGGCCGCCCGCACCAGTTCGGCGAGGCGGCGGTGCGCCTCGTCCGGGTCGGTGACGGAGGCCGCCCACGACGGCAGGCCCGTGAGGCGGCCGAGCCGGTCGGGGAAGCCGCCGTCCCGTGCGGCGAGGGGCGTCACCGTGTCGAGGGCGGCGGCCGCGCCGTCCGCGCCCGGCAGCACGGCGAGGCCCGTCACGGGCCGGTGGCGGGCGGCCCAGTAACCGAGGCCGTGGGCGAGCTCCGTCAGACGCGGCCCGGTGGCCTCGCCGGCCAGGAGGGTGCGCACCGCGTGGCCCACCCGGATCACCGGGTGCGTCGAGCCGCCGTACATGCCGGGCAGGAGACGGGGCCACCACTCGGCCAACACGTCGCGCCAGGGCCGCTCGGCGACCTCGCGGCCGAAGTGGTCGATCCAGTCGGCGGCGCGGCGCGGGTCGCCGAGCGCAGAGCGCCAGTGGGCGGCGGTGACCGGTTCGACCCGGGGCGGGAAGTTCTCGAGCTTGCGCGAGTACAGGTCGAGCCACCGGTGCACCGAGCCGGCCCGGCCGTGCGCGGCGAGGGCCTCGACGGCCATCGGCGCGTGATTGGTGAGCCGCCCGAGCCGCTCCGGTCCGCAGCCGTGCAGTCGCTGGAGTGCCTCGTCGAGAATGCCCGTCGTGTCCATGGCGAGGACGGTAGGCGAGGCGCCGCGGCGGCGTAACGGGCCGAAGGCCTAGGACCGGGCTGTACCACCACCCGGCGCGGGGCGCGGTGCGTCCGTCCGACCACGCCGTGGATCGTCCCGCCTCCGGGCGCTGCCCGTGGGGCGGTCGGCCCGCGGCGGCCGCCGCGTCAAAGGTTCCAGTGGTCGCGCTGCGGCAGTTCGACCCACAGGTCGGGCGGCCCGGTGACGGCGCGCGCGTCGGCCGGGCGCAGCCCGACGAGGGCGCACGAGTAGGCCACCGCGTTGTGCCGGTAGAGGTAGGAGGCCAGGACCTCCTCGGACGTGGCGTCCGGGTCCGGTGCACCGCCCGGGTGGAGGTCCGAGCCCTCGACGGTCCCGTCGCGGACGATGCTGCCCTGGTCGCCGCTCTTGGGGTTGGCGTACAGGCCGTAGCAGACGGTGCCGGCGGACAGGCGGGCCAGCACGCCCGGCATTTGCGGCGCGAACCCCCACGGCTGGGTGACGACGCAGCCGCCCGGCACGGTCGTCACGCCGACGGTGAGGCCGAGCTCGCCCTCGTCGTACGGGTACAGTCCGCCGTACGGGTTCGGGCGGCCGTCCGGATCCTCGTCCTCCGGCGGAGCCGCCGCACGGTGCACCGCTTCCAGGCGGTGCACCGCCTCCTCGGCGTCGATCCCGGCCACGCACGCCAGCCCCGTGCCGTCGTAGTACAGGTCTCCCAGCGCCGCGACGAGCCGCCTGCCCTCCCGGGCCGCTGCGCGCTCCGCCCCGGTCAGCCCGCGTTCCCCCTCGGGGAGCGGGAACAGGTCCGGCGTCGGCCCGGCCAGGCCGAGCCGTCCCGGCGACCAGCCGCCGACCAGGGGCCGCCAGGGGTCGGCCCCGGCGGCGGCGAGGGCCCGCGCGTTGTCCGGCCGGCCGTGCCAGACGGCCTCCCACAGTGCGGTCGTCCCGTCCTCGAGCGCGTCCACGTCCGCGACGCGCCGGGCCACTTCCGCGACGACCTCCGGCGAGCCGAACCGCGCCACGTGGTGCAGGAGCCTCCCCCCGCCCCACCCCTCCGGATCGGCCCCCCGGTCGAGACGCCACCGGACAACCCCGTGGTCCTGCCAGTCCTTCCAGCCGACGCCCGCCCAGCCGTGCTCCCGGCCCGTCATCGTGCCCCCTCCGCCGCTCACCCGGGCGGCTCCTCACGCCGTCCCGCACACACCGTCGCAGGCGGGTCCGACACAACTCGCCGTCACCTGACTGAGGGTCACCTGAATGCGCCCGGAGGCGCCTCACCGCTTTCCGGCCGCCTCCCGGGGGAACCGGAACTCGGCCCAGACGGCCTTGCCCGCTCCGCCGCGGAAGGGGGAGACGCCCCAGGCGTCGGCGAGGGCCGAGACGAGCAGCAGCCCGCGGCCGCCGGTCCCGGGCTCGCCCTCCCGCCCGGGAGCGGACACCAAGGGCCGGTCCGGGTCCTGCGGCGGCAGGTCCTTCCCGTCGTCGTGCACCTCGACGCGCAGGGTCGCCGCCCCGGTGGCGGACGTGCGGACCAGGGCGATCCGCAGCAGAAAACCGCAGTCCGGCGGGGCGCCGTGGACCAGGGCGTTGGTGGCCAGCTCCGAGACGCACACCAGGACGTCGTCCAGCCGGTCGTCACCGGCAGGGAGGGGTGGCGGGGGAGGGGCGAGCCGGGAGGCCACGGCGGCGGCGTGGTCCCGTGCGGCCCGCACGGAGTACGGATGCCGGGGGAACGCCCGCTCGCTGGAGGTGATGGCGAAACACGGAGTCACGGAAGAGGGAATGTCGGTCTTCATCAGCACAAAGATCCGCACGGCCGCCCAGCCCGGCCAGGTCTCTTCCGAGGACCCGCACCGTTGTGTGCGGTGACGGCCCACCGGTACGCGCCGCTCGCCGTCACCCCCTGCCCCCGTGCGGAGTTGGAGGACACACACGACGGCGAACGGGGTGACAGGAATGGGAAGCAGGAACGACGCGGGCTCGACGACGCTCAAGTACTTCGGCAGCCAACTGAAGCTGCTCAGAGGGCGTGCGGGGCTCTCCCGTGCCGAACTCGGCGAGCGGGTGGGGTACTCGGAGGCGATGGTGGCCGCCGTCGAGCAGGGCCGGCGGATTCCCCAGCAGGGCTTCGTGGACCAGGCCGACGAGGCCCTGGACGCACGCGGCGTGCTCAGGATCGGCGCATCCTTCCTCGCCCAGGCGCGCTACCCGTCCTGGTTCCAGGACTTCGCGATCCTGGAGGCGGACGCGGTGAGCATGTACCTGTACAGCAACCAGACCGTCCCGGGCGTGCTCCAGACCGAGGAGTACGCCCGGGCGGTGGTCGGCGGCAGCTGTCCTCCGCCCGACGACGACGAGGTGGAGCGGCGCGTTGCGGCGCGACTCGACCGCCAGACTCTGCTGACGCGTACGCCGCGCCCGGTACTGGGTTTCGTGATCGAGGAGGTGGTGGTCCGGCGACCGATCGGTGGTTCCGCCGTCATGGAGGGGCAGTTGAGGCGCCTGCTGGATTGCGCGCGGATGCGCAACGTCTCCCTCCAGGTCATGCCGACCTGTCGGGAGACGCATGCCGGACTGGAAGGCCCGATGGTGCTGCTGGAAACCCAGGATCGCCGTAACCTGGCCTACGTCGAGGGCCAGCGCGGCAGTTTCCTGATCTCCGAGCAGGACGAGGTGAGTGTGCTCATGCAGCGCTACGGCATCCTGCGCGCCCAGGCCCTCAGCCCGGAAGAGTCGGCGAGCCTCATCGAGCAGGTATTGGGGGAACTGTGAACAACGACCGTTCCGAAGAAACCGTCTCCGAACCGACCTGGTTCAAGAGCAGTTACAGCGGCGGCGACGGCGGGGAGTGCGTGGAGGTCGCCGCGGCTCCCGGTGCCGTCCGCGTGCGGGACTCCAAGGACCGGGAGGGCGGGACGCTCGCGTTCTCCCCGGAGGCGTGGACGGCGTTCGTCGCCTTCGCAGCGTCCGCCGCGCCGCTCGCGGAGCGCTGAGCCGGGGCGCCTGCTGGTGGAGTCCGCGGGCGGCACGAAGCCGCGGGCGTCCGTGGCCAGGCCCGCGGCCTTCAGGCCGAGCCCGTCGTCGGAGATGACCACGCGGTGGCCGTCGGGCCCGGAAGGCGGTCACGCGCGCAGGGGGCGGTCACGCGAGCGGGGGAGTGCCGCCCGACCGTGGCTCGACGGGTGTCAGTACGCCGATCCGCCGTTCGACGGCCTCCGCGCCGGCCAGGCACAGGTCCTCCCTGTACATCGGCCCGATCAGCTGCACCCCCTGCGGCAGCCCGTCGAGGACCCCGCCGGGGACGGCCACAGCAGGCAGCCCGACGAAGCTGGTCGCGGTGCACAGCCGCATCGCGCGGGTCACCCGCTCGTGCCCGTCCGTGCTGCCGGACTCCAGGCCCGGCTCGACCGGCGGCTCGGTGAACACCGGCCCGAGGACCAGCCGGTACCGCTGGAAGAGGCGGGCCCAGTCCCGCTGGAGGCCCAGGCGGACACCGGTCAGCCGCAGGTACTCGGGGAGTTCGACGGGCGGGGTCCGGTCCATCGACATCTCGATGTAGGCGCGGCTGCTCCCGGGCAGTACCGTGCGGATCCGCGGCCAGGCGAGCGCGAACTCCGTCATGATCATGTGGCCGTACGCCGCGAGGGTCTCCGCCAGGCGGGGGACGTCGGGAATCTCCTCCACCTCGTATCCGGCGTCCCGGAGGGCGTCCGCCGCGGCGGCGACCGCCGCCCGCACACCGGGGTGCGCCCCCTGGCCGCCGGGGTCGGCCACCACCGCCACCCTCGGCCGCGTCCCGGCGTCCGGCCCGTACAGCGGCACGGGGACGGCGCGCGGGTCGCGCGGGTCCGTTCCGGCCAGTGCCTCGTAGGCCAGGCGCAGGTCGCCGACCGTGCGGGCGAGGGGGCCGTCCACCGGCACGAGCTGGGAGGCCAGGGTCGGGTCGTCCGGGCCGATGCGGTGGTCGGAGGGGAAGCGGCCGTACGTGGGTTTCAGCCCGGCCGTACCGCAGAAGGCGGCCGGGATGCGGATCGAGCCGCCCGAGTCGTTGCCCAGTCCCAGCGGCGCCATGCCGGAGGCCACGGCGGCCCCGTCGCCGCCGCTGCTGCCGCCGGGGGTGCGGCCGGGGTGCCACGGGTTGCGCGTCTCCCCGAACAGTTCGCTGCGCGGGTGCATCCCGCCCACGGTCAGGTCCGGCATGTTGCTGTGCCCGACGGGGATCGCGCCCGCAGCCCGCAGCCGGGCCACCGGCGGGGCGTCCTCCCCGGCCCGCATCCCCCGGAAGTGCGCCAGGCCGTGCGTGGTCGGCACCCCGCCGATGCAGATGTTCTCCTTCACTGTGAACGGCACGCCGGCCAGCGGGCCCGGCCGCTCGCCGGTCGCGCGCCGCCGGTCGAGGTCCTCGGCGTCGCGGCGCGCGACGTCGGCGAGCGTCTGCGTCACGGCGTTGACCACCGGGTTGACCTCGGCGATCCGGGCGAGGTGGCTCTCGACGACCTCCGCGGCCCGGACCTCTCCGCCGGCGACCGCGGCGGCCAGCTCCGCGGCGGTCCACTTCCAGAGTTCGGTTTCCACGGCGACGCGGCCCTCCGTTTTCCGATGCAAGTGCATCGGATCGTACACTGGCATCCGATGCATTTGCATCGGAAAAGCATGGGACCGGAACGGCGGGCGGTGGGTGCGGCATGCCCAAGCAGGTGGACCACGAACGGCGACGGCGCCGGGTGATCGAGGCGGTGTACGCGCTGGCCGACGAGCACGGGCTGGAGGGAGTCACCCTGCGCGACGTCGCCCGGCAGGCCGGGATGTCCATGGGGGCCGTCCAGCGCAGCTTCCGCACCAAGGACGAGATGCTCGCCCTCGCCCTGGCGCACGTCAGCGAGGCGTTCGCCGCCAGGGTGCGCGCGGCCGCCGACGAACCGTCACCGCCCGCCCCCGCCCTGGCCCGCGTGGCCGGGGACCTCGCCCTGCTCGGCGCCGAGCGGCGCCCGGAGGCGCAGGTCTGGCTGGCGTTCGTCGCCCGCGCCGCCGTCACCCCCGCGATGGCGGGGATCCTCCGGGACGGCTACCCGGCGGTGCAGGGACTGCTCGCCGGCCTGGTCCGGGAAGCGGCCGGTACTGCCGTGGACGCCGAACTGGAGGCGCGCACGCTGCTCGCCCTCGCCGACGGCCTCACCGTCCAGGTGCTCCTCGGGCAGCTCGGCCAGGACGAGGCCCGGCGGATCCTCGACGCGCACGTGGACGGGCTCTGCGGGTCCGCGGCGGGCGACCGGCCCCGCAAGGGGCCGGCCGTGCCGTCGTAGGGGCCGGGCCGGCCCGCGGCGGACGGACCGGCGGGCCGGCCCGGCGGGCTCAGTGGAGGCAGAGGCAGAACGGATGGCCGGCCGGGTCCGCGTAGACCCGCCAGTTGGCCTCCGGGCGGATCCGGTCCGTCCGCTCCAGTACGGTCGCACCGAGGGCGAGGGCCCGCTTCTCCTCCCCGTCGAGATCGTCCACGTCGAAGTCCAGGTGGACCTGCTGCGGGTGCTCCTGACCGGGCCACTCGGGCGGCCGGTAGTTGTCCACCCGCTGGCAGGCCAGCGGCGTCCCCTCGAACCCGTGCACCTCGATCCAGCCGGGTTCCTCCGGGTCCGGGACCACCCGGCCGCCGAGCAGGTCCGCGTAGAACTCCGCAAGCCGTACCGGGTCGGCGCAGTCCAGCGCGACCGCCTGCAGCTTTCGAATCACTTCCGAAACCCCTCACTCCTCGGCCGCTTCCGCGACGCCCCCGTACGGGAGGGGGCGTACCCCGCCGCCGCGACGGGCATGCGCGGCGGCACGCCGACCGGCCCGGGCGGCCCCCGGGCGGACGGCCCCTGGGCCCGTCAGGCGACCGTGGTGCACAGGACGGACTTGCCGTCGTCGACCTCCCAGGTCCAGTAGGAGGTCCGGTCGTACTGGTCCTCGGAGCAGAACCCGCGCGGGATCGTCTTCGGCGCCTTGTAGTAGCCGGTGATCCGGAGTATCTGGTTGTAGCCCGACGGGACGGTGTCCGCGTCGCAGTTCCACACGTTCGTGAGCAGCCCGTCCTGGACGGCGCCCTTGTCCGACTGCTTCGCCACGAAGCACTGGCCCTCGCGGAACTGGCGTTGCACGCACAGCGTGGTGCTGCCGGTGGTCCCCACGTGGGACCAGTAGCTGCGCCCCGCACCCGTCGGGCAGTCCGAACCGAAGGAGTCCGAGGTGTCGGACACCCAGAAGTAGGCGCTGGCCGCGTCGCAGTCGACGGTCCGGGGCACGTCGGTGTTCCAGTCCTCGCCCTCCCGGTAGGCGTCGAGGCAGTCGCCGGGGCTCACCGCCCGGAAGGCGAGGTCCTCCGGCTCGGGGGTGGGCGAGGGCGGCGGCGTGTAGTACCCCTGCGAGCCCGCGCCCGAGCTCGAACCCGCACTCGAGCCCGTGCTCGTCGCCCCCGCTGACGTGCCGTCGTCCTGGTTCTGCTGGTAGAGGGCGAAGAACCAGACGGCCGCGACGAGGAGGAACACGCCTCCCCAGCCCTTCTGCGCCTTCTCGGTCCTCCGGGTCTCCGCGGCGGCCGCGGGGACGGCCCCTGCCGGGGAGCCGGTCCCGGTGCTCGGACGCACCCTCTCGGGGCGTGGCCGAACCCCCTGCGGACGCGGACGGCCCCCGTCCGGGCGCGGGTGGTCGTGGAGGCGGGTGTAGGGGCGCGTGGGGGAGCCGGAGGCCCCGCGGTTCCTGAGGTTCTCGGTCGGTGCGTCCGGTGACGGCGCCCGGGCCGCGCCCCTTTGCAGCTCCTGCCCGCGGCGCCCGTACTCGTCGACGAGCCGGGCCCACGCCGGGGGCAGCCAGCCCGTGCCGCCCGGTGGCGCCGGCCCGTCCGCGAGGGCGTCGGCGAGCTGCCCGACGATCCGCGCGGGCTCCGGGCGTTCCTCCGGGTCCGTCCTCAGGCACGGGAGGATCAGCGGTTCCAGTTCGGGCGGCAGGCCGGACAGGTCCACCTGTCCCCGCGAGACCTGCGACAGCAGCCGCAGCGTGTCGCCCACCTCGGTGTAGGGCGGTCGGCCGACCGCGAGGTGGAACAGTGTGGCGCCCAGCGAGTAGACGTCCGAGGCCGTGGTGCTCGGCTCGCCGCTCGCCTGCTCGGGCGAGGTGAAGGCGATGGTGCCCAGGGTGAGCATGGTCCGCGTGGTGTCGGCCGCGTGGGAGATGCCGAAGTCGATCAGGCGCGGGCCGTCCGGCGGCAGCAGGATGTTGGACGGCTTGACGTCCCGGTGGACGACCTCTGCCCGGTGCAGGCAGAGCAGCGCCTCCGCCGCGCCGGCGGCCACCCGCTCGACGGCGCCGACGGGCAGCGTGCCGGCCTGCTGCACCAGTTCGGCGAGCGAGGGGGCGGGAACGTACTCGGTGGCCATCCACGGCGGCCGCGCCTCGACGTCTGCGGCGACCACGTCCACGGTGTGGATGCCCTTGACCCGGCGGGCGAGCTTCACCTCGCGGGCGAACCGCTCCCGGTCGGCGTCGCCGACCGCCGCCTCGGCCAGCAGCGTCTTCACCGCGACCAGCCGGCCGCCGGGCGAGGACGCCAGGTACACCCGTCCCATGGCCCCGGAGCCGAGGCGCCCGAGCACGCGATAAGGGCCGAACGACTGCGGGTCCCCCGCCTCGGTCGGCCGAACACCTGACCCGGCCACGCCACCCCCCGACGACGCACAGCGCCCGCTGCCCCACTGCAGCGCGACGGGAGCAGGGTAGCGCCGTTCCGGGCGGTCCCGGAACGGCGTCGCCGGGTGGCGGGGTGGGGCGGCGTAGCCAGGGGGCGGGGCTCAGCGGGGTGTGGGCACGAGGAGGACGGCGGGGCCGCCGGCGAAGAGGGCCGAGGCGCGGTTGGGGCCGGCGGGGTGGACGGCGCCGGTGATCAGGTCGGTCCAGGGGCCCCCGGGCAGGTCCAGGACGGTGTCGTGCCAGCCGCCGGACTGCGCGAGGTCGCGTGAGAGCCGGACGACGGCGGTGATCGCCCCGCCGGCCGTCCCGTTCCCGCCGCCCGTCCCGTCCCCGCCGTCCCCGCCGCCTCGGAGGAAGGCGAGCAGGTGCTCGGCGGCCGGGCCGCGGGCGTGCAGCGGGGCGTAGCCGCCTCCGGCGCCGAACCACTCGGGGTGCTCGCGGCGCAGCCGCAGGGCGGTGGCGGTCAGCCGCAGCTTGCGGTCGGACAGGTTCCCGGTGGGCCCCCGGCCCAGGGACAGGGAGCGTTCGAACCCGTCGGCGTCGAACGGACGGGGGAAGTCCACCGGGCGGCGGTTGTCCGGGTCCACGAGGGTGAGCAGCTCCCGCTCGGAGCCCTGGTAGAGGTCGGGGACGCCGGGCATCGTCAGGTGGACCAGGGCGGCGCCGAGGGAGTTGGCGTGCGCGTACGGTTCCAGGACGGCGGTGAACGAGGCCAGGGCGGCCACCTGCTCCTCGTCCTCGCACAGGCCGCGCACGAACGCCTCCACGGCGGCCTCGTAGTCGGGGTCCGGGGTGGTCCAGCCGGTGCGCAGTCGGGCCTCGCGCACCGACTTCAGCACGGCGGGCACCAGCCGTTCCGCTTCGCAGTGCCCCAGGCCGACCGCGGTCTGCCGCACCAGGTACTCCACCTGGCGGTCCGGGGCGGCGGGCCTGCCGCGCCCGTCGGCCGCGGACTCCTTCTCCAGCCACTCGCGCCACAGTTCGGGCACCTCGGACAGCACGGCCAGCCGGGCGCGCACGTCCGCGCTGCGCTTGGTGTCGTGGGTGGACAGCACCGTGGCGGTGGCCGGCCAGTCGCGCTGGATGCGGGCGGCGAAGGCGTGGAAGTCCTCCGGGGAGGTGCCGGGGCGCGCCGGGTCGCCGCCGACCTCGTTCACGCCCAGCAGCGGGTGCCAGCGGTAGAAGGCGGTGTCCTCGACCGCCTTGGCGCGCAGCGCGGAGGAGACCTGGGCGAAGCGGACGGCGAAGTCGTCGTGGTCGGGGCCGCGGCCGAGCCGCCCGAGCGCCAGGTCGCGCACGACGTCGACCGCGTGCGCCTCCTCGGGGACGGCGAAGGCCGCGCGGGCGGGCCCTGCGGCGGCCTCCAGCAGGGCGGCGTCGCGTTCGGGGGCGGGCTCGCCGGGGACGACGTAGGGGCGGTAGACGGGGATGCCCGCCAGCAGCCCCCGCACGGCGGTGCGCAGCGCCCACGGGGCGTGGTCCGCCAGCTGCGGGTCCTTCGAGCAGACGCGGTCGGCGGCGCGGACCAGGCGGGCGACCTCGGTCGCCAGGTCCTCGGTGACGACCTCCCCGGTGGCGCGGGCGACGGTGGCTGCCCAGTTGCCGCCCAGGGTGGCGGGGAGGCGGGCGAAGTCGGTCCACACCTCGGCCAGGCGGGCGGCGCCCGCCGGGTCGACGAACAGGCCGTCGACGTGCTTGAGCGCGTCGTAGCCGGTGGTGCCCGCGCAGGGCCAGTCGGCGGGCAGGGGTTCGCCGGGGCCGAGGATCTTCTCCACCACGGTCCACCGCCCGCCGGTGGCCGCGTGCAGGCGGCGCAGGTAGCCGCGGGGGTCGGCGAGGCCGTCGGGGTGGTCCACGCGCAGGCCGTCCACGACCCCGTCGCGGACGAGTTCCAGGAGCTTGCCGTGGGTGGCGGCGAAGACCGCCTCGTCCTCCACGCGCACCCCGATGAGGTCGGAGATGGTGAAGAAGCGGCGGTGGTTGAGCTCGGTGCGGGCCAGCCGCCACCAGGCCAGGCGGTACCACTGGTGCTCCAGCAGCCCGGGCAGGGGCAGGTCCTCGGTGCCGGGCCGCAGCGGGAAGACGTGGTCGTGGTAGCGCAGCACCCTCTCCTCCCGGCCCCGGACGGTGGCGGTGCCGGTCTCCAGGGCGCCGAGCTCGGGGCCCAGCCGGCCGCCTAGGACGGGCAGCAGCAGCCGGCCCTCCTGCACCGCCCAGTCGATGTCGAACCAGTCGGCGAAGCGGGATCCGGGGCCGTCGCGCAGCACCTCCCACAGCGGTTCGCTCAGGTGCTCGGGGACGGGGACGGCCATGTGGTTGGGCACGATGTCCACGACCAGCCCCATGCCGTGCGCGCGGGCGGTGCGGGCCAGGGAGCGCAGGGCGTCCTCGCCGCCGATCTCCTCGCCGATCCGGGTGTGGTCGACCACGTCGTAGCCGTGGGTGGAGCCGGGACAGGCCTGGAGCACCGGGGACAGGTGCAGGTGCGAGACGCCCAGTGCGGCCAGACGGGGGACGGCGGCCTCGGCCGCGGACAGGGGGAAGTCCGGCTGGAGCTGCAGCCGGTACGTCGCGGTGGGCACCGCCGGGGCTGCGGGAGCCGTTCCGGCGGGGGCCGGTTCGGGCCGGTGCTGCTCGGGCCGGTGCTGCTCGGGCGTCGGCGTCATGAAGCTCTGACTACCCCGTGGCCGGGCCGCTCACCACCCGGGGGCCCGGGCCGGGGGGCGCTTTCCGGCCGAACGGGGGCGCGCCCGGACCGGGACGCGCCGGGCGCGGGCACCGGCGCGCCCGCACCCCCGTGCCCGTACCCGCCGCCCGCCGCCCCCCGCCGTGCCCGCGGGCGTCAGGCCGGGCGCTGGAGGACGACGAGGCTGCGGTCGGCCAGGAACAGGCGGTCGCCTGCCCTGACCTTGCGCCCGCTGCCGGGGGGCACCCCCTCGGGCCGGCCGGTGTCCACGACCACCTGCCACTCCTTGCCGTGGTTGACCGGCACCACGAACCGCATCGGCTCGTGGTGGGCGTTGAACATCAGCAGGAAGGAGTCGTCGGTGATCTTCTCGCCGCGCGGGCCCGGCTCGGAGATGGCGTGGCCGTTGAGGAAGACCACCAGGGACTTGGCGTGGGCGGCCTGCCAGTCGCCGCGGGTCATCTCCGTGCCGTCGGGGGTGAACCAGGCGATGTCGGAGAGGTCGTCGTGGGTGCCTTCGACGGGGCGGCCGTGGAAGAAGCGGCGGCGGCGGAAGACCGGGTGGTCGCGGCGCAGCCACACCATCGTGCGGGTGAACTCGAGCATGGACTGCTCGGTCTCGTCGTCCGGCTTCGGCCAGTGCACCCAGGCCAGTTCGTTGTCCTGGCAGTAGGCGTTGTTGTTGCCGTTCTGCGTGCGGGCGAACTCGTCGCCGTGGCTGAGCATGGGGACGCCCTGGGAGAGCATCAGGGTGGCGATGAAGTTGCGCATCTGGCGGTTGCGCAGGGCCAGTACGTCGGGGTCGGCGCTCTTCCCCTCGACGCCGCAGTTCCAGGACCGGTTGTGGCTCTCGCCGTCGCGGTTGCCCTCGCCGTTGGCCTCGTTGTGCTTGTGGTTGTAGGAGACCAGGTCGTGCAGGGTGAAGCCGTCGTGGCAGGTGACGAAGTTGATGGAGGCCAGCGGGCGGCGGCCGTCGAGCTGGTAGAGGTCGGAGGAGCCGGTCAGGCGGGAGCCGAACTCGGCCAGGGTGGCCGGCTCGCCGCGCCACAGGTCGCGCACGGTGTCGCGGTAGGAGCCGTTCCACTCGGTCCACAGGGGAGGGAAGTTGCCGACCTGGTAGCCGCCCTCGCCGACGTCCCAGGGCTCGGCGATCAGCTTGACCTGGCTGACCACCGGGTCCTGCTGGACGAGGTCGAAGAACGACGACAGCCGGTCCACCTCGTGGAACTGGCGGGCCAGGGTCGCGGCGAGGTCGAAGCGGAAGCCGTCGACGTGCATGTCGGTGACCCAGTAGCGCAGCGAGTCCATGATCATCTGCAGCACGTGGGGGCTGCGCATGAGCAGCGAGTTCCCCGTGCCGGTGGTGTCCATGTAGTACCGCTGGTCCTCGGTCAGCCGGTAGTACGAGGGGTTGTCCAGGCCCCGGAAGGAGAGGGTGGGGCCGAGGTGGTTGCCCTCGGCGGTGTGGTTGTAGACCACGTCGAGGATGACCTCGATGCCGGCCCGGTGCAGGGCGCGCACCGCCGTCTTGAACTCCAGCACCTGCTGCCCGCGGTCGCCGAGCGATGAGTAGGCGTTGTGCGGGGCGAAGAAGCCGATGGTGTTGTAGCCCCAGTAGTTCGCCATGCCCGCGTCGACCAGCCGGTGGTCGTGGACGAACTGGTGGACCGGCATCAGCTCCAGCGCGGTGACGCCCAGTTCCACCAGGTGCTCGATGACCGCCGGGTGCGCCAGGGCCGCGTAGGTGCCGCGGATCTCCTTGGGCAGGCCCGGGTGCATCATCGTCAGGCCCTTGACGTGCGCCTCGTACAGGACGGTGCGGTGGTAGTCGGTGCGCGGGGGGCGGTCGTCGGCCCAGTCGAAGTAGGGGTTGACCACCACGGAGGTCATGGTGTGCGGCCCGGAGTCCAGGTCGTTGCGGCCCTCCGTGGCGTCGGCGGCGCCGGGCCGGCCGAACCGGTAGCCGTAGACGGCCTCGTGCCAGTCGATCCGGCCGCTCATCGCCTTGGCGTAGGGGTCCAGCAGTAACTTGGCCGGGTTGCAGCGCAGGCCCCGGGCGGGGTCGTAGGGCCCGTGCACCCGGAAGCCGTACCGCTGGCCGGGCATCACCCCGGGCAGGTAGGCGTGGCGCACGAAGGCGTCGGCCTCGCGCAGTTCCACGACCGTCTCGGAACCGTCGTCGTTGACCAGGCACAGCTCGATACGTTCGGCCACCTCCGAGAAGACCGCGAAGTTGGTCCCGGCGCCGTCGTACGTGGCGCCGAGCGGATATGCCTTCCCCGGCCAGATCTGCATGCTGTGTCTCTTCCCGTCATCCGGTGCCGGTGCTCCTGTCGGCCACCGGTTCCGGGAAAATCCTCGCCCAGCCCGGGGCGATCCGTGCGCTTTTCGCCCGTCTTCCGTCATCGGTGTCGCGCCGCGCGCCCCCGTGAGCCCCTCTCGTGCCCCACGCGACCCGCCCGCCCCGCCCGCCCCGTGCAACCCTCCCGGGCCCGGCCGCGTCCCCAAGGAGGGCAGGGGAGACGGGCCCGGAGAGGGCCGGCCCTGCCGGACGTACGACGGACACGGGGGAAGCAGTGGAACCACGGGGGGAACGCCGCCGCACGGTGCTGCGGCGCGCGGCGATCGGGGCGGGACTGGCGGTCACCTGCACCGCCGCGATGCTGGCGGTGACCGTGCCGCTGAACGCGGCGGGACAGGACGGGACGGCGGGCGCGGCGGGCACCGACCGGCCGGGACGGGCGGACGGACCCGGGCGGGCGGCGTCCGCGGACGGCGCGCCCGGCACGGACGGCGCGTCCCGAGCGGACGACGCGCCCGGCGTGGTGGAGGAGCCCGCCCCGCCCGCGGAGACCGGGACCGGGCGCGACGCCCTCACCCCGGACGAGATCGAGGCTGCCAGGGACCTCGCCCTGGCGCGCGACAGGGGACTGCGCACGGCCGCCGAGGACGTCCGCGGGAAGGACGGGGACGCCCAGTACCTCAGCACCGCCCTCGCCCGGCCCTCCGGGGACGGGGGCACCGGAGGGGACGGCCACCGCCGCGCCGAGGTCTACTTCTACGACTACTCCGACGACACGCTGGTGAAGAAGACCGTCGACCTGACGGACCACGAGGTCGTCGCCTCGGAGAGGAACGGGAACGCCCAGCCGCCGCCCTCGCGGGCCGAGGCGGCCGAGGCCGTCGACGTCCTGCTGGACAGCCCGCTCGGCGCGGGGCTGAAGGAGGACTACCGGGCCGCCACCGGCCGGACACTCGCCCGGGCCGCCCAGCTGGACACCCGCGGCCTGACCTACCGCGCGCCCGAGGGCGTGACCGGGCCGGCCGCGAAGTGCGGCGAGCACCGGTGCGTACGCCTTTTCACCCGGGTGGCGGACGGGCCGTGGATCGACGTGCGCCATCTGGTCGTCGACCTGAGCGCCCGCACCGCCCTGCGCCTGCCGTAGGGCGCCGCCCGGCACACCCGGCACACCCGGCACACCCGGCACACCCGGCACGCCCGGCACGCCCGGCACGCCCGGCACACCCGGCACACCCGGCACACCCGGTGTGCCCGGTGCCCCGCCGCACAGCCGCGGTGCACGACCGCGGCGCGCGGTCGTGGCGCGCGGACGCGGCGTCCGGCGCCGGTGCGCACCCCATCGTCTCCTCCCCGTCCGGGGATCCCAAGAAGCGGAGTCACCTCCCATGCACGCATCCGTGCGGCGCCTCGCCCTCCTCGCGGCACCGGCGCTCCTCGTCCTGACCACCGGCGCCTCCGCCGGGCCCGCGGCGCAGGCCGCCCCGGCCGCCCCGGAGCCGGCCCCGCCGTCCGCCACCGGCTGCAGCCCCGGGTCGGCGATCGCCAAGAAGCTCCCCAACGGCACCACGTGGCGGATGTGCTGGCACAACAGCCCCACCGCCGGCCTGGTCCTGGAGAACGTCTCCTACCAGCCCCGGCACGAGCGCAGGCCGATCAAGGTGCTCGCCGCGGCCCGCCTCGCGCAGATCAACGTGCCCTACGACAACGGCGCCCAGGAGTACAACGACATCACCTCGTTCTACTTCGGCAGCACGCCGGAGAGGCTGGCGCCCGCCGACTGCCCCGGCGGCACCGTCAAGAACATCAGGGTCGAGGGGCAGCGGCCCGTCCCGGCGCTGTGCGTGACCACGCAGCCGCGCGGGTTCGCCTACCACGGCAACAGCTCCGACATCGGCGAGGACCCCGGCCGCACCGACAGCGCCCAGGGCGACGACCTGGTCGTCTACGTGGTCAACTCGGTCGGCTACTACCACTACATCACCCAGTGGAACTTCTCCGACGACGGCACCGTCACGGCCAAGGAGGGCGCCACCGGCAACCTCTCGCCCGCCGACTACGACGCCGGCGACACCACCGGGATGCCGCTCGGCAAGGGCAACCGGGACAAGGCCACCAGCCACCACCACAACGTCTTCTGGCGGCTCGACTTCGACATCGACGGCTCCAGGAAGGCCAAGGTCGAGCAGTGGGACACCGAGCCGGACGGCCGCAGCGCCGACGGCGTGGCCCGGCTGAGGACCACCAGGAAGCGGCTGGTGAAGGAGACCGCCGGAGACGCCGCCCCCAGCCGCTGGTGGCGGGTGGTCAGCAACACCGGGAAGAACGCAGACGGCCACCCCCGCTCCTGGGAGATCGTCCAGCAGCACACCGACAAGTACTCGCCGCACGAGTACACCTCGCACGACGTCTACTTCACCCAGTACAAGGGGTGCGAGAAGTACGCCAGCGGAAACCGGGAGTTCGAGCCGAGGTGCGCCGACACCGTCGACCGGTTCGTCGACGGGCAGGAGCTGACCAGGCCCGTGGTGTGGGTCAACGTCGGCTTCCACCACATCGCCCGCGACGAGGACCAGGCGCCTATGCCCGTCCACTGGCAGGGTTTCCAGATCGCCCCGCGCGACGTCACCGCCATGAGCCCGATCACGCCCGACCACCTGCACGATCCGCGCTACAACGGCGAACCCCGCTGGGAGGAAGGACAGTAGGCTCATCGGGCTGCGCCGTCCGCCGCCGTCGCAGTAGTCTTCCTTGATCGTGGACGGGGGTCGAAAGGGCGGTGCGGTGGTGACCTCGGGAGGACTGGTGCTCCCCGGTGGCGGAGACCAGGGAGACCCCTACCCGAGCGGCGAGCCGACGGCCGCCGCCGTGGCCGTCGCCCGGCCCCCGGAGATCGGAGCGGAACTGGACTGGGGCACCGACGCGTGGACAGAGGTGCGCAGCCGCGCCCGGCGGGCCGGGCGGGCGTACGTCTGGCTGAACCTGGTCGAGCAGCGGCTGCGGGCCGTCGTGGCCGCCGTGCTGCGGCCGGTGTACGAGCCGGTGCACGGTGAGGAGTGGGTGGTCGCGGCGGCCGGCCCCGCGGGGCAGGAGTGGGTGCAGCGCGCCGCGGCCGTCCGCGAGGTCAGCCGGCGCAAGGGGTACCTGCTGGACCCGGCCGACGACAACGTCATCAGCTTCCTCACCCTCCCGCAGCTGCGCGAACTGGTCGTCCAGCACTGGCCCTGCTTCGACCCGTTCCTGGAGGACCGGCGCGAACTGGAGCTGGCGCTGGACGAGCTGGAGGTCGCCCGGCACGTCGTCTCGCGCAACCGGAACCTGTCCGGGACCGTGCTCGCGCAGGCCGAGCGGGCCGCCCAGCGGCTGCTGACCCTGCTGGGCACCGCCGGCGGCACGCCCTCCTCGGACCGGCTCGCGGTCGACGCGGTCGAGGAGCTGGTCGGCGACCGCTACGCCGACGTCGTCGCGGTCCACCCGGACCGGGTGCGGCTGCAGCGGCAGCTGCCGGTGGAGGACCTCTTCGGACGGTCGCGCCGCCTGGACGCCATCGGCATAGGGCTGAACCTGCTGGTGCAGAACTACTCCGGCCGGCGCCTGGTGCGGCTGGCCGAGTCCGGGGCCAGGGTCCGGCTGCTCTTCCTCAACCCGGCCAGCAGCGCCGTGCGCCGTCGCGAGCGCGAACTCGGCCTGGGCAGGGGGGAGCTGAGCCGGTCGGTGGAGATGAACATCATGCACATGCGCCGGGTCCGCTCCCGGGTCCACGACACCGGGGCGTTCGAGATCCGGGTCTTCGACGAGACCCCCCGCTTCACCGCCTACCTCGTCGACGGCGACGGCTCCGACGGACTGGCGGTCGTCCAGTCCTACCTGCGCCGCGCCCGCGGCATGGAGGCGCCGGTGCTGGTGCTGCGCGGCGGCCGGGGGCGGTCCCGGGACCTGGTGCACGGCGACAGCGGGGGCGAGCACGGGCTCTTCGACGTCTACCGCGAGGAGTTCGAGGGGTTCTGGGCCGACTCGCGCCCCGTGTCCTGACGCACCCCCGCCCCCGGGGCGGCTCCCGTCCCGGGGCCCGCCGGTGGGGAATCGTTCCGGCTGGTGCTCTCCGAGCACAGGTGCGAATGTCCCGGCGCCGCGTTGCGCCCATCGCGTGAATCCTGGGAACCGGCAGAACCAGTCGGCCCCTTGCGGGGTTGACAAGGGGTCCTGTCGTTTCCTCAGCTGCCGGGAGGCCGCCATGACCATGGCCCATCCATGGAACGACACCGTTTTCGTGCCTCTGGGGGACCTCGACGCCCTCCTGGGCACCTGCCCCGAGACCCTGCCCGCGGGCACGGTACCCCCCGGGGCGGCGCCGTCCGGGGAGGCGCCCGCCGGCACAGCGCCCTCCGGGCAGCAGGCGCCCTCCGGCCCCGTCCCGCAGACTGCGGGGGGAGGCTACTACCTCGCCCCGCCCGCCCCGCCCGCTCCGGCCGGCTCCGCGGCCCCCGCCGGCCCCGCCTCTCCGCCCGCCCCCGTGCCGGCCTCCGCGCCCGGCGGCGACGCGGCCCCGGCCGCACGGCCCGCCGCGAAGGACGGGGCGGCGCGCCGCAGGTCGCTGCTCGCCCCGCAGGACCAGCACCGGCTGGCGCTGCACTCGGCCCTGATCGCCGCCGGCATCCCGCCGATGCCCGGCGACGGGAGCGCGATCCGCGCCATCGCCGACCTCGAGCCGGACACCGTCCGGGCGATCCTGACCTGGATCGAGACGGCGGCGGGCCGCTGACCGCACGCCCGCGCCGGCCCCGACCGGCCCGGGCGGGGGCGGCGGCCCGGGCGGGGGCGGGGGCGGCGGCCCGGGCGGGGGCGGGGGCGGGGCGGGCCGGGAGGGCTCAGAACGGGTACCAGCGGACGGTGGGGTCGCCGTCGCGGAGGGAGGCCACCCGGCGGCGGAACTCCGCCCGGGCCCCGGGGTTCGCCGGGGCGTGCTGGGCGACCCAGGCGCAGCTGGCCGTCTCCCGGGCGCCGCGCAGCACCGCGCACCCCTCCCACTCGCGCACGTCCCAGCCGTAGGCGGCGGTGAACGCGTCGTACTCGGCGGCGGGGAGGCCGTAGCGGTCCCGGCTGAGGTCCAGGACCACCAGGTCGTGCTCGCGCAGGTCCAGGGAGAACGTCTCCAGGTCCACCAGCACGGGCCCGTCCGGGCCCACCAGGACGTTGCGCGGCAGCGCGTCCCCGTGGATCGGCCCGGGCGGCAGGTGCGGGGTCAGGGCGGCCGCGGCGGGGGCGAAGCCGTCGCGGCGCTCGCGCAGGAACCGGGCGTCCTCGGGGTCGATCGCGTCCCCGGCCAGCCGCAGCCAGCGCTCCACGCCGCCCAGCAGTTCCCGGCGGGGCAGGTCGAACGGCGGCGACGGCAGGGAGTGCACGAGGGCGAGCAGGGGGGCCAGGTCGGCCGGGCGGGCGGGGCGCACGGCTTCCGGCAGCCGCTTCCAGAAGGTGACGGGGTGGCCGTCCACCAAGTGGGCCGACGGGTCCGCCGGGCGCACCGAGGGCACGTCCCGGCCGGCCAGCCACTGCGAGACCCGCAGCTCGTGGCGGGCCCGGTCCAGCAGCTCCGCGCTGCGCCCGACCTTGGCCACCTGCCCGTCCGGCAGGGCGAACACCGCGTTCTCGCTGAACGCGACGAGCCTCGAGTCCGCCGCGGCGTCCGCGCCGCGCAGCGCGGCTAGGACCGAACGGGCCTGCGCCTCGGTGAAGGGCAGCACCGCCGTGCCCCGCTCCGTTCCTGCCACCCGCCACCTCCGTGGACCCCGCCGCCGTTCTTGCCCGGTCATTCTCGCACCCGGGCGGGCCGCACAGGGAAAGAGCCGGGCGCGGGGAATTGCGGGGGGACGGGGGAGGGCAGCAGGGAAAAGGGGCCGCCGCGGTGCGGAAAAAGACGCGGAAACGGCACGGACGCCTGGGAATTCCGTGGACCCTTGTTGATCACAAGACCTCTGACGAGGGAAGAAGGTTGTATGGCCGGCATCTTGCTTTTCAGTGAACGGAATTCCTAGCGTGGCGTGAAACGCCGTTCCATGCAGGAAAGTTGACCATGCTGCACGACATACCCCCGCTCGCCGAGGTCCGCCGCGTCACCGAGAAGAAAAGGGACGCGTGGTGGACCGTGCTCCTCGTGGACCCGGTGGCCACTCCACTGGTCCGCTTCACGGCCCGGCGGGCCCGCTGGGTCACCCCCAACGGCATCACCTGGGCCGCGCTGGTCCTGGGGCTGGGCGCGGCGGCCTGCTTCGCGCAGGGGGACTGGCGGTGGCTGCTGGCCGGGGCCGCGCTGTACCACGTCAGCTTCGTGCTGGACTGCATGGACGGAAAGCTCGCCCGCCTGACCGGCACCGGGTCCGTCTTCGGCGCGTGGCTGGACTACGTGTTCGACCGCGTGCGGGTGCTGTTCTGCGCCGTCGCCCTGATGGGCGGCCAGTACGTCCGGACCGGGGACGTCCTCTACGTGTGGCTGGCGCTCGCCGTCGTCTTCCTCGACATGCTGCGCTACGTCGACGCCCTGCAGATCTTCAAGATCCGGCACGGCATGCGCAAGCAGATCAAGGCCCGCGCCCGGCAGGCGCGCCGGGCCGGGGCCGAGCGGGAGGTCGCCTTCATGGAGGACCTGCTCCGCGACAACCCCGAGGCCGAAACCGAGGTCGGCACCCGGGCCGACGCCGATGCCGCCGGTGCCGACGCCGCCGGTGTCGTGGCCGTGCCCGTGGCCGGTGCCGCGGCCGACGGCGGGCCGGAGGAGGCCGGCCTGCCCGGTGCGGCCGTCGCCCCGGTGCCGACCGGCGTCGTCGACCTGCACCAGGAGTTCCGCAGCCGCTTCCCCTGGTACGCCCGGTTCCGCACCTTCCTGCTGCGCCGCCGCATCCGCACCCACCTGGTGAGCGGCATCGAGTTCCAGATGGCCGTCTTCATCGTCGGCCCCGCGGTCGGCGCGCTCGTCCCCGTCACCGTCGGCGCGGCCGTCCTGCTGCTGGTCTTCGAGCTCGCCATCATCTACAAGCTGCTGCTCTCCACCAGGGACTTCGCCCGGACCCTCGCCTCCTTCGACGCGCAGGAGAAGGAGGAGCGCCCGGAGCTGCCCGCCGCGGCGTGATCCCCCCGGCCGCCCGGTGCGGCACGCGGACCGGGTGCCGTTCGGCGGCGCCCGGTCCGCTTCCGCGACCGACGGTCACCGGCCGGTCACCGCATTGCCCCAGAAGTGACTCCGCATTCACTCCCCGTTCACCCCGGAGAGGCTCGCCGCCGACCGTCCGCGACTACCGTCCGAACCGATCACCACCACGGTTCCAGGAGGAAAACGTGCGACCAGGTTCCGGCGAAGGCCGCAGGACGCTCCCGCTGCTCACCACCCACGTCGGCGGGCGTTCGGCACTGACCTGCCGTTTCAAGTGCGGTGACGCCTGTGCCCACGAGGCACCCAACACCACGGCCAACGCCTACTTCGGCGACGTCGTCTCCGACGCCCTGTCGCGCCGCTCCGTCCTCCGAGCCGGCGCCGTCGTCACCCTGGCGGCCGCGGGCACCGCGGCGGTCACGGGCGGCCCGACGGACGCCGCCGCCGCGCCGGCCGGGCCGTCCGCCGCGGGCGGGGCCGCCGGCGCCGGCGCGGCCGCCGACGGCGCCCGGGGCCTGCGCTTCGCACCCGTCGCCCCCAACACCGCCGACGCGGTGACGGTCCCGGCCGGCTACGAGCAGAACGTCGTCGTCCGCTGGGGCGACCCGATCCTGCGCGGCGCCCCCGCCTTCGACCCGGACAGGCAGACCGCCGCCGCCCAGGCCGGCCAGTTCGGCTACAACAACGACTTCCTCCACCTGTTCGACCTGCGGGGCGAGCGGGGCCGCAAGGTGCTCGTGGCCAACCACGAGTACACCGACGAGGTCCTGATGTTCCGCGGCTACGACGCCGCCGCCCCCACCCGCGAGCAGGTCGAGATCGCCTGGGCGGCCCACGGCCTGTCCGTCGTCGTGGTCGCCGAGGACGACCGCTCCGGCGCCCTGACCCCGGTCGTCCGGCACCGGCTCAACCGCCGGATCACCGCCACCACCCCGTTCGAGGTGACCGGCCCGGCCGCCGGCAGCGAGCTGCTGCGCACCACCGCCGACCCGTCCGGCCGCACCGTGCTGGGCACCCTCAACAACTGCGCCGGCGGCACCACCCCGTGGGGCACCGTGCTGTCCGGCGAGGAGAACGTCAACCAGTACTTCGCCAACGCCGCCTCGGTCGCCGACGCCACGACGCGGGACCGCCTGGCCCGCTACGGCTTCACCAAGGGCGCCTCCGACCGCAAGTGGGAGCGGTTCGACGACCGCTTCGACCTGGTCAAGGAGCCCAACGAGGCCAACCGCTTCGGCTGGGTCGTCGAGCTCGACCCGATGGACCCCGACGCCGCGCCCCGCAAGCGCACCGCGCTCGGCCGCTTCAAGCACGAGGCCGCCCAGCCGCGCCTGGACCGCCACGGCCGCCCCGTCGTCTACATGGGCGACGACGAGCGCTTCGAGTACCTGTACAAGTTCGTGGCGTCGAAGCCGATGATGCACGGCCGCAGCCGGGCCGCCCACGAGCACAACATGGGGCTGCTCGACGAGGGCACCCTGTACGTCGCCCGGTTCACCGGCAACAGCCCGGCCGGGCAGATCGACGGCACCGGCACCCTGCCCGAGGACGGCGAGTTCGACGGCACCGGCGAGTGGATCCCGCTGGCCTCCGGCGACCACTCCTTCGTCAAGGGCATGACCGCCGAGGAGGTGTACGTCTTCACCCGCCTGGCCGCGGACAAGGCCGGCGCCACGAAGATGGACCGCCCCGAGGACGTCGAGCCCAGCCCGCGCACCGGCCGCGTCTACGTCGCCCTGACCAACAACTCCAACCGCGGCAAGGCGGGTTACGCCGCCGCCGACGAGGCCAACCCGCGCAACATCAACAAGCACGGCCAGGTGCTGGAGCTGATGGAGGCGCACGACGACCCGCGGGCGCGGCGCTTCGACTGGCGGCTGTTCCTGGTCTGCGGCGACCCGGAGGACCCGTCCACCTACTTCGGCGGGTTCGACAAGGAGAAGGTCAGCCCGATCTCCTGCCCGGACAACGTGGCCTTCGACCCGCACGGCAACCTGTGGATCTCCACCGACGGCAACGCGCTGGGCAACCACGACGGCCTGTTCGGCGTCGCGGTCACCGGCCGCAACCGGGGCCAGGTCAAGCAGTTCCTCACGGTGCCGGTCGGCGCCGAGACCTGCGGCCCGGTCATCCGGGAGGACCGCGTCCTGGTCGCCGTCCAGCACCCCGGCGAGGTCGACGGCGCCGACGCCGCCAACCCGGCCTCGGCCTGGCCCGACGGGCCCGGCCGCATGCCCCGCCCGGCCGTGGTGAACGTCTGGCGCGCCGACGGCCGTCCGATCGGCGTCTGACGCCGTCCCGGGCGGACCGGGGTGCCGAAACGCAGAAAACCTGCCCGCCTTGCCGGTTTTCCTCTGCGGTTCGCCACGCCGGTCCGCCCGCCCCGCAGGCAGTGCCGCGATCAGGCGGCGTGGGGGAGGGGGGTGGCCGTGCGGGCGGCGTCGTAGCGGCGCAGCAGGAGGGCGGCGAGTTCCGGGGCGTCGCCCAGGACGCCGGCGACCGCGTCCGCGCCGGCCTCGCGGGCCCCGCGCAGGATCCGGTCGGGCAGGAAGCCGGGGGCGATCACGTACGGCGCCACGGCCACCCGCCGCACGCCGCCCGCGCGCAGGGCCCGCACCGCGTCCTCGGTGCGCGGGCCGCGGGCGGAGGCGAACGCGGGGACCACGGCGCACCAACCGGTGTGCCGCCACTCCCGCGCGACTTGTGCGATCACCGCGCCCGCCTCCGGATCGGTGGAGCCCGCCGAGGCCAGGACGACCCCGGTCGGGCCGTCGCCGGGGCGCACCCCGGCCTCGGCCAGCCGCCGCTCCAGCGCGGCGGTCAGCAGCGGGTCGGGGCCCAGCACCCCGGCCCGGCGGACCGTCATCCACGGGTGCCGCGCGGTGTACTCGCGCAGCACCCCGGGGATGTCGGTCTTGGCGTGGAAGGCCCGGGTGAGCAGCAGCGGCAGCGCGACGACGTCGCGCTGCCCGCGGGCGGCCAGCCGGTCCAGCGCCCCGGGCACGTCCGGGGCGTCGAAGTCCAGGTGCCCGACCTCGACCGTCAGGCCCGGGCGGGACCGGCGCACCCGCCGGGCCAGTGCGGCCACCGTCGCGGCGTGCCGCGGGTCCCGGCTGCCGTGGGCGACCACGAGCAGCGCGGGCCCGGGGCCCGGGGGGACGCGGCCGGGGGAGGCGGCTTCGAGGGGGACGCGGGAGGTGTGCACGGCGGTCAGCCCCTCGCCAGCAGGCCGCGGCCGCGCAGCACGCGGCGCTCCAGGGGGGCGAAGACCAGCAGTTCGATGCCGATGCCCACGACCAGGATGAGCGAGATCGCGCCCAGGACCAGCGACATGTCCTGCAGGACCCGGGCGTTCTCCAGCAGCTGGCCCAGGCCGGTGCCCAGGTCGGGGGAGACGGCGATCAGCTCGGCCGCCATCAGCGAGCGCCAGGAGAACGCCCAGCCCTGCTTGAGCCCCGACAGGTAGCCCGGCAGGGCGGCCGGCAGCAGGACGTGCCGCACGCCGCGCAGCCCGGTCGCGCCCAGGGTGCGGCCGGCCCTCAGGTACAGCGGGGGCACCCGGTCGACGCCGCCCACCAGGCCGTTGGCGATCGAGGGCACGGCGCCCAGCAGCACGACCGCGTAGATCGTGGCGTCGGTGAGGCCGAACCAGATGATCGCGGCCGGCACCCAGGCCACCGACGGCAGCGACTGCAGGCCGGACAGGACCGGGCCGATCGCCGCCCGCACGAACCCCACCCGGGCGACCAGCAGGCCCAGCGGGGTGCCGATGGCCAGAGAGGCGGCGAAGCCGAGCGCGCCGCGCGAGACGCTGTTCCAGACGGTGCCCAGGATGGTGCCCCGGTACCACTCCTCGGCCAGGGCGTTCCAGACGTCGAGCGGCCCGGGCAGCATGTAGTCCGGCTTGAGGTCGGCCTGTGCGGCCAGCTGCCAGGCGGCGAGCACCAGCAGCACGGCGGCCACCGGCGGCAGCACCTTGGTGCGCAGCACCCGGCCGGCCGGGGTGCGCTGCGCGGCCGGGGTCTCCAGTGCGTCCAGGCCCGCCTCCAGGCCTGCCAGGCCGTCGGCGGCCCGGTCCCCCCCGCCGGGGACGGGGCGCTCCGGCCCGTCCCCGCCCGGGGCGGAGGGGCCTGTCGCGGTGGTGGTCTCAGTGCTGGCCATGTCGGCGGATCTCCCCCCGCAGCTGCTCGGTGATCTCGACGGACAGGTCGGCCACGGCGGCATCCTCGATGCGCCTCGGCTGCGGAATGCCGACCTGCCACTGGCGGGCGATGCGCCCCGGGCGCGAGGACAGCAGCACCACGCGCTGCGCCAGGCGCACGGCCTCGCGCACGTTGTGGGTGACGAACAGCACGGACACGTCCCCGGTGGCCTGCCAGATGCGGGTCAGCTCCTCGTGGAGGACGTCGCGGGTGATGGCGTCGAGCGCGGCGAACGGCTCGTCCATCAGCAGCACGCTGCTCTTCTGCGCCAGCGCCCGGGCCATGGCCACGCGCTGCCGCATGCCGCCGGACAGCTCGTGCACCCGCTTGCCGTACGCCCCCCGCAGGCGGACGAGTTCGAGGAGGCGCTCGGCCTCCTCGCGCCGCTCGCCGCGCGGCACGCCGCGCAGGCGCAGCGCCAGCTCGACGTTCTTCCCGGCGGTGAGCCAGGGGAAGAGCGCGTGCTCCTGGAACATCAGCGCCGGGCGGCGGTCGCCGGCCACCCGGATCTCCCCGGAGGAGGGGGCGTCCAGCCCGGCGACGAGGTTGAGCAGGGTGGACTTGCCGCAGCCGGAGGCGCCCAGCAGGCAGACGAACTCGCCGGGGGCGACGTCGAGGCTGATGTCGTCCAGCACGGTCTGCCCGTGGCCGGGCCGCCCGAAGGACTTGGAGACGTGGCTCAGCCGGACGGCGGGGGTGCCCGCGTCCGCGCCGTTCGCGGCGTCGTTCGCGGCGTCGTTCGCGGCGTCGTTCGCGGTCGGGTTGTCGGTCAGCGCGGTCGCCATCCGGCCACCTCCTCGGTCGGGGATCGGGTCTGGGGCCGGCGGCCGCGGTGCGCCGCCGGCTTCTCGCTACTCGGCGCCGAGCCCGGCGCTGTCGACCTCGGGCCTGCCCTCGGCCCGCAGGACCTTGTTCAGCAGCCTCAGGTCGTAGATGCCGGTCAGGTCGGCCTTCTCCAGCAGCCCGGCCCGCACGGCGTGGTCGGCCTGCTGCCGGAGGGTGGCGGCGAGCGGGTCGTCGGTCGTCTCGACGGCCGCGAAGGCGGGGCCGAGGACGTCGGCGGGCAGCGCCTTGCCGGTGAGCCGCTTCAGGGAGGCGTTGACGTGCTCCTTCGCCTTCTCCGGGTTCTCGGCGATCCAGGCGTTGGTGCGCACCGAGCCGCGCAGCACGGCCTCGACGACGTCCGGGTGCTCGGCGAGGAACTTCCGGGAGACGACCACGTTCGTGATGACGAACTCGCCGTCCTCCCACAGCTCCTTCTCGTCCAGCAGGACCTTGCCGCCGGAGGCGACCAGCTTGGAGGCGGTGGGCTCGGGCACCCAGGCGCCGTCGATGTCGCCGCGCTCGAAGAGGGTGGGGGTCTCCTTGTTGTCCACCCGCAGCACGGTCACGTCGCCCCTGCCGGTGGCCGGGTCGACCTCGTAGCCCTCCTCGGCGAGGTGGTTGAGGAGCGCGACGTCCTGGGTGTTGCCCAGCTGCGGGGTGGCGATCCGCTTGCCGCGCAGGTCGTGCGGGCCCTTGACCCTCTCCGGGGCCACCACCAGCGACACGCCGCCGGAGGCCGAGCCGGAGACGATCCGCAGGTTCTTGCCGCCGGCCCTGGTGTACCCGTTGACGGCGGGGGAGGGGCCGATCCAGCCGATGTCGACGGAGCCCGCGTTGAGCGCCTCGATCTCGGACGGGCCGGCGTTGAAGACCTGGGTGCTGATCCGGGTGCCGCCCAGTTCCTTCGCGAACAGCCCCTCCGCGAGCCCGACCAGGGGCGTGGCGTGGGTGACGTTGGCGAAGTGGCCGATGCGCACCGTGCCGGCCGACAGTTTCCTCCCGCCCGCCGCGGCGGGGGCGGCGTCGTCCTTCGGGGCCTTGGAGCCGTAGCCGCAGGCGGCGAGCGCGCCCAGCAGGAGCGGGAGGACCAGCGCGGCGGACAGGGCGCGGCGCAGGCGCGGTGACCGGGGCGGTGCGGTGCGGTCGGTGTGCACGGGAGGCGGTCCTCTCGGAGGGGGCCGGCTCCCGTCAGGGGAGCCGGCCCGGTGTCGGCGGGCCTTCGGTGCCGGTGGTTCCGGCGGCGCGCGGGGCGCGGGGGGAGCGGCGGCGCGTCAGCGCGTACACCGGCCCACTCCGCCCCGGCCCGCGCCGAGGGCGCCGCTGCCGACGCGGCCGCCCTCCTTGGCGAACTCCGAGTACGCCTCGCCGGCCATCAGAAGTCCCACCCGTCCGCGTCCTGCTCCGCGGCCCCGTCGGCCCCTTCGCCGTCGGCCCCGTCGAAGGCCCGGCCGGCCATGCCGGCGGTCAGGGTGGTGCCGTCGGCGGGGTCGATCAGGAGGAAGGAGCCGGTGCGGCGGGAGTCGGCGTAGGCGTCCAGCGGCAGCGGTTCGGAGACCCGCAGGACGACCTGCCCGATGTCGTTGACCGCCAGCCCGTCCGGGGCGGGGCGCCGGACGGGGCCGTCGGCGGCGTCCGCGCCGGCGATGTCGAGGCGGTGCGGGATGTCCTTGACGATCGCCTTGACCGTGCGGGTGGTGTGCTTGAGCAGGACGCGGGCGCCGACGGCCAGGGGCCGCTCGCTGAGGTGGCAGACGGTGGCGGTCACGTCCTGCGTGGTCGCGGGGGCGTCGTCGGCGGGCGCGATCAGGTCGCCGCGGGAGACGTCGAGGTCGTCGGCGAGCCGGACGGTGACCGACTGCGGGGCCCGGGCGGCGTCCACCGGCTCCCCCAGGGCGTCGATGGCCTCGATCGTGGAGGTGCGGCCCGAGGGCAGGACGGTGACGGCCTGGCCGACGCGCAGTTCGCCGGAGACGACCTGCCCGGCGTAGCCGCGGTAGTCGGGGTGCTCGGCGGTCTGCGGGCGGATGACGTACTGGACGGGGAAGCGGGCCGGGCCGGCGCCGGCGCCGGCGGCGGCGGCGGCGGCGACCTCGACGCCCTCCAGGTGCTCGAGCAGCGTGGGGCCGGTGTACCAGTCCATGGCGGCCGACGGGGTAACCACGTTGTCCCCGGCCAGCGCGGAGATCGGGATCGCGGTGACCTCGGGCACGCCCAGGGACGCGGCGTACGCGGCGAACCCGTCGGCGATGGGGGCGAAGACGGACTCGGAGTACCCGACCAGGTCCATCTTGTTGACGGCCAGGACGACGTGCGGCACGCGCAGCAGGGCGGCGACCGCCGCGTGGCGGCGGGTCTGCTCGACGACGCCGTTGCGGGCGTCGACCAGGACGACGGTCAGCTCGGCGGTGGAGGCGCCGGTGACCATGTTGCGGGTGTACTGCACGTGGCCGGGGGTGTCGGCGAGGATGAACCGGCGCCGGGGGGTGGCGAAGTACCGGTAGGCCACGTCGATGGTGATGCCCTGCTCGCGCTCGGCGCGCAGGCCGTCGGTGAGCAGCGCCAGGTCCGGTGCGGCCCGGCCGCGGCTGCGGGAGGCGTGCTCGACGGCCTCGAGCTGGTCGGCGAGCACGGACTTGGAGTCGTGCAGCAGCCGGCCGACCAGGGTGGACTTGCCGTCGTCGACGGACCCGGCGGTGGCGAACCGCAGCAGGGAGGCGGCCCCGACCGGGTGCCCGTCGGCGGACGGGCCGGTGACGGTGGTGGTGCTCATCGTTAGAAGTACCCCTCGCGCTTGCGGTCCTCCATGGCGGCCTCGGACATCCTGTCGTCGGCGCGGGTGGCGCCCCGCTCGGTCAGCCGGGAGGCGGCGACCTCGGCGACGACGGCCCCGACGTCGGCGGCGTCGGAGTCGACCGCGCCGGTGCAGGACATGTCGCCGACGGTGCGGTAGCGCACCAGGCGGGTCTGCAGGGTCCTCGCCTCGTCCTCGGTGGGGCCGCCCCAGTCGCCGGGGGTCAGCCACATGCCGTTGCGGGAGAAGACCTCGCGCTCGTGGGCGTAGTAGATGGAGGGAAGTTCGATCTTCTCGCGGGCGATGTACTGCCACACGTCCAGCTCGGTCCAGTTGGACAGGGGGAAGACGCGCACGTGCTCGCCGGGGGCGTGGCGGCCGTTGTACAGGTTCCACAGCTCGGGGCGCTGGCGGCGCGGGTCCCACTGGGAGAACTCGTCGCGCAGGGAGAACACGCGCTCCTTGGCGCGGGCCTTCTCCTCGTCGCGGCGGCCGCCGCCGAAGACGGCGTCGAAGCGGTGCTCGCGGATCGCGTCGGTCAGCGGGACCGTCTGCAGCGGGTTGCGGGTGCCGTCGGGGCGCTCGCGCAGCTTCCCGGCGTCGATGTACTCCTGCACGGACGCCACGTGCAGCCGCAGCCCGTGCTCGGCGACGGTGCGGTCGCGGTACTCCAGGACCTCGGGGAAGTTGTGGCCGGTGTCCACGTGCATCAGGGCGAAGGGCACCGCCGCCGGGGCGAACGCCTTCAGCGCCAGGTGCAGCATGACGATGGAGTCCTTGCCGCCGGAGAACAGGATCACCGGCCGCTCGAACTCGCCCGCCACCTCGCGGAAGACGTGCACCGACTCCGACTCCAGCACGTCCAGGTGGTCCGGTGTGCGCGGGCCGGCCGTGGCCCGCCGCCCGACTGCTGCGGTGGTCATGCCAGTCCCCTCTCGACGAGCAGCGCGTGCAGCGCCGCGGCGGACTCCTCGACGGTCAGGTCCTGCGTGGCGATGCGGCCGTCCGGCGCCTCGGGGACCTCGTAGGGGTCGTCGACCCCGGTCAGCCCGGAGATCTCGCCGGCGGCCTGCCTGGCGTACAGGCCCTTGACGTCCCGGTCGGAGCAGACCTCGAGCGGGGTGGCCACGTGCACCTCCAGGTACGGGGTGCCCTCGGCCTCGTGGTGCTTGCGCACCGCCTCGCGGCTGTCCGCGTAGGGGGCGATCACCGGGACGAGGACCTTCACCCCGTTGGAGGCCAGGAGTTCGGCGACGAACCCGATGCGCCGCACGTTGGTGTGCCGGTCCTCGCGGGAGAAGCCGAGGCCGGCGGAGAGGAAGGTGCGGATCTCGTCGCCGTCGAGCACCTCCGTCCGGTGGCCCTCCCCGCGCAGTCTGTCCGCCAGCGCGCGGGCGATCGTGGTCTTGCCGGCGCTGGGCAGACCGGTGAGCCAGATGGTGGCCCCCTGGTCCGTCGTCCCGCTCATGCGTCGCTCCTGTGGTCGGTGGTGGCCGGTGCGGCCCGCCGTGTCGTGCGTCGTGGTCATCCGTGCAGCCCGCACTCGGTCTTGCCGAGGCCGGCCCAGCGGCCGGCGCGGGCGTCCTCGCCCTCGACGACCCGCCGGGTGCACGGCGCGCACCCGACGGAGGCGTAGCCGTCGGTGAGCAGGGGGTTGGTCAGCACGCCGTGCTCGGCGACGTAGGCCTCCACGTCCTCCTGGGTCCAGCGGGCGATCGGGGAGACCTTGACCTTGCCGCGGCGGGCGTCCCAGCCGACGACCGGGGTGTCCGCGCGGGTGGGGGACTCGTCGCGGCGCAGCCCGGTGGCCCAGGCGTCGTAGCCGGCCAGCCCCGTCTCCAGGGGCGCCACCTTGCGCAGGGCGCAGCACAGGTCGGGGTCGCGCTCGTGCAGCCTCGGGCCGTGCTCGGCGTCCTGCTCGGCCACGCTCTGCCGGGGGGTGAGGGTGATGACGTTGACGTCCATCACGGCGGCGACCGCGTCGCGGGTGCCGATGGTCTCCGGGAAGTGGTAGCCGGTGTCGAGGAAGACCACGTCCACGCCGGGGCGCACCCGGGAGGCCAGGTGGGCCACGACCGCGTCCTCCATGGAGGAGGTGACGCAGAAGCGGTCGCCGAAGGTGCCGGCCGCCCAGCGCAGGATCTCCTCCGCGGGCGCGTCCTCCAGGTCGCGCCCGGCCTGCTCGGCGAGCCGCCTGAGGTCGTCCGCGGTGCGGGTGCCTCCGGTGCCGCGGTCGGTGCCGGTGCTGCTGTCGGCGCCGGTGCCGGTTTCGGTGCTGCCGTCGGTGCCGTGCCGGCCGTCCGTCACTTGCCGCCTCCGTCGTGGGAGCCCGCCCGCAGTCCCGAGGAGAGCAGGCCGAGGAACTTCAGCCGGAACGCCCGGTTGCAGGCGGCGCACTCCCAGGCCCCGTGCCCCTCCTCGGAGGGGCGCAGGTCCTCGTCGCCGCAGTACGGGCAGTGGAAGGGGGCCGCGCGCTCGCTCACTTCAGGGCCCCTTCGTCGGCGCGGGCCGCCCACTGGGCGAACCGCTCGCCGTCGGTGCGCTCCACCTGGAAGCGGCGCAGCACGCGCTCGACGTAGTCGGGCAGTTCGTCGGCGGTGACCTTCAGGCCGCGGACCTTGCGGCCGAAGCCGGGGTCGAGGCCGAGGGCGCCGCCGAGGTGGACCTGGTAGCCCTCGACCTGGTTGCCGTCGTCGTCGGTGACCAACTGGCCCTTCAGGCCGATGTCGGCGACCTGGATGCGGGCGCAGGCGTTGGGGCAGCCGTTGAGGTTGATGCTGACCGGCTGGTCGAAGTCCGGCAGGCGGCGCTCGAGTTCGTCGATCAGGCTCGCGCCGCGGCCCTTGGTCTCGACGATGGCGAGCTTGCAGAACTCGATGCCGGTGCAGGCCATGGTGCCGCGCCGGAAGGGGGAGGCGTTCACCCGCAGGTCCAGGGACTCCAGGCCGGCTACCAGGGACTCGACCTGCTCGGGCGCCACGTCCAGGATCAGCATCTTCTGCTCGGTGGTGGTGCGCAGCCGGTCGGAGCCGTGGGCGGCGGCCAGGTCGGCGACCTTCTCCAGCAGGGAGCCGTCGACGCGTCCGACGCGCGGGGCGAAGCCGACGTAGAAGCGGCCGTCCTTCTGCGGGTGCACGCCGATGTGGTCGCGCCACAGCTCGCGCGGCTGCCCGGGGGCGGGACCGTCGGCCAGCTTCCGGTGCAGGTACTCGTCCTCCAGGACCTGCCGGAACCTCTCCGGCCCCCAGTCGGCGACGAGGAACTTCAGGCGGGCGCGGTTGCGCAGGCGGCGGTAGCCGTGGTCGCGGAAGATGCCGACGACGCCGGCCCACACGTCCGCGACGTCCTCCAGCGGCACCCAGGCGCCCAGCCGCACGGCCAGGCGCGGGTTGGTGGACAGGCCGCCGCCGACCCACAGGTCGAAGCCGGGCCCGTGCTCGGGGTGGTCCACGCCGACGAAGGAGACGTCGTTGATCTCGTGGACCACGTCCTGCAGCGGGGAGCCGGAGATCGCGGTCTTGAACTTGCGCGGCAGGTTGGAGAACTCCTTGCTGCCGATGAACCGCCGGGTGATCTCCTCGACGGCGGGGGTGCCGTCGACGATCTCGTCGGCGGCGACGCCGGCCACCGGCGAGCCGATGATCACGCGGGGCACGTCGCCGCACGCCTCGGTGGTCGACAGGCCCACGGCCTCGAGCTTCTCCCAGATCGCGGGGACGTCCTCGATGCGGACCCAGTGCAGCTGGACGTTCTGCCGGTCGGTGATGTCGGCGGTGCCGCGGGCGTAGGTCTGGGAGACCTCGGCGATCGCCCTGAGCTGGGCGACGTCCAGCCGCCCGCCGTCGATGCGCACCCGCAGCATGAAGTACTCGTCCTCGAGCTCCTCCGGGGACAGGACGGCCGTCCTGCCGCCGTCGATGCCGGGGCGGCGCTGGGTGTACAGGCCCCACCAGCGCATCCGGCCGCGCAGGTCGTTGGGGTCGATCGAGTCGAAGCCGGTGCGGGCGTAGATCGTCTCAATGCGTGTCCGCACGTTGAGACCGTCGTCGTCCTTCTTGAACTGCTCGTTGCCGTTGAGGGGGGTGAAGTGGCCGGCGGCCCACTGGCCCTCGCCGCGGTGGCGGCCGGCCTTGCGGCGGGTCGGTGCAGCCTCGGGACTTGCGGGGTTCGCGGCCATGGCGATGCGTCCTCGTTCCAAGGGCGGATGTGTGTCTGTGCGCGCCAAGGGTGGCGCGGAAACGCCGAACAGCCTTGCGGCGCACGGGATCCGGGCGTCCGGGGCAGGGCTGACGGCACCCGCGCGTCCGCTGTGGCGGGGGCTTGCGAGAGGGTGCTGCGCTGCTCGGTCAGATCGCCGGACAGATGGCGCTGGACATGCGGCCGTAGTCGACGTGCAGCCGACAGACCAAGGCGATTCCAGCGCGAGACATGACGGAAGCGTGGCACGCGGTCTCCGCGAACGTCCACCGCTGTCCGTGATGCGGACCGAATAATCTCACTCAATGAGACATTGTGTCCTCGGTCACTTCTCCTCGGTGACGGTTTCGAAGACCCGCATGCCGCGTTTGCGATAGTTCGTCAGGGCTGCCGGGCCGTCCAGGCTGCAGGTGTGCACCCACACCCGCCGGGTCGCCGGCCGCCGGGGCTGACGTTCGGCCATGTCCCAGGCCCGGGCCAGCCCGACGGAGAGCAGGTGCCCGCCGATGCCCTGCCCGATGAACGCGGGCAGGAGCCCGAAGTAGGCGATCTCCACGACGCCGTCGTCCTGCGGGTCGAGCTCGACGTAGCCGGCCGGAGTGCCGTGCCGGTACGCCACCCACGTCTCCACCCCGCGCGCGAGGTACGCCTCCCACCGCCGGCGGTCCCAGCCCAGCCGGTCGGTCCACTGCCAGTCGCCGCCCACCGCGCAGTACAGGAAGCGGCTGAACTCCGGCAGCGGCACCTGCGCGAGCTCCACCCGCACCCCGGCGCCGGGCCCGGGCACCGCCGAGGGCCGCAGCTCGTCCGGGCCGGTCTGCTCCAGCGACCAGGTGGTCACGAGGGTGCTCCCCGGCGTGCTCCCGGCCGTGCCGCCGGGAACGTCCTCGGAGGTCTCGACCGGAATGCCCGCGGGCCGTGCGTCGTCCATGCCCGCAATCCCACCACACGCCGCCCCGCTCAACGCAGGGCGGTCACCACCGGTGCGGTGCTGCCGGGCAGCAGGAGCCCCGGAGGGTCCGGGCGGCGCAGGTCGACGTGGACGTGGTCGGCGAAGCGGTAGGGGCGGTGGTCCAGGACGGCCGCCAGGGTGCGGCGCAGCCGGGACATCTCCGCGCGCACGGTCACCTCCCGGCGGGGCGTGCCGAACAGGTCCTCCGACAGCTGGGCGGCGGTGCGGCCCGGGCGGTGCACCGCGAGGGCCACCAGCAGCTCGGCGTGGCGCGGGCTCAGGTCCTGCGACCAGCTGCCGGCGTCCCCGGAGACGGTGACCGACCAGTGCCGGGCGCGGCGCACGTCCAGCACCACCCGCTGCGGTACGGCGGGGCCGTCGGCGTCGTCCCCGCGCACCCGCACCAGGTGCCCGCCGGGCACCGGCTCGACCGTGCAGGTGCCCAGGGAGGGCAGCCAGACCCGGCCGGACCCGTCGGAGGACCTGGGCAGGACCAGGCGCCGCGGCGGGACCATGCCCACCACGGCCGCCGTCCAGCCGTGCGGGTCGGTGACCAGGGCCTTCCCCGGCATCCGGGACAGCAGCGGGGCGGCCACCGCGCGCAGCTGCTCCAGCTCGGCCCGGTGGCACACGTCCAGCTCGCTCTCGGCGAGCCGGGCCACGGCCGTGACCAGGGACAGGGTGGCCGGGTGCAGGGTGCTGGCGGGGCCGCTGACGTCGACGGTGCCCAGCAGCCGCCCGTCGCGCGGGTCGGTGACCGGGGCCGCCGCGCAGGTCCACGGGTGGTGGGTGCGCACGTAGTGCTCGGCGGAGTGCACCTGCAGGGGGCGCCGGACGACCAGCGCGGTGCCTATGGCGTTGGTGCCGGCCGCGGTCTCGGTCCAGTCGGCCCCCTCGGTCAGCCCCAGGGCGTCGGCCAGGCGGCACACCGCGCTGTTGCCCTCCCGCCACAGGATGCGCCCGTCGGCGTCGCTGACGACCACGATGGCGCGGGCGGCGTCGGCCGCGCCGAGCAGGCCCTCGCGCAGCGTCGGCAGGACGGCGCCGATCCCGCTGCGGCGGCGGCGGCGCTCCAGCTCGTCCAGGGCGAGCGGGTTCCCGACCGCCCCGCGCTCCGGATCGAGGCCGCACCGCAGGACCCGCCGCCACGACTCGTCGATCACCGGGCGTACGGGGTACGGGGGCGCCTGTCCGGCCAGCACCGCCTCGCGCACCTCGGCCGGGGAGCGGGCCGGGCGCCGACGACCGGTCGGGGGCCGCGCGGCGGGCGGAGCCGCACCGGCGGTCGAGCGTGCGTCCTGCAACGGGCACTCCGGGGCTCGTCGGTGAACCGGAAGGTGGAGGTGCCTCCCACCATAATCAGCGCGCGGACGGCGTGTTCGGCCCCCGGGACGCGTATTGGCGTATTTGCAGCGGCGCGCGCCGGGCCCCGGCGGACGCTGCAACGGGGTGCAACGGTTGCCGGCCGCGGGCGTCCGGCAGCACAGTGACGAACGGTCACGGCCCCGGATGTCCGGGCCGGGGTGGTGCCGAGTCGGCGCGGCACCACCCGGACCGACGGCGCGACGCGGCGCGGGCGGCACCGCACCGCGCACCGCGCCCTGCGGGAGGGGGGTTCCCGGTTCCCCCGTGCGGGGAACCCCCCTCCCGCCACGATCCCTCCCGCCGCGCCCCTCCCCGTCCGGCCCCTTCCCGGCTCCTCCCGCCGGGCGGCCCGCCGGGCCGTGCGCCGGCGGGAGGAGTCCGCCGGACGGCGGGCGCGGCGGGAGGCCGGTGTTTCGGCCGGAAAACGACCTTCCCCGCGCCCCCGCCGGGACCCGCGAGGGGGCGCGGCGGGGGTCGGTGGGGGTCGCCGGGGGTCAGCGGGGGACGGGTCGGGCCCGCTCCACGATCGACGCCAGGTCCAGGCCGCGCGGGAGCGTGCCGAACGAGACGCCCCGGTCGCCGCCCAGCCGCGAGGCGCAGAAGGCGTCCGCCACCGCGGCCGGCGCGAACCGCACCAGCAGCGACCCCTGGAGCACCAGCGCCATCCGCTCCACCACGCGCCGCGCCCGCACCTCGATGCCCTCCAGGTCCGCCAGCTCGGTGAGCAGGTCCTTCACCGCCCCGTCCAGGCGGTGGTCCGCGCCCCGGGCCCTGCCGACCTCGCGGAGGAAGGCGTCCAGGGCCCGCGGTTCGCGCTGCAGGGCCCGCAGCACGTCCAGCGCGTTGACGTTCCCCGACCCCTCCCACACCGAGTTCAGCGGGGACTCCCGGAACAGCCGGGGCATCCCGGACTCCTCCACGTAGCCGTTGCCGCCCAGGCACTCCAGGGCCTCCGCCGCGTGCGCCGGGCAGCGCTTGGTGACCCAGAACTTCGACACCGCCACCGCGAGGCGGCGGAAGGCGCGCTCGCCCTCGTCGTCGGAGTCGTACGCGGCGGCCAGGCGCAGCGCGGTCGTGGTCGCCGCCTCCGACTCCAGCGCCAGGTCGGCCAGGACGTTGAGCATCAGCGGCTTGCCGATCAGCGGGCCGCCGAAGGCGCTGCGGTGCGCGGCGTGGTGCACCGCCTGGGCGACCGCCTGCCGCATCAGGGCCGCCGACCCCAGCACGCAGTCCAGGCGGGTCGCCGAGACCATCCCGATGATGGTGGCCACCCCGCGGCCCTCCTCGCCGACCCGCTGCGCCCAGGTGCCGGCGAACTCCACCTCGGCGGAGGCGTTGGACCGGTTGCCCAGCTTGTCCTTCAGCCGCTGGACGCGGAAGGTGTTGCGGGTGCCGTCGGGCAGCACGCGCGGCAGCAGGAAGCAGGTCGGGCCGCCCGGCGCCTGCGCCAGCACCAGGAAGGCGTCCGACATCGGCGCGGAGCAGAACCACTTGTGGCCGGTGAGCGCGTACTCGCCCGCGCCGGCCAGCGGCTCGGCGCGGGTGGTGTTCGCCCGCACGTCCGAGCCGCCCTGCTTCTCCGTCATCCCCATCCCGAACACCACGCCCGCCTTGCCGGCCGGGGGTGCCAGGACCGGGTCGTAGGCGCGGGAGGTCAGCAGCGGCTCCCACACGGCGGCCAGGGACGGGTCGGCGCGCAGGGCGGGCACCGCAGCGTGCGTCATCGAGACCGGGCAGCCGTGCCCGGCCTCCACCTGCGACCACACCACGAACCCCGCCGCCCGGCGCAGGTGGCCGTCCGCGCGGCCCCAGGCGTCGGTCAGCCCGGCCGCGCGGGCGTGCTCCATCAGCCGGTGCCAGGAGGGGTGGAAGTCCACCTCGTCGATCCGGTGGCCGTAGCGGTCGTGGGTGCGCAGCACCGGCGGGTTGGCGTTCGCCTGCTCGCCCCACTCCTGCGCCTGCCGCGAGCCGGCCGCGCGGCCCAGCTCCCCCAGTTCGGCGCGGATCTCCTCCAGGTTCGCCGGGGAGGCGTGGCGTTCGACGCCCTCCCGGAGCGCCGCGTCCGCGGCGTGGACGTCGTAGTCGGCCAGGGGCGGGGGCTGGTTGGTCACGGTGTGTGTCAGGCAGTCCATGGCGGATACCGTATGGAGGTGCGAGGCGCAGAAGAAGAGGTCACCGGCAGGCTGCGGCGCGTCCGGGTGCTGTACCGCAGTTTCTCGCGGCGCCGTGTGCTGTGGCTGCTGGTCAAGGACACCGTGGACGCCTGCATGGAGTACCGGGTGACCGGGCTGGCGGCCGAGGCGGCGTTCTTCACGCTGATCTCGGTGCCGCCGCTGCTGCTCGGCCTCGTCGGCGCCCTCGGCTACCTCGACACGGTCATCGGCACCGACACCATCGACGACATCCGCCGCAACATCCTGGCCGCGTCCTCGACCGTCCTCACCACCGACGGCGTCGACCAGCTGGTGCGCCCCCTGCTGGACAGCATCTTCGGCGGCGGGCGGCCGGACGTCATCTCCATCGGCTTCATGATCGCGCTGTGGTCCGGCTCCCGGACGCTCAGCGTCTTCGTCGACACCATCACCATCATGTACGGGCTGGAGGGCCGCCGGGGCATCGTCGCCACCCGGCTGCTGGCCTTCGCCCTGTACCTGGCGGCGCTGCTGGTGGGCGCCGTCGTCCTGCCGCTGATGCTCGCCGGGCCGGACCTGGTGGTCCAGCTGGTGCCGCGCAGCGAGGGGCTGGTGGGCGTCCTGTACTGGCCGGTGGTGCTGGTGCTCTCGGTGGTCTTCCTGACCACGCTCTACCACATGTCGGTGCCGGTGCGGACGCCGTGGGTCGAGGACCTGCCCGGCGCCCTGGTGGCGCTGGTGATGTGGGTCCTGGGCAGCTTCGGGCTGCGCCTCTACCTGACCAACACGGTCGAGGGGCCGACCATCTACGGGTCGCTGGCCGCCCCCGTCGCCGTGCTGCTGTGGATCTTCGTGTCGGCCTTCGCCGTCCTGGTCGGCGCGGCCCTCAACGCCGCCGTGGACCGCACCTGGCCGTCGCTCGCCACCGCCGCGGCCCGCGAGGAGATCCTGCGCGAGCGGGAGGAGGCCGCGGCCGAGGAGGTCCGCCTGATCGCGGAGCGGCGCGCGGCGCGCGCCCGTCAGGAGGGCGGCGACGGGACCGGCGCCGCCCCGCCCGTCGTCCCCGGGCTCCCGGAACTGCCGGAGCTCCCCGACCGGTGGTCGGCCCTGCTGCGCCCGTCCGGCGTGCGCAGCCGGTTCCGGCGACGGCGGCCGGGCGGGGCCGGGAGCACGGTGACGGGTGGGGCGTGGAAAAAGGGATGGCACCGCCGCGGGCGGGGGCACTAGGGTCGGCTCCGCCCGGACGGCGGCGGTGTGCCGCCGTGCGCCGGGCACAGCCGAGCAGGAGGTGAGGACCGTGATGACCGTCATTGCGGCGGGCAGCGCCCGCGTTCCGAAGACCGTCGTTCCCGCCCCCGCGGCCTCCGGCTGACACCTTCTCCACCACGGCGCGACGCGCCGGGCCGGGGCCGCACCCTCCCGAAGGGTCACCCCGTTGCACTTCCCGACAACCGAACACCGCACCCCCGACGCCCACGCCCCGGAGAACCCGCTGACCCGGTACGGCTGGGACGAGGGATTCGCCGCGGACTTCGCCCCGTACTCCGCCCGGGGCCTGGTGCCCGCCCGCGTCGTCCGCGTCGACCGCGGCCGGTGCGAGGTGGCAACCGCCGACGGCGGCGGCACCGCGACCGTCACGGCCTCCTTCGGCGCCGTCTCCACCCACGACCCGCTGCGCAGGGTCTGCACCGGGGACTGGGCGGCGCTGGACCCGCGGCCCGCCGGCGGGGCCGGGGCGTCCGTCGAGGCGCTGCTGCCGCGCCGCACCGCCTTCGTCCGCTCGGCCTCCTCCAAGCGGTCCGACGCCCAGGTCATGGCGGCCAACGCCGACCTGGCCGCGGTGGCCGTCTCCCTGTCCGACGACCCCGACACGGGCAGGCTGGAGCGCTTCCTCGCCCTGGCCTGGGAGAGCGGTGCGCAGCCGCTGCTCGTCCTCACCAAGTCCGACCTGGTCGCCGACGCCCACCACCTGGTCGCCGACGCGGCGGAGGCGGCCCCCGGGGTGCCGGTGTTCGCCGTCAGCTCGGAGACCGGCGAGGGCCTGGACGTGCTCACCGCCGCACTGGCCGGCTCCACCGCCGTGCTCATCGGACGGTCGGGCGCGGGCAAGTCCACGCTCGTCAACGCCCTGGTCGGCGAGGAGGTGCAGCAGGTGCAGGCGATCAGGGACGCCGACGGCAAGGGCCGGCACACCACCACCCGCCGCGAGCTGCTCCTGCTGCCCGGCGGAGGGGCCCTGATCGACACCCCGGGGCTGCGCGGCGTCGGGCTGTGGGAGGCCGGGGCCGGCGTCGAGCAGGTCTTCTCCGAGATCGGGGAACTGGCCGGGGACTGCCGGTTCCACGACTGCGGGCACGTCGCCGAGCCCGGCTGCGCCGTCCTGGCCGCGGTGGAGGAGGGCGTGCTCCCGCAGCGGCGGCTGGACAGCTACCGCAAGCTGCTGAGGGAGAACGCCCGGATCGCCGCGCGCACCGACGCCCGGCTGCGGGCCGAGCAGCGGCGCGTGTGGAAGCAGCGGACCGCGCTGGGCCGGGAGATCCAGGAGCGCAAGCGCGGCGGCGCTCCCCGCCGGGAGCGCTGACCGCCGCGGCGCACACGGCTCGGGGCCCCGCCGGTGCGGCGGGGCCCCGAGCCGGGCCCGGTGGAGCGTCCTCGGGGCGGCGGTCAGCCCACGTGGGTGTGCGTACGGCGCCTGCGCGGAGAGCGGATCGGGCTGCCTTCGTGCCAGAACGTGTAGAGCACGGCGCCGACGCCGAGCGCGACGATGACGATTCCGATGAGGATCGTGCCGGTCATGGCCCCCTCCTGGCCCAAGGGTGCGGCGTTCCGCCGCACCCACACTTTTTCCATGACTGTGATGTTCCCGTTATAGAAGGAAGTCAACCCGCGGTTGACGGGAATCTTTGTGCGAACGGCGGGGCCCGGTGCCGCGGCCGATTCCCGCCGGTCCCCGTCGGGCGCGGGCGGGCACACTGGTCCCGTACCCGGCCCCGCAGGGGCGGCCGGCACGACGTGAGGACAGGACGGACAGGACCCGTGACCGAGCTGTGGACGACCCTGGACAGCCCCCTCGGCGAACTGGTGCTGACCGGCCGGGAGGGCGAACGCGGCACGGCGCTGACCTCCCTCTCCCTGCCCGGGCAGCGCCGCCCGGCCCCCGTGCCGCCCGGCGCGAGGCGCGAACCCCGCGCCTTCGCGGAGGCCGCGCGGCAGATCGAGGCGTACTTCGCCGGCGAGCTGCGCGAGTTCGACCTGGAGTTCGCCGCCCGCGGCACCCCCTTCCGGGAGCGGGTCTGGAAGGCGCTCGACACCGTCCCCCACGGCAGGACGGTCACCTACCGGCAGTTGTCCGAGGCCGCGGGCTCGCCCGGCGCGGTACGGGCCGTCGGCGGCGCGGTCGGGGCCAACCCGCTGCTGGTCCTGCGCCCCTGCCACCGCGTGATCGGGGCCGACGGCACTCTGACCGGGTACGCGGGGGGCCTGGAGGCCAAGCGGGCCCTCCTGGCACTGGAGGGAGCACTTCCCGCAGCAGGCGTGCGGCCCGGCCCGTAGCGCGACCGCCGGGCGGACCCGGACGCGTCCGGCCCGGACGGGACGGGACGACGCGCGCCGTTCCCCCCGGCGGCGGCCGGAGGGACAATGCGGGCATGAGCCGACAGGGGGACAGGAACCACGGGGACGAGAACCGGTGGTGGGCCGAGCTCTACTCCGACGACGCACCCGACACCGGTCCGCCGCCCCGCAGGGGGGACACGGTCGACGACCGCTTCGGCTCGGTCACGGAGGTGCTGGGCGCCGCGGCCGCGGAGGACGAGGGCACGCGGACGGAGGACGGGGCGGACGGGCCGGACGGGCCGGGGCCCCCGCCGTGGTGGACCCCGGCCCCCGGCCGCTCCCCGGCCGGGCCTTCGCCTTCCCGGCTCCCCCCGCCCCTCCGGCCGCCCGCCCCCGAGGAGGGGGCCGCCCCCGGCGGGGAGTCCGGGCCCGACGGGGAGTCCACCTCCGGCGGGGAGTCCGGGCCCGCCCGGCGCCGGCCGGCGGGAGGGGCGGAGCGGCCCGCGCCGTTCGTGCCGTCGCCGCGCGCTCCGGCCGACAGGGCGGAGCCACCGACCCGGCCGCCGCACACCTCCGCCGGCCCCGCCGGTTCCGCCGGCCCCGCCGGTTCCGCCGGCCCTGCCGGCCCCGTCGGCCAGTGGGGCGGGGAGCCGGTGGACCCGTCGCCGGGCGCCGCAGGAGGCGGCCCGCCGGTCCCCGGCCCCTGCCCGGCCGCGTGGCCGGCCGCGGATCCGGACCGGATCGCCGACCTCGTCCCCGACACCGTCGCCGACGGCGCCGCGTACGGGGTGCTGACCGTACGGGCGGCCTCGGTGCGCGGTGACGCTGCCCGGCGCGGCGGCCGCCCGAGGGGGGACGCGCTGCTGACCGCCCGCTTCGGGGAGGGCGACGACGCGCTGCTGCTGCTCGCCCTGGCCGGCGGGGACCGCACGGGGCAGGAGGCGCACCGGGCGGCGCACGACGCCGTGCGCTGGATCACCGAGGCCGTCGGCCGCAGCCACGAGCAGCTCGGCGAGGACCTGCGGGCCGGCCGCAGGGCGTCCCTGAGGTCGGGGCTGTACCGGCTGACGGACCGCTGCCTCAACCGGCTGCGCGCCCGCGGCGACGACCTGTGCCTGCTGCCCGAGGAGTACGCGACCGCCGTGCGCTGCCTGCTGATCCCCGTCGACCCGGGCTGCCGCACCCGTGTCTTCTTCGGAGCGGGGGAGGGCGGGCTGTTCCGGTTGAGGGAGGGCGGTTGGCAGGACCTGGACCCGCCGCGCGGGGCGCCTCCGGGCCCGGGGCCCCGGGCCGCGGCCCCCGGGGGCGCCGAGTGCCCGCCGGGGTCCGGTTTCCGCTTCCTCGCCCCGGTCGGCACGCCGGGGGACGTGCTGCTGCTGTGCGGCCGGGGGCTGGCCGAGCCGCTGCGCGCGGACCCGTCGTTCGCCGGGCACCTGGCGCGGCGCTGGGAGGGCCCGCGGGCGCCGGGGCCGACCGCGTTCCTGGAGGACGTGCAGCTGCACCCTGAGGGCGGCTGCGGGGACCGCACGGCCGCCGTGGTGTGGGAGCGGTAGCCCGGGCGCGGGCGGCACCGGCCGCCGCGCCCGCCCCGCGAGGGGGGGGGAGCGCCCCTCACCGGCGACCGGGCCGTGCGGGCCCGGCGGAGGCCCGTGCGGGCTCAGTAGTAGTCGAGCAGTCGGTCGGCCGAGCTCGTTCCGCGGCCCTGCGGCAGCGTGGCCTCGCTGTTGAGGACGTAGTAGCCGCCCTTCGGCCGCCTCGTCACGACCATCATCTGCCTCGCCATGTCCCCGCCCGCCTCGCGCGCCACCACGTGGTCGTGCAGGAGCTTGAAGAGGTTCCGGTCCAGGTCGCCGGCGTGGCGCAGCTTGAGCACGCGGTAGTTGCGTCCGCCCACCGGCACGATCGACGTCGCCCACTCGTTCGGCTGGTCGGTGATCCTCGCGTCGGCGTTGTCGAGCGTTCCCCGCACGCCGGCCCGGATGTTCGCCATGTGGATGTGCAACTGGTCCTGGGTCCGGACCCGGTGGTGGTCGGTGCTGTACAGGGCGTTGACCCCGAGCCCGACTCCCTGCCCGTTCACGGTCCTCACGTGAGCGGGGTTGTGGTGGGCCTCGTCCCACGCCTGTCGCCAATAGTGTTTCGGCGGATTCGCGTTGGACCAGAGGTAGGGGCATTCGATGCCCTTGATGCGCAGGTTGGGGATCAGCAGATAGTTGTTGGTCGCCGGTGCGCTGCCCCTCAGCAGGATGTAATTGCTGGTGTACTTCAGGCACGTATTGTGGTTCGCCCTGCACTGCTTGACCCTGTCCCAGAGCCCGTTCCTGCCTCCGCTGTCGTTGTTGCTGCCGCACAGTGCGACCGGGCCGACGTCGAGCGGGACCTTCCCCCTCGTCGTGGCCTGCGCGCCCTGCGTCGCCCGTGTTGCCGAGCACAGGTCGCGGGCGAGGCGCTCCGGGCTTTTCGCTTGGCTCAGCGCGGGGGCACCGGAGAGCAGAACAGTCATTGCTGCCACCAGAACCCGGCGTGAGACGGTTTGAGGCACGGTTTCTCCCTGGCTGTTGTGTCCGGACTGATCACCAAGCTAGGGACGGCATTCATGTGCTGCATTCCCGGTGGGCCGACCGGGGCGCCCGGCCTTGTGCCGCCGACGGGCACGCCGGGCGGGAGGCGGGAGGGGCGGTGTCCGCGGGGGACGGCGGCCGGAGGCACCCGGTGACACCCGGGGCGGGCGGGCCGCGGAGCCGCCGGCGCCGGAGCGCGGTGACGTTCCGGGGGCTCCGCGGTGTGTGCGCCGACGCGCCCGGCGGCCGCAGGAGCGACGACATCCGTCGCCGTCGACGGCGCACTGGATGTTTATTCGGAGGAAATCCGCGCTGACCTGCGGCGACGTTCGGAACGGCATATTCCAGCGGTGCTTTTCGAACGGAAAATGCCGGCCGCTTCCGCAATGCGGTCCGCCCGCGCCCGCGGTTTCCGCTAGGGAATTCCCCAGTGTGACGCAGGATACGAGTGGGCGGTTGCGCGGCAGGGCATGCATTCCGTGTCAATGTTCGACCTGCAACTTTCGAGGCGGCTGTCCGCCACCGTGCCCGGACCTGCCGCACGGGGACGCCTTCCGGTCCGGAGTGGAGAAGATGAGAAGTCGGTCGGAGGTACGCGAGAAGGACCACTGGAGAGGAGTCCGGCAGGCCGTGGCGATGCGACGGTTACGGCGCCGGCTGAACGGGGACGACCTGACGGCGATCGCGGACGTGCGAAGGTCGTTGCGCGAGGCGCTGAGTCACTGGGACGCGCACGACCTCGTCGACACGGCGGAGCTGCTGGCGAGCGAACTGGTCACCAACGCGCTCGTGCACTCCGGGGGCGACGCGACGGTCACCGCGACCCTGTCCCCCGGGCCGGAGGCGCGTCTGAGGGTGGAGGTCCACGACGGGGGCCCCCGGCTGCCCGCGCCCAGGGACGCGGGGGAGGACGCGACCTCGGGCCGGGGCCTGCTGCTGGTGTCGGCCCTCGCCGACGAGTGGGGGGCGAGGCCGGTGGCGAGGGGCAAGGTCGTCTGGTTCGAACTGTGCGCGCAGGCCGCCTGAGCGTGCGCGGCCGCACGAACGGGTCCGCCCGGCCGGGAGGACCGGCCGGGCGGACCCGTTCGTGCGGCAGGGGACGGGCGCCGCAGGGCGGCGCGGGGACGGCGGGGCGTCAGCCGAACTGCCGCTCCAGGTCCTTGAGCTTGCGCTCGAGCGAGTCCAGGCGGGGCAGCGCCATCGTGTCGTCCTCGGCGGTCAGGTCGATGGTGCGGGGAGCGGCCGGGGTCTCCCGGGGCTCCTCGGCCGGGGCGGAACGCAGGGCCGGACGGGCGGCCGACGACAGTTCGGGAGCCCTCTCCTGGCCGCCTGGGGCAGGCTCCGCGGAGGCCTTGGCGACGGACGCGTTCCTCGACCCGGAGCCCGTGGCCGCGGGCAGCTCGACCTGACGCCCGCCGCGCGAGCGGCTCCACAGGCGGTGCTGGCGGTTGAGGGCCTTGATCCTGGCGCGCTCCAGCCGCTCGGTGTCGCGGCGGCGCCGCGCCTTCTCCTGCTTGCTGCGGCGCTCCTCCCGGACCTCCTCGACCGCCTCGTCGAGCGAGCGGACGTTCTCCAGGAGCATCAGGGACCAGGCGCGGTAGGTCTCGCGAGGCGCCCTGATCCAGCGGACCACCCGGATCTGGGGCAGCGGGCGGGGCACCAGGCCCTGCTCGCGCAGCGCCGCGCGGCGGGTCTGCTTCAGGGCCCGGTCGAAGAGGACCGCGGCGGACAGCGACATTCCGGCGAAGAACTCGGGCGCCCCGTCGTGGCCGAAGCCGCGCGGCGCGTGCACCCAGTTGAACCAGGCGGCGGAGCCGGCGAAGAGCCACACCAGCATCCGGGAGCCCAGCGCGGCGTCGCCGTGGCTGGCCTCGCGCACGGCCAGCACCGAGCAGAACATGGCCGCCCCGTCCAGGCCGAACGGCACCAGGTACTCCCAGCCCCCGGAGAGGTTGAGGTTCTCCCGGCCGAAGCCGACCAGTCCGTGGAAGGACAGGGCCGCGGCGACGGCCGCACAGCAGAACAGCAGCGCGTAGGACGCGCCGCTGTAGATCATTTCCTTGCGCCGCCGCCGTTCCTCGCTGCGCTCCCACGAGTCGGCGGACGCCGGGTCCGTGTCGTCGGCCTTGCGCCGGCTGCGCACCACGACCACTGCCGCGCCCGCAACGGCCGCCAGCGAGACGGCCGCTGCCAGCACCCACTCCAGCGGCAAGTCGGTGATTGTCATCTGGATTCCCTGCCTCGATCTCCGTCACGGACCGGACCGGCGGACGGCTGCTCCACCCCTCGGCACCGACGCGGTACGGCCCGAGAGCGCCATCCTGGCGGACCACTGGCCGGCCACATGCGGTTTTTGGGTAACAGTAGCGGCAATTGGGCCGCCTCCCGCGCCAGTTCGCACGGGGGGTACCGCACTCTAGCGTGCGCACGGACGTTTGACCGATTCCCGGGTGGGGTAAAAACAGCCGACCTCCTGTCCGGATCCGGACACGCCTGCGGAAGCGGCGGTGTGACGGCGCGTGAGCCGCAGGACGGCGACGGTGACTGCGGCGGAGGCGGCGACGGTGACGGCGGCCGGTGAGCCGCGGTGGGCGGCCGTGACGGCGGCCGGAGCGAGTGTTCCTGACGGTACGTCAGGCAGCCGAGAGTCGCGCGGTCCGCTCGGCGTCGCAGAGCCGGGGGCAGGTCACGCAGGCGTCGGCGGGGCGCAGCGTGTAGAAGAGGCAGCAGCCGATCCGGGTGCGGGTGCGCGGGCCGGAGCCGTCCGGGCCGGGCAGCGAGCGGAAGCCGGCCCCGCCCGCGAACGGCGGTGTCGAGCCGGGCAGCAGCGCGCCGAGCTCGGCCACCGCCCTGTCCTCCTCGCCCAGCAGGTGGCCGAAGTACCACAGGCCCTCGGCGACCTCGTCCGTCGCCATGCCCCACAGGGCGCGGGAGCGGCGCCGCAGGTGCGGCCCGAAGGCGGCCAGCAGCGGCTCCAGGTGCTCGGCGAGGGACGCGCGCACGGCCGTGCGCAGCGCCTCCTCGTCCCCGACGACGCGGGCCCCGGGCAGCGCGGCCGCCGGGTCGCCGGGCAGGCAGGCGAACTCCTCGACCAGCGCGGTCATCCGGCCCTCGCCGCGGTGCCACGAGACGTGCTCCACCGGCAGCCGGGGCACGCGGCGCTGCAGGAACCAGGGGGCCGTGACCAGCAGGCAGGCGTGCCAGGCGTAGCGGTGCAGGCAGAAACTGGCGGCCACCTCCGGGCGGGGCGTTTGCCCGTAGTCGCGCAGGGCCTGCGCCTCGTCGACCGCGATCGTCGCGCGCAGGGCCGTCCCGTCCCCGGCCAGCCGGGCACTGCTCACCCAGCCGTCGCCGTGGCGCGGGGCGCCGTGCTCCACGCGCAGGGTGGGGAGGGCGGCGGTGAGCCGGGCGTAGGAGTCCCCGACGGGCGAGGACGGCGGGGCGGGCACGGCCATGGTCGGATCCCGAAGCACTCGAAAACAGGTAAGCCTTACCTTATCCGATCTCGAGCCCCCGGGGGGTGATGCAGGAGGCCTGGTGCGGGAGGCCCGGTGCAGGAGGCCGGGCGCGGGAGGCCGGGCCGGGGAGGGGCCCGTCAGGCGGTCGCCGCGCCGGCCGGGCGGACGAGGGAGGGGAGGAGGGTCCGGGCGAGGTGGAGGAGCAGCGCCTCGGCGGCGAGGAGGGCGACCTTGGCCAGCACGGCCGTCAGGAACTCGGACACGGGGGACCTCACTGTGCGGTGTTCTGGGCTGTTCGGGTGTACGGGAGGAAAGTCCCGATGCGGACTTTCCGTCCCGTTCCGGTGAAAGCCTCCTGCGGCGGATGAAGCAGAAGGGGTAGGACATGTGAATCAGGGGTGAACCGAGGGGAAATCGTCGGAACCGCTGCGGCCGACCGCGGCGAGGACGGCGGAGCCGCCCGCCGCGGCGAGGCCGATCGTCCACCCCGCCGGGCCGAGCGGACGGCAGCCGAAGAAGTGGCTGACGCCGGGGAGGCCGACGACCAGGGCGAGCACGGCCAGCGACCCCAGGGCCGCGGCGGTCGCCACCGGGTCCCGTCCCGAGTCGACGAGCGTCTGCAGGAGCTGCGAGCCCACGAGGGCGACGAGCGCCACGGTGCCCGCACGGGCCCGGGTGCCGGTCGGCCGGGCCAGCAGCCACGCGGTGGACGCCGCGCCCGCGGTGAGGAGGGCCCGCCTGCGGATGTGTCGGGTCAGCGGCCTCCCCAGGGACACCTCGGGCCCCTCCCGGAGGAGCTTCCCGGTGTCGCCCGACGGCGGGCGGGCGGCGACGGCCATGGCGGGCAGCATGTCGGTGAGCAGGTTCACCAGGAGCAGCTGCCGCGCGTTCAGCGCGCTGCCCCCGGTGAACAGGCCCGACGCCAGGGTGAAGGCGATCTCCCCCAGGTTGCCGCCCAGGAGGATGCCCAGGGCCTTGCGGACGGACGCCCACATCGAGCGCCCCTCGACCACGGCGTCGACGACGGTCTCGATGCGGTCGTCGGTGACCACGACGTCGGCGGCGGCGCGGGCGGCGGGCGTCGCCCGCGCGCCGACGGCGATGCCGACGTCGGCGGAGCGGATGGCGGGCGCGTCGTTGGCGCCGTCGCCCGTCATCGCGACGACCCGGCCCGCCGCGCGCAGGGCGGTGGCGATGCGGACCTTGTGGGCGGGGGTCACCCGGGCGAAGACCGCCACGTGCGGCAGCACCCCGGTGAGGGCCTCGTCGTCCAGTGCGTCCAGTTCCGGGCCGGTCGCCGTCCGCCGCCCGTCGAGCAGCCCCAGCTCGCGGGCGACGGCCTCCGCGGTGCTGGGGTGGTCGCCGGTGAGCATGACGCTGCGCACGCCCGCCGCGGCCAGCCGGCCGATGCTCTCGGCCGCGGTCGCCCGCACCGGGTCAGCCAGGCCCAGCAGCCCCAGCAGGCACAGCCCCGAGACCACCGGCTCCCCGCCCGCGCCTTCCCCGCCCGTGCTTTCCGCGACGGCGAGCACCCGCAGGCCGCTGCGGGCGAGGCGGTCGGTCTCCCGGCGCACCTCCTCCCGCAGCCCGGCGTCGAACGGCAGGACGGTGCCGTCCCGCAGGATCCGGTCGCAGTGTGCGAGGAGCACCTCCGGGGCGCCCTTGGCGACCGTCCGCACGCCCGAGCCGTCCCGGCCGAGCACCGCGTGGTAGCCGCGGCCCGGCTCGAACGGCAGCTCGCCGAGCCGCTCCCAGCCGTCCGCGCCCCCGCGCGGCGCCCGGTCGTCCGGGGCCGCGCCCAGCCGCTCGGCCCCGGCGACGACCGCGCGGTCCGTGGGATGGGCCAGCGACCGGGACGGCCCCGCCGGGCAGGCGCGGGCCGCGGCCCCGACGACCCGGCGCAGGGCGGGGGTGAGCCCGTCGAGCGGGCGCCGCTCGCGCCCGTCGGACACCTGCTGGAGGCTGATCCTGCCCTCGGTGAGCGTGCCGGTCTTGTCGATGCACAGCACGTCCACGCGGCCGAGCGCCTCGATGGTGGACGGGCGGCGCACCAGGGTGCTGCGGGCGGACAGCCGCCGGGCCGCGGCCAGCTCCGCCGCCGTGGCCACGAAGGGCAGCCCCTCGGGCACCGCCGCCACGCACAGGCTCACGGCGGCGCCCACGGCGGCCCCCAGGGGCTGCCTGCGGGCGAGGCCGGACAGCAGCAGGACGGCACCCGAGGCGACGGACAGGGGCAGGAACCAGCGGCCCAGGGAACGCAGGCGGCGCTCCACCCCGGTGACGGGCGGGCCCTCGCCCGGCGCGGCCCGCCCGGCGGCGCCGGCCTCGGTGTCCGGCCCGGTGGCGACGACCACCGCGAGGGCGGTCCCGGCCGCCATCGTCGTGCCCTCGTACAGCATGGAGCAGCGGTCGGCCAGGGCCGCCGCGGACGTCGGCGCGGGCGCCTTCGCCACGGGCTGCGACTCGCCGGTGAGGCCGGCCTCGTCGACCTCCACGCCCACCGCCCGGAGCACGCGGCAGTCGGCGGGGACCGCGTCGCCCGCCCGCAGTTCGACGACGTCCCCCGGGACCAGGCGGTCGGCGGTCGTCTCCGTCTCCGCGTCCCCGTCCGCCCGGCGCAGGCGGACGCGGGGCGCGGCCGTCTCCGTGAGCCGTTCCGCCGCGCGGTCCGCCCTGAACCGCTGGGTCCCGCCCAGGAGCGCGTCGCCGCCGAGCACCCCGACGATGAGCACCGCGTCCACCAGGGAGCCGAACCACGCCGACACTCCGCCCCCGACCGCCAGGACCGGCGTCAGGGGGTTGGCCAGTTCCTCCCCGACCCTGCCGAGCAGGGAGGCGGCACCGGCCCGCCGCTCCCGCCCGGCGAACCGGCGCCGCCGCGCGGCCTCGGCCCCGTCCAGCCCGGCCGGGGAGGTCTCCAGACGGGCCATCACGTGGCGGACCGTCATGGCGTGCCAGGGGGCCCGCTCCGACGGCGGCGGCATGGGGCGGGCGGCGAGCGCGCGCCCGGCCCGCTCCGCCGCCGTGATCGCGGCGAGCGTCGTGCAGTCGGCCACCAGGCGGGTCCGCGCGAGCGCCGTGCGGGGCCTGCCGGCGGTGAGCGCCGCGAGAGCGCCCAGGGCGGCGCCGAAGGCGCCGAAGCGGGCGCACCGCAGGCTCAGCGCCCGGGCCCCGGCCGACGAGCTCAGCAGCAGGTGGGCGACGTCCGGCGGGCCGGCGACGTCCGCGTCCCACGGCACCCGGCCGGCGCGGGCCACCACCCCGATGCCCAGGTCGGCCCGCACGAGGGCGCGCCGGGCCCGGGCGGTGACCAGGACGACCCCGTGCCCGTCCGCCTGGAGGGCGCGCACCGCGGCGGAGACGCGGGCCCGGCCCACGGGAACGGCCCCGTCCGCCCCCAGCCGGGCGACCAGCCCCAAAGGCCCCCCGGCCAGCAGCACCCGGCCGCACTCGCGCGCCGCCCGCACCAGATGGCCGGCCGCCGGGCGGAGCTCGGGCACCAGCACCGCCACGGCGACGGGGCGTCCCGCCCGGGACACCAGCACGGCCTCCGCGCCCTGCCCGCGGCGCTCCCCGGCCCACGCCGCCGCCTCGCCGGGGACCGCCTCCGCGGGGACTGGTTCCTCGGGCACCGTCTCGCCGGGCACCGTCTCCTCCGGGACCGCTTCCTCGGGGACCGGGCCGCCGGGGCACGGGAGGGGGGAGAGCCGCCAGGCCCCGCGGGTCCGAGGCCTCCCGGGGACGAACCCGTCGGCCAGTTCGTGGACCCGTGCGTGGATCTCGTCGGTGCAGGGCGCACCGTCCGGGGATGCGCCGTGCGGGGATGCGCCGTTCGGGCGCGTGCCGTCCTGCGGGTCGTCGGCCGGCGCGCCGTCCGGCCGGTCGGCGGGTGCGCCGGCGGAGCTCCGGCCGCGCGGGGCGAGGGGCAGCACCGCCGTCGGCGTCCACGAGCCGGTGACGAGCACGCGCGCGTCCAGGACCACCGTGTCGAGCCGGTCCAGGCGGCGCAGCGCGTCCGGCCGCAGCACGAGGGCCCCGCGCCCGCAGGCGGCCCGGCCCACGGCGGCCGCGAAGGCCTCGCGCCCCAGCAGGAAGGCCCTCGGCGTACCGGCGATCAGCAGGCCCACCGCCCGGTTGTGGCTGCGGGCGAGGAAACCGCCGCTCCCGTAGGCGGCCAGCGCCGCCGGCACCGCCGTGCGGCCGTACCGCTCACCGGGCCCGAGCGGCAGCGGGACGGGCCGCTCGCAGGCGGGCGCGGCGTCGTGCCGGTACGCGCCCGGGCGGCGGCCCAGCCGTTCGTCCCACTCCCTCCAGGCCCGGGCGCGGGCCCGGACCTCCGAGTACCGGTTGCAGGCCAGGACGGTGGCGACGGCGGTGCTGAAGGGCTGGAACGTCAGCGTGGTGACCGCCAGGGACGCGGCCGACCAGGCGGCGCTCCCGGTCACGGCCCCGACCCGGCGGGCGGCGCCCCCCAGCGTCGGGACGGTCTCCACGAGCTGGACCAGCGCCGGCACCAGCGGGTGCAGCCGGGGCAGGCGGGCGGCCCGGCCGGTCACCGCGGTGACGGTCGCGGCCGCGCTCGCGACGACGCGCAGCGCCGCGCCGAGCTGCTCCTCCGGGGCGCCGGTGGAACCGGCACGGGCAGGCCGCTCCGGGCCGCCTCCCGGGCCCCCCGCGCCTTCGCCTTCCGCGCCTCCCTGGCCTTCGCCCTCCGCGCCTTCGCCCTCCGCGCCTTTGCCCTCTGTGCCGTCCCGCCGCGCGGTCCAGGCCTTCTCGGCCCCCGCGTCGGCCTCGGCGACGAGGGAGACGAGCCGTTCGGTGTCGGTCCGGTCGGGGTCGCAGAAGACGCGCACGCAGCCCAGCGTCCCGTTGACCTCGGCACGGGCCACTCCGGGGACAGTGCCCAGCCGGGCCTCCAGGGCGCGGGAGGAGTTGCTCGTGCCTGGGCCGCCCAGCCGGCGCAGCCCTACGCGGACCCCGTCGGGGTCCCTCCGCAGCCAGTGGGTCTCCACGGCCCCGCCGAGGCCGTGCAGCAGGGCCGGCGCGGAGGCGGCCGCGGCGGCGGCCGCCCGGGACACCGTCCTGGCAAGGGAGGACCACAGCATGCGGCTCCCACCGTCGGTCGGTACTGATGGGACGGAGCGGCCGCCCCTGCTCGGGGACGGCCCCTCGTTCACCAGTATCGCCGTGGCAGGGGCGTTGTCATCCGCTGGCGGCGGCCGCGGGGGAGGAGGGCGGCGGTGCGGGCTGCTGCGCCTGCTCCTGAGCCGCCGGCCGTTCCTGCGCCCCGGACGTCCGGCCGACCCGCTCCGCCACCGCGGTGCCGACCCCGATGGCTGCGGCCACCGGCCACTCGATCACCTCGAGCAGTGCCAGTGCGCCCAGCCCGCCGTAGTAGGCCACGTGCTCCGCCCGCGGCACGTGCGGCTTGGGCAGGTGCATTCCGGGCACGTGCGGTGCGTGGGCCGCCGCGGCCTGCGCCTTCAGCATCTGCGCCTGCGCCCTCTGCTGCAGCTGCGCCTTCGACAGCTGCGGGGAGTGGAACTGCATCGTGACCAGCGGCAGGTTGAGTGTGAAGGACCTGCGCCGGCCCGCTTCCTCCGGAGCTCCCGGGGGGCCGGTCTGCGCCGTGCCCTGCCCGTTCGCCGTGGCGACCGGTGAGGTCCCCGCCGTGTCCGGTTCCCGCGCGGATCCGTGTGCCCCCGGAGGAGGAGTTGGCGTTGCGGACATGACAGCCTCCAAGCGAACGTTCGCGGTGGGCCGGGCCGCCGGCCCGGTCCCCGGTGGACTGGTCACTTTCCGGTCTACACCGGTCAATGCGTCCCGTACAGGGGCGAAATGGAACTCGCGCGAGAGGGGGCCCGGGAGCCTCGGCAGGCCGGTGCGGGGGAGGCCGGCGGGGGAGGTCAGGGGGCGGGGGCCCCGGCGGACGGGAGGCCGGCGTCGGGCGGGAGGCCGACGGACGGCGGCGCGTCCGCGTCGGTACGGACGTTCAACTGCTCGGCCAGCCAGGTGGGGATCCCGTCCAGCAGGCGCACCAGGCGGGCCGCCTCGGTCCGCAGGCGGCCCGCCTCCGGCTCGGGCCGGACCTCGGCGAGGGAGGCCAGGGCCGGCGCCATGCCGACCAGGTAGCCCAGTTCCTCGCGCAGCCGCAGCGATTCGGCGAATCCGCGCCCGGCCTCGGCCAGGTCGCCGTCGCGCAGCGCCAGGCCCGCCAGGTGCCGCCAGGTGGACGAGCACAGCAGCAGGTCGCCGCGGTCGGCGGCGCCCGCGTGGGCGCGGTGGTAGGCGGCCCGCGCGGCGGGCGCGTTGCCGGAGAGGTGCTCGGCGACCAGGCCGCGCCGGAAGTCGAGCAGCGGGCGGCCCGCGGCGGAGGGGGAGAGCAGTGCGGCGCTGCGGCCCAGGGCGGAACGGGCCTCGTCCGAGCGGTCCCGCACCCCCATCACGGTGGCCGCGTAGGCGAGGTGGCCGCGCTCGCAGGCGGCGGCCCCGCGCTGCTCGTCCGTGCGGGCCAGTGCCTCGGCCGAGCGCAGGGCCTCCTCGGCCTCCTCCCAGCCGGAGGCGGTGTACATGCAGCGTTCGGCCAGCAGGGCCGCGCGGCGGACGGCGGCGGACGGGTCGTCCGCGCAGTACGGGGTCAGCAGGACTGCGGCCTCCTGCCAGCAGCCCCTTGACCGAAGGCGCCACACGGCGGTGTCGAGCGGTGATTCCTCCTCGGACGTTCCCGAACCAGACACGGCTGTGTCCGCCACCGTTCCCTCCCCGTTGCGCGCCGGCGTTCCGGAAAGCCGGCCGTGGACTGGCCGAAGTTCAGCATGCGAGCGGGGGGCACGGCTAGGGGGCGTTCCGCACACGGGCGCCTCCGCGCTCCTTTGCCGCCCCGCCCGCACTCTGCCCGCACCCTGTCCGTCCGCCGGCCGGGCAGAACCCCCGGGCAGGAGTGCGCCCGGGGTTACCGGGGACGATTCCGGCAAGGCGTCCGCCGGACGCGGGGCCGAGGAGCTGATCGCCGTGCTGGACATCGCCGCCGCACTCGCCGACTGGTGCGCGCAGGGACGCGCCTTCGCCGTCGCCACCGTGACCGCCGTCTCCGGCAGTGCGCCGAGACGCCAGGGCGCGGCACTGGCGGTGGACCGGGACGGCGAGGCGGTCGGCAGTGTCTCCGGCGGGTGCGTGGAGGGCGCCGTGTACGAACTGTGCCGCCGCTCCCTGGCGGACGGGCGGACGGTGCGCGAGCGCTTCGGCCACTCCGGGGAGGACGCCTTCGCCGCCGGGCTGACCTGCGGCGGCGAGATCGACGTCCTCGTCCAGCCGGTCCTGCCCGGCGACCCGGGCGCCGCCGTGCCGGCCGGTGCCCTGGCCGCCGCGGCGGCGGGGGAGACCGCGGCGCTCGCCAGGGTGGTCGACGGCCCCGGCGCGCCGCCGGGCGCCGCGCTGCTGGTGCGCCCCGGCGGCCCCGTCACCGGGACGCTGGGCGGGGAGCGCCTGGACGGCGCGGCGGCGGCCGCGGCCCGCGCGCTGCTCGACGCCGGCCGCACCGGGACCGTCACCGTCGGCGCGGACGGCGGCCGGTGCGGCGAGCCGCTGACCCTGCTGGTGGAGTGCAGCGTGCCGCCGCCGCGGATGCTGGTCTTCGGCGCGGTCGACTTCGCCGCCGCGATGGTGCGCGCGGGCAGGTTCCTCGGCCACCGGGTCACCGTCTGCGACGCCCGCCCGGTCTTCGCCACCGCCGCCCGCTTCCCCGAGGCCGACGAGGTGGTGGCCCAGTGGCCGCACCGCTACCTGGAACGCACCCGGACCGACTCCCGGACGGCGGTCGTCGTCCTCACCCACGACCCGAAGTTCGATGTGCCCCTGCTGGAGCGGGCCCTGCGGATGCCCCTGGCCTACGTCGGCGCCATGGGCTCGCGCCGCACCCACGACCAGCGGCTGGAGCGGCTGCGGGCGGCCGGCCTGACCGGCACCGAACTGGCCCGGCTGCACTCGCCGATCGGCCTGGACCTGGGGGCCCTCACGCCCGAGGAGACCGCGCTGTCCGTCGCCGCGGAGATCGTCGCCCGGCGGCGCGGCGGCACCGGCCTGCCCCTGAGCCGCACCACCGGCCCCCTCCACCACGATCCCCCGCCACCCGCGCCCGAGTCCGTCCTCCCGCCCGTGCCCGCCCCTGCGCCTGCGCCCCCGTCCGTGTAGGCCCCGGACCGGTCCCGCACCCCACCGGCGAAGCGGTCGTACGGCGCGACAGCCTCTGTGGGAGGAGCTCCGGCCACGAACTGAACGCCCGAGCCGTCGGCAGGGGCCGTCCTACCGGCGACGGGCTTGCGGATAAAGGGAGAGGTGAGCGGCAGAGGACCTTGCTACGGTGCATCGATGCCATCGGTCAAGCAGGTACAGGTCACCTTCGACTGTGCGGAACCCGAGCGTCTCGCTCGCTTTTGGTGCGAAGTGCTGGGGTACGTCGTACCGCCGCCACCGGCGGGGTTCGCCACTTGGGACGATTTCAACCGATCCCAGGCCTCCGAGGACCGGGACTCGTGGTTCGCCTGCAGCGACCCCTCGGGTGTGGGCCCGCGACTGTATTTCCAGCGCGTCCCCGAGGGCAAGGTCGTCAAGAACCGGGTGCACCTCGACGTGAGAGTCGGTACCGGACTCGTGGGGGAAGAGCGCCTGGCCGCGCTCGAGGCCGAATGCGCACGACTGGTCCCGCTCGGCGCGGTACGCGTGCAACTCCTGTACGACGGCCATGACTCGTGCATCGCGATGCAGGACATCGAGGGCAACGAGTTCTGTCTCGACTGAGCCCCCTTTGGGCCGCCGGGGCCTGTGGTGCCGACGGTTCCCGGGCGGTATTTGCTGGTCGTCGCTTGCGGACGGTGTTCATACTGCCGCAGTGGATCCGGTGACGATTGAGACCGACCGTCTGCTGCTGCGGGCCTTCACCTCTGCCGACGTGGACGCGGTGTACGAAGCCTGCCAGGACGAAGACATCCAGTTCTACACGCCGGTGCCGGTTCCGTACCGGCGTGCGGACGCGGAGAAGCTCATCGACGAGAAGCTGCCCTCCCAGTGGGCCGAGGACAAGGACTACACGCTCGGCGCCTTCCGCAAGGACACCGGCGCCCTGGTCGGCTCGTACTGCCTGACCCTCGTCAGCCGCGGTGTCTGGGAGCTCGGCTACTGGGCGGTCAAGGAGCAGCGCGGCCAAGGCTTTTCGCTGGAAGCGGCGCGGGCGCTGTGCGACTGGGGCTGGGCCACGCTCGACGTGCACCGCATCGAGTGGTGGGCCATGGTCGGGAACACCGGGTCGCGTGCCGTCGCCGAGAAACTCGGCTTCACTGTCGAAGGGACTCTGCGCAATCGCGGTATTGCCAACGACGGCAAGCCGCACGACTGGTGGGTGGGCGGACTGCTGAGGCACTGATGTCCGGGCCGGTGCGACACCGGCTGCGTCAGCCGCCCTCCTGCAGAGGCGTTCCCGGCTCGGCCGGTCCCTGACGGCCGTGACGCGACAGTGGCCGCACGGGTCCACGGCACGGCCCGCTCTTTGGTCCGCCCCGGGCCCGCCGAGCGCCGCCGCATCCGGCCACGCCCCGTCCGCGTCCGATATCGGTCGGGGCACGCGGTCCCACGGAGCGTGGCAGATCGGCGCGTGATGACCGGTTCGTGTTGATGCGGGCCCGGGAACCCGGGATCCTGCGGACACGGACGAACGAGGGCGGGTGTGATCATGTCGCGCGAACTGGCCGCCGCTGTCAGGAATTACAGGCGGCGTGCGGGGCTGACCCAGGAAGGGCTGGCGGCGGCGTCCGGGCTGTCGCCGAGCGTGGTGTGCAAGGTCGAGCAGGGCGGCGAGGTGCGGGTGGACACCCTGCACGCCCTGGCCCGCGGGCTGGGCGTGCCCACCTCCGCCCTGTTCACCACCGAGGCCCTGGAACCGGTCGTCGGCGACGAGGCCAACCAGCGCTACCTGGTGGAACTGCGGCGGGAGTTGATGCCGCCCGTAGGCCTGTCGGGGAGGAGGGTGTCGGAGGTGGTCGAACCCCCGGACCTGTCGGCGGTCTCCCGGGAGGTCGACATCGGCTACTCGCTCCACCGGGCAGGCCGTTACGGCGGTTTGGCCAAGAAACTGCCGAGTCTGCTGAACGTCACCGCGGCGGTAGCTGAGCTCTTGAAGGACGGGGAGCAGGAACGGGTGGTGGAAATCCGCTCCCGGTCACTGCTGCTGGCCGGCAGCTACCTCACGCAGGTGCGCCAGTACGACCTCGCCTACCACGCGCTGGCCGAGGGGATCCGGACAGCCAGGGAGGCGGACAGGATGTTCGTGGCCGCCATGGGGGTGAGCACCATGTGCTGGCTCCTTCTGAGGCAGGACCGATTCGACGAGAGCGAGCAGTTGGCAGCCACGACGGCCCTGGCGGTCGAACCGAAGTTCTCGGCCGCATCGCCCGACCAACTTGCCGCCTGGGGGGACCTTTCCCTGCGCATGGCCGCCGCAGCCGTGCGGAACAACCGCCCCGACGTGGCCCGGGAGGCCAGGCGCATGGCGAGTACGGCAGCCGGGGCGCTGGGGACCGAGTACACGGACAACAAGTACCGCCGGAGCACCTTCGGACCCGTGACGGCGGAGATGAAGGCGGTGGAGGACCTCTCCGTCCTCGGCGACGCCCGCGGAGTACTGCGCCGTTCCGACGACGGCCTCCTCAGCCCCGGGTCGGTGAGCCACTACGGCCGCCCCAGTCCGGCCGGTTGGAACCGTCACCGTCTCGACGTGGCCAAGGCGCACGCCGCGCTCGGCTCCCACCAGGAGGCGATGGACGAGCTGACCGCCCTGCGCCGGACCTCCCCGGAATGGCTGAAGCACCAGACCATGGCGCGCCACGTGATGTCCGACATCCTCCGCAGACGGAAGCGCACGCTGACCCGCGACATGCGGGAGATGGCCGCCCACCTCGCCGTCGTCGGATGACCCCGCCCGCCCGAGGTGCGCGGTCCTCCCGGGGCCGGGCGCTGCCCGGGTCCCGTTCCTCCGGGGTCGTGCGCCCTGCGCCGAGAACCTTGCCCGCCCCGGCCCGGCCCGCCCTGTCCCGGCCCGTCGCGACCGGCCCGTACGCCCCGCCCCGCCCGCACGCACCCGCCGGGACCCGGGGTTCCCTACCGCCCGACGGGCCGGTGGTCCTCGGCGCGGAGCCGGTACAGCACGTTCCGGCGCAGGGGTCCTTCGGGGACGTCCGGGTCGTCGAAGTCGTCGGCCGGGTCGCGGGTCATGCCGATGCGGCGCATCACCGCCTGCGAGCGGAGGTTGGTGGCCGTCGTCACCGCGAGGACCTCCGCCAGGCCGAGGCTTTCGAACCCGAAGTCCACCACGGCCCGGGCGGCCTCGGTGGCGTAGCCGTGACCCCAGGCCGGGCGGGCCAGGCGCCAGCCGGCCTCCACGCCGGTGAACGGCAGGCCGTCGTCCACCGGGTCGAGCCCGGCGAACCCGATGAACCCGCCGGTGGCCCGCACCTCCACCGCCCACCACCCCCAGCCCCGCCGTTCGAGCTCGGTGCGGAAACGGGCGACTGACGCCTCGCTCTGCTCCCGGGTGAGCAGGTCCGGGAAGTGTTCGCGGACTTCGGGATCGGCGTTCATGGCCGCCCACGGGGCGATGTCCGACTCCCGCCATCCGCGGAGCACGAGACGTTCGGTGCGCAGTTCGGTCATCGCGCCAACCTAACTGGGCCCCGCGTGCGGGTCGATCGAGTAAACGGCCGGCGGGCTCGTCCGCGTCGATGCCGGACCGGTCGGCGGTGCGACCGGGAACGCCCGCGTTGGAGCCCGGTCGCTGAGGTGCGGGGGCCGGTGCTGTGAGCAGCGGCATCATCACGTGTCCCGGCGCCGGGGCGGGGACCGCAGGCGCCGTGCCCGGGGCCCGCCGGACCGGACGCGGGCCCCGGGCGCGGCCGGCTTCAGGCGGGGGCGGCCGCCGGCAGGCCGTGGCCGGCGACGGAGTGTTCGGCGACGAGCCCGCGGAGGGCGCGGAACCCGGCGGGGCGCCCGGCGGCGACGCCGCCGACGGGTCGGCCGTCGCGGCGGACGACCGCGGTGAAGTCGAAGCCGCCGGGGTCGCCGTCCACGGCGATGTCGTCGCCGACGGCGGGGTGCCCGCAGAACTGCAGGACGACGCCGTACTGGTCGGTCCAGCCCCACGGGACCGCGTCGAAGGGCCTGCGCCCGCCGAGCATGTTCGCGGCGACGGCCGCGCCGTGCTCCTGGGCGTGGTTCCACTGCTCGACGCGGTGCAGCCCGCCCAGGACGGGGTCGGGGCGGCGGGCGACGTCGCCCGCCGCGTACACGTGCGGCACGCCGGTGGCGCCGTACCGGTCGACGACGATGCCGTCGGCCACGGCCAGTCCGGCCCGCTCGGCGAGGGCGGTCTCCGGCACCGTGCCGACGGCGACCAGCACCGCCGCGGCCGTCCACTCGGTGCCGTCGTGGCCGGTGGCGACGAGGGTGTCGCCGTGCCGGGCCAGGCTCCGCAGTCCCACCCCCGTGTGCACCCGTACGCCGTTGGCGCGGTGCAGGTCGGCGACGGCCCGCCCGAGAACGGGGGGCAGCACCCGGCCGAGGGGGCGGTCCGCCGCCTCCAGGACCGTGACCTCGCAGCCCGCCTGCCGCGCGGTGGCCGCCACCTCCAGACCGACCAGTCCCGCGCCGACGACGAGCAGGGGGCCGCCGGAGGCCAGGTCCCCGCGCAGGGCGGGGAGGTCGTCGAGGGTGCGCAGGGTGTGCACGCGGTCGAGCCCCGCCGCCCGGGGGAGGGTTCGGGGGCGGGCGCCCGTGGCCAGGAGGAGCCGGTCACAGGGGAGCCGGGAGCCGTCCGCGAAGTGCAGGGCGGAGGCGTCCAGGCCGGTGACGGCGGTGCCGGTGAGCAGTTCGACGCCCTGCTCGGCCCAGGCGGACGACGGCTTGAGGCGGGCCCGCTCCGGGGGCACGTCGCCCCGGAGCAGGTCCTTGGACAGCGGCGGCCTGCGGTACGGCTCGTGGGGCTCGTCGCCGATCAGGACGATCCGCCCCTCGAACCCCTCCTTGCGGAGCGTCAGCGCGGCGGTCGTGCCGGCCACTCCGGTGCCGACGACGGCGACGGTGCGGGGCGCGGGCTCAGGCACGGCTCGTCTCGACCATCTCGAAGTCGGCCTTGGCCGCTCCGCAGTCGGGGCAGCACCAGTCGTCGGGGACGTCCTCCCAGCGGGTGCCGGGGGCGATGCCCTCCTCCGGCCATCCCTCGGCCTCGTCGTAGACGAAGCCGCACACCAGGCACTCCCAGACCTTCACGGGGTTCATGACGTCTCCTCGAAGTCGATCTTCTCGCGGACCCCGCAGTCGGGGCAGCACCAGTCGTCGGGGACGGCGTCCCAGGGGGTGCCTGCGGGGAAGCCCTCGCGGGGCTCGCCGGAGGCCTCGTCGTACACGTAGTCGCAGACGGGGCAGCGGTACCGGCTCACGCCGCCCCACCCCCGTAGCGGGCCAGGACCCGGGCGCGCCGGCGCGGCTGGATGTTGGCGCGGGCGACGTCGCCGCCGTAGTGCGCCAGTACCAGGGGGTCCATGACGCGGCGCCACAGGGGCGGCACGAGGGCGAGCAGGATCATGCCTGCGTAGCCCGACGGCAGCTGCGGGGACTCCTCGAAGTGGCGCAGCGCCTGGTAGCGGCGGGTGGGGTTGGCGTGGTGGTCGCTGTGCCGCTGCAGGTGGTACAGGAACACGTTGGAGGCGATGTCGTCGCTGTTCCAGCTGTGCCGGGGGGTGCAGCGCTCGTAGCGGCCCGTGGCGCCCTTCTGCCGGAGCAGCCCGTAGTGCTCCAGGTAGTTGACGACCTCCAGCAGGCAGAACCCGATGACCGCCTGCACGGCCAGATACGGCAGGACGCCGGGCCCGAAGGCGACGGCCAGGGCCCCGAACAGCGCCGCCGACATCGCCCACGCGTTGAGCACGTCGTTCTGCGGCGTCCACGGGCCCTTGCCCCGGCGGGCCAGCCTGGCCTTCTCCAGGTGCCATCCCGAGCGCAGGGAGCCGAACACGGAGCGGGGCAGGAACGCCCAGAACGTCTGGCCCAGGCGCGAGCTGGCGGGGTCCTCGGGCGTGGCGACGCGGACGTGGTGGCCGCGGTTGTGCTCGATGTAGAAGTGGCCGTAGAAGGTCTGGGCGAGCGCGATGCGGGCGAGCCACCGCTCCAGCGACTCCTTCTTGTGGCCGAGTTCGTGCGCCGTGTTGATGCCGAGCCCCGCGACGACGCCGACGGTGACCGTGAGCCCCGCCCTGTCCGCGGCCGAGAGGCCGCCGGTCGTCCACAGCCAACAGGCCAGGACCAGCCCGGCGTACTGCAGCGGCAGGTAGAGGTAGGTGCACCAGCGGTAGTAGCGGTCGCCCTCCAGCCAGGCGAGCACGCTGTCGGGCGGGTTGTTCGAGTCCTTGCCGACCAGGAGGTCCAGCAGCGGGACCAGCCCGAAGACGATCAGGAGCGCCGACCACCAGAAGAACCCCGAGCCGGTGAGTTCGACCAGGCCCCACGCGGTGAACGGGTACGCCGGGACGACCAGTCCGAGCAGCCACAGGTACCTCTTGCCGTCCCGCCAGGTCGCCTGCCGCCCCTGTGACGCCTGCTCCGACCGCGACGCGCTCGGCGCCCTTTGGGCCTGCGACGCGCTCGACGCCCGAGCGGGCGATCCGCCGGGCTGCGCGATCTCCGCCATGCCACCACCTCCAACTTTACAGTTCTCGAAAAACTGTCCAGAAATTAGACAGTACCCTCGGTAACCGTCAAGGGGATGGGCGAAATTCGCTAGGATGGTCGCGATGACGCGCTATCGAGAGTCGGTCCGCTCACTGCTCAAGGAGCGGCTCCTGGACGCCGCCTACGAGCAGGTCGCCGCAGGCGGCTGGGACCGGCTGCGCATGACCCGCATCGCCGCCACGGCCGGGGTGAGCCGGCAGACCCTCTACACCGAGTACGGCACCAAGGCGGCGATCGGCGAGGCACTCGTACGGCGCGAGATCGAGCGGTTCCTGCTCGGCATACAGGAACAGCTCCTCGACCACCCCGACGACCTGGGGGACGCCGTCACCGCCGGCGTCGAGTACACGCTGCGGGCCGCCGCCGACAACCCGCTCCTCAAGGCCGTACTCACCGGTTCACGAGGGGGCGACGACGACCTCCTCGAACTCCTGACCACCCGCACCGAGCCCCTCCTGGAGACCGCCTCGGCGATGCTGACCGCATACGCGGAGGACGCGTGGCCGACCGTCGACGCCGAGTCGCGGGACCTGGTCGTCGAGACGCTCGTCCGCATGACGGTCAGCCACGTCTTCCAGCCGACCGCGCCTCCCGAGACCGCCGCCCGGCGGATCGCCGAGATCGCCGTCCGCATCGCACGGCCCTGAGGGCCCGTCGGGGCCCCGGCGCGGCGACCGCCCGGGGCTCCTTGGCCGGCCCCTCCGTCACGACCGGGGCCGACGCCCCGGCCGGACGGCCGGGGCCCCTCCTGCCGGCCTTCCTCCTGTCTGCCCCCTCCTGTCGGACGCCCCTCAGGGCAGCAGGCCGGCGCGGCGGGCCGCGACGACGGCCTCCAGGCGGGTGTGGGCGCCCAGCTTGCGCATGGCCGAGCGCAGGTAGCTCTTGACGGTCTCCGGGCGCAGCCCCAGGGCCGCCGCGGCGGCGCCGTTGGTCGCCCCCGAGGCGACGCAGACCAGCACGTCCAGTTCGCGCGGGGAGAGAGGGGCGGCCGGTGCCGCCGGGGCCTGTGCCGTGCCGGTGCCGCCGGCCGCGCGCGCGTCCCCGCCGGTGCTCCCGCCGGCGGCGGACGCCAGCCGCGCGCACACCGCCTCCAGCCGGGCCCGCAGCAGGGGGTCGTCGGCCGCGCGGGCCAGGGCCCGCAGCTCGCCGTGGGCCCCGCGGACCTCCTCCCACGCGGCGGCGGCCGCCCGGCCCGTGCCCGGCCCGCCGTCCGCGCCGCCGTCGGTCCCGGGGCCGGTCCCGGGGCCCGGGGCGGACGGCCGCCGGGCCAGCAGCCGCCGCTCGGCGTCGCGCACCGCGAGGGTCTGCTCCAGGTCGCGGGCCACCGCCACCGCCGCGTCCAGGGTCCGGTCGCCGAGGGCCAGCGGCTCGCGCAGCGCCCCGTACAGCACGGCCCGTACCGTGCGCCCCACCACGACCGGCACCGCCAGGACCGCCCGCAGGCCCTCCGCGCCGACCGCCGCGTCGTACTCGTGGCTGATGGCCGCCGAGGCCGGGTAGTCGCTGACCGCGAACGGGCGGGACAGCGCCACCGCCTTGCCGCCGAGGCCGTTGCCCGCGGTGACCGCGAGACCGCGCAGCGCGCCGGTCGCGGCCCCGGACAGCTCGCCGATCCGCAGCCGCCCCGCCCCGGCGCCCGTCCCGGCACCCGACCCGGCGACCGCGCCGCCGAAGGCGACCGGTAGGCCGCTGGTGCGCCGCAGCGCCAGCAGCGCGGCCCGTATGTCACCCGTTTCGCTCACGTTCTCGCACCCTTCACCCCCGTCCGGGGGTAGTGAGACCTGGATCACAGCGCTCAGCATGCACGGTAGCCCGGCAGCAACGTGGAGGAAACATGACGGCAGCCAGCGGCGCGGAGCAGTTCCGCGCGGCACGCGACTTCCTGCTGGCCCACCGGGAGGACTACGACACCGCCCACCGTGAATTCCGCTGGCCGCGCCCGCAGGAGTTCAACTGGGCCCTGGACTGGTTCGACCCGATGGCCGACGGCAACGACGCCACCGCCCTGTGGATCGTCGAGGAGGACGGCAGCGAGGAACGCGTCTCCTTCCGGGAGATGTCCCGCCGCTCCGGCCAGGTCGCCAACTGGCTCGCCGCGCAGGGCGTGCGGGCCGGAGACCGGATCGTGCTGATGCTCGGCAACCAGACCGAGCTGTGGGAGACGATGCTGGCGGCCATGAAGCTGCGCGCCGTCCTCATCCCCGCCACCACCCTCCTCGGCCCGGTCGACCTGCGCGACCGCGTCGAGCGCGGGCAGGCCCGGCACGTGGTCGCCCGCGCCGAGGACGCCGCCAAGTTCGACGAGGTGCCCGGCGACTACACCCGCATCGCCGTCGGCGCGGGGGCGCCGGAGGGCTGGCTGTCCTACGGGGACTCGGCCGGGGCCCCCGAGGAGTTCACCCCCACCGGGCCCACCGCCGCCGACGACACCCTGCTGCTCTACTTCACCTCCGGGACCACCGCCCGGCCCAAGCTGGTGGAGCACACCCACGTCTCCTACCCGGTCGGCCACCTGTCGACGATGTACTGGATCGGGCTGCGCCCCGGCGACGTGCACCTGAACATCTCCTCCCCGGGCTGGGCCAAGCACGCCTGGAGCAACGTCTTCGCCCCCTGGAACGCCGGGGCCACCGTCTTCATCCACAACTACACCCGGTTCGACGCCGACCGGCTGCTCACCGAGATGGGCCGCTGCGGCGTCACCAGCTTCTGCGCCCCGCCGACCGTGTGGCGGATGCTCATCCAGGCAGACCTGTCCAAGCTGGCCACCCCGCCGAAGAGCGTCGTCGCCGCCGGGGAGCCGCTCAACCCGGAGGTCATCGAGCACGTCCGCCGCACCTGGGGGGTGACCGTGCGCGACGGGTTCGGCCAGACCGAGACCACCGTGCAGATCGCCAACACCCCCGGTCAGCCGATCAAGGCCGGCTCCATGGGCCGCCCCTGCCCCGGCTACTCCGTCGTCCTGGTCGACCCGGTCACCGGCGCCGTCGGCGACGAGGGGGAGATCTGCGTCGACCTGACCGCCGAGCGCCCCGTCGGCCTGATGACCGGCTACCTGGGCGACGACGAGCGCAACGCCGAGGTCATGGCCGGCGGCCGCTACCGCACCGGCGACATCGGCTCCCGCGACGCCGACGGTTACATCACCTACGTCGGCCGAGCCGACGACGTCTTCAAGGCCTCCGACTACAAGATCTCCCCGTTCGAACTGGAGAGCGCCCTGCTGGAGCACGAGGCCGTGGCCGAGGCCGCCGTGGTGCCCTCGCCCGACCCGCTGCGCCTGGCCGTGCCCAAGGCGTACGTCGTCCTTGCCGCCGGCTGGGAGCCGGACGCGGAGACGGCCCGGGCGATCTTCGCCCACTCCCGGAAGGTGCTCGCCCCCTACAAGCGGATCCGCCGCCTGGAGTTCTCCGACCTGCCCAAGACCGTCTCCGGGAAGATCCGCCGGATCGAGCTGCGGGCCCGCGCGGAGCAGTCCGGCGGCGCGCCGAACGACGCCGAGTACCGCGAGGACGCGCTGTGACCCGGGCGGGGCCGCGGTCCGCACGCCCGGACCGCGGCCCCGCCCGGGCACCACCCACGTCGGCCGCGCCGACGTCGTCGTCAAGGCTTCCGACTACTGAATCCCCCCGTTCCGCCCCTCCCCGCGCCCGCCCCGACGGACGCCACCGCGTCCCGGCGGGGCACGCCCACCCAAGGAGACCGCTCCCGTGAACGAGACCCTCTCCTTCGCCGCCGGCCCCACCGACCTGCCCCTGCTGGACGAGACCATCGGCGCCAACCTGGACCGCACGGTGGCCGCGCACCCCGGCCGCGACGCCCTCGTCGACGTCCCCTCCGGGCGCCGCTGGACCTACGCCGAGTTCGGCCGGGCGGTCGACGACGTGGCCCGCGGCCTGATCGCCCGCGGCGTGCGGCGCGGCGACCGGGTCGGCATATGGGCCGTCAACTGCGCCGAATGGGTGCTGGTGCAGTACGCCACCGCCCGCATCGGCGCGATCATGGTCAACATCAACCCCGCCTACCGGGTGCACGAGCTGGAGTACGTGCTCAACCAGTCCGGGATCTCCTTCCTGGTCGCCTCCACCGAGTACCGCACCAGCGACTACCGGGCCATGGTGGAGCAGGTGCGCCCCTCCTGCCCGCAGCTGCGCGAGACCGTGTACATCGGCGACCCGACCTGGCAGGCCCTGGTCGACGACGGCGCGTCCGTCGACCCGGGCGAGCCGGCCGCCCACCAGGCGGCCCTGGGGTGCGACGACCCGATCAACATCCAGTACACCTCGGGAACCACCGGCTTCCCCAAGGGCGCGACGCTCTCCCACCGCAACATCCTCAACAACGGCTACTGGGTGGGCGAGCTCGTCGCCTACACCGAGCAGGACCGCGTCTGCCTGCCGGTGCCCTTCTACCACTGCTTCGGCATGGTCATGGGGAACCTGGCGGCCACCAGCCACGGCGCCTGCATCGTGATCCCCGCGCCCGCCTTCGACCCGGCCGCCACCCTGCGCGCCGTCGCCGCCGAGCGCTGCACCTCCCTGTACGGGGTGCCGACGATGTTCATCGCCGAACTCGACCTGCCCGACTTCGCCTCCCACGACCTGGGCTCGCTGCGCACCGGCATCATGGCCGGCTCGCCCTGCCCGGTCGAGGTGATGAAGCGGGTCGTCTCCGAGATGCACATGGTCGAGGTGTCCATCTGCTACGGCATGACCGAGACCTCGCCGGTGTCCACCCAGACCCGCCGCGACGACGACCTCGAGCACCGCACCGCCACCGTCGGCCGCGTCCTGCCGCACCTCCAGGTGCAGGTGGTGGACCCGGCCACCGGGGAGGTCGTGCCGCGCGGGACCACCGGTGAGCTGTGCACCCGCGGCTACTCGGTCATGCTCGGCTACTGGGAGGACCCGGAGCGGACCGCGGAGGCGGTCGACGCCGACGGCTGGATGCACACCGGCGACCTGGCCGTGATGAACCCCGACGGCTACGTGAACATCGTCGGCCGCAGCAAGGACATGATCATCCGCGGCGGGGAGAACGTGTACCCCAGGGAGGTCGAGGAGTTCCTGTACCGGCACCCCGCGATCACCGACGTCCAGGTCGTCGGGGTCCCCGACCCGCGCTACGGCGAAGCGGTCTGCGCCTGCGTCGTGCTGCGCGACCCGGACGCCGGACTGACCGCCGAGGAGGTCGCCGAGTTCTGCCGCGGCCGGCTGGCCCACTACAAGGTCCCCGCGTACGTCCACGTCGTCGAGGGCTTCCCGCTGACCGTCAGCGGCAAGGTCCGCAAGGTCGAACTGCGCCGCACCGCCGCCGAGGCCCTGGGCCTGTGACGGGGTGACGGGCCCGGCCGGGCGGGGAATCCCCGCCTGGCCGGGGATTCCGGCGGCCCGTTCCGGGCAGCAGCCGGGAGACCCGCCCGGCCGCCGCGGCCCCGGGCCGGCCCGGCGGCGCACCCCGCGCCGCCCGCCGCCGGCGCACCGCGGCCCGGCCGACCCGGCGGGGCCCGCCCCCGGAGGGGCCGGGCGATCCCGAGACCGGGGAGACGGCCGATGGCACCCGAACCGGAACACGGAACCCCCCGCCGGACCGCCGCGCGGCCCCCGCCGCCGGCGGCGGAGGCCGCGGCGGACCGCGGCGACGTCGACGTGCTGGTCGTCGGCGCCGGGCCGACGGGCCTGACCGCCGCCTGCGAGGCGCTGCGCCACGGCCTGACCGTGCGGATCGTCGACCGCAGGCCCGGCCGCTCCGCCTTCTCCAGGGCGCTCGTCCTCCACGCCCGCACGCTCGAGGTCCTCGACACGACGGGCGTGGCCGACCGCCTCCTCGCCGAGGGCACCCGCATCGCGGCGCTCAACGCGGGCGGCGGGCGGGGTGGTGGGCGGTGCCGCCGTCCCGCCCGCCGCCCCGCCCGCATCGACCTGCTCGACCTGCCGTGGGGCGACACCGACCACCCCTTCTGGCTGTCTGTCCCCCAGTACGCCACGGAACGGGTCCTCGAGGAGCGCCTCGGCGAGCTGGGCGGCGCGGTGGAGTGGCAGGTCTCCTTCGACGCGCTCCGCGCCCGGGCCGACCCCGCGGACCCGGCCGGCCCGGACCACCCGGTCGAGGCGGTCCTGGTGCATGCGGACGGCGCCGCCGAGACGGTGGTCCCGCGCCGGCTGGTCGGCTGCGACGGCGGCCGCAGCCGCGTCCGGGAGTCGGCCGGACTGCGGCTGGACCGCTCCGCGTCCGGGGCGACGTTCGTCCTGGCCGACGTGGGCACCACCGCCCCGCTCCCGGAGGACGAGGGCCACGTCTTCCTCGGACCGGAAGGGCTGCTGCTGATCGTGCCCGTGCCGGAACCGGGCCGGTGGCGGATCATCGCGCACCTCCCCGGGGCCTCCCCGGACCGCCCGGTCACCGTCGACGAGCCCTTCCTCGACGAACTGGTCCGGCGGAGGGCGGGTATCGATTTCGGCAGCCACGACGTGGTCTGGACGTCGCAGTTCGACCTGGCCCACGGCCTCGCGGACCGCTACCGCGCAGGCCCGGTCCTCCTCGCCGGCGACGCCGCCCACGTCCACAGCCCGGTGGGCGGGCAGGGGCTCAACACCGGCGTGCAGGACGCGCACGACCTGCTCTGGAGGATCGCGGCCGCCCGGCGGGCGGGCAGCGCGCGGGCCGCCGACCTGCTCCTCGACGGCTACGGGACGGAGCGGCGGGCGGTGGCCCGCGCGATGGTGCGGGGCACCACCCGCGCCACCGCGGTGCTCACCGCGCGGGGCGCCGCCGTCCGCGGGCTGCTCGGCGCCGTCGCGCCGGTGCTCCTGGCGCTGCCCGCCGTGCGGGCGAGGCTCGGGCGCGACGTCGGGATGCTCGAGACCGCCTACCCCGACAACCCGCCGGCCGTACTGGCCGGGTCCTCCGGCGCGGCGGGCCGCCGCATGCCCGACCCGCTGCTGCGCGGCGGCGGAAGACTCCACCGGCTCCTCGACCCCCTGGGCTTCACCTGGGTCGTGCGGGGGCGCCCGGGCGAGGCGCCGCCCGACCCGGCCGCGCCGCGGTGGGCGGGCGTGCGGGTGGTCCTCCTGCCCGACGACGCGCTCGCCGAGCGCCTGCGGCTGCCGGCCGGGACGGGGCGGGTGCTGCTGGTGCGGCCCGACCGCTGCGTGGCCGCCGAGGGCGCGACCGCGGAGTCCGTGCGGGCGGAGGCGGTGGCGCGCAGCGGCCTGCCGGAGGCCGTGCTGGACCGGATCTGGCGCGCACCGGCCTGACACCGCGGCGGCCCCGGGGGCCGGAGGGTCTCTCCGGGCTCCGGGCGCGGAAAGGCCCGGGCGGGTGGGACCCGCCCGGGCCGGCGTGCGAGGGGAGGGGGCGGCGGCACCGGCCGCCGCCCGTCACCCCTCGCCCGGTGGGCGCTCCCGTTCCCGGCGGGCGCGCCCGAACTGCTCCCACGCCTCCCTCTGGATCTCCTGGCTGTGCCCCAGCACCTCCGCGACGCGCTCGGCCGCGTCGGGCGGACGGGGCGGACGGGTGCTGGGGTCGAGGAGGCCGAACAGGTACCGGCAGGCCTCGTCCTCGGTGGGGAAGCGGCGCGCGAAGTCCTCCTCCGCGCGCTCGCTGACCCCCACCACCCAGGAGCCGGGCTCCCGGCGCAGGAAGTAGTGGACGTCCGACCGCGTCCGGGGCTCGTGGACACCGGGGATCTCGTACAGCACGTCCGCGACGCCGGCCTGCCGCAGCGCCCGCGCCAACTCGTTCCGGTTCATCGTCCCTTCCTTCCGGTCGGCGGGCCGGGGCCCGCCGCCTGCGGTCCGCCGGGTCAGTTCACGCGCTCCAGGTAGCCGCGCTTCAGCAGCCACGGGATGTTGATGCGGTCGGGGGTGGGCGGGAAGTACTGGGCGTTCACCACGTACTGCAGGCCGCCGCCGGGCTGCCCGAACCAGGCGGCGACGGGGCCGGCGTCCACGGGGAACGACTTGCCCACCCTGTAGAGGCGGTAGCTGTAGGGGTAGTCCTTGTCGTAGGTGTTGAGGTTGCCGGGCGGGATGGCCCGGAGCCTGTACGGCGTTCCGGCGGGGGCCAGGAACCTTCCCTCACCGGTGCCGAAGAGGTCGACGTACTGCCCGCGCCTCAGGGTCACCTTGCCCTTGATCGGGCGGTCGTCGTCGTCCAGCAGGAACCCTTCCGCCTTCGGGTACCACCAGTTCTTCGCGTCGGAGTTCCAGTAGCACCGCATGAAGGCGGAGATGCTCATGCCGCCCGTGCGGTCGTAGCCGCGCAGCATCTCGCCGATCGGCCCCCGGCGGGGCAGCTCGTCGGGGCCGAGCTGCCAGATGCCCCGGTAGAAGTCGTCCCGGTCGCCCGGGGGACGGTCCAGGGGCATGGTCGCGGGGGCGGCCCGGTCCTCCTTGGGGCAGTCGGAGGCGACCGTGCCGTCGGCGGGGGCGGTGTGCGCCGAGGGGGCGTGGGCGACGGCGCCCGTTCCGCTGCCGCCCAGGGCGAACAGTGCTCCCGCGACGAGCACTGCGAGTCTTCTGCGCAGGTGCATTCCCATCTCCTTGTGAGGGGACGTGGGCGGCCACGAGCCGGCCGCCATCCCCGTATCGGCAGGACAGGAAGGGCATCTGATGCCTGATCACCACTGATCACCCGAAATCGCTAAGAAAGGGTGCCCGGGAGCGAACCTCCGGTCTCCGTCTCCGGGGCGGACGCGCGACGGCGCCCCCGCGCGCTTGAGCGGGGGCGCCGTGGGGCCGCACGGGGGCGGGGGAGCGGGCCGTCTACGGGCAGGAGGGCCTGGGCACCCCGTACAGCACCCGCCGCACCCGGTTGTCGGTGTCGGGGTGCTCGGTGACGGTCCACAGCCTGTTGGTCGACCGGTACAGGGTGAGGTCCTGGAGCCCGAGTGCGCCGCGCTGGGTCCGCAGGGCGGTCCGGCCCGGCCTGGTGGTGATCAGGAGCGGCCTGCTCCCCGCACCGCCCTTGTCGGTGTTGTAGCAGCCGTTCCAGGAGACGGCTCCCTGGGTGTACGGGGTGGGCAGGTGGTAGGCGCTGCGTGCCCGGGCCGTGCCGGAGAAGGGGTCGGTGCCGACGAAGTCCGTCAGGTCGCTCGCCCTCCAGCGCGCGACCCGGCCGACGCGGCAGGAGGCGTTCGGCCTGGAGAGGTTGCACCACTCCCCGGTCAGGATCTCGGGGTCGGGGGAGGAGCGGTCCACGGAGGCGAAGTCGTAGAGCGCGTCGCCCTGGTTGGCCCAGGTGCCGATCCTGGGCAGGGCGAAGGAGTAGCCGCGCGCGTAGTACGTGTTCCCGTACCGGCCGACCCGGTCCGTCGGCTGGGTGCTCCCGGCGGGGCTGTTCGCCAGGTCGAGCAGGTAGTGCATGTCGAAGACGTGCAGTCCGCCGCGGGTGTCGGCGACGAAGAGGTAGTTGAGGTACCAGGCGACGCCGCCCGCGTGCGTGGTCAGGTTGGTGTAGGACATGCGGCCGTTGCCGTCGGGGCGGGGCTCGACGAGCAGCACGTGCATGTACCGGCCGTTCCTGGGGTCGAGGAAGCTCAGGCGGGTGCCCAGCCCCGACTGGCCGACACCGCCCGAGTGCCAGGAGAAGACGAACGCCTTGCGTCCGTCCACGGTGCCCTGCTGCTGGGAGTCCTCGGTGCTGCTGATGCCCTGCGGGGTCCAGTCCGTGGAGGCGGCGTTCGACCGGGGCAGGCACCACCAGTCGGTGGAGGTGCGGTTGAAGCCGTGGAGGACGCTGCCCGACCGCGTGGCCTGGGTGCACTTGTGCCTGGCCTGCCTGCGGCCCTGCTGGGTGTCCAGCAGGGTCCCCAGGCGGACCCGGTCGTCGCTCCCGTTGACGGCTCGCCTCAGGGCGGCGGCCTCGCGGCGGTCGTCGTTCCGCCAGCGCAGCCGGAAGTCGCCGGTGCCGGCGGTGGTCATGGGGACCGGGGCGGGATCCGGCTGGACGGCCGGTGCGGCGGCGGCCGGTGCGTCGGCGGCGGTGAAGGCGGCCCCTGCCGCGAGGGGGGCGAGCACGGCCAGCGCGAGCACCGCGCCGGGCAGTCGTCGCAGGGCTGGAAGTCTCATACGGGTTCTCCGGGTACGGGGAGGGGAAGGGGGCGGAGGGTGCCGCCGCCCGCCCCTCCCGCGGAGTCCGCGAACGGTGGGGCACCGAACCACCGGACACCGTCCCCCGGACCTCCCTCCCCGGTGCGCGGGAGGCCGGAAAATCATCCCCGCACGGCGGGACCGTGGGCCGAGCGGCCGAGCGGCCGAGCGGGGTTGCGGTCGTTCCCCGCCCCGGGCGGTCTTCCGGTGGGTAGTGTGCCGCCGGTGAGCGAGACGATGCGAAGCCGTTTGAGGGACTTCCCGGTGTTCGAGGGCCTCGATCCTCCCGGGTTCCGTGCCGAGGACCTCCCGGAGAACCCGCTGCGGGCCGTCGGGGAGTGGCTCCTCGCCGCTGCCGCCGCCGGCCAGCCGGAGCCCCACGCGATGACCCTGTGCACCGTCGCGGACGACGGCACCCCGTCCAGCCGCGTGCTGATCTGCAAGGACATCGACGACGGGCAGGTGTTCTTCGCGACGCGGTCCGACAGCCGCAAGGGGCTGGAGATCGCCCGGAACCCGCGGGTCGCCCTGCAGTTCCACTGGCCGGCAGTGGCCCGGCAGGTGCGCATCACGGGCCGGGCGGCGGACGCGGGGCGCGCCCTGTCCGAGCGGGACTTCGCCGAGCGGGGCCGCGGTTCGCGGCTCTGTGCCCACCTGCACCGCACGGGGCCGGCGGCGGGCCGGGCCGAGGTCGTGGAGGAGTACCGGCGCGTCTCCGCGGCCCACCCCGGCGAGGTCCCCTGCCCTCCCGCCTGGACCCTGTACGGCGTCAGGCCGACGGAGGTGGAGCTGTGGGAGGCCTCCCCGGACCGCCTCCACACCAGGGTCCGCTACCGGCACGGTGCCGACGGCTGGACCAGGGAGCACATCTGGCCGTAGCCCCCTCCGGGTCGCCCCGGCCGCCCGTCCGCCGGGGCCGCCAGGCCGGACGGCCGGGGCGGGGCGCGTTCCAGGGGGTGTGCGCCGGGGCGCGTGCGCCCGTACCGAAAGGGGATCACTTCTTGCGCGAGCCGTGTCCGAACACATACAGTGCGTGACGAAACTCGGTGCGAGCCCCCGTGCCCCGCTCGGACGACGGCCGGTCGTCCTCCGCCGCGGGAGGCTCTGTTGAGTGGTCGTCTCCGGTGGGCCCGGACTCCGCCCGCCATACCGGAACGCTCCTTCGCGTTCTCCGGCCGTGCCGAGCCGTCTCGTTCCGCGCGAAGGAGAAGCCCCATCCACCCCACTTCCTGTCCGCCGGCCGTCGCCGGCGTCGAATCGGCGCGGCTCTACCGCCCCGTCGGCGCCGCGCGCCGGGGAGGCGACTTCCTCGACCTGTGGCCCTGCGGGGGCGGCGCCGACGGCCGGCGGGTGAGGTTCACCCTGGGCGACTCGGTGGGCAAGGGCCTCCAGGCGGCGGCCGCCGCGGAGGAGGCGTCGGCCCTCGTGCGCCGCGAGGCGGGCCGGGGCCTGCCGCCTGGCGAGGTGCTCGGCCGGCTCAACACGGCGCTCGCGGGGGCCTCGCCCTCCATGGACCCGGTCTTCTGCAGCGCACTGCACGGAGTGGCCGAGATCGGCGAGGGCCCCGGCTGCCGGCTCACCGTCCGCCTGGCCAACGCCGGGCACCTGCCGGCCCTCGTGGTGCGGTCCGACGGCCGGCTGGAGCGGCTGTACCCGACGGGCCCGCTGGCCGGGATCCTGCCGGGGGCCGAGTTCGGCACCGCGGGCAGCGTGCTGGAGGAGGGCGACCTGCTGCTGTGCTACACCGACGGCCTGCTCGACGCCCAGTGCGAGGGCGGCCGGCTGGGAGAGGGCCCCGTCGTGGCCGCGGCCCGCGCGCACGCCGGGCGCCCTCCGGAGGAGCTGGTGGGGGCCCTGGCGCGGACGCTCTCCGCCCCGGGCGTCATGGCCTGCGACGACGTCGCCGTCCTCGCGCTGCGCCCGGCGGCGGCCTGAGCCCGGGGGCCCCGCGGCTCAGGCGAGCAGCTGGTAGGCGGGCAGGGTGAGGAAGTCGATGAACTCCTCGTCCAGGGCGACCTGCAGGAACAGGTCGTGGGCCTGGGCCCAGCGGCCCGCCGCGAAGGCGTCCTCCCCGATTTCGGTGCTGACGGCGGCCAGCTCCTCGTCCGCGACGTGCCGCACCAGCTCGGGGGTGACCTTCTCGCCCGTGTCGAGCACCACCGCGTTGCGCGCCCACTGCCAGATCTGGGAGCGGGAGATCTCCGCGGTGGCGGCGTCCTCCATCAGGTTGAAGACGGCCACCGCGCCCGTCCCGCGCAGCCACGCCTCGATGTACCGGGTGCCGACCTGCACGGCGTTGCGCAGCCCCTCGGCGGTGGGCCGGGCCCCGGTGGAGCCGATGTCCAGCAGCTGTCCGGCGGTGACGTGCACGTCCTCGCGCAGCCGGTCCTTCTGGTGCGGGCGGTCGCCGAGCACCGCGTCGAAGGAGGCCCGGCAGACCGGCACCAGGTCGGGGTGGGCCACCCAGGAGCCGTCGAAGCCGTCGGCCGCCTCGCGGTCCTTGTCCGCCCGGACCTTCTTGAGCGCCCGTTCGTTGACCCCGGGGTCGTGCCGGGAGGGGACGAAGGCGGCCATGCCGCCGATGGCGTGGGCGCCGCGCCGGTGGCAGGTGCGCACCAGCAGGTCGGTGTAGGCGCGCATGAACGGCGCGGTCATCGTCACCGCGTTGCGGTCGGGCAGGACGAACCGCTCCCCGGCGTCGCGGAAGTTCTTCACGATGCTGAACAGGTAGTCCCAGCGGCCGGCGTTGAGGCCGGAGGCGTGGTCGCGCAGCTCGTAGAGGATCTCGTCCATCTCGAAGGCGGCGGTGACGGTCTCGATCAGCACGGTGGCGCGCACCGTGCCCTGCGGGACGCCCAAGCGGTCCTGGGCGAAGACGAAGACGTCGTTCCACAGCCGGGCCTCGAGCCGGCTCTCGGTCTTCGGCAGGTAGAAGTAGGGGCCCCTGCCGCGTGCGAGCAGTCTTTCGGCGTTGTGGAAGAAGTACAGGCCGAAGTCGACCAGGGCGCCGGGCACCGCCTCGTCGCCGACGGTGACGTGGCGCTCGTCGAGGTGCCAGCCGCGCGGGCGGACGACGACGGTGGCCAGCTCCTCGTCCGGGCGCAGGGCGTAGGACTTCCCCTCCGGGGTGGTGAAGTCGATGCGGCGTTCGAAGGCGTCGATCAGGTTGAGCTGGCCCAGGACGACGTTCTCCCAGGTGGGGGAGGTGGCGTCCTCGAAGTCCGCGAGCCAGACCCTCGCCCCGGAGTTGAGCGCGTTGACGGTCATCCGCCGGTCGGGCGGGCCGGTGATCTCCACGCGCCGGTCCTCCAGCGCGGGCGGGGCCGGGGCCACCTTCCAGTCGCCGTCGCGGATGCCGGCGGTCTCGGGGAGGAAGTCCAGGGTCCCGGCGCGGGCGATTTGCGCGCGGCGCTCGGCGCGCAGGGCCAGGAGTTCGTCCCTCCGCGGGGTGAACCGCCGGTGCAGCTCGGCGACGAAGCCCAGGGCCGCATCGGTGAGCACCTCCTCGGAGCGGGGGAGGGGATCGCCGTGGACGGCGGCCGGAGAGGACGGTGCGGGTGCGGACATCGAGCTCACTCCTGTCTGCGCTTCTGGTTCGTGGAGGATATTTTCTGTATGGCGGAAGTTCAAAGTCCTGCGGCAGGCGGCGCGTTGGACGGCGGAGGGGGCCGGAGGAGGCGCAGGTCCGCGGGCACGTCGATGTCCGACGGGTCGGCGGCGTCGCCGCAGTCGACCGGCACCACCGCCTCCCGGCGGGCCCGGAGGAAGTCGCGAGCCCCGCGGTCCCCCGAGGCGGCCGAGGCGATCCGCGCCCAGTGGCCGGCGCCCAGCAGCACGGGGTGCCCGCGCCGTCCCCGGTAGGACGCGGCGGCCAGCCCGTACGGGGAGCGGTGCGCGCCGCGCACCCGGCGCACCGCCTCGGGGCCGACGCCCGGCTGGTCCACCAGGGCCACCACGACCGCCTGCGCGCCGCTGCCGGCCAGCGAGCGCAGGCCCGCCCGGAGGGAGGAGCCCACGCCCTCGGCCCACTCCGGGTTGTCGACCAGCACGCACCCCGCCAGGCGGGCGCGCGCCCGCACCTCCTCGCGTCCGGCGCCCAGGACCACGTGCACCGGGCGGCACCCTCCGGCCACCAGTGCGTCCGCGGCGTGCTCGACCAGCAGCCGCCCCCGGTGCTCCAGCAGGGCCTTCGGCCGCCCCCCGAGCCTGCGGCCGCCCCCGGCCGCCAGGAGCAGGCCCGCGACCGCCGGGCCGCCGTCCCCCGGGCCGAGGGGGACGGGGCCGGGACGGGATCCGGCGCCGGTGCCGTGTGCTGCCATGCCGCTCGCCTACCCCCTGAGGCGGAAAACAGGAGGAAAAGTCCGGATCCGGTCGGCGCCGCCCGTCCGACGGGCCCGCAGGAGGCCCGCGAGAGGCCCGGGCGAGGCTCGCGGGAGACCCGCAGTGCGCCGCGTGCCGCGTGCCGCGCCCGGGGCTTTTCCCGTTCCGGTGGCGGCCCGCGCGGCTTCTCGCGTTCAATGATCACGCCTGTCCGGCGCGGGGGAGCGCGCCGGGGCACGAGGAGGGGTGCACCCGTGGTGGACGACTTGCGGTCGGCCGGCCCGCGGCCGGCCGACCCGCGCCTGGCGGAACTGCGGGCGGCCGCGCAGGCGCTGCGCCGCGAACTGGCAGGCTACCGGGGCGACCCGGCGGACCTGCGGGCGGCGGAGGAGGGGCTGGACGCGGTCGACGCCCACCTCCTGGCCGGGGAGCCGGACGGCGCCCGGCTGCGCGGCGCCCTGCTGCTGCTCGTCGGCGCGCTCGGCTCGGTGAGCGCGCTGTCCGGCCCGGTCGGGGACGTCCGGCGGGCGATCGACCGGATCACCGGGAAGGGCTGACCGCGCCGCCGGCCTCCCTCAGCGCCGACGACAGGTCGCGGGCGACCGCCTGCAGCACGGGCACGATCCTGGAGGTCGCGGCCTCGGTGACCCGGCCGGCCGGCCCGGACACCGAGATCGCCGCGGCGGCGGGGGCGCCGGGCACGGTCACCGCCAGGCAGCGCACCCCGATCTCCTGCTCGTTGTCGTCCACCGCGTAGCCGTCCCGCCGGATCCGCGCGAGCTCGGAGAGGAAGGCGTCCGGGTCGGTGATGGTCCGGTCGGTGGCCGGCGGCATCCCGGTGCGGGCGAGCAGGGCGCGCACCTGCTCGTCCGGCACGGTGGACAGCAGGGCCTTGCCGACCCCGGTGGAGTGCGGGAGCACCCGCCGCCCCACTTCGGTGAACATCCGCATCGAGTGGCGCGAGGGGACCTGGGCCACGTAGACGGCCTCGTCGCCGTCGAGCACGGCCATGTTGGCGGTCTCCCCGGTGGCCTCGACCAGTTCGGCCAGGTGCGGGCGGGCCCAGGCGCCCAGCAGCCGGCTCGCGCTCTCGCCCAGCCGGATCAGCCGGGGGCCGAGCGCGTAGCGCCGGTTGGGCTGCCGGCGGACGTAGCCGCGGTCGACCAGGGTGCTCATCAGGCGGTGGATGGTGGGCAGGGGCAGACCGCTGCTCGCGGCCAGCTCGCTCAGGCCCACCTCGCCGCCGGCGTCTGCCGTCCGCTCCAGCAGGTCGAAAGCGCGTTCGAGGGACTGCACGCCCCCGGGGCGTTCTGGCGGCACGTCCGCATCCTCCTGGTCGTGGCGGGCCGGCCGGCGCGGCCGCAGGGGCGGCCGGCACGCGGACCCCGTCCCGCGGGTTCCGTCCCGCGGAAGTCTATGGGGTACCGGCCGTCCGGTCCGTGGCGCACCGGCCGACGGCGAACGGCCTTGACGAGCAGCGCCTCTGACGGAACGTCACGCACGGGGCGAACGCCGGGCACCGTGCCGCGGGCCGTGCCGCCGGCCGGCCCCGGCCGCTCCTCCGGCGGCCCGTGCGCAACCGCTTCCGGGACGGTGTCCGACGGCAGGGCGGAGCGGTAGCGTGACGGGTTCCCGAGTGGACGAGGAGGGGGCACCGTCGTGTACCGCTGGGAACTCATCCGCGCCGCCCTTGCGCAGCGCGTCATCGCCGTCGTCCGCGGCGAGAGCTACGACCGGGCCACCGAGGTGGCGGACATGCTGCTGACCGCCGGACTGACCACCGTGGAGATCTCGCTCACCACACCGTTCGGACTGGAGCTGGTCGGCACGCTCAGCCGCGAGGTCGGCGGCGAGGCGCTGGTCGGCGCCGGCGCCGTCCTGGACGGGGAGGGCGCCCGCGCCGCGGTCGAGGCCGGCGCGAGCTTCCTGTCCTGCCCGGGCCTGTCCCCGGACGTCATCCGCACCGGCCACCGCTACGGGGTCCCGGTGCTGCCCGGGGTGTCCACCCCCACCGAGGTGGTGCGCGCCATGGAGGAGGGGGCCGACGCGCTCAAGGTCTTCCCCGCCGGGTCCCTCGGGCCCGGCTGGATCAAGGACGTCCTGGCCGAGGTGCCGCGGGCGCCCCTGGTGGCCGCGGGCGGGGTCACCGTCGAGAACGCGCCGGAATGGGCCGCGGCCGGCGCCGCCGCCCTGGCCCTGGACACCGCCCTCACCGGCTGCGACCGGGACACCGCGGCCAAACGGGTCGCCGAACTCCTCGGCGTCCTCCTGCACCGGCCGCCCGGGAAATGACGCGAAACGATCGTTCCCCGCGCACCGGCGCACCGTCGGGAATACCGTCGGTGCCGTCGGAGCACGAGCACAGGAACGGCCGAGGGGGAGCAGCATGTCCACCACGTCGGTGATCGCGATGGACCAGTGGGGCGAGGAGTTCGTCGCCGACCCCTACCCCTTCTACGCCCGGATGCGGAAGAGCGGACCGGTGCACCTCCTGGAGCAGCCGGGCGGCGTCGGGGTGTGGCTGGTCGTCGGCCACGAGGAGGCCCGGGCGGCGTTCCTGGACCCCCGGCTGGTCAAGGACTGGTCCGCCGCCTCCGCGGCGTTCGCCGCAGCGGCCTCCGCGGAGGGCACCAACCGGTCGGACCTGGGGCCCAACATGCTCACCGTCGACCCGCCCCACCACACCCGGCTGCGCCGCCTCGTGGCCAAGGAGTTCACCGCCCGGCGGGTGGAGACCATGCGGCCGCAGGTCCAGCGGATCACCGACGGGCTGCTCGACGCCATGGCGCCCGCGGGCCGGGCCGACCTCGTCGACGCGCTCGCCTTCCCGCTGCCCATGACCGTCATCTGCGAACTGCTCGGAGTGCCCTTCCTGGACCGCGAGGCGTTCCGCGAGTGGTCCAACGAACTGGTCGCCCCCACCGGCGACCCGCAGCGCACCGTCGAGGCCGCCACCGCGATGAACGCCTACCTCCAGCAGCTGCTGGAGGACAAGCGGAGCCGGCCGGGCGAGGACCTGATGAGCGCCCTGATCCGGGCCACCGACGAGGACGGCGACCGGCTGACCGCCGACGAGCTGCGGGCGATGGCCTTCCTCCTGCTCGTGGCCGGCCACGAGACCACCGTCAACCTGATCGCAGGCGGGATGCACGCCTTGCTGACCCATCCCGAGCAGCTCGCCGCGCTGCGCGCCGACCCCTCCCCGCTGGACAACGCGGTCGAGGAGATGCTCCGCTACGACGGGCCGGTGGAGAACGCCACGATCCGCTTCGCCGCCGAGCCGGTGGAGATCGCCGGCACCGTGCTCCCGGCCGGCGCCCCGGTCCTGATCGGCATGGCCTCCGCGGACCGGGATCCGGCCAAGTACGCCCGGCCGGACGAGTTCGACATCCGCCGCGACGCCTCCGGCCACCTGGCCTTCGGGCACGGCATCCACCACTGCCTGGGCGCCCCGCTGGCCCGGCTGGAGGGGCGGATCGCGGTGGCCTCCCTCCTGGAGCGCTTCCCCGACCTGGAGCTGGACCCCGACGCGCCCGCACCGACCTGGCGGCCGGGCATGCTGATCCGCGGCCCCCACCACCTGCCGGTGCGCTACAGCTCCAGCAGGTAGGAGACCGAGGCCCGGACGTCGCGGACGGGGCCCTCGCCGGGGGCGGGTTCGCCGGCCAGCACGCAGTCCTGCTCCAGCACGTACCAGCCGTCGTAGCCGTCGCCCTCCAGCGCCTCGACGATGGCGGGCACGTCGACGTCCCCGTCGCCCAGCGGCCGGTACATCCCGGCGGCCACCGCCTCGGCGTACCCGGTGCGGCCGGAGCGGACGGCCGCGGCGGCCGCCGCGTCGACGTCCTTGAGGTGGACGTGCGCGACGCGGCGGCCGGCCCGGCGGGCCAGCGCCACCGGGTCGGCGCCGCCCGCCAGCAGGTGCCCGGTGTCCAGGCACAGCCCGATGCCGGACCCCTCCAGCACCCGGTCCACCTCCGGGGCGCTCTCCACCATCGTCCCCACGTGCGGGTGCAGCACCGCCGTCATCCCGTGGCGGGACGCGGCGGCGGCGATCCGCTCCAGGTTGTCCAGCAGGGTGCGCCAGCCGTCGCCGCCCAGGACGGGGCGCGCGTCGTAGCCGTGCAGCCCGGTGGCCGCGGCCACGACCAGCGTCCCGGCCCCGCTGCGGGCGAACTCCTCCAGAACCCCGGCGATCCCGGCCAGCGGGTCGCGCTCCGCGTCGTGCAGCACCACCGGTACGAAGCCGCCGACCGGGGTCAGGCCGTGCCCGGCCAGCACGGCGGTCCGCTCGTCGGGGCAGGCGGGGAGGAAGCCCTCGGGGCCGAACTCGGTGGCGGCCAGCCCCAGGGAGGCCATCTCGGACAGCACCCGCGGGGCGGACAGCTGGTGCCCCCAGCCGGGCACCTCGCACACCCCCCACGAGATGGGTGCGGCGGCGGTCCGGGACCCGATGCCGCGGGCGGTCGAGGGGGACACGGGGCCTCCTTGGTCGGTCCGGTGCTCCGGCGGCCCGTCGTTCCGCGCGTCGGCGGCTCCTGTCCGCCGCGCGGCCGGCCACGGCCCAAGATTCCCCTCCGGACCGGAGGTGTCAAACCTTTCCGGACGTACGGCGGCCCGGCCCCGGGACGGTCGGGGATACTGGACGGCTGCGGTCGGCCCCGGCCGCAGCGGTGCAGGAGCCGGGAAAGGACACGAGGACACAGCGATGGTTCGGACAGGTGTGCGCGCGATCGGCGCACTGCTGGCAGTGGCGCTGGGCGCGCTCACCGCCACCGGGTGCAGCAGCACCGGCGGCAAGCGGGCGGAGGAACGGGCGGAACGGGCGAAGGCGTCCGGAGCGGCGGCGGTGACCACCCCCCGCTGGACCGTCGCGATGGTGACCCACGCGGGTCAGGGCGACACCTTCTGGGACATCGTCCGCGAGGGCGCCGAGCAGGCCGCGGCCAAGGACAACATCGAGTTCCTCTACTCCCACAACAAGGAGGGCAACGAGCAGGCGCAGCTGGTGCGGGCCGCCGTCGACCAGAAGGTCGACGGCCTGATCGTCTCCCTCGCCAAGCCCGAGGCGCTGAAGGACGCGGTGCGCGAGGCCGTCGAGGCCGGCATCCCCGTCGTCACCGTCAACTCCGGGTCCGCGCAGTCCGAGGAGTTCGGCGCGCTCGCCCACATCGGGCAGGAGGAGACCACCGCGGGCGAGGCCGTCGGCGAGGAGCTGAACGAGCGCGGCAGGAAGAAGGCCGTGTGCGTCCTGCACGAGCAGGGCAACGTCGGCCACGAGCAGCGGTGCGACGGCGCGGCGAAGACCTTCGGGGGGAAGATGGAGAACCTCTACGTCGACGGCACCAACATGCCGGACGTGCAGGCCGCGATCGAGGCGCGCCTCCAGGCCGACCGGGACGTCGACGCCGTGCTCACCCTCGGCGCCCCCTTCGCCGCGACCGCCGTCAAGGCCAAGGCGGACGCGGGCAGCAGGGCCGAGATAGACACCTTCGACCTCAACGCGCAGGTCGCCCGCGCGCTGTCCTCGGGCGACATCGGCTTCGCCGTCGACCAGCAGCCCTACCTGCAGGGCTACGAGGCCGTCGACCTGCTGTGGCTGTACCGCCACAACGCCAACGTCCTCGGCGGCGGGCGGCCGGTGCTCACCGGCCCGCAGATCGTCACCGCGAAGGACGCCGAGGAACTGGCCGAGTACACCGCGCGGGGCACCCGGTGAGCCCGGCCGCACCCGCACCGACCGCCCCGGGCGGCACCGACGCGGCGGCCCGGGCCGCCGGGAGCCCACCGCCCCGCCCGTCCCTGCGCAGGCTGCTCGGCCGGCCCGAGCTCGGCTCGGTCGTCGGGGCCGCAGCCGTCCTCGTCTTCTTCTCCGTCGTGGCCGACAGCTTCCTCCGGGCGTCCTCGCTGTCGACCGTGCTCTACGCGGCCTCGACCATCGGGATCATGGCGGTCCCGGTCGCCCTGCTGATGATCGGCGGCGAGTTCGACCTGTCGGCCGGCGTGCTGGTCACCACCTCGGCCCTGGTCTCGTCGATGTTCTCCTACCAGATGACGGCGAACGTCTGGGTCGGCATCGGGGTCTCCCTGGCGGTGACCCTGGCCGTCGGAGTCTTCAACGGCGTGATGCTGGTGCGCACGAAACTGCCCAGCTTCATCGTCACCCTGGGCACCTTCCTGATGCTCACCGGCCTCAACCTCGGCCTGACCAAGCTGATCAGCGGCACCGTCAGCACCAAGGGCATCGGCGACATGGAGGGCTTCGCCTCCGCCCGCGTCCTGTTCGCCTCCCGCCTGGACCTGGGCGGCGGGATCGGCGTCCGGGTCACGGTGGTGTGGTGGCTCGCCCTGGTCGCCCTCGCCACCTGGGTGCTGCTGCGCACCAGGGCCGGCAACTGGATCTTCGCGGTCGGCGGGGACCAGGAGGCGGCCCGCGCGGTCGGCGTGCCCGTCGCCCGCACCAAGGTCGCCCTCTACACGGCGGTGGCCTTCTGCGCCTGGGTCTCCGGGCAGCACCTGCTGATGTCCTTCGACGTCGTCCAGTCCGGGGAGGGCGTCGGCAACGAGTTCCTCTACATCATCGCCGCCGTCATCGGGGGCTGCCTGATGACCGGCGGCTACGGCTCCGCGATCGGCTCCGCCGTCGGGGCGCTGATCTTCGGCATGACCAGCAAGGGCATCGTCTACGCCCAGTGGGACCAGGACTGGTTCAAGTTCTTCCTCGGCGCGATGCTGCTGCTGGCGACCCTGCTCAACGCCTGGGTCCGCAAGAAGGCGGAGGCCACCGCATGACGGACGGAAGGCGGACGGCCGGGGACGGGGCCGCGGCGGCCGGGGGCGGGGAGGCGCCCCTGCTGGAACTCACCGGGATCGGCAAGGACTACGGCGCGGTCCGCGCCCTCGAAGGGGTCTCGCTGACGGTTCGGGCCGGGGAGATCACCTGCGTGCTCGGCGACAACGGCGCCGGGAAGTCCACCCTCATCAAGATCGTCTCCGGGCTGCACCGGCACGACGCGGGCACCTACCGGATCGGCGGGGAGGAGGTCGTCCTCGGCTCCCCGCGCGAGGCGCTGGACCGCGGCATCGCCACCGTCCACCAGGACCTGGCGGTCGTCCCGCTGATGCCGGTGTGGCGCAACTTCTTCCTCGGCTCCGAACTCACCCGCGGAAGGGGCCCGCTGCGCCGCCTCGACGTGCGCGCCATGCGGGCGACCACCCGTGACGCCCTGCTGCGCATGGGCATCGACCTGCACGACGTCGACCGGCCCATCGGCACCCTCTCCGGCGGCCAGCGGCAGTGCACGGCCATCGCCCGCGCCGTGCACTTCGGCGCGAAGGTCCTGGTCCTCGACGAGCCCACCGCCGCCCTGGGCGTCAAGCAGGCCGGGGTCGTGCTCAAGTACGTGGCCGCCGCGCGCGACGCCGGCCTCGGCGTGGTCCTGATCACCCACAACCCGCACCACGCCCACCTCGTCGGGGACCGGTTCGTGCTCCTCAAGCGCGGCACCATGGCCGGCAGCCACGCCAGGGAGGAGATCTCCCTGGAGGAGCTGACCCGGCAGATGGCCGGGGGCAGCGAACTGGAGCAGATCGGCCACGAACTGGAGCGCGCCTCCCTCCGGCGCCGCGACCCGGCGCCGGACGGGGCCCCCGAACCGGACGGGGAGCAGGCTCGGGGCGGGGGTCCGGGCGGGGGGCGGAACCCCGGGGAAGGCGGCCGCTGAGCGCCGTCGTGGCCCGTTCCGTGCGGATTTCCGCACCGGTAGGGCAGAATCGGGGCCGGCGGGGTGCGCGCCCCGCCGGCCCCGGCAGGGGAAGGCAGGAAGGCCCCGGGCCTTCGGGAACCACCAGGGACGAGACCACCGTTGCCAGCACGAGCCCGCACCGAAAGCAGCCCCCGCCGCCCGCGCGCGCCCCGCGGGGCCGGTGCCGCCCGGGCGGCGGCCGCAGGGGCCGCCGCGTGAGCGTCCACCGCGAACGGCCCTTCCGCGGCTCCGCCGCCCGCGCCACGGTGCTGCGCACCGCGGGGCGCCGCGAACGCCGGTCGGTGCTGGCCGCCCCGCGGGTGCCCACCGTCGGGATCGACATCGGCGGCACCAAGGTCGCGGCCGGCGTCGTCGACGCCGACGGCGTCATCCTGGAGCGGCTGCGCACCGAGACCCCGGACAAGTCCAAGAGCCCCCGGGTCGTCGAGGACACCATCGTCGAACTGGTCCTGGACCTCGCCGACCGGCACGACGTGCACGCCGTCGGCATCGGCGCGGCCGGCTGGGTCGACGCCGACCGCTCCCGCGTACTGTTCGCCCCCCACCTGTCCTGGCGCGACGAGCCGCTGCGCGACGCGCTCTCCACCCGCCTCGCCGTGCCCGTCATGGTCGACAACGACGCCAACACCGCAGCCTGGGCCGAGTGGCGCTTCGGCGCCGGCCGCGGCGAGGACCACCTCGTCATGATCACCCTGGGCACCGGCATCGGCGGCGCCATCCTCGAGGACGGGCAGGTCAAGCGGGGCCGGTACGGAGTCGCCGGCGAGTTCGGCCACATGCAGGTCGTCCCCGGCGGGCACCGCTGCCCCTGCGGCAACCGCGGCTGCTGGGAGCAGTACAGCTCCGGCAACGCCCTGGTCCGCGAGGCCCGCGAACTGGCCGCCGCGGACTCCCCGGTCGCGCACACCATCGTCGAACGGGTCGGCGGCCGCATCAGCGAGATCACCGGCCCGCTCATCACCGAACTGGCCAGGGAGGGCGACGCGATGTGCGTCGAACTCCTGCAGGACATCGGCCAGTGGCTCGGGGTCGGCATCGCCAACCTGGCCGCAGCCCTGGACCCGGCCTGCTTCGTGATCGGCGGCGGCGTCAGCGCCGCCGACGACCTGCTCATCGGGCCGGCCCGGGACGCCTTCCGGCGGCACCTGACCGGCCGCGGCTACCGACCGGAGGCACGCATCGTGAAGGCGGAACTCGGGAACGACGCCGGCCTGGTCGGCGCCGCCGACCTCTCCCGGCTGATCGCCCGGCGCTTCGTCCGGGCCAAGCGGCGCCGGGTCGAGCGGTTCGAGCGGGCGGCGGGTCGATGAGCGGGCACGTCCCGGCCCCGGACGGCGGCGCACCCGGCGGCGGTGCTCCCGGCGGAGGAACTCCCGGCAGCGGCGCTCCCGGCGGCGGCGGGCGCCGCCGCTGGGTGACCTGGCTGGTCGTCGCGGTGCTGGTCCTCGGCCCCGCCACCTACTTCGTGATCTCCGCGGTGCAGAGCCGCGAGAGCGGCAGGGACAAGCAGCAGGCCGCGGCGGCCACCGGGATGACCACCGGCTGGCCCACCAAGCTCCAGCGCCGGATCTACGAGGTGCCCCTGCCCGCGGGCTCGACCGGCGCCGCCTTCCTGGAGACCAACTCCTGGGAGACCAGCTCCCTGTACGTGCGGTTCACCACCGGCCCCGGCGGGCTGGACAGCTTCCTCGGCCGGATCGGGACCAGCCGGTCCTCCCTGCGCCCCGGCGCCGGGGCCGTCGACGCCGGGCAGCGGCGCACCGCCGGCTGGACCCTGGAGGATGCCCCCGGCGTCTACGGCACCGAGGTCGAGCAGGACGGCGACCGCCCCGACCACGACGTCGTCGTCGACCTCAGGAACGAGCGCCGCCCCACGGTGTACGTGGTCTCCACGGTCGACATGTGACCGCGACGCGCTCCGGGCGGGCGGCCGCAACGTGAGCCCCGCGGAGGACGGTTCCGGGACCGTCCTCCGGCCCCGTCCCGCCGGGAGCGGAACGGAGCAGGCCGTCCTCGGATCCGGCTTCCCGGGAGAACCGGGGCCCGCGGCCGTCCACGAGCACGTGGGGCGGGGGAGGCCGCGGACTCCGGCGAGCACCGGCTCGGGCCGCCCGCGCCGGATCCGGCGGTTCGTGCCCCGCTCCACGGGTCGGCCGCCGGCCGTTGACGTCCGGCACGAGGCCGGTTACGTTCGACTGGAACAAAAATTCTAGAAGGGCTGCTCCAGTCGGGAAACCGCCCTGTGACCGCCGAGACCGCGCCCCGACGGGACACCGGCGGCCGCCGCAGCCGTGCAGAAGCGGGCCGCACGGGCAGCACGACCGGATCCGGCCCCGTGACCAGGAGCAGTGCAGCATGACCGAAGCACCCCCCACCGCCCTCGTGATCGCCGGCAGCAGCGGCATCGGCGCCGCCTCGGCACGCGAACTGGCCGCGCGCGGCCACCGGGTGGCGGTGCTGGCGCGCGGAGAGGGGGTGGCCGGGCTGGCCGAGGAGATCGGCGGCCTCGCCATTCGCGGCGACTACACGGAGCCCGGGGTCGTCGAGGCGGCCGTCGGGCAGGTGGTCTCCGCCTGGGGCCGGCTGGACGTGCTGGTCAACAGCGCGGGCCACGGCCCCAAGGGGAAGCTGGAGGAGCTGACCGACCAGGACCTGGCCGCCGGCTTCGACCTGTACTTCTACAACGTGGTGCGGGCCTGCCGCGCCGCCCTGGCGCCGATGCGCGCGCAGGGCGGCGGCAGCGTCGTCAACATCTCCTCGGCCAGCCCCACCGAGCCCTCGCCCCGCTTCCCCACCTCGATGGTGGCCCGGGCCGCGATGACGACCTGGACGAAGCTGTGGGCGGACGAAGTCGCCGCGGACGGCATCCGGGTCAACAACGTGCTCCCGGGGTACACCGTCGCCGACCCGGAGTCCGTTCCGGCCGAGTGGACCTCCGCGATTCCGCTGGGCAGGGCCGCCTCCTGCCAGGAGGTCGCCCGAACGGTGGCCTTCGTGGCCTGCGACGCCACGTACACCACCGGGCAGAACCTGCGCGTCGACGGCGGACTGACCCGCGGCGTCTGACCCCCGTCCGCCGGGCGGCTCAGGAGTCCGGCCGCTCCTGGGCCGCCCGGCGGGCGAAGTTGTCCACCACGCCCTCCAGCGCCTGCGTGGCCAGGTCGGCGTACTCCTCGAAGTCCAGGTCCAGGTGCACCTCGGAGTTCGCATGGACGTAGAAGCCGTCGGTGAACGCCAGGCTCAGCACCGCGAGCTTGGCGGGCACGTCGGGGAATCGCTCGGCGACCTCGGCGGGGACGGACTCGGTGACCCGCTGGACGGTCACCTTGAACATCTCCTCCCGGATCCGCAGGTACGCCGCACGGACCTCGCTGTCCTCGCCCAGGCCGCCGAGCCGCTTGCTCAACGCCCAGACCATGGCGGCCTTGAGGAGGGCTTCCTCCTTCGTGTGCTGCTCCGGATCGGCACCGGCCAGGCCGGCGATGCCGCGTGACAGTTTGCCGCGCAGCCCCTCGGGGCCGGCGTGGATCCTCGTCCACACTTCGTAGCAGTGCTCGAGCAGGGCGACGAAGAGCTGCTCCTTGTTCTTGAAGTGCCAGTAGACCGAGCCGATGGGCAGGCCGGACTCCGTGCTGACGGCCGCCATGGTCGTGCCCTGGTAGCCGTGCTCCACCGCCAGGTCCAGTGCCGCCTGCAGGATCTGCTCCCGGCTCCGGTCCGAACGCGCCTGCCGCGTGCCCTTCGTGCCGCCGCCCCGCTGCGTGCCCTGCTGCGTGCCCTGCTTCATGCCGCCACCCTGTCGCCACGCCTGTCGTCCGTGCCCCGCCTCGCCGGCGTTCTCATTCTAGAACCCGGCTACTACTGAAGCCGGGGTCCAGGGCAGCCGATCCGGCAGGCATGCGTCAAGTGCCCGCCCGCGGCCGCGGCGACCGCGGCGACCGCGTCGGCCGCGTCGGCCGCGGCGGCCGCGGCGGGACGGTGCGCGGGAGCCGTCGCGAGGCGGACCGGGCGGTCGCGACCCTCGCGACCGTCCGGCGCCGGACTCGACGCGCACCGTCCCGCCGGGGTCGGACCCCCGCACTCCGTCAGGCGGCGCAGGCAGCCTCGAGGACCCGGGCAAGGACGTCGTCGAGCTCCTGGGCCAGGCATTCGGCGGCGATCACATGGTCGGGGCGGACGACGACCGCGCCGACCGGCCGTGCGTCGAACCAGGCCTGCAGGCCCGACTCGCCGCCGAGGTCGCCGACGACGGTGACGCCGGCCGCGGCATGCCTGCGCGCCCACGGCAGCTGCGCCTTCGGCACCACCTGCACGAGGCGGGCGCCGAGCCGGTCCAGCGCGGTGCGCCTCGGGGCCGACAGGAACGCCGTCGGGTCGTTGTTCCAGGCGAGGATCCGCCAGCCCTGCCCGGTCGCGTCGTCGAGCAGCATCTCGACGCCGTCGGCATCGGTGGCCGTCGGCTGGGGGAAGATCGTCCCGGCCAGCCGGGGCACGTCGCGGTCGGGCAGCGACTTGGACGCCGGCAGCGGGGTGTGCACCACCACGCCCCGGTCGAACTTCGGCTGGGGCTTGAACGCCTGCCGCTTCTGGGCCTCCCGCTCCTCGGGGGTGCGGCCGGCGGCGATCCGGTCGCGCTCGGCGGCCTTCTGCGGATCGTGGTCGGTCATCTCCTTCGCCATCTGGAGGGAGACGGCCACCATCTGCGTGACGTGGCCCAGCCGCTCGGTCTCGTACGTGTCCAGCAGGCCGTCGGTCGAGAGGCCCTTGACGACGGCGGCCAGCTTCCAGCCGAGGTTGAAGGCGTCGCGGATCCCCGAGTTCCAGCCCTGGCCGCCGACGACCGGCATGACGTGGGCGGCGTCGCCGGCGAGGAAGATCCGCCCGTGGCGGAACCGCCCGGCGACACGGGCGTGGTGCCGGTAGACGCGGCGGCGGATGATGTCCAGCGCGGACGGGTCCGGCACGTGCGGTGCCAGCAGGCCGAAGACGAACCCGTCGTCGTCGACGTCGGCCTCGGACTCGTCCTCGAAGAGCGTGAACTCCCAGCGCCGGATGCCGTGGGGCAGGGCGATGGAGGCGTAGCTGCGGGCCGGATCCCCGCCGAAGACGGCATGGGGCGTACCGATCGGGTCGTTGGCGACGTCGATCACGATGCCGTCGGTCGGCCGGGTCTCGCCCTCGAACGAGATGCCCAGGCGCTTGCGGGTGGGCGAGGCCCCGCCCTCGGCGGCGACGGCGTACAGCGCGCGCACCGTGTCGCCGTTCGCGAGGGTGGCGACCACGCCGTCCGCGTCCTCGGACAGGTCCACGACCTCGGCGCCGAAGCGCACGGCGGCGCCGGGGAAGCGGTCGAGGCCGGCGAGCAGCACCCGGTCGACCAGCGGCTGCACGAAGCCGTTGCGGCGCGGCCAGCCGAACTCGCGCGTCGTCGGGTTCACTTCGGAGAGGATCGCCCGGTCCCCGTTGATCATGTAGATCTTCTGGTCGGGAATGGTGTGGGGGAGCACCTCGTCGACGAGGCCGGCGGTCTGCATCGCGCGCAGTGCTTCGTCGTCGATACCCACGGCCCGCGGGTAGTCGATGAGTTCGTGCTCCCGCTCGACGACGAGGACGTCGACGCCCTGCTGCCCGAGCAGGTTGGCCAGGGTCAGGCCGACGGGGCCCGCACCGACGACGAGAACGTCGCAGGCCTGGTTCATGAGGTGCTCCGTGTGGATCGTGCCGGGTCCAGCCCGGCGATGGTGTCGCCGAACGCGCGGTTCAGCAGGACGAGATCGATGCCGAGGCCCGTGTAGTCGACGAGGCCGTCGGCGAACAGGCCGGCCGCGTACTCCGGCCGGCCGGAGTAGATGCCGAGGGTGACGCCGTGCGCGGTCGTCACCTCCCGCAGGTACGCGATCGCCTCGCGGACGGGGCCGTCCTCCCAGTCGCCGCGTCCGGGCAGTCCGTAGGAGACGGCCAGGTCGGCCGGCCCGATGTAGACCGAGTCCAGGCCCGGGGTCGAGACGATCTCCTCGGCGCGGTCGACTCCGGCCCTCGTCTCGATCTGGGCGACGGCGGACACCGCGCGGTTGCCCGCCCCGGTGTACGAGTCGCCCGGGTACAGCGCGGGCCTGGACGGCCCCAGGCTGCGGTTTCCGACCGGCGGGTACTTGGTGGCGGCGACCAGGGCCTCGGCCTCGGACCGGGACTCGACGGTGGGCGCGACGACGCCGCGGGCCCCGCTGTCGAGGAGCCGCAGGATCGGGGCGGGGTCCAGCGAGCCCACGCGCGTGTACGCGTACGCGTTCTCCCGCGGGATCGAGCGCAGGATCCCGCATGCCGCCTCGAGCCCCAGTTCGCCGTGCTGGAGGTCGAGGATCACGCCGTCGTAGCCGGCGGCCGCCGCCCACTCCGGCATCGAGAAGGAGGGGACCGTCTGGTGGTACAGGACGGGGTTCCTGCCGCCGAGAGCTGCCTGCTTCACTGTGCCGGCCCCTCTCGCCCGGCCAGGCGCGCGGCGTGCGCCGCGGCCGCCCCTCCGCCGAAGACCGGCACGATCTCGCGGCGGGAGAACAGCCACCGGCCGTCGACCCTGCGGTAGCGCTCGCGGAACTCGCCGACCGAGGCGGGCAGCGTCTGCGGCTCGTTCGTGTCGCGGAAGGTCAGGTACTGCACCGTTCCCTCGACCTCCTCCCCGTCCTGCACCAGGCGGATCCCGCCGATGAAGTGGCGGCCGACGACGTCCGTCTGCAGGGCGCGCCTGGCCCCCCAGGCCTTCATGGCCTCGCGGTCCATGTCGCCCATCGGGCCGACCGAGACGCCGTCCTCGGTGTACAGCTCCCAGGTGGTGTCCGCCCGGTTGTGGTCGAGGCGGTAGAGCATCTCCGCGATGAGCTGCTCGATCTCGACGCGGGTGGCCGCGTCGACGGGGCGGTAGTCACTCATGTTCAGCCTTTCGAATCCGCGGTCGCGACCACGCGACCCAGCCCGGTGATGGTGGCGACGCACTCGACGTCGGCGGGCCACGGCTCGATGTAGCCGATGGACCCGGACAGCAGCACCTCGCCGGCGCGCAGCGGCTCGCCCGTACGGATCGCGGTCCCGGCCAGCCAGACCACCGCGTTGACCGGGTCCCCCAGGACGTTGCTGCCGACGCCCCGGGTGATCTCGGTGCCGCCGCCCGTGATGACCATCTCCACCCCGGTCAGGTCGACCTCGCCGTACGGGTGCCGCTCCTCGCCGAGGACGACGCCGCTGCAGCCGGCGTTGTCCGCGACGGTGTCGACGATCTGCCCGACCGAGCCGTCGTAGCGGAAGTCGACGACCTCGAACGCGGGGGTCACGTAGTCGATCGCGGCCTCGACGCTTTCGCGTGAGGCCTCCAGGATGTCGCTCTTCAGCACGAACGCGACCTCGGCCTCGATGAGCAGGCGGTTGTACGCGGACAGCGGAAGGTGCGTTCCCGAGGCGTGCACCATGTCGTCGTGGACGATGCCGTAGTCGGGCTCGTCGATGCCCACGCGCTGCTGCACGAGGGGGTTGGTCAGGCCGACCTTGCGGCCCACCCGTTTCACGCCCAGCTCGCGCTCGCGGAGGGCGGCGAACTCGGCGGAGATCGCGTAGGCCGCGTCGAGGTCGCGCTCGGGGAGCCGGGGGCTCACGTACGGCACGGTGTACACGCCGCGCTTGGCCTCGAACAGCTCGCGCGCGATCCGGTTGACGGTCTCTCGGGGGACGCTCATTCCGGTCCTTTCGTCAGGCATGCTTCTCCAGGAAGGCGACAGCCGCGGCGTTGAACTCCGCGGCCCCCTCCCACTGCGGCCAGTGCGCGGCACCGCGGACCAGCAGGTACTCGCCGTCCGGGATCAGTCCGCACAGGCGCTCGCCCTCGGCCTCGTCGCCGGTCGGCTCGTTGTCGGTCCACACCATCAGGGCCGGGACCGGGACCGCCGCGAAGTCCTCGTCCGTCACCCGGTTGCGCCAGCGCCGCTCCGGCTCCCGCAGGGCGGACACGTGCGCCATGCTGAACCCGTCGCGGGCGTAGATCGCCCGGCGGACGCGCACGAGCTCGTCGGTGATGTTCCGCGGATCGTGGATCACGACCTGCAGGCGCTTCTTCACGTTGTCGAAGGTCGGCTCGCTCACCGCCTGTGCGCTCACCGACTGCGTCCTGTCCAGCTGCGGCTCCCCGACCACCCGCCCGCCCGGTGCGGACAGGATCACCGTGTGCAGGCGGTCGGGGTGCTTCGGCGCGAACTTCAGCGCGAGCCAGCCGCCGAGCGACTCGCCGGCGAGGTGCACGCGCTCCAGCGCCAGTGCGTCGAGCAGGGCGAGCAGGTGCTCCTCGTAGTCGCGGATCTCCAGGGGGTGGTCGGACAACGTGGTGTACCCGTGGCCCGGGTAGTCGTAGCCGACCACCCGGAAACCGGCTTCCACGAACGCGCGGATGTTCTGGGTCCACGCCTCGATGTGGCCGCTGGTGCCGCTGGCGAGCACGACCGTCTGTGCGTCGGGGCCCGCCCCGGCGCAGTCGAGCACCCGGGTGCGGTAGCCGCCCGCGTCCACGTACCGCAGCGTGTGCTCCAGGTCCGCGATCTCTTCCCACAGGGTCGCGAGGTGCGTCCTCTCCGCCGGGCTCATGCGGTCACCGCCGCCTGGACCGCGAAGCCGGCGCCCCACTTCTCGACCGCCCAGTAGCGGTCGACGGCGAAGCGGTACGGGCCGGCGGTCGACAGCGCCGCGTAGGCGGCGATCCAGCTGCGCATCTCGTGCGCGGCCGAGCCGCCCTCCGCCGTGAACCAGCCGTTCTCCCAGCCGTCGACCGGGCCGAGGTCGCCGGAGCGGAACACGTCGAGCACGAGCGTGTCCCACTCCTCGTTCAGCGGGTCGCTCGGCGCCCTGCCGTCGGCTATCGCCCGGATGCCCCTGACGATCGCCTGCTCGCGCTCCTGCCGCTCCTCGGGCGAGGGCGCGTACGCGACCAGGCGCTCGCGCACGGTGCCGGGGGCGCCGTCCCAGCGCGGGATCGGAGGGCTGTGGGAGATGCCGCCCGAGGCGAGGAACAGCACCTTCTCGTCCATCGCCCGGGCGGCCCGGCCGAACGCCTCGCCCATCAGGCGCACCCGCCGCATGGGGGGCAGCGGCAGGCCGATCGCGTTCACGAACACCGGCACGATCGGCTGCGTGAATCCCTTCCCGAACACGAAGTCGAGCGGCTGGACCACGCCGTGGTCGACCTTCATCCGCTCGCTGCGGCCGATGTCGATGCCCTCGTCCAGGACTGCCGCGTGGAAGGCCCGGGCGGCGTCGCCGTCGACGGGGAGCGGTCCCGCGGTGGTGCCGTAGTCACCGATGCCTTCGGCGACCGCACCGATCACCCACGGGGTGATCAGCGAGTAGAGCTGGCCGTTGAAGTGGTCGGGTCCGAACACCACGACCAGGTCGGGGTCGTACTCGGCGACGAACCCCCTGACCTCGTCGATGGCGGCATTGATCTCGGCGAACGTCTCCCCGCCCGGGTCGACGTTGCCGAAGGACGGCGCGTGGGAGAGCGCTGCGACGGCCAGCGGCATGGCGCGGTTCCCCTTTCTCACAGGGTGTGGGTGTCGGAAGTGGTGGACGGTGCCTGTGCGGACGTGCCGGCGAGCACGGGCCGAGGGCTCGGTGCGTCGGAGCGGCGCTGGACCAGGTGCAGGGTGAGGACGCAGAGGCCGGCGACGAGCATGGGCAGCGCGAAGAGGGTGAAGGCCGTCCCCATTCCCATGCCCGCGTCGAAGGCCGCGCCGCCGACGATCGGCGCCGCGATCCCGCCGAACCGGCCGACGCCGATGACCACACCGAACCCGGTCGAGCGGGCCAGCGTCGGGTACAGCCCCGGGACGATCGCGTAGAAGGCGGCGGTGCCCGAGCAGACGAAGAACGAGGCGACGAACAGCGTCCACCAGGCGGTCGGCATCCCCGGGCCGGCGATGCCGAACAGGGCCAGGGCAGCGGTGGCCAGGATCAGGAAGACCGGGGCGAGGAGGCGGACGTTGAGTTTGTTGCCGAGGAAGCCGAAGAGCACGTTGCCGAGGATGCCGCCGATGCTGAAGGCGGAGACGAGTTGCGGGGCGAGCACCGGGTTGTGGTTGGCGGACGCGACGGAGCTCGGCGCCCAGTTCGTCATGAAGTAGAAGCTGAGCATGTACGCGACGTACCCGACGATCATCAGCAGCGTGTAGAGGCCCGTCCGGCCGGTGAACACGGTGCGCAGCGAGCCCTTCGCCTTGACGCCCTTGGAGTCGGACTCCGGGAGCGCTTCGAGCGCGGGGCGGCGCATCTTCGCCAGGAGCACGTTGAGCCGCTGCAGGGAGTCCGCGCGACGGCCCTCGGAGAGCCAGGCGAGCGATTCGGGGAGCAGGGCCCACGTGGCGACCGCGGCGATCGCGCTCAGGACGAAGCCGATCCACCAGCCGAACTGCCAGCCGCGCTCGCCGAGCATCGGGCCCACGATCATGGAGCCGAGCAGCCCGCCGATGTTGATCGCGGCGGCGTAGACGGCCATCACCAGGGCGTACACGCGCTTGCCCGTGTACTCGGCGAGGATGACGCCGACCACGGCCACCAGGGAACCGACGCCGACGCCGGTGACGATGCGGCTCACGACGAGGGGCCAGGTCCCGGTCTCCTGCGTCGCGAACGGGCCGATGAACATGCCCACCGCGATCGTCGTGGTGGAGACGACCCCCATCCTGCGCCTGCCGATGCGGTCGGCGAGCGGCGCGACGATGATCGAACCCACGAGCATTCCGATCAGAGCACCGGACATCACGAGTCCGAGCTCGGCCTTGGAGACCCCGAAGCCCTCTTCGATGTACGGGGCGGAGAACGACGTGAGCGAGACGTCGTAGCCGTCGAGCACGACCAGGGTGATCGCGATGACGATGGCGCGGATCTGCAGACCGCTCATCTTCTCTTGAGGGATGTGGTCGGTGATCCTCATGGAGGTCTCCCTGTCTCGGGACAGAGCGGACCCGTGCCATCGCAGTGGCCCGCAGGGATGAGGCGGACCGCGCACCGGGTCGCGTTCCGCCGATGAAACCTAGAAGAAACGTTCTAGAATCGCCATTACGATGACCAGCGCCTGTCGTCGGTGTCAAGGGCCGGCGTGAACTTGGTGAAACCGAGGCCCGAAGAGCGGTGAGGCGGGCCGACGGCCACGGGACGGAGGCCCCGCCGGGCGTCCGGGGCCGGGTACGAGGGGGCGACCGTGGCCGATGCGGCCCACGCGTCCGCCGGCGACGACACCGGCTTCGTCCGGTACGCCGGACCGGAGGCCGACGCGCTCGAGTCCCTGGTCTCCGCTCGCCCGCAGGAGCCCCCGGAGAGCGCATGACGCCTCGCGTCCGGCACGGCGGAGCGCCGGCCGGGCCGGCCCCGCCCCGGCCGGTCCGGAGCCCGCGCCGGCTCGACCGGGCGGCGACCGGCCGGCCGACGGCGCCGCGCACCGTATCGTGTTCACCCGGCTGTGCCACGATCCGCGCACCCGGGCGTACCACGAACGCCGCACCCAGGAGGCCAGGACCCGACGTGAGAACATCCGATGCCTGAGACGACATGCCGCCCGCGAGGTCTCCGACCCTGCCGGGACGGTGTCCAGCGTCCCCTCGTCACAGGGGCGTCCGCGAAAGATGAGAGGGTCTGACGGGTGAGCGAGACACCACCGAACACCCTGCAATACCGCTTTGACGGACCGGAAGACGCACCTGTCCTGATCCTGGGGCCCGCACTCGGCACCACCTGGCACATGTGGGACCGTCAGATACCCGAGCTGTCCCGCCAGTGGCGCGTGGTCCGCTACGACCTGCCCGGCCACGCGGGGACGCCCACCGAGGCGTTCGGCAGCATCGACGACCTCGCCGACCGGGTCCTGGCCCTCCTCGACTCCCTCGGCATCGAGCGGTTCGCCTACGCCGGGGTCTCCCTCGGCGGCGCCGTCGGCACCGCCCTGGCGCTCAAGGCCCCCCACCGCCTCGGCTCCCTGGCGCTGGTCTGCTCCTCCCCGCGCTTCGGCACCCCCGACGAGTGGCGGCACCGCGCCGTCGTCGTCCGCTCCACCGGCCTGGAGCAGACCGCCGCCACGTCCCCCGAGACATGGTTCACGCCGCACTTCCGCGCCACCCAGCCGGCCATCGTCGAGTGGGCCGTGCAGATGGTGCGGGTCACCGACGCCCAGTGCTACATCGCCGCCTGCGAGGCGCTGGCCGGCCACGACGTCCGCGCCGACCTCGGCCGCATCGGCGTGCCCACCCTCGTCGTCGGCGGCGCCGAGGACACGGCCGCCCCGCCGGCCGACGCCCGCGCGCTGGTCGCCGGCATCCCCGACTCGCGGCTCGCGGTCGTCCCCGGCGCCGCCCACCTGGCCAACATCGAGCAGCCGGCCGCCGTCACCGACCTGCTCGTCACCCACTTCTCGGCGACCTGGAGCGAGCCGCGGGCCGCGGCCGCCGTCACCTTCCCCACCCCGCCGCCCGTCCCGCCGCAGCCGCACGCCGCCCCCGCCGCGGCCGGCACCGGCACCGGCGAGGTCCCCGACGTCGAGGCCACCGCTCTCGTCCCCGCGCCCGTCCCGGCGCCCGACGACCGCCTCGCCGAGGGCACCAGGGTGCGCAGGGAGGTCCTCGGCGACGCGCACGTGGACCGGGCCCTGGCCGCCGCCGACGACTTCACCGGGGACTTCCAGGACTACGTCACCCGCGCGGCCTGGGGCGAGGTGTGGACCAGGCCGGGCCTGGACCGCCGCATGCGCAGCGTCGCCACCCTCACCGCGCTCACCGCCCGCGGCCACTACGACGACATCGCCCACCACACCAGGGCCGCCCTGCGCAACGGGCTCACCCCCGACGAGATCAAGGAGGTGCTGCTGCACGCGGCCGTCTACTGCGGGGTGCCCGCGGCCGGCGCCGCGTTCGCCGTGGCCGGGCGGACCATCCGCGAGGAGCTCGGCCCCCGCCGGGAATGAGGAACCCGCCCCCGCCGGGAATGATGGACAACGCCAGGACGCCCCGACGGGAGAGAGGCGCACGCCCATGAACCTCACCACGACGAAGCTCATCAAGAAGGGCCACGCCTGCGTGGTCCTGGTCAAGGACGAGGCGACCCTGGTCGTCGACCCCGGCGGCTTCAGCGAGCCCGACGCCGCCGTGGGGGCCGACGCGATCCTGGTCACCCACGAGCACCCGGACCACTTCGACGAGGGGCGGCTGCGCACGGCGATGGAGGCCAACCCGGGCGCGGAGATCTGGACCCTGCGCAGCGTCGCCGAGCAGCTGGCCCCCGCCTTCCCCGGCCGCGTGCACACCGTCGGCCACGGCGACGCCTTCACCGCGGCCGACTTCGAGGTCGAGGTGCACGGCGAACTGCACGCCGTCATCCACCCCGACCTCCCGCGGGTCACCAACGTCGGCTACGTCGTCGACGACGGGCAGGTCTTCCACCCCGGCGACGCCCTCACCGTCCCCGGCCGCCCCGTGGAGAACCTGATGCTGCCGGTCCACGCGCCCTGGTCCAAGCTGAGCGAGGTCGTCGACTACGTGCGCGAGGTCCGCCCCGACCGCACCTTCTCCCTGCACGACGGGCTGCTCTCCGACAACGGCTTCGCGATCTACGACCGGATGCTCGGCGAGGCCGGCCCCGGCCTCGGCGGCGCCGTCCACCGCCGCCTCGTCCCCGGCGAGTCCACCGACCTGCCCGACTGAGCCCCCGGGCCGCGCCGGGCCCCCGCCGGCCGCGCGGGCGGCACCGTCACGGACGGCGGTGTCGCGGGCGGTGCCGTCGCGGACGGCGGTGTCGGTGGCGGCGGGTAGATTCGGGGCGTCCGCACCGTCCGCCGTCCCCGAGGTCCCCATGGCTCTGCGCATCGCCACCTGGAACGTCAACTCCGTCACCGCACGGCTGCCCCGGCTGGTGGCATGGCTGGAGAGGACCGGCACCGACGTGCTGTGCGTGCAGGAGCTGAAGGTGGCGGAGGCGGCCTTCCCGTACGAGGAGCTGCGCGCGCTCGGCTACGAGGCCGCGGTCAACGGCACCGGGCGGTGGAACGGCGTCGCGGTGATCTCCCGGATCGGCCTGGAGGACGTCGTGACGGGCCTGCCCGGCGGCCCCGGCTTCCCCGACGACGAGCCCGAGCCGCGCGCCGTCTCGGCGACCTGCGGCCCGGTGCGCGTGTGGTCGGTCTACGTGCCCAACGGCCGCGAGGTCGGCCACGCGCACTACGAGTACAAGCTGCGCTGGTTCGAGGCGCTGCGCGAGGCCGTCGCCGAGGACGCCGCCGGGGCCCGCCCGTTCGCCGTCCTGGGCGACTACAACGTGGCGCCCACCGACGAGGACGTGTGGGACCCGGCGGTGTTCGCCGGCTCCACGCACGTCACGCCCGCCGAGCGGGCCGCGCTGGCCGCGCTGCGCGAAACCGGCCTCACCGACGTCGTGCCGCGCCCGCTGAAGTACGACCGCCCCTACACCTACTGGGACTACCGCCAGCTGGCATTCCCCAAGAACAAGGGCATGCGCATCGACCTCGTCTACGGCAACGGGCCGTTCGCCGACGCCGTCTCCGACGCCTACGTCGACCGCGAGGAGCGCAAGGGCAAGGGCGCCTCCGACCACGCCCCGGTCGTCGTCGACATCGAGGTCTGAGCCCTGCCCGCCCCCGAATCCGCCCCCGCCCCCGTACCCGGGTCCGCGTCCGCCGCGCGGCGGCGTCCGCTGCGCGCGGACGCCCGGCGCAACCACGACGCGCTGCTGGCCGCCGCGCGGGCGGCGTTCGCCGAGCACGGGGTCGACGCGCCGCTGGACGACATCGCCCGCGCCGCCGGAGTGGGCAACGCGACGCTGTACCGGCACTTCCCGACACGACAGGCGCTGATCGAGGCCGTGCTCCACGACAGCCTGGAGGAGCTGTCGCGGCGGGCCGCGGAATCGGCCGCGGGCGAGCCCGACACCCGCGCCGCGCTCCTGGACTGGCTGCGCGCCCTGCTGGCGCACTCCACGACCTACCGGGGCCTGTCCGCGGAGCTGGTCGCCGGGACGAAGGACCCCCGGTCCGGGCTGAACGCCGCCTGCACCGCGATGCAGGAACAGGGCGCCCGGCTGCTCGAACGTGCCCGGCGGGCGGGCACGGTGCGCGCCGACATCACGGCGGACGAACTGTTCGCGCTGGTCTCCGGGGTCGGCTGGGCCGCGGACCGCGCACCCGGGGCGCAGGACCGCCTCTTCGCCGTCCTCGCCGACGGCCTGCGCCCCCCGGCCCCGGCCCCGGCCGCTCCGGGATCGCCCCCGGCCAGGACGGGTTGACGGCCGGTTCCCGCCGGAGCCGCCGTCAGGGCGGTTGCGGCAGCCGTGCGGAAGCGGTGCAGGGCCGGTGAGGGACCGTGACGGGAACGTCCGGAACCGGCCGTCGGCGGGGCGGGAGGAAGAGGCGTTCACCCCATCCGTCCGTGCTTGTGACGGGAGGTCACGCCGGTCGCCGGGCCGGCGGCGCGCGCCCGCGGAAATCCTCGGGGGGCTGGTCCCGGGGTGCCTACCGGGGCGTTTAGGCTGGGGCGGATGGACCAGGGCACGGGGCGGTCCGCCGACCGGCGGACCGGTGACAGCAGCGAAGCGGAACCGAGGGCCGCAGCCGCCGACGGGCGGCCGGCCCCCTACGCGTACCTCGGCGCGCCCGAGCCCGAGCGCACCGACCACCTCGCGGTCCTGCGGGTGTTCCGTGCCGCCGCGCCGCTCGCCGGCCTGTCGGCGTCCGAGGTCTCCGAACGCCTCGGCGGCCGCCCGGGACCGGCGGCCGTCGAGGCCCGTGCGCAGCAACTGGCCCTCTGGGGCAACCTGCTGCGCGTCCCGCAGGACACGTCCTCGCCGGACGTCCCCCGCTACCGGCTCACCGCCCTCGGCGAGCGCGTCCAGCGGGAGGCGGAGGCGGTGCTCGACGCCCCCCCCCGCCGGCCCTGCCCGCCGTGGACACCTCGCTCCTCGCCCTGGTCGCCCAGAGCCTCGCCGACCTCGCAGACCCGGCCGATCCGGACGGCCCGGACGGTTCGGCCTCCGCTTCCGGGACGGGGGGCGACGGCTCCGCCCCCGGCCGGGCGGGGCGGGCCGCGGCCGCCCTGGTCTCCCTGGGCTTCAGGGAGTTCACCGCCGCCCTGAGAGAATTCTGCGCCCGCCTGGGCGAACTGACGGCCGCCCCGCACAGCGGGGCGGGAAGGACAGAAGAGAGGGCGGACGCAGGAGTGGACGCAGGAGCCGCCGGGCTCGAGGAGGCGGCGGACCGCGCGGAGGAGGTCGCCGGGGCGCTGGAGCTCCACGTACCCGCGATGGCCGCCCTCCTCGGCGCGCCCGACGGCACCGGCGCGCCCGTCACCGGCACCCTCCCGGCGGAGCTGGGGGAATGGTGCGCCCCGGGGGGCGAGGCGGAACGCATACGGCAGGCGGTGGCCGCCGCCGCGAAGACCCTGCGGACCGCGACCGACCCAGGACTCGGCCCCGGCCCCGGCCCCGGCTCCGGCCCGGCCACCGCCGAGGAGCCCTCCCCGGAGCCGGCCCCGTCCGGGAAGGCGCCGTCCGACGAGGCCCTGCCCGGCGAGGGTCCGTCCGGCGAGCCCCTGCCCTTCGAGACCTCGCCCGGTGAGGCCCTGTCCGGGGCGTCCTCCCAGGAGGGACCCCCCTGCGGGACGGGCGCCTCCGAGGCGTCCCCGTCCGGCGCGCCCTCCCCGGAGGCGGCGTCGCGCCGCGGCGGCCTGCTCCGCCTCGCCCGGTGGTTCGACGCGGCGGACGCGGTGGACGCGCACGACCTCTTCGACGCGGCGTTCGGCCTCCACCGTGCCCGGCACCTGGGGATCGCCCTCACCTCCGGCACCGCCGTACCGGCCGGGACCAGCTGGTGGGCGGGGCCGACCGTCCGGGTCCCCGCCGCGCTGCGGGAGTGCGGGAGCCGGGCGACTCCCGGGCAGGCCCTCGCAGAACCGGTGACGGCGACGGCGGTGACGACGGCGACGGCGGAGGCCGGGGCGGCGGACGCCGCGGCGTCCCGGGCCGCGAAGGCCCTGGCGGCAGGAGCCCGCGACGCGGGGTTCCGCGGCGCGGGACACCGGGGGGCGGGACACCGGGCCGAACCGTTCGTCCCCGCCCCGGCCCGCCCCGTTCCGGCAGGTCCAGTCCCGGCAGGCACCGCCCCGTCAGGTCCCCTTCCCTTCGTGCCCGCCCCGGCGGGGCCCGTCCACGTGCCTCCCGCACACCCCGCCGCGGACGTGCGCCGTGCGGCGGCCGACGAACTGCGTTCGGCTGCGGGCAGGTTGGAAGCGGCGATGCTCTCGCCGCAGGCCGTCGAGCTGCTGCTCCAGCTGCTCTCGGCGGCCCTGGCCAACGCAGGCCCCGGCACGGCCGGTGCGGTCGCCGCCGACGCGGCCCTGGGCCTCCGGCTGCACGTCGAGTGCCGGCTGGGGACCCGTACCGTCCTCCGGAGCACCCGGGGCGACCTGCACCTGGACGACCTGGTCCTGGTCCTGGGCGCGTACGATGCCGCAGCACACCACCTGCTGCCCGAGGGCGTCCGATGACCGAGCACCACGAGTACGGCGCGGCGGACGCGCCGGCCTCCGCGGACGCCGCCGCGGACGCCGCCGCGGAGGCCGCCGCCGCGGCGGAGCGGCGAGCGGCCGCGCGGCTGCTGCTCGCCCGTCCGCTGCTGACCGCCGACGGCCCGCACGCGGACGGGTTCGCCCTCGTCCGCAAGCACGCCGGTCCGCTGGCGGACACGTTCGAGCGGTTCCTGGGCTACCGCCTGACCGTCGGGCCCTCCCACGCGCGGCTGGCCAAGTCCGGGCTCGGCCCGGGGACCGGGCGGGGGCTGGAGCGCCCTTCCGGGACGTTGTTCACCCCGCGCGCCTACGCCTTCCTGGCGCTCGCCCTCGCGGTCCTGGAGGGCTGCCCGGAGGAGGTCCTGCTCTCCCGGCTCACCGGGGAGGTCCACGCGGCTGCCGACGAGGCCGGGCTGTCCGCCGGCGAACGGGCGGAGGAGCAGGCGGAACGGCGGGCGCTGGGCGCCGCGCTGCGCCGCCTGCTGGACTGGCAGGTCCTCGTCCCGGCCGACGACGGCCCCGTCCCCGCCCCGGACCCGCTGCTGCGCGTCGACCACGACCTGGCCCGGGCGCTGGTCACCGGCCCCCTCGACTCGGCCGAGGACCCGGACGACCTGGTGCGGCGGGCTAGCGCCGCGCCCGCCCCGGCCGTCGCCGTGCGCCGCAGGCTCGTCGAGGGCCCGGCCGTCCACCTGGACGAACTCGGCCCCGGCGAGCGGGCCCTGCTGGGGGCCCGGCAGCACGAGGAGGCGCACGCCTACCGCGAGCTGTTCGGGCTGGAGACCGAGGTCCGCGCCGAGGGCGTGGCGCTCGTCGACCCGACGGGTGAACTCAGCGACCTGGAGTTCCCCGGCACCGACACCCTCGCCCAGGCGGCACTGCTGCTCGTCGAGCGGCTCGTCGACGCACTCCGCCCCACCCCGAGGAACTGGGGCCGACCGTCGGCGTGCCGGTGCCGGACGCCTTCGTCGACGGCCTGCTCGGAGACATCGCCGACGAGTACGGGGACCGGGCCGGCTGGCGGCGCGACTACCTCGCCGACCGCACCCTCTTCCGGCGCGACGTCCTCGGCCTGCTGCACCGCATGGGCCTGATGGCTCCCGCCGGCCCGCACCGGGCCTCCGCCGCCGACACCGGCGACGGCGGCCTGGCCGGCGCGCGCGGCACCGCCGTGCGGGATGGGTGCTGCTCGCGGCAGCCGCCCGCTACGCCCCCGAGCTCACCCTCCACACCGACCGCCCGCGCGGCCGGCACGCCCGCAAGGCGCCCCCGCCGACCGAGGCGCCCCGGCCCGCCGGACCCCCGGCCACCGTCCTGCCCCCGGTCACCGCCCCGCCCCCGGCCGCCGTACCGTCCGCAGCACCCGTACCGTCCGCAGTACCCGTACCGCCCGCGCCGCCCGTCGGCACCGCCCCCCACCCCGACGGCCCGCCCACGCTCCCGGGCCGGCCGTAGGAGGAGTTCCCCCCGTGACATCCCAGCCGTCCTCCCGTTCCAGGGACTCCCGCACCGCGACCCCGGCCCCGCCGGGCGGCGTCGCCGTTCCGGGCCCGCGCGCCCCCGAGGCGTCCGGCCTCCCCGAGGCCTCCGGCGCGCCGGGGGGCCCGGAACCCGCCGAAGCCCCGGAGGCCGCGAACGCCCCGGAGGCCGCGAACGCCCCGGAGGCGGGGCAGGGCCCGGCCGACGGCAGCCCTCCTGCCGACGTCCTCCCCGTCTACCGCGGCTACCTGCACGGAGTGCTGCGGAGCAAGGGGCAGGCGGTGCGCGAGCAGCTCGACCTCCTCGCCCGCCACCGCCGTGCCGCCGGGGCCGCGGCCCTGGCCGCGGAGCGGCTGCGCGCCGACGAGCGGGAGCACGTCGCCCGCGCCGAGTCGCTGCGCGCCGCGCGGGAGCGGGCGGAGGAGGAGCTGCGCGCCCTGCGGGGGGAGGCGGAGGACGCCGGCCCCACGGAGGAGGAGCAGCGGCTGGGACGGCGCCTGCTCGAGGCGCTGGACGCCGCCGCCCAGAGCTCGATGTACGCGGCCCTGCTGGCCGGGGAGGCCGAGGGCGTCGCGGCCGGCCGCCTGGACGGGGGAGCGGCGGCCGTCGCCGCGCGGCTGGAGGACCTGCGCCGGGACGCACGGGCCGCGGCCGGGGCCGCGGCGGAAGCCGGCCTGGACCCGTCACTGCTGTCCGCGCTGTCGCCGCAGTCGGTGCCGGCCCTGCCGTCCGACCCCTCCGACCCGTCCGACGGCCTCTTCTGCGCGCCGCACCGCCTGGAGGTGCCCACGCCCGACGGCTCCGCCTACCGCCTGGACCTCCCCGGGCCCCGGGCGGTCGACACCGGCCTGCTGGGGGAGGCGCTGGAGGGGTGGGGGCGGCTCCTCGAGCAGGTGGAGAGCGGGGTCGCGGAGCGTCTGCGCGCGGCCGGGGAGCTGGCGGCCGCGCTGGAGGCCGCCGGGGCGGCAGAGCAGGAGGCGCTGTCCGCCGGGCAGGGCACCGAGCGCCTGGACGCGCTGGCGGCCGCGGCCGCGGAGGAGGCCGCAGGGCGTACCGACCGTGCGGTCCGGGTCTGCGCGGAGTACGCGGAGCAGGTCCGGGAGTGGGCCGACCGCATGCGGACGGCGGTGAAGTCCTGCTCGCCGGAGGCCGTGCCGGCCGGGGGCGCGGAGGCCGCGCCGGCCGGGGGCGTGCCGGAGCCGGTTCCCGCGGGGGGCGCCGGTGCCGGGGGCGCCGCGGGGAGCACCCCGGGAACGGACGGCGGGAGCGGCCCGGGGGAGGGTCCGGGCCCCGCGCCGGAGCCCGGACCGGACGCGGCGCCCTCCACCGTCCGGGAAACCGCCGCGCAGGAGGCCGCGCAGGCCGCCGCCCGGGAGGCCCCGCATGAGGCCGCGCAGGCCGCCGCCCGGGAGGCGTTCGCCGCCCTCGACGACGTCGTGGCCCTGGTGGCGGCGGCCGGTGACCCCGTCCCCGGCTCCATCCCCGCCGCCTCCCCTCCCGGCCCGGGGAGGGCGGGGGCGTCCTGGATCCCGGGGTCCCCGACCGGGTCGCCCGGGCGGCACACCGCGCCGTCGTGCTGCTGGCCGGGTACAACGCGCGCCTGCGCGAGGCTGCGGCGGGCCGCCGTGCGGTCGCCGAGGAGCACCGGGCCGGGGTCGCCGCACGGCGCGGGGAGCTTGCGTCGCGGGACGGGGCCGAGCCGGCCCCGCCCCCCTTCCGCGACGCGGAGCGCGAGCCGGGCACCGGCGCGCCGTTCTACCGGCTCGTGGAGTTCACCCGCACGGACGAGGACGGGTTCGGGCCCGCGGAGCGCGCCGGGCTCGAGGCGGCCCTGGAGGCGGCCGGGCTCCTGGACGCCTGGGTGACGGCGGACGGGCTGCTCCTGGACCCCGACACCCGCGACGTCCTCGTCCGCGTGGACGGCCGGCGCGCCCGGGCGGACCGGGACGGCGACGAGGGGGGCGCGGACGGCCCCCGCACCCTGGCCGAGGTGCTGCGCCCCGTCGAGTGCCCCGGCAGCGGCGTCGGGGCGGAACGCGTCGCGGCAGTCCTGGAGGCGACGGCCTTCGGCCCGGCCGGCGACCTGCCGGTCTGGATCACCGACGACGGGCGCTGGCGCCTGGGCACGCTGGGCGGCGCCCACGACAAGGAGCGCGCGGAGTACATAGGGGCGGACGCCCGGGCCGAGACGCTGCGCCTGCGGCTGGCCGCCGTCGACGCCGACTGCAGGACGCGGACGAGGCGGTGCGCCGCGCGGAGTGCGAACTCGCCGAGTGCGACGGGGTGGCGCGCGAACTGGACGAGATGCTGCCCGCCCTGCCCTCCGGCCGGCCGGTGGCCGCCGCGCACGCGGCCGCCGAGGCGGCCGAGGCGCTCGTGCGGGCGTCGGCGGACCGGGCGGCGCAGGCCGCGCGGGTGGCGGAGGAAGCCCGGGCGCGCGCCGCCGGCCTGCGCGACGCGGCGGAGGCCGCCGCCCGCGCGGCCGCCCTGCCGACGGACGCCGTGGCGCTGCACGGGGTCCGGGCGGCGCTGGAGCGGCTGCGGTACGAGCTGCCGGCGCTGCGCCGGTCGGCGGCCGCGCTGCGGGCGGGACTGGACCGTCACGACCGCGAACGGGAGGCGTTCGCCGCGGCGCGCCGCCGCCGGGAGGAGGCCGCGGACCGGCACGGCGCCCGGCTCGCCGAACTCGCCGGCGAGCGCGAGCGCGCGGGGGAGGACGGGGCACCGTCCGAGGACGGCCCCCGGGAGCCGGGCGGGACGTCCCGTGACGGAGCGGAAGGTCCCGACAGCCCCGGGGACGACGGGGCCCCCGGCGGTGTCGCCCGGGGCCCGGAGGACCGGGGCCCGGAGGCCCGGGGCCCGGAGGCCCGGGGCCCGGAGGCCGTTGCGCGGCAGCGGGAGGCGGAGGTGTGGCTGCGGATCGCGGAGACCGCGGTGCAGCTGGCCGCGGCCGAGGCCGAGTGGGCTCGGGCCAAGGACGTCAGGACGGCGGCGGAGGTCGAGCGCGACGGGGCGGTCGCGGCGCTCTCGGAACGGCAGGCCGCGGCGGTCGCCGCCGGGGAGACGCTGTGCAGGGTGCTCGGGCTTCCCCAGGTCCGCCGGTGCAGCGGCATCGGCGACGCGCTGGACGCCGCGGTCGCGGCGGCCACCGGGGCGCAGGCGGCGGGAGGGACCGGGAAGCCCGGGTCCGCGACCGGCGCCCGCGCCCGGATGAAGGCGCTGCGCGCCCTGGTGGAGCGGCTCGTCGACCACCTGGGGCCGCCCGAGGACGACGTGGCCGACAGCGAACTGCTCTCCCGGGTGGGCGAGCACGACCAGGTGCTGGTGGAGGAGCGCGACGGCGTCGTGCTCTGGGGGCGTGCGGACGACGCACGCGCCTGACCGGCCCCGCCCCCGCCGCTCCGCCCCACGGGGCGGGGCGGCGGGGGCGGTCCTCAAAGCAGGCGGAGGTCGAAGGACTCGCCCAGGGCGGTGAGGCCGGCGTCGCCGGGGTGGAGGTGGTCGCCGCTGTCGTAGGCGGGCAGCAGACGGTGCGGGGCGGCGGGGTCGCGCAGCACCGCGTCGAAGTCGGCCACGCCGTCGAACAGTCCGCGGTCGGAGCGGATGAACGCGTTGAGGGTCTGCCGTCGCGCCTCCACCTGCGCCGAGCAGTCGGGGTAGCCGCCGCACGGGGCGACGGTGGCCACGACCACCCGCAGGCCGCGGGCCCGGGCCCGCTCGGCGACGGCGCGCAGGCCGGCGGCGACCTCCTCCGGGGAGGTGCCGGCCCGCAGGTCGTTGATCCCCTCGAAGACGACCACCGTCCGCACCCCGGGCTGCGACAGCACGTCGCGCTCCAGGCGGTTCTGCGCGCTGACCCCGCCGGTGATCCTGCTGACGCCGTCGCCCAGGTACCGGTCGGTGACGATCCGGTTGGCCGAGATCCCGTGGTTCAGCACGCTTTGGACGGGGGGCCGGTCCGCCCCGAGCAGCCTGCGGGACAGCACGTCCGGCCACCGGTTGTCGGCGTCGGCGGTGGAGCCGACGCCGTCGGTGATCGAGTCGCCCAGGGTGACCACGGCGCCGGTCCCGGAACCCCGTGCGGACCTGGGGGAGGGGCTGCTGACGTCCACTCCGGTCAGGAAGGGCCAGGTCTTCAGGGTGCCGGTGAACGCCTTCGCGCCGGTGTCGGCGGTGCGGTCGCCGCTGCCGGGCGGGCTGATCCACGACGTCCGCAGGGCGTGGGCGTGCACGGGGGCGGCTTCGACCGGCCCGGGGAGGTGGATGCTGACCAGCAGCTGTGCTCCGGCGGGGACGGCGAACGGCGCGGGGTCGCTGACGGCCTGGCCGCCCGCCGGGACGCGCACCCCGCGCTCCCCGCCCCCGAAGGTCAGCGGCACCGGCTTGCCCTCGGCCGCCGCACCGTCGCCGCGCAGGGCGACCGTGGCGCCGCCGATCTCCACGGCCCTGGCGGCGAAGGCGTTGCCGAGCCGGATGCGGGCGCGCGGGCCGCCGCCGGTGGCCCGTACCGCCAGCCGCAGCGTCTGGTCCCGCCAGGGGCCCACGGCCGTGTAGCCGCCGGTGCTCGCCGCCCAGGTCCCGGTCCAGCCCTTCGCCGGTTCGCGCACCGACAGCGCGAACACGTGCAGGTCCGCCCCCTTGCCGGCGCCGTCCCGGTCCTGCGGCAGGACGACGGAGTCCACCGGCCGGCCGGGGTCCAGGGGCACGGTGACGGTGTACAGGCGTGCGGCCTCCTCGCGCCGGCCGTCGGGCCCGTTGACGTGGGGAAGGGCGATGATCTTGCTGCCCAGGGGCCCGCTGCGCCAGTCCGGCGAGGTGAGGGCGAACGTGCTGCGCGAGCCGTCGCGGTAGCGGACGGCGCCGGTGCCGCCCGCCGTGCCGCCGGTCGCGGTGACCAGGAACGACAGCGCCTCACCGCGCCCGTCGCCGCGCCCGTCGCCGCGCCCGTCGCCGTGTCCGTCGGGGCGGACCGCCTGGCCGTCGGCCACCACGTTGTCGGGCTGCCCGGGGCGGGAGTCCGGCCACGTCAGCGGGGTGCCGTCCAGGGTGAGCCGGGAGCCCGGGGCCCAGCCGGCGGCGGCGAGGTCGTCCCGGGAGAGGGCGTTGCCGGCACCGTCCAGTCCCCCTTGACCGGGAGCGACAGGGCCGTCGGGGGCGGTCCCGGTGTTGTCGAAGAGCCGGTGGAGGGGGAGCGGCGATGGATCGGCGGACGTGGGCGCCACCCCGGATCCCGGCGACGCGTCCCGGGCCGTGCCCGGCGACGCGGTCGCGGTGGCGGACACCGGTGCGGCGGTGAGGAGGGCGGCGGCGAGGACGGTGGTGAGTGCCTTCCGCCCCTTCGTCCCCTTCGCCGTCGGGTCTGGTCTGCTGGAGGACAATACGGGCCCCTTGGTCGGTCGGTGGGGAAATGATGCGACAGGTGCGCGTTGACGGTAGGGAGGCGCAGGGGGGCCGTAAAGGTGAAGATCGGGCCACGTCCCGGGCGCCACGCCCGCACGCCTGGTGGCCGCCGCACCCTCCCGGGTGCGACGCTGAGGGGCATGGGCATCCCCTTCCTGGACAGGTGGCGCAGGCGGCACGGCCCCGTGCGCGGTGTCGCGGTGATGGCAGTGCCCGGCGGCGGCTCCCCCCGGGACGGGGCGGACGGCGGGCGGGACGGCGGCCCCGAGGGGGCGTCGGAGGCCGCCGTGGTGATCGCCGAGCTGCTCTCCGAGTGCGAGCTGCTGAGGGCGCAGGCGAGGGAGGCGGACGTCGAACTGGACGACGGCGTGGAGTCGCTGGCCGCGCTGGACCAGCTCGTCCCCCGCTGGCGGGACGACGAGGAGAGGCGTTCCTGGCTCGGCAACGACGCGGGGCTGTACCTGGGCACGGTGATCGTCCGTCATGTCGCGGGTGCCTCGTGGCAGGTGTGGCCCGGCGGCCGCCCCGTGGTCCGGCTCCCGGACGGCCGGGAGCTGGACGTGGTGGCGGTGGGGCACAGCTGGGCGGACGAGGGGGCGCCGGAACTGGCCCAGGCGTACGCGGAGACGGTGGCGGAGGCGGAGGACTGACCGCTGCTGCGGCGCCGTTCCCGCACCGGGTGCTGCGCCGCACCGGATGCTGCGCCGTTCCGGGTGCTGCGCCGCACCGGGTGGCGTTCCGGGCTCCGTGCCGGGGCTCCGTGCCGGGCGGGGGAGTGGCGGGAGGCCGGACGGCGGGAGACAGCTGTGCGCGGGGCCTCCTGGGGGAGGCCCCGCGCACGCGGGGGACCCGTGGGTCCGGGTGGGCCGGCGACGGTCAGACGCGGGAGGCCCGGGAGCGGCGGTAGAGCACGGCACCGCCCAGGATCAGGCCGGCCGCGGCCGGGGCCAGCATGTTCGCGGGGGAGGAGGAACCGGTCTCGGCCAGGACTCCGCGCTCGCCGGCGGGACGCTTGCCGTGCTCGCCCTCGTGGTCGCCCTCGTAGCCCTCGTCCCGGCCCTCGTGGTCCCGGTCGTGGCCGCGGTCGTGGTCCCGGCCGTGGTCCCGGTCCTTGTCCTTGTCCTTGTCACGGCCGTGGTCGTGGTCGCGGCCGTGGTCGCGGCCGTGGTCCCGGTCCTTGTCCCGGCCGTGCCCGCCGTTCTCGTTGACGCAGGCGGTGTTGCCCTTGTCGAGGTTGAGCAGGGCGACGACGTCCACGTTCGTGTCGCAGACGTTGACCGGGGCGTTGACCGGGGCCTGGACGACGTTGCCGCTGAGGACGCCGGGGGAACCGACCGCAGCCGCCTCGGCGTTCGCGCCGCCGGCGTGCTCCGAGTCGTCGTCGCCGTAGACGCCGCCGGCGCGCTTCTCGCCGTGGTGGTCACCGCGGTCCTTGTCGGAGGAGCCCTTCCAGTCCCGGGAGTCCTCCTTCCTGTCCCCGCCCTTGTGGCCCTCGACCTTCGAGCCGTAGGACTTGGCGTCGTCCTTGTCCGCGCCGTCCGCGTTGATGCAGGCGGTGTCCCCGATCGACTGGTTGAGGACACCGGCCCCGGTGACGGTGGTGTCACAGACGTTGACCGGCACGTTCACAGGAGCCTGCACGGTATTGCCCGAGAGGACGCCGGGAGACCCGGCGGCGACGCCCTGGGCACCCGAGTCCGCGTGTGCGTAACCCGCTCCTGCAGCAATGACACCGCTCGCTGCGACGACGGTCAGCAGCCGCTTCCGTGCGACCTGTCTCATGGGTTTTGATCCTTCCGGAAAACAGCGGGACGCATTCCCGCAGCCGGATCAACGCCGTTGGGGGGCATCGCGTTATGGCGAATCCACGATTCAATCCCAAGAACCCCAAAAGCAACATTGTTTTCTTGTATGAAAAGAGAGCTGGAAAAGGGTTTTTTTGACTCTTTTCGGGCGAAGCCCCAGGGGATACGACAGGATTAACTCCTGGATGCGGCTTATGGTCTTTTTGCCCGCTGTCGTTCTGCTCCCGCTTCGAACGGTTGGCGCGCGTGTGCCCCGGACCGGTCCACCGGTCCGGGGCACACGCGTGTGGGACGGGCCCGTCGGCTCCGCCCCGCGGTCGTCAGCGGTTGTCCAGCGGCACCGACAGCCAGGAGGGGTCGGCGGCGGTGGAGGAGAAGGTCAGCGTCGTGCCGAGCGCGTTGTGCTCGAGGTAGAGCGGGTCGACGGTGTCCACCACCAGGGCCAGCCGGTGTCCGGCGGGCACGTCGTAGGAGGTGGCGGTCAGGTCCAGGTCGAGGGTGAAGGGCCTGCCGGGGGTCCGGTCGGTGAAGGTGAAGGCCGAGTGGGTGACCAGCTTGCCCGTGCCGAAGGAGTCCACGTCGTACAGGTAGGCCATCAGCGTGCCCCTGTCGTCGGAGGGGGTCACGGTGGTGTGCAGCTTCGCGGAGCCGCGCACGCGCTGCGCGGTGCCGTACTTCTCCGACTGCCACACGGCCGAGACCGTGCGCGGCAGCAGCGGCACCGAGACGGACGGCGGCTGCTGGACCAGCTGGTCGGCCAGGTTGGACAGGAAGATGATGCCGCCGTTGGCGCCGGAGTCGAGGTTGGTGCCGATGCCGGTCGACCAGTCGGTCTCGGCGCCGGCGCCCAGCTCACCGGTGCCCAGCAGCCAGCCCTTCCCGCCCAGCGGGAGCCGCTTGTGCTCGGTCGCCAGCGCCGACCAGCTCGCGTACCCCTCGTAGCCGCCCCCGGTGCGGGACTTCAGCCGGACGGGCCGCTCGGCGTCGATGCCGTTGTCGGCCCCCTTGAGGTGGTGGTCCAGCCACCGCACGCCGTCCTGCCACACGTCGTTGGGCAGGCCGAACAGGCCGGTCGCCTCGGCGGTGGCGTGGTCGCCGGGGCGGAACTCCAGCCGCTTGGGGCCTTCGAGCTTCTCGTAGAAGGCGCCGAGCTGGTCGGGCGGGAAGAGGCTGTCGCCCCAGGCGTTGCCCATCATCACGGCCGTGCCGTTGGCGTTGATCCGGTCGACGTGGGTGGCGGGGGAGCGCTCCTTGCCCCAGGCGCGCAGCTCGGCCTCCTTGTCGTACCGGCCCGCGAGGAAGTCGCCGAGGACCGTCTTGAGCTCGTCGCCGGGACGGCCGGTCAGGTAGCCGCTGCCGCCGAGCATCAGGGACGCCTGCAGCTTCTGAGTGCGCCCGGTGAACAGCGACTCCACCAGGTCGGCCCAGCCGCTCAGCGCGACGACGGCCTTGACCCGCTCGTCGAAGGCCGCGCCCATCAGGCTCAGGCCCGCGCCGTAGGAGATGCCCGCCATGCCGATCCGGTCCTCGTCGGCCGGGGTGTTGGCCAGGGCCCAGTCGATGACCTTGCTGATGTCGGCCACGTCCTCCGGGCCGGCGACCTCGATCTCGCCGCCGGAGAGCCAGAAGCCGCGGGAGGTGTAGCTGACCACCACGTAGCCGGAGTCGGCCAGCTTCTTGGCCTGGGCGATGTACTCCAGGTCGTTCAGCGACCAGCTGCTGGGCAGTACGACCATCGGGTAGGTCCGGGTGCCGTCGTAGTCGCCGGGGGTGAAGACGTTCCCCTTGAGGGTGATGCCGCCCGAGCCGGGGATGTCGACGAACTCGAAGGTGGCGGAGGAGGCGGAGGCGGTCGTGGAGGCGGTGGCCGCGGTCGCGGCGGGAGCCGCGGCCCCGACGGCCGCGGTGGCCAGGAGGGCGGCTGTGAGAGTGCCGGCGGCTGCGCTGCGAATCCGACGGGACCGGGCGGATCTCATGAGCGGCTCCAGACAGGCCAGGGCGGACGTGCCGGGGAGCACGCCGCGGGGAGAAGGTGACTGGAGAGTAACCACGCAGGCTTACCTGCGGTAATGGTCGTGCTGGTTACGTGCGGGTAACGATGTCGAGAGTTGGCCGTTCGTCGGACTCGGGGTCAACCGGCTGACTGTGCACGGGAGTTGGGGACATCGTCCGCTCCCTGGGCCTCTTCCGTCCCACCGGCTCCGCTCCCGCCGCCGCTCCCGGGCGCGCCCTCGCCCGCGTCCCCGGGACCACCCCCAGGACCGAGACCGCCCCCTGCCTCGGGGGCGCCCTCGGGGCCGGCGGCGGCGCGGGGCGTCCGGGCCGCGTCGGTCACGTCCGCGACGACCTCCACCAGGTCCGGGCCGTACGCCGCGGAGTTGACCACCTTCAGCAGCAGGCAGAACGAGCCGTTCACCCCGTACGTGCGCGACAGCCGGACGTGGTGGCGGACCAGGTGGCGCACCGCCGCCTGGTTGTCCACCGACCGCTGGCCGGCCACCAGGAACACCGGCCGGCCCCGCTCCCCGCCGGCCAGCCGGGCCAGCAGCACGTACTCCACCGACCCGTGGACCATCCGGTAGGTCCGGCCGCCGACGGTCAGCGCCGCGCGGTCCGGGCCCGGCTCCGGCCGGACGTCGAACTCCACCCCCGGCAGCAGGGTGGACAGGTGGGCGGCGGACCGGCGGTTGGACGCCGGTCCGCCGATGCAGAACTCGGTGCGTCCCCCGAAGCCCTGCCACGCGGCGTCGTGGGCCAGCACCTCGGCGCGGGCACCGCACTCGTTCACCAGCGTGGCCAGCTCCATCAGCGCGTACGTGTCGCCCCGGGCGACGCTCCGCCCGTCGCCGGACGCGTCGCGGTTGACCACCAGCAGGCACTCGGCCCCGTCCGGCAGCCCGAGGAAGCGCTGCTTGCGGCGCAGCCTGCGCCGCCAGGTGAAGGTGCGCAGCAGCCAGCCCAGCAGGGCGCTCACCGCGCTCGCGGCGACACCCAGCACGATCTCCGTCAGGCCGTCGGCCACCGGTCTCCCCCTTCGCCGCGGCCCGCCGCGGGCCCGCCTCCCCGTCCGCGGCATGGTAGCGGCCCGGTGTTCGGGCGGTCGGGTGTTCGAGAGGCGGGTGCCCGTGCGACGCGCCCCGGGGCGCGTCCCTGCGAGGCGTTTCCTGCCGCACCCCGGGGCGGGGTGCGCCGCACGAGGCCGTCCTGACGGGGAGCCGATACCGGGCTAGTCTGCCGGAACGTTACGCGAAGGGAGTGCTGATGGGGATTCACGCCCGACGGGGCCTCGCCCTGGCGGCCGTGGCGGCGGTCGTCGGGACGGCCGTCGCCGCCGCGCCGCCGCAGGCCGGGGACCGCGCCGCCGCGAAGACGCCGACCGCCGCGAAAGCGCCGGTCGCCGCGAAGACGCCGGTCGCCACCGGGTACGGGGGAGCCGTCTCGTCGGTCGACCCGGACGCCTCCGCCGCCGGCGTCGAGGTCCTGCGCAAGGGGGGCAACGCGGTCGACGCCGCAGTGGCCACCGCCGCCGCCCTCGGCGTCACCGAGCCCTACTCCGCGGGGATCGGGGGCGGCGGCTACTTCGTCCACTACGACGCGAGGACGGGCAGGGTACAGACCCTCGACGGCCGCGAGACCGCCCCGCTCACCGCGGACAAGGGCCTGTTCACCGAGAACGGCGCCCCGATCCCCTTCGCCGAGGCCGTCACCAGCGGCCTGAGTGTCGGCACCCCGGGCACCCCCGCCACCTGGGACGAGGCACTCGACACCTGGGGCACCCGCTCGCTGGCCGAGGTGCTGCGCCCGGCCACCCGACTGGCCGAACGCGGCTTCACCGTCGACGAGACCTTCCGCAAGCAGACCGCCGACAACCGGGAGCGCTTCGCCGACTTCCCCGCCTCCGCCGAGCTCTTCCTCCCCGGGGGCGAACTGCCCGTCGTCGGCAGCACCCTCACCAACCCCGACCTGGCCCGGACCTACCGCGAGCTGGCCGCCGACGGCGTGGACGCCGCCTTCTACCGCGGCGGCATCGGCCGCGACGTGGTCGACACCGTCCGCAAGCCGCCCGTCGACCCGCGGGCGGACAGGAAGGTGAGGGCCGGTGACCTCACCGCCGAGGACCTGCGCGTCTACGAGGTGCGCCACCAGAAGCCCACCAAGGTCCGCTACCGGGGGCTGGACGTCTACGGCATGGCGCCCTCCTCCTCCGGCGGCACCACCGTCGGCCAGGCGCTCAACATGCTCGAGCGCACCGACCTGTCCGCCGCCGACCGCACCGCCTACCTGCACCGCCTGATCGAGGCGAGCCGCGTGGCCTTCGCCGACCGCGGGCGCTGGGTCGGCGACCCGGCGTCCGAGGACGTGCCCGTCAAGGGCCTGCTGTCGCAGCGGTACGCCGACTCGCGCGCCTGCCTGATCCGCGACGACGCGGTGCTCACCAGCCCCGTCGCACCCGGTGACCCGAACCGGCCCGGGAAGGGCTGCGACACCCGCGGCACCGCCGCCCCCACCACCTACGAGGGCGAGAGCACCACCCACCTGACCACCGCCGACCGGTGGGGCAACGTCGTGGCCTACACCCTCACCATCGAGCAGACCGGCGGCAGCGGCATCACCGTCCCCGGCCGGGGCTTCCTGCTCAACAACGAGCTGACGGACTTCTCCTTCGCCCCCGCGAACCCGGCCGTCCACGACCCCAACCTGCCCGGCCCGGGCAAGCGGCCGCGCTCGTCGATGTCGCCGACGATCGTCCTGGACAAGGGCAGGCCGGCCTTCGCCCTCGGCTCCCCGGGCGGCTCCACCATCATCACCACCGTCCTGCAGGTGCTCACCGGCCACGTCGACCGGGGACTGCCGCTCGTCGACGCGATCGCCGCGCCCCGCGCCAGCCAGCGCAACACGGCCGCCACCGACCTGGAACCGGGCCTGTGGGACGGTGCGGAGCGCACCCGCCTCGAGGAACTGGGGCACGTCTTCAAGCAGAACCCGGAGATCGGCGCGGCCACGGCCGTGCAGCGGCTCGACGACGGCCGGTGGCTCGCCGCGGCGGAGACCGTTCGGCGCGGCGGCGGGTCCGCGATGGTGGTCAGCCCCTCGCCGTGAGGCGGGAGGGCCCGGCGCCGGGGGGTGCGGGACGCGGGGAACCCGCCCCGCACCCCCCCGGCGCCGGGCCCGGCCCGCAGACCTCTCGTAGCGCGTCCGTAACACCCCCGGTTTCCAATGCCGTTCGGAAGAACTGGACTCTTTCGCTCGACCGGCAGGAGGCGGCCGAGGCGGCCGCGGCCCTGCACGGGCGGGTAAAGGCTTCTCCGGGGCGGACCCCGGTGGTGCGCGGCCGGCCGCCCGGTTTGATGGAATGGCCGGGTGATCGAAGACAGCCTTTTCGCGACAGTGACGGAGACGGTGCGGACCGTGGCCCGGGAGGAGGTCCTGGCCCGCTTCCGCAAGCTGGCCTCGGGCGACATCGTCGAGAAGGGCCCGGGGGACCTCGTCACCGTCGCGGACCGGCTGGCCGAGGAACGCCTCTCCCAGGAACTCGTGCACCTCGTCCCCGGCTCGGTGGTGGTCGGCGAGGAGGGCGTCCACGCCCGCCCCGAACTGCTGGAGGAGGTACGGGGCAGCCGGCCGGTGTGGATCGTCGACCCGGTCGACGGCACCAGCAACTTCGTGCGCGGCGAACAGGACTTCGCCACCCTGGTCGCCCTCGTCCACGGCGGGCGCACCCTGGCCGCGTGGACCTTCGCCCCCGCCCTGGACGTCATGGCCACCGCCCGCGCCGGACGGGGCGCGCACCTGGACGGCCGTCCGATGCGCGTCGCGCCGCCCGTGCCGGGCCGGCCGCTGCGCGTGGGCACCTCGCGGCCGGAGTTCCTCAGCCTGGACGAGCAGGCGCTGATCGGGCGCCTGGGGATCGACGGGGTCGAGCTCCAGCGGTGCACCTGCGCCGGCCTGGACTACCTCAGGATCGCCGACAACGACCTGGACGCGGTGGTCTTCACCTGGGAGAAGCCCTGGGACCACGCGGCCGGGCTGCTGCTGGTGACCGAGGCGGGCGGCGCGCACGCCACGGCCGCCGGCCTGCCGTTCGCCCTCGGCGGAGGCAACACCCTGCCGTTCGCCGCGGCCGGCGACGCCAAGACGGTCGACCTGCTGCTCGGCCTCCTGACCTGACCTGACCCGACCCGACCCGGCCCGGCCCGGCCCGACCCGGCCCGGCCCGGCCCGACCCGGGTCGGCTCTCGGCCTTCGGCGGCCTTCGGATGCCCCGGCCCCCGGCGGCGCTCAACCGTCCGCGGGCAGGCCGTCCTCGAGTTCGACGGGGCCGCCCCCGGCCGCGCGGGCGGCCAGTGCGGCGCGCACGCGGCGCAGGACGCCCGGGGCGGCCAGGGCCTCGGCCTCGGGGCCGCCCGGCGCGACCATGCGCCACTCGGCCAGCTCCTCCTCCTGGAGGACGACCGCGGCCTGCCGGGCCCCGTCGAGCACACCGCCGTCGTAGAGGTGGACCACGACCGGGGGCCGCTGCTCGCCGTGCACCCAGTCCACGGCGAGCAGGGCGCCCGGCCCGGTGCCGATCCCCAGCTCCTCGCGCACCTCGCGGCGGGCCGCCCGGCGCGGGCTCTCCCCGGTGTCGGACTCCACCCCGCCTCCGGGCAGGGTCCACCGGCCGTCCTCCCGGTAGGTCGTCCTCACCAGGAGGACGCGGCCGTCCGCGTCGCGGAAGAGCACCTCGGCCGCGGCGAGGACCTTCGGCAGCCCGGCGATGTAGGCGGCGTAGTCGAGCATGCCCGCACCGTACCCGCTGCTGTGCTCCGCCCGCGCCGCTGTGCTCCGCCCGTGTCCGGCTCACAGCCAGCCGTTGCGGCGGAAGAGCCGGTACAGCAGGAAGCAGGCGCCCGCCATCAGCCCGAGGGCGGCCGGGTAGCCGTAGGACCATTCGGCCTCGGGCATGTGCTCGAAGTTCATCCCGTACACCCCGGCGACCAGGGTGGGCAGGGCGAAGATGGCGGCCCAGGCGGAGATGGTGCGCATGTCGTCGTTCTGCCAGGCGCCCACCCGGGCCAGGTGGGCGTCCAGCACCGAGTTGAGCAGCTCGTCCAGGGCGCGGACCTCGTTGGAGGTGTGCTGGAGGTGGTCGGCCACGTCGCGGAAGTACGGCAGCGCCTCCTCGGGCCAGCCGGTGCGCGGGCCCGCGAACTCCTCGGCCACCGGGAGCAGCGGCTGGACGGTGTCGCGGAACTCCAGCACCTCCCGCTTGAGGGAGTACACCTCCTCGATGACGTCCTCGCGCTCGGGGGAGAAGACCCGGCGTTCGAGGGCGGTCAGGTCCGCCCCCACCTGCCGGGCGGCCGTCCCGTAGGAGTCGACGACCACGTCGAGGACGGCGTGCAGCACGCCGGCCGGTCCGAAGGCCAGGGGCGCGGGGTCGGCCCCGAGCCGGCGGGCGGCCTCGGCGGCGGGGTCGGCCCGGCCGTGCCGGACGGTGACCACGAAACGCGGCCCGAGGAAGACCATGACCTGGCCCACCTCCACGTCGGAGGTCTCCCCGACGTACCACAGGGTCCGCAGCGCGACCGCGAGGACGCCGTCGGCGTAGCGCTCGCGCTTGGGGCGCTGCTGCGGCTGGAGGGCGTCCTCGACGGCCAGCGGGTGCAGGCCCAGTCCCTCGCCCAACTGCTCGAGCTCGCCGGCCGAAGGGTTGTCGAGGCGGACCCAGCCGAAGGCGTCGCCGCCCAGCCCGCGCAGCCGTTTCAGCACGGACTCGCACCCCTGTGCCGCGTCCGGACGGGACATCAGCCCCGTGCCCGTGCCGTCCTGTCCTTCGTAGATGGCGCATTCCATGCTTCCTCGGATGCGCGCTGCCGCGGGTTTCATGCCGCGGTTCTCGTGCCGCGGTTCTCGAGCCGTCCGTTCCGCCGGACGCCGAAGGGCCCGGGCGCTCCGCGCGGTGCGGTGCGCCCGGGCCCCCGCGGCCGGGTCCTCCTGTGCGTCCGACGCCGTGTCAGCGGGCGTTCAGACGAACGATGTTCTCGGCCTGCGGCCCCTTCTGGCCCTGTCCGACCTCGAACTCGACGGCTTCGCCCTCGGTCAGCTCCCGGTAGCCGCCCCCCTGGATGTTGGAGTAGTGCGCGAAGACGTCCGGGCCCCCGCCGTCCTGGGAGATGAAGCCGTAGCCCTTCTCGGAGTTGAACCACTTCACGGTGCCACTGGCCATGCTGATGCGTCCTTCATCCACGTAGGGAGCCGGCCCGGGTGCGGGCCTTCTCCGGGGCCCTCCGCGGGCACCCGCCGCCGTTCTACCCAACTCGGCGCCCGCCTATCCGTTCGACGGCACACGGATGGTGCGAGAGGTGCGTTACGGTTTTCCGCCCCCGGGGCCGCTCTGCTCCCCGGAGTCGCTCCCGTCCCCGGGGTCGCTCTCGTCCCCGGGGCCGCCCGCGCCCCTCGCGCTGCGGGCGGCGCGGCGCAGCCGGCGGTGGTGGGGGTGGACCGCGGCGTGCTCGGCCATGGCCTCGCCGACCTCGGCGCGGACCGCGTCCCGGATGCCGCGCAGGGCGCGGCGGCGCTCCGCCCCCAGCGCCGGGTCCTCCCGGAGCTCCTTCACCAGCGACGCGCACAGCCCCAGCATGACCAGCACGAACGGCAGCGCGACCAGGATCGTCGCCGTCTGCAGCGCCTCCAGGCCGCCGGCCAGCAGCAGCACGGCGGCGACCGCCCCGATCAGCACGCCCCAGGTGACGACCAGTCCGCGCCGCGGCTGGAGGGCGCCGCGGCTGGACAGCGAGCCCAGGACGAGCGAGGCGGCGTCGGCGCCGCTGACGAAGTACAGGGCGACCAGCACGATGCAGACCAGGCCGGTCAGGGTGTACCAGGGGAGGGCCTCCAGCAGGCCGAACAGCGCGGCCTCCTGCCCCTTGCCCAGCGCGCCCACCAGGTCCGCGTCCCCGCGGTCCTGCAGCCGGATCGCGCTGCCGCCCAGGACGGCGAACCACACCGCGCTGGCGCCGCTGGGCACCAGCAGCACCCCGACGACGAACTCGCGGACGGTGCGGCCGCGCGAGATGCGGGCGATGAAGGTGCCCACGAAGGGGGCCCAGGACAGCCACCACGCCCAGTAGAAGACGGTCCAGCCGCCCAGCCACCCGGGGTCGGAGAAGGCGCCGGTGGCGCTCGCCATCGGGATCAGGTTGTTCAGGTAGCCGCCGACGCTCGCCGGCAGCACGTCCAGGACGTAGACCGTGGGGCCGACGACGAAGACGAAGGCGATCAGGAAGACCGCCAGCGCCATGTTGGTCGTCGACAGCCACTTCACGCCGCGGTGGACGCCGCTGACGGCGGAGACCACGAAGGCCAGGGTGAGGGCGGCGATGATGATCAGTTCCAGCCACTTGCCGGCCGCTACGCCGGCGACCAGCTCCAGGCCGGCGGCCATCTGCAGCGCCCCCAGGCCCAGGCTGGTCGCCGACCCGAAGACGGTGGCGAAGATCGCCAGCAGGTCGATCGCCCGGCCCGGGGCCCCCTCGGTGCGCTTTTTGCCCAGCAGTCCCACGAACGCCGAGCTCATGTTGTTGCCGCGCCCCTTGCGGAAGGTCGCGTAGGCCAGGGCCAGGCCGGCGACGGCGTAGATCGCCCACGGGTGCAGCGTCCAGTGGAAGAGGGTGTACTCCATGGCGCTGCGGGCGGCGCCCTCGCTCAGCGGCTCCTGGCCGGAGGCGGGCGGCGGGTCGGAGAAGTGGGTCAGCGGCTCGGCGACGCCGTAGAACATCAGCCCGATTCCCATGCCGGCGCTGAACATCATCGCGGTCCACGACACGGCGTTGAACTCGGGGACCTCGTCGTCCCGGCCCAGGCGGATGCGGCCGAACCGGGTCGCGGCCAGCACCAGGGCGAGGACGAGGAAGAGGTCGGCGGCGGAGACGAACAGCCAGGCGAAGCTGTGCAGGGTCCAGTCGAGGGCGGCGCCGGCCACGGAGTCGAGGTGTTCCGGGGCGAACACGCCCCAGGCGACGAGGGCGGCGGTCAGCAGGGTGCCGACGCCGAACACCACCCGGTCGGGCGGCAGGGTCCTGGGCTGCGGGCCGGCGCCGGGCAGCGGCTCGGCGACCGGCTCCCCGGCGGCGCGCGGATCCCCGCCGGGTGCTGTACCGGGAGTGCTCATCTGTGACCCCTTTCCGGCTCACGGAGAGGAAGCGGGCGGTGGTTTTCCACCGGAACCCTCATTCACTATCCGGCCCGGAGCTGCGGAAACGTCCGCGACGGCCCGTGCGCGGAGAGTGACGGCCGGATGCGGGGGTCCGGCGGCGGTAGGGTCCGGAACGTCACGACGACCGGGGACGACCGTGGACGGGAGTGGGAAGTGGCCGGCGGACGACACGTTCTGATCGCTGCGGACAAGTTCAAGGGGTCGCTCTCCGCCGCGCAGGTCGCGGACCACGTCGCCCGGGGACTCCGCCGGGTCGTGCCGGGGCTGCGCACCGAGGCGCTGCCGGTGGCCGACGGCGGGGAGGGCACGGTGGACGCGGCCGTGGCCGCGGGTTTCGAGCGGCGCGAGGCCGAGGTCACCGGCCCGCTGGGCACACCGGTGCGCGCGGCGTACGCGCTGCGCGGCACCGACGCGGTGCTGGAGATGGCCCAGGCGTCCGGGCTGCGGCACCTGGCGGAAGGGGTGTTCGCCCCCCTGGAGGCCACCACGCGGGGCACCGGCGAACTGCTGCGGGCGGCACTCGACGCGGGCGCGCGCAGGATCGTCCTTGGCGTCGGCGGCAGCGCCACCACCGACGGCGGGGCCGGGATGCTCACCGCCCTCGGGGCCCGGCTGCTGGACGCGGACGGGGCCCCGGTGGGGCCCGGCGGCGGCCCGCTCGCCGGGCTGGCCTCGGCGGACCTGTCCGCGCTGGACGGGCGGCTGGCGGACGCGGAGGTGGTGCTGGCGGGAGACGTCGACAACCCGCTGCTGGGGCCCGCCGGCGCGGCCGCCGTCTACGGGCCGCAGAAGGGCGCCTCGCCCGGGGAGGTGGAGGCGCTGGAGGCGGCCCTGGGCCGCTGGGTGCGGGTCCTCGCGGAGGCGCTGGGGGAGCGGGCCGCCGCTGCGGCGCGGGCCCCGGGGGCGGGCGCGGCCGGCGGGGTCGGCTACGCGGCCCTGGTGGGCCTGGGGGCGGTGTTCCGGCCGGGCATCGAGGTGCTGATGGAGACGCTGCGCTTCGCCGAGGCCCTGGACCGGGCGGACTTCGTGATCACCGGGGAGGGTTCGCTCGACGAGCAGACCCTGCACGGGAAGGCGCCCGCGGGGGTCGCGCGGGCCGCGCGCGGGCGAGGGCTGGACGTGGTCGCGGTCTGCGGCCGGCTGCTGCTGGACCCGCGGGCGCTGGCCGGGGCGGGCGTCCTGCGGGCCTACGCGCTGACCGACCTCGAGCCGGACCCGGCGGTGTGCATGGCGCAGGCCGGCCCGCTGCTGGAGCGGACGGCGGAGCGCGTCGCCCGCGACTGGCTGGTGTGAGCCGCCGTCCCGCACCGGCCCGTGCCCGCGGACGCGGCGCACGGTGCGGGACGGGCGCGGGAACGGGGCGGGACGGAAACGGGACGGGCGCGGGAACGGGGCGGGGCCCGGCGATCGATCCGATCGCCGGGCCCCGCCCCGTCCGCTCCCGTTCCGGGAGGGTGTGCCCTAGGGCAGCTGGGCCGCCCGGTCGCGCCGGTTGACGCGGAAGGCGTTGGCCCGCCGGGCCGTGGCGAACAGCGGGATGACCGCGGCCAGGATCACCTGGAGGGCGGCCCCGGTCTTCAGGAGCTGCTCGCCGCCGGGGGCGCCGACGGTCCAGGCGGTCAGGCAGCCGATGCTGATCGCGACCCAGGCCAGCACCGCCACCGCGAGCCTGCCGCGCGGCTTGGGGTACTCGACCCGGCTGACCATCAGCCACGCCACGCCGACGATCGCCAGCAGGGTGGGCACGAAGGGCAGCTGCAGCAGCACCACGGAGATCACCGTGAGCGCGCCGAAGGGGCTCGGCATGCCCTGGAAGACGCCGTCGCGGACCGTGGTGCAGGAGAATCTCGCCAGTCGGAGCACGACCGCCAGCAGGACCACGATGGCGGCCACCGCCGAGAGCCGCTGGTGCACGCCGTCCGAGACCAGGCCCCAGACGACGACGAAGTACGCCGGCGCCAGCCCGAAGCTGATCAGGTCGGAGAGGTTGTCCAGCTCCGCGCCCATCGCCGAGCTGCGCAGCTTGCGCGCGACCAGCCCGTCGAAGAGGTCGAAGACGGAGGCGAGCAGCAGCAGCGTCACCGCCGTGGCGGCGCTGCTGCGGGTCATCCCGCCGTCCGTCTGGCCCATCAGGTGGGGGACCAGGACGCCGGTGGTGGTGAAGTACACGGCCAGGAAGCCGCAGGCGGCGTTGCCCAGGGTCAGCGCGTCGGCTATCGACAGCCGCGTGGACAGCGGCATGTCGTCGTCCTCGGCCGCCCAGGGCCCCTGTGTGTCGGAATCAATCACGGTCAAGGCGGGTCTCCCCTGCTCGCGTGGGCTGGCCGACCTCGACCGCCGCCTCGACGCCCTCCGGGAGGTAGACGTCGACGCGCGACCCGAAGCGGATCAGGCCGATCCGCTCGCCCTGCTCGACCTTGGTGCCCTGCGGGACGTAGGGGACGATGCGCCGGGCCACCGCGCCGGCGATCTGCACCATCTCCACGTCGCCGATCTCGGTGTCGAAGTGCCAGACGACCCGCTCGTTGAACTCGCTCTCCTTGTTGAACGCCGGGACGTATCCGCCGGGGATGTGCTCGACGGAGGTCACGGTGCCCGCCAGCGGAGCCCGGTTGACGTGCACGTTGAGCGGGCTCATGAAGATGGCCACGCGGGTGCGCCCGTCCTTCCACGGCATGATGCTCTGCACCACGCCGTCGGCGGGGGAGATGACGCGGCCGGTGGCGATCTCGCGCTCGGGGTCGCGGAAGAACCACAGCATGCCCGCCGCCAGCGCTGTGGCGGGAACGGCTGCTGCTGCCCAGCGCCCCGAGCGGCGGGCCTTGGCCAGGCTGACCGCGGCGGTCGCCACGGTCGGAAGGAGCCACGGCGACGCTCCACGCGCGAGGGAGACCCTGCCGCGCCTTGCAGAAGAATTGCTGTGGGGCATTGATGACCTTCGTAGCGGAGGAGATGCCGCGGGGTGGTGGTGGCGGCGGCTTTCAAACGATGCTAGCGGCTCCGGACAACAACTCGCCAAGCTCGGTGGCCAGTACGTTGTCCGAAACCGCCAGGGCATCGGGTTCCCCTAGGGGGAATATATGAACATATCAGGACATTCAGCCCTGGATGCGGTACTCCTCGAGGAGTCGCCGACCGATGATCATTTTCTGGATCTCGGCGGTACCTTCACCGATCAGCAGCATCGGGGCCTCGCGGTACAGGCGCTCGATCTCGTACTCCTTGGAGAAGCCGTAGCCGCCGTGGATGCGGAACGAGTCCTCCACGACCTCCTTGCAGTACTCCGAGGCCAGGTACTTCGCCATGCCGGCCTCGAGGTCGTTGCGCTGCCCGCTGTCCTTCTTGCGCGCGGCGTTGACCATCATCGCGTGCGCGGCCTCGACCTTGGTGGCCATCTCGGCGAGCTTGAACTGGATCGCCTGGTGCTGGGCGATCGGCTTGCCGAAGGTGTGGCGCTGCTGCGCGTAGTCCACGCCCAGCTCGAAGGCGCGCTGCGCCACGCCGCAGCCGCGGGCGGCCACGTTGACGCGGCCGACCTCGACGCCGTCCATCATCTGGTAGAAGCCGCGGCCGGTGGTCCCGCCCAGGACGCGGTTCGCCGGCACCCGTACGCCGTCGAGGATGAGCTCGGTGGTGTCGACACCCTTGTAGCCCATCTTCTCGATCTTGCCCGGGATCGTCAGGCCGGGGCGGACCTCGCCGAAGCCGGGCTCCTTCTCGATCAGGAAGGTGGTCATCGACTTGTGCGGCGCGGTGCCCTCGGGGTGGCCCTCGTCGGTGCGGCACAGCACCGCGACCAGGGTGGAGGAACCGCCGTTGGTCAGCCACATCTTCTGGCCGGTCAGGACGAACTCGTCGCCGTCGCGGACGCCCTTGGTGCTGATCGCCGAGACGTCCGAGCCCAGGCCCGGCTCCGACATGGAGAACGCGCCGCGCACCTCGCCGGTGGCCATCCGGGGCAGGAAGTGGTCCTTCTGCTCCTGGGTGCCGTGCTGCTTGAGCATGTACGCGACGATGAAGTGGGTGTTGATGATGCCGGAGACGCTCATCCAGCCGCGGGCGATCTCCTCCACGCACAGGGCGTAGGTGAGCAGCGACTCGCCGAGCCCGCCGTACTCCTCGGGGATCATCAGCCCGAAGACGCCGAGCTCCTTGAGGCCCTCGACGATCTCGGTCGGGTACTCGTCGCGGTGCTCCAGCTCGGTGGCGACCGGGATGATCTCCTTGTCCACGAAGTTGCGGACGGTGGAGACGATCTCGCGCTGGATCTCGGTCAGGCCCTCGGTCTGCGCAAGGCGGCCCATGTGACTCACTTCTCCTTCTGCTGCAGCTCGGGGCGGCCCGGCTGCTCGCCGCCGCGCGCGGTGATGTAGGTGGCCGTGGGGACCATGACCTTGCGCCGGAACACGCACACCAGGGTGCCGTCCTGCTTGTAGCCCTTGGTCTCGACGTACACGATGCCGCGGTCGTCCTTGGACTTCGACGGCCACTTGTCGAGGACGGTCGTCTCGCCGTAGATCGTGTCGCCGTGGAAGGTCGGTGCCACGTGCTTGAGCGACTCGATCTCCAGGTTGGCGATCGCCTTGCCGGAGATGTCGGGGACGGACATGCCCAGCAGGAGCGAGTAGATGTAGTTGCCCACCACCACGTTCCTGCCGAAGTCCGTCGTCTTCTCGGCGTAGTTGGTGTCCATGTGGAGCGGGTGGTGGTTCATGGTGAGGAGGCAGAAGAGGTGGTCGTCGTACTCGGTGACCGTCTTTCCGGGCCAGTGCTTGTAGACCGCCCCGACCTCGAACTCCTCATAGGTGCGACCGAACTGCATTCTCAAGCCTCCACGGGCGGGTCGATGGTGCTGGTGCGGGTCATGCCGTCGGCTCCGGGGCGTCCAGCTTGTTGACCCGGCGGATCTCGTCGACGATCTTCCCGATGATCTCGGTGATGCCGAAGTCCTTCGGGGTGAAGACCGCGGCGACCCCGGCCTCCTTCAGCGCGGCGGCGTCCGCGGAGGGAATGATGCCCCCGACGATCACCGGGACGTCGTCCGCCCCCGCCCGGCGCAGCCGCTCCAGCACGTCGGGGACGAGCTCGCAGTGCGAACCGGACAGGATCGACAGGCCCACGCAGTGCACGTCCTCGGCGACCGCGGCGTCCACGATCTGCTCCGGGGTGAGGCGGATGCCCTGGTAGACCACCTCGAAGCCGGCGTCGCGGGCACGCACCGCGATCTGCTCGGCGCCGTTGGAGTGGCCGTCCAGTCCGGGCTTGCCGACCAGCAGGCGCAGGCGCTGCCCGAGCTGCTCGCCGGTGACCCGCACCTTCTCGCGGACCTCGGCCATCTGCGAACCGGCCTCGGCGGTCACCGCGACCGGCGCGCTGCTGACCCCGGTGGGGGCGCGGAACTCGCCGAACACCTCGCGCAGCGCGCCGGCCCACTCGCCGGTGGTCACGCCCGCGCGGGCGCACTCCAGCGTGGCCTCCATCAGGTTCTCGTCGCCGGCGGCGGTGGCCCGCAGCCGCTCCAGGGCCTTCGCCGCCCGCTCGTCGTCGCGCTGCTCGCGCCAGGCGCCCAGCGCGGCGACGACGCGGGCCTCGTTGGCCGGGTCGACGGTCATGATGGCGGTGTCGAGGTCGGCGGTGAGCGGGTTCGGCTCGGTGCCCTCGTAGCAGTTGACGCCGACGACCTTCTCCTCGCCCGACTCGATGCGGGCGCGCCGCTCGGCGTGGCTGGAGACCAGCTGGGACTTCAGGTAGCCGGACTCCACGGCGGGGACGGCCCCGCCCATCTCCTGCACCCGCTCCATCTCCGCGGTGGCCTCGCGGACGATCTCGTCGACCTTGGCCTCGATCACGTGCGAGCCGGCGAAGATGTCCTCGTACTCCAGCAGGTCGCTCTCGAGCGCCAGGACCTGCTGGATGCGCAGCGACCACTGCTGGTCCCAGGGCCGGGGCAGGCCCAGCGCCTCGTTCCAGGCGGGCAGCTGGACGGCGCGGGCGCGCGCGTCCTTGGAGAGGGTGACGGCCAGCATCTCCAGGACGATGCGCTGGACGTTGTTCTCCGGCTGCGCCTCGGTCAGGCCGAGCGAGTTGACCTGCACGCCGTAGCGGAAGCGGCGCTGCTTGGCGTTCTCGACGCCGTACCGCTCGCGGGTGACGGTGTCCCAGATGCGGGTGAAGGCCCGCATCTTGCACATCTCCTCGACGAAGCGCACGCCGGCGTTGACGAAGAAGGAGATGCGGGCGACCACGTCGCCGAACTTCTCGGCCGGCACCTGGCCGGAGTCGCGCACCGCGTCCAGCACCGCGATCGCGGTGGACATCGCGTAGGCGATCTCCTGGACCGGGGTGGCCCCGGCCTCCTGCAGGTGGTAGCTGCAGATGTTGATCGGGTTCCACTTGGGGATGTTGGCGACCGTGTAGGTGATCATGTCGGTCGTCAGGCGCAGGGAGGGCCCGGGCGGGAATACGTGCGTCCCGCGCGAGAGGTACTCCTTGACGATGTCGTTCTGCGTCGTCCCCTGCAGCAGGCGGACGTCCGCCCCCTGCTCCTCGGCGACCACCTGGTACAGCGCCAGCAGCCACATGGCGGTGGCGTTGATGGTCATCGAGGTGTTCATCTGATCGAGGGGGATGCCCTCGAACAGCCGGCGCATGTCGCCGAGGTGGGAGACCGGGACCCCGACCCGCCCGACCTCGCCGCGGGCGAGAACGTGGTCGGGGTCGTAACCGGTCTGCGTCGGGAGGTCGAACGCGACCGACAGCCCCGTCTGGCCCTTGGCGAGGTTCCGCCGGTACAGGGCGTTGGACTCATCCGCGGAGGAGTGCCCCGCGTACGTCCGCATCAGCCACGGACGATCCTTCTGACGCTCACTCATCAGTGTGACCTCGGCAGTCTCGGGCGGTTCAGACGTTGCGGAAGCGGTTGATCGCCGGGAGGTGCTTCTCGCGCATCTCCTGGTCGCGCACGCCCATGCCCTCGCGCGGGGCCAGGGCGAGGACGCCGACCTTGCCCTGGTGGAGGTTGCGGTGCACGTCGTACGCGGCCTGCCCGGTCTCCTCGAGGGTGTAGGTCTTGGAGAGGGTGGGGTGGATCTTGCCCTTGGCGATCAGGCGGTTGGCCTCCCACGCCTCGCGGTAGTTCGCGAAGTGCGAGCCGACGATCCGCTTCAGCGACATCCACAGGTAGCGGTTGTCGTACTGGTGCATGTAGCCCGAGGTGGAGGCGCAGGTGACGATGGTGCCGCCCTTGCGGGTGACGTACACCGAGGCGCCGAAGGTCTCGCGGCCGGGGTGCTCGAAGACGATGTCGACGTCCTCGCCGCCGGTGAGCTCGCGGATGCGCTTGCCGAAGCGCTTCCACTCGCGCGGGTCCTGGGTGTTCTCGTCCTTCCAGAACTTGTAGCCCTCGGCGTTGCGGTCGATGATCGCCTCGGCGCCCATGGCGCGGCAGATGTCGGCCTTGGCGTCGGAGGAGACCACGCAGATCGGGTTGGCGCCGCCGGCCAGCGCGAACTGGGTGGCGTACGAGCCCAGGCCGCCGGAGGCGCCCCAGATCAGCACGTTGTCGCCCTGCTTCATGCCGGCGCCGTTGCGGGAGACCAGCTGGCGGTAGGCGGTGGAGTTCACCAGGCCCGGGGCCGCGGCCTCCTCCCACGACAGGTGGCGCGGCTTGGGCATGAGCTGGTTGGACTTGACCAGCGCGATCTCGGCGAGGCCGCCGAAGTTGGTCTCGAAGCCCCAGATGCGCTGCTCGGGGTCGAGCATGGTGTCGTTGTGGCCGTCGGCCGACTCCAGCTCCACCGACAGGCAGTGCGCGACGACCTCGTCGCCCGGCTTCCAGGCGTTGACGCCGGGGCCGGTGCGCAGGACCACGCCGGCCAGGTCGGAGCCGATGATGTGGTACGGCAGGTCGTGCCGCTTGGTGAGCGGGGACAGCTTCCCGTAGCGCTCGAGGAAGCCGAAGGTGGAGACGGGCTCGAAGATCGAGGTCCACACCGAGTTGTAGTTGACCGAGCTCGCCATCACGGCGACCAGGGCCTCGCCCGGGCCGAGCTCGGGCACGGGCACATCGTCGAGGTGCAGGGACTTGCGCGGGTCCTTGTCGCGGCTGTCGACACCGGCGAACATCTCCTGCTCGTCCTTGTGGACGGTGACCGCCCGGTAGGACTCGGGGAGCTTCAGGGCCGCGAAGTCGGCGGCGGTGGTGTCCGGCGCGAGGATCGCGTCGAGGATTTCCTTCACTGGGGCCTCCGGCGAAGCGTCCGTCAAGGGACGCTTGAGGGAACGCTGGGGTCTCGGACGGTCTTGTTGCCGACGGTACGGCGGGTGGAGCAGGGCCGCGCGGTGGCGCGGGCAGGGTGCCTGTGACGCAGGCGTCCGGGCGCACAACCGGGCAGGTTGAGGGGACAGGCGACGCACGACGAGGGTGTCTGCGCGCCGCCCGCCCGGACAGCACTCACGTTATGGCACGCCGTGCCACTCGTAAAGACACTGCGTGCCAACACTTTCGGACAGCCCCGCCCACCAAGCAGGACGTACCCCCGAAACCCGGACGTAACGCAGGCTTTCCGTGCGGTTGACCGGGTGTGACACCGCGCACCCGTGCTCCGGCCCCGCCCGGACGGCCGGAGGACCCCCGTGAACGGCCCCGGCGTCCCGCCGTGCCGCTCGGGGCACGGCGGGACGCCGGGGGAGGGATCAGAGCCGCAGCGGGTTCAGGCGCGGGACTTCAGGGCTTCCTCGATGGTGCGCATGACCTCGTCCAGGGGGGCGTCGGTGCGGGCGACGGTGACGAGGACCTCGCCGCGCCGTGCGGCCGTGGCGGCCGGGGTTCCGCCGGCGGCGTCCGTCCCGGAGGGGGCCTGGCGGCGGATCCCTATGCCGGTGCCGAAGGCGGCCCGGATGACGCCGAAGGCGTGGTCCAGCTGCGCCTCCACGTCGCCGGTGCCGCCGGCGCGCAGCCAGCGGCGCAGGACGTGGTTGTGGGCCGCGACCACCGCGGACGCGGCGACGTAGGCCAGCAGCGGGTCGTCGTCGTCGGCGTCGCGGTGGGCCGCCTCGTCGAAGTGGCCCAGAAGGTAACTGGTGAACAGCCGCTCGTAGCGGGCCACCGAGGCGATCTCCCGCTCCCGCAGGGTGGGGACCTTGCGGGTCAGCCGGTACCGCTCGACGGAGACGGCCGGGGACTCGGCGTACATCCGCAGCACCTCCTTGATGCCGCGGCACACGGTGTCCAGGGGGTGCTCCTCCGGGTCCGCGGACTCCAGGACCTGGGAGACCCTCACCAGGGTGTCGTCGTGGTCCGGGAAGATCGCCTCCTCCTTGGACCGGAAGTGCCGGAAGAAGGTGCGGCGGGCGACCCCGGCCTTGGCGGCGATCTCGTCGACCGTCGTCTCCTCGTACCCCTGGGTGCCGAAGAGCTCCATCGCGGCCGCGGCCAGGTCCCGGCGCACCCGGTGGCGCTGCGCGGAGGCGCGCCTGCTCCCGGTGGTGTCGTGGCCTTCGGGGGCGGCGGTGCGGGTGGGCTTCAGCGGCTGGGACATGCGAGGCACGTTACACGCGGTGCCCGAGGTGCGGGGACGCGTCCGGGGCGGGGCGGGCGGCCGGGACGGGCTCCTGGGCTCCAGGAGCCCGCCCCAGCCGGTCCCCTCGGCCTCAGCGCCGGGCATACTCGCGGAAACCGCGGCCGGTCTTGCGGCCCAGGCAGCCGGCGGCCACCAGGTGCTCCAGCAGCGGCGCGGGCGCCAGGCCCGGCTCGCGGAACTCGCCGTGCAGGACCTGCTCGATGGCCAGGGAGACGTCCAGGCCGACCACGTCCAGCAGCTCGAACGGGCCCATCGGGTAGCCGGCGCCCAGCTTGATCGCGGTGTCGACGTCGTCGACCGTGGCGTAGTGCTCCTGCACCATCCTGACCGCGTTGTTCAGGTACGGGAACAGCAGGGCGTTGACGATGAAGCCCGCCCGGTCGCCGCAGTCCACCGGGTGCTTGCGGATCTTCCGGCACACGTCGGTGACGGTGGCGTGCACGTCGTCGGCGGTGAGCACGGTGCGCACGACCTCGACCAGCTTCATGGCCGGGGCCGGGTTGAAGAAGTGCATGCCGATCACGTCCTGCGGGCGCGAGGTGACGCTCGCCAGGGCGACCACCGGCAGCGAGGAGGTGGTGGTGGCCAGCACCGCGCCGGGCCTGCAGACCTTGTCGAAGGTGGCGAACAGCTCCTTCTTGACCTCGAGGTTCTCGGCGATCGCCTCGACCGCCAGGTCGACGCCGGCGAAGGAGTCCAGGGTGCCGCTGGGGGCGACCCGGGCGAGCACGGCGTCCCGGTCCTCCTGGGACATCCGGCCCTTCTTCACCGAGCGGTCCAGGGACTTGCCCAGCGAGGCCAGGGCCTTGTCCGCCTTCTCCTGGCTGCGCGCCACCAGGACCACGTCGTAGCCGGCCTTGGCGAAGACCTCGGCTATGCCGGTGGCCATGGTGCCCGAGCCGGCCACGCCGACGGTGCGCACCTCGCGGCCGCCCTCCCCGCCGCCGGCCGCGGCCGGGGTGAGGTCGTCGGCGACCACCTCGGACGAGCCGGGCTCGGCGTAGGTGTAGAAGCCGCGGCCGGCCTTGCGGCCGGTCAGCCCGGCGGCGGCCAGCTGCTTGAGGACGGGCGCGGGGGCGTGCAGCCGGTCCTTGGACTCGGCGTACATCGCCTCCAGGACGGTCTGCGCGGTGTCGATGCCGATCAGGTCCAGCACCGCCAGCGGGCCCATCGGCAGGCCGCAGCCCAGCCGCATCGCGGCGTCGATGTCCTCGCGGGTGGCGTACTTGGCCTCGTACATCGCCGCGGCCTGGTTGAGGTAGCCGAACAGCAGGCCGTCGGCGACGAGGCCGGGGCGGTCGCCGACCGCGACCGGCTCCTTGCCCAGCTCGCGGGCGAGGACGGTGACGGCCTCGGTCGTCTCCGGGGAGGTCAGCACCGTGGAGGCCACCTCGACCAGCTTCATGACCGGCACCGGGGTGAAGAAGTGCAGGCCCACGACCCGCTCGGGGCGGGTGACGGCGGAGGCCAGACGGGTGACCGACAGGGCGTTGGTGCCGGTGGCCAGGATCGCCCCGGGGCGGCAGACGCGGTCCAGCTCGACGAAGATCTCCTGCTTGAGGTCGAACTGCTCGGGGACGACCTCGATCACCAGGTCGGCGTCGGCCGCGGCCTGCAGGTCGGGGAAGACGCGGAACCGGGCGAGGACGTCGGCGCGCTCGCTCTCCGTGAGCCGGCCGCGCTCGACGGCGCGTGCGGTGGACTTCTCCAGTGCGGCCGCGGCCCGGCGGGCGGCCTCGGCGTCGGTGTCGATGCCGATGACCTCGCGGCCGCTGCGGGCGACGACCTCGGCGATGCCGGTGCCCATGGTGCCCAGGCCCACGACGGCGACGACGGAGAGGGGGCGGGTCGGTGAGGACGTACGGTCCATCGGGACTCCAGAGGAAGGGTGACGGCTGGGGGGAAGGCCGCGGGGGCCTTCCCGGGGAGCGGGGGTGCCGGTGGCGCGGCGCTGCCGCGCACGTGCCGTGCGGGAACCACGGGCGCGCGAGCGCCCCGTGCGGTGGCACGGCCCTGTCCCGGGGCCGTGCCGTGGTGTGCCGTGAGCGGCACTCAGTGCCGCCGCTGCGTCACCAAGCGGCGGAACGGGTGGAGAACGACGGATCGTCCTCGCTGTGGCGGGACGGGATCTGTCTGTCCTCTGACGATAACCCGGGGGTAACCGCGAACGCCAGAGGCAGAAGGCACTCAGTGCCACCTTGTTTCTCCGGTCCTGTCCCCGGTGTCTTCCCGGCCCGGACCGATCCATCCCGTTCCGGCCGGGTCCGCCCCGTTCCGGCCGGGTCCGCCCGCCGTCCCCGGCCGGCTGTCCCCGGCCCGCTGTCGCCGTCCGGCGTCACCAGGCGCCGGAGACCGCCACCACCGCGGCGTCGTCGCGCCGCACCCCCGCCTCGCGCAGCAGCTGGCCGGCGACCACCAGCGGGCTGCGGTCCAGCATCCCGGGCAGCGCCGAGGGCTGCCAGCGCTCGGTCAGCCCGTCGCTGTGCAGCACCAGGGCGCCCACCCCGTCCAGCGGGTAGTCGAACGACCGCAGGCGGCGCATCTGGTGGCCCACGATGCCCGGGACGCACGTCATCCCCGACCGCCCGTCCTCCCGGACCAGGGCGCCGGCGATGTTGCCCACGCCGCAGAACGACGCCGTCCGCCGCTGCGGGTCGACGCGCACCACGGCGGCCGCCCCGCCGCGGGTGCGGCGCAACGCCCGGTGCAGGACGTCCATCACCAGCTCGGGCTCGGTCCGGTCCGAGGTGCAGAACGCCTCCACCGCGGCCGCGGAGGCGTCGGCGGCGAGCGGCCCGTGGCCGAGCCCGTCGCACACCATGACCATCAGCACCCCGCCGGTCTCCCGGGCCGCCCAGGCGTCCCCGCACACCTGCTCGCCGGTGATCGGCCTGGTCACGCCCCCGACCCGATCCAGCACGCGTCCCGGGGCGCCCTCCGGCGGGCCGCCCGCCCAGAACCGGGCGGTCAGCACCGTGCCCCGGTCCGGCACCGAGTGCAGGTCGAAGGCGTCGGAGACCCGTTCGATGACGCCCAGGCCGATGCCGAGGGTGCCCGTCGAGGAGACGCCGTCCCGGCGTGAGGCCGCCACGTTCGCCATGCCCGGGCCGTGGTCGACGGTCACCAGCTCCACCCCGGCCCTGCCGCCGGTGCGCAGCGCCCGCAGCAGCACCGCCCCGTCCACCGAGTGGCGGTGGACGTTCTCGGCCGCCTCGGTCACCGCCAGGGCGATCTCCGAGGCCCGGGAGGCCCCCAGGCCCAACCGCTCGGCCAGGTCCCTGGCGGCCCTGCGCACCGCCCCGGGCATGGTGGCCCCGCCCTCGCGGAACCAGGCGACGTCCTCCACCGACAGCGGGCAGCCGCTCATCGCACCCACTTGGTGACCGTCACCCGGGTGCCGGAGCCGGGCGCGGTCTCCAGCTCGAAGTGGTCCGCCAGCCGGCGCGCCCCGCCCAGGCCCAGGCCCAGGCCGTCACCGGTGGTCCAGCCGTCGGTCAGCGCCTGCTCGGGGTCGGCCATGCCGGGACCGGAGTCCTCGAAGACCGCGCGCACCCCTCTGCGGCCCCGCTCCTGCGGGCAGCACACGCGCATCGAACCGCCTCCGCCGTGCACCAGGGTGTTGCGGGCCAGCTCGCTGACCGCCGTCACCAGCTTCGTCTGGTCGACCAGGGACAGGCCGCACTCCTGGGCCAGGGAGCGGACCAGTCTTCGCGCCCGCACCACGTCGTCGTTGGAGGCGATCGGGAGCTGCTGCTCCTCCTCCCCCGCGGTCACCGCAGGTCCGTATCCCGGCCCGGGGACAGGATCCGGTCGGCGGCCGCGTCCGCGGCCGCGTCACCCGACCGGCCCTCCCGGCCCGCACGGCTGCCCTGCAGGATCCGCATGCCCTTCTCCAGGTCGAGCGCGGTCCGCACCCCGCCGAGGGAGAGCCCGAGCTCCACCAGGGTGATGGCCACTGCGGGCCGCATCCCCACCACGACGGTCTCCGCGCCCAGCATCCGCGAGATCGAGGCGATCGTCGCCAGCATCCGGCCGATGAAGGAGTCCACGATCTCCACCGCGGTGATGTCGATCACCACCCCGTGCGCCCCGGAGGAGACGATGCGGTCGGCGAGGTCCTCCTGGAGGTTCAGCACGCTCTCGTCCTCCAGGTCGAACTGGATGGACACCAGGAGGATGCGGCCGATCTGCAGTACCGGCACCCGGTCCATCAGGCCTCCAGGGAGGGTGCCGGGGCGTCGACCTGCACGCCGGTGCTGCGCAGCGCGTGCCGCAGCGCGTCGGCCAGGCTGGCCTTGGTCACGATGTCGCCGAACTCGATGCCCAGTGCCACGATGGTCTGCGCGATCTGCGGCCGGATGCCGGAGACGATGCACTCCGCGCCCATCAGCCGGGCCGCCACCACGGTCTTGAGCAGGTGCTGCGCGACCTGGGTGTCGACGGCCGGCACGCCGGTGATGTCGATGATGGCGTGCTCGGACCCGGTGTCCACCAGTGCCTGGAGCAGCTTCTCCATCACCACCTGGGTGCGGGCGGAGTCCAGGGTGCCCACCAGCGGCACCGCCACGACCCCCTCCCACAGCTTGACCACGGGGGTGGCCAGTTCGAGCAGCTGCTCGGCCTGGTCGTTGATCACCTGCTCGCGGGCCCGGGTGTAGGTCTCGAAGGTGAACAGGCCCACGGCGTCCAGCAGTCGGGAGAAGTCCAGGAAGGCCAGGTACTCCGCGTTCCTGCCGCCCGGGTCGACCGCGGTGAGCACGACGTCCTTGAGGGCGAACAGGCCGACGGCCGTCTCCCAGGGGGTGAAGCCGTGCCGGGCGCGGGACCGGGAGATCTCCGCCAGCAGGGCGCGGGCCTCGCCGAACGCGTCGTCGTGCAGGTCGGAGGGGTTGCGCGCGTCGCGCACGCCGCCCAGCAGCGCCTCGTACAACTCGCCGAGCTCCTGGCGCAGTTCGAGCTCGCCGAGGCGGCCCCGGACGGTCGGGACCGCCTTCTCCACCCACTCGGTGACGAGCTGTTCCCTCCTGGCGGTCAGCAGCTCGACGAGCCGAGCTCCGTTCACGTCGCCGTCCGGCACGAAAACCTCCTTGCGGTTCCGGGTTCGCGGGATGTCGTGGCCCCCAGGAGCCTAGGCCACTGTGGCCCTGCCCCGGGCCGGGCGGCCGGCCTCGCGCCTGCGGGGCCCGCAGCCGTACTCGTCGGCCAGTTCGTGCACCTTCCCCGTGATCCGGCGCTGATACCAGGTGGGGGCGTAGGAGCCGCCCGCGTACAGCGCCTCGTAGCGCGGCACCAGGCGCGGGTGGTGCTCGGACAGCCAGGCGGTGAACCGCTCCCGCACCCCGGGCCGCAGGTGCAGCACGAGCGGGGTGACGGAGACGGCGCCCGCCTCGGCCGCGGCGCGCACGGTTTCGCGCAGCACGACCGGGGAGTCGCCGAGGAAGGGGATCACCGGTGCCATCAGCACCCCGCAGGGGACACCGGCCGCGGTGAGGGCCGCGCAGGCCTCCAGCCGTTCCGCCGGCGGGGGAGTCCCCGGTTCCAGGGCGCGCCACAGGCCGGTGTCGAGCGAGCCGACCGAGACGCACACGCCGACCCGGGCCGCGTCCGCGGCCCGCCGCAGCAGGCCCAGGTCGCGCAGGATCAGCGTGCCCTTGGTGAGGACGGAGAACGGGACGGCCCGCTCGCCCAGCGCGGCCAGGATGCCGGGCATCAGCCGGTAGTGGGCCTCGGCCTGCTGGTAGCAGTCCGTGCGGGTGCCCAGGGCCACGTGCCCGCCGGCGGGGACGGGGCCGGCCAGTTCGCGGCGCAGCAGCTCGGCCGCGTTGACCTTCACCACGATCTGCGAGTCGAAGTCCGGGGCGGCGCCGCGCCCGGGCCGGTGGCGGGTCGTGCGGGCGAAGCAGTACCCGCAGGCGTGACTGCAGCCCAAGTACGGGTTGACGACCCGTTCGAGCGGCGCCCGCCGCGCCCCGGGGAGCCGCTCCAGGATCGAACCGGCCCTCACCTCGTGGAAGGTGACACCGTGCAGCCCGGGGGCGTCGAAGGTGCGGGTCACCGCGGCGGTGTCCGACGGTGCGTCAGGTGCACCGGACGCGGGGGCGGACACGGGTACGGACGCGGGGACGGACGCGGGGACGGAAACCGGGGCGGACGCCGTGGCGGTGGCCGGGGGCGCTGCGGGGCGGTCGTCGCCGAGGTCGTGCGGGTGCATCGTGCCTCCTCAGTTCGCGCCGCCCAAGAATAGAACACATTGTCGAATCCCGTCGGTGTCCGATTTCCCCCGTCCGTCCCCGCGGTGGTTGGCTTGTCCCGGTCCGCACGGCCGCGGCGGACCGCGGACGACACCCCCCGAGCCGAGGAGAGACGATGGCGCAGGTCGAGGCCACCACCCAGCGGGTGATCCGGGCCCACCCCGAGACCGTGTTCGGCGCGCTGGCCGACTACCGGGACGTGAGGCCGAGGCTGCTCACCGGGCATTTCGGCGACTACGAGGTGCGCGAGGGCGGCACGGGCGCGGGCACCGTCGTGCACTGGAGGCTGCAGGCCACCTCCAAGCGGGTCCGCGACTGCCTGGTCGAGGTGACCGAGCCGACTCCCGGCCAACTGGTCGAGCGCGACACCAACTCCTCGATGGTCACCACCTGGACCGTCACCCCGGCCGGCGAGGGCCGCTCCCGGGTCGTCGTGGAGGCGGTGTGGAACGGTGCCGGCGGCGTCGGCGGCTTCTTCGAGCGGGCCTTCGCCCCCAAGGGGCTCAACCGCATCCACGACGGCGTCCTGGAGAAGCTGGCGGCCGAGGTCGGCGGCTGACCGAGCCGCGCGGGTTCGCGGGCCTGCGCGGGCTCGCGGGCTCGCGGGGGCCGTCGGGCCGGCGGGGGAGGGTCAGCCGCCGGCGGCTCTCAGTGCCTGCACGGTGGGGGCGTGGGCGGGGTTCGCGGCGAAGGAGTCGAGGGCCGAGGACAGCGCCTCGGCGTACGTGGCGCGGGCGGCCTCGCAGCGGCTGCGCCCCTCCTCCGTGAGCACCGCGTACACCCCCCGCCCGTCGGAGGGGCAGAGGTCCTTGAAGGCGAATCCCGCGGCCTCCAGGCGTGCGACCGGGCGGGTCACGGACGACTGCCCGAGCCCGATCCGGTCGGCCGGTTCCTGCATGCGCAGCTCGCCGTCGTCCGAGTGCGCCAGGAGTTCCAGGGCCCGGTGTTCCGACAGGCCGATGCCGTGGCGCCGCCGGAGCGCGTGCGCGAGTTCCTTCTCCGCGCGGGCGTGGAGGACCAGGGCGCGCTCCCAGGCCTCCTGGTCGGACACGGCGTTCGGCGCGGGGTGGTGGGGAGCGGCCATGCGGCAACCTTTCCGGAACCGTTTGACAACAAGTTACATGTGCATGCAACTATATGGACCCGTCGCACTCCCCGCACGGGCGGTTCGCGGTCGTAATTCATTTGCACGCGCAAGCAACTTTCTGGAGGTCGTATGTCCGCCCCGCAGCAGGCCGGGTCCAGGAGCACCAACACCGGCTGGGCCTGGCTCCTGTTCTCCTCGCTGTTCGAGATCACCTTCGCGCTCTCCACCGAGGCGACGGACGGCTTCACCCGGCTCGGCCCGTCCCTGCTCACCGTGGCCGCCGCGTCCTGCGGCATCTTCACGCTCTCCCAGGCGCTGAAGAGCGTGGACGTCGGCGTCGGCTACACCGTGTGGGCCGGCATCGGCGGCGTCGGCACGGTCGTCCTCGGCACGGTCGTCTACGACGAGCCGATGACCGTCTGGAAGGTCCTCGCGTTCGTCCTGATCATCGGCGGCGCCCTCGGCCTCCGCATCTCCGACACCGTCGCCGCGAAGAAGAAGGCCGCCGCCGGGGCCGGACCGGCCCGCACCGCGCAGCCCGCCGCCTGAACCCGCCCGCCCGCATCACGAAACGGATCCCACCACCATGACCTGGGTCTTCCTCGGCATCGCCGTCGTCTTCGAGATCGTCTTCGCCCTCGGCACCAACGCCACCAGGGGCTTCACCCGCCTGTGGCCGTCCGTGCTCACGCTCCTCGCCGCCGCGGGCGGCATCTACACCCTGTCCCTGGCCCTGCGCGAGCTGGACGTCTCGGTCGGCTACACGATCTGGACCGGCCTCGGCGGCGTCGGCACCGTGATCTGCGGTGCCCTGGTCTTCAAGGAGCGCATCACCCCCGCCCGCCTGGTCTCCTTCGCCTCCATCATCGGCGGCGCCGTCCTGCTGCGCCTGACGGCCGTCTGACCGCGGCCGTCGCCGCGGGGCGAGGCCCTCTTGCGGGCGGCGACCGCCGCGCGGTACCACGGTGTCCGGCGGCCCGGCCGTACGGCGCCCGGCCGCCGCCGACCGGGGAGGCGCGTTCGACGATGTCCGACACCGCTGTCCGTCCGGGCTCCGCCCGCCGGTGCGCCGCCTGCCCCGCGGGGGCCGCGGCTGCGTACGGTGGCGCACCATGAAGATCCTCCTCTCCGCCGACATGGAGGGCGCGACGGGCGTCACCTGGCCCGCCGACGTGCTGCCCGGCACCGAGCAGTGGCAGCGCTGCCGCGCGTTCTTCACCTCCGACGTGAACGCGGCGATCGCCGGCCTCCTCGACGGCGGCGCCGACGAGGTCCTGGTCAACGAGGCCCACTGGACCATGCGCAACCTGCTGCTGGAGCAGCTCGACGAGCGGGCGCGGATGCTCACCGGGCGGCACAAGGACCTGTCGATGGTCGAGGGCATCCAGCACGGGGACGTCGACGGCGTGGCGTTCGTCGGCTACCACACCGGGGCCGGCACCGAGGGGGTGCTCGCCCACACCTACCTGGCCAACTCGATCACCGGAGTGTGGGTCGACGGCGAACCGGCGAGCGAGGGACGGCTGAACTCCCTGGTGGCCGCCGAGTACGGGGTGCCGGTGGTGCTCGTCACCGGCGACGACCGCACCTGCGCCGACGCGCGGACGTGGGCCCCGCGCGCGGTCGGTGTCGCGGTCAAGGACTACGTCTCCCGGTACGCCGCCGTGTGCCGCCCGCCGGCCCGCACCGCGGCCGACATCCGGGCCGGGGCGAAGGCGGCCGCGGCCCTGGCCGGGCGCACCGACCCGGTGCGGGGCGGGCCGTTCACCGTGGAGCTGGAGTTCGACGCGGTGCACCTGGCCGGCGCCGCGACCGTGGTGCCCACGGTCGAACGGTGCGGCGAACGGCGGGTCCGCTACACATCGGACACCATGTACGAGGGAATCCGCTGCTTCAAGGCGGTCACCACGATCGTCTCGGCAGCAGTGGAGGAGACGTATGGCTGAGCAGTTCCCCGACCGTGTCCGCACCTCCGCCCACGACCCGGCCCCGGACCCCGCCCACGACCCGGCCCAGGACCCCGGGCGGGCCGCGCAGGTGCGCGTCATGGAGGACGAGGCGGTCCGCTTCGCCTCCGACCTGATCCGCATCGACACCACCAACCACGGCGGCGGCGACGGCAACGAGCGCCCGGCCGCCGAGTACGTGGCCGAGAAGCTGGACGCCGCCGGGATCGTGCCGACGATCCTGGAGTCGGTCCCGGGCCGGACCAACGTGGTCGCACGGATCCCCGGGTCCGAACCGGATCTGGACGCCCTGCTCGTCCACGGCCACCTGGACGTCGTCCCCGCGCAGCCCGTCGACTGGACCGTCCACCCGTTCTCCGGGGAGGTCCGCGACGGCGTGGTGTGGGGCCGCGGCGCGGTCGACATGAAGGGCACCGACGCCATGGTCCTGGCCGTGGTGCGCGCCTGGGCGCGCGAGGGCCGCCGCCCCCGCCGCGACGTGGTCCTGGCCTTCACCGCCGACGAGGAGGACACCGCCGCCCACGGTGCGGAGTTCCTCGTCAGGAAGCACCCCGACCTGTTCGAGGGCTGCACCGAGGGCATCGGCGAGTCCGGGGCGTTCACCTTCCACGCCGGGCAGGGGCGCAGGCTCTACCCGGTGGGCGCGGGCGAACGCGGCACCGCATGGCTCAAGCTCACCGCGCAGGGCCGGGCCGGCCACGGCTCGAAGGTCAACCGCACCAACGCGGTCACCCGGATCGCCGCGGCCGTCACCCGCATCGGCGAGTACCGCTGGCCGGTGCGGCTGATCCCCACGGTGCGCGCCGCACTCACCGAGATCGCCGCCCTGGAGGGCCTGGAGGCCAACCTGGACGACCCCGGGTTCGACATCGACGGACTGATCGCCAAACTCGGCCCGGCCGCCAAACTGATCGAACCCGTGGTGCGCAACAGCTCCAACCCGACGATGCTCGAGGCCGGCTACAAGGTCAACGTCATCCCGGGCACGGCCACCGCCTACGTCGACGGGCGGATCCTCCCCGACGGGGCCGCGGAGTTCGCCGAGACCATGGACCGGCTCACCGGCCCCTACGTGGACTGGCACTTCCACCACAACGAGGTGCCGCTGCAGGCCCCGGTGGACTCGCCGACCTACGCGGCGATGCGCGAGGCGCTGGAGCACCACGACCCGGGCGGGCACGTCGTCCCCTACTGCATGTCGGGCGGCACCGACGCCAAGCAGTTCTCCAAACTCGGCATCACCGGCTACGGCTTCTCGCCGCTGAAACTCCCGGAGGGCTTCGACTACCAGGCGCTCTTCCACGGCGTGGACGAACGGGTCCCGGTCGAGGCACTGCACTTCGGCGCCCGCGTGCTGGACCGCTTCCTGAGCCGGGTCGGCTGACCCCGTGACCGTCGAGGCCCCCTACGGGACATGGACCTCCCCGGTCGACGCCCGGCTCGCTGCCGGGCACGCCGGCGCACCCGAGTTCATCGGCACGGTCGGCGACGAGGTGTGGTGGACCGAGCCCCGTCCCGACGAGGGCGGCCGGCGCACCCTGGTGCGCCGACGGGCCGACGGCACCACCGCCTCCGCGCTCCCTGCACCGTGGAACGTGCGCAGCCGGGTGATCGAGTACGGCGGAACACCGTGGGCGGGCGTCCCCGGGAGCGGGAGCCGAGCCGCGGGCCGGGGCGGGAGCCGGGACGGGGACGGTGGCGGCCCGCTCGTGGTGTTCACCGACTTCGCCGACCAGCGGCTCCACCGCTTCGACCCGGACTCGGAGGCCGGACCGCGCCCGCTGACCCCGCTCTCGCCGGCCGGCGGCGGACTGCGCTGGGCCGACCCGGTGATCGTGCCGGAACGGGACGAGGTCTGGTGCGTGCTCGAGGAGTTCACCGGCGACGCGCCCACCGACGTGCGCCGCCTGATCGCAGCCGTCCCCCTGGACGGCTCGGCCGCAGACGACCGCACCGCGGTGCGCGAACTCGGCGACGACGGCCACCGGTTCGTCACCGGCCCCCGGATCTCGCCCGACGGGCGGCGGGTCGCCTGGATCGCCTGGGACCACCCCCGGATGCCGTGGGAGGCGACCGCACTGAAACTCGCCGACCTCGCCGAGGACGGCACCTTCACCGCCGTCCGCACCGTCCTGGACGGCACCGCCCCGGAGACGGCCGGGGAAGAGGAGCCGGGGGCGCAAGGGGCGCCGGGGGAGTCGCGGTCGCAAGGGGCGCCGGGGGAGTCGGTCGTACAGGTCGAGTGGGCCCCCGACGGCTCCCTGCTGGCCGTCACCGACCGCACCGGCTGGTGGAACCTGCACCGCGTCGACCCCGCCACCGGCCGGGTCGAGGAACTGTGCCCCCGCCGGGAGGAGTTCGGCGGTGCGCTGTGGCGCATCGGGCTGCGGTGGTTCACGGTCCTGCCCGACGGCAGGGCCGCCGTGCTGCACGGCCGCGGCGGCATGCGGCTCTCCCTGCTGGACCCGGGGACCGGGGAGCTGACCGCGGTCGCCGGACCGTGGACCGAGTGGTCCCCCACCCTCGCCGTCCGCGGCGGCCGGGTGTTCGGCGCGGCCGCGTCGGCCCGCCGCTCCCACGAGGTCGTCGAGGTGTGCGCGGACACCGGCCGCACCCGGGTGGTGGGCAGCCCGCACCGCGACGCCGTCGATCCCGCCCACCTGCCCGAGCCGGTCGTCCGGACCTTCACCGGTCCCGGCGGTCGCGAGGTCCACGCCCAGCTCTACCCGCCGCGCAACCCCGGTTTCACCGCGCCCCCCGGCGAACTGCCCCCGTACGTGGTGTGGGCGCACGGAGGGCCGACCGACCGGGCCCCCGTGGTCCTGGACCTGGAGATCGCCTACTTCACCGGCCGGGGCATCGGCGTCGTGGAGGTCAACTACGGCGGCTCCACCGGCTACGGCCGCGAATACCGCGAGCGGCTGCGGGAGAACTGGGGGGTGGTCGACGTCGAGGACTGCGCCGCGGTGGCCCGCGCCCTGGCCGACGACGGCACCGCCGACCCCGCCCGGCTGGCGATCCGCGGCGGCAGCGCCGGCGGCTGGACGGTGATGGCGTCCCTCACCGGCCCCTCCACCGCCGGCCTGTACGCCTGCGGCGCCGCCCGCTACCCCGTCCTGGACCTGCACGGATGGGCGAACGGAGGAACCCACGACTTCGAGTCCCGGTACCTGGACTCCCTCGTCGGGCCCCTCCCCGGAGCCGCGGACCGCTACCACGACCGCTCCCCGGCCAACCGCGCGGACCGCCTGGTGCGCCCCTTCCTGCTGCTGCAGGGCCTGGACGACGCCATCTGCCCGCCCGCCCAGTGCGAGCACCTCCTCGAGGCGGTCGCCGGACGGGGCGTGCCCCACGCCTACCTGTCCTTCGCCGGCGAGGGCCACGGCTTCCGCCGCGCGGAGACCCTGCAGGCCGCACTGGAGGCCGAACTCGGCCTGTACGCGCAGGTCATGGGCTTCACCACCCCCGGCGTCCCACCCCTGGACCCGACCGTGCGACACGCCCCCGGGAGCGCCGGGGCGCGCCCCGGGACTTCCTGGAACTCCTTGCCGGTTCCCGGCAACGCCCGCCCCGCGTCTCCTGCCGACGCGGCCCGGTACGCCCCCGCCCCGCAGCGGCCATGATGGGGCGGGGACGGCCGGGGTCGGCCGGGACCGGGGAGAAGCGGCCGGGACCGGACCCCGGACCGCACGGGGGAAACCCACGGGGGACGGCATGGGAAGAGAAGCACACCCGGACGGGTGCGCCGGGAAGTACGGGCTGCCGGGACCGAGGTTGCCGGGACCGAGGTTGCCGGGACCGGCGCCGGCGGGGCCGGGGCCGGCGGGCCTGCCGCTGCCGGGGCCGCCCCTTCCCGGCCCGCCGCCGTCGCGAGGCGCAGGGCCCGACGGCACCGCGGACCGTGACGCGGGCCGGGGCCCGTCCAAGGACTCCTCCCGAGCCGCCGCCCTCCTCCGGTTCCCCGCGGCCCTCGCCCTGGCCGCGGGCCGGACGTCCACCCCGCCGCGCACCTGCCACGCCCCGTCCCGGCTGCTCACGGCGGCCGGCCTCGCCCTGTACGCCGTGCTCCTGGTCAACACCGTTCCCCGACTGCTCGGGGCCTCGCGGGCGGCGGTCGGGGTCTGCACCTGCACCGGCATCGCGCTGACACTGCTCTCCGTCGCCCTCGTCACCGCCCACAGCGCCAGGGACCGGCCCGCCCCCGGAGCCGGAGGCTGAGCCCGCCGAACCCCGTTCCACGCCGCATCCCCCGGCGCACCCGGGACGCCCCGGCGGGGGCCGGGTGACGCCCCGGCGGGACACCGGTGGCGCCCCGGCGCTCTGCCAGAATCGGCGGCATGCCTACTGCCGGTACCGCGTCCTCCTCCGCCCCGCCGCCCGAGCCCCTCCTGCCGGGCGGGGCCCTCTCCCCGGGCGGGATCCCGGACGGCGTGCCCGCCGCCGGGCTCGTCCGGCCGCGCCGCCTCGTCCCCGGCGACCGGGTCGCCGTCGTCGCCCCCAGCGGGCCGGTGCCGCGCGAGCGGCTGGACGCGGGAGTGGACGTCCTGCGCGGCTGGGACCTGGACGTGGTCGTGGCCCCGCACGTCCTCGACCGGCACCCCGGGTTCGAGTACCTGGCCGGGCAGGACGAGGCCCGCGCCCGCGACCTGCAGGAGGCGTGGCTCGACCCGTCGGTCTCCGCCGTGCTGTGCGCCCGCGGCGGCTACGGCGCCCAGCGCATGGCCGACCTGCTGGACTGGGACGCGATGCGCGCCGCCGGGCCGAAGGCGTTCGTGGGCTTCAGCGACATCACCGCCCTGCACGAGGCGTTCGCCGCCCGCCTGGGCCTGGCCACCCTGCACGGCCCGATGACCGCGGCCCTCTCCTTCCTCAAGGACCAGCCCACCCAGGAGCACCTGCGCCGCACCCTCTTTGCACCGGAGGAGGTCCGGACCCTCGCCGCGCCCGCGGGCCCGGGGCACAGCAGGGCCCTGGTGCCCGGGCGGGCCCGCGGGGTCACCGCGGGCGGCTGCCTGAGCCTGCTCGCCGCAGGCCTGGGGACCCCCGGCGTCCGCACCTCGCTCCGCGGCGCGCTCCTGCTGCTGGAGGACGTCGGCGAGGAGCGCTACCGGCTCGACCGCTACCTGACCCAGTTGCTGCGCTCCGGCCTGCTCGACGGCGTGGCCGGCGTCGCCCTGGGCTCCTGGCAGGACTGCGGCCCGGACGAGCCGCTGGCGGAGCTGATGCTCGACCGCCTCGGCCCGCTGGGCGTACCCGTCCTGTGGAACCTCGGCTTCGGCCACTGCGGGAGCCACATCACCGTCCCCCTGGGCGTCCCGGCAGTCCTGGACGCCGACGCCGGAACCTTGACCTGCGAACTCCCCGCCCTGGCCTGAGCCGGGCCGCACTCCTGCATGCCCCGGCCCGGCCCGGGGCGGGACGGTACGGGTCGGTTCGGGGCGGGACGGGCAGGCTGCGACGGGGTAAACGTGTCCCGTCCGACGCGGTGAGGCACGGAAAGGGGAGCGGCGGTCATGGGTGTTCTGGAGGGCCGCAGGGCCCTGGTGACGGGCGGGTCGCGCGGGATCGGGCGAGCGGTCGTGGAGCGGCTGGCGCGCGACGGCGCCCACGTGGTGCTGAGCTACCGCGAGCGCAGGGGCGACGCGGAGGACGTGGTCGCGGAGGTCGGGTCCCGGGGCGGCCGGGCCGTCGCGGTGCGCGCGGACCTGTCCTCGGTCGCGGCGGTGCGCACCCTGGTGACCGAGGCGGAGGAGACCCTCGGGGGAGGCCTGGACATCCTCGTCAACAACGCCGGGTGGGCCGTCTCGGCACCCCTGGACGAGGTGACCGAGGAGGACTACGACCGGATCATGGCGGTCAACGCCAAGGCCCCCTTCTTCGCCATGCAGTACGCCGCCCGCCGCATGCCCTCCGGCGGGCGCATCGTCAACGTCTCCTCGCTCAACACCCTGCTGCCCGCCCCCGGGGTGTCGGTGTACGCGGGGTCGAAGGGGGCGCTGGAGCAGTTCACCGCGGTCGCGGCCAAGGAGCTGGGGCCGCGCGGCATCACCGTCAACGCGGTCCTGCCCGGGGCGGTGGACACCGAGCTGCTGCGCGAGGCCAACACCACCGAGAACCTGGCGATGGTCGTCAGCATGACGCCGTTGGGGCGGCTGGGCCGGCCGGCCGACATCGCCGACGTCGTCGGCTTCCTGTGCGGGCCGGACGCCCGCTGGATCACCGGCAGGTGCCTGCGGGCCGACGGCGGCGTCATGTGACGCGGCACCGGGCGCGGCCGCCGGGGCGGGTGAATCGCGGCGGCAAACCGTAGAGGGAAAGCGACAAAACGGACGGAATTTCTACGGTTTGGCACCCCGGTTCGCTCAGGGCATTCGCGTCCCGGCCCTCGACACGGTGCTGTACGGGCCGGTGGGCGCCGGGCCTTCCGGGCCGCCGGGGCGGTCACGGGGTCAGGGCGTCCACCCCGGTCAGGGCGCGGCCGATGAGCAGCTTCTGCACCTGGCTGGTGCCCTCGTACAGGGTCAGTACGCGGGCGTCGCGCACGTACTTGCCCACCGGGTACTCGTCGATGAAGCCGTAGCCGCCGAAGACCTGCAGGGCGTTGTTGGAGACCCGGACCGCGGTCTCGCTCGCGAAGTACTTGGCCATCGAGGCGGCCTTCGCCAGCTTCTCGCGGGGGGCGTTCGCGTCGACGAGGGAGGCGGCCTTCAGGGTGAGCAGCCGGGCGGCCTCGATGTCGACGGCCGAGTCGGCCAGCAGCTCCTGCACCAACTGGTGGTGGGCGATGGTACGGCCGAACTGGGTGCGTTCACCGGCGTACTTCACCGCCGCGTCCAGGGCGGCCCGGGCCAGGCCCACGGCGCCGGCCGCCACCGATATGCGGCCCTTGGTGAGGGTGCCGAGTGCGATGCCGAAGCCCCGGCCGACCTCGCCCAGGCGGGCGGAGTCCGGCACCCGCACGCCGTCCAGGACCAGTTCGGCGGTGGGCTGGCCGCGCAGGCCGAGCTTGCCGTGGATGAGGTTGGCGGTGAAGCCGGGGGAGTCGGTGGGCACCAGGAAGGCGGTGATCCCGCGGGCGGCGTCCTCACCGGTGCGGGCGAACAGCACGCACAGGTCGGCCCAGGTGCCGTTGGTGATGAACATCTTCCGGCCGGTGATCACCCAGTCGTCGCCGTCGCGGACCGCGCGGGTGCGCAGGCTGCCTGCGTCCGACCCGCTGCCCGGTTCGGTCAGTCCGAAGCAGCCGACCGCCTGCCCGCTCGCCAGCCGGGGCAGCCACTGCTCCTTCTGCTCCTTCGTGCCGTGGGCGTTGACGGTCTTGGCGGCCAGCCCCAGGGAGACCGAGACCAGGCCGCGCACGGCGGAGTCGCCCCGCCCCAGTTCCTCGGTCACGGCCGCGTAGGAGACGGTGTCGGCCTCCACGCCGCCGTACTCCTCCGGCAGGGTCAGGCCGAGGAAGCCCAGCTCGCCCAGGCGCAGCATGATCGACCGGTCCACCTCTTCGCGGCGGTCCCACTCCCGGGCTCTGGGCGCGAGTTCGGCGTCGGCGAAGGCCGCGGCCACGGCGCGGAACTCGGCCTGCGTCTCGTCCAGTTCGAAGCTCATGGCGTGCCTGTCACGTCCTTCGGGCGGAGGGGGCGTCGTGTCGTGCCGTCCGACGACTCACCTTTTCAGCGCGGCTCCTATAGCGTCCAATACCGAATCCGGACATCAGTCGGACGGATCCGGTCTCAATCGGACCGAAGAAAGCCCCGAACGGACACGGGGTGGCGCGCGGGGGACGGACGGCGGGGCGCGGGGCGGAGAGGAGGAGCCGGTGGAACTGCGTCACATCGCCGGGTTCGTCGCGGTGGCCGAGGAACTGCACTTCGGCCGCGCCGCGGCCCGGCTGAACATGGCACAGCCGCCGCTGAGCCAGCAGATCCGGCAACTGGAACGGGAGCTCGGGCAGCAGCTGTTCGAACGCAGCACCCGCACGGTGCGGCTCACCCCGGCCGGCGAGGCGTTCCTCGAACCGGCCCGCAGGGTGCTCGCCGACGTCGAGGTCGCCCGCCTGGCCGCCCAGGCCGGCGGACGCGGCGAGGTGGGCCGGGTCGGCATCGCCTTCGCCGGGGCCAGCACCCACGAGGCGCTGCCCCGCCTCACCCGCGCGGTACGGGCCGCCCACCCGGGCATCGAGCTCCACCTGCACGGCCAGCTGTACTCCGGCGAGGCGCTGGCGAAGGTCGCGAACGGGGAGATCGACCTCGGCTTCGTCCGGCTGCCGGTGCGCCGGGAGGGGGTGTCGGTGCGGGTGGTCGCCCACGAGCAGCTGCTCCTCGCCCTGCCCGCCGACCACCGGCTCGCCGGGAGCGGGGCGGTGGACCTGCGCGACATGGCGGACGAGCCGTTCGTCACCCTCCCCGGCACCCGCGGCTCCGCGGTGCGCGACGCACTGGTCCACTCCTGCCTCTCGGCCGGCTTCACCCCGCGCATCGCCCAGGAGGCGCCCGACACCCACACCATCCTCGCCCTCGTGGGAGCCGGTGTGGGGGTGACCATGACGGTCTCCTCGGTGCGGCACACCGCCTTCGACGGCGTCTTCCGGCCCGTGGCGGGCGTGCCCCCGCAGACCCTGTCCATGGCCCTGGCCTGGCGCAGCGACAACCCCTCGGCCGCCCTCCGCGCCGTCCTCGCCGCCGCGGAACAGGCCCTCCCCACCCCGCCGGACCCGTGACGCGCGCCGGAGCCGTGACGCGTACCGGAGCCGTGACGCGTACCGGAGTCGCGACGCGTACCGGAACCGGCCCCGGTACACGTCACGGCTCCGGTACGCGGCCTACGGCGCCGGCTCCCCGGCCGTCCGTGTCCCCTCGAGCACCCTGACCGACGACGCCCCGTGGACGTCGGCGCCGGTCGCGTCCACGTGCCATCCGGCGGCCCGGAGGACCTCCCCCAGGGCGTTCGTCATGGTGTCCAGGACCGAGCCGCCGAACTCGGCGATGCGGTGGCCCGGGCCGTCCGCCGCGAGGGTCATCCTCGTCAGCTCCGCGCTGGGGCACCACCGCACGTGGACGCCCGGGGACCCGTCCCGGCCGGGGTCGTAGGAGACCAGGGCCCCCGGGGCGCCGTCCGTGCGTCCCCGCCGGCCGCACCCGCCGTGGATCACCGGCAGCCCGGCCAGGCACAGGTCCGCCTCGACCGCCGACGCGATGCGACTGAGCTCCCTCTGTTCCTCCGGGCTGACCCTTTCAGGTGTCGTCACCTGCGATCCCTCCCTGGTACTGCCGAACGAATCAGTCGGCCTCCACTTCACCAGACGCCCCGGAGCCGCCCGCACCCAGGCGACCCTTACGGACCGCGGCCGGGGGCGGGCGGGGCGGCCGGGTGCGGCCGGGCCGGGCGAGGACGGAGGAAGGGACGGCGGGAACCGCGCCCCGCCGCCGGAGCGTCCCCGGCAGTCGAAGGGCGGGACGGTCCGCCCGGCGCGAGGGGGAGGCGACCGTGGACCTGCATGCGGACCGGCACCTGGACTGGGACGGCTGCTTCAACGTGCGCGACCTCGGCGGGATGCCCACCGCCGACGGCGGCGCGGTCCGCAGGGGCGCCCTGGTGCGCGCCGACGCGGTCGACAGCCTCACCGCGTCCGGCTGGGAGGCGCTGTGGGAGCACGGCGTCCGCACCGTCGTCGACCTGCGCAACGACGACGAGCTCGGGCCCGACGCCGCGCCCCGCCCCGCCGGGCTGACCACCCTCCACCTGCCGCTGGACGGCATCGAGGACACCGAGTTCTGGTCCCGCTGGAGCGACGGCCCCGACGGCACCCCGCTGTACTACCGTCCCTTCCTCGACCGCTTCCCGCAGCGCGCGGCCCGCGTCGTCTCGGCCGTGGCACGGGCCGAACCCGGCGGCGTCCTCTTCCACTGCGCGGTCGGCCGCGACCGCACCGGCCTGGTCGCGATCCTGCTGCTCACCCTCGCCGGCGTCGCTCCCGAAGTGGTCGCCGCCGACTACGAGCTGAGCCTCGACCGGGTGCCCGCCCGCCTCGCGGCCCTGGGCCGCCCCGACGACCGCGAGGAGATCCAGGCCCTCATGGACAAGGAAGGCACCACTTTCCGGGAGGCCGTCGTGTCCCTGGCCGCCGGCTTCGACATGGCCGACCGCCTGTGCTCGGCCGGCGGCCTGCCCCGGGAGGACATCGAGGCCTTCCGCGCCCGCCTGACCGCTTCCCGGTGACGGGGTGCCCGCAGGGCGGGGCCCGGCCGGGCCCCGCGTGCTCCGCCGCTCCGGGCGGGCCGAGGGCGGTGTCCGCGGCCACGGTCCGCCGTGCCGCCGTTGCCCGGACGCGGAAACGACCGGTACTCGGTAGCTGCCGGTCACCGGCCTGACCCGGACGGAGGCGCCCCCGCATACTGTGGGGGCCCTGCCGGGAGGGGTGCCGCGGCACCGCACGACCGGGCCCGGAGAACGCGGGCGGGGGCGCGTCGACGAACCGCGGCAGAGGTGACCGGATGACCCGCAGGAACGGGAACGGCCGGGAGCCCGCGCGGCGGGGGAACGCCCGTCCGTTCCGTGAACTCCCCGGTGCGCGGCGCCGCGTCCGGTGGCGGCGCCTGGGCGGCTTCGTGACACTCGTCCTCGGCCTGAGCGTGCTCCTGGTGTCGGTGGTGGTCTTCTCCACGGTGCCGGGCGCCGTCGAGGAGGCCCGGGCCTTCCGGGCGGCCGCCGAGTGCGACGGTCCGGCGGAGGGGGAGCCACGGGAAGCCCGGGAGGGGCGGGACTGCCTGCGGTCCGTCAATGCGACGGTGCGGTCGGTCACCATCAACAAGAAGTCCAATCCGCGTGACTACAGACTGTTCCTGAGCGGCCCGGACGGCGTGCCGGAGGAACTCTCCCTCCTCGGGGACGGGCCGGTGCTGAAACGCCTGGGGTCCGGTGACCGGATCGGGGTGACCATGTGGCGGGACCGTGCCGTGGCGATCACCCACGGCGGGCTCACCCAGGACGGAATCGACGACCCCGAGGGCATGCCGGAGATCTCCACCGGTGTCGGCCTGGTGCTGCTCACCGCGGGCGGCTGCCTGCTGTACCTCGGAGGCCACTTGGTCGTCCGCGCCCGCGACGTCGCCGAGCACGGGCCGCCTCCGTTCTACAAGGACCTCTCCCTCGGAGGGGTGGGGACCTCGCTGGGGGCGATACCCGCAGTGCTCGCAGGGAACGCGGCGGCCGGCTCCGCCGGGGACCCCGTTGCGGGCCCCGTCGTGACGGCCGTGGTCTGGCTCGTCCTGGCTCTCGTGGTCACCGTCCTGATGCGGCTGTTGCGGGGGTTCCTCCACCCGTAGGCCCCGGGCACACGCCCGGGGACGGCCGCCGTTCCCGGGCGGCCCGCGCGGCGCCCGCGGCAGCGGCGCGGACCGCGACCCGGGCGACGAACCGCCGCAGGGGGTGTCGTGGAGCCGTCGGCGGCGGACGGCCGCATCGCGAGGTCCGTGGGGGAGCCCGTCACTCCTCCCCACGGGCTCTTCCCACGGACTCCGTGCGCACCGTGCCGGGCGGACGGGGCCGTGCGCACCGTGCCGTGCGGACGAGGCCGCCGGCCGGGGCCGGTTACCGGGTGGCCTCCCGAGTGCGGAAGCGCAGGGCGTCGAGGGCGGCGGGGTCGCCGGTGCAGGCGACGGACGCGTCGCCCAGGGGGTGCCGTCCCACAGCCGGAGGAGGAGATCGGAGGGGTCGCCCTCGATCAGCAGGTCGGGGGCGGTGTCCGCCGAGGGCGCCGGATCCGTAGCCTCGGCGGCCGGCACGACGCGTTCCGCTGTCAGGACGAGGTCCCAGCGACGTCCGGCGCAGCGCAGGGACACCGTCCGCCCGGCGTCGTCCGGACGGACGGCCCAGCCGCCGAAGTCGTGGGTGAGGAAGCCGAGGAACTCGTCGACGCCGTCGGCGGCGAGTTCCGGGTCGACCGGGGTCTCCCGGCCGGGGCCGGCGGCCTGTTCGGCGTCCACGCGGTGGACGGCCGTCTCGTGCGCCATGCGCCGGTACCAGAAGCCCACCGTCTGGTCCGGGGGGAACCAGGTGGGGGAGGGCTGCCGAGGGTCCCGGGAGGCGAGCTCGTCGAGGAGTGCGTCGCGCACGCGGGTGAACCAGGCGGGCAGGTCGGCCGCCGCGGCGGGAGGCGTCGTCCGCTCGCCGTCCTCGGGCATCCGGCCCAGCCGCATGCACAGGATCTTGTGCTCGTACACCCCGCCGACGTGCCGTACGAGGTCGGCTGCGGTCCAGTCGGGACAGGAGGGCACGGGGGAGTCGAGGTCCGACGCGGCTGCGGCGAGCAGACGGTCGCTGTCGGCACGGATCAGGTCGAGGTAGTGCTTGGCGTCCATGGGGACACCGTGCCGGACGACGAGGACGGATCGTGTCCGCGACCCGGGGTCGGCGAACTCCTTTTCGGGGAAAGGCGGATGCGGCGGACGGCGGAGGCGGGAGGGCCGGGGTCGCCGCTCCTGCGCACGGGGCGCCCCGGTCGCGCCCTCCGTCCCGCCGTGCCCTCCGTCCCGCCGTGCCCTCCGTGACGCCGTGACGCCGTGACGTCGGCGACGGCCGCCAGGGCACCTGCCCGGGCGGCCGTCGCGGGCGGCCGTCGTGGGCCGGTGTCAGGAGGCGTCTGCAAGGCGGCGTCGGGCGGCCGCGACGGCGGCGCCGCCTGCCGCGACGAGGAAGCCCGCGGCGGCGAGCGGCGCGGTGGCGTCGGTGCCGGTGTCGGCGAGCCTGCCACCGCTACCGGTTCCGGAGTCCTTGGCGGAGGGGGTGCCGCCGGTCGAGGAAGTGCTGCCGGTGCTGCCGGAGTCCGGACCGGTCGAGGAGCCAGGGGTGCCGGATCCGGTGCCGCCGGTGCTGCCGGAGTCACCGGAGTCACCGGAGCCACCGGACGTGGAGCCGCCGGAGCCGGAGGACGGCTCGGTGACGGTGAAGGCGTCGCCCTTGACGGAGGTGGGCGGGTTGGGGGCGAGGAAGCGCAGCCAGTGCGACCCCGCCTCGGTGGCGGCCGGAACGGTGACCGAGCCGGCGTGGGTGCCGTCGGACTTGACGGTGAACTGCTGCAGGATCTCGCCGTCGTCGAGCTTGACGGTCAGGGTCTCCCCGGCGGGGAAGCCCTTGACGCTGAAGCCCAGGGTGCCGCCGGCCTCGACGCTCTTGGCGTTGGTGGTGGCCGAGGCGTCACCGGTGGCGACCGCGGCCGGGGCGGCCCTGGTGGTGAGGTCGAGAGCCACGGCGGAGGTGCCGGGGAGGGAGGCGAGCCTGACCTGTCCGGCACCGGCGGCCAGGACGGCGCCGTCCCCGCCCGCGGCGAGGGAGGGAGCGGGGACGGCGGGGACGGCCGGGCCCCCGTCGGTTCCGCTGCCGCCGCCGGTACCGTCCGCACCCTCCGCGGCCCCGCCGTCCGTACCGCCGTCCGTACCGCCGTCCGTGCTGTCGGTCGTACCGCCGGTGGAGCCGTCGGCGGGGGGCTCGGCGGTGAGGATGCCGGGTGCGTCCTCGGTGAGGGCGGCCTCGGGGGCGGTGACCGTCACCGAGGAGTCCTCGGCGTCGACCTCGACGGCCGGCAGGTCGGCGATCCGCACGTCCCGCCGCTCGTCGGCCTCCTTTGTACCGGGGGCGGCGACGGTGTAGTCGGCGACGATGGCGGCGGTGCCGTCGGCGGCGAGTTCGACGTGCACGTCGCTGACGGTGGTGCGCACGCCGCTGCCGTCGGTCGCGGTGAGGTGGATCCGGCCGTCGAAGGCCACCTCGCCGGTGGCGCCGGAGGCGTCGACCTGCCCGTTCGCGCGGCCGAGGGTGACGGTGCGGCCGTCACCGTCGACGGCCGCACCGCCGTCGACGGAAACGGCGTGGGCGCCGCCGACGGGCAGTACCCACCGCAGGGTGCCGGAGGTGACCTCGGCCGGGGCGGGGTGCGCGGCCGCGTCGTCGGCGGCGTGCGCGGGGGAGGCCGTCATGGAGAGGGCGCCCAGGGCGAGGGCGGTGCCGGAGGCGAGGGCGGCGGCGCGGCGGAGGCCGGGACGGTCGTGCACGGTGGCGTCCAATCGGAGGAGAGGAACGGGGAGGGACGGGGGAGGGGAGCCGGGACCGGCCGGCGGGTCAGGCGTCCGGGGCGTCGCCGGTGCGGCGGCGGGCGACGGCCACGGCGGCACCGCCGAGGACGACGAGGGCTCCAGCGCCGGCCAGCGGCAGTGTGACGTCCGAGGCGCCGGTCGAGGCGAGTGCGCCGCCGGTGGTGGCGGTGGTGGTGAGGCTTCCGCCGGTCACCGGGGTCCCGGTGGAACCGGTGGAGGCTGCGGTGCCCGTGCCGCCGGTGGCCGAGCCGGTTCCGGCAGTGTCCGGGCCGCCCGCGGCGGAGTCGGCGGTGACGGTGAAGTCGGCCTTGTAGGTGTATCCGGGCTTGGCGAGGAAGCGCAGCCAGTGGGCGCCGGCCGCGGTGTCGGCGGGGACGGTGACCTCGTCGGAGACAGCGCCGTCCTCGCCGACGGTGAAGGTGTCGAGGATCTCGCCGTCGTCGAGCTTGACGGTGAGGGTGCCGCCGGCGGGGAAGTTCGCGACGGTGAAGCCGAGCTTCCCGCCCGCGGCGACCTCGCTCGCGGTGACCGCGACGGCCGGCTCGCCGGACGGGGTGCCGCCGCCCGGAGTTTCCCCGTCCGTGCTGCCGCCGTTGCCCGGGGCTGCGGCGGTGACGGTGAGGGCGGCGCGGGCGCTGTGACCGCCGGGCGCCAGGAAGAAGAGGGTGTGCTCGCCCGCGGTGGCGTCCGCGGGGAGGGTCAGCTCGCCGCTGTGGGTGCCGTCCTCGCCGATCGCCCCCTCGAACTGCTGGAGGACCGCGGCGTCGGCCTTGGCGTCGTCGCCCGTGCCGGTGCCCATCTTGACGGTGAGGGTGCCGCCGGCGGGGAAGTTCGCCACGGTGAAGCCGAGCTTCCCGCCCGCGGGGGCCTCGGCGGCGGCGAGGACGGCGGTCGGGGCCGCGGTCTCCGCTTCGTCACCGGAACCGTCCGAGCCGCCGGAACCGTCCTCGCCGCCGTCCTCGCTGCCGTCCGAGGGGGCGGTGACGGTGAGGGGCGCAAAGGGATTGGTGCCGGGGCGAGGAAGTACAGGCGGTAGTCGGCTGCGGCGGTCGTCACGGGGACGGTGACCGAGCCGGCGAAGGTGCCGTCCTCGCCGACGGTGAAGGCCGGGGCCGGCTGGACGCTGCTGCCGTCGGCGGCCTTGAGTTTGACGGTCAGGCCGGCGCCGGCCGGGTAGCCGGTGACGGCGAACGGGAGCCGCCCGCCGGCGGCCGTGGAGGGGGCGGCGGTGAGCACCTTCGCGGTCTCGGGGGCCGGGTCCGCGGACACGGTGAACCCGGGGTGGACCGCGGTGTTGGGGGCCAGGAAGTTGAACTGGTGGGCGCCTTCGGCGGTGTCGGCGGGCAGGGTGAGCCTCCCGGCCGCGGTTCCGACGGAGTTGACGGTGAAGGTGCCCAGCACCTTTCCCTTGTCCAGCTTGACGGTGAGTCGGGCGTCGGCCGGGTATCCGGTGACCGCGAAGGAGACGGTGCCGCCCGCCGCGATCCGGTCGCTGCCGAGCTGCACCTGCGGCTGTGCGGCCGCCTCCTCGACGGGCGCGGCCACGGTCGCGGCGGCGGCCGTCGGGGCGGTGCCCGCGGCGTGGGCGGCACCGGTGGCGAGGCCCGCGGTGCCGAGGACCAGGCCGGCGGCCGCGGCGGCTGCGCGGTGCAGGGGCGGGACCGGTGCGGGTTTCTGCGGGGACGTGCGGGCATGCTGCAACTCCTACGGGTGCACGCGGCGTTGCCGACGGCTTGGCGGGCCCACGGCGCACGGGCGGTGGCGCGGACGGCACCCGCGGGGAGATGCGTGTCGTGAACGTGGGCAGAGCTCGGGCAGAGCCTGGGGGCTCGTGTTCGCATCGAGAACGAACGAACTTAGGTTAGCCTAACCAACTCTCGGGCGGTGCTCCGGCCCGGTGACGTACACGTCACAGCTCCCCGAGGAGCCGCCTCCTGCCGCCTCCTGCCGCCTCCCCCGCACCCACGGCGACCGGACGGCGGCCCGCCGGAGTCGTGGTGGCAAAGAAGCACGACACGCCGTGAAAAGGCCCTGAGAAACTGACCTTCGGCACCACGACTCCGGCTGACCGCCGCCGGACGGCGGCCTCCGGCGCCGCTCCGCGGCGGCCCGTCAGGCCGCGTCCGCCCCCGCGTCCGTGTTCGCCCCCGCCCCCGCCCCCGCCCTCACGTCCGTCCCCGTCCGGGCGGCGGGGACGACCACCGGTGCTCCGTCGCCCGGTGCCCGCAGCACGTCCGCCTCCACGTCGTACAGTTCGCGCACCAGTGCGGCGTCGACGATCTCGCGCGGCGGCCCGGCGGCGACGATCCGCCCGTCGCGCATGGCGACCAGCTCGTCGGCGTACCGGGCCGCGCTGACCAGGTCGTGCAGGACCATCACCACGGTCCGCCCGCTGCGGGCGACGCCGCGCACCAGCTCCAGCACCTCCACCGCGTGGCCGAGGTCGAGTGCGCTGGTGGGTTCGTCGAGCAGGACGACGGGGGTGTGCTGGGCCAGGACCATCGCCAGCCAGCAGCGCTGCCGCTGACCGCCCGACAGCTCGTCCAGGCGGCGTCCGGCCAGGGCCTCGACGCCGGTCGCGGCCAGGGCCTCGCGCACCGCCCGCTCGTCCTCGCGCGACCACTGCCGGAACAGGCCCTGGTGCGGGTGGCGCCCGTAGCGGACCAGCCCGGCGACGGTGATCGCCTCGGGGCCTGCGGGGCCTGGGGCAGCAGGGCGAGGCGGTGCGCGGCCCGGCGCGGCGGAAGCTTCCACACGTCCTCGCCGCCGACCGTCACCGTGCCCGCGTCGGGCCTGTGCAGCCGGGCGACCGCGCGCAGCAGGGTGGACTTGCCGCAGCCGTTGGGGCCGACGACCGCCACCACCCGCCCGGCGGGGACGGCCAGGTCGACGCCGTCGACCACCGGGCGGCCGGGGTAGCCGGCGGTCAGGCCCTTCACATGCAGTTCCACGTCGGTCACGCCTTCCTCGACGGTGCGGTGCGGGTGTCGCCGAACAGGACCCACAGCAGGAACGGTCCGCCCAGCACCCCGGTGACGACGCCCACCGGGATCTCGGCGGGGGCGACGACGCGGCCCAGGGTGTCGGCGGCCACGACCAGCCCGGCGCCCAGCAGCGCCGAGCCGACGACGGGCACCCGGGCCGGGCCGGTCAGCCGCGCGGCCAGGATCGGGGCGGCCATGGCGAGGAACCCGACCGGCCCCGCGATGCCGACGGACAGCCCGGCCAGGGCGACGGCCAGCAGCAGCACCAGCAGCCGCACCCGGCGCAGGCGCACGCCCAGCGAGAGGGCCACTTCGTCGTCGAAGCGCAGCACGGCCAGTTGCCGCCCGGCGAGCACGGCCAGGGGCAGCAGCACGGCCAGGCACAGGCCCACCGGGCCGGCGACGGCGTAGTCGCGCCCGTTGAGACTGCCCAGGGACCACACGAACAGCCCACCGGCGCTCTGCAGGTTCTCGCGCGCCATCGCCAGCTGGACCAGGGCGTTCGTCACCGTGGACAGGCCCAGGCCGACGACCAGGATGCGGTGGCCGCGGGTGCCCGTGCCGCCCGCGGCCAGCACGACGAGGGCCGCCGCCGCGGCGGCGCCGACCGGGCCCAGCCACCACTGGCCCAGGGTCGCGGCGCCGGTGCCGGTGACGCTGAGGAGCACCGCGGCGGTGGCGCCGCCGTTGACACCGAGCAGGTCGGGGGTGGCGAGCCGGTTGCCGGACAGGGTCTGGGTCAGGCAGCCGGCCGTGCCGAGCGCCGCCCCGCACAGCAGGCCGGCGACGATCCGCGGCAGCCGGAACTCCTGCACCAGCAGCACGTCCAGCGGGTCGCCGATGCCGAGGAGCGCCTGCGCGGCGGCCGGCGGGGACATGTCCGAGGAGCCGACGAGGACGGAGGCGGAGACCAGGAGGAACACCACCAGGCCCAGGGCCGTCCCGGCGAGCGCGGAGCGGCGCGGCAGCAGCACCGACAGCGTGCCGGCGCGCACCACGACGCTGTCCTCGGGACGACCGGCGGCGCGGCGGGGGAGGACGGCGCGGGAGGCGAGGACGACAAGGGAGGGGAAGGTGCCGTGGCCGGGGAGGGGGCCGCGGCGGGGGAGGGGGACGGCGCGTCCGTCGGGTTCGTGCCGGTCACCGGGGGCCCCCGCCGGGGGTGGACAGGGCGAGCATGCGCCGGGAGCGGGCGATCCACACCAGCACCGGCCGCCGGCCAGGGCCAGCAGGACGCCGACCGGCGTCTCGTAGGGCTGGTCGTACAGGCGGGCCAGGATGTCGGCGCCCAGCAGCACGACCGGCCCGACGACCGCGGACAGGGCGATCTGCGCCCCGGTGCGCGGTCCGGCGACGGTGCGGGCGAGGTAGGGGGCGAGCAGGCCGAGGAAGGCGACGGGGCCGGCCAGGGCGACGGCGGCACCGGTGAGCAGGGTGACCGAGACCGAGGCGGTGACGCGCACCGCGCCGGGGCGGTGGCCGAGGGCGCGGGCCGCGTCGTCGCCCAGGGCGAGGGCGGACAGCGGCCTGGCGCAGCCGAGGGCGATCAGCAGGCCGGCCGCCACGGCGGGCAGCACGGTCCACGCCTTGTCCGCGTCGGCCAGGGCGAGCGAGCCGACCACCCAGTAGCGGTACTCGTCGAAGCTGGCCTGGCGGCCCAGCAGGACGAAGGAGGTCAGGCCGTGGAAGGTGGCGCCGAGGGCGGAACCGGCGAGCACCAGCCGCAGCGGGCCGGCGCCCGAGCGGCCGGACGCGGCGAGCAGCAGCACCACGGCGCTGGCGGCCAGGGCGCCGAGGAACGACCACAGCAGGTACTCGTGGCCGGTGGCGGCGCCGAACCAGGTGAGGCCGGTCACCACGCCCAGCGCGGCACCGGAGTTGACGCCGAGCAGGCCGGTCTCGGCGAGCGGGTTGCGGGTGACGGCCTGCAGCAGCGCGCCGGCCGCGCCCAGGCAGGCGCCGACCAGGACGCCCACGGCGGTTCGGGGCAACCGGAGTTCGGCCACGGCGAGCCGGACGCGCTCGTCGGCGCGGGCGGCGGGGTCGCCGAGCAGGAAGTCCCAGGAGCGCGGCACGGACACGGTGCCGGCCCCGACCAGCAGCGACAGCACCATCAGGGCCGCCAGGGCCAGTAGGAGGACGGCCGCGGCCAGGGGCACGGCGAGGTCCCGGCGGCGTTGGGCGGGCTCCACCGAGGCACCGGCCCCGCCGGTCCTGTCACCGTCCCGGCCGGTGCCGCGGCCGTCCCGGCCGGTGCCGGTACCGGTGGCGCGGGGCGTGGCCGGGCCGCTCGGCGGGGAATCCCCCGCCGGGTCTTGCGTGATGGACATATGGTTAGCCTAACCTAAGTGCAATGTTGCCTCGGGGCAGGCCCGTGCTGTCCCCGCCGCTGTCCGGGCGGCCTCCGGGGCCGCCCTCCGCAAGGCCCGAGATCCATGGAGACTCCGATGACCCGCACCAGTTCACTCCGTTCCCGCGCGGCGGCGTCCGCCGTCGTCGTCGTGGCCGCGGCCCTCGCGCTCACCGCGTGCGGCACCGGCCAGGAGTCGGGGAAGGGCGGCTCGGCGGAGGGCCCGGGCAAGGGGGGTGCCGCGGGCACGGTGTCGGTCACCGACGCCGCCGGCACCGAGGTCGAGGTGCCCGAGAAGGCCGAACGCGTGGTCGTCCTCAGCGAGTTGGACCTGGACGCGGCGCTCACGCTCGGTGTGGAGCCGGTGGGCCTGTCGGCCGGGCGCGGCCAGCAGGGAGCCCCGGCCTACCTCGCCGACGAGGCGGAGGGGATCGAGGTGGTGGGCGCGGTGACAGGCCCCGTCATGGACAAGGTGATCGGGGCGAAGCCCGACCTGATCCTGGCCGGCCAGCTGAAGGACGAACAGGTCGTCGCCCAGTTGCGGAAGATCGCGCCGACCGTGGTGACCTTCCGGCACAAGGACTCCTGGAAGGAGTCCTTCGCCGGGGTCGGGGAGGCGCTGAACAAGAAGGCCGAGGCGGACAAGGTCCTGGCCGGCTACGACGAGCGGGTCGAGGAGCTGCGGGCCGCGCTCGGCGACCGGGCGGACGACACCGTCAGCGTGGTGCGCTGGGCGGGCAACTCGGCCGCCGTCATGCAGCAGGGCGTGTTCGTCAGCGACGTGCTGAAGGACCTGGGCGTGAAGCGCCCGGCCGAGCAGGCGGAGCAGGGCGAGGGCCACTCCACGCCGATCAGCATGGAGGCCCTGGACCGGATCGACGGCGACTGGCTGTTCGTCGGCTCGCTGGACGAGGCCAACACCAAGAGCCTGGACGCGGCCCTGGAGAAGAAGGAGTTCGCCGCCCTCGACGCGGTGGAGAAGGGGCGCGTGACCAAGGTGGACGGCTCCAAGTGGACCAGCCTGGGCGGCCCTGCGGCGGCGCTGTCAGTGCTGGACGACATCGAGAAAGTCATGGTCGGCTGACGGAACCCCGCAGCCCCGCAGGCCCGCAGCCCCGCAGGCCCGCAGCCCCGCAGGCCCGCAGCCCCGCAGGCCCGCAGCCCCGCAGGCCCGCAGGCCCGCGGGTCCACGGGGCTCCGGGGCCTCAGAGCTCCGGGGCCTCAGGGGCAACGGGCCCTTCTCGAAGGCGGGTTGGAGTGCGGCGGGTGGCCTGGAGGCCATCCGCCGCTTGTGTTAGGTTAGCCTTGCCTAAGTTTCACTGAAGGTGAGGGAACGCGATGCACGACCCGGAGCTCTCCGGAAAGGTGGCGCTGGTCACCGGCGCGGCCCAGGGCATAGGCCGGGCCGTGGTCCGGGCGCTGGCCGAGCGCGACGCCCGGGTCGTGGCCACCGACCGCAACGCCGAGGCCCTCGAGGCACTCGGCGCCGAACTCGCGGGCGGGTCCGGCACGGTGACCGCCCGTCCCCTGGACGTCACCGACCCGGCCGCCGTCGACGCGCTCGTCGCCGAGGTCGAGCACGGGACCGGGCCGCTGGACGTCCTGGTCAACGTCGCGGGGATCCTGCGCATCGCTCCCGTGGTCGAACTCACCGACCGGGACTGGGCCGACACCTTCGCCGTGAACACCACCGGCGTCTTCCACACCTCCCGCGCGGCCGCCCGGGTGATGGCCCCGCGCGGCAGCGGATGCATCGTCACCGTCGCCTCCAACGCCGCCGGCGTGCCCCGCACCCGCATGGCAGCCTACGCCGCCTCCAAGGCCGCCGCCGTGATGTTCACCAAGTGCCTCGGCCTGGAGCTCGGACGCTCCGGCGTCCGCTGCAACACCGTCTCGCCCGGCTCCACCGACACTCCCATGCAGCGCGGCATGTGGGCCGACCCGGCCGACGACTCCCACGCCCGCGCCGTCGTGGAGGGCGACCTCGCCTCCTACCGGGTCGGCGTCCCGCTGGGGCGCATCGCCCGTCCCGAGGACATCGCCGAGGCAGTGGCCTTCCTCGTCTCCGACCGCGCCCGGCACATCACCATGCACGACCTGTACGTCGACGGCGGCGCGACGCTGCGGGCCTGACGACCGCCGAGGTCCGGTCCCGGACCGTGGCGGGCCCCGCGCCTCCCGCACCCCTCCCCGGCTACCGGCCTCGGCGGCCCGGCGGCCCGGCGGCGCACGAGCGCCCACGACCCCGCCCCTCCCGCCCACGGCCCCGCCCCCGCCCCTCCCCGATCCACAGAAACGGAGTCCCAGGTGACCACGGCCCACGAGGCGGCCCCCGGACGGTGCGCGCCGCAGCCCGGGGGAACCGCCCTGCTCGCCGACTACCGTCCCGGCGGCTCGGCGAGCTTCTTCGCCGGGCCCCACCGCACCCTCCTCGCCGAGGGCGTGCGCGCCCGGGTCCCGCACGGGCCCGCCCCGCTCGCCGGCCGCGTCGCCGAGACCCTGCGGGCCGCCAGGGGGTCCGGGGAGGGCGCCGGAGCGGCCAATCCGGTCGTCGTCGGCGCTGTGCCCTTCGACCACCACGCGCCCGCGCAGCTCTTCGTGCCCTCCCGGGTCCGCTGGGCCGGCCCGCTGCGCGAGGACCCGCTGCTGGCCTTCCCCGCCCCCGAACCGGCCCCCGTCGCCTGGCGGGTGCGCCCGGTGCCCGCGCCCGGGGAGTACGAGGCCGCCGTCGCCGCGGCCGTGGCCCGCATGCAGGCCGGCGGCCTCGGCAAGGCCGTGCTCGCCCGCACCCTCGAACTCACCGCGGAACCGGGCTCCGTGGACGTCCCCGGCATGCTCCACCGGCTCGCCCGCCGCGACCCGCACGGCTACACCTTCGCCACCCCGGCGGGGGAGGGCCGCACCCTGATCGGGGCCAGCCCCGAACTGCTGGTCTCCCGCCGCGGCGGCCTCGTCACCGCGAACCCGCTGGCCGGCTCCGCCCCCCGCAGCGCCGACCTCGCCGAGGACGTGCGCCGCGCGGCCGCCCTCCTGGAGTCGCCCAAGGACCTGCACGAGCACGCGGTGGTCGTCGACGCCGTCCGCGAGGCGCTGGCGCCCCTCTGCCGGAACCTGCACGTCCCCGAGCGCCCCACTCTGGTGCGCACCGCCGCGATGTGGCACCTGTCCACCACGGTCACCGGCGAACCGGCCGGCCCGTCGGTGACCGCGCTGGACCTGGCCACCGCCCTGCACCCCACCCCTGCCGTGTGCGGCACGCCCACGGACGCCGCCCGCGCGTTCATCCGGCAGGTCGAGCCCTTCGACCGCGGCCTGTACACCGGCGTCGTCGGCTGGGGCGACGCATCCGGCGACGGCGAGTGGGTCGTGACCATCCGCTGCGCCGAGGCGGACGCCGGCTCGCTGCGGCTCTTCGCCGGGGCCGGCGTGGTCGCCGGATCCCGGCCCGAGGCGGAACTGGCCGAGACCAGCGCCAAGTTCGAAACGTTTCTGCACGCTGTCGGAGCCGACGGGACGGGACACCGGGCATGACCGAGCACACCGAGTACGCCGAGCACCCCACCGTCACCGGGCACACCGGGGACCCCACCGTCACCGGGCACACCGGGGACCCCGCCGCCACCGGGCACGCCAAGGACGCCGGGCACGCCGGACACCCCGCCGCCGCCGAGTACCCCGGGCATCCCGGGACCCCCACCTGGCCGGCGGAGTTCGCCGAGCGCTACCGCGCGGCCGGCCACTGGCGGGGCGAGACCTTCGGGCGGATGCTGCGTGAGAGGGCCGCCGCCCACGGCGACCGCGTCGCCGTCGTCGACCCGGCGGGCGACGGCCGCCGCTGGACCTACGCCGAACTCGACGAGCGCGCCGACCGGACGGCCGCCGGACTGCTCGCCCTGGGCGTGGCCAAGGGCGACCGGGTCGTCCTCCAGCTGCCCAACACCGCCGAGTTCCTCCAGGTGGTCTTCGCTCTCTTCCGCATCGGCGCCCTGCCGGTCTTCGCGCTGCCCGCGCACCGCGTCACCGAGATCGCGCACTTCTGCGAGTTCGCCGAGGCCGTCGCCTACATCGTTCCCGGCGTGCACGGCGGCTTCGACTACCGGGTGCTGGCCGACGAGGTGAGGGCCAGGGTGCCCGGCCTGCGGCACGTCGTCGTCGCCGACGGCGATCCCGGCGCCCACACCCCGCTGTCCGCCGTCACCGGCGACCCGGCCGCACTCGACGGCGCCCCCGCGCCCGCCCCGCACGAGATGGCCTTTCTCCAGCTGTCCGGCGGCACCACCGGCGTGCCCAAGCTGATCCCGCGCACCCACGACGACTACCTCTACAGCCTGCGCGGCTCGGCCGAGATCTGCGGACTGGACGGGGACAGCGTCTACCTGTGCGTCCTGCCGGCCGCCCACAACTTCCCCCTCAGCTCCCCGGGCACGCTCGGCACCCTCCACGCCGGCGGACGGGTCGTCATGTGCCCCGACCCAAGCCCCGAAACCGCGTTCCCGCTGATCGAGCGCGAGGGCGTGACCGTCACCGGCCTCGTCCCCCCGCTCGCCCTGGTGTGGACCGAGTCCGCCGCGGCCGGCACCGGGCACGACCTGTCCAGCCTGGAGGTGCTGCTGGTCGGCGGCGCCAAGTTCAGCGAGGAGGCCGCCCGCCGGGTGCGCCCCGCCCTCGGCTGCACCCTCCAGCAGGTCTTCGGCATGGCCGAGGGACTGGTCAACTACACCCGGCTGGACGACCCGGAGGAGGTGGTCGTCACCACCCAGGGCCGCCCGATCTCCCCGGACGACGAGATCCGCATCGTCGACGACGCCGACAACGACCTGCCCGTCGGCGCCACCGGCCACCTGCTCACCCGCGGCCCCTACACCGTCCGCGGCTACTACCGCGCCCCCGGGCACAACGCCGCGTCCTTCACAGCCGACGGCTTCTACCGCACCGGCGACGTGGTGCGGATGACGGAGACCGGGCACCTCGTCGTCGAGGGGCGCGCCAAGGACCAGATCAACCGGGGCGGGGAGAAGGTCGCCGCCGAGGAGGTCGAGAACCACATCCTCGCCCACCCGGCCGTCCACGACGCCGCCGTGGTCTCCATGCCCGACCCCTACCTGGGCGAACGCACCTGCGCCTGGGTGATCCTGCGCTCCGGCGCCGGGCCGGTGAAGCGCTCCGAGATCGTGAGGTTCGTGCGCGGCCGCGGCCTGGCCGCCTTCAAGGTCCCCGACCGGGTCGAGTTCGTCGACGCCTTCCCCAGCACCGGCATCGGCAAGGTCAGCAAGAAGGACCTGCGCGCGGCCATCGCCGCGCAACTGCGCGAAGCCCCCCGGGCCTGACCCCCCGGGCCTGACCCCCGGGTCCGACCGTGCCGGACCCGACTGCCCCGGGCCCGGCACCCGGGGGGGCCGGACCCCGACTGCCCCGGACCCGATGACCCGTCCCCGCCCCACCCCTGCCCCGCTCTGCGAAAGGCACCACCGTGGCGCTCCCCGCCATAGCCCCCTACCCGATGCCCACCGCGGCCGACCTGCCGCCCAACCGCGTGGACTGGACCGCCGACCCCGGCCGCGCCGTGCTGCTCGTCCACGACCTGCAGAACTACTTCCTGCGCGCCTTCACCCCCGGCGCGTCCCCGCTGACCGAGCTGCTCGCCAACACCGCCGCCCTCCTGGGGCGCGCCCGAGCCCTGGGCGTGCCGGTGGTCTACTCCGCCCAGCCCGGCGGCCAGAGCCCCGCCGAGCGCGGGCTGCAGCAGGACTTCTGGGGGCCGGGCCTGCCCGACGACGCCCGCATGCGGGCGATCCCGGACGCCGTGGCCCCCGTCGAGGGCGACACCGTGCTGACCAAGTGGAAGTACAGCGCCTTCGTCCGCACCGACCTGGAGGAGCGGATGCGGGCCGCGGGCCGCGACCAGCTGGTGATCGCCGGCGTCTACGCCCACATCGGCGTCAAGGTGACCGCCTGCGACGCCTGGATGCGCGACATCCAGGCGTTCCTGGCCGCCGACGCCCTCGCCGACTTCTCCGCCGACGACCACCGCGACGCCCTGGCCTGGGCCGCCGCCAAGTGCGCCGCAGTCACCACCGCCGACCGCATCTTCGCAGGGAGCCGACAACCGATGGCACTCACCCGGGACCGCATCCGCCAGGACGTCGCCGACGTGCTGGGCGAGGAACCCGAGGACATCTCCGACGACGAGAACCTGGCCGACCTCGGCCTGGACTCGGTGCGCATCATGACCCTCGTGGAGCGCTGGCGCCGCGAGGGCGCGACGATCGCCTTCGTCGAGCTGGCCGAGGAGCCGTCGGTGGAGAACTGGTGGGCGCTGCTGAAGGAGCGGGTGTGATACCGGCGCCCCGCACCGCGGCGGACGACCGGACCGCCGGCCCGCAGGCCGCACCGCGCCCCGGCCGCGCCCCGGCCGGGGCCCGGCCGCCCGAGGACTCCCCGGCCGCCCCGGACTTTCCGGCCGCGCCGGGTCTGCCCGCGGAGGGCCTGCCGCTGACCGCCGCCCAGGCCGGCATGTGGTTCGCCCAGGCGATCGACCCCGGCAGCCCGGCGCAGAACACCGCCGAGTACGTGGAGATCCGCGGCCGCGTCGACGAGGACCTCCTCACCGAGGCGCTGCGCCGCACCGTCGCCGAGACCGACGCGCTGCGCGTGCGGATCGTCCTCGACGGCGACACCCCCCGCCAGCTGCCCCTCGACCTCGACCTCGGCCCCGGTTCCGGCCCCGGCCCCGGCCCCGGTCCGGGCGGCGCCGTCCCCTTCCCCCTGCACACGGCGGACCTGCGCGGCGAGGACGACCCCGACGCGGCGGCGCGGGCCTGGATGGACGCCGAGCGCTCCCGCCCGGTCGACCTCGCCCGAGGCCCCCTGTTCGCCCAGGCCCTGCTGCGCGTCGGCGACGACCGCCTGCTGTGGTACCAGCGGATCCACCACACCGTCATGGACGGCTTCGGCTACTCGCTGATCGCCCGCCGAGTCGCCGAGACCTACACCGCCCTGGCCGCCGGCGCCGAGGTGCCGCCCAGCCCGTTCGGCCGCCTGGCCGACCTCGTCGCCGAGGACGCCGCCCACCGCTCCGGTGAGGCGCCGGCCGCCGACCGGGAGCACTGGAGGGCCGTCTGCGCCGGGCTGCCGGAGACGCCCGCCAACCTGGCCGGCGGACGCACCGCCCCCGCCTCCCGCACCTTCGTGCGCCGCACCGCGCGCCTCGGTGCCGCCGCCACCGCCGCCCTGCGCGGGACGGCCGCCGCGGCGAGGGCCACGTGGCCCGAGGCCGTCCTCGCCGTCCAGGCCCTGTACCTGTCCCGGGTCACCGGCTCCTCCGACGTCGTCCTCGGCGTGCCCCTGATGGGCCGCACCGGATCGGTGGCCCTGCGCGTCCCCGGCATGGTGATGAACGTCCTGCCGCTGCGGCTGACCGTGCGTCCCGAGGACACCTTCCGGCAACTGGTGCGGCAGGCCGTCCTCGGGCTGCGCGCCGCCCGCCGCCACCAGCGCCACCGCTACGAGGACATCCGCCGCGACCTCGGCCTGCTCGGCGAGGGCCGCGCCCTGACCGGCCCGCTGGTCAACCCCATGCCCTTCGACTACGACCTGGCCTTCGGGGACGCCACCGCCACCGCCCACTTCCTGTGCGCCGGCCCGGTCGAGGACCTCACCGTCAACCTGCGCGACCGCGCCGACGGCTCCGGCCTGCTCGTCGAGTACGACGGCAACCCCGCCCTGTACGACGCGGACGCCCTCGACGCCCACCTGCGGCGCTTCCTGCACCTGCTGGACGCCCTCACCGGCCCCGGCGCCGACCCGGACGCGCCCCTGGGCTCCACCGCCGTCCTCACCCCGGCCGAACGCGCCCGCACCGTCGAGGAGTTCAACGCCACCGGACGCGACCTGCCGCCCACCACCCTGATCGGACCGATCGAGGCGCGCGCCGCCCGCACCCCGGACGCCACCGCCCTCGTCATGGACGGCACCGCCCTGACCTACGGCGAGCTCAACGCCCGCGCCAACCGCCTGGCCCGGCACCTGACCGGCCTGGGCGTGCGCCCGGGGGCGGTCGCCGCCGTCGCGCTGCCCCGCTCGGTGGAACTGGTGGTCTCGCTGCTCGCCGTCCTCAAGGCCGGCGGCGCCTACCTGCCGCTGGACCCCGACTACCCGGCCGACCGCCTGGCGTACATGCTGGGCGACGCCGCCCCGGTCTGCCTGCTCGCCGACCGCGCCACCCGCGCCCGCCTGCCGCAGGACCACGGGCTGCCCGTCGTGGAGCCGGGCGACCCCGCCCTGCGGCGGGAGCTGGAGGCCGCCCACCCGGCCTGCGACCCGCCCCGCGCCCTGACGCCCCACCACCCCGCCTACGTCATCTACACCTCCGGGTCCACCGGCCGCCCCAAGGGCGTCGTCGTGCCCCACGGGGCGATCGACAACCGGCTGCGCTGGATGCAGGCCGAGTACGGGCTGGCCGGGGACGACCGGGTGCTGCAGAAGACCCCCTCCGGGTTCGACGTGTCGGTGTGGGAGTTCTTCTGGCCGCTGCGCGAGGGCGCCACCCTGGTCCTGGCCCGCCCCGACGGCCACAGGGACCCCGCCCACCTGGCCCGCACGGTCCGTGAACAGGCCGTCACCACCGTGCACTTCGTCCCCTCGATGCTGCAGCTGTTCCTCGCCGAGCCGGCCGCCGCCGGCTGCACCGGCCTGCGGCGGGTCTTCTGCAGCGGGGAGGCCCTGCCGCCCGAGACCGTCGGCCGCTTCCACGAGGTCCTGGGCGGAAAGGTCCCCCTGCACAACCTCTACGGCCCCACCGAGGCCGCCGTCGACGTCACCCACCAGCCCTGCCCGCCCGACGGGCCGCACCGCGACGGCGGCCCGGTGCCCATCGGGCGCCCCGTGTGGAACACCCGCCTGTACGTGCTCGACGCGGCCCTGCAGCCGGTCCCCGAGGGCGTCACCGGCGAGCTGTACCTGGCCGGGCACCAGCTGGCCACCGGCTACCTGGGCCGCCCCGCCCTGACCGCCTCCCGCTTCGTCGCCGACCCCTTCGGCCCGCCCGGCTCCCGCATGTACCGCACCGGCGACCTCGCCCGGTGGCGCCCGGACGGGGCGGTGGAGTACCTGGGCCGTACCGACCACCAGGTCAAGCTGCGCGGCCTGCGCATCGAGCTCGGCGAGATCGAGGCCGCCCTGGCCCGGGACCCCGCCGTCGCCGCCGCCGCGGTGCTGGTGCGCGAGGACCGCCCCGGCGACCGGCGCCTGGTCGGCTACGTCGTGCCCGCCCCCGGCGCAGTCGCCGACCCCGCCGCGCTGCGCGAGGCGCTGGCCGCCGAACTCCCGGACCACATGGTGCCCGCCGCGGTCGTCGTCCTGGACGCCCTGCCGCTGAGCCCCAACGGCAAACTGGACCGCAAGGCCCTGCCCGCCCCCGGCCTGCCGGCCGCCGCCGAGCAGGCCCGCGCCCCCCGCACCCCGGTCGAGGAGACCCTGTGCCGGATCTTCGCCGACGTCCTGGGCCTGCCCCACGCCGGCGTCGACGACGGCTTCTTCGACCTGGGCGGCAACTCCCTGCTCGGCGCCCGCCTGGTGGCCCGCGTCCGCGACGTCCTCGGCGCCGACCTGGCGGTGGGGGCCCTCTTCCGCGCCCCCACCCCGGCCCGCCTCGCCGAGGCCCTGGACACCGGAGGGGGCAACGCCTCCGCCCTGGACGTACTGCTGCCCCTGCGCGCCTCCGAGCCTGCTTCTGCCTCCGACCACGACCCCGGCGCCGGCCGCACGGCCGGCACCGGCCGAATCCCGCTGTTCGCCATGCACCCGGCCGGCGGCATCAGCTGGTGCTACAGCGGCCTCCTCGCGCACCTCGGCCGCGAACAGCCCGTCTACGGGCTGCAGTCCCGGGGCCTGACCGCCCCCGAGCCGCTGCCGGGCACCCTGGAGGAGATGGCCCGCGACTACGTCGCCCGCATCCGCACCGTCCAACCGCACGGCCCCTACCGCCTGCTGGGCTGGTCGGTCGGCGGGCTGATCGCCCACACCGTCGCCGTGCAGCTCCAGGAGGCCGGCGAGCGGGTCGACCTGCTCGCCATGATGGACGCCTACCCCGCCGAGCAGTGGCGCGACCAGGCCGGCCCCGGCCGGCAGGACGCGGTGCGGGCCCTGCTGCGCATGGCCGGCTTCGACGGCGACGCCTTCGACGGCGGCCGGCTGCCCGGCCCCGACGAGGTCGTGGCGATGCTGCGCCGCGAGGGCAGCGCCCTGTCCGCCCTGGAGGAGCACACCCTGAACGCGGTGGTGGACATCGTGGTCAACAACAGCCGCCTGGTGCGCGAGCACGAACACCGCCGCTTCGACGGCGATCTGCTGTTCTTCACCGCGGCCGCGCCCCGCCCCGAGGACTGGCTCACCGTCGACGCCTGGCGGCCCCACGTCGGCGGCCGGATCACCAACCACGACCTGCCCTGCCTGCACCACGAGCTGACCCGGGGGACGGCCCTGGCCGAGATCGCCGCCCGCCTCGCCCCCCACCTGGACGCGCCCCCCTCGGGCACGCCCCGCCGCCAGGACGGAGCGACCGCATGAGCACCCGCAGCCCCTTCGACGCGGACCCGGACGCCCCCGCCGGCGCCGCCACCCACCTTGTGCTGCGCAACGACCGCGGCGAGGCGTCGCTGTGGCCGGCCTTCGCCGCCGTCCCGGCGGGCTGGACGGCCGTGTTCGGCCCCGCCCCGCACGCGGCGTGCGAGGCGCACATCGAGCACAATGACGAATTGTGACCACCCAGGACAGCGCGTTCACCCGGCCGCCCGGCACGCCCGCCCACCTGCCCGGCCCCGTCCCGGCGGCCGACGGGGAAGAGGGGCCGCCGGCGCCCTCCCCGGCCGGGGAGGGCGCCGCGGCAGCCGTCGCCCCGCCGCCCCGCGTCCTCGGCGACCCGCCCCTCCCGGACCGCCTTCCCCGTCCCGGGGCCGGAGCCGTGGACACCTGGCTGCTGCGCATCACCCCCACCGCGGCCCTGCGCGCCGACCTCCTGGACGACGGCGAACGCGAACGCGCCGCCCGCTTCCGCCGTGAGGAGGACCGCACCCGCTACGTCGCCTCCCACATCGGCCTGCGCCGCCTGCTGGGCGCGTACCTGGGCGCAGCCCCGGCGGCCGTCGCGTTCGTCCGCGAGCCGTGCCCGCTGTGCGCGGCGCCGCACGGCCGCCCCGCGGTGGCGGGACAGGCCGAGGAGGCCGGCGGCCTGCACTTCTCCCTCTCCCACAGCGGGGGTTTCGCCCTGGTCGCCCTCGCCGCGGCCCCGGTCGGCGCCGACCTGGAGGAGGTCCCGCGCCCGAACGTCGTCGACAACCTGGAGTCACAGCTGCACCCGCTGGAGCAGCAGCAGCTCGCCGCCCTCGCCCGGCCGACCGCCCGGCCGCGTTCGCCCGCTGCTGGACCCGCAAGGAGGCCTACCTCAAGGGCACCGGGACCGGTCTGGGCGAGGACCCGTCCCGCACCCCGGTCGGCGCCGGCCCCCGCCCGGAACCCGTTCCCGGCTGGCTCCTGGCCGACGTCCCCGTCCCCACCGGCCACGCCGCCGCCTGGGCCCTGCGCACCGGCTGATCCGCCGAGCACCGGAGGAGCGGGGCCGGACTCCCGGGCCGTGCGACGCGCAGGGTTCGTCCGGGGCGTCAGGGGCTGATGCCCCCGCCCCGGTGCGGCCGGGAAACCTGTCCTGCGTTCCTCGGGCGCCCACCGGCAAACCTGCGTTTCGGGGACGGCAGCCGCCAGGGCGGTCCCCGAAAGAAGCGCGGCGATGTACTCCGTATACTCCACCGGGCTGAAGTCGCACCAGCTCTTGGCCGTGACGAGGAACAAGAAGTCCGTCAGGGCGGCCCCGGCGCGGAGAGTGCCCGGGAAAGAATTGTCTGCGCCCGTCCGCTCCTCCCGGGGGCGGTCGCGGGGGGATTCTTTGCCCGGGGGAAACCCGCCGACCTCCCCCGGGAATCCCTGGACCTTCTCCGCGGTTTTCGACCCGGCTCCCGGGTCCTCCGGAGGGCCGGGTTCGTGGAAGTTTCTCCCTGGCGCTTTGGACCGAGCGGCCCGGTCGACCGCATCGCCGCCGGACGGCCCTGCCCGGAGCCGTCCACGACGTGGGGGGCGGCCCGCGAGCACGGTGGGGGCCGCCGCGGGGCGGCCCGGCGGACCTGGGGCGTTCACCGGGTGCGGAGGCCGGACGTCAGCGGGCCGAGCCGTCGCCGAGCCGGACGGAACCGCTGAGCGCCACCCTCCTGACGCCTCGACGGAAGGGGGCCGTAGGCAAAGCTCTGGCGGCGGGGATCATGTTTCGGCCATCATTGTTTCCGGAGTGATCAGAAAAGAAAGCAGAACGATAGTGTGGCCGGCGCTGTCCGATGCTGTGCCACCGGGTGGCCGGGGGAAGGGGCAAGGTGGTCGTGCACTGGGACAGTGCAGTGGCGGAATCGGAGGGAGGGAAGAATTCCGCTTCGCCTCGTGAGCAGGAACGGAATCCCTGCCGATGCCGGGCGGTGATTGTCGGACGCCCCACTCTGCGACACCGGGCCGTGGTGGAATTACTGCGGGCCCACGGCGATGTCCAAGTCCTTCGGGAAGTTCCCCACGAGGCGGACCTCCTGCGACTGGTCGCCGTGGGGCAGCCCGACGTCGTCGCCATGGAAGCCCCGCCGTCCCGGGCGGCCCGCGTGGAGACGGTGCGGGCGCTGCGCCGCGTGGCGCCGCGTGCCGCCCTCCTTCTGCTGCCTCCTGATGGTGCCTGTACGGCGGAGGTCGGATCCCTCGGGGTCGCGAGCCCGTCGCCCGCCCCCTCGCTGAGACCGCCGGCCGCCGTCCGCGTCGAGCGCCCCGCCCCCCGGGACGGGGCCCGCAAGGCCGACCGCGCGCTGTCGCCCCGGGAACTCGAGGTGCTGCGGTACGTGGCGCTCGCCATGACCAACCAGCAGATAGCCCGCACGCTGAACATCACCACGGGGACCGTGAAGTCCCATCTGCACCGGGCGTTCCGCAAGCTGGGCGCCGTCTCCCGGCTCGACGCCGTCACCAAGGCCACCGTCGACCGGCTGATCCCTCCTCCGCCCGACGGGCCACCGGTTTCCCCTGTGCGGCTTCCCGGGTGACGGACGCGGTCCGCTCCCGACGTGTTCGGCCCTCCCCGCGCGCGGCGCGGTGGGGGATCCCCGTACCCGCAGTGCGCGGGGATGCGGCCGGGCGCCCCCCGCGGAGGCGCCCGGCCGCATCCCCGCCGAGCGAGGTCAGCCGACCGTGGTCCGGGACAGCACGACCGGGTTGGCCGGGTCCGGGTAGCAGGGCAGCTGCCCGACCTCAAAGGTGGTCGGGTCCTCCGCGGTCCAGATGAAACCGGTGTCGGTCTTGCTGGTGCCGGCCACCGAGGTGGTCACGACGCCCTCGGTGGCCGGGGCCTTGAGCAGGACGTTCAGCGTGGGGACGTCCGCGTCCTCGCCGGCTGTGAACGGACCGGTCGCCGTGAGGGCCACCCGGCCGGGGGAGAAGCTCACGGTCTGCTTGGAGTCTTTGAGGTTGTAGCCGCCGGTGAGGGCGTAGCCGATGACCTTGGTGCCGGCCGGGAGGTTGTACGTGAAGGTCACGTCCCAGGCCTTGGTGTTGAACTCGGTCCTCGGGTTGATGGGCTCGGGGTCGTAGGAAACGGTGAACATCTGGTTCGGCTTGACGTTACTGGGCGCGGTCACCTCGTAGCCGCGGCTGTAGTTCAGGACGTAGGTCTCGCCGTTGTAGTCCACCGGGCACAGCAGCGGCACCGTCAGCGGGGCGGCCGAGGCGCTGCCCGGCAGCGCGAGGGCGCCGGTCGCGGCGAGCAGGGAGGCCATGACGGCCCGGCGGATGACGTGTCGTGAGTTCACGGGTTCCTCTTTCACATGACTGGAACGGAGACGGCCTCCCGAGCGGAAGGCGGGCGGGAACGGAGGCCGGTGGCCGTGAACGACCGGCACGGTCTTTCCCCCATGGCCTTACTTTCGGCCACCTCTCTCGAAGTCCGGTCGAGAGCACGTCGAGGATCGCCGCCCGGCGTTGACCTCAACCGGAGTTCACGTTGCAGAATCCGGCGGAGGCGCACGGTCGTGCCGATGCGAGAGGGGAAAGTCCTGTGCTGACGATAGAGATCTGGTCCGATGTGGTGTGTCCCTGGTGCTATCTCGGAAAGCGCCGGTGGGAGTCCGCGTTGGCGCGCTTCCCGCACGCGGACGACATCCGTACCGAGTGGCGGGCCTTCGAGCTCCGCCCCCATCAGCCGACGGTTCCCGGGGACACCCTCGAGGAGACCATGCGCCGGGACGGGCACACCAAGAGCGAACTGGACGGCATCTTCCGGTGGATCGGAGAGCTGGGCGAGCAGCAGGGCATCGTGCTCCAGCCCCAGCACTACCGGCCGGTCAACTCCTTCGACGCGCACCGCCTCGTGAAGCTCGCCGCGTCGCACGGACTGGCCGACACGATGACGGAGCGCATCCTGCGGGCCTATCACGAGGAACTGCGGAACATCGCCGACCACGGGGTGCTGCGGGCGTTGGCCAAGGACGCGGGAGTGCCCGCCGACGAGGTGGCCGCCCTGCTGGCGGAGGACGCCCACGCCGACGAGGTGCGGGCGGACGAGGCCGTGGCGGCCCGCATCGGGGTGACGTCGGTCCCCTCCTTCGTGGTGGACGGCCGGGAGGCCGTCCACGGAGTCCTGGAGACGGACGCGCTGTCCGCGATGTTGGAGCAGGTCTGGGCGCGGCACACCGCGGCGGCCGGAAGCTGACCGCGGTGGTACCGCACCGCCCGCCGGGCGGTGCGGTACCACCGTCCGGCGTCAGTCGACCACGATGGCGATCTTTCCCCGGACGTGCCGGGTCTCGACCGCGCGGTGGGCGTCCGCGGCCTGCGCGAGCGGGAACGTGCGGGAGACCTCGATGCGCAGCCTGCCGTCCGCGTAGAGGTCGACGAGCTGCTGCAGCCGCGTGGTGGAACGCTGCGAGAACAGTCCGAGTATGCCCAGCTCCTCGACCCGGTCGAACGCCACGAGCGTGCCGATCCGGTCGCGGTCCTCCACCAGCTCGACCGAGACGTCGACGGCGTCGCCGCCGGCGCCGTCCAGCGCGGCGGTGACCCCTTGCGGAGCCAGTTCCCGCACCCGGTCCGACAGGCCCTCGCCGTAGGCCACCGGGACCGCCCCGAGGGACCGCAGGTAGTCGTGGTTGTGCGGCCCGGCCGTACCGATGACTGTGGCACCGTAGGCCTTCGCGAGCTGGACGGCGACGGTTCCCACGCCCCCGGCCGCCGCGTGGACCAGCAGCGTGTCGCCGGCCCCCACCTTCAGCCGCTCCAGCGCGGTGTGCGCGGTCTGGCCGGAAGCGGAGAACACCCCGGCGACCGGCCAGGGCATCGACGCGGGCTTCGTCACGATCTGGTCGGTGGGGACGACCAGGTACTCGGCGTGGCCCGCCAGGAGGGCCCAGCCCAGGACCTCGCTGCCCACCGGGAACCCCTCGGCCCCCTCACCGACCTGGTCGACGACGCCGGCGAACTCGTTGCCGATCTTCTGCGGAAAGGCCAGGCTCTGGCCGGGGGGAGCCCAGCCGCCGCGCACCGCACAGTCGGCGGCCTGGATCCCGGCGGCCTTCACCCGCACGCGGACCTGCCCCGGCCCGGCCGTCGGCGTCTCCACGTCGAGCAGTTCGACGACCTCGGGCCCGCCGAAGGAATTGATCGCTGCTGCCTTCACGACATACCTCTCCTGGGTGCACGGGGCCGGCTCCGACGCAGCGGCCGGACGTCCACGTGGGGTGGGAGCACCGCTTCCAGCGGTGCGGTGCTCCCATGCTCATGGTTCAACCGCAGTTGAGGTCAACCGGCATCGGCTTCCTCGAGCCGGATCCGAGCGGGGATCAAGTCCGGGGCGGTGCCGCCGGCTCCCGGCGGCCCTGCTCCCGCAGCTCCTCCAGGGCGCGCACCACGTCCGTCGGCGCCGGCATCCGCCGCATCTCCTCGGCGATGTCGTGCGCCCGCTCCCGGTACGACGGGTTGCCCAGCACCTTGTCCACGGCGGCGGCGATCGCCTCGGCGGAGTCCTCACCGGGCCGGATCAGCGTGGCCGCACCGTACTCGGTGAGGCGCTCGCTGTAGTCGACGACGTAGGGAAGGTAGGGGATGAGCACCTGGGGAACGCCGTGGGCCATGCTGCCCAGGACGGTGTTGCCCCCGGCGTGGTTGACCACCACGTCGCAGGTCGGCGCGATGACGTCCAGCGGCAGCCAGCCGGCCCGTACGTTCTCCGGCAGGGGGCCCAGCTCGGCGGCCATGTCGTCCGGCGCGCCCACCAGCAGCTCGACGTCCAGGTCCTGCACCTTCTGCACCAGCGCGGCCAGGACGTCGAAGTAGTAGTCGGGCGTGATCCGGCTGCCGGCGGTGACCATGACACGGGGACGCTCGCCCTTGGTGTACATCCAGGGCTCGACCGCCTTCGGGGTGGTGTAGGGGACGTACCGCATGGGCTGTGCGGGGGGCGCGTCCCAGACCCGCAGGCTCGGCGGGCAGGTGTCCACGAAGAGGTCGAAGCGCGGCATGTCGTAGAGGCCGAGCCGCTCCAGGCTGAAGCCGAGTTCGGACGCGGCCGCCAGGTCGATGGTGCGCGGCTCTCCCATGTCCACGGCGTGCTTGACGTACGGTACGCCGGCGTACGCCGCGATCAGAGGAGCGGCGAAGGCCAGGGCCCCGCCGACGACGAGGTCGGGCCGCCAGCGGTCGGCGAGGGGGATCAGTCCCTCCAGGCAGGCGGCGGCGAAGCGCCCGAAGCAGCGGCCGTTGAACAGGAACCGCTCGTGCAGGTCGGTGGGGATCGGGATGCGGTTGCCGTCCTTGTCCCGGAGGGTGTCCATCATCGACGTGGACGTCACCGGGACTCCGGGCAGGCCGGCGCGGGTGATGATCGGCATCACGTCCTCGGGGCCGGCCATGAACACCTCGTGGCCGGCTGCTCGTGCCGCCTGGGCCAGCGGAACGATCGAGAAGATCACTCCCGAGGTTCCTCCGGATACGAAGAGTATTCTCATGCCGGCCATCCTCGGACCCGTTCGTCGAGACCAGGTCCAGGACGGGTCGACGCGCGGCCGTTCGTCCGCCCCGCCCCGGCCCGTTCCTGCGTCAGCCCTTCCTGGCCGCCGGTTCGGGGGCCGGCTCCGCGCGTGGCGGCACCGCGGGCCGCAGCACGGCCAGGACCAGCAGCACCACGGCGCTGAGACCGGCCGCCACCAGGAATCCGGTGGTTATGGAGGTGGCCCCGATCAACGGTCCGATGACGACGGGAGCGGCGAACTGCCCGGAGAAGTTGGCCGTCCCGGACAGGGCCATGGCCTGGCCGCGCATGGCCGGCGGTGCCGTCTCGCCGGTCATGATCGCCAGTGCCGGTACGGAGATCCCGCTGCCCGCACCGAAGAGGACGGCTGACAGGGCGAGGGCGAGAGGATGCGAGACCAGCGCGCCGTTGACGAACGCCAGCCCCCACAGGGCCAGGGCCGTGCCCAGCAGGCCCCGGTACCCCGTGTGCGCGCGCAGCCGGCCGTAGAAGTAGCCGGAGACGCTGCCGGCCAGCGAGACGGCGGCGGTGACCACCGAGATGGTGAAGGGGTCGCCGACCTCCAGTTCGGCCAACCGCTGCGGGACGAACACGATCAGGACGTACAGCAGGAAGGAGGAGATCATGGAGAGGGCGTACAGGTTCAGCAACCGGGGAGCGGTGCGCAGCAGGGTGAGGGTGCCGCCGCCGCGGCGCCCCGTCGGCGGGACGTGCGGCATGGCGAGCAGTGTCGCGATGCCGATGGGCACGCCGATCAGGTAGACGGCGAACGGGCCGTGCCAGGACAGGTCCGCCAGACCGCCGGCGATCAGCGGCCACAGGACGCCGCCCAGCCCGATCGCGGTGGAACGCCAGCCCGCGACCCGGTCGCGTTCCGCACCCTGGAAGAGCGCCATCAGCGCCACCGTCGTACTCGCGAACACGGCCGCGGCCCCGATGCCGAAGACCACGCGGCCGGCGATGAGGGCCGGGTAGGAGTCCGTGATCAGTCCGGAGCCGCCGGCGAGACCGTACAGCAGCAGTCCGGCGACCATGGGTGTCCGCAGTCCCCAGCGGTCGATCGTCCAGCCGGCCAGGGGACTGGCCACGGCCAGGGAGAGGCCGTGCGCGGTCAGGACCAGACCCGCGGCGGTGCCACTGACCCCCAGGTCGTTGCGGATGGCGGGCACCACGGGCGTCAGGACGGTGCCCGCCATCACCGTCAGGGTCGAGGCGAGCAGGAGCACCGCCAGCGTCGTACGGCGGCGGGCGGCGGTGGGAAAGGACACGGGCGTGTCCAACGGGGCCTCCAGGTTCGGCGGGGAAGGACGGAAGTTCGGGCGGAGGGCGCAGGCCCCCGGCCCGGTCACGCGGCGCGCCCGGTGTCCCTCCTGGCCGTCACGGCGTCCGCGTTCTCCGTCGCAGATCCTGGAACATGAACAGCGGTTGAGGTCAAGGGCGCTCCACTCCGGCGTCGAGCGCTCCGGGACGCGTCCTGGATCTCCTTTCGAGCAGGGTGCCGGACAGTCTGGGGCAGCCCCGCCGGACTGCGGTTCCCGTAGGCCCCGGCGACCGCGTGCCCCTCGGGGACCGCGGGTGACCCATGAAGGAGGTTGCGCTTCCCGTGCCCCGACAGCAGGTAGCCCTCGTGACCGGATCGTCGTCCGGGATCGGCGCCGCCATCGCCGCCCGGCTCAGCGCCGAGGGAATGTGCGTGGTCGTCAACTCTTCGCGCTCCGCCGAACAAGGCGCCGCGTTCGCCGCGTCGCTGCCCGACGCGTCCTACGTCCGGGCCGACGTCTCGGACGAGGCGCAGGCGGCCCGGCTGGTCGACACCGTGGTGGAGCGCCACGGCCGGCTGGACGTCCTCGTCAACTGCGCCGGCACCACCCGGGTGATCGCGCACTCCGACATCGCCGCGGCGACGCCGGAGGTCTGGCGGGAGATCCTCGGGGTCAACGTCGTCGGCACCTGGCAGGTGACCTCGGCCGCGGCCCCCCACCTCGCCGAGGCAGGCCCCGGAAACGTCGTCAACATCTCCTCGGTCGCCGGCGACCGGCCGGTGGGCAGTTCGATCCCGTACGCGGTCAGCAAGGCGGCCCTCAACCACATGACGCGGCTGCTGGCCGCGGCGCTCGGCCCGGACGTCCGGGTGAACGCGGTGGCACCGGCCCTGACCCGGACCCCGTGGACCGAGGGGGATCCGTTCTTCGAGAAGGTGGCGGAGAAGGTCCGAAGCGACACCCCGCTGCGGAGGGTGGGGGCCGACACCGACGTGGCCGAGGCCGTCTGGGCGGTGCTGCGCATGAGCCACATGACCGGAGCGGTGCTGCCCGTCGACGGCGGCGCCCGGCTGATCTGAGAGGCACGTACGCATGAAGCTCGCAGTGAACCTGTCGGCGAAGGACGCCGTGGTGCTGGCCGAGGCCGCCGAGGAGCTCGGGTTCGACCTGGCCCTGGCTCCGGAGGGCTACCGCAGCGATGCGCCCGGCGTCCTGGGAGCGGTGGCGGCCCGCACCCGGCGCATCGCCCTGGGGTCGGCCGTGATGCAGATCCCCGCCCGGCCGCCGGCCACCACGGCGCTGACCGCCGCCACCTTGGACATGCTGTCGCAGGGGCGCTTCCGGCTCGGTCTGGGGGTGTCGAACCCGGACGTCTCCGAAGGGTGGTACGGGGTGCCGTTCGAGCGGCCGCTGGCGCGGACGCGCGAGTACGTGGAGATCGTCCGGGAGGCCCTGCGGGGAGGGCCGGTCACCTACCGGGGCGATCACTTCGTCCTTCCGAGCGCCGGCCGGGCCGCGGCTCCCCTGCACCTGTTCACCGAGGGGCACCGCCCCGACCTGCCCGTCTACCTGGCGGCCGTCGGCCCGGCCAACCTGCGGTTGGCGGGAGAGATCGCCGACGGGTGGCTCGGTGTGTTCACCTCGCCCGGGATGGTGCGCGAGGCGGTCGGCAGGATCGCGGAGGGCCGGGCCGTCCGGGGCCTGTCGATGGAGGGCTTCGAGGTTCTGCCCTCGCTGCCGACCGCCGTGGCCGACGACCTGGAACGCGCGGCGGACCAACTCCGGCCCCAGTACTGCTACCTGATGGGGATCGGCGACCCGGCGACCAACTTCTACTGCTCCCTGGCCCGACGGCTGGGATTCGGCGCGGAGATCGAGCGAGTGGTCCGGTGCCTGGGCGACGGTGACCGCCGCGCGGCCGAGGCCCACGTCCCGCTGGAACTCATCGACCGCACGGCGCTCATCGGCCCCACCGAGCGGATCGCCGGCCGGATGCGGGAGTACGCGGAGGCGGGGGTGACGACCCTGGGCATCATGGTCTCGGCCGCGACCACCACGCCCGAGGGGCGCCTGGGCATTCTGAAGGCCTGTGCCGAGGCGGTCCGGTCATGGTGAACCCCGACACCGGGACGCCGCGCCTGGAGGAGGTGGCGGACGGGGTGTTCGCCTACGTCCAGCCGGACGGCGGCTGGTGCCTGAACAACGCGGGCCTGGTCGTCGCGGAAGGGCGGTCACTGCTGGTCGACACCGCGGCGACCGAGGCTCGGGCCCGGGCACTGCGGACCGCCGTCGCCTCGGTCACCCCCCGGCCCCCCGCCTTCGTCGTCAACACCCACTCCCACGGCGACCACACCTTCGGCAACTCCGTCTTCGCCGACCGGGCGGTGATCATCTCCCATGAACGGACGCGGGCCGAGATGGCGGCGGTGGGCCTTCACCTGACGACTCTCTGGCCGGACGTCGAGTGGGGCGACGTCTCCGTGGAGCTGCCCACCCTCACGTACCGCGACCGCATGACGCTGCACGTGGCCGGCGCCGCCGTCGAGCTGATCGCGCTGGGGCCGGCCCACACGGCGGTCGACACGGTGGTGTGGCTGCCGGAGCAGCGTGTGCTGTTCGCGGGAGACCTGCTGATGTCGGGGGCGACCCCGTTCTGCCTGATGGGCTCGGTCAGCGGTTCCCTGGACGCGGTGGCGCGGCTGCGGTCGCTCGGACCGCGCACCGTCGTGGCCGGTCACGGTCCCGTGGCGGGACCTGAACTGCTGGACACCGCGGAGCGGTACCTCGGGTGGGTGCGGGACCTCGCCGCGGACGCGGTGGCGGCCGGCCTCTCACCGCTGGAGGCCGCCCGCGCCGCCGACCTGGGGGAATGGGCCGAGCTGCTCGACGCCGAGCGGCTGGTCCCCAACCTGCACCGTGCCTGCGCCGAGGCCCGGGGGGCGGAACCCGGTGCGGTGCTGGACGTACCGGCCATGTTCGCGGACATGGTGGAGTACCACGGCAGCTTGCCCGAGTGCCGAGCATGAGGGCCGGCGCAGTGGGGTCCGCACCGCCGCGACGGCCCCGCTGCGAGACCTGACAGTTCCGGTGCCAATCGGTTGGGGTCCGTGAATGCTTGTGCTTATGATCGGCGCAAAACTCCAAGAAACGGGGAGGCAAGCACGTGCAATTCAATCTCATCGGACCATTTGAAATCGTCAACGACAATGGAGGCAGAATTTCTCCGGGCATGCCGAAGGTGCGGCAGACGCTGAGTGTCCTGCTGACCCGGCCCGGCGAGATTGCCAGTACCGATTCCCTCATCCAGGAACTGTGGGGGGACGAGCCGCCGCGGAGTGCGACGACCACCCTCCAGACGTACGTCTACCACGCCCGGAAATTATTGGAGGAGGAGGGGGCCGTGGGTGCGGGCCGGTCCCTGCTGGTGACCCAGTCGCAGGGGTACATGGCCGACGTGTCCGGCCACCGGGTGGACGTCACCGAATTCGAACGGCTCGTGACCAAGAGCCAGTCGGCGCTCAACCGCGGTGACGCCGAACAGGCCGGGGAGCTGTTGCAGCAGGCGTTCGTGCTGTGGCGCGGCCCGGCCCTGTCCGACGTGCCGACCGGCCGGGTGCTCAAGGGGCGCATCGTGCGCCTGGAGGAATTGCGCATCCGGGCCCTGGAACTGCGCATCGAGACCGGCCGGCGCCTGGGGCGCTACCGCGAATCCATCCCCGAACTGCGGGAACTGGTGGCGACCTACCCGTTCAACGAGTGGTTCCACGGGCAGCTCATCGATGCGCTGCACCGTTCGGGGCGTCGGGCCGAGGCGTTGCAGGCGTACCAGGGGCTGCGCCGCATCCTCAGCGAGGAACTCGGCCTGGAGCCCTCCTCGGTGCTTCAGCGCCTCCAGCTGGAGGTTCTCGCCGCCAGCCCGTCCGAGCCCTCCGTCGGGACGTTCGACTGGGACCTCTACACGACGGCCTGAGGCCGTCCGTCCGCCTGAGGCCGTCCGTCCGCCGGGGGCCGGCGGTCCCGCCCCGGGGAGGGGCGACCGGAGCCGTCGCAGCCGGCATTCACGCATTTCGTGGTGCGTGAATGCCGGCCGCAGGTGTTTCCGTGAAAATGAATGGTCCGGCGGCGGAAGGCCCCGGAATTATTCTGCGGTGTCCTTGACTTTCCGGAAGTCGGCCGAACATAATCGATTCGGCGCTCCACCGCGGGTCGGACGGGCACTGCGGGGCGGCACTCGCTCGCGGACGCCGAATTTCTCGGGTGCTGACGCGCCTCTTTGCGTGCACCTTGTTCTGACTGCGCCGGGCGCGGCAGCGCGCTTCTGCGTCGGGCTCCCGAATTTCACCATTTCACCGAACCTTCGAAAGGCCGGCCATGCCTGCTGAGCAGTTCACTTTTGACGACCTGAAGCGCCTCCTCCGCGAAGGAGCCGGTGCGGACGACGGCACCGACCTGGACCGCGGCACCCTCGACACCGAGTTCACGGACCTCGGCTACGACTCGCTCGCCCTCCTGGAGACCAGCAGCCTGATCGAGCGCGAGTGCGGCATCACGTTCGACGAGGCCGAGTTCGCCCACGCCACCACCCCCCGCGCCCTGCTGGCCCTGGTCGAGGCCGAGCTCAACGGGGCCAAGTCCGCCTGACGTGCGGTACCGCACGCGGAGGAGAGGAGTCGCATCATGCAGCGCGAGGTCGAGCACGAGATCCTGGTCCGTGCCGCCCCCCGGACGGTCTACCGGCTGGTGGAGGATGTCGCGAACTGGCCCAGGCTGTTCCCGCCGACGGTGTTCGTGGACCACCTTTGGCGCGGTGACGGCGAGGAGCGGCTGCGGATCTGGGCCACTGTGGGCGACGGGGTGAAGTCCTGGACTTCGCACCGTCGTTCGGACCCGGACGCGTTGCGGATCGACTTCCGTCAGGAGGAGCCCTTCCCCCCGGCGGCGGCCATGAGCGGTTCGTGGATCGTCGAGCCCGCCGGCCCCGGCACTTCCCGGGTGCGCCTCCTCCACGGCTACCGGGCTGTGGAGGACGCCCCCGACAGCCTCACCTGGCTCGACGAGGTCGTGGACCGCAACAGCCGGGCGGAGCTGGCCGCTCTGAAGGACGGCGCCGAGCAGGCGAACGACCTGGCCGCGCGGACCGTCACCTTCGAGGACACGCTCCGTGTCGATGCCCCGGCGGAGGCGGTCTACGCCTTCCTCAACGAGGCACAGCACTGGTCCGCGCGGCTGCCGCACGTCGCCGAGGTCGAACTGGACGAGACCACCCCCGGCATCCAGAGACTCCGGATGCACACCCGCACCAAGGACGGCTCCACCCACACCACGGAGTCCGTCCGCGTGTGCCTGCCACCCCACCGGATCGTCTACAAGCAGACACACCTGCCGGCTCTGATGTCGCTGCACATCGGCAGCTGGGAACTGGCGGAGGACGGGGACGGGGTCACCACCGCCACCTCTCGGCACACCGCGGTCGTCGACCCCGCGAACGTCACCGCCGTGCTGGGCGCGGGCGCCGGCATCGCCGAGGCCCGCTCGTACCTGCGGAGCGCGCTGGGCGGGAACAGCCTCGCGACCCTGGAACACGCGGGACGACACGCCGAAGCCGCCCTCTGACACCCGGACACCGCCCGAGCCGCCCGCGCCACGAGGCTTCACGCACAGAAAGGGGGACCCGGCCGTGCCGATCGCCGACGCCCGACAGGCGGAGCTGCCGGATCCGCTGGACGAACTGGCCGCGCTGAAGGCGTCGGCCCACGAAGGACCCGACCCGGAGGCCACCCGGCGCCAGCACGAACGCAACAAGCTGACGGCGCACGAGCGTATCGGGCTGCTGCTGGACGAGGGCTCGTTCACCGAAGTGGAACCGCTGCGACGGCACCGGGCCACCGGTTTTGGGATGGAGGGCAAGAAGCCCTACGGAGACGGCGTGGTCGCCGGCTGGGGAACGGTGCACGGACGGACCGTCTTCGTCTACGCCCACGACTTCCGGGTCTTCGGCGGCGCGCTGGGGGAGGCCCACGCGCAGAAGATCCACAAGGTCATGGACATGGCACTGGCAGCTGGGGCGCCGCTCGTGAGCCTCAACGACGGGGCCGGGGCCAGGATCCAGGAGGGGGTCACCGCGCTCGCCGGGTACGGGGGCATCTTCCAGCGCAACACCAGGGCGTCGGGAGTCGTCCCGCAGATCAGCGTCATGCTGGGGCCCTGCGCCGGCGGCGCCGCCTACTCTCCCGCCCTGACCGACTTCGTGTTCATGGTGCGCGACACCTCCCAGATGTTCATCACCGGACCGGAGGTGGTCCGTGCCGTCACGGGAGAAGAGATCACCCACAACGGTCTGGGCGGAGCCGAGGTGCACGCACGGTCCTCCGGCGTCGCCCACTTCCTCCACGAGGACGAGGAGAACTGCCTGGAGGAGGTCCGCTTCCTGCTCTCCCTGCTGCCGTCGAACAACCGCGAGCTCGCCCCCGCCCGGTCCTGCGACGACCCCGTGGACCGGCGCACCGACGCGCTGCTGGACATCGTCCCCGCGGAACCGGGCCGGTCCTACGACGTCCGCGCGGTCATCGAGGAGATCGTCGACGACGGAGAGCACCTGGAGGTCCACGCGGGCTGGGCGCCCAACATCGTGTGCTCGCTGGCGCGGCTGGACGGCCATGTGGTCGGCGTCGTCGCCAACCAGCCCGCTGCCCTGGCAGGTGTCCTGGACATCAAGTCGTCGGAGAAGGCGGCCCGCTTCATCCAGCTCTGCGACGCCTTCAACATCCCGCTCGTCACGCTGGTCGACGTGCCGGGCTTCCTCCCGGGCGTCGACCAGGAGCACCACGGCATCATCCGGCACGGCGCCAAGCTCCTCTACGCGTACTGCAACGCCACCGTCCCCCGCGTCTCCCTCGTCATGCGCAAGGCGTACGGAGGTGCCTACATCGTCATGGACTCCCGCTCCGTCGGTGCCGATCTCGCACTGGCCTGGCCCGGCAACGAGATCGCGGTCATGGGCGCGGAGGGGGCCGCCAACGTCATCTTCCGCCGGGAGATCAGCGCCGCGGACGACCAGGAGGCCGTACGGGCCCAGCGCATCAAGGAGTACAGGAGCGAACTCATGCACCCTTACTACGCCGCCGAGCGCGGCCTGGTCGACGACGTCATCGACCCGCGCGAGACCCGCTCGGTCCTCGTCCGGGCCCTGGCGATGCTGCGCGCCAAACACGCCGACCTGCCGCTGCGCAAGCACGGCAACCCGCCGCAGTGACGGCGGACCGGGAAGCCGCGGCGCCGCCCGTCGTCCGGGTGCACCGCGGCGACCCCACCCCCGAGGAACTCGCCGCGGTCACCGCCGTACTGCTGGCCGCCCGCCGCGCCGCGGACAGCACCCCGGAGCCGCCTCCCCGGCCGGCGGGCTGGCGCCGACCGGAGCGGCAGCGGTCCGTCGTCCACTGCTCCTGGCGGAACGGCCCTTTGGGCGTGTCCGCCCTCCTGCCATCGTGATTGGGGAACAGGTGTCTCCGCCCATCAAGCTCGCCGTGGTCGTCGCGTCCGTCCGCAAGGGCAGGTTCGGCCCCCGGGTCGCCGCGTGGTTCGCCGGCCGGGCCCGGCAGCACGGCTCATTCGACGTCGACGTCATCGACCTGATCGACTTCCCTCTGCCGCTGGACATGTCCCGCTACGCCGGGGAAACCGACCCGGCGGTGGAGACGCTGCGGCGCTCCCTGAGCAGCCGCCTGGCGGACGCGGACGCGTACGCCCTGGTGACACCCGAGTACAACCACACCTTCTCCCCGGCGCTGGCCAACGTCCTCAACTGGTGCACGGACGAATGGCGGGCCAAGCCGGCCGGGCTCGTCTCGTACGGGGGCCGGTCCGGCGGTCTGCGGGCCACCGAGCACCTGCGCCAGGTGCTGGCCGAGCTGCACCTGGTGCCCCTGCGGGACACCCTGAGCTTCCACAACGACTGGGACGGCTTCGCGGACGGGGGTTGCCCGGACGGCTCCGAGGCGCCTGCCAAGGTCCTGCTCGACCAGCTCGTGTGGTGGGGGACCGCCCTGCGCGAAGCGCGCGGGAAGCACCCCTTCGGAACCTGACCCCATTCCCCGGAAGGCGAACTCATGAAAGCTCTGGTGCTGTCGGGCGGGACCGGTACCCGTCTGCGGCCGTTCAGCCACTCCATGCCCAAGCAGCTCATCCCCATCGCCAACAAACCCGTGCTGGAACACGTCCTGGACAACATCCGCGCTGTCGGGATCACCGACATCGGGATCATCGTCGGGGACCGGGGGCCGGCCATCGCGGAGGTCCTGGGGGACGGTTCGCGGATGGGCGTGCGGCTGACCTACCTCCGGCAGGACCGGCCGCTCGGACTGGCGCACTGCGTCACGGTGGCCCGGTCCTTCCTGGCGGACGACGACTTCCTGATGTACCTGGGCGACAACATGCTGCCCGACGGGATCGGCGACGTGGCCGCCGACTTCCACCGCCACCGCCCGGACGCACACGTCGTGGTGCACAAGGTGGCCGATCCGCGGGCCTTCGGCGTCGCCCAGATGGGAGCCGGCGACAGTGTCGTCCGCCTCGTGGAGAAGCCGCGGGAGCCGCCGAGCAATCTGGCGCTGATCGGCGTGTACCTGTTCACTCCGGCGATCCACGACGCGGTGGCCGCCATCAGGCCCAGCGCCCGGGGCGAGCTGGAGATCACCGACGCGATCCAGTACATGGTCGAACGGAACGCCGACGTCCGCGCCACGGAGTACGCGGGCTACTGGAAGGACACCGGGAGCGCGGAGGACGTGCTGGACTGCAACCGCACCCTGCTCCAGGACCTGCCACGGGCGATCGACGGTGAGGTGGACGCGGGAAGCACGGTCACCGGCCGGGTCGTGATCGAGGCCGGTGCCCGGGTGGTGCGCTCCCGCATCGAGGGCCCGGCGATCATCGGCGCGGGGACGGTGGTCGAGGACAGCCGCATCGGCGCCGGCACCTCGATCGGCAACGACTGCGTCCTGCGGGCGTGCGGCATCAGCGACTCGATCGTGCTCGACCGCGCCTCCATCACCGACGTGACGGGGCTGCACGGCTCGCTCATAGGCCGGGGGGCGCGGGTCGGCGCCGCGCACCGCGGCGCCGCACGGCACCGCCTGATGGTGGGCGACGACACACGGATCGAGATGGCGGCATGAAGCTCCTCGTCACCGGCGGTGCCGGATTCATCGGCTCGACGTACGTGCGCACCCTCCTCTCCGGCGGCTACGCGGAGTACGGGCAGGCGGAAGTCACGGTGCTGGACATCCTCAGCTACGCGGGCAACCGCGCGAACCTCCCCGTCCACCACCCGCGCATGACATTCGTCCGCGGCGACATCTGCGACGCGGACCTGCTGCGGGAGGTCCTGCCCGGACACGACGCGGTGGTGCACTTCGCCGCCGAGTCGCACGTGGACCGGTCGGTGGCCTCAGGCACCGCCTTCGTCCGCACCAACGTGGCCGGCACGCAGGCCCTGCTGGAGGCGTGCCTGGCCTCGGGCGTCGGAAGAGTGGTGCACGTCTCCACCGACGAGGTGTACGGGTCGATCACGCACGGTTCCTGGGACGAGCAGCAGCCGCTCCTGCCGAACTCGCCCTACGCCGCCTCCAAGGCGGCCTCCGACCTGATGGCCCGCGCGTACCGGCGTACCCATGGGCTCGATGTGCTGATCACTCGCTGCTCCAACAACTACGGTCCCTTTCAGCACCCCGAGAAGCTGATACCCCGGTTCGTCACCCGCCTGCTCCAGGGGCAGCAGGTACCCCTCTACGGTGACGGCAGCAACGTCCGCGAGTGGCTGCACGTGGAGGACCACTGCCGCGCCGTTCACCTGGTCCTCGCCAAGGGACGACCGGGCGAGATCTACAACATCGGCAGCGGCAACGCCCGCACCAACCTCGCCCTCACCGAACGGCTGCTGGCCCTCTGCGGGGCGGATCGGGCGGCGATACGCCCCGTGGCCGACCGCAAGGGCCACGACGCCCGCTACGCCCTGGACGACACCAAGCTGCGCGAGGAGCTGGGCTACGCCCCGGTCGTCCCCTTCGACCGGGGACTGGCGGACACCGTCGCCTGGTACCGCGACAACCCGCAGTGGTGGAAAGCCGCGAAGTACTCCTCCGCGGACGACGAGAGGTGAACCGATGACCAGCGAGCACAAGGCGCTCGTTCTCGACGAGGTCCGCAAGTACCACCAGGAACGGGAGGACCAAGGAGGCTTCGTGCCCGGCGTCACGGAGATCTGGCCGGCCGGCGCGACGCTGGACGCGGAGGACCGGGCGGCACTGGTGGAAGCGGCGCTGGAGATGCGGATCGCCGCGGGACCCAGCAGCCGGCGGTTCGAGAGCAGGTTCGCCAGGCGGATGGGGCTGCGCAAGGCCCATCTGACCAACTCCGGCTCCTCGGCCAACCTGCTGGCCCTGACCGCGTTCACCTCCCACATGCTGGAGGACCGGCGGCTGCGGCCCGGCGACGAGGTGATCACCGTGGCGGCCGGCTTCCCGACCACCGTCAACCCCATCATCCAGAACGGGCTCGTCCCCGTGTTCGTCGACGTGGAGCTGGGAACCTACAACACCACGGTGGACCGAGTCGCCCAGGCGATCGGCCCCCGTACCCGGGCCGTCATGATCGCCCATGCGCTGGGCAACCCCTTCCCCGTGAAGGAGATCGCCGAACTCGCGGAGCAGCACGCCCTCTTTCTCGTCGAGGACAACTGCGACGCGGTGGGCTCCACCTACGGCGGCAGGCCGACCGGCACCTTCGGCGACATCGCGACGGTCAGCTTCTACCCCGCCCACCACCTGGCGATGGGAGAGGGCGGCTGCGTGCTGACCTCGAACCTGGCCCTCGCCCGGATCGTGGAGTCGCTGCGGGACTGGGGACGGGACTGCTGGTGCGAGCCCGGGGAGAGCAACCGCTGCCTGAAGCGGTTCCAGTACCAGATGGGCGACCTGCCCGCCGGCTACGACCACAAGTACATCTTCTCCCACGTGGGGTACAACCTGAAGGCCACCGACCTCCAGGCCGCGCTGGGGCTGAGCCAGCTCGACAAACTGGACCGGTTCGTCGAGGCCCGCCGCCGCAACTGGCGGCGGCTGCGCGAGGGCCTGGCGGACGTCCCGCACCTGCTGCTGCCGGAGGCGACACCGCACAGCGACCCGAGCTGGTTCGGCTTCGCGCTGACGGTGCGGCCGGAGGCCCCGTTCACCCGGGCCGAGCTGGTGGAGTTCCTGGAGGGCCGCAAGATCGGCACCCGCCGTCTCTTCGCAGGCAACCTCACCCGCCACCCGGCCTACGCCGACGTCCCGCACCGCGTCGCCGGGAGTCTGGAGAACAGCGACGTGATCACGGAGAACACCTTCTGGACCGGGGTCTATCCCGCGCTCACCGACGAGATGATCGACTACGTCGTCGACTCCGTCCGCACGTTCGTGGCGGGTGCCCGGTGACTGCGGCCGGGCTCCTGCCCCGCGTGGACGCCGCCCTGCCCGCTGCGTTCGCCCGGTCCGCCGCCGTCCGTGCCGAGGGCGCCGGGATGCGGACCGCGGACTTCTCCCGCTGGATGGAGGGCCGGCGGCTGGCCCACGCCTTCCACGTCGAGCGGATTCCCTTCCGGGAGCTGGCAGGCTGGTCGTTCCAGGAGGGCACCGGCAACATCGTCCACGAGAGCGGCCGGTTCTTCACCGTCGAGGGGCTGAGCGTGCAGGTCGGCTCCGGCCCGTTCCGCGCCTGGCAGCAACCGATCATCAAGCAGCCGGAGGTCGGCATCCTGGGCCTGCTGGCCAAGGAGTTCGACGGGGTCCTGCACTTCCTCATGCAGGCCAAGATGGAACCGGGCAACCCCAACCTGCTGCAGCTGTCCCCGACCGTGCAGGCCACCCGCAGCAACTACACCAAGGTCCACCGGGGCGCTGCCGTGAAGTACCTGGAGTACTTCACCGAGCCGGGGCGCGGACGGGTGCTGACCGACGTGCTCCAGTCCGAACACGGATCGTGGTTCCACCACAAGGCCAACCGCAACGTGATCGTCCAGACGGACGGCGAGGTGGAGCCGGATCCCGACTTCTGCTGGCTGACCCTCGGCCAGCTGGGCGAACTGCTGTGCCGTGACAACGTGGTGAACATGGACGCGCGCACCGTCCTGGCCTGCGCCCCCCTCGGCAGGGCCGAGGACCGCGCCCGGACGAGCGACACCGGGGTGCGGTCCTGGTTCACCACCGAGCGCGCGCGGCACGAGCTCCGGGCGACCCGGACCGCGCTCGACGGCCTCGAGGGCTGGGTGCGGGACGACGACGCCGTCCGCCGGCCCGACGGGCGCTACTTCGAGGTGGTCGCCGTCCGGGTCGAGGCGGGCAACCGCGAGGTCTCCCAATGGACACAGCCGCTGTTCGCACCGGTCGGCGAGGGCGTGGTCGCCTTCCTGTACCGGCGCTTCGACGGTGTGCCCCACCTCCTGGTGCACGCCCGGGTGGAGGGCGGTTTCCTGGACACCGTGGAACTGGGCCCCACCGTCCAGTGCGACCCGGCCAACTGGTCCCACCTCCCGCCCGCCGATCGTCCCGCCTTCCTGGACGAGGTCCTCGGCGCCGGTCCGGAACGCATCCGCTACCGGGCGCTCCACTCCGAGGAGGGCGGCCGGTTCCGTGACGCCGTCAGCCGCTACCTGGTGGTGGAGACCGGTCTCACCCGGACCCCGCCCGGCTACCAGTGGGTCACCCCCGGCCAGCTGTCCTCCATGGCCCAGCACGGACACTACGTGAACGTGCAGGCCCGCACCCTGCTGTCGGTGCTCAACGCCTGCCCGGACCTGCTGTGACGGCGCCCGTGCGCCTGGGGGTGCTCGGCTGCGCGGACATCGCCCGCCGCCGCATGCTGCCGGCTGCCGTGCGCAGCCCGGACGTCGAGGTGGTCGCGGTGGCCGGCCGGGACCCCGCCCGGGCCGACGAGACGGCCCGCGCACACGGCTGCCGGGCGTACCACGGGTACCCGGAGCTGCTGGCGGACCCGGACGTGGAGGCGGTGTACGTACCGCTCCCCGCGGCGCTGCACGAGCGGTGGAACGAGGCGGCCCTGGCAGCGGGGAAGCACGTCCTCGCCGAGAAGCCGGTGACCACCGCACCGGAGCGCACCGCAGCCCTGTACGCACTGGCCCGGCGCCGCCGGCTGGTGCTGTGGGAGAACGTCATGTTCGTCCACCATCCGCAGCACGAGGCCGTGCGGGCGCTGGTCCGGGACGGAGCCATCGGCGACCTGCGGTCGCTGCGGGCCGAGTTCACCGTGCCACGGCGGCCTGCCGGCGACATCCGCCTGCGTCCCGACCTGGGCGGGGGATGCCTGTGGGACACCGGCGTGTACCCGGTACGGGCCGCCCTGCACTTCCTCGGACCGCACCTGGAGGTCGTCGGCGCATGGCTGTCCCGGGGACCCGGCGACGCCGTGGACACCGGCGGGGCCGCTCTGCTGCGCGACGCCGGGGGACGCACGGCCCAGCTCGCCTTCGGCCTCGACCACGGCTACCGCTCCGTCTACGAACTGTGCGGCAGCCGGGGCCGTGTCGTGCTCGACCACGCGTTCACCCCGGCGGCCGACCACCGCCCGGTGGTGCGGCTGGAGACCCCGGACGGCCGCCGCGAGATCACCCTGGACGCCCACGACCAGGTGGAAGCGACGCTCGCGGCGTTCGCGCGGGGAGTACGGCACGGACACGCGGACCCGGGGCCGGTCGTACGCCAGGCGGAACTCCTGCACGAGGTGAACACCCGGGCACGCCGCGGCGCGTGACGAGGGGCCTTCCACTCCGCTTCGAACCGGAGTCGAACCCGTGGCGCGAGACTCCCACGGGCGGGCAGGCCGGTCCACCGCCCTGCCCGGCCCGTCCCTTGCTTCTCTTCTCCTTGGAGGAACCATGTCTTCCCACCGCGGACGAGTGGCCCTGGTCACCGGAGCCACCAGCGGTATCGGTCTGGGGATCGCCACCCACCTGGCCCGCGAGGGAGCCCGGGTGTACGTGTGCGGACGCTCGGCCGACCGGCTCGCCGAGACCGTCAAGAGCTTGCAGGAGCAGGGCCTGGACGTGGACGGCAGGACCTGCGACGTGACCGACCGGGCGGACGTCGAGGCGTTGGTCGGCGCGGCGGTGGAGCGCTTCGGCCCCCTCGACATCCTGGTGAACAACGCGGGCCGCAGCGGAGGCGGCGTGGTCGCCGAGATGTCCGACGAGCTCTGGTACGACGTGATCAACACCAACCTCAACAGCGTGTTCCTGGTGACCCGGGCCGCGCTCGCCGTCGGCGGCATGCGGGACAAGCAGTGGGGCCGGATCATCAACATCGCGTCCACGGCCGGCAAGCAGGGGGCGGTCACCGCCGCCCCGTACTCCGCCTCCAAGCACGGTGTCGTCGGCTTCACCAAGGCCCTGGGGCTGGACCTCGCCAAAACCGGCATCACGGTCAACGCCGTCTGCCCCGGGTTCGTCGAGACGCCGATGGCCGAGCGGGTGCGCACGCACTACGCGCAGTCGTACGGCATCACCGAGCAGGAGGCCGCGGAGCGGGTCACCGCCCGGGTGCCGATCGGCCGCTATGTCGAGGTCGACGAGGTGACGGCGATGGTCGGCTACCTGGCCGGCGACGCCGCGGCCTCCGTGACGGCCCAGGCGCTCAACGTGTGCGGAGGACTGGGCAATTACTGATCCCACGACACCGGCGGCCGCGGACGCGGCCGCGTGACCCACGGTTTAAGGAGCCAGCGATGACCAGACGAGTGGTGATAACGGGAATCGGCGTACGCGCCCCCGGGGGGAAGGGCACGAAGGAGTTCTGGAGCCTGCTCACCGACGGCCGGACCGCCACCCGCGAGGTGTCGTTCTTCGACGCGTCGGGCTTCCGGTCCCGAGTGGCCGGCGAAGTCGACTTCCGCCCGGAGGACGAAGGGCTGACGCCGCGACAGGTGCGCAGGATGGACCGTGCGACCCAGTTCGCGGTGGCCTGCACCCAGGAGGCGGTCGCGGACAGCGGACTGGCCTTCGGCGACGTCGACCCGCACCGGATCGGCGTGGTCCTGGGCAGCGCGGTCGCGGCCGCCACCAGCCTGGAGAACGAGTACCTGGTGATGTCGGACAGGGGCCGCGAGTGGCTCGTGGACCCCGAGCACCTGTCGCCGTACATGTTCGACTACCTCACTCCCGGTGCGATGTCCGCCGAGGTCGCCTGGGCCGCGGGGGCCGAAGGACCGGTGACGCTGGTCTCCGACGGCTGCACCTCCGGCATCGACGCCGTCGGCCACGCCGTGCAGCTCATCCAGGATGGCGGGGCGGAGGTGGTGGTCGCGGGCGCTGCGGACACCCCCGTCACCCCCATCGTGGTGGCCTGCTTCGACGCCATCAAGGCGACGACCAAGCGGAACGACGACCCCGAACACGCCTCCCGCCCCTTCGACGCCACCCGCGACGGCTTCGTGCTCGCCGAGGGAGCGGCCATGTTCGTCCTGGAGGAGTACGCCGCCGCCCGGGCCCGCGGCGCACAGGTGTACGCCGAGGTGACCGGGTACGCCACCCGCTGCAACGCGTACCACATGACCGGCCTGAAGAAGGACGGCAGGGAGATGGCCGAGGCCATTCGCAGCGCCCTGGACGCCTCACGGATCGCCCCGGAGACAGTCGACTACGTCAACGCCCACGGCTCCGGTACCCGCCAGAACGACCGGCACGAGACGGCCGCGTTCAAGCGCAGTCTCAAGGAGCACGCCTACGCCGTTCCGGTCAGCTCCATCAAGTCGATGGTCGGGCACTCGCTGGGGGCCATCGGCTCCATCGAGATCGCCGCCAGCGCCCTCGCCATCCGGCACAACGTGGTACCGCCCACCGCCAACCTGCACCACGCCGACCCCGAGTGCGACCTCGACTACGTTCCGCTGACCGCCCGCGAACAGCGCGTGGACACCGTTCTGACGGTCGGCAGCGGCTTCGGCGGATTCCAGAGCGCCATGGTGCTCCGCGCCCCGGAAGGAGGGGACCGATGACCGTCACGACCGTCGTCACCGGCCTGGGGGTGGCAGCCCCCAACGGCCTGGGACGCGACGCCTACTGGAAGGCCGTCCTCGCGGGCCACAGCGGGATCGGACGGGTCACGCGCTTCGACGTGTCGCGCTACCCCTCCCGGCTCGCCGGGCAGATCGACGACTTCGATCCGTCCGAGCACCTGCCGGGCCGCCTGCTGCCGCAGACCGACCACTCCACCCGGCTGGCCTATGCGGCCGCGGACTGGGCGCTGGACGACGCACAGGTCGGTGCCGGGGACCTCAGGGACTACGACATGGGCGTGGTCACCGCCAACGCCCTCGGCGGCTTCGACTTCACCCACCGGGAGTTCCGCAAGCTGTGGAGCCGGGGGCCGGAGTACGTGAGCGTCTACGAGTCCTTCGCCTGGTTCTATGCGGTCAACACCGGTCAGATATCCATCCGCCACAAGATGAGGGGCCCGAGCGCCGCCCTGGTCGCCGAGCAGGCCGGCGGACTGGACGCCCTCGGGCACGCCCGGCGCACGGTCCGGCGCGGCACTCCGCTGGTGGTGGCCGGAGGAGTGGACTCGGCACTCGATCCCTGGGGGTACGCCTCGCAGCTGAGCGGCGGCATGGTGACCACCGCCACCGACCCGCTGCGTGCCTACCTGCCCTTCGACGCCGCCGCATCCGGCCACGTCCCCGGCGAGGGCGGTGCGCTGCTGGTCCTGGAGGACGCCTCCAGCGCCCGCGCCCGCGGGGTCGGGCGGGTTTACGGCGAACTGGCCGGCCATGCCGCGACCTTCGACCCGGCCCCGGACTCCGGCCGCCCGCCGGCCCTGGGCCGGGCGGCGGCCGGCGCCCTCGCCGACGCGGGCCTGGGGCCTGCCGACATCGACGTGGTCTTCGCGGACGGAGCGGGCACGCCGCACCTGGACGCGGCCGAGGCCGAGGCCATCGGATCGCTGTTCGGCGCCGGCGCCGTTCCGGTCACCGCGCCCAAGTCGCTGACCGGACGGCTCTACGGAGGGGGCGGCCCCCTGGACGTCGTCTGCGCCCTGCTGGCCATCCGCGACGGCGTCATCCCGCCCACCCACGGGGTGTCCGAGGTACCGGACGCCTATGGCCTCGACGTCGTGCGGGGCGAGCCGCGCGAGCGGCCGGTCCGCACCGCCCTGGTGCTGGCCCGCGGCCGCCGCGGGTTCAACTCGGCCGTCGTGGTCCGCGCGGCGGGCGACTGAGGCCCGCGTCCTTCCCAACCGTCATCGGAGGTTCCCTGTGCCCACCAGCAAGCCCGACGTGGTCCCGCCCGAGCTGTACGCCCGGGTCCAGCACTTCTACGCGCACCAGATGCAGCACCTCGACGGCCTGCGTTTCGACGAGTACGCGGCCACCTTCACCGAGGACGGCGTCTTCCAGCACTCTCCGGACGCCGAGCCCGCGCGCGGGCGCGACGGCATCGTCCGGGAACTCGTGGAGTTCCACCGACGGTTCGAGGGCGACCCCGTACAGCGGCGGCACTGGTTCAACCACATCGCCCTCGAACCCGCGGACGACGGAGCCCTGCGCTCCACGGTGTACGCCCTGGTGGTGACCGTCCGCCCCGGGGGCAGGCCGGAGACAGCACCGAGCTGTGTGGTCCACGACGTCCTGACCGACGGCCCCGACGGGCTGCTGCTGCGGTCCCGCCGCATCACCCACGACCAGCACTTCTGACCGGCGCTGCGGTGTCCATCCCAGGGGGAAAACAGTGATCAACCTCTTCCAGCCCCAGGTGGGTGACGAGGAACTCGCCGCCGTCGAAGCGGTCTTCAAGGACCGGTGGCTCGGACACGGACCGCGCACCAAGGCGTTCGAGGCAGCCTTCGGCGAGTACCTCGGCGTGCCGCCGGAGCACGTCGTCTTCCTCAACTCCGGTACGTCCGGACTGTTCCTGGCCGCAGAGGTGCTCGGCCTGTCCGAGGGGGACGAGGTCGTCCTCCCATCCATGAGCTTCCTCGCCGCGGCCAACGCCGTTGTGGTCCGCGGTGCCCGGCCGGTGTTCTGCGACGTGGACGCCCGCACCATGAACCCGTCGTGGGCCGACATAGAGGCGGTGCTGACCCCGCGCACCCGGGCGGTCCTGCTGCTGCATTACGGGGGGTACCCGGGGGAGGCGGCCTCCATCGCCCTCCGCTGCCGTGAGCGGGGGATCGCGCTGATCGAGGACTCCGCCTGCTCGCTGGGCTCGGCAGTGGACGGCCGGCGCACCGGAACCTTCGGCGACCTGGCGATGTGGAGTCTGGACGCGGCGAAGGTCCTCACCACGGGTGACGGCGGCATGCTCTACGTCCGGGATCCCGAGCTGGCGGTCCGAGCCAGGCGACTGGCCTACCACGGCCTGGTCCAGTCCTCCGGGCTCGGATACGCCCGGGTCTCCCACCGCTGGTGGGACCTGGAGGTGCCCGAACCGGGCCGGCGGCTGATCGGCAACGACCTGACGGCCGCGATCGGCAGCGTCCAGCTCCGCCGGCTGCCGGAGTTCCTCGCCCGGCGCAGGGAGATCGTGCGGCTCTACGACCAGGAGCTGGCCGGCCTCGGCGGAGTGGAACGGCCCCCCGCCCTGCCGGACGGGCAGGAGGCCTCGCACTACTTCTACTGGGTGCAGATGCCCGGAGCCGTCCGCGACGGCGTGGCCTCCGACCTCCTGGAGGCGGACGTGTACACCACCTTCCGCTACGCCCCCCTGCACAAGGTCCCCGCATACGGGCAGACGGGGCGCATCCTGCCGAACACGGAGCGCGCGTCCGAGGAGACGCTGTGCCTGCCGATCCACCCCGGCCTCAGTGACGACGACGTGCGCACCGTGGCCTCCTGCCTGCGCGAGTCCGTCACTTCCCGGACCGCGGCCCCGCAGGCCGGTTAGGAGGAGAGACCGATGCGGCTGCTGTTCATGTCTCCGCTGGCCCTGACGCTGCACGAGACGACCATGGGCCTGGACCTCGCCGACCAACTGGTCCCGGCGGGTGTGAAGAGCCACTTCGTCGTCGACGCCGGCAACGAGGCCATGCTGCGTTCCAGCCGGCACGCGTACACCACTGTCACCTCGGCCCTGGGCAGGCGCGTCGAGGACGTGGTGGCCGGCGTGGTGCGGGACTTCGCGCCGGACGCCATCGTCCTGTGCGACTACACCGCCCACTGGATGACCCATGTCGTCAGCTACGACACGGACCCCTGGTACGTGGAACGGTTCGGCGTGCCGGTCATCCCGATCGATCTGTACGACCTGACCCGCACCGGCCGGGAGGTGGAGATCCTCGGCCGGACGATGCGGGTCAGCGACCGCATCCTGCACATGGAGGCGCACCTGTGGCCGGTACCGGGCGTGCGTCCCCACGCGGCCCCGGACGGCCCGGCGTTTCCGTACCGTGCCGATCCCACGGTCCGCCCGCTGTCCGCCGCCGCCAGGCAGGAGGTGCGCGACGGGCTGTCCGTCCACGCCCGGCACAGGCTGCTGACCGTTCCCACCCTGCCGTGGCAGCACCTGATGCAGACCCGGGCCGGGCCGCTCACCCGCGAACTGGCCCGCCGCGTGCCCCACCTGGTCGCCGGATACCTGGCGAAGCTGCCCGACGACACACGGTTCCTGTTCCTCGGCCCCTGGTTCGACGGTTTCGACCGGTTGCCCCGGGAGCGGGTCCGCCACCGGCCGTCCTGCACCGCGGGGGAGTACACCCGCCTGATCGGGGCGTCGGACGCCGTACTGGCGCTGTTCCTGCCGTCCTTCGCGCTGGAGCGGGCGATCCTCGCGGACGTACCGGGCCTGTTCACCGTCAACAGCCACCGGCTGGACCCGGCGGACGCGGCCGGCCTGCCGGACGGGCTGACGCCCGACGTCCGCTCCTGGTTGTCCGCCTTCCCGGGGACGGTACCGCCGTTCCACATGTGGCCCCTCCAGTGGAACAGGGTTGTCGGACCACTGCTGGAGGACAATCCCTTCACGGCCACCGCCGTGCGGACCGAGCTGTTCGACGAGGAAGCCGTGGTCTCCGGCCTGGAAGCCGTGCTCCACGACACCGCCACGCGCGATGCGCTCGCCGCGGGCCGGGCCGGCTTCCGGCGGGCCGTGGACCTCCTGCCGGACACCCCGGACGTGTTCTTCGCCGCGGCCCGGCGAGTGGGGCTCTCCGGATGACGTCCGGGACGACGCGGGGGCTCCCGCGCCGGACTGCCCGCACACCCGAGGACGAGCACAGCAGGGAGAACGCATTGACAGACGTGCACCCGGACACCGCCCCCGCGTCACCGCTGACCGCCGCCGCCCGTGCGGTGGTGCCACTGGCCGCGGCACATGCCGCGGCGGCGGACACCGACCGCAGCCTGCACCCGGACGTCGTCGAGGCGATCGTGGCAGCGGGCTTCACCCGGCACTTCGCCCCTCCCGGGGCGTGCGGCCCCCCGGGCACCTTCGCCGATCTCCTCACCGCCGCGGCGGAACTGGGCACCGGCTGCCCCTCGGCGGCCTGGATCGCGTCCGTCTGCGCAAGCGCCGGCCGGCTCACGGGGCTGCTGCCCGGGGCGGGACGGGAGGAGGTGTGGGCGAAGGGGGACGGCACCGTCGTGGCGGCGGGGCTGATACCCGCCGGCACTGCCGTGCCCGTACCGGGAGGCTGGCGGCTGACGGGCGCCTGGCCCTACGTCAGCGGGTCCGGCTTCGCGGACTGGACGCTGCTCGCCGCCCGGACGGAGGCCGGGGGGAGGACACAGGTCCGGGTGTTCGCCGTACCCGCCGCCGACTGCACGGTCCGGGACACCTGGCGCACCCTCGGCATGCGCGGCACGGGCAGCAACACCGTCGTCGCCGAGGCGGTGACGGTCCCCGCGGAGCGCACGGTCCCCCTCGACACGCTGGTCTCGGGTGCGTCGTTCCCGGGCGCCGCCCCCTGCCACACCGTTCCTCTGAAAGCCGCCAACGGTCTCACTCTGGCCGCTCCCCTCCTCGGGGCCGCGCGGGGGGCGGTACGGCGTTGGACCGAGCTGGTCGGAGAACGCCTCACCGCCCCGCCCGCGGGAGTGTCCGGTGCCCCCGACCGGAGCACGTACGAACAGGCGCTGGCACGCAGCGAGGGGGAGACGGACGCTGCCGCGCTCCTGCTCGCCCGGGTGGGGCGGGTGGCCGACGAGGGTGAGGTGGACGAGGCGGCCACGGCGCGGAACGCGCGCGACTGCGCCCTGGCCGCGGAGTATCTGACGGCGGCGGTGGACCGGTTGCTGCGCAGCGCGGGGACCCGTGCCCATGCCGAGGGAGAGGAGCTGCAGCGGCGGTGGCGCGACCTTGTGTGCGGCGCCGGACACGCGGCGCTGCAGTTCGCTCCTGCGGCACGGGCGTGGTCCTTCTCGCGCGATCAGGCGCAGCCCCGTACCGGTGCCGCCGGGCAGGCGTCCGGCTGAGGTTCCTGTCCGTGCAGCGTGACCAGGAGGTGGGCGGCCGAGGCGAGGGTGACATGCCGATGCCAGCCGTCGAAGGACCGGCCGGCGAAGTCGCGGATGCCCACTCTCTCGGACACCGCGGCACCGTCGCGGTCCACCACGGTCGGCAGCGCCACGAGCCCGGGCATGCAGGTCCACGGAACCCGTCGGCTGTCCACCAGCCACAACCGCGTGGCGGTGCCGTGGGCGCCCCACTCCGCGACCAGCAGCATCGGCAGTGCCTCCGGCCCCGCGGGGGCGGCGCCGGTGCCGGGTGACGGCATCAGGACGGGCACCGTCGTCACGGCCGTTCCGCCGAAGCCGATGCGAACGATCCGGTGACCGTCGGGCCTGTGGCGGAACCACCTCATGGAAGAGACGAGTTGACAGGCCGGCGTGGGGGCCGGGCTGTATCCGCCCAGGACGGACGTGTCCACCGTCAGCGGGGTGTCGGGGGGGATGCGGACCACCACCGGCACCCCGGCCCGGGCCAGCTTCCAGGCGCACAGCGAGGCATCGAACCCCTCCACGTCGACGACGACCGGCCGGGGACGCAGCCCCTGGCCGCGGACCGTGCTCACCGCCACGTGGCATGCGGCCTCCTCGGGTCTCGTCGCCCGGAGGCCTTCCGGGATGTTGGCACGCCGGCGCAGGTCCGGGTCGCCCAGCCACTTCCGGGACAGGAAGAGCGACCAGTTGACAGGGACCGCGGCGTCCTGCGACACCAGCCAGGCGCCGAAGGCGCGCTGGCCGGTCACGGTCCGGCCGAGCCGCGGGAGGAAATGCCGGTCCACGCCCACGGACTGCTGCCCGGACTTGGGGATGACGATGTCCTTTATCACCCAGGCTCCCTGTGGCAGCAGTTGCTGCGCCCGGCGTGCGAGGGTCTCGCGGACGGGAGCCCACTGCCAGGACGAACCACTGATGAAATGGTGGATGTTCTGTGCCCCCGACCCCCCGGCGTGCCGTGCGATGTTCTGCAGCGTCTTGCGCCCCTCGGCATGGAGCAGTCCCCTCACGTACGCCTCGGCAATGCGCCGCTGGTCGCTCCTCGGCAGAGAAGAAAGCAACTGTTCAAGGCCGAGCCGATGATGGGGCGAGGGTCTGAAGCTGTCTTCTTGCCTGTCCATTGATCTCCTTGTGAATCACTGGTGCCCGGGATGCCGGGTGCTGTGCCGGAGAGCGAATCGAAGGAAAAGAGAAGAGGGAAGAATGCAACGTTCCGGCCGGTGAGGGCGGCATGCCGGGACGGCGGCATGCCGGGACGGCGGGGAACATTCGTGGGGGGCGGAGGCGGGGAGCGGGGGGCGGGCACCGGGCAGGGCACGGCCGGCCGGCACAAGAGGCCCGCGGGACCGGCGGCAGCGGCGCCCGCAGGGCGGACGCGTCGGCGCGCAGGGCCGCCGGCATGCCGTGGGCCGGCGCCCCGTCACCGTCCTCGTCGTTTACGGACGATCAGCGTTGTCGGTGCCACTCTCTTCCCCCTTTGTGGCGCGTGCGCCGATGCGCGGGCGACGCGCGGCGTTCGTCGTCCGACGTCCCTCGGGAAGCCCGGCCGAGCGGCTTCGTCCGTCCGGAAACCCGTCGTCGAGCCTGGCACGCTTCCCGCGGCGAGGCCAGCGGATCTAACCAAGGTTGGCCCTCCGCGCCCCCGGTGCTCGTCCGTGTCCGGCGCGTCCGGCGCCATGCCGGTGCCCGGTCCCCGGCCGCACCGGCCGGCACGCCGGCCGACGGCGTCACAGCCGGAAAGCTCCCGGCCCGTGCTTGGCGGCGACGTCGTCGGGGTTGGCCAGCTCGCACGTGCCGAGGGACATGCAGCCGCAGCCGATGCACTCGGCGAGCCGGTCGCGGAGCCCTTCGAGCTTCGCGATTCGGGCGTTCAGGTCGACCTGCCAGTAATGGGAAATGGAGGCCCATTCCTCGGTGGTGGGCGCCTGGCCGTCGGGCAGGAGTTTGAGCGCGCACCTGATGGCGGCGAGCGAAATCCCCAGGCGCTGCGAGACGCGGATGAATGCCACGCGGCGCAGCACTTCACGGCTGTAGCGCCGCTGATTTCCGTTCGTGCGACGGCTGTGGATGAGCCCTTGGCGTTCGTAGAAACGCAGTGCGGAAGCCGGAACGCCGCTGCGCTTGGACAGTTCCCCTACAGTCAGTTCCGAAGCGGAGGAAGAGAGGTGCGACATGTGTCCTACGTTAGCCTCGATCTTTCGTGACGGTCCGGCGGTTTCCCCGACGGACCGCGGAGTGCCCGCGCACGCCGTGAGCCACGGCGCCGTCGCCCTCGACGCGGACACGCGGGCAGGGCCCGACGCGCTCGGCCACCGGGCAGGAGCCGGGCGGCCGGGCCCGTGGAAGCGCGGGGAAGGTTGACTTGAACCAAGGTGCAAGGTGGAGAGTTCGGGCACGGGCTCGGACGCAAGCACAACTCCGCTGTACGGCCCTGCAGCACCCAGTTGTCCTCCACACCAAGGAACATGTGATGTCTGGTTCCCCACTCCGCCTCGCGGTGATCGTCAGCAGTATCCGTGAAGGCCGTCTCGGCCCGACCGTCGGCACCTGGTTCGCCGGTCTCGCGAAGGAGCGTGCCGACATGGTCGTCGACGTGATGGACCTGGCCGATCACCCTCTGCCGCCGGTGCTGTCCGCCACGCCCTCGGAGGAGGCGCAGGAGATCCTGTCCGCGGTGACTCCGCGCCTCGACGAGGCCGACGCCTTCGTCGTGGTGACGCCCGAGTACAACCACAGCTATCCGGCGTCGCTGAAAACCCTGATCGACTGGCACTACGCCCAGTGGCAGGCGAAGCCGGTGGGGTTCGTGTCCTACGGCGGACTGTCCGGCGGGCTGCGCGCGGTCGAGCACCTCCGCCCCGTCTTCGCCGAGCTGCACACCGTGACGGTGCGCGAGGTGGTCAGTCTCCACACGGCATGGGAGCAGTTCGACGAGGACGGGCAGATGAAGAACGAGTCCGGCGCGGTGGCCGCGAAGACACTGCTCGACCAGCTGGCCTGGTGGGGGAACGCGCTGCGTGACGCGCGCGCCAAGGTGCCCTACGGCGACTGACTCCGGGAGCCCGGGAGCATGTCCGGCGCGGAACGCGTCCCGCAGGCTGCCCACGGGCCCGCTCCCGATACGCCTCGCGGAGCCCGGACGGCCCTGTCCCACGCCCTGCTCGTGGTGCTGGACGACCCGGCGGCCGGGAAGACGGTCGGCGTGGCGTACTGAGGCGGCCCGTCAGCGGGTGGGCGGGGCCGTCCGGGAGCCGAAACCGGCGTCCACCGGGCCCTTGGGCATCTGGTGGGCAGCGGGCTCGGGGTTGTGAAGGGTCAGCCGGAAGGTGAACTCCCAGACCGACGGGGTCAGGAACTTCTGGGTCACCTGGCCGGTCGCGTTGCGGAACTCCCCGGTGCCGCCGGTGACCGCGTTGACGACCGGGGCCGGGGTGGGAATTCCGGTCTGCTCGCCCTGGACGGTGATCTGGCCCTCTCTCAGGACCGCGGTCGTCGAGCACTGGCCCGCGTTCAGCGCGGTGTCGGTGATGACGCAGTGGCCGCCGACCCGGCCGGAGGCGTGGCCGTCCTGCTTGCCCCGCGCGCCCACCGGCCGCAGGTCGCCGCTGAAGACGAACTGGTCGCCGACGCTGCGTCCGGGCCTGCCCAGGTCCACCTCCTCGCCGACCTTCAGGTGCGCCTCGAGGCGGACGGTGCGGCTGATCGGCATGTGGATGTGGCCGGTACCGGGCGACGGCGCCGGTGCAGCCGGGGCCGCCGGTGCAGTCGGGGCCGGTTGCGCGGCGTCCAGCGGAGCCGTCCCGGCCGGGGCGGCCGCGGCGAGGACGAGTCCGGCGGAGCTGCTGAGGACAGCGGCGGCGAGCAACGGCGACGGGCTCCGGAAGAGTCCCACGGCGACCTCCTGTTACGAAACGGGCACAGTAGGTCAAAGCTATGGCGCTCCTTCCGCCCCTGCGCACCTGGAGGCGGCATAAGGGGGTGCCCCGCGAACGGGCCGTCGGCCCCCGAGGCGCGCCGGGGACGCATCGTGCCGGGGCGCTCCGGAACTGCGGGCACCCCTGGGCGGTGGGTGGCCCTGAGTCGTGGGCGCTCCAGAACCGTGGGCGCCACGGGACCGTGGGCGTCCCAGGGTCACGGGCGGCGTGGCGGGTCAGGGTTGCGGGCGGCCCAGCAGGCGAACCAGGCCCTCGGTCAGGCGGGCGCGCCAGCACAGGTAGTCGTGGCCGCCGTTGAACTCCTCGTAGGAGACCTCGCAGCCGCGCGCCTCCAGTGCTGCGCGCAGCCGTCGGTGGGCGGGCAGCAGGACCCACTCCTGCAGCCCGGCCGACAGGTCGAAGCGCACCGGCAGGTCCCCGGCCTCCCCCTCCCGGACGCGGGCGGTCAGCCACTCGGCGCCCGTGCCGTCCGTGTCGTCCGGGGTGCCGGTGGGCCACCAGAACGACCCCGACTGGGAGAGGACGTTGCCGAACCGGTGCGGGGCGCGCAGCGCGGCGAACGCGGCGGTGAGGCCGCCCAGGCTCTGCCCGGCCACCACGGTGCGGGCCGGGTCGTCGGTGATCGGCACCGACTCGCCCGCCCAGGGCAGGAGTTCGTCGGTCAGGAAGGCCGCGAACCTCTCGTCGCAGGCCAGTTCCCGCCACCGCAGGCCGTTGTCGACCGATTCCGGGAGCACCGCGGCCACCGGGGGGATGCGGCCGTCCGCGACGAGGTTGTCCAGCAGGGCCGAGACCCGCAGCGCCGGCTCCCACATCTCGCCGTCCAGGAGCACCAGCAGGGGCAGGGGCGCGGTGTCCTGCGCCTCCCGCCGGGAAAGGCCGGGCGGGGTGTAGAGCCACACGCGCCGCTCGTTGCCCAGATGCTCGCTGCGCACGAGGTGCTCGGTGACGGTGCCGGCCGGGGCGCCGGGCCGGGGCTCCCACTCCTCCTGCGCCGGGGCGTGGGGGAGGCGCACCACGGACAGTTCGCCGCCGCCCCAACGGGGGGGCATCCGGGGCAGCCGGTTCATCGGGTCGGGCCGTCCCCGCCCCCGCAGCCACTGCCAGTGGGCGGGCCCGGGGGAGGTGGGGCCGGGGGAGGTGGGGCCGGGCGGCCCGTCGCCCTCGTCCACGCACAGCGAGTAGGTGGCGCTCCAGTCGCCGCGCATCCGCAGCGTCAGGTGCCACACGTCGGTGCCGGGCACCCGTTCCATCAGGTTGCGCGCCGGGTCGCGGGGGTCGAGGACCTTGTTGGGCACGACCAGGACCGCGCGGGTGTCCGGGGTCCCCCGCCACAGGAAGGTGACCGCGTACTCGTCACCGTCACCGCCGGCGCCACCACTGCTGCCGGCACTGCCGTCACCGCTGCCGTTTCCGCCGCCGCGGGCCAGGGGGCGGACCAGCGGGGTGCCCTCGTTCCGGACGCGTTCCCAGAAGGCCTCCACCGAGGCGGGCGGCGCTCCGCGCAGGGCGGTCACCGCCTCCGGGGGCAGGGCGGTCCCCACCGGCGCGGGGCGGGGGACGCGGGGCGGGTGCGCGGGGGTGTTCCGCGGGGCAGCCGGGAGGGGGCGGGCCCGGGACGCCGTGCTCATGGGACCTCCGTCGCACCATGGGTGAAGTAAGGCTTACCTTATCTCATGTGATCTTGCGGGAGGGGGCGTTCCCTGCGCGGAATCACCCCGGCGGCCCCGACCCGGCGGACCCGTCCCGCCGGGCCCTGCCCCGCCCGCCCTGACCCGGCGGAGGCCCCCGCCGCAGGCGGCCGTCAGCGCTCCCGGTCGGCGGACAGGGCGTCCTCGACGGTGGGGTGGAGGGTGAAGACCTGGTCCAGCCCGGTGATGCCGAAGATCCGCGCGACCGCCGGGGGAACGGCGGCCAGGGAGACCGATCCCCCCGCGTCCGTCGCCAGCCGGTGGGCGGCGACCAGGACGGTGATGCCGCTGGAGTCGCAGAAGGTCAGGGCCGACAGGTCGAGCACCACGTGCACCCCCGGGGTGAAGGGGACGTCGTCCAGTGCCCGGCGGAGTTCGGGGGCGGTGTTGTAGTCCAGGTCGCCCGCCACGGTCACCCGGACAGCGTTCCCCCGCTCCCGGTGCACGGCGACGGTCAGTTCAGGAAGGGCTCGGTTCATCGGGACTCCTGTCGGCCGCGGGACTCCTGTCGGTCGCGGAACTCCTGCCGGCCGCTGCGGCGGCCGTCGCGGTGGTCGTCGTTGCGGCGCCCGCCGCGGGCACGGCCAGGACCAGCAGCGCCGTGTCGTCGGACTGGCTCTGCACGGTCTGTGCGAGCAGGTCCCGCAGGGAGGCCACGACGGCGGGGGCGCTCGCCCCGGCCAGCCCGGACAGCAGGTCGGGGAGGTGGCCCTCGCCGAGCATCGCGCCGTCGGGGGTGCGGGCCTCGCTCAGGCCGTCGGTGTACAGCAGAAGGGTGTCGCCGGGGGACAGCCGGAGCCGGGTCACGGCGAACCGGGCGTCGGGCAGCAGGCCGATCAGCTGGCCGCCGGCCGGGTGGACCGACTCGACCGTGCCGTCGCCGCGGATCGCGTAGGCCGGGGGGTGGCCGCCGCCGGCCAGGGTGACCTCCACCCCCTCCGGGCCGCCGCAGCCGGACAGCAGGCCGAACAGGGCGGTGCAGTAGCGGGCGTCACCGTCCTGGTACTCGTGCTGGAGCACGGTGTTGAGGTTCTTGAGGACCTCGAGCGGGTCCGGGTCGTAGGTGGCGGCCGCCCGCAGGGTGTAGCGGGTCAGCGAGGTCAGCGCCGCGGCCCGGGAGCCCTTGCCGCACACGTCCCCGACGAAGAACGCCCAGCGGCCGTCGGCCAGTGGGAACAGGTCGTAGAAGTCGCCGCCGACCCGGTCGGCGGAGGCGATCCGGTAGTGCGCGGCGACCTCCAGGCCGGGCACCTCGGGCAGGGCGGGCGGGAGGAGGGTGCGTTGCAGGGTGTTGGCCAGGCGTGCCAGGCGCGTCCGCTCCGCCTCCACCCTGGCCCGCAGTTCCCGCTCCAGCGCCACGGTGCGCATCGCCGACCGCCGCATCTCCAGCTCGTCCATCACGATCGCGGCGAGGTCGCCGAGCGCGGCCAGGTCCGCCTCCTCGAAGCTGCGGGGGCGGGTGTCGAGGATGTTGACGGTGCCCAGGCGGTGGCCGTCGCGGGTGGTGATCGGGGCGGCCGCGTAGAAGCGCACCCCCGGTTCGCCGTGGACCAGGGGGTTGGCGGCGGTGCGCGGGTCGCGCAGCGCGTCGGCGACGACGTACAGGGTGTCGTGGAGGATCGCCGAGGCGCACAGCCCGGGGACGCGGCCGGTCTGCTCGACGCCGTCCGGCAGTCCCTTCTTCGCCTTGAACCAGATGCGGTTCTCGTCCACGATCGTCACGGTGGCGATCGGGGTGCCGAACAGGCGGGCGGCCAGCGCGGTCACCCGGTCGAAGGCGCCGTCCGGCGGGGTGTCGAGTATGGCGTAGCGGCGCACGGCCGCCAGGCGCTGCTCCTCGTCCGCGGGTACCAGGGCCTGCTCGGTGACGGTCATGTACGCGTGGCCCTCCTGGAGGCGTCGTTGCCGGGGGCGGGAAGGCCTGCCTCCCTCGAAGGCCGGTCCATCCTACCGGGGTTGCCGGGAACCTCCCCGGGAAGGCGGTCCGGCGAGCCCCTGCGACGGTGCGTCGCCTGCCCGCCGCGGGCCCGGTCACGCGTCCGGCATGCGTGTGATCCGGCGTGCCCCGGGAAGCCGACCCGGAAGATCCCGCAAGGAGGTTCCCGCCATGACCACCGCACCGCACGACCCGGGCCGCGACCCCGAGTCGGAGGGCATCCCCGACCTCCAGGACGACACCCCGCGGCAGCAGCGTGCCGAGGACCCGCAGCAGGAGCCGGTCCCCGGCGACCCCGACCGCCGTCACGCAGGCGCGTCCCACGGCGAACGAACTGCGCGAGGGCGAGAGCCTCGACGACCGGCTGGCCCAGGAGGAGCCGGACGTCGACGTGGACGGCGAGCGCCTGCCGGACGTCGACGAGCCGGAGGGCGGACCGGGCGCGGAGGAGCCGCGGGCGGGGCTGCTGACCGCGCAGGGCGGCCCGGAGCAGCCCCGCGACCGGATCCCCTACTCGAAGGAGGGCGACACCGGGGGCCTGTCCGCCGAGGAGGACGCGGTGCACATCACCGACCGGCCGTGACGGGCACGTGACGGCCCCGGGCCGGAGGACACCGGGAACCCTCCCGGCGCCCTCCGGCCCGCGGCTTCCGGCCGGGGCCCCGACACGCGGCCCCCGGCCCTGGCGGGGCTTCAGCGCCGTGCGACCGGCCGGTAGACCACCAGGGAGGCGGGGAGTTTGTCGACGACCAGTTCGCCGGGCGCGGGGACCACCTCCCCGTCGAAGGCGAGCCGGGTGCCCGGGGCCAGCCCGCCGATGCGCACCCGGCGCAGCAGGGCCGCCGAGTACACGGGGGAGTGCCCCAGCGCCCCGGTCAGGGCGGCGGCCACCAGCCGCGTCCTGGCGAACCGCCCGCCGTGCACGACCCGCACGTCCAGCAGGCCGTCGGCCAGGTCGCCGCGCCGCGCGGGGGCGAACCCGACGGTGCGGTAGGCGGAGTTGCCGACGAAGACCAGCCACACGGTGCGCCGCACACCGTTCATCCGGATCTCCACCGGCCGCTCGTGGCGCAGTACGTGCACGGCTGCCAGGACACCGGCCGGCAGGCTGCCCACCCGCCTGGACCACCGCTCGCGCACCCGCACCAGCTCCGGGTACGAGCCGATGCTGAAGGTGTTGACGAAGACGGTCCCCCCGGACGCCCCGGTACCACCGGGTGCCCCGGACGTGGTGCCCCCGCCCGTGGCTGCGGCGGCCGCGGCGCCCCCCGCGGGGGCGCCGCGTCCCGGTGCCGGTGGCGGCAGCGCGCCGGGGGACCAGCGTGCCAGGTCGACGGCGACGGCGTCGCCGGCCTGCACCGCACGCGCGGTGTCCTCGACGGTCTCCAGGCCCAGGTCGGCCGCGAAGTGGTTGCGGGTGCCGCCGGAGAAGACGGCGAGCGGCACGCCGTGGCGCAGGGCCGCCGCCGCGGCGGCGTTGACGCTGCCGTCGCCCCCGTGCACGCCGAGCGCCCCGCCCCGTTCCGCGGCCCGCCGGGCCGCGTCCTCCAGCACCTCCACGAGGTCGTCGTCCTCGTCGTGCACCACGACCTCGGCCCTGGGCAGGGCGGTGCGCAGCCGGTGCGCCGGGTCGGTGATCAGGGGCGGGGGGCCGGACAGGGGGTTGAGGACGGCGATCAGCCCCTCGCCCCCGGGCAGCGCGGGGGCGTCGGCGCGCGGCCGGGCGGGGACGGCGGTGCCGTCCCGGGAGGGGACCAGCCCGCGCACCGCCAGGGCGGCCCCGACGCCCAGGGCCAGCCCGGCCAGGACGTCCCCCGGGTAGTGCACGCCGGTGTAGATCCGGGAGAAGGCCACCGACCACGCGGCCGGGGCCACCAGGGTTCCCAGCCTGCGGGACTCCAGGGCCACTCCGGCGGCGAAGGCCGCCGCCGAGGCGGAGTGCCCGGAAGGGAAGGAGGTGGTGAACGGCTGGCGGTGCAGGTGGCGGGACGGCGGCACGCCGACCAGCAGCGGCCGTCTGCGCCGCACGGTGCGCTTCCCCACAGTGTTGACGGTCAGGGAGGCCGCCGCGAGGGAGCCCAGGCCGCGCAGTGCGGCCCGCCGCCCCCGGGCGCCGCCGAAGACGGCCAGCCCGGCGGCCACGCCGAACCACAGCATCCCGCGGTTGGCGCTGCGGCTCAGGCGCGGCAGCACCGGTTCGGCGCCGGGCCAGCTGCGCGCGGCCACCTGGTCGAAGACCGCACGGTCCACGGCGTGCAGCCGGTCGGTGATACGGCTCATGACCCGACGACTACCCGGGCTTCCGGCGGATCACCGTGAATCCCCGGGATGTCCGGTCCCTGAGGGGAGCAGGGACCGGACACGGGGCACGCGATTCCCTCTCCCGGGCGTACCCGCATCCGCGCCTGCAGCGCGTCCGGGCGGCCCCGGCCCCTGCTCCCGGGTCCGGGGCTGCTCCCGGTCCGGGGCTGCTCCCGGTCCGGGGGCAGCCTCCGGACCCGGTTCACCCGCGCTGCTCGCCGAGGGCGTCGACCAGTTCCCGGACGGTGCCGTACGTGCGGCCCTCGGGGGCGCGTTCGACCAGCTCGACCAGCGGGTCCGGGGCGTGGCGCTCGCGCAGCACCCGCAGCATGTCGGAGCGCTTGCCGGGGAACGCGGTGCGGGCCAGGTGCCGGGCGAGTTCCAGCCGCAGGCGCTCGTCCTCCTCGGGGGCGCGGGCCCCGGGCGGCAGCACGTCGGGGTCGTCGTCGGCGGCCGGCTCGGGGTCGTTCCACTCCTCGACGCGGGTCGGGTGCCCGGACTGCAGCAGCCCCTTCAGTTCGTGCTTCATCTCGTCGTCGCGGTGGACGCTCAGACGGTCACTGCCTCGTTGCATGGCCTTCGGTCCTTCCTCGTCTGCCCGCCCCGCCGGCCCTGCCGGTCCCGCGGGCCCTGTCCTGCGGTCGTCCCCGGCGGGCCGTCAACGGGCCTGCGCGGAGACCGGGGCCGTGCCGCGCAGCAGCGCGCCGAGGCCGCCCTCCGGCGCCTCCCGCACCTCCGGCACGGTCAGGACCTCGGCGCCGGTCACCGCGGCCGAGCGCAGCAGCGCGTCACCGGCCGGGGCGGGGCTGGGCGAGGTCTCGCCCAGGTACTGCAGGTCGCTGCGGCGGGTCGACAGCTGGTCCGGGTCGGGGCCCACCCACACCTCCCGCTCCAGGTCGGACCCGTGCGGGCTGATCAGCAGGGCCGCGATGCGGTGGCTCTGCGCGGCCTCCACCAGTGCCGGGACCCCGGACACCGCGGCCGCCCGCTCGCCGTGGAGTCCCAGGCCCGTCCGGTAGCGGTCGAGGATCTCCTCGGTCCGCCGGCCGCGCAGCCGGTGGCGGGTCCGCTCGACCTCCTCGTCCAGCCGGGGCGTGCCGGAGCCGGGGGCGCGCCCGCCGTGCTCGGTCTCCACCGTGACCGCGCGCACCTCCTCCGGGAGTTTGTCGTACACCTCGCGCCTCTCGCGCGGGTCGCCGGCGAGTACGACGGCCCCGGCCCCGCTGTCGGTGAAGGCCTCGTGCAGGGCCCGGGCGATTCCGGTGGCGTTCTGTTCCCAGGTGTTCTCGACCGAGTTCTGGAAGTGGCGCTCGGACCAGGAGGCGGACGCGGTGCGGTGCACCGGCCAGTCCTCTCCCTCGACGCTGCCGGCCGGCCGGCTGCCGGTTCCCGCGTCCAGCCGGAAGTCGGCACCGGTGCGGTCCACCAGCGCGATCAGGCAGGGCGGGGTGTCGTCCATCAGCTCCAGCAGGGGCGAGGTGTGGGGCAGGGCGGCCCAGTGGGCCGATGGCCGTCCGGGCGCCGTGGGGAGCGGCAGGTCCAGCACCACCCGGCCTCCGGCGGCGAAGGCCGCCACCCCCGGTGCCCGGTCGGCCCGGGCGCCGGCGAGCCGTTGGCGCAGGGCCTCGCAGGTGTCCCGGTCCGCGCCCCGCGCGGCCAGGTCGTCGCAGACGGACCGTACGGTGAGCTCGTGCTGCTTGACCGCGTCCTCCGTCGCGGTGGCGGGGGGCAGGTACACCGAGGCCCAGGGTCCGGGCTGCTGGAAGAGGGGGCTGAGAAAACCGAGTTCCACGGTCCCTCCAGACTGTCGCGGGCGGGTTCCGTTCCGTTGTGCTGCGGTGCGCCGCGACCGCGCGCTGCGGCGGAATGCGGGGCTCCGCATCCGGCGGCTACCCGGCGGGATGCCGGGGAATCATCGGCGCGGCGCCCGATTGCGCGTGATTTCGCCCCGGTGGCGTCGTGGATGCCGACGCGGGTGCCGGTGCAGTGTCGATGCGGATGCCGGCACGGGTGCCGGTGCGGGTGGGGGCCGGCCCCGGCGCTTTCCCGCCGCTTCCCCCCGCCCTCCCCCGCCCTCCCCTCGTCTCCTCCTCGCTCCGGGGCCCGTCCGGCCCGCGGGGGTCGGGAATGTCTTCCTCCGGAAGGAGTTTGCTCCGGAGGGGCCGGGGCAGCCGCTCCTTGGCCGAAGGGTCGAGCGGAGTGAAAAAGGGGACTTCGGGCGCGGGGCGGCACAGCCGCCCCGCGCCCGAAGCACGCGTCCTGCAACACCGTTCGCAGCCCCGGGCGGGGAAGTTCCCGGGGCGGGGCCGGCGTCAGGGTTCCGCGGGCCGCCCGGGTGCGGCGGCGCGCGCGGCCCCTCCGGTCCCTGCGGCTCCTGCGGCGTCCGTGGTCAGAACCGCACGTCCGCGCACGAGTAGAAGGCGTTCGGGGTGTCGGCGATGTCCCACACCCCGAGGATCAGGTGCCGGCCGGTCTTCTGCGTCGGCACGGTCCCCCGGTGCACGGCGACGGCCTCCGGCTGCCGCCCGCCGTAGTGGACGGTCATGAACGGTTCCGGTTCCAGGTCCGCGCGGGTCAGGGGTCGTGTCGGGTCCCAGTCGTCCCTGGTGATGAAGTACCGGAACGAGGTGGTGGCGTGACGGGCCGTCAGGGTCCACTTGAAGTCGTAGCCCTGGCCGCCGGTCAGTTGTGTGGCGGGCCAGTTCCCGCCCCGGGGGTCGTCGAGCTCGGCGAAGCGGGTGTTGCCCCCGCTGCAGATCCTGCCGTCCGCGGGGCCCGCGGACGGGAAGCCCTTGGGGCCCTCGACGCTCTGCGGCTCCCACTGGATGTCGCCGCAGCCGGTGACGACGCGCTGGGCGCACAGGGCCGCACGGCTGGGCGGGTGCTGGTGTAGCCGTGGCCGACGGCACTGCCCGCCGCGGCGAGGGTGGTGCCGAGCAGGCCGAGGCCGAGCGCGGCTGCTCCGAGTCTTCTGCGCATGGGTGCTCCTGGAGGAGGTGGGGGTGTTCCGAAGCGCGCGCTGTGGTCTGGACCAAGTATCGGGGAGCAGGGACCCTCCAACAAGGTCTGTACCAATACTTCGTGGCCGGTCGACGGAAACGGCCGTCGTAACCGGCCGACGGAAACGGGACGGCCCGGAAGGCCCCGGACCGTCCCGTTTCCGTCCCGGGACGAGGCCTGCGCCTACTCGGCCACCACCGACTTGTGCGCGTTGCGCGAGACCAGCAGCTTCTCGTGCGGCCCGGCGACGGCCAGCATCGCGCTCTTGACCGACAGCGAGCTGCCGCAGGTGGAGAAGAAGGCGTGCTCGGCGTCTACCGCGTCGGCCATCAGCTCCTGGGCCTGCTCCAGCACCCCTCCGGTCATCCGCCGGTCGTCCGGGCCGTTCATGATGAGCACGTCGGAGGCGAACACGTCCCTCCCCGGCACTTCGACCACCCGGGGGTCGGCCCCCCGGCCCTGCTCGTGGCCCGGCGGGGTGAAGGTCAGGTCGCTGTTCCCGCCGTGCGCGGCCAGTGCGTCCAGCACCGGGGCCCTGGAGTGGCCCATGGAGTGTGCCGCCTCTCTCGTGCCGTCTTCGTGCCGTCTTCGTGCCGTCTTCGTGCCGTTCCCGTTCCGTGCCCGTCCGGTTCCGTGCCCGTCCGGTTCCATGTCCGTCCGGTTCCGGTCCCGGCCCTCCCGTCCGTCCGGGCCGTCCCCGGCCTCCGCGGGCCGGGCGCCCCGCCCCCTCGCGGGAACGGGGCACTCCGTGGCTCGGTTTTCCGGCCCCCGTGCCCGGAAACATTCCGGCGGCGCCGTCCGCCGTGCCGCCCGGCGCGGGAAGTGTGAGGGTGGTGGGAGCGGCACCCGGGTACGCGCGGCCCACGGAGGTACGCATGCAGGAGACCGACCGGACACCCCGGCCCGCTCCGGGCGCGGCGCGATTCGTCCCCGACCCCGGCCTGCCCGTCCCCGCGGAACTCGCCGAGCGCCTGGCCGCCGCGGCGGACGACGGCGCCCCCGCGCCGCCCGGCGGGAGCCGCGCGGCGCGGACGGCCGCCGCCGGCTACTACGAGCGCCGCGGCCTGCCCGGCACCGCGGAGCAGGTGCTGCTGGGGCCGGGCGCGGCCACGGTGCTGTTCGCCGTCCTGGCCGCGGCCGAGGGCAACGTGCTGGTGCCCCGGCCGTGCGGGCCGCACGTGCTGCCGCAGGCCGCCCTGCTGGGTCGCGACGTGCACACCGTCGCGGCGCCCGCCGAGTGCGGGGGAGTGCCCGACCCGTTCGCCCTGCTGGAGACGGTCCGCCGCCTGCGCGCCGAGGGCGGCGACCCGCGGATCCTGGTGCTCTCACCGGCCGACGACCCCACCGGCACCCTCGCCGAGCCCGAGCTGCTGCACGAGGTGTGCGAGGTCGCCTGGGACGAGCACCTGCTCGTGGTCTCCGACGAGACCTTCCGCGACGTCCTGCACCACCCGGGGGAGGTCTTCCCCGGCCCGGCCGAGATCCTGCCCGCCCGCACCGTCTGCATCGGCGACCTGGGCCCGTGGCTGGCCGTCCCCGGATGGAACGCCGGCTTCGCCCGCTTCACCGACGACGAGCCCGGCCGCGTGCTGCGGGACCGGGCGCTGGAGGTCCTGGCCCGGCTGCGGGCCTGCGTGCCCGGCCCGGTGCAGGCGGCCGCGGCCCTCGGCCTGGACGAGCCCCGCTCCCTGACCGAGCGCGCCGCCGCCGCCAACCGGCTGCACGCCGCCGTCGCCTCGGCCGTGCACCACGAACTCGTGGCGGCCGGCGCGATGTGCAGGCCGCCCGGCGCAGGCTTCCAGCTCTACCCCGACTTCGCCTCGCTGCGCCCCGCCCTCGGCCGCCTGGGCGCCTGCGACTCCGCGTCCCTGGAACGGCTCCTGGCCGAACGCACGGGCCTGCCCGTCCTGGGCGGCCACCACTTCGGGGACGACCCCGCCGCCCTGCACGCCAGGATCCCCACCGGGCCGTTCAACGGCGCCACCGAGCAGCAGCAGGAGGAGTCCCTGGACTCCTCCGACCCCTTGGGCCTGCCGCACGTGGCCCGGGCCCTGGCCGGACTGCGAGCCGCCCTGGCGGACCTCGCGGCCGGCCCGGCGCCCCCGCCGGGGCCGCCCCCGCCCCCGCCGACGTCCCCCGCGCCCGGTTCGCCCGCGCCGGGCGGGCCGTCCGCCGAGTGGACGGGGCCGGGCGGGCCCGCCGACGCACCGGTGCCGGGGGTCCCGGGCCTGGCCGACCCCGGGGGGCCGGTGGAGGAGGCCCCGGCCGGCCCCGCCGCCCCCGCACCCCGGGAGTACCGGGCGGGAGGCGGGGAATCCGCACCCGAGGCGGGCGAGGACGGCGGTTGAGCGGCCCCTCCCTCCCACCCGCACGGTTCCTCCCGTCAGAACGGAGCCCCTCATGCCGGAGCAGACCCAGCAGCACGAGCGCACCCGCCCGTACCCGGCGGGGGAGCGGCCCGCCGGACGGCTCCCCTCCGCCCCGACCGCCCCGGCCCCGAACCACCGGACCCCCGCCGCCCCGGCCCCGAACCGCCGGACCCCGTCCGCCCCGGCCCGTGACGCGCCCGCCCCGGCCGGGGGGCTGCGGCCGCTCGGCGAGGTGCGCACGTGGCCCCGCTCCTTCGCCGACCGCCTGACCGATCCGCTGCCCGGCCCCCGCGAACTCCTCGGCGTCGTCAACGCGGGCGGGCTGCGCCCGCAGCCCGCCGACCTCGCCGACGTCCCCCGCATCCCCGTCGAGCCCGGCCCGCTGCCCCCCGTCGGCACCGACACCGTCTGCCTGACCTGGGCCGGGCACGCCAGCTGGGTCGTGCGGATCGGCGGGCTGACGGTCCTGACCGACCCGGTCTGGTCCCGCAGGATCCTCGGCACCCCCGAACGGGTCACCCCCGTGGGGGTGCCCTGGAAGGAGCTGCCGCCCGTCGACGCGGTCGTGATCAGCCACAACCACTACGACCACCTCGACGCCCCGACCCTGCGCCGCCTGCCCCGGGAGACCGCCCTGTTCGTGCCCGCCGGGCTGGCCCGCTGGTGCCGCAGGCGCGGCTTCACCCGGGTGACCGAGCTCGACTGGTGGGAGGCGGCCGAGTTCGGCGGCGTGCGCTTCGACTTCGTCCCCTCCCACCACTGGAGCCGGCGCACCCTCACCGACACCTGCCGCTCCCTGTGGGGCGGCTGGGTGCTGACCGACCGCGACGGGCGGCGGATCCACTTCGCGGGCGACACCGGCTACGGGCACTGGTTCGCGGAGATCGGCCGCCGTCTGCCGGGCGTCGACGTCACCCTCATGCCCATCGGCGCCTACGCGCCGCGCGGCCTGCTGCGGACGGTGCACACCGACCCCGAGGAGGCGGTCCGGGCCGCGGCCGACCTCGGGGCGCGGCGCATGGCCCCCATGCACTGGGGCACCTTCCTGCTCTCGGCCGAGCCGCCGCTGGAACCGCTGACCCGGGTCCGCGCCGCCTGGGCCGCGGCCGGCCGCCCCCGGGAGGACCTGTGGGACCTGGGCATCGGGCAGTCCCGCGTCCTGGAGGCCTGACCGGCCCGACCGGCCCGAAAGCGTGCTGCCCGTGCGTGTCGGCCCCGGGCAACCGGGCGGCGCACGCGGGCCGGACTACCGTCGACCGCCGTACGCGGGCGCGGACGGAACCACAGGAGGTGCTGCGATGCCGGTGAACCGGTCACGGACCGGTCCGAGGATGCCGCTGATCATCCTCGGACTCTCCCTCGCCTTCACGGTCACGGTCGCCGACCCGCTGATGTTCAGCCTCAACCTGCCGCAGGTGAGCCGGGCCCTGAGCGTGCCGCCCGGGCTCGTCGGGTTCCTGAGCGGGGCGGCGACGCTGGTGATGGCCGCGGCGGTCCTCGCCGTCGGCAGCATCGCGGACACCTTCGGGCTCAAGCGCCTGCTGATGACGGGGCTCGTCGGCGTCACGGTCGTCAACCTGTTCTCCACGCTCTCCCCCGGCTACCGCTACCTGCTGGTGATGCGGTTCCTGGACGGCCTGGCGCTGGCCGCGCTGCTGGGGGTGTCGTTCGCCCTGCTGAAGATGTCGGTGCCGGCGGAGAAGCGGCCCATGGCCATCGGCGTCTTCATGGCCACCGAGATGGTCCTGTGCGGGGTGACTCCCGCGTTCGGGGGCTGGGTGGTGGACGTCGCGGGCTGGCGGTGGCTGTTCCTGGTCACTCCGCTGCTGGCACTGGTGTCGCTCTGGCTGACGGCGCGGTACGTCCCGGAGCCTCCCGTCCTGGAGCGCCGCCGGCTCGACGCGGTCGGTGTCACCCTGGTCGGCCTGGCCCTGCTGGCCGTCGTCATCGGCATCGCCACGGCGCAGAACGGCGTCCTCCGGCCGCAGACCCTGGTGCCGCTGGCGGTCGGCGCGGCCGCCGCCGTGCTGTTCGTCCACCACGAACGCCGCACCCCGGAGCCGGCCCTGGACCTGGGGCTGTTCCGCAGCCGTGCCTTCAGCACGGCCCTGGCGGCGACCTTCACCCTGAACTTCATCATCGGCGGGTTCGGCTTCGCCCTGGGACAGTTCGGCGGCCTGGTGCTGTCGCTGTCGCCGCAGGCCATCGGCCTGCTGTTCCTGCCCGGCACGCTGCTGATCTCCGGTGCCGTGGTCCTGGCGGGCAAGCTCATCAGCAAGTACACCCCGCGGCCGGTGATGACCACCGGCCTGCTGGTGATGACGGCCGGCGGGGTGCTGATGGCGCTCACCGCCAGTCCCACCATGGTGCTGTGGTGGCTCGTGCTGGCCACCTGGCTGTGCAACCTGGGGTCGCTGACCACCTCCACCTCGGTGTCCGAGACGGTCCTCGCCCACGCACCGCCCGAGAAGTCCGGCACGGTGGCCTCCGTGCAGCAGGCCTTCGGGATGACCGGCTACGCGTTCGGGCCCACCGTCTACCTGCTGCTCTTCAACGTCTTCTTCCAGAAGGAGTGGCTGAAGGACGCCGAGTCGCGCGGGCTCTCGGTGACCGAGGCCGAACAGGCCCTGGGCACCGCGCGCAGCAGCATGGCGGTCGGCTCGGGCGGCTCCGGTTACGACCCGAACCTGCTCCGGCAGGTGTCCGGGCTGAAGCTCGACGTGGACTTCACCGACGGGCTGCGGCTCACCATGCTGACGGTCAGCGTCCTGCCGCTCCTGATGGCGGTGGCCGTCTTCTGGCTGATGCCCCGCCGGGAGAAGCCGCAGGCGTAGGCGCGGCCGCGGGCACCCGCACCCGCGGCCGGTGCGGGCCGGGGCCTCAGTCCGGCGTGAACGTCACCACCAGGACGTCGCGGTGGGCCGGCCGGCCGGCGTCCACCGCACGCACCGGCGATACGCCGTGCAGCGTGCGGCGGTCGTCCCCCAGCAGGAGCGTTCCCGGCTCGTCGAGCGTGGTCGTCAGCAGCGGCCTCCCGTCCGGGTCGGACACCGAGCTCTCGCCGCCGGCCACGTTGCTCCGGCCGACCAGCAGCGAGGAGACGAGGGTGACGCCGTCGCGGTGCCGGCCCTCCGGGGTGGGCAGCCCGTGCGCGTCAGCCGACGCGACGACGCGGAAGGGGTGCACCTTCGCGCTCCACGTCGCCGAGTCGTCCAGGGCCGTGGCCACCTCTCCCAGCAGGCGCAGCAGCGCCCGGAGGACGGGGTCGGCGACGAAGGAGTCCGTCAGGGGATCGAACGTGCGCTCCACCCCGACGTAGAGGGGGTTGCTGTTCTCCGGCTGCACGAAGGGCTCCTGGGGCAGCAGGACGATCCGCCCCGCCGCCGGGGTCACGGAGAACCGTCCGTAGCGGCGCAGCCGGCGCGTGCCCCGGGCGGAGGCGTAGCCGTCGGTGCTCAGTGAATCCCAGTGGGCGGAGAAACGGTGCCACGCGTCCTCGTCCGCGCCCAGCCGCGCCCGTACGGCGGCGGCCGGTACGAGGTGCACGCCCTCCGCCGCCAGCGCCCGTCCCACCGCCCGCGCCACGTCGCCCGCCCCGCCCGTCGGCGTCCCGCCCCCGGGGGGCGAGGTGCTCGGCGCCGTCCGCGGTCCTTCGGTCGAATGCTCCATGGGAAGCCCGCCTTCCTCCGGCCTGCCGGTGACGTGCGCCTCCCCTCCGGTAAATCGGATAAAACGGGCAGGATTCGGGCTCCGTCCGCCGCCGGGCGCCGGCGCCCCTCAGTCGGCCTGTCGCCGCAGCCTCCGCCACACCTGCGGGACCGCGCCGATCAGCAGGGTCAGGCCGATCGCCGCGGCCACCCCCTGCCAGGGCTCGGGGAACAGCACCCCGCCGAGGACGCCGATCGCCTGATAGGTGGCGCTCCACGCCAGGGAGGCGAACAGCGCGCCGTGCGCGAACCGCCGCAGCGGCATCTCCGCCAGCAGGCAGGCCGCCACCACCGGCAGCCGGCCGCCCGGCAGCAGCCGGGACACCACCAGCATCAGCACATCGTGCTCGTGCAGCTTGCGGCTGGTCCGCTCCAGCCGCCGGGGGTCCGTGCGGCGCTGTATCCGGCGCATCCAGCGCGAGCCGTTGCGGGACTTCGCGCCGCGCCGCCCCAGCCAGTACAGGGCGGAGTCCCCCAGGAAGGTCGCCAGGGACGACACCAGGAAGATCAGCAGCAGCGTCCACCACGGCCCCGGGCGGACCATGGCCACCGCAGCCGCCCCGCTGACCAGGGCCCCGGAGGGGACCGGCGGCACCAGGCATCCGGCCAGCAGCAGCAGGAAGAGCGTCGGGTACGCCACTGCCCCCTGGGCCGCGGGATCGACGGCCGCCTGCGCGAGATGCGCCACCGACCCCGCCCCCGCAGCCGCCGGACCCGCAGCCGCCGCAGCCGTCACCGCCCGGCCCGCCTCCGGTCCACCGACGCGCTCTCGCCGTGCAGGAGCAGGTCCACCGCCACCTCCGGCGCGGTCCGGGCGGCGTGCCGGACGAAGTCCCGCCCCGGGTCCTGGAACTCGTGCCGGCGCACCCGGCCCATCCCCACGGGCCAGAAGGTGCCGTAGTGGATGGGCACGCTGCGCCGCGGGGCGATCCGGCGGGCCGCCTCGGCGGCCCGGTGCGGGTTGAGGTGGCCGGGCCCCAGGAACGGCCCCCAGCCGCCCACCGGCAGCAGCGCCATGTCGCACGGGCCGATCTCCGACTCCATGCCGTCGAACAGCGAGGTGTCGCCGGCGAAGTAGGTCACGCCCTCGCCGGACACCACGTAGCCCAGGGCCGGGGCCCGCTCCGAGCCGAACGGCAGCCGCCGCCCGTCGTGCTCGGCGGGGACCGCGCGCACCGTCACCGGGCCGACGCGCACCTCGTCGCCGGGGGCCACCTCGAACAGTTCCAGCCCCAGCCCCGGCAGCCGCCGCAGCCCGGGCACCGCCCGCAGGGCCCCGCGCGGCAGCAGCACGGCCGTGCCCGGCGCCAGCTGCGCCAGCGAGGGCAGGTGCAGGTGGTCGGAGTGCAGGTGGGAGACGAGCGCCACGTCCGCCTCCCGCGCGGCGTCGGCCGGCGGCACGGGGCCGCCCCTGCGCCGCAGGTGGGCCAGGCGCCCCGTCAGCAGCGGGTCGGTCAGCACCCGCACCCCCGAGTCCTGCACGGTGCAGGTGGCATGGCCCCACCACGTCACTTCCGGCACGGGCACCTCCCACGGTTCCGCATACGAGCGTATCCGGGCCCGCGTCCGTTCATGCCCCGACCGCGGCCCCGGGGGATCTCCTCCCCCCGGGGGACGCCCGGGTCCGCGGCCCGGTGTGACACTGTGGAGGCCGGAACTGTGCCGGTACGCGGCCATTGGGCAGGGCCGCGGACCGGCGCACACCGGCACGGGACCGTGCGGACCGGTACGGAACGGTGGCAAACATCACGGTTCCGGCACCGGGCCGGGTACGGGACCCGGGTACGCGACTGGCACGTCAGAGGTGGGGCCGGCGATGGAACGGTGGCAGGCTGCGGGCCGCGCGCTCCTGCACATGCTCGTGGTGTGGGCGGTCGGCACCGTCACGATCGCGGTGCTCGCCGGGATCCTGCCCGACTTCCGCCTGCAGTCCGCCGACGGCGACGACTTCACCCGCATCGGCGCCGCCGCGGCCCTGGCGGCCGGGGCGTTCGGCCTGCTCAACGCCCTGGTGTGGCCACTGCTGGTGCGCGCCCTGCTGCTGGTGCCGGCGATCGTCCTGGCCCTGCTGGTGTACCTGCTCAACGGCGTCATGCTGCTGCTCGCCGTCCGGCTGGTCCCCGACTGGCGCGGGGAGATCGACCCGCCCACCGCGGTGCTGATCGCGGCCGTCGTCTCGGCGGCCTGCTCCGCCGCCTCCGGCACCCTGGCGCTGCGCGACGACGAGGCGTACCGGCGGCGCCTGGCCCGGCTCGCCGGCCGGCGGACCGGCCGCCGCGCCCGGCGCGGCGCGGACGCCGCCGCACCGCAGCCGCCGGGCACCGTCTTCCTGCAACTGGACGGGGTCGGTCACGACGTGCTGCTGCGGGCCGTCCGCGACCCCGCGCGTACTCCCGTCCGCGGTCCCGCGCGCGCCGACCGCGACACCCCGCCGCTGATGCCGACGGTCGCCTCCTGGCTGGCCGGCGGCACCCACCGCCTGGTGCCCTGGCGCACCGACTGGTCCAGCCAGACCGGTGCCAGCCAACTGGGCATCCTGCACGGCTCCAACTTCGACGTGCCCGCCTTCCGCTGGTACGAGAAGGAGACCGGGCGGATCGTGGTCTGCAACAGCCCCTCCGACGCCGCCGAACTGGAGCGCAGGGCCCGTTCCCGCCCCGGCGCCCGGGGCCTGCTGGAGGAGGACGGCGCCAGCCGCGGCAACCTCTTCGGCGGCGGTGCGTCCCAACTGGCGCTCGTGCTCAGCGCGGCGGCGCGCCGCGACCGCCGCACCCGCTCCCGGCACGGCTACTTCGCCTACTTCTCCGACCCCGCGCACGCCGTCCGCACCACCGGGTCGTTCCTGGCGGAGGTCGTGCGCGAGGTGCGGCAGTCCACCCGGGCCCGGCTGCGCGGGGACCGCCCCCGGGTGCCGCGCGGCGGCCTCTACCCGCTGGTGCGGGCCTTCGCCACCGTCGTCGAGCGCGACGTGGTCGTCGCCGCCGTCCTCGGCGACATGCTCGCCGGGCGCAGCACCGTCTACGCCGACCTGGTCGCCTACGACGAGGTGGCCCACCACTCGGGGGTGGACAGCGAGGACGCCGGGCAGGTCCTGGCCCGGCTGGACCGCTCGATCCGGCTGATCGCCCGCGCGGCCGAGCACGCCCCGCGCCCCTACCGCTTCGTCCTGCTCTCCGACCACGGCCAGAGCCACGGCGAGACCTTCGCCGCCCGGTACGGGGTGTCGCTGCGCGAGCTGGTCCTGTCCTGCTGCGGCCTGCCGGCCGGGGGACGCCGCGCCCGGCACCGCCGGCACCGCCCGGCGCGCCTGACCGCCCGGGACCGCACCGAGTACGGGATCGAGGCGGAGGCGGCCCGCGAGGAGATCGCCGGCGCGGAGGCCCGCGAGGCCGCCCGCGCCGCCCTGCACCGGCCCGAACGCGCCCCGGCCGTCCACCCGCCCGCCGACCGGCCGATCGTCCTGGGCTCGGGCAACCTCGGCCTGGTCTCCTTCCCCGACATCCCCGGCCGCGCCACCCGCGAGCAGATCGAACGCGCCCACCCCGGGCTGCTCGGCGTCCTCGCCGGGCACCCCGGCATCGGCTTCCTGCTCGTGGCCACCGAGGACGAGCGCGGCTCGGTGGTGCTGGGCGCGGGCGGCGCGGAGCACTGGATCGCCACCGGCGAGGTCGTCGGCAAGGACCCGCTGGCCCCCTTCGGCGAGGGCGCGGTCGAGGCGGTGCGCCGCACCGACACCTTCCCGCACGTCGCCGACATCATGGTCAACTCCGCCTGCGACCCGCTCACCGGCGAGGTGCACGCCTTCGAGGCGCAGATCGGTTCCCACGGCGGGCTCGGCGGCGGGCAGAGCCGGGCGTTCCTGCTGCACCCGGCGGACCTGCCCGCCCCGCCGCGGCCCCTGGCCGGTGCGGAGGCGGTGCACACGGTGCTGCGCGGCTGGCTGGAGGAGTCCGTGGGCCCCCAGGTCCCGGTGGCCCGACGGAACCCCGCCGCCTGACCGGCCCGCCTGTTGCCCCGCCCGCCCCCGACCCGCCCGGCCCGCCCCGCCCGCCACCGAGCGGGGCGGTGGCGGGCGGGGCGGGGGAGGCCGGGCGGGGTCCCGGCGTCAGCCGGTGAAGTCGAAGGTCTCCGGGTCCGGGCCCAGCCGCTCGCCGCGGTCCAGGCCGGCCAGCGCGGTCATGTCCGCGCCGTCGAGCTCGAAGTCGAACACGTCGATGTTCTCCGCGATGCGCGAGGGCGTCACCGACTTCGGGATCACCACGTTGCCCAGTTGCAGGTGCCAGCGCAGCACCACCTGCGCCGGGGTCCGCCCGTGCCGCCCGGCCACCGAGACGATCACCGGGTCCTCGAGCAGCCCCTTGCCCTGGCCGAGGGGGCTCCACGCCTCGGTGGCGATGCCGTGCTCGGTGTGGAAGGCCCGCAGCGCGCCCTGGGCGAGGTTCGGGTGCAGCTCGATCTGGTTGACGGCCGGGACCACCGAGCCCTCCTCCAGCAGGCGCCGCAGGTGGGGCTCGTGGAAGTTGGACACGCCGATCGCCCTGGCCCGGCCCTCGGAGTGGATCCTCTCCAGCGCCCGCCAGGTGTCCGCGTACAGGCCGCGGCCGGGCATCGGCCAGTGGATCAGGTAGAGGTCGACGTACTCGAGCCCCAGCCTGCGCAGGGACTCGTCGAAGGCCCGCAGGGCGGCGTCGTACCCGTGGTCGGAGTTCCACACCTTCGTCGTGACGAAGAGCTCCTCCCGGGGCAGCCCGGAGGCGGCCAGCGCCTTGCCGGTGCCGGCCTCGTTGCCGTACGCGGCGGCCGTGTCGACGCTGCGGTAGCCGGCCTCCAGGGCGGTGCCCACCGCCTCGGTGGCCTCGTCGTCGCCGACCTGCCAGACGCCGAAGCCCAGCTGGGGCATGCGCACGCCGTTGTTCAGGGTGATGAAGGGGACCTTGCTCACAGGAGCACGTTCCTTTTCCTCGTCGTACACGGATCTCGGGACTCCCGGGCACGGCGGCCGCCGCTCCGGTGACCGCTCACGCCCCCGTGCCCGCCCGGTCCCCCTACCCGTTCCCGCCCGGTTCGTGCACTTCAGTGCCGGTACAGGGCCGCGATCTCCTCGGCGAAGACGGTCTCGATCATCCGGCGCTTGAGCTTGAGCGAGGGCGTGAGCAGCCCGCGCTCCTCGGTGAACGCGGCGGGCAGGACGCGGAAGGCGCGGATGGACTCGGTCCGGGAGACGGCGGTGTTGGCGGCGGCCACGGCGCGGCGCACCTCCGCCTGCAGCGCCTCGTCCCGCACCAGCTCGCGCAGCGGCCGGCGTGCCCGGCCCCGCACGGCCTGCCAGTGCTCGGCCGCCTCGGGGTCCAGGGTGATCAGGGCCGCGACGTAGGGGCGGTCGTTGCCGACGACCACGCACTGCGCGACCAGGGGGTGGGCGCGAACCTTCTCCTCCAGCAGGGTGGGGGACAGGCTCTTCCCGCCGGAGGTCACCAGGATCTCCTTCCGGCGGCCGGTGATCGTCAGATAGCCGTCCCCGTCGAGCGAGCCCAGGTCGCCGGTGGCCAGCCAGCCGTCCCGCAGGACCTCGGCGGTGGCGCGCGGGTCGTTGAGGTAGCCGGAGAAGACCTGGCCGCCCCTGATCCAGATCTCGCCGTCGTCGGCCACCCACACGCTCGTCCCCGGCACCGGCTGCCCGACGGTGCCGAAACGGGTCCGCCCGGGAGGGTTGGCGGTCACGGCGGCGGTGGTCTCGGTCAGGCCGTAGCCCTCGTAGACGGTCACCCCGGCGCCGGCGAAGAACAGGCCCAGCCGCCGCTCCATCGCCGAGCCGCCGGACATCCCGTACCGCACCCGCCCGCCCAGCGCGTCGCGGACCTTGCGGTAGACCAGCGCCTCGTACACCCCGTGCTGCACCCGCAGGGCCGCCGAGGGGCCGGGACCGGTGCCGAACGCCTGCTCCTCCAGGGCCTCGGCGTGCCGCACCGCGACCTCTGCGGCCTTGTCGAAGACCTTGACCCGGCCCGCCGCCTCGGCCCTGCGCCGCGCCGCGTGGAAGACCTTCTCGAATACGTAGGGCACGCCCAGGACGAAGGTGGGGCGGAAGGACGCCAGGGCGCCGATCAGGTCGTCCGAGGCCAGGCTCGGCTGGTGCCCCAGCCGCACCCGCCCGCGGACCGCGGCGACCTCGACCATCCGGCCGAAGACGTGGGCCAGGGGCAGGAACAGCAGGGTGGACGCCTCGTCGCCCGGGCGGGAGCGGAAGACCGCCTCCCAGCGGCCGAGGAGGTTGTCCGTCTCCGTCATGAGGTTGGAGTGGGTGATCACGCAGCCCTTGGGCCGCCCGGTCGTCCCGGAGGTGTAGATGACGGTGGCCACCGAGTCCGGGGTCACCGCCATCCGGTGCCGCCGCACCGCCTCCTCCCGGACGCCCCTGCCCGCCGCGACGATCTCGTCGACCGCGCCCTTGTCGAGCTGCCACAGCCGGACCAGCCGGGGCAGCCGGTCCACCACCGAACCCACCGTCATCGTGTGGTCGTCGCCCTCGACGACGCAGGCCACCGCCCCCGAGTCGTGCAGCATCCACCGCACCTGGTCCGGCGAGGAGGTCGGGTAGATCGGGACCGGCTGGGCGCCGACCGTCCACAGCGCGTAGTCGAACAGGGTCCATTCGTAGCGGGTGCGCGACATGATCCCCACGCGGTCGCCGAAGCGGACGCCCTCGGCGAGCAGGCCCTTGGCGAGCGCGGTCACCTCGTCGCGGAACCGCCCCGCCGTGACGTCCTCCCAGCCGGCGCCCGACCGGCGGGCGAGCACCACCGCGTCCGGGACCTCCTCGGCGTTGCGGAACACGCTGTCCGCCAACCCGCCCACCTGCGGCTGCACGGCCACGGGCGGCACGGTGAACTCCTGCACCATTCGGCTCCTCGGGTGTGGGACACGGGACACGGGACGCGGGGCCGACGGACCCGCGGCGGACCGGCGCACCGGTGCGCGACGGGAGACCCCCGCATGATCGGCCGTCCGGGCCCTCCCCGTCCGCCCGGGAACGGCTGTGTTCCCACACCTGCACGCGATCCGTACGCCCTGTCCACGGCGTCCACCGAAGTATTACCGACGGTACGCCCGGTCATGCGGGTCCGGCCCGTGATCCCGGTCCCGGCGTCCGCGCCCCTGGTCCGTCCGCGTCCCGCCCCCGGTCCTCAACCCGAGTAGCGCGCCGCGCCCCCGGCCCTCAGCCCGAGTAGATCGACTCGATCTCGTCCGCGCACGCCCTGAGCACCGCGTGGCGCCTCAGCTTCAGCGACGGGGTGAGCAGGCCCGCCTCCTCCGCGAACGGCGGCCCCACGATGCGGAACTCGCGGATCGACTCGGCCTTGGACACCAGGGCGTTGGCCGCCGACACCGCGCGCTGCACCTCCGCCCGCACGGCCGGGTCCCGTGCCGCGTCCCGCAGCGGCGTCGCCCGCTGCCCCCGCATCCGCTGCCAGTGCCCCAGCGCCTCCGGGTCCAGGGTGATCAGCGCCCCGATGTACGGGCGGTTCTCGCCCACCACGACGCACTGCGCGACCAGCGGGTGCGCCCGCACCCGGTCCTCCAGCGGCATGGGGGAGACGCTCTTGCCGCCGCTGGTGACGATCACCTCCTTCTTGCGGCCGGTGATCGTCAGGTAGCCGTGCCGGTCCAGCGTGCCCAGGTCGCCGGTGGCCAGCCAGCCGTCGTGCAGCACCTCCTCCGTCGCCCCCGGGTCGTCGAGGTAGGAGGTGAAGACGTGCCCGCCCCGCAGCAGCACCTCCCCGTCCTCGGCGATCCGCACCGAGCTGCCCGGCATCGGGGGCCCCACCGTGCCGAACCGCACCCGCCCGGGCGGGTTGCAGGTGCTGGCCGAGCACGTCTCGGTCAGCCCGTACCCCTCGTGGACCGTTACGCCGGCCCCGGCGAAGAACAGGCCCAGCCGCCGCTGCAGGGCCGACCCGCCCGAGATCGCGGTGCGCAGCCGTCCCCCGAAGACCTCCCGCACCTTCGCGTACACCGCCCGGTCGTACATCCGGTGCTGCACCCGCAGCGCCGCACCCGGCCCGGGGCCCTCGCCGAACGCCTGGCGCTCCTGCGCCTCGGCCCAGCGCACCGCGGTGTCCACCGCCTTGTCGAACGCCTCCTCCTGCCCCGACTCCAGGGCCGCGCGCCGCACCGCGTTGAACACCCGCTCGAAGATGTGCGGCACCCCGAAGACGATCGTCGGCCGGAAGGACGCCATGTCCCGCAGCAGGTCCTCGGAGGTCAGGCTCGGCTGGTGCGCCGCCCGCACCCGCCCGCGCACGCACCCCACCTGGAGCATCCGCCCCATCACGTGGGCCAGCGGCAGGAACATCAGGGCCGCGGCCGGCTCGCCGCCCCGGCCGCCGAGCACGGACCCCCAGCCGGACAGGAAGGTGTCCACCTCCGTCATCATGTTGGCGTGGGTGAGCACGCAGCCCTTGGGCCGCCCGGTCGTCCCGGAGGTGTAGACGACGCTCGCCACCGAACCGGGGGTCACCGCCAGACGGTGCCGGTGCACCGTCTCGTCCGCCACAGGGAGACCGGCCGCCCACAGGGCCTCCACCGCCCCGGCGTCGATCTGCCACATGTGGCCCAGACCGGGAAGCTCCCCGATCACCGAGCCCACCGTCATGGCGTGCTCGTCGTTCTCGACGACGCAGGCCACCGCCCCGGCGTGCCCGAGGATCCACCGCACCTGGTCGGGCGAGGAGGTCGGGTACACCGGGACCGGCTGGGCGCCGATCGTCCACAGCGCGTAGTCGAACAGGGTCCACTCGTAGCGGGTGCGCGACATGATTCCCACGCGGTCGCCGAAGCGGACGCCCTCGGCCAGCAGGCCCTTGGCGAGCGCGGTCACCTCGTCGCGGAACCGCGCCGCCGTCACCGGCTCCCGCGCCCCGCCCTCCCGCGCCACCTCGAACTGCACGAACCCCGGGGCCTCGGCGGCGTTCTCGAAGACGGAGTCGGCAAGACCGCCCACCCGGGTGGCGGCGGTGGCGGCGGTGGCGGTGTCGGCGCCGGTGTCGGCGGTGTCGGTGTCGGGGAACGGCCCGGAGAACTCGTGCACCACTGCTCCTCTCGCTGCGCCGTGCCGCGCACAGCACGGTGCATGCGGACGGTGCCGTAACGTACCCGATCTGTAGGCATTGGGGGAGTCATCGGGCATCACGCGCCCCTCATTGCCTCCGGGGCATTGCATGACGCACACGCCTTAGCGCTCAGAGAGTTGCACTCCGGCATATGCCGGGACGTTTTTGACGCTGTATCAATTCCTTTTTGAGGAACTGGAGTTGTCCGCGAATGCATCGTCGTTCGGCGCGACGCCACGGGCCGCAGGCAACTGCCCCCGACGGCAGGCGGCGGAGGTGGGCGGCAGGCGGCGGGCGGTGGACAGCGGGCCCGGTGCCGGGCCGTCAGGCCCCTTCGTGCCGCACCCGCCGGCGCATGTCCAGGATCTCGGCGACCGCCTCCAGTCAGCGCGCGGCCGTCTCGTCGCCGTCGACGTCCCGCACCACCGACGAGGCCGCGTCGAGCCACTCACCCGCCAGACGGGACGGCGCCCCGCCCGGCAGCGGCTCGGGCAGGGCGGCCGCGTACGCCGCGCCGCCGCTGCGCACCACCTCGGCGAGGAAGGCCACCGACCTGGGCTGCACGCCCAGCCGGTCGGCGGCGACCGCGCCCGCCACCGCGCCGTCCCCGAACAGGGCCGTGCGGTGCGCGCCCCCCAGGGACAGCCCGTACCGGATCATGCGGTGCTGGGCGTGGACCGGCCGGGTGCTCACTCCCGGCATGCCGAGGTCCCCGCCGCCCCCGCCGGTCCCGGCCGCGCCGATGGCCCCCGCGCCCGCGCCGGCCGCGCCGACCGCGGTGTTCATGGAGCTGATGACGCCCTTGTCGGCGGCGTTGTAGTTCGCGGTGGAGGCGCGGATCTTGTCCGCCTGTTCGCGCAGCGCGTCCTTGATGGTCTGCGCCTCGGCCTGCCAGGCGGCGGAGAAGGCGTTGTAGGCGGCGCCGGAGTCCGTACCCCCGAAGGTGGCGGGCACGTAGCAGACGCCGTCCTCCACGGCCTTCTTGGCGTCCCCGATGTCGTCCGCGGCCTTGTCGAGGTCGCCGGCCTGCCTGCCCGCGCCCTCGTTCCGGATGGAACAGCCCGGTCCACCGGCCATGCCGTACCCCCGTACTGCTTGCCCGCCGCACCGCGCACGTGCGGCAGGCCCCCGTCAAGACTGCGATCAGCCTAGCCAAAGGCCTCCGTCGGCCGGCCCTCCCACCGGGGCGCGGGTCGGCCGACGGGCCCGCCTCCGGCCCTGGCCCGGGCCCGGGCGCAGCCCCGGCCGCGACCGGACTGACCTGCGCGAATACGCGTGTGAAACCACCGGCCAACCCCTGGTATCGTTGTGTTCGTCGCTGCGGGTCACCGCAACGGCGATCACCTTGTCCGGGTGGCGGAATGGCAGACGCGCTAGCTTGAGGTGCTAGTGCCCTTTATCGGGCGTGGGGGTTCAAGTCCCCCCTCGGACACCAGTCATTCCCCGCGGTCTCGCCGAGGCCGTGGGGTTTTTGCGTTGGTGCGGGTGCGGGTGCGGGTGCGGGTGCGGCCCGCACGGCCTGCCTCCGGGGTGCGGGAGAGGCGGAGCCCGGGCGGTGACGGGTGTTTCGGCTCCGTTTCCGGCGTCGACCGCGAGGAGGGTGGCGGTGAGGTCTCCGACGAGGCGAACCGGCTCGGCGCCCTTGCAGCGGGCGGCTGCCCAGAACCTGGATCACCGGTACAGCTCCATGATCAACCGGTGCAACCGGTCGCCGTCGAGCGGGGTCCGGTGGGCGAGCAGGTTGCGGGCCTCACGCAGGATGCGCAAGTGGCGGCGTTCCTTGGGGGTGAGGGCTGTGGCACCGTCGCGGTGGGCACCCCACATGGCGCCGAGCTCCATGGTCTCGATGAGGGAGTCGGGGGACTCGGTGACGACGGCATCGGTCCCGCGCCGGGAGCAGTACTCTTCGGCGAGTTGCTGCAGCGGGATGCGAGCCCTCGACCGCACGGTTGCGGCAAAGCGTTCCCTGGCCTCGTCGAGCAGTGGGAGAAGAACCTGGTTCTGCGCCAGCCAGACCCGGGACGCCACCGCATGCTCACGCTGGAGGTCGTGGCCGGGGTGGTGGCGCAGTCGGCCCTCCCAACTGTCCACGGCCGCCGCGTTCCAGGCAGGGAGCAGGCTCTCGGCGGGGCGTCTCGCGGGGTTGCGGGCCCCTTCCGTGGTTTCGGGCAGGCCGCCGTCCGGAACGGGGCTGTCCGCGAGCACGTCGTGGAGCGCATCGGGCAGCGTCTCGGGGCGGCCGTCCTGCCAGCGGGCGGCCAGGGCCGCTGCCACGTCGAGGAAGGGGCCGCAGACCTCTGTGACGGTGGCCTGGGCGATGGACTCGTAGAGATGCTGACGGTCCAGCACCGACTTCAGAGGGGGGCGCGCCAGGGCCACGACGGTGGCGGTGTCCAGGCGTCCGGTCGCCCCCCACCACCAGTGGACCGCGATGTTCTCCCGCGCAAGCTGACCCGGCAGTCCGGGAGGAAGGTCCTCGGTGGAGGCGACCACCAGAGCCCGCGGCCCCCGGGCGGGAGGGATACCCGCCTCCTTGCCCGTCGCCACCAGGCGGCGCAGCAGATGGCCGGTCGCGGAGGGCACGGCTTCGCGCCAGGCCCGTACGATCACGGGCCTGGTCTCGGTCGGCCCGTTCCGGCCGCCCGCGAGGCGGGCGAGCACGTCACCGGCCGTGTCGTCGCTCTCCTGCGCGCCGTCGGACTGGAGGCCCAGCTCCTTCGCCAGACGTTCCAGCAGGTCCGCCAACGCCTCCGCCTCGGTCGGAGGGGCGGGCACCGTGTCCGGCTCGGCGGGTCCGGACACCGGGGCGGCGGAGAAGAGGTCCGCCAGCCCGTCGTCGTAGTCGAGGGCCGGGGCCAGCCCCGACCACAGCCCGGAGTCCGGTACTGCGACCCGGGCGGGAGCCCGGGGCCGGACGGGCGGCGGTCCGTCGGGGTCGTCCGACGGCAGCAGCACGAAGTCGTGGAGCTCGTTCAGCAGCTCGTCGAAAAGGTGATCCGCCGGGGAGTCGGGCCCTTCCAGCATCTTTCTCGGCAGCAGCCACAGGCAGCTGCGTCCGCTGTTCAGGTCCGTCAGCAGGTGGTTCAGCCGGATCCGGACTCCCGGCAAGGCCCTCGCCCCGACGACGGCCGAGGCGATCATCCTTGCTGCCTCACGGTGTTGAGTGCCCGGAAGGTGACCAGGTCCAGCGCGTAGCCGTCCTCGCTGTCGTCCAGCACGCCGTGGTCGGCGAGCCGGCCGGCGAAGTCGCGGACCTCGTCCAGGGTGAGCTCCGTGACCGCGGCGATGTCACCGTGGTTGCAGCACTCTCCCGGATCGACGTATTCGGCCCACGTGGTCAGCAGCTCCCGCGTGCGCGGGTCGATCTCGACCCGTTCCAGGTGGGCGAGGGCAACATCCTTCCGGTCGTGCTGGGCCCCGATCTTCTCGAGAGCAGCCTCCAGGGTGGAGCCTCCGCGGGTTGCGAGATCGACGGTGCGCTCGACCAGCCCGGGCCAGCCGCCGGTCGCCTCGATCAGACGCCGCCGCTTGTCCGGCGTGTCGAACGGGCACTCCGGCCAGGCCCTCAGGCTGTCGGTGTTCCACCGTTCCGGGCGCAGCACCCGGGTGACCCGCTCGTCCTGGAGCACCGCCTGTGCCCGCGGGTCGACCAGGGCGATCGCCGAGCGGCTCTGCGTGCCCTTGGCGCCCGCGACGTGCTGGTGCAGTCGTTCCAGCGACTGGTTGAGCGTGTCCAGGCCGCTGTAGCGCAGATCGGCGACGACCACGCTGGACTCCCGGTCCCGGGTGGCCGTCGTCAGTACACCGACCAGGGTGTCCGGGGCGGTGGTGTGCACGGTCAGGCCGCGCGCGTCGCCGTAGGACCGGACGGCCTGCTCGGCCAGTTTCGGCGCGTGCGCCTTCGTGAGGCAGACCAGGCTCAGGCCGGGGCCGGTCGCCTCGTGCAGCTGCTGCTCGGTGAGCGGGCTGTACCGGTTTATGCCTTCGCGGTCCGTCCCCACCAGCCGGCGCGAGAACCGTGGGTTGTAGTCGTAGGGCAAGCTGAACTCGGTCTGTCTGAGCTCCAGTTCGAGGTCCTCACGGGTGCCCAGCATGTGTACGACGTTGGGGCTCCGCACCGCGTAGCTGCGACGGTCGGCCTGCTGGATCAGGAGGCCGAGGCCCACCATCTCCTCCAGGTAGATCTTCACGTCGCTGGCGGTCAGCCGGCGGAATCCCTCCGGCCAGTTCCGCTTGGCCTCGTGGAGGAGTTCGTCGGCGTCGTAGCCCCGCTGGAAGCCGTCGGCCTGGCTGCGGAGGGCGATCACCAGCGCGAGGACCCGGTAGCGGTCCTCCAGGTTGATGGTCAGCCGCAGGCGTTCGGCGATGTGCCGGTGCACGTCGGCCGAGCTCGTGACGGCCCGGATGTCCTCCTCGGTGACGGTGATCGGCCAGTGCGCGGATCCTGCCGGCTTCTCCCGCAGCGCGGTGACCAGACGCTCGCAGAAGATCTGCACCAGGCACGCCTGGTAGTTGGTGGCCGCCAGCACCCGCCACACCAGCTCCGGACGCTCGAACCGGTAACCGAACGCCGCCATCGGCTCCACGACCAGACGCTGCGCCTCGGCCGGTTTCAGCGGGCCGATCAGCACCTCCCCGCCGTGTGCCAGCGGGACGTTCGACAGCTTGCTGAAGCGCTGCACCTGGTGCAGACCGGCGAAGACCACCTTGAAACGGCGGTCGGTGCTGTCCATCAGCCCCTTCAGCTTCGCCACGTTGGCGAAAGTGCCCTCTCCGCCGCTGCCGCGCACGGCCTTGGAATCGGCGGTCAGGAAGGCGTCGGCCTCGTCGGCGAGGACCAGGACCCGTCGTTCGCGGTTGTCCTCCAGCCAGCGCCGGACCTGCTCCAGGAGCACGTCCGGCGACACCGCCGTCGACACCTTCGGCCCCAGTACGCCGACCCGCTTCAGCTCTGCGGCGAGCACCGGCCAGATACGGTCGGCGGGCTCCGCCTCGCCCACGCCACGCGCCTTGAGGTCCAGGTAGACCGCCTTGCGGTCCGGGGCCGACGGGAAGTCCGCCTCGACCTTCCGCAACAGCGCGGACTTGCCCAACTGGCGCCCGCCGTAGAGGAAGAGGGCCCCCAACGGGTCGGTGACCTCGGCCATCTCGCGGGTCCGGCCGTAGAAGACCTCCGGCGGCACCAGCCCGGCCACGAACGGCGTGTAGGGGTTGAACCCGGTCCAGGGCAGTGTCACCCGTTGCAGAGCACGGAACGACCGCGGTGAGCGTGCCGCGACCCAGCCGAGCACGGCAGGATCCACCACCAGCGCCTGCTGCGCGGACGCCCGCGCGTGCATGGCCATCTTGCGGCGGCCCGCCAGCCCCAGCGGGTACAGGTAGAGGATGATGCACGCCCCGGTGTCGCTCCGGTCGAGCAGCTCCAGAGGACTGCGTCCGCGCTGCTCGTCGGAGACCACCAGAACCGTGTAGGTGGTGGCCGCGGAGCCGAGGTCCGCGACGTAGCCGGAGACGCTCTCACTGGCACGCAGCCTGGCGCTCAGCCGAAGGGTGCCGCGCACCTGGTGGTTGTCGTCACGGGCGGGCGGCCGGCCCTCCAGGCCCAGCAGGCGCAGCACGGTCGGCACGTGCTTCTGCCACTCCGCGCCGCGCGTGGTCGGCCTGCTGAGGGCGTCCCAGGACTCCAGGCCCGCCAGCGCGCCCTCGGTCAACGGCTGCCCGTCGGCGTATGCCTCCGCCCACGGAAGCGCCGAGAAGCCCTGCGGACCCGCCTTGGCCGGGGTGACGCTCTCCAGCCCGGCGACGAAGCGTTCCAGGTCCTCCCCCGGGGCCTCACCGCTCCACTCCGGCAGCGCATCCCCCTTGCGCAGCAGTGCCAGGCACTCCTCCGCGGTGACGGTGTCCCCGGCCTCCAGCAGGCCCGTGATCCGCTTGCGGTCCTTCTCGGAGAGCGTCAGCGAGTCCAGCTGGGTGCGCAGACGCTGCACGTATGCCCGGACGCGGTCCCGCAGGTCGCCCTCGAGGCGGCGGACCTCCTCCACCGTGCCGCGGAACGCCCCCTCCGGGACGGGCTGTTCCAGCTGCTCCAGACGTCCGACCAGGTCGCGTTCCGTCAGCTCGTCCAGACTCTGCTGGGTGCGGAGCTCGGCGAGCAGGGAGGAGGCGTTCCGGTGCGTCTCGGAACGGATGGTGGACCAGCGCGCCCACTGGACGTCCCGCCGTGCCCGCCAGTCGGAGGGCAGCGCCTCCGCCCCGGCGGGGGCAGCCGGGACCAGTCCCTGCTCCAGCGCCTCGACCAGGGCGTCGACCAGATGCAGGTCGCCCCGCTCGGCATAGGTCGTCACCACGGTGGGGACGTCCACCGGCTCGAGCAGCGACGCGACCTCCTGCGCGAAGCCGGGAGCGGCGGGGGCGGGGGCACCGCCCGGGGTGCGCGGCAGGTTCGGGGCCGCCAGCAGTGCCTCGGTGGCGGGCAGGAAACCGGAGGCGCCGAGCGGGGCGGAGCCGGCGTCGCCGTCACTGGTGCCGACGGCGCCGTGCCCGGGCGCGGGGACGGGCGTGCGGCTCTCGCCTTCCAGCCAGCGTCGCAGGCAGAGCAGCGCCGCGCCCTCCACACCGGGCAGGGGGTCCTCCCCCCGCACCCGGGTCAGGGCGTGGCTCAGCGCGGTCACCGTGTCGCTGCGCTCCTCCGCCCCGGGCGCGGCCAGCGCCCGGGCCTGGGAGAGCAGAGTGACCACCTGCTCGATCCGGTTGAGCAGCGAACGCCGGGCCTTGGCTTCGATGGGCTCCTTGGCCTGCTTGGGGGTACGGATCGCCGCGTCGGCCTCCTCGATGATCCGTTCCGGCGAGTCGCGCTTGCGGAATACCTTCCCCGCCTCGTCCAGCACGGTGGCCTCCGCCTTCCCGGAGGCCCAGTTCTGCACGGCCTCCAGGGCTCGTCCCAGCGGCTGGTCAGGACGTATCAGGAGGTTCTGCACCTGGGTGGCGCGCGCATAGCCGATCCTGAGCTTCGGCAGGTCGGACTTGAGCCGCGCGGCCTCCTCGGCGACACGCTCCCGGGTGAGTACCGGACCCGCGTCGTCGGAAGCCTGCACGGTGGCCGGGTCCACCCGCTGGTAACGCCTCAGGACATCGACCGCACACTCCAGAAGCCGGCGCCAGGGGCCGGAGAGGGAGGCACAGGGATCCGTCTGCAGCAGCAGGTCGTTGGGCCAGCCCACCACCAGCCCGGCGCGGACGGAAGCCGCTGCGGCCAGGACCAGCGCCGGCCGGTCGTTCTGGAGAAGATCCAGGTCCGGGGCGAAACGGGTCATCACCGGAGTGGTGTCCTCGGGCGTGGCGCACGAGAAGGCCGCGTCGGCGAACGCAAGACACTCCGCACGGTGGTCCGGCTCGTCGGACCCGACGGTCAGCCAGTACGCCTCCTGGAACCGGCCCTCGCCCACCAGGCGTTCCACAGGGGAGGACTCGGGGGTCGACGGGGCGCCCTCACAGACGGCGGGCCGCCAGGGGAGAAGCTTCCCCGCGGCAGGGCGGTCCTCTGCGGTTTCCGCCCCCTCCGCGACGGGAGCCGCAGCCGTCCCGGGCCCTGCCGGGGACGTGGCTTCCGTGATTTCTTCGGATGCCCCGGTCTCGGATGCCCCGGTCTCGGACGGTTCGGTCTCGGACGGTTCGGTCTCGGAGGGACCGGTCTCGGAGGGACCGGCGAGCGGCTCGCTCACCCGTGCCTCACCGGGCGGGACGTCCTGGGAGCCGTCACCCCGCTGCGGCACGTCCTGCCGGTCGGGGTCGCCGACTGCTCCGTCGGAGACCGGCGTGCCGGGCGGGGCGGCCGTGCCGGCCGGGGTGGTCGAGGCGATCGGCACACTGGTCTCCGCGGGGCTCTCCGTTTCCGGGGACGGCTGCGGAGCCTCGCCGCTGTCACCCGGGCACGGGGCCGTAACGGCGGTGCTGCGGGACCGGTCCGGAGCCGCGGCGGTGGGATTCAGGCCTGCGATCTGCTCGTCCAGATCCCGCAGTGCCTCCTGGAGCGACTCGAGGTGGGTGCCGCCGCCTCCTTGCTCGGCCATTCGGAGCACGGACAGCAGTGACTGCCGCTGCTCCAGAAACGCGGCAAGACGCTGGGCCCGGTCCGCTTCCTGCTTCTCCTCGGCCAGCAACTCGTCGACGATTTCCTGAAGCTCGTCGAATCCCGCCTCGGTGGGCCACGTCCGATCTGCCCGCTCGACCGTGCCCGCCACGGTCGAGCGTTCCGCATCCCAGTCGGCCGCCTGTTCCAGCAGCCCCTGCGGGAGAGCGAATCCGCCGGCCACCCGTTCGGCCGCCCGGTCCAGCGCCTCGGTCAGCTCCGCGGCCCGTGAGCGGAGCGCCGCCAGAGCCTCTGCCGGGCCCGAAGGGACCGTCGGGTTCGAGGTGTCCTTCCCCGCCACGGCTTCTCCGGCACCGCGCTGCCGTTGCTGCGGGACGCCCCCCGTTTCTTCGGCCCGTGCGGCAGCTTCCGCATCGGTCTCGTCCATGTGCGCGTCACCGCCCCGACCGCATTCGCACTCTGTGGCCGGCAGCGCAGCAGCCTCCAGCAGCCGCGCCCAGTGCGACTCCACCAGGTTCTGCCGGGAGGTGCCGTTCTCCATGGCGACGGAATGAAGCGTCAGCCGTGCCAGCACCGGCGGGAGGGAAGCGAGCGTCGACTCGAGCGTTTCGAGATCCGGTTCCCGGAGGGATTCCTCTCCATGACCGTGATGGGCCAGCAGGCGACGGGCTGAGTCGGCCGCATCGTCAGCGATCTTCTTGAGGTCACGCACCTGAGCGCGGCTCAGCCAGGCTCGGACGGAGAGCAGTTCGCGCCGCCCGAGCCGGGGCCCGGCGCTGCGAAAGGACAGCTTCGCCCAATAGGGCAAGGGCCCCGGTATGGAGACGAGTTCGCGGAGCTGCGCATCGTCGAGCCCGGTCAACCAAACCTTCAGGTCCTCACCCGCTCTTGCCATGGCGGGATTCTGCCAGACCACTCCCCGGCGTCAACCGCATCGGACAAGCCGGTGGCCGACCGCACCGGACGAGTTCACGCGGGCGAGGACGGCTGCCCGGGAACGCGTCGGCTCGTGTTCGTTCCCCGGATCCCCTCAGTGCGCCACGACGGGGGCGAGGAAGGGGCTCGGGGCGCCGTGCCAGGACACCCGCAGGGCTTCGCGGGCCCGGGTGCAGGCCACGAACAGCAGGCTCAGTTCCGCGCCGATGTCCTCCTGGTGCTGCTGCGCGTCGACCTCCGCGGGGGTGACGGCGCTGCGCATCGGCACCGTGCCGTCGCCCACCCCGGCGACCGCGACGCAGCGGAACTCCAGCCCCTTCATGCGGTGCATCGTGCCGATCCGCACCCCGGGCCCCGGGCGGCCCCCCGTGCCCAGGACGTGTGCGGGCACGCCGGCCCGCTCCAGGTGCTGGGCTATGTCGCGGCCGAACCGGACGAAGCGCACGGCCACCCCGATCTCCTCCGGGTCCACGCCCGCCCCGGTCCAGGCGCGGACCTGCTCCACCAGGGCGCCGATCTCCTCGGCCCGGGACGCGTACCCGCGGGACTCGGGATGCGCGCCGCGCAGGGTGGAGCGGTAGCCGGTCAGCGACTCCCGGCCGCCGTCCATGTCGTCCGGCTGCTCGCCGGTCAGCAGCGCCGCGGACCAGGCCAGGATCTCCTGCGTGGTGCGGTAGTTGACGCGCAGCCGGTGCGAGCGCCCGGTGACGTGGATGCCGAGCGAGCGCAGCGAGACCTTGTTGCCGTAGATCCGCTGGTGGGTGTCGCCGGCCAGGAACAGGTCGTCCGGTCCCGGGGCGGCGAGGGCCCGCACGAAGCGCCACTGGGCGGGGTGCAGGTCCTGGGCCTCGTCGACCACCACGTGCCGGAACGGCCGTTCGCCCCGCCGGTCCAGGAGCCGCGCGGCCTCCGCGCACACCTGGAGGAACGTCCACTCCCCGGCGCCGCGCAACTGCTGCTCGAACTCGGCGACCGCGCGCCACAGCTGGGCCCGCTTCAGCGGGCCGAGCGGGGTGCCGCGCCCGGCCCGCGGGGCCTTGAGGTACTGCTCGGGGCTCTCCAGGGCCTGGGCGAGGATCACGTGCCGCCACTCCTGGTCGAGGAAGACGTCCGCGAAGTCCAGGCCGAGGCGGCGGCCGATCCGGGCCCAGCGGGCGGTGATGTCCTTCTGGTCGGTGATGATCCTCAGCGGCGCGCCGCCGCGTTCGCGCCGCACGACCTCGTTGGCGAGCGCGTCGACGGTGACCACGCGCACCTTCGCGCGCACCGCCCCGTCGGTGACCAGCAGTTCCAGGGAGCGCTCCAGGTCGGCGGCGAGGTCCTTGGTGTAGGTGGTGAGCAGCACCGACCCGTCGGGGGCGTCGGCGGGCAGGCGGCGCGCCAGGTGGTACGCGCGGTGCAGGGCGACGACGGTCTTGCCGGTGCCCGGCCCGCCGGTCACGCGCGCCGGGCCGGCGTACCGGTCCGCGTAGGCGATCCGGTGCTGGCTGGGGTGGAGGAAGACCCGCCAGGCGTCGAAGGGGCGGGCGAGGATCCCCGTCAGCTCCTCCGGGCCCGACACCAGGGCGACGCGCCCGCGGGCCCTGGCCATCGCGGCGGTCAGCCCGTCACCGTCGGTGCCCTCGGGCTCGGGCGCGGGGTTGCGCGCGTACACCTGCACGATCTCGCGGTCGACCTCCTCCGGCGACATGCCCGAGGCCAGGCCCAGCAGGACGTCGTACTGCTGCTCGGGGAGCACCTTGTGCAGGGCCTCCAGGTGCTCGTCGTCGGGGATGAGCCGGATGACCGGCAGGATCTCCTCGTCGATGCCGAGGCTGCGCAGGACCTTGTCGGGGTGGGCGGCGAACAGCCGCTCGGGCTCGTCGGCGGCCGCGGCCCGCAGGGTGGCGGTGGCGCGTTCCAGGGCGACGTCGTTGCGGATCTCCACGCCGTGGGTCGCCCCGTTGACCGAGGCCCGGTGCCGGCAGGCCCAGTCGTTGGCCTTGTCGTGGGGGAGGACCTTCAGCAGCAGGTAGCTGTCCCCGCTGTCGGCCTTGAGGACGACGCCCCGCCAGAAGTCGGTGATGCGGATGGTGCGCAGCCGCGGGTCCCGCTGGCGGGTGAGCTTCTCCAGGTGCAGGCCCGCGTGGGTGGCCGCGGTGAACTTCTCGAACGCCTCGGCGACCCGCCGCTGCACCGGCTTGTCGAGCGCCGCGAACTCCAACAGGAAGTCCCGGTGCATTCCCAGTGTCGCCATGCCGCCCCTCCGCGTCGCCGCCCGCCCGCCCGCCCCGGCGGTGTGATCACTGTACTGACCACGGGTGCGAGCACGGGTACGAGGTGTGACGGACGGTCGCCGCGGCCTCCTGCCCGCCCGGAGGTCCGGGGAAGGGGAGGAGAAGGGGCCCGGGCCGAGCGCGTGGTCCGAGCCTCCGGCGCGATCGCAGTGGGGGCTTCCGGTCGAAGTTCCTGGCGAGGACCACGATGGCGCGCGAGGCGGCCGAGGCCGCGACCGGCGCCACCAAGGCGGCATTGGTGGAGGTGGGCCGCAAGCACGGCCGGGTTGTGTGTCTGGCGCATCCCGCGCACACCACCATGGACTGCGCACAGTGCGGAGCGGGAGCCGAGCACGCACTCCCGATGCCCGGGCGAACGTACGCGTGTACCGCGTGCGGAGCCGTCTCACCCCGGGACAGGAACCCCGCCCGCGTGATGCTCCTCCGGGCCGGCCCCACCCCGGCTGGTGCTGATCCCGTCGGTCCTGCCACCTGCTGGGTGCCGGGCGGAGCAGGTCAGGGACCGGCCTCGTTCACGAGGAGGAATCAATTCGGTTCCTCGGCCTGAAGGGTGTCGCCGCGCAAGGCCTTGTCCGTGGCCCGTCCGATGACAGCAGTCGCCCCTGCGTCCACAGCGCCTCCGACAATGCCCCCCAGGATCGGGATCCCCTTGGCGAGCGTGACCGCAGCGCGCTGGGTTCCATATTTCGAGACGAGGTAGAATCCGACCTTCTTGTTGATCGCATGGAGCACCGCCATCGGGATCTTCTTGATCATCTGCTCGCCGAGCTTCTGACCGATCTTCACCCCGAAGGCTGCCAGGACTTTCTGCGTGCTCATCCCGATCGCGAGCATCATCACGACGGTCCGCACGTGCGAATCACGGATGTCCCATCCCCGAAGGTGCGCTATGGAACCGGCCATCCGCAAGTTGATGGCGACGGACGCGGCCACATTCGCAGGGATCGTCACGCCTGCGGTGAGCAGACCTCCGAGCCCGGTGACGAACCCCTGGGTCCCGGCAGCAGCCACGGACTCCTTGATGAGGCGGGCGACGACCGCATCGATGTCGTCTTTCATGTCCTCGGGAGAACGGCGCTCGTCGTCATCGGGCGCCCTGTAGTCGGCGCCCTGCCGACGCGAAAGACGGTCCTCGGCCCAGGGCACCGACCCCGTGACCGGCCCCACGCCGTTCACCATGATCTTCTCCGCGAGATCGGCGACCCACCGCCCGGCCTTCTCGACCGCTCCCTCGTCGGAGATCTTCTCGTCGGGAGTCTTCTCGTCGGCCATCACACACCCCTTCCGCGAGCGCCCCGCCGGGGGCGTCCCGCACTGCTGCGGGCAGGAGAAGGATTCCGGCCGCCGGGACCCCCGGCAAGACTGTGGGCTGTTGAAGCCACGTCCCCCTCGCCACCGCCCGTCCACCCCTTCGCGCCGCGACGTCCTTCGCCGCGCCGCCTTCACGAGCTGAAGCGTCCCCACTCTCCCATGGGAGTGAAAGCATCGTCAAACTCCCTGTTGGTATTTGCATTTGCCCGTCTCGGGGATGGTGGGTTGACCGTGCCGGTCATCCCGCCCCGCAGCCGGCTTCCACCAGGAACGGGCTCGGCTGCCCAGTCCACGAGAGGTACAGGCCGTCCCGGGCCCGGGTGCAGGCGACGAACAGCAGGCAGCGTTCCGCGGCGAGGTCGGCCTCGTGCTGGAGCCGGTCGACCTCCTCCGGGGTGATGGCCGAAGGGTTCGGCAGAGCACGGTCGTTGACGCCGATGACGGCGGTGTAGCGGTACTCGAGCCCCTTGAAGGTGTGCATGGTGCCCACGTTGACCGCGTCGTCGGTGCGGGCGGCTCCCGCGCGGACCCGGCTGGCGGGGATGCCGGCCGCGATCAGGCGGGCCTTGGCCTTCTCGCAGGTCTTGTTGAACCGGGCGCAGATCCCGATCTCCCCGTACGCGGCACCGCCGTCCACCCATGCACGCACCTGCTCGACCAAGGCGTCGAGTTCGGCCCCCTCCGTCCGGGCCGCGTGGACGTGTGGTCCGGAGCCGTGCAGGGCGGAGCTGTACCCGATCAGGGTGTCGTGCCTCCCGCTGTCGGCCAGTTCGGCGTAGGGGCGGCCGAGCAGGAGTCCCGTCGCCCAGCTGAGGATCTCCTGGGTGGAGCGGTAGTTCTTGCGCAGCTTGGTCGAACGGCCGGCGACGTTGATGCCGAGGGACTTCAGCGACACCCGGTTGTCGTAGATCCGCTGGTGCGGGTCGCCGGCGATGAACAGGTCGTCGGGGCGCCGCGGGGCGGCCGCGCGGAGCATCCGCCACTGGGCGGGGTGGAGGTCCTGGGCCTCGTCGACGACGACGTGCCGGTAGTACGGCCCCTGCTCGGTCAGCAGGTCGGTGGCCTCCACGCAGGTGCCGAGGTAGGTGCGCAGCCCGTCCTCGGCCAGGCGTCGGGCGAACTCCTCCACGGTCCGCCACACCAGCGGCCGGACGGAGGACGGCAGTGCGCTGCCGCGGCCCCGGCGCTCGCAGCGCTCGTACTCCTCCCGGCTGCGGATGTCCTGGGCGAGGACGACGTGCTTGTACTCCTGGGCGAGGAACTGCGGGGTTCCGGTGAAGCCGGTGGCTTCCGCGGCCCGCTCCCACCGGGCGGTCTCCTCGTACCCGGTGAGCGGCCGGCGCGAGGTGCTGACCACGCGCCCGGCGAAGGCGTCGACGGTCATGACGTCGACCCGGTCGCGCAGGTCCGGATCGTCGACGAGCAGGCAGAGTCCTTCGCTGAGGGAGTCCACGAGGGCGTTGGTGAAGGTGGTGAGGAGGATGCGGTCGCCGTCGCGAAGGTGCCGCAGCAGGTGCCGCACCCGGTGGAGGGCTACAACGGACTTCCCGGTGCCGGGCCCGCCGCTCACCTGCGCGGGGCCGGAGTACGACGGACGGTAGGCGACCTTGCGCTGGGCGGGGTGCAGGAAGATCCGCCAGGCGGCGAACGGCTTGTCGAGGATGTCGCGCAGTTCGTCGGCGTCCGTGACGACGGCGATCCTGGTGCGGGTGTGCGCGATGGCAGTCGCGTAGTCGGTGGTGTCGACGGGTTCCTGGGAGGCCGCGTCGGCCAGCGCCGGCACGACGACCTCCTGCCACGTCTGCTCGACACTCGCACCGAGGGCCAGGTGCTCCAGGACCTTGTACTGGTCGGGCGGGAAGAACCGTCCGAAGACGTCGAGCTGTTCCAGGCTGGTCAGCACGCGTGCCTGCGCGAGGGTGGTGTCGTCGATGCCGAGCGCGGCCATCTCCCCGTCGGAGACCTTTGCGAACAGCCGCTGCTCCTCGGCGGGCGCGATGCGCTCGTAGGCGGGGGCCAGCTCTTCCAGGGTGGCGATCTCGCGGAGCTCCACGGCGCCGGTGACGGCGTTGATGGTCGCCTTCTGCTTCACCGCCCACTCGGTGGCCTCGTCGTGCGGGCCGACCCGGAGCAGCACGAAGGTGTCCCCCGTCTCGGGCGCGAGGACCACACCGCGGTATCCCTGGGTGATCCGGACGGTCCGGATCTGCCGGTCCTTGGCGCCCTTGAGGGATTCCAGCTTCAGACCCGGGTCCTTGAAGAGCTGGTCGAGGGTGAGCCGCTCGAACTTCTCCCAGGCGTCGAACACGCCGTTCCTGACGTGCTTCTCGAGCTTCTCCAGCTGCTGGCAGAAGGCGATGTCGAGGGCAAGATGCGGCATGACGGGATTTTAGGCCGCCGCGGTGCGGCCGCAGGCCGTTCCGGCGTTCGTCCACCGGCTTTCCGGCCGTGCTCCGCCAGTCACTCGCCGTCGAGCTCGCGGCGGAGCACGGCCAGGACCTCCGCGGCCTCGACGGCCACGTCGTGGCGTGGGCCGTGGACGAGTTGGTGGTCAGCAGGCGGTGAGGGCCGTGATGTACGGGCCGACGGGACAGCAGAGCGGCCATCACCAGAGGGTAGGGCACGACTCGCCGCAGTAGACGGAGTTCAGGCTCCCTTGAGCAGCGCCGCGCTGAGCCCATGTGCGGAGTGACCGCGCGTTCTTGCTATTGCCGGCGGATGGTGGTCACTTCCACCTCGGCGTTCATCGCGCGGAGTCGCCTGACGTGCTGCAGGAGAGAGACCTGGGCGAACGCGAAGAGGGAGGTGACTGTGATGTCCTCCCCGTCCTTGAGGAGTATCCCCAGAATCACATGAAAGGTTCCGCCGTCCGGTGCCTGTTCATCGGCCGCGCGGTCCGCAACCTGCTGCTGGAACGCCGCTCGCATCTCGGGATCGGTCCGAAGGGCTTCGACAGCCACGGATGCCTGGGCGAAGAGGTGGTTCAGCGGTGACGTCTTGCTGTCCGCCTTCTTGACACAGATCAACTGGCCCTCAGGGCCGAGTACGTCACAGATCTCCAGGCCGCCGCCTCTGAACTTCTTGGTGACCGGATTCGACTTGTCGAAAAGCGTGAAGCCTTTCTGCTTGGCGATCTGCTTGTTGTACCAGTCCTCGTCGTGCGAGTCCCGGTTCTTGACCTTCGGTCCCTTCGGCCACGGCGGGAGAGACACCGTCGGGGCCTTCCCCAGGAGTTCCCGCAACTCGTCCTCGAGTGTCTCGACGAACATGGCACCCACCTCGTACCACTGTCCGTGACTGTAGAAGAAGCGAGAGGATCCCACCGGAACATCAGCCAGAAGCCAGTGCGTCCCCTTGACAGCGCTGCTGGCCGGGGTCTGGCAGTCCTCATCACTGAAGAGCGTGACACGCACTTGTTCCAAGGCCTCCAGGCGGGTGCCGGCTGGCTTGCGGTGGACGTACTCCAGCAGGTCGGAGAGTTCGAGGTCCGCCACATCCATGCGGGGACGACCGGGGCCCTTCACCCGGAAGCACTGAGCCGAGTTGATGCTGTCCAGGCACTGTTCCGGAACGCCCAAGGCCAGCCGCTCACCTGCCGGATTCGCCAGCAACTCGTCGAGGACCTGCCGGGCCTCCTTGACCTTCGGGCTGGAGGCGGGCAGAGCCCTGATCCGGTCGATGAAAAGCAGGTCCGGATGAGGCTGCCTTGCACAGACCCCCTCGATGGCCCTGAGATCGCTGAGGAAGTCGTCGACCTGGGTCGCGAGTGGCAGCTTGATGGCACTGCCCGCGCACTCGACACGAATCTGGCTCTTCCGCCCTTCTCTGACAGAAGTCAGCGCGATGTTGCTCACCGTGCCGCTCAACCGCTTGACGATGGCTCCGTAGCGATCGATGCCGAACCCATCGATTCGGTCTCCCCGGGAGACGGACGATTCATCCACTCGCCCTCGACCGTCCATGATCAGGTTTCGGATCCGTATGACGCCGTCCTCGTCCAGACTCCGGGTGGCGAACTCCAGCCCGAAGTCGTCGTCCTTGTAGTCCGATTCGAGCATGTGGTAGCCCACGCCGTACGTCAGGGCGTAGACAGCGGTCGGGGTTCGCGTGATGACGAGTCCGGCCGCTGCCTGGCTGGCCACATCCACATCGACCCCTGTGATCATCTGGACCGCGTCACACCAGTCCGCGCGGTCTTTCCGGACACCGCCGGTGACCACCAAGCCGTCGATGTCGCCGCGGGTGAAGGTCGCGACCGAGTGGTTGTCGCTCTCCAGGTACCGGTCGCGTACACACGTCCGAAGGTCGGTCTCGCTCCGGTCCGGGAGTGTGAGCCGGTAGAGAGTCGACTTCCGGGTCGCCTTCCTGTTGCTCATGGCTGGCCCCTTCTCTCTGCATGACAGCAGGACTCGTCCGTGTTGGCCATCAGCCTGTGGACCGTCCAGCTCAGGCAACTGTTGGCCGACCGGAGGCACGTTCCTCCGAGCAGATCCTTGCTCCCGGAAGAGCGTTCATGGCGGAAGCGTTATTAATCTCTCATCAAAGTGAAAGCGCCGTCAAGTGTGATGTGGGGGTGTGCCGTCGCTGGCACGAGGGGTGGATGTGTCGTGTCCGGCGGTTGTCGGGGGGTGGCTAACATGGTTGCAACACACACAAATTGGTGGGGGAGAGTGTGAAGCAGTCCAACGAGCCGGTCGTCTCTCCGGTGGAAGATCTACTGCAGGGCAAGATCGTCATCCCGTCCATCCAGCGTGACTTCGTCTGGATGCGCACCGATGTACGTGACCTCTTCGACTCCCTCTACCGGGGCTATCCCGTGGGCGCGCTGCTTCTGTGGGAGACGAATCTGGAGGTGCCCTTCCGGACCGCGGCAGTCGTCCAGTCCGCCAAGTCTTCCCGGAAGCCGTTGTACCTCCTGGACGGGCAGCAGCGGCTCACCTCGCTTGCATGGGTCTATCGGCCCGAGTCAAAGGCTGACGGCCGTTTCATCGACCTCCGGTTCGATGTACGGACCGAGGAGTTCGTCAACCCGAGCGCGGTGCAGCGCAAGGACCCGCTCCTGATCCCCGTTTCCACGATCCTGCAAGAAGGGGTCCAGTTCTACGAGCTCCTCATGGACGCTGGTGTCGAAATGGGGCACCCCGATTTCAGAGAGTGGACCAAGCGGCTTCAGCGGGTCAACGACATCCGCAAGCAGCAGATCGTGGTGATCACCTACAGCTCCGACGACTACGAGGAGGTCGCCGAGGTCTTCGCACGTCTCAACAAGGGCGGGCGCCGGCTGTCCAAGGGTGACCTCGTCTACAGCGCGATCGCCGCCCGATGGGCGGAGGGCCTGCAGACGATGGATGCCTTCCACGACGAGTTGAGGGACATCGGCTTTGGGCTCGACCGGGAGGCGGTCCTGCGTCTCATGAGCCTGCTCGCGGGGACGACAGCCCGCCACATCAAGCTGATCGGTGCCACCATGGACGGGACTGCCCTCAAGGAGGCGTGGCAGGCCACGGAAACAGCCTTGCGTCTCGCCGTCGACTTCCTTCGCGGAGAGTGCGGTATTCCCCGCTCGGACGTACTCACGTCACCGAACGTCGTGGTGGTCCCTGCGCTGCTCCTGCATCACCGTCAGGGGAAGCTGCAGCCCGAAGAGGTCGGACTGCTGCGCCGGTGGGTCTACACCGCGATGGCCTTCAGCCACTATTCCCTGCAGGTGGAGGGCAAGCTCGACGCCGAGGCGCGGCTGGTCAAGGAGCGGGCAGGGGAGCATCTGTTCACCGAGCTCATCCGCCGTGCTTTCGGCCCGCGCTCCGTGGACAGCCCGATCCACCCGCGGGACCTGGAGCAGAAGTACTCGACCCATCCTTTCTTCCGTCTCCTCTACATCGCCGCACTCGAGATGAGGGCCAAGGATTGGGCGACCAACACCGCGATCAACGACCGGCCCGTCAACTCCCGTGCCAAGATCGAGTTCCATCATGTCTTTCCTCGTGCGCGCGTCCAGTCGACGTTTCCCAAGGAAGAGTGGAACAGCCTGGCCAACCTTGCCTTCGTGACGGGCCAGACCAACAAGATGATCTCCTCCAAGCTGCCTGCGGAGTACATGGTCGGCATCGCGGCGGAGCGGCTGGCCGAGCAGTGGATCCCCGGCGACCCGGAGCTGCGGTCCCTGGACCGCTTCCCCGAATTCCTGGCTGCCCGGAGGCATCTGATGGCCAACGCCCTCAACCGGTTGCTGGGCCTGCCCGACTACACGGGTCAGGCCGTCCGCCGAGAGATCGACGAGCCGCCGGCCGACGAAGAAGTGATCGCGGAGGAAACGAACGCGCCGACACCGGATCGGAGCTGACACCGGCAGGTTCTGCAGGGAGCCGCGTGGACCTGTCACCGGCTCCTTGCGGCTGCTGTTGCCCGCAGTCGGCCTCCGCAGGAACGGACTGGGCTGTCCCGTCGACGAGAAGTACAGCCGGCCTCAGGTCCGGGTGCAGGTGACGAACTGGGGCAGGCTGCGGGCGTCCGTTCACCGGTTCTCCCGGCCGTGCTGCGCCGGTCACGCACCGTCGAGCTCGCGGCGGAGCATGGCCAGGACCTCCGCGGCCTCGACGGCCACGTCGTGGCGCGGGCCGTGGACGAGCACGACGTCCTCGTACAGGGCCTCCAGACACGTCCGGGCCTCCACCGGGTTGCCCTGGCTGAGCAGCAGCATGCCGATGTCACGGCGCAGCTCCACGGCCGCGTCGCTGACATCGCTCTCGACGGCCCGTTCCACCTCGAGGACGCCCTGCAGCTCCGCCAGTGCCTCGGTCACCTGGCCGAGTTCGCCGCGACAGCGGGCGGCCTGGGCGCGGCAGTCGCGGGCGGCCTCGCCGGTCGGCCCGTTGATGCGGCCGTACGCCTCGGCCAGCGCCTCGAACTCGGGCAGGGCCGCCCGGTGGTCGCCCGCCAGCTGCCGGCTGACCGCCCGGCGGCGCCGCAGCCGCAGGACGGCCTTGTTCTCGGCGCCCAAGGCCCGCGCCAGCGGCTCGATCATCTCGCCCGCGACCTCGGCGGCCTGCGTGTAGCGCTCCTCCTCCATGAGGGCGATGTAGTGCTCGTCCACCTCCCGCAACTGGGCCCGCAGCAGCTCCCGCTCGGGCGGCGAGACCACGTACTCGGCGGCCCGGCCGGGCGTCGCAGTGTCCGGGGCGACACGGGGACGGCTCTCGGCCCGGGCGCGGGGCGCGTAGGGGCGGCGGTAGAGCCCGGTCGGGTCCGGCGCCCCGGGCGGCCCGGCCTCTCCGAGGGCGGAGGGCTCCCCGGGCGCGGGCAGGAAGGGCATCAGCCGCTCGTACACTTCCTGCACGTCCACCGGCCGGCTCTCCGGGGTCTTGCGGAGCAGGTGCAGGACCAGCGCCTCCAGTTCCTCCGGCACGTCGGCGCGCAGGCGCCGCAGCGGGGTGGGCGTGGCCCGGACGTGCTGGTCCATCAGCTCGAAGTCGCTGCTCGCACTGAACAGCTGCTTGCCGCAAAGGAGTTCGTGGAGCACGCAGCCGAGGGCGTAGAGGTCGGTGCGCGGGGTGACCCGGGTGCCGCGCACCTGCTCGGGGGACATGTACTGGTGCGTGCCGATGGGGCTGCCGGTCGCGGTCAGCCTCGTGACGTCCGTCTGCAGGATCGCCGCGACGCCGAAGTCGAGGACCTTCACCGTGCCGTCCTGCGCGACCAGGATGTTGGACGGCTTGAGGTCGCGGTGCACCACGGGCACGTCGTGCGCGTACGACAGCACGGTGGCGACCTGCGCGGCGACCGCCACCGCCCAGCTGACGGGGAGGGGCCGCTCCTCCTGCACGTACCGGGTGAGGGGGACACCCTCCACCAGCTCCATGACGAGGAACAGGTGCTCGTAGGTGCTGTCGAGGACGGCGTCGTACACCTGCGGCACGCCCGGGTGCTGGATGCGGGCGGTGATCCGGGCCTCACGACGGAAGCGCCGCTCGAGCTCCTCGGCCAGCCGGGGCGTGGCGGCGACGGCCTGCGGCCGGATCCGCTTCACGGCGACGGGCCGGTCGAGCACCGCGTCGTAGCCCCGCCACACGTCGCCCATGCCGCCGTTGCCGAGCCGCTCCAGCAGCTCGTAGCGGCCCGCGATCGGTCTGTCCGGCACTTGTCCCCGCCCCGCGTCCTGCACTCGCGCTCGCCCGTTCCCCGAGCCCCGTTGGCCGCGGCCAGTTTCCCCGCAAAGGGATCACCGCGTCCAGCCCTGCCCTACGGGGGCACGGCGGACGGGTCGTATCGCGCCACCGCGTACTCGGCCCGGACCGTCTTGCCGGGGCTGTCCGGGCGCGGTTCGCAGCCCCAGCGATCGGCGAGGGCCTCGGCCAGGAGCAGACCGCGTCCGCCGGTACGGGCGGGCCAGCTGCAGGGGTGGTAGCGGTTGCGGGGAGTTCGTCACCTCGCGTGTCGGTGACCTCCACGCGGATGGTGAGGGATGCAGCGGCGGGCGAGGAGAGGGCGAGGAAGTGAATGGGGAAGTCGCGGACGACCGTGCAGCCGTGGGTGACGGCATTGATGGCGGGTGCGGAACGAGTTCGCTCAGCACGCCGTGCCTCTCGCTGTCATAGAGCTCGTAACACGATCATGAGTTGGCCTTCTTGAGGCGTCTCCAGCAGATGAGGCTGCAGGCGAGGGAGACGAAGGCGTCGTGGAGCTCGGTGCGGCGTTCCCAGCGGACGGCGAGGCGCTTGAACTGGTGGAGGAGGGCGAAGGTCTGCTCGACGACGTAGCGGAGCTTGCCCAGGCCCTTGATGTTAGGCCTGCCCTTGCGGGAGATGACCGGCAGGATCCGGCGTTTGCGCAGTTCGCGGCGGTTGGGGTTGGAGTCGTAGCCCTTGTCTCCGAGGAGGGCCTCGGGGCGCCGGCGGGGTCGGCCCGGGCGGCCGGCGACGGGTGGGACTCCGTCGACCAGGGCGAGGGTCTGGGTGACGTCGTTGACGTTGGCCGCGGTGGTGATGACCTTGAGCGGGGTGCCGCGTCCGTCGCAGATCAGGTGGTGTTTGCTGCCCGTCTTCCGCCGGTCGACCGGCGACGGACCGGTGTCGGCTCCCCCTTTTTGGCGCGGACGTGGGAACCGTCGACGCATGCTCTGGACCAGTCCAGCTCGCCGGCCGCGTGCAGCCTGGCGAGCAGGACGCGGTGCAGTTGGTCGAAGACTCCGGCCTGTTGCCAGCGCTCGAGGCGCCGCCAGCAGGTCTGACCAGAGCCGAACCCCAGCTCAAGGGGGAGCAGTTGCCAGGCGATGTCGTTGTACAGGACGTAGAGGATGCCCTGCAGGCACAGCCGGTCCGGCACGGGCCGTGGACCGGGAGCCTTCTCGGGCCAGGGTGGCAGGAGCGGCTCGATCAGCGCCCACAGGTCATCGTCCACGATCCACGGCCGGGTAGTCACACCCTCTCGAACGGCCGAATCGTCACACCGGGCACGGCCTACCAGGGCAGTTCAACAAGATCGTGTTACGAGCTCATAGGGCACGCCTCAGGAGGCGGGCCATAGTTCCTGGGCGGCGAGGTGGTGCTGTGGGGATGGCTTGAGCATCTCTGCTCGTCGACTGTCGGCGGGGCGCAGAGATTCAAGCGATGCCACTGGACCACGAGGACAAAGCCGGAATCGATGGACCCTTCAAGGCCTGGGCCGAGTTCATGGAGCGGGCCGCGCGCGGCTGAAGCAGGCAGGAACCCCTGGGGTTCGGGACTGAGCGGTGCCGACCCCCACCCTCGTCAGAAGTCCACGCAGGATCCCAGGCGGGGGATGTCTCCGGTAACCAGTCCACGCAGCATCCGGGGATAGTGGTGAGGGGAACTGGGCACCTCAACGCCCCAAGGTCATGACTTGCCAGTGCCAGGACTGACCGCGGTACCTGGTCCCAAACTCGTCGAGCTGCGCAAAGCCTCTCATCCACCGCCCGCGTCCGTGATTCTTCGCCAGGCAGGAGCAAGTGCAATACGGACCCTTTGCGTTCTGGCAACGATGGTTGCACTTCTCTCGAGGGTTGTACTCGCGACCCAGAAGGATGCTGCTGTAGCGGCGAACGAGTTTGTTGGCCATCGGCAGAAAATGACCCTTTGGGATCGTCCAGCACTGGTTGAATGGATCCCAGATCGGCCGCGTACTTGTAGACATCATGGTTCCGATGGATGCAATATGCCCCAAGTCGGTAGTATTTGGCAGCCAGATCCGAAGCGCATCAGTGGCCGGAAGGGCAATTGAGGCACGATGTTGCTTACGCCATGACGGCAGCCAGCTGGGGGCAGGAAGTTCTGGATTCCGTCTTTCCGCCTTGGAGGACACGTTGCAGCGGTCGGCCCCTCGCTCCTCGTGTGCCGGTGTACGCCCCGCGCCTTTGCAGAGGATGGCACTGAACTCAGTGAGTTGGTGAGGGGCCACGAGTCCCTCGCGAGTGCGCTCAACCGGCTGAGCGCAGTGCGGACATATGAACAACATGGCGTCCCTTCCTGGCAGCGAGGGCGTCATGTCCTCGTTCGCCTGCCATAGGATGCGAGGGGCTCGCGAGCCGGATGCCTGGTAGTAGGAGATGTCCTGACAGGGGCCCCAGGCGCGGACCTAGGACCCCTCTGTCAGAAGTCGTCCAGCCCCTCCTCCTGGCGGATCATCCGCCAGGCCGCGCGGCGGGCGCTGCGGTCGAGGTTGGACTTGAAGTCCCGGTCCGTCCCGAAGTACCGCTTGCCGAGGGTGTCGATCGTGGAGACATGGTCCATCATGTTGTCCTCGAACTTCTTGTCGAAGACGAGGCCGAAGTTCTCCTCGTCGTTGACGAGGGCGGCGGCCCGGACCTTCGGGTCCTTCTTCGTGGCGTTGAAGGCCGGGAGGACGTCCTCCTCGGTGAACTCCGTGCCGAACTTCGCGTTGAACTTCTCGATCAGTTCGGACAGCAGCGACTTCTCGGCGTCCTTCCCGCCGCCGACCCCGTCGCCGAACCCCTTGAGTTCGGCGGGGCCTTCGGGGAGCAGGGACTTGTCGTGCTCGCCGGTCTTCTCGACGCGCAGGTGGCTGAGGTCGACCTCGCCTATGTCGACGCCGCCGTCCGCGAGGCGGGGCAGCCGGTTGAGCAGGTAACGCCCGTACAGGTACAGCCGCTCCAGGTCGGCGTCCTGGTAGGGGACGATCTGCGCGAGGAAACCGTACTTGCGGACGTAGTCGTTGAGGTGGGCGCGGAACTCCTCGGCGGCCTCGACGTCGTCCTCCTCCTCGCTCTCCAGGAGAGCGCTGAAGCGGGTGACGGCGGGGGAGAGGAGCCGGTACAGCTCGGCGTGCAGCTTCTCCCACTTGGCCTGGGAGCCGCCGGCCTTCTCCTGCGCCTCGAGGTACGCGGCGACGAACTCGTCCATGTCCTGCTCCGAGATGATCGGCGCGGACATGACGCGGCTCTGGGCCGTGTACAGGAGATTCGGGTCGGAGGGCAGGGTGTGCGCCTCCTCGAAGTACGGGCGGAACGCGTCCTGTATGTCCTCGGCATCGTTGACGAAGTCCAGGACGGCCAGGTCCGCCTGCGACTTGCGGTCGGCGGTGCGGTTGAGGCGCGAGAGCGTCTGCACGGCGGCGATGCCGGTCAGCGTCTTGTTGACGTACATCGTGGTGAGGAGCGGCTGGTCGAAGCCGGTCTGGTACTTCTCGGCGACGACCAGGATCCGGTACTCCTGCTGCCCCTTGCCGCCGGCCTTCGCGGCCTTGTCGTCGGCGCGGGTGTAGGCGAACGCCTTGGGCAGCCCGCTCTCCGGCAGACCGCCGTTCTCCTTGCTCTCGGTGGTCTCCTCGCCGTCGATGGTGAGGGAGCCGGAGAACGCGACCAGGACCCCGAGGTCCGGGTACTTCGTGTCGTACTCGCGGTCGGCGATGTAGCTGCGGATGGCACGGGCCATCTGCACGGCGGAGTGGCGGGACGCCGTGACCACCATGGCCTTGGCCCGTCCGCCGAGCCGGCCGCGGGTGTGGGCGACGAAGTGCTCGACGATCACCTGGGCGTGCTGGGACACCGTGTGCTCGTGCATGAGCGCGAACCGGGCGAGCAGGCTGTTCGCCTTGGAGGGGTCGACCTCCTTCTCGTCGCGGTTGAGGTTCGCCAGCTTCCAGTAGGTGTTGTAGGTGACGTAGTTGCGCAGGGGGTCGAGGATGAAGCCCTCCTCGATGGCCTGGCGCATGGAGTAGGTGTGGAAGGGCCGGTAGACGGTCTTGCCGTTCTCGACGGCCTCCGTGCCGAAGAGTTCGAGCGTCTTCGCCTTGGGGGTGGCGGTGAAGGCGAAGTAGGAGAGGTTGGCGGCCCGGGAGCGCTCGACCGCCTTCGCCTTCAGCTTGTCCTCCACGGTGACCGTGGTCGCGCCCTCGTCGTCCGAGTCGGCGTCCAGGCCGAGGTCGCGCAGGGCGGACTTCACGGCGGTGGCGGCGTCGCCGGACTGGGAGGAGTGCGCCTCGTCGACGATGATCGCGAAGCGGGTGCCCTTGATCTCGGCCGGGTTGCTCTTGATGTGGTTCAGCAGCGCCGGGAACGAGTGCAGGGTGACTGTGACGATCTTCCCGGTGTCCCGGGAGAGCGCGCGGGCCAGCTGCTCGCCCTTCGCCCCGTGCTTCTCGTCGATCTTCACGACCAGGCCGTCGGTCTGCGAGAAGCTGCCGACGGTCGCCGAGAGCTGGGCGTCCAGGTTGCGGCGGTCGGTGATGACGATGACCTTGTCGAAGACGGGCTCGCCCGGCTTGATGCGGCCGTCGGCGAGGGCGTCGGGCCGGAGGACGTGCGGATCGCGGCGGGCGTGCAGGTCGCTGAGGCGATGCGCCAGCCAGCCGATGGTGTTCGACTTGCCGGAGCCGGCGGACGCCATGACCAGGTAGTTCTGGTCGGCGCCGTGCACGGACGCGTGCGCGGTGAGCTTGCGGACCACGTCCCACTGGTGGAAGCGGGGGAAGATCGTCGACTTGGTGGTGCCGCCGCCGGGCGTCTTGTGCTTCTGCTGGTGCACGAAACGCTGGAGGAGGTCCAGCCAGTTGTCCCGCTGCCAGACCTCTTCCCAGAGGTAGGACGTGGCGTACTTCCCGTGGGCGGTGGGCGCCGGGTTGCCGGCCCCGCCGGGCTGACCGGGGCCGTTCGAACCGGTGTTGAACGGCAGGAACCGGGTGCTCTTGCCGCGCAGTTGGGTGGTGACGAAGACCAGGTCCGGGTCGACCGCGAAGTTGGCGATCACGCGACGCGTGAAGATCAGCTCGGTCGGATCGCGGTCGGTCCGGTACTGCTCCTTGGCCTGCTCGACGCCCTGACCGGTGAGCGGGTTCTTCAGCTCGGCCGTGGCGACGGGGATGCCGTTGAGGAACAGGGTCAGGTCGAGGCGGTGACCCCAGTCGGCCTGCTTGGTGGCGTAGGGGAGCTCGCGGACGACGGTGAGACGGTTGGCCCGGTAGCCGTCGAGGACGGAGTCCGCGGAGATGAGGTTGGGCTTGAAGTAGGCGACACGGAGCCGGACCCCGCGGTCCTTCACACCGTTGCGGAGAACGTGGAGCAGCCCGTCGTCGGCGATGGCCCGGTCGAGGCGCTGCGCGAAACCACGCTGCGCCTCGTTGGGGTTGCCGCCGTAGACGGTGAGCAGTTCGTCCCACTCGTCAGGCTGCGTTGCGCCGATGAAGGTGAATAGCTCGTTGGTGTCCAGACCGAGGTCGGCTTGGTAGTCCTCCGGGTTCGCCTCCCGCCAGCCGCGGTCGCAGAGGGCGGCGACGATGGCGGAGCCGAAGGACGACTCGTCGTGCACGGGGCTCATGCGGAGACTCCTTCGGTCACGTTGCGCCCGCTGGCACTGGAGATGTCGAACTGGCCGGTTACGGCGGCGTGAATCAGGGCGTGACGGCGTTCGCTGAGCAAAGCGACCTGCCGGGTGGCCAACTCTTCGCACGTCATGGCGTGACGCTGCGCCTCGTGAGCGATTGCGGCAACTCGGCGCTGCTGGTCCGGTGACGGCAACGGTGCACGCACCTGGGACAGGTGAGTAGGTCCGAAGTGCTGCATGGTTGCCCCCGTCTTGAGCAGGTTGATTTGGCGTGAGAACAAGGACGACCTAAGGAAGGCCTCCACGTACTTCATGTCGACGTTCGCCTGTGCCGGCCGCAGGATGATCAGGCCGGTGTAGGGCACGGAGCCCACGACATCGGGGTCCCGTACCACCGACACCTCACCCATTGTGGCGCTTCCGCTGATCAGCCGGTCGTCGAGACGGAGCCGGAACTGGGACCACTGGCTAGCGACCTTGTCTGGGTCTAGGAAATTGCATCCGTTGAGGGTGACCTCGCCCTTCTTCAGACCGGCGATACGGATGAGCGGGACTCCAGCGGTGTGAAAATCCACGGCCATGATGCCTGGGCCTTCACGGAAGCGGACGATGTAGCGGAGCGGAACGATGTCCGTGCACGCCTCCACCGCTTTGTCGACTACTCTCTGTGATCTTTCGGCAGCCAATCGAGAAAGTTGGCCGTAGAGTTCGATCAGTTGGTCGATGCGCGCCGTTTCAGCGTCAAGAAAGTCCGCGATCCGGTGTTGATCGTCCAGCGAGGGCGTGACAACGGTGAAGGACGACAACTTGTCCGAAGACAGCTCGAGGAAGGTCGTCCCGAGGCCTTGCGCCTGAAGGTCGAGCCGTTGCGCCTCCAGTTGGTAACCGAAGAATCTGACATCCGCGGCCATCCGCGGGACGAGGGCCCTGCAACCTTGGTTGAAGGCCATGTCAGAACCTGTGATGCCGACATAACCAATTGGAGCGCGGGTTGACACCAGGAGTGACCCCCGCGGCACAACGACGGATCCGGAGCGAACGCCTGCCGGGGTCAGGGTGCGACGAGTGGTGGTGATCTCGGTTAGGCAGCCGGTGAAATCCGCCGGTGTGGCCCATGGGATGTCCCCTCCCCAGTTCTCTGGCTCGGAGGAGGGTGTCCCGCCGTTCACCACGCGAAAGACGCGACGAATGGGCATCATGTTGCGGGTCATTCCGTCACCTCCGCCAGCAGTTCCTGAATCCGAGCCTCCAGTACCCTCAGGTCTGCGTCGATCTCCGCCAGCGGCCGAGGCGGCTCGTACACATAGAAGTGTCGCGTGAACGGAATCTCGTACCCGATCTTCGTCTTGCTGCGGTCGATCCATGCATCCGGCACGTGCGGGTGGACCTCCCGCTTCAGGTACTCCTCGATGTCCTCGCCCAAGGGCACGTTCTCGTAGTCCCGAAGCTCCGGGTCGGGCTCGGGCTGTCCCTTCACGAACTGGACCTCGCCTTCGGGGTGACGCACTCCGATCGCGTCACGCAACGCCTTGTTGAAAGGCGCACCGGTAGGCCACGTCCCGCCAGCCTGCACCATGGCATCCTTCAACGCCAGCCAGGCCTCCTCCTTCGTGGCCCAGCTCCTGACCTCCATCGAGTCGAAGGCGTCGAACATGAGCATGGTCTGCCGCTGCGGAAGTTTCTGGATGGCCTTGGAGGCCTCCAACGCCGCCAGCGTCTCCTCCGTGATCTCGAACCGCAGTTTCAGCGGGCGTTCCACCGTGATCCGCTGGTAGCCGAAGTCCTCGTTGCGGAAGACCTTCACCTTGCCGTGCAGCGGGTGGTCCGGGTCCTTCGCCACGGCCAGGGCCTCGCCGTACAGCTTGACCACCGTGGCGATGTGGTCCGCGCCCAGCTGCTTGCGCTTGTCGCCGAGGGACTTGCGCATCTTCTGCCACTGGTCACGGGCGTCCAGCAGGACGACCTTGCCCTTGTGGTCGGGGCTCTTGCGGTTGGTCAGGATCCAGAAGTAGGTCGAGATGCCGGTGTTGTAGAAGAGCTGGTCCGGCAGGGCGACGATGCCCTCGAGCCAGTCGTTCTCCAGGATCCAGCGGCGGATCTCCGACTCGCCCGAGCCGGCCGCGCCCGTGAAGAGGGGCGAGCCGTTGAAGACGATCGCCAGGCGCGAGCCGCCCCCGCCGTCCACGCCGACCGGCTTCATCTTGTCGATCATGTGCTGGAGGAACAGCAGCGAGCCGTCGTTGATGCGCGGCAGGCCCGCGCCGAAGCGGCCGGCCTCGCCGAGCTTCTCGTGCTCGGCCTCGACCTCGTCCTTGACCTTCTTCCACTCCACGCCGAACGGCGGGTTGGCCAGCATGTAGTCGAAGGTCTTGCGCGCGTGGCCGTCGTCGGAGAAGGAGTTGCCGAACGCGATGTTCTCCGGGTCCTGCCCCTTGATCATGAGGTCGGACCGGCAGATCGCCCACGACTCCGGGTTGAGCTCCTGCCCGTACACCTCCACCGTGGCGTCCGGGTTGAGCTCCGTGATCAGGTCGTCCATCGCGGAGAGCATGCCGCCCGTGCCGCAGGCCGGGTCGAGGACCGTGCGCACCGCGCCCGGGAGCTGGAGCGCGTCGCCGTCGGGGGCGACGAGCAGCCGCACCATGAGCTGGATGACCTCACGCGGCGTGAAGTGCTCACCGGCCGTCTCGTTGGACTGCTCGGAGAAGCGGCGGATCAGCTCCTCGAAGATGTAGCCCATGTTGTGGTTGGGCACGACCTCGGGACGCAGGTCCAGGTCGGTGAACTTGCCGATGACCTGGTAGAGCAGCCCCGCGTTGTCCAGCCGCTTGATCTGCTGGGCGAACTCGAAGCGGTCCAGCACGCCGCGGGCGTTGTCGGAGAACGCCCCGACGTACACCGCGAGGTTCTTCGCCGCGTTCTGCGGGTCCGCAGCGATCTTCTTCAGGGTCAGGCCAGACCTGTTGTAGAAGGCGTGGCCCGAGGCCCGGCGCAGGAAGCGGTCCGGGTCGATGTCGCTGTCCTTGTACTGCTCCGCGAGCTGGGCGACCTTCTCGCGGGTCGGTTCCAGCACGCACTCCAGTCGCCGCAGCACCGTGAACGGCAGGATGACCTTGCCGTAGTCGGACTGCTTGTAGTCCCCCCGCAGGAGGTCGGCGACGGACCACGCGTGGTTCGCCAACTCCGTGTGCTTGCTGCCGTTCAAGACTTCTTCCGCTTCCCTTCCAGGGCTGGTACGGATGACTGTGAGCGCGGAGGGAGGGATGGTTTCTCATCCGTCCGCATCAAGAGGTGGGACAGCTCCAGAGCCTCGGTGGGCTCCGGCACCAGTTGCCCGCCCGTGAGCCCCCCGCTCACGAGCCGTGCCGTCTCCTCGGCCAAGTCCCGTGCGCGCCGGGCCTGTTCGCGCAGCGCCTCGACGTGGCGGAAGGCCTCGCCGTACCGTTGCTGTTCGGCCAGCGGCAGCAGCGGTACGCGCAGCCGCCCAGGGCTGAGGTGGAGCGTGGAGCTGCCGGTGGAGGCGCCGGCCAGGTTGGCCTCGGAGCTGAGGAAGCCGAAGAGGAACCAGGGGTCCAGCCGCGCCGGGTCCGGCCGGAACAGGTGGACGCCGGCCCCCAGCAGGACGCCGGCCTCCGCCTCGCCCGCGACCCGGGCCACGGGGCCGGTGCCGCCGACCAGGTTGCGGACCAGGACGTCGCCCGCGGCGATTTCCGGCATCTGCTCGGCCTGCGCGTCCAGGGGGTGTCCCGTCGGCCCGGTCCCGCGGGCGATGTCCTCGCCCGTCAGGGCGGGCCGGCGTTCCCCGCCGCCGGCGCCCGCATCCGCGCCCTCCGGCTCGGCGGCCGTCGCACGTGGCGAGACCGGAACCGCACGCAGAACCTTCAGCGCCCCGCCCCGGGCCAGGTCCGACACCGTGGCCGTGCGCCACGCGCGGGCCGAAGCCCCCGCGGCGTCCCACGACACCGTGTCGGCCAGCTCGGCCACCGTCCGCACTGCCGCCGCCAGCCCTGCGCGGGACGCCGCGGCCTCGCGGGCCAGTTCCTGCGGGTCGACGTCCGCCTGCGAGGCACGCACCTGCCGGGCCGGGGTCACGTCGACGACCTCGTCGAGCAGGTCGACCACGCTCACCGCCCGCGCCACCCCGGCCTGCGCCTCGAACCCGTCCGGGTCCTCGGCGTACGCCGTCCACGCGGAGACGATCCGCTCGGTCACCCGCGCCCAGTCCACCGCGCCGGAACGGCTCCCGCCGCGCCCCGGGGCCGTGGGCTCGCCCGCGGTGTCGACGAAGAGGATCGTCTGGTACGCCGGCCGGGTCGGCTCCGGGCGCTGCAGCACCCACACCTGCAGGCCGATGTGCAGCGGGACCGCCGCCCCCGGCGGCAGGGCCGCCACCGCCCGCAGCGCGCCGCTGCGGACCAGCTCGGCGCGGATGCGGCGGCCGGAGGAGCGGGACGCCGTGGCCGGCGGGAGGAGCAGCACGGCGTGGCCGCCCGGTTCGAGGTGGGCGAGCGCGTGCTGGGCCCAGGCCAGTTCGGACTCGGCGCGGGGCGGGAGGCCGTACGCCCAGCGCGGGTCGTAGGCGAGTTCGTCGTGGCCCCAGTCCCGGTCGCCGTAGGGCGGGTTGCACAGCACGGCGTCGACGGTGAGGTCGGGGAAGGCGTCGGCGCGCAGGCTGTCGCCGGTGCGCACGGTGACGTCCGCGCCCTCCTCGGCCGTCAGGGTCAGGCCGACGGCGGTGCGCCGCGCCTGGACGGGAAGGCTGTCCTGCCCGTACAGCTCGCGCGCGCCGCGCGCCGCTGCGGCCGTCAGCAGGGTGCCGCTGCCGCAGGCGGGGTCGAGGACGCGGGCCGGGGGGCCTGGGACCAGGCGGGCCAGGAGGTCGGCGAGCGGGGCCGGGGTGCGGTAGGCGCCGCTGGCGGCGCTGTCCTCCAGCTCCCTCTCCGCCAGGACGCCCAGCGCCGTCTGCGCGCCCTCGTCGCGGACGCAGAGCAGCAGGGCGCGCAGGACCGCGGTGTCGGCGGCGGTGAACCGGACGGGTTCGGTGTCCGGCACCACGTCCGACGCCTCGGCCGCCGCGTCGTTCGCCCGCTTCACCAGGTCGGCGTCGGGCAGCGCGAGCAGGTCGGTGAGGCCTTCGGCGGGGCGGCGGGCGGCGGCCAGGACCAGCAGGAGCAGGTCGGACGTGCCGACGCCGGCCGGTTCGCGGAGGCGCAGGGTGGTGCGCAGTTCGCCGCTGGGAGTGGCCGCCGTGTGCTGTCCGCGGGAGGCGAGCCAGGCGCGGACCTCCTCCAGGTCGTACAGCGGGCTGCTGTCCGTGCCGCCCGAGGGCGCGGGGAAGTCGTCGTGCCGGCGGCGCCAGTTGCTGACGGTGGCGCGCGTGACGCCCGCGATGCGGGAGATCTCGGCGGCTGTCACCTGGGCGGATGGTGCGAGTGGCTGCGGCATGGGTGAGGTCCTGGCTCCGATGGTCGGCGTGCTCACACCTTACAGCACGCGTCAACTCTGACAAGTCGTTGGACAGCGCTTTCACGGTCATGCTTTCATGTGGTCGCTTCCGCCGGCGAGTGGGACTCCCCGGCGGAAAGCGTCACTTCCCTTGCCGCAGCCATGTCCTGGAGCGCCCCGCCCCTCGTCCTGCTCCGCCCCTTCCGGCGGGGCGCCGGGGGACGTGCGGCGCCTCGGGGCCGGGCGACGGCCGACCGTCCACCACCCAGGGGGAACCCATGCGCCTGACCATGCCGAGCGGCACCCCGGAAGGAATCCCGCTCACCGTCATGCCGTTCCGCGAGGACGCGGTCATCGGCACCATGTCCCTCGCGACGCTGGTGCGCCTCGTGCCGTCGCCGCGCCAGGAGGAGGACCCGCGCGCCCTCAAGGCCGCGTCCGGGCACGACCGGCGCCGCGCCGAGCTGCGCGCGACCGTGCAGCGGACGCTGAAGTCCCAGAAGGGCAGGAACATCCCGGACTACGCCGAGTACATCGCCGCCGGCATCCTCGGCAAGCACGGCTCCGCCTGGTCCACGCCCCCGATCACGCTCTGGCACGCGGGCGAGATCGCCGCGATGAGCGACGAACTGCTCCCCGGCTCGGGCCTGCGGACGCTGACCGTCGCCCCGGACGCCATGGTGATCGCCATCGACGGCGAGACCCAGACCACCGCCTGGCACGACATCTACCAGGACCCGGAGTCCTTCGGCCTCACCTACACCGAGCTCGGCCGGCGGGTCCGCATCCCCTTCGAGCTCTACCTGGGGATCTCCCCGGCGGACGCGCGGCAGATCTTCTACGACCGCAACGTCAAGGGCATCGACGTCGCCAAGAACCTGGCCATGTCCATGGACCAGCGCGACCTCGCCACCCGCCTCGCCCACGCCGTCGGCGAGAGGCTCGAGGTCGAGTCGGACGGCCGGCGGATGCCGTTCGGCGCGCTGGTCAATGCCGGCAAGCGGCAGCTCACCAGGACCGACAAGGAGGTCGTGACGCTGTCCGCGCTGCGGACGCTGATCGTCACCACCGTCTTCGGCAGCAAGGGCGTGCAGTACTCGGCGGCCACCGTCCATGAGGACGACCTGCCGCCCGGCACCGACGCCGACGAGGTGGAGACGGTCGTCGTCCGCCTGGTGTCCCGGCTGATCGGGGACCGCTTCCCGGACTTCGCCCGGCGCAGCGCGATCACCGCCCCGGCCGTGATGGCGGGCCTCGGCGTCCTGCTGCACCGCACCACCCCCTGGTGCGACCCCGGGGCCGCCCTGGGCCACGAGACGGTCGAGCGCCTGCTCGCCGACGTCCGCTGGGAACGCGAACCCGCTTACTGGGACGGCGTCTGCGCCAGCGTCGGCTCCACCGGCCGGCTCAACTTCAGCGGCGGCGTGAAGGACTCCACCGGCCGTGTCGCGGGCGCGCTCCTCGACCCGCACAGCGAGCTCGGCCGGAAGATCCGGGGCCTGCGGAGGTGAACAGGCTTGTGGTGTCGGTTCCTTGACGCCAGGACCTGCTCGGCCGACGCCCTCACGGACAGCCGCAGGGGGAGTGGGGAAGTACCGCGTGTTCTTCGGCAGGGAGCCGCGGATGAAGACGGGGGCCGCCGCGTCGGAGGAGACGGCGTAGAGGGCGTCGCTCTTGGTGAAGTCCTGGCCGCACCTTCCGGGTGATTGTGCGAGCACTGTCATGGATGCTTGTGGAAACGGTGGGGGGTGAGCGGGGCGTCTCTGCGAGTTGCGTGCCGTGGGGGTGCGTCGGGTAGTGGCAGCCGAGGGCTGAGCCTGAAAGGGCGTTCGACAGTGGCCCGTCGTCAGCGGCGGGTTTAAGGTGACGCGGAATACCGCTCCATGCCGGGGAATTTCACGAACAGGGCATCGGGGCATCTCTTTTGGGGACAGAGTGGACCATTCTTACCAGGTGTGGCAGGAAGTGCTGGCCGAGGAGTTCTTCGGACGGCAGCACGCCGGCCACCCGACGCTGTTCTACGTCGACGACGACGTGGAGCAGGAGCTCAGGCACGGATACGGCTTGGAGGAGCCCCTCGCCCAGTGTGTGGGCAGATTCCTGCGGCTGGGGACCGCGGAACCGTACAGCGCGCTGGAGGACTACCGCTGGCGCATGCGGCAGCAGGACAAGGACGGCGTGCCCGCCTTCCTGCCGCTGCTGGCCTGCTCGGTGATGGCCGCATCCCGGATGGTGAACGACCAGAACCACCGGGCCACCGCCTACCACGCCCGCTTCTCCGAGCTGCTGACCGGCGACGAGAAGCAACTGGGCAGCCACCACTACGAACCCATATCCCGCATGTGGCAGGTGCTGGCCTCCTGGCAGCACAGCCAGAAGGGCGCGCGGGGCCTGTGCACCATTCCCACCCCCGCCGACCTCCCCTCCAACCGCAGCTTGATCGGGTTCGCCCTGTCCCAGGCGCTCCTCAGCGGCGCGGACCGGTCCTTCATGCCGAAGTTCTTCCGGTCGTTGCGGGAGCACGGCACGACCTGGCCCCTGCCAGGGGAGACGCTACTGGCCCAGATCGAGATCCGTGGCATGGAGCGGCACTTCTCCAAGGGCTTCCGCAACGCTCTGCAGGAGGATGAGTTCCGCCCCTTCCTCGCCGGACTGATCGGCAACTACGCCGCTTCCTGGGACGGTTCGGACGAGCTGGTGCCGGCCGGTGTCACCCGGGCCGAACTCCTGGTGCGACTGGACGCGGGGCGTCTCGGCTGGGTGGCGCGCCTGCGGTCCGCAGAACAGAAGAAGCACATCGAGCTCGAGGGCGGCGTCGTCCTCGAACAGCTCGGCGACACCGCCTACTACGAGGTGACGGGCCTGCCCGCCCCGAGTGCGGACACCCTCACCAGGGGCATTCGCCGCGACGGGGACACCCTGGTGCTCAGCCGCCCCTCCTGCTCCGTCCTGGTGCTTGCACGGGACGACGTGCTCGGTGTCTGGACCGGCACCGACGGTTTCCGCCCGGGAGAGGCACACGTGGTGCTCGCCGCCCCGACCGCGCAGCGGGACGTGCAGCGACTGCTAGACAAGGCCGCAGCCACGGGCCGGAGCGTCGACACCGGCAAGCTTGCCTGGGTGCCGCAGGGCTGGTCCCTGCACAAGCCCGTCACCTTCGACGACGCGGTCACCCTCCGCCGGGCGCTCCAGGACGTCCAGGGCGCAGTCGGCCTCCTGCAGCCCCCGGCCCAGTTCAAGCTCCGCCTCGAGGGCGGACTGAAGCTCGCACCCTCGCTCGATCCCCACCTGTACCTGCGGGGAGGCGAGCCCCAGGTGGTCCTCCCGGACGCAGCGGAGGGCACGGTCACCCTCCTGGTCGACGGGAAGGAGCGGCCCGAGCTCAGGAAGGTGATCGCCGCGGGCCGCCCCGTCCCCCTGGCTGTGCTCCGGCTGGAGCCCGGCCGCCACACGGTGAGCTGTGCAGGCGTGGAGATCGGCTTCGCCACCGCGGACCAAGCCGTCGTCGAGCCGAAGACGACCAAGGTCTGCGGCTTCACCGTCGTCGACGGCAAGGCCTCGGCGTCGCCCTCCCTCCTCGACGAGCAGACCCTGCCGACCGGCGTCACCGGTGCCGACTGCACGGGCGCCACCACCCAGGATGCGGCAGCCGCCATGGAGCTGTGCCGCCGGGACGCGGACGAGGTGCTGTTCGCGGCGGCCGACGGACGGCTGTGGACCTTGGAGGCCCCGGAGCAACCGGACTGGTGGACGGAACGTCTCCCCGACACCCCCGCCCCGCTCCGCTTCGAGGCCGACTTCCACGGCATCGGCGGCTGGCTCCTGGAACGCCGGAGCGGACGCTGGAAGGGCAGCCCGGTGAACCCCGGAACGCCGAAGCCGAAGAGCGCCGGCAACCCGCGGGCCTGGGCCCGCGCCGTCCTCAATGCCCAGCAGGCGTCCGGCGAGCCCTCGTGGGCCGTGTATGTGCAGGCAGCGAAGGAGCTGGACCGATGACGGGACCGATGAGCAGCACCGAGTTCGGTGGGACCCTCCTGCGCTGGCTGAGCGAGAGCCGCAGCGGCAGGGCGTCCGCACTGCGCGACGGTGTCCGCAACCAGGCCCGGGCATGGGGCCTGGAGCTGAAGGAGTACGCCGACTGGGACTGGATGCGCAAGGCCACCGCCCTCGGCTTCGTCGACGTGGACCTGCGCGCCGACCGCTGGTCGGTGGCACCGCCGGTGCTGACCCGGCTGCCCCACGCGGACGGCCTCGCACTGCTGACCGGCGCGCGCACCGCGCGGATCAGCGCGCGCGTCGAGGAAGCAGCACAGGAGTGGATGGAGCTGATCACCGTCCCGCACCGGCCGGAGGCCGGTGAGGCCCCACTACCCGACACCCTCCTGTTCCAGTACGAGGACCTGCGGAGCCTGCGGGAAGCCGCAGAGCTCCTCGGGGTCCGCTACGTTCCCTGCGCCGCGACGCAGTTGACGGAGCTGCTTCCACAGGCGGTGCCGGGCCCCGAGTCCGCACCGCCCGGTGGGAGCACCGCCAGCACGCTGGAGAAGTACGAGCTGCGCCTCCGGCGATTCGTCCCCGTGGCGAGGGACGGCGAGGACGGCTTGTACCGGTGGCGCGGAGCCGACTACGCGCGCCTGACCCGCGTCCGCCGCAACGGCGTCTTCCACGCGGTGGAACGCGATACGGGCATCTATCTGGAGCTCGCCCGCCACCGCACCGGTGCGATGCACTGGCAGCCGGAACCCGGCAAGGGCCGTGCCGGCATCGGTCGACTCTTCGTCGACCGGTACGCGCCCCTGCCCGCCCTGCACGAGCGCGCGGCCGTCCTGTGCAGCGGCTTCCCGCCCCCGGCGGACAAACAGACGCAGGCCCGCGTGTACGACAACGTGCCGAGGGCGTTCGCCGAGATGATCGCGGCCTCGCTGCAGCAGAACCTGGAGACCGTGCCGCGCCCGGTGGCGGCCACCGGCGGGAGGACCGAGTGAGCGTGGAACAGCAGACAGCGGCGGTGATGAACACCGATGTCCAGGACGTCATGGGCACTTTCGACGATCTGCGCAGCGCGCTCTTCCGCTACTACGACACCCCGTTCGGCGTCGACGACCGTTCCGTCATGGAGGAACGGCGCAACCTCCTGGACCGGGACAACGGGGCCTGGCGCGACCCGCTGATCGAGCTGCGCCCGCAGTACGCGTCCCGGGGCGTCGGCATCGCGGAGTCCTTCGCCGAAGCAGGGGCGCACCCCGACGCGGCCGAGTTCGCCCGCTTCACGCTCCCTGACGGCGTGACCAGCCTCTACCGGCATCAGCACGACGCCCTGGTCGCCGCCTGCAAGGGCAAGGACTTCGTGGTCACCGCAGGCACCGGTTCCGGCAAGACGGAGTCCTTCCTGCTGCCTGTCCTCGCCGACCTGGTCGCCGAGTCCGCCCACTGGCAGGGCACCCGTGCGGCGCAGCGGGAATGGTGGCGGACGGACGGCGACCACGTGCCCGGCCGACAGGGCGAGCACGGGCACCCCGCCGCCGTGCGCGTGCTGATCCTCTACCCCACCAACGCCCTCGCCGACGACCAGCTGGTCCGGCTCCGGAAGTCACTGGACAGCCGCGAGGCCCACGCATGGCTGGACCGGAAGCGCAACGGACACCGCTTCTACTTCGGCCGCTACACCGGAGCCACCCCCGTCTCCGGCAGCCGCGACTCCGGACCGGCGACCTTCCGTCTCCGACAGTACCTGCGGGAGGTCCAGGAACGGCAGCGCAAGGCCGACGAGAAGCTCGGCGAGGAGCTGCGGCCCTTCATCCCGCGCCTCGGCGGAGCGGAGATGCACGCCCGCTGGGACATGCAGGCCGCGCCGCCGGACATCATGGTCACCAACTACTCGATGCTGAACATCATGCTGCTCCGCAAGCAGGAGGAGCACATCTTCAACGCCACGAGGAAGTGGCTGGAGGAGACCCCCGGCGCCCGCTTCACCCTGATCCTCGACGAGCTCCACATGTACCGCGGTACGGCCGGCACCGAGGTGGCCTACCTGCTGCGCAACCTCCGCCACCGCCTCGGTCTGGACAAAAACCCCGAGAAGCTGCGCGTGCTCGCCGCCTCCGCCTCCCTGGAGGCCGGCCGGGACGACGAGTTCCTCGACGGGTTCTTCGCCCTGCCCGGCTCCCGGCGCGTGATCATTCCCGGACAGGTGAAGGAGATCCGCGGCGGGGGCGACTTGGCCGCCCACACCGAACGCCTCGCGCAGGCCGCGAAGGCCCCCGTCACCCGGCACGAAGCCGTCGCCCTGGCCCGGGAGGCTGGCCTCGGCCCGGCGCTCCAGCACGCGCTCACTCCCGGCGGCAGGCCTCGTGCCCTGCCCGCCCCCGAACTGGCGAAGAATCTCTTCCCGGACGCCCTCGAGGAACAGCGACAGGACGCCCTCCACGGCGTTCTGCGCGTACTCGGCTCCGCACAGGACCCCGGACTTCCCCAGCTCCGCGCCCACTTCTTCTTCCGGAACATCGAGGGCATCTGGGCCTGCTCCGACCCGAACTGCCCCGACGTCCCCGTGGAGCAAGGCCCCGAACGCCGGGTCGGACGGCTCTTCGCCGAACCCACTTCCCGCTGTACCTGTGGCGCCCGCGTACTGGAGCTCCTCTCCTGCCAGGCCTGCGGCGACCTCATGCTCGGTGGGTACGCCAGCCCCAAGGACACCCGGCAGCGCAAGTTCGTCGGTGCCCTCCACACCGACTTCCCGGACCTGGACCTGCTCCCCGACGAGGCCAGCGGTGCGCCCACGGCGGCGAACTACGTCGTGTACTGGCCGCGCACCAAGGGCCTTGGCCTCGACGACCCCGACTGGCACGCGGGCCTGTCCGACGGTGGGCCGCTGGTCGAGTTCGCATTCCGCCGCAGCGCCTACCAGCCGGCCACCGGCCGCCTGGAGAACCGGGACGTCCAGCACACCGGATGGTCGTTCCACATCTCCGTACCCCTGGACAAGGAGGGAAAGAAGCCGGCCTACGACCCGGCCCGGCTGCAGGCCTTCCCCACCCGCTGCCCCGCCTGCGGCGACGACTGGGAGATCAAGCACGACAGGGACGGCCGTTTCATTCCGCTGGAATCCCCCGACCGGCTGCGCAGCGCGCCGGTCCGGCGGATGCGCACCGGTTTCTACAAGATCAACCAGGTGCTGGTGACCGAAGCCCTCGGCCACCTTCCCGACGGCCGACGCAAGGCGATCGCCTTCTCCGACAGCCGTGACGACGCCTCCGAGCTCGCCAGCGGTCTCGCCCTCCGCCACCACCAGGACCTCCTCCGCCTGCTCAGCGCCCGGGCCGTCGAGAACCAGGGGGATCCGTTCGGAGACCTCCAGTTGGTGAAGACTCACTACGCCGGGGAGCCGGTCGATCGGGTGAGTGCCCGTGCCGCCGCGGCACGGCTGCGGGACCGCAACCCGGCGGACTGGGGGCGCCTGAAGGCGATCCTTGCCGACGACCTCGACGCGGAACCGGAACTCCTCCCCGACCTGGAACGCAAGTTCTCCGAACTGCCCTCCCTGGACGACCTCGCCTCCGACCTCGAAGGCATGCTGCTGAAGTACGGCACCAACCCCGCCGGCCCCGCGGCCTCGCTCCAGCAGACCTCGGCCGGACAGCCCTGGACCGCGCTCTACAACTGGCAACGGGACGGGGAAGCGGTGGTGGACACCCAGGCACAGGAGGAACTCCTCAACCGCATCCGCTCCCGCCTCCGCCTCGAGACCATCGGCAGCCTCTTCTCCGGCGGCGGCCGTGACTTCGAATCGCTCGGGCTCGGCTGGCTCTGCCTGCGCGACGACCGCTCGCCTCTGGAGACCGGCCCGGAGAGCGACCAGGCCGTGGCGCGGGCCAGCCTGCGGATCCTCGGCCTGATGCGGCGCTTCACCCGGATACGTGCCTCCCTGCAGGGGCCGCCCGCGCCTCTGAAGCGTTTCTGGAAGCAGATCGCCGAACGCCAAGGCACCGATGTGCAGACGGTCGAGGACCGGGTGCTCGGTGTCTGGAAGGACGCCGTGGTCGATTACGTCATCAAGCCGGAGAAGGTGGCGCTCCGCCCCGGCGAGAACAAGACTTGGACGTGCCGTTCCTGCCACCGGCCGCACCTTCACCCGGGTGCGGGGCTGTGCACCAAGTGCCTGACCCCGCTGCCCGCTGTGCCCCAGCAGTACAGCGGAGTCCTCGAAGACGACTACTACGCGTGGAAGGCCGCCCACCGCACCGGTGACTTCCCCCTGCGCACCGCGGAGCTGACCGGCCAGACGGACCGGCTGGAGGCCCAGCGCCGGCAGAGCCTCTTCCAGGACGTCTTCCTCGGCGACGACGACGTCCCGCAGGCGGACGGCCTGGAACTGCTCTCCGTGACCACGACCATGGAGGCCGGTGTCGACATCGGCCCCCTCAACACCGTGATCATGGCCAACATGCCGCCCACCCGCTTCAACTACCAGCAGCGGGTGGGGCGCGCCGGCCGACGCAACAGCCCGGTCGCCGTAGCCCTCACCGTCTGCCGCGGCCGCAGTCACGACGAGCACTACTTCGCCCGCCCGGAAGCCATCACCAACGATCCGACTCCGCCGCCCTACCTGGTCCTCGGCATGGTCTCCGTCTTCCGGCGGGTCCTGCTGGGAGAGGTCCTGCGCCAGGCCTTCGAACCCCTGCAGCCGGAGGACCGCCGGAAGGGGCCGGACATGACGACCAACGTCCACGGACAGTTCGGCCTCGCCGCCGACTGGCCGATGCATCGCGGTGCCGTCCGCCGCTGGACCGCCGAGCACCCGGACCGCATCAGAGCCGCTGCCGCCGCCTTCCAGGCCGGAACACCGGAGAGCATCGCCGCCATCGACCCGGTGGCCGCCGTCGACGAACTCCTCGACCAGGTCGACGAGGTGGCGGCCCGGACGGTCGGCCACCCCGACCTCAGCCAGCGTCTGGCGGAGGCCGGCCTCCTGCCCATGTTCGGCTTCCCGACCCGCTCCCGCCTCCTCTACCGGAGCATCCCGCAGAAGACCTTCCCCTGGCCGCCGGCCGACTCCGTCAACCGCGACCTGGCCGTCGCCCTCAGCAAGTTCGCACCGGGCAGCGAAACCCCGCAGGACGGCCGTCTGCTCCGCTCCGTGGGAGTGGTCTCCCTCGTCCCGAGCGGCCGCGGAGTGCAGGCCGCCGAGGACCCGTTCGGACCGGAACAGCTGGTCGCCATGTGCCGGATCTGCTCCCACGTGGACCCGCAGGCCGTCGTCGACCCGGAGACCGGGAGCGCCGGCACCTGCCCCGCCTGCGGCGCGGAGAGCAAGTACTACAGGGCCGTCCCCTTCCGGGAACCCGCAGGCTTCCGGGCCGCCCGCGAAGCACGGGACTACGACGGCTACCGGGAGCTCGGCTCCAACGCCACCAGCGCACGGACCGCCACCGACCTGGAGAAGACCGCCCCGCGCATTCACCGCGCCGCCGACGACTGGATGGTCGTCCACACCGGCAGCGGCGACCGCTACATCGTCAACACCAACGCCGGAAAGCTCTTCCGGTTCGTCAAGAACACCGGCCCGTGGCGCGGATACCTCGCTCTGGACCACCCCAAGGCGGAAGCCGACCTGGAGATCGCCCTCGGCGCCACCCAGCACACCGACATGCTCTTCGTCGGGGCCAAGGGCGCCCTCGACACCAGCCGAGGCCTCCGCTTCGACATCTCGAAGTCCCAGCAGATCGACGGCTTCCCCGAGGCCTACCACGGCCGGCGCGCCGCCTGGTACTCGCTGGCGGCCCTGCTGCGCCGTGCCGCCGCCCCGCACCTGGACGTGCAGCCGGAGGAACTCCTCAGCGGCATCCACGGCTCGGACGCCCCGGTGGCCGCTCCCGTCATGGCCTACCTGGCGGACAGCCTCGACAACGGCGCGGGCTTCAGCACCTACCTCGGTTCGGAGGAACACATCGACGAGTTCCTCCGGGCGGTCGACCGGTACGTACAGGACCTGGAGGTCGACCACCATGCGCAGAACTGCCGCAGCTCCTGCTACGCCTGCCTGCGCGACTACTCCAACATGCGCCTCCACCCGCTGTACGACTGGCGGCTCGCCCGCGACCTGACCGACGCCCTGCGCGGCCGGAAACTGCAGATCGACCCGGACGAGCACGCCGTCCTGCTGAAGGGCTGGGCGGACGAGGAGCCCACCGTCAGCCTCAAGGAGACCGCCGCCGGACCGGTGGCGCTCTTCACCTCGGACTTCACCGGCGAGCCCGTCGCAGTCGCCGTCAAGCATCCGCTGGAGTCCGCCACCGAGGAGTGCGGAAACGAACGGCTCCGGGCTCTGCGCCACGAGGTCCGCGCTGGTGGCCTCGCCCCGAGGATCGCCTTCGCCGACTCCTACAGCCTGGACCGGACTCCTGCCGCGGTGATCGAGCAGGTGCACACCTTCGCGGAGGAGCTCTGATGACGGCAGGAAACCCGCTGGGAGCGGGCCAGGACGAGCAGGCCCGCCTGGAGGAGCTGCGGCAGCGCGAGATCGCCCGCCGTCTCGCCCTCCACCAGGCCCGCGCCCGGGACCGGACCGTCGGGAAAGCTCCGCAGGGCGCGGAAGCCGCCGACAGCCCTCCTCCGGTCGTTCCGCCGCAGAAGCAGCCGGAACCGGAACCGGCCGTGCCCCAGCCGGTCCCCGAGGGATTCACCGACCGGCAGGCCTGGGAGCGTGCCCGCTCCTTCGCCGAAACCATGCTGCCTGACGCGCTGAAGGCGGAGACCGGGACGCTCTCCGCGCAGAAACTGGCACGGGCCGCGGCCGATACGGCATCCCGGCAGGACGACCCGGTCGAGGGCGTCTCCTTGCTCGTCACGGCACAGAACCACGGGTTGGACGTCTTCAACCGCCTACTCGGCGACCGCGCCCGCGCCCTGCTGGAGGACAAGCCGCTGCCGCTCCTGGGGGAGCCGGGCAGCATGTGGCAGATCTACCAGGACGACCGTCGCCTGATGGAGGTCAACGTGCCGGCCCCTCGGCAGAGGGCGCTCCTGGCGAAGCTCCCCCGGCCACTCCTCGACGACTACATCGACGAGGAGTGGATCGGCGCGGTCCCCGAGCGCGACGGCACATCCCGTGCCGCCTACTTCCGTGCTCGCCTGGACCCGGCGTCCCTCACCGACGAGGAGATGGACCTGCTGGCCTGGCCACTGGAACGGGAGCGTCGGGAGGCAGGCCCGGGAACGGAACCCGGTCGCAGCTGGCCGCAGGACTGGCGCCTGCTGGTGAGGCTGCAGGCCAACGACGCCGAGGCCATCACCGAGGAGTGGACCGACCTCCTGCCACCGACGCAGAAGCTCCTGGACGCCCTGCGCGAGGTGCGGCGGACCGGAGAGGCCCCGGACGCCCTCGTCGCCGACGAGCGACTGTGGGTTCTCCTGGAGCGGATCGACCTTCGCGTGCGCAGCGCGACCAACAAGAAGTTCAACGGCTGGATCGGCGTGCGGACCCTGATCAGGGCCGTGCGGCAGATGCACCGCGCCCTCCTCCACGGGGACGACGAGGCGGCGGAACAGCGGAGAAGAGCTGCGCTCAACATGGCCGCGAGGCTCCGGCACCACCCGCAGCCGGTGCGCTGGGAGGCCCAAAACATCCAGGCATACCTGCGCGCCGGCCAGGAGATCACGGAGGCCCTCAGACTCTTGGAGCAGGACGCCGAAGGCCGCCCCCCGGTGCCGGACCAGCTCGGTGGAGGCGCCGTGGCCACGCTGCGGAATAATCGGAGCTTCCTGGAGGACCGACCTCTCGGGGAACGCGACCAGCCGCTCAACCCGTACATGGTGCTCGGCGCGCCCGACGGGGCGGACGACTGGAAGAAGGCCTGGCGGGCGCTGAGGAAGGAGCTCGACGACAGCGGTCGCGTCCGGATAAACCGCGCCAAGGACATGATCGAGAAGGCCGATCGGGAACAGCAGGAAGTATTCCGGTTCGCCGTCCCGCTCGCCCCGCACCGCTGGAAGGCCCCCACCGGCACGAGCCACCGGCTGGAACTCCCGCCCGAGCCCCTGCCGAGGCTCACCGCGCCGCCCACGGACAGTGACCGCGAGTGGTCACGCATCGAGGCGGCCCGAGAAATAATCACCAGGGCGTCAGAGCGCCTTTCCCCGGCTGCCGAAGACACCGCAGCCCTTGAATACCCAGAGAGCAGCACATCGTGAGCAACGGAGCCGGTAAAGGTGACAATAGTTCTGGACCCCGTGACGGATCCCGGCGGAACCGGGGACGTGGGCCGAACAACGGGAGCGTGCGGAATCGTGGTGAGCTCAGGGCGGCCAAGGCTGCTCCCTGGCGGTTCACCGAAAGCCACGTGCCCGAGTTCACCCCGGGGACTCTGGACGCCGCCGCGATCCTGAAGTCGGTTAACGAGACGCTCCTGCCCGTGGTGGAGAAGGAGTTGGAGGAGGCGACGGAGAAACTGGGCGCAGCTCTGGCCGACAAGGAGACCGAGACCGATCTGGTCTCCACCTTCCGGACCGAGCTGATGCGCCGAGTGCTTCCCCAGTTCACCGAAGCAGTGCGCAAGGGTGTGCTGGAGAGTATCCGCACACGCCAGATGCACCTGGCCCAGTTGGCCGTTCTGCACCGGCAGGCGCTGGACGCGAAGACCTTGAAGGTGGTGCTGACCCGCCTTGACGACGAGGCGGCGAAGGCCGGCCTGCAGATCGTCGGCGACGCCGGCGATCAGTCGCTGTTCAACGTCGTGGAGGACCAGCCCGGCGTGACGAAGAGAGGTCCGGTCACCTATGAAATCGTCGCGCCGGCCTACGTCGACACAGAGTCCGGGAAGCTTGTGGAACGCGGATGGCTGCGGGCCGTTGCCAAGGTTTCACCCAAGGAAATGACACGCCAGCAGAGGCGTAGAGCAACACATGCCGAAGCTGAGAGGAAGCAGCCGGAGAAGGAGGCTCCCGCGCAGCAGAAGAGGAAGAAGCACCACCGGGGTCAGGAACCCGAGAAGCAGCAGCACAGAGACGACGGGCGGCGAGACGACGGGGCGCATCCCCGCTTCGAAGGCAACGGGGACCGTCGGATGGCGGGAAGGAAAACGCGGTGACTTTCGGTATCGACTTCGGCACCAGCAACTCCGTGGTGGCCCACTGGAACGGGCACACCACCGAAGTGCTGCCAGTCGACGGTGACAACGTGCCCGCCCAGTGGCAGATGTCGGAGTTCGATCAACTCTTCCCCTCCGTGTTGTCCGTCCGCGACCTCCAGCGCACCCTCTGCTTCGGCTGGGAGGCGAAGACCGGCACCAGTGAGCCGCTCGACGCCGTGAAGCGCATGCTCGGCACCCGCTCCGGTGCCGAGAAGGACGGTGACATCGACGGCCTCGAGATCGCAGCACAGCTCGAGGAACATCACGTCTGGGTCGGTTCGGAGAAATTCCACAGCACGGTCGCGGCCGCCTCCCTCTTCAGCAGGATGAAGGAAGGCGTCTCCGCTCAGCTGCTCGACCTCTCCGACGCGGTCGTCACCGTCCCCGCCAAGGCCACGGGCGGTGCCCGCTACCGCACCCGTGCCGCGGCAATGCTCGGCGGAGTGAGGGTCCGGGCCCTGCTCAACGAGCCCACTGCGGCTGCGATCTCGTACGCCCACGACGTCCCGATCCCCGGTCGTTTCCTCGTCTTCGACTGGGGCGGCGGCACCATCGACGTCACCGTCCTCGAATACGACGACGGCCTCTTCGAGGAGCAGACCTCGCGCGGTATCACCACTCTCGGGGGCCTGGAATTCGACAATGCGCTGGCCCAGCTGATCCAGCAGAAGATCGGCTTGGCCCCGGACCGGCTCACCAAGGCTGAACGACGCCGGTGGCGCCGGGCGGTCGAGCTGACGAAGATCGCCCTGTCCTCCGTGCCGAAGGACGGCGCGCTCTTCTTCGACCTCCCGGTCGGCCTTGCCCCCTCGATTTCGAGGCGTGAGGTCAGGATCACCGCGGCCGAGTACACCGAGGCGATTACCCCGCTCATCACCCGCGCCCTGGAGCCGGTCCAGCAGGCCCTGGAAGATCTGGCCATCACCGCGGACGCCATCGACTCCGTCCTGATGATCGGCGGCACCTCGCAGATCCCCCAGGTACGTCATGCCCTGGGCGAGCTCATCGGCCACGACCGCATTGTCGACAGCGGCCTGTGCCGGCCCATGACCGCCGTCGCCCGAGGCGCGGCCATCTATGCGGCGTCCCTCGACGGCGAACTCGGCGACGACAGCGACTTCTCCCTGGTGACCAGCTATGACCTGGGCACGGCTGTGAGCGCGGGCGGGCAGAAGGGCTTCCGTGCCATCATCCGACGCAACGCCACGCTCCCCGCGGAGGGTTCGGCCAACTTCTACCCGGACACGCCGGGCGCTTCCCTCGTGCGCGTGCCAGTGATCGAGGGCGAGGTCGGCTACCCGGCCGACAGCGACCGTGCCTTCCCCCTGGCCAACATCGAGGTGAATCTCCCGACCCGCGAGCAGGACATCCGCCGGAACAAGATCGAGATCAAGTTCCGCTACAACGAGAGCGGCATCCTGCGCTTCACCGCCACCCACGCGGAGACCGGCGTGGTACTTGCCGAGCGCGAGATCGACTCCTTCGGCCCTGACGGCACCCCACTGCAGCGCGGCCTCGACGATGAGCTGACCCGCCTTCTGGCGCACACCGTCCGCCCGTTCGCCGACGGCTCCTCCAACGTCCGGCACCTCTCGGCGGCCGAAACGGCCAACGCCCGCCCCGCACCGATCGACATGTCCGTGCGCGTGATGAAGGCCGACTCCGCGGTAACGGTCAACGGCGAGCCGCAGAGAGTGGTGACGAGGGGACTCTGACCGGCTTCCGGACTCTGTCACGCGATTTCCGGATGTGCCACAGCTCGCTCCACTGCTGCTGCAGAAGGACGGCCAATGGGTACCGTCCACTCCAGTTGTGCAGTTGGCGCGAGTAGTGCAGCAGAGGAAGCTGGGACCTGCCCCCCCCGAGTGGTGGACAGGTCCCGACCTCATCCTCGACGTCTACGACCGCATGGCTGAGGCTTGTGGATTTGGTGGTGAATACCGGACCGTGCCGGATCCACCGCCTGGCCGGGGGGCCGCTCCACAGTTCCTGAGCCAGCGCCTCGCGCCCCGCGTGAACGCGGGGGGCGGGACCGGCGTGTCAGGAGGCGTTCCGGTTCTCCCATCGGTCCCGGAACCAGGCCAGCGTCTCGGCCAGGAGTTCGCGGTTGTGGCCCTGCTCCAGCAGCGACAACCGGATGTTGGGGCGCAGTTCCAGCTTGCCCTCCGGGATGTCGACGCCGTCCAGCCGGTTGAGGCGGTCGAGGAGTTCGGCGCGCAGCGCGCGGTCGGTGAACGGCTCGCGTGCGGCGAGGTACTGGAACACCACTTCTGCCGTGCCGCCGCGTCCGCTGCCCGGGTAGAGGGTCAGCGGCCAGATGCCGTTCCCCGGGCCGCCCTGGTTCCCCAGCATGAGGAACGCGCTGGTGATGACACGGCCTGCTCCGTGCCCGATCCAGCCGCCGAGTTCCTCCCAGTGGGCGAAGAGTGAGCGCACGGCGGCCACGGTCTCGGGGGTGTCGTTCGCCGCGAGCTGCCGGAAGAACCGTTCGGCGCGCGTCTCCTCCTCCTTGCCCTCTGCGAGGTTCTGGCCGGTGTCCTCGCCCTGCTGTTCACCCGCCCCGTCGGCGCCGGAGAGGAGGAGGACGAGGTCGTCGCTGGTGAGGCGCTGCGCGGGGTCGGCTGTCCCGCCGTCGGTGAAGCGGATCCCGTCGGCGGCCAGACGGTCCTTGACGTCTCCCTCCTCCTCCGGGGAGGCCCAGCGGAACTTGTCGGACACTTGGCCGCCGGCGTTGAGTACCCGGTACGCGTTGACCACGCCGGGAGTGCCGGCCAGGTGGTTGCCCACGGCCTGGGCGCCGGAGCCGATGAACGCGGCGAGGTCGCCGTAGGACGTCCAGGTGCCGTGGGGGAGTGCGGCGAGGACCTGGTGGGCGAGGTGCCAGTCCCGGCTGCGCTCCGCGCGGCCGACGCCGCGCAGCGGGGCCGGCCACAGCTCGACGGCCCGGTCGGCGAGCTCGTCCGCGCGGGCCAGTATCTCCTTGGCGCCCCAGCGCTCGGCGGCGGCGATGCGGCGGTTCATCTCCAGGCGGCTGCCGCGCAGCAGGTCCTGCTTGCGCTCGAACGGGTGGTTGGACAGTTCGGAGTTCACCGCGGTGAGCGTCAGGTTCCCGAGGGTGTGCTGCAGCCGGGCGTGCAGTTCCTCCGCACTCTCTCCTTCAGCTGCGTCCTCGGCCAGTATCCGCAGCCATTCCTCACCGGCCGCCTGCGGCATCACGTGCTCGATGGTCAGCCGTGCGGCGGCGAAGTCCACCGGCTCAGGGTGGCTGTAGCTCTCCTCCAGCCGTTGCAGTACCAGTTTGCGCTGGTCCCAGCGCCCGTAGTGGTAAAAGGGGGCGGTGCGGATCTTCTCGCGCAGTTCGTCGTCGTCGGGCCAGAACCGGTTCTCGGCGGAGAGGAGTTGGTGCAGGCCGTCGGCGACGGGCACCCCGACCGGGAGCTGCGCCGGCACGGACTGGAAGATCCGGTTCAGGTTGTTCGTCGGGATCCGGCAGATCGTCCGGCGCACCAGGAAGCTCTCGATGTACGACATCGCGCGGGCCGTGTCGGAGGAGTCGATCTCCCCGCGGTCCCGCCGGTCGAGCAGCAGCATCAGCGCGGGGTGGGTCACCGTGGCCTGCCAGCCGTTCAGGCGCTGCAGGTGGGCGCGGACCGACGGATCGGGTTCCTACCCGGGGTGGATCAGCCTGCGGAAGTGGGCGCACCGGCGGTGCAGTTCCCTGACGTACGCCTCGATCTCCGCCTCGCCCGTCCCCCGGCGCTCGAAGCGCTGCTGCTGGGCGGTGTAGAGGTCCTGGCGGCGGACCCGGTCGTCCCCGTCGAGCACCAGCTGCAACCACATGAGCTGTTCGAGCTCGTCATTGCTCAGACTGTCCTGCAGGGGCAGCCAGTAGGTCTCGTAGACGTGCTCACTGCGGGTCTCCAGCCGCATGAACAGGTAGTTGCGCAGTAGGTCCGCCTGGCTGAGCTTGAGCCCGGTGTTGTTCAGCGACTCGAAGATGCGGTGCACGTTGTCGCCGCGCTTGGCGGTGACCGCCACCAGCGTGAGCCGTGAGGTGATCGCCTGCTCGATGCGGAACACGTCCTGCGGAGCGGCCGGGTCGGCGGCCTCGACGAGCTTGCGCCGGAAGAAGCGGTAGGCGGCGGAGACGGCGCCCCCGGCGGCGTGCTCCGCGTGAGTGCCGCGGACGTGCGCGGCGAACTGGGCCCGGTCGGCCTGGGTCGGGAGCAGCCGGAAGTGGTCGTTGCCGTTCTTGCGCTTGTTGATCAGATATTCCTCGTTGATCCGCTCGGCCTCGTCCGGCTGACCGTCGGTGATGTGGTCGCGGATCGCGGCCAGGGCGAGGGAGAGCGTGGTCAGCCGTTGCTGACCGTCGACGACGAGCCACCGCGGGAACGTCACCTCGTTCTGCGGGGAGGGGGCCAGCACGACCGAGCCGAGGAAGTGTGTGCTGTCCCTGTCCCCGGCCTCCAGGAGCTCGGCCTGCTCGAGGATGTCGCCCCACAACTGGGCCAGTTGCTTATCCGTCCAGGAGTACGTCCTCTGGTAGAGGGGTACTTGAAACTGCTGGGCCCGTCCCTGCACGAGGTCGGCGAACAGGGTCTCTTTGGCCTCCATGCGGAAATCCCTCTCCTGACGTCCCGTCCGTTCACGGCATGCACCGCCGACGATAGGACTTTCCGCCGGCGGCTGGGGAATTCCAGCGGAAACGGCCGCTGCTCAACTGTGCCGCAGGCGTGGACCGGCCGTTCGGGCCGGCTGCTCGACCAGCTCGACTGCGCCAGGGGGATGGCCCGGATACGGCCGGTGGGGCTCAGCGGCGAGGAGTACCTGCGGGAGTCAGTACCCGGCTGCTGGCCGATCCGGTGCCGGGGCGAGGTGTCGACACCCAGGATGTTCGAGCCGGGTGGCCGAGGGCTCTACCAAGGCGCCCCGGAGATCCCGGCGAGCTAGTATGCAGAGGTTGCCACCGGCGAGCAACTCGATACGATCGCCTTCTCGCAGTACCTCTACGGACCCGGTCCCAGCCATCCGTTCGTCAGCGTGCCGACGGGGGACGACCTCGGGGTCATTCACCACATGACCGAGATCGCACTGCTTCGCGGCCTGTACTGGCCCCCTCCACCGCTCCCGGGCCGGACCGGGCGTGCTGCGAGGGCGCTCGACGGCGTTCCGGCCCGCACGTCGGCGCGTCCCACCTCAAGGGCGCCGTGCGGCTGTGGCAGGTCCCTGCCGACATCATTGAGCGCCATCGGCCCGGCTGCTACTTTCGGCCGCCCGTAAGCGGCCGACCGGAGGTCGCTCACGCAAACAAACGGAGCGAATCGGTGAAAAGATCCGCCTTACGTCTCGTAGGTGCACTCGCCGGCCTCGTCCTGTGCATCGTCATGGGCTCTCCGGCCGCCGCGCACTCCAGCTCCACCCCGTCCCCGAACGGTGTCTCGCCGTGGCACTACTCGGAATCGTGGACCCTCATCGGCTCGTGGTACGGAGAGGGCCTGCACGTCGACTACCACAACGGTGAGCACTACAGCGACTACTACGGGTTGGACTTCGGCCTGAAGGGGTCGCCGTGCTACAAGCGGCTCTACCCCGTCTGGGACGGCATGACGGTCGCCACCGTCGACCGCACGATCGGCCGCCTCACCATGACCAAGTACGTCAACGGTGTGCAGTGGCGCCTCAAGTACATGCACATGGACTCGATCAACGTGAACGTCGGGCAGACGGTCGGCACGACGACGCTGGTCGGATACACCGGCAACAAGGGCCAGTCGTCCGGCTGCCACCTGCACATCTCCACCCAGCACTGGTCCGGGAGCACCTGGGTCTCCCACCCGCCGTCCTTCTGCGGCCGCACGTACCCGCACGACCACGCAACGGCCTGGAAGGGATGCTGACGGCCGGGCGGACGGCCCCGGAACGCAGGGTCTACGGCGCGGCCACCCTGGTGAGAACCAGTGACGGCGGCCCGTCCGGATCGAAATGGAACTCCACCGTCGTCCGGCCGTTCGGGTAGAGCTGGACGCCGACGGTACTGCCGAGTCCACCGTCATCGACCGACAGGTGGACGAAGTCGCTGGACGTCTCGCTGTCGACGAACTCCCACCGGCCGCTGAAGTCGACGGGGTCGGGGGACTCGTCCGTCGATATGTCGGTGGCGGAGAACGTACCGTCGGAATCGAGCAGGATCTCGCTGCCGGTCGCGTCGTTGCGGTACACGCCGGGCAGCTCGTCAGGGTCGACCGGGGCCGTGCACCCTGAAATGAGTACCGCGGAAGCGGCCAGGGCGGCGACGAGCCACCGTCCACCTGTTCTCTTGTTCGTCACCGCCCCAGCGTAGTGTTCAACTCGATTGTCTGGGGCTTGGGTTGTATCGACCCGGAGCGGACGTTGTGCCGTGCTGCTGCCGTCGGAAGCGGCACGGCACAACAGGTTTCCCGCGGCCGTCGCCCGTCACGCCTCCGTGTCGAGCCGCGTCCTCGCGAACGCGACGAACGCCGCCCACTCGTCGGCGCCGAACCGCAGGGCCGGGCCCTGCCGGTCCTTCGAGTCGCGCACGTGGACGGCGCCGGGCGCCACAGCCACCTCGACGCAGTCGCCGCCCCCCGACCCGCTGTGGCTGCTCTTGAACCAGATCAGGTCACCGGGCTCCCCAAGAGCCTGCTCAGTGCTCATGCTTCTCCCGCCAGACGCTCGATGAGACGCGCAGACTCCTCGACGTTCAAAGCCTGCGAGCGCAGCTTCCCATACCTGAGCCCGAAGGCACTGACCTGTGCTGCATCGGTGACCACAACGCCGACTTCCTGCGACTCGACGTACCCGACGTGCTGGTGCTCCCACGTCTCCAACAGGACGAACGGGCCGTTCAGGCCGGGGTGGAAGCCGCGGTTGGCCGGCATGACCTGGATCTCGACGTTGCGCTGTGCGGCGCGGTCGAGGAGCCGGCGGAGCTGGCCCCGCATGATCTCGTCGCCGCCCACCGGGTTGAGCAGGGCCGACTCGCCGACGATGAAGCACAGTTCGGCGATCGGGGTCCTCGTCAGCAGCTTCTGCCGGTGGAGCCTCGCCTCGACGTGCTGGTCCAGGACTTCCTCGTCGAGGGGCGGGCAGTGCCCCGCGAACAGGGCCCGCGCGTACTCCTCGGTCTGCAGCAGCCCGGGGACGAGCAGCGGGTCGTAGGAGAACCGGCTGACGGCCTCGGTCTCGATCAGGGCGAAGTCCTGGAAGAACGAGGGCAGTTTGGCCAGGTCCACCTCGTCCTGGAGGACCCGCAGCGCCCCGCCGGCGTCCAGGACGCGTTCGGCGGCCTCGGTGAGCGCCGACTTCGCCGGGCGGCGGCCCTGCTCCACGGAGGCCACCTGCTCGCAGGAGTAGCCCAGCGCCTCCGCCAGCTCCTGCTGCGTCAGCCCGGCACGCTCCCGGGAGAGTTTGAGCAGCTTGCCGTAGCCGGACCAGATGCCCGGCCACTCCCCGTCCGCGCCCCGTTTCCTCGGGCGGCTGTTCCCCATGGGCCCGTCTCCTTCCCCGTTCGGTCTCTGCGCCGGGACCAACGAGGCACCCGCCCGTACCAGCACGGCCCGCCACTCGTACCGCACCCGTACACCGCGCCCGCGTACGACCGCGCGACCTGGATCGGAAGCGGTGCGTGACGAGACGGTCACCGTGTGAACCAGGAACTCTCCGCCCCCGAGGAAACATCCGCACTCGCCGTGCCTGTGGCCCCCGACGGCCCCGCCCAGCAGGCGGATGCTGCCTCGGACGCGCCTTTCGCCGTGCCTGCACATCCCGTTGTACCCGCCCCTCCCGACGCGGCCGGGCCGGTCCTGGAGTCGGCAGTCCGGCTGAGCTCGACGCGCCGCGGGGCCCGCCTGGCCCGCTACCTTGCCGTGCAGCAGCTCGAACGGTGGGGCGTGCCGTACACCGCCCCGGCCTCCGTCTCCGTCGCCGCGATCACCGCCGAACTTGCCGCCAACGCCGTCACCCACGGCCGGATGCACGACCGGGACTTCCGGCTGCGTCTGGTCCGCACGCCCCGCACGGTCCGCGTCGAGGTGACCGACTCCCGCCCCGACCGCCTCCCTCTGATCGCCCCGCAGCCACCCGACCCCGAGACCACCTCCGGCCGCGGCCTGCTCCTGGTCGCGGCCCTCGCCGACCGCTGGAGCTGGCACCACGGCCCCGCCTGGGACAAGACCGTCTGGGCCGAGGTGGACACTGCACCCCCGCGTCCGGGAGAACCCGAAGCTTCGCGCTCCGAAGGGAGTCTTCACTCGTAGGGCTCAGTACCCGGCCGCCCCGGCGCAGCCTCTCGGCGGTCTGGCTCGTCCTGTCATGTCCGATCACCGGACTCGGCAACCACCATTGGAATCAGTGGAACCGCTGGCCGGGGTGTGGGCGACTTCAACGGTCACCTCAGTCCTCTGTGAGCTTGTAGTCGTAGTAGCCGGTCGGGCCGGTCAGGACGGCTTGGAAGTACAGGGGTTCGCCGTCGGTGTCCAGTGGAACCTCGTGGCCTGCGACGCGAGTGAAGCCGAGGGAAAGCCTGGGCACGTAGGCGTAGTAGGTCTCGTCCAGGACGGTCAGTCCCATTGCCCGCAGTTGTTCGAGTAGTTGCCGGGCGGGTGTGCGGAAGACATCGATGCCGCGGAAGCGGACGGTGATCTCCTCAGGACCAGGACGGGGAATCCACACCTCGGCGGAGGTGAGGGTCTTGCCGTCTTCCAGATGGAAGACGATTTCGAACTGGCTGTGGAGGGCTGTCACTTTCATGTAACGGAACTGGTCGGCCGAACCCTCGTCGTGGACTCGGAGTTCGCCCAGTCGTCCGGCTGATGCCTTGACTGCTTCGGCCGGCATGCCCAGCGGGAACCCAGTGATGCCGTTCGGCGGGTCGAGTTCGATGTCCACGGTGACCATTGTCGGTGACAGGGGGCGTGCCCACCGACTGCATGGCGTGCGAGGTCCGCAGGAGTTGAGCCGGGTCCGGTGAGGACGGACGAGGCCGTGGTGCCGTTCGGTCTTGCGTTGCCGGCCCGGCGACGCCGTTCCCGAGGCCCGTCGTCGGCAGGAGGACTTCGCCGGTCGGCTTGCCGTCCGCCGGGTTTCACGGACTCGGGGCCAGGAACTGTCAGTGGTCGTGACCGGAGGGGCCCTGCGGCCGGCCGCCGTCGACCCGGAGGCGAGAGCCGTTGACGGCGCCGGAGGCAGGGGGAGTTTGAAGACGCGAGGTTGCCGGGAGCTACAGGATGTCGGCGTTCCGGTCGAAACCATGGGTTTCGACGGGAAGTTCGCAAAAGATTCCGGAGTCTGTCTCCCCGGTCAGGACGGACACCAGGAACTGAGTGCACGACATGGGGTGGCGTTCCCATTCCGGGCCGCGCCCTTCATTGATCATTACGGTCCAGGAGTCAGGATCCTGTCCGGGGCGGACAAGCCAGTAGAGAAATTCTCCGCCACCCTCTCCGTATCCCCAGGGAAGTGCTCGGGCTCCTTCCTCCTGGAGTTCGACCGGCTTTGGTTCTCCAGTTCCCCAGAGTTCTCCAAGGACTTCCTCGCGTTCTTTGGAGGCTGCCAGCAGGTCGTAGTTCTCGTCGGGGCATCCCGGTTCGAGCAGCCAGATGGTCTCGTCGAACACTCCACCGCCGTAGGTGTCGACAAGTTGCTTGTAGTCGGAGGGCAGCGGTGTGCCGAGTTCCCTTTCGACGGCTTCCCAGTCCTTGGGCTGCGGCGTCGCGGGGGGTGGAAGGATCTCGGTCAGTCGGGCCACCGAAGCGTTCATGAAAGGTTCCTTTGCGGGATCGGTGCTCAGTAGATCCTGAGGAAGTGTATCTTTTCGAAGACGGTGCGGTGCCGTTGCCGCGCCGTCATGGAACTCTCTTGGGGACGTTCAGAACGGTGACACTGTTGGTGCCTCCGCCGTCGGATTTGTACGGGACGAATTGGAATCCCTTGTTGCCGTGGGCCTCGATGGTGAGGCCGAGCGGGATCACGTCATTGCTCCTGTTCGACGCGTAGATCGGTATGACGCTGTACTCGATCGTCTCGCCGGCGTCCACCGCCTTCCTGATCTGGTCCTCGATTGCGCGCATGACCGGGGAGTTCGCGAACCGGTGCATGGTCACAAAATTCCTTGGGTCCTTGTTCGACCCTCCGATCTGTGCACCGAGAAGATGGGTTTTGTTGAGATTCTTGTACTTTTGGTATCCCGGCACGTTCACTGACGGATTTGTGCTTCCCCCCGTCATGCCGGGCTCGATGGTGGCGTGCATGGAAGTTGCCCTGCCACCAGGGCCCGGCGCCCCGTACCGGACTCGGCCGCCCCAGGTGACGTCGTTCTCGTCGCAGGGCGTGAGACCGAGGGGGTCGGTCAGGGAGAGCGGGTTGTCGACGTAGGTTGCCGGATTGGGGGCGGGGGCGAGACCGAGGGGGTCGAGGGTGAGGTAGCGGCCGGTTTCGGGGTCGTAATGCCGGAAGTAGTTGTGGTGGAGTCGGGTTTCGGGGTCGAAGTACTGGCCGGGGAAGCGCAGTGGGGTGTAGGCGTCGGCGTCCTGGTTCCAACCGGTGGTCCCCCACAGGGTGGCGCGGGTGCGCCAGGCGATGTTGCCCGCTTCGTCGACGAGTTCGCTGGGGGTGCCGATCTGGTCGGTGACGATGGCGAAGAAGCGCTGGTCGACGACGTCCTGGTGGGCGTCGGCCGGCGTTTTGCTCTCGGTCTGCGCCAGGGGCGTGAATCCGTCGTGCTCCCAGGTGAGGGTCAGGACCTGCGGTGAGCCGTGGACGTGGGTGGTCTGCTCGACGAGGGTGCTGCCGTCCCACGCGAAGCGTGTCTCCTCCACGACGGTGTTCCGGTCGGGGGCGAGGCGTTGCTTGGCGATGCGGCGGCCGAGGGGGTCGTAGAGGTAGCGCCAGACGGTGCCGTCGGGGGTGGTGACGCGGGTGAGGCGGTCCTCGGCGTCCCAGGTGTAGCGCCAGGTGTCGGGTTTGCGGGAGAGGCGGATCCTCTGGCGCAGGGTGACGCGGCCCTGTGCGTCGTATTCGTAGCGGATGTTTCCGGCGCGGGTGATGCGCGTTCCGGTGTACGCGCGGTCGCCGCGGGCGTCCGAGGCGGGATGCCGGTCGGGCCAGGACGCGTGGGTCTGGTTGCCGCTCCGGTCGTAGGCGTAGGTCTCGGTCCAGTCGTGTGCGTGGACGGCGGTGACGCGACCGGCCGGGTCGAGGTCGAAGGTGCGCTGCCCGGTGTGCTGGTCGCCGACGGCGGTCAGGTGGCCGTCGGGCCGGTAGGTGTAAGTGCGGTGCTGAAGGGGCCGGGGGAGCGGGGCGCGGTCAGGACCTGCTCGGTGAGGCGCCCCACGGGGTCCCAGGTGCGGTTGAGGGTGAGGGCGTCGCCGAGCCTGCGGGTGGTCTCCTGGCCGATGGCGTTGTGGTCGAACGTGAGAGTGCGGCCGGCGGTCGTGAGGGTGGCGAGGTGGCCGGACGTGTCGTAGGTGTAGGTGGTGGTGGCACCGACGGGGGTGGTGCGGTGGGTGCGGCGGCCGATGGGGTCGCATGCGGTGGCGAGCGTGCGGCCGTCGGTGGTTTCGCCGATGACGCGGCCGAGAGGGTCGTACCGGTAGCTGAGGGTGGCGTCGAGTCCGGTGGCGTGGAGGAGACGCCCGCAGGGATCGTGCTCGTAGGTGATCGTGCGGCCGTCGACCGTCTTCTCGACGAGGTTGCCGACGGCGTCGTAGACGTAGCCGGTCACCTGCCCGGCGGCATTGGTGCGCGTGGTGAGCTGCCCGGCGGAGTCGTAGGTGTAGGTCGGGGTGTGGCCGTCGAAGTCGGTCTCCGAGACCAGCCGGCCGGCTGCGTCGTAGTGGTAGTTCCAGGTCAGGCCGTGGGGGTTCGTGACCTGGACGAGGCGCAGTTCGCTGTCGTGGGTGAAGGTGTGGCGCACGCCGTCGGGGGTGGTGTGCGCGGCCGGCAGGTCGAAATGGGTGTACTCGAAGTGCGAGGTCCGGCCCAGCGGGTCTGTGTGGGTGACGCAGTTCCCCTCACCGTCGTAGGTCCACGCCTCCCGCGCACCGGCGGGGTCGGTGCGCGCCGCGAGCCGGCCCTCAACGGTCCATGACAGCCGGGTGACTCCGCCGAGAGGGTTGGTGATGGAGGTGAGGCGGCCGAAGCTGTCGTAAGCGTGGCGGGTGACCGCTCCGGCCGGATCGGTGACGGTGAGGGGCAGGCCGGCTTCGTTGTTGGTGATGTGGACGGTGTGGCCGAGCGCGTCAGTGATCGAGGTGACACGGCCGCGAGGATCGTAGGCGTAGTGGGTGGTGGCTCCGGCCGGGTCGGTGAGCGAGGTGCGGTTTCCCCGGTCGTCGTATCCGTGCCGCCAGACCGCACCGTCGGGCTCGGTGAGGGTGAGAGGCTGCCCCCGGTCGTTGTAGGTGACCGATGACCGGTGCCCGTCGGCGCGGGTGACGGTGACCGGTCGGCCGGCTTCGTCGTATTCAATGCGTACGGTGCGGGCCAGCGGGTCGGTGACGGACAGGACCCGGTCGAATTCGTCGTACTCGGTGTGGGTGGTCGCACCGTTCGGGTCGGTCTCGGCGACGACCTGGAGGCGGTCGTTGACCAGGTAGCGGGTCGTGTGGCCCAGGGAGTCGACCACGGTGGTGACGCGGTGGCCGGTGGCCGGGTCGGTCCGGTCGTAGTCGTAGCGGTAGCGCAGGTGGCCCTCGGCGCCGCCCTGTGACACGCAGCGGCTGTGGTGGTCGTAGGTGTACTCGTAGCGGCTGCCGTTGGTGTCGACCCAGGCGGTCATCCGGTGGTCGCCGTCGTACTCGAACCGTGTCGGGATGCCGGAGGACTTGGTGACCGAGATGAGGTTGCCCGCCTCGTCGTGACCGTACGACACCACCAGCAGGTCGGAGCCGTCCTCGGCGGCGCCTGCCAGGTGGAGGGCGGTTGTCCGGCCGTGCTCGTCGGTGGTGAGCCTGAGGTGGTAGCCGGCGGAGTGGCGGATGGCGAGCGGTGCGCCGGTCCCGTGGTCGTAGTCGAAGGTGATCCGGTTGCCGTTCCGGTCCGACATCTCGTCCAGGAGGGCCAGGCCGGGGGCGTGGGCGGCTTCGGCGAAGTACCGGGTGTGGCCGGTGTCGGGGTCGTGGACGGCCCAGTCGCCCCGGAGGGTGCGCAGCAGCGGCCAGCGAGGACCGTGATCGGGCAGGACGGGCTCGCCGGGCCGAGGGGTCCCGTAGGTCAGCAGCAGGCCGTCTTCGGTGACGAAGACGATGCCGCGGTCGTCGATCTCCAAGCGCTGGTCGGCCGTGGAGGCCCAGGAAGGGCCTACCCGGTGGCCTGCACGGTAGGACGACTCGAACCTGCGCTTGAAGACGAGGGGGAGCGCGGCGGGGAGAGCGATGTCGGCCTGATCGAGGAAGACACGGCCGGTGGCGACGTCCACCGGGTCACCGCAGCCCTTGACCGCCCCATTGGTGCGGGTGCTGTTGTTGGGATGTTCCTTGCCGAGCTGATCGCGGGACTTGCTGTTCGTGCCGGGAGCCTTGGAGCTCGGAGCGGTTCCGGGGCCGCTGCCGGTGGAGTTGAGGGAGGTACTGCTGTTCGGGCTCTTGGTGTCGGTTTTTCCGGTGCCGTTGGTGATGTTGTCGAGGTGGTTCTTGAGTTTGGTGTCGTTGTCGCGGTGGTTGTCGGCCATTTGTTTGAGGCCGCGGCGCATGTCGCCCTTGATGTGGCCGGTGGCGGTGTCGGCGGCTTTCTTGAGGCCGTCGAGGAGGCCGTCGGCGATGTTGTTGGCGGCATCCGCGATGGCGTCCTTGCCGCGGGTGCGGCCCTGGGCGGTGCGGGCCCGGGTCATCTTGGCGGAGGCCTTGTCCTTCATGCCGCTGCCGATGCCGTCGAGCTTGGTGACGATGTCGTCGTAGGCGTCGGCGTCGACGGATATCTTCTTTGCCCCTCCACCGCCGCCACCGCCACCGCCACCGCCGCCTCCGCCTCCGCCTCCTCCTCCGCCGCCGCCTCCGGCGGAGGCGAGGTTGAAGCCGTTCTTGATGTCGTTGACGCCCTGGCCGAAGCCGTCCTTGCCGGCCTGGGCGGTCTGGTTCAGGTCGACGCCGTCCTGCAAGCCGAGGGCGTTGGAGCCGAGTTGGACGACCAGGTCGGTGGTCATGGTCTCCAGGGCGGCGACCGCAGGGGCGGTGGCGATGGCCAGCACCTGTTCGACGGCGGCCTGCGCGGCCTCCTTGAGGATGCGTTTGACCGCGTAGCGGGTGGCGGTGACGGCCGCGGTACCGGCCACGCGGTGGCCTCGGCGATGTCGTTCGGGGCGCCGTTGCGGCCGGTGCCCGAGCTCTCGATCAGGGCGCGCATGGGGACGCCGGACTCGCCGGCCGGATCGGCGCGGCCCATCGGGGTGGAGACGACGCCGAGGCTGATCGTGTTGACGCGCGCCCCGCGTGCTCCCCGGGTGAGGGAGGCGGCCTGCACGCGCAGGTGGTTGGCGCGCTTGGCGAACGTGTAGGCGGCCCCGGGGTGCGGCAAGGCATCGGGCAAGGCCACAACCCCGGCCTGACGCCCTGCGCGGCAGGTGCGCCGCCGCTCGCCGCTCCCGGAAGGGGCGCGGCGGGCGGCCCGCACCTCCGGCTCAGCGCTGAAGGACCTCAACGCCCGAAGCAGGCTTTCGCAACCGGGACGAAGTCCTACAGGAACGGGCCCGCGCGGAAGACAACCACGCGGACCCGTAACGCTCTGTTTCTTCCCGTTCCGCCGCTTCTACGGCCTCCAGGGGCCGGACGGCTGGTCCCGGTCTGTCCCCTGTTGCCGAGGCGGGAACCCGCTGAGACCTCCGGGCGGCATCTGCTGACCGTACGGCGACCGTTGGCCCTCTCCCCAGTTGGCCTCCACCGCGGCACTCCTCCTCTTGCGGCGGGAAGCCTTGACGGTCGCGAACACCACCAATCCGATGACCAACAGCAGGAAGAGTGGAGCAGCAACGAAGACCAGGAGTCGCTTCAAAATGTTGTTGGAGCCTGCCCCCGAATCAGAGCCACTGTCACCCCCGGATCCGGAGCCCGGAGAAGGTGACTGCAGTGACTCCGGCACCTTCAATGGCCCGTACTTCGAACCTTTCGGAATATCCTCTGTCAATGCAGCCAACGGCCGGATGTAGCCGTACCCGTACTTCTCGTCGGGAAGCGAGATTCCCTTCGCCGAATCCGGAAGCCCGGCAGTCTTCACCAGTCGGTTCACAACCTGCCCTGCCGTGAGATCAGGATACTTGGATCGAATCAGTCCGGCGGCGGCAGAAGTATACGCTGAAGAATCGGAAGTACCGTCTCCTTTTCGATACGGTGTGGAACTCCCAGCAGTGACGACTTCGACTCCCGGGGCGGTCAGGAGGACTTCGGGTCCGTGGTTTGAGTTGCCCCAAATCTCGCCGTCCTTCCCGGTCGCTCCGACGGTCAAGGTTCCCGGATACCCGCCGGGATATCCGATGGATGAGCCTCCTTCGTTTCCGCTGGCTGTAACAATCAGTACATCATTTTCAAGTGCATACTCAACTGCTTCTTTTTCTTCATTGTCACTCGCGGAGCTGCCCAGTGAAATATTGATCACCGTGGCTCCCTGGTCCACGGCATACCGAATGGGATCGGCAAGGCTGTCCTGGAGTGAGTATCTGATCGGCAGAATCTTTGCTTCAGGCGCCAGTCCCTTCATGCCCTGGCTTCCTTCAGGTCCATGGCCGTGAGCGGCAATGATCGACGCCATCGCAGTGCCGTGGTTTTCGCCGCTTGAGGGGTTCACGTCTCCGCCGTCAATGAAATCCTTACCTTCCAGAAGGTTCTCTTTGAGGTCGGGGTGATCTGTTTCGAACCCGTCATCGATAACGGCAATGGTTACCCCTTTGCCTTCAGAAATCTCCCAGACGGAATCTGCATCAAAAAATTCCAAGGGCCATTGCGCATCTCTGACTTGATCCGCCGAAGCAGCTCCCGCGGGAACAAGGGTCAGTGCACTTGCCAAACTTGCCACTGTTGCCACGTGCAGTACTTGCTTAATCCTCATACTTTTCACCTTTCAGGCAGAAGGGGGGTGCGGCACATCAGCCACACCCCCCACCCTTCAAGCCGTCTCGGCCTTTAATTAATCGACCACACGGGGAGCCACGTTCCGCGGCGTCGCCCAGGTCTCCTCGTCCTCCACGAGGTAGTCCGGGCGTTCTCCCTCCCGCCGGCTTTCCTCTCTTTCCCTGTCGCTGCGTCCGCGAGGTACGCCTGCGCCCATCGGACCACCGGGGCGGCCGCCACCTCCCGCCGCCTGCGCGGCTCCTCGGCTCCGGTGAAGGCTGGAACCACCGGCCGTTCCCCTGCCGGCCCCACCGGCTCCCGGGGTGCCGCCGACGACTCCGCCCTTCTGGCGGGCCAGGGCTCCTGCACGGCCGGATGCTGCGCCGCTTCTTCCTCCAGCAGTCGCACCAGCAGCACCGGGCATGCCAGGACGCCCGGCTCCGGCTGCGCCACCGCGGCCGGCGGCTCCACCGCCGGCTGCCGCACCCTGGCCGGCCGTGCCGCCGACTCCAGCGGTGCCACGGCCACCGACGCCACCGACACCGCGGGCCCCGCCCACAATGCCCGCAGCTCCGCCACCGGCGATCCCCCCGCCGGAAATTCCGCCCGCTCCAGAGCCTCCTGCGCCCCCGGTGGCAACGCCGCCGACAGAGCCTCCTCCGGTTCCTCCGGAGATGCCGTCGATCACGGTCCCCACCTGAGGCTTGGTTCCAGGAGCAGGCTTCTGCGCGCCGCCGATGACTGCCGAATCACGAGGAGGAGCAACCGGCTTCGACGGACTGATGCTTCCTGCTCCCGGATTGACTCTTCCCCCGCCCCCTGTCGACGGCTTGGGTCGGGAGACTGCTGGAGAGACAGGAACAACGGCCGCGACCGGTGGAGTTCCGCCGGGATCTCCGGGGAACTCCTGGTCGTCGCTCTTCTTCGTTTTCCACGAGCCCATTGCCTTGGCCTGGGAGTTGTAGGCGGCTCCCAGTTGCTCCATGACGATGGCGGCCTCGAGCTGGCGTTCCTTGCCGGCGGAGAGGCTTCCGTGGTGCTTGTTCAGTGCCTCTTCAGTGCTGACGTTGCCCTTGATGTCGGCGTCGAGGGCCTTGTCGCCGCTGCGGTCGCCGAGGTCGCCGAGGTAGTCGCCGGCCCTGTCCAGGGTGTCGGGCATCTCCATGTTGTCGATGACCGGCTTGTAGGCGGCGAGTGCTTTCGCGGCGCCCTGCATCGCCACTGAGGTGTTCTCGGCGTACTTCGCGCTGTCGGTGATCTTCTTGCTGATCTTCTTGGCGTGGGCCCTGAAGGCGTCCGCGGCCGCGCCCTCCCAGTGCTTGAGGACGGCTTCGACCGCGGCGTCGAAGGTCTCCTTGACACCGCCGCCGCCGACCAGCTTGGTCTCGATGTCCTTCCACGCCTTGGAGACCCGCTCGACCTCGCCGGGCTTGGCGTTGGCCACCATCTTCTTCATGGCGGGCAGCGTCTCGTTGGCGAACTTCGTCTCGTGGCTCTCCGGGTAGCCCGAGGCCGCACCCGGTTCGTGGTACTCGTACTCGGTCCGTTTCTCACCCACGGCCCACAACCCCCTTCTGTCCTGTCCGGCGGAAAACGTCAGCTCTGCTTCTGCGAGAGCGCGGCCTGGATCTCGTAGTCGCTCTCCTCGTACGCGCTCTTGGTGCTGACCGTCTTCTGGCCGAACTTGTCCATGACGTCGTCGAGGTGGTCGATGATCGCCTCGATCTGGTCCTTCATCGACACGTGGGCCGTCTCCAGGTTCCTCGCCTCGGCGAAGCCGGTGCCCAGGGCGCCGGGGGGAAGGTACGTCTCGGACTTGGCCTTGCCCTTGGTGTCCTGCACCTCCTTGAGAACGCCGTTCAGTTTCTTGACGACGCTGTCGAGCTCACTCAGGTCGACACGGTACTGATCAGCCATGCCTGCTCTCCCCGTTGGTTCGTGTGCGGTTCTTGTGCCGCCAGTCGCGCAGCACGACGGATCCGCCGACGAGGAGGGCGACGGCGGCCAGGCCGCCGCCCACGGCGTAGACGGCCAGGCGTTCGGTGCGCTCCTGGGGGCTTTCGCCCAGGACGACGGCGGCGGGCTGGATGTCGGCGCCGGCGCCGGGGGCGGGGGCGGGTTTCTCCACCGGTTCCGGGCCGGGTTCGGTGTCGTCCTGGGTGAGGGCGGCGACCGGGTCGACCACGCCCCAGCCGACATAGTCGTCCCGGCCGGCCTGCGGGCGCTCGGCGGTCTGCAGGATCTGGGTGGTGACCTGCTGGTAGGTCCACTCCGGGTGCTTGGCCCGGATCAGGGCCGCCACCCCCGCCACGTAGGGGGCGGAGAAGCTGGTGCCGTTGTCCAGGCAGTGCCCGCCCTTGGGCACCGTGGAGAGCATGTCCACACCCGGTGCGGCCACGTCGACGAAGGAACCGAACTGGGAGAACGGGGCCCGCTCGTTGTTGCGGTCCGAGGCGGCCACCGCCAGCACCCCCTCGTAGGACGCCGGATAGGTCCGCTTGGCCTTGCGGCTGGCCCCGTCGTTGCCGGCCGAGGCGACCACCAGCACGTCCCGGGCCTGCGCCCGGCGCACGGCCTGGGCCAGCACCGAGTCGTCGCTCAGGCTCTCGGAGGAGTCCTGGGAGATGTTGATCACCTGGGCCCCGGCCGCCACCGCGTGGTCGATCGCCTTCACCATCGAGGTGACCGTCCCGCTGCCCTGGTTGTCGTTCTGCCGGATCGCGATGATCGTGGCACCGGGCGCGATCCCGACGAACCCCGTCGCCGCGGACGGCCGCGCGGCGATGATGCCCGCCACCTTCGTCCCGTGCCCCACCGGATCGGTGGTCTCGTCCCCCTCGCCCTTGATCAGGTCCGCACCGCCCCGCCGGTCCAGCGCCTGGGCCAACTGCGGATGGTCGTCGTCCACCCCGGTGTCGATCACCGCTACCTTCACCCCGCGCCCGGTGGTCCGCTGCCACATCTGGTCCAGCAGGATCCGCTGCAACGACCAGGGCGTCCCCTCCACCGGCTTGGACCCGAACGTGCACTGGGTGTTGTCGATCCGCACCCCACCACCCCCGCCGTCCTCGGCCAGCACTGTCCCCGCCCCGGCCGCGGCGGCCGGCCCGGCGGCGGCGAGCAGGCCGGCAGCGGCCAGCCCGGCCGCCACCGCACGCCCGGCGGTGTACCTCACGACGCGCGGTCCCACAGGATTCGCTCCTCCCCCACGGAGTGGGCGTTGTGCCAGAAAACGCCCCGGACCCACCGCCCGGGACGTGATGTGTGATGCGTATGTGTGGTACGTGGTGGAGTGCGGCGGCGGCCTGCGCCGGTGGGACGGGGCCGGAACGGCCGACGAGGGCGGGTGCACGCACCCGCCCTCCTCATCGCACCGGAACTGCTCGGACCGGCCGGTTCAGCCCCACATCGCCTTGTTGCGCGACTCGGTGGCCTGGTAGCTCTGCGCGGCCTGGTCGAGCGCCTTGGCGATCTGCTCCAGGGTCTGCTGCATCGACAGCGCCCGCTTGTCCCACTCGGCCTGCTTGGCCCGGTAGCTCTCCTGCGCGGAGCCCTCCCAGGTCGTGGCGATCTTCTTGACGCCGGCCTCGAGGTCGTCGAGCTGGTTCTTGATGCTGCTCGCCGTCTGCCGCACGTCGTTGGCGGCAGTGGAGATCGTGGAGAAATTGACGAGGATCTGCCCGGACATGATGTCTCCTCAGAAATCTGCGCTGGATGGACCCGGACGCACGCAACCGCGTGCGCGGCGGATCACCCGAACGGCGACGCCGCCGCGATGTTGTTGATCGCCGACTGCTGCTCGGCCTCGGACGCCGCGTAGTTCTTCGTCGTGGCGTCGATCGTTTCCTTGATGTCCAGCAGGATGTCGTTGATCTTGTTCGCGTCCTGGTTGACCTGGTTCTGAAGGTTGTTGTAGGCGGTGGCCGCCGAACCCTTCCAGCCCCCGGTGATCGTGTCGATCACCGTCTGCAGGCGCTTGATCTGACCCTGGATCGAGGAGTTGACCGACTGGATCCGGTTGCTGAAAGCAACCATCTCCTCCTCGGTCATCGTGAACTGCTGTCCGGCCATGCTCGCTTGTCCCCCATGAGACGTAGAAAACTTGGCTCCGCCCGCCCGGATCGCTCCGGGCGCCCGGTCGGCACCACCTGCCGATGCCGCTCCTTACTCTAGCCACACCCACCCGCACCCCCAACAGGAGAGCGGCAGCTGTGACGCACCGATGACATTCCCATGAGAGCCCCCAACTGCCCCCCGCGGCAAGTGATTTGACCGGTGCTCCCGGATGCCTCGGAGCGGGTGGGGATGCGCTCCCGGCGGCTTCGGGGCTGCCGGTACCACTCCTTCCCGTCGGGACGCAGCGCCCTGGTGACGAAGTCCTCGAGACGGGGAGAGCCCGGACCCTGCTGTCGTTCTCGTGGTCCCGCACGAAGACCTCGTCCTTCAGCCTTCGGAGGGGAACAGGGGAAGTCGGGGAGTGCTTCGGCAGAGCGTCGCGGCCGAGCGTGCGCAGGGGCGGAACCCGCGCTTGGACGACGGGGTGCCCCGAGCCCACCCTCGCCGTCGCGGATCTGCACGTGGTGATGTGCTGTGTGCTGTGCACGGTCACCTGTGCGCTGTGCTGAGCTGCATTGTTTTCGGGGAATCGAACCCCTGCGCTGCTCTCCACGCGCCAGGTGTGGGCCGGATGAACCGCCGGCCCGCGGTGTGTGCACGCCTCCGCGACGACTACCTGCTCCCGTCGTCCTTGCCCTGCTCAGTCCAGGAGGTCGACCTCCCAGTTCGTGCGCTGGATCCGCATGTCGAGCTCGCGGATCTCGCGGGCGAGCACGTCCGCCTGCGCCCGCAGCTCCGCGACGGGCAGCGCGGGAAGTATCACGAGTTCCGAGCGCAGCTGCCGGCCGTACTCGCGCTGGTCGTTGCCGGCCGCGGCGTCAGCGGCCGCGGTGACCACCGCGTGGCGCAGCCGCAGCACGTCCCTGCGCGCGAGCGCGTCGGTGACGGTGCCGTCCGGCCCCATGACGGCCGCGGAGTTGGTCCTGTTGATACGGCGGATCAGTGTCTCCAGACGGTCCAGCGCCTCACCGGCCTCGGTCAGGAGCTGTGCCGCGTCCTCGGGGGGCGTCTCGCCCTCCTGGAACCGGGCGTTGCCCACGATGCGGGAACGCAGCTGTTCCACGCGCCGCGTCGTGTCAGCGCGTTCGGCCAGGGCCTCGGCGAGCTTCACCGTCCATACCTCCACCTGTACATGATCGGCACAAGCATCCGGGAATGACCGTTCCGCCCGCAAGGGAATTGATCATCCGTACGATCGCGCGTGGTGCAGGGGGAGGGACTGCCGGGCATCTGCCCGGGGGTCGGGCGGCACGGGCCGCGGGTTTCTCCGCCGGAGGAGCCCGCCAGATGAGCCCCTCCGAGAAGCCCCTCCGAGAAGCCCGCCCGAGGAGCCCGCCCGGGGACGCCCGGGGACGCCCGGCATGTGTACTGCGACGGAACCGGGGACGGCCAGCACCCGGCGGGGCGATGATGGTCGTCGGTGTTCCGACGACTGACGGGCATGGTGTGGCCGGACTCTGGGATCCCACTGGCACGGGTGTCCTGCGCCTTCCTTCCGGGCGCCTGGTCCGGGGACGCGGGCTCCGCCGGCCGCTGCCCGAAGGGCCGGTGCCGGCCTTCGCCGTCCACCTGCTCGGCAAGCGGCCTCCCGAAGTCCCCTGGGAGGCGAGATGGCTGCGCTGGCCGGACTTCCGGCTGCCGAGCAGCCACGAGGAGGCCCGGGCCGTCCTCGGCGAGGTGTGGGCACGCGCCGCCGACGAACGCGTCGAGGTCGCCTGCGGCGGCGGCCGGGGCCGCACCGGCACGGCCCTGGCCTGCCTGGCCGTCCTCGACGGGGTGCCGCCGGAGCGGGCCGTGGACTTCGTGCGCCGCAACTACGACCGCCGTGCCGTCGAAACCCTGTGGCAGAAGCGCTACGTCCTCCGTTTCGCCGACGGCCGCTGACGCCAGGGGCGGCCAGGACCGCTCTCCGGTCCTGGCCGCCGCCGGGTCTCCTGCCGCCGCTTCCCGGCCGTGGCCGTCTCCCGGCCGGGGGCTGCCGCCTCACGGCCGGGGACCGCCGCTTCCCGGCTACGGCCGCTGCTTGGCCCTGTCGACGACGGCCCAGCTGTCGAGGTAGGAGAACTGGGTGTACGTCTTCATGTTCCTGCCGTCGCCCGAGGTGCGCTCGTCACGGGAGCCGAGGAACCGGTACGTCTCCGGGTCGAAGACGAAGTGGCCGCCGAAGCCCGTGGCGCCCTCCGGGAGCGTCGGGTCGTCGTACGTGACGGCCACTCCGGTACGGCCCTTGGCGTCCTTCTGATTCGGCACGACCTTCACCCCGGGCACCATGCCGAGAGCCTCGTACGCCGCCGGGCGCAGCCCCTCCGGCGTCACCGGGACCAGCTTGAGCAGCCCGGCGAGGCTGAAGTGGATCCTCCACCACTCCTCCTCGGTGATCTCGTCGAGCGAGTCGTTCCTGTCGTCGGGGCCGCTCTTGTCCAGGAGCGAGAGGATCAGCTTCTCGGGGTCGGTCGGGAGCTTCTCCAGCGTGCCCCAGTCCTGCGGCGGCCACATGCTCTCGTTCTCCTTGAGCGGCGGTGACCACCAGCCCTTGCCGATCTCCATGACCCAGGAGGGTTGCGAGCCGTCCACCGAGTGCCAGTTCTCGTCGACGTAGCTCTTCGTGACGCCGGTCTCCCGGTCGGTCTCCTTGATGATCTCCTTGGTGTAGATGAACTGGTCGTCCCGCGGGGTGACCGTCTGCTCGTGCGTCCGCTCGTACGCGGCCGCGCCGTTGAGCACGGTCTGCGCGGTCACGCTCCGCAGGGCGGGGGAGCCGGTGGCCGGCGGTGTCGCCGTCCGCCCCCCGCCGTCGCCGTCGCCGTCCGGTACGGCGACCAGGACGCCGGCGGCGACCGCGGCGGCGACCGCGCCGGTCAGGGCGATGCGCAGGACGGGGCGGCGGCGACGCACTACGACCGGGGCGGGGCCGTTCGCCGCGGTCATCGCGGCGAGCAGCCGTGCCCGGACGCGTCGCCGGGTCTCGTCGTCGAGCGGAGGAGCCCCCGCGTCGTAGTCCCTCAGTTCTCGCAGTTCGTCGATGTCACGCATGGGCGTCTGCCTCTCGGAAAGCTGTCGGATCGGATCCGCCCAGTGCTTCGCGCAATCTGCTGCGAGCCCGGTGCAGCCGGGATCTGACGGTGCCGACGGGCACCCCGAGGGCCCGGGCCGCCTCCTCGTAGTCGAGGCCGGCCCAGGCCACCAGCAGTACGACATCGCGGTGCCGGGCCGACAGCCCGGCCAGCGCGGCCGCCAGTTCCCGGCGCACCCCCGTGGCGCCGGCCCTGGCGACCGCGCGGTCGGCGACCGGCTCCTCGTGCTCCACCGGCTCCGGGACCTTTGCGAGCGCCTTGAAGCGGCGCGCCTCGGCCCTGCGGTGCCGGCCCACGAGGTTGGTCGCGATACCGAACAGCCACGGACGGGCGTCGGCACGCGCGAGGTCGTACGTGTGGCGTCGTTGGAAGGCGGTCGTGAACGTCTCCGCCGTCAGATCCTCCGCCGCCTCGGGACCGAGCCGCCGCGCCGCGTAACGGTGCACGGCTTCGGCGTACCGGTCGAAGAGAGCGGCGAACAGCTCGGGCTCGTCCCGGGACCGCGCGATCACGCGGGCGTCGCTGTCCTCGCGATCCTCCTCGCGGGTGCGGACGCCCGAGGGCTCGACGGTCATCGGGGCTCCTTTCGTTCGTCTGAACGCCTCGAAGGCTTGGGCTTGTTCGGGTTGTTCACCTGTCCTTCGCCGGTCGGCGTCATCGAGTTCCGTCCCTGCCCGGAAGGCGGCTCCCGGGGGTTGCGGTTGCGGGAGGAGTCACGGGTGCTGAGCCGTTCCGTGCCCCGCTGACCCGAGCAGCCCTCCGCGTGACGGGCCGGCCGTCGTGCATACGATGGGCCCCGGGGAGCCGCAGTGCACTTTTCGGACGCGGCCCGGGAGAGAAAGCAGGACAGCCTTGCCGGTCCATGACACGGCGCGATTCCACGTGGCCTCCGGCCCGGAGTCCCTGTTCGCCCGGGTCCGGCAGGTGATGGACGAGCCACGGGAGCTCAAGGTGCACGCCCCGCACCTGCGCAGGCGGGCGGCCGAGCGCGGCGCACCCCTGGAGCGCCTCGACCGGTTCGACCCCGGCGCGTGGGAACTCGTCATGGCCGAGGTGCGCCGCGACACCGGCCGGTTCGTGTCCACGACCTGGCGGGTCGTGGTCGGCGGCGGCCACTGGTGGGTCGTCGTAGGCCTGCACGACACGATCGTGACCGTGATCGACGTCGAGGAGTGGCGCCGGGGGTTCGGCGACCGGATCGTGCGGGACGGAGAGCTCTTCGAACGCGTCGGGCGGCTCAACGCCGGACTCGTCGCGGCCGCCGCCCCGGCCCGCGGCCCGGCCGCCGCGGTCGGCGGGGACTGCGGGATCGCCGCGGTGCCGGGCGGCGGCGTGCCGGGGAAGCCCTGACCGGACCGGGCCGCCGAGGGTGCCGTCCCCGGGTGCGGCCGTTCCGGGGTGCGGCCGTTCCGGGGTGCGGCCGTTCCGGGGTGCGGCCGTTCCGGGGTGCGGCCGTTCCGGGGTGCGGCCGTTCCGGGGTGCGGCCGTTCCGGGGTCAGCCGCGTTCCGGGAGTGGGTCGGCGAAGTGCCGGCCGCGGGCGAGGAGGGCGTCGACGGCGGCCACGGCGGTGCGCAGCCGTTCCTCGTGGGGGCCGGTGAGCAGCACGTGGGGCAGGCCCCGGCGGGTCAGTTCGGTCCGGAAGCGGCCGGTCATCCAGGGGCGCAGGTGTTCGCCGTCGCGCAGGCCGTCGTCCTCGAAGGGCACGCCGGTGTGGTCGGTGAGCAGCCACAGGTGCTGCCGGCCGCGTGCGGCGACGGCCTCCACGCGGGGGCTGCGGCTGCCGGTGTAGCGCTCGTGCCAGACGGTGGTGGCCAGGGCGTCGGTGTCGCAGAACAGGACGGGCGACCCTGCCCGCGCGGCGGCGTCCTCGTCGGCGAGCTGCCGTTCTGCGATCAGCTCGAACTCGTACGACTCCCAGGTGACGTCGTCGAACGGTGCGCCGGGGCGGTCCGCCTGCAGCCGCGCGTACTTCTCCTCGCTGTACCGGCGCCCGTACTCGGGCACCCAGCGGGTGTCCTTCCACACGCCGCCGCGGGCGCGGTAGTGCCGGGCCAGGGCGCGGGCCATGGTGGTGGTGCCGGTGGACTCGGCGCCGACCACGACCACCCGGTGGGCCAGGGCCGCCCGCACGGGTGCGGACAGGTGGCCCCAGCAGGCGACGGGGTCCTTGCGCACGGCGGTCCCGGACACCGGGTGCGCCGCGCGGGCGGGGTCCACGGTGACGGCTGTCGCGCCGAAGCGGCGGCCGAGTTCCGCGCCGTACGCCTCGGAGGTGAAGACGGCGTCGACGGGGTCGGGCACGGCGGCGCGGAAGACCGCCGTGTGGGCGTCCCAGATGTCGGGGTCGGAGTAGTCGACGGGCACGTCGTCGACCGTGCCGACGACGTCGATGCCCGGTTCGGGGTGGACCTCCCGCATCCAGGCCACCCGGTCCGCGAGGGGTATCGACTCCACGCTCGAGGCGCACACCAGCACGGTGAGCCGGCGGCAGCGCGCGGCCGCAGTGCGGACCAGGTGGTGGTGGCCCGCGTGCGGCGGGTAGAACTTGCCGAGCACCAGCCCGTGGCCGAACTCGCTCATGCGGCGGCCTCCGCGGGTGCCGCCGCCTTCTCCGTACGGGCCGTCGGCTCGCGCCGCCAGTCGCGCAGTCCGATTATGCACAGCACCATGAAGCCGACGTAGAGCAGCGAGGTGAGGTACAGGCCCTTGTGGGCGTAGAGGGGGATGTAGACGACGTCGGCGGCGATCCACAGGTACCAGGACTCGACCTTCTTCCGGCACTGGCCCCAGGTCGCGGCCAGTGACAGCGCGGTGGTCAGGGCGTCCCAGAAGGGCACGGTGGAGTCGGTCGCCCGGTCCAGCAGCACGGTCAGCAGCGCGGTGGCGGCCAGGGCGGCCGGTGCCAGGACCCACCAGGCGCGGGCGCTCGTGCGGCTGACGGGCAGTCGGCCGGTGTCCGGGCCGCCGGCGGCCCAGGACCACCAGCCGTACACGGCCAGGGCGATGTAGACCACCTGCAGGCCGGCGTCCGCGTACAGCCCGGCGCCGGTGAACAGGAGGATGAAGAAGAGGTTGTTGGCGATGCCGATCGGCCAGTTGGCGATGTGCTGGCGGGCGACGAGCCACACGCACAGGGCGCCGCTGCCGAAGCCGAGGACCTCCGTCCAGCTGACGGGGGTGTCCAGCACCGTGACGAGGGGTTGTTGGAGAGGGGCGAGCAGGTCCGCGACGTCCACGCGGCGACCTCCTTAAATGTCAGAATGACGATAAAGGGGGTGGCGCGGCGTGGCAAGGGAATTGAGGCAGCCGGACGCGGCAGCGCCGACAGGACGGCGACGCGTCCCGGCCTCCGGAGTCGGAGCCGGACCCGGACCCGGACCCGGCCTGCGGACCCGGACCCGTGCACGGGCTCCCGGGTTCCGCCGGGTTCCGCCGGATGTTTGCATGTGCGGTGTGGACACCGGTCGGACAGTCGACGAGAAGCCCGCCCCGAAGAGGCCCCGCACTCGTACCCGCACCCGCACCCGCGGGAAGGTCCTGGCGGTGGCCGCCGTGCTGACGGCCCTGTTGACGGCCTTTCCCGGGCTGGTGCCCGACACGGCCGGCAATCCCGGCAGCCTGCTGGAGACCTTCCGGCCTTGGACCGGCTCGGCGGTTCCCGTCCTGCTCCTCCTCGCGCTGCTGCGCCGCTCGCGCCTCGCGGCAGCCGCAACGCTGCTGCCTGTGGCGGTCTGGCTCGGCCTCTTCGGCCCCGCCCTCCTGGCCGGGGCCGGGGACGGCGACCGGAACGGCGGGGAAGGACGGGGCGACGGCCGCCCCGGCGCACTGACCGTCGTCCAGCACAACGCGAGCGACGAGAACCCCGACCCGGCGGGCACCGCCCGCGCCCTGGCGGAGGCCGGGCCGGACCTGATCGCCCTGCAGGAACTCCTCCCCGGGGCCCTGCCCGCCTATCGCCGTGCCCTGGCGGCTGACTACCCGCACCACGCGGTCGTGGGCACCGTCGGACTGTGGTCGAAGCACCCGCTGTCCGGCACCCGCCCGGTCGACATCAGGCCGGAGGGCCTCGGCGCCGACTGGAACCGCGGTATGCGCACCGTCGCACGGACACCGCACGGCCCGGTCGCGGTGTACGTCGCCCACCTGCCCTCGGTGCGGATCACCCCCGCCGACGGCTTCGCCTCCGACCGGCGCGACGAGAGCGCCGCCGCCCTCGGCCGCGCGGTCGCCGCGGAGGAACTGGACCGGGTGGTCCTCCTGGGCGACCTCAATGGCGTCGCGGGCGACCGTGCCCTGGCCCCGCTGACCTCGCGGCTGCGCCCGGCCCACGAAGCGGCGGGCCGGGGTTTCGGCCTCACCTTCCCCGCTGCTTTCCCCGTCGTCCGTATCGACCAAATCATGGTCCGCGGCCTCACTCCTGTCCGGGCCTGGACGCTGCCCGCCACCGGAAGCGACCACCTCCCCGTCGCGGCCCGCCTCGCCCCGTGAACGGGGTAGCCCCGGCGGGGGCGGTCCCGGTCAGGCGCACCCGGCCGGCTCGTCACCCGGCACGAAGGTGATCGGGGGCTGTCCGGCCGTCTGGAAGACGACGGTGCCGTCCGACGACAGCTGCATGTAGCCGGGGGTGTAGTCGTAGCTCCAGTCGACCCGGCCCCCTGCGACGTCGGAGTCGATGTCGGTGTGGATCGTGCTCACCTTCCACCACCGGTCGGCGAACCGGACGGTCCCTATCCCGCAGTGGGTGTACATGTCGTAGCGGTACCACTGCCCGGTCTTCGGGTGCTTCGGCCCCGTGCGCGGGTTGTCCGGGTCGGGGTCCCCGGGGGCGGACAGGGAGGGGGAGTCCGAGGAGCCGTTCGGCAGGACGGAGCACCCGGCGAGCAGCAGGGCGGCGAGGAGGGGGAGGGCGACTGCCGGGGAACGGCGCGTTCTCATGACTGGGCCTTTCGTGCGCGGTGCGACGGGGACGGCGGTGGGACGCGCACACGGCTCCGACGGTTCCGTACCGGCCTCGCGTCGGCCTCGCGTCGGTCCCGCGTCGGTCCCGTCGGCGTGCCGTTGACGGGCGGCGAACCAGGTGACGAGTAACCCGCCAGTGGCTTTCGGGCCGAAGGTGTCCTGCTCGCTCGGTTCCCGCAGCCGCTGACAAGCGTCGCGATCTTCGTCCCACATGACCGGCCGATGCCTTCCGGCTTGACGCATTCCCATATCGGAATATGATCGCCGCATGGCACGAGCAGCGACGACGTCGGACGTCTTCAACGCGATCGCCGAGCCGCAGCGCCGGGAGATCCTGGTGCTGCTGCGGGCGGGTGAGCGGTCGGTGACCGAGCTGGCCCAGGAGTTGGGGATGACCCAGCCGGGGGCGTCCAAACACCTGCGGGTGCTCCGGGAGGTCGGGCTGGTGCGCGACCGCAAGGCAGGCAAGCAGCGCCTGTACGGCCTTGACGCCGGCGGGCTGCGGCCCGTCCACGAGTGGGCGGGCGGTTTCGAGCAGTTCTGGAACGAGAGCTTCGACCGACTGGACGCCTACGTGCAGGACCTGAAGCAGACAAGGAAAGCGGAGTAGCCGATGAGCACGACGGAACAAGGAACACCGGCGCAGTCGGCGACGGCCGACCGCGAGATCGTCATCTCCCGGATCATCGACGCCCCGCGGGAGCTGGTGTTCGAGGCGTTCACCGACGTCCGGCACCTGTCGCGGTGGTGGGGACCGGAAGGGTTCACCACCTCCACGCGGGCGTTCGAGTTCCGCGTCGGCGGAGAGTGGGACTTCGTGCTGCACGGACCGGACGGGACGGACTACCAGGAGTGGATCACCTGGACCGAGATCGCCCCGCCGGAACGGATCGCGATGCTCCACGGTGAGACCCGCGACGACCCGAACGCCTTCGAGTCGGTCCTGACGTTCGAGCCCGACGGCACGGCGACCCGGATCGGGATGCACACGGTGTTCCCCACCAAGGAGCAGCGCGACGAGGCGGTCGAGAAGTACCACGCGATCGAGAGCGGCCGGCAGACCCTGGGCAACCTGGCCGCCTACGTCACCGAGATCGCCTCGAAGGGAGCTGAGGACTGATGGCCGGAAAGGTGTTCTTCAGCGTGTCGATGTCGCTGGACGGTTTCATCGCGCCCGATTCCCCCGGGGACTTGATGGGGCAGCAGTGGATGGAGCTCCAGCAGTGGATCTTCCCGCAGCGGTTCTTCCGGGAGAACCTGAAGCTCGGCGAGGGCGGCGAGGAAGGGCGCGACAACGACATCGCGAGGGAGACGTTCGAGCGCACCGGCGCGAGCGTGATGGGCAAGCGCATGTTCGACGCCGGCGAGCAGATGTGGCCGGAGGAGGCGCCGTTCCACACGCCGGTCTTCGTCGTGACGCACACCGAGCGTGACCCCTGGGAGCGGCCGGGCGGGACCACGTTCCACTTCGTCAACGACGGCATCGAGTCCGCCCTCGACCGGGCCCGCGAGGCCGCCGGCGATCGCGACGTCCGCATCGCGGGCGGCGGCGCAACGATCCTGGAGTACGTGAACGCCGGCCTGGTCGACGAGTTCTCGATCGCGCTCTCACCCGTGCTGTTCGGCTCCGGAATCCGCCTGTTCGAGGGAGTGGACGCCGGCCGCGTGGCCCTGGAGCAGATCCGGGCGGAGCCCTCCCCGAGGGTGACGCATGTGACCTACGCCGTCCGGGAGCGGTAACTGTCCCGAACCCGGCGCTTCTCCCTCCGAGGTCGGCTGCCCGCGGACGACGACGAAGACGTGGAGTCGGTGCCCTCCGGCATCAAGACCCACCCGGGCAACGTCAGCCTCACCCCACTGCCGGACGAGATCTCCGCACTCGGGCAGGTCCGCGCCGTCAGCCCCGGCCGACGGACTCCAGGACGCGGCCGCACAGCTCCAGGCACTGGTCGACGTCGTCAGTCATGTACATGGGGTCGACGAAGGCGTGCTCGACACCGGCCTTGTCGCGGGCCCGCCGCAGGACACCGGCGATGTCCTCCACCGTGGTGCCGGACGAGGTGTTGACGCGCAGCACCACGTCCAGCGCCTGCGGGTCGCGCCCCGCGAGGCGGGCCTGCTCGCGGATCCGCGCCATCGGTCCGGTGACCGCCGCCTCGGGGTCGAACTTCCCGCCCGCCGCGGCGATCGGCAGCCAGCCGTCCGCCCGCCGGGCGATCCGCTCCACCGCGCGGGGCGCGAAACCCGCCAGGTAGAGCGGGGGGCGCGGGGCGCGGGCCGGCTTGAGACGGACGTGGGCGGCGGGGATCTCCCAGTGCGCACCGCGGTGTTCCACGGGGTCGGTGGTCCACCAGGCGTCGAGGACGTCGAGGCATTCGTCGAGGCGGGCGCCGCGCTCGTCCATCGGCACGCCCGCGGCCCGGTACTCCTCGGGCGACCAGCCGGTGCCCAGGCCGACCAGGAGCCGGCCACCGCCGATCCGGTCGATGGTGGTCAACTGCCGGGCGAACAGCGCCGGCGGGTACCAGGGGGCGTTGAGGACGCTGCTGCCCAGCAGGGCCCGGTCGGTGACCGCGGCGGCCGCGGCGAGCAGGGCGAGGGGGTCGAGGACGGTGCGGAACTCCTCGGGGACGGTGTCCGTGCCGGCGTACCCGACGCTGGGGTCGACGGCGGCGAACAGGCGGTCGGCGACCCACAGGCTGCCGGCGCCGAGCGCCTCGGCCTCCCGCGCGAAGCGGGTGACGTGCCCGGCCTGCAGGGCCTGTGCGCCGAACTGCGGCAGTGCGAAACCGATGCGCATCGCATGTCCTCGTCTCTTCTCGTCGCGCTCTGCGCGCAGGGCCCCGGAGCTCCCGGAGTTCCCGGAGTTCCGGGTGCTCCGGGGTTCCCGCGCGGTCAAGAGGACAACGAGGCGCACCGGTCCCGTGTCACGCGGCCGGTCCCGTGACCGGTCCCGGCGGCCCGCCCCGGCGACCGGGCGGGGCGACGGTGCCCGCGTCGGCTCAGCCCGCCTGCCCGGAGCCCTCTGCGACATGCTGGAGATCTGCCACCAGACGGGCCGTGATCGGCACTTGGAGGCCGTGCCGCTCGGCGGCCCGCAGCAGGGCGCCTCCGATCGCGTCGAGTTCCAGCGGGCGCCCCGCCTCCGCGTCGCGCAGCATGGACGACTTGGTGGCGGCCGGGAACGCCTCGTAGCGGGCCAGGATCGGAGCGGTGTCTCCCGGTCCGCCGCAGGCCCGGCTCACCGCGGCGACCTCCTCGACCATGGCCTCCAGTTCCTCCCGGCGCCCGGTCCGGATGCTGCCGATGGGCGCCCGGTGGTGGGTGGTGAGCAGCGCGAAGGGGGCCAGGAGGGTCAGCTTGGCCCACAGGACGGCGTTCTCGTCCGGCATGACGCGGGTGTTCGCCCCGGCGGCCGTGAGCATTGCGGCGAGCGGTTCGAGGCGTTCCTGCGGTCCGGCCAGGTCGATCTCGGTGAACGGGGTGCCGTGTTCGATCACGCCGGGGGCCGTGCGGGTGGACTCGGCGCGGATCACGGCCGGTGCCACCTGCCGGTCGCCGTAGCGTGCGCGCAGGAGGGCCGGGTGCTCGACGCCGTTGAGCAGGGGCACGAGCAGCCCGTCTGCGACGTGCCGGGGCGGGACGCGGTCGAGCGCCGCGTCCAGCGAGGTGTGCTTCACCGCCACCAGGCACAGGCCGACGGGCTCGCGCAGCGCTGTGTCCGCCTCGACCTCGGCGGTGAAGGAGCCGTGCCGGCCGCTGTCCAGGTGGACGCCCTTTCGGCGCAGGACGTCCGCGGTCTCCTCGCCCGCGATGCAGATGACGCGGTGTCCGGCGCGGGAGAGCAGCGCGGCGAGCAGGCCGCCGATCCCTCCGGGGCCGAGCACGGCCACGGTCCGGGCGGACGACGGGACGGGAGCGGCGGAGGTGCTGGTACGCGGTTCGTCGGAGTGCACGGTCGGGGATCCTCTCGGTTCGCGGGCCGGCACCTGTCCTTCTCGCCGCGGTCGGGTTCGGCCCCGGCGGGAGGACCGGGTTGCCGTCCTTGGTCCGGAGCGATCATCGGGGGCCTCGCAGGGCGAGTCAATCCTGCCTTTTTACTCCGCGGCCCCGGCGATCCCGGAGGGAGAGGCCGCGCTCCGGCGCCCGCACCCACGCTCGCGGGCACGGACGGCCCACGGCCGTCCGGCGCTACGCGGCCAGGACCTGCCCGTCCTTGAAGACCTGCCGGCCGTGCCAGGCGACGAAGGCGGGGGCGGGCGAAGGGCCGCCGTCCCGGGGCGCGGCCAGCGGGCGGCCATCGAGGTCCGTCACGGCCCGGCCCGCCGTGCTGCGCGCGGTGTAGTGGCGGGAGACGCGCACGCGAAGGTCGTCGGTGAGGCCGAGGGCGCCGAGGTCGAACAGGGCGTGGTGCAGTTCGCACAGTGCCAGTGCGTTGCCGAGCTCGTCCGGGCCGTTCTGGCTGTGCCAGCGCACGTGGGCGGCCTCCAGCCCGACGGACCGGCCGCCCAGCGCGCCGTCGTAGCCGCACATCGCGCACGCCCGTCCGTACGCGTCCAGCACCTGCTCGGAGAAGCCGGCCCGGCGCGGGCGGCGCCGCACCGTCGTCCGCACGTACCCGGTCTCCTCCAGCACCGCCGGGTCCAGGCGGGCGTCGGCGAGTATCAGGGGCTCCAGGGCGGGGGTGAAGTGCAGGTCGACGAGGAGGCGGGTCGCGGCGGCCAGCGTTCCCGGATCGGCCAGCAGCCGTTCGACGTCCGGGGCCAGGCGGCCCGTCGCGCCCTGCTCGCGCAGTCGCGGGCCGCTCTCGGCGACGGTGTGCGCGACCGGCCGGCCGTGCGCGTCGCGCAGCTCCCACAGCTCGCGCTCCAGGTGGACGAACGGCATGGCGGCCCGCCGTCGCGCGTCGGACGCGTTCTTCACCGGCGGCCCGTACGCGTTGATCATCCGGCTGACGGGCCCCTCGGCCTCGCCGTAGGCGACCTCGCTGCTGCCGGTGGCCGCGAACCGGCCCAGCAGCCACAGCAGCAGGAGGGGCTTGTGCGGAGCCCGCACTTCCCCGATCCGGGCGCGGCGCAGGTTGGCCAGGGCGTGCAGCAGTTCGTCGCGCGTCACCCGCCCACCCTGGCACACCCCGCCCGCGCGGGGGAGGGAAAACCCTTCGGGGGAACCGCACTTCACGGCCCGGCTCACCACGGCCCGGCTCGCCGCGGCCCGGCGCTTCACGGCGGCGGTGCGTCGTACTCGGCCCACACGGTCTTCCCGGCCGGGCCGTGCGGGGTGACGCCCCATCGGGCGGCGACCGAGTCGACCAGCAGCAGCCCGCGCCCGGACTCCGCTTCGCCGTCGTCGCACCGGGTGAGCCACGGCAGTACGCCGCCGAGGGCGTCGGAGACCTCGACACGGACGGTGCAGGGCGCGGGGCCCGCCGTGACGCGCAGGCGGAAGCCACCGTCGGCCGCCTCCCCGGACGCGCTGCCGTGGCGCACGGCGTTGGCCGCGAGTTCGCTGACGATCAGCGCCACGGCGGTGGAGGTGTCGCTCTTCGGCGGGTGCCCGCAACCGGTCAGGTGGAACACCGCCCGACGGCGGGCGAGGTGCGCCCCGTAGTCGGTCGCGGGGAACCGGCGGCACAACACGGAAGAGGTAATTTCGGTTTTCACGCCCCCGACTTTTGCGTTCCGCGCATAGCCTGACCAGCGGAAACACCCTCACGGTGAGGGACTGTGAGCAGTCGTCGGCCACCGTGCAGGCCGGCGGAGGCCGATGCGGCCCGATGGGGCAGAAACGGAAACAGGGGGCAGGTAATGCGTAAGGCGGGGGAGACGGACGCCCGGGGCGTGCAGGACGGGGAGGACGGTTCCGCTTCGGAGGTGTTGCGCTATTTCGGCCGTCAACTGGCGCTGTTCCGTACAAAGGCGGGACTGACGCAGACGGAACTGGGTCGGATGACCGGGTACTCGGAGTCGTCGGTGGCGGCGTTCGAGCACGCCCGGCGCATCCCGCAGCCGGACTTCGTGGACCGCGTGGACGACCTGCTGCGCGCCGAAGGCGTCCTCCGGGCCGGGAAGGAGTTCCTTGAACTGGCCCGCTACCCGCCGCACTTCCGGAACTTCGCGAGGCTGGAGGCCGACGCGGTCAGCCTCTATTCGTACGAGAACCAGACGTTCCCCGGCCTGCTGCAGACCGAGGAGTACGCAAGAGCACTGTTCCGGGTCCGCGTCCCTCCACTGGGGGACGAGGCGATCGAGCGGTTCGTGGCGGCCCGGATCGAACGGCGGGAGGTCTTGACGCGCGAACCGCTGGTGTTGCTGAACTTCGTGATCGAGGAGTCGGTGCTCCGTCGTCCCTTGGGCGGAACAGCGGTTCTCAAGGGGCAGTTGGAGCGGCTGGTCGAGTGCGCCGAACTCCGCAACGTCAAGATCCAGGTCATGCCGACCCGGCGTGAGGAGCACGCGGGTATGGCCGGCCCCCTGGTCCTGATCGAGACGGGAGAGCACCGCAGCCTGGCCTATGTGGAGGGGCAGGGGCAGAGCACCTTGATTTCGAAGCCGGAATCGGTGAGCGTCTTGAGCCGGAGGTATGGCATTCTGCGCTCTCAGGCGCTCACTCCGTGGGAGTCTGTGGCCCTGGTCAAGCGGTTGGTGGGGGAGCTGTGAACTCCGGATTCGCCTGGTTCAAGAGCAGTTACAGCGACAACGAGGGCGGCAACTGCGTCGAGGTGGCGGCTGCTCCGGGCGCCGTGCACGTGCGGGACTCCAAGGACCGGGGTGGCCCGTCGCTTACCTTCGCGCCCGACGCCTGGGCGGCGTTCACCGCCTTCGTGGCGGACCGGCAGGGCCCCGCCGACGTTCCGGTCGACTCGTAGAGCCTGTCCCGGCCCCGGTGGCCCCGGCCTCCCGATCTCGGCCCGGGGCGCCCTCGGCCGCGCCCGCACTTCCGGCGGTGCGGGGTTCCGCCCGTGCCGAACGCACCCGATCGCATCCGGGAGTTACCGGTGTCCCGCACCGTTCACCACGTCCGACGGCACGGTTTCCTGGCCGGCTGGTACGAGGCGCGTCCCCACCTCGGCCGCTGCGCGCCCTACGTCCTCGCCGACCTGCGGTACTCGGCGGCCGAACTGCGTGCGGCGGAGGCCGAGGGGCGGCGCCCGCGCCCGGCCCGGCTGACGCACCGCAGGCGGCTCACGGGCCTGGCCGTGTATCTGATGCGCTGCGGCTGCGTCTCCGGGGACGCCGCCGTGCAGGAGGGCCGGGCCCGCCGCGGCGTCCGTGACGACCTTGCCGCGATCCGAGCGCGGTACGGAGCGGGCGCGGCGGCCACGGACGGGCCGTGGTGGGAGACCGACCTCGGCATCGACGTCCCGCCGACCCGCCATCGCCACTCTGCCCTGTACTCCCTGTGATTCGCCCGGGCGCGTCCGGAGCCGGTCCGGCGTTCGTCCTGCGGGCGCGCCGCAGGCCGGTGGGAGCGGGCCGGCCGGCTCCTGCCGGAACACCGGCAGGAGCCGTCGGGCGCCTGCGGTTCCGGGGGAGGGGCAGCCGGGACCGCACTCAGCGTGCCGCGCCGGCCCCGAGGCGGCGGAACAGGGCTGCGACGGCGGCCCACTGCAGGGCGGCGCTCAGTGCCATCGCCAGGCAGACGCCCGGCAGGCCGAGCCCCGACAGGCCATGGGCCAGGGCCAGTTGGGCCACCGTCCCCAGCGCGGTCACGCGCAGGAGCAGTGAGCCCTCCCCGCTGCCCTCGAACACCCCGCCCAGGGGGATGAAGCAGCCGAGCAGGACCAGGTACGGGCCGATGCACTGCAGGAAGAGGGCGCCGGCGGCGGCCGCGTCCGGTTCCGCGCCGAACAGCCGCATCGCCCACGGCGCGGTGGGGAGCAGGAGCACCGAGGCGAGCACCGCGACCGCGCCTCCGGTCAGCACGGCCTGCCGGCCGATCGCGGAGCGTTCGTCGTGGCCGGCCCCGAGCAGGTGGGCGGTGTGGATCGCGGTGGCCTGGCGCACCGCGTAGAAGGCCATCGTGACCACGTACATCGCCTTGGTCGCGATGCCGTACGCGGCGACCGGCGTCACGCCGAGCCGGGCGACGACCGCGACCAGGGCGAGGGAGCCGGCCATCCGGACCAGGAAGTCGCCGGACAGGGGCAGCCCGACGGCGGCGGTGCGGCGCAGCGCGGCCGTGACGGGCACGGTGCCCGGCGCCCGGGCCGCCTCGCGCACCGGCCCGTTGCCGCGGAGCACCGCGAATCCGACGGCGAGTGCCGCGGACCGTCCGGCCACGGTGGCCAGGGCCGCACCCCGGACCCCGAGTTCCGGCATCCCGAGCAGCCCGTGGATCAGCAGCGGGTCCAGGGCGAGGTTCAGGCCGTTGGCGAGGAGCGCGAGACGCATGGGAGTGCGGGTGTCGCCCGTGCCCTTGAGGATTCCGTTGAGGACGGTCTGGGCGTACAGGAACGTGATGCCCGGCAGGGAGACCGCGAGGAACCCGGCGGTGGACTCCACCGCCGCGCCCCCGTCGGCACCGCCCAGGAGGAGACGGGCGAGCGGTTCGCGGACGCACCAGCCGCCGACCGCGACGACCGGGGTGACCAGTGCGAACAGCGCCCAGCCGCCGCGGACGGCCGCGCGCACCCCGCCGGGGCTGCCCGCCCCGGCGGCCCGCGCCACCAGGACGGTGGTGCCGGACGAAGCCATGAGGACCACGCCCAGCAGCACGTTCTCGACATTGGTGGCGACGGTCACCGCGGCGACCGCGGCCCCGCCCAGGCGGGCCACCCACAGCATGTCGACGATCCCGGTGACCACCCCGGCGAGCAGTTCGAGGTAGACGGGCCCGGCGAGGGCCGCGATCCGGCGCCGGTGGGCCCTCGGCCGGGTCTTCGGACATCCTCCTGCCTCCGACGCCTCCGACGCCTCCGACGCCTCCGACGCCTCCGACGCCTCCGACGCCTCCGACGCCTCCGACGGCGGTACCGGCCGTAATTTCGAGCCTGGTCCCGGGCGTGGTCCCGGCCGCGGTCCGGGCGGTGCCCCCTCGGACCCGGCAGCCGTCGTTCCGCCCACGCCTTCCCCCTTCGCGAACCAATACCTCGTTTAGAGGTACCTCGATCAGAGGTAGCATAGAGTCGGCCCAGCGGGCAAGGGCAGGACGGAGGGCCGGACGGTGCTGGAGCTGGCGATCCTGGGATTCCTGCACGACGAGCCCCTGCACGGCTACGAGTTGAAGGAGCGCATCACGGCCCTGAGCGGGCACGTGCGCCCCGTCAGTGACGGCGCGCTGTACCCGGCCATCACCCGCCTGGTCAAAACGGGCCTGCTGGAGCAGCACACCGAGCCCGGGGCGGGTGCCGCGCCCCGCCGCATCCTGTCGTTGACCCCGGCCGGGCGGGCCGCGCTGCTGGGCCGGCTGCGCGACCCGAAGCCGGTCGAGATCACCGACAGCACCCGGTTCTTCACGCTCCTGGCGTTCCTGCGGCACCTGTACGACCCGGTGGCCCAGGCAGCCGTGCTCCGCCGTCGGCTGGACTTCCTGGAAGCCCCTGCGAGCTTCTTCTACGACAAGGGCAGGCCGGTGCGGGCGAAGGACACCGAGGACCTGTTCCGCCGGGGCATGCTCCGGGTCGCACGCGCGACGAGCCGCGCGGAGCGCGAGTGGCTCGCCGAGGCGCTCGCCGAGCTTGCCGACCGGGCCGGGACCGCCGGTCCGTGACGGGCCGTAACGGCAGTCCGGAGGCGAACTCCTCGGTACGTCCTCGGTACGGGCCGGCCGGGAGCGTGTTCACCGGTCCTGTGTCCGGTCAGCGCGGTCCCCGGATGCTGTCGATGATGCGGGTCCAGTTGTCGCCGCCGTGTCCGTTCTCGATCGCGCGCCGGTAGTGGGCCTGCACGGCCAGCGGGAGTGCGAGGTCGAGGCCGAGCGACGTGCTGGTCTCCACGATGTGGTCGGACGTCGCGCCCATCATGGTGACCGTGCTGAGGTCGCCGGGATGCTCTCCGGCATCGAGCGCGGTGCCGGGGATCTCCTCACCGGCCCTCAGGATGTCGCCGAGCGAGTCGGCGGAGGAGAGCAGCTCCGGCAGCGCCTCCCTCGCCTTCAGGCCTGCGGTCTCCAGCATCGCGGTGGCGTGCATCAGCCCGGACAAGGTGGTGAGGAACAGTGCGAGTTGGGCTTGGTACATCATCTGGGCGAGCCCCGGGTCCTCACCCAGGTACTTGGGTGCCCCGAGAAGTTTCAACGTCGTCAGGTGGCTGCGCATCGCCTCGTCGGGGCCGCTGTAGTAGACGTGGGCCGCCTCCGTGCCGACCATCGGCGCGGGGACCATGACACCTCCGGTGAGGAAGGTCGCGCCGTGGCCCGCCGCCCAGGCCGCCGCCTCGCGTGAGCGGTCCGGAGTGTCGGAGCTCAGGTTGGCCAGCGTCCGGCCGGCGAGCGATTCGGCGGCGCTGCCGAGGATGTCGTACATCGCCCGGTAGTCGGTGAGGCTGAGGATCACGAGGTCACTCGCTTCGACCGCTTCGCCAGGTGTGGCCGCGAGCGTCGCTCCGTCGGCGACGACGCCGTTGGTCCGGCCGACGGTGCGGTTCCATACGGTGACCGGGTGGCCGGCGGCGAGGAGGATGCGTGTCATCGCCCGGCCCATCGGGCCGAGCCCGATCACGGTGACAGGGCTGTTCTGGCTGCTGGTGTGGTTCTGCTGTTCGTTCACCCCTCCATGCTCGGAGAGCGTCACCATTCCCGGAAGTACCTACTATTTTCTGCGGTACTCACCTTTCGGTAAGGGGGATCAGTGATGGCCGGGGCGCCGAGACGCGGGCCTTACATCTGCGGCATCGACGCCGCGCTCGACGTGGTGAGCGGCAAGTGGAAGGGGCTGATCCTCTGGGAACTCGACGCCCATCGCGTGCGTCGCTTCGCCGAACTCCGCCGCGGTCTGCCGGGAGTGAGCGAGAAGATGCTGACGCAGCACCTGCGCGAGATGGAGCAGGACGGTCTCGTGCACCGGGAGGTCTACGCCGAGGTGCCGCCGCGGGTGGAGTACTCCCTGACGGAGCACGGGCGTACGCTCAATCAGGCGCTGGGGCCGCTCGGTCTCTGGGGGGCCGAGCGGATGCGTCGCGAGGGCTTCGAGGCCGTCGACGTGGCCGGGCCCGCGGGTCCGTGACGGACCGCGCCCGGCAGTCCGCCCCGCGGTCCGCGCCCGGTGCGACACGACTGAGGGCAGGTCATGCCTCCCGAGGTGTTCCCGGTGCCGCTCCCGGGTCGGTCGCCGGGTGCTCCGGGCGGCCGCGGGCGTCGGAGTCGAGGAGATAGCGGCGCTGGGCGAGCACGGACAGGACCATCAGCGCGGCCGGCAGCACGGTGAAGCCGAGCAGGACCGCGGTGTGCGCGCCCGCGGTCTGGGCGACCTGCTCGCCGGCGCGGGTGGCGGCGAAGCCGCCGGCGGCCAGTGCCGCGGAGTACAGGTACGGCCCGGCGGCCGACCCCACGGCCTCCGTCGCGGTCCACACCCCGGTGTAGGCGCCGGCGCGGTCCACCTCGCCCGCGCCGGCCGCGCGCACGGTGTCGGGGACCATCGAGAACGGGAACAGCTGAAGCCCGGCGAACGACACCCCCAGCACCAGCGTCGCGAGGACGACCACGGCCAGGCCGGTCCTCGCCCCCGCCAGCATGCCCAGGGAACCGAGGACGAAGGCCCACTGCGCGGCCAGCAGGCAGCGCTGCTTGCCCAGGGTCCGCGAGATCCTGAACCACACGGGCGTGGCGACCAGGGCGGGGGCGACGAAGGACCCGACGAGGACCGTGGTGAGGCCGGGCCGGCCGAGCGCGTACTCCGCGAAGTAGGGCAGTCCCGCCAGGACCAGGTGCGTGGTGGTCGACACCAGCAGGTAGGAGCCGGCCAGCACCCGGAACGACCGGTTCGCCCGCAGCACGCTCCACGCCTGTGCGAGCGCCGCGCGCGCGGGCGGCACTGCGCCGGCCGCCGCCCCGTCTTCCGCCGCCCTGCCTTCCGCCGCCCTGCCTTCCGCGGCCCCGCCCGGGGCCGTTCCGGCGCGCGCCAGACTGCGGACACCGCCGACCCCCACGGCCTGGAAGACCAGCATGAACGCCCCCAGGCACAGCGCCATGACGACGTATCCGGAAACCCCTGAGCCGTCCCCCACCAGCAGCGGGGCGAGGGCGCCGCCGACCAGGATGCCCAGGGTCAGCACCACCATGCGGAACGACATGATCCGGGTACGCTCGTCGTACCCCACGTCGACATCGGTGGGGGTGGCCAGGTACGGCACCTGGTAGGCCGCGAACAGCGTGTTGCCCACGACGAACCACACCGCCACCCACCCGGCCGCCAGGTACGGGTCCGCCGCGGCGGACCCGGGGACGGCGAAGGTCGCCGTGAACGCGACCGCCAGCAGGCACCCGGCGGCCAGCACCCGCACGCGGTTGCCGTTGCGGGCCCGGTCGCGGTCGGAGACGGATCCGACGAACGGGTGCAGCACCACGTCGACGACCTTCGGCACCAGGAGCGCCAGGCCCGCCAGCCACGGCGGGACCCCGAGGGTGTCGGTGAGGAAGTAGAGCAGCAGCAGCCCCGGGACCGTGACGTAGATGCCCATGCCGGCCGAGCCGAGGGCGTACTGCACCAGGCCCGCCCGGGGAACGGCGGCGGTCGGCCGTGCGGTGCCGCGGTTCGGGCGGGGGAGCGCGCTCATAAATCCACTCACTGCTTGATTGCGGGGTGGGGGGATCGTAGCCAGACTGTGCGGAATGAGGAAGAGCACGGAGAAGACCGGGAAGAACGCGGGAACGGAACGGGTCGCGGCCGCCGGCGGGGCGGGGGAGGCCGCCGGGGCGGAGGCCGCGCCGCGGGCCCGGCGGCGCGGTCGGCCTCCCCGGGACCGGTCGGGGCCTCCCACCTCCGAGCGGATCCTGTCCGAGGCCACCGCCCTGTTCGCCCGGCACGGCATGGAGGGGGTGTCCATGCGCGACATCGCGGGCCGGGTCGGGATCGACGTATCCAGCATCCACCACCACTTCGCGACCAAGGAGTCGCTGTACGACGCCTGCTTCGCCAGGGTCTTCGAGGCCGAACGGGCCGGTCTGGCCCCCGCGGTCCGGGGCCTGACCGAGGCGGTGCGCTCGGGCCCCGACGGCAGCGGCGTGGTGGAGGCGCTGCGCGACCTGGTCGACGCGTTCGTGGACTTCCTCGACGACCACCCCCACACCACGTTCCTGTGGCTGCGGCGCTGGCTGGACCCCACCCGTCACTCGCCCCTGGACGAGGCGTACGCACTGCCGATCTACCACGAGATCGAGCAGGCCCTGCTGGACGCGGCCGGCCGCGGCGCCGTCGTGGAGCCGACGCCGCACGTCACCGTCCGCAGCCTGGTGTGGGCGGCGCACGGCCACGTGGCCGCCCTGACGGCGGCCGGCGGCGACGCGGTGGCAGCGGCCCGGGAGAAGCGCGAGTTCCGCGCCTACGCCCACCGCTTGATCGGCCGCCTCTACGCACCCCCTGGTGCGGACGCCGAGCGTGACTCATAATCCATCACCCGATGGATTATGAGAGGCTGTGTGACGGTGTGATGGGGACGAGCGCGAGCAACCCGGAGCCGGAAACGACCGGGCCGGAAACCACCGGGCAGGGCACTGCGGAGCCCGGTGCGGCGGAGTCCGGTGCGGCGGAGTCCGGTACGGCAGGGCCCGGTGCGCCAGGGCCGCAACCGACGGGGCCGTCGGGCCCCGCGCCGACGGGCCCCGTCGACCCCGCCCCGGCGGGTCCGGGAGGCTTCGGCCCGGGGACGACGGTCGTCGTCGGCGGCGGCGCCGCGGGCATAGCCGCGGTCAAGGCCCTGGTCGAGGCGGGCGTCCCCGTCGTCGGCGTCGAGCGCGCGCCCGCCCTCGGCGGACTGTGGCGGCTGGACGACGACACCGCCGCCTACGAAGGGCTGCGGCTCAACACCAGCAAGCCGCGCACCCGGTTCTCCGACCACCCCATGCCTCCGGAGTGGCCGGACTACCCCGACCGTGCCCGGATGCTGGAGTACCTGCAGGGCTACGCCGACCGCTTCGGCGTCACGGAGAGGTTCCGGCTGGGCACCACCCTGGTCTCCGCCCGCCGCACCGGCGACGGGTGGGAACTCGAACTCGACGGCCCCGGCGGGCGCAGCCGCGAGACCGCCGGGCACCTGGTGGTGGCCAACGGCCACAACCACATCCCCCGCCACCCCGACCCGCCCTACCCGGGCAGCTTCACCGGCACCGAGTCGCACGCGCACACCTACCGCACCCCGGAGGAGTTCGCCGGCCGGCGGGTGCTCGTCGTCGGCACCGGGAACTCCGCGATGGACATCGCCACCGAACTCGCCGGCCACGCGGACACCGTGCTGCTGTCGGCCCGCCGCGGGGTGTGGGTGCTGCCCAAGCGGCTCCTCGGCCGCCCCTCCGACCAGCTCAACGGCGCCCTGGCCGCCGTCCTCCCGTGGCGGGTGCGACAGGCGGTCTCCCAGGCGGTGCTGCGGCTGGCAGGCCCCCGGCTGCCGGCCGGCCCGCGCCTGCCCGCCCCCCGCCGGGGCGTCCTCCAGGACCACCCGACCCTGAGCGACACCGTCCCCGCCCTGGTCGCGCAGGGCCGGATCCTCGTCCGGCCGGGCATCTCCCGCTTCGAGGAGGGGCGGGTGCACTTCACCGACGGCACGGCCGACGAGGTCGACCACGTCGTCTGGTGCACCGGGTACCGGGCCGCCGTGCCGTTCCTGGAGGGCGGGGAGGGCGGGGAGGCGGACGACCCGTCGCGCCTGCTGCTCCACCGCCACGTCTTCCCCCTCGACGACGACGCGCTCTCCTACGTCGGGCTGATGCAGTCCACCGGGTCCGCGCTGCCCGTCGTCGAGGCGCAGGCACGGCTCGTGGCGGCCGTGCGCTCCGGCGCCCACCGGCTGCCCGGCCGCGACGCCATGCGCGCGGCCGCCGTCGAGGAGCTGGGGGCGGCCCGCGCCCGCTGGGGCGACCGCCGCCCGCACATGCGCATCGACGTCGACCAGTACCTGCGCACCGTCCGGCGCGAACTGCGCCCGCCCCGGACGCCGGGCCCCACGCCGGGCCCCCACGCCCTGTCCGGCCGCCGGATCGTGCTCACCGGGGCGGCCGGAACCTTCGGCCGCGCCATGAGCGCGCGCTTCACCGAACTGGGCGCGCACGTGGTCGGACTGGACCTGGTGCGCCCCGACGACGCCGGCATCCGGTTCGTCCCCTGCGACCTCACCTCCCCGGAGGCCGTCGACGCGGCGGTCGCCGAGGCGGCGGCCCTGCTCGGCGGCATCGACCTGCTGGTCAACAACGCCGGCCGCGGCGGACCGGCCCCGGCCGAACTCCCGCCGGGGGAGGAGGTGCGGGCACAACTGGAGCTGAACCTGCTCGGCGCCTGGCACACGACGGCCGCCGCCGTGCCGCACCTGGAACGCTCCCGCGGGCGGGTGGTCTTCATCGCCTCGCGGATGGCACTCCTGCCCCTGCCATTGGCAGCCGCGTACGGCGTCTCCAAACGCGCCCTGGCCGCCTACGCCGACGCGCTCCGGCTCGAGGTCGGCACCCACATCGGGGTGACGACGGTGTACCCGAGCATGGTGCGCAGCCCGATCCACGACAGCACCCGGCGGGCCGGCCTCTCCCTGGACGCCGTCTCCCGGCCGGAGCCGGTCGAGGGCGTGGTCGCGGCGGTCGTCGCCGCGGCCACCGCGCGCCGCGCCCCCAGGGACCTGGCGACCACCGCCCGCGGGCGCGTCGAGACGGCGCTGGCCCGGCACGCGCCGCGCCTGGCCGACCGCCTGGTGCGCCGCACCGTCGCCGCACGGATCGCCGCCGGCGACTTCGCCGACGCCCCCATGGCCGCCCCCATGGTCCGCCGCCACGGCGGATGACCCCGCCGCCCCGCGTGCCGGGCCCCGTGTCAGGGCCCGTCCCGTGCCGGTCCCGCTCCGGCCGGGCGGGCGGGCACGCCGACGGCGCTGCCCCCTTCACGGGGTGGGGGCAGCGCCGGGCGGGGAGATCAGACGGGAAGGCCGGTGGCCGAGGAGGTCAGCAGGACACGCGGCCGTCGTCCCAGCGGTCCCAGCTGCACCGGTCGACGAAGCGGTCGTCGTCGCGCAGGGTGATCCGGCCGCTGCGGTTGTCGAACTGGTGGCGGTCGCGGTCCTGGTAGACGTGATCGCGGTTGTCGCGGCCGTGGCCGGTGTGGACCTTCACCTCCTCACCGCCGCGCAGGGTCATGCGGCCGAAGCGGTAGGAGCGGCCGTCCCAGTCGAGGGTGTAGCCCCCGAGCCGGACCCGTTCGCGCGAGGTGTTCTTCACCAGCACCCACTCGCCGTTCAGGCTGCGGTCGGTGCGCAGGTCGGGGCCGGGGCTGTCGTACTGGACCGCCCGCAGGACGAGTCCGTGGCCGCGGTGGCGGCCGCGGTCCCGGTCCCGGTCGCGGTCGCGGTCGCGGTCATCCCAGTCCCGGTCCCAGTCCCGGTCCCAGTCCCGGTCCCGGTCGTGACGGTCCCGGTCGCGGTCGCGGCCGTCGTGGTCCCGGTCGTGGCGGTGCTCGTGGCGGTGGTCGCGGTCGCGGCCGCCGTCGGAGGCGGAGGCCGGGAGCGCGGCGGCTCCCAGCAGCGCTCCGGTTGCCAGGGCGGCAGCGGCCAGACGTCTGGTACGGGACATGGCGGTCCCTCACTTTCCGTACAGCAACGGGCCGGTGAGCGGCCCGTGACGTTCCGATGGTGCAAACCCGGCATCGCGCCGGGATCCACAGATTTGCACGCAAGAAACGTTCATTCGCCGATGGACGCGTCACGTTACAGAACAGGGACATATGGCCATGAAAAGTCTTATCGGCGGTTCGTATCCCCGGCGTGAGGTGCGGCCCTGTCGCCCGGTGGTCGATGCGGTCGGTCGCCCGGCGTCGCGGCCGGGGTGCACCCTGTGTGGCCGGTTCGAACGTGTTCGATGTCACCCCCTCCCAAATATTCATTCCAGATGCTTATTTGATAATTTCTGGGTGTGCGCCTGACGAAGTTCACCGACCTGGCCCTGCGTGTGGCCATGCTCCTCGCCGCCCGTACCGAGGAGGCGGAGCTCCTCCGCACCCGGGACGTGGCCGAGGCGCTGGCGGTGCCGTACTCGCACGCCGCGAAGGTGGTCAGCCGCCTGCAGCACCTCGGGGTCGTCGAGGCCCGGCGGGGCCGGGGCGGGGGACTGGCCCTCGCCGGGAGCGGCGCCGACGTCTCCGTCGGGCGGCTGGTCCGCGAACTCGAGGGGGAGGGCGACGTCGTCGGGTGCGACGACGAGCCGCCCTGCCCGCTGCGCCGCGCCTGCCGCCTGCGCTCCGCCTTGCGCACCGCCCAGGAGGCGTTCTTCGCCAGCCTGGACCCGCTGACCGTCGCCGACCTGACCGCGGCCCCCACCGGGCCGGTGCTCCTCGGACTCGGCCCCACCGTGACAAGCCCGCCCCCCGTGTCCCCCTGACGGCGCGCCGCGACCCGCGGCGCCGCACCATCGCCGTAAATCGGCATTCAAGATTCGCATTAGGGAGAGTCCATGCTGTCCGCCTCCTCCGCAGCCGTCGTCCGCGAGACGCTGCCCGTCGTCGGCGCCGCCATCGGCGACATCACCCCCGTCTTCTACGGGAAGATGTTCGCCGACCACCCCGAACTGCTCGACAACCTGTTCAACCGCGGCAACCAGGTCAACGGCGAGCAGCAGAAGGCACTGGCCGGCTCCATCGCCACGTTCGCCACCCTGCTGCTGGAGCGCCCCGACGACAGGCCGGACGCCATGCTCGCCCGCATCGCGCACAAGCACGTGTCGGTCGGCGTCACCGAGGACCAGTACCCGCTGGTGCACCACTACCTGTTCGCCGCCATCGTCGAGGTCCTCGGGGACATCGTGACCCCCGAGGTCGCCGCCGCCTGGGACGAGGTCTACTGGCTGATGGCCAAGTCCCTCATCGCCGCCGAGAAGACGCTGATGGCGCAGGCGGGGAGCGACCGGTACGGCCAGTGGCGCCCCTGGCGCGTCGACGCCCGCACGGAGGAGACCGCCGACGTCGTCTCCTTCCTCCTCTCCCCGGCCGACGACGCCCCCGTCCCCGGCTTCCGCCCCGGCCAGTACGTCAGCGTCGCGGTCGACCTGCCCGACGGCAGCCGGCAGCTGCGCCAGTACAGCCTCTCCAGCGGCCCGCTCGCCGAGCAGCGCCGCCTCACCGTCAAGCGCGTCCACGGCGGCGGCCGGCCCGCCGGCGAGGTCTCCGACCACCTGCACCGCCACACCCGCGAGGGCGACCTCCTCCAGCTCTCCGCGCCCTTCGGCGACATCGCCCTGGAGGACGGCGACGGCCCCCTCCTGCTCGCCTCGGCAGGCATCGGCATCACCCCCATGATCGGCATGCTCAGGCACCTGTCGGACACCGGTTCCCGACGCCGCGTCGTCGTCGTGCACGCCGACCGCAGCGAGGACGACCACGCGATGCGCGCCGAGCAGGCCGCCCTCGTCGACGCGCTCCCCGGCGCCGAACTCCACCTGTGGTACGAGCAGGGCGCCCGCGACGGTGAAGCCAGGACCGGTCTGTGCGACCTCTCCGTCCTGGACCTGCCCGCCGGCACGACCGCCTACCTGTGCGGCCCGGTGCCCTTCCTGAAGGCCACCCGGGAGGACCTGCTGCGTGGCGGAGTCGCGGCCCGCGACGTGCACTACGAGGTGTTCGGCCCGGACCTGGGCCTGGCCTGATCATGGTCCCGCCCCCGGGTGCCGGCTCCGACTCGGCGCCCGGGGGCGGGACAGGACCGGGCCGGACCCCGGCCGGCCCCCGCCCGCCGTACCCGCCGTACCCGCCGCGCCACGAGGAGAAGACGATGCCGACCGACACCCCGCACGGCCCCGACGAACCCGGCCGGTCCGACGAGCCCGCCGAGCCTGCCGGGTCCGCCGGGGCCTCCGGGCCCGCGGACCGGGCGCGCCTCCTGTGCGACGTGCGGGCCCTCGCCGCCGAGACCCCCGCCGAACGCGGAGGCGCGGTCTGGCGGTTGGACGAGCCCGGCCGTCAACTGGACTCCAACCTCGTCCACCTCCCGCCCGGCCGTCGCGTCGACACCCACGCCGAACCCGACCTCGACGTCCTCCTCCTCGGCGTGGACGGAAGCGGTGTCCTCGACACCCCGGACGGCCCGGTCCCCCTGGCCCCCGGCTCCCTGGTCTGGCTGCCCCACGGCTCCACGCGCGCCCTCACCGCGGGCGAACGCGGCCTGGCGTACCTGACCGTCCACCGGCGCCGCCCCGGAATGCAGATCCGTACCCGCCCCGGCGGGTGACCGCAGGCCCGTCGGGGCCGCACCACGAGCGCCCCGTCGAGCCGGCACCCCCAGCCCGCCCGTCCGTCCGTCCGTTTGCCCGGCCCGGCCCGTCCGCGCCCTCGTCGGTGCCGGTCACCGGCGCGGACGGGGAAAGGGCAGGGCCCGGACCGCGCGGTGCAGCAGGCCGTGGCGGGCAGGAGGCGGCTCGCCCAGGGAGGCGCCCACCCGGTGCAGGTAGCTGAAGTCGTGCTCGCGGGCCTCCTTCGCCGCGGGCCGGACCTCCCGGGTCGCCACGTTCAGGGTGTAGCCGCCGACCGTTCCCAGGACCCATTCCAGGCCGGGCGCCAGGTGCGCGCCGGCGCCCGCGGCCCCGAGGGCGACGGCGACGGTCACCGAGCGGCTGACCCAGGCGGTGCGCGAGGCGCGCACCGCGGCCCGGTAGTCGCCGACCGCCTGGTCGATCTCGCGGCGCAGCCGGGCGAGGACGTCCGCCGGGTGCTCGTAGTCGCGGCGCAGGTCACCGAGCATGCGGTGCAGGGCGCGCATCAGGCGCAGGCGCTCGTCCCGGTGGCGTTCGCGGAACGCCAGCACCTCGGCGGTGGGCGTGCCCGGGGCGGGGAGGGGGAGGAGCCGGCCGAGCTCCATCTCCCAGGAGAGGACGGGGCGCCCCGCGGGGGAGGGCCGCAGGGCCCACCGGTGCGCCTCCTCCCGGTCCGTGTACGGGAAGTGGGCCGTACCGGACCGGGATGCGTCGTCGGCGATGCCGCGCACCACGGTCCCGACGACGAACTGCTGCACCTCCTCCGCGACCGACAACGCGTAGCCCTCCGGGAGGTCGGGGCGCTGCACCTCCTCGGCCAGGCCCAGCTCGCACAGCAGCTCCTCCAGCCGCCAGTGGGTCTTCATCGGGATGATGAAGTGACCGGGGGAGGCCGGGGGCCGGGGCGGCCTCCCGCTCCCGGCCATCCGCCGCAGCCCGTCCTCCAGGATCACCCAGGTGGGGTCCGGCTCGTCCGGCGGGCACGCCTCGGGCCTGTGGTGCAGCGGGTACAGCAGGTCGGGGTCCACCACGAGCGGGGAGTACAGGCCCCGGTCCCGGAGTTCTTGCAGGTCGGGGCGGAGGAGGTCGAGGGCCGGTTCGGGGGTGCGGGACGGTGGCCGCCGGCCGGGCGCGGGAAGGGCGCGGGGCACGACCGAGGAGATCCCGTCCCAGTACAGAAGCGCTTGGTGCACGACCTCCGCAGGAGGGTTGACCAGCGGGTGGTAGAGCATCACTGCCACGACGTCCCCCTGCGCGTGTTGCGATTTCGGAGCGCCAAGCTACACCGCGGCGCTCGCCCCCGGCACCGCCCCCGGTGCCCCGGAGGCCGGGCGGTGTCTCCTCCGGCGGATGAATTCCCAGTCCTTCCGGAATTACGGGGGAACGCCGGTGGCCCCGAGGAATTCCTCGGGGCCACCGGCGTTCCTGGGGCCCTCAGGTGTCCGCCGTCTCCGTCATGGAGTTCTTGTACCGGGCGACGACCGAATGCGGAATTCGGCCCTTCGTGTTCACCTCGATGCCGTTCTCGAGCGCCCACTTGCGAACGACGGAAGGGTCGGGCTCGGAATTGCGGTTCGGGATGCCCGCCTGCCCCGCGCCGGCCTCCTCCTCGGCGACGTCGATGTACCTCGCGAGAAGCCGGGCGAACTCCTCCTTCTCGCTCTCCGTGAGGTCGACGGTGTACCGCTTGCCGTCGAAGGCAAAGGACACGGACTCGGCGTCCGGCTCTCCGGAAAGGTCGGACTCGATGATGAACCGCTTTGCCATTCGGCTTCCTCCTCCTGCTTGGGACGGCAAAAGAATACCAGAAATACGCATCCTCTTTAAAATTCCCCTCAAGGCTGATCCGGGCCCTGCTCCCGGCTCCGGCAAGGGCGCCGACGGGCTTGCTGCCGAATCGGATTCCTTGTCGATTCCTTTTTGCGGGCTCTTCGGGCGGGAGGGGAATTCCGAACGAATGAGAATCCGCCGGAAGACCTCCGGAAGCCTCCCCGGCAGGGGCGGTGGGCCGGCCCCTGCATGGGCATGTGCAAGGTGCGCAGCCTCCGTCCCTGCCCCCGGCTGCGCCGTTCCGCCCCGTCCTCTTCCGGGCGCGCCGGTGCGGGCCGGTGCGGGGCCGTGCTCCCCGTTCCCGCACAACGCGTCCGCGCCGGTCGTACCGGGGTACTTGTCCCGGACCCGCCCGGCCATCACGATGGTGGGTCGTACAGGACGGACGAACGGACGAAGGGTGGGGCGTACCGTGTCGGATCTGGCCTCTTCCGACCGCAGGGCCTTCCTCACCGCCACCGCGGCGGCGGAGACGACGGCTGCGGACGCCCCGGTGCCCGGCGGCACCCCGCCGGTACCGCCCGCACCCGGTGGCGCCCCGGCGCGGCCCGCGGACGGCACCGAAGCGGCCCCGCACGCAGATCGGGAACTGCGCGAACTGCTGGAGGAGGTCGATCCCGGCCGCATCGAGGACACGGTGCGCCGCCTGGCGGCCTTCGGCGCCCGCCACACCCTCTCCAGCCAGACCGACCCCGAGCACGGCATCGGTGCCGCCCGTGACTGGGTCCACGCACGGATGAAGGAGTGCGCGAGGGTCTCCGGGGGCCGGATGAGCGTCCGGCTGCAGTCCTGGATCCAGGAGCCGGACTCCCTGGTCCCCACCCCCACCCGCATCACCAACGTGCTGACCACCCTGCGGGGGACCTCCGCGCCGAACCGGGTGTACGTGGTCTCCGGCCACTACGACTCCCGCGCCTGCGGTGCGGCGGCCGCCGACGGCGACGGCCCCCGCGCGGACGACGACGCGTCCGGGGTGGCGGTGGTCATGGAGCTGGCCCGGGTGCTGGCCGCGCGCCGCACCGCCGCGACCGTCGTCCTCGCCGCGGTCGCGGGGGAGGCGCACGGACTGTACGGGGCGTCGCACCTGGCCGGTGAGCTGAAGGCCGCGGGCATGGACGTGCAGGGGGTGTTCGCCGTCGACGCCGTCGGCGGCGGTGCCGCGGGGGAGGCCGGTGCTGCGGAGGACGGCGGTGCCGCGGAGGACGGCGCCCGCGCCCCGCGCGCCGTGCGGCTGTACGCCCAGGGCGCGCCGGCCGGCGGGAAGGACGACTCCCCCTCGTGCCGGCTGGCCCGTTCCGTCCGCGACGCGGCGGGCGACACCGCCGAGGTGGACGTGCGGGTGGTCCACGGGGACGACCGCGACCGGTGGGCCGGGGACCACGTCCCGTTCCTGGAGCGCGGCTGGCCGGCCGTCCGCTTCGCGGAGCCCGGCGGGGACGCGCGGCGCCCGTGCGACGTCGACCACACCGCGCGGGTGGCCCGGGTGACCGCCGCGGCCCTGTGGACCCTGGCCCAGGCGCCCGGTGCCCCGGCCGGAGTGCAGGTCCGCACCGACGAACTGGGCGCCTCCGCCGAACTGCGGTGGCGGCGGGGCACCGAGTCCGGCCTGGCCGGCTACGAGGTGGTGTGGCGCGGGGCCGCCGAGCCGGAGTGGACGCACGTGGTCCAGGCGGGGGACACCGTGCAGCACACCGTGGGACTGTCCGGCGACGACGTCTTCTTCGGCGTGCGGGCGGTCGGCCGCAACGGGCTGCGCAGCCCCGTCGCCCTTCCCGCACGCCCCCGCTGAGGCCCGTGCCCGCCGGGCCGCCCGCCCGCGTACCGGCAGGGCGCCGCGCCGGTCGCGGCGCGGCACCGCCTCAGAGCCGGCGGTACATGATGTGCAGGCCGACGCAGCCCTTCTCCGGGTGGGCGAAGGCCTCCGGGACGGTGGCCAGGACCTCGAAACCGAGGGAGCGCCACAGGGCCACCGCCCGGGTGTTGGACTCCACCACCGCGTTGAACTGCATCGCTCGGTAACCGTCCGCCCTTGCCAGTTCCAGCACGTGCTCGCCCAGCGCCCTGCCCACGCCGCGCCCGGACCGCCGGGGGTCGACCAGGAAACTGGCGTTGGCGACGTGCGAGCCGGGACCCGCCAGGTTCGGGTTGGTCTTGGCCGTGCCGAGGACGGTCCCGTCGTCGTCCACGGCGACGACGGTGCGTCCCGGGTTCGGGAACCACAACGCCCGTGCCGTCTCCTCGTCGATGTCGCGGGGCCAGGTGTAGGTGTCGCCCGCGGCCGCGATCTCGCGGAGGAACGGCCAGACGGAAGACCAGTCGGTCGAGGTCGCTTCCCTGATCAGCATGGGCCCAGCATCGCTCACCCCGACCCGGCCCTCCAAAGGGTCCGCGGACGCCCGCTCCCGGCGGCGAAGGGGCGAGGAGGGAGGGAGGAGGGCGGCGGGTGCGGCCGGGCGGAGCAAAAGACGACTGTCCGCCCGCACGCCGGGTACCCGGAACCGTGCCGTCCGGTTCCGGGGGTCGTCCGTGCCCGCCCGCCCGGGCCTTGCCGCAGGGACGCAACCGTGCCGGAGGAGCCACCGTGAGACGACGCCGCCCCCGCTCCGCGCCCCGCGCTCCGAGGAGGCCGCTGCCCCGGTCCCTCGCGGCGCTGCTGCTGTGCACCGGGGCCGCCGCGTGCAGCTCCGTCCCGCCCGTTCCCGCCGGCCAGGACGGCTCGCGTCCGCAGCCCTCCGCCTCCGCGTCCGGCACCCCCCCCCGCCCCCGAGCCCGACACCGCCGCGTACCGGCGCATCCTCCCCGTGCCGGTCTCCGCCCGGGCCGCGGCGGCGGCCTTCCGGATCGGCCCCGACACCCGGATCCACGTCCGCGCGGCAGAGGGAACCGGGAAGGCGGAGGCGGACCGGGCCGCGCGCGTCGGCGACCGCCTCGCGGACGTGCTGCGCCCCTCGACCGGTTACCGCCTGCCCCTGGACCGCTCCCCGGCCCCGGACGGCATCGTGCTCTCCCTCGAGGAGGGCCGTGACGGGGCAACGGCCGGACTCGGCGCCGAGGGCTACCGGCTCACCGTCACCGGACGGGCGGTGACTGTCCGCGCCGCACGCGCCGCCGGTCTGTTCCACGGCGTGCAGACGCTGCGCCAGCTCCTCCCGCCGGCCGTGGAGGAGGACCGGCGCGTGCCGGGCCCGTGGACCGTGCCGGGCGGCGAGGTCGTCGACCGGCCCCGCTACGGCTACCGCGGGGCGATGCTGGACGTCGCCCGGCACTTCTTCACCCCCGCCCAAGTCAGGCGCTACATCGACCAGCTGGCCCTGTACAAGGTCAACCACCTGCACCTGCACCTCACCGACGACCAGGGCTGGCGGATCGCCGTCGACAGCCGCCCCGAGCTGACCGCCAAGGGCGCCTCCACCGCGGTGGGCGGCGGGAAGGGCGGGTACTACACCAAGGCCCAGTACCGCGCCCTGGTGCGGTACGCGGCCGACCGTCACATCACCGTGGTCCCCGAGATCGACATGCCGGGCCACACCACGGCCGCCCTGGCCTCGTACCCCGAGCTGAACTGCGACGGCACCGCCCCGCCCGTCTACACCGGCACCCAGGTGGGCTTCAGCTCGCTGTGCGTCGGCCGCAGCAGCACCTACGACTTCGTCGAGGACGTGGTGCGCGAGGTCGCGGAGCTGACCCCGGGCAGGTACCTGCACATCGGCGGCGACGAGGCGGACGCGACCACCCCGGCCGACTACGCGGCCTTCATGGAACGGGCGCAGCGGATCGTCCGCGACCACGGCAAGACGGTCGTCGCGTGGCACCAGCTCGCCGCCGCCGACCCCGCAGAGGGGGCGGTGGTGCAGTACTGGGGCCCCGCCGGCCGCGACGCGGAGCAGACCGCGGCCGCGGCCCGGGCCGGGACGCGGCTGATCCTCTCCCCGGCCGACCACGCCTACCTGGACGCCAAGTACGAACCGGGCACAGAGCCGGGAGTGACGTGGATGGGGAACGTCGAGGTGCGCCGGGCCTACGACTGGGACCCGGCGAAGCTGCTGCCGGGCGCCCCCGCCTCCTCCGTGACGGGCGTCGAGGCCCCGCTGTGGTCGGAGACGATCCGCACCGGTGACGAGATCGAGTACATGGCCTTCCCCCGGCTCGCAGCGGTCGCCGAGATCGGCTGGTCCCCGGCGTCCTCCCACGACTGGGAGGCGTTCCGCGGGCGCCTGGCGGCCCAGGCCCCGCGATGGGAGGTCCTCGGCATCGACTACCACCGCTCGCCCCAGGTGCCCTGGGCGCCGGGGTCCGGGACCGCCGGCCCCTGAGGCCGCCGGTCCCGGGGCGCGGTGTCGCGCGGAGTGCCCGGGGTCCTGGTGCGGGCGTCGTTCGTCAGCGGCCTCGGCCGGTGTCGTCGTGGGTCCCCGCGGCCGGGACGAGGCCCGCACCGTGCTGCGCGGCTCTCGGGGACTCCCAACCGGTGTCCTGGGGGAAGGTGGGCGAGGAAAAGACGGCCAAGCACACGGACAATGAGAGAACGGTTATTGCTCGGACAACTGAAGATGACATCGTGGCGTTTCCCCCGGAGTCCTTCCCTCTCTGCCCGGCCTTCGCCGGACCCTCTTCTTCCGTCGCCATTCTTGTCGTTCCCGAAGTGATCCGGGGTGGATTTCCGGGCGGGGTTGCGCCAGGCGCGGAACGACAGCAAAGGATGTGGGACAAGTCGGTTTTGCGCGATTTTTCCACGGGGTTTCGGTGTGAATGGCGCGCATGTCCCTCTTGTTGCAGTGGCGGCAGAGAGCCAGTCGAAAGCGCGCCAGGGCATCGGCTGGACTTTCTTTCCGGCGGGTGACGAGCATGAGGGCAGGGCGTGCGAAAAGCGGCCCGGGGGAAACGACCGAGAGAGAGAAAGATGCCGAAGTTACCGGACAGCGTCCTCTCCTGCTTCGACGTCAACGGGGACCTCCTGCCCGAAGACGTCCTGAAGTACGCCTTTCACCAGCTCCTGTCGAACAACGGCTACGTGCAGGTGGTGGACGTCCCCGAGAGTTTCGACCACGTCGCGTTCCTGAAGGAACTGGGCGACTTCCAGCCCACGCCCACGGGGACCGTGGTCGGCGACCTCAAGCCGGAGTCCGACATGGACGACATCTACCACGCGCAGAACCGCAGGCCGCTGGTGCCGCACACCGAGGGGTACGAGTTCCGCGGCCTGCCGCCCCGCTACCTCTCCCTGTGGTGCGTCAAGCCCGCCTCGGGGGCCGGGGGAGAGACGACGATGCTGGACGGCCGGCGCGTCCTCGAGGAGTTCACCGAGGAGGAGCAGCGCCACTTCCGCGAGACCGTCTACCACTGGAAGTCCACGGAGGGCCTGGCCCGCCGCGGTGTCGCCCTCGACGCCGAGCACCCGGTCCTGGAGGACCGCGGGGACGAGACGGTCTTCCGGTTCTCCTTCAACAACCTGGTCGTCCCGGAGGGCGACGAGCTCGCGGCCAGGCTCCTGAGGCGGGGCAAGGAGATCTACGACGAGAGCCACGTCGCCGTGCGCTACCGCGCGCGGGACATGATCGTGTGGGACAACTGGCGCATGATGCATTCCCGCAACGCCTTCGACGACCCCACCCGTCACCTCAAGCGGGTGCAGATCGCCGCACCGGTCGTCGCGTAACCGGCCCTCCCCCGCGCCGGCCGCCGGTACGGTGCTCGACGGTGCGGGTCCCGCCGCCGTACGCGGGCGGCGGGACCCGCACCGTCGGACCGCGCACGAGGAGCGTGCGCAGCGAGAAGGGAACCCGAGACGTGGTACGTGTCGCCGTGATCGACGACTACGCAGGAGCAGCGGCCGCGCTGGACTGCTGGGCGGACCTGCCGGACGGGGTGGAGGCCGTGTTCTTCGACGACCACGTCACCGACCCGGACGAACTCGTCGAACGGCTGGGCCCCTTCGAGGCCGTGATCGCGATGCGCGAGCGCACCCCCTTCCCCGCGGCCCTCCTGGAACGGCTTCCCGCGCTGCGCCTGCTGGTCACCACCGGGATGCACAACGCGGCCGTGGACATCGAAGCGGCCCGGGCCCTCGGCGTCACGGTCTGCGGCACCCGCCTCAGGCCCTACCCGGCCGCCGAGATGACATGGTCCCTGATTCTGGGGCTGGTGAAGCGGACCTGCGCCGAGGACGCCGCGCTGCGCTCCGGGGTGTGGCAGACCGGCCTCGGGCGTGATCTGGACGGCGCGGTCCTGGGCGTCGTCGGTCTCGGGAAACTGGGCAGCAGGGTGGCCGCCGTGGGCCGGGCCTTCGGCATGGAGGTCCTGGCCTGGAGCCAGAACCTGACGCCGGAGCGGGCGGCCCGGGAAGGCGCACGGGCCGTGTCCAAGGAGGAGTTGCTGCGCCGCTCGGACGTGGTCACACTCCACCTCAGGCTGAGCGGGCGCACCCGCTCGGTGCTCTCCGGACCGGACCTGCGGCTGATGAAGCCCACTGCGTACCTCGTCAACACCTCGCGCGCCCCGCTCGTGGAGGAGGCAGCGTTGCTGACCGCGCTGCACGAGGGATGGATCGCAGGCGCCGGGCTGGACGTGCACCACCAGGAGCCGCTCCCGCCGGACCACCCGGTCCTGCGGGCCCCCAACACGCTTTTGACCCCGCACCTGGGCTACGCCACGCACGGCACGTTCGAACTGTGCTACTCCGACGCGGTCGAGTGCGTCTCGGCATTCCTCGCCGGGGAGCCCGTGCGGGTGCTGCCCGGGGAACCCGGAGCCGCCTGAGGCCGGCCGCTGCCCCCTCCGCCCCGGGACGCTCGCCGAACTCGTCCACGACCAGTGGTTCCGACAACCGGGAGAGCCCATGAGCGCACTCGTCACCCGTGCCGACCTGCAGCGTGCCCGCGCCGTCCTCGACGGCGTCGCCGTCCGCCTCCCGCTCCTGCGGCTCGCGGACCGGGAGCACCCCCTGCTGCTCAAGCCGGAGAACCTTCAGCCCACCGGCTCCTTCAAGCTCCGGGGTGCCTTCCACCACGTCGCCTCCCTGGACGGGGCGGTGCGGGCGGCGGGCGTCGTGGCCCACTCCAGCGGCAACCACGCGCAGGCGGTGGCCCACGCGGCTCGCGTCTTCGGCGTGCCCTGCACGGTGGTGATGCCCGACACCGCGGCGCGGGTGAAGACGGCGGCCGTGCGCGCACTCGGGGCGGAAGTGATCCTGGTGCCGGCCGGGGAGTACCGCTCCACCGCGGAGTCGCTGGCCGCCGGACTCGGACGCGTCCTGGTGCCCCCGTACGACGACCTCCACGTCATCGCGGGCCAGGGGACCGTCGGGCTGGAGATCGTGGAGGACCTGCCGGCCGACGCCACGGTGATCGTCCCGGTCGGAGGTGGCGGCCTGCTGTCCGGCGTCGCCGCGGCGGTGAAACTGCTGCGCCCGGCCTGCCGGGTGGTCGGGGCGGAGCCGGCCCTGGCCGGCGACGCGGCCGTGAGCTTCCGCACCGGCCGTCTCGTGGCCTGGACGGCGGCCGAGACGGCGCGCACCGCCGCCGACGGACTGCGCGCACCCGCCCTGGGCGCGCTGACCTGGCGCCACGTGCGCGCGTACGCGGACGGGATCATCACCGTCACCGAGGAGGAGATCCGGCGGGCGACGGCCTTCCTGGCAGCCCGCGCCCGCATGGTCGCCGAGCCCTCGGGCGCCGTCGCCACGGCGGCGTATCTCTTCCACCGTGCCGAACTGCCCCCCGCCGACACCTACGTGGCCGTCGTCAGCGGAGGCAACATCCACCCCGAGGATCTGCGGGCGGTCCTGGCCGCGGAGACCTGCTGATCCGAGGAGACGATGCCCTGTGTCCGTGGATCGCACCCACTCCGCCGCCCCCGGTCCCGCGCCGGCCCGCTCGGCGGTGGTGGTCGCGCTCGCCGGCGGCCGCCGGATCGCCGTGGACGCCATCGCCGCGGGGCGACCGCTCCGGTGCGCGGCGGGCAGGGCGCCGCCCGGTGCAGGAAGGGGGTTGGTGAACGCGAGAATATGAGCAGTCTACGAGCGGGAGAAACCGTCCCGTCGCCACCGTCGGTGCATGCCACGATGCGTTCCGTAGGAAAAGACCTGGGGGCGCTGACGGAAAATGCTTGAACTCAAAACCTTACGTCCGAGGAATGTCCTTCTCCGTGACATGGACTTCCGTGTCTACGAATACGCCGCGAACTGCGAGACGTGGGACCTCGACACCCTGGTGGCGGCACTGGGAGTGCCCCGCGATCACGCCGCGGCCTCCGTGCGCCGCCTGTTGGAGATGCGCCTGCTGCGCACCCTGGACGAGGCAGGGGAGCAGTATGCCGTGGTCAGCCCCGACTCGGCCGCGGCGCTCGCCGTCACCCCCGCGGAGAACGAACTGCGACGGCGCATGGAGGAGATCGACCACCTGCGCCACGAGATCCAGGGACTGCTGCCGGTCTACGCACGCAGCCGCGGACGGGACCGCGAACGCGACGGCCTGCAGGTCGTCGCCGATCTCGACGACGTCAGGGACATGCTTGCCCTGCAGGCCGCGCGGTGCGGCGAGGAAGTCCTGACCGCCCAGCCGGGAGGCGGCCGCAGCGTCGAAGTCCTGACGGAAGCGGCCGACCGGGACGAGGACATGCTGCGCCGGGGTGTGCGGATGCGCACCGTCTACCAGCACCCGGCACGTTTCCACCTGCCCACCACTGCCTACGTCGAGCGCCTGTCCGGCCTCGGGGGCGAAGTGCGCACCACCGGCGCCAGCCTGATGCGGCTGATCGTCTTCGACCGGAAAGTGGCCGTCCTCCCCCTCACCGACGGCACGTCCGGGGCCGTGGTGGTCCGCGAGCCCAACATCGTCGACTTCGTCGTCAGCGCCTTCGAGCACGTCTGGCTCGCCGCCGAACCGTTCCCGGTCGACCGCTGCCGCGACCAGTTGCGGTCGGTCTCCGAGGAGGTCGACCAGGCATTGTTGCGGCTGCTCGTCAGCGGTGAGGCCGACCGGTTGATCGCCCGTCGGCTCGGCATCTCCCTGCGCACCCTGCAGCGCCGGGTCTCCCGGATCGTGGAGCGGCTCGGCGCCGCCAACCGGCTCCAGGCGGGTTATCTCATCCACCGCTACGGTTTGGTGGGGGACTTCCACCCGGCCGGGGCCGGCGACCCGGTCGGAGGCGTACGGCCGGCCGGGGAAGCGCGTCTCACCGGGGAGACGGAACCGGCCGGGGACGGGACGAAGCCGTCGGCCCGGTCCCGTGTCCCGGCGGCGTCCTGCTCCTCGGCCGCGCCGTGACCTGACGGCGCGTTTCCTCCCCCGACGGGACCCCGGCGTCTTTCCGCCAGGCGCAAAGCCGCACGGCCGAGGACGTTGAGGGGCGCTGGAGGGCCGGAAGAATGAGGGCGGACGTGCCCCACGGTGCGTCCGCCGTTCTTCGACCGGCGGCTGTGCGCGTGTCCGGCCGTGCTGTCGGCACGGCCCCGGCGGCAGCAGCCGCTCCAGCCCAGAGGGAATGACCGCATCCATGGAATGGGAAGTTGTCCTGGCGCTGCTGGCCGTCGCCGCTCTGGCGGGCTGGATCGACGCCGTGGTCGGAGGGGGAGGCCTGCTCCAGCTGCCCGCGCTGCTCATAGGCGGCTCCTCGCTGCCGGTGGCCTCGGTGCTCGGCACCAACAAACTCGCCGCCACTCTCGGCACGCTGGCCGCGGCCCTGGCCTACCGGCGCAAGCACCCGCTCGTGCCCGAGGTGGTCGTGGTGGGCGGCGGCGCGGCCGTGGCCGGCTCCGCCGTCGGAGCGCTGGTCGCCTCCGCCGTGTCCTCCGACTTCCTGCGCCCGGTGATCCTGGTGCTCCTGGTCGCGGTGGCCTGCTTCGTGCTGCTGCGACCCGGGTTCGGGACGACGCGCACGGCCGAGGAGGGCGAGGACGCCCACCGCGGAGCCCCGCAGCGGCGCCGTGCCGCGTGGCTGACCCTGGGGGCGGGCACCGGCATCGGCTTCTACGACGGGCTCGTCGGACCGGGCACCGGCACCTTTCTGATCGTCACCTTCACCACCCTGCTGGGACTGGAGTTCATACGGGCCCTGTCCACCGTCAAGATGATCAACGTCGGCACCAACCTCGGCGCCCTTCTGGTCTTCGCCGCGCAGGGGCACGTGCTGTGGATGCTCGGCCTGGGCATGTCCTTGTTCAACGTGGCCGGAGCGCTCGTCGGGGCTCGGATGACGATGGCCCGCGGCAGCGGCTTCGTGCGGGTGGTGCTGCTGGTGGTGGTCGCGGTCATGGTCGTGCGCCTCGGCTACGACCAGTTCGCCTGATCCGTGAGCACGGTGACGGCCCTTCGAAAGATTTGGCCCTCACGGGATTCGCGCCGACCGGGACACCGTCCCTTTCGGAGGAGGCTCCTTCCGTCGTCCGGATGAGATCGTGCGGCTGAACGAAGGAGACCGGCTCTCGGAGCCACGGTGCGGGAACGCCCGCTCGGGAAGATGACACACGGCAAATCGCCAAGATCTTCCAAATCCGCCGATCGCGAGCACGGGTGTTCACGCGGTCGGCCCTGTGCATCAAGGAGGCAGTCCGATGCTTCGGGCTCTTCGCGTAGAGCTCGTAACACGATCTTGTTGAACTGCCCTGGTAGGCCGTGCCCGGTGTGACGATTCGGCCGTTCGAGAGGGTGTGACTACCCGGCCGTGGATCGTGGACGATGACCTGTGGGCGCTGATCGAGCCGCTCCTGCCACCCTGGCCCGAGAAGGCTCCCGGTCCACGGCCCGTGCCGGACCGGCTGTGCCTGCAGGGCATCCTCTACGTCCTGTACAACGACATCGCCTGGCAACTGCTCCCCCTTGAGCTGGGGTTCGGCTCTGGTCAGACCTGCTGGCGGCGCCTCGAGCGCTGGCAACAGGCCGGAGTCTTCGACCAACTGCACCGCGTCCTGCTCGCCAGGCTGCACGCGGCCGGCGAGCTGGACTGGTCCAGAGCATGCGTCGACGGTTCCCACGTCCGCGCCAAAAAGGGGGAGCCGACACCGGTCCGTCGCCGGTCGACCGGCGGAAGACGGGCAGCAAACACCACCTGATCTGCGACGGACGCGGCACCCCGCTCAAGGTCATCACCACCGCGGCCAACGTCAACGACGTCACCCAGACCCTCGCCCTGGTCGACGGAGTCCCACCCGTCGCCGGCCGCCCGGGCCGACCCCGCCGGCGCCCCGAGGCCCTCCTCGGAGACAAGGGCTACGACTCCAACCCCAACCGCCGCGAACTGCGCAAACGCCGGATCCTGCCGGTCATCTCCCGCAAGGGCAGGCCTAACATCAAGGGCCTGGGCAAGCTCCGCTACGTCGTCGAGCAGACCTTCGCCCTCCTCCACCAGTTCAAGCGCCTCGCCGTCCGCTGGGAACGCCGCACCGAGCTCCACGACGCCTTCGTCTCCCTCGCCTGCAGCCTCATCTGCTGGAGACGCCTCAAGAAGGCCAACTCATGATCGTGTTACGAGCTCGTAACAGTGGTCGGTGCCTCGGTCGCGGGCGCCATGCTCTTCGGCGGCATGGCCACGGCCGACACGAACGACTGGTACGGCTACGACGACGACCGCGGGTACGACCGCGACCACGGCTACGACCGGGACCACGGCTACGACCGCCACGACCGGGACAAGGACTCCAGGGACAAGTACGGCAAGGACAAGTACGGCAAGGGCCACAAGGGCCACAGGGACCACAAGGGCAGGGACAGGAGGGACGACAAGGACCCGGGCCACCACTTCCAGCTGTTCGACTTCAACAACAACTGCACGGCCATGATGGGCCCCTGTAACTCCCCGAAGGACGAGTCCTACAACCCGTCGCTGAACCTCCACCTGATGGGCAGCGGCAACGGCGGCAACGGCGGCAACGGCGGCAACGGGAACGGGAACGGGAACAACGGCAACAACGCCAACAACGGCAACAACGCCAACAACGGAAACAATGCCAACAACGGCAACAATGCCAACAACGGCAACAACGGCAACAACGGCAACAACGGCAACAACGGCAACGGGAACGGTGGTCTGCTCGGGCTCCTCTGAGGAGACGGAACACCCGCAGCGGTCGATGTTGCACTGACGCCTCTCCCGGGCGTCGGGGACTGATGGTCAGACCTTTTCCGGCGGTCGACGCTCGCACGCGAGCGTCGACCGCCGGAAGAGTCTGCGGGCCAAAGAATTGAAGAACTGAAGAAATGAATCGGCGTCACGGTATCAAAAGCGCCGAGTATGCAGCCGCTGCCCCACGCCCTTCCGTGCGGCGGGCACCATGGCCGCGGAGCACCAGGAGCATCATTGGAACAGTCCACCGAGAGCCGGACCGGCGTGGTCGCACCCGCACGGTCCCCCCGCTCCCTCGCCGTGTCGATCGCGATCGCCGCCGTGCTGCTGGCAGTCGCGCTGTGGCACTTCGCGATGCTCTTCCTGAGCATCGCACCCGCCAACGCGCTCACGACGAGGTACCAGAAGCAGATCAACGGCTACGTCCACCCCGAGTTCGGCCAGTACTGGCAGCTGTTCGCGCCGAACCCGCTCCAGCAGAAGAACGTGATCGAAGCCCGGCTGCTCACCGCCGGGAGCGGCGGCGAACCGCGGATCGGACCGTGGGTGAACCTCACGGCCCGGGACGACGCGGCCGTCCACCACAACCCGCTGCCCAGCCATGCTCACCAGAACATGCTCCGGCGCGCCTGGGACTTCTACTACCAGTCGCACGACGGGAAGAGCGGCAGACCGGTCGGGACGAACGGCGAGCTCTCCGCCGAGTACCTCAAGCGGATCGGGCTCCAGCGCCTCGGCGCCGGAACGGGTGGTGTCCGGCCCGCAGGCATCCAGTTCCGCGTGCGGGCTGTCCCGGTGCCGGACCCCGCCTGGAGCAAGGAGGGCCCCGAGGAGAAGACGCGCCGGGCGACGCTGCCCTGGTGGCAGGTGGACGAAGCGGACTGCAGAGGACTGTGAAGTGAACATCGGACGTGCCGCGGCGACACCCGCCGTACCCGCACCCTCGGCCCCTGCGGGGACTTCCCCCGCCTCCGTCCCCGGCCCCGGGGAACCGCCCGCCGCGGAGCACGCCTCCTCCGCGCGGGGCTCCAGGGGCCTCGCCGGCAGGGCGGCGCGCCTCGCGGCCTTCGCCTCCCGCACCCACGCCCCGTACCAGGCCGCTGCCTTCCGCATCGGGATCGGGTTCGTCGTCGCGGCCTTCCTGGTGCGCGAGTGGCCCCACCGCCGCGTGCTGTACGGGGACCGCAGTCCGTGGGCGCTGGACATGGCCGGCCGCCTGCTCGCGGAGACGGGCGGCTTCACCGTCCTCACCTGGTGGAGCGGGCGGTGGTGGTTCGAACTGGTCTACCACGGGACCGTCGCCGTGGCCGTGCTGCTGATGCTCGGCTGGCGCACCAGGGCCACCTCGGTCCTCCTCATGGTCGGGGTGCTGTCCCTGGTCAACCGCAACACCCAGGTGACCGACGGCGGGGACAACATCCTGCAGGTGATGGTGATCTACCTGGTGTTCACCCGCTGCGCCCGGGTCTGGTCGCTGGACGCACGCCGCAGCCGGCGTCTCGGGGACGACCCCGGACGGGACCGGGCGGGCTTCCTGATGTGGCAGGCCGTCGGCCTGGCGCTCCTGTGGGTGCTCGGCTTCAGCGCGACGGGCTGGAACGCCGTGCTGTGGGGGTTGTGGGCCGTCCACGGGCTGTGGTGGCTGGCCTGCCGCCGCTTCCCCCGCCACCGGGCCCGCGCCCTGCTGGACGACACCGCCGCGATGCTCCACAACTGCGCGATGCTGGTGATCGCCGTCCAGGTCTGCCTCATCTACGCCACGGCCGGCTGGTACAAGATCCAGGGCTCTCGCTGGCAGGACGGCACCGCACTGCACTACCCGCTGCACCTGCCGGAGTTCTCCCCCTGGCCCTGGCTGGCAGGGCTCCTCGCGGCGAACATGGTGGTCGTCCTCGCCCTGACCTACGGCACGGTGATCCTGCAGGTGGCGTTCCCGTTCGTGGTGCTCAACCGGAAGGTCAAGAACGTCCTCATCCCCGTGATGATGCTCGAGCACCTGGGGATCGCGGTCGTTCTCGGCATTCCCTTCCTGTCGCTGGCCGCGATCGTGTGCGACGCGGTGTTCCTGCCCACCGCCTTCCTGCTCCTGCTGGGGGACCGCTGCACGGACGCGGCCCGGCGGATGCGGGAACGCGTACGCGGCGCCGTGCGAACAAGTCCTCCGGAAAAGGGAGTTGTCGTTCCTTCCTGATGGCGTTCTCCGGGCGGTCGGGAGGACCGGAACGCGGACGGCCCGACGGGCGGGGGCCGTTCTGTGATCTTGTAGGAGGGAGCATGCGGCAGGGCGGGGCGCCGCGCGCAGGCGTGTGCGCACCCGCCCCGCCGCACCCGTCCCGAAGAGAACGGAGATCCTCCTTCATGCGTCCCCCCATGCGCCGAACGGCCGCCGTCGCGGCCGTCGGCGCCGCGCTCCTGGCCGCGGCCGTCGCGGTCGCGGCACCCGCCGCGGCGGCCGACCGCACCACCGGCGGGCAGGCCGTCACCGCCCCGCCCGCCACCGCGCCCCACACCGTCGGCACCCCCACTGCCGGCGCTCCTCTCGCCGGAACGCTGCTCGAGGCCGCCGAACTGCCGGAGGGCGAAGGTGCCTTCGGCCAGTGGCGGACCGAGGCCACCTACCCCGGCGAGGAGCAGGCGCTCTTCGCCTGCCAGCAGAACAGCCTGGCGTCCACCGGCGCCATTGAGCAGCAGCAGCGGGCCTTCCGTGGCCTGGACGCCCGGGCGGCCCAGGCCGCCCTGCAGTACCCGGACGCGGCTTCCGCCGCCCGCGCCGAGCGGGAGATCGCCGGCTGGCTCACCGGCTGCGCCGAGGCGCTGGACGCCCGCGGCGGCACCCTGGTGGTGGAGTACCGCACCACCAGCACCGCCGACGGCGCCACCGTGCACCACGTCGGCCTGGCCGACCGGGCCGGCGGCGCCCGCGTGCGCGCCGAGGACGTCCTCGCCGTCCGCGACGGCGATCGGATCAGCCTGGTGGCCACCTCCACCACCGGCGACGCCTTCCTGAACACCGAGCAGGAGACGGCGCTGGTCAAGGCCGTCAGGGCGAAGCTGGCCGGCTGAGCCCCGCGCGGCCTGCCGGGTCCTGCGGCTCCCGGGGCGGTCGTCGTGCCGCCCCGGGAGCCGCAGGACCCCGGGAGCTGCGGGGCCTCGAGAGCCGCGGGGCCCCGAGGGCCGCGGGGCCCCGGAGGTCCCGGGCCCGGCCGGGTGTGCCCGGTGGCGGGCCGGCCTCAGCCGGTGCTCGGCGCCCAGCCGTCGGGCCGGAACGCGGCCGCGCCGGCCGGGCGTTCCCCGTCGAGGTGCAGCCCTCCGCCGTGCACGCGCACCGCGTCGACGTACACCCCGCGGCCCTCGTAGAGGCCGTCGGTGGCGTACCGCCAGCGGACGTGGGTGGTGCCGGCCGGCAGGTCGGCCCGTGCGTCGAGCCAGCGGCGGCCGCCCGGGCCGGACAGTGTGCCGTCGTCGTCCGTCCAGCGGTGTCCGCCCGCGCGCAGGGACAGCGGCAGCGGCGACCAGGTCCGCCCGCCGTCGGCGGACGACTCCACCGAGGCGGTGTCGGGCACGCGGTCCAGGGCCGTGTCGTACCAGAGGGAGAAGGCGAGGGCGGATCCCTGCCCGGCGGGTGTTCCGCCGTCGCCGCCGTCCAGGGGCAGGGTGAGGACGGCGTCGCGGTCCGGGCCGGTGCCCGAGTACCAGGAGGTGGGGCCGCGTTCGGGCCGCACGGGCACGGCCAGAGCCAGGTCTCGGGCGACCGCCCGGCGCACGGGGTTGATGCCGCCCCAGTCGCGGCTGGGGTGCACCCGGTTGGTCAGCAGGATCGCGAAGGTGCGCGAGAGCGGGTCGATCACCAGCGAGGTGCCGGTGTAGCCGGTGTGCCCGGCGGTCACGGGCGAGGACATCGCGTCCATGTACCACCACTGCTCGAGCTCGAAGCCCAGCCCGTGCCCGTCGGCCGGGAACGCGCCGTTGAAGTCGGTGAACAGCAGCCGCACCGAGTCCTCGGACAGGATGCGCCGCCCGCCGTACTCGCCGCCGTTGAGCAGCGCCTGGCACAGCACCGCCAGGTCGCGGGCGGTGGAGAACACCCCGGCGTGCCCCGCGACCCCGCCCAGGGACCAGGCGTTCTCGTCGTGCACGCTGCCGCGGACCATGCCCCGGCCGGTCGTCGCCGCCGACTGGTACTCGGTGGCGACGGTCCGGTGCAGCTTCGCGGCGGGAGGGTTGTATCCGGTGTCCTCCATGCCCAGCGGGCCGGTGACCAGGTCGGCCACCAGGGTGTCCAGCGGCTTCCCGGCCACCTCCTCGGCGAGCTCGCCCAGGGTGATCATGTTCAGGTCGGAGTAGAGGTACCGCTCGCCGGGGGCGGCGACCGGCTTCACCGCGTACACGGCGGCGACGCGCTCCCGCGGCGTGGGCCAGTCCCGCCACAGGGGCAGCCAGGCAGGCAGCCCGGAGGTGTGGGTGAGCAGCTGCCGGGCGGTGACGTCCTCCTTGCCCTGCGCGGCGAAGGCGGGGAGGCGGGAGGCCACCGGCGCGTCCAGGTCCAGCCGCCCGTCCTGCGCCAGCCGCACCGCGACCAGTGAGGTGAACAGCTTGGAGACCGAGGCGAGGTCGAAGACGCTGTCGGTGCGCATGGCCACCTGCTGGTCCGCCGGCAGTTCGGTGGGGGCGGAGTCCGCGTAGCGCAGGGCGTGCCCGACGGCGCTCTCCTCGACGATCACCCCGTCCCGGGCGGCCAGCACCACCGCGCCCGCGTACAGCGGCCGCCCGGAGGAGGGCGCGAGGCCGGCGGCGACGTCGGGGCCGATCCGGGAGACCGGGCCGGCCAGCAGCCCGGCCTCGGCGGGGCTGCCCGTGCGCAGCACGCGGGCGGTGCGGGGGAAGCGCAGGTCCCCGCCGTCGACGACGGGCGGGCCGCCGGGGCCGTCCGGGACACCGGACAGGGCCGGGGAAGTCGCGGCGGCGGCGGTGGGCGCGGCGGGCGCGGGGCCGTCACCGGCGGGTGCGGCGCCCGCGGGGGAGCCCCACGGGCCGGCGGCGAGCAGCGCTACGGCGATCACCGGTAGGAGCAGCCGGGCGGAGCGGCGCGGGACTCCAGGGACTCCCATGCGGAAACCTCCATCGTCGGGCCGCCCCTTCCGGGGGAGGGGCGTGTCCGGTGGTGCGGGCAAGGGGCAGGGGACGGGCGGGTTCAGGGGCGTGGGGCGGGGTAGAGCAGGTGCTCGCGGCGCAGGGCCCGGAAGCGGTCCAGTTCCTCCTGCCAGGCGCCGACCACCTCGTCCGTGCCCGCGCCCGCGTCGATCTGCCGGCGCACCCGGTCGGAGCCGGTGAGCTTGTCGATCCAGTTGTCGGAGCGCCAGGCGAAACCGGGGACGTGCCGCTTGGCGGTGACGAGCATCGCGATGCCGGTGCGCACCGCGTCGAGGGCGTCCCGGTCGGTCGGGTGGACCTGGACCCCGCCGACCGTCTTCCCGGCGAACTTGGAGAAGGTGGGGGTGAAGTACGCCTCGCGGAAGCGCACGCCGGGCAGCCCGGCCTCGTTGAGCGCGGCCGCCCAGCGGCCGTCGGCGCCCTCCGCGCCGATCAGCTCGAACGGCCGGGTGGTTCCGCGGCCCTCGGAGAGGCTGGTGCCCTCGAACAGGCAGGTGCCCGGGTAGAGCAGGGCGGTGTCGGGGGTGGGCATGTTGGGGCTGGGAGGCACCCAGGGCAGCCCGGTGTCGTCGAAGAAGTCGCCGCGCCGCCAGCCCGCCGTGCGCACGACCTCCAGGTCCACCGCCCGCCCGGCGGCCTCGGGCACGAAGGCGGCGTTGAACAGCAGGGCGAGCTCGGCCACGGTCATGCCGTGCGCCTGGGCGATCGGCCGGCGGCCGACGAAGGTGGCGTACGCCGGGTCGAGCACGGGGCCTGAGGCGTCGCGGCCGGTGATCGGATTGGGGCGGTCCAGGACGACGAAGCGCTTGCCGGCCGTGGCGGCGGCGACCATGCAGTCGAAGAGGGTCCAGATGTAGGTGTAGAAGCGGGCCCCGGCGTCCTGGATGTCGAAGGCGACGGTGTCCACGCCGGAGGCGGTGAAGACGTCGGCGAGGGCCCGGCCGCTCTTGAGGTAGGTGTCGTACACCGGCAGGCCGGTCGCCGGGTCGTCGTAACGGCCCTCCGACCCGCCGGCCTGCGCGGTGCCGCGGAAGCCGTGCTCGGGGCCGAACACCGCGATCAGGTTGACGCGTTCGTCGGCGTGCATCACGTCCACGACGTGGCGCAGGCCGGCGGTGACGCCGGTGGGGTTGGTGACGATGCCGACGCGCTGCCCCGCCAGGAGGGCGTAGCCGTCGGCGGCCAGGACCTCGAAGCCGGTGCGCACCCGGCGGCCGCCCGCCGGCCGGCCGGCTGCGTGTGCGGTACCGGTCGCGTCCGCGGTGCCGGTCGCGTCCGCGGTGCCGGTCGCGTCCGCGGTGCCGGCCGCCGCGGCGGAGGCGGACGGCGTGCCGGCCGCGGTGGCGACTGCGGCACCCGCAGCGGCTCCGGCTCCGGCGAGAAGGCTCCTTCTGGACAGGCTCAATGCGTACCTCCGTGACGGTGGGGCGGGCGGGAGCAGCGGCGGGCGGCGGCGGCCCGGCCGGACTCCGGCCGGGCCGCCGCCGCCCGGTCTCAGCCCGGCAGGCCGAGGCCGAAGCCGTACGGGTACAACGCGCCCTGCGACGGGTCGGCCTTCGGCACGGTGACCGGCAGCTTCCCGTGCGGCTGCACCTCGCCGAAGAGGACCTTGACCGCCGACTCCAGCGACACCTGCGCGTAGGAGTAGGTCGCCAGGTAGGTGCCGGAGTCCGGCAGGTGCGCGACGTCGTACGGGTCGCGGACGGCGAGGACGGCCACCGGTGTGCCGGAGGCCTCCAGGGCCGCGACGAGCCGCTGCTGGGCGGCGCTGCCGGCCGCCTTGTTGGTGGCCACCACCACGAGGTCGTGGCCGGCCGCCTCGTCGGCGACCGCGTCGATCTTGGCCTGCGTGGGGGAGGTGCCGGTCTCCGCCACCTCGGTGTCCGCGCCGCGCCGTTCGAGGGCGGAGGCCAGGTGGGAGGTGGTGGCCGCCCCCCAGCCGGTGACCAGGACGGAGCGGCGGCCCGGGGCCAGCGGCAGCAGGCCGTCGTCGTTGCGCAGCAGCGTGGTGGTGCGGTCGGCGATCCGCTGCGCGGTCGCGAGGTGCTCGCCGGTGCCCACCACCGAACCGATCGCGTCCGGGTCCACGTAGCGTTCGCCGAACAGGCCGTTGCGGTACTTCATCCGCAGCACCCGGTACACCGACTCGTCGATCCGCCGCTCCGTCAGCTCGCCGCTGCGGACCGCCTCCAGCACCGCGTCGCGGGCCACGGCGGTGTCCGGGGGCATGAGCAGCTGGTCGGCGCCGGCCTTCAGGGCCAGCACCGGCACCCGGTCGTCGCCGTACTTCTGCCGCACCCCGGCCATCTCCAGGGAGTCGGTGACGATCACCCCGTCGTAGCCGAGCTCCTCGCGCAGCAGGCCGGTGAGCACCGGTTCGGACAGGGTGGCCGGGTCGCCCGACGGGTCCAGGTGCGGCACGACGATGTGCGCCGTCATGATCGAGTCCGCGCCGGCCCGCACCGCCGCCCGGAACGGCGGCGCGTCGATGCGCTCCCACTCCTCGCGGGTGTGGTCGATCACCGGCAGCCCGGTGTGGCTGTCCACCGAGGTGTCGCCGTGCCCGGGGAAGTGCTTGGCGGTCGCCGAGACGCCCGAGTCCTGGTAGCCGTCCACCTGCGCGGCGACCATGGTGGCCACCAGGCCCGGGTCCTCGCCGAAGGAGCGCACCCCGATCACCGGGTTGGCCGGGTCGACGTTGACGTCGGCCACGGGGGCGTAGTCCTGGTTGACGCCGAGCGCGCGCAGCTCGGCGCCTCCGACGGCCGCCGCCCGGCGGGCGTCGGCCGTGCTGCGTCCCGCGCCCAGCGCCATGGCGCCGGGGAACTGGGTGGCCGGCGGGCCGACCCGGTAGACCACCCCGTACTCCTGGTCGGTGGCGACGGTCAGCGGCACGGGCACGCGCTGCCCGGCGGCGGCGCGCTGCAGGCCGTTGGACAGTCCGGCGATCTGCCGTGGGTCCTTCACGTTGCCGGACCAGGCGAAGTAGACGATCCCGCCCACGTGGTACTTCTCGATCAGCTGTTCGGCATTGTCCACGCCGTGGATGCGCCGGTTGGCGGCGACGGCGGCCGGGTCCGCGGTGTCCGCCCGGTCGCCGTAGGCGTAGGTGACCAGCAGTTGGCCCACCTTCTCCTCCAGCGTCATGCGCTGCAGCGTGCGCATCACCGCTCCGCGCGTGCGCGCGTCGTCGGAGCGGCCGGGGGCGGGTACGGCGGAGGCCACGGCCCCGGCGTCGACCGGGGCGGCGTTCGCGCCGCCCGCGGGCAGTACGGCGGGTGCCAGCAGTAACCCCGCGACGGCCGGCCCCGTCACCAGGCGTCTGAGCGTCGTGTTCCGCATCGTTGTCTCCGTTCGTCGGCGTGACCTGCGGGAGAGCGCGTTCGGGAGGTGCGGGGTGCAGGAGGAGCAGGGAGTGCGGGAGTGCAGGAGGAGCAGGAAGTGCGGGAGGAGCAGGAAGTGCAGGAGGAGCAGGAAGTGCGGGAGGTGCCGGTCGGGCGCGGCGGCGCGGAGCGCAGAGGCGGACCGGGACGAGGGGACGGCCGCCGCAGGCCCCTCGCCCGGTCATGGCGCTCAACGGTAGGACCTGGAGGCCCGTTGCGGAACCCGCCGACGGGGTGTTTCCCGCGTGCTGCCCCGGCCCCGGTGCCGGTCCCGGCCCCGGTCCCGGATCCCCGCGGCGGGAGTCCGAACGTGAAGGACCGGTGACCGTCGGTATTCGCCCCGGCGGGCGGGGCAGGAGAGCGGGCGGCTGCCGCGACGCAGGAGACGTAGGAGGTGCGCATGGAACCGGGCGCCGTGCTCGGGAACCGCTACCGGCTGGACGTCCCCCTGGGGCGCGGGACGACGACGGAGGTCTGGCAGGGACGTGACCTCGTCCTCGAGCGCCCGGTCGCGGTCAAGACGGTGCGCACCGCCCTGCTGGTGTCGGGCGCCGACACGGAGCCCCTGATGCGCCAGCTGCGGCGCGAGGCCCGCGCCGTCGCCCGTCTGGACCATCCCAACATCGCCGCCGTCCACGACGCGGGCGCCACCGACGGCACCTGCTGGATGGTCGTCCAGCTGGTCACCGGCGGAAGCCTGGACCACCTGCTGGACGAGCGCGGGGCGTTCCCCGTGCAGGCGGCGGCCGCGACAGCCGCCCAACTGTTCGCGGGCCTGGCCTGCGCGCACGAGGTCGGTCTGGTCCACCGCGACCTCAAGCCGGCCAACATCATGGTGCGCCGCGACGGGCTGGTGAAGATCCTCGACTTCGGCCTGGCCAAGCTGATAGGCGGTGACACCGCCGCCACCCTCACCACCGCGGGCGAGAACCTCGGCAACCCCCTGTACGCCTCCCCGGAACTCCTGGTCGGCGCGCCCGACCTCGACGGCCGCAGCGACCTGTACGCGGTCGGCTGCCTGCTGCACCACATGCTCGCCGGCTCCCCGCCCTTCCCGCCCGACGGGCCCGTCCGCCTGCTCCGGCACCACCTGCGCGAGCCGCCGCCGCTGCTGTACGACCTGGGCGTCGACGTCGACGACGACCTGCAGAAACTGATCCTGGACCTGCTCGCCAAGGACCGCGCCGACCGCCCCGCCACGGCGGCCGAGGCGTACGCCCGCCTGGGCCCCTTCCTGCCCGTCACCGAAACGGGACCCCGGGCGCTGGAGCGTGAGCCGCCCGAGGACCCCCGGCGCCCCTTCCGCCACCCCCTGGCCCCCTACCCGTGGTGACCGGGCACGGCCGGGCGGTGAGGCCGGGCGGCGCAGCCGCCGGTCGGGCGGCGAGGGGCTTCGGCGACGGTGCCCGGAGCGCGGGCGGGGGCATTGTCAGTGCCGCCGTGCAGAATCGTCGCATGAGCACCTATCAGGGCCCGGCGACGTTCCTCGTCGACGGCGTCGGGAACGCGACCGAGGCCGAACTCCAGGCCCGTGCCTCCGGGGACGGGAAGAGCTGGTCGGGATGGATCGAGGCCTCGCCCGACGTCTTCTGGAAGGCGTACCGGGGCGAGGAGTTGCGCCTGCGGATGCCCGACGGACGGGAGGGACGGGTGGTCGTCTCCGACGTGGACCCCACGGGATTCCTGAAGGTCACCGGCGGCGGCCCCGCCCCGTTCTGACGGGGGCCGCCCCCCCGGCCGGGGGCGGCACCACGGCCTGTCCTCCGGGGCTCCACTGCAGTGGGCGCCGGCCCCCGGCCCCCGGACACCGCCGCACGGCGGTCCTCCACCGGCCGGTCACGGCGGCCGTCACGACCAGTCGGCCGCCACGGCTGCCGTCGCGGCGGCAACCTGCTCGGTCCGCTCGCGGTCCGTCCGCACGCTGCGGCTGAACTCCAGGTGCAGGAAGGGCACTTCCTCGGCGGCGGCCCGGCGTCCCTGCACGTTGGTCCGTCCCTCCAGTTCGCACGAGCGCGCCCAGGCCCGGCACACCTCCAGCCCCTGCGCGCGCAGTGCGCGCGCCAGGCCGCGGGCCTGCGGCAGTCCGTGCCGGCCGCGCCCGGTGGAGACCACCGCGTCGGTGCCCGGCACGGAGTCGTCGGCGAACCCGTGCACCTGGATGCCCGGCATCCGCCGGTCGACGAGTTCGTCGCAGAGTGCGTGGAAGACCGTGTCGCGGCGGTGCGCCACGTCCGCCGCGCCGTCCTCGCCCGCCTCCCGGTGCGCGCCGGCCAGGACCAGGACGCCGCCGGACGCTCCCCGCAGCACGCCGACGCCGAGCCGTTCGCTGTCGGTGTCGGCCACGGGGTGCGGCACCTGCACCGACCACCGTGCCGGGGCGCTCAGGTCGACGTAGGCGCGGCCCCAGCCGCGTACGGACCCCCCGCCGCTGTCGCTGTCGCCGGTGTCGGCTGCTTCGGAGATCTCGGCGTACCTGCGGCCGGTGGCCCGGTCGGTGAGGCCGGTCAGGTGCAGGCCGGCCCCGGCCAGCCGCTTCCCGGCCTCCCGGGGACGGCCGTCGAGGAGGAGGCCGAGTCCTTCGGCGGCGGCCCGCCGCTCCTCGCGGTCGGGCTGCCGGTACCTGCCGTGCCGGTCGAGGCCGGAGGTGAACGCGGTGATCCGCTCCTCGAGGTCGACGCCGGGGTACCGCCCTGTCGGCAGACCGGCCGATCGGCCGCCGCCGTGTTCCCGCCACAGGCCTGTTGCAAACACCAAAAGTACGATTGCGACCGTTATTGATACCGCAATCGTTATCCTCTTGGCGAAAACCGAACCCATGATCGTATGACAATACTGCGGTGAAGAGAGAGTCTGGCCGTTCAGGCAGGGCGTGCGTCGCCGCCCTTGCGATCGTCGTGGGGGCCGTGGCGGGGTGCGGCCCCTCGGAAGAGGGCGGAGCCGCCGCGCCGGGCGGGCCGTCGTTCACCGTCGCCGCCGCCGGGGACATCCTCATTCACCCGCAGCTCACGGAGCAGGCGGCCAAGGACGCCGCGGCCGAGGGCGGCGGGGGCTACGACTTCGACGCGATCATGGAGGGGGTGCGGCCCGTCATCAGCCGGGCCGACCTGGCCGTGTGCCACATGGAGCCGGTCCTGGGAGAGCCCGAGGGCCCCTTCCAGAGCTACCCGGACTTCCTCGTGCCGCCGCAGATCGCCACGACGATCAAGAACATCGGCTACGACACCTGCTCCACCGCCTCCAACCACACCCTCGACCACGGCGAGGCCGGCGTGAAGCGGACGCTGGACACCCTCGACAAGGCGGGCCTGAAGCACACCGGCTCGGCCCGCAGCCGCAAGGAGGCCGAGACCCCGCTCGTCCTGGACGTCAAGGGCGTCAAGGTCGCCCAGCTGTCCTTCGCCTTCGGCTTCAACGGCCGCGAGGTGCCCGAGGACAAGCCGTGGCTGGCGAACGAGATCTCCTTCGACCGGATCGCCGCCGCCGAGCGGGCGGCGCGCAAGGCCGGCGCCGAGGTCGTGATCCTCAGCATCCACTGGGGACGCGAGCACCGGCCCGAACCGAGCACCTCCCAGCTGGAGCTGGGTCGCCGGCTCGCCCGGGAGACCGGGATCGACCTGATCATCGGGCACCACGCCCACGTGGTGCAGCCCATGGAGAAGGTCGACGGCACCTGGATCGCCTACGGCCTGGGGAACCAGCTGGCCCGGCACGACGTCCCCACCGGCCTGACCGAGGAGGGCGTCATCGGCTGGTTCGAGTTCACCGAGCGGGGCGGCGAGTGGGACGTGCAGGCCCGCTACGTCCCCACGTTCGTGGACATCCCCCCGGACGAGGAGAACGCCGCGCTCGCCGACACCGCCGACACCGCCGACGACAAGGAGCCGGCCGCGGTGGGCGACCACCGGCTGCTGGACGTCGCCGCGGCACTGCGCGACGGCAAGGGGCTCTCCGAGGAGCAGCGCTCCCGCTATCGCCTCGCCTTCGAACGCACCCGGGGGACCATGCTCAACCGCGGCGCGGCCGAAGACGGCCTCGAGCCGCTGAGCAGCCCCACTGAGTGAAAATTCACACTCCCCGTACATCGCACAACCATTTCCCGCGCCCGCGGGTCACCCCTGGTCGGTGACCCGCGGGGGAGCTTGCGCGTGCGCGCGCACGCGCCGTGCGACCGGCGGCACCACCCGTACGACACCACTCCCAGCAAAAGGAGCGCCCGTTGACCGCGTCACGCGCGAATCGGCGCCACAAAACCCGGCGAAGGGCGGACATGTCCCTGCTGGGCGGCATACGCCCGCCCATCGCGGTCCTGTCTGCGCTGCTGCTCGCCCTGGCGGGCATCACCGCCATCGGCCTCGGCGGAACGAACGACGAAAGACTCCCCGAGGCGGTGCTGACCTCGCAGCAGCACTTCGCCGAGGACGGCGCCATCGCCCTGCGCGCGTCCCTGGACGAGAGCGTCACCGACCTCGAACGGGCCGCCGGCCTGTTCAACGCGGCCGCCCCCGTCTCGGCCGACACGGTCCTCGACAAGATCAGCAGCGTCTACCAGAAGTGGCGCGGCACCGCCGTCGTCGAGATCGCTTCCGGCAAGCTCCTCGCCGCCCGCGGCGAGAACCTCCCCCTCACCGCGATCGACCGCACCAAACTGTCCGAGGAAGGGGGGCTCGCCCCCCGGATGGTCCGGCTGCAGAACGGCGAGACCCGCCTGCTGTCCTTCGCGCTGCTCTCCTGGGAGGGGAAGCCCCAGCAGCTGCTGGTCGCCTCCTCCAGTCTGCGCTTCCCCGGCATCAGCCTCGGCGACTTCCGCGCCATCGCCGTCGTCGAGTCCACGGGGACGATCCTCAGCAGCGACGGCATCCCCGAGCCGGAGCAGGTCCTCACCGACCTGCAGCGGGAGGAGGTCGCGCGGTCCAACAAGCAGCTGAAGGCGTTCGCCGAGACCGCCGCCGCGAAGGCCGCCACCCATCCGCTGAAGACCAAGGAGTTCGGCTCCGGCGGCTTCCGCGGAGTGAGCGGCAGCATGATCGGCGACGAGTTCCAGGGCGACCTCGCCGCCGCCGGCTACGCCACCCTCACCGCGCCCGAGCCCGGGGGGACGACCTACGCCACCTCCCTCGGCCTGACCGTCGTGGCCATGGTCAACGTCGCCGAGGGCGCCACGCACGCCACCGACCCGATCTTCGGGATCGCCGCCGCGGGCGCCCTGCTCGTCATCGGGGCCCTCGCGGTGACCCTGCTGCTGGGCGTCGTGCAGCGCCCGCTGCTCCGGCTGTTCCTGGAGAGCCGCCGCCTCAACCGCGGCGACCTGCGCCGGCCGGTGACCGTGCCGAGGTTCGGGGAGGCCGCACGGATCGGGCACGCCCTGGAACGGCTGCGGCAGCAGATGCTCGGAGCCCCCGCCGGGGACGGCGCCGCCCCCGGGGGGCCGCCCCCGGCCGGCGGGCGCCTCCGCAGGATCGGCATCCGCGGCCTGCTGATCGTGTGCGCGGTCCTCCTGGCCGCCTGGTCCGTCCCGCTGGGCCTGGTCCTCAACCGGGCCGACGCCACCGCGGTGGTGCCCCAGCAGCTCGTCAACGACCAGCGGGAGCGCACCGACACCCTGACCGACCGGGTGCGGCGGGCGCTCAACGAGGGCCACGCCGACCTGGTGTCGGTGGCCTCCCTCATCGGCGACCGCACCACCGCCGAGGACATGACCACCGTCCTGGAACGCACCGCGGCCGAGCACCTGCGCTACCGCTCGCTGTACGTCCTCTCCCCGGACGGCGAGGTCCTCGCCCGCGCGGGCGAGGAACCGCAGCACCCGGCGGGCCGCGGCCCCGGCGACGATGCGATCACCGTCCTCGACGACGAGGCCAAGGAGCCCACCGTCGTCGGGTACGCCGAGGTCCCGGGCCGCCGGGGCGCCGCCCTGGTCGGCGAGTTCCGCATCGACTTCCTCAACTCGCTGCTCAGGCGGCCCGGCCTGGGCCAGGTGCGGGTGGTCGACGACAAGAAGCGGGTGATCGCGGGCAACACCGGATACCTGGCCTTCGAGAAGCTGCCGTCCGAGCGGCTCGACGTCCTCGTGGACGCCTCCAACGTCAAGGTCGGCATGAGCCCGCGGCCCGGCGGCGTCCTCTACCGCGACGGGGGACAGGTCCAGATGGCGGCCGCCGCGCCCTTCGTGGGCGGAGGCGCGGCCAAGCCCCTCGGGTGGACGGTGGTCAGCTGGCAGCCGGTCAACGGCCTGGCCATCCCCGAGTACCGCATGCAGAACCGCACCACCCTGGCCGGGATCCTCGGCCTGACCGCGGCCGCGGCCTGCCTGGGCTGGCTGCACATCGTGGTGGTCCGCCCGCTGCGCGAGCTGGCCCGCCAGGCCGAGGCGCTCGCCGACGGCGACCGCCGCACCGTCCTCTACCCGCGCCACCACGACGAGGTCGGCGCCGTCACCCGCAGCCTGGAACTGATCCGGCAGGCGCTGCAGGAGCAGCAGCGGCGGGACGGGGCGAACCAGGTCGGAAGGAACTGATCGGCCGTGCTATTCCTCTACACCGTTCTCGTGGTGTGCTGCGCCGTCCTGCTGGTCGCCGGCATCCTCGAGCAGCGGCGGCACTTCGCCAACCTCGACCACATCCCCACCCGGGTGCTGGTCAACGGCATCCGCGGCAAGAGCTCCATCACCCGGCTGTGCGCGGGCGCCCTGCGCGGCGGCGGACTGACCACGGTCGCCAAGACCACCGGCACCGCCGCCCGGTTCATCCACCCCGACGCCACTGAGGAGCCGGTCTACCGCAAGTTCGGCATCGCCAACGTGGTCGAGCAGATCGGCATCGTCCGGCGGGCCGCCACCTACCACCCGGACGCCCTGGTGATCGAGTGCATGGCCGTCATGCCGGCCCTGCAGGAGATCAACCAGAGCAAGCTGATCCGCTCCACCATCGGCGTGCTGTGCAACGTCCGCGAGGACCACCTGGCCGAGATGGGCCCCACCCTGGACGACGTGGCGCGCTCGCTCTCCCGCTCCATGCCCGAGGGCGGCATCTGCGTGACCGCCGAGAAGGACCGGCTGCACATCCTCCAGGAGGAGGCCGACCGCAGGGACTGCCGGCTGATCGCCGTCGACCCGGAGACCGTCACGGACGAGGAGCTGCGCGGCTTCAGCTGGTTCACCTTCAAGGAGAACGTGGCCATCGCGCTGGCGGTGGCCGAACTCCTCGGCGTGGACCGCGGGACCGCACTGCAGGGCATGTACGACGCCCCGCCGGACCCGGGCGTGCTCTCCGTCGAGCGGTACCGCACCCCGGACGGCAAGCGGCTGCGCTTCGCCAACGTCTTCGCGGCCAACGACCCCGAGTCCACCCTGATGAACATCAACCAGCTGCTCGACCTGGGCGCGATCCACCGGCCGCTGAACGTCGTCATCAACTGCCGCCCCGACCGGGTCGAGCGCAACGGGCAGATGGGCGAGATCGTCCCCGAGCTGGCACCCGAGACGGTCTTCCTCATCGGCCACCCCACCAAGAGCGCCCTGGACGCGATACCCGCCGAGTGGCGCGCCCGCGTCGTCGACCTCGGCGGCGACCGCCGCGACCCCGGGGCACTGACGGCCGAACTGCTCGGCCGGCTCGGCCCGGATTCGTCCATGGTGGCCATCGGCAACATCCACGGCCAGGGCGAGCTGCTCCTGGAGCACCTGGCGGAACTGCCTGCCGACGACGAGCCGGACGACCCCCGGCAGGACCCGGGAACGCCCGGCCCCGAGCAGTACGCACCCCACCTCGACCCGTTCGAGTCCTACTCGGAGGCGTACGAGGCCCGATACCAGCAGCCGCACCACCAGTACGCCGAACCCGACGCGCCCGGGCCGTACGCCGAGCGCGAGCCGTACGAGCAGTACGACGGATCCGAGCAGTACGCGCAGTACGACGGGCCCGAGCAGTACACGCAGTACGACGGCCCCGAGCAGTACGAGCAGCACAACGTGCCCGAGCAGTACGAGCAGTACACGCAGTACGAGCAGTACGACGACTCCGGCCGGCACGGCGAGTACGACCGGCAGCAGCCGGCCGACCCCCGCGGCCCGATCGACGAGCCGGTCCACGAGCCGGTCCACGAGCCGGTCCACGAGCCGGTGGGCCACGAGTCGGTGGGCCACGAGCCGCCTGCTCACGAGTCGCCCGCTCACGAGCCCGGCGACGGCCCGGCGGAAGAGCCGTACCCGCCGAACCCCCGCGAGGCCCGCCGCCGCGCGCTCCGCCAGAACCTCCAGCACCCCGACCAGTGGCACAGCCCAGGAGAATCCCGTTGATCCCCGCCGTCCTCACCCCTGAGATCGCAGCTGTCGGCATCGCCCTGGGCCTGCTGTTCTCCCTGGTCTGCTACCTGACGACCAACCTCTCCCCGGGCGGGATGATCACTCCCGGCTGGCTGGCCCTGACCCTGGCCGAGGACCTCCAGCGCGCCGCGATGGTCGTGGGCGTCACCGTCCTGACCTACGTCACCACCCTGCTGCTGCAGCGCATGGTGATCCTGTACGGCAAGCGGCTCTTCGCGGCCGTCGTGCTGACCGGAGTGGTCCTGCAGGCGACGGTGATGATCGTCCTGCAGCAGCAGTTCCCGCTGATGTACACCAACCAGACGCTCGGCTTCATCGTTCCCGGCCTGATCGCCTACCAGCTGGTCCGCCAGCCCAAGGGCGCCACCCTCCTGGCCACCGGTTCGGTGACGCTCATGAACTACGTCGTCCTCACCGCCGGGATCCTGCTCGGCGTCATGCCGTCCGCCTGACCCGTCCGACCGGAGCTGATCCCATGAGCAGCAAGAAGAAGTTCGGTCCCCGTTCCGCCCTGCACGCCGCCACCGTGCTCGCCCTGCTCGCCGGCAGCGCCTACTTCACGGTGGAGCTGCGCAAGGACGAGCAGGCCAAGGCCGCCGCCGTCCAGACGGTCACCGACACGCCCGACCTGAAGTCCTCCAACGCCGGGCAGCGCACCGGCGCGCAGGCGTGGGAGCGGCTGCGGAACCCGGACCGCTCGGTCCTGCGGGACGAGTCGGGGCAGGTGCTGGCGACCTTCACCGACGGTTCCCGCACCGCCACCCTCACCGGCCCGAGCCGGACCTTCACCGAGGCCGCCAACACCAAGTCCCGGGTCGTCACCGAGAACTGGGTGCGGCTGATGCCGGAGCCGTGGCGGGACGGCGCGGAGAAGGAGAAGTGGTTCAAGGACTGGTTCAAGGAGTACTTCGGCAGCGAGGAGGACGACATCTTCGCGATGGCGTTCCAGTACGTCGACCAGGCTCCGGTGAAGCAGGACGACGAGGGGATCTCCTACGCGGGCGACGCCGACTTCGGCCCGCTCAACCCGGACGGGAAGGAGGGCGCGGACCTCCGCCTGGAGGAGTCCGACTTCTACGACTACCTGGGCATTCCCTACGCCTTCCGGGACGGCACCGTCATGCAGCCGGAGACGCAGCGGTACCGCGCCATGGACTGCTCCGGGTTCATCCGCACCGTCTTCGGCTACCGGGCCCGCTACCCGCTGATGGCCAAGGACGGCGTCGGGGACGGCCTGCCCCGCACCGCCAACGGCATGGCCCGCTCCGGCCTCGGCACGGACGTCATCCCGCTGAAGGGTGTCTCCCCGCAGGACCGGCCGAAGACGATCGACGTCCTGCAGCCCGGGGACCTGGTCTTCTTCAAGCTCGACGCGCGCACCAAGCAGCGGCTCGACCACGTCGGCATCTACATGGGCCACGACACCGACGGCCACAAGATCTTCGTCTCCAGCCGGGAGGAGGTCAACGGCCCGACCATCGGGGACAAGGGCGGCACGTCCCGGCTCGACGGCAACGGCTACTACGCCTCCACGCTGCGCAGCGCGAAGCGCCTGTGACACCCCGGCGCCCCGGACACCGGGGCGCCGGGCGGCACGGCCCCGGGGACCCGAACGCCGGGTCCCCGGGGCCGTGCGCCGTTCCGGGGCCGGGCCCCGTTCAGGGACGTGCGGGGGAGGGCCCGGCGGCCGGCGCGGCCGTGCTCCCGGGCTGCTCGTGGGCCGCGGCCCCTAGGAGGGGCGCGGTGCGGCGTTCGGGGCGGTGCCCGGCGGTGTCGGTGACCGGGCTGCGGGGCGCCCGGCCGTCCCCGCCGGGGACCGGCACGGGCCTGCGGGCCCGCAGCCGGCCCACCCAGTGCCGTCCGCACAGGGGGCAGGCGGGCGCCCCTTCGGGCGTGTACGGGGACGCGACGGGAACGCCGTCGCGGGAGAAGTACTCCCAGTCGGCGCCGCGGTCGTCCTGGTAGTGCTGCACGTCGTAGTCGGCGCTCCAGCGGGTCCAGCAGTGACCGCAGGTGAACTCGACGCGTTCCACGGCCAGTTCGGTGATCATCGGGCGAGTGCCTCCTGTCGGGGTCGCGGGGCCGTCGGGGAGGGTGTCGCGGCGTGCGGGTGCGGCGTGCGGGTGCGGCGGTGTCCTCCTTCCGGTACCTGTGCGGAATCCGGAGGAGGGCACCGCCTGCGGGCGGGCACGGCGGCCGCGGGGGCCGGGCGGGTTCAGCCGGCGATCCGCTTGGCGCCGCCGTTGCCGTGGTGTATCTCGATCCTGCGCGGCTTCGCCTGCTCGGCGACGGGGATCCTCACGGTGAGGACGCCCGCGTCGTACCCGGCCTCGATCCGCTCGAGGTCGAGGGTCTCGCCGAGGAACAGCTGCCTGCTGAAGACCCCGTAGGGCCGTTCGGCGACGAGCAGCTCGGCGCCCGCCGTGTCGGGGGCGCGGCGCTCGGCCCTGACCGTCAGGACGTTCTTCTCGACGTTGAGGTCGATCGAGTCAGGGTCGACCCCGGGCAGGTCGAAGTGCACCAGGAAGGCGCCCTCGTGCTCGTAGGCGTCGATCGGCATGGTCGCCGGACGGGCCACCGTCCCCAGGAACTGCTGGGTGAGGCGGTCCAGCTCGCGGAAGGGATCGGTGCGCATCAGCATCTGTGGTCACTCCCCTCTTCGACGACGGGTTCTCCACTTCTGTCCGACTCCACCGGGGTGGCTTCCCAAACCTCCCGATACTCATACATATATTCCTCCGGCGCCGCCTTGACAAGAGGAGGCTCAAGTTTTATTGCGGAGTTTGTGGAAATTCTTCGCCCGTCCTCCGGCCGACCGGGCAGGAAGGGGGTACGTGTCCGGTGCGGGCCGCGACGGGCGGACCGGCGCAGGAATCGGGAGGGGCGGAGTCAAGGAGGAGTGACATGGCACGCTCGGTCGGCATCGACCTCGGCACGACCAACTCGGTCGTCAGCGTCCTGGAGGGCGGCGAGCCCACCGTCATCACCAACACCGAGGGCGCCAGGACCACGCCGTCCGTGGTCGGCTTCGCCAAGAACGGCGACGTGCTGGTGGGCGAGGTGGCCAAGCGGCAGGCGGTGACCAACATCGAACGCACCGCCCGCTCGGTCAAGCGCCACATGGGCGACGCGAACTGGCGCTTCCCGGAGAGCGGCAGCATCGACGGCAAGCGGTACACCGCGCAGGAGATCTCCGCACGGGTCCTGCAGAAGCTCAAGCACGACGCGGAGGCGTACCTCGGCGAGGACGTCTCGGACGCCGTCATCACCGTGCCCGCCTACTTCAACGACGCGCAGCGCACCGCCACCAAGGAGGCCGGCGAGATCGCGGGCCTGAACGTCCTGCGCATCGTCAACGAGCCCACCGCGGCCGCCCTCGCCTACGGACTGGACCGGGAGAACGACCAGACGATCCTCGTCTTCGACCTCGGCGGCGGCACCTTCGACGTCTCCCTGCTGGACATCGGCGAGGGCGTGGTGGAGGTCAAGTCCACCAACGGCGACACGCACCTCGGCGGCGACGACTGGGACCAGCGCGTCGTCGACCACCTGGTCAAGCAGTTCAAGAACAACTACGGCGTGGACCTGTCCAAGGACAAGATGGCCACGCAGCGCCTGCGCGAGGCCGCGGAACGGGCCAAGATCGAACTGTCCGCCGCGACCGAGACCACGATCAACCTGCCCTACATCACGGCCTCCGCCGAGGGCCCGCTGCACCTGGACGAGAAGCTCACCCGGGCGCAGTTCCAGCAGCTCACCGCCGACCTGCTCGAACGCTGCAAGGAGCCCTTCCACCAGGCGGTCAAGGACGCGGGGATCAAGGTCTCCGACATCGACCACGTCGTCATGGTCGGCGGCTCGACCCGCATGCCCGCCGTGACCGACCTGGTCAGGGAGCTGACCGGGAAGGACCCGCACAAGGGCGTCAACCCGGACGAGGTCGTCGCCGTCGGCGCCGCCCTGCAGGCCGGCGTGCTGCGCGGCGAGGTCAAGGACGTCCTGCTGCTCGACGTCACCCCGCTGTCCCTGGGCATCGAGACCAAGGGCGGCATCATGACCAAGCTGATCGAGCGCAACACCACGATCCCCACCAGGCGCTCGGAGACCTTCACCACGGCCGAGGACAACCAGCCGTCGGTGCAGATCCAGGTCTACCAGGGCGAGCGCGAGATCGCGGCGTACAACAAGAAGCTCGGCATGTTCGAGCTGACCGGCCTGCCGCCGGCCCCGCGCGGCGTGCCGCAGATCGAGGTCACCTTCGACATCGACGCCAACGGCATCATGCACGTGTCCGCGAAGGACCTCGGCACCGGCAAGGAGCAGAGGATGACCGTCACCGGCGGCTCCGCGCTCCCCAAGGACGACATCGACCGCATGATGCGCGAGGCGGAGCAGCACGCGGAGGAGGACCACAAGCGCCGCGAGGCCGCCGAGACCCGCAACCAGGCCGAGCAGCTCGTCTACTCGACCGAGAAGCTGATCAGGGACAACGGGGACAAGGTCCCGGCCGACGCGAAGGCCGAGACCGAGGCCGCCCTCGCCGAGGTCAAGGAGAAGCTCAAGGGCGAGGACACCGCGGGGCTGCGCGCCGCGGTCGACAGGGCGGCCGTCGCCGCCCAGAAGATCGGCACGGCCATGTACGACCGGGCCCGCGCGGAGGGGGCCGCGGCCGGCACCGCGGGCGCGGGGGCCGCGCCGGGGGCGGGCGAAGGCACGCACGGCGCGGCGGGGGAGCAGGACGTCGTCGACGCCGAGATCGTCGACGACGAGAAGCAGAAGGGGGAGGGCGGCTGAACCGCCGCCCCCGGCGGCCGGGGCGCCCCGTGACGGGCTCCCCGGCCGCCGCCTCCGGCTCCGCCGGCGCAGGCCTCGGCAGGGCCTCAGCTGCTCCTTCAGCGGGGCGCGCATGGACCGGTCGACCTCCTCCCGGTGGTAGTCGAGCCGGGCTGAGGACTCCCGCCAGCTCTCCACGGCCTCCCCCAGGGCGCCGAACTTCGGTTTCTCCAACTGCCTCATCGTGACCACGGGGCATCGTCCGAAGGGGGGCGCTGGGCGCGGGAGCGGGCATGGGGGCGGGCTTGGCGTTCTGCATGTCCTCGGCGGTCCACTCGCGGTCGTGCTCGACCTGGTGGGCACCGAAGCCGAAGCCGTCCGTCTCCTCCTTGACGCGCTCGTGGCTGTGGTCCAAGCGGTTCGTCGCCGTCTGGGTGCCGTTCCGGGCCTCGGTGCCGTGCCCGGCCGCGTTCCGCAGGGCGGGCGGCGTGATCTCGGATCCGCTCACCGCGCCGCCCTCCCGCCGGTGCCGCCCGCCCCGCCCCCGGGAGCCCCCGTGATCCGATCCTCGGTTTCCATGCCGGCCACCCGGTGTCAATCAACCGTGATTCATGGGCTCCTGACGCTTCGAAACCTTGCTTGCCCGATCCGGTCGAGGAACAGCCACCCGCAGTCCTCGCCGGGACAACGCCGGACCGTGAAGCGCCTCGGGTCGGCGAGCAGTTCCGCGGCGCTGCGGGCGACCGCGAGGGCGGGCAGCCGCAGCCCGGCGGCGGGGGAGAGCCGCCAGCGTCCCAGGCCGTCCTCGCCCCGGACGAACACCGACGCCCCGGCCGCCTCCGCGGCGGCCGCGGCCACCGCCTCGAAGGCGGACACGTCGTCCGGGCGGGTCAGGCAGGCGTACAGGTCCGCGCGGAACGCCCGGGCCTCCTCCAGTGCGGCGGCCGCCTCGCCCGGCCGCCGCCGCGCAAGCTCCATCAGCCGGGTGACGTCGTGCTCCTCCAGCAGGTCCGTGTGGCCTGCCCACACGGCGAGCGTGTTGTAGCCGCGCAGCCACTCCGACCCGGGCCGCCGCGGGCCGCCCCAGCCCGCGTAGGTGTTGCAGAGCTCCAGGGCGGGGTGGCCGCTCGTGTTCCACGGCAGCCACTCGCCGCGCACCCGAACCGCCTGGACCGGCGCGCCCGGCCCGTCCGGCCCGTCCGGTCCCTCCCGCCGGCCCGGTCGGCCCGGTCGGCCCGGCCGCTCCAGCCGGGGATCGTCCCGCAGGACGCGGTCGTGCAGCGCGCTCAGCCCTGCGCCGGGCTCGATGCCGAACTCCTTGATCAGGGCCCTGCGGGTGCTGCGGTACAGACCGAGGGCGTCCGCCTTGCGGCCGCCGCGGTACAGCGCGGTCATCAGGCAGCCGACGAGCCGCTCGCGCTCCGGGTGCTCCCCGGCCGGTCGTGCCAGGTCCTCCACGACCCTGCCGTGCAGCCCCATGGCGAGCCGGTCCTCGGCCCGCTGCTCCAGGCAGGACAGGCGCAGGTCGGCGAGTTCGACGCCGAGCCGGTCGCGGAGCCGGTCGCCGGCGACGTCGGCGAGCAGCGGGCCCCGCCACAGTCCGAGTGCCCGGTCGTACAGGTCCACCCGTTCCGCGGGGTCGTCGCGGGCCTCCGCCCGGCGGGCGAGGCGGACGAACTCCTGCGCGTCGACCGACACCCCCGCGGCCCCGGGGTCGACGGCGTACCCGTCGTGCCGGGTTTCGATGCGCAGCCCGTACGGCCTGAGGCCGGCCCGCAACCTCCCGACGTAGGTGTGGACGGTGCCGCGGGCCGAGGCGGGGGCGGCGCCGTCCCACAGCAGGTCGACCAGGCGCGAGGTCGTCACGGTGCGGCCCGGGTGCAGCAGCAGGACCGACAGCAGGCACCGCTCCTGGCGTCGGCTGCCCACCGCGACCCGCTGCCCCCCGCGGCGCGCCTCGAACGTACCGAGCAGCTTGAACTCCATGAACGCGGCAGGGTAGTCGGCGGCGATGACACCCGGGCGCGGGCGGTGAGAACGTGGTCAGGGGAGCGGGACAGCATGGCGGCACGAACCATCTTCGTGACCATCCTCGCAAGGAGAGACGGACGTGCGACGAAACCACCTTGCCCTGCCCGTACTTGCCGCCGTGCTGATCGGTGCCGTGCCCGCCGGGACCGCCTCGGCCGCTCCGGTGCCCCCGGCCGCACCGGCGGCTTCCGGAACCTCGAACGCGCAGGCAGGGGGCGGAGAAGGCGGCTGGGAGCCGGCCCCCTCCGCCCCCTGGGACACCGCGGCCGGTGCCCGGTGCGACTTCCCCGTGCACGGCGAGCCCGTCGTCGACGAGGTGGTGCGGCGGGTGCTGGAGACCCGTCCGGACGGGTCGGTGAAGCGGGTCGCCTACACGGGGGACCTGGTCGTACGGGTCACGAACACCGTCACCGGCGCCTCCCACGACGCGGACGTGAGCGGGTCGGCCGTCGTCGAGTACGGCACCGACGGATCCCAGCACTGGTCGGTCCTCGGTCCCGTGCTCGTCGGCGTCGGCGAGAACGGCGGCAACCTGCCGCGCGGCCTGCACGTCGTCGACGGCGCGTACACCCTGGACATCGACCCCACCGGCCACAAGACCGTCACCATGGTCCGCGGAACCGTCGACGACCTCTGCGCCCGCATCTCCTGAGCCCGTCCCGTCCGTCCCGCCCCCTCGGCGCCTCCGCCGGGGAGGGCGACGGTCGGCTGTGCACCGTCCGAGGGGCACGGTGCGGGGAGGCGGCCCCCAAACACCGAATTGGTTGGCATGTTCAGTGCGATCGCGGTCAAACGGATCCCAAGGGGACGAGAGACCGCCCGGAACGAGGGCGGGTGCAACTGAAGGCCTCACGGAACGGAAGATCAAGCAATGGCAACATCATCGGTGTCACTGGCCGCTGTGGACTTCGGCAGCGGAGTGTCGGACGCCTGGCGGTCGGTGGCGACGTTCGTGCCCAGGTTCGCCGCCTTCCTGGTCGTCCTGCTCGTCGGCTGGATGGTCGCCAAGCTGCTGGCCAAGGCCGTCAACGCGATCCTCGAACGGGTCGGGTTCGACAAGGCGGTCGAGCGCGGCGGCGTCGCGAAAGCGATGGAGCGCACCAAGTACGACGCCTCGGACATCATCGCCAAGCTGATCTACTACGCGGTCCTGCTGATCACCCTTCAGGTCGCGTTCTCCGTGTTCGGGCCCAACCCGATCAGCGACCTCCTCCGGGGCGTGGTGGCCTGGCTGCCGCAGGTCGCGGTGGCCATCGTGATCGTGGTCGTCGCCACGGCGATCGCCGCCGGGGTCAGGGACCTGATCCGCGGTGCGCTGGGCGGCCTGTCCTACGGCAACCTGCTCGCCACGATCGCCTCGGTGTTCATCGTCGCCCTCGGTGTGATCGCCGCGCTGAACCAGATCGGCATCGCCGTGAGCGTGACCATGCCGGTCCTGATCACCGTGCTGGCCACCGTCGGCGGCATCCTCGTCGTCGGCGTCGGCGGCGGCATGGTCAAGCCGATGCAGCAGCGCTGGGACCGCTGGCTGACCAGCGCCGAGCAGCAGACCGGCACGGCTCGCGGCCAGATGGAGGCCTACCGGCGCGGCCGCCAGGACGCCCTCGACGCCACCCGGACCCAGCACGCCCCCGCCCAGCACATCGGTGCCGCCGCCCCCGCCCAGCAGCCCGGCGGCCGGCCGGGAGGCGCCTACAGCCCCGGCACCACCCCCCAGCCCGGCAACCCGCAGGACTACACCGGCGGCGGACGGGGCTACACCGGCGGCCAGCAGCCCCCGGCCCAGTACTGAACAACCGCACCACCCCACCCGTGCCGGGGCCCGGCCACGCGAAGCGGCCGGGCCCCGGCGCTGCCGTCGCGCCGCGCGCGGACGGCGCGCGGACACGCGTACAAGGCGGCGTGTACGTGCCGTGGAACGTGACCGGCCGGGCGGTGAGCGGTTGACGGGGCAGACGGTTACGAACGGGGAGGTAGCAGGTGGTGCAGAACAGCGACTTGGGCTCGGCGACGCTCAAGTACTTCGGCAGCCAACTGAAGCTGTTCCGGCAGCGGGCCGGCCTGACGCGCGAACAACTGGGCGCACAGGTCGGCTACTCGGAGGCGATGGTCGCCGCGATCGAGCAGGGCCGGCGTTTTCCGCAACAGGAGCTGATCGACCGGGCGGACGAGGCACTGGACGCGGGAGGGGTGCTGAAGGCGGGCGGACCGTACCTGGTCCGCTGCCGCTACCCGACCTGGTTCCACGAATTCGCCCTGCTGGAGGCGGACGCGGTGAGCCTGTGCTCGTACGAGGCCCATGTGATGCCGGGGCTGCTGCAGACCGAGGAGTACGCGAGAGCGGTGATCTCGGCCGCCTGCCCGCCGCTGGAGGAGGAGGAGATCGAACAGCAGGTGAGCGCCCGGCTCGACCGCCAGCGCCTCCTGGAACGCAGGCCGCTCCCCGTACTCGGGTTCGTGATCGAGGAAGTGGTCCTGCGCCGTCCCCTCGGCGGCCGGGCGGTACTGCGGGAACAGCTTCGAAGGCTGCACGAGTGCGCGAACATGCGCCATGTCTCTGTGCAGATCATGCCGACGATGCAGGAAGTGCACACGGGGCTGGACGGTCCGATGGTTCTCCTGGAGACGCCGGAGCGCCGCACCCTGGCCTACGTGGAGGGACAGAACGGTAGTTTCCTCGTCTCCGATCCGAATAACGTCGGCGCGCTCGCGCTGCGGTATGGAACACTCCGCGCACAGGCTCTCAGTCCTGGAGAGTCGGCGAACCTCATCGAGCAGGTTGCGGGAGAGCTATGAGCACCGAGCAGATCATGGACGACGCCGCCGGTCTGGCCTGGTTCAAGAGCAGCTACAGCGGCAATCAGGGCGGCAACTGCGTGGAGGTCGCGGCCGGTTCCGGAGCGGTGCACGTGCGCGACTCGAAGGACCGGGACGGCGGCTCGCTCGCCTTCACGCCCGAGGCGTGGGCCGCCTTCGTCGGCTTCGCGGCCGCCCGGCCGCTCACCGGCTGAGCGACGGACGACGGCGCCCCGCCACCGGCATCCGGCCGGCGGCGGGGCGCCGCGTCGTGCGCGGCCCGCGGGCGCCGCGGGAACGGGAGGCGGTGCTGCGGGGCGGACCTCGACGGCGGGTCCGCCGGGGCGCGTCGCGCTGAGGGCCGTCCCGCGACCGGCGTCGTCCCGTCCCGGTGCGTCGTCGGCCGGTGCCGTCGGGAGAGGGCGAGTGCTGGGCGGCGAAACCAGGTCGACGCAGGTCGGTGCGGTACTCGATCATGCGTTCATGCCCCTGGGAGAAACCCTTGCCCGAGTCGACGCAGACCTGGCCGCCGGCCGGGTCCCCGTCGCGCGCCAGCGCCTGCGCGGCCTCGTCTCGTCCTTCCCGCACGACCTGACGCTCCGCCGCCGTCTGGCCGAGGTGTACCGGCTCTACGGCGATGCCGCCGAGGCCGGCCGCTGGATGTACCTCGAAGAGGACCGGGACGCCGACGAGACCGCCGCCTTCGAGGCGCGGTACGGGTCCCCCGGGCGGCGGATGAGGGCCCTCGCCTGGCGCGGCCCCGAGATGAGGGCTGCCACTGCTTTTGCGGAGGGGCAGCTGGTCGCGGTGCGGACCGCCTGCACCGAGGAGTTGGGGCACCCCGTCGACTGGGACGACCCCGCCTCCTACCGGGAGGGTCCGGGGAAGGAGTACGAGGCGCCCGCCGAACCGTGGACGGTCGGCGGTGTGCTGGCGGGGGCCGGCTGCCTGGTGGCGGTCCTTGCGTTCCTCGCGGTCTGGGTGAACGGCCTCGTTGCCCTCTTCGACTGACCCAGGTCACCGGAGCCCGTGGGGAACTCCGGTCCGGCGGGTGGACCGGCCTGTGCCGGGTGGCCGCGGTCGGTCCGTGCCACCGGGGCGTGCGGAGACGTCGTTGAAGATTGGACGCAACGTCTGAATACCGCCGGAACCGCAGGGTGTTCCGGTCTTGAATCGAACGTGTCCAAGACCGGAGGAAGGGACTCTGCGGAGATGGCGATGAACGGTGCGAAGGCGCTCGACGGCAAGGTGGCGCTGGTGACCGGCGGCAGCCGGGGGATCGGGGCGGCGGTCGCGCTGCGGCTGGCCCAGGACGGCGCGGACGTGGCGCTGACCCACCGGGGCTCGGCCGGCCCGGCCGAGGAGGTGGTCGCCAGGATCACCGCGACGGGGCGGAAGGGCTGGGCCGTCCGCGCGGACAGCGCCGACCCGGAGGAGGTGCGCGGCGCGGTGGCGGCGGTCGTCGAGCGGTTCGGACGGCTGGACGTCCTGGTGAACAACGCGGGTGTCGGCGCAGTCGGACCGGTGGAGGCGGTGGCACTCGGCCAGGTCGACCAGGTGCTGGCGGTGAACGTCCGCGCGCCCTACCTCTACGCCCAGGCGGCGGTGGAGCACATGGCCGAAGGCGGACGGATCGTGAGCATCGGCAGCTGCCTCGCGCAGCGCGTGCCCTTCCCCGGGAGCGCGCTCTACGCGACCAGCAAGGCCGCGCTGACCGGCCTCACCAAGGGCATGGCCCGGGAGCTCGGCCCGCGCGGGATCACCGTCAACCTGGTCCACCCGGGACCGACCGACACCGACATGAACCCCGGCGACGGCGAATCCGCCGACTTCCAGCGCGGCTTCACCGCGCTCGGCCGCTACGGCACGGCGGCGGAGGTCGCGGACGCCGTCTCGTACCTGGTCGGCGACAGCGCCCGGTACGTCACGGGCGCGGAGCTGGCGGTGGACGGCGGCTTCGCGGCCTGAGCCGGCACGGTCCGACGCAGGCCGGGCAGGCCGGGCAGGCCGGGCAGGCCGGGCAGGCCGGGCAGGCCGGGCAGGCCGGGCAGGCCGGGCAGGCAGGGCGGGCCTCAGGGGCCGTCGGCCGTCACCTGGTCCTCGGCGGGCAGCCGGAGCGTGCGCGCGCCGCCCCGGCCCTCCACGACGAGCGACGGCCGGTGGTCGGCGGGCGGGGCGAAGGCGCGGTCCACGGTGATGCGGCCCCTGCTGCCCCACCGTTCGTAGTACGAGCGGTAGGCGTGGCCCATGCCGAAGGTGAGGTGCGCGTGCCCCGTCGGCGCGGCGCAGCAGCGCGGCGCCCGCGTCCTCCGCCCGGCGCCCGGCGCCCGGCGCCCGGGACCCCGGGAGAGCACCGCGCCCGCCACGGCCAGGTCCGTGCCCAGCAGGTGCACCGCGGCCCGCACCGGGTACAGGCCGATGCCCGCGAGCTCCCCCACCGTCGCGGTGGGGGTGGAGAACGTCCGCGGGTCCGGCGTGCACGGCAGGGGCGCCGGCTTCTTCGTCCGACCTCCGGGAAACGGGCATCGGAACGCTGCAGGCAGCCGCAGCGCTCGCATTCTCCCGACGTGCCCTCGAAGGGCGGTCGACAACGGCGGCACCCGCCGCGCCCGCTTCAAGCCATCATCGAGCGGCTCCTCGGCGCCGCGCGCCGTGCATGAGGGATCATCGGCGGGCGGTGCACCCGCATCCGCCGGTGCCGGGTGGGCGGCAGCGGTCCGGAATCAGGGAGAGAGTTGGAACGCATGGTGTGGATGACGCCGGAGCAGGCGGCGCCGCTGGCGCGGTGCGCGGCCGTGTTCGAACCGGGTGATCCGGCCCGCACGGGCCGGATCGCCTTCTGGGACCCGGCCGGCGACGCACCGCCGGAGGCGCCGGGCGGCGAGCCCGGCGAGGCGGAGCTGGTGGTCCGGGACGGCGAGGACGTGGCCCTGCGGACCCTGCCCGTGCTGCGCCTGCCCCTCGCGCACGCGCTGCCCGCGCTGGCGCTGGCCCGCCGCGCGGCCGGGGACGGCGCCGGCGGCAGCGACGCCGACGCCGACGCCGACGCCGACGCCGACGCCGACGGCGGCGACGGCGTGCGGCCGCATCCCGCCGCCGCGTTCTGGGGCGGGGCGCTCGCCCTCGCACTGCACGTGACGGCCCGCGAGCGGCTGCTGCCCGGGGTCTCCCCGGGCGGGTACGACACCTGGCGCGCCGGACCGTTCGACGCCTCCGACATCGCCCGCTTACGGGAACTGGCCGACGCGGCCCCCGCCGAGGCGATCGCCGTGCCCGGCACGGACCCCGCCGAACTGGTACGCGCCTTCCTCGACGCGGTCGCCGACACGCTGCCGCGCACCCCGGCTGCGCAGGCCGCCACCGGCCGGGCCGCGTTCTCCGCGACCGAACCCCAGCACGTGCCGCAACTGCGCGCCTGGGCCGAGGAGATCTCCGCCGGACTCGACTCCGGGCTGCGGATGTCCCTGCGCGTCGAACTCACCGGCACGGCACCGGACGCCCCGCCCGTGCCGCGCCTGGTGCCGCGCGCCCACAGCCTGGCCGACCCCACCCTCGCCCTGGACGCGGACGAGCTGTTCGTCCGCGCCGACCATGCGCTCGGGCCGCGCGCCCAGGCCGACATGGTGCTCGCCGTGCGCCGCGCCGCCGGCGTCTGGGAGCCGCTGGAGCGCCTGCTGCCCGTGCCGGGCGCCATCGACCTCACCGGCCGGGAACTGCAGGAACTGCTCGGCGGGGCGGCGGGCCGGCTGGCCGGGCACGGCATCGACGTCACCTGGCCCGAGGAGGCCGCCGGGGCGCTCACGGCCCGCGCGGTGGTCGGCGCCGACCGGGTGCCGCCCGCCGACCTGCGCTCGTTCTTCGGCGGCGACGGCACCGTCGACCTGCGCTGGCGCATCGAGCTCGACGGCGAGCCGCTCACCGAGGACGAGGCGGCGGCAGTCGGCGAGGGCCGGGCCGTCGTGCGCCTGAAGGACCGCTGGCTCCTGGTCGGCGCCGAGACCGCCGGCAGGGCCCGCGAGCGGCAACTGCCGCCGCTCACCGCCGTCGAGGCGCTCGCCGTCGCCCTCACCGGCCACACCGAGATCGGCGGGGAGCGGGTGCGGGTCGCGCCCAGCGAGTGGCTGCTCGCCCTGCGCCACCGGCTCGCCGACCCCGACGGCGGCGGCGAACCGGTGGAGCAGCCCACCGCGCTCACCGCCACCCTGCGCGACTACCAGCTGCGCGGGCTGCGCTGGATGGACCGCATGACCTCGCTGGGCCTCGGCGGCTGCCTCGCCGACGACATGGGCCTCGGCAAGACGATCCAGCTGATCTCCCTGCACCTGCTGCGCCAGGAGAACGAGGAGGACCGCGGCCCCACCCTCGTGGTCTGCCCGGCCTCCCTGCTCGGCAACTGGGAGCGCGAGGTGGGCCGGTTCGCGCCGGGCACCCCCGTCCACCGCTACCACGGCCCGGGCCGCACCCTCGCCGGCGCCGACGAGGGCTTCGTGCTGACCACGTACAGCACCATGCGGCTGGATGCCGGGCAGCTCGGCGCGCACCCCTGGAGCCTGGTGGTGGCCGACGAGGCCCAGCACGTCAAGAACCCGCACTCCTCCACCGCCAAGGCGCTGCGGCTCATCGGCGCCCGCGCCCGCATCGCGCTCACCGGCACCCCGGTCGAGAACAACCTCTCCGAACTGTGGGCGGTCCTCGACTGGACCACGCCCGGACTGCTCGGCACCCACGGCCGGTTCCGCAAGCGCTGGGTCGCCCCAATCGAGGCCGAGCGCGCCCTGGCCGCGGAGGGGGAGCAGGAGCAGCACACCGCCCGGCTCCTCGCCGACCTGGTCCGGCCGTTCCTGCTGCGCCGCCGCAAGACCGACCCGGGCATCGCACCCGAACTGCCGCCCAAGACCGAGACCGACCGGCCGGTCGCGCTCACCGCCGAGCAGGAGGCCCTGTACCGCAAGCAGGTCGAGCAGGTGATGGGCGAGATCCGCGACGGCGCCGGCGGCATCGCCCGCAGCGGCCTGGTACTGAAACTGCTCACCGGCCTGAAGCAGATCTGCAACCACCCCGCGCAGTTCCTCAAGGAGGAGGACGCGCCGCTCGCGGGCCGCTCCGGGAAGCTGGAGCTGTTCGACGAACTCATCGGCACCATCACCGCCGAGGGCGGCGCGGCCCTGGTGTTCACCCAGTACGTCACGATGGCCCGGCTCCTGGAGCGCCACCTGCGCGAGCGCGGCACCCCCGCCCTGCTGCTCCACGGCGGGACGCCGGTGGCGAAGCGGGAGGAGATGGTGCGGCGCTTCCAGGACGGCGGGTTCCCGGTCTTCCTGCTGTCGCTGAAGGCGGCCGGCACCGGCCTGAACCTGACCCGCGCCGACCACGTCGTGCACTACGACCGCTGGTGGAACCCGGCAGTGGAGGCCCAGGCCACCGACCGCGCCTACCGCATCGGCCAGACCAAGCCCGTGCAGGTGCACCGGATGATCACCGAGGGCACCGTCGAGGACCGCATCGCCGCCCTGCTGGAGGCCAAGAAGGAACTCGCCGACGCCGTCCTCGGCTCCGGCGAGCAGGCCCTGACGGAGCTGACCAACGACGAGCTGGCCAACCTGGTGGAACTGAGGAGCACGGTATGAGCGGGGCACAGGAGAGCGGCGCGCGGGGCTTCCCCGCCTTCGCGGCACGCCGGGGCGGCCGGGCCCGCGGCCAGTCGTTCTGGGCCAGGGCGTGGGTGGCGGCCGCGGAGGACGTCTGGCCGGAGGAGGAGCCGCTGAAGAAGGGGCGGTCCTTCGCCCGCACCGGCCGGATCGGCCCGATCACGGTCAGCCCGGGACGGGTCGCCGCCGAGGTGTACGGCGGCGAGGAGACGTGCACGACCGTGCTGACGCTCCAGGAACTCGACGCCGACGAGTGGGACCTCCTCTGGGAGAAGACCGCCGACCGGCCCGCCGAGACCGAGGCGCTGCTGGCCGGGGAACTCCCCGAGGACCTGCTGGAGGCGGTCGAGGACGCCCGGGTGCGGATGCTGCCCGGCTACGGCGACCTCGACGCGCACTGCGACTGCGACGCCTTCGACCACCCCTGCCCGCACGCCACCGCGTTGAGCTACCAGCTGTCCTGGCTGCTCGACGAGGACCCGTGGCTGCTGCTGCTGATCCGCGGCAGGGCCCCCGAGGAGGCGGTGGAGGAACTCAAGTCGGCCCTGCTGCTGCGGGCGCTGACCGGCGACGACGAGGAGGACGAGGAGGACTGGGAGGAAGAGACCGGAGAGACCGGGGAGGGGAGGGACGGGACGGGGGAGGGCGCCGGATCCTTCGAGCTCCAGCGCGAGGCGTACGCCCGCCCCGCCGTCCCGCTGCCCGCCCTGCCGCCGCTGCCCGAGCCGCCCGCCGCCCCCGACGAGCCACTCACCGGGATCGAGGCCGACCCGCTGGACCGGCTCGCCGCCGACGCGGCCGTGCACGCCCGTGAACTCCTCGCCCACCTGCACGGGTTCGGCGCCGAGCCGCCGGCGCCGCTCGACGAGTGGCAGGACACCGTGCGCCTGGCGGCCACCCACCCCGACCCGCGCGTCACGGCCCGGCTGCGCGAGAGCTGCGGCCGGCCCGGCGAGCTGGACCGGGCCGCCGCGGCGTGGCGCACCGGGGGCCGGGCCGCACTGGAGGTCCTGGAGCGGCCCTGGACACCCGCCGACCAGCAGATCGCGCAGGCCCGCACCGCGATGGCCGCGGGCTGGGACGACGAGGAACTGCCCCCGATCACGGTCGACGGCAACCACTGGACGCTGACCGGCCGCGGCCTCCAGCTGCGCCAGGGCCGCGACGGCCGCTGGTACCCCTACCGGGAGCGGGAGGGCGCCTGGTGGCCCGCCGGCACCCCGTCCACCGACCCCGCCGAGGCACTCGCCGAACTCGCCGAACTCGCCGACGCCGGTGACACGGGCGGTACCGGCGGCGCGGACGGTGCGGACGGCACGTCGGGAGCCGCCTGAAAGCGGGGCCGGTGGCCCGGCGGCGGCCCGGCGGCGGGCAAACCGACCCGCCGTCGGGCCGCCGCGCGCCCGGTACCCTCGACCGGGTGCGCACAGTCCAGCGGATCACCACCCGCAACGCCCGCTTCCAGCAGTGGCAGTCCCTCCTCACCAACCGCACCAAGCGGCAGCGGTCCGGGGAGTTCCTGGTCCAGGGCGTCCGCCCGGTCACGCTCGCCGTCGAGCACGGCTGGCCGGTCCGCGCCCTGCTTCACCCGGCGGGCCGCCGGCTCTCCGGCTGGGCGCGCGACCTGCTGGCGTCCGACGTCCCGGGCGACCGCGTCGAGATGGACCCGGCCCTCCTCGCCGAGCTGAGCGAACGCGAGGAGGGCGACGCCGAGCTGATCGCCGTCGTCGCCCTGCCGCCGGACGATCTGGCCCGCATCCCCCTGGAGCCGGAGACCCCGTTCCTGGGCGTCCTGTTCGACCGTCCCACCAGCCCCGGCAACATCGGCTCGCTGCTCCGCTCGGCCGACGCGTTCGGTGCCCACGGGTTGATCGTCACCGGGCACGCCGCGGACGTCTACGACCCCAAGTCGGTGCGCGCGAGCACCGGTTCCCTCTTCTCCCTCCCCGCAGTCCGCGTCGCGGCCCCCGACCGGGTCCTCGCCTGGCTGGAGGGCAGCGGCGTCACCGTCGTCGGCACCGACGAGCACGGCGACACCGCCCTCGACGCCGCCGACCTGACCGGCCCCGTGCTCCTGCTGATCGGCAACGAGACCACCGGCCTCAGCAACGCCTGGCGCAGCCGCTGCGACCGCACCGTCCGCATCCCCATGCACGGCGCCGCCAGCTCCCTCAACGCCGCCAACGCCGGCACGGCCGTCCTCTACGAGGCGGCACGGCAGCGGCGGGCGGCGGGCGGCCGCTGAACCGGCCCCCCACAAGGCCCCCCCGCACGGCCCCTCCGCACGGCTCGTCGTGCTCTCCTCCTGGTCCGTGCTCGACACCTCCGGCGGCGACCACAGCGGGTGAGTACCACCGCACGGTGGAGCAGGCCGTGGAGGAGTCCGGTATCGACTTCACCTTCGTGCGCCCGGCCGAGTTCGCCGCCGACGTCCTGTGGAAGCGGGGCCGGGCCGAGGCACGCCACTCGGCGCGGACGGAGCGGACGGCCCGCGCGGGGGCAGCGCGCCGTGAAGCGGTTCCGGGCCGGCCCCGTGCGGGAGGCGCCGCAGGGCCAGGGCAGGGCCGGTGCGAGACTGGGGCCGGGCCGGAGTGCCCATCATGGCCCCGCGTCAGCCTCCGACGGCAGGGGTTGCGGGCAGGTTCGGGCCGGTCGGTCGCCCGACAGGGCCACAGGTCCCTGGTGCCGCCTCCCGCCCCGGGACCTGTGGATGGGCCGTCAAGCCCGGGCCCTTGGTCCCGAGGGACCGTGCGTCATTGTGTGCGCGGGAACGCGCCCGCCGCGACCCCGGCCCCGACCCACGAGGCCGATCCCCTTGACCCGCAGCCGCGGGGCGCTCCGGGCGCCGAGGCAGCAGGAGGAACGGATCGCGATGACGACATCCATGGAACGACCGTCGGCCGCGGTCGGCCCGGAGCCGGCGGCTCCGGCACGGCCGGACGGCCCGGTGCGCGGCCGCAAGGCCCCGGGCAACGCGGTGGTGGCCTGGCTGACCACCACCGACCACAAGAAGATCGGGTCGATGTACCTGGTCACCTCCTTCGCGTTCTTCTGCATCGGAGGTGTGCTGGCGCTGGTGCTGCGGGCGGAACTGGCCCGCCCGGGCATGCAGATGCTGTCGAACGAGCAGTTCAACCAGGCGTTCACCATGCACGGCGGCATCATGCTGCTGATGTTCGCCACCCCGCTGTTCGCCGGCTTCGCCAACTGGATCGTGCCGCTGCAGATCGGCGCCCCGGACGTGGCGTTCCCGCGGCTGAACATGTTCGCCTACTGGCTGTTCCTGTTCGGCTCGCTCATCGCGGCCGCCAGCTTCCTCACCCCGCAGGGCCCGCCGGACTTCGGCTGGACCAGCTACACCCCGCTGTCGGACGCCGTCCACACCCCGACCCTGGGCGCCGACCTGTGGATCATGGGCATCGGCCTGTCCGGCTTCGGCACCATCCTCGGCGCGGTCAACTTCATCACCACCATCCTGTGCATGCGCGCCCCGGGCATGACGATGTTCCGGATGTCGGTGTTCACCTGGAACGTACTGCTGACCAGCGTGCTGATCCTGCTGATCTTCCCGATCCTGGCCGCCGCGATGTTCGCCCTCGAGTACGACCGCAAGTTCGGCGGGCACATCTTCGACTCCGCCAACGGCGGGGCGCTGCTGTGGCAGCACCTGTTCTGGTTCTTCGGCCACCCCGAGGTCTACGTGCTCGCGCTGCCGTTCTTCGGCGTCATCAGCGAGGTCGTGCCCGTCTTCTCCCGCAAGCCGATGTTCGGCTACATCGGCCTGATCGGCGCCACCCTGACCATCACCGGCCTGTCGATGTCGGTGTGGGCGCACCACATGTTCACCACCGGCGGGGTCCTGCTGCCGTTCTTCTCCTTCCTGTCCCTGCTCATCGCGGTGCCCACGGGAGTGAAGTTCTTCAACTGGATCGGCACCATGTGGCGCGGCTCGCTGTCCTTCGAGACCCCGATGCTGTGGGCGGTCGGCTTCATGGCCACGTTCCTCTTCGGCGGCCTGACCGGCATCATGCTGGCCTCCCCGCCGATGGACTTCCACGTCCACGACACCTACTTCGTGGTCGCCCACTTCCACTACGTGCTCTTCGGCACCGTCGTCTTCGCCATGTTCGCCGGATTCCACTTCTGGTGGCCCAAGTTCACCGGCAAGATGCTCGACGAGCGCCTGGGCAAGATCACCTTCTGGACCCTGTTCGCCGGCTTCCACGCCACCTTCCTCGTCCAGCACTGGCTCGGCGTCGAGGGCATGCCCCGCCGCTACGCCGACTACCTGACCGCCGACGGCTTCACCCTGCTCAACACCATCTCCACCATGGGCTCGTTCCTCCTCGGCCTGTCCTTCCTGCCGTTCTTCTACAACGTGTGGAAGACCGCCAAGTACGCGCCCAAGGTCGAGGTCGACGACCCCTGGGGCTTCGGCCGCTCGCTGGAGTGGGCCACCTCCTGCCCGCCCCCGCGGCACAACTTCACCCGCCTGCCGCGCATCCGCTCCGAATCCCCGGCGTTCGACCTGCACCACCCCGACATCGCCGCCCTGGACGGGGTCGACGGCCACACAGCCCGCGAGGTGCCGGCCGCACCCGCGACCGACACCGCCCGCTGACCGGCGCACCGCCCATCCGAGGAGAGGAGTCCGCCATGTCCGCCACCCGACAGGAAGCCTCCGACGGCATCAACCAGCTGGAGGGCTACCTGCTGCTGGAGGCCGAGCGCAGCAGCGCCCGCCACGACGCCGAGGAGTTCGCCGCCCGCATGCCCTGGCTCACCGGCGGCCAGCGCGAGGAGATCGTGCGCCTGTACACCGAGGACCGCCGCCGTCTGACCCGTCAGACCCTGGAGCGCATAGCCGACCGCGCGACCGAGCTGCGCGGCGAGTACAACGAGCGCTACCGGCAGCTGCGCCTGGCCACCTGGTGCACCGCCGCGGCCGTGATCCCGGCCCTCACCACCGTGTTCGTGCTGCTCCTGGCCGGCACCGGCTGAGGGACGCGGCGGACGGACAGGACCGGAGGGGCCGAGCGAGCCTTGTGGCTCGCCCGGCCCCTCCGGTTTCCGCCCTCTCCGACCGCCCGAACCGATACGGCAGCCGGAGCCGCCCCGGTTTCTCGACGCCCGGGAGAAGCACGTGCGTGACAAGCCCCCGGCATCGGCAGCCGGTGAAGGTACCCTCACCCAGGTGAACATCCTCGGAGCCCTGCGGATGGGCGGCACCCGGCTGAAGCCGGTCGGTGCCGACGTCCGCAGGCTGGCGGCACAGGCACTGCCGCCGGGGGAGAACGCTCTCGACAGCCACGGCGTGGTCCCCGGTTGTCACATGCCCGTTCCGCCGAAGAAGCACCGGCCTGCGGTCTTCCAGGGCCGCAACTCGCCCGGCGACTGGCTCGTGCGGGTAGGCCTGCCCGGCGCTGCGCTCCTCTCGGGCGTGAGCCTGAACCCGGCCGACGCTCCCGGCAGGCTGTACGAGGCCTGGCAGGACCGTGAACGGCAGAAGGGCAAGCCCTTCTTCGGGGGATGGGGCAGCACGGCGGGAACCATGGCCGCGGCGCTGGCGCCCGTGGCCTCCACGGGTGTGGCGTGCGTCCTGCTGCTCACCGAACTGCGGCTCCACGTCGTGTACGTCGAGCAGGCCCGTTTCAGCGGCGAGCCGGGCGAGGCCGTGCTCGGCCTGAGTCTGGAACGCGCGCAGGTGACGTGGCTGCGCGACCGACGCGACGTGCGTGCGGGGGAGTTCGAATTCGGCTTCGCCGACGGCTCGTGGACGACCGTCCACTTTCCCGGTGCCGGATGGGGCACCCTGGTCGAGTCCTTCCCCGTCCGCCTGAAGCACACCCAGCCCCACCCGTGAGGGAGTCCGCTCCCACGCGCGGATGCGCCTCCGGAGGCGGCCCCGGCTGCTTCCGGAGGCAAGGTGCATCCTGATGCGCAGGGCGGCCCGGACGCTGCTCCCTTTCCCGTGAGGAGCGGATTCGATGACGGACGCACGGCGGTCTTTCGGCTTCTCCTTCGTTCCGCCCTCCGGGCCTGTCCGGAAGACGTGGGAGGACGAACCCCTCGAGGATCCGGAGGACTACGTCTACCTGGCCATGACGGCCTGCAGCGCCCTCGCGAAGACGGACGCCCGGTTCCGCATCGGAGGGTTCGGAACGCAGGACTGGGGGTTCGACATCGGCTACGACATGTCCTCGTTCGTCGAGGAGCTTCCTGAACTCGTCGAGGGGCTGCGGTCCGGGACTCCCGTGGAGATCTACCTGTACCCGCAGGGAGTGGACCGGACCCTCCTTTTCGAACCGGCGGGCGGCGAGGTCGTCGTGAAGTGCTTCGACCACAGGAATCCGAACTCCCCTCCGAAGGAGGAGGTGCACAGGCGCGAGGACCTGGAGGCCATGGCCGCCGAACTGGCGGTGGAGTTCGCCCGGTCCCTGGAGACGGTGGCTCCCGCCGTCTTCCGCCTCGAGCCGTTCTGCCGCTGGAAGGACGGGGACACGAGCGACACCGATCAGCTCTCCGGGCCTTGCGGAACAGCCGGCCGGTCGGAGCAGGAAACCGGGTGACGGGCTGTCGGGGCGGTGTGGAAGTCTTGGCCCCCGGCGGTGCGACCGGAGGACCGCCGTCCCCCCACACACCGACCGCCAAGACGCGAGGAGTTCGTACGGCCATGCCGGACACGCGTGATCCCCGGGGCAATCCCGGGGCTGCCGGTGGGAACACCGGCTTTCCGCCGCCACCGACCGGGGGAGGCACCGGCCCGTACGGCGGGCAGCAGGCCGGCCCGTACGACGGGCAGCCGGCCGGGCAGTACGGCGGTCAGCAGACCGGGCAGTACGGGGGACACCCCGGCGGTCCGTACGGGGGGCAGCCCGGCGGTCCGTACCCCGGCCCGTACCCCGGGCAGCAGGCGGGGCCGTACGGCACCCCGCCGCCCTTCCAGCCGCAGCCGCTGCCGCGCATGGACCCCCTGGCGATCGTGGCGCTGGTGATGTCGTTCCTCGTCGGCCTGACACCGATCGCGCTCGTCCTGGGCATCGTCGCGCTCGTCCGGATCTCCCGCAGCGGGCAGCGCGGCAAGGGGCAGGCCGTGGCGGCCGTGGCGATATCGAGCGCGGTCGTCCTGCTGGCGACCGTGGGCCTCACCGTCGCCGCCCTCTCCGAGCCGGAGCGGGGGGAGGACGGCAGGGTCGACGAGGCGACCTCCGCCTCGGTCTTCGACATCCGCAAGGGGGACTGCTTCAACGGCCGTGCCGCCGGCCGGATCGACGACGCGGACGGCAGGCAGTCGGAGCTCCGTGTCGGGCTCGTCCCCTGCGACGAGCCGCACGACGGCGAGGCGTACGCGACCTTCGACATCGAGGGCCACTCCTCCTTCCCCGGGATGGAGGAGGTCCAGAAGATCGCGGACGACCGCTGCATGAAACTGGTCAGCGGCTACATGATGGACACCTGGTCCTACGCGGACGACGTCGACGTGGCCTACTACCACCCGGAGAGCACGAGCTGGGCGAGGGGCGACCGCGAGGTCCTGTGCTTCCTCAGCAGCTCCGGGGACAGGCTCGAGGGCTCGCTGCGCCAGGACGGGACGACCCTCACCGACGAGCAGACCGCCTACCTCGAGGCCGTCAAGCCCCTCTACGACGTCCAGCTGGCCACCCCGGAGGCCGAGCCCGAGGACGACCTCACCGCCAACACCGAGTGGGCCGCGCGCGCGGCGAAGGCCCAGGCCGACGCGGTGCGCGACCTGAAGGCCGACGACTGGTCGCCGGAGGCCGGCAAGCAGGTGACGGAGCTCGTCGCCGAACTGGAGAAGGGCCTGCCCGGCTGGCAGGGGGCCGGCAGGGCCACCACCGCCGACGACTTCTACCTCTCCTACGGGACCGCCTACGACCACTCCGGCCAGAAGCAGGCGCAGAAGGTGCGCGAGGCGCTCGACCTCGCCACCGACATGGAGGACGCCCCCGCACTCTGACGGGTCGCAGCCGCGGGACACGGCGGGCCGGACGGCCGGCGGTGCCGGGACGGCAGGCCGTGCGTCGCCGTGTGCACACCGGCGGGCAGGGCGGGGGGACTGCGGCCCCCCGCCCCCGAGCTGATCATGATCGTCCGAACAACTGCGAACCGAGCGGGTGTTGCCGGTTGAAGCCGGGGAGGATCAGGAATGTCGCGCCGGCGGTCGTGGTGGTGAAGGGCAGCAGCGCGTCGGAGGCGTCCATGTGGGTGAGGGTGGCGGTGAAGGTCCGCAGATCGTTCTGGAAGCTGATGAAGAGCAGGCCGGGGGCGGGCTCGTCGGTGCTGTAGGAGCGGCGGAGCATGTGCCCGACCCCGACCACGGTGGAGTGCGCCCTGCGCACGTGGGCGTCCGCGGGGACGAGATAGCGTCCGTCCGGTGTCTTGGCCCCGAGTTCCGGGCCCGATGCGGCGGTGCCGCCCGAGAGGGGGACGCCGCTGGCCCGGCGCCGTCCGAGGACCGCTTCCTGTTCGGCCACGGGCAGGGCGGCGAACCGCGGCAGGTCGAGTTCCATGCGCCGCACTACGGCGAGGGTGCCGCCGGCGACCGCAGGGGGCCCCGCCAGCCACAGGTCGCGTTGTTGTTCGGCGGTCGTGTGCGGGCCCACGATGCCGTCGATGAAGCCGAGCGGGTTGCGCGGCGCGGTGAGGCCGTTGCCGACGGACACGTTCGTACCGCGGCGTGCGGACTGGCGCCAGCGTTCGCGGACGCGGTCGCCGGCCTGGTCCAGGAGCGCGGCGGCGACGACCGGCGGGAGCAGCGCGTCGCCGGCGCAGATCTGTATCAGCAGGTCGCCGCCGCGTGCTTGCGGGGCGATCCGCTCGCGGGAGAATCGCGGGAGGTCGGCCGTGCCGGGCAGCGAGGCCCCGGCCGTGCGCACCAGCCGGGGGCCCACGCCGACGGTCACGGTGAGGTCGCCCGGCGGCAGTCCCAGCAGCCGCGTGTCGGTCCCCGCCGTGAGTGAGAGGACGGCCCTGCCGAGTTCGGCCAGCAACGGGCCGGGAGCCACGGAGGCACCGAGGTCGGCCACCACGGCGAGCAGGTTGGGCTGGGCCGGCCGGGGGAGCACGATGCCCGCCTGGTGACGGCCCGTCGCCGGAACCGGCGTCGGCGTGGCCTTCGGGGCAGGGGCGTGCCGGTCCGGCCGGACCGAGCCCGATGCGCACCCGGCGGCCGCCACGGCGCCGGCGGCATTGAGGAACATGCGGCGTGACGGGTGGTGATCGGCTCGACGCATGGGGTGCAGAATGCCACACCCGAATCGTGCGTGCCCGTCAATCTTGTGATGTTGGTGGGGAATTGGGCGGCGTGCCAGACTGGGCCCATGCCTCGATCAACTCTTCGCGCGGTGGCGGCGTTAGCGGGCACGCTGACACTGGTGGCAGGCTGCGGCGGCGACGGTGGCGGCGACGGCGGCGGAGGATCGGGCAAGGGCCGGCGTCCGGCCGGTGCGCACGTGACGATCGAAGTACCTGCGGACGCCCCGACGATCTCGGACGCGGTGTCCTTGGCGCGGCCCGGTGACCTGGTGCTGGTCGCGCCGGGCGTGTACCACGAGTCGGTGAGGATCGACACGGCGCGCATCACCCTTCGCGGTTCGTCCCGGGAGAAGGTCGTCGTCGACGGGCGGTTGCAGCAGCCGAACGGCGTCGTCGTCTCGGCGCCCGGGGTGGCCGTGGAGAACCTGACCGTGCGGAACAACACGCAGAACGGGATCCTGGTCACCGGTTCGGCGAAGGCGGCAGCCGGCCTGCCGGGGGGAAGCGGCGGCTACGACACCGGCGACGAGCCCGTCACCTTCCTGAAGTCGTTCCTGGTCTCCCACGTGACCGCGACCCGCAACGGCCTGTACGGCATCTACGCGTTCTCCGCCCGGAACGGTGTCATCGAGCACTCGTACGCGTCGGGCAGCGCCGACTCGGGGATCTATGTCGGCCAGTGCAAGCCCTGCAACATCGTGGTGCGGGACAACGTCGCCGAACTCAACGCGGTCGGTTACGAAGGCACCAACGCCAGCGGGGACATGTACGTGGTCGGCAACCGCCTGGTCGGCAACCGGGTCGGACTCACCACCAACTCGAACCACCAGGAGAAACTGCTCCCGCAGAAGGGCTCCGTCGTCGCGGGCAACCTGATCGCCGCCAACCAGCAGACGGCCACCCCGGAGCAGGCCGACGGCGGGTGGGGCATCGGCGCCGGCATCGACGGCGGAAGCGAAAACCGGTTCGTCCGCAACCGCATCACCGGCAACCGCAACGCCGGACTGGTGATCACCGCGACCTCCGACATACCTCCCGTCGGCAACCGGATCGTGGACAACACGTTCACCGGCAACGGCGTCGACATCGGCTGGACGTTCCCCACCGCCACGCGGGGACGGGGCAACTGCCTGCGGGGCAACGATCTGCGCACCACCGTGCCCGCCCGGCTCGCGACGACCGCGGCCTGCCCGCTCCCGGCAGGGGAGTCCTCGCCGGCCGGCACGTGGGCGGCGCCGACGGCACCCGGCGGTGTCCCGTTCACCGAGGTCGCGGCGCCTGCTCCGCAGCCGCAGTTCCCCGACGCCGCCACGGCGGGCGCCACCGTCGTCCCGCCCGTCCCGGACCTGCCGAGCACGGAGGGCGTCCGGTTGCCGCCGGCGTCCCTGCTCGCCGCGAACGCGCTGGTGCGGACGCCCTGAACAGCGGTCACCGGGCCGGGGCGGTCCCGGGTACCGGCTCGACCGGAACGTACGCGTGGGTGTCGAAGTCGATGACCACCGGCTCCGGCTGCGAATCCACGTCGACGCGGACGCGGTACATGGTGCCGTCGGAGCCGATCCAGTAGCGCACGTTGCCCGCCGTGCCGGAGCGGTCGGGGGAGGACGGTCCGGCCATGACGTCCACCCGGCGCCCGTCCACCTGCTCCCGCCCCCACCAGGCGGCGCCGTTCTGCGGCAGCAGTTCGGCGTTGTCCGGCCGGTCGCCGCCGAGACCGAGCGCGATGGACAGGGAGGTGTCCAGCGCGCTGCCGGACGACAGCAGCGGACGGTCGTACCAGCCCGAACGGGGCGGCGACGCGGGTGCGTGCGCCGGGGCGTCCGCCATCGGACGGATGTGCACCGAGGTGGGCGTCCACCGGATCAGCCCGTCGCCGGATTCGTCGCGCCCGGTGCCGTGCACCACGCCGTAACCGACCTTGCGCCGGTAGTCGACGGACCCGGTGACGGTCAGCCCGCCGGCAGCGCCCGGCACGGTGATCGTCACCGCGCGGCCCTGCGCCTGGTGGTTGCGGAATCGCGTGATCGCCAGCCGGTTCGCCTCGTCCGTCGTCAGCGGGCGCGGACCGCCGGAGCCGCCGTCGACGACCAGGAACGCGGCCACCGCGGCCACAGCGGCCACCGCGACGGCTGCGATGCCGATGCCTGCTGCGGCCCGGCGCGACCGCGGCCGTCGGCGCCGGTCGGCCGGACGTCCCGATGCGGCTTGCCGGTTTCTCACGCTCTGCACGCGGTTCGACGCCGACATTCTCCGATTCTTCCTTTCGTTCACCGCGCCGTCCGGCCGCCGCGGGCTCGCGGCGGCCGGACTGCGGTCCGGTGGCGGACCACGAGGGGGCCGGCCCGCGTGGACCGGCCGAGACGTGATCCGCCCGTCCGCGCCGTCCGGGCCGCGGACGGGCAGAACACCGTTGTGCGGTCGGTTCAGCGGTGCCGGGCGTGACGGTTGCGGGTCACGAACGCGATCACCAGGCCCGTGCCCACCAGCAGACCGACGATGCCGATCATCTCCGTCAGCCCGGGTGTGCCGGTGTTCGCCAGCGAACCCCCGCCTCCACCGGCCGGCGGGGCCGGGCGGTCGGCAGGCGGCGCCGGGCGGTCGGCAGGCGGCGCGGGCGGCGGCGGTGCGGAAGCCGCGGGCGGCGTCGGTGTCGGTGTCGGTGTGGGAGTCGGGGTCGGGGTCGGGGTCGGCGCTTGCTTCGGGATGTACACCCCGGCGTCGATCGTGTGGTCGACCCCGCCCGGCTTGTCCGGCGCCGTGACGGGCGCGTAGCCGTTGCACAGCGGCCCGGTGGTCGGCGGGGTCACATTGGAGTCGTGCGCACGGTCGGCACCGGCCCGCGGGAGCGTGAACCTCAGCTCGCTCGCCGGGGGCTGCTCGGGCACCTGGCCGGTGTCCGCGGTGCACACGTCGAACTGCACCGTGTACTTCGCGCCCGGCGTCAGCTCGTACTCGGCGCCGACACCGCCGAAGTAGTACTCGCCGGCGGCATTGGTCCTGGTCGTGGCGACCTGTTTGCCGTCCGCGTCCAGCAGGTTGATCGTCGCCCCCGGCAGCAGTACGTGTTCCGGGTCCTGGATCCCGTTGCGGTCGCCGTCGAACCACACGACGTTGCCGATCTGGACCGGTGCGTTCGCCGCCGCGTACGCGATGTCACCGAGCCCGCCCGCCTTGCCGAACCCGCCTTGTGCCCGGCTGACGAACTGGAACCCGTTGGCGGTCGGGTTGTTGCCCGGGCCCTCACCGGTCGCGATGTCGTGGTATCCGGTCCCCGAGGTCGCGACGTCGCGGACCGGGTCGAACTCCGTGCTGACGACCCACTGCTGCTGCGGGATGTAGGCCACCGACCCCAGCGCGGTCTCCTGGTGCGCGTTGGCGTAGAAGTCGCCCGGGAAGTATTCGACGACGTCGGCGGCCTGGCCGCCGTTGTTGGCGGGGGTGGCGTGGTTGGGACAGCTCCCGGTGCCCTCCCAGTGGTATTCACCGGTGGGAGTGGCGCAGACCATGGTGATGTCACCACCGGACATGCCGCTTTCCGCCGTGTCGTTCCCCGGGCGGGGATCCAGCCCTCCCCAGCTGAGCACGTCCATGAACCGGTCGCGGAAACCCAGGATCATCGAGCCGTCGCGGGCGAAGGCGAGGGAGGCCAGCTCCGGCTGCGGGTCGATGAAGACGTTGCCCGACTTCCGGTCGTCCCACGTCTCCAGGTCGGTGTTCCACGGGTTCCAGTGGGTGGCCCTGTCGCCGGGGCCGAAGACGCTGCCGCGTTCGGCCGTGAGCGGGTGGCTCAGCACCGTGGTGAACCGCTTGCCGTCGTAGGTGGAGACGAAGGCTTTCAGATCCGCGCGCCGCTGCGTGCTCTCCGCGCTGCACACGCCGCCGACGTGCAGCGTGTTGTTGTGGACCTGGAGGCCGAACGGCCGCCAGTCGTCGGGGCTCGCGCACCCCGGGTCCGGGATCGGGACCGTCGACCCGGGCGCCGTGGCGGTGTCCCCCGTCGCGTCGAAGCTCACCAGGCTGCGGGTCCGCAGGTTCACCGCGTACAGCGTGGAGCCGTCGTCCGACAGGGCCAGGCCGCCGATGCTCTCCTTGCCCGGCGCGTCGGTGAACCCCGGATCCTTGATCATGTTGGCGGTGTCGTGCCGCGTCACCGCGGCGTCCGGCACCCGCGCGAACAGCTTCGGCGCACCCGAGCCGTCGACCGGCACCGTGTAGATCGCGCCCCCGCCCTGCGGCCCGTACGGGGCGTACCGGCGGGCGAACGCGCTCTGGAACAGCCGGGTCCGGTACTTGTCGTACGCCAACCCGAACGTCGTGCCCACCTGGTCCTGCGTGGCCAGCGTGGTCGGGCACGCCGTGTCGGTGGGGCACGTGCCCCGGACCTTCGTGCCGAACGCCACCAACGCCCGGTTGTCGGTCCCGTTGGCGCCGTTGTGGATCGGCACGAAGTACCGCGAGTCCGGCAGTGCGTAGTCGGCCGGGTTCCACACCCCCGTCACCACCGAGGCGTTCTTTCCCTCCGACACGTCCACGAACGACGTGAAGCTGTCGAAGTGGTTCTCCGCCGTCGAGGCGGGCGCCGCCCGCAGGTAGCCGCTGTACGGCGCCGGGATGCCGACGTCGACGCGGTACCGGCCGCCGTTCAGCGCGGCCGATTGCGACACCACGACCTTTCCGGTGACGTCCGTGACGCCGGTGACGGCGTGCCCGGCGGGGTCGGAGACCTTCACCCGCATACCCCGCTGCGGCACGTCCATCGTCGTGTTGATCACGCCGGTGCCGAAGAAGTCGCGCAGTACCTGAACCGTCAGCGTGCCGTCGGCGGCCGAAGCGGCGGCCGGTCCGGCCGTCCTTCCCACGGCGCCGCCCGCCAGCAGGAGAACGGACAACGCGATGCGCGCCGGTGGCCCCACGCGCCTCCGGGCCAACCGGCGCGAGTCTCTGCCGAGTCGGTTCATGGCATCACACTCCATATTTCTCTTGTCGTGAGAACGAAGCACTTGCTTCTCGCTGTACGTCCACTTCGGGACGCCGGGCGCAGACGCCGGTCGCGAACAGCACGGAAGAAAAAGGGCCCACTGCTGTTGTGTGGACCGCTTTGCGATGATCGTATGAAGATATTTTCTTTGAGTTGCAGGCATTGCGGGTCAGGAAAGCGAACGCGCGTTCGCAATCTCGGTCAGGACCACCCCGGGTTGCGCGTTTGTGCAGCTCAATCACGGTGTCTTCGCCCCCGACCCGCCCCGACCCGCCCCGAACTCGCCGACCGTCGTCGCGGGCAGCGCGCGATATCGTATCCCCCGAAGTCTCGCCGTCGCCAGTGGAACTTCTCGCATTGTCGGAATCCGCGACAGCCTTCGGGCGTCCGACGAATGGCGACCGGAAGAACGTGCGACATTGAAGCAATGGCTGAATCCGGTCCCGTCGAATCCGCGCCGCCCGGGGGAAAATGCAGGTGGAAGCGGGAGCCGGCCATGGCCTGTATCCGGCTCTTCCCGTCCACGCGGAACAGCGGAGCCCGCCGGATCCGCTACACGGTCGACTGCGACAGCCCGTCTCCTTGCTTTTGGCCCGGAAGACTAGACTCGCCGGAATGAGCGGTTCGGGGGGAAGCGCGGGTGCGTTGCGGGTCCGTGCGACGGCGGCCGGGGCCGCGACGGTGACGGTGACCGCCGGACTGGCGACCAGGGCGGTTGCCGAGGGGGACGCGGCCGAGTACGCCGGGGACGCGCTCTACACCGTCCTCGTCCACGCCCTGGTCGTCCTGGTCGTGCCCCGGGTGCGGCCCGCGGTGGCGGCCGGGATCGCACTGGCGTTCAGCTGGGCGGTGGAGTTCCTGCAACTCACCGGAATACCCGCGGACCTGTCCCGGCACAGCGTTCTCGCCCGGCTCGTGCTGGGCTCCACCTTCAACGCGCCCGACCTGTTCTGGTACGCGGCGGGCGCCGCGGCCGGATGGCTCGTCCACACGGCGGTCGCGAAGCGGCGGCGGAACGTCGACGGGGAGCGGTGACGGCGCAACCCGTGACGGCGCAACCCGTGACGGCGCGACTGTGACGGATCCGGTGTCCGCAGCCGCAGGAACAGTGAAGATCCTTTGCGGACGGCCGCCGCGGAGGTGGTCGGGGCCGTGATGCTCCGCCATAGTGTTTCCGGCGGAACGACGGGCGGGACACCGACACCCCGCCCGCACACCACGGGGGTGATCGAAGGATGACGGAATTCTCCGCGGAAGCCTCGTCGATCGACGGAAGCGCGCACCTGCTGATCGAGATCGCCGGCCTGCTGCACGCCGGCCGGCTCGACGGGGACACCGGTACGGCGGCGCGGGCACCGCGCTCCCACCAGGACGTGGGCAGGAAGGTCGAGGAGTTCGCTAAGTTCGCCGACGACCAGTACCAGGACCTGGTCGCCCTGCTGACGGCCCTGTCCACCAAACTCAAGGCCACCGGCAGCAACTACGTCCGGGTGGACGGCAAGGTCCAGGCCGACCTGGACAAGATCCTCGGTGCGGGGCAGTACGTGGCCCCCGGGGACCGGTGACCGGCCATGGCCTACCACGCTGACGTCGAGCACATCGAGAAGTGCACGCCGGCCCTGATCGAGCGCAACGCGGCCGAGTTCGGCCGGATGAGGGAACTGCTGGAATCCGTGGAGCCGGCGGTGAAGAAGGCGCGCGGCACGCAGTGGGAGAGCGAGGCCCGCGAGGGCTTCGACCAGCGGCTGACGCAGGTGGCCGGGCTGGTGACCCACCTCGCCGAGGGGTTCCAGCTGGCCCGCAACGCCCTGCTGCGCTACGCCGACGCCGTGGAGCTGGCGCAGTCGCAGCTCAAGGACGGGATCACGGCCGAGGAGGAACTGGACCGGCTGGTCTCCTCGGTGGCCAAGGCGATCACCCCCACGGCGCAGGCGGCGGAGCCGATGCGGCGCTGGGAGGACATCCGGGCCACCACCGGCTTCTGGGACTGGGTCGCCGAGATCGGAGTGGACGCCGACTCCATCCGCGAGGACGCCAACCGGGTGCACGGCGACGCGGACGCCGCGTTCGGCCGGGCGCTGAAGACCGAGGAGGACGCCCGGCGCGAGTGCGTGGCCAAGCTCGCCGCGGCCCACGCGGCCCTGCCCGACTTCCGCGGCGGGGACTTCGCCGACGGCGAGGACCTCAAGGGCTGGGTCACCTCGCTCCTCGACGAGGAGACCCAGGCGAAGAACGACCCCAACGTCCACCTGAAGGGCGACGACCCGGACAAGGACCCGTTCTCCGGCGCGGGCGACGCCAAGGTCTCCCCGGCCCTGCAGGAGATCCGCAACCGGCTCAAGTCCCTGCCGGAGGGCGAAAGCCTTTGGCTGATGGACGAGTTGGACCGCGAGCAGTGGATCAGGGACAACAAGGAGCTGATCACGGCGGCGGCGGAGGAGAACGGTCTGCCTCCGGACCTGCTGGCCGGCATCGCCCTGAAGGAGGTCGGCGGCAAGCCCTACATCTTCGACAACATCACCGAGACCGCGCGCGAACTCGCCGAGGGCGACCTGAGCCCGATCACGCCGGAGAACCTGCCCGGACCGCTCGGCGGTGACCGCGACAACACCTCCTACGGTCCGATGGCCGTGCAGATCCGGCGCGCGGCGGAAGTCCTCGGCTACGACCCGGAGCACCTCTCCGAGGAGCAGCGCGACGAGATCCGCGGCGCCCTGCAGGACCCGGCGCAGAACCTCTTCATCTCGGCCAAGTACCTGGCCGACCTGAAGGCGGAGAGCTCCGCCGTCGACGTCCCTCCGGAGCAGATGACCCCGGAGCAGTACAAGGAGATGGCCTCCCGCTACAACGGCGGCCCCTACTGGCAGAACAACCAGGCACAGGCGTACGGGCAGGACTTCGAGGCCAACCTGGACAAGGCGAGGCGGGCACTGCAGTGAGCACTGGCCCGGCGGAAGGCGGCCCGGCGGGAAACCGCCGGGCGGAGGGGGATCCGGCGGCACCGGCACCGGCACCGGCACCGGCACCGGGACCGGGTCCGGGACCGACACCTGCACCTGCACCGCGCACGGCGTCGAGAGCCGCCTCCGTACTGAGCGCGGTGGTGCTGGTGGCGCTGAACCTGCTGGCCGCCTGCTGTGTGCTCCTGGCGTTCGTCATGGTCCCCGAGGACCGGTGGGACCGGGACGCCCTGGACGGCGCAGGGATCGGCGCACTGCTGGGCATGGGGGTGGCGGTGGCGACGGCGGCACTGACCGTCCTGCCGGTGGCCCTGCGGTGGCTGGGCCGCAGGTGGTTCGCGGCCCCGGCGGCCCTGTTCGTCCTCGCCGCGGCCCGCTACGCCTGGGTGAGCCAGGTCTACGACCCCTGGTGATCCCGTCCCGGGCGGAGCACGCGGCAAGCGCGTGGTGAGCGGGTGGTGAGCGGGTCGCCGTGCTGGAGGACCCGCTCGGGCGGCTTCCCCCCACCACGCCGGGGGACGCCGACCCGTGGGCCGAGGCCGGTTTCCTGGCCCGGACCCGACGCACGGCCCACGTCCCCCGCGGCTCCGCCGTACACCGGACGAAGCCGTGGAGGGGGGCCGCACGGTGCAGGGGAGCGGTCGTTCCCGCATCGTGCGGTCCCCGGCTCCCGGCGCCGGTGGGGCCGGGTTTTCCGGCCGGACGGATGGATAGAACCGTTGCATGGCTGAGGTGTTGCACGGGGGGCGCCGGCGCGCGGACGGTCCGGCCGGGCGGGAGCCCGTAGCCGGTGCGACCGGTCTCCCCGGTCTCCCCGGTCTCCCCGGTCTCCCCAGTCTCCCCGGACTCTCCGGTCTCCCCGGACCGGCTGGAGCCGCCGGCACGCCGTACCCGTGGGCGCTGCCCGAAGTGCTGGGCCAACTGCCGCCCGACACCGGCAAGGTGATCGGCCGGGAGGCCGAGACGCGCCGGGCGTTGGAGAGCCTGCGGCCCGTGAGCGCCCCGGCGGACCCGGAGCCGGAGCCGGGCCCGGGGGAGCGGGCGGGGGCCCGCGGGGAAACGCGCGCAGCGGCCGACCTCGTCGTCACGGGGCCGCCGGGGGCGGGCAGGACGGCCTTCGCCTGCCACGTGGCACGCACCGCGTACAACAAGGGCTGGTTCGGCGGCATCCTGTACGTGGACCTGCACGACGGCGGAACGCACCTGCCAGACGGCACGAAGCCCGGGAACCGGACCGCCCGCGACAGTGACAGCGGCGGCGGTTCCGGCGACCGTGCCGCGCACTACGCGCTCGGAGCGCTCCTGCGCTCACTGGGAGCCGGACCCGAACGCGTACCGGCACGGCGGGCGGAACGCGCCGCCCTCTACCGGGACATGCTCGCTCACCGCGCGCGGACGGGGAGCCGCCCGCTCCTGGTGGTCGTTGACGGCGCGTCCGACGCAGGGCAGGTACTGCCGCTGGTCCCGCCCGACGGGGCCGCCCGGATGCTTGTGGCCGGACGCGGCCCGCTGCCGGGAGTCGAAGGACCCTGCCGCCTGGACCTCGGCCCCCTCCCGCTGGAGGACGCGGCGACCCTGATGACGGAGATCGTCACCTGCGCCGACCCCTCCGACCCGCGTACGCTCACCGACCCGGGCGCCCTCCGGGAGGCGGCCGAACTGTGCGGCCGGCTGCCGCTCGCCCTGGCCGTCGCGGCGACCGCCCTCGTCGACAGACCGCGTACGACGGTGCGGAAACTGGCGGACGAACTGGGGAAGGCCGCGGCCCGGCAGCGGACACGCCCCGCCGCGGACGCCGCAGCAGATCCCGGCGCGTCAGGCCCCGGCCCGTCAGGTCCCGGCGCGTCAGGTCCCGGCGCGTCAGGTCCCGGCCCGTCGGAGCCCGGCCCGCGACACCCCGACCCCCCGGGGCTGCGGGCGGCGTTCGACCTCGCCCACCGCCGACTCGCGGACGACGACCGGCGGCTGCTGCGGCTGCTGTCGCTGCATCCCGGCCCCCACCTGGGCGTCGACGCGGTGGCAACCCTGGCTGACCTCGACCGGGCCGACGCCAGGAAGCGGCTGGAGACCCTGCGCCGGGCCCGGCTCCTGCGGGTCTGCGCACCCTACGAGGGCTACCGGCTCCCGGACCCGGTCCGCCGGTACGCGGCGGACCGGGCGGGCACGGACGGCTCGGCGGCGGAACTCGCCACCGCACGCGGACGGCTGCTCGCGCACTGGGCCGCCACCGTCCACGAGGCCGATCGCAGACTGCGCGGCCACCGCGACCTGGACGAGGCCCGCACGGGCGTCCCCCGAGGAGTGTTCCCCGCCCTCGGCGAGGCCGTGCGGTGGCTGGACGCCGAACGGCCCGCCCTGGTGGCCGCCGTGCGGTACGCCCACGGCGCGGGGGAGCACCGCCACGCCCTCGACCTCGCCCGCGGCCTCACCGCCTTCCTCGACCTGCGCGGCCACCGCGACGACTGGGAGGCCGTCCACCTGACGGCGGCGGAGGCGGCGCGGGCTTCGGACGACCGGCCCGCACTGGCCGGACTCCTCGAGGCCCTCGGCAGGTGCCGGATGCAGCAAGGACTCCTCGCCGAGGCGGCCGGCTGCTGGGCCGGGGCCGAACGCGCCCACCGGGAGACCGGGGACGAACGGGGACGGCAACGGGCGCGCGGCCTGATCCTGTCCGCCCTCCAGGAGGACGACCGCACCGGCGAGGGCGAGAGCGCCGCCGGGGACAGGGAGAGGACCGGGGACGGTCCCGGGCCCGGAAACCGCGGGGCCGCGGCCGGGGGCGTCCCCCTGCTCACGGCTGCCCTGGAGGCGTACGACCTGCCCGGGGACGGCCCGGTGCGTGCTGCCCTCCTCGACCGGCTCGGTGCCCTCCGCCTGCGCCGCCAGGAGCACGACGCCGCACTGCGGTGCCACCGGGAAGCCCTCCGTTTGCGAGAGGGCGCGGAGGCCGCGGAGGGCGCGGACGCGGTGGGGGACGCGGGACGGTCACTGCTCGGCCTGGGCAACGTCCACCGGGCACGCGGTGCGGCGGACGAGGCGCTGCGCGCCTACGGTCGGGCGGCGGAGTGCTTCCGGGAGGCGGGAGACCGCGAGGGCGAGGCCCGGGCCCGTTACAACAGCGGGCTGCTGCACATCGACGTGCCCGGTGTCCGTGCTCTGCGCGGCCTGCGCCTGACCCGGCAGGACTGGAGGTCGGCGGCCGGACTGCTGCGGCGCGAGGACGTGCGGCAGGCCCGCCGCGTGGAGGAGGACCTGGCGGCCCTCGGCGGCCTCTCCGGACGGTGGACGGCCCTGCGCGGGCACCCGTTCCGGCCGCTCCCGCCCCCGGCCCCCCTGCCGGTCGCCGCCCCGTCCCTGCCCCGCGCTCGCGGCGGCGACGCCCCGCCGGGCGCAGCGGCCGGCCCGCCGCCCGGAGGCCCCCGCGCAGTGCGGAGCCCCGAACGCCTCGACTCCGAACCCTTCGGCCCCGAACACCTCAGCCGCGGCCGCTCAGAACCCGAACTGCCCGAGGACGCCCACGCGCTCGCGCACGCCCTCGACCCCGCCGCGAGCTATCACGGCGAAGGAAGCTCCGTCGAACCCGAGGAGTACCGCGGCCCGACCGTCGGGCACTGGTGACGGTCCGGGCCGGCGCACCGATGAGGCACCGCCCGCCGTACCGCCGTCCGCGGCGGGCCGCAAAAGCAAAGGCAAGGAGCGCAACCGCTCCTTGCCACTCTCAAGCTATAGCGCACCGGGGGGCTTGCGGCAAGACCCCGGTGGTGCCGCAGAATCGCCGGCCTGAGCGAGGATCTGCGGAAACGGGGATTGTGATGATTGACGTGATCGTCGTCGGCGGCGGGCCGACCGGGCTGATGCTGGCCGCCGAGTTGCGGCTGCACGACGTGCAGGTGGTCGTCCTGGAGAGGCTGGCCGAGCCGACCGGGCAGTCCCGCGGGCAGGGCCTGCACGCGCGCAGCGTCGAGATGATGGACCAGCGCGGTCTGCTGGACCGGTTCCTCGCGGTCGGTGAGAAGTTCCGGGTCGGCGGTCTCTTCGGCGGCATCGCCAAGCCGTGGCCGGACCGGCTGGACACGGCGCACCCCTACGGGCTCGCCGTCCCGCAGCCCGTCACCGAGCGGCTGCTCGACGAGCGCGCCCTCGAACTCGGCACCGAGATCCGGCGCGGCCGCGAAGTGGTCGGACTGAGCCAGGACGAGGACGGGGTGACCGTCGAACTGGCCGAGAAGGGAGCCCCTGCGGGCGGGGGCGTGGCCGGCGGGGAAGGCACGCGGCTGCGCTCGCGCTACCTCGTCGGCTGCGACGGCGGCCGCAGCACGGTGCGCAGACTGCTCGGCGTCGGCTTCCCCGGCGAGCCCGCCACGGTCGAGACGCTGCTGGGCGAGATGGAGTTGACCGAGGACCCGGAGACGGTCGCCGCCGTCGTCGAGGAGGTCCGCAGGACCCAGCTGCGGTTCGGCGCCGTCCCCCAGGAGGGCGGAAGGTACCGCCTGGTCGTGCCCGCCGACGGCGTGGCCGAGGACCGCGCGGCCCCGCCGACCCTCGAGGAGTTCAAGCGGCAACTGCGGGCCGTCGCGGGCACCGACTTCGGCGCGCACTCGCCGCGCTGGCTCTCCCGCTTCGGCGACGCCACCCGGCAGGCCGAGCGCTACCGGGTCGGCCGGGTGCTGCTGGCCGGCGACGCGGCGCACATCCACCCGCCGACCGGCGGCCAGGGACTCAACCTCGGCATCCAGGACGCGTTCAACCTCGGCTGGAAACTGGCCGCCGAGGTCAACGGCTGGGCACCGGAAGGACTGCTGGACAGCTACCACGCCGAACGGCACCCGGTGGGCGCACGCGTACTGGACAACACCCGCGCGCAGATCACACTGCTGGGGACCGACCCGGGCGCGACCGCGCTGCGGGAGCTGTTCTCGAAGCTGATGGACTTCGAGGAGGTGAACCGGTACGTGACCGGGATGATCACCGCGGTCGGGGTCCGCTACGACTTCGGCGAGGGCCACGCACTGCTCGGCCGGCGCCTGCGTGACGTGGTGCTGAAGCAGGGACGCCTCTACGAGCTGATGCGCGGCGGCCGCGGGCTGCTGCTCGACCGGACCAGCCGGCTCTCGGTGGAGGGCTGGACGGACCGGGTCGACCACGTCGTCGACGACGGCGACGAGCCGGACGTCCCCGCGGTGCTGCTGAGGCCGGACGGCCACGTGGCGTGGACCGGCGAGGACCAGCAGGACCTCCTCGGCGTACTGCAGAAGTGGTTCGGCGCCGCCGCCGTGTGAGCACGCGGAGGCGGCCCGACGGGCGGGACCCTGACAGGGACGCTGCTGCACCGCCGGAGGAACGCGCCCCACGAGCGCGAACCGCTGCCGGCGTTCCCGAAGCCGGTGAGCGTCCCGCCGAACTCCCGCGTCCCCCACCCGGACGTCCTCCGGCCGGTGGTTCCGTGGGCCGGTTCCGGAATGCGCGACCGCGCGGTGCGAGGGGTCGCACCGCGCGGTCGCGGGACGGGCGGCTCCGGCCCGGGCCGAGGGCCCGGCGGAGGGTCAGGCGCGGCGGAGCTTGCGGGCGGTGCCGGTGATCAGACCGTCCGCCTTCAGCGCCTCCAGGTCGGCGTCGAGGGCCGCGGTGACCTCCTTGCTCGCACGGCCCCACCCGAAGACGGCGACCAGCTCCGACTGGAGGGCGGCCCGGCTGACGCCGTCCTCGCCCAGCAGCGCGACGATCGCGGCGCGGCGCTCGGACGGGGCGACCTGCCCCGCCTTGCGCCGGAGCGCGTCGACCGGGGTGCGGACCGGGACGGGACCGGTGCGGTCGGTGCGGTCGACGAACTCGCCGTCCCGCTCGACCCCGCCGTCCTCGGCCATGCGCTCCAGGACGTTCTCCATGCTCTCCTTGATGCGCGCGCCCATGCGGGCCACGCCCCACGCCTCACGGGCGCGCAGGAAGAGCAGGTCCTGGTGGATCGGTCCCTCGACCGCGAGGATCTCGCGGAAGACGGAGACCAGGGCCTCCTGGGCCTTGGCCGTGTGCAGGGCCGGCCGGGGCTCCTCGGGCACGGCGGGCGCGGAGACCACGTACGGCGTCCACCGGCCGTCGGCGGCTGCCGGCACCTCGGCGGTGTCGGCGGTGACGGTGGCGTCGGCGGTGTCGGCGGGCGCCGTCTCGACCGGAGCCGTCTCGACGGCTGCCGTCTCGGCCGGAGCCGTTCCGGCGGGCGCGGTCCCGGGGTCGCCCGCGGCGTCGTCAGCCACGACGGGAGCGGGCTCGTCGGCGGCAGCCTCCGGTGCCGGCACCTCCGCGGGCGGGGCCGCGGCGGGCTCGGGCTCCGATGCGGCCACCGTGACCGGCTCCTCGGCCACGGGCTCCGGTGCGGCCTCGCCCGCAGGCCCCTCGGCAACGGGCTCGGCCGGAGTGTCGGTGTCGTCGGCAGCGGCAGGGCTTTCGGCAACGGTGTCGTCGGCGTCGGTGCTGACGGCGCTGTCGTCAGCGGTGTCGACCGCGACCCGGGTGCCCTCGTCGGTGTTGTCACCGTCGGCGTTGTCGGTGTCGGTGTCGGTCGTGTCGCTGTGGACGGCGCCCGCCGGGGTCTCGTCCGCCGGGGTTCCGTCGGCGGGGATCTCGTCCGCCGGGGTCTCGTCGGCGGGGGCGACGGCGGCATCGTTGCCGGTGCCGGCGTCGGCCGGTTCCGCGGCGAGGAGACCGGCGGACAGGACCGGCTGCCCGGCGTCGGGGACGATCAGGGACCTGCCCCTGTAGAGGCAGGAGAGCGTCTCCGCCGTGTGGGGGCGGAGGTCCTCGTCGAGGAACACCACGTCGAAGCGGTGGTCGGCGGGCAGGGAGCGGACGGCGGCCGAAGGCGTCGTCAGGAAGCAGGGGGTGAGCAGCGGGACGACGTCCCGGCACTCCTCCATCAGGCGGCGGACCGGCATGTGCCCGCTCTCCTTGGCGGCTTCCCGCTCGATGACGGCGACCTGGTCGGCGTGGGCCCGCAGGGCCTCGGCGGCGGCGAGGTCGGCGGGCGGCACCTCCGTGCCGGCGTCCGTGCCGGTCTCCGCCCCGGGGGCGGAGGCCAGCCGCTCGTCGTCGGCGGTCGTCCTGTCGGCCCAGGCGCGCAGGACCGCGCGCTCCAGCGCCTCGGGGAAGTCCCCGGGGGCACGTCGCCGGAGGCGGCCGCCTCCGGCAGGCCGCCCAGCCCGTGCTCGGCCAGGACGGCGACGGCCCTGCGGTGGGCGTGCCACTCGTGCGGACCGGTGCGGTCCCCGGCCAGGGGGGCCAGGGCGGCGCGGGCGTCGGCGGCCAGCGCGGCCTCCAGCCCGGCGGCGCGCTCGGCGTCGAAGCGGCCGAGCAGCTGTCCGACCGCCGTGCGCCAGGCGCCCAGGCGCTCGCCCAGGACCGGGTCGGGCTTCGCGGCCAGGAGGGCGGAGGCCGCGTTCTCGGGCAGGCCGCCGGGGAGACCGGCCTCCTGCCGGGCCCGGCGGGCCCATGCCAGGGCGGCGGCCGCGGCCGCGTGGTCGTCGCCGAGGGGGCCGAACAGCGGCTCGTCCCCGGCCTCGGAGCCCGCGGCTCCGGCGGTGCGGGCCCGTTCCACCAGCTCGACGGCCTCGCGGGCCTCGCCGACGGTCGACTCCGTCGACGGCGCCACGGCCGCCCACGAGACCTCGCCCTCCGACTCGGCGCCGGCCAGGGAACGCGCGACGACGTCGTCGACCGTCTCGGCCAGCTCGGCGGCGGCCCGCAGCGGCGCGACGTGCGCGGCGCACCAGGCGGCGGCGTCGGCCGGGGGGACGAGGGCCAGGGCGGACAGGTCGGGCCGTCCCGCCGGGGTGTCCGGGGCGAGGGAGGCGTGCCAGGTCAGCAGGTCGGTGCGGATCCGCGCGGCCGTCGCGACGGCCGAGGACTGCGGGGTTCCGCCGGAGGCCACCAGCGCGGTGAGCGCGGCGGGGTCGTCGACCTCGGGGGCGAGGACGGAGACGCGCTCCGCGGTGTCGACCAGGGCCCGCAGGGCCTCGAAGTCGGTCTCCTCGCCCTGCCAGTGCGCGGCCAGGAGGCCGGCGTGCTCCTGCCCGGCCTGCTCCAGCTTCCGGTGCGCCCGCTGCCACGCCACCGCCGACGGCAGCTCACGGGGCAGGTCCTTGCTCCAGGTGCCCGTGCCCGCCAGGGACGCCAGGGTCTTCTTGTCGGCGCGGTAGGCGCCGGACAGCCGCCCGCGCAGGCCGCGGTAGCGGTCGGCGAAGCGCTCGGCGAGGGCCTCGAGCCCGTCCTCCTCCAGCACCTGCGGCCCGAAGGTGCGCACGGCCTCGCCGCGCGCGGCCTGCAGCCCGGCGACCGCCTGCTCCAGGGTGTCCACGGCGGCGCGTGCGGCGGCGCGGCCCTCGTCGGTGAGCCAGGACGCGTCCGGCTTGTGCTCGGCGGCCGACAGTTCGACCAGGTCGCACAGGGCGACGGCCTGCGCGTGGGTCCTCGGGGTGGGAACGCCGTACAGCCGTGCCACGTCCAGCAGGGCGGCGGCGTGGCGGCGCAGCAGGGGCGCGTCGGCCTCCAGCCGCTCGGCGAGGGCGCGGGCCTGCGCCGCGGTCAGCCCGGACAGCACGTCGGGGTCGAGCCGCGCGTCCCGCACGGTGCTCCCGTCCGCGTCCGTGCCGTTCCCCGCGTCCGTGTCCGTGCCGTTCTCAGCGGCAGCGTCGGCGTCGTTCTCGGCGTCGGCGTCGGCGTCCGGGTCTGCGTCCGGCTCCGTGGCCGTGTCCGTGCCGAGGTCGACGGGCAGGGTCCGCCAGGCGGGGCCGAGCCGCTCCGCGGCGGCCCGCTCGGCCTCCTGCACCTCCTGGGTGCTCCGCTCGGCGTCCTCGGTGCGGCGCTCCAGCTCGTCGAGGTCGCCCCCGGTCAGCCACTGCGCGGGCACCTCGGGACGGTCCTCGCACAGGGACAGCAGGGCGTGCAGGCGCTCGGCGAGGGCCGGGCCGGTCGCGTCCGTCGCCCCGGCCAGGTCCGCGTGCTCGTGCACGGCGGACTCCAGCTGCTCGAGCGCGTCCAGGGCGGCGTCGGCGGCGCGCAGCGCACCGGCCTCCACGTTCCCCTCGGAGGCACCGGCCTCCGCGGTGGCGTCGGCCAGGCCGCGCCAGACGAACCCGTCGCCCTCCCGCAGCGGCCGCCAGGCCGCGGACAGCGAACGCGCGGCGTCGAGCAGCTCCTCCAGCGCCTCGGCGCTCAGCCGCGAGGCGTCCCAGCCGGACGGCAGGGTCTGCGCGGGGGCGTCCTCCAGGTCGGCCAGCCGCTCCCGCACCTCGTTCAGGGAGCGGCCCAGCGGCTGCCGGACCTCCTCCAGGGCCGCACCCAGGCCGGCCCGGGCGCCGGCCCGCTCCAGCAGGGCGAGACGTCCCGCCAGGGAGGCGGCGAGGGCCCGCACGACCTCCTTGTTCCCGGCGGAGCGGCCGTACAGGGGCAGGAGGCGGTCCGTCAGGCCCGCGTCGGCGAGGCGCTCGCGCACGACCTCCAGGGCCGCCGCCCTGCGGCCGGCCAGGAGCACGGTGCGGCCCTGCCCCAGCAGCGCGGCGACGGCGTCCGCCACCGCCGCGGCGCGGTCCCCGGACCCGCTGTCGGAGGCGTCCGAGGCGCCGGAGGAATCGGGGGAGCCGGGGGCGCCGTCCGACAGCGCGAACACCCCGCCGTCGGACGGTTCGAAGGAGTAGCCGTGCGGTGCCGGGGCGGGGCGCTCACCGCGTACGGCCGCCCGCACCGGCGGGGCGGCCGCGACGGCCTCCCAGTTCTTCAGCAGGTCCTGGAAGGCGGTCTCCGCGCGGTGCTCGAACAGGGACAGCACAGCCCGCTCGGTGACCGTCCACCCGCCCGCCGGGTCCTTCAGCGCCGCGTCCAGCGCCTCCGCGGCCTTGGCCGGATCGTCCAGGTCGAGCTTCCCCGAGGTGCTCAGGAGCACGGCCAGAGCCGGTTGAGGACCGGTCCCGCGCCCTCGACCACGACCAGGCGGCGTTCGCCGCCCTCGGGGCCCTCCAGCTCCACCGGCAGCAGGTACAGGGGCGCGGTGAAGCGCAGCTCCGTGCCGGGCAGGGTTCCCTCGACGATGCGGGCGCCCAGGTGCAGGGTCCACGTGCCGTGCTCGTCGAACACCTGCCGGGCGGAGCGGTACAGGCTGTCCAGGACGGACTGCGGCGAGGACTGCCCGTCCTGCCCGCCCGCCCGCACGACCAGCCGCGCCGGGCCGCCGGCGGCGTCGGCGCGGGGGGAGGGGAGGCGGGGCACGCCGTCGGTGATCCGCGGGATCGCGGTGGGCTGCGCGACGGCCGGGCCGCCCGCGGTGTCCCGGGTCGTCCCGGCGTCCGCGGTCCCGGCGGCGCCCCGGTCCGCTGCGGCGTCCGCCGTCTCCGGGACCAGGACCCACCCGGCGCCGGTGCCGCCCAGCAGGGCGTCCGGGCCGGGGGCGAGGATCTCCAGGGAGGGGGCGGGGCTGTGCCCGACGCCGAGAAGCCGATTGCGGGTGCCGGGGTCGGTCAGCGAATCGCGCCAGTCCTCCAGGACCTTGTGCAACGACAGACCGGAGGGGACGACCGGCTGTTGGGTGCTTGGCATCAGGCAATGACTCCTACGCAGTACACGGTCTGCCGGCCGAACCGCGGACGGCCGGGACTTACCTTATGGGGGCTGTTCCTTCGCAAGAAATCCGTACTTCTCCGCAACGGGGAGGATGGCCGCCTTCGTCCGGACGGAGTAGGGAGGGGGCGCGACGCCGCGTCATGCCTGCCCGGTGCGGGACTCCGGAGTGCTGGCGCATCCGGGCACCGCCCGCGGTCCGCCGATGCGTCCGGCGGACCCGCGCGGCAGCGTACCGCGTCGGCGGGGGGACACTCGCAGGTGCCCGCCACGTGGGCGTGTGCGCCGCACCGTGCAATCCGGCACATCACGGCCGCCGCACTCTGCCGCCGGATGCCTGCGAGCCCGGACGCCCGCGAGCCCGCCGGGCCGGGGCACCGGTGCGGGGGCCGACGCCGCGAGCCGTCCGGAAGGGGGGCGGTTTGCCGCGGAAGGCGCGCTCTGCCACCCTCCCCTGTTATGAACGACGCTCCTCGCACCGGCGGCTACTCGGTCCCCTCCGGACGCCCCCACCTGCTGCGCGAGGTGCACGCCAAGCTGAGCGCGCTCGACGACCGGGTGGGTGCCCTGTGGCAGGGGGCCGACCCGCTGGAGTTCGACGCGATCGCCGACGACCTGCACGCGGCGTTCCGCAGCGCCGCGGGCCTGGCGCCCCCCAGGAGCCGCACCGGCTGCCCCCAGCACCCCGACGGCGCGGTCGACCCCGAGGCGCCGGTCGGCTGGAGCCGCTGCCTGCTCTGCAACACCCGGCGGCGGATGCGCGAGCGCGTCGTGCCGCCCCCCGCCGAGCGGCAGAACCGGATGGGCTACCCCGTCCCCGAGCCGCCCTACACCCTCGAGTCCCTGAACGGGTACATGCGCCGCATCAACAACCTGCAGTGCAACCTGGAGATCACCTCCCCGGAGGAGGAGTTCGCGGAGCTGGCCGACCTGGTGCACCAGGCGTTCATCGTGGCCCGGGAACTGTCCCGGCCGCGCAGCGCCTCCGGCTGCCCCCGGCACCCGGGAGCCCCCATGGAACCCGTCGGGGAGGACGCCCCCGTGGTCCCCGACGAGGACCGGTGCCTGTTCTGCGCGGGGGAGCGCCGCCGGGCCCGGGCCCAGGGCGCGCCGACCGTGATGCCGAGGCGCAGGCCGGGACTGCCCAGGATTTCCCGCCGCTTCCCGCGCCCGGTCCTGCCCGGCCCCGCCGTTCCCCCGGAGCGGCACGGCCGTTCCGGGCCGCCGCCGCACTGAGGACGAGTCCCGGCGGGACGGTGCCGCAGGGGGCCGGGGCCCGCCCGGCGGGTCAGGACGGGGCGAGTTCCAGTTCGCCGACGCTCTGGTCCCCGCTCGTCTCTCCCGTGAGCCGGAACCCGAGCCCAAGGTAGAAGCCTTCGGGGCCGTCGTCGCCGGGGTGCCAGGTCGCCGTCAGGCGGGTGCCGCCACGGCGGCGGATCTCGTCGGCCACCGCCCGGACCGCGAAGCGGCCGTAGCCGCGGCCCTGCTCACCGGCCGCGATGTTCAGGCGCCACAGGCCCGAGCGGACGTCGGTGCCGGTGCCGTCACCGGCGAAGTCGATGTCGAAGAAGGCCATCAGGAAGCCGACGGTCCGGTCGCCGTCCATGACGAGCCGGGGCCAGGCGGTGCCGGGGTGCACGTACGCCTCGGCGAGGGACTTGACGACCGGAGCGACCAGGTGCTCCTGGTCGGGGCGCACTCTCAGGGCGATCGCGGCGTCGAGGTTGGCGGGAGTGACCTTCTCCAGGCGGGGCGGGGTGATCATGCGGGAAGCCTCGGGGAGGCGGACCCGGAGGGCAAAGGGTTTACGGCGCCGCGAGCGGGGTGCGCAGGCCGCCCGGTGTGCCTTCGGCGCTGCACGGGCACCGGGCTCCGGTCCGGAACCCGACGGCGGCGGCGTACGTCTCCCTGCCCACGGCCGTGCCGGAGGCCCTGGCCCGAAGCAGCCGCGGGACCGGCCGGACAGGTCGTAGGCTGCGGGCGTGACCGATGCGCAGACGCCCCCTCAAGAACTCCTGGAACAGGTTTCCCGCGCACACGCACGGGTGCTGGGACTGCTCGACGGACGGGACGACGGGTGGGTGCGTGCGGACACGGCCCTGCCCGGGTGGACGCGGGGCCACGTCCTCAAGCACCTGGCGGACAACGCACGCGCCCTCGACCGGCAGGCCCGCTTCGCGCTGCAGGACCGGCTCGTCGACGTGTACGACGGCGGCCCGGAGGGGCGCGACCTGTCGATCGAACAGGGCGCATCCCTCCCCCTGGCGCGGCTCCGGGAGGAACTGGAGTCGGCCCAGCAGGACCTGGAGGACACCTGGGCCCTGCTGACGGCGGAGGACTGGAGGCGCCCGGTGAGCTTCCGCAACGCCACGGTGCTGGACACCGTGCCGGCCCGGTGGAGGGAGGCGGAGATCCACGCCGTCGACCTCGCGTCCGGCTGCCGGCCCCGCGACTGGCCGCTGCCGTTCGCCCTGCACGCCCTGGACTTCCTGTCCGCCAGGGCCCCGGAAGGCGTCCGGCTGGTCCTGCGGGCCACCGACCACGACTTCGCCGAAGCCCTGGGGACGGGCGCGACGGTCGAGGTCTCCGGAACGGTGCGCGACCTCGCGGCCTGGACGGCCGGCCGAAGCACCGACGGCCCCCTGCACACGTCCGCCGGGGAGCTGCCGGAGCTGGGCCCGTGGCCCGCGGCCTCCGCCCCCGCGCGCTGAGCACCGGACCGCTCCCGCCCGGCCCGTTCCCGGCCCGCCCGTTCCCGTGCGGTCAGCCGCCCGTCACGACCAGGCGGTAGCCGTGGTCGACGCTCTCCGCGGACAGCAGGTCGGCGTGGCGGCGCGCCCAGGAGCCGGACGCCAGATCGGCACGCAGCCGTTCCACGGCCGCCCCGACCACCTCGGCCAGGGCGGGACAGCGGCCGTGCTCCGTCTCCCGGATCTCCGGGAGGTACTCCGAGACCATCCACAACTCCCGCTCGTGGCCCGGATCCCAGGTGAAGACCGTCTGCCGCCGTGACACCCGGCCCATCTCCGCCGGGCCGCGTCGTGCGTCGGACCAGTGGTGAACGGTCATCACCGCCATGACGGTGTCGAACTGCCGCTCGACGAAGGGAAGTTCCTCGGCGACTGCGCGCGCCTCGCGGGGGCCGGGGTGCTGGTCGAGCCTCACCTGAGAGGGGTCCACCGCGGTCACCTCGGCGTCCGCCGGCCCGTACGAGCCCGCCTCGGCACCGATGTTGACGACAGTGCGGGCCCCGGCCAGGGCCTCGCCGATCAGCGAGGCAGGCCGGGGGTCAGGCCGCCGCACCTCTCGGTAGCCGACCCCGATGCGGTCGTAGGTCGCCGACCTGCCGCCGTGCGCTCCTGACGTCATGCCCGGCATCCCACCAGCAGCCGCTGCCCGCCCTCAAGAGCGGTCCTCTCCGTGTGCAGGCAAGGGAGCGCGGTTCCTACCACCGAAGCGGGCTGCTGGACAGCCTTGCTCCGGTCACCGACGCCGCCGCTCCCCAACTCGTGTGGCCTACAAGGTCTGATAGTTTTGCGATTGGTTACACCAAGGCAATAGAGCGTCACTGAAAGTGACGCCTTGTCGGACTTAACGGGGAATTTCACTCATGAGTGGCGACTTACGCCCTGATCTTGATTCACAGCAGCCGAGCCTGACTCCACCGAGCACGCCGGGAACGGGGCACCTGACTCCGCCCGGGGCTGTGGGTACTGCGCAGATCGATGATCCTGCTTCGTTGAAGAAGGCCGGGAACAACGCGAACGAGTTGGCCGGCCGCTTGAATGCCGACGGCAAGCACGCCGAGGACGACACGGCCCACGCGGTCAAGGCTCTCAAGGGCGAGCACTGGCACGGGGCTCTGGGCAGCACCCTGGACACCGTGCTGGACACCTGGTCCCGGCAGACCGCCTCCTTGGTTCGCAAGTGCCGTGACATCCACAGCAAGTGCACTGCCACTGCGGACAACTACACCAGGACCGAGAGGGAGAACACCGCCGCCTTCTCCACGACGACCAAGCAGAGCCCCTTCGGCTGAGGAGCCCGTCGCCATGCCCGACTACGAGCAGCTCTACCACCTGAACATCGGAGCGCTGAAGGCGGCTGCCGAGAGCTGGGGCGAGATGGCCCGCAAGCTCAAGAGCCTCGACCACGCCATGGACAACGAGGTCGTCAAACCTTTTCAAGCAGCCGGCTGGACCAGCGCCGACCGCACCTCCGACCATGCCGCGAGCCTGATCAAGACGACCGGCAAGGAGTTCTCCGACGCCGCCACCGAGGCCAAAGCCATCGCTGACATCCTCGACGAGGCACACTCCACGTTGAAGAAGTGCAAGGAGGACCTGCACGAACTCGCCGGACCCGAGGCGAAGAAGAACCTGCTGCACGTCAGCGGCACCGGGATCGTCAGGTACCAGGAGGGCAAGTCGGTTGCCGACAACCCCGACGCTCCGCTTGACCACTACTACTCCACCGCGCTGGCGATGGAGCAGGAGAACATCGACAAGTTCGTCAACCGCATCAACAAGGTCCTCGCTCGCGCCCAGGAGGCGGACGAGACCGCTTCCTGGGCGCTGAAACGGAACGTGGGGAGCAAGAAGGACGACTTCAACTCCCGGGTTCACAGTACCTTCGACTCTGCCGACGCCGGCCGTGCTCTCCAGCTTGCCCAAAAGGGCAAAGAAATGTCCGACAAGGATCTGAAAGAGTTCAACGGACTCCTTAAGGCGAACCGCAACGACAAGGAGTTCGCCGAGAAGTTCGCCGTGGGCATGGGGGGCAGGGGGACGCTCGAGTTCTGGTCCGAGATGGCGGACCCCCGGCTGGAACTTTATGGGACCAGCGCTCCGGACGAGAAGCGGACCGTCCTCCTGGAGGAACTTCAGAAGAACCTGGGGACCACCCTCGCCACCGCCACGCACGGGGACAGTGTGGCGATGAAGGCATGGGAGAAGGAAGTGATCGGCCTGGGGAACCAACGACTCGGAACCGAGCACGCTGCTAATCCTTACGGCTTCCAGGTGATGAGCAACCTGATGCGTCACGGGAAGTACGACACTGACTTCCTCAGTGAGTACGGGAAAGAACTCGTCAAGGTGGACAAGAGTTTCACCGGTGGCGTCACTCCCGGGCATCACTGGATCACAATGAGCCACTCCGACCTCAACTTCGGGGACGAGAACGACCGCGGAAATGATCCCATGACCGGCTTCATGGAGGCTTTGGGGCACAACCCGGAGGCAGCTACCGAATTCTTCTATTCGAAGGAGGGGGTTGAGGGTGAGAAGAGCAACCTCGACTACCTTCTCAAGGAACGCGATTGGCCGCACGACAACATTCTCGGCGCCAAATCCGAAGGAAAATCCGGGCACAATTCCCTCGGTCACGCACTGGAGGCGGCTGTCACGGGTCACCCCTATGACAGGCCACCCAACGGCAGCACACCGCCGCACAGTGCGGAGCGAGCCGCAGTGATGGAGGACGTCGTGAGTCTGGTCTCAAAGGATCCGGAAAAGGCGCACGCGGGGATGGCGGACAGCTTGGGAAGAATGGCTGCGGAGTACATGCCCGACATTCACCACGCGCTGGTGGGAGGCGGATCGGAGATGGAAAATCTGTACCCGCACGGAGAAAGTACAGGAGCTCACTTCAACAGCTCCGACATCACGCGCTTCCTGTATGAAGTCGGAAAGGACCCGGATGGGTACGCGGCGGTGAACTACGGACAGCACATCTACACTAGTGAGATTATCAACTACCATTTCTCCAATCCAGATTCTTACGGGCGCTCCACCGAAGACACCCTTAGGGAGGTTGCTGCGGGCGGTGGGCAGATAGAAGGGATTATTGGAGAGGCCAGAAGGAATGCGGTGGTGGAAGGGGCAATCGAAAGCGATAAGGAATTCAACGACTCTCTTGCTTCCGGTGGAGAGTGGGCCAAGGCTGCCATCGGAATAGGAATCGGTGTCGGTGTCGCGGGGGCGACTTCCCCGGTCGGGGGAGTCGTCGCAGGGGATTCCGCCAAAGCTATTAGCGGGGCAATAATCGACGGAATTATCGAAGGATTCGAAAAAGATACCAAGGATGGGGCGGTCTATCGTTCGGGGCTTGATAAGTCGGAAGCCGAAGAATCCACAACCTCAGTGATCAGGAATGCCGCTGCCAAGGCGGACGAAGAGAATCCCTCCGGAATGTCGCGCGCCGACCTCGAAGCCCTGGTTCGAGACGGCGTAAAAGACGGAATCGGCCAGGCCAATGACAGGATCAAAGACAATTTGCCCACGGGGGGAGAGTCCGGTGAATAATCTCGGGGGTGGGTGGAGGAAATTCACCGAAAAGAAACTTGTCGCAACAAGTTCGGTGGTCCTTGTGCTCGGGGTTTCGGCAGGCCTGTTGGCCGGTCGGACGGTATTTTCTCCGGACAGGGTGGCGCAGGTGGGTTACAGGGATCTCTGCGATGCGGACACTTTTTCGGTGGAAGATGTGGAAACGGTGAAGCGTGCGCTTCCCTCCGGTGTTGGCGTGGCTTCCAGTTGGAGAGTGAGGGATTACGGGAACTCCTTCTCGGTCAACTGCTCCATCTGGGTGCATGCTGCCGGCGGTCTGCACCTCCGGGCCGAGCTGAAAGAAGGCGGACTGGAAGACTGGAAGATGAGCCTGAAGAGGCAAGGCGACCTTGGGGGGTTCAATGACTCCCTGTCGTTCGACGGGGGAGGAGAGGGAATTTCTGGGAAAAGTCACGCTGCTGTTTATTTGAAGTGCACTCCGCCTGGTCAGGAAAGTCTCCCTGGTTTTAAAAGGATGAAAAATCCGCACCTTTCCGTGATCGCCTGGGGGGTGGATGCGGAAAATTTCCCCAAGTCCGGTGACGACTCCTATCGACGGGATATAGCGCGGCTTGCGGTGAGTATGACGGAAACTGCTCAGTCTGCTGTCGGGTGCACCGAAAACACCTCGATTCCTGAAGGAATCCCCGAGCTTGTCGAAGAGCGATGACCTTTTCGGTGCGGTCGGGCAGGGAAGCGGTTTTCCTGGAGGGCGGAGCGCCGACCGGGAAGATGCCCTGCCAGGGGTCCTGCTCTTCGTGAAGGGCACTGCAACAGAATCGGCTCCGGGAACGGCGCACGGTTCGCTGTCTCCCCGGGGTGCACCGGGCCGAGCCGTGTTGCTCGGCCCGGCCGGTGCTGCTCGGGATGCGGCGTCGTAGGTGCGGCGAACCGGGACCCGGAGTTCCGTCAGGCGTCTCCGGGGGTGGGCCGGGTGTCGGGGCGGGGGGCCGCGGGGGTGAGTGCGTGGCCGGTCGTGGCGTCGACGTGGGCGGGGATCTCGTCGTGGCGGTCGCCGACGCTGAGGGTGCCGGTGGGCTCGAACAGCAGGATCTCGGCGCCGTCGGGGGAGTACGGCTTGTGCTCGGTGCCGCAGGGGACGACGAACACGGAGTTCCGGCCGAGGGTCACCGTCCGCTCCCCGGCGGGCTCGCGCAGGGCGATGTGCAGTTCGCCCGAGAGCACCAGGAAGAACTCGTCGGTGTGCTCGTGGACGTGCCAGACGTGCTCGCCGGCGACCTTGGCGACGCGCACGTCGTAGTCGTTGACGCGGGTGACGACGCGGGGGCTCCACAGGGCGTCGAAGGAGGCCAGGGCCTGCGGCAGGGCGACGGGTTCGTTGTTCACGGGCCCATCCTCGGGCGTGACGCCCCGTCACCGCGAGTGCTAGGAATCGCACATGGCGCAAGGATCCTCGCAGGCGGGTTCGACGCCGCGCACCCACCGGGTCGTCGTGATCGTCGACGAGAACTCCAATCCCTTCGAACTCGGCTGCGCGACCGAGGTGTTCGGTCTGCGCAGGCCCGAACTCGGACGCGACCTGTACGACTTCTCCCTGTGCTCCCCGGAGCCGCTCACCCCGATGAGGGACAAGTTCTTCACTCTCACGGGGGTCGCCGGGCTCGGGGCGGCCGACACCGCGGACACCCTGATCGTCCCCAACCGGCCGGACACCGACGTGCCGCGCCGCCCGGAGGTGCTGGACGCGGTGCGGCGGGCGCACGCGCGCGGCGCGCGGCTGGTGGGCTTCTGCAGCGGCGCCTTCACGCTCGCCGAGGCCGGAGTGCTGGACGGCCGCCGGGCCACCGCGCACTGGCAGTGGGCGGACTCCTTCCGGGCCCGCTTCCCCTCCGTCCGGCTCGAACCGGACGTGCTGTTCGTCGACGACGGCGACATCCTCACCGCGGCGGGCAGCGCGGCCGCCCTGGACCTGGGGCTGTACCTGGTCCGCCGCGACCACGGGGCCGAGGCCGCCAACTCGGTGAGCCGGCGCCTGGTCTTCGCCGCGCACCGGGACGGCGGGCAGCGGCAGTTCGTGGAACGGCCCGTCCTCGACGTGCCGGACGAGTCCCTGGCGCCGCTGCTGGACTGGGCCCGGGAGCGGGTCGGCGAACCGCTGACCGTCGCCGACCTGGCGGCCCGGGCGGCGGTCAGCCCCGCGACCCTGCACCGCCGCTTCCGCGCGCAGCTCGGCACGACCCCCCTCGCCTGGCTCACCCGGGAGCGGGTCGCCCTCGCCTGCCGCCTCATCGAGCGGGGCGAGGGACGCGTCGACGTGGTCGCCCGGCGCAGCGGGCTGGGCAGTGCGGCGAACCTGCGCGCGCGCCTGCGCCGCGAGACGGGCCTGGGCCCGTCGGAGTACCGGCGGAGGTTCGGCCCGGGCACGGCGCCCGGCGCGGCGCCGGACGCCGGGGCCGGGCGGGACGCCGCGTCGGCCGGAGGGAGGTGACCGTCGGGGCGCGCACCGTCCGGTCGGCGGAGGCACCGGCGGCGGCGGAGGGAAAGGGAGCGACCGGTGTCACACTGCTACTGTCACAGCAGCGTTGCTGGAGGTGGGATCTCGGAGAGGGAGGTCGGGGCCATGACGGTGCACCCGGACCGCGGGGCGGCGGACGAGGACGGCGCGGTGAGCCTGACCGTGGACGAGCTGGCCGCCCGGGCGGGCACCACCGTGCGGACCGTCCGCTTCTACAGCAGCCGCGGCCTGCTGCCCCCGCCGGTCCTCGGCCCCCGCCGGGTGGGCCGCTACGGCCCCGAGCACCTGTCGCGCCTGGCGCTGATCGAGGAGTTGCAGCACCAGGGGCTGACGCTGGCGGCCATCGAGCGCTACCTGCGGCAGCTGCCCGAGGACATCAGCCCCGAGGACCTGGCCGTCCACCGGGCCCTGGTCGCCTCCTGGATGCCGGAGTCCACCGAGGAGACCACCCGCGAGCAGTTGGAGCGCAGGGTCGGCCGGCCGCTGACCAGGCAGGACATCGGCCGGCTCGCGGCGCTGGGCGTCCTGGAGCGCACCGGCACCGACGGCGTCTACCGCACCGACCCCGGCATCCTGCACCTGGGCGTGAGCCTGCTGGACCTGCCGATCCCGCTGGAGACCGTCCTGGCCTCCCGTGCGGTGGTGGAGAAGCACAGCCGGGCCGTGGCCCGCGAGCTCAACCGCCTGTTCAAGGAGGAGGTCTGGAAGCCCTACCGGGAGGGCGGCCCCCGCCCCGAGCAGGTCGAGCAGATGCGCTCGCTGTCCGCCCACATCCAGCCGATCATCGTCCAGGCGATGGTGACGGCCTTCCAGCGCTCGATGATGGACGAGCTGCGGGGATCCCGCGGCGCGGCCGCCCCGGAGCGGCAGGAGCCCGGAGGGGGACGCCCGGGCCGGGCGGGCCCGCCCGGGAGCGAGGGGCCCGGCCCGGCGTGACGGCGGGCGCCCCGCAGGGCGGGCGGGGCGCCCGCCGCCCCGGCGGCCTCAGCGTGCGTCGGTGAAGGTCTCCCCGCGGGCGGCCTTCTCCTCCAGCAGCCCCGGCGGGGCGAACCGCTCGCCGTAGGCCGCGCGCAGCTCCTGCGCGCGGGCGAGGAAGCCGGGCAGTCCGCCCGGGTAGCCGTTGATGTACTGCAGCACCCCGCCGGTCCAGGCGGGGAAGCCGATGCCCAGGATCGAGCCGATGTTGGCGTCGGCGACCGAGGTGAGCACGCCCTCCTCCAGGCAGCGCACGGAGTCCAGCGCCTCGGAGAAGAGCATCCGCTCCTTCATGTCCTCGAACGGGACGTCCGCGTCCGGCTTGGTGAAGTGTTCGCGCAGGCCCGGCCACAGCCGGGTCCGCCTGCCGTCCTCGTAGTCGTAGAAGCCGGCGCCGCCGCTGCGCCCGGGGCGGCCGAACTCGTCGACCATGCGGTCGACGACCTCGTCGGCCGGGTGCGGCTCCCAGGTGTCGCCGGCGGCCTCGGCCGCGCGCCGGGCCTCGTCGCGGATCCTGCGGGGCAGGGTCAGGGTCAGCTCGTCCATCAGGGACAGCACCTTGGCGGGGTAGCCGGCCTGGGCGGCGGCCTGCTCGACGGAGGCGGGGTCGACGCCCTCGGCGACCAGCGCCACGCCCTCGTTGATGAACCGGCCGATCACGCGGGAGGTGAAGAAGCCGCGGGAGTCGCCCACCACGATCGGGGTCTTGCCGATCTGCCGGACCAGGTCGAAGGCGCGGGCGGTGGCCTCGTCGCCGGTGCGGTCGCCGCGGATGATCTCCACCAGCGGCATTCTGTCGACGGGCGAGAAGAAGTGCAGGCCGATGAAGTCCTGCTGCCGCGCGACTCCCTCGGCCAGCGAGGTGATCGGGAGGGTGGAGGTGTTGGAGCACAGCAGCGCGTCGGGGGCGACGACGTCCTGGATCTCCTGGAACACCTTGTGCTTGAGGGCGGTGTCCTCGAAGACGGCCTCGATCACCGCGTCGCACCCGGCGAGGGCGGCCGGGTCGGCGGCGGGGGTGATGCGGGCCAGCAGCGCGTCGCGCTCCTCGGGGGTGGTGCGGCCGCGGGCCAGGGTCTTGTCCAGCAGGCCTGCGGAGTACGCCTTGCCCTTCTCGGCGGCCTCGACGCTCACGTCCTTCAGGACGACCTCGATGCCGGCGCGGGCGCAGGAGTGGGCGATGCCGGCGCCCATCATCCCGGCGCCGAGCACGCCGACCTTCCGCACCTTCCGCGGTTCGACGCCCGCCGGGCGGCTGCGGCCGGCGTTGACGGCCTGCATGTCGAAGAAGAACGCCTGGATCATGTTCTTGGCGGTCTGCCCGGTCGCCAGCTCGGTGAAGTAGCGGGACTCGATCACCTGGGCGGTCTCGAAGTCGACCTGGGCGCCCTCGACGGCCGCGGCCAGGATGTTGCGCTGGGCCGGGTAGGGGGCGCCGCCGAGCTGCTTGGCGAGGTTGGCGGGGAAGGCCGGGAGGTTGGCGGCGAACTTCGGGTTCGCGGGGGTGCCGCCGGGGATCCGGTAGCCCTTGGCGTCCCAGGGCTGGGCGGACTCGGGGTGGGCGTCGACGAACGCCCGGGCCCGGGCCAGCATCTCCTCGGGCGTGTCCGCGACCTCGTGGACCAGGCCCTTGTCCATGGCCGCGCGGGGACGGTACTGCTGCCCCTGGAGGAGGACGTTCAGCAGGGCGTCGGTGATGCCGAGCAGCCGCACGGTGCGGACCACCCCGCCGCCGCCGGGCAGCAGGCCGAGGGTGGCCTCGGGCAGGCCGATCCTCGACCCCTTCGCGTCGAGGGCGACGCGGTGGTGGCAGGCGAGCGCGATCTCCAGGCCGCCGCCGAGGGCCGCGCCGTTGATCGCGGCGACGACGGGCACGCCGAGGGTCTCGATGCGGCGCAGGTCGCGCTTCATGGCCATGCCGCGGTCGAAGAGCTCCTGGGCCTGCTCGGGCCGCACGGCGAGCAGGTCGTGCAGGTCGCCGCCGGCGAAGAACGTCTTCTTGGCGGAGGTGACGACGACGCCGCGGACGCCTTCGCGCTCGGCCTCCAGGCGGTCGGCGACGGCCGCGAGGGAGGCGGCGAACGCCGCGTTCATGGTGTTGGCGGACTGGTCCGGGTCGTCCAGGACGAGGGTGACGACGCCGGTGTCGTCCTGCTCCCAGCGGATGGTGGAGGAGGCTGCCATGGTGGGTTCTCGGTCTCCGTCGGTGGTGGCTGCGTCGGGAAGTCTCGTGGGGCGGCGGGGCCGCAGGGCGGCGGCCCGCGGGGCGGCGGGGCTGCCGGGCGGGGTCAGAGCCGTTCGACGACGGTGGCGATGCCCATGCCGCCGCCGACGCACAGGGTGGCCAGGCCGTACCGCAGGTCGCGGCGCTCCAGCTCGTCGACGAGGGTGCCCAGGATCATCGCGCCGGTGGCGCCCAGCGGGTGGCCCATGGCGATGGCGCCGCCGTTGACGTTGACCTTGTCCAGGGGCAGGCCCATGTCGCGGACGAAGTGCAGGACGACGGCGGCGAACGCCTCGTTGATCTCCACCAGGTCGATGTCGTCGACGGTCAGCCCGGCCCTGGCGAGCGCCTTGCGGGAGGCCGGGGCCGGGCCGGTGAGCATGATGGTCGGGTCGGAGCCGGAGACGGCGGCCGAGACGATCCGGGCGCGCGGGGTCAGGCCGTTCCGCTCCCCGGCCTCGCGGCTGCCGACGGCGACCAGCGCGGAGCCGTCCACGATGCCGGAGGAGTTGCCCGCGTGGTGGACGTGGTCGATCCGCTCCACCCGGTGGTACTTCTGCAGCGCCACCGCGTCGAAGCCGCCCGCCTCGCCGATCGCCGCGAACGACGGCTTGAGGGAGGCGAGGGAGTCGGCCGTGGTGCCCGGGCGCATGTGCTCGTCGCGGTCGAGGACGACCAGTCCGTTGCGGTCGGTGACGGGGACGACCGAGCGGTCGAAGCGTCCCTCCTTCCACGCCGTCGCCGCGCGCTCCTGCGACATCGCGGCGTACTCGTCGACGTCGCGGCGGGAGAAGCCCCCGAGGGTGGCGATGAGGTCGGCGCCGATGCCCTGCGGGACGAAACCGGTCTCGAAGCTGGTCATCGGGTCCATGGCCCAGGCGCCGCCGTCGGAGCCCATCGGCACCCGGGACATCGACTCCACGCCGCCGGCCAGCACCAGGTCCTCCCAGCCGGAGCGGACCTTGGCGGCGGCCAGGTTGACGGCCTCCAGGCCCGAGGCGCAGAAGCGGTTCTCCTGGACGCCGGCCACGGTGTCCGGCAGCCCGGCGGCGATGGCGGCGGTGCGGGCGATGTCGGAGCCCTGGTCGCCGACGGGGGTGACGACGCCGAGCACGATGTCGTCGATCGCTGCCGGGTCCAGGCCGGGGAGGCGGCGGCGCAGCTCGTGGATCAGGCCGACGACCAGGTCGATCGGCTTGGTGCCGTGCAGGGCCCCGTTGGCCTTGCCGCGGCCGCGCGGGGTGCGGATCGCTTCGTAGACGTACGCTTCGGTGCTCAACGTCTTTTCCCTTCCGGGAGGTCGCAGGGTGACGGGGTGCTGGGGGACGGGGCGCTGGGGGACGGGGGGACGGAGGATGGGCGTCAGTCGAGCAGTGAGCGGCCGATGATCTCCTTCATGATCTCGGTGGTGCCGCCGTAGATGGTCTGGATGCGGCCGTCGGTGAAGGCCCTGGCCACCGGGTACTCGGTCATGTAGCCGTATCCGCCGTGCAGTTGCAGGCAGCGGTCGGCGGTACGCTTCTGCAGCTCGGTCGCCCACCACTTGGCCATTGAGGCGTGCACGGCGTCGAGCCCGCCGTTGTTGTGCTCGGCGATGCAGCGGTCGACGAACGTCCTGGTGACCGCGCACTCGGTGGCCGTTTCGGCGATCTCGAAGCGCACGTTCTGCAGCTTGGACAGGGGCCTGCCGAACGCCTCGCGCTGCTTGACGTGCGCGGTGGTGATCTCCAGGAGGTGCTCGGCCGCCGCGATGCCGGCCATCGCGATCGCCAGCCGCTCCTGGGCGAGGTTGTGCATCAGGTGCACGAAGGCGCCGTTCGGCTCGCCCAGCAGGTTCTCCTTGGGCACCTTCACGTCGTCGAAGAACAGCTCCGCGGTGTCCTGCGCCTTCTGGCCGATCTTGTCGAGGTTGCGGCCGCGTTCGAACCCGGGCATGCCGCGTTCGACGACCAGCAGGCTCAGGCCCCGCGCCCCGCCCTCGGGGGTGGTGCGGGCGACCACCACGACCAGGTCGGCCAGGATGCCGTTGGAGATGAAGGTCTTGGCGCCGTTGAGCAGCCAGTGGTCGCCCCTGTCGACGGCCGAGGTGCGGATCCCCTGGAGGTCGGACCCCGCGCCCGGCTCGGTCATGGCGATCGCGGTGACGGTCTCGCCGGAGCAGAAGCCCGGCAGCCAGCGCCGCTTCTGCTCCTCGGTGGCCAGGCCGGTCAGGTACGGGCCGACGATGTCGTTGTGCAGGCCCACCGCCATGCCGGGTGCCCCCGCCCGGGTGAATTCCTCGGCGATCACCGCGCTGTAGCGGAAGTCGGTCTCGCCGCCGCCTCCGTACTCGGCGGGCACGGCGATGCCCAGCAGGCCCTGCCGGCCCGCGGCCAGCCATGCCCCGCGGTCCACCACGCCGGCCTTCTCCCAGCGCTCGTAGTGCGGCAGCACCTCCTTGGCCAGGAAGGTCCGCACCACCTCGCGGAACGCCTCGTGCTCCTCGTCGAACAGTTCGCGTCTCATCCGAATCCTCCCGGTCGGGCGGTGTGGCGGTGCAGTGGCGGGGCGGGGGCCGGGCGGCGACGGGACGGCGTGCGGGGCCGGGGCGGGCCCGTGCCGGCCCCGGCGGGCGGCCGTGTCACCGGTGCTCCTCCGGCGTGCCGGCGTGTCCGCCGGGGGAGAGGAGGGCGGGGACGTCCCAGTCGCGGGCCACCGACCCGGTGTCCGCGCCGGGCACCGCCGGCGGGCGGCGCAGCGAGCCGGGGGTGGCGGAGAACCTCGGTGCCGGGGCGGGCTGGGTGATGCCGGCGTGCCCGGTGAAGGTGCCGCGGGCGGCCAGGTGCGGGTGCGCGGTGGCCTCGCGCAGGGACAGCACCGGCGCCACGCAGGCGTCCGTCCCCTCGAACAGGGACGTCCACTCGGCGCGGGTACGGGTGGCGAACCGCCGCGCGATGCGCTCGCGCAGCTCGCCCCAGCGGGGCAGGTCGTGCTGGGCGGGCGCGTCCTCGCCCAGTTCCAGCAGCTCGGCGAACCGGGCGTAGAAGGCCGGCTCCAGGGCGCCGACGGCCATGTGGCCGCCGTCGGAGGTGGCGTAGACGGCGTAGAACGGGCAGCCGCCGTCGAGCAGGTTGGTGCCGCGCCGGTCGTGCCAGGTGCCGGCGTGGAGCATGCCGTGGAAGAGCGAGGACAGGTGTGCCGCACCGTCGACGATCGCCGCGTCCACCACCTGCCCGGCGCCGGTGGCGCGGGCCCGCAGCACGGCGGCCAGGACGCCCACCACCAGGTAGAGGGAGCCGCCGGCGTAGTCGCCGAGCAGGTTCGCCGGGACCGACGGCGGGGCCCCGGGCTCCCCGGCCGGGCCGATCATCCCGAGCACCCCGGAGACGGCCAGGTAGCCGATGTCGTGCCCGGCGTGCGGGGCCAGCGGCCCGTCCTGGCCCCAGCCGGTCATCCGCCCGTAGACCAGGCCGGGGTTGCGCGCCAGGCACTCGGCCGGCCCGACCCCGAGCCGCTCGGCGACCCCCGGCCGGTACCCCTCGATCAGCACGTCCGCCCGGGCCACCAGGTCCAGCACGGCGCCGGGGCCGTCCGGGTGCTTGAGGTCTACCAGGACGGAGCGCTTGTTGCGGTTGGTGACGTCGCTCTCCGGGGCGGCGTCCAGCGGGGAGCCGCCGGGGCGGTCGACCCGCACCACGTCGGCCCCCAGGTCGCCCAGCAGCATCGCGGCGAAGGGCCCCGGGCCGATCCCGGCGAGCTCGACCACCCGCATTCCGGCCAGCGGGCCCTGCTGTGCGGCGGCGTCCTCGTCCGTCCCCATGGCCACGCACCTTTCGCCGGCGGTCCGCGGTACGCGAGGCGCCGTGTCATCCCCGGTGTGACAGTTCTGGTGTAACACGACGAATGCTAAACGGGGGCCGTCCCGGCCGCAAGGCCCCGTCCGCATCCGCCACCGGTGTGTTACTTGCGGTTACTCCTCGTGGGGCGGGCGCGCGCACCCCCTGGACGGCATACCGACCAGTAGGTACGCTGCGCCGGTCCGCAGGCCGCGCCGGCCGGCCGGTGTCCGCCGGATTCCGGCAGGCAGCGCCCGCGGACCCCTCCCACCTGCCTGCGAAGGAGCTGCGCAGCACATGAGCGCCACCCGGCCCACCCAGGACACCCCGGAGTCCCAGGACACCCCGACCGCCTCCGCCGACCCGGCCGTCCGCACCGTCGACACCGTCCGCGGCCCCGTCCCCACCGCCGACATGGGCACCACCCTGATGCACGAGCACGTCTTCGTGCTCACCGCCGACACCCAGCGCCAGTGGCCCGGCGAGTGGGACGAGGAGAAGCGGGTCGCCGACGCGGTCGCACGGCTGCGGGAACTGCGGGACACCGGCGTGCGCACGATCGTCGACCCCACCGTGGACGGCCTGGGCCGCGACGTCCCCCGGATCGCCCGGATCAACGCCGAGGTGCCGGACCTCAACATCGTCGTGGCCACCGGCATCTACACCTACTCCGACGTCCCGAACTTCTTCACCCACCGGGGCCCCGCCGCCCTGCCCGGCCTGCCCGAACCGATGGTCGACCTGTTCGTCCGCGACATCACCGAGGGCATACAGGGCACCGGGGTGCGGGCGGCGTTCCTCAAGTGCGCCATCGACCACCACGGGCTCACCCCCGGAGTCGAACGGGTCCTGCGGGCCTGCGCCAAGGCCGCCCTGCACACCGGCCGCCCCCTGATGGTCCACACCCACCCCGGCTCGCACACCGGGCTCCAGGTGCACGCGGTCCTCGGCGAGGAGGGCCTGGACCCCTCGCGCGTCCTGCTCGCCCACAGCGGCGACACCACCGACACCGACCACCTCGCACGCCTGGCCGACGCCGGCTACCTGCTGGGCATGGACCGGTTCGGCATCGACCTCGAACTGGACTTCGACAGCCGCGTCGGCACGGTCGCCGCGATGTGCGAGCGCGGGTACGCCGACAGCATGGTGCTCAGCCAGGACGCGGCCTGCTACATCGACTGGGTCGACCCGGAACTCATGCCGATGCTCCCGGACTGGAACTACCTGCACGTGCGGAAGAACGTCGTCCCCGCGCTGATCGGGCGCGGTGTCACGCACGAGCAGGTCGACCGCATGCTGGTCGCCAACCCGCGGAGGTTCTTCGAGGGCGGCTGAGCCCGTCGCCCGCCGCCCGGGGTCCGGCACGCGCCGCCCGGCGCTGTCAGTGCCCGGCCCTAACTTTCTCGGTGTTCACCCGATCCGCCCGTCCGGACGGCGGGGCGCCGTGCGCCCCGCCGCGCCGGTGCGGGCCGTGCCCGAGGAGACCCGCCGCAGATGGCCGACACCACCACCTACCTCGAACTGTCCGAGGAGGGCGCAGGCGCCCACAAGTTCTACGAGGTGCGGGTGGCGGGCACCGAGGTGACCATCGCCTACGGCCGCATCGGCGAGAAGGGGCAGGTGCGCACCGCCTCCTACGCGGACGCCGCGAAGGCGTCGGCCGCCGCGGCGAAGAAGATCGGCGAGAAGGTCCGCAAGGGCTACGCGCCGGCCGTCCGCGGCGCCCGGGGGGCGCGCCCCGTCACCCGGCGGCCGGTCGCCACCGTCACCCGCTCCACCGCCCGCCAGGCGCCGGTGCTGTGGCGGTTCGCCTCCGGGGCGCCGGCCTTCGGCATCTTCGTCGGCGAGGACCGCGCATGGGTCGGCAACGAGGCCGGCGACGTCTACACCCTCACCCACGACGGGCAGGTCACCGGCCGCTTCGGCCTGCCCGACGGTGTCAAGTGCATCGTCGCCGACGACTTCTGGATCTACGCCGGCTGCGACGACGGCCGCGTCTACGACCTCGGCGGCAAGGTCCCGCACGTCGCCTACGAAATAGCGGGCGACGTCGACATCTACTGGCTCGACATCCACGACGGCGTCCTCGGCGTCTCCGACCGCCAGGGCGGCATCACCACCGTCGACCACGAGGACGAGTTCCAGTGGTCGCGCCGCTCCGCCGGCCGGGACGCCTGGATGGTCCGCTGCTCCGAGGAGGGCGTCTTCCACGGCCACGGCCGCGGTGTCACCCACTACGACGCCCGCAGCGGGGAGCCGGTGTGGCACACCGCCACCGAGGGCCAAGTGCTCTTCGGCTGGCAGGAGCCCGGCGAGGTCTTCGCCGGCACCAGCCGCGGCCTGGTGCACCGCCTCGCCAAGGACGACGGCGCCGAGACCGCCCGCTACCGCTGCGACGCCGCCGTCTTCTCCTGCGCCACCTCCCCCGACGGCCGCTACGTCTTCGCCGGCGACAACTCCTCCTCGGTCTACTGCTTCGCCGCCGACGGCACCCGCCTGTGGAAGCTGGGCACCGGCTTCGGCTCCGCCTACTCCATGCAGTACCGCGACGAGCGCCTGTACATCGTCACCACCGACGGCTCGCTGGCCTGCATCGACGCGAGCGAGGCCGCCGTGCGCGCGGCCGAGGGCGGACAGCTGCCGCAGCGCACCGACATCAAGGCCGCCCACGCCGCCCATCTGGAGCGGGTCGTGCCCGGCGCCGCCCTGGACACCGTCGTCGAGGCCGAGGTCCTCGCCGGGGACGGCGGCGTGGTCGTCGAGTGCGTGCAGGAGGGCGGCCGGCTGCGGGTCCGGGCGGTCTCGCCCGGCTTCGACCCGGCCCGGCGGGTGCAGTTCCCCAAGGACGTGCGGGTGGCGGGCGCCCGCTACGTCGTCGCCGAGGTGCTGCCCTCCGCCGGCGGCGGCTTCTACCGCGCCCGCGGGGAGATCCGGCGCCTGCTGTAGGCGCCCCACCGGCACCGGGCGGCGACCGCGGAGGGGACGGCCGCCCCCGGGACGCGCCGCCCCGGGCCCGGGCCCGGGGCGGCGCGGGAAACAGGGGCCGCGGGGGAAACGATTTGGCCCGGCTGTGGGTCTCGCGTAGAGTGGTGTTCACCGACGCGGGGTGGAGCAGCTCGGTAGCTCGCTGGGCTCATAACCCAGAGGTCGCAGGTTCAAATCCTGTCCCCGCTACTCACGGCGTGAGGCCCGGAACCGGAAACGGTTCCGGGCCTCACGCGTGTGCGCGTTCCGTTTCGTGCGCGCCCCGCTCCCGCGCCCTTCGCGCGACCCTCCCCCGCGGCCGGCCCTCTCCCGGCCGCCGGCCCTTTCCCCGCCGCCGGAGACCGCGGCCGTGCCCCGGGTCGCCGCCTCTCCTCCCGAACCGGCACCGCGGGGCCCGGGTGCGTTTCGGGGACGGACTGCCTCTCGTCGCGGCTGATGAAAATCTGCATCGGTGACAGTAGACATTGGGCGTCTGTGTTGCTAGATTTTCTGCCGTAGCCAAGGAAGTCAGCAGTACGCGGCAGAGACGAACTGGCGCGTGTCACACGCGGTGCGGCAGTGGAGCCCCGGGGCCGGGAAGTGCAGTGAAGGCCCGGGGACTGGCTGCCGGACCGGGCGGCCTCCAGGGCCGCCGAGCAGTACCGAAGTGTTCAGCAGTACAGGTCAGACAGATGAGTGAGGAGAGGAGCTGACGCCATCAGGATCGCCCGGGTCGGGGTCCGCCCCGCTCGGGTACCGCAGGCCCCGGATTGGAAGGTGGTCCCCGGTCACGCATCCGCGATCCCCGCAGTCGAGCCCTCTTCGAGGGCCGTGCGGACACAGTAGGGCCGACGAGTTCGGCCGGTAGATGGTGTTGAACCCCTCGGGGCCCTGGTGCCGTACGGCACCAGGGCCCCTCGACGCGTCCAGTAAGAGGTGCAATGGCTTCTGAGAACAGACCGACCCAGGCCGACAGGCTCGACGACGACGACTACCCCGCCTACACGATGGGGCGTGCCGCGGAGATGATCGGCACCACGCCGGCCTTCCTGCGGGCACTCGGCGACGCACGTCTGATCACCCCGCTGCGCTCGGCCGGCGGCCACCGCCGCTACTCCCGCTACCAGCTGCGCATCGCCTCTCGCGCCCGTGAACTGGTCGACCAGGGCACGCCGATCGAGGCCGCCTGCCGCATCGTCGTCCTGGAGGACCAGCTGGACGAGGCGCTGCGGATCAACGAGGAGCTGCGCCGCGGCCGGGACGACGCCCGGGACCCCGACGACTCCCCGGCGGCCGGGAAGCCCTGACCGCAGGAATGTCCTGACCGCCGGAACGCCCCGACCGCCGGAGGCGCGGAGCGGGTGACGCGGTGGCCCCCGATGGTCCGCGATCACCGCAGCCCGCCCCGCCGCCCGCCCGGGCCGGCGCGTACCGGCCGCCGTTTCCGGTGTGCGGAACGGGCCGCGGGGGAAACGATTTGGCCCGGCTGCGGGTCTCGCGTAGAGTGGTGTTCACCGACGCGGGGTGGAGCAGCTCGGTAGCTCGCTGGGCTCATAACCCAGAGGTCGCAGGTTCAAATCCTGTCCCCGCTACTCACGGCGTGAGGCCCGGAACCGGAAACGGTTCCGGTCCTCACGCGTGTGCGCTCCCGGGCGCCGCCCGGCGCGGCTGTAGGTTGGCGGCTCCGCCGCGACCTCCGGGAGAACACATGCCGTCCGGCCGCCCCACGATCCTCTACGTCACCGACCTCGCCTACCCGGCGAAGGGCCGCCGCTACTGCGACGAGGACATATTCCTGTCCTCCCGGCTGCGGGAGGACTTCGACCTCGCCCTGTGCCACCCGAAGGACGCGGCCGCGCTCATGGGCGGCTTCGACGCCGTCGTGGTCCGCAACAGCGGACCCGTGCTGCACTACCGCGCCGAGTACGACGCCTTCCGCGAGCAGGCGCTCGCCCGCGGCACCCGGGTGTACAACCCGCTGACCGGCCGCGGCGACATGGCCGGCAAGCAGTACCTGCCCGACCTCAGCGCCCAGGGGTACCCGGTCATCCCCACCGCCGACCGCCGCGAGGACCTGGACCGGCTGCCGGAGGCGGCCGAGTACGTCGTCAAGCCCAGGTTCGGCGCGGACTCGGTGGGTCTGGAGATCGTCGGGCGCGAGCGGCTGGCGGACGTGGAGTTCGGCGACGTCCTCGTCCAGCCGCGCGTCGACTTCCGTCACGAGGTGTCCTTCTACTTCGTCGACGACGCCTTCCAGTACGCCCTGCATGCACCGCGCACGGCCCGGCGGTGGGAGCTCGAGCCGTACGCGGCGACCGACGCGGACCTGGAGTTCGCCCGCCGCTTCGTCGCCTGGAACGGCCTGTCCCACGGCATCCAGCGCGTCGACGCGTGCCGGACCCGGGAGGGGGAGCTGCTCCTGGTCGAGCTGGAGGACCTCAACCCCTACCTGTCCCTGGACCGGGTCGGCCCCGAGGCGCGCGACGCCTTCGTCGAGGCGATGAAGGCGTCCGTCCGCGCCCTGGCCGAGGGCCGCACCGGCTGACGCGGCCGGGCGCTTCAGCCGGCCGGTCCGCCTCCGGGCCGGCCGGCCGTGCGCTCCGCACGGGGGCCGCTCCCTCCGGCGTTCCGCCAGAAACCGCGCAGGGCGACGGCGAGTTCCTCGGGCGCCTCCTCGGCGATGTGGTGGCCGGAGGCGATCGGGCCGCCGTCCAGCCGGTCGCCCGCCCGGTCGCGCCAGACGCCCAGCACGTCGCCGTAGAGGTCGGCCATGTCGTCGCGGGTGGCCCACAGCACCTGCAGCGGACAGCCGATGCGCCGGCCGGCCCGCCGGTCGGCGTCGTCGTGCTCCCGGTCGACACCGAGGCCGGCCCGGTAGTCCTCGCACATGGCGTGCACGGTGGCCGGGTCGTGGATCGCGCGCCGGTAGTCCTCGTAGGCCTCGGCGCCCATCTGTTCGGGGGTGGCCCTGTACCAGGCGTCGGGGTCGGCGTTGATGACGCGTTCGGCGGGCTTGTCGGTCTGCCCGAGGAAGAACCAGTGCCACCAGCTCGCGGCGAACGTCGCGTCGCAGCGCCGCAGTGCCTCTCCGAGGGGGACGGCGTCCAGCACGCTGACGGCGGACACGGCCTCCGGGTGGTCCAGGGCGAGGCGGGCGGCCACGTACGCGCCCCGGCCGTGCCCGACGACGGCGAACCGTTCGTGCCCGAGCCGGCGCATGACCGCCAGGCAGTCGGCGGCCATGGCGCGCTTGGAGTACGGGCGGTGCTGCGGATCGGTCGGGGGTTTGTCGGACCCGCCGTAGCCCCGCAGGTCGGGGCAGACCACCGTGCGACCGGACGCGGCCAGCAGCGGGGCGACGCGGTGCCAGGTCGCGTGCGTGCGCGGATGCCCGTGCAGGAGCAGCACCGCAGGACCGCTGCCGCCGTGACGCACCCGTAACCGCGCCCCGTCCCCCTCGCACCGCGTCAGCTCGAAACCGTCGAACACGCACCCTCCCGACCTCGGACGTCCGGTTCCCCCTGCCCCGGAGGGCACTGCTCATGCGGCGACCGCCCGGTCCGTTCGCGGCGGTCCGGGGAGGAGAGCGGCGGGCGGGCCCGTAGGATCGTGGCCTCATGAGTGCCACTCTCGTCGTCAAGGATCTCGCCGCGGGCCACGGCGACCGCGTGCTGTTCTCCGGGCTGGACATGGTCGTCGCCCCGGGGGACGTCGTCGGACTGGTCGGACCCAACGGGGCGGGCAAGTCGACGCTCCTGCGCCTGCTCGCCGGGCTCGACGCCCCGGAGGCGGGCGGCGTGCGGCCGAGCCCGCCGACCGCCACCGTCGGCCACCTGCCGCAGGAGCCGGAGCGCCGTCCCGGCGAGACCGTGCGGGACTTCCTGGCCCGGCGCACCGGCGTCGCGGCCGCCCAGGCGGACCTGGACGCCGCCACCTCGGCCCTGGTGGACGGCGCGCCCGGCGCCGACGACGCCTACGCCGCCGGCCTGGAGCGCTGGCTCGCCCTCGGCGGCGCCGACCTGGAGGAGCGGGCCGAGGAGGTCGCGGACTCGCTCGGTCTCCGGGTGGGCCTGGACCTGCCGATGACCGCCCTGTCCGGCGGGCAGGCCGCGCGCGCGGGGCTGGCCTCGCTGCTGCTGAGCCGCTACGACGTCTTCCTCCTCGACGAGCCCACCAACGACCTGGACCTGGACGGGCTGGAGCGGCTGGAGAAGTTCGTCACCGGGCTGCGCGCCGCCACCGTCGTCGTCAGCCACGACCGCGAGTTCCTCGCCCGCACCGTCACCCGCGTCGTCGAGCTCGACCTGCACCAGCAGCAGGTCAACACCTACGGCGGCGGCTACGGCGCCTACCTGGAGGAGCGCGAGACCGCCCGCCGCCATGCCCGCGAGGAGTACGAGGAGTACGCCGGCACCCGCGCCGCCCTGGAGGCCCGCGGCCGCATGCAGCGGTCCTGGATGGACAAGGGCGTCAAGAACGCGCGGCGCAAGGCGACCGACAGCGACAAGCTCGGCCGGAAGTTCCGCAGCGAGGCGAGTGAGAAGCAGGCGGCCAAGGCCCGGCAGACCGAGCGGATGATCGAGCGGCTGGAGGTCGTCGAGGAGCCCCGCAAGGAGTGGGAGCTGCGCATGGAGATCGCCGCCGCGCCCCGGGCCGGCGCGGTGGTGGCGACCCTGCGCGGGGCGCGGGTGAGTCGCGGGGGCTTCACCCTGGGGCCGGTCGACCTGCAGATCGACTGGGCCGACCGGGTGGCGATCACCGGCGCCAACGGCTCGGGCAAGTCCACCCTGCTCGCCGCTCTGCTGGGCCGCCTCCCGCTGGACGAGGGGCACGCCGCCCTCGGCCCCGGCGTCGTGGTCGGCGAGGTCGACCAGGCCCGCGGCCTGTTCCTCGGCCCGGACACCCTGCTGGACGCCTTCGGCGCGGCCGTGCCGGGGACGAGCCCGGCGGAGGTGCGCACGCTGCTGGCCAAGTTCGGCCTCACCGCGGACCACGTGCTGCGCCCGGCCGTGACGCTCTCGCCCGGCGAGCGCACCCGGGCGGCCCTCGCCCTGCTCCAGGGGCGCGGGGTGAACCTGCTGGTGCTCGACGAGCCCACCAACCACCTGGACCTGCCGGCCATCGAGCAGCTGGAGTCCGCGCTGGCCTCGTACACCGGCACGCTGCTGCTGGTCACCCACGACCGCCGCATGCTGCAGGCGGTGCACACCACCCGGCACGTGCGGGTCGAGGACGGCCGGATCGTGTGAACCGCGTCCGCCCGGCCGTCCCCCGCGGGGGACGGCCGGGCGGACGCGGCGGTGCGGCTACCGGCCGGCCAGGCCCGCGGCGGCCGCGGCGATCGCGGCGGCGTCGATGCCGTGGTGGCTCAGGACGTCCTCCAGCGAGCCGGACTGCCCGAACCCGCTCACGCCCAGCGAGACCACCGGCACCCTGTCGACCGTGGCCAGGAAGGTGAGGGTGTGCGGGTGGCCGTCCAGGACGGTGACCATCGGCACCGCCCGCTCCGGCGGCAGGATCTCCGCCAGGATGTCGGGACGGCCCGCTCCGGCGGACCCGTCCGTCCCGTCCGTCCCGTCCGTCCCGTCCGTCCCGCCGGGGGGCGCGTCGGCGTGCCGGCGGTTCTGCAGGGCCCGGTAGAGCAGGTCGGCGCTGGTCACGCACACCACCCGGGCCCGTATCCCGTGCGCCGCCACCAGCCTGTCGGCGGCGGCCAGCGCCTCGGGCACGACGGCGCCCATCGCCGCGATCGTCACCGCGGCGTCGTCGGCCTCGCGCAGCACGTAGCCGCCGGCCACGGCCTGCCGCCGCCGCTCCTCCCGCTCCCGCGGGTCCTGCGGCACCCGGGCCAGGCGCTGGTCGACCGGCCGGGTGGACAGCCGGAAGTACGAGGAGGTGCCGTCCGGGCGTCCCAGCCGCGACAGGGCGTGCAGGAAGCACCACTCGAAGTCCTGGCTGAAGGCGGGCTCGTAGGCGAGCACGCCGGGCTGCTCCAGGCCGATCGACGGCGTGGTGACCGACTGGTGCGCCCCGCCCTCGCCCGCCAGCGTCACGCCCGAGGGCGTGCCGACGAGGATCGACTGCCCGCCGGCGTAGACGCCGTACGTCCACGGCTCCAGGGCGCGGTTGACGAACGGGTCGTACAGCACGCCGATCGGCAGCAGCGGCTGCCCCCACCGGCTCCAGGTCGCCCCCAGCTCGCCGAGCAGCCCGACCAGGTTGGTCTCGGCGATGCCCAGCTCGAGGTGCTGGCCCTGCCGCCCCTCCCGCCAGTGCAGGACGGTCTCGGCGTCGTCGGCGAACCAGTCGGTGCGCTCCTCCTCCGACCAGACGCCGACCTTGTTCAGCCAGCCGCCCAGGTTGGTGGAGGACGCCACGTCGGGGCTGACGGTGACGACCCGGCGCGCGACCTCGGGGGCCGAGCGGGTCAGGTCGAGCAGCAGGCGGCCCAGGGCCTGCTGGGTGGAGGAGCGGCCGTTGTGGGGGCGGCCGAAGTCGGCCGGGGGTGCCGGTGCGGCGACGGCGGCCGGCTCGGGCCGGGCCAGGCGTCCGGCGGTGCGGGCGCACCACTCGGCCTCCGCGCTGCCCTCGGCGAAGCGCTGCCAGGGGTGCTGCGGGTCGATGCCGCAGGACGCGGCCAGGGCGTGGACGTCCTCGGTGGACAGCAGCGCCGAGTGGTTGGCCGGGTGGCCCTCGGTGGGCAGGCCGAACCCCTTGAGGGTGTAGGCGAGGACGACGGTGGGCCGGCCGGGCTCGGCGGCGCGGTAGGCCGACAGCAGGGCGGACAGGTCGTGGCCGCCCAGGTCGCGCACGGCCTCGCGCAGGCGGATGTCGTCCAGTTCGCCGATCAGCCTGCGGACCTCCCCGGCCGCGGCCCCGGTGCCGGGGAGGCGTTCGCGCAGACGGGGGCCGTCCGCGCGCAGCAGCCGCTGGTACTCGGCGTTGCTCATGGTGTCGAGCCGGTGCCGCAGGGCGTCGCCGCCGGGGAGGGTGAACAGCTCGCCGAGGCGGCGCCCGTACTTGAGGGTGACGACCTGCCAGCCGGCGGCGTGGAACATCCGCTCGTAGCGCTGCGCGGTCTGCACGGGCACGACGCGGTCGAGGGACTGCCGGTTGAGGTCGACGACCCACATGACCTCGCCCAGCCCGGCGGTGCCCGGGTCCAGCAGGGCCTCCCAGCAGGCGCCCTCGTCGAGCTCGGCGTCGCCGACCAGGGAGATCTGCCGCCCGCGGGCCTCGGCGGCCGCGCCCAGCGCGCCGGCGTGGGCGTCGAGGTAGCGGCGGGCGGTCGCGCCCCATATCGGTGCGGTGGCGCCGATGCCGACCGAGCCGGTGGAGTAGTCGACCCGGTCGGGGTCCTTGGTGCGGCTGGGGTAGCTCTGCAGCCCGCCGAACTCGCGCAGGGTCGTCAGGTACTTCTCGTCCAGGCCGCCCAGCAGGTAGTTGATGGCGTGCAGGACGGGGGAGGCGTGCGGCTTGACGGAGACCCGGTCGGCGGAGGTCAGGTCGCCGAACCACAGCGCGGTCATGATGCTCGCCATGGAGGCGCTGGAGGCCTGGTGGCCGCCGACCTTCAGGCCGGAGGGGTTCGGGCGCACCCGGTTGGCGTGGTGCACGATCGCGGTGGACAGCCACAGCACCCGCTGCTGGATCGAGCGCAGCAGCTCCTCCGACGGCGCGTCCGCGGGCTGCGGGACGGCGTCCGGGGCCGCAGGGGTCCACAGGGTGGTCATCGTGCTTCCTTCAGGGCGGACTCGAGGTCGGCGCAGACGTCCTCGGGGTTCTCCAGGCCGACCGACAGGCGCAGCACCGCGGCGGCGGGGCGCGCGTGGGGCTCCACGGGGCGGTGGGTGAGGGAGGCCGGGTGCTGGATCAGGCTGTCCACGCCGCCGAGGGAGACCGCGTGGGTGATCATGCGACAGGAGGCGGCGGTGCGGGCCGCGGCGTCGTAGCCGCCGGCGACCTCGAACGCGAGCAGCGAGCCGGGGCCGGACATCTGGCGGCCCACCAGGGACTGCGGGTCGCACTCGGGCAGGCCCGGGTAGTACACCCGCTCCACCTCGGGGCGCTCCGCGAGCCAGGCGGCGACGGCGCGCGCGCCCTCCTGCTGGGCGCGCACCCGCACCGGCAGGGTCTGCAGGCCGCGGTGCAGCATGTAGGCGCCCAGGGGGTGCAGGATGCCGCCGGTGACCGCGCGGACCCGCCGCAGGCGGGCGGCCCACTCGACGCTTGTGGCGACCGCGCCGGCGACCACGTCGCCGTGTCCGCCGACGAACTTGGTGGCGCTGTGCAGGACCAGGGTCGCGCCGTGCCGCGCGGGCTGCTGCAGGACCGGGGTGGCGAAGGTGTTGTCGACCAGGACCGGGACGTCGCCGGCCTGCTCGGCGACCGCCGTCAGGTCGACCAGTTCCAGGGTCGGGTTGGCGGGGGTCTCGACGATCACCAGCCCGGTGTCCGGGCGCAGCGCCCCGCTGATGCCGTCGGCGGGCGCGTAGGTGACCTCGGTGCCCAGCAGGCCGGTGGCCAGCAGGTGGTCGGTGCCGCCGTACAGCGGGCGCACCGCGACCACGTGGCGGCGTCCCTCGGCGGCGGCGGCCAGCAGGCAGGCGGTCACCGCGGCCATGCCGGAGGAGAAGGCCACGGCCTTGTCGCACCCCTCCAGCTGGGCCAGGGCCTCCTCGAACCGGGCCACCGTGGGGTTCCACAGCCGGGCGTAGACGTTGCCGCCCGCGGTCGGCTCGCCGCCGAGGGCCATCGACTCGTAGGAGTCGCCGCCGGACTCGACGTCCGGCAGGGGCGAGGTGCTGGACAGGTCCAGCGGGGGGACGTGCACACCGAGGGCGGCCAGATCCGCCCGTCCTGCGTGGACCGCCTGGCTGTCCAGCCCGTACATGGGACCACCTTTCGACGTTGAAGAGGTGGTGAAATTATGAACATGGCGCGGAGCTGGGCCAATGGGTGGGAATAATATTCTCCAGCAGGCGCACGACTCCGATTTTCCTTCGCCCCGCCGTCACAGGGAGGGCCCCGTGCCGAACGAGATGCGACCGGCCGAGCTGGACGAGACCGACCGCAGGATCCTGCGGGTGCTCGCCCGCGACGCACGCACCCCCAACAACGCGATCGCCGCCGCCGTCGGCATCGCGCCCTCGACCTGCCTGGGCCGCATCCGCGCCCTGCGCGAGCGCGGGATCGTCCACGGCCACCACACCGACATCGACCTCGCCGCGCTCGGCCTGCCCCTGCAGGCGATGATCGCCGTCCGGCTGGGTGCCCACACCCGCGGCCAGGTCGACAGCTTCCTCGACCACGCCGCCGGACTCCCCGGGGTGATATCGGTGTTCAACCTCTCCGGCGGCAACGACTTCCTGCTCAGGGTCGCCGCCTCCTCCGCGGACGCGCTGCGCGACTTCATCCTCGACCACATCACCTCGCACCCGGGCATCCAGCACACCGAGACCAGCCTGATCTTCACCCACCGCCGGGGCGCCGCGGCCCTGTCCGCGCTCTGACCCGGGGCGCGGACGCGCGGCGGCCCGCCGCGCGCGGGGCGCGGCGGGCCGTGACGGGCTGAGCGGGGTGAGCGGGCTGAGCGGGTGGGGCGGGGTCAGGAGCAGTACTGCTGCTCCTTGCCGATCACCCGGTACATGCAGTCGGCGTTCTCCAGCAGCCGCAGCACGGCCTCGCGGTTGCGGCTGGTCTCCCGATCGATGACCTCGTCGGGCGGGTAGAACCCGGAGGAGCCGTTCGGGCCGGGGTACATCTCGAAGGTGTAGGCGAAGATGCGGTGCTTCCCCCACAGCCAGTCGGGTATGGACCCGTCGGTGATGTACAGGTCGCTGGACTGCTGCGGGGTGTAGCCGTTGGTGCCGGCCATGGTGCGGCCGAAGGTGGCGAAGGTGTTGTAGTCGTCGGCCGTCATGCCGGTGTCGGTGTTGGAGTACGTGTAGCCGAACGGCCACAGCACCAGTTCGCTGTAGGTGTGGAAGTCGATGGAGGCGGTGATCTGCTGCTTCCCGTCGACCACCCGGCTGCGCACGAAGTCGGCCAGGACCTTCACCTCGCGGGCCGACTCGGGGGCCGAGCCGCGGTAGGTGGAGCTGGATGTGGAGCCGGAGGAGCCGCCGCAGCAGCCCCACTTGTAGTCCCAGTTGCGGTTGAGGTCGGTGCCGACGTACGAGGAACCGGAGTTGGGCTGGCGGTTCTTGCGCCAGCTGCGGTAGGTGCCGGTGGCGATGTCGTACTCGCCGCCGTCCGGGTTCAGGTCGGGCACGATCCAGATCTCGCGGCCGTCGACCGCGTTCTTGATCCGGCTGTCGGTGGAGTACTTGCCGCCGAGCTCGCGCAGCAGGTAGATCGCCATCTCGACCGTCAGGTGCTCGCGGGCGTGCTGGTGGTGGGTGAACAGCACCTCGGGCTCGTTCTCGTCCGAGCCGACGTTGTCGCTGACCTTCACGGCGACGATGTCCCGGCCCTCGTAGGACTTTCCGATCACCCTCTTGCTCATGATGGAGGGGGACGCGGCGACGAGCCGGTTGATCTCCGCCGCGGCCTCGGCGTAGTTGTGGTAGCCGGAGTCGGCGCCGGGGAAGTCCTGGGTGCCGACCGTGCCGGAACCGTCGGTGCCGTCGGTGCCGGAGGGGGCGGGCAGGGCGGTCAGGCGGTGGCCGAGGGCCCGTACCGCGCGGGCCTGCGCGGCGTCCGCGGTGATGACCACCGAGCCCTCGCGGACCGCGTCGACCGACGCGCCGGTGCGGGCGACGGCGGTGCGTTCGGCGGCGGTCCGGGGGCCGGTGACGGTGTACTGGCGGACCTGTTCGTCCGCGGGGGAGCCCGCGACGGCCGCCGGGGCGCCGTCGGCGGAAGCGGGGGAGGCGCCTGCCTGGCCGCTCAGGGACGCGGCGAGGGCCAGTGCGAGCAGGGCGGCGGTCGCCGAAGCGCGCCGTGCGCGCCGGTGGAGTCGCATGAACCGTCCTCCTGATGTGGTCGGTGCGACGAGTGGGGGGCGTGCGCTGCATGTACGGAGCAGATGATGCCGCCATGTCATGAGCCCGTCAATAAGGCGGCGCGTGCCCGCGCAGGGGCCCGCGCCGGGACCCCGGCCCGCACGCGGCGGGCCGGGCGCACCGGACGGACCCCGCGGCCGGGGCGGTGGGGTCAGTGCAGGAGCTTGAGGCCGGCGACGCCGGCGACGATCAGCATCAGGCAGACGATGCGGGCGGCGGTGACCGGCTCCCCGAGCGCCACCATGCCGTAGACGGCGGCCCCCGCCGCGCCGATCCCCACCCACACCGCGTAGCCGGTGCCCAGGGGCAGCGAGCGCAGGGCGTAGGCCAGCCCGCCCATGCTCAGCACGAGGGCGACCACGAACAGGACGGTGGGACGCGGGCGGCTGAAGGAACGGGACGCCTCCAGCGCCGCCGCCCACACGGTCTCGAGGACTCCGGAGACGATCAGAACGAACCAGGCCACGGTGACGGCACCTCTCGCAGTGTCGGCAGTCTCTGCATCAACTGCGCCGTCTTGTCGTGCCGGGTACGACGCGCTCGTCCGGGGCTGTCACAGCCTCGGCCAACGTAGCACGGGCGGCCGGCGGCGCCCGGCGGCGCGGGAGGGCGCGGGAGGGCGCGGGAGGGAGCGGGAAGGCGCGGGAAGGCGCGGGAGGAAGGCGGCCGCGGACCGTGCCCGGATGTGGGGGTCGTGTGAGGACGACCCGGAACCGGCCGGTCCCGGACGGCCCGAACCGGCCACGACGCGCTGCCGCGCACGCCCGGCGCGGCCGCGAAAAGGACTCCTGGTGAAAGCGGTAAAAGAGGTTCCGCGATCACGGGGAAAAGATCTTCGCTGCTGTCCGAATCGCCGGTGAATTCGGCTGTTTACCTCCGTAAGGCGATCTTCCGGCCTCCTTGACAGATTTACCGAACCGATCTCAGAATTTGAGCGCACTGACACACCAGGCGTCTCGGGCGACAGCCCGAGCCCCTCGCGGCACATGCCGCAGGGGTCATGACGGGGGAACTGGTGAGTCGCCCCGGCACGGAAATCACCGCGTCCGCCTGCCGATGCGTCTTTCTTCCTCCTCCCACGCCTCCCGGTGCCCCGAGGGATTGGAGGAGGAGTGCCGACGACACCGTCGTATCCCGGCGTCTACATCGAAGAACTCTCCAGCACGGTCCGCACCGTCGCGGCGGTCACCACGTCGGTGACCGCCTTCGTCGGGCACACCCGCCGCGGCCCGGTCAACAGGCCCGTCGCGGTGTCCGGATTCGCGGACTACGAACGCCGGTTCGGCGGACTCGACCGCAGCAGCCCGCTCGGCCACGCCGTCCAGCAGTTCTTCCTCAACGGCGGCTCCTCCGCGGTCGTGGTGCGGGTCACCAAGGAGGGGACCGGCACCTGCGCCGCCGTCACCCTGGCCTCCACCCGGGACGGCGCCGAGGCGCCCTCCCTGACGGTCACCGCCAAGGAGCCCGGGGCCTGGGGCGCCGGCCTGCGGATCGCCGTCGACCACGACACCCCGCAGCCCGGGGAGACCTTCAACCTCCGCGTCCTCGACACCGCGGGCGGTCTGCGCGAGTCGTTCGACGGCCTGTCCATGGACAGCGACCACCCCCGCTTCGCCCCGACCGTGGTCAACGCCGGGTCCTCCCTGGTCGAGGCGGCCGCCGAGGGCTCCGGGACGCCCGATCCCTCCGGCACCGTCTCCAAGCCCTTCCCCGCCGAACTGCCCCGGCTGGACCGGCAGGTGGAGGTCAGGATCGGCGGGACCGCGAGGACCTTCACCCTCCACGACCCCGGGCGCGACGGGGACGCCCCGGCCGGCGTCGCGGAACTGGCGCTGCTGCTGGAACGCAAGCTGCGAGCCCTGCCCGACGCGCCCGGTCGCCGCGCCTTCGCCGGTACCCGGGTCACCGTCTCGGGCCGCCGGCTGCGGGTCGTCGCCGGCTCCACCGACCCCGCCGACACCGTCCGGTTCCTCGGCGAGGCGGCCAACGACCTGGGCCTGGAGGCATCGGCCAACCCGCCGGCCTTCGCCCCGGCGGGCGGGGCGGACGGCGAGGCGCCCGGCCCCGTCGACCTGATCGGCAGCGAGGCCGGGGCCGACGGCATCCAGGCGTTGCGCCTCGTCGAGGACGTCAACCTCCTGGTCCTCCCCGAGGTCGCCGGCTACGACAGCACCGACGACATGGTCACCGTGCTCTCCGCCGCCGAGGCCCTGTGCCGGGACAAGCGGATGTTCCTGGTCGCCGACGCCCCCGCGGCCTGGCGCAGCGTGGACGCCGCCCGGGCCGGGATCGCGGCCTTCGACCCCGTGCGCAGCAGCCACGCCGCCCTGTACTTCCCGCACCTGGAGACGGTCGACCCGCTCACCGGCCGGCTGCGCGCCTTCCCGCCCTCCGGGGCGGTGGCCGGAGTGATGGCCCGCACCGACAGCGAGCGCGGGGTGTGGAAGGCACCGGCCGGCACCGACACCCGCCTGGCCGGGGTCCGTGCCCTGACCGTGCCCCTGACCGACCGGGAGAACGGCCTGCTCAACCCGCAGGGCCTGAACTGCCTGCGCACCTTCCCCGTAGTCGGCTCCGTGGTGTGGGGCGCACGGACCCTCGAGGGCGCGGACGCGCTGCACTCGGACTGGAAGTACGTCCCCGTGCGCCGCCTCGCCCTGCACATCGAGGAGAGCCTGTACCGCGGCACCAAGTGGGTCGTCTTCGAACCCAACGACGAGCGGCTGTGGGCGCAGATCCGCCTCAACGTCGGGGCGTTCCTGCACACGCTGTTCCAGCAGGGGGCCTTCCGGGGTTCCTCGGCGCGCGAGTCGTACTTCGTCAAGTGCGACGGCCAGACCACCACCCGGGAGGACGTCGACCGGGGAGTGGTGAACGTCGTCGTCGGATTCGCGCCGGTGAAACCTGCGGAATTCGTCGTCGTGAAAATCGAGCAGATGGCTGGACAGTTCGAGGTTTAGGATTTCCATGGCCGAGTTCACCGTTAACCCGCATCGGTTCGACCCCTACAAGAACTTCAAGTTCCTGGTGGTCTGGGACGGGCGCGTCGTCGCCGGAATCAGCAAGATAAGTCCGCTCAAGCGCACCACCGAAGTGGTCAAGCACCGGAACGGCGGAGACCCGAGTTCCCCGCGGAAGTCCCCGGGACGCAGCGAGTTCGAGGCCGTCACCCTGGAGCGGGGCGTCACCCACGACCCGGAGTTCGACCGCTGGGCCAACAAGGTCTGGCAGGTCGGTGCGGGCCGGGGCGCGGAGGTCTCGCTGCGCGACTTCCGCAAGGACCTGGTGATCCAGGTCCTCAACGAGGCGGGGCAGGTCGCGGTCGCCCACAAGCTCTACCGGGCCTGGCCGAGCGAGTACCAGATCCTCGGCGAGATGGACGCCAACGCCAACGCGGTGGCGATCCAGAGCCTGAAGCTCGAGTGCGAGGGCTGGGAGCGGGACTACGAGGTCGCCGAGCCCGAAGAGCCCTCCTTCCAGCAGCCGGCCTAGGGCGGCCGCACGTGGAGCAGCCGGGAGCCCAGCAGCCGTTGCGACAGCAGCCGTTGCAGCAGCAGCCGTTGGGGCAGCCGCCGTCGTCGTCGGACCGGGAGACCGGGCCCGGCGGCGCTGCGGCCCTGGTCGCCGTCTGGGAGGCAGGGCTGGCGGCCGGGCCGGCCGGCCGCGCACTGCTGCTGCACGGCTTCGCCCGGCCGCACGCCGCCGTCGACGAGCTGCTGCGGACACCGGTGGGCCGGCGCGATGCCGACCTGTTCGCCCTGCGCCGCTCGCTCTTCGGCGACCTGATGGACGTACGGGTGGCCTGCGGGGAGTGCGCCGAGGAGATGGAGTTCGGCTTCGACCCCGCGGGAGTGGTCGGTGAGGCCGGTGTCGCCGGTGCGGCCGGTGCGGCCGGGAGCGGGAACGCCGGTGGTTCCGCCGAGGCCGACGCGGAACCGCTGACGGTGGAGGCGGACGGCTGGGAGGTCCGGTTCGTACCGCCCGCCGCCGCGGACGTCGCCGCCGCCGAGGAGGCGGGGCCCGACCGGGCCCGTGCGGTACTGCTGTCCCGCACGGTGCTGAGCGCCGGGAGGGACGGAGCACCGGTCCGGCCCGAGGACCTCCCCGGCCCGGTGCAGGAGCGCATGGCACGGGCCGCGGCCGAGGCCGACCCGTGCGCCGACGTGGTGCTCAACGTCCCCTGCCCCGAATGCGGCAGCACCACCAGAGCCGAGCTCGACATCGCCTCCTACCTGTGGGCCGAGGTCGACGCGTGGGCGAGGACCGCCCTGGCCGACGTCCACCTGCTCGCCACCGCCTACGGCTGGAGCGAGGCGGAGATCCTGGCGCTCAGCCCGCTGCGGCGCCGCTACTACCTGGAGCTGTGCGCAGATGCCTGACTTCTTCGACCGTCTGCTGGCGCGCCATGCACCGGACGCGGCCGGCGGCGCCCCCGGCCCGTCCGGCGGCGGGGCCGTCGCCCGGGTGCGCCCGCGCCTGCCCGGGCCGTTCGAGAGGATCGACACCCTCGGCGCCCGCCCCGCCCCGCCCGCGGACGTCCCGCCCGTCGCGTCCCCGGGAACGGCGACCGGGGCGGTACCGCCGTTCCCGCCGGCCCTCCTCCTCGCCCCCGGCGGCCGGGAGGAACGGCCCGGGCGCCCCCGGACCGCCCCCGCGGACCCGCCGGCCCCGCAGCGGCAGGACCGGCAGCCGCTGCCCGTACCGCTCGGGCCCGCACCGCTCCTCGTCCCGCCGCCCGGAGTCCCGGCGGCGTCCCTCGCCCCGGCCGCGCCCGAGGCCGCCCGCCCCGGGCCCGCCCGCCGGGCGGTCGGCGGACGGGGCGGCCCCGACGGGCGGCCGCCCCGCGCGGGCGCGGAGACCGCCGTGCCGCCGCGCCGTGCGGCCCCGGCCCTTGTCCGCCCGGCGCCCTCCTCCCGTCCCGAGCGGTCCCCGGCCGACGGCGGCGAAGGCGCAAGGACCGGCGGCGGCCGGCGGCGCGGTCGGAGCGGGCCCGTCGAACGCGTCGTGCACGTCAGCATCGGCAGGCTGGAGGTCACCGCGGCCGGCCGGACCCCGGCTGCCGCCCGCCGCGACGACGACGGGCCCCGGCCCGCACGCCCGGCCCCCGCGCTGAGCCTGGACGGCTACCTGTCCCGCGAGGGAGGCCGCAGGTGAGCAACTTCCTGGCCGTCGCCCACGCCACCGAGGCGCTGCGGCTGGCGATCGCGGGTTCGCTGACCCCGGACATGCCCCTCGCGGTCGAGGTCAGGGCGGCCAGACCGCCGGCCGAGCCGCCGCCCGACCCGACGATCACCGTCCACCTCTACCAGGTCACCCCCAACGCGGCCCTGCGCAACCGCGACCTGCCCACCCGCAGCCCCGACGGCGCCACGCTCCTCACCAGGCCGTCGACCGCCCTGGACCTGCACTACCTCATCAGCTGCTACGGCGACGAGGGCCAGCTCGTCGCGCAGCGCCTGCTGGGCTGCGTCGTCCGGCAACTGCACGAGACACCCCTGCTCACCCGGGAGGTCCTCGAGGCCGCGGTCGCGGCCCGGCCGTTCCTGGAGGGGTCCGACCTGGCCGACTCGCCCCAGCGGGTGCGCCTGACCCCCACCCAGATGGACGTCGACGAGATGTCCAAGCTGTGGTCGACCCTCTTCCAGACTCCCCACGCGCTGTCCGTCTGCTACCAGGCGTCCGCCGTCCTCGTCGACGGCGGGGGCGAGCCCGTACCGGCCAAGCCCGTGCGGACCCGCACCGTGCGCGCGGTGCCCCGCACGGGCGCCACCACCGCGGACCGCGCGGCGACGGACTGACCGGGGACGGGGGACAGGGAGCCATGACCACACGCGGCAGCGGCAGCACCGGCGACAACAGCACCGGCGGCGGTACGGGCGGACGGCGGACGGGCCGGGCCCCCCGGGCGTCCGCGACCGGGGCCGCCCGGAGCAGGAGCGCCTCGGCCAAGGCGTCGTCGGCCAAGGCGTCGTCGGCCAAGGCGTCCTCGGCCGGGAGCCCCGGGGCCGTCCCGCAGGGAACGCGGGAGGGGGTGCACCAGCGCGCCCTGGCAGCCGCGGTCCTCGCCGTCCTCGGCCACGTCGACGCCCACGCGGCCCGGGCGTCCTCGGCGGCCACCGGCCGCGCCGGCGCGGGTGCCCCGGTACCGCCGGCCGCCACGCCCGAACCCGAGGCCCGCAGCGCGCTGGAGACCCTGTGCTCCTGCTTCGGGCTCACCCCCTTCGAACGCGACACCCTCGTCCTGGCGGCGGCCACCGAACTCGACCCCACCGCCGCCGCCCGCTGCGCCGCCGCCGGCGGGAGTCCCGAGCGCCCGTACCCGACCTTCTCCCTCGCCCTCGCCGCCCTCCCCGGCCCGCACTGGAGCGCCCTGACCCCCGTCGCACCACTGCGCCGCTGGCAGCTGGTCGCCCTGGACGACGAGGCGTCACCGACCGGCTCCCGCCTGCGCATCGACGAGCGCATCCTGCACTTCCTCACCGGAACCCCCTACCTGGACGTCCGGCTGCACGGACTGGTCCGCCGCGCCGCCGCCCCCGAGGACCTCCCCGGCCCGCACGGGCTCACCGCCCGCCGGATCGCCGCGGCCTGGTCCTCCGCCCGCGCGGACGGCCCGCCGCACGTCGAGCTGACCGGCGCCGACCGCCGCACCCGCCTGGAGGTCGCAGCCGCGGCCGCCCGCCTCTCCGGCCTGGGCCTCTACAGCGTCGAGGCCGGCGACCTGCCCGTCGACCCGGCCGAACGCGACCGGCTCTCCCGCCTGTGGCAGCGCGAGGCCGTCCTGCTGCCCGCGGCACTGCTGGTGGAGATGCCCGACGCGCCCGGCGCCGACCGGGCCGCCGCCGGGCCGGGGGCCGTCCAGGGCCCGGGAGCGGCCGACGCCTTCACCGCCGACCTGGCCGTTCCCGTCGCCGTCGCCTCCGACGAGCCCCGCCCGGCCGCCGCCGCGACCGGCCGCGAGCGCCTGTCCGTCCCCGACCTCACCTCCCCGGAGCAGCTGGCCGTCTGGACCTCCGCCCTCGCGGACGTGCCCGGCGTCTCCGAGCAGGACCTGCGCGCGCTGGTGGCCCAGTTCTCCCTGCCCGCCCACGTCATCCGCTCCGCGGCGGACTCCGTCCGACGCGCGGTACGGGCGGGGGAGGGCACGGAAGAGGACGGCGGAACCGGCCGGGGACCGGGACCGGGCCCGGGCGCCGGCGGGCTCGCCTGGCACGCCGGGCTCACCGAGGCGCGCATGGCCCTGGACGAACTCGGCCGCCGCATCGAACCGCGCGCGGGCTGGGACGACCTCGTCCTCGCCGAACGGCAGCGCCGGATCCTGCGCGAGATCGTCGCCCACGTCCGGCAGCGCGCCACCGTCCACCAGGACTGGGGCTTCGAGGCGGTGCTGCGGCGCGGACTCGGTGTGACCGCGCTGTTCGCCGGGAGCTCCGGCACCGGCAAGACGCTGGCCGCGGAGGTCATGGCGGGCGAGCTCGGCGTCGACCTGTTCGTCATCGACCTCTCGCAGGTCGTCAGCAAGTACATCGGTGAGACGGAGAAGAACCTGCGCCGGGTCTTCGACGCGGCGGAGCGGGGCGGCGCCCTGCTGCTCTTCGACGAGGCCGACTCCCTGTTCGGCAAACGCAGCGAGGTCAAGGACAGCCACGACCGGTACGCCAACCTCGAGGTCAGCTACCTGCTGATGCGCATGGAGGCGTACCGCGGCCTGGCCGTGCTCACCACCAACATGAAGAAGGCCCTGGACACGGCGTTCATGCGCCGCATCCGCTTCGTCGTCGACTTCGCCTTCCCGGCCGTCCCCGAGCGCGCCGAGATCTGGCGGCGCGTCATTCCCGCGCAGGTGCCCTCCGAGGGCATCGACCACGACCTGCTCGCCCAGCTCACCGTCGCGGGCGGTTCCATCCGCAACATCGCCCTGGCCGGCGCCTTCCTCGCCGCCGACGAGGGAGGTCCGCTGCGGATGCGGCACCTGCTGGCCGCCGCCCGCACCGAATACCTCAAGCTGGAACGCTCCCTGACCCCCGCGGAGGTGCGCGGATGGGCCTGAACGCACAGCCGCAACCGCTGCCGCAGCCGCCCCGGGCGCATCCGCAACCGCTGCCGCCGCCCCGGGCGCATCCGCAGCCGCCGTCCGCGCCGCGCGGGCGGGCGGGCGGCCCTCCCGGGGCCCCGGCCCGCATCGAGATCGAGATCGGGGAACTGGCCTTCACCGGCTTCGGCCGTCTCGACCACGAACGCGTCACCGACGCCTTCCGCCGCGAACTGACCCGACTGGTGGGCGAGTACGGCGTTCCGGCCGCCGTCCTCGGGGACACGGCGCCGGACGTCCTCTCCGGACTGCCGCCGCTGCCCGCCACCACGTCCCCGCGGCGCCTGGGCGAGGCCCTGGCCCGCGCGGTGCACGTGGGACTGGCCGGCGGCGGCGACCGCCGCACCGGAGCGGACGCCGCCGGCGGAAGGGAGCGCCAGTGAGCCAGGTCCACGCCCCCGCACCGCGCGCCGGCCGGGACTCCGGCCGGCAGGGCCCGAGGGGGAACCGGCGCAAGCCCCAGACGGCCGGGGCCCGCACTCCCGAACCTCAGGAGATCATCAGCGGGGCCGGCCACCCCCTCGACCCCGGTACCCGCCGCGACCTCGAGGCCCGCCTCGGCCACGACTTCAGCCGCGTGCGCGTCCACACCGACCGCGACGCCGCCGCCCTGACCGGCCTGCTCGGCGCGGACGCCGTCACCGTCGGCACGGAGATCTTCTTCGGCGAGGGCGCCTTCCGCCCGGCACCGAGGACGGCCGCCGCCTCCTCGCCCACGAACTCCTGCACACCGTCCAGGCCCCGCACTCCCTCGGCGCCCTCGGCGCCGGCCGGGACCTGGGAGCCGTCAGCCTTCCCCAGGACGCGGCCGAGCGCGAGGCCGAGGCGGGAGCCCGGGGCGACACGAACCCCGGACCGGGGCGCGGCGCCGACGTGTCCCGGCAGGCCACCCCCGGCTGGCTGCGCTACGCCACCGTCGACGCCGACCGCCACCGCACCGAGCGCCTCGACCCGGCCACCCTCGTCGACCGCCTCACCGCGGGCATCCTGCGCTCCCTGCGGGGCGACCCCACCGACTCCTCCGGCCGTGTCCGACTCCAGATCGCCCGTCTCTCCCCGGAGTTGCAGGAATCGGTCCTGGACCGCATCGAGGACCGCCTGCCCTCCTCCGCGTACGACCGGGTCCTCGACCTCGTCGAGGACGCCGGGGCCGGGCCCGAGGCGGCCGGCCCCGCGCGGGCCCCGGAACCGGTGGTCGAGGGGGCCGAGCGCACCGAGCGGGAACGCGACCGGGCGGAGGACGTCGAACGGGACCGGGAGCAGCACGAGGAGGACGTCACCGAGGACGCCCGCCGGGAGGAGGAGCAGGACACCGAACGCCCCGACGGGGCGGAGAAGAACCCCGGTGCGGAACCGCCGCAGGAGCGGCGGCCGGAGCCACGGCCCGGCGGTGCGGAGACGGAACGGCCCGCGCCGGACGCCGAAGGCGGCAGGGAGCAGGGCGGGCAGGACCGGCAGGACCGGGGCGAACAGGCTCCTGCCGAAGCGGTTCCGGCCGGACCGGCCGCACCGCAGCAGCCCGCGGCCGAGGAGCGGCCCGGCGGGGCGCCGGAGCGCGGTGCGGCCCGGGGCGGGCCGCAGGCCGAGGAGCAGCCTGCCGAGGAGGAGCGTCTCCGGGCGGAAACGGCCGCGGAGGAAGACGGGAAGAAGGAGAAGAAGGAGGAGCCCGCCGAGGGGTCGGTGCCGAGGGAGATCGCCCCGAGGGCGGCCGGACAGCCCGGCCCGGTCCGCCCGGAGCGCGTCGACCGGATCGCCGGTGAGAACGACAGCCCTCTCGAACAGCACGGGATCGACGACGAGGAGGGCGACCCGCGGGAGGAGGAGCAGCCGCTCGGCCTGGAGGCGGACGCGGGCAAGGAGATCGACGCGGCGGACGGCGGGAGCGGGCAGGCGGTCGAAGGCGTCGCCGACGTCGAGCTGAAGCCCGAGGACTTCCTCCCCGACACCGACCTCGACGTCTCCTCCGTCCCGACGGCCGACCGGATCGACCTCTCCGGCGGCGGCGCCCCGCCGTCCGCCCGGCCGCCCGCCTTCCCGGCACCGCCGCCCACCAGGGCCGAGCAGGTGCAGGCGGAGAGGGAGGCCGAGGCCGAGGACGCCGCCGAGGAGGGGGAGACCGGCCCGGAGCCCCTGGCCGCGCCCGCAGGCGCGGGAGGGGCCCCCGCGGGCGGCCCGGTGGCGGAGGCCCGGGAGAGCGGTGCCCGGGACCTCGAACCCGAGAAGCCGGTCGAGCAGGAGGTCGGCCCGGATCCGGGCGCGTCGGCCCGGGCGGACGCGGAACCGGTTCCGGGGCCCGAGCCGGACGAGGACGCGGAGGACGTGGAGGGCCCGGAGGACACCCGGGAGGACCGGAAGGTGTCCGGCCACGGACCCGGTGCCGGCCCCGATGCCGGGTCGGAGTCCGAGGCGGCCGGCCTCGGGCGGCCTCCTCCGCGCCCGCCGCCGGTTCCGCGGCTCCCGCTCCGCCGTCCCTGCGGGACCCGGCCGGTGTGCGGGCGGGCGCCGAGCCGGCGGCCGGGCGCGAGTCCGCCGCCCGGAGGGCCCGCGGGACCGCGCCCGGTACCGGCCCCGGTGGCCCTGCCGGAACGCCGGCCGGTGGCACCGCTGCGGCAGGGCCTGCTGCCGCCGCGGGCCCCGACTCCTCGGCCGCCCCGGGACCCGCGGCCGAGCAGAACGAGTCGCCGGCGGGCGTTCGGGCGGCCCCCGACGCCTCCCTGGAACCGGGCGGCGGCGGCTGCGCGGGCCGCAGCAGCCGACCACCGGCCGGGAGGAGGGTCCGGGGGGCTGCGCCGGCGGCGGCGGAGGCCGCGGAGGGGAGCAGGAGAAGCAGCCCGAGCCCCCGGACGTCTCCGGCCAGGACCCGCAGAGCGCCGTGGCCGCCGCGGGCAGCGTCCCCCTGGACCGGGCGCAGACCGTACTGGACGGCGCGGACGGCGCGGTCGCCCGCTCGGTCGGCGAGGACCGTGCGGAGCTGGAAGCTGCTCCTCCTCCCACCGAGGAGCGCCCGTCCGGCGCGCCGCGGACCCTCTCCGGCCCGCCGGAGGCGGAGGCCCCGGCCGAGGCCGTCTCGGAACGCGTCGACCGGATCGGCCCCGACGGCAAGGGGGAGCAGGAGAGGGCGAAGGGGAAGAAGGCCGAGGGGCGCAGGCCCACCGAGCAGGTCGGCAGACCCGTCGTCGCCCAGCGCGCGGACAACGGGTCAGCGCCCGCGACGTGGAGAACATGCAGGCCGCGGTCGACGGGATCCCCGACACCGACCCGGCCCTGAACACCACCGTCGGCGCCGCCCCCAAGGTCGAACTGACCGGGGAGAGCGACCCGGAGCGCACCGACAAGCAGCTCGGGAAGCTCGAGGAGACCTCGGGCAGGATCCTGGAGGTCGGCCGGGAGGACGCCGCCAAGGGATGGGGGAGGACCAGGTCTACCCCGACGTCCCGCCCGAGACGCTCACCGCCGAGGTGCCCGCAGGGGACTCCGGGGGCGGACGGGGACAGCGGGCCACGGGCGCGGACCGGGTCGAGCGGGGCGTGGCGATCGTCGCCGAGCAGGAACGCGGCGACCGGGTGAAGGCGTCGGTCGGCCGGGCGCAGGGCGACATGTCCACCGCCCGCTCCGAGCACGAACGGGGCGAGGCCGGGGCCAGGCTGCGCACCGAGGGCGAGATCGACCGGCCGAGGCGGAGAACGCCGAGGCCCAGGCCGGGGAGCGCGAGGGCTCGCCGAGCGGGTCGGGCAGGCCCGCGAGGACTGGCGGGCCGAGCAGGACGAGGAGCTCTCCAGGGCCGAGGAGGACGCCGGCAAGGAGCACGGCGAGAAGAACAAGGAGATCCGGAAGAAGCGCACCGACACCGACACCGAGGTCGAGGAGCGCAAGGACGAGGACAACCGGAAGATCCAGGAGGAGCGGGAGAAGGCCGAGGAGGAGGCCCGGAAGAAGAAGGAGGAGAAGAAGGACGAGTCCTCCGGCTGGCTCGGCTGGATCGCCGACAAGGTCAAGGCCGCCTTCGACGCCCTCCTGGACGCGGTCACCGCCGTCTTCGACGCCGCCCGCAGGGCCGTCAACTCCCTCATCGAGGGCTTCCGCACGTTCGTCGACAAGGCGATAGAGGCGGCCCGGAAGTTCGCCGTCGACCTGATCAACAAGGTGGCGGACGCCCTCGTCGCCATCGGCGACGTGCTGCTCGCGGCCTTCCCGGAGCTGCGGGAGAAGTTCCGCAACAGGATCGAGGAGTGGCGCGACGCGGCGATCGACAAGGTCAACGAGTGGGCCGACCGCCTCAAGGAGGCCGTGAACAAACTCCTCGACCTCCTCGCCGCCGGCCTGAGCGCCCTGCTCGACGCGCTGGAGGCCGGGCTCAGGGCGGCGGTCGCCGTCGTGCGGGACGCGGTGGTGGGCGCGATCGAGTTCGCCCGGCAGGCCGTCGCCGCGTTCGGGCAGTTCGCGGCCCTGGTCGCGGACATCGCACCGGACCCGGGCGGCTGGCTGGCCAACCTCGGCGGCTCGGCGCGGGAGGCGTGCAGAACCACCTGTGGGGAGCCGTCCGGAGCGCGGTCAGGCAGTGGTTCGACGAGAAGCTCCAGGCAGTGGGGCATCGGCCCGGCCGTCGTCAACGCCCTGGTCAAGGGCTGCATGTCGATGGCGCAGATCGGCCGGATGGCGTGGGAGGCGGTCGTCGCCTCCCTGCCCGGGATCATCGTCTCGATCGTCGTCGAGAAGGTCGTCTCGATGATCGTGCCGGCCGCGGGCGCCGTCCTGACGATCATTCAGGGACTGATGGCGGCCTGGGACACCGTCAGCCGGATCGTCGCGGCCTTCGGCAAGTTCTTCGAATTCCTCAAGGCGGTCAAGGGGGGCAACGCCGCTTGCCTGTTCGCCGAGGCGGTCGCCGCGGGCGTCGTCGCCCTGCTCGACTTCATCACCAACTTCCTGCTCGCGAAGCTGCAGACGGCCGCCAAGGGCGTCGGCACCCGCCTGAAGGCCATGGCCCGAAGGATCACCAAGGCACTGGAGAAGACCGCGAGGGGACCGCGCAAGGCGCTCGGCGGCGACATCAACCGCGCACGGCAGGGCCTGCGCGCCGCCAACCGGGCGATGGCCGCCTCTGCCGCGGCCCGCGGCCGGCCCGAGGGCCCGCGCGTCCCCTCCCGTCCGGCACCCCCGCCGCCCGCCGCGGCCCCGGCCGCACCACCGTCACCGCCGCGGCCCGCCCGCCCGACCGCGTCACGGCCGGCGCCGGCCCGGGCCGCGGGCCCGGACGCCCGCCCGCCCCGCACCGACACCCGCGGTCCCGGCCGGGCGGACGACCGGACACCGGACCGCGAGCCGGAGCAGCAGCCGCGGACGCCCGAGGCCGCTCCGCGAGGAAGACGCCCCGCCGCAGGCCCACCTCGCCCGCCGGGCGCGCCCTGAAGCGGGCGAGGCGGACGGTCGAGGCGGCCCTGCGCCGGGTCCGCACCGCCGGCCGGGCCATGGGCCGCAAGCTCCGCAGCAGCAGGATCGGCCGCGCCCTCGACAACAGCGCCCGCAGGATGCGCGACGCCTACAGCCGCCGCCGCGACCTCCTGCGCCGGCAGCAGAAGATCCGCCAGGAACAGCTCCGCCGCCGCCGCGACGAGCGCAACCGGCGCGAAACTCCCCGGAGGCCAAGCAAGCACGGCTGGCGAGAATCGTGGCGCGTATCAGGCCCCGGCTTCAGTCGCTGCTGGGAAAGGGAGTGAAGGGGCCGGTCCTAAGCGCAGTCCTCGCAAGCATGCGGGCCTGGTACCGGTTGACCGGACTTTCTTCGACGGGGGAGAAGAGATTTGGGGTCGAGGCATACCTGAATCCGAGGCTTCCTGCGCTGGACAACGGAAGGAAGCCATAGAGGAAGACTTCGAACAGAGAGTTCTCCAGTACGTCAAGCAGGCTGTCGAGCATGCGGAGAAGAACAGCCAAGGGTCACTTCTCGGACTGTACTCCACGATGCGTAACGATGCGGAATTCAAAGGGCTGGAGAAGGGGGAAAGTATTCGGTACCGGGTGGGAAACGTCACCCTCTGCACATCGTCCGAACAAAGGGTCCGAAATCTGACCCGGCCGGCGAGTTGCTGGTGGAACCGGACCCGAGTGAAGACATCGACCCCGCATCCATCTCTTCGTACGGAAATATGGCAAAGGCGGCGAGGGAAGAAGGGAGAGGGGCGGATCTCGGTGCTCACGGACTCCAGACGATCAGGAACGTGCACGATATCGAAAAGTTTCCGAACGGCCGCCAGTTTGCCTGCGCAGATAGCTGTGGTGAGGAGTATTGCCGAATCACTCCGAGTGGAGCTCATGATTTTGGTCGGTCCCGCCGAGTTGAAACTCATTGAACAAGGATTGCGAAATTCTGACGACGTTCTGCGAGGGGGTCCAATGACATCCTCGGGAGCGGTTCGCGTTTCTTCGGGGACGCGCAATTATGTCAAAAAAATCGCCGCGCGCTTGAAGAGGATGGATGCTTTGGTTCGTAAGTATGAAAAGTCTCCGGGGGTGGCAGGGGAGCAAGAGTTCTCCGAAGCGGCGAAGGTCGTGGAAGCGGAAATCGAAAACATCAGGAAGAGTGCGGCGGCAGGGCCCGCCGCGCATTACAAGAATCAAGCCTGGCTCAGGACGCCCTTACAAGACGGAAGACGGTAAAGGGTCGGTCGACAAGAAGGACATAACGAACGAGGAGGTGCAGGCCGAAAGGCAACGCGTGGGAACTCCTGAATCCGAGGTCAGGAAGATGCGCGACAACGGTGGTCGCCCTTCTTGTGGCTGAAGGCGTGCTGACCACCGAACAGGCCAAGGCGGGTAGGGTCGAGGAGATGATTGAAGGGTTGGACAAGCTGCTCGGTGATCGCGAGTGGCTGCTCGACGTGTACGGCCTCAAGTAGTCGACGGGAGATCTGAAGTGCGCGATTCCGGCGAGCGGTACGTGAGTCGTCGAATGGTGCTCCGTGACTTCTGCACGGAGGAGCGGATCATGCGGTTCGCCGAGGAAGCGGGCCTTGAAATGGTGAAGGACGAGTCGAGTGACGAACCCATGGGTGTGGTTCGGGACGTGGCCTGGAGAGTGATCCCGGGGCTGATCCTCCAGTATGTCAGGACTCGCGGTCCGGTTGCTCGATCCTTTCCGTCGGGGGACGCCCCCCGGAGAGTGCGGAGAGAATCGAGCGTTCCGTCGAGGAGAATTTCAAGCCGTGGGGACTTTCCGAACTGGTGACGGAGGCGCGGTCCTGCCAGGAGAAGGGCGATCGGATGAGGGCGGTCCTGCGGGCCGGTGTCGGGGCTCCCGCAGGGTTTGATCGGTCATTCTACGAAGTGATCGAGAATGCAATTTCTGATGAGGATCCGGAAATTCGTTGGGCAGGGCTGTGGGCCACTTCCTATTCTCGATGGGGAGAGTTTCGCGAACTAGTGAAAAATGTCATGAAAATGACCCCGAAGAGGTTCTGAGAAGTCAGGCCGGAGTGATCCTCCAAGGCATCGACGGAGATCGGGAGGCCGGATGACCCGGTACGCGGACATACCGAAACCGATCCGGTCCGGGTTGGTGTTCGTCGATCCCGAGCGGGGGACGCCGCAGGGGATCGTCGTGCTGCAGTTCAACCCGGACACGCTGGAGCGGACCCTGGCCCCGCAGGCCGCCGGTGCGGAGGGCGCGGGGGACCGCACGGAGGCGCTCCGGCTGAAGGGGCCGGCCGTCGAGACGTGGAAGTTCACCGCTGAGATCGACGCCACCGATCAGCTGGACGTCGCCGCGCCTCATGGCATTCACCCGCAGCTGGCCGCACTGGAGATGCTGGTCACCCCTCCGGCGCGCGGCTGCGGGAGAACGAGGCGCTGGCGGCGGCGGGGCGCTGGAGATCACCCCGGTCGAGTCGCCGCTGACGCTGTTCACCTGGGGGAGCAAACGCGTCCTCCCGGTGCGGCTGACGGAGCTGGCCGTCACCGAGGGGTTCGACGTGGAGCTGAACCCGATCCGGGCGGCGGTGGCCATAGGACTGCGGGTGCTCACCGTCAACGACCTGCCGTCCGGGCACCGGGGGGCGGAGCTGTACATGGCGCACCTGGCGCAGAAGGAGGCGCTGGCCGGCGGGGCGTCGTCGACGCGCGGCCGGCTCGGCACGCTCGGACTGGGCGGCACCGGATCCGGCGGCACCGGCTTCGGCGGCGCGGGCCTCGGCAGGACGGGCTTTGGCGGCGCGGGGCCGGCCGGCGCGGGGACGACCAACACGGGAGGGTCCGATGACGATGGACAGGGCAGCGGCGGCAGGGCCGGCGGACGCGTTACCGGCCGCCTCCCCCTATCCGCCCTCCAGCCGCTACCACGACTGCCCGATCGCGGTGCACGTCGGGCCGGACGGCGGCGCGACGCCGTACGTCAGGCACCGGCTGCTGCCGCGCACCGAGGAGGCGGCGCCGGTCGGCGCCGCCGTCGAGCACGTCGTCGAGGCGGGCGACCGGCTGGACGTGCTGGCGCACCGCTACCTCGGCGACGCCGGCCAGTGGTGGCGGATCGCCGACGCCAACGACGTCCTGGACCCGAGGGAGCTGACCGCGGAGCCCGGCCGCAGGATCCTCGTGCCCCTGCCCGGCGGAACCGTCCCGGGGTGGCGCGTGGCTGACCACCCGATGCGCCGCGGCCCGGTGCACCTGACGCTGCTCATGGGCCCGCAGATACCGGTGCCCGCGCCGCGGCAGGTCGTCGACGCCCTGCTGTCCGCGCAGGTCACCGTCGCCTCGGCCAGCGCAGCGGTTCCAGCTCGCCTTCGACCTGTCCAAGCGCGGGCCGATCAACTCCACCCTCCTGCCCGCCGGGTTCTTCGACCCGAAGGTCAGGGTCGTCCTGGCCGTCACGGTGGGGGCGCCACGACCGTGCTGATGGACGGCGTGATCGTCCGCCAGGAGGTGGGGGTCAGCAACCGGCCCGGCCAGTCGACGCTCACCGTCACCGGCGAGGACCTGACCGCCTGATGGACCTGGAGGAGAGGGCGGGAGTGCCGTTCCCGGCGATGTCGCCGGCCGCCCGCGTCTCCTCGATCGTCTCGAAGTACGCCCACTACGGCATCACCCCGCAGGTGATCCCCGAACTGGTCCCGCAGACGCCGATGCCGACGAAGCGGATCGACTTCCAGACCGGCACCGACCTGTCCTACGTCACCGAACTGGCGAGGGCCAACGGCTTCGTCTTCTACCTCGACCCCGGCCCGGCGCCCGGTACCAGCCGCGCCTACTGGGGCCCGGAGGTGCGCCTGGGCGTCCCTCAGCACGCGCTGAGCGTCAACATGGACGCGCTGTCCAACGTCGACCAGCTCACCTTCGCCTTCGACGGCACCGCCCGCGAGCAGCCCGAGGCCCGGGTGCAGTCCCAGGCCACCCGCGTCTCGCAGGTCCTGGACGTGCCCGAGGTGAGCACGTTCCGCCCGCCGCTGGCCCGCAGGCCCGCGCCCGCGCTGAAGAAGAAGGTGCTCGGCGGCACGGCCAAGAAGGACGGCCCGCAGGCCTACGCCGAGGTCGTGGCCAAGGCGATGGAGTCCGCGGACGCCGTCTCCGGCTCGGGCCAACTGGACGTGGTCCGCTACGGCTACCTGCTGCGCCCGCGCGAACTGGTCGGGGTGCGCGGCGCCGGCCTGACCTACGACGGCCTCTACTACGTCAAGAGCGTCACCCACAACCTCCAACGGGGCTCTTTCACGCAGAACTTCACCCTCGCCCGCGAGGGCCTGACCGCCCGTTCGTCCACCGTCGTCCCCTGAGGGCCGGCCTTCCCGACAACCGCCCCCCCTGCGAACAGGAGCACGCACCGATGGCCGCTGAACCGGCGCGCTTCCTCGGCAAGTACCGGGAACCGTGGTCGACAACAACGACCCGATGAAGATCGGGCGCCTGCGGGTGAAGGCCCCGGACGTGCTCGGCGACGAGCCGTCGACCTGGCCATGCCCTGCTTCCCCGTGGCCGGCCCGGGGATGGGCCAGTACGTGCTGCCGCCGCGGCGGGCGGGCGTGTGGGTGGAGTTCGAACAGGGCGACCCCAGCTACCCGATCTGGTCCGGCTGCTGGTACGGGACGGGGGAGGAGGTACCGGCCCTGGCCTCGGAGAGCCTGCCCGACACCCCCAACGTCGTGCTGCAGACGCCCGGAGGACGGGTGGTCGTGCTCTCCGACGAACCGGGCGGCAAGGGCATCACACTCGGCGCACCGGGCGGGGCGTCGATCGTCATCGACGACACCGGGTGCACATCAGCAACGGCCAGGCGCGACGATCTCGCTCGTCGGCCCGACCGTGACCATCAACCAGGACGCTCTGAGCGTGACCTGACGGGGGAAGGCGAAAGCTGTTGTCCGGAACCTGTTGAACACCGCCTCGACGGTGACCTGCCCGCACGGGCGCAGGCCCGTCCGTCACCGGGCCGGCACCGGGTGCTGGCCCAGGGCAGCCCGGCGGTGACCACCGCCGACCTGTTCACCGTCACCGGCTGCCCCGCCACCGCGGCCGGCGGCCCGGGCCCGTGCACCTCGGTCCGCTGGACCGGCCCTCCGCCCGGTGCGGATCGACGGCTCACCGGCGTCCTGCAGTCCTCGCCGGGGCCTGCCACTCCGCGGGGCAGTCCCGCAGGGGCCTGCGGTCGTCTCCGTCGTGCAGCAGAGGGTGGTGGGCGCGTGAGCCCGCCGACGAGGAGTACCGCGCACGGCGAGCGGGTGGTCGAGCCGAAGGCGTACGACGCGGGGCCCCGCCGCACCGACATCGCCTTCCCCTTCCGCACCGACAGCCGGGGCCGCACCGCGCACGCGCCGTACGACGAGCACGTGCGCGACATGATCGAGCAGCTGCTGTTCACCAGCCCCGGCGAGCGCGTGATGCGCCCGGACTTCGGCTGCGGGCTGCTCGACCTGGTCTTCGCACCCAACAGCCCCGAGCTGGCCTCGGCGCTGCAGCTCACCGTCCACGCCGCGCTGCAGCAGTGGCTGGCGACGTGATCGACGTCGGGGACCTCGACGTGACCGCCGAGGACAACACGGTGCGCGTGCACCTGCGTACACGGTCCGGCGCACCGGGACGCACCGCGACGAGGTGTTCGAGGGGACGGGGGGCGCATGAGCACGGACATCGGCACGAGCGGCACGAGCGGCACGAGCGGCACGAGCGGTGCGAGCGGCGCGGCCGACGCGGGCGGCACGCCCGGCACGCCCGGCGCCCGGTGCCGCACCGACCGGCGGCGGCACGCGGTCCGGGCCGCCCGGCTGAACGGGGACGGGTGGAGGCCGCCGACGGCCGCACCCTCACCGTCACCTTCCTGGGCAAGGCGCCCGGCGGCGTCGGGCCGCGGAACGTGCGCATCGACGGGGGCCGCCGCGTCACCGGCCTCCGGGCCGTCGAGGTGCACGTCGAGACCGAGGAGGACCCCGAACTCGACGACCGGATGCACGTCGTCCTCGACCGTACCGGCGACACCTCCGCCTACCGGCTGTCGATCGTGGAGACCGACGCCCACGGCCGCCCCGGCACCACCCCCTACCGGGGCTTCGACCAGCGCTACCACTCGGCCGGCTTCTCCTTCCGGCCCGGCCGCCCCACCCCGTTCGACTGCGCGGCCGAGGAGCCGTGCCCGGCACCGCTGCGGCCCGCGCCGCTGATCGACCGCACGGCCCGCGACTACGAGCGGCTCCGGACGGTGCTGGACCGCATGGCCCTGACCGCGCCGGAATGGGCGGAACGGCACGTGCCCGACCTGGGCGTGACCGTCGCCGAACTGCTGGCGTACACCGCGGACCGGCTGGCCCACCACCAGGACGCGGTGGCCACCGAGGCGTACCTGGACACCGCCCGCCGCCGCGAGTCGGTGCGCCGGCACGCCCGGCTGGTGGACTACGCCATGCACGACGGCGCGGCGGCCCGCGCGTTCGTCGCGCTGGAGACGGACCGCCCCGTGGTCCTGCCCCGCGGGGCCTTCCGCTTCGCGGCGGTCGACACCGGCCGCCTCGACCCGCGGGACCGGCCCGAACTCGGCACGGTACTGGCCGACGAGGACCTGGACGCGCTGCCCCCCGGTGCCTCCCAGGAGGTGTTCGAACCGCTCGGCGACGCCGAGCCGGCGCTGTACCCGCGCACAACGCGGTCCGCTTCTGGACCTGGGGCGACGAGGAGTGCGTCCTGCCCCGGGGCGCGGTCTCGGCCACCCTGCGCGACGAGTGGGCGGACCGCTGCGACGGGCCCGGCCCCCGGGCCGACGGCCCCGGCCCCGGGACCGCCGAAGCCGCCGCAGGTGCCCGCACCGACGCGGACACCGGGACCGGGACCGGAACCGGAACCGAAGCCGAAGCCACCGGCCGTCCGGGCGGAGGCCACCCCGCGGGCCGCCCCGTCCCCGCGAGCGTGCTGAGACTGCGGCCCGGCGACTCCTCGTCCTCGAGGAGGTGCTCGGCCCCCGCACCGGCAGTCCGGCCGACGCCGACCCCGCCCACCGCCAGGCGGTGCGGCTGACCTCCGTCACCCGCTGGTCGACAGGCTCTGCGACCAGCCGGTCCTGGAGGTCTCCTGGGACCGGGCCGACGCACTGGCCTTCCCGCTGTGCCTGTCCTCGCGCGGCGGGACCGACTGCAGGCCGCTCCCGGACGTCAGCGTCGCCCGGGCCAATGTCGTCGCCGTCGAGCACGGCCGCTCCCTCACCTTCTGCGGCGGTGCCCCCGAGCGCTTCAACCGTGCCCCCGGCCCCGGTGGTCGTCGCCCCCTGCGACTGCGGCGACGGCTGCGGGTGCGGGGAGGGCGGGGGGAGCAGCGAGGCGGCCCTCGCCCTCCACGGGCTGCTGGACCTCACCCGGTCCGGCCGGCGGCTCACCCCCGCCCGGGTGCGCTCCCTGCACGCCCTCCTCGGCGAGGCCGAGGTCACCCGCGCCGGCCTGGAGATCCGCCTCGTGCCCGGCGCGGGCAAGGACACCGAGAAGGTCGAGCCGCCCACCGCCTCCGAGCAGGCGGAGCGCCTGGAGACCCTGCTCGCCCGGTCCTCCTACCCGCCGGTGCCGGTCCGCTTCCGCCCCGTGCTGCGCCACGCGCCCGTCACCCGGGCCGCCCCCCACCCCGACCCGCGCCGCGTCTCCGCCGCCCAGGCCGAGCACCTCGCGGCGGTACCGGAGCGGGTGCGCGAACGGCTGGAGGAGCTGTGGCGGGCGGCCGAGGACGGCCGGCCGCCCGGCCGCGCCGAGGTCGCGGAGCTGACCGTGCTGTTCGGCGCCCGCGTGCTGGAGGAGGTCCGCCTGCGCGAGCGTCCCGCCCACGCCCTGCGGGAACTGCTCGCCCGGCGCCGCCGCCTGCTGCGGCCCCGGCTGACCCGGTGGAGATCCTGACCGCACGGGCCCGCGCCGGGGGCGTGCTGGACCGCTCCGTCGTCTGGGAGGTCGCTCACACCTGGGGCGAGCCGTACGCGGCCGCTCGACCCCGACGACCCGGTGCTCGCGGGCCCTGCCGCCGCCCTCGCCACCGATCCGCGCGCCGCGCTGCCCGCCGTGCGGTCTCGGCCGGCGGCCGGACCTGGACGCCGCGCCGCGACCTGCTGGCCTCCGGGCCGCGCGCGACGCCCACTTCGTCGGCGAGACCGGCAACGACGGCCGCCTCACCCTGCGCTTCGGCGACGGCAGGCACGGCGCCGCGCCCCCGCCCGGGGCACGCCTGGAGGTCTTCTACCGGATCGGCAACGGGGCCGCGGGCAACGTCGGGGCCGAGGCCGTCAACCACCTCGTGCTGTGCCGCGGCGGGGCCGACCGCGCCCCGGCCGGGACCGGGACCCGCCGCGCGAAGGCGGGCCGCAGGCTCCCGGTGCCGCACGCGGCCGTCCTGCGGGTGCGCAACCCGCTGCCCGCCGTCGGCGGCACCGAGCCCGAGCCGCTGGACGACGTGCGCCGCCTGGCGCCCCGGCCCTGCGCCGCACCGGGCTGCGCGCCGTCACCGCCGAGGACTACGCGGCACTGGCCGCCGCCCTGCCCGGGGTGCAGCGCGCCGCCGCGCAACTGCGCTGGACCGGCAGCGTCCAGGAGGTGCACGTGGCCGTCGACCCGCTCGACGCCGCCACCGCGCCGCCCGGCCTCCTCGCGGAGGTCGCCCGCGCCCTGGAGGCGTACCGCAGGATCGGCCACGACCTGGTGGTGCGCACCGCGCCGCTGGTGCCGCTCGACATCGAGCTGACCGTGTGCGCCGCCCCGGGCACCAGCGCGGGCAGGTCCTGGCCGCGCTGCGCCGCGCCCTGGGCACCGGTGTGCTGCCCGACGGGCGGCCCGGCTTCTTCCACCCCGACGCACTCACCTTCGGCGAACCGGTACGCGCCAGCCGCCTGGTGGCGGCCGCCGCCGCGGTGCCGGCGTGGCCGACGCCCGGGTGACGCGGCTGCGGCGGCTCTTCCGCGGCGACGACGGAGAACTCGACGCGGGACTGCTGCGCACGGGCCCGCTGGAGGTCGCCCAGTGCGACAACGACCCCGACCGGCCGGAGAACGGCCGCCTGAAGCTCGTGATCGGAGGTGGCCGATGACCACCGGCCCGTCCCGCGGTTGCGGTTGCGGATGCGACGGCGTCCGGACCGTGACGCCGCTCGAGGTGCACAACCCGCCCGGCCGCGACGTCCTCGCCCACCGGGTGGGCACCCACGCGGACTTCCTGTCCACGATGCTCGCCCGCCTGTCCGGGCCCGCCCACCCGGCGCTGCGCGGCCTGACCGTGCGCGACCCGGGCGACCCGGCGGTCGCCCTGCTCGACGCCTGGGCGGTCCTGGCGGACCTGACGGACTTCCACTCCGAGCGGATCGCCGCCGAGCGGTACCTGCGCACCGCCACCGACCCCGCTCCCTGGAACTCCTCGGCCGCCTGGTGGGACACCGCCCCCGCCCCGGGATCGCCGCCTCCACCTTCCTCGCCTACTCCCTCGACCACGACCCGCGCTCGGCGAGGACCCGGTCGTGACGGTCCCCGCCGGCGCGCGGTCGACCAGCGTGCCCGGGCCGGGGGAGGAGCCGCAGTCCTTCGAGACCGCCGAGGACCTGCGGGCCCGCTGGTCGTGGAACGAGATGGCGGTGCGCACCCGCCGCCCCCACCAGCTCACCGCGGACCGGCTGCACGCACGCCGGGAACTGTTCCTGTGGGCACCGCCAACAACGTCCGCCCGGGGGACCGGCTGCTGTTCGTCTTCAGCGCGGAGAAGTCGGCGGACCCCGGGCAGCGGGTGCTGCTGACCGTCCCGCACGTGCGGGTCGACCGCGCCCTGGGCACCACGGCGGTCGGGCTGCCCGGTCCCGAACTCCCCTCCCTGGCGGCCCTCCTGGAGGAACTGCAGAGGTGGATCACGCCGGGCGGGGACGCGCCGAACCCGCGTCCGCAGGACAGCCCGGTCGTCAGCGCGTCGACGAGGACGTCCTGGGGCCGCTGCGCGCCGACCTGGACCTGCTGGACACGGCCTCCGAACTCGCCGCCCGGCTCGCCGAGACGGTCGAGCGGACCGTGAGGCACGGGAAATCGCCCGTGACCACGAGCCGGTGGCGCGGTGGTTCGCGCAACTGGAGGCGGTGCTCCTCGGGATCGCCGGACAGGCGCGGCAGCTGGAACCCCGCAGCCGCCGGAGGAGCCCGCGGAGGAGGGTCCGCAGCCCGCGGGCGGGGCCGGCCTGCACTTCGCCCTGGGCATCGACCGGCTCGTGGCCGGCGCCCCCGCCACGGCCGGCGCCCCCGCGCACGGAGCCGGGGCGGGGGACGGAGCCGGGACGGGGGGCGGCGGACAGGAACCGCCGGTGCCCTTCGACCCGCCGTGCGCGGACTCGGCCCGCTGATCGCCGCGCTGCGCACGGCCCCCGCACGGCAGCCTGCCGGCCCCCGCCACCTGGACCGGGACCCGCAGCGCCTCTACGCCCCCGGGTCCGACCTGGGCCCCGGCCTGCTGACGGCCCTCGACCCCCGGCTGCGCGACGGCCTGTACCGCGCCTGGAGCAGGATCGGGCTCACCGCGCCACTGGCCCTGCACGAGATGCAGGCGATGCGGGTCACCGCCACCCCCTTCGGCGCCACCGCGCCCCTGAAACCGGTGCACGACGACGCCGGACGCGTCGTGCGCCACGACGACTGGCCGCTGACCGGCAGCAAGCGGATCGCTGTGCGGATCGGCTACGGCCGCGACGGGGAGAAGCCGCGCCGCGCGGACCTCTCCTACACCGAGGCCGGCAGCTCGGTCCCGTACCGCCGCCAGCTCCCGCCGCCCGGGACCTCCGCCGACTTCGCGCTCGGTCCCGGCGGGTCGAGCTGACCACCCACGCCCCGCAGGAAGATCCCGGGGAGCAGGACGCACCCCAGGACCCGCAGGGCCCGCAGGAGCCGGGCCGTGCGGGACGGCCCGGAGGGGAGCAGGAGAAGCAGGAGGGGGAGGGGCAGGGGCAGGGGCAGGGCCCGCTGGAGTGGCTGGGGGAGCTGATCGGGGGCGGCGAGGACGAGCCCCCGGCTCCGCGGCGGCCCCAGGGCCTGAGGCGGCCCCCGGCCCCGGCCAGGAGGCCGGCGTCACCGTCCGCCTCCTGCCCGACCTGCCCGAACGCGTCCTGTTCTTCTCCGAGCCCGCTCCGGACGGCACCGTCCGGGTGACGGTCGGGGACGGGCGGGGCGAGCCGCTGGAGTTCCGTCTCGCCCCGGGGACGAGCACCCCGCCGGCCACGGCGGGCTGCAGGTCGCCGTCCGCCGCGCCGGCGAGGGCGAGGAGCCCGCCGTCGAGGTGGTCCTGACCGCGCGGCTCCAGCCCACCTCCCGCAACGTCATCGCCCTGGACGCGGTCCACGACGGCATCGCCCCGGCAGCTGGGTCGCCGTGCGCAGGCCCCGCAAGGGCGTGTCCGGCGAGGTCCCCGGCGACCCGGCGCTGGCCCTGCTGATCACCCGGGTCGACGACGTGCGGGTGGTCTCCCGGGCCGACTTCGGCATCACCGGGAAGGTCACCGAGCTGACCCTGGAGGAGCCGTGGATGGACGAGCACGACACCCTGCTCTCGCACATCCGCGACACCACCGTCCACGCCCGGGGCGAGACGCTGGCCCTGGCCGAGGAGCCGGTGGACGAGGACGTCCACGGCAACGAGATCGAGCTCGCCGCGCTCCACGGGCCTGACCCCCGGCCGGTGGGTCGTGGTCACCGGCGAGCGCACCGACGTGCCCGGCACCTCCGGCGTCCCCGGTACCGAACTCGCCATGGTCGCCGCCGTCCGGCAGGGCGTGGACCCCGCCCTGCCCGGCGACACCGTGCACACCACCCTCGTCCTCGCCGCCGACCTGGCGTTCAGCTACCGCCGCGACACCGTGAAGGTCCTCGGCAACGTCGTGCGCGCCACCCAGGGCGCCACCCGGGACGAGGCGATCGGCAGCGGCGACGCCGCCCGCGCCCACCAGAGCTTCGCCCTGTGGCAGGCCCCGCTGACCTGGCTGGCCGCCGACACCCCGTCCGGCGCGGCGTCCACCCTGGAGGTCCGGGTGGACGGGGTGCTGTGGCACGAGGTGGACAGCCTGGCCGGCCGCGGCCCGCGCGAGCGCGTGTACGCCACCGGCACCACCGCGGACGGCCGCACCACCGTGACCTTCGGCGACGGCGTCAACGGCGCCCGGCTGCCGACCGGGCACGAGAACGTCCGCGCCCGCTACCGGGTGGGCGTCGGACGGCAGGGCGACCTGCCGCCGGGCCGGATCACCCAGGCCGTCACCCGGCCGCTGGGCGTGTCCGGCGTCACCAACCCGCTGCCCGCCACCGGCGCGGCCGACCCGGACGGTCCGGGCGCGGCCCGCCGCAACATCCGCTGGCCGTCGGCGCCCTGGACCGGCTGGTCTCGGTATCCGACCACGCCGACTTCGCCCGCGCCCGGGCCGGCATCGGGCGGGCCGCCGCCGTCCGGCTGTTCGACGGGGCCCGGGAGTCCGTGCACGTCACCGTCGCCGGCGTCGACGACGCCCCGCTCGCCGACGACTCCGACACCGTGCGCACCCTGCGCGCCGCGCTGGCCGCCCACGGCGACCCCGCCGTGCCGGTGCACGTCGCGGTCCGCGAGCTCGTCCTGCTCGTCGTGGCGGCCCGCGTCGCCGTCCGCCCGGACCACTCCTGGGACGTCGTGGAACCGGCCCTGCGCCGCGCCCTGCTGGAACGACTGGGGCACGCCGCCCGGGAGCTCGGGCAGCCCGCCCACCTGTCGGAGGTGCTGGCCGCGGCCACACGGTGCCCGGAGTCGACCACGTCGACGTCGACGCCTTCACCGGGATCCCCGGCAGCCTGACCCCGGCCGGCCTGGAACGGCTCGCCCGGCAGCTGGAGGAGCCGCGGGGCACCGTCCCGGCCCGCCCCGCGCGGTGGGCGCAGGAGCGCTACCGGATCCAGGACCCGGAGGGCGAGACCCTCACCGCGGTCGCCGCCCGGCACGGCATCACCGTGGGCGAACTGTTGCGGCTCAACCCCGGCATCACCGGCACCCGGCCGCTGCCGCGGGGCCGCACGGTCACCGTCTTCCGCGGGATCCGGCCCGCGCAGTTCGTCCTGCTCTCCCCTGACCTGCCCGACACGCTCATCCTCGAGGAGGCCACCGCATGAGCCGCGACCCCGACGGCCTCGCCGACCTGCTGCCCCAGTGGCACCGGCTGCGCGACGCGGAGGAGGGCGAGCCGCTGCGCGCCCTCCTCGCCGTGATCGCCGAACAGGCCGACCTGGTGCGCACCGCGATCGAGGAGGGCTACGAGGACGCCTTCGTCGAGACCTGCGGCGACTGGGTCCTGCCCCACCTGGGCGACCTGGTCGGCTACCGGATCCTGCCCGGCTACGAGCAGGTGCTCTCCGACGGCCTGGCCGGCGCGGGCGGCGGGGACCGGGCGGCCTCCCGCCGCCGGCTGGCCGCCCGCCTCGCCCCGCGCCGCGACGTCGCCGACACCGTCGCCGACCGCCGCCGCAAGGGCACCTCGGCCCTGCTGGAGGAGCTGTCCGCCAAGGTCGCCGAGTGGCCCGCCCGCGCCGTGGAGTTCTCCCGGCTGCTGGCCGCCGCGCAGCCGGTCCGGCCCACCGGCACCGGCCAGGACGCGGCGGACGCCGTCCGGCTCCCGCGGCCGCACCGCCGACCTGCGCGACGGTTCCGCGCTGGCCCTGCTCGGCGGCCCGTTCGAGACCACCGCCCGCAGCGCGGACGTGCGCCGGGCGGCCTCCCGGCGCCGCCCGGGCGGCCGCACCCCCGCGGGGGTCGGGGTGTTCGTGTGGCGGCTCAAGCCGTACTCGGTCACCCGCGGCCCCGCCTACTGCGTCGACCGGGCCCGCAACCTGTACACCTTCTCCATCCTGGGCAACGACACCCCGCTGGTCACCAGGCCCGAGCCGGAGCCGTCGGCCGCCCACACCGCCACCGTGGACAACGTCCCCGGGTACGTGGGCCGGCGCCTGCTCGCCGACCGCCTGGCCGACTACTACGGGCCCGGCAGGTCCCTGGCGATCTGGCGGGACGGGGACGGCGAGCCGGTCCCGCCCGCCGACGTCGTCGTCGCCGACCTGTCCGGCTGGACCTACCGGCCCCGGCGCGGGCAGGTCGCCGTCGACCCCGTCCTGGGCCGGATCGCCTTCGGCGCCCGCTCGGCCCCCCGCCGCGGCGTGTGGGTCACCTACCACCACGCCTTCAGCGACGACACCGGCGGCGGCGAGTACCCGCGCGAGCCCGCCCCCGCGCCCGGCGCCGCCCTCTACCGGGTCGGCCCCGGCCGCCGCCACGAGCGGATCACCGACGCCTACGAGCAGTGGCGCCGCGACAAGGCCGAGGGGCGGGCCGGCGGCGAGGCGGTCATCGAACTCACCCACAGCGGCGCCCACCAGGAGCAGCTGGACTTCGACCTCGAACCCGGCGACCACCTGCGGCTGCGCGCCGCGGAGGGGACCCGGCCCGTGCTGCGCCTGCTGGACTGGTACAGCAACCGCCCCGACGCGCTCAACGTCCGCGCCGCCCACGAGGAGCACGCCGACCGAGCCGGGCGCGCCGGGCGGGGAGAGCACGCCGACCGCGCCGGGCGGGGCGGCGCGCCCCGCTTCGTCCTGGACGGCCTGCTCGTGTGCGGGCGCGGGGTCAACGTCACCGGCCCCGTGGGCTCGGTGACGGTGCGGCACTGCACCCTGGTGCCCGGCTGGTCGCTGGAGCCGGAGTGCGAGCCGCTCTCCCCGGACGAGCCCAGCCTCGTCCTGGACCGCACCTCGGCCTGCGTGCGGATCGAACGCAGCATCCTGGGCACGATCCGCGTCGTCGGCGACGAGGTGGGCACCGACCCGCTGGAGATCCACATCACCGACAGCGTCCTGGACGCCACCGGACCGGACCGCGAGGCGCTGTCCGCCCCCGACTGCCGGCACGCCCACGCGGTCCTGCACGCCCGCCGCACCACCGTCGTCGGCGAGGTGCACACGCACGCGGTGGCGGTCGGCGAGAACTGCGTCTTCGACGGCCGCGTGCACGTCGCCCGGCGCGGAACCGGCTGCCTGCGCTTCAGCTACGTCCCGCCCGGCTCGCGGACCCCGCGCCGCCACCACTGCCAGCCCGACCTGGTGCGCGAGGCGGTGCGCGAGGCCGGGGGGACGGCCGAGGACGAGGAACTGGAGTCGGCCAGGGTCCGGCCCCGGTTCACCTCCACCCGCTACGGCACCCCCGCCTACGTCCAGCTCGCCGCCGACTGCGCGGCGGAGATCGTCCGCGGCGCCGAGGACGGCTCGGAGCTCGGCGCCTTCCACGAGCTGTTCCAGCCGCAGCGCCAGGACAACCTGAGCGCCCGGATCGAGGAGTTCGTGCCGGCCGGCACCGACGCCGGGATCGTCCACGTCACCTGAGGGCCCCGTCCGACCCCGTCCGACCACCGAACACCGTCACCACCACTCCCGAGGGGGATGCATGTACGGGGACTTCTCCCGTGTCACCTTCCGGCCCGAGAAGCACTACTCGGCCGTCCTCGCCCAGCAGGGGCGGGTGCAGCTCGACGCCGACGCCAACGAGCAGGCCGCCATCTGGCTGCACACCGCCCGCACCACCGCCGCCGACCTGGTCGGCCCCCACGGCGGTCCCTCGGGGGACGCCGGCTTCGCCGTCGGCCACGTCCCCGGCAACCGGGGGCCGGACGACCTGACGATCGGCGCGGGCCGCTACTACGTCGACGGGATCCTGCTCGACGCCACCCGCCCCGCCCCCGGCCTCCCCGCCGGGTCCGGCCGGCCCGGCGACGGGGACGGCGGCGGCGGCTCCGGGGACGGCGGCGGCGGCTCCGGGGACGGCGGCTCGGGGGACGGGCCGCGGCACACCGGGTGGACCTACTGGGACCAGCCCGACGCCCACCGCGACCCCGAGCGCCCCGGCGACCGGCTCCCCGGCACCTTCCCCTACCTGGTGGCCCTGACGGCGTGGGAGCGGTCCGTCACCGCGGCCGAGGACCCCGAGATCCGCGAGTCCGCCCTCGGCGCGGCGGTCGCCGACACCGCGGCCCGGCTGAAGACCGTCTGGCAGGTGCGGGCGCTGACCACCGGCGAACTGGACCTGCCCGACGACGCCGACGCGCAGGCCGCCGAGGAGGCGTTCGCCGCCTGGGCGCGGCGCTACACCACCACCTCCGCCCTGCTGGCCGCGCGCAGCGAACGCCCGGACGGGGCCGACGAGCACCCCTGCCCGGTCGACCCGGACGCCCGCTACCGGGGCCCGGAGAACCAGCTGTACCGGGTCGAGGTGCACCGGGGCGGGACGGTGGGGGACGACGACGGGGGGCCCACCTTCAAGTGGTCGAGGGAGAACGGTTCCGTGGTCCGGCCGGTCGCCCGGCTCGACGGGACCTGGGCCGAGCTGCTCCCCGCCGGCGGCGACGGCAGGCTCGAACTGGAGGCGGGCGACTGGGTGGAGTTCGCCGACGACGTCCGCACCGGCCGCGGCGAGCCCGCCCCGCTGCTGCAGGTCGAGGAGGTCGACCTGCCCGGGCGGCGGGTCCGGCTCTCCGGCGAGCCCGGCCCCGGCACCGGCCGCCGTCCCGAGCACCACCCCTTCCTGCGCCGCTGGGACCAGCGGGCCGGGAGGGGCCGCGGTTCCGCCGGGCTCCGGCACGGCGCGGTCCTCCTGGAGGAGGGCGTGTGGACCGGCCTGGAGGACGGTGTGCAGGTGTGGTTCGAGCCCGGCGGCGACTACCGCCCCGGCGACCACTGGGTGATCCCCGCCCGCACCGCCACCGGAGCCGTCGAGTGGCCGGCGGACGCTGCCGGGGAGCCCCTGCTGCGGCCGCCCGCCGGGACCGTCCGGCACTGCGCGCCGCTGGCCTGGGTCACCGGCGAGGGGGTGGCCGAGGACCTGCGGCGGGTCTTCGCACCGCTGGCCGCGCCGCTGCGGCGGGCACGCGGCGCCCGGTCCGGCCGCTCCGGCGGCTCCGGCCGGTGAGGGCGGCGAGGCCGGTGAGCCGGGGAACAACCGTTCCCGCACGGGGGCCGGGTTCCCCCGGCGCCCGTGCGGAAATGCCGAACGGACAGACGGTGCGGAGAAGGAAGGAGGACCGCTGATGGCCACTCCGCTGTCGGCCGACCGGCTGGTCGCGGCGCTGCGCGCCGAGGGCCTGAAGGTCGTCGAGTACCGGTCGTGGAGGACGCACAACCGCAACGCCAAGGGCGCGTGGGGCCCGGTGCACGGGGTGATGATCCACCACACCGTCACCGAGGGCACCGACGCCTCCGTGCGCCTGTGCTACGAGGGGCACAGCTCGCTGCCCGGCCCGCTGTGCCACGGCGTGATCGCCAAGGACGGCACGGTGTACCTGGTCGGCAACGGGCGGGCCAACCACGCCGGCCTGGGCGACGGCGACGTGCTGCGAGCCGTCGTCGCCGAGGCCGCCGCCCTGCCCGGGGACAACGAGGCCGACACCGACGGCAACGCCCGGTTCTACGGCTTCGAGTGCGTCAACCTCGGGGACGGCAAGGACCCGTGGCCCGCCGCGCAGCTGGAGGCGATCGAGAAGGCCTCCGCCGCGGTCTGCCGAGCCCACGGCTGGTCCGAGCGGTCGGTGATCGGCCACCTGGAGTGGCAGCCCGGCAAGGTCGACCCCAAGGGCTTCACCATGTCGTCCGTGCGCGCCCGGGTGAAGGAGAGGCTGGGCGGGGAGGCGGACGGCCCGCCGGCCGGGGAGCCGCCGAAGGAGCCGGCCGAGCCCGCGTACGAACCGTTCCCCGGGGCCGCGTTCTTCCGTGCCGGGCGGCGCAGCGCGGTCGTCACCGCGATGGGCAGGCGGCTGGTCGCCGAGGGGTGCGGCCGGTACGCGGTCGGTCCGGGGCCGGAGTGGACCGAGGCCGACCGCAGGTCGTACGCCGCCTGGCAGCGCAGGCTGGGGTACTCGGGGAGGGCCGCCGACGGCATCCCCGGACCGGCCAGCTGGAAGAGGCTGCGCGTGCCGAACGTCCGGTGACGGCGGCGCCGCCGCGTCCGGGCACCCGGACGGCCCCGTCCCGCCGGGAGGGCGGGACGGGGCCGTGGGACGGGGCCGTGGGACGGGGTCTTGGGACGGGGCTGTCGTCGGGACCCGGAAGGGCCCTCCGGGAGGCCCCGAAAGGGCTTCCCGGGCGGTCACCTCCCGAAGACGCCGACCTCGTGGAGCGAGTAGCCGTACTTCGTGCCCCGTTCGGTGCCGTGCACCCGCACGTAGCGGGCGGGCACGGCGGCGAACGAGGCGGTGTCGAGCCCGCCGTCGCCCGCGGTCGTGGACCACACGGTCCGCCAGTCGGCGCCGTCGGCCGACACCTCGACGCGGTACCCCCTGGCGTAGGCGCGCTCCCAGTCCAGGGTGACCCGGTCGACGGTGCGCACGGCCCCCAGGTCCAGCCGCAGCCACTGGTCGTCGCTCCAGTCGCTCGCCCAGCGGGTGTTCCGGTCGCGGTCGACGGCCCGGGCGGGCCCGTAGTCGGTGAAGGGGTTGGACTCCGAGGAGCTGGCGGTGGCCGGGACGCCGGCGGCCAGGTCCGCGGCGGGCCGGTGGCGTTCGGTCGCCCTCCAGGTGCCGAGGTAGGACTCGGCGCCCCGGGAGAGGTCGTCCACGACGTCCTGCCCGCCGCTCAGGCGCATCTGCTCGATCCAGTCCGGGACGAGGCCGTTGTGCGCCAGGCCGTCGGTGTTGAGGTCCCAGGTGCGCTCGCCGGTGACCTGGCGGTCCAGGACCGCGCCGCCGTCGGCGCTGCGGAACGGGTACCGCACCGCGTTGGGGGCGTCCTCGCCCACGGGGGCCGGCCACCCGCCGACGCCGTTCATGTCGGTGCCGTAGGCGTAGCCGGCGCCGTGGGCGTCGCGCAGCGCCGCGTCGCGGCGGCCCGCCTCGACGAAGTCCTCGGCGGAGTGGGCGTACTGGGCGACGAAGCCGCCGAGGCGGTAGAGCCGCCCGGTCCACTGCTCGTCCATCCAGCTGTGGCTGGAGATCACGCCCGGGTACGCCTCGGACTCCAGGATGTCGAGGGCCCGGCCCGCGGCCTTGACGCTCATGTGGTCGATCTCCAGCATCATGTTGCGCTTCATCATGCCCCGGAGCGCGTACTCGCCGAGCCCGGTCAGCCCGCGCACGTTGCACCGGGCGTCCGCGTCGTACGAGGGGACCTGCACCCCTTCGGGCAGCAGGGCCGCGGCCTCGGCGGGCGCCGCCGCGCCGACGGGGTTGTCGTGCTGCGGGCCGGTGCACTTCTGCGTGGTCCAGAAGGTGCCGGTCGACAGGAACTGGCCGATGTTGACCGCCGTGCCGGTGGTGCCTTCGTCGAAGCGGACGCCGCACAGCGCGTTGTCGAACTTGTGGCACAGGAACATGCTGCGCACGCCGAGGTCGTACAGCTCGTCCAGGCCGCGGTCGATGTCGTCCCTGTCGCACTGCGCGACGTCGAGGACCTGCTTGCAGCCGAACGGCTCGGAGGTCTCGACCCCGAGGACGACGGCCAGCTTGCCCCGGGCGACGACCTCGCGGGCCTGTCCGGCGTCGGTGACGATCCTGAACCAGCCCTTGCCCGCGCCGCCGTACATCCGGTCGATGTGGTCCTGGAGACGGTACGTCTCCCGCGCCTGGAGCCGGACGGACTCCATCTCGTCGCAGCCGCGGTCCTTGTACGGGTAGAGGGCGCACAACTGGCCGTTGGTGACGAGGTCGTTGACGAGGATCCGCTGGCCGCCGCGCCAGGCCCGCTCCACCCAGGCGTAGTAGTTCTGCTGGTGGCTGAGGGAGTCGTGGGCGGGCCAGTCGCGGAAGGTGGGCCAGCCGACGGGGTCGTGGTGTCCGTCCGCGCCGCCGGTGACGTTCTCGAACAGGGCGAGCGAGCCGTCCGGGTAGTGCTCGGGGCAGTCCTTCAGGGCTTCGGGGGCGCCCTTCTCGGAGAACGTCCTCCCGCAGATGATGCGCCCGCCGAACCCCTCGTTGGACATCAGGTGGTTGTGCGCGTCGACGAACCCGCGCACCGTGCCGTCGGGCCCGGTTCCCCGGAAGGGTTCGCCGGCGACGTTGATCTGCGAGTCGGGCCCGGGCCGGTCGGCGGGGTCCCACCAGCCGCCGTCGGCGCGGGCGGGGGAGCCGGTGCCCGCGCCCAGGAGGGCCGCGGCCAGGGCGAGGACCAGCGTCACGACGGCGGTCGTGACGCGGGGGCGCAGTGCGTGTCTGGTCATGTCACACCTTCGGTGCGCTGGGCTCGGATCCGGTGGGGGTGCGGTGCGGGCTGCGGCCGCCGGGCGGTCCGCCCGCGCGCGGCGGCCGCCTTCCGGCCGGGTGCCCCGGACGGCTTTCGTGGATCTGGAACATGACGGTCATTCATGTTTTCGTGCCGAGTCCCCCGAGGATCGCCACCGCCGCCTTCCGCGTCAAGGGCCCGGGACGCACGACCCGGCCGGGCCCCGCGCCCGGCCGGGCCCCGCGCCCGGCCGGGCCCCGCGCCCGGCCGGGCCCCTCGCCCGGTCAAGCCCCCGCGCCCGGCCGGGCCCCCGCCCGACTAGGTCCCCGCGCCCAGGTAGGCGCGCAGCAGGCGTTTGCACTCCGCGATCAGCGCGGGGTCGCCGTCCTCGTCGGCCGCGAAGGCGAGCCTGAGCACGGCCTCGCCGGCCTCCAGTGCCACGCGGACGGCCAGCGGCGTGACGTGCGGGCCGCCCAGGTCCCGGGCGAGCACCCACAGCCGCCCGGCGACGGTGGAGTTGTCGTCCGCGGCCGCGTCGAGCAGCCGGGCGGCGTCCTGCAGGCCTACCGCGCCGAAGTCCACGACGGCGAAGCCCGGCACGGAGCGCCGCATGGCGACGAACTCCTCGACGGCCAGGTCCACGACCGCCGCGGTGTCCTTCGGGGCCTCGGCCTCCGCCCGCCGGGCGAGGCGGTCGAGGTAGCGGTCCAGGTTGCGCCGGGCCAGCGCGCCGAGGAGCGCGTCCTTGCCGGAGAAGAACTGGTAGAGGGTGCCGATCGGCACACCGGCCCGGCGCGCCACCTCCTTCGTGGTCAGCGCCGCGTACCCCGTCTCGTCCAGCAGGGCCGCGCAGGCGTCGACGATCCGCTCCACCCGCTCGGCGCTGCGCCGCTGCACGGGCTCGCGCCGCAGGGGGCCGCCCCGCGGGGGACCGGACTCCGCCGCATCGTTCTGGTTCCGCACGGTGCAACTGTGCCCGATCGGGCGTACGGTTGGCGAACCGTCAAGTGTGAGCCCTGCTCATGTTCGCCCGTCCGGTGAGGAGTACGCCATGACCCGTCCGGTCCGCCACCGCCTGCCCGGCGACTTCCTGTGGGGCGTCGCCTCCTCCGCCTACCAGGTCGAGGGAGCGGTCGGCGAGGACGGCCGGGGCCCCTCGGTGTGGGACACCTTCGCCGCACGGCCCGGCGCGGTCCGCGACGGCCACACCGCCGCGGTCGCGTGCGACCACTACCACCGCTGGCCCGAGGACGTGGCGCTCCTGGCGGACCTGGGCGTGGACGCGTACCGCTTCTCGATCGCCTGGCCGCGCGTCCAGCCGTCCGGCTCCGGCCCGGCCGACCCCCGGGGCCTCGGCTTCTACGACCGGCTCACCGACGCGCTGCTGGAGCACGGCATCACCCCGGTGCCCACCCTCTTCCACTGGGACCTGCCGCAGGAGCTGGAGGACGCGGGCGGCTGGCTGAACCGGGACACCGCCGCCCGGTTCGCCGACTACGCGGAGCTGGTGGCGGCCCGGCTGAAGGACCGCGTCGGGCGGTGGATCACCCTCAACGAGCCCTTCGTCCACATGGCCTTCGGATACGCACTCGGGGTGCACGCGCCCGGCCGCGCGCTGATGCTCGACGCCCTGCCCGCGGCCCACCACCAGCTGCTCGCCCACGGCCGGGCCGCGGCCGCGCTGCGCGGGGCGGGGGCGGGAGAGGTGATGCTGGTCAACAACTGCACCCCGGTGCGGCCGGCGGGCCCCTCGCCGCAGGACCGCGCGGCGGCGCAGGCGTACGACGCGCTGCACAACCGCCTCTTCAACGACCCCGTCCTGCTGGGCCGCTACCCCGACCTGTCGGCCTTCGGGGCCGGGGAGGACCTGCGGGGCGCGGTGCGCGACGGCGACCTCGAGACCGTCTCCGCCCCGCTCGACGGACTGGGCGTCAACTACTACAACCCCACCTGGATCACGGCCCCCGACACTCCCGGGCTGCCCTTCGCCGAGGCCGCCGCGGCCCCCGGCGCCGAGGAGTACGAACGCACCGCCTTCGGCTGGCCCGTCGTCCCCGAGGGCCTCACCGAGCTGCTCACCGGCCTGAAGGACCGCTACGGGGACGCCCTGCCGCCGGTGTTCGTCACCGAGAACGGCTGCTCCCTGCCGGACACCGCGGCGGACGGCAGGGTCGCCGACCCCCGCCGCATCGCCTACCTGGACGGGCACGTGCGCGCGGTGGCCGAGGCGGTCCGGGCCGGCGTGGACGTGCGCGGCTACTTCGTGTGGACGCTGACCGACAACTTCGAGTGGGCCGAGGGCTACCACCAGCGGTTCGGCCTGGTGCACGTGGACCACGCCACCCAGGCCCGCACGCCCAAGGAATCCTTTGCCTGGTACCGCGACCTCGTCGCCGCCCACCGCGCGACCCGCACGGCCCGCGCGGACGCCCCGGCGCCCCGGTGAGCAGCACCCGCGTCCCGCCCGGCGGAGGGTCGCGGCCGCCCGCCGCCGACGGCGCGCCCGACGCGCCCGACGCGCCGCGGGAACGGGTGGGCGGCCGCTGGACCGCGGGACTCGCGCTGGCGAACCTGGGCGTCTTCACGGCGTTCTTCACCCCCATCCAGATCCTGCTGCCCCGGCAGCTCGCGGCCCTCGACGCCGGGTCCAAGGAGTCCGCCCTGGCGTGGGTCACCGGATTCGGCGCCCTGGTGGCCCTGGTGGCCAACCCGCTGGCGGGCGCCCTGTCCGACCGCACGACGAGCCGCTTCGGACGCCGCCGGCCGTGGATCGCCGGAGGCGCGCTCGCCGGGGCCGCCGGCCTCGTCCTCACCTCGTTCCAGCAGACCGTGCCCGGGATCACCGCCGGGTGGTGCCTGGCCCAGGCCGGACTCAACGCCATGCTCGCCGGGGTGACCGCCCCGGTCGCCGACCGGGTGCCCCTCGGGCAGCGCGCCGCGGTGTCCGGCTGGACCGGCGTCATGCAGCCGCTCGGCCTGGTGCTCGGCGCGCTGCTCGTCACCACGGCCGTGGACGGGGTGCGGGCCGGCTACCTGCTGGTCGCCGGGCTGACGGTGGCCCTCGCCGCCCCGTACGTCCTCGGCCTCCCCGAGCCGCCCCCGCCCCGCGGGCTCCGCCCGCCGCCGCGCCTGCGCGCCCCGGCGGCCGTCCTGTGGGTGAGCCCGCGCCGCCACCCCGACTTCGCGTGGGCGTGGCTCAGCCGCTTCCTGGTCAACCTCGGCAACGCCCTCGGGACGCTGTACCTGCTGTACTACCTGGCCGACGAGGTGCGCCTGGCCGACCCGGACACCGGTGTACTGGTGCTCACCCTGCTGTACACCGGTGCGGCGGTGTGCACGGCGGTCCCGGCCGGTGCCGCCTCCGACCGCCTGGGCCGCCGCAAGGTCTTCGTCGCGGGGTGCTGCGCCGTCATGGCCGCCGCGGCCCTGATGCTCGCCCTCGCCAGCGACTGGCCCGCGGTCATGGCGGCGGCCGCCGTCCTCGGCGCGGGGTTCGGCGTCTACCTCGCCGTCGACCAGGCCCTGGTCACCCAGGTGCTCCCGGCCGCCGCCGACCGGGCCAAGGACCTCGGCGTCATCAACATCGCCAACTCCGGCCCCCAGGTGCTCGCACCGGCCCTCGCGGCGCCCGTCGTCGCCCACGCCGGCGGCTACCCGGGTCTGTACGTGGCGGCGGCCGCGGTGACCGTTGCGGGCGGGCTCCTGGTCGGCAGGATCCGCGGCGTCCGCTGACGGCCGCGCCGGGCGCCGCCCCCGTGGGCGGCAACGGCGCGGGAGGGGGATCGGAAAGGAAGGGGAGGGGGAGAGGAGATCGGCGGCCCCGGCCGGAGCCGGTCAGAAACCGTCGCCGAAGCCCCCGTGCCCGAAGCCCCCGTGCCCGAAGCCCCCGCCGTGCCGGCCGCCGCCGCGGTGCCGGCCGGTCTCCTCGCGGTACTGCTGGCCGGCGCTGACCGCCCGGTGCACGGCCTCCTGCCAGTCGCCGGAGTCCCAGGGGCCGTCCGGCCGGGCGTGCCTGCCGCGGTTGCCCTCCTGGGCGGGTGCGGCCGCGGGGGCGGCGGGGGCTGCGGCGGCCTGCGCCGGCGCGGCGGGCGCCGGGATCTGCGCGACCTGCAGCGGCTCGTCGCCCGGGGCCGCGAGGACCTGGGCCGGCGCGGCGGGCGCCCCGGCGCTCCCCTCGCCCGGGACCACTTCCGCGGCCCCGGCCTCGCGGGCGGTGGTGACGTCGGACGGCTGGGAGGTGTTGAGCAGGGACAGTCCCGCCATGGCGCCCGCGGCGAGCAGCCCGGCGGCACCGGCCGCGGCGTGCCGGGACCCGGAGGGGCGGGCGTGGCGGGGACCCACGACCTCACCGGTGATCAGAGTGGCCGCCGAGGCCTCGGCGGGCTCGACGGGCCTGGGGCCCGGGACCACCTGTGTGGGATTCAGGACGCTCCCTGCCACAGGGCTTTCCGGGCGTATGTCGGGGAAGCGGTCGGCCATGGCAAGGGATCATTCCGCCCCCGGGCGCCGCTTGTCCAGTCGCGCCCGCCGGGGCCGCCCGGCCGGTCAGCCGCTCCAGGTGAAGCGGGGTGTGCGGCGTTCGAGGAAGGCGGCGACGCCCTCCTCGGCGTCGCCGGCCGCACGGGCCGTGCGGGACCACTCCCCGACCCGCTCCGGGTCGTCCGCGCCGTCCGCGGCCAGCGCGGTGAACTCCTTCGCCGCAGCCTGCGTCAGCAGCGAGCGTCCGGCCAGGATGCCGGTGAACTCCTCGACACGGCGGTCCAGTTCGTCGTCGGCCAGCACCTCGTCGACCAGACCGGTGCGCAGGGCCCGCTCCGCGTCGACCAGTTCGGCCGAGTACAGCAGGTACTTCGCGGCCGAGGGGCCGACCAGGGAGGCGAGCCTGCGGGTGGAGGAGGCCGGGTAGACGATGCCCAGCCGGGCGGGGGTCACCCCGAAGCGGGCCCCCGGCGCGGCGAACCTCAGGTCGCACGCCGCGGCCAGCTGGCACCCCCCGCCCACGCAGAAACCGCGGATGCTCGCGAGCGTGGGCTTGGGGAACGCGGCCAGGGCCTCCTCGGCCTCCACGGCGGCGGCCTGCGGGTCGTCGTCCGCGGAGCCCTCGGCGAAGGCCCGCAGCGAGCCGATGTCCGCCCCGGCGCAGAACGTGCCCCCGGCTCCGGTCAGGACCACGGACCGCACCTGCGGGTCGGCGGCGAGCCGCTCCAGCAGGGGCGGCAGGGCGCGCCACATGGCCGTGGTCATCGCGTTGCGCTTGGCGGGGTTGCTGATGGTCACCGTGGCGGTGCGGCCGGAGGTCTCCAGCAGGAGGCCGGGCTCGGAGGGCATCGTGGGGTCTCCTTCCGCCCGGGGGCGGCGCGGTGCGGGCCGCGGTGCGGCCGGGGTCGTCGGACGTGCGCGGGGAGCCTATCCGGGGGCCGCGCACCGCCCGGCGGCCGCCCCGGCCGTCCCCGCGGGAACCCGGGACCCGGGCCCCCGGATCCCGGGTTCCCGCGGGCTCACCAGCCGGATCCGGCTCCGGTCAGCTCGCGCACGGCCGGGCGCGCCGCGTCCAGCACGGTGGCGAACCAGGCGGAGAAGACGGCCCGCCCGCGCAGCGCGGCCAGCTCCCCGGGGGTGACGAACGCCGTCTCCTCGATCTCCTCCGGGTCGGGGAGCAGCCGCGCGGGCGCCCGGCCGACGAACAGGTGGTTGTACTCCTGCTCCACCAGGCCGGAGGCGGGGTCGGGGTGGTTGTAGCGCACGGTGCCGGCCTCGGCCAGCGCCGCGGGTGCCGCGCCCAGCTCCTCGGCCGTGCGGCGCGCGGCCGCGACGAACGGGGCCTCCCCGGGGTAGGGGTGCCCGCAGCAGGTGTTGGACCACACGCCGGGGGAGTGGTACTTGCCCAGCGCGCGGCGCTGCAGCAGCAACCGGCCCCGGTCGTCGAACAGGAACACCGAGAACGCCCGGTGCAGCATGCCCGGCGCCAGGTGGGCGGAGAGCTTCTCGGCCGTGCCGACGGTGCGACCGGACTCGTCGACCAGCTCCAGCAGGATCTCGTCGGGGGCCCCGTCGGAGGGGACGGTGAGCGAGGAACCTGCGGGGCCGCGGGCAGGACTGGTCGGCATGGGCATCCTTGGGGAGGTCGGTGTGCAGCTGTTCGTTTTCGGCGGCAAACGCCCCCAGTGTGCCTCACCCGCCCTCGCCCGCGTGATCGAACCGGGGCAGGGCGCGGTCCGATCGTGTGACCGGCCCCGGCCCCGGCCCCGGCCCCGGCCCAGGTGCAGGTGCAGGTGGGCGGCGCGGTCAGTGGCAGAGGCCGGCCTCGTGCTCCGCGTGGCCGCCCGGCTCCAGCTGGAAGGTGCAGTGCTCCACGTCGAAGTGCCCGCCCAGGCAGTCCTGCAGTTCGTGCAGCAGCTTGGCGTACCCGGTCTCGTGGAGGACGTCCGGGCTCACCACCACGTGCACCGACAGCACCGGGCGCCCGGAGGTGATGGTCCACACGTGGAGGTCGTGCAGGTCCTCCACCCCGTCGATGCCGAGGATGTGCTTGCGCACCAGCGCCAGGTCGACGTCCTTCGGGGCGGCCTCCAGCAGGACGTTCACCGCCTCGGTCAGCAGCTTCCAGGTGCGCGGGACGATCAGCAGCCCGATGGCGAGGGAGGCGAGCGGGTCGGCCCGCTGCCAGCCGGTCAGCATCACCACCACGGCCGCGACCACCACCGCGGCCGAGCCCAGCGCGTCCGCCGCCACCTCCAGGAACGCGCCCCGCACGTTCAGGCTCTCGCGCTGCCCGCGCATCAGCAGCGCCAGCGAGACGATGTTCGCCGCCATGCCGACCAGGGCGACCACGACCGTCGGGCCGGCGTCGATCGCGGTCGGGGCGATCAGCCGCCGCACCCCCTCGACCAGGATGTAGCCGCCCATGCCGAACAGGATCAGGGCGTTGAGCACGGCGGCCAGGATCTCGGCCCGGGCGAGGCCGAAGGTGCGGCGGTCGTCGGCGGGGCGGGAGGCGAAGTGGATCGCGACGAGCGCCATGCCCACGCCGGCCGCGTCGGTGGCCATGTGGCCGGCGTCGGCGAGCAGCGCCAGGGAACCGGTCAGCATGCTGCCGACCAGTTCCACCGCGAGGATGCCGACCGTGATGCACAGCGTGGCGACCAGTCGCCCCCGGTAGGCGGCCGCGGCGGTGCCGCCCGGGCCCCGGCCGTGCGTGTGGCCGTGCCCGTGCGCGTGACCTGCCCCCATCGCCGCCGTCCTCTCCGAAGGGCCCGGACGTGCCGCAGCCGGGCGGCGGCGGCCGTTGACGCGGCCCAGTGAACAACGGGGGAGGAAAGAGGGCAACTCAGCACTGGTGACCGTTGTCATATGCACTCCGCCGGGTGCGCCCGGCCGCGTGCACCGGGCGGCGGGTCACGCCCGGCGGATCACGCCCGGCGCCGGCTCATGGCCTCCCAGGCGGACTCCGCCATCTCCTTCACCCCGTGGCGGGCGGACCAGCCCAGCTCGCGGCCGATCAGCGCGGCCGAGGCGACCACCCGGGCCGGGTCCCCCGCGCGGCGCGGGGCCACCACCGCCGCGGGCCCGGTGCCCCCGGTGACCTCGGAGATCAGCTCGGTCATCTCCCGCACGGAGACGCCCTCCCCGCGCCCGATGTTGAGGACCAGGTCGGTCTGCGCACCGGTGCGGACGAGGCGCCCGGCCGCCGCGAGATGTGCGGATGCGATGTCGGAGACGTGAATGTAGTCGCGCACGCAGGTGCCGTCCGGCGTCGGGTAGTCGTCGCCGAAGATCACCGGGGCCTCGCCGGCGGCCAGCCGCCGCAGCACCGCGGGCACCAGGTTGGTCGTCCCGGTGTCGGCGAGCTCGGGGGCCGCGGTGCCGGCCACGTTGAAGTACCGCAGGCAGACCGTGCCGATGCCGTGGGCCCGCCCGGCAGCCCGGACCAGCCACTCGCCGGCCAGCTTCGTCTCCCCGTAGGGGTTGACCGGGGCGCACGGGGTGTCCTCCGTGACCAGGTCCACGTCCGGCATGCCGTAGACGGCGGCGGAGGAGGAGAAGACGAACCGGGCCACCCCGGCCGCCGCGCACGCCTCCAGCAGGGTCTGCAGGCCCTGCACGTTCTCCCGGTAGTACAGCAGCGGCTTCTCGACGGACTCGGCGACCTGCTTCTTCGCCGCGACGTGCACCACGCCGCTCACCCGGTGGTCCGAGATCGCGGCGTCGAGGCGCCCGCGGTCCAGCACCGAGCCGACGACCAGCGGGACGTCCCCGGGCAGCCGGTCCGCCGACCCCGACGACAGGTCGTCGTAGACGACCACGGACTCCCCGGCGGCGGTCATCTCGCGCACCACGTGCGCCCCGATGTAGCCGGCTCCCCCAGTAACCATCCATGTCATGCCCGGCAGCCTATCCCCGCCCCCTCCCGGCCCTCCGGGGCCGTTTGTCGCCGCGCCCGGGGTCGGCCATGATGATCATGCCGCAGGGCCCGCCCCGGTGAACGGGCGGTGAACACGTCTGCGGGCATCCGATAACCTCTCCCGACATGCCCGCGGGCCTGATCGGGGGAGCTGCGCGGGCGGCGGTGCGCCGCCGTGGTTCGAGGAAGAACCCCGGTGCCCGCAGTGGAGCCCGGAACATTCCTTGGGAGTGAGTTCGTCTGTCGACCGCAATCCTCACCGGCCCCCCGGTCGCGGAGTCCCCGCTCGAGGACGACCTGCGCTCACTGGGCTACGACGTCGTCGGGGCCGCCGGACCCGACGAGCTGCGCGAGCGGATCGCCGCGGCACCCGCGCGCGGGCGCGTCGCCGTGGTGGACCGCCGCTTCGTCGGCCACCTGCACGCCCTGCGGCTCACCCTGGCCGACCCCCGGTTCACCGCCTCCGCCGCACCCGGCGTGCTGGTCGTGGACCCGGTCGCCCGCCCGGCCCTGGAGGCGGCCGTCGTCCGCGCCGGGGCCGTGCTGCCCGACGTGCTGGTGGACTTCGTCGAGGCCGAGGGCGTCGTCCCGCGCCGCCCCGAGCTGGGCGTGCTGGTCGCCGGCGTCCCCGCCGACGGCCCGTCCCGGGCCGAGGCGGAGGGGGCCGTCGCCGCGGTCGACGGGGAGAAGGTGCGGCTGCGCAGCGCGGTCAAGGCCCGCGACGGATTCACCACCACCTTCCTGGTCAGCCCCTACTCGAAGTACCTGGCGCGCTGGTGCGCCCGCCGGGGCTTCACCCCCAACCAGGTCACCACGGCCTCCCTGCTGGTCGCCCTCGTCGCCGCGGGCTTCGCGGCCACCGGCACCCGCACCGGCTTCGCCGTCTCCGGCGTGCTGCTGATGGCCTCCTTCGTGCTGGACTGCACCGACGGCCAGCTGGCCCGCTACGCGCTGAAGTACTCCAAGCTGGGCGCCTGGCTGGACGCCACCTTCGACCGGGCCAAGGAGTACGCCTACTACGCGGGCCTGGCGCTGGGCGCCGCCCGCGGCGGGGACGACGTGTGGGCGCTGGCGCTGGGCGCCATGGTCCTGCAGACCTGCCGGCACGTGGTCGACTTCTCCTTCAACGAGGCGGACCGCCCCGCCGCGGCCGCCGGCGGGGCCGGCCCCGGGCCCGCCGGGCCGCAGGGCCCCGGGGCGAGCCCGGCCGCTGCGCTGTCCGCCCGCCTGGACAAGGTCGGCTGGACCGTGTGGCTGCGCCGCATGGTCGTCCTGCCGATCGGCGAGCGCTGGCTGATGATCGCCGTGCTGGCCGCCCTGACCACCCCGCGCACCACCTTCACCGTGCTGCTCGCCGCCGGCGCGCTGGCCGCCTGCTACACCACCGCCGGCCGGGTGCTGCGCTCGGTGAACCGCAGGACCCCCCGTACCCCCGAGGCGGCCCGCGCCCTGGCGGACCTGGCCGACACCGGCCCGGTCGCCGCGGCGGTCGCCCGCGTGCCGGCCCCCCGGGCCGTCCCCGCCCCGGTGTGGGCGGCGGCGGGAACCGCGGCGCTGCTGCTGACCGTCCTCCTCACCGGAACCGGCTCGTGGTGGGCGGTGGCGGCCGCGGGCGGCTATGCCCTCCTGTCGGGCGCGGCGGTCTCCCGGCCGCTCGACGGGCGGCTGGACTGGCTGGCGCCCCCGCTCTTCCGGACCGCCGAGTACACCACCGTCCTGGTGCTCGCGGCCCGCTCGGAGGTGAACGGAGCGCTACCGGCTGCTTTCGGACTGGTTGCGGCCGTCGCCTACCATCACTACGACACGGTCTACCGCATCCGCGGTGGTACCGGCGCGCCCCCGGTGTGGCTGGTGCGGGCGATCGGCGGCCACGAGGGACGTGCGCTGCTGGTCACCGCGGTGGTCGCGCTGACCCTCGGGCACGGAACCGTCCTCACCCTCGCCCTTGCGGTCCTCGCCGGGGCGCTGGCTCTCGCGGTGCTCACCGAGAGCATCCGCTTCTGGGTGTCCTCAGCTGCACCCGCGGTACACGACGAATCAGGAGAACCCCAATGATCGGCCTCGTGCTGGCGGCCGGCGCCGGACGGCGTCTGCGCCCCTACACCGACACCCTGCCCAAGGCCCTGGTGCCGGTCGACGGCGAGACCACCGTGCTCGACCTCACCCTGGCCAACTTCGCCGAGGTCGGCCTCACCGAGGTCGCGATCGTCGTCGGCTACCGCAAGGAGGCGGTGTACGCCCGCAAGGAGGCCCTGGAGGCCAAGTACGGCCTGTCGATCACCCTGATCGACAACGACAAGGCCGAGGAGTGGAACAACGCCTACTCCCTGTGGTGCGCCCGCGACGTCCTCTCCCGCGGCGTGATCCTCGCCAACGGCGACACCGTGCACCCGGTCTCGGTCGAGAAGACCCTGCTGGCCGCCCGCGGCAAGGGGCAGAAGATCATCCTGGCCCTGGACACGGTCAAGAAGCTCGCCGACGAGGAGATGAAGGTCGTCGCCGACCCGGACAAGGGCGTGCGGCGCATCACCAAGCTGATGGAGCCGTCCGAGGCCACCGGCGAGTACATCGGCGTCACCCTCATCGAGCCGGAGGCCGCCGAGGCGCTCGCCGACGCGCTGAAGACCACCTTCGAGCGGGACCCCGACCTCTACTACGAGGACGGCTACCAGGAGCTGGTCGACCGCGGCTTCACCATCGACACCGCGCCGATCGGCGACGTCAAGTGGGTCGAGATCGACAACCACGACGACCTCGCCAAGGGCCGGGAGATCGCGTGCCAGTACTGACCCGGCTCATTCCCTCGCCGGTCGTCGTCGACATCCGGGCCGGTGCGCTGGAGGACCTCGGGGCCGTCCTGGCCGACCAGCGCATCTCCGCCTCGGGCAAACTCGCCGTCGCGATCAGCGGCGGCTCCGGGGCGGTGCTGCGCGAGCGGCTCGCCCCGGCCCTGCCCGGCGCCCAGTGGTACGAGGTGGGCGGCGGCACCCTCGACGACGCGATCAAGCTGGCCGACGCGATGAAGTCCGGCCACTTCGACGCCGTCGTCGGCCTGGGCGGCGGCAAGATCATCGACTGCGCGAAGTTCGCGGCGGCCCGCATCGGCCTGCCGCTGGTCGCCGTGGCGACCAACCTCTCGCACGACGGCCTGTGCTCGCCCGTCGCCACCCTCGACAACGACGCCGGCCGCGGCTCGTACGGCGTGCCCAACCCGATCGCCGTCGTCATCGACCTCGACGTGATCCGCGAGGCCCCGGTGCGGTTCGTGCGCTCCGGCATCGGGGACGCGCTCTCCAACATCTCCGCCGTCGCGGACTGGGAGCTGTCGCACAAGGTCAACGGCGAGCAGATCGACGGACTGGCCGCCGCCATGGCGCGCCAGGCCGGCGAGGCGGTGCTGCGGCACCCGGGCGGCGTCGGCGACGACGGGTTCCTCCAGGTGCTGGCCGAGGGCCTCGTCCTCACCGGCATCTCGATGTCGGTGGCCGGCGACAGCCGCCCGGCCTCCGGTGCCTGCCACGAGATCAACCACGCCTTCGACCTGCTCTTCCCCAAGCGCGCGGCCAGCCACGGCGAGCAGTGCGGCCTGGGCGCGGCCTTCGCGATGCACCTGCGCGGTGCGCACGAGGAGGCGGCGTTCATGGCCGAGGTGCTGCACCGCCACGGGCTGCCGGTGCTGCCGGAGGAGATCGGGTTCACCGCGGAGGAGTTCGTGCAGGTCGTGGAGTTCGCTCCGAAGACCCGGCCCGGCCGCTACACCATCCTCGAGCACCTCAACCTCTCCACCGACCAGATCAGGGACGCTTACGCCGACTATGCCAAAGCCATCGGTAGCTGAACTCCGGCCGGTCGTTCACCCCCCGGGCGTGAAGGACCGGCGGAGCGGTGAGCACTGGGCCGGCCGGCTCTACATGCGCGAACTCTCGCTGCGCGTGGACCGGCACCTGGTGAACACCCGGGTCACGCCCAACCAGCTGACCTACCTGATGACCGTCTGCGGCGTCCTCGCGGCCCCGGCCCTTCTGGTGCCGGGGATCGCGGGCGCCGTGCTCGGCGTGCTGGCGGTCCAGCTGTACCTGCTGCTGGACTGCGTCGACGGCGAGGTCGCCCGCTGGAAGAAGCAGTTCTCCCTGGGCGGGGTGTACCTGGACCGCGTCGGCGCCTACCTGACCGACGCCGCGGTGCTGGTCGGCTTCGGCCTGCGCGCCGCCGACCTGTGGGGCTCCGGCCGGATCGACTGGCTGTGGGCCTTCCTCGGCACCCTCGCCGCCCTCGGGGCGGTCCTGATCAAGGCCGAGACCGACCTCGTCGGCGTGGCCCGCCACCAGGGCGGACTGCCGCCGGTGCAGGAGGCGGCGTCCGAGCCGCGCTCGTCCGGCCTGGCGCTGGCCCGCAGGGCCGCGGCGGCGCTGAAGTTCCACCGGCTGGTCCTCGGGATCGAGGCGTCCCTGCTCATCCTGGTCCTGGCGGTCGCGGACGCGGTCCGGGGGGACCTGTTCTTCTCCCGGCTCGGCGTCGCCGTGCTGGCCGGCATCGCACTCCTGCAGACGCTGCTGCACCTGGTGTCCGTCCTCGCCTCGAGCAGGCTCAAGTGAGCGGCCGGGAGACCCCGCTGAAGGTCGGGGCGGTCGTCATCACCATGGGCAACCGCCCCGACGAGCTGCGGGCGCTGCTCGACTCGGTCGCCGCGCAGGAGGGCGACCGGGTCGAGGTGGTCGTCGTCGGCAACGGGGCGCCCGTGCCCGACGTCCCCCCGGGGTGCGGATCGTGGAGCTGCCCGAGAACCTCGGGATCCCCGGCGGGCGCAACGTGGGCATCGAGGCGTTCGGCCCGGGCGGCAGCGAGGTGGACATCCTGCTGTTCCTCGACGACGACGGCCTGCTGCCCCGCACCGACACCGCCGAACTGTGCCGGCAGGCCTTCGCCGCCGACCCGGAGCTCGGCATCATCAGCTTCCGCATCGCCGACCCCGACACCGGGGTCACCCAGCGCCGCCACGTGCCGCGGCTGCGCGCCTCGGACCCGATGCGCTCCTCGCGGGTGACCACCTTCCTCGGCGGCGCCAACGCCGTGCGCACCAAGGTGTTCGCCGAGGTCGGCGGGCTGCCCGACGACTTCTTCTACGCGCACGAGGAGACCGACCTGGCCTGGCGGGCCCTCGACGCCGGCTGGGCCATCGACTACCGCGCGGACATGGTGCTGCACCACCCCACCACGGCGCCGTCCCGGCACGCGGTCTACCACCGCATGGTGGCCCGCAACCGGGTCTGGCTCGCCCGCAGGAACCTCCCCGCCCTCCTCGTGCCCGCGTACCTTGGTACCTGGATCCTGCTCACCCTGCTGCGCAGGCCCTCCGGGGCCGCACTGCGGGCCTGGCTGGGCGGGTTCCGGGAGGGGTGGACCACCCCCTGCGGGCCGCGCAGGCCCATGAGGTGGCGCACGGTCTGGCGGCTCACCCGCCTCGGCCGCCCTCCCGTCATCTGACAACCGCGGGTCTGAGAGCATCGGCGCACCGATCTGAGAGCATCGGCGCACCGAGGGGCCGACCCCGGCAGCGCCCCCACGAGGACGAAAGTGTCAACTGTGAGCGATACAACGCACGGCGACGCGGCCACGGCGGCCGCGTCGCCGGTGACGTCGCCCGACGACGGTCTGAGCCCGGCCGCCCTGGCGGAGAAGTACGGCCTCTCCGTGAGCGGCGCCCGCCCGGGGCTGGCGGAGTACGTCCGCCAGCTGTGGGGGCGCAGGCACTTCATCAGGGCCTACGCCAGCGCCCGGGTCACCGCGCAGTACACCAACGCGCGCCTGGGCCAGCTGTGGCAGGTCATGACGCCGCTGCTCAACGCGGCCGTCTACTTCCTGATCTTCGGCGTGCTGCTGGGGAGCAAACGCGGTATCGAGAACTACGTCGCGTACCTGATCATCGGCATCTTCATCTTCACCTTCACCCAGTCCTCGGTGCTCGCCGGGGTGAAGGCGATCTCGGGGAACCTCGGGCTGATCAGGGCACTGCACTTCCCGCGGGCCTCGCTGCCGGTCGCCTTCACCCTCATGCAGCTCCAGCAGCTGCTGATCTCGATGGCCGTGATGCTGGTGATCGTGCTGTTCACCGGCGAGGTGCCCGCCTGGTCGTGGCTGCTGATCGTCCCGGCGCTGCTGCTGCAGTCGGTCTTCAACGTCGGCCTGGCGCTCGGCATGGCCCGCCTGGGCAGCAAGATGACCGACCTGACCCAGCTGATGCCGTTCATCCTGCGCACCTGGCTGTACGCGTCCGGCGTCTTCTACAGCATCCGGGCGGTCCTGGAGAAGCACGACCTGCCGTGGATCGTTCACCTGCTGCTCGAGCTGAACCCGGCAGCCGTTTACATAGACCTGGTGCGCTTCGCACTCATCGACAGCTTCGGCCGCAACGAGCTGCCCCCGCACGTGTGGGCGGTCGCCGTGGGCTGGGCGCTGGTCGCGGGCATCGGAGGCTTCTTGTTCTTCTGGAAGGCTGAGGAGAGTTACGGTCGTGGCTGAGCAGAGCGCTGTCACCGAGGCCTCGACGGCCGCGGGCACGGCCGTCGGGGCCCGGGTGCCCACGGTCGTCGCCGACCGGCTCAACGTGGTCTACCGGGTGCACGGCGGCGGCGGCAAGGGCAACGCGGTCGCCGCGCTCCGCCGCATCGTGCGCCGCCAGAAGTCGCCGAACGTGCGCGAGGTGCACGCGGTCAAGGACGTCAGCTTCGTCGCCTACCGGGGCGAGGCCATCGGCCTGATCGGCACCAACGGCTCGGGCAAGTCCACCCTGCTCAAGGCCGTCGCAGGCCTGCTCCCCGCCGAGAGCGGCAAGGTCTACACCGACGGCCAGCCCTCGCTGCTGGGCGTCAACGCCGCCCTGATGAACGACCTGACCGGCGAGCGCAACGTCATCCTCGGCGGCCTGGCCATGGGCATGTCCCAGGAGGAGATCCGGGCCAAGTACCAGGACATCGTCGACTTCTCCGGGATCAACGAGAAGGGCGACTTCATCTCCCTCCCCATGCGCACCTACTCCTCCGGCATGGCGGCCCGCCTGCGGTTCTCCATCGCGGCGGCCAAGAGCCACGACGTGCTGATGATCGACGAGGCGCTGGCCACCGGCGACCGCAAGTTCCAGAAGCGCTCCGAGGCCCGCATCCGGGAGCTGCGCAAGGAGGCCGGCACGGTCTTCCTCGTCAGCCACAACAACAAGTCGATCAGGGACACCTGCGAGCGGGTGCTGTGGCTGGAGAAGGGCACCCTGGTCATGGACGGCCCCACCGACGAGGTCCTCAAGGCGTACGAGAAGGAGACCGGCAAGTAGCCCGGCCCTCCCCGCCCGTACGCACCGGCGGCGGCCGCACCCGGACCCCGGGCGCGGCCGCCGCCGCGTTCCCCGCCACCCGCCGCCGGGCGCCCCTCCGCTCCCGCCGCCGGAACGCCCCCGTGCACGGGGCCGTCCGCGGCCGACGTAAGCTGTACCGGCACCCGTCCGGCGTACGCCCGGCGCACCACCGCCGAGCGCGGGGATCCCGGTCCAGGGCGGGGGCGCAAGGACGCGGCGGCGGCGTGCCCGCGGCGGTGAACGTGCGGCTATCGGTGTAGAACGGGTGAGGTGACGGCCATGTCCACCGCCTCCCGCCGGGCCCCCGAACCGCCCGCCCGGCCGCCCACGGCCCCGACCCCCGGACGCACGCGGTGACCGCGCGGACGGACGCGTCCTCGCGCGCCGTGCTCGACAAGGCCGCCCGGGAGAACTTCCCCGTGGCCCCCTTCTTCCTGCCGGCCGCCTGGCGCAACGACCTGATGGCCGTCTACGGCTGCGCCCGCCTCGTCGACGACGCCGGCGACGGCGACCTGCCGCCCGGCCGCGGCGACGCCGCCCTCCTGAGCGTGCCCGGGGACGCCGCGGACGACCGCCTCGCCCTCCTCGACGCCATCGAGCGCGACCTGCTCCGTGCCTTCGACGGCGCGGGCGGTACCGACGGTGGCCCCCGCCACCCGCTGGTGCGGGCCCTGCGGCCCACCGTGCTCCGCCACCGCCTCGACCCGGGGCCGTTCCTCGCCCTGATCGAGGCGAACCGGCAGGACCAGCGCACCACCCGGTACGCCACCTGGGACGACCTGCTCGCCTACTGCGACCTGTCGGCCAACCCGGTCGGCCGGCTGGTCCTGGCGATCACCGGCACCACCAGCCCCGAACGCCTGCGCCGCTCCGACGAGATCTGCACGGCCCTGCAGATCGCCGAGCACCTCCAGGACGTGGCCGAGGACCTCGCCCGCGGCCGGATCTACCTGCCGGCCGAGGACATGGAGCGCTTCGGCGTCACCGAGGCGGACCTGGCCCGCCCCACCGGCAGCCGCGCCGTGCGCGACCTGGTGCGGTTCGAGGCCGACCGCGCCCGTGCCCTGCTGGACGCGGGCGCACCCCTGGTCGGCAGCGTGCGCGGCCGCCTGCGGCTGCTGCTCGCCGGCTTCGTCGCCGGGGGGCGCGCGGCGCTCGCCGCACTGGAGGACGCCGACCACGACCCCCTGCCCGGGCCGCCCAGGGCCTCCAGGGCCCGCCTGGTGCGGGAGGCGGCCGCCGCGCTGCGCGGACCGCGACGCTGAGACCCCCGGCCGCGCACCGGGGCCGGACGCACAGACACGAAAGAGTGAGGTGAGCCGCACCGATGCAGGCTCCAGCGACCGGGGTGCCGGTCTCCTTGCCGGTCCTCGCGGCCTACCGGTACTGCGAGGCGGTCACCGGCGGCCAGGCCCGCAACTTCGCCTACGGCATCCGGCTGCTGCCCACCGCCCGGCGGCGGGCGATGTCCGCGCTGTACGCCTTCTCCCGTCGGGTCGACGACATCGGCGACGGGACGCTGGAGGCGCAGGAGAAGGCCTCCCGGCTGCAGGGGTGCCGCGACCTGCTGGAGCGGGTGCGCACCGGGGCCGTCGCCGAGGACGACACCGACCCGGTCGCGGTGGCCCTGGCCCACGCGGCCGGCGCCTTCCCGCTGCCGCTGGGCGCCCTCGACGAGCTCATCGACGGCGTGCTGATGGACGTGCGCGGCGCCACCTACCGCACCTGGGAGGAGCTGCGGCAGTACTGCCGCTGCGTGGCCGGGGCGATCGGCCGGCTCTCCCTCGGCGTCTTCGGCACCGTGCCCGGCGCCCGCGACGCGGACCGTGCCGACCACTACGCCGACACCCTGGGCCTCGCCCTGCAGCTCACCAACATCCTGCGCGACGTGCGCGAGGACGCCGCCAACGGCCGCACCTACCTGCCGTCCGAGGAACTGGACCGGTTCGGCTGCGCCGAAGGCTTCGCCCGCGGGCTGCCCGCCCCGGGCGCCGACTTCGCCGGGCTGGTCCGCTTCCAGGCCCGGCGCGCCCACGCGCTGTTCGAGGAGGGCTTCCGGCTGCTGCCGATGCTGGACCGGCGCAGCGGCGCCTGCGTGTCCGCGATGGCCGGCATCTACCACCGGCTGCTGGTGCGCATCGCCCGCGACCCCGAGGCGGTGCTGCACGGCCGCGTCTCCCTCCCCGGGGGGGAGAAGGCGCTGGTGGCCGTGCGCGGCCTGACCGGCCTGCACGCCCGCCGGGTCGCCGGGGCCGCCGGGGGAGGCGCATGAGCGCCCCCGTGCCCCGCCCGGGCGGCGGCGTCCCGTCCCGCCCCGCCGCCGCGGACCGCACGGCGGTGGTGGTCGGCGGCGGCCTGGCCGGCGTCACCGCCGCCCTGGAGCTCGCCGACGCCGGACTCGCGGTGACCCTGGTCGAGGGCAGGCCCCGCCTGGGCGGCCTCGCCTTCTCCTTCCGCCGCGGCGACCTGGCCGTCGACAACGGCCAGCACGTCTTCCTGCGCTGCTGCACCGCCTACCTGGGCTTCCTGGACCGCATCGGCGCCACCGGCCTGGTGACCCTCCAGGACCGCCTGGACGTGCCCGTGCTGGACGTCGCGGCCCCCGGCGGGCCGCGAGCGGCGCGGCTGCGGCGCGCCGCCCTCCCGGTGCCCCTGCACCTGGCCGGCAGCCTCGCCTCCTACCCCCACCTGTCGCCGGTCGAGCGGCTGCGGGCCGCCCGCGCCGCCTGGGCCCTCAAGGGCCTGGACCCGGCCGACCCCGCACTGGACGGGCGGGACTTCGCGAGCTGGCTGCGCGAGCAGGGGCAGTCGCCGCGCGCGGTCGAGGCGCTGTGGGACCTGGTGGGCGTGGCCACGCTCAACGCCCGCGCCCGGGACGTCTCGCTCGGCCTGGCCGCGATGGTCTTCCGCACCGGTCTGCTGTCCGACCCCGGCGCCGCCGACATCGGCTGGGCCACCGCCCCGCTGGGCGACCTGCACGACGAGCGGGCCGCCGCCGCCCTGCGGCGGGCGGGGGTGCGGGTGCTGACCGGGACCCGGGCGACCGGGGTCGAGCCGGGGCCGGACGGCGCCCGGCAGGTCGTCCTGGCCGACGGCGCCCGGCTGCCGTGCACCGCGGCGGTGCTCGCCGTGGCGCAGGAACAGGCCCGCGCCCTGCTGCCGCCCGGCGCCCTCGACGACCCCGCGCGGCTCTCCGGGATCGGTGTTTCGCCCATCGTGGACCTGCACGTGGTCTACGGTCGCCGGGTGATGCGCAGTCCCTTCCTCGCCGTGCTGGGCAGCCCGGTCCAGTGGGTCTTCGACCGCACCGCCTCCTCCGGCCTGGCCGGCGGGGGACAGTACCTGGTGCTCTCGCAGTCCGCCGCCCACGACCTGGTCGACCTGCCCGTCGCCGCGCTGCGGAAGCGGTTCCTGCCCGAGCTGGAGCGCATCCTTCCCGCCGCCCGGAGCGCCGGCGTGCGGGACTTCTTCGTCACCCGGGAGCGGACGGCCACGTTCGCCCCCGCGCCGGGCGTGGGACGGCTGCGCCCGTCCGCCCGTACCCGCGTGCCCGGCCTGTACCTGGCCGGCGCGTGGACCGACACCGGATGGCCCGCGACCATGGAGGGGGCGGTGCGCAGCGGAACAGCGGCGGCCCGCGCCGCCCTGGCCGACGCCGGCCGCCCGGTGCCCGCGGAGGCGCACGCCGTCCCGCGGACCCGACCACAGTGCCCACAGCAGGAGGAGAGAACGTGAGTCCGGCCAACGACGAGGCGACCGAGGTCCTCGAGGACAGAAGCGTCGCTTCCCTCCTCGAACGCGGACGCACCCTGTCCACGCCCCTGCTCAAGCAGGCCGTGGCCCGGCTGGCGGCCCCCATGGACGCGGTGGCGGCCTACCACTTCGGCTGGATCGACGCAGACGGGCGCCCCGCGCACGGCGACGGCGGCAAGGCGGTGCGCCCGGCGCTCGCCCTGCTGTCCGCCGAGGCGGCCGGGGCCGCCCCCGAGGTCGGCGTCCCCGGCGCCGTCGCCGTGGAGCTGGTGCACAACTTCTCCCTGCTGCACGACGACCTGATGGACGGCGACGAGCAGCGCCGCCACCGCGACACGGTGTGGAAGGTGCACGGCCCGGCCCAGGCCATCCTGGTCGGCGACGCCCTGTTCGCCCTGGCCAACGAGGTGCTGCTGGAGCTGGGGACCGTCGAGGGAGCCCGCGCGCTGCGCCGCCTGACCGTCGCCGCCCGCAAGCTCATCGACGGGCAGGCCCAGGACATCTCCTACGAGCACCGCGACCGGGTCACGGTCGAGGAGTGCCTGGAGATGGAGGGCAACAAGACCGGCGCGCTGCTGGCCTGCGCGGTCTCGGTCGGGGCGGTCCTCGGCGGCGCCGACGACACCGTCGCCGACGCCCTGGAGGACTACGGGCACCACCTGGGGCTGGCGTTCCAGGCGGTCGACGACCTGCTGGGCATCTGGGGGAGCCGGCCACCACCGGCAAGCAGACCTGGTCCGACCTGCGGCAGCGCAAGAAGTCCCTGCCCGTCGTCGCCGCGCTGGCAGCCGGCGGCGAGGCGTCGGAGGAGCTGGCGCGGCTGCTGGCCGCCGACGCCGAGGAGACGGAGAACGGCGACCTGGACGAGGCCGAGTTCGCCCACCGCGCCGCGCTGATCGAGAAGGCCGGCGGACGGGAGTGGACCTCCGAGGAGGCCCGCCGCCAGCACGCCACGGCCATCGAGGCCCTGCACCGGGTCGACATGCCCGAGCAGGTGCGCCGCAACCTGGTGGCCCTGGCCGACTTCGTGGTCGTCCGGGAGAAGTAGGGAACGGCGCCCGTCCGGGGACCGGGGGCCCAGGGGCCCGGGTCCCGGACGGGGCCCGGGCGTCCCTCCTGTTTTTGCCCGAGAGGCAAGAACCTTGCCTCTCGGGCAAAAAATCTCTATACCGGAGGCATGACCTCACACATGGAGGACGCCGGGACCCACGACCCGCTGCCCGCCGTCGCGCCCCGGCTGCGCGAACTGCGGCGGCGCGGCGGCGTCACCCTGGAAGCGGCCGCCCGGCGGGTGGGCCTCTCGCCCGCCCACCTGTCCAGGCTGGAGACCGGGCAGCGCCAGCCCTCCCTGCCCGTCCTGCTCTCCCTCGCCCGGGTCTACGGCACCACCGTCTCGGACCTGCTGGGGGAGACCGCCCCCGAGGCCGAACCGGTCCTCCGCGCCGACCGGATGGAGGCCGCCGACGCGGGCGGCTGGACCTACTGGCGCGCGGGCGGGCCCGGCCGCGCCATGCAGGCCCTGCGGGTCCACGTCCCGTCCGGCCCGCAGCGCGACATCGTGCGCGTGCACCCGGGCGAGGAGTGGCTGTGCGTCACCCGCGGCAGGCTGCGGCTGGTGCTGGGCGAGGCGGTCCACGAACTCGCACCGGGGGACGCGGCCCACTACGACTCGCTGACCCCGCACCGCCTCACCGCCGCCTCGCACGACGGCGTCGACTTCATGTTCGTCCACACCCTGCTGCAGAGCGGGACGGCGGAGCTGTGCCTGGGCGCCGGCACCCCGCCCCGCCGCCCGCACTGACCACCCCGCCCGCACCGACCGCGTCCGCCGCCCCGCCCGCACCCGCCGGCCGGGGCGGCCCGGACGGTCCTGCCGCCCGCACCCCGGCCCAGGCCGGCCCACCCGGAGGGAACCCTCACCGTGTCCGTCGAACCGGCCCGCGCCGAACGCCCCGCAGACCAGCAACCCGCAGACGGGCAGCCCGCCCCCCGCCCCGCCCCCGACGCCCGGCCCGGCCGCCCGGTCCCGGCGTCGGACGAGCAGTACAAGGCCCCCATGGGCATGACCGTGCGGGTCTTCATCTACCTGGTGGCCGTGCACTTCATCGTGTTCTTCTTCTTCGCGATCTTCTACCTGCTCGGCGCCCAGTAGCCCTGGCCGGGGCCCGTCCGCCGCCGGACGGGCCCCGCGCCGGTTCCCCCGGGGCGGCCGTCAGTCCTCGGTGAGCAGCCGCTCGCGCAGCAGCTCCCGGGTGGCGGGGGCGACCCCGAGGCCCTCTCCGAGGTAGCGGTCCACCGTCCCCCAGGTCTCGTCGATGGTGCGGAACGCCTCGGCCAGGTACTCGGAGCGGGCCTCGAACAGGGGGCTGAGCAGCTCCATGACCTCCGGGGTGGTGGCCGGCTCGGCGTCGTCGTCGCGCCGCACCGCGTAGCGGCGGTGCACGGCGTTGCTCTCGAGGTAGTCGTGCTCCACCGCCTCGCGGTCCACGCCGACCGCCATCAGGGTGACCGCCACCGACAGGCCCGCCCGGTCCTTGCCCGCCGCGCAGTGCAGCAGCGCGGGCAGGGTGTTCTCGGCCAGGGCGTGCAGCAGCCTGCTGTGCTCGGCGGTGCGGTGCAGGATCGTGTGGCGGTAGGAGGTGACCATCCGCCGCACCGCCCTGCCGTCGGCGAGCTGCTCGCGCAGCGCCCCGATGTCCCCGTTGCGCACGACGCGCCAGAACTCCGCCCCCTGCGCCGGGTCGGACAGCGGCATGTTGACGTAGCCCACGCCCTCGGGGAGGACGTCCGGCCCCTCGAGCCGGATGTCGGCGGCGTTGCGGAAGTCGAAGACGGTGTGCAGGTTCAGCGAGGCCAGGAACGCCGCGTCCTCATCCGTCGCGTGGGCCAGGTGGCCGCTGCGGTAGAGCCGTCCGTGCCGGACCCTGCGCCCGTCGGCGGCCGGGAGGCCGCCCACGTCACGGAAGTTGCGCACTCCGGTCAGCAGGGTCTCGGTCGTCAAGGTCCCGCTCGGGGCGGTCTCGGGCGTCTGCTGGGTCACCGGCGCTCCTTGCCTCTCTCGGGGCGGCCGGCGGTGCTCGTCACCGCCGTACCGGCCGGATCCGACCATACGACAGCCGCCCGCCCATTCATACCGCGCGGTATGTGCGGGGTGCGCCCTTGCCGCGCGCCTCCTCCCGCCAGCACCATGGGCGGTGTGGTCAGGACGGGAGGGGACGGGCGGCTGTGGGTCCTCTCGGGCCCCTCGAGCTCCTACGCGCTGCGGCTCACCGACCGCGACGAACTGCTCCACCTGTACTGGGGTCCGCCGATCACCCTGGACGACGCCGAGCGGCTGGCCGCCGAACCGCTGCCCGGGGACTGGCCGTTCGAGTCCGCCCTCGACGGGCGCGAGGAGTACCCCGTCGAGGGCGGCCCCCGGTTCGCCCGCCCCGCGCTCGCCCTGCGCAGCGCCGCCGCCCGGGCGTGGAGTGGGCCCACGAGGGCGCCGACGCCGCCGGCGGCCTGCTGCGCCTGCACTTCCGCGACCGCGTGCACCGCGTCCGCCTCACCCTGCACTACCGGATGCGCACCGGCTCCGACGTCCTGGAGCGCTGGGTGCGCCTGCGGCACCTCGGCGGCCCCGGCGCCGTCCCCGTCGAGGTGCTGCGCGCCGACTCCGCGACCTGGACCCTGCCCACGGGACCGCTGGCGCCTGTCCCACCTGCACGGCCGCTGGGCCGCCGAGAGCCGCCTGGTGCGCACCCCGCTGACGCCGGGCGAGAAGCGGATCGGCAGCCGACGCGGCCACACCGGACACCAGTTTCTGCCCTGGATCGCCCTGGACGACGGCGCGGCGGGGGAGGAGCACGGGGGTGTTCAGCGCGGCCCTGGCCTGGTCCGGCTCCTGGCGGATCTGCGTGGACCGGCTGCCCGACGGCACCGTCCAGGCCACCGGCGGCGCCGGGCACGACGACGCCGGCGTCGTGCGCCTGGACCCCGGACGGTCCTGGACCACCCCGGTCTTCGCCGGCCTGCGCACCGGCGGCGGCTTCGGGGCGGCCAGCCGCGCCTGGCACGCCTGGCAGCTCGCCCACGTCGTCCCCGGCGCCGACCGGCTGAGCCCGGTCCTGTACGACGCGCGGGGGCCGGGCGGCAGCGGAGCGGCCGGCCCGGGCGGACTCGTCCGCCGGGCGGCCGACATCGGCGTGGAGCTGTTCGTCGTCGACGGCTGCCTGCCCGCGACCTGACGCCCGGCCGGGCCCGCCTGCCCGAGGGGCTGGAGCCGCTGGCCGGGGAGGTGCACGACCTGGGCATGCGGTTCGGCCTCCGCCTGGAGCCGGAGGCGGTCGCCCCCGGCGGCCGGCTGCACCGGGAGCACCCCGACTGGGTGCAGCAGCGCGCGGGGCGCCGCCCCACGGCGCACCGCGGCCGGCTCCTGCTCGACCTGGGCCGCCCCGAGGTCCGCCGCCACCTGTGGGAGCGACTGGACGCCCTGCTGCGCGACGCACCGGTCGACCACGTCCGGTGGGACCTCGGCCGCTGCTCCACCGACCCCGGCCGCCCCGGCGACCCCTGGCCCGAACGGCTGGACGCCGAACACGTCGAGGGGCTGTACGAACTGCTCGACCGGCTGCGCGAGGCCCACCCGGGGTGACGTTCGAGTCCTGCTCCGGCGGGGGCGGCCGCACCGACCTGGGCATCCTGGCCCGCGCCGACCGCGTGCAGGTCTCCGAGAGCACCGACCCGCTGGACCGGCTGGCGATCCAGCACGGCCTCAGCCAGCTCCACCCGGCCCGCGTCATGACGTCCCTGGCCGCCGACAGCACCGACACCACGCTCAACCGGCGCCCGTCCAACCTGCGCTTCCGGTTCGTCAGCGCCATGGCCGGAGTGCTGGGCGTCGGCGGGGACCTGACCTCCTGGAGCGGCCAGGAACTGGCCGAGGCCCGCGACCTGGTGGCCCTCTACAAGCGCATCCGGCACCTGGTCCAGCACGGTGAGCTGCACCGGCTGCGCGCGCCCGCGGACGGCACCGGAGCGGGCTGCGCGGGCGCCGACGGCCCGGGCGGGGACGGCTTCAGCGCCGTGCAGTACCGCAGGGGCGACGGCGGCGAGACGGCCGTCCTGGCCTGGCGGCACGCCCAGCGGTTCGGCACCCCCGTCCCGCCGCTGCGCCTGCGCGGCCTGGACCGGGACGCGCTCTACCGGGACGCCGCCACCGGGGAGCTGCACAGCGGGGCCCTCCTGGCCCACCGCGGCCTGCGCATCCCGCTGCACGGCCCCCTGGACGCCGCCGTGGTCCACCTGAGAAAGGCCTGACGGGCGGGCGGGACGCCCGTTCGTGACGGCTGTCCGTGACGCCAGTTCGTGACGGCCGTTCGCCCGCACGGGTGCGAGTGAAGAACATCACCCCCCGTCAACCCCTACTTACGGTGGCGTAGGTCACTTGACGGAGTGAAGTATGTCTTCCGTGGCAGACGATTCGACAACACTTCGCAAGGGCGCCCCGGGCGCCATCGGGTCGTACGCGGCACTGGGGACAGCTTCACCGAAGGTGTCGGAGACCCCGCCCGACGGCACGTTCATCGGATGGGCCGACCGGCTCGCGGCCCTGCTCGGCAGCCGGTCGCCGGACGGGGGGTTCCGCTACGCCAACCTCGCGGTGCGCGGCAAGCTGCTCGACCAGATCGTCGAGGACCAGCTCCCGCGCGCGGTGGATCTCGCCCCCGATTTGGTGACCTTCTGCGCGGGGGGCAACGACATCCTGCGTCCGGCAGCGACCCGGACGACGTCGCCGAGCGGCTGGAGGCCGCGGTGGCCCGGCTGTCGCCCGAGGTCGGTACCGTCCTGCTGTGCACCGGCTTCGACACCCGCGGCACCCCCGTGCTGCGTCACCTGCGCGGCAAGATCGCGACCTACACCGCCCACGTGCGGGCCATCGCCGACCGTCACCAGTGCCCGGTCCTCGACCTGTGGTCGCTGCGCTCGGTCCAGGACCGGCGGGCCTGGAGCAACGACCGCCTCCACCTCTCGCCCGAGGGCCACACCCGGGTCGCCCTCAGGGCCGCCCAGGTCCTCGGCATCGACGTGCCCTCGGACCCGGACGAGGCGTGGCCCGAGCCCGCCGTCCGCCCGGCCTCCGAGGTGCGCAGGGAGAACCTGCGCTGGGGCCGCGAGCACCTGGTGCCGTGGATCGGCCGCAGGCTGCGCGGGGAGTCCTCCGGCGACCACGTCGTGGCCAAGCGCCCCGACCTGCTGCCCCTGTAGGGCCCGTACCGCACAGCCGCGGCGGCCGTCCGGCACCGGACGGCCGCCGCGGCTGTGCTGCGCCACCCTTCCCCGCGCCCCGCGTCCCGTGCCCCGTCGGCCGCACGCCCCGTCGGCCGCGCGGGCCGTCGCACCGGCCGCACGGGCCCCGGGACGGCAAACCGCTCAGAAACGAGCCCCGCGGGGCCGGCGAAGCACGCGGAGGCGCTCCCTCGGCCGTCGCGGAACGGGCGGATCCCCGGCCCCGCGTATTCCCCGAACGTCCCGGAAGGTCCGTCGTGCGCGGCCCGGCGGACGCTTCCGCCGGCCGATTTCGGCGCACAGTGCGACGCCTTTCGGCCACGAAATGCAATCGGTCTGCTTTTCGGCCATTCCCCGGCCGAAAACCCGGCGGTCTCCTCCCGGCCCCCGGTGGTCCGGTGAAGTCGGCGGACTTTCGTTCACCGCGGGGCCGCGACGTCTGGTAGCGTCGTCGACCGGGTGAGCGGAATTCTCTCCCACGTGCACCTCTTTGTGAATCGCCGCATTCGCGCTCCGGTCTTCGTCGTGAATGCCTTCGACCGTGCGGTACGAGAGGGGAACCGGAATGTCCGCCCTGGAACCGGGCAGCGCCACCTGGGTGGCCGGCCTACTGGCATCCGAATGGGGAGTGGCGCACCCCGGAGGACTCCGCCCGCTGACGAGCGGGGGCGAGCAGCCCCTGACCCACACCGCGGGGCTGTGGGAGTACGAGACCGGCGGCCGCGCGTTCGTGCTCAAGGCGCAGCTCAACCCGGACGCGGCCAGACCCGCCGGCTTCTACCCGCTCAAACGCGACCTGGTCGCGCGCTGCCGTGCCGCGGGCGTGCCGGCGGCGGAGGTCCTGCCGACCGTCCGCGGCGAGGCCGCGGCTTGGCGCGACGGGGTGGTGTGCGAGGTACTGCCCCGCTGTCCGGGCACCTCCCCGCACCACTCCGGCCCCGACGCCGTACGGGCGGTGCTGGGCACCGCGCTGCGGTTGAGGCGGACGCTGGACGCCCTGCCCGCGAGGACGGTCGAGGAACTGGCCCGGATGCCGGTGAACCCGCTGGTGGACCAGGAGGATCCGCACCTGGCGCTGGAGGAGGCGACCGGGCTGCTGCCGGCCGCCGAGGCCCGCCCGGACCCGTGGGGGCGCCTGGTCGCCGGGGCGCTGCGCGAACTGCTGGGAGCCGCGCACCTGCTGGCGGACGCCCCGGCCCCGGTCGCCGACGCGGTGGTCCACGCGGACCTGCACCGGCACCATTTCCTGCTGGGTCCGGACGGCGTCACGGCCGTGCTGGACTTCGACAACGCCCGGGCCGGCGACCGGCTGCTGGACCTGGCCTGGGCGGCCGAACTGTGCCTGAGCGTGCCGGCCCCGGGTGACCGGGCGGGGCCGGCACTGCTGGCCGGGTTCATCGCGGAATGCCGGGCCGAGGGCCTGCTCGCCGAGGGCGAGCACCGGCTGCTGATGCCGCTGCTGTACGCGGCCGCGGCACCGGTGATCGTGGACATCGCCAAGGACGTCCTTGTCCGCGACATCCTCAGCCCCGCCTGGGCGCGTTATTTCGAACTCCTCTCGCCGCTGCGGCGCGCAGGGGCGCACGCCCTGCTCACCGGCGGCTGAGGACCTGTCCTCCCGGAACGGCTGCCCCTGTGCGCCGTCCGGGGAACCGGTGGAATTTCCCGGGAAAGAAGTCCGGGAATTAATTGTCCTGCTGCGGCGCGTGCGCCGCAGTGGCGACCGGCTGTTTTCCGCTTTCTTCGGCGCCGTCCGGAAATACCATCGCGGCGCCGGTCCGACCTGCTCGAGAAAGGCGTGAAAGCCATGCCCGAAAACATCACGTGGCCGGCCGACATCTCGTCCTACTGTTTCGAGGTGCCGTATTCCGACCAGTCCGTCCTGTTCTCCTCCGCCTCCGGGGTGCGGTTGACCGACACCGAGGGCCGCACGTACCTGGACGGGCTCTCCGGGGTCTTCGTGACCTGCTTCGGCTACGGTGCCGAGCCGATCACCTCCGCGGTGGCCAAGCAGGTGCAGACGATGGCCTTCCACCCGCCCCTGCACGGCACCAACCCCCATGCCCTGGAACTGGCCGAGCGCCTGGTCCGCCTGGCGCCGGACGGCATCGTCGCGGCCAAGCTGGTCAACGGCGGCTCGGAGAGCGTGGAGGCCGCCATCCGGCTCGCCCGGCTGTACCACCACGAGCAGGGCCGGCAGGGCAAGGTGAAGGTGCTCAGCCACTACCACGGCTACCACGGGGCGACCTTCGGCTCGCTGTCGGTCACCGGCCGCCCGGACGTCGCCCGCTTCGGCCCGGGCCTGCCCGGGGTGGTGCACGTGTGGCCGCCGGACTGCGTGGAGGCGTTCCTCGGCGTGCCCCACGAGCGGTCCGGTGCGGCGGCGGCCGAGCTGATCGCCCGCACCGTCGAGGCCGAGGGGCCGGACTCGGTGGCCGCACTGGTGGTCGAGCCGGTGATCCACCTCCGCGGGATGGCGGTGCCCCGCCGGACTACCTGCCCGCCCTGCGGGAGGTCTGCGACCGGTACGACGTGACACTGGTCTTCGACGAGATCGTGACCGGTTTCGGCCGCACCGGCGCCCCCTTCGCGGCGGACACCTTCGGGACGACGCCGGACCTGATCTGCGTCGGCAAGGGCATCTCCGGCGGCTACGCGCCGCTGGCCGGGGTACTGATCGGCGACCGGATCGCCCCGGTGCTGGACGGGGAGGCGGGCTCCCGGGCGTTCGCACCGTCGCACACCTATGCCGCCAACCCGGTGTCGGCCGCCGCCGGGGTCGCCGCGCTGGACATGTTCGAGCAGATCGACGCGCTGGGCGCCGTCGCCCGGCTCTCCGCACGGATGGACGCCGGGCTGCGACGGGTGCTGGGCGGGCGCGGCCGGATCCGCGGGGCGGGGCTGCTCTTCGGCGTGACGCTGCTGCCGCCGGACGGGCCGGACCCGGAGGCGGGCGCCAAGGTGGCGGCCGCCTGCCTCCGGCGCGGCCTGATCATCCGCGGCCAGGACGACTGGGTGGTGATGGCGCCCGCCTTCACCAGCGAGGACGCCGACATCGACGAACTGCTCTCCGTCCTGGGCGAGGCCGTGGACGAGGTCCTCGGGGACGCCCGGTGAGCGGGCTGCTGCGCCGTTGCGAGGAGCGCGCCACCGCCGTGCTGCCGACCCTGCCGCCCCACGAGAGGGCAGTGGTCGAGGCGGAACTGGCCGCCCTGCGGACCGTCACGGACACGGACACGGACACGGGCACGGACCCGCGGCCCGCGCCGACCGACCTGCTCACCGAACTGCGGGCGCTGGCCCGCGCGGTGCCCGAGCGGCTGTACCGGGACAGCGCGCAGGTGCTGCGCCGGATGCACGAGATAGCCGGGTCCGGCAACCTGGAGAGCTGCCTGTCCTCCCTGGGCATCGTCCGCGCCTGCTTCGACCTCGGTTTGGTGCCCGCCGGCCGCGCGGACGCGCCGGCCGAGCAGGGGGGTCCCGTCCTGGTGGTGGGGCGCGGCCACATCGCCCGGCCTTCTACGCCGAGCACTACGTCCGCGGGCAGTTCCCCTTCCTGCCGCTGACCGCGCTGCACCACGGGCTGACCGGGGTGGTCCACCGTGACCTCGGCTTCTCCCACACCATGCGCTACAGCTTGGGCGTCGGCGTCGCCCAGGCCGTCAGCCGGGCATGGGAACTGACCCGCCGCGGGTCGGACACCAAGGTTGTCTGCCTGGCCGGGGACGGCGAGCTCCAGGAGGGCTCGACCTTCGAGGCGCTGCGCTTCGCCCACGACGCCGGCCTGCGCAACCTCGTCCTGTGGTCGACGCCAACGGGAAGGGCATCGAACCGCTGGCCAAGCCGCTCAACCGCGACTACCTCGCCGCCTACACGCGGGAGGTGACCGAGGTGGGGGCACCGCTCCGGAGGTCGGCGACGCGCTGGCCAAACTGCTGGAGGGCGAGGGCCCGGCGGTGCTGGTGTGCCGGACCCGCAAGGGAGCCCACAGCTTCAAGCCGCCGGCCGCCCCCGGCGCACCGCCCGCGAAGGCATCCTTCGCCACCACCGCCGGCGCGGCCCTCTCCGCCCACCTGGCCGAGACCGGCCGCAGCGCCGCGGTCTTCACCGCCGACATGGCGGCCCGCTTCGGCCTCGCCGCGGGCCCGCCGTACACCAACGTCGGGCTGGCCGAGACCATCGGCGTCGGGCTGACCCTGTCGCTGCCGAGGACACCCTCAAAGTCGTGGCCACCGACGCCATGTACTACATGGACTCGCTCAGCATGCTCACCGAAGCCACGACCGGGGTGCGCAACCTGCTGCTGCTCGCCGGCCGCAACTGGGCCGCCTGGGGCGGCGCGCACAACGCCTTCAACCTGCTCGGCCTGGTTCTGGGCGCGCGGGTGTACGAGCCGGTGACCTCCGCCGAACTGGACGCCTGCCTGCGCCACCAGCACGCCCGCCCGGAGACCGCCCACTGGTCTCGATGGTGGACGCCAGTACGACCAGCCCGACTGGGGCTGCGAACGGGACGTGGACGGCGCCGTCTGGGTCGTCCCGCCGGGGCCGGACCGGCGGCGCGCGGTGGTCACCTTCGGCTACGCCGGAGTGCTGGTGGACGCGGTCAACCGGGCCGGGGAGGTCGCCCACCTGCACTGCGCCGCGCTCGACCCCCGGCTCACCGCCGCCCAGGTCGCGGCGCTGCGCTCCTTCGACCGGCTGCTGACCGTGGAGTACAACGGCGTCCAGGGCGGCTTCGGCGAGCGGCTGCGCGCCCGGCACCTGCTGGACGCGACCGTGCACGGCGTCCGGGGCGACATCGCCACCCTGGTGCACGACCGGCAGCTCGCCGTGCACGGCATGGACCCCGCGAGCCTGCGGGAACTGCTCACCGGCGGCGACCGGACGGGGGAGGTGGCCGCCTGTGCGGGTGCACGCGCATGACTACCGCGGGCCGGACCTGTCGGGATCTACGACGGCGCCGTCCTGATGCACCGCCAGGTGCTCCGGCTGCTCCAGCAGCGCACCGCGCTGCACCTGCACGACCTCACCGCCTGGCCCCGCTGCCAGGCCGGGCTGCGGGCCGCAGGAGGCACCGGGGACGACGTGGTGTACGCCGGATCGGGCCCGTACGCCTTCCTGTACCACCTGTGGCGCGAGCGCACCGGCGCCGACGTGCGGATCGTGCGGGAGGTGCACACCGCGCTGTGGTCGGGCTACTGGCTCCAGGAGGAGCTGTGCGCCCCGCTGGTGCGCCCGGCGACCTGGCCCTCTTCCCCACCGAGTACACCCGGGCGCTCTACCGCGGGCACTTCCCCTCCGTGGAGCGCGGCGGCTCGGCGGTCGCCTACCCGATGCCCCGACGGGGTGCGCGCGGCGGCGCCGAAACCGGCCGGGGGACGCTGCGGGTGGGCTACCTGGGAGCCCTGTCGCTGGCGAAGAACTTCGACCAGGTGCTGGACGTGGCCGCCCGCGCCCACCGGGAGACGGCGGCGCGGTGGAACTGCTGTGCGCCGGCAAGCCCAACGACCCGCGGTGGCAGGGGCAGGCGGTGCGCGAGCGGGTGGCCGCCGCCGGAGCCGACCCCGGCCTGGTGCGGACGGCGGGGCTGCTGCCCCCGGAGCGGCTGGGGGAGTTCTTCGCCGAGGTGGACGTGCTCTTCCCAGCACCGCGTCCCGGGAGACGCTCGGCCGGGTGGTGCTGGAGGCGCTGGAGCACGGCGTGCCGGTGCTCGCCGCCGACGTGGGCCCGGCGGTGGAGCTGCTGCCCGCCCGCAACTGCTGCCGACCGTGCTGGACACCGGCTCGGCGTTCCGCATGGACCGGGTCGGGCCGCTGGGCCGGATCGACGAGGACACCGCGGTGGCCAGGCTGGTCGCACGCGACTGGGCGCCGCCGGAGTTCGCCCGCACCGCCCCGTACGGCCCCGGGGCCTTCCTGGCCGCCCTGGAGGGGAGGCCGGACGAATCCGGCTTCCCCGCCGACGAGCGGATCGCCACCGCGCTGCGGGTCTCCCCGCGAGCCGGGACCGATCCGCTGGCGGCGGCCGGGGCGGCGGAGGCGGTCTTCACCGCCTTCTTCGCCGCCGACCGGGCCGAGCTGCGGCGGCGGGTGAAGGCCGCCGAGGCCGCAGCGGACCGCGAACTCCCGGAACTCCACGCCGTGGTGGAGCAGCCTGACCGCAACCTGGCCGACTACCGGGCGCTGCCCCGGCTGCTCGACGCGACCGTCATGCCGCAGCTGGCCTACCCCTGGAGGGCGCCGCCGCGGCACCGCACCGCACAGGAGAGGCGACACATCATGGCTGAGTCCACCCGCCGGGACGGCCCGGGACGGCGGCGGGTGCCGCCCGCACCACCGCACCCGCGCCGGGACCCGGAGGCCGCGACCCCTCCGGGACACCGTCTGCCTGGTGATCGGCGGCGCCCGCGGCATCGGGGCCGCGGTGGTCGAGGAGTTCGCCCGCCGCGGCGCACACGTGGTGGTCGGGGACACCGACCGGCTGCCCTCCGGTACAACACTACCGCTCCACCGAGACCACCGGTTACGGCGAGGCGGCGGAACTGGCCGAGCGGCTGACCGGGGAGGGCCTGGCCGTGCGGGCCGCCGGGTGAACGCCTCCGACGAGGCGCAGGTCCGCGCGCTGTACCGGGCTCGCCGAGGAACCCGGACGTCTGGACACCGTGGTGAACGCCTTCGGGGTCACCCACGTGTGCCCGGTGGCGGACATGGAGCTGGCGGAGTTCCGCGAGGTGGTGGCCGGCAACCTGGACGGGGTCTTCTCGTGCAAGTACGCCCTGCCGCTGCTGCGCCTCCGGCGGATCCATCGTCAACTTCTCCTCGGTCTCAGGCCGCACCGGCTTCGGCAAGGTGGCGCACTACTGCGCGGGCAAATTCGGCGTGGTCGGCTTCACCGCGGCGCTGGCGCTGGAGGAGGCCAGGCACGAGTGCGGTCAACGCGGTCTGCCCCGGCATCGTCCGCTCCAACATGTGGCGCTACCTGATCGCGGAGTTCACCCGCCCCGGCGAGACCGAGGAGGAGTGCTGGGAGCGCATGCGGTCGATGATCCCGCAGCAGCAGTTCCAGACCGCGAGGACGTCGCCGGGGCGGTGGCCTACCTCGCCTCGGCCCGCGCGGTCACCGGCAGGCGCTCGGCGTCAACGGCGGGATGACGAACCCGTGAGCGGGCCCGACCGGCCCGCCGCGCCGGCCCACGCCCACGCCCCCGGCCCCGCCCCCGCCCCCGCCCCCGGTCCCGTGCGGGAGGCCGCCGGGCCGACCGCGGAGCCGGCGGGCCCCCGTCCGCCTGACGGAGGGCTGGCGGCGGGACGGCGTACCGGCGGCGTTCGCGACGACCCGGCACGGGATCCGGGTCACCGCACCGGCCGGCGCCGACTGTTCCACTCTCCCGGGCACCGCGGCACCGGCGTACCGGCCCTGCGGCGCCCGCTGAACGGGGACTTCACGGCCTGGGCCGCGGTCTCGGTCGCCGGCCGGCGGTTCGCCGACGCCGGCGGGCTGTGCCTGTACGGGCCGGACGGCTGGTTCAAACTGTGCCTGGAACGCACCCGCGCCGGCGGCTGGGCGGCGGTCAGCGTGCTCTCCCGTCCGGACTCCGACGAAGCACTCGGCCCGGCACTGCCGGCCCACGGGCAGGACTGCTGCTCACCCGCGAGGGCGGCCGCGTCGCCGCCTTCGTCCGGGCCGAGGAGGAGCCCCACGGCGGACGGCAGCCGCAGGAGGCCGGCGGCTGGGAATTCGTCCGCACCTTCAGCGGCTGGACGCAGCACACGCTGGAGCTGGGCCTGTTCGCGCAGGCACCGTTCTCCGACGGCTGCACGGCCGCCTTCGAGTCCCCGCACCTGGGAGGGAGGGCGCTGCGTGACCGCCGCTGACCACCGCCCCGCCCCGCGGACCGACCGGGCCGCGACCGCGGCCGCGCTGGTGCTGTCGGTGCCGCTGGGCGTGGTGACCGGCGCCGCCGGGGCGGCGCCCCCTGCTGCGCGAGTCCTACGGGCTGCCACCCGGCAGCGGCGTGGAACTGGTGATGCTCTACAACCTGGGCGCCCTCCTGGCGCTGCTCGCCCTGGGCGGCGCCCGGGCCCGCGCCCTCGCCCGGACCCTGCTGGCCTCACTGACCTGCCTGTTCGCAGCGGCCACCGGCGGCATGGCAGTGGCGGTGCGGACGGCGGAAACGACCGGATGGGGCCTGCTGCTGTCCCTGGCGACGGCCGCCGGGTTCGGCTTCGGCGGACTGATCCTGCTGCTCAACTCCTACGCCGGGGAGAACTTCGGGCACCGCCAACTCACCGTGCTCAACCTGCTGCACGCCTGCTTCGGCGCCGGCGCGGTGACCGGCCCGCTGCTGATGGCCTCCGGCACCGGACCGGTCCCGGTCCTGGCGGCCGCCGCACTGGTGACGGCGCTCTGCCTGCCGGTGCGCCGCGCCCCCCTGGCCCCGACGCCGCCCCCGCCCGCCGGCTCGGGCGACCCGTCCGGGCCGGCGGCACGACGACCACGGCTGCTGCTCGCCGTGTTCGCCGCGGTCTCGCTGCTGTACGCGGGACTGGAGAGCTCGGTGGCGGCGCTCGCCTCCACCCACCTCACCGGCCTGGGGCACCCCGCCTCCCGCGCCACCGGCCTGACCGGCCTGTTCTGGGCCGGGCTGACGGTGGGCCGGCTGGTCGTCCCCCGGCTCACCCGCACCTGGAGCCCGGCCCGGCCGGCGTTGACCGGGCTGCTCGCCGGCGCCGCGGCACTGCTGAGCACGGTGCTCGGCGACTGGGCCCCGGCCGGGTACGCCCTGGCCGGACTCGCGCTCTCGGTGGTCTTCCCGACCGTACTGGCCCAGGCGTTCACCGCGCTGGGCGACGGGCAGCGGGTGGCCGCCGTGCTGCTCCTGCTCAACCTGGCCGGCAGCGCCGCCCTGCCCGGCGCCGTCGCCGCCGCGGGCGCGGGCGGCGCCGCCGGGATCCCCCTGGCGCTCGCCGCGTCGGCACTGCTCACCGCCGCAGTGCTGGCCGCGGCCAACCGCCTGGCCGCGCCCCGCACCGCCGCACCACCGCACCCGCCGTACCTGCCGCACCCGCCCGCCCTGCCGCGCCGCGCCCGGCACCCGACCACGTCCCGGTGAAGGAGACACCCCTGCGATGACCGCCCCCACGGCACTGCCCTCCCCCCACCCCGTCACGGACCTGATGTGGGCCCAGTGGAAGACCCGGATCCTGGCCGCCGCCCTGGAACTGGACGTCTTCACCGCGCTGTCGGCCGGACCGCTGGAGGAGACCGCGCTGCGCACGCGCACCGGGGTGCACCCGCGCACCGCACGGGACTTCTTCGACGCCCTGGTCGCCCTCGGCCTGCTGCGCCGCGGGGAGGACGGCGCCTACGCCAACAGCCCGGAGGCCGCCGCCTACCTGAGCACCGACACCCCCGCCACCTACCTGGGCGCCTCCATCAGCGCCCAGTGCGGGCAGCTCGCCGCCGACCTCACCGAGGTGCTGCGCACCGGGCGGCCGAGTCCGGACGTGAGCGACGGCACCGACTTCTACGCCACCACCTACGCCACCGCGGAGTCCACCCGCGCCTTCCAACGGGACATGACGGTGCTCAGCCTCGGCTCGGCACTGGCCATGGCCGAGGCGTTCCCCTGGGAGCGCTACCGCACGCTGACCGACGTCGGCTGCGCCGAGGGAACCCTGCCCGCCCACCTGCTGCGCCGCCACGGCCACCTGCACGCCACCGGCTTCGACCTGCCCGCGGCCGAGGCGGGCTTCCGCGAGAACACCGCGCGCCTGGGCGTGGCCGACCGGGTGTCCTTCGTCGGCGGCGACTTCTTCCGCGACCCGCTGCCCGGCGCCGACGTACTGGTCCTCGGCCACATCCTGCACAACTGGGACGAGCCCAGGAAACTGCACCTGCTGCGCGCCGCCCACGACGCCCTGCCCGAGGGCGGGGCGGTGATCGTCTACGAGACGCTGATCGACGACGCCCGCAGCCGCAACGCCGTCGGCCTGATCCTGAGCCTGATCATGCACATGGAAGTCCCCGGCGGCTACGACTACACCGGCGCCGACTGCCGGGCGTGGATGGCGGCCACCGGGTTCCGCGACACCCGCACCACCCACCTGGCCGGGCCGGAGTCGATGGTGGTCGGCTTCAAATGACCGACGGCGCACCGAAGACGTCCGGCCCCCCTGCGCCCGCGGCCCGGATCGTCTTCTGGAACCTGTACGAGGCCGCGCTGGAGCGCCGGCGCGGCGACGACCGGCGCTGGCGGGCACAGGTGGCGGCGGTACGGGCACTGCGCCCGACGGTGCTGCTCACCACCGAGGGGTGGCACTGGCGGGAGAGGGGCGGCGCGCTCTTCGAGGACGCCTGCGCGGACTTCGCGATGCCCGGCAGCCTCTTCCCGGCCCGCACCGACTGCGACATGGCGGTCTTCCGCGATCCGTCGGTGGAGCTCCTGGAGACCAGGGAACTGCCCTTCGCGCAGGCCCTGTGGCACGGCAGGGGAGAGACGCTGCTCGGGCTGCCGGGCTGGCCGGGGCCGCTCCGCTTCGCAGTCGCGCACCTGGACCCCTTCAGCACGCTGCACCGGCGGATCGAGGCCGACCACCTGCGCGACCTGGCCGACCCGCAGGCACCGCCCCTGGTGCTCGGCATCGACGCCAACACCGTGCCCCCGGGCGACCCCGAACCGGACTGGACGCGCACCCCGCCGCACAAACGCGCCCACCAGACCGCACCCGGCGACACCGACGCCGACCGGGAACCGGTGGCACGGCTGCTGGGACCGCCGGAGGAGCCCCTGCTGGTGGACGCCGGCGCGCACTGCGGCGACCGTTCCCCCACCTACGGGCACCTGGGCCGGGACGGCGCGCGGCGCCGGATCGACCTGCTGCTGGTCTCCCCGCCGCTGCTGCCGCACCTGGCGGACTACCGGGTGGTCCGCGCCCTGCCGCAGGAGGCGGACGCCCCGCCTGCCTCCGACCACCACCCGGTCGCTCTCACCCTCGTCCCCCGCCCCGGCCCCCCGGACCGCCGCAGCGCCCCGGACCCGGACAGGACGACCGACGGAAAGGAACCGCAACCGTGTTGACCCGTGCCCACCTGGCCTCGCTCCTGCCCAGCGGGCAGTACTACAACGCCGCCGGCAAGGAACTGCAGCCCTACCGCAGCCGCTGCGCCGGCCTGCTGGACCGGCTGAACACGACCGCCCTGGAGGACCACGAGGGCCGGGCACCGCTGCTCGGGGAACTCCTCGGCAGCATGGGGGAGCAGTGCTGGGTGATGCCGCGCTTCCTGTGCGAATTCGGCCTCAACATCGCACTGGGCGACCGGGCGCTCGTCAACTGGGACGTGACGATGCTGGACAGCGCCCCGATCACCTTCGGCGACGACGTGCTGATCGGGCCGCGCTGCCAGTTCTACAGCTCCGACCACCCCTTCGACGCCGGAATGCGGCGGGACATGTGGGAGATCGCGCAGCCGATCACCGTCGGGAACTCGGTGTGGTTCGGCGGCGGTGCGATCGTGCTGCCCGGCGTGACCGTCGGCGACGGCGCGATCATCGGCGCCGGCAGCGTGGTCACCCGGGACGTCCCGGCCGGAGTGCTGGCGGTCGGGAACCCGGCCCGGGTGCTGCGCGAGGTGGAGGACGGCGACCGCGAGGCGGGGGGAGGGCGACCGTGACCGCACCCGGCGCCGAAGGCCCGCCGCACGCCGTGCTCCTGGACCTGGACGGCACCCTCGTCGACTCGGTGCGCGGCGACTTCCTCGCCTGCTCCGCACTCTTCTCCGAACACGGCCGCGCCCTGCCGGCGGACCGCTGGGCGGTCGAGGTGTGCGGGCGCCCGGCCGGCTACCCGGACCTGCTGGCCGAACTGCCCGGCCCGGTCGAGGGCCACCTGGCGCGGCTGCGGGAACTGTGGGAGGTGCACATGAACCCGGGAAACGTCGTGCTGCTGCCCGGCGCCCCGGAACTGCTGGACCGCCTCACCCGCGCCGGGATGCCGCTCGCCCTGGTCTCCGCCTCGGACCGGCCGTGGGTGGAGACCTGGCTCGCCGAGTACGGCCTCGCCGGCCACTTCACGGCGGTCGTCCCCGGCGACGAGGTGGCCCGCCGCAAGCCCGCGCCCGACCTCCACCTGGAGGCGGCCCGCCGGCTCGGCGTCGCACCCGCGCGGTGCCTGGCGGTGGAGGACTCGGTCACCGGTGTCGCCGCCGCCCGGGCCGCCGGAGCCCGGGTCGCGGCCGTACCGACCGCCCTCACCCGGCACCTGGACTACGGTGCCGCGCACCACGTCCTGGGCGGACTCGCCGAGGTGGCACCGCTGGCCGGCCTCCCGGCCGCCCAGGACCCCCCGACGGCCCCCGGCGCCACCCGGCACACCGCGGCCGGCCCCTGGGACCCGCCGCCCGGGCGACGTGCCCGCAACGGGAGCGGGCCGGGGGTGACCGCCGCACGCCGCGGCCGAGGGCCGGGCCGGGGCGGTCCGGTCACTTCTGCCCGGGCGCGGCCCTCCCCGCCGCGGGGTCCGGCCCCCCGGCGTCCGCCGCCCCGGGGCCGGACGTGCGGCCCGTTCCCGTTCCCGTTCCCGGGTCCGGCCACCGGCCGAAGCCGGGCACGATGAAGTCCTCGATGAACCGCTTGGCGTCCCGCACGATCGGACGGAAGACCCGGTACCGGGACAGGTTGGTGATGCGGGCGACCAGAGGGCCTGACCGGGCGGTGAACTCCCGGGTGCGCACGCACCCGGGAGTGCGGTCGAAGACCCAGTACAGCACCACGGCCATCTGGTGCAGCCACAGGATGTCCGGGAGCAGCCCGGCCAGCTCCGCGTCCAGCTTCGGCGCCAGGTCGGACCCCATCAGCACCTCGCGGTACAGGTCCACCGAGGTGGCCCGGGCCGGGTGGGACTCGTCGGAGAAGGGGCTGAGCGGGCTGTCCGGGTCGGCCGCGTTGCGGAAGAACTGGGCCGCGAACTCGTGGTACGGCTCCGCGCAGTCCAGCCAGGTCTCCAGCGCGATCCGCAGCCGCTCCCCGAAGTCCCGGTGCCCGGCCAGCGCCTTGCGGGCGGCCTCGGTGTGCTCGTGCGTCATGCGGTCGTAGAAGCCCTGGATCAGGTACTCCTTCGACGCGAAGTAGTAGTAGGCGTTGCCGACCGAGACCCCGGCCTCCTTGGCGACCGCGCGCATGGTCGTCCTGTCGTAGCCGCGCTCCTGGAAAAGCCGCATCGCGGTGTGCAGGATCAGCGCCCGGGTCTGCTCGCTCTTGCGGTCTTGGGCAGCGCGCGGGCGCCGGGGACCTTTCCGGAAAGGTCCCCGGCGCCCGCGCCGCTGGGCCGGCCCCGTCGGTCGGCCCGGTTCCGTCGGTCGGCTTGGCTCCGTTCACGGTGCCCGAGCCTAACGGAGGCCGGGCAGGCCCCGTCGCAGTCGTCCTGGGCCAGGAGTCCCCGTCCCAGGAGTCGCCGCCCCAGCCCTGCCAGGGCGGGGCGGCAGGGCGCGGAACCGGGGGTTCCCCTGCGCCCCCGGTGCGCGCCACCCTCCCGCCGCCGCCCTCCGCCACTGCGGTCCTGCGCGGAGCTGCGGTACTTCGAGGCGGCGAGCGTCGCGGCGCGGGCCATCGGCAGCCCGGCCGGGGTGCTGAGCCGTGGGCCGTCGGCCGGTACTCGGCCAGGGCCCACAGGCAGGTGACGAAGGCGTGGTGGCCCGTCCAGAACTCGCCGGTGTCGCCGACCACGGTGATCTCCCGTAGGCGGCCCGCTGGTCGATCCCCGGGAACCGCCGGGCGGCCTCGGGGAGGCCACGGCGACGAACTCCAGCGGGACGAGCTGCCGTTGGCGGCGCAGCCAGCCGGCGAGGTGCCGGCACAGCGGGCAGGCGGGTCGTGCAGGACGGTGAGCCGCCGCAGCCGCGGGGGCCCGGGCGTCCCCGCCGGTGCCGGCGCGGGCTCCGCGCGGGCTCCGGTGCGGGCGCGGCTCCGGCCGTTGCGGAGGAGGCCATGACGGGCCGCCCCGCCGTCAGGCCCGCGGGGCGGCGGGGGCCGCCCAGCCCTGGGGCGGCACCGGGCGCTGCTCGCTGTCCATCAGCCCCCGCCGGCGCAGCTTGTTGAGCACGTAGACGTTCAGGTGCAGGCCGAGCACCAGCAGCACGGTGCCGACCTTCGTCGACAGGGCGTCGAAGACCCCGCGGGTGTGGGCGACCGCCTGCTCGGTCTTCATCCACAGGGCGACGAAGCCGAGGTTGACCAGGTAGAAGCCGACGACCAGCAGGTGGTTGACGGCGTCGGCGAGCTTCTCGTCCCCGGAGAAGACGTCGTTCAGGAAGATCCGCCCGTTCCTGCTGAGCGTTCGCGCGACCCAGACCGTCAGGCCGATGCTGACCGGCAGGTAGACGGCATAACTGACCACTGTGAGGTCCACAGGACCCACCCCTTTTTTCGAACGTGTTCAAAACTTCGCTCGAGCAGGACTGTAGACTGTTTTTGAACATGTTCAACACGGTGTCGGTGTGGCCCGGGACACCGTCAGGAGAGCCCCGGGCCAACGCCGGGAGACTGCGGAAGAGCCGTCAGAACCCGGCCGGGACGCGCTCCAGGACCCCGCCGCGAAGACGTCGTACAGCGGCAGCGACTCCAGGTGGACGTAGCCGATGTGGCAGTCGCACACCGCCAGCGGACAGGCGCGGGGGCGCAGTGCCGCCCGGTAGGAGCCGTCGTAGAGGTTGCCCAGCACCTGCGGCACGAAGTGGCAGCGGCGCCCTGCCCGTCGCCGTCCACCGACACCACCGACTCGCCCGTCCGGCACGGCAGCCCGCCGCTGCGGTGCGGGTGCCGGCTGTACCCGAACAGCGGGTCCAGCTCCGTCCACCGGGCCGCCTCGGCGTCGGTGTACACGTGCCCCTCGGCCGCGTTCACCCACAGGTAGACGCCCTCGGGCAGGTCGGCGCGCAGCCGGCGGGCCTGCTCCAGGTGCTCCGGAGCCCGACGATCCCCACGCTGTACCGCACCCCCAGCCCGTCCAGCTCCCGGCACCGGCCCAGGAACCGCTCGTACGGCACCTGCCCGGGGTGGTAGGTGCACCACAGCGCCAGGGTGGCGGTGTCGGCCTCCGCCAGCCAGCCGGTGCGGCAGCTCAGGTTCGTCTGGACGGCCACCCGCCGCACGTGCGGCAGCCGGCTCAACCGCACCAGTGCGCCGGTACCACGAACGGGTCAGCGCCTCGCCCCAGGGCGTGAACAGCACCGACAGCCGGTCGCCGGTGCTGCCCTCCGCCCACCCGGCGAAGCGCTCCAGGGCCTCCCTGTCGGCCCGCAGCTGCTCGCGGCTGTCCCGCCGCTTGGCGAACGGGCAGTACGGGCAGTCGTAGTCGCACGAGGCCAGCGGGCCCCGGTACAGCAGCGTCAGGTCCATCGCGGTACGGCTCACTCCGGGTCGTAGGCGGCCATCGCGGCACGCACGGCGGGGGGAGAACAGGGCGGGGCCCACGGCGTCGGATGGGCCAGGCCCTCGGGCGACAGCCGCAGCAGCCCCGGGCCGCAGGAGCCGTCCAGCCACCCGCGCCCGGCGAAGGCGTCCAGCTCGGCGGCGAAGTCGTCCGACGCGTCCGAACCGAACCGGGCCCGGTAGGCGGCCGTGTCCATGCCGCGCGCCTGCAGCAGCGACTGCACCAGGTGCCTGCGGCGCGCCTCGTCCCCGGTGACGGCGAAGCCCACCTCGGCACGGGCGAAGTCCTCCGCAGGGCGGGCCACGTAGTCGTCGACGATCCCGCGCACCCGGGCCGTGCCCACCGCGTAGTCGAATGAGTAGTGCAGCCGGGAGGTGTAGGAGCGGCGCCGCAGCCCAGGCCCACCATGCCGTCGGTCTGGCAGCAGTACTCCGTGCCCCCGCCGCCGGAGGAGACGCGCCCGTCCCCGACCCGGCCCCGGCCCCGGCCCCGGCTTCGTCCCCGCCGCCGCTCGCGCCGCCGAGGCCGGGCAGGCGGAACATCCGCATCGACACCTGCTCGTAGCCCCGCTCCAGCAGCAGCTCCCGGCCCTCCCGGTACAGCCGCAGCCGCCGCGCGTCCCACGCGGCCTCCGACTCGGCCGGCCCCGCCGGCCCAGGCCGGTCAACGGGCGCACGTACAGCGGGTACAGGTACAGCTCCTCCGGCTCCCAGGCCAGCGCGGCCTCCAGCGACTGCCGCCAGCTGCGCCCGGTCTGCCCGTCGATCCCGTAGATCAGGTCGATGTTGAGCACCGGGAACCGCGCGTCGCGGATCCGGCCCAGGGCCGCCTCCACGTCCGCCCGGCGCTGCGGCCGCACCGCCGCCCGCGCCTCGGCCTCCACGAAGCTCTGCACGCCCAGGCTCAGCCGCGTGGCCCCCCGCTCGGCCAGGACCGCCAGCCGGTCGGCCGTGGCCGTGGCCGGTGAGGCCTCCACCGACAGCGGAACCGCCCGCAGGTCCGCGCCCGCGTCCCGCTCCGCGATGTCGCACAGCCGCGACAACTCGCCGGCCTCCAGGAACGTCGGCGTCCCCCCGCCGAACGCCGCGGTGGCGAACCGCACCCCTCCGGCCGACGCCGCGTCCAGCTCCTCGCGGACCGCCCGCGCCTGCCGCTCCAGCGCGTCCAGGTACGCCCCGGCCAGCCCGTCCGGCGCCCCGACCCGGGTGAACAGGTTGCAGAAGCCGCACCGCACCTCGCAGAACGGTATGTGCAGGTAGAGGGAGAGCGCGTCGGACCGCTCGCCCGCCCACACCTCGCGCAGCCGCGGCCGCGGCCGCAGCGGCCGGTACGCCGTCTTGTGCGGGTAGGCGTACACGTAGCTCTCGTACGGCCGGAGGTCCCCGGCGGCGGTGGTGTTGGTGTTGGTGGTGGCGGTGGTGGTCACGACGCTCCTCCGGCGGTGTCGTCGGCGTCGGCGGTGCCGGTGCTCCCGGCGGCGGCCCCGGGCGTGCCGGGCCCGTCCAGGACGAAGTGCGCGTACGGCACCGTCCACACCACCTCGTGGCCCAGCCGGTGGCCGGTGTAGCCGTCCTCCCCGTACGCCGTGCCGTGGTCGGAGCAGACGACCGCGAAGCACGGCCGCCGGCTGCCCGTCGCGGCGAACAGCCGGCCGACGTGCCGGTCGACGTACTCCAGCGCCGCCGCGTGGCTCTCGCGCGTGTCCCCGTCCCCGGCCGTGGCACCGGGCAGGTGGAACCAGTTCGGCTGGTGCAGCGCCGAGACGTTGACGAACAGGAACAACCGCTGCTCGGGGGGAAGTCCGGCCACCACCTCCTCGGCGCGCGCCACCTGCGCCTCGAAGGAGGTGGGGGAGGGCACCCCGAACTCCGGCTCCCAGTGGCTCTCGTCGAACATCCCCGGCAGGACCGACCCCAGCGGCCCCTGCTTGTTGAAGAACCCCACCCCGCCGATGCACACCGTCCGGTACCCGGCCGCGGACAGGCCCGAGACCAGGTCCGGGGTGTCGAAGACCCAGGTGCCGTCCGCGGTCGTCTCGCTCCCCGCGAACCGGGCCGCGAACAGCCGCGGGTGCGGCCCGGGGGAGGCCGGTGGGCAGGAAGCCGGCCAGGATCGCCTGGTGGGCGGCGTAGGTGAAACTGCCCGGGGTGTGCCGCCGCTCCCACTGCCCGCCCGGCAGGCGGGCCGCCAGGTTCGGGATCCGGCCGTCGGCGGCCAGCTCGGCCGCCACGTCGTACCGCAGGGTGTCCAGGGTGACCAGCAGGATGTCGTGGCTTCCGACGATCCCGTTCATGTCCGGCCCCGGACGCGGCGTCACGTCCGGGATCACGCCCGGGGCCGCGTCCGGGGTCACGCCCGGGACCGTGCCCGGGACGGGTGCGTGCTGCACAGGTGGTGCTCCTTGCCGATGACCGCCGCGACCTGCGCGGCGTAGGTGTCCAGTCCTTCCGCCCCGCTGCCGGGCAGGCCGGTCAGCCGGGGCAGCAGGTCGCCGAAGGCGTTGACCTCGCCGACGGCGAACCGCCGCCAGCCCGTGGCCGGCAGCAGGTCCACGCCGACGCACAGCGTGCCGGGGAAGCAGGCCGCGGCCCGCTCGGCCACGGCCAGCGCCCCCGCCCAGCTGCCGCCCGCGGCCTCCACCGCGCGGCGGGCCGCGTCCAGGTCGCCCCGGGCGCCGCCCAGGTGGAGGTTGGTCATGGGGTGGCGGCTGGTGCGCACCACGGCGTGCGTGGCCCGCCCGGCGACGACCACCACCCGCAGGTCCGCCCGCCGGCCGTCCTGCGAGGCTTTGGGCAGCCACCGCTCGACGTGCAGGCCGTCGGGGGCCAGGGCGTCCACCAGCGCGCCCACCCGTCCCTCCCCCTCGACGCGCCTCACCCGCAGGGAGTTGAACAGGGCCCCGCCCGGACCGGTCTCCACCGAGGTCGTGGCGACCACCCGGCCCGGCCCCGCGTACTCCAGCGCCACCACCCCCGAGGCGGACGAGCCGTGCGCGGGCTTGACGAAGGCCCGGCGCAGCCGCCGCTCCCGCAGCCGCCCCGCCAGGTCCTGCCAGCCGGACACGGGGTCGCCGCCCAGCGCCCCCGGGACGGGGACGCCGGCCGCCTCCAGGACGGCGTGGCAGCGCCGCTTGTCGAACAGCACCGCCAGCTCGTCCGGGTCGTCCAGCAGCCGCGCCCCCGCCCCGCGCGCCGCCGCAGCCACGCCCGCGGCCGCGCGGGTGAAGCGCCGGTACCACACGGCCGTGCCCTCCACCCGCGCCGGATCGTCCGCGCCGCGCAGCAGCCGGTCCACCTCCGCGTCCTCGCCGGGCGAGTCCAGCCGCACCACCTCGCCCGGGGCGAAGCCGTACCGCCCGTCCAGGACCTCCCGCCACGGCACGACCCTGGGCGCGGGCAGCCCCGCGCCGCGCACGGCCTCGGCGAAGAGCGAGACGCGCCGGTTCCCCGGGTTGCCGACGACGGCGAAACGCGGCGGCCCCGGCCGCGCGCCGTCACTCGGAGACGGCGACATACCGCCACACGGTGCCGTCGTCGCCGTCGCTCTCCGGCTCCTCGCACTCGGACAGGTCCACCCGCACGCCCGCGGGCTCCAGCGCCTCGCGCAGCCGCTGCATCATCGGCTCGCTCAGGTAGTGGTGGTGCAGGTCGAGCTCGGCCAGGTGGGTCAGCGGCTGGCCGGTGAGCAGCGCCTCGGCGCCGGCGTCGGTGAGCACGCCCATGGACAGCGACAGCGAGCGCAGCTGGGCCACGACCGGGGCGGAGGCGACGGCGGCGGCGATCTCGTCCTGGATCTCGCTGTCCTGCAGCCCCAGGTGGCGCAGGCGCGGGAACCTGCCGCCCTCCAGCAGCGGAGCCAGGTCCGCCACACCGGCGTCCCCGCCGTAGTCGGACACCCCCAGCCACATCTCCAGGTACTCCAGGGCGGGCAGGGTGCAGGCGCCCACCCCGCGCACGACCTCGCCGGGCAGGCCGCCGGTCTCGAACCACAGCCGGCGCAGCGCCTCGTGGCGCACGGCGGGGAACCGCAGCCCCGAGCCGCCCCGCACCCCGAACTCCTCCAGAGCGGGGTAGGCCTCCAGCACCGGGGTGACGTCGCTCTGCTCGATCCAGGAGATCTCGGCCTCCTCCATCTCCAGGTCGGCCAGGAAGACCGCCCGCAGGCCGGTCAGCCGGTCCCGGGCGCCGACCAGCAGCGACACGACCTCGCCGGAGTCGTTGTCGTACGGCTCGCCCCACTGGCCGATCACCACCGCCCGCCCCGGCCGGGTCGACGGTGCCCAGGAAACGCCGCCAGCGCTCCTCGAAGTCCTCCCCGCCCTCGTCGTCGTAGGGGTCGACGCCCACCCGCCAGGCGACCGAGTCCGCCGCGGGCAGGTCGCCCTTGGCCGAGACGTCCGCGAAATCGACCACGGGGAGGCCGAGGAGCTCTGTGAGGTGCTGCTGTTGCGTCATGCGCCATTCATAGCAATGCCCGGTGACAGAGTGCGCGGGGGGCACGGCGGGCGACGCGGTGTCAGACCCCCGTCCTAGCGTTCCTGCCGTAGCGAACCGACCGGTGAGCGAACCGGCAGAGGAACCGAAGAGGAGCCGCCGATGTACCGGCAGGGCGATGTCCTGATCGTGCCCGTGACGGGGGAACAACTCCCGGAGGGCGCGGGAGACCTGCCGCAGCAGCCGCGCGACCCGCGCGGCCGCCTGGTCCTCGCCCTGGGCGAGGTCACCGGCCACGCCCACGCGGTCGTCGGCCCGGGGGCGCTGCGGCGCGAGCCCGGCCCCTTCGGCGCCGCCTGGCTCCACCTGCCCGACGGCGGCCGGGTGGTGCACGAGGAGCACGCCCCGATCCCGCTGCCCAAGGGCTGGTACCGGGTGGTCCGCCAGCGCGAGTACACCCCCGGCGCGGTGCGCGTGGTCGCCGACTGAACCGCCGGCGGGCGGACCGGGCGGAAGGCGGACGGAGCGCGGTGGCAGATCCCAGGAACCCCGACCGTTCCGCCCGCTTCGTCCCGCGTTCTGCCGCCGCACCCCGACGCTCCCCGCGGCACGACCGCTCCCACCCGAGGAAAGCAGGACACCAGAACCCATGACGACTTCACCCGACCTGGTCGCAGGAGAGCCGGAGACCGCCCGGCTCGTCGCCGCGGCCGGACACTGGCGCACCGTCGCCGCGGCCACCGGGCCCGCCGCCCGGCGGGCGGCCGAGGACGGCGTCCGCCTGGCCTACCGCGCGGCCGGCCTCGCGGCTCCCGAGCACATCGTGTGGGCCGGATCGCCGCTGGAGGCCACGGCCATGGCCCTGCTCCTCACCGGCCGCCACGACCTCACGACAGCCGCGGCCGACGCCGCAACCTCGGCCTCAGCCGCATCTTCAGCTGCGGCCGACGCCGCCGCGGACCGCGCCGGCACCGTGGTCGCGCGCGCCCGGCACGCGCTGGAGGCCGCGGGCGTGGTCCCCGGCCCGCAGGCCGCCGGCCCCTGCGTCCGCGAGGCGGTGCGCACCCGCCCGTGGGAGGAGGAACGACAGCGCCTGCTGGCCTTCCTCGGCCCCGGCGGGTGGGCCGAGCGCTGGGCGCTCACCGGCGCCGGGCTGTGGCAGTCCACCGCCGCCCTGACCCTGCGCATCCGTGACGGGATCACCGACGTCCTCGCCCCCGGCACCGGCACCGGCACCGATCCGGTTTCCGGGGCCGCGCGCGGCCTGCGCTCCGCCGTGCGGCAGGCGCTCCTGGACTCCGTCGCGGGACAGCACGACGCACCGTGGCTGGCCGCCTTCGACGGAGCCGGCCACCGGCTCGACGGCCTCGCCGCCGTCGCCCGCGCGGCCGGCTGGTGGTGGCCCTACGAGCGGGTCGCCGTCCTGGCCGAACGCCCCGTCGAACTCCACCGGGACGAGGCCGGGCGCCTCGACCGCGCCGACGGCCCCGCCCTCGCCTTCCCCGACGGCTTCGCCCTGCACGCCTGGCGCGGCATGCCCGTACCGGCCGGCTTCCTCGACGACCTCGCCGGAATCACCCCCGAACGCATCCGCACCGAGGACAACGCCGAGCTGCGCCGGGTGATGCTCGAGCACTACGGCTACGACCGCTACCTGGCCGACTCCGGGGCCCGACCGCTGCACCGGGACGAGACCGGTGTGCTGTGGCGGATCGACCTCGGCGACGACGAGCCGGTGGTGATGGTGGAGGTGGTCAACTCCACCCCCGAGCCGGACGGCACCTCGCGCGTCTACTGGCTGCGGGTGCCGCCGGCCACCCGCACCGCACGCGAGGGCGTGGCCTGGACGTTCGGGGTGGACCCGGACTCCTACCGGCCCGAGCGGGAGACCTGAGCCGTCCCGCCCCGCCCGGGCCCGGCCCGTCCCGTGGCCGGCTCGGCCGGGGCGCCCGGGGCTGCGGTCCTCCCTACGGGCGCAGGTCGGTCCTCGCCCGGCCGGTCGTCGGGTCGAAGGGGAAGGAGACGTGCTGGTGGACCATCACCCACTCGCCGTCTCTCCTCCGGAACACCCGCGTGCCCCGTGACCAGGTTTCGACGGTCTCGCCGTCGGGCTGCTGAGCCTGCATGCGGTTGAGGCCCCAGGCGACGGCGATGTCCTCCCGGACCAGGACCTCGAGGTCCGGGACGTCCCAGCCGACGGCCCCGGAAGTTGCTTCCAGCCCGCGCCTGCACTCTTCTCGGATGCTTTCCACGCCGAGGTGCTGAAGCGGCTCGCTGTGCTCGTAGGAGACGACGTCCTCGGCGATGTGGGACATCAGCCCGTCCAGGTCCTTCGCGGCGGTGTCGTCGAACCACTGCCGGTGGACCGCGTGCACCTCCTGCTCGGCGGCAGCAGCGGCAGCGGCGGCGGGCGCGGCCTCCCCTCCGGCGGTGTGGGGGAAGGAGTGGTGCTCGTGCGCCACGACCCACCGGCCGTGTTCCTTGCGCAGCCCGAGAGTGAGCCGCAGACGGTTCTCCGGCCGTTCGGCGAAGTCCTCCGGGGTTCCGCAGCGCAGCAGGGCGTGGGCGAAGGCCACATCGTTCCCGGCGGTGACGTCCAACGACTCGATCTCGAACGTGGCGCCTTGCGCCTGCCACTCGAAGAAGGGCGGCCATGTCTCGCGGTAGGCGTCGATGCCGCGGACGCCCGCACAGGGCGGCGGGACGTCGAACATGACGATGTCGTCGGAGCGGTCCGCCAGGACACCGTTCATGTCGCCCCGGTGCACCGCCGCGGCCCACTGCTCGATCAGGGTCCGGATCTGCTCTTCGTCCTCGTGCACGGCCAAGTCCACTGTCCTTTCCGGTCGCCGTCTCCGCAGCGGGCGACGGTGCGGGTGGTTTTCTTCTCGTCAGCTGCTTCGGCCGGCCCGGTGACCGGGGCCCCGGACCCCGGCGTCCCCGGCCTGCCCGGCGTTTTATTCGGGCCCGGCGGTCCACCCGGGCCCGGCGGCCTCGGCGCCGGCCGCCAGCCCCGCCGCGTCGACCAGCGCACCGTGGGTCCCCTCGCCCGTGCAGGCGTGGGCCCCGGAGACCGAGCCGAGCAGTGCGCACTCCTCCACCGGGCGCCCGGCCAGGTACCCGTGGAGGAAGCCGCTGACGAACGCGTCGCCGGCGCCGTTGCTGTCCACCACCGGGGCCGGCGGCCGCACGGCGGGGAAGTGCCGGGGTCCGGCGCCCTGGCCGCCGGGGCCGTCCGGGCCCCCGGGGCCGTCCGCGGCGCGGACGTCCGCGCGGGTCAGCACCCAGCAGCCGTTCGCGCCGTCCGTGGCCACCACCGTGCGGGCCCGCCCCTCGCGCAGGATGCCGCCGAGCACCTCGGGCACCCGGCCGCCGATCGCCGCCGCGGACAGGAACACCAGGTCCGAGCGGAGAGCGAAGTCCCGGTGGTGCGCGGCCCGCCCGTCCCAGTCGTGCAGGTCGGTGGAGACGGTGGTGCCCGACCCCTCCAGGTCGTCCAGGAGGAACCGGGCGAAGTGCATGATCGACAGGTGGACGTGCCGGGCCCGGCGCAGCAGCGGCAGGTAGAAGTCGCGCGGCATGCGCAGGTCCACCGGGTCGCGTCCGTCGTAGAACGACATCCGCCGCCCCTCGCCGTCCACCAGGTTGACCGCCCGCCGGGTGCCGTGCGGGGAGACCAGCGGACGGAAGTCCACCGAACTGCGGGAAAGCCGCTCGCGCACCATGTCGCCGAGGCGGTCCTCGCCGATGAAGTCGGCGAACCCGGTGGCCAGCCCCAGCGCGTCGCAGCCCAGCGCCACCCCGGTTCCGGTGTGCCCAACCCACTCCCTGATCGGCGGCACCCCCACCGAGTCGGCCAGCGGCACGGGCAGCGCGTCCACCCGCACGATGGTGTCCACCCCGCAGCCGCCCACCACCAGCACGTCGTACCCGGCCGCTTCCGCCGCCCTCGTCGCCCCTGCCATCGCCACTCCCGTCGTCACCGCATCCGGCCCTCACCGGCCTCACCGGCCTCACCGGCCTCACCGGCCTCACCGGCCTCACCGGCCTCACCGGCCTCACCGGCCTCACCGGCCTCACCGGCCTCACCGGCCTCACCGGCCTCACCGGCCCTTGCCGGCTCGTGCCCGTGCCCGGCCCGTGCTCCAGAACGTAACCGTCCGTCCGCCCTTCCGTCCGCCGAATCCGGCGCGGGGGACCATGGGGGCATGAGCGGAGAGCTGTTCCCCCTGCCGGCGGCCGAGATCGCGCCGGGGCGGTGCACGTCCCCGGCTGGCTGGACACGCAGGAGCAGTTGCGGCTGCTGGCCGCCTGTCGGGAGTGGGCGAAGCCCCCCGCCGGGCTGCGGACGGTGCGCATGCCGAACGGCGGACAGATGTCGGTGCGCACCGTCTGCCTGGGGTGGCACTGGTACCCCTACGGCTACGCCCGCACCGTGGTCGACGGCGACGGCGCACCGGTCAAGCCCTTCCCCGCGCCGCTCGGAGCCCTGGCCCGCCGTGCGGTCGCCGCGACGCTGGGGGAGGAGGAGGCGGCCCGTTACGAACCGGACATCGCGCTGGTCAACTTCTACGGCGACGGCGCCCGCATGGGCATGCACCGGGACAAGGAGGAGCGCTCCGCCGCCCCCGTGGTCTCGCTCAGCCTCGGCGACACCTGCACCTTCCGCTTCGGCAACACCGAGAACCGCGGCCGGCCCTGGACGGACGTGGAACTGCGCAGCGGGGACCTGTTCGTCTTCGGCGGCCCCTCCCGCTTCGCCCACCACGGGGTACCCCGCACCTTCCCCGGCACGGCCGAGCCCGTCCTCGGGCTCAGGGGACGGGTCAACGTGACGGTCCGCGCCGGCGGCTTCGGCAACTCCGACAGCTCAGGCGGCTCCGGCCACTGAGCGGACGCGGGCGGCCCGCCCCGTCCCGCCCGTCCGCCTCGTCCGGCCCGTCGTCCGCCGCGTCACCGGCGTGCCCTCACGGCTCGGGCAGGGTCTCCTGCTCGACCTCGCTGCAGGGGGACCGCACCCGCGGCCCGGGGCCGCGGCACTCCGGTCCCAGGCCGTACATCCGCGAGACGCGGTCGGTCAGCGGACGGCGGCACCGCCGGCACCACAGCGGCCGCCGCCCGACGGCCGGCACCGCAGTGTCCGGCAGTGGCTCCTGGCCCGGCTCGAGCCCCGACTCACGGCTGGCATCCATCCCCCGATTCTCCCCCCGCTCCCCGACGCCCCTCCCACAGCCCCACGTCCCCCACAGCCTCCACCGTGACCCCGGCCCCCTCCCCGGCCCGTGGATGCGCACGGATTTTCGCCTGGCGGGGAAACCTGTTCGAACCTGCGGCGGGGCCGTCACCCACCGGAGCGGATTCACCTTCCCAAACCTTCCCCGTCACGCTCCGAAAGCTACTGTGTGGGATCTGTCACCGACCGGTGAACAGCCCACCCCGGGCGGGTTGTTCACCGGTTCCTCCCCGACTCCCTTCCGGCCCCGACGTCCCCGAGGCGGCTATGTCCCCACTCAACCCATCCGCCGAGCAGCCGAGCCGCGGCCCCGCGGACGCCGCCGGCCCGGCGGGGCACCGGGCGGCACGGCGGCACGGGAGGACCCCGTCACGCACCGTCCTGCCCGGCCCCGGGCTGCGCAGCCTCCTCGTCCGCCTCGCCGTCCTCCCCGCCGCGCTGGTGCTGCTGGTCTGCACCGCCGCGTTCGCCGCCCTCCTGCACGCCGGCCCCGGTACCGGACCGCTGTTGCGCCTGGGGGTGCCGGCCGTCGCGTCGGCGGCCGCCGCGCTCCTCGTCCTGTGGGGCGGCACAGTGGCCGGCGCGCAGGCCCGCGAACTGACCGACCGCTGCATCGGGCTGCGCCACGAGAGCGCGCGCGGCCGCACCCGCCTGTACACCCTGCTGGACCGCCTGCGCGCGGGCGAGGAGGTCCGCCCCCGTCCGCCCGGGGCCGTCCCGTACCCCACGGGGGACGAGATCGACCTGCTCGCCCCACGAGATGGAGCGCTCCCGCCGTTCGGCGGAGGCGGTCCTGATCGAGGCCGCCGCGCTCTCCCGGGACGACGGGCACGAGGAGAAGGTGGAGGTCTTCGTCAACCTCGCGCGGCGCCTGCAGTCCCTCGTGCACCGCGAGATCCAGCTGCTGGACGCACTGGAGAACGAGGTCGAGGACCCCGACCTGCTCAAGGGGCTCTTCCACGTCGACCACCTGGCCACCCGCATCCGCAGGCACGCCGAGAACCTGGCCGTCCTCGGCGGCGCGGTCTCCCGCAGGCAGTGGACCGCCCGGTGGCGGTGACCGAGGTGCTGCGCTCGGCGACCGCCGAGGTCGAGCAGTACCCGAGGGTCAAGCTGGTCCGCCGATCGTGGGCACCGTGCAGGGGCACGCGGTCGCGGACGTGATCCACCTGGTGGCCGAACTGGTCGAGAACGCCACGGTGTTCTCGGCCCCGCACACCCAGGTGCTCCTGCGGACCGAAGCGGTCGCGCCGGCCTCGCCGTCGAGGTCGAGGACCGGGGCCTGGGCATGTCGGCCGCCGACCGGATGACGATGAACGCCCTCCTGGCCGACCCCGACCGGGTCGACGTCGCGGAACTCGTGCAGGACGGCCGCATCGGCCTGTTCGTGGTGGCGACCCTGGCCGCCGCCACGGAGTGGTCGTACGGCTCCAGAGCAACATCTACGGAGGGACCCAGGCGGTGCTGGTCCTGCCGACGGAACTCCTGGGAACGGACACCGGGACCGCCGCACAAGCCCCCGCGGCCACCACCGGGCAGGCCACGGCCTCCACCGCCGCCCTCCCCGGAACGCCCCCGGCCCCGGCACGCACCTTCCGCGCCTGCGCCGCTCACGCCCCACACGCCGTCCGCGCACAGGGGGGCCATTCCGGCCGACGACGCCACCGGTGGCACGGACGCCCCCGGACCGGCCGTTTCCCGCCCCTCCCGCACCGGCCGTTCCCGCCGCCGGACCCTCGAGCCTCCGCCCGGTGGGCGGCACGGGCACCTGGACGCACCGGACGACACCACCCTCCACACCGTCCTGCGCGGCGACCCGGACCCGGAACACGGCCCGGTGCACGGCGGCCGCTCCACCGGCGGCCGTCCCGCCGACGGCCCGCCGCCCCTCCCGCACCGGCCCGGGCCGCTCCCGTCCGTCGTCCCGCCGCGGCCCCCGGCCGTCTCCCCGGCCCCCCGCCCCGTCGCCGAGACCGTCCGGGGGACGGGGACGGGGGACCGCCCCCGGCTGCCGCGCCGCAGGCGCCAGGAGCACCCCGCCCCGCAGCCGCGGCACCAACTGCCCGCCGCCCGGCCGGCGGAGGAGTACGTCGGGCACGACCCCGGCCTCATGGCGGCCTTCCGCAGGGGGGTCAGCCTCGCCGACGAACCCGACACCGACACCCCTTGACCCGCCGCACCCCGCACCCCACACCCCCACCCCGCACCCGCACCCCGCGCTCCCGCGAGTCCCCCGCGCCCGGCCGCACCCGCGTCCCGCGGCCGGCCGCACCCCGGCCCCGTCAGGGCCCCGTCAGGGCAGCCGAGAACCGGCCGAACCGCCCCCTACACCGAGGAGACCCACGTCCATCATGGCGACCGACATGCACACCGGGCAGGCGACCGACCTGACCTGGCTGCTGAGCGGCCTGGCCCACCGGGTCCCCCACACCCGCAGCGTCCTGCTGCTCTCCTCCGACGGCCTCGTCAGGTCGGCGCACGGCCTGGACGTCGACGGCGCCGACCACCTGGCGGCCCTCGCCTCCGGCCTGTACTCGCTGGCCCGCAGCGCCGGCACCCGCTTCGGCAGCGGGGGAGAGGTGCGCCAGGTGGTGGTGGAACTCGACACCAGCCTGCTGTTCGTCTCCACCGCGGGGTCGGGCGCCTGCCTCGCCGTGCTGGCCGCCAGGCAGGCCGACGCCGCGGTGCTCGGCTACGAGATGGCGATGCTGGTCAAGAGCGTCAGGCCGTACCTGTCGATCCCGCCGCGCCAGGGGCCGTTCCCCCACGAGGAGCCCCTTCCCCACGAGGGACCCTTCCCGCACCACGAACCGGGGTTGTGAGCGTGGCCCTCGTGCAGGAGAAACCCTGGCTCGACGACGACGCCGGCCGCCTGGTCCGCCCCTACACGGTCAGCGACGGCCGGACCCGGCCGACCAACCGCTTCGACCTGCTCACCCTCGTCATGGCCACCGGCCGGCCGCCCCGCGCCCACCTGGGCCCCGACCACGACCGGACGCTGGACCTGTGCGCGGGGCCCATCACGGTGGCCGAGGTCGCGGCCCACCTGAGGCTGCCCGCCGCCGTCGCCAAGGTCCTGCTGTCCGACCTGGTGGACTGCGGCGCGCTGACCGCCCGGACCCCGGCGGTGACGGCCCCCGCCGACGACCGACCACTGCTGGAGGCGGTGCTTCGTGGCCTTCGCCGACGGCTCTGAGACCCGTTGCGACCGGACCCCTCCCGGCCCCTCCCGCACGGTCTTCCCGACACCGCTGAAGGTCCTGGTCGCCGGCGGGTTCGGCGTCGGCAAGACCACCTTCGTCGGCGCGGTCAGCGAGATCGAGCCCCTGCGGACCGAGGAACTGGTGACCCGGACGAGCGAAGGCACCGACAGCCTGGCCGGGGTCGAGTCCAAGGCCACCACCACCGTGGCGATGGACTTCGGCCGGATCACCCTGGACACCCACTACGTGCTCTACCTGTTCGGCACACCGGGCCAGGAACGCTTCCGGTTCATGTGGGACGAGCTCTTCGAGGGAGCCCTGGGCGCGGTGGTGGTCGCCGACACCCGGCGCCTGGCGGACTCCTTCGCCGCCGTCGACTTCTTCGAGCGCCGGGGCGTCGCCTTCGTCGTCGCGGTCAACCGGTTCGACGGGTCGTACGACTACACGCCGGAGGAGGTCAGCGCCGCCATGGACCTGCGGCCCGAGGTGCCCGTCGTGACCTGCGACGCGCGGCGGACCGGCCCGGCCACCGGCGTGCTCGCAGCCCTCGTCCAGCACCTGATCGACAACGCCACCCGGCCGATGGGGGGAACCGACCGACCATGACCGACTACGACCCCGTCGGCCACATTCTGCTCACCCCCGCCGACCCCGACGCGTCCTGCCGCGCCCGGAGACTGCGGCGGCTCGGCCTCGGGGACCGCCCCGCCCCCGCCCTCGACGACTTCGCCCGCACCCTCGCCCGGACCGCCCGCACGCCCTGGGCGATGGTCACCTTCGTCGGCGAACGGCACCAGTACTTCGCCGGCATCCTGGCACCTGCGGGCCTCCCGTACGACGGAGGCCTCCCGCAGGCCGGGCGTGCCGCGGACCGGGGCCGGCGCGTGCCCCTGGACCACGGATTCTGCCCGTACGTCGTGGTGCGCCGGAAAGCCCTGGTGCTGGACGACGTCCGCGACTACCCGCGCTTCGCCGGGAACCCGGTCGTCGACGAGCTGGGCATCAGGTCCTACATGGGCGCGCCGCTCGTCGACCACCACGGGCAGGTCCTCGGGAGCGCGGCGGTCATGGACCACGAACCCCGGCCGTGGGGCAGGCAGGGGCTCGGGACCATCAAGGCGATGGCGCGCGAACTGGCCGACGGGATCTCCCCGCCGCCCCGGGGCGCCGCCCCCGCGCAAGCACCGTACGGCCTCGCGCAAGCACCGTACGGCCCCGCGCAAGCACCGTACGGCCCCGGAGGAACCCCGTACGGCGGGACATGGTCCGCGTACGGCGACGCCGGGGCGTACGGCGGTTAGGGGCGGCGGACACCCTCACGCCCGCCGCAGCCGCAGGAAGGCGCCGATCCGTTCGCGCAGCCCGCGCGGGTCCAGTCCGTGCGCGGCCAGGTGGTCCTGCATCGTGCCGTAGTGCCGCAGCTCCTCCTGGGCCGTGCCCAGCCCCAGGACCCGGTGCGGCACGTCCTCCAGCGCGGCGGCGGCCCACCGGGTGGAGGTGCCCGCCAGGTAGGGCTCGACCAGCACCACGTCGGCCGCGTCCGCCCCGGCCGCCGCCGCACGCAGGCCGGCCGCGTCGAACGGCCGGACGGTGGCGGCGTACAGCACGGACACGTCCAGCCCCTCCACGGCCTCCAGCACCGGGTCGAGCATCGGCCCGACGGCCACGACCACCCCGCCGCGCCCCTCCCGCACCGGCTCGAAGACTCCCGGCACCACCCTCCGAGGCCGCGCGTTCTCCTGCAGCGACAGCCGCAGGTACACCCGGCCGTCGCCCCCTCCGTCGTTCACGGCGTGACGCAGCAGCGCCTCCGCCTCGTCCGGGTGGCCCGGTACGTGCACCGTCCACCCGTCGAGGGTGTCCAGCAGGGCCACGTCGCCGGGCGCCATGTGGGTGCGGCCGGCCGTCGGCATGTCGTAGGAGCCGCCCGCGCTCACCAGCACCGCCCCCACGCCCTGGTGGTTCAGGTCCAGCTTGACCTGCTCGAAGGGCCGCTCCACCAGGAAGCTGGAGAAGGTGTGCACGACCGGCCGCATCCCGGTCAGCGCCAGCCCTCCGGCGACACCGATCATCAACTGCTCCCGGATGCCGACGTTGACCACCCGGTCCGGGTGCTTCTCCATGGCGTCGCGGAAGGCGGCGGCGCTGATGTCGGCGAGGACGACGGCCAGGCGCGGTTCCTCGTCCAGCAGCGCGCCGGTCACGGCGGCGAACCGCTCGCGCGCGGTGTCACGGGCGGACGCGGCGGGGGCAGCGGGAGCAGGGGCGGTTGCGGTTGTAGTCATGACAGGTCTCTCCTCGGGGTACTGCGGGACGGAAGGGGGCGGAGTGCGCGGGTCGGCCGTGACGGGGATCAGTGCGCGGAGGGCTTCGGCTCGACGCGGGCGACGACGGCGTGCGGCCGGCCCGGGCGGGCGGCGGTGAACGCCGAGTACAGGGCCTCGTGGTCGCGGCCGTCCACGGTCACCGCGGACCAGCCCTCGGCCTCGAAGCGGGAGGCCAGGCCGCCGCGCCAGCCGTGGGTCGCGGAGTCGTTGTCGACGACCACGGCGCGCAGGTTCTCCAGCCCGGCCGCCCCGGCGTAGGCGACGGCCTCGTGGTTGCTGCCCTCGTCCATCTCGGCGTCGCCGGCCAGCACCCACACCCGTGGGTCGGTCAGGCCCTGGGCCCGCAGTCCCAGGGCCGTGCCCACGGCCAGTCCCAGGCCGTGGCCGAGCGAGCCGGACCCGATCTCGACACCGGGCACCAGCAGCCGGTCGGGGTGGTGGCCCAGCGGGGAGTCGAAGGCGCCGAAGCCGGACAGGGTCTCCTCGTCGAGGAATCCCTTCGCGGCGAGCACCGCGTAGTACGCCATGGGGCCGTGGCCCTTCGAGAGCAGGAAGCGGTCCCGGTCGGGGGCGTCGACGGTCTGCGGCGACACGCGCAGCACGCGGTCGTACAGGACCCACAGGACGTCCAGCGTCGAGGTCGCGGCGGAATCGTGCTTCTCGTCGCCCGTCATCAGCGCCATCAGGCGCGGCAGGTCCTCGTAGGAGCGGGACGGGGCAGCGTTGCCAGGGGTGCGCTCGTGGGCGCTCACGCCCTTGGCGGTGATCGTGTTCGGAGTCATGACGACAGCGTTCAACCTCAAGCAAGGTTGAGGTCAAGCGGGTGCCCGGACCCCGCCGGGCCCGGGGGCCGGCCCGGCCCGGGGTGCCGGCCCGGGCACCGCAGCGCCCCCGTCGGAGGGCTGGGCAGGGATCAGCCGTCCACCTTGAACGGATCGTGCTCGGCGAGCAGCTTGTCGAGCCTCGCCTGGTCGACCCTGCTGACCACCTGGTGCGCCTCCTCCTTGTCCCGCACGACCTTGGCGAGGGTGAACGCCGACGTGATCACGTAGAGCAGCCCGAGCCCGAGGAAGGCCCTGACCCACACGTTCACGTCGAGGAAGAAGATGCCGACGGCCACCGCCGTCGCCGACACGGCGAACGAAATCGCGGCCTGGGCGAAGAAGGCGCCGGTGTTCTGCTGCCGCACAGGGGCTCCAGTCATGTCCGGAAGGATCCACCGGCACGGTGCGGGACACATGAGTACGGCTACTCATCTTCCGCCGCGGCCGGCCGTGCCCCGGGGCCGCCGGCCGGGTCCGCCGGTCCGCCGGCAAGGTGCGGCCGATCCGCCGGCGGGCACCGCCCGGACCGGCTCCGGCGGGTGTCGTGGCCGGTCCGGACGGGTGGTGTCTGCGAGCACCCCCTCAAGTGCGCTATTGTTCTCGTGCGCGGTCAACCGGGGAAAGCCCCGGGGGAACGAGCACCGGGACGTGGCGCAGCTTGGTAGCGCACTTGACTGGGGGTCAAGGGGTCGCAGGTTCAAATCCTGTCGTCCCGACGGTGCAGGAAGCCCGCTGGGCTGGAGGGAAACTCCAGATCAGCGGGCTTTCGCGTGTCCGGAGGCCGGATCGGCTGACGAGTCGCGGATGCCGCCGAGGCTTCTCCTCCGGGACCATCTCGGGACCAGGCATCTCCCGTCCGGCCGGGGGATGTGCGTTGAGCGCGGCCCTCGCCGGCTCGGACGAGCGGCGGTCCGGGCGGAGGTACCGCCGAGCGGTGGTGGGCGAGCCGTACCCGGCGGTCTTCCGCAGCACATGCAGCGGGCCCCCGGTATCCGCTGTCCGAGTGAGATCCGTGTGCCGCGGGTTGTGCCTCTGCAGGCGTTCGTGACCGAGTTCGGTCGCCGCCTCGCCCCGGTGCGCGGCGTCCCGCAGGACGGCGGTCGTGGTCCGGCCGGAGTGGCCCGAGTGGCTTGAGTGGCCGGTGGAGGAGCCGGAACGGAGGCCGGGGCACGCAGGTGGGCGAAGGTCCAGTGGTGGGCACCGGCGCGGGGTGCCGCGGTCCCGGCGCGCCGTTTCCGTGTCTCGCCGAGCGTGGCGCTGACCTCGCGGATCCCGTACCGGATGGGCGGGCGGGCGGTGCGGGTGCCGGCGTGCCGGGCCGCCGGGCGGGCCTGCGGGGACGGGGCCTGCGGGCCGGGCGGGGGCCTGTGCCCGCCCGGGGCCGGAACCTGCCCAGGATCTGCGCCCGCCCGGGGCCGGGGTCGGGGCTTGGTCCCGGTGCGGGGGCGCTCCGGTGGTGCGGGGTCAGGCCTTTGCGCGCTTCGGGCGCAGGAGGAAGAGGGCTGCGGCAGAGGCCAGCGCGATGATGCCGGTGCCGACGCTGATGGCGATCTGCTTGCCGCCGTCGAAGGCGAAGCTGGTGGAGGCGTTGACGGCGACGGCGGCCACGAGCAGGACCCAGAGCAGAGCCTTCATGACGTTCCCTTCATCGGTGCGGTGCGGTGCGGTGGGGCCCGGCGGCCCCGCCGGCACCACGATGCCTTCCCGGGCCGGGGCGGATCGATGGGGCACTGTCCCCGATCCGGGGTGTAGCGGGCTACACCCCCTGCCGGTGGCGCACACACCTCCCCGTTCCGAACGGGCCGCTTAGTCTGATCGTCATGGATGAGAGGCCGTGGCTCGAGCGGCGTGCGACGGAACAGTTGTTGAGAACGGCCGGACTGGCGCTGGCCTCGCTGCTGTTCCTGCCCCTTCTGGTGTTCACCGCGGTCGCAACCCTCATGGTGGTCGGGGCCGGGGCGCTGCCCGAGACCGTCCTGCTGCTGCGCAGGGTCGCGGGGTTCAAGCGCCGCGAGGTCGAGCGGTGGACCGGTGAAGCCGTCCCCGAGCTGTACGTGCCGCTCGTCGGCGACCTCGGTGTGCGGGTGCGTACCGCGGTCGGGGACCCGGGCACCTACCGCGATCTGCGCTGGCTGGCCGTGCACTTCCTGTACGGCTGGCTGCTGGCGTGCGCGGCCCTCGTCGTGTGGGTCTTCGGCGTCCTGGTGGACGGCGTGTGGTGCGGGGTGCTGGGGCGCCGGGCCGTGGTGCTGCCGCTCGTCGGCCGGCTCGCCGACCTGGACTCCGCTTGGTCGCGGGCGCTGCTGGAACCCTCCGCGGACGCCCGGCGCAGCGCCGAACTCGCGGACCGCGTCGAGGAGCTGACCGCCACCCGCGCCGACGCCGTCGCCGCGCACGGCGCCGAGCTGCGCCGTATCGAACGCGACCTGCACGACGGCACCCAGGCCCGTCTGGTCGCCCTGTCCATGCGCGTGGGCCTGGCCCGCCGGGCGTACGAGACCGACCCGGACGCCGCCCGCAGGCTCCTCGACGACGCCCAGGAGCAGGTCGAGGAGGCGCTCGTCGAGCTCCGGCACGTGGTCCGCGGGATCCACCCGCCGATTCTGACCGACCGGGGGCTGGTCGGCGCGGTCCGGGCGCTGGCGGCCGGCAGCGGCCTGGACGTCGAGGTGACCGAGGAGGGCGTCGAGGACGGTCCCCGTCCGCCCGCGGCCGTGGAGGCCGCCGCCTACTTCGCGGTGGCGGAGTCGCTGACCAACGCCGCCAAGCACAGCGGGTCGCGGCGCGCTCGGGTGGAACTCGCGCGCACTCCGCGTGCGTTGAGGGTCTCGGTGCGTGACGAGGGGAAGGGCGGCGCCGACGAGTCGCGCGGCAGCGGGCTGCTCGGTGTGCGGCGGCGGACGGCCGCTCTCGACGGCATCGTGCAGATGTCCAGCCCCGCCGGGGGGCCGACCGTGATCGAAGTGGAGCTTCCGTGCGTGTGGTGATCGCCGAGGACAACGCGCTGCTGAGGGAGGGGCTCGTCCTGCTCCTCACCTCCGCCGGGCACGAGGTGGCGGCGGTGGCCGCCAGCGGTCCGGAGGTGCTGCCCGTCCTGCTGGAGCACCGCCCCGACGTCGCCGTACTGGATGTGCGGATGCCCCCGGGCTTCCGCGACGAGGGGCTGCGGGCCGCGCTCGCGGCGCGCGCGGAGATCCCCGGGCTGCCGGTCCTGGTGCTCTCCCAGTACGTGGAGGAGACGTACGCCGCCGAACTGCTGGGCGGCGGCGCGAGCGGGGTCGGCTACCTGCTCAAGGACCGGGTCGGCCGGGTCGACGAGTTCCTCGACGCCCTCGAGCGCGTGGCGGCCGGGGGCACCGCCCTGGACCCCGAGGTGGTGTCCGAACTGCTCGCCGCCCGCAAGGACGACCCCGTCGACAGCCTCACCCCGCGGGAGCGGGAGGTGCTCCGGCTCATGGCGGAGGGGCGGGACAACGCCACGATCGCGGCTCACCTGGTGGTCACGGAGCGGGCCGTCAGCAAGCACATCGGGAACGTGTTCCTCAAGCTGGGCCTGACGCCGAGCGACAGCGGCCACCGCCGCGTCCTGGCCGTCCTGGCCTACTTGAACAAGCGGTTCCGCACCTGAGGCGTTCCCGCGGCCCGGTGACGCGTACCTGGGACGTTCGTGCCGGACCCGTGCGCGGCCCGCTTCCCCCGGGGCCCCGTCCCCTCCCCGCGCCCTCCCGGTGCCTCTCCTGGGCCGGTTCCTGACGGCACGGGAGGACCGGCCGGCCGCCCCGGCCCGTTATCGGGTCGGGGCGGTGGCGGGCCCGGGCCCCGTTCCCCGGCTCAGGCGGCGGCGCGGAAGCCGCGCAGGCGCAGGCTGTTGCCGACGACGAAGACCGAGGAGAACGCCATGGCGGCTCCGGCGATCATGGGGTTGAGCAGCCCGGCGGCGGCCAGCGGCAGGGCGGCCACGTTGTAGGCGAAGGCCCAGAACAGGTTGGACTTGATGGTGGCCAGGGTGCGGCGGGCCAGCCGGACGGCGTCGGCTGCGGCGCGCAGGTCGCCGCGGACCAGGGTCAGGTCGCCGGCCTCGATGGCGGCGTCGGTGCCGGTGCCCATGGCCAGGCCGAGGTCGGCCTGGGCCAGGGCCGCGGCGTCGTTGACGCCGTCGCCGACCATGGCCACCGAACGCCCTTCGGCCTGGAGGCGCTTGACGACGTCGACCTTGTCCTGCGGCATGACCTCGGCGATCACCTCGTCGATGCCGACCTCGGCGGCGACGGCCTCGGCCACGGCGGTGTTGTCGCCGGTGAGCAGGATCGGGGTCAGCCCCAGTTCCCGCAGCCGTGCGACGGCCTCGGCGCTGGTGGGCTTGACGGCGTCGGCGACCTCCAGCACGGCCCGCGCCTCCCCGTCCCAGGCCACCGTGACGACGGTCCGGCCGGCGGCCTCGGCCTCGCGCTTGGCGCGCTTCAGCGCGGCGGGCAGTTCCATCGCCCACTCGGCCAGCAGCGCCTCGCGTCCGACGAGGACGGCGTGGCCGTCGACGACGCCCTGGACGCCGAGCCCGGGGACGTTGGCGAAGTCCTCCGGGGAGGGCAGGGCGCCGACGCGCTCGGCGGCACCGGCGGCCACCGCCCGGGCGATGGGGTGCTCGGAGGCGTGCTCGAGGGCGCCGGCCAGCCGCAGGACCTCGGTCTCGTCCTGGCCGTCGGCGGTGTGCACGGCCAGCAGGGTCATCCGGCCGGTGGTGACGGTGCCGGTCTTGTCCAGCACGACGGTGTCCACCCGGCGGGTGGTCTCCAGGACCTCGGGGCCCTTGATGAGGATGCCCAGCTGGGCGCCGCGGCCGGTGCCGACCATCAGGGCGGTCGGGGTGGCCAGGCCCAGGGCGCACGGGCAGGCGATGATCAGGACAGCGACGGCGGCGGTGAAGGCGGCCGTCCAGCCGGCGCCGCTGCCGAGCCAGAAGCCGAGGGTGGCGACGGCCAGGGCGATGACGACGGGCACGAAGACGGCGGAGATGCGGTCGGCCAGCCGCTGGGCGGCGGCCTTGCCGTTCTGGGCGTCCTCCACCAGCTTGGCCATCCGCGCCAGCTGGGTGTCCGAGCCGACCCGGGTGGCCTCGACGACGAGGCGTCCGCCGGCGTTGAGGGTGGCGCCGGTGACGGTGTCGCCGACCGCGACCTCCACGGGGACGGACTCGCCGGTGAGCATCGAGGCGTCCACCGCCGAGCTGCCCTCGACGACGGTGCCGTCGGTGGCGATCTTCTCCCCGGGCCGGACCACGAACCGGTCGCCGACGGCCAGCTCCGCGGTGGGGATCCGCTCCTCGCGGCCACCGCGCAGCACGGTGACCTCCTTGGCGCCCAGCTCCAGCAGCGCCTTCAGCGCGGCCCCGGCCTTCCGCTTGGACCGGGCCTCGAAGTACCGCCCGGCCAGGATGAACGCGGTCACGCCTGCGGCGGCCTCGAGGTAGATGTTCCCCGCCCCGTCGCTGCGTGCGACGGTGAACTCGAAGCCGTGGGTCATTCCCGGGACGCCCGCGGTGCCGAAGAACAGCGCCCACAGCGACCACAGGAACGCGGCGCCGGTACCCACCGAGATCAGGGTGTCCATGGTGGCGGCGCCGTGGCGGGCGTTGGTGAACGCCGCGCGGTGGAAGGGCCAGGCCGCGTAGGTGACCACCGGCGCGGTCAGGGTCAGCGAGAGCCACTGCCAGTACTCGAACTGCCAGGCGGGCACCATCGCCAGGGCGATCACCGGCACGGCCAGCGCCACGGCGGTGACGAGGCGCCGGCGCAGCGGCTGCAGCTCCGCGTCCTCCCGGTCCGCGGCGTCCCCGGCCGGGCCCTCGCGGCCGTCGGCTCCGGAGGGGGCGGGCGGGGCGGCGGTGTAGCCGGTGGCCTCCACCGTGGCGATCAGGTCGTCCACCGCGATGTCCTCGCGGTAGGTGACCTTGGCCTTCTCGGTGGCGTAGTTGACGGTGGCCTCCACCCCGTCCATGCGGTTGAGCTTCTTCTCGATGCGGGCGGCGCACGAGGCACAGGTCATGCCGCCGATGGCGAGTTCGACCTCGCTGGTGGAGGGGGTCGCGGTGGTGGTCATCACTGCTCCTCGGGCTGGATGACGGCGGCGTGCGGGACCCGGACGGGCCGGGGCCCGCACGCCGCGGGGCGGTAGGGGTCAGGCCCGGCCGGTGAGTTCGTAGCCGGCGTCGTCGACGACCGCGGCGATCCTCGCGTCGTCGGGCTCGCCCGCGGTGGTCACGGTGACCCGGCCGGTGGAGAGCTCGACGTCGACGGCGAGGACGCCGTCCAGTCCGCCGATCGCCTCGGTGAGCGTGGACTTGCAGTGGCCGCAGGTCATGCCGGCGACGTTGTAGACGGTGGTGGGGCCGGGGGCGACGGTGGTGGTCGCACCGGTGCTGCAGCTTCCGTCGGGAGTACAGCAGGACGACATGGGTTCCTCCTGGGCGTGGCGATGGACAGGTACCCCCTGGGGGTATGTCGAGAACAGTATTACCCCCCGGGGGTATGCCGCAAGCAGGAGGAGCGGAACGGCGTTCCGGGGAGGGAGAGTCGGCGCGACTTCGCAGGGCGGCGGGAGGGGCCCTCTCCCCAAGTGGCCGGAGATGCCGCGCAAGAGGTTGCCCGCATACCCAGGGGGGGTATGGTGTTCCTCGTTCGGCCGCATGGGCCGCGGGCCGGGCCCGCCGTGCCCCGCATGCCGTCACCGCCCTGTGCGCGCCCGTCCGCACCCGGCTGTCCACCGCAACCACGCGGCCCACCGGACGGCCGCACCCCGCATCCCCGAATCCCCGAATCCCCGGAGGTCCTGATGAACACCCCTGCGAAGCTGGGCGTCTTCGGCGCCGCCGTGGCCGTCGTCTTCGCCGGCGCCTTCGGCGTCGGAAACGCCGTCGGCCCGGTCGGCGCCCCGGCCCCCGCCGGCCACACCGCCGACGGGGCCCCCGCCCACGAACCCGGGAGCGGGAAGGGAGGGAAAAAGACGGACACCGAGCCCCCCGGCGGACTGCAGGTCTCCGAGAACGGCTACACCCTCGCCCTGGACGAGAACCGCCTGGACGCGGGACGCGACCGGACCCTGAGCCTCCGCGTCCTGGGGCCCGACGGCGAGCCGGTCACCCGGTTCGAGACCGTGCACGACAAGCAGCTGCACCTCGTCCTCACCACCCGCGACCTGTCCACCTACCGCCACCTGCACCCCTCCCTCGACGAGGACGGCACGTGGAGCACCTCGGCGGACCTGGTGAAAGCGGGCGACTACCGGGTCTTCGCCGACTTCACCCCCGACGCACCCGGGGCGGAGCCGCTCACGCTGGGGGCCGACCTGGCCGTGACCGGCGACTACGAGCCGAAGGCGGTCCCCGCCGCCTCCCGCACCGCCACCGTCGACGGCTACGAGGTCACGCTCACCGGCGATCTGGAGCCCGGCGCCTCCGGCAAGGTGCGGCTGTCGGTCTCGAAGGACGGCGAGCCGGTCACCGACCTGGAGCCGTACCTGGGCGCCTACGGGCACCTCGTGGCGCTCCGCGCCGGGGACCTGGCCTACCTGCACGTCCACCCCGACGGCGCCCCCGGCGACGGGACCACCCCGCCCGGCCCGGCCGTCGCCTTCCACGTCGAGGCGCCCTCCGCCGGCACCTACCGCCTCTACCTGGACTTCAAGCACGACGGCAAGGTCCGCACGGCCGCGTTCACCGCCCACGCCGGGGCGAAGCCCGCGGCAGAGGCCGAGAAGGGGACGGAGAAGGACGGGAACGACCACGGCGACGGCCACGCCCACTGAACCTGCCGGGCAGACGGCGCAGCCCGCAGCGGTTCATCCGCGCTCCTGGCGCCGCCTCGCCCTGCCGGTGCCGGTCCACGACCGGGCCGCCGCACACCGCTGGGGGACCGGCGCGCCGCCCCCGGCCGGGACACCGCCCCACGGCCGGCGCGCCGCCGTCCCGGCCCGGTGTCTCCGGGCCGGGACCAGGTGTCACCGGGCCACGGACAGCGGGTCGGTCGGCAGCCTGTCGCCCCCGCGCAGCCCGTCCAGGAACTCCGCCACGGCCTCGCGCGCGCCGTACCGGGGCGACCAGCCCAGCTCCTCCCGGGCCCGGGCCGTGTCCATCACGGGGAGGTGCACGACCGCGTCGAACAGGTGGGGCGAGGCGGGCAGCAGGCGCAGGCGCCAGGCTGCGGACAGGGCCGTGCGCAGCGGCCCGCGGGGGAACGGGACGGCGCGGGCGTTCAGGACGTCGGCCAGCACGTCCGCGTCGACGACGGGACCGGCCGCGACGTTGAACGCGCCCCGGGCCCGCCCGAGCGCGGCCAGCCGGTACGCCTCGGCGGCGTCGGACGCGTGCAGGGCCTGGAACCGCAGCCCGGCGAAGGCCGGCAGGACGGGGAGCAGTTCCGGGCGCACGGCGCCCGGCGGCAGCAGGCGGCCCGCGAACAGCCGCAGCTGGTGGGAGGCCGCCTCCCGCTTGAAGACGAAACCGGGACGCAGCCGCACCACCCGCACGCCCCGGTTCTCGCACTCGAAGCAGTCCAGGACCCGTTCCAGGTACGCCTTCTCCCGGCAGTAGGCGGTGTCCGGCCAGCCGTGGGTGGGCCACGACTCGTCCACGGGGATCCCACCGGGGCCGGGGGAGTAGGCGCCCACAGAGGAGGCGTGGACCAGCGCCGGGACGCCGGCGGCGACGACGGCGTCGAGGACGCGGACGCCCCCGAGGACGTTGTTCCGCCAGGTGGCGACCGGATCGTGGGTGGGCTGGAAGGTCCAGGCGAGGTGGATCACCGCGTCGGCGCCGAGGAAGTGCCCGGCCAGGTCGTCGTGGGTGATGTCCGCGCCCGCCCACCGGGTCTTCGGCGGGTCCCAGCGCGGCACGCGCCGGGCCAGGCCCAGCACCGAGGCGACCCGGGGGTCCGCGCCGAGCGCCCGCACCACTTCGGTGCCCACGTTCCCGGTCGCGCCCGTGACCACGATCCGCGCGCCCTCGCGGGCCGGAGAGGCACTGTCGGACATGGGACCTCCTCCGTGCCGGGAACCGGGTGCCGGGACGGGGCGCGTCCGTCCGTCCCGGTGGTGCGATCCGGGAACCACGCTACGTCCGCCGCCCGCGGGCGGCCATCGAGGCGGCGCTTGCCCGTCCGGTCCGGCGGCCCGGGGCGAGTGCGGCAAGCGGGACAATGGGTGCAGGCAGGCAGGCAGGCAGGCAGGCGGGCAGGCAGGAAGGCAGGCAGGCGGGTGCGGCGGGAGGCGGTGCAGCGGTGGGACCGGGGCAGTTGGAGCTGGCGATGCTCGTCGGGCTGCAGGCGTCGGGCAAGTCGACCTTCCGCGCCCGGCACTTCTCCGCGGGGCACGCGGTGGTCAGCAAGGACCTGTTCCGCCGGGCCCGCAACCGGCAGCGCCGGCAGATGCGGCTGGTGGAGGAGGCGCTCGCGCAGGGGCGGTCGGTGGTGGTGGACAACACCAACCCGTCGCCGCTGGAGTGGGCGCCGCTGATCGCCGCGGCCCGCGCGTACGGCGCGCGGGCGGTGGCGTACTGGTTCCCCCCGGACGTGCCGGGTTCCCTGCGGCGCAACGCGGCCCGGCAGGGTGCGGACCGGGTGCCCGAGGTGGGCGTGTACGACACGCTCCGGCGCCTGCGCCGCCCGCAGCGCTCGGACGGGCTCGACGACGTCCTCGAGGTGCGCTTCGACGGCAGGGGCGGCTTCGACGTGCGCCCGGGCGGGGACCCGGGGGGAACGGGACGCTGAGCCGGGCGCAGCAACCGCCCGCCCGGATCCGCCCACCCGCACTCGCCCGCCCGTGCTCGCCACTCGCCCAGCGGCCACCCCGTCCGGCCGCACCCCGTCCGGCCGCACCCCGTCCGGTAGTACCGCCGGATGGGCTACGTTTCTCCTCGTCCCCGGGCGAGCACCGGGGCGCACGCGTCAGCGGGGCGGGCCACTGCGGCCCGGCGCCGCGGGAGGGGACGAGCGATGGACGACTACCCGGGCTACGACGCCGTGGGCCTGGCGCAGCTGGTCCGGTCCGGCGAGGTGAAGCCGGCCGAGCTCCTGGCCGCTGCCCGCGCGCGGGCGGCGGAGGTCAACCCGACGATCAACGCGATCGTCGCCGAGGTCGAGCCGCCGGAGCCGGAACCGGGAGCGGCGTCGGACGCACCGCTCAGGGGTGTCCCCTTCCTGCTGAAGGACCTCCAGCAGGACCTGGCCGGTCACCCGACGAGCAACGGCTCCCGGGCGTTCGCCTCCGTGCCGGCCGCGGAGAACGCCACCGTGGTGCAGCGCTGGCTGGACGCCGGCCTCGTGGTCTTCGGGAAGACCAACACCCCGGAGTTCGGGGCCAAGGGCATCACCGAGCCCGCCCTGTTCGGCCCGGCACGCAACCCCTGGAACACCGACCACACCCCCGGGGGCTCGTCCGGGGGGTCCGCGGCGGCGGTCGCGGCCGGCATCGTGCCGTGCGCAGCCGCGAGCGACGGGGGCGGGTCCATCCGCATCCCCGCCTCCGCCTGCGGCCTCTTCGGCCTCAAGCCGTCCCGCGGCCTGGTCCCGGCCGGCCCCGCGGCCGGCGAGGCGCTCGGCGGCACGGCGACCGACGGCGTGATCTCCCGCTCGGTCCGCGACACCGCGGCGATGCTGGACGTGCTGGCCGGCCCGGCCCCCGAGGCCCCCTATCTCGGGGCGCGGCAGGCCACGCCCTTCGCGGACGAGGTCGGGCGCGATCCCGGGCGGCTCCGGATCGGCCTGTGCACCGCCAGCTCCATCAATCCCGCACCCCACCCCGAGGCGGTCGCCGCGGCGGACCGGGCGGCCGAGGTGCTGACCGGCCTCGGCCACGAGGTCGAACGGCTCGACCGGGCGCCCTACGACGACGCGGCGCTCGCCCGGGACTTCCTGACGACCTGGTTCGCCCACGTCGCGTACTTCGTCGACGCGGCGAAGGCGCTGACCGGGGCCGGGGACTCCGCCTTCGAGCCCGACACCCTGGTCATGGCCGCCCTCGGCCGCGCGACCCGCCCCGTCGAGCTGATCCGCGCCGTCGAGCACCGCCACCTGCACGTCCGGCGGCTGTCCGCGTTCCACGCCTCCTACGACTTCCTCCTCACCCCGACCACCGCGACGCCCCCGCCCCGCATCGGGGCGTTCGAGCTGCCCCGGGCCGTCCGGACGGCACAGGAGGCGCTGCTGAGGGTCCGTGGCGCCGGGTTGCTCAGGTTCTCCCCGATCGTCGAACGGCTCATCGACGACAACCTCGGCTGGGTCCCGTACACCCAGCTCGCCAACATCACCGGACGCCCCGCGATGAGCGTGCCGCTCCACTGGACGGCGGACGGACTGCCCCTCGGCGTCCAGTTCGTCGGACGGCTGGGGGAGGAGGGCCGGATGCTGCGGCTGGCGGCGCAGCTCGAGCAGGCGCAGCCGTGGGCGGACCGGCGGCCCGCGCTCAGGGTCTGAGCGCCGGAGCGGTGGCCGTGGCGGCCCCGGCGGCGCGCCGGAACGGCTGGGGGACAACCGGAACGGCTGGGGGATGCGCGGACCGTCAGCCGGCCCGGGCCGCCCCGGCCGGCTCCGTGCCCGGAGCCGTCACGCCGCAACGTTCGGCAGCCGTTCCACGTGCGACCAGGTGAAGGTCCGGTCCGGTTCCAGGCGGGCGTCGCCCCAGTAAGCAGTGTGGACGCCGTGTTCGACATCCGCGGTGTAGAAGACGGACACCAGGGTGGTGGAGCTGCCCAGTTCCTCGAACGCCTCGTGCAGTTGCTCGTAGGCGTCGCCGGTCAGGGTCTCGTCCAGCGGGAACAGCCCCTCGTCCGGCTCCGGGCCGTGCGCGGCGAACATCCGCCTGCGCAGCTGCGACGTCCTCGCGGGCAGCCGGGCCCGTCCCAGCGGCAGCGGGCGGTTCGCGTACCGGTACGGGAACAGGGCGTGGTCATTAATCACTGCGTAGGAGAACCCGCGCAACTCGCGCACGGCACCGCCCAGCGCGAGGGACTGCTCGGCCAGCTCCTCGCGGACGGCCTCGGCGAGCACGTCCCCGTAGGGGCCGCGTTTCCTCAGCCCGGCGGCCTCGTGCGTGGTCCGGGCCCGCGCGTGCGCGCGGGCCAGCCGCACCGGCACGGTGGCCGCCAACGCCGCCGCGTGCTCCCCGAACCGCTCCCGGGCCCACGGCGAAGGCCCCGCCGATCTGCCCCCGCCGCCCCCACCGATCCGCCCGCCACCGCCCACGGCACCTCCTCGTCCCCGCGCCGCCACCCGCCGTGTGCCCCTTGTTTCCCACGCCCGCAAATCGTCCGCAAGAGCGCGATCCGGTCACCGGGCAGCCTCGGACGTCGGAGGGACCGCCAAGCGGCCCCTCCGCCGCGGGCCGCGTCACCGCCGGACGCGGCGCCTCGGCGATTGTGATCGTTTTAACGGACGGAATTTGTGGTGTGACTCTTCGTCACCTGACTAGTGTGGTCAGCTGCTTGTGCGAAGAGCAGCAACGGACTACGGGGGTGGCCGGTGTGAGTGCCGAGGCGTTGAGGCTGCGGCTGGCGGACCTGGCAGCGACCGGGCAGGGCGATCTGCGTGCGCTGGTGGGGGAGTTCCGGCGCAGCGAGGTGCTGGTGCCGGTGGTCGACGGGTCACTGCTGTCCACGCGGACGGGCGATGTCCGCTGGCTGTTCGCCTTCACCGACGACGCGGCGCTGGAGCGGTTCGCCCAGGCCCGCGGCGAGGCCGTCCCCGACCGCGTCCCCGTGCACGGCGCGCGGCTGCTCGACCAGGTGGCCCCGCGCACCGGAGGGCCGACCGGCATCGCGGTGGACGCGGGCAGCCCGGCCGGCATGGTGCTGCCGCCGGTGACGGGCATCGTGCCGGACGGGGCTGTACTGGACCCGGGCGGAACGGAACCGGACACCGGCGGGACGGAACCGGACACGGGCGGGGCGGCACCGGACGCACAAGGCGCGGACGCGGGCGCACGGAACGCGGGCATCCGGGGGGCGGGCGCGTGAGCGGCGACAGCTACAGGGTCGATCCGGAGGCGCTGGCCCGGATCACCAAGGGCATCAACCAGGCCATGTCGGAGCTGAAGGAACTGGGCTTCGACATCGAGGCGAACCTGGGGCGCGGCTTCGACGACCTGGAGCTGGCGGACCTGGAGGTGGGCGACTCCGGCCTGCGGCAGACCTTCGCCGACTTCTGCGACCGGTGGGGCTGGGGCGTGCGCTCCCTGATGCAGGACGCCAACGAGTTCGCGGGCCGGCTCAACCTCTCGGCGGGGCTCTACCACGAGCAGGAGCAGTACGCCTCGAACACCCTCAAGGGCGTGTGGACGGTCGCGGCGGGCAACCCGTACCTGTCCAAGGAGGAGATCGAGGGCCGCTCCTGGGAGGAGACCTTGAAGGACAACTCCTTCTCCCACATGGCGAATCCCGACTACAGCCCGGAGTCCGTCATGCAGGGTGCGCCCGAGGTCGCCCAGGCCTGGCAGCAGACCTGGCAGGACGTCCAGTCGTCGACGGTCACCCCCGACGCGCTGTTCGACCCCGACACCGAATGGCAGTGGAGCGGACCGCCGCAGGCCGGGGGCGAGGCCCCCGCGGACGTGCCGGTCGCGGACGTGCCGGGCGGGGGCGCCCAGGGCGCGGACGCGCAGGCCGGCAAGGGGCAGGGCGTGGCAGGGAGCCCGGGCACCGGGGCGCACGGGGGCGGTGGGCGCTGATGGGCTTCGGCGACACGGTCAACTCGCTCGGGAACAGTCTCGAGGGCGCCGTCGAGTCGGCGAAGCGGAACGTCGGCGAGGCCGTCGACCGGACCGCGGACAAGGCGGCCGACGGACTGTCGAGGCTCGGCGCCGACAGCCTGGCGGAGGGCGTCCGCGACTTCGGCGAGGGCGTCAGCAACCGCCTGGGCGGCGACGTCCGGGAACGGCAGCTCGGCGAGAGCGACGACCCCAAGGAACTGCTCCACGGCAGCCCGGAGGCGATCGAGTCGCGTGCCAAGCACCTGCGCGACTTCCAGCGGGCCTTCGAGAACGTCGGCCAGGGGATGAAGTCCTTGGACGCCAGCACCTGGCAGGGCAGGGCCGCCGACTCCTTCCGCGACAAGTTCGACGTCCAGCCCAAGGAGTGGCTGAAGGCGTCCGACGCCTGCGAGGAGGCCGCCCGCGCCCTGGACGCCTACGCGGACACGGTGCGCTGGGCCCAGGGCCAGGCGCAGACCGCGATCGACACCTGGAACAGGGCCCAGCAGGCCAGCAAACAGGCCGCCGACGCGCACAACGCCAAGGTCGACGCCTACAACAAGGCCGCCGACACGTACAACCGGGAGGCGCAGGCCGGCAAGGACCCCGGCCCCAAGCCCACCGAGCCGGGCAGGTTCACCGACCCCGGGACCGCCGGCCGCGAGGAGGCCGAGGCGCTCCTCGCCGAGGCGCGCCGCCAGCGCACCGGCGCCGCCCGCGACGCGCAGGCCAAGGTGCGGGCCGCCCTGGACAAGGCCCCGCCCAAACCGGAGTTCACCGACCGCCTCGGCGCCAACGCCACGGACGCCTTCGTCGGCATGCAGCTCAACACCTTCCACATGGCCGGCGGCTTCCTCAAGGGCGGCGCGGAACTGCTCAAGATGATCCGCACGTTCAACCCGATGGACCCCTACAACCTCACCCATCCCGGCGAGTGGATGAAGAACCAGTCCATGCTGCTGGCCGGACTGGTGAGCACCGCCGCCCACCCCGAGCGCCTGCCCATGGCGGTCCTCGGCAGCGGCTGGAGCAGCGACCCCGGCGACGCATTGGGCTTCCTCGCCTCCAACCTCATCGGCGGCAAGGGCGCCGGCGGGCTCGCCCGGGGCGCGGCCCGCGGTGCCGCCCGCGGCGCTGCGACGGGCGCCGCCCGCAGGAGCATCGCCTCCTCGATCCGCGACTTCGCCCGCAAGTGGCGGTGCAGGCTCTTCGGCGGCGACCCGATCGACATGGCCACCGGCCGCATGTCGCTCCCGCAGACGGACCTCACCCTGCCCGCCGTGCTGCCCCTGGTCTTCTCCCGCTGCTTCGAGTCCTCCTACCGCACCGGCCGCTGGTTCGGCCCCACCTGGGCCTCCACCGCCGACCAGCGCCTGGAGATCGACGCGGAGGGCGTCGTCCTCGTCCGCGAGGACGGCTCGCTGCTCGCCTACCCGCACCCGGCGCCCGGCGTGCCCGTCCTGCCCCTGGACGGCGACCGGCACCCGCTGACCGTCGACGAGTACGGCGACTACACCGTCACCGACCCCGAGACCGGCCGCAATTGGCACTTCGCGGCCCCCGGCGGCGACGGCGACGGCATCGCCCTGCTGGAGCAGATCACCGACCGCTCCACCCAGTGGCTCACCTTCACCTACGACGACCGGGGCGCCCCCACCGGCATCGTCCACTCGGCCGGCTACCACCTGCGGATCACCACCGAGGGCGACCGGATCACCGCCCTGCACCTGGCCGGTGCCGCGGCCGACGGCGGCGACCGGGAAATCCGCCGCTTCGGCTACGACGAGCACGGCCACCTGGCCGCCGTCACCAACTCCTCCGGCGTCCCCACCCGCTACACCAACGACGCGACGGGCCGGATCACCGCCTGGACCGACACCAACGGCTCGTCCTACACCTACGCCTACGACGACCGGGACCGCTGCGTCCACCAGACCGGCGAAGCCGGCCACCTGCGCAACGCCTACACCTACGACGGCACCGACCCGGCGACCGGCCACAAGGTCACCACCCGCACCGACTCCCTCGGCCACACCACCCGCTACTTGGTCAACGACCGCCTTCAGGTGGTCGCCGAGACCGCCCCGGACGGCTCCACCACCCGCACCACCCGCGACGACCGCGACCGCCCGCTGACCGTCACCGACCCCCTCGGCCGCACGGTCGGTTACGTCTACGACGGCTGCAGCCGCCCGGTGATGATCGTCCGGCCCGACGGCCGCTACACCAGCATCGGCTACAACCACCAGGGCCTGCCCGTCTCCGTCACCGGGCCCGACGGCACGCGGACCGTCCAGTACTTCGACGAGCACGGCAACCGCACCGCCGTCACCGACCCCACCGGAGCCACCACCCGCTTCACCTACGACGACACCGGCCACCTCGCGTCCGTCACCGACGCGCTCGGCGCCACCATCTCGATCCGCTGCAACGCGGCCGGCCTGCCCGTGGAGATCACCGACCCCCTCGGCGCCGTCACCCGCTACGAGCGCGACGCCTTCGGCCGCCCGGTCACCGTCACCGACCCGCTCGGCGCCGTCACCCGCCTGGAGTGGACGGTCGAGGGCAGGCTCGCCCGCCGCACCGCCCCCGACGGCACCACCCAGAGCTGGACCTACGACGGCGAGGGCAACTGCACCAGCCACACCGACGCCGCGGGCGCCGTCACCCGCTTCGAGTACACCCACTTCGACCTGCTCGCCGCCCGCACCGGCCCCGACGGCGTCCGGTACGCCTTCGAGCACGACACCGAGCTGCGCCTCACCAAGGTCACCAACCCCCAGGGCCTGACCTGGACCTACACCTACGACCCGGCCGGACGCCTCGTCGCCGAGACCGACTTCGACGACCGCACGGTCACCTACGAGCACGACGCCGCCGGGCAGCTCACCGCCCGCACCACCCCCACCGGCGAGACCGTCCGCTTCGAGCGGGACCTCCTCGGCCGCACCGTCCGCAAGGACGCCGCCGGGGCCGTCACCACCTTCGACCACGACCCGGCCGGGGCCCTCCTCCGGGCGACCGGCCCCGACGCCGTCCTGACCGTGCAGCGCGACGCGCTCGGCCGCCCGGTCGCCGAAACCGTCAACGGCCGCACCCTCACCCACGCCTACGACACCCTCGGCCGCCGCACCGCCCGCACCACCCCCACCGGCGCCACCAGCACCTGGACGTACGACGCGGCCGGCAATCGCACCGCACTGACCACCTCCGGCCGCACCCTCACCTTCACCCACGACGCCGCCGGCCGCGAACTCGCCCGCCACATCGGCGACGCACTCACCCTCACCCAGGCCTTCGACCCCCTGGGCCGCCTCACCAAGCAGGAACTCACCGGCCCCGCCGACCGCCGCCTCCAGCACCGCGCCTACACCTACCGTGCCGACGGCAACCTCGTCGGCGTCGACGATCAGCTCAACGGCGCCCGCCGCTTCGACCTCGACGCAGCGGGCCGCGTCACCGCAGTCCACGCCGCCGGCTGGACCGAGACCTACGCCTACGACGAGGCCGGCAACCAGACCCAGGCGGCCTGGCCCGCCGGCATGCCCGGCCAGGAGGCCGTCGGCCCCCGCACCTACACCGGCACCCGCATCCGCACCGCGGGCGGCGTCCGCTACGAGCACGACACCGCCGGACGCGTCACCCTGCGCCAGAAGACCCGCCTGTCCCGCAGGCCCGACACCTGGCGCTACACCTGGGACGCCGAGGACCGCCTCACCACCTGCACCACCCCCGACGGCACCGTCTGGCGCTACCTGTACGACCCCCTGGGCCGCCGCATCGCCAAACAGCGCCTCGCCCCCGACGGCGAGACCGTCACCGAGCAGACCGACTTCACCTGGGACGGCACCACCCTCGCCGAACAGACCACCCACACCCCCGGCACCGACCGCCCCGCCACCACCCTCACCTGGGACCACCAGGGCCTGCGCCCCCTCACCCAGACCGAACGCAAAACCGGCCCCGCCGCCTTGGGCCGTGGCCCCGAACACGCCCCCGACCCCGCCGCCGACCCGGGCGTGCCCGCTCCCGCCGCGACCGCCTCCCAGGCTGAGATCGACTCCCGCTTCTACGCCATCGTCACCGACCTGGTCGGCACCCCCACCGAACTCGTCGACGAGGACGGCGAGATCGCCTGGCGCACCCGCACCACCCTGTGGGGCACCACCGTCTGGAACCGCACCGCCACCGCCTACACCCCCTTACGCTTCCCCGGCCAGTACTTCGACCCCGAAACCGGCCTCCACCACAACTACTTCCGCCACTACGACCCCGAAACCGCCCGCTACCTCACCCCCGACCTCCTCGGCCTCACCCCCGCTCCTAACCCCACCACCTACGTCCACAACCCCCACACCTGGACCGACCCGCTGGGGCTCACACCATGTGAGAACGGAGGAAGTTGGGATCCCGAAGAGGAGCCGTATCTCTATCGAGGCGTCGGTTATGCCGATCAGCATAGTCCCGAAGAGTGGCAACGGATGTATCAGAACGCACTGCAAGGGTGGGCTGAACCTCTTGGCGGCCACTCCGACCCACAGCTTCATGCTGGCGGAAACACCAACAGTGAGTTCACTTCGTGGACTACGGACTATGAGGGTATGGCGCTGGAGGAGAGCTATCGAGGGAACGGGCCTGGTGTGGTCTTGCGTATTCCAAACGGAGATGGACCTGGTTACTCCCGTGTTCCGGGCATCTCCTACCCCTACGATGAAGGTGAAGTCACGATCCGCGGGCCAGTGCGCGGCGCTGAAGTCAGCATCAACGGAGGACCATGGAGAAGACCAGGCTAGAGGAGCTGCTTACCGTGGCGGTTCGGGATGGAAAGTGCCCAGAGGACGTCATGCGAGCGGCAGGGAAAGGGTGGAATGTTCAAACCGGAGCCGTCACCCGGGCGGACCTTCTTCGTTCTTACCGCCGCCGTTTGGACAGAACCCAGGAAGGATCGGCCCTGAGGGAACAGACCCAGCGACTGGTGTCATTCTTAGAAGAATCACCGGATGACGAATTGACAATGATTGGGGTAACTGGAGACGCGGGGGGATACGAGATGTTCCTCGCGGATACGCAAGAGGAGCGAATCTTGTTCTGGATGAACATGTTCTCTCGGTGATCGCCCCCAGTCTCGATCGTTCATGAGTATCCGTCAGTTTACTGACGGATACTCATGAACGATCGAGGCTGATCCGCCGTGTCTGGAGCATCGGAGTTACTGCCGACGACGAACACGTCCAGAATCCCGCACAGCGAGGTTTTCTCAACGAAATGATCATTGTGACGGTTGAGCCCGAATCCACCGGTTGACCTCGGTGCTGGAGGGAGGCCGTAACGAAGAGATGCCTTGTGACCTGCGGTGATGGGACTTTTCTAGGGTTCCGTCGAGCACGATCAGCAAGGTATCTCTCAAGTGCAATCCTCTCACGCCCCCGCGGCGGTCTCGGCCGCTTTCGACGAGCCGAACCTGATCGCGGACGCGGGGCTGGTGCCGCTGGTCCGGCTCGCCGAACGGCTGGGCCTGCCGGGCCTGGTCGGCGACACTGTGCGGATCGACGGTGCCGCGAACAGTGCCGGGCGAACCCGGAGGCGAAGGCGATGACCCTGGTGGCGGCGATGTGCGCGGGGCCGACTCCATCGACGACACCGGCCGGCTGCGCACCGGGGCGACGGGCCGGCTGTTCGGCGGGATGCGCGCGCCCTCGACGCTGGGCACGTTCCTGCGCGCCCCGCCACCACCCTCACCTGGGACCACCAGGGCCTGCGCCCCCTCACCCAGACCGAACGCAAAACCGGCCCCGCCGCCTTGGGCCGTGGCCCCGAACACGCCCCCGGCAACGGCCCTGACCCCGGCCCGGGCACGGACGCCGCCACCGCCCCCCAGGACGAGATCGACTCCCGCTTCTACGCGATCGTCATCGACCTGGTCGGCACCCCCACCGAACTCGTCGACGAGGACGGCGAGATCGCCTGGCGCACCCGCACCACCCTGTGGGGCACCACCGTCTGGAACCGCACCGCCACCGCCTACACCCCCTTACGCTTCCCCGGCCAGTACTTCGACCCCGAAACCGGCCTCCACCACAACTACTTCCGCCACTACGACCCCGAAACCGCCCGCTACCTCACCCCCGACCCCCTCGGCCTCACCCCCGCCCCCAGCCCCACCACCTACGTCCACAACCCCCACACGCGGGTAGATCCACTTGGCCTCTCTCCCTGTACTCCGCACCTATTCCGCGGGACCACCAGAGGGTTTGAAGGAAGCCCTGGTGTGCAGCGCCACGGCATCACACCGACATCGTCTGATCCGGGTGTCGCCACCGTGTTCGCGACGCAGGCTGAGCGGTTCGGTGATGCGGTGGTCGAGGTCTATCCGCGCGGCGCACTGGATGGGGTCCCGGTCCATCAGGGGTACATCGCGAGGGAGGCAGAGTGGCCTGTCGAGCTGAGCCCTGGGGAACTCTCTTCCCGTGCGTCCCTACAAGTGCCGTCATCCGTTGCTCGGGAGATCCTCTCCGAGATGGGTATCCACGTGCCGCGCAAGATAGGCAATGGGGATATTGATCCACTCCTTGAATACGATATCCCCAAGCTCACTCCCGGGCAGATCGAGCAATTCATCGAGGAGGCCAGTCGACGTGTCTGAGAAGGTGACCCTGAGTATCCTTTCCATCGAGTCTGTGGTGCCGGGCGGTTCCGGCGGGGCGGACAGTACGGCCGTGTGTGTGGTGCGCTGCATCGAGGGGACGGCACATCTGGGTATGGTGTTCCAGCGCCTCGCCCTGCAAGGTCGATCGCAGTCCGCAGCGGCCACGCTCATTCTGGACGGCATCGAGTGGTACGGGAAGCAAGTCGACCAGTTGGACACCGTGCACTCCGGGAAGGTCACCCTCACCGGAGCGGGAGCGGATGGCCTAGCCGTGTGGGATGTTCTTAACTCCGTCCCGGAGGCGTACGGAACGACGTAAGGCGGCGGATACGGTTTGCGGGATTTTTCCGGGAATCGGCAGCGCGCTCTGTCGGGCGTTCCTGTCGAGCACCGGAGAACTGTGACGTGGACGTCGCCGGCCCCTGTGGTTGCGCTCCGGGTCGGATCCAATGTGAATAGGCGCTCGTGGGCCGGCGGGTGTTTGCGGAAATCAAGGGAAATTTATGCTTTCTTCTGGACAAGCTCAGTGATTCCCAATCAGGTTTGTCAAGGGCTGCGGTAGCGGACGGTGACCGTTTTATGCCGCGGCAAGGCCGCGTCGAGGCGGCTCGGCGGTGAAGGTCCGCTGGTCGCGGATGAGGGCCCACAGGACGTCGAGGCGGCGCCGGGCGAGGGCGAGGACGGCCTGCTTGTGCGACTTGCCCTCGTTCCTCTTGCGTTCGTAGAAGGCCCTGGAGGCCGGACAGCACCGGGCGGCGACCTGGGCCGACAGGTAGAAGACGCGCAGAAGACGGCGGTGGTAGCGGCGGGGCCGGCGCATGTTGCCGCTGATGCGGCCGGAGTCCTTGGGCACCGGGGCCAGGCCGGCGATGCCGGCCAGGCGGCCGGAGCTGCCGATGGCGTCCAGGTTCCCGCCGGTGCAGGCGATGAACTCGGCACCGAGGAGGCTGCCCATGCCCGGCATGCTGGTGATCGCCGCAGCGTGCGCGTGCTCGCGGAACCGCTCCTCGATCAGCGCGTCGGTGCGGGCGATCTCCTTGTCCAGGGCCATCACCGCGGCGGCCAGGGTGCGGACCATGGCCGCCGCGGTCCTCTCGCCGGGAATCACCGTGTGCTGGGCCCGCGCCGCCTCCAGCGCGGTGACCGCCACCGCCTGGGCGTTGCGCACCTTGCGGTTCGCCAGCCAGCCGGTCAGGCGGGACTGGCCGGTCCGGCGCAGGGCGGTCGGCGTCTGGTAGCCGGTGAGCAGGACGAGCGCGGCCTTGGAGGTGCTGTAGTTGAATGCGCGTTCCAGGGCGGGGAAGTACTCCAGGAGCTGGGCGCGCAGCCGGTTGATCGCGCGGGTGCGGTCGGCGGCCAGGTCGTAGCGGCGGGCGGTGAGGATCCGCAGGTCGACGGCGATCTCGTCCTGTTCCTGCAGAGGGTGCAGGTCACGGCGCATGCGGGCCTGGTCGGCGATGACGTAGGCGTCCTTGGCGTCGGTCTTGCCGTCGCCCCGGTAGGAGCCGGAGGCGTGGTGGACGGTCCGGCCCGGGATGTAGAGGACTTTCTGCCCGTGGGCGGCCAGCAGGGCGATCAGCAGTGCGGCACCGCCTGCGTTCAGATCGATGGCCCAGGTCACCGGCTCGCCCTCGCTCAACCCGAGGACCTCACCGATCAGCTCGAGCAGAGTCGTCTCGTCGTTGGCCACCCGTCGCGACAGCCTTCGCTCGCCCTCGGCGTCGATCACCGTGCAGTGATGCTCGCTCTTGCCCGCGTCCGTTCCTGCCCACAGTTGCGGCACTCGTGCCTCCTCGAGGATCCGTGTTCCTGGTCCCGGCAGACGACCACGCCGACGTGTCCTTACGAAGCGATGAGGTTCGCGCATCCCAATGAGTGGCCGTGTCGTCGCGGGGCGCCGGGCGGCCAATCACTGAAAGCCACACGATCGGCATGAGCTTTTTGAGCCACACCCGGCACCCCTGGGCCTCCCGATCGTACGAATGAGCGGAACCGGCCCGCCAAGAAGGTAAGGAGCTCTTTCAGCGTTGCCTCTCCAGGGTGAGGATGGCGGCGGCGATGGCGGTCATGCGGTTGGGACTGCAGCGAGCTCTGCGGAAGATGCGCCAGGACTTCAGTCGCGCGACACTCCGTTCGACGGGTGCTCGTGCCGCCGACAGGGCCCGGTTGATCGTCCGCTGGGTCGCGGTGAGGTCCTGGTGCGGAAGGCGTCTGATCGGTGTGGTCACCCAGGAGCCGGCGCCGATGTAGGCGCGGTCGGCGAGGACGGGCACGCCTTGGCGTTCGCAGATCCGGATGATGCGGTGGGTGCGGGCCGCGGTCAGGTCGTGGGTGCGGCCGGGCAGGGCGGGCGAGATCCACAGCAGCTTGCCCGCGGGATCAGCGACGACCTGCACGTTCACGCCGTGGCGGCGGTGCTTCTGGGAGAAGTCGGCCCGGCTGTCGCCGACCCGGTCGCACTCGGCGAGCGTTCCGTCGAGCAGGACGTGATCGGGATCGGCTTCCCGCAGGACCCGCAGCAGTCCGGGCGCCCGGCGGGCGAGGTGGCCGACGACGGCGGTGACGTAGGCGTGGGCGGTGCCGACGGATATGCCGAAGCCGGCGGCGATGTACGTGAGCGGGTCGTGCCGGCGGAGGTAGATCAGGGCGACGAGAGCACGCTGATGCGGCCGGAGCTTGCAGCGGCGGTCACCCTCACGGGTGACGATGAGCATGGTTACCCACTCGACCAGGGCGTGAGGCAGGTCGAGTGAGGCAGGATAGGGAACCAACGAGGCTCCTGGGCTGATGAGTTGAGACGTCGAACACCTCTCTCAACGGCACAGGAGCCTCGTGCGTTGCGGGACGCCGGCCGGTCACCCGATCAGCGGCCACTCTGAAAGAGCTCAGTGCCAGAGGTGAGACGAGATAGGCCACTCAACCCAGTCGGCATCTCTGCGGAGGACGGATACGAGGACTGCTCCTTCGACGCGAGGCTTCCCGAGCAGTAGCGGGACGCCCTCCTTCAGCGGATCGGCGAGATGCTGCATGTCGTCGTTCTCGACGAGCTGAGGGCTCCTCCTCGGCTGAGCGCCCTGCCCGCTGATCTTGAGGCCGCCGGAAGGCTTCACCCTGGTGACAGGACCTTCTGAGCGCCTGCGACGGGAGCCGGAGTGCCCGGGAACGGACCGAGGCCGTCCGGGGAGCGGACCAGGGGTGGGAAGCACTCTCGGACGCAACCCGCTGTTCGGTGGGCGCGGAGGGCATACGTGCACGGTTGTGCGACACAACCCCTCGGCGGCGGTCTGGAATGATCGCACGATGCTGAGAAGCGTTGAGATCACCGTTCAACTGTCCGGCCTCCCGACAGGTGAGGGCTTCCACAACGTGCACTGGCAGGAGAGGCTGGAGCTGAGCCTGGACTGCTTCGTCTGCCAACGCACCGGTCGCACCACCTTTTTCCGATACGGGCAGGAGCAAGCTCTGTGCTCCGCGGACGAGAAGTACCCCGAGCACCCCACCGCGGCCCGCATCGCCGCGTTCGACGTCACCGACGAGCGGGAGCGGACGACACTGCGGGCCGTCGTTGATTACTGGTGGGCACCGTTCCACGACGAGAAGCGCGACCGGACGGCCACCGCACTGTCGTGCCCCCCATGGGTCCGTCTGTATCTCGGGTACTACTGCCCCCGGGCCCGGCAGGACGGAGCGTTCGGCATCCAGACCAACGTGAGCAGGCCGCTGCACGAGATCTGCAGCCACTGCGACCGTCCGCTCGCCACCAGCAAAGAAGCTCCCGCGATCCGGCTCCTCGTCTGAGTTCTGCCCAGGTGCCGCCACCTGGCCGACCCGGGCATGCCCGGGCGCTCGGATGCACCTCGAGACCTCTCCGCGGTGCCGTACGGGCGGTCGGGGCAGGGCTCGAACCTGCGTCCACCCGGTCTCGAGCCGGGCGCTCCACCACTGAGCTTCCCGACGCCCGTACGGCGCCCCGACGAGGGCAGGGCTCGAACCTGCGTCCACCCGGTTAAAGAGCCGGGAGCTCCACCACTGAGCTTCCTCGTCGGTGCCCCGATCCTGTCGGTGGGGGCCGTTGCCGGTCAACCGGATTGGGCGCGGGGCGGTAGACCCGGCCGGCCTCTGCGCGGCTCGCGGAGCCGGGCAGTCTCGGGCACACAGGTACCCGGGGCGGCCCCGGTCGTCAGGCGCCTCGGTCGGGTGCGAGTTCCTGCGCCGCGGGGCGCGGGGGCCTGCCGGAGAAGAAGCCGGCCGAGCGCAGGACGGAGGCCAGCAGCGGGTCTCCGACCTCCACGCCGTGCACGAGTTCGGGGGTGGGCCGGAAGGGCGCGGGCCGCACGGCCTTGCGCGGCTCGGTCCAGCCTCCCGCGACCGGGTCGACGCCGTGGCGCTGGCACACCTCCTCGACGAGCGACCGGGGGCAGCCGGTCTCGCCGCGCAGCACCTGCCACGGCAGCGGCAGGTCGGCCCACACCCCGGTGTCCGGGTGGAGGCCGCCGCCGGTCTGCCGGTGCCAGGCGGCCACGTCGGCGGCGACCAGGAGCAGCACCTTGCCGGGGCACAGTCGCTCGGCGACCTCCTCGGCGCCCATGGCGTGCAGCAGCGCGAACCAGTTGGCGCGGGCCTTGGTCCAGGCGCGGGCGGCCTGGTTCCAGCTCGTGGAGTCGTCGCCGCGGCGCACGATCATCGTGGACCGGTCCAGCGGCTGCCGCTTCCACGCGGTCTCGAGCAGTTCGGCGACGTCCAGCAGGAAGCGGTACCAGAACGCGAGCAGCCGGCCGCGCTGCCCGTCCGTCAAGCGGTCGAGTACTTCGGTGGTCGGGTGGACGTGCGCGACCGCGTACCAGTTGGTGCGGGCGGGATCGTTGCGCAGCCGCCGGAAGAGGGCGTGCGCCACCTCGTCGTAGGGGCGCTGCTGCCCGGAGACCGTGAACTCGCTGCGCAGGTTGGCGCGCGCGGTGAGGTAGGCGACGAAGGCCGCGGTGCCGGGGTCGGCCGCGAACTCCTCGTACAGCAGACGGGAGGCGAGGCCGCTCTTTCCGATCACCGTCACCTCGAGCTTGCGCTGCTCGGTGAGGAGCTGCGCCAGGTCCGCCTCCATGCGGCGCAGCAGCCGGAACCGCTTGTTGTACTGCCGCTTGGACATCTCTCCCAGGCCGACCTCCTTGCGCTGCGCCCGGTTGAGCCGGTCGCTGAGGAAGTCGCTCGCTCCGAAGCGCTTGGCGATCTCCTGCCCGGCGGTCCGGATCGCGGCCTCGATCTGCTCGGGGTCGTCACCGGCCGAATCGGGCAGCTCGGGCAGGGAGGGGAACAGCTCGGCGGCCCGGGCGAGTTGGCGCTGGGCGCCGACGGGCCGCGTGAAGTCCTCCAGCATCGAGGTGTAGCCGTGCCACAGGTTCTGCAGGGAGCCGCGGGCCGCCTTCTCCAGTGCTCGCCGGGTGCGGCCGTCGAGCGGCGGGCCGCCGCCCGGTCCCTCGTCGAGCAGTTGCAGGACGAGCCGGGCGACGTCCTCGGGGCGCCTGCGCCGCCCGAGGGAGGCGTGCAGTTCCTGAAGGACCGGCTCTCGGTCCGGGGTCTTCTGGGGCATGGCCCCAGGCTGGCGCAACCGGCGCCGCGGGCACCAATGGTTAAACGCGGGCCGCGGCCGCAGAGCAAGGTGTGGTCGACGCTTCGGCGGCGGGGGAGCGGTCCGGGGAGGGGACTGTGGGGCGGACCGCTCTGCCGGGGTTCCGGTGAGGACGCGCGGGAAGCCCGTCTGCCGCCGCGCAGCGGAACGCGGCGGCAGACGGGCTTCCCGGTGGCCGAAGGGCCGAGGGGCCGAGGGGGCTGTGGTCGAGCGGGCGGCACCGGGGGGTGGCGGCGTCAGCCCAGGCCGTCGGCGCCGACCCTTACGGCGGACTCGTCGAGGACGGTGTCGGTGACCGGTTGCGGTCTGCCGTCCAGGTCGAGGACGGGGGCGGCCTCCTTGTACCAGGACTCGACGACCGCGTTGCCCCAGAAGTCGCGGCGGCGGTCGTCGTGGACGTTCCAGCGGTACGTCTCGTGGTCGGGGTCGCCGGTGTAGTAGTCGGAGGTGTAGATCTCCACCCGGTGTCCGTCCGGGTCGCGCAGGTAGAGGTAGAACGCGTTGGAGACGCCGTGCCGTCCCGGGCCGCGTTCGATGTGGTGCTCCTTGCGCAGCGCGCCGAAGACGTCGGCGGTGCGCAGGACCTGGTGGGACTCGTGGGTGGCGACTCCGACGTGGTGCAGCCGGGGGCCCGCGCCGCCGGTGAAGGCCACGTCGTGGACGGTCTGCTTGCGGTACATCCAGGCCGCGTACAGCTCGTGTTCGTCGCCCTCGATGGTCTCCGAGCAGCCGAAGCCCAGCGTGCGGTAGTGCTCGTACGCGGCCGGGACGTCCGGGGTGCACAGGTTGAAGTGGTCGAGGCGGGCGATCTCCGCGCCGTGCCGGAGGTCGTAGCGCTGGATGAGGCGTTCGGCGCGTTCGATGTCGTGGAAGAACTCCACCGGGAAGCCGAGGGGGTCGACGACCCGGACGGCGTCGCCGACGCCGAGGGTGCCGCTGCCCGCCGGGACGCGGCGCACGGGCCGGCCCAGCCGGGTGAAGAACTCCTCCGCGCGGTCCACGTCCTCGGGGGTGCGGACCCGGTACGCGATGTGGTCGAGGGCGGCGGTCGGGCCCCGGCGCAGCACCAGACAGTGGTGGGTCAGGTCGTCGGTGCCGCGCAGGTACAGGGAGTCCGCGTCCTCGTACTGCACGTGGAAGCCGAGCATGTCGACCCAGAACCAGCGGGCCCGGGGCAGGTCGGTGACGACGAGTCGGGCGTAGGCGGAGCGGACGACGTCGGGCGCGGCGGGGGGCGCGGTGCTCATGCGGTGCCTCCGAAGCGGGGGGTGTGCACGTCGCCGAGGGCGACGTGCACGATCTTCGACTCGGTGTAGAAGTCGATGCTGTGGGCGCCGCCCTCGCGGCCGAGCCCGGACGCCTTCACGCCCCCGAAGGGGGTGCGCAGGTCGCGCACGTTGTGGGAGTTGATCCAGACCATGCCGGACTCGACGGCGTGCGCGACGCGGTGGCCGCGCTTGATGTCGGACGTCCACACGTAGGCGGCCAGGCCGTACTGGGTGGCGTTGGCCAGCTCGACCGCCTCGGCCTCGTCGTCGAAGGGGGCGACGGCCACGACCGGGCCGAAGATCTCCTCCTGGAAGATCCGGGCGTCGCGCGCGACGTCGGCGAAGACCGTCGGCTGCAGGTAGTTGCCCTCCGCCAGGTGCGCGGGGCGGGTGCCGCCGGCGACGAGGCGGGCCTCCTTCCTCCCGGTGTCCACGTAGTCGAGCACGCGGGCGTAGTGCTCGGGGTGGACCAGTGCGCCGACCTCGGTGGCGGGGTCGGCCGGCGGGCCGACCCTGACCCGCTCGGCCCGCTCGGCGAGGCGCCGGGTGAACTCCTCGTACACCGGGCGCTCGACCAGGACCCGGGAACCCGCCGTGCAGCGTTCGCCGTTGAGCGAGAAGACGCCGAAGACGACGGAGTCCAGGGCGGCTTCGAGGTCGGCGTCGGCGAAGACGACGACGGGGGACTTGCCGCCCAGCTCCATCGACAGCGTCTTGAGGTGCTGTGCGGAGCTGCGGACGATGTGCCGGCCGGTCGCGGTGGAGCCGGTGAAGGAGAGCAGCGGCACACCGGGGTGGTCGACGAGGGCCTGCCCGGCCTCCTCGCCGGTGCCGTGCACGATGTTGACGACTCCGGCCGGCACGCCCGCCTCGGTGAGGATCTCCGGCCACAGGCTCGCGGACAGCGGGGTCCACTCGGCCGGCTTCAGGACCACGGTGCAGCCGGCGGCCAGGGCCGGGGCGAGCTTCCAGCTCTCCAGCATGAACGGGGTGTTCCACGGGGTGATCAGCCCGGCGACCCCGGCGGGGGTGCGCACCACGTAGCTGAACTGGTCGCCGCCCTGGCGGAACGCCTCCTCGCCGAGGGCGACGACGACGTCCGCGAAGTAGCGGAAGTTCTCGGCGGCGCGCCGGGCCTGCCCCCTGGCCTGGGCGATCGGCAGGCCGGTGTCGTGGGACTCGAACTGCGCGAGCTGTTCGTGCCGGGCCTCGACGGCGTCGGCCGTCCGGTACAGGATGCGGGCGCGTTCCCGGTGGGACAGCGCCGCCCAGCCGGGGAATGCGGCCCCGGCGGCGGCCACGGCCCGGTCGATCTCCGGCGGGCCTCCGGCGGCGGCCCGCGCGTAGGGGGTGTTGGAGACGGGGTCGCAGACGTCGAAGGTGCGGCCGTCGTGGCCGGGGACCTCCTCGCCGCCGATCCAGTGCGGGATGTGCTCCGGCAGCCCCGTCGGGGTGCTCGGGGTGCTCTGTGTCATGGTGCCGTCCCTCAGATCTGGTGGGTGAGGTCGCCGCCCTCGGCGAGCAGCGTGCGGATGCGGGCCGTTCCCGCCGCGGTGGGCGGCGCGAGCGGCGGGCGGACGTGGGCGGACGCGATGCGGCCCTGCCGGTGGAGCACCCACTTGGCGGGGGCGGGGTTGGTCTCGACGAAGAGCAGGTCGACCAGGGGGTGCAGGCGGTAGTGCAGGTCGCGGGCGGCTTCGAAGTCGCCCTCCTCCCACAGTTCGTACATCCGGGCCACCGCGCCCGGCGCGATGTTGGCTACCGCGCTGACGAACCCGGCGCCGCCCAGCGCCAGCAGCGGCAGGCACAGCAGCTCGATGCCGGACCAGACGAGCAGCGAGCGTCCGCAGGCGTGCAGGACGCGGGAGAAGTGCTCGAAGTCCTTCGTCGTCTCCTTGATGCCGACGATGTTGTCGAAGTCGGTGAACAGCCGCTTCACCGTCTCCGGGGCCACGTCCACGGCGGTGCGCGAGGGCACGTTGTAGATCACCAGGGGCAGGTCGGGGAACTCCCGTGCCACGGTGGCGTACCAGCGGTAGAGCCCTTCCTGCGTGGGCCGCGCGTAGTAGGGGGTGATCACCAGCGCGGCGTCCGCGCCCAGTTCCTGCGCGGCGGCCGTGATCTCCAGGGTCTCCTCGAGCTTGTGCGAGCCCGTGCCCGGCAGGAACGGCACCGTGTCGGCGATCTCCTCGGCGGCGACGCGCATCGCCGCGATCCGCTCGGCCGCGGTCTGCGCGCCGGGCTCCCCCGTCGAGCCGCCCAGCGAGATGCCGTGCGAGCCGGACTCCAGCTGGAAGCGGACCAGGGCCCGCAGGGATGCGTGGTCGACGGCGCCCGTGTCGGTGAACGGGGTTACGACGGGGGCGATGGAGCCGCGCACGGCGGCCGGGTCGCTGCGGAACTTCATGCCGGGTCTCCTTGACGGGTGGGCTGCTCGTGCCGGGTGCGCTGCTCGCGCCATTGCTCGTACGGTCCGCGCCAGCCGGGGCCGAGCGGGTAGAGGCCGTCGATGCCGTGCCCGGCCAGGACCTGTTCGGTGATGAACCGCTCCTGCAGTTCCTGTTCGCGGCAGTCGGCGACGAGTTCCGCGGCGAGGTGCGGCGGCACGACGACCACGCCGTCCGCGTCCCCGACCAGCAGGTCCCCGGGCTGGACCAGGGCCCCGCCGCAGGCGACGGGCACCCCCGTGTCCCACGGCACGTGCCGCCTGCCGAGGACCGAGGGGTGTTCCCCGCCGTGGTAGACGGGCAGGTCGAGCGCGGCGACGGCGGCGCTGTCGCGCAGCCCCCCGTCGGTGACGACGCCGGCCGCGCCGCGCCGCGCCGCGCGCAGCGCGAGGATGTCGCCGATGGTTCCGGCGCTGGTGTCGCGCCGGGCGTCCATCACCAGGACGTGGCCGGGCCGCAGTTCCTCGACCGCCCGCTTCTGGGCGTTCGTGCCGTTGCCGTGGCGTTCGAACAGGTCCTCGCGCAGCGGCAGGTAGCGCAGGGTGTGGGCGACGCCGACCATCGTGTCGCCGGGCCGGGTGGGGCGCACGCCGTCGATGCTCATGTGGAGCAGGCCGCGTCTGCGCAGCTGGGCGCTGAGCGTGGCGACGGCCACCGACCGCAGTCCTTCCGCGAGGCGGGCGTCGAGCAGCGGCTCGGGCGGGCGGGCGTCCCCCCACGCGGCGGCGCGTTCGGCCGGGTCGGCCGCGGGCATGGCGCCCCACGGCTCCAGGTCGTGGCCGGCCTCCTCGACGGGGTTGCGCAGCGGGCCCGTGGTCAGGCCGCATCCGTCGACCTCGACCTCCACCACGTCGCCGGGGGAGACCACCGAGGCGCCGGCCGGGGTGCCGGTGAGGATCACGTCGCCCGGCTCCAGGGTGACCAGCCGCGACAGGTCGGCGATCAGCTCCCCGAAGGGGAACAGGAGGGTGTCGCTGGTGTCGTCCTGCACCAGCTCCCCGTTGACCCGGGTCCGCACCCGCAGGGCGTCCGGGTCGAGGGCGCGTGCGTCCAGCAGCCGCGGCCCCACGGGGGTGAAGCCGTCGGCGCCCTTGGAGCGCAGGTTCGAGCCGCGGTCGGCGCGGCGCAGGTCGTACACGCCCGCGTCGTTGGCGGCGGTGACCCAGCGGACGTGGCTCCAGCCGTCCTCGGGGCGCACGCGCCGTGCCCGCTCCCCGACGACCAGGGCGATCTCCCCCTCGAAGCCGAGGAGTTCGCAGCCGCGCGGGCGGACGATCGGATCCCCGGCGCCGGACAGCGAGGAGGGGGGTTTGAGGAAGTAGGACGGCCGGTCCGGGACCCGTCCGCGTTCCCGGGCCCGGCTGGGGTAGTTGAGGTGGACGGCGATGATCTTCGACGGGGTTTTCCCCAGGGGATGTGCCATGACGACTCCGGTTCGGGTCCGGTGCGGGTCCGGTTCAGGCGCGGTCGAGGAAGGCCCGGACCCTGGCCTTGTACGGTTCGCGGTCGTACGCCTTGACGTAGGCGCCGGCCATCCGGACCGGGTCGCCGAAGAAGTAGTACTCGTACAGCGCCTGGCGGCTGGAGAAGGCGGAGATGCAGGTGTCCCACACCAGGCGGAAGAGCTTGACGCGCTCGGAGCCGGTGAGCGTGGCGGACTGCAGGTACGCCTCGATGTCGGCGGCGGCGGGCCCGGTGAGGTCGGCCTCGGTGGGGGTGGCCATCAGCCCGGAGGCGCCGAGCTTGCGCAGGATCTGCGGGAAGCGCTGGTACAGCTTGGGGTAGAGGTTGCGGGCCGCGTTGAGCGGGGCGAAGGCGGGGGTGAGCACGCCGTACTCGTTGACCTCGGCGTCGGCCTCGGCGGCGCGCAGGAAGGCCCGCAGCATCTCCAGGGTGGCGATGACCTCGGCGACGTCCTCCTGGACGTGCTGGAACTGCTCGATGCCGATGGCCTCGGTGAGCAGCGAGACCAGGCCGAGGACGTACTCGGTCTTGGCGCTGGTGCGGGTGACCACCTGGTGGGTCATGTGCACCACGGAGGAGGTCCGGGCGTAGAAGCCGTTGCACAGTTCGGGGTCGCCGAGCACGAAGCAGCGCTCGTACGGGACGTGCACGTCGTCGAAGACGACCACGGCGTCCGACTCCTCGAACCGGGAACCGAGCGGGTGGTCGTGGCGCGGCCGGTCGTAGTCCAGCGGCTCGCGGGCGATGTAGCGCAGCCCCGGGGCGTCGTTGGGCACGGCGAAGGCGTACGAGTACGGCTTGTCCTCGGGCGTGCCGCGCAGGACGGTCGAGGGGAAGACGAGCATCTCGTCGGCGAACGGGGCGATGGTGGCCAGCATCCGGGCGCCGCGGACGACCACGCCGTTGTCGTCCTCCTTGACGATGCGGGCCGCGAGTCCGCCGCCGGCCTGCTGCGTGCCCGCCACCGCGCGGTTGACCTGCGGCGGGATCAGCGTGTGGGTGCACAGGAGGTCCTCCTCGCGGACCTTCTCGTAGTAGCGGCGGATGTTCTCGCCGAACGCGGGGTCGGCCTGGGCGAACCAGTCGGCGGCCGAGGCGAGGGCCATCAGCGAGCTGTTCATGTAGTCGCCGGTGCGGCCGAGCATGCCCATGCTGTGGTCGGCCCAGACCTTGAAGGCGCCGCGCCGCTTGACCAGGTCGTCCGCGGTCCTCGGGGTGAGGAAGGAGGTGCCGACCGGTTCGCCGGAGGTGGGCGAGGTGTAGGTGAGGACGTCCTTGTGCTCGGGGGAGTGCTGCAGGTCGTACAGCTCCGCGTAGGTGCGGACCACGTTGCGGAAGGCGGGGTGGTCCTGGACGCCGCCGGTGATCGTCTCGCCCTGGATGTGCACGGTGGGGCGGGAGTGGGACAGTCGCTCGACGAACTCTTCGCCGGTGCGTGCGGCCATGGGGATTCTCCTTGACGGGCGGATGGGAGGGGGAGGGGAGGCCGGGGCGGCCGGGGGCCGGGAGGTATCGGCCGGGGCCGTGCGGCCGGCGGCTTCAGATGAGGTGCTCGATGCCGTCGGTGGACTCGGCCGCGGTGCCGAAGCGGCTCCAGGCGTAGGTCAGGGCGTCGCCGTCGCGGTGGCCGAGGTCGGTGACGCGGCCGAGGACGAGGGTGTGGTCGCCGCCGTCGTACGAGCGCCACGGCTCGCACTCGACCCAGGCGAGCGGGTTGTCCAGGCGGGGCACCCGGGCCCCGGGCGCCCAACGGGGTTCGGTGTGCGCGCCGCTCCCGGCGAACAGCCTGGCCAGCGGCTCCTGCTCGGCCCCGAGGATGTTGACGCAGAAGGGCCGGCCGGGCAGCAGGTCGTGGCAGCGGGCCCGGCGGGCGACGCTCACCAGTACCAGCGGCGGGTCGGTGGAGACCGAGGTGAAGGAGTTCATGGTGGCGCCGCGCGGCCGGCCGTCGTCGTCGAAGGTCACCACGGTGACCCCGGTGGCGAAGCGGGACATGCAGGCGCGCAGGGCGCCGGGGCCGGGGCCGGGCGGTGGGAGTCCGGCTCGCGCCGGAGCGGTGGTGGCGGGCATGCGTGTACTCACCTGTTCGGAAGGGACGGGTGGGGATGCGGTGGGGGCGCGGTGGGGCTTGGGGGGAACGGCTCTCCCGGCGGGCGGGCCGGGAGAGCCGTGTTCTGCGGCGATCGGCCGAGCGGAGCCCCGCAGAACTAATCAAAGCTTTGATTAGTCGGGGACGGTACCCCCGCCCGCCGGTCCTGTGAACCCCTGGAACAGAACTGCTCCCGGAACCTTGTCAGAGTGGCCCAGCTCACTTAGCTTGTGAGCTCGCGGCAGGGAGCGCCCGGGCGGGGACCCTGTGCCGCCTGTCGAACCGTGGGCGGACGGCTCGGTTCCCGTTCCACGCCCTCTGCTCCAGGAGCACAACCATGGCCCGAACCCCTACGGTTCCACCTGCCCGGAAGAGCCCGCCGAACCCGCGCCGCGTCCTCGGTGCCAGCTTCATCGGCACCGCCGTCGAGTGGTACGACTACTTCATCTACGGCATGGCCGCGGCACTGGTCTTCGGCCCCCAGTTCTTCCCGCAGTTCTCACCCGCCGCAGGCACCCTCGCCTCCTTCGCGACGTACTCCGTGGGCTTCGCCGCCCGGCCCCTCGGCGGAATCGTCATGGGGCACTTCGGGGACCGCGTCGGCCGCAAGTCGATGCTGGTGCTCTCGCTGGCCGTGATGGGACTCGCCACCACGGGCATCGGCCTGCTGCCCACCTACAGCACCATCGGCGTCTGGGCGCCGGTCCTGCTGGTGCTCCTGCGCTTCGTGCAGGGCCTCGGCGTGGGCGGTGAATGGAGCGGCGCGGTCCTCATGGCGGTGGAACACGCACCGGCCGGCCGGCGCGGCTTCTACGGCAGCTTCCCGCAGATGGGCGTGCCCGGCGGCCTGATCCTCGCCAACCTCGTCTTCCTCGCCACCTCGCAGGGGCTCGGCGCGGAGGCCTTCGCCGACTGGGGCTGGCGCATCCCGTTCCTGGCCAGCTCCGTCCTGATCGCGGTGGGCCTGGTGATCAGGGCCAAGGTGGAGGAGAGCCCCGAGTTCACCGCGGCGCGGCAGGCGGCCCCGGAGCAGAAGGCGCCCCGGCTGCCCGTCGTCGAGGTCCTGCGCCACCAGTGGCGGGACGTGCTGCTCGCCGGAGGGACGTTCGTCGCCAACAACGCGATCGGCTACGTCTTCATGGCGTACACACTGTCCTACGGCACCACGGTGCTCGGCATCAGCCGCAACACCATGCTGACCCTGATTCTCGTCGCCGCCGCAGTCTGGCTGGCCACCACGGCCTGGGGCGCGGCACTGTCCGACCGGCTCGGCCGCCGCCGGGTCTTCCTCGCGGGCTCCGTCGGGCTGCTCGTCGCCGCGGCGGTCCTCTTCCCGCTCGTGGACACCGCCTCCACACCGATGGTGCTGCTCGCGCTCGTGCTGACCGCGGTCATGCTCGGCTTCACCTACGGCCCGCAGGCCGCCCTCTTCTCCGAGCTGTTCCCCGCCGAACTCCGCTACAGCGGCAGCTCGCTGGGTTACCAGCTCGGTGCGATCCTCGGCGGCGGCATCGCCCCCACCGTCGCCACCGCCCTGTACGGCATCGACCAGGAGACCTGGCCCATCACCCTCTACCTCGTCGCCATCGCCTCGTTCAGCCTGTGCTGCCTGTTCGTGCTCACCCGCGGCCCGCAGCGGGCCGCCGGGACCGGGGCCGGAGCAGGGGCCACCGGGGCTGCCGGGACCGGAGCCACCGGGGCTGCCGCCGGGGCCGAGGCAGCAGCCGAGGCCGGGGACGGACCGGAGGCCCGTCCTACACTCCAGGTGTGACCCAGGAGCAGACCGACCCCCGGCATCTCGATTTCTGGTCCTTCGTGGACCACGCGATCACGCGCACCGCACGGGAACTGCCGGACGTGGACCGGCGCGCGATGCGCCTGGTGCTCACCCTCCACCGTGCCGCGAACATGCTGGTCTACGACCTGGAGTCCACCGTCCACCGGCCGCGCGGCTTGTCCTGGCCCGGTTTCCGAGTCCTCTTCGTCATCTGGCTGACCGGCCAGGTGGAGGCGAAGAAGGTCGCGGAGCTGTCCGGGATGAGCCGCGCGGCGGTCTCCGCCCTCGTCGGCACCCTCGAACGGGACGGCCTGGTCGTCAAGGAGCGCGCTCCGCACGACGGCCGCGCCGTCCACCTCGGCCTGACCGAGCGGGGACGGGAAACCATCACCGATGCCTTCAGCGCCCACAACGTCCGCGAACAGGAGTGGGCGGGCGCCCTCAGCGAGGACGAGCAGACGACGCTCATCGCCCTGCTGGAGAAGATGACCACCCGCTCCACCCGCTTCGACGCCCGCCGCCGGACCTGAACCCACCCCCGCCGCGGCCGGTCGTCGCGCGCAGCACGCGCACAGCACGCGCGCACCAACGACCTCGACGGCCCCGGGACGGACGGAGCCGCATTCCCGGAAGGGCCCGTCGGACGGCCCCTCGGATCCTCCGTAGAGTTCCCGCATGGGTTTGTGGAACGGGGTGGGGCCTGCCGCCGGGCCCTCGCAGGGAAGTCACGGGCAGGGAAGTCACGGGCAGAACGGTTACGGGCAGGGCGGGCAGGGCGCCCCGGTGACGCAGGCGGTGCCGTGGCAGGCGCCGAGCGACGACGAGCGGGAACTGTACGAGGCGAAGACGCGCGGCGACTGGGCCGCCTACTTCGACGTGCTGGCCCGCACGGACCTCTTCGTGGCCAACTCCCGCGCACGCGCCGACGCCCATCCCGGCACGACGGCGTTCCACCCGTACTGGGACCACCGGACCCGGTCCCAGTGCCTGGCGGTCTTCACCGCGGGCATGCTCCCCGCTCCCGCCGAGGCCGTCGTCCATCTCGCCAACGACCTGGACTGGTACGCGCGGACGTGGAGGCAGGACGACCCGCCGTGGCTGGTGGTCAACCCCGGCAGCCCCTGCGAGGCGTACTTCCCGACCGCGCCCGAGCACCGGGCGGTCTGGTCCCGGCACGCCGCCCGGGCCGCCGGGTCCGGCCGTCCCCGCGGCCGGATCCGCACCCTGTACGTGGGTGCCCCGCTGCACGGGCCGGTGGCGCACGGCCTGGCGTGCGGGGCGCTGCTGTCCGTCAGGAACGGTGATTTCTGGAACGCCATGGCCTACCACGGCGGCGGCTACAACCACGAGAAGAAGCGGCTCGAGGAGTGGTGGGAGATCACCGACCGCGAGGGCTGGCAGCACGTCCAGAACCTGCTCCTCAAAGCCGGGTTGACCAGCCCCGTCTGGGATTTCGTCCTCGAGGTGCGGCGCTCCCTCGCCCTGGACTTCGCGGGCGCCGTCGAGGTGGAGCACTGGCGGCAGGTGGCCGAACGCATCCTGCGGCGCAACGCCGCCGCGGCGGCCGAGCCCCGGATCACCCCCGAGGGGGTCACCGTGCCGCGGCACCGCAGCGACGCCGAGATGGAGGCGCAAGTCGCCGGGGTGCAGCGGCTGATCGGCCGCATCGCCCGGTACGAGGCGCGGTTCCGCGCCGACGGACTGCTGGCGCAGGGGAAGTTCGTCCGCACGGTGGAGGCGTGGGACTACGGCCGGGCCGTGTCGATGGCCCGCTGGGGGCTCGGCGCCCGCTACTGCACCCTGCAGGAAGCCGAGCGGGCCGTCGTCCGGGCCGGCAGCGTCAGCCGGACGAACTACCGCTCGTGGGAGGAGTTCTCCGCCGCGTACGTCCTCGGGCGCTGCCTGCACTTCGACGAGGAGGAGTTCGGGGAGTGGTACCAGGACATGCTCGCCGCCCACCGCCTCCTCACCACCGACCCGGCAAGCCCCTGGCTCAACATCCCCTGGAACTAGGCCGTGTATCGGAAGTGAACCTTGCACATAGGGTGTCGGCATGTCGCTGAGCCACATAGCCCTCTCGTCCGGACGTTTGATCGAGCTCACCGAGCTGCGAATGTCTTCGACCTATGGAGGGATGCTGGAGGGCTACCCGTGCAAGCCCATCAACGACATGAAGGTCAGGAGCCTCCAGCGGCAGGCTGAACGTGCGTTTCCCTCCACGCCGGTCCATCTGGTTCCTCCCTCCCTCAAGTACCCGGACCAGACTGCCGGCGCCTTCGGCCCCGTTGAGGTGCTGCCTTCCGTGGCCTGCATCGGCGCCTTCCGCTCGACAGCGGTCGCCCCTGAGCTCGACCCGGTGCTGCACCGTTCCGCTCTCACCGTGATCTGGTTCCAGACCGGCTTGGATGTTCCGCCGGGCAAGGACGCCGACCTTGTGCTGCGCAGCATTCGCTGGGAGGAGCTGGCCCAGGACTACGAGCTCTAGCGACGGGTGCCGATCACAGCCCTCAACGAATGGCTCTGACCGGCAGATGGCCTTCCGGTCGTCGCTCACCAGTCCCGGGTGGCGATCAGCTCCTCTACATCCGCGTCCTTGAACCCGTATTCCGACGCGACAAACCAGAAGTCCTCGGCGATCACCTCGCGCGCAACCGTCTCGATCTCACTCCCGGCTGCCTCGAACTCCGCTTCCAGACTGTTGAACTCCTCCGTTGCGGCCTGGGTGAGCGCATACAGAGCCTCCAGATTCGACGGCTGCTCAGCCTCAATCCGCTCGCACAGCCGCAACAGGATCGCCCTGCCCCGGTCGACGACGTGATCGGGGAAGTACGAGTCCGCATACATCTGCCGCAGGAACACGTGCCCTGCTACCTGCTGGTTCGTGATCGGCATGGTGCTTCCCCATCCCCGTAGAAGAACTGACGCGCCGATCATGCACGACACCACTGACAACGACGCCGCCCGTGCACGCCAGGCCGCTCGTGGCCAGCACTTTCACAACAGGCCCCAGCGCCGCACCCGCAGGCGCATCCGGAACCGTTCAGGTCCTCGGCCCGGACACGAGGTGCTGCAACCGGTCGCGCAAGTCGTGCTCGTGTCGATGTTCCCGGACGACCTTGTGCTTGCGCGCGGCCACCGGCTCCTCCAACCGCTTCCGATCGTCCCCGGCCCGGACCGGGAGCCGTTACACGGGTGCACGGGCCGGTTGTGAGGGGCGTCGGCCGTGTCCTGGCGAGGGGCGGACGGCCGTTGGGGGACGAGGGGCGGCGCGGGCACGCCACCCGGGTTTCTTCCGCAACTTCGCGCGCCTGGAGGCGGAAGCCGTCGAACTGCACGCGTACGACACTCATCCGATCAACGGGTTGTTGCAGACGGAGGGCTACGCGCGTGCCGTCTGCACGATGTGACGTCCGCCGCTGGGCGAGGACGTGATCGAGCAGCGCATGTCGGTGCGCCTGGTGCGGAAGCAGATCTTCTCCCGTCGACCCGCTCCCGTGATGAGCTTCGTCGTCGAGGAGGCAGTCCTGCGTCGCAACGTCGGCGGTCAAGCCGTCGTGCAGGAGCAACTGGGGCAGCTTCTGCAGATTGGCCGACGGCGGAACGTGGAGATCCGGGTGATGCCGCTGGACCGGGACGAACATGCCGGCCTTGCGGGGCCTTTCACCTTGGCGGAGACTTTTTCGCAGCGGCACTGTGTCTATGTCGAGGTACAGAACGTGAATCGTCTCCAGCAAGGACGGTCAATGGTCCGTGATTTGGAAGTGCAGTAGGGAGTCGTCCGGGCGCAGGCTCTCACTCCGAGGGGGTCGACGGCCTTCATCGAGGGGTTGTTGGGAGAGGGATGAACGTCGAAGAGGCAACGCAGGCCGTGGCGCGACTGGACTGGTTCAAGAGCAGCTACAGCAGCGCCGAGGGCGGCCAGTGCGTCGAGGTGGCTGCCTCCGCCAACACCGTTCACGTGCGGGACTCCAAGGACCACTCGGGGCCCGTGCTGTCGTTCGCGGCGGACGAGTGGGCGGCGTTCGTGGAGTTCGCCGCCCGGAACTGAACTACTGACGCGCCGGCGCCCGGCTGTCGGGCCCGGACCGGTCGTCGGGACGCTGTGCGCGGGGCGGAATCCAGGCGTTTCCCGGAAGGGTCCGTTCCGAAGGGCTCCGTTCAGGTTCAGGACCTGGGGAATCGGCGCAGTCGCACAAAGGAAAAGCAAGGAGCCGCATCCGTTCCTTGCCACTCTCAACGTATAGCTCATGGGGGGCCTTGCGGCAAGGCCCCCGTCATGGCGCAGAATCGGCGGCCGTTGACGGAATTCGGTCGAAGGGGGAGCCGCCGACATGCGAGTGGTGTTGTCGTCCTACGGATCACGTGGGGATGTCGAGCCGATGGCGGCGCTGGCGGTCGCGCTGCGCGGGCTCGGCGCCGAGGTTCGGGTGTGCGCGCCGGAGGACGAGGAGTTCGCCGACCGGCTGGCCGGTGTCGGGGTGGAGACGGTGCCGGTCTCCTACTCGGTGCGCGCTCTGGCGGCCGGGCCGAAGCCGGCCACGGTCGCCGACCTGGCCGACCGCGTGGTCATGCTGGCCGCGGCGCAGTACGAAGCGGTGGCCGAGGCGGCCGGGGGAGCGGACACGGTCGTGGCGACCGGCCTGTTCCCGGCCGTGACCGGGGCCAGGACGGCGGCCGGGAAACTGGGCCTGCGGTACGCGTACGCGGCCTTCTTCCCGGGGATGCTGCCGTCGCCGCACCACCCGCCGTTCCCGCTGCCGGGCCGCCCCCTCCCCGAAGGCGTGACCGACAACCGGACCCTGTGGGACCTGGACGTCGAGAGCCAGAACGTGCTCTTCGGCCCGGGCCTTGCCACCCTCAGGGCAAACGTCGGGCTGCCGCCGGTGGACAGCGTCCGCGACTACGCGATCACCGGGCGACCACTGCTGGCGGCGGACCCGGTACTCGGCCCGTGGCGGGAGCCGGCGGATCTCGACGTGGTGCAGACCGGCGCCTGGATCCTGCCGGACGAGCGCCCGCTCCCGGCCGACGTGGAGGCCTTCCTGCGGGCCGGCGAACCGCCGGTCTACGTGGGCTTCGGCAGCATGGCCATGCAGCACGGACCGACCGACACCGCCCGGGTGGCCGTAGAGGCGGTACGTGCCCGGGGCCGCCGCGTACTCGTCTCCCGGGGCTGGGCCGACCTGGCCCCGGTCGACGACCGGGACGACTGCATGGCCGTGGGCGAGGTGAACCACCAGGCGCTGTTCCCCCGTGTGGCCGCCGTCGTCCACCACGGCGGGGCTGGCACCACGACGGCGGCCGCCCGGGCGGGCGCGCCCCAGGTGGTGGTGCCGCAACTCGTGGACCAGCCGTACTGGGCGGGCCGGGTGGCCGCCCTCGGCGTCGGAGCGGCCCACGACGGCCCGGTGCCGGCCCGCGATTCCCTGTCGGCCGCCCTGGCAACGGCCCTCGCGCCCCGGACCCGTGCCGCGGCCCGGGAACTGGCGGGCAGAATCCGCACCGACGGCGCGGAGAGGACCGCGAAGCTCCTCCTCGAAGGCTTCGGCGAGCCGGCGTAGAGGAGGGGCGGGGCACCACCCGCCCCGTCGCCGTCCTCCGGGATTCCCACCCGGCCGTCCCGGCGGTGAGGCCGGCCGGACTTCTCCCGGGACGTTCGCGCAGGGGCCCGGCCGCCGAAGGTCGCCGCGCGGCTGCGGCGACCGGACCCCTGGACGGTTTCACCGCCGGGACCGGCCTCGCCCTGAGGCCGTGGCAGGAGCAGCACACCCCGACGCGAGGGCCCCGGTTGCGCGGGAGCACGGTGCGGCCGCGCACCGCGCACCGCGCACCGTGCTCCCACGCAGGCGTCACCCCTTTCCGCCGGTGCCGGGCCCGTCCGGTGTCGGTGCGGTCCCGGGGTCGTGGAGGACCAGCCCGGTGATGCGGCCGCTCTGGATCACCGGGCCGTACTGCGTTCCTCCGCTGACGGTGTTGTGCACGGCGGGCGGCTGCTGCTCCCGTGGCGGGGCGTCCAGGGAGTCGAGGAGGCGGCGCAGCTCTCCGGCCGCCGCGGGGTCCGCCCGGAGCAGGCGGAGCAGCCGGGTCTGCCAGTCGGCTGCGACAACGGCCGCCGCCGGCGCGTCCCCCGCTTCGTGAGCGGCCACCAGTTCCCTGCGGGAGGTGTCCAGGTCTTCCGCCGCTTCCTCGGCTCCGCGGTCCCGGGCGAGGAAGTGTCCCAGCCTGTCGCGCACGTGGGTCCAGGAGTCCGAGACCATCAACCCCACCAGGGTCGTCGCCCCGGAGGCCGCCAGGGCCGCCAGTTCAGTTTCCACGGCCGTCCTCCACGAAGTGCGGCGCGGTGCGGCCCACCGGGGCGGGGCCGCCGCCCGGACCGTTCGGTGCCGGCGGCCGGGGTACGGACGCCCCACCCGCATCGTCGGGCGGGAATCCGGGGTCGTCGGGGCGGTCGGGCCCTCCGGGCTCCTCGGGTCCGGAGAAGCCGGTGTCGTCGGAGAACCCGGGACCGTCGGAGAACCCGGGACCGTCGGGCGCGTCGAACCGGCTCAGCAACTGCTCGGCGGTCTCGATCCGGTCGTACTGCTTGATGACCTCGACGACCTGCCGGGTGACCAGGCTCCTCCGCACGTCGCCGTCGGGGAAGCCCATCGTGCGCAGGAAGGCGTCGTAGTGGTCCGCGGCCGAGGCCTCGCGTTCCTGCCCGGGGACGGCGGAGCCGTCGGCGGTGTCCGCCGCCGCGTCCGCCTGCGCGTCCGCCGCTTCCCAGGTCCTCGGGCCGGGCACGAAGTGCTGCAGCCGTTCGGGCACGTCCTCGTTGTTCGCCGCAGAAGTCAGTTGGGCGAGGAGGCCGATGTCCTTGACGGTCTTGTCCACCTGGTCGTCGTTCCTGGCCAGCCACCACACCACGGCGCTGCCGGTGTCCTTGAGCACGTCCTGGCCGAGGTACTCGCGTTTGCTCTGCTCGTGCTTGCGCTGGTGTTCCCAGACCGCCTTGTCCTTCCGTACCGCAGCCAGCTTCTCCAGCCGTTCCCGATCGTGCTCGGCCAGGACGAGGGTGACGTCCTCGGCCATGGCCTGCAGGTATCCCGTGGCGTCGGGGCGCATCCTGCCCAGGGCGCCGTTCAGTTCGTGCTGGACGAGAGAGGCCCGGGCGGGGTCGCGCTGTTCGGTGATCCGGCGGGCCCGCTCCAGGACCGCGTCGACCGCCAGGCCGGCCGGGTTGACGACCGGCTCGGTGGCGGCGGCCCCGGTGGGGCACCAGCGGACCGTCGCGGAGAACAGGAAGTCGTAGTCGTCCCAGCTGCTCGGCAGCGCCACCTGGACCACCCGTTCCTCCCAGCGCTCCACCGGGGGCGGGGTCAGGTGCGGCGCGAGTTCGGCGGGGACGGGGCCGCCGCGGTGCTCCGCGGCCTTGACCGCCAGGGCGGGAACGGCCAGGAGCATGGCGGCCATGGCCGACCACAGCCAGCCCGGCCAGTGCGCGGCCACCCCGAAGGCGGTGAGGATCAGCCCGCAGATGACGGTGAGGAAGACCGTCACCGTCTTGGTGCCGGATGTCATGGATACGTCCCCCTGAACGATTGTTGTGAGTGGTGCGGTGCGCGTGGCGGTGGTGGCGGCGCGGGCCGCAGGCCCTGCGCGGCGGAGATCTTCGCCAGCAGGCGGTCGGTGACCGCGGCGCCGCGCTCCGGTCCGCCGGGCGCGGAGCGCTGCCCGCTTCGGGCGGTGGCGTACAGGGCGGCGAAGAGGTCGCCCTGCGGGGCGGCGGCGGCGACCAGCACGTCGAGGAGCAGACCGTCGTGGTCACCGGCCGTGCAGGCCGTGTGCAGCCAGCGTTGCGCGTGCGGCTCCCACGTCCGGCGCGGGCACCGCCGCAGAACCGCCCCCCAGCCGGTGGCCAGCCAGTCCCGCACGGGGGCCTCTTCGAGGAGGGCGCGCACGCGCGCGCCGGGATCGGTCAGCACCCGCGGGTCGGCAGCCTGCAGGAACAGGTCGAGGTCCGTCGCCCAGGCGCCGCCGGGGAGCGCAAGGGCCAGGCGGTGCAGGAGGAACCGGCGCAGCCGGTGGTCCTCCTCCACCAGTCCGAGGAGCGCGTCGCGGGCACGCGGGCCCTGTCGCTCCCGCCGGGCCAGGTGGTGCAGGCGCACCACGGCCTGGTCCGGGTGGCGCACCGCGACCACCTCGGTGCACACCCCGACGAGGACGGACGCGAGGCCTTCGCCCAGCCGGCCGTTCTTGGCCCAGTCGTAGACCTTTCCCCGCAGGAACCGGCCGTGCCGTTCGTCCAGCAGGCCGCACCGGAGCGCCCGCGCAGCCGCCCGCAGGCACCGGGGCGCGGCGCCCGGTGCGGCCCACCGCTCCACGAACGAGGCCAGCCCGCCCGGGTGCCCGGTGCGCAGGTACTGCTCCGCGAGCCGCTCGGCCAGCCGGTCGCGGTCCCCCTGGGTGAACTTCGGGATCTCCAGGTCCACGAGGCGGCCCACCCATGCGCACAGGGGCTCGCGGAGGTCGGGCATGTGGTCCCAGAAATGGGCGCGGACCGCCGTGTCGTGGTCGAGTTCGTCGAAGCGGACCAGGCCGTTCGCGTCCGGACCTGCGGAGATCTCCTCGAGGCGTGCGGCCAGGTCCGGGTGCTCCAGAAGTGGACGGTCGCTCTCGGGGTGATCGACCTCGGTCAGCAGGGACGCGGCGCCGCAGTGCACGACATCGGGGTGGGCGCCGTGCAGCATGGCGGCGCTCAGCAGCAGCGCCCGCTGCGGCCCCTTTCCGAGCCCGGCGACCTTCTTCGCGACCTGCGGGCCCTGGTCGTCCAGCGCGGCGAGGGCCCGCCCGCACCAGTCGGCGAACCCCTCCCCGGCGCGGGCGGCGTCCCGCGCCCGGCGGATGAGGTCGGCGAGCCCCGCGACCTCGCGCATCGGCGGCTCGGAGCGGAGGAAGCGGGACAGGACCGGAAGCGTCCGGGTGTCGTCGTCCAGCGGCACGCCGTCCATGCGCAGGTGCCGCAGCAGCACGTCCCGCTCCTGCGGACGTACGACCTGCACCCGGTACTGGTTGAGGTCTTCCGGAAGGGTCCGGCTTCCGCGGCGCGGCAGCACGACGACGAGGCGGGCCCCGCGCTCCAGGGCGTTCCTGCGGAGGGAGGAGAGATCCTGCCGCACGCCGACCCACAGGGCCTCGTCGGCGTCCGACAGGTCCAGGAGCAGCCGATCACCGTCCCCGACCAGACCGGGGTCCCGGAGGGAAACGTCCTCCTCGTCCGGCAGCAGTTCGTGGAACGAGCCCGCCTCCCGGCGCAGTTCGTGGAGGAGGACACGGGCGGCCGATGTTCTGCCGCTTCCCGGAGGGCCGTCCAGCAGAGCGGTGCCGTGGCTCTCCAGGGTTCGGCGGGCCTCGCCGAATCCCTCCGGGGGAACGAAACGCCGCCACAGCCACAGCAACTGGTCCTCGGCGATGCTCCTGGGATTCTTCACCCGGGAATCGGACGCATAGGTGTAGTTGTAGTTGTACTGGTCTCCGTTGCCCCCGTGAACCGGGCCCTGCGCGCCCAGGATCTGCGAGTTGAGCGTGTCGCTCACCGGTCGTCTTCCTCTCGCCGGCGGGGGTTCCCGAAGTTCTGGTGGATGCCGCCCTGGTTGTCGCCCTCGAAGTACACCGTTCCGTCCCCGTGGATGTGCCGTCCCCCGGAGACGTGGCGGGAGTTGTGGTAGATGTCGCCCCTGCCGGTGTGGACCGGGCCCGAGCTGTCCTTGACCACGGTGCCCCCGTCCCCGGTGCTCACGCCCCCGATGTTCACGCCCCCGGTGATCTCCTGGGCCTGCACGGAGGTGCCGTGCACGTCCCCGATCGAGTTGGTCACGGACCCGGGGGCAGCAGCGGGACCGTGCTCGGAGGAGCGGCGGGCGGTGCGGTCGACGGCTTTCAGGGACGGCACCATGTCGACGGCCAGGTCGCCGATGCGCGCGAGGTCCGCCGGGGCGTTCTGGGTGTCCAGGCGCAGGGACTGGAGGTCGGCGAGTCGGGCCAGTTCGGCGGGGAGATCGGCGCGGTTCAGCCGCTCCGTCCTCCGCCCCTCGATGACGGGGACGACCGGCACACTCCACTCGAAGGCCTCGACGATCTCCCGGCCGACCCAGTCGTCGTCCTTGCGGAGGCCGGGGTGCCCGACCCACCGGGGACCGACTACGGCGAGCAGCAGACGGCTGCGCCGCACGGTGCGGAGCAGTTCGTCCTCGAAAACCCTGCCGGCGCCGAGGGAGCGGGAGGCGCGGAAGACGCTGTCCTCCCCGAAGCGGTCGCACAACGCCCGGTCGATCAGGGCGGCCGTCATCTCTCCGTCGCCGGTGCGGTAGTTGATGAAAACCTCATGCATGGCGGAGTCTCCTTGTCGTGTCGCTTGCCCCGTGTCAGGGGTGGACGGTGGTGGTTAAGAAGCCATCTCATTTGGCGAGTCTGCGGTAGCAGATGAGGGTGCAGGCGAGGCTGGTGAAGGCGAGGAAGTGCTCGGCTTTGCGCTCGTAGCGGCGGTGGAGGCGCCGGTAGCCGGTGAGCCAGGCCATGGTCCGTTCGATGGTCCAGCGGTGCCGACCGAGCCGCTGCGAGGTCTCGACGCCCTTGCGGGCGATGCGGTGCCGGATGCCGCGCCCGGACAGCCATTGGCGCAGGTGGCGGTAGTCGTAGCCCTTGTCGGCGTGGAGCTTGCCGGGCTTGCGCCGGCGCGGGCCGCGGCGGGAGCGGATCGGGGGGATGCCCTTGACCAGCGGGATCAGGGCCTGGCTGTCGTGGGTGTTGGCACCGGAGATCCCGACGGACAGGGGCAGACCGGTCCGTTCGGTGATCAGGTGGATCTTCGAGCCGTACTTGCCCCGGTCAACAGGATTCGGACCGGTCAGGTCCCCTTTTTCATCGCCCGCATGTTCACCGAGTCGATCGCGCACCGGGACCAGTCCAACTCGCCGCGGGAGCCGAGTTCGTCCAGGACCAGGCGGTACAGCTTGGCCCACACCCGGGCCTTGGTCCACTCGGTAAACCGGCGGTGGGCCGTCGCCCCGGACGGCCCGAACGACGCCGCGGGCAGTTGCTGCCACGTGCAGCCCGACGTCGCCACGAAGATGATCGCGGCCAGCACCTCACGGTCCCCGTGCCGGCGCCGGCCGCCGCCTTGGGGCCGCGACGGCGCCTCCGGCACCACCCGCTGGAACAACTCCCACAACTCGTCCGGCACCAGCCGCTCAACCATTCCCACCACGGCCGGCAGCCTACCGGGCCAAATGAGATGGCTTCTAAAGCCGTGCCGAGCGCCGGGGCGAGAGCTCGCACCGACGGGTTGCGCGGGTGGCGGCCCAGGACGCGTGCGAGGCGGCGCAGGTCGGCGGTGATGGTCGCGGAGTTCACGGCGGCGGCGCCGTCGAGCAGTTCGGTGGTCAGTGCGCAGGCGTGGTCGATCTCGCCAGCCGCCGCGTGGGCGAGGGCGCGGCGGACGCCGTAGCGAACCCGGGTGCGCAGGGCGTGGGGCGGCACCTTCGCCAGCTGCTCGTCCATGACGGCGGCGGCCTCCCGGGGGCGTCCCAGGTCGTGCAGGCACCAGCCGGTGATCATGGAGACGGGGTCGGGCAGGTGCATGGTGCCGATGACGGGCGCGTCGGAGTCCGGGGTGTGGCGCGCGAGGAGGTCGCGCGCCCGGTCCAGGCTGCGCATGCAGGCGGTGCGGTCGCCCGCGATCGCGTGCCCCTGGGCCTCGCGCTGGGCGGCCAGCCCTCGGATCCGCGGCGGGAGCGCGCCGTCCTGGGCCTGCCGGGCCAGGGCCACGGTCTGCTCGGCGTCCTCGCGGTAGAGGGTGACCAGGGCGCGCCGAACCATGGCGTACCCGGCCAGGTCGCGGTCACCGCCGGCCGCGGCCAGGTCGACGGCGCGCTGTGTCCACCACAGGGCGCCCTGCTCGTCGCCTGTTTCCTGTACCAGCCAGCCGACGTACTCGGCGTACCGGGAGCCGAGGCCCAGCAGCCCCTGACGGGTGCGCGAACCGGCCCGGGCGGACAGTGCCCGCAGCGAGTGGGTCTGCGCGATGAGCCCCGGGAGCAGGAACTCCGGGCCGACCGTCTGGCCGAGCCGGCGGTGCTGGTCGAACAGTGCGCGGGCCGCTTCCAGGAGCTTCCCGCCCCCGGCCTCCGGCAGCGCGCCCGGTCCGCCGCCCGGCACGCCTGGCAGGCCCAGCCGTACCGCCGAGGCGGCTCCGGCGGCGATCACCTGCCGCCTGCCGACGGGCTGGAACCAGCTCGGGCCGTCCGCGGACAGCTGCATCACCCATACCTCCTCGTCATCGCTGTTCGTTTCCGGGGCTCTCGCCCCGGCGGGCCTGCCGGGGAGGAGCGCCACGAGCGCGCCGTCGGCCTCCAGTGCGGCGTCGCACAGGCGGGCGAGTTCGCGGCTGGGGGCTTTGAGTCCCCGTTCGACCTTGCTCAGTTGGGCCTTGCTGTAGTGGACCGTCCCGGCCAGGTCCGCCAGGGTCAGGCCCGCTTCGAGCCGCCTCCTGCGGAGTTCCTGTCCGAACCCGGCGGACGTGTGGACCGCGTGCACATGAACCTCCGTCACCGTCCGTCCGGGTGAATGCGAGCGGCCGCACGACAGACTGCGGCAGCGCGCACCGGACGAACAAGGCGAATGCTGCTGTTTCCCGTTTCCGGTTCCGAAGGCAATCGGAGGCAACGCCTCCTGTCGAGACGGCCTCCGCCCGCCCCTGACCCCGCTGGCCGGCAGCAGGGGAGGGCGAGGAGGCGGCCCGGGGTTCCGGCACACGAGGGATTCGGGCGTCGGACCCGCGGGCCGAAGGGCGACCGGGGGCGCGGGGCCCTTGCCGCGGCTCGGGTCGCGGTCCGGCCGGACCGGGGAGCGTTGTACGGGTGCACGGGCCGGTTGTGAGGGGTGCCGGCCGTGTCCTGACGGGGGCGGACAGCCGTTGGGGGATGAGGAGCCGCGCGGGGGCGCGGCCCGTGCGACGGCTGTGGAGGTGTGGGGGTTGACCGGCACGGAACGACCGGAGCGGATGGACGGCGACGATTCGGTCGCCTTCCTGAGGTGCTTCGGCGCGCAGGTGAAGCTCTTCCGGGAGCGGGCGGGGCTGACCCAGGCCCAACTGGGCACGCGGATCGGTTACGGCGAGGACCTGGTGGCGGCGGTCGAGCGGGCCCGCCGCATCCCCAGGGCGGAGTTCATCGACAAGGCGGACGACGCCCTGGAGGCGGGCGGCGTCCTGCGCGCGATGAAGGACGAGGTCGCGCGGACGCGCTACCCGGGCTTCTTCCGTAACTTCGCGCGCCTGGAGGCGGAAGCCGTCGAACTGAACACATATGACACACAGGTGGTCAACGGACTGCTGCAGACGGAGGAGTACTCCCGGGCCGTGCTCGCCATGCGCCGGCCCTTGGTGGACGAGGAGACCATCGAACAACGGGTGGCCGCGCGCATGGCTCGTCAGGAACTTCTCACTCGGAACCCTGCTCCTCTGCTGAGCTTCGTCATCGAGGCATCCGTGCTGAGGCGTCCCATCGGCGGTCCGGATGTCATGCGGGGACAGTGGGAAAAGCTGCTGATGCTCGGCCGGAAACGGAACGTCGAGATCCAGGTCATGCCGACGGAACGGGAGGACCACGCGGGCTTGGACGGCCCCTTCACGCTGATGGAGACTGTCGAGCACAGCAGGGTGGCCTACGTGGAGGTGCAGAACGTCAGCCACCTCACCACCGAGCGCAGGACGGTCCGCGAACTCGAGGCCAGGTATGGAATCATCCGTGCACAGGCTCTCACTCCACGTGAGTCACTGGCCTTCGTCGAGGAGTTGCTGGGAGAGGCATGAGCGTTCACGAGAGCACCGGGACGGCGAGCGAACTGGCCTGGCACAAGAGCAGCTACAGCGGTAGCGAGGGCGGGCAGTGCGTCGAGGTGGCCGCCTCTGCCGGTGCGGTTCATGTGCGGGACTCCAAGGACCGGTCGGGGCCCGTGCTGTCGTTCGCGGCGGGGGAATGGGCGGCGTTCGTGGAGTTCGCAGCCCGGCGCTGAGCCCGGATTCCACGAGGGGGCGTCCCTGACGGCGCGCGCAGCGGTGCGCACTGCTGCCGATGCCCGAGGGCCCGACGGCGGGTCGTTGTGCGCGGCGGCGTTCGCGGCGGACGATGGGTTCGGAGCCTGCGGAGCCCCGCAGGCCGACTGGCGGGAGTTGCCGTGGATCCTTTGGAGGACTGGCTGGAGGGCATGCAGCCCCGGCTGGCAGGCCTGGTGGACTTCGAGTGGCCGGACGGCTCGCTGACGGACCGCTCGCCGGCGTCGCTGGCCCGCCTGGAGGCGGAGCTGGTCGCCCGGATCGAGCCCGGGGCGGACTTCATGGAGCGGGTCGCCGGATACCTGGGGGAAGCCCTGCTGTCGGTGGCCGGCGGGCGCTGGGCCTGGGACGAGCGGCGTGGTCTGCCCGTCGTACTGCCGGATCCCGAGCTCGGACTGCCGGCGGTCTGCCCGGCGGAGCTGGTCGAACGGGCCCGGCAGCAACGGGACGGCGACGAGTTCGGCCGCAGCCTGCGGGAACTGGAGCGGGCGGTCGCCGAGAAGCAGACCGCCGCCCCCGGCTGGACGCCGGTCAAGGAGCCGACCCCGGGCCTCGACCAGGACCCGACGGCCACGTTCGACTCGCCGTACCTGGACGCGTGGCTGGCGAAGCACGCAGCGGGCCTGCCGGCCTGGCTCGCCACGTACGCGGAGAGGCCCGGACTCTGGGACTTCAGCCAGGCATCCCTGGACGAGCTCGAGGCGGAGGCGCGGCGACGGGTGTCCGGACCGGACGAGTTGGCGGCGCACCCGGAGTTCGCCGACGGGGCCTCGTGGTACCTCGGAGAGGTGCTGCGGCCGGTGATGCGCGCGCAGTGGTGCTACCACCCGGGTGAGCCGGACGGGGACAACATGTTCGTCGGGCGTCCCTTCCTGGACCAGCTGATCCCGGACGGGACGGTGGCGGTGCCGTTCCTGCTGATCCAGGTCGCGCTCGCCGACCGTGCGCCGGGTGTGCTTCGACGCGCCTACGATCGGCTCACTTGACCCTGTCTCCCGTTGGGCATGTGGCGCTAGGTTGACCGACGCCTTTTTCTGCAGGGGGAGTTGGTCGTGCGCGGACGTCGTCGGGTTCGAACGTGGTTGGTCGCAGTGACGCTGGCGGCGCTGTGCGGGCCGCTCGGGTGGGCGGACACGGGAGTGGCCGCGCCGAAGCCGGTGCCGCTGCCCAGTTTCGACGGGCCCGCGCCGGATCCGGAAACCCTTCCGGGCGGGTCCCGCCAGGCTCCGATGGGCAAGAAGCAGACGTACGAGTACGAGAACCCCGCCGAGTGGCTGCGTGGCAGGGCCGAGCCGAAGAGCTACGAGATCGCGGCGGCGATGCTCGACAAGAGGGCCACGATTTCGGGTTTCTGGCAGCACGCCCTGAAACGAAGGCAGGACTACCAGCGGGACAAGGCCAAGGAGCTGAACAAGTACCTCGCCAATCCCGTGGGCGATCGGCCGAGACCCGTGGCGCCCTGGGACAAGTGGCTCCGGAGGTACATTCCGAATCAGGGCAACGACAACCAGGGCAAGGCCTTCGTCCAACATGTGGTGGAACGGCTCAAGCTCGGCGCGAACCACGGCTGGCAGACCGAGTTGAACGTCCCCGAGGTGAACCGCTACTACGACTTGGCCAACGTGGAACTCGGCCTGTACTACGAACTCAAGTCCGGCAGCGGCATCAGTGAGAAGGAACTGGCACGGGACAAGGCGTTCGTCGAGGCCGAGCGGGGGAAGGCCGATCCCCGGCGGCTGGTGTACCTCTTCGCCGTACCGCCGAGCGCGAAGTCCAAGAGACTGCTCAAGGAGGCCGGTATCGACTACGTCGTGGTGCCGGCGCAGAAGAAGGTGATCAACACGGGCGGCCCGCCGGCCGACCCGGGCGACCAGTTCAAGACCCCGGACGACGGCGGTCCCGACGGCAGTGGTTCCGACGGAAGCGGTCCCGACGGCGGCGGCACCCCCAAGGACGGGCCGCAGGGCGGCGGGCCGCAGGGCGGCGCCTCCGCCGACGACATTCTGCGCGCCCCGGAGCAGTACCAGGCCCCGGCCGCGGCACCGGCGGAGATCGCCGACTCCGGGGACACCCCGGAGGAGGCCGCCGAGCTGCGCGAGGTCGACAAACAGCTCGCCGCGGAATCCGGCCACCCCGAGCTGGCCGAGGACCTGGGCGGCGTCGACTTCTCGACGCTGGAGCTGCGCTACGTCTCCGACACCTACCACAACGGCTCCGGTGTGCAGTACGCGTTCAAGGCCGACGCCCTGACGACCGACGAGCCGTCCTTCGGCGGTCGGCGCGCCGCGCAGCTCGCCTCGGACTCGTTCTTCGTCTGGCTGGCGCTCCCGCCCTCCGCGTTCACCGTCAACCTCAACCCGGACGAGCCCGACCGGATCATTGACGAGAAGTTCGGCAGGACCGACGCCGGGCGGGTGCTGCTGGAGGCCGACCTGGCGATGAAGAAGTCGGTGGCGAAGTTCATCCACCCCGACACCAAGGCCGGCAGGAAGTACTGGGACTCCCTGCGGGGCGAGGCCAAGTGCGTGTCCATGAGGCAGTGGATCGTGCCCGACACGGCCACCGTCCGCGACAACGGCAACGAGCTGTTCATCCTGGACGCGCCGCTGCTGGTGAAGATGGAGTCGGAGGTCGTCAAGACCCCGGGCGCCGGCGGCGACAGCGGCTGCGGGCAGCAGGACGAGGCCAGCACCCGGCACAACGAGTCGGTGTACCGCACGACGATCCTGCCGCAGGTCCAGAAAGCGGTGAACTCCGCGCCCGAGTACGCCGACCTGCGCCGGGTCTACGCCAGCCGGGTCGCCGCCGAGTGGTTCCGCAAGCGCAGCGCCACCAAGCACACCGCGTACTCGGACCTCATCGGCAAGGGCGACATCAGCCGATGGGCCTCCCGGGAGAAGTGGACGCCCCGTGAGGTCTTCGACCGCTACGTCAAGTCGTACAAGGACGGCGAGTTCAAGGTGAAGCACACCACCACCAAGGGCAACGTCGTGTACACCCGTACCTACATCTACGGCGGGGTGGATTTCAGCCGGATCAACCAGAACCGGTTGAGCGCGACCAGGTTCACCGAGGACCATCCCGGGCTGACGGCCACGGCGCGCAACGCGCTGCACGAGCCGAGCGGCGAGGGAAGCGAGGTCTGGCTCGGCGGCCAGACCACCGCCGTGCCCCCGGCCGAGGCCTTCGCCAGTCCCGAACCGGCAACGTCGAAGCCGCTGTTCTACGTGCTGGGGGCCGCGCCGCTCATCGCCTGGTTCGTGACGGGCGGCACGCTGTTGTGGCGCCGCCGGGCGAACTCGTCGACGGGGGCGGGCCGGTGACCACGACAAGGGTGGAACCGCCACTGGCGGAACCGACGCCACCGACAGCGCCGGCGGTACCGGGCGCCGTGTTCGCGGCGAGCTACCTGTTCGCCGGGGTGGCCGCGCTGGCCCTGGTCTCCTCGGTCGGCACGTTCTTCGCCGTCCCCGAGTTCAGCCACCGGCGGAGCGAAGAAGCCGCCGACGGCGCCGCAGGGGACCTGGCCGCATACGGGCTGACCGGGTTCGCCGTGTCCACGATCGTGTTCGGCGGCGTCTGCCTGTTGCTGTCCCTGCTCGACGGACGGGGACGACAGGGGGCCCGGGTGACGACCTGGGGCGTCGGCGGACTGTCCGTCTGCTTCAACGTCGCTCTGCTCACCGTCGACTTCTACGACTCCGTTCCCTGGTACGGCGACATGACCCGGACCGTGGCCGTCGGAATGCTGCTGCTGACGCTCGGTTCGGTCACCCTGTTGGCGCTGCCCGCTTCCCACGCGTACTTCCGCGCAGCCCCGTCGGCCCGCCGGAGCGAGCGTCCCCCGTCCGCGCCACCGGCGATTCCCCCACCACCCGGTCACCCTCCCGCCCCCATAAGTCAGTCGCCCCCACCCAGGCATCTGCCTCCGCCCAGCCACCTGCCCCCGCCCGGCCACCTACCGCCGTCTCCCAGCCAGCCGCCACCGCCGCTCCAGGGCGCACGCCGGCCGGTCGCCGTCACCGCGGCCATGGCGGTCCTGGTGGGCATCGCGGTCGTCACCCTCGTAGCCGCCGTCGTGGAGATCCGGACGTACCAGGCCGTACTGAGCTGGCTCGACGACTACCGGCGGACCATGGAGGAGCAAACCGCTCAGTACGGCATCGACGTGGCCTTCCCCCAGCTCCCGGCCACTGCCGCGGGGCCGACCGTCATCCTGGTCGTGGCCCTGGTTGCCGTCGCAGCGCTCCTGATCGGCCTGGCACTCGCCATCCGGCTGCCCCGGCCGCGGGCACGCATCACGGTACTCGTCACCACGGCGCTGTTCGCGGCACTGGCCATGGGCCGGGCCCTCCTGACCGCGGTCTCACAGGCCACCATCAGCCGGCTCACGGAGGAGTCGCAGCGGCTGAAGGAGAGCGTGGGTGCGGGGCAGTACCAGGACCCGTTCCCCAGCTTCACCGAGATCTACCCGCAGTGGGCGCCCCAGGCCGTCTACCTGACCACGGCCCTCGCGGTCCTGGGATACATCGCGGTCTTCGTCCTGCTGATCCTGCGGGGCTCGAACGCCTGGTTCGCCGCAGCGGGGGATCGCGCGCACCGGTACGCCCCGCCGCCGCCGTACCTCGGAGAGGGGTACGGGCAGTATCCGGGCAGGTGACACCAGTACGGCGGAACCCCCGGTCCGTGCACGGGCAGGGAGCACAGGGCCCGGAACGCGCGACAAGGCGGGGCGGCGACCGGTGCCTGTCGGCATCCGGTCGCCGCCCCGCCTTGTCGGGACGCCGGTTCGGGCCCGCCGCGGTCGGGCCGTGAGGGTCAGACCGCCGGGGCCGGGAAGGTCGGGTACTCCACCCCGGAGACGTACTGGACGACGCGGATGACCTGGCAGGAGTAGCCGAACTCGTTGTCGTACCACAGGTAGAGGATCGCGTTGTCGCCCTCGACCTTGGTGGGGCCGGCGTCGACGATCGAGGCGTGACGCGAGCCGATGAAGTCGCTGGAGACCGCGTCGGGGGCGGTGGTGAAGTCGATCTGGCGCTTGAGCGGCGAGGTCAGCGAGACGTTGCGCAGGTAGTCGAGGACCTCCTCGCGGGTGGTCTCGCGTCCGAGGCGCAGGTTGAGGATCGCGATCGAGACGTCCGGCACCGGGACGCGGATCGAGCTGCCGGTGATCTTCGCCTTGAGGCCGGGCAGCGCCTTGGCGACGGCGGACGCGGCACCGGTCTCGGTGATGACCATGTTGAGCGGCGCCGAGCGGCCGCGGCGGTCGGCCTTGTGGTAGTTGTCCAGCAGGTTCTGGTCGTTGGTGAACGAGTGGACGGTCTCCACGTGGCCGCTCAGCACGCCGTACTCGTCGGCCATGGCCTTCAGCGGCGGGACGATCGCGTTGGTGGTGCAGGAGGCGCAGGACAGGATCTGCTCGTCCGGCTTGATCATGTCGTGGTTGACGCCGTGGACGATGTTGGGGACGTCGCCCTTGCCCGGCGCGGTCAGGACGACCTTGTCGATGCCGGGGCGCAGGTGCTTCGACAGGCCCTCGCGGTCGCGCCACTTGCCGGTGTTGTCGATGAGGATGGCGTTGTTGATGCCGTACGCCGTGTAGTCGACCGACGTCGGGTCGTCGGAGTAGATGACCTTGATCTCGTTGCCGTTGGCGAGGATCGTGCTGTTCGCCTCGTCGACGGTGATCGTGCCCTGGAACTGGCCGTGGATGGAGTCGCGGCGCAGCAGCGAGGCGCGCTTGACGAGGTCCTGGCCGGCGGCCTTGCGGACGACGATGGCGCGCAGCCGCAGGCCGTTCCCGGAGCCGGCCTTCTCGATGAGCAGGCGGGCGACGAGGCGGCCGATGCGGCCGAAGCCGTAGAGGACGACGTCGCGCGGCTCGCGGCGCTCGATCTTGTTGTCGCCCAGGGCGCCGGCGACGGCCTCGGTGGTGAACTCCTCCACCGACAGGCCGCGGTCGTCGCTCTTGTACAGCGCGGCGAGCATGCCGATGTCGATCTGGGACGGGCCCAGGTCGAGCGTGGTGAGCGCCTGCAGGAACGGCAGGGTCTCGGTGACCGAGAGCTCCTCGCCCGCTATCTGGCGGGCGAAGCGGTGGGTCTTGAGGATGCTGACCACCGACTTGTTCACCAAGGATCGGCTGTGGACCAGGACCGTGACGTCCCGCTCCCGGTGCAGCTTCCCGATCATCGGGATCATCGATTCCGCGATCTCTTCGCGGTTCTTCCAGTTGGTGAACGAGTCCACGGTCGCAGTCACAGGTTCATCTTTCGAGCTAGGCGGTGCTCACATGCTAGCCAACTGCCTTTCCGGTCGCACAGAGGGTGTCGCCCGGCGGAACGCCGTGGCCGTGCCGCCGTCGGGCAAGGGGGCAACCGTGCAGGCAGGGGAGGTGCGAGGCCGGTTCCCCAGGGGTTTCGGGGTTTCAGTGCCGCGGGGTTCCGGGTGTCCGGGGTGACGGCCCTCACGCCAGCTGAGCGTCCGGGTGATCATGGCGAGGGGCTCCGGCCGGGAGAGCGGTGGCGCCGGGAGGCGTGAGCGGGAGGTGCGATCCGGGGCGCGGTCCGGAGTGCGGCCCGGAGTGCGGCCCGGGGGTGGGGACGGGGGCGGGGGAGTGGGCCGCGATGGGTGTGGATGCGCGGAAATACGCCTTTACTTAACGGAGTTCCCCATTCCGGGCATGACTGTTGTCACATCATCTCTTGTTGTGAACTTGTCAAGTCTTCGGGTGGTGCCTGCAAGAGTCCAAGGGCTCGTTCGTGCACGTCGTCGAAACTGGGGGTTGAGAAGAGTGCAGAGACAAGCAGGCCTGCCGCGAAGCAGACCGGGACAAAGTCCCGGCAGGGGGGCGCGGCTGAGGAGCCTCGCGGTACCGCTGTCGGTACTGCTGCTGGCCGAGGCCGGCCTGGCAGCGGGAGCGGCCCTGCCGGCCGCGGCCGCACCGGCCGCACAGGCCGCGAAGGCCGCGAAGGCCGCGAAGGCCGCGAAGGCCGCTCCGGCGCGGGCAGGGGGTGCCGGGGCCGGCACCGCGCCCGACGAGGCCTCGGCCCGGACCGCCGCCGCCGCGCAGGAGCGGCAGGTCGAGGTCCTCGGCGCCCGTACCGAGAACACCACCGTGTGGGCCAACCCGGACGGCACCATGACGATGGAGGCCCACGCCGGCCCCGTCCGGTTCAAGAGGAACGGGGCCTGGGTCGACGTCGACGCCACCCTGGTCGAGGCCGCAGACGGCTCGGTGCGGGCGAAGGCCCACCCGCGCGGGCTGAAGCTCTCCGGCGGCACCGGCTCCGCCGGGGGAGACCTGGTCACCCTCGGCAGCGGCGCGCGGACCGTCACCCTGGGCTGGAAGGGCAAGCTGCCCGAGCCGGTCCTCAAGGGCCACCGGGCCACCTACGTGAACGTCATGCCCGCCACCGACCTGGTCGTCGAGGCCACCCGGACCGGGTTCGAGCAGTACCTGGTGCTCAAGGACCGCTCGGCGGCCGAGCGCGTCGAGGACGTCGCGCTGCCGCTGCGGGCGAAGGGCCTGGACGCCGTCCGCGGGGCCGACGGCTCGGTCACCCTCACCGACGGCGAGGACAGGACCGTCGGCCGGATCCCGGCCCCCGTCATGTGGGACTCCGCCGGCGGGAAGAAGCGCACGGGCGGCCACCGCGCCCCGGTCGGCCTGAAGATCGCCGGGCGGGACGCCGGCGACGCGGACGGAGTCGAACTGCGGCTCTCCCCGGACCGCGACTTCCTGGCCGACCCCGGCACGACGTACCCGGTCACCGTCGACCCGGCGGTCTACCTGGGCAGCAACTTCGACACCTCCGTGCGCAAGGGCTTCTCCGAGGACCTGTCGTCTTCCATCGCCCTGCTCGTCGGACGCGAGTACGGCAAGGAGCAGGCGCGTTCCTTCCTGCACTTCCCGCAGTACGACGCCATCCTCGGCAAGGAGATCCTCAACGCCGAGCTGAACCTGTACGCGGTCTGGTCCGACACCTGCACGCCGAAGTCGTGGGAGGTCTGGGACACCGGCCTCGCCTCGTCCTCGACCCGCTGGAGCAACCAGCCCGCGTGGCGCGCCAAGGTCGCCACCTCCACCGAGACCCTCGGCCACTCCGCCGACTGCGCCGTGCAGTGGGTCCACTCCGACATCACCGACCTGGTGGGCAAGTGGGCCAAGAAGACCGACGCGACGCAGAACGCCGTCGGCCTGCGGGCCACGAACGAGACCGAGTACGAGTCGTTCAAGATCTTCGCCTCCGGCGACGACGTCGCCAACGCCCCGTCCCTGCTGGTGACCTACCAGACCCCGGCGGACCCGGTGAAGGACCACGTCGAGTACTGGAACGACGTGCTGCTGGCCACCTACCGCACGGTCGGCGGTCCCCCCGGGCCCCTCAGCCGGGCCGGCGCGATGATGCACGGCGCGATCTACGACGCCGCCAACTCCGCCCGCTGCGCCGAGGGCGCCACCCGCTGCCTGGGCGCCCCCTACCTGGTCAAGGTCCCCTCCACCGGGGCCGTCCCCGACATCAACAGCGCCATCGACCACGCGGCCTTCGGGGTGCTGGACGCGCTCTACCCGGACCTCGACTTCGACGACGACATCGCGAACGCCAGGTCCAGCATCCCCGCCGCCGTCACCGCCGAGCAGCGCGCCGCCGGCACCTCCGTCGGCCAGCAGGCCGCCGCGGCGATGCTGAACGCCCGGCAGGCCGACGGCTCCGTCTCCGGCACCGTGTACAACGGCAGCGAGACGCCGGGCTTCTGGCGGCCGACCGACGGAACCCCCGGGGACACCCCCGACTGGGGCCTGGTCAAGCCGTTCGCCCTCACCTCCGGCTCGCAGTTCCGGCCGGCCGGCCCCGCCGGCCACACCACCATGGCCGGCCTGCTCGGCAGCTCGGCCTACGCCACCCAGGTCAACGAGGTCAAGGACATCGGCGGCGCGGAGTCCACGACGCGGACCGCCGACCAGACCCGGGCCGCCCTGTTCTGGGCCAACGACCTCAACGGCACCTACAAGCCGCCGGGGCAGCTGTTCGAGATGACCCGGATCGTCTCCGACCGCAACAACGTCTCCCTCGAGGGCAACGTCAAGCTCTTCGCGCTCGCCGCCTTCTCCATGGCAGACGCCGCCATCACCGCCTGGGACGCCAAGTACCGCACCGAGGTGGACCTGTGGCGGCCCGAGTCCGCGATCCGGCTCGACGGCGACGGCAACGCCGCCACCACGGCCGACCCCGACTGGCAGCCGCTGTCCCAGGACTACAACGGGGCCCACTTCTCGCCGGCGTTCCCCGCCTACATCTCCGGCCACGCCACCTTCGCCGGCGCGTGGGCGAAGGCCATGGAGCAGTGGTTCCGCACCGACTCCATGACGTTCACCGCCACCACCGACGACCCCAACGCCGTCGGCGTGACCCGCACCTTCACCAGCTTCTCGGGCGCGGCCGCGGAGGACGCCCAGGGCCGGGTCTGGCTGGGCGTGCACTACTCCTGGGACGGCACCGACGGGGTCACGGCCGGAAACCGGGTGGCCGAGCACGTCGCGGTGACGAAGCTGAAGCCCAACCAGTCCGCGGACTGGACGAAGTACGAGGACCTGCGGAACCTGGCCGGCTGCGAGGCCGTGGGCAGGAAGCTCGTCGCCGAGCACCGCTGGTCCTCCTACCGGTGCGAGCGGGTCACGACCGCGAACACCGACCACGTCCTGTACGTCAAGTAGCCCGCCGACCGCACGAGGGAAGAGACAGAAGCCATGCGCCTGTTGACCACCAAGCCGCGGATGCGGCCCCGGCACGCGGCCGCACTGGCGGCGGCAGCCGCCGCCGTCGCGGTCCTCGCCCCCATGGCCGTCACCGGTCCGGACACCGTGCAGGCGGCGCCCGCCGCCGACGTGCAGGAGGCCCCCGCCGCCGACCCGTCCCGGCTCCTGGGGACCCCCGGCGACCCGCGGGTCTCCGACGGCCCGTACGAGACGTTCCAGCTCTGCGGGAGCCCGGGAGGAGAGCCGCTGGTGACGGCCGCGAACCCGGTCCTCGCCGCCACCCTGGAGTCGGTGGCGCCTCCCGGGACGCCCGAGCAGCCGCCCGGGAACGCCAACGGGTCCGGCTGGAAGGTGACCTTCGAGGTGGACGGGCCGGCCGGCAAGCAGGTCGTCCGCAAGACCACCAGGAGCCGTGCCGGCCACACCGCCGTGCTGCAGATCCCCGAGGGCAGGCTCTCGGACGGCGCCCACCGCTGGCGGGTCCGGGTCAAGGACGAGTCCGCCACCTCGGAGTGGACCGAGTGGTGCGACTTCACCGTCCGCCTCTCCGGGAAGTCCTGACCCGACGGCAGCCGTCAGGACCCCGGACCACTGAGGCCCCGGGGCCCTGACGGCCCGACGCCCGGGCCCGGGCGCGGCACCGCCCTCCACGACCACGACCGGTGGCGGAGGCCGCTGCCCGCGCCCGGGCCCTCAACCGTTGCCTCGGGCCCCCACCAGGACCTCGCCCGTGTCCGTCCGGTAGTACAGGACGGACCGCCCGGCGCGTCGCCGCCGGACCAGGCCGGCGTCGAGCAGGACCCTCAGGTGGCGGCCGACCGATCCCAGCCCCTGGCCGGTGAGCGCCACGAGCTGCGTCGTGCTCATCGGGGTGCCGAGGAGGCAGAGGACGGCCGCCCGTGCGGGCCCGAGCAGCCGGCCCAGGGGCTCGGGCACCGGCGCGCGGTCCGTTCCGGCCAGCGCGCCCGAGCACGGGTACACCACGGCGTACCGGCGGTGCCCGGGGCGTCCCGGGCCGGGAGCCGGGGGAGTGTCCCACGCCACCCAGCCCCGGTCCGGGGTGACCGGGACGAACAGCAACCGCGCCCCGGAGGCCTCCCGCGGCGGGTGGTCGCGGGTGTTGATCTGCAACCGGCCCTCCCCGAGCCAGCGCATCCCGGGGCGCATGCCGTTCAGGGCCGCGGCCCAGCCGCCCCGGCCCAACTGCGCCGTCCGCGCGACGATGTCGGCCTCGATGATCCTCCGGCGCCGCGGCCAATGGGGGAGCACCGTCTCCGCCCACACCCACCGGAGGATTTCGGCGGCGCGCTCGGGCAGGTCGGAGCGGTCCAGCCGGGCGGGCAACCGGCCGTCCAGCGACACGGCCAGGTGGGCACGGGCCTCCTCGGCCGGTGTCTCCCGCACCCGCGCCAGCTCCTCCTCGAATGTCGGCCCGCCGTCACCCGTCGGCGTGGGGGTGAGGAAGTCCGCGTTCCACGCGCGCCCCAGGCCGGCCCGTACGAGGAGCCCGGTGACCGGGTCGCCGGCCAGGCGCTCCCGGTAGGCGGGCAGGTGGGCGTCGAGCCAGGCGCGTTCGCCCGGGTGCGAGGCGGCTGCCCGGTCCAGGGTCTTCAGCGCCGCGGTGGCCTCGGCCAGGGGGGAGACGACGAACCGGCTCCCGGCGAGCGTGTCCGCGTCGACCAGCCACCACCCCATCGTTTCGCCTCCCCGCGAAACAGTAACGACCCCTCGGCGGGCCCGCCGAGCCTTACGGACATGCGGACCTACCGGGAACTCCTCCGGACACCGGAGTTCACTCCCCTCTTCCTGAACGCCTCCGCCCAAGTGGCGGCCCAGACGGTGAGCGGCCTGGCCCTGGCCCTGCTCGTCCACGAGCGGACCGGGTCACCTCTGCTCTCCGCCCTCGCCATGTTCGGCCCCTCCCTCGCCCAGGTGGCCGGCGCGCTGACGCTGCTGTCGGCGGCCGACCGGCTCCCGCCGCGCGCCGCGCTGACGGGCCTGGGACTGCTCCTCGGCCTCGGCACCGCCGTACAGGCCGTTCCGGGCCTGCCCGTGCAGGCGGTCTTCGCCGTCCTTCTGGTCCTGGGGACGGTCGCCTCCCCGGGCGGCGGGGTGCGCTACGGACTGCTCAACGAGATCCTCGGCCGGGACGGATACCTGCTCGGCCGCTCCGTGCTCAACATGTCCGCCGGCGCCGTGCAGACCTGCGGGTTCGCGGCCGGCGGCTTGCTCGTGGCCGCCCTGTCGCCGCGCGGCGCGCTGCTCGTCGGCGCCGCCCTGCACCTCGCCGCCGCAGCCGTCGCCCGGTTCGGCCTCGCCGGTCACCCGCCGCGTGCCGCCGGCCGGCCGTCGGTCGCCGGAACCCGGCGGAACAACGCGCTGCTGTGGTCCTCCGGGCCCCGCCGCCGCGTCTACCTCGCCCTGTGGGTGCCCAACGGGCTGATCGTCGGCTGCGAAGCCCTCTTCGTGTCCTACTCGCCCCGGCACGCGGGACTCCTCCTCGCCTCCGCCGCGCTCGGGATGCTGGCCGGTGACGTCCTGGTCGGCCGTTTCCTCCCCAGCCGGCTGCGGGAGCGGCTCGCCCCCGCCCTGCTCCTGCTGCTCGCCGCCCCGTACACGGTCTTCGCTCTCGACCCGGCGCTGCCCCTGGCGGTGGCGGCCGTCACCCTCGCCTCGGTCGGGTACGCGGCGAGCCTGCTGCTCCAGGAGCGCCTGACTGCCATGACCCCGCACCGACTGAGCGGTCACGCCCTCGGGCTGCACTCCTCCGGCATGCTCGCCTGGCAGGGGATCGGCGCCGCCCTCGCGGGGGCCGTCGCCCAGTACGCCTCGCCCCCGACGGCGATGGCGGTGACGGCGGTGCTCTCCGTCGCCGTCACCCTGGCCCTGGCTCTGACGCCCGGACGCATTCCCAGGGGCCGCCGGTCCTCGGCCGCCCTGCCCGGGTGCCGGCCCGGACAGGGCGGGCCCGGACGGCAGAAAAGGTGGGACATTCGTCATTGCAGCCGTCGTGGCCGCGGCGAAGGATGGACGCCATGACGCAGCGATCCGTGCTGGTCGTCGTCTTCGACGACATGCAGAGCCTCGACGTGACCGGCCCCGTGGAGGTGTTCACGGGGGCGGGGCGCCTCGGCGGGGATCCGTACGGGATCCGCACCGCCTCGCTCGACGGCGCCCCCGTCCGCACCTCCAGCGGTCTCACCCTCGTCCCGGACTGCGCGCTGACCGAAGCCGGGACGCCGCACACCCTGCTCGTCCCGGGCGGCAACGGCACCCGCCGCCCCGACCCCCGGCTGATCGACTGGCTGCGGGAGCACGCCCGGCACGCCGAGCGCATCGTGTCCGTGTGCAGCGGCGCGCTGCTGCTGGCCGGCGCCGGGCTGCTCGACGGCCGCCGGGCGACGACGCACTGGTCGCTCTGCGGCCACCTGGCCAGGACCCACCCGGCCGTGGACGTCGACCCGGAGCCGATCCTCGTACGCGACGGCAACATCACGACCTCCGCCGGGGTCACCGCGGGCATCGACCTCGCGCTCACCCTGGTCGAGGAGGACCACGGCAGGGACACCGCGCTCGCCGTCGCCCGCCACCTCGTCGTCTTCCTCCGGCGCCCCGGCAACCAGGCCCAGTTCAGCGCCCAGCTCGCCGCCCAGACCGCCCGCCGGGAACCCCTGCGCCAGGTCCAGCAGTGGATCACCGAGCACCCGGACGCGGACCTGTCCGTCGAGAACCTCGCGGACCGCGCCGGCCTCTCCCCCCGGCACTTCGCCCGCGCCTTCCGGTCGGAGACCGGGACGACACCGGGCAGGTACGTCGAGCGCGTACGCCTGGAGCACGCACGGCGGCTCCTCGAGGACACGTCCGACGGCGTGGGGCAGATCTCCCGCGCCTGCGGCTACGGCACCCCCGAGGCGATGCGCCGCGCCTTCGTCAAAGCCCTGGACACGTCCCCGGCCGAATACCGCCGCCGCTTCCACCCGTACTCACCGCGGGAAACCGCCCGCTGAAAGGCACGGACCATGCAGATCGCGATCGTCCTCTTCGAACGCCTCACCGCACTGGACGCCGTCGGCCCGTACGAGATGCTCTGCCGCATCCCGGGCGCCGAAACGGTCTTCGTCGCCGAACGGCCGGGCCCCGTCCGCAACGACCGCGGCGACCTCGCGTTCGTCGCGGACAAGGGACTCGAGGAGGTGCCGGCCCCCGACATCGTGGTGGTGCCCGGCGGCCCGGGCCAGTCCGCCCAGATGGAGAACAGGGCGCTGCTCGACTGGCTGCGCACCGCCGACGCGACCAGCACCTGGACGACTTCGGTGTGCACGGGGTCCCTCCTGCTCGCGGCGGCCGGGCTGCTCAGAGGCCGCCGCGCCACCTCGCACTGGCTGGCGCTCGACGGACTCGCCGCGTTCGGCGCCGAACCGACCGGCGAACGCGTCGTCACCGACGGCAAGTTCATCACCGCGGCCGGAGTCTCCTCCGGAATCGACATGGGCCTCACCCTGGTCGGAAAGGTCGCCGGCGACGAGCACGCGCAGGCCGTCCAGCTGGGGACCGAGTACGACCCCCGGCCGCCGTACGACGCGGGTTCGCCCCGGAAGGCCCCCGCCGCGGTCGTCGACAAGCTCCGAGCCATGAGCCGGTTCGTCCTCCAGTAGTCCCGCGCGGCGCCGGGCCCCGCGCCCGGCCCCGCGCCCGGCCCCGCGCCCGGCCCCGCGTCCGGCTTTGCGTCCGGAGGGCCGCGCAGTCCGTTCAGGCGAGCTGCTTGTAGAAGAAGCTGCAGTCGCGCAGGACGCCGGCCGGGTCGGTCGCGTAACCGGGGACGACGCCGTACCGGGTCCAGCCGGACGCGAGGTAGAGGCGCTCCGCGGTGCTGCCGGTCTCGGTGTCGAGGAGCAGCAGGCCTGCTCCGGCCCGCGCGGCGGCCTGCTCGGCGGTGGCGAGGAGGGCGCGGCCCAGGCCCCGGCCGCGGGCGTCGCGGTGGACCATGAGCTTGACGACCTCGGCGCGGTGCCGGCCGTTGGGCTTGGGCTCCAGGGCGAGACCGACGGTGCCGGCGATGCCGTCGGCGACGCCGCCGGGCCCGTGGGCCGCCCAGACGACGAGGCTGCCGTCGTCCACGGCGGGCTGCCGGGTCCGCCACCAGGCCGCAGCCGCGTCCCGGCCGAAGGGGGAGAGGAAGCCGACGGAGGATCCGCCGGCGACGGTGTCGGCGAGGACGCCGGCCAGGCCCTCCACGCCGGCGCGGAACTCGTCGGCGGACAGGCGGGTGATGGTGTGCAACGCGGGACTCCTTGCGCCGGCGCGGAAAGCGGGTGATTGGGGACGGCGCGGTCCGGCCGCGGGCCGGGGCGCGCCCGGAGCCTCACGGCAGGACGATCACCAGGGCGTAGCGGACCGGGCCGGGCCCCGGGCAGCGGAACCGCGAACGGTCCCACAGGCGGAAGCGCAGGCAGTCCCCCGCGCCGAGCTCGTGCACACTGCTGCCGACGGTCACCTCCAGCGCGCCATCCAGCACCCAGATGTGCTGTTCCATGCCGGGGACGGCCGGCCCGTCGTAGGAGATGTCCGCGCCCGGCCGCAGGGTGCCCTCGACGACCTCGCCGCGCAGCCCGGGGTGGGGCGGGGAGACCGACCGCCGGACGAAGCCCGAGGCCTCGTCCCGCCACACCGCCTGCCGGCCGGCCCGGACCAGCTGCGGCGGCTCCGACTCCACCTCGGCCAGCAGTTGCGACATCGTCCGCCCGTACACCGCGCACAACCTGCCCAGCAGGGCGGCCGTCGGGCTGATCTCCGCGCGCTCCAGCCTCGACAGCGTCGAGCGGCTCACGCCCGTGCGCCGCGCCAGCTCCTCCAGCGACCAGTCGCGTTCGCCGCGCAGCTCGGCGAGACGCCCCGCCAGCCGTGCCTCCATCCCCCCGGATTCGGGAGCGGGAGGTCCTTCTTCGGATGTTCCCATATTCGGGATCCTATCCCGGATGTGGGAAGTCCCGTCGGGGCTCCGGGATGGGGTCGGCCCTTCCCGAACGGATGCGTGGGGCCGCGCGCGTGGCCGATCGCGCCGGTTGCCGCCGAAATCCGGCTGCGGGCGACGCCGGTCCGCCCTTATGCTTCCCGCCCACGCAACTGACAGATCGTCATGTCGACAGTGGTCGGCCGGCGGATCGGAGATGTACAGGGGAATGGCTTCTCAACTGTTCGCGGTCTGCTTCGCCGCGGATCGGCCGCTGCGTCTCGCACAGTTCTGGTCCGGGCTCCTGGGCTGGGAGACGGCCGAGGACCCGCACGACGGCGTCACGCTCCTGCCCGACGACGACACCGGGTTCCGCCTCCGCTTCTCCCCGGCCCGGGAGCGGAAGGCCGGCCAGAACCGGATGCACTTCGACCTGACGAGCACGTCCCCGGAGGACCAGCAGCGGACGGTGGACAAGGCGCTGGCACTCGGCGCGCGGCACATCGACATCGGCCAGGGCCCGGACGAGGACCACGTGGTGCTTGCCGACCCCGAGGGCAACGAGTTCTGCGTCATCGAGCCGGGCAACAACTTCCTTGCCGACTGCGGCTTCGTCGGAGCGCTGGCCTGCGACGGTTCGCAGGAGGTCGGGTACTTCTGGAGCCGGGCGCTGGGCTGGCCGCTGGTCTGGGACCAGGACCAGGAGACCGCGATCCGCTCGCCGCACGGCGGCCCGAAGATCACGTGGGGCGGTCCGCCGCTGATGCCGAGGGCGGGCCGGGACCGGCTGCACTTCGACCTCGCCCCGCCCGCCCACGGCGACCGGCAGGCGGAGATCGAGCGCCTGCTCTCCCTCGGGGCCACCCGGATCGACACCGGCCGGGGCGACACCGGCACGGGCGATGCCGGCCGGGTGGTGATGGCAGATCCCGACGGCAACGAGTTCTGCGTGCTGACGTCCGGGTAGCGCGGCAGCACAGCGGCCGGCCGGACACCGACCGCACGCTGTCAGCGGCGCCCACCGGCCCCGAGGTCCTCCTCGTGGAGTTCGACGCTCACGAGGAGGTGGAGCTGGGCGTCCGTCCAGGGCCCGACGGCCGCGGAGGGCCCCCGGGAGTGGAGGACGGAGAGGAAGGCGCGGACGAGCCCGGCCGCGGTCGTCAGGCCGGTGCGCGCCAGGTGCGCGGCGGCCTCCTCCAGGCGGCCGCGCACCGCCGGGGGGACGTGGCGCAGGCCGTGGTGGGCGGCGTCGGCCAGGGCGGCGAGGGCGGTGTCCAGGGCCTCCGCGAGCGGATCGGACGGGGGCGGGTGATGCCGGTGGGCGTGAGGGCGTCCCCGGACGCGGGATCGGGGTCGGGGGCCAGGTCGGGGACGACCAGCGTGCCGGCGGTCCTCACCGCGATCGGCTCGACGACGATGCGCCCGCCGGACCGCCTCAGCGACCCGCTGACGAAGCGGACCTCGCCGCTGCGGCCCTCCATCGCGTGCGCGAGGGCGTCCAGCGCCCCGGGCGCGAGCGGATTGTGGGCGGCCGACACCAGCGCGCGGTTGCCGGCGGCGTCGCGGACCACGGCCTCCAGCCGCTGCTCCGCCGGGTCGTACCCGACGTCCTCGACCGCGGAGACCTCGACCACGCCGACGTCCTCCGCGGCGACGCGCGGCCGGACCGGCCGCGGCGGCAGGCCGTCCCGCCGGTGGAGACGGGCGCCCAGGTCCCGCACGAGCAGCGGCTCGGGCAGGCCGGACCAGGAGTCGCCGACGGGGGTGACGCTCATCGGGGCGATCCGGCTGCGGGCCAGGGAGACGACGCGGCTCGCGGTCCGCGACGCGCTCTCGGTGACCACGTTCGCGGTCGCCAGCGCGCCCAGCGTCGTACCGAGCAACCGCCGGGACGCCAGCGCGTGCCCCGTGGGCGCCGGGCCCTCCGGCGACTCCCACCGCCGGCGCAGCACCAGGACGGTGCGGGCGTCGGCGTGCGCCAGGAACACCTCGGCCGTCCTGTCCCAGCCCTCGTCGGGGGACGCTCCCGGCCGGCCCCCGACGGGAGGCGCGCCGGTGCGGCGGCTGCCGCTGATCCGGCAGCCCAGCGCGGTCAGGCGCACCCGGCGCAGCGCGGTCTCGCCCGCCTCCTCCACCCCCGTGGCGAGCGGGGAGGCGCAGGCCCGGTGCCGGGCGTGGAGCTCGGCGAGCAGCAGGGCGTGGCGCAGGGGGTGGTGGCGGGCGTCGCGCGCGGCGTACGCCTCCACCTGCTCGGCCAGCTCCTCCGCGGCCTCGGCCGGCCAGTGCAGCGACGCGGCGGACAGCTCCGCGCGCACACGCCACAGGGAGCCGCCCAGGACCGGCCCCGCGTGCACGGCGCCCTCCAGGAGCAGTTCGTCGACGACCCCGGCCGCCGTCCCGAACGCCGCCGCCGCGGCCGGGCGCAGCACGGCACGGCCGCCCACCTCGACGTGCGCGTGCGGTTCGCGCGCCCCGCGCGCGTCCGCGGCCCGGAAGGCCCAGACGGCCAGCGCCGTCATCTCACCGCGCAGCGGGGCGGCGGCGTCGACGATCGCGTGCCGCAGCTCTCCGGCACGGGGAAGCGCACGGTGCACGTGGGCAGTTCGACCCGGGCGGCGGGCTCCCCGTCGCCCGGGCGGTGGACGTGGGCGGTGTACCCGCGGTCGAAGGAGCGCCGCGCGGCGGCGAACGCACGGGCGCCGACGAGGGCGGCCAGCGCCTCGTCGTCGACGTCCCCCGGCGACCAGTCGCCCACCGCGGCGGACGGCACGCCGGGGGCGGGCGCGCCGGGGGCGGGCGCGCCGGGGGCGGCGGGTCCGTCCGTGGCCGCCTGTCCGTGGCCGCCCTGTCCGGCGCGGTCCGGTCCGGCGCGGTCCGGTCCTGAGCCGCCGGGGCCGGTGCTGCATGCTCCGGCGGTGTGGCGTCCTGCGGCGTCACCTCCGGGGCTGCCGTGTCCGGGGCTGCCGTGGCCGGGACGGCGGGAACCGTGCCGGCTGCGTCACCGGCTGCGTCACCGGCGGCGGCGCGCCGGTAGGCCAGGACCAGGCCGATGCGGTGCCGGCAGAGCCCGGGCGCACCGCAGGTGCAGCTGCCGGCGTCCAGGTCGGCCCCGGCCGGCAGCACCGCCTCGGTGCCGTCGGGGAACCGGCCGCGCACCGTCCCGTCGCCGTCGTCCGACACGTCGGGGCCGGCCCCGCGTCGAGTTCCTTCACGGCCCGTTTGACCAGGCCCCGGTTGGCCAGCGCGGCGAGGGTGTCCGGGGTCAGGGCGAGCAGGTCGGTGCGGGGGGTCATCGGCCCAGCCTCTCGGCGACGAACGAGGCGAGCCGGCCCGGCGTCATGGCGCCGACGTGCGCGCCGGCGTCGGCGAGGCGCTGGGCCAGCAAGCGGTCGTAGGCGGGGACGGCCTCCTCGTCGAGGGCGGCGAGCCCCAGCACGGTGGTGCCCTGCTCGGTGAGCGCGCGCACGGTGCGCACCAGCCGGTGGGCGTCGCCGCCTCGTAGAAGTCGGTGACCAGGGCGACGATGCAGCGGCGCGGGTTGTCCACCAGGCTCGCGCCGTAGTCCACGGCCCGGGCGATGTCGGTGCCGCCGCCGAGCTGGACGCGCATCAGCAGCTCCACCGGGTCGGCCACGTCCCGGGTCAGGTCCACCACGTCGGTGTCGAAGGCGACCAGGTGCGTCCTCAGGCCCGGCAGGCCCCACAGGCAGGCTGCGGTGACCGCCGAGTGATGACGGAGCCCGCCATGGACCCGGACTGGTCCACCAGCAGCACCAGCTGCCACTGCTCGAGGTGCCTGCGGGTGCGGGAGTGGAAGCGCGGACGCTCGATCAGGACGCGCCGCTCGGCGGGCCGGTAGTGCGCGAGGTTGGCGCGGATCGTGCCGTGGAAGTCGAAGTCGCGGGCCAGGGGCAGCCTGCTCGGCCGGCGCGAACGGGTGCCGGTGAAGGACCGCCGCACCTTCGGCTCCAGCCGCTCCAGCAACTGCCGCACCACCGCCTCCACGATGCGCCGGGCCAGCCGCAGCACCTCCGGGTTCATCAGGTGCTTGGTGCGCAGCACGGCGCGCAGCAGGGTGGCATTGGGCTCGACCCGCTCCAGGACGGTGGGGTCGGTGACGATCTCGTCGATCCCGTAGTGCTCGACGGCGTCGCGCTCCAGCCGCTCGATCGTCTCCCGGGGGAAGAGGCGGTGGACGTCGTCGAGCCAGTCGACGGCGGTCACCACGGACGGCCCGTCGCCGCCCTCGCGCTTCGTGACCGGCCCGCGCCGCACCCCGCGGCGGTCCCGGTCCGGGTCGCGTCCGTAGAGCCACTCCAGCGCGGCGTCGCGTGCGGCCGCCTCGCCCTCCAGGGGGCCGGTGCACCGTTCGGCGGGCGCGCCCAGGATCAGCCGCCAGCGTTCCAGGCCGGGATCGGGTACGGGCACGGCTCCGGGTACGGGCACGGCTCCGGGAGCGGGCACGGCTCCGGGAGCGGGCCCGGCTTCGGGAGCGGGCCCGGCTTCGGGAGCGGGCCCGGCTTCGGGGAGGTGTACGGCTTCGGGCCCGGAGCCGGGGGCGGGCGCGGTCATCGCGCACCCCGCAGGCCGTACCGGTCGAGCAGCCTGACCACGTTCTCCTCCAGGGACTTCGCCCGTGCGATCTGCAGCGGGTCGGCGGTGGTGCGCAGCAGCGGTCGCGCGGAGCCGCGCAGGCCGCGCCGCTCCAGCAGGCGCTGCGCGACCCGTTCGCGCTCGCGCGGCGGGAAGAAGGCGAACGCCTGGCGCAGCGCGGGAAGGCCGTCAGGAAGTCCGCCCGGACATGGCGGTCACGATCCCGTCCAGCGCGTCGAGCAGCGACTCGGAGCCGTCACCCGCGCCGCTGTCCGGTGCGGTCACCTCCTCGCGGGCGACGGCGAACAGGCCGGTGAGCCAGTCGCCGAGCGTGCGCGGGTCGCCCGCCGCGCGGACGGCCGCGCCGTGGTCGACGGCCCCGCCGGGACCGTCCAGCACCCGGGCCAGGCCGGTCGCCGCGCCGCGCAGGTCGGCGGGGGCGTGCGGATCGCGGGCGATCCGCCGCGCGCTCGCCGCGGCAGCCTCCGGAGTGACGGCCGGCAACGGCCCGGCGTGCAGCAGGGCGTCCCGCACGGCGACCACGGCGCGCAACCGGCCGAGGTCCACGCCGCCGCCGGGGCCGCCGCCACTGGGGCCGCCACCACCGCCACCGCCGGGGTCCCCGAATCCGGCGGGATCCCGGGCGCGCCGGCTCCGGCGCCCGCGCGCACGCCCTCGACGAGCCACAGCACGCGGGAGACGGCGCCGTCGATCACGGCGGCGAGCATCGGGCCGCGCGCGACGCCGTACACCCGGTCGTGGCGCCACAGCCCCAGCGCCGTGGCCAGCACCTCGCCGAGCGCGGCGGTGTCGTTCAGCTCCCGCACACCGTCGGCCAGCACCGCGACCAGTCGTTCGGACAGTTCCCCGGCGCCGCTCAGGACCGCGTCGAAGAGGATCCCGGCGAGCCGGTCCGCCTGCGGTCCGGCGTCCTCGGCCCGCTCGCCGAGCGCGGCCGCCGCGGCGTCCTCCAGGGTCGCGCCGAACGCCCCGGCCTCGACCAGGGCGGCCTCGCGCCCCTGCCGCGACCCGGGCTCCCACCGCTCCTCGAACACCGGGTCGGCGCCGTGCGCCGGGCCCGCCGTGCGCACGGCGCCGGGCACGCCCAGCAGCCTCAGGCGGTGCAGCACCCGGCTGCGCTCCAGGTCACGGGCGTCGGTGAGGTCCAGGCGGACGGGCTCCCCGCCGTCCAGGCCCAGGCGTTCCAGCTGGGCGGCCACGTCGTGCACCAGCGGCGGCGCGGGCGTGCCGGGGTGCAGCCGGCCGGTCCTTCCCCAGCCTCCGTCCGGCCCTTCCCCCGTTCCGCCGCACACCGCCAGCATCTCGGCGACGACCGGGTGCGTCCCGGCGGCGAGGGGCCCGCGCCGGGTCCACGGCAGCGGCTGGTCCAGGGCCTCGGAGACCAGGGCGCCGGCCAGGCCGTCCAGGACGTCGAGCCGGGTCGGGTGCGGGTGGCCGCGCAGGGCCGCCAGGCCCCGGGCCTGGGTGCGGGCAGCGATCAGGTCCGCGGTGGAGACCGGGAGGCTGCGTGCCCGCAGCCGTTCGGCGACCGCGCGCAGCAGACGGTCCGCCGCCTCGCGCGGGCCGTGCTCCCACACCTGCTGGTAGTACCCGGGCGAGGGCATCCCCGACTGGTAGCCGGTGAACGCGTCCATGCGCCGGAACGAGTACGGGACCAGGAAGCTGCCGGCGAGCGCGCCCTCCGGCGGCGCGGGAACCCCGGGCCACCCGCCGCCCTCCGGCCCGGGGCCGCCGTCCTCGGCCGTGGAGTCGCCGCACGGCTCCGGCAGCGCGGCCAGGGCGCGCAGCGCGGGTGTGTGGAAGCCCCCGGTCACCACGAGGACGGGGCGCTCCCCGGCCTCGCGCAGGGCGGCACGGACCCACGCGGCCATGTACTCCTCGCGCGCCCGGTCGCCGGCGTCGGCCTCCGCCTCCCCGCGCACCAGGTCGAAGTACGCCTCCAACCGCCGCGCCGCCCCGTCCCCGTCCCCGGACCCGGACCCGGACCCGGACCCGGACTCGGGACCGTCCCCGTCCCCGGACGCGTCCCCGTCCTCGGTCTCGAACAGGCGGTCCCACAGGGCGTCGACGGAGTCCACGGAGAAGTGCCGACACAGCCGCGCGGTCGCCTCGGCGTAGCGGGCCTCCGCGTCGGCGTAGCGGTTGGTGCGCTCGGCGAAGGCCGGGTGCCACGCCGGCAGGTCGATGAACCGGACCTCGGCGCCGGCGGCCCGGCCCGAGCTCACCGCGACCCACTCCGGCGAGTAGTCGCACAGCGGCGTCCAGGAGCTGACGGCGCGCTGCCCGTCGCGGTAGTGGCTGAACACCGCGACGGGCAGTTCGTGACCCAGCAGCAGTTCGTCCAGCCGGTCGTTGAAGTCCGCGGGCCCCTCCACCAGGACGAACGCGGGCCGCAGTTCCTCCACCGCCTCGGCGACCAGCCGTGCGCAGGCGGGGGAGTGGTGGCGCACCCCCAGGAAGGTCGCGGGCATCAGCCGGCCAGCAGGTCGCGGGCGTCGTACAGGGCCTGCCACTGCGCGCCCCGGCGGCGCGGCACCCGCTGCTCCAGGTAGCGGCGCAGCCGGGCCAGGTCCTCCGGGCTGTCCTTGGCGGCGGTGCCGGCCAGGCAGGCGGCCAGGTCGGCGGCGTTCCCGGGCTCGCCGCGCAGGAACCAGCCGCGGAGCCCGGCCGCGTGCGCGACGGAGACGGCCTCCGCGGTGCTCATCACGGAGGAGAGGCGGTCCGTGGACGCCCCCTCGGAGTGGTCCCGCCGCGCAGTTCGCGGAAGACCGTGACCAGCACCTCCAGCACGTCCCTCTCCGGCGGGGCGGCCACCCCGGAGCGGCGCAGCAGGCCCCGGCCTCGGCCTCCACGAGGGCGAGCTCGGTGTCGAAGTCCGCTATCGGGAAGACCGTCTCGAAGTTGAAGCGACGTTTGAGGGCGGAGCTCATCTCGTTCACGCCCCGGTCCCGGTGTTCGCGGTCGCGATCACGTTGAAGCCCTGCCGGGCGAAGACCATGCCCTCGGCCCCGCCCAGTTTCGGGATCGCCACCACCCGTTCGGACAGCAGGGAGAGCAGGGAGTCCTGCACCTCCAGCGGGCAGCGGGTGATCTCCTCGAAGCGCACGACGCGCCCCTCGGCCATGCCGCGCAGCATCGGCGCCGGCACCAGGGACCGGGCGAGGGGCCCTCGGAGACCAGCAGCGCGTAGTTCCACGAGTACTTGATCTGGTCCTCGGTGGTGGCCGCGCCGCCCTGCACGGTCAGGGTCGAGGTGCCGCTGACGGCCGCCGCGATCAGCTCCGACAGCAGCGACTTGGCGGTGCCCGGCTCACCCACCAGCATCAGGCCCCGGTTGGTGGCCAGGGTCACCAGGGCGCGGTCCACCAGCGAGGGGTCGCCGACGAACTTGCGGCTGATGCCGGCCGTTTCGTCGCCGACGACGAAGCGGCGGGCGGCGCGCGGGCTCAGGTACCAGCCCGGCGGGCGGGGAGCGGTGTCGGCCGCCCGCAGCGCGGCGAGCTCCTCGGCGTACCGGACCTCGGCCGGGGGCCGCTGCAGTTCTTCTTCCGGGCGGTCACGGGATTCCTTCGACGGGTTCGTGATGGGTGTGTGCTGTGGGGTGAACGGTCCGGGGCCCGGCGGCCGGACGGCGCGCGGCCGTCCGGCCGCCGGGCCGACGCCGGGCCGGTGTCAGGCCGATGTCAGTTCGGTCAGGTCGGCGAGCACCTCGGAGGCGGTCACCGGGTCCAGGTCCCCGAAGCGCAGGGGGTGTTCGCGGGACGGCCAGTAGTCGCCCGGCCTGGTGTCCAGCCAGACGGTCTCCAGGACCTGCTCGGGGAACGTGTCGACCATTCCGACGGCGATGCCCTCGTCCGGCGCGACGACCACGTAGCAGTCGGGCCCGAGGCGCCGGGACAGCCAGCGCTCGACCCCGTTGTCCTCGGGGGTCCCGCGCTCCCAGCCGCGCCGCTGCAGGCCCAGCAGTTTGCCCGTCGGCACCTTGGCGCCCTCGAAGCGGGTCAGCCGGTGGCCGGCGGCCTCCTCCCCGGTCAGGGCGTGCACCGGGCGGCCCAGCTGCGGGAAGGGCTGCAGGATCTCGTAGTCCGCGAACAGCTCCGACCAGGCGTCCAGGGAGCCGGCCAGGTGCAGCGGGTGGGCCAGGCGCACGGTCGCGTCCCCGGGCAGGAGCAGCGTCTCGTCCTCCACGTCGGCGTAGGTGCGGTCCTCGGCCACCCGGAACGCCGTGGCCTTCCCCGCGGACTCGCCCAGCCACACCAGGCGGCGCACCAGGTGCCACAGCAGCGGGTGCCGAACGAACAGGTCCTGGAACTCGGCCGCCGTCCAGACGCGCTGCGTCACCATGGCGGCCTCGAAACGGCGCACCTGGTCGGCGGCGGCGGTGCGCACCTCCTTCTTCAGCTGCGAGAAGTGCTTGCGCGCGGCGGGCGCGAGCTCCGCGTCGTCCCGCACCCCGGGACGGGCAGGGACTTGCGGCGCTTGCCGGCCTCGTCGAGGACGTAGGGCCGCAGCTGCTCGTCGAAGCCGACGGTGAAGCGGCGCGGCCCGTAGTCGATCACCGTGCTCCCGTCGGCGTCGAGGCCGAAGTCGGGCACCAGGCGGTCGGCCAGCTGCTCGCCCGTCAGCCCGAGCCCCTCGGCGACCTGGGCGATCTTCTCCTGCGCCCGGGCCTTGAGCGCCTTGAACTTCACCCGCTGCGCGATCCCGTGCAGGTGGAGCAGGGCGGTGTCGGTGCCTATGGCGGCCAGCACGTCCAGGGCCTGCACGGCGCGGTGGTGCGCCCCCTGGCCCGGCCAGGCCCGCACCAGCGGGTCGAGCCGGCGCACCGTCCCGTCGTCGCCGAGCAGGCCCAGGGCGTTCAGCGCCCAGCTGTCCTTCGACGGCATGCCCGCCTGCCGCCAGCCCTCGAACAGAGCCCAGGCGAAGCCGGTCAGGCTCTCCGGGTCGCAGACCTCCTTGACGACGGCGACCCCCGGGTACGGGTCGCCGGGCTCGGACAGCGCCAGCATCGTGACGACGTGCCGGACCGCCCCGGCGGGCAGCGCGCCCCCCTGCCGCAGCATCAGGTGCGGCAGCAGGGCGGGGTCGGCCCAGTCGCCGACCACCGGCATCCTCGCGGGCAGGGCGCTCTCCAGCGGGTCGGCCGCGAGCAGGGCGTCGACGGCCTCCGCCGCCTCGGGGCCGTACTCGGCGGCGACCGCGCGCACCGCCTCCGCGCCGCGGTCGGCGGCGACCAGGCGCAGCGCCTGCTCGGCCGCCCGCCGCGCGGCCCCGGGCGCACCGACCGCGTCGGGGACCAGGAGGCGGGCGGCGTCGGTACCGTGCCGGGCGAACCAGGCGCGGGCGGTGGCGCGGGCGGACTTCAGCCGCGCCAGCCAGTCGGCCGCCCGCCGGGCGGCCTCCGGGGTGAGGAAGGGCAGCAGCAGGGGCCCCAGGACGGCCGGCTGGGCGGCCGCGCCCCGCAGGACGGGAGGCAGGGCCGGCAGGCCGTACCTGGCCACGATCGGCCTGAGCCAGTTCTCGGCGTCCCAGAAGTTGTCGGGCCTCCACCCGGCGAGCAGCGGCTCCAACTGCTCGGCCGGTCCCCGGGCGAAGAGCCTGACGGCCTCGGAGGTGTCCAGCCGGCCCTCCCGCAGGTGCTGCACGGCCTTATCCCAGTCCTTCAGGCCGTCCCACTGCAGGTACCAGGACCGGGCGGCGCCCCACTCCTCGCGCTCGCCCGGCAGCCAGACGAGGCCCTGCCGTCCGGCCGGCACCAGCCCGGTGACGACGCGCGGCTTCGCCACGGCGCGCCTGCGCGTCCACGGCGGATCGGCCAGCACGGCGGGCAGCGCCTCGACGGGGGCCGTCTCCACCTGCTCGCCCGGGTCGGTCAGCGGCGCGACGACCGCGGCGGCCCCCTCGGGCAGGGACGGCAGGACGGCCTCGGCCAGCTCGCGGTGGGCGGCGACGTGGGCGACGAGCAGCTGCCGGGCCACGGCGGCCCCGCCGTCCTCGCCGAGGGACGCCTCGGCCAGCATGCGCAGGGCCCGCACGGGGAAGCGGCGGGCCGCCGCCGACAGGGCGGTCCGCGCGTGCTTGTCGTCGGCGTGCTCCAGCAGGATGCCGAACGCCTCGTCGCCCGGCAGCTGGCTCAGCACGTTCATGACCTGCTTGACGGCGTCGGTGCCGACGTAGCGCCCCTTCAGGTCCCGGCCCAGCAGGGGCGCGAAAGCCGGGCCGACGCCCTCGGCGAGCGTGGCGGCGACGTCCATCGGCACACCGCGCCACTGAAGACCGATCCCTCCCCCGATCAGGGCGATCTGCTCCGGCGACCCGAGCGAGCAGAGCAGCATGGAGTGCAGGGCCGCGTTCTGCGGGCTGTTCGGACCCGACCGCTCCGCGCACTCGGCCGCCCAGCCGGCCTCGGTGGGCACGAGGTAGGAGACGACGACCCGGCGCCGCGCACCGTCGCGGCAGCCGGCCAGCGCGGCGACGGTCTCCCGGTAGGCCGGCTCGTCGGCCGCCGCCAGCAGGGCGCGCACGCGGTCGGCGGTCGAGCGGCGGGTGGAGGTCAGCCACTCGCTGTCGCCCTCGGGGAGGGTCTCGATCCACCAGTCGTCCCCGTTCACGCCGTGGGTGTTCCAGCGGGGGTACGTCTCGAAGAGTTCGACGACGGCCCGGGCGGCGAACGGAAGCCCGTGCGAGGCGGCCCAGGCGTCGGCGAAGACCGCGAAGCCGCTCTGCCAGTCCTGGGTCGCCGCGGCGAGCACCGCGGCGCCCCGCGGGTCCGGGCTGCCGTTCAGGTGGGCCCGCGCCGCCTCCACCAGGTGCTTCTCGCTCGCCGGATTCCGGAGCATCCGCTCGATCCGGTCCGCGACCGCGCCGAGCCGGTCCCGGACCTGATCGTCCGCGTCCTTCGCGATCGGGGCGGTCGTCCGCCTGATCCCCCCGCGCCGCGGGTGCAGGTGGCGGCGCCATGCGCTGGGAACGGTGAACGAGTCCTCGTCCGGGAGGGCGACGGGGGCCGGTTCCGCGGCAGGGTCGCCGACCGTGCCGCCCGCGCCGTCCTCCCGGCGGCCCTCGTGCTCGTTCTCCCCGCGTTCCAAGTGCCGCACGGCTCTCTCCCTGTGTGTTCGCCGGTCCCGATGATCAGCCGGCTGCACAGTAACGGGCCGCCCTGACAACGGCCGTCCGGGAGGGCGGGGCGGGGGGGAGCGGCACGGGGGAGCGGCGGAGGGGGAACGCCCCGGTCACCGCTACCGGCGCACCGGCAGCGTGTGCACCCCGCCCGCGACGAGCCCGTCCGCCCGTTCCAGTTCCTCCGCGGGCACCGCGAGTTCCAGCCCGGGGAGCCTGCGCAGCAGCACCTCCAGCCGAGGTCGGCCTTGGTGCCGAAGCCGTGGCCGACGGCGGTGCTGTCGCCCTGCCCGGCGGCCGCGCTGATCCGGCGGTTGGACACCGCGTAGAGCCCCTGCTCGGCGAACAGCCGCTCCGCGGCGGTGAGGATCTGCTGCCGAGTGGCGCCGACCTGCTCGGCCCGCGGGATTCTGCCGCCCCTGGTCACCACGGCGGTCGTCGTACAGGCAGGGCGCGCGGGGCCCCGGGGCGAGGTCCTGCGCGCGACCGGGCCCCTCCGGGCCGTTTCCGGCGCTGCGCGGGACCCGCCGTCCTATGCTCGGCCGATGCGCGCACACCGTATCGACCGTCCGGCCGATCTCGACGTGGTCCGTGACTCCTACGACCGGGTGGCCGACAACTACGCCCACATGGTGCTGACGACGGGAATCGGCGACATCCGCAGCCATCCGTGGCTCAAGGCGTCGGTCGACGCCTTCGCCGACACCGTGAGCGGGCTCGGGCCCGTCCTCGACGTCGGCTGCGGGCCCGGCACGGTGACCGCCTACCTCGCCGGACGCGGACTCGACGTGTCCGGGGTCGACCTCTCGCCCCGCATGATCGAGAACGCGCGCCGCCTCCATCCGCAGTGCCGCTTCGACGTCGCCTCCGCCACCGAGCTCGACCTCGAGGAGGCGTCCCTCGGCGGCGTACTCGGGTGGTGGTCGCTGTTCAACCTCCCCCGCGACGTCCTTCCCCAGGTCCTCGCCCTGTTCGCGCGCGCCCTGAAGCCGGGCGGCCACTTCATCACCGCGACGCACGTCGGCGACGAGGACGCGGTGCGCACCGAGGCCTACGGAGGTGTGCCCGTGCGCTGGACGACGCACAAGTGGCGGCCGGAGCAGCTCGTGGAGCTGATCGAGCGGGCCGGGATGCGCCTGGTCGCCGAACTCCGGCTCCCCGCGGACGAGCAGAGCGGTCCGGGCCTGGTCGTCATGGCCGAGCGCCCCGCCTGAGGCCCGGCGCCCCGCCTGAGGCCCGGCGTCCCGCCCGAGGCCCGGCGGCTCGCCCGGCGCGGGGGTGCGCCGGACGGGCCGCGGGGACGGGCCGGGGCGGGTCAGCCGGAGGGCTGTGCGGCCAGGCGGGCGCGGAGGGCCCGCAGGATCTCCACGGCGTGCGGCAGGCCGGCCCGCTCGCAGCGGGCGATCGTGGAGTCGAGGCGGGACAGGGCCGCCGCCGTCCGGCCGAGGGCGTTGCCCTCCAGCAGCGCGGCGATCCGGACGGACTCGGCGCGGGGCGCCTCCGCCTCCTCCCCGCCGGCCTCGAACACGGTGACGGCGCGGTCCAGTTCGGCCACGGCGTCCTCGTGCCTCCCGGCGTCGGCGAGGCACAGGGCGCGGCGGTGGCGGATCATCCCGGTCTCGTACCAGGCCGTGAAGTCGGCCGCCCCGCCTCCGGGCCGGCCGCGGCGTCGGCGTCCGCGCACACCCCCTCGGCCGCCGAGAGGTGCCCCAGGGCCTCCTCCAGCCCGTCGGGCCCCGCGGCGTCCACGGCCAGCCGCGCGAACTCGCGCATCATGCCGGTGACGTGCGGGGTGCCGGGGGCCGCGCGGTGGGACTGCACCGCGCGGTCGTAGGCGGCGCGGGCGGCGTCCGGGCGGCCCGCCTCGGCCAGGGCGACGGCCGCCTCGCAGGCGACCATGGTGTGGGTGTGCTGCTCCTCCCAGCCGGAGACGGCGTCGGCCAGCCGCAGGAACTCCTCGGCCGAGGCCCGGTGCTCGCCCAGCCCGCGCAGTCCGCGCGCCAGGTTGAGCCGTACCTGCGCGGCCAGCCGGGGGTGCAGCGACTCGCCGCCGTCCAGCAGTACGGACTCCAGGACGGCGACCGCGTCGCCGTCGCGCCCGGCCTCGGTGAGCACGTCGGCGAGCTGCAGCCGGATCCCGGCCGCCGACTCGTCCTCGCCCTCGCGGTCGAAGCAGGAGGCCGCCTCGGACAGGTGCCTGACGGCCCCGGCGGTGTCCCCGGACTGCGCGGCGGCGTGCCCCAGCAGGACGTGGGAGGGGGCGACGGGGAAGTCCTCGTCGTCCCAGCGGGCGGCCTCCGCGAGCGCCCGGTGCACCAGCCGGATGCTCTCCTCCGGCATCCCCTGCCGGAGCCTGACCTGCCCGAACAGGCCCAGGGCCCGGGCGGTGAGCCAGGGCTGCCCGGCCTCCTCCAGCAGCTCCAGCGACCGCTCCAGGTCCGCGACGGCCTCGTCGAGGCGTCCCTCGCGCGACGCCGCGTCCGCCCGGTACTGCAGGGCGTCGGCGGCCCGGTGCGGCACGCCCAGGCGCCCGGCCTCGGACAGCAGAACGGACACCGCCGCGCCGAAGGCCTCCCGGACGCCGTCCGGGGCCTCGTCGCCGAGCCCGGTCAGCTCGTCGTGGGCGAGCGACGCCCGGCAGAGCAGGACGGTCAGCCAGTGGCGGGGCTCGAGGCCGTCCGGGCCGGCGAGCAGCTCCTCGGCGCGGGCCAGCGCCGCGTCCAGCTGCTCCCGGGCGGCGGCGAGGCCCGCACCGGCGTCCCCCGCGCCGGCGTCCCCCGCACCGTCCGCGGCCTGCGCGCCGTCCGCGCCCTGCGCGTCGGCGGCCTTCCGGGCCTGCTCGCGCAGGGCCGTGGCGGCGCGGGCCCGGGCGGCCACGGCGTGCCCGGGCAGCCCTGCCTCCTCGAACAGCTCCGCGGCCTCGGTCAGGGCCGCGAGCGCCGCCGCGGCGTCGTCCGCGCCGCGGGCGGCGAGGCCGCGCTGCAGGGCGAGCTCCCCCCGCAGCTGCTCCACGGGGCCGAGGGCCGGGTCGTGGACGTGCCCGTCGGCGGCGCGCTCGGCGACGAACTCCCACAGGGCGGCGGCGTGCGGGTGCAGGGCGGCCGACAACTCCCGTGCCCGGGAAACCAGTTCCGCGAAGTCCTCGGGTGCGTCCGCGGCCGCGGGCGGCACGGCCGGGACGGCGGGCGCGGGGGCCGGGGCGGCGGCCGCGGAGCGCACGCCCAGGGCGAGGGGCTCGGCCGTCAGCGGCTGCTGAGCCAGGCGGGCGCGGCGCCGGTCGCCGACCGCCGTGGTGCCGTTGCGCGCGTCGAACCTCGCCGCCAGGGCGTCGGCGTCGGAGCGGACCTTCTCCAGCAGGGTGCGCGCCGTCCAGTTGGTGCCGGCCGGGCCGCCGACGGCCAGGTCGGCGTGCCCGTCGGCGGCCAGGCGGGCCAGCAGCAGCTCGACGCCGGTGAGGAAGTCCAGGTGGGACAGCGGGGCGCCGGTGCCGTCGAAGAGGGCGCGGTTCTCGGCCAGGACCTCCAGCGCGCGGCCCTCGTTGCGGGTCAGCACGCAGAACTCCAGGTGGAGCCCGATCTGCTCGGCCATGTTGGACTTGCCGCGGCAGAAGCGGTAGCCGGTCAGGTGGCCCGAGCGCGCCTCGTCGGCGCGGCCGGTGCGCAGCAGCGGCAGCAGGGAGTGCCCGTGGCTGAGGTACGGCTCCTCGGAGCAGCCGGCCCGGCCGTCCAGGACGGGCCGCCACACCTCCAGGGCGCGCCCGTCGTCGCCCCGGCCGACGTGGTGCAGGGCGCGCAGCCGGATCTCGCAGGCCTCGCAGTCGCTCAGCTCCGTGCGGGGCCGGGTCGTCCACAGGTCGAAGGCGTCGTCGGCGTCGACGCCGGTGTGCGCGGCGACGTGGTACCGCATCGCGTACACCGGCTGCACGCCGTGGCCGGCGGCGCGGTAGCGGTCCCGCATCTCCCGCGTCCACCCCAGGATCGACTCCAGGGGAACCTCGGGGACCTGCAGCAGCGACGTGGCCACCCACTTGAACCGCCAGAAGACCTGGCGGGCCTCCCACTCGCTGAAGGAGTCCGGCTGCTCCTCCCACAGTTTGAGGACGCGCGCGAAGACCACGGGCGACTTGCGGTTCTCGCCCGAGTACTCGTACGCCTCCATCAGCTCCAGCAGGGCGGTGACCAGCGGGCCGCGGTCCTCGAACTGCCCGGCGGCCTCGACCAGTTCCTCGGCGACCACGGTGCGCTGCCGCCCGTAGGGGCGCCGGTCGTTCTCGCGCAGCGCCTCGAAGACGGCCTCGGGGGTTTCCAGGGTCACGGCGTCTCCTCGGGGGCGGCGGGGCCGGCGGCTCCGGCGGCGGGAGTCCCCGCGCCGTGCATGGCGTGGGTGAGCAGGCCGACGAAGGCCCGGTTGAGCAGGGCGCTCTCCTCGGCCCGCAGCGGCCGGCGGGTCATCAGCAGCGCCTGCCCGTACAGCGCCTCGGCGGCGGAGGTGGCGAGCCCGCGCTCGGTGATGGTCGCGGCCCGGCGCACCAGGGGGTTGAGGTGGTTGAGGACCAGCTGGGCCCGGGGGGCCTCCGCCCGCAGGGAGCCGAGGATGCCGGCCCACACCCCGTCGCTCTGCCCGGCCAGTTCGGCGCGGGTGCGCTCGTGCCGGGCCTCCCTGTTGTCCAGCAGCAGGGCGGGGGAGCTGACGGGGTGGAAGCTGCGCAGGGCCACGTCGCAGTCGAACCGGCCGACGACCTCGCGGGCCACGGCCAGGAAGGCCGCGGCTGACAGTTCGGCGGCCGGGTCGGCGGCGTCCAGGTGCGCGGTGACGGTGCCGGGGTCGAGGTCGGCCACGGACGTCCCCGGGCGGATCTCCGGCAGGCGGTGCACCAGGTCGCGGTCGTAGGTGTAGCCGCCGTTGACGACGCCCAGCCCGGCCGCGCTGGCGATCGGCGCCACCTGCCGGAACTCCTCCACGGTGGAGGTGACCAGGATCGTGGGGTGGGTGCGGGCGAACTCGTCGAGGGTGACGTTGCCGTCGGTGGTCTCGAAGGGCAGCCAGGGCAGCAGCATCCGCAGCAGCTCGTCGTCGTGGCGGGCCAGGGCCTTGACGGCGAGGTGGTGGATGCCCAGGAACCGGTGGAGCAGCGCGGGGTCGCTCGCGGCCAGGCCGGTGAGCCAGTCGCGGATCCGCGCGCCGAGGGCGTCGCGGACCGCGGCGAGGGTCTCGTCCTCGTACAGCGCCTCCCGGGAGGCGGTGGGGCGCAGGCTGTCGGCGTCGACCACGCAGCGGACGAAGAACGCCCACTCGGGCAGCAGCTCCTCGGCCTGGTCGGAGACGAGCATGCCCTTCAGGTGCACCCGGTGCCCGGACCGCTTGGACGGGTGCACCGCGGTGGGCAGGACGTGGGCGACGCCGCGCAGCCCCGCGGCGGGCAGGTCCAGCTCGATCGTGTCCAGCGGGGTGAAGTCGAACACCCGGCGGCAGTGCTCGGCCAGGGCCTCCTTGCGGGCCAGCGGGGAGGCGTGGCGGCGCTCCCACACCGGCGGGGTCTCGTCGATCCGCACGGAGCCCCCGCGAGGGTCGGCGACGGTGACCTCGTACGGCAGCAGGCTGCCGTAGTGGCGGGCGAGCGCGACGACCCGGTCGGGGCCGGTCCACTGCTCGCTGCCGGCGCGCGGCACCAGCCGCACGGTGGTGCCCGGTTGCGGCATGGCCGAGTCCGGCAGGGTGGTGATGGTGTAGCGGCCGTCGGAGGTGCCGCGCCACTCGACGACGGGTGCGCCGGGGGAGGCGGCGGACCTGGTGACCACGGTGATCTCGTCGGCGACCACGAAGCACGACAGCAGGCCGATGCCGAACTGCCCGATGAAGTCGCCGCGCGCGGAGGCGAGCCCGGCGCCGTCGATCCGGCCGTCGGAGCCGCGCTTGGAGCTGCGGCCGATGGTGGCCAGGAAGGTGTGCACGTCGGCCTCGGTCAGGCCGTTGCCGGTGTCGCTGACGGTCAGCTCCGCGCCCGTGCGCACGGTGATCCGGGCGGGGGCCTGCGGGTCGGCGGCCCGGCGCGCGGTGATCGCGTCGACGGAGTTCTGCAGCAGCTCGCGCAGGTAGACCCGGGGGCTGGAGTACAGGTGGTGGGAGAGCAGGTCGACCAGGCCGCGCAGGTCGACCTGGAAGGTGTGGGCGCCGGAGGACGGCGACGGCGACGGCGACGGTGAGGGTGACACCAGGAGTGACTCTTTCGATCGGTGCGTGCGGCTGGGACTGGCGTGCCCGGGGGCGCGCGGCGGGGCCGCGGCGCACGGCCGGGACGGGACGGGCCCGGGCCCCGCGGCGGGTCCCCGCGGCGGGGCGGGGCGGTGCGGCGGGGCGGTGCGGTGCGGGGCCGGCGGCTAGGACCGGGACCAGGTGCGCGAGCGCGCCCGCCAGGCGCGGAAGACCATCGACGGCACGCCGCCCGCGTACTGCCAAGGGAACTCGGTGACGGTACCGCCGAGGATCTTGAACATGCGGGAGGCCGCGGCCTTCTCCCCGGCCAGGGCGAACGCCATGGCGAAGGTGTTGAAGTTGCCCGCCCAGGAGCGGGGCCAGGGGTAGTCGGGGTGCAGGACCGAGTGCTCCGCCGCCTCGCGCAGCTGCGCGACGACGTCGGGCCGGTGCATGTACCGCCCGGCGGCGGCGTCCCCCTCGCCGTCGCACCGGTCGAGCCACTCCTCGAGTTGGGCGGTGGCCACGAGCGTGCCCAGCGGGCTGCCCGGGGCGGAGGACAGCATCGAGGAGCGGGCGAAGGCGTGCATCTCCTCGTGGGACCCGCCCCACTTGCGGCACAGCTGCTGGAGGCGCTGCTGGTGCGAGCCGAGGTGGTCGGGGCAGCGCCGCACGGCGGCCTCGAAGCGGGCGAGGGCCGCCTCGGGACCCATCTGGAGGCCGCGTCCGCTGATCTGGAGGAAGTACCAGGGGGCGAGCCAGCCCGGCTCGCGCTCGGCGACCTCGTACAGCTGCTCCTCGGCGTCGCGCAGCCGCTGGTGGAAGACCTTGAACTGCTCGGCGGAGACGTCGCGGGCGCGGGCGCCGGTGCGCGCCTCCCACGCCCAGGAGACGAGCCGGGCGCCGGAGACCAGCAGGGGCAGGGCCGACTCGGGCCTGGCCACGACGGCTGCGGGCAGCCACTCCTGCATGCCCCGCCGGTCGGTCACCACGGCGATCAGCCAGGTCCGGTCCGGGCCGTCCTCGACGGCGGACAGGCCGTCGAGCAGGGCGGGCCAGTCGGCGGCCCCGGCCGCCACGCGGAGCCGGGCCAGGTCCGGGTCGCCCTGATCGGGGTCGACCCGGGGCCACAGCGACCCCAGCCGCCCCCGCAGGGCGCTCCCCGCGCCCGCGCGCGTGCGCGCCCCGCCTCCGCGGTTCTCGGAACGGTCGGTTCTCAATGCCATGCGACGGCCCCTCGTCGGTGTGTCCGGACAGGGCCGTGCTCTCACTGCCCCCCCAAGAAACGATCATCATGCCGCAGGCGTGGAACGGGGCGGCACCGTTTTTCGCTGCTGTTCGGTCACGATCGCGCGGTGCGGCACGGCGCGGTGCGGCACGGCGCGGCCCGCGCACCGCCGGGCGGTGCACGGGCCGCGCCCCCTCCGGCGCCCCGGTGGCCCGGGGTCCAGGGGAAGGGTCACTGGTGCGGGTGCAGGACCACCTTGGTGTAGCCCTCGATGCGCTTGTCGAACTTGTCGTAGGCGCTGGCCGCCTCCGACAGGGGCAGCTCGTGGGAGACCACGAAGCTCGGCTTCGCGCGGCCCTCGATGATCATGTCGCGCAGCTGCCGGTTGTAGCGCTTGACGTTGCACTGGCCGGTGCCCAGCCGCAGGCCCTTCTCGAAGAGCCTGCCGATCGAGACCAGCAGCATGCCGTGCTTGGCGTGCTCGTTCGGGGCGCCGGGGTCGGAGGGGACGTACAGGCCCGGGATGCCGAGCGCACCGGTCGGGCGCACGCTCTCGATGATCGAGTTCAGGACGGCCGCGGGCTCCTCGCCCTGCTTCTCGGAGCGTGCCTGCGCCTGGTAGCCGACCGCGTCCACGCCCTTGTCGGCGCCCTCGCCGTTCGTGTGCTCCTTGACCTGCTCCACCGGGTCGCCCTCGGCGAAGTTCACCGGGATCGCGCCGATCTCGCGGGCCTTGTCGAGCCGCTCGGGGACCCGGTCGACGACGAAGACCTTCGAGGCGCCGCGCAGCATGGCGGAGTAGGCGGCCATCAGGCCGACCGGGCCCGCGCCGTACACCACGACGCTCTCACCGGGGGAGACGCCCGCGAGCTCGCAGCCGTGGTAGCCGGTGGGGAAGATGTCGGCGAGCAGGATGAAGTCGGTCTCGTGCTCGTTGCCCTCGGGCAGCTTCAGGCAGTTGAAGTCGGCGTAGGGGACCCGCACGTACTCGGCCTGGCCGCCCGCCCACGGCCCCATGGCCACGTAGCCGTAGGCGCCGCCGGCGAAGCCGGGGTTCACGGTGAGGCAATAACCCGTGAACCCCGCGGTGCAGTTCTTGCAGAAGCCGCAGGCGACGTTGAAGGGCATGACCACGCGGTCGCCCTGCTTGAGCGAGGTGACCCCGTCGCCGGTCTCCTCGATGATCCCCATGTTCTCGTGGCCGAACACGATTCCCGGCTCGGCAGCGGTGCGGCCCTCGTACATGTGCAGGTCCGAGCCGCAGATCGCAGTGGACGTCACGCGCACGATCACGTCGTTCGGGTGCTTGATCCCGGGCTTTTCCACGTCCTCGACCGCTACCTCGAACGGCCTCTTGTAGACGACGGCCTTCACCTCGACCACCTCCTGATGGACGATGCGTGCATGGTGCCGGAGGCGGCGTGCCGCCACCGGCCGAAACGGCCTCGTGCGGCCGGGGAGCACGGGGCGGAGACAGCCGTCCGTCCCGCGTGACCCGTATCTCATGCTCCCCCTCTAGGGATGAGTCGACAAATCGACTAACGTGCGATTTGACCCGTTTCCCGTCCGGCAACCAACCTCGAAAAGGGGCACGAACCGGTGCCACAGCGTCTCGGAACCCTCCTCGTCGCCGTCCCCGGCCTGTCCGGCACGGTCTACCCCCCGGGCACCCCGGTGGCCGTCCGCGGCCGCGGCTCGTCGGTCGACGGCTTCATCGGCGGCGACTGGGTGCCGCTGTCCTGGTGGGAGTTCGCCGAGGGCCTCGCCGGGGACACCGGCGAGAGCTGACCCCGAAGCCCGCCCCGGGCCGCGCACGGACGGGCTCCGTCGGAAGCGGCGGCTAGGGTGCGCTGCCATGGACGCTGCTGATCTCGACCGCCAGGTTCGGACGTTGTCCGGCTGCATCCCCCCGCTCCTGGTCTCCCGGCTCCTCGAGCTCGGCCACGGCGAGGAGGTCGAGTTCCAGGCCGGTCGCGGGGAATGGTTCTGTGCGCGGGAGTGGGCGCGGCTGCTCGGTGATCAGGGGCTGCAGGAGCAGGCGTTGGAGGTGCTTGCTCCGTACTTCGCCACGGGTTGGTGGCCGGCTGCCCGGGCCCGGGCCGAACTCCTGGAGGGCTGGGGGCGGGCGGAGGAGGCGATCGCGTCGACCCGGTCGTACGCAGAGGCCGGGGGGCTCGCGCTGGAGTTCTTCGCCCGCCTGCTGGCCCGGCACGGACACGACGACGAGGCGGTCGTGTTGTTGAGCGCCGGAATCGACGACCGGATCCTTGCCGTCGCTCTGGTCGACATCGCCGAAGAGGCGGGCCGGGACGAGGACGTCGCCGCGCTGCTGGCCGCCCGGATCCCGGCCCGGCACCGGTGCGACGCCCCCTGGCGCTGCCGGGGCCTCGACCCCGACACGGCAATCGGCCTGCTCGCCGCGGTCCGCGAACGCCAGGACCGCATCGACGATGCGGTCGCCCTGCTGCACACCCGGCGCGTCACCTCCCTCAACGGCCGCGACCAGCTGGCCGATCTGCTGGCGAGGCACGACCGGATCGAGGAGCTGCGCGCGTACGCGGCGTCCGAGTACCACGGGCACGCCTCGCAACGCCTCGCCGAGGTGCTGGAGGAGCGGGGTGACGTGGAAGGCGCGATCACCGTGTACCGGCAGCCGGGCGACTCGCCGGCCCCCCAGAGCCACGGTGCGGTGCAGCTGGCGCAGCTCCTGGCCCGGCACGGCCGGGGCGACGAGGCGATCGAGGTGATGCGCGCACTCGTGGACTCGCCCGGCGGTGCGGAGGACTGGCTCGTCGACACGCTGTGCACCCTGTATGCCGACCACGGCCGCGCCCGCGACGGCCTGGCCCACCTCGACGCCCTCAGGGCGCGCCGCGACGGAGAGGGGGAGTGGGACTTCTTCAGGATGCGGCTCCGGCTCATGGCCGGCTGCGGCCTGCTCGACGAAGCGGTCGAGCTGGCGCGGGCGCATCCCGAGAGCGACACCTGGTACGCGGCCTGGGCGATCTCCGACCTGCTCGCCGAGGCCGGCCGGACGGAGGAGGCCGTCACCGTCCTCCGGCCGCACGCCTCTGCCGTCCGAGGCCTTTTGGCCGGCCACCTGATCGACCTCGGCCGCGTCGAGGACGCCGTGACGCTCCTTCAGCAGCGCGGACCGCAGCAGGCCGTCCCCGTTCGGACCGGCGCGTTCCCCACCGAGCCCCCGTCCTGACGCCGCGCTCCGGCCGCACCTCCACCGTGAGTCCGCCCGGATCGGGCGGGGCCGCCGTCGTCCGGCCCCCGGAGGTGCGCGGTGCGCTTGCGTCCACCGGGCCCCTTGTTCCGTAGGGGCGATGGTGCGCGAGTCGTGCCGGAACGGGGTGTTCCGGGTAACTCGGCGGATGACCGGACAGTGTCCGGTGCGTACGTGTTCGCAGGTGGACGACGTGCGGGAGCGACGGGGAAACGGCGGAAGAACAGTGTGCGCGGAGCATGGACAGCACCTGGGGGCTCCGCTACCGTCCGGTACGACGATCACACGTTGACAGGTACTCGTCATTGAATGACGGGTACCTGTCAGCGTGTGCGGCATGAGACGGCGATCGGGCATCGGACGGGACGGAACCTCGCGCCCGCACGGGACTTGAGAGCCGTACCGGACATCTCGAGTCCCCGTCGGCCCAGGAGGGTCCATGAAACTGTTCCGCCGTACCGCCTCGGCGCTCGCCGCCGTGATCCTCGCCTCCGTCGGCGTCCTGGCCGGCGCCTCGTCGGCGTCCGCCGCGGGCCCCGCCTACGTCGCCCTCGGCGACAGCTACTCCTCCGGCACCGGTGCCGGGGACTACGGCGACAGCGGCAGCTGCAAGCGCAGCGCCAACTCCTACCCGGCGCTGTGGGCCGCCGCCAACGCGCCCTCCTCGTTCTCCTTCACCGCCTGCTCGGGTGCGACGACCAGCACCGTCACCAGCGGGCAGCTGGCGCCGCTGAACTCCTCCACCGGCCTGGTCAGCGTCAGCGCCGGCGGCAATGACGTCGGCTTCGCCGACGTCATGACCACCTGCGTCCTGCAGAACGAGAGCGCCTGCCTGTCGGCCGTGGCCACCGCCCGCTCGCAGATGGACAGCATCCTGCCGGGCCGGCTGAACACCATGTACTCGGCGATCCGCAGCAAGGCCCCCAACGCCAAGGTCGTGGTGATGGGCTACCCGCGCCTGTACATGCTCAACGGCACCTGCATCGCCGGCCTGCGCGAGAGCGAGCGCGCCGCGCTCAACGACGCCTCCGACCACCTCAACAGGGTCGTCTCCGCCCGCGCCGCGGCCTACGGCTACAGCTTCGGCGACGTGCGCGGCACCTTCAGCGGCCACGAGATCTGCTCCGGCAGCTCCTGGCTGCACAGCCTGACCGTCCCGGTCGAGAACTCCTACCACCCCAACAAGTCGGGCCAGGCCGGCGGCTACCTGCCCGTCTTCCGCGCCAGGGTCTGACCGACCGTCCCCGGCGCGGCCGGGGAGCGTGCAGGGCCCGTCCGGACTCGACGTCCGGGCGGGCCCTTGCCGTCCCCGGGACGGACGCCCCCGGAGCCGGGCCGCAACAGTGGCCGGCCCAGGCGGTGGCCCGCGGGGACCGTCCTCCGGCGGACCCGTCGGAGAGGGCCGATGCGGACGCGTGCGGATCGCCGGCCGACGCGGTCCGCGATGTTCAGGCGCTCGCGCGCAGGGCGGCGTCCAGGGTGCTCATGAGCTGCGCGACGCGGTTCCTCGCGGTCGGTGCGAGGGGGTACCGGGAGAGAACGGAGATCAATTCCGGCGTGGCGCGCCGCCGAGCCTGTTCGACGAGCATGCTTCCGACGGCGGGGTCGCCGTTTGCGTTCAGCTCGCCGATGCGGGCGGCGCTCGCTGCGGCACGCAGGATGTGCCCGACCTGGTTGGCTCGCGATATCGGGTGCAGATAGGCGGCGGAAGCGGCATCACCGGCGGACCGCGCGGCAAGGCGGGCCACTTCGGTGCCCGCCTCCTTCGCGGCCCGGTGCGCGTCCAGCGAGGCGGCGCGCTGCAGATTGGTCCTTCTCGCGCCGTTGACGAACTCCCACGCGGCGTCAAGTGCTGCGCGCGGGCGGGGATCACCGGGAACGGCCTCCTCGAACGCGGGCAGGACGTCCTGGGCGCTTTCCGCCGCATAGCGTGCGACGACCCGCAGTTCGTCCATGGTCAGCTCGAAATCGCCGGAAACGGTTGCCATGCTCCCGATCCTGCCACCACTTGCGGGTGGTCTCCGTTCCGGTGCTCCCCGAGGGGCGGGCCACGGGAACCCCGTCAAAAATAATGTGCCAAGCGGATCGACGTATCGTATGACTGACGCATGGGCGGGGCGTGGTGGGGTGATCGGTCCGGAGAGTACGGGGACCGGCGAGTACGGGCCCGGCGGACGTGGACGGCCGGCGATGGCGGCGGGTCAAGTGTCCGTTAACCGAAGCAGGTTGACCGGTCATCGTACGTTCTGATCATGTTCAATTCAAGGTCTATATTTTTGTTCGACGCTCCGGTGCAATGGCCTCTCCCCAAGGAGGCCCGAACACTGTGAAGATTCAACGGAAGGCCGTCAGGTCCGCCGCTGTGGCCGCGGCCGTCGTCGCGCTGGGCGCCACGGCGCTGCCCCTGACGGTCGCGTCGGCCGCGTCCGCCGTCCCCAGGCCCGAGCCGGTCGTCGGCCACGACCCGGGGGCCGCCCACGTCGAGCACGACCTGAAGGGCCCGCTGAGCGAGCGCCAGGAGGCGCAGCGCCGGCAGGCGATCGAGCAGGTGCTGTCGGGGAAGTCCAAGCCGAAGGACCGCGGTGACTCGCGCGTGGTCAAGCTCGACGACGGCAAGTACGTCGAGCTGGCCCGGGAGAAGACCGACAGGATCTTCACGATCCTCGCCGAGTTCGGCGACACGGTCGACCCCAAGTACGGCGGCACGCCCGGCCCGGCCCACAACGAGATAGCCGAGCCCGACCGCTCCACCGACAACAGCACCATCTGGCAGAAGGACTTCAGCCGGGAGCACTTCGAGGACCTGTACTTCTCGCACGACCCCGACAAGGAGTCGATGGCGAAGTACTACGAGAAGCAGTCCTCCGGGCGGTACTCGATCGAGGGCACGGTCACCGACTGGGTCAAGGTCGACCACAACGAGGCCCGCTACGGCAGCAACTTCTGCGGTCAGAGCACCTGCTCCACCGTCTGGGACCTGGTCCGCGACGCGGTCAACCAGTGGGTCGCCGACCAGAAGGCCGCCGGCCGCACCGCGGCCGAGATCAAGGCGGACCTGGCCGCGCACGACCAGTGGGACCGCTACGACCACGACGGCGACGGCGAGTTCAACGAGCCCGACGGCTACATCGACCACTTCCAGATCGTGCACGCCGGCGAGGACGAGTCGGCCGGCGGCGGCGCGCAGGGCGAGGACGCCATCTGGGCGCACCGCTGGTACGCCTACGGCACCGACGCCGGCTCCACCGGCCCGGACAACAACCGGCTCGGCGGCACCCAGATCGGCGACACCGGCATCTGGGTCGGCGACTACACCATCCAGCCGGAGAACGGCGGGCTGGGCGTCTTCGCCCACGAGTACGGCCACGACCTGGGCCTGCCGGACCACTACGACACCAGCTACGCCGGCGAGAACTCCACCGGCTTCTGGACCCTGATGTCGTCCGGTTCCTGGCTGGGTACCGGCGAGGACTCCATCGGCGACATGCCCGGCGACATGACCGCCTGGGACAAGCTGCAGCTGGGCTGGCTCGACCACGACACCGCCAAGGCCGCCACGGCCTCCTCCCACACCCTGGGCGTCGCCGAGTACAACACGGCGAACAAGCAGGCGCTCGTCGTCGAACTGCCGAAGAAGACGGTCCGCACCGAGATCACCGCGCCCGCCGAGGGCTCGTACCAGTGGTGGAGCGGCAGCGGCGACGACCTGCGCAACACCCTCACCCGCGAGGTCGACCTGACCGGAAAGGGATCGGCGAGCCTGTCCCTGAAGGGCTGGTACGACATCGAGGAGGGCTACGACTACCTCTACACCGAGGTGTCCACCGACGGCGGGGCGAACTGGACGCCGCTGGACGGCACCACCGGCGGCAACGCCATCCCGCGCGACGGCGGCGACAAGCCCGCCCTGACCGGCACCGTCGACAGCTACCAGGACCTGGTCTACCCGCTGGACGCCTACGCGGGCAGCAAGTTCCAGCTGCGCTTCCGCTACTCCACCGACGGCGGCGTGGCGCAGAAGGGCTTCGCGGCCGACGCGATCACCCTGACCGCCGACGGCCGGGAGCTGCTCGCCGACGGCGCCGAGAACGGCGACAACGGCTGGACGGCCGGCGGCTTCTCCCGGATCGGCGCGTCCTTCAGCGACGACTACGCCCAGTACTACATCGCGGAGAACCGCCAGTACGTCTCCTACGACGCCGTGCTGCGCACCGGCCCGTACAACTTCGGCTTCCTCGACACCGAGGAGAACCGGGTCGAGCACTTCCCGTACCAGAACGGCCTGCTGGTCTGGCTGTGGGACACCTCGCAGACGGACAACAACGTCGGCTCCCACCCGGGCACCGGCCGGCTCCTCCCGGTCGACGCGCACGCCGCTCCGGAGAAGTGGTCGGACGGCACGCTGATGCGCAACCGCATCCAGGCCTACGACTCGCCGTTCTCCACGTACCCGACCGACGGCTTCGTCCTGCACAAGAACGGTGTCGCCGCCAAGGTCGAGGGCAAGCGCGGCGTCCCGGTCTTCGACGACCACCGGGGCACCTACTGGTACGAGTCGAACCCGACCGGCGGCGTGAAGCTGACCGACACCAACACCCGCATCCGCATCGTCGACGAAGCGCGTGACGGGAGCGTCATCAAGGTCAAGGTCGGCCCCTCCGTCAAGTAGGGAACCGCGACCGCGGCACAACGCCCGGGCCCGGGCCGGATTCCTCCGGCCCGGGCCCGGGCGTTGTGCCGTGCCCTCGGGGATCGCCCGCGTCGGCCGGTAACAGGGTGCAACCCGGAAGGACGGGCGCCCTGCTCGGACACGGCAGCTGTAGTTCCGGTGTCCGTGCCGGTCAGCGGCTTGCGGGGGTGGGTGCGGGCATGGACACGGCCACCGTGGTCATGAACATTTGCGACGACGTATCAAGACCAGGTGGCCGTGGAGGCCACGGCTCAGGCGCTGGGCCGTCGGGGCCCGCACCGGCTGCAGCACCTGCTCTCCCGGGCGAGGTTCGACCACGAGCGGGCCGGGGAGGAGGTCGCCCGGTGGTGCGGGAACTCGCCGGTCGGGACGTGGCGCTGGTCGCGGACGAGACCGGGGACGCGAAGTCCTCGACCGGCTGCGTGGGCGCCGGACGCCGGTACTTCGGAGCGATCAAAGGCGTCGGGCTGTGCCAGGTCGCGGTACACCTGGCCGCGGTGGCCGAGCCGGCATGGGGGGTGATCGACCGGACCCTGTACCTGCCGAAGGGCCGGGTCGCGGACGAGGAACGCCGCACGGTGGCCGGTGTCCCGGAGGAGGTCGTGTTCGCGACCAAGTCCGAGCAGGCCGTCACCATGGTGAAGAACGCGCTCGAGCGGGGTGTCCGGGCACGGCGCCAAGGGCACCCGGGAACACGACTGGGCCCGGGCGGACGTCCGCGCGGACGACACCCCGGACGGGCACGCGGACCACTCCACAACCCGGGGCGGTTCAGCCAGTCCAACGACTTCGGCCACGCTCCGTCGCCACCGCATGTGAGGCAGAGCCGATCGAGCGGTGCAACGAGGGCGGTTGGGGTTAATGACGAGCGACCGTGGCAGCCGACGCGGATGGCGGACGGTCATGGGCGGGCGCGTCCGTGCGAAACCGATCGCGCGGCCTGGCGTACGGCCGCGACGGCGGGGCTGTCACGGTGTTCGGACGTCCAGGCCAGAGCCGAAGTGCACGGCGGCAGGCCGTCGACGTCGACGTAGCCGACGCCGGGGCGGTGGAAGAGGTCGCGGGCAGCGGCGGGGAGGAAGGCCATGGCCTCGCCCTGTGCCACAGTGTGCAGCAGCGCTTCCAGATCCGCGGCGACGGGACCGTACCGCACCGGGCTGCTGTCGGGGCGCGGATCCACGGCCCAGAAGTCCCACCACACACGCGGCACCTGCGGGGGGACGTTCACCACCGGGTACCCGGCGAGCTGCTCGAGACGGATCCGGGGCCGGGCCGCCAAGGGGTCGTCGCCGGGCAGGCAGGCCACGCGGGACTCGTTCGCCAGGTGGTGCACCTCAATGTCACCCGGCACCGGCGGTCGCAGGAAGACCACATCGACTTCCCGCCGGTACAGGGCACCCCACTGGTCGGCGAAGTTCAGGCCGAAGACCTCCACCTCCAGGCGGGGATGACGGTGAAGCAGTGCCCGGAGCACGGCACGGGTGTGCGGCATGGCCGCCTCCGCACCGACGGTGCCCACCCTCACCCGACCGGACAGATGGCGCCCCTGCACATCCGCGGACCGCCGCAGCCGCACCATCGCCTCGACAGCCGCCCGGACCTCGGGCAGCAGCGCCCGGCCGGCCTCAGTGAGGGCGACCGCCCGGCTGGAACGCTCGAAAAGCGCCACCCCAAGACGCTTCTCAAGATTGCGAATCTGCTGGCTGAGAGCGGACTGCGTAATAAACAACCGGGTCGCAGCCCGGCCGAAATGCAACTCCTCGCTCAACACCAGAAACAATCGCAACTGGTGAATGCTGGGTTCCGCCGACGACATTGCGACCGCGCCACCGGACTCTTCCGCCGCCTCACCTGCAACCATGGACAGAAGCTTATCGAAAACGCTGCAGTTCTCATCGGCCATCGCATGACATCGGCCGCCTCGCAGTGCGAATCTCTAGAAGTGCCCGGCCGGTCGAACCGACCGCCGCGGAATCGGACCCGTCTCTGCCCCGAGGCAGAGCGAAAGGGGGAATGAGAACGAAAGTTCTGACGCGCCTCGTGTGAGGCATGCCCGACGGCCGGGCGCGGGAGCGGGGCGCACGTTCACCCGCGACGCGGCTTGTCCGGCAAGCGGGCAGTGGGTTCGGTACGGCCGTTTCCGGCACCTGCCTCGCTCGAGGTGCGGGTCCGAGCCGAAAAGAATCCACCTCGCCGGTCCGGTCGCCGCAGCCTGTCGGGGCAGGACGACGGCCCCGATGTCGACTGCGGCCCTCCGGCACGCTGTTCGGCGGGCCGACTGGACCGACGCCCCGACAGACCCGGCGCGCGCAGCGGGCCGGGCTCGAACAACCATCGCTGCAACAAAAGGGGGAATACATGAACAAGCTGGGACGTATCGCAGCGACGCTCACGTTCGTCGCCGGGGTCGTGACGGCAACGGGGGCCACCGCCCAGGCCGGCACCCTCGGAGCGCAGGGCACCTACGCAGGGTGCCCCTCGGGCTACGTGTGCATCTACCAGGGCGCTTCCTGGAACAACGGCGTAACCGAGCACAAGTACTACACCTACGGCGCTCACAACCTGGTGAACGAGTACGGGACGCACCGCGTCTTCAACAACCAGACCGGTGATGCGACCGTGCAGCTCTGCCGGGGGTACAACGGCGTTGACTGCGGCTCGAAGATCAAGCCCTGGACCTATGTGGACGTGGACCTGACCCCCTACAACTCGATCAAGCTCAGCCCGTGATCCCCGCCCCCGCCGGGGGCGAAGCGGGTGTCCGTCCGGCATGACGGCCAGCCCGCGCCGGTGATTTCCGTCGGCGTGTTCGCGCTGGGCCCGACGCCTTCCCCGGGGGAGGCGTCGGGCCTTTCGCGTCCGTGTCGCCGTTCCATGTGAACTTGCGTCACTCGGGCGACGGCGAATGATTCACTCCGGTGACGCGCGCTATGCGTCAAAGCGTGTTTGAGGTTGCAATGACACGGCAGCCGTAGTTCCGGTCACGGCTGGTCGTGGAACGCGTGTCGGTGTTGGTGGCAGGCTCGGGCGGCGGCCCGATGGCGGCGGCCCGATGGCGGCGGCCCGATGGCGGCGGCCCGATGGCGGCGGCGCCGGGCCGTCCGGTGCAGGACGTGTGCCGTGTCCCGGACCGGTGGGGTGAGGGCGAAGGCCCGGAGGAGTCGGACGGGTTCGGGGCAGGCCGACGGGATGGGGCGGGCCGGGCCCGCAGGGCCGGCCGCGGCCGTCGCGGCGGCGGTGAAGGCGAGGACGGCGGACGCGATCAACGGGAACAGTGCCCGGCGCGCACAGGAGTTCCGGAAGGTCACCTGCCCCTCGTCGGGACCGGTGAAGGTCTTGTGTCCGTCCTGGCCGAGGGGCGTCTCGTGCTGAACGGGTCGACTGCGGACTTCCTTGCCCACACGCCTCCGGGGACCGTTGAGGGGCGGAGTGCCGAGGGCGCCTGCACGGCGCTGCTGGAATCGGTCTGACGACAGGCGCGCCGTACGGGAAGGGACGCCGCACACCGCAGGGCGGGGTTCCTCTTCGCGGCACCGGGCCGAGAGTGTCGCCCCCGGCTCCTCCTCGAGCCCCGGATGCGCCGCCGCCCTGCTCGACCTGGCTGCCGGCCCCGCGAAGCGGGTACCGGGGCCGGCAGCCGGGCGGGGGTCAGCCCCAGATGGAGGCGACCCACTCGGGGTGGTCGATGAACGGGTTGCGGTTGTGCTGGTAGGTGTCGTAGATGACCTGGTTGCGGCGCTTCTCGAAGGCGTCCGGCGGGTCCTGCTGGTGCCACTGCTTGAGCACCGACAGGCGGCCCATGTAGGGGTTGGTGCCGTTGTTGACGTTGTTGTTCGGCTCCAGGTCGGGCCAGCCGTCCTCGCCCTCGTAGCGGACGGCCATGTACAGGATCATCCGGGCCACGTCGCCCTTGACGGCGTCGCGCGGCTCGAAGGAGTCGCTGTCGGTGTAGTTGCCGGGGGCGCCGCTGACCGCGGAGCCGCCGTTGTCGAAGTCCTTGTTGCCGCGGATGCTGTTGACCTGCACGTCGGCCGGGCGCAGGTGGTGGATGTCGGTGCCCGGTCCGGTGGTGGTGCCGAAGTCGCCGTGGGACTTGGCCCAGACGTGCTCGCGGTTCCAGTCGCCGACGTTTCCGCCGTTGTCCGCCTTGCTCTGGGAGCGGCCGGTGTAGATCAGGATCACGTTGGAGGAGTTGTTGGGGTCCTCGTCGGTCTTCTTCAGGGCGTCCCAGACCGCGCTGTAGGAGATCTTGGTCTGCTTGCTGATGATGTCGTTCAGCGAGGCCTTCAGCGCGGTGCCGGTCTTGCCGATCGCGGGGCTGTAGTAGGTGTCGTCGTAGGCGGTGACGGCCGCGGCGGTCGTGACGGACTGCGCCGGGGCCGGGGCCGGGGCCGGGGCCTGCGCGGCGCCGGCCGTCCCGGTCAGGGAGGTGGCCAGCGCCGCGACGCCTATCAGCAGGGTCAGCGGTTTCCGCAGGGCGGTGCGGTTCGGGCGGGTGACGTGCACGGGCGGTGTCCTCTCCCGGGGAGCGGTCGCCCGCCGCAGGAGGTGGGGCGGCGGGCGGAGCGGGGTGTTGTCCGGTCGAACATTTTGTCATGACCGGATCATCACCGGGTGAAGGACGTGGAACGGTGAAGTGAAGGAAGGGATTCCGCAAGCCGCGCGGCTCCCCCCGACTCCCCTTCCCTCAAGGGGAGTTCGGGACCTCCCCGGACAGCAGGCGCTGCGCGGCCCCGGCCGCGGCGACGGCCGCGTCCCCGCAGCAGTTGTTGAACAGCACGTGCACCTCGGCGCTGCCGTCCGCCAGGGCCCGGACGCGCGGCAGCCACTCGGCCAACTCGCCGTCGGTGTAGCGGTGCCGGAAGCGGTCCTCCTTGCTGCCGGTGCCCCAGTGGGGGCTGCGGCCGTGCAGGCGCACCACCGACAGCTCCGGCGAGGTCGCCGCGGCCACCGGCGGCAGGGAACTCGGCAGCCCCTGCGCCACGTCCACCGCCACGAACGCCGCGTCGATCCCCCGCAGCAGGTCCAGCGTGCGCCCGAACAGGTCCGGGGCGAACCACCCCGGGTGACGGAACTCGACGGCGGCGCGCATCCCGGCGCACCGCCCCCGGGCCGCGGCCACGGCCGCCTCGCCCGCCGGCCCCGGCGCGAGCGAGGGCGGGAACTGCAGCAGCACCGCCCCCAGCCGTCCCGCCTCCCGCAGGGGTGCCAGGGCCCCGGCGAACCGCCTCCACAGCTCGTCCACCACCTCCGCCGGCGCCGACCCCGGGCGCAGGAAACGGTTCCCCGCAGGTTCGGGGCGCAGGTCGCGAGGGAGGGCCGACGCCCTGGTGGGGTGGCCGGTGAGCAGGGAGAACGCCTTGACGTCGAAGACGAACCCGTCCGGGGTGCGCTCGGCCCACAGCCGGCCGCTGCGCTCGCCGGGGAGCGCGTAGTACGTGGAGTCGACCTCGACGACGGAGAAGCGGGAGGCGTAGTACCGCAGCCGCGCCTCCGCGTCCGAGGCGGTGCCCGGCGGGTACCAGCCGGAGGCCACGAGAGCGGGATCGGTCCACGAACAGGTGCCGGTGAGGATGCGTGCCATGGCGGGCGGCTACCCGCTTTCCGCGGCGCTTCGTCCCCGCCGGGCCCGGCGGGCGTCACACTTGTGGCGAGCCCCCCGCCGGATCCTCCGGGCGGGGCGCGAGAGGGAGGGCGCATGAGCACCGGTGAGACGGTACTGGTCGTGGTGCTGGCACTGGCGGGGATCGCCGTGCTGGCCGTGGGGATCCGCTTCGCGGTGAAGCTGGTCGGGGTCTACCGCGACCTGCGGGCCAAGGGGATGACGACCTCCGACCGGCTCGTGTTCTGGGGCGCGCTCCTCTACACCCTCTCCCCGCTGGACCTGGTCCCCGACCCGGTCTACCTCGACGACGTCGGCGTCCTGCTGCTGGCGCTCCGTCACCTGCACGCCGCCGCGGCGAAGGCCGGCCTGCCCGGGACCCGTGGCCCCGGCGCCGACCGCACCCCCGCCGCGCCCCCGCGGTAGCGGGCGCCGGACGGCGGGCGGCGGCCGTCACCGGCGGCGGCCGCCCGCCGTCCCGCGCCTCACCAGGAGCAGGGGGCGTAGTCCTTGAGGAAGCAGCCGTAGAGGTCCTCGCCGCGCTCGCCGCGGACGACGGGGTCGTAGACGCGGGCGGCGCCGTCGACCAGGTCCAGCGGGGCGTGGAAGCCGGACTCGGCCAGCCGCATCTTGTCCGGGTGCGGCCGCTCGTCGGTGATCCAGCCGGTGTCGACGCTGGTCATGAGGATGCCGTCGGTGAACATGTCCTCGGCGCTGGTGCGGGTCAGCATGTTCAGCGCGGCCTTGGCCATGTTGGTGTGCGGGTGGCCGGCACCCTTGTAGCCGCGGTTGAACTTCCCCTCCATGGCGGAGACGTTGACCACGTAGGTGCGGCGGGCGGGCGAGGCGGCCATCGCCGGGCGCAGCCGGCTGACCAGGATGAACGGCGCGGTCACGTTGCACAGCTGCACCTCGAGCAGCTCGACCGGGTCGACCTCGTCCACCTTCTGGCTCCAGCTGTTCTCCGGGGCGAGGTCGGGCACCAGCCCGCCCGCGTCCACGGCCGTGCCCGCCTCGATCCGGGCGGGCGAGGCGGAGCCGGTGGCCAGTGCGAGGGAGGTGAGGTCCTGCGGAGTGAGCGTGGTGCCCTCCGGGCGCGCCGGGCCGGGCAGCGCGGGCTGCGAGCCGCTGCCGAAGCTGCCCAGGACGAGGGACTCGGGGAGCTCGCCGGCCGGCAGCGGCGCGGACTCGGCCGCGATCAGCTCCTGGTAGGAACCGGCGGAGCGGCGGACGGTCTGCGCGGCGTTGTTGATCAGGATGTCCAGCGGGCCCGCGGCGGCGACCGAGTCGGCCAGGGCGATCACCTGGGCCGGGTCGCGCAGGTCGATGCCGACGATCTTCAGCCGGTGCAGCCACTCGGAGCTGTCGGGCATCGCGGTGAAGCGGCGGATCGCGTCGTTGGGGAAGCGGGTGGTGATCGTGGTGTGCGCGCCGTCGCGCAGCAGGCGCAGCGCGATGTACATGCCGATCTTCGCCCGGCCGCCGGTGAGCAGCGCGCGCCGGCCCGTCAGGTCGGTGCGGGCGTCGCGGCGGCTGCGGTTCTCCGCGGCGCAGGGCGGGCACAGCTGGTGGTAGAAGGCGTCCACCTCGGTGTACCGGCCCTTGCAGATGTAGCAGGACCTGGGCCGCCTGAGGACGCCGACGATCTGCGTGGACGCGGTCGCGGCCAGGGGCACGCCCCGGGTCTCGTCGTCGATCCGGTCCGGGGCGCCGGTCGCGGTGGCCTCGGTGACGGCCCGGTCGTGGGCGGTCTTGGCCGCCCGCCGCTCCTGGCGGCGGCGCTGCTTGACCGTCCGGTACAGGCCGGAGGTGGCCCTGCGCACCTCCACGGCGTCGGGGTGGTCCAGGGGGAGGTCGTCGAGCTCGGCGAGCACGCTCAGGAACATCTCCAGACGTGCGGGATCGATGCCCGGGTGCTCCTGCGGCAGCGCCGCCGCGTCCTGCTCGTTCGTGCTCGCCGCCATGCTCGCTGCCGCTCTCTACCGTGTGGTGCCCGTGGAGGTGTCGGCGGAACTCTACGTATGCGGACACGCGGCGCCAAAACCCGCAGGACGGCGGGCGGCCCTGCGGCCCTGTTCAGCGGCGGGAGGAGTGACCGGGATCACCGGCCGCGGTCACTCGGCGGCGGTCGCTCGGCGGCCTCGGCAGCCGTACCAGCAGGAGGAACAGCACCGCGGTGCCGACCGGGCCGATCAGCAGCGAACCGAGGCAGCCCGTGCGGTTGGAGAGGAAGAAGAACACGGGCGGTGGCCTCCGGGGCCCGGGCCCGGGCCCGGGTCAGAGGGAAGGGGCGGAGAGAGGGGGAGAGGGGGAGGAAGGGGCGGCCCCGCCCCGGGGTTCCGGATCCGGCCCGGGCCTCCGCCCCGTCCCGGCTCAGCCGGTGTCCTGGGTGCGCATGCCGACCTGCTCGCCCAGCCGGTCCAGGCTCTCGTCCAGGGCCCTGGAGACGGCCTCGCGGTCGGGCGCGTGCTCCTCGTCGAAGAAGGACAGGTGCACGGTCACCTCGCTCGCGCCGCTGCCGAGGCCGGCCACCTGGAGCCAGCCCGCGTAGTGGCCGTCCGCACGGGTCCCCCACTCCACCCGCATCTGGTCCGGCTCGGCCCGGAACAGGGCCGCCACGTCGTGCCCGCCGCGGTCGTCGTCCTCGTGGACGGTGACGGCGGGCGGGCTCTCCGGCCGCAGGTGCAGCTCGTGCGGCAGCCACCGGTCGGCCAGCCCGGGGTCGGCGACCTGGTCGAAGACCAGTTCCGGCAGGGCCGGCAGGGTGCGGGAGCGCTCGTACTCGGTCATCCGGACCACTTCCTCGCGTTGTCGGCGGTCACGTCGCAGCGGCGCCTTCCCGGTCCGGCCGGGAACATCCCCGTACCCCTGCCGGAGCACCGTCCGGTTTGAGATCGCGCACGGCGGCTACGCGCTCTCCGTGGCGCGCACCCGCGCCCCGTGCCGTCCGCCCGCCGGCCGAGAGGACCCTCCCGTGAGCCGTCCCGCCCCCGCCGAGGGACACGTCCTGGTGGTGGACGCGGGATCGTCCAGCCTGCACCTGGCCGTCCTGGCCCCCGACGGGACGGTCGCCGCCCGGCGCGACAGCGACCGGGCGCCCGGCCCGGGCACCGCGGACGAGCTGCGCGCCCTCCTGGCAGACGCCCCGCGGCCCGGCGCTGCGGGGCACCGCGTCGTCCACTCCGGCCCGCGCCTGAGGGCCCACACCCGGGTCGACGACGCGGTCCGCCGCGAACTCGAGGAGGCGGCCGCCCTCGCCCCGCTGCACGTGCCTCCGGCCCTGGCCGCGCTGGACGCCGCCCGCGGGGAACTGCCCGACGTGCCGCACGTGGCCTGCTTCGACACGGTCTTCCACAACGGCCTGCCCCTGGCCGCGCGCGAGTACGCGGTCCCGGCGCACTGGCGCGAGGAGTACGGCATCCGCCGCTACGGGTTCCACGGGCTGTCCTGCGCCTGGGCGCTGGACCGCACCGCCGAACTGCTGGGCCGCTCCGCGCGGGAGCTGCAGGTGGTCCTGGTGCACCTGGGCGGGGGCTGCTCGGCCACCGCGGTCCGGGAGGGGCGAAGCGTCGACACCACCATGGGTTTCACCCCGCTGGAGGGCATGGCGATGAGCCGCCGCAGCGGCAGCGTCGACCCCGGCGCGATCACCTGGCTGCAGACCCGGTACGGCCTGTCCCCGCAGGAGGTCGAGGACGCGCTCAACCACCGCTCCGGGCTCCTCGGCCTGTCCGGCACCTCCGACGACACCCGCGACCTGGTGTACGCCCGTGCACGCGGCGACGGGCGTGCCGCGGCGGCGCTGGACGTCTTCACCCACAGCTGCCGGCGGGCCGTGGCCGGCGTGGCCGCGTCCCTGGAACGGCTGGACGCCCTGGTCTTCACCGGCGAGATCGGCGAGGACCAGCCGGAGGTGCGGGAGGAGGTGTGCGCCGGGCTCGGCCTGCTCGGGCTGCGCGAGGGGCTCACCGTTCCCGGGGCGGCCGACCTGGCGGGCCCCGCGACGCACGTCGGAGCCCCCGGCTCCCCGGTACCGGTGGTGGTGGTCCCCACCGGGGAGACCGGGCAGGTGGACGCCGAGACCCGGGCGGTCCTGCGGAGCGGCCCCTGACCCGGGCCCGCCAGCGCCCCGCCCCGGAGCGGGACCGGGACCGGCCCCCGCGGTGCCCGCACGGACCCCATTACCCCCATGAACCGTAGGGACCACAGGAACCGCAGAAACCCCACGAGCCGCACGAACCGCACCGACACCGAGGAGACAGAGCCGGTGGCACACGAGCAGACCGCACAGCAGGCAGCACCCGTGCAGGACTTCCGGCCGCGCCGCGCCGTCGTGACCGGGGCCGACTCCGGCATCGGACGGGCCACCGCGGTACGGCCGGCCGCCGACGGCATGGACGTCGGCATCACCTACCTCCGCGATCGGGAAGGTGCCGAGGCGACGGCCGAGGAGGTCCGCGGCCACGGGCGCAAGGCCGCCGTGCGGCGCCTCGACCTCACTGAACTCCCGGGCGCGGCCGACGTGATCGACGCCCTGGCCGACGACCTCGGCGGCCTGGACGTGCTGGTCAACTGCGCGGGCACCGGCACCGCCACGCCCTTCCTCGACATCGACCACGCCACCGTGCGCGAGGTGGTGGACACGGACCTGGTCGGCCCCTTCCTGTGCAGCCAGCGCGCGGCCCGGGTGATGATCGCCCGCGGGAACGGCGGGCGGATCGTCAACATCACCAGCGTCCACGAGCACCAGCCCCGGGTGGGGGCCGCCCCCTACTGCGCGGCCAAGGGCGGCCTCGGCCTGCTCACCCAGGTGATGGCCCTGGAACTGGCCGAGCACGGCATCACCGTCAACGCGGTGGCCCCCGGGGAGATCGCCACGCCGATGACCGGGCAGGAGGACGTCGACGTGCGCACCGAGCGCCGTCCCGGGATCCCGGTCGGCCGTCCCGGGGACGCCCGCGAGGTCGCCTCCGTCGTGGCGTTCCTCGCCGGCCCGGAGAGCTCCTACGTCACCGGGGCCTCCTGGGCGGTCGACGGCGGAATGCTGCGCATGGGGCCGCAGGCGGGGCCCCACCTGGCCGACGACTCCTGGCGCCGCCCGTGACCCCGGGCAGGCCGTGACCCCGCGCCGCCCGTGACCCCGGGTCACCCGGCGCGCACCGCCCGGCGCGGGCCGTGCGGCCGCCGGTCCGGGGTGCGGCTCCCCGCGACCGGTGCTTGACTTCGCAGAAGCCGCATTTCACCCTCCGACGGCTCCGTTCCCCCGAGCGGGTGGCAGGAGCCGCGGGTGGAAACCCGACGGGTCATCACTGTCCGTGACAATTCGGTGCTACAGGAGGACGAGGATCATGGCGGTTCAACTCGGCCGGGCGGAGGCGTCCGAGCGCGAACGCCGGCGCAGAGCCCCGGCCCGGGGGAAGGCGGTGGTGAACTGGATCACCACCACCGACCACAAGAAGATCGGGGCGATGTACCTGGTCACCTCGTTCGTGTTCTTCTGCGTCGGGGGTGTGCTGGCGCTGCTGGTGCGGGCGGAGCTGGCCCGCCCGGGCACGCAGATCCTGTCGAACGAGCAGTACAACCAGGCGTTCACCACGCACGGCGGCATCATGCTGCTGATGTTCGCCACCCCCTGTTCGTCGGCTTCGCCAACAGCATCGTGCCGCTGCAGATCGGCGCCCCGGACGTGGCGTTCCCGCGGCTGAACATGTTCTCCTACTGGCTGTTCCTGTTCGGCTCGCTCATCGTGGCGGGCAGCTTCCTCACCCCGCAGGGCCCGCCGGACTTCGGCTGGACCAGCTACACCCCGCTGTCCGGCCAGGTCCACACCCCGACCCTGGGCGCCGACCTGTGGATCATGGGCCTCGGCATGTCCGGCTTCGGCACCATCCTCGGCTCGGTCAACTTCATCGCGACGATCATCTGCATGCGGGCCCCGGGAATGACCATGTTCCGGATGCCGATCTTCACCTGGAACACCCTGCTGACCAGCGTGCTCGTCCTGCTGGTCTTCCCCGTCTTCGCAGCCGCCCTGTTCGCCCTCGAGTACGACCGCAAGTTCGGCGGCCACATCTACGACGCGGCCAACGGCGGGCCCATCCTGTGGCAGCACCTGTTCTGGTTCTTCGGCCATCCGGAGGTCTACATCATCGCGCTGCCGTTCTTCGGCATCATCACCGAGGTCGTGCCCGTCTTCTCCCGCAAGCCGATCTTCGGCTACCTCGGGCTGGTCGGCGCCACCCTGGCCATCACGGGCCTGTCGATGTCGGTGTGGGCGCACCACATGTTCGCCACCGGTGCGGTGCTGCTGCCGTTCTTCTCCTTCCTGTCGTTCCTGATCGCGGTGCCGACGGGAGTGAAGTTCTTCAACTGGATCGGCACGATGTGGAAGGGGTCGCTCAGCTTCGAGACCCCGATGCTGTGGGCGGTCGGCTTCATGGCCACGTTCCTCTTCGGCGGCCTGACCGGCGTGCTGCTCGCCTCCCCGCCCCTGGACTTCCACGTCCACGACACGTATTTCGTGGTCGCCCACTTCCACTACGTGATCTTCGGCACTGTCGTCTTCGCGATGTTCTCCGGCTTCCACTTCTGGTGGCCGAAGTTCACCGGCAAGATGCTCGACGAGCGCCTGGGCAAGATCACCTTCTGGACGCTGTTCGTCGGCTTCCACACCACCTTCCTCGTCCAGCACTGGCTGGGCGTCGAGGGCATGCCGCGCCGCTACGCCGACTACCTGGCCGCGGACGGCTTCACCCTGCTCAACACCATCTCCAGCATCGGCGCCTTCCTGCTGGGCCTGTCGATGCTGCCGTTCTTCTACAACGTGTGGAAGACCGCCAAGTACGCGCCGAAGATCGAGGTCGACGACCCCTGGGGCTACGGGCGCTCGCTGGAGTGGGCCACCTCCTGCCCGCCGCCGCGGCACAACTTCGTCACCCTGCCGCGGATCCGCTCCGAGTCCCCGGCGTTCGACCTGCACCACCCCGACATCTCCCTGCGGGACGAGCTGGAGAACGCCGGGCGCCGCGACGTCGTCGAACCGGGCAGGGGCGTGGCGTCCCCGCTCCACGAAGACGACCGCGGTTGAGGCGGCTGCCGTGAGCGAGCACGAGACGGCCGCCCGGGGCATCAACCAGCTGGAGGGGTACCTCCTGCTGCAGGCCGAGAACACCAACGCGGTCAGGGAGGCCGAGGAGTTCGCCCGTCTCATGCCGTGGCTGACCGGCGCCCGGCGCGAGGAGGTCGTCGCCCTGTACGCGGAACGGCGTATGGCCGTCTCCCGGACCGCCATCCGCGCCGTGGCGGACCGGTGCCGCGAACTGCGCCAGGAGTACACCGAGCGCTACGAGGAACTGCGGCGGCGCCTGCTGTGCGCCACCGCGGCGACGGTCCTGGGCATGCTCGTGCTGTGCGTCCTGGTGGAGGTGTGGATCCGCTCCGCGCTCCCCTGACCCCCTCCGCAACCCCTCCGCGGCCCCGCTCCTCCTCCCCGGCCGGGGAACCGGCACGACCGCCGGTTCCCCGGCCGCCGCGTCGTCCGGAACCCCGCACGGTCCCCGGCCCGCCCGGTCCCGCGGCCCGCCCGGCCGTCCGGTGGCAGGAGGCGGCGTACCTCAGGCGGACGGGGCGCCGGCACCCGGCCGTACGGGGGCGGGGGACAGGACGCGGGCGAGGAGCACCACGAGGACGCCCGCGACGACCACGACCGAGACGCCGGCCCGCAGCCCGACCCGGTCGCCGACCAGGCCCACCAGCGGCGGGGCGGCCAGGAAGCCGACCCGGGCCAGCCAGCTCACCACCGCGACGCCGTGCCCGCTGCCCACCCCGGGGATGCTGCCCGCCGCGTGCAGGGCGGCGGGGAAGAGGGTGGCCGCGCCCAGCCCCGCCAGGGCGAAGGCGGCGACGACCGCGGCGCCGGAGCCGGAGAGCAGGGCCAGCCCGACGGGCACGGCGACGAGCAGTCCGCCGACCCGCGCCACGGCCACCGGGCCGTACCGGTCGGTGACCCGGTCCCCGGTGAACCGCCCCACCGTCATGGCGCACTGGAAGGCGACGTAGGCCAGGCCGGCCGCGGCGGCAGGGGCCGCGTAGTCGTCCCGCAGGAGCGCCGCGCCCCATGAGGCGGGGGTGTCCTCGACGACGGAGGCCATCACCAGGACCAGCCCGAGCAGGAGCAGCACGGGCAGTGCCGTCCGCAGCCCCGAGCCCGCGCGCCCGCCGGTGCCGGTGTCCGCGCCGTCGCCGGTGTCCGCGCCGGCCGCCGCGGGCGCGGGCCCGTGGTCGGCGTCGTCGGACCCGGGCAGAAGCAGGGGCCGCGCCGCCGCGGCCAGCAGCGCCAGCACGACGCCGGCCGCGGCCGTCTGCGCCGGCAGCGGGACGCCGAGGCCGGCCGCCGCGGTGCCGGCCAGCCCGCCGGCCACCGCGCCCACGGACCACACGCCGTGGAAGCCGCTGAGGATCGACCGTCCGTAGCCCCGCTGCACCCGCAGCCCGTGGGTGTTCATGGCCGAGTCCATGACCGCGTCGAGGGCCCCCGTCAGGAAGAGCAGGCCCGCCAGCGTCCACCACCGGTCGGCCAGCCCCAGCAGGGGGACGACGACGGCGAACCCGAACCCGCACAGGACGGCGAGCCGCCCGCTGCCGACCAGCGCCCCCAGGGCGCCGGCGGACAGCCCGACCAGCAGGGCCCCGGCCGGTGCGGCGGCGATCGCCGCGCCCATGGCCGTGTTGGACAGGCCCATGGAGTCGCGGATCTCCGGGAACCGGGGGACGAGGTTGGCGTAGACGAGGGCGTTGGCCAGGAAGAGCAGCACCACGGCGAGGCGGGCCCGGCGCAGCCGGGGTGCGGCGCCGGGGGAGTCCGGCCGGTCGGAGAGGTCCACGGCGGCCAACCTACGGCAGCCGGCGGACGGGCGTGCGTTCCGCGCCCGGCGAATTCCGGCCCTTTTCCCGCCGGGTTGTCACCGGAGTGAGCGGAGAAAGGGAAAGGGATGTGTTCCGCATGACAAGGATTTTTTGTCATCCGGATGACAAGAGCGCCGGCGGGTTCCTTTCCCGGGTGCGTATTCGGCGGTTACTGCGGGACCTGCGGCAATTCTCCGTGTGAATCTCTTGCAAAGCTGATGTAACACGCCCCACCATCGCCCATACGTGACGAGGGCACGTCACGGCGGGGCGCGGGAGGGCTTTCCGCGGACCGCCGTTCCACTGAGAACAAGGGGATTCCGCATGAAGGACGCACAGGGCAGACCGGTCACCGGGGCGATCAGATGGAAGCGGTTCGCCGCACTGTCCGTGCCGGCCGTGGCCGGGACCGCGGTGCTCGCCGTCGCCATGGCCAACGGGGCGCTCGCCGCCTCCTTCGCCGTGTCCGGCCAGCAGTTCAAGGTCTCCGCGGACAGCCTCACGGGTGAGGGGTTCGCGCAGTACGGCAGCATCGACACCAACGCGCGCGGCGACCTGCTGCCCGTCGCCGTCACCGGCATCAAGAAGGCGGAGATGAACAACCTCTGCCAGTCGGTGCTCACCACACTGCCGGTCGTCGGGGACATCTCGCTGAAGCTGTCCGCCGGCAACAAGGGAACCCCGGTCCAGGCCAACGAGCTGTTCGTCGACGCGACCCAGCTCTCCGGCGACGCCTCGTTCGAGAACATCGAGATCGGCCGGGACGCCTCGACCCTGGACAAGGGGCCGAAGGACGCGCAGGGCATGCAGGACATGTTCTCCCAGCAGGCCGACCGCATGTCGATCAAGAACCTCAAGCAGGTCGCCTGGGCCACCAACGCCGGGACCTTCAAGCTGTCCGGGCTGAACATGAAGGTCCTCAAGGGCAAGCACGAGTGCTTCTGAGGAGGCCGCAGTGACCAGGACGACCAGGGCCGGAGGACGCACCCGGGCGGACGGTGACGGGGAGCGCGCGCCCGGGCTGCGGGCCCGCTGGCGGACGTGGCGCAGGGCACGGCCCTTCTGGGGCGGGCTCCTGACCGTCGTGGCGGGCGCGGAGATCTGCGCGATCCCCCTCGCCCCGCTCGAGGTGATGCTGCACCAGGGCGTGGCGGGCATCCCGTCGGTGCTCATGGGCGTGTTCATGGTGGTGATGGGGCTGTCCGTGTGGTTCTCGCCGGAGCACCGCTCCCTCGCCGGCGTGGTGACCGTCCTGCTGGCCATGGCGGCCCTGGTGCTGTCCAACCTCGGCGGTTTCTTCATCGGCACGATCATGGGCGTCGTCGGCGGCAGCATCTGCTTCGCCTGGCAGCCCCGCACCCGCCCCGCGGACGAGGAGGCGCCGGACGGCGCACCTCCCGCCGGGACGCACCACGACGGCGAACCGCTCACCGCCTGAACCCCCGGGCCCGGGAGCCCCCCAGCCCCGGGCCGCGGCGTGAGAGGGCCGTCCGGCGCGGCGGCGCAAGGAGAAGTGCGCCGCCGCGCCCACCCCCCAAGCCGGCCGGGCCGCCGCCCGGCCGAGGTCGAGTTCCCCACCGAAGGAGTCAGTTCGTGAACCGATCCTCGAAGCGCGTGGAAACCTCCCCGACCACCGGAACCGGGCGCCGCGTCCTGCGCGGCGCGGCCGCCGCGGCGGGCGCCGCCTGCCTCGTCATGGGTACCGCGGGTGCGGCGGGCGCAGCCCCCGAGGCCGTGACCGCCGGCTCGACCACCGTCAGCCCGGCCGGCGCGTCCTACACCGCGACGCTGAACGGGAAGGCGACGTTCAAGGCCGGCACCGTGACGGTCACCTGCAGCGCCTCCACCGCGGGCGGCACCGTTCCCGCGGCCCCCGGCAACCACAACGCCACCGGGCCGGTCACCAACCCGCTGTCCGCGCGCCCGACCTACAGCAACTGCACCACCAGCATGCCCGGCGTCAGCGCGACCGTGACCACCTACGGCAGCTGGACGGTGTCCATGCAGAACGGCGCGCCCAGCACCGGCACCCTGGGCATGCCGGCCGGCGGCGTCGTCGTCCAGACCAGCGGCCTGGCGACCTGCACGGTCACCTCCGCGCCGTCCGGCCCGGTCTCGGTGGAGGGCGACTGGACCAACGGCTCGCCCTCGAAGCTGGCGTTCGTCAATGAGAGCGTGCCGGTGACCGTGGTCGGCGGCTTCGGCTGCCCGACCAGCGCCACCACCTCCACGTTCAACGCCACCTACGACGTGCCCGGCATCACCGTCGGCGCGTGACCGTGCGGCGGCGGGCCCCCGCGGGAGCCCGCCGCCGTGCCCGACCGGGCGCCCGGGGCCGCCGCCCCGGGCGTTCCGCCGTCCCCCGCCGTCCCCCGGCGTCCCTGGCGTTCGCGGCAGCAGGGTTTCGGCCACGGCGCCGCACGAGGCTTACGGCGCCGCGGTGGCGTGCCCTACCGTGCATTGCTCCAGTGGACGACGGCGCGCGGACGGGGGCGCCGCGCGGAACGGGCCTCCCCGTCCGCACGGGCCGCGCGGTGCGCGGTACCGCTACCGAGAGGAGTGGAACCGGTGTCGGGGGTGTCCGAGCACGGCCGGCGGCTGTTACCGCACGAGATCGTCGAGCGGATGCGCTCGGAACTGGGCGACCTGGCGCAGGAGACCATCCGGGAGATCCGCCGTCAGGTCCCGGAGTTCGCCCAGCCCCTGGAGGGGCCGTTCGCCCGGACCATCCGGGTGGGCGTGGAGCGCTCCCTCGCCGGGTTCGTCACCCGCGTCTCCGACCCGCCGCCGGCCGGGGAACGCGAGGAGATCGCCGAACTCAGCCGCTCGCTGGGCCGCATCGAGATGCGCGAGGGGCGCAGCCTGGACGCGCTCCAGGCCGCCTACCGGATCGGAGCCAGGCTCGCCTGGCGCCGCTGGGTCAAGGTCGGCCAGGAGGCCGAGATCGCCCCGGCGCGGATGTACGGCCTGGCCGAGGCGGTCTTCGCCTACATCGACGAACTCGCCTCGCACGCGGTCGAGGGCTACGCGCAGGCGCAGGCCGACACCGCCGGCGAACTGCACCGCCGCCGCCAGCGCCTGCTGGAGGCGCTGCTGTCCGAGCGGCCCCCGGAGCCCGAGGAGCTGAGCGAGGCCGCCCGGGCCGCCCGCTGGCCCCTGCCGCGCACCGTCGCGGCCCTCGTCCTGCGCCGCGAGCAGCCACCGGGGGAGAGGCCGCACTTCCCCCGGCTGCCCGGAACCGTGGTGCTCGCCGACTTCGACCGGGCCGACCCCGTCGTCCTGCTGCCCGACCCCGCCCCCGAGCACGTGGACCTGCTGGAGCGGGACCTGCGCGGAGCCCGGGCCGCACTCGGCCCCCGCGTGGAACCCGCCGACGCCGCGGCCTCCCTGCACACCGCCCGCCGCCTGATGGAACTGATCGGCCGGGGACTGGATGAGCACCGCCGCGTCGCACGGTGCACCGACCACCTCGCCTCCCTGGTCCTGCTGGAGGACGAACGGCTGCTGGACCTGCTCGCCGGGCGGCGCCTGGCACCGCTGGAGCAGGTGCGGCCCAAGCAGCGGGAGCGACTGGCCGAAACCCTGCTGGCCTGGCTGCAGTGCGGCGGGAGCGCTCCCGAAGTGGCCCGGGCGATCAACGTGCACCCGCAGACCGTGCGCTACCGGCTGCGGCAGATCGAGGAGCTCTTCGGCGCGGACCTGCGCGACCCCGACGCCCGCTTCGAACTCGGCCTGGTGCTGCGGGCCCGGACGCTGCTGCCGCCCTCCCGGTGGCCGTCACCGCTCTGACCCGCCCCGCGCCCGCCCCGCGCCGGCCCCCGCCGGCCGCCCCGCCGCGACCGGCCGGGCGGCCGCGTCCGGAGTCGAACTGCCTTTTGGGGATGCCGTGTGACCCTCCGTAGGATCCGCGCGTGACTACCACCAGACGGTTGGCGGCGGGCCTGTGCGTCCTGCTCGCCTGTCTCTCCACATCAGCGCCCCCGGCGAGCGCGGCCGACGGACCGGAGCAGGCCCCGCCCAGGGTCGAGCTCGTCCTGGACGTCAGCGGCTCGATGCGGGCCCGCGACATCGACGGCGGATCCCGCATGGCCGCGGCCAAGAAGGCCTTCAACGAGGTCATCGACGCGGTGCCGGAGGAGGTCCACCTCGGCATACGCACCCTGGGGGCCACCTACCCCGGCGAGGACAAGAGGACCGGCTGCCGCGACAGCGAGCAGCTCTACCCCGTCGGCCCGGTGGACCGCACCGAGGCCAAGACCGCCGTCGCCACCCTGGCCCCCACCGGCTGGACCCCCATCGGCTACGCACTGCGTGGCGCGGACGCCGACCTCGGCACGGGCGAGGGCACGCGCAGGATCGTGCTCATCACCGACGGCGAGGACTCCTGCGGGCTGCCCGACCCGTGCGACGTCGCCCGCGAGCTCGCCGCCAAGGGGACCCACCTGGTCGTCGACACCCTCGGCCTGACCCTGGACGCCAAGGTGCGCGAGCAGCTCAGCTGCATCGCCGAGGCCACCGGCGGCACCTACACGGCCGTGCAGAACACCGACCAGCTCGCCTCCCGCATCAAGCAGCTGGTGCGGCGCGCCGCCGACGCCCCGCCGGAGGAGCCGGCGGCGGTCGAGGGCGCGGACAGGTGCGCGGCCGCCCCCGTGCTGACCCCCGGCGTCTACACCGACCGCCAGGAGTTCGGGCAGCACCGCTGGTACCGGCTGGAGCTCCTGCCCGGCCAGGAGGTGCGGGCCTCGGTGAGCGTGGCCGCGGACCGCGCGGTGAACCGCGACTACGGCGTGCTGCTGCGGGCCGTGGACGCCCGGGGCCGGGAACTGGTGCGCGGCACCGACGCCGGCGGCGGACGCACCGACGCGGTCTCGGCCGGCCTGCGGTACCCCCTGGCCGCACGCGACGACGTCGACCTCGACGACGAGGAGCTCAAGCCCGCCACGACGGCCGTCTGCCTGGAGGTCTCCAACTCCTTCTCCGCGCCCGCCTCCGTCAAGCGCACCCCCGGCATGCCCGTCGAACTGTCCGTCGACGTCGTGAAGTCGCCCGACCGGGCGTACGACACCGCGGCCTTCGGCCTCGGCCGCGGCTGGGTGCTGCTCGGCGTGCTCACCCTCGTCGGCCTGCTCGCCGGCCTGCTGTGGGGCTGGGTGTCCCGCTGGCGGATCACCGTCCGGAGGACCAACTGATGCGTACCGCACACACCGCGAGCGCCGCACGCGCCGCACGCGCTGCGGCGGCCGCCGGGCTGGCCGCCGCCGCACTGGCCGGGACGGTCCTGCTGGGCGCGTCCCCCGCCGCGGCGGACGGAAGCCCCGGCCCCTCGGCGGGCGCGGAGGAGGAGGCCGCGCCCACCGAGGCGGGCACCACCTTCCGCACCGCCACCGCGATCCGGCAGGAGCAGAGGGCCACGGCAGCGGCCTCCCTCGGCGACTACCTCTACTGGACCTTCCCCGCCGGGGCGGGGCAGAGGCCCACCGTGCGGGCGACGGTCACCCTGCCCCCGGCGGCCTCCCGGCACGGCTCCTCCACCTGGCAGCTCGACCTCTTCGACGGCCTGCGCCGCCGTCAGGCCTGCGCTTCCGGGGATTCCACGAAGCGGGCGTCCGCCGACGCGGAGTCGGTGACGCTCAGCTGCACGCTGCGCACCGTGCGGCCGTGGTCCGAGGCGTGGTCCAACGACCCCCTGCCGGGCGCCTACTACCTGCGGCTGACCGCGGTGGACCTGCCCGAGCGCGACCTCGGGCTGCCCGTGGGCGCCGAGGTGGAGGCCACCGCGCGGGACGCGGGCGGGGCCCAGGCGCACGGCGGGGAGCTCACCGCCCCGCTGCTGCCCGTCACCCGGGCCGGCGGCATCGTAGACCCCTCGGGCACGGGGGCCTCCGCACCGGACGCCGACGAGGCGGAGGACGCGGACGAGGCGGCCGACGGGGACGAGGCGGAGGACGCGGCCGGGGACGGGCGTGCCCCGTCGCAGCCGGCCGCACTGGCGGAACCGGACGGCGGCTGGTACGGCGGCTGGTGGTCGGACCGCTGGGCCTGGACCGCGGCCGGCGGAGTGCTCGCCGCGCTCGCCGGCGTGGCCGGCCACACCCTCGCCCGGGGCCCGCGCCGCCCGGGGGCCTGAAAGCCGGCCGGGTCCTGCCCGCCGGGCGGAGGACGCACGGCGGGCAGGGCCCGGCGGGGTGCTCAGGGCTCTGACGGCGCGTCGGGGTTCGGACGATTCGGACGGTTCGAACGGGCCGTTCCGGGGCGCGGCCCCGGAGAATGCGCGGTGCCCGGGTGCGGGAGCACTGTCACCGCACCCGGGCTCCGCCGTCCGTGGACGGCCGTCCGGTCAGGAGTCGCCCTGGTCCGTCACCTGCGAGGAGAGCGTGGTCGGCCCGGTGCGGACGCCGGGGCGGCCCGCCCGGGCGCAGCCCTCGCCCCAGGGGACGATGCCGGCCGGCCGAGGACGGAGGGGGCGGGGAACCCCCGGGTCGTGGTGCTGCGTTGACCTGGTGTTCCGACCTCCGTCACCGCTTTACGCTACGGTCCGGGATGCCTCGGCCCAATGAGGGAACTCCCTGCGCGGGCGACGCGGGGAAAACCCTCGGTGCCCGCCCCGCGGGGCGGGCGAGCGTGCCGGTGCCCCACCGCGAGCGGCTTCTCCTTCCGCGCCGCCGCCCCGGCCGTCCGTGCCGGCAGTCCGCGCCGGGGGTGGGCCGCGCCCCGGCAGCCTGGATACAGGATTTCCTGAATTCAGGATTCCTTGTACTGTCGTGGCGTGCTGATTGCTGCCCCCGACATCGAGGTGCTGGCCCGGTTCGGCCGCGCGCTCGCCGACCCGATCCGCTGTCGCATCCTGCTCGCCCTGCGCGACGCCCCCGCCCACCCGTCCGACCTCGCCGACGCGCTCGGGGTCTCCCGCACCCGGCTGTCGAACCATCTGGCATGCCTGCGCGACTGCGGCCTGGTCGTGGCCGTGCCCGACGGCCGCCGCACCCGCTACGAGCTCGCCGACGAGCGGCTCGGCCACGCGCTGGACGACCTGCGCACCGCGGTGGTGGCGGTGGAGACCGACAGGACGTGCGTCGACGCCGACGCCGAGGGGTGCTGCTGATGAACGGCTGGGCCTGGGCGGCACTCGCCCTCTACCTGGGATGGGCGGGGTTCGCCTTCGGCGTCCGCGCCGTCCTGCAGCGGCGGCGCGCCGGGGACGCCGGCTTCCGCGGCATCTCCGGCCGTCCCGGCGAAGCCTCCTGGTGGGCCGGGGTGCTGTTCGCGGCCGCTCTGCTCGGCGGGGCCGCCGCCCCGGTGGCCGAACTCGCCGGACTGCCCACCGCCGCCGCCCCCGCCGTCCGGTGGGCCGGACTGGTGGTCACGCTGGCGGGGTGGCGGCCACCTCGGCCGCGCAGACGAACATGGGGGCCTCGTGGCGCGTGGGCGTGGACGCGGGCGAACGCACCACGCTGGTCACCGGCGGGCTGTTCGCGCACGTCCGCAACCCCGTCTTCACCGCCATGGTCCTCACGGCGGTCGGCCTGGCCCTGATGGTCCCGAACCCGGTCTCCCTCCTCGCCCTGGCCTGCCTGGTCGTCGCCGTCCGGCTCCAGGTCCGCGTCGTCGAGGAGCCGTACCTCAAGGCCGTGCACGGCGCCGCGTACGAGGCCTACGCCGCCCGCACCGGACGTTTTCTCCCCGGTGTCGGCCGGCGCACCGCCTGACCGTCCCCCGCCCTTCCCCTTAGTGCTCCGGGTCGGGCGAGGGACGCGGTCCGCAGGCCGGGCCCGCAGGCCGGACCTGCGGGCGGCGCCCTTCAGGAGCCCGCCGGCCGGTCAGCCGGTCCTGAGGGCGGCGAGCCGGACGATGTCCACGCGGGATCGGATTCCCAGCTTCCGGTACACCCGGGTCAGGGTGGCCTCGACGGTCTTCACGCTCACGAACAGCTGCGCCGCGATCTCGCGGTTGGTGGAGCCCTCCAGGACGAGCGCGGCCACCCTGCGCTCCATCTCGGCCAGGGAGTCGAGCCTGCCGCCCGCGAGGACCGCGACCGCGGAGTCCTGGGAGGACAGGGAGGAAGAGGAGGACGCGGACGGCTCCGAGGAGGCCGCCCCGTCGGCGGCCGGGGGCGTCACCAGGGAGATCGCGGCGGACCCCCGCGACAGGTGGGGGGAGCGGTGGCCGGCGCGCTCGCGCGCTGCGGCCACCAGTTCCAGCCAGGGAAGCGCCTTGGCCCGCCGGAAGATCCGCGCGCTCTCCTCCAGCACGGCCCGCGCCGCACCCGGCCCGCACCGCTGCGCCTCCACCCCGTACAGCGCCAGGCGGGTGCGCCCCTCCTCCAGCCGGTAGCCGAGCCGGCCCAGCCTCTCGCCGGCCGCCCGCAGCCCGGCCGCCGCCCCGTCCAGGTCGCCGCGTTCGGCGGTCAGCAGCGCCTGGGCGCGCTCCAGCACGCCCAGCACGCTCCCGCGCCCCAGCCGCACGGCGGCGTCGCGCGTGATGTCGATGACCTCCTGCGCCTCCGCCAGCGCGCCGACCCGCACCAGGGCCTCGGCCAGGTCGCCCTGCCAACGGCCCCGGGCGGGCTCCGCGACGCCCTGGTCCTCCTCCAGTTCGCGGACCCGGCGCAGCGCGACGACCGCCCCGTGCGCGTCCGATCCCATGAGCCTGGCGTGGCCCAGCGCGGTCAGGGAGCGGGTCAGGAACACCCGGTCGCCGTCCTCCTCGGACCTGCGGATGCCGCTGTGCGCCAGGGACAGCGCCCGCTGCACGGAACCGCCCGCGGCCTCGGCCAGGGCCGCCAGGTGCAGTGCCGGCCCCACGCCGACCCCCACGTCCTCCGCCAGCCGCAGGCTCTCGTGCGCCAGCTCCAGTGCCGTCTCGCACCGGCCGGCCCGCAGCTCGGTGTCGGCGAGTCCGCGCAGGAACAGGATCTCGCTCTCCACCGCACCGCGCCGCCGGGCGATCGGGACCAGGGGCCAGGGCGGCCCGGGCCTCGTCGAGGCGGTCCCCCATCAGCAGGCAGCTGAACCGCAGGTATCCGGGACCGTTGTGGTCGCAGGCCACCCGGGGGTCCTGGGGCTCCTGCAGCGCCCGCTCCAGGGTCTGCTCGGCGTCCGGATGCCCGGAGAGGGTCTCGGTCAGGGCCTGGAAGGCCAGCGCCAGCAGCTCGGTCCTGCGGTCGCCCACCCGGGCAGCGAGGGAGGCGGACCGGGCGGCCACCTCGCGGGCCCGGGTCAGCGACCCCTCCACCAGCGCCGCCCGCCAGGAGACCTGGTACAGCAGGGGTGCGAGCAGGCGGGGGTCCTCGCCCGCGTCGGCCAGGGCCTGCGGGAAGGCGTCGTCCACGTCGGCCATGGCCTGCCCGGCGGAGTCGATCACCACGATCCAGGCCCGCACCCGGTCCGCCGGGAGCACGGCCTGCGCCAGCACCTCGCGCGCGGTACCGCGCGCCAGCGCCGTGTCACCCGCCACCAGGGCGTCCTCGGCGGCGCACAGCCTGCGCCGCAGCACCTCCGGCAGGTTCTCGGGAGGAGTGCGGTCGGCCGCCAGCAGCCCCAGCCGGGCGGCGGCCGCCGGAGCCCCCCGCTCCCGGGCCACCGACGCCGCCCCCTCCAGGGTGCGGGCGACGTGCTCGTCCTCGCCGGAGGTGGCCAGCGCCAGGTGCCGGGCCCGTTCGATCGGGTCGGAGGTCGCCCCGGCCAGCGCGGTGTGCGCTTCGCGCCGCGCCCCCGACGGGGCCTCGGAGTAGAGGGCCGCGGAGATGAGGGGATGGGTGAACCGGACCACGCCGTCCGGGTCCAGGCGGGCGATGCCCAGCTCCGCCGCCTCGGCGATCTCGGCCTCCGCGGCGGGACGGCCGCACTCGCGCAGCAGGGCGAGGGTGGGACGCGCCCCGGCGCCGGCGATGAGCAGGGTGGTGCGCGCCTCGGGGGAGAGCGCGCCGAGCCGGTTGAGCACCAGGGTGCGCAGCCCGGTCGGCACCGGCAGGGCTCCCCGGGCGCGGCGGTACGGGACGCTCCGCCAGCGCGCGGGCGAGCTCCAGCGCGTAGAAGGGGTTCCCGCCGCTCGTGCGGTGGATGTCCTGGAGGACCGAGGAGTGCAGGGCCGGGTGCTCCTCGCGGTCGGCCAGCAGCTCCGACAACTGGTGCGTGGACAGCGGCGGGACCCGCAGGACCAGGGGCTGCCGGGGAAGCGAGGCCAGGCAGCCCAACTGCACCTCCTCGCAGCCCTCCGGTCAGTGCCCGTGCGCACGGCGGCCAGGAACCGCACCGGCAGCCCGCCCAGGCGGCGGGCTGCGAAGGCCAGCAGCTCCGTGCTGACCGGATCCATCCACTGCAGGTCGTCGGCCACGACCAGCACGGGCGCCCGCCCGGCGAGGGTCCTCAGTACGGAGAGCACGGCCAGGCGCAGCGCCAGGCCCTCGGGCTGGTCGCTCGAGTCGGCCCGTCCGGTCAGCGCGGCCTCGAGAGCCGCCCGCTGCGGGGCGGGGAGGGAGTCCGACACCTCTCCCGCGGCGAACTCCAGCAGGTCTATGAGGGAGAGGAAGGGGAGGTGGGACTCCGACTCGGTGGGCGAGCAGCGCAGGACGGCCACCGCGCCGCCGCCGAACTCCTCGGTGAGGGCGCGCAGGACCGCCGACTTCCCGATGCCCGCCGGCCCCGACAGCAGCACGCTGCCGCCCGAGGACAACTGAGCGCGCGCCCGGTCGAGGACGGCGGCGCGGCCGACGAGGCGGTCGGAGGGGCGGCGTCGAATTCTCGCTCCACGGGCGGCGCTCCCTTCGCGGGGCGCCCGGGCCGGCGCCGCGAATCCATGGTTCCTCGCTGTCGCGGACGCGGACGCCCGCGGCGTGCGAACCACAACGTATCCATGGCGGCACGGACCGGTCAACGTTCTCAAATGCCGGAGAACCCCGTCCAACTGCCGGGGAACTTCCTCCCGGGCAGAGGATTCCCGTCCGGGGCGAATCGGGCCGCGGTGTGACGGGCAGTCGGGTGAGTTCGGAAAGTCATGGATTGCACCCGCTCGGTAATCGACCTACTGTCAGACCCGCAGGAGTCTCAAACGGGACATATGGCCCATACAGGGCTTCTGATTGCGGGTTCGGAACCGCACGCCGGACTGTCGATGGCTCAACAGCCGGCCCGCACCGCGCCTGCGGCAGTCCGCATGCCTCTCCCCGAGGTCTTCACCTTTCCGGAGGACACAGTGAAGTTCCAGTCGGCAACCGCCAAGCTCGGAATCGCAGCCGCGGCCGCCGCGTTCGCGGCCGCGGGCACGATCGGACCGGCCCAGGCCACCGGCCAGGCGACGGATGCTGTCGGCTCGGGATCGTCGGCCCGCGCCGACGACTCCCACGGCGGATGCCGGAGCGAGGAACACGACAGGGACTACGAGGAGGACCGCAGGTCCCGGGCCGGGAACGACGACGGCGACCCGGGCCGGGGCGACCGGGACGACGAGGGCCGGTACGACCGGGACGACGAGGGCCGGTACGACCGGGACGACGAGGGCCGGGGCGACCGGTACGACCGGGACGACGAGGGCCGGGGCGACCGGGACGACCGGGACGACGAGGGCAGGCACGACCGGGACGACCGGGACGACGAAGGCAGGCACGACCGGTACGACCGGGACGACGAGGGCCGGGGCGACCGGAACGACCAGGACAGGCACGACGAGGACGATCGCGACTGGGGCGACGGCGGTTGCCACGACGAGGGCGACGACTGGGACCACGGGAAGGACAAGGACCACGGGAAGGACCACGGGAAGGACAAGGACCACGGGAAGGACAAGGACCACGGGAAGGACAAGGACCACGGGAAGGACCACGGGAAGGACAAGGACCACGGCAAGGACAAGGACCACGGCAAGGACAAGGACAAGGACCGTGGTGAGGGGGAGCACTCCGGGAAGAAGCTCTACAAGGGCAAGGTGATCGCCCGCACCGGGCTGCTGGTCCGCAACCGTCCCGACACCGGGGGCAAGGTGGTCGGCCACCTGAAGCACGGCACCGTGGTCTCCATCAAGTGCAAGGTCAACAGCCAGAACGTCAAGGGCAACCCCCGCTGGTACAAGTTGGCCGACGGCAAGTGGGCCTTCGCCTCCGCCCGGTACATCAAGAACATCGGCAAGGCCCCCACTGGTGCTGACGGTCCGGCGTGCCGTGCCGGTGCGTTCCGTCGGCCGGTTGCCGCGTGTCCCCGCGTGATCCGGTTCGGGGGCGTGCGGCGGGCCCTGTCCCGGTCCGGTTCCCCGCGGTCAGGTGCGCCCGAGCGGGCCCGGTTCCGGGGTCCGGCCGAGGAGTAGGGCCAGTTCGGCGACGGTGCGCGGTCCGACCCGGCAGCAGCCGCCGACCAGGCGCGCGCCCGCCCGTGTCCAGCCGGACACCCGGTCGGTGGTGAACGTGGCCCCGCCGCGCCAGGTGCGGGCCCGTTCGTCCCACCGCTCTCCGCTGTTCGGGTAGACCACCACCGGTTTGCCTGTCACCCGGAGAGCGGTCCGCGCCGCCTGGCCGACGTCCTCGGGGGCGCAGCAGTTGACGCCCACCGCGACGATCTCCTCGGCGTCCGCCGCGACCGCGAACGCCTCCTCCAGCGACTGCCCGGCGCAGGTGCGGTCGCCGCGGACGCTGTAGGACAGCCAGGCCGGAACGCCCAGTCCGCGCACCGCTCGCACCAGAGCCCGGCCCTCGTCGGCGTCCGGGACGGTCTCCAGGGCCAGCACGTCCGGGCCGGCGGCGGCCAGTGCCTCCAGCCGGGGACGGTGGAAGCGCTCCAGCGCGCGGACGCCCGTCCCGTACCGGCCGCGGTACTCCGAGCCGTCGGCGAGCATCGCCCCGTAGGGCCCGCCGATGCCGCGGTCCACACCGGGCGCCGCATCCCCTCGGCCCGGGCCAGCGCGACGGCCCGACGCACCAGTTCCACGCTGCGGCGCAGCAGTTCCTCGGCCTCGGCCCGCCCGACGCCCTGCGCGGCGAAGCCCTCGAAGGTGGCCTGGTACCCGGCGGTGGTCACGACGTCCGCGCCCGCCCGCAGGTATGCCAGGTGCGCGTCGACCAGGGCCTGCGGCCGGTCGCGCAGCAGGCGGGCGGACCACAGGGCGCCCGACAGGTCGTGGCCGGCCGCCTCCAACTGGTTGGACAGCCCGCCGTCGAGCACCAGGGGGCCGGCGGCCAGGGCCCGGGCGAGCGGCACCGGGCGGTCGGCGCCGGGTGCAGGACCGTTCATCGCGCAGCCCTCCGGTGGTTCTCCGCCCCGTTCTCCCCGCCCGCCCACTGTACGTCCGGGCGGTCCGCGGGAGGGCCTGCCGGGGGAGGGGTGTGCGGGGGACAATCGGGGGATGAGCGACGAGCGAGGGCAGGAGGGGCGGCGACCCGGCCTGCTGGCTGGACCGGGTCTGCCCCGAGTGCGGCCGGGTGCGCGAGGAGCCACCGGGGCGCGCCTGCGGGAACTGCGGGGCGCTGCCGGAGGACGGCGGGCCGGGGACGGTCGGCGCCGACGGCGACGGCGCTGCCCACGGCGGCACGGCCGACGGCGGCGCTGCCGGGGCCGGGGGCCCGGGGCGGGGCGCTGCGGAGCGGCCGCCCGCTGCGGACCGGGGCCGGGAGCGGGACCGGGACCCGTCCGGGCGGGCCCGCAACGCACGGCCCCGCGACGGCCTGGGCCGCCCGCTCCCGTACGGGTCCCCGGGGTGCCGCGCCTGCCGGAGGGTGTGGTGAGGTCGCCGCAGGAGGCGCTGGCCGAGGCGCAGCGGCTCCTCGACGACGGGATGCCGTTCCACGCGCACGAGGTGCTCGAGGACGCCTGGAAGTCCTCCCCGGAGCCGGAGCGGGCGTTGTGGCGGGGGCTGGCCCAGTTCGCCGTCGGCCTGACCCACGCGCTGCGGGGCAACCGCGCGGGGGCGGGGGCGCTGCTGAGGCGCGCTGTCGAGAACGTGGCGCCCTATCAGGAGCGTCCGCCGCACGGGATCGACGTGGCCGGCCTGACCCGGTGGTCGCAGCGGCTGCTGGAGGAGTTGGGGAGCGCAGGCCCCCGGGGCGGGGCCGTCGACGCAGACCTGACGGCGCCGCCCGCCCTGCGGGCGGAGGGCGGCGGCCGAACGCCGGCGTCCTGAACGCCCCCCGGGCCGGGCCGAGGAGGCTGCGGGGCCGAAGGGGCTGCGAGGCCGAGGGGGCCGAAGGGGCTGAAGGGGCCGCCGGGGCCCGCGGGTGCCGCGGGGGCGAAGGGGCTGTGGTGGGCCGTGACACGGGGGACGGAGCCGTCCGCCTCAACCTGCTTGTCCTGAAAGGGACTTGACTGGTGGTCGGGTGCCGCCCCCGGGGTTCCGCCTTCCCAGGAACCCGGCAAGTAAGGTTAACCTTACTTGCCGGAGTGTGCGCCATAATCCGGACGTGTGCACCGCTGCCCGACAGGACGCGTTCCCGACGGCGGGCGGCTGCCGCGCGTGCCTCCCTCGACGGCCATCCGATCCCACCCCAGCACCCGCCCCCGCGGCGGAACCCCGAGGGCGGGCGGACTGCTGGGGACGATGTCAGGACCGCCGATGCCCTCCCTCTCCCCCTCCCACAGCGCCGCCGCACAGCGGGCGGCCCGTTTCGAGATGTCGCTCCGGGTCGACCCGGCCACGATCCACCGGTGAGGCGACTGGTCCGCGACCGCCTCGTGGAGTGGGAACGTGCCGACCACGTCCGCGAAGCGGTCTTCGGGGTCGGCGAGTTGCTCGCCAACGTGCACAAGCACGTGCCCGGCGGCCGGTGCGTCCTCGACGTCCGGCGCACCCCGGGCGGGGTGCGGGTGGCCGTGCGGGACGGCGACCCGAGGATGCCCGTGGTGCGGCAGCCGGAGTGGGACAGCGAGGACGGGCGCGGCCTGTTCCTGCTTGTGCACTCCGTCCACGACTGGGGTACGGTCCGCCTGCCCGGCGGCAAGGAGGTCTGGTTCACCACCGGCCCCGACGACGCGGAGCACTGACCGGCCGTACATCGGCCGTACATCGGCCGGGCGCCGGCCGTGGGCAGTCCGTAGGCCGTTCGCACGCCGGCCGGGCGGTCACGGTTCCCTGCGGGGCAGCCGTGACGCCAGGAGCTGGGCGAGGTGCAGGGCCCGGCGCCCGGCGAGCTGGTCCAGCTGGGTGCGGCAGGAGAAGCCGTCGGCCAGCACCGTCCCGCCCCCGGCCAGGCCGCGCACGGCGGGCAGCAGGGCGGTCTCGGCCACCGCCACGGAGACGTCGTGGTGGCCGCGTTCGGCACCGAAGTTGCCGGCCAGGCCGCAGCAGCCGCCGACGGCGCGGACGGTGGCGCCCGCTTCCCGCAGCAGCCGCTCGTCGGCCTGCCAGCCCATGACGGCGCGGTGGTGGCAGTGCGGCTGGGCGACGGCCTCGACACCGTCGAGCGGGGGAGGGGACCACTGCGGCCGGTGGCGGGCGAGGAGTTCGGCCAGGGTGTGGGTGGCTTCCGCGACCCGGGAGGCGGCCGGGTCGTCCGGTCCGAGCAGTTCGAGCGCGTCGGAGCGCAGCACGGCGGCGCACGACGGTTCAAGGGCGACGACCGGGACGCCGGCCCCGACGTGGGGGGCCAGCGCGTCCAGCCCGCGGCGCAGGACGCGGCGGGCGGCGTCCAGCTGACCGGTGCTGATCCGGGTCAGGCCGCAGCACACCGGCCGGTCCGTGACGCGGACCTCGAACCCGGCCTCCTCCAGGACGCGCACGGCGGCGACGCCCACCTCGGGCGCGAAGTGGTCGGTGAAGGTGTCGACCCACAGCAGCACCGGGGTGCCGGGGGCCGGGTCGTGGTCCGCGAACCACCGGCGGAAGGTGCGCGGTGCGAAGCGCGGCAGCTCCCGCCGCCGGTCGATGCCGCCGAGCAGCCGCACGAGGGAGGCCGCGGGCCGCAGGGCCAGCAGCCGGTTGACCGCGCCGGGCGCCAAGGCCGCCGCCCGGGCCCAGCGCGGCAGCGCGCCGAGCGAGTAGTGGGACAGCGGGCGCGGTCTGCGGCGGTAGGCGTGGTGGAGCACCTCGGCCTTGTACAGGGCCATGTCCACCCCGGCCGGGCAGTCGGAGGAGCAGCCCTTGCAGGCCAGGCACAGGTCGAGCACGTCGAGGACCTCGCGGGAGCGCCAGCCGTCCGTGACAAGTGAGCCGTTGACCATCTCCTGCAGGACCCGGGCCCGGCCGCGGGTGGAGTCCTTCTCGTCCCCGGTGGCCAGGTAGGACGGGCACATCACCCCGCCGGCGGCGGTGGTGTCGGCCCGGCACTTGCCCACGCCGGTGCACCGGTGCACGGCGGTGGAGAAGTCGCCGCCGTCCCCGGAGTAGGAGAAGGCCAGGCCGTGGCGGAGCGGCGGGGCGGCGGGCACCCGCAGGTCGGCGTCGAGCGGGCGGGGGCGCACGAGCACGCCGGGGTTGAGCAGGTCGTCGGGGTCGAAGACGTCCTTGACGGCGGCGAAGGCGGCCAGGGCCCGCTCCGAGTACATCAGCGGGAGCAGTTCGCCGCGGGCCCGGCCGTCGCCGTGCTCGCCGGAGAGCGAGCCGCCGTAGGAGGCGACCAGGCGGGCGGCGTCGGTGAGGAAGGAGCGGAGCACCCCGGTGCCGCCGGGTGGTCCAGGGGGAAGTCGATGCGCACGTGCAGGCACCCGTCGCCGAAGTGCCCGTACGGCACGCCGGTCAGCCCGCGCTCGGCCATCAGGGCGTCGAAGTCGCGCAGGTAGGCGCCCAGGTGTCCGGGCGGCACCGCGGCGTCCTCCCAGCCGGAGTGCGCCGGGGCCCCGGACGGGGCGCGTCCGGCCAGGCCTGCCCCGTCCTCGCGGATGCGCCACAGGGCCGCGGCCCGGGCCGGGTCGGTGACGACGGTGGAGTCGACGGCGGACGCGTCGGACAGCAGCCCCGCGGCCGCGGCCCGTGCCTGCGCGGTGGTGTCGCCGGCGAGTTCGGCGAACAGCCAGCCGCCGCCGGCCGGCATCGGCGGCACCGCGTCCGGCCCCCGGCGGTCGCGGACGACCCGCACGATCCGGGCGTCGATGCCCTCGAGCGCGACCGGGCGGTGCGGCAGGAGGGCGGGCACGTCGTCGGCGGCGGTCGCCATGTCCGGGTAGCCGAGCACGGCCAGGGCCGTGGCGGCGGGGACCGGTCAGACGCACGGTGGCGTCGAGGGTGACCGCGCAGGTCCCCTCGGTGCCCACCAGCATCCGCGCCGTGTCGAAGCCGCGTTCGGGCAGCAGGTGCTCCAGCGAGTATCCGGAGGCCTGCCTGGCGAACGTGCCCAGCTCGGTGCGGACGACCTCCAGGTTGTCCCGCACAACCTGACGCAGCGCGGTCAGGGCGGGGGAGCCGGTGCCGTGTCCGGCGCCGCGCCGTGCGGTCAGCAGCTCTCCGGTGCCGGCCAGCACCGTCAGCCGCTCGACGTTGTCGGCGGTGCGGCCGTGGGCGAGGGCGCGCGGACCGCAGGCGTTGTTGCCGATCATGCCGCCGAGGGTGCAGCGGTTGCGGGTCGACGGGTCGGGGCCGAAGCGCAGGCCGTGCGGCGCCGCCGCGCGCTGCAGGGCGGACAGCAGCGCGCCCGGTTCGACGACCGCGGTCCGGGCGTCCGGGTCGACCGACCGGACCCGGCCCATGTGGCGGGAGAAGTCCAGGACCACCCCGGTGCCGACCGCGTTGCCCGCGACGGAGGTCCCCGCGCCGCGTGCGGTGAGCGGCACCCCGGCCTCCCGGCAGAACGACAGCACCGCCGCGACCTCCTCGGGGTGCCGGGGAACACCACGGCGGCGGGCACGACCCGGTAGAGGGAGGCGTCGGTGGAGTACTCGGCCCGCCGCCTCGTGGAGACGTCGACCTCGGCCGCGCCGGCGCGCCTCAGCCCGGCCGCGAGCACGGCGGGGTCCGCCGGGCCGGGCCCGGCCGGCCGGTGCGCCCTGCCCGAGGACGTCCTGCCCGAGGACGCCCTTCCCGGGTGCGTCCTGCCCAAGGAACTCCACCTCCTCGCCGGCCGCCGTCCCGCAGCCGGGCGGCGGCGGTGCGGGCGGCCGTCGTCCCCACCCCACCACAGGTCGGGCGAGCGGGCCAGGAGGGCGCCGAGGCCGCCCCGGTGACCTGCGGATTCGCCCGTCCGGGCGGTGGGCCGGCCGCCCGCGCGGCCCGCCGCGGGGACGGCCGGAAAGGGCCGGACGCGGCGTCACGACCGTTGCCGGCAAGGGGTGTCGGGAATCGTGCGAAGTACCGGATTCGGCGGGCGGGGGGCGCGGAACGCCGCGCTCCGGCGGCTTTTGCGTGAACGGGCGTACGCGTACAGTGTGGGGCGCGCCGCGAGGCGCCCGCACCCCACCCGAGCGAGGACGACCCATGGCACGCAGCACCCCGCGCCCCCTGGCCGTCCCCGAGTGCGGGCGGAAGGCCCGGCCGGAGGGGGCTGCCGACGGCCCGGACCGGCCGCCGCCCCCCTCTTCCGCGGGGCCCGCGCCTCCCGCCCCCGGGTGCCGTAGGCACCGGCCGGGCGCCGCCGGTTCCGGCCGGGCGCCGCGACCACGGCTGGCGAGCCGCAGCCGGCCCTCTCCCACCCCTGTCCGGAACTGATGACTGAACACATACCGGAGGCGGTGTTCTGGTGCCTGTCCGCAGGCCTCCTCGCCGTCCTGGTCCTGCTCGCCCGTCAGCGGAACGTCACGGGAAACCTGCGCAGGCAGGTCCTGTCCCTGGAGGGCGCGGTCCGCGCCCGTGACGCCGAGGCCCACCACCTGAACGCCGTGCGGCTGCCCGCGCTGGCGGACGTGCTGCGGCACAAGCCGGCCACCGTGCCTGGCCCCCTCGACGGGCGCCTCGCGGACACCGGCTTCGGGCACTCGCTGGAGGGCGTCGTCCAGCAGTTCTCCGAGGCGATGCGCACGGCGCAGGCCCGCGCCGACCAGTCCGCGCAGGGAGCGCTCAAGGGCGCCATGCGCGCGCTCCAGAGCCTGGCCAACGAGCAGCAGGTGACCATCTCCGAGATGCAGGAGCGGCACGACGACCCCGAGGTGCTGCGCGACCTGCTGCAGATCGACCACACCAACTCCCAGTTCGGCAGGCGCGCCCAGGCCATCGCCGTGCTGTGCGGTTCGTGGCCCGGCCGCCAGCGCGCCGCCTCCTCGCTCAGCGACGTCGTGCGCGGCGCCACCTCCCGCATCCGCGACTACCGCCGCGTCGTGGTCCACGGGCACACCGACGCCGCCGTGGTCAGCCAGGCCGTCGAACCCGTCGTCCTGGCCGTCGCCGAGCTGCTGGACAACGCGGCCCGCCACTCCGAGCCCAACACCACCGTCGAGGTGCAGGTCCAGCCGACGCACAACGGCACCGCCATCGTGATCGACGACGCCGGCGTCGGCATGAACGACGAGGAGATCCGGCAGGCCACCGCCGTCCTGTCCGGCGCACGGGCCGTGGACGTCACCCGGCTCGGCGACCCGCCGCAGTTCGGCCTCCCCGTGGCCGGCGTGCTCGCCGCCCGGTACGGCTTCCGCGTCTCGGTGGACACCCAGTCCCCCTACGGAGGTGTTCGCGCCGTGGTCTTCCTGCCCACCAACCTGCTCACCCGCATCGGCGACGACGCCGCCGTCCCGGAGCGGACCCGTCCCGCCGCCGCGATGCCCCCCGCGGCACCGGCGCCGGCCCCGGGCCCGCCGCGGGACGGCACCGGGCCGCCCCCGCCCCGGCGCCCGCCCCGGCCCAGGCCCCGGCGCCCGCCCCGGCCCAGGCCCGGCGCCCGCCCCGGCCGCCGGCACCGCACCGCCGGCCGGCCACCCCGAACGACCCTCCACCACCGCCGGCGGCCTGCCCAAGCGCCGCCGCCGGGCCGCCGCACCCGCGGCGGCGTCCCCCGCACAACCCGCACAACCCGCACCGGACGCCGTTCCGGCCCGCCGACCTGCCGAGAACACCGCCTCCGTCATGGGCGCCTGGCAGCGCGGTACCCGCTCGGGCCGCTCCGGGACCGCGTCGGCCGACGAAGGAACCAGGCATGAACAGCAACCTGAACTGGATGCTCGAAGACGCGCTGGAGGTGCCGGGCGCCCTCCACGCGATCCTGCTCTCCGCCGACGGGATGCTGCGCGCCCACTCGGCCAACATCGACCGGGACGAGGCCGAGCGGCAGGCGGCCGGCCTGTCGGGCCTGCAGTCCATCAGCCGCAGCACCGCCGAGTTCTGCAGCCACGCCGGCGACCCGTGGCGCCAGACGCTCATCGAGTTCGACTCCGGGTACGTCTTCGTCGTCGCGGCGGGCCCCGGCGCCTACCTGGCGGTCTCCGCCGACACCACGGTGGACATGGAGGCGGTGACCTACCGGATGCAGAAGCTGGTGGACCGCCTCGGCAAGGAACTCACCAGTCCGCCGCGGTACGGCACGGGCAGCGTCGCATGAGCCCGCGCAAGCGGGGGAAGGGGCTGGTGCGGCCCTACGTGGTCACCGAGGGCCGCGCCCACCCCACCCGCAACACCTTCGACCTGGTCACCCTCGTGATCGCCTCGACGGACCTGCCGCTGACCGGCCTCAACCCCGAGAAGCGGCGCCTGATGGAGCTGTGCCGGGGCGGCGCGCTCTCGGTCGCCGAGATCGCGGGGCACCTCGCCCTGCCGGTCAGCGTCACCAAGGTCCTCCTCGCCGACCTGGTCGACAGCGGCCACGTCACCACCCGCGCCCCCATCCCCCCGGCACAGCGCCACGACGCCCGGATCCTGGAAGAGCTGCTCGATGGACTCCGTTCCCTCTCCTGACCCCGTCTACCTCAGCGACACCGTCACCAGGGCCGTGAAGATCGTCATCACCGGCCACTTCGGGGTGGGCAAGACCACCCTCGTCAACACGCTCTCGGAGATCCGGCCGCTGCACACCGAGGAGGTCATGACCCAGGCGGGGGAGGGCATCGACGACCTCACGGGCACGCAGGGCAAGACCACCACCACCGTGGCCATGGACTTCGGCCGCCTGACCGTCAGCGACAGCCTCGTCCTCTACCTGTTCGGCGCGCCCGGCCAGGAGCGGTTCATGCCGCTGTGGAAGGACATGACCCAGGGCGCCCTGGGCGCCCTCGTGCTCGCCGACACCCGGTGGCTCGACCGCTCCTTCCCCGTCATGGACCTGCTCGAGGAGCGCGGCCTGGCCTACGCGGTCGCCGTCAACCACTTCGCCGACTCCCCGGACGTCCCGGAGGAGGAGATCCGCGAGGCCCTCGACCTCCTGCCCGAGACCCCCCTGGTGGTCTGCGACGCGCGGGACCGGGCGTCGGCCTTCCGGGCGCTGATCGCCCTCGTCCAGTACCTGCTGACCCGCACCACCGTCCAGGAGGCCGTGTGAACCACCGACCGGAACCGGCCGCCGCGCCGCCCCCCGGCTGTCCGGCGCACAACAGGGGCGGGATGCCGCTGTACGGACCGGAGTTCGCGGCCGGCCCGACGATGTTCTACGAGCGCCTGCGCCGCCAGGGCGCGGCCGCACCCGTGGAGCTCGCGCCCGGCGTCGACGCCATGCTCGTCACCGGCTACCGGGCCGCGCTGGAGGTCCTGCGCACCACCGACAAGTACGGCAAGGACCCGCGCCGCTGGCGGGCCCTGGTCGAGGGCCGCATCCCCGCCGACAGCCCGGTCCTGCCGATGATGCACCCGCGCCCCAACTGCCTGCTCACCGAAGGGGCCGTGCACGCCCGGTACCGCGCCGCGGTGACCGGCGCCTTCGACCGCCTGGACATGCACCTCGTGCGCGGGTACGTCGAGTCCGCGGCCGACATGCTCATCGACCGCTTCGCCCCCCGCGGCGAGGCCGACCTGCTCGCCGAGTACGCCGCGCTCCTGCCGCTGTACGTCTTCAACGAGCTGTTCGGCTGCCCGCCCGAGTACGGCGACCGGCTGGTCGTGGCCATGGCCGGCATCTTCGACGGGGTGGACGCCGAGAGGGCCAACGCCGAACTGACCGCCTGCATGGCCGACCTGGTCGCCATGAAGCGCAGGGAGCCCGGCGCGGACATCACCTCCTGGCTCCTCGAGCACCCGGTGCGGCTCACCGACGAGGAGATGATCCACCAGCTCATCCTCCTCATGGGCGCCGGCACCGAGCCGGAGCAGAACCTGATCGCCAACACGCTGCGGCTGCTCCTCACCGACGAGCGCTTCGCCGGCGACGTGGGCGAGGGCAGGCTCCTCATCGAGGACGCCTTCAACGAGGTTTTGTGGACCGACCCGCCCATGGCCAACTACGCGGTGCACTTCCCCTACGAGGACACCTTCCTCGAAGGGGTGCCGCTGTACGCGGGCGAACCCGTGGTGATCAGCTTCACCGCGGCCAACAACGACCCCGCCCTGGCCGCCTCCCGGCGCGAGGGCAACCGCGCCCACCTGGCCTGGAGCGCCGGGCCGCACCACTGCCCGGCCAAGGAGCCGGCCCGGGTGATCGCCTCCGTCGCCGTCGAGCGCGTCCTCGACCGGCTGCCCGACCTCGAACTCGCCGTCCCGCCCGAGGAGCTGGCCTGGCGGCCCGGCCCCTTCCACCGGGCGCTCGCCACCATGCCGGTGGTCTTCCCGCCGGTGGCCGCCCCCGCGGCCGCCCGTTCCGCCGCAGCACCCGCCTACGCCCAGTACGACGCGACACGTGGAGAGAGCCGATGGAACCCCGCTCCTGCCCCTACGTCCTCGACCCCCTCGGCAGCGACATCCACGGGGAGGGAGCGCACCTCCGCAAGCAGGGGCCTGCGACTCTGGTCGAACTCCCTGGCCAGGTGGTGGCATGGTCGGTGACCAGCCTCGACCTGCTGAAGAAGCTCCTGGTCGACCCGCGGGTCTCCAAGGACCCGCGGCAGCACTGGCCCGCCTTCGCGGCCGGTGAGGTCCCCGAGGACTGGCCGCTGCACATCTGGGTGTCGGTGCGGAACATGTTCACCGCCTACGGCACCGAGCACCGGCGGCTGCGCTCGCTGGTCTCCAAGGCGTTCACCGCGCGCCGCACCGCGGCCCTGCGCCCCGGCATAGAGAAGATCGTCGAGGGGCTGCTCGACGACCTGGCGGCCCGCGAGCCCGGCCGGACGGTGGACCTGCGCGAGACCTACGCCTATCCGATCCCGATCGAGGTCATCTGCACCCTCTTCGGCGTCCCCGACGCGGTGCGCGAAGACCTCAAGACGGCGGTCGACACGCTGTTCAACACCTCCATCACCCCCGAGGAGGCCGTGGCGAACCAGCACCGCATCTACTCCATCCTCACCCAGCTGGTCGCCGAGAAGCGCGCCGAGCCCACCGACGACCTGACCAGCGGCCTGATCGCCGCCCGGGAGGAGGACGGCGAGCGCCTGAGCGAGACCGAGCTGGTCGACACCCTCCTCCTCGTGCTCGGCGCCGGCCACGAGACCACGGTCAACCTCATCGACAACGCCGTCCACGCCCTGCTCACCCACCCCGAGCAGCTGGCCCTCGTCCGCTCCGGCGCGGCGAGCTGGGACGACGTCATCGACGAGGCCCTGCGCCAGCAGTCGCCGGTGGCCAACCTGCCGCTGCGCTACGCGGTCGAGGACATCGAGATCGACGGGGTCCGCATCGCCAAGGGCGAGGCCATCGTCGCCGCCTACGCTGCGGCCAACCGCGATCCGCAGCACCACGGCGAGGACGCGGACCTCTTCGACGTCACCCGGGCCGACAAGGAGCACCTCGCCTTCGGCCACGGCGTGCACTACTGCATGGGCGCCCCGCTCGCCCGGCTGGAGGCGCAGATCGCGCTGCCGGCCCTGTTCGAGCGCTTCCCCGAGCTGACGCTCGTGGAGCCGGAGGGCGGGCTGAAGCCCGTGGCGTCGTTCATCTCCAACGGCCACCTCCGGCTGCCGGTCCTGCTCGGCCCGGCCGCCGCGCCGGCGGAGTAGCACCGCACCTGCGAAGCGGCACCGGAGCGGCGAATCAGCACCGCGCCGGCCCGCGCGCGGCACGGCGGGAGGGGTGACCTGCCCGGCAGGTCACCCCTCCCGCCGGCCCGCGCGGGCCGTTCCGCTCCCGTTCCCGCTTTGGGCGGCGCGGCGCTCCCCGACCGCCCGCCGGACCTCCTCGTCCACCAGGTCGCCGTTGATCGCCACCGCGGCACGCGACCCCTGGGAGACGGCGTCGACCACCTGGGCCGCCGGATCCACCACGTTCCCGGCCACCCACACGTCCGGCATGCTCGTGCAGCCGAAGGAGTCGGCCTCCGCCGAGCCGTCCTCGTCGCTCCCGCAGCCGAGGGCGACCAGCAGTTCGTCGTTGGCGACGAAGCGCGGGGAGACGAACAGCGTGTCCCGGGGCACCACGGTCCCGTCGGCCAGCCGCACCCCCCGCAGCCGGCCGCCGTCCACCACCAGCCGCTCCACCTCGCCCTCGACGACGCGCACCCCGCGGGCGTCCAGTTCCTCCCGCTCGTGCCCGGCGAGACCGAGGGTGTGGGGGAAGAACACCACGTCCTGGGACCAGTTCCGGATCAGCAGCGCCTGGTGGACCGAGCCGTCCATGGTGCCCAGCACGCCCAGCGGGGTGTCGCGCACCTCGTAGCCGTGGCAGTACGGGCAGTGCAGCACGTCCTCGCCCCACCGCTCGGACAGCCCGGGCAGGTCCGGGAGCTCGTCGCGCAGCCCGGTGGCCACGAGCAGGCGGCGGGCCCGCAGTACCCGGCCGCCGGCCAGGCGCACGAGGAAACCGGACCCGTCGCCCCCCGCCCGTTCGGCGCCCTCCACGCGGTCCTCGACCACCTCGCCGCCGTAACCGGTGATCTCGGACCGGCCCGCCGCGGCCAGTTCCCCCGGCGGCGTCCCGTCCCGCGACAGGAAGCCCTGCATGTGCGTGGCCAGGGCGTTGCGCGGACTGCCCGCGTCCACCACCGCCACGCGGCGGCGGGCCCGGGAGAGCACCAGGGCCGCGCTCAGCCCGGCCGGGCCCCCTCCGACCACCACCACGTCGTACTCCGGACCCTCCACGGCGACCACCTCCGCCCCGGAGCGTCCCCCGGTTTCCGGTTCCGATGCCGGAGCCGCAGGACCCGGGGCGGCGTGCCCGCCCGCCCGGCCGGGCCCGGTCCCCGGGCTCAGCCGATGGCGGGCAGTGCGCCCGACAGGGGCGGCGGGGGAGCGTCGTCGAGCCAGCCGAGCCGCACCATGTTCACGCCGGCCTGGAAGCGGCTCTCCGCGCCGACCTGGCTCATCAGCTCGGCCACGATCCGGCGGACGGTGCGGTCGGACAGGCCCAGTTTGCGGCCGATGGCCTCGTCGGTGAGGCCGGCGGCCAGCATCCGGACCACCTCGTGGTTGCGGGTGCCGGCCACCGCCCAGCCCGCGTCGCCCTCGCCGTCGCCGACCAGCAGGTCGGCGGCCGACGCCCAGCAGTGGTCGAAGACCCTGCGCAGCACGGACACCAGGGCGGCGTTGCGGATCACCATGGCGGCGTTCTCGTCCTCCGGCTCCTCCGCCGGGACGATCGCCAGCGACCGGTCCACGATGATCAGCCGCATCGGCAGGGTGGCCGCGGTGCGCACCTCGGCCCCGCTCTGCACGAGCTCCCGCAGGTGGGTGCGCATGTGGGGGGCGGCGGCCGAGGCCGCCAGGTGTATGGACCGCATGGTGACCCCGCGGTTGATCGCCTCGCGGTTGCGCTCGTCGCCGGCCAGCAACTGGGCCGGGGAGAAGGGCCGTCCGGGGTGCAGGGAGAGGATCTCCGACCCCGCCCGCTGCGCCGCCTCCTCCAGGATCGCGGCCACCTGTGCCGGATGGACGGCCACTTCGACCTGCTGGGCGGCGAACTGCTCGGTGTGCACGGCCTGGTAGTCGCCGGCGACCTCGGCGAGGGCGGCCCGCGAGCGGCTGACCGCCTCCACCAGCTCCTCGGTGCGCCGCTCGCTGCTCTCCACCAGGTGTGCCATGGCGGTCGCGGGGGAGAGGACCGACCACCCGCTGGGCGCCTCGTCGAACGGCGTCACCAGGCCCAGGCGGGCCAGCCGTTGCAGGGCCTGCTCCAGCTCCTCGGCGCTCCAGCCGGTGCGGACGCGGATCCTGGACGGCGTCCAGGCCGCGTCGGCCAGAGCCATTCGGTAGAGCTCACGAGCCCTCACCCGCACGCGTTCCTCGGTCATGCGCACACCCCCACCAGACAACCGGTTGTTTACCCCACCCCTGATCAGCGTACGGTCACCGCAGATCGTCCGCTGCAAGGTGCCCAAGATCCGGACGGTGCTGTCCGCAAAGGGCCATGTCCGTTTCCGGAAGGCGGAAGACCGGTGTTCCCGGGGGTCCGGGCGGCCAGAATGTTCGTGGCAGGAGGTTCCGAACGGCCTCCCGCCGAACTCTCCATCCCACCCCGTCAATTATCGCAACCGGACAGGTCCGCCATGCGTTTCACGACCCGCGCTGCCACCCGCGCACTCCTCGTCGTACTGCTCGCCGCAGGCTCCGCAGTGTTCGTCGGAGCGCCCTCGGCCTCCGCCGAGTCCTCCGGCGCCGGCACGGCCGTCACCGCTGCGGCCTCCCCGGACGACCTCATCTGGTAACACGGCACGACCCGACCCGAGAACCGCATTTCCCGGGTGTGACCCGCGGGCTCCCCCTTCCCCCACCAGCCCCGCACACCCGCTCCACCGCGAGAGGTCCGGCAAACCCCCCCCGAGCCGGACCTCTCGCGGCATGCCGTTTTTCGGACGCTTCGTCGCCTTAGAGTGTTTCCTGTCGGAACGGCCGACGAACCGTCGAAGCGGAGGCTGCACGAGATGACGCGAACGAACGGACCGGACGAGGCGGACGTGGTGCTCAGCCCGGAGGGCTGGGTGGCCGAGCAGGCGCGGCGCTACGAGGAGTCGGGGGCACCGAGGCCACCGACATGAACGGCTCGCCCTGCCTGCTGCTGGACTACAAGGGGCGGCGCAGCGGCGTCTGGCGCCGCACGGTGCTGATCTACGGCCGCGACGGCGAGGACTACCTGATCGTCGCCTCCAAGGGGGGAGCGGACGAGCACCCCGCCTGGTATCTCAACATCCGGGAGAACCCCGAGGTGCGGGTGCGCGTGGGCACCGAGCGGTTCACCGCCCGCGCCGACACCCTCCCGGCCGAGGAGAAGGCCCGGGTCTGGCCGCACCTGCTGGAGGTCTACCCGCCCTACGAGGAGTACCGGCGCAAGACCTCGCGGGAGATCCCCGTGGTGCGCCTCACCCGCATGGACGCGCCGGCCTCCTGAGGGCGGACGCGGCACGGAGGCCGTGCGGACCGCCGCCGGGCGCCGCGCGGACGTGCGGCGCACGGGGGCCGGGGCGGCTAGCGTGGCAGGCCCGTCGCCGGACCCGATCAGGAGACCGCACCCGCCATGACCCCCGGACCCGACCGCCTCTCCGCGCTCGCCGCCGCGCCCGCCCCCGGTGACGGCCCCGCGGCCGTCACCCGGATCGGACTGGGCACGGCGGCGGTCGGCCGCCCCGCCTACATCAACCTCGGCCGCGACCGGGACCTGCCGGCCGAGCGGTCCGTGGCCGCGATGCGCGCCCGCGCCCACGAGGTGCTGGACACCGCCTGGGAGCGGGGCGTGCGCTACCTGGACACGGCCCGCTCCTACGGGCGGGCCGAGGAGTTCCTCGCCGAGTGGCTGCGGACGCGCCCCGGCACCGGCGACGCGGTCGTCGGCAGCAAGTGGGGCTACTCCTACACCGCCGGCTGGCGCACCGACGCGCGGGTGCACGAGGTCAAGGACCACGGCGCCGCCACCTTCGACCGCCAGCTGGCCGAGACGCGCGCCCTGCTGGGGGACCGGCTGGACCTCTACCAGATCCACTCGGTCACCCCGGACAGCCCCGCCCTGACCGACACCGCCCTGCACGCCCGCCTGGCGGCCCTGGCCGCCGACGGCGTGACCGTCGGACTGTCCACCAGCGGTCCCGGGCAGGCCGCGGCGGTCCGCGCGGCGCTGGAGGTCACCGTGGACGGCGAGCAGCTCTTCCGCAGCGTGCAGTCGACCTGGAACCTGCTGGAGCCCTCCGCCGGGGCGGCCCTGGCCGAGGCGCACGACGCCGGCTGGACGGTGATCGTCAAGGAGGGCGTGGCCAACGGTCGCCTGGCCGCCGGGCACCCGGACCACCCCGTCCCCCCGGCCCTGCGGGAGGTCGCCGGGGAGACCGGGGCCGGCTGCGACGCGGTCGCCCTGGCGGCGGTGCTCCACCGGCCGTGGGCGGGGATCGTCCTGTCCGGTGCCGCGACGGCCGGCCAGCTCGTCTCCAACCTCGGCGCCGCCGGCCTGCGCCTCACCGGCGACCAGCTCGGCCGCCTGGACTCCCTCGCCGAACCGGCACCCGAGTACTGGAGGCGCAGGTCGCAGCTTCCCTGGTCCTGACTCCCTACGGACAAAGGGGTGTTGGGCACCCGTCCGGGTGTTTTCCGTACACCGCGCAGCCGCCGGTCCCGCCGGCGGCTGTTGCGTTTTCGGGGGCTGCCAACTTACGGTGTCGTAACCTACGGATCCGTAGGTGAAGTGCCGCAGTTCGAGGAGCCAGCAACCATGACCACTGCCCCTGCCCACCGCACTGGGTCGGCCGCTTGGAGCGACACGCAGTTGCTGCACGCCCTCGAGGAGGTCGTCGAGACCGAGATCAACCGGCACCTGAAGGTCGCCAAGGAGTGGATGCCGCACGAGTACGTGCCCTGGAGCGACGGGCGCAACTTCGACGGCCCCCTGGACGGCGAGCCGTGGTCGATCGAGCAGTCCAAGGTCACCGACATCGCGCGGACCGCGCTGGTGGTCAACCTCCTCACCGAGGACAACCTCCCCAGCTACCACCACGAGATCGCCACCCTCTTCGGCCGGGACGGCGCGTGGGGCACCTGGGTGCACCGCTGGACCGCCGAGGAGGGCCGGCACAGCATCGTCATGCGCGACTACCTGCTGACCACCCGGGCCGTCGACCCGGTGCAGCTGGAGCGGTTCCGCATGGCGCACATGTCGGAGGGCTTCGAGTCCGACAACCGGCACAGCATGCTGCACTCGGTCGCCTACGTCGCCTTCCAGGAGCTGGCCACCCGCATCTCGCACCGCAACGCCGGCCACCACTCCGGCGACCCGGTCTGCGACCGCATGCTGGCACGCATCGCCACCGACGAGAACCTGCACATGGTCTTCTACCGCAACCTGCTCGGCGCGGCCTTCGAGCTGGCCCCCGACCAGACCATGCAGGCGGTGCGCGACGTCGTGGTCGGCTTCCGCATGCCCGGCCACGGCATGCCCGGCTTCGAGCGGGCCGCGGCCCGGATGGCGATCGGCGGCATCTACAACCTGCGCATCCACCACGACGACGTGCTCCAGCCCGTGCTGCGCCACCTGAAGGTCCTCGAGATCACCGGGCTGGGCCCCGACGGGCTGAAGGCGCAGGAGGAACTGGGCCTGTTCATGGGCGGGCTGGACGACCAGGCCGTCAAGTTCGAGGAGCGGCAGCAGGCGATCCTGGCCCGCAAGGCGGCCAACGAGGCCCGCAGGGCCTGACCCGCGGCGCGCCGCCCGGGCCCGGGCGGCGCGCGGTGCGGTTCCGGGACGGACCCCGTCCCGGAACCGCACCGCACGGGCTCAGGAGACGACGTCCTTGGCGCGGAAGCCCCGGAAGGCCAGGGCGAACAGCACCAGCGCGTAACTGGCCGACACCGCCACCCCCTTGACCATGCCGTCCCACACGACCTCCTGCTGCAGGGCGTCGATCCAGGCGTACTGCCAGTGCGTGGGCAGCAGGTCGCGCCAGGAGCCCAGGGCCTCCACCGCGTCCAGGACGTTGCCCACGACGGTCAGGCCCACCGCCCCGCCGACCGCGCCCAGGGGCGCGTCGGTCACCGTCGACAGCCAGAACGCCAGCGCGGCGGTCACCAGCTGCGTCAGGTAGACGAACAGGACCATGACGCCCAGCCGCTGCACCGCCTCGCCGAACGGCAGCGAACCGCCCGCGGGCAGTTGCAGGCCGCCCCAGCCGTAGGCGAGGCCGCCGACCAGCAGCGAGGCGGCCGCCAGCAGCAGGTAGGAGGCCAGGGAGAAGGCCAGGCCCACGGTGAGCTTGCTGCGCAGCAGCCGCCCCCGCGGCACCGGCGCCGCCAGCAGGTAGCGCAACGAGGACCAGCTCGCCTCCGACGCCACCGTGTCGCCGCAGAACAGCGCCACGGGGATCACGAGCAGGAAGCCGGCCGAGACGAACAGCACCGTCACGGTGAAGTTCACCGCCGAGCCCGTCGCCAGCTGCATCAGCAGCGAACCGTTGCTGCCGCTGCCGCGGCGCCCGTCCGAGTCGCCCACGGCCAGGGCCACTGCCATCACCACCGGCAGCGCGGCCAGCACGCCGGCGATCACCAGGGTCCGGCGCCGCCGCAGCTGGCGCAGCGCCTCCACCCGCAGCGACAGGGTGCGCCCGGCCCGGTAGCCGGGGGCGTGCCCGCCCTGCGGCGGCCCGGGAGCCTCCAGCGGCGGGACGTGCGGGGCGGTGGGCCGGTCGATGCTCACGCCGTGCCTCCGATCAGGGTGAGGAACGCCTCTTCCAGGCGGCGGTGCGGGCCGACCCGGTCCACGGGCACGCCCGCGCGGACCAGTTCGGCGACGAGGTCGGCCGCGGTCGCCCCGTCCAGGCGGACCAGCAGCCCGTCGTCGGTACGGGTCGCCGAGGCGACGCCCGGCAGGTCCGCGACCTTGTCCAGGGCGGCCTCCAGCCCGCCGCCGGCGCCTCCCGGACCCTCCGCCCGGCCGGCGCCGGGGACACCGACGAACAGGGTGTCGCCCTCCCCGACGATCTCCGCCACCGGACCGGCGGCCACCAGCCGCCCGCGGTCCATGACCACCAGGTGCGTGCAGCTCTGCTCCACCTCCGCCAGCAGGTGGCTGGAGACGATCACGGTGCGGCCGGTGTCCGCGTAGCGGATCAGCACCTCGCGCATCTCGCGGATCTGGGGCGGGTCGAGACCGTTGGTCGGCTCGTCGAGGATCAGCAGGTCGGGCAGGCCCAGCATCGCCTGGGCGATGGCCAGGCGCTGCCGCATGCCCTGCGAGTAGGTGCGCACCGCCCGGTCCAGGGCCTCGCCGAGGCCGGCGATCTCCAGGGCCTCCTCCAGGTGCGCGTCCTGCGCGGGCCGGCCGGTCGCCCGCCAGTACAGGTCGAGGTTGGCCCGGCCGGTCAGGTGCGGCAGGAAACCGGCCCCCTCGACGAACGCGCCCACCCGGGAGAGCACCGGGGAACCGGGGCGGACCGCGTGGCCGAAGACCCGGATCCCACCGCCGTCGGGGCGGATCAGCCCCATCAGCATCCGCAGCGTGGTCGTCTTGCCCGCGCCGTTGGGACCCAGCAGGCCCAGCACCTGGCCGCGCTCCACCCGGAAGGACAGGTCCCGCACCGCGTAGCGGTCGCTGGAGCGCGCGTACCGCTTGGTCAGGCCCTCGATGACCAGCGGCACCCCGGCCAGCTCCGGGTCCGGGGCGGGGGCGCGCAGCCCGGCGGCGCCGGAGCGGCGGCCGGTCAGGAGCAGCGCGGCGGCGACCGCCACCGCGCCCAGCGGCATCCCCCAGACCCACCACGGCAGGCCCTCCTGCGCCACCCGCAGGGCGGGCACCGAGGGCACCGTCACCGAGGCCGCGCCGTCGGCCAGGGAGATCCGGTGGGCGGCGCGCCCTACGGGGGAGGCGTACGCCAGGTCGGTGGTGGCCACGACCAGCCTCAGCCGGTGCCCGGCCTGGACCTGGTGGTCGACGGCGGGCAGCGAGACCCGCACGGTGCGTCCGCCCTCGCGGTCCGCGTCCGTCACCCGCAGCGGGGAGACCAGCTGCTGCGGCAGGACCTGCCCGCGCCCGTCCGGGCCGACGTCGTAGAGCTTGGCGAACAGCACCGCGTCCGGGGAGTCGGACTCGACGGTGAGGGACACCCGGGGGGAGCCGGTGACGCGCACCGCCTCGGTGAGCGGCTCGGAGTCGAAGCGCGCGTACTGGCCGGGGAAGTCCAGGGACAGGCCCACCCCCAGGCCCGACAGTCCGGACAGCCCGGAGCCCCCGGACAGCGAGCCGAGCCCCGGCAGGGAGGAGATCGCCGGCGGAGAACCGCCGGGCGGGTTGGACACCTCCTGCGCGCCGCCCTCCAGCGCGACGGTCCGCACGTCGGTGCCGTCCAGGCCCGGGTAGCGGGCGGCGGTCGCCGCGCGCAGCACGCCGCGGCCGTTGGTGGAGTCCACCCCGCCGGTGCGGCTGACGCGGAACCCGGGGCCGGTGTCGACGCCGCGGTCCTGCTTGAGGTGGCGGTCGAACCACACGGCGGTGCGCTCCCGCAGCCGGGCGGCCTCCTGGTCACCGCCGTCGTGGCCGCCCGCGAACCAGTCCACCGCCACGGGGGCCCCGTTGTCCCGGACCGCCCGCGCCATGGCGTCGGCCTGGTCCAGGGTGAAGAGCGAGTCGCCCTGGCCCTGCATGATCAGCGCGGGCACCCGTATGCGGTCCGCGACCGAGGAGGGGCTGGAGCGCTCCAGCAGCTCCACCGCCTCGGCGTCCGGCTTCCCGGCCACCGCCACCCGGTCGTACATGGCGCACAGGTCGGGCAGGAACCGCCCGCAGCCGTCGGCCCCGCCGGCGCGGTCTGCCCCGCCGGACTGCGCCTTCGGCCCCCGGCCGGCGGATCCCTGAGCGGCGGACCCCTGGGCGGGAGCGCCGTCCCCGCCGCCGGGGGCGGGCCCTCCGCCGTCGGGGCCGGCGTCCTGCGGGGGCTGCGCCCCGGCGGAGGCCGAGCCGGTGGTGAAGAAGATCCCCGACCACAGCTTCTTGAACACCCCGGTGTCCCCGGCGCCCGAACCCCGCTGGGGGAAGAGGGCGTCGGCCAGGTTCCACCAGGTCATCTGCGGGGCGATCGCGTCCACCCGGTCGTCGTGCGCGGCCGCCAGCAGGGCGATCGCGCCGCCGTAGGAGGCGCCCGCGACGCCGGCCCGCGGGTCGCCCTCGCGGTCGAGCTCGACCTCCGGGCGTTCGGCGAGCCAGTCCAGCAGGTGCTTGACGTCCTCCACCTCCCGGTCGGGGGAGTTGAGCCCGATCCGCCCGCCGGACGCGCCGAAGCCGCGCGCCGACCAGGTCAGCACCGCGTAACCGCGGTCCGCCAGCTCCACGGCCTGCTCCCGCACGCTCTCCTTGCTGCCGCCGAAGCCGTGTGCCAGCAGCACCGCGGGCCGCCGGCCGGAGACCCCGGAGGCGTCCGAGGTGAAGAACGAGGCGTCGATGCGGACCTTCTTCCCGCTGCCCCGGCTCTCCGGCACGGAGAGGAGCACGTCCTCGCGGCCCGCCTCGCGGGCCTGGGGAGCGGCGGCGGCGGAAGGCAGGCCCCCCGGGCCGGCCGCCAGCACGGCCGCCGAGGCCGCGGCGGCGAACAGGCGGCGGGGGACGCGGGAGCGAAGGCGCATGCCGGTGATCGTATGCGCGACCGGGGCCGGGACGGTCATCGAGCAGCGGGAATCATTCCGGAGACCGACTGCGGACCCAGCGGCGTACCGCAGCCGCATTGACGTCCTCGCCGTCCTGAAGGCGGCGATTCCCGCCTACCGCGCCGTTGAGGGCTGCGGTGTCGGGTGGGTTCCTGCTTCGCTGCGCGGTGCCGGGACGAGTCCCGGTCTTACCTGCGCTCCACAGGCTGACACGGCCAGTCCGGCCGCCTTGGCGACGTTGACCGCCGCGTTGATGTCCCGGTCCAGGACGGCCCCGCAGGCCGAGCACGTCCATACGCGGATGTGCAGGGGCTTGGGGCCGTCCTGAACACCGCACTGCGAGCACACCTGGGACGTGGGTTCGAAGCGGCCGATCCGGATGAGGGTGCGCCCGTACCGGGCGGCCTTGTACTCCAGCATGCTCACGAACGCGGACCAGCCGGCGTCGTGGACGGACTTGGCCAGGCGCGTGCGTGCGAGTCCTTTCACCGCCAGGTCCTCCACGGCGACCGCTTGGTTCTCGCGGATCAGCCGGGTGGAGAGCCGGTGGTGGAACTCGCGGCGCGCGTCGGCGACACGGGCGTGTGCCCGTGCGACGCGGATCCTGGCCTTGTCCCGGTTCTTGCTGCCCTTCTCCTTGCGTGAGAGGGCGCGCTGTGCCTTGTTCAGGCGCTTCTCGGCCCGGCGCAGGAAGCGCGGGCTGTCGATCTTCGTGCCGTCGGAGAGGACGGCGAAGTGCTTCAGGCCGAGGTCGATGCCCACCTCGGGAGTGGTCTCCGGCAGGGTCTCCTCCGGGCCGGTCTCCACGACGAAGCTCGCGAAGTACCGGCCCGCGCTGTCCTTGACGACCGTCACCGTGGACGGCGTCGAGGGCAGGGAGCGGGACCACTTCACGGCCAGGTCGCCGACCTTCGGCAGCCGGAGCTTCCCGCCGGTCGTGATTTTCCATCCGGCGTTCGCGGTGAACCGGACCGACTGCCGGGTGTCCTTGCGGGACTTGAACCGGGGTGGCCCCGTCTTCGGCCGCTTGCCCCTGAGGCCGTCGAAGAAGTTCTTGTAGGCGGTGTCCAGGTCCCGGAGGGACTGCTGCAGCACGACCGAGGAAACCTCGGCGAGCCATGCCCGCCCGGGGGTCTTCTTCGAGGCGGTGAGCTGCTTGGACAGTTCGCCGGACGGGATGAACGGCAGCCCGGCGGCGCGGGCGGTCTCCCGAGCGCGGAGCGCGTCGTTGTAGACCACTCGCGCACACCCGAACGCCCTCGACAACGCGCTGCGCTGGCCGGCGCTCGGGTACAGGCGGAAGCTGTACCGAAGCTGCACGTCGATCACCATACCCTTTGGTTTATGTCACCACGCTGGAACCCTGATCCTGATGTGCGCACGGGACGTCACGTCGTCTACAACCTGCACGTTCACTTGGTTTTCGTCACGAAGTACCGACGCAAGGCCATGACCGACGAGATGCTGAAGCGGTGCGAGGAGGTCATGCGCGGGGTGTGCGCGGACTTCGAAGCCGAACTGAAGCAGTTCAACGGCGAGGATGACCACGTGCACCTCCTGGTGCACTACCCGCCAAAGGTTCAGCTCTCCAAGCTGGTCAACTCCCTCAAGGGCGTCTCGGCCCGGCTACTGCGCAAGGAGTACGACGCGCACGTGCGCCGGTACCTGTGGGGCGGACATTTCTGGTCCGGCTCCTACTTCGCCGGAAGCTGCGGCGGCGCACCGCTGACCGTGGTCAAGCAGTACATCGAGAACCAGAAGCGGCCCGTCTGACCGTCACGGCGGAAACGCAGCGAACTCCGGCGCTTCGCGCCTCCGCCCCAAGGATGACCTTCACCCCCGCCCTGAAGGGCGGAGCACTGACCAAGACCAGAGGTAGACCGGAGGCAGGGCAGGCGGGGCGGGCGGGGCGGGCGGCACCCGGCCCGCCCGCCCCGCCCGCGCGGTCACCTCCTGCGGTCGTCGCGCACCAGGCCGGCGCGGCGCAGCGCGTCGGCCATGGCGCCCCCGGCCGCCGCGGCAGAACCGCCGGAACCCGATCCGCTCCCGCGGTTCTGCCGCGGCGGGCCGCCCCGCCGTCCGGAACCCGCCCCGCCGCGCGGGCGGTCCCGTTCGCCGCGCCCGTCGCCGGAGCGGCCCCGGCCGGACTGCTGCCCCTGCCCGCCGGACGCCTCGTCGTCCAGCCGCAGGGTCAGCGAGATCCGCTTGCGCGGGATGTCGACCTCGCGCACCTTCACCCGCACGATGTCACCGGGCTTGACCACGTCCCGCGGGTCGCTGACGAAGGTCTTCGACATCGCCGAGACGTGCACCAGGCCGTCCTGGTGGACGCCGATGTCGACGAACGCGCCGAACGCGGCCACGTTGGTCACCACGCCCTCCAGCACCATCCCGGGCTCGAGGTCGGACAGCTTCTCCACGCCCTCCTTGAAGGCCGCGGTGCGGAACGCCGGGCGCGGGTCGCGCCCCGGCTTCTCCAGCTCGGCCAGGATGTCGGTGACCGTCGGCAGGCCGAACGCCTCGTCGGTGAAGTCCTGCGGGCGCAGCGAGCGCAGCACGGCGGTGTTGCCGACCAGGGACTTCACGTCCCCGCCGGTGGCCTGCGCGATCCTGCGCACCACCGGGTAGGCCTCCGGGTGCACGCTGGAGGCGTCCAGCGGGTCGTCCCCACCGGGGACGCGCAGGAAGCCCGCGCACTGCTCGAACGCCTTCGGGCCCAGCCGCGGCACCTCCTTGAGCGCCCTGCGGCTGCGGAACGGGCCGTTGGCGTCGCGGTGCGCCACGATCTTCTCCGCCAGCGTCCCGCCGATGCCGGAGACCCGGGTCAGCAGCGGGGCCGATGCGGTGTTGACGTCCACGCCCACGCCGTTGACGCAGTCCTCGACCACCGCGTCCAGGGAACGGGACAGCTTCAGCTCCGACAGGTCGTGCTGGTACTGGCCCACCCCGATCGACTTCGGGTCGATCTTCACCAGCTCGGCCAGCGGGTCCTGCAGCCGTCGCGCGATGGACACCGCGCCGCGCAGCGACACGTCCAGCTCCGGAAGCTCCTGCGAGGCGAACGCCGACGCGGAGTACACCGAGGCGCCCGCCTCGGAGACCACCACCTTGGTCAGGCCCAGGTCCGGGCGGCGGCCCAGCAGGTCGGCGGCGAGCCGGTCGGTCTCCCGGGAGGCCGTGCCGTTGCCGATCGCGACCAGCTCCACCTTGTGCTCGGCGGCCAGCCGCTCCAGGACGGCCAGGGACTCGTCCCACCTGCGCCGGGGCTCGTGCGGGTAGATCGTCTCGGTCGCCACGACCTTGCCGGTGGCGTCGACCACCGCCACCTTCACGCCGGTGCGCAGGCCCGGGTCCAGGCCCATCGTCGCCCGGCTGCCGGCCGGGGCGGCCAGCAGCAGGTCGCGCAGGTTGGCGGCGAACACCCGCACCGCCTCGTCCTCCGCCTCCTGCCTCAGGCGCGTCCGCAGGTCGATGCCCAGGCGCACCAGGAAACGGGTGCGCCAGGCCCAGCGGACCGTGTCGAGCAGCCAGCGGTCGGCGGCCCGGCCCCGGTCGGCGATGCCGAAGCGCTGCGCGATCCGCCGCTCGTAGCCGCTCGGGCCGCTCCCCTCCGCCTCGGAGGGCTCCTCCGGTTCCAGGACGAGGTCGAGCACCTCCTCCTTCTCGCCGCGCAGCATGGCCAGGACGCGGTGCGAGGGCAGCTTGGTGAACGGCTCGGAGAAGTCGAAGTAGTCGGCGAACTTCGCGCCGGCCTCCTCCTTGCCCTCGCGCACCCGCGCCACCAGCCGGCCGCGCTCCCACATGCGTTCGCGCAGCTCGCCGCTGAGGTCGGGGTCCTCGCCGAACCGCTCCACCAGGATCGACCGTGCGCCCTCCAGCGCCGCCGCCGCGTCCGCCACGCCGCGCTCCGCGTCGACGAAGGCGCCGGCCTCGGCCTGCGGGTCGCGGGAGGGGTCGGACAGCAGCAGGTCGGCCAGCGGCTCCAGCCCCGCCTCCCTGGCGATCTGCGCCTTGGTGCGCCGCTTGGGCTTGAACGGGAGGTAGATGTCCTCCAGCCGGGCCTTGGAGTCGGCGGCCATGATCCGCCGCTCCAGCGCCTCGTCCAACTTGCCCTGGGAGCGCACCGACTCCAGGACGGCCGTCCGCCGCTCCTCCAGCTCGCGCAGGTAGCGCAGCCGCTCCTCGAGCGTGCGCAGCTGCGCGTCGTCGAGGGTGCCGGTCGCCTCCTTGCGGTAGCGGGCGATGAACGGCACGGTCGCGCCGCTGTCCAGGAGGTCCACGGCCGCGACGACCTGCCCCTCCCGCACGCCGAGTTCCTCGGCGATCCTCGTATGAATAGCCGTCGTCACGATCCTGAATCGCCTCTTTCGTCGAGCATCGGCCAGCATTCTGCCGTCGCGGACGGCCCGTTGTCGCGCCGCCGTGCCCTGCGGCCCCGGACGGTCCGTGTGTACGGGCGCGGCCCGGGGGAGGGACGATTGGGGCGCAGGACGGCCCGGCGCGGTGCCGGGAGGCCTGCGGTCCGTACTCATTCCCGTACCCGGGGGGCAGCGATGAGCAAGGAACGAGAGATCGGCGAAGAGGACCTGATGGCCGACGCCGTCGACAGGCAACAGGCGCGCCGGCTCCACCGGGCGCTGCGCACCCTGCGCGACGACCCGTCGGTGGACGCTCCGCTCAAGGAGATGGCGCGCGAGGTGCTCTCCGGCCGCACGACCATGGGCGACGCGATCCGCTCCGACCGCTACCTGGGCGCGCTGGGCAGCAGGCTGGCGGAGCTGAAGCGGGTCGACGACGGGCTGAGCCCCGAGGAGCGCGAGCGGCGGCGCGAGCAGGCCGAGAAGTTCTTCCGCGAGCAGGAGGAGGCCGAGCAGGAGGAGTCCGGGGAGAAGAAGGAGGACTCCCGGGGCGGCGGCTCCCGTGCGGTGGCGGGGGACGGCCTGCCGTCCGGTCTGGTCGGTATCTCCCCCCGTCCTCCGCGTCGAGGCGGCGGCTTCCGCGAGCAGCGGTGACGGGCCCGTCCCCCGGTGCCGGGGCGGAGGTGGCGAGGCGGTGCTGACAACGCCGCCGAACACCTCCATTCTTGACGGCGTTCAGTCAATTTGACGGCTCGTTGCAACGCCGCCGTGCCCGGACGCCCAGGAGGACCCCGATGTTCCACCGCAGAAGACCCGCCGCCCGCCGGATCCGCACCGGGAGCGCCCTGCTGGCGCTCGCCGCCGCACTGTCCCTGACCGGGGCGGCCGGCGCCTCCGCGGCCGCCCCGGCGCCGGCCCGGGCCGACACCGTCCTGGCCGGCGCCGACCGGGCCGGCGGCCTGTCGGAGACCGTGACCGCACGGCTGCGCGAACGCGGGCGTGCGACGCTGGGCGCCGCGGCGGACGGTGACCGGGCGAAGGTCGACGTCACCCGCCGCTCCGGCGACTGGGCCTTCGGCACGGCCGTGCTGGCCACCGAACCGGGATCGGAACGCATGCCCGAGGGCTGGCTCTTCGTCGCCGAGCGCCGGGACGGGCAGTGGAAGGTGGCGATGGAGGGCGAGGAGGCGTTCGCGCGCATCTCCCGGCGCTCGCCCGTGGTCGAGGATCGGGAGAAGCCCCTGTTCGCCGCCCAGGACGGCAGGCGCAAGCCCGGCGGGGCGGCGGCACCGGCGGCGGACGCACCCGACGGGGACGGCGCCGGGGAGGTCGGCACGGCGGCCGCCGGCGACTACCGCACGGGCATGGCGCTCCCGTTCTCCACCGGGCAGACCTGGACCATGACCGGCGGCCCGCACGGCTGGGGCGGCAGCGCGGCCCCGTGGAGCTCCGTCGACTTCGCCGGGGGCGACCAGGCGGTGCGCGCCACCCGCGCCGGAACGGCGTACACGATGTGCACCGGCTGGGTCCGGGTCGTCCACGACCGCGGCTACGCCACGGACTACTACCACCTGTGGAACAGCGTCAACGTCAACGGCGCCGCGGTGAGCGGCGGCACCTTCCTCGGGTACACCGGCACCGACGTCACCTGCGGCGGCTCGGCGACCGGCCGCCACGTCCACCTCGGCCTGCGCCAGAACGGCGCCTACGTCGGGATGGACGAGCACAACCTGGGCAAGTGGGTCGTCAAGAACGGCGGCTCCGCCTACCAGGGATCGGCCATGCACGGCAGTCGGCGGGTCTACGCGGGTAGTGGGGTGTACAACTACGGTGCCCTCGGCTTCACGCAGGGGATCGTCGATGCCAACGACACGTCGACGGTGAACAAGCGCTCCGGCCCCGGCACCGGGTACGCGGTGGTCGGCTCGGTCTCCGACGGGGCCACCGTCACCGTCTCCTGCTCGAGCAACGGCACCAGCCACACCGGCCGCTGGGGCGCCACGAGCCTGTGGAACAAGCTGTCCGACGGCACGTGGATCAGCGACGCCTACCTGTGGACCGGCGTGAACGGCGCGATCAACGGCTACTGCTGAGCCTCCCGGTGCCGGGGCGACGGGCCGTCCGCCGACGCGCGGACGGCCCGTCGCCCCGGGGCCTCGGGACATCGGGGCCTCGGGACATCGGGGCTTCAGGTTCCCGGGCGCGGCGGGGCGGGCCCCGGAGGTGGCGGGGTTTCAGGACCGGTGGCGTCCGATCCGCCGGGCCACCGCGCCCACCCGCACCAGGAGGACGACGAGGGAGACCGCGAGCACGACGGCCAGTGGTTCGCTGCCGACAGCGAAGGCCGTGCCGCCGAGGACCAGGAGCGGGACGAGGACGGCGCCGAGCCCCCGCAGCAGGGCCGGCAGCTGTGCGGCACGCCCGGCGGCGGCGGTGACCGTGGCCACGAACACGGCCAGGAGCAGGAGTTCGACCGTGCCGGTGCGGTTGATCGCGTGGAACCACAGGGCGGTCCTCGCGGCCGGTGCCGTGTCGACGTGTTGCACTGCGCGGCGGGGACTGTGCGGACGGCCAGGACCCCGCGGGTCGAGCCGCACAAGGGCCGATCGGCCCTTGACAGTCGGGACCGGACGACCCTGGAACCGGAAGGGGACCGCCGCGACCATGGGCGGACGAGCGCGTCGATCGGACGACGGCACTGGTCAACAGGGAAAGGGTTCGCAATGAGCGAGCGGGCCGAAGCGGTCGGGACACCGGTCAGGGAGGGTCTCACCGCGACGGTGGGGACTTGGCTGGGCGAGTGCATCGCCCGACTGGCCGCGGGTGCGCAGGCCTCGGTGGCGGCAGTGCGGATCAGGCTGACCCCGGCCGCGGGCCCCGCGCCCCTGGTGGCCCAGGTCAACGCGGAGATCTCCGGACGCCGGATACGGGTGCAGGTCGCCGCGCCGCATCTGAACGCTCTGCTGGACCGGCTGGCCGGCCGGCTCGCCAAGTGCTTCGCGCAGGCGAGCAGGGGCTGGTCCCCGCGGCCCTGGCCGGACCCGGAGGGGACGGCCGTCCGCGCGGTGCCGCCGGTCCTCCCCGGTGTCGAGCCCCGGATCGTCCGGGTCAAGGCCCCCCAGCTGGTGTGGTGCTCCCCGGCGGTCGCGGCGATGACGATGGACGCGATGGACTACGACGTCCACCTGTTCACCGACCCGGACACCGAGCGCGACGCGGTGGTCTACCGCGTCGGGCCGACCGGCTACCGGGTGGCCCGCACGGTGGCCGCGGGGCCCCCGCAGCGGTCCGGGGTGCCGCTCACGCTGAGCGCGCACGGAGCTCCGCGACTGGACGAGGCGCAGGCCGTCGAGCGGCTGCGGCGCACCGAGTCCCCGTTCCTGTTCTTCGCCCGCCCCGGCAGCGACCGCGGCCGGGTCCTGTACCGGCGCTTCGACGGCCACTACGGCCTGATCGAGGGCGCCCGCTGACCTGCGCCGGTCCGTGCCGGCCTGCGCCGCGGCCTGCGTCGGTCCGTGCCGGCCTGTGCCGCGGCCTGCGCCGACCGGCCCGCTCGCGGTAGCGGGCCGGCCCGCTACCGCCCCGCCGTGGACGGCCCCAGGGCGTGCAGGACGCCGCCGAGCTGGGCCGGGGTGAGCGGCGGCGCGGGGAGCGGCCCGCCGGCGGCCCCGGCGCGCAGCCCGTCCAGGAGGAGCGCGAGGTGGCGCCGCCAGGCGTCGGGCGCGACGGTGACGGAGGCCGGCACCACCCTGCCGAGGGCGGCCAGGGAGAAGAGCAGGTCCTCGGTGGTGACGTCCCCGCGCACGGTGCCCTGCTCCCGGGCGCGGCCGATCAGCAGGCTGACGGTCTCGTGGTGGTGCGCCTTGAGTGCCTCCAGGGACGGGACGCCCTCGACGGCCGTGGTCATCAGGTCGTTGGCGCCCCGGTCGGCGGCCAGCCCCGCGAAGATGTGCTCCAGGTACCCGGTCAGGCCGCTCCAGGCGTCGCCGCTGCGCCGGGCCTCCTCGCCCACGCGCAGGGTCTCGGCCAGGGAGTCCCGGAAGACCGCCTCCACGAGGGAGGCGCGGGTGGGGAAGCGCCGGTAGAGGGTGGCGTTGCCGACGCCCGCCCGGCGGGCGATCTCGTCCAGCGGCGCCTCGACGCCCTGCTCGGCGTACACCTCGCGGGCCGCCGCGATCAGCAGTTCCCGGTTGCGCCGCGCGTCGCGCCGCAGCGGCGCCCCTTCCGTCCGGTCGTCTCCCACGGTCCGCACCCTAGCAACAACCGTGGAGCGCTCCCCGTTTGCTGCTAGGGTCGGTCCGTCAAGTGGGGAGCACTCCCCATTTGACGTCCGGTCACGGACTCCCGGACTCCCGACGCAGGAGGAGGAGAGCGGTGGAACTCGATCCCCGGATACGGGCCCTGACGGATGCGACGGCCGAAGCGGGCGGGGGCGACACCGGACCGTCCGTGGAGAAGTCGAGGGCGGCCGCGGCGGCGATGATCGCCCTGCAGGGCGAACCCGAGCCGGTGGCCCGGGTCGTCGAGCGGACCGCGCCCGGCCCGGCGGGCCCGGTCCCGCTGCGGATACACGTGCCCGAGGGCGACGGGCCGCTCCCGGTGGTCGTGCACTTCCCCGGCGGGGGCATGGTGGCGGGGGACCTGGAGGTCGCCGACCGGCCCGCCCGGGCGCTGGCCAACGCGGCGGGCGCCGCGGTCGTCTCGGTGGACTACCGCAAGGCGCCCGAACACCCGTACCCGGCCGCGCCCGAGGACGCCTGGGCGGCCACCGTGTGGGTGGCGGACAACGCCGCCGCGCTCGGCCTCGACCCCTCCCGGATCGCCGTGTCCGGCGACAGCTCCGGCGGAAACCTGGCCGCGGTGGTGGCCCTGACGGCCAGGGACCGCGGCGGCCCGGACCTCGTCCACCAGACGCTGGTGTACCCGGCCGTGGACTTCTCGGACGACGCGGACGACTACCCCTCCATGGGGGAGGACGCCGCCGGGGCCCTGCTGCCCCGCAAGGACGTCGAATGGCTCTTCGCGCAGTACCTGCCCGACCCGGCCAGGGCCGAGGAGCCCTGTGCCTCACCGATCCGCGGCGACCTGACAGGCCTCCCCGCGGCCACCGTGGTCACCGCCGGCCACGACCCCCTGCGCGACCAGGGCCGCGCCTACGCCGACGCGCTGACGAGGGCGGGCGTGCCGGTCGAGTACCTGGAGAACCCCACCATGGCCCACGGTTTCTTCTGGATGCTCGGCGCCGTCGACCACGTCCGCGGCGTCTACGACGCGGTCGGCCGCGGACTGCGCCGGGCCTTCGCCGCCGGACACCCCGGTGCCGCCGCGCCGTAACGGCCCGCACCGCCCGCAGCCGCACCGTCCCTGGAGCGACGAGCCGTTCAGCAGCGGGTGAGCGGCGCCCCGCCGCGCTCCAGCAGGGAGCGCAGGACCGGCTCGGCGCGGGTCCACAGCAGCGCCCCGCCGGCCCCGGGCACCAGGTGGCGCCGGGCGTCGGGGAGGAGGGCCGCCAGCCCGGCGCCCAGGTCGGGGGAGTGGGTCGGGGAGGTGTCCTGCCGCCCGTACCACAGGTCGACGGGGACGGCGACGTCCGCGGGGGCGAACGGCCAACGACCCATGGCGAGCAGGGTGTCCCGGGCGTACCCGGCCGGACCCCGGGCGAACCCGTCGGCCAACGCGCCGCGCAGTGCCGTCTCGAACGACGGCTGCCGGTAGACCGCGAGATCGGTCTCGGAGCTTCCCGCCGCGATCACTTCCCACAGCACGTCGGCGCTGCCGAAGCCGGCGAACAGCGCCTCCGCGGCCTCCGGATCGGCCACCGCGAGGTCCACCAAGCGGCGCACCTCCGGCTCCAGGGCGTCGGCGAACCGGGGCGAGGCCAGCTCGTCCGTGCCCGAGACCACCGCCACCGCGGAGGCGAGGCCGTGGGCCGCGCAGGCCAGGGCGAAGGGCGCGCCCTGCGAGTACCCGACGAGGGCCGGCCTGCCCAGCCCCCGTTCGGCGGCCAGGTGCCGCACGTCGCGCGCCCAGTCGTCCAGGGTCCGGCCCGGGGCCGGGTCGGAGGCGCCCAGGCCGGGGCGGTCCGCCGAGACCAGCCGCACCCCGAGGGTGTCGACGAGGTCCGTGCCGAACCCCAGACGGCTGCCGGTCGCAGCCCCCGGGCACAGCAGTACCGGGGCCCCGTCCGGCGGCCCCCATTCCGACCAGCCCAGCGCCCGCCCGTCGGGGAGCCGGCAGGTCCCGGTCCGGACGGGAGGATCGACGCGCCCGCTCATGCCCATGCCCATGCCCATGCCGGTCAGGATGCCCGCCGGGGAGGGCGCCGGTCACGGGGTTTTCACCGCAGCGGCACATCACGGGGACCGGCCGGAGGCGTCCGCCGGGTACGGTGAGGCCTCCGCACCGAGAGGGACGCGCTCGTGGCCCCGTCGGCCGGGAGCCCTGCGCGTTCGCCCCGTGGAGCCGAAGCGGTCCGGGCCGACTCAAACCCCGATGTGACGGATGCCACAAAAGAAGGTGGCGAAAGCGGTTTCGTGATGCGGGTGGTGTCGTGTCACGCTCCCTGAACCGTTGTGCGCCCGAGGGCGCCGCTGGTGCGGGTGTCGATGCAGGTGTCCCTCCCCCGGGGAGGCGCGGCCGGAGAGAGAGCGAGGGCCGGCGATGGTGACGAATGGTGCTTCCGCCCAGGTGGAGCAGTTCCTCCTGGGCGATACGTTCGCCTGCCTGGCGGGCCGGTCGGCCTGGAGGCAGGGCGGCATCACCCACCGCCACTACGACCGGCTCGGGGATCCGGAGTCGGCACGGCGCATGGCCGACGACCTCGAGGAGTTCGTGGTGTCGGCGGACTGGTCGACGCGCTCCTTCAGGAGCTTCGTCGCCACGTTCGCCGACCCGCCGGGCCTCGACGAGGCGGAGTTCGACCGGCTGCTGTGGGCGCAGCTGCAGCTGCTGCACGACCACGACGTCCGGAAGTACCGGTGGGCGGAAGGCCGCTCCTTCGACCCGCGGTCGGACGACTTCGCCTTCAGCGTCGCGGGCCACCCGTTCTTCGTGATCGGCCTGCACGAGAGGCACAGCCGGGTGGGGCGGCGCCCGCCGTTCCCGATGCTGGCGTTCAACTCCCACGTCCAGTTCGACCGGATCAAGGCCGACGGCATGTGGGGGAGGCTCCAGGAGAAGATCCGCAAGCAGGACATCAAACTCCAGGGCGACATCAACCCCAACCTCGCCGAGTACGAGAAGTCCTCCGAGGCCCGGCGCTACTCGGGCCGCAGGGTGCCCGAGGGATGGACGTGCCCGTTCACGGCGCGGGACGGCGCGGCCGCGCCGGCCGGCACCGGAGTCGAGGACGCGGCCGCCCCCGCCGGGACCGGGCTGCTCGCGGCCGGGGCCTGACCGGCCGCCCCGCCCGACCGGCCGTCAGGGTCGATCGGCCGTCAGGTCGTGCCGTGCCGTGCCGGGGCTGAGCGGCGCGGGGCCGCGGTCGGCCGGCGGCGGGCACGGCCCGTCCCGGCCGGGTACCGCGTCCGGGTGAACGGGGCCGGGGGCGCGGCGGTTTTTCCCGGCGGGGCGGGAGGGCCGCCGTTCCGGGGGAAGGGGACCGGCATGACACACGACGAGCACAGCATCCCGCCGGGTGCGGACGAGGCCACGGTCGACGCGGTGGGCAAGCTCTCCGAGGCGCTGGAGACCACCGAACGGGCCCGCGGGCACCTGTACTCCTTCCACCAGCTCACCGGCCAGGCCGACCTGCAGCTGGGCGAGGCGGCGCGGATGCTCCGCGAGGCCGGGCACGAGGAGGAGGCCGCCCGGCTGGAGACCGAGATCGTCGGGCGCAACGTCATCCCCGGCCACTGGACCTTCCAGATCGTCGAGGCCTACGACGACACCTACCACCGCCCCTTCTCCGAGGCCGAGGAGCAGGTCCGCGAGCGGCTGCTGGGCGGCCGCCGCCACCTCCACGAGGCGGAGATGAAACGGCGGCGGCGCACCCCCGGGCACCCGGACCACACGATGGGCCCGGGCGCACAGGACTGAGCGGGCCGGCCCGGGGCCCGTCCTCAGGCGTCGACCGACCACCACCAGGCGACGGAGGGGATGTCCAGCGGGCCGGGGGAGTCGTCCGAGGGGCAGTCGGCCCAGTGCTCGGGCATGACGGCGGCGTACTCGGGGGCGGCGAAGCGTATCGAGGACAGCCCCCACTCGACCTGGCCGCGCATCCAGGAGCCCAGGTCGGCCAGGTAGCGGGCGGTGGGGGCGCTGACGTGCGGCACCGTCCGCCTGCGCAGCCGCAGGAACGCGCACATGACGCGGTCGCGCATGGCCACCGCCTCGGCCACCGTGTCGGCCGGGTCGCACCCGCGCTCGCGGGCCAGCACGTTGAGCAGGTTCGCGTGGTGCGGGCCCTGGAGCCGTTCCTTGGGGTAGGAGTAGACGTCGTTGTCCCAGCAGGCGATGACGCAGCTCATCTCGGTCAGCGCCCGTACCGCCCGGCTCTGCTGCTCGTCGCCGGGCAGCTCGTAGCCGCCGACGATCGGCAGCATGGTCATCGACGGGTTCGCGGCGCGGCCGTCCGCGCAGAAGACGGTGTAGGCGTCCAGGTCCGGCAGGCTGCGCCGCTCGCGGTTGGCGGACTCCCACAGCTCGTACAGGAAGTAGTTCTGCAGGCCCCTGGTCCACTCGGTGAGCTGGTGGGGGGTGGCGAAGCGGCCCAGGCGCAGCCGGATGTCGCGCAGCGCTTCGGCGAACGGTTCGCCGGCCGGGGACTCCGGGGTGCCCAGGGCGCGCAGCAGGCCGGCGAAGACGGCGGCGAGGTCGCCCAGGTGGCGGCCGGCCGGCCCGGCGTCCCCGTAGGTGTCGTCCAGTGCGTGGTACCAGAGGTTGAGGTCGGTCACCACCTGCATCCGCTCGTCCAGGCCGCGCGGGGCGGTCAGGGCCACGAACCGCCCCATCCGGTGGCGGGCCAGCCGCTCGCGCCGGACGGGGTCGGGGCAGATGCCGGAGCGTTCGAGCCACCGCGTGCCGAGCCGGTCGAGCTCCGCGGCGGCCGGGTGCACCTGCGGAGGGTCGGGGCAGTAGAACTCGGGGACTCTCAACGGGGTCACGGACAAGGTCACGGCCGGCCTCCTGGCGCCATCCACACACGGACTGCGCCCGGCAGTTGCCGACCGGGCGCGTACGTAGGATGTTCACTCAGAATATTCACCCGGCAAGGCCGTTGGGGAAAACTGCCGGTCTTGCATGTACGCGGCGACTGTGCTGCGGGCAGTTCGGAGCCGCGGACGAGGGGCGTTCGTCCCGGATCGTGCGCCGGGCCTTCTCGGCCCCGGTCGGAGCACCGCGCGGGTCGTCCGGTCCCGCGGCCCGCGGCAGCGCCTATCGTCCGGGTATGAGCCCGAACATCGCCACCAACGACCGTGTCGACCTCCGGGGGCTGCTGGAGTTCGTCCGCCCCCGCCACCGCGCGGTCCTGCTCACCCGCCGCCTCGACGGCGGCCCGCAGGGGTCGCCCGTCACCTGCGGGGTGGACGACTCCGGACGCGTGGTCGTCTCCACCTATCCCGAGCGTGCCAAGGTGCGCAACGCCCGCCGCGACCCGGCGGTCTCCCTGATCGTCCTGTCCGACGACTGGAACGGCCCCTGGGTCCAGATCGACGGTACGGCCGAGGTGATCGACGCGCCCGAGTCGGTGGAACCGCTGGTCGAGTACTACCGCAACATCTCCGGGGAGCATCCGGACTGGGACGAGTACCGGGCGGCGATGCTCAGGCAGGGCAAGTCACTGCTGCGCGTCACCCCGCGCCGCTGGGGGCCGGTGGCCACCGGCGGCTTCCCCGCACGCCTCGCCGACGGCGGCTGACACCGGGCGCGTCACGGCGCCCGGGTACCCGGCGCCCGGGCAGGCGGCGCCCCGCCGGCCGGTGTCAGCGGCCCCGGGGCCGGCCGGCCGCCGCCCCGCCCGTCGCGGTCCCGGTGCCGCGGCCCGGGCCGAGTTCCCTGCCGTACCAGACCTCCGCGTACGGGCCGTGCTTGTAGGGCGGGATCTCGGTGTAGCCGTACGCGGTGTACAGGGCGCGGGCCCCGGTCAGGTCGAGGCGGGTGTCGAGGACGATCCGCTCCGCGCCCAGGCCGCGGGCGGCCTCGTCCACGGCGGCCAGCAGGTGCCGTCCGCCGCCCGTCCCGCGGTGCGCGGGCCGTACGAACACCCGGGTCAGCTCCACCGTGCGCGGGTCGAGGACGCGCAGGCCCGCGCAGCCCGCCGGGGTGCCGCCGTACCGGCCGACCAGGAACAGGCCGGTGGGCGGCGCCAGGTCGTCGCTCGGGGAGTCGGCCAGTCCCTCCTCGATCTCGGCGGGTGTCGAGGGACGGCCGAGGTGCAGCATGTACCAGCTGTCGCTGACGTCGATGTGGTACTCCCTCAGCAGGGCCTGCGATTCGGGGGACTCCACGGGGGCGGGGGCGACGGTCCAGGCAGGTGCGGCAGGTGCGGCAGGTGCGGCAGGTGCGGCAGGTGCGGCCGGTGCGTCGGGTGCGGCAGGTGCGGTCGGTTCGGCAGGTGCGGCCGGTGTGTCGGGTGCCATGCCCGTATTCTCGGGCGGACCCGACCCGGTGTCAGCCGCGTTTCGGCACCCCCCGGGCGCCCTCACGGGGTGACCAGGGGTGCTCCGCCGCCGCTCAGGGCCGCCGCCTCGTCCAGCGCGGCGCGTGCCTGCTCCAGCGCCGCGGTCGCGCCGGGGGAGACGCAGTTCAGGGCGGTCCGGGCGGCCTCCTCGGCCAGGGCCCCGGCACGCGCGCGGTTCCCGCACCGCGCGTGGGCGACGGCCGCGCGCGCGGCGTAGACGGCGCGGTCCCGCGGGAATTCGGCGGCGCGGACGGCCCGGGCGCTCTCCAGCAGGGGCGCCGCCTCGGCCGGCAGGCCCAGGTCGAGCAGGGCGCTCCCGGCCTGGCCGGCCAGTTCGGACTCGTCGAAGTAGTAGATCCACGCCGGGTCGTTCCCGCTGCGGGCCTCGGCGCGGTCCAGCAGCCGCCGCGCCTCCTCCAGCGCCCGGCGGCAGGCGCGCTCGTCGCCCAGCAGGGCGTGGGACCGCGCCCGGCGGGTGGCGACCATCGACCGCACCCTCGCGCAGGTCCTGCCGGAGGCCGCCTCCCGCGCGGCGTCGGCCGCGGCCAGCGCGTCGGAGGGGCGGCCGGCGAGCGCCGCCTGCAGGCTCAGGCCGGCCAGCAGGTTCGCCGCCAGGGGCCGGTCCCCGGCGGTGTGCGCCAGGCGCAGGCCGGTGAGGAAGAAGCGCTGCGCGGGCCCGTGCCGGGCGGTGTCGGTGCACACCCAGCCGCCCAGGTGGGCCAGGTCGGCCGCCGTCCGGAACAGCTCGGTGCGCAGCCGCGGTTCCCGGGTGCCCCGGTGCAGCAGCTCGCGGACGAGCCCGAGGTCGGCCTCCACCCGGTGCCGTACCGCGCCGCTGCCGAGGCGGTCCTCGAGCCGCCGCAGGCCGGTGACCGACTCCTGGGCCCAGTGCACCGTCACCGCGTCCACCGGGCCCGGGGGGCCGGGCCGCTGCCGCGGGGACCGTCCGGCCACCGCCGTGCGCCACTCGGCCAGCGCCTCGGCCAGGGCGCTGCCGGTGACCAGGGGGTAGCCGCGCGGGTCCGCTCCCGCGTCGTCGGCCAGCTCCGCCAGGGCGGCCAGGCTGCCGGCCCCGGTCCACGGCCGCCCCGTCGGCACCCCGGAGTGGGCCGGCAGCCAGTCCGGCCACGGGTGGGACTCCAGGCGCTCGGCCGGCACGCCCAGGGCGCGGGCCAGGGCCCGCTGGCTGTCGGCCTCCGGCACCACGCCCCAGTGCTCCCAGCGCCACACCTTCTCGCGGCGTGCGGCCATGGGCACCCCCAGGGCGCGGGCGTTGTCGGCCACCACCCGGGCGAGCTCCTGGTAGCTCCAGCCGCGGCGCCGGCGGACGAAGGCCAGTGGATGCGACGACGCGCGGTCGATGCTCTTGCCCACGTGTTCCCCTCGATGCCGTCCGCGCCGGCCGACGCCCTGCCGCCCGGTGCCGCCCCACCCCCGTGATCTTGGGGCGCACGATCCGAAATACCAGGCACGGCGCGGGTCGCGCAGGAAAACCGGGGGAATGCCGTCGATTCTCGACCTGTCCCGTGCAATGGTCATATGCGCGCGGGACGGCACGCCGTCGTTGCGGGAACGTTCCCGCCCGGTGGCCACACAGTGTGCACGCGGGGACTACAACGAGACAACAGGGCGGGCCTTGAAGAGGCGACCCCGGTTCCGATTGGCTGATGATCAACGGCTGCCGGGCACCACCCCTCGCCGAGGCACCGCATCCCCCCTCGACAACCGAGTTCCCCGGAGCTGGACGTGACACACGCCCCCGTGGCGGCCATCGCGAGATGAACCCGCCCCCTCCGCCGTTCCGCTTCCGGCCCCGGGACGACTTCACCATGGACCCGGCACTGGACGACCGGGCCCTGTCGCGCGCCCGGGACGCCCTCGCCATGGGCCGCTGGACCGAGGCGCGCAGCCTCCTGGCCGCGACCGGCCGGGACTGGGACCGGCGCGCCCACCGCGTCACCGTCCTCGCCGAGCCCGCGGCCCGCTCCCGCTGGGCCGACGAGTGGCTCATGGCGGAGCCGGACAGCGCGGACGCCGCCGTACTCGCCGCCCACGCCGCCGTCGTCTCCGCGGTCCGGGGCGAGATCCCCGCGGCCGACGCGGAGGCCGCCTGCACGTCCGCGGCCCGCAGCCTTCCCGAGGACCCCACGCCCTGGTACGGACTGCTGCTCCTGGTCCGGCACACCAGTACCGACAGCGGCCGCCTGAAGGCCTGCTTCGACCAGGTGCGCAGCCGCGACCCCTGGCACCACGGCGCGCACCACACGATGACGGCCTGGCTCGCCGAGCGCCGCGAGAGCGCGGCCGACGACCCCTTCCACGAGGTGTACGAGTTCGCCGACCAGGTGGTGTGGGAACGGCCCCCCGGGTCGCCGCTGGCGATGCTGCCGGTGATCGCCCACGCCGAGCGGTTCCGGGTGCTGATGACGGCCCGCCAACTCGCCCCCGACATAGCCGACTCCCTGTACTGGACCTCCGCCCGGGCCCGCCGCGGGCTGCGCCTGGCGTTCGACTGGTGGCTCGAGGGGGAGGGCCGGGACCACGCCCGCCTCAAGCTCGACCTCAACTACCTCGCCCACGCCAAGTACCACGAGGGCCGCACGACGGAGGCCGCGGCGCTGTTCAACGTCATCGGCCCGCACGCCACCCGCGAGCCCTGGGCCTACGGGGAGCCCGACGCCGCCGAGGCGTTCCGCCGGGCCCGCGCCCGGGCCCGCGGCGGCCGGCCCGGGTCCTGAAACCGCGGCGGGCCGTCCCGCGCACGCGCCCCGCCCCCGGTCCCACCACGACAGCCCCACCACGACGAAGGAACGAGACAGCCATGTTGACGGGCAGTGAAGGCATCAGCACCTACAAGGGGCAGGAACGGGCACTGCGCGCCGGTCGCATCGGCACCACCGGACTGCTGCTGTCGGTGCTCGCCGCGGGCGCTCCGCTGATGGTCGTGGCCGGAGTGATGCCGACCACCTACGCGGTCATGGGGATCGTCGGGCAGCCGCTGCTGTTCGTCCTCCTCGCCGCGGTCCTGGCCCTGTTCAGCGTGGGCTACGCGGAGATGAGCCGGCACGTGCACAACGCCGGCGCCTTCTACGCCTACATATCCCGCGGCCTCGGCGGCACCGCGGGGGCCGCCGCCTCGTTCGTCGCGCTGGCCGGCTACAGCGCCCTGCAGGTCGGCGTCTACGGCCTCTTCGGCTACCAGGTCTCCGCGCTGGCCGGGCAGTACCTGGGAGCGTCCCTCGCCTGGTGGGTGCCGGCGCTGGCCGCGGTCGCCGTGGTCGCCGTCCTGGGGGCGCTGAAGATCGACCTCAACGCCAAGGTGATCGGCGTCCTGCTGGTGATCGAGTGCCTGTTCGTCGTCGTCTTCGACGTCGCCTTCCTCGCCGACCCCGGCCCGCAGGGCGTGAGCCTGGAGGCGTTCGACCCGTCCACGCTCGTCGGCGCCGGGCTGGGGACCGCCCTGTGCTTCGCCATCGCGGCCTTCACCGGCTTCGAGCAGGCACCGGTGTACGCGGAGGAGACCAGCAGCGCCCAGACCGTGGTCGGCCGGGTGATGTTCTGGGCGGTCGGCTTCAGCGCCGTCTTCTACGCCCTCAGCTCCTGGGCGATCGGGGTCGCCACCGGCCCGGACCACGTGGTCGGCACGGCGCGGGACGAGGGCGCCGGGATGATCTTCGTCCTCAGCGGGGAGCGCCTGGGCCCGGTGTTCACCGACGCACTCAATGTCTTCTTCACCACCGGCATCCTCGCCTGCATGCTCAGCTTCCACAACGTCGTCGCCCGGTACGCCTTCGCCATGGGCCGCGAGGGGCTGCTGCCGCGGGCCGTCGGCCGGGCGTCGAAGTCCAGCGGTGCCCCGGCGATCGGGTCGCTGCTGCAGACCGCCGTCTCCGTCACGGTCGTGGGCGCCTTCGCGCTGGCCGGCAAGGACCCGGTCGTCCACCTGTTCACCTGGATGGGCAACGTCGGGGCGCTCGGCGTCCTGCTGCTGATGGTCGTCACCTCGGTCGCGATCATCGTCTTCTTCGTCCGGCGCGGTGCCGCCGCGGCCCAGGCTCCCCGCCTGGTCTGCTCCGGTCTGGCCGGAGCCGCCCTGCTGGTCATCCTCTGCTTCGCCCTGGCCGACTTCGACGTCCTGGTGGCCGCGCAGCCCGGCTCCCCGCTGGCCTGGATCCTGCCGGGCCTCATCGGCGCTGCGGCCGTCGTGGGCGCGCTGCACGGGCTGGCACTGAAGCTGCGCCGCCCCGAGCAGTACGCCCGGATCGGCCTGGGCAACGAGGCGTTCCAGCTGGAGATCGCCGCGGAGCGGGAGGCCGGTCGCACGGCCCCGGTGGGGGCGGGCGGCTGAGACGCTGCCCCGGGCGGTCCTCCGGGCCCGCCCTCCCCGGCCCGGGAAGTTCCTACCGGTCGGTACGGCACGGTGGGGGCGGACGGTAGCGTGAGCGCCATGACCTCCGCCTCCACCACCGCGGCCGTGTCCTCCCGCGCGGCCCGCCGCTGCCACAACGCGATCAACCCGCTGCACTCGGCGATCTACTTCGCCCCCGAGTACGGCACGGAGCTGGCCGCCGCGGGCATCGGGCACCCCTCGGCCGCCTACTTCGCCGGCCGCGCCGCCCCGCTCGGTGCCGTGGGGCCCGGGACCGTCACCGCCACCTTCTACAACTTCAACCACGACCTCGTGGCCCGCCACGTGCCGGCGGTGTGGTCCGAGGCCACTCCGCAGGACGTCCTGCGGATCCGGCTGCGCGTCGCCGACGCCGTCCTGCGGCGGCTGCTGGGCGAGGAGGCGGTCGCCTCCGCCGGGATGGCCGAGGCCGCCGGGCTGGCGCTGCGCGCGGCCGGGGCGTGCTCCCGCGAGGCCCGTCCCCTCTGCGCGGCCAATGCCGACCTCCCCGTTCCCGACGAACCCCACCTGGCGCTGTGGCACGCCGCGACCCTGCTCCGCGAGCACCGCGGCGACGGCCACCTGACGGCCCTGGCGGCCGCGGGCCTGGACGGCCTGGAGGCGCTCGTCACCCACACCGCGACCGGCAAGGGCTTCACCCCGGCGTTCGTGCAGGCCAGCCGCGGCTGGACCGCCGGGCAGTGGGCGGAGGCCCGCGACCGGCTGCGCGCCCGCGGTCTCCTCGACGCGGACGGCGAGCTCACCGAGGACGGTGTGCGGCTGCGCCGTGACGTCGAGGAGGCGACCGACCGCCTCGACCACGCCCCCTACGAGCACCTGGGGCAGGCGGGCGTCGAACGCCTCACGGAGCTGGCCGGGGCCTTCACCGCGACCGCCCTGGGCAACGGCGCCTTCCCGGTCGAGCACTTCGGGAAGGGCTGACCGAACTCCCGCCCCCGACTCCCGCCCGGCCCCCGCCGGCCGGCGCCCCGCACCACCGCGGTGCCGCCGACCTGCGGGGGAGCCCGTACCCGAGGGATGGACCCGGCGCGCGGGGGAATACGCCGACCGTGAACGAAGACGGCGCGCACATACACGACGAGGACTCCTCCAGACCCTCCGGCGACGAGGAGACCCTGCAGGAGCGGACCAACCGCCGCTGGGTCGAACTCCTCCAGGAGGTGAGGGTCGCCCAGACCGGCGTGCAGATCCTCCTGGGCTTCCTGCTGACGGTGGCCTTCACCCCCAGGTTCCCGGAGCTCAGCCCGCTGGACCACCAGTTGTACGTCGTCACGGTGGTCCTCGGTGCGGCCGCCACCGGCGCGCTCATCGCGCCCGTATCCTTCCACCGGCTGCTGGCCGGTCAGAAGATGAAGCCCGAACTGGTACAGGCCGCCAGTAAGTTGGTCATGATCGGCATCACCCTGCTCGCCCTGACCATCGTCTCGGCCCTGCTCCTGCTGCTCCGGGTGGCGACCGGGAACGTCGTCGCCCACTGGACGGTCCTCGGCGTGACGGCCTGGTTCGCCGTCTGCTGGTTCGTCATCCCCGCCCGGATGCGCAGCAAGGCGGAGCGCCGCCGGGAGAGGCGCCGCGAGGAACGCGGCCGCGGGAAGCAGAGCGGTTAGCCTCTTTTGTGCAAGCCCCCTGCGGTTTGTGCAAGCCCCCTGCGGTTTGCGGACGGACGGTGCGGAAAGGCGCGATACGCGTACAACGACGTTCTCGTTCCAGGAGGTTGACCCATGTTCCGAGCAGTGGCGGATGTCCTGCGTGCCGTCGGCAGCACCCTCGCCTCGGTGGTGACGCTGCCCTTCCGGGCGCTGGCTCGGCTGTTCGGGGGAGCTTCCGCCACCGCGCGCGGACAGCACTGAGCGCGCCCCGCCCCGGGCGGCGCCCCCAAAGGGGCGCCGCCTTTCGCGCGGGCCCTTGCCGGGGAGCTACCGGCCCGTATATTGACACCATGTCCAACAAGGCGGTCCAGGCGGGAACGGAACGACCGGCCGGCGGCCCGGGGGAGACCCTGCGCCGCGTGACCTCCCCCGACGGGGTCGGGCTCGCGGTGCGCGAGTGGGGCGACCCGGCGTCCCCCACCGTCGTCCTGGTGCACGGCTACCCGGACACCGGAGCGGTGTGGCGGCAGGTCGCCGAGCGGCTCGCCGGCCGCTTCCACGTCGTCGTCCCGGACGTCCGCGGCTCCGGCGACTCCGACGTCCCGCGCCGCACCCGCGACTACGCCCTGGACCGGCTCGAGGACGACCTCGCCGCCGTCCTGGACGCCGTCAGCCCGGACGCGCCGGTGCACCTGGCCGGCCACGACTGGGGGTCCATCCAGTCCTGGGAGGCGGTGACCGGCACCCGGCTGCGAGGGCGCATCGCCTCCTTCACCTCCGTCTCCGGCCCCTGCCTGGACCACGTGGGCCACTGGATGCGGGACCGCCTGCGCCGCCCGACGCCGCGCCACCTCCTCCAGCTCGCCGACCAGTTGGCGCACTCGGGCTACATCGCCTTCTTCCACCTGCCCCTCCTGCCCGCCCTGGTGTGGCGCGGTGTCCTGGCCCGCACCTGGGGGCGGCTGCTGGAGCTGACCGAGGGCGCGGGGAGGACCCCGGGCCACCCCGCCCCGACGCTCGCCGACGATGCCGTGCACGGCGTCCGGCTCTACCGCGCCAACATGGGGTCCCGCCTGGCCCGGCCCGGCCGGCGCACCACCGACGTCCCCGTCCAGGTCGTCACCCCCACCCGGGACCTGTACGTGCGCCCGATGCTCACGGACGGACTCGAACGCTGGGCCCCCCGGCTGCGCCGCCGCCCGCTGCGGGCCGGCCACTGGGCGCCGCTCACCCACGCGGCCGTCCTGGCCGACTGGATCGGCGGGTTCGCCGAGGAGGTGCAGGCGGCGGGGGAGCCGGGGAGCACGGAGGAGCCGGGGCGCGCGGGGTAGCCCGATCGCGCGGGGAGCCGGGGTGCGCGTGTCCCTCCCGGGCGGCCGCCCCCTCAGCCGGCGGGGGCGGCGCAGTCCACGTCGGCCAGCATCAGCGGCGCGGCGGTGTCCAGGAAGACGTAGGCGGTGAAGGAGGACGTCTCCCGGCCGCCGTCCCACGAGGTGTACACCGTCGCCCAGCCCACGCCGGCGGACGCGGCGGTGGTCACCGGGCCGACCCGGATGTCGTCGGGGGCGCTGCGCGCGCACAGCAGCAGGTCGTAGCCGGTCGTCCGCGCGGCCTTCAGCCGCAGCTCCCCGGTGACCAGGTGCGCACGCTCCCACGGTGTGGGGCCGTGCTCGCCGTAGAAGTCCACCAGGAACCGGTGCACCTGCTCGGCCGTGTACTGCGGGGCCCGCGGAGCCGGCTCCCCCCGCGAATCCGCACGGTCCCGCCACGGGCCCCGGTGGTCCTGCCACGGGGCCGGGTGGTCCTGCCACGGGCCCGGGTGCGCGTACTGCGAGTCCCGGGGGCCGTGCTGCGGGGCCCGGTCGTGGGCGAGCGCGGCCCCCGGGGCGGCGAGCGCGAGGACCGCGGCGCAGCCGGCGGCCGCGGCGGCCCGGGCGGGGCGGGAGAAGCGGGCGGGGCGGTGCGGACGGGAGGGATGACGGAACATGCCGGACTCCTCGCAGCGGGTCGTCGGTCGTCGCTCGGCGGCTGAGCCGCCGAAACGCCCTTACCGAACATGACACGCCGAAAAGGCGGAAGGATGCATCCCGGGCGGGACGGATGTTCGCCGCACCGGGAACGGGTAGGAGGCCCAGGGCCGGCTTCCGCGGGGCGGGAGCGGCGGGTACGAGGGAGCGAGGAGAGTGCGGGGCATGGCGGAGCGGATGGTGGTGATCGGCGGGGACGCGGCCGGGATGTCGGCGGCGGCCCAGGCCCGCAGGATGCGCCCGGAGGAGGACCTGGAGATCGTCGCCCTCGAACGGGGCCGGCGCACCTCGTACTCCGCCTGCGGGATCCCGTACTGGATCGGCGGGCGGGTGGACGGGCCCGAGCGGCTCGTCGCCCGCAGCCCCGAGGAGCACCGCAGGCGGGGGATCGACGTGCGCACCGGCACCGAGGCGGTGGAGATCGACCTCGAACGGCAGCGGGTGCGCACCCGGGACGCGGACGACGGCACCGAGCGGTGGACCGGCTACGACCAACTCGTCGTCGCCACCGGGGCGTCGCCGCTGCGCCCCGACCTGCCCGGGATGGACGCCGGGGGCGTCCACGGCGTGCAGACGCTGGCGGACGGGGAGGCCGTCGTCCGCGACCTGGAGTCGCACCCCGCCCGCCGGGCGGTCGTCGTCGGAGCCGGGTACATCGGCGTGGAGATGGCCGAGGCGCTGGTCGGCCGGGGGCTGCAGGTCACGGTCCTCGAGCGCGCCGAGCAGCCGATGTCCACCCTCGACCCGGACATGGGCGTGCTGGTGCGCGACGCCATGAAGGGCATGGGCATCGACGTCGTCACCGGGGCTGCCGCCCGCGAGGTGCTGGTGGACGGGGCGGGCCGGGCCCGGGCGGTGGTCACCGACGACGCCGAGTACCCGGCCGACGTCGTCGTCCTCGGCCTGGGCGTGCGCCCGGCCACCGGGCTCGCGAAGGCCGCCGGGCTGCCCCTCGGCGCCTCCGGCGGACTGCTCACCGACCTCGCCCAGCGGGTGCGCGGCCACGGCGACGTGTGGGCCGGCGGCGACTGCGTCGAGGTCCTCAACCTGGTCTCCGGCAGCGAGCAGCACGTCGCCCTGGGCACCCACGCCAACAAGCACGGCCGCGTCATCGGCACCAACGTCGGCGGCGGCTACGCGACCTTCCCCGGCGTGGTGGGCACGGCGGTCAGCAAGGTGTGCGACCTGGAGATCGCCCGCACCGGCCTGACGGAGGCGCAGGCCCGCTCCGCCGGGCTGCAGTTCGTCACCGTCGTCACCGAGTCCACCAGCCGGGCCGGCTACTACCCGGGCGCGCAGCCGATGACGGTCAAGGCGATCGCCGAGCGGTTCACCGGCCGCCTGCTCGGCCTGCAGATCGTCGGCCGCGAGGGCGCGGGCAAGCGGGTCGACATCGCCGCGGTGGCGCTGACCGCGCGCATGACGGTGGAGCAGATGACCGCCCTCGACCTCGGGTACGCCCCGCCGTTCTCGCCCGTGTGGGACCCGGTGCTGGTCGCCGCCCGCAAGGCGGCGGCCGCGGTCACCGCCGATGTGCGCGCCACCGCCCGCGCCTGATCCCGCCTGCTCTTGACCCCGCCCGGCCCGCGCCTGACCCCGCCCCGGCCCGCCTCCGGGATCGGGCCGGGGCGGCCGTTCATCGGGCCGGGGCGGCCGCCAGCGCGACGAGGGACTCCAGCAGGCCCGGGAGCTCCTTGCCCCGGCCCACCGGCAGCACCTGCCCCGGCTCGTCGTCGAGCAGGACCAGGGCGATGTCGTCGGTGCGCGCCACCAGGCTCCAGCCGGGCCCGTCGGCGCGCACCGTGCGCGCCCCGTCCGACGCGAACGCCGAGCGGACCCGGCCCGGCGGCGGGGGAGTGCGCGTGTACGCGGCCGCCTCCTCCAGCACCCGCCGCAGCCCGGGGTGGGCGTCGCCCTCCCCGGCCCCGACCAGCTCGGCCCCCTCCTCGACCCGGGCGCGCCACTGCGCCCACTGCGCCGCGATCTCGTCCGCGCCCAGCCGCCGCTGCGCCGGGCCCCACACGGAGGTGTCCGGCGGGGCGAGCGGCTCCCCGGCCTCGGCCGGGTCCGGGTCGTGCGGGGCGGGCACCCCGGGCGCGCACACGGCCAGCTCCAGGGGCCAGCCGGGCAGGGCCGCCTCGACGCTCTCCTCCGGCGGGGACAGCTCGTACTCCATGCCGCAGTCCCACGCGGCGATCGCGCAGGCGGTCAGCGCCACGTCGGAGACGGCCACCGTCCAGCGGGCGCCGGCCCCGTCCTGGCCCAGGAGCAGCCCGTAGCCCTCCTCGAACGGTTCCAGGCCCAGCGCCGCGCACGCCTGCGGATAGTCGTCCCCGAGGACGCCCGGGAACTGCGCCGGGGTGAGCATCAGCGCCGTCAGCACGAACAGCGCGTCGTCGTCGGGCGCGCCCTGCGGGGCCGGTGCGCCCGGCGTGTCCGCGGGGCCTGCGGCGTCCGCGGCCCCCACGGGTCCTTCGGCGTGCCCGGCACCCTCCGCCGTCTCCGTCACCGCCTGCCTCCACTCTCCTCGGGTGGGCGCACCCTAACCAGCCGGTAACCTCCGCGTCGAGAGTGCGGGGCGCAACGGTCCGGCGTCTTTCCGGCGACACGCCCCGTGCGGCGTCCCGGCCGTGCGCGGCGGGGGCGGGCGGTCAGGACGGCCCGGCGGAGCCGGCGGACGGCCCTTCCCCGGCCCGGTCCCGGGGCGGCTGCCCGCTCTTCAGCCCCAGGAGGGAACGGGCCATCAGGTCGGGGGTGGTGCCGTGCTCGTGGGCGAGCGCCACCAGGGAGCGGCGGGCGAGTTCCGTGACGCCGAACATCAGCGCGTCCGGCTGGACCCGGCTTTCGGCCGAGGCCATGGCCTCGTCGTCGCCGGCGGCGGAGGCGACGACGTAGGCGGCGGCGGCCTCGAAGAGGTTGTGCTGCCGGGAAGGGGCGCCCGGACGGGCCGGCTCGGGGGGAACGTCGCCGCGTATCGCCCGGCCCAGCCGCTCCGTCAACCTGTTGATCACCATGCCTCCTCCTCCCGCTCCCCGGGCGTTCACCGTGGCCCGGAGCGCCCACCGTAGTCGGCCCGCCCGCCGGTCCGGAGCCGCGACGCGGCCGGGCGTGGCGTCCGGCCCCGCGTCCCGGGGGAGCCGCGGGCGCCGCGGACGGAGGGCGGGGACCGGAGAAAGGGCGTGCGCGGGAGGGATCCTGCGGGGGCCAGGGGGCCAGGGGGCCGGGAGGCCGGGGCCGGGCGGACGGCCCGCGGTGCCTCAGGAGCCCGCGGACTCTTCGTCCTCGAGGCGGAAGCCGATCTTGAGGCCCACCTGGTAGTGCTCGACCTGCCCGTTCTCCAGGTGGCCGCGGATCTGGGTCACTTCGAACCAGTCCAGGTGGCGCAGAGTCTGCGAGGCCCGCTCGATGCCGCTGCGGATGGCGGCGTCGACGCCCTCGTGGGAGGTCCCGTAGATCTCGGTCACGCGGTAGGTATTGTGGCTCATGGCGGTCTCCGTGGGTCGTGCGACGTTCTCCGGCTCCACGGTGCCCCAGGGGTGGGCGGTGCGCGAGGCGGAACGGGGCGGGCGGAGAGCCGCCGGCGGAGGGCGGGGGCCGTTCGGAAACACAGGTGCGCCGGGGTCCGAGGTGCTGCCAGGCTGCCCCGGTGAACCGAACGGACAATGACGGCCCTGTGGGCCGAGTGGATGAACGGGTGTTCCTCGCCGCCGCCGACAACGCCGCCTGGTGCCGGGCGGTGTGCCGCCTCCACGGCGCCCCCGGACGCCTCGGGCCGCGGGTCTGGGCCTCCGGCCGCCGGACCCCTCCGCTGTACCCGGACGCGGTGACGCTGTCGCCCGACGCCGTCGCGGCCGATGTCCTGGCCGGCATCGACACGGAGGCGGCCGGGGCGTCGGTCAAGGACAGCTTCGCCCGCCTGGACCTCGCGCCGCACGGCTTCGACGTGCTGTTCGAGGCCCAGTGGATCCACCGGCCCGCGCACCCGCCGACGCCCGCCCCTCCGCCGGACGCGTCCGGCGGCCCGGTGTGGCGGGAGGTGGACGGCCCCGAGGAGTTCGCCCGGTGGCTGCACGCCCGGGGCGACGGGGACGGCTCCGGCCCGCTGACTCCCGGGCTGCTCGCCGACCCCGCGGTCACCGTGCTCGGGGGCTGGACGGGCGGGCCCGGGGACGGCGGCGGCCCGGTGGCCGGCGTGATCGCGCACCGGGGGGAGGGCGTGGCCGCGGTGGGCCTGTCGAACCTCTTCGCGGCCGACGGCTGCACCGCGGACGCCGCCTGGGCGGGGGCCGTGGCCGCCGTCTCGGCCCGCTTCCCGGGCCTGCCCCTGGTCGGCTACGAGCACGGGCCGGACCTGGCGGCGGCGCTCCGCCACGGCTTCGCCCCCGCGGGCCCGCTGCGGGTCTGGCTCGCCCGGTAGCCCGGGGCCGGGACCGGGGCCCGACGGGGGCCGGGACCGGGGCCCGACGGGGGCCGGGGCCGGGACCTGACGAGGCCGGTGAGGAGGCTTCCGCGCGCCCCGGGTTCGGAGCTCGCGCCATCGTGTTTTATGGTTGAACAACATGCGGGCCCGCAAGGGCGCCGTCCCCGGAGCCTGCTCCGCACGCACCGGGGGCGCCCCCCGGCGGGGCCCCGCGGCGCCGGCCGTCGGCCGGTCACCGCCGCGGCGGCCCGCACACCGACCGCCCCGGCCAGGTTCCCCCCGTCCTGGCCGGGGCTTCCCGCGTCCGCTCCCCGGAGCCGGGACGGCCGGGCCCCGGTGCCGGTCAGAGCCGGTTGGCGTCCTCGTCGCGGAGCACGCGCAGCACCTCGGCGTACATGCGGTTCTTGATGGTCCCCAAGGTGGCCCCGGCCTTGCCGGTGAGGCCGGCGGCGAGCTCGGTCGCCGCGGCCCGGACGGCCGTCTCGTCCCCGTCGACGGCCTGGTCGACGATCCCGGCCGCGCGGGCGTCGCGGCCGCCGTAGCGGCGTCCCGTGGTCATCGCCGTGTGCGCGACCTGGGGGGTCAGCCGGGAGCGGATGAGGGCGTCCATGCCGGGGGTGAAGGGGATGTGGATGTCGACCTCGGGGAGGCAGAAGTAACCCCGGTCGCCGCGCATGACGCGGAAGTCGTGGGCCAGGGCGATCATCGCGCCCGCGGCGAAGCAGTGGCCCTGCACGGCGGCGACCGAGTGGACCGGCAGGGAGAGGAAGCGTGCGAAGAGCCCGTGCACGGACGCCACGTAGGCGTTGATCCCGTCCGGGTTCGCGCCGAGCCACTCCAGGTCCAGTCCGTTGGACCAGAACTTGCCGGTGGCGGTGGTGACCAGGGCCTTGGGGCCCTCCGCGGCCTCGACCTCGTCCAGGGCGGCGTCGACCTCGCCGATCCAGTCCGGGTGGAAGCGGTTCTCGTCGCTGCCGAGGTCCAGCAGGAACAGGTCGGCGGATCGGGTCAGTTCGGGCATGGGAGCATCCTTGGCTCGGGACAGGCTGGTGGTGACTGCTCCCCGTAAGTTACTCGTCGGTCACTTACGGGGGAAGGTCGCCCCCCGGAAACCCGGAGGCCGGGGCCGGGTACGGCGGATCCGGGCACCGGATCCGTCCCTTCCGCCCCGGCCCCGGCGATTACGTGCGCAAATACGTGCACAAAGCTGTCGAAGCAGCAGGTCGAACAGGTATGCTCACGCCGCTCCACAGGCCCCGCTGCCAGCGACGGAGAGTCAATGCGCCTGCAGTACCCGCACCGCCGTTCCATACGAGCGAAGCTCCTGGCACTGCTCGTGCTGCCGCTCGCCTCCACGGTCGGCATGTGGGCCTTCGGCGCGGCCTCGGCGCTCGGCGACGCCTGGAGCCTGACCCGGGTCGCCCAGACCTACCAGTACTTCGGCGAGCCCGTCGACGACGTGGTCGAGGCACTGCAGGCCGAACGCCGCTCCTCGGTCGCCTACCTGGCCGGCGGCGGCCGGGACTTCGCGGGCGGCCAGATGGCCACGGACCGCGAGAGGACCACCCGGGCCGTGACCGTGCTCCGCGAGCACGCCGCGGACACGAACCGGCTGGAGGAGCTGGACGGCCGCCAGCGCGCCCGCCTGGCCCGGATGGTCAAGGCCGTCGAGGGGATCGGCGCGCTCAGGGACGACGTGCAGTACCGCGACATCCCCTGGGACGAGGCGCTGAAGCGGTACTCCGAGGTCATCGAGCCCTCGTTCAAGGTCCGCTCCTCGCTCGGCGCGCTGCGCAGCGGAGACCTGGCCGCCCGCACGGCCGTCGTCAACGAGCTGGTGCGGGGCCGCGAGATGCTCTCCCGCGAGGACGCGATGATCACGGCGGGCCAGACCGCCGGGAACCTGACACAGGGCCAGTACCACGACCTGGTCGGCACCATCGACAGCCGCCGCCTGCTGTACGGCCTGTACGCGCCGGAGCTGCCCGCCCCGCAGCGCGCGCTGTACGAGGACTTCACCGACGGCCCGGTGGGCTCCGCGCTGGAGGGCATGGAGGCCCACATACGCGCTGCCGGGGCCGAGCAGGTCGGCTCGTCGGTCATGCACGGGCACTGGCGCGCCACCCTGGACGCCTCGCTCAACGAACTGGCCGGGATCGACCGTTCGGGCGGCCGCGACATCGGCGAGCGGGCCCGCGACGACGGCGTCGCCCTGCTGGTGAGTGCACTGGCCTCCGGCGGCGTCGGCCTGCTGGCCGTCGCCGTCTCGATCGCGGTGTCGGTGCGCATCAGCCGTGACCTCGGGACCCGGCTGACCGCGCTGCGCGACGAGGCCCTGGCCCTGTCCGGCACCCGGCTGCCGGAGGTGATGCACCGGCTGCGCCGGGGCGACGAGAACGTCGACACCGGGCTCGACGCACCCGTGCTCAACCTCGGCCACGACGAGATCGGCCAGGTGGGGCGGGCCTTCGGCACCGTGCAGCGGGCCGCCGTCGAGGCCGCGCTCGACCAGGCGCGGCTGCGCCGCGGGGTCTCCGCGGTCTTCACCAACCTCGCCCGCCGCAGCCAGGTGCTGCTGCACCGTCAGCTCACCCTCCTGGACACCATGGAGCGGCGCGCCCAGGACCCGGTGGAGCTGGAGGACCTGTTCCGCCTCGACCACATGACGACCCGCATGCGGCGGCACGCCGAGGGCCTGCTGATCCTGTCCGGCAACGTGCCGGGACGGGCCTGGCGCCGCCCGGTGCGGATGGTCGAGGTGGTGCGGGCGGCCGTCGGGGAGGTCGAGGACTACCCGCGGGTGGCGGTGCGCCGGATGCCGCGCGTCGCGCTGAACGGCCCCGCGGTCGCCGACGTCCTGCACCTGCTGGCCGAGCTGATCGAGAACGCCACCGCCTTCTCGCCCCCCGAGACCAAGGTCACGGTGCGCGGCGAACGCGTCCCGGGCGGCTTCGTGCTGGAGATCTCCGACCGGGGCCTGGGCATGAGCCGGGAGCGGCTGGAGGAGGCCAATCGCCGGCTCTGCGCGGTGCAGGACTTCGACCTGCCCGACACCGACCGGCTCGGCCTGTTCACCGTCGGCCGCCTGGCGGCCCGGCAGGGGGTGCGGGTCACCCTCCGCGCGGCGGAGGACCGGGGCACCGTCGCGGTGGTCCTCGTCCCGCAGACGCTGCTGGTGGTGCCCGACGGCGACGGCGAGGACGCGGAGACCGGGGAGTTCCGCGCCGGCCCGGACACCGGCGGCCGCACGGCCGTGCCGGCGGGAGCACCCGCAGGCGCCGCGGCCGGGCGGTCGATGGCCGCCGCCGGGCCGGCCGCCGCGGTGCCGGAGCCGTTCGGCGCGGAGCCCGGCACGGGGGTCCCGGCCCTGCCCCGGCGCCGCCCGCCGGTGCTGGTGCGCGAACCGGCCGCCGCGGACGGGCCCGCCGGGCCCGCCCCGGCACCCGGGGCGCCCGCCCCGCTGCCCCGCCGCCGGCGGCAGGAGGTCCTGTCGTCGCAGCTGAGGGACGTACCCCCGCAGCGCAGGCGCCCCCGGGAGGGGCCGGCGGGGGCGCATACGGAGGACCGGGGAGGGGAACGGTCCGCGGAGGACGCCCGCTCCACCATGGCGGCCTTCGCCCGGGGCACCGCCCGCGGGCGCGAGCGTTCGGAAAGGGCCGCCGACGGGGCGGCCGCAGTGACAACCGCACGGGAAGGTGACGGGGGATGAGCAGCACCATCCACGAACTCGACTGGCTCCTGGACGACCTGGTGAAGCGGGTGGCCCACGTGCGCCACGCCCTGGTGCTGTCCGGGGACGGCCTGGTCACCGGCGCCAGCAGCGGGCTGGGGCGCGCGGACGCCGAGCACATGGCCGCCCTGTCCTCGGGCATCCACAGCCTGGCCAAGGGCACGGGCGTCCACTTCGGGTGCGGCTCCGCGCGCCAGACCATGATCGAGCTGGAGGAGGGCTTCCTGTTCGTCACGGCGGCGGGGGAGGGCAGCTGCCTGTCGGTGCTCAGCGACCGCGAGACCGACGTGGGCCAGATCGCCTACGAGATGACCCTGCTGGTCAACCGGGTCGGGGAACACCTGGGCGTGGAGGCGAGAACCGCCTCCGGCGACTCCGGCCAGGGGTGACCGGCCACGATGACGTCACCAGCGGGTGAACCGCGCGGGCAGGAGGCGCCGGCACCGGAGGGGGAACCGGACGGCGGCGTGCTCTGGTACGACGACGAGGCGGGCCCCATGGTCCGTCTCTACACCATGACCCGGGGCCGTGCCCGCCCCCCGGGCGGCGAGGCGTTCGACCTGATCACCCACGTGGTCGCCGACGGCCCGGACGCCGGCGCGCCGGACCCGGACCTGGACGAGGAGCACTGCTCCCTGCTGGAGCACTGCCGCTCCGGCCCGCTGACCGTCGCAGACCTCGCCTCGGCCGCCGACCTGCCGTTGGGCGTGGTGCGGGTGCTGCTCGGCGACCTCGTCGACGCCGGCCACGTACGGGCCTGCCTGCCCGTGCCGCAGGTCCGCAGGGCCGACCCCCGGCTCCTGCGGGAGGTGATCAGCGGTCTCCGCGCCCTGTGACGGCCGGCCGCTGCGTGCCGCCCCCGGGGGGCGGGCGGCGCGCCCCGAGCACGTAGTCGATCCCGGCGCGGATGCGGTGCAGCTCGGGGTTGTCCGGGTCCAGCACGGCGGCCCACGCCCACAGGGCGTCGGCCTTCTCCGGCTGCGCGGCCCGCGCGCACAGCTCCGCGTACGCGCACAGCAGCGCGATGTCGTGCGGGTCGTCGTGCAGCCCGGCCAGGTAGGCGCGTTCGGCCGCCGGGTAGTCCCCGGTGCCGGTGCAGGCCAGGCCGGTCAGCCGCATCAGGTCCGGATCCGGGCCGAACACGTCGAGCAGGGCCCGCAGGCGGTCCAGGGCCTGCTCCGGCCGCCCGGCCGCCAGCAGGCACACCGCCCGCAGCACACCCGGGGCGTACCCGGGGACGTCCTGCGGCGCCCCGGCGCCGGGCAGGCCGTCCAACAGCTCCAGGGCCTCCTCGGCCCGTCCCCGGCGCAGCAGCCGCAGCGCGGCGCCGAGCACCTCCTCGTCCGGGTCGCCGGCGGCCAGCAGCTCCAGCCCGGCATACACGCCCGGGGACCGGGTGCCGGTGTCCCCGGGCGCCCCGTCCGTCCCGCGGCCGGGACTCACGACCCCACCGCCACCGCGGCGGCGACCACCGCGGCCTGCAGGAGCAGGCCGCCCACCGCCCCGTAGACGGCGTTGCGGGTACCGGGGGCGTAGCGCCCCTCCCGCAGCCGGAACGCCCGGTGGTGCAGCCGGATCGACCGGATCTGGGACAGGGCCAGGAGGATCGACACCGCCCGGACCGTCACCACCGCCGGCCCCCACAGCAGGGCCGCCGCGCACATCAGCGCTGTCTCGGCGACGGCCGCGGCGGCACCGCCGCGCACCAGCCAGGCACGGTGGCGGGCCAGCCCGTCCGGTTCGGCGTCCAGGGTCCCGTAGCGCCAGGCGTTGCGCAGGGCGAACCAGGTGGCCCCGGCCGACCCGCCCACGGCGGCGACGGCCAGGTGCGTGCGCGGGTCCCAGGGCCGGATGCGGAACTTCGGCCCGGAGACGCTGGGCTGGAGCAGCTCATCGGGTGAGGTCTCGGCCATGTAGTGCCCCCAGGCTGATCATCGGTCTGCGCGGCATCGTAAGCGATCCGCGGCCGGCCCGTCAGAGCGTGCCCGCCCGCCGCCGGATCCGCCCGGCGCCCGCCCGGCCGCGCACGGGGCCGGGCGCCCGCCGGCGGCACCGTGCGTGCCCGCGTCCGGACCTACAGCTGTCCGACCGAGACGACCTTCACCACCGCCCGGCCCTCCTCGTCAGAGGCGGTCAGGTCCACCTCGGCACTGATGCCCCAGTCGTGGTCGTCCGCCGGGTCGTCGAAGACCTGGCGCACCCGCCACAGCCCGTCCTCGGGCCGCTCCTCGATCTGCAGCAGCTTCGGCCCGCGCGCGTCCGGGCCCGTCGGCAGCTCGTCGTACTCGTCCCAGTAGGGGTCCATGGCGTCCGCCCAGGCGTCGGCGTCCCAGCCGGCCTCGCCGTCCAGCTCGCCGAGCTCGCGCCACTTCTCCAGAGCGGCCAGCTCCACCCGGCGGAACATCGCGTTGCGCACCAGCACTCTGAAGGCGCGGGCGTTGGCCGTGACCGGCTTGACCTGGTCGGCGCGGTCCTGCGCCTCGTCGGCGGTCTCCTCCTGGGGGTTGGCCAGCTGCTCCCACTCGTCGAGCAGGCTGGAGTCGACCTGGCGCACCAGCTCGCCCAGCCAGGCGATCAGGTCCTGCAGGTCCTCGGACTTCAGGTCCTCCGGGACGGTGTGCTCCAGCGTCTTGTACGCGCTCGCCAGGTAGCGCAGCACGATGCCCTCGGCCCGCGCCAGCTCGTAGAAGGAGACGAACTCGCTGAAGGTCATGGCCCGTTCGTACATGTCGCGGACCACGGACTTGGGCGAGAGCGGGTGGTCGCCCACCCACGGGTGGCTCTTGCGGTACACCCCGTAGGCGTGGAAGAGCAGCTCCTCCAGCGGCTTGGGCCAGGTCACCTCCTGGAGGCGCTCCATGCGCTCCTCGTACTCGACGCCGTCCGCCTTCATCTGCTGGACGGCCTCGCCGCGCGCCTTGTTCTGCTGGGCGGCGAGGATCTGCCGCGGGTCGTCCAGGGTGGACTCCACGACCGAGAGCATGTCCAGCGCGTACGAGGGGGACTCGGCGTCGAGGAGGTCGAAGGCGGCCAGGGCGAAGGTGGACAGCGGCTGGTTGAGCGCGAAGTCCGACTGCAGGTCCACGGTCAGCCGCACGATGCGGCCCTCCGCGTCCGGCTCGTCCAGCTGCTCGACGACGCCGCCGGCCAGCAGCGAGCGGTAGATGGCGATGGCGCGCCGGATGTGCCGCAGCTGGCTGCGGCGGTCCTCGTGGTTGTCCTCCAGCAGGTGCCGCATGGCGTCGAAGGCGTTGCCCGGCCGGGCGATCACCGACAGCAGCATGGCGTGGGTGACCCTGAAGCGGGAGGTCAGCGGCTCGGGCTCGGAGGCGATCAGCTTCTCGAAGGTGTTCTGGCCCCAGTTGACGAAGCCCTCGGGGGCCTTCTTGCGCACCACCTTGCGGCGCTTCTTCGGGTCGTCGCCCGCCTTGGCCAGCGCCTTCTCGTTCTCCACCACGTGCTCGGGGGCCTGCGCGACGACGAAGCCGGAGGTGTCGAAGCCGGCCCGCCCGGCGCGGCCGGCGATCTGGTGGAACTCGCGCGCCCGCAGGGTGCGCACCCGGGTGCCGTCGTACTTGGTCAGGGCGGTGAACAGCACCGTGCGGATGGGCACGTTGACGCCCACGCCGAGGGTGTCGGTGCCGCAGATGACCTTCAGCAGGCCGGCCTGGGCCAGCCGCTCCACCAGCCTGCGGTACTTCGGCAGCATCCCGGCGTGGTGCACCCCGATGCCGTGGCGGACGAAGCGCGACAGGTTGCGGCCGAACCCGGTGGTGAAGCGGAAGTTGCCGATCAGCTTCCCGATCGCGTCCTTCTCCTCGCGCGTGCACATGTTGATGCTCATCAGCGCCTGCGCCCGCTCCACCGCCGCGGCCTGCGTGAAGTGCACGATGTACACCGGCGCCTGCTTGGTCTGCAGCAGTTCGGTGAGCGTCTCGGTCAGCGGGGTCGTGCGGTACTCGTAGCTCAGCGGCACCGGGCGGGTCGCCGAGCGCACCACGGAGGTGGGGCGCCCGGTGCGCCGGGTGAGGTCCGCCTCGAAGCGGGAGACGTCGCCGAGCGTGGCCGACATCAGCAGGAACTGCGCCTGCGGCAGCTCCAGCAGCGGGATCTGCCAGGCCCAGCCGCGGTCCGGCTCGGCGTAGAAGTGGAACTCGTCCATCACCACCTGGCCGACGTCGGCGTGCCTGCCGTCGCGCAGCGCGATCTGCGCCAGCACCTCGGCGGTGCAGCAGATCACCGGGGCGGTGGGGTTGACCGAGGCGTCCCCGGTGAGCATGCCGACGTTCTCGGTGCCGAAGATCTTGCACAGGTCGAAGAACTTCTCCGACACCAGGGCCTTGATCGGCGCGGTGTAGAAGGTCACCTCGTTGCGGGCCAGCGCGGCGAAGTGCGCGCCCGCAGCGACCAGCGACTTGCCCGAGCCGGTCGGCGTCGACAGGATCACGTTGGCGCCGGAGACCACCTCGATCAGCGCCTCCTCCTGCGCGGGGTAGAGCGTGATGCCGCGGCTCTCGGTCCACGAGGAGAACGCCTCGTACAGGGCATCGGGGTCGGCGTCGTTCGGCAGCTGATCGATAAGGGTCACGCCCTCCATACTGCCTGCCCCGGCCCCCGAAACAGAACCGGCTCCACCCGCCGTGATCACGTAGCGCTACGCTGTTGCCCCGGCCGGGACCGGCGGCCGCGGGACGCACGCGGCACGGACCGCGCTTCGCGGAGCACACAACGAAAGAGGGGGGCGGTCCTCGCCATGATGGGACCCGCGCATTCACTGTCCGGGGCGGCGGCCTGGCTGGGGCTGGGCGCGGCGGCGTACGCGCTGGACGAGCCGATGCCGTGGCCGGTGCTCGTCGTCGGCGCGCTCATCTGCGCCGGTGCGGCCCTCGCCCCCGACCTGGACCACAAGGCGGCCACCATATCCCGGTCCTTCGGGCCCCTCTCGCGCGGCGTGTGCGAGGTCGTCGACAAGGTCTCCTACGCCGTCTACAAGGCCACCCGGGGCAAGAAGGACCCCAACCGCAAGGGCGGGCACCGCACCCTGACCCACACCTGGGTGTGGGCGCTGATGTGCGGGGCGGCGGCCTCGGCGACCGCGGTGTGGGTCGACCGCTGGGGCGTGCTGGTCGTGCTGTTCGTGCACATGGTGCTGGCCATCGAGGGCCTGCTGTGGAGGCAGGCCCGGCCCTCCAGCGACGTGATGGTGTGGCTGCTCGGCGCGACCAGCGCCTGGATGCTCGCCGACGTCCTGGACACCACCGTCGGCGGGGCCGGCTGGCTGTTCTCCGAGCCGGGCCAGGAGTACATGTGGGTCGGTCTGCCCATCGTGGTCGGCGCCCTCGTGCACTGCCTGGGCGACGCGCTGACCGTCTCCGGCTGCCCGGTCCTGTGGCCGCTGCCGCTGGGCGGCAAGCGCTGGTACCCGCTGGGCCCGCCGAAGTTCATGCGCTTCAAGGCCGGCAGCTGGGTCGAGGTCAAGGTCCTCAGCCCGCTGTTCGTCCTGGCCGGCGGCGTCGGCGCCCTGGGCGCCCTCGGCTTCGTCGGCTGAACCGGCCCGGCCGGCCGCGGCCGGACACGGACGGGAACGGACGGGATGCGGGAACGCCGGTCCCGGTGCACACGCACCGGGACCGGCGTTCCCGCATCCCGTTTCGAAGGATCAGCCGAAGGGGTTCTTCGACGGGTCCGGGCGGAAGGGGGCCGGGCCCGTGTCCGGCGCCGGGCCGCCGACGATCGCGTCCGGGTCGTACACCGGCATGGTCGCCGCCGGGCTGTCCGAGGCGGACGGGAGGCCCGCGCCGGGGGTGTGCTGGATCGGGGCCCCGTTGGCGGCGGGGGCCATCGGCTCCCCGGGGGTGGGCCGCGTCGACCAGGCCGGGGCACCGAACGGGGAGGCGCCGCCGGGGGCGCCCATGGTGCCGATCGCGGGTGCGGCCTGCGTGGAGGTGTCGAACTTCTCGAAGTCCTGCGAGACCAGGTCGTCGTTCCACTCGTGGCCGTCGGCGGACCTGCGCAGGTTCGCCGCACCCGCTCGGGTGCGCTCCTCCAGGCCCTTCAGCGCCGGGCGCCAGCTGGAGGCGATCTCCTGGAGGGCCCCGGCCACGGACCAGCCGGACAGGGCCCCGCCCGCCGCGTCCGCGTCCTTGACCGCCTTGTCGCTGGGGCTCCCCATGTCCTCGGCGATGGTGTCGGCGGCGCTTGCGGACGCCCGCAGCTCCGCCGGGTCGACCTTCATGTTCTTCGACATCGTCACTGCTCCCCGTGGTGCCGGTCCTGGCGGCGGGCCCCGGACGGCCCGCCGCGGGTCACTGCGTCTCCTGCGTCGCGCCCGGCGGCAGCAGGCAGGGCGTGCGGACGCCGAACAGCAGGGTCTTGGACGGCTTCCTCGACGGGCCGGAGGAGGAGACGTCCACGGTGAACCGGTCGTCGGGGATTGTGGCGCTCACCGTGGCCGTGCGGTAGTCGTCCTCGTACTCCCGGTACCCGGTGACCTCGTAGCCCTTCTCCTTGAAGTCGGCGCGCAGCTTCCGGACGGCCGCCGTGTGCTCCTCCTTGGGCAGGTCCGCGTGGACGGCGTGGTAGAGGGAGAACCGGCCGTCCCCGGCGATCTCGTCGTTCTTGCCCACGCAGTCGTAGAAGTAGGTTTCGGCGTCCCCCTCCCGGAGGCTCACGCCGGCGGCCTCGGCCATGCGGGAGGCGTACTCCTCGGCCCGCGTGGTGGCCTCCTCCTTGCTCATGCGCGGCAGGGGGGCGTTCTTTCCTTCGTCGGACATGCAGGCTCCGGTGAGAAGTAGTGCGGTGGCGCTCAGGGCGCACCAGAAGGACCTGGACTTGGGCATCGGGGATTTCCGGGCGGGGAGGGAGGGGCTACCAGGGGAGGAGCGGAACATCGTTGTCCTCCTTGGGGACCTCGGTCGGAGGACGGCCGGAGATGATCTTCCCCTGGTTGTCGAGGCTCCTGCTGTTCGGGTCCCAGTAGCCGCTGTGCCCGCTGGTGTCCACCTCGAAGTTGTTGCCGCCGAAGGGCTCCTCGGCGGGATTGTCGCCGAGGTTGAAGTCGGAGAACATGTCGATGATCTCGTCGTCGCCCGCGGCCCCGATCCAGACGCGGTCCGGGTCGATCTGCAGGTCGCCGGCCTCGTTGACGGTCATGCCGGGGCTTCCCACCGCCACGATGTCGTCCGCCCCGAGGCCGTCGCCGCCGGCGGCGGCCGCGCCCACGGTGGTCGACCCGTAGCTGTGGCCGATGACCGTCAGGTGGCTCGGGGCGCCCTGGTGCGAGGCCCGGGTGCCGTCGAGGAACTGCCGCAGGTCCGGCGCCGCGTCCTGGGCGCGGCCCTCGGTCGTGACGCTGTTGAAGTCGGTGGCCGCCGCCTCGGGGGCGTCGTAGCCGAGCCAGCTGATCATGGCCACGTCCTCGCCGTCGCTGTGCTCCTTGGCGGAGTCCTGCAGCGCGCTGATCCGGTTGAGCTGGCCGGGCATCGACTCCATGGTGGTGTTCGTGCCGGGCACGAGCACCCCGGTGTGGGCCGCGGTGTCCGGGTTGCCCATGGCGACGACGGCCTTGCCGTCGCCGTCGGAGTCGAAGGCGAGCAGGTACCGCTCCTTGCCGGCGGGGGCGCCGTCGCCCTCGTCGAGCATGTCCCGGAGGATCATCAGGTTCTGCTGGCGGGTGTTGAGGTCCTCGTTGGTGGTGTCGCCGAAGCTGCGGCCCTCGCGGTTCTCCAGGGCGTTGAGCTCCTGCTCCAGGGCGAGCCGGTTGGCGTCGTTGCGCACGGTGGTGGGCAGGCCGTCGGTGGAGCCGATCAGGTCCGGGTACAGCGTGGTGTACAGGTCGCGTTCCTCGGGGTCGAGGGCCTTCCACCACTCGGCGGCGGCCTTCGGGTCGTCCCGGGGGACCTGGGGGTCCTGGATCCCCAGGGCCTTCATGGCCGCGTCGACGTCGGAGGCGGACTCGGCGGCGGCGTCGAAGTTGAACCGCTCCATGATGTCGCCGTTGAGCCCGGACAGGGCCTTCTTGCCGTCGTCGCTCGCCTTACGGGCGTCGGTGAGGGCGTCGTCGATCCACCGGCGGTACTCGCCCATCGGGCCGCCGCGCTGCCGCGCGATCTCCTGGGTGTCGGGGTCGTTGCGGGGGAGCGAGGCGGTCTGCGGGTCGCTGACGGTCCCGTCGTCGTCGACCTCGTAGCCGTTCTCCTCGGCCCTCCTGACCGCGTTGCGCAGGTCGGTCTGCGCCTGCTCCATCCGCAGGCGCGTGGTGTCGACGACCTCGTGGACGGCCATGGCCTCGGTCCGGACCAGGCCGATGCGGGTCTCGACGTCCTCCAGGTAGTACAGGGCCGCGTCGGCGTCCTCGCCCTCCCACTGCGCGTGCAGCGGGCCGGTGACCTTGGAGCGGTGACGCTCGGCCAGCTCCTGCATGGTGGTGGAGAGCTTGCGCCACGCCTCGGCGGCGGCCTCCATGTCCGAGAAGTCCTGCTTGAGCAGGCGCGCGAAGTCCGAAGCCATCGTCATGCGCCTCCGGTTCCGGTACCGGGGGCCGACGACCCCGCCCGTGGCGTGCCGAAGGGCACGTTCCGTCCTCCCATGGAGGGAATCCCCGTTCTCTCGTTCTGCGGTGGAACGCGTGCACACTACCGAAGGGCGACCCGCCGTCAGGAAGGGGTCGGGGCAGGTCAGTTCGTCCTCGCGCCGTCCAGTGCGCGGCCCCGCCCGCCGCCGTCGCCCTCCCCGTCGCCGTCCTGCCGGTCCCCGTGCCAGGAGCGCCACAGGGCCGCGTAGGCCCCGCCGGCCGCCACCAGCCGGTCGTGGCCGCCCAGTTCGGTGATCCGGCCGTCCTCGACCACGGCGATGAGGTCCGCGTCGTGCGCGGTGTGCAGGCGGTGCGCGATGGCCACCACCGTGCGGCCCTCCAGCACCCCGGCCAGCGAGCGCTCCAGGTCCCGGGCGGCTCCGGGGTCCAGCAGCGAGGTCGCCTCGTCCAGCACCAGGGTGTGCGGGTCGGCCAGCACCAGGCGCGCCAGCGCCACCTGCTGCGCCTGGGCCGGGGTCAGCGCCGCGCCCCCGGAGCCGACCTCGGCGTCCAGGCCGCCGTCCAGCGCGGCCGCCCACCCGTCCGCGTCGACCGCGCCGAGCGCCTCCCACAACTGCTCGTCCCCGGCATCGGGACGGGCCAGCAGCAGGTTGTCGCGCAGCGACCCGACGAACACGTGGTGCTCCTGGTTGACCAGCGCCACGTGCGCGCGCACCCGCTCGGCGGGCATGCGCGCCAGCGGCGCCCCGCCCAGGGACACCTCGCCCGCGCGGGGGGCGTAGATCCCCGCCAGCAGCCTGCCGAGGGTGGACTTGCCCGCACCCGACGGCCCGACCAGCGCCAGCCGGGTGCCCGGCCGCACCGACAGGCAGACGTCGTGCAGCACGTCGCTGCCGGGCAGGTAGCCGAAGCGGACCTCCTCGGCGCTCAGCTCCCGCCCCCGCGGAACGGCGCCGTGGTCGGCCTCCGGCTCCTCGACCTCCCGCACACCGACCAGCCTGGCGACCGAGACCTGGGCGACCTGCAACTCGTCGTACCAGCGCAGGATCAGGTTGACCGGGTCCACCAGCATCTGCGCGTACAGCGTGCCCGCGGTCAGCTCGCCGACCGTCATCCGCCCCTCCAGCACGAGGAACCCCCCGACGACCAGCACCGACACCAGCACGAGGGTGTGGGCCGCGCCCACCCCGGGGAACAGCACGCTGCGCAGGAAGAGGGTGTAGCGCTCCCAGGCCACCCACTCGCCGATCCGCCGCTCCGACAGGCGGACCCGCCGCTCCCCGAGCCGGTGCGCCTCCACGGTGCGCCCGGCGTCCACGGTCTCCGCCAGGGAGGCGGCGACCGCCGCGTACCCGGCGGCCTCCGACCGGTAGGCCTGCGGCGCCCGCCGGAAGTACCACCGGGACACCGCCAGCAGCAGCGGCAGCGCCACCAGCACGGCCAGGGCCAGCGGCGGCGAGGTCCACACGATCGCGCCCAGCAGCAGCACCGTCCACACCGCCGCGACGACCAGGTGGGGGACCGCCTGCCGCATGGCGTTGGACAGCCGGTCGATGTCGGTGGTGATCCGCGACAGCAGGTCGCCGGTGCCGGCCTTCTCCAGCACCCCCGGGGGCAGGGCCACCGACCGCACCAGGAAGTCCTCGCGCAGGTCCGCCAGCATCCGCTCGCCCAGCACCGCGCCGCGCAGCCGCACCTGCCGCACCAGCACCGCCTGGACGGCCAGGGCGGCCAGGAACAGCACGACCGTGCGCTCCAGGTGCAGTTCCCGGGCCCCGTCGGCCAGGTCCTGCACCAGGGTGCCGAGCAGGTGGGGGCCGGCCATGGACGCCAGCACCGCGCCCGCGTTGACCGCGACCAGCACGGCGAACGCCGCGCGGTGCCGGCCGGCCAGTTCGCGCACGTAGGCGCGCACCGTGGCGGGCGAGCCGACCGGGAGGACGGCAGCCCGGTGCGGTGCGTCGGGGTCGTGCTCGGGCGGCGCCATGCCGATCATGCCTCGTCCTCCGTCCCGACGGCCTCCGCCGTCCTTGCCGCGCCCGTCGTCCCCGCCGCCCCCGCGGGGCGGGCCGCCGGGACGGCCTCCGCCTCCCGGACGACCACCGCGCGGTAGCGCGGGTCCTGGCGCAGCAGCCCGCGGTGCGTGCCGGACGCCACGGTCCTGCCGTCCCGCACCAGCACGACCCGGTCGGACCGGTCCAGCAGCAGCGGGCTGGAGGTGAACACCACCGTCGTGCGGCCGGCGCGCAGCCCGCGCAGGCCCTCGGCGATCCGGGCCTCGGTGTGCGAGTCGACCGCGCTGGTCGGCTCGTCCAGTACCAGCACCTCCGGGTCGGCGACCAGGGAGCGGGCCAGGGCGAGCCGCTGGCGCTGCCCCCCGGACAGGGAGCGGCCGCGTTCGGTGATGCGGGCGTCCATCGGGTCGCCGTCCGCGCCAGCAGTGCCGGCCGAGGCCCGGGCGAGCGCGTCGAGCACGTCGCCGCACTGCGCGGCCTCCAGGGCCTCCCGCGCGGTCACCGCGCCCGAGGCCGGCACGTCCAGCAGCTCCCGCAGGGTGCCGGACAGCAGCACCGGGTCCTTGTCCTGGACCAGCACCGCCGCGCGGGCCCGGTGCAGCTCCACCGCGTCCAGCGCCACGCCGCCCAGCAGGACGGACGGCTCGTCCCCGTCCGCTCCCGGCGCGTGCCCGCCCAGGCGGTCGGCCAGCAGGCCCGCCGCGTCCGGGTCGCCGCACACCACGGCGGTCAGCTTCCCGGCGGGCGCAAGCAGGCCGCTGACCGGGTCGTACAGGTCGCCGCCGGCGGGCAGGCCCGCGCCGTCCGCCGTCCCGGTGGCGCCGGGGGCGTGCGTTCCGCCGCCCGCCGGCGCGTCCCCGCGCCGCAGGCCGAGCACCCGCGCGGCCCGGTCCGCGGAGGCGCGGGAGAAGATCCAGGCCGAGGCGGTCTCCTCGAAGATCCGCAGCGGCATCAGCAGGAAGGAGACGGCGCCGTAGCAGGCCACGAGCTCGCCGACCGTGATCCGGCCCTGGAGCGCGAGCCGCGCGCCGAACCAGACCACCGCGACCAGGAACAGCCCCGGCAGCACCACCTGGAGCGCACTGATCAGCGACCACATCCGGGCGCTGCGCACCGCGGCGGCCCGCACCGCCTGGGAGGCGGACCGGTAGCGGGCCAGGAACAGCTCCTCGCCGCCGATGCCCCGCAGCACCCGCAGTCCGGCGACGGTGTCCGAGGCCAGCTCGGTCGCCCGGCCCGCCCGCGTCCGCTGCTCGTCGGCGCGCCGCTGCGCGGCCGGCAGCAGCGGCAGCACGGACAGCGCCAGCACGGGAACCCCGACCGCCACCGCGACGCCGATCAGCGGCTGGTAGAGCATCAGGCCGACCGAGACGGCGACGCAGGCGGCGACGGCCGCGGCGAACCGGGAGAACGCCTCGACGAACCAGCAGATCTTCTCCACGTCACCGGTGCCCACCGCGACGACCTCGCCGGCCGCCACCCGCCGGGTGAGCACCGGCCCCAGCTCGGCCGTCCTGCGGGCCAGCAGCTGCTGGAGGCGGGCGGCGGCGGTGAGCCAGTTGGTGACGGTCACCCGGTGGGTCATGGTGTCCCCGAGCGCGGTCAGGGCCCCAGGGCGAGGAGCAGGGCGGCCGCGGCGGCCAGCCCGCGCCCGGAGCCGTCCACGACGGCCTGCACGGCCAGGCCGACCCCGGCCGGCAGGGCCGCGATCGACCCCAGCCACAGGAATCCCCACAGGGCGGCGCCGACCTGGCCGGCCGGCTGCTGCCTGCCCAGCCACACCAGCAGGCGGAAACCGGACCTGACGTCCGGTACACCCGGTTCGGCATGCGGGAGGTCACGAAGCGACATGGGTGTCCTGCCGGATTGTCGTGTGGGTGCGGGCGTGCGGGCGGATCCGCCCCGTTCGGAAGGGAAAGGCTCCCGCCGTCCGGTCGGCACCGTCAAACGGTTTTCCCGGCGGCCCGGACCGCCGCCCGGACCGCCGTCGAGACCGCCGCCGGGACCGCCGCCGGGACCGCCGCCGGGACCGCCGCCGGGACCGCCGCAGGGAACGCCGCAGGGAACGGGCCGCGTCTCCCGTGCGTCCTCGGTGTGCAGGGGGACGACTCGGGGGCAGGCGGGAACGGTGGTGCGCGTGGAGACGGAACGGGTGCGGGTGCGGGCGCGGGTGCGCGGGCGGAGCGCCGCGGCGGTCGCCGCCGCGGCGCTGCTCGCGCTGCTCACCGGATGCGGCGGGGACGGCGGCGCGGGGAACGGCGGGGGCGGCTCCGGTGCCCGGCCGGCCCCGTCCGCCGCGGAGCCGTCGCCGCCCCGCCCCTCGCCCCGCGCGCCGGAAGGGATCCCCGGAGTGGGGGAGCGGCTGCGCGAGCGGATCCCCGGCGACTCGCGCCAGGTCCTGGCCGTCTACGGCGAGGGCGCCGGCTCCGCGCGGTCCACCGCCGTCCTGTTCACCCGGGCGGACGACGGCACCTGGCGGCGGGCGCGCACCATGGACGCCCACAACGGCAAGCGCGGCTGGACCACCGACCACCACGAGGGCGACCGCCGCAGTCCCGTCGGCGTCTTCACCCTCTCCGACGCGGGCGGCGTCCTGCCGGACCCCGGCACGCGCCTGCCGTACACGCGCTCCGACGCCTTCACCGCGCCCCGCCACTGGGCGAAGAGCCACTGGCACGACTTCGACCTGGTGGTGGCGATCGACTACAACCGGGTCCGGGGCACCTCGCCGCTGGACCCGACCCGGCCCCTCGGGCAGGACAAGGGGGGCGGCATCTGGCTGCACCTGGACCACGGCAGCGGGACCTCGGGCTGCGTGAGCCTGTCGAAGGCGTCGATGGAGTACCTGCTGAGGACCCTCGACCCGGAGGCGAACCCGGTGGTGGTCATGGGCGACCGCGAGCACCTGGGCGCCTGAAGGTGAACCGGGGAGATGCGGTGGTACAGGCTTCCGGGCGCCGCTGAGGAGCGCCGGTCCGAGGCCGTCCGGAGCTGCGGGCCCGTCGTCCGGTCCCCGCGGGCGTGTGCAGAGGGCGTGTACAAGAGGGTTCCGGGCAGGGGGGATCAGCTGCGGAGGAGGCGTGCGCCGAAGGCGTGGAGGGCGTCCCGGACGCCGAGCGGCTCGTGGACGGTGAAGTCGGCGTCCAGGAAGGCGAGGTCCAGCAGCAGCCACTGCCAGGTGTCGAGCATCAGCACCACCCTGGTCCGCCGGTCGTCCAGGGCCGCGAGCTCGGCCTCCCGGTGCTTGAACGCGTCGGCGACGGCCGGCAGGGGCGCGTCCACGGTGAGCACGACGCGCGTGCGGTCCTTGTTGAGCCCCTGGCGGAGGTAGTCGAGGGCGGTGTCGGCGGGCAGGGGCCGCGGCGTGCAGGTGCTGGTGGACGTCCGCAGGCCGGTGATGCGGTCGGTGCGGAAGACGCGCCAGTCCTCCTTGCCGACGTCCCACGCCAGCAGGTACCAGCGCAGGCCGTGGTGGACGTGGCGGTGGGGTTCGACGCGGCGGGACGTGGCCGAGCCGTCCTTGTCCACGTAGTCGAAAGCGATGACACGGCGGTGCTGGATCGCCTCGGCCAGGGCGGCCAGGACGCCGGTGCCGGGGCTCGGGGCCGCGACGGTGCCGGTCTCCAGGCTCGCGCGGAGGTGGGCGGCGCGGTGGCGCAGCCGCCGGGGCAGCAACTGGTCGACCTTGCCGTAGGCCCGGGTGGCAGCCTCGCCCACGCTGCCCTCGGCGGCGCCGCCGGTGGCAGCGAGGGCGGCCAGCCCGAGGAGGGTCGCGACGGCCTCGTCGCCGTCGAACGCGAACGGTGGCACCGCGGTGCCCGCGGCGAGGCGGTAGTGGCCGCCGGGGCCGGGCCGGGTCTCGACCGGATAGCCGTAGCCGCGCAGCCGGTCGACGTCGCGGCGCAGCGTCCGGGGGCTGACCTCGAGCCGTGCGGCGAGTTCCTCGCCGCTGAACGCCCGCCCTGTCCGGAGCGTGGCCAGCAGGGCGAGGATGCGCCCGGTGACGTCCGTCATGCGCCCGGTCCCGTCTCTGTTGCGGCCGGAACCCGGCCGCATCCGTTCGTAGCCTCGGTCGCATGTTAGAGCGCACGATCCGCATCCGGGGCGCCCGGACCAACAACCTCAAGAACCTGGACGTGGACGTCCCGCGCGGCCGGCTGGTCGTGTTCGTCGGCGTGTCCGGGTCGGGCAAGTCCTCCCTGGTGTTCGGCACGATCGCGGCGGAGGCCGGGCACCAGCTCAACGAGACCTGGCCGCCGTTCGTCCGCAACCGGCTGCCGAAGTGGACGCGTCCCGAGACCGGGAGCATCGAGGGGCTCTCGCCGGTGGTGGTGATCGACCAGCGCAGGATCGGCGGGAACGCCCGGTCCACGGTGGGGACGGTCACCGACGCCTGGACCTACCTGCGGCTGCTGTTCTCCCGCATCGGCACGCCGCACGTGGGCGAGTCGAACCGCTTCTCCTTCAACGACCCCGCCGGCATGTGCCCTACCTGCTCCGGGATCGGCGAGGTCGTGGTGAGCGCCGTCGACCGCTTCCTGGACCTGGACAAATCCCTCTCCCAGGGGGCGATCCTGCTGCCCGGCTTCGGCAACGGCGGCTACTGGTACGCCCAGTACGCCGACATCGGCGGCTTCGACGCGGACACCCCGCTGCGCGACTGGACGGAGGCCGAGCGCAGGGCCCTGCTGTACGGCGGCGAGCACGCCGCACGCCTGGGGAGCAGGCAGCCCAAGGACTACGAGGGCATCGTGGAGCGGTTCGAGCGGACCCACCTGCGCACGGCCGACCACCTCTCCGACCGCAAGAGGGAGGCCATCGCCCGGTTCACCCGCTCCGACACCTGCCCCGAGTGCCTCGGCGACCGCCTCGCCGAGGCCGGCCGCACCGCCACCGTCCTGGGCCGCACCATCGGCGAGATGGCCCGCACGGAGATCACCGAGCTCGCCGGCCTCCTGGAGCAGGTGACCGACCCCGCGGTCGCCCCGGTCGTGGCCGCCCTCACGGAGCGGCTGCGGGCCATGGTCGCCGTCGGGCTCGGGTACCTCCACCTCGGCCGCGTCACCACCGGTCTGTCCGGCGGGGAGTCGCAGCGGATCAAGACCGTCAAGCACCTCGGCAGCAGCCTGATCGAGATGATCTACGTCTTCGACGAGCCCACGGTCGGCCTCCATCCGCACGACATCGCCTCCATGACCGCTCTGCTGAGGCAGTTGCGCGACAAGGGCAACACCGTTCTCGTCGTCGAGCACGACCCCGCCGTCATGGCGATCGCCGACCAGGTCGTCGAGATCGGGCCCGACGCGGGTACCGGCGGAGGCCGACTGGTCTTCCAGGGCACCTTCGACGAACTCGGGGCGGCGCGCACGGCGACGTCCGCCGCCCTCGGCGCGCGCACGCCGGTCACCACCGCCCCGCGGAAAGCCACCGGTGCGGTCACCGTGGCGAACGCCACCCGCAACAACCTCAAGAACCTGACCGTCGACATCCCGACCGGGGTTCTCACCGTCCTCACGGGGGTCGCCGGATCGGGCAAGTCCAGCCTCGCGGCAGAACTGGTCGGACAGCACGACGCCGTGGTGATCGACCAGAAGCCGGTCAGCACCAACCGCCGCTCCACGCCCGTCACCTACACCGGGATCGCCCCCGCCGTCCGCAGGCTCTTCGCCAGGCACAGCGGCCTGCCCGCCGGCCGGTTCAGCGCCAACTCCGAAGGCGCCTGCCCCGATTGCAGGGGCCTGGGCGTCATCCGCACGGACCTGGCCTTCATGGACGACCAGGAGACCGTGTGCGGGACCTGCCGGGGGCGGCGGTTCACCGACGAGGTGCTCCGCCACCGGGTCGACGGACTGTCCGTCGCCGACATCGACGAACTGACCGTCACCGACGCCGTCGTGCGGCTGCCGGACGAGCAGATCCGCGGGGCGCTCCTCCACATCGAGCGGGTCGGACTGGGCCACCTCCGGCTCGGCCGGCCGCTCACGACGCTGTCGGGCGGCGAATGCCAGCGCCTCAAGATCGCCAGGGAACTGCGCGAGGCCGCCGAACCGGCCCTCTACGTCCTCGACGAGCCCACGACCGGCCTGCACCTGCGCGACATCGCCGTCCTGCTCGGCATCTTTGACCAACTGCTCGACCGGGGGCACACCGTGGTCGTCATCGAGCACAACCTCGATGTCATCCGGCGCGCGGACCGGATCGTCGACCTCGGACCGGGCCCGGGCCGGCACGGTGGCCGGATCCTCTACCAGGGGCCGGTCGCACGGATCGAGGGAACCGCCACCGCCGCCGCCCTGACGGAGGCGCGGACACCGCACCCGCCGCGACAGGCCGCCACGGACGCCCCCGAGGCGCAAGCGAAGTGATCTTTTACCGAAAGAAAGTTGAAAGAACCTGAAAGGAATCGCAGTTGAACCCTTGACCGGTCGTCAGGAGGGGCGGCACTCTCCTTACTCGTGAGCCCCCGTCGTCCCGCGGGGACTCGCAGGCGGCCTGGCGCGTGGCTGTCGTCGTGGGCGCACCCCGTGCGCCCGTTCCCCCCTCGACGAAGGAGCCGCCATGAGATCGAAGACCCTGCGCGGGCTGCTCGCAGCCGCGCTCGCGACGGCCGGCCTTGCCGCCCTCCCCCACGAGGCGCAGGCCGCGACCCCGGGCCCGAAGACCGTCACCGCGACGCTCTTCCAGTGGAAGTACGACTCGGTGGCCAAGGCGTGCACCGACCAGCTCGGCCCCGCCGGCTACGGCTGGGTCGAGGTCTCCCCGGCCACCGAGCACATCCAGGGCCCGCAGTGGTGGACCTCCTACCAGCCGGTGAGCTACAGGATCGCGGGCCGCCTCGGCGACCGCGCCGCGTTCAAGCGGATGGTCGACACCTGCCACGCCGCGGGCGTGAAGGTCGTCGCCGACGCGGTGATCAACCACATGAGCGCCGGCTCGGGCACGGGCACCGGCGGCAGTTCGTACACCAAGTACGACTACCCGGGGTACTACCAGACCCAGGACTTCCACTCCTGCCGCACCGACATCACCAACTACGGCGACCGCTACAACGTCCAGAACTGCGAGCTGGTCGGCCTGTCCGACCTGAACACCGGCAGCGAGTACGTCCGCAACAAGATCGCCGGCTACCTCAACGACCTGGTCTCGCTGGGCGTGGACGGCCTGCGCATCGACGCCGCCAAGCACATCTCGGCCACCGACGTGGCGGCGATCAAGTCCAAGCTCAGCAACACGGGCACCTACTGGGTGCAGGAGGTCATCCACGGCGACGGCGAAGCGGTCCAGCCGACCGAGTACACCGGCATCGGCGACGTCGACGAGTTCCGCTACGGCCGGGACCTGAAGCGGATGTTCCAGAACGAGAAGCTCGCCTACCTGAGCAACTTCGGCGAGTCCTGGGGCTACCTCTCCGGCAGCAAGGCCCGCACCTTCGTCGACAACTGGGACACCGAGCGCAACGGCTCCACCCTCACCTACAAGAACGGCGCCGACTACACCCTGGCCAACGTCTTCATGCTGGCCCACCCCTACGGCTCGCCCAACGTCTATTCCGGCTACGAGTTCACCGACCACGACGCCGGACCGCCCAACGGCGGCACCGTCAACGCCTGCTACAGCGACGGCTGGAAGTGCCAGCACAACTGGCGGCAGATCTCCAACATGGTCGGCTTCCGCAACGCCGTCGCCGGCACCGCGCTGACCGACTGGTGGTCCAACGGCAACGACGCGATCGCCTTCGGCCGCGGCAGCAAGGGCTTCGTGGCGATCAACCACGAGGGCGGACCGATCACCCAGACCTTCCAGACCTCGCTGCCGGCCGGCACCTACTGCGACGTCCAGCACGGCAACCGCACCAGCGGCGGAGGCTGCACCGGGCCGACGTACCGGGTCGGCTCGGACGGGAGGTTCACCGCGACCATCGGCTCCAACGACGCGGTCGCCCTGTACGTCGGCTGAGCCGCACCCCGGCCCCTCCGGCCCCTCCGGCCCGCTTCCGCCCGGCGCCCCCGGGACCGCACCCGCGGCCCCGGGGGCGCCGCCGTGCCGGGCGCCGCCGTGCCGGGCGCCGCCGTGCCGGGCGCCGCCGTGCCGGGCGCCGCTCGGGCACGGGGTCCGGCGCACGGCCGGGGTCGGCGGTCCGCGCCGGCCGCGACCTATGCTCGGATGCGCCGCCCGCCCCGAGCCTGCCGAGGGAGCCATGCACCCCGAGGGAATCCGTTGGACCCCGCCCCCGAGACAGCCCGGGGAGCCCGCCCCGCCGCGCCAGGTGCGCCGCATCCTGCGGCTGTTCCGCCCGTACCGGGGGCGCCTGGCGCTGGTCGGCGCGCTGGTGGCCGCGTCCTCCCTGGTGGGCGTGGCCTCCCCGTTCCTGCTGCGCGAGGTCCTGGACACCGCCATCCCGCAGCAGCGGACCGGGCTGCTGACCCTGCTGGTCCTCGGCATGATCGTCGCGGCGGTGGCCACCGCCGTCCTCAACGTCGCGCAGACCCTGATCTCCACCACGGTCGGCCAGCGCGTCATGCACGACCTGCGCACCCGCGTCTACGCCCACCTGCAGCGCATGCCGCTGGCCTTCTTCACCCGCACCCGCACCGGCGAGGTGCAGTCGCGGATCGCCAACGACATCGGCGGCATGCAGGCCACCGTCACCTCCACCGCCACCTCCCTGGTGTCCAACCTCACCAGCGTGGTGGCCACCGTCGTCGCCATGCTCGCCCTCGACTGGCGCCTCACCCTCGTCTCCCTGGCCCTGCTGCCGCTGTTCGTGCGGATCAGCCGCCGGGTCGGCGGCGAGCGCAAGCGGATCACCACGCAGCGGCAGAAGCAGATGGCCGCGATGGCCTCGACCGTGCAGGAGTCGCTGTCGGTCAGCGGCATCCTGCTCGGCCGCACCATGGGCCGCTCCGCCTCGCTCACGGAGCAGTTCGCCGAGGAGTCCGAGCGCCTGGTGGAGCTGGCGGTGCGCTCCGACACGGCCGGGCGCTGGCGGATGTCGGTCATCCAGATCGTCATGGGAGCCATGCCCGCCGTCATCTACTGGACCGCGGGGCTGGCCGCCGGCGCCGGGGGACCGACCGTCTCCATCGGCACCCTCGTCGCCTTTGTCTCCCTCCAGCAGGGCCTGTTCCGGCCCACCGTCAGCCTGCTGTCCACCGGCGTGCAGGTCCAGACCTCGCTCGCGCTCTTCCAGCGGATCTTCGAGTACCTGGACCTGCCGGTCGACATCGACGAGCCCGCCGACCCGGTGCGCCCGGAGCGCGTCCGCGGCGAGGTCCGCTTCGAGGACGTGACCTTCTCCTACGACCCGGACGCCCCGTCCCCGACCCTGGAGGGCATCGACCTGACCGTCCCCGCCGGCACCTCCCTCGCCGTCGTCGGCGGGACCGGATCGGGCAAGACCACCCTGAGCTACCTCGTGCCCCGCCTGTACGACGTCACCGGAGGGCGGGTCACCGTCGACGGGACCGACGTGCGCGACCTCGCCTTGGACGCCCTCGCCGCCGCGGTCGGCGTGGTCTCCCAGGAGACCTACCTCTTCCACGCCTCCGTCGCCGAGAACCTGCGCTTCGCCAAGCCGGACGCCACCGACGACGAGCTGGCCGCCGCGGCGAAGGCCGCCCAGATCCACGACCACATCGCCTCCCTGCCCGACGGCTACGACACCGTCGTGGGCGAGCGCGGATACCGCTTCTCCGGCGGCGAGAAGCAGCGACTGGCCATCGCCCGCACCGTCCTGCGCAACCCCCCGGTCCTCGTCCTGGACGAGGCCACCAGCGCCCTGGACACCCGCACCGAGAAGGCCGTGCAGGAGGCCCTCGACGCCCTCGCGGCCGGCCGCACCACCATCACCATCGCCCACCGGCTGTCCACCGTCCGCGACGCCGACCAGATCGTCGTCCTCGACCGCGGCCGCATCGCCGAACGCGGCACCCACGACGAACTCCTCGCCCGGGGCGGCCGCTACGCCGCCCTGGTGCGCCGCGACACCGAACTCGCCCCCGCCCCCGACCCCGCCTGACCCGCCGCCCGGTACCGGTCCGGCCCGCCGCCGACCCCGCCCGGCCCGGTGGCGACCCGTCCGGCCCGGTGCCGGACCTGCGCCGGGCGTGCCGGGCCCTCCCGCGCGGGGAGCGGGGATCACCCCAGGCGCAGGGAGGCGAGCGCGTGCTCGCGGGCACGGCCCCACTCGGAGGCCAGGAGGGAGAACAGGACGGTGTCCCGCCAGGTGCCGTCGGGCCGCCGCACGTGGCGCCGCAGCGTGCCCTCACGAGTGGCGCCGAGGGAGAGCACCGCGTCCTGGGTGCGCAGGTCGTCGTGGTCGACCTGCCACTGCACCCGGCCGAAGCCCAGGCCGCGGAAGGCATGGTCCGCCGTCATCAGGTTCATCTCCAGCCGGACCGGCGTGGCCCACAGCGGGCGGGCCAGCCAGGACCAGCCGATGCCCAGGCACTCGTCGGAGACGGAGACGTCCACGTAGGCGGTCCAGCCCGCCGCCCGGTACGTCCCGCGCGGCACCACGGCGAACAGCAACGCCCCGCCGGCCGCCTGCTGGGCGAGGCGCTGTTCGACCAGCGAGCGCATCTCGCGCTCCGAGCGCGGGGTGACCACCGGCAGCCACCGCCACACCTCGTCGTCGTGCCCGCCACCGAGGTACAGGTCCGGCACGTGCCGCAGGGAGAGCGGTTCCAGTCTCAGGAACCGGCCCTCGAGGACGACAGGAGCGGGGGGCATCGCCGCCATACCGGCACGGTAGCGGCACGGCCCCGGATGTCACCCCCGGAGGCCGGATGCGGGGCGGAACATTCCGCCCGGCCGCCCGCCCGCCGGCGCGTGGTCCGCCGGCGTCCCGGGGCGGGACGTCCGGGGCGTGGTGTTCCCCGCGGCGCCTCCGCGGGTCGGTCCGCGGGGTTGCTCCGTGGGGCTGATCCGTAGGGCTGAATCGTGCGGCCGCCGCGCTTGGCACGGACCCGCCCGCGGGGACCGTCAGTCCCAGGCCCCGAAAACCATCCCTAGGAGGGATCTCCTTGTCCGCGACCGCGCGTCGATCCTCCCGCTCCTCCCGCCGCCGGCTGGCCGTCCTGTGCGTCCTGGTGCCGTTGGCCGTCGGTGTGCTGCCCGCCGATCCGGCCCCGGCCGCCTCCGGGTACTCCTACGCCGACCGGGTGGTCGACCTGACCAACCGGGAGCGGATGCGGCACGGTTGCCCGCCGCTCAGGGTCAGCCGGGCCCTCTCCAGGGCGGCCCTGCGCCACGGCTACTACCTGGCGGACAGGAGCCGCCTCTCGCACCGGGGGAGGGGCGGCAGCGACTCCGGGGACCGGATCCGCGCCGCCGGTTACCGGGCCAAGCGCACCGGTGAGAACATCGCCGCGGGCATCACCCGGCCGAGGGCCGTCGTCAGGGCTTGGATGCGCAGCCCCTCGCACCGTGCCAACATCCTCGACTGCCGCCTGCGGCACGTGGGCGTAGCCGAGGTCTACGAGCCCCGCAGCGCCCACGGGTACTACTGGGTCCAGAACTTCGGCACCCGCTGAGCCCCGGCACCCGCTGAGCCCCGGCACCCGCCGACGGCCGGGCGGCCGGGAGGCCGGGAGGCCGACGGCAGGGGAGCGGGCGGGATCGGCACGCAGCGCTTCGGGAACCCACGGGCCTGTGCGGCCTGCGGGTTCCCGGAACGGCCGATCCCGCCCGAGGGGGCGGGGCGGTCAGCCCAGCCGGCCGCCGGTGAGGCGGGCCAGCGGGCTGCGGCGGCGCCGCGCCGCACGGCGGCGGAGCACCACCGCGGCGGTGCCCAGCGCCACGGCGCCCGCGCCGGTCCCGCCGGCGAGCGCCTTGCGGGCCTTCACGGCCAGCCAGGCGGTGCCGGCCACCGAGGCCGCCCTCTGCGAGGCGGTCGCGATCGTACGGCCGGTGGAGACCGCCTTGTCCGCGGCGACCCGTGCGGTCCTGCGCGCGGTGTCGTTGACGGACTGCGCGGCGGAGGCCGCCTTGTCCGAGGCTCCGGAGGCGGTCTCCTGAGCCCGCCGGGCCGTTGCCCGGGTCGTCTTCCCCGCCTCCTTGCCCGCCTTGCCGGCGGACTTCCCGGCCTGCCCGGCGGCGGAGCCGGCTGCGGACTTGGCGCCCTGTGCGGTTCTGCGGGCCGCGGTCTGAGTCGTCGTCTTCTTCTCGGTCATGCCGTTCGCCTAACCGCGAATTTTCCGAACAAACTTGGCCGGGAGCGGTGTTGGGGAACCGCTGCCCCGCTCTTCCCGCGGGCCGATCCCGTGGGGGACGGATACGCTGCGGGCGGAGGTGGGCCCATGGACCGGCCGGGGTGGCGGCGCTTCGTCCTCGAGTGCGACGGGGAGAGGCTGAGCTGCGTGGAGGCGGTGCCGGCCGCGCCGGACGCGGCCCGGTCCACCGCGGTCGTGCTGCACGGCGCGGGAACCGGCGACAAGGAGCGCCTGACCGGCCTGATGGCCGATCTCGCGGCCCGGGGCCGGCGGGCGCTCGCCCTCGACTTCTCCGGCCACGGCGGCAGTTCGGGACTGCTGCGCGACCTGAGCCTGCAGCGCCGGTTCGAGCAGGCGCGCGCACTCGTCGACCTCCACGCGCCCGCCGGGGCCGGCCTGCTGCTGGTCGGCTTCAGCATGAGCGGCCAGACCGTCGCCGACCTCGCGGCCCACTACGGCCCCCGGGTGGACGCGGTGGGGCTGTGCGCCCCGGCGGTCTACGCGCGGCGGGCCTGGCCCCTGAGGTTCCACGACGGCTTCACTGTCTTCTCCCAGGATGCCCCGGCCTTCAGGCCGGGGAGGAATGGGTCCTTGGCGTGGAGCCGCGAAGCGGCGGAGCCCTGGGCGCATCTGTTCCAACCTGGGCTTTCTCCTGGTGTCGGTGGAGGGGGCTAGGTTTCCGGCCATGACGACAGCAGCGGTGGCGGTCGGCGGTGTGGCCGGGTGCGCCCGGTACACGTACCGGTTGCGGGTGTCGTCGACCGCGCTCGCCCGGCTGGAGGCCGAGTGGGCGCGGTGCCGGTGGGTGTGGAACGAGTGCGTGGCCGTCTCCCGCAGGATCCACGCCCTGAACCGGGCCTCCGGCGAGAAGGCCACATGTGGTCCGGCGCAGCTGGACCGGATGCTGACCGCGGCCCGGCGGTCGACGGCCTGGCTGCGCGGGGGCGCCTCCGTCCCGCAGCAGCAGACGGTGCGGGACTTCGCCGCCTCCCGCGCCAAGGCCCTGAAGGACATCCGGGCGGGGTTGCCGGTGCGGCGCAGGGCCGGGATGCCGCGGCACAGGAAGAAGCGCGAAGCTGATCCGACCTTGAACTACACCGTCCGGGGCTTCCGGCTCAGGGACGGCCGGTTGCATCTGGCCGGGGGGATCGTGCTGACCGTGGTGTGGTCCCGGGACCTGCCTGCCGATCCGACGAGCGTACGCGTGTACCGGGACGGTCTGGGGCACTGGTACGCCTCGTTCGTGGTGGCCGCCGCGGTGCAGCCGCTGCCCGCCACCGGCCGGGTGCTCGGCGTCGACTGGGGCGTGGCGGTGATCGCCACCACCACCTCCGACGCCCACGACCTGCCGCACCCCGGGCACGGCATGGCCGCGGCGGCCAAGCTGGCCCGCTATCAGCGGATGATGGCCCGGCGCCGCCCGGTGCGCGGGCAGGCCGCCTCCGCCGGGTACCGGACCGCGCGGCGCCGGGCCGTGCGGCTGCACAAGAAGGTGGCGCGGCAGCGCCAGGACACCGCCCGCAAGTGGGCCAAGCGCGTCGTCCGGGACCATGACGCGGTCGCGGTGGAGGACTTCCGGCCGAAGTTCCTCGCCAGGGCCACGATGGCGCGGAAGGCGGCCGACGCCGCGATCGGCGCGACGAAGGCGGCGCTGGTGGAGATGGGCCGCAAGCACGGCCGGGACATCCGTCTGGTGCATCCCGCGCACACCACCATGGACTGCGCACGGTGCGGAGCGAGATCCAAGCACGCACTCCCGCTGTCCGAGCGAACGTACACGTGCACCGCGTGCGGAGCCGTCTCGCCCAGGGACAAGAACTCCGCCCGCGTGATGCTCGTCCGGGCCGGTCTCGCCCCGGCCGGCGCTGATCTTGTAAGACCTGCCACCTGCTAGGTGTCGGGCGGAGTGAGCCAGGAATCCTCCTCGGTCACGAGGAGGAGGAGTCAACGAGGTCATCCGCACCCCGGGCAGCTGGCGCGACTCCGCCGCCCTGGAGGTCTACCGCGGTCTGACCGCCCGCGCGGTCCTCGCCGTGCCCGGCCACGACGAGGTGATCCCCCCGGAGGTCACCGAGGCCGTCGCCGGGGCACTGTCCGTCCGCTCGCGCTTCACCCGCGTCGTCCACGAAGGGGCGGACCACCGGCTCGGCCAGTGGTTCCGGGACAACCCGCGGGAGCGGCGGCGGTTCGTCGACGCGCTCCTCGCTCCGTGAAACCCGGGGAGGGGGCCTGCGCTTCCCGCCGTCCTCACCGTGCCGCGTGACAATGGAAATCATTTCCATGTAATCTGGCCCGGCCCCCTTGTCGACCTGGAGTTCTCATGGCTGTCCCGAAGCGGAAGATGTCCCGCAGCAACACCCGTCACCGTCGAGCGCAGTGGAAGGCGAGCACGCCTCAGCTGGTGCCGGTCACGGTGGACGGATCCTCCTGCATGGTTCCCCAGCGACTGGTCAAGGCGTACGAGCGTGGCCTGCTGCGGCCCGAGGGCTGACCGGCCGTGGGCGACAAACGTCTGCCGGTGACGGTGCTGTCGGGTTTCCTCGGCGCGGGCAAGACGACCCTGCTCAACCATGTGCTGGGCAACCGCGAGGGCTTGCGCGTCGCGGTGATCGTCAACGACATGAGCGAGATCAACATCGACGCGGCCCTGGTGCGGGGCGGTGAGGCCGCGCTGTCCCGCACCGAGGAGCGCCTGGTCGAGATGACCAACGGGTGCATCTGCTGCACCTTGCGGGACGATCTGCTCGAGGAGGTGGACCGGCTGGCCCGGGAGGGCCGGTTCGACCACCTGCTGATCGAGTCGAGCGGAATCTCGGAGCCGATGCCGGTCGCCGCGACGTTCGCCTTTCCCCGGGACGACGGCGCGACCCTGGGCGACCTGGCCCGGCTGGACACGATGGTCACCGTCGTCGATGCGGTGAACTTCCTGTCGGAGCTGGCCGGCGGAGACGGTCTCGCGGAACGGGGCCTGGACCAGTACGAGGACGACGAGCGCACGGTCAGCGACCTGCTGATGGACCAGATCGAGTTCGCCGACGTCATCGTGCTGAACAAGCTCGATCTCGTCGGCGAACAGGACGCGGCGCGGCTGGAGGCGGCGCTGACGCGGCTGAATCCGGCAGCCCGCCTCCTCCGCGCCACGCGCGGGCGGGTGAATCCGAGGGACGTCCTGGGCACGGGGCTGTTCGATCTGGAGCGGGCCCAGCAGGCGCCCGGCTGGGTGATGGAACTCAACGGCGACCACGTCCCGGAGACCGAGGAGTACGGCATCTCCTCGACCGTCTACCGCGCCGACCGGCCCTTCCACCCGGCCCGGCTGTGGGAGTTCGTGACCGAGGGGCTCGACAGCGGTGCGTTCGGCCGGGTCCTGCGCTCCAAGGGGTTCTTCCGGCTGGCCGGCCGCCCCCGGATCACGGGCCTGTGGTCCCAGGCCGGCTCGGTGGCCCGGTTCGAGCCCTCGGGCGTCGACGAGCCGAACACCGTCCAGGGCCAGGAGTTGGTGTTCATCGGCATCGGCCTGGACGCCGCGGCACTACGGGCCGCACTCGACGGGTGTCTCCTGGCCGACGGCGAGGCGGTCCCGCGCGACGATCCCTTCCCCGCATGGGACACGTACGGCATGGACGACGCCTGCGAGTACGAGCACCACGCCGCCGCGGTGGCAGGCGTGTGAGAACCCCGGGCCGGGCGGTGGTCGCAGCCACGGCACCGTCCGGCCCGGTCCTGCCCGCCCGTCGGCGCGTCTTCCCCGTGGTGGTGATGGAGGCTGCGACGGCCGAGCACGAGGCCGCCTTCGGCACGGTCCGGGAGACGCTGCTGATCCCCCTGCACGGCCGGGCGGTGGAGGGGCGCAGCGTGCTCGCCACCCACACGCTCACCGGCCTCCCCGGCCCCGTGCGCGACGAACTCCCCACCGGCACGCGGGCGATGCCGGAAGGTCTCGCGGGCCGGCGCCTGCGGCGCGGCCGACCGGACCGTGGGCCGGGCCGCGCCGCGAGTCGCGGTCTGCGCGGCCCTCCCGGAAACCGCGGACAAGGGCCTGGAGCGCTGACTACTCACGAGTAATATGAGCCCGGGGCGGCCGGGTGCGGGCCGCGGACGACGGACGGGCGGGGCTCGTGGCACGCATGGTGGGCATCAAGGACGTCGCGCGGCAGGCCGGGGTGTCGGTCGGCACCGTCTCCAACGTGATCAACCGCCCGGAGGCGGTCGCGGAGGAGACCCGGGCCAGGGTGCTCTCGGTCATCGAGCGCCTCGGCTACGTGCGCAGCGAGTCCGCCCGCCAGCTGAGGGCCGGACGCAGCCGGATCGTCGCCGTGCTGGTGCCGGACATGTCCAATCCGTTCTACGTGGACGTGGCCGCCGGCGCGGAGCGGGCCGCGCGCGCGGCCGGGCTGGGCGTGATGCTGTGCACCAGCGCGGGGGACCCGTCGGAGGAGGCCGAGTACCTCTCGCTCTTCGCCGAACAGCGGGTACGCGGGGTGCTGGTGGCCCCGGTGGACCCGGAGGGAGGGAACCTCGGGGTGTTCGGCCGGCACGGCATCCCCTTCGTGACGGCGGACCGAACCCTCCCCGGCACCCCGGGCTGCTCGGTCTCGGTCGACGACGTGGCCGGCGGCGCCCTGGCCGTGCGGCACCTGGTGGACCTCGGCCACCGCGACATCGCCTACGTCGGCGCCCCCGCGCACCTGGCGCAGTGCCGGGACCGCATCGCGGGTGCCCGGGCCGCCCTGGCCGGGGCCGGCCTGGACCCGGACTCGCTGCGGAAGGTGGAGGCGGCGCGCCAGGACGCGGCGGCGGGCCGGGACGCGGGGGCGCGCCTGCTGGGCGCCGTGCCCCGCCCCACCGCCGTCTTCTGCGCCAACGACCTGCTGGCGCTGGGAGTGCTGCAGGCGCTCTACGGGGCCGGGGTAGGGGTGCCCGGCGAGGTGGCGCTGGTGGGCTGCGGCGACATCGACTTCGCCGCGGCCGCGGCGGTCCCCCTGACCTCGGTGCGCCGGCCCGCCCGCCGGACGGGGAGGCTGGCCGCGGAACTGCTGATCGAGGAGACCGGGGAGGGGGCCGCGGAGCACGAGCACCGCCGGGTCGTCCTCCGGCCCGAACTGGTGGTGCGCGAGTCCACCGGGACCCCCGCGGACTGAGGCCGGGCAGGCCGGACCGCACGGGCCGGGCTTCCCGGGCCGGGCCGCTCCGTGCACCGGGCCGCCCCGCGGCCCGGGCTTCCCTGCGGCCCGCGCCGTGCCGGTGGTTCAGGCCGGGGCGGGGGCCCGGTCCCCGGGGACGCGAGGCCCCTCCTGCTGCTCCGCCAGGAGGGCGAGGACCTCCCGCACCGCCGCACGGCCGGCCCGGTTGGCGCCGATCGTGCTGGCGGAGGGGCCGTAGCCGACCAGGTGCACCCGCGGATCGCGCACCGCGCGGGTCCCCTCCAGCCGGACGCCGCCCCCCCCGGCTCCCGCAGCCGCAACGGCGCCAGGTGGGCGAGCGAGGCGCGGAACCCGGTCGCCCACAGGATCACGTCCGCCGCGACCTCGCGCCCGTCGTCCCAGGCCACCCCGCGGGCGGTGATCCGGTCGAACACCGGCAGGCGCTCCAGCACCCCGCGCTCGCGCGCGGCCCGCACGGCGTCGGTGGCGTACAGCCCCGTGACGCCCACCACGCTCTGCGGCGGCAGTCCGCGCCGCACCCGCTCCTCCACCCGGGCCACGGCCGCCCGCCCCAGTTCGGCGTCGAAGGCCTCCTCCCGGAAGACCGGCGGGCGGCGGGTCACCCAGGTGGTGGCCGCGGCCACGTCCGCGATCTCGATCAGCAACTGGACGGCGGAGGTGCCGCCGCCGACCACCACGACCCGCGCCCCGGCGAACTCCTCCGGGCCGCGGTAGTCCGCGGTGTGCAGCTGACGGCCCTCGAACAGCTCCCGGCCCGGGTAGTGCGGCACGAAGGGCCGCTCCCAGGTCCCGGTGGCGTTGACCAGCGCCCGGGCGGACCAGACGCCGGCGTCTGTCTCGACCAGCAGGCGTCCGCCCGTCCCCTCGCGCACGCGGCGCACGTCCACCGGCCGGTGCACCCGCAGGTCGAAGGCGCGCTCGTAGTCGGCGAAGTACCGCGAGACCACCTCCGAGGCCGGCAGCGCCGGGTCCGCCCCGTGCAGCCGCATCCCCGGCAGGTCGTGCACGCCGTGCGCCTTCTCCCAGGTCAGGGACGGCCAGCGGAACTGCCAGGCGCCGCCGGGCCGGGGCGCGTGGTCGAGGACCACGAAGTCCCGGCCGGCCGCCAGGCCCGCCCTGTGCAGGAAGTGGGCGGCGGACAGCCCCGCCTGCCCCGCGCCCACCACCACCGCGTCCACCTGCCGCACCCCGAAGTCGTTCATGCTTCCACCAACCCGGGGCGCCGGCCGTTGCTTCCCCCGGGCCGGAGCAGGGGCTCCGACCGCCGCCCCACGGGTGCCGCGGGAGCGCCCCGGTGCGCGACGATGGGGAAATGGCTGACACGTTCCGCACCCGGACCATCGACGTGACCACGGGCTCCCGGGAGGTCGTGCACGACCTCACCCGCGAGTGCGCCGGATTCCTCCGGGAGGTGGCCTCCGGTAGGGACGGGCTGCTCAACGTCTTCGTGCCCCACGCGACGGCCGGCGTCGCGGTCATCGAGACCGGGGCCGGCAGCGACGACGACCTGCTGGCCGCCCTGCGCGACCTGCTGCCCGCCGACGACCGCTGGCGGCACCGCCACGGCAGCCCCGGCCACGGCAGGGACCACGTCCTGCCCGCCCTGGTGCCGCCGCACGCCACCCTTCCGGTCGTCGGCGGCCACCTGGAACTGGGCACCTGGCAGTCTGTGGTGCTGGTGGACACCAACCGGGACAACCCCCGCCGCTCGGTCCGCCTCACCTTCCTCGGCTGACCGGGACCGCTGCCGGGGGCCGTACCGCCGGAGGCCGGTTGGCCAGCACGGTCGCCGCGCACCCAGCCGTATTGAACCGTAATGTTTATCTGTGGCGGGAATGTGCTGCGCGGGACGCGCACACCTCACTCCGTGTCAGGACTCAAGGCGAAGTGTGAGCGGAAAACGGACGAAGGGGTCGACGCACAGTGAAGGCTGCACGCTACTACGACCGCGGAGACATCCGTATCGAGGACGTCCCGGAGCCCGCTGTCCGACCGGGCACGGTGGGCATCGACGTCGCATACTGCGGGATTTGCGGCACCGACCTGCACGAGTACCTCGACGGGCCGATCTTCGTACCGCCGGCCGGCCATCCGCACCCGGTCTCGGGCGAGTCCGCCCCCGTGACGCTCGGCCACGAGATGTCCGGCGTCGTGTATGCGGTGGGCGACGGCGTGGAGGGCCTGAAACCGGGTGACCGCGTCGTCGTCGAGCCCTACATCCTGCACCCCGACGTCGACACCAGCGCGAACAATCCGGCCTACCACCTCTCGCCCGACATGAACTTCATCGGGCTGGGCGGTCGTGGTGGCGGCCTCGCGGAGAAGATCGTCGTCGAGCGCCGGTGGGTCCACCCGGTCGGAGACCTTCCGCTGGACCAGGCGGCCCTCATCGAGCCGCTGTCGGTGGGATACCACGCGTTCCAGCGCTCGGGCGCGAAGGCGGGGGACTTCGCCCTCGTCGGCGGCGCCGGCCCCATCGGGCTGCTCACCTGTGCGGTGCTCAAGGCGACGGGAGTCGAAGTCGCGGTCACCGAGCTCAGTCCGCTGCGTCGGCAGAAGGCCCTGGACGCCAAGGCCGCCGACCATGCCATCGACCCCTCTGCCACCGACGTCGCCGAAGAGGTCAGGCGTCTGACCGGAGGCAGGGGCGCGGACGTCGCGTTCGAGGCCACGTCCGTCAACGTCGTCCTCGACACGCTGTTGGACGCCGTCAAGCCGGGCGGTGTCGTCACCGTCATCTCCATCTGGGGCGAGCCCGCCTCGCTCGACATGCAGAAGCTCGTCCTCAAGGAGATCGACCTGCGCGGCACGATCGCCTACGTCAACTCCCATCCGCAGACCATCAAGCTCGTGCAGGAGGGGCGCATCGACCTGGCGCCGTTCATCACCAGGACCATCGGCCTGGACGACCTCGTCACCGAAGGCTTCGAGACCCTGATCCACCACAACGAGACGGCCGTCAAGATCCTGGTGGACCCCCGCCGCTGACGTTCCCTCCCGGCCGTGGCCCCGGGAACCACGACCGGTCACCCGGTCCGGTCACCCGGTCCGGCCGGGGGCGGCTTGTCGGCCCACCGACTCCACCAGGGGCAGCATTCGGTGCGCCACCCGCTCGCGCATCGCCACCTCGGTGCGGGTGCGCACCACCCCGGGCATCCGGATGATCTTCTGCACCACGTCCTCCAGGTGGGTGTTGTCCCGCGCCACGCACCGCGTCAGCAGGTCGCCCTCACCGGTGGTGGAGAACACCTCGACGATCTCCGGGACGGCGGCCAGCCGGTCCCCGACGTCGTCCAGGTGCCCCTGTGTGACCTCGATGTGCACGAACGCCAGCACCGGGTGGCCCAGCGCCGCGGCCGACAGCCGCGGCCCGAAACCGGTCACCACCCCCTCCCGCTCCAGGCGGTCCAGCCGCGCCTGCACCGTGCCCCGGGCGACGCCCAGGATCCGGGCGTACTCGCGCACGCTGGTGCGCGGCTGCTCCAGCATCAGGCGAAGGATCCTCGCGTCCAGCGCGTCGACCGCCATGGGCCACTGGCCTCCTCGTGAGTCGCCCTCCGGTTCACCGACTGTACCAATGGCCCACCGGGCGACCGGCCTGTTGAGCCACTGGGGCAGCGGATGCTCTCATTGGGCGACCAAGGCGTTGCGCTGGGCTGCGACGGGCGGCAAAGGAGCCGGACCCGTTCCCCGCAGCGCCTTTTCCCGTGCCCGGCCCTGCCCGCACCGGCGGCCGGCCACGGCACCGACCACACCGACAGCACCGATGACCGACACGAGGGAGGGGCGCGTGGGCCGACTGCGGACACGGGCGGCGGCGAAGACCGGGCCGGCGGCGAGGGCCGGGAGGGCGGCGAGGGCCGGGAGGGTGCCCCGGGCCGGGGCGCCGGCCGCACGGTTGGTGGCGCCCGACCCCGGTCTGCTGCGCCTGCGCACCGCCCTGCGCGCCGTGCTCGGCGTCGGCCTGGCCGTCGGCGTCTGCACGGCGGCCGGGGCTCCGGTGGACGCCGTCGTCGCGGGCGGCCTCGCCGCCCTGCTTGCCCTGTTCACCGTCGCGGACGCCCGGGTGCGGGACCAGGCGGTCACCACCGCCCTCCTCCCGGTGGCCGGGTTCCCCGTGCTGGCCCTGGCCGCCGCGCTGCACGACCTGCCCGCGGCCCGGGACGCGGCGTTCGTCGCGGTCGTCCTCGGCGGCGTGTACGCCCGCCGATGGGGGCCCCGCGGGCACGCCCTGGGCGTGTTCGCCTTCATGATGTACTTCCTCGCCCAGTTCCTGGAGGTCTCCCCGAGGCCGTCGGCCGAACTGTGCGCGGCGGTGTCGGCCGGCCTGCTCTGCGCCGCCGCCGTACGCTTCGGCCTGCTGTGCTTCGAGAGGCGCGCCCCCGCCCCCGCGGCCGTGCTCCCCGCGGCCGGCCCGCAGCCGCGCGGCGCGGCCCGCCCCACCACCCGGCAGGCCGTGCAGGCCGCCGTCGCGGCCGCGGCCGCCCTCGCGATCGGCCAGGCGGTCTCCCACGAGCGCTGGTACTGGGCGGTCGGCACCGCCTGGTGGGTCTTCGTCAACACCTCCTCCGGGGGAGACCCTGGTGAGGGGCTTCCGGCGGATCGTCGGCACGGTGTGCGGGATCGTCGCCGGCCTCGCCGTCGCGCTCCCCGTCGACGGCGCGCCCGGGCCCACCGCGGCCGTCGTCGCGCTCTGCGTCTTCGGGATCTTCTACACCGCACCGGTCTCCTACAGCTGGATGATCTTCTGCGTCACCGTCATGGTCGGCCTCCTGTACGGGCTGCTGGGCGTCCTCCACCCGGGGCTGCTGGTGCTGCGCCTGCAGGAGACCGCGATCGGCGCGGCGGCGGCCGTGACCGCGGCCCTGACCGTGCTGCCCAACACCACGCACGCCCTCACCCACGCCCGGATCGAGCAGGCGCTGCGGGCGGTCCGGGCGTTCACCGCCGACGCCTCCCGCCGGCTGTCCGGCACCGGAGGGGCGGACCCGGCCCGGCACGTGGAGGAACTGGAACTGCTGCTCGGCCAGGTGCGGCTGGCCCTGGCACCGCTGGTCCACCCGCTCAGCCCGCTGCGGGCCCGCAAGGCGCGGGCGCGCCGGGTGCTGGAACTCCTGGACGCGTGCGCGGTGCAGGTGCGCGGCCTCGCCGAGGTCGTCGCCGACCCGGTGGCCTCGCACGACGAGCGGCTCACCGCGGCCTTCTCCCGCGTGGAGCACGCAGTCCGGCGGCTGCTGGAGCCGGGACCGGGGGCGGTGCCGGGCTCGGGGTCGGCGCGCGGGCGCACCGCGGTGCCGGTGCCGGTACCGGTGTCCGTGGCGGCGCCGGAGGGCCGCGGGGGCCGCGGGGGAGGACGCGCTCCGCACGCCGAGCAGGTCCTCGCCCACCTGCACGGGCTCGAGGACGCCCTGGCCGGGCTGGAGGGCCCCGTGCTCAGCGCCCCGGGCGCCCGTCCCGCTGCCTGAGCGGCCCGCGCCCGGTACTGTCGTCCGGACACACGACGGCCGACCGGCACGAGGGGGCACCGCGATGACGCAGGCGCGGGCGTACATCGGATCGTTCACCTCGGCGGGAGGCGCGGGCGTCACCGCCGTCGACCTCGACCCGCGGACCGGGGCGCTGACCGCCCCGGCGGCCACGGACGCGGTCCCCGACCCCTCCTTCCTCGCGCTCTCCGGCGACGGCCGGACGCTCTACGCGGTCAGCGAGACCGCCGACGGCGGGGCGGCGGCGCTGCGGACGACGGCGGCGGGGGCCCCCGAGCCCCTGGGCCCCGTCGTGCCGGCGGGCGGCGGGCCGACCCACCTGGCGCTCGCGCCCGGCGGCAGGCACCTGCTGACCGCCGACTACGGCTCCGGCAGCGTCACGGTCCTCCCGCTGCTGGCCGACGGCTCCGTCGGCGGGCCCGCCCGCACGGTCCGGTACTCCGGCTCCGGGCCCGACGCGGAGCGGCAGGAGGGGCCGCACGTCCACATGGTCCTGCCCGACCCGGACGGCCGGTGGATCCTCTCCGCGGACCTGGGCACCGACACGGTCCGCGTGTCCGCGCTCGACCCGGCGCGGGGCGTGCTGCGCCACCACGGCGAGCTACGGCTCCGGCCGGGCATCGGCCCCCGGCACCTCACCTTTCACCCGAACGGACGACTGCTGTACGTGGTGAACGAGCTCGAGCCGGTGGTGACCGTGTGCCGCTGGGACCCCCGGCTCGGCGAGCTGGAGCGGGCCGGCGAGACCGCCCTGGTGCCCGCCGGGGGAGGCGGACCGCGCCCCTACCCCTCGGAACTGGTCGTCGCACCCCACGGGCGGACGGCCTGGGCCGCGGTCAGGGGCCGGGACACCGTCGCGGTGCTGGACCTGGAGGACGGCGGCGAGCGGCCGGTGCTGCGCACGGAGGTCCCCTGCGGGGGCAGGTGGCCCCGCCACCTGGTGCTGGACGCCCCCGCGAACCGCCTGTACGCGGCCAACGAGCACTCGGGGGACGTGACGTGGTTCGACGTGGACCCCGGCAGCGGGTGCCCGTCAGGTCCGGGAGCCTGCCGGTGGCCGCAGCCTCCTGCGTGCTCCTGGCACGCGGGCGATGACACGCGCGGCACCGCACGGAACGGCACCGCACGGAACGGCACCGCACGGGCGGTGACGCGTGGAGGCGGTGACGCGTGGACGTGCCGGACCGCGGTCCGGCACGTCCGGCTCCGTCCGCTCCCGTTCCCTCCCGGCCGTCCGGCGCGGCCGTCCGGCGGGCAGGAGGGGTTCGGGTCAGCGGACGGGCATGCCCTGGCGGTCCTGGGGCAGGCCGAGCGCGGCCGAGTAGCGGGAGATCACCAGCTTGCCCACGGTGAGGTAGGAGCCGAGGGGCTCCGCACCGGGGCAGCCCGCCTCCTCGGCGGCCGCGACCAGCAGTTCGGGGGCGATCTCCGGGCCGATCAGGTACGGGGCCACGGCCAGCTGCTGCGACCCGGAGGCCCGCAGCTGCTCGGCGGTGCCCGCGATCGAGCCGTCGATGTCCAGGGCGGCGGCCATCACCGGGACGGCCAGTCGCGCGGCCAGCAGCAGTCCGGTCACGCCGGCGGCCTGCACCGCCTCCTCGCCGCCGACGGTGGCCAGGACGATGCCGTCCGCCGTGGTGTTGACGGTGAACAGCCGCGCCCGGTCCGCGCGGGCCAGTCCGGCCTCGGACAGGCGCACGTGCAGCGCCTCCGCGAGCAGCGGGTGCGGGCCCAGTACATCGGTCAGCTCTGCCGCGCTGCGGCTGTCCATGATGGTCTGCCGGACGCGCCGCATGATCGACGCCTCCGGGCCGGCCAGCAGCGGCACGACGACGGCCGCGGGGCCGTCGCCCTCGCGGTCGGCGGCAGCCCTGGCCAGCACGTCGTGCAGCGAGGGGTACTCGTCGAAGACGGGGTCGCCGCCGGGCTCGGCGTCGAGGAAGCCGATGCGGGCGTCGAGGCCGATCAGTTCGGAACGGGCGATGCTGACGACCTCTTCCGCGAGGCCGCGCGTCGCCGAGGTGGGCGCCCCGGGCACGGCGAGGACCAGCGCGGGAGCGCCCTGCGGCGCGGACAGCGGCTCGGGCCGGCGGTGCCGTCCGGGTTGGCGGGGACGCGGCATGCGCACAGGCAGGCCGGATGCGTCAGCAGCAGAACTCATGGCGTCGCATGCTAACGGTTCCGGGTGCGGCGGTGCGCGGCCGGGTGCTCGTGCGGGGCAACCCTCCCGGTCCGTCCTTTTTGCGGAAGGGCGGTGCCGTTCGGGGTGGTTGGCGCGGGTCGCGGGTCGCCCGGCCGCGGCGTCAGCCGGCCACGACGCGCAGCAGCAGGGGATCGTCCGGCAGGGCGGGGCCTCCGGAGGACAGCGTCGCGGCGATTCGCAGGGCCCCGTCGAGAGGGTCGCCGCCGGCCGCCACCGGGACCGCGTCCGGCAGGAACTCCTGGAACAGCGCGCCCAGCGGGACGAGCAGCGCGGGGCCCAGCCGCAGCAGGCCGCCGGTGAAGGCGACCGCGCACTCCGGCCCCGGCGGGCGGGCCGCGGCGGCCGCCTCCAGCAGGTGCCGGGCCGCCCGTTCCATGATCGCGGCGGCCACCGGGTCCAGGTCCGCGCACCCGGCAACGTCCGGGGCGAACGAGGCGAGGACCGCGGGCCGGTCGCTGCGCGGGTAGAGCGCGGCCGGCAGGCTCCCGGGAGCCCCGAAGCGCTCCCGCAGCCTCTCCAGCAGGGCCGGCGAGCCGCCCGCGCGGCCGTCGTGGGCGCGCAGCGCGGCCTCCAGCCCCGCCCGGCCGATCCAGGCGCCGCTGCCGCAGTCACCGAGCAGGTGGCCCCAGCCGTCCGCCCGCCGCCAGCCGGAGCGCAGGTCGGTGCCGAGGGCGATCGCCCCCGTGCCGGCGGCCACCACCACCCCGGGGCGCACCCCCAGAGCGCCCGCGTAGGCGGTCACCGCGTCAGCGGCCAGCGCCAGGCGGCGCACCCCCAGCGCCTCCTCCAGCGCGCCCGGCAGTTCGGCCCGCAGCTCCTCGCCCAGGCCGGCCATGCCGGCCGCGCCCACGGCCGCCGCGACGAGCCCGCCCGCCGGGCCGCCGCCCGCGGCGGCGTTCCCGCCCTCCCCGGCGCCGGCCGGGCCGAGCAGGGACCGGGCCGCCGGGACCAGGGTGCGCAGCAGGTGGTCCGCGTCGATCCCGCGGGGGCCGGTGCGCACCGGGGCGGCGCGCACCACCCGGGCCGGGGCGGCGACCCGCCCCCCGGCGGCCCGGGCGACGGCGATCCTCAGGCCGGAGCCGCCGGAGTCGACCCCGAGGACCCAGCCGTCCTCGCCCCGCCGGGGGCGGGGGTCCGGCGCGGGGGCGGCCACGGGATCAGCCGAACCCTCTGCTGTCCTGCTTGAGCGCGGTGTCCACGGTGAGGGCGGACGCCACGACCATGCTGAGCAGCGGGTCGGGTAGCCGGTGGTGGATCTGCAGGACGTAGTTGTCCGCGGTGGTGAACAGCGTCTTGGCCAGGCCCTCCCAGGTCTTGGTGATCCGGGCGACCTCGACGTCGTTGTGGTCGACGATCGCGAAGTTCCAGGCGCGCCAGTTCTCGGCCCTGATCGCGCCGATCTGCTGCCCGTCGACGAGGAAGGCGAAGTTGATCTTCCCGATGACGTTCTGCTGGGCGATCTCGCCGACCTGCGTGCCGTCGGCGCGGGCCACCAGCATCCGGGACTTCATGAACTTCGCCGGCCGGGTCAGGTGCAGGGCGACCTGCCCGTGCGCGTCGCGCACCTCGTAGCGGTGGGTCATGAACTGGTCGACGCTGCTGACGAAGCGCAGCACCTTGCGGGCCGTGCTCTGGCCGATCTCGGCCACCGTGCCGATGGTGCGGCCCGCCTGGTCGAAGACGCCGTACTCGTTGCTCAGCTCGATGAGCTTGGCCTTCTGGTTCACCACCAGGACCGGTTCGGTGAACAGCGTGCCGCCGCCCGTGCCCGCGGGGGCGACCCCGGCCTGCTGCTGGACCTGCCGCTGGATGCGGGAGGGGTCGTGGCCGCCGTCGACCCCGAGCTCCCAGGGGTTGTCCCCGCCCTGCGGGGCCTGCCCGGGGACGTGCGCCTGCTGCGGGTGGCCGTAGGGGGGCGTGGAGGACGGCGCCGACGGGATGTGCTGCGGCGCCTGCGGGTACGGGCCGGAGGGGCCCTGCCCGGGGGCCTGCGAGGGGCCCTGTGCCGCGGGGTAGTGCTGCGCGGGGGCGTGCTGTTCGGGCGTGGGGGAGTGCGGCCCGGGCGCCTGCGGCCCGGGTGCGGGGGCGTGCTGCCCGGGGGCCGGCTCGGCGGGGGGCCGGTGCTGCTCCGGGACGGGGGTGCCCGCGGCCTGCTGCGGGGCGTCCCCGGCGTGGGTGTGCGGGGTCCACCGGGAGCCGTCCCACCAGCGCAGGCCGGGCGAGCCGTAGGGGTCGGGATACCAGCCCGCAGGAGTGTTCGACTGTGTCACGCGCGGCAGCCTAACCGTCCGGGGCGCGGTCGCGTCCCTCCGGGACGCCGCGGGCCGTTCAGGGCAGCCGCCAGTCGACGGGGTCCGCGCCCTGCCGGGCCAGCAGGTCGTTGACCCGGCTGAAGGGGCGGGAGCCGAAGAAGCCGCGATCGGCCGACATCGGTGAGGGGTGCGCGGACTCCACCGCGGGGAACGCCTGCAGCAGCGGCCGCAGGTTGCGGGCGTTGCGCCCCCACAACACCGCCACCAGTGGCTTCCCGCGGTCGGCCAGGGCCCGGACGGCCTGCTCGGTGACCTCCTCCCAGCCCTTGCCCCGGTGCGCGTCCGGCTTGCGCGGGGCGGTGGTCAGGGCCCGGTTGAGCAGCAGCACCCCCTGGCGGGTCCACGGGGTGAGGTCGCCGTTGGAGGGGGCGGGCAGGCCCAGGTCCGCGCTGTACTCGCGGAAGATGTTCACCAGGCTGCCGGGGAGCGGACGGACCTCGGGGGCGACGGAGAAGCTCAGCCCGACCGCGTGCCCCGGCGTGGGGTACGGGTCCTGGCCGACGATCAGCACCTTGACGTCGTCGAAGGGCTGTTGGAAGGCGCGCAGGACGTTCGGCCCGGCGGGCAGGTAGGTGCGCCCGGCGGCGATCTCCGCCCGCAGGAAGTCGCCCATGGCGGATATGCGTCCGGCGACCGGCTCCAGGGCCTTCGCCCAGCCCGCCTCGACGATCTCGTTCAACGGTCGTGCAGCCACGGACGGTTACTCTACCGCCGTCGCCCGCACGCACAGCACGTCCGGCAGGTGCCGGGCCACCGTGCTCCAGTTCTCGCCGTCGTCGGTGCCGGCGAACACCTCGCCGTTGCGGTTGCCGAAGTAGATGCCGGCCGGGTCGAGCCCGTCGCTGCACAGGGCGTCGCGCAGCACGGCCCCGTAGTGGTCGTCCTCCGGGAGCCCGGCGTCCAGCGGGGACCAGGACGCCCCCGCGTCCTCGGTGCGGTAGAGCCGGCAGCGCCGGTCCGCGGGGAAGCGCGAGTCGTCCGCGGACAGGGGGAAGAGGTAGGCGACACCGCCGCGGCGCGGGTGGGAGAGGACGGGGAAGCCGAAGTCGGCGGGCAGGCCGCCGTCGGCCGGCTGCCAGGAGGCCCCGGCGTCCCGGCTGCGGTAGACGCCGCCGTGGTTCTGCAGGTAGAGCAGGTCGGGATCGGCGGTGTCCCGGGCGACCTTGTGCACGCACTGCCCGAACTCGGGGGACGGGCCGGGCAGGAAGTCCGCGCGCACGCCGGTGTTGGACGGCGCCCAGCTGCGGCCGCCGTCGTGGGTGCGGTAGACGCCGCCCGTCGATACGGCGACCGTCACGGCGTCGGCGTCCCGCGGGTCGGGGAGCACGGTGTGCACCGCCTGGCCGCCGTACCCGGCCGCCCAGTGCTTCCGCTGCGGGTGCTCCCACAGGGCGTCGACCAGGGAGAACGACCGGCCGCCGTCCTCGGAGCGGAACAGCGCGCCCGGCTCGGTGCCCGCGTACACCACGCCGGGGGCCTCGGGGCCGGCCGGCTGCAGCTGCCACACCCGTTCCAGGGAGGTGCCGGTGTGCTCGGGGAAGCGCACCGCGGGGCGGGCGGGCTCGTCCCAGGTCGCCCCCAGGTCGTCGGAGGTGAACACCGAGGGCCCCCAGTGCGGGCTGTCCGCCCCCACGAGCAGCCGGGGCGGCGAGGTCCGGGTGTCGATGCCGACGGAGTACACGGCCTGCATCGGGAAGTGGGGGCCGGTGAGCTCCCAGCCCCCGGCGCCCCGGCCCCGTCTCCCGAGGAACAGGCCCTTGCGCGTGCCGATCGCCAGCAGGACGTCGTTCATGGTCTGCCACCTTCCGTGACGTCGGAGTGTGTCCGGCGTCACACGAGTCTGCCCGGTGGCACTGACAGTGGCCCGCAGGTGACGATCCGTGCAGGTCACACGGCCCAGTGATACTGCTCCGGCCAGCCCGGGGCGGCGCCGAGCGCGGACGCGGCGTGCCGCGGCCAGTACGGGTCGCGCAGCAGTTCGCGGCCGAGCAGGACCGCGTCGGCCCGCCCGCCGGCGACGATCTCCTCCGCCTGGCGGGCGTCGGTGATCTCGCCCACGGCGCCCACCGGCAGGCCGGTGGCCTCCCTGACCGCGGTCGCGAACGGCACCTGGTACCCGGGGCCCGTGGTGATCCGGGCGCGGGGGGCGTTGCCGCCGGAGGAGACGTCCAGCAGGTCCACGCCGTGCGCGATCAACTCCTTGGACAGCCGCACCGTGTCCTCGACCGTCCACCCCTCGCGCGGGTCGTCCTCGTTCTCGCTCAGCCAGTCGGTGGCGGAGACGCGGAAGAGGACCGGGAGCTCCTCGGGCCACACGGCGCGCACCGCGTCCACGACCTCGAGCGCCAGGCGGGTGCGGTTCTCGAAGGAGCCGCCGTACTCGTCGGTGCGGTGGTTGCTGTGGGGGGAGAGGAACTGGCCGAGGAGGTAGCCGTGGGCGCCGTGCACCTCGACCACCTCGAAGCCGGCGGCCAGCGCGCGCCGGGCCGCGTCGGCGAAGTCCCGCACGACCTTGCGGATCCCCTCCGCGGTCAGCCCGTGCGGAACCGGGTGGCGGTCGGAGTACGGCAGCGGGCCGGGAGCGACGGTCTCCCAGCCGCCCTCGCCGGCGGCCAGGGGCTTCCCGCCGCGCCACGGGGCGTCGGTCGAGGCCTTGCGCCCGGCGTGGGCGAGCTGGATGCCGGGGACCGTGCCCTGCTCCTTCAGGAAGCGGGTGGTGCGGGTGAGCGCCTCCTGCTGGCGCTCGTTCCACAGGCCCAGGTCCCAGGGGCTGATCCGGCCCTCGGGGCTGACCGCGGTGGCCTCCGCCAGGATCAGCCCGGCGCCGCCGACCGCGCGGGCGGCCAGGTGGGAGAAGTGCCAGTCGGTGGCCACTCCGGTCTCCGGGCCGTCGGCCGCGGCCGAGTACTGGCACATCGGGGCCATCCAGACCCGGTTGGGGAAGGTCAGCGACCGCAGGGTGAGGGGTTCGAACAGAGCGCTCACGGCACTCTCCGATCAGCAGGATCCGTCAGGGCGTTCCTACGATAAGCGTCGTAGTACGGGAGGTGTCAAACTACGAGGGATCTCGTACTATGGGCGGACCGATCCGAAGGGACCCGCAGTGCCGCAGCAGCGCCCCGCAGCAAGGCAGCTCGACCACCCGGGCCGCGAGGAGCTCCGGCTCGAGGCTGTGCTGCACGCGCTGTCCGACCCGGTGCGCCTGCAGGTCGTGCGCGCCCTGGCCGACCTCGACGAGGAAGTGGCCTGCTCGGCGGTCGAACTGCCGGTCTCGAAGTCCACCTCCACGCACCACTTCCGGGTGCTGCGCGAGGCCGGGGTCATCGCCCAGTGCTACTACGGCACCTCCAAGCTCAACGGCCTGCGCCGCGACGACCTCGACGCGCGCTTCCCCGGCCTGCTCGACGCCGTGCTCGCCGCCGCCCGGTCCCGGGACTGACCGCGTTACGGCGAAGGGGGTCCCTGTTCGACGAGCAGGGGCTTCTTCGTGTGGGGGAGCTTGAACGCGACGGCGCAGGGGCAGGCAGCGGACGGCTTGTCGGCGGCCGGGAGGCGGCGATGCCGTCGGCGCCGACCGAGGGGGGCACGGTTGGCATACCTGTCTCCGTGCCTCCTGGTGGTGAGGCTGCTGCTGAGGGAGCCAGCGGCTTGGGTGCGGTGCAGGGCCGACGGCCGCAGGTGTCGGGATCGACGAACGTGTCCGGGTGGCGGATCGGCGTCCGGGTGCTCCTGCCGACGGTGGCGATCGCGGCAGCGACGTGCGGGTTCGTCCGCACGGTGGGGAGAGGCGGCCACCCGCGCGGCGGCCACCCGCGCGGCGGCCACCCGCGCGGCGGCCACCCGCGCGGCGGCCGGCCGCCGCGACGCCCGTCCCGCCGGGGACTCACCCCCACCCGGCGCACGATGGACCGGGCGTTGTCGGCAACGCGAGGGCCCGTCGAACGGAGCGTTGCGAGGCTGAAGTCCTGGCGGGTCTTCCGCCGGTCCCGGTGCAGCCCGAACCGCCTGTCGTCAATCTCGGCCGCCCTCCTCACCCTGGGCGTCAACGTCGAAAAGGCTCAGCCGGCGCGTCGCCCCGATGCGCAGCCGACCGGTGTCGTCGATGGAGTCGGCCCCGGCGCACATCGCCGCGGCCAGGCCCGGCAGGTCCAGTCGCTCGGCGAGCCGGACCGGCGGCGAGCAACCGGCGGATTCTGGCCGGGGCAGGGAAGAATTGGGCCTTGTGGACCGCACTTCGTATGGGCCGGGGAACCGCAATGGTCCTGCGGTCGGCGACCGTGCCCTGCTGTCGAAACTAAGTCAAGAAATCTGCAGGCCCATAATTTCGACGTATTTTTTGAATGATGGGTTTTCCGACACTCTTGGTTGGTGCGAAATAATCAAGTCGACGCACTTCTGGCAAGTCTCGGTCGCAAAAGTGATGAAGTTCGCGCGAGTCATTCGGGCGAGATCTGTCGTGTGGAATCCGTCTCTGCGGGCAATGTGAACGGAGAACGTGATTTCTTGACCGGTGAACTCGGTCGAGAATTCGATTTGAGAAATGGTCAGCTCCAGGCGGCAAGAAGCGTCGCGCTGTGCGGCTTTCCTGAGGCCTGACATGATCATGGCGAAATCGATCGACGGAATCAAAGAAGTTCTCAAGTCGACTTTTGATTCGGGTGACTCCATGGTCAAGCCCAGTGGGAAGTACTCGACCAGGAACAGGCTGCTTTCCGAAGTTTCGGGGGTGCCTGATCTCCTGTCGCCAGGGAAACGTGAACCCCACGGCTCACTCCAGGAGGCGTCCGCATTGGGCTTAATGTCGACTTTAATCACTTCGGTCCCTCGGGGTAAGTAGCTCTTGGTGAGTTGAAGCCATGGCGCATCGCCTGGATCACGCCAACGTTCCCGGGGCGGGGCAATCCGGGTTCCAGGACGCATGTCCTGCCGGACGCGAACGGACTGTCTCCGGTCGTCGGCCTCTCCGTGGGGAACGTCCACGGCGGCGAAGGATTGAAGCCGATGCCGGCCGGTCACCGAAGGGGGCGCGCTCCCAATCGCGCCCGCACCGCGGGCGGCGCGGGCCGGCGGGAGGAGTGCGAGTGTTTCCCTTCTCCCAGGATGCCCTGGCCTTCAGGCCGGGGAGGAATGGGTCCTTGCTGCGGAGCCGCGAAGCGGCGGAGTTCTCTACGCATCTGTTCCGGCCTGGGCTTTCTTCCGTTGTCAGTGGAGGGGGCTAGGTTTCCGGCCATGATGACAGCAGCGGTGGCCGGTGAGGTGGAGGGGTGTGCCCGGTACACGTACCGGTTGCGGATGTCGTCGACCGCGTGTGCCCGGTTGGAGGCGGAGTGGGCGCGGTGCCGGTGGGTGTGGAACGAGTGCGTGGCCGTCTCCCGCAGGATCCACGCCTTGAACAAGGCGTCCGGGGGGAGGGCCACGTGCGGTCCGGCGCAGCTGGACAAGATGCTGACCGCGGCCCGGCGGTCGACGGCCTGGCTGCGCGAGGGCGCCTCCGTCCCGCAGCAGCAGACGGTGCGGGACTTCGCCGCCTCCCGCGCCAAGGCGCTCAAGGACCTCCGGGCGGGGCTTCCGGTACGGCGCAGGGCCGGGATGCCGCGGCACAAGAAGAAGCGCGAAGCTGATCCGACCTTGAACTACACCCGGCGCGGGTTTCGGCTCAAGGAGGGGCGGTTGCACCTGGCCGGGGGGATCGTGCTGACCGTGGTGTGGTCCCGGGACCTGCCTGCCGATCCGACGAGCGTACGCGTGTACCGCGACGCCCTGGGGCACTGGTACGCCTCGTTCGTCGTGGCCGCCGCAGTGCAGCCGCTGCCCGCCACCGGCCGGGTGCTCGGCGTCGACTGGGGCGTGGCGGTGATCGCCACCACCACCTCCGACGCCCACGACCTGCCGCACCCCGGGCACGGCAAGGCCGCGGCGCAGCGGCTGGCCCGCTATCAGCGGATGACGGCCCGGCGCCGCCCGGCGCGCGGGCAGGCCGCCTCCGCCGGATACCGGGAGGCACGGCGCCGGACCGCGAAACTGCACAAGAAGGTGGCGCGGCAGCGCACCGACACCGCCCGCAAGTGGGCCAAGCGCGTCGTCCGGGACCACGACGCGGTCGCGGTGGAGGACTTCCGCCCGAAGTTCCTCGCCAGGACCACGATGGCGCGGAAGGCGGCCGACGCCGCGATCGGCGCGACGAAGGCGGCGCTGGTGGAGATGGGCCGCAAGCACGGCCGGGCCGTGCACCTGGTCCACCCCGCGCACACCACCACGGACTGCGCACGGTGCGGAGCGAGAACCAAGCACGCACTCCCGCTGTCCGAGCGAACCTACACGTGCACCATGTGCGGAGCCGTCTCCCCCAGGGACAAGAACTCCGCCCGCGTGATGCTCGTCCGGGCCGGTCTCGCCCCGGCCGGCACTGATCTCGTAAGACCTGCCACCTGCTAGGTGCCGGGCGGAGTGAGCCAGGAATCCTCCTCGGTCACGAGGAGGAGGAGTCAAAGCATGGCGCGCATCCGGGAGATCTCGGCGGACTGGGAGGCGATGACGTCGGTGGCGGTCTCCTCGACGTAGGGGTCGTTGCCGTCGGAGGTGACGTCCGTCGCCATGGTGACCGCCCCCTGGTGGTGGGTGATCATCAGCTTCAGGAAGAGCTCGTCGAACTTCTCGCCGCGGGCCGCCCGCAGCTTCTGCAACTGCTCCTCGGTGGCCATGCCCGGCATGTCCGCCCCGCTGTGTCCACCGTGCCTGCCGTGCCCGCCGTGTTTGTCGTGCTCCTCGCCCCCGTCGTCGGGGGCGTTGGTCTCCAGCCATGCCTCCATGGCCTCGATCTCGGGTTTCTGCGCAGCGGCGATCCGCGCGGCGATGCGCCGCACCCGGGAGTCCTCGGCGTGCTCGGCGGCGAGGCCGGTCATGACCAGGGCCTGCCGGTGGTGGACCGGCATCATCCGCATGTACGCGATGTCGGCGGAGTTGGGGCGGTCGTCCGGCCGGGCCTTCGCGGCCTGTTCGGGGGACAGGGTGGTGTTGTCCTCGCCGGGCCTTCCGGGGGCGACGACCGGCGGGCCCGCCGCGTCGCCGCGCCCGCCCGCCGTGCCGTCCCCGCCGGAGGACGTGCACGCGGCCAGCAGGGCGGCGGCAGTGGCGGCGCAGGCGGCGCGGACGATCAGCTGTCGGTGACGGACCGTCAACGGAACCTCCGGGACGGGGATTCGGGGGAGCGACGACTCTACGGGCGGCGCTCCCGGGGTGAAAGACCGCGTGGACCGTCGGTCCCCCGCCGCAGGGTTTTGATGTGTACATGAAAGCGGCATACTTCCAGGATCCGGACCGGTCGGCCCGGACGTCGGTGAGGGAGGACACAGTGACCTCGTTGCACCTGTTCCTACGGCGCGGATCCCTGGCTGCGGCAGGACTGGCACTCGGCCTGGCCGCCGCGCTCGCGGCCCCCGGCCCGGCCACGGCCGTCCCCGACCCCGGGGCGGTGGAGACGGAGAAGAGCTCGCCCGAGGACGTGGCCGAAACCAGGGAGCTGATCGCGGAGGAGGAGGTGCCCGCGGTCGACGAGGTCCGGCACAGCGACAACGTGCGACTGCTCGCCGAAGTCCCCCAGCAGGCCCCGTTCACCGGACCGTCCTCCCTCGGCACCGACATCGCCTTCCAGGGCGACCACGCCTTCGCCGGCAACTACGACGGCTTCGTGGTCTACGACATCAGCCGCCCCGTGAGGCCGCGGGTCGTCACCCGGGTGTTGTGCCCCGGCTCGCAGAACGACGTCTCCGTCTCCGGGGACCTGCTCTTCCTGTCCACCGACTCCTCGCGCAGCGACGACTCCTGCGCGAGCACCTCGCAGCCGGCCACCGAGAAGTCCTCGTGGGAGGGCGTCAAGGTCTTCGACATCAGCGACGTCGAGAACCCGCGCTACGTCGCCGCGGTGGAGACCGCCTGCGGCTCGCACACCCACACGCTGGTGCCCGGCAGGAACGGGAAGGACGTCTACCTGTACGTCTCCTCCTACGGGCCCAGGGCCGAGTACCCCGACTGCGCGCCGCCGCACGACGGCATGTCCGTGGTCAAGGTGCCGGTCGAGCACCCCGAGCGGTCCGCCGTGGTCGCCACCCCGGTGCTCTTCCCCGACGGCGGAAACCCCGGGGGCCCGGTCAACCCGGGCGTGGTCCCCACCTCCGGCTGCCACGACATCACGGTCTTCCCGAAGCTGAGGCTGGCGGCCGGCGCCTGCATGGGCGACGGGATCCTGATGGACGTCTCCGAGCCCGAGTCGCCCAGGGTGATCGACCGGGTCCAGGACAACACCAACTTCTCCTTCTGGCACTCGGCCACCTTCAACGAGCGCGGCGACAAGGTCGTCTTCACCGACGAGCTCGGCGGCGGGGGCGCGGCGACCTGCAACGCCGAGGTGGGCGGCGAGCGCGGGGCCGACGGCATCTACGACGTCACCGGGAAGGGCGACCGGCGCAGTCTGGTCCTGCGCAGCTACTACAAGATCCCCCGCCACCAGGCGGCCACCGAGAACTGCGTGGCCCACAACGGCTCCCTGATCCCGGCCGACGGCCGCGACATCATGGTCCAGGCCTGGTACCAGGGCGGTGTCTCCGTCTGGGAGTTCACCGACTCGGACGCCCCGCGCGAGATCGGCTACTTCGAACGGGGCCCGCTCTCCGACACCGCCCTGTCCGTCGGCGGCTCGTGGTCCGCGTACTACTACAACGGCCACATCTACTCCAGCGACATCCGCAAGGGCCTGGACGTCCTGAGGATCACCGACCGCCGCACCGACAGTGCGGGGAAGGTCCGCCTGGACAGGCTCAACGCACAGACGCAGCCCGACTACCGCTGACCTGCGGCAGGAGCGGACGCGGCGGCCCCGCCGGGACACCTCGGCGGGGCCGCCGCGTCCGCCCCGCGGCACTCCCGGGGCGGGCCCGGTAAGAGCCCCGGGGGCGGACCCGGGGGGCCGCCGCTTCAGGTGGCGTCCGCGACCACGTCCGGGTTGTTGCTGATGATGCCGTCGACCCCGGCGCCGGCCACCCTGCGGGCCGTCGCGGCGTCGTTCACGGTCCAGGTGAAGACCTCCAGCGGCTTCCCGTGGGCACCCTTGAACGCGTGCACGCTGTCCACGTAGTCCTCGGTGACCGTGGAGTGGTTCGGGTTGATCTGGTCGGCGAAGGCCGCGTACTCCTTCAGCGCGGAGGGCGACGGGGAGCCCAGGAAACCGGTCTTCACCCGGGGCCGCAGCAGGTGCACGGTCCTCAGCGAGGCCGTGTCGAAGCTCTGCACGACGAGCCGGTTCCTGACGCGGTCGCCGCGCAGCCAGCCCTCGTCCTCCAGTTCGGCGAGGATCTGCGCCTCGATGCCCGGGTACAGGTGCGGGGCCTTGATCTCCAGCAGCAGGTTCTGCCCGGTGCGGTCGAGCAGCTCGACGTACTGCTCCAGGGTGGGGATCCTCGCCCCGGCGTGGGAGGGGCCGAGCCAGCTGCCCGCGTCCAGCCTGCGGATCTCGCGGTAGGTGAAGTCCCTGACGTTCCAGGGTGCGCGGTCGGGGAAGACCTCCTCGACGTCGGTGGTGCGGCTCAGCGTGGTGTCGTGGATGACGACCAGCTTGCCGTCCTTGGTGCGCTGGACGTCGTTCTCCACCCACTCGGTGCCCAGCTCACGGGCCTTGAGGACGGCGGCCAGGGTGTTCTCCGGGGCGTAGGCGGAAGCCCCGCGGTGGGCGACGACCGTCGGTGCGTCCCGCACCGTACGGGGTGCGGCGTGCGCGGGCGCACCCGCCAGCGAAGGCGCGACGCATCCCACGACGACGGCACCCGCCACAGCGGCACGGCGGAACATGGCGACTCCTCGGATCGGTGGTCACGAGCGTCACGATGCTGCCCGCGCATACCTGACGCAGGAAAGAGTGCACATGTCACCGAAGTGAACTTCCAAGAGGGCGCGCCGACAATCGGCCTGTCGGCCAATCACCTCAGGAGCGGTCCGGCCCCTCGCCGCGGCGGACCGCCGGGCGCTCCGGAGGCGCACCCCGTGCCGGGGCGAGGAACCCGGCCGCCGCGAGCACCAGCGCGAAGCCCAGCAGCCACCCGGCCAGGACGTCCGTCAGCCAGTGCACCCCCAGGTAGAGCCGGGTCAGGCCCGCGCCCAGGACCGAGACGGACGCCGCCCCCCGCACCCACGGCCCCCACCGGCCGCGCCGCGACGCGTACAGGTGGTGCAGCCACGCCAGCGCCCCGCAGACGACGGCCGCCGTCATCGCGTGCCCGGAGGGGAAGGCCGCGAAGTGGGCGCTGTCCACCGGGTCCGGCCACCGCGGCCGGTCCCGGCCCACGGCAGCCTTCACGCCCTGCTGCACCACGGCGGCCGCGGCGGTGCACCCCAGCAGCCACAGCGCGGCCCGGCCGGCCCCGCGCCGCCACAGCCACACCGCCGAGGCCATCGCCACGACGCGCATCGTCACCGGGTCCCACACCCAGTCCGTCAGCACGCGCCCGGCCTCGGTCCAGCCGGGGTGGTCCACCGCGAGGCCGTGGAGACCCCGGGCCACTTCGGAGTCGACCGCCAGCAGGGGGCTCCAGCGGCCCACCACCAGCACGGTCAGGAGCAGGAAGAGGCCGCAGAGCACGGCGGCCCACCGCCGGTGCGGCACCCCCCGGGCGGGCGCGGGGTCCGCCGGGCCGTCGGTCGTGCCGACGGGACGGAACGAGGAAGCGGACATGTCGGTCATCCTTGCCCGGATCCCGCCTTCCGAACAACCCGATCCGGCCGACCCGGCGGCCGACCCGGCGGCCGACCCGGCGGGCGGACGAATGCCCGGGCCTGGCGGCAGGGGGTCTTCACGGCGGTCAACCTGCACGCGACCGCGACCGCCGCGGCCCTCGGCGACGACCTGTCCGTGGCCGGGGAGGACCGACGGCCTCCCCGGCCCGGGGACCCTCCCGGGGCGGGGCCTAGGAGAGCGCGCTCAGGCCCGGGCCGAAAGTCACCAGCAGGGGCACGGCCGGCACCAGCATCGCCGTCGCCGTCACCCGCAGCCGGTGCAGCGGCGACAGGCGGGGAGCCGGGTCCAGCAGCCGGTGCACCCGGCGCGGGACCTGGGCGGTGGGCACCGGGCAGTGGCCGAACACGCCCCGGTCCTCGTTGAGCCCGACGAGGGCCAGGGCCGTGGTCAGGCGGCCGAAACGCACCGAGGCGGCGTCGTCGGCGGCCAGCTCGACCAGCCGGTGCACCTGCTTGCGGAAACCGGCGAAGACCGGGACCTGCGGGAAGCCGGCGGCCAGCGCGGAGGCGCAGTTGAGCAGCCAGTCGTGCCGGGCCCGGGCGTGGCCCTGCTCGTGGGCCAGGAGCGCGCCCAGCTGGCGCCCCTCGAGCCGGCGCAGGGCCGCAGTGGTGATCACCAGCTGCCGCGGCGTGCCCGGAAGCCACCACGCGTCGACGCGCTCGCTCTCCAGGACGACGAGCCGCCCGCCCCGCCCGCGGTCCTCGCCGGGCAGCACCGGCACCCCGTCCAGCAGCTCCGCACGGCGGCGGCGCCGCTCCGCGCGGACGGTGCGCACCTCGCGGGTGAGCATCGCGGCCGTCCACGCCCCGCCGAAGGCCAGGAACACGGTGACCACCGCGGCCCAGGGGCCCTGGTGGGGAAGGCCGTAGGCGTCCACCACCCCGGAGGGGGCGAAGGCGAAGAGGTGCCTGCGCACGCCGCCCCAGGCGGCGGAGGCGGTCAGGGCCATGGCCAGGACGCAGCACAGCAGGACGGCGGCGACCACGCACTGCCACACCCACAGGGCGAGCACCGGCTCGCGCTCCGGCCACTGGGCGCGCGAGAGGAGCCGCGGGCCTGCGGCAGCGAACAGTCCGCCCAGGAGCAGCAGCACGATGGGGACCGTCATGGCCGTCACCCTATGGGCATCCCCGCGCCCCGGGTACGGGGCGAAACGGCGCTGTGACGAATTCCTCACGCACTTACGGTTTCCCTACGTGCCGGTGCCGGACGGCTTTGCAGGGACGGGAGTTGGGGCCACGACGCACCCCGCGCCCGTACGCCGGGGCGCCCCGGGGCGCAGCGGAGCACCGTGCCGCTACATGGTCAGCAGCATCGTCGCCATGCAGATGGCCATGGAGGCACGGCAGGCCGCGGCCACCTCCGGCGCCGACAGCAGCCACCCCTTGCCCGCCCCGGCCGCGTCCGCCCCCGGTCCGCCGTCCGCCGTCCTCGCGGTGCCGCCCCCGGGCGCACCGGGGCCCGTGGCGCCGCCGCCGACCGCGAGGGCAGGGGGAGCGGCGGGTACGGCAGGCACCCCGGCCGGAACCGGCGACCGGACCACGCACCACAGCGCGTGGCCGGCGAAGTAGACGAGCAGCAGTCCGGACACCAGGGGGAGCCCGGACGCGGCGGCCTCCGGCCGGCCGACGGCGTGCGCGGCGTGGGCCGCATGGGCCGCGTGGCCGCCGTGTCCCGCCGTGCCCCGTGCCATCACCACGGCCATGTACACCATGACGGCGGCGCCCACCGCGTGGTGCACCTGGTGCCGGTCGTGCCGGACCAGGACCAGCGCGTGCAGGCCCGCCGCGGTGAACACCGCGGCGAACACCACGGCGCCCGCGGTGCCGGTGTCCAGCACGGTGACCGGGACGGCCATCACGGCCATGCCGGCCCCCATCAGCGCCCCGGCGGCGGCATCCCGGCGCTCCGCCGCTGCGCGGCACGCGCGCATCCGCAGCAGGCACCAGGTTCCGGTCGCCGCGCACAGCGCCACGAGCAGCCAGCCCACCAGGGGCGGTCCGTGCATGGGGAAGCACCTCCCGGTCGACCGGCACCGCACCGAGGCTGCCCGCCCCGGTCCGGGCACACGCGGGCGCACGGGAGCACCTCGGCGCGCCGGGGCGCGCACGGAGGGCGTACCGGGGGCGCGGGGCCGGCGTTCCGGGCCCGCGGGGCGGCGCGCCCGGTCAGGGGCGGTGGCGCAGGGGGTGGTCCTCGGGGACCTCCACCACTGCGATGCGCAGCCCGTCCGGGTCCTCGATCCACATCTCGACCAGGCCCCACGGTTCGCGCCTGGGCTCCCGCAGCACCGTCACGCCGCGGGCCGCCAGTTCGGCGTGCGCGGCGGCGACGTCGGCCACCTGCAGCCACAGCTGCTGCCCCGCGGCGGGCGGCGCCTCGCAGCGGCCCGAGACCTCCAGGAAGCCGCCGCCGAGGAAGAACACCGTGCCGCGCTCCGGGCCGGTGCCGAACTCCCGGTAGACGGCCAGGCCCAGGTCGTCCCGGTAGAAGGAGCGGGAGCGCTCCAGGTCCGTGGGCCGCAGCAGGATCCGGCTGCTCAGTACGTTGACCATGGCCCGGACGATACGCACCGCGGGCCCCGGGTTAGCCTCGACACCCTCCGGAACACGCAAGAGAAGGGCGTTGCCGCCATGGACACCGCATCGGGCACCGCACCGGACCGCACCGCGGGCACCGCCCGCCCCGCCTTCCGCACCGCCACCGCCGCCGACGTCCCCGCACTGGTCGAACTGGTCGAGTCCGCCTACCGGGGCGATGCCAGCCGGGTGGGCTGGACCACGGAGGCCGACCTGCTGGAGGGGCAGCGCACCGACGCGCAGGGCGTGGCGGAGATCGTCGCCGATCCGTCCGGCGAGGTCCTGGTGGCCGAGGAGGACGGTGTGCCGGTGGCCTGCTGCCAGGTCGAGCACCGGGGTTCGTACGCCTACTTCGGGATGTTCGCGGTGCGCCCGGGGCTGCAGGGCTCGGGGCTCGGCCGTACGGTGCTCGCCGAGGCCGAGCGTTTCGCGGCCGAGCGGTGGGGCGTGACGGAGATGCGGATGACGGTGATCACCGCCCGGCGGGAGCTGATCGCCTGGTACGAGCGCCGCGGCTACCGCCGCACCGGGCAGACCGAGCCGTTCCCCTACGGCGACGAGCGCTTCGGCCTGCCGCTCCGCGACGACCTGGAGTTCGAGCTGCTGGTCAGGGAACTGCCGCGGGGCTGAGACCGCGGAGCCCGCGCAACCGGCCCGCCCGGCAGGGCGGGCCGGTTCAGCAGGAGGAGGCGGCGGCGCGTCCGATCTCGGGGAAGTCGGTGGTGATGCCGTTCACGCCCAGGGCGCGGGCCACCCCCAGCTCCTGCTCGGTGTTGACCGTCCAGGTGAACACCTCCAGCTCCGCCGCGCGGCACATCTCGGCCAGTTCCAGGGTCAGCCTGCGCAGCTTCAGGCACACCTGGGTCGCGCCCACGGCCCGGGCCCGGTCGACGAGGTCCGGTCCGAGGCGCCGGCTGGCCACCAGCGCGGTCCGCACCCCGGGAAGCAGGGTGCGCACCTCGCGCAGTGCCTCGTCGTGGAACGAGATGACGGTGACCCGGTCCAGCAGGCCGCGCCGCCGCAGCGCGTCGGCCAGGACCCGGGCGGCCGCCACGTCCTTGATCTCGGCCTGGAGCGGCCGGGTGACGGCGTCGACGACCTCGTCGAACACCGGGATCCGCTCGCCGAGCCCGGCGTCGAACTCCCTCAGTTCGGCGAGGGTGAGGTCGCCGATCAGGCCGGTGCCGTCGGTGGTGCGGTCGACGGCCGCGTCGTGCATGACGACGAGCGCCCCGTCCTTGCTCAGGTGGAGGTCGAGCTCGATGACGTCCAGGCCCTCCTGCTGGGCGCGGACGAACGAGCGCACGGTGTTCTCGGGCTCGACGCCCGCCGCGCCGCGGTGACCGATGGTGAGGAGACTCAAGGCACGACCGTCCTGCTCGGGACCGGTCCCGTCGCGACCGGCGCTGTCGCCCACGGAGCCTAACCGGCCCCGGTGACCGGCCGCACAACCGCGCGTGTCACCTCGGGGACCTCCCCGTAGAAAGCGGACGAACCTCTTTCAAACCTTGCCTTCGCCGAAAGAACATCCGTCTGTTGCCTCCTTGACGGAAGGATCTGTCGTCGATGCACTTGAGATCAAGAACCGGGTATCTATACGGTGTGCGGACGCAAGGTTCTTTTGTGAAGGAGGGGTCCCCATGGAAATTCTCCCGTCGGCAGTGGGAGTCGAGGCCAGGAACAGCGGTCCGGCGATCGTGGAGAACCCGGCCTGGGCCGTGTTGAAGCGGGCCGTCGAAGCCATCCGCCCGCACCAGTCCAAGGACGGTTCGATCGACTTCGCGGCGGACGGTGCGCCCGCCCGTGCCGACGTGGAGAAGGAGCTGGCCCGGGTCGTCGAGGCCGTGCAGGAGCTCGCCCCGGCCCTCCCGCACGACGCCGACTACCTCCAGGCTCTGGTCAAGGACCTGGTCAAGTGGGGCGAGAGCGGCTTCGCCGTGCCCGACTTCCTGGACTCCCTGCTCGCCTTCCGGCCCGCCTCCCAGCGGGTGGACGGGCTCGAGCACCTGGTCGTCTTCCCGATGTACACCCAGAACGGCAACCCGGACCGCAACCTCGAGGCGGTGGCGCTGCGCGTGGTCTGGCCCGAGTGGCTGTCCGAGCTGGAGCGCACCCGGTACGACAACCCGCTCTTCGTGCCGATCACCTTCCAGGACTTCACGGCCGGCTACGACACCAACTCCGCGGTGCTCTTCCCCGAGACGGTCGCCGTCCGCGAGGTGCCGGACAGCTTCTCCTGGGGCGGGATCTTCTGCGACCGCGAGGCCGCCCGCTTCCGCGCGGTCAGCGACGCCGCGGTGCGCACCCTGGGCCTGGAGCTGCCCGAGGACGCCGCCCGCCTGATCGCCGACCAGGAGCTGGCGATGGAGACCTTCGTGCTGTGGGACCTGGTCCACGACCGCACCCACAGCCACGGCGACCTGCCGTTCGACCCCTTCATGATCAAGCAGCGCCAGCCGTTCTGGATGTACGCCCTGGAGGAGCTGCGCTGCGACCTGACCGCCTTCAAGGAGGCCGTCAAGCTCGAGGCCGAGGGCTACCCGCAGGGCCGCAACGTCCAGTACGCCATCCTCTTCGACCGGCTCTTCCGCTTCCCCGTCACCGGCGACCGGGTGCGCAACTACGACGGCCTCGGCGGCCAGCTGCTCTTCGCCTACCTGCACAAGCACGACGCCGTGCGCTGGACCGACAACACCCTGCGCATCGACTGGAAGCTCGCGTCCGAGGTCACCAACCGGCTGTGCGCCGAGATCGAGACGCTCTACCGCGACGGCATCGACCGCCCCAAGGTGGTGCACTGGCTGGCCGCCTACGAGCTGGTCTCCACCTACGTCAGCCCGCACCCCGCCTCGGTGTGGGCCAAGGGCCCCGAGGCGCTGCCGCTGGACGAGCCGCCGCGCAGGCTCGTCGACCAGGTGCTGGCGGACGAGTTCCCGCTGAGCATGTTCTACGAGGCCCTGAACAAGAAGCTCCGTGATGTGATTGCCTCGACCCGGGGCATCACCGCCCGCGACGCCGAACGAGCGGCCGCGTGACGGCCCCGGACGGCAACGGCAGCGCGGACCACGAGGAGAACAGCACCATGACCGACCCCATCCCCGCAGGCACGGCCGGCGCCGTGATCGCGGTGGCCGGCGCAGCCGGCCCCGCCGGACGCGCCGCCGTGACCCGCCTGGCCGGCGCCGGGGCGACCGTCGTCGCCGCCGACGCGGACGCCGCACGGCTGGCGGAGGCGGTCTCCGCCGCCCGGGCCGTCCACGGCGGGGCGACCGTCACCGGCGAGGTCGTCGACCTGCTGGACCCGGCCGCCACCCGCGCCTGGGTGGAGAAGACCGAGGAGGAGTTCGGCCGCCTCGACGGCATGGTCCACCTCGTCGGCGGCTGGCGCGGGTCCAAGACCTTCCCCGGGACCGACCTCGCCGACTGGGAGCTGCTGGAGAAGCTGCTGGTCCGCACCGTGCAGCACACCTCCCTGGCCGCCCACGACGCCCTGCTGCGCAACCCGCGCGGCCGGTACGTGCTGGTCAGCGCGGCCGGGGCGAGCAGCCCCACCGCGGGCAACGCCGCCTACGGCGCGGCCAAGGCCGCGGCCGAGGCGTGGACCCTGGCGATGGCCGACTCCTTCCGCCGGGCCGCCGAGCAGACCGACCCGGCTCCCGCCGGATCGGCCGCCGCTGCCATCCTGGTCGTCAAGGCGCTCGTGCACGACGCGATGCGCGCCGAGCGCCCGAACGCCAAGTTCGCCGGATTCACCGACGTCGCCGACCTCGCCGCAGAGATCGCCGCCGTGTGGGACCGGCCCGTAGAGGAAGTGAACGGACAGCGCCTGTGGCTGACGCCCCGACCCTGAACACCGGCACGGCCGGCACCGAAGCGACCCGTACCGACGCGACCCGTCGGCACGACCCCGCCGTGCGCGGATTCGCCAGCGACAACTACGCGGGCATCCACCCCGAGGTGCTGGCCGCCATAGCCCTGGCCAACGAGGGCCACCAGATCGCCTACGGCGAGGACGACTACACCGCACACCTGCAGGAGGTCTTCCGCAGCCACTTCGGCCCCCGGGCCGAAGTGTTCCCGGTCTTCAACGGCACCGGTGCCAACGTCACCGCGCTGCAGGCGATGACCGAGCGCTGGGGCGCGGTGGTCTGCGCCGAGAGCGCGCACATCAACGTCGACGAGTGCGGCGCGCCCGAGCGCGTCGGCGGCCTGAAGCTGCTCACCGTGGCCACCGAGGACGGCAAGCTCACCCCGGAGCTGATCGACCGGCAGGCCTGGGGCTTCGACGACGAGCACCGGGCCCAGCCCCAGGTCGTCTCGATCACCCAGAGCACCGAGCTGGGCACCTGCTACACGCCCGAGGAGATCCGGGAGATCTGCGACCACGCCCACCAGCTGGGCATGGCCGTGCACCTGGACGGCGCGCGGATCGCCAACGCCGCCGCCACCCTCGGCGTGCCCCTGGCGGCCTTCACCACCGACGCCGGGGTGGACGTGCTCTCCTTCGGCGGCACCAAGAACGGCCTGATGCTGGGCGAGTGCGTCGTCGTGCTCGACCCGCAGCGGGTGCGCGCGATGAAGCACCTGCGCAAGCTGTCCATGCAGCTCGCCTCCAAGATGCGCTTCGTCTCGGTGCAGTTCGAGGCGCTGCTCGCCGGTGACCTGTGGCTGCGCAACGCCTCGCACGCCAACGCCATGGCCCGCCGCCTGGAGACCGCGGTGCGTGCCGTGGACGGGGTGGAGATCGTCCGCCCGGTGCAGGCCAACGCGGTCTTCGCGATCCTGCCGCGGGAGGTCAGCGAGCGGCTGCAGAAGCGCTACCGCTTCTACTTCTGGGACGAGCACACCGGCGAGGTGCGCTGGATGACGTCCTTCGACACCACCGAGGCCGACGTCGACGGCTTCGCCGCGGCCCTGGCCGAGGAGATGGGCAGGTAACCCGCCCCGTACACGCGCGCGCCCGGCCCGGACCGACCAGGTCCGGGCCGGGCGCGCGCGCCGTTCGGCCCCGTGTACGGGGACGGGCCCGGGCCGGTCCCCTGCCGGCCCGGGCCCGTCCGCCCGTCGTTCAGCGGCCCTCGCGGTCCATGGCGGCGGCCTCCTCGGGAGTGGGCGCGGTGCCGCCCAGGTGGGCCGGCAGCCACCAGCGGTCGCTCTCCCCGCGCGGCCCCTCCGGGTACGCCCGCTGCGCCGTGTCCAGCAGCTCCTGGACGCGCTCGCGCAGCTTGCGGGTCAGGGCGGCGGCGTACTCCTCCGCCGGGGCCTTGACGGGCTCGCCGACCCGGATGGTGACCGGGACGTGGTCGCGGGAGAAGTTGCGCGGCCGGCCCTTGGTCCACAGCCGCTGGGTGCCCCACAGCGCCACCGGCAGCAGCGGCACGCCGGCCTCCTGGGCCAGCCGCACCGCGCCGGACTTGAAGGACTTGAGCGTGAACGAGCGGCTGATGGTCGCCTCGGGGAACACCCCGATGATCTCGCCCTCGCGCAGGGCCCGGAGCGCGTGCTTGTAGGCGTCGCCGCCCTCGGCCCGGTCCACCGGGATGTGGTGCATCGCCCGCATCAGGGGTCCGGAGACCTTGTGGTCGAAGACCGACTTCTTGGCCATGAAGCGGACCAGCCGCTTGGCCGGGCGGGCGGCCAGGCCGGCGAAGACGAAGTCCAGGTAGCCGATGTGGTTGCTGACCAGCACCGCCCCGCCGCTGCGCGGCACGTGCTCGGTGCCCTTCAGGTCCAGACGCAGGTCCAGGGCGCGGAAAAGCATGTGGGCCGCGCCGATCACCGGCGGGTAGACGAGTTCAGCCACTGTTTTGGACACCTCTTGGGCCGGGCCTCGTCGTGGGGTGCCGACGAGGCTGGCGGTCATGACTCTCGGAAACTTACGGGATCGTAGGTTGCACCCGTGCAGATCGTCTCCCGAGAACGAGGCGGATGTCACCTCTGCTGCACCTGTCGGCAGGAGATTCTCATCACGTGTGCGCCCGGACGGGCACGACTCGCCGCAACCGGGTGGTGCGATGCTGGGAGGATGACCGGACCGACCGTACGCACGCCGGGAACGGCGGAGACCGCCGTTCCCGGCCTTCCGCGTACGCGGCGCGAGAGGGGGCCGGGAGTGCACCGGCACACCGAGCAGGTACGTCTGGCCCCCGGGGACCTCGGCGCCCCCCTGGGCGAGCGGGCCACCCTGGTGCAGTTCTCCACCGCCTTCTGCCAGCCCTGCAGGGCGACCCGCCGGATCCTGCAGCGGGCCGCCGGCATGGTCGAGGGGGTGGCCCACGTCGAGCTCGACACCGAGTCCCGCCTGGAACTGGCGCGGCGGCTCGACGTCCGGCGCACCCCCACGGTGCTGGTGCTCGACGCGGACGGGCGGCTGGTGCGCCGCGCCTCGGGGCAGCCGCGCACGGTGGACGTGCTGGCCGCCCTGGGCGAGGCTGTCGCAGGCCCCGGACGGCCGCCCGGAAGCACGGACGACGCCCCCGCAACGAACCCAGACACCCCAAGGACGGAAGCATGACGGCCTCGGCCGACCTCGACGGACCCGCCACGACGGCCCCGCGCGCCCCGGTGCCCGCCCCGCCCTCCGGCGGCGAGGTCACCGGCGCCGTGCCGGAGGCCGCCGTGCCGGACGCCGCCGTGTCCGGCGGCGCGGCGTTCGACGGCGCGCGGTTCCGTGAGGCGTTCCGCCAGCACGCCGGCGGGGTGGCAGTGATCACAGCCGCGGGCGGGCGCCCGGTCGGCTTCACCGCCACGTCCCTGTCCTCCCTGTCCGCGCGGCCGCCGCTGCTGTCCTTCGGGGTGGGCACCGCCTCCTCGAGCTGGCCGGTGCTGGCCGGGGCGGACTTCGTGGGCGTGCACGTGCTGGCCGAGGACCAGGAGGAGACCGCCGCGCTCTTCGCCCGTTCCGGAGCCGACCGCTTCGCCGCCCCCACCCGCTGGCGCGAGGGCCCGCACGGGGTGCCGGTCCTCGAAGGCGTGCTGGCCTGGATGGTGTGCCGCACCGTCGCCCGGATACCCGCGGGCGACCACCACCTGGTGGTCGCCCGGCCCGTCGCGGGGGAGACCGGGGCCCCCGGCCGGCCGCTGCTGTACCACCAGGGCGGCTTCAACGTCCTGCGCCGCTGATTGGTGGCGGCTGCACGGGGTCGGATACGTCACACCGGCAAGGTCGGGCGAATCACAGTTAGGTTCACTTGAAACGAGGTAAAAGCAAGGGTGTACTGGCGAGTAACCTAATGCCGGAGCGCAAGGCGTCCCGGCCCCGGGGGAGCCGCGGGGAGGCAGCGCCTATGCTGCCCTCAAGACGGCAGCCGAAGTGACGAAGCAGTAGGAGAGCAGGCGTGAGCTTGAGGATCGTTGTCTGTGTGAAGTACGTGCCCGACGCCACCGGCGACCGGCACTTCGCCGAGGACCTGACCACCGACCGCGAGGCGGTCGACGGCCTGCTGTCGGAGCTCGACGAGTACGCGGTCGAGCAGGCCCTGCAGATCGCAGATGCTGCCGACGACGCCGAGGTCACCGTGCTGACCGTCGGCCCCGAGGACGCCAAGGACGCGCTGCGCAAGGCCCTGTCCATGGGCGCGGACAAGGCCGTCCACGTGGAGGACGACGCCCTCCACGGCACCGACGTGATGGGCACCTCCCTGGTCCTGGCCAAGGCGGTCGAGGAGACCGGCTACGACCTGGTCGTGTGCGGCATGGCCTCGACCGACGGCACCATGGGCGTGCTGCCGGCGATCCTCGCCGAGCGCCTGGGCGTGCCGCAGGTCACCCTGCTGTCCGAGGTCGCGGTCGCCGACGGCAAGGTCACCGGCCGCCGCGACGGCGACGCCGCCAGCGAGCAGCTCGAGGCGTCCCTGCCGGCCGTGGTCTCGGTCACCGACCAGTCCGGCGAGGCCCGTTACCCGTCCTTCAAGGGCATCATGGCGGCCAAGAAGAAGAAGGTCGAGTCGCTGGACCTGTCCGACCTGGGGATCGACGAGGAGCAGGTCGGCCTGGCCGGCGCGTGGACCAAGGTCGAGGAGGCCGCGCCGCGTCCGCCGCGCACGGCCGGCACGATCGTCACGGACGAGGGCGAGGGCGCGAAGCAGCTGGCCGAGTACCTCGCGGCGCAGAAGTTCATCTGAGCCCGGCCGCAGCCACGTTCGTTCCCTACCGCCCCTTGATCTTTGCAGGAGAGCAATCCCATGGGTGAAGTCCTCGTCTACGTCGACCACGTGGACGGTGCAGTCCGCAAGCCGACCCTCGAACTGCTGACCCTGGCCCGCCGGATCGGCGAGCCCGTGGCCGTCTTCCTCGGCCCCGGCGCCGAGGGTGCCGCTGCGGCCCTGGCCGAGTACGGCGCGGTCAAGGTCCTCGCCGCGGACGCCCCCGAGTTCGCCGAGTACCTCGTGGTGCCGAAGGTGGACGCGCTCGAGCAGGCCGCCAAGGCCGTCGAGCCGGTCGCCGTCCTGGTCCCCTCCAGCGCGGAGGGCAAGGAGATCGCCGCCCGCCTGGCCGTGCGCCTGGGCTCCGGCATCATCACCGACGCGGTGGACCTCGAGGCCGGTGCCGAGGGCCCGGTCGCGACCCAGTCCGTCTTCGCCGCGGCGTTCACCACCAAGTCGCGCGTCTCGCACGGCACCCCGGTGATCACCGTCAAGCCGAACTCGGCCGCCCCCGAGGCCGCCCCGGCCGCCGGCACCGTCGAGCAGCTGTCGGTGTCCTTCTCCGAGGCCGCCACCGGCACCAAGGTCGTCTCCCGCTCCCCGCGCGAGTCGACCGGCCGCCCCGAGCTGACCGAGGCCGCGATCGTGGTCTCCGGCGGCCGCGGCGTCAACGGTGCCGAGAACTTCTCGATCATCGAGAACCTGGCCGACTCGCTCGGCGCTGCCGTCGGCGCCTCCCGCGCCGCCGTCGACGCCGGCTGGTACCCGCACACCAACCAGGTCGGCCAGACCGGCAAGTCGGTCTCGCCGCAGCTGTACGTCGCGGCCGGCATCTCCGGTGCGATCCAGCACCGCGCCGGCATGCAGACCTCGAAGACCATCGTGGCCGTCAACAAGGACCCCGAGGCCCCGATCTTCGACCTGGTCGACTACGGCGTCGTCGGCGACCTCTTCGAGGTCGTCCCCGCGCTGACCGAGGAGATCAAGGCCCGCAAGGGCTGACCCTCCCCCGGTGACGCCCCGGCCCCCGCACGCTCCCCGCGTGCGGGGGCCGGGGCGTTCCACCGCCCGGCCCCGTTCCGCAGCACGCCGTTCCCGGCCGCGCCCCGCGTCGGGCGCCGGGCGACCCGAGCCCCGCGCCCCACGGCTCACGCCCCCGCGTCGGGCGGCCGCATCGAGGACGCGATCCGACCGCGACCGGTCGTAGCGTGCCCGCATGGAGACGAAGACCTCCCGCGCCCCCTCCCGCCCCCGCGCCGCCGTGCCCGCCGCTCCCGTCCTCGGCCGCAGGGCGCTCAACCGCGCGCTGCTGGCCCGGCAACTGCTGCTGGAACGTCGTGCCACGACCGCCGATGCGGTGCTGGAGCACCTGGTCGGACTGCAGGCGCAGGCCCCCTACCCGCCCTACTACGGGCTGTGGTCCCGGCTGGAGGACTTCCACCAGGACGAGCTGGTGCAGCTGCTCGAACAGGGACGGGCCGTGCGCATCGTGCTGATGCGCGCCACCGTCCACCTGGTCACCGCCCGCGACTGCGCGGCCCTGCGGCCGGTGGTGCAGAGCGTGCTGGACAGGGCCTTCCGCAGCAGCCCGTACGCCCGGCGCACCGAGGGCCTGGACCCGGCCGAACTCGCCGCCGCGGGCCGCGAACTGCTGGCGGACGGCCCCCGCACCCCCGGGCAGCTGCGCGAGGAACTGGGCGCGCGGTGGCCCGACCGGGACCCGGCGCCGCTCGCGGAGGCGCTGCGGGTGCTGCTCCCCCTGGTCCAGCTCCCCCCGCGCGCGGTGTGGGGCGAGGGCGGGCGTCAGGTCTATGCCACCGCCGAGGACTGGACCGGCGTCGGGCCGACGGGCGACCCGGCACCGGACGGCGTGCTGCTGCGCTACCTGGCCGCGTTCGGCCCGGCGAGCGTACGGGACATGCGCACCTGGTCGGGCCTGACCGGACTGCGCGAGGTCGTCGACCGGCTGCGCCCGCGGCTGCGCACCTTCCGGGACGAGGACGGCACCGAGCTGTTCGACCTCCCCGGGGCCCCGCTCCCGGACCCCGACACCCCGGCCCCGGTGCGGTTCGTCGCCGAGTTCGACAACCTGCTGCTCTCGCACGCGGACCGCAGCCGGGTCATCGGCACGCACGAGCGCAGGGGGATGTTCACCAGGAACGCGGTCATTCCCGGGGCGGTGCTCGTCGACGGGTTCGTCCGGGGGAAGTGGCGCGTCGAGCGCAGCCGGACGGCCACCGACGTGCTCGTCACCCCCTTCGGCCCGCTGACGGGGCGGGAGCGGGAGGCCGTCGTCGAGGAGGGGGAGCGCCTGGCCGCCTTCGCCGCCCGCGGCGGAGCCCCGGCCGGCGAGGTCCGCATCGCGGCGGCACCGTAGCCCGCAGCCGGCCACCCGCCGCCCGCCCCCGGCCGCCCGCGGCCCGCCGTTCAGGCGCCCAGGCCGTGCCCGCGCAGCCACCGCAGCTGCTCACCGGCCATGGAGCCGTGCCCGCCGGCGTGGTCGCCGAAGTGCCACACCCGCACGTCCTTCTCGGCCGCGTAGTTGTTGTAGGCGGCGAACACCGTCGACGGGGGGCAGACCGGGTCCATCATCCCGACGCTGAACAGGGCGGGGGCGGCGGCGCGGGCCGCGAAGTGCACCCCGTCGAAGTAGTCCAGGGTGCGGAAGGCGGCCTCCGGGTCGTGGCGGGTGTGGATGCCCAGGTACTCCACCAGCTCCGGGTAGGGGCCCGCGGTGGCGCACTGCGCACCGCGCCGGAAGTGGCACAGGAAGGGGACGTCCACCAGGGTTGCGGCCACCGCGTCGCCGGCCAGCCCGGCGACGGCCAGGGCCAGGCCGCCGCCCTGGCTGTGGCCGGAGACCACGACCCGGTCGGGGTCGACCGCGGGGTGCTCGCGCACGGCGTCCACCGCGCGCACGCAGTCGGTCATCAGGCGGCGGTAGTAGTAGTGCTCGGGGTCCTGGATGCCCCGGGTCATGAACCCGCCGGCCCACTGGGGGCCGGGCATCGGGTCGGGGTCCGGGGTGTCGTGGCCCTGGCCGCGGCTGTCGACCACCAGGTGGGCGTAGCCGGCCGAGCTGTACAGGAGGTTGTCGGTGCACAGGCCGCGACCGCCGGAGTAGCCGATGTACTGCACCACGGCCGGCAGGGGGGCGGAGGCGCCGCGCGGCAGCAGCAGCCAGCCGGCGACCGGCTGCCCGCCCCATCCGGGGAAGCGCACGTCGAAGACGTCTGCCGAGGTCAGGAGGGAGTCCGCCACCCGCCGGTACCGTGCCGCCTCCCCGCCCGCGGCCCGCGCGGCGCCCAGGGTCCCCTTCCAGAAGGCGTCGAAGTCCGCCGGTTCGGCGATCTCCGGCCGGTAGGTGCGCAGCTGCTCCAGCGGCATGTCGACAAGCGGCACGGTGCGGTTCCCCTCTCGTTCGCGGTTGCGTCGTACCTACCCGGGCACGGCGCGGCACGCCCGGAGGAGGCGTCGAATCGCTCCGGCGCGCCTGTGCCGGCGGTCACCCGGGTCCGTCCCGTCCGGGCCGGGCGCCACGGGCCGGGGCGACCGGCCGGGGGCGGGTGGGCCGCGGGAACCGGCCTCGACCGGGGGGAACCGGCGGGAAGGAGAGCGGCGCGTTTGGGCCTCCCCGCGGCACGGGCAACTTCTACGGGTCGGCCGAGGAGGAGCAACTGTGATCGTCTGGGTGAACGGCGCGTCCGGTGCGGGGAAGACCAGCGTCGCCGGCGAACTGCTCGACCTGATACCCGGCAGCGTGTTCTTCGACCCGGGGCTGGTCGCCTCCGGGCTGGACCGGCTGCTGCCGCGCAAGCGGCTCGACGGGGTGGGCGACTACCGGGAGCTGCCGATCTGGCGGCGCCTGGTCGTGGACACCGCGGCAGCGCTGCTGAACGAGGTCGGCGGTCCGCTGATAGTGCCCATGGCCCTGCTGCGCCAGGACCACCGGGACGAGATGTTCGGCGCGCTGGCCGCCCGTCGCATACCGGTCCTGCACGTCCTGCTGCACGCAGAGGAAACGATCCTGCGGGAGCGGGCGGCGGAGCGGGACGCCTCCGCGGACGCCCCCGGGCCCCCCGCGCCCGGGTCCTCCGCCCTCGGGCGCCTGCCGGGCGCCGACGACCTCCCCGCCTACCGCCGGGCCCTGTCCTGGCTCGCGCAGGACGCCCACGTCGTCCACACCGGCGGGCTGACGCCGCGGCAGGCCGCCGAGCGGGTCGCGCAGGCCGTGGAACGGGGCGAGGGTGCCTGCGACATCGTGCAGACCCCCGAGCCCACGGCCGAGACACTGGCCTCGGGCGTGCTCCTCTTCGACGACCGGGACCGCGTCCTGCTCGTCGACCCCACCTACAAGCCCGGCTGGGAATTCCCCGGCGGTGTCGTCGAGCGCGGGGAGGCGCCGGCCCGCGCGGGCGTGCGCGAGGTGGCCGAGGAACTGGGCCTGGACCTGCCCGCCGCACCCCGGTTGCTCGTCGTCGACTGGGAGCCGCCCGCGCCGCCCGCCCACGGCGGCCTGCGCCTGCTGTTCGACGGGGGCCGTCTCGGCCCCGACCAGGTCTCGCGGCTGACGCTTCCCGGCTCGGAGCTGCGCGCCTGGCGCTTCGCCACCGAGGACGAGGCCGAGCACCTGCTGCCGCCGGTGCGTTACCGCCGGCTGCGCTGGGCCCTGCGCGCCCGCGAGCGCGGAATCACCCACAACCTCGAGGCGGGCGTCCCGGTGGGCGGCGAACAGGCCCTCCCGAGCAGGCCCTGACCCCCGGCGGCACCCCCGGCGGCACCTCCCGCGGCCGCACCTCCCGGCCGCGCCCCTCGCCGACCCGACGTCCGCCCGACCCGACGTCCGCCCGCGCCGGACCGCCCGGGCGGTCACCGGCGCGGCGTGAGGCGGACCCTGGCCGGCCCGTCGGCGACGAGGGTGATGCCCGGCTTCAGCGGCACGTCGGTGTCCAGGGACTCCAGCTCGTACTCCCGCAGGAACGTCGCCAGGGCCAGCACCGACTCCAGCATCGAGAAGTGCTGGCCGATGCAGGCGCGCGGGCCCCCGCCGAAGGGGAACCACGCGTAGCGCGGACGGGCCGACTCGCGCTCGGGGGTGAAGCGCTCGGGGTCGAAGCGCTCCGGTTCCTCCCAGTAGGCCGGGTGGCGGTGGGTCACCCACGGGGCGACGAAGACGTTGGCGCCGGCCGGGACGAGGTGGCCGCAGACCTCGACGTCCCGGACCGGCCGCCGGCCGATCACCGGGGCCGGCGGGTACAGCCGCATGGCCTCCTTCAGCACCATGGTCAGGTAGGGGAGGGAGTCCACGTCGGAGGCGGCGGGCGGGCGGCCGCCGAGCACCCGGTCGACCTCCTCGTGGGCCCGCCGCTGCTCCTGAGGGTGGTGGCCCAGCAGGTGCAGGGCGAAGGTCAGCGAGGTGGCGGTGGTCTCGTGGCCCGCCAGCAGGAAGATCAGCACCTGGTCGCGGATCTCGTCGGCGTCGAGGCTGCCGTCCTCCTCGCTCCTCGCCCGGGACAGCAGGCTCAGCAGGTCGTCGCGGTCCTCGGTGCCGGCGGCCAGGCGCTCGGAGACGACACGGTCGCACACCGCGTACAGCTCGGCCTGCGCCACCTCGGCCGCGCGGTTGGAGGGCGTGGGCCAGGTGCGGGGCAGGCGGAAGGGGGCCAGGCCGCGCTGCAGGGCGTACTCGCCGATGACGGGGAAGCTGCGGCGCACCACGTCCACCGCGGCGTCGATGTCCGTGCCGAACAGGATCCGGGACACGGCCCGCAGGGTGAAGCGGGTCATCTCCTCGACCATGTCGACGGTCGAGCCGGGGGCGGCGCGCCACTCCTCGGCGACTGCCGCGGCCTCGGTGTACAGGGCGTCGGCGTAGCCGTCGACGCGGCGGCGGGTGAACAGGGGCTGGACCAGCCGCCGCTGCCGCAGGTAGTCCTCGTCCTGGCTGGTGAGCAGGCCGTTGCCGAAGGACTCGCGGATCTCCTGGTAGAACTGGTTGTCCTTGCGGAACACGGCGGAGTCGCCGGCCAGGACCTGCTGCGCCCCCTTGGCGGAGAAGATCCCGTAGAACTCGGCGCGGAGCCCTGGGGGCCCGGCGGTGAAGCGCACGACGTCGCCGTGCTCGGCCCGGCCGCGCAGGTAGGTGCCCAGCGAGTCCCGCTGCAGGTCGAACATCGAGCCGAGCAGGGGCAGGCCCGCCGGGCCGGGTACGCGTGCGGTGGTCGTCATCGTCTTCGGTCTCCCCATCTGTCCGTCCCCGTGCCCGTCCGGCGGCCGGCCGGCGGCCGCGGCCCCGGAGGGGGACGGGGCCGGAACCAACCGGCCGGTAACCGGATCCTCCCAGCCCCGGGCCCTGCTGCACACCCCTCCGCCCGGAAGCGGCCCGTCAGTGACGTCTGGTCAACTTCGTTCACTCAAGCGGCTTTTGCTTACCCGCCCGCCCCCCGGGGGGCGGGCACGGGGAGACCGACGGAGGGCGGCGGCGGCGCGCCCGGGGGACGGGCCGGCGGCGGCCCCGCTGTCCACCAGGCGGGCGGTTCGTCCCGCATGCCCCTTCCTGCTGTTACGGTGTCGCCGCAGGCGCCCGTGACCCAGTGACCGGAGACCCCGATGACGAACCGGACCGTGGAGACCCCGGACATCGACGCGGAGGTGCAGGCCGAACTCGGCCGGCTCCGCGACAGCATCGACAACATCGACGCGGCGGTCGTCCACATGCTGGCCGAGCGGTTCAAGTGCACCCAGCAGGTGGGCCGGCTCAAGGCCGAGCACCGCCTCCCGCCGGCCGACCCCGCCCGCGAGGCCCGCCAGATCGCCCGGCTGCGGGAACTGGCGGAGAACGCCAAGCTCGACCCCGGCTTCGCCGAGAAGCTGCTGAACTTCATCATCGCCGAGGTCATCCGCCACCACGAGACGATCGCCCGCTCCTGACCGGGCCGCGCACGGGGGGCGGCGAGCCGTGCCGCACGGGCCCGCGCCTCCCGGGGGCACGGGCCCGTGCGGCACGGAGGAGTCAGGCGCCGTTCCCGGCCCCGCCGGTGCGCGCGTACTCCTGCAGGAACAGGGCCTCGGCGAGGGAGAGCCGCTCCAGCTCCTCCGGCGAGACGCTCTCGTCGACCGCGTGAATGCGCGCGGACGGCTCCGACAGGCCTATCAGCAGGATCTCCGCCTCCGGGCAGGCGGCCGCCAGCGTGTTGCACAGGGGGATCGAACCGCCCTGGCCGGCCACCTCCATCTCCCGGCCGAACGCCTCCCGCACGGCCCGCCCCATCGCCTCGTACGCGGGGCTCGCGGTGTCCGCGCGGAACGGCTGCCCGCGGCCCACCGGCTTGACCTCCACCCGCGCCCCCCACGGGGCGGCCGACTCCAGGTGGGCGACCAGCGCCCGCTCCGCGGCCCCGGCGTCCGTGCCCGGGGCCACCCGCAGGCTCACCAGCGCCCGGGCCGCGGCCTGCACCGAGGGCGTCGCGCCCACGACCGGCGGGCAGTCGATGCCCAGCACGGTCACCGCCGGCCGTGCCCACACCCGGTCGGCCACCGGGCCGCGTCCGACCAGCCCGACGCCGTCGAGCACCCCCGCGTCGGCGCGGAAGTCGGCCTCGGGGTACTCCAGGCCCTCCCACGCCCTGCCCCGGTCGAGGCCCTCGACGGTCGTGGCGCCGTCCTCGTCGCGCAGCGAGTCCAGCATGCGGATCAGGGCGGCGAGCGCGTCCGGGGCGGCGCCCCCGAAACTGCCGGAGTGCAGGTTGCTCTCCAGCGTGGCCACCGAGACCTCGACCATGGTCATGCCGCGCAGCGTGGCCGTCACGGTCGGCCGGCCGAGCCGGAAGTTGCCGGTGTCACCGATCACGATCGCGTCCGCCGCGGCCACCTGCGGGTGCTCCTCGACGTACCGCTCCAGACCGCCGGTGCCCTGCTCCTCCGAACCCTCGACGAGCACTTTGACCCCCACCGGTATCCCGCCGAGCGCCCGCAGTGCCCGCAGGGCGGTCAGGTGCATGATGACCCCGCCCTTGCAGTCGGCGGCGCCGCGCCCGTACCAGCGGCCGTCCCGCTCGGTCAGCTCGAACGGCGGGCTGGTCCAGGCCGCCTCGTCCAGCGGCGGCTGCACGTCGTAGTGCGCGTACAGCAGAACGGTCGGGGCGCCCTCGGGCGCCGGCAGGTGCCCGTAGACGGACCGGGTGCCGTCGGGGGTGTCCAGCAGGGCCACGTCGGAGAACCCCTCGGCCTCCAGCGCGTCGGCGATCCACCGGGCCGCCTTGTCGCACTCCTCCGGAGGGAACTGCCGGGGGTCGGCCACCGAACGGTGGGACACCAGTTCGGCCAGCTCCTCCCTGGCGCGCGGCATCAGGGCGCGGACGGCTTCGGCGGGCGTGGGAGGGGTGGGACGGGTCAACGAAGCTCTCCTTCGGGCTCGTGGGACCCGGCCTCGTCGCGCGGGCCCGCGCCGGCCATCGTACGGGCGGGGAGGAACCCCCAGGGATTGCGGAGCGTTGGAGGCGCGGCAGGATAGGGGCCCGAACCAGGACCGACGCGAAGGAACGCCAGCCGTGAGCAGTGAGCACGTGAGCCAGGACAGCGACGACAACGCGGCGGACCGGCCGGTCTGGGACGTCGTCGTGGTCGGCGCCGGGCCCGCAGGGGCCTCGGCCGCCCACGCCGCCGCGAGCGCCGGGAGCCGGGTGCTGCTGCTGGAGAAGGCCGAACTGCCCCGCTACAAGACCTGCGGCGGCGGAATCATCGGACCCTCCAGGGACTGTCTGCCCCCCGGCTTCGCCCTGCCGCTGAAGGACCGTGTGCACGCGGTCACCTTCACCCTCGACGGACGCCTCGGCCGGACCAGACGGTCGAAGAAGATGCTCTTCGGGCTGGTCAACCGCCCCGAGTTCGACGCCGCCCTGGTCGACGCCGCGGTCAAGGCCGGGGCGCAGCTGCGCGAGGGAGTGACCGTCACCCGCGTCGAGCAGCACGGCCCCTCGGTGCCCGACCGCCGCACCGTGGCGGTCACCACCGCCGACGGCGAAACCGTCCTGGCCCGCGCCGTGGTCGGCGCGGACGGCAGCGCCAGCCGCATCGGCACGCACGTCGGGGTCGAGTTCGGCCAGGTCGACCTGGGCCTGGAATCGGAGATCCCGGTGCCGCCGGAGGTCGCCGAGGACTGGGCGGGACGCGTCCTCATCGACTGGGGCCCGCTGCCCGGCTCCTACGGCTGGGTCTTCCCCAAGGGCGACGTACTGACCGTCGGCGTCATCGCCGCACGCGGGCAGGGCGAGGCCACCAAGCGCTACCTCGGCGACTTCATCGCCCGGCTCGGCCTGGCAGGCTTCGAACCCCGCGTCTCCTCCGGCCACCTGACGAAGTGCCGGACCGCCGACTCCCCGCTCTCGCGCGGCCGGGTACTGGTGGCCGGCGACGCGGCGGGCCTGCTGGAGCCGTGGACCCGCGAGGGCATCTCCTACGCGCTGCGCTCGGGCCGCCTGGCGGGGGAGTGGGCGGTGCGGGTCGCCGAGGCGCAGGACGCGGTCGAGGCCCGCCGGCAGGCGCTCAACTACGCCTTCGCGGTCAAGTCCGGCCTGGGCGCGGAGATGGGAGTGGGCCGCTCCATGCTGAACGTGTTCGCCAAGCGGCCGGGACTGCTGCACGCGATCCTCACCACCTTCCCGCCCGCCTGGAACGTCTTCGCCGGCATCACCCGCGGCACCACCTCCCTGGCCGAGTCGGTCCGCCGCCACCCCGCGGCCCGCAAGGCCCTGGAACTGATGGACCGTTGACCCCCGGCCGGCGGCCGCCGGTCAGTGGCCGCCGGTCGGTGGTTGTCTGCTACTGGCCGCTGACTGTCGGGCCCGGCCGCTTCGATCCGGCCGGGCCCGCCCGCGTCCTTGCCCGCCCCCTCCGCGTGCTTCCGCGCGTGCGCCCGGCGTTCCCCTCATGAACGGGGGAACGCCGGGCAGAAACCCTTGCGGGGACGGCCCCCGAACGGGACGAGGGGAGGTGCCCGCGAATGTCGACGGCACGCGGGACGCACGAGGCGGACGAGACGGGCAAGGCGGGCGAGGCGCGGGGGAGTGAGCGGGGCCGGGGGTCGCGCGGCCCCCGGAGACGGGGCCGGAGCGTGCTGGTGGTGCTCCTGGCGGTGGCGGTGCTGCTCCTGGTCGCCAGGGCCGGCCTGCTGCCGGGACTCCCCGACCCGTTCTCGGAGAAGACCCGGGACCGCAGCGGTCCGGCGGTCCTGAAGTCGATCCAGGACATGAGCCGCTACGAGGCGGCCTCCGGGAACTTCCAGGTGGTGGTGGACCTGGAGAAGGACGCGCGGTTCCTGCCGGACGCCGTGCGCGGCAAGCGCACCCTGTACGTGGGGGCCGGCAGTGTCGGCGCCTACGTGGACCTCGGCCGGGTGGGCAAGGACGCGGTGACGGTCGACGAGGACCGTACCTCGGCCGAGATCGTACTGCCGAGAGCCCAGTTGGAGCGCCCCTCGCTGGATCCCGAGCGCAGTTACGTGGTGGCGCAGAACCGCGGGCTGTTCGACCGGGTCGAGGACTTCTTCTCCGCCAACCCGGGGGACCACCAGGAGATGAACCAACTGGCGGCGCAGAAGATCGGCGCGGCCGCCGAGGAGAGCGACCTGAGGAAGCGGGCGGAGAGCAACACCCGCAGCATGCTCGTGGGGCTGCTGACCTCCCTGGGGTTCACCGACGTCACGGTGGAGTTCAGCGGGAAGGGGTGATCCGGAAGACGGGGTGGGAGGAGGCGATCCGCAGCAGCTCCTCGTCCGGGGAGTCCGGCCCCACCCCGTCGAAGAACGCCCCCACCTCCCACTGCCAGCGCCGCAGGTATGCGCGCAGCAGTTCCGGCTTGTCCGCGTCCGGCACCTCGACGGCGGTGAACGCCTCCGCCTTGCGACCCAGGCGCAGTTCACCGCCGCCGGCCGCGCGCATGTTGCGCACCCACTGGGAGTGGCCGCGCGGCGAGACCAGGTAGCGCCGGCCGTCGAACTCCAGCGGGTTGACCGGGGTGGTGCGCCACTCGCCGCTGGTGCGCCCGCGCACGGCCAGGGTCTTGGAACCGGCCAGGCCGATGCCTCGCCCGTTGACCCACCGGACGATCCGGTTGAGCAGCAGGGTGGGGAGCCCGGGCCTGCGGTAGTGGGACGCGTGTGAGGCCGTCACGGGTACCTCCGGTAGGTCTGAATCCGAATTATCGAGAGCAGTGCTCTCATTGATGAGCAGTGTTCCACTGCGCGGCCACTGGGGCAAGAGCAGTGCTCTTGTTCTTGGTCGGTGATCTCATCGGGTGGCACACTGGCCCCATGAACGCCGTACGGGAAGCCAGGGAACGGGCGCGGGCCGAAGTGACCCGCGCCATCAAGGACGAGGCCCGCCGCCGGCTCGCGGCGGAGGGCGCCGACCGCCTGTCCCTGCGGGCCGTCGCCCGCGAACTCGGAATGGTCTCCTCGGCGCTGTACCGCTACTTCCCCAGTCGCGACGACCTGCTGACGGCCCTGATCGTCGACGCCTACGACGCGTTGGGCGAGGAGGCGGAGAAGGCGTCCGCCCGGGCGGACGACGCGCCGCCCGTCCGGCACTGGGTCGAGGTCTGCCGCGCCGCACGCGCCTGGGCCCTGGCGCACCCGCACGAGTACGCCCTCCTGTACGGCTCGCCCGTGCCCGGGTACAGGGCCCCGCAGGCAACGGTCGAACCGGCCTCCCGGGTGGCAGCGGTCCTGATCGGCGTGGTCCGCGAGGCGCACGCCGCAGGCGCCCTCAGGTTCGACCCGCGGGCAGCCGAACCGCAGCCGGAGGTGCTGCGGGACGCAGACCGCCTGGCCGAGGAGATGTGCCCCGAGCTGCCCCGCCCGGTGGTCGCCCGCCTCGTCGCCACCTGGGCGCAGCTGTTCGGGCTGATCTCCTTCGAGGTCTTCGGCCACTTCACCAAGGTTGTCGAAGCCCGCGACGCCTTCTTCGACAGCAACGCCACCGGCCTCGCCCACGCCATCGGCCTGCGCGACGACGACGAGTAGGCGGCCGGCTCCCCGGCGGGTGGCTCCCCGACGGGTGGTCGACGGCAGGTGGCCGACGGCAGGTGGCCGACGGTGCTCGGCGGGTGGCTGGTGGTGCGGTGTGGACCGCGGGTGGTGCGGGGCGGCCGGTGGCCGGTGGTTCGGTGGCCCGGTGGCTGGTGGTTCGGTGGTGCGGGTCACGGCCGGGGTCGGTTCGGTGGGGCAGTTCGCTTTCGTCGCCGGGTGCGGGCCGTCGTCGCGGCCTCCGGCCGCAAAGAAGGGCCGGCTGCGAGGGGGAGGGGTGCGGGCGGGGCTTGTTCGCCGGGTGGCTGCTGGTCCTCGGTGGCGGTCACCGCGCCGGGAACGCTGCGCGCCCCCGGGTGGGCGGTCGGCGCCGTCTCGTCACTGTGCGGGCCGTTCCCGATGCCCGTCACTACTCGACTGGTGCTTCGCACCCGTGGCGGGCCCGACCGGTCAAGCGACGGCCCGGTGAGGTGAGGCGGCAGCCCGGTCGGGCGGCCCGGCCCAGTGGGGTTGGTTCACCCCCGGGAAGGCGGGGCGGGACGCAAGCCGCGTGTGGAAGCGGCAGTTCGGTCACCGTTCCCGCGCACGGCCGGCGAAGACTGTCCTCACTCGGCCCCGCCGGCGGCATATGGCGCCCCGGCCGACAGCACATGCGGGAGGTGATGCGGGGCTTCGTGGTGCCGAGATGATCCCCCGAACGGCCTCTGCCCCGCCCTTGGGGGAGCAAGGGGCTTGCTCGGGCCCGGTAGAGGGCTACGAGGGCAGGCTCGGCGCGGTAGTCGACGGTTTGCCACCGCACTTCTCCGCCGTTTCTACGGTTTGGCCCCGCACTTTTCGCGGCTGCCCCGATACGGGCTGCTTTCGTCCCTCACATGGAGCAAGAAATTGGGCCACATGGGGGAGGCCTGTCAAAAGTGTGGCGGCAAACCGTAATCGGACCACCCCAATGGCCCAACCGCCGAGCTCACCCTTCTCCGCCCCTATGGGTGGGAGGCCACAGCCCCGAAGGCAGGAAAGCCCATCCCGGGCGGGGGGTTTGCAGCCCGCAGACAGGAAGGCCAACCCGGGCGGGAGGCCCACCCAACAGACGGGGAGGCCGCAATCCCGCGGACCGGGAGGCCACAGCCCTGCGTCATTTCGCCCGCCTCCCGCGCCGCCGGTTCTGTGCGAGCGGAAGGAGCCCCACCGGGCCGCCGCCTCACCCCACTGGGCCATCGCCCGCCCCACTGAGTCGGGTTGCCTCGCCGGGCCGCCCCATCGGACCGCCGCTTGACCGGTCGGGCCCGCCACGGGTGCGAAGCACCAGTCGAGTAGTGACGGGCATCGGGAACGGCCCGCACAGTGACGAGACGGCGCCGACCGCCCACCCGGGGGCGCGCAGCGTTCCCGGCGCGGTGACCTCCACCAAGGACCAGCAGCCACCCAGCGAACAAGCCCCGCCCGCACCCCTCCCCCTCGCAGCCGGCCCTTCTTTGCGGCCGGAGGCCGCGACGACGGCCCGCACCCGGCGACGAAAGCGAACTGCCCCACCGAGGAAGTCGACTGCCCGATCGATCGGCCACGGCGGAAGAGCCCGGGGCCTCCGTAGCCGTGGGCGCGCCGACAGGGGAAGGGAGGGGCGAGAAGGGCCGGACAGCAGGCGGGCGCAGGCTGGTGCGGACGGCGTGGGTGGATGCGGGCGGGCATGGGCACTGGTGCGGACAGGCGTGGGCGAGCGAAGACGGGCGAGGGTGTGAGGAGGCGGGACGGAGGCGTACCGGAGGGCTGGGCGTGCGGACGCGCGTCGGCCCCCGCCCTTTCCCTTGGGTTCTAACGGTCCTCGCAACACCCGCGATCTGTGGGAGTTGCGGGGACCGTGGGCGTTGAGCGTGATGATTTTTCCGGGCTGCGGGAGCGTTTCCTTGCGCGGCTGGACGTCGTGGGGAACGTGACTGTGGTGGCCCGGGAGCTGGGGGTGAACCGGAACACTGCCTTCGGCTGGGCCCGGAAGGCCGGGCGGCGTTCGGAGCGCCGGCCGCGCCGGCATCCCCGGCGGGACGAGTACGAGCGGCTTCGGGCCGCCGGTGTCGCACGCCGGGTTGCGGCCCGGCAGGTCGGTGTGAACGAGCGCACGGCCAAGGACTGGGACTGGGGCGTCAAGAAGACCCGCTCTTCGCGCATCTATCCGGACGGGCGCCGTGTCGACTACGCGGCCGGGACCGTCACGATGTGCGGTGTGACCATGCCACCGGTGGGCCTGACCGCCCTGGAGAAGCAGCTTCACCCGCGATTCCTGACGCTCGCCGAGCGCGAGAAGATCCGTGATCTGCGTGCGGCGGGGCAGTCGCTGCGGGCGATCGGACGGGCCTTGGGACGGCCGGCGAGCACCGTCAAGCGGGAGATCGACGCGAACTCCGGCACCGAGGGCTACCGGCCCTACGCCGCCCACCGCGCGGCCGCCGCACGCAGGCCCCGGCCCAAGGAGCGCAAGCTGCTGCGCGCGGGACGGCTGCGCCGCTTCGTCCGGGACGGACTGCGCCGGCGGTGGTCACCGGAGCAGGTCTGCCACGCTCTACGCAAGGAGCATCCCGACGACGAGAGCATGCGGGTGAGCGTGGAAACGATCTACCAGGCGCTGTACTTCCAGGCCCGCGGCGGCCTGAAGCGGGAGGTCCAGGCCGCCGTCCGTTCCGGCCGCACCCGCCGCAAACCACGCCGGGACCCCCAGCGGCGCACCCCTCGGTTCACCGACCCCATGGTGATGATCAGCGACCGTCCCGCCGACGTCGAGGACCGGGCCGTGCCCGGGCACTGGGAAGGCGACCTGATCATCGGCGCGGGCGGCCGCTCCGCGATCGCCACCCTGGTCGAGCGCAGCACCCGGTACACCATGCTGGTCCACCTGCCGGGCGGCGTCCACGACGCCGAGACCGTCCGCGACGGCCTCGTCACCACGGTCCAGACCCTGCCCGCCCACCTGCGCGGCTCCCTCACCTGGGACCAGGGCAGCGAGATGGCACGCCACCAGCAGTTCAGCATGGCCACCGGCATGCCCGTCTACTTCTGCGACCCGGCCTCGCCCTGGCAACGCGGCTCGAACGAGAACACCAACGGACTCCTGCGCCAGTACTTCCCCAAGGGCACCGACCTGAGCGTCCACAGTCCCGAAGACCTCGAACACGTCGCCCAGGAACTCAACGGCCGCCCACGCAAGACGCTCGGCTGGGATACCCCAGCCGAGCGTCTACGTGATCTACTCACCACCTGAAACCAAGTGGTGTTGCGACGACCCCTTGAACCCAAGTCCGGGAGGGGGCCGGCGCGCGTCTTCCCTGTTCTGCGGCTCAGTTCCTGCGGCTCAGCCGGTGGTCCGGGGGCGGGCCCGGCCGGGCCCGCCGGCGGGCCTGCGGCCGGAGCGGGCGCCGGACCACCTCGCTGCCACGACCGGGCGCAGGGCGCCCAGGGCCAGCCTGGCCAGGAATGCCACCACTGCCGCGCTCTGGGCGGTGGTCAGCAACGCCTCGCGGGCAGCCCCGGACAGGTCCCGGACGAGGAGCGGTGAGGCGACGCTGAGGAAGACCAGTCCTGCGGCCACCAGGCCGGAGACCACCGAGAGCAGCAGCCCGCGGCCCGTCGCCGCTTTCCGGTACGGGTTGTCGGTACCGCGCATGCAAGATCCTCCCCGCCGTTCACTGCGGCCCCACCGGACGGGCGGGAGCCTCTGACGCACCCCCCCCGACTACCCCCTGCCGAGAATCGCGAACGCCCGGCGGGCGCGCTTTTCCGACAGGGGGAGGGCCGGCACCCACAGGCCCGGCCCTCCCGGTCAGGGGCGGGGGGAAGCAGCCACTCCCTCGGCGCCCCCGGCACCGGACGCGCCCCCGGCACCGGACGCGCCCCCTGCGCCGGACGCATCCCCGGTGCCGGACGCGTCTCCGGGGTCCTGCCGGGCGAGGCGGCCGGGCCACCAGACCTTCGGGCCGATGTCCAGGATCAGTGCGGGCACCAGCAGGGAGCGCACCAGCAGGGTGTCCATCAGCACGCCGAACGCCACGATGAAGGCGATCTGCAGCATGAAGGCCAGCGGGATCACCGCCAGTGCGGCGAAGGTCGCGGCCAGCACCACGCCCGCGGAGGTGATCACGCCGCCGGTGGCCACCAGGCCCTTGAGCACGCCCTTGCGGGTGCCGAGCACCTGGGACTCCTCGCGCACCCGGGTCATCAGGAAGATGTTGTAGTCCACCCCGAGGGCGACGAGGAAGACGAACCCGTACAGCGGCACCGAGGAGTCCGTGCCGCTGAGGCCGAGCAGGTGCTCGAAGACCAGCGCGGAGACGCCCAGGGTGGCCGCGAAGTTGAGCGCCACCGTGGCCACCAGCAGCAGCGGTGCCACCAGGGAGCGCAGCAGCAGGACCAGGATCGCCAGGATCACCACCAGGACCACGGGGATGACCACCGCGCGGTCGCGGGCGGTGGTGACCTGGGTGTCGTACTGCTGGGCGGTGTAGCCGCCGACGAGCGCGTCCGCCCCGTCCACGGCGTGCACCGCCTCGCGCAGGTCGACCACGGTCTGCTTGGCCCCGTCGCTGTCGGCCGGGTCCTCCAGGACGGCGTTGACGGCGACCCTGCCGTCCACGACCTTCGGTTCGCCGACCGGTGCGCCGGACTCCGTCACAGGGGACGCGGAGTCGACGCCGTCGACGGACTCCGCGGCCCGCACGACCGCTTCCGCCGACCCGGCGTCCGCGATGATCACGGCCGGGTTGCCGGAGCCGCCGGGGAAGTGCTCGGCCAGCTTCTGCTGCGCGGCCACCGAGGGCGCGTCGTTGATGAAGATCTCGTCCAGCGGGACGCCCTTGGAGGAGAGCGTCGGGGAGAAGGCGGCCAGTACCGCGAGAAGCAACGCCGAGACGGTCCAGATGCGGCGCGGCCTGCGCTGCACGGTCTGCGCCACGCGGCCCCACAGCGCCCCGCCCCGTCCGCCTCCGTCGTCCGTCTGCGGCTTGGCCGGCCAGTAGGCGGCCCGGCCCAGGAGCAGCAGCACGGCGGGCAGGAAGGTCAGGGCGGAGACGACCGCGCAGACGATGCCGATCGCGCCCACCGGGCCCAGCGCGCGGTTGTTGGTCAGGTCGCTCAGCAGCAGGGTCAGCAGGCCCAGCGCGACGGTCGCGGCGCTCGCGGTGATCGCGCCGGCCGACTGGCGGAGCGCGCGGCCCATGGCGGCGAACCGGTCGCTCTGCGCCACCAGTTCCTCGCGGTAGCGGGCGACCAGCAGCAGGGCGTAGTCGGTGGCGGCGCCGATCACCAGGATGAACAGGATGCCCTGCACCTGGCCGTCGACCCGCAGCACGTCGCGGTCGGCCAGGAAGTACACGATCGCGCAGGCCAGGGCGAGGGCGAAGACCGAGCCGAGGATCACCGCGAAGGGCAGCAGCACGCTCCGGTAGACCGCGAGCAGGATCACCAGGACCACGGCCAGGGCGACGCCGAGCAGGATCCCGTCGATCCCGGCGAAGGCCGAGGACAGGTCGGCCTGGGTGGCGGCGGGCCCGCCCAGGTCGGCGGTGGTGCCGGGGACCTCGTCTGCCGCGGCGCGGATCCCCTCCAGGGCCGGCTCCAGCCCGTCCCCGAGATCGTCGGCGAGCGGGACCACGCCCTGCAGGGCGCGGCCGTCCTCCGAGGGCACGGGCGGGGACGCCTTGCCGGTCGCGCCGTCGACCTGCGCGGCCTTCTCCAGGGCGCGGGCCGCCGCCGCACGCTGCTCGTCGGTGACCCGCCCCTCCTCGGAGACCCACACCACGATCGCGGGCACGGTGCGGGAGGTCTCGAAGCCGGTGCGCAGCTCGTTGACCTTCGTGGACTCCGCGCTCTGCGGCAGGAACGCGGCGCTGTCGTTGGTGGAGACCTCGCCGAGCTTGCCGGCGTAGGGGCCGAAGGCGCCCCCCACCCCGAGCCAGACGACGAGGAGGAGGACGGGCAGCAGCCATCGGCTGCGGCGTTGCGTACTGGTCATGGGCCTTCTTCTGTTCAGCGATCGACTATCTCAATCATCAAGATTTAATATCGTGTGCGGGTGAGCGAATCAAGCGAAGCCCAGCCGGAGCCCCGGACCGACCTGCAGGCCTTCGCCTTCCTGCTGCGCCGGCTCAACGGGGAGCTCAACCACGTCACGCACGAGTTCGCCCGCCGCCAGGGCCTGCACCCCACCGACGCCCAGGCCCTCGCCGCCATCCTCGACGGCGAGGGCCCCGGCCACGAACCGCTCACCCCCGGAGCCCTGAGCCGCAGGCTCAACCTCACGTCCGGGGCGGTCACCGCCGTGGTGGACCGCCTGGAGCGGGTCGGCCACATCAGGCGCAGCCGGGACGTCGCCGACCGGCGCGTGGTCCACCTGCACTTCGCCGAACGGGCCCTCCCGGTGGCGGCCGAGTTCTTCCGCCCCCTGGCGCAGCGCACCGGTAACGTCTGCTCCCGGTTCGACGAGGACGAACTGCGCACGGTCGCCCGCTTCCTGGGCGCGCTCGTCGACGAGCTCACCGACATGCGCACCGACGGCGGCGAGTCCGCTCCCCCCGGCCGCCCTCCCGTCTGACGGCCGCTTTCCCGTCCGGCGGCCGCCCTCCCGTCCGGCGGCCGCCCTCCCCGCGGACGGCGCCCGTCCCGCGTGTCGCGCGCCCCGGCGGCGGTGCCTCGCGTAGGGATGGGGCCATGCCCACCGCCGTAGCCCTGTTCACCGCCGACCTGCGCCTGCACGACAACCCCGTGCTGCACGCCGCCCTCAGGGCGGGCGGGGAGGTCGTCCCGCTGTTCGTGCTCGACGACGCGGTCCGCGACGCCGGGTTCCTCGTGCCCAACCGCGCGGCCTTCCTCGTCGACTGCCTGCACGACCTCGACGCGGGCCTGCGGCGGCGCGGCGGGCGGCTCGTCCTGCGCAGCGGGGACCTCACCGAGCAGGTGCGCCGTGTCGCCGAGGAGGCCGGTGCGGCCGAGGTGCACCTGGCCGCGGACGTCAGCGGCCACGCCCGCACCCGCGAGGAGCGCCTGCGCCGCGCACTGGGCGCCGCAGGCCGCGAACTGCACGTCCACGACACGGTGGTGACGGCCGTCGCGCCCGGCGCCGTCACCCCGGCGGGCAAGGACCACTTCGCGGTCTTCACCCCGTACTTCAACCGGTGGGCCGACTGCGCCCTGCGCACCCCGCTCGACCCGCCCCGCGCCCTCGCGGTGCCCCCTTCGGTCGGCTCGCTGCCGATCCCCTCCGCCGCCTCGCTCGCCCCCGGGCGGCCCTCGCCCGCCCTGCCGGCGGGCGGGGAGAGCCGGGGGCGCGAGCGGCTGGCGGCCTGGCTCGACGGGCCCCTGGACGACTACGCGCAGGGCCACGACGACCTGTCCCGCGACGCCACCTCCCGGCTCTCCCCGTACCTGCACTTCGGCTGCCTGTCCGCCACCGAGACCGTCGTGCGGGCCCGCGGACGCGGCGGGGAGGGGGCCGACGCCTTCGTTCGGCAGCTCGCCTGGCGCGACTTCCACCACCAGGTGCTCGCCGCCCGCCCGCGGGCCGCCCACCACGACTACCGCCCCCGCGGCGACCGGTGGCGCACGGACCCGCAGGAGATCGAGGCGTGGCGGGCCGGACGCACCGGCTACCCGGTCGTCGACGCCGCGATGCGCCAGCTCGCCCACGAGGGCTGGATGCACAACCGCGCCCGGCTGCTCGCCGCGAGCTTCCTCACCAAGACCCTCTACGCCGACTGGCGCACCGGCGCCCGGCACTTCCTGGACCTGCTGGTCGACGGCGACCTCGCCAACAACCAGATGAACTGGCAGTGGGTGGCCGGCACCGGCACCGACACCCGCCCCAACCGGGTCCTCAACCCCCTCGCCCAGGCCCGGCGCCTCGACCCCGACGGCGCCTACGTGCGCCGCTGGATCCCCGAACTGGCCGGCGTGCCGGGGCCGGCCGTGCACCGGCCCTGGACGCTGGACGCGGCCGTGCGCCGCGGGCTGGACTACCCGGACCCGGTCGTCGACCTCGACCACGCCCTCGCCCGCTTCCGCGCCGCCCGCGGCCTGGACTGACGTCCGCAGGGGTTCCTGGCCCCCGCCGGGCGGGCCGCCCGCCCGGCGGGGGTGCTTGCCCGGCGGGGGCCGCCCGGCCCGGCCGGGAAGGCGCGGGGGCGCGAGGGGGCTCACCCGTCGGGCGTGCCGGGACTGCGGGGGAGTGACGCGGCGGACGCCCCGATCCCGTCCAGAACGACGGCGAGGCCGGCCGCGAAGGCCGCGTCGGCCTCCTGCTCCAGGTACGGCGCGGCGTCGCCCTTCCGCGGGGGCGCCTCCCCCCGCGGGGCTGCCTCTCCCCGTGCAGCCGCCTCTTTCCGCGCCGCCGCGGTCTCCTGCCCCAGGCGCACCGACAGGGGGAAGCGTTCGGCGAAGTCGGGGGCGACCTCCCGCAGGACGGCCGACCGGGCGGACCACCACTCCTGGTCGGAGGTGCCGGTCGCCGCCGCGGCGTTCCGTGCGTCCGCGACCGTCTGCGCGCTCCCGCGGACGAAGTCGAAGAGCAGGCCCACGACCCCCTGCCGTGTCCCCGCCGGCAGCCCGGCCCCGTCGAGGATGCCCAGCAGCGTCTCCAGGACGGTCTGCTCGTGGGGGCCGAGCACGGGCCGCGCGCGGGACACCCGCAGCACCCACGGGTGCCGCAGGTAGAGGGCCCGCAGCTCCCCGGCCCACGACGCCGCCGCGGCGCGCCACCCCGCGCCGGGCTCGTGCCCGGCGGGCAGTTCGGCGTGGACCCGGTCGTACATCAGGTCGAGCAGTTCGTCCTTGCCGGGCACGTACGTGTACAGGGCCATGGCGGAGCACCCGAGCCGTTCGGCCACCGCGCGCATGGACAGTCCCGTCCCGGTGCCCGCGTCGGCCACCGCGACGGCCGCCTCCACGATCGCGTCCGCGCTCAGCCCGGGCCGGGGCCCGGGGGTCCTGCGCCCCGTTCCGGGCCGCTGCGGCGCGTCCCACAGCAGGGCCATGGTGCGTGCCGCGTCACCCTGCCCGGCGAAGACGTCCACGACAACTCCTTACGCCGTACGTTATTGTCGCTCCGGTCATCATTTTACGCCGTAAGGAATTGCCTGCTCCGGCAGGCCGGGACGAGGAGGTCTTCGATGCCCCGGGTGGAACTGCACGACGGGAGCACCGTCGAGGTGGAGGTCCACGGTGACGGCCCTGCGCTCCTGCTCCCCGTGGACCCGCGGCCGGCCGAAGGGCCGCGGGCCGAAGAAATGCGGAGGTGGGGCGCGGACCCCGAGCTGGGCCGCTCCCTCGTCGACGGCCTCCGCGACGTCTTCCGGGTGATCGCGTTCGACTACGAGGGCCACGTCATGGAGAAGCCCAAGCCGGACACCCTGACCCCCGCCAACGTCGCCGCCGACCTGCTCGCCGTGGCCGACGCCGCGGGCGCCGACCGGTTCGCGTACTACGGGTACTCGTGGCTCGCGCTGGGCGGGCTCCAGCTCGCGATCCGCACCGACCGCCTCTCGGCACTGGTGATGGGCGGCTTCCCGCCGCTCGGCGGACCGTACGCGGAGATGCTCCGCGTCACGGAGGCCGCCCACGCGATGGCCTCCGCTCCCGAGGGGCCCCCGCCCGCGCGGGACGTGCGGGAGGCGCCGGACGCGCCGCCTGTGCCGGACGTGCCGGACGCGCAGGACGTGCCGGACGCGCAGGACGTGCCGGACGCGTCGGGGGAGTTCGACTGGTCGTCCGTGGAGGCGACGGCGACGGAGCCGCAGACCCGGCAGTTCGTCACGCTGTACCGGGCGTTGCGGGGGTTCGACGACCTTGCGGCCCAGACGCGGGTCGGCTGCCCCCGCCTGTGCTTCGTGGGCTCGGCGGACGAGATCCCCTACGGGGAGCGCTGGGGCGGTGTGCACGTGAGCATGGCGGGACCGGTCGTGAACCGGCGCGCGGAACTGGAGGCGCTCGGCTGGGACGTGAGGGTGCTGGACGGGCTCGACCACACGCAGGCCATGCAGGCGGACCGGGTCCTGCCCGTGCTCCGGCCGTGGCTCGCCTCCGTGACGGGGGCCCGCCGTCCGGGGTGACGGACGGGCGCGGTGGCCGCCGAGGGGTGATGCCTGTTTTGTATCACAGCGGTACAAAGTGAGAATGGGAGCGTGACACAGATTCGGACAAGGCTGGAGAGGGGCCGCGGCGCGCTCGGCCCGGCACTTGCACTGGTGCACACCGGGCGCGCGCCCACCCGTGCGGTCCTGACCGCCGAGCTCGGCGTGACCCGGGCCACGGCGGGCGCGGTCGCCGCGGAGCTGGAGGCGCTCGGCCTGATCCGGGTCGACACCCGGCCCACTGTGGCCGCCGGTGCGCAGGGCCGTCCCTCGCACCGGCTCGAGGTGGACCCCGACGGCCCGGTGGTGCTCGCCGCCCAGGTGCACAGCGACGGCTTCCGCGCCGCCCTGGTCGGCCTGGGGGGGCGGATCGTGGCCACCGACCCCGGCTGCGTGATCGTCGACCCCGATCCGGCCCAGGTCCTCGGCGAGGTCGTCGAGACGGGCGCGCGGCTGCTGGAGCGGACCGGGCGGGTGTGCGTCGGGGCCGGACTGGCGGTCCCCTCGGCCGTCGCCGAGCCGGAGGGCGTCGCCCTCAACCCCATGCACCTGGCCTGGCCGGCCGGGGTGCCGGTGCGCGAGCGGTTCACCGAACAGGTGCGGCGACACGGCATCGCCGGGCCCGTCGGCCCGGTGGACTGCTGGGTCGGCAACGACATCAACCTCGCTGCCCTGGCCGAGCACCGCCACGGCGGCGGGCGGGGTGCTGCGCACCTGCTGGTGGTCGCCACCGGCCACCGCGGTGTCGGTGGCGCGCTGGTTGTCGACGGCCGCCTGCACACCGGCAGTTCGGGCCTGGCCCTGGAGGTGGGCCACCTGACGGTGAACCCGCAGGGGCGCGCCTGCCACTGCGGTGGCCGCGGCTGCCTCGACGTCGAGGTCGACCCGCTGGCGTTCCTGCGGGAGGCCGGACGCGAGCCCGGCCCCGAACTCTCCCTGCCGGCCCAGGCCCGCGAACTGCTCCGCAGGAAGTACGCGGATCCGGACGTGCGGCGGGCCGCGGACCTCCTGATCGACCGCCTCGGCCTGGGACTGGCGGGGCTGGTGAACGTGCTCAACCCCGACCGCATCCTGCTCGGCGGCCTCCACCGCGACCTGCTGGAGGCCGACCCCGAGCGCCTGCGCTCCGTCGTCGCCGACCGCAGCCTGTGGGGGCGCAGCGGGAGCGTGCCGGTGCTGCCGTGCACACTGGACTTCAACAGCCTCGTGGGGGCTGCCGAGTTGGCCTGGCAGCCCCTGCTGGACGATCCCCTGGCGGTCCTCGCGCCGCAGGGGGGCTGAAGGGCCGGGCCGGCAGGGCGGCCCGACGGGCCGGGGCGGCGGACCGGGTCGAGGCGACGGGCCGGCCGCGGCCCGGCCGGAGGGCCGGAAGGCGTCCTTCCGCCCCGGGCGGGGGCGGCTTGCTTTTGCCGACCGCTCAAGAGAGTGTTGTTGGACGACAACACTTCAACGGTCGAACTACATGCCGAGAGGGTGAGGGAAACCGGACGCCGGCCCGGCGCCGCGTCCGCCCTTATTGTGACTTCCCCCCACAGAATTCCGGAACCGCCCCCCGGGCAGGCCGCGGGTCGCCACGTCCCCGGTGCGGCGGTCGGCGCCTCGGTGCTGCGCGCGCTGGTCGAGGACGGCCCGGCCCTGGTGGTGTGCGACACCGAAGGGGGCGTGGTGTTCCGCAACAGTGCGGCGGAAACACTGGTCCCCCGGCTCCGGGACGCGCGGCGGCTCGCCTCCCCCGGCGTTCCGCAATGGCTGTCCGAGGCGCACGCCCGGGGCGCCGCGACGGCCGAGGGACCGGCCGGCGACAGGGAGGTCACTGCCACCCGCAGCCCGCTGCCCGACGGGCTGACCGCCTGGCGGCTGGCCGACGTCACCGAGGAGCGGACGGCCTGCCGCCGGCTGGCGGACGAGCGCGGACGCACCCGCTTCCTGGCCCTGGCCTCCGCCCGCCTGCTGGCCTCGCTGAACCGCTCCAAGTGCCTGCAGACCACGGCCGAACTGGCCGCCGGGCAGCTCGCGGACGCGGCCGTGGTGGTCGCCCCGGCCGGCCGCCGCCGGATGACCCTCACCGGCGCCGTGGCCGGAGACGCACCGCGGGAGAAGTCCCTGCCCGCCGCCGCCGACGTCGAGGAGGTGCCGGGGCTGGCCGAGGCGCTGGCCGGCTTCCCGCCCGTCCCCTCCCGGTGGGTGGACCCCGCGCTCGCCCCGCAATGGCTCCTGCCGCCCGGGTTCGGCGAACTCGGCTCGCTGGTGGTCACCCCGCTGCCGGGCAACGGCGTGCCCGCCGGCGCACTGGTGCTGCTGCGCCGGGCCGGCTCGCCGGCGTTCACCGAGGACGAGGAGGTCTTCGCCAGGGTCTTCGCCGCCCGTGCCGGCGCCGCGATCTCCGCGGCCGTCCTGTACGCGGACAAGAACGACACGACGGAGATCCTCCAGCGCGACCTGCTGCCCCCGCCCCTGGCCCCCGTCGAGGGACTGGACCTGGAGGGCGCCTACCGGCCGGCCCGGGCCGTGGAGCGGATCGGAGGCGACTTCTACGACGTCCACCCCTGCACCTTCGGGGAGGGGGAGGAGGGCACCTTCGTCGTCCTGGGCGACGTGTGCGGAAAGGGCCCCGGGGCCGCCGTGCTGACCGGCAGGATCCGCAACACCCTGACCGCGCTGCGCCAGGTGGAGTCGCGGCACGACCGGCTGCTGCGCCTGCTCAACGACACCCTCCTGCGCCGGCAGGGCGCGGACGCGCGGTTCGCGACCATGGTCCTGGCCGACGCCACCCCGCTCGGCCACGGCCGGGTCGGGCTGCGCCTGACCTCGGCCGGCCACCCTGCTCCCCTGATCCTCCGCGGCGACGGACGCGTCGAGGAGGCCGAGACCCGCGGCACGCTGATCGGGGTGGTCCCCTCCGTCACCTCCACGACCTGGGAGACCGTCCTGGAGCCGGGCGAGACGTGCCTGCTGTTCTCCGACGGCGTCACCGAGGCGCGGGGAGGGGCCTCCGGCAACGAGATGTTCGGCACGCAGCGCCTGAGCGGCGCGCTGGCCGAGTGCGCGCGGATGCCCGTCCGCGCCGTGGTGGAGCGGGTGGAGATGCTCACCGCCCAGTGGCTGGGCGGCAACGAGCACGACGACATCGCCCTGCTGGCCGTCGGTGCCCCCCGCGGATCCCACCTGACCGCGGTGGACGGCACCGGACGGGGCAGGTACACGGGTTGAGCGCCCGTTCCCGCAGCACCGCGGACGAGGAGCGCCGCAGGCCGGCGCAGGCGCCGGCACACGACCGAAAGGCAGGAGAGTGACCGACCAGTCGCTGACCGACCACCCGCGGACCGCCCCGTCACCGGCCGCCCCGTCACCGGCCGCCCCGTCATCGGCCGGCCCGTCACCGGCCGGCCCGCCGGTGGCGGGCCCCGGCGGGGCAGGGGCGGAGGAACGGCACGAGGAGTTCTTCGCCGCCGTCTCCGACATGGACGAGCACCGTGCCGTCGACGTGGTGCACCGTGCGCTCGACGACGGCCTGGCGCCCGAGTCCGTCCTGCTGGAGGTGATCGCCCCGGCGCAGGCCAGGGTCGGGGCGGAGTGGGCCGCCGGACGGTTCACGGTCGCGCGCGAGCACGCGGCCACCGCGATCAGCGACCGCGCGGTCGGCGCGCTGGCCTGCCACCCCGCCGCCCGGACCGAGCCCCGCCGCGGCCGCGCCACCGTGACCTGCGTGGACGGGGAGTGGCACGCCTTCCCCGCCCGGCTGCTGGCCGAGACGCTGAAACTGCGCGGCTGGCGGGTGGACTTCCTCGGCGCCCACGTGCCCACCCCCCACCTGATAGCCCACCTGCACGCCACCGGCCCCGAGGTCGTCGCCCTGTCGTGCTCGCTGCCGGTGCGCCTGCCGACCGCCCACGCCACGATCACCGCCTGCCAGGCCGCGGGCGTGCCCGTGCTGGTCGGCGGCGCGGGCTTCGGGGCCGACGGCCGCTACGCGGACCTGCTCGGCGCCGACGCCTGGGCCGCCACCGCCACCGAGGCCGCCGACCGGCTGGAGCGGCACGGCCCCCTGCGGCTGACCCCGCACGTCCCCGGCGACCCCCTGGCGCCCCTGCCCCACCTGGAGGACCAGGAGTACACCCTGGTCAGCAAGGCCCGCGCGGACCTGGTCGGGGCCACGGTGGCCGGGCTCGGCGAGCGGTTCCCCGCCCTGCGGGACTACTCCCCCCGGCAACTGGAGTACACCCGCGAGGACATCGGGCACGTCGCCGACTTCCTCGTCGCCGCCCTCTACACCGGCGACCCGCAGCTGTTCACCGACTTCCTGGGATGGACGGTCCGGATCCTCGGCGCCCGGGGCGTGCCCGCGCACTCCCTGGCACTCGGGCTGGAACTGATGGCGCAGCAGCTGAGGGACTTCCCCCGCGCCCTGGCCCTGCTCGGCGCCGGACGCGCGGTGGTGGCCGCCGCCGGGACGGACGCGGAGGGAGCCGCGTGAACGGCGCAGTCGACAGACCGCTGGACATCACCGTCGACCGCTCCCGGCCCGGCACGGTCGTCCTCGTCCTGACGGGCGACTGCGACTACGAGACCGCCGGCGGACTGCGCGACGCCGCCGAGGAGGTCCTGCGCCTCCGCCCGGCCCCCCGGAGCCTGACGGTCGACATGGGCGGAGTGGGCCTGTGCGACTCCTCCGGGCTGTCCGCGATCGTCTCCGTCTGGCAGCTCACCGGGAAGGCCGGGGTGAGCCTGCGCCTGATCGGGATCGACGACCGGCTCATGAACGTCATGGAGATCACCGGCCTGGACGGCGTCCTCGCCGACGCGCTGGTCCCCGACCCGGAGGCGGCCGGCCGGTCGGCCAACTGACCCGCCCGGCCGTCCCGTCCGGCTGCCCCGTCCCGGCTGCCCGTCCGGCCGGTGGCCTCCCGGTCCCCGGTCCGGCCGCGGCCTCCCGTCCCGGCTACGACGTGCCGGGGCGGCCGTGCCAGTCGAGGCAGAGCACGAGGGCGTCGTCCTCCGGCTCGTGCATACCGCGGTGCTGCGCCAGCTCGCGCAGCACCGCCCGCGGCACCTCGGCCGCGGGCAGCAGCCGGGTGGCGCCGATCGCCCGCACCAGGGCGCGCTCGCCGTACGGCTCCCCGCCCCGGGACGCCACCGCGTACACGCCGTCGCTGACCAGAATCAGCCGGTCGCCCGGCTCCACCCGGAACTCCTGGGCCGCGTAGTGGGACTCCTCGAACATGCCCAGGGGGAACTGCTCCTCGAAGGAGACGCGCTCCACCACTCCGTTGCGGCAGCGCAGCATCCGCGGCGAACCGGCGTCCACCGCCTGCCCGCGCCCCGTCGCCAGGTCGATGCCCAGCATCAGCGCCGAGACGTGGCGCTCCCCGCGGTACTGCGCGTACACCGCCTGGTCGGCCAGCGCGGCCTGGTCGGCGAGGGGGACGCCGCCCCGCCGGGCGTTGCGGAGCGCGTTGACCGCCAGGTTGGTCAGCAGCGACGCCTCGATGCCCTCGCCCATCCCGTTGACGACGGCGACGGTGAGCCGGTCGGCGTCCGAGGACCAGTCGAAGCTGTCGCCGTAGATGTGGTACGCGGGCTCCAGTTGGGCCCCGACGGCGTACTCGGGGCGGGCGGCCGCCCGCCCCGGCAGGAGCTGCCACTGCATCTCCGCCGCCAGGGTCAGGCGGTTCCTGCGCCGCGCCTGCAGGTACAGGTCGGTCTCGCGCTCGGCGACGACCACCTCGTGCCCCAGCGTCTCGGCCACCTCGGCCAGTTCCGCCAGCACCCCCGGCGGGCAGTGGTCCTCCGGCAGCCCCACCGACAGCACGCCCAGCCGGTCGCCGTGCACCGTGACGGGCAGGTGGGCCAGGCAGGAGCTGTCCCCGCGCGGCTCGACGAAGGGCTGCTGGGAGCCGAAGACGCGCCCCGGCGGGTTGTTGTGGAGGGGGACCGGCACCGAGGTGTGCGGCAGCACCGTCACCGGCTGCAGCACGGTCAGGCCGTAGTCCGCCATCAGCAGGTCGACCGAGGTCGCACCGTAGTGCGCGGCCAGTTCCCGGCGCACGACGTCCAGGAGGTGCGGGGGAGCGGCGGCGCGCAGCGCCCGGCCGACCGCCGTGAGTCTTTCCAACGAATGCCTTCTCAGCCGGGCGGGCTCCGGGCGGGCGGACACCGCCGCGCAGACGGAATCCGCGGGGGGAATGTCTGGTGGGGGGCTTTTCTCCCCCAGTGCGCCGCACGGGGAATGGAAGGCCCGCTCGGAGAATGCCACAGTGGGGGGTGACGTCCTCCCCGCTCCCCCCGCCGACCGCCGAGGCGGCCTGCGCCGCCTCCTCGGCCGTCGAGCTGCTCGAGGTGCTGTGGGGGCGCGGCAGGGAGGTCTCGGCGGCCCCGGTCTCCCCCTCCCAGCTGCGCGTGCTCTTCGTCCTGGAGCACCAGGAGGGCATCAACCTGCGCACGCTGGCCGAGGCCATGGAGTCCACCCCGCCGTCGGTGAGCCGCCTGTGCGACCGCCTCCAGGCCGTCGGCTTCCTGGAGAGGGCGCCCTGTCCGAGCAGCCGTCGCGAGCTGGTGCTGCGGCTCACCCGCCGCGGCGCGGCGTACCTGGCCGACCTGAGGGCGCGGCGGGAGCGGGAGCTGCACAAGGTCGTCGCCGCGATGCCCCCCGCGGACCGTGCCGCACTGCTGGCGGGCCTGACCTCCTTCTGCGCCGCCGCCGCGGCCGAGGCCCTCCCCCCGGCCGGCGAAGCCTCCCTGGACGCGTCCCGCACCGCCTGATCCCGCGCCCGGTGCGGACGTGCCGCCGCCCCCGCGCCGCGCACGGCGGACACGGGGGCGGCGGCACGCCGGGGGAGAGGGGTCAGGCCACAGTGACGGCCTGCCGCGCCGCGGCCGCGCCCACCGGGATCTCCACAGGGGACTCCAGGGGGACGCCCACCGGGGACTCCACGGGCACCATCAGGGGTTCGGCGGGCACCGTCAGCGGCTCGGCGGGCGCCACCGGGGGCTCGGCGGGGGCGGTGGGCTCCGCGAGGGCGTCCACCGCGGTGAGCACCGGCGGGTCCTCGGCCAGGCGGAGGCGCGGCCGGCGCTCGCGCAGCATGAACCACACCACCTTGCCGCCCCGCTCCGCCTCGGCCCGGGCGCCCCACGCCTCGCTCAGGGCCGCGATCATCGCGATCCCGCGGCCGCTGGTGGCGGTCGGGTCGGGCATGCGGGCCGTCGGCAGGCGGGGGTCGCCGTCGCGGACGGCGACGGTCAGCCGGCTGTCGGCGAAGTCCATCTCCACGGTGCACCGCTTGTTCGGCCGCGCGTGCCGGTGCACGTTGGCCAGGAGTTCGGTCACACCCAGGAGGGCGGGGTCGATCAGCGGGACGAGGTCCCAGTAACGCAACTGCGCCGAAACGATTCTCCTGACCTGTCCTATCCGGGACGGCAGTGCGTCGAGTTCGAGCGCGCAGGTCTTGCTCCGGTCCGTGATCACGGCTGCGACTCCCTCCGCGGAGGGGCGAAGGCACCCGGAGGATGCCCGTCCGGTCCGCTCGGAGTGGGGATTCTTGCGACAACTACAGTGAGCGACTGTTGCGACACGCTGTGATACGGGTCCAGGGTCACCCTGCGGCAGCGATCGTGCAACTCGCGCGTGTCGCGCCCCGCCCGCGCCTCCGTAGGATCGTGCTCGTCCCCGGCCGGCCGGGGACGAGCACGAAGGCGGAAGGCGCACCACAGTGATCACCAACACCGGAACCAGCACCGAGCAGACGGACGTCGACCGCTCCGACCCGGTCTACCGGGCCTGGTTGAAGGAGTCGGTCCGCAGGGTCCATGCCGACGCCAACCGCAGCGCCGACACGCACCTGCTGCGCTTCCCGCTGCCCGGGGAGTGGGGCATCGACCTCTACCTCAAGGACGAGTCCACCCACCCCACCGGGAGCCTGAAGCACCGCCTGGCCCGGTCGCTCTTCCTGTACGGCCTGTGCAACGGGTGGATCCGGCCCGGCAAGCCGGTCATCGAGGCGTCCAGCGGGTCCACGGCCGTGTCCGAGGCCTACTTCGCCAAGCTGATCGGCGTGCCCTTCATCGCGGTGATGCCGCGCACCACCAGCAGCGAGAAGACCCGGCTGATCGAGTTCCACGGCGGCACCTGCCACCTCGTGGACGACCCGCGCACGGTCTACGAGGTCTCCGCCCGCCTCGCGGCCGAGACCGGCGGCCACTACATGGACCAGTTCACCTACGCGGAACGGGCCACCGACTGGCGGGGCAACAACAACATCGCCGAATCGGTCTTCCAGCAGATGCGCATGGAGCGCCACCCGGAGCCGGCCTGGATCGTCGCCACCGCCGGCACCGGCGGCACGTCCGCCACCATCGGCCGCTACGTGCACTACATGCAGCTCGACACCAGGGTGTGCGTCGCCGACCCGGAGAACTCCTGCTTCTTCGACGGCTGGGTGAACGCGGACGCGGACGCCGTCTGCGAACGCGACTCCAGGATCGAGGGCATCGGCCGCCCCCGCATGGAACCCAGCTTCGTGCCCGGAGCCGTCGACCGGATGATCAAGGTGCCCGACGCGGCCGGCGTGGCCGCCGTGCGCGCCCTGGAGCGGGTGATGGGCCGCAGGGCCGGCGGATCCACCGGCACCGGGCTGTGGGCCGCGTTCCGGATCGTGGCGGGGATGCTCCGCGAGGGGGAGACCGGCAGCGTCGTCGCCCTGATCTGCGATCCGGGCGACCGCTACCTCGACAAGTACTACTCCGACACCTGGCTCGCCGCACAGGGACTGGACATAGCCCCGCCCAGCGCCGTGATCGACCGGTTCCTGGCCACCGGGGAGTGGACCGGCTGACGCCCCGGCCGGCGGGGCCGGGGCGTGCGGGGCCGGCCTGCGGGACCGTGCGGGCCGTGGGGGCGGGCGACGCGCAGCGAGCGATGCTTTGCCGCCGGGCTTTCCTCCCGGTTCTGCGGTTTGACGCCACGCTTTTCGTGAGCATCCCTCACGCGGCGCAACGTGCTGACCCAAGTGGGGGACGAAAGCTAGCCCATGTGGGGCACCGGGGCGAAAAGCGCGGTGCCAAACCGCAACCGGATCACCCCAACGCCCCAACGCCCCAAGGGTCCAACACCCCAACGGCCCAGCAGCTCGGTGGGTCGGCAGCCCTGCGCCCCGGGGCCCGCGCCTCTCCGCGGCCCTCCCGCGCCGGCTCCGTGCGGGCGGAGCGAACCCCTCCTGGGCGCCGCCCGACCGCCCGGCACACAGCACGGTTACGGGAGAAGGTGCAGGTGGGAACGGGGGCCGGTACAGGGAGTGAAAAAAGTGCAACTAGAATCCAACCGTGATCAGCAGCGGCAAGACCGATATGGACGACTACCACTCCCTGCTCGCCCGGCACCACGCGATGCGGCTGCGCCGGCAGATCCTCTCCCCGGGAGGGCCCGCCTCCCCGGGAGCCGGAAGCCCGCGCCGGGGGGTGGATCTCCGCGACGGCGCCGCCGTCCAGCAGCTGATTATGCAGAACCTCCACCTGGTCACCCCCTTCGACCAGCTGATAGACCACCTGTACGAGGCCATGTTCCGGCGGCGGCCCTACCTGCGGTCCATGTTCCCCGAGTCGATGGACTTCCAGCAGGACCGGCTCGGTCAGATGTTCACCTACATGATCGACAACCTGCACGACCCGGAGCAGGTGGCCTCGGTCTTCGAGCAGCTCGGCCGCGGCCACCGCAAGCTCGGCGTGCAGCCGGTGCACTACGAGACGTTCGAGGAGGCTCTGCGCGAGGCGCTGCGCGTGCAGGCCGGCCCGCAGTGGACCCCCGAGCTGGACGACGCCTGGACCCGCGCGCTGCGGTTCGCCGTCGGGGCCATGGTCGACGGCGCCGAGGCCGCGCTGACCGAACCGCCCTACTGGACCGCCGAGGTCGTCGGACACGAACGCCGCGGACCCGACCTCGCAGTGCTGCGGATCCTGCCCAACGAGCCCTACTCCTACCGGGCCGGCCAGCACGGCAGCCTGCAGTCCCCGCTGATGCCCCGCGCCTGGCGCCGGTACTCGATCGCCTGCGCCCCCCGGCAGGACGACGTCCTGGAGTTCCACGTCCGCCTGACCGGACCGGGCGGCATGAGCGAGGCCCTGGTGGAGCACACCCGCGTCGGCGACACCCTGCGGCTCGGCCCGGCCGGCGGCACGACGACGCTGGACGGCGCGCCCCTGGGAGACCTGCTGCTGGTGGCCGGCGGCACGGGACTCGCCCAGGCCAAGGCGATCCTGCAGGACCTGGCGGCCCGGCACGCGGACGGCCGGCAGGTGCACCTGTTCGTCGGCGCCCGCACCCGCTCCGACCTCTACGACTGGGACGACCTGGCCGACCTGGACGCCCGCTGCCCGTGGCTGGAGGTCGTCCCGGTGATCTCCGAGGACCCGTGGTTCCAGGGGGAGACCGGCATGGTGGCCGACGCGTTGGACCGCCACGGCGACTGGTCCGCACACCTCGCCCTCGTCAGCGGCCCGCCCAAGATGGTCGAGTCCACGGTGACCCGGCTGATCGAGGCCGGGACGCCCGCCGGCCGCATCCTCCACGACCCCGTGCCCGGCATCGGCGAGGCCTGACGGCCGCCCGGCCGGGGCCGGGCGGCGCGGACCGGAGCCAGGTCGCTTCGGGCCGTCCCGGGGCCCGGACGGCAGGCGGAATGCGCGGAGTCGTTCCCCGGCGGCCGGGGCGCGGAGGGTGCCGGTCGGCCCGTCAGCCGGACGGTGCCCGGTCCGGTGAGCCCGCCGCCCAGGCGACGGCGTCGTCGAGTTCGTCGTACTCGAAACGCCGCACCTCGGCCTGGACGAAGTGGTTCGCGAGGCGGGGCACCAGGTCGGCGAGCCTGCTGTCGGCGGCCAGCGCGACCCTCCTGATCTTCCGGTGGTGGTCGCGGACGAAGCGCACGTGCCGGAGCAGGCTCCCGATGTTCTCCCAGCCGGGGAACTCGCGGACGTGGACCACGAGGCCGGCCAGCTCGGTGTGGGTTTCGAGCCAGCTGTCCGCGGTCAGCGCCAGGGCCTCGAAGTCCTGGGTGCGCAGGGGCTGGTCCACCTCGACCACGACGACCCGGGACTCGGGCAGGAGGCGGTGGGAGACGCCGGGGCCTTCGGGCAGCGAGCCCAGCCAGCGGACGGCTTCGTCGCGCTCCCGGGTGCCGAAGACGCGTACCGGGCAGGACATCAGGAACCCCGCGAGCCGGCTCGACTCGCGGATCCAGGCGGTGTCGGTGACGACCGCGCAACCGTCGAGCAGCCGCATGAGACCGAAACCGACCTTGAGGTCCTCCCACCCGGCCCCCGGGGTGAACGACCGGAACTCCGGGCCGAACTCGTACAGGAAACGGATGCGGCGGCCTTCCTTGCGCGCGCTGTCGACGAGCGGTTCGATCACCGTCTCGTAGTCGTTCTTCGACACGGTGCCGACCGCCTTCAGCGCGTCGACACCGGCCGGCACGTCCTTGATCCTCTCGAGCATGCCGTCTCCTCTTCCGGCACCTTCGTGACGTGCGGTACGGACCGGCATCGACACTCGGCGTGCGCCATGGCACGCCCGGCGCCTGCTTTGTCCCCTCCTGGGAAAGTTTATGACGGATTCGTCCCCGGGTGTTCTGCCGGGCGCTCGGAGCCGCGCAGCAGAGCGGCGGAGCGGCAGAGTGCGGCCTGCGGTCGTCGGCCGCGCCGGAACCGTTCGCCCGCCGCGGTCGTCCGGCTCCGTCCGTGATCGGGGGGAGGGGGAGAGGATGTCAAGCGTCCCGGTACTTGTCCCGGACCTCGGGGCGCGGTCGGAAGCCGGCCGAGCTGTAGGCGGCGACGGCAGCGGTGTTGGCGCTGGGAGTGCAGACGATCGCGCTCGACGAGCCCAGTTCCCGGAGCGCGGCCGCCGCGGCGACGGCGATCGCCCTGCCGTGGCCGTGACGGCGGTGGTCCCGGTGCACGCCCATCGGTTCGAGCAGCCCGGGCCTGCCCGGCCCGGCCGACCACACCGCCACCGCCGCCACCGCGCTGCCCCGGTCGTCGTACGCGACCAGGCACCGGGCGTCGGCGTACGGCGCTCCGGCCGCCATCGCGCGCCAGCGCGTGTCCGTGAACCTCGATCCGTCGAACGCGGCCCGGTGCACGGCGGCGAACACGTGCGCCTGCTCCGGCCCGACCGCCTCGATCCGCACGCCCGGGTCCTCCACCGGCTCCGCGAGGCCGCGGAGCAGCGGCGTCCACGGCTCGTCGGCCCTCCAGCCGTTCCCGGACAGCAGGTCCTGGACCAGCGCATCCGCCGGCGCCTCGACGTTCACCCTCCCCGCGGGCAGTACGCCGCGCTCCGGCTCGCTCACGTCCTTGACCAGTTGCTGCGCCAACTCCGGGTCCCGCCGGGCGTCCGGCGCGGTCGTCAGCCGCAGCAGCCCGGGGCCGTCCAGCAGGCCGACGGCGAGGATCCGTCCGTCCCGGCTCCACGTCCGGACCGCCGCGGCCGCCGCCTCCGCCCCCGACTGCCAGAACCAGCCCAGGTCCCCCGGGTGCAGTTGCATCGGCGCCCCGTCGTACTGCCACTCCCGCAGCACGCCCACGGCGTCGCTCAGTCCGTCGGTCCCCGGTTCACCCAGCACAATCGCCATGCCGCCGATCACACACCACGGCACCGGCGGCCCGCACCCGGTTTTCGGCCGGCCGGCGAGGTGTGGGCGGGGCGCGGGCGAGGTACGGGTCCGGGGGCTCGGGAAGGCAACCGCCCCCCCACGAAGCACCGGGGGTTCGGCGACGACCCAGCGTCGTTCCTGCCCCGGCAGGGTCATTCCGAGGACGGGCCCTGCCGTTGCGGGGTGTTGCCCGGCTCCCGGTGGTCCGGGGCCACGAGCAGGTCCGGCAGTAGTTCGCGGACCTGCTCGCGAACCTCCTGCGGCATGCCCGCGTCCGTCACCCAGGTGTCCACCGCGTCCAGGGGGGCAAACGAACTCAGGCCCACCGCGCCCCACTTGGTGTGGTCGGCGGTCACCACCACCCGCCGGGCCGACCGCACGAAGTGCCGGTTGGTCTCGGCCTCCGCCAGGTTGGGCGTCGACAGGCCCGCCTCCGCGGAGATGCCGTGCACGCCCAGGAACAGCACGTCGAAGTGGAGGGAGGCGACCGCCCGGTCCGCCACCGGGCCCACCAGGGAGTCCGAGGGGGTGCGCACCCCGCCGGTGAGCACCACGGTCGCCGGGACCCCCGCCGCCCCCCGCCCTCCCGGGGCGGCCGGGCGCCGCTGCGCCGCGTGGAAGACCTCCGACACCCGCACCGAGTTGGTGACCACCGTCAGGTCGGGGACCTCCAGCAGGTGCCGGGCGAGGGCGAACGTCGTCGTCCCGCCGGAGAGGGCGACCGCGCTCCCCGGGGCCACCAGGCGGGCCGCGGCCCGGGCCACGGCCTCCTTGGCGCCCGGCTCCAGGCCCGACCTGTCCTCGAAGCCCGGTTCGTGGCTGCTCGTCCCGGCCACCGGCACCGCGCCGCCGTGCACCTTCGCCACCACGCCCTGACGGGACAGCGCGTCCAGGTCGCGGCGCACCGTCATGTCGGAGACGTTCAGCCTGCGGGTCAGCTCGTTGACGCGGACCCCGCCGCGACGCCGCACCTCGTCCAGGATCAGGGCGCGCCGCTGCTCGGCGAGGAGGTTGTGGTTGTCGCTCACCCGAGGTTCCGTCCTTCCCATGGCGGTACCGCTGCCGTGGCGCACACGTGTCCGGTCATCCTTCCACGTCCGGGACGGGCGGTCGGGGCGCGGGAGCGGAGTGCCCGGGTGACGGGCGACACACGGGCGGCGGGGTCACGATTTCGGGTCGTCCGCGGCAGGACCACTGCCGCCGACCGCGGGAAAACGGGATGCTTGCTTCCGCGTCATCCACGGACACGGGCGGAACGGGGAGGCGGGCAACTGTGACGGAGAACATCGACAGGTGCGGGGCGGCGGCGGTCGGCGGACCACCCCCGGAGCCGGACGCGGGCAGCGGGACGAAAGCGCGCGACGCGGGGGCCGCGGGGGCCGCGCCCCCGGGCATCGCCCTGGAACTGCTGGTCCACGGGGTCGGCGGCACGACACCGGACGTGATGCTGGGCGACCGGCGGATCGTGCGCGTGCAGGGCGACGACACCGCGGGCCTGTACCGGCGCACCGACGACGCGGACGCCGAGAGCCGCCCGGGCGGGCACCGCGAGGAGCCCGTTCCCGAGGCGTACTCCTGGTGCAACCTGACCTCCGGCAACAGCAGCCGGGCCCTGTGGCTGCTGTTACTGCCCTTCATGGTCGTCAACCTGGCGCACTGGATGCGCCCGGCGCCGGCCGGGCACCGGCCCGGGCTCGACCGCGCCCACGACCTGCTGGTGCGCCTGCTGGCGCTGTCGCTGACCGTGCTGCTGGTCAGCGCCGCCTGCGAGGTCGCGCTCGACCTCGTCGCCTGGCAGTGCGCGGGCACCCCCCGGTGCGTGGCCGGGCAGTCCTGGCTGGGGTTCGCGGGGGCGGACGGCGGCTGGTGGCGCGTCCCGGGCCGCAGGCTGGCGCTCGCCTCGCTCGTCCCGCTGCTGCTGGTCGTCCTGCTGTGGTGGCTCTCCCGGCGCACCTGGACCGCCTACGAGGCGCAGCGGCCGCCCCTGCCCGCCCCCGCCCCCGCCCGCGGCGGCGGTGGCCGGTCCGCGGACGGGGAGACCGACGAGGAGGGGACGGCCGGGGGATCGGGGACGGCCGGCGCGGAGGAGGCGGAGGCCGGTGCGGTCCCGGCCCTGTCCCTGCCGGGTTTCTGGTACGGACGCCGGCTGGTCGCCCGGCTGCGCGCCGCGCACACCGCGGCCGGGTTCCTGACCGTGGCCGTCGCGCTGCTGCTGCCCGCCCTGCGGTACGACCGGGGAACCCCGGGGCGGCAGGCCGCGGCGGCGGCGGACTGGGCGCTGCTCGCCCTGGTCGTCCTGACGGGCCTGGCCGTCGTCGCGGTGGTGAACCGGCGCGGCCGCAGCGAGAGCGTGCCCGACGAGGGCGTGGACCGGCTCGCGGTGCGGGCCCTGCCCGGCTGGGCGCTGGCGCTCGCCCTCGCGGCCGCCTGCTGGACGGCCGCCGGCCGGGAGGAGTGGGTCTCGGCGGGACGGCTGCCCGGCGGGGACGTGTTCACCGTCCTCACCGTGCTCCAGGGCGCCCTGGTGGCCGCCTTGGGCCTGGTGGCGCACCGGATGCACCGGACGCGCAGGGAGGACCGGTCGGACCGGGCGCACCGGGCGGCCGGTGACCCGGGGTTGCACGCGGCCCCCGCGTCCCCGCCCGGTGACGGTGAGGCCGGTGGGACCAGCAGGATCAGCGGGACCGCCGGGACCGCCGGGACCGCCGGGACCGCCGGGACCGCCGGGACCGCCGGGGCCGGGCGGCCGGTCCTGCGGGGGATGGGCGGGCCCGCCGTGGCCATGCTGGCCTGCGGGCTGGGAGGCGTGCTCTCCGGGGGGCTGGCCCAGCGGATCGCCGACTGGCTCGACCGGGGGACGGACCCCGGTGACCCCGGCGGGCTGCTCCAGGGGCCGCCGGTCCTGCTGTCCTGGCAGGCGTCCGTCCTGCCGCCGCTGCTGGCCGTCGTCCTGGCGCTGTGCGTGGCCGGGCTGGTCCGGCTGGTCGGGCGCACCGGGGAGTTGGCGGAGGAGGTGCGGGCGGGCCTGTCCGACGAGGAGGAGCAGCCGGCCCGCACCCGACAGATCGCCGGGGCGACCGCCCGGGCGGAGCTGACCGACAGCGCGCCGGCGCTGGTCGCCGGGATCGCGCTGAGCGCCCTGGTCCTGGGGGCGTTCGCCGTCGCCGGGGCGGCGGCGACCGGGCGGGTGCCGGGCGACGCGGCCAGGGGCGCCGCGCCGACGGTCGAGTGGACCGCCGGGGCCGCCCAGTCGCTGGGCTCCTGGCTGATGGGCGCCGGCGTCATCGCGATCGTCGCCCTGGGGCGCCGCGCCTACCGCGACCACGCGGCCCGCCGCACCGTCGGCATCCTGTGGGACGTGGGCACGTTCTGGCCCCGCGCCGCCCACCCGTTCGCCCCGCCGTGCTACGCCGAGCGCGCGGTGCCGGACCTGACGTGGCGGATGTCCACCTGGACCGGGCAGACCGGGGGCCGGCTGGTGCTGTCCGGGCACTCCCAGGGCAGCGTGCTGGCCGCGGCCGCCGTCTGGCAGCTGCCGCCCGGGGCGCGCCGCAACGTGGCGCTGCTGACCTACGGCTCGCCCCTGGAACGGCTGTACGGGCGCTGGTTCCCCGCCTACCTGGGGCCGGACGCCCTGGCAGGGCTGCACCGGCAGCTGAGCACCTGGCGCAACCTGTGGCGGCGCACCGACCCCATCGGCGGCCCGGTGCACGTGGCGGCCCCGGGCGGGGAGCCGGTGGACGCGCCGCCGCTCGAGGACCCCGCCTCCTACGGCCGCACCGTGCGGCACCCGCTGCCGGCGCCGGTCCTGGGCCACTTCGAGTACCAGGCCGACCCGGCCTTCGGTGCCGAGCGCGCCCGCCTGCTGAAGCGGCTGGGGGCCGCACGCCGGGACGGACCCCACCGGGACGGACTCCACCGGGACGGACTCCACCGGGACGGCCCGGGGCGGGCAGGACCGCGCCGGGACGGGCCCGGGCGGGGCACGGTGCCCGGTCAGGGCGTTCCGGGCAGGTCCTCCGGGTAGAGCAGCTGCAGGTCCTCGGTGGTGGGGTCGGGCAGCTGGGCCACCCGTCCGGCGTGGCGCTCGAGCATCGCCTCGAACGTCTGCCGGGCGGTGCGGCCGTTGCCGAACGAGGCGCCCCGGGGCATGGCGGTGAAGTGCTTCAGCAGGGCCTCCGGGGTGCCCTCGCCCAGCTGGTACTGGTGCTCCACGGCCTGCTGCTCCACGATCTGCAGCAGTTCCTCGGGCCCGTAGTCGCCGAAGGTGATGGTGCGGGAGAAACGTGACGCCACACCGGGGTTGACGGACAGGAAGCGGGCCATCTCCTCGGTGTAGCCGGCGACGATGACCACCACGGCGTCCCGGTGGTCCTCCATCAGCTTCACCAGCGTGTCGATGGCCTCACGACCGAAGTCCCGGCCGGAGTCCTCCGGGGAGAGGGCGTACGCCTCGTCGATGAACAGCACGCCGCCGCGCGCCCGGTCGAACGCCTCCTGGGTGCGGATGGCGGTCGAGCCGATGTGCTCGCCCACCAGGTCGACCCGGGCGACCTCGACCAGGTGGCCGCGCTCGAGGACCCCCAGCGAGGCCAGGATCTCGCCGTACAGGCGGGCCACGGTGGTCTTGCCGGTGCCGGGGGAGCCGGTGAATACCAGGTGGCGGCGGAGGGAGGGGGCCTTGAGGCCGGCCTGCTCGCGGCGCCTGCCCACCGCGATGAGGTCGATGAGGGTGCGCACCTCCTGCTTGACCGTCTGCAGGCCCACCAGGGCGTCCAGTTCGGCCAGCACCTCCTCCGAGGGGCGCACCGACGGCGCCGGGGCGGCGGGGGCGGCCGCGGGCTCGGGGCGCTGGGCCGGCACCCCGCCGAGCAGGCCGAACGAGCCTGCGGGCGACTGCTGTTCGGTGGCGGTGACCCCGCCGGGAGCGCTGCCGCCGGCCGCCCGGACGCCGGGCGCCGCCCCGCCGCGCCGCTCCGCGCTCTCGTCGCTGGAGCAGTCCTCGGCGGTGGCGCCGTCCTCGGCGAACTCGTAGCCGCCGCGGGCGCACCGCTCGGTGCGGCAGCCGGTCAGCGACGCGCGGCAGCCGTCGGTGACGTGGAAGCCGAAGCCGCGGCTGTCGCTGACCGTGCAGGCGGTGAAGGTGCCGCGCCCGCCCGCGGAGACGTAGAAGCCGGCCTCGGCGGGGGAGGTGACGGTGCAGCGTTCGACGGTGGGGTCGGCGCCCTTGGTGACGATGATCCCGGTGGAGGTGTTCTCCACGGTGCAGGAGGCGATCGTGCCGCCGCTGCCGTGGTCGCGGAACCAGGCGCCGGTGGCGGCCTCGCGGATGCGGCAGTCGTCCAGCTGGACGGTGGCCCCGTCGCTCACCGAGACCGCGGTGTTGCGGACCTGGGACAGGTCGCTGTCGACGACGTCCGCGCGCGAGCCGCGGTCCAGGACGAACAGCGCGTCGGGCACGTCGTGCACCCGGCAGGAGTCGAGCACGGCGGCGGCGCCGTCGCTGATCCACACGGCCGGGTAGTCGCCGGTGGAGTCGTGGATCTCGCTGTGGTGGGCGTCCACCCGGGTGCCCGGGTCCCACACCGACAGTCCGTTGCGGCCGAACCGGTGCACCGTGGTGCGGTGCAGCGTCAGGACCGAGCGGGAGCGCAGGTCGACCGCGTTCTCGGGGACGTCGTGGATGTCGCAGGAGGTCAGAGCCAGGACCGCGTCGGTGTCCAGGGTGATGCCGTCGCCGGAGGTGCGGTGGACCGTGCAGTCCGTCAGGTGGCCGGTGGCGCGGGAGGAGACCTGCACGCCGGCGCCCTTGGTCTCGAACACCTCGCAGCCGATCGCCTCGACCGCGGTGCCCTCGCCGGTGATCGACAGGCCCGTGCCGCCGCTGTGGTGCACCCGGCAGCGCTCCAGCCGCGGCGAGGCGCCGCCGCGCACCGAGACGCCGGTCTGCCCGGCCGCGGTCACCTCGCACTCGTCGAACAGGCCGCCGGACTCGTCGAGCACGCTGATGCCCAGGCCCGCCGGGTTGTCCACCGAGCAGCGGCGCACCGTGGGCCGGGCCCCGTCGCGCACCTCGATGCCCACCGCCGAGCGGGTCGAGACCTTCAGCCCCACCAGCTCGGGGGAGGAGCCCTCGACCAGCACTGCCGGGGCCGAGCTGTCCTGGCCCTCGATCTGCAGGTCCTGCACGGTGGCCGAGGCACGCACCGACAGCGCCACGCCGCCGGAGGGGGCGATGCGCACCGTTCCCGGGCCCTCGGTGCCGCGCAGGACGACCGCTCTGGTCAGCACGACGTTCTCGCAGTAGGTGCCGGGGGCAGCGGACACCACGTCACCGTCGCCGGCCGCCTCGAGGGCGGCGGTCAGGGAATCGTACTCACCCGTCCGGCGACGCCACCGCGAACTGCCGGTGTGCGTCACCTGAACCACACCCTGTGCCATCGTGCTGATCGGTCCCACCCTCTTGCGTCGTGCCGGCTGCCCCACCGTAGCGTGCGCGCAAGGGCGCCGGTGACCTCCGCCTCCTCGGTCCCGGGGGGTGCGGAGGGCGGGCCCGGCCTCAGGTGGGGTGTTTGCCCCAGTCGGGCCCGACCCGTCGCCACTCCTGCTCCCACGCGTCCAGCCGCTGCCGCTCGAAGCGCAGGTGGACCGCCCACCGCAGGGCCAGCAGCAGGCCGCCCGCCGCCCCCGCGCCGCCGATCCCGGCGACGATGCCGTACGCCTCCGCCTGGGCCCGGGACAGCGGCGGCAGGGCGACGCGGCCGCCGCGGTCCACCCACACCGCGGTGGTGTCCCCGGCGACGAGCCCCGTGCCCACCTGCACGCGCGCGGTGCGCTCGACCCCGTCGCGGCCGGTCCAGCGCACCAGCACGGGCGGCGCGTTCACCCCGCTGTCCGCGGTCTCCGGGTCGGCCGGCGAGGACACCCCCGGGGCGTCCTCCAGCAGCACGGCCGCCACCCGGTGACGCTCGGCGCGCTCCTGCTGCGCGGTGTGCAGCAGGGACGTGTGGACCGCGTCCCCCACGCCCCAGCCCACGGCCGGCGCACCCACCGCCGCTCCGGCGACGAGCACCAGGCCCACCCACGTCTCCACCCTGTCCGAACGGCGGCGCAGCGGATTGCCCCGCCACTCCCGCCGGTGCGGTGTCGTCCGCATCCGTCAGCACCCCCTCACGGCATGACGTGTGCCTCGAACGGGTCTCCCCCCGCACCTCGATCATGCGCCTTCGTCCCTGCCCGCGCGCATCGTGCGCGCGGAAACCGTCCCCCGGGACAGGACGCAGCGGCCGGGGGCGGGTTGTCCCCGCAACGATCATTCCAGGACCGTGAACGGGTCCCCCACCCGCAGCGTCCCGCCGTTCTCGGGGACCAGGTTCTGGCCGAAGACCAGCCTGTCGCCGATCCGGCGGTGCCGGGCCAGGGTGCGCAGCGGCTCCTTGCCGCGCTCGCCGGTGCGCTGGTCGGTCGTGGTGATCACGCAGCGGCCGCACGGCTTGGCCACGCGCAGGACGACCTCGCCGATGCGGACCCGGCGCCAGCCGTCCTCCTCCCAGGCCGTGCCCCCCGCCACGACGACGCTCGGCCGGAAGCGGTCCATCGGCAGCGGCCCCTGCTCGGGGAAGTCCCCCTGTGCGACCAGGGAGTTGAGCGCGTCGAGGGAGGCGGTGGTGGTGAGCAGCAGCGGGAAGCCGTCCGCGAAGGAGACGGTCTCGCCCGGCCTCGCGTAGCGGGGGTCGATCGGCCGCCTGCTCCCCGGCGCGTCCATGTGCACCAGCCGCACCTCGGCGCCGAGCAGCTCGCCGAACCAGGCGGAGGCCGCCTCCTGTGCAGGGACCGCCTCCACCTCGTCCTGCCAGATCCGCACCCGCACCGTGCCCCGCCCCGGGTCGGGGACGGGCACCTCGAGCGGTTCCGCGCCCGGCCCCTCGAGCCGTATCCCGCCCTCCGCGGCGGGGGCCGCGGTGGCGAGGGCCATCCGCGCGTGCTCCCGCTGGGTGACGACCTGCCCCGAGGCGTCCACCAGCATCCACCTGCGGTCCCCGCGCAGCCCCCACGGTTCGACGACCGCGGTCCGTGGCGACGCCCCGGCGAGCGACTTGACCGGATAGAGGTGCAGGGAAACGAGTTCGTGAGTCGCCGTCATGCCGACATCATGCCGGGTGGGAGCGACCTCCGTCCCCGCCCGGGTGCCCGTCGCCTAGTAGCCCTGGGCGGACCGGCGGTACGGGTCCTCCGCGTAGTTGTAGGGCGCCGGCACCTGCCGGGGCGGCAGGGGCCGCGGCGGCACGGGGCGCGAGGTGTCGTAGCCGGCGCCGTTGCTCTGGTACGGCGACTGGGGCTGGCCCTGGTAGCCGCCCGCGGAGTAGCCGCGGGAAGGGCCCGCCTGCTGCGGGATGTAGGGGGCCGGCATGCTCGGGGCCGGGGGCTGCGGCTGGTAGGCCGCGGCCGGCTGCGGCGGGGCCGGGTAGCCGCCCGTGGTGCCGTGCGCGGGGGTGTGGTAGCCGCCGGCGGACGGCGCGGGGGGCAGCGCCGGCAGGGCCGAGGGGAGCGCGGGCAGGTGGCTGCCCGTGTCGTAGGCGGCCGGCACGCGTATCGGCGCGATCTGAGGGGTGCCCCGCTCAGAGACGAGCCTGTCGTAGATGGGAGTGTCAGCGAAGGCGGGCGAGGAGTAGTAGCCGCCGCCGTAGGTGCCGCGGGGGGAGGTCATAGCGCATAAGTTAAGCCACGCCGTGGGCTATTGGGAGACGGACAGGGGGGCGATTTTTCCCGGCTCGCACGGTCCGAGGTCACCAACGCGGGTGAATCCTGTGAAATCGGTCACCGGTCTGCGCAATGTTCACGTAAAAGTCCTGCGTCCGACGGGTTACCGAGGGGTACGCCCGTCTCCGGGCGGGGGTGTCCGGACGGGCCCGCACCGCCTTGCGGGAGGACCGTCGGGGACGCCCGCGGCCGTCCTGCGGCCCGCCGCCCTCCCCCGGGGACGGGCGGGCGGATCGCATAAGGTTGCTGCGTGAAGATCGCGCTCGTTGACTCCGGTATCGGGCTGCTCGCGGCAGGCGCGGCACTGCGGCGGCTGCGCCCCGACGCCGACCTCGTCCTCTCCAGCGACCCCGACGGCATGCCGTGGGGCCCGCGCACCCCCGCCGACCTCACCGAGCACGCACTCGCCTGCGCCCGCGCCGCGGCCGCGCACCGCCCCGACGCCCTGGTCGTCGCCTGCAACACCGCGTCGGTGCACGCCCTGCCCGCGCTGCGGTCCGAGCTGGAGCCGCACGTCCCGGTGATCGGCACCGTCCCCGCGATCAAGCCCGCCGCGGCCCGCGGCGGCCGGATCGCCATCTGGGCCACCCCCGCCACCACCGGCAGCGCCTACCAGCGCGGCCTGATCCAGGACTTCGGCGACGGCGCGCACGTCACCGAGGTCCCCTGCCCCGGCCTGGCCGACGCCGTCGAGTCCGCCGACGAGGCGGCGATCGACGCCGCCGTCGCCGCCGCGGCCGCCCTGACCCCGCGGGACGTGCGGGCCGTCGTCCTGGGCTGCACCCACTACGAACTGGTCGCCGGCCGCATCCGCGACGCTGTCGGCCGCCCCGGCGGGCCGCCGGTCGCCCTCTACGGATCGGCCGAGGCCGTCGCCGTCCAGGCGCTGCGGCGCCTGGGCGCCCTGTCGGAGATCCGCACCGGGGGCGACGGCACCGGCTCGCTGACCGTCCTGCTCAGCGGCCGCACCGCCGTGCTGCCCGCCGAGGCGGCCCGGTACGCCGAGGGCCGCCTGCTCGCGGCCGGCGCCGGCCTGCCGGCCTGACCCCGCCCCCGGGGCGCCCGCCCCCGGAGCCCCGGCCCGGGCGGACGCCACCCGGACCGGGGCGCCCGGCGCGGGGCACGGCTCGGGGCCCGGCGCTCAGGTCCTGAGCAGCCGGTTGAAGAAGGACCGGTAGCGCTGGAGGGCGATCCGCAGGTCCTCGGTGGCCACCTGCTCGCCGCGGTTCCACTGGTCCTCCAGGCCCTGCCGGTGGCCGGAGAAGGTCGCCGCCAGTTCCTGCATCACCTCGGCCACCAGCGCGTCCGCCGAACGGACCGCCTCCCGCGGGTCGTCGACGAACCTGCTCTGGATCTCCTGCCACCGGGAGCGGAAGCCCTCGCCCTCCTCGTCCCCCAGGAGCGGCCGGTCCTCCCCGGCTCCTCCGGCCGCGCCGGACGGCTTCTCCGCCGTCCCGGCGGGGCCGGGGCCCGGTTCCCCGCCGCCTCCCGGAGAGGCCCCCGGGGAGGGTTCCTCCCCGGGGGAGACTCCGCCCCGCGACCCCGGAGGCGCCTCCGGCATCTGCCCGGTCTCGGCGGTCGCCGCCTCGCCGGGGAACAGCGGTGCTCCGGCCGGCCCGCCGGTGTCCTGCACTCCGGTGTCCTGCTGGGGGTGTGCGATGTCCTCCGTGGTCAGGGGCTCGTCCTCGCGCCCGGTCATGGGGTTCTGCTGCATGTCCTCACCTCCGTGGGGACGGCCGCCCGGCGTGTGCGGAGCCGGCGCGGCCGGGTGTCGGACGGGTCACGGGCGGCTTGCGCTCCGCGGCCCGCTGCCGTCCTCGAGCAGTTCGTCGAACAGTGCGCGGTAGTGGACCATCGCGCCCCGCAGTTCCTCCGTGGTCGCCCTCCCGCCGGTGCTGCGTCCGTTGACCTCGTGGGCCGCCCGGTAGTGCTCCAGGGTGCGCCCGTGCTCGACCGACAGGTCCCTCACCTGCTGCTCGAAACCCTCGGTCGGGTACCCGCGCTCGCCCATGAGCGCGGTCACCAGCCGGTCCGCCTCGTGCACGGCGCCGTCCGGACGGTCGACGAACTCCTCCTGCACCCTGGTCCATTCCCGGGCGTAGCGGTCCCGCGTCTCCGGGCGCAGCGGCCGGATGTCCAGCGCGTCGTGGCGCTTCTCCCGTTCCCGCAGTTCGTGTTCGGCCCGGCGGCGGTCGTCGTGGGCCTCCACGGTCCGCTCGTACTCCGGGCCGAAGCGCTCGTGGAGCCGCCTGCGGTTCCTCCGCCGGACGAACACGACGGCGGCGAGGGCGGCCAGGACCACGAGGACGACCACGACCACGGTCACGAGGGTCCCTGTTGACATTGGTGCCTCCCTTGTCGGTCGGGTCCCGCGGTCCACGGGTGCCCCGGGTGGAGGGTTCGAAACGGTGCCGCCCCGCCCGCCGGGTCCGCCGGCCCCCGCCGCATCCTGCGGACCCTGCGGGGGCCGGTCGGAAAAAAGCATGCAAGCACGCTTGCTTGTTTCCCGTGCTGCTGCCACGCTCGTCACCGGCGCCCCGGCCCGGGGGCGCGTCACCACCTGGTGCACGGCGGCGAGAGGGGGATCGGCGATGGCCGACCCGGAACCGGTGCTCGACGACCTGGCGGACGAGACGTCCGCACTGGACGGCCTCGTCGCAGGCCTCGACGAGCAGGGCTGGCGCACCCCCACCCCGGCCCCCGGCTGGACGGTCGCCCACCAGATCGCCCACCTGGCCTGGACCGACGAGCGCGCCCTGCTGGCCGCCACCGACCCCGCCGGATTCGCCCGCGAGGTCGAGCAGGCGCTGGCCGCGGTCGACCGGCACGTCGACGACGGCGCCGAGGAGGGGGCCCGGGCGCACCCGGCCGACCTGCTCCACCGCTGGCGGGAGGGGCGGACCGCGCTGGACGCTGCGCTGCGCGCGGCCCCCGCCGGCACCCGGCTGCCCTGGTTCGGCCCCCCGATGAGCATCGCCTCCATGGCCACGGCCCGGCTGATGGAGACCTGGGCGCACGGACAGGACGTCGCCGACGCCCTGTCCGTGCACAGCGCCCCCACCGCCCGGCTGCGGCACGTGGCCCGCATCGGCGTGCGGGCCCGGGACTACGCCCACTTCGTGCACGGCCTGGAGCCCCCGCGGGAGGAGTTCCGCGTGGAACTCACCCCGCCGGAGGGGACGGCCCCGCCCGGGACCGTGTGGGCCTTCGGCCCCCGGGGGCCGCCCAGTCGGTCACCGGCCCGGCGGAGGACTTCTGCCTGCTGGTCACCCGGCGCCGGAACCGCGCCGACCTGGCCCTGAGCGCCCGCGGCGCGGACGCCGACCGCTGGCTGGACATCGCCCAGGCCTTCGCCGGGCCCCCCGGGCGGGGACGCGCACCCCGGCAGGAGCCGTCCGGGGAGCATCGGACGGGGCAGCGGGAGCCGGCGGAGCGGACGGCGGAGCAGCGGGCGACGGCGGGGGAGCGGGCGACGGCGGGTGAGCGGGGATGACCGGGCCGCTGCGCATCGCCAACGCCTCCGGCTTCTACGGGGACCGCGCCGACGCCGTCCGCGAGATGCTCCACGGCGGCCCGGTGGACGTCCTCACCGGCGACTACCTCGCCGAACTGACCATGCTCCTCCTCGGCCGCGACCGGATGAAGGACCCCTCCCGCGGATACGCGAGGACCTTCCTGCGGCAGATGGAGGAGAACCTCGCCACCGCCGCCGACAAGGGCGTGCGGATCGTCACCAACGCGGGCGGGCTGAACCGTCCGGCCTGGCCGACGCCCTGCGGGAGCTGGCGGAGCGCCTGGGCCTGCCGGTGCGCGTCGCCCACGTCGAGGGCGACGACCTGCTGCCCCGCGCCGCCGCGCTCGGCCTGCCCGGCGGCGCCCTGGCGGCCAACGCCTACCTGGGAGGGGAGGGCATCGCCGCCTGCCTGCGGGCCGGGCCGACGTCGTGGTCACCGGGCGGGTCACCGACGCCGCCCTGGTGACCGGCCCGGCCGCCGCGCACTTCGGGTGGGCGGCCGACGACCGGGACCGGCTCGCCGGCGCCGTCGTCGCCGGCCACGTCCTGGAGTGCGGCACCCAGGCGACCGGCGGCAACTACGCCTTCTTCGAACGCCACGACGTGCGCCGCCCCGGCTTCCCCTGGCCGAGCTGCACGCCGACGGGTCGTCGGTGATCACCAAGCACCCCGGCACCGGGGGCGCCGTCACCGTCGGCACCGTCACCGCCCAGCTGCTGTACGACCGACTCCCCCCGCTACGCCGGGCCCGACGTCACCGCCGGCTGGACACCGTCCGCCTGAGCCAGGACGGGCCCGACCGGGTGCGCATCGACGGGGTGCGCGGCGAGGCCCCGCCGCCCACCCTCAAGGTCGGCCTCAACCGGCTCGGCGGCTGGCGCAACGAGGTCGTCTTCGTCCTGACCGGCCTGGGCGTCGAGGCCAAGGCGGCGCTGGTGCGCGAGCAGACCGAGGCCGCGCTCGCCGACCGCCGCCCCGCGGAGGTCCGCTGGACCCTGGCCCGCACCGACCACCCGGACGCCGCCGCCGAGGAGGAGGCGTCCGCACTGCTGCGGCTGGTCGTGCGCGACGAGGACCCCGAGGCCGTCGGGCGCGCGGTCACCGGCGCCGCCGTCGAACTCGGCCTGGCCTCCTACCCCGGCTTCCACCTCACCGCCCCGCCCGGCAAGGCCGCCCCCTACGGGGTGTTCGAGGCCGCCTTCGTCGACGCCGCCGCCGTGGAGCACACCGCCGTCCTGCCCGACGGGCGGCGGCTGCGCATCGGCCCCGCCCCGGCCGGCCGGCCCCTCGCCGACCCGCCGGAGCCGCCGCTGCCCGAGCCGCTGCCGCCCGGCCCCGTGCGCCGGGCCCCCTCGGCCTGGTCGCCGGCGCCCGCAGCGGCGACAAGGGCGGCAGCGCCAACGTCGGCGTGGACCGAGACCGAGGACGCCTGGCGCTGGCTCGCCCACACCCTCACCCCGCCCTGCTGCGCGAACTCCTCCCCGAGACCGCCCGCCTGCCCGTCACCCGCCACCTGCTGCCCAACCTGCGCGCCGTCAACTTCCGCATCGACGGGCTCCTCGGCGACGGCGTCGCCTCGCAGGCCCGCTTCGACCCCCAGGCCAAGGCGCTCGGCGAATGGCTCCGCTCGCGCCGGCTCGACATACCGGAGGCACTGCTGTGACCGTCCTGGCCACCGCCCTGGACACCGCCTCGGCGGAGTACGCCGCGGCCCGCGCCGCGATGCTGGACAAGCTCGACGCGCTGCGGGCCGAGCACGACAAGGCCGTCGCCGGCGGCGGCCCCAAGTACACCGAGCGACACCGCGGCCGCGGCAAGCTCCCCGCCCGCGAACGCATCGAACTGCTCCTCGACCCCGACACCCCGTTCCTGGAGCTGTCCCCGCTCGCCGCCTGGGGCAGCGACTACCCCGTCGGCGCCTCCCTGGTCACCGGCATCGGCACCGTCGAGGGGACCGAGTGCCTGATCACCGCCAACGACCCCACCGTGCGCGGCGGCGCCAGCAACCCCTGGACGCTGCGCAAGGCCCTGCGCGCCAACGAGATCGCCCTGGCCAACCGGCTCCCGGTGATCAACCTCGTCGAGTCCGGCGGGGCCGACCTGACCGGCCAGAAGGAGATCTTCGTCCCCGGCGGGGCCCTCTTCCGCGACCTGACCCGGCTGTCCGCCGCCGGCATCCCCACGATCGCCGTCGTCATGGGCAACTCCACGGCCGGCGGCGCCTACGTGCCGGGGATGTCCGACCACACGGTGATGGTGCGCGGACGCTCCAAGGTCTTCCTCGGCGGACCGCCCCTGGTGAAGATGGCCACCGGGAGGACGCCGACGACGAGACCCTCGGCGGCGCCGAGATGCACGCCCGCACCTCCGGCCTGGCCGACCACCTCGCCGACGACGAACCCGACGCCCTGCGCCGCGCCCGCCGCATCGTCGCCCGCCTGGAGTGGCGCAAGCAGGGGCCGCCCCCGGCCGACCCCGCGCCCGAACCGCCGAAGTACGACGAGGAGGAGCTCCTCGGGATCGTCCCCGAGGACCTCAAGACCCCCTTCGACCCGCGCGAGGTGATCGCCCGCATCGTCGACGGCAGCGACTTCGACGAGTTCAAGCCGCTGTACGGCCCCAGCCTGGCCACCGGCTGGGCCCGCCTGCACGGCTACCCGTCGGCGTCCTGGCCAACGCGCAGGGCGTGCTGTTCAGCCAGGAGTCCCAGAAGGCCGCCCAGTTCATCCAGCTCGCCAACCAGCGCGACATCCCCCTGCTGTTCCTGCACAACACCACCGGCTACATGGTCGGCACCGACTACGAGCAGGGCGGCATCGTCAAGCACGGCGCCATGATGATCAACGCGGTCTCCAACAGCCGCGTCCCGCACATCTCGGTGCTGATCGGCGCCAGCTACGGCGCCGGCCACTACGGCATGTGCGGCCGGGCCTACGACCCGCGGTTCCTGTTCGCCTGGCCCAGCGCCAAGTCGGCGGTGATGGGCCCGGCGCAGCTGGCCGGGGTGCTGTCCATCGTCGCCCGCCAGTCCGCGCAGGCCAAGGGGCGCCCCTGGGACGACGAGGCCGACGCGGCCCTGCGCGCCATGGTCGAGCAGCAGGTGGAGGCCGAGTCGCTGCCGATGTTCCTGTCCGGCCGGCTCTACGACGACGGCGTGATCGACCCGCGCGACACCCGCACCGTCCTCGGCCTGTGCCTGTCGGCCGTCCACGGCGCGCCCGTGCAGGGCGTGCGCGGCGGCTTCGGCACCTTCCGGATGTGAGGGAAACGATGCGAGGGGACACCGAGCACATGACCGGCACCGACACCGGACGCACGACCGGATCCGACACCGGGCACACGACGGGCACCGGCACCGGAGGCGCGACGGGCGCCGGCACCGGGCGCACGATCGGCTCCGTACTGGTCGCCAACCGCGGCGAGATCGCCCGCAGGGTCTTCCGCACCTGCCGGGACCTGGGCATCTCCACCGTCGCCGTCTGCTCCGACGCGGACGAAGGCTCCCCGCACGCCGCGGAGGCCGACGCCGTCGTGCGGCTGCCCGGCAGCACGCCCGCCGACACCTACCTGCGGGCCGACCTGCTGGTGAAGGCCGCCGAGGCCGCCGGCGCCGACGCCGTCCACCCCGGCTACGGCTTCCTGTCCGAGAACGCCGACTTCGCCCGCGCCGTCACCGCCGCCGGGCTCACCTGGATCGGGCCCTCAGCGGAGGCCATCGCCGCCATGGGGTCGAAGACCTCGGCCAAGCGGATCGCGGCCGCCGCCGGCGTGCCCGTGGCCACCGCCCCGGACCCGGCGGAGGCCACCGCCGACGACCTGCCGCTGCTGGTCAAGGCCGCCGCCGGCGGCGGCGGACGCGGCATGCGGGTGGTGCGCGAACTCGCCGCCCTGGAGACGGAGCTGGCCGCGGCGCGCGCCGAGGCGCAGGCCGCCTTCGGCGACTCGGAGGTCTTCCTCGAGCCCTACCTGCCCGCCGGCCGCCACGTCGAGGTGCAGATCCTCGCCGACGCCCACGGCACCGTCTGGGCGGTGGGGGAGCGCGACTGCTCCGTCCAGCGCCGCCACCAGAAGGTCGTCGAGGAGACCCCCGCCCCCGGCCTGGACGACGCGCTGCGCGCCGCCCTGCACGGCGCCGCCGCCGACGCCGCCCGCGCCGTCGGCTACACCGGCGCCGGCACCGTGGAGTTCCTCCTCGCCCCCGACGGCCGGTTCTTCTTCCTGGAGATGAACACCCGCCTGCAGGTCGAGCACCCGGTCACCGAGTGCGTCACCGGCCTGGACCTGGTCGCCCACCAGATCCGCATCGCCGAGGGCGCCCCCTGCCCGCGCCCGTCCCGCCCGCGCCCCGCGGCCACGCCGTCCAGGCCCGCCTGTACGCCGAGGACCCGGCCCGCGGCTGGCAGCCCCAGGCCGGACGGCTGCACCTGTTCGACGTCCCCGGGGTGACCGCCCGCTTCAGCGCCGTCGCGGGCGCCGACCACGGCCTGCGGCTGGACCCGGGCGTGGAGGACGGCAGCGACATCGGCGTGCACTACGACGCGATGCTCGCCAAGGCCGTCGCCTGGGCCCCCACCCGCGCCGAGGCGCTGCGCCGCCTCGCCCACGCCCTGGACCGCAGCCGCATCCACGGCCCCCGCACCAACCGCGACCTGCTGGTGCGCATCCTGCGCCACCCGGAGTTCGCCGCGGGCCGCGCCGACACCGCCTTCCTGACCCGCCACCACGGCGAACTCACCGGCCCCGGCGAGCAGCAGGCGCAGGAACGGGCGGAGGCGGAGTCGCTGTGCGCGGCCGCCGCGGCCCTGGCCGACCAGGCGCACCGCAGGTTGCGCGCCCCCGCGGTCGCCGGCCGGGCCGGGGGCTGGCGCAACGTCCCCTCCGTCCCGCACACCGCCCGCTACCTGGCCGGGAACACCGAGCACACGGTGCGCTACCGCACCGGCCGCGCCGGGCCCGTCCTGCTCGACCGCCCGGGCACCCGCGTGGTGCGGGCCGAGCCCGACCGCGTGGTTCTGGAGACCGGCGGAGTGCGCCGCACCTGGACCGTCACCCGGCGCGGGGACACCGTCTGGGTCGACACCCCCGGGGCCCGCCTGACCCTGACCGCCGTGTCCCGCTTCCCCGAACCCGGCGGCCGCACCGCCCCCGGCTCCCTCCTCGCCCCCATGCCCGGCACCGTCGTGCGGGTCGCCGTCGCCGAGGGCGAGCGGGTGGAGGCCGGGCAGCCCCTGCTGTGGCTGGAGGCGATGAAGATGGAGCACCGCGTCACCGCCCCCGCCGACGGCACCGTCACCGCACTGCACGCCCACCCCGGCCGCCAGGTCGACGTCGGCACGGTCCTCGCCGTCGTCACGGCGGACTCCCCGGACCCCTCGGACCCCGTGAACCACTCGGACCCCGTGGACCCCGCCGGCCCGGAACCCCGGCCGACCGCCCCCTCCGACGCAGAGGAGCCCCGCCCGTGACCGCACCGGCCGCCACCTTCGACAACGCCTTCACCGAGAGCGAGGAGCGCCGCGCCCTGCGCGCCGCCGTCCGGCAGCTCGGCACCCGCTACGACCGCGCCTACTACGTCAACGCCCTGCGCGAGAAGGGGCACACCGACGAACTGTGGCACGAGGCCGCCAAGCTCGGCCACATCGGCGTCAACCTCCCCGAGGAGTACGGCGGCGGCGGGGCCGGCATCAGCGAACTGGCCATCGTCCTGGAGGAGATGGGCGCCAACGGCTGCCCGCTGCTGCTGATGGTCGTCTCGCCCGCCATCTGCGGCACCGTCATCGCCCGCTTCGGCACCGGGGAGCAGAAGCGCCGCTGGCTGCCCGGCCTGGCCGACGGCTCGGTCACCCTCGCCTTCGGCATCACCGAACCGGACGCCGGGTCCAACTCCCACCGCATCACCACCACCGCCCGGCGCGACGGCGACGACTGGGTGCTGAACGGGGCCAAGGTCTTCATCTCCGGCGTGGACCGCGCCGACGCCACCATGATCGTCGCCCGCACCGAGGACGCCCGCACCGGGCGGCTCAAGCCCGCCCTCTTCCTCGTGCCCCGCACCACCCCCGGCTTCGAGTACCGCGCCATCGAGATGGAGATCGAGGCCCCCGAGAAGCAGTTCCAGGTCTTCCTCGACGACGTGCGCCTGCCCGCCGACGCACTCGTCGGCGACGAGGACGCCGGCCTGGTGCAGCTGTTCGCCGGCCTCAACCCCGAACGCATCATGGCCGCCGCCTACTCCGTGGGCCTCGCCCGCTACGCCCTGGGCCGGGCGGCGGAGTACGCCTCCACCCGGCAGGTGTGGAAGCAGCCCATCGGCGCCCACCAGGGCATCGCCCACCCCTGGCCCGGATCAGGATCGAGACCGAACTCGCCCGCCTGATGATGCAGAAGGCCGCCTTCCTCTACGACAGCGGGGACGACGCCGGGGCCGGCGAGGCCGCCAACGTGGCCAAGTACGCGGCCGCCGAGGCCTGCGCCAACGCCGTCGACCAGGCCGTGCACACCCTCGGCGGCAACGGACTGACCGCCGAGTACGGCCTGGCCTCCCTGCTCACCGCCTCCCGGGTCGGCCGCATCGCCCCGGTCAGCCGCGAAATGATCCTCAACTACGTCGCCCAGCACACCTTGGGGCTGCCCAAGTCCTACTGACCTCCGGGACCTCCGGGACCTCCGGGGCCCGGGGCCGCCGGCCGCACCTCCGGTCGGCCGGCCGTCCCGGGACGGGCCGCGGGCGCCCCGCCGAACGGATCCGCCGAACGGCGCCCGAGCAACGACTGCCCGGTGGGCAGGAACGCCGACACCGTGGTCGGCGGCGGCGGGCACCCCCGCCCCCGGCCGGAAGGAGCGCCACCGTGGTCTTCCACAGCACCTACCCGAGCGTCCCCGTCCTCGACCGGCCGATCCACGAGACCGTCCTGGGGCGGGCCGGCGAGTTCGCCGACCGCACCGCCCTGGTGGACGGCGTCGGCGGACTGACCGTCACCTACGGCCAACTGGACGCCTTCTCCCGGCGCATCGCCGCCGCCCTGGCCGCCTCCGGGCTGCGCAAGGGCGACGTGCTGGCCCTGTACAGCCCCAACACCGTCGCCTACCCGGCCGTCTTCCACGGCGCCGTCCGGGCGGGCGCGGTCGTCACCACCGTCAACTCCCTGGCCACCGTCGAGGACCTGACCCGCCAGCTCCTCGACAGCCGGGCGGGCTGGATCGTGACGGTCTCCCACTTCCTGGACACCGCCCGGGCCGCCGCCGAGGCCGCCGCGGCCCGCGGCAACCCGGTGCGCGAGATCCTGGTGTGCGACCGGGCCGACGGCCACCGCAGCGTCCTCGACCTGCTGGCCTGCGAAGACCCCGAACCGCAGGTGGACATCGACCCCGTCCGCGACACCGCCGTGCTGCCCTACTCCTCCGGCACCACCGGCACCCCCAAGGGCGTGGAGCTCACCCACCGCAACCTGTCCACCAACCTGCTGCAGATCGACGCCCTGCACCACCCCGGGCCCGGCGAACGCATCCTCGCCGTCCTGCCGTTCTTCCACATCTACGGCCTCACCGCCCTGATGAACCACCCGCTGCGGTGCGGATCCACCGTCGTCGTCCTGCCCCGCTTCGACCTCGACCGGTTCCTGGCCGCGATCGCCGAGCACCGCGTCGAGGGCCTGTTCGTCGCCCCGCCCATCGTGCTGGCCCTCGCCAAGCACCCGGCGGTCGCCGACCACGACCTGTCCTCGCTGCGCTACATCGTCTCCGCCGCCGCCCCGCTCGACGCCGGCCTCGCCGAGGCCTGCTCCCGCCGCCTGGGCCTGCCCCCGGTACGGCAGGCGTACGGGATGACCGAGCTCTCGCCCGGCACCCACGTCGTGCCGCTGGACGCCCAGGACCCGCCGCCCGGAGCCGTCGGCAGGCTCCTGCCCTCCACCGAGCTGCGCATCGTCAGCGTGACGGAGGACGGGGGCGGAGCCCCCCGCGACCTGGGGGTCGACGAGGAGGGCGAGATCCTCGTCCGCGGACCGCAGGTGATGAAGGGCTACCTGGGCCGCCCGGACGCCACCGCGGCGACGGTCGACGCCGACGGCTGGCTGCACACCGGCGACGTGGGCCGCGTCGACGCCGACGGCTGGCTGTACGTCGTCGACCGGGTCAAGGAGCTCATCAAGTACAAGGGCTACCAGGTCGCCCCCGCAGAGCTCGAGGCCGTCCTGCTCACCCACCCCGACGTCGCCGACGCCGCCGTCGTCGGGGTCCCCGGCGCCGACGGCGGCGAGGTGCCCAAGGCGTTCGTCGTGCCCCGGCCCGGCTCGGGCCTGACCGGGCAGCAGGTCGTGGAGCACGTCGCCGCCCGGGTCGCCCCCTACAAGAAGGTCCGCGCCGTCGAATTCGTCGACGCCGTCCCCAAGGCCGCCTCCGGGAAGATCCTCCGCCGCGAACTGCGCGCCCGGCAGGCCGGGGCCCCCGCCGTACCCGCCCCCCGACAAGGAGAGTGACACCCCCGTGGACGACAGCAGCGAGCCCCTGGTCCGCCGCACCGACGACCGCGGCATCGCCGTCCTGACCCTGGACTCCCCGCACAACCGCAACGCCCTGTCGGGCCGGCTCATGGACCAGCTGCACCGGGCCCTGGACGAGGCCGGGGCCGACCCCGGCACCAGGGGCGTGCTGCTCACCCACACCGGCACCGTCTTCAGCGCCGGCGCCGACCTCTCCGAGGCCGTCTCGGGCGACCCGGCGGCCGGCCCGCTGCGGCTCGCCGCCCTGCTGCGCGCGATCGTCGAGCTGCCCAAGCCCGTCGTCGCCTCGGTCACCGGCCACGTCCGGGCGGGCGGGCTGGGCCTGCTCGGCGCCTGCGACGTCTCCGCCGCCGGGCCGGACGCCACGTTCGCCTTCACCGAGGCCCGCCTCGGCCTGGCCCCGGCCGTGATCTCCCTGCCCCTGCTGCCCCGCCTGGATCCGCGCGCCGCCACCCGCTACTACCTCACCGGGGAGAAGTTCGGCCCGGCCGAGGCCGCCCGCATCGGCCTGACCACCCTGGCCTGCGACGGCGACCCGGCCGAGGCCCTGCAACCGGTGCTGGACGGGCTGCGCGCCGCCTCCCCGCAGGGACTGGCGGAGTCCAAGCGCCTGGCCACCGCAGGGGTGCTGCGCGCCTTCGACCGCGACACCGAGGCCCTGGCCGCAGCCTCGGCCCGGCTCTTCGCCTCCGAGGACGCCCGCGAGGGCATGACCGCCTTCCTCCAACGGCGCCCGCCCCGGTGGGTGCGGTGACCGGGGGCCCGGGAGGGCACGGTCCGCCCGCCGGACCGGGGCGCCGCCCCCGGGAGGAGCCCCCGGCCGGCCACCGGCCGCCCGCGGCCGGGACGGGCACCACGGGTACCCTGCACGACGTGACCACGCACGCCGCCGCAGAGCGAGCCCCCAAGCAGGACCGCAGCCGGGCCACCCGGCGGCGGCTGCTGGAGGCGGCCGTCGAGTGCCTGGCCGAGCACGGCTGGGCGGGCAGCACGGTGGCGGCGGTCTCCCTGCGCGCCGGGGTCTCCCGGGGCGCGGCGCAGCACCACTTCCCGACCCGGGAGGACCTGTTCACCGCGGCGGTGGAGTACGTCGCGGAGGAGCGGATCGCCGCGGTGCGGGCGGCGGTCGCCGCCCTTCCGCCGGAAGGCGCCGACAGGATCCGCGCGGCGGTGGAGGTCCTCGTCGACTGCTACACCGGCCCGCTCTTCCGCGCCGCCCTGCACCTGTGGGTGGCGGCCGCGGACGAGGAGCAGCTGCGGCCGAGGATCACCGACCTGGAGACCCGGGTGGGACGCGAGACCCACCGGGCGGCGGTGGAGTTCCTCGGCGCGGACGAGAGCGTGGAAGGGGTGCGCGAGACCGTCCAGGCCACCTTGGACATGGCCCGCGGCCTGGGCCTGGCCAACCTCCTCACCGACGACAGCGCCCGGCGCGCCGGGGTGGTCGCCCAGTGGGCGCGCACCCTGGAGACGGTCCTGGCCACCGGCTGAGCCGCCCGGCCGGGCACCCGGCCGGGCACCCGGCCGGTCCGCCCGACCGGGGCACCCTTCCGGGGCGTTTGGCGGCCCGTCGGAAAAACCCGCCCCGGGCCCGCCGGGAACGGCACCGTGACGGCCCCCGGCGAGGGGCACGGGCGGCGGCTGCGCACGGCCCGGGGTGACGGTCCGGCCCCTGCCCGCACAGGCCGTCCGGCGCCCCGCCCGCGCCTCGCGCGGTCCGCTCCGGCACGTGGCCGCGTGCCGTCCGGCACTACCGTGTCACCCGTCGTGGAAGGGGGACCGGATGGACCGGAACATACGCACGGTCGAGGACGTACTCGGGCTGCTGGACAGGCTGTTCGCCCCGGAGGCCGACCGCTGGACGGCCGCCGGGGCCGACTGGTGGGACGACTTCTACGGCGACCGCTCCAGGCCGGTCCCGTTCTTCGCGCACAAGCCGGACGAGAACCTGGCCTCCTACCTGGACCGGGGCCTGATCGCCCCGGAACGGGTCCTGGACCTCGGCTGCGGCCCGGGCCGCAACGCCCTCCACCTGGCCTCCCCGGGCCGCCTGGTGGACGCCGTCGACCTCTCGCCGAAGGCCGTCGAATGGGCCGGGGAGCGCGCCCGCGAAGCCGGCGCCGACGTCCGGTTCCACTGCGGCGACGCCTTCGCCCCCGCCACGACCGGGCTGGACGGCCCGTACGACCTGGTCTACGACTCGGGCTGCTTCCACCACCTGCCGCCCCACCGCCGCATCAGCTACCTCGCCCTCCTCGACCGCGTCCTCGCCCCCGGCGGCCACTTCGCCCTCACCTGCTTCGCGGCCGGAGCGATGGGCTCCGAGCTCCCCGACGAGGCGTTCTACCGCGACTCCCGCCTCCACGGCGGACTCGCCTACACCCCGGAGTCCCTGCGCCGGATCTTCTCCGGCCTGACGGAGGTCGAACTGCGCCGCATGCGCGACGAACCGCCCGGGTCCCCGTACTTCGGCGAGCCCTTCCTCTGGACGGCCCTGTTCCGCCGCGACGCCTGAACGGCCTCCGGCGGCCCGCCCGTAGCCGCGGGCGGGCCGCCGGGCCCGGCGTCAGCGCAGTTTGATCGCGCCGCCGTCGGCCATGAGGGTCTGCCCCGTCATGTACCGGGAGTCGTCGTCGGCGAGGAAGGCCACGATCGGCGCCACGTCCTCCATCGGGTCGCCGAACCGGCCGAGCGGGACCTTCGCAGCCGAGAGGGCGTACTGCTCGGGGTGCGCGGCGGCCCACTGCTCCACGCCCCCCGTCCTCGCCATCGGCGACACGACGTTGACGCGGATCTGGTCGGCGGCCCACTCGTTGGCGACCACGCGGCTCAGGCCGCGGACGGCCTCCTTGGCCGCCGCGTAGGAGGCCTGGTTCGGCTGCCCCTCGAGGCCGGCGCCGGAGGCGAAGTTGATCACGGACCCCCGGGTCTTTTGAAGCTCCTCGTGCGCGGCGAGCATGAAGTTGCGCGTGGCGAAGAGCGAGGTGTCCAGCGCCAGCCGCCAGTCGTCGTCGGTCTGCTCGGTGAAGGGCCGCACCCGCGAGGCGCTCGCGTTGTTCACCAGCACGTCGAGCTTCCCGTACCGCTCCACGGCGGTGGCCACGGCCCGGTCGGCGACCGCGCGGTCCGAGACGTCGCCCTGCAGGAACGCCACCGCGTCCCCCAGCTCGGCCGTGAGCGCGTCCCCGGCCTCCTGCTGCAGGTCGACGACGACCACGCGCGCCCCGCGCGCGACGAACGTCCGGGTGACGGCCTCACCGATCCCGGACGCACCCCCGGTGACGATCGCGACCTTGTTCTCCAGTGCCATGAGCTGCTCCTCGGCTCGTCGTACGTCCTTGCCACAGGGGGACGCACGCGGGGCCGGGCACGGGAACACCGCAGCGCACGGCAGCGCGACATCCCCTCGGCCCGAGCCTATGAGCTGCACGGACGGCCGACCCGCCGAGAACGGAGGAGAAGGATCACAGGCGGGGCGGGGAACCCGGGAACCGCGGCGGTGACTGCGGCGCGCGCCGGGTCAAAGTCCCCGCAGGCCCCCCCGACGGGTGATCGTCACCGATCGGAACGAGCAACCCGGCCCGGACAACTAGGCTTCCGCGCATGGCGATTCCCCCGTTCCTCCGCGACATCCGCGCCAAGTGCGGCCACCACCTGCTCCTCCTGCCCGGGGTCGTGACCGTCACCTTCGACGACGAGGGCCGCGTCCTGCTCGGCCGCCGCGCCGACAACGGCCGGTGGGCGCTGATCAGCGGCATCCCCGAACCGGGGGAGGAGCCCGCCGACACCGCGGTGCGCGAGGTGCTGGAGGAGACCGGCGTGCACGTGGTGCCCGAGCGGATCGTCGCCGTACGGAGCACCCCGCCGATCGACTACCCCAACGGTGACCGCTCGCAGTACATGGACACCGTCTTCCGCTGCCGTGCGGTCGGCGGCGACGCCAGGGTCAACGACGACGAGTCCCTGGAGGTCGGCTGGTTCTCCCCGGACGCGTTGCCGCCGATCGGGGAGCGGATGGTGGAACTGGTCAAGCTCGCCGCGGCCGACGGGCCCGCCTGGTTCGAGCCGCCCAAGGGCGTCTGACCGGTACGGGCCCGCGGTACGGGCCCGCGCGACACGGCCCCGCGCGCCCGTACCGCGGCGCGGGCCCGGCCTGCCGGCGGCCCTACAGCGCGCGGGCGAGCAGGCGGCGGGCCACCGCGCGTGCCCCCTGCTCCCCGGTGAGGATCGAGTAGTGGTTGGTGTCCGGCACCAACCGCGCGGCCGCCGGGAAGTCGCCGGACACCGCCCGCAGGTACTCCTCGTCGTACAGGCCGCCCGGCTGGTCCATGAACCCGCGCGGCGCCCACAGCAGTTCGGCCGGGCAGACCAGCCGCCCGGCCGCACCGGCCGCCTCGGAACCGAGCATCACGTCCGCCCCGTCGGCGCGGACCGCCTCCTCCGCGCAGGACGACCGCAGGCGCGGCTCCTCGCCGGCCAGGTCGTGCTGGAGGTACTCCTCCACCGCGTCCGACCAGTACCCGTCGAACGCCGGGTGCGCCCGCCAGAAGCCCCGGTACTGCTCCCGCGAGGCGAACTCGGCCGACAGCCGCCGCACGGCCGGGCCCACCAGCGCCTCGCTCATCCCCTCCGCGTCCTGACCCCGCGGCACGGGGACCGGCAGCCCGCCGTCGACCAGCACCACGGAGCGGGCCGCGTCCGGGTGGCGGGCCGCGGTCACCGCCGCGACGAACGCACCCATCGAGTGCCCGGCCAGCACCAGCGGCACGCCGCCGGCCCACTTCACCAGCGCCGACACGTCACGGGCGTGCGCGGCCAGCCCGTACGGCCCGGGCAGGGACGAACTGCAGGCCCGTCCCCGCAGGTCCGGGGCGAGGAGGGTCACCGCGCCGTCCAGCGCGGCGGCCACCGGGGCCCAGCTCAGGCCGTTGGCCGTCAGGCCGTGCAGGGCCACCACCACCGGCGCCCCCGGGGCCCCCGCCCACCGGTGGACCGCCAGCCCGCCGCCCTCGACCGGAACGGACAGCACCTCGTGCCGCATACTCTGACCTTCTCTCCTGCGCGGTGGAACGCTCCGCAGCCTAACCCCGCCGCCCGGCCGCGGTCCGGGGCGGTTCCGTGCGGGATCCCCGGGGCGGTGGGCCGCCGGGAGGACCTGCGCGGGCCCCGACTGCACCGAAAGGTGCAGTCGGCTTTCGTCACCGCACACGACGACCCGGCCCGGGACGGCCGGAAGCATGGGAGGCGTCGAGACGACCCCGCCCGCCCGTCCCGGAGACCACGATGAGCGACACCGCCGTGCCCCTTCCCGCCCCTCCCCGTCCCTCCCCGCCCGCGGCCCGGCGGCGGATACCGCTGCTGGACGTCCTGCGCGGTGCGGCGATCCTCGGGACCCTCATGACCAACGTGTGGATATTCACCGCCCCCGGAGGGGAGTGGTCGGTGCTCTCGGGAGGGATGCCGTCCCCGGCGGAGTCCGTCCTGTCCGACCCCTCGCTCCCGTCGGTCGCCGAGGGCGTCTTCCGGTTCCTGGCCGACGGCAAGTTCCTGTCCCTGCTGACCGTGCTGTTCGGCGTCGGCCTGGCCGTCCAGTACGAGTCGGCCGCCGCCCGCGGACAGGCGTGGCCCGGCCGCTACCGCCGACGCGCGCTGTTCCTGTTCCTGGAGGGGACACTCCACTTCACCCTGGTCTTCGCCTGGGACGTGCTCATGGGCTACGCGGTCACCGCGCTCCTGGTGGCGCGGCTGCTGGGCCGGTCCCCACGCGCCCGCACCGTCGCCGCGTGGACCTTCGCGGGCCTGCACCTGGCCCTCGTGCTCCTGGTCACCGCCGCGTTCCTGACGGACGGCTCCGGCACGGGGCGGGACGGCGGCGCCCCCTCCCCGGCCGACGAACGCGCCGTCGCCCTCTACGCCGACGGCGGCTACCTCGACCAGGTGGCGTTCCGGCTGGAGAACTTCGCGGCCCTGCGCATCGAACCGGTCCTCTCCTTCCCCCTGCTGGTCCTCCTCTTCCTGCTCGGCGTGCGGCTGTTCCGCGCGGGGGCCTTCGCCCCCGACGCCGCCGGGCGGCGCATCCGTGCCCGCCTGTGCGCCTGGGGGCTGGGCCTGGGCCTGCCCCTGAACGCGGCCGCCGCGCTGGCCGGACCGGACTTCCTGATGCTCGGCCGGTACACGGCCGCCCCCGTGCTGGCCCTGGGCTACCTCGGACTGATCGGCGTCCTGGCCGACCGCGCCGCCCGCCGGGGCCGCCGCCCCGGCCCCCTCACCGCGGGCCTGACGGCCGTCGGCCGCACCGCGCTGTCCGCCTACGTCGCGCAGAACGCGATCTGCGCGCTGGTCTCGTACGGCATCGGACTGGGCCTGGCCGCCCGGTTCGACGGCGCCGGGCCCTGGTGGGTCATGGGACTGTGGGCCGCGGTCTGCCTGGTCCTGACCCTCGGCGCGAGCCTGTGGCTGCGCCGCTTCTCCCACGGGCCGCTGGAGGCCGTGCAGAAGTGGGCGCTGAGCCCCCGCGGCACCGCCGGCCCGGCCCCGGCCGGAACCGGGGAGGCGGGAGCGGCCGGCCCCGGCGGGGCCGGGCCGGTGGCAGGGACGGCGGGGACGGCGGCCACGGGGACGGCGGGAGCGGCCGGTGGGGAGGCGGCCGGTGCGGGCGCCCGGCCCGGGGATCAGACCTTGCGGTAGGAGTAGGCGTCCTGCGCGGCGGACAGCACGGCCTCCACGTCGCCGCCGACCGAGGCGGTGACCACGGCGGCCACCGCCCCCTCCACGAAGGGGGCGTCGGCCAGCCGGGTCCCCTCCGGCAGCTCGCCGCCCTCCGCCAGCAGCGTCTTGACGGTCAGCACCGCGCTCCCCAGGTCGGCCAGGACCACCACGCCCGCCCCGCGGTCCACCTCCCGGGCGGCGGTGGTGATCGCCTCGGAACTCGTCCCCACCCCGCCGTCGTGCGCGCCGCCCGCCGCCGCCACCGGCGCCGGCTCGGGCGCGCCGGACAGGTCGGCGGCCAGCCGCGCGGTGCTCTCGGCCACCGCGGCGCTGTGCGAGACCAGCACGATCCCGACCTTCCCCGGGGCTGCGGGCGCCCGGCCCGCCCCGGCGTTCACAGCGCCCCGTCCTGCGCGACGTCGGCGAGGGCGCCGAGCAGCAGCGCGGAGGAGGTCGCGCCCGGGTCCTGGTGGCCGATGCTGCGCTCGCCCAGGTAACTGGCGCGCCCCTTGCGGGCCAGCATCGGGACGGTGGCCACGGCCCCCTCCTCCGCGGCGATCCGGGCGGCGGCCAGGGCGTCCACCAGGCTCGCCCCCTTGTCCAGGGCGAACCCCATCGCCTCGACCGCCGGGGCCAGCGCGTCGATCATCGTCTTGTCGCCCTGCGCCGCGCCGCCGAGCTGCGCGACCCCGTCGACCCCGGCCCGCAGTGCCTCCCGCAGCTGCTCCGGGGCCACCTCCTCGGCGTCGCCCAGCGCCTTGCCCGCCCTGCGCAGCAGCGTCCCGTACAGCGGTCCGGAGGCGCCGCCGACCCTGCTGATCAGGATCCGCCCGATCCCGGCCAGCACCGCGCCGGGGGTGGCCGCCGGGTCCTGCTCCATCTCCTGGGCGGCGGCCCGGAAACCGCGCTGCATGTTGCTTCCGTGGTCGGCGTCGCCGATCGCCGAGTCCAGCTCCGTCAGGTGCACGGCCTCGCGGTCGACGACGGCCGCGGCCTCGGCCAGCCAGCGCCGGACGAAGAGGGCGTCGACCGCCGGTTCGGGGGATGCGGGTGCTGTCATGGGAAGCGTCTTCCTCCGGGGCCGGGGCGCGAAACAGCGCGTCCGCCGGGCCGGGCCGGGCGGACGTCCCGTTCAGCAGCCCCGGCGCAGCCCCGGGGTGCACACCGGGGCGTCCCACAGGCGCAGCAGCTCCTCGTCCACCTCGCACACGGTGACCGAGGCGCCCGGCATGTCCAGCGAGGTGACGTAGTTGCCCACCAGTGTGCGGGCCACGGCCGTCCCGCGCGCCCCCAGGGCCCGCTGCACCTCGGCGCCGAACCCGTACAGCTCCAGCAGCGGGGTTGCCCCCATGCCGTTGACCAGCACGATCACCGGGCTGTCGGGGGCCAGGTCGTCCAGGACCGCGTCCACCGCGAAGTCCGCGATCTCCCCGGAGGTCATCATCGGGCGGCGCTCGCGCCCGGGCTCGCCGTGGATCCCGATGCCCAGCTCCAGCTCCCCCAGGGGCAGGTCGAACGTGGGGCCGCCCTTGGCGGGCGTGGTGCACGCGCCCAGCGCCACACCGAAGCTGCGAGAGGACTCGTTGACCCGGCGGGCGACCGCCTGCACCGCCTCCAGCGGCGCGCCCTCCTCGGCGAGCGCCCCGGCGATCTTCTCCACGAACAGCGTGGCCCCGGTGCCGCGCCGCCCGGCGGTGTAGAGGCTGTCGACCACCGCCACGTCGTCGTTGACCAGGACCTTGGCCACCTGTACGCCCTCGTCCTCGGCCAGTTCCGCCGCCATGTCGAAGTTGAGCACGTCGCCTGTGTAGTTCTTCACCACGAACAGCACGCCCCGCCCGCTGTCCACGGCCGCCGCGGCCCGCACCATCTGGTCGGGCACCGGCGAGGTGAACACCTCGCCCGGGCACGCCGCGTCCAGCATCCCGCGTCCGACGAACCCCGCGTGCAGCGGCTCGTGCCCCGACCCGCCGCCCGAGACCAGCGCCACCTTCCCCGGCACCGGTGCGTCCCGCCGCACCACCACCCGGTTCTCCACGTCCACCGCCAGCTCCGGATGGGCCACCGCCATCCCGCGCAGCGCGTCGGCCACCACGGTCTCGGGGACGTTGATCAGCATCTTCACGGGTGCCTCCCGGTGGGTAACTATCCCTGCGCGCGAGAACGACTCCTGCTACCGATCAGTCTACGAGCTGCCCTGGGGGCCACCCTGCGTGTGCGAGGACGACCGGTGCGCATGCAAGCCGCCCGGACTGCCTCCGGGTCACCCTCGCGGGCGCAGGGGTGACCCGGAGGCCGGGAAGAACGCCACCCGGGATCAGGAACTACCCCCGCAGGTGCGGGGACGACCGAGGAGGCAGGGATCACCCCGGAGATCACCGAGAACTACCCCCCGCGGGTGCGGGGACGACGAAACCAGGGACGGTGCTCATCGCGTGACCTCGGAACTACCCCCGCGAGTGCGGGGACGACCTCAAGTGCTGGCCACCATAGAACGCGTACGGCGAACTACCCCCGCGGGTGCGGGGACGACGCGGTCCATGGGTCAGTGTTCCTCTGCGAGCAGGAACTACCCCCTGCGGGTGCGGGGACGACAGAGCCCGGGAACTCTGGCCGGAGGCGGAGGGAGAACTACCCCCGCGGGTGCGGGGACGACGCCCGGCCGGTTGCGGCGGCGTTCTCCACCCGGGAACTACCCCCGCGGTTGCGGGGACGACGCCACGATCAGCAAGGCCGAGGTCTACCTCTACGAACTACCCCCGCGGGTGCAGGGACGACGGCGCCGCAGTGGCGCGAGGTAGCGGGGACAGCGAACTACCCCCGCGGGTGCAGGGACGACCGCCACAGGTGCCGCACCGCGTCGTAAACGTCCGAACTACCCCCGCCGATGCAGGGACGACGCCACCGCACCCACCACCATCAGGTGCTGCCGCGAACTACCCCCGCGGGTGCAGGGACGACTCCTGGAAACGCAGGGGGCCGCGGCGGGAGGAGGAACTACCCCCGCGGGTGCAGGGACGACTGCCCGTGCCAGCGCGGCCAGAGCTGCGCCGTCGAATTACTCCCGCGGGTGCAGGGACGACACCATCACCCCCGTGGACAGGGCGAGTCCGACCGAACTACCCCCGCGGGTGCAGGGACGACGGGCGGCACCGTCCCCGCCTGGCCGGTGATCACGAACTACCCCTGCGGGTGCAGGGACGACCCGCGCAGCATCAGTGTCGTCTCGCCGAACAGGGAACTACCCCCGCGGGTGCAGGGACGACACGCGGTGGACGAGGCCGGTCTCGTCGGTCAGCGAACTATCCCCGCGGGTGCAGGGACGACCCGGGCGGGGGGGGGGTCTTCCTCGGCTTGCCGTTCGAACTACCCCCGCGGGTGCGGGGACGACCCGGTCACCGGGGCCTGGTAGAGCGGGAGCAGCGAACTACCCCCGCGGGTGCGGGGACGACCCGCTCATCCTCGACCGGACTCCGCAGAGCCGGGAACTACCCCCGCGGGTGCGGGGACGACTTGGCCCCGTACCGCCACCCGATCTGGCCGTAGGAACTACCCCGCGGGTGCGGGGACGACGAGGAGATCACCGGTGGTGTCCGGACCGGGGGAGAACTACCCCCGCGGGTGCGGGGACGACATCGTCACCCCGGACCCTCCGGACCGGTAGCCCGAACTACCCCCGCGGGTGCGGGGACGACTTCGTACCGGTGACCATGGCGCCGGAGTCGTTCGAACTACCCCCGCGGGTGCGGGGACGACCCGTTGACGAAGTGTGCGCCGTAGCCGAGGGCCGAACTACCCCCGCGGGAGCGGGGACGACGGTCTCCGCTACGCCGGGCCGAACAACTACCCAGAACTACCCCCGCGGGTGCGGGGACGACAGAACACGGTCAGTGTAGCCAGCGCCCTGACCAGAACTACCCCCGCGGGTGCGGGGACGACGCCGCGCGGACCGCGTCCGAGGCGCCGGACATCGAACTACCCCCGCGGGTGCGGGGACGACGCCGGGGCCGGGCTCGGCACCGCGGCCGCGACGTGAACTACCCCCGCGGGTGCGGGGACGACACGGCGCGGGCGGCGGTCTCGATGGCCTGCTGCGAACTACCCCCGCGGGTGCGGGGACGACGGGGGATCTCCCGGGCCACCGCGCAGAAGGTGCGAACTACCCCCGCGGGTGCGGGGACGACCTGGTGGCCGGCCGATGCGTGGCGGTGCGGGGCGAACTACCCCCGCGGGTGCGGGGACGACGTCCTCAAGCCGCGCGACGACACCGTACGGAAAGAACTACCCCCGCGGGTGCGGGGACGACTACACAGCAGGCAGACCACCCCGCAGCAGGGGAGAACTACCCCCGCGGGTGCGGGGACGACGCCGGGCGCAGGGATGCGGACTCCCCTCCCGGTGAACTACCCCCGCGGGTGCGGGGACGACAGGAAGCCGGACCGGTTCCACGGCGCTTGCACAGAACTACCCCCGCGGGTGCGGGGACGACAACAAGGGAACCGCCTACCGCAGCCTGCGCGCCGAACTACCCCCGCGGGTGCGGGGACGACATCAGGTCGAACGTGAACGGCCCGGACATCGGCGAACTACCCCCGCGGGTGCGGGGACGACCTGGTGCAGATCGCCGCCGCCGCCGGGCCCAGCGAACTACCCCCGCGGGTGCGGGGACGACTCGTCCCAGCGGAGGCGGGACTTCCAGCGGGGCGAACTACCCCCGCGGGTGCGGGGACGACGCGCTGCCGTCCTGGTTGATGGTCCACCCGGTCGAACTACCCCCGCGGGTGCGGGGACGACGATCCGGCCCCGTCGGTCAGCACGAAGATCACGGAACTACCCCCGCGGGTGCGGGGACGACGCCGCGGCGGAGGCCACGTCATCACAGGTCGTCGAACTACCCCCGCGGGTGCGGGGACGACCTCGTCCCGCTGTGGACCGTCTACCTGCTCATCGAACTACCCCCGCGGGTGCGGGGACGACCTTGGCGGACCGATGCCGGAGACTGCGCAGCAGGAACTACCCCCGCGGGTGCGGGGACGACGGGCGCCCGGACCACCACCCGCGGCCGGGGAACGAACTACCCCCGCGGGTGCGGGGACGACCCGATCGGGGCTCCGTAGAAGTCCAGGATCGCCGAACTACCCCCGCGGGTGCGGGGACGACTCCCCGGGCGTTCCCCCCTCTCAGGGGAACAGGGAACTACCCCCGCGGGTGCGGGGACGACTTCCCTACCCCCCGATGTCCCCCCACCAGTGGCGAACTACCCCCGCGGGTGCGGGGACGACGCTCGGCCCGCAGCGTGGGGTCATCGCTCAGCCGAACTACCCCCGCGGGTGCGGGGACGACCCGGACTCCGGACGGTCGTGGGCGGCGCCGCGCGAACTACCCCCGCGGGTGCGGGGACGACCCCATGCCCACCCCCGGCCCCCGGGGGTCCACCGAACTACCCCCGCGGGTGCGGGGACGACGTCTCGTGGAGCATCCTGCGCGACCGCGGCCCCGAACTACCCCCGCGGGTGCGGGGACGACCCTTCTTGACCTGCGGCGATGCTAACAGGCGGGCCGGTTTTCATTCGGCAGGGTCTTCGGTCTGGGCATGTGACCAAGGGGTGTTGTCAGTGGGGCGGTCTATGGTGCGGATCCACTGTACGGAGGGAGAACCACGCCGGTGGAGGATGGGCGGTCGGTTGTCGACCTGATGCGGGTGATGGGGCTGTCGGAAGAGAGCGTCATCAGGGTGTCGCGGTTGTGGGGGAAGTCTGCGGCACGGAATCGGGGGCGGACGCACCTGTTGCTCGGACACTTGCTGGACACGGCTGCCGTGGCTGGGGTGATGTGGGACCACTACTTGTCGTCCGCGTTCCGGCGTCGGCTTGACGAGATCAGCGGCGGGCGTGGGCGTACGTGGTTCATGTGGGTCTGCGGGATCCACGACTGCGGAAAGGCGTGCCCCGCGTTTCAGGCGTTGGACGATGCCGAGGCGGCACCGGTCAAGGAGGCCGGTCTGGCGTGGGGGCGGCTTCCGGTGGATCGGAGGCAGCGATGGCGGCACGATGTGGCGGGGGCGGCGTTGCTGAGGCCGAGGCTGGTCGCTGAGTGGGGGAGCGCGGACAGTGCGGCGTGGGTGTGGCCGCTGGTGGCCGGCCATCACGGGACGTTTCCGTCCGTTCAGGGGCTGAGGCCGAAGCACCGTGAGGTGCAGGGGCGTGGGTCCTCTTGGGAGGAGGTCCAGAAGGCCGTCGTGGACGTGTTCACCCGAGCCGTCGGTTTCGAGGACCTGGCTGACGTGCGGCCGGCGGGCGCGCTGAACAAGGCGGAGCAGTTGGCTCTGTCCGGGCTGATCGTCATGGCGGACTGGATCGCCAGTGACAGCGAACAGTTCGAAGGACTTGCGGATGCGCGGAAGGTGTCTCCGGCCGGCTCCCGGCAGCGTGCCGAGGAGGCGTGGCGGCGGCTCGGGCTGCGGGGCGGATGGGGTGGACTCCCGCTGCCTGAGGGGCCGTTGGCTCCGTTGACACAGCGCCTGGGGGTAGTTCCGCGGGCCTCGCAACGGGAACTGGTCGAGCAGGCGTGGTCGATGCCCGTTCCCGGGCTGATGGTGGCCGAGGCGCCGATGGGGGAGGGCAAGACGAAGGCCGCGCTGGCGGCGGCGGAGGTGTTGGCGGCGCGGTTCGGTTTGGACGGGGTGTTCGTGGCCATGCCGACGCAGGCGACGAGTGACCCGATGTACGAGCAGGTGCTGAGCTGGGTGCGGTCGTTCGATCCGGAGCTGGAGGCGCAGGTCGGGCTGCTGCACGGCAGGCGCCGGTTCAACCCGGAGTGGCGCGAGATATGGGAGGGGCAGCGGCGGAACCGGGTCGGGGGGTTCGCAGGGGAAGGGGAGTCGGCCGACCTTGATCCGTTCGATGTCTACGGTGCGACCGAGGAGGATGCCGAGTACGGCATGCCTTCCTGGTCGACGGAGGGAAGCAGCGGCGCGGAGGAGCGGGCCGACGGTCCGGCGCGCTGGTTCCTGGGCAACAAGCGGGGACTGCTCACGGCGTTCGCCGTCGGGACCGTCGACCATCTCCTTCACGCGGCGACCCGTACGCGGCATGTGATGCTGCGTTTCGCCGGGCTGGTCGGCAAGGTTGTGATCGTGGACGAGGTGCACGCCGCGGACGTCTACATGCGGCAGTTCCTTCTGGAGGCGTTGCGCTGGCTCGGGCAGGCCGGGGTTCCGGTGGTCCTGCTCTCGGCGACGCTTCCGCCGGTACAGCGGCAGGCCTTCGCCGACGCGTATCTGTCGGGTGCCCTCGGCTCGGCCGATGCGGCCTGTCCGGTTCCTGAAGCCGCCGGCTATCCGTGTGTCACTGCTGCTTACGCGCTCGACGGGGCTCCGGTGGCGGTGAGCTCGCGCGAAGCCGTGCCGTCCTGGCGTGGTTCGATGCCGACCCGGGTCGACTGGTTGCCCGGCATTGACCGGGACGGGGCGTCGATCGCCGCGGCGGTGCGGCAAGCGGTCGCCGGCGGCGGTGTGGCGTTGGTGGTGGTCAATCAGGTCGATCGCGCACAGGCGATCCACCGGGCACTGGTCGAGGGCGGGTTCGAGGGCGAACTGCGATTGCTGCACGGGCGGTTGTGCTCGACCCACCGGGCGGAACGCACCGAGGAGTGCCTGCGGCTGCTGGGACCCGGAGCCGGTGAGGGGCGGCCCGGCCGGATGGTGGTGGTCGCCACACAGCTTGCCGAGCAGTCGTTCGACGTGGATGCGGATCTCCTGGTGACCGATCTCGCCCCCGTCGATCTGCTGCTGCAGCGCATCGGGCGTCTCCACCGGCACGACGGGACCAGGCGGCCGAAGGGGCTCGCCCGGCCGCGCGTCCTGGTGACGGGTGTGGCGGCCGGCGGGGGAGGACGCCCGCGATTCCTGCCCGCGTCGAAGGCGATCTACGGGGAGTGGCCGCTGCTGCGGGCGGCGGCCCTGGTCGCCGAGGCCGCTGGGCCGCTGGGCGGAGGGGGTTCGACGGAGGCCGGATGGAGTATCCCGGCGGATGTGCCGAGCCTGGTTGCCAGGGGCTACGGGACGCCGGAGATCTGCCCGCCGGAATGGGACGAGGCAGCAGCCCGGGAGCTGTGGCGGGCGAAGCAGGAGCAACGGGAGAGGAACGCCGAGGGTTTTTTGTTGACGCGCCCCCGCGAGTGGGGGGCGCCGACCCTGGAGGGACTCCACTACGCGGGCAGCCGGGCGGCTTCGGAGGAGGAGCTCGACGCGGTGGTGCGGGACGGTGGGCGATCGGTGGAGACCGTGATCGTCCGCCGCTCGGACGGCGGGTGCCGGGCGCACGACGGGACGTGGATCGGCGTCCACGGCGAAGTGGTCGACGAGACGGTGGTCGACCGGCTACTCGGCGGCACGGTGCGGTTGCCGACACGGCTGACAGAGGTGGCGGAGGCCACGGAAGCGGGACTCGCACCGCTGCCGGGGTGGAGCGGCCATCCGTGGCTCCGGTACGCGCGGGCACTGGTGCTCGAAGAGGACGGGAAAGCCGTGCTGGGCGGGCACCGGATCTCGTACGACGACGTGCTGGGGTTGATCGTCGAACAGGGTTGATGAAGCGCGCGGAGCCGCGCCCGGAGCTTCGAGCACCCCGCAAGGGCGGGGACGACTGCCAAGAACTGAACGGGAACACCCCCGCATCGGGGAGGGGGCACCGCCCCGCGCGCCCGCAGGATCCTATCGCGGTCCGTGGCCCGACGGAACAGTTCCGCCGAATCTGCCGAACGGCTTGAAGAATTGAACCTTGTGCTGAAAGGCTCTCGGCGGCCGTCGGGAAGCCGGTTCTTGAGTGCCGGGCTACCCGCCCGACCGGCGCACGTCCGTGAGGTGTGCACGTGATTTTTGGAAGGGGGAGTCTCATGGAGACCGACGGAGATCTCGTCCGCGGCGCATGGCTGGGCGCGGTCGATGCCGACGGTACGAGCTGCACGACGGGCCTGCTGGACGTGCTGGTGGATGCGCACACGACACAGCGGCTCGAACTGCCGGCGTCGACGATGCTGCCCGCACTGCTTCGGCAGCTTCTGCTGCCGGTGGTACTGGACGCCATCGGTGTGCCGCGCACACGGCGGGAGTGGGCGGAGCGGTTCGGGCACGGCCGCTTCTCGGACGCCGAGGTCGAGCTGCTGACCGACTACCTCGGCCCCCGCCGCTACGGCGACCGTTTCCGGATCCTGGGAGGCGAGCAGCCGTTCGCGCAGGTTGCGGACCTGGAGGCATTGAACGGCGAGACGAAGTCGGTCGCGCAGCTCGTGCCGTCGATCGCCTCCGGCAACAACGTGCCGCTGTTCAGCGCGCTCACCGAGGCGGACGAGCTGCTGCTGACGCCGGGCCAGGCGCTGCTGTGGCTGCTCCACGCGCACTGCTGGGACACGGCTTCCATCAAGACCGGGGCCGTGGGCGATCCGCAGGCGAAGAACGGCAAGACCACTGGAAACCCGACCGGCCCGCTCGGTCAGCTCGGGGTGGTCGTCCCGGTCGGCCGGAACCTGTTCGAGACGCTGATGTTGAACACGCCGATCCTGCCTGACGGTCTGGACCCGGCGGACCGCCCCCAATGGGCCTGGGACGAGCGTCCGGCATCGCTCGGCTGGAAGTCCCCGGCCGGGCCCGAGTGGTCGACGCGCCCGACCGGTGGCCTGTTGGACCTGTTCACCTTCCAGTCACGCCGGATCCGGCTGATCGCCCGCGAGACGGAGGAAGGGCCGCGCGTGCACCGCGTGATCGTGTCAGCAGGTGACCGGCTGGCCCGGACACCGGAGCGGGACCCGCACACCGCCTGGTCCCACACGGCGAAGCCGAAAGCCGGGCAACCCCAGCGACGTCCGCGCCGCCACGTTTCGGGGCGCGCCGCCTGGCAGGGACTCGGCACACTGCTCGCACTGGCCCTGCCGGTGGAGGGCGACGGGCCGTACACCTCCGCCCTCCTCCGGCAGGCAGGCGATCTGCGGGCCGATGACGCCCTTCCCGCCGACTACCCCCTCGGGGTGGAGATCTGCGGTCTCGAATACGGCAACCAGTCCGCTGTCGTCGAGAACGCCATCGGTGACAGCCTGCCGCTCCCCGTGGCTTCCCTGCTCGCCGAGAACGACTGGTTGCGCGCCGTGATCCTGGAATGTGCGAGCCAGGCCGACCGGGCCGGCCGTGCCCTGGACAACCTCGACAACGACCTGAGGCGCGCCTCGGGCGGTGATCCGCTGCCCCGCGACAAGGGGCAGCGGCCTTCCTCGCGGTTCCTGCACGTCCTCGACGGAACCATGCGCCGTCTGCTCGCCGGACTGCGCACCGTCGGCGAGGACGACGATCTGCTGGAGCGCGCCGAGTTGGCCTGGGAGCTGTCCGTGCGGGCGGCGGCCGTCAGGGAGGCCGAGACGCTGCTTGCCGCAGTGCCACCGCGTGCGGTGGTGGGGCGCGTCGTGAAGGTGAACGGCAAGGACGTCGTCCATCGCAGTGGAAAGGCCGTCGGGGCCTTCTACAAGAAACTTGCCGAGATTCTGCCCCTGGCCACCGAGGAATCCCCGGACAACGGGAAGGCAACAACATGAGCGCCTCAGTCGGCGGGCCCCGGACCGGCCGTCGTGCCTATTTCTGGGAGGAGGCGGCCGACGACCGGCGCACCCGCGCACGGGAGGGCAGGCCCGGGTTCTCGGAGAACATCACGCGGATGCTGCGCGGCCTGCGTGACGGCATTGGGAACGAGCCCGGCACCGTCGCGGCCATGCGGTACGCGCACCGTGTGGAGCTCACGGACGCCGAACGGGCCTCGGACCGCCTACCGGCCCCCTACGTCGCCGAACACGCCGCGCTCACCCTGTTCGGCAGGCACCAGCAGGGGGCGGAGCCCGTCCACCGGCCGGGGACGGGCCTGGGCCGGGCGTGCCAGGCGCTGCGCCGAGCCGAGACGCTCTCGGAGAGCGCCGTGGAACGGCGGCTGATCGCGGCCGCCACCGCGCAGGACCTCCACGAACTGGTCCAACACCTGTACCGGCTCGTCCCCCTGCTGCGGCAGTCGGGCATCGGACTCGACTACACACGGCTGATGCACGACCTGGCCACCTGGGAAGGGCCGCACCAGGGCCGGGTGCTGCGGTCCTGGGGACTCCAGTACGGTGATCCGTCCGCCCCGGGGGACGCCCCGGACCGGCAGGCGGAAACTCTTCCGTACTGGGCGCGGTTCGACCCGGACCGGCCCGAGAACGGCGGGCAGTTGGCGGCACTGAGATCCGGTGCCGGGCGGGAAGCCGGCACCGTGCCCGCGATGTGGCCCTACTACACGACCCGTATGCCTTCGGAACTGCGCGACAAGGGTGCCCTCACCAGGGACCTGGTCGCCGAACACACCGCACTGACCCTCTTCGGCCGGCACCAGCAGGGCCGCAGCCGGGCGGTGCACGTCCCCGGCAACAGCCCCGGCACCGCCGCACGCCTGCTGCAGGTGAGGAGCGGCAGCGGTGAGGAAGCACTGGAACGCCGGTTCGGCGCCCTGCTCACCTCGACCGACACCGGCGAGCTGGCGATGCACCTGCGGGGATTCGTCACCATGCTCAGCCGCGCCGACATCGGCCTCGACTACGACCTGCTGCGCACTGCCCTGCGGACATGGGACGACCCGGAACTGCCGTACGCCCAAGGCCGTTTCCGTGACCACTGGGACCGCGACTTCCGTGTCGGGACCATGTCCACGAACTCCTGACACCTGGGCCGGGCGGCCGTTTCCCGTCCGGCACCGCCTCCCCCTTACGTCTTCAGACCCGTGTCGCCGTCCGGCGACATCTCATGCCACCGAGGAGCCGGCCCATGCCCCAGCCCACCCTGTTCGTCGAGGTCCACGTCCTGCAGAGCCTGCCGCCGTCCAACGCCAACCGGGACGACTCGGGAACCCCGAAGCAGGCGCTCTACGGCGGCGCCCGCCGCGCTCGAGTCTCCTCCCAGGCGTGGAAGCGGGCCACCCGCACCGAGTTCGCCAAGGCCGTCGAGCCGGCCGACCGCGCAACCCGGACCAAGCGGATCGCCTCCCTCCTCGCCGAGCGGCTCACCCGGCCGGCAGCCGAAGGCGGTGCAGGACTCGAAACAGCCCAGGCCGACCGCCTGACCGCCGCGCTGCTGGAGCCCCTCGGCATCACCAAGTCGTCCAAGAAGGAGGAGCAGTCGGCCTACCTCCTCTTCTTCGGCAAGCGACAGCTCGACGAGATCGTCAAGCTGCTGAACGGCCGTGCCGCCGAACTGGCCGCTCTGCCCGACGGGGAGCTCAAGGCCCAGGTCGCCAAACTCCCGGTCGTCGCCACACTCACCAAGGGGCACCCTGCCGAGGTCGCGCTCTTCGGACGGATGGTCGCCGACCTGCCCTCGCTGAACGTCGACGCCGCCGTCCAGGTCGCGCACGCCCTGTCCACCCATGCGGTCCGCACCGAGTTCGACTACTACACCGCGGTGGACGACGAGAACACCGAGGACCACGGCGCAGGCATGATCGGCACCATCGAGTTCAACTCGTCCACGCTGTACCGGTACGCGGTCCTCGGCGTGCACCAGCTCCGCGACAACCTCACCTCCGCCGAGGCCGCACGCGAGACGACCGTGCGTTTCGTCGACGCCTTCACCCGCTCCATGCCCACGGGGCACATGAACTCCTTCGCCCACCGCACCCTGCCCCACCTGGTGCTCCTCACCCTCCGCACCGACCAGCCGGTCAACCTGGTCTCCGCCTACGAGGAGCCGGTGGCGGGAGCCGCCGGCCTGGCGGCCGAGTCCGCCGTGCGACTGGCCGACGAACTGAGGTCCGTCGCCGAGACCTGGGGCGCCGAACCGGCCCGCACCCTGGCCGCCTACAGCATCGAGGCCGACAAGGTCACCGAAGTGTTCGGCCCGTCCGTCACCTTCCCCGAGCTGCTCGACTCGCTCGGCGAACTGGTCGGGAAGTGGCTGGCCGAGGGCCGGATCGCGAAGGCCGACGCATGACGACCGACCACACCGTCCTCGTAATGCGGCTGGCCGCACCCCTGCAGTCCTGGGGCGGTCCCTCCCGCTACAACCGGCGCGAAACCCGGCCCCAGCCCACCAAGTCCGGCATCCTCGGCCTCCTCGCGGCCGCCGAAGGACGCTCCCGCGATACCTCGATCGCCGACCTGCTCGATCTCCGGCTCGGCATCCGCGTCGACCAGCCGGGCTCACTGCTGCGTGACTACCACACCTTCAGCGACCACCGGGGCGTACCGCTGCCGTCCGCCAAGGTGAACACCAAAGGCATGCAGACGAGGACCAGCCCGGCCAAGCACACCGGCGTCACCCAGCGTTTCTACCTCCAGGACGCCGTATTCGTCGCCGCGCTGCGGGGCCCGAGGCCGCTTCTGGAACGCCTGGAGCACGCGGTGCGCCACCCCGTCCACCCACTCTGCCTGGGCCGCCGTTCCTGCCCGCCGACCGGACCTGTCAGCCTCGGCCTGCGATCCGGCGCCGAACTCGCGGACGTGCTGTCCGACGTGCCCTGGCAGGCGTCCACCCGCCGGCGGGCCCAGGTGCAGGGGACTGAGGTGACGCTGGAGGCCACAGTGGAAGACCCCACCGGTGACCAGTTCGCCGTCGACGTGCCCGACACCTACGACCTCAGGACGGGCACCTTCTTCAGCCGCCGCGCGGTGCGGCACCTGTGGGTCACGGTCCCGACCGGCCAGGAGGCGACGAAGCCTGCCGACAGGGGATCCCCTTCGGTGAACCCCGACCACGACCCGTTCGCTCTCCTGGGGTGGTGACCCGATGCCGTACTTGTCGAAAATCGCCCTGAACCCGCGCCGCCGCAAGGCGGTCTCCCTGCTGTCTAACCCGCACCGGCTGCACGCGGCAATCCTTGCGGGCCTCGCCGTACAGCCCGTCACCGAACGTGTGCTGTGGCGGCTGGAGAACAACACCGCCCACCGCGCCGAGATCCTCGTCCTCACCGGGAGCCGCCCCTCCTGGCAGCACCTGGTGGACGAAGCCGGCTGGCCCGGCGCGGACGGCGGTGAACCGCTCATCGCCGACTACACGCCACTGCTCGAACGCATTGCGCGAGGAAGGGAATTCGGATTCCGCCTGACCGCCAACCCGGTCCAGAGCGTGCCGAGGCCCGCCAAACCGAGCGAGCAGCAGAACGAGCGCCTGAAGACCCGCACCGAGCGGCCCGACGCCGACCGCCGCCCCCGCGGCTTCCGCGTGGCCCACCGGACGGTCGCCCAGCAGCTCGCCTGGCTCATCGACAGGGCGGAACGCCACGGCTTCACCATTCCCGAAGCCTCGGCCGACGCGCCGGCCCCCGGACTCGACGAGGACGGCCCGATCGGGCCGGGGCCTGCCGTGTCCATCGTCAGCCGCGACATCCTGCGCTTCAGCAAGCACCGGGACGGCCCGCGCGTCACCCTGTCCACAGCCACCTTCGAGGGGCGGCTGAGAGTGACGGACCCGGACGCGCTGCGGTCGACACTGCTGGGAGGCATCGGACCGGCCAAGGGGTACGGGCAGGGACTCCTCACCCTGGCGCCGGTACGCGCGAAGGCGACGGCCAATGGCTGAGCCGTGGTGGCGGGCCGGGCCGCAGGAGGTGCACAGACTGGAGGACCGGGTATCCAGCCTGTACGTCGAACGATGCCACATCGACCGGGACGACAACGCGGTCGTCCTGATCAACAAGGCGCGAGTGGTCCATGTACCGGCGGCCTGGCTCGCCGTCCTCCTGATCGGTCCAGGAAGCCGCATCACCCACGGGGCGGTCGCGCTGCTCGCCGACTCCGGCACATCCATGTGCTGGGTCGGCGAGCAGGGCGTCCGCCTGTACGCCTCGGGCCACGGGGTCGCCCGTGGCTCCCAGCTCCAACTGCGGCAGGCATGGCTGGCCACCCGCCCCAAGGAACGCGTTGCAGTTGCCCGCCGCATGTACGAGCTGCGCTTCCCCGACGAGGACACGTCCGGGCTGACTCTCCAGCAGCTACGGGGGCGTGAGGGTACGCGCGTACGCCGCCTCTACGCCAAGCACTCCGAACGCACCGGGGTGACATGGACCAAGCGGGACTACAAGCCCGGAGACGCATTCGCAGCAGGCGACGACGTCAACCGGCTCCTGTCCGCAGCGAACTCGGCTCTGTACGGCATCTGCCACGCCGTCATCACCGGTATCGGGGCCAGCCCGGCCCTGGGCTTCGTCCACACCGGCTCCGCACTGTCCTTCGTCCTGGACATCGCCGACCTCTACAAGGCCGAGTTCACCATCCCGCTCGCCTTCGACCTCGCGGCCAAGGGACTGACATCGGAACGGGACGCACGCACAGCTCTCCGGGATTCCGTGGTCCAGGGAAAACTACTGCCCCGGATCGTTGCGGACATCAGAGACCTGCTGGTCCCGAAGGGCACCACCCTGCTGGAAGAGGACTCGGGAGGCCTGTGGGACGACGGGGACGGCGTGGTCGGCGGGGGACGTAACTGGGGCACCTACGTCTTCGACCCGGACAGCCACCTCGACATCATCCCGGACCCGGTCGGAGACACGGCCACATGAGCGCCGCAACGACAGTGGTGGTCCTCATCGCGGCCCCTCCGGGGCTCCGAGGGCACCTGACCCGTTGGTTCATCGAGGTGGCCCCCGGCGTATTCGTCGGTAGCCCGAATGCTCGGATCCGTGACGGACTGTGGAAAGTCCTGGCCGACCGTATCCGCGACGGCCAAGCCGTCATGATCGAGCCGGCCCGGACGGAGCAGGGATGGACCGTCCGCACAGCCGGCCAGGAACGCTGGACCCCCACGGACTTCGACGGACTCACCTTGATGTCCAGGCCACGAGGGAACTCCGGACAGCCTTGGAGGGCATCGAACGAAGTAAAGAAAAACGGCATGATCACGTGACAACACCCCAGGTCAGTAAGGGTCGTCCCCGCACCCGCGGGGGTAGTTCCCCGGACCCGGCACCGCCGCTGGGCCCGGGGGAGTCGTCCCCGCACCCGCGGGGGTAGTTCTGTCATCAAGCGACACGAGGGGCCATAGGCGACGTCGTCCCCGCACCCGCGGGGGTAGTTCCCGCGGTTAATGCCGTCTCAGGCGGCCTCGTCCGTCGTCCCCGCACCCGCGGGGTAGTTCGGTCACACTCCGCACGCCATGCATCGGTATCGGGTCGTCCCCGCACCCGCGGGGGTAGTTCATGCGTCGAGGGCCCGCCGTTGGCGCGGCGGACGTCGTCCCCGCACCCGCGGGGGTAGTTCCCATTGCGGCACCTACCGGTATCGTCATTCAGGGTCGTCCCCGCACCCGCGGGGGTAGTTCGGCCGGGTGCGGCACCCGGTGTACGGCAACCGCGTCGTCCCCGCACCCGCGGGGGTAGTTCTCGCGATGGCCGGCACCGGCCTCGGCCTGCTGCGTCGTCCCCGCACCCGCGGGGGTAGTTCGGCCGACACCGAGCTGCCCCCCGAGCTGCAGGAGTCGTCCCCGCACCCGCGGGGGTAGTTCGTCCTACGAGGCCGACGGCGCCTGGGTCGACATGTCGTCCCCGCACCCGCGGGGGTAGTTCCCCCTTCGCACCCCCCACCGTCCCCGAGCCGACGTCGTCCCCGCACCCGCGGGGGTAGTTCCGCCCAGTAGGCGCGGTCACGCGACTGGGGGACGTCGTCCCCGCACCCGCGGGGGTAGTTCGAGAATCCGGTTCCCTTCCTTGTACGAATGCAGGTCGTCCCCGCACCCGCGGGGGTAGTTCTGCGAGAACCTCGGGGACGGCAAGGACCCATGGGTCGTCCCCGCACCCGCGGGGGTAGTTCGGTCGACCCCCGCGGCTTCTCCATGGACTCCTTGTCGTCCCTGCACCCGCGGGGGTAGTTCCAGCCGGTCGACGGCGAGGGACTCGGTGGTGTGGTCGTCCCCGCACCCGCGGGGGTAGTTCCCACAGTTCGGGGTCTGCCTGCGCGCAGAGGGCGTCGTCCCCGCACCCGCGGGGGTAGTTCCCTGCGGTTCTCCATCACGTCGATGGGCTGGGAGTCGTCCCCGCACCCGCGGGGGTAGTTCCTCGTACTGGGTTAAGCAGGACGGGGAACTGGTGTCGTCCCCGCACCCGCGGGGGTAGTTCGACGTCGGACTGGACCGTCCACACGCCGGCCGCGTCGTCCCCGCATCTGCGGGGGCGGCGATCGGGTCGCACGGACGCCATGATTGTTGGACCCGGCCGGTGCGGAGAACGGTGAGGTGACAACAGACGGCCCCTGCAGACCCATCGGCAGGGACCAGTGACGGACGGGCTGAACAGTCCGTTCCGTTCAGAAGAGTGCCGTGGTTTTGTCGGGTTTATCGGTCACTTGCTGTTGACGAGGGCAGCGAGGCGGCATCCGGCGTCCAGGAGGGTGGGGAGGTCGGTGCCGCGACGATGACGGCCTCGTCGCGGTGGATGGCATCGGTCGAGTAGGTGGCATTCTTGGTCTCACCGGTGAGATCGACGGCTAAGACGTCGCCGGAGACCGGTTCAGCACTGAAGTGCTCGGCCTGGCTACGCATCTTGTCCATCAGCTCAGGGCCCAGGATGCCGTTGTGGAGGCGAAGGAAATCCTCCGTCTCGGTAGTGCTCGTCAGCGTGTCATCGGCGGTGACTATGCCTTCGGAGGCCAGGGAGGCGTGAGCGATGTGGAGGGTGGCGGTGTGAGCCCGCCGGTTCGGGCTTGACAACCACGTCACGGGCGCTGGTGTCAGCAGGAACGGTACTGGGGCCGGCGCCCGCTCAGGCGGTCCTCTCCGGGGCGATCTCGGCGATCAGGCCCTCGACCAGGGTCTTGATCTCGTCGCGGACGGTCCGGACGGTCTCGACGCCCTGCCCGGCCGGGTCCTCCAGTTTCCAGTCCAGGTAGCGCTTGCCGGGGAAGACGGGGCAGGTGTCACCGCAGCCCATGGTGACGCACACGTCCGAGGCCCGCACGGCGTCCACGGTCAGGACCTTCGGCACCTCGGCGGACATGTCGATGCCGACCTCGCGCATCGCCTCGACGGCGGCCGGGTTGACCGCGTCGGCGGGCGCGGAGCCGGCGGAGCGGACCTCGACGCGGTCCCCGGCCAGGTGGGTGAGCCAGGCGGCGGCCATCTGGGAGCGGCCGGCGTTGTGGACGCAGACGAACAGCACGGAGGGCTTGTCGGACACGGCGGGTCTCTCATCTCGCGACGGGCGTGCGCCGACGGCACAGGACATCAGCGCTCGGTGGTGTCAGCCACCACTGATGTGAGAGTATCAGTGCATGATGACGTCAGTCGACGCTGAAGTGATCCGGGTCCTGGCCGACCCGCTCAGGTTCCGGATCGTGCAGCTGCTCGCCCGAGAGACCCTGTGCACCACCCACCTGGTGGACGAGACCGGGGCGAAGCAGACCAACCTGTCCAACCACCTGCGGGTGCTGCGCGAGGCCGGCGTCGTCGAGACCGAGCCGTGCGGGCGCTTCACCTACTACCGGCTGCGCCCCGAGGTCCTCGACGCCCTGGCCGGAGCCTTCGCCGACCTCGCCGCCGCCGCCCGCACCACCCTTGCCGCCGATACGAAGAGGTCCTGCCCGTGACCAGCACCGAACCCGCGACCGCCCCGCGGGCCGCCACCGGGGAGCAGGCGGTCACCGCCGGGCTCTCCACCCTCGACCGCTACCTGGCGGTGTGGATCCTGCTCGCCATGGCGGTCGGCCTCGGCCTCGGCCGCGTCGTCCCCGGCATGGGCGACGCCCTGGCCGCCGTCGAGATCGGCGGGATCTCGCTGCCGATCGCGCTCGGCCTGCTGGTCATGATGTACCCGGTGCTGGCCAAGGTCCGCTACGACCGGCTCGACACCGTCACCGGCGACAAGAAGCTGATGGCCTCCTCGCTGGTGGTCAACTGGGTCGTCGGGCCGGCGGTGATGTTCGCCCTCGCCTGGACCTTCCTGCCCGACCTGCCCGAGTACCGCACCGGGCTGATCGTCGTCGGACTCGCCCGCTGCATCGCGATGGTCATCATCTGGAACGACCTGGCCTGCGGAGACCGCGAGGCCGCCGCCGTCCTCGTCGCCCTCAACTCCGTCTTCCAGGTCCTCGCCTTCGGCCTGCTCGGCTGGTTCTACCTCGACCTGCTCCCCGGCTGGCTCGGCCTGGGCGACGGCACCGGCCTGGACGTCTCGATGTGGGAGATCGCGCTCAACGTCGTCATCTTCCTCGGCGTGCCGCTGCTGGCCGGGTTCCTCACCCGCCGCATCGGGGAGAGGAGGATGGGCCGCGAGTCGTACGAGAGCAGGTTCCTGCCGAGGATCGGCCCGTGGGCGCTGTACGGCCTGCTGTTCACCATCGTGATCCTCTTCGCCCTGCAGGGGGAGACCATCACCTCCAAGCCGTGGGACGTCGCCCGGATCGCGCTGCCCCTGCTGGCCTACTTCGCGATCATGTTCTTCGGCAGCTTCGTCCTGGGCAAGGCGATCGGCCTGGCCTACGACCGCACCGCCACCCTGGCCTTCACCGCCGCCGGCAACAACTTCGAACTGGCCATCGCGGTCGCCATCGCCACCTTCGGCGTCACCTCCGGCCAGGCGCTGTCCGGCGTCGTCGGGCCGCTGATCGAGGTCCCCGTCCTCGTCGGACTGGTCTACGTCGCCCTGGCCTGGCGCAAGAAGTTCGGCACCGACGCCGTGACGACGGCCCCGTGACGCACGCGGTGGACGTGGTGGTGGTCGGCGGCGGCCAGGCAGGGCTCGCCGCCGGCTACCACCTGCGCCGCCTCGGGGTCGGCTTCGCCGTCCTCGACGCGCAGGCCGAGCCCGGCGGGGCGTGGCGGCACGCGTGGGACTCCCTCCACCTGTTCTCCCCGGCCGCCCACTCCTCGCTGCCCGGTCGGCCCATGCCCGCACAGGCCGGCCAGGAGTACCCGGACGCCCGGCACGTGGCGGAGTACCTCACCGACTACGAGCGCCGCTACGGCCTGCCCGTCCACCGTCCCGTGCGGGTCGGCGCCGTCCGCCGCGACAGCGCCCGGCTGCGCGTGGAGACCGACGCGGGCACCTGGTCGGCCCGCGCGGTGGTCTCCGCGACGGGCACCTGGTGGCGCCCGTTCGTCCCCGCCGTCCCCGGCCGGGAGGCCTTCGCCGGACGGCAGCTGCACACCGTGGACTACCGCCGCCCCGCCGACTTCGCCGGGCAGCGGGTCGTCGTGGTCGGCGGCGGGAACTCCGGCGCGCAGATCGCCGCCGACCTCGCCCCGGCCGGCATCGACCTCACCTGGGCGACCCTGCGCCCGCCCCGCTTCCTGCCCGACGACATCGACGGCCGCGCCCTGTTCGACGTGGCCACCGCCCGCCGCCGCGCCCTGGAGGCAGGCCGCGCCGACACCGGCGGCGTCGCCTCCCTCGGTGACGTCGTCGCCGTGCCGCCGGTCCGCGCGGCCCGCGACGCGGGCCTGCTCAAGGCCCAGCCGATGTTCACCCGCCTCACCGAGGACGGCGTGGAGTGGACCGACGGCACGCGCGCGGAGGCGGACGCGGTGATCTGGTGCACCGGCTTCCGCCCGGCGCTGGCCCACCTCGCCCCGCTCGGTCTGCGCGGCGCCCGCGGCCGCATCCCCACCGACGGCACCCGGGCCGTCGGCGAACCGAGGCTGCACCTGCTCGGCTACGGCGACTGGACCGGCCCGGCCTCGGCCACCCTGATCGGCGTCGGCCGCCCCGCCCGCGACGCCGCCCGCGAGATCGCCGCCCTGCTCGGCCGGTCCCCGGCGAGCCCGGACGTGTGAACCGGCGGGCGTTCAGGGGTTCCCGGTTCCGTCGTGGCGGATGCCGGACGGTGGCGGATTCCTCGTGACCCTTCCGGGGCCGGGCAGCACGCGTCGACCGCGACCACCTGAATGCGGCGCGGGGAGTCCGTCTTCAGCCGGTGGGCGGCAGCCGCGGCACCCGGAGGCGCCGGAGCCTCGTGGCCCGGAAGGCGCCCCCGGCCGGTGGTTCCGCCGTCGCACGCGTTCGGCGGCCACAGGACGCGAAGTCCGACGGGTGTCCGGGGACCGAGGCCGCCTTCCGGGGCGGCAGGGAGTCAACTCCGCAGGTGCCTCAGGACGTGCGCGGCGTCCCGGCCGACGCCGCGCAGGGTCTTGGAGGAGAAGCCGCGCTGGAACTCCATGCCGACGTAGCCCAGGCCCGGCACGGTGGTGGAGAGGCCGCCGCGGTGCAGGGGCCTGCCTCCGGCGTCCAGGGCCCCGGTGCCTGCGAGGTGGGGGAACGCGGGGCGGTAGCCGGTGGCCAGCACCACCGCGTCGACCTTCTCGCGCGTGCCGTCGGCCCAGGCGACGCCGTCGTCCTCGAAGCGGGTGAACATCTCGCGGCGGTCCACGCCGCCGGCCTCCAGGGCCGCGCGGTACCGGCCGTCGTCGAGGACGGAGACCGGCAGCCTCTGCCACAGCCGGGTGAGAGGGGCGGTGTCCAGGCGGGTGTGCTTCAGCCACCGGTGCAGGTCGCGGCCGAGCGGGCGCTGCGGTGTCCAGGCGAGGGGGCGGCGGGTGGCCAGGGTGGTGTCGGCGACGGCGCCGAGCTCGGCGGCGATCTGCACCGCGGAGTTCCCGCCGCCCACCACCACGACCCGCCGGCCGGCGAAGCCGTCGGGGCGGCGGTAGTCGGCCGCGTGCAGCAGGGTGCCGGTGAAGCCGTCCCGGCCGGGCAGGTCGGGCCGGTGGGGAGTGGTGTAGTCACCGGTCGCGCAGACCACGGCCCGTGCCGACCACGTCCTGCCGTCCTCGGCGGTGACGGTCCAGGCGCCGTCCTCGCGGCGCAGGGAGGTCACCCGGGTGCGGGTGCGGATGTCGGCGTCCAGCGCGGCGGCGTAGTCGCGCAGGTAGGCCACCACCTCGTCCCGGCCCGGACAGCGGTCGGGGTCGCCGGGGAAGGGGCGGCCGGGAAGCGCCGAGTACCTCGCCGGGGAGAAGAGGGTGAGGCTGTCGTAGTAGTGCGGCCAGGCCCCTCCCGGGGCGTCGGCCGCCTCGAGGACGAGCGGGGTGAAGCCGTGGGCGGGCGCGGCGGCCGCGGTGGCGAGCCCGGCCTGGCCTGCGCCGATGACGGCGAGGTCGGCGTGTTCCACCGGAGGGCGCTCCTTCGGGGGCGGGTCGGTGCCGGGGGTGCCGGACGGCGCCGGCGGTGCCGGTCGGTGTCGGACCGCGGTCGTGTGCGGCGGTTCTCCGGGAGCCCCCGGGGCCGGAAGGCCGGCTCGGGGGCCTCTCCAGGGGCTTCGTAAGCTCTTCGCATTCAATTTCGACATGCGTCTATGTTGACGTCTGTCGATGCGGAGTGGCAAGCTCCTTCACATAGACGCACATCGACGCACATCGAAGCGAGCGGCCGACCGGGCCTTCCCTGCTGCACCGGCCGCACGAGGACGTAAGGACACGCCTGCCATGAGCGCACCCACCGCCGAACCGCCCGTCGTCGTGATCGGGGCCGGCCCCGTGGGCCTGGCCGCCGCCGCCCGCCTGGTCGAGCGCGGTCTCGAGCCGCTGGTCCTGGAGGCCGGTGCCTCGGCCGCCGCCTCCGTGCGCGAGTGGAGCCACGTGCCGCTGTTCTCCACCTGGGACGAGGTCGTCGACCCGGCGGCGGAGAAGCTGCTGGCCCCCACCGGCTGGGTCCGCCCCGACGGATCCGCCTGTCCCACCGGCGGCGACTGGGCGGAGCGGTACCTCCAGCCGCTCGCCGACGCACTGGGCGGCAGGGTCCGCTACAACGCCACCGTCACCGGCGTGGCCCGCGCCGGACGGGACCGCGTCGTCGACTCCGGCCGCGACGGGCAGCCCTTCACCGTCCACCTCACCACCGCCGACGGCGGCGAGGAACGGATCACCGCACGCGCGGTCGTCGACGCCTCCGGCACCTGGACGACCCCCGCCCCCCTCGGCGGCGACGGCCTGCCCGCCATCGGGGAGAAGGCCGCGGCCGACCGCATCTCCTACCGCATGCCGGACCTCGACGACCCGGCGGTCCGCGCCCGCTTCGCCGGCCGGCGCACCGCGGTGGTCGGCTCCGGAGCCTCCGCCTTCACCGCCCTCGCGGCCCTGGCCCGCCTGGCGGAGGAGGAGGCGGGAACGCACGCGCTGTGGATCCTGCGCCGCGACATCGGCGACAACACCTTCGGCGGCGGCGAGGCCGACCAGCTCCCCGCCCGCGGCGCCCTCGGGCTCGCGGCCAAGGCCGCAGTCGAGGCCGGCCACGCCTCGGCGGTCACCGGCTTCCGCACCGCCGCCGTCGAGCGCGACGACGACGGGCGCCCGGTGCTGGTGGCCGAGGACGGCCGCCGCACCGACCCGGTCGACGAGGTCGTCGTCCTCACCGGCTTCCGCCCCGACCTGTCCTTCCTCTCCGAGGTCCGCCTCGGCCTGGACGAGCGCCTCCAGGCCCCCGTCGCGCTCGCCCCGCTGATCGACCCCAACCAGCACTCCTGCGGCACCGTCTACCCGCACGGCGTCAAGGAGCTCTCCCACCCCGAGCAGGGCGTGTACCTGGTGGGGATGAAGTCCTACGGCCGCGCCCCGACGTTCCTGGCCATGACCGGCTACGAGCAGGTGCGCTCGGTCGCCGCCGCCCTGGCCGGCGACCGCGAGGCCGCCGAGCGCGTCGAACTGACCCTCCCCGAGACCGGAGTGTGCGGCGGGGCGGGCCTGTTCGACCGGCCCGAGGCCGAGGAGGCCGACGGGGCCGCCGACGGCGGCTGCTGCGCGGCCCCGGCCGTCCTGCAGATCGGCGGCCCCGCCCCCGCCGGCGGCTGCTGAGCGTCGGGAGGGTCCCGCTCGCGCACGCCGCCCCGCGTCCGGCCGGACGCGGGGCGACGTGCGGCCGGGGCGTCAGGAGTGCCGGGTGAGCATGGCCGCCATGGCGGCCAGCACCTCCGGGGCCACCCGGTAGTACACCCAGGTGCCGCGCCGCTCGGAGGTGAGCAGGCCCGCCTCGCGCAGCTTCTTCAGGTGGTGGCTCACGGTGGGCTGGGAGACGCCGACGTCCTGGATGTCGCACACGCACGCCTCGCCGCCGGGGTGCGAGGCCACCCGGGAGAACAGGCGCAGCCGGACGGGGTCGGACAGCGCCTTGAACATCGCCGCCATGGTCCGCGCGTCCGCCTCGGACAGCTCCGCCGAGGTCAGCGGGGGGCAGCACGGCACCGCGGGCTCCGCCTCCGGGGGTGCCTGCACCGGTCTCTCCGCGGCCGTGGAATTCGACATGTTTCTATATTGACATTCGTCGGCCGCCCGCACCAGGTCCCTCCGAGGCGCCCGCTGCGACCCCTCGGCGGTGCCCGCCGTTCAGGAGCCGCCGGCGGCCATGTGCATGCGCAGGACCAGGCCGCCCGAACCGGCGCGGGTCTCGACCAGGTCGCACAGCTGGTGGATCATCCACAGCCCCCGGCCGCCGTCGGCCGACTCCGGGAGGGGCGGCGGCGGCCGGCCAGCGGATCGGCCAGCCGGCCCCGGTCGCGGACCTCCGCGGTGTGCACGCCGCGGTCGGTCCACAGGCGCAGGGTGCCGTACCCGCCGCCGTGGGCGACGGAGTTCGTGGTGGCCTCGCCGACCGCGAGGACGAAGTCGGTCCGGCGCCGGGCGTCCAGGCCCGCCTCGGCCGCCCAGACGTCCGCCCGGTGGCGCGCCGCCGACAGCAGGCCCGCGGAGAAGTCGACGGCCACGGTGCCGTCGCCGGGAGGGTCGGGCAGGGGGGTGTCGCAGCCGGCCCCGACGTCCGCGGGGTCGGCGTAGTGGGGGCTGGGGCGCTCGCGGCCGTCCTCGACGACCACCGGATGGGTGCGGCGGGCGTCGGCCAGGACCCGGGCGGGCAGACCGTTCGCGTCGTAGGGGCACAGGACGGTCGCGGTGCGGCCGGCGAAGGCGAGGTTGATCAGGGCCTCGTGCCGCGTCGCCTCCGTGGTCTCGGCCCGGGAACGGCCGGGCCAGATCGGCTCCCCCACGATCCGCGCTGCGCGGCCCGGGTGGCGGTCGGCGAAGTCGCGCAGGGCGGCGAGGATGCGGCCGGGGTTGCGGCCCAGCTCGGTCATGTCCACGAGGGCCAGGCCGTCGCGGGCGGGGCCGAGGCGGTCGCGCAGCGCGGCGAGCCGGGGCCCGGGCACGGCGACGAGGACGGGCTCGCCCGCCGCGAGCGCGGCCTCGACGAAGCCGCCGACCCCGGTCAGGTAGTCCTCCAAGCCCGGTAGAACAGGGCCGGGTGTATGAAGGGCTCACTCGCCGTCGGCAGGGGGTCCGGGACGGTGGTCACGGTGCTGGCCACCTCCAGGGGCGGTGCGGGGTCGGGCAAGGGGGGCGGGGCGCGTGCGCCGGTTGTCCACCGTACAACCCTTTGGTCCGTGCTCCGACGCCCGCCCGAAGTGTCCGCGCGAGGACCCCCGGATGCCGCCCGACCGGCACGTACCGCAGGTAGCCCAGGACGGCGGCCCCGTCAGTCCGCGCCGGCTCCACCCGCGCCCGCAGGTTGCGGAACTGACGCCTCTGCATGACCAGATGGGCCGGCTCGCCGAACAGCACGGAGACCGGCCGCATCGGCAGGCGCGGCTCGTCGCGCCCGACCGTGCGCACCAGCAGGCGGGTCCGCCCGCCCGGGAGGGGCTCCAGGTGGAAACCCCACACGCCCTCGGTCCACGCCCGCGGCCGCGGGCCGGCGGGATCGAACGGGACGCCCGAGGGCAGGGACAGGCACGTGTGCAGGACCAGTGTCCGCGGCGGGTCCACCACGGCGGCGGTGAACCACGCGCGGCCGCCGGGCACCGAGTGCAGGCGGTCGCCCTCGGCGAGGTCCTGCCATCGCGGCACGAGGGTCCTGGCGCTGGGCCGCCCGCCGTTGTCGAGCCGGTCCCAGCTGTACCAGCCGCCCCGGTCGCAGCCCATCTGCGCCAGCCAGGGCCACACCCGGACCGGCGGGGCGGGCAGCGTCGCGGCCATGGTGGTGCGGCTGCGGGCCCCGGGGACCAGGCCGTCGCCGGGGAGGGCGCGCCCGGCTTCCTCGCGGGTGGCGCCGCAGCGCAGCAGCCGGGGGCGGACGAGCACGGCGTACAGGACGGCCGCCGCTGCGCCCGCCACCGGGAGCCGCGCGGGACGTGTGCCGGGCGGCACGCGTCCCGGCGCGCGGAAGGAACCGGAGGAACAGGAGGAGGGGAACGGCGCGGGGTTCACGGCGCCCTCCCGGCCCCGCCGGGTCCCGCCCCGCCGGGGCCCGCGTCCCCCGTCCCCGCGCCGGGGGACCCGGCCCCGTGCCGTGCCGGGTCGGCCCCGCCCGCGTCCAGCCGGAACGGCGGGTAGGAGTCGGTCATCAGGGCTGCGTAGACGGCCACCCGCACCACCCACCGGTTGAGCCCCATCAGCAGGTCGAACAGGCCTGACGGGTAGCGGCCGGTGGCGGCCAGGCCGACGACGGCGAACAGGGCGAGCAGCCCGATCAGGCCGGCGCGGCCCGCCTCCTCCGGCCCGGGCGCCGTGCCGAGGAACAGGCCGACGACCAGGTAGTGGGGCAGGGCCAGCAGCCACCACTTGACCAGCACCAGGCCCCGGGACAGGCGCCCGGGAGGCACCACCTCCAGCCGGGCCGGGTAGCCGGGCACGTCGGCCAGGGTGAAGGGCGGGTAGCGGTCGGTGCCCAGGACGGCGTAGGCGTAGTAGGCCACGCGCCAGTGCCAGCGCAGCACCCCGACGTTGAACTCGAAGACCGCACGCGGATAGCGGCCGGTGGCCAGGACCGAGAAGAACGCCACGACGCTCAGCACCGCGAAGGCCGTCCACAGGAAGAACAGGACGACGACGTGGGGGAGCGCCAGCAGCCACTTCACCAGCCACAGCCAGCGGGACAGCCCGCGGTCCGGCTCCCCGTCCAGCAGGACGGGGAAGGACGGCACGGGGGAACGGGGCACGGACGGCATCCGACCGCCTCCTTCACGACTGGTACGACGCGGCGCCCGGGACGCCCCGCTCAGCCCTCGCCCTCCGGCGCGGGCACGACGGCGACCGGGCACTGTGCGTGGCGCAGGACGCCGTGGGCGACGGAGCCGAGCCGCATCCCGGTGAACCCGCCGCGGCCCCGCCTGCCCACCACCAGGAGCGCGGCCCGCCCGGACACCCGGACCAGCTCCTCCACCGGATGGCCGCGGACCACCTCCTGCTCGGTCCCGACCCCGGGGAACCCGGCGCCGGACACGGCCAGAGACTGCGCCAGCCGCCGCCGGCGCTCGTCCTCCGCGGACTCCTCGTCCGTCGGCACGAACCGCGGGGGGCGCCACGCCCACACCGCCCGCAGCACCGCGCCGCGCAGGGCCGCCGCCTCGTAGGCGTACTCCAGCGCGGCCGCGGAGGGGAGGCTGCCGTCGACCCCGACGACCACCAGCGGCGGCTGCTGCGGGCGCGCGGACTGCTCCGGCTCCCGGACCACCACCACCGGGCACGAGGCCTGGGCGCTCACCGGGACCGTCACCGAGCCGGCGCTGACCACCTGCGCGGCGCGGGAGAGCCCGCGCGAGCCCAGGACGACCGTCTCCGCGTGCGCCGCCTGCCGGCACAGGACCAGGGCCGGCGGTCCCTCCTCGACCGACGAGGACACCTCCAGGTCCGGGTACCGCTCGTGGGCCAGGGCGGCGCCGCGTTCCAGCGCCTGCCGCCCCTGCTCCCTCAGGGACTGGTGGTGGGCCTCCGCACCGGGGTGGTGGCGGCCCCGGGGCGGCGGCGCCAGGGCGTGCACCAGGCACAGCGGCGCCTCGCGCCGGTGCGCCTCGTCGGCGGCCCACACCAGGGCCGCCGGATTGGGGAGGACGGAGTCCACGCCGGCCACGACGGGGCGGCGGTCGGGTGCCGGTGCCATGTCTCCTCCACAACTGCACGATGCGCCCTGCGACCGCGCCCCCTGCCCGGCGCGCGGTGCGCCGGCCGGGCGCCGCCGGGAGCGTGACCGGTCCCGGGCGGGCCTCCCGCGGTCGGGCGGGGCCGGACGGGCTCCTTCCACCATGCCCGCCTCCCGGCGGTCCGGCGCCCCGGGGAGGCCCTTCGGGGGTGCGGCCCCCTCCCGCCGGGCTGCTCGGCGGTGACAAGCAAGGACCACCGGCCCTACCGCGCGGTCCCCGCCGGCACGGAGGATTGGCACATGCACGGACACGACGGTTCTCGCGAGGCCGGCAGGCAGGAATGCCTCCGGCTACTGGCATCGGTGTCGATCGGGCGCGTGGTGTGCACCCTGGACGCCCTGCCCGCCGTCGTCCCGGTCACCTTCCAGCTGGACGAGGACCGGGGTGTGCTGCTGTGCACCTCCGCCCGGTCCCGCCTGGTCCGCGCGACGGACGGGCACGTGGTGGCCTTCCAGGCGGACCGCTTCGACGAGCCGGAGGGCACCGGCTGGAGCGTGACGGTGACGGGCAGGGCCTCCGTGGTGACCGACCCGGAGGAGTCGGCCCGGCTGCGTGCCACCGGCTCGCACCCGTGGGTGCCGGCCGCCGAGCAGGTCTTCGTCCGGATCGCCCCCGAACTGGTGTCCGGCCGCGTGCTGGCGGCCGCGACGGCCCGGGCCTCCTGACCGTCCGGGCCTCCTGATCCTCCGGGCTCCCCTGGCGTCCGGGCTCCCCTGGCGTCCGGGCTGCGCGCCGGCCGGTCCTCGCCCGCACCGTCGGCACGGCGGGTCCTCCCGGCCGGGGTCAGTCCTCCCGGCAGGGGGCGCGCCAGGTCAGCACCGTGCCGCCGGACGGCGGGGCGGACAGCTCCAGGGTGCCGCCGAGCCGCTCCGCCCGCTCGGCCAGGTTGCGCAGCCCGCTGCGCCGGCCGCCGGGGGCGATGCCCACGCCGTCGTCGGTGACGGTGAGCACGACCTCCCGGCCGTCGGTCTCCAGGGCCACGTCCACCCGTTTGGCCCGGGCGTGGCGGGCGACGTTCGTCAGGGACTCGCCGAGCACCGCGGCCAGCGCCTCGGCGGCCTCCCGGGAGACGTGGGTGTCCAGCAGGCCCTCCATGCGCAGGCTCGGCGCGAAGCCCAGCACCTGGGCCGCCTCACTGACCGCCCGCACGGTGCGGGCCCGCAGGTTCTGGCCGCCGCCGCTCTCGTGGGCCCGCAGCCCGAAGATCGTGGACCGGATGATCTTGATGGTCTCGTCCAGGTCCCCGACGGCCCGCAGGACCCGCTCGGACGCCTGGGGGTGGCTGATGAAGCGCTCCGCGCTCTGCAGCGTCATCCCGGTCGCGAACAGCCGCTGGATCGCCAGGTCGTGCAGGTCGCGGGCGATCCGGTCGCGGTCCTCCAGCAGCGCGATCTGCTCGGCGTCGCGCCTCCGCTCGGACAGTTCCATGGCCAGCGCGGCCTGCCCGGCGAAGTTCAGCAGCGGGGAGGTCTCGGTGCCGGTGAACACCGGCGCCCCCCGGTCGCGGGCCAGGAGCAGGACCGCGCGCACCCCCGAGCCGGTGCCGATGGGCACCGCGACGGCCGGGCCCAGGCCCGTGAACCGCGACGGCCCGACGAGGATCCGCGGGTCGGCCGAGGAGTCGGCGCTGGTCACCGGACCGCCGGCGGTCAGCGCCGCGCCGATCAGGGTGCCCTCGGCCGGCAGCACCAGGCCGCGGAACCTCTCGGCGCCCCGGCCGACCGCCAGCTCCACGGTCAGCGCCGAGGTGTCCGCCATGGGCACGGCGATCACGGCCAGCGAGGACGAGGTGTTGGCCAGCGCGCGCTCGGCTATCAGGCCGATCACCTCGCTGCGCGGGCCGCCGGACAGCAGGCCGTGGGTGATCTCGGCGTTCGCCCGCAGCCACAGCTCGCGCCGCCGGGTCTCCTCGTACAGGCGGGCGTTGTCGATCGCCACGCCGGCCGCCACGGCCAGGGTGGACAGCACCGCCTCGTCCTCGGCGTCGAACTCCGCCGAGCCCTGCTTCTCCGTCATGTAGAGGTTGCCGAACACCTGGTCGCGCACCCGGATCGGCACGCCCAGGAAGGAGTTCATCGGCGGGTGGTTGGGCGGGAAGCCGTACGAGGAGGGGTGCTCGGACAGCTTGGGCAGGCGCAGGGGCTCGGGGTGGCGGATCAGCTCGCCGAGGATGCCGTGCCCGCGCGGGTACGGGCCGATGGCGGCGGTCTCCTCCTCGCTCACCCCGACGGTCAGGAACTCCGACAGCTGCTCCCCGTCCGGGCCGATCACGCCCAGCGCGCCGTAGCGGGCGTCGACCAGGGCCACGGCCGACTCGACGATGTGCCGCAGCACCTGCTCCAGCTCGAGTTCGCGGCCGACCGCGAGCACCGCCTCCAGCAGGCTGTGCACCCGGTCGCGGGTGCCGCGCGCCGAGTCCAGGTGGGCCTGGAGTTCGGTGAGCAGATCGTCCAGCCTCAGCTGAGGCAGCCGCATTCGGCCGCCCTCGGTGCCTTCCACCCGCATTACCCTCCGCAGTCCGTCCGGGCCGCGTCCGGCCCGTCCCACCCTGTCACCGTAGCCGTTCGGGGCCCTCGGTACGCACGGAGGCCGCTTCCCGCGGCGGGGACGGCCCGCGCCGGACCGCAGGACGCGGTTCCGGAGCGGGCCGCCCCCGCCCCCGCGGGGAGGGGCGGATCAGGCGGCGTCGCCGGGGATCCACAGGTCGGGGCCGAAGACCTCGTAGTGGATGTCGCGGGCGGGGACCCCGGCGCGCAGCAGGTCGCCGCGCACGGTGCGCATGAAGGGCAGCGGGCCGCACAGGTACACCGTGGAGTCCTTGGGGACGGCGACCCCGGCCAGGTCCATCAGGCCGGCCCGGGCGTCCGGCTCCTCGGCCCCGGGACGCTCGTACCAGAAGACGGCGCGGGCGTCGGGCAGGTCCCCTACCAGCTCGCGCGTCTCGGCACGCAGCGCGTGGTCGGCGGGGGAGCGGTCCGCGTGCAGGACCAGGACCGGGCGCTTGGAGCCGGTGGACGCCAGGTGGCCGAGCATGCCGGTCATCGGGGTGCAGCCGATCCCGGCGGAGACCAGCACCAGCGGGGTGTCCGCCTCGTCCAGGGCGACGTCGCCGAAGGGGGCGGACAGGGTCAGCTCGTCGCCGGCGCGCACCTGCTCGTGCAGCAGGTTCGACACCTCGCCGTCGGGGACGTCGGCGCCGCGGACCCGCTTGACGGTGATGCGGCGCAGCTCGTTGTCCGGGTCGGACGACAGGGAGTACTGGCGCAGCTGGTGCACCCCGTCGGCGGCCTGCACCCGCACGCTCACGTACTGGCCGGCCCGGGCCTCCGGGGCGGGGGCGCCGTCGGCCGGGCGCAGCAGGAAGGAGGCCGCGTCGCGGGTCTCCTCGCGGCGCCCCACCACCGTCCACCGGCGCCAGACCTGCCCGGGCTCGACCCGCGCCCGGTCGTACAGGCGGGCCTCCAGGGAGATCAGGGCGCCGGCCATCAGCCAGTAGACCTCGTCCCAGGCCGCGGCCACCTCGGGGGTCACCGCCTCGCCCAGGACCTCGGCGATGGCGCGGAACAGGTACTTGTGGACGATCGTGTACTGGTCGTCGGTGACGCCCAGGGACGCGTGCTTGTGGGCTATGCGGGCCAGCAGCGCGTCCGGGCGGGTGTCGGGGTCGGAGAGCAGGGCCTGCGCGAAGGCGGCGATCGAGCCGGCCAGGGCCCGGCGCTGGGCGCCGCTGGCCTGGTTGCCCCGGTTGAACATCCCGTCCAGCAGCTCGGGGTGCTCGCCCAGCATGGTGGCGTAGAAGCGGGCGGTGATCTCGTCGAGCGCCTCGGCGACGACCGGCAGGGTGGCTCGGACCACGGCGGCCGAATCGGTGGAGAGCATGGCGGACTCCGGGTGTCGGGGGGAGGAGGAGCGGGCCGCGGCGTCTACGGCCGGAACCGGTATAGCAGCCGGAAGAGGCCCCGGACCGGGCCCGGCGGCCCCACTGCGGCAGCACGGGGCCACCGGCCCACGAAGAAGGGACGAAGGTCCCCCGGGACCCCGTGCGGGCAGGGACGCACGGCGTGCGCGCGGGCGCCCTTGGGGCCCTGCCGGGCCGCCCGGACGCGGCGAAACCTGGGACGGGACGGGAGGCCGACGCCGAGGCCCCGCCCACCGCCGAGGAGACCGCCGTGCAGGAGCCGGTCCTGAACGCCGCCGCGCTGGAGACCCTGGTCTCCGCCGCGGTCGCCGCGCCGTCCCTGTGCGACGTCCGGCCGTGGCGCCTGCGCTTCCTGCCGTACACCCGCACCGTCGAGGTCCGGGCCGACGGGACGTGGACGGACGGGCTCCGCACCGGCGGGGCCCGCGCCGACGGGATCCGCGCCGACGGGATCCGCGCCGGCGTCCGTCCCTCCCCGCCCGGAGCGGGGTGGGACGGACGGGGCCCGTACGTGTCGGCGGGCGCTGCCGTCCTCAATCTGCGGGTGGCCGCCCGGCACCTGGGGTGGGAGCCGGTGACGCGGGTCCTGCCCGACCCCGCCGACCCGGGGCTGCTGGCCGCGGTGCGGCTGGCCGGCTCTCCGCGCACCGGGCCGGAGGCGGGCCGGTGCGGCCCGGACCGGGGCCTGTACGACGCCATCTGGCGCCGCCACAGCAGCCGCCTGCCCTTCGGCGACCACCCGGTGCCCGACGGGATCCTCGCCGAACTGGCCTCGGCGGCACGGGCCGAGGGCGCCGTGCCGGCCCTGCCGGGAACGGAGGAGACCGGACGGCTGCTGGACCTGGCCGCCGAGGCCGAGCACCGGGACGCCGCCGGCCGCCTCCCTGCCGGCCGCCTCCCCGGCATCGGCCTCCCCGGCATCGGCCTCCCCGGCGGCGGCAGTACGGGGAGCGGCGGCCGGGGCGGCCGGGGCGGCCCGTGCGCGACCGTCCCCCGGGACGGCCGGGCCCGGGGCGGGAACGCCCCCGCCCCGCCCCCGGACCCGGACCGCCGACCGCCCGGGCTGCGGTTCGAGGAGCACCCCCGCCTGCTCCTGCTGGGCACCCGTCACGACCGTCCCGCCGACCGGCTGCTGGCCGGGCAGGCGCTGCAGCGCGTACTGCTGCTGCTCACCGTCCGCGGACTGCGCGCCTCGGTGCTCCACCGGGCGCTCGAGTGGGAGGACCTGCGGCGGCGTGTGCACGGCCCGTCCGGCGGCCCGGGCAGCCCCCAGGCGCTGGTGCGCATAGGCTACGGGCCCGAGGGGCCCGCCCCGCGCAGCCCCGGTGCGGGCACACGGGCCGGGCCGCGGGCGCCGGCCGGGACCCCCGGTCCGGCCCGCACCTGACCGGACCGCCGCGGCGGTCCGCGGTCCGGCCGTCCCGCACCGGCCGGAGCCCGCCGGAGCCCGCCGGAGCCCGGGCAGGACGACGGCGGGCGGCCGGCACAGGGCCCCGCACCGCCACGACGCAGGAGGTAGGAGCAGGCATGTCGGACAGCGAACAGCCCACCCCGGACGCCCCGATCAGGGTGTTCCTGCTGGACGACCACGAGGTGGTCAGGAGAGGCGTGCACGACCTGCTCGACTCCGAGCCCGACCTGACCGTGGTCGGGGAGGCCGCCACGGCCGAGCAGGCCCTGGTCAGGGTCCCCGCGCTGCGCCCGGACGTGGCCGTCCTCGACGTCCGCCTGCCCGACGGCGACGGGGTGAGCGTGTGCCGGGAGCTGCGTTCGCGCATGCCCGGGCTCGCCTGTCTGATGCTGACCTCCTTCGACGACGAGGAGGCGCTGCTGGACGCGATCATGGCCGGTGCCTCCGGTTACGTCCTCAAGCAGATCCGGGGCTCGGACCTGGTCTCCGCGGTGCGCACCGTGGCCTCCGGGCAGTCCCTGCTGGACGCGAGCGCCACCGCCCGCCTCATGGCGCGGCTGCGCGGCGCCGAGGCCGCCGATCCTGAGCCCGGCCCGGACACCCTGCCGGACCTGACCGGCCGCGAACGGGAGATCCTCGCCCTGATCGGCGAGGGGCTGACGAACCGGCAGATCGGCGAGCGGCTCTTCCTGGCGGAGAAGACCGTCAAGAACCACATCTCGCGCCTGCTGGCCAAGCTCGGCGTCGAGCGGCGGGTCCAGGCCGCCGTCATCGCCTCGCGCACCCAGGGGCTCAAGCCCTCCGACCCCACGACCGGGGCGGCCACCACCTCTGACGTCACCGCAGCGTCACCGCAGCGTCACCGCGGCGGCGCTGTGGCGGCACCGCGGTCGCGCGGCGGCCGCCCCGCCCGCCCGCAGCCCGCACGGGCCGAAGCCGTATCCTCGCGGTGAACGCCACCCGCTCCGGCGGGCACGGCGCGGACCCGCCCGGAGGCGGGTCCCGGCCGGCCCCCACGGAGCCGGACGGGCCAGGGACGTCCGGCCCCGCAAGGGGACCTGCGGCCCTGCACGGCACCCCGCCGGAAGCGGCAGGGTGGACACCGGCGGCGGACACCCGCGGCCGGTACGACGAACGGCACATGGAGGTGCTCCCATGCTGGAACCGATCACCGTGGGTGTGGACGGCTCGGACGAAAGCCTCGCCGCCACGCGGTGGGCCGCGCGGGAGGCGACCCTGCGCGACCTGCCTCTGCGGGTGGTGCACGCATGGGAGCGGAGGTCCCAGCCGGAGTGGGCCGACCTGCTCACCGACATGCACGGATGGGCCGAGAAGCTGCTGAGCGGGGCGGCCGAGGAGGTGCGCGGCAGCCACCCTGGCCTGCCCGTCTCCACCGACCTGCTCCCCTCCCTCCCCGTGCCGGCGCTCCTGGGCGCCTCCGGCAACTCGCGGATGCTGGTGCTCGGTTCCCGCGGGCTGGGCACCGTGAGCGGCTTCCTGCTGGGCTCGGTCGGGCTTGCGGTCGCCGCGCGCTCGGACTGCCCGGTGGTCTCGGTGCGCGCCGGGAGCCTGCCCGAGGAGGGCGCCGGGTACGGCGAGATCGTCCTCGGCATCGACGTCGAGCAGGCCGGGGAGGCGCTGCTCGAGTTCGCCTTCGACGAGGCGGCCCGCCGCTCGGCGCCCCTGAGGATCGTGCACACCTGGAACTTCCCGGCGGTGTACGCCTACGCCTACGGCTACGGGATGAGCATCGAGACCGACCTCAGGGGAGACCTGGAGCGCGCCCAGACCCAGGCGCTCACCGAGGTCCTGGCGCCGTGGCGCGAGAGGTTCCCCGGGGTGCAGATCACCCCGGAGGTCGTCTCCGGCCCGGCCTCGGAGCAGCTGCTGCAGCGCGCCAACACCGCGGACCTCGTGATCGTCGGCCGCCGCCACCGCGCCGCCCCCGTCGGCCCCCGCCTGGGCTCGGTCGCCCACGCGGTCCTGCACCACGCGAGCTGCCCCGTCGCGGTCGTTCCGCACGACTGATCCAGCCCCGAGCCACGGACGCGCGGCCCCGGACCTCCCCAGGTCCGGGGCCGCGCGCGTTCCGCCGCCGGCGGCGGGGCGGACGTGCCGGCCCGAAGGCCCGAACGGGGCGGCCGGGAACGGGAATCCGGGACACGGGCGTGCGCGCGGCGCGCAGGGATCGCTACTGTGGGTGCGTACGACCACACTGGGAGGAGCACGACGTGGGGGACACCACCGCGGAGCAGCAACAGCAGCCGCAGGGCGGGGCCAAGCCCGACCTGGACCTGAGCGGGGCGGAGTGGCTCTCCAGCAGCCAGGGGGTCGGGGACGTGCAGATCGCCTTCGTCGACGGCCACATCGCCATGCGCGACGGCCGCAACCCCGACGGGCCCGCCCTGATCTTCACCCCGGGGGAGTGGCGCGCTTTCGTCCTGGGCGCCCGTGACGGGGAGTTCGACCTGAACTGACCGGCACTCACCCGGTGCGTCCGGCTCGCCCGGCGCACCCGGCGCCGGGGGGCGGCCGCGCGCCGGGCGTACGCTCCGCGCGAACAACGGCCGCCCGGCGGCGGCCGATGACGCCGGAAGGCGCCCCCGGCCGCCCGCGCGGGCGTAGTCTCGGCGGAACCTGCCCGACCTGCTGAAGGGGCGAGGGAGATGCAGGACGGACGGCGGCCGGGCCGCCGGGTGCTCGAGCGCGAGAGCCAGACAGCAGCCGTCACCGGGGCGTTGACCGACCTGTGCGGCCCGGAGGGGGACGCGGCGGAGGGGGCCGCCGCCGGACGCGGAGGCCTGCTCGTCTTCGCCGGCCCCGCCGGCACGGGGAAGACCACCCTGCTCGCCGAGGTGCGGCGCTCGGCCGCGGCCCGCGGCTGCACCGTCCTCTTCGCCCGCGGCGCCGAACAGGAGCAGCACACCCCGTTCCACGTCGTCCGCCAACTGCTCCAGCCCGTCCTCGCCGCGGCCGGCGAGGACGGCCGGCGCGAACTGCTGGGCGACTGGTACGGCATCCTCGGACCCGCCATGGGACTGATGGCGGCGCAGGAGGGGACCGCACCCGACCCCACCGGCGTGCGGGACGGCCTGGACTGGGTCGTCACGCACCTGGGCGTGCGACGGCGCCCGGTCGTCCTCGTCCTGGACGACGCGCACTGGGCCGACGCCGAGTCCCTGGACTGGCTGGCGGGGTACGCGCCGCGCGCCGCGGAGCTGCCCATGCTCGTGGTGCTCGCCCACCGCCCCGACGAACAGCCCTCCCACCCGGCCGCCTTCCGGGCCATGACGGGCCCGGGCGGCACCCGCCCGCACGTGCTCGGACCCCTCACCCCGGCGGGCGTCCGCGCCCTGGTGCGCGAGGCACTGGGGGAGGACGCCGACGAGGAGTTCTGCCGCCAACTGTGGGCGGTCACCGGCGGCAACCCCTTCGAGACCGTCGAACTCGCCGAGAAGGTGCGGGAGAAGGGGGTCGAACCGCGGGCCGGGAACACCGCCGCGCTGCCCGACCTGGCCTCCCAGGTCAAGGGCGCCGGGCTGCTGGACAGGCTGGAGCGGCTCGGCGGGGCCGCCAAGCGGTTCGCCTGGGCCGCCGCCGTCCTCGCCCCCGAGGTCTCCCCGGCGGCCGCGGCCGGCCTGGCCGGCCTGGGCCCCACCGAGGCCGCCCACGCGGTCGAACAGCTGCGCGGCGCCCGGATCCTGACCCCCGTGCCCGACGCGGACCGCCCCCGCGCGCCCGCGCCCGCCGCCCGGCTGCGGGCCGTCCCCGACGACGGGCCCCTCCCCGCGCCCGACGGCGGGGGGAAGCTGGAGTTCGTCCACCCGCTGATCGCCGGCGCCGTCTACCGCTCCGTACCCCACGGCTTCCGCGTCGCCATGCACGGGCAGGCCGCGGTGGAGGTGCTCGACGCGGGACTCGGCGCCACCGCCGCGGCCCGCCACCTGCTGGAGATGCACCCCGAGGGCGACCCGTGGGTCGTGCGCCGGCTCCGCGAGGCCGCCCGCGAGCACATGGGCTCCGGGGCCCCCGAGGCCGCCCGCCGCTGCCTGGCCCGCGCCCTGCGCGAACCCCCGGCACCCGAGGACCGCGGCGCCGTCCTCCTCGAACTGGGCTGCGCCTCACTCCTGCACGAGCCCGCCACGACCATCAACCACCTGCGGGCCGCCCTGGAGGAGCCCCTGCTCGCTCCCGCGCTGCGCGAGACGGTCGCCTCCCGCCTGGCCCAGGCACTCGCCCACACCGACCGGATGGCCGAGGCGGTCGCCACCGTCGCCGACGCGGCCCGGCACGCCACCGACGCACCGGGACGCCTGCGCATGCGGGCCGAGCAGTTCATGTGGAGCGCCTTCAGCGCCGACGAGGAGGACGCCCCGGCGCGCTCCCGGCGCCTGGCCCGCCTCGCCGACCGGATCACCGGCCGCACCCGCGCCCACCGGCACATCCTCGGACTGCGCGCCTGGGACGCCGTCGTCCGGGGCGAACCGGCGGACACCGCCCTGCACTTCGCCGAGCGCGCCCTCGGCGACGGCCTGGACTGGGCCTGCGACGACTGGGGCTACGAAGTCCCCCTGCTGGTGGCCTCCACCTTCATGTACTGCGACCGGCCCGGCCGCAGCGAGGAGCAGTTCCTCGACGGGATCGCCGCGTTCGAGCGCCGCGGTTGGCGCGGCGGCCACCTCGCCTCCGGCTACACCCTGCTCGGCTACCTCAAGTACCGCCGCGGACGCCTGGCCGAGGCCGAGGACTTCGCCCGCACCGGGCTGGAGATCGCCGAACGGATGGGCACGGGCCGCCTCCCCGTCGAGTGGTACGCCGTGGGCACGCTCGTCGTCGTCCTGCTGGCCCGCGGCCGCACCGAGGAGGCGCACGAACTCGCCCGCGAGCACGGCTGCGCGCCCCGTTCCCGGCCGCCGTCACCTTCCCCGACGCCCAGGCCGTCCACGGCGAACTCCTGCTCGCCCTGGGCCGGCACCGCGACGCGGCACGCCACCTGGAGGAGGTCGGCCGCAGGCTCGAGGCCCGGGGCATGCGCAATCCCGCCTGGTGCCGCTGGCAGCTCGACCACGCCCTCGCGCTCGCCCCGGACCACCCGGACCGGGCACGCGACGTGGCGGCCGACGCCGTGCGCCGGGCCCGTGCCTTCGGCACCGCCGGCGGCATCGGCCAGGCGCTGCGCGCCGCGGCCGCCGTCGCACCGCCCGCCGAGGCGGTCCGGCTCCTCGACGAGGCCGTCGCCCGGCTCGAGCAGTCCCCGGCCGCCCACGAACTGGCCGTGGCGCTCGTCGACCACGGGACGGCGCTGCGCCGCGTCGGTTGCGTCCACGAGGCGGCCGAGCAGCTCTACCGGGGCATGGAGGCCGCGGCCGCCTGCGGGGCGGACGGGCTGGTCCGGCGCGCCCGCGGCGAACTGACGGCGGCGGGCCTGCGCCCGCGGCGGCTGCGCACCCCGCAGGACGCGGACCTGACCGAGGCCGAGCGGGCGGTCGCCGTGCGCGCCGCCCGGGGCACGGACAACGCCGGGATCGCACGGGAGCTGCGCCTCCGGGAGCAGACCGTCGTCCGCCTGCTCTCGGCGGTCTTCGCCAAGACCGGCACCGACCGGGCCGGCCTGTCCCGGGCCCTGGAGCCCTGACCGCTCCCGGGGCCGCGTCCGGAGCCGAGGCCGCTCCCGGAGGGCCGTCCGGGCCCGCCCCCGCGCCGTTCCGCCCCGCCCTGTCCCGCCCTGTCCCGCCTCGTCCCGGGAACGGCGCCACACCGTACCGGTGCGGTGCGCCGCCCCACGTACGATGACCCCATGTCCTTTCTGCGCCGCCGCTCCGCCACGCCCACCGGCCCGGACTTCGACGTCCTCGCCATGGACCCCGGCGACTGGCCGGGCAACCTGGGGGCGGCCCTGCTGCCCGGCCCCGACGGCAGCTGCCAGGGGATCTTCCTGCGCTACGACCTGTTCGGCGGGCGCGGCCCGGCCATGCTGATCGGCAACCTCCCCGAGGGCTCCCCGGCGCGGGAGACCGCGGACGACGAGGTCCCCTTCGAGGTCGCCCAACTGCTCGCTGCCCTGGGCAACGACGAGCCGGTGCACGTCGTGGAGCGCGAGGACACCCCCGTCATGCACGACGACAGCCTGCTGATCGTGCGGCGGATCAAGTGCTCCGAAGGACGCATCGCCTGCGCCCAGTTCGACCGGAGCGACGGCGTCCTGGTGACGATCGCCACCTGGGACCGCCCGATCACCGACGACCTGTACCGGCTGCTCAAGCCGCTGCCTGCGGAGATGTTCCGGTCCTGACCCGCGTCCCCGGCCGCGCCGCATGCCCGCGCCTGCCCGGCGGGCACGGACCCGGCCGGGGCCAAGGGGTCAACGCGTCCCGACGGCGGCCCGCACCGCCCGGCGCACCCTGCCGCAGTCGTCGTGCAGGCGGCGCAGCAGCAGCCGCTGCTCCTCGTCGGCCTCGGCCTGTCCAGGGGCCGGGGGGACGCTGCTGCGCATGGCGCGCTGCACGACCGTCTCGCAGCGGCGGATCTCGCGGGTCAGCACGAGCATCAGGTTCACCAGGAACGCGTCCCGGGAGGACGGCCCCGCCGCCTGCGCGAGCCGGCTGATCCGGCGGCGCGAGGCCGGGTCGCGGCCCAGCACCGACCACAGCACAGCCAGGTCGTAGCCGGGCAGGTACCAGCCGGCGTGCTCCCAGTCCAGCAGCACCGGGCCGGCCGGGGAGAGCACCACGTTCGACAGCAGCGCGTCGCCGTGGCAGAACTGCCACTGGGGGTGGCCGAGGCCGTGCAGCAGTTTCTGCAGGTCCCCCAGGTCCCGGTCGGTGAGCAGGCCCGTCTCGTGGTACCGGGCGATCTGCCCCGGGTAGTCGATGCACGGCTCGAAGGAACCGGCCGGCGGCTGCCACAGGTTGACCCGGCAGAACGCGGCCAGGACCGACTGCGCGTCCGCCGCGGGGACGGCGCCGGCCGGGTGCCGCTGCAGGGCGGCGGTCCGCCCGGGGATCCGCTCCAGCAGCAGCACGCAGCTGCCGGGGTCGGCGGCGATCAGCCGCGGGGCCCCGGCCGGCGGGCGATGGCGGACGAACGTGCGGTAGGCCCCTATTTCGTGGCGGAACCGGTCCACCCACGCGGGGGAGTGGTCGATCAGGCACTTGGCCACGGCGGGCACCCGGCCGACGGTTCCGGCGACCAGCGCCGACCGGCCGCTGCGCCGCAGCACCTGCACGGCGGTGAACTCGGGGCAGACCCGCCGGACGGAGGCGACCGCGGCCCGCAGCTCCTCGCCGAGAGGGGTGCCCGGACCGGGACGGCCGTCGGACCGGGCGCGGTCCCCGGGGGCCGCCGGCCGGCCGCGCCGGGCGGCTTCGTCCAGGATGCCGGGCGGCAGGCCGCGGAACGAGGCGCGGGCCGGGGCGACGACCCGGGCCGGCGGCAGGGGGCGCGCCGGCGGCGCGCCGTCCCCGTCGCGCGGACGTACGGGCCGGGGCGGGGCGGACACGGAGGACGATGCCGAGTACATCATGAGCGGGAGAGGGTTCCCTTCCTTCGGCCGACGGCGGGCTGCGCACCTGTCCGGGCGGACCGGGCGGCCGGGGCCTCCCGCCCGGTCCCGGACCCGCACCCTGGGGAATGCGGGCCCGGGACCGGGCAGGGAGCCGCCGACCGGACGCCCGGAGCTCCCGGCGGTACGGCTGCGCGGCCGGTTCGTCCCGACCGCACCGCCGTGCTGGAACCGGCCGGAGCCGGTCCGGGGAGCGCGTCACCCACACCACACCCGCGCGCGGGTGGCAGACCACGTGGCGCACCCTGGCGAACCCTGGCGAATGCTCCCGGGGGGTGGGCACGGCCACTACTGTCGACCGTGCCGAGGAACCTGGGGGCTTGACGTGACCAAGGAACCCAACACCCGCCTGTCCGACCTGTTCGCCCTGACGGGCTGGTCGAAGGGCGAACTCGCACGGCTGGTCAACCGGCACGCGGCGGCCTGCGGCCACCAGCAGCTGTCGACCGACACGTCCCGTGTGAGGCGTTGGATCGAGACCGGCGAGAAGCCGCGAGATCCCGTGCCCAAGGTGTTGGCCTCCCTGTTCACCGAGCGCCTCGGCCGTGTCGTGACCATCGAGGATCTCGGGTTCGACCGGCATCGGCGCACCGGCAGTAGGCAAACCGTCGACGGCCTGCCCTGGGCACCGGAACGAACAGCCGCGGTCCTCACCGAATTCACGGGAATGGACCTCATGCTCAACCGACGCGGACTGGTGGGTGCCGGCGCGGCACTCACCGCAGGATCGGCGCTGACCGCCGCCATGCGCGACTGGCTGCACGACGCCCCCCCACAGGCACAGGCCGGCGCGGGCGGGCCCGGCCGCGCGGGCCACGTCTCCTTCGACCGCTACGAGGCGGCCCCGGTGGGGTCCGAGGAAGTGGACGCCCTGGAACGTTCGGTGGAGGTCTTCCGCGCGTGGGACGCCTCCCGCGGCGGGGGTCTCCAGCGCAAGGCGGTCGTGGGCCAGCTCAACGAGGTGGGCGGCATGCTCGCCTACCGGCACCCCCCGCACCTGCAGCGCCGGCTGTGGGGGGTGGCGGCGAACCTGGCGGTGCTCGCCGGCTGGATGTCCCACGACGTGGGCCTGGAACCCACCGCCCAGAAGTACTTCGTCATCGCCGCGCACGCGGCCCGCGAGGGGGGCGACCGCCCCCGGGCCGGTGAGGCGCTCTCGCGCGCCGCGCGCCAGATGGTGCACCTGGGACGCCCCGACGAGGCCCTGGACCTGATGCAGCTGGCCAAGTCCGGGTCCGGCGAGGAGACCCTGCCGCGCACCCGCGCCATGCTGCTGACGATCGAGGCCTGGGCACAGGCCTCGCTGGGCAGGGGCCAGGCCGTGCGCCGCACCCTGGGCGAGGCCGAGGAGCTCTTCGTCTCCGACCGCTCCGACGTCCCCCCCGCCGAGCTGGATGCAGATGTTCGACGAGGCGGACCTGCACGGCATGCAGGCGCTGTCCTACCGCACCCTGGCCGAGCACGAGCCCTCGGCCGCGGCCCTCGCCCAGCACCACGCGGGCAGGGCGCTGGACCTGCGGGCCGACGGCCGGGAGCGGTCGAAGATCTTCGACTACCTGTCCCTGGCCTCCGCCTGCTTCATCGGCGGCGACCCCGAGCAGGCCGACCGCTACGCCCGGCTGGCGCTGGTCAGCATCGGGCAGACGTCCTCGCACCGCACCTGGGACCGGCTGCGGGAGATGTACCGGCTCACCGGCCGCTACGCGGACGACGCGGGCATCCGTGAACTGCGGGCCGAGATCGAGGAGACGGCGCCCCCGCGCGCCGGGCTCCGCGGCGTCTGAGGGGGAGGGGCGGGAGCGCGGGGACGGGCACGCGAAGGGCGCTCACCCCCGCGCCTCCCGGCCCTCGCCCCGCGCCTCCCCGTCTCCCGGTCCGGCTCCCTCCCGGCGCGGGGGCCGGTCGCCGAGGTCCCGCACCACCACCCGCAGGGACAGTGCGCCGCCGTCGGCGTCGAGCACCGGCTCGCCCGCCACGTGGACGGCGCGGACCGCACCGTCCGGGCGCACGATGCGGAACCTGCCGTCGACCGGCCGGCCGTCCACCGGGCCGGCGGCGACCGCCGCGGTCAGGGCCTGCCGGTCCTCGGCGCACAGCCACGAGGGCAGCTCGTCGAGGGAGAGGGGGCCGGACCGGGAGGCGGCGGCCGCACGGGGCGGAGGGGGAGGGGCAGTGCTGACTTTGGCACAGGGTGGGGGTGATCGTAAGGGTTTCGCCCCGACCGGCCGGGGCGGTGCCGCGGCGCGCACCGTGCTCTCCGGGAAGGAGGTCCGCTCCGGCACGGGCCCGGGGGCCGATCTCCGGGTAAGCTACGGCGCTGCCCGGCCGTGCCCCGGCGGCCCGCACAGGGGGTGGAACACCGCGGTGACCGGCAGGTACGGGTGACCGGCAGCGGAAATCCCGTTGCCAGGAAAGACCCCGCAACGGATGCTGACCTCATGTTCGACCCAGACATAGCGCCCAGTGGTTCCCTTCTCGGTCTCCTCCAGCGAGGCCGCGGGGACGGCACGCTGCACGCCCTCGCGGCGCAGCCGGGCGAGGCGCTCGCCGCGTTGGAGGCATGCGTGCTGCGCGACCCGCGCGGCGACTGGCAGCTGGAGTCCCGCTCCCTCTACTACGCGCGCCTGTACAGCGAGCTCGAGGCGGGACTCGACGGGATCGAGCAGCACCTCTTCCACCCGGACGACCTGGTCGACACCGACGAGCACCGCACCGGCCTGGCACTGTCGGTGCTGGGACGCCTCGCCGGTTACGGCAGGCGCGACGCGACCGGCCTGCTGCGCCGCTACGCCGCCGCCGGCACCTCCTGGCAGTGGGCCCTGGACGAACTCGCCGTGCGCGACGACGACGCCTCCCTCCGCCGGCTCGGGCCCGCCGTGCTCGCCCGGTTCCCCGCGGGGCCGGAGGGCGACGCACAGCTGGCCGCGGCCGTGCGCGACGCCTACGAGCCGCGCCCGTGGCACCTGTGGGCCGAGGAGCACGAGCGGGTGCGCCGGGCGTTCGACGACGCCTCCTTCCACCGCTGGCAGCGTCAGCTCGCCCCCGCCGGCCCGACCCCCGGGTGGAGCGTCGGCGCGGTCCTGGAATGGGCCGAGCAGCCCGGCCCCGCCGGCTCCGACGGGCACCGCGACGCCGCCGCGGCCCGCTGCCTGGACGCCGTCGCCGGCCCCGAGGACCGTCCCGAACTCCTCGCGGCAGCCCGCTTCGGCCCCGCCACCGCGCGCGCCGCCGCCCTGCGCCACCTGGCGGGCAAGGAGGACCCCGCAACCCTGGAGCTGATCGAGGCCGCGGCCGGCGCCCCCGAACGGCGGGTCGCGGACGCCGCCCTGTGCTCCTTCGAGCGCATGCGCGACACCCGGTCCCTGGAACGCGCCCGCCTGTGGTCCGCACGCGACGACGCCCTGGGCGCCGCGGCCGCCCGGCTGCTGGCCGCACGCGGCGGCGGGGCGGACGCCCCCCGCGTCCTGGCCGCCCTGCGGAACCTGGTCCGCCGCGAGGGCGCCGACGCCGCGGGACTGGGCCCGCTGGTCGACGGCGCCGGCCGGCTGGCCGTCACCTGCGCGGCACCCCTGCTGCGCCACGTCTACCGCGAGACCGCCTCCTCGCAGCTGCGCGGCCGGGCGGCCCGGGCACTGGCCGTCACCGACCCCGCCTTCGCCTCCGGCTTCGCCGTCGAGTGCCTGTGGGACTGCGAGGAGTCCACCCGCTCCCTGGCCGCTGCCCACGCCGCCATCGGCGACGTCCGGGTGCTCGCCCGGCTCCGCCGCCTGGCCGCCGACCCGGCCGAGGAGGCCGAGGTCCAGAGCGCCGTGCGCGGACGCCTGCACGGCCCCCGCTGACCGCCTTGCCGCCGGCGCGGAGGCCCCGCCTGCCCGGAGGCCCCGCCGGCCCGGGGCCCCGCCCGGGGCCGGAAACCCCTGCGGGGTGCGCATGGCGCGGCGGGGAGGGGGTATGCGTCGTCTCAGCCCGCCCGGCGGTTCATCCCCCGTACCCGCCGGGCGGGCGCGTGCCGTCCGGGACCACGGGGTGCCGGACCGCGGCCGTCCGCGGGCGGAACGGCACGAACCGCACCGGCGTGCCCGGCACCGCCTGCGCCGCGGCCGCCAGGGCCCGGGCGGGGACGACGCCGACCACCGGGTAGCCGCCGGTGGTCGGGTGGTCCGCCAGGAACACCACGGGCCGCCCGTCCGGCGGCACCTGGACCGCCCCCAGCACCATGCCCTCGCTGGGCAGTTCGCCGCCGCGGGCCCGCTCCAGGGCCGGCCCGTGCGTGCGCAGACCGATGCGGTTGCCGGCCGGGGACACGGTGAACCGGCCGGTGGCCAGGGTGTGCAGGGCGGCCGCGGTGAACCAGTCGTCGCGCGGCCCCAGCGCCACCGGCAGCACCAGCTCCCGGGCCGGTCCCCGCCACACGGCCGTGTCCGCGTCGGCGGGGCGGCCGTGCGGCGCGCCCACCGGGAGCACCGCGCCGTCGGCGAGCGGGGGCGGGCCGAGGCCGGAGAGCAGGTCGGTGGCCCGGCTGCCGAGCACCGGCTCGACCTCGATCCCGCCCGCGAACGCCAGGTAGGCGCGCAGCCCGGCGGCCGCCCGGCCCACCTCCACCACCGCCCCGGCCGGGACGTGCACGGCGGCGCCCCAGGCCGCGGGCCGCCCGCCGACGGTCACCGGGGACGGCGCCCCCGTCACCGCGACCGTGACCGCGCGGCGCACCCGCACCGCGCAGCCGGTGAGGGTGGTCTCCAGGGTCGCGGCGTGCGCGCGGTTGCCGACCAGCCGGTTGGCCAGCCGGTGCGCGGGCTCGTCCAGCGCCCCCGAACGCGGCACGCCCAGGTGGGCGTGGCCGGGCCGCCCCAGGTCCTGCACCGTGGTCAGCGCTCCGGCCCGCACGACCTCGACCTCGGCCTCGCGCGCCCCGTCGGGCCCCGCGGCGCTCATCCGGCCGGCTCCGGGGCGACCGGGGCGACCGGGACGACCGGGACGAAGCGCACCCGGACGCCCGGGGAGAGCAGGGCGGCGGGGGTGCGGGCGGTGTCCCACAGGACGGTGTCCGTGGTGCCGATCAGCTGCCAGCCGCCCGGCGAGGGACGGGGGTAGACGCCGGTCCAGGTGCCGGCCAGGGCGACCGCGCCGGCCGGCACCGAGGCGCGCGGGGTGGCCCGCCGGGGCACGCCGTAGCGCTCCGGCAGCCCCGCCAGGTAGCCGAAGCCCGGCGCGAAACCGCAGAAGGCGACCCGGAACTCCACGGCCGAGTGGACGGCGGCGACCTCCCCGGGGGCCACCCCCCACATCCGGGCGACCTCGGCCAGGTCCGGCCCGTCGTAGCGCACCGGGATCTCGACCGCGGCGCGGGCCGGCCCCGGCGCGGTCTGCGGGCGCAGGCCCGCCAGGCCGGCGGCCAGGCGCCGGACGGCATCGGGCCCGTCGAGCCCGTCGAGCAGGACGGTGCGGGCGGCCGGCACGATCTCGCGGACCGGCGGCAGTGTCCCGGCCTCCCGGCGGCGCAGCAGTTCGGCGTGCCAGGCCGCGGCCTCCTCGCCGGTGTCCGCCTCGAGGAGCAGGGCGTGCTCCCCGACCGGCAGGACCCTCACGCGAAGGCCTCCACCTTCACCCCGGCCTCCTCCAGGAAGGCCCGCACCCGCCGGGCCAGGTCCGCGGCCCCGGGGGTGTCGCCGTGCAGGCACAGAGAGCGGGCGCGCACCGCGACCAGCTCGCCGGTGAGCGCGGTGACCTCGCCGTCGCGGGCGAACCGCAGCGCCCGCTCGGTGACGGCGTCCGGGTCGGTGACCACCGACCCGGGCTCGCGCCGGGGCACCAGGGTGCCGGCGGCGGTGTAGGCGCGGTCGGCGAACGCCTCGGCCACGACCGGCAGCCCCGCGCGCCGCGCGGCGGCGTGCAGCAGCGAACCGGGCAGGCCGAGGACGGGGACCTGCGCCCCGGTGAGCCGGATGCCCTCCACGACCGCGCCGGCCTGCTCCTCGTCGTGCACGGTGCGGTTGTACAGCGCGCCGTGCGGCTTGACGTAGGCGACCTCGGCGCCCGCGGCCCGGGCGAAGACCTCCAGCGCCCCGATCTGGTAGGCGATCTCGTCGGCCAGCTCCTCCGGGGGCACGTCCATGGCGCGCCGCCCGAAGCCGGCCAGGTCCCGGTAGGAGACCTGGGCGCCGATGCGGACCCCGCGCTCGGCGGCCAGGGCGCACACGCGCCGCATGGTCGACGGGTCCGCGGCGTGGAAGCCGCAGGCGACGTTGGCGCTGGTGACCACGGACAGCAGGGCCTCGTCGTCGGTGAGCTGCCACCGGCCGAAGCCCTCGCCGAGGTCGGCGTTGAGGTCGATCACCGGGAGGCTCATGGCGCTGCGGCTCCTTGGTGCGGGACGGTGCCGCCGGCCGCCGGGGGCCTTCCTCGCGGGGGAGAGCCGGACCGGCCCGCTGCGACACCTACGGTAGGAGATCGTCGGGCAACCCTACAAGGCCGGTGGCGCCCGGCCGTCCGGGGGCGGGCCCGGGGCAGCCCCGCGGCCCGTGGCGTTTCGGTACCTGTCGGCCGGAGCGCCTAATCTGTGCGACGTGACTGTGCACGACCTGGCGACCGTCCCGCAGCAGAACGCGGCCGGCGCCCCGCGCCCCGCCCCCGGACCGGCCGCCGACGAGGGCCTGGCCCGGCGGCTCAAGGCGCTCGCCTGCACCGCCCCGCTGCACGACCTGGACGTGCGCAAGGCCAACCTGGCCGGCGAGTACTCCGTGTACGCGATGGCCGAGCTGGCCCTGGCCGCCATCGACCTGGTCACCCTCCAGATGGACTTCGACACCGGCGCGGACCCGCAGGCGATAGTCGCCCGCCTGGTGCCCCGCGCCGCCGCCCAGGCCCCCGGCCGCCCCGCCGCCGAGCACGAGCGGGTGGCCCGCTGGGTCCTGGAGAACCTGGTCAACGTCGGCAGCGTCGACCGCGGCTTCCGCGCCGTCTACGGCACCTTCGACACCGACGGCTCCTATGTCCGCCGCGACTACGACTTCAAGCTCGTCGAGGAGGTCCCCGGCCCGGACGGCGGGGTCTACCTGCGCACCACCGACGAGGCCGTCAACGTCCTGGTCGGCGCCCTGGACACCGACGTCACCAGCGCCCAGATCGCCGCCGAGGTCAAACTGGAGGTCCTGGTGCGGCGCGGGCGCCTGGCCGACGCGCAGCTCGCCGCCGAGCAGGCCCGCTACCGCACCGTCCAGTACGCCGAGTCCCTGCGCAAGGCGTTGGACGCCACCCGCCGCAACGTCCGGGCCGTGGACTGGCTGCAGGCCGTGCCCGACTTGATAGCGGAGGCCCTCGACCACGTCGCCGACCGCTACCGGCACGAGAACGCCATCCTCACCAACATCCGCCGCGTCCGCGACGACGCCGACGCCGACGACCCCCGCTCCGGGGAGCACAAGCGCCGCGCCGCGGAGCTCGTCGACATCGTCAAGGACTGCATCCGCCGCCACACCCAGCTGCAGTCCCGGCTCCTCGAGGCGGGCCCGGTCTTCCGGGCCGAGCAGGACCGGCAGGCCTTCGCCGCGCCGCCCGCCCGCGCCGGACTGGACCTGTACGGGCAACTGCTGCACCCGGTGCTGCCGCTGCCCGTGGAGCAGGCGTCCCGCGTCACCGACGCCTTCTTCGCCCGCGGCACCGGGCTGCGCACCCCGGCCGCCGTGCGGGTGGCCGACCTGGTCGAAGTGCTGCTGACCCCGCCGGTGGAGCGCGAGCACCTGGGCGAGCGGATGCCCGAGCCGGACCTCGTCGCCACCCCCGACACCAGCCGGTTCACCGCCGCGCAGCTGGAGGCGGCCGGCGAACTGCTCGACCGCCGACGCCCGCGCCGCGCCGTGCCCCGGCTGCTGGCCGAGGCCCGCCGCCGTGACCCCGAACTGCCCTACCTGGTCGCCCTGATGGCCGTGCACGCGGCCAGCCCGCCGGTGGGCACCGCCTACCGGCAGGGGGAGGAGCGGCTGCTGTTCGCCGTGGACGACGGCACCGAGCTGGACGACCCGAGTTCGGCGGGGCGGACCTGATCGTCGGCTCGGCGCTGCTGGACGCCGCCGGGATGTCGGCCGAGCGCCAGGAACCTGAGAGGCAGGACCGCCCGACGCACTCCCGTCCCCGGCCCCGGCCGACCGCCTGACCGCCCGACCGGCCGGTGGCCCCGCCGTGCCCGCACCACACACCATGCCGCACCACGCCCCCCGCCCGCCCCTGCAGTCCCACCACCACCTGGAGCACCACCCGTGAGCGACGAGTTCGACGACGGCACCGAGCCGGCCCCGCGCGAGGGGCGGGACCCGTCACCCCCGCCGACGTGGCCGACGCCGCGCGGCTGGTCTCCTTCGGCCTCCAGCCCAAGCTCCTGCCGGCCCGCGACCTGGTACGCCGAACTGGTCCGCCGCCACCGCGACGACCCCGCCTTCGCCCGGCTGGCCGACGCCGTCGCACCGGACTCGGCCTGGTGGTGCTGGAGGTCTCCGCCCGCGCCGGCATGGCCGTCGCCGCCGCGGAGGACTCCGTCTTCGCCGTCCGCACCGGCGACTACTCGCGCCGGGCCGCCGCCGACTCCACCGACCGCTTCCTGCACGGCCTGGCCCACCTGGCCGTCGCCGCCATGGCCTTCCCCCGCCCGAGGACCTCGCCGACGACGGCTACGTCGGGCGGATCACCGTCAACGGCGTGGACTCCTTCGTCCGCCAGGCCTGCCGCCGCCTGGAGGAGCGGGCCGCCGAGCAGGGCGAGGTCACCGACCCGGCCACCGACGCGCCCGGCCTGGAGGCCGCCTGGCGGGTCTACACCCGCCGCAGCGCCACCGGCGCCACCAAGGACGCCCGCCGCCTGGCCGGATCCACGATCGGCATCGTCGGCAAGGCCGTGGCCTTCCTCGTCGACTCCGGCTTCCTCCAGCGCACCGGCGACGAGGCCGGCGGCACTACGCACCACCGCCCGCTACCAGCTCCAGGTCCGGGACCTGGCCGGCGGCGCCGCCATGGCCGAACTGCTCGACCTGGGAGTGGTGGTGGTGGGCGACGGCACCCCCACGCTCCTGCCCCCGGACGAGGACGACGGCCTCGCCCCGGGGCCGGCCTGCCCTTCCACGGCTGACGGCGGCCCGTCCCCTCCGCACCCCGCACCGCCCCACACACGTTCACACGGAAAGTCCGCACCATGTACGAGCTGTCCCGGGTCCGCCTGTACTCCATCGGGCCGCCGGTGCGCGCTACGCCGACACCGTCCTGGACCTGCGCGGCGTCGGCGACCTCGTCCCCGAGCCGGCGCCCACCCAGGCCGAGCTGTTCGGCGAGGAGCCGGCGGGACCGCCCCGCCGCCCCGCCCCCGCCGGCGTCCTCTTCCTGGAGAACGGCGGCGGCAAGTCCGTCCTGCTCAAGCTGATCTTCTCGGTCATGCTGCCCGGCCACCGCAACACCCTCGGCGGCGCCAGCTCCGGCGTGCTGCGCAAGTTCCTCCTCGCCGACGACTGCGGCCACGTCGCCCTGGAGTGGCAGCACACCGTCACCGGCGAGCCGGTCGTCGTCGGCAAGGTCAGCGAGTGGCGCGGCCGCCAGGTCTCCTCCGACCCCGCAAGTTCGCCGAGGCCTGGTACCTTCCGCCCCGGCCCGGGCTGTCCCTGGACAACCTGCCCGTCGCCGAGGGCAACGCGGTGCGCCCCGCCGCCGAGGGGGCCTCCGGCGCCACCGGCCGCCGCCGCACCATGAAGGGCTTCCGCGACGCCCTCATGGAGGCCGGCAAGGCGTACCCCCACCTGGACGTGGTCTGGGAGGAGGTCCACGAGCGCTGGAACGAGCACCTTGGCGAACTCGGCCTGGACCCCGAACTCTTCCGTTACCAGAGGGAGATGAACGCCGACGAGGGCGAGGCCGCCGGCCTGTTCGCGGTCAAGAACGACTCCGACTTCACCGACCTGCTGCTGCGCGCCGTCACCGACACCCGCGACACCGACGGACTGGCCGACCTCGTCCACGGCTTCGCCGGCAAGCTCGGCCGCCGCGCCGAACTGACCGCCGAACGAACTTCACCGCCGGCTCCGTCGACCTGCTGGGCCGCATCGTGGAGGCCACCGCCGCCCGGGAGGGCGCCCGCGGCGTCCACGCCGGGCCGAGCGCGGGCCCGCGTCCTGGCCAGGCGCCTGTCCCTGCGGGGGACCGAGGAACGCGGACGCGCCGCCGAGCTCGCCGAGGCCGTCGACGACGCGTCCGCCGCGGCCGCCGACGCCGACCGCGCCCGGGGCCGCAGCGCCCCTGATCGCCGCCGAACTCGCCCACCGCCACGCCTCGCTCAGCCTGGCCGCGGCCGAGAAGGACGCCCGCCGCCTGCGCCGCGAACTCAACGACGCCCGCACCTGCACTCCGCCTGGCAGGCCACCGAGGTCGTCCTGCGCCACCGCGCCGCGGCCGACCGCGCCGCCCGGGTGGCCGCCGCCATCCGCGAGGCCGAACGCGACGCCGCCCCCGCGCTGGCCGCCCGCGCCCGCGCCGCCGCCGACCTGGTGCGCGCCCTGCAGTCGGCGGCCGCCCAGGCCGAGCGGCACGCCGACGAACTGGAGGAGCGCGCCGCCGCCCTGCAGGAGGAGGGCGAGGCCGCCCACCGGGACGCCACCGCCGCCGCCACCGCCGTGCAGAAGGCCCGCAGCGAGGCCGAGCACCTGCGCCAGCGGCTGGCCGAGGTCGAGCAGGAGACCGAACAGGCGGTGCGGGCCGGCTGGATCGACGCCGGCGCCCCCGAGTCCGACCCGGCGCGCGCCGCCCTGGAGGCGGGCGAGCACGCCGGTGCCGCCGGGACGGCCTGGGAGCAGGCCCGCGACGCCGCCCGCGCGGCCGCCGACCGGGCCAGGGACGCGGCCGCCGAGGAGGCCCGCGCCGACCTCGCCGCCGCCCGCGCGGCCGACCGCGGACAAGGAGGAGGCCGCCCACGCGGCCGAGTACCGGGCCGCGGAGTCCCTCGCGGGAGAGGAGCGCCTGGCCGAACTCCTCAGCCTCCCCCCTCGCCCGGCCCGGGCCCCCTCGGAATCCGAGGAGTCCGCGGAGTCCGCAGGGCCCGCGGAACCCGCGCAGGACCCCGGCGCCGCGCGCCCGGACGGCGCCGTCCGGGCGGCCCGGGACGCCGCCCGCCGCCTCCGCGAGGGCGACGCCCTGACCGTCGAGGTGCTCGACGTCTGCGCGCAGACGCTGCGCGAACTGCTCGACACCGCCGTCGCCTCCGCCGAGCGCCAGCTGTTCGACCTGCGCACCGCCGCCGCCGACGACTCCCGGATCCTGGCCGCGCTCGGCGACGGGGGACTGCTGCCCCCCGGCCCCGACGTCCTGGCCACCGTCGAGCACCTCGGCGAGCACGGCGTCCCGGCGCTGCCCGGCTGGCGCTACCTCGCCCAGTCCGTGGACCCCGCCGACCACGCGGCCGTCCTGGCCGCGCGCCCCGAACTGGTCGACGGCGTGGTCGTCACCGACCCCGACAGCTACCTGCGCGCCCGCGAGGTCCTCGCCGAGGCGTCCCTGCTGCCGCGCTCCACCGTCGCCGTCGGGACCGCCGCCGCCCTGCTCGCCCCCGCCCCCTCCGCGGAGGCGGAGCCCGACGTCTTCCTCGTGCCGCCGAACCCGGCGATGCACGACGAGAACGCGGCCGACGGCGAACGCCGCGCCCTGCGCGAGCGCGCCGTCGCCCGCGACCAGGAGATCCGCTCCCTGGCCGCCCGGCTCACCCACGACCGCTCCCTCGCCGCCCGGCTGGCCTCCTGGCGCGCCGGCTGCCCGGAGGGCGCCTCGCCGAGCTGGCCGCCGCCGCGGCCGAGGCCCGCGAGCGGGCCGCGGCGGCCGAACGGCGCCTGACCGCGGCCCGGGAGGCCCGCGCGGAGGCCGACGAGGCCGCCGCCGAGGCCGCCCGCCTGCGCGACGAGCGGCAGGAGGCGGCGCAGCGGGCCCGCCGCCGCGCCGACGCCCTGTCCGGCCTCGCCTTCCGCCTGCGCGAGCGCCCCGCCTGGCAGCGCAGGGCCCGCGAACTGGCGGACGAGGCCGCCGAGGCGGAGAGCGCGCCCAGGAGTTCCTGGCCCGCGCCCGCACCGCCGACGAGGACCGCCGGGCCGCCCAGCGGGCCGCCGACGACGCCCGCCGCACCGCCCGCACCCTGCGCGCCGAACGCGCCGACATCGCCGGAGCCCCCGACGACCTCCCCGAGGAGGGGCCCGGGGAACTCCCGCAGGAGGCGCCCCGCGCCTCCCTGCCGGCCCTGCGCGAGGCGTACCGGGCCGCCTCCCAGGTGTACGAGCAGGTCGGCGTCGGAACCGACCTGCGCGCCGAACAGGCCCGCGCCGAGAGCGCCGAGAGCGCCGCGCTCGCCGAACTCGACCGGCTGACCAACAAGGTCCGCACCCGCGCCGCGGCGCTGCTGGAGGACACCGACGGCGCGGACGGCCCCTCCCGGCAGGCCGCCGCCGCCCGCGCCGAGACCCTGGTGCACACCCTGGAGTCCCGCTCCGCGGCCGCCAGCGAGCAGCTCGGCCGCCTGAGGGGCGAGGCCGAGCGGCACGCCCCCGCGGACGGCACCGCGCACACCGAGCTGCCCGAGGAGCTCGTCCCCGACGGCGTCGCCCACGCCCAGTCCCTGCTGCGCTCGGTCGGCGCCGAACTCGCCTCCCGCACCGACGCCCTGGAGTCCGCCCGCGCCCGGCACGCCGAACTGGTCCGCGCCCACCGGGCCGCCGAGGACTCCGCCGCCGGCTTCGACGAGATCGCCGCCCTCCTGCGCGACCTCCTGCGCGACGGCCCGGCCGCCGACGACGAGCAGGCCGACGGCCCCGGGGCGTCCCCCTTCGACGGGACCCTGGAGGCTGCCCGCACCGCCGCGGCCGAGGCCCGCCGCTCGCTGCGCGGCTGCGCGGCGGACCTGTCGGCCGCCGAGTCCCGGGTGCGCGAGGCGTGCGACGTCCTGGTCCGGCACGCCAACTCCGCCCGCTACGAGCAGGTGCGCACCCCCGCCCGCCGGCAGATCCGCGAACTGCCCGCGTCCTCCCTGCCCGAGCACGCCGCCGCCTGGGCCGCCGCGTTCGCCCCGCGCCTGCGGGTGCTCACCGACGAACTCGAGCAGCTGGAGCGCAACCGCGGCAGCATCGTGGACCGGCTGCGCGGACTGGTCGAGGCGTCACTGGCCACCCTGCGCTCCGCGCAGCGCCTCTCCCGGCTCCCCGAGGGGCTGGGGGAGTGGTCGGGCCAGGAGTTCCTGCGCATCCGCTTCGAGGACCCGGACCAGGCCACGCTCACCGAACGCCTGGGGGAGGTGGTCGACGAGGCCACCCGCGCCTCCCTGCGCAAGGACGGCACCGCGTCCCGGCAGGACTTCGGCCGCCGCGACGGCATGACCCTGCTGCTGCGCTCGGTCCACGCGGCCCTGCGGCCCAAGGGCGTCTCGGTGGAGATCCTCAAGCCCGACGCGGTGCTGCGGGCCGAGCGCGTCCCCGTCGGGCAGATGGGCGACGTCTTCTCCGGCGGCCAGCTGCTGACCGCCGCCATCGCCCTGTACTGCACGATGGCCGCGCTGCGCAGCAACGACCGCGGCCGCTCGCGCCGCCGCCACGCGGGCACCCTGTTCCTGGACAACCCCATCGGCCGCGCCAACGCCACCTACCTGCTGGAGCTCCAGCGGGCGGTCGCCGACGCGCTCGGAGTGCAGCTGCTCTACACCACCGGCCTGTTCGACACCACCGCGCTGGCCGAGTTCCCGCTGGTGGTGCGGCTGCGCAACGACGCGGACCTGAGGATGGGGCAGAAGTTCATCTCGGTCGAGGAGCACCTGCGCCGCGGCATCCCCGCCCCGCGCCCGGACGACCGGACCGTGGGGGAGGTCACCGCCACCCGCATCTTCCGGCGCGGCCCGCAGCACGAGCAGGAGTGACCCGGGCGCTCCCGGGGCGTTAAGGAACGGCGCGCGCACACGCATGCGCGCACGCACGAACGCGCACGCGCCTGCATGCACACGCACACACACGCACACGCACGCGCACACGTGCGTGAAACGGCGGCGGGCGCGGCCGGACGGTCACCGTCCGGCCGCGCCCGCCGCCGTGCTGCGCTCAGGCCCGGAAGAGGAGGTCCCTGCGGGCCTCGGGCCGGGCGGTGCGCCCGGCCCCCCGTGCCCGCCCGGCCCGGCGGGCGCGGCGGCGCTCCCGCCGGAGTCGGCGGGCGGCGCTGCTGGGGCTGGAGAGCACCCCGTGCCGCTGGTTCCACACCTGCCGGGTCACCCACACGTCCAGGACCGCCCAGGTGGCGGCGATCGTGCAGGCTATGGCCAGCAGCACCGACGGGGCGGCCATCCAGGCCCGGGCGAGCGCGCCGAGCACCGCGACCATCGTCGCCACCAGGGTGACCGATACCGAGATCACGGCCCGTACCGCGGCGTTGCGCACCGGGTCGGGCATCCGGGGTGTTCCCACAGGCTCCTCGGTCCAGAGAGGCTGCGGGTCGTCCACCGTTTCCATGATGGTCCTGTTGCCCGTGGGGTGCGGAACTATGCAGTCGCCTCCGGCGGCAGGTTCTTGACAAGGTGTCAAAAACGGTCGAAAGGGTTGCCGTGATGTCCGAAGAAGAAGGGACAATTCCGGATGGCTCTGCCGTTCTGACATGGACAAACGGCCGCACGTGGCTTCGAAGGGGTCCTCCGTCAGTAGTAAGCTCGCGCCGTTTGACGGACCACCACCCGTTCGCGGGACTGGCGTTGGGGAGGGTATGCGCGGCTCCGGGAAATCGATCCGCCGGAAGATCGTGGCGTTGCTCATGGTGCCGCTGGTGTCCCTCATCGGCATCTGGGGTTTCGCCTCGGTGGTCACCGGCCGCGACGTCGTGGGCCTCCTCGGTGTGGAGAGGATCACCCAGGGCATTGGCTACCCCTTGGACGAGGTGGTCGAAACCCTTCAGCACGAACGTCGCGAAGCCCTCGTCTACCTCGCCGACCCGCGGCGCTCCACCGCGCGGGCGGACCTGGAACGCAGCCAGGACGCCACCGACGAGGCCGTCGAGGCGTTCCGCGAGGTCGCGGCGGAGGAGAACCTGCGCTCCGCCCTGCGGCAGTCCTCGCTCACGCGGATGGACACCGTGGTCGACCGGCTCGGCGACATCGGCGAGCTGCGCACCGGCATCAGCGAGACGAAGACCACCCGCATCGAGGCCTACCGCAGCTACACCCGCCTGATCGACGCCGCCCACGACTTCTTCGGCACCGTCAACCCGCTCAACAACGGCGACCTGGACCGCCAGGCCCGCGTCCTCACCGAACTGGCCCGGGCCCGCGAGGGCATCGCCCGCGAGGACGCCCTGTACGCGGCCGCCGCCGCCTCGGGCCGCACCAGCACCGCCGAGATGCGCGCCTTCTCCGACTCCGTGGCCGAGCAGCGGATGCTCTTCGGCAACAGCCCCGGCACCGTCTCGGAGGCGGCCCGCCGCTCGTACTCCGACTACTGGCACGGGGGCACCGGCAGGAAGCTGCGGGCCGCAGAGGAGCGGATCGTCGCGGCCGGCGTCTCCGGGGCGCCCACCGCGGTCGGGGCCCAGGAGTGGGGCGGCCTGACCGCCACCGCGCTCGACGACCTCGCCGTGCTGCACCGGCGGACGGTCGAGGACTTCCAGGGCAACGTCGAGCCCTTCGCCCGCTCGGTCCTCCTCAAGGCCGGCATCGCCGGGGGTCTCGGCCTGATCGCCGTCGTCGCCTCCGTCGTCGTCTCCTTCCGGATCGGCCGCGAGATCGCCCACGACCTGTCCGAGCTGCGCAAGGAGGCCCTAGAGGCCTCCGGCACCCGCCTGCCGCGCGTGATGCGCCGCCTCGCCGCCGGCGAGGACGTCGACGTCGCCGCCGAGGTGCCGGAGCACGAGTACGGCGACGACGAGATCGGCCAGGTCGGCCAGGCCCTCGGCACCCTGCAGACGGCGGCGGTCGAGGCCGCGGTCAAGCAGGCGCGGATGCGCCGCGGGGTCTCGGAGGTCTTCGTCAACCTCGCCCGCCGCAGCCAGGCCCTCGTGCACCGTCAGCTCACCCTGCTCGACACGATGGAACGGCGCACCGAGGACGCCGCGGAGCTCGCCGACCTCTTCCGTCTGGACCACATGGCCACCCGCATGCGGCGGCACGCCGAGGGCCTGGTCATCCTCTCCGGGGCGGCCCCCTCCCGGCAGTGGCGCAAGCCCGTGCAGCTGATCGACGTGGTCCGGGCCGCGATTGCCGCGGTGGAGGACTACGAGCGCGTCGAGGTCCGCCGCCTGCCCCGCCTGGCGGTCAACGGCCCCGCGGTCGCCGACCTCACCCATCTGATCGCCGAACTGATCGAGAACGCCACGGTGTTCTCCCCTCCGCAGACCACCGTGCAGGTGCACGGCGAGGCGGTCGCCAACGGCTTCGTCCTCGAGATCGACGACCGCGGACTGGGCATGACGCCCGACGGCCTGCTGGAGGCCAACCTGCGGCTCGCCGAGACCCCCGAGTTCGAGCTGTCCGACACCGACCGGCTGGGCCTGTTCGTGGTCAGCCGCCTGGCCCGCCGGCAGAACGTGCGGGTCTCGCTGCGCCCCTCGCCCTACGGCGGCACCAGCGCGGTCGTCCTGATCCCCTCCGGCCTGCTCAGCGAGGACGCCGAGTCCTCGCGGACCGGCGAGCAGCGGGCGCCGAAGGCCTCCGCCCCCGCGCCGGTCGGCCTGGCCGCCGTCCCCGCCGCCGGGGAGGAGCGTCCCGAAGGCTCCGAGGACCGCTCCGGCGGCGACTCCGCCTCCTCGTCGGGTCCCGGGCTGCGCGCACTGCTCGACGCCGAGCGCGAGCGGGGCCGGGGCCGGGGAGGTCCGCGGCGCCGGCCGCCCGGCAGGACGAGCGGCCCGGCCGGGGCGACACCGACTCCGCGCACTCGCAGGCCTTCCGCCAGTGGGGCATCCCCGACGGCCCGGCCGCCGGGGACGAGCCCCGGGACCACCCCGCCGACGACCGGGGCGACCGGTCCGCGGACGACCGCCCCGCCGGCCCCCCGCCGGCCGGGGACCGCACCGGGACGGGCCTGCCCCGCCGCCGCGCCCCGCGCCTGGTCACCGGCGACGGTGCCCCGGGCGGTCCGCCCGCCCTGCGCGGCGGCGCCGCCAGGCGACCCTGGCGGGCGGCGCGGTCGGCTCCACCGACCCCGAGGGCGCCAACCCGCCCCCCGCCGAGGAGCGGGAGGCGGCGCCGGAGCCGTCCGGCGTGTCCTCCGGCACCCCCGCCCCGGCCCCGGCGGCCACCCCGGCTCCGGCGGCCGCCCCGGCCCCGGAGGCCGCCCCGGCCCCGGCGGCCACCCCGGCTCCGGCCCCGGAGGCGGCGGCGCGCCCGCGCCCGGCGGGCCCGGGCGGCCTGCCGCGCCGCGTCAAGCAGGCCAGCCTCGCGCCCCAGTTGCGCGCCTCCGCCGCGACGCGCGGGGGAGCCGGCGGGCGGGCGGACTCCTCCCGGGAGTCCGCGGCCCGCGAGCGCTCGGCCGACGAGGTCCGCGCCCGCATGGCGTCCCTGCAGAGGGGATGGCAGCGCGGCCGCACCGAGGCCGACACCGAAGACTCCGGTGCCCAGGGCCCCTCGCAGGGGCCGGGCACCACCGCACCACGAATGACTCGAGAAGGGGACGGTCGATGACCGCACCGACCAATCCGACGGGCGAGCTGAGCTGGCTCCTTGACGACCTGGTGGCCCGGGTGGGCAGCATCCGCAAAGCGCTGGTGCTCTCCGGCGACGGCCTGGCCACGGGCTCGTCGCAGAACCTGACGCGCGAGGACTCCGAGCACCTCGCGGCCGTGGCCTCCGGCTTCCACAGCCTGGCCAAGGGCGTGGGCCGCCACTTCTCCGTCGGCGAGGTCCGCCAGACCATGGTGGAGATGGACGAGGCCTTCCTGTTCGTCACGGCCGCCGGCGACGGCAGCTGCCTGGCCGTCATGGCCGACTCCGACTCCGACGTCGGGCAGGTCGCCTACGAGATGACGCTGCTCGTCAAGAGGGTGGGGGTCCACCTGGGGCCGCACCGCGAACCGCAGAGGGATAGTGGCATCCGAAGCGGCCAGGGTGTTAACCGCAGGGGCACAGGTGGAGGGACAGGTGACAGCACGTCATGACGTCTGACCCGGAAGGCTGGTTCGACGACGCGGCCGGACCGGTGGTGCGGCCGTACGCGATGACCCGCGGCCGCACCCGCAGCTCCTCCGAGGAGAAGCTCGACCTGATCGCCCTGGTCGTCGCCGAGGACCGCTCCGAGGGGGAGGACGACGGGCTCGAGGACGCCGTCTTCCCGCACACCCTCTCTCCCGAGCACGTCGACATCGTCGAACTGTGCCGGGCCGAACCGATGTCCGTCGCGGAGATCGCCGCAGAACTCGACCTGCCGGTTGGTGTGGTCCGGGTGCTGCTGGGTGACCTGCTGGACGCGGAGCTGGTCCGCGTCAGCCGACCCGTACCGCCGGCACAGCTGCCGGACGAAAGAATTCTGCGCGAGGTGATCAATGGTCTTCGGGCGCTCTGACAAGCGTCACCGGCCGGACGTCGAGCCGGTGGCTCTCAAGATCCTCGTGGCCGGCGGATTCGGGGTGGGCAAAACCACCCTGGTCGGCGCGGTCAGCGAGATCAAACCGCTGCGCACCGAGGAGGCGCTCAGCGAGGCCGGCCGGCCGGTGGACGACATCAGCGGGGTGGAGTCGAAGCACACCACCACGGTGGCGATGGACTTCGGCCGGATCACCCTGCGCGAGGACCTGGTGCTGTACCTGTTCGGCACGCCCGGACAGGACCGCTTCTGGTTCCTGTGGGACGAACTGGCCCAGGGGGCCCTGGGCGCGGTCGTGCTGGCGGACACCCGCCGGCTGGAGGACTGCTTCGGGGCCATCGACTACTTCGAGCGCCGCGGCATCCCGTTCACGGTCGCGGTCAACTGCTTCGAGGGAGCCGACTTCTACCCGCCGGACACCATCCGCGACGCGCTCGACCTCGACCCGTCCACCCCGGTCGTGCTCTGCGACGCGCGCGACCGGCAGACGGTCAAGGAGGTCCTGATCGCCGTGGTCGAGCACGCCATGGCCACCACCCCCGAGGAGGAGGCGGCCCCGGCCGTCGGCTGACCCGCTCCGAGCACCGGCGGGCCCTGCATGCGCAGGGCCCGCCGGTGCGTGCGGGGCCCGCCGGTGCGCCCGGCGGCAGGCGGGCGGAACGGATCCGCCCCGGCGGTCACGGCGCCAGCGGGCGCCGGGCCACGGGGAAGTCGAAGTACGTGTCGGGGAACGTCTCCGGCCTGTGCGTGAAGTGCCACCACTCCAGGTCGTACGGGGCGAACCCCTCCCGCCCCAGGGCCTCCCGCAGCCTCAGCCGGTTGGCCCGCTGCTCGCCGGTGACCCGGGGGTCGAAGGTGTGGGAGAGGGTGTCGAAGCAGTCGTAACCGGTGCCCATGTCCACCGAGTTGTCCGGGAAACGCTCCTCCTGCGGGGCGTGGCAGGGCACCAGGGGCTCCCCGGGACGGTAGGCACGGGTGCGCTTCGCAGGCAGCTCCACCAGCGTCAGGTCCACCGTGGAGCCGCGGCTGTGCCCGGAGCGCTCCGCGATGTAACCGTCCTCGAACAGGCGGGACTTGTCCACGTCCGGGTAGAACTCCTCCTTGGCCAGTTCGTCGTCGGGGTCCTGCGCCCACTCCACGAAGGAGTCCACGGCCCGCTGCGGCCGGTAGCAGTCGTACACCTTCAGCGAGTACCCCTCCCGCAGCAGCCGCACCTGCACCCGGTGCAGGGCCTCGGCCGCGGGGCGGGTCAGGACGCACAGCGGCTGCTCGTACCCCTCCACCGGGCGCCCGGTGAAGTTGTGCGCGGTGCGGTACCGGATGTCCTGCAGGATCGTGGGGTCCACCGACCGCAGGGACACGAACTCCGGCGGCGCCGACGGACCGGGGCCCGCCTCCGTCCGGCCCGCGGTCGCGGTCGCCTGCCCGGCGCCCGTCACCGCCGTCACCACCGCCAGCACCACCGCCGCGGCCCGCAGCCGCCGGCCGCCCCGCCGTGCCCGTCCCGGCCGCCCGTCCCGTCCCGCACCCGAAGGAATCGTCATGCTCATTTCATAGCACTCGCCACCCGCTCCGTCGCCCCGCCGCGCGGAACGCCACCCGCACCGCCGCCCCGCCCACTACAGTCCCTGACGTGGCTCCTCCCCGCGAGAACTCGCACTGCTCGTCCTGCGGCGCCGCCCACCTCCCGGGGGCCGGCTGGCCGCGCACCTGCCCGGCCTGCGGGCACACCGCCTACCGGAACCCCCTGCCGGTCGCCGTGGCCCTGCTGCCCGTGCGGTCCGCCCCCGGCTCCGGTTCCGGCCCGGGCTCCGGTTCCGGCCCGGGCTCCGGTTCCGGCCCGGGCTCCGCCACCGGCCTGGTCGTCGTCCGGCGCACCATCGAGCCCCGGCGCGGCCTGCTCGCCCTGCCCGGCGGCTTCGTCGACCACGACGAGTCCTGGCAGCAGGCCGTCGTGCGCGAACTGGAGGAGGAGACCGGGATCCGGGCCCCCGCCGACGACGTGCGGCTCGCCGACGCCCTCAGCTCGCCCGGCGGCCACCTGCTGCTCTTCGGCCTCCTCCCGGCCCGCGACGCCGGCACCCTGCCGCCGTCCGCCCCCACCGACGAGACCGGGGGCTGGCAGATCCTGCCCGCCCCCGCCGAACTCGCCTTCCCCCTCCACACCCGCGCCGCCGCCACCTGGTTCGCCGACGGCTACTCCGGGAGCGGCGCGCCGCACACCCGTACCGGGTAGCCCGCCCCGGCCGCCCCGTCCTCCCCGTCCGCGCCCTCGCGCACCACCAGCACCCGGCCGTCCACCAGGCGGCTGGTGAACCGCTCCACCACCGGGGCGTCCCAGCCGTCGCCCCCGTCGCGGACCAGCAGTCCCATGCCCCTGCGCCCCGGCTCCGGCGCCCACACCTCCAGCTCCACCCCGCCGCCGGCCGCGGCCACCGGCAGCACCGCCCCCGCGCGCACCAGCACCGGGAGCCGCGACAGCGGGGTGCGCACCACCACCCGACCCGGCCCCCGGTACACCGCACCGGTCGCCCGGTCGTACCACCGCCCGCGCGGCAGCCGCACCTCCCGCGACACCGCTCCCGGCTCCGTCACCGGCGCCACCAGCAGCGAGCCGCCCACCAGGAAGGCGTCCCCCACCTCCCGCAGCGCCCGGTCCTCCGGCTCGTGCCACCACACCGGCCGCACCCACGGCACGCCGGCGCGGTGCGCGGTGTGCGCCACCGTGTACAGGTACGGCATCAGCTCCTCCCGCCGCGCGAACGCCTCCCGCACCGCGGCCAGCGCCCCCGCCCCGAAACGCCACGGCTCCGCCCCCGGACGCCACGGATCCGCCGCGTCCGCACCCGAGCAGGTCCGCAGGAACGGCAGCAGCGAGCCCAACTGCATCCAGCGCACGAACAGCTCCGCATCCCCGCGCTCCGGCAGGGCGGGGACGTCCGCACCCGCCAGCGGAACCCCCGACAGCCCCAGCCCCAGCAGCGCGGACAGCGAACCGCGGAGCCCCTCCCAGTCCGCCCCCGCGCCCCCGACCCGCACCGGGCCGTACCGGTGGACCCCCGCCCAGCCGGCCCCGGGCACCAGGAACGGCCGGACGCCGGGACGCAGCCCGCGCAGACCCCGGTGGGCGGCCCGCGCCATCTGCAGCCCGTAGACGTTGTGCGCCTCGCGGTGGTCCCCGCCGCGCCCCTCCAGCGAGTGCCGGGCCGAGCGGGGCAGCGTCCGCTCCCCGAAGGCGCCGGCCGCCCAGGGCTCGTCCCCCTCGTGCCACACCCCGGAGAACCCCTGCTCCAGGAGCCCCCCGTACAGCCCGCCCCACCAGTGCCGCACCGCGGCGTCCGTGAAGTCCGGCCACACCACGCCGCCGCCCCGCCGCCCCGTCCCCCCGGGGGGCGCGGCACCCCGCACCACCGCGCCCCGCGCGTCCCGCACGAAGGCGTCCGCCGCCGAGCCCTCCTCGTACGCCGCGCACCCCGCCCCGGCACGCACCGCGGGCACGACCGCCGACACCAGCCGCACGCCCTCCCCGGCCGCCCCGCCGGTCCCGGCGCCGAACCCGCGGAGGCCGGGGAACCGCTTCCCGTCCACCGTGAACGCCCGGCCCCCCTCGAGGTGCTCAGGGCCCAGGTGCACCGCGGCCAGGGGGAGCCCGTGCCCCCGGTGGCCCTCCACCGTCCCGATCACCTCCCGCATGTCGCGGGCGCCCCGCCGCCGGTGGTGGTGGCCCAGGGCCCACAGCGGGGGCAGCGCGGGGGCCCCGGTCAGCGCCACCCACCCCCGGGTCAGCCGCGCCGGGGGACCTGTCAGCACCCAGTACCGCAGCGGCCCGCCGTCCGCGGCCAGCTCGCACCCCGCCGGCCTGTCGTGCCCCGACCCGGCCCCCTCGGCCCCGTCGTGCAGCGTCAGCAGCCCCTCCCGCGAGCAGTCGTGGAGGACCATGTGGCACCCGGCGTCCGAGACCACCGTGTGCACCGGCACCGCCGGGTGCCCGGGCTCGCCCCCGGGCAGGGGCCGCTCCCCGGAGGACGGCCACCCGCCCCGGCCGGTGCTCCACAACCGGTACGCGCCGGCCGGCAGCCCCGCCCCCCGGGCCCGGCCGCCCAGCCCGAAGAACCGCGCGTCCGCGGGCAGCTCCGACCGCTGCACCCACCGCGCGTCCCCGGCCCCGGATCCCGCCCGGTCCCACCAGCGGGGCGGCAGGTCGCGCCGCAGCAGCACCCCGCCCGGGGTGCGGAACTCCACCGCCCCCTGCCGGGAGACCAGCACGGTCGTCCGCTCCGAGACCAGCCGCCAGCCGTCCTGGTCCGGCTCCAGCACCGCCCGCACGTCGGCCTCGGGCAGCTCCCCGCCCAGCGCGTACGACGGCCCGGGCTCCGCGCCGTCCCACCCGCAGAACACCGCGCCGCCCACGAACACCCGCACCAGCAGCCGGGACCGCGCGAACCGCACCGTCCCGCCCCCCGGCCCCGGCTCCGCGCCCAGTGCCCCGCCCGGGACCCGGGCCCTGGCGGGCCCCCCGGGAGGAAGATCACGCACGTCCGAACGATGCCTGCGCCACGACGCCGACCACACCCGCACCCCGTCAACGGGCCCCGCCCACCGGGCGGCCCGCACCAGGCCCCGCACATCCATGGCGCACACACTCCCACCTGCACCGCTCCGTGCGAAGGGGGTTCAACCTCCGTTCACCTGCGCTTGCGCGAGTCGCCCCCGACCGCCCGCCCGGACCTCCCCGCCCCGGCCACCGGACCACCACCCTGGCGGCGGAGTCGATCACATGGCATCGTCTCGAACGTCCGTGTCCGGTACCCGTACCACGCGCCGGGTACGGGGCCACGCCCACAAGCGTCGTACCGTCCGGGAGCCGCACCCATGACCACCGCATCGCCGCAGACCCCGCCCGCACAGCCCGAACCCCTGTGGACCCCGGGACCCGACCGGGTCGAGAACGCCCGCATCACCCGCTTCCACCGCCGGGCCGCGGACGAGCACGGCGCCCCCGCCCCCGTCGCCGGAGACCCCGCGGCCTCCTACCACGCCCTCCACCGGTGGTCCGTCGAGCACAACGAGGCCTTCTGGCAGGCCGTCGTCGACTGGTTCGACGTCCGCTTCACCACCGAACCGGACGCCGTCCTCGCCGACGCCTCCATGCCCGGCGCCACCTGGTTCCCCGGCGCCACCCTCAACTACGCCCAGCACCTGCTGCGCACCGCCGACGACCCCGCCCGCGCCGGCGAACCCGCCCTGATCCACCTCGACGAACGCCAGGAGCCGGCCACCACCACCTGGGCCGAACTGCGACGGCAGACCGCCTCCCTCGCCGAAGAACTGCGCCGCCTCGGCGTGCGCCCCGGCGACCGGGTCAGCGGCTACCTGCCCAACATCCCCCAGGCCGTCACCGCCCTCCTGGCCACCGCCGCCGTCGGCGCCGTCTGGACCTCCTGCGCCCCCGACTTCGGCGCCCGCAGCGTCCTGGACCGCTTCCGGCAGGTCGAACCCGTCGTCCTGTTCACCGTCGACGGCTACACCTACGGCGGAAAGCAGCACGACCGCACCGCCACCGTCGCCGAACTGCGCGGCGAACTGCCCTCCCTGCGCGCCACCGTGCACATCCCCCTGCTCGGCACCCCCGCCCCCGAGGGCGCCCTCGCCTGGGACGACCTGGTCGCCTCCGACCCCCGGCCCGCCTACGAACAGGTCCCCTTCGACCACCCCCTGTGGGTGCTCTACTCCTCCGGCACCACCGGCCTGCCCAAGGCCATCGTCCAGTCCCAGGGCGGCATCCTGCTCGAACACCTCAAGCAGACCGGCCTGCACCTCGACCTCGGCCCCGACGACCGGTTCTTCTGGTACACCTCCACCGGCTGGATGATGTGGAACTTCCTCGTCTCCGGCCTCCTCGCGGGAGCCACCGTCGTCCTCTACGACGGCAGCCCCGGCCACCCGGCCGTCGACGCCCAGTGGCGGATCGCCGAACTCACCGGCACCACCGTCTTCGGCACCTCCGCCGCCTACGTCATGGCCTGCTCCAAGGCGGGCGTCCACCCCGGCCGCGACCTCGACCTGTCCCGGCTGAAGTGCGTCGCCACCACCGGCTCCCCGCTCCCGCCCGACGGCTTCCGCTGGATCCACGACGAGGTCGCCGCCGACCTGTGGATCGCCTCCGTCAGCGGCGGCACCGACGTGTGCAGCTGCTTCGCCGGCGGCGTCCCCACCCTCCCCGTGCACATCGGCGAGCTCCAGGCCCCCTGCCTCGGCACCGACCTGCAGTCCTGGGACCCGCAGGGCCGGCCGCTGACCGACGAGGTCGGCGAACTCGTCGTCACCAACCCCATGCCCTCCATGCCGGTCCGCTTCTGGAACGACCCCGACGGCACCCGCTACCACGACAGCTACTTCGACGTGTACCCCGGCGTGTGGCGGCACGGCGACTGGGTCACCCTCACCTCCCGCGGCACCGTCGTCATCCACGGCCGCTCCGACTCCACCCTCAACCGCGGCGGCGTCCGCATGGGCTCCTCCGACATCTACGAGGCTGTCGAACGCCTCCCGGAGATCCGCGAGTCCCTCGTCATCGGCGTCGAACAGCCCGACGGCGGCTACTGGATGCCACTGTTCGTCCAGCTCGCCGAGGGAGCGGTCCTCGACGACGCCCTGCGCGACCGCATCAGGCGCACCCTGCGCGAGCAGCTCTCCCCGCGCCACGTCCCCGACGAGGTCATCGAGGTCCCCGCCGTCCCGCACACCCTCACCGGCAAGCGCATCGAGGTCCCCGTCAAGAGACTCCTCCAGGGCACCCCGATGGAGAAGGCCGTCAACCCCGGGTCGGTCGACGACATCACCCTGCTCGCCTTCTACGAGGCGCTCGCCCGCAAGCGCTCCTCCTGACCGCGGCACCCCGGCGATGCTCACTGTCAGTGGCCGGGACTACTGTCTGTGAGCATCGTCGGACGCCGCACCAGGGGGACCCATGCACACCGCCGGACCGCACGCCCGAACCGCCCTGCGCCGAGAAGCACCCTGCACGGTCGCGCTCCTGGCCACCGAGCAGGACTTCGCGGCCATGCGCCGCCACAGCACCTTCGTCTTCGACGACCACCACCACTACCTCGCCCAGACCGAAGGACTCCTGCGCGTCCTCGCGGCCCAGGGCACCCACGTCGTCCTCGCGCTCTTCGACCCCGAGGAGTTCACCGTCTACTGCGCCGACGAGGGACTGGACCCCGACGCCCCCTCCGCCCGCGCCCGCTACACCGCCGAGGTCGCGGCCACCGGCCCCCTCGTCCACTACCACGGACAGCCCCTGAGCGAGATCGCGCCCCTGCTCCTGGCCTCCGCCCACCGCCGGGCCACCTGGGAGAGCGCCGGAGCGCTCCTCGCCGAGGCCGCCGCCTGCGCACACTGCTCCACCAGGGAGGACCCGGGGGCCTCCGCCTTCCACCGCGCCACCCTCGCCCTGGCCCGCCTCCTGGAGGCGGCGGGCCCGGGAACCCACCACCTCGTCTGCAGCGTCACCACCGACGGGGCACCCCTCACCTCGGCCCTGCACATCGACAACTCCCGGGACGAGGAGCTGCGCCTCGGCGAGGCCGACGCCCTCGTCCTCACCACCGTCCTCGCCGCGGGCCTCGCCACCGGCGCCCCCGGAGGCGTCGTCATGCGCAGCATCCGCCCCGGCGCCCGGGACACCGTCCGCGGATGGGCCCTGCACGACGGCTGGCTGCGCCCCCTCACCGAGGCCGAGGTCTTCAACGCCTACTGCACGGACGCCGCCACCGGAGAACCCGTCGCCCCCGAACCGGGCGTGGACCACCGGGCGGGCATCCCCCTCGCCCCGCCCGACTGACCCGCCCCCTGCCCTTCCCTGCCCGTCCAGCCCCGCCCCTGACCGGCAGCACTGCTCCGGCCCGCCGTCGAAACGCCCGTGCCGCAGCCGTCCCGGCCGCGGCACGGGCGCCGCGGCCGGATCCCCGGCGGCGGCACGGGCCTCACTCGCCGGAGAGCACCGCCTGCGCCGCGCGCCGGGCCTCCTCCGCGGAGTCCGTGGCCCGGGCCGCCGCCGCGGCCCGCTCGCACTGCGCCAGGGTGTGCTTGGCCAGCGCCGCCCGCACGTACGGGATCGCCGCCGCGCCCATCGACAGGCTCGTCACCCCCAGCCCGGTCAGCACACACGCCAGCAGCGGGTCCGAGGCCGCCTCACCGCACACGCCGCAGCTCTTGCTGTCCGCCGCGGCGGCCTCGGCCGACATCGCCACCAGGTCCAGCAGCGCGGGGTGCCAGGGGTTCTGCAGCCGCGAGAGCGCACCCACCTGCCGGTCCGCCGCGAACGTGTACTGCGCCAGGTCGTTGGTGCCCAACGACAGGAACCCGACCTCCTGGAGGATCGACCGCGCCCGCAGCGCCGCCGAGGGCACCTCCACCATCACGCCGAACTTCGCCGCCAGCCCGGCCTCGCGGCACGCCTCCGCGAAGGCCCGCGCGTCCGCGCGGTCCGCCACCATCGGAGCCATCACCTCGAGGTGGACCGGCAGTCCCGCGGACGCCTGCGCCAGCGCCCTCAACTGGTCCCGCAGGACCTCGGGGTGCTTCAGCAGCGACCGCAGGCCCCGCACTCCCAGCGCCGGGTTCGGCTCGTCGCCCGGGGTCAGGAAGTCCAGCGGCTTGTCGGCCCCCGCGTCCAGGACCCGCACCACGACCCGCCCCCGGGGGAAGGCCTCCAGCACCTCCCGGTAGGCCGCCACCTGCGTCTCCACCGAGGGGGCCCTCCCGCTGTCCTCCAGGAACAGGAACTCGGTGCGGAACAGGCCCACGCCCTCGGCCCCGGCCTCGACCGCCGCCGCCACGTCCGCCGGCCCCCCGATGTTCGCCAGCAGCGGCATCCTGTGGCCGTCGGACGTCGCGCCCGGCCCCGTGGCCCCGGCGAGCGCGGCCCTGCGCGCCTCGGCCTCGGCGGCCAGCCGTGCCCGCAGCTCCGCCCCCGGTTCCACGAAGACCTCGCCGCTGCTGCCGTCGACCGCGATCTCCACGCCCTCGGCCAGCTCCGTCGCCCCCGCGAGGGCGACCACCGCCGGCACCCCCATAGCGCGCGCCAGGATGGCGCTGTGGCTGGTCGGCCCGCCCTCCTCGGTCACGAACCCGAGGACCAGGGACGGGTCCAGCAGCGCGGTGTCCGCGGGCGCCAGGTCCCGGGCGATCAGGACGTACGGCTCGTCG
>NZ_CP046907.1:0-437500 GCF_014083985.1 Streptomyces sp. SCUT-3 | reverse complement strand
GGAGCCGCCGGCCCGAGGGGGTAGTAGGTGAGCGATGGGTGACGCAGGAAGGTAGTCCAGCCCGGGCGGTGGTTGTCCCGGGGTAAGGTTGTAGCCCGGAGGATAGGCAAATCCGTCCTCCATGCAGGTGAGACCTGATGCCGAGCCGATTGTGGTGAAGTGGATGATCCTATGCTGTCGAGAAAGCCTCTAGCGAGCAGCGAAGCGCCCGTACCCTAAACCGACTCAGGTGGTCAGGTTAGAATACCGAGGCGTTCGGGTGAACCGTGGTTAAGGAACTCGGCAAAATGCCCCCGTAACTTCGGAGAAGGGGGGCCACGGCCGGTGACGGGCTTTGCGCCCTGAGCTGGTGGTGGCCGCAGAGACCAGCGAGAAGCGACTGTTTACTAAAAACACAGGTCCGTGCGAAGCCGTAAGGCGATGTATACGGACTGACGCCTGCCCGGTGCTGGAACGTTAAGGGGACCGGTTAGCTCGTCTTCGGACGGGCGAAGCTGAGAACTTAAGCGCCAGTAAACGGCGGTGGTAACTATAACCATCCTAAGGTAGCGAAATTCCTTGTCGGGTAAGTTCCGACCTGCACGAATGGCGTAACGACTTCTCGACTGTCTCAACCACGGGCCCGGTGAAATTGCACTACGAGTAAAGATGCTCGTTTCGCGCAGCAGGACGGAAAGACCCCGGGACCTTCACTACAGCTTGATATTGGTGTTCGGTTCGGCTTGTGTAGGATAGGTGGGAGCCGGTGAAGCATGCACGCCAGTGCGTGTGGAGGCGTCGTTGAAATACCACTCTGGTCGTGCTGGATGTCTAACCTGGGTCCGTGATCCGGATCAGGGACAGTGTCTGGTGGGTAGTTTAACTGGGGCGGTTGCCTCCTAAAGGGTAACGGAGGCGCCCAAAGGTTCCCTCAGCCTGGTTGGCAATCAGGTGTTGAGTGTAAGTGCACAAGGGAGCTTGACTGTGAGACCGACGGGTCGAGCAGGTACGAAGTAGGGACTAGTGATCCGGCGGTGGCTTGTGGAAGCGCCGTCGCTCAACGGATAAAAGGTACCCCGGGATAACAGGCTGATCTTCCCCAAGAGTCCATATCGACGGGATGGTTTGGCACCTCGATGTCGGCTCGTCGCATCCTGGGGCTGGAGTCGGTCCCAAGGGTTGGGCTGTTCGCCCATTAAAGCGGTACGCGAGCTGGGTTTAGAACGTCGTGAGACAGTTCGGTCCCTATCCGCTGTGCGCGTAGGAGTCTTGAGAAGGGCTGTCCCTAGTACGAGAGGACCGGGACGGACGAACCTCTGGTGTGCCAGTTGTCCTGCCAAGGGCATGGCTGGTTGGCTACGTTCGGGAGGGATAACCGCTGAAAGCATCTAAGCGGGAAGCCTGCTTGCTTCGAGATGAGGGCTCCCACCCCGTGAGGGGGTAAGGCTCCCAGTAGACGACTGGGTTGATAGGCCAGATGTGGAAGCCGGGCAACCGGTGGAGCTGACTGGTACGCTCTCGGTGGGCTCGATCATCAGCGTGCCGGCGACCGGGAACGACATGGTCGGGGCGTGGAAGCCGTAGTCGATCAGCCGCTTGGCCACGTCGTCCACACTGACCCCGGTCGCCTTCGTCAGCGGCCGCAGGTCCACGATGCACTCGTGCGCGACCAGCCGTTCGGACGGTGTAGAGCACCGGGTAGTACGGGGCGAGCCGCTTGGCGACGTAGTTGGCGCCGAGCACCGCCACCTGCGTGGCGCGCCGCAGCCCCTCGCCGCCCATCAGGCGCACGTACGCCCAGGAGATCGGCAGGATGCCGGCCGAGCCCCACGGCGCCGCCGAGACCGGACCCACCCCGGTGGCCGGGCCCGCGGTGGGCTGCAGCGGGTGGTTGGGCAGGTAGGGCGCCAGGTGGGCGCGGACCGCGACCGGGCCCACCCCGGGGCCGCCGCCGCCGTGCGGGATGCAGAAGGTCTTGTGCAGGTTCAGGTGGGAGACGTCCGCGCCGAACCTGCCGGGCCGGGCCAGGCCCACCAGGGCGTTGAGGTTGGCCCCGTCGACGTAGACCTGCCCGCCGGCGTCGTGCACCGCGGCGCACACGTCGGTGATGTGCTCCTCGAACACGCCGTGCGTGGACGGGTAGGTGACCATGAGCACGGCGAGCTCGTCGCGGTGCTTGTCGATCTTGGCGTGCAGGTCCTCGAGGTCGACGTCGCCGTTCTCCCCGGTGGCGACCACGACGACCTTCATGCCGGCCATCACGGCGCTGGCCGCGTTGGTGCCGTGCGCCGAGGAGGGGATGAGGCAGACGGTGCGCTGCTCCTGGCCGTTGGCGCGGTGGAAGGCGCGCACCGCGAGCAGGCCCGCGAACTCGCCCTGGGACCCGGCGTTGGGCTGGATGCTGACCTTGTCGTACCCGGTGACCTCGGCGAGCCGCTCCTCCAGCTCGCGCACCAGGGTCAGGTAGCCCTCCGCCTGCTCGACCGGGCGAAGGGGGCATCTCCCCGAACTGGGCCAGGTGATCGGCTCCATCTCGGTGGTGGCGTTGAGCTTCATCGTGCACGAGCCGAGCGGGATCATGCCGCGGTCCAGCGCGTAGTCGCGGTCCGCCAGGCGCCGCAGGTAGCGCAGCATGGCGGTCTCGGAGCGGTGCTGGTGGAAGACCGGGTGGGTCAGGTAGTCGCTCGTGCGCAGCAGCCGCTCGGGCAGCGCGTCGGGGGTGGCCGCGTCCAGCTCGTCGACGTCGGCCTCGACGCCGAAGGCGCCCCAGACGGCCCGGAGGTGCTCGCGGCCGGTGGTCTCGTCGCAGGCGATGCCGACGGTGTCGTCGTCGGTCAGGCGCAGGTTGACGCCGGCCGCGCGGGCCGCCTCGACGACCTGGGCGGCGTCCGGGCACCCGGGCCGTCACGGTGTCGAAGAACTCCCCGTGCACGACCTGCACGCCGCCCGCCCGCAGACCGGCGGCCAGGACCGCCGCGTACCGGTGGGTGCGGCGGGCCGTGGCGGCCAGGCCCTGCGGGCCGTGGTAGACGGCGTACATGCCCGCCATGACGGCGAGGAGCACCTGGGCGGTGCAGATGTTGCTGGTGGTGCCTTCTCCCGGCGGATGTGCTGCTCGCGGTCTGCAGGGCCAGCCGGTAGGCGCGGGAGCCGTCGGCGTCGACCGAGACGCCGACCAGACGGCCCGGCAGGCTGCGGGCGTACTTGTCGCGCACCGCCATGAACCCGGCGTGCGGGCCGCCGAAGCCCATGGGCACGCCGAAGCGCTGGCTGGAGCCGACGGCGATGTCGGCGCCCAGCTCGCCCGGCGGGGTCAGCAGGGTCAGCGCGAGCAGGTCGGCCGCCATGGTGACGACGGCACCCAGCCCGTGGGCCTGCTCGATCACCGGGGCGAGGTCGCACCGCGCCGCCGGCCCCGGGGTACTGCAGGAGGACACCGAAGACGCCCCGGTCCTCCAGCCCCGCGGGGAGGCCCTCGGAGAGGTCGGCGACCAGCACGTCTATGCCCTGCGGTTCCGCCCGGGTGCGCACCACGGCGACGGTCTGCGGCAGGCAGTCGGCGTCGACGACGAAGAGGCCCTGCGAACCGGCGGGCGCCTTCGTGCGGCACCCCCGGCGGGACAGCGACATCGCCTCCGCCGCGGCGGTGCCCTCGTCCAGCAGGGAGGCGCCGGAGGTGGGCAGGCCGGTCAGGTCGGCGACGACCGTCTGGAAGTTGATAAGCGCCTCGAGGCGGCCCTGGGAGATCTCCGGCTGGTACGGGGTGTAGGCGGTGTACCAGGCCGGTTCTCCATCACGTTGCGCAGATCACCGGCGGGGTGAAGGTGCCGTGGTACCCCAGGCCGATCATCGGCTGGAGGACCTGGTTGCGGTCGGCCAGGGAACGCAGTTCGGCGAGCACCTGCTCCTCGGTGCGCGCCTCGGGCAGGTCCAGGCGGCGGCGCTCTTGATGGCGTCCGGCACGGCGGCGGCGGTGAGCTCGTCGAGGGAGCCGTAGCCGACCTGCGCCAGCATCTTGGCCCGCGCCGCGTCGTCGGGGCCGATGTGGCGCTGCTCGAACGGCGTGCCGCGCTCCAGCTCGCTCAGGGGAATCCGGTTGGCGGTCATCTGCGAAAGGCCTCCTGGTCGTCGCGACCTTCGAGGGGCACCACGGCGCGGGTGCCCGGACGGCCTCCCCCTCTGTCATCTCAACCTGAGAGTTTCACCGGGCCGCCGGGGGCGGTCCGGTTTTCACCGTCGGTGAGGAAGGGTTCCGCAGTACCGCGTCCGACGCCCCCCTGCTTTCCAGAGTGACCTCGCCCGTGCGGTACGGATGCCTGAGAGATTCCGGGGAGGATTTGCTCCTTCGGCGCCCCCGCCGGTGGTCGACGAGGGACTCTCCCGCACAGGGTCAGCAGCCTGATTCGCAGCCTACCAGCGAGGATGCCTCCGCAGCCGTGCCCCGTCCCGCCCTTTCAGGTCGACAGGGAGGGAAAGTGTCTTTTCGTAGGTTCCGTCACACCGCACGCGATCAGTGGAGGAGCCGTGCAGACGGACATCGATCCGCGCAGCCTCATCGGGCGCAAGGCGTACGACCGCAACGGCGCCAGGCTCGGCGTCGTCGACGAGGTCTACCTGGACGACGCCACCGGCGAGCCCGACTGGGCCGCCGTGCGCACGGGACTGTTCAGCCGGGACGTCCTGGTCCCCTCGAGCCCAGCGAACTGGTCGGGAGGAGCTGCGGGTGCCGTTCGAGAAGGCGCTCGTCAAGACGCACCGGACTACGGCGTCGGCCGCCACCTCTCCCCCGAGCAGGAGATGGAGCTCTACCGCCACTACGGCATCGACGTCATGGGGGCCGAGCCCCCCTCCGCGCCGGACCGGGACTTCGGGACCCTGGCCGGGAATCCCCGGACGGCCGGGTCGGAGGCGGCCGGAGCGGGCGCGCCCGCTCCCGAACCGCCCCGGCCCGAGGCCGCCCCGGGCCCGGAGACGCCCCGCAGCGACCACATCTGAGGCCGCGCCGGACCGGCTCACCGCTCCGGCGGCGGCAGCACTCCGGGGCCAGGGGCAGCGGGTCCGCCGGCTCCAGCTCCGCGTCGTCGTCGCGGAAGGTCCTGACGCGGCCGGGCGGCGAGTCCGGCTCCTCGAAGCGCACCGTCACCCTGCCCAGGCCGCTGCCCTGCACCCAGCCGTGCCCGTGCCGGGCGTGCCGCACGTCCCGGCCGGGCCACCAGCGCCCGCCCGCGGAGCGGACCGCGCCGCCGGGGGCGGACGGCGGTGCGGCACCGGCGCCCGGGCCCCCGCCGTCCGAGCCGCCGCCGGACCCGCCGCCGCTCCCACTGCCGGCTCCGCCGCCGCTTCCGGGAGTTCTCCGCTCCCAGCCGCCGCGGGGCCGCCGGGCCCCGCGACCGCAACGGCCGCACCGTCCGCACCGTGCCGCCGTCGGCGCTCCGGGCCGCCGCGGCCTGCGCGAACAGGTCCTCCTGCGTGAAGTCCGCCAGGCCCGCCACCCCCACCCCCAGCAGCCGCACCCCTCCGGTGGTGTCCACCCCCTCCAGCAGCCGCTGCGCCGTCTCCGTGACCACCGCCGGTCGTCCGTCGGCGCCCAGGGTGTCCGAGCGGGTTCGTCGACGACGCCAGGGGCTCCGGGGGCGGGGACGACGGCCCCCGGGGCAGCAGCGCTTCTCCGACTCCGGCCGGGTGCGCGACCGGGACCTGCAGCGGGTGGTCAACGGGCTGTGGGCCTCGGGGCGGAGGCGGTCGCGATCAACGGCCAGCGGCTGACGGCACTGTCGGCGATCAGGGCCGCCGGTGACGCCATACTGGTCGACAACCGCCCGCTGGCGCTCCGTACGAGGTGCTCGCGATCGGTGACGGGCAGCGGCTCGCCGACAGGTTCCGGGACAGCGCGGGCGGGCGGCACCTGCACGTGCTGGAGGAGAACTACGGAGTGCGGGTGAGCACCGCGGCCCGCGCGGAACTCGAACTGCCCGCGGCGCCGAGCCTGAACGTGCGCTCCGCCGAACCGGTGGCTCCCGACGGTGGCGGCGGAAAAGGCGGCGGTGACGGGGCGACGGCGGTTCCGGGGACGCAGGGGACACTGGGGACACAGGGAAGGGCACATCGTGATCGCGGTACTCGGCCTCGTCGTGGGAGTCGTGGTGGGGCTCGTCGTCCGGCCTGTGGTGCCGGACGTGGTGGAGCCGTACCTGCCCATCGCGGTGGTGGCCGCGCTCGACGCGGTCTTCGGCGGCCTGCGGGCGATGCTGGACGGAATCTTCGACGACAAGGTCTTCGTCGTGTCCTTCCTGTCGAACGTCGTGGTCGCCGCGCTGATCGTCTTCCTCGGCGACAAGCTGGGCGTGGGCTCGCAGCTGTCCACCGGGGTGGTCGTGGTGCTCGGAATCCGGATCTTCTCCAATGCCGCGGCCATCCGCCGGCACGTCTTCAGGGCGTGAGGGCGATGGGCGACCGGGACAGGGACGAAGGCAGGAACGAGCAGGAGCGGGCGGTCCCGCAGGAGGGCCCCGGGCGGGCCGGGGAGCCGCCGAGGGGCCCGCAGGGCGGGCGGGGCCCGGCGGCCGGGCGTGTGCAGGGGGGCGGACGTGGGCCGGGTGGCGGCCCCGCTCCCCGGCAGCCCGGCCGGGCGCCGGGGCCCGCGGGAGCGCACCGGGCTCCCCGGGCGGCTCTGCCGCCGGGTGCCGCGGGCCCGCAGGCCCGCCGGGGTCCGGGGCCGCTGCCCCCCGCGAGCCCGGGGCCCGTCCCCGGCCGGCCCGGGGCGCAGGCCGGCGGCCTTGGCGGTCCCGACGGTCCCGGCGGGCCCGGGCGTGGGAGTGCTCCGTCCGGGGTGACCGGCAGGCAGCGCCTGAAGGCCGCGCTGTGGCCGCCCAGGGTGACCAGGGCCCAGCTGATCGTCGCCCTGCTGCTGTTCGTCCTGGGACTCGGGCTGGCCATCCAGGTCCGGTCCACCAGCGACGACAGTGTGCTGCGCGGCGCCCGCCAGGAGGACCTGGTCCGGCTGCTCGACGAGGTCGACGACCGCGCCCGGCGCCTGGAGGACGAGGAGCGGCGCCTGGAGGACCAGCGCACGGAACTGGAGAACAGCTCCGACCAGGCCGAGGAGGCCCGCAGGCAGACCGAGCAGAAGGCCCGGGAGCTCGGCGTGCTGGCGGGGACGGTCGCGGCGCAGGGCCCGGGGATCACTTTGACGATCAACGACCGTGCGGGGACCGTCGAGGCCGATATGCTGCTCAACACGCTGCAGGAGCTGCGGGCGGCAGGGGCGGAGGCGATCCAGATCAACGACGTGCGCGTCGTGGCGGACACCTACTTCTCCGACGACCTCGACTCCGGGGTGAGGATCGACGGGCGTGCGGTGTCCGAGCCGTACCGGTTCGAGGTCATCGGCAATCCGCAGGACCTGGAACCGGCGTTGAACATCCCGGGAGGGGTCGTTCAGAGTCTGGAGAAGGAGCAGGCCGTGGTGTCGGTGCGACGTGCGAACAAGATCGTTGTGGACGCCTTGCGTGCCGCGGAGCAGCCTGACTACGCTCGGTCGTCGACGGAGTGAGGCGCACAGGTGTGAAAGGTGCTCGTCAGGGGCATCGGGTTGCGGGGGGTCGCCGCAGCCGTGGAGCGGTGCGTGGTGGAGACTGTGTGATGACCGGAGCGGTGCTCCGGCAGGCCGGCGTGGCCGATCAAGGCATTGATGAGGGTGTGTCCTGCCCCACGGGCGGGTCTGTGTCGTTCAAGGGGAATCGCCCGTGAAGTTGTTTGGAAAGCTGTTCGGCAAGAGTGCTCGCCAGGAGTCCGACGGTGCGTCAGGCCGTCACCGGGCCCAGGAGGGTGAGGGGGAGAGCAAGCCGCTGTTCCGTGACGAGAGGGTTACTCCGAGCGGTGACACTCCGGGGTCTCCCGGCGCGGTTTCCGTTGACCCTGCCGGTGCCGGGCGCATAGGTTCCGAGGAATCATCAACCTCGAGTACCGGTGGAGAGTTCGGCTCCACCGCGTATGCGTCCAACGCTCCCGCGGGCGAGCCGCGGCAGGAGGCCGAGTCCATGCCGGTGTGTACCAGGTGCGGTCACCGCAACGCGGAGGCCAGCCGCTTCTGCTCCAACTGCGGCGCGCCGCTGCGCGCCGGAGCCCCGGCGGAGCGGGCCTCGGAGACGACGTCCACCATCTCGATCTCCGGGCTGGAGGCGTACGAGGCCGACGTACAGGGGCAGACGGTGCCGGCCCTGTCCCCGGAGGCGCAGGCCGCCGTGGACGCGCTCCCGGCCGGTTCGGCCCTGCTGGTGGTGCGCCGGGGCCCCAACTCGGGAAGCCGCTTCCTCCTGGACAGCGACCTGACGACGGCGGGCCGCCACCCGGAGAGCGACATCTTCCTCGACGACGTGACGGTGTCCCGCCGCCATGTGGAGTTCCGGCGCGAGCGGGCGGTTTCACGGTGAGCGACGTCGGCAGCCTCAACGGCACGTACGTCAACCGGGAGCGGATCGACTCCACGGCGCTCGCCAACGGCGACGAGGTCCAGATCGGCAAGTACCGGCTGGTCTTCTACGCGAGCCAGCGGGGCGTCTGACCCGTCAGGGAAGGTCCATGCTTCGTACACCGTCGGGCGGTGCCGGCAACGGCACCGCCGCCGCGGACGGAAGTCTGCTGAGCATCGGCGCAGTGCTCAACCTGCTGCGCGACGAGTTCCCCGAGGTCACCGTCTCCAAGATCCGCTTCCTGGAGACGGAGGGCCTCGTGGAGCCCCGGCGCACTCCGTCCGGTTACCGCAAGTTCAGCCAGAAGGACCTGGAGCGCCTCGGATACGTGCTGCGGATGCAGCGCGACCACTACATGCCGTTGAAGGTCATCCGCGAGCACCTGGACGCCCTGGACCGCGGCGAGCCGGTGCGTCTGCCCGCTCCCGCCCCCGGCGAGCCGCAGGAGCCGGCGGGCGAGGAGTGCCCGCAGGCCGGAGCGGTCTACCGGGTCGGGCGCGAGGAGCTGCTCGCCGCGGTCGGGGTCGGCGAGGCGGAGCTGGAGGAGTGGGAGTCCTACGGCCTGTTCGGGCCGGGGCCGGACGGCCGCTACGACTCCGACGTGGTCAAGGTGGCCCAGTTGGTCGCCGAGCTCGGCCGGTTCGGCATCGGGCCCAGGCACCTGCGGGCCGTGAAGGCCGCCGCGGACCGGGAGGTCGGCCTGGTGGAGCAGGTGGTGGCGCCGCTGCGCCGCCACCGGAACCCGCAGACCCGGGCCCACGCGGAGGCCACGGCCCGCGAGATCGCAGCCCTGTCGACGCGGCTGCACGCGGCGCTGGTGCGGGCCGGACTGCGGATGCGGACGGCCTGACGGCCCTCCTGCGGTACCGGGTTCCGGCGGCCCGCCGCAGGGTCTGCCCGAGGGCCGTACGGCGGCCGTGCGGGCCTTCCGGGGTCGCCCGCAGGGGTCGCCCGCAGGCGCGGACGGCGGGGCTCGACTACCCAAACCCCACGGGCACGGCCTAGGGTTGCTGTGTGAACGAGCTCGACGTCGTGGGTGTCCGGGTCGAAATGCCTTCCAACCAGCCGATCGTGCTGCTGCGAGAAGTCGGTGGCGACCGGTACCTCCCCATCTGGATCGGTCCGGGGGAGGCGACCGCCATCGCGTTCGCACAGCAGGGGATGACGCCTGCGCGCCCCCTCACGCACGACCTCTTCAAGGATGTCCTCGAGGCCGTGGGCCAAGAGCTCACCCAGGTCCGGATCACGGATCTGCGGGAGGGCGTCTTCTACGCCGAGCTGGTCTTCGCCAGCGGGGTGGAGGTCAGTGCCCGTCCGTCCGACGCGATAGCACTGGCGCTGCGCACCGGTACGCCGATCTTCGGCAGCGAGGAGGTCCTCGACGACGCCGGGATCGCCATCCCGGACGAGCAGGAGGACGAGGTCGAGAAGTTCCGGGAGTTCCTGGACCAGATCTCGCCCGAGGACTTCGGGACGAGCAACCAGTAATCCGTTCCACGCGTCGAGTCACGGTAAACCACTCTTGGGGGTGGTATCACTCGGCGTGGTGAGCGTGGCGATCGTTGACGCACCCCCCGTGACTGCCTACCGTCGAGGAGCAAGGTCGGACGGACGGAGGTCGGCGTGAGAAGTACCGGCGACGGTATGGCCGCGAGCGGCCCCCCACCGGTCCGCAGTGTCGCGGACCGCTGCACGCCCCGGCCCCCCGCCGGCAACGAGGACCGGCGGACGGCCTGCGGGCACGACCGCGCCGCGGTCGGCTACCGCGGACCGGCCGCCTGCGCGGCCGCGGGAATCACCTACCGCCAGTTGGACTACTGGGCGCGTACGGGGCTGGTCGAGCCGAGCGTGCGCCCCGAGCGCGGCGCCGGCGCCCACCGCCTCTACAGCTTCCAGGACGTTCTGGTCCTGAAGATCGTCAAGCGGCTGCTGGACACCGGCGTCTCCCTGCAGAACATCCGCACCGCCGTGCGGCACCTGCGCGACAGCGAACCGCCGGACCTGGCCCGGATGACCCTGATGTGCGACGGCGCCACGGTGTACGAGTGCTCCTCGCCGGACCAGGTCGTCGACCTGCTCCAGGGCGGCCAGGGCGTCTTCGGCATCGCAGTCGGGGTGGTGTGGCGGGACGTGGAGAACGCACTGGCCCAGTTGCACGGCGAGCAGGTGGACACCGGCGAGACGCTGGTCGGTTTCCACCCGGGCGACGAACTGGCCAGGCGGCGCAACCGCGCGGTCTGACCGGGGAGCGTTCCCCTGGCCGCCCTGCGCGGCGGTTGTCGGTGCGATGCGGCAGCATCGGCGTGTGAGAAGTGTGCCGACCATCCTGCACCTGGACATGGACGCGTTCTACGCGGCCGTCGAGCAGGCGTCCAAACCCAGTCTGCGCGGCAGGCCGGTGATCGTGGGCGGGATCGGTCCGCGGGGGGTCGTGGCCACGGCCTCCTACGAGGCGCGCCGGTTCGGCGTGCACTCGGCGATGGCGACGGCGCAGGCCAGGAGGCTGTGTCCCAACGCGGCGTACCTGGCGCCCCGGTTCGACCTGTACCGGCGGGTGAGCGAGACGGTGATGGGGCGGCTGCGGGAGCTGTCCCCCCTGGTGGAGCCGTTGAGCCTGGACGAGGCGTTCGTGGACCTGGAAGCGGGCGGGGAGGGCTCCCGGCTCGCGGGGCTGGAGCCGGCCGAGGTGGTCGAGGCGGTGCGCGGGATCGGCCGGGAGCTGCGGCGCGACATCCGGCTGGCCACGGGGCTGGCGGCCTCGGTGGGCGTCGCCGGGTCCAAGATGCTCGCCAAGATCGCCTCGGAGCGGGCCAAGCCCGACGGGCTCGTGGTCATCGAGCCGGGCACCGAGCGGGCGCTGCTCGGCCCGCTGACGGTCCGTACCCTGCCCGGGGTCGGGCCGGCGACCGCCGAACACCTGCGCAGGGCCGGCATCGCGACGGTCGCCGAGGTCGAGGAGGCCGGGGAGGCCGAACTGGTCCGCCTCCTCGGCAGGGCCCACGGCGCCTCGCTGTTCGCCATGGCCACCGGGCGCGACGACCGCCCCGTGGTGGCCGAACGGGACGCGAAGTCGGTCTCGGCCGAGGACACCTTCGAAGTCGACCTCACCGACCGGGCGCAGGTCCGGGCCGAGGTCTCCCGGCTCGCCGAGCGGTGCGTGCGGCGCCTGCGCGACGCGGGGCGGTCCGGCCGCACGGTGGTGCTCAAGGTGCGCCGGTACGACTTCTCCACCCTGACCCGCTCGGACACCCTGCGGGCGCCGACGGACGACCCGGCGGTGGTCACGGAGACGGCGCAGCGGCTGCTGGAGGGGGTGGACACCACCGGAGGGGTGCGGCTGCTGGGGGTGGGGGTGGCGGGCCTGGCGGACTTCACGCAGGAGGACCTGTTCGCGCAGGCCGCGGCGGCCCGGAGCGCCGACGGCGGCACCGGTGCGGACGGTGCGGCCGTTGCGGTCGCGGGGCCCGGCGGCCCCGCGGCGGCTGGGAGCGGAGAACTCCCGGAAGCGGCGGCGGAGCCGGCAGTGGGAGCGGCGGCGGGTCCGGCGGCGGCTCGGACGGCGGGGGCCCGGGCGCCGGTGCCGCACCGCCGTCCGCCCCCGGCGGCGCGGTCCGCTCCGCGGGCGGGCGCTGGTGGCCCGGCCGGGACGTGCGGCACGCCCGGCACGGGCACGGCTGGGTGCAGGGCAGCGGCCTGGGCAGGGTGACGGTGCGCTTCGAGGAGCCGGACTCGCCGCCCGGCCGCGTCAGGACCTTCCGCGACGACGACGCGGAGCTGGAGCCGGCGGACCCGCTGCCCCTGGCCCCCGGAGTGCTGCCGCCGCCGGAGCGGTGAGCCGGTCCGGCGCGGCCTCAGATGTGGTCGCTGCGGGGCGTCTCCGGGCCCGGGGCGGCCTCGGGCCGGGGCGGTTCGGGAGCGGGCGCGCCCGCTCCGGCCGCCTCCGACCCGGCCGTCCGGGGATTCCCGGCCAGGGTCCCGAAGTCCCGGTCCGGCGCGGAGGGGGGCTCGGCCCCCATGACGTCGATGCCGTAGTGGCGGTAGAGCTCCATCTCCTGCTCGGGGGAGAGGTGGCGGCCGACGCCGTAGTCCGGTGCGCTCTTGACGAGCGCCTTCTCGAACGGCACCCGCAGCTCCTCCCCGACCAGTTCGCTGGGCTCGAGGGGGACCAGGACGTCCCGGCTGAACAGTCCCGTGCGCACGGCGGCCCAGTCGGGCTCGCCGGTGGCGTCGTCCAGGTAGACCTCGTCGACGACGCCGAGCCTGGCGCCGTTGCGGTCGTACGCCTTGCGCCCGATGAGGCTGCGCGGATCGATGTCCGTCTGCACGGCTCCTCCAGCTGATCGCGTGCGGTGTGACGGAACCTACGAAAAGACACTTTTCCCTCCCTGTCGACCTGAAAGGGCGGGACGGGGCACGGCTGCGGAGGCATCCTCGCTGGTAGGCTGCGAATCAGGCTGCTGACCCTGTGCGGGAGAGTCCCTCGTCGACCACCGGCGGGGGCGCCGAAGGAGCAAATCCTCCCCGGAATCTCTCAGGCATCCGTACCGCACGGGCGAGGTCACTCTGGAAAGCAGGGCGGGCGTCGGACGCGGTACTGCCGGAACCCTTCCTCACCGACGGTGAAAACCGGACCGCCCCCGGCGGCCCGGTGAAACTCTCAGGTTGAGATGACAGAGGGGGAGGCCGTCCGGGCACCCGCGCCGTGGTGCCCCTCGAAGGTCGCGACGACCAGGAGGCCTTTCGCAGATGACCGCCAACCGGATTCCCCTGAGCGAGCTGGAGCGCGGCACGCCGTTCGAGCAGCGCCACATCGGCCCCGACGACGCGGCGCGGGCCAAGATGCTGGCGCAGGTCGGCTACGGCTCCCTCGACGAGCTCACCGCCGCCGCCGTGCCGGACGCCATCAAGAGCGCCGCCGCCCTGGACCTGCCCGAGGCGCGCACCGAGGAGCAGGTGCTCGCCGAACTGCGTTCCCTGGCCGACCGCAACCAGGTCCTCCAGCCGATGATCGGCCTGGGGTACCACGGCACCTTCACCCCGCCGGTGATCCTGCGCAACGTGATGGAGAACCCGGCCTGGTACACCGCCTACACCCCGTACCAGCCGGAGATCTCCCAGGGCCGCCTCGAGGCGCTTATCAACTTCCAGACGGTCGTCGCCGACCTGACCGGCCTGCCCACCTCCGGCGCCTCCCTGCTGGACGAGGGCACCGCCGCGGCGGAGGCGATGTCGCTGTCCCGCCGGGTGTGCCGCACGAAGGCGCCCGCCGGTTCGCAGGGCCTCTTCGTCGTCGACGCCGACTGCCTGCCGCAGACCGTCGCCGTGGTGCGCACCCGGGCGGAACCGCAGGGCATAGACGTGCTGGTCGCCGACCTCTCCGAGGGCCTCCCCGCGGGGCTGGAGGACCGGGGCGTCTTCGGTGTCCTCCTGCAGTACCCCGGGGCCGGCGGCGCGGTGCGCGACCTCGCCCCGGTGATCGAGCAGGCCCACGGGCTGGGTGCCGTCGTCACCATGGCGGCCGACCTGCTCGCGCTGACCCTGCTGACCCCGCCGGGCGAGCTGGGCGCCGACATCGCCGTCGGCTCCAGCCAGCGCTTCGGCGTGCCCATGGGCTTCGGCGGCCCGCACGCCGGGTTCATGGCGGTGCGCGACAAGTACGCCCGCAGCCTGCCGGGCCGTCTGGTCGGCGTCTCGGTCGACGCCGACGGCTCCCGCGCCTACCGGCTGGCCCTGCAGACCCGCGAGCAGCACATCCGCCGGGAGAAGGCCACCAGCAACATCTGCACCGCCCAGGTGCTCCTCGCCGTCATGGCGGGCATGTACGCCGTCTACCACGGCCCGCAGGGCCTGGCCGCCACGGCCCGCCGCACCCACCGGTACGCGGCGGTCCTGGCCGCCGGTCTGCGGGCGGGCGGCGTGCAGGTCGTGCACGGGGAGTTCTTCGACACCGTGACGGCCCGGGTGCCCGGACGCGCCGCCCAGGTCGTCGAGGCGGCCCGCGCGGCCGGCGTCAACCTGCGCCTGACCGACGACGACACCGTCGGCATCGCCTGCGACGAGACCACCGGCCGCGAGCACCTCCGGGCCGTCTGGGGCGCCTTCGGCGTCGAGGCCGACGTCGACGAGCTGGACGCGGCCACCCCCGACGCGCTGCCCGAGCGGCTGCTGCGCACGAGCGACTACCTGACCCACCCGGTCTTCCACCAGCACCGCTCCGAGACCGCCATGCTGCGCTACCTGCGGCGCCTGGCGGACCGCGACTACGCGCTGGACCGCGGCATGATCCCGCTCGGCTCGTGCACGATGAAGCTCAACGCCACCACCGAGATGGAGCCGATCACCTGGCCCCAGTTCGGGGAGATGCACCCCTTCGCCCCGGTCGAGCAGGCGGAGGGCTACCTGACCCTGGTGCGCGAGCTGGAGGAGCGGCTCGCCGAGGTCACCGGGTACGACAAGGTCAGCATCCAGCCCAACGCCGGGTCCCAGGGCGAGTTCGCGGGCCTGCTCGCGGTGCGCGCCTTCCACCGCGCCAACGGCCAGGAGCAGCGCACCGTCTGCCTCATCCCCTCCTCGGCGCACGGCACCAACGCGGCCAGCGCCGTGATGGCCGGCATGAAGGTCGTCGTGGTCGCCACCGGGGAGAACGGCGACGTCGACCTCGAGGACCTGCACGCCAAGATCGACAAGCACCGCGACGAGCTCGCCGTGCTCATGGTCACCTACCCGTCCACGCACGGCGTGTTCGAGGAGCACATCACCGACGTGTGCGCCGCGGTGCACGACGCCGGCGGGCAGGTCTACGTCGACGGGGCCAACCTCAACGCCCTGGTGGGCCTGGCCCGGCCCGGCAGGTTCGGCGCGGACGTCTCCCACCTGAACCTGCACAAGACCTTCTGCATCCCGCACGGCGGCGGCGGCCCCGGGGTGGGCCCGGTCGCGGTCCGCGCCCACCTGGCGCCCTACCTGCCCAACCACCCGCTGCAGCCCACCGCGGGCCCGGCCACCGGGGTGGGTCCGGTCTCGGCGGCGCCGTGGGGCTCGGCCGGCATCCTGCCGATCTCCTGGGCGTACGTGCGCCTGATGGGCGGCGAGGGGCTGCGGCGCGCCACGCAGGTGGCGGTGCTCGGCGCCAACTACGTCGCCAAGCGGCTCGCCCCGTACTACCCGGTGCTCTACACCGGTCCGAACGGGCTGGTCGCGCACGAGTGCATCGTGGACCTGCGGCCGCTGACGAAGGCGACCGGGGTCAGTGTGGACGACGTGGCCAAGCGGCTGATCGACTACGGCTTCCACGCCCCGACCATGTCGTTCCCGGTCGCCGGCACGCTGATGATCGAGCCCACCGAGAGCGAGGACCTCGCGGAGCTGGACCGCTTCTGCGAGGCGATGATCGCCATCCGCGCGGAGATCGACCGGGTCGCCTCGGGGGAGTGGACCGCCGAGGACAACCCGCTGCGCAACGCCCCGCACACCGCCGCGACGATCGGCGCGGCCGAGTGGGACCACCCCTACTCCCGCGAGGAGGCGGTCTTCCCGGCGGGCGTCACGCCGGCGGACAAGTACTGGCCCCCGGTGCGCCGCATCGACGGCGCCTACGGCGACCGCAACCTGGTCTGCTCCTGCCCCCCGATGGAGGAGTACGACTCCTGACACCGGCGGCACCCCCGTCCCGGCCCCTCACCGGGCCGGGACGGGGGCGTCAGGCCGCGGTGAAGGCGCCGGCGGGCGCGCGGTGCGGGGCGATGATCCGTCCGTCCGGGAGCAGCTCGCCGGTGTCGTCGAAGAGCAGGACGCCGTTGCACAGCAGGCTCCAGCCCTGCTCGGGATGGCGGACCACGACGTGGGCGGCGTCCCGGTCGGCCGACTCCGCGGTGGGACACTGTGGCTGGTGCTGGCACATGGGCGTGGGCGTCTTTCGCTGGTTTCGGTCTGTGGCACGGTCGGACCCGTTCGGCACGGCCGCCTCCCCCCATAGCTGGAACGGTCCCAGTGTTGCCTCCCGGCCGCGTTTCCGCAGGCATTTCCGGTGAGCTCTCCTCGTGGAGCCAGAACGCGTCACCCGTGTGGGTGGCTGCCCGTCGGCGCACCGCCCGCCCGGGTGGTCCCCGGGGGGCCGGAACGGGCCGGCGGGGGGCCCGGAACGCATTGCGCGCCCCTCCCGCCGGACGGTGGGAGGGGCGTATCCGTGCGCCGCGGGCCGCCGCGCGAGGCGGGGCCGCCGCGGGGCCGGCCCGCAGCGGCCGGACGGGGCCGGTGCGGGCCCTACGCGGGGGTGGTGAGCAGGGGCCCGGAGGGGGCCGGGGCGAACCGCAGGCTGAGCACCGGGATCAGGTCGGCCACCCGGTGCGGGCGGTGCGCGGCGATGCCGGGCGGGGCAGGGGCGAGGGGGACCAGCAGGTCGGCCTCGCCCGGGGCGGTGTCGTCCCCCGCGGCGTCGCTGTGCAGCCACAGCGCCACCATGTACAGCCCGGGGACCGACAGCACCCGCGGCTCGTACTGGCCGGCCAGGGCCTCGGCCTGGCGCAGGGCGCGCACGGTGGAGGACACGAAGGGGCCCTCACTGACGTGCGAGAACGCCCAGCCGTCGGCGGAGCGGACGGTCTCCGCCGCGACGACGCGCTCGCCGTCGCGGACGAGGAACTGCCATCCGGTGCGCTCGGCGTGCGGCAGCCCGCCCCGGGCGGTGCCCAGGTGCAGGACGTGGACGGGAAGTGCGTGTTCCGGTGCGCCGGCCGACGAGCCCAGCGCCGTACGGACACTGTGCAGTGCGGATGCGGGTGCTACGGGGACATGCAGCGGCATGACGGGTCGCCTCTCGCGTAGGAGCCCAGACGTGCGGAATTGCGGGGTGGTGCGGGTGCGGACGTCGCTGTCGGCATCACGCGGCACGGGGTGCAGGACAGGTACTGCCCACTGGCGCCGGAGTCCAAGCGGATTTCCGCCGGGTGCGCCGAATCCTATACGACGTGTGTTCCCGGGGTGTTTCGTCTAGCGACACGCGCCGTGTCGTACAAGCAGGAAACCGGACTTTGCTCCGGAGAGGGTTTCCCCAGGTGCCCGGCGGTTCCGGGGGCCCGGGGCCGCCGTTTTCCCAGGAAGCCGCCCGGCTGGTTCCAACCGGTGATTTTCCTCCGGGATATTCCCGCGGTTCCGGGGGCGGCGTGCGTGCCCGGGGAATGTGCCGGAAGCCTCCTGGTGTGACAGTACCCCGTTCGGGGCAGATGCGGGGCGTTATCGATCTCACGGGCCGGGCATCATCCGGGCACGGTCCACGCGAGGAGGGACGCTTCCATGGGGGAGAAGGTCGCCGCCACAGGCTTCGATCTTTCCGACCGGCAGCGCTACCGGCGCAAGTTGCAACTCTGCCTCGCCGGGCTGGAGAGGATGCTGGAGGAGAAGAGCTTCGACCGGCCGCGCAATCTCATGGGCCTGGAGATCGAGCTGAATCTGGCGGATTCCTCCGGCATGCCGCGCATGATGAACCACGAAGTCCTCGAGCGCATCGCGAGCCGGGATTTCCAGACCGAGCTCGGCCAGTTCAACATCGAAGTGAATATCGCCCCGCACAGGCTCTCGGGGCGGGTCTTCGACCAACTGGCCGAGGAACTGAGGATCGGCCTGGCCTATGCCGACCGCAAGGCGCAGGAGTGCGAAGCGCGGATCGTGATGGTCGGCATTCTCCCCACGCTCACGGCGGACGACCTGGTGTCCGCCAACCTTTCCCGGGTGGACCGCTACCACCTGCTCAACGAACGGATCCTCGCCGCCCGCGGGGAGAACATCGCACTCGACATCGACGGCGTGGAGAGGCTCGTGTACGCCTCGCCCTCCATCGCGCCGGAGGCGGCCTGCACCTCGATGCAGATGCACCTGCAGGTCACTCCCGCCCGGTTCGCCGCCGTGTGGAACGCCGCCCAGGTGATCGCCCCGGTGCAGGTCGCCCTGGGCGCCAACTCGCCGTTCCTGTTCGGCAAGGAGCTGTGGAGCGAGACCCGGGTGCCGCTGTTCGGCCAGGCCACGGACACCCGGCCGCCCGAACTGGAGGCCCAGGGCGTGCGCCCGGTGACCTGGTTCGGCGAGCGGTGGATCGACTCCGCCCTGGACCTGTTCGAGGAGAACGTGCGCTACTTCCCCTCGCTGCTGCCGATCTGCGACGAAGAGGACCCGCTGCGGGTGATCGGGCAGGGCGGGGTGCCGAGGCTGAAGGAACTGACCCTGCACAACGGCACGATCTACCGGTGGAACCGGCCCGTCTACGACGTGGCGGACGGCGCCCCGCACCTGCGGGTGGAGAACCGCGTGCTGCCCGCCGGGCCCACCGTCGACGACGTCATCGCCAACGCCGCCTTCTACTACGGCCTGGTGCGCACCCTCGCCGAGTCCCAGCGCCCGGTGTGGGCCAGGCTGCCGTTCGCCGTCGCGGCCGACAACTTCGACACCGCCTGCCGGGACGGCATCGACACTGTCCTGCGCTGGCCCCGGTCCGGCCGCGGCGGCGGGCTCGCCGAGGTCCCGGCGGTCAGGCTCGTCCTCGACGACCTGCTGCCGATGGCCGCGGCGGGGCTCGACTCCTGGGGGGTCGAGCCGGTCGACCGCGACCACTACCTCGGCATCATCGAGGAGCGCTGCCGCCGCAGGACCAACGGGGCCTCCTGGCAGAGCGCGTACTTCCACCACGCGGTCGACGACCTCGGCCTCGGCCGCACCGAGGCGCTCGCCGCGATGACCAGGCGCTACTGCGAGCTGATGCGGACCGGGGAGCCCGTGCACGCCTGGCCGTCCGCCTGACCGGCCCGGCCCGCGCCGCCGTGCCCCGCGCTCCCGGTCCGCGGGACCGTGGGGCAGGGTGTCTCCTGTGACGACGCCAACGCTCGAACCCGCGGCCGGTCCCGGCCGGCGCGTGCTGCGCACCGAACTCCTGCTGGTCCTCGGCCTCTCGCTGGGCGCCAGCGCGGTCTCCTCGCTGATCAGCTTCACCGGCTCGCTCACCCGACCCGGCGGGCTCGCCGACCAGGCCGCCACCCTCAACGGGTCGCGGGCCCCGGGCCGGCCCTGGCTGGACCTGGCCTGGCAGCTGTTCGGCATCTCCACCGCGCTGGTGCCCGTCGCGCTCGTCCTGCACCTGCTGCTGCGCGAGGGAGCCTCGGCCTCCTCGATCGGCTTCGACCTGCGCCGCCCCCTGGGCGACCTGAGGCGGGGCGCGGCCCTGGCGGCGGGCGTCGGGGGCACCGGGCTGCTGTTCTACCTCGGCATGCGGGCGGCCGGGTTCAACCTCACGGTGGTGCCCGAGGCCCTGCCCGAGGTGTGGTGGAAGTTCCCGGTGCTGATCGCCTCCGCCGTGCAGAACTCGGTGCTCGAGGAGGTGATCGTCGTCGGCTACCTGCTGCGGCGCCTGGACATGCTGGGCTGGAGCCCCGGGCGGTCGCTGGCGGCCTCCTCCGTGCTGCGCGGCACCTACCACCTCTACCAGGGCGTCGGCGGGATGGTCGGCAACATGGCGATGGGCGTCGTCTTCGTCCTGCTGTACCGCCGCTGGGGACGGGTCGGCCCGCTGGTGGCGGCCCACGCCCTCATCGACGTCGTCGCCTTCGCCGGCTACGCACTGCTGGCGGGGAGGGTCGGCTGGCTCCCCGTCCCCTCCTGAGCGCACGCGCCGGGGACGGAGGCGGGGGAGGGGGCGGGACCGGGGGAGGGGGCGACCGGCCGTCCCGTCCCCGCGGCGGTCAGGGCCGGGCGAGCAGTTCGCCGTCGACCACGGTCACCGCCGTGCCCCGCAGGTGCACCCGGTCGCCGCGCAGCGCCGTGGACACCAGGCCGGTGCGGGCCGAGGCCTGCAGGCCGACGGCCTCGGTGCGGCCCGTCCGGGCCGCCCAGAACGGGGCCAGGGCGGTGTGGGCGCTGCCGGTCACCGGGTCCTCGGGGACGCCGACCGCGGGCCCGAAGAAGCGGGAGACGAAGTCGTAGCCGCAACCCGGCTCCCCGGCCCGGGCCGTCACGATGACGCCCCGGTGGGAGAGCCGGGCGACGGCGGCGAGGTCCGGGTCGAGACCGCGCACGGTCCTCTCGTCGGCGAGTTCGACCAGCAGGTCCCCGACCACGGGGCCGGTGTCGTGGGCGGAGAGCGGTTCGGCGCCCAGCGCGTCCGCCAAGTCCCCGGGGACGTCGACGGCGGTCAGCGGGGCGGCGGGGAAGTCCAGGGCGATCGTGCCGTCCGGCTCCGCCGTCGCGGTGAGGATCCCGCCGCGGGTGGTGAAGCGGACGGTGCCGGTCGCCGCGCCGGTGGTGTGCAGCACGTGGGCGGTGGCCAGGGTGGCGTGCCCGCACAGGTCCACCTCGGTGGACGGGGTGAGCCAGCGCAGGGCCCAGTCCGCCTCCGGGTCCTGCGGGACGCGGTGGGCGAAGGCGGTCTCCGACAGGTTGACCTCGGCTGCCACCCGCTGCAGCCAGGCGTCGTCCGGGAAGCGGTCCTCCTCCAGCAGGACCACGCCCGCCGGGTTGCCGGCGAAGGGGCGGTCGGTGAACGCGTCGACGATACGGATCCTCATGACCTGCGAATATAGCCGTTGGCCCACCGGCAGGAGAGGGCCGCTCCGCACCCGGTGGACTGCTCGGTCCGGCGGGGCCGGGCGGTGTGTGAGGATCGTGGCATGGAAGCCGACGAGTCGTTGAGGAGCCGTCTGCTGCGGGCGCCCGCGCTGGCGGGGCCGCTGCCCCCGTTCGACACCGGGCGGGCACCGGAGAGGCCGGGGGAGCTGTTCGTCCGCTGGATCGGCGAGGCGCTGGACGCGGGTACGGGCGAACCCCAGGTGATGACGCTGAGCACGGCAGACCGGCAGGGGCGGCCCTCCGCCCGGGTGCTGCTGCTGAGGGACGTCGACGTCGAGGACTGCGGGTTCGTCTTCGCCACCAGCTCGGCCAGCCGCAAGGGCAGGGAACTGGCGGACAACCCCCGGGCCGCGCTCACCTGGTACTGGCCGGCCCAGGGCCGCCAGGTCCGCGTGACGGGACGGGTGGAGACCGCACCGCAGCCAACCGCCCGCGAGGACTTCCTCGGCCGCAGCCCCGCCTCCCGCGAGGCCGCGTTCACCGGACGCACCAGCGCACCCCTGTCCGGGGCCCGCGAGTACGAGCACGCGCGGGCCAGGGCGCGCGAGCACCTCGAGGCCGACCCCCTGGCGGTGCCGCCCGACCACACGGTCTGCACGGTGCGGGCGGACGAGATCGAGTTCTGGCAGGGCTCCGCCGACCGCCACCACGTCCGGCTGCGCTACCTGCGGGAGGGCGACGGCTGGACGCGCGGCCTGCTCTGGCCCTGAGCAGCCGCACACCCGCGCACACCCGCGCACCCCGCCGTCCGCACCCCGCCCTCCGCGGCCCCGGGCGGCGGGACGAGGGGTGTGCGGCGGGGGCGCCGGGGCGGGGTGCGAGGATGGCCCGATGCACGGTACTCAGGGGAGGGGATCGGGGCTGGCGCTGGCCCTGGCCTCGGCTTTCGCGTTCGGCGGTTCGGGGGTGGCGGCCAAGCCGCTGATCGGTGCGGGGCTCGACCCGCTGCACGTGGTCTGGCTCAGGGTGGCCGGCGCCGCGCTGGTCATGCTCCCGGTGGCCGTGAGCCACAGGAGGGCGCTGCTGCGCAACCCGGGACTGCTGGCCGGCTTCGGCCTCCTCGCGGTCGCCGGCGTGCAGGCGTTCTACTTCGCCGCGATCTCCCGCGTACCCGTGGGGGTGGCCCTGCTCGTGGAGTACCTGGCGCCGGCGCTGGTGCTCGGCTGGGTGCGCTTCGTCCAGCGCCGGCACGTCACCCGGTCCGCCGCCCTGGGCGTGGTCCTCGCCGTCGCCGGGCTCGCCTGCGTGGTCGAGGTCTGGTCGGGCCTGGCCTTCGACGTGCTCGGCCTGCTGTTCGCGCTCGGCGCGGCGGGCTGCCAGGTGGGCTACTTCGTGCTCTCCGACCACGGCGGTCGCGGCGAGGACGCCGTGGACCCGACGGCGGTGATCGCCCACGGGCTCCTGGTCGGTGCGGCGCTGCTCACCGTCGTCGCCCGCCCCTGGGAGATGGACTGGACGGTCCTGGCCGGCCGGGCCGCGCTCGGCGACAAGAATGTGCCGGCCGTGCTGCTGGTGGCCTGGGTGGTCCTGGTGGCGACCGTGGTCGCCTACCTGACCGGCGTGCTGTCGGTGCGGCGGCTCTCACCGCAGGTGGCGGCGGTGGTCGCCTGCCTGGAGGCGGTGATCGCCACGGTGCTGGCCTGGGTCCTCCTGGGGGAGCACCTGTCGGCGCCCCAGGTCGTGGGCGGCGTGCTGGTGCTCGCGGGCGCGGCCGTCGCGCAGACCGCCGTCCCGGGAACGGCCCCGACAGTGGAGCCGCTCCCCGAGGACGCGGGGAGGGCGGAGGCCGGGGCGGCCGTCGGGGGCGAGCCGCGGGCGGAGCGTCCCGGCCGCGCCTGAGCCGCCGCGCGGCACCGCGCCCGGGAAACGCGTCGCACCCGGCTCTCCGAGCCGCTCGCCCGCGGGACCCGCGGCGCCCGAGGCAGTTGTCCGCCGGGCCCGGGGGGCCTAGGGTGCCGACCATGCATTCGACTGTTCTGCCGCCTCCCGCGTAGCGCGGGCGGCGAGACCCCGAAGGACTCGGCCCGGGGCGCGGTCCGCGCCCCGAGCACGTCGTCGCTGCCCGCAACCGGATCGTCGGCGACCGCTCCTCCACCTTCGCGGGAGAACACTCGTGTCCGTATCCGTACCTTCGACGACCCTGTCCGCAGCCCGGGGTCTGATCTGCGTAACCGTCGCCGCCACGGCCTGGGGCACCGCGGGCGCGGCGGCAGCCCTGCTGGCCCGCACCAGTGACGCCGGGCCGGTGGCACTGTCCTTCTGGCGGTGCGCCGGGGGCGCCGTGCTGCTGCTGGCGTTCGCCGCGGGCCGCGGTCCGCGGCCGCGGGGTTCCGTCACCCCCTACCGCCGCAGGTGGCCGCACGTGCTCGCGGTCGGCCTCGGACTGGCGATCTTCCAGACCGCCTACTTCGCGGCGGTCGTGGAGACCGGTCTGGCCGTGGCCACCGTCGTCACCCTCGGCTCCGGCCCGCTGCTCGTCGCCGCCGGCGCACGGCTGACCATGGGGGAGCGCCTCGGCCGGTCCGGGGCGTTCGCCGTCGCGGGCGCCCTGGCCGGGCTGGTGGTCCTGATCCTGGGGGACGGGGACGGCGGGACCGTCCGTCCGTCGGGCGTCGCCTGCGCGCTGGTGTCCGCCGCGGGCTACGCCTGCGTCACCCTCCTGACTCGCCGGTCCGGACGCGGCGGGACGGGAACCGACCCCTACCGCGCGGCATTGGAGTCCTTCGTGGTCGGATCCGTCTGCCTGCTGCCGCTCGCCGTCGCGGAGGGGCTCCTCCCGTCCGTGCGCCGGCCCGCCGAGACACTGTGGCTGCTGGTCTACATGGCCGCTGTACCGACAGCGCTCGCCTACGGGCTGTACTTCGCGGGACTGACGGTCGTGCGGGCCGCGACGGCCTCGGTGATCGCCCTGGTCGAGCCGGCGACGGCGGCCCTGATCGCGGTGGTCCTGCTGGGCGAGCGCCTGAGCGCGGGGACCGTGGTCGGCACCGCGGTGCTGTTGGGCTCGGTGACGGCGCTGGGGCTGGCCGAAGCGCGTTCGGCCGCCGGGGCGCGCCGTGCGGCGGACGCTGCGGCCGCCGCGTAGGGGGACCTGCGGGCCGCCGCCGGGCGTCGCGGTGGCGAGGGTGCGCCGGTGGCCCGCCGGGCACCGCGTTTCCCGCCGCGGACCTGAGGGCGGGGACGCAGCTGATGTACTGCGGCGGCGACGCGGTGGAGCCGGCCGCGGCCGCGGTGCCGTCCCGACGGCCCCGCGGGTCAGCGGGCGGCCAGGTAGTCGGGCAGGGGGACGGCGGGGTCGAGGTCGTCCGCGGGGACGGGGGCGCCGTAGGACGTCGTGACGGGCAGGACACCGGTCCAGTGGGGCAGGTCCAAATCCTCCGGCTCGTCGTTGGGGCCGCCGGAACGGACCTTGGCGGAGACCTCGCGCAGGTCGAGGCGGATCACGGCGGTGGCGGCCAGCTCCTTGGCGTCGGCCGGGCGGCAGTCGCGGCTGCGGCCGGGGACGGAGTGGTCGACCAGGGCGTCCAGGGCCTCGGCCAGCTCGGCGGGGTCGGTGACCCGGAAGGCGGTGCCGTGCACGACCACCGAGCGGTAGTTGACCGAGTGGTGGAAGGCCGAGCGCGCCAGGACGATGCCGTCGACCAGGGTGACGGTCAGGCACACGGGCAGGCCCTGCTCCCCGCTCGCGCCCCGCAGGGGGCGCGATCCGGTCGAGCCGTGCACGTACAGCCGCTCGCCGACCCGGGCGTACAGCGTCGGCAGCACCACCGGGGCGCCGTCGCGGACGAAGCCCATGTGGCAGACCCAGCCCTCGTCGAGGACCGAGTGCACCAGGTCGCGGTCGTAGGAGGCGCGTCGGCCGTTGCGGGTGGGGACGGTGCGGGCGGTGGGCTCGTACGGCGCAGCAGTGTCGGCGGACATTGCGACCTCTTTCGTAATAGTGCATACTGCTTTTTGTGCTAGAAGGATATCGGTTCACCGGTCGGCGCGCATCGGAGATCGCGGCCGACATCGAACGCGCGGTCGGCGAGGGACTCCTCGAGCCGGGCCGGGCTCTGCCGCCCCTGCGCGAACTGGCCGCCGAACTCGGCGTCAACCCCAACACCGTGGCCGCCGCCTACCGCCTGCTGCGGGACCGGGGCGTGGTGGAGACGGCCGGCCGCCGCGGCACCCGGGTGCGGGCCCGCCCCGCCAGCGTCGCGCGCGACCAGGTGCGGATCGAGGTGCCACCCGGCGCCCGGAACCTCGCCGACGGCAACCCCGACCCGCGGCTGCTGCCCGGCCTGGGGGCCGCACTGGCCGCGGCCGCCGCGCGCCACGCCGAGGCCCCCGCCCTGTACGGCTGCTCCGCCGTCGACCCGGACCTGGCCCGGACCGCCCGTGCCCGCCTGGAGGCCGACGGCGTGCCCCCCGGGCAGGTCACCGTGACCTCCGGCGCACTGGACGCCATTGAAAGGGTGCTCGCCGCGCACCTGCGCCCCGGGGACGCGGTGGCCGTGGAGGACCCGGGCTGGGGGAGCCTGCTCGACCTGGTCCCGGCGCTCGGGTTGCGGCCGGTGCCCGTCGGGCTGGACGACGACGGGCCGCTGCCGCAGGACGTGGCCCGCGCGCTGGACGACGGCGCCCGGGCGCTGATCGTCACCGACCGGGCCCAGAACCCGACGGGCGCGGCGATCGGGCCGGAGCGCGCGGCCGAGCTCCGGGCCGTGCTCGCCCGCCACCCCGAGGTGCTGGTGATCGACGACGACCACGGCCACGACATCGTCGCGCAGCCGCTGCACCCCCTCGCCGGGGCCACCCGGCACTGGGCGCTGGTCCGCTCCACCGCCAAGGCCTACGGGCCGGACCTGCGGCTGGCCGTGCTCACCGGCGACCCGGTGACCGTGGACCGGGTGTCCGGCCGCCACCGCCTCGGCCCCGGCTGGGTCAGCCGGCTGCTGCAGACCGCGGTGGTGCACCTGTGGGAGTCCGGCGCGGTCGACCCGCGGGCGGTGGCCGCCTCCTACTCCGCCCGGCGGGACGCACTGGTGCGCGGCCTGCGCCGCCGCGGGATCGCGGCCCGCGGCCGCAGCGGCATGAACGTCTGGGTCCCGGTGGCGGACGAGACCGGTGCGGTCACCCGGCTGCTCGCCGGCGGATGGGTGGCGGCCCCGGGGGCGCGCTTCCGGCTGGCCTCGCCGCCGGGCCTGCGCCTGACGGTCTCCGGGCTGGACGCCGCCGACGTCGAGCCGCTGTCGGACGCGGTGGCCGACGCGGTCCGGCCGTCCGGGCCCGGCCGGTTCGGCTGACCCGTCGGCCCCGGCCGGGCGGGGCGGGACCGACGGGGGCCGACGGGCCGGGGGCGCTCCGGTCCGGGCCGGGCCGGCGGGCCGGCGGGGCGTCAGGAGGACTTCGGGGGAGCAGGCCTGGGACGGGACTGGGCGAGCGCGGCACCGATCAGGACGATCACGGCGCCCACCGGTTCGTTCCAGCCCAGCGGTTCGCCGAGGAGCAGCACGCCGGCCGCCGTCGCCACCACCGGGATCAGGTAGGTGACCATCGTGGCGACCGTCGGCCCGGCCTCCGCGACGATCCCGTACTGCAGAAGGAACGCCAGGCCGGTGCCCAGTGCGCCCAGGGCGACCACCGCGAGGACCGGCAGCAGCGGGAAGCTGTCGGGCACGGAGGTGAACAGCGGCGTCACCAGGGCGAGCTGGAGGGTGCCGAGGGTCAACTGGGCGGACGACATCGACAGACTGGAGTGACCGGTGCCGCTGAGGAAGCGCCGTACGTAGATCCAGCCGACGGCGTAGCTGAGGGACGCGGCCAGCGCCATCACCGTGCCCGCCGCGTCGTGTCCGGAGAAGCCCTGCCAGGCGCCGAGCACGGTCAGTACGCCGGCGAAGCCCAGGCCGAGGCCGGCCGCGCGGCGGCGGGTCGGCCGGTCCTCGGACAGGGCGACCAGCGACAGCACCATGCTGAACAGCGGCGTGGTGGAGTTGCAGATGCCCGCCAGCATCGAGGGGATGGTCTCCTCGGCGTAGGCGAACAGCGAGAACGGCAGGGAGTTCAGCAGGAAGGCGGCGACGGCCAGGTGCCCCCAGGTGCGCAGCCCCCTGGGGAACCTCTCCCGCCTGAGCACGAGCGCCGCGACCAGGACCGCGGTGCCCAGGGCCAGCCGGCCCAGCGTCACCTGCAGCGGGGCGAATCCCTCCCCGCCGACCTTGATCAGCAGGAAGCTGAAGCCCCAGATCAGCGAGAGCGCGGCGAAGGAGATCCGCCAGTCGAGCGCCCTGCCCCGGCGCGGCGCGGGCGGGGAGACGGCCACCGCCGGACCGGCGATGGCCGGAGCGGGGCGGGCGAGGAGGGGGAGGCCGGAGCGGGAACTGCGCCTCCGGGTGCGGCGGGTGCGGTCATGGGGGCAACTCTGACGCCCCGGATCTCTTAGGACAAGTGAGAAAACATGTCGGTGAACGCGTAGCATCGCTTAGGTGATGAACCTGGAGCGCCTGCGGACCCTGCACGCGATCGCCGTCCACGGCTCGGTCGGCGCCGCGGCCGACGTCCTGCACGTGACGACCTCCGCGGTCTCGCAGCAGATGGGCAAGCTCGAGCGGGAGACCGGTCAGCAACTCCTGGCCAGGAACGGGCGCGGGGTACGGCTCACCGACGCCGGGCGGCTGCTGGCCGGCCACGCCGCGCGCATCCTCTCCCAGGTGGAACTGGCGCACTCCGACCTGGAGGCGCACCGCGGCGCCGCCGTCGGGGAGGTCGTCATGGGCGTCTTCCCCACGGCCGCGCGCGGGCTCCTCCCGCAGGTGCTGGTCGAACTGCGCCGGGAGCATCCGCAGTTGCGGCCCCGCCTGCGCGAGACGGAACCGGAGGAGGCGCTCACCCGGCTCCAGCGCGGCGACCTGGACGTGGCCGTCGTCCTGGACTGGTACAACCGTCCGCTCGCGCTGCCCGGGGACCTGGCCAAGGCGCCGCTGCTGGACGACCCGGCCGACGTGGTCGTCCCCGCGGACCACCGGCTGGCCGGCCGGGCGGACGTCGCCCTGGAGGAACTCGCCGACGACGAGTGGATCTCGTGGCCCTCCGGGGAGTTCTGCCACGACTGGCTGCTGTTCACCCTGCGGAGCAAGGGGATCGAGCCGCGCGTCCAGCACGCGGCGGCCGAGCACCACACCCAGCTCGCCCTGGTCGCGGCCGGCCTCGGCGTGGTGGTCGCCCCCCGGCTCGGACGCGGCCCGCTGCCCGACGGGGTGCGGGTGCTGCCGGTGCGGCACCCCATGAGCCGTCACGTCTACGCCGTCTGGCGCGCCGACACCGACCGCCGCCCGTCGGTCCGCGCGGTGGTGGACGTCCTGCGGCGGGCGGGGGAGAGGGCCGCGGAAACGTCCGGCGGCCCCGGCTGATCCGCCGGGCGCCGGGGCCCGGCGGATCAACCGGAACCCGGCGGGGCCTGGGCCCCGCGGCGGCGGGGGCGTGCCGCGGTCAGGAGATCACGACGGAGTCGCCCTCCACCGTCACCTTGCCGGCGGGCTCCAGGGGCTCGGTGGCGGGCCCGGCCGAGACGCTGCCGTCCTCGATCCTGAACCTGCTGCCGTGGCACGCGCAGTTGATCGTGCCGTCCGCCACGTCGGTGACCGCGCACCCCTGGTGGGTGCACGCCGAGGAGAACGCCTTGTACCGGCCGGCGGCGGGCTGGGTGACGACCACGCCCCGGTCTTCGAAGATCTTTCCGCCCCCCTCCGGGATGTCGGAGGTCTTCGCCAGTTTCGTCCCGGTCCCACCGCCGGCCGGGGACTTCGCCGGGGCGGGGGCCCGGCCGGCCCGCGGCTGCTCGGGGGCCGCCGGGTCGGCGCTCCGCACCGTCGGCTCCTCCGTCGCGCCGCACGCCGCCAGGGCGGCGGTCAGCCCCGCCGCTCCTGCGGCCGCCACCACGGTGCGGCGGGAGGCGGGCCCGGCGGGGGTGCGGTGAGTGTCGGCCATGTCGGGTCTCCCTGTGTGCGAGGTCGGGGGACACCGGGCGGCGGGGGTGCCGTCCGGCGGTGTCCGAGGTCGTTACTGACCGTTGCCCCCGGTGACGCCGGGTCACACCGATGTTCACCCGTGCCGCCGATGCCCGCCCCGGCCCCGGGCGGACGCGCGCCCCGTCCCCGCCACTGTCCCCGCCCCCGCCCCCGCCCCCGCGCACGCCCCCGCGCACGCGTACGGCGGCGCCGCCGACGCCGGCCGCCGTGCAAGGCGGCCGCCGCCGGCGGCGTCGCGCTCCGTCCCGGGCGTGCCGCGGGGGACGACGCGGAGGCCGCCCGGCTCAGGAGTGCGGGCAGGTGTCCCGGTACTCCTCGATGTAGTAGTCGGGGCTCGGCGCGGGGCACAGGAACTGCTCGTAGCGGGTGTCGTCGTCCACGAAGCGCTTCAGCCAGGAAATGCTGTACTTCGCGATCGTGGTGTTGTTGCTGTTGGGCGCGAAGTGGTTCGCGTTGTTCAGCTCCAGGTACGCCTTGTCCAGCGTGGCCGGCAGGTTCTGGTAGAACGGCTCGGAGTGCGTGGCGACGGGGGCGACGGAGTCGTTCTCGGCGCCGACGACGAGGGTGGGAACGGTCACCTCGGGCCAGGTCTTGTCGAGATTCCAGGGGGTGAGCGGGATCGCGGCCTTCAGGCTCGGCCGGTCCTTGGCCGCTTCCAGGCTGCCGCCGCCGCCCATGGAGTGGCCCATGACGGCGACCCGGTTGCGGTCGATCCGGCTGCGGACGGAGCTCTGCCCGGTCAGGTAGTCCGCGGCGGCCAGCAGTTGGTCGCCGCGGCTGGCCGGCTGGTCCAGCGTGGTGTTGGTGTCGATGGTGAAGACGACGAAGCCCTGGGAGGCCAGGCGCGGGCCGAGCCAGGCGATGCTGGACTGGTAGGCGGTGTAGCCGGGGGAGACGACCACGGCGCCGAAGGTGCCGTCGGCGGTGCTGGTCGGGTAGTAGATCGTGCCGCCGCCGAAACCGCTGACCAGGGAGGAGACGCTGGTGTCGGCGACCGAGTACGGGCCGCGCAGGGCCTCGATGCTGGAGACGGTCGGGGCGGGGCCGCGCTCGTAGGGGTTCTCCGCGGCGTCGGCGGTGGCGGCGCCGGCGCCGGTGATGCCGCCGACCAGGGCGAGGGCCACGGCCAGTTCGGTGGCGGAGCGACCGACGCGGGAGCCGGCGCGGCGCTGTCCGGGGGCGGAGGAGGGCAGAGACGTCACGGAGTCTTCTCCAAGGTCGCAGGGGAGTCGCCGTTCGACGACAGCCCGCATCGTGGCCCCGCCCCGCGGCCGTACGCATCGGCAGGATCACCGGCCCCGTCACGCCCTGCCCCCGGGCGCGCACCTTCCGGGGCGTCAACCGTCGGGGCGTCAACCGTCCGTTGCGCCGCCTCCCGTCCGAAGGCGGCCCGCCGACCGGCACCGACCGGCACCGACCGGCACCGACCGGCACCGACCGGCGCCGCCCGGCACCGACCGGTCGAGCCGTCCTCGACGGGCCGGCGGGGGCCCCCGTGCTCCTCACCGGACGGCGGGCGGGACGCCGGACGCGCGGTCCCGCCGGCGTGCTTCGGCGGCCGCGCCGACGAGCCCGGCGTCCCGCGCCAGCGCGGCGGGCCGCACCTCCAGCCCGCGGGTGAAGCCGAGGGTCGCGAAGGTCCTCAGGTGGCGGCGCAGAGGGACGAACAGGACGTCACCGGCCTGGGCGACGCCTCCGCCGATGACGGCCACCTCGATCTCCAGCAGCGTGGCGCTCCCGGCGATCGCGGCGGCCAGCGCCCGGGCGGACCGGTCGTAGGCGGCCACGGCGCGTCCGTCGCCCTCGCGTGCCGCGGCGGCGACGGCGGCGGCCGTCGGTTCCGTACCGGGCGGAGGCGTCCAGCCCGCCTGTACGGCGCAGCGGGCGATCGCGGTGCCGCTGGCGTACCCCTCGAGGCATCCCCGTGCGCCGCACGGGCAGGGCGGGCCGTCCATGTCGACGGTGACGTGGCCGATGTGCCCGGCGTTGCCCGAGGGGCCCGGGTGCAGCCGGCCGTTCAGGACGAACCCGCCGCCCACCCCGGTCGAGACGACCATGCACAGTGCGTTGCCGACCCCCTGCGCGGCACCGCGCCAGTGCTCGGCGGCCGCCACCGCCACGGCGTCGCCCAGCAGCACCGGCTCGATGCCGCCGGACAGCGCCGGGTGTGCGCGCACGTTCTCCACCAGCGGGAACGCGCGCCAGTTCGGGATGTTCACGGGGCTCACCGTGCCCGCCGCCGTGTCGACGGGGCCCGCGCTGGCGATCCCCAGACCGCGCACCGCGGCCCAGGCGGGGCCTGCGGCCAGTTCGTCGATCACCGCATGCACGGTCCCGGCCAGCCGTGAGGCGGACTCGCGTGCCGGTGTGGGCAGTTCGGCGCGCCGCACGACGGATCCCCCCTCGTCGACCAGGGCCCCCGCGATCTTCGTCCCGCCGATGTCCAGGGCCGCGTACACCGGTGAGCTCTTCCTTCCGCCCGGCTGCAGGGGCCGGTTCGCCCGGGCCTCGGCCGGGTCGGGAGTCGTGACGGACAACGTAGTCCTCCTTCGTTCCGGGAGAGTGTCCCGCCGGCGCTCCCGTGCCCGCCGGCCGCGTACCGCCCGGGGGCGCGAAACGGCAGCCGGGCACGCAGGGACCGGGCCGGCCTCCCGCGGCCGGGAACGGCGGAGGGCACCGGTCCGCCGTGACCGGTGCCCTCCGTCCGCGGGCCCCTCGGGGCCCTGCGCCGGCCGCCCACGGGGCGGGGACCGCCGCGGCTCCCGGGGAGGGCGCGGCGGTGGCGCTACCTCGGCCGCGGTTCGAGCACGCCGTCGACGAGCCGGGTGACGCCCAGGGGGTTGTCCGTGCGCAGTTCCTCGGGCAGGAGGGCGTCGGGGAACGACTGGTAGGAGACGGGCCGGAGCCAGCGCTCGACCGCCAGGGTCCCGACGCTGGTCGTGCCGGGCGAGGACGTGGCGGGCCACGGGCCGCCGTGCACCACGGCGTGGCAGACCTCGACCCCCGTCGGCCAGCCGCCCCACAGGATGCGCCCCGCCCGCTCCTCCAGCACCGGCAGGATCCGCCCGGCCGTCGCCAGGTCGGCGTCCGTCCCGTGCAGGGTGGCCGTCAGCTGCCCCTCGACGCGTTCGAGCAGGGCGACGAGCTCGTCGGTCCCGGACCACCGCACGACGAGCCCGGCGGCGCCGAACACCTCTCCGGTCAGGTCCTCGTGGGCCGTGTAGGTCGACGCGTCGCACTCGAGGAGCACGGGGGCCGGCGCGTACGGGCCGTCGCCGGGCGCGCCCTGCGCCACCACCGAGACGCCCCCGGTGGCCGCCCACCGCGCCACTCCCTCGACGCAGGCCCTCGCGATGCCCGGGGTGAGCATGACCTGTCCCGTCGCCTCCGCCACGGCCCGGGCCGCGGCCGCGAGGAAGGCGTCGCCCGCGTCGCCCGACGGCAGCAGCAGCAGGCCCGGGTTCGTGCAGAACTGGCCCGCGCCGTTGGTCAGCGACCCCACGTACGCGGTGGCGAGCGGCACGGGGTCGGACAGGGCGCCGTCGAGGACGATCACCGGGTTGACCGCCGACATCTCGGCGTGGACGGGAACGGGCACGGGCCGGGAGTTCGCCGCCTCTACCAGGGCGAGCCCGCCGGCCCGGGAACCGGTGAACCCGACGGCCGCGATCCGCGGGTCGCGCACCAGCGCCAGCCCCACCTCGGTGCCGCGGCCGACGAGCAGCGAGAAGACGCCGGCGGGCATGCCGGTGCGCCCGGCGGCGGCGGTGAGGGCGCGGGCGACGAGCTCGCACGTGCCCGGGTGGGCCGGGTGCGCCTTGGCGACGACGGGACAGCCCGCGGCGAGCGCGGACGCGGTGTCGCCGCCGGCGACGGAGAAGGCCAGCGGGAAGTTGCTCGCGCCGAAGACGGCCACGGGGCCGACGGGCACCTTGCGCAGACGCAGGTCCGCCCGGGGCAGCGGCCGGCGCCCGGGGAGCGCGGGGTCGACGCGGACACCGAGCGCGTCCCCGCTCCGGACGAGGGCGGCGAACATGCGCAACTGCCCGCACGTGCGCCCGCGTTCACCGGTCAGGCGGTCGAGCGGGAGGCCGGACTCGCTCGCGGCGAGCCGCAGGAGGTCGTCGCCCAGGGCCTCGATCTCCTCCGCGCAGGCGTCGAGGAACGCGGCCCGCCGGTGCGCGGGCAGGGTGCGGTAGTCGCGTGCGGCCGCGGCGGCCAGTTCCGCCGCCCGCGCCACGTGGTCCGGTGAGGCGTCCCGCAGGTTCGGGCCCATGGGCTCGCCCGTCGCCGCCGCGACGCCGCGCCACGCCTCGCCCGTACCGGGGACGTCACGGCCGGCCACGATCGAGTTTCCGGTCAGGTTCACAGAGTTCCACCTTCGTTCAGGTCTCAACGATGTCACGCCGGACTCGGCGTTGTCCCAGGACCCCTCGGGTGTATAGCCTAAGTAATGGCATGTGACATTTCACAGAGGGGGAGCCGGTGACTTCGAAGGTCGTCGTCGTGGGAGCGGGCGTCGTCGGCGCCGCGTGCGCCTTCCACGCCGCCTCGGCGGGCATGGACGTCACGGTCGTCGACCGCGGACCCGTCGGAGCCGGCACGACAAGTCGAGGGGAGGGCAACATCCTCCTCTCCGACAAGGAACCCGGCCCCGAACTCGACCTGGCGCGGTTGAGCCGCACGCTGTGGGACGAGGCGGGGGAGGAGCTCGGGCCCGACTCCTTCGAACTCGAGTCCAAGGGCGGCCTGGTCGTCGCGAGCAGCCCCGAGGGCCTCGCGGCGCTCCGGGAGTTCGCCGCGCGGCAGGAGGCGGCCGGCGTCCGCACCGAGCCGGTCGACCGAGTGCGGGACCTCGAACCCCACCTGGCGCCCGGGATCCCCGGCGGCGTCCACTACCCGCAGGACGCCCAGGTGCAGCCGGTCCTGGCGGCGGCCGCGCTGCTGCGCGCCGCCGTGCGGCGCGGCGCGCGCTTCCGCACGGGCGAGGTCACCGGCGAGGTCACCGGCGCGGTGACCGGCCGGGACGGCCGGATCACCGGCGTCCGGACGGCGTCCGGCGACGTCCTGCCCGCCGACGCCGTGGTCAACGCCGCCGGGACCTGGGGCGGCGAGGTCGGCCGCCGGCTCGGAGCGCCCGTCGAGGTGCTTCCGCGCCGCGGCTTCGTCCTGGTGACCGAACCGCTGCCGCCGATGGTCCGGCACAAGGTCTACTCGGCCGACTACGTCGCGAACGTCGCCTCGTCCGACGCCGGACTGGAGACCTCGTGCGTCGTGGAGGGCACGCGCGGCGGCACGATCCTCATCGGTGCCAGCCGGGAGCGCGTCGGCTTCGACCGGGCGATGAACACCGCCGTGGTCGCCAGGCTCGCCGCGCAGGCGTGCGCGCTGTTCCCCTTCCTGCGCGGAGTCCACCTGATCCGCGCCTACCGCGGCTTCCGGCCGTACTGCCCGGACCACCTGCCGGTCGTCGGCCCCGACCCGCGGGTGCCGGGGGTCGTCCACGCGTGCGGCCACGAGGGGGCGGGCATCGGCCTCGCCCCCGCGACCGGCGCGCTCGTGACGGCCCACCTGCTCGGCCGTCCGTGGCGCGGCGCCGATCCGGCCGCGCACACCGCCCTTCTGCCCGACCGCTTCCTCACCCTTGGAGGTGCACCCGAGTGAACGAGATCACCGTCGACGGCGAGCCCCTGCCGTTCGTCGAGGGACAGACCGTCGCCGCGGCCCTCGTCGCCGCGGGCCGGGTCGCCTGGCGCACCACCCGCACCGGGCGCCGCCCGCGCGGAGTCTTCTGCGGCATCGGCGTCTGCTTCGACTGCCTCGTGACGATCGACGGGGTCGGCGGGCAGCGCGCCTGCCTGGTGCCGTCGCGTCCGGGAGCGACCGTCACGACCGCTACGACCGTCACGACCGGGGAGGGCGGCGATGAGTGAGCCGGCGGACCTCGTCGTCGTGGGCGCGGGACCGGCCGGAGCGGCCGCCGCGGTCACGGCCCTGGCCGGGGGGCTGCGCGTGGCCCTGGTGGACTCCGGCACCGCCGTCGGCGGCCAGTACTGGCGGCACCCGCCGGAGCACGCCCGGGCGGCGATCCCGACCGAGGACCTGCACCACGGACTGCGCGAGTACCGCGCCCTGTGCGCGGCGCTGGAGGAGGGCAGGGCGGCGGGACGGCTCGACCTGCGGACGGCGCACCACGTGTGGTCCGCCGTCCGGGAGGACGGCGGATTCGCGGTCCACGCGGTCGACCGGCGGGAGGCGCCGCGGGAGACCGCCGTGGTCCTGCGCGCCCCCGGGCTCCTCGTGGCGACCGGGGCCCACGACCGGCAACTGCCGTTCCCCGGCTGGGACCTGCCGGGAGTGCTCACCGTCGGCGGCCTCCAGGCCCTGCTCAAGGGCGGCGGGGTCGCGGCCGGGAGCCGCGTGGCGCTGGGCGGCACCGGCCCGTTCCTGCTGCCGGTGGCCGCCGGCCTCGCGGCGCGCGGGGTGGAGGTGGTCGCGGTGTGCGAGGCGGCCGACCCGCGGGCGTGGCTGCGGCACCCGGGCGCGCTGCTGCGCAACCCGGGCAAGTGGGCCGAGGGCGCCGGGTACGCCGCCGCGCTCGTGCGCCACCGCGTCCGGGTCCGCCCGCGCACGGCGATCGTCGCCGCCGAGGGGGACGACCGGGTGACGTCGGTCCGGATCGCCTCGCTGGCCCCCGACGGCAGCCCGCGCCCGGGCACGGAGCGCCGGGTCGAGGTCGACGCCGTCGGCGTCGGCTGGGGCTTCGCACCGCAGCTCGACCTGTTCCTCCCCCTCGGCTGCGAACTCGCGGACTCGGCGGACGGCAACGCGGTCGTCGCCGTCGACGCCGGGCAGCGCACCACCGTCCCCGGCCTCTACGCCGCGGGCGAGGCGTGCGGCGTGGGCGGGGCGGCACTCGCCGCCGCCGAGGGACGCCTCGCCGGGGAGTCGGTGCTCGCCGATTCCGGCGCGGCGCCCGCGCCGGGGAGGAGGCGCACGGCCCGCACGGCCCGCACGGCCGCGGTGCGCGCCGCGGTGGACCGGCAGCGCGCCTTCGCCCGGGCGATGGGCCTGGCCCACCCGATCCCCCCGGCGTGGTCCTCGTGGCTGACCGACGACACCGTCGTGTGCCGTTGCGAGGAGGTGACCGCGGGAGCGGTCCGCGCCGCCTGCGCCGACGGCGGCGCACACGACCACCGGCAGGTCAAGCAGTTGACCCGGGCCGGTATGGGCTGGTGCCAGGGGCGGATGTGCGGGCCTGCCGTGCACTGCCTCGTGGCACGGGAGCGGGCCTACGTGCCCGCGGAACGACTCGTCGCGACGCCCGTCACCCTCGGTGCGCTCGCCGACCTGGACGAACAGCCGCCGGAACCGGCGGACCACAGTGAAGACCGACAGTGAAGACCGACAAGGAGTGCTCATGACTGAAATCCGCAAGCCCTGGCACGGCGTCATCGTCGCGACCGGCCTGCCGTTCGACGACGACTTCACGATCGACTTCGGCGCCTACGGGGAGAACGTCGCCTGGCTCGCCGAGCAGGGCCTGCACGGCGTCGCGCCCAACGGGTCGCTGGGCGAGTACCAGACGCTGACGCACGAGGAGCGCGACCGCGTCGTCGAGACGGCCGTCGCGAACGCCCCCGAGGGGTTCACGGTGATGCCGGGCGTCGGCGCATACGGCGGTCTCGAGGCCAAGCGGCACGCCCAGTTCGCCAAGGACGCGGGCTGCCAGGCCGTCATGTGCCTGCCGCCCAACGCCTACCGTGCCGACGACCGCGCGGTCCTCCAGCACTTCGAGCTGGTGGCCTCGGTCGGCCTGCCCGTCACCGCGTACAACAACCCCGTCGACACCAAGGTCGACCTGCGCCCGGAACTGCTGGCCAAGCTGCACGCCGAGGGGTTCGTCGTCGGCGTCAAGGAGTTCTCCGGCGACGTGCGGCGCTGCTACGAGATCTCCGAGCTCGCGCCCGGGCTCGACCTCATGATCGGCACCGACGACACCCTCCTGGAGGTCGGCCTCGCCGGCGCCAAGGGCTGGGTCGCCGGTTACCCGCAGGTGTTCCCCGAGGCCTGCCTCGCGCTGTACAACGCGTCGGTCGCCGGTGACCTGGAGACGGCGCTGCCGCTCTACCGCCAACTGCACCCGGTCCTGCGGTGGGACAGCAAGACGGAGTTCGTCCAGGCCATCAAGCTCGGCCAGGAGATGATCGGCCGCCGCGGCGGCGCCTGCCGCCCGCCGCGTCAGCCGCTCGACCCGGAGACGGAGGCCGTCGTGCGCGCCGCCACCCAGGCCCTCGTCGACGCCGGGGTGAAGTGACGATGCGCTCGACCGTCTGTTACCACGCCGTCGACTCGCACACCGAGGGGATGCCGACCCGCGTGATCACGGGGGGCGTGGGCGTCCTCCCCGGGGCGACGATGTTCGAGAGGCGGCAGCGGTTCCTCGCGGAACGCGACCACCTGCGCACCCTGCTGATGTGCGAGCCGCGCGGGCACGCGTCGATGTCGGGGGCCGTCCTGCAGCCCCCGACCCGGCCGGACGCCGACTTCGGCGTGCTCTTCATCGAGGTCTCCGGCTGCCTGCCGATGTGCGGGCACGGGACCATCGGCGTCGCCACGGTCCTCGTCGAGACCGGAATGGTCGAGGCCGTCGAGCCGGAGACCCTGGTGCGGCTCGACACGCCGGCGGGACTGGTCACGGCCCGGGTGCGGGTCCGCGACGGCCGCGCCGAGTCGGTGACCCTGGAGAACGTCGCGTCGTACTGCCACGCGCTCGACCAGGTCGTCGACGTCCCCGGGTACGGGGAGGTGCGGTACGACATCGCCTACGGCGGCAACTTCTACGCCTTCGTCCGGACCGAGGACCTCGGCATCCCCTTCGACCGGGCGGAGAAGCAGCGGCTGCTCGACGCCGGACTGGCCGTCATGGACGCGATCAACACGCAGAACCCGGTTGTGCACCCGGAGAACCCGGAGATCGACGTGTGCCACCACGTCTACCTGGAGGCCCCCGGGTCGACCGCGGAGCACTCCCGGCACGCCATGGCGATCCACCCCGGGTGGTTCGACCGGTCGCCCTGCGGCACGGGCACCAGCGCCCGGATGGCGCAGCTGCACGCACGCGGGCAGCTGCCGGTCGGCCGGGACTTCGTCAACGAGTCGTTCATCGGCTCCCGGTTCGTCGGACGGATCCTGGGGGAGACGACGGTCGGCGGCCGGCCGGCCGTCCTGCCGTCCGTCACCGGCCGCGCCTGGATCACCGGTACCGCGCAGTACCTGCTCGATCCGTCGGACCCCTACCCGGCGGGTTTCAGCTTCTGAGCGACCCCGTGCGCCGCCCGCGCGGCACACGGGAACGGCCGGGGCCCGCGCGTTCGGCACGGGCGCCGGAAAGCCCTCCGCACGACGGGGCCGACCGCCACCGCCCATGAAATGTCACACGATACAACGTGTGGCGGTGCGCGGGCGGGTCGTGCGCCCGCCGCGGCCCCGGGCCGGATCCCGGGGCCGCGGCACGGGAGTGCGCCTTCGCCGCGGGCGTCGGCGCCCCCCCGCCCGGCCGAACGCGCGGGTCGCGTCGAAGGCCGCCGGCTGCGGCTTCGTCCTCGGGCCCGGCCGCGTGATGCCGGCCGGATCCGCGGTCGGCCCGCGGGTCGTCGAGGCATACCTGGGAGTGTGAGGCGAATGAGCACAACGACCGAGCCGATCGAAACGATCGACTGGCACACCGGCGGCGAACCGTTCCGGATCGTGCGGGACAGCCCCGCCGAGGTGACCGGCGGCGGGCTCACCGTCGCCGAGCGGCGGATCGTCGCGGCGCAGAGCGCGCACGTGCAGTGGGTGCGGGCGCTGCTGTGCAGCGAGCCCCGCGGGCACGCGGACATGTACGGCGGCTTCCTGGTGCCGCCGGACGACGCCGGCGCCCACCTGGGGGTCCTGTTCTGGCACAAGGACGGGTTCTCGACGGCGTGCGGCCACGGCACGATCGCCCTCGGCGCCTGGGCGGTGGCCTCGGGCCTGGTCCCGGCCCCCGCCGACGGGGTGACCGACGTGGTGGTCGACGTCCCCTCGGGCCGCGTCACGGCGGGCGTCCGCACCGTCTCGGGCCTGGTCGAGGACGTGACGTTCACCAACGTCGCCAGCCACGTCCACGCCCGGGGCGTCGAGGTGGCGACCTCGCGCGGGACGGTCACCGTCGACATCGCCTTCGGCGGCGCGATGTACGCCGTGCTGCCGGCCGGGGAGGTGGGCCTGCGGGTCCGGCCGGAGGACGTCACGGACCTCGTCGCGGTGGGACGCGAGATCCGCAACGCACTCGACGCCGCCGGCGCCGCCGAACACCCGGGCGACACCCGGCTCTCCGGCGTCTACGGGACGATCCTCACCGAGGAGGTCCGCCCTCCGGAGCTCCGGGCCGACGGCAGCCGGCAGCTGCACCAGCGCAACGTCACGGTGTTCGCCGACGGCGAGGTCGACCGGTCCCCGTGCGGTTCGGGCACGTCGGCCAGGGTCGCCCTGCTCGCCGACGCCGGGGAGCTGCGCCCCGGCGACGAACTGCTGCACGAGTCCGTGGTGGGCTCCGTCTTCCGCGCCCGGATCGCGCGACGGACCACGGCGCACGGGGTCCCGGCGGTGGTCCCGGCGGTGACGGGCACGGCCCACGCGGTGGGGACCTGCCGCTTCACCGTCGACGCCCGCGACACCCTCGTCCCCGGGTTCGTGCTGCGATGACCGTGATGCTCGACGCAGAGGACGTCCTCGCCCTCGGGCCCGTCGCCGCCGTCGCCGCTATCCGCGACGCACTGGCCGGCGGGCTCGACCCGGACGGCGACGTGCCGCGCGCCGTCCTCCCCCTGGCCAACGGCCAGGGGCTGCTCATGCCGGCGGAGGCGGGCGGCTGGTTCGGGGTGAAGGTCGCAACGGTCGCCCCCGGCAACGCCGCGCGCGGCCTGCGGCGGATCAACGCGACCTACCTCCTGCACGACAGTGCGACGCTGACCCCCGTCGCGATCCTCGACGGGGTCGCGCTGACGACCCTGCGCACGCCCGCGGTCGCGGTCGCGGCCTGCCTGGACCGGCTGCGGGCCCTCGCGGACTCCTCCCCCCGGGGGCTGCGGCTCGTGGTCTTCGGCACCGGCCCGCAGGGCGAGGGGCACGTGCACACGGTCCGGGCGCACGTACCGGTCGCCGACGTCACGGCCGTCACCCGCCGCGGCGGCGCGGCCCCGGCGTGGGCGGACCGCCACCTGGCGGCCGACGACGCGGCGGTCGCCGGCCGCGTCCGCGGCGCGGACGTCGTCGTCACGGCGACCTCGGCCCGCGAACCGGTCCTTGACGGGCGCCTGGTGCGCGACCGGGCGGTCGTGCTGGCCGTCGGGTCCCACGAGCCGTCGGTGCGCGAGCTCGACGGTGCGCTTGTGGGACGCGCGACGGTCGTCGTCGAGAGCCGCGACGTCGCGCTCCGCGAGGCCGGGGACGTCGTCCTCGCGGTGCGGGAGGGCCTGCTCGACCCGGGGTCGCTGGTGACCATGGCCGAGCTGCTCGGCCGCGGGGCGGCCGTCCGCGCCGACCGTCCGATGGTCGTGAAGACCAGCGGGATGGCGTGGGAGGACCTGGTGGTGGCCGTCGCGGCGTACCGGCGGGGCGGCGGCGGGAGGACGTGAGTCCCGGTGGACGTCCGTCCCGACCCCTTCCGGCGGCGCCGGGAAGGGGTCGGGACCGGAGGGGAGAAGCCGTGCGGCCCGGGGCCTGCTCGAAGGAGCAGGCCCCGGGCCGCACGGCTTCGGCGGCCTCCCGGCCGCGGTGGTGCGCCGGGCCGGGCCGCCGGGGCCCGGGGCGGGGGGAGCCGCCCCGGGCCGTGGGGGAGCTGTCGCTCCCGCGGCGCGCCGTCAGTAGCTGGTGCTGACGGTGACTCCGCCGAAACTGCTCACGGCGTACAGGCTGATGTAGTTGGCCCCCGCCGGCGGGTTGTTGACGGTCAGGGTGTGGCTGTTGCCGGCACCCGTGGCGCGCTGGGTGTGGCTGCTGGTGCTGGGCCAGCCGCTGTGGCTGTAGTACAGGTCGGCGTCACCCGTGCCGCCGGAGGTGGTGATCTTCAGCTGGGTGGTGCCGGCCGGGACGTAGAGGTAGAGGTAGGCGTAGTTCCCGGTGGTGGCGGACTGGTTGCTCCGCCGGCAGTTCTGGCCCAGCTCCCTGGTGTCGGTGCCGGTGCACTCGGTGAGGGTGCCGCCGTCGCTGCTGACGGTGACCGTCCTCGTGGCGGTGGCGGTGGCCCCCTTGTCGTCGGTGACGGTCAGCTTCACCGTGTAGGTGCCGGCGGCGCCGTAGGTCTTGCCGGGGTTGGCGGCGGTCGAGGTGGTGCTGTCGCCGAAGTTCCAGGACCTGGAGGCGATGGTGCCGTCGGGATCGGTGGACTCGTCGGTGAAGGTGACCTTCAGGCCCTGCGCGGAGCTGGTGAACGCGGCGGTGGGGGCCTGGTTGCCGGGCGGGTTGGTGTTCCCTCCGCAGGTGCCCGCCGCGCAGCCGGCCAGCCAGGTGTACCAGTCGCTGTCGTAGCGGGTGCCGATGGTGCTGGTCAGGTGGGCGCGGGCGGCGTTCCAGTTGCCGGAACGGTAGTGGCCGAGCACCGTGTCCACGTCGGCGCGGTGGTTCTCCAGCATGTACCGGGTGGCGAGGTAGCCCCAGCGGTAGATGCGCGTGGTGTCGTTGTTGTACGTGGTGTCGAACAGCGTGCTCAGGGCGTAGGTCTTGCGGCCGGCCTCGGTCATCGCCGCGGTGTAGGGGACGCCCCGGTAGGAGTAGGAGACGTACTCCGCGAAGCCCTCGATCCACCAGATGGTCGGGGTGGTGATGTTGGCGCCGAAGTCGCCGTACATGTCGAAGCGGCCGTCGAGGTAGTGGGTGTACTCGTGGTTCAGGTTCCAGATCTGGAAGTCCGGACGGAGCCACTCTGCCTCGTAGGCGATGAAGCGGGGCTGGTTGCCGGCGGCGGCCGGGTCGCCCTCGAGGTACATGCCGCCGTTGTTGGTGTCGATGCCGTACATGGCGCCGGCGTAGGTCTGGTAGTCGGTGCTGGAGTCGAAGACCACGACCTCGATGGTGTCGTTGCGGTCTCCCGCGACGGGACCGCTGTCCCGGGCGACGTTGTGGAAGTAGGCGTCCTGGTTGCGCAGGCTGTTGCAGGAGGAGGACAGCTCGCCCGAGGTCATCTGCTGGGCCTTGATGGTGATGCTGGAGCTGCAGGCGTAGGTCACCGGCAGTACGGCCGCCGCCAGCTGCGCCTGCAGGTCGCAGGTGCCGTAGGAGGAGCAGTTCGCCTTGTCGTAGTAGTCGGTCATCTCGGCCACGCCGACCCACAGCGGTGCGGTGCGTCCCGTGATCGAGCTCGACTTCAGCAGCCCCGTCGCCAGCGGGCGGACCTTGCTCCGCAGGGCGGAGTGCTGGAGGAACCTGCCGAGTTCACGTCCGGCGTTCGACGTGAGGTACGACTGGTCGGTGCCCAGGAGCGCGAGGTGGCCGGAGGCGAAGTTGTACAGCGCGTCGATCAGGCTCGGGTCGGACTGCACGGCCGTCACGAACGCCGGCACCTGGTGGCCGCGGAACGTCACGACGTAGACGTTGTTGGCCGCGTTGAGCATCCACCAGGAGCTGTTCCACGAGGAGTCGTAGTCCGCCAGCAGCCGCTTGAGGACGTAGATGTAGCGGGCGTTCTCCTCGGAGCTGTCGATGAGGGTGACGGCCTCGGCGAGCGTCTCGCCGTTGGCGTCGCTGACGTCCCGCGAGCGGGGGCTGGCGAAGAAGGCGTCCAGGCCCGAGCGGATCGCGGTCCGCAGGGAGCTGCCGTAGGGGCCCACGGCGTCCGGGTTGTAGTAGTGGACGTAGTAGCCGGCCCGCAGGTAGAGCACGAGCTGGGGCATGCCCGTGGTGGAGTCGCCGGGGTAGGAGGCCGAGCCGTCGCGCAGCGCGTACGCGACGGAGGTCATCTGGGACTCCCGGAAGGCGTTGTACGCGTCGCTTCCGGTCAGCTTGAACAGCGTGTTGACGCAGTCGGTCGTGGACGCCTTGATCTGCTGGACCAGTGCGCTGCCGGTGCGGCCGGTGAAGTCGGAGACGTTGCACGCGGCGGCCGTTGCGGCGGCCGTCTTCCCGGCCTTCCCCCTGCCCGCCTTCTTGGCCGACTCGGAGGGCCGGAGCGGCGTTTTCTCCGGCTGGCCGTACGCCTTCTTGAGGGCGTCCTTGCTCGCTGCCAGCGGCGGGAGCTCGGACGCCTTCAGCCGTCCCTTGCCGACGTGCTCGACGTCGGCGGTGACGGACTGCGCCGCGGGCGGGGGACCGGACTGCTTCCCGCCTCCCGCCGCGGCCTGTGCGGCCGACACGGCGGACACGGAGGTCCGCGTCTGCGCGCCGGCCGGCTGCGCGAGCAGGCCTGAGCCCATGGCGAGGGTCAGGGCCAGCGGCAGCGCCGCTCCCAGACTTCGCCGGACGAGGGATTTTTTCACTGCGCCTCCCAGGAGGGTCCGGACCACGCGGTGCGCGGTCCGCGGGACGAGGGAGTCGTGGATCGGAAGGGCCGTGCCGTGGAGTCGACGGGGGCACGGCCGGTGCCAGCATTGACATGGCCACGACTTGTGACATGTACCATTGCACATGTGGCATGTCCTGGGGAAGTCGTCGGGCGGAACTGAAAGTTGCCGATCGGTGTCCCGGGGCCGTGATGCCGCCCGCACGGCGGGAATGCGGTCCGGTGAACGCGGAAGGGGCGGGGCCCGGAACCTCCGGACCCCGCCCCCGGCCGTCTCCCCCGGGCCCGGGGGAGACGGCCGTTCGGTCAGCCGTTCTCGGGGAAGTGGCAGGCCGCCTCCCGGGCCCCGGACCCGACGACCGCCAGGGCGGGCCGCCGGGTGCGGCAGATCTCCTGCGCCTTGGGGCACCGCGGATGGAAGCTGCAGCCACTGGGCGGCGCGGCCGGGCTCGGCGGATCGCCCAGGAGCACGATGCGTTCGCGACGCCGCTCCGCGACGGGGTCGGGGAGCGGGACGGCTGAGAGCAGCGCCCGGGTGTACGGGTGGGCCGGCGCCTCGTACACGTCCCGCTTGTCGCCGATCTCGACGATGCGGCCGAGGTACATCACCGCCACCCGGTCGCACACCCGCTTGACGACCGACAGGTCGTGGGCGACGAAGAGCAGGGTGAGGCCGAGCTCGCGCTGCAGGCGCTCCAGCAGGTTGACGATCTGGGCCTGCACGGAGACGTCGAGCGCGGAGACGGGCTCGTCGGCGACGACGAGCCGGGGACCGGTGGCCAGCGCGCGGGCGATTCCGATGCGCTGGGCCTGTCCGCCGGAGAACTGGTGCGGGTGGCGGTCCAGGTGCTCCGGGTCCAGGCCCACCAGGTCCAGCAGTTCCGCGGCCCTCCGGCGCGCGGCCGCCACGGAGCTGCCCTGGATCAGCAGCGGCTCGGAGACGATGCGGGCGACGGTCTGCCGGGGGTTGAGGGACGCGTACGGGTCCTGGAAGATCATCTGCAGGTGCCGCCGCGTCGGTCTGAGCCGGCGTTGCGCGACGTGGGTGATGTCCCGGCCGTCGAAGGCGACGGTGCCGGCGGTCGGCTCCAGCAGCCGCACGAGCATCCGGCCGGTGGTGGACTTGCCGCATCCGGACTCGCCGACCAGCCCCAGCGTCTCGCCCGCCGCCAGGTCGAAACTCACCCCGTCCACCGCCCGCACCGGGGCGGAGGGGCGGCCGAGGCGCCGCCGGCCGGGAAACGTCTTGGTCAGGTCGCGCACGGACAGCAGCGCGGTGCCGGTCCGCTCCGCGGGGGCCGGGGCGTTCGGGTGGCTCATCGGGGCTCCTCGGCCGTGATTCGGGTGCCGTTGCGGGGCGCGGGGCTCGCGGGAGCGCCCAGGGGCAGGTGGCAGGCGACCAACCGGCCCGGAGCGTGGTGCGCGAGCCCGGGACGCTCGTCGGCGCAGCGCAGGCGGACGGCCTCGTCGGCCCCGGCCGCCCGGGCGCAGCGCGGGGCGAAGGCGCACCCCGGCAGCGGCGCGGCGAGCGAGGGCGGGCTGCCCGGAATGGCGCGCAGCGGGGCGTCGTCGGGTCGTCCAGCCGCGGCAGGGAGTCGAGCAGGCCGCGGGTGTAGGGGTGGGCGGGCTGCCGGAACAGGTCGTCGACCGGGGCCTGTTCGGCGGCGCGCCCGCCGTACATGACGAGCACGTCGTGGGCGACGCGGGCCACCACGCCCAGGTCGTGGGTGATCATCAGGACGCCCAGCCGCCGCTGTTCCTGGATCCGGGCGACGAGTTCGAGGATCTGGGCCTGGACGGTGACGTCGAGGGCCGTGGTGGGCTCGTCGGCGATGAGCAGCTCGGGTTCGCAGGACAGCGCCATGGCGATCACGGCTCTCTGCCGCATGCCGCCGGAGAACTGGTGGGGGTACTCCCTCGCCCTGCGGGCCGGTTCCGGGATGCCGACCTCGCCGAGCATGTCCACGGCCTGCCGGTGGGCCGCCCGGCGGCCGGTGCCGAAGTGGCGGCGGTGCGCCTCGGCGATCTGCTCGCCGACCGTGTAGGCGGGGTGCAGCGCGGACAGCGGGTCCTGGAAGACCATGGCCATGCGCCGGCCGCGCAGCCGGCTCAGCCGCCGGTCGGTCAGGGCGAGGAGCTCCTGCCCGTTCAGGGTGATCGATCCGTCGACCCGGGCCTGCCGGTGCAGGCCCATGACGGCCATGGACGTCACGGACTTGCCGGACCCGGACTCGCCGACCAGCCCGAGGGTGCGGCCGGCCTCGACGGTGAAGGAGACCCCGTCGACCGCCCGGACGGTTCCGGCCGGGGTGTCGAACCGCACGCACAGGTCGCGCACGCGCAGCAGGGGTGCTTCGGTTGCGGTGGTGGACGGCACGGCTAGCTCCTCGCCCTCGGGTCGACGACGGCGTACAACAGGTCGATGACGACGTTCGCCACCACGATGAAGAAGGCGGCCAGGAGGGTGACGCCCAGCACGACCGGCTGGTCGGAGCGCTGCAGGGCGTCGTAGAAGAGCCGGCCCACCCCGGGGATGCCGAAGACGGACTCGGTGATGACGGCCCCGGCGAGCAGGGCGCCGAGGTCCATGCCGAAGATGGTGAGCACCGGCATCATCGCGGACCGCAGACCGTGCTTGGCCACCACGACGCGCCCGGGCATGCCCTTCGCCCTGGCGGTGCGGATGAAGGGCTGGTCCATGGCCTCGATCATGGAGCTGCGGCTCTGGCGGGCGTACATCGCGGCGTAGAGCAGGGCCAGCGCGGTCCAGGGCAGCAGCAGGTTGGCCGCCCAGCCCATCGGGTCGGCGGTGAGCGGGGTGTAGGTGGGGTAGGGCAGGAGCCCGCCGACGCGGACCAGGGCGTAGATGAGCACGACGGCCGTGAAGTACACGGGGAGCGAGGCCGTGGCGACGGCGCCGACCATGAGCGTCCGGTCGAGCAGCCCGCCCTTCTTCAGGGCCGCGGTCACCCCGGCGCCCAGGCCCAGTACGAGCCACATGCAGGCGGCGCCGAGGGCGAGCGAGGCGGAGACGGGCAGGCGGTCCATCAGCAGGTCCCACACCGGCAGGGCGTTCTCGTAGGAGTAGCCCAGGCACGGGAAGCCGCAGTGCAGCGCGTGCGGCCCGGTACCCAGGTCCCGCCCGGCGAAGATGCCGACGAGGTAGTCGGCGAACCGGCGCCACACCGGCTGGTCCAGGCCCATGTAGTGACGCACCTCGGCCAGCCGCTCCGGGCTGCACGTCTTGCCGCAGGCGGCCGCGGCCGGGTCCGCGGGCAGGAGGTAGAAGATCACGAAGGTGACGGCGCAGATGGCGAACAGCACGCCGGCCACGCCGAGGCACCTGCGGACCAGGTAGGCGATCACGAGCGGCCTCCCCGGGGGTCGAGGATGTCGCGCAGGGCGTCGCCCAGCACCGTGAAGGCCAGCACCGCGACGAAGAGGAAGGTGCTCGGGACGAGGAAGTACATGGGGTCCGTCTCGTAGTAGGTGACGGCCTCGGCGATCATCTGGCCCCAGGAGGAGGTCGGCGGGCGCACGCCCACCCCGAGGAAGCTCAGTGCGGCCTCCGTGCTGATCATTCCGGGGATCAGCAGCGTGGTGTAGGCGATGACGGGCCCGGAGATGTTGGGGAGGATCTCCCGGGTCAGGATGCGCCACGACCCCGAGCCGGCCACGCGGGCCGCCTCGACGTACTCGCGGTGCCGCAGGGAGAGGGTCTCGCCCCGCACCACGCGGGCGATGCCGGGCCAGCCGAAGACGCCGATCACGGCGGTCATCAGCACGACCCGGTTGACGTCCTGGGCCACGGACATCACGGCGATCATGAAGATCAGCGAGGGGAAGGACATGGTCAGGTCCATGAGCCGGCTCAGCACGGTGTCGACGCGGCCCCCGAAGTAGCCGGCCGCGATGCCCGCGGCGGTTCCCGCCACGACGACGATCGCGGTCGCGGCGAACGCGATCAGCAGCGAGACCCGGGCCCCGTGGACGACCCGCGCGAACAGGTCGCGGCCGGTGGCGGGCTCCACCCCCAGCCAGTGCTCGGCGCTGACGCCGCCGAGCGGTCCGCGGGGCATGCCGCCGAGGTAGGGGTCGATGGCGCTGCTGTCGAAGGCGGTGGGCGACCAGCCGCCCAGCCGGCTGAGCAGCGGCGCGGTCAGGGCGACCAGGACCAGCAGTGCGACGGCGATCAGGGCGGCCCTGCTGCCCCGGTCGCCCCACAGCTTGCGCAACGCGGCCCGCAACGGGTGCTCGGGCAGGGCCGACGGCCCGGTCCGCGCGGTGGTGTTCGGTGTGATCGTCACGGTCCTCGTCCTCAGCCCTTGCTCCTGGACGGGTCCTTCAGACCGATCACCGCGAAGTCGAACTGACCGGTCCAGGCGGGGTGGCCGAACGCCCCGGCGACGTTGTCGCCGACCAGCAGGGGCTTGCGCTTCCACAGCAGCGGGACGGCCGGCGACTTGCGCAGGACGACGGAGTCGAGGTCGATCCAGGCCTTGTCGGCGCTCTCGGCGTCGGACATCGCGGCGATCTCGTCCATGCGCTTCTGCACCGCCTCGTCGCGGAACTGGGAGACGTTGCCCTGGTTGCCCTTCTCCTTGATGGTCCGGCCGTCGAACACGAAGGGCAGGAAGGTCGAACCCGAGGGGTAGTCGGGGCACCAGCCGCTGATGGCCATGTCCGGCGCGTTCTTCGTGTCGCCGATGGTGTCGTAGTAGACCGACGGGTCGACGCTCTGGATCCGCAGGCGGACGCCGACCCGGGACAGGCTCTGCTGGAGCGCCTCGGCCCGGGTCTTGTCGCCCGTCGACACCGTGATCGTGGTGGAGAAGCCGTCGGGCTTTCCGCCCTCGGCGAGGAGCTTCCCGGCTTTCTTCACGTCACCGGTGGGCGACGTCCCGTAGGGGGAGTCGACGGCACGCCCGCCGGTGAGGGCCGGCGGGAGGTAGCCGGTGGCGACGTCGTTGAGGGCGGGACCGCCGGCGGCGGTCACCTGGGCCGACTTGTCGACGGCGTACTGCATGGCCTGGCGCAGCTTCAGGTTGTCGAACGGCGGACGGGAGGTGTTCAGGGCGAGCATGTCGGTGCAGCCGGTCTGCTCGGCGGACAGCCTCTTCCTGACCTCCGGCCGCGGCAGCACCTTGGCGATGCTGGCCGGCTGCATGTCGGACCACTCGACGGCGGAGGCGTCGGCGCCCGCACTGGCGATGACGCGGTCGTCGATCTGGCCGCCCTTCAGGCCCTGCTGCACGACGATCCGGTCGGGGTAGGCCTTGCGCACCGTGTCCGTGGCCGGGTCCCAGTGCGGGTTGCGCACCAGCACCAGCTTCTTGCCCCGGGCGTAGCTCTCGATCCGGTACGGCCCCGAGGAGAACGGGCGCAGGTCGTACTGGACGCCCTTCTCCCGGGACTTGGGCACGGGGGAGAAGGTGGGCAGCGTGACCGTGTAGGAGAACTCGGCGACCGGCCTGCGCAGGGAGAAGACGATGGTGCGGTCGTCGGGGGTCCGGATCGACTTCAGGTGCTCGCCCTCCAACGGCCCGGTGTAGCCCTCGGCGCCGTCCAGGTACCGCTGGGCGTAGTCGGGGCCTCCGACCAGGTCCGGGGCGAAGGAGCGCTCGACGTTGTACTTGATGTCCCGGGCCCTGATCGGGGTCCCGTCCTCGTACTTCAGACCGGGCTTGAGCGTGAACGTCCACGTCCGGCCGCCGTCGGAGGGCCTGCCGAGGTCGGTGGCGAGGTCGGGGGCGAGCTCGCTGCCGCGCTTGCCCGGGGCGGCCTTGAACGTGGTCAGCGTGCGGTAGAGCAGGCGGGTGCCGAAGTCCATGGTCGGCATCACCCAGTTGCGTGCCGGGTCCAGGTGGCCGAAGTCCTGGTTGGACAGCACGGTGAGCGTGCCGCCCTTCTTCGGGGTGCCGCCGATGATCGTCCCGGTGGCGACACCGGGCCTCGCGCGCTCCTCGGAACCGCCTTCGGCCGCCTGGCCCGCACAGGCGCTCAGCAGGGCGAGTGCGAGCGAGGCACTCAACGAGGCGGACAGGGCACGGCTCTGACGGGCCATGGTCACTCCTTGCTAGGCGGGGCGGATGATCCGTCCCGTGAGGTGTGACCGGTAACATAGTAATGTGAAATTTTATAGCCAAGGGTTGCGGCATCTCGTTACCGAGCTGTGTCCGACCCGAGTTCGGCGCGACCCCCGATCGCGGAGGACGCGCCGGTGAGCAGGGGGAACGCGCGCCGGTGAACGGGGAGAACGCGACAGGGGTCGAGCCCGCCGAACCGCCCGGGGAGGCGTCGCCGCAACGCCTTCAGCGGCCCGGCGCGCGGCGGCCCGGCGCGCGGCGGCTTGGTGCACGACGGCTTGGTGCGCGGCGGCCGGGGGAGCGACGGCACGGTGTGCGGCGGCCGTACGCGCGCCGGTGCGGCCGCCCGGACCGCCGCGCGCGGCGCCGTCCTCCCGGAGCGGGCGGGTGACCTGTCGGACGCCGGGGAGACCTACCGGACGCCGGACCGGAGTGCCGGTCCGCGGTCCTCGGCGTCCGTCCGGCCGTCCGCCCACAGGGTGCGGACGTGCGTGAGGTGGCGGTGCATGCAGTCCTCCGCCTCCTGGACCCGGCCGGCCACCATCAGGTCGAGGAGCTCGACGTGCTCCTGGGCGGAGGCGACCAGGCGCCCCGTCTCGTTCAGGCTGCCCAGTCCGAACAGGCGCGACCGCTTGCGCAGGTCGGCCACCACCTCCACGAGGTGGTGGTTGCCGGCCAGGGCGAGCAGTTCCAGGTGGAACCGGTGATCGGCTTCGAGGTACTCGAGGACGTCGTGCCCCGGGCCGCCGTGACAATCCGCTGCGCCAGCGGACGCAGCCTCTCCAGCTGCTCGACGCCGGCCGACGCGGCGACGCGGCCCACGGTGGGGACCTCGATCAGGGTGCGGATCCCGGTGAACTCGTCGAGGTCCTGGTCGGTCATCTCCGTGACGCGGAACCCCTTGTTGCGCACCGCTTCGACCAGGCCCTCCCTGGCCAGGTCCAGCATGGCCTCGCGCACCGGGGTGGCGGAGACGCCGAGTTCCGCCGCCAGGGTGGGCGCGGAGTAGATGACACCCGGGCGGAGCTCGCCCGCTATGAGAGCCGCCCGGAGCGCGTTGGCGACCTGGTCGCGCAGATTGGCCTGGACGGAGATCGCCCGCGGTTCGAGATGAGGCATCGTCGCTCCTCCGTGTGGCCAGCCCAAAGTCCTCCCACTATACAATGTCACGTTGCTTAAAGGTCCGGCGGCGCCCCAGTGCCTCCGGGAGGGCGCTCGGTACGGACCGGGTACGGACCGGGCGTGTTCCGCGGGCTGTGCCCGCGCACCGGACGGGTTCAGCGCAGGGACGCCATCCACGCCTCCACGTCGTCAGCGCTGCGCGGCAGGCCCGACGACAGGCACACGGCCCCGTCGGCCGTGACGACGAAGTCGTCCTCGATCCGCACCCCGATGCCGCGCAGTTCCTCGGGCACCGTCAGGTCGTCGGGCTGGAAGTACAGGCCGGGCTCGACGGTGAGGACGTGTCCGGCCTCGAGCACACCGTCCAGGTAGGTCTCGCGGCGGGCACCGGCGCAGTCGTGGCAGTCCAGACCGAGCATGTGGCCCGTTCCGCACACGGTGTACCGGCGGTACAGCTCGGACACGGGGGTCGAGGCCGTGCTGCCGTGCGGCCGCAGGCCCCAGGCGTCGAGGCCCTCGGCGATTACGCGCATCGCGGCGTCGTGGAAGCCGCCGTACCGGGCGCCGGGGCGCAGCGCGGCGATCCCCGCCGACTGGGCGGCGAACACCAGGTCGTAGACGCGCCGTTGGACGTCGCCGAAGCGTCCGCCGACCGGCAGTGTCCGGGTGACGTCCCCGGTGTAGAAGGAGTCGGCCTCGACGCCCGCGTCCAGCAGGAGCAGGTCTCCCTCCCGGACCGGGCCGTCGTTGCGCGTCCAGTGCAGGACGCAGGCGTGCGCCCCGGCCGCCGCGATGGTCTCGAAGCCCAGGCCGTAACCGCCCAGCCGGGCACGCCGGTTGAAGGTGCCCTCGATCCACCGCTCTCCCCGCGCGAGGCGCGTGGCACGGGGCAGTTCGCCGACGACGTCGTGGAACCCGGCGACCGTGCAGTCCACGGCCGCGCGCAGCTGGTCGATCTCCCACTCGTCCTTGACCAGCCGCAACTCCGACAGGAAGGAGAGCAGTTCGGCGTCGGCCCGGGGCGAGGGCGGCACCAGCGCGTCGACGTGCGCGTCCTCGCCCCGCAGGACCCGGGTCGGGACGTTCCCGCCGAGGGCCCTTTCCAGGTCGTCGCGCGCGGCGGCCTCGACGCCCAGGGCGTCCGCGGTCTCGGCGAGCGTGCGGCGCCGGCCGGTCCAGAACTCGCCGTGCTGCCGGTCGCTGTGGAACTCCGCACCGTTCGGGCCGCCGTCGCGCGGCGACCGCGGCCGGGTGAACAGGGTCGCCGCGTGCCCGGTCCCGGTGGGTTCGAGGACGAGGACGGAGTCGGGGACGGCCTGCGTCCCCTGCTCGGCGGTGAGATGGACGAACGCGGAGTGCGGCCGGAACGCGTAGTCGAAGTCGTTGCTCCTGACCTTCAGCCCGCCGGACGGGACGACGATCCGCTCGCCGGGGAACCGTTCGGACAACGCCGAGCGCCGCCCGGCCGCCCACGCCGCCCCCGGCACGGGCGGCAGCCTCGGGCCCGTGTCCGCCCACCCGCCCCGGAAGGGGCCGGCCTCCGCGGCCGGTGCGTCGCGGTCGTCCTCGCCCGCACCGCGCGGGCCGCCCTGTTCTTCCATCGCATGACTCCCTGAGTGTCGTGGTCGGCCGCGCCCCGGCGCGGACCGCGGTGCACCGCAGTCGGCCGCACCTCGTGGTGCGGCCGGCCCCTGGCCGGTCCCGTCCCGCGGGGCGGGACCGGCGAGAAGACGTCAGCCGCGCAGCCGGGTCATCCAGGCCTCCACCTCGTCCGCGGTCCGCGGCAGGCCGGCCGAGAGGTTCTCGTTGCCCTCCTCGGTGACCAGGAGGTCGTCCTCGATCCGCACGCCGATCCCGCGGTACTCCTCCGGGACGGTCAGGTCGTCGGACTGGAAGTAGAGGCCCGGCTCGACGGTGAGCACCATGCCCGCCTCCAGCGTTCCGTCCACGTACATCCCGGTCCGGGCCTTCGCGCAGTCGTGGACGTCCAGGCCGAGCATGTGGCCGGTGCCGGCCAGGCTCCAGCGGCGCTGCAGCCCGAGCTCCCAGGCCTCGTCCGCCGAACGGTCCCCGAACAGGCCCCAGGCGGCCAGGTGCTCGGCCAGGACCCGCTGGGCGGCGTCGTGGAAGTCCCGGTACGCGGCGCCCGGCTTGACCGCGGCGATGCCGGCCTCCTGCGCCGCGTGCACCGCCTCGTAGACCCTGCGCTGGACCGGGGTGAAGCGGCCGTCGACGGGCAGGGTGCGGGTGACGTCGGCGGTGTAGAGGTTGCGGGTCTCCACGCCGGCGTCGAGCAGCAGGAGGTCGCCGGGGCGGGCCTCGCCGTCGTTGCGGACCCAGTGCAGGGTCGTGGCGTGGGGCCCCGCCGCGCAGATCGACGCGTAGCCGACGTCGTTGCCCTCGATCCGTGCGCGGGTGAAGAACGTGCCCTCCACGAGGCGCTCGGGCGTCGGCGTGTCGGTGCCCAGGGTGCGGACGACGTCCTCGAAGCCGCGCACGGTGGCCTCGCAGGCGAAGCGCAGGTCGGCGATCTCGAACTCGTCCTTGACCAGGCGCATCCCGGAGAGGAACGAGCGGAACTCGTCGTCGTGCCCGGCCGTCGCCGTCCCGGCGAGGGCGGCGTCGACGCCTGCGTCGTGGCCGCGCAGCAGGCGGACCGGGCCGGCGGCCGCGGCGAGCCGGTCGGCGAGCGTGCGCACGTCGCGGCAGGGCAGGCCCAGGAGCTGCTCGTTCTCCTCGAGGCTGTTGCGGCGGCCGTCCCAGAGCTCGCCGTGGTAGTCGAGCCAGAACTCGCCGTTCTCGCGGTCGGACCGCGGGAGCAGGTAGAGGGTCGCCCGGTGCCCGTCGCGCCCGTCGTGCCCGGCGGGCTCCAGGACGAGCACGGCGTCCTGGGACTGGTCACCGGTCAGGTAGACGTAGTCCGAGGAGGGCCGGAAGGGGTAGTTCGTGTCGTTGGCGCGGACCTTCGCGTTGCCGGCCGGGACCACCAGCAGCTCCCCGGGGAAGCGGGCGGACAGCGCCTCCCGGCGGCGCGCGGCGTACTCCGCCTGCGCGACCGGTTCGAGGCCGCGGCGCTCGGTGTCCGCCCAGCCCCGCTTCATGTTCTCGGCGAGCTCGGCACTCACCCGCCCGTACAGGCCGTTCTTCCGCTGCCTGTTCTCGTCCGCCTCCGCGGTCACCGCCGCCTCCTGGGTCGAATCGGTCATGGACGTACCTCCTTGCGCATTGCGCTCTTCTCGCACGGGCCGCCCCGTACGGACCGTCTCGCGCGGACCGGTGCGCACGGTCCGCGTCACGTCCCCGGGAACCGCGGCGTCACGGTGCCGGGAACAGGATCGACAGCAGCCTCGTCCCGGCGGGGGTCACCGACCAGCGCGCGGAATCCACCGGGACGCCGTCGTCCTGGGCGCCGCCCGGCGAACCGCCGTCGGCCGGACCGGGTGCCGCCGCCACGGGAAGAACCGCCCAGCAGCGCTTTCCGGACGCGGTGGGTTCAGCACCCCGGAGCAGGCAGAGGGCATCGACGAGGGCGAGGCCGCGCCCGCGCTCGTCGCCGGCCTCCGCCTCACGGGGCTGCGGTAACGCCGGGCTGCCGTCGAGGACTCCGACGACGAGGAGACCCTGCTCCAGGGCCACCTCGACGGTCATGGGACCGTCCGCGTGCAGAAGGCCGTTGGTGAGCAGTTCCGAAACCACCAGTTCCAGACGGGGGAACATGTCGCCGTCGCACGGCACGCCCCACGACCTCACCGCCGCGGAGACACGGTGACGGGCGCTGCGAACCGCGGCCGCCGTCGCTTCGACGGTGAAGCCGACCCGGGTGTGAGGCATGGTGTCCCTCCTCGGTGACGAGGCGTTTCGGCGTTCACCGGACGCCACGGCCAATGCGGCGCACGATCACCCCTTGCGGCGGGCGACGCGCCACGGGGATGCCGGGGTCGCAGGGAGCGGACCCGCTCCACCTCGGCGGAACGGGCCGCGAAGTGGAGATTTCCACGGCCGGCTCCTCCGGGACAACGGGTCGGGGCATAGGAGAACGAGCGGGCCGGGCATAACACGCGGCGGCACCGGCCGGGCCGACGGGACGTACGGCTCCGGCGGCCGGCTCCGGCGGCCGGTACCGCCGAGTGCCGTGCCCGCCGGACCGCGCGCATAATGAGTGCCGTTTCTGCCGCCCAGCGAGGTGTGGGGATGGAACTGGAGCTGCGCCACCTGCGAGTGGTGTGCGCGATCGCCGACTTCGGGAGCGTCGGACGGGCGGCGGCCGCACTGGGGTTCACCCAGCCCGCGATGAGCACGCAGCTGCGCCGGATCGAGCGGCTGCTCGGCGACGGGCTGTTCGTGCGCAGCGGCACGGGCATGGAGCTGACCGCCTACGGGGCGCAGGTCGTCAGCCAGGCCCGCGACATCCTGGCCCGTGCCGACGCACTCGGGCGGGGGAGCACGGGCCGCCCGGCCGCGGCGGCCGGCCCGCTCCGGCTCGGCGTCACCAACACACCGGTGGTGCCTGCGCTGCTGGACGCCCTCGGCCGGGCCTGCCCGGACCTCGAGGTCTCCGTCTGCAGCGTGTACGCCACCGGCGAACTCCTCGCGCTCCTGGAGGCCGGTGAACTCGACGCCGCGCTGGGCGTCGACTACCCCGGGCTTCCGGTGCGGCACTCCTCCGCCCTGGCGCACCGCGCCCTCAGCACCGTCCCGGTCTTCGTGGCGCTGGGGGCCGGCCACCCGCTGGCACACCGCGCCGAGGTCCCGCTGGAGGAGCTGTCCGAGGAGACCTGGTTCGTCACCTCCGACGACGGGGCGGGGTGGCCCGGCGCCTTCTACGACGCCTGCCGGGCCGCGGGATTCCTGCCCGCCCGCACGCACGAGTTCCACGTGCTCGACCAGCTGCAGTCGATGATCGCCAAGGGCCTCGGGGTGACCGCCGTCCAGCCCACCGTGCGCCCCGCCGAAGGGGTCCTGGTCAAGCCGCTGGCCGGGGACCCCCTCTGGCAGCGGTACCTGCTCGTCTGGCGCCGGGAGGCCGTCGGGGCGCCCGTGGTCGAGGTCCTGCACCACCACGCCGCCCGCGCCCACCGCGACCTGCTGGCCCGCGCCCCGCACCTCCAGAGGTGGGCGGCCCGCGCCTTCACGACCGCCCGCCCGCCGGGCGAGTTCGGAACGGTGCCCCCGGGACCGGGCTGACCGGGGCCCGCGGCCGCCCGGGGTTTGCGCGGTCGGGCGCGGGCGGGCAGGGTACGGGTGTGGCCACCCTGCTGATCGTGCATCACACCCCCTCGCCCAACTGCCGGGCGATGTTCGAGTCCGTCGTCTCCGGCGCGACCGCGCCCGGGATCGAAGGGGTGCACGTGGTGCGGCGGGCGGCCCTCGCCGCCACCGCGAGCGACGTCCTGGAGGCCGACGGGTACCTGCTGGGCACCCCGGCGAACCTCGGCTACATGTCCGGGGCGCTGAAGCACTTCTTCGACCAGGTCTACTACCCCTGCCTGGACTCCACCCGCGGCCGGCCCTTCGGCTGCTTCGTGCACGGCGGCAACGACGTCACCGGCGCGCTGCGCGGCATCGACGCCGTCACCACCGGCCTCGGCTGGCGCCGCGTGGCCGAGCCGGTGACGGTCACCGGGGAACCGGGCAGGGCGGACCTGGAGGCGTGCTGGGAGCTGGGGGCCACGGTGGCCGCGTCCCTGACGGACCCGGCCGGCTGAGTACCGACCGGCGGCCGGAGCCTGCGCGTGGGGCCTTTGCCCGACCCGGAGCGTCCACGCGGACGTGCCCCGGTCCCGAGTTGCGGCCGAACGCCCGGCAGGGCCGAACTTCGATGCGGTCGTCACCGTGCCGCGGACCGGCGCGAGGTGCCGGTCGGGCGGCTTCCAGCCGTTGCCCCGTCCGTACGCCTCCGCGTTGCCGGAGCGGGGCCCGCCGTCCTCGTGTGCGCGGCGGACCGCGGTGAGCAGGACTGTCGGTGGGTGTCCCTAGTCTTTCGATCAACGTCACAGCGGGGCGGCCCGGTCCGGGTCGCCCGGACGGCCTGTGCCGTTTCCGAACGGTGGGAGAGGCGAAGACCCCATGGGTTGGCTGGCAGCGGGCGACACCTACGAAGTCGCTCTGGTGGACGGCAGGGTGGTGGCCCGGCCGACGTCGGCGCAGTCCCCGGCCGGGCAGGGACGCGGACAGGAGCCGAACCTGCCCGCGGAGATACGCGACCGTCCCGAAGTGATCGAACTCCAGCGGTTCGCCGAGTGGCTGGACCGGCACGCCTCGGAGTGCGCGGCGCAGGTCACCACCTGGATGGTGTCCTCGCTGCCGGTGCCCACCGGCCTGCTGGCCCGGGTCTGGCCCGACGAGGCGTGGCGGGCGGCGCTGCGCGACGTCGTGGTGGTCGGTGACGGCCCCGGCGGGGCCGGCTTCCTGCGCGACGTCGGCGAGTCCGGCGAACTGCATGTGGTGAACCCGGACGGCGGGACCGTCCGCCTGGCCCCCCGGACGGTCACCCTCCCCCACCCCGTCCTCCTCCCGGACCTGGAGAAGCTGCGCCTCCTCGCCGACGGGCTGGGCGTGGTGCAGGGCGTCGAGCAGATCCACCGCACCACCTGGCACAAGCCCGCCGGAATCGACATGGCCGCCCACTCGGTCGGCGAATTCGCCGGCGCCGAGTACCGCTGGTGGTCCCACCTCGCCTCCCGCGCCGCGTCCCTCGGTTACAAGGCCTCCGGCAAGAGCGTCACGAACCGGGTCCGGGAGGCCGGGCGCACGGTCACCGCCTCGGTCGCCCTCAGCACCCCCTACCCCGAGGAACGGGCCTGGACCGGCGACCTCACCTGGATCGACGAGGCACAGCAGCGGCCGCTCCCGCTGACCGAGGTCGGCCCCGTCGCCTGGTCCGAAGGCATGCGCATGGCTGCGGCCCTGCACGCCGGCCGCCCCGTCACCGAGGACGGCGGCCGGTGAACGGCGCGGCGGAACCCACACCCACGAAAGGCACGCGAGCATGAGCGACGGGGCGACACACGACGGGGCGACACACGACGGTGCGGCTCACGACGGGGCGGACGGGGCGACGGAGCAGGTGGCGGAGCTGCTGCGGGCCGGCGCGGTCCTGCCACCGGGCACCGCCGGGGGAGGGGACCGGGCCGTGCCCGTGTTCACCCAGGCCTACCGTCACCCGGGCCTGGACGGGCGGATCGTCGTACGCCTGATCGCGGAGGACCGCACGGGCGACCCGCGATCCGGCTTCCTCGGCCTGGTGCCCGAGGGCGAGCCGGTGGAGGTCGGGGTCGGGCAGCACCGGGCCCTCGGCTTCCCCGAGTGGATCCTGGCCCGTCACCCGCGGACGGCCACCTGGCCATGTCCCTCGTCGAGGAGATGGACGAGGTCGCGCGGACGGTGAGATCCCGGCCGAAGAAGGCCCGCGCCGCCTACGAGTCGATCGGTGAACGGCTCGCGGGCTCCGTACCGCACTTCCTGCCGACCTTCTACGAGCAGGCGGGCCGGGTGTTCCTGGCCGCCGGTGAACAGTCCTACGCGTCCCTGATGTTCGTCAACGCGCGCAAGGCCGAGACGGCGTACGCGCTGCCGTTCGACGAGGCCCGCACGGACGCCGTCTTCCTGGAGTTCGCCCTCGCCGGCGCCGTGCCGGCGAAGGTCCTCTCCGGCTACGCCAAGGGGCTGTCCTCCCGGGTCCCGGCCGCGACGGCGTTCCGGCACCTGCGAGGGCTCTTCGTCCGGCTGGCCGCGCACGGAGTGCCCCCGTCCGGCCCCGGCGCCGGCGACCTGCGCAGACTGGCGAAGGCGGCCGCGGGCAAGAACGCGCAGGCGGAGGAGACGGCCTACCTGCGCGAGATGCTGGCGCTGCCCGGCACGGTCGAGGCGCCGCCCGGCTGGTGGAAGGCCCACCGGCAGGCCCTCCTGCGGCTGGCCCGGCAGGAACCCGCCGTCCGGGGCACCCTGCTGCGGCTGCTGCCCACGGGCTGGGAACCGGCGGAGCTGGGCCAGTGGTTCGACCTGCTGGAGCAGACGGGGGCCGCGGCCGGACTGTGCGACGTCACGCTGCCCGCGGAGGAGCGTGCCCCCGACGGTGCGGCCGGATGGCTGCGCAGAGTCTGCGGACTGTGCGCAGCCGACTGCAACCGCACCGCCCCGGCGGAGCTGTACCCGCTCGTCGACCGCATGGCCGGCGCGCTGCGCACCGAACTCGAAGCGGCCGGAGACATGCTGCCTCCCCCGGTCGGTGACGTGAACCTGCTCGACCAGCTGCTGTCCCTGGGCGTACCGGTGGCCCGGCCCCACCCCTGCCAGAGCCTCGGCCTCTACGCATGGGCCTGCGCCGAGCAGCGGCGTGATCTCGTCGCGCTGGAGGCCGACGGCCGCTTCCAGCAGGCGTTCCAGGAAGGCTGTCCGACCTGGGAACGGGACAAGCGGACCCTCGTCCTACTGGCCCGGTCCCCCGGCGGGCGGCCGATGCTCGCGGCATGGGCGGGTGAGGTGTGCCGGAGCCACCTCGACAGCGCACTCCCCGGGGTCCCCGGCGCGCTGACAGTGCTGTCCTCCCTGCCGGGCGAGGTACTGGCGGTCGCCGAGGACGAGGTCCGGGAGGCACTGTCCGTCGGGCTCGCACCCGCTCTCGTCCGTGCCCTGCGCACCGGCATCCTCGACGAGCTGGGCTGGCCCGCCTGGGACGAGGCCATCGAGGCCATGGCACCGCACGACGCGGCCACGCAGATCCACGTCGCCGAGGCCTGGCCCCATCTCGTCGTCCTGGACCGCGAACAGATGCGGGTGATCGGCGCAGAGGGCACGCTCCTCACCCACAGGACACGCCTCCCGGCCGAAGTCGTCAGGGAATCCTGGAACAGCGTCGACTGCCACTACGTGGACGGCGAGTTGTTCGTCTGGTGGCAGTCCTACCGGTCCGGCATGCAGGGCTACTGGCACCACACCTCGGACGCTCCGCCGAAACCGGTCGACCACCGCTTCGGTTCCTGCGTCACCACGGTGGACGGGCGCCTGGGACGCGGCGGCGACATGGCCCCGGTCTCGCTTCCGCTGCCCGGCGGCGGCCGCACCACCGGCCACGGCGTGCTGCGCCGGGGGGACACCGTCGTCCCGCTGCGGCGGAAGGTCCTGGGCGACGGGACGTCGTACTGGGTGCAGGACCACGAGGGCGATTCCCTGATCTGGCGGGCCTACGACCCGGTCGGCGACACGACTGGCGCACCCGGAGCCCCCGAATGGATCGGCGGAGCCCTGGCCGGCGCGCCGGAGGGCAGCCGGCTGGAGACCGCCTGGCTGCATCCCGCCCCCTCGGCCGCGGAGGGGCCGGTGTGCGGTCCGGTGGACGGCGTGCTCGGCTGGCGGGTGGTCAGGCTGCCCGACGGCTCGCTGCGGGGCGAGGACCTGTCCGGACGCTCGGTCGTCGTGCCGTACGACACGGAAGAGCTCCCGCGCCACGCCCTGAGGTTCCCCGGCACCGACCGGCTCCTCGCGGTGACCTGGAAGCACGGCAACGTCAAACTGGTCGACCCGGCCGGCGCGGTGGTCGCCGAAGTCCGTGACGACCACGGCTCGGGAGCCTTCACCGCAGGCACCCCGCTGATGCCGCCCCTGCGCTACTGGCACCTGCTCCGGACCCGCGACCCCGAGGGCTCCGCGGCGCTCCGCCGGATCGGCGAGGACACCGCGGCGGCGCTTCTGGCCGCGGCCGTGGAGGAGGAGCCGCGGGACACCGGGAACCAGGACGGGCCGGGCACGGAGCCGGCCGCGCGGCCCGCGGAGCAGGTGCCCGCCCTGGTGCGCACCCTGCTGCCGCAGGTCGGCCACGAGGCGCTGCGCGCCGGCATCGCCGGGGTGGTGCGGTTCGCCGCCGAGCAGCAGCGCACCCTGGACGCCGTGCGCGCCCGGCTCGACGCCGCGACCGCCGTCGCCGTCCCGGACGAGCCGCGGCCCAAGGCGGGCGACAGCCTGCTCGAGGCGGCGCTGAACGGCGTCGGCCTGACCGGGCGAGACTCCGGGGGGAGGTACCACGACTGCTTCTACCGGCTCTTCGAACTGCCGGGCCTGATCGGCCGGTCCATGCGGGGCGAGGGGCGGTCGGTTCCCGCAGAGCGGACCCACGCCGAGCTGGAGAAGCAGTGGTCGCTGGAGTCCCTGGACCTCCTGGCGCTGCCCGTGCTGCCCGAGATACTGGCCCTGCGGGCCGGCTCGGAAGCCGTCGTGGAGGAGCACCGGCAGGCGCTGGACGCGTTCCTCGCGGAGTGCGACGCGCAGAACCTCACGGACCTGAACCCGGACCACTGGCGGTGCGTCCGGCTGCGGCTGGACGCGAGCCTGTTCGAGGGGCCCGACGCGGTGCAGGGGTACACGGACGACACCGTGCTGAACCTCGACGGCGGCGCCTTCCTCGTCTTCCCCCACCGGTCGTACTCCTTCCTCGCCGATTTGCACGTGGACGAACCCACGGGCAAGCACTGCGGAGCGCTCTTCCACGACCCGTCCGGCCGCTTCGAGGCCCCCGCTCCCTCCACGCTGCTCGCCGAGCGGCCGTTCGTGCCGGAGACGGCACGGCCGGCCGGCTGGGTGGCGAGGTTCCGCGCCGAGCTCGCCGAGCGCGGCCCGGCGCCCTGGTTCCCGGCGGCCGCCGAGGAGTTCGCGCGGCTCACCGGTGTCACCCCGACCATGGCGCGGCTAGTCGTCGCGGGCCTGCCCAGGATCGACGACCAGCGGGAGGCGGTGCCCTCCGCGACGCTGAGGACGATCGGGGTGAAGCCGGCCGACGCGCGGGTGGCCAAGGAGGAGCTGAAGTCCCTCGACGCGGCCGCCCGGCAGGCCGTCGTGGCGGCCCTGCTTCCCGCCGAGCCGTCCCGGCTGTGGACCCACGGTCCCGACGCCGCCCGCGCCGCGGAGGTCTGGAACGAGCGGCTGGGCCGGCGCACCCCCCTACCCGAGGAGATCCTCCACGACGCGGTCCTCTCCGTGGCGTCCCCGGGGCTGGCACCGGCCGCGACACTGCGGGTCTTCCTCGACCCGGCCGCCGCGGCCGGGCTGACCTCGGACCTGACCTGGAAGTTCGGTTATCGCTGCCTGGAACCGGTCGAGCAGGCACCCGGCTTCGACGGCGCCGTCCTCAAGGGCTCGGTGGCCCTGGCAGCCCGGCTCGCCCACCGTCTCCCCTCCGGCGACCCGGTCCGCGCCGTCCTGCCCGGAGTGCTGGGCGCGCTGCGCGACCGGCTCGCCCACCCCGGCCTGCTGATCGGTCTCGACCGCGAGTCGACCGACTGGGAGGCGTACCGGAAGGCCGCCGGGGACCCCACGGAGACCGGCGACGGCTTCGTGCGGTACGGCGCGGTCGTGCTGGGCACCGGGACCCTCCCCCCGTTCCCCGCCGTCCGGCCCGCGCTGCTGGACGCGGCCGGAACCGACCCGCACCTGACGGCGGTGTCCGCCGGCGAACGCCCGAACGCCGTGGAGACGGCGCTGCGCCTGGTCCACGCCCGGACGTTCGCCGAACTGCTCGCCGACCCCGGGGACCCGGTGGCGGGCGGGCGCGACGCGGACGGCCTCTGGTGGCCGCAGGACCCCGCCCGGTCCGTGCCCGACCTGGTCACAGAGGTGGCCGGGCGGCACGGCACCGGTGAGGACGCCGCCGTCCTCTACCTGATGCTGCTCGCCATGCCGGACCCCACCGACCGCAACACCGCCCGCTGGACCGGCTGGGGCGAGCGGCGCGGCGGAACGGCGAGACTGCGGGCCGCCCGCGCCGAGCTCGCCGCCGGTGGCCTCGTCGTCGAGGGCAGCCGCCCCAGGGCCGGACGCTCGCTGTTCCTGCCCGGCGGCTGGACCCGGCTCCCCAACCCCCATCTGCCGCTGGAGCAGTGGAAACTGCCGATGTACGACCTGGTCGAGGGCGGGGATCCCGTCCTGGGCGTCGTGGCGCCCCTCCGCCCCGTCGCCGAGCTCTACCGCGAGGCCTGGCAGCGGGTCCTGGACGGGGACGGACCGCAGCCGAGGGAGATGGAGGTGCCGCGACCGCGCGAGCGCCGTCGCTGAGCTCCGCCGAGGGCGGGGGTGGCCGTCGCGTACGGCCGCCCCCGCCCGACGGCCTCCCCGGGCCCGTGACCGCAACGGAGGACACGGCCGCAACCGGCGTCCCGCACACGGCCGCAGCCGGCCCGCGTACGGCACCACGGCCCCGCCCCGGCCGCCGACGAAGGCGGGGAGCCGACCGTGGACCGAAGGGCCGCGAGGCCGGATAGCCTGGGGAAATGCTTCCCGAAGTCACCGCCACGCGCTATGTGACGCCTCTGCGCGAGGGCGGATCGCTGCCCGGGATCGTCGAGGCCGACGACCTGGGCACCTACGTCATGAAGTTCACCGGGGCCGGGCAGGGCCGCAAGAGCCTGGTCGCCGAGGTCGTCTGCGGCCGCCTCGCGCAGCGCCTGGGCCTGCGGGTGCCGGAGCTGGTGGGCATCCACCTGGACCCGGTGGTCGGGCTGGGCGAGCCCGACGAGGAGGTGCAGGCCCTGCTGCGGGCCAGCGGGGGGCTGAACCTGGGCATGGACTACCTGCCGGGCTCGCTCGGCTTCGACCCGGCCGGTTTCGGGGCCGACCCGGTCCTGGCGGGCCGGGTCGTCTGGTTCGACGCGTTGATCGGCAACGTCGACCGCTCCTGGCGCAACCCCAACATGCTGGTGTGGCACGGCGACCTGTGGCTGATCGACCACGGCGCGAGCATGATCTGGCACCACAACTGGCCGACCGCGCACTCCGCCTCGGCCAAGCCGTACGACGCCTCCGACCACGCGCTGGCCCCCTTCTCCCCGGACCTGGCCGCCGCGGAGCAGGAGCTGGCGCCGAAGGTCACCGGGGACCTGCTGGCCGAGGTGGTCGCGGACGTCCCCGACGTGTGGCTGGCCGACGAGCCCGGGTTCGACGGCCCCGACGCGGTGCGCCGCGCCTATGTCGAGGTCCTTCAGGAGCGGGCGGCCTCGGTCGGCGGGCGGATCGTCCTGGGGGAGCGGCGGGAGAGCAGGTCGCGGCCGCCGGAGTGGCTGCGCGTGTGGGTGGAAGGGAAGGCCGCCCGGTGAGCGGGGGACAGGGAGCACGGCGGGCGCCGGCGGCGGGAGCCGCGGCGGAGCGGGCGGAGACGGAGCGGGCCGGGACGGTGCGGGCCGGGACGGTGCGGGCGGAGACGGTGCGGGCGGAGACGGTGCGGGTGGACGCGGGAGGTGCCGCGGGGCGGCAGGGGGGCCGGGAGGTCTTCGAGTACGCGCTGCTGCGGGTGGTGCCGCGGGTGGAGCGGGGCGAGATGATCAACGCCGGGGTGCTGCTCTACTGCCGCGCCCGTTCGTTCGTCACCGCCCGCACCCATCTGGACGAGGCCCGGCTGCTGGCCCTGGACCCGGCCGTCGACGTGGCCGGGGTCCGGGCGGCGCTGTGCGCGGTGGAGGGCGTGTGCCTGGGCGGGGAGCGGGCCGGGCAGGCCGCGGGCGACGACCCGGGGCGGCGTTTCCGCTGGCTCACCGCGCCGCGCAGCACGGTCGTGCAGCCGGGGCCGGTGCACACCGGGCTCACCGCCGACCCCGAGGCGGAGGCCGCCGGCTGCTGGAACTGCTCGTGCGGTGAGCCACACCGGCGGCGATGGCGTTGACACCCGATCAGCGGGATTCTACGGTTTCGGCATCCAGACGTACTAAGCGGTCGCTCATGTTCACGAACGGCGCATGAGCAGCACGAGAGGGCGAGGAGTCCCATGTCCACCACCGAGCAGCGCACAGCGATCGTCACCGGTGCGGCCCGAGGCATCGGCGCGGCCACCGCCGTGCGCCTGGCCGCAGAGGGCCACGCCGTCGCCGTCCTCGACCTCGACGAGGCGGCCTGCAAGGAGACCGTCGAGAAGATCACCGCGGCCGGGGGCCGGGCCCTCGCCGTGGGCGCGGACGTCTCCGACCCCGAGCAGGTCGAGGCCGCCGTCGCCCGGGTCGCCGCCGAGCTCGGCGCCCCGACGATCCTCGTCAACAACGCCGGCGTGCTCCGCGACAACCTGCTGTTCAAGATGAGCGCCTCCGACTGGGACACGGTCATGAACGTCCACCTGCGCGGTGCGTTCCTGATGACCAAGGCCGTGCAGAAGCACATGGTCGACGCCAAGTTCGGCCGGATCGTCAACCTCTCCAGCAGCTCCGCGCTGGGCAACCGCGGCCAGGCCAACTACTCCGCCGCCAAGGCCGGCCTCCAGGGCTTCACCAAGACCCTCGCCATCGAGCTGGGCAAGTTCGGCATCACCGCCAACGCCGTCGCCCCCGGCTTCATCGCCACCGACATGACCGCGGCCACCGCGGCGCGCGTCGGCATGGGCTTCGAGGAGTTCCAGGCCGCGGCCGCCACGCAGATCCCGGTCCAGCGCGTCGGACGCCCCGAGGACATCGCCAACGCCATCGCCTTCTTCACCGGCGAGGCGGCCGGCTTCGTCTCCGGCCAGGTCCTGTACGTGGCCGGCGGCCCGCTCAACTGAGAAACGGACACCTCCCCATCATGACTGCAACGGACAGCGGGCGCGTCGCCCTCGTCACCGGCGCCAGCCGCGGCATCGGGTACGGCATAGCCGAGGCCCTGGTCGCCCGCGGCGACCGGGTGTGCATCACCGGACGCAACGAGGACTCCCTCAAGGAGGCCGTCGAGCGCCTCGGCCCCGACCGCGTGATCGGCGTGGCCGGCAAGGCGCACGACGAGGCCCACCAGGACGAGGCGATCGGCCGCACCCTGGAGGCATTCGGCCGCCTGGACTACCTGGCCAACAACGCCGGCACCAACCCGGTCTTCGCCCCCATCGTCGACCAGAGCCCGGACGTGGCGCGCAAGGTCTTCGAGACCAACGTCGTCTCCGCCCTCGGCTTCGCCCAGAAGGCGTGGAAGGCCTGGCAGAAGGAGAACGGCGGGGCGATCCTGAACATCGCCTCGATCGCCGGCATCAGCTCCTCGCCCTTCATCGGCCTGTACGGCGTCAGCAAGGCCGCGATGATCAACCTCACGCAGCAGCTGGCCGTCGAGCTCGCCCCGTCGGTGCGGGCCAACGCCATCGCCCCGGCGGTGGTCAAGACGAAGTTCGCCGAGGCCCTGTACAAGGACAACGAGGAGGCGGCGGCCGCCGCCTACCCGATGAAGCGGCTCGGCGTGCCCGAGGACATCGGCGGCGCAGCCGCCTTCCTCCTCTCCGACCAGGCGGGCTGGATCACCGGCCAGACCCTGGTGGTCGACGGCGGCATCTTCCTGCACGCCGGCGTGGGCTGATTCCGGCCCCGCACCCCGCGCCTGCGCCCGGATCCGCAGCACCTGCCTGCGGATTCGGGCGTTGTCGGTGGCCCCCGGTAGGTTCTGCGGTGTCGCACAGCACATGCACCCGGAGGTCCCTGACGTGCCCAGCATCCTGCCCGAATCGTGGCTGCCCGTCCTCGGCGAGGAGTTGGAGAAGCCGTACTTCAAGCAGCTCACCGAGTTCGTGGAGAAGGAGCGCGCCGAGCACGAGGTCTTCCCGCCCCGGGGGGAGGTCTTCTCCGCGCTGGAGGCCACCCCGTACGAGGACGTCGAGGTCGTGATCCTCGGCCAGGACCCGTACCACGACAACGGCCAGGCCCACGGCATGTGCTTCTCGGTGCGCCCGGGCGTGCGGATCCCGCCGTCGCTGCGCAACATCTTCAAGGAGATGCACGAGGAACTGGGCCTGCCGATCCCGGACAACGGCTACCTGATGCCGTGGGCGAAGCAGGGCGTCCTGCTCCTCAACACGGTGCTGACGGTGCGGGCGCACGAGGCCAACTCCCACAAGGGCAAGGGTTGGGAGAGGTTCACCGACGAGGTGATCCGCGCGGTCAGCGACCGCGAGGACCCGGCGGTGTTCGTGCTGTGGGGCAACCACGCCAAGAAGAAGCTGCCGCTGATCGACACCGAGCGGCACGCCGTCGTCCAGGGCGCCCACCCCTCGCCGCTGTCCGCCAAGCGCTTCTTCGGCAGCCGGCCCTTCACGCAGATCAACGAGGCGATCGAGGCACAGGGCCACACTCCGATCGACTGGCGGATCCCGAACCTGGCCGACTGAGCCGGACCGTGCCCGCGGCGGCCGGGAACGGCCGCCGCGGGCGGGGAGCGGCGAGGGAGCGGGCGGACGCGGAAGCCGGAAGCCCCCGCAGACCGTCAGCCCCTGCGGGCCGTCAGCCCCTGCGGGCCGTCAGCCCAGGGAGTGCTCGAAGGCGTAGGGGATCGACTCCTCGCCGTGCCGGGCGGTGAACCCCCCGGTGCCGGTGACGCCGGCCAGCTCCCCGCTGCCGGTCCCCGGAACCACCGACACGGTGCAGTGCACGGTGTCTCCCTCGAAGGTGCCCCGGTGCTCGAGCACCACGGAGCCGCTGCGCCCGGCGATGCTGCCGGACAGGCGCTCGTGGCCGGCGAACACCCCGTCGGTGCCGCCCTCGCGGTGGTAGACGATCGTGTACTCGCAGGCCCCCCGTGCCTCGATCGTCCCGGAGTAGACGTTGACGACCGAGGCGCGGGCGATCCCGGCCCCGCCCTCGGCCGCGACGACGTTCTCCTCCTTCCAATCGGCGAAGCTGAAGCTGCCGGCGGTCTGCCCGGTCATGGTGCAGCGCCCCTCTCGTGGTCCGGGCCGGGCCCCGCGGCCCGGCCCGGACCATGGTTCCCGCCGTACCTGACACCCCCTGTCAGGTACGGCGGAGCAGAATGCGGACCATGCGCGCCGACCGCCTGATCGCCCTCCTGCTGCTGCTCCAGAACCGCGGCCGGACGACCGCCGCCGCCCTCGCCGGGGAACTGGAGGTCTCGGTCCGCACCGTCTACCGGGACGTCGAGGCCCTGGCCGCCGCGGGGATCCCGGTCCTGGCCGAGCGGGGCCCGGAGGGCGGCTACCGGCTCGTGGACGGCTACCGCACCCGGCTGACCGGGCTGACCCGCGACGAGGCCGGCTCCCTGTTCCTGGCCGGCATGCCCGCGGCCGCCGCCGAACTCGGCCTCGGCGCGGGCATGGCCACCGCGCGGCTCAAACTGCTGGCCGCGCTGCCGGAGGAACTCGGCTCGCGCGCACTGCGCGTCCAGGAGCGCTTCCACCTCGACGCGTCCGCCTGGTTCCGCCGCGCCGACGCTGCGCCCCACCTGGCGACGGTGGCGGAGGCGGTCTGGCAGGACCGCGCCCTGGAGCTGCACTACCGGAGCTGGAAGGGGGAGGCGCGCCGCGAGGTGGATCCGCTCGGACTGGTGCTCAAGGCCGGGAACTGGTACCTGGTGGCCCGGGGAGGGGAGGCCGTGCGCACCTACCGGGTCTCGCGGGTGCTGTCCGCGCGGATGCTGGAGAGGACCTTCGACCGGCCGGCCGGCTTCGACCTGGCCGCCAGTTGGAACGCGGCGGCCGAGGAGCTGCGGGCACGGATGCTCCGGGGGACGGCGCGGCTTCGGGTGTCCCCGGGCGCCCTGCGCCTGCTGCCGGTGAAGTTCGGCGAGGCCGGCGAGAGGGCGGCGGCCGGGGCCGGGGAGCCGGACGCGCAGGGGTGGGTGCGGGTGGAGCTGGAGGTGGAGAAGCCCGCCGTGGCGGTGGGGGACCTGCTGGGGCTGGGGGCGGAGGCGGAGGTGCTGGGGCCGCCGGAACTGCGGGAGGCGGTGGCGGGCGCGGTCGCGGTGCTCGCCGCCCGCTACGGGTGAGGCCCGCGGCGGGACGGGCGGGGTCCGGAGCGGGCCCGCCGGGGCCTCAGTCTCCGGTGACGCCGTCGATCCGCTCGCGCAGCAGGTCGGCGTGGCCGTTGTGCCGGGCGTACTCCTCGATCATGTGGATGTAGATCCAGCGCAGCGAGACGGGCTCCCCGCGCCGCAGGCCGGTGTCGTCCAGCGAGTGCTTCGCGGCGATCTCGCGGGCCCGCTCGCACTCCGCGCTCCAGGTGGCGAACGCCTCGTCCGCCTCGGCGTCGTCGACCAGGTCGAAGTCGCCGTCCGGGTGCTCGTCGTTCCAGAACAGGGGCGAGGCGTCCTCGCCCCCCAGCACCCTGCGGAACCAGTTGAGCTCCACGTCGGCCATGTGCCGCACCAGGCCCAGCAGGCTCAGGGACGAGGGGGAGACCGAGCGCAGCCGCAGCTGTTCGGGCGTCAGCCCCTCGCACTTCACCGCCAGGGTCTGACGGTGGTACTCCAACCAGTTCTCCAGCATGGGGCGTTCGTCGGCGATGAAGGGCGGATCGATGCGCTGATCAGTCGTCATGGCCGGTCAGTCTTCCGGACGCAGGGGGCCGCCGCCACCGGTTAAGCGGTGGGCCCGTCCGGTGAGCCGGGCCCGTCCTGCCCGTCCCGCACGTCCTGCCGGAGCATGCCGCGCAGGACCTCCGCCGCCCCGGTGCGCAGTTCCTCCCGGTCCGGGGGCCGGGCCGAGGAGGAGCCCGCGGTGAAGTGGAACAGCACGCCCTCGAACCAGGAGACGAGCGACCGGGCGTGGCGCCCGGAGTCCGGCGAGCCGGCGGCGCGCAGCACCGCTTCCAGCGAGTCCCGGAACCCGCGGCCCAGGTCGTCGTACGCCCGGCGCAGCTCGGGGCGGCGGGTGGCCTCCAGGGCCAGTTCGAACCGGGCCAGGAGCAGCTGCCGGCCCTCGGTCATCGACCGGTGCAGGGCGTCGGCCAGCAGGCCGGCCGAGGCGTGCAGGCCGTCGGGGGTCGTCGGGTCGGGGGCCGGGTGCGCGTCCCGGGGGGAGAACATCCGGGCCTCCAGGTCGGCCAGGCGGCGCAGCGCGGTCTCCAGGAGGGCGGCGCGGGTGCGGGCGTGGTTGGAGGTCGAGCCCTGGGGCAGGCCGGCGGCCTCGTCGACCGCGCGATGGGTCAGTCCGCGCAGTCCGCGCTCGGCGATCAGTGCCAGGGCGGTGTCGGCCACGAGAGCGGCGCGGGGGGACGGGCCGGTGCGGGGGGAGGGACCGGTGCGGGGCAGGTCGGCGCGGGCGGGTGCCATGGGAAGAACCTACCTTCTCACTACACCTGTAGTACATTGTCACTACAGGTGTAGTGAAAAGGGGGTTGCCATGGCCGCACGCCGTGCCGTCGTCGTAGGTGCCGGGATCGGGGGGCTCACCGCGGCCGCCGCGCTGTGCGAACGCGGGTGGCGCACCACCGTCCTGGAACGGGCCCCGGCCCTGGAGCCGGTGGGCGCCGGCATCGCCCTGGCCCCCAACGCGCAGCGCTGCCTGGACACCCTCGGCGGGGACCGGCGGGCCGGGGACCGGGTGCGCGCCATGGCCTCCTTCCACGGCAGCGCCGGACTGCGGCTGCCCGGAGGCCGCTGGATCTCGCGCTCCTCGCAGGCCGCGGCGGCCGAGCGGTTCGGCGGGCCGGTCGTCGTCGTGCACCGCGCCGACGTGGTCGCGCTGCTGACCGGCCTGCTGCCCGCGGGAACCCTGCGCACCGGGGTGCCGGCGCTCTCCGTCCGGCCGGGCGGCGGCGCGGAACCCGCCGTCGTCGGCACCGCGGACGGCGAGCTGGAGGCCGACCTGGTGGTCGCCGCCGACGGCATCCACTCCGGCGTCCGGCAGCAGCTCTTCCCCCGCCACCCCGGCCCCCGCTACACCGGCAGTACCAGCTGGCGCGCCGTGGTCGAGCCGCCGGCCGAACCCTTCGAACCGCACGAGACCTGGGGGCGCGGCCGGCTGTGGGGCAGCATTCCGCTCGCCGACGGGCGCGTCTACTGCTACGCCACCGCCGCGGTCCCCGAGGGCGGGAGCGAGCCCGACGAACGGGACGCGCTGCGGCGCCTCTTCGGCTCCTGGCACCACCCCGTCCCCGCCCTGATCGACGCCATGGGCTCCGGAACGGTCCTGCGGCACGACGTCCACTCCGCTGCCGCGCCGCTGCCCGCCCACCACGTGGGCCGCACCGTGCTGATCGGCGACGCCGCCCACGCCATGCCGCCCAACCTGGGGCAGGGCGGGTGCCAGGCGGTCGAGGACGCCGTCGTCCTGGCCCACCTGGTGGGGCCGGGCGACGCGGAGACCGACCTCGACGCGGCCCTGGCCGCCCACACCGCGCTGCGACTGCCCCGCACCACCGCCGTCGTACGGCGCTCCGAACGCATCGCCCGGCTGACCGCCCTGCGCTCGGCACCCGCGGTCGCCGCGCGCACCGCATTGTTCGCGGCGGCCGGCCGGCTCGCCCCGGACCTGGCGCTGCGCGGCCTCGACGGCATCGCCGACTGGAGCCCTCCCGCGGCCCGCTGACCGGAGGAGTGGTCGGCGTCGGCGGGGAACAACCGGCTGCACCAGTGCCGACGGGGTCGGCTGCCCCGCGCCGGCAGGGCCTGCCGGACCGCCCGGGCCGGGCCCCGGGGATGCGCGGGGCGGCCGGGCGGGCGGTGCGGGTCACCGGCGGGTGCGGCGCAGGGCGGCCACGGCCCCCGCCGCCGCGAGCGCGCAGGCCGACAGCACGGGAACCCAGTTCCCGAAGCGGACGTAGGGGCTGGTGCCGGAGGCGAGCGGCACCTCGTACACCGCTGCCGCCGACCGGTCCGTGCCCAGGGGCGGCCCCACCGGCCGGCCGTCGGGGCCGTAGGCCGCGCTCACCCCGGTGAGCGTGGCGTGCACCACCGGGCGCCAGGTCTCGGCGGCCCGCAGCGCGCCGAGCGTGGCGTGCTGCTGCGGCGCCCAGCTCTTCTGGAACGTGGAGGTCGCCGACTGGACGACGACGACCTGCGCGCCGGAGGCCGCCAGGTGCCGGCTCATGTCGGGGAAGGCCGACTCGAAGCACACCAGGGGGCCGATCCGCAGTCCCCCGGAGTCCATGACCACCGGCTCCTTCCCTCGGCGGCGGTCCTCCTTCGCGGCCTTGCCCACCGAGGTGGCCCAGCCCAGCAGCGGGCGGGCAGGCACGTACTCGCCGAACGGCACCAGCCGCATCTTGTCGTACCGGTCGCCGGTGGGTCCGTCCGGGCCGACCAGGACCGAGCTCTTGAAGATCCCGGGCCGGTCCGACCGCCTGGCGTCGACGTTGACCAGGACGTCCGCCCCCACCGCCGAGGAGAGACGGGCCAGTCGCGCGGCGAGGTCGGGACGGGAGGCCAGGTCGAAACCGACGCTGCTCTCCCCCCACACCACCAGGTCGACCCCGCGCCCGGCCAGGCCCCGGGTCAGCTCCTCGCCCCGGTCGAACCGGGCCACGGGCCCGTCGATCACCCCCGGCTGGACCACGGCCACGCGCACGGTGCGGCCGGTCTCCGCCGGGCGCGGCGCCCACGCCCACGTCGCGCAGACCAGTACCGCCGTGCCCGCCAGCGCGGCCAGCGCCGGGCGGCGCGCCCCGGGGACCGCGACGAGCACGGCGAGGGCGGTGTTGACCGCCACCACGAGGAAACCGACCAGCCACACCCCGCCCACCGAGGCCAGCACCAGGGCGGGAGGGACCTGCCACTGGCTCGCCCCCAGCAGGGCCCACGGGCCTCCCAGCCCCTCCCAGGAGCGGGCCGTTTCCACCAGCGACCAGGCCGAGGGGACCAGGAGGACGGCGGCCAGGGCCCGCCCGGGCGGGGGCGCGCCGTGCAGCAGCCGCCACACCAGCCATCCCCACGGCACCCACAGCAGGGCGAGCAGCCCGGCCAGCACCACGACGAACACGTGCAGGCTCGGCGCCAGCCAGTGGTGCACGGACACCATGAACCCCACCGCGCCCAGCCACGCGGTCAGCGCGGCCCGCCGGCCGGTGGGGGCCGAACGCACCAGCAGCAGCAGCGGGACCAGGGCGAACCAGGCCCACCACCACAGCGCCGGCGCGGGGAAGGCGAGCGCCGGCAGGGCGCCCGCCACGACGGCTGCCGCGCAGCGCCGGGCGCCGCCCCCGGCCGGACCGCCGGGCGGCCGGGAGCTCTTGCGGGAGGGCCTTCGGGAGGGACTTCGGGAGGGTTTCCGGAACGGGCGGGGGAGCAGACGGCGGGGCTCGCCGGGGCCGGGTCCGCCGGATCCCCCGGTCCCGCTGCCGTCCTCGGTGGCCACCCGCATCCCGCGCCTCCTCCGCCGTCCGCCCGTCCGCCCGTCCGCCCGTCCGCCCGCGCCGGGCCGCTGCACGCGTCCGCCGTCCGGCGGTGCCCGCCCGTTGACCGTGCCCGCGCACCGGGCCGGCACTCCCGTCCGGCGGCCGCCGGTTACCCGGTGTGCGTTCCAGTCTCCTCCTCGCGCCGTACGAGCCCTTCTTCGAACGGCATTTCGTGGCACTTCGGCACATCAAGAAAATCAGACATTCGTGCAGTTCGGAGAGTATGAAGAACTTGCCCCCGGCACTTCGGAAACGGCTATGCTCCTTGTGGCGCAAAGCGTTGGAGTGATCACGTCAGGTGACTCCTGGATGGGCGGGTCGCAGTCCGTGCGGCCGGGCCCGTTCGTGCGCCCCGCGGGGCCGGGCTCCGTGCCCCGCCGCCGCAGGCGCGTCCGGGGCCGTTCCCGGCCCGCCGCGACCGGCCGGTGTCCCGGTGCCGGCCCGGCGCCGTTGCGGGCGCCGGCGCCGCCGTGCGCCGGCCGATGTTCTGTTCGTACCAATCTGTTCGAGGATGCCGATGGTTCGCGCTGGATCTTCCCCCGGAGCCCAACGGCCTCCCTCCGCCGTCGTCTGGCTGCTCCCTCCGCTGGTGACCGCCGTCGCCGCGTTCGTCGCCGCGACGGCCGTGCCCGACGGGGCGGGGGCGGCGGTCGCCTGGTGCGGCGCGGTGGCGACGGCGGCCACGGCCGTCGTCGCGGCCGAGGCCGCGCGCCGGGGGCGGGCCCTGGCGGCCCTGCGCCACCGGCAGGCCGAGCGCGAGGCGGAGTTGAGGCGGCGTCTGGACCGGCAGGAGACCGAGGCGGTCCGGCTGGCCGACGTGCTCCTGCCCGAGGCGCTGGACAGGCTCCGGCAGGGGGCGACCCCGGAACGGGTGCTCGAGGAGCTCGACGACGAGATCGGACGCGGCTCCGGCCCGGCCTTCGCCGCCGCACACCGCGCGGTGCTGAGCTCGGTGCTCGAGGCCGTCACCGCGGAGGAGGACCTGCGCGAGTCCGCGCAGCGGGCCTTCGTCAACATCGCCCGCCGGGTGCAGGCCATCGTCCACCAGCAGGCGCAGGACCTGCGGGAGATGGAGGACCGCCACGGACGCGACCCGGACGTCTTCGGCGACCTGCTGCACCTGGACCACGGGACCGCGCTGATCGGCCGCCTGGCCGACAGCATCGCGGTCCTGGCGGTGCCCGCCCGGGCCGCCAGTGGAGCCAGAACGTGCCGCTGTTCAGCGTGCTGCGCGGCGCCATGTCGCGGATCATCGACTACCAGGGTGGAGCTGCACTCGGTGGCCGAGGTCGCCGTCGTCGGGCCCGCGGTCGAACCGCTGATCCACGCCCTGGCGGAGCTGCTGGACAACGCCACGCGCTACTCGCCGCCGCAGACCCGGGTCCACCTGACCGCCACCGAGATCCAGTCCGGGGTGGCCGTCGAGATCGAGGACGGCGGCGTCGGCCTGACCGAGGAGGCCGCGGCCAGGGCCGAGCGGGTGCTCACCCGGGCCTGGTCCGGACTGGACATCACCGACCTGGGGGAGACCCCGCGACTGGGCCTGGCCGTGGTGGGCCGGCTCGCGGAGACGAACAACTTCCAGGTCTCCCTGCGCCCCTCGGCGTACGCGGGCGTCCGCGCGGTCCTGGTGATCCCGCAGGACCAGATCACCGCGTCCGCCGCGCCCGCCGGCATGCCCCGCGGCCACGCCGGTGCGCTCCCGCACGCCCCGCTGCCCCACCTCGCAGCCCCGGGCGGACCCACGGCGGCAGGGCGCCCGCCGGGGCGGTGCGGACCGCGCCGCCCCGCTCCACGGCCCTGCGGTCCGCCCCGCCGGCGCCCGCGGACCCCGCACCGGCCCCCACCGGCCCGGTGCGGCAGGAGTCCGTGGTGACCGAGCGGACCGGGGCGGCCTGCCCCGGCCGCCGCCGGGAGTCCGCCCCCCGGCCCCGCCCGGCGCTGGGACGCACCGCCGCGCCCGGCCGGGCCGTGCAGGAGGCGGCCCCCTCCGAGCCCGCGGTGCAGCCCGGCCTGTGGCTGTCCGCCTTCCAGAGCGGCGTCTCCGGCGAGCCGTCGACGACCCCTGTGCACCGCAACGGTGACGAGACGTTGGACGAAAGTGAGTAGCAGTGACCCAGCAGCGGCCCAACATGGACTGGATGCTCAAGGACCTGGCGAGCAGCGTTCCGCAGACCCGGCACGTGGTGCTGCTGTCCTCGGACGGCCTGCGCATGGCGCAGTTCGGCACGGACGACGACACCGCAGACCGCCTGGCCGCCGCCTGCGCGGGCCTGCAGAGCCTCTCGGCGGCGGTCGCCGCCGAGTTCCCGCACGGCGACGGACGCATGCGCATGGTCGTCATCGAGATCAGCGGGGGCTTCTTCTACCTCATGGCGGCCGGTGCCGGGGCCTACCTGGCGGTCCTGGCCGACGAGGGGGTGGACGCCGGGCTGATGGGGCAGCGCATGAGGGACCTGGTGGCCCGCATCGGGCAGCACCTGAGCAGTCCGCCCAGGGCCGACGGGCCGGCCGCATGAGCGGACCGGCACAGGACTGGGAGGAGAACAGCCCCGAGCGGCTGTACGTGATCACGGGCGGCCGCAGCGGCACGTCCGAGCAGGACGCGCTCGACCTGGTCACGCTCGTCGTGTCCCGGTCCGAGCCCCAGCCGGGCGCACAGCCCGAGCACACCGCCATCGTGCGGATGTGCCACTACCCGTTGTCCGTCGCGGAGATCTCCGCGTACCTGCGGTTACCGGCCAGCGCCGTCACGGTGCTGCTCGCGGACCTCCTGGCGGACGGCAGGGTGGAGGCCCGGGCGCCGATCCCGGCTGCCTCCCTGCCCGACGCCGAACTCCTCGAGGCGGTGATGCATGGACTTCAAAGGCTCTGACACCCTGCCCGGTCCGCGGTGTGAGGACGCGCTGCCGTCCTCGGCGGCCGCGGCCGTCAAGATCGTCGTCGTGGGCGGCTTCGGGGTCGGCAAGACGACCCTGGTCGGCTCGGTGAGCGAGATCCGTCCGCTGACCACCGAGGAGACGATGACCCGGGCCGGGGTCGGCGTGGACGACGTCGCCGGGGTGGAGCGCAAGACCGAGACCACCGTGGCGATGGACTTCGGCCGCATCAGCATCGACGAACGGCTGGTGCTCTACCTGTTCGGCACCCCCGGCCAGGAGCGCTTCTGGTTCCTGTGGAACGGCCTGTTCGACGGCGCGCTGGGCGCCGTGGTGCTCGTGGACACCCGCCGCCTGGAGGTCAGCTTCGACGTGATCGGCCGCCTGGAGGACCGCGGGGTCCCCTTCGTGGTCGCGGTCAACACCTTCCCCGGGGCGCCCCGGTACCCGGTGGAGGAGCTGCGCACCGCCCTGGACCTGCCCGACTACGTGCCCCTGGTCGAGTGCGACGCCCGCGACCGCTCCTCCAGCCGCGACGTCCTGATGGCGCTGATGCGCTACCTCCACTCCCTCACCGTCACCCCGGAGCCGCAGTGACCGCCCCGCCGCCCGACCCCTTCCGCGCCGGCCCCGCGCCCGCCCCGCCCCCGGGATGCCCCGCCCACGCCGGCTCCGGCCCGGCCGGCCCCGAACCGGCCCGCCTGTACGGGCCCGAGGCGGGAACCGACCCGATGGGCCTGTACGAGAGGCTGCGTGCCGAGTACGGCCCGGTGGCCCCCGTCCTCCTCGACGGCGACCTGCCCGCCTGGCTGGTCCTGGGCTACCGGGAGAACCTGGAGGTCGCCCGCACCCCCACCCGGTTCTCCCGGGACTCGCGCCGGTGGCGGGACTGGAAGGAGGGGCGGGTCCCCGAGGACTCCCCGATCCTGCCGGTCGTCCGCTGGGAGCCGGTGTGCACGTTCGCCGACGGCGAGGAGCACGAACGGCTGCGCCGGGCGCTCACCGAGAGCATGGAGCGCTTCGACCGCCGCGGCATCCGCCGCCGGGTCACCGCCTCGCCAACGGGCTGATCGACGGCTTCGCGGCCCGGGGCCGGGCCGAGCTGATGGGCGAGTACGCGCAGCAGCTGCCGATGCTCGTCATGACGAGCCTGTTCGGCATGCCCGAGGCGGACGGCCCGCGCCTGGTGCGGGCCAGCCTGGAACTGATCATGGGGTCGCGGGAGGCGCTGGAGGGCGACCGCTACATCCTGGAGACCCTGCGGCTGCTGGTGGAACGCAAACGCGCCGCGCCCGGGGCCGACCTGGCCTCGTGGCTGATGGAGCACCCCGCCGGCCTCACCGACGAGGAGGTCGTGCAGCACCTGCGGCTGCTGCTGCTCTCCGCCCACGAGACCACCACCAACCTGATCGCCAACACGCTGCGGATGGTGCTCACCGACCGGCGTTTCCGCGCCTCCCTGGCCGGTGTGCGCATGACCGTCCCCGACGCGGTCGAGCAGGTGCTGTGGGACGAGCCGCCGCTGATGATCTGCCCGGCGCGCTGGGCCACCGGCGACACCGAGATCGCGGGGCAGCCGATCAGGGCCGGCGACATGCTCCTCCTCGGGCTGGCGGCGGGCAACGTCGACCCCGCCGTGCGCCCCGACCGCGGCACGCCCATGCACGGGAACCGCTCCCACCTGGCCTTCAGCCGAGGCCCGCACGAGTGCCCGGGCCAGGACATCGGCCGGGCCGTCACCGACACCGCCGTGGACACCCTGCTCCTGCGGCTGCCCGACGTCGCCCCGGAGGGCGGGGAGGAGGAGCCGGCCCGGGCCTCCTCGTGGGTCTCGCGCCGGCTGGTCGAACTGCCCGTCGCGTTCGCCGCCCGCCCGCCGACCCTCGCGGGCGGCCTCCGCCTGCCGCAGCCGCGGCCCCGCCCCGCCGCCGCCACGGTCCCGGCAGAGCTCGGGGAGGACACTGCGCACGGCCGCGTCCTGCCGGAATCCGGCCCGCCGCCGCGGCCGACGGGGTGGTGGTCGCGGATCCGCCTGCCGCGGGGGAAGTAGCCCGGGCGGGGCCGGGGCGCGGCGTCCCCGCCCGGAGCCGGCCCCGCCCGCCGTGCCCGTACCGCCGCCCGGCCCCGACCGTGTGTCGTCCCCGCCGGGTGGGCGTATTTTCCTGGTACGGGAAACCAGCGGTACGGCGCGGTGAGGGCGCGCCTGCGCCCGTCCGTGCGCCCCCGGCCCGCGGGAAGCGCCCCGTGACGGATCCGGCGGACCCCCCGGAGGACGCGCTCCCGGACGTGCTCCCGGACGGGCGGGAACTCCCGGGTTCCGGCCGCCCCCGCGCCGGTGTCGTTTGCAATCCGCGCGGTGGCGGGGGACCGTTGCCGGAGAGAGCCGGTCACCGGCCTCCCGCAGCCACCTTCCGAGAGGAGGGACGGGGGCGCACCGCGTCCGGCGGCCGCACCCCTCCTCACCGTGAACCCCGCCTCCCCGCCCTCCGGGCGCCGCACGCGGCCGCCGTGCCGCCCTCCCGCAGCACCGTGCGGCCCGCTCCGGAGGTGCTGGAGGCCCTGGCGCGCCGGGGCCCCTCCCCGGTCGTGGTCTGCGACGGCGCCGGCCGGGCGGTCCTGGTCGGCGAGGCGGCCGCCGCGCTGCTGCCCGGCCTGGAGGAGGGAACCGTCCTCGGCCCCGGCACCGTTCCCGCCTGGCTCGCCCGCGGGCAGGAGCTCGCCGCCGCCGCGGGCGACGGCCCGGTCGAGGTGCGGGGGGACCTGGCCGGCCGCACGGCCACCGCGCGCTCCACCGCCCTGCCCGGAGGCTTCCGGGCCTGGACCCTCGTCGACGCCGCCCCCCGCGACGCGGCCGGACGGCACCCGGACGACGAGCACGGGCGGATGGAGTTCCTGGACCGGGCCTCGGCCAGGCTGCTGGCCTCCCTGAACCGGCGCAGGTCCGTGGCGGCCACCGCCGAACTGGCCGCGGAGCTGGCGGACGCCGCCGCGGTGATCACCTCCTCCCGCGCGTACGGCGCCGAGGCGACCGTGGTCGGCGGACGGGGCCGGCCGGCCGCGGTCGCGGTGCCCGGGGCGGAACTGGCGCTGCCCGGCATCGCGGAGGCGCTGGCCCGCTTCCCGCCCGCGCCCTCGCGCTGCCTCGCCGCCGGACGGGTCCCCGCCCGCCTCCTCCCCGACGGCTTCGGCGCCGCGGGCTCCGCGCTGCTCGTCCCCCTCCCGGGGAGCGGCGCCCCGGTGGGGGCGCTGCTCCTCGTGCGCCGCCCCGGCAACGGCGCCTTCACCGCGGAGGAGGAGGTGTTCGCCCGCGTCTTCGCCGCCCGCGCCGGCGGCGCGATCTCCGCCGCGGCCCTGTACGAGGACCGGACGGAGACCATGACCGTCCTGCAGCGCAACCTGCTGCCCCCGGTCCTGAGGAGCACCGCCGGGATCGACCTCGCCGCCTCCTACCGTCCGGCCCGGGCGGCGGACCTGATCGGCGGCGACTTCTACGACGTCCACCCGTCCCCGCGGCCCGGCGGGGAGACCGCCGTGGTCCTCGGGGACGTCTGCGGGAAGGGCCCGGAGGCGGCGGTCCTGACGGGCAAGATCCGCAACACCCTCGCCGCGCTGCGCCGGGTCGAGGACGACCACGAGCGCCTCCTCCAGCACCTGAACGGCGCACTGCTGGAGGAGGGGGCGGAGGACGGCGAGGACGACCGGTTCGCCACCCTGGTGCTGGCCGGCGCCACCCCGCGGGCGCCGGACGGGGACCGGCCCGGCGGCGGGATCCTGCTGCGCCTGACGGCGGCCGGGCACCCGGCGCCGCTGCTGGTCCGGCGCGACGGCACCGTCGAGGAGGCCCCGACCCGGGGGACCCTGGTGGGCGCGGTGCCCCTGGTCACCGCCACCACCTGGACCACGGTGCTGGAGCCGGGGGAGACCTGCCTGCTGTTCTCCGACGGCGTCACCGAGGCCAGGGGCGGGCCCGCCGGAGGGGAGATGTTCGGCGAGGAGCGGCTGCGCGCGGCCCTGGAGGGATGCGCGGACATGCCGGCCGGGGCGGTGGTCGAACGGGCGGGGGTGGCCGTCTCCCAGTGGCTGGCGGGCAACGACCACGACGACATCGTGCTGCTGGGCATCGGCGCGCCCCGCCGCCCGCGCCCGCCCGCCGGCCCCCGCGCGCCCGCGGCCCGAGCAGACACGGCATGACGGACGGCGCCGCCTTCCCCCCGGGCCCGGGCCCGGCACCGCACCCGGGCCCGGCACCGCACCCGGAAGCGGTCCCGGCCCGGCAGGATCACGACGATCTCGTGCGGGAGTTCTTCGACGCGGCCACGGCGGCCGACGAGGAAGCGGCCGTCGCCCTGGTCCACCGGGCGCTGGAGGCGGGCCTGCCCCCGGAACGGGTGCTGCTGGACGTCATCGCCCCGGCGCAGGCCAGGGTGGGCGAGGAGTGGGCGGCCGCCCGCCTCTCCGTGGCACGGGAGCACGCGGCCAGCGCCGTCAGCGACCGCGCGATCGCCGCGCTGTCCGTCCACCCGGCCGCCCGTGCCGCCCCGCGGCGCGGGCGCGTGACGATGGCCTGCGTCGACGGGGAGTGGCACGCGCTGCCCGCCCGGCTGGTCGCGGAGACGCTGCGCCTGCGCGGCTGGCGGGTGGACTTCCTCGGTGCGCACGTGCCGCCGCAGCACCTGGTCCAGTACCTGCACGCCACGGGACCGGACGCCGTGGCCCTGTCCTGCTCGATCCCCACCCGGCTGCCCGCCGCGCACGCCGCGATCACCGCCTGCCGGGCCGGGGGTGCCCGTGCTGGCGGCGGGCCGGGCTTCGGCGCCGACGGCCGCTACGCCCGACTGCTCGGGGCCGACGCCTGGGCCGCGAGCGCGACGGACGCCGCCGACCGGCTGGAGCGGGACTGGCCGCCGCCCGTGCGGCCGGCGGACGGGAAGGCCGGGCACCTGGCCGGCCGGGAGTACGTGCGGGTGGCCGAGGCCCGTTCCCGGCTGGTCGCGGAGGCCCTGGAGGCGCTGCGCGAGGAACTGCCCGGGACGCGTTCGTGCACCTCCCGCCAGTGGGAGAGCACCGCGGAGGACCTGGCGCACATCGTCGACTTCCTCGCGGCGTCCCTGTACGTGGACGACGAGCGGCTGTTCACCGACTTCGTCGCCTGGACCGCGGCGGTCCTCTCCGCCCGCGGCCTTCCGACGGCCTCCCTCGCCGCCGGGCTGCGGCTGCTGGAGGGCCTGCTGCGCGGCCTGCCCCGCGCCCGGCGGACGGTCGGGGCGGGCCTGGCCGCCGTCGGGGGAGCGGCTGACGCCCTCCGGGGCACGGGGCCGTGCCCCGCGCCCCGGAAGGGCCTGCTCGCAGCGGTCTGCGGCCGGTGCCTCACGGAGTGGTGCCGAAGGGCGCTTCCTTCTGCTCGTACTGGGCCAGGGCGATCCCCAGGCCGAAGAAGGTCGGGGCCCATTCGCCCACGAAGATGCCCCAGCGGTCGGCGCGGTCGAGGCCGGGGTTCCGCCTTCAGCGAGCCGGCCCAGGACAGGATCGACAGCCCGATGGAGGCGAATGCCGCCATGTAGGCGTGCTCGCTGGTGACGCCCTTGTCGTGCAACTTCTTGACGATCATGGAGAGAGCTCCTTCAGGGAGGGAGTGTCCCCAGCCAGGTGCCCCGTGTCCGGAAAACCATCCAAAAAGGACTTTCGGCTGGTGCATTCGGGGGACAGGGGAGAGGCCCGGGCTCGGCCCCCGCTCGGCCCCGCGCCGGCCCCCGCCCCGGTCGGCGGCAGTCGCAGGGCCGGCAGCGCCACGTCGTCGACGGCGGCCTCGTACAGGCCCTTCAGCAGCTCGTCGCAGAAGACGTCCAGCGGTTCCCGGGCCAGTGCGGCGGCGTGCTGCCCGCAGCCGGGCCAGACTGTGGTCCAGGCTCTCGCCGGCCGCTCCACGAGGCCGTCGGTGTACAGCAGCAGGGTGGGGCGCTCCGGCATCGGCGTGGTCGCGCTGGGGCGGGCGGTGCCCGGCTCCACGCCGAGCAGCATGCCGTGGCCCTCCTGCAGGTAGCGGGGTCCCCGTCGTGGGTGACCAGCAGCGGGGGCGGGTGGCCCGCGTTGCTGTGGTTCAGCCGCCAGGGCCCGCCTCCGGGCCCTCGATGCGGGCGAAGACGCAGGTGGCGGTGCGCCCCCCGTACAGGCTGTCGTTGATCGCGTCCAGGCGCGCCAGGATCTCCCCCGGCGGCTCGCGCCGTCGCAGGCCAGTGCGCGCAGCATGTTGCGCAGCTGGGCCATGGCGACCGCCGTCGGCAGGTCGTGGCCGGCGACGTCCCCGATGATCATCGAGGTGGTCCCGTCGGGCAGCACGAAGCTGTCGTACCGGTCGCCGCCGACCTCCGCCGTGCTGCGGGCCGGGGTGTAGCGGGCTGCCGGCTGCAGGTGGTCCACGTGGGGCAGCTCGGGCAGCAGCGAACGCTGCAGGCGTTCGGCGATGCCCTGCACCGAGGCGTACAGGCGCGCGTTGTCCACGGCCAGGGCGGTGCGGTGGGCCAGGTCCTCCACCAGTGGCAGGTCGTCGGCGGTCAGCGGCGGCGCCGGGCCGCTGCGGCCCAGGGGCAGCGCGCCGAGGACCTGGCGGCGGGCGCGCAGCGGCGCGACGACCGCCGTGCGGGTGCCGAACCGCTCGAACAGCTCGCGCTGGGCGGAGTGCGGCGCGCCGTCCGCCTCCTCCCCTCCTCCGTGAGGGACTCCCGGTCCAGCAGCAGGGGCCCCGCGCCGCGCAGCACCCGGGCCAGCGGGTCGGAGGAGGACTCCGGGACCGGGGGCATGCGCCCCTCGAGGTGGCCGGTGGGCAGGCGCACCGGGTTGCGGTGGGCGACCACCATCCGGTGCAGCCGCCCGCGCTCGTCCAGCAGGTCCGCCGCGCACCAGTCGCCAGCCTGGGCAGCAGGATGCGGCACAACCGGCGGAGGCCCTCCTCCACGTCCAGGGTGCTCGACAGCGCGGTCGTGGCCTCCGCGAGAAGGGCCAGGCGCTGCAGTGCCTCCTGCAGCACGGTGTCGACCTCGTCCGCCCTCATCCGTCCAGGACTCCTCCGCCGGCCGGTCCGGGGCGCTCCGGCGTCCCCCGCCGCACCGCCGCACCGCCGCGCCGCCGCGCCGGTCCTCAGCCCTCCTTGCCGCGGCCGCTGAGGGCGTCGCGCACCCGGTCCACCAGGCCGGCGCCCGGCGCGAGGAGCTTGTTGGCCGGGGGCTTGTCCGGGGCGGTGGGGTGGGGCGGGTCGGTGCCGTCTTCTTGGCCCGCCGCACCTTCTCGCCCAGCTCCTCCATGTCCCCGGGCCCGGCCGCGGCGCGCAGCTGCGGGAAGAGGTTTCCCTCCTCGTCCGCGATGTGCGCCCGGATCTCGCGCATCAGCTCGCCGACGAGGCGGTCGAACTCGGGTCGTCCGCGCCGCGGCCCTCGAGGTCCTTCATGATCCGCTCGGCGGAGGCATGGTCCTCCAGCTCCTTGTCGGCGATGTCCCCGCCGCCGGTGACGCTCCTGCGCACGGCCGGGTACAGGTACTCCTCCTCGGCGACCGAGTGGCGCACCAGTTCCATGGTGACCTGGTCCACGTAGGTCTTGCGCCGCCCGTCCCCGGAGGGAAGGCGTTCGATCTTCCCGAAGAGATCCTCCACCTCCCGGTGGTCGGTGGTCAGTTCGTCGATGACGTCTCCGCCGTGTCCCATCGCTGCAGGTCCTTCCGGTGTGCACGGATCGTGCGCCGGTTCCCGGCGCACCCGCCATGCGCGTGCCCAGCCCCCGGGGCGCCTAACGCCCCGCTCGCCCCCGCCCCCCGTCCGGCCCTGCCGCGGTGCCGCGGCCCCTCCGTGCCGCCGCAAGGGCCCGTCCTCCGTTCGGGTGCATCATGGAAAAAGGGGTTTGTCCCTTGTATCTGAGATGGGTGAATTGCCATGGATCACGCCGAGCGGGTGGAGTTGGTGTTCGAGCAGCCCGGGCTCGGGTCCGACGCGGGCAGGGACACCGTGGTGGTGCACCGCACGGAGGCCACGGGACCGGGCGGGCACCCGGTCTACTGCGACGACACCGGGATAGTGCGGGCCGAGATCAGCAGCAGGGGAGAAGTGCGGATGCTGGCCAGCGGGGGCCACCAGTCACCGCGGCCGCCCGTCGCCACGCTCCTGGGGTGAGGCGTGAGCGGGCCCCGGTACGGCGTCACCCGGTCGGCGCAGTCCGGGCGCGGAGCGGCATGGGGGCACCGCGGCCGGGTACCGGTTGGTGCATGACTACAGTACGACGACTGGCCAGGCCCCTGTTGGCCTCCATGTTCGTATACGGCGGCATCAACTCCCTCAAGCATCCCGAGATGATGGCCCCCGCCGCCAAGCGCGTGATCGACCCGCTGGCCGCGAACGTCTCCCTGGTGCCCTCCGACCCCGAGCAGGCGGTCCGCATCAACGGCGCCGTGCACGTGGTGGCAGGGGGCCTCCTTGCCCTGGGCAGGTTCCCGCGGCTCTCCGCGCTCGTCCTGGCGGGCACGCTGGTCCCCACCACGCTGGCCGGCCACCGGTTCTGGGAGGCCGAGGACCCGCAGGAACGGGCCCAGCAGCAGATCCACTTCTTCAAGAACCTGTCCATGCTCGGAGGGCTCCTGCTCGCCTCGGTGGACACCGCGGGCAAGCCGTCGCTGAACTGGCAGGCGCGGCACACCGCGCGGGCGGTCCGCCGCGAGGCGCAGCAGGCCGCGCGCACCGCCCGCCGCGAGGTGCGGCTGGCCGCGGGAACCGCCCGCGTCACCGCCCCGGTGGCCGCGAAGGCCGCCCGGGTCACCGCCCCGGGCGCCGCGAGGGCGACGGCGGCGCGGGCCGCCGCGCCGGCAGTGGCGAAGGCCAAGGCCGTGCGCGTCACCGTCCCGGTCGGCGCCAAGGCGGCCCGGGGCGCCGCGCCGTCCGCGGCGAGGGCCAAGGCGGCCAAGGCCAAGGCGGCCAAGGCCAAGGCGGTCAGGGCCGGGGCGGCGAGGGCCAGGACGGCCGGGGCGAAGTGCGCCCGGTGAGCAGGAGGGGCCGCCGGCAGCCCCCGGCGACCCCGTAGGACGCCGAAGCGGCCCGCGCCGCCCCCGGGTGGACGGAGCAGGAACCCCGGGTGCACCGCGCCCGGGACCGCGGGAGCGAACGGGCGGCTACCGCCGCGAACACGGCGGACGGTGTCCGCCGGGCCGCACGGCACGACCCTGGGAGCTGGCAGATGGGCAACGGTTCACCGGGCGGGGAGAGGCCGCACCTCGACCTGGCCGCACTGATCGCGACGTCGGTCCGCCGGGAACGCGAGCGCGCCGGCCTGTCCGTGGCCGAACTGGCCGGGCGGGCCGGAATCGCCGAGTCCGCGCTCTCCCGGCTGGAGTCGGGCGCCGGCACCCCGGACGTGGAGACGCTGTGGGCCCTGGCCGTCGAGCTCGGCGTGCCGCTCGGCCGACTGGTCGACCCGCCGCGGCCGAGGGTGCACGTGATCCGTGCGGGCGAGGGCCCGGCCACCCGTTCGGACCAGGCGGACTACGCGGCCACGCTGCTGGCCTCCTGCCCGCTCCACGCCCGGCGGGACCTCTACCGCATGCAGGTGCACCCCGGAAGGCCGCGGCTGTCCGAACCGCACCTTCCCGGAACCGTGGAGCACGTCGTGCTCGGCGCCGGCCGGGCGCTGGCCGGCCCGGCCGGGGAGCCGGTCGAGATCGGCCCCGGCGACTACGTCACCTATCCCGGCGACGCCCCGCACGTCTTCGAGGCGCTCGAGCCCGGCACCACCGCGGTGATCGTCATGGAGTACGCCTGAGGGCGGGCACGCCGCCCTCTCCGACGGGCGCCCCGTGGCAACCCGGTTGCCCCGCCCGAGGCCGGGGCCCGAGACTGGGGCCCATGCCCGTCGGACCCGCACGCGCGAACATCGATCCGGTTTCCCCCCGCCCCCCGGTGCCGGACGGGGAACGGGTGATCGGGGACGAGGACTGGTACGGCCGTGACCTGTCCGGGCAGTCCTGGACCCGCTGCTCGTTCGTCGACACCGACTTGACCGAGGCCGTGGACGAGGGGGCCGTCTTCGACGAGTGCACCTTCTCCGGGGTGCGGTTCAACGCCTCACGCCACACCGGGGCCGCTTTCACCAACTGCACGTTCCACCGCTGCACCTTCTTCGACACGGTCTTCACCGACTGCAAGTTCGTCGGCAGCCTCTTCCAGCGGTCGGCCTTCACCCTCCTCGAAGTGCACGGCGGGGACTGGTCCTTCGTCGGTCTGCCCGGCGCCGATCTGCGTCGGGCCGTCTTCGACGGAGTGCGGATGCGGGAGGCGGACCTGACGGCGGCACGCCTGGAGAAGGCGTCCGTCACCTCCTGCGACCTGTCGGCCGCCATGCTGCACGGTTCGAAGCTCGCCGGGACGGACCTGCGGGGCAGCGACCTTTCGGCCCTCGACCCGCTGACGGTGGAGCTGTCGGGAGCGGTGATCGAGCCGGACCAGGCGGCTGTGATCTGCGCGGCGCTGGGCCTGCGCGTCCTCTGACCGCAGTGCTCTCCTCGCTCCGGACGCCGCCCCGCGCCCCGCGCGCCGCCGGACGCCGAGCGCGACGTGGCCGCCGGACGCCCGGGGGAGGAGAGGGCCGCCAAGGAGGTCCTCGCCCGGCTGGACGGCATGGACACGGAAGACCCGCAGTTCATGCCGACCCTGCTGAAGCTGCGGGCCGACGTGACGGAGCACCCGCGGACGGCCCTCCCCACAGGGGGCGTTGACCTCCACCCCGGGTGTCCCTACCGTGTGGACGGCAGGCACAGGGACCGGCACGTCCCGGGGCCCCGGAGCCCCGGAGCGGGAGCTGAGGGCCCGGACGGCCCGGAGGGGGGACCGTGCGACGCCACGAGTGGCTCGAGCGCATCAGGCGGCTCGACCCCGACCGCGACTTCCACGAGATCTACCGGATCAGCAGCGCCCACGAATTCCCCTGGGACACCGTCCAGGCCCTCGGCTTCGCCCTCTACCGCACCTACGCCGTGCCCGGCATCGGCCGGCTCCTCGCCGGGACCGGCGAGTTCACCGGGCGGACCCAGAAGCGCTACGACGACACCGCCCTCATCCTGGACGCGGTCCTCGAGCACGGCTTCGACTCCGTGCCGGGGCGCGAGGCGATCCGGCGCATGAACCGCATGCACCGCCACTACGACATCCCCGACGACGACTTCCGCTACGTCCTCGCCACCTTCGTCGTCGTGCCCAAGCGCTGGCTCGACGACTACGGCTGGCGCCCCTACAGCGAGCACGAGGTGCGCGCGGCCACCAACTACTACCGCGCTCTGGGCCGGCGCATGAACATCCCGGACGTCCCCGACGACTACGCGGGGTTCGAGCGGCTCCTCGACGACTACGAGCGCCGCCACTTCGCCTTCGACGCCGGCGGCCGGGCGGTCTCCGACGCCACCCTGGACCTGTTCGCCTCCTGGTACCCCGGGCCGCTCGGCACCGCGATGCGCAAGGCGTCCCTGTGCCTGATGGACGACGCCCTGCGCGAGGCGTTCGGCTACCCGGCGCCCTCCGCCGCGCTGCGGCGGGCCGTCCGCTCGGCCCTGCGGCTGCGCGGCAGGGCGGTGCGCCTGATGCCCCCGCGCAGACGCCCCCGGTACGCCCGGCAGAACCCCAACGTCCGCGGCTACCCGGACGGTTACCGCATCGCCGAGCTCGGTACCTTCCCCTCCGGGTGCCCCGTCCTCCACGACGAGGGCGCCGAGCGGCCCCCGCGCCCGCCGGTCAGCGGCCCGCCGGGGGACGGCCGGTGAGCAGCATGCGCCGCACGGCCTCCTCGACGGCCCCCTGGGTGGCGGGGACGCCGAACGCCCCCTGCTCGCCGGGCCGGTGCAGCGCGGGGGCGATCGTGACGCCCTCCTCGTACAGCTCCACCACCCGCGGGTCGATGTAGGAGGCGCGGCACACCGCCGGGGTGTTGCCGAGGTACTCGGACACCTCCCGGACGGCCCGTGCGACGGCCCGGCGCCGGGAGGCCTCGCTGCCCGCCGCGGGCGCGGAGACGGCCAGGGCCACCGCGGCCAGGACGGTGGCGTGCCAGGTGCGGAAGTCCTTCGCGCTGATCTCCACCCGGCCGGGCTCCCGCAGGTGGGCGTTGAGCTCCTCCCCGGTCACCTCGTGCCACTCGGGGCGCTCCCAGTACGCGAGGAGGCGGTCGCCGCCCCCGCGCCGCCGCACCAGCGCGGTCACCGCCCGGCAGGTCGCGGTGTCGGCCACGGCCCGCACCTGCTCCTTGCCGTGCTTGCCCGGGTAGGTGAAGGCGACTTCGCCCCGGCCGCACCGGGTGTGCTCGCGCAGCAGGGTGGTCAGCCCGTAGCTCTGGTTCTCCTGCGTGTACCGCTCGCCGCCGACGCGGAAGAACCCCAGGTCGAGCAGGCGCACGGCCGCTCCCAGGACACGGTTGCGGGTGAGCCCCCGCTCGCCCAGCCCCGCCTCGGCGCCCTCGCGGATGCGGGGCAGGGCGGCGGCGACCTCCAGGACGTGGTCGTGCTTGGCCTGCTCCTGCTCGGCCCTGAACTGCGGGTGGTACAGGTACTGGCGGCGCCCGGCCGCATCGGTGCCCACGGCCTGCAGGTGCCCGTCGGCCCGGGCGCAGATCCACACGTCCTCCCAGGCCGGCGGGACGGCCAGGCCCCTGATCCGCTCCAGCTCGGCCCGGTCGCGCAGGGGATTGCCCGAGGCGTCGAGGTAGCGGAAGCCGCGGCCGTGCCGCCTGCGGGTGAGGCCGGGGTCGTCCGGGCTGGTGGAACGCAGTCGCAACGGTCCTCCTCGGGGTCGGACCGACAGGTTGCGCGTACCCGCCCGCGGGCGCGGCAGTCCGCCCGCGGGCGGACCCGCCGCAGGGCGGTGCGTGCCGTCCGGAAGGCCCGAATGAGGCGGGGGAGCAGGGGTAGCCGCCCCGTGTGCCGCACGAGGGAAGGATGGTGACGGTGAGCGAGCCGGTAGGAGGGCGCACGGCCCGGGAGGGCGCGGAACGCCCGGTGGGCGAACTGGTCTCCCGGGCCTCGGAGCAGCTGACCGAACTGGTCCGGGCCGAACTGCGCCTGGCGCAGAGGGAGATGAAGGACAAGGGCAAGCGCTTCGGCCGGGGCGGAGGGCTGTTCGGCGGAGCCGGGACGGCCGCGCTGTTCGGGGCCCAGGCGGCCGTGGCCGCGGTGATCGCCGCACTGGCCCTGGCCGTGCCCTGGTGGGCGGCGGCCGCGATCGTCGCGGTCCTTCTGTTCGCCGCGGCCGCCGTGATGGGCGCGCTCGGGAAGAAGGAGGTGGACCGGGCCTCGCCCCCGGTTCCCGAGGAGGCACTGCACAGCGCGAAGGCGGACATGGCGGAGATCAGGGAGAGGGCGCACCGATGACGGACGCACGGCACGAGAACGGCACGACGACTCCGACCCCGGAGGACCTGCGCCGCCGGGTCGAGGAGACCCGCCGGGAACTGGGCGGGACGGTGGAGGAGTTGGCCGCGAAGACCGACGTGCGGGCCAGGGCCCGCGGGATGGCCGCCCGGGCGCGCACGCAGGTGAGGGAACAGGCCGGTCGCACCGCCGACTCGGTACGCCGGCGCACCCCCGAGCCGGTGCGTGAGAAGGTCTCGCAGGCCGCCCGGCAGACGGCGGACAGGGCCGCCGTGCTGGGAACGACGGTGCGCGACCGCGCCCCTGAACCGGTGCGGGAGAAGGCCGCGCAGGCGGTGGCGACCGGCCGCCGCAACCCGGCCCTGTCGGCCGCGGTGGCGGTGACGGCCCTCGTCCTCCTGCTGGGCGTGCGCCGTCGCGGCGGGGGAGAGGGCTGATGGCCGGGAAGATCCTCTACAAGCCGGTCGGCATGGTGCTCGGCGCGGCCGGCGGCGCCCTGGCCGGCGCGCTCTTCAAGCAGGTGTGGAAGATGGCCGGCCACGACGACGACGCCCCCGACGCGACCGACGAGCACCGCGGCTGGACGGAGGTGCTCGTGGCCGCGGGACTCCAGGGCCTGATATTCGGTGTGGTCAAGGCCGCCGTGGACCGCGGCGGCGCGGCCGGCGTGCGCCGTCTGACCGGCACCTGGCCCGGCTGACACCGCCCGGACGTGCCCTCCTCCCACCCGGACGCACACGGGCCGGGCGCACACAGTCCGGGGCGCACACGGACCGGGCGGGCACGGGGAGGGCCCGCGTCACAGGTGGGCCCGCGCCGCGGCGCGGGCCCACCGCCGTGTGCCCGTCCCGGCGGCCGGTAGGGTCGGCGCGGACCGACCCCTGGAGAGCCCTGATGACCGTCACCACCGACCCGCTCCTGCGCGTGGAGCACCTGACCCGCACCGAGGACGGCGGGAGCTGGGACGCCCTGCTGTGGCGGGCCGGGCCGGGCTGGCGGATGGTCAGCAGCGCCGTCCTGGGCGGGGGCCTGGGCGAGCGCGCCTGGGTGCTCAACGCCCAGGTGCGGCCCGGCTACGCGCGCACCGACCCGGCCGAGCACCTCGCCGGGATCGCCCGGTCCGCGGGGGCGGCCGGCCCCGGCGTGGGGCTGATGACGGCCGCGCACGTGGGGGAGTACGGGGAGGCGGAGGACGAGGGCGTGCGGGCGGTGGCCACCGCCGGGATCGGCGTCACCGCCTGGGCCGCCGCCCCGGGCCCCGGGGCCCCCGGAGTGCCGGACCCGGGCACGATCAACATCGTCGTGGCCGTCCCCGCGCCCCTGGCGGACGCCGCACTGGTCAACGCGGTGGCCACCGCCACCGAGGCCAAGGTGCAGGCGCTGCTGGAGGCGGGCCACCACTGCTCGGGCACCCCCACCGACGCGGTGTGCGTCGCCGCGCGCACCCCGGCCCCCGGAGAGGCCCCGGAACTCTTCGCCGGCCCGCGCTCGGTGTGGGGCGCCCGGCTGGCGCGCGCGGTGCACCGCGCGGTGCACGCCTCCCTGGGACGGCGAACCGGCGACCCCGCATAACCGGGAGTCCCGTGTTCCTCAGCCGTTGAGTGCCCTTGGTGACGGTGAGCGTGACGTGCCCGCAATCGGGGGAATGCCGACGGCAGGGTGCCGAACGGGGATCCAATTGGCTGGTTGCCCGACCGATTCGACCCGAGGATGTTCCCGTGCGTCGTGTTCTTGCAGCGGTTTCCCTGTGCGCCGGGACTGTTGCTCTCGCGCTCGGAAGCGCGGGATTCGCCCACGCGGAAGCTTGGGTCTTCCCGATGCGCCGTACGGTCGGCCGTCATGGATTCGGCCGTGGAGACGCGGCTTCGCCAAGTAAGTCAAGACTTACCTCCGGAGAAATTCGGCCGTATGGTGTTGCCCGAATCGAAGGAGTCTCCTGTTGGCGAAAACGAATGACCCCGCTGTGCGTGCGGTTGAATCGGAGCAGGATTATGTGTCCTCCTTGTGCGAGTTGCTCGCCGAGCGGCTTTCCGAGGCGCGAGCGCACCGGGCGAATGTACTGAAGGCCCCGGCGGAAAGCGCCGGTGAGGCGTACGAGAGAGAAATCGCCGCCGAGCGTCTGGCCGAGGAAATCGGCCGGCTGGAGGGCGCCGAAAAGGGACTGGTCTTCGGGCGCATCGACCGGACGGACGGCACGGTCCTGCGCATCGGGCGGATCGGACTGCACACGGAAGAGGACGACCTGCCCCTGCTCGTGGACTGGCGTGCGAACGCGGCGCGGCCCTTCTACGAGGCGACACCGGCCCACTCGATGGGTCTGCGGCGGCGCCGGCACCTGCGCCTCGAGGAGCGCACGGTCGTCTCGGTGAGCGACGAACTGCTGGACGGGACCGCCCCGACCGACGGGGACGTCGTGGGGGACGGCCCGTTGACCGAGGCCCTGTCGGCGCGGCGTACGGGCAGGATGCACGCGGCCGTCGCGACGCTGCAGGCCGAGCAGGACGAGATCGTCCGCTCCGCCCACCGCGGGGTGACCGTGGTGCAGGGCGGGCCCGGCACCGGCAAGACGGTGGTTGCCCTGCATCGGGCGGCCTACGTCCTGTACGCGTTCCCGCGCGCCGCGGAGGAGGGTGTCCTGGTGGTGGGCCCGAACGCCCGGTTCCTCGACTACATCTCCCAGGTCCTCCCCTCGCTCGGGGAGAACGACGTCGTTCTGGCGACCTGCCGAGAACTGGCCGGAGTGTCCACGGACGCGGTGGACCCGTTCGGCACGGCGCGGCTCAAGGGCAGCACCGACCTCGCCGACGCCCTGGCCGGCCTGCTGCGCGCCCACCGGGCCCCCGCCGGTGACTTCACCGTGCGTGTCGGACGGGAACCGGTCCGCCTGTCCGGCGAGGAGGTCGCCGCGGCACGCGACGCCGCCGTGACGGCCGTACCGGGGCACAATCCCGCGCGCCAGGTGTTCAAAGAGCTCCTGGTCGACGCCGTCACCGACGCGATGCAACAAGGCATGGTCGACCTCCTGGAGCAGATCGACGCCGATGCCGAAAGGATGACGGGCATCGACCTCGACCGGTTCACCGGAGCCGCCCGGCGCCGTGCCGAAGGTGCGGCCGACCCGGGTCCGGTCCACGAGCTGGACCTGGACGCCGTCCGGGCCGATCTCCTCGACGACGCCGGCGTCGACCGGGCGGTCGAGGTGCTGTGGCCGCGGCTGTTACCCGGCGACCTCGTGAAGGCGCTCCTGACGGACCCCGACGCTCTCGCCGAGCACCTGCCCGGCCTGACCGCGCAGGAGCGGTCCCTTCTGCTGCGCGGTTCGGACGACCCGTGGACCGATGCCGATGTGCCGTTGCTGGACGAGGCGGCGAGTCTGGTCGACGGCCCTCCCGGGCGGACGTACGGGCACGTCGTCGTCGACGAGGCGCAGGAACTGACCGCCATGCAGTGGCGGATGATCGTCCGCCGCTGCCCGGCAAGGGCGATGACGCTGGTGGGCGACTTCGCCCAGGCAGGCCCGGTCGCGGCAGCACGCGACTGGAAGGAAGCACTGGGCCCCCACGTCGGACCGCGGTTCAAACTGCACAACCTGACGGTCGGCTACCGCACCACGCAGGAGATCCTGGAGAGCGTCCGGGACCTGCTCACGCGGATCGCTCCGGACCAGAGGCGCACACGGTCACTGCGAAGCGGCGAGAGCCCCCGCACCGTGACCACCTCTCCGGACGGGCTGGTCGCCGCCGTCGTCCGGGAACTCCGCGCCCAGAGCACCGCGCACCCGGGCGAGCTCCTGGGAGTGATCTGCGCGGACACCAGGACGGGCGAGCTGACGGTCCGGGGCATCGCTCACCGGGCACGCGTCGTGCCGGCGTCCGAAGCACGCGGCCTGGAGTTCGACGGGGTCGTCGTCGTGGACCCCGAGGAAATCGTCACAGCCCGCCCCGGTGGGGAAAGGGACTTGTACGTAGCCCTGACCCGGGCCACCAAGCGCCTCTGCACCGTCACCGTCCGGCCCGCCTGACGGCTCGGCGCCCGCGTCGTCGCCGCGGGCGCACCCGGCGCGGTACGGACACCGGCCCGCGCGTACGGGGCTGCTCGCCGCCCCACCGCTCGCCGCCTCACCGCTCGTGGCCGCACCCGGCGTCACGCGGCCCGGTCCGGGCCGACGACGTTCGGATCCCCTTGGTCACCGCCGGCGCAGCCCGTCCAGGGCGGTTTCGACCACGGCGTCGGCGAATCCGGCCGTGAGCGGGCCCCGGCGGTGCAGCCAGCGCCTTTCCAGCGGCCCCCAGATCATGTCCACGGCCACGTCGAGGTCCGCGTCGGGGGCGAGCTGCCCGGCCTGCTGGGCGCGGCGGAGCCGGCGGAGCTTGATCTGCCTGACCGGCTCGTCCAGCCGCTCGGCGAAGTCGGCGGCGAGGGCCGGGTCGAGGAGGGTCTCGACGGCCAGGGCGCGCATCGGCTCGCTGCGGCGCGGGTCGTTGAGTTCGTCGACGGTGGCGCGGAGCACCGTCTTGAGATCGGCCTCCAGGTCGCCGGTGTCGGGCAGTTCCGCGGGCTCGTCCCCCTGACCCTCGCTGAGCATCAGCAGCGCGTCGAACAGGACCGCGCCCTTCGACGGCCACCAGCGGTAGATCGTCTGCTTGCCCGCACCGGCCCTGGCGGCGATGCCCTCGATCGTCAGCCGCTCGTACCCGACCTCCCCGGCAAGCTCCAGCGCGGCGGTGAGGATGGCCCGCCGGGTGGCCTGGCTGCGCCGGGTGGCGTCGGGGGTTCTGCGCCGCGTCGTCATGCGGGACATCGTACCGACGGGAAAAGACGAGACGGACCGTCTTGTTTCCCGGGGGCGGGGCGGGTATGTTGACGCCAACAAGACGAGACGTACCGTCTCGCAATGTCTCTTCGGGAGGTCGTCCATGCCCATGTCCGTCGCAACCCCCTCGCCCGCCGGCCGTGTCTGGTTCGTCACCGGGGCGAGCCGGGGCCTGGGCCGGGCCTTCGCGGAGGCCGCGCTCGCCGCCGGCGACCGCGTGGCCGCCGCGGCCCGCACCGCCGGCGCCCTGGAAGCACTGGCCGCCGAACACGGCGACCGCCTGCTCGCCCTCCCGCTGGACGTCACCGACCGCGCGGCGGTGCACGCCGCCGTCGACGAGGCGGTGCGGCACTTCGGCCGGCTCGACGTCGTCGTGAACAACGCCGGCTTCCTCGCCATGGGAATGGTCGAGGAGTTCACCGAGGCCGAGGCCCGCGCCCAGATGGAGACCAACTTCTTCGGCGCCCTGTGGGTCGCCCAGGCCGTGCTGCCCCACCTGCGCGCCCGCAGGTCCGGGCACATCCTGCAGATCTCCAGCATCGGCGCGCTGGCCGGCTTCCCCCTCACCGGGATGTACAGCGCGAGCAAGGCCGCCCTGGAGGGGATGAGCGAGGCCCTCGCCGCGGAGGCCGCGGGCTTCGGCGTCCGGCTCACCGTCGTCGAACCCGGCGGCTACTGGACGGACCTGTACACCACGGGACTGGCCGCCACCGAGCCGATGGAGGAGTACGCGCCGCTGCGGGCCGAACTGGAGAAGCAGTTCGCCGAGGGGTCGTCGGACAGCATGCCGCACCTCGCCGCCGAGGCCGTCATGAAGCTCGTCGACAGCGAGGACCCGCCGCTGCGGCTGCTGCTCGGCGGCACCGCCTACGACCTCGCCCTCGACGTCTCGCGCAGGCGCGCGGCCACCTGGGCGGCGTGGGAGGAGGTCAGCCGCGCCGCCGAGCACGCGGTCGAGGCCCCCGAGGGGTACGGCTCGTGAGCACGGGCCGCCGGCCGCCCGGGCGGTGGCCCGGCACTGCGGCGGCACTTCCCGCGGGGCTCACGCCGTGGCAGCGGACGGGTGCCGGGGTCACGAGGACAGTGCGGCCCGCTCCGACTCGGCCAGCAGCACGCAGAACTCGTTGCCCTCCGGGTCGGCGAGAACGACCCAGCCCCAGCCGTCGGGCTTGCGGCGGTCGGCGACCAGGGTGGCGCCCAGTTCCAGCAGCCGCTGGACCTCCGCGTCCCGCGAGGTGTCGGGGCGCAGGCACAGATGGAGCCTGTTCTTGACCGACTTGGGCTCCGGGACCTGGTTGAAGTACAGGGCCGGGCCGCCGGGCAGCATGATCTCGGTCTCCTCGCTGCCCGGCCCGTCCTCGGGGTCGAGCGGATGCCCGGTCACCTCGGCCCAGAACTGCGCCAGTCGGTAGGCGTCCGCACAGTCGATCGCTATGTTCGTCACCGTTGAGGCCATGCGCGCGATCATGCCCCCGGCGGGACCCCGCCCGCCACCGGAATACGGAGGCGCCCGTCGGGATGCGGGCGGTCTCCCCGCCGCCCGCCTCGGCCCGCGCCCCCGCGTCGGCCCCGGCCGGCCGTGTGCCAACCCCGCCCGCCCCACCGCGTGACCGGACCGACCGAAACCCCGCCCCGACCTGCCCGGACACGGCCTGCCCGGACACGGCCTTCTGCGGCACGCTTCAGACGGTGCCGGCGTGCGGGGCTGCGGGGTCGGACACGGTCAGGGCACGGAGGTGGTCGGCGGCTTCGAACCGGCGGGGGTTGTTCAGCCGGCTGAGGCCGGCGTGGGCGGCGGTCAGGGTTTCGCGGGCTTCCTCGATCCGGTCGAGGCGGCGCAGGGCGATGCCGAGGTCGAGGCGGGCCGTCTCGCTCCAGGCGGGCATCCGGGCTGCTTCGAAGCGGGCGACGGCGTGGCGCAGCGGGGCTTCGGCCTCGTTCCAGCGGTGGAGTGCGGCGAGGTCGTTGCCGATGTGCTGCCGGGCCGACGCCAGGTAGAGGCCGAGGAGTTCGTGCGGCTGTCCGGGGAGGTCCTCCCGGCACAGGGCTTCGCTGCGCCGGTGGACGGCGAGGGCCGCGGCAGCCCGGCCGCTCCGGCGCAGGTGCCGGCCGAGGGTGTTGAGGACGGACAGCTCGGCGAAGCGGCCTTGTGTGTCGTTCTCCCCGCTGAGGCAGTCGGCGGCCCGGTGGAGATGGGCGATGGCCTCGTCGGTGCGCCCGAGCCCGATGAGCGCCGTTGCCGCGTAGTTGAGGGCCCAGCCGGTCTGGAGCCGGTCGTCGACGGCGCGTGCCACGTCCAGGGCGGTCCGGGCGGTGGCCAGGGCGGTGGTGTGGTCGTGGAGGCACGAGCTGTGTGCCCACGACAGGTAGTTGAGGTGCACGGCCTCGTCGCGTCCGCTGCCCAGGGCGCGGGCGGATTCGACGCCCTGCTGGAAGACCTCGGCCCACAGTTCCCAGTGCAGGACGCGGTCGGAGAACCAGTGCATCGCCTCGGCGGTGTCGAGGACCTGCTGGTGCCGGCCGGCGGCCCGGGCCCGGTGGAGTGCTGCGAGCCACTGGGCCCGTTCGGCCTCCAGCCAGGCGTGGGCCTGTTCGTGGCCGGTGGGCGCGGTGGCCGGGTCGGGGTCGCCGTCGGGGTTGTCGGCCTGGTGGTCGGGGTTGAAGAGCTGTGCTGCCGCGGTGGCGCGGCGCAGCATCCAGGCGTCGGTGCGGGCGTGGGCGAGGGCGATGTCGGCCGGCGTGTCCTCTTCGGCGGCCTGTTCGGTGGCGAACAGGCGGAGGAGGTCGTGGAAGCGGTAGCGGTCGGAGGCGGGGTGGGGCTGGAGGAGGCCTGCGTCGGTGAGGTTCTGCAGGCAGCGGGCGGCCCGGCGCGGGGGCAGGCCGGCCAGGAGGGCGGCGGTCTCGGGGCCGAAGTCGGGCCCCGGGGCGAGGGCGGCGCGGCGGAAGACGGTTCGGGTGTCTTCGTCCAGTTGCCGGTAGGACAGGGCGAAGGCGGCCCGGACCTGGAGGGAGCCGGCCCGCAGGGTGTCGAGGCGGTCGTCCTGGGCGGCGAGCCGGGTTGCGAGTTTGGCGATGCTCTCGCCCGGGCGGGAGGCGAGGCGCTGCGCGGCGATGCGGACGGCCAGGGGCAGGTGCCCGCACAGGTCCGCGAGGTCACGGGCGGCCTGTGCCTCGCGCAGGACGCGCTCGGGCCCGATGATCCGGGTCAGCAGTTCGACGGCTTCTTCGCGGCGCAGCAGTGCGAGTTCGGTGCGGTGGACGGCTTCGAGGCCGGCCAGGGCGTGGCGGCTGGTGACCAGGGTCAGCGAGGGGCCGCGGCCGGGCAGCAGGGGGCGGACCTGGTCCTCGTCGGCGGCGTTGTCGAGGAGGAGCAGCACGCGCCGCTCGCGCAGGACGGAGCGCAGCAGGCCGGCGCGGTCCTCGGTGCCGGCGGGGACCGCGTTCTCGGGGATTCCCGAGGAGCGCAGCAGCCGGGCGAGCGCGTCGCGTGGGGAGACGGGACGGGGGTCCATGCCGCGGAGGTCGAGGGCGAACTGCCCGTCGGGGAAGTGCGGGGCGAGCGTGTGGGCGGCGTGCACGGCGAAGCTGGTCTTGCCCAGCCCCGGCTGCCCGCAGATCACTGCGACCGGCGGACAGGCCGGGTCGATGTCTTCCACCAGGGCGAGGAGCCGGTCGAGGGCCGCGCCGCGCGCAGTGAAGTCACTCAGGTCACGGGGGAGGGCGAGCGTGTGGTGCACGGCCGCCCGTGGGGACTGCGTCTTCGGGGCGGTGGCGCCGGAAGCGCCGACGGGCCCGGCGGCCGGGCGTGCGGCCCTCACGCCGGCCGGGCGGGGGCGGCCCAGACTCGCGAGGCGCTCCAACTCCCGGGCGGCCGCGGGGTCCAGGCGCAGGGCGGCGGCCAAGGCCTGCACGGTCCGGCGCTGCGGACCGCGGGAACGGCCCCGTTCCATGTCCGACAGCCCGCGCACGCTCACCCCCGCGGTCTGCGCCAGCTCCTCCTGACTCAGCCCCGCGCCGGTGCGTAACGCGCGCAGGTGCGCGCCGAAGCCGCCACCGGCCGGTGTCCCGGTGTCCATCTGTGCGCCCCCCGATCGACGTGGCCCCGGCAGGAACGGCGAAACCGTCCGGCAGAAGTATGCCCGGCTCTGATTCTGCCGGGGAGAATTCCTGTTCTGCCTTCGTTCCGTCGGGTTGGCTCGAGGCGCGGACGAGGAACCGGGGCCACCGGCGTCCGAGAAGCCGTCATTCCTCTCTCCGCGGAGCCCCCGCACCAGCACGTGGGCCCGCGCCGACCACCTCAGGGAAGCCACAGATGAATCCGATCTCCGTCGTACGCCGCGCGGGCAGACGCCTGGGCGCTCTGTTACTGGCCCTCCTCGCCACCTGCGCCCTGGTGTCCGTCGGCACCGTGCCGGCCCATGCCGAGACCAGTCGGCGGTACACCGTCATCGACTGGCACATGGAGGGCTACGACGCCGGTGACGGCGGCAGCGCGGGCGCGGACCGTGCGGTCCGGTACCGGGACATGATCGCGCAGCTCCGTGCCGCCTCGGGCCACCAGATGGCCGGGGCCGGCGGCGGCGACATGCTCGACACCCCGACGCGGACGAACACGAACCGCGTCATCGAAGTCCGCGTCTGGACCAACGAGTACGGCAGCCCCGCCCAGTCCCACGTGAGGCTGTACTTCAGCGTGGACAACCTGTACCTCCTCGGCTTCACCAACCGCGGTCACAACTGGAGGTTCTCGGACGCCGACCTCCCGCTGGCGCGCGAGATCCAGAACCACTACGGACACACGAACCCGCCGCTCTTCACGAGCATCTACCGGGGGAACTACGGCACCCTGGACCCCAACGAGGTTCGCGGCGCCTTCCACTACAACGCCCTGACCATGCAGATGAGCATGGACTCCCTGAGCCACTTCTCCTACGAGAACCGGTACCACTACCGCAGCACCCTGGCCTACTTCATCGGTGCCACCGCCGAAGCCGCCCGTTTCGGCTGGATCGAACACCGCATCGCCGCTTCCATCAACGTGGGACACGACACGACCGACCCGAACAACCCGGACTACCTGGGCAACTTCGGAGTCGAACTGCAGACCGCGTGGGACGACCTGTCCCGCCTCGCCCACCGGACCGTGAACGGCGGAAGCTCCGCTCCCGTGACGGTCGACAGGCGGACGTACACCAACATCACGCAGATCCGTCACGGAATCGGCCGCCCGCGGATCGCCCCCTTCCTCGCGCTCCACGGCAGCCGCTGACCCCGGCACGACCGCTGCGGAGAACCCGCCGCGGCGTCGAACGGTCCACGGCGGCGGACCACGACACCGTGGTCCGCCGCCCGGGCTGGTTCGGAGACCCCGCCCGGGCGGTGCGAGGGGCCGGGCCGAGGCGCACGGTCCCCCCGCTGAACTCCTCGACCGCGGTACGGACACGGTCCGGAGGAAGGCCGTCCGCCGGGAGGTGGATCTGCAGGGCGCTGCCCCGGTCGGCCGCGACGCGGGCCATGATGCGGGCGCGGAGGAGGCCGCCCGCGCGCACGTGGCGCTCCGGGTCCCGCGGCAGCACGTACAGGTAGTCGTAGCCCCTGAACCGGCCGATCCACACGCGGTCGATCTCCGACCACGGCACGAGGACCTGACCCCGGTCCCAGGCGAAGGCCTTCAGGCGGACGCCGTCCGCGGTGAACGCGGGGTCGTCGCCCCGCATCGCGGCCGCGGCCCCCACGGAGGCGAGCAGGAAGGCCAGGGCGAGCGCGCCCGCGGTTCTACCGCCGGGCAGGCCCGACGCCTTCAGCAGCAGTGCGAGAGCCCCGCACCCCCCGCAGATCCCGAGGAACGCCATCAGCATCCGCCGGGGCAGTGCTCCCCGCGGAATCCTCAACTCGATCAACGGCACGTCGCCCACGTCGTCCCCCTCCGCCGTCCGGCACCGGCGAACTCTAGAGCGTCCCGCCCGTCCCTGCCCAGACGGTGCGGCCGGGATCCCCCTGCCGGACGCCCTCTGAGAGGATCGCCGTCACGGAGGTGGACGCGATGACAGCGGCGGACGGGGCGGGCGGCACGGTGGCGGGCTGCGGCACGGCGGCGGACGGCGGCACGGAGGAGGTGCGGGCGTTCTGGCGGCGGCTGGGACTGCCCGGCCTGATCGACGTGCACACCCACTTCATGCCGGAACGGGTCCTGGCCAAGGTCTGGGACTACTTCGACGCCGCGGGCCCCCTCGTCGGGCGCACCTGGCCCATCACCTACCGGGCCGCGGAGGAGGAGCGGGTCGAGATCCTGCGCGGCTTCGGCGTCCGGGTCTTCACCTCCATGCTCTACCCCCACAAGCCGGCCATGGCAGCCTGGCTGAACTCCTGGGCCGCGGACTTCGCCGCCCGCACGCCCGACTGCCTGCACACCGCCACCTTCTTCCCCGAGGAGGGCGCCGCCGGGTACGTGCGGACGGCCCTCGACGACGGGGCGCGCGTCTTCAAGGCCCACCTCCAGGTCGGCGGCTACGACCCCAACGACGCGCTCCTCGACCCCGTCTGGGGCCTGCTGGCCGAGGCCGGCGTGCCGGTCGTCACCCACTGCGGCTCCGGCCCCGTGCCGGGGCGGCACACCGGGCCAGGCCCCGTGCGCCGGCTGACGGCCCGCCACCCCCGGCTGCGCCTGGTCGTCGCCCACATGGGGATGCCCGAGTACACCGACTTCCTCGACCTGGCCGACCGCCACCCCGGCGTCCACCTGGACACCACGATGGCCTTCACCGACTTCACCGAGGCGGCCGCCCCCTTCCCCCGGGACGCCCTGCACCGCCTGGCGGACCTTGGGGACCGCATCCTGCTCGGCACCGACTTCCCCAACATCCCCTACCCCTACGCCCACGCCCTGGACTCCCTCGCCCGCCTCGGCCTCGGCGACGACTGGCTGCGGGCGGTCTGCCACGACAACGCGGCCCGGCTCCTTGCCGCGGGCCCGGCCGGGGACGGCCCCGCCCCCGCGGGGACCGCGGCCGCGAAACCCCCGGCCCCCGCTCCGCGCCGTCCCCCGGGAGGGTGACGATCCGGCGGGCGGCTCGTTGTCCCGTCGACGCTGCCGCTCGACACCACAAGGGGGAACGACCGTGGGACGGACGGGAAGACGACGGGAACGGCGCCCGGCGACGGAGCGCACGACCAGCACGAGCGAGGAGGCGCTGTTCGGCGGCCCGCTGCGCTACGACACCCGGTGGGCCCGGCACGAACAGGCCTTCCTCCGACTGGGCCTGGTGACGGTGGCCCGCCGGCTGCCCGCGATGGTGCGCGGCGCGGTGCGCCTGGCCTGGCGGGCCGACCGCAACGCCCTGCTGCTCGTCGGCGCGGCCGAGCTGGGCCGCGGGGTCACGCAGGCCGTCGGACTGCTGGCCGCCAACGAGGTGCTGCGGGCGCTGTTCGCCGCGGGCCCGATCGCCGAACGGCTGCACACCGCACTGCCCGCACTGGTCCTGGCCACCGCCGCGTCGGTGGCCACCACGCTGCTGGCCTGCGCGTCGGTGGCCGGCACGGGCCGGGTCGAGCCGAAGGTGGAACGGCTGGCCACCGAGCAGTACCTCGAGTGCGCCACCCGGGTGGAACTGGGCGCCGTGGAGGACGCCGAGTTCCACCGCCTCCTGGACGGCGCCCAGTTCGGGGCCGCGTCCTGCCGGTACATGGTGGGCCACTGCGTCTCCACCCTCAACGGCCTGATCGCCTTCGTCGCCGCCGCCGGAGTGCTGGGCGTGCTGCACCCGGTGCTGCTGCCCCTGCTGGTCCTGATCGCCCTGCCGCGCACCTGGGGCGCGCTGCGGGTGGCCCGGCAGCGGTACGTCAGCACCCACACGTGGATGGAGCACACCCGCGCCGCCCGCCTCCTGGGGCACCTGCTGACCGAGCGGACCGCGGCCCAGGAGGTGCGGGTGCACGCGGTGGGGCGGTTCCTGCTCGGCCACTACCGCACGATGTCGGAGACCGCGGAGACCGAGCAGACCCGCCTGGCCCGGCACCGGGCGGCCACCGAGCTGGCCGCGGCCGCGATGGCCGGCGCGGCGTCCCTGGCCACCTACGGCGCCCTGGCCGCGCTCCTGCTGGCCGGGGCCATGGAGATCTCCGTGGCCGGCACCGCCGTACTGGCGATCAGGACCGGCTCGTCGAGCCTGGCCGCGCTGGTCCAGCACGTCAACCGCCTGTACGAGGAGAGCCTGTTCGTGGGCGACCTGGACCGGCTGATCGCCGAGGCCGGCCGGCGGACGATCCCCGAGGGCGGGCACCCCCTGCCCGAGCGTCCCCGGCACGTCCGCTTCGAGAACGTCACCTTCACCTATCCCGGCAGCGACCGCCCCGCGCTGCGGGAGGTCGACCTGACCGTCGAGACGGGGAAGGTGGTCGCGCTGGTCGGGGAGAACGGCTCCGGCAAGTCCACCCTGGCCAAGCTCCTCGCCGGGCTCTACCGCCCCGACTCCGGCCGCGTCCTGTGGGACGGGGTGGACGCGGCCGAGGCCGACCGCGACGACCTGTTCTCCCGCGTCGCCCTGGTCACCCAGGACTTCCAGCGCTGGCCCTTCACCGCCGAGTCCAACGTCGTCATCGGCCTGCCCTCCCGCCCCGGCGACCGCGAACGCCTGGAGGAGTCCGCCGCCTACTCCGGCGTGGACGAGGTCCTGCCCACCCTCCCCAAGGGCTGGCGCACCCTCCTGGCCCGGCAGTTCCGCGGCGGCCACGAACTCTCCGGCGGGCAGTGGCAGCGGTTCGGCATCGCCCGCGCCCACTACCGCTCCGCCCCCGTCCTGATCTGCGACGAGCCCACCAGCGCACTGGACCCCCGCGCGGAGATCGAGACCTTCGACCGGATCCGGGGGCTGGCCGGCACCGGGAGGACCGTGGTCCTGGTCACCCACCGGCTCGCCTCCGTCCAGCACGCGGACACCATCTGCGTCCTGCGCCGGGGCCGCCTGGTCGAACAGGGCACCCACCGGGAGCTGATGGCGCTCCCGGGCGGCCTGTACCGGGAGCTGTTCCGCATGCAGGCGGACCAGTACGCCGAACCGGGAACGCACGCCGGACCGGGAACCGGGGCCGCGGACAGGGGCGCCGAGACCCCGGCGGTCCCGTCTCCCGCGGCCTCCCCGGAGACTCCGGTCCCGGTTGCGGGCGACGGCCCCCAGCCCGGGGCCGGCGGGGGAGTCGGCGCCCCGGCGCCGTAGCCGTCCGGGCCGTCCGGGCCGTCCGGGTCCCCGGTGCCGGGCGGCCCGGCGTCGGGCCCCCGGTGTCAGGCGGCCGGGGCGTCGGTGTCGAACAGGTCCAGCAGGGAGTCCTCGTCGAGGGTGCCGGGCCCCCGGGAGGCGGACAGGGACTGCTCGGCCCACACGGTCTTGCCCCCGGGCGTGTAGCGGGCGCCCCAGTCCTGGGAGAACCGGGCCACCAGGAACAGGCCCCTGCCGCCCTCCTCGGTGGTGCCCGCGCGGCGTATCCGCGGCGAGCTGCTGCTGGTGTCGGAGACCTCGCAGATCAGCGTCGTGTCGCGCAGCAGGCGCAGCCGGACCGGCCCGTCCCCGCCGTAGCGCACGGCGTTGGTGACCAGCTCGCTGACCACGAGCTCGGTGCTGTCCTCCAGGTACGGCAGGTCCCAGTCCCGCAGCTGCCGGGCGACCAGGGCGCGGGACGTGCGGACCACGGCCGGGTCCGAGGGGAGTTCCCACGCCGCCACCTTCTCGTCGGCCAGGGCGCGGGGGCGGGCCACGAGCAGCGCGATGTCGTCGCGCTGCTCCTCGCGCGCCTCCTCGGGCAGCAGCTCGCCGATCGTGCTGTCGCACAGGGCGTCCAGGGAGGGGGCGGGCCGCCCGAGGGCGTCCAGCAGCCGCTCCTCCCGGTCCACCGCGTACCGGTCCCTGGCCCGGGTGAGGCCGTTGGTGTACAGGGCCAGCAGGCTGCCGCCGGGGAGTTCGGCCTCGAACGCCTCGTAGGGCATCAGCCCGCCCAGGCCCAGCGGCGGCCCGGCGGGCACGTCCAGCAGGTACGGGCGCCCGCCGCCGGGAGGGATCACGGCGGGCGGCGGGTGCCCGGCGCGGGCCGCGGTGCAGCGCCGCGACACCGGGTCGTGGACGAGGTACAGGCAGGTGGCCCCGACGGCCGCGTCCTCCCCGTCGTCGCCGGCGGGCCGGCGGCTGACCAGGCTGTCCAGGTGGGCCAGTACCTCCTCGGGAGGCAGGTCGAGGTCGGCCAGGGTGTGCACGGCGGTGCGCAGCCGCCCCATGGTGGCGGTCGCGTGCACGCCGTGGCCCGCCACGTCCCCGACCACCAGGGCGACCCGCGTCCCCGGCAGCGGGATCACGTCGAACCAGTCGCCGCCGACGCCGCAGGCCCCGCGGGCCGGCAGGTAGCGGCTCGCCACCTCCACCCCGCTCAGCCGGGGCAGGCAGGTCGGCAGCAGGCTGCGCTGGAGGGCGAGGGCGGTCTCCCGCTCGTGGGTGAACCGGCGGGCACTGTCGACCGCCACCGCCGCGCGGGCGCCCAGCTCGCCGCCCAGGGCGAGGTCGTCCTCCTCGAACGGCCGGTCCTTGCCCCGCCGGTAGAAGACCGCCACGCCCAGCACCGTGCCGCGTGCCCGCAGCGGCACGGCCAGACAGGAGTGGAGGCCCTCGCCGAGGAGCGCGACGGGCCGCCCGAGCGGGTTCGGGGTCGTGCCGGGGATGTGCAGCGCGGAGTCCGGGACGGGCTGCCCGGCGGCCAGGCACCGGGCCTGCGGGCTGCCGGAGGGGAGGCGGAAGACCTGCCCGACGCCGCAGGCCGCCGCGGCCTCCGGGGCCCCCTCGGCGCCGGCCGCGCTGCGCCGCACCGCCCCCCGGACGGCGGTCCCCCCGGGCGGGGGCTCCTCCCCCTGCTCCACCCCCTGCATCAGGTCGACCACGGCGACGTCCGCGAACCGCGGGACGGCGACCTCGGTCAGTTCCTCCGCGGTGCGCCGCACGTCCAGGGTGGTGCCGATGCGCAGCCCGGCCTCGTTGAGCAGGGACAGCCGCCTGCGTGCCTCCAGGGCGAGCCTGCCCGCGCGGGACTCCCCGACGATGAGCAGCCACCTGTCCGCCCCGTTCTCCGCCCTGTCCGCCCGGTCCGCCCCGCTCTCCGCGGCCGGGGCACCGGTGCGCGCGTCCGTCCCCGCGGCGGCCTCCTCCTCCGGCCCTGCCCCCACCGCTGCCGCCGGGACGCCGGCCGGAGTCAGCAGGGGCACCTGCGGGCCGCCCCCGGGCGGGGAGGCCAGGGGCACGGAGCGCGGGCCGCCCCGGTCCCGGAAGCCGACCTCGACGGTGGCGCCCTCGACCTCGCCGTGCCGCAGCGGGCGGCGGCGGAGCACGGCCGTCCGGCCGCCGGGCAGAGGCACGTCGAGCAGGGCGGTCCGCCCGGCGGAGAGCAGTTCGGCCGCCTTCTCCAGCAGCAGGGAGTGCTCGGCCGCGCTGACGGGGCGCTCCCCGGCCGCACCGGGCAGCAGCCGGCCCGTGCCCAGGTCCAGCACGGTGTGGCCGCTCCGCGTCCGTGAGCGCAGGAAATCCTCGACCAGGGCGCGTTCGCGCTGCGTGCTCAGCTCCAGCAGTCGGCGTTCGATGCGCCCGGTGGCCTCGTGGAGGGCGAGCGCCATCCGGTGGTCGGCGAGACGGGACGGGACGGAGAGGTTGACCGCTCCCTCCAGCCCTCCGCCGATCGGGTTGCGGACCGGTGAGGCCATGCAGGTCAGGACCTGCAGGCCGTGGACGAAGTGCTCCTCGCCGACGACGGTGAACGGCTCCTGGGTGCTCAGCACCATGCTGACGCTGCTGGTGCCCATGAACTGCTCGTCGCTGCTCGCGCCGAGCACCAGCCCCGCGGCGTCCATCAGCTCCAGCGCCCCCGGAGCGCCCACCCGGTACACGATCCTCGCCCGGGAGTCGGCGAGCACCACGGTGACCGGGGCCCCGCGGAAATGCCCGTACAGCCACTCCAGGGCGGGCCTTGAGGCCCGGATCAGACGGGTGTCGGGGTCGAGGTCGGACTCGGTGGGGATGACCGGGGCGTCCTGGTCGATCCCGAGCAGCCGGGAACGCCGCCACGAGGCGAGGATCTCCTCGCGCACCTCGCCGCCGGCCGGGGACTCGCCGTGGCGGAAGAACCGCTCGCGAGCCCTGGCCGTTACCGGGAGCCGGCCCCGCAGGGGGCCCGTCTGCCTCTGGTGCCTCATCGCGTCCGGACTCCTTCCCGCGCACGAACGGGTGAATCACCCCTGTCGTCATGAAATGTCGGCCACTGGGCAAGAGCGCCGGGAGCCCTGCGGTCGGCGGGGCGCGGCAGAAGCCGGACGGGACCGGGAAGACCGGTACGGCAAAGGGGTGAGAGCCATGGCCACGGGTGAGACCGGATTCAGCGACGTCGCCTACGACCTGGTGTCCGTGCAGTACCACGCGCTGAAGGCGGGGCACGACTACGGCCAGTACGTGCGCGACGCGGAGAACGCGGGCAAGCAGGAGATCGCGGAGTTCTTCCGCAGCGTGATGGAGGAGGACTCCCGGCGGGCGGCCCAGTGCCACCGCTTCCTGGTCGAGCTCTCCCACAGCGGGGACGCCGGCCCGGCCGCGGACTGACCGGGACGGGCAGGGGCGGAGGCCGGCACCGGTCACCGGTGCCGGCCTCCGCCCCTGCGCCGCCCCGGGCAAGGCTCCGGGAAGGCCGGGTGCGCCCCTACTGCTCCCGGCCGAGCGGGGACAGGCGCAACCGGGCCTCCATCTCCTGGTCGCCCGGGACCGATCCCAGGTCCTCCACGGAGAACACCCGCGCCAGCGCCTCGCGCACCCGGTCGACGGGCGGCTTGCTGCCGAACAGGTCGACGACGACGGGGCAGTCCAGCCGCTCGGGGGGAGTCGCGGCCCTGCCGGGAAACCGCACGTCGAACGACATCGACCACACCGTCGGGCGCTCGGGGTCGGGGCGCGCGACGGGAGTGCCGTGCGTGTGCGGGTCGAGGGGGAGGGGGAAGGCCGCCTCCAGGGTGTCGAACACGGCGTCCGCGTCCTGCTGCGTGCAGCCGACGAGGTGGACGCCGACATGGGCCGAACTCTGCTGGGTGGTCATCGCCGGTGCTCCTTGCGCTCGCCGGGGGGGCGGTGGGCACCGGTGCCCACCGCCCGGTTTCTCCTGCTTCCCACCGGATGACCGCCCGGGGCTCTTCGAAACCGGTTCGGCGCCACGACCTCCGGGCCCGGTCGCTCCGCCGGGGGGTGGGCGGCGGGGCGCGGTGGGCGTCAGGCGGTCCGCGGGAAGTCCTTGCGCTTGATCTTGGCGCGGCGCCCGTCGGGATGGTGGAAGACGATCCCTTCGGCCAGGTGCCCCGGGGCGTACCGGCTCTCGAGTTCGGCGAGGAAGTCCCTCAGCCCCGTGTAGCTGCGCGGCACGTCCCGGTAGGCCGGGACCTCGAGGTTGAACGGCACGCACAGGTGGTCGTCCAGCGCCAGCGGGTTGCCCTGGATCCGCGGGCCGAGCGCCTCGCAGGGGTGCTCGCCGTCCGGCCACCCGGAGACGTCGGTGTTGCGGGCGGCGGCGAGGATCCACTTGTCCTCGGCCGCCTGCTCGTCCGTGTCGACGTACCAGCCGTCGACGATGCCCTGCAGCTTCTGCGACTTGCTGGGGTTGCGGCGCTTCTCCACCCGTACGAGCAGGCCGGAGCGGACGGTGATCCGGACGTTCGTGCCGTCGAGCTTCTCGGTCGGGGTACCTTCGCCCTCGAAGACCCACGCGCATTCGGCGCGGGGCCGGTCGACGACCCGGAAGCGGCTGTCCCGTTCGAACAGCGTGGGGATCTTCTCCATGACCTGCCTGCCCTTCCGGACCTGTCGTACGAGCTCTTCCACGTCGATCACCCCGGCCGCCAGCCCGCCCGCCAGGGAACGCACCAGATCGGCGACCGACACCTCCGCCTCGACCGCGACGTGCTTGAGGGCCTTCTTCTCCTCGGGGGAGACCCACGCCACCAGCCGGGACCAGCCCTCCGGCGGCGTCCAGCGGGCCAGCTTCTCGGGGTCCTTGCGGGGGCGTCCCCGCCCTCTTGTCTCGGACACGGCAGGAACCTAGGAGGAGGATGACGTGTTGTCAATTGGCAAAACAGAAAATGCCGCCCGCTCCCCGCCCGGCCCCGGCCCGCCGCCGTGCACCCCGCGGACACCTTCCGTCCCCCCGGCTGCATCCCGCCCTCCGCCCACCGGCTACGATCACCGCTCACATTTCTTCTCCAGGGGGGACCCGAGTGAGATCAGTGCGCCGGTTCATACCGGCCGCCGGCCTCGTGCTGGCACTCGTCGGCGGCGGCGTGTTCGCCGCGGCCTCGCAGGCGTCCGAGACCGAGCCCGCCTTCAAGGTGCCCGAGGGGTTCACGGTCGCGGACCCGCAGGAGACCGCGGAGGTCACTCCGCAGATCGTCGGCGGCACCTCCGCCTCCTTCAGCAGCGCGCCGTGGATGGTCCAGCTGCTGTTCGACTGGAACCGCGACGGGCAGTACTACTTCACCTGCGGCGGCACGCTCGTGGCGCCCAACAAGGTGCTCACCGCCGCCCACTGCCTGCACGACGGCAACGGCAACCGGCAGGACTGGGGCCGTTACGGCCTGGTGCTCGGCGGAACCGGCAAGCTCCTCGGCGGCGCGGACAACAGCGCCGGGACGGCCGTCGACGTCACCCGCAGCTGGGTGCGCTCCGGATACGACGACGCGACGATCGTCAACGACATCGCCGTGCTGACGCTGGCCAAGCCGCTGCCCTACGCCACGCTGCCCGTGGCCGACAGCGCGGACGCGGCCCTGTACACGCCCGGCACCGCCGCCACCACCTACGGGTGGGGCATGACCAGCGCCGACAGTGAGACCGGGAAGCTGTCCCCGACGCTGCTCAAGGCGTCGATGCCGATCAACGCCGACGCCGAGTGCGCCACCGCCCTGGACGGCATCCTGGGCGAGGGCACCTTCCGGCCCGGCGCCATGCTGTGCGCGGGCGAGCCGGGCACCGGCAGCGACGCGACCGGCATCAGCACCTGCCCCGGCGACTCCGGCGGCCCGCTGGTGGCCGGCGGGCGCGTCGTCGGCGTCGTCTCCTGGGGCGTCGGCACCCAGACCACCTCGTGCAACGTCTCCGGTTCCTACGACGTGTTCACCAAGGTGTCCAGCTACGCGTCCAAGGTGAAGCCGCGGGTGGACGACACCGACCTGACCCGCAACGGCAAGGCCGACCTGCTGGTCCGCGCCGCCACCGGCGGCAAGGCCTACCGGTACAACTCCACCGGCAGCGGCTTCTCCTCCACCCGCACCTACGTGGGCGACTTCGGCGCCTACAACATGGTGCTCCAGGCCGACATGGACCGCGACGGCCACCAGGACTTCATCCTGCGCAGCAGGTCCACCGGGGCCGTCTACTGGCGGCACCGCACGGCCACCAGCTCCACCTACACCAACACCAAGATCGCCAGTGACTGGTCGACGCGCAAGCGGATCATCACCCCCGGCGACGTCACCGGCGACCAGCTGCCCGACCTGCTGTCCGTCACCTCCGGCGGCACGCTCTACGTCTACCCGGGCAGGGGCAACGGCACCTACGGCACCCGCATCACCGCCGGGACCGGCTACGGGACCTTCAACTCCCTGCGCGGCAAGGGCGACTTCACCGGCGACGGCAGGCCCGACCTGATCGCCCGCGGCAGCGGGGGAGCGGTCTACCTGCTCAAGGGCACCGGGAAGGCGTCCGCCCCGTTCGAGCGCGGCATCCAGGTCCGCGACTGGGACTCCTACAACGCCTTCGCCGCCCCCGGCGACGTCACCGGCGACGGCCGGGCCGACTTCGTGGCCCGCACCTCCGGCGGCACGCTCTACCTGTACCCGGGGACGGGCAAGGCCTCCAGCGGGATCTTCGCCGACCGGGTGAAGATCGGCACCGGCTGGAACCAGTACAACATCTTCGCCTGAGCGGCACCGCGGCTCCCGCCCTCCCCGAGCGGAGGGCGGGAGCCGCGGTGTTCTCCGGCCCCGGCCGGGCGGGTCCGGGCAACGGTCCTTTTCCGCAACGGCCCCTCAGCAGCTGAGGTTGCCGCCCGGAGTGGTGCCCAGGATCTGCGTGAACCGCTGGTAGGAGTCGATCCGGCTCTGCACCTGGGCCGGATTCCTCCCGTCGCACTCCAGGGCGCCGTTGATGCTGCGTATCGTCTCCCCGAACCCGTGGCCGCCGACCATGGCGTCGTGCGGGGTCATCCGGCCCGGGCCGCGCTGGGTGTTCCAGTACCACAGGGCGGTCTTCCAGGCCACGGCCGAGTCCCGTTCCACCAGGTACGGGTCGCGCAGCAGGTCGAGGCCGAGCGCGTCACCCGCCGCCTTGTAGTTGAAGTTCCAGCTCAGCTGGATCGGTCCGCGGCCGTAGTAGGCGGCCTGCCCGGCGGGGCAGCCGTAGGGCAGGCTGTTGTCGCAGTAGTGCGGGTAGTTGTCCCGGTTCTGCTCGACGACGTGGACCAGCCCGCCCGTCTCGTGGTTGACGTTGGCGAGGAAGGCCGCGGCCTCCTGCTTCCTGACGGTGTCGCTGCCGGTGTTCGTGAAGCCGGGGTACGCGTTCAGCGCCGCGGTCAGGCCGCTGTAGGTGTAGAAGGCGCTCCGGTTCGGGAACATCTGCTCGAACTGCGCCTCGCTGACGACGAACCCCGAGGGATCGGGGTCGGGGTCGGGGTCGGGGGACGTGGTCCCGCAGGCTCCCCGGTCCGCCCACACGCCGGAGGACCCGCCGGGCGTCTCGTTCTGCGTCCACCACTTCGCCGACCAGTTGCGGCCGCCGTGCGAGACGGTCGCGCCGCCCTGGTAGGCGGTGGCGGAACTCCACGCCGCCGCGCAGTCCGCCGCGGCGGCGGAGGGCAGGGGCAGGAAGACCGTCAGTGCACTCGCCACGGCCACGGCGGCGGTCACGGCGGCGGCAGAGGCCGCCATGCGCTTCCCTGACATCCGATCAGCTCCTTCGTGCGGTGGGGGTCGCACGGGGCACTCAACCGGATTGGTATGTACCAGTCAAGGGTCGGAGCCCGACCCGGAGTCAGGAACCGTGTTCAAGGAGTGTCCGGGCCGGGGCCGGGGTTGCGGCCGGATCCGGGACATCGGTGGCCGCGGTGCCGCCGACGGGCCCCCGTCACGGCCGACGGCGGACGGAAGTTCCCGACGGCCGACCGATGCGGCGCCCGGGCTACGAACTGCGGCGCGCGGCTCGTCGCTTGAGCGCGCGCCGCTCGTCCTCGTCGGTGCCGCCCCACACTCCCGACTCCTGGCTGTGCGTCATGGCCCACTCCAGGCAGGGATCCTTGGCCGGACAGCTCCGGCAGACCTTCTTGGCCCGCTCGGTCTGCAGCAGGGCGGATCCGGAGCTGCCCACGGGGAAGAACAGCTCGGGGTCCTCGGTACGGCAGGCGGCGTGGTCGCGCCAGTTCATCACTCGGTCCTCCGTTCGCGGTCGTGCCGGACCGGCGATGCGCGGCCCGGAGGGCTTCTGGGAATGTCGCGTACCCGAACGCCCCGGCACAATGCGCCTTTCGGGTGACCTGTGCGCTTTGAGGCACCTTCTTTACCGGTCGGAGCGTCAACTGTCCTCTCTAACGGCGGAGTTGGGCTGTGGGTAAAGAAGACCGCCCCGGCCGGTGGGGCCGGGGCGGTACGTCCGTCAGGGCAACCGGGTCACCCGCTCCGCGGGTTCGCGGGAGCGGCGCCGCCCGCCTCCCCGCCGTCCCCTCCCGCGTCCCCACCCACGGGCCCGGCGTCCTGACGGAACGCCAGCCGTCCGTCCTCGGTGTCGATCCGCAGGCGGCTGTGCGGCTTCAGCTCCCCGCCCAGCAGCATCCTGGAGAGCCGGTTGTCGACCTCGCGCTGGATGGTGCGGCGCAGGGGGCGGGCGCCGTACTCGGGCTGGTAGCCGCGGTGGGCGATCCAGTCGACGGCCTCCGGGGTGAAGACGACGTCCACGTCCTGGGCGTGCAGCCGCCGCCGGGTCTCGTCCAGCAGCAGGTCGGTGATCCGCCGCAGCTGCTCGTCGGTGAGCCGGCGGAAGATCACGACCTCGTCGATGCGGTTGAGGAACTCCGGGCGGAAGTGCTCGCGCAGCGGGCGCAGCACCCGTTCCCGGCGCGCCTCCTCGTCGGCCTCCTCGCCGACCGAGCCGAACCCGAGCGTCCCGGCGCGTCCGGTGATCGCCTCCGAGCCGAGGTTGCTGGTCATCACGATCACGGTGTTGGTGAAGTCGACGGTGCGGCCCTGGGAGTCGGTCAGCCGCCCGTCGTCGAGGACCTGCAGCAGGATGTTGAAGACGTCCGGGTGCGCCTTCTCCACCTCGTCCAGCAGCAGCAGCGAGTACGGGTGGCGGCGCACCGCCTCGGTGAACTGCCCGGCCTCCTCGTGCCCGACGTACCCGGGGGGAGCGCCGACCAGCCGGCTGACGGTGTGCCGCTCCTGGTACTCGCTCATGTCGAGGCGGACCATGCGGTCCTCGCTGCCGAAGAGCGCCTCCGCCAGCGCCCGGGCCAGTTCGGTCTTGCCGACGCCGGTCGGCCCCAGGAACAGGAAGGAACCGATCGGGCGGTCGGGGCTGGCCAGGCCGGCCCTCGACCGCAGCACCGCGTCGGCCACGGCCGTGACCGCCTCCTCCTGGCCGACGACCCGGTGGTGCAGGTGCTCCTCCAGGCCGAGCAGGCGGTCCTTCTCCTCCTGGGTGAGGCTGCTGACGGGGATCCCGGTCTGCCGGGAGACGATGTCGGCGATGTCCTCGACGGTGACCTCGGCGACCCGGCCGCCGCCGCCCTGCGGCCTGCGGCTCCCCTCCTCGATCTGCTTCTCCACCTCGGCGATGCGGTCGCGCAGCCGGGTGGCGCCCTCGTAGTCCTCGGCCGCCACGGCCTGCGCCTTGTCCCGGGCCAGCTGCTCGACCTCCTGCTCCAGGGCGCGCACGTCGGTGCCCTTGGTCGACGAGCGCAGCCGGACCCGGGCGCCGGCCTGGTCCATCAGGTCGATCGCCTTGTCGGGCAGGTAGCGGTCGGTCAGGTAGCGGTCGGACAGCTCCACGGCGGCCAGCAGCGCCTCGTCGGTGTAGCGGACCTGGTGGTGCGCCTCGTACCGGTCGCGCAGCCCCCGCAGGATCTCCACGGCGTCGCCGGGCGTGGGCTCGGGCACCATGATCGGCTGGAAGCGGCGGGCCAGCGCCGCGTCCTTCTCGATGTAGCGGCGGTGCTCCTCGAGCGTGGTGGCGCCGATGACGTGCAGCTCGCCGCGGGCCAGGGCCGGCTTGAGCATGTTGCTCGCGTCCATCGGGCCGCCCTCACTGCCGCCGCCGGCCCCCACCACGGTGTGCAGCTCGTCGATGAAGACGATCAGCTCCTCGGAGTGGGCGCGGATCTCGTCCATCAGCCCCGTCATCCGCTCCTCGAAGTCCCCGCGGTAGCGGGTGCCGGCGACCATGCCGGACAGGTCGAGCTGGATCAGGGACCGGCCCAGCAGCGGGTCGGGGACGTCGCCGTCGGCGATGCGCTGCGCCAGGCCCTCCACCACGGCGGTCTTGCCGACCCCTGCCTCGCCGATGAGCACCGGGTTGTTCTTGCCCCGCCGGGCGAGGACCTCGATCGTCTGCTCGATCTGCTCCTCGCGGCCGATCACCGGGTCGATGCGGCCCTGGCGGGCCTGGTCGGTCAGGTCGCGGCCGAACTTGTCCAGGTTGGGGGTGTTGCGGCCGCTCGGGCCGGGCTGCTGCTCGGCGCCCGGCGCGGCGGCCGGGGTCCCGCCGGAGGCGGGGGCCGGGCGCGGGCCGAAGTGGGCCGCGTTGAGGATCTGCCCCGCCGCCGAGTCCCGGTTGGCCGCGAGCGCCGTCAGCACGTGCTCGGGGCCGATGTAGGAGGCGCCGGAGGACCGGGCGATGTCGTGGGCGTCGAGCAGGGCCCGCTTGACGGCCGGCGTCACGGCGATGGAGCTGCGCGGGGGCCCTTCACCGGCCTGCCGGTCGATCTCGGCGGCGATCGTGTCGGGGTCGGCCCCGGCCCGGGAGACCATCGAGCGGGTCGGCTCGGCGGCGAGCGCGGCCCGCAGCAGGTGCTCGGTGTCGAGGTCGGCGCTGCCGTGCTGGGCGGCGTACGAGGCCGCGTCGGAGAAGAGCTGCCGGGCCGGCGCGCTCATCAGCCGGCTGAAGTCGAGGTACCGCGGGCCGGGCCGCTGTCCCGACGGCGTGGAGCCGAAGAAGCGTGCGAGGAAGTCTCCGAGCGGGTCCCGACCGTAGTCCTCGGGGCCCCTGTAACCGCTGGTCATGGGCATCCGTTCCGCCCGCCCGGCCCGGCCGGGCAGTGCTCTCGTACGTGGTGGGGTGCAGCTTGTGGGCGCGGCTTCCCCGGCCGGGCGCTCCCACACCTGCCGGCCCGGGCGCGCCCGGGCCGACAGGGCGCACGGCCCGGCGGAACGTCCACGGGACCGGCGTCCACGGGACCGGTGTCCACGGGGGCCGCTGCTGCGCCGGTCGGGCGACCCTCACCCGACCTTCACCCAGTCGAGGGTGCGCTCCACGGCCCTCCTCCAGCCCGCGTACCCCTCCTCGCGCTGCTCCTCGCTCCACTGCGGCTCCCAGCGCTTGGACTCCTGCCAGTGGGAGCGCAGCTCGTCGGTGTCCTGCCAGAAGCCGGTGGCCAGTCCGGCCGCGTAGGCGGCGCCCAGCGCGGTGGTCTCGGCCACGACCGGGCGGCTGACCGGAACGCCCAGGACGTCCGCCTGGATCTGCATGCACAGGTCGTTGGCGGTCACCCCGCCGTCCACCTTCAGCACGTCCAGGCGCACCCCGGAGTCCTGCTCCATGGCGTCCACCACGTCGCGGCTCTGGTAGCAGATGGCCTCCAGCGCGGCCCGCGCCAGGTGGCCGTCCGTGTGGTAGCGGGCCAGGCCCACGATCGCGCCGCGGGCGTCGGAGCGCCAGTAGGGGGCGAACAGGCCGGAGAAGGCCGGCACGAAGTAGATGCCGCCGCTGTCCTCGACGGTGCGGGCCAGCCACTCGCTCTCGGCGGCGTGCTTGATGATCTTCAGCTGGTCGCGCAGCCACTGCACGGCCGACCCCGTGACGGCGATCGAGCCCTCCAGGGCGTAGACCGCCGGCTCGTCGCCGAACCGGTACGCCACCGTGGTCAGCAGCCCGTGCTGCGAGCGCACGAGCTCGGTGCCGGTGTTGAGGACCAGGAAGTTGCCGGTGCCGTAGGTGTTCTTCGCCTCCCCGGGCAGGAAGCACACCTGGCCCACGGTCGCCGCGTGCTGGTCGCCGAGCACCCCGGTGACCGGCACGGCGGTGCGCAGCGGCCGGGAGGTGCGGGTGCGCCCGAACGCCTCCGGGTGCGAGGAGGAGTGGATGCGCGGCAGCATCGTGCGCGGGACGCCGAAGATCTCCAGCAGTTCGTCGTCCCAGTCCAGGGTCTCCAGGTTCATCAGCATGGTGCGGCTGGCGTTGGTCACGTCGGTGGCGTGGACGCCGCCGTCCGGGCCGCCGGTGAGGTTCCACAGGACCCAGCTGTCGGTGTTGCCGAACACCGCGTGCCCCTGCTCGGCCGCCTGCCGCAGCCCGTCGACGTTCTCCAGCAGCCACTTCAGCTTGCCGCCGGAGAAGTACGTGGCCGGCGGCAGCCCCGCCTTCCGGCGGATCACCTCGCCGTGCCCGTCGCGTTCCAGGGCGGCCGCGATGGAGTCGGTGCGGGTGTCCTGCCAGACGATCGCGTTGTAGTACGGGCGGCCGGTGCGCGGGTCCCACACCACCGTCGTCTCGCGCTGGTTGGTGATGCCGATCGCGGCCAGGTCGGAGGCGTCCAGGCCGGAGGTCCGCACGGCGTTCTGCATCACGTTGTTGGTGCGCTCCCAGATCTCCACCGGGTCGTGCTCGACCCATCCCGGGCGCGGCAGGATCTGGGCGTGCTCCAGCTGGTGCCTGGCCACCTCGTTGCCGTCGTGGTCGAAGATCATGAAGCGGCTGCTGGTGGTCCCCTGGTCAACCGCGCCGACGAATTCCGGCATCTCTTCCGCCTCTCGTCCTCAACTCGTACGGGCAGCCCCGGCCCGGGTCACTCGTCCGGCGTCGGGGTGCGGCCCACCTCCTGCGGCCCGGCCGCCGGGAGGAACCTGCTGACCAGCACCTTGTACACGAGTCCGCCGACCAGTCCGCCGACGAACGGGCCGACGATGGGCACCCAGAAGTAGAAGTTCCCGTACTGGTCCCGCCAGGCCCCGCCGTAGCCGGTGAGGAAGCTGGCGAGCCGGGGGCCGAAGTCGCGGGCGGGGTTGATCGCGTACCCGGCGTTGGTGCCGAAGGCCATGCCGATCGCCACCACGATCAGGCCGATGACGAACGGGCCGAGGTTGGCCTGCGGCGGGGTGTTGAGCATGTCGGTGACCGCGAGCACCAGCATGAGCAGGATCGCGGTGCCGATCACCTGGTCGCGCAGGGCGCCCCACTCGGTGACCGGGATGGACGTGGCCCCGTTACCGGGGAGCGTGGAGAACACGATCTGGGTCTTGGTGGTGTGCCCGGGGTCCGCCGCGGCCAGCGCCTCGGTGTAGTTCCAGCGCACCAGCAGCGCCGCCACGAACGCCCCGGCCGTCTGCGCCACGGTGTACGGGAGCACCTTGCGCCACGGGAAGCCCTTGAACGCGGCCAGGGTGAGAGTGACCGCCGGGTTGATGTGGGCGCCGCTCAGGCGCGCCGCGACGTACACGCCGAAGGTCACGCCCAGCCCCCACGCCCAGGCGATGGAGTCGTGGTTCCCCAGCCCCCCGTCGGTCAGTGCGCCGCCGGCGACGACCTGCGCCACCACGCCGCAGCCGAAGAGGATGAGGACCATGGTGCCGGCGAACTCCGAAGCCAGTTCGCCGATCAGCCCCGACCTGTGCTCGTTGCCGGATGTCTCGGCTTTCTCGGCCATGAGTCACCCACCTTCCGATGGGGTCGCGGCCCGTGCCCGCCCCGCGTCCTGCCCGTCCCACGGAAGGTGCCGTGCGAACGGTGTCGTGCGAACGGTGCGGGGCACGGCCGACTGAGGGTTGGGGTCGTTGGGGCAGGGCCGCCCGGCCCGGGGCCGGGACCGTCCGGGCCCGGTCCGCGGATCAGGTTTCCCGCTGGGCGGTCTGCTGGCCGGTGACCAGGGCCCAGATGATGAAGATGTTGAGCGCCATCAGCACCGTTGCCCACACCGGGGTGTAGGGCAGCCACAGGAAGTCGGCGATCGCGGCCAGACCCGCCAGGGCGACACCGGTGTACACGGCCCAGGTGGCCCCGCTGAACAGGGCGAAACCGACGACGGCGACGAAGACGCCGAGGATCACGTGGGCCCAGCCCCAGCCGGTGAGGTTGAAGGCGTAGACGTAGTTCGCCGTCTCGCCGCTGGTGACGAACACCGAGTCGTTGGAGATCGCCGCGATGCCCGCGAGCAGGTGCATGAGGCCGCCGATGACCATCACGGTCGCGGCGAACGCGACCCGCCCGCCGGTGACCCCGCCGGTCGTGGCGGTCCTGGACGCGGCACCGGCACGAGCTCCGGCTCCGCTGACATGACTGGCCATGTCGTTCTCCTAGGGGGTGAGGAGGACCGGCCGCCGTCCGGCTCTCGCCCGGACGGCGGTACCGCACCTCCACCGTGGCACAGGTGGGCATACCCGGCATCCCGCGCAACCGCGCTGCCCCCGGACGCCCCCGGACGCAGTCGGGGCCGCGTGTCCCCTTGCGGGCGGGAGCCCGCAACGCGGCCGGAGCCCTCGCGCGGTGGCCGGGAGGGAGTCGTGTGCGTCGGCCGGTGTCACCGGGAGAGCGGCCGGCCCTCCGACGGGCCTTCCGACGGGCCTTCCGACGGGCCCTCCGGTTGGTCCTCCGACGGGTCCTCCTGCCGGTCCGGGCCGTCCCAGGAGATCTCGTAGTACTTCACCCGCTCGTCCTCCGCGACCAGTCGCATGCCGGCCGCGGCCATGACGCGCTGGGAGGCGGCATTGCCGTGGTCGGCGTCCCCCCGCAGACGGCTGACACCGAGCTCCCGGGCCAGGTGCAGCAGTGCGCGCAGGGCTTCGGAGGCGTACCCCCTGCCACGGGCGGAGGGGACCAGGCTGTAGCCGATCGCGACGACGCCGTCCTCGTCCGGGGGACCGAGGAAGTCCACACCGCCGACGGCGCACCCGTCCTCGCGGAGGCGGATCTCGTAGGTGCCGAACGGCCGGGGGTCGCCGGTCTCCGTGCAGGCCCTCAGCAGGCGCCCGGCTCCCGACACGTCGCCCTCGGCGGGGTATCCGGGGGCCCACCGGTCGCCGTCGCCCGGTCGCCCCGCCACCACCCGCTCGGCCTCCGCTGGGCTGATCGGGTGAAGCACGAGCCGTGCCGTCATCACGTCGTCCATGCGGGTCGAGTATCACGCGGGGCGGCCGGACCGCACCCGGATTACCCGCGCCGGCGCCCTGACCGGCCGGGGACGGACGGAACCGGCCGCGGGCGGGTACGGGTGCGTGACCCGACCGCGCCGACGGCGGGCGGAACTGCACGTCGTCCACCTCGAAAGATGGGTGTCGGGCCCGATGGCCGGAGCCCGGGCGGCCGACAACGATGGGAGAAGGGCAGGACGCGCGGGGGCCGGAGCGCGGCCCGCAGCCCGGCCCGCGACAGCGACGCGCCGGCCGGGGCGCCCTGCCCTCCGTGCACCTGACGCCGTCTGTCGTGGCGGTCGTTCCCCCGCCGGTGCCGCGTCGGCCGCCGACGCCGCACCGGCCGGCCGCCGGACGAGGAGGAGAACGTGACCCGCGGAAAAGCAGCCACCGCCCGGACGGGCGCGGACACCTGCCGCCCCTCGGAGGAGGAGGGTGAGCCGTGGGCCGGTCCGACGAAGAGTCGCTGGCGGGGCTGGAGGACCTCGTGCGACGGGAGGACCCCCGGTTCACCCGCGCCCTGGCGGACGGCCGCCCGTGCAGCCCGCGCGAGTACCGGCGCGGGCCGGCCTGGTCCGTGCTGGCGCTCGCCGTCGCGGTGCTGCTGCCCGGCCTCGTCGTCGGGCAGGGCCTGCTCGTCGCACTGGGCCTGGTCCTGGCAGGGGCCGCCGGGCACCTGTTCGACCCTCATCGCGACCACCCGCGGTGCAGGGCTTCCCGGAGCCGCCGGTGAAGCGGCCGGCCGGACCACCGGGCCGCCCGGGGGAGCGGCCCGGTGAGGTTGGAGGACCTCTACCTGGTACTGCTCGTGGGCGGCGCCGTGCTGCTGGTCAGCATCGCCGCCGCCCGCGCCGCCCACCGGATCGGACTGCCCAGCCTGCTGCTGTTCCTGGCCGTCGGAGTGGTCCTGGGCGAGGACGTGATCGGCCTGCAGTTCGACGACGCCCGGATGGCGCAGGCCCTGGGCACGGCCGCCCTCGGCGTCATCCTCGTCGAGGGCGGCCTGAGCACCCGGTGGAGCGACGTCAGACGGCTGCTGCTGCCCGCCGGGATCCTCGCCACCGCGGGCGTGGGCATCTCCGTGACGGTCACCGCGGCCGGTGCGCACTGGCTGCTGGGCATGGACTGGAACCTGGCGCTGCTGCTCGGCGCGATCGTCTCCTCCACCGACGCCGCCGCGGTGTTCGCCGTGCTGCGGTCACTGCCCCTGCCGCAGAAGGTCACCGGTCTGCTGGAGGCCGAGTCCGGCTTCAACGACGCCCCCACCATCATCCTGGTGATGGTCTTCAGCACCGCGGCCACCGAGTCGCCCGCCCCGCTGGACATCGCGGGCAACCTCGTCTACCAACTGGCCGCGGGCGGCGCGCTCGGGCTGGTGACCGGCAGGCTGGGCGCCGTCGCGCTGCGGCACATCGCCCTGCCGGCCACGGGCCTGTACCCGCTGGCCACCGTGGGCTTCGGCATCGTCGCCTTCGCCGCCGCGGGGGCGGCCGGCGCCAGCGGCATCATCGCCGCCTACCTGGCCTCCATGGTGCTGGGCAACTCCAAGCTGCCGCACCGTGCCGCCACGCGGTCCTTCGCGGAGGGAGCCGGGTGGCTCGCCCAGATCGGGCTGTTCGTCATGCTCGGCCTGCTGGTGACCCCCGGCGAACTGCCCTCCGCGGTCGTACCGGCCCTCGTCATCGGCCTGTTCCTGCTGCTGGTGGCCCGCCCCGTCTCGGTCGCGCTCTGCCTGCTGCCCTTCCGCGTGCCCCGACGCGAACAGGCGTTCATCTCCTGGGCCGGACTGCGCGGCGCCGTGCCGATCGTGCTCGCCACCTTCCCCGTCGTGTCGGGCGTGGCCGGCGCGGACGGCCTGCTCAACATCGTGTTCGTCCTGGTGGTCGCCTTCACCCTGCTCCAGGGGCCCACCCTGCCCGCCGCCGCCCGGCGCCTCGGCCTGACCCGGCCCGGGGCGATGCGCGACGTCCAGGTGGAGACCGCCCCGCTGGACGTGCTCGACGCCGACCTGCTCACCGTGACCGTCCCCGCGGAATCGGGCTTGTCGGGGGTGGCGGTCTTCGAGCTGAGGCTGCCGCCGCCGACCGCCGTCACCCTGGTCGTCCGCGAGGGCGCAGCCATGGTCCCCGCCCGCGACACCGTGCTGCGCGAGGGGGACGAGCTCCTCCTGATCACCACCCCCGCGGTGCGGGAGGCCGCCGAGCGGCGGATCCGCGCGATCGGCCGGCGCGGCAGGCTCGCCCGCTGGCTCGGTGAACACGGCGACCCCGAACCCGCCGACCGCCCGGCCCCCGGCTGACGCCCCGGCGGAACCGGGGTGGCAAAACGCAGAAAATCCGTCCGTTTCGCCCTTTTCCTTCTACGGTTTGCCGCCCCGGTCCGCCTCGTCGGCCGGTCTCACAGCTTGCCGAAGACGACTCCGCGCCAGGTCCACCCCATGCCCAGGACGGTCTCCTGCAGGGGGTTCTTCAGGTCGGCGCTGTCGAAGCTGAACGTCTCGGTCGAGCCGGGGTCGTCCCCGCCGCCGCCGATCACCCGGCGCGTCGAGACCGTCCGCACCTGGCCGCGCTGGACCTCGGACGAGACGGACAGGCTGGCGACGCCGTTCACCCAGGTGACCTCGTACTGCTGGTCGAGGGAGCGGACCTCGTGCTTCTCCGGGACCAGGCGCATGCGGACCTGCCACACCCGGCTCACCTGCTCGCGGCTGAAGAACATCTGCCAGGCCGGTTCCAGGATGCGCCACTCGGCCACCAGGTCGGCCTCTTCCTCACGGCCGTCCCGGACGGCGTACGGGACGTCGGGGCGGTTGAGGCCGAGCAGGGCCGCGTGGACCTCGGCGGCGGACCGCGGGGCGACACCGTCGGCGGGGTGCTTGGTTCCGGTCAGTTTGTCGAAGAGTCCCATGAGATCAACCTATGAGGAGTCGGATGGACAGTGCGAGGTCCGCCGCTTCCGCGGCCCGCACTACGAAGCCGCGCCGTCGTCCGGACGGACCGTCCGCACGAATTCCTGGAAGTCGTCCAGGACGGAAGGGTGTTGGGACGCGGTGGCGGTCAGGACCAGGCGGATCACCACCCGCTTGCGGGGATCGGCGACGTCCAGCAGGGAGAGGTACACCTGCGACTGGACGAGGTCGCGGTGCACGCCGCCGACGATTCCCGAGACGGCCAGCGTCTGCGTGAAACCGGGCGCATCCGCGGAGCCGACTTCGCGGTGGCCGGTGACCACGACCGACATGGAGGCCCGGCGCAGGCGTTCCACGGAGGCGTCGGCGATCTCGGACAGCGTCGCCCCGTCAGGGCGGTACTCGCCGTCGATCGTGATGTTCGCGGTGAATCCGTCGTCGGGCAGCGGGTGCAGCGCGACGAACGCCGCACCCGGTGCGCCGACGTCGTCCGGCGGTGCGGCGCGCCAGCCTTCCGGAAGCTCGAACTCGATCGGCACGGGCAGGGTCGTGGGCATCTCGGGCCTTCCTTACTGCGGCAGTGGGGCGGTGAAGAGGTGCATCAGAACAGGCTGCCGATCGCGTCGCCGACCGCGCCGGCCGCATCGCCCAGGGCGTCGGCCGCATCGCCCACGGTGTCGGTGACCTTCCCCGGGTCGACGGTGAACTCGAAACCTACCTGGCCGCCGAGCCCGAGGGCGACGCCCGCGTGCGCGCCGATGTGCCACTTGCCGTCATTGCCCTTGCCGAGGGACGCCTCGGCCTCGGCTCCGACACCGGCCCATCCCTCGGCCGTCGCGCCCACGCCGATGCCCCCGATGTCCGCGCCTCCCGCGACACCGGCCTTCGCGCCGGCGAACGCCTCCGCGCCCGCCTGCACCCCGTCGCGGCCGACCCCGGCACTGACGCCGACCTCGGCGCCCGCCTTGGCCTCCGCCCGTCCGTACACTCCGGCGGGGCCGACGTCGGCGCGGCCGCCGGCCGAGGCCTCGGCGCCCGCGAAGGCGCCGGCCTCGCCCCTGATGCCCTCGTTGGTGACGCCGCCGGCAGCGGATGCCTTGGCGCCCACGTAGGCTTCGGCGTCCCCGGCGAGTTGCATCGGGCCGTTGGTGAGCTTGCCCTCCGCGCTCGCGCGGCCCAGGTCGGCGTGCGCCTCGGCCTCGCCCAGCTTGCCGGTCTTGGCGTCGGGCCCACTGGCCGACGACCCGACACCGGGCCCGGACGCCTCGGCCTCGCCTTCGGCGACCCACCCGTCGTCCTTCGTGCCGTCGTCCTTCTTTTTCTTCGCCTCCGCCGCGCGGGTGGAGTCGGCGTCGGCGAGGGAGGTGACGACCTTGGGGTTGAAGTCGCTTCGGCTTCCGCCGAGATCGCGGCGCAGCGCCCAGCAGGCGGTCTCGTCGGCGTCGGCGGCGCGCTGCAGGACGCGTTCGATACGGCGGACGAACGCCTCGCAGGCTTCCTGCTGTTCGCGGATGGCGGTCTGGCCGTCGGGGTCGTGGCGGGCGGCGGTGTTCCGGGAGAGGTCGTCGCGCGGGGTGACGGTGCCGTCGGCGCCGACGTGGAGGCCCTGTTCCTTGGCCTCGACGTCGGCGAGGTGGTGGAGGTCGTCCTTGGCCTTCTTCAGCTCGGCGTGCAGTGAGGCGAGGACGCCGGCGATGCCGTTCGCCTCCTTGTGGGCGCTCTCGAACTGCTGCTGGGCGGCGCGTACGTCGCTGTCGGCCTTGGTCGCAGTCAGGAACGGCTGGACCCAGCCGGCCTGCCGGAAGGGGCGGGAGACCTGGCTGCCGTATGTGGTGTGCAGCCCCTTGAACTTGTCGGCTGTGTCCTCCCAGCGGGCAGCGGCCGCTTTGAGGTTGCCGAGATTGAGGTGGTACAGGTGCTCGTACGTCGGCATGAGCTGGGCGATTCCCCCGTGGAGTCGTGATTCTTGTCGGGCCGGCGCGGCGGCGGACGGAAAGGCCCGGTTCAGCCGAAGGGCGAGGGCTCGGCCGACAGCGAGAGCATGTTCTGCGTGTTCGCGGTTTCGGTGTTCTGGTACAGCAGCCCCGAACCGCCGCACTGGTCGGCGAGTCTGTCGCAGTCGGACGCGAGCGCGGAGACCTGGGCCGACCAGACCTCCGCCAGGTCGGCGAGCGTCCCGCCCAGCTTGCCGTCCCAGTTGCCGGCGCCGAAGTCCCGGGATGCCGAGCGCGTCTCGTCCACCGGATGGGCGCCGGCGGTTCGCGTCTGCCCCGCGAGGTCGCGTGCGCCGCTTCCCGCACGGTTGAGCGCTGCCGGATCCTCGATTTCCGTCCCGGTCGACATGCCGTGTCCCCCATGTCTTTCATGTCTTCTTGTGTCCGCGCAGGGTGGAAGGTGGTGATATTTGACGCGTACACGCTGTGGGGGGTGAGTATAGCCACGGTCACTCAACGGAGTTGAGCGGGTGTTTCCGGGGACGCGCGTACCCTCGCGTCGGCCTGACGGCCCGAAGGGCTGCAACGCCGCACCGAAGGCGCCGCAGGTTCGCGTACGGGGCGGGGGTGCGAGCCGGGGGCGGGCCGGTTCGCACCCCCGCCGGGCACCCTGCCGCCGCGGCCGCCACCGAAGAACCGGGGTGGCAACCGGGGCGGCAAAACGTAGAAATCCTGTCCGTTTCGCCCTTTTCTCTTTACGGTTTGCCGCCGTGGTCCGCGCGCTCCGCCCGGCGCCGCGGGGCTGCGGGGTGTTCGGGCTCAGGTGAGGTCGTCGAACTCGCCGGCCTTGGCGCCCGCGACCCAGGCCGCCATCTCAGAGCGGGTGAAGAACGCCGTCCCGGCCTCGGGGCGCTTGCTGTTGCGCACGGCTATCCGCCCGTCCGGCAACGCGGCGACCTCGACGCAGTCGCCCCCGCCGTTCCCGCCGCCGGTGGAGAAGCTGCTCTTGCGCCAGTGGGGCCCTGCGGGGGCGTCCGCCCGGGGTATGTCTGCCTTCTCGGTCTCTTGCCGCTCACTCATATCTCTTCATCGCCCTGTTCATCGCCTTGACGGATTCGGCGCGGGAGAGCGCCAGTTCGGTGAGGATTCCGAACCGCAGTGTGCAGGTTCGCACGTGTTCGCGGTCCTCCAGATAGAAGGTACCGGCCGGGCCTTCGGCGTAGCAGATGTCGGGGATGGGGTCGGGCAGGGTCAGGAGGGAGAAGGGGCCGACCAGTCCCGGGCTGCCTCCCGCTTCGACGGGGAGGATCTGGATGGTGATGTTCGGACTGGCCGTCAGTTCCAGCAGCTTCAGCAGCTGTCCTTGCATGACCGACGACCCTCCGACCGGGCGCTCCAGGACGCCTTGGTCCAGGATGAAGTGCATGCGGGGAGGAGGCTGTTTGCGCAGCACGTGCTGCCGGATCATGCGGGCGGCCACCCGCCGTTCCAGCTCCTCGGGCGAATCCTGGCCGGGGTTGACGGCCGTCATCACGGCACGCGCGTAGTCCGACGTCTGCAGCAGGCCGTGTACGAGCTGGTTCTGGAAGTCGCGCAGTTGCACCAGGCCGTCCTCCATGCTGAGCAGAGGCTTGGTCACGTCGGGGAGATCGGCCCCGAAGCGGACCCACCATCCTCTGTCCTTGGACTCGGCGGCCATGCGCACCAGTTCCTCGCGGCGCGCGGTGTCGGAGACCCCGTACACGTCGAGGAGCTGCTCCACCTCCCGGGGCTTGAGGCGGTGCACGCGGTTCTCGATCCGGGAGAGCTTCGCGTGCGACCAGCGGCCGCCGCTCTTCCGCAGGCGGTCGACCGCCTCGTCCTGGGTGAGGTCGGCCTTCTCGCGCATCTCCTTCATGGTGGCGGCAAGTTGCCAACGCCGTACCACGGAGGACCCGTTGCCGACATCCTGCATCGCCATCAACCTCTCCTGCGGTGTCAGTCCTTACGGTGAAAAATGGAAGTCCATTTTTCTGAGTGCATCTTCCGTGCAAGCATATCCGCACGCAGGGCAACGGATCCGTTTCCCAGAGTGAGGAGTTCATCATGTCGGTCGACGGACACAGCGGCGGTGCGGGGGAGTTGGGGGAGCGGCGGGAGCAGGTGGGTGCGCCGTTGTGCGGGGAGGCGGAGTTCGCCGGCCTGGTCGGCGAACTCGTGCTGGACACGGCGCCGCGCCTGTTCGCGGTGGTGCAGGAGTACGGGGAGCGGGTGGACGCCCGGGTCGCCGCGTGGGGGCTGGAGTTCGAGGACCACGCGGAGATCGTGGAGGTGGACGGCGGGACGCGGATGCGGGCCTCGTCCCCGGTGCCCGCGGTGCGGGCGTTCTCCCGGCCGCCGCACGTCTCCGTGCGCCTGGTGCGGCTGGAGCCGTCGGGGGCGGCCGTCCCCGGCTGAGGCGGTGCCCCCGGTCGTTTCCGGGCGGGCGGGGCGCCCGGTTGCGCCGTGAGGGGGAACGGCGGTTGCGCCGCGCGGGGTGCCTGTTTGGCGGGGCGGGGAGTGGTGAGGCGGATCTGCGGTACGTGCACGACACCCCCACGCCTCCGGAGGAACAGTGGAAGAGCCCAAGGCGGTCAGGAACCTCGTCGACAAGGTCACCGGCGGGGAGGGCCGGGAAGACGGCCCGGCGGAGGGGGTCCCCGGACGCCCGGGGGCCCGGGCTGCGCAGGTGGAGGAGCCCGTCGAGCCGCACGGTCCGCTGCCGCCCAAGCCCGACCAGCGTTCGCCCGGGCTGCGGTCCGCGACGGGACGCACCCCGCAGGACGGCCCGCGCCCGCGTGCCCAGGGCGGCGACCGCCTCACCACCGCCCAGGGGGCGCGGCTGCCGGACACCGACCACTCGCTCAAGGCCGGGCCCCGCGGCCCGGTCCTGCTCCAGGACCACCACCTGCGCGAGAAGATCACCCACTTCGACCACGAGCGGATCCCCGAGCGGGTGGTGCACGCCCGGGGCGCCGCGGCGCACGGCGTCTTCCGCGGCTACGGCACCGCCGCGAGCGTCACCAAGGCCGCCTTCCTGCGCAAGGACGTCGAGGCCCCGGTGTTCGTGCGCTTCTCCACCGTCCTGGGGTCGCGCGGCTCGGCCGACACCGTGCGCGACACCCGCGGGTTCGCCACGAAGTTCTACACCTCCGAGGGCACCTTCGACCTCGTCGGCAACAACATCCCGGTCTTCTTCATCCAGGACGCGATCAAGTTCCCCGACATCATCCACGCGGGCAAGCCGCACCCGGACCGGGAGATCCCGCAGGCGCAGAGCGCCCACGACACCTTCTGGGACTTCGTCTCCCTGCACACCGAGGCCACGTTCCACACGATGTGGAACATGAGCGACCGGGGCGTCCCGCGCTCCTACCGCATGATGGAGGGTTTCGGCGTCCACACCTTCCGCCTGGTCGACGACGCCGGCAGGACCACGCTGGTGAAGTTCCACTGGAAGCCGAAGCTCGGCGTGCACTCCCTCACCTGGGAGGAGGCGCAGCTGATCAACGGCATCGACCCCGACTTCCACCGCCGCGACCTCGCCGACGCCATCGAGAGCGGCGCCCACCCCCAGTGGGAACTGGGCATCCAGACCTTCCCCGACACCCCCGAGCAGACCTTCGAGGGCATCGACCTGCTGGACCCGACGAAGATCGTGCCCGAGGAACTCGCCCCCGTGCAGCCGATCGGCCTGCTCACCCTCGACGCCAACCCCACCAACTACTTCGCCGAGACCGAACAGGTCGCCTTCCACCCGGGCCACTTGGTGCCCGGCATCGACATCACCGACGACCCGCTGCTCGCCGGGCGGCTCTTCTCCTACCTCGACACCCAGATCAGCCGGCTCGGCGGCCCCAACTTCGCCCAGATCCCGGTCAACCGGCCGCACGCCCCGGTCAACGACATGCTGCGCGACGGCATGCACCAGACCGCCGTGCACACCGGCACCGCCCCCTACCGGCCCAACTCCCTCGACGGCGGATGCCCGTTCACCGCCGGGGCGGACGCCGGCGGGTACGTCGAGGTGCCCCGGGAGATCCCCGCCTCGGCCAAGGTCCGCGAGGCGCCCGCGTCGTTCGCCGACCACACCGGCCAGCCCAGGATGTTCTGGCTGAGCCTGACCCCGGTCGAGCGCGAACACCTGATCGCCGCCTACACCTTCGAACTCGGCAAGTGCTACGAGCAGGCCGTCAAGGAGCGCACCCTGCGGGTGCTGGCCGACATCGACCCCGAACTGTGCGAGAAGGTCGCCCAAGGGCTGGGCCTGCCCGCCCCGCAGCCGTCCGGCCCCCTGCCGGAGGCCGTGCCGAGCCCCGCCCTGTCCCAGGTGGGGAAGGAGTGGCCGGTGCAGGGCCGGATCATCGGCATCGTCGCCGACGGGGGCAGCGACCTGGACGCGGTGCGCTCGGCGCGGCAGGCGGTTCTCGACGCCGGCATGGTGCCGCTGGTCGTGGCCCCGGCCGGCGGGGTGCTCGGGGCCGACAGCGGCGACCCGGTCACCGTCCAGCGGACCTTCACCACCGCCCGGTCGGTCGAGTTCGACGCGATCCTGCTGGCCGGCACCCCCGGATCGGGCGCGGACGCCCACGGCTCGCGCGACGCCAAGGCCGGCAACGGCACGGCAGGTCCCGGCACCGTCGACCCGCGCGTGCTGCTGATGCTCGCCGAGGCGTACCGGCACGCCAAGCCGGTCGGCGGCTGGGCGGACGCCGAGCGGGCACTCGTCGCGGCGGCCTGCCCGCCCGCGGCGCCCGGCGTGGTCGTCGGCGCCTCGGCGGACGCCGTGCTGGAGGAGGTCACCGGCCTCCTGGCCCGCCACCGCGTCTGGGAACGCTTCCCCGCCTCCGCGGGCGCGGGCCCCGCGTAATCCTGCCGGGGGCGGGCCCCGCGTGGCCCTGCCGGGGGCGGGTCGCTGCCCCGCCCCCGGCGTCCGGCCTCCGCGGGGAGCCTGCGGGGTCTCCTCGCGCTTCCCCGCGGCGGCCCGGCCGGACGGGAAGGCGTCAGGGGACCAGGCCCTCGGTCCAGGCCCGCTTCAGGATCTCGTCCACCGTCTCGTCCACCGTCCAGGAGGAGGTGTCGAGCCACAGCCCGATGCGGGGCGTGTTGCAGCGGAGTTCCTCGTCCAGGTCGGCCGGCGTCCAGTAGGGGCCGTACCCCGTCTTCCCGCGGCGCTCCTCGCGCTCCGCGACGGCGGCCGGGTCCGGCGCCAGCACGACGACCGCCAACGGACGGCTCCGGATCGCCCGGGTGATGTCGGTCAGGTGCTCCCCGAGGAGGACGTCCTGCACGACGACGGTGAACCCCGCCCCGCAGTAGGCGTCCGCCACCGTGGCGGTCAGCCGGTGGCGCAGCCGGAGCTGGGCGACGGCCTCGGGCGGGGCGTCCGGCGTCATGTGCACCTGCCCCCGGACGACCATGCGGCGGAAGAGGTCACCGCGCACGTGCACGGACCGGGTCATGCGCTCGGCGAGCGCCTGCGCGACGGTGGACTTCCCGGAGGCGGAGATGCCGGTGACGACGAGGATCCCGCGGGTGTCCTCGCCCTGACCGGGTGTGACGTCTGCTTCCATGATGCGGAACGGCCCCTTTCGCTTCACTCTGCTCGGCGCGCCCGCGCCCGCGCCCGTGCACGCAGGGCGGACGACGCGGTGTCGGACTCGCACGCGTGCGAGGACCACGATGCCCGTGCGGGCGCCCTTCGGGGCGGGACCCCGGGCGGCGCGGCGCGGTTCCCGGCGCGCGCAGGCCGTGCCGGGCCCTCGGGAAGACGCAATCCGTGACCGCTCCGCCGTCAGCGCGCCGGGCGCAGCCGGTCCAGCTCCGAGCCGATCGCCTCGCGCAGCGGGTCGTGCCGCGGGCCGAGCGCGAACCGCGCGTCGCCCCATCTGCTGCGCGGATGGAGCCACACGGGTCTGCCGACCAGGTGGGGCGGCTCCCACTCGAACCGGGGCCACACATGGGCGTGGAGGAACGCGTCGGTGTTGCCCAGGATCTCCAGGTTGACCCGGCGGAACGCCGTGTCCGAACGGCGGCAGGCGCGTTCGACCGCCTCTCCGAGCCGGTCCATGTCCGACAAGAACGCCAGTCGTTTGTCCCTGGGCAGGTCCGACAGCCTCTCCACCGCCGGGTCGTCCACCAGGAGCACCGAGTAACCCGGCAGGAACTGCACATCGCCGATCACCGCGAACCCCGCGTCCAAGCGCCGCAGGACGGTGGGGTTCTCGCCCCGCAGAGCACTGCCGATCCGGTCCGTCCGCCAGTCGTCGACCACGGCCGGAACCTACCCGCTCGCGGGCTCCCGGGGCAGCCGTTCGCCGGCTTCAGTCCTTCCGGAGCCAGACGTCGGCGAGGGAGTCCCGGACGTCCTCGGTGCGGGTGACCCTGAAGACGGACACCGCCAGGTTCTCCTTGCTGTAGACGGAGTGCAGGCCGCGGGCGAGGAGGTCGAGGTACTCGGTGCCGACGAAGGGATCGTCCTCACCGGTGCCGAGGTACTCGACGCCCGAGGTGCGGGGGTCGACGCCGACGGCCCGCAGGAGCTGCGCGGGGTCGCCGGTGACGTACTGGTCGTGCCAGCCGTCGGCGGAGAGGCGGGGCTGTCCGGGGACGTGGGCGAGGTACTTGCCGTAGCTCTCGAACGAGTACATCTCGCAGACGGCGGTGATGCGGGCCTCGGGGTGGGCCTCGACCTGGGCGTCGAACGCGTCGTCGAGGTTGGTGGAGAGGATTCCGTCCTCGCCGAAGGCCGGGTCGCAGATCTGGACGACGTCACCCCAGCAGCCGACGGTGACGTGGTCGAGGTCGCCGATGTCCTGGGGGTGTCCCGTGTGCCGGCGGAGCACGGGTCCGAGTTCTTCGGCGACCGTGGCGACGGTGGGGAGTCCGGCGACGACGGCGCGGGCGCGCACCGGGTCGTGGGCCGGCGCGCGGCGGACGGTGTGCTGGTCGTAGGGGGCGCCGTAGGGCGGGTGGACGCGGATGATCCGGAGGGTGGACTGCCGCCAGGCGATACGCGGTTCCGTGCTCACGGGGGGAGTTTAAGGGTTATCCGGTAACTGTTGGTCACGAATGAGGTGATCCCGTGGTGACTGATGCAGTCACGTCGTCGGAGCCGTCCTGGAAATCCCCGTTCACCGGGCTGAACCCGCGGCAGTTCGGCAAGCCGGTCACTGCGATGCGGCGCGAGGGCGTGAACCCGGTACGCAAGGGCCGGCCGTGGAGTCTGGCACCGGAGGACCGGATCCTGCCGGGGTGCGTTTCGAAAGTGCTGGTCGCAGCCACTCGTTGATGGCGGCCAACGACTTTGGGAGCGATTGGCCCGGGGAAGGCCGGCCGCCTGGCTCGGTGGACGGGCGCGCATGAGATCTTCCTCTGCATGAGTACACCACCAGACGGATTGCCCATCTACCGAGTCTTGACCGGCCCGGACGATGCCTCGTTCTGCCATCGTGTGAGCGAAGCGATGGCTCTTGGCTACGAACTGCACGAAGGCCCTGCTGTCGCTTTCAACGGTGAGAGGGTCATCGTCGCCCAAGCGGTGGTATGGCCGGCACAGTCGTAGGACTTGCGGTCGCGGCCTGCCCGTGACACGAGAAGGACCGCACGGGTTGGGCGAGTCGTGACGCTTGCCCGGGCCCGTGCGGCCTGTTCCCGTCCTGCCCTGTCCGGGGTCTCCCGTGCACACTTCGGCGAGTTGCTCGAAGAGCTTGCTCCGCGTCGGGAGGCTGCCCGTGAGCCGGCGCTGCGCCGGCGGCATGGCCAGGGCCGACGTCGGGCGGCAGGTGCCGGACCGAAGCGGCGGCTGGTCTTCGCGGACCGGCTGCTGGTTGCGTTGGTGCACTTGCGGCTCGGTTTGCCGCATGCGGCGCTCGCCGATTTGTACGTGGCGGACCGTTCCACCATCTCGAACGCGGTCCGCGAGGTCCGGTCGCCGTTGGCGGTCCGCGGCTTCGCCGTCCCGGTCGCTGGAGTCCGTTGCTCATAAAGGAGTGGCACGAGATCCCGGCCGCGGTGGGTGACGCCGCCGCCCGCCGCGGTGCGGCCCGGTCCCGGAACGTGAAGGGAGGCTGTCGTGGGCCGATCCGGAGGGCAGGGCAGTGGGTGCGGGCGCGCGACCGTGTCCCGGGCCGGTCAACGACCGGCGGTGCCCGAAAGGCCTGCCTCCTGCGCGTCGATCAGCTCGTCCCAGTGCTCCCGGGTCCACTCGCAGGCCGCGTCCAGCGCCCCCAGCAGGCCCCGGCCGAGCGGGGTCAGGGAGTACTCGACGCGGCGCTCCGTTCCCCCGTGCTCCTCCCGTGCGACGAAACCGGCCTGCTCCAGGCCGCGCAGGGACCGGGTCAGCGACTTGGCCGTGACGCCGCCCAGCGGGACCTTGAGCTCCGAGAACCGGCGCGGGCCGTCCTGCAGGCACCGGAGGACCATCGGTGCCCACTTGTCGCCCACGCGGAACGGCGCCAGCGGCGACGGGCAGACGGGGTCGAACATCTCCGGGTCCAGCGGCGCCCGTTCTGCTTCCGGCTCGGTCATGGTCCACACCGTAGGGCGGTATCCGATCGGAAACCAGCCACTTGCCTAGGCTCCCGCCCATGGAATCGAAGAACCGCAGGATCATCGTGTTCGGATCGAGTGGACGAGTCGGCCGGGAGGCCGTGGCGGAGGCCCGGCGGCGGGGCCACGACGTCACCGCTGCCCGGCGGGCCGACGGGGACGTGACGGACCCGGCGGCCGTGGCGCGGCTCGCGGCCGGGCACGACGCGGCGATCGTCGCCGTGTACGAACCCGGGGCACGCCCCGGGGAGTTCTTCCCCGCCGCCGCCCGGGCTCTCGCAGAGGGGCTCACGGCGGCCGGGGTGGAGCGGCTGGTGTCGGTCGGGCTGGCGTCCGTACTGCCCACCGCGTCCGGGGACCTGCTGATGGACACTCCCGGGTACCCGCAGGAGTGGCGGGAGTTCTACGTCGGCCACGCAGCCGGCACCGAGGCGCTGCGGGCGGCGGCGCCGCAGGCGCTGGACTGGGTGGTGTTGAGCCCGGCGGGGGACTTCGACCGCGAGGGCGAGCCCTCGGGGGGCTACGCGGTCGCCCCGGCGGCCGCCGACAGCCTGATCACGCCCGGGGACTTCGCCCGCGCGCTGCTGGACGAGGCCGAGACGCCGACCCTGCACCGGACGCACGCGGGGGTGTCCGCCGCATGACCCGCCCGGTCCACGACAACCCGACGCCGTGGGCGGCCGACCGCATACGCCGCTCCGAGGAGACCGGTGGCCGCCCGCGTCCGCGGGTGAACGACCTGCTCCCGACCACCCCGGCGGGGCAGGCGGGCTGAGTGTCCGGCCCGCCGGCCCAAGGACCTCGCCGCGGTCCCGGCGGGTCAGCCGCCGTGCGGAGTGCCCGGACCGCGCACGGCGCCGGGCACGTCGGTGCAGGCTCCGCCGGCGCCGGGCCGGGTCGCGACGACGACGGTGGCGTGCAGCTCCTCGTCGACGGCCACCCGCGGGACCAGAGCGCTGCGGGCGACGGTCTCCGCGGCCGCCGGTGCCTGGCCCTCACTCGTCTCGAACAGCAGGCTGCCGCCCGGCGCCAGCCACTGCGGCGCCTGCGCGGCCACCCGCCGCAGGACGTCGAGTCCGTCCTCGCCGCCGTCGAGCGCCACCCGGGCCTCGTGCTCGCGGGCCTCCGCGGGCAGCAGCCCGATCTCGCCTGTGGGCACGTAGGGCACGTTGGCGAGCAGGACGTCGACGCGGCCCCGCAGCGCGGCGGGCAGCGGTTCGTACAGGTCTCCCTCGTACACGCGGCCCCGGCGGGGACGACGTTGCGCCGGGCGCACCGCACCGCTGCGGGGTCGATGTCGGCGGCGTGCAGTTCGACGCAGTCCACGGCCGCGGCCAGCGCCGCGCCCAGCGCGCCCGAGCCGCAGCACAGGTCGACGACGACGGCCCCCGGCCGCGCGAGGGCGGCGGCCCGGTCGACGAGGAACTCGGTGCGGCGGCGGGGCACGAACACCCCGGGGTCCACGAGGATCCGCAGGCCGCGGAACTCGGCCCGGCCCAGGACGTGTTCGAGGGGCAGTCCGGCGACGCGCCGGTCCACCGCGGAGGCGAGTTCACCGGGGGTGCGTGCCGCGGAGAGGATCAACCGCGCCTCGTCCTCGGCGAAGACGCAGCCCGCGGCCCGGAGCCGGGCGATGACGGTCGGGAGGGTGAGAAGTGACGGCGAAGCCGGCATGAGTGCCTTTCGGGACGTCGAAGGGCGCTCCGCGGTCGCCTACGCCTGAGGGACCGTACGGCCGTGAGGGGGGAGCGCCCGGCCTGCTGCAGCGGTAATGGGGCTCACCTCCTCGGTGCGTTCACTGCGTGGGACGGCCACACTACCGCACGGCGTGCGGGCGAACGGACGCGCTGTCACCGTCGGCAATGCGGACTTCGCCTCCCCGCGCCTGCCGGCCCCGTGGCCCCGCGGCCCCGTGGCGTTGGGGCCGGCGGGCGCGGGGAGGCGGGGACGGCGGGCGGGGGCGGGGCCGGGCGCGGCTCGTTCAGGGGCCGCACCCGGCCGGGGCCGGGTGTCGTCAGAAGACGCCCTGGCCCGGGGTGAGGACGCCGCGCGGGTCGTAGCACTTGCGGGCGGCGGCCAGCTGCGGCCACGCCGACCCGAAGTGGTCGCGCCAGTCGGCGGCGGTGAACGGGATCGAGCCGACCGGGTACTGGAGGCCGCCGCTGTCGCGCACCGTCTCGTAGGCGGTGCGGTTGGCCGCGAGCAGGCGGTCGACCGTCTCCTTGTCGCCGGGCGGGCAGGAGCGCAGCACCGACATCAGGTAGGGGACCGGGTCGTCGGGGGTCCGCAGCATCGGCAGGCGCAGCCGCTCGCGCAGCAGCGGGTAGAGCAGGACGACGCCGCCGGGGCCGACGTCGTCGGGGCCGAGGTCCTGGAGCAGGGACGCGGCCAGGGGGGCGGCGGAGTCGCCGGGCAGCATGACGTTGAGCCACGGGTGGGCCCAGTCCCACAGCCCCGCCTCCTTCAGGGCCGCCACGCCCGCCGCGAGCCGGTCGAGGAACGCGTAGTAGCCCATGTCGGCGATCTGCGCGCCGGCGGGGTCGTGGCGCAGGCCGGCCAGCAGCTGCGTGTCGTCGGGGGCCGGGCCGGCCGGGGGACCGTAGGCGACGGCCTCCAGCACGTACTTGCTGAAGGAGCCGTCCTCGGCGGCGGAGACCTGCCCCTCGACGTAGGCGAAGCGGCCCTCCGTGACGAGCCGGCGCTGGTCGGCCAGGAAGGTCTCCAGGTCGGAGTAGGGCAGCTGGTAGTGGCGCACGGTCTCGGGTGCGGTGACCAGTCGGAGGGTGGCGCCGACGATGATCGCGCACTGGCCGAGCCCGCCGAGGACGGCCCGGAACAGGTCGGCGCGGCGGGTGGGGGAGCAGGTGATCAGCTCACCGGCGCCGGTGACCACCTTCAGCTCGGTCACGGTGTCGAGCTGGGAGCCGTGGCGGTGGGTCTGCCCGCCGAGGCCGCCGACGGACAGGGTCCCGCCGACCGAGAGCTCGATGTAGTCGGTGAACACCGGGGGAGTGAGGCCGTGGGCCAGGGTGGCCTTGGCCACCGAGCTCCACAGGGCGCCCGCGCCGACGGTCACGGTGTTCCCGCTCACCTGGCCGATCCGGTCCAGGGGGGAGGTCTCGACGACGAGGCCGCCCTCGGTCTGGGCCTGGCCGTAGGTGGTGTGGCCCTGGCCCCTGGGGGCGACCTTCAGGCCGCGGGTGTTGCAGTACCGGACCATCGCGACGATGTCGGCGACCGACCCCGGGCGCAGGACGGCGGAGGGCGTGCGGTGCACGATGTGGCCGTAGTCGTCCGCCGCCGCGGCCAGCGACGCCTCGTCGACGAGCAGCGTCCCGTCGAGCGGGGGCAGCGCCTCCAGGGTGGCCGAGGCGGCCCGGCGGGCGCCCCCCTCCTGCCGGCCGTCGTCGGTGACCCACAGGCGGTTCAGGGGGTCGAAGCCGATCACCACGGCCATCGCGGCGAAGCCGTGCAGAGCATTGCGGCGGGTCGGTTCCAGGGGCATGTGCGCCCTCCTCGGGACGGTTGTGGCCGTCCGTACAGGGCGCGCGCGCCGTGACACGCACGGTTCCGGCCGGGTCGGCGCAGCAACATCATCGGTTCCACCAGCACCGTTGTCCTGTCAGGCATATGACAGTGGCTCGAATCCTTCCCTGCGTGGCCGAAAACGCTTCCGTCCCGCCGCGGGTGTGGCCGGATCCGTACGGCGGAAGCGGGAGTTGGGGCAGGGGCAGGGGCAGGAGCGGGGCGGAGGCAGGACGGGACGACCGGATACAAGTGATCAAGCGTCAAATCCGCAGGAGGAACGCCCCGTCGGCGCCCTATGGTGAGCAGGCCGACGGCGAACACCTCACCATGAACACCACAGGAGCCTTTGCATGACGGCTGCAACCGACCGCCCTGCCAGGGTCGACTTCTACTTCGACCCGGTCTGTCCCTTCGCCTGGATCACCTCGCGCTGGATCCTCGAGGTCCAAAAGCACCGCGACCTGGACCTGCGGTTCCGGGTGATGAGCCTGTACGTGCTCAACGAGGGCCGGGAACTGCCCGACTGGTACCGCGAACTGGTCGACGACTCGCTGTCCCTGGTCCGCATCTGCACCGCCGCCGGGCTCGAGCACGGCGAGCAGGTGCTGCCCGCCCTCTACACCGCGCTCGGTACCCGCATCCACAACGGCGGCAGCAAGGACTTCGCGGAGGTCGCCGCGCAGGCGCTGGCCGAGGTCGGCCTGCCGGCGGACCTGCTGGCCGCGGGCGACAGCGAGGAGTACGACGAGGCGCTGCGCAAGAGCCACCACGAGGGCATGGACCCGGTGGGCGAGGACGTGGGCACGCCCACCATCCACATCGACGGCGTGGCCTTCTTCGGGCCCGTCCTGAACTCGATCCCCCGGGGCGAGGAGGCCGCGCGCCTCTTCGACGCCGCCCGCACCCTGGCCGCGTACCCCGACTTCTTCGAACTGAAGAGGACCCGCACCGGAGAGCTCGACTTCGACTGACCCGCCGCCGTGCGGCCCGGGGCGCGGACGGCCCGGCTCCGGGACGGCCCGGCCCCGGGACTGCCCGGGCCCGGGCCGCGGGACGCGGTGGCTGCCCGCAGCCGGATCCGGCGTGGCGTCGAAGGGGCCGTCACCAGCTCCGGTGCACGGTCGCCTTGCTGCCGGTCACCAGGCTTGCCGGCGGGACGTCGTCGGCCACGACCGCGCCGGCGGCGACCACGGCGTCACGGCCGATGCTGACGCCGGGCAGGATCGTGGCACCGGCACCGATCCACACGTTCTCCGCCACGTCGATGGGTGCGCCGGTGAGGTACAGCCGCCGCTCCCCGGGATCGACCGGGTGGCCGCTGGTGATGAACGTGACCTTCGGTCCGATCATCACGCGCTCGCCGAGCCGGATACCGGCGTAGTCCAGGAACGTGCAGTTCTGGTTGATGAAGACGCGCTCGGCGAGGTCGAGGTTCAGGCCGTGGTCCGTGTAGAAGGGCGGATAGATCGTGACCCTCGGGGGCAGCGGCCTGCCGAGGATCTGCTCGAACAGTTCCGCCTTGCCCGCCTCGTCCTCGAAGGGCAGGACGTTCAGGCGGGAGGTGAGCTCGGTGACCCGCAGGACCCGCTCGGCCATGGCCTTGAACTCGGCGCTGTGGATGCGCATGAGGCGGTCGCTGGACATGCCACGATCCTTTCTGTGCACCGGTGCCGGCAGCGGCCCCGGGCCGGTGCCCGGGGAGTCCGGTTCCTTGCGGCGCGCATGCGTGTGCATCCCCCGCCTCACGGCAGTGCGCCGACCCGAAGCATCCCAGATCTTCTCCGGACGGCCCGGAGGCGTGCAGAGTTGCCTCCGCCGGACGGACCCGGGCGACGAGCGCCCGACGACTGTGGGAGACGACTGATGCCTGCCAGGACGAGCGCCGAGGCGTTCCGGGCGCTGCACGACCGAGCCGAGCCCGACGACCCGCTGGTGCTCCCCAACGTCTGGGACGCGGTCAGCGCCCGGGCCTTCGCCGACGGCGGCTTCCCCGCCCTGGCCACCTCCAGCTCGGCGGTCGCCGCGGTGCTGGGGTACGAGGACGGCGAGCACACCCCGCCCGACGAGATGTTCGCCGCTCTGCGCAGGATCGTCCGCGCGGTGGACGTGCCGGTGACCGCCGACATCGAGGCCGGGTACGGGCTCGCCCCCGCAGAGATCGTCGAACGGCTCCTGGAGGCGGGCGTCGTCGGCTGCAACCTGGAGGACTCCGATCCGGCCACCGGCGAGCTCGAGGATCCGCGGGAGCACGCCGACCGGCTCGCCGAGGTGAGCGCGGCGGCCGCCGGCCGCCTGGTGATCAACGCCCGCGTCGACACCTTCCTGCACGGGGACGGCTCGGTGGAGTCGGCGGTCCGCCGCGGCCGGCTGTACGCAGGGGCGGGCGCGGACGTCGTCTACCCGATCCTCGCCCCGGCCGAGGTGCTGCCCGACCTGGCCGAGGGCCTCCGCGTCCCGGTCAACGCCCTGTGCCTCCCCGGCGGCCCGGCGCCGGCCCGCCTGGGAAGGCTCGGCGCCTCGCGGGTCACCTTCGGCGGCGGCCTGCACCGGCAGGCCACCGCCGGGCTCCGGGACCTGGTCCGCCGCACGGCCTCGCCGGCCGGCGCCGACGCGTAGCCGCCGCGGCGGGCCCGCGCCCGCCGCGACCGCTACCGCCCCTGCCGGCGTGCGAGTGCCTGCCCGATGACGCGCGCGCCGTCCGGGAAGGCGCCGGGATTCGGCCCCGAGTAGTTGAGCCGGAGGTAGGCACCGGTCGGCTCGGCGGGGAACCACTCGTTGCCGGGGGCCACGACGACTCCGGCCTCCTCGCAGTCCCGGACGAGCCGCGCCAGGTCGGTGGCGTCCGGCAGCCGGACCCACAGGTTCAGCCCTCCCTGCGGCACGGCTTCGACGCGGGCGGTGGGGGCGTGCTCCCGGAGCGCTCCGACGAGGAGGTCCCGGCGGGCGGCGAGCCGGTGACGCAGGCTCCGCAGGTGCGTGCGCCAGGCGGACTGGGTGACGACGTTGAGCGCGACGGCCTGGAGGACGCCGCTGACGTACACGGACTCGGCCTGGGCGTCGGCGAGGAGACGCGTCCGCGCCGGGCCGCGGGCGACCACCCCGGCGATGCGGACGGCCGGGGAGACGCTCTTGGTCAGGGAACGCAGGTGGACGACGTGCCCGCTGTCGTCCCGGGCGGCGACCGGGACCGGGTCGGCGGTGATGCCGAAGTCGTGCGCCCAGTCGTCCTCGATCAGGAATGCGCCGTGCTCGCGGACGATGCCGAGGACCCGGTCGGCCAGGCCGGGCGGCCACTGGGCGCCGGTGGGGTTGGCGAAGTTCGGCTGGGCGTAGAAGGCCCGAGCCCCGGTCTGCTCGAACGCCCGCGCCAGCTCGTCCTGGTCGGGGCCGTGCGCCCCGCTGGGGACGGGCACGAGCCGCACGCCCGCCTGCGCGGCGGCGAGGATCGCCCCCCAGTAGGTCGGTGACTCCACCAGCAGCGGGCGGCCCGCGCCGACGAGGGCGCGGAAGACGGTGCTGAGGCCGCTCTGGCTGCCGGGGAACACGACGACGTCGCCCGGCGACGGCGGCGCGACCCCGGCCGGCGCCGCGGCGCCGAGCTCGGCCGCGAACCACGCCTGCAGCTCGGGAAGTCCCGCGGCCGGCGGGCGGCCGACGGCGGTGTCGCCGCGGGCCGCACGGGCGAACGCGGCCCGCACCAGGCGCTCGGGCAGCAGTTCCCGGTCCGGGTAGCCCGAGTGCAGCGCGATCACGTCGTTCTGGACGGTCCGCAGCGCCGTGGACAGCTGCGGAACGCGGTTCCGCGGCGCCCCGAGCGCCGCGGTCTGCCACCCGTAGTCGTTCGGGCGGGCCGCGCGGACCGCGCGGACGAAGGTCCCCACGCCGGGCCGGGTCTCCACCGCCCCCTGCGCGGCCAGGGTCCGCAGTGCCTTCTGCACCGTGACCGGGCTTGCTCCGTACTGCGCGGTCAGCGCCCGTGTGGACGGCAGCCTCGCGCCCGGCGCGGCCGTCTCCATCCACGCGCGGAGCCCGGCGACGATCCTCGAACTGCTACCGTTGTCCATGAAGAGCAACAGTAGCGCTACCCGTCATGCGACACCGGTGCTATCCACCTCCCGCACCGGTCTCCGGTGGGGCCTGCTCGGGGTCGCGGCGTTCTCGTTCACCGTCCCGTTCACCCGGGTCGCCGTCGGGGGCGGCGGGATGTCGCCGCTGTTCGTCGGATCCGGCCGCGCGGTGGTCGCCGCGCTGCTCGCGGCCGCCGCGCTGGCGGCCACGGGGCAGCGCCCGCCCCGCGGCGCCCACTGGCTCCGGCTGGCGGTCGTCGCCGCCGGCGTGGTCGTCGGCTTCCCCGTGCTGACCTCCTACGCGCTGACCACCGCCCCGGCCGCCCACGGCGCCGTCGTGATCGCACTCCTGCCGGCCGCGACCGCGGTGGCGGCCGTGCTCCGCGGGCACGAACGCCCCCCGGCCCCGTTCTGGGCCGCGGCGGCCGTCGGCGCTATCGCCGCGGTCGCGTTCGCCTCGGTACGGGGCGGCGGACCCGGCGGCCTCCACCGGTCCGACCTGCTCCTGCTCGGAGCCGTCGTCGCGGCCGGCGCCGGCTACGCGGAGGGCGGGCTCCTCGCCCGCGAACTCGGCGCCTGGCAGACCATCTCCTGGGCGCTCGTGCTCTCCGCCCCGGTGATGGCCGTCCTCGCGGGCGTCTCGATGTCGCAGCACCCCCCGACCGGCACCCCGGCCGAGTGGGCCGCGTTCGCCTACCTCGGGGCGGTGAGCATGTTCCTCGGCTTCTTCGCCTGGTACCGCGGGCTCGCGGCCGGCCCGATGGCGCAGGTCGGCCAGACGCAGCTCGTCCAGCCGGTGATGAGCATCTGCTGGGCCGCGCTGCTCCTGAACGAACGGATCACCTGGCCCACCGTCCTCGGCGGTCTCGCCGTGATCGCCTGCGCCGGCGCCGCCGTGCGCACCCGTCCGGGCCGCGCCGCGCCCGCGGCCACGGAGCGGGACGCGGCCACGGAGCGGGGAGCGGCCACGGAGCGGGGCGCGGCGGGCGCCCGGTCGCGGACGGCCGCCCCGGACACCGCCGGACCGCCCGGCCGAGGAGACCGGCCGGTCCGCTGAGACCTCCCGTTCGGGCACGGAGGCCCGGTCCGGGTGGCAGGATGACCACGCACCCACGGGACGCGTGAAAAACGGGAGAGGCACTGCGACATGTCCGTCATCCACCGCACCACGATGAAGCCCACCAAGCTGGAACTCCTCGCCCCGTGGCTCCCCGGGCGGCCCTGGTACCTCGGCGCGGGCGGTGAACCGCGGCTGGCCCGGGCCGGCGGCTTCCGGCTCGACGACCCGCAGGGCGAGGTCGGCATCGAGTTCATGGTGGCCGTCGACGAGTCCGGGGACCGGCCCGTCGCCTACCAGGTGCCGCTGACCTACCGCGGGGCCCCGCTCGACGGCGCCGAGCACGCGCTCGTCGGAACCTCCGAGCACGGCGTGCTGGGCCGCCGGTGGATCTACGACGGCGTCCACGACCCGGTCCTCCTCGCCCGGCTGTTCGCCCTCCTCGACGGCGAGGCCGAGCCGCAGCAGCAGAGCATCAGCAACACCCCCGACCCGACCGTCACCGCCCGTTTCACCGGAGCCGGGCCCCTGAGTCCCGCCGAGGTCACGGACGTCACCGACGGGCCGCACGGCACCGACGTCCACGCGCGGGGCGCCGCCACCGGGCCGGGCCGGCTGACCCTCCGGGTGAACCGCGTCCTCGAACCGCTGCGGGACGAGCCGTCCGCCCCCGCGGGGCAGGCCCCGGGCGACGTCACCGCCGGCTGGCTGATGCCGGACGGCACCGCGGCACGCGCCCTGTTCGCCGTCGTCCACGCCGCCGGGTAGCGGCGGCCGGCGCCCCGCCGGGGCCGCCCGGTCCGGTCACCGGGGGCCGGGCGCCCCCGGATCGTTTCGCTGTATGTCACCCCGGGCGCGGCGCACCGTCGGCGGGTCCGCGGGGGCCTGCCAGCCGTCCGAGTCGGGGAACGTGAAACCCAGGTGCTCGTGCAGCGCCTTCAGCTGCTCCGGCGTGGCGAGGACCATGATGCTGTCGTGGCCGGCGTGCGGCTTGTGCTCGAACTCGACCCAGTGCCACGCGCGGGGGTCGTCGTCGGCGGCGGTCTCGGCGACGGCGTCGCAGGCCGCCCCCTGGTCGTAGTAGTCGTCCGCGAAGTGCTCGGCGGGGACGGACACGAGCCTGCCGTTGCGCCGGAACTCCAGCTTGTCGAAACGGCCGTTCTCGAGGGGGCCCTCGCCCTCGACGAGCCGCACGTCGGTGATGGCGACCTTGTTGCCGGCGACCCGGAGGGCATCGTCCAGCAGGGACGCGTAGTCGTGGTGGATGGAGTCGATGTCGTCGGCGTGGACCGAGACCGCCACGCCGAACTCCTCGAGGGCGCAGGCCGCCTCGTAGTGGTCCAGTTCCTCGTGCGCGTAGGAGGCGGCTTCCTCCAGGACGCCGCGCATCCTCTCCTCGGAGATCATGCCGATCCCGTGGAGGACCGCGCCCACCCGTGCGTACGTCATCGATGAAGTGTCCGGCATGAAGGCGATCATGTCGGAAGGGCGGCCTCCCCGTACCTGGTTCGGTGCGGAAACCGCAGGTGGGAATCGGCAGGTGGGAATCGGCAGGTGGGGAATCCGCCGGCCGTATTCCGCGGACGCCCGCGCCCCGCCGTGGGAGGATCCCGTCGCAGTGCGGACCGGCTCCGGCGACGAAGGACGACGAGGACGACGATGTACGCGACATCCCTGGGCGACGACGGCGCGGAGCTGCGCCCCCTCGAACCGTGGCAGGCGGAGGAGTTCCTGGCCCACATGGACCGGGGGCGGGAGTTCATCGGGCAGTACGTCGGGCTGCCGGACGTCGTCACGGACCTGGAGTCGAGCCGCTCGTACCTGCGGGCGTACGCGGAGAAGGCCGCCGCCGACGCCGGGTGCGTCCACGGCATCCGGGTGGACGGCAAGCTGGTCGGCGGGGTCCTCCTGCGGACGATGGACGTGGAGAACGGCGTCGCCGAGGCGGGCTGCTGGCTGGAGCCGTCCGCGGCCGGCAGGGGACTGGTGACCAGGGCCGTGCGCGTGCTCGTCGACTGGGCCGTCGAGGAGCGGGGCATCCACCGCGTCGAGTGGCACGTCTCGTCGGCGAACGGGCCGAGCATCGCCGTCGCCCGGCGGCTGGGGATGACCAGGGAGGGCGTGCTGCGGGAGAGCTACCTCTACAGGGGGAAGCGGCACGACATGGAGGTCTGGTCGGTCCTCGCCCCGGAGTGGCGGGCGCACCGGCGGGCGCACCGGCCGGAGGCGGCGGGAGGCCCGCGGCCGTCGTAGGCCCCCGGCTGCATCGAGGAACAAGGAAGTTCTGGACGTTCGAACGGTCGGTTCGTTAACCTCGCACAACACTACGGGCGGCCCGGGGACGGGGACGCCGCTCGAACGGGGGTCGGGGTGACGGGATTCGTCCTGCTCAGGGCGCGCGCCTACCGGTCGCTGCTGGCGGTCGCGCTGCTCACCGTGGTCCTGACGAGCTGTGTACTGGCCGCGCTCGGGGCGTACGGCGATGCGGTCGCCGACGCCGGTGTGCGTCGTGCCCTCGGGGACCGGTCGGCGTCGCGGGCGCTGCTGGAAGTGGACGCGGACGTCGAGGGGCGGGACCTGGAGGAACTGGACGCAGCCGTGCGCGCGGCCGCGCAAGCCGCCTACGGCGGGCTGCCGGTGCACGTCGGGTCCAGCACCCGTTCGGGCCCCTTCGAACTGCCGGGCGGAAGCGGCACGCGCACCCCGGACGACGCGGACGGCCCGGGCGGCGACGGGGGCGGTGCGGCCGCGGCCGGTGACGACCGCCCGGACCTGACAAGGCTGGCCACGCTCGACACCTCCCGGGTGGAGATGGTGTCCGGGCAGGTTCCCGGCCGGCCCTCGGCGGGGGAGGACGTCCCCGTAGCCGTGCCCGAGGCCGCGGCGCGGCGGCTGCGGGTGGGCCCCGGGGACCGGGTGGTCCTCGCCGACCGGCGCGGCGGCCCGGACCTGCGGATCCGGGTGACCGGGGTCTACCGGCCGGCCGACCGGGACGCGCTGTACTGGAGGCTCGACCCGCTGGGCGGACGCGGGGTCGGCTTCTCCGTCTTCACGACCTACGGGCCCCTGCTCACCGACCCCTCGGTGTTCGCCTCCGGGCGCGTCGCCCCGGCGGAGAGGTCCTGGCAGGCGCGCGCGGACTTCTCGACGGCGACGGCCGGGCACGTCGACCGGTTGCGCGCGGGCGCGCAGGAGGCGGCCGAGCGGCTGGACGGCGGGGAGCAGGGCGAGGGCGTGCAGGTGGCCACCGGCCTGCCCGGCCTGCTGTCCGAGGTGGAACGGTCACTGGCGGCGAGCCGTTCCGCACTGCTGGCCGGCGCACTGCAGCTGGTGGTCCTGGCGGGGGTCGCGCTGTTGCTGGTCGCCGGGGTGCTGGCCGGGGAACGCTCGGCGGAGAGGACCCTTTTGCGGGCCCGCGGGGCGTCGCGCCGGCAGCTGGCCGCGGTGGCGGTCGGTGAGGCGCTGCTCCTGGTGGCCCCGGCCGCGGCGGCGGCCGTGGTGCTGGCCGGGCCGTTGGTACGTCTGGCCGGGCACGGGTCGCAGGCGGTGGCGGGCCTGCGGGTCGCCGGACCGGTGTCCGGCACGTCCTGGGCCCTGGCCGCAGCCGCCGCCGGGGTGTGCGTCGGTGCGCTGGTCGCGCCGGAACTGCGCCGCAGGGGTGCGCCCGCCGACGAGGGCACGGTCAGGGTCCGGCGGCCGGCGCTCAACGCCGCGGTGCGGGCCGGGGCGGACGTGGCGCTGCTGGCCGTCGCGGCGGTGACGTACTGGCAGGCGTCGCAGGAGGTGGCCGACGGCGGTACTCCGGGCGCGGACCCGCTGCTGGTGGCGGTTCCGGCGTGCTGCCTGCTGGCCGGGGCGGTACTGGTGGTCCGGCTGCTGCCGCCGGCCGCCCGGCTGGCCGGGTGGTCCGCGCGGCGGTCCCGGGGGCCGGCCCTGGCGCGGTGGCAGGCGGCGCGGAGGCCGGGGCGGTTCGCGGGCACGCTGCTGCTGGGGGTGCTGGCCGTGGCGACGATCACCCTCTCCGCCGGGCAGGGCGCGAGCCGGGACCGTTCCCTGGCCGACCGGGCCGACTTCGAGACCGGTGCCGACCTGCGGGTCACCGGCACCACGACCCCCGGGTTCGGACAGGGCGGGGTGTACGACGCGGTGCCGGGCATCGAGGCGCTCACCCCGGCGGCGCGGACGCAGGTGGCGCTGCCCGGCGGCCGCACGGCCACCGTGCTGGCGATGGACACGGCCCGCGCGGCGGAAGTGGTGCGGATGCGGCACGACCAGGCGGACCGTCCGCTGCGGCAGCTTCTCGAACCGCTGCACCCGGGCCGTCCGCGCGCGGACGCCGCGGAGGGCTTCGTCCTGCCGGACGGTGCGCGGCAGCTGCGGATCACCGTCCGCCTGGAGGCCGCGGGCGCCGACGGCCGCCGCGTCCGCGGCCCGGCGCCCGAAAGCCTCACCGCTGTCGTCCAGGACCGTTACGGCGTGCCGTACACCTTCGCCGCAGGTGATCTGGCCGCCGACGGTGAGGCCCGCGTGCTGCGGCTGGACCTCTCCGGGGCGGCCGGCCCGTTCGGCACCCCCGCCGGGCCGCTGCGGCTGACGCAGCTGCGGGCGAGCCGTCCGCTGCCGCAGGAGCCGGAGCAGCGCCGGCTGACCGTCACCGCGCTGCGGGCCGTCACCGCCGAGGGCGGCGTCGAGGACGTCCCGGTTCCGCCGCGGGCGCGGTGGGCCGCCGAGGCGACGGTCGACGACCCCGACTTCCGCCCCTCGCCGGGCAGCGGGCGGACGGCCGCGGAGGCGGGGACCCCCGTCGTCGGCGGTGCGGGGGCCGTCCTGCGCGCGGCCTACGGCACCGGGGCGGAACCCCCCGTCCCGGCAGGCCTCGACCGCACCCTGGGCACGGTGACCCTGCGGGCCGCCACCGGCCCGGAGAACACCTCGGCGCCGGGGCCCGCCCCGGGCGGGGGGCCGAGATCTCCGCGGTCGCCACCGACGCCTTCCTGGAGGCCACCGGGACCGGGGTCGGCGGAACGGCCGTCCTCGAAATCCCCGGGGCCCGGCTCACCGTGCGCGTCACGGGCTCCGTGCGCAGCCTGCCGACCGCGCCGACGCACGGACCCGACGCCGCCGGGGGAGCGGTGCTGCTGGACCTGGACGCCGTCAACCGGGCCCTGCTCGCCCGCTCCGCCGGCGGGCTCCGGCCCGGCGAGTGGTGGCTGGCCGCCGAACCTGGTGAGGCCCGGTCGGTCGCCGCCGTGCTGCGGGCCCGGCCGGACGGCGTCTCGCTGCTCGTCCGGGACGAACGGGCGCACGAGTCGGCCACCGACCCGCTCGGGGCGGGACCGCGGGCGGCCCTGCCGGCCGTCGCCACGGCCGCGGCGGCCCTGGCCGCCGCGGGCCTCGCGGTCGCCGCCCTCGGCTCCCTGCGCGAACGCGCGGACGAGTTCACCGTCCTGCGCGCCCTGGGCGTCCGCCACCGCCGGATCAGGGCCGCCGTCGCCGCCGAGTACGGACTGCTGGCCGCGGCGACGGTCTCCGCCGGTGTCGTGCTCGGTACGTTCCTGGCCCACCTCCTCGTGCCGCTGACCGTCCTGACCGACGGCGCCGCACGCCCCGTCCCGGAGGCCGTCGTGGTCCTCCCGCCCGGTCTCGTCGCCGTCCTGGCGGCCGTCGTGGCCGTGGTCCCCCTGATCGCCGCGGCCGCCGTCGGCCGTCGCCCCGATGCCGCCGCCCTGCGGGAAGGAGCGTCCTGAGGTGCCCGTCCCCGCCCCGGAGAAAGGCGCGGCCCGCAGGGCCCGCCGAGCCGCGCGTCCCCGGGAGGCCGGGCCCGGCGCCGTGCCCTGGATCCGCGCCCGGCTGCGGGCCGCGCCGGGGCAGGCCCTGGCGACGGGGGTACTGGTGATGGTCACCGCGTTCCTCCTCGCCGCCCTGCCCCGCGCGGTCGACTCCTACGAGAGCGGCGCGCTCCGGGAGGCGCTGGCACGGGCACAGGCCGACCGGCGCAGCGTGACCGTCACCGCCGACGTCCTCGCCCGGGACGCCTCGCCGGGGCGGAGCCCGGTCCCCTCGGACGCGGAACTCGCCGCGACCGCCGAGGCGTTCCGCGACGTCGTCCGCCCGCCGGTGGTGCCGCAGCCGGGCGCGGACGTGCACGGGGTGCGCAACGGCACCCCGGCGCCGACGCTCGGCCGCGCACTGCCCCGGCCGGCGCAGCTCGACCCGCGCGCCACCGTCGTCGTCCCACCGCGCGAGGTGCTGTCCGGCCTGAGGACGGTGACCGGCCGGCTGCCCGCCGAGGCCCCGGGCGACGACGTCGTCGAGGCGGTGCTCACCGCCCGCACCGCCGAGGTGATGGGCCTGGAGGCCGGGTCGTCCGTCCGCCTGGCGACCGTCGACGGCGCGCCCCTGACCGTGCGGATCACCGGGACCGTCGAACCCCGTGGCCCGCGGCCGGCGCTGTGGACGGCCGTGCCGGTCGTGCGCGGCCCCGCCATGGTGTGGGTGCCCGGCCGCGGCGATCCCAGGGGCTACTGGCACTTCGGGCTCCTGTCCGGCGGCGGGGCCCGGGAGGCGCTGCTGCGCCTGGAGGGGGGAGCGGTCGCCTTCTGGCACCATCCGCTGCGGCTGGAGGACCTGACCCCGGACGAGGTCCCCGCAGCGCAGCGGGCCCTCGCCTCGCTGAGCGGCGGCTCGGACGCGGCCCGGCTCCAGGCCCGCTCGCCCGTGGAGGGAGCGGTCGTCGACGGCGACGGGCTCGACGCCCTGCTGGCGGCCTTCGCCGCGGAGCGGCGGGCCGCCGGACCACTCGTGCTCGTCGCCGCCGTCGGCGTCGCCTCGGTCGCCGCGGTCGTCCTGCTCATGGCCGGCGGGCTGGCGGCCGCCGGCCGCCGCACCGAGACGGCACTGCTGCGCGCCCGCGGCGGCAGCCTGCCCGGCATCGCACGCCTCCTGGCCGCCGAGACCGCGGTCGTCGCCGTTCCCGCGGCCGCCGCGGGCGTGCTGTGCGCCCTGCTGCTGGTGCCGTCCCGGCGGTGGGCGGCGGCGCTCCTCCTGGGTGCCGCGGTGGCCGCCACGGCCTGCCTGGCGCTGCCGTTGCGGGCCGTCGTCGCCCACCGCACACCGTGGGCGGCCGCGCGCGAGGACCTCACCGCCGCGCGCCCCTCCCGCCGGCGCGTGGTCGTGGAGCTGACGGTGGTGGTCCTCGTGGCCGGCGCACTGGCCGCGTCCCGCAGCGGCGCGTCCGCGGGCGTGCTGACCGCCGCCGCCCCGGTCCTGATCGCCACGGCGGCCGCGCTGCTGCTGCGGCGGATCCACCCGATTCCCCTGCGGCTGCTCGCCCGCGCCACGGACCGCCTGTCCGGAGCGGTCGTCCACCTGGCCGTCGTCCGTGCCGGCCGCGCCCCCGCCGCGGCCGTGATGCCGCTGGCGGCCGTGCTGGTCGCCCTCACGGTCGCCTCGTTCGGCGGCTCCGTGCTGGCCGGGGTTGCCGACGGCCGTTCACGCGCCGCACGGGCGGCCGTCGGGGCCGACGCCCGGATCGAGGCCCCCGCCTCGCTGCCGGAAGGGCTGGCGGCCCGGATCCGCCGGGTGGACGGGGTGGAGGAGGCGGCCGCGGTCCGCGTCGAGTACGGGCTGCGCACGGCCGGCTTCTCGCGCCCGTTCGCCCTCGTCGCAGTCGACCCCTCCTCGTACGCGCGGCTGGCTGCCCGCACCGGGCCGGACGGCGGCGGCTTCCCCGCGGCGGCCCTGGGCCGGTACGGCGGCACCGGCCCGCTGCCGGCCGTCGTCTCGCCCGGCCTGGCCGAGGACCTCGGCGGCGGGGCGGCCACCGTCGCGACGGACTCGGGGTCCGTCGGCATCCGCGCCGCGGCCGTCCGTGCCGCCGCACCCGCCGTCGAGGGGGACTTCGCCGTCGTCTCGGCCGCCTCCCTGGCACGGTCGCGCCCCGACGGCCCCGGCCGCACCGACGGCACCGACGGCACCGACGGCACCGAGCCGACCGTGCTGCTGGTCGGCGGCGCGCACCTCGACGGCGCGCGACTGCGGGACGCGGCCCGCGGGGCCGGGACCGGCCTCGCCGTGAAGCTGTACTCCGAGGAACTGGCCCGGTACGAGAGCACCCCGCTGCAGACGGGCGCGCGGCTCCTCTACCTCGCCGCCGTCGCCGCCTGCGCCGGGTACGGCGCGCTGGCCCTGCTGCTGGCCCTGCTCCGGACGGCCCCCGGCCGCCGGGCGCTGCTGGCACGCCTGCGGACCATGGGCACGAGCCGGCGGCAGGCCCACGCGCTGGCCTTCCTCGAAGCCCTCCCGCCGATCGTGCTGGCGGCCGCGGGAGGGATCCTGACCGGCCTCGCCGCCGTCCTGCTGCTGCGCCCGGGCGTGGACCTGACCGCCCTGGCCTTCAGCGCCGACGCCCGCGGGAAGGGGGCCACGGTGCAGGCCGTTCTGACACCCGACCCGGGGACGCTCCTGTGGCCGCCGGCGGGCGTGCTGGTGCTGGCCTGCACGGTACTGGCGCTCCAGACCTGGCTGAGCGGTCTGCGGGGCCCCGGCACGGAGTTGAGAACCGAGGAGCACACGTGACGGAGCGGACGGTGCCGGCGACGCTGGCGGACCTGGAACAACGTGCGGAGGCCGCCCGGGAACGCCCCGGCTACGGGCAGGACGCGCTGGTCGTCTGCGACCGGCTGGTGCGGATCTTCACCGCCGAGGGGGTCGAGGTGCAGGCGCTGCAAGGGCTCGACCTGCTCATCGGGCACGGCGAGCTGACGGCCCTCGTCGGGGCCTCAGGAAGCGGGAAGTCGACGCTGCTGAACATCCTCGCGGGGCTCGACGTGCCGACGGCCGGTGCCGCCAGGGTCGGCGGACACGACCTGCTGGCCATGGACGCCGCCTCACGGCTGCGCTACCGGCGGGAGGTCGTCGGCTTCGTGCGGCAGGAGACCTCGCGCAACCTCCTGCCGTACCTGACGGCGGAGCAGAACGTCCTGCTGCCGATGCAGTTGGCCGGGAGGAGGACGCGTCGGCGCGAGCGGACTGCGCGCGCCCGGGAGCTGCTGGACCTGCTCGGCGTCGGCCACTGCCGCGACCGCCTGCCGCGGCACATGTCCGGGGGCGAGCAGCAGCGCACGGCGATCGCGGTGGCCCTGGCGAACTCGCCGTCCCTGCTGCTGGCGGACGAGCCCACGGGCGAGCTGGACTCCTCCGGCGCCGAGCAGGTCCTCGCCTCCTTGCGGACCGCGAACGAGGAACTGGGAACCACGGTCGTGGTGGTCACCCACGACGCCGCGGTCGCCTCCTCCGTCCGCCGCGCGATCGCCGTCCGCAACGGGCGGGCCGCGTCCGAGGTGGTGCTCCGCTCCGAGGTCGACGAGCACGGTGCGGAGCGCGTCGTCACCCAGGAGTACGCCACGGTCGACCGGGCCGGCCGCCTCCAGCTGCCCCGGGGGTTCACCGAGACCCTGGGCATCGCGGAACGGGTCCGGCTCGCGCTCCGGCCGGACCACATCGCCGTCCACCCGGACCGCGTCGCCGACCGTCCGGACCGCGTCACCGACCGTCCGGGCGGTTCCGGTGACGACTGACCGGCCCGCGCCGGCGCCCCCCCTGCCTCGGAAGGAGATGACGGGCATGTCCGCCACGCACGACGCGAAGACCCCCGCCCGGCGGGGGAGCACCCCGGGCCCGGCACCGGAGACGATGATCACCGTCCGCGGCCTGGTGCGCACCTACGGCAGCGGCCGCACCGCGGTCCGCGCCCTGAGGGGGGTGGACCTCGACGTCCCGCGCGGCGAGCTCGTCGCGGTCAGAGGGCGCTCCGGGGCCGGCAAGACGACGCTGCTCAACCTGGTCGGCGGCCTCGACCGGCCCGACTCCGGAAGCGTTCTCCTCGACGGCGTGGAGCTCACCGGGCTGAGCGAGAAGCAACTGTCGGCCCTGTGGCGCGAGCGCATCGGCTTCGTATTCCAGTCCTTCGGCCTCGTCCCGGTGCTGACGGCCGCCGAGAACGTGGGCGTGCCGCTGCGGCTGCGCCGGACCCCCTGGCGCGAACGCGAGGAGAGGGTGCGGCTCCTGCTCGAGATGGTCGGACTGGGCGACCACGCCGAGCAGCGCCCCGGGGAGCTCTCCGGGGGCCAGCAGCAGCGGGTGGCGGTCGCCCGGGCGCTGGCGAACCGGCCCGCGCTGCTGATCGCGGACGAGCCGACGGGGCAGTTGGACGCGGAGACCCGCGCGGCGGTGACGGAACTCCTGCGCGCCGTCGTAGCGGGCGAGGGCGTCACCGCCCTGGTCGCCACGCACGACGACGGCCTGATCGCGGCCGCCGACCGGGTCCTGGAACTGCGCGACGGCCTGATCACGGAGGAAGGCCTGCGGTGACCGCCGCCTCCCGCCGTGCGCGGGCCGTCGGCGGCCCGCGGCCCGGTCAGCGGGCGCCCGGCTCCCGGACCTGCGGGTTCTTCCGGAGCTTCCCCTGCTGCTGCGCCGCCCACAGGGACCGCACGTGCGCCAGGTGCCGGCGCATGTACGCCTCGGCGGCCTCCGCGTCGCCGGTGAGCATGATGTCCAGCAGTTCGGTGTGCTCCTGGGCGGAGGCCACCAGCGCGCCTGCTTCCGCGAGGTCGGCGAGGCCGTAGAGCCGGGAGCGCTTGCGCAGGTCGCCCACCGTTTCGACGAGCCGGGCATTGCCGGCCAGGGAGAGCAGGCCGAGGTGGAAGCGGCGGTCCGCCTCCAGGTAGCCGATGAGGTCCCCGGCCTTCGCGGCGGCCACGATCTCCTCGGCGACGGGGCGCAGTGCCTCCAGCTGCTCCCGCGCGGCCGACCGGGTCACCCGGCCGACGGTCGGGATCTCGATCAGGGAGCGGAGCTCCGTGAACTCGTCCAGGTCCCGCTCGGACAGTTCGGTCACGCGGAAGCCCTTGTTGCGCACGGCCTCCACCAGCCCCTCGCGCGCCAGCTCCAGCATGGCCTCGCGGACGGGGGTCGCGGAGACGCCGTACTCGGAGGCGAGGGAGGGGGCGGAGTAGACGACCCCGGGCTGGAGCTCGCCCGCGATCAGCGCGGCACGGAGGGCGTTGGCCACCTGGTCGCGCAGGTGGGCCTGGACCGAGACGAGTGGGCGGCTTCTGGGCTCGCTCATGGATTCCCCTCCACGGATGTGTGGTCCCACCCTACAATTTCACGTTGCGCAGAGGCGGGCCCTGTCCGGCGCGGGGCGGCCAGCCGGGCCGCCGGCTGCTGCGGCGGCCCGGGGGAGGATCGGCCCGGGGGAGGGGGCGGGGGTCAGGACTGCCCGGGGACCGCGCAGCCGTCGGGGCCGCACACCGACGCGTCGTCGCCGGGCCGCGCCGGGTCGGCGATCGTCTTCAGCGGTGCGCGTTCGTCCCAGGCCCGGGCCAGTGCCTGGGCGAACACCTCGGCGGGCTGGGCGCCGGAGATGCCGTACCTGCGGTCGAGGACGAAGAACGGCACGCCGGTCGCGCCCAGTGCCGCGGCCTCGCGCTCGTCGGCGCGCACCTCGTCGGCGTACCGGTCCGGGTCGGCGAGCACCGCGCGCGCCTCGTCGGCGTCGAGGCCGGCGGCGGCCGCCAGCTCCACCAGGTGGGCGTCGTCCCCGAAGACGGAGCGCTCCCCGGCGAAGTTCGCGCGGTAGAGGAGGGAGATCAGCTCGTCCCGCCGGCCCCGCTCCCCGGCGAAGTGCAGCAGGCGGTGCATGTCGAAGGTGTTGCCGTGGTCGCGGCCCTCGGCGCGGTACTCCAGGCCCTCCGCGGCGGCGTTCGCGCCGATGTTGCGCTCGTTGGCCTGCGCCTGCTCCTCCGTGATGCCGTACTTCTTGGCGATCAGGGGGACGACGGGGCCGACGTCGTCCTTGGGGAAGTTCGGGTCCAGCTCGAAGGAGCGGTGCACCACCTCGACCTCGTCGCGGTGCGGGAAGGCCGCCAGCGCCTTCTCGAAGCGGGCCTTGCCCACGTAGCACCAGGGGCAGGCGATGTCGCTCCATACCTCGACGCGCATGTTCGGTTTCCCTCCGGGGTGTGGGGCGCAGGACGGAGGATCCCTCCGCGCCGCGCGGGCGGTCCGGCGTACCGGGCCGGTGGTGCCGGCCGGCGCCGACCGGACCGATTCGGACAATCTGAAAACTTCAATGACGTGAAGCAACCATGCGGGCGAATATTCAAGGCTGTCAAACCAGCCTCTTCCGGGAGGCCGGGGCGGCGGCCGCGCCCGCCGGTGCCCGCGCAACGGGCTGCCGGGATACTGGCCGCATGCGAAAAGAGTTCGATCCCGATGCCATGGACGCGACCGCGGTCCACCGGCTGCTGACCTCGACGGTCGTGCCGCGGCCCATCGCCTGGGTGTCCACCACGTCCGCGGACGGCGTCGACAACCTGGCCCCGCACTCGTTCTTCACCATCTCCTGCGCGAGCCCGCCCGTCGTCCAGTTCAGCTCGGTGGGCCGCAAGGACTCCCTGCGCAACATCGAGGCCACCGGCGAGTTCACCGTCAACTTCGCCCCGGAGCACCTGTTCGAGCAGATCAACGCCACCGGCACCGACTTCCCGCCGGGGGTGAGCGAGTTCGACGCGGTGGGCATCGCCCGCGAGCCCGGCAGGAAGGTGCGGCCGCCGAGGGTGGCCGCCTCCCCGGTCGCCCTGGAGTGTCGCCTGCACAGCACCGTGCTGCTGGGGGACTCCACCGTCGTCTTCGGCCGGGTCGTGCACGCCGCGGTCTCCGAGGCCGTGCTGGACGGCGACCACCCCGAGATCACCAAGCTGCGCCCGCTGACCCGCATGGGCAAGAACGAGTGGGGCGTCCTCGGCGAGGTGCTGGAGATCAAGCGCCTCCCCTACCACGAGTGGACCGGGACGGGCGCGACCCCGGCCGGCTGACCGCCCGGCGCCGGGCCGTGCCCCCGGCCCGGCGCTCCCGGCCCGGCACTGCCGCCCGGATCAGTACGCCGTCGCGAGGTCGGCCTCCAGGGCGCGGGCCGCGGCCTCCAGGGTCGCGACCAGCGACTCGAGCCGGCGCGGCTCGTAGCGCACGCCGGGCATGGACACGGACAGGCCCGCCTGCGCGGTGCCGTCCCTGCCGCGCACCGGGACCCCCACGGCGACGAGCCCGCGTTCGGAGCGTTCCTTGTTCACGGCGAACCCGCTGCGGCCGACGCGCGCCAGCTCGGTGCGCAGCACCGCCGGGTCCGGGCGGTCCCCGGGGCGGTCGAGGTGGCGCTCGGGGGCGTACACCTCGTCCAGCTCGGAGTCGGTGAGCCCGGCGAGGAGCAGCAGGCCGGCGGTCGTGCGGTGGGCGGGGAAGACCATGCCCTCCCTGGAGCCGACGCGCAGCGCCTGAGTGCACTCCGCGCTGGCGATGAACCGGACCGTGTCGCCCGTGCGGATGCTCAGGTTGGCGGTCTCGTTCAGCAGGTCGACCAGCCTGCGCAGGTGGGGCAGGGCGGCGGCCCGCAGCAGGGACACCTGCGACCGGGAGTGCGCGGCGAGCTCGAGCACGGGGCCCGCGTGGTAGACCCGGTTCTCGTCCTGCACCGCGAAGTCCCGGTAGACGAGCATCGCCAGCAGCCGGTGCGCGGTCGACCGGGCCACCCCCAGCCGCTCGGCGACCTGCGAGACGGTCAGCCCGCCCTCCAGCTGCAGCATGGCCGCCGTCCTGAGGGCGTGGTCGACGCTGGCGATCGCGTACGGCGGCGGCGTCTTGAGCGGCTTGTCCAACGGAGCTCCCCTTGTTCTGCTCCACAGAATCTACATGTCTTCACAGAGAACGCAACGCATGCTGAACCCGTGACTGACACCACCACCACAGACGCCGCCACGGGATCCCCCGTGCGCCTGCAGGCCGTCTCCGGGGAGGACCGGCCCGAGGTCACCCCGGCGCTCGAAGAGCTGTACCGGGGTTTCGAGAGCGAGCTGCTCGTCCCGCTGTGGACCGAGATCGGCGACCTGATGCCGGCCCACCCGCGCTCGCGCGCCGTGCCGCACCTGTGGCGCTGGGAGCGGCTGCGGGAGCTGGCGGCCCGGGCCGGCGACCTCGTGCCCGTCGGCCGCGGCGGCGAGCGCCGCGCCATCGCACTGGCCAACCCCTCCCTCGGCGGGAGGCCGTTCGCCACCCCGACGCTGTGGGCGGCCATCCAGTACCTCATGCCCGGCGAGGACGCCCCGGAGCACCGGCACACCCAGCACGCCTTCCGGTTCGTCGTCGAGGGCGAGGGCGTGTGGACGGTCGTCGGACGCGACCCGGTGGCCATGCGGCGCGGCGACTTCCTCCCGCAGGCCGGGTGGAACTGGCACGCCCACCACAACGCCACCTCCGAGCCGATGGCCTGGATCGACGGCCTCGACATCCCGTTCCAGTACGCCACCGAGACCCAGTTCTTCGAGTTCGGCCGGGACGGGATCAGCGACGCCGAGCGGATCACCCCCGACCGCTCGCGCTCCGAGCGACTGTGGGGCCACCCCGGCCTGCGGCCCCTCTCGGCCGGCACCACCGGCCCCGGCTCGCCGCTGCTCGCCTACCGCTGGGAGCACACCGACCGCGCCCTGGCCGACCAGCTCGCCCTGGAGGCCGAGGGCTTCGGCGGCACCGTCGAGCCCGGCCACGCCGCCGTCCGGTTCAGCGACCCGGCCACCGGCGCGGACGTGCTGCCCACCGTCCGGGCCGAGATGCACCGCATCGCGCGGGGCGCCGAGACCGCGCCGGTGCGCGAGACCGGATCGTCGGTCCACCAGGTCTTCGACGGCTCCGGCACCGTCACCGTCGGGGAGACGTCCTGGACCGTGACCCGCGGCGACCTGTTCGTCGTCCCCTCCTGGCAGCCGCTCTCGATCCGCTCCGAGGCCGGCTCCACCGACTCCGACTCCGGGGCCCTGGACCTCTTCCGGTTCAGCGACTCCCCGGTCTTCGAGGCCCTCCGGCTCAACCGCACCCACGTGGAAGGAACCACCACCCGATGAAGCTCGCGACCGTCCGGATCGACGGAACGACCCGGGCCGTGAAGCTCGACGGCGACGTCCTCGTCGACCTCGGCACCCCCGACGTGGGCACCCTGCTCGCCCAGGACGACTGGGCGGGGAAGGCCGCCGCCGCGACCCCCGCGACCGCCACCGTGTACCCCGCGGCCGGCGCCGACTTCGCCCCCGTCGTACCGCGGCCGTCCAAGGTGGTGTGCGTCGGCCTCAACTACCGCAACCACATCCAGGAGATGGGCCGGGACCTGCCGGAGTACCCCACCCTGTTCGCCAAGTTCGCCGACGCGCTCGTCGGCGCCGGCGACGACATCGTCCGCCCGCACGAGACCGAGCAGTTCGACTGGGAGGTCGAGCTCGCGGTGGTCGTCGGCGCGCCCGTGCGCCGCGCCCGCGGCGAGGAGGCCGAGCAGGCCATTGCCGGGTTCACCGTCCTGAACGACATCACCTGCCGCGACTGGCAGTTCCGCACCCGCGAGTGGCTCCAGGGCAAGATGTGGGACTCCACCACCCCCGTCGGCCCGTACCTGGTCACCCCCGACGAACTGCCGGGCGGCGTCCGCCCCGCCCTCGACGTCCGCCTGACCGTCGACGGCGAGGTCATGCAGTCCGACACCACCGCGGACCTGCTCTTCGACCCGGTCGCCCTGGTCGAGTACGTCTCCACGATCGTCCGCCTCAACCCCGGCGACATCATCGCCACCGGCACCCCCGGCGGCGTCGGCCACGCCCGCAGGCCGCAGCGCTACCTCACGGGCGGCGAGACCGTCGTCGCCGAGATCGACGGCCTCGGGCGCCTGGAGAACAAGGTCGCAGAGGAGAAGTCCGCCTGATGCCCCGGACCTTCGACGACGCCCGCCGCTGGGCGCGGCTCGGCACCGGCCTGCTCGTCGGCGCGGCGGACCTCGACGACGCCGGGCTGGACGCCCCCAGCGCCCTGCCCGGCTGGACCCGCAAGCACGTGGTCGCCCACGTCGCGGCCAACGCCGACGCCCTGTCCAACCTCGTCCACTGGGCCGCCACCGGCGAGCCGACCCCGATGTACGCCTCCCCCGAGGAGCGCGCCGCCGGGATCGAGTGCGGCGCCCGCATGCCGGCCGCCGAACTGACGGCCTGGCTGCGCCGCTCCGCGGACGCCCTCGAGGAGGGGATGGCCGCGCTCGGCGACGAGCAGTGGAAGTCGTCCGTCGTGACGGCGCAGGGCCGGACCGTGCCCGCGACCGAACTGCCGTGGATGCGCTCGCGCGAGGTGTGCGTGCACGCGGTCGACCTGGCGGCCGGCCCGTCCTTCGCCGACCTGCCCGCAGACTTCCTCGCCGCCCTGTGCGACGACGTCGTCGGCAAGCGCGGCGCCGCCCCCGGCCCCGCCCTCACCCTGGAGGCGACGGACACCGGCGACCGCTGGGAGCTCCCCGGCGAGGGGGACCCGGTCGCGCTCGCCGGGGAACTCCACAGGATCACCGCCTACCTCACCGGACGGGACGGCGGCCCCACCGCCCCCGACGGCGGACCCGCCCCGGCCCTGGCCGCCTGGCTCTGACACCCGCCCGCGGCGACCCCCGCAACCCCTCCCCGCGGCTCCTGCTACTCCCGAGGAAGAGATGATGAACCCTGCAGAACCCTCCACCGGCGGCAAGCCCGACGTGATCGTCGTCGGGGGCGGCATCGGTGGCCTCAGCACCGCCTTCGCCCTCGCCCGGGAGGGGCTGCGCGTGCGCGTCCTCGAGCGGGCCAAGGAGTTCGGGGAGGTCGGCGCGGGCATCCAGATCGCCCCCAACTGCACCCGCATCCTCGACGAGTACGGCCTGCTCGACGAGGCGAAGAGCCTGGGCGTGCTCCCCGAGAACATCGTCATGCGCGACGCGGTCGACTCCCGCGAGCTGACCCGGCTCGACCTGCGGGACCTGGAGCGGCGCTACGGCTTCCCCTACATGGTCATCCACCGCAGCGACCTGCACGGCATCTTCCTGCGCGCCTGCCGCAGGGCCGACGTGGAGCTGCTGACCGACCGGAAGGTCGTCGACTACGAGAACACCGGGACCGGGGCCCGGGTCCGCCTCGAGGACGGCCGGACCGAGGAGGCGCCGCTGGTCGTCGCCGCCGACGGACTCCACTCCGTGGCGAGGCGCAAGCTGGTCGGCGACGAGGTGGTCAGCTCCGACTACGTCGCCTACCGGGCCGCCGTCCCGATCGAGCAGGTGCGGGAGAACGGCGTCGCGGAGAAGGACGTCACCGTCCACGTCGGCCCCCGCTGCCACTTCGTCCAGTACGCGCTGCGCGGCGGCGAGATGTTCAACCAGGTCGCCGTGTTCGAGTCCCCGAAGGCCCTGGCCGGCCAGGAGGACTGGGGCACGCCCGACGAGCTCGACGCGGCCTTCGCCGGCACCTGCGACACCGTGCGCAAGGGCATCCCGCTGATGTGGCGGGACCGCTGGTGGCAGATGCTCGACCGCGACCCGATCGAGACCTGGGTGCACGGGCGCATCGCCCTCCTCGGCGACGCCGCCCACCCGCCGCTGCAGTACATGGCGCAGGGCGCGATCATGGCGATCGAGGACGGCTGGGTGCTCGCCAAGCACTACGCCCGCCACGCCGCCACCCCCATCGCCACCGCCACCGCCACCGCCGCCGACGGCGACGTCCGGCCGGACTGGGACGCCGCCCTGGCCGCCTACGAGGCGGTCCGCGTCGAGCACTGCCGGCGGATCCTGACGACCGGGCGCGCCTGGGGCGAGCTGTGGCACCTCGGCGGGGTCGAGCGGCTGCAGCGCAACGCGATCATGCGGGCGCGGGACACCTACGACTACCACTTCACCGACTGGGTGTACGGCCCCACCGCGCTCACCCCGGACGAGGAGCCCCCCATGTTCACCCCCGTCCCGCTCGCCTCGGCCGCGATCGAGGACGGCGCGGAGGAGGACGCCGCGGAGAAGGACGGCGCCGGCGCGGGCGCCGCGGCGCTCGCCGGAGGTCTTGCACAGTGACCGGCGCCTACCTCTACGCGGCGTCCCGGACGCCGTTCGGCCGCTTCAACGGCGCGCCGGCCGGCGTCCGCCCCGACGACCTGGCCGCCACCGCCCTGACCGGCGTGCTGTCCAAGACCCCCGGCCTCGACCCGGCCGGGATCGGGCAGCGGCCCGGGACGACGGGTTCTACGACGACCTGGTCGTCCCGGCCGCAGAACTCACCCGCGACGAGACCGTCCGCCCCGGCACCGACGAGGCCGAATCGGCGGCGCTCAAGCCGTCGTTCCGCCCGGACGGGACCATCACCGCGGGCAACGCCTCACCCCTGAGTGACGGAGCGTCGGCCCTGCTCCTCGGCACCGCGGACGCGGCCGACCGCATCGGACTGGACCCCGTCGCACGCATCGCGGGCCGCGGAGTGTCCGCGGTCGAGCCGAACGAGGCGTTCGCCGTCCAGTCCCTGGCCTGCGTGGACGCGTGGGGCATCGGCCCGGGGACCGTCAACACCCGCGGCGCCATCGCGCTCGGCCACCCCCTGGGGGGCCTCGGGCGGCCGGCTGCTCGGCTGACGGCGGCACCGCCCGTCACGGTACCGTCGGCGGCCCGCTCCCCGAACACCGTGGAGCGGGACGCTCCGTGCCCCGGCGACGGAGGACGGCCGCCCGACGGCGGGTCGGGAAGGCGGCCCGGGCCGCCACGTGACCGGCCGTCGGAGGGTCGCCCCGCCGCCGCGGGTGCGCCGCGGCGCACGCGCCCCGCGCGGCGGCCCCGGCACCGGCCCCGGCGCCGGCGGGGAACTTCCGGCGAGGCGGATCGAAAGGCTCCGAATGCGGGAAGGATCCCTGTGATCCCGACTCCGACCGGCGGCGCCACCGAGAGCGCGGCCTCGACCCCACGGAGGCCTGGCGATGACAGCGAACACCTCGAACCCGTCACCGGGCGGACCGCCGCGCGGCGTCCGCGCCCGCCGACGGCCCCGGGAGGCGTGATGGCCACTCCACTGTCGGCCGACCGGCTGGTCGCGGCGCTGCGCGCCGAGGGCCTGAAGGTCGTCGAGTACCGCTCCTGGCGGACCAACAACCGCAACAGCAAGGGCGCGTGGGGCCCGGTGCACGGGGTGATGATCCACCACACCGTCACCGAGGGCACCGACGCCTCCGTGCGCCTGTGCTACGAGGGGCACAGCTCGCTGCCCGGCCCGCTGTGCCACGGCGTCATCGCCAAGGACGGCACGGTGTACCTGGTCGGCAACGGGCGGGCCAACCACGCCGGCCTGGGCGACGACGACGTGCTGCGCGCCGTGATCAACGAGGCCGCCACCCTGCCCGCGGACAATGAGGCCAACACCGACGGCAACGCCCGGTTCTACGGCTTCGAGTGCGTCAACCTCGGGGACGGCAGGGACCCGTGGCCCGCCGCGCAACTGGAGGCGATCGAGAAGGCCTCCGCCGCGGTCTGCCGCGCCCACGGCTGGTCCGAGCGGTCGGTGATCGGCCACCTGGAGTGGCAGCCCGGCAAGGTCGACCCCAAGGGCTTCACCATGTCGTCCATGCGCACCCGGATCGGCGACCGCCTGGACGGCCCCCCCGACGCCGAGGAGGACCCCGTGCCGAAGACGATCGGCCTGTACGACGCCGACAACCGCAAGCTGGCCCCGGGCGGGTGGACCACCCTGCCCGTGGAGAGGACCACCCTGCTGACCGGCGCGACGGTCTACGACGTGCTGGTGCAGCTCACCCTGACGGCCCCGGCGGGCGGTACGGTGCAGGGCCGCTTCTTCCACCTGCGCGCGGACGGCAGCCGCTGGACCGGCGGCATCGTCGAGCGCGGCACGAGCGGCGGCAAGTCCTTCCTGGACTTCCCCGGCAAGGGGTCCATCAGGGCGGCGGAGAAGCTGCAGTTCGAGGTCGCGTACTTCCCGGCCGCCCCGGACGACACCGCCGCCGCCGTCATCGACACCCGCCGCGCCCGCGGCCTGTACTGGGCCTGACCCGCCGCCGCGACCGGCCCGCCGCCGGGCCGCGGAACGGCGGTGCCCCCGGGCCGTCGAGGACCCGGGGGCACCGCCGTCGTACGGGGGCCGCGGCTACCCCACCGTCGCGCCCGCCTCCGCGTCCAGCACGCCCAGCCCGACCAGGACGAACACCACTATGCCGAGCAGCACGCGGTATATGACGAACGGCATGAAGCTCTTGGTGGTGATGAACTTCATGAACCAGGCGATGACCGCGTAGCCGACGCCGAACGCGACCGCGGTCGCCAGCAGCACCGGCCCCCAGTCGATGTGCGGGTGCTCGACCACGTCCTTGAGCTCGAAGACGCCCGAGGCCAGCACGGCCGGGATCGCCAGCAGGAAGGAGTAGCGGGCCGCGGACGCGCGGCTGTAGTTCATGAACAGGCCGCCGCTGATCGTCGCGCCGGAGCGGGAGACGCCCGGGATCAGCGCCATCGCCTGGCACATGCCGTATATCAGGCCGTCCTTGACGCTCAGGTGGTGCAGCTCCTTGCGCTCCACGACCGCCCGGTGCCGCCCGCCCTTCTCCTGCTGGGCCGCGCGGTAGTCGGCGTAGCCCAGCACCAGGCCCAGCACGATCAGCGTGGTGGCGATCAGCCGCAGGTCGCGGAACGGGCCCTCGATGGTGTCCTGGAAGGCGAGCCCCAGCACGCCGATCGGGATGCTGCCGACGATCACCAGCCAGCCCATGCGCGCGTCCGGGTCGCGGCGCATCTCCCGGTCGCGCAGGGAACGGAACCAGGCGAGCACGATCCGCCCGATGTCCCGGCGGAAGTAGATCAGCACGGCCGCCTCGGTGCCGATCTGGGTGATGGCGGTGAAGGCCGCCCCGGGATCCGACCACCCGGCGAACGACGCGGTCAGCCGCAGGTGCGCGCTGGAGGAGATCGGGAGGAACTCGGTCAGTCCCTGGACCAGTCCGAGAATGAACGACTCAAACCAACTCATGGCCGGGTGCACATGTCCTTAAGAGATCGTGGAGCGGGCATCGCAGGGATTGCACTCTATGGCCTTCGCCGGCGGGCTCCTCCGCGCGGGTGGTCCGTACATGCTCCGTATGCGGCGTTGTTGCCCCGTGTTCACCCGGAAGGTCCCGGAGGGCACCGCCGTGTCCCGGCCCGCGGAGGCGCCGTTCAACCGGCGATGCGCTCCAGCAGGGCCGGCAGGGCCGTGCCGATGGGCTCGCGGACCACCTCGGCCGCCAGGTCGTCGTAGGGGGTGGGCTCGGCGTTGACCACCACCAGCCTCGCGCCCGCCTCCGCCGCGACCCGGCACAGCGACGCGGCCGGCTCGACCTGCAGCGAGCTGCCGACGGCCAGGAACCAGTCGCAGACCTGCGCGACGTGCGCCGCGGTCCGCAGCACCTCGCCGTCCAGGGCCTGCCCGAACATCACCGTCGCCGACTTCAGGACGCCGCCGCAGGCCCGGCACGCCGGGTCGGGCTCCCCGGCCCCCACCCGGTCCAGCGCCTCGCGCATGGTGCTGCGGGCACCGCAGGAGGTGCAGACCACGGCGAACAGCGTGCCGTGCAGCTCGAGGACCTTGCGGGGGTCGGAGCCGGCCTTCTGGTGCAGGCCGTCCACGTTCTGGGTGATGATCCTCACCGGGACCCCGGACCGCTCCAGGTCGGCGAGGGCCCGGTGTGCGGCGTTGGGCTCGGCGTGCCAGACCGGATTGTCGCGGCGCGCCAGCCACGAGGCGCGCCGGACCTCGGGATCGGCCATGTAGTCCTGGTAGGTGACCAGGCGCTCGGCCTCCGGGTTCCTCCGCCACACGCCCTGCGGGCCGCGGTAGTCCGGGATCCCCGAGTCGGTGCTGATCCCGGCCCCGGTGAGCACCGCGATCAGCGGCAGCGAGCCGTCGTTCCCGCCGGTGGAAGCGTCGTCCATGCGACCAGCCTAGGGCGGCGCCGACCGCGGTGTTCCCCGGGGGCCGCAGCCCCGGGGGGCCTGTGGGCCCGGGGCGCCGGGCTTGCCCGCGTCCGGGGAAGGCAGGCCGGCTGTCCTTCCGGAGCACCGGGAGCACCGGGCTTGTCGTGCGGCTCGGTCGCCTTCGGCGCGCCCTCCTTCCCCGTGGCGGGGATCGGGGTTGCCGCGGCTCCTCTTTACCGCCGTCTTTCCCGCGGGTGAGTCAGCGCTCCGCCGCTGCGGGACGCACTCGCGGGGTCAGGGGCTCGACGGGCAGCCGCCGGGTGAACGCGAAGCTGACGAGGGTGATCCCGCCGACGGCCAGGACGGCGGCCTTGAGACTGTGGAGCTGGGCCTGGGCGTAGGCGTCCACGTAGGCGTCCGCCTCGGCCGGGGGGAGGCCGGAGTGTTCGGCGGCCTCGCGCACGTGGTCGGTGCTGACGAAGCTGACGCCGCCGGCGATCGCGACCCCGGTCTGCCGGCGCACCTGGTCCGAGATCTGCGGGTTCTCGGTGATCCGGGCGGTGAACACGTTCACCAGGGCGCCGATCAGGATGGCGCCGATGAGCGCGGTACCCAGGGAGGAGCCCAGGTTCTGGGCGGTGTACTGCAGCCCTCCCACCTCGCTCCGCTCCGCCTCCCCGACGCTGGACTGCACGATGTTGCCCAGTTGTGAGGCGAGCAGTCCCATACCCACTCCCATCGCCGCCATCGCCCCGGCGAACTGTCCGGTGTCGATGTTCGGCTCGATGCCGGCCAGCAGCCACAGCACGGAGCCGAGCAGCACGCCCAAGGCGATGCGCACCACTGCCCGGGGGCCGACGGCCCGCCCGACGAGCGGGCCGCTCATGGCGGTCGCGAACATGGTGACCGACGCCGGCAGCAACTGCAGGCCGGTCTGGAACGCGGTGTAGCCCTGGACGACCTGCAGGTACAGGGGGATGACGAAGAACAGGCCCAGGAGGATGAGGTTCTGGCCGAGCAGCATGGCCAGGCCGGACCGCAGCGCCGGGATGCCGAACAGGGAGAAGCGCACCAACGGGTCCCGCTGTTCGGCCTCCCGGTGGCGCTCCCAGTCGTGGAACAGCCTCAAGAGGATGCCGCCGGCGCAGACGACGAACAGGGTCGGGGAGAAGCCGAGGACGGTGAACGGGGGGTTGCGCGGCTCCAGCCACCCCCAGGCGCTGCTCTGCAGGACCCCCAGGACGATGAGCGCCAGCCCCGTGACCGACAGCAGCGCTCCGACGGTGTCGAGCCGCGGCCGGCCCGCCGGCCGCGGGGGTTCCTCGACCCATCGCAGGAGGACGAGGATGCCCACGACCACGACGACCTCGGCGGCGAAGACCAGCCGCCAGGTCAGGTAGGTGGTCACCCACCCGCCGATCAGCGGCCCCAGTGCGATGCCCGCCCCGGCCAGCCCGCCGATGACGCCGTAGGCGACGGACCGGTCCCGGCCGCGGTAGGTTCCGGCCACCAGGGCCGCCAGGGCCGGGAGCACCAGGGCCGCGCCGAGCCCCTCGGTCACCGACCATCCGAGCGTGAGCACTCCCAGGGTGGGGGCCAGCGCGGTCATTGCGGACCCCGTGCCGTAGACGACCAGCCCGACACCGAAGACGCGGCGGCGCCCGAACATGTCCCCCAGCTTGCCGCCGGTGAGCATGAAGGCCGCCATGACCAGGGTGTAGAGGGTGATGACCGACTGGATCGCGGTCACCTCGGTGTCGAAGTCCTCGACCAGTTGGCTGATCGACACGTTCATCACGGAGGTGTCCAGCACCATCAGGAACTGTGCGGTCCCCAGGATCAGCAGAGGCCGCCAGCGTCTCGTCATCCGCCACCTCCACCGGGGCCGTACCAGGCGTCCTCGGGCGAGCAAAGAGTGAGGAAAGGAGCAAAGCTCGCCGATCGTGACCTTTCACGATCTTTGCCCAAAGGGCCGTGGAATACTCCGCGTGCCGCCCGGCAGGCCCGTGGAACGTTCCGGCAGGTTCCGGGGTTCGCCGGAGCTCGGGCCCCCGGCCGTGGCCGCGGCGGTCCGGTGTCACGGCCCGCCACGAGTCGGCGCCGACCTGCCGGCCTCACGCCCGGCTGCGGTGCGCACCGTGGTCAGGGCCAGTCGGCGAACCCTGCGCCAGTCCATCGGCGGCTTCACGGGCGGCACGCCGGGGCGGTCGCGGGGGACCCGTACGCGCAGGGCACCCGGTGCGATCCGGCAGCGCACGGGGACCGGCAGGGTCAGGGCCTCCCCGTCGATCCCGGCCGGAACGGTCGGTGCGTCGGCCTCGACGACGACCTCGCGGGCGGTCGTCGCAGTCAGCCCGGGCGCGTGCCCACCGCGGAGCAGCCAGGCCGCCTGCCTCGCGTTTTCGACCCTGACGCCCAGCACCCCAAGCACGCCCCGGTCCAGTCGTTCCCGGCGCCCCAGACCCGCCGGGTCGTCCGTCCGGTAGGGGTTGTTGCTCACCAGCAGGGCCTGGGGGCCGTCGATCGTCACGGTGCCGACCCGCACGACCAGATGCGGGCCGCTCTCGCCGGCCAGCAGGTCCGGCAGCGTCCGCAAGGTGGTGCGAACCTTGTCGTCGCGGTATGCCGGGCTCTGCACCACGGCCGCGTAGGCGCCGAAGGAGGCGTTGTTGACGAAGACGCGCCCGTCGGCCAGGCCCAGGTCGACGCGGAACTCGACGCCGTCGGCGAGGGCCTCCAAGCACGTCGAGGGGTCGTCCCGGTCCAGGCCCAGGTCCAGCGCGAAGTGATTCCGCGTCCCCGCGGAGACGACCAGGAACGGGACGTCGTGCTCCGCCGCCACGCCGGCGACCAGGGCCTGCGTGCCGTCCCCGCCGGCCACCCCCAGCAGGTCCGCGCCGTCGGCGACGGCGCGTCGCGCCAGCTCCGCCACGTCCTGCGGACGGTCGGGGTCGAGCACCACGACCTCGGCCCCGAGGGCCTCGGCCTTCTCCACCAGGTCGAACCTGCCGACCTTCCCGCCGCCCGAACGCGGGTTCATGATCAGGAAGGGCCGCCGGGGAGGAGCCGCCGGAACCTCCCGCGCCCCCGCCGGTTCGACGTCCTCCGCCAATGCGGCCCTGCCCGTGCGGAGGGCCAGAACCCACAGGGCGAGCGAGACGAGCACCACCCACAACAGTCCGGCAGACATGTACAGGACAACAACCGTGGTCGGCGCGGCCACCACCATGACCAGGGCCAGGGCCCGCACCGGGCCGGAGCGGGCGAGCACCCACCACGCCCCGGCCGCCGTCAGCGCCAGTCCGGCCACTCCCGCACCCACCAGCACGACGCTCCGCAGCCCGGCGAACACCAGCAGGACGAGCACCGCGCCCGTCCCTGCCGCCAGTGCCAGACGGGCAGCCCGGCGCCGGTCCGCGCGGCCGTACGGACGTGGTTCCTCACCCATGGCTCCTCCACCCCGGTAGGGCCCGCACAGGGGCGACTGCGCCGGATCCCCCTCGGGTTCCACTGTCCCCGGGCACGGCCCGGGGCGCGCGTTCGTCCGACCGGGTGATCCGGGGCCGATGCCCCGCCCCCGCCTGGCGGTCGCCGACCGAGAGGGTGACCATGAAGGTGCCGTCGGCGAGGGCTCCTCCCGACGACACCGAACACGCCGGCGGCACCGGCGGGAAAACGCACCGCCGGACGGCCGCCGTCCGGTACGGCGCGTCCCGTGACACGCACTCCTTATCCCCCGAGGGGCGGGACGGCAGCCGCGGCCGGACCCTTGCGTCCGCGAGCCGGAAGCCGGCAGCCCCGCGCAGTCCTGGGCGAAGGGAGGAACCGTGGATCCGTCCGAGATTCCCGCCGACCGCGACCGTCCCGGCGGGCCGCGCCCCCCGAGCGCGCCCGGACGCGCGGAGGACGAGCGGCTGCGCGAGACCGCGGACAGGAACCGGCGCCGACTGCGCTGGACGTTCGCGTCCGTGCTGCTGGCGCTGGCCTTCCTGCTCTCACCGGTCGCCGTCGTGGCCGCATGGATGGACTCGCAGATCTCCGACGTCGACCGGTACGTCGAAACCGTCGCGCCGCTCGCCACCGACCCCGCGGTGCAGGATGCGGTCTCCGACCGGCTGACCGACCGGGTGGTCGACAACGTCGACGTCGACGCCTTCACCGCCGCCCTCGCCAAGGCCCTGGAACGGGCCGACGCGCCCCCCAGGGTGGTGGACAACGTCCCGGCCCTGGCCGGCCCGCTCAAGAACGCCCTGGCCGCAGCCGTCGACAACGTGGTGACCAAGGTGGTGACCGGCGACCGGTTCCCCCAGTTCTGGGAGAACGCCAACCGCCGCGCCCACGCCGCCGTGGTCAAGACCCTCACCGGCGAAGGAACCAGCGCCGTCCAGGCCAGGGGAGACACCGTCGTACTGGACCTGGGCACCGTCGTCGACGAGGTCCAGCGGCGGCTGGTCGACGCGGGATACGAGAGGGCGGCGAACATCCCCGACGTCGACCGGACGATTCCGCTGCTGCAGACCGACAAGCTCAGCCAGGCCCAGACCGCCATGCAGCTGATCAACGTCCTCGGCCCCTGGCTGCCCCCCGTGACGATCGCCCTGGCCGCCCTGGCCGTCTGGACGGCGCCCAGGCACCGGGCCGCGCTGCTGGCGGCCGCGATCGGCATCGGCGTGATGATGCTCCTCCTGCTCGCCGGCCTCGCGGTGATGCGCCAGGTCTACGTGAACTCCGTACCGCCCACCACGCTGCCCCGGGACGCGGCCACCGCCATCTACGACACCCTCGTGCGCTTCCTGCGCCAGAGCACCCTCACGATCCTCGTCGTCGCGGTGCTCACCGCGCTGACCGCCTACCTGTACGGGCCGGACCGCGCCGCCCGTGCCCTGCGCTCGGCAGCCGCCCGGGGCACCGGCGCCCTCGGCCGGGCCGCGGCCCGCTCCGGCCTGCGCACCGACGGCGCGGGCCGCTGGCTGGAGGCGCACCGCGGCTGGACCACCGGCGCCGTCATCGCGCTCGGCGCGCTCGCCCTGATCCTGCGCAACTACCCCACACCTGCGTTCGTGGCGCTCGTTCTCGGCCTGGTCCTGCTCGCGCTGGTGGTCCTGGGCGTCCTCGCCGCGGCGGCCGACGGGCCGGGTCCGTCCCGTACCGGCCTCGCGACGGGCACCGGCGCCGCACGCCCCCCCCCGGCGCACCCCCCGACCGAGACACGGGCTCCGACCGCGACACGGGCCCCGGCGGTTGAGAGGGGAGGCGGAGGCACCGCGGTCCCCTCCGCCGGAAGGGCCCATGACGAACCGCCCGGCCGAGGATTCATCCGCACCGGTCGGACGGGCCGAAACCGAAGGAAACGGGAGAAGGCAATGGAAGGCTCCACGTACCTGGCTTACGACTACCCGCTCCTGGGAGCATTCTGGACCACCATGTGGATCTTCCTGTGGGTCCTGTGGATCTTCCTGCTCTTCCGGGTCATCACCGACATCTTCCGCGACGACGCCCTGGGCGGATGGGGCAAGACGGGATGGCTCGTCTTCGTCCTCGTCCTGCCCTTCCTCGGCGTCTTCGTCTACCTCCTCGCCCGGGGCAGGAACATGGGCGCGCGCGAAGTGCAGCACGCCCGGGCCCGGCAGGCGGAGGTCGACGCCTACATCCGCAGGACCGCCGGGACCGCGGGCCGGCCCCTCAGCGAGGCGGAGGAACTCGCCAAGCTCTCCGAGATCCGCTCCAGGGGCGACCTGTCGGAGGAGGAGTTCCGGCGCGCCAAGGAGAGGATCCTGCACTGACCGTTCTCGGCCCGACGGGCAGCGGCGGGGACGACCGCACACGGACGCCCCTGCCGCCTCCGCCCGGCCGGCCGCGGAACACGGACAGGACCGCCCGGTGAGAAGAGGCACCGCCATGCCCGGCACGCCCAACCCCGACACCGACAGCTCCGGGGCCGCCGCCGGACTGGTGCTGTTCGCCGCGGTGATGTTCACCGTCGCCGGGACCCTGGGCCTGCTCCGGCGACGTACCCGCTCGCCGGCGGGGCCGGCGGGTTCCGTAGCATGGGGACCGTGACAGTCCGTGCACAGTCCCGCCGCGTGCCGTCGCCGCCGAGGCGGTGGCCGGCGCTGCTGGTGCTCGGGCTGCTGGTCGGGTTGTTCGGCATGCACGGCCTCGCGCCGGGCGGGGCGACCGCCGTCACCGGCGACCACTCCTCCCGCTCCTCGGCCGCCGCGCACCACGCGGACCCGGCGCTCCCGAACGCCGAATCCGCCTGCGGCGGCGGTGACGACCGCGGGCACGCGGAGCACGCAGATGCGACGTGCTCCTCGGGAGCCGTGGGCACGGGCCCGGTCCTTCCCGCCCGGCCCCCGACCCCACCGGCCGGGCGGGGGAACCGGCGGACGGCCGCCCGTCCACGGCGGCCGCACCGGAGGGCGGCCGCGCGTCCTTGTCGCTCGCCGAGCTGCAACTCCTGCGGACATAGGCCGGGACCGGGCCGTGTCCGCCGCTGCCGCGCGTGCCGCGGCCGCCGGTCGTACGGCCCCGGCCGCGCCGGGCCGACGAAAGGGTCCGGCAGGGGCTTCGCCCCGATGTTCCCGACCACGACGGCCGAGCACCCCGAGGGTGCCGCAAGGACGGCCGCCACCGAGAGGTCCTCAGCATGAAGATTCGTTCCCGCGCGGCCGCAGCCGTCACCGCGGCCGTTCTGGCGGTCGTTACGGCCGCCTGCTCCTCCGGCCCCGACGCCTCCGCCGAGCCGGACGGCGGCCCCGGCGGGCTCGCCGTCAGCCATGTCCACGGGCTGGGCATCGACCCGGCCGACGGACGCCTGTACGTCGCCACCCACGAAGGCGTCATCGCCGTGGCGCGGACGGGCGAGGCCGAGCGGGTCGGCGACACGGCCGACTACATGAGTTTCACCGTCATCGGCCCGAAGACCTTCCTCGGCAGCGGCCACCCCGCGGAGGGCAGCGGCGGCCACGCCAACCGGGGCCTGCTCCGGTCCACCGACTCCGGCAGGACCTGGAAGACCCTCTCGCTGGGCGGCGCCGCCGACTTCCACTCACTGAAGTACGCGCACGGCACCGTCTACGGCTACGACAGCACCCGCGGCCTCCTGCGTGTCAGCACCGACCGGACCACCTGGGACACCCGCGCCGAGATCGCCGCCACGGACATCGCCGTCAGCCCGAAGGACCGGGACGTCGTGCTGGCCACGACCGAGGACGGCGTCGCCGGGAGCACCGACGGCGGCCGGACCTTCGGCGCCGGTTCCGGGCAGGTGCTGGCCTTCCTGTCGTGGCCCGCCGCCGACGCCCTGTACGGCGTCGACCCGGCCGGCGGCCTGCACCGCAGCGCCGACGGAGGCGCCACCTGGCGGAAGGCGGGCACCGTCCCGGGCGGGCAGCCCCAGGCACTGACCGCCGTCGACGACGAGCACGTCCTCGCCGCCACGCAGGACGGGGTCTACGAGTCCCGCGACGGCGGCAGGACGTTCACCGAGCGCCTGCCCGTGTCCTCCGCGGGAGGCCACTGAGCGGCGCCCCGCCGAGCGGTGACCCGCCCGGCCGGCGGGGCCGCCGGCCGGGCGGGGGCCGGGGCGGGAGGGCCCCGGCCGGGAGGGTCGCCGAAAGGGGTGCCCCGTGCCGGCGTGCGGCCCCGGCGTGCTTCAGTCCTGCGGCCCGGGGGGCTGCTCGGGAGGGGTTTTGCCGGCCAGGACGGCCTCGAGCCGCCGGGTGCCCTGCTCGACCGCCTGCCGGGTCGAGCCGGGCTCGACGCCGTCGAGTCCGCCGTTGGTGACGGTGATGGCGCTGGAGCCGACCCGCACGGCGGCGATGTCCGCCGTGAACGTCAGGGGCTCGCCGTCCACGGTGCCCTTCACCGTCATGTTCAGCCCCTGCCGTGCGTCCCCGGTCTTCGGCAGCGGGGCCTCGACGACCTGGACGGTCCGCTTCCCCCCGCCGTCGCCCGTGATCGTGAATTGGTCGCACGCCGACGGGACCGTCCTCAGCCAGGCCATCGAGTCGTCCAGCCGGTTCCGGTCGTAGGAGGCGACCTGGTAGAGCATCCGGGCCCGGTCGGCGTCCGAGAAACCGGTCAGGGCACTCGCCCCGGACGGCTTGCCCAGGAGTTCGTCGGTGTAGAGGGCGTCGACGAACTTCTGGCAGACGGCCGCGCTCGCCTTGTCGTCGAGGAACTCCGCGACGTCCACCTTGCCGACGGGCAGGGAGTCCCGCCAGCCGGCCGCGCCCTTCTCCTCGTTCCAGCCGTACCCCAGGTCGGCTTCGGTGATCAGCGCGCTCCTCGCCCCCGCCGCGGTGAGCACACCGGCGGACGCGGAGGCGCCGGGGCTGCCCGAAGCACTCGGGCTGCCCGAACCGCCCCCGCCCCCGCCGTTCCCGCCGTCGTTCGAACAGGCCGCCGCGATCGGCAGCACCGCCGCCACGGCCAGGCCCGTCGCGAGGGTTGCGAGGGACCGGACGGCAGGGCCCCCACCGGATCGACGTTTCATCCTTCGTACCTCCTGGCGGACCGCCGGAACTCGAGTGCTGTCACAGTGCTGCCACTACGGAACCATCTGCCGTCCCCGCTCACCGTCGCAGCGGTGCACAAGGGTGAGCGGCGGCCTGCCGGATCCGCCGGTCCTCCCGGACGCGCCGGCCCCCGGGAGTCACGCGGCGAGTCCTTCCGGCGGCGTCCGGCCGTCCGCCGCGCGGCGGCGCAGCAGCCAGCGGCGGATCTCGTCCGCCCCCCAGACGACGAAGGGGAAGGGGACGGTGAGGGCGAGCATGGCGGGGGTGAGGGCGGCGGTGCCGAGGAGGGACTGGAACGGCGGGGTGTAGATGAACAGGGCCGCGAGGGCGAGCTCGAAGGCGATGCCCCACAGCAGCAGACGGTTGGAGAAGACGCCGATGGAGCGCAGGGAGACCCGCTCGGTGCGGGCGGCGAAGGCGGTGCCGATCTGCCCGGTGATCATGCCGAGGAAGGTCATGGTGGTGGCCTGCCGGTAGGCGTGGTTCAGGGGTTCCCCGGGGCCGGTGGGGTCGCCGGGCCGCCATCCGGCGCGCAGCAGGACGAAGAAGAAGCCGGACATGGCCAGGGCCGCGCAGATCACGCCCAGGAAGAGCCAGGCGCGCAGCAGCATGGGAGCGCGGATGATGCTCTCGGTCCGCCTGCGCGGCGGCCGGTTCATCAGGCCCGGTTCGGCGGGTTCGCGGCCGAGGGCCAGGGCGGGCAGGGTCTCGGTGCCGACGTCGAAGGCGAGCAGCTGCAGGACGGTGAGCGGGAGGGGCACGGCGCCGCCGCTGAGGGCGAAGACCACGGCGGGGGTGATCTCGGGGGTGGAGTGGGCGAAGATGTAGCAGATGAACTTGCGGATGTTGTCGTAGCCCTGGCGGCCCGCCCGCACGGCGGCGACGATCGTGGCGAAGTCGTCGTCGGTGAGCACCATGGTGGACGCCTCGCGGGCCACGTCGGTGCCGGAGCGGCCCATGGCGACGCCGATGTCCGCGCGGCGCAGGGCGGGGGCGTCGTTGACCCCGTCCCCGGTCATCGCCACCACGTGCCCCTCGGCGCGCAGCGCGTCGGCGATGCGCAGCTTCGCCTCCGGCGAGCTGCGGGAGAAGATCAGTTCCCGCTGCCCGCGCAGCAGCGCGTCGAGGTCGTCCTCGCTCATGGCGTCGAGGTCCTCGCCGTTGACGACGGTGGGGTGGTCGCCGGTGATGCCCACCTGCCGGGCGACGGCGGCCGCGGTCAGCGGGTGGTCGCCGGTGACGACGATGATCCGGATGCCGGCGGCACGGCAGTGGGCGACCGCGTCGGCCACCTGCGGGCGGGGCGGGTCGATCATGGCGGTGAGGCCGAGCAGGGTGAGGCCGCGCTCGGCCTCCTCCCGCCGGTCGGGCAGCGGGCGGCCCGGCTCCAGCCGGCGCCGGGCGACGGCGAGGACGCGCATCCCCTGCCGGGCGTAGGCGTCCACGCGTTCCTCGACGCGGCGGAGGCGTTCGGGAGTGAGCAGGACCGTTCCGCCGTCGGGTTCGGCGACGGCGGTGCAGAGGGGGAGCAGCGCCTCCGGGGCTCCTTTGGTGTGGACCCACACGGCGCCGTCGCGCTCGTCGACGGTCGACATGAGTTTCAGGACGGGGTCGAAGTGGAAGTGGCGGCGCCGCTGCCGTTCGCGCCGCGCGGGGTCGAGGGGCTCTCCCAGGGCCCGGGCGGCCTCCAGCAGCGCCACCTCCGTGGGGTCCCCGAGCGTGCCGTCCCCGGCGTCGGCGTGGGCGTTGTTGCAGGCGGCCACGGCCTCGGCCAGGGCCCGGACGGCGGCGCTGTCGGGACCGGCGCTGCCGGGACCGGTGTTCCCCGGGCCGGCCGGGGTGCCGATCGGCTGCTCCCGGGGTCGGTCCACACCGCTGTGACCCGCATGCGGTTCTCGGTGAGCGTGCCGGTCTTGTCCGTGCAGATCACGTCGGTGGAGCCGAGGGTCTCCACCGCGCTGAGACGTTTGACCACCGCCCCCCGGCGTGCGAGGCCGCGCACCCCGATCGCCAGGGCCAGGGTGATCACGGGCAGGAGGCCCTCGGGCACGTTGCCCACGAGCAGCGCCACGGCGAACACCACGGCCTGCTCCAGCGACAGGCCGGCGGCGAACACCGCCACCGGGGTGAACGCCGCGCCGATGACCACGGCGATCAGCGCGATCAGCCACGCCACCTTGCGCACCTGGGTCTCCAGCGGGCTCTCCTCCCGCCCGACCCGTTCCGACAGCGCCGCGATCCGCCCCAGCTCCGTGCGCATCCCGGTGGCGAAGACCACGGCCCGCGCCTCGCCCTCGGTGCACGTGGTGCCGCTGAACACCAGGTCGCGGGCCTGGATCAGCGGAACCCCGGTGTCCGCGAGGGAGGCGGAACGGTAGGCCGGGACCGACTCGCCGGTCAGCGACGACAGGTCGACCTCGACGCCGCCGTCGATCAGCCGCGCGTCCGCCGAGACGCGGTCCCCCTCCTCGATCACGAGCAGGTCGCCGGGCACCAGCCGGGTCGCCTCCACCTCCTCCTCCCGGCCGTCGCGCACCACCTTCGCGCGGTGGGGCAGGTAGGCGGCCAGGGCCTCGACCGCCCGCTCGGCCTGCGCCTCCTGGACGAACGCGAACGCCGCGTTGACGACGATCACCACGACGATCGCCACGGCCACCGTCGCGATCCCCGCCACCCACGCCAGCGCCGCCGCGACCCACAGCAGCAGGGCCAGCGGGTGGGTGACCTGCCGCGCCAGCTCCTTCGGCCAGCGGCGTCCGCCGCGGCGCTGCAGCTCGTTCGGCCCGTGGTGGAGCAGACGGCGCTCGGCCTCCCGCGAGGACAGCCCCGAGCGGGAGGTGCGCAGGTCGCGCAGGAGCAGTTCGACGCGCTCCTCCGGGTCGGGGGCCGTGCCGGTCCGCCCGGTCTTCACCGTCTCGCCCACGTGCACCTCCGTACTCCGCGGGGCATCCGCACCGGACTTCCCACTGTCCGGCAGGGGCGGGCCCCTCGCAGCCGCAGGAGGACCGCGCGGGGCCTCCCGCACGGCCCGCCCGGGTCGCCGGGGCCGGGGAGCCGCCCCAGACTGGAAGCCGGGGCTCTTCGAGGTCGTCGAGGGAACGCGGGGCCATGGGACACGACGGCACGCCCACCGGGAAGCGGTGGCTCCGGTGGCTGCCCGCCGCGGTGCTCGTCGGCTCGCTCGGGCTCGACCTGCTCACTCCGCCGGACGTGAGCACCTTCCCGCTGCTGGCGGCCGCCCCCGTGATGGCCGCGCCCGTCCTCTCCCGGCGCGGAACCCTCGCCGTCGGCGCGGCCGCGGTCGTCACCGGCCTGCTCGACGTGGTGCTGGAGGGCAGGGACCTGTTCAGCGCCTCCGAGGCCGTGCCCTTCGCGAGCATCGTCGTGCTGACCGTGCTGGCCGTCTTCCTCAACCGGGTGATGGCCCGCGACCGGCAGCAGCTGCGCACCGCCCGCGAGGTGGCCGAGGCCGTCCAGCGCGCGGTGCTGCCCGCCCCGGCCGGCCGGGTCGGGCCGCTGACCGTGGCCGCCCGCTACCAGGCCGCCGCCCGCGAGGCCGCGGTCGGCGGCGACCTGTACGCCGTCCACGCCACCCGCCACGGCGTGCGGCTGATGATCGGCGACGTCCGGGGCAAGGGCCTGGGCGCGGTCCGGGCCGTCAACGCGCTGCTCGGCGCCTTCGACGAGGCCGCCGTCCACCTGCCCGACCTGCCCGCGGTGGTCCGCCGCCTGGAGGAGCGGATGCGGCGGCTGAACACCCCGCCCGACGGGGCGGAGGGGGAGACGTTCGCCACCGCGGTCGTCGCCGAGCTGCCCGTCGGCGGCACCGTGCTGCGCGTGGTCAACCGGGGCCACCCCGCGCCGCTGCTGGTCCACCGCGGCCTGGTGCGCCCGCTGGAGCCGGCCGTCCCGGCGCTGCCCCTGGGCCTCGCCGACCTGGGCGGCCCGAGGGCCCCGGTGACGGTCGACCGGTACGACCTGCCGGAGGACGCGGTCCTGGTGCTGTTCACCGACGGAGTGACCGAGGCCCGCGACCGCGACGGGACCTTCTACGACCCCGTCCCCGCGCTGTCCCGCCCCCTCCCGCCGGACCCCGGCCGCGTCCTGGACGCACTCCTCGCCGACCTCGACCGGCACGCCGCCGGGGGGCTCACCGACGACGTCGCGCTCCTCGCCCTCACCCGCCACCGGTCCGGCCCGGCCCCGCCCGGGGCCGGCTCGCGGTCCCGAGGACCCCGCGGCCGTCCCCGCCCGTCCGCGTCGCGCGCCGACGACCCCCGGAGGTGACCCGCCGTGCCGCGACCTGCGGGGGACCGGGCTGCGAACGACGGGCCCGAACAGGCCCGGCCCGCCCGGCCGGGCCCGCTGCGGTGGCTCGGCCCGGTGCGGTGGCTGGGTGCCGCCGTCCTCCTGACGGCCGCAGTGCTGGTCGCCCGGTCCAGGCACCGCGAACTGGTGGAGGCGTACCGCATCGTCACCGAGGTCAGCCGCCCCGGGCTGCTGCTCGCCGCGGCGTGCGAGGCCGTGTCCGTCGTGTGCTTCGCCGCCGTGCAGCGCTGGCTGCTGCGGACCGGCGGCGTCCGGTGGGGCATGGGGCTGACGACCGCCGTCGTCGCGGCAGCCAACGCCGTGGCCGGCGCCCTGCCGGGCGGGGCGGCCTTCGCGACGGCGTGGGTCTTCCGCCAGATGCGCCGCCGGGGCGTGGAACAGGCGCTCGCGGCCGCCGTGCTGGCGGTGGCCGGAGCACTGGCGGTGGTCAGCCTGTTCGTCCTCCTGGTGGCCGGTGTGCTCGCGGCCGGCTCGACCGGGCCGGACGCCTTCGTGCGCCCGGTGCTCGGCCTGCTGGCGGCGGTGGCCGGCACGGCGGCCCTCGTCCTGGGCCTGTTCCGGTTCGCGGGCTCCCGCCGTGCGGTGCACAACGCGGTGACCGCCCTGGGGAGGCGGTTCCGGCGGGTCCGGGAGGCCGAGACGGCACTGGTGCGCCTGGCCGGCCGGGCCCGCAGCGTACAGCCCGGGTTCCTGCCGTGGGTGCGGCCGTTCGCCTACTCCTTGGGCAACTGGGTGTTCGACGGCGCGTGCCTGGCGGCCGTCCTGTGGGCGCTGGGCATCGCCGTGCCCTGGCACGGCCTCCTGCTCTCGTACGCCCTCACGCAGGTCACGGGCAGCCTGCGCCTGACCCCCGGGAGCCTGGGGATCGTCGAGGCGAGCCTGTCGGCGCTGCTGGTCGCCCAAGGCCTGCCCCCGGGGCAGGCGTTCGCCGCCACCTTCCTCTACCGGGCGATCAGCTACTGGGCGCTGCAGCCGGTCGGATGGGCGAGCTGGCTCGGCGTGACGCTGGGTCCCGCCGGGGTTCCCGAGGAGCGGCGGGGCGGTGCGGGCGGCGCCGGGCCGGCGCCGCCCCGTTGACCGCGGCGGCGCACGGAGGCGCGGCCGCACGGGGCCGATTGGGCCGTCCGGGGCGGTCGGGCCGTCCGGGAGGTCGGGCCGTCCGGGGCCGGTCAGGCCGTCCGGGCGCGGCGGTGCCGGACGTGGGCGCGCCACCCGGCCACTGCGGTCAGCACGGAGGTGACGGCGATCGCGCCCAGGGAGATCCAGAACACCGGGGAGCCCGGGGTGTCGGCACGGCTTCCGGCCAGGACGTACGCCGCCGTGTTCGGCACCACGCCCACCGCCGTGGCCACCAGGAACGGCGCGCAGCGCGTCGAGGACAGCGCCGCGCCGTAGTTCGCCGCGGCGAACGGCACCCCGGGCAGCAGGCGCATCAGCAGCACGCTGCGGAAGCCGTGCCGGCTCAGCTGCCGGTCCAGCGCGGCCGCCACCTTGCCCCGCAGCATCGGCCGCAGCGCGTCCCGCCCCAGGGCGCGGCCCAGCCCGAACGCCAGGAAGGCGCCCAGGGTCGTGCCCGCCACGGCCAGCGGCAGCCCGGCCTGGGTGCCGAACAGCGCCCCCGCGGCCACGTTCAGCAGCGGCTTGGGGACGAAGGCGAGGGTGCACAGTCCGTAGACGAGGGCGAACAGCGCCAGCGCGGCGGGACCGGTCCACAGCACCGCGTCGCCGGACAGCAGCCGCTGCGGCTCCCACACCACGGCCGAGGACGCCGCGGCGGCCAACAGGGTGACGAGGAGCGCCAGCCGTGACCAGGGGGAGAGCAGGGCGCGGGAACAGCGGGCACCGAGCCCGTCCGCGCGAACGAGCCCTGCCGGCCCGGGGCGGAACGGCACGGCGAGGTCGTCGGGGCGGACCGTCACGGCGTGGTCGGGCATTCAGGGAGCGTAACCGCCCCGGCGCGCCGCCGCCGAGGGGATGTGCGCACCTTCACACGCCCCCGCGCGCCCCGCCCGCCTCTCGTCAAAGGGGTCACCGGGCCACCGGAAGTCATGGATGATCAAGGTCGAAACCTCTGACGCATCGGGAGGGACCAGTGACCAACGGATCACAGAGACAGAGCCGACTGCGTCTCGCACGGCAACGGTCGGCTCCGAACCGCATCCGAGCACGGCTGCGCAAGGAGCGTTTTGAGGCGGTTTCCGACGCCGGGACCTCGCAAGTGCGACACGCCTGGCAACGGGCGCGGCGGGTCGGCTGGACGCACGTCGTCGCCGTTGCCGGGACGGTGCTCGCCGCCGTTGCTGCCGTAGGAGGGCTCTGGGCTCAGGCCGTCGCCACGTACTGGAGTCAGCAGACGGCAAAAGACCAACTGTCCCAGTCCGAAGAAGAAGACGTCCGCCGGGTCCGGAATCAAGCGGCGAAGGTGACGTACTGGGGCGGCGGCGGTTCCGCCTTCAAGTGGGGTGGTACGGGAACGCTCCCCTCCGCGGGTGACGGGTCGGGGGCCCTCCACATACTGAACAGGTCGCCCGACCCGGTTCCCCGCGCGAGCATCGCCGTTGAGATCACCGGAAAAAGCCCCGACGGCGAGATACGGAGCGAGGTGTGGGTCATGTCGTTGAGCAGCATCCCTCCCTGTTCCCACATCGAGTACCAAGAATCCGAACTGCATCGGGGGTACTTCCGGGAGGAAGGAGGGGAGTCGGAGACGCTTTCCGGTGAAGAAGGTGTTTGGGCTCCCGTTTCCATGCATTTCACCGACACCAGGGGAGTGGAGTGGATGCGCACGCAGACGTCCCTGGAGGAGGGGAGCGCGCCGAAATCTTTCGCCAGGGCCGCATCGTCGAGGATGGAGATCGTCGGAACCGGTGCGAAGGTCCACAAGGCCGAACTCTGCAACGACGCCTCGTGAGGTCTGCCCGGAATGCTTTGGGTGCGGGCCCGCCGACGGTGTGCGGGCGGTCCGGTGAGGGGTGCACGTCCGGGCGGAGGGGGGCGGTCGCGGGCGGTCGGCCAGGGGGAGGGCCGGGGCGGGACAATGGGCCGGTGGACGAGGAGCAGTGGGAACAGGCCGTACCGGTGGTGCGGCGCACGGATTACGGCACGGCCAGGCTCATGCCGGACATCGACCGGCCGGACGCCTGGCTGCTCACCGTCGAGGAGGCCCCGCAGTCCTACGTCGACCTCGGGGACCCGGAGCACCTGGAGTTCGAGTACGTCCGCAGGATGGGGCACGTCGCCGACCTCGCCGCGCCCGGGGGCCGCCCGCTGGACGTCCTCCACCTCGGCGGCGGTGCGCTGACCCTGCCCCGGTACGTCGCGGCCGTCCGGCCCGGCTCGCGCCAGCTCGTCGTCGAGGCGGACGGCCCCCTGGCCGCCCTGGTGGCCGAGCACCTCCCCCTGCCGTCCGGGCAGCCGGTCACCGTGCGGGTCGGGGACGCCCGTTCCGTCCTGGAGACCCTCCCGGACGCCTCCTTCGACCTGCTGATCGCCGACGTCTTCGACGGTTCGCGCACCCCGGCCGGCCTGGCCTCGCTGGAGTTCGCCCGGCACGCCGCGCGGGTCCTGCGCCCCGGCGGCCTGTACGCGGCCAACCTCGCCGACGGGGCCCCGTTCGACTTCGTGCGCCCTCAGACGGCGGGGCTGGCGGAGGCGTTCGGGCACGTGTGCCTGGTAGCCGAGCCGCCGGTGCTGCGGGGCCGCCGGTTCGGCAACGTGGTGCTGGTCGCCGGGCACCGGGAGCTGCCCGTCGGGGCGCTGGCCCGCCGGGCGGCGGGCGACGCCTTCCCCGCGCGGGTCGAGCACGGGCCGGCGCTGGAGCGGTTCGTCGGCGGGGCCCGGCCGGTGCCGGACGCCCGCGCCGTGCGGTCCCCGCAGCCGCCGGCCGGCGCGTTCGGCATCGGCTGAGCGGCGCCGCGCCGCCGCGGGGGAGAGGACAGCGCCCCGCGGGGAGGGCGGACCTGCGGCCCCGGGAGAGAAAAACTGTGCCAAGCGGTACAGCCGGGGCCGTGCCGGTGCGCCACGACCGCGGTTCAATGGCAGGGAGTGGGGCGGAAGGCTGCGCCGTGAGGCCCGACACATGCCGCGTCCGGGCGGAAGCGTCCGCCGCGGCCGGGAGCACAATGATGCCCATGACAAAAGATCGCAGCCCGGTGACCGCGCAGGAGCAGGCCTGGGCCGCCCTGGACGGGCCGCCCGACCTCCTGCGGCGCGTGGCCCCTGCCGCCGGCGGAGCCGCGGACGGCCTGCAGTCGGCGCTGCCGGTCATGGACCTCGCCCGGGCCTGCGTCACCTCCTGCTCGCTGGCCGCCGCCGAACTGGCGGCCCGCCGCAACGGCGGCCCCGTGCCCGCCGTCCGGGTCGAGGACGGCGCGGTGGCCACCGCGTTCACCAGCGAACGGCACCTGCGCCTGGACGGACGGCCCGCCGTCACCTTCGCACCGCTGTCGAAGTTCTGGCGGGCCGCCGACGGCTGGGTGCGCACCCACGCCAACTACCCGCACCACCGCGCCCGCCTGCTCGCCGCCCTCGGAGCACCCGCCGGGGCCGGACCGGACGTCGTGGGGAAGCTGATCGAGGCCCTCCCGGCGCGCACGGTGGAGGAGGCGGTGTACGCCGCCGGCGGCCTGGCGGTCGCGGTCCGCTCCCCGCAGGAGTGGGACGCCCACCCGCAGGGGAGGGCGGCCGCCGCGCAGCCGCTGGTGGCCCGGGAGCGGATCGCGGACGCCCCCGCCCGGACCCTGCCGCCCGCCCCGTCCGGTCCGCTGCTGCCGGCCGCCGGACTGCGCGTGCTGGACCTGACCCGGGTGCTGGCGGGCCCGGTGGCCACCCGCACCCTGGGCCTGCTCGGTGCCGACGTGCTGCGCGTCGACTCGCCCCTGCTGCCCGAGCTCGAGGACCAGCACGCCGACACCGGGTTCGGCAAGCGCTCCGCCCTGCTCGACCTGGAGGACCGCTCCGACGGCGGGGACCGGGCCCTCCTGGAGAAGCTGCTGGCCCTGGCCGACGTCGTCGTCACCGGCTACCGCCCGGGAGCGCTGGACGAGTACGGCCTGTCCGCCCACGACATGGCCGAGCGCCGCCCCGGCCTGGTCGTGGTGCAGATCCGCGCCTGGGGGACCGAGGGCCCCTGGGCGGGGCGCCGCGGGTTCGACAGTCTCGTCCAGGCGGCCTCCGGCATCGCCGCGACCGAGGCCGGCCCGGACGGCGTCCCGGGGGCGCTGCCGGCCCAGGCGCTGGACCACGGCTCCGGCTACCTGATGGCGGCGGCCGTCCTGCGGGCCGTCACCGACCAGACGGAGTACGGCGGGTCACGCCTGGTGCAACTCTCCCTCGCCCGGACGGCGTCCTGGCTGATGCACGGCATCGGAACCGGCCCGGCCCCCTCCGGCGAGGGGGGCGACCCGCGGCGGTGGCTGGCGGAGACCGACAGCGAGCTGGGCCGGATCCGCCACGCCCTGCCGCCCCTGGCCTTCGACGGAGGGCCGAGGACCTGGGCGCAGCCGCCCGTGCGCTGGGGGCGGTCCGTGCCCGCCTGGCTGTGACGGGGGAGGCGGGGCTCCGGCCGGCGGCCGGCGGTCGGCTACGCTGCGGGTCTGCGCGCGCAAGGGCGGACGAAAGCGACGTTCCGCCCGGGATGCCGGCCCGCCGTCCGCCGCGGACCGCCGTCCCGCCGCAGTCCCGCCGCCCCGCCGTAGAGAGGACCCGCGCAGGTGCACGTCCAAGAATGGCTCCAGGCCGTCCCGCCGCTCGGCGTCTACGTCCTGGTCGGCGTGGTGATCGGCCTGGAGAGCCTGGGCATCCCGCTGCCCGGCGAGATCGTCCTGGTCAGCTCCGCCCTGCTGTCCTCCCAGGGAGTGGTGGATCCGGTGCTGGTGGCCGCCTGCGCCACGGCCGGTGCCATCGTCGGCGACTCCATCGGCTACAGCATCGGACGCAAGGGCGGCCGGCCGCTCCTGGACCGGCTGGCCAGACGGTTCCCCAAGCACTTCGGGCCGGTGCAGGTCGTCCAGGCGGAACGGGCCTTCCACCGCTGGGGCATGTGGGCGGTCTTCTTCGGCCGCTTCATCGCCCTGCTGCGCATCTTCGCCGGCCCGCTGGCCGGTGTACTGCGCATGCCGTACTGGAAGTTCCTGACCGCCAACGTCCTGGGCGGCATCGTCTGGGCCGCCGGGACGACCGCGGTGATCTACACGGTCGGCATTGTCGCGGAGGCCTGGCTCAAGCGGTTCTCCTGGCTGGGGCTGGCCCTGGCGGTGCTGTTCGGCATCGCCTCCACGCTGTACGTGCGGCGCCGCGCCGCGGCGCGCGCCGACCGGGAGGAAAGCGCCGCCGCCCCTGCCGGGGAGGGTGCGGGGCCGAAGCCCGTCGGCGCCGCGACCGCAGACTGACCGCCCGGCCCGCCCGCCGTGCCCTCCGCGCCCGCCGTGCGACTGCGGAGGGCACGACGGGCACGGCGTGCGGCAGGGGCGGGCCGGGTCAGTCGCCGACCGCGTCGCGGTGGGCGCGGGCCAGACCGGTGTAGTGCTCGGCGTTGACCCGGATCATCGTCTTCTCGTCCTCGGTCAGCTCCCGGCGGACCCTGGCCGGGACGCCGGCTACCAGGGAGCCCGGCGGCACCTGCATCCCCTGGGGGACCAGGGCCGCGGCGGCCACCATCGACCCGGCGCCGATGCGGGCGCCGTTGAGCACGGTCGCGCCCATCCCCACCAGGCAGTCGTCCTCGACGGTGCAGCCGTGCAGGACCGCGTTGTGGCCGACCGAGACGCGCTCGCCGACGACGGCGGGGAACCCCGGGTCGGCGTGCACCGTGCAGTTGTCCTGGATGTTGCTGCCGGCGCCGACCGACACCGACTCGGCGTCCGCGCGCAGCACCGCGTTGTACCAGACGCTCGCCCCGGCGGCCAGGCGCACGTCGCCGACGACCACCGACCCGGGCGCGGTGAACGCGTCCGGGTCCACCGCGGGTTCCGCCCCGCCCACCGCCGCGACCAACGCCCGTCCCGCCATGACCGTGCCCCTCGTCCCTCGTCCTCCGGGCCGCGCCGTGCCGGGCACCGTGCCCGGCCGCGTCCGGGGAAGCTTCCGAAGGGAGCACCGTAGCCGCACGGCGGTCTCCGGGCACGGGCGGGGTGAACATCACACCGATGTGCACTGACGGCTCGCGGCCGCCTCTGTACCGTGATCGGGTGCCACGAAACGAGAACCTGTTCTCCTCCCTGACGGCCTGGCGCCGCCGCACCGTCGCCCGCCTGATCCAGAACGGCTGGCGGTGGCTGCAGTTCGCCGGCGCCGTCTCCGCCGAGCACCCCGGGCGGTACCGCTTCGGCAGCATCGGGGAGGGCACCCGTCTGGCGTTCCCCCAGGGCACGATCTTCGGGGAGCAGGCCATCCGGATGGGCGGGTGCTGCATCATCGCCGAGCAGGTCACCCTCACCGCCGGCATCATGCCGGACCTCGAACTCGGCCCCGACCCCGTCATACAGCTGGGCGACGGAGTGGTCCTCGGCCGGGGCAGCCACGTGGTGGCCATGCACTCGGTGGTCTTCGGCAACGACGTCTTCTGCGGGCCCGGCGTCTACGTCACCGACACCAACCACTCCTTCGACGACCCGCACGAGCCGATAGGCCGCCAATGGCCGCGCCACGCGCCGGTGGAGATCGGCTCCGGCAGCTGGCTGGGCACCGGGGCGGTGATCCTGCCCGGAGCGCGCCTGGGCCGCAACGTCGTCGTGGCGGCCGGGTCGGTGGTGCGCGGGGAGGTGCCCGACCACAGCGTCGTCGCCGGTGCCCCGGCGAAGGTCGTGCGCCGCTGGACGCAGGAGGACGGCTGGCAGCCCCCGCTGCGCACCCCGGCCCCGGCGGCGCTGCCCCGTGACGTCACGGCGGGGCAGCTGCTCGCCCTGGCCGAGCTGGACGAGGAGGAACTGGAACGGCTCGCCGCGGCAGACCCCCAGGACGGCCCGGAGCACCCGGAGCACCCGGAGCAGCAGGACGGACCGGACGCCCCGGCCCCGCAGCGCGGACCCGGCGCGCGGGCGGGCACACTGGAGGTTCCGGCGGAGCACCTGCCGTGACCCGTGACCCGTGACCCGGCTCGCGCCCCGACCGTGACGGCCGGGCGAGGAAGGGGGACGACCGCATGAGCCCGCGTGCGCTGCGCATCCTGCGCATCCTGCTGGCGGCGGCCGTGGCACTCAACGGCCTGGCCCTCCTGCTGTACGTCCTCCAGCGCCGGTGACCCGGTGGCGGGCCCGCACCGCCGGTAGGGAGCCCGGCGGTGTCCGGCCGTTGCCGTCCGGGCGGAGCCGGGAGGATCATCGGCCCGAGGCCGGTGGGAGGGCGGGCTCGCGGCTCCCGGCCGTCTCCGCGGGCCGGGGGCGCAGGACCGGGGCCGCGGCGGCCGCCACCAGGCAGAGGGCCACGGGCAGGAAGAACGTCAGGTTCAGCGGGACGAGGTGGGTGAGCGGTCCGATGACGGCGGGTCCGGCGAGCATGCCGAGGTAGCCGAGACCGGCCACGCGGGAGACGTTGGCACCCGCGGCGGACGGGTCGGCGTGGCCCGCCGCGCTGAAGAGCTGGGGGACGCAGCCTGACAGGCCGAGCCCGAAGACCGTCCAGCCGGCCAGGGCCAGGGGGATCCAGGGGGACAGCGCGGCCACCGCCAGTCCGAGCGCGCCCACGAGGGCGCCGTGGCGGACGACGGCGACCGGGCCGAGGCGCGCGGCCACCCGGTCGGCGAGCAGCCGCCCGACGGTCATGGCGGTGGAGAAGGCGCCGTAGGCCAGGGCCGCGGTGGCGGCGGGGGCTCCCAGGACGTCCTGAACGGCGAGCACGCTCCAGTCGTTGGCGACGCCCTCGCAGAGCATGAGCATCAGCGCCAGCAGGGCCAGGGCCCGGACGCGGGCGGCCACTCCGCGCCGGGGGCCGGCCCCGGTCCCCGGCGCGGCCCCGGAGGTGGAGTCGGGGGCGGGGGTGCCGGAGGCGTCGGGGGAGGGGTGTTCGGGCCGCCCGGTGGGCTCGGGACGCAGGAGTGCCCGGGACGCGAGCGCGGTGACGGCGAGTCCGAGAGCGCTCGCACCGGTGAGGGTGGTGGCCGCGTCCCAGCCCCGGTCGAGGGTTCCCGCGCCGGCGAGTGCGGCGAGCACGCCTCCGACCGAGAACACGGCGTGGAACGCGGACATGACGGGCCGTCCGTATCCGCGTTCGACCTGGACGGCATGGGTGTTCATGCCGACGTCCAGGCAGCCGTTGCCGAAGCCGAACACCAGCAACGCCGCGCCCAGCGTCCAGGGGCCGGTGGCGAGCCCCGGCAGGACCAGGGCCGTGCTGCACAGGACCGCGCCCGCCGGCACGACCGCGCGGGCACCGAGGCGGTCGGTGAGCGGCCCGGTCGACCGCATGCCCGCGAGGGCGCCGCCGCCGAGCAGCAGCAGGAGCCAGCCGAGCACGGCGTGGCTGATTCCCGCGCGGTGCTCCACCGCGGGGATGTGGACGATCCACATACCCATCAGGAAGCCGTTGAGGGCGAAGAAGGCGAAGGTGGCCAGGCGCGCGTACCGCAGCGATCTCTCCATGATTTTGAACATAACAAACATGTAAGGTGTTCGATAGGTTGTTTTCCGAACGCTTCTCGTGTTCGATGTGGGCATGGCGACGAGTGCAGACAGACTGAGGCGGATCACCGAAGCCGTGCGCGAGGCCGGCCGGCTGAGCGTGGCGGAACTGGCGGAGCTCACCGGGGCGTCCGAGATGACCGTCCGCCGCGACCTGGAGGTCCTGGCGGACCAGGGGGTCCTGGAGCGCTATCGCGGCGGTGCCAGCAGCCTGCTGCTCAGGGGCGAGGAGCCCCCGTTCGCGCTGCGGGTGCAGGAGGGGGCGGAGGCCAAGCGGCGCATCGCCGCCGAGGTCGCCGGGCTGATCGCCGACGGCGAGTCGGTCGTCGTCGACAGCGGCACCACCTGCCTGGAGGTGGCCCGGGCCCTGCGGAACCGCCGGCTGACCGTGATGCCCCTGTCCCTGCACGCGGCCAACGCGCTCGTCGGCGCCCCCCGGCTGAAGCTGCTGCTGCCCGGCGGGGAGCCGCGGCCGGGCGAGCTGGCGCTGACCGGCCCCCTGGCCGAGGCGTCACTGGCGGCCCTGCGCTTCGACACCGCCGTCGTCGGCTGCTGCGGGATCGGCGCGGCCGACGGCCTGACCGCCTACGACCTCGCCGACGCGGCGGTCAAGCGCGCCGCGATCGCCTCGGCCCGCCGCGTCGTCGCCGTCGCCGACGCGGCCAAGTTCACCCGGACCGCCCTTGCCCGCGTCGCCCCGGTCACAGCCCTGGACGCGGTGGTCACGGAGGAGGCGGCCCCGGAGGAGCAGGTCGAGGCGCTGGCCGCGGCCGGAGTGACCGTGCGGAGGGTGTGACCGCCGGAGGGTGTGGCCGTGTGGAGGGTGTGAGCGGGCAGGGAGGTTGTGCCGTTCGGTCCGGTCGCCGGTCCCGCCGCGCCGGCCCCGGTAGGACCGGCGGGAGTCAACTCCCCGGCCCGCTCGCACCCTGCGGCGGTGAGCCGTGCCCGGTCCGGGGCGCCGGTGTGTCCTCCTCCGGGCGGTGGGGGAGGAGGTGGGGCGCCGCCTCGGCGATCCGCCGGCGCATCGGGCGCCGGTGCAGGGCGTCGAGCGCCTCCCCGACCAGCCGGCTCAAGGGGAACGAGAGCTCCGCCTCGAACTCCGCGGCCGCTTGCGCGGTGGCGGCCCATTCGGCGTTCAGCACCGGCAGGAGCGACTCGGCCTTCGCGGTCAGGTGGACGATGCGCTGCCGCCCGTCCTGGCCGGGGGCGAGGCTGACGAGGCCTTCCTCGGCCATCCGGGCCACGGTCTGGCTCGCGGCCGAATGGGTCACGCCGGTGGTCCGGGCCAGGTCCCGGATCGAGCTCGGGCCCGCGGACGCCAGCGCCCGGACGACGGGGACGAACCGCGGGCGGACCCCGCTCAGCCCGAGGTCCGCGTGGACGGCTGCGACGTCGCCGTCCAGGAGTTCCAGGAGATGGCGCAGCCGTGTGCCGAGAAGTTCGGGGCCGGGTGCGTGGGAAGGCATGTGCCGTAATATAACAGCGCTGTTGTATTCGAGGGGGAGGGGATCCGGCCATGGGCGAACTGCATCCGCCGATCGAGCCGTACGACCAGGGGATGCTCGACGTCGGCGACGGCAACCTCGTGCACTGGGAGGTCTGCGGCAATCCGGAGGGAAAGCCCGCGCTCGTCGTGCACGGCGGCCCGGGATCGGGGTGCGGGCCCCGCGCGCGCCGGTACTTCGACCCCGACCGGTACCGCGTGGTGCTGTTCGACCAGCGGGGCTGCGGCCGCAGCACTCCGCACGCGAGCGACCCCGCGACCGACATGCGGCACAACACCACCTGGCACCTGGTCGCCGACATGGAACGCCTCAGGGAGCACCTGGGCATCGACCGCTGGCTGCTGTACGGCGGATCGTGGGGCTCCACGCTTCTCCTGGCCTACGCCGAGCAGCACCCGCAGCGGGTCACGGAGATCGTGGTCTCCGGCGTCACCACCACCCGGCGCTCGGAGATCGACTGGCTCTACCGGGGCGTCGGCCGGTTCTTCCCCGAGGAGTGGGAGCGCTTCCTCGCCGGCGCCCCGGGCACACCGCGCGACGGTGACGTCGTCGGGGCCTACGCCCGCCTGACGGAGCACCCCGACGCCGCGGTACGGGACAGGGCCACGGCCGACTGGTGCGCCTGGGAGGACGCGGTCCTGTCCGGCGAGACGAAGGGCTCCTCCAACCCGTTCGGCGACAGGCCCACGGCCGACCGGCTCGCGCTGGTGCGGATCTGCGCCCGCTACTTCTCCCACGGGGCGTGGCTGGAGGAGGGCGCGCTGCTGCGCGACGCCGGCCGCCTGGCCGGGATCCCCGGCCTCCTCGTCCACGGCCGGCTCGACATGGGCAGCCCCCTCCACACCGCCTGGGAGCTGGCCCGGGCGTGGCAGGACGCGGAGCTGGTCGTCGTGGAGGAGGCGGGCCACCTGGGCAGTGCCGCGACCCGCGGCCACGTGCTCGGCGCCCTCGAACGGTTCGGGGCCGGCACCCGGCCCCGGGCCTCCCCGCCCGGGCGCCGCTGACCGCCGCCGGTGCCCGGCCCGCCCGGCCGCCTCCGCAGGAGGCTCCCCGCAGGGAGCCTTCGCAGGAGGCCCCGGGCAGGGCCGGCCCGCCCGGCCTCAGCCCAGCCGGGGGATGTCGATGGCCGGGCAGCGGTCCATCACCATCAGCAGGCCCGCCGCCCGCACCCGCTCGTACGCGGCCCGGTCGACCACCCCGAGCTGGAACCACACCGCCTTCGCCCCGATCTCCACCGCCCGGTCGGCCACCTCGCCGGCCAGCGAGGAGTTGACGAAGACGTCGACCACGTCGACGGGGAAGGGGATCTCGGCGAGGGAGGCGTACCCCCGTTCGCCGTGCACCGTCTCCGCCTTCGGGTGCACCGGCACGATCCGCTTGCCGTACCGCTGCAGCACCGACGCCACCCCGTACGCGGCCCGTGAGGCGTTGTCGGACAGCCCGACCACCGCCCAGGTGTCGCCCGCCCCGGTCAGGATCTCCCGCGCCGTCGCCTCGTCCGCGTACACATCGCCTCCGTGGTCCGTTTCCGTCACCGCTGCTCCTTCACCTGTCGAAGCGCGGCAACACCGGTTCCCGCCGCCCGATTCCCCCGGACCGGCCCCGCGTAGGCTCGAGGGGAGCGGAAACGGCGGAAGAGGGACGATGGACGACGGCATGCCGCAGCGGTACACCACGGTCGCACGGCGCGGGACGCACGAGACCGAGGTCAAGGGATCGCGGTTCATCTGCGCCCTCGCCCCCGCGGACTCCGAGCGGGCGGCCCAGGAGTTCGTCCGCGAGATCCGGGCCCTGCACCCCAACGCCACCCACAACTGCGCCGCGTACGTCATCGGCGCCGACGGCCGGATCCAGAGGAGCGACGACGACGGCGAGCCCGGCGGCACCGCCGGGACCCCCATGCTGCAGATGCTGATGCGCCGCGGGGTGCGCGACGTGGCGGCCGTGGGTCACCCGCTACTTCGGCGGCACCCTGCTGGGCGCCGGCGGGCTGGTCCGCGCCTACGGGGGCGCCGTCGGCAAGGCCCTCGACGCGGTCGGCACCGTCACCCGGGAGCGCATGCTCCTGGCCGAGGTGGAGGTGGACCACCAGCGCGCCGGCAGGCTGGAGAACGACCTGCGGGCCTCGGGGCGGCCGGTGCGCGCGGTGCACTACGGGGCCCGGGGCGTGCGCATAGAGGTGGGGCTGCCCTCGGCCGAGGCCGGCGCCTTCGGCACGTGGCTGGCCGACACCACCGCCGGCGCGGCGACCCTGCGCATGGCCGGCACCGAGTACACCGCCACCTGACCGCGCACCCGCACCCGCGCCGCGCCCGTGACCGGATCCGCACCCGGGACCCGTACCTGCGGGCCCCGGGTGCGGGTCCGCGGCCCGTCGTCCCCCGATCGGCCGAGGAACGTGTGCCCGCGGCGACGGCCGGGGGCCAGGATGGAGGAGCCCGGGACGCCCGCGGCGCACGCGCCCTCCCGCCCGGCACATCCGGCCGCAGGAGCGGGGCCCGCGGAGGGCGAGCGACAGACAGGAAGTGGAACGATGGCCGACCACGTGCACCTGGCGTACGACTACCCGCTGCTCGGTGCCTTCTGGACCGTGATGTGGATCTTCCTGTGGATCATGTGGCTGATGCTGCTGTTCCGCATCATCACCGACATCTTCCGCGACCGGAGGCTGAACGGCTGGGCCAAGGCCGGGTGGCTGCTGCTCATCCTGGTCCTGCCCTTCCTCGGCGTCCTCGTGTACCTGATCGCGCGGGGCCGGCAGATGGGCGAGCGCGAGATCCACCACATGCAGGAGCAGCAGAAGGCGTTCGACGCCTACGTCCGGCAGGCCGCCGCGGGCTCCGCGGGCGGCGTGGAGCAGCTGGCCACGCTCACCGACCTCAAGAACAGGGGCGAGATCTCCGAGTCGGAGTTCCGGCGGGCCAAGGAGAAGATCCTCGGCTGAGGCCGGGCCCCGCAGGGCCCGGCCCCGGCCGTTCGCGCCTCCCGGCCCGCCGGGTCCGCTCAGCCCGCCGGGTCCGCCGCGGGGCCGACCAGTTCCTCCAGGACGTCCTCCATCGTGACGAACCCGATGACGGTGCCCTTGTTGCCGGTGACGGCGGCGAGGTGGGTGCCGGCGGCGCGCATGGCGGTCATGGTGTCGTCCAGCGGGGTGTCGAGGGCGACCCGGACCACCGGCCGCAGCGCGGTCCGGGGGAAGGGGCGGGTGCGGTCGGTGACGCCGAGGGCGTCCTTGACGTGCAGGTAGCCCAGGATCGTGTCGCCGGGGCCGATGACCGGTAGGCGGGAGAACCGTGCGGCGACCGCCGCGCGTTCCAGCTGCTGCGGGGTGATGTCGTGGCCGACGGAGACCACTCTGTTCAGCGGCACCATCACCTCGCCGACGGGCCGGGTGCCCAGCTCCAGGGCGTCCTGCAGGCGCTCGCCGTCCTCGGGGGCGAGCAGGCCGGCCTCGCTGGAGTCCTTGACCAGCCGGGCGAGCTCGTCGTCGGTGAAGACCGCCGACACCTCGTCCTTCGGCTCGACCCTCATCAGGCGCAGCAGGGCGTTGGCGAACGCGTTGACCGAGAAGACCACCGGCCGCAGGGCGCGGGTGAGGGCGACCAGCGGGGGGCCGAGCAGCAGCGCGGTCGGCGGGGCGCAGCCAGGGCGATGTTCTTGGGGACCATCTCGCCCAGCAGCATGTGCAGGTAGGTGGCCAGGGTCAGCGCGACGACGAAGGCGATCGGGTGGATCAGCGCACCGGGGACGCCGGCGGCCTCCAGGGGCGGTTCCAGCAGGTGGGCGACGGCCGGTTCGGCGACCGCGCCGAGCACCAGCGAGGAGACGGTGATGCCCAGCTGGGCGGTGGCCATCAGCGCGGACAGGTGCTGCAGGCCCCACAGCGTGGTGACGGCGCGCCGGTCCCCCTTGAGCGCGGCCGGTTCGACCTGGCTGCGGCGGACCGAGATCAGGGCGAACTCGGCGCCGACGAAGAAGGCGTTGGTGACGAGGGTGAAGGCTCCGACCAGGAGCTGGACCGTGGTCATCGGGCGTCCTCCGCCTCGTGCAGGGCGGCGGCCGGGGCGGTCAGGTGCACCCGGTCGGCCCGGTGGTGGTCGACGTCGAGCACGGCCAGCTGCCAGCCGTCCGCCTCCAGGCGGTCGCCGGGGGCGGGGATGCGCTCCAGGCGGGTGGCGACCAGGCCGGCCAGCGTCTCGTAGGGGCCCTCCGGGGCGGTGAAGCCGATCTCCTCGAGCTGGTCCAGGCGGACGCTGCCGTCCGCCTCCCGCGCGGCCGTCCGCCGTCGGTCCGGCGGGCGCCAGGTCGGGGGTCTCGTCGGGGTCGTGCTCGTCGCGGACCTCGCCGACGACCTCCTCGACGATGTCCTCGACCGTGGCCACGCCGGCGGTGCCGCCGTACTCGTCGACGACCACGGCCATGGTGCGGGAGCGGCGCAGCCGCCCGAGCAGCTTGTCCACGGGCAGGGAGTGCGGGACCAGCAGGGGCTCGGTGGCCAGGTCGACGACCGGGGTCCGGGCCCGGTCCTCCTCCTCCAGGGCGAGGACGTCGCGGATGTGGACGGTGCCGATCACCTCGTCCAGGCTGCCGCGGTGGACGGGGGAAGCGGGACAGGCCGGTGGCCAGCGCCAGCTCCGCCGCGTCCGCGGCGGTCGCGTGCGCCTCCAGGGCCCGGACGTCGATGCGCGGCGTCATCACGTTCTCCGCGGTCAGTTCGCCCAGGTGCAGGGTGCGCACGAACAGCTCGGCGGAGTCCTTCTCGATCGCGCCCTCGGGCCGAGTGCTGCGCGAGCGAGACCAGCTCCTCGGGGGTGCGGGCCGAGGCCAGCTCCTCCTGGGGCTCGAGGCCCAGCTTGCGCACCAGGCGGTTGGCGGTGTTGTTCAGGTGCCGGATCAGCGGCGCGAACGCGGCGGTGAAGGCGCGCTGCGGGCCCGCCACCACCTTGGCCACCGCCAGCGGGCTGGAGATCGCCCAGTTCTTCGGCACCAGTTCGCCGACCACCATCAGCACCACGGTCGACAGGGCGACGCCCAGGAGGGTGGCGACGGCGGGGACCGCCCCGGCGGGCAGGCCCACGGCCTCCAGCGGGACGCGGAGCAGGACCGCCAGCGACGGTTCGGCGAGCATGCCGATCACCAGTGAGGTCACCGTGATGCCCAGCTGGGCCCCGGAGAGCTGGAAGGTCAGGCGCCTGACGGCCTTCAGGGCACCGGGGGCGCCCCGCTCACCGGCCTCGGCCGCGCGCTCGAGGTCGCCGCGCTCGACGGTGGTGAGGGAGAACTCGGCCGCGACGAAAACCGCGCACGCCAGCGTGAGTGCGAGGGCGAGGAGGAGCAGCAGCACTTCGGTCACCGTGCCACCTCCGCCCTCTGGTCGACGGGCCGGGGGTCGGCCGTGGCACGGCCTGAACTGGGAGGTTCACCCATTGCGGGTCCGCTGCTCCTTCTTCTCTCGGTGGACCGCGGTCGGTCCTGGTCTGTCTCGGCGGGACGGTGTCCGCACAAGAATAGTAAAGGACTGGTAAATCACCGGTTCGGTCCGCACCGGCGGCGGGCCTCCCGCGAGCACGCCCGGCCCGCGGTGCCGGACGTGCCCCCGCCGATGGCGGAGGCGGGCCGCAGGGAGGACTCTGGCAGGTGAGGGGCGGCGCCGCGGCGGTCCCCGGAACACCTGCGCGGCCGCCACGGGCCCGCCGGCGCCGCCGCCGGGCCCCGCGCGTGCGGCGGGCCCGGTCCGTGTCGTGTGCGAGGACGGGAGTACCGGCATGAGCGCGCCGGTCGTGGTGGGAGTGGACGGTTCACCCTCGAGCATGGAGGCGGTGGAGGTCGCCGCCCGCGAGGCCCGGATGCGCGGGACCGGCCTGAAGGCGGTGCGCGCCTTCGACCGGCCGGGCACCCACGTGCCGCTCGGCCCGTCGCCCCTGGGGCCCGTCGGGGGCGGGCTGCGCCAGGAGGTCGAGCTCTCGCTGGCCGAGGCCGTGCAGCGGGCCCGCAGCACGGTGCCGGGGACGCAGGTCACGGGCGCGGCCGTCGCCGGCGAACCCCTGGCGGTCCTGGAGGCGCAGTCGAAGGACGCGGTGCTCGTCGTGGTCGGCAGCCGGGGACTGGGCGGCTTCAGCGGACTGCTGCTGGGGTCGACGGCCGTGCACCTGTCCGCCCGCGGGCGCTGCCCGGTGATGGTGGTGCGCGGTCGGCCGGACCCCACCGGGCCCGTGCTGCTCGGCGTCGACGGCTCCCCGGAGGGGGCGGCCGCGGTCGCCTTCGCGTTCGCCGAGGCGTCGCTGCGCGGCACGGACCTGGTCGCCCTGCACACCTGGAACGCCTGGAGGCCCCCGGACCCCGGCGCACCCGACCTGCCCGTCCCCCCGGTGTACGACGCGGACTGGATCCGCGACGAGGAGGAGCGGGTGCTCACCGAGGCCCTCGCGGGCCGGCGGGAGGAGCACCCGGACCTGGAGGTGCACCGCCGCCTCCTGCGGGCCCGCACGCGCCAGGCACTGATCGACGCCTCCGGCAGCGCCCAGCTCGTGGTGGTCGGGGCGCGCGGACGCGGCGGCTTCGCCGGACTGCTGCTCGGCTCGGTCAGCCAGGCCCTCCTCCACCACGCGCACTGCCCCGTGGCCGTGGTCCGCCCCGGGCAGGCCTGAGGGCGGCTGATCCGGGGGACCGGCACGGACCGGGTGCCTGCCGCCGCTACGGTAGTGCGGTGCCGGGCGGCGCTCCCGCGCCCGCCCGGCGCGTACCACGGGGCAGTAGGGAAGGACAAGCATGCGGGCCGGAGTGGTCTCTTGAGGATTCTCCACACCTCCGACTGGCACTTGGGGCGCTCCTTCCACCGGGTGGGGCTCCTCGACGCGCAGGAGGCCTTCGTCGACCACCTCGTGGACACCGCGCGGTCCGAACGCGTCGACGCGGTCGTGGTGGCGGGCGACGTCTACGACCGGGCACTGCCCTCCCTGGACGCGGTCGCGCTCTACGACCGGGCCCTGCACCGCCTGGCCGCCCTCGGCGTGCCCACCGTGATGATCTCCGGCAACCACGACTCCGCCCGACGCCTGGGCGTCGGCGCCGGCCTGATGGGCCGCGCCGGCATCCACCTGCGCACCGACCCGGCAGGCTGCGCGGTGCCGGTCGTCCTGGCCGACGAGCACGGCGACGTCGCCCTGTACGGGCTGCCCTACCTGGAACCGGCCATGGTCCGGGAGGAGTTCGGGGTGCGCCGCGCCGACCACGCCGCGGTTCTCGGCGCCGCCATGGACCGGGTCCGCGCCGACCTCGCCGCCCGTCCCGCCGGAACCCGCTCGGTCGTCCTCGCCCACGCCTTCGTCGCTGGCGGGGCGTCCAGCGACAGCGAACGCGACATCACCGCCGGGGGAGTGGCCGCCGTCCCGCCGTCCGTCTTCGACGGTGTCGACTACGTGGCCCTGGGACACCTGCACGGCAGCCAGGTCCTGACGGAGCGGCTGCGCTACAGCGGCTCCCCCCTGGCCTACTCCTTCTCCGAGGCCGACCACCGCAAGAGCATGTGGCTGGTCGACCTCGGCCCCCGCGGCGAGGTGTCCGCCGAACGCGTCGACTGCCCCGTGCCCCGCCGCCTGGCCCGCGTCCGCGGCCGCCTCGAGGACCTGCTGGCCGACCCGTCCCTGGACCGCCACGCCGACGCCTGGCTGGAGGCCACCGTCACCGACCCGCACCGGCCCCACGAGCCCATGGCGCGGCTGCGGAAGCGCTTCCCCCACGTGCTCAGCCTCGTCCTCGACCCCGAGCGGTCCGACGACGACCCCCTGGCCTCCTACGCCACCCGGCTGCGCGGCCGCACCGACCGCCAGATCGCCGAGGACTTCGTCGCGCACGTGCGCGGCACCGGGCCGGACGAGCACGAACGCGCCGTGCTGCACGCCGCGTTCGACGCCGTGCGCCCCGGGGCGGAGGGCGCCGGGACGCAGGGCGCCGGGGCGCGCGGCGCCGGGTCCGCGGCAGCCGGCACCGCGCGCACCGGGGAGGCCTGACCCGATGAGACTGCACCGCCTGACGGTCCAGGCGTTCGGCCCCTTCCCCGGCACCGAGACCGTCGACTTCGACGCCCTCTCCTCGGCCGGGCTGTTCCTGCTGCACGGCCCCACCGGTGCGGGCAAGACCTCCGTCCTCGACGCCGTCTGCTACGCCCTGTACGCCGGGCTCCCCGGGGCACGGCAGGGCGCCGGGGCCCGGCTGCGCAGCGACCACGCCGACCCCGGCACCCCCACCGAGGTCGTCCTGGAACTGACCCTGGCCGGACGCCGCCTGGAGGTCACCCGCCGCCCCGAGCAGGAACGCCCCAAGAAGCGGGGCACCGGGACCACCCGGGACAAGGCGGTCAGCCACCTGCGCGAGTACGACCCGCGGACGGGGAACTGGCGGGCGCTGAGCCGCTCCCACCAGGAGATCGGCGAGGAGATCGGCAACCTGCTGGGCATGAGCCGCGAGCAGTTCTGCCAGGTCGTGCTGCTCCCGCAGGGCGAGTTCGCCGCCTTCCTGCGCGCGGACGCGGGCCGCCGGGCCGAGCTGCTGGGCCGTCTGTTCGACACCGCCCGTTTCCGCGACGTCGAACGCTGGCTGGCCGACCGCCGCAAGGAGGCCGAGGGCCGGGTGCGCGTCGGCGACGAACAGCTCCTGGCCCTGGCCCACCGGGCCCGGCAGGCGGCGGGGGAGGGCGCCGAGCCACTGGAGGACCGGCTGCCCGAGGAGGCCCGCGCCGCCGGCCACCCGGACCTCGCCCCGCACGTCCTGCAGTGGGCGGCCGTCCTGCGCGCCGACGCCCGCGAACGGCGCACGGCCGCCGCCGTCGCGCTCGCCGCGGCCGAGGCCGCGCACACCGGGGCCCGGCGGGCCCTGGAGGACGCGCAGGAACTGGCGGGGCGCCAGGAACGCCACCGGCGGGCCCGGCAGCGGGCGGACGAGCTGGACCGGCAGCGCGAGCAGTACGAGGCGGACGCCGTCCGCCTGGAGCGTGCCGGGGCGGCAGCCCGGGTCGCCCCGGCCCTGGCCCTGCGCGAGCGCGCCGCCCACGAGCACACGGCCGCCTGCGCGGCCGAACGCGCCGCCCGGGCCGCGCTCGACCCGTCCCACGCGCAGGCCGGCGCCGAGGAACTGGCCGGGCTCGAACGCGCCCGGCGGCAGGACCTCGGCGGCCTCCGCAGCGCCCTGTCGGCCGAACGGCGCCACGCCGAGGTGGGCGCCGAACTGGACCGGCTGGACCGCGAGGCGCGCGACGACGAGGAACGCCTGGCCGAAGCCGCCCAGTGGCAGGCCGGCTGGGAGGAGGCCGCACGCGCCCACCGCCGGCGCATCGACGAGGCGCAGGAGGCCGCCGCCCTGGCCGAGCAGCTCGCCGCCCGGCTGGGGACGGCACGGCGGCGGCTCGCCGCCGCCCGCCGCCGCGACGCCCTGCGCGGCAGGACCGCCGAGGCGCAGGACCGCTGCCGCGCGGCGCTCGACGCCGAACTCGCCGCCCGCGGGCGGTGGCAGGACCTGCGCGAGCAGCGCCTGGAGGCGGTCGCCGCCGAGCTGGCCGCCGAACTCGCCGACGGCCGCGCCTGCATGGTGTGCGGCTCGGTCCGGCACCCGGCGCCGGCGGCGCCGGGCCCCCGCCCGGTCACCAAGGAGCACGAGGACGCCGCGCAGGCCGCCTACGACGCCGCCCGCGCCGAACGCGAGAAGGCCGAACGGGAAGCCGCGGCCCTGCACCAGGCCCTGGCCGACGCCGCGGCGGAGGCCGCGGACGGCACCCCGGGCCGCGGCGAGGACGACGCTGCGGCAGGCGTTGCGGCGGGTGTTCCGGCGGACGCCACCGCCGGGACGGCGGTGCACTCCGGCCCGGCGGTGGCGGAACTCGCCGCCGCGGAGCGGGAACTGGAGCAGGAGCTGACCGCCGCCCGCGCCGCCGCCCGCGAACTCCACGCGGCCCGCGAGGCACTCGCCCGGGCCGAGGCCGAGCACGCCCGCCGCACGGGCGTCCACCGCGACGTGGAGCAGCGCGCCGCCGCCCGCACCTCCCGCCGCGAACTCCTCGAGCGCGAACACGCCGGGCTCGCCGAGGAGATCGCACGGGCCAGGGCGGGCGCGGCCGGCATCGGCGAGCGCATCGCCCGGCTCACCCGCGAGGCGGACCTCCTCGCCCGTGCCGCCGGGGCGGCGCGGGCGGCGGACGAGGCGGCCCGCCGGCTGAAGGAGGCCGACGCCGCAGTCGACGCCGCCGCCTTCCGCGCCGGGTTCCGCACCGCCGGCGAGGCGGCCGCCGCGGCCCTGCCCGACGCCGACCACAACCGGCTCCAGGCCCGTCTGGAGCAGTGGCGGGCCGAACGCGCCGCCGTCACCGAGGAACTAGCCTCGCCCGGCCTGGCCGATGCGGCCGCCGCCCCGCCCGCGGACCCGGGCGCCGCGCGCGCGGCCTGGGAGGCGGCCGCGGACCGCCTGCGGGCCGCCTCCACCGCCGACGCCGCCGCCCGCTCGCGCTGCGAGCAGCTCGACCGGCTCGGGGAGCAGGCCGAGGCGGCCACCCGCCGCCTCGCCCCCGCCCGCGAGGAGTTCGCCCGGCTGCACCGCCTGGCGCAGCTGACCGCCGGGACCGCCGGCGACAACGAACTGCGCATGCGCCTGGAGTCCTACGTCCTGGCGGCCCGCCTGGAGCAGGTGGCCGCCGCGGCGAGCGTGCGGCTGCGGCGCATGTCCTCGGGCCGCTACACCCTCGTGCACACCGACGAGCGGGTGACCGGCCGCGGCCGCTCCGGCCTGGGCCTGCGGGTCGTCGACGCCTGGACCGGCGCCGAGCGCGACACCTCGACCCTCTCCGGCGGCGAGACCTTCTTCGCCTCCCTCGCCCTCGCCCTCGGCCTGGCCGACGTCGTCACCGACGAGGCCGGCGGCCTGCGCCTGGACACCCTCTTCATCGACGAGGGCTTCGGCAGCCTCGACGAGGAGGCCCTCGACGAGGTCCTCGACGTCCTCGACTCGCTGCGCGAACGCGACCGGGCGGTGGGCATCGTCAGCCACGTCGCCGACCTGCGCCGGCGCATCCCCGTCCGCCTGCGGGTCGTCAAGGGCCGCGACGGCTCCGTGATACGCCTGCGGGGTGCGGCGGGCACGGAATCCGGCGGCACGTGAACGGGAACGGCGGCCTCCGGGGACGCCGGCGGCCTCCCGGGCGGCGAGGCCGCAGGGAGGTCCCGGGACCGGCGGCCGGGCAGGTGCCCGGTGGCGGCCGGGCCCGCGTGCTCGACGGCCGGCGCTGCCCGTCGCCGGTTTGTCGCCGGTCCGGGGCCGGGCGCGACCCGGTCAGGGCAGGGTCAGGACGCGCGGGCCGTCCTCGGTGACGGCGACCGTGTGCTCGACGTGGGCGGCCCGGCTGCCGTCGACGGTGTGCAGGGTCCATCCGTCGGCGTTGGTGCGGTAGGCGTCGCGCCCGCCGGCCATGAGCATCGGCTCGACGGCGAGCACCATGCCGTGGCGCAGGAGGAGACCGCGGCCGGGACGGCCCCGGTTGGGGATGTGGGGGTCCTCGTGCATGCGGCGGCCGATGCCGTGCCCGCCGAACTCGGCGGGCATGCCGCAGCGGGCCGCCCGGGCGACGGTGCCGACGGCGTGGGAGATGTCGCCGATGCGGTTCCCGGGGACGGCCGCGGCGATCCCGGCGTCGAGCGCCTCCCGGGCGGTGCCGATCAGCCGCAGGTCCTCGGGGCGGGGTGTGCCGACGGTGAAGCTGACAGCGGCGTCGCCGTTCCAGCCGTCGAGTTCCGCGCCGCAGTCGATGCTGACCAGGTCGCCGTCCCGCAGGCGGTAGCCGGTGGGGATGCCGTGCACGAGGGCGTCGTTGACCGACGCACAGATCACCGCCGGGAAGGGAGTGGGGGCGAACGAGGGCCGGTAGCCCAGGAAGGGCGAGCGCGCCCCGGCCCCGTCCAGGACGGCGCGGGCCGCCTCGTCCAGCTCCAGCAGGGACACCCCGACGCCCGCGGCCTCCCGGACGGCGGCGAGCGCGCGGGCCACCACCCGTCCGGCCTCCCGCATGGCCTCCAGCGCCGCGTCGGTCTTGATCTCCACCATGTCCTGCTCCACTCCTCGTTCCGTGTTCCGTCCGGCAACGGCACCCAATACTTATACCGGTATTAGTATCACGGGCATGGTGAGAACTCCTCTGACCCCGTGGGAACGGCAGCGCGGCGAGCGGTTCGGCGCACTGCTGCGCCGGGCCCGCGGCGGGCGCAGCATGACGGAGGTCGCCGCGGCGGCCGGGGTGTCCGCGGAGACGCTGCGGAAGATCGAGACCGGCCGGGCGCCGACCCCCGCCTTCTTCACCGTGGCGGCCCTGGCCGGCGCTCTGGGGCTGTCCCTGGACGAGCTGGCCGCCGCCTGCGCGCCCCCGGTCGACGGCGACGGCCAGGCACTGTCCGCCTGAGCCCGGCGCCCTCTGCGGTCCGGGCCGAACAGCTGCCGCAGTGGCGCGACCCGTCGACGAGCAACGCCCTGCCGTCGGGCAGGGCGCTGCTCGGGACGGACTGTTTCAGGTACGCCGCGCTGGAACAGCGTGTTGGCGAGCACGGCGTACACGTAGAACGGACGCACGACGCCTCGTGCTGCGTTGTCGACTGCAGCCGACCCGCTGAGGGCCTCCGTGGTTCCGGTTGTGCCGCGGGCTCCCCGGCGACTCCGGTGGCCATTGGTGCCGGGCCTCCGCCGCAGACCGGAACGGAACCTCCGGCCTCGGCGCTCCACCGCGGGTTCCGGGGCTGGTGGCTGTCCGTCACAAGCTGGAAAACAAGCTGGAAAGGTGCCCCGCGGCCCGCAGCGGTCCGACTTGTCGAAGGCCGGGACCGGACGCGGGTGAGGGCACCTTGCGCGTGCAGCGCAGCGAGTGGAGCCGGGGTCCGGCGACGTCCGGGGCCGCGTCCGCCCCTACCCGGATCGGGACGCCGGTCCCGAGGCCGGATCGGCCGGATGTTCCGGACGTACCGCGCTCCTGCCGGAGATCCTGATCGCCTGCTCGCGAAGGGCGTCGACGAGCGTCGTGACGTGGGGCCGGTCGCCGCGGCCGATCGCGGCGACGCCGATGTGCCGGATCGGCCCCGGCGGCGTGACCGGGACGGTGTGCAGGCCGGGGATCTCCGGAGCGAGCGCGACGGAGGGGATCAGAGAGATCCCCACACCTGCGGCGACCAGTGAGCGGGCGAAGAAGTAGTCGGTCGTGGTCCCGCGCACTTCCGGATCGAAGCCGGCGCGCTCGGCGTAGCGGCGCAGGTACGCCTCGGTCTTCAGGCAGCCGAGCACCCAGGGTTCGGCAGCCAGCTCGGCGAGGTCGAGCGCGTCGCGGTCGGCGAACCGGTGCCCCGGCGGCAGGACGACGAACAGCGGGTCCTCCAGGAGCGGCGTCCACTCCAGGCCGGAGCCGGAGCCGGAGCCGGAGCCGGGGACCGGGCCGACGGGCAGCGGGCCGTCGAAGTGGTAGGCGAGGGCGAGGTCCACGGCGCCCTGCCGAACGAGCGGCAGGGTGTCCTCGGGTTCGCCCTCCCTGATGTGGAGCACGGTGCGGGGATGGACTGCCGTGAGCCGGGTGAGAGCGGCGGGCAGCAGCAGTCGGCCGCCGCTGGTGAAGGTGGCGACGGTGAGTCGGGTGAGACCGGTGCTGAGCTGTGCGACCTGCCGCTGTGCGTGTTCGAGCTCTGCCGCGACGGACTCGGCGGCGCCGACCATGATGCGGCCCGCTTGTGTGAGGGTGGCGCCGCGGGTGCTGCGGGTGACGACCCGGGCGCCGAGGCTGCGCTCCAGGGCGGCCACGTGCTGGGAGACGGCCGAGGGGGTGAGGCGGAGAGCCGTGGCCGCCCGGTTGAAGCTGCCGTGTTCCGCCACCGCCCGCAGGACGCGGAGCCGCTGAACATCGATCAACAGTTTTCCTTAACACCCGTCAAGAAGGCCGGTACTTCTGCTGGTGACGATAGGTCCCCAGGATGGGGGCATGCAAAGGGTCTGCGTCATCGGCGGAAGCCGGTACTTCGGAAAGCTCCTGGTGAAGCGCCTGCGGGCGGCCGGCCACCGGGTCACTGTGATCAATCGTGGCTCCACCCCGCCGCCCGCCGGCATCGAGCACCTCGTTGCCGACCGGAACGACGAGGCCGCCCTGACGGCCGTGCTCGGCTCCCGCACCTTCGACGTCGTGGTGGACCAGGTCTGCTACACCCCGGTGCAGGCCGCAATCGCCGCGCGCACCTTTGCCGACCGCACCCGGCGCTACGTCATGACCTCCACGATCGAGGTCTACGACCCCGCGACCGCCGCGCTGCCGGCCGTGCCTCCCGGCACGCCGGTGCCGGAGGAGATCGTGGACCCGGCCACCTGGCCGGTGGCCGCGGACCTTCCCTGGCACGACGGCGCGTACCTGGAGGCGCACTACGCCGAGGGCAAGCGCCAGGCGGAGGCCGTCCTCGCCCGCGCCGACGGCTTCGAGTGCGCCAGTGTGCGCAGCGCCCATGTGCTCGGCGGCGGCGCGCAGGAGTTCACCGGCAGGCTGGCGCACTACGTCGGGCGCATCACCCGGGGCGAGGAGATCGCCGTGCATGCGCAGGCGCTGCCCACGGTCTTCATCCACTACGAGGAACTGGCGGAGCTGCTGCTGCGGGCGGCCGCGGCCGGCTTCACCGGCCCGGTCAACGCCTGCTCCGACGGCCGACTCGATGTGCACGACCTCGTCGCGATCACCGCCGCGCAGGTGGGCCGGGAGGCCGTCCGCCGGACCGTCGCCGCGGGCGAGGCGGCCTCGCCGTTCTCCTTCGACCGCCACTACGCCATGAGCAACGCCCGCGCGAAGGCCCTCGGGTTCTCCTTCTCCCGCACCACCGACTGGCTGCCCGGCGCCGTCGCCGAAGCCCTCGCCGCCGAGCCGTCCCCCACCGCCTGAGGAGCCCGAGCCGCCATGCGATACCGCACCATCGCCCGCACCGCTGTCAGCGCCGTCGGGCTGGGCGCCATGCCGCTGTCCGTCGAACACCGCCCCGACGAGGCGCAGGCCGTCGCCACCGTCCACGCCGCCCTCGACGCCGGCGTCACGCTCATCGACACCGCCGACAGCTACCACTGGCACGCCGGCGAGACCGGTCACAACGAACTGCTGATCGCCCGCGCCCTGGCCCGCTACGGCGGCGACACCTCCGACGTCCTCGTGGCCACCAAGGGCGGCCGCGGCCGCCCCGGCGACGGCAGCTGGACCGTCACCGCCACCCCGGAACATCTCAAACAGGCCGCCGAGGCATCCGCCAGGCGTCTGGGGGTCGACGCGATCGGCCTGTACCAGCTGCACAAGCCGGACCCGGCCGTGCCCTGGGAGGAGTCCGTCGGCGCGCTGCTCGAGCTGCTCGACGCCGGCACGATCCGCGCCGCCGGGATCTCCAACGTCACCACCACGCAGATCCTCCAGGCGCATCGGATCCTCGGCGACGGACTCGTCTCCGTGCAGAACCAGTACTCGCCCGCCGTACGCGACAGCGAGCCCGAGCTGCGGCTGAGCACCCGGCTGGGCCTGGCCTTCCTGCCCTGGAGCCCGCTCGGCGGCATCTCGCGCAGCTCCCTCGACGGCCCCTCCGGCCCCACCTCCGCCGGCACCGCCTTCCACCGCGTCGCGGCCGAGCACGGTGTCAGCCCGCAGCGGATCGCCCTTGCCTGGCTGCTCGCCCGTTCCCCGGCGGTGATCCCGATACCGGGAGCCGGTCGCCCGGCCTCCATCACCGACTCCGCCAGGGCCGCGGAGCTCGCGCTGAGCACGGAGGAGCTGGTGCAGCTCGAGGACGCTCTGCCGGGCTGAGACGGGTCATGGGCCGCCCGCCGACCCGGACCGAGGACGACCGGACCCCGCCGCCCACCACACCCGGGCCTCCCCGCCGTCGGTGAACGGTTCGAAGGCGCGGACCACGATCCCGCCCGCCAGGTGGTCCTCCTGGAGCTCCACGAACCGCTCCACGACCCGGGAGAGCGCCCGGGTGTCGGACAGCTCCGGCACCCGGCACGCCTCCCGCCACTCGTGCTTGCGCGACCTGACGTAGTCCTTGACCACGGCCGGGCCGCCGAGCGGGGCCGCCGCTGTCATTTCCTGCGGCGCGGGCGCCCGGCCCGGCTCGGTGTGAGAGCCGTGCACGAGGCGGAGCTCACCGTCACCGGGGCCGAGGCGGGCAGCCGTCTCCTGAGGCCGCGCCAAGTATGCGGAGCAGGCTGGTGCGGAGGGCGTCCTCCGCCTCGTCGCCGGACAGCCGGCCGGCATCTCGTTCTTCGCTCGCGGCGTGAGCGAGCCTGATGGTTGCCGTGACCAGCCAGTCGAGTGGGAGCCGGTCATCGAATTCCCCGGCCTGCCGGCCACGTTGAACAACTCGTTTGATCCGGTCGGCGACGGGCGTGTGCCGGTCGTGGTCCGCCTGCGGACCGACAGGCAGTGAGCTGATCTTCCGCAGCAGTACGGGAAAGCGCCGGAGCGTCCCCGCGCTCGCGTCGAGCAGCCGCAGCAGAGCGTCGGCGGCCGGTCCGGCATCGGGCTCGGCGGCGTCCATCGCGGCGACGGCCTCCTGCGTGAGCCGGTCGACGACCGCGATCAGCAGTTGCTCTCGCGAGGGGAAGTGGGCGTAGACGGTCTGGCGGGTCACGCCCGCGGCAGTGGCGATCGCTTCCAGGCCGGCATCGGGGTCGGCGTTGAGGACGCGGGCGGCGGCATCCAGGATGGCGGTCCTGCTGCGGCGGGCATCGGCACGGCGGTTACGAGCCGGGAACGAGGTCATCTCTTACACCTTGTCAGAGTTACTGGCCCTCGCATACCTTACAGCGTGTAAGAGATGGCTCGTGAGTCCCAGGCTGCAAGGAGTGCCATGCACCCGCTCGGTGACGCCGACCCCAAGCAGTTCATCGCCGACTTCTTCACCTCCTTCACCGAGGAGTTGCTGGAGAGCGACGAGGATCCGGCGCTGATCGTCGACAGGTACCACACCCCGGACATCGTCCAGATCGCCGACGGGCACCGGATGGATCGCGACAAGCTCGTCGCGCACACCCGCCCGGTGCGCAAGAACCGGCCCAGCAGCCGGATGGAGGTTCACGAGGCGATCGTCGACGGCGACCGGATCGCCGCCCGCTACACCATGCACGTGCGGCAGCGCAGCAAGGATCTCGCGATCGAGGTCTGCTTCTTCGGACGGTTCGCCCCCGACGGGCGGATGCGCCGGGCTCACATGCTCACCCGCACCGTCCCCGCCCGCGGCGGCAATGCCGGTCCCCGGCAGCCGGGCCCCGGGGCGCCCGACGGGAACGAGGGGGCGGCATGACGGAGAGCGGCTACACCGTCACCGGCATGGTGTGCGGGCACTGCGCGGCATTCGTCACCGAGGAGATCGAGCGCATGGCCGGTGTCACCGCCGTGAGGGTGAACGTCGACAGCGGCAGGGTGTCGGTGACCAGCGACAGGGATCTCGACGTCGCAGACGTACGTACCGCGATCGAGGAAGCGGGCTACGAACTCGCAGTCGCGGACGGACGGGGACCACGCGAGCCATCGAGCGGGTGACCCGCGCCGTCGGCGGAAGATCCGTGTCCGCCGCAGCAGACGCCGGATCTGCTGCGGCGGACGTCGTGCGTCCGTCCCGGCCCCGCGGGGGAAGCCGTCAGGCGGCCCGGTCGCAGGCCCGGAGGCCGGCCGCGGTCAGTTCGTAGGAGCGCAGGCCGGTGTCGGTGTCGGGGCCGCGCCGGAAGCCGGCGCGCTCCAGCACCTGCTGGGAGGGGAGGTTGCCCGGCTCGGTCAGGGCCGTGACGGCCTCCGCCTCCGGCTGCCCCAGGGCCCAGGCGGCCAGGGTGCGCACCGCGTCGGTGGCGTAGCCGTTGCCCCGGGCCGAGTCGGACAGGTTGTAGCCGATCTCCGCCCGGCCGCCCTCGGGGGGCGAGTTGAAGCCGATGGCGCCCACCGTCACCCCGTCGGCGCGTTGGATCGTGTAGATGCCCCAGCCCGGCCGGTACAGGCCCGCGGCGGCGGCCCGGACCACGATCGTGGCGCCCGCCCGGCTGCCCGGGGTGGGGGAGCCGTCGAGCCAGGTCAGGTCGCCGGACTCGCCGTCGGCCAGGACGGCGGCCTCACCGGGCGGCAGTTCGTGCAGCGAAATCCGCTCTCCACGCAGCATGCGCGGAACTGTACTGGCCGGTGGCGTTCTGCATAAGCGGTTTGATCAGCCCTACCGGGTCCGCGGACCCTGGCAGGCCGCTGACCTGCCCGTCCCCGACCTCCACCACCCGCCACACCCCGTCGGCGCGCAGCGCCGTGTCGGTGGTGACGAAGGGGCAGCCCAGGGCCGCGACCAGGGGCCGCAGCGCGTCCAGGGCGGGGCCGGGGTCGGGCCGTGCGCCGGGGGTGTCCGGGTGTGCGGTCACCAGCACCGGCTCGCCGTCCGCCCACCACACCCGGGCCTCCCCGCCGTCGGTGAACGGTTCGAAGGCGCGGACCACGATCCCGCCCGCCAGGTGGTCCTCCTGGAGCTCCACGAACCGCTCCACGACCCGGGAGAGCGCCCGGGTGTCGGACAGCTCCGGCACCCAGCACGCCTCCCGCCACTCGTGCTTGCGCGACTTGACGTAGTCCTTGACCACGGCCGGGCCGCCGCCGAGCGGGGCCACCGCCGCCGCCAGTTCCTGCGGGGCCGGCGCCCGGCCCGGTTCGGCGGGCAGCCACACGCTGCGCGGGGTCACCGCCTCGAAGACCGCGTACCAGCCGGGCAGCTCGTGCGCCCTGCGGTAGGCGTCCGGGGAGGTGAGCAGGGCCGCGCCGCGTGCGGCGAGGGCGCCGGCCAGCGCCGCGTAGCCGGCGGAGGGCACCATCCATCCCCGGTAGCGGACCGGCCCGGCGTCCCGGGGCACCCGGGCCACGGCCCCGGCGGCGTCGCCGGCCAGCAGCGCGTCGTGGTCGACCAGGCACACCCGGCCGCCCGAGGCGCGCACCGCCTGCGCCTCGCGGGCGAAGTGCGGGTCGACGCGGCGCGGGTCGAGCGGGTCCGAGCAGAAGACGAACGAAGCCCCCATGGCACGGCACCCTACTGCCGCCGGCCGCCCCGGTGCGCGGGGCGGCCGTGCCGCAGGCCCCGCCGGGGTGTCAGTCCCGGTGTGCGGGGACGGCGAGGAGGGTCACGGCGCACAGCAGCGCGGCCGCGGCGAACACGTGGAACACGACGGTCGGCCCCAGGGCGGCCTGGAGGATCCAGCCGCCGACCAGCGGTGCCACGATCGCGCCGCCGCGTCCGAAGCCGGAGGCCCAGCCCAGTGCGGTGGCGCGGGCCGTGGCCGGATAGCTGGACGCGACCCAGTCGTTCAGCATGGTCAGAGACGAGTGGGCGCCGACCCCGGCCAGTGCGGTGATGCCGAGGACCACCACCGTGCTGCCGCCCTGCGACAGACCGAGGACGGCGAGGCCGGCGAGCGCGGCGCTGCCGATGGTGACCGGGCGGGGCCCGATCCGGTCGGCCAGGGCGGCCAGCGCGAAGGAGCCGACGACGGCGCCGAGGTTCAGGACCAGGGTGAAGCGCAGCGCCGAGCCGAGCGGGTAGTCCATCTCGCGCATCAGCTGGGTGAGCCAGGTGTTCAGGCCGTACCAGGAGAGCAGCACCGCGAAGTTGGCGATGATGAACAGGACGGTGCGGCGGGCGTAGGGCCCGGACAGGATCGTGCGGACACCGGTTTCCCCGCCGTCCTGCGGATTCCGGACGGTGTCCCGGCCGGCGTCCCGGACGGTGTCCCGGGCGGTGTCCCGGCCGGCGTCCTGGACGGTCGTGCCGGTGGCGGGCCGGGAAGGCACCGAGTCGGGCAGCAGGAAGTACGCGGCCGTCATCATGATCGCCGAGAGGGCCGCGCCGACGCCGAACAGACCGCGCCAGCCCAGCGGGCCGCCCCACGCGGCGGCCGTCAGCGCGGCCAGCACCCCGCCCACCGGGATGCCGGCGAGGACCACGGTCGCCACCAGGGCGGAACGGCCCCGCGGCGCGTACTCCTTGCTCAGGGCCACGCAGGACGGCATCACACCGCCCATGCCGATGCCCGCGAGCAGCCGGGCGGCCCCGAACTGCCAGGGTTCGGTGACCAGCGCGCACGCCACCGTGAAGACGGTGAAGACCGCGCCGGAGGCGAGGACCAGGCGCCGCCTGCCGAGCCGGTCCGCGAGCGGGCCGCAGACCACGGCGCCCACGAGCATGCCCGCGTAGGCGAGGCTGCCGAGGGTCCCGGCCAGTGACTTGTCGAGGCCCAGCGACCCGTCGGCGAGCATCGCGGGCAGGGCCACGCCGTAGACGATGAGGTCGAACCCTTCCACGGTGATCGCCGCGGTGCACAGGGCGACGACCGCCCACATCAGTGCCGGTGTGCGCGGCGGGGCCGGGTGGGTGAGGGCGGACGGCTGAGCTTCGACGGTCATGCGGCCATGTCCTGTCACGAGGCGGAAGGGAAGCCGGCAGGGCACGACGCGCGGTGCCGCTGTCCCTGCGGCACCGCTCGGCAACCTGCGTGGTGAACGGGATGGAAGCAGTGCGGTTACGCACAGGGCAACAGAACATGTCCGCAATTCCGCTCTGCGGTACAGCGGGATCTGTTTCTTTGCGACGGGCCTCCGTGCCCGTACGATGCATGGCTTCCCCCGAGCCTCAGAGCGCGGCCTCCATCCGCCGCACGGCCTCCCGCAGCACCTCCGCGGCCTCGTCGAGGTGGGTCCGTGTGAAGCGCAGCGACGGCGCCGACACGGCGAGGGCCGCCACGGCGCGCCCGCAGGGATCCCGTACCGCGGCCCCCACGGCGGAGATGCCCCGCTCGGTCTCACCGATGTTGAGCGCATGGCCGCGGCGGCGCACGACGGCGAGCCTGCGGTGCAGCGCCTCGGGGTCGGTGTCCGGCTGCGCCCCGCCCCCGGGACCGTAGACCTCGGCCAGTTCGGCGACGGTCAGTTCGGCGAGCAGCGCCTTGCCGCCCGAGGCCAGGTGCGCCGGCAGGACGGCGCCCGCGCGGCTGCCGACCCGGAGCACGTGCGTGCCCTCGACGCTGTGCAGGAAGCGCACCTCGGGCCCGGACCGCACCTCCAGGTGCACGGTCTCGTCCAGCTTGCCGCTGAGCCACAGCATGTGCGGGCGGGCCGTCTCGACCAGCTCGTAGTCGGAGCGGTGCGACATGCCGAGCCGGTAGAGCTCGGGCCCGGGACGGTAGGCCTTGTCGGCGCCCTGCACCGCGAAGCCGCGGCCGCGCAGGGTGGTGAGCAGCCGGTGGGCGGTGGAGCGGGCGACGCCGAGGTGGTCGGCGGCCTCGCTCAGCCGCAGACGGCCGTTCCTGCGCAGCAGGATCAGCAGTGCCAGGGCGTTGTCCACGGACTCCAGCCCCTGGCCCGGTCCGGCAGCGGCGGAGGGGGCGCCCGCGGTGCTCTCGGGTCTTCCTGAATTCCTCACGCGGAATACTAGGCAGATCGGCGTTCCGCTGAGAAGAACTCTGCCCGGAGCCCGGAGCCCGGAGCCCGGGGCCGGGGCCGGGGTCCGGGCGGGAACGGGAGCGGGGACCGGGGCGCGCCCCGGTCCCCGCTCCCGTTCCTTCTCCTGCCGCCGGGCCGCTCCGGCCCCTACCGGGGGCGCGCCCCGACCGGGCCGGCGCTCAGACCGTTGCCGGTGCCCTCGTCGGCGCCCTGCCGCTCGTGGTCGTCGAGGGAGGCGGTGATGACCAGGGTGCCCTCCTCGACCTGGTAGTCCAGGGGGAGCTGCAGGCCGCGCATGGCGGCGACCATGCCGGTGTTGTCGTGCTGGGTGACGGCGTAGACGCTCCCGCAGCCGGCCCGGCGGGCCAGGGCGACGAGGCGGCGCAGCAGTTCTCCGCCGATGCCGCGCCGCTGCCAGTCGTCCTCGACCATCAGGGCGATCTCGGTCTCGTCGCCGTCCCACATCAGGTGGGCCAGCGCGACGATCGTGCCGTCGGCGGCCTCGGCGACCAGCGTCTGCCCGAAGCGGGGGCTGAGCAGGTGCTTGAGGAAGAGGTCGGCGTCCTTGACCGGGCCGTGGTAGCGGCGGGCCAGCGTCAGCCTCGAGCACCGCCGGTGCATGGCGACGGCCGCGCCCAGGTCCTCCGGGCCGCCCCGGCGCACCGTGACCTCGTTGCCCTCGGCCAGGGTCAGCACGTCGCGCGCGCGGGGGACCCGCAGGCCCAGCCGGGCGTCCAGTTCGACCAGCGCGCGGGCGCGGGCGAACTCGGTGGGGGTGAAGGGCAGGTAGGGGCGTTCCACGGTGATCGACCCGCCGGAGGGGTCGCGCAGGCGCATGACGGTGTCCTCCAGGACGTCCTCGGCCGGGTGCTCGCCGGGCACCCTGTGCGGCGGCAGCGAGCGGATCGTGCACCGGCCGAACAGCCGGCGCAGTGCGAGGGGGAGCTCGGCGGCGTCCAGCGCGGTGCGGGCGGCCAGGTCGAGCATCCGGGTGGGGACGTCGACGAGGTCGTGCGTGTCGGCGTTCTCCATCCAGGTGTCCCGGCCGCCGGCCTCCTCGACGGCCTGCCGCAGCTCGTCGCAGGAGAGGGTCCGGGGGGCCCGCACCAGGAACTCGTCGACCGTCCCGTCCGAGAGCGGGTGGGTCTGCAGGGTGAGGATGTCGACCCCGAGCCGGGCCAGTACCGCGCACAGGGACGCCAGGCTGCCGGGGGCGTCCCGCACGGTGGTGCGCAGCCTCAGCAGGGTGGCCGGGACGGTGCCGGGGTGTCCCGGGGCGCTCCCGGCGCGGTATCGGAGGCCGTGCCGTCCGGCGCCGGGGGCGGGGACTCCTCCTGGCGGCGTGAGCGTGCCGGGCGCAGCCCGGCCAGTCGTGCCAGCAGTCCCGCCCGGGTGTCGTGGGTGTTCCGGCAGGTCCGGTCGTGGTTCGCGCGGTCGTGCGTCATCTCGGTCATGACACCACCGTGCACGAGGCGTGTTGCCCGGCCACGAACGCATTGTGACCTACGGGTAAAAGGAGGTTCATTTCACTTTCCGTCGAATTGTCCGGTCAGTTCGCGCAGGACCGTCCCGCAACGTCCGGCATATGCCCGCTGGAACAGGCGCACGGCGGGACCCGCGGCACGGGTGTACCACAGGGCGGGGCGGCTGAAGGCGGTGACGGACAGCCGGACGGTCCCGTCGGTGTCCCGCTCGACGACGAATGCCTCCTCGCCGCACTCCGGGTGGCCGGGCAGGGTGCCGTAGGCGAAGCCGACGCGGTCGTCCTCCCGCACGCTCCAGACCACCTCGCAGGGGGCCCGCAGCAGCAACGGGCCGAACCCGAGGCCGACCGTCACCCGCACGCCCGGCGCGGCCACGGGGGCGGACGCCTCGATCCGCACCCCCACCGCCCGGTGCATCCGCCAGTCCAGGACCGCCTGCCCGGCGGCGGCCACCAGGCCCTCGCCGGAGCCGATCCGGGTGCGGACCCGCAGCAGCCGGTAACCCGCCGGCGGCAGCAGGGCCGGATCCCGCGTCGCCCCCACCCCGGGGTAGTCGAACGGGCCCACGACCCCCACCTCCCGTGCCGCAAGCCTAACCCGCGCCTCTTCCGCCACCTCGACGGGGGAGCCGTAAGAAGACCGGGTCACAGGGGAGTCGGGACGGCTGCGGCGGTGGCCCGGCAGGGCTGCCGGGCCACCGCCCGCCCCTACTGGCCCACCAGGCCGGGCTGCAGGACCTTGGTGAACAGCACCGCCCCGCCCAGCTCCCGCAGGCGCACCGTCAATTCACCGGAGGCGCCGTCGATCTCGGCCTCGCCGAAGAACTGGAAGCCGCCGGCGGGGGAGACGTTGCCGACCTGCGGCGCCTTGACGAACACCCGCTCCGGCCCGAAGGTGGCGTCCAGCCGGCTCGCGGGGAACGCCCCGGCGTTCAGCGGGCCGGTCACGAACTCCCAGAACGGCTCGAAGTCGGAGAACGCGGCCCGCTCCGGCGCGTAGTGCTGCGCCGAGGTGTGGTGCACGTCCGCGGTCAGCCACACCGTGCCGGTGATCCTTCGGTGCTTGACGTGCCGCAGCACCTCGGCGATCTGCAGCTCGCGGCCCAGCGGCGCGCCCGGGTCGCCCTGCGAGACCCCCTCGGAGTTCACCGCCCCGTCCGGCACGACCAGCCCCAGCGGCATGTCGGCGGCGATCACCTTCCACGTCGCCCGCGAGCGCGACAGCTCCCGCTTGAGCCAGGCCAGCTGCTCCTCGCCCAGGATGCCGCGGGAGTCCTCGGTCTGCCGGTTCTCCGAGTTGGCGTTGCGGTGGGTGCGCATGTCCAGCACGAACACGTCCAGCAGCGGGCCGTGGTGCACCACCCGGTACATCCGGCCGTCGCCGCGGCGGTTCAGGGAGGAGACGGGGAAGTACTCGCCGAACGCCCGCCGCGCGCGGGCCGCCAGCACGTCGACCCTCTTCTCCGTGTAGCGGGCGTCCTCCAGGATCTCCCCGGGGTACCAGTTGTTGACGACCTCGTGGTCGTCCCACTGCACGACCGAGGGCACCTGGGCGTTGAACGCGCGGAAGTTCTCGTCGAGCAGGTTGTAGCGGAAGTTGCCCCGGTACTCGGCCAGGGTCTCGGCGACCTTCGACTTCTCCTCGGTGGTGACGTTGCGCCACACCGAGCCGTCCGGCAGCGCCGCGGTGGGCTGCAGCGGGCCGTCCGCGTACACCGTGTCGCCGCTGCACAGGAAGAAGTCCGGGTCCAGCCGGCGCATCTCCTCGAAGATCCGGTAGCCGCCGAGGTCGGGGTTGATGCCCCAGCCCTGGCCGGCGATGTCCCCGGACCACACGAAGCGCGCCCCGTCGCGGCGGCGGGCGGAGGCGGTGCGGAAGGTGCCGGCCACGGGCCGGGAGGTGCGGCGCGGGTCGTCGGGGTCGGCCAGCAGCACCCGGTAGTGGACCTGCTCGCCCGGCGGCAGGCCGCGCAGCGCCGTCGTGCCGGTGAAGTCGCTGTCCGGCCCCAGCAGCGGGCCCGCCCAGGTACGGGCGCCGCGGAAGGACTCGGTGGCCGCGGTCTGCACGACCATCCGGGCGGGGCGGTCCGAGCGCACCCACACCAGGCCGGAGGTGGTGGTGACGTCGCCCACCTGCACGCCCCAGTCGGCCGAGGGCCGCCCGGACAGCGCCGTCGCCGGTGCGGGGCGCACCGCGCCCAGGGCGGGCAGGGCCACGGCCGAGGCGGCCAGGGCCCCGCGCAGTACGGTGCGGCGTCCGGGCGCGGACGTCGTTCCCCAATCGTGCGCCATCGTCTTGTTCCCCTTGCTTCCAGGTGGGCGGACCGGTGTCGCGCCGATTCGAACGGATCAAGGTGCCGGACGCCCGAACCGGCGGTGAACAGATCCTGCCGCTCCCGCCCGCCCCGCGCCGCGGAACGGGGACAAAGGCCCGGACGGGGTTTCGCCGGTGCGCCACCGGCAAGCCGACCCGTGAGAGGCCGACGGGGCGGACGGCGAAGGACGTGGCGCTGTGACGACGAGGACCGGCAGGACCGGTACGGACGGCAGGCCCGGCACGGCCGGTACGGACGGCAGGCCCGGCACGGCCGGTACGGACGGCAGGGCGGCCCCGGCACCGGCCCCCGGGGCGCTCCCGGACGCGTACCGCTCGGCCGTCACCGTGGAGGTGAACGGGGAGCGGCGCCGCCTGGAGCTGGACAACCGCACCACCGTGCTCGACATGCTGCGCGAGCACCTGGCGCTGACCGGCTCCAAGAAGGGCTGCGACCACGGCCAGTGCGGGGCCTGCACGGTCCTGGTCGACGGCCGCCGCGCCAACGCCTGCCTGCTGCTGGCCGCCGCCTGCGACGGGGCGCGGATCACCACCGTGGAGGGCCTGGCCGACGGGGACGCGCTCCACCCCCTCCAGCGGGCGTTCCTCGACCGGGACGCCTTCCAGTGCGGCTACTGCACCCCCGGCCAGCTGTGCTCCGCCGCCGGCGTGCTCGCCGAGGCCGCCGACGGCCGCCCCAGCGCCGTCACCGACCCCGCGGCCCCGCCCGACCGGCCCGTGGAGCTGACGGAGGAGGAGGTCGCCGAGCGGATGAGCGGCAACCTGTGCCGGTGCGGCGCCTGCCCCGGCATCGTCCGCGCAGTCCGGGACGTGGCGCCGTGAAGCCCTTCGCGTACCTGCGTCCCGCCACGCCCGAGGACGCGGTCGGGGCCCTGGCGGCCCGCCCCGGGGCCCGTCCGCTGGCGGGCGGCACCAACCTGGTGGACCTGATGAAGCTCGGGGTGGAAGCGCCCGGGACCCTCGTCGACGTCTCCCGCCTGCCGCTGGACGCGGTGGAGGAGACCGACGGCGGCGGCCTGCGGATCGGCGCCACCGTGCGCAACAGCGACCTGGCCGCCCACCCCGCCGTGCGCGCCCGCTACCCGGCGCTGTCCCAGGCCCTGCTCGCCGGCGCCTCGGGGCAGCTGCGCAACACCGCCACCACGGCGGGAAACCTCCTGCAGCGCACCCGCTGCCCGTACTTCCAGGACGTCTCCAAACCCTGCAACAAACGCGCCCCCGGCAGCGGCTGCTCGGCCCGCGGGGGCGTCCACCGGGACGCGGCCGTCCTGGGCGCCTCCGAGCACTGCGTGGCCACCCACCCCTCCGACATGGCCGTCGCCCTGGCCGCCCTCGACGCCGTGGTGCACCTGCTGGGCCCCGGCGGCGCCCGCACGGTCGCCGTCACCGACTTCCACCGGCTGCCCGGCGAGCACCCCGAGCGCGACACCGTCGCCGGCCCCGCCGAACTGGTCACCGCCGTCGAACTGCCCGCCCCCGCGGCCGTGCGCTCGGCCTACCGCAAGGCCCGCGACCGGGCCTCCTACGCCTTCGCCCTGGCCTCCGCGGCCGCCGCACTCGACGTGCGCGACGGCACCGTGCGCGAGGTGCGGCTCGCCTTCGGCGGCCTGGCCCACCGGCCCTGGCGCGCCCGCACCGCCGAGGACGCGCTGCGCGGCGCCCCGGCCACCGAGGAGTCCTTCGCCCGCGCCGCCGACGCCGAACTGGCCGCCGCCCGGCCCCTGCCGGGCAACGGCTTCCCGGGCAACGGCTTCAAGGTGCCGCTGGCCCGCAACCTCGCCGTCGACGTCCTCACCCACCTGGCGGCCGGAGCACCGGGAGCAGCGCGATGAGCACACGCCGACCCGTCCTCGGAACCTCCGTGGAACGGCTGGAGGGCCGGGACAAGGTCACCGGCCGGGCCCGGTACGCGGCCGAGCACACCCCGCCCGGCACCCTCTGGGCGCAGACCGTGCCGGCCACCGTCGCCAGGGGCCGGATCACCTCCGTGGACACCTCGGACGCCCTCGCGGTGCCCGGGGCGGTCGCGGTCCTCACCCACGAGGACGCCCCCCGCCTGCACCCCGGCGACGACCCGGTCCTGCAGGTCCTGCAGGGCCCCGGAGTCCCGCACCGCGGCTGGCCGGTCGCCCTGGCCGTCGCCGAGACCTTCGAGGCGGCCTGCGAGGCGGCGGCCGCGGTGCGCCTGTCCTACGCCGCCGAGGAGCACGACTGCGTGCTCACCGCGGACCACCCCGGCCTGTACGCCCCGGAGCAGGCCAACGGCGGGAACCCGGGCACCCGGGTGCGCGGCGACTTCGAGGCCGCGTGGGAACGGGCGCCCGTGCGGGTCGACGGCACCTGGACGGTCCCGCCCCTGCACAACCACCCCATGGAACCGCACGCCTCCACCGCCCGCTGGGAGGACGGCAGGCTGGTCGTGCACGACTCCAACCAGGGCTCCTCCGCGGTCCGCAGGACCCTGGCCGGGCTCTTCGGCCTCGACGAGGAGCAGGTCACCGTCGTCACCGAGCACGTCGGCGGCGGGTTCGGCTCCAAGGGCACCCCGCGCCCCCAGGTCGTCCTGGCAGCCATGGCGGCCCGCCGCACCGGGCGGCCGGTGAAGCTGGCGCTGCCGCGGCGGCAGATGGCCGCCGTCGTCGGGCACCGGGCGCCCACGGTGCAGCGGGTGCGCCTCGGCGCCGGGCACGACGGGGTGATCCGCGCCCTCGAGCACGAGGCGGTCACCCACACCTCCGCGGTCAAGGAGTTCGTGGAGCAGGCCGCCGTGCCCGCCCGCGTCATGTACACCTCGCCGCACAGCCGCACCGTGCACCGCGTCGTCCGGCTGGACGTGCCCACCCCGTCGTGGATGCGCGCCCCCGGGGAGGCCCCCGGAATGTACGCGCTGGAGTCGGCGATGGACGAGCTCGCCGGGGCCTGCGGCCTGGACCCGGTCGAGCTGAGGCTGCGCAACGACCCCGGGACCGAGCCGGACAGCGGCCTGCCGTTCAGCAGCCGTGGCCTGGCGCGGTGCCTGCGCGAGGGGGCCCGCCGGTTCGGCTGGGAGGGCCGGGACCCCCGCCCGGGGGTGCGGCGCGAGGGCCCCCTCCTGCTGGGCACCGGGGTGGCCGCCTCCACCTACCCGGTGATGACCGCGCCGTCCTCGGCCGAGGCGCGCGCCGAGGACGGCGGCTACCGCGTCCTGGTCAACGCCACCGACATCGGCACCGGGGCGCGCACCGTGCTCGCCCAGATCGCCGCCGACGCACTGTGCGCGCCGCTGGCCGCGGTCCGCATCGAGATCGGCAGCAGCGACCTGCCCCGGGCCCCGCTGGCCGGCGGGTCCTCCGGGACCGCCTCGTGGGGCTGGGCGGTCGACAAGGCCTGCCGCGCCCTGCGGGCCCGCATCGGCGAGCACGGGGGCACCGTGCCGAGGGCCGGGCTGTCGGCCCGCGCCGACACCGCCGGGGACCTGGCCGGGCTCGAGGAGTTCGCCCGCCACTCCTTCGGCGCGCAGTTCGCCGAGGTGCAGGTGGACACCCGCACCGGCGAGACGCGGGTGCGGCGGCTGCTGGGGGTCTTCGCCGCCGGGCGCATCCTCAACGCCCGCACCGCCCGCTCGCAGCTCGTCGGCGGCATGACGATGGGCCTGTCCATGGCGCTGCTGGAGGGCAGCACCGTGGACGCGGCCTTCGGGGACTTCGTGGAGAGCGACCTGGCGTCCTACCACGTGGCCACCTGCGCGGACGTGCACGGCATCGAGGCCCACTGGGTGGAGGAGGAGGACCCCCGCCTCAACCCCATGGGCTCCAAGGGCATCGGGGAGCTGGGCGTCGTCGGCACGGCGGCCGCCGTCGGCAACGCCTTCCACCACGCGACCGGCGTGCGGCTGCGCGACCTGCCCCTGCACCCGGACAAGGTCCTCACCGCCCTGGGCGGCTGACCGCACGGGCGGGCGCCGGCGCGGCGCGCCGCGGCCCGTCCGGACGCGCTCAACGCGCCGCGGCCCGGGTCCCCCCGTCCGTGCCGGGGCCGGCGGCCCGACCCGCCGGGCGGCTGCCGTCGAGGATCACCCTGGCCACCAGCTGCGGGTCGTCGTTCATCGGCACGTGCCCGCAGCCCGGCAGCCGGACCAGGCGCGCCCCGGGCAGGGCCTGCTTGGCCCGCACCCCCTGCCGCCGCAGCAGGATCCGGTCGTGAGTGCCCCAGGCCACGGTCACCGGCACCCCCTCGATGCCGCCGCTGAACAGGCCCGGGGACCGGCCCGCCGCCAGGGTGGCCCCGAAGGCCCGGGCCTCGCGCAGGGCCCGCGTCTCGGCCACCACCGCGCCGGGGGAGCGCCGGCCGGGCCGGGCGTAGATCACCGAGGTGAGCGCGGCGCGACCGGCCGCGCTGCGGGCCAGCCGCTCCACCGCGGTCTCCGGCAGGGACCGGGCGCCCAGCCGCATCGCGTTCAGCAGCGCGTAGGCGTACCGGCGCTCCGCCTCCGTCCAGAAACCCGCGGGCGCCAGCGCGGTGACGCTGCGCACCAGGCCCGCCTGGGCCAGCCGCAGGGCGATCAGGCCGCCCAGGGAGTTGCCGGCCACGTGCGGGCGCTCCAGGCCGAGCGCGTCGAACACCGCGCCCAGCTGCGCGACCGCCGTCGGCAGGTCGTGGGGCGCGCCGGAGCCGGGGGAGGGGGAGTCGCCGAAGCCCGGCAGGTCCAGGGCGATCACCTCGCGCTCGGCGGCCAGGAGCGGGACCACCGGGTCCCACGCCTGCCGGTGGTGCCCTATCCCGTGCAGCAGGACCACCGGTTCGCCGGAGCCCTGCCGCTCGTACCACACGCTCACCGGGGGAAGCCCCGCCGGGTTCCCCGTCACCTTGGAGACCGATACCGCTGCCATGCCGGAACCATGCCCTGCGGGGGGCCGTTCGCACCAGTCCGCCCGGCCCGTGACCCCCGGCCGGACGCAGGACGCGGCGGCCCGGGGCGCGCCGGACGCACCGGGGCAAGCCGCACCGAGGAGCGCCGGGGGGCGGCCCCGGCGGTCAGCTCTGCTGCTCGGCGATCTGGGCCCTGACCTCGTCCATGTCCAGCGCGCGCACCTGGGAGAGCAGGTCCTCCAGCGCGGGACGGGGCAGCGCGCCGGGCTGGGAGAAGACCAGCACGCCGTCGCGGAAGGCCATCAGCGTCGGGATCGAGCTGATCTCCAGGGCCGCGGACAGCTCCGGCTCCTGCTCGGTGTCGACCTTGCCGAAGGTCACGTCCGGGTTCTGCTGCGCGACCTGCTCGAAGACCGGGGCGAAGGCCCGGCACGGGCCGCACCAGGCGGCCCAGAAGTCGACCAGGTGGATGCCGTCGCCCCGGACGGTGTCCACGAAGCTGTCGCGGGTGAGTTCGACGGTGCTCGCCATGGGGTTCCCTTCCCTCGCCGGTCGGCCCCCGGACCGGTCCAACAGCGCCCCCGAAGTGCGTATTCCCGCACCGCCGGGCCCCGTCAACTGCCCTTTTCGGAAAGCACGGTTGCCGACCCCGGCCAAGGGCCGCCCCGGGGCTGCCCGCAGACTTGCCCACCGAGGGCCCCGGGGATGGGGCCCCTGAGGGAAGGAAGCCCATGACCAGCGTCAGCACCGTTCTCGTCGTCGGCGGCGGCACGGCGGGCAACAGCCTGGCCGTGCTGCTCAGCCGGGCCGGTGTCGAGGTGGACCTCGTCGAGGTCGACCCCGAATGGAACGTCTCCGGCTCCGGCATCACCCTGCAGGGCAACGCGCTGCGGGTGCTGCGCGAGGTCGGCGTGTGGGAGCGCGTCGAGGCCGACGGCTTCGGCTTCGACGACCTGGGCATCACCACCCCGGACGGCACCGTGGTGCACGTGCAGCGCGACCTCCGCGCCGGCGGCGACGACCTCCCCGCCACCGTGGGCATGCAGCGCCCCCGGCTGCAGGAGATCCTCGCCGACGCGGTGCGCGCCTGCGGCGCCGGGGTCCGCCTGGGCTGCACGGTGACCTCCCTGGAGCAGGACGGCACCGGCGTCGACGTGGCCTTCACCGACGGCACGACCGGCCGCTACGACCTGGTGGTGGCCGCCGACGGCGTCAACTCCGCGGTACGGGAGGCGATCGGCATCACCGACCGGCCCGAGCCCACCGGAATGGGCGTCTGGCGCGTCCCCGCCCCGCGCCCGGCCTCGGTGGTGCGCACCGACCTCGCCCACGGCGGGCCGTGCTTCCTCGCCGGCTACTGCCCCACCGGCGAGGACACCCTCTACGCCTACCTGGTCGAGCCCGGGCGCGGCCGCGACGCGCTGGACCCCGCCTCGTACGCGGACGAGATGCGGCGCCTGGCCGAGGGGTACGGCGGCGCGTGGAAGGAGATAGCCGGGCACATCACCGACCCGGCGCGGGTCAACTACACCTGGACCCAGCGGCTGCTGGTCGAGGGCCCCTGGCACCGGGGCCGGGTCGTCCTGGCCGGCGACGCCGCCCACGCCTGCCCGCCCACCATCGCCCAGGGCGCCGCGATGTCCCTGGAGGACGTCCTCGTCCTCGCCGAACTGCTCACCACCCGCGACACCCTCGACGACGCCCTGCTCACCGAGTACCGCGACCGGCGCCTGCCCCGCGTGCGCATGGTGGTCGACAACTCCGTGCAGCTGGGCACCTGGATGCTGGAGGGAAATCGGGACGCCGACGCGCCCGGGCTGATCGGCCGCACGATGGCCGCCCTGGCCCGCCTCCCGTGACCGGCGGCCGCACCCCCTGACGGGAATTCAGGTTTCCGCCGCGCGAACACGGGCACGCGAACCGTCAGCAAGGGATCGAATCTGACACAGAACGAGGTGAATGCCCCATGTCGCAGGTGGAGGAGTCGATCGAGGTCGCGGTCCCCGTGCGCACGGCGTACAACCAGTGGACCCAGTTCGCCGATTTCCCCCGGTTCATGAAGGGGGTCGAGCGGGTCGACCAGGTCACCGACACCCGCACCCACTGGGTGACGAAGGTCGACGGCGTGGAGCGCGAGTTCGACGCCGACATCACCGAGCAGATCCCCGACGAGCGGGTCGCCTGGAGGAGCACCACCGGGCCCGACCAGGCCGGCGTGGTCACGTTCCACCGGCTGGACGACAGCCGCACCAAGGTCATGCTGCAGATGGACCACTCCCCGGAGGGGCTGCTGGACACCGTCGGCGACAAGCTCGGCTTCGTCCGCCGCCAGGTCAAGGGCGACCTGGAGCGCTTCAAGGAGCTGATCGAGAAGCGCGGCGTCGAGACGGGCGCCTGGCGCGGCCAGGTCTGACACCGTGCACGCCCCATCAAGGGCGCGGCCCCGGTACGACCGGGGCCGCGCCCTTCGTGCGCGGACGGGGCGGTTCCCGGGGGCGCCCCTCGCCCACCGCCCCGTCCGCGGTCCTCACAGCTCCCGCAGCGCCGGGAGCAGTTCGGCCTTCGCCCAGTCCAGGAAAGGCCGCTGGTGGCCGCCGCCGATCTGCACCAGGGCCACCTCGGTGTAGCCGGCCTCCACGTAGGGGCGGACGCGTTCGACGAACTCGTCCACGTCGCTGCCGCAGGGCACGGACTGCGCGACGTCCTCGGGCCGCACCGTCTCCGTCGCCGCCTCGAACGACTTCGGCCCGGGCAGCTCGGAGTTGACCTTCCAACTGCCCGCCGACCAGCGGAACTGCTCGTGGGCGCGCTCCAGCGCCGCCTCCCGGTCCGTGTCGTAGCACACCGGGACCTGGCCCACGCGCGGCTTGCCCCGGCCGCCGTGGCGGTCGAACGCCTCCGGCAGCTCCGCCTTCGGCTCGGTGGCGATCACCAGGTCGGCCAGCCGCCCGGCCAGCGCGCACCCCTGCTCCCCGGAGACGGCGATCCCGATGGGCGGGGCGGTCTCGGGAAGGTCCCACAGCTTGGCCGAGTCCACGTCGAAGTACTCGCCGTGGTGGTTGACGTACCCGCCCGCGAAGAGCGCGCGGATGATCTCCACGGCCTCCGCGAGCATCGCCTGGCGGACGTCCGCGGAGGGCCAGCCCCGGCCCACCACGTGCTCGTTGAGGTTCTCCCCGGAGCCCAGCCCGAGGCGGAAGCGGCCGCCGGACAGCAGCTGCAGGGTGGCCGCCTTCTGCGCCACCACCGCCGGGTGGTAGCGGACGGTCGGGCAGGTCACGTACGTCATCAGCGGGATCGCGTCGGTCGCCTGCGCCGCCGCGCCCAGGACCGCCCAGGCGTAGGGGGCGTGGCCCTGGGAGGCCAGCCACGGGAAGTAGTGGTCGGAGGTGACGGAGAAGTCGAAACCCGCCCGCTCGGCGTGGACGACGTCCTCCACCAGCTGACGCGGGCCGGCCTGCTCGGTCATCATCGTGTAGCCCCATTGCACCATGCGGGCCGTCTGCCCGGGCCGGATACGGACAAACCGGGCCGGGAGGGTGGCGGAGGCCCGCCCGGGGCCGGCCGCGTCGGTGGCGCCACCCACCCGTGCCCCTTACCGGCCCGCCTGGCACACTGCCGGGGTGACCAAAGAGACCGAACCGGTTCAGCCCCCCGCACAGGATGTCCCCCCGCTCATACCCGAGCCCCCCGCGGACCTGGCCGCCGTCCGCCGCCGCACCACGGCGGTGCTGGTGGGCAGCCAGGTGCTCGGGGGCCTGGGCGTGGCCACCGGCGTCGCCCTCGCCGCCCTCCTCGCCCGCGACCTGAGCGGTTCGGACGCCATGGCCGGCCTCGCGATGACCGCCTCGGTGGTCGGCAGCGCGATGGCCGCACTGCCGATGGCCGCGCTCATGGCCCGCAAGGGACGCAGGCCCGGCCTGGTGCTGGGCTACCTGACGGCCGCGGTGGGGGCGGTGGTCGTCGTCCTGGCCGCGGTGCTGGAGGTCTTCCCCCTGATGCTGGCCGGCATGGCGGCCTTCGGCGCGGCGTCGGCGGCCGGGCTCCAGGCCCGCTACGGCGCGGTCGACCTGGCCGAGCCCGACCGCCGGGGCCGCGCCATCTCGCTGGTGGTGTGGTCCACCACCGTCGGCTCGGTCCTGGGGCCGAACATCGCGGGCCCCGCGGACCGCTCGGTCGCGGGGCTGGGCGTCCCGCCCATGGCGGGGCCCTTCCTGTGGGCGGCCGCGGTGTTCCTCGTGGCGGGCGCCGGCGTCTTCCTGCTGCTGCGCCCCGACCCGCTGCTGGTGGCCCGGTCGCTGGAGCCGCAGGCCCCCGGCGGGGCGAAGCACGGCACGCTGCGGGACGGCCTGGCGGCGGTGACCGGTTCGTCCGGCGCGCTGCTGGCCGTGGCGGCGGTCGCGATCTCCCACGCGGTGATGGTCTCGATCATGGTGATGACCCCGGTGGACCTGGGGCACCACGGCGCGAGCATCGAACTGATCGGCCTGGTGATCAGCATCCACATCGCCGGCATGTACGCCTTCTCGCCCGTCATGGGCAGGCTGAGCGACCGCTTCGGGCGCCCGCCGGTGATCCTGCTGGCCGTGGTGCTGCTCGGCCTGGCGGCCCTCCTGGCCGGCACGGCCGGCCACAGCCACGTGCGCAGCGCGGCGGGACTGTTCCTGCTGGGGCTGGGCTGGTCGGCCGGGCTGGTCGCCGGCTCGGCACTGCTGACCGACACGGTGCCGCAGCCCGCCCGGGCCGCCGCCCAGGGCCTGTCCGACCTGGTGATGAACGTGGCCGCGGCCGTCGGGGGCGTGCTGGCGGGCGTGATCACCGCCACCGCGGGCTACTCCTGGCTCAACGCCTCGGCCGCGCTGCTGCTGGCCCCCCTGGCGGTGGCCGCGGTGCGCGTCCGGGCCCGCACCCGCGCCTGACCCGGGCGGCGGCGGCCCGCCGCCCGGCGGTCCGCCGGCGGGCCGGGCACCCGGTCCGCCGACGGGCCGGGCAACCGGTCAGGGGGCGGGCCGTTCAAAGCCCGCCGGCCACCCGCAGCACGGCGCCCGTGGTGTAGGAGGCGTCGGGGGAGAGCAGCCAGGCCACCGCCCCGGCGACCTCCTCCGGCTCCCCGGGGCGTCCCATCGGCACGCGGCCCGCGTCGCGCCACGGCCGCTGCGGGTCGCCCATCGCCGCGTGGATACCGGTCACCACCATCCCCGGCTGCACGGAGTTCACCCGCACCCCCTCGCCGGCCAGCTCCTTGGCCAACCCGAGGGTGAGCGTGTCGACCGCGGCCTTGGTCGCCGCGTAGTGCACGTACTCCCCGGGGCTGCCGAGGGTCGCCGCGCCGGAGGAGATGTTGACGATCGCCCCGCCCCGCCCGCCGTGCCGGGTGGACATCTCCCGCGCCGCGCGCCGCGCGCAGAGCATGGCCCCGACGACGTTGACGTCCACCACCCGCCGCACGACCTCGACCGGGGTCTCGGTGAACCGCCCCAGCGGACCGGTGATCCCGGCGTTGTTGACCAGCCCGGTCACCGGGCCCAGCTCCCCGGCCACGGCGTCGAAGAACGCGTCCACCTGCTCCTCGTCGGCGGTCTCCACCCGGTGCACCACGCACCGCGCGCCCGCCGCGCGCACCTTCGCCGCGACCTCCTCGGCCTCCTGCCGGGCCTGCAGATAGCCGATGCCGACCGCGTGCCCCTCCCCGGCCAGGCGCAGGGCGACGGCGGCCCCGATACCGCGCGAGCCGCCGGTGACGACGGTGACAGCAGCCAAAGCGAGCACCCCAACTTCCGCGAGAACCTCCGGGACGGCCCCACCGTACCGGCCCGCGCACCCCTCCGGGGGATTGGTCTTGACCAACTCCCCGGGCGTCCCTACTGTCGCTCGACAGTGCAACAACCTTTAATAAACAAGGGCGCAATAACCTCGAGGGCGCGCGGGTCCGTGCGCCCCGGACGGAGGACAGGGTGACCACCACGAGGCCGGAGACCGCGCAGGAGCCGAAGTACTGGCACCTGAGGACCGTGCTCGACGACGCCCTGGAGCGGGAGTTCGAGGTGGGCGAGATCCTGCCCAACGAGCGCGAGCTGGCCGCCCGCTTCGGCGTCGCCCGGGCCACCCTGCGCCAGGCGCTGGAGCAGCTGGAGCTCGAGGGCCGCCTGCAGCGGCGCCGCGGCGTCGGCACCACGGTTGCCCCGCCCCGCACGGCCGTCTCCGTCGCGCCGTCCCCCGGGACCTGGCCCGGTGCGGACCACGACGGCTGGCGCACCGTCGGCTGCGCCGAGGCCGCCGCCCCCGCGCAGGTCGCCGAGGCTCTGGGCACCGCCGCCGGCGAGTCCGTCCACACCGTGCGCCGGGTGCGCACGGTCGGCGACCGGACGGTCGGCACCGAGATCCTGTACGTCCCCGCCGCCTCCGTCCCCGGCCTGCCGCGGGCGCTGTCGCCGGCCGAGCACGCCCCGGCCGTCCTGCGGGAGCTGCGGCTGCTGGAGCTGTCGGGCGCGGAGAGCGCGGTCGAACTGGGGTCGGCCCGGGCCGAGGACGCCAAGCAGCTGGACCGGCTGCCGGGCGCGCCCGTGCTCGTCGTCACCACCCGCTACCGGGCCGGCGGGGCCACCGCGGCGGTCGCCGTCTCCACCTACCGCGCCGACACCTGCCGCCTGACCTTCGGCGACGGCGGCGCGGTGGACATAACCCACCACGAGGCCGCCCGCGCCTCCTGACCCGCTCACGGGTCCGCCCCTCCCGCGCCCGCCCCGGCCGGGGCGGGCGCGGGAGGGGCGGTCAGCCGCCCCGCGCGGCCGGCCCCACCGGGAACATGCGCTCCTCGACGTGGTCCAGCGCCAGGCGCAGCGCGCCCGTGGCGACCGCCTCCCCGCCCAGTGTCGACAGCGCCACCCGCGGAGTGCGCAGGCAGTACCGGGACAGCCGCTCGCGCACCGGTCCGAGCACCTGCTCCAGCCCGGCGGCCCAGCCGCCCACCACCACCAGCTCCGGGTCCAGGGCGAGCACCAGCGCGGCCACGTCGTGCACCAGCCGCTCCACGAACCGGTCCCTGGCCCCGCACGCCGCGGCGTCACCCTCCTTGGCCAGGGCGAAGACGCGGGCCACCGCGGCCTCGTCCAGCGGCTCCAGCGGGGTCCCGGTGGTCGACAGCAGCCGCTCCGGCCGGTCCTCGCGCCCCAGCAGGTGCAGGGCGCCGATCTCCCCGGCCGCCCCGCCGTGGCCGCGGTGCAGCCGGCCCCCGATCAGCGAGCCCGCCCCGGGGCTCAGGCCCGCCAGCACCAGGACGACGTCGTCCACCCCGGCCGCGGCCCCCTGCCAGTGCTCGGCCACCACCGCCGCGTTGGCGTCGTTCTCCACCAGCACCGGGCAGCGGAACGAGCGGCGCAGCCGGTCGGCCAGCGGCAGCCCGCTCCACCCCGGCAGCGCGGTGCACAGCCGCACCGTCCCGTCGGCCTCCACGATCCCGGGGCTGCCCACCCCGACCGCCCGCAGCGAGTCGCGTGCCACCCCGGACCTGCGCAGCAGCTCGGTGACGGCGGCCCGCGCCCGCTCCAGCCGCTCGCCGGCGGGGAGGGACTCGTCCACCGCGCGCCCGTGCCGGCCCAGCACGCGCCCTTCCAGGTCCGACAGGACCACCCGCACGCGGTGCGCCCCGATCTCGATCCCCAGCAGGTGGCCGGCCTCGGCGCGGAAGCGGAAGCGGCGGGCGGGGCGGCCCTGCCGCCGCGCGTCCTCCCGTTCCGTCGGCGCCTCGGCGGCCAGGCCGGAGGCCACCAGGTCCTCGACCACGCCCTCGACGGTGGGCCGGGACAGCCCCGTGCCGCCCGCCAGCTCGGTCAGCGTCGCCGTCCGGGCCTCCCGCAGGGCGTGCAGGACCACGGCGGAGTTGATCCGCCGCAGCAGCGAGGGGTCGCCGCCGGTGAGCCGCGTCAATGCCCCTCCTCGCCCTCGTACGTCCGGGTGAGGCGGATGCTACCCGTCCGGGCCCGGTCCGCCCGGCCCGCCCGGTCCGCGGCCGGGAGGGGAGGCCGCGGTCCGCCCGGCAGGACCGCGGACGGGACCGGAACTATCCTGAGGAACCAGCAGGAGAAGGGCGTATGCATGAGAACCGTCTGGAAAGGGTCGATCCTCTTCGGGTTGGTGAGCATCCCCGTCCAGCTCGTCCCGGCCACCGAGGAGCAGGGGGTGCGGTTCCACCAGGTGCACGCGAAGGACGGCTCGCCCATCCGCTACCGCAGGGTCTGCGAGGAGGAGGGCAAGGAGGTCCCCCAGAGCGAGATCGCCAAGGGGTACCGCACCTCCGACGGCCGGGTCGTCGTCCTCGAGGAGGAGGACTGGGAGTCCCTGCCGCTGCCGGACAAGGACGTCGTCGAGGTCGTGGCCTTCGTGGACGAGGGCGACGTCGACCCGGTCCTGCTCGCCCGCGCCTACTACGCCCGGCCCGACGCCCCGGCCTCGCGGCCCTACGCGCTCCTCGCCCGCGCACTGGCCCGCTCCCACCGGGCCGCGATCGCCAGGATGGCGCTGCGGAACAGGGAGACCCTGGCCCTGCTGCGGGCCCGCGACGGCGTGCTGGTGCTGCACACCATGCTGTGGCCCGACGAGCTGCGCCCGCCGGACGGGGTCGTCCCCGACACCTCGGTCGCCGTCCGCCCCAAGGACCTCCGGCTCGCCGACGCCCTGATGGACCAGCTCGGCGGCGTCGAGATCGGCGAGCTGACGGACACCTACCGCAAGGCCGTCGAGGACCTCGTCGCCACCAAGGTCTGGGGCGCCGGGACCCCCGGGCGGGCCCCCGGCGGCCGGGCGCGGCAGAAGGCCGAGGGCCTGACGGACGCGCTGGAGCGCAGCCTGACCGGGGCCGGGGCCGGCGCGCGGCGGCGCACCCCGCGGAAGGCTGCCGAGCCCGCTCGGCGGGCCGCCCCCACCGAGCGGGGGGCCGTGCGCACCGGTACCGCCGCCCGCAGGAGCACCACCGGCAAGGCCGCGGCGAAGAAGAAGACGGCGGCGAAGGAGACGGCGGCGAAGAAGGAGACCGCCGCGGGGCGCACCCGCACGACGTCCTGACCGGGGTGCGCGGGGCCGGCCGCCTCCCGGGGACGGGACGGGCCGCCCCCGGGAGGCAGCCGGCCCCGCGCACCCAGGCCTCCCTGTCCCGTGGCCCCGTGGTCCCGCCCGGCGGCCCGGTCCCGCGCCTCAGCCCTGCGCCTCAGCCCTGCGCGTCGGCGGCCTCGCGCAGGCGGGCGAACTCCTCGGCCAGCGTGCGTGCCGTCCAGTGCGCGTTCAGCCCGCTGGGGTTGGGCAGGGCCCACACCCGGGTCTCCCCGATCCGCAGCTCCTGCGGGCCGACCACCGCGCGCCGGTCGTCGAACGCCACCCGGTAGGCGGTGATCCCCAGGACCGCCAGCCACCGGGGCCGGTGCCGCCGCACCTTCTCCACCAGCAGCCGGCCGCCGGCGACCATCTCCTCCCGGGAGAGCTCGTCGGCCCGTGCCGACGCCCGCGCCGCCACGTTGGTGATGCCCAGGCCGTACGGGAGCAGCTCGCGCTCCTCCGACGGCTTCAGCAGCCGGCCGGTGAACCCGGAGGCGTGCAGGGCGGGCCAGAAGCGGTTGCCCGGCCGGGCGAAGTGGTGACCGGTCGCCGCCGACATCAGCCCCGGGTTGATGCCGCAGAACAGCACGCGCAGGCCGTCCGCGATCACGTCGGGGACGACGCGGTCGCGGGCGGCCTCGAGCTCCTCCGGGGTCAGAGGATCGCCCCCGGGGCGTAGGCGGCGGCCTGCGGGTGGCGCGCGGTGACCTCCTCGACGCGCCGCACCACCTCGGCGACCTGCGAGGCGGCCGCACCGGTGAAGGAGAGGCGGTCGGCCATCAGGGCGTCCAGCTGCGCGCGGTCCAGCGGGATGCGCTCGTCGCCGGCCAGGCGGTCCAGCAGCTCGTTGCGCTCGGCGCCCTTCTCGCGCATGGCCAGCGCCGAGGCCACCGCGTGCTCCTTGACGACCTCGTGGGCGGTCTCCCGGCCGACGCCGGCGCGCACCGCGCCCATGAGCACCTTGGTGGTGGCCAGGAACGGCAGGTAGCGGTCCAGCTCGCGCGAGACGACGGCGGGGAAGGCGCCGAACTCGTCCAGCACCGTCAGGAAGGTCTCCAGCAGGCCGTCGAAGGCGAAGAAGGCGTCCGGCAGCGCGACCCGGCGCACCACCGAGCAGGACACGTCGCCCTCGTTCCACTGGTCGCCGGCCAGCTCGCCGGTCATCGAGGCGTACCCGCGCAGGATCACCGCCAGGCCGTTGACCCGCTCGCAGGACCGGGTGTTCATCTTGTGCGGCATCGCCGAGGAGCCCACCTGGCCCGGCTTGAAGCCTTCGGTGACCAGCTCGTGCCCGGCCATCAGCCGGATCGTCTTCGCCAGGGAGGACGGGGCGGCGGCCAGCTGCACCAGCGCGGTGAGCACGTCGAAGTCCAGCGAGCGCGGGTAGACCTGGCCGACCGAGGTGAAGGCCCGGGCGAAGCCCAGGTGGGAGGCGATGCGCCCCTCCAGCTCGGCGAGCTTGGCGGTGTCCCCGCCCAGCAGGTCCAGCATGTCCTGCGCGGTGCCCACCGGGCCCTTGATGCCGCGCAGCGGGTAGCGCCCGAGCAGGTCCTCCAGGCGGGCGAAGGCGACCAGCAGTTCGTCGGCGGCGGTGGCGAACCGCTTGCCCAGCGTCGTGGCCTGCGCCGCGACGTTGTGGGAGCGGCCGGCCATCACCAGCTCGGCGTTCTCGGCGGCCAGCCGGCCAGCCGGGCCAGGACGGCCACCGTCCGGTCGCGCACGTGCTCCAGGCTGAGGCGGACCTGCAACTGCTCGACGTTCTCGGTCAGGTCGCGCGAGGTCATGCCCTTGTGGACCTGCTCGTGGCCCGCCAGGGCGTTGAACTCCTCGATGCGGGCCTTCACGTCGTGCCGGGTGACCTTCTCGCGCTCGGCGATCGAGGCCAGGTCGACCTGCTCGAGGACCCGCTCGTAGTCGGCGAGCGCCTGCTCGGGGACCTCGATCCCCAGGTCCTTCTGGGCGCGCAGCACGGCCAGCCACAGGCGGCGCTCCAGCACCACCTTGTGCTCGGGGGACCAGATGACGGTCAGCTCGGGGGACGCGTAGCGGCCGGCGAGGACGTTCGGGATGCGGGGCTTGGCAGTCACGTGACCGGATTCTACGTCGCGTCCTCCCCGACCAGCGGCAGCAGGTCGGGGCGCTTGGGCGGGCGGCCGTCGCCGGAGGACCGCCCGGTCAGCCGGCGGCCGACCCACGGCAGCAGGTGCACCCGCGCCCAGCGCAGGTCCGCGCGGCGCTGCGCGGTCCAGCGCACCGCCGCGGCGGCGGGCAGCGGCTCGCGCCAGTCGAACTCCGGCCGCAGGCCCAGCGCCTCCAGCACGGCCTCGGCGACCCGGCGGTGCCCCTCGGCCGACAGGTGCAGCCGGTCCTCGGCCCACAGCCGCGGGTCGTCGAAGACGTCGGTGTCGAACAGGGGGACCACCACCGCGTCGTGCCGCTCGGCGGTGCGGTCGATCACGTCGAGCAGGCGTCGGATGCGCGGCATCAGCCGCGCGGTGCGCGGGCTGCGCCGGGTGGGGTCGGCGCTGCGGAAGAGCACCAGGCGGCCCGAGGAGGCGGCCAGTTTCGCCGCCGACTCCTCGAAGCGGGCGCACACCGCGTCCACGTCGCAGCGCGGGCGCATCACGTCGTTCAGGCCGCCCATCAGTGAGACCAGGTCCGCGCCGAAGGCGGCGGCCGGCTCCACCTGCTCGTCGGCGATCTGGCCGATCAGCTTGCCGCGGACGGCGAGGTTGGCGTAGCGGAAGCCCGGGGCGCGCGCCGCCAGGCGGGCGGCCACCAGGTCGGCCCAGCCGCGGTAGGAGCCGTCGGGCAGCTCGTCGGACATGCCCTCGGTGAAGGAGTCGCCCACGGCGACGAAACTGGTGAACTGAGGTGTGGTCTGCATGGCGGCTGAGATCCTACCGGCGGGTACCGACCGGACGGTACGCAAGGGGAGGCCCCAGTGGGGGAGGTCTCAGTCGCCCCGGCCCCCGCTGCGCTCCCGCTCGCGGTCCCCGCCGTGCTCCGGACGGCCCTCCCGCAGCCCCTCCCGCCGCTCCTCCTGCCGCTCCTCCTGCCGTTCGCGGGCCGCGCGCGCCCGACGCAGCGAACGGCCGCGCCGCACGCCCCACACCACCACCGCCACGGCCACCGCGGCCAGCACGACCTTGGAGACGATCCCCACGTACTGCTCCACCAGCGTCCACTGCTCGCCCAGGAAGTAGCCGGCCAGCACCAGGGTGGTGTTCCACACCGCACTGCCGAGCGTCGTGTACAGCAGGAAGACCGGCATGCGCATCCGCCCGATCCCCGCCGGCACCGAGATGAAACTGCGGAAGACCGGGACCATGCGGCCGAAGAAGACCGCCTTGGAGCCGTGCCGGTCGAACCACTCCGTGTTGCGGTCGATGTCCTCCGCCTTGAGCAGCGGTATCCGGGCGGCCAGCGCCCGGGTGCGCTCCGGGCCCAGCAGCGCGCCGGTCCAGTACAGCACCAGCGCCCCCACCACCGACCCGACCGTGGTCCACACCAGCGCGGAGGCCAGGGACATCCCGCCGCGCCCGGCGGTGAAGCCGGCCAGGGGCAGGAACAGCTCACTCGGCAGGGGCGGGAAGACGTTCTCCAGGGCGACGATCAGGCCGGCGCCGGGGCCGCCCAGGGTCTCCATCAGCCCGGCGGCCCAGCCGACGATGCCACCCCCGACGGACTCCTGGGCGCCGGAGGCGGCGGCTGCGGCGACGGACGCGGAGGCGAGGGTGGCGAAGGGCATGCCGGGGGCGCTCCAGAGGGGGTTCGGGGGCCGGTGACGGCCCGCGGGCGGACGCGCGGGGGCGCGTAACGGGCAGGTGGCGGCCGGGGTCCGGAGATTATCAGGCCGGCTGCAGCAGCCGTCCCGACCGCATGGCCAGGCGCCTTCCCCGGAACCGGGAACGCAGTCGGCGGTCGTGCGAGACGACGACGAGCGCGCCGCGGTAGGAACCGAGCGCCTGCTCCAGCTCCTCCACCAGGGCCAGGGAGAGGTGGTTGGTCGGCTCGTCCAGCAGCAGCAGGTCGGCGGGGCGCACCACCAGGCGGGCCAGCGCCAGCCTGCGGCGCTGGCCCACCGACAGGTCGCACTCGGCGGTGCCGAAGCTCTCCTCGCGGAACAGGCCCAGCGCGAGCAGGGCCTGCGCGTGCTCCTCCGGGAGGCCGGGCAGTCCCTCGCCGAAGAGCTCCAGCAGGGTGCGGCGCGACGCGCCGAAGGGGATCTCCTGCGGCAGGTAGCCGATCAGCCGCGGCAGCTCGGCCGTGCCCCGGTCCACGGGCTGGACACCGGCCAGGACCCGCAGCAGCGTGGTCTTGCCCGCTCCGTTCGGCCCGGTCACCAGCACGCGCCCGCCCGGCTCCAGCTCCAGCCGGTCCACGGCCAGCCGGTCGCCCACGGCCACCCCTTCCAGCCGCACCAGCGGCTCGGCGGCCGCACCGCCGCCGGGGGAGCCGACGGCGACGGCGGCGGGAGAGCCGACGGCGACCGAGGCGGTGAAGCGCAGGGGAGCCGGGGGAGGGGGCACCGGGTCCTCGCGGAGCCTGCGCAGCCGCTCGCGCGCGTTGCGCACGCGCCCCGACAGCTGCCCCTCCACCGACCGCTGATGCCTGCCCCACTCGGGGCGCTGGCTCATCCGCCACCCCTCGGACAGCCGCTGCGCGCCGGACTCCGCCAGCGCGCTCTGCCGCTCGACCTCGGCCCGCCACTCGGCGTACCGCTGCTCCCAGCGGTGCCGCGCCGCCGCCTTCTGCGCCAGGTAGCCGTTCCAGCCGCCGCCGTAGCGGGCAACCGACCTGCGGTCCCCGTCCACCTCGACGATCACCTGCGCGGTGCGGTCCAGGAACTCCCGGTCGTGGGTGACGGCGACCACCGTCCCGCGGTGGCCCCGGATCCGGTTCTCCAGCCAGCCCACCGCCGCGTCGTCCAGGTGGTTGGTCGGCTCGTCCAGCAGCAGCAGCTCCGGGGACGGGGCGAGCACGCACGCCAGTGCCAGCCGGGACTGCTCGCCGCCGGAGAGCGAGCCGATCCGCCGGCCGCGGTCGACGTGCCCCAGCCCCAGGCCGTACAGCGCCGCGTCCAGGCGGGCGTCGGCGCGGTACCCGTCGCGCGCCTCGAAGGCGGTGACCAGCTCGGCGTAGGCGGCGAGCCCGGCCTCGCCGGCGGAGCCCAGGCCGGCCTCGGCGGCCCTGATCCGCCGCTCCAGCTCCCGCAGCCCGGCCAGCGCGGCGTCGGCCGCGTCCTGGACGGTGGCCCCGGCGGGGAGGGCGAGCACCTGGTCGAGGTGGCCGATGCCGCCGTCGGCCACCACCGTCACCTCCCCCCGGTCGGGACGCTCCCGGCCTGCGATCAGCCGCAGGAGCGTGGACTTGCCCGCGCCGTTCTCCCCGATGACCCCGACGTGCTCGCCGGGCCGCACGGTCAGCGACACGTCCTCCAGGACCGGCCTGCCCGGATAGCCGTGGCCGACGTGCCGCAGGACCAGCTGGGACGTCACGGGGCGTCCCCGACGGGCGAGGGGCCGACCAGCTCCTTGAGCACGTCCTCCATGGTGACCAGGCCGACCAGCCGCCCGTCGTCGCCGGTGACGGCGGCCAGGTGGGCGCTGGTGGAGCGCATCGCGGTGAGCACGTCGTCCAGGGGGCCGAGGAGGGCACCCGGCTGATCCGGCGCATCGCCCTCAGCGGGAACGGGCGGTCCCGCAGCTCGGCGTCGAGGGCGTCCTTGACGTGCAGGTAGCCCATGATGCGCCCTGCGGCGTCGACGACGGGGAAGCGGGAGAAGCCCGAGCTCGCGGCGAGCTGCTCCAGCCCGTCGGGGTGATGCCCAGGCGGGCGCTGACCACCCTCTCCGCCGGCAGGACGACCTCGCCGACGGGCCTGCGCCCCAGCTCGAGCGCGTCGCGCAGCCGCTCCGTGGCCCGCTCGTCCAGCAGGCCGGCCTCGGAGGAGTCCTTGACCATCCGGGCCAGCTCGGCGTCGGAGAAGACCGCGGACACCTCGTCCCTGGCCTCCACGCGCAGCAGCCTCAGCAGGGCGCTGGCGAAGGCGTTGATGCCGAAGATGACCGGGCGCAGGGCCCGGGTGAGCTGCACCAGCGGCGGGCCCAGGCGCAGGGCGGCGCGGTCCGGCGCGGCCAGCGCGATGTTCTTGGGCACCATCTCGCCCAGCAGCATGTGCAGGTAGGTGGCCACCGACAGGGCGATGACGAAGGCGATCGGGTGGATCAGGCCCTCGGGCACGTGCAGGGCGTGGAAGACCGGTTCCAGCAGGTGGGCGATGGCCGGCTCCGCCACGACGCCCAGGACCAGGGTGCACAGCGTGATCCCCAGCTGGGCGGTGGCCATCAGGTGGGAGACGTGCTCCAGGCCCCACAGCACCCGCTTCGCCCGGGCGTCGCCCGCCTCGGCGTGCGGCTCGATCTGGCTGCGGCGCACCGAGATCAACGCGAACTCGGCGCCCACGAAGAAGGCGTTGACCACCAGGGTGAGGGCACCGATCAGCAGTTGGACGGCGGTCATCGGCGGTCCTCGTCGTCGGCGTCGTCGGTGTCGTCGTCCCCGGTGCCGGCCCCCGGGACCGGCGAGGTCATCAGGAGCCGCCCGGCCCGGTGGTGGGAGGCCTCGGTGACCTCCAGGACCCAGCCGTCCGCCTCCACCCGGTCGCCGGCCCCGGGGATGCGGCCCAGACGGTGGGCCACCAGCCCGGCGAGGGTCTCGAACGGGCCGTCGGGCGCGCGCAGGCCGATCCTGCCGACCTGGTCGGTGCGGGTGGCGCCGTCCGCCTCCCACACGCTGCCCCTGCTCGTCCTCCCCGGTGAACACCAGGTCGGGCAGCTCCTCGGGGTCGTGCTCGTCGCGGACCTCGCCGACGACCTCCTCGACGATGTCCTCCATGGTGGCGACCCCGGCGGTGCCGCCGTACTCGTCTATGACGACCGCCATGCCGTGCCGGGCGGACAGGCGGTCCAGCAGCCTGTCCACGGTCAGGGACTCGGGCACCAGCAGGGGATCGCGCATCAGCTCGGAGACCGGGTGGCGGGGCCGCCGCTCGGCCGGCACGGTCAGCGCGTCCTTGACGTGCACGACGCCGACCACGCTGTCCAGGCTGCCCCGGTAGACGGGGAAGCGGGACAGGCCGGTGGCGCGGCTGGCGTTGGCCACGTCCTCGGCGGTGGCGCGCACGTCGAGCGCGGTGACCTGCACCCGCGGGGTCATCACGTTCTCCGCCGACAGCTCGGCCAGGCCCAGGGTGCGCACGAACAGCTCCGCGGTGTCGGCCTCCAGCGCGCCCTCCCGGGCGGAGTGGCGGGCCAGCGCGACGAGCTCGGCCGGGGTGCGGGCGGAGGCCAGCTCCTCGGCCGGTTCGATGCCCATCCGGTGCAGGATGCGGTTGGCGGTGTTGTTCAGGTGCCCGATCAGCGGCCGGAAGACGGCGCTGAAGCCGCGCTGCGCCGGCGCCACCCTCCGGGCCACCGGCAGGGGGCTGGAGATGGCCCAGTTCTTGGGCACGAGCTCACCGACCACCATCAGCAGCACCGTGGAGACCGCGGTGCTCAGCACCAGGGCGGTGGAGGACGCGGCGGCCTCCGGCAGGCCGACGGCCCGCAGCGGCCCGGACAGCAGCCTGCCCAGGGAGGGCTCGGCGAGCATGCCGATGACCAGGCCGGTCACGGTGATGCCCAGTTGGGCGCCGGAGAGCTGGAAGGTCAGGTTGCGCACGGCCTGCAGGACGCCGGCCGCGCCGCGGTCGCCGGCCTCGGCGGCGCGTTCGACCTCGCTGCGTTCGACGGTGGTCAGCGAGAACTCCGCCGCCACGAACACGCCGCAGGCGAGCGTGAGGGCCAGGGCCAGCAGGAGAAGAAGGACCTCGGTCATCGTCGCACCTCGCTCCCATCGTCGGTGAGGGGCGCGGTGCTCGCGAGACGTCGGATGCCGGGAGCGTCCATCGAGGGACGGTCACACCTTTCGCACGGTGGGGGAGGGGGCTTCGGGATCGGGGATCGGGGACGGAGGTAGGGGTCGGGGGCGGGAGGGGACGCGGAGCGGGGACGGTCCGGGGCGTTCGGACCCCGGTGTGCGGGCCGCCTACCCCGTCAGCGGCTTCGTCCAACGGGACCACTGCGGTTCGGGCGCGTAACCGGCGGATCGTCCATGCCCGCCACCCCAGCAGGAGCTGCCCGGCGGTGTCGAGCGGGTTCCGCAGTGCGGACGGGGGGACGCGCCCGCCCCCGCCCCCGCCCCCGGCGCGGGCGCGGACGACGGGGCGCGGCGGGGGGAGCGGGCGCGGGCGCGGACCGCGGCGCGTGCCGCGGCCGCCGCTTGCCGCTGCTAGCGCGGCGGCGCTAGCGTGACGGTATGGCCAAGACGCAACTGAACGTCCGCGTGGACGCCGCCACGGCGGAGACGGCCCGGGAACGGGCCTCGGAGCAGGGCATCAGCGTCAACCGCTACATCGAGCGGCTCGTGCAGCGCGACGCGGGCGAGAACGGGCGGGCCTTCGTCGAGGCCGCCGCCGACTTCATGAAGCAGTACGAGTCGGTGTTCGTGGAGGAGTTCGGCCGGGAGCACGAAGGTCCGCGTTGAGTCTGCGCATCGACCTCGCCTGGCTGCTGCTGGTCGCGGAGAGGAACACCCCCGGCGACCCCCAGGTGACCGACTGGGGCGCCCTGGTCGCGGCGGTCGGCCGCCACCGGGCGGAGATCTTCGGCGTGCCGGTCTACGACGACCCCCACCAGCGCGCCGCCTCCCTGCTGCAACTTCTCATACGGCTGCCCGCGCTGGAGAGGTCCAACGCCATGTACGCCTCCGCCGTCGCCTACGCCTACCTGGTGGCGAGCGGACTGAAGGTCACCACCTCCCCCGAGCAGGTGCGCGACCTCGCCCGCCTGGTCCACGACGGCACCGCGGACCTGCCGCGCATCGCCGACGAGCTGCGCACCTGGACCACCCCGCCCGCCGGCCCCGGATGAGCCGCCGGCGCCCCGGCCCGGACCCGCCCCGGCCCGGACCCGCCCCGGGGGCGGTGCGCCCCGCGTCTACAGTGCGTCCCATGAGCGATCACCCGACACCTCCCTTCGGGAACTTCGAGACCGTCCGCACGGCGCTGGACGCCTGCGACCTCCTCGCCCGGCCAGTCGCCGACGCGCTGAAGAACTGGGACGACCGCCGTGCGGCCGAGTCCGTGCTGTACGTGGACACCGACCCCGCCAAGGCCGACACAGCCGTCTTCTGCGAGGCCTACGGCGTGCCGCTCGAGGCGTCCGCGAACTGCGTCGTCGTCGCGGCCCGGCGCGGGGCGGACACCACCCCGGCCGCCTGCCTCGCCCTCGCCCACACCCGCGTCGACGTCAACAGGACGGTGCGCAAGCACCTGGGCGCCCGGAAGGCGTCCTTCGCCCCCGTGGACGCCGCCGTCGCGGAGACGGGCATGGAGTACGGCGGCATCACCCCGTCGGGCTCCCCGGGGGATGGCCGCTGCTGGTCGACGAGGCGGTGGCCGCCGCCCCGTACGTCCTGGTCGGCAGCGGGCTGCGGCGCGGCAAGCTGATCCTCCCGGGCAGCGCGGTGGCCCGGCTCCCCGGGGCCGAGGTGCTCCCGGGCCTGGCCGCCTGAGCCCCTCCCGCCCCGCCCCGGGCCGCCCGGGTGCCCCGGCCCGAGAACAGCCCCGGGGGCCGGCCGTCAGGGGGCGAGCGGCCCCGGCATCAGGTCCGGGGCGTCCAGGACGGACACCAGCCGTCCCAGGATCGCCGGGTCCCCCTGCAGGTCGACGCCCTCCAGCGGCGCGCCGCCCAGCATGGCCATCAGCTGGGTGCGGCTGAGCGTCAGGGACAGCCCGGCCGGGGCCCCGGGCGGCTGCTCGCCCTCGGCGAAGCTGCGCGAGGTCAGCGCCCCGTTGGACAGGGTCAGCCGCCACACCCGGGACTCCTCCACCAGGGACCAGTCCATGACCAGGTGCATCTCCCAGGCCCGCGGCCCGTTCACCCGCGCCGCCAGAGAGTCGACGATCTGGTCGACCGCCAGCGCCGAGACCGCCTCCGGGGCCACGGCCCTGTCGGTCTTCGGCAGTTCCCCCTGCAGTTCCAGGGCGGCCGTCAGGTAGGCGTTGCGCCGCCCGCCGTCGGCCGAGGCGTACCCGAGCCGCCGGTAGACCGAGGCCAGTTCCCCGCGGGCCCCCGAGTGGCCGGGTTCGGCGAGCACCACGTGGTCCAGCAGCGTCGCCGCGAAGCGCAGGTCGCCGGCGGCGGCGTACTCCCGGGCCCTGGCCACGACCGCGTCGCCGCCCCCCAGGCACTCCACGTACCGTCTGCCCGCGTCCGCCGGGGGGTGCCCCCAGCGGCGGGCGGGGCCGTCCTCCCCGCTCCCCGTCCACCGCCGGTGGACAGCCCTGACGGCGTCGTCGAGCGGGCCGTAGTGGCCGCGGGAGCGCCACAGCCGCTCCAGGGGCGGCGGCAGCCGGAACCTCTCGGCCGCCTCCGCCGCGGTCAGCCCCTGGTTGGCCAGCCGCAGCGTCTGGTCGTGCAGGTAGGCGAACAGGTCGCGCTGGCCGCACAGCAGCCGCTCCACCCGCTCCCGCCCCCAGGTGGGCCAGTGGTGGGAGGACAGCAGGACATCCGCGGACCCGGCCAGGAGCCGGACCGTCGCGTCCAGGAACCGCGCCCACGCCCTGGCGTCGCCCGCCCGGGCTCCGCACAGGGCCGGCACGTCCTGGAGGGCGTGCGCGGCGTTCTCCACCACGAACAGCGCCCGGCGCTCGGGCAGCAGGAAGTTCGTCGCGGCCGGCGCCCCGGCGCCCGGGGCGGGCTGGAGGACGAACCGCACTCCGTCCACCACCTCCTCCTGGCCGGCGCGGACGACCTCCACGGTGGGCCGCACCAGGGTGAGGGTGCCGGTGGAGGCGGTCGGGCCGGGCCCGGCGCCGATCTGCCCGTCGGGCGCCTTGGGCAGCACGGTGCCGTAGGCGCGCACGGCGCCGCGTGCCGCCACCGGGCCCGCGTACACGGTCTCGGAGACCGCGTGCTCGAGGAACCCGGCGGGCGCGAGCACGGGGACGCCCTCCTCCCCCGGGGGGAGCACCCCTCCGACCCCGCCGAAGTGGTCGGTGTGCGCCTGGGCCAGGACCACGCCGGTGACCGGGCGCGGCCCCCGGTGCCCGCGGTACAGCGCCAGCGCCGCCGCCGCGGTCTCGGCGGAGCCCAGCGGGTCGACCACGACCACCCCGTGCCCGGACTCCACCAGGGTCATGTGGGCCAGGTCCAGGCCGCGCACCTGGTAGACGCCGTCGGTGACCTCGTACAGTCCCTGCCGGGAGCGGAGCCGGCCCTGCCGCCACAGCAGCGGGTCGGCGGTGTCCGGGGGCGGGCCGGTGAGGAAGCCGTAGGCGTCGGCGTCCCAGACCACCCGGCCGTCCGCGTCCCGGACCGCTCCCGGAACCTGCGCCGCGACGAAGCCCCGCCCGGCCTCCCGGAGGTCCTCGCCGTCGTCGGGGCCGGGGGTTCCGGCGCCCTCCGGGAACCCGGACCCGCGATGCTCGGCCATGGAAAGCACCCCTGTCACGTCTCGCGGCCTGTACCCGTGAAACGATGCCCCCTCCGCCGTCGGCCTGCCATCCGGACTCCCCCCGTCCGGTGGCGCCTCAGGGCATCGGACGGCGCAGCTGGGCCTCCTCGAAGCCCTCCGCGTCCCAGACCCCTCCCAGCCGCGGGGCCAGCCAGGACGGGGCCTGCGCCCGGAACGCCTCCGGCTCCAGCGACCCCGCCCCCTCGGGCACGGCCCCGGCCAGCGGGGAACCGGCCGCACGGGGGAAGTCCCGCAGGTTGCACAGCTCGGCCAGCCCGGGGTGCCGCGGCCAGCTGCCGATCACCACGCCCGCGCACTCCAGCTCCCGGGACCGCAGCGCCTCCGCGGTCAGCGCGGCGGAGTTGAGGGTGCCCAGCCCGGCGGAGGCCACCACCAGCACCGGGGCCCCCAGCAGCCGGGCGGCGTCCGCCAGCGTGGCGCCGTCGTCGTCGAAGTGCACGAGCAGGCCGCCCGCGCCCTCGACCAGCACCAGGTCGTGCTCGGCGGCCAGCTTCTCCGCCGCCTCGGCGACCTGCGGCGGCCGCACCGGCTCCCGGCCGGCCCGGCGGGCCGCCGTCGCCGGCGCCAGCGGCTCCGGGTACCGGGCCAGCTCGGCCGTGGTCACCGGCCCGGCCAGCCGCCCGACCTCCGCCGCGTCCCCGGGCTCGCCGGGCCGCACCCCGGTCTGCGCGGGCTTGAGCACGGCCACCGACCGGCCGGCGGCGCACGCCGCCGCGGCGAGCGCCGCCGTCACGACGGTCTTGCCGACCTCCGTGCCGGTCCCCGTGACCACCAGTACTGCCATGGTGCCTGCACCCTCTCCTCGTTCCGTCCCGTGTTCCGGTCCGTGTTCCGTGCCGTCATCCCTCGCGCGCCGCGGCGACCACGGCGGCGCAGATCCGGGCCAGGTCCTCGTCGCCCGTGACGTACGGCGGCATCGTGTACACCAGGTCGCGGAACGGGCGCAGCCACACCCCGGCCCGCACCGCCGCGCGGGTGGCCGCCGCCATGTCCACCTCGTGGTCCAGCTGGACCACGCCGATCGCGCCCAGCACCCGCACGTCCGCCACTCCCGGCAGGCCCGCGGCCGGGGCCAGGCCCTCGCGCAGCCCGGACTCGATCCGCTTCACCTCCTGCCGCCAGTCCTGCTCCAGCAGCAGGTCGACCGAGGCGCACGCCACGGCGGCGGCCAGCGGGTTCCCCATGAACGTCGGCCCGTGGGCGAGCACCGGCACCTCGCCGCGGCTGATCCCCTCGGCCACCCCGGTGGTGCACAGGGTCGCCGCCATCGTCAGGTAACCGCCGGTCAGGGCCTTGCCCAGGCACATCACGTCGGGCGAGATCCCGGCGTGGCCGGCCGCGAACAGCTCGCCGGTGCGGCCGAAGCCGGTGGCGATCTCGTCCAGGACCAGCAGCACCCCGTGCTCGTCGCAGGCCTCCCGGAGCACCTTCAGGTAGCCGGGGGAGTGGAAGCGCATCCCGCCCGCCCCCTGGACCACCGGCTCGACCACCACGGCCGCCAGCTCGTCGGCGTGACGGGCCACCAGCTCCCGCAGGTGCGCGCAGTACGCCGGGTCGGGGGCGTCGTCGAACCCGCCGGGCGGGGCGTCGGCGAAGACCTGCCGCGGCAGCACCCCCGACCACAGGTGGTGCATGCCGCCGTCCGGGTCGCACACCGACATCGGCTGCCAGGTGTCGCCGTGGTAGCCGCCCCGCCAGGTCATCAGGCGCCGCTTCTCCGGCCGCCCGAGGCTGCGCCAGTACTGCAGGCACATCTTCGCCGCCACCTCGACCGCCACCGAGCCGGAGTCGGCCAGGAAGACGTGCCGCAGCGGCTCGGGGGTGATCTCCACCAGCCGGGCGGCCAGCCGCACGGCCGGCTCGTGGGTGAGCCCGCCGAACATCACGTGGCTCATCCGGTCCAGCTGGGTGCGCACGGCCTCGTTGAGCACCGGGTGGTTGTAGCCGTGCACCGCCGCCCACCACGACGACATGCCGTCGACCAGTTCCTCGTGGCCCTCGGCCGGCTCGGCCGGCCGCAGCCGCACACCCGAGGCCGACTCGATCAGCAGCGGGCGCTGCCGTCCGGGCATCGGGCCGTAGGGTGCCACACGTGGTCCCGGTCCAGGTCGAGCAGCTGCTCCGTGGTGCTGCCGGACGGGCCCGCGCCGACGCCGACGGCGGGGCCGGGGCCGGGGGCGGCGAAGGCCCCCGGCCCGTCGTACGGAAGGGCGGGCTCAGGCATTGGGCGGCAGGTCGGTGCCCGCGCCGCGGCGGCGCACCGAGACCAGGTCGGCCCGTCCCCCGGCTGCCGGAGCGGCGGCGGCCGCCGCGGCCGGCTCGTCCGCGGCGCCCGGCTCACCGGCCGCCCCGCCGCACGGCGAGCAGCCGCCGCCGTGCGCACCGCAGCCGGCGCCCTCCTCGTCCGGCCCGGCGGCGTGCGCACCGCAGCCCGCACCGGCCCCGGACGCCGCCCGGTGACCGGGGAGCGTCACCGTTCCCGCGCCCTCCACCTCGAACCCGGCGTCGGCGATCATCTCCAGGTCGGCCTTGCCGGCCTGGCCCTCGCTGGTCAGGTAGTCGCCCAGGAAGACGGAGTTGACCAGGTGCAGCGCCAGCGGCTGCATCGACCGCAGGTGGATCTCCCGCCCGCCGGCCAGGCGCACCTCCACGTCCGGGCACACGAAGCGGACCATCGCCAGGATCCGCAGGCAGCGCTGCGGGGTGAGCGCCCACTCCTGGGCCAGGGGCGTCCCCTCGAAGGGGATGAGGAAGTTGACCGGCACCGAGTCCGGGTCCAGCTCCCGCAGTGCGAACACCACGTCGACCAGGTCCTCGTCCGACTCGCCCATCCCGGCGATCAGGCCGGAGCAGGCGGACATCCCGGCGGCCTGGGCCTGCTGGACGGTGCTCACCCGGTCCGCGTAGTCGTGGGTGGTGCAGATGTCCCCGTAGGTGGCCTCGGAGGTGTTGAGGTTGTGGTTGTAGGCGTCTGCGCCGGCCTCCCGCAGCCGCCCGGCCTGACCGTCGGACAGCAGGCCCAGGCAGGCGCACACCTCGACGCCCTCGTTCTCCTCCTTGATGGCCGCGATGGTCTGCGAGACCCGCTCCACGTCCCGGTCCGTCGGACCGCGGCCGCTGGCCACCAGGCACACCCGCTTGGCCCCGCCCGCCACCCCGGCGCGCGCCGCCTCGGCGGCCTGCTCGGGCTTGAGCCAGGTGTACTTGAGGATCTCCGCCTTCGACCCCAGGCGCTGGGAGCAGTAGGAGCAGTCCTCCGGGCACAGGCCCGACTTGAGGTTGACCAGGTAGTTCAGCTTCACCCGGCGCCCGAACCACTGGCGGCGCACCCGGCCGGCGGCCGCCACCACGTCGAGCAGGTCGTCGTCGGCGGTGGCCAGTACGGCCAGCGCCTCGTCACGGGTCGGCAGCTCCCGCCGCAGCCCCTTTTCCACCAGCGTGTTCAGCAGATCCATGACAGTGATCCTGACGCAGCGCGGCGTGTGTGGCCAATGACGGACCGCACAAGACGCGCCCGTACGGCTGTGTACATTGCCACACTCCGCCGGAGTTTCCCCGGCGCTACGTTGCAGGGGAACACTTCGCCGCACACCACCGGGACGAGTCATGCACACCCATCCGTTCGACTGGCTCGACGAGCAGGCGGAGGCCCGCCGACGGGCGGGACTGCTGCGCACCCTGACGCCCCGTCCCGCGGCGTCGCCGCTGCTGGACCTGGCCGGCAACGACTACCTGGGCCTGACCCGCCACCCGGCGGTGGCCCGGGCCGCGGCCGATGCCGCCCTGCGCTGGGGAGCCGGCTCGACCGGCTCGCGCCTGGTCACCGGCACCACCGAACTGCACGCCGAACTCGAGTCCGAACTGGCCGACTTCTGCGGTTTCGAGGCCGCCCTCGTCCTCGCCTCCGGCTACGCCGCCAACCTCGCCGCGGTCACCGCGCTCACCGCCCGCCCGGAAACCCTGGTCGTCTCCGACGCGTACAACCACGCCTCGCTGATCGACGGCTGCCGGCTCTCCCGGGCCCGCACCGCGGTCGTCCCGCACCGCGACCCGCTGGCGGCGGCCAAGGAGTTCGCCGTCCACGGCGGGCCGGCGGTGGCCGTCACCGACTCGGTCTTCTCCGTCGACGGCGACGCCGCCGACCTCCCCGCGCTGGCCCGGGTGTGCCGGGCCGCCGGCGCGGGGCTGCTGGTCGACGACGCGCACGGCCTGGGCGTCCTGGGCGAGGGCGGCCGGGGCGCGGCCGCGGCGGCGGGACTGGCCGGGGACGCCGACGTGGTGGTCACGGCCACCCTGTCCAAGTCCCTGGGCAGCCAGGGCGGCGCGGTCCTCGGCCCCGCCCGGGTGATCCGCCACCTCGTCAACACCGCGCGCACGTTCATCTTCGACACCGCTCTGGCCCCGGCCGCGGCCGGCGGCGCGCTCGCCGCGCTGCGCCTGGCCCGCGCCGAGCCGCAGCGCGCCGCCCGGGCCCGGGAGGTCGCCCGGGAGACGGCGCGCATGCTGGCCGGGGAGGGGCTGCAGGTCTGCGAGCCCGACGCGGCGGTGGTCTCGGTGCGCGCGCCGTCCCCGGAGGCGGCCGTGCGCTGGGCGGCGGACTGCCGGGCCGCGGGGCTGGCCGTGGGCTGCTTCCGGCCGCCGTCCGTCCCCGACGGCGTCTCCAGGATCCGGCTGACCGCGCGGGCCGACCTGACCGACGCCCAACTGCGCACGGTGGTGGGCACGGTGGCCGCCACCGCGCCCCGCGTCCGGTGAGGTCCGGACCGCGCCGCGCGACCGCTCACACCAACGTTCACCGCATCGGGCGACAGATGTGTGCGTGTCTTTGTGGGCGGGTCCCCCCGCGTGCACGATGAGGGGCACGCCGGGGCCGGGGCAGCCGTCCGGAGCCGCGTCCTCCCCGTGTCCGCGGTGAGCGCGGGACCTGCTGCCCGGAGCCGGGCGCGTCCTGCCCGGCGCGGGTCCGGCGGGAGAGGGAGACGTCGCCGTGGCACACCTCAGGGAAGCATCCGTCACCCTGCCGAGCGATCCGGCCTCGGTCGGCACGGCCCGCAGGTACGTCACGGGAGTCCTGGCCGGATGGGGCCTGTCCGAGCGGTCCGAGGAGGCCGACGTCGTGCGGCTGATCGTCTCCGAACTGGCCACCAACGCAGTCCAGCACACCCGGGGCCGCTCGCCCGTCCTCACCGTCGAGGTCCGGCTGGAGCGCGACGCATGGCTGCGGATCGGGGTGACCGACGGTCACCCGCGCCTGCCCCGCAGGCCCTCCCGCCCGGACCGCCCGGACAACGGCCGCGGACTGCTGATCGTCCGCACCCTGACCGCCGCGGCCGGGGGCAGGTTCTGCGCCGCCCCGGCCGCCGGGGGCGGCAAGACGGTGTGGGCTCTCCTGCCCTGGACGTCCCCCGCCGGTGGTTCCTGAGCCACCGGGACGCCCCCGTCCGCCCGGCCGCGGGGCTCCCCGCGGGTCAGCGCACCCGCCCGTAGGAGACGCTGGTGGTCCACAGCCTCTCCTTCTTCACGCGAGTGCCGGGCTTGGCGGCGTGCCAGACGCGGTCCTTCCCCGCGTAGAGGGCCACGTGGTAGACACGGCCCCTGCCGTGGAAGAAGACCAGGTCACCGGGCTTGCGGCTCTTCTTGGAGATGTGCCGGGCCCTGGTGTACTGGGCGGCCGCGGTGCGGGGCAGGGACCTGCCGGCCTTCTTGTAGGCGTAGAGGATCAGCCCCGAGCAGTCGAACTGGTTCGGTCCCGCGCCGCCCCACCGGTAGGGGGACCCCTTCTTCGAGGCCGCGACCTTCAGTGCCTTGGACGAGACGCCCGCCGCCTCGGCCTCGGCCGCGGCCCCGGGCACCAGCACGGAGCCGGCGAGGACGGCAGCGGCCACCGCGGAGGCCGCGCCCGCCCTGGTGAGCAGCGGGGGGAGAGCGGGAAGAACAGTGCGTGCACTCATGCACGAGCCCTTCGTCATCCGCCTGCGAAGGATTGCCTGTCGGGTTCGGGCCGGCGAAGTTGCCCGGCCGCTGACGCGGCTTCACCCCAAGGAGCCGTCCCTCACGGGCGGCCCCGCCGTGCCGGGTCCTCCGTTCCTGCCGATTCGAGGTGTGTCGATCTGTCGTCCGGTGCGGCGGCAGGACTCGGCGTCCGCCCGGACCGCCCCGCCGTGGTGACGGGGGCTTGTCGTCGCTGGTGATCGTCGCTCGTGAATGTGCCCGTATTCGAGTGGAGGGGGATTCAGGTGATTTCTGTCCGCCCCCGGGCCGATCGGGTGGCCGGCCGACGGCGACGAGCCGCTCCCGGGTGACGGGAAACCGCTCTCACCAGCGCTTTTTTATTCGCGTGATCAAACCTCCCGGGCGCGAATTCATGCACTCCCGTTGTCGGTGTGTCGGTTCGATCATCACCGAAAGGGTTACCTGATGTGCTCTCAACGGGGGTGCGGGGGAGGGAGGGTCACCGACGAGGTGCGCCGTTCCGCGTCCAGCACCCGCAGGGCGCGGGCCATGGTCGCGGTGTGCAGTTCGCGCTCCCCGCGCCGGTGCATCAGTTCGAGCGCGTCGCGCAGCGCCGCCGCGCGTCCCGGCAGTGCCTGGGCGGCGCGCAGGGCCGAGTAGGTGTCGCGGCTGCGGGCGGGGTTGGCCCTTCCGAGGAGGTCGACGACCTCCAGGAAGCGGTCGATCACCTCCGCCTCGGCGCCGGTCAGGGCCGGCAGGGGAGGGAGTTCGGGCAGCACGGCGGTTCACCGCTTCGAGACGACGTGGTCGACCAGCCCGTGGCGCAGTGCTTCCTGCGCGTCCAGCACGGTGTCCCGCTCCAGGGCGGCACGCACCCGCTCGCGGCTCCCGCCGGTGTGACGCACCAGCAGGTCCTCCAGCATCCGCGCCTGCCGCGCGATCTCCCCGGCGTGGATCCTCAGCTCCTCGGCCGTCCCCCGGACCGGTTCGGCCAGGGAGGGCTGGTGGATCAGCACCCGCGACCCGGGAGTGGCCAGGCGCTTGCCCGGTGCCCCGGCGGCGAGCAGCACGGCGGCGGCCGAGGCGGCCTGGCCGATGCAGACGGTGGCGACGTCGCAGGAGACGAACTGCATGGTGTCGAGGATCGCGGTCATCGCGGTCAGCGAGCCGCCGGGGGAGTTGATGTACAGGGAGACGTCGCGCTCCGGCGCGGCCCCCTCCAGGTGGATCAGCTGCGCCATGACGTCGTTGGCGGCGGTGTCGTCGACGACCGTCCCCAGGACGACGATGCGCTCCTCCAGGAGCTTGGAGTACGGGTCGAGGGTGCGCACCCCCTGCGGGGTGCGCTCGGTGAACTGCGGCAGGACGTGGCGGGCGGCAGGGCGCTGCATCGGGCACCTCCGGTGCTGGCGCGGGGGCAGGACCGCCCCCGCACGTCAAAATGTACAGGACGTACAGAACGTATGATGGGGAGCATGGCCCACGAGATTCCCGTGACGCAAGCCCGAGCCGAACTCGCCGAGCTGATCAACCGCGTCGTCTACGGCGGTGAGCGCGTGGTCCTGACCCGCCACGGCAAACCGCTCGTCGCCCTCGTCTCCGCCTCCGACCTGGAACGACTCCAGGAGCCGGACCCGGCGGAGGACGATCAGGTGATCAGCACCGTCTCCGCCTTCCGGCCGGTGGATTCCGCGCCGGGCGAACAGCGGCGCTTCGGCATCGCCGCCCACCGCCGGGACCCCGCCCCCGGGGACGGCGCCCCGGGCCGGGGCGAGGACGGCCCCCGGCGCCCCGGCGCACGCTGAGCGCCCCGCCCGGCGCGCCCCGCCCGTCCGCGCACCGGCCGCCCCTCCGCCCCGCCCGCGGCCGCCCGGCGGCGGGCGGGGGAGCCCTCAGCGGGGGAAGAGCTCGAACGCCACCGCGGGGCGTCCGCCGAACCGGCCGGCCGCGCCCCCGGTGGTCCCCTCCAGGAAGGCCCGGCAGTAGCGCTCGGGGTCCTCGTCGGTGAGCGCCCCGACGTAGGCGCGGTGCTCCATCAGCGACCGCACGCCGCGCTCCAGGGTGCCGGTGACGTCCACGGCGTGCGTGGGCCGCGGGGAACCCGCCACGGCCACCCACCGCACCCCGTCCCACGGCTGCAGCCCCGCCTCGTCCAGCAGCTCGGGGAAGATCCACCGGTTGCCCGCGTCCGCCGCCGCGTCCAGGGCGGCCCGGCCCACCGCCCGGTGGTCGGGGGTGTTCCACGCGCCCTGCTCCCAGGTGTCGCGGTGGTTGACCGTCACCAGCAGCTCGGGGCGGTGGCGGCGGACCGCCGCGGCCAGGTCCCGGCGCAGCGCGGTCCCGTACTCGATCACCCCGTCGCGGTGGTCGAGGAACTCCACCGAGGACACCCCCACCACCGCGGCGCTGGCCCGCTGCTCGCGCTCGCGCAGCGGCGCGGCCCTGTCCGGCTCCAGGCCGTCGATGCCGGCCTCGCCCCTGGTGGCCAGCAGGTAGGACACCTCCTTGCCCTCGCCGGTCCAGGCGGCGACCGCGGACGCGGCACCGTACTCCAGGTCGTCGGGATGGGCGGCGACCGCCAGGGCCCGCTGCCAGTCCCCGGGCAGCGGGCGAGTTCTCCGGCCATGGCTCTCTCCTGTCGTGGGTGCGGTTCGTGGGTGCGGTTCGTGGGTGCGGCGACGGCCCCCGAACCACCCCTTCCCGGCCGGCGGACAGGGGGCACACCGGGGCACGGGGGGAATGGAAAAATCGAACTGGGGAACGTGCCTGGTGGCCGCCCGTCCGGGCGGCCGTGTCCGGTCGTGCACCGGGCCGACCCCGCAGGAGGAACGACGACGATGACCACCGTGCAGGCGAACGGACCGGAACAGGGCGCCGCGGCCCCCGTACTCGGCGACCCGCGGCAGCGCATGCGCCGCCGCCTGGAACGGCTCATCGGCATCGCGGCGACCGAGGGGAACACCTTGGTCCCCCTGCGCAACGGCGACGAGATCTTCCCCGCCATGCTCGGCGCCGTCGAGGCGGCCCGCCACACCGTGGACATGATGACCTTCGTCTACTGGCGCGGGGAGATAGCCCGGCGGTTCGCCCGCGCGCTGGCCGACCGGGCCCGGGCGGGGTGCGCGTGCGCCTGCTGCTGGACGGCTTCGGCAGCCGGCTGATCGAGAAGGACCTGCTCGACCTCATGGACGGCGCCGGCGTCGAGGTCGCCTGGTTCCGCAAGCCGCTGTGGCTGTCGCCGTTCAAGCAGAACCACCGCTGCCACCGCAAGGTGCTGGTCGTGGACGAGGAGGTCGCCTTCACCGGGGGCGTCGGCATCGCCGAGGAGTGGTGCGGCGACGCCCGCAACCCGGGGGAGTGGCGCGACACCCACGTCGAGGTGCGCGGCCCCGCGGTCGACGGCATCGCGGCGGCGTTCGCCCAGAACTGGGCCGAGTGCCGCCCCGACCTGTTCGACGACCGGGACCGGTTCGTCCAGCACGTGCCCCGCGACGGCGAGGAGGGCGGCGCCGTCGTCCAGGTGGTCCGCGGGTCGGCCAGCTTCGGCTGGCAGGACATGCAGACACTGCTGCGCGTGGTCCTGGAGTCGGCGGAGCACAGGCTGCGCCTGGCCACCGCGTACTTCGCCCCGGACGCCTACTTCGTCGACCTGCTGTGCGCGGCCGCGCGGCGCGGGGTGCAGGTCGAGATCCTGCTGCCCGGCCCGCACACCGACAAGCGGGTCTGCCAGCTGGCCGGCCAGAACTTCTACGAGGACCTGCTCGCCTGCGGCGTGCGGATCCTGCACTACCGGCCGACGATGATGCACGCCAAGATCCTCACGGTGGACGGCATCGCCTCCCTGATCGGCTCCACCAACTTCAACCGCCGCTCCCTCGACCACGACGAGGAGGTCATGCTCGCGGTGATCGACGACGACTTCACCGCGCGCCTGGACGAGCACTTCGAGGAGGACGCGGCCCTCAGCGACCCGATCGAGGAACGCCGCTGGCGCAGACGCGCCCTTCCCCAGCGGCTCCTGGAGGCGGCCGTCACGCCCGTCCGGCGCTTCCTGTGACCCCGGCGGCCGCGGTGGACCGGCGCCGTGCGGGCCACCTGCCCGGACCGGCCCGCGAACCGTCCGCCCTCCCGCACGCGGTGAGCAGCGGACCGCGCTCCTCGCGGTGCGCAGCGCAGCGAGCGGCCACCGAACCGGTCGGCGGTGCCCGGCCGGTTGTCCGCCCGACGGATGAACCGGCACGGCCTTCCGGGTGACGCGGACCGCGAGCCGTTCCCCCGGGACCGCGGCGGCTGATCATGGGGCGCACACGTCCGCCCGCCCTCTTGCCCGGAGGCACCGTTGAACGCCGCCCGTACCCTCGCCGCACCCCTCGCGCTCCTCGCCGCCCTGGCTGCCGGCCCCGCCGCCCCGGGCCCTGCCGCGGCGGCGGACCGCGCGCCGGGCGCGGGCCCGCAGGCCGCCGACCACCTGCAGCTCAGCGTCTCCGGAAGCGAGCGCACCTGGTGGCGCGGGGTGGAGCTGGACTGCAGGCCGCCCGGCGGCCGGCACCCGCGGGCCGCCCGGGCGTGCGCGGCGATCGAGAGGGCCCGCGGCGACTTCGGCGCGCTGCGCGGGAGAGCGGGCATGTGCACGGCCGTGCACGACCCGGTGACGGCCGCCGCCACCGGCACCTGGCGCGGCCGGAGGATCGAATGGCGGCGCACCTACGGCAACGCCTGCGAGCTCGAGTCCGCGACCGGCCCGGTCTTCCGCTTCTGACGGCCCGGGCGGCGCCCCCGCGTGTTCCGCGGCCGGCGCCGCCCTTCAGCTTCGGGGGGTCGTCGCCGCGGCAGCCGTGGCGGCTCCCAGCACCACCCAGGCGAACCACAGCCAGCCGTTGCCGCCGACCGCGGCGCTGTACAGCGACAGCACCACCAGGGTCACCAGGGTGAGCACCGTCATGGCCTTCAAGGAAACAGGCATCGTCGCCCTCCTCCCTGCTCCCATGGTGGCGCGCGGACGGCGGCGCGGCCACAGCGCGCGGCCCCGGTTCCCGCCGGGAGGGCGGGAACCGGGGCCGCGGGGGGCGTGCCGCCGGGGCGGGGCCGGGTTCAGCCGGAGCTGCCGGACAGGCCGGCGTCGCGGCTGCGGGCCTCCAGGGAGGCCAGGTAGGCGTTGTAGGCGTTCAGCTCGGCGTCCCCGTCGCGGTCGGCCGCCCGGTCCGAACGCTTGGCCCTGCGGGCCTCCGACTTCGACCACTGGGCCATCAGTGCCAGCAGCACCACCAGCGTGGGGATCTCGCTGAACGCCCAGGCGATGCCGCCGCCCGCCTGCTGGTCGGCCAGCGGGTCGATGCCCAGCGAGGCGGGCGGGTTCGCGAAGGTGTCCACCATCACCGCGGACGACATCATGAAGGCGATGCCGAAGAACGCGTGGAAGGGCATCCCGATGAACAGCTCCAGCATGCGCATCACGTGGCCCGGGCGGTTCGGCCCCGGGTCCACGCCCATGATCGGCCAGAAGAAGGACAGGCCCACGGCCAGGAAGTGGACCATCATCACGATGTGACCGGTCCTGCTCTCCATCAGGAAGTCGAACAGCGGGGTGAAGTAGAGCACGTACAGGCTGGCGATGAACATCGGGATGGTGAACCCCGCGTGCGTGATCACCCGCATGTAGCGGCTGTGCAGCAGCGCCACCAGCAGCTCGCGCGGCCCCTTGCGGCCCCGGCCCGCGGACGGCAGCGCCCGCAGGGCCAGCGTCACCGGGGAGCCGAGCAGGATCATGATGGGGGAGAGCATGCTGATGATCATGTGCTGCACCATGTGCACGCTGAACATGACCATGCCGTAGTCGTTGAGCCCGGTGCAGGTGACCAGCACGACGGTCAGCACACCCGTGACGAACCAGACCGTCCGGTTGACCGGCCAGGAGTCGCCGCGCCGGTGCAGCCGCGCCACGGCCCACCCGTAGAGGAGCAGGGCGACCAGGCAGCCGGTGAGCCAGAACAGGTCGGGGCTGAAGGCGAGGCCCCGCCCCAGGGTGAAGGGCGGCAGGTCCATCCCCGGCATGCCGTGCCCGCTGTGGTCCATGGCCGTCATCTCTCCCGTCGTGCGCGCCGCAATGCGCCGTTTCGCAGGGCTTGTGCCCGCACCAGCCTAGAACCGCCCCCGGCCGGGGGCCCGGCCGGGGGCGGTTCTTGAGGGGAAGGCCGTCGGCGGCCCGCGCTCACAGCACGCACTCGGCCTCGGTGTAGCGCTCGGCGGGAACGGTCTTGAGGGTCTTCACGGCCTCGGCGAGCGGGACCAGGGTGATGTCGGTGCCGCGCAGCGCGGTCATCATCCCGAAGGCGCCGTCGTGCACCGCCTCCACCGCGTGCCAGCCGAAGCGGGTCGCCAGCACCCGGTCGTAGGCGGTCGGGGTGCCGCCGCGCTGGACGTGGCCCAGGATCACCGGGCGGGCCTCCTTGCCCAGGCGCTGCTCCAGTTCCGCGGACAGCTGCCGCGCCACGCCGGCGAACCGCTCGTGGCCGTAGACGTCCTTGCCGCCCTCGTCGAACGCCATCGTGCCGGGCCTGGGCTTGGCGCCCTCGGAGACCACCACGATGGCGAACCGCTTGCCCGCGGCGAACCGCTTGCCGACCAGTTCGGTCAGCTCCTCGATGTCGAACGGGCGCTCGGGGACCACGATGGCGTGCGCGCCCGCGGCCATGCCCGAGTGCAGCGCGATCCACCCGGTGTGCCGGCCCATGACCTCCACGATGAGCACCCGCTGGTGCGACTCGGCGGTGGTCTTGAGCCGGTCCAGCGCCTCGGTGGCCACCCCGACGGCGGTGTCGAAGCCGAAGGTGACGTCGGTGGCGGCGATGTCGTTGTCGATCGTCTTGGGTACGCCGACGATCGGCAGCCCGGCGTCGGAGAGCAGCCGGGCCGCCTTGAGGGTGCCCTCGCCGCCGATCGGGATCACCGCGTCCAGCCCCAGGTCGGCCACGTGCTCCCGGGCTCGCTCCACCCCGTCGCGCAGGTGGGCGGGCTGGACGCGGGAGGAGCCCAGGATCGTGCCGCCGCGGGCCAGGATGCCGCCGACCGCCTCCAGGTCGAGGGGGCGGTAGTCGCACTCCAGGAGCCCCCGCCAGCCGTCGAGGAACCCGACGACCTCGTCGCCGTGGTCGACGACCGCCCGGTGCACGACCGAGCGGATCACCGCGTTCAGACCGGGGCAGTCGCCCCCGGACGTCAGCACGCCTATACGCATTGCCCCAACTACCTTCGCGACTCGACCGGGGGGCCGGACCACGTCGTCCGGATGGATTGACGAAGGTTATGTTACAAGGCGGAACATACTCAGGTCGCCGCCGTGGCCGCGGCGATCCGCTCGTCGCGCAGCGCCTCGTACCACGTCTCGTCGACCGGGGGCAGGGCGTTGACGTCCAGGGCCAACTTGATGAGCAGGTCGGCGATCTGAGGGTTCCGCGCCATCACCGGGCCGTGCATGTAGGTGCCGAAGACGGTGTCGTTCCACGCGCCCTCGGTGCCGTCCCCGGTCCCGTTGCCCCGGCCGAACCTGACCTTGGCGAACGGCCGCGCCGTGGGCCCCAGGTGGGTGACGCCCTGGTGGTTCTCGAAGCCGGTCAGCGGCGGCAGGTTCAGCCGCTCGTCGATGTCGGCCAGCACGTCGCCCACGCACCGCGCGCCCTCGCCGCGGGTGCTGTGCACGTCCAGCAGGCCCAGGCCCGGCTCGGGGCGGCCCAGGTCGTTGACGAACTCGTGCCCCAGGATCTGGTAGCCGGCGCACACCGAGAAGACGATCGCGCCGTTGTCCACGGCCCGCTGCAGGCCGCCGTCCCGGCGCAGCCGCTCGGCGGCCAGCCGCTGCGGCCGGTCCTCGCCGCCGCCGATCAGGTAGATGTCGCCGGAGGTCGGCACCGGCTGGTCCGACCGCACGTCGATCCGCGTGACGTTGAGACGGCGCTGCCGGGCGCGCCGCTCCACCACCAGGGCGTTGCCCTGGTCCCCGTAGGTGCTCAGCAGGTCGGGGTAGATCCACACCAGTCGCAGGCTGGAGTCGCTCATGGTCTCTCTCGGTACCTTCCGGGGCGTCAGTTGCCGACCTGGCGGCGCAGGTCCTGGAACGCGGTGTAGTTGGCGATGACCTCGATCCGGCCCGCGGGCGCGGAGCGCACCGCCTCGCCCAGGTCCTCGCAGACGCGGAAGTCCAGGCCGGCGACCTCCAGGCGCACCGCGAGGTCCAGCTTGCGGTCGCCGAGGACGAAGATCGGGTGGCCGGCGAGCCTGGTGTAGTCGACGTCCCACAGCCACGAGGTGTCGGTGCCGTCGGCGCCGCGGGCGTTGACCGACAGGATGACCGGCGCGGGCGGGCCGTCGATCAGCGAGAACGTCTCCAGCCAGCCGGCGGGGTTCTTCGCCAGCAGCAGCCGCAGGTCGCGGCCGAGGTGGGAGACGACGTCGTAGCGGCCGGCCACCGCCGCCACCGAGTACATCCGCTCCAGCGCCACCTCCGGCTGCACGCCGAAGACGGCGGCCACCGCCGCGGAGGAGGCCGCGTTGGCCTTGTTGGCCCGGCCGGGCAGCTGCAGCCGGATCGGCCAGGCGGTGCCGTTCGGGTCGAGCACGTAGTCGCCGGACAGCGCCCAGGTCGGCATCGGGCGGCGGAAGCCGCACTCCTCGCAGAACCAGTCGTCGCCCGGGCGCTGGAGCACACCGCCGCAGGAGGGGCAGGACCAGGCGTCGTCCTTCCACATCTGCCCGGCCGCGACCCACACCACCGTCGGGCAGGAGGACGCGGCCCACGCCACCAGCGGGTCGTCGGCGTTGGCCACGACGACGGCGTCGGTGCCGGCCAGGCCCTCGCGCCAGTTCTCGGCCATCATCCGGGTCTCGGCGGCGCGGTCGAGCTGGTCGCGGGAGAGGTTCAGCAGCGCGATCGCCTTGGGGCGGACGTCCTCGGCGACCGAGACCAGGTACTTCTCGTCCACCTCGATGACGCCGAAGCGGGCGTCGAAGCCGCCGGACAGGGCGGAGGTGATGCCCGCGGGCATGTTGGCGCCGAGCGCGTTGGAGACCACCTTGCCGCCCGCGCGCAGCGCTTCGGCGATCAGCCTGGTGGTGGTGGTCTTGCCGTTGGTCGCGGAGACCAGGACCACCTCGAGGTGGCCGGCCAGCCGCGACAGCAGGTCCGGGTCGACCCGGAGCGCGACGCGGCCGCCGATCACCGAGCCGCTCCCGCGGCCCGCCGCCCGGGAGATCGCCGCCGCCGTCCTGCCCGCAGTCACCGCGAGCTTGGCCCGCGGCGACAGCGAATCCGGCCCTGGGGCCATGTTGCCTGCCATCGTCAGTGCTCCTCCTCGCATCCGGCGCCGCCTGCCCCGCGGCCGCCGCGGAGCAGCCTATCGACTCCGGCCCACCTGCCCGAATCCCGGCGCCGTCCGGAGACTTCGCGTTCCGGTGCCGGAGCGTGCTTCCGCCCGTCCCGGGGCCGCTCCCGAACCACCCCCGGGGCGCCCCCGGGCCGTCCGATCCGCCCGCTCCGCCCGTACATCGCCCGTACATCGCCCGTACTCCGGCCGTACGCCGCCCGTACACCCGTCCCCGTGTGCCGCCCGGGGGCGCACATAGGCTTGCGCCCATGCGACACGCCGCCATCCCGGGCAGCTCCGGGTCCGTCCGCGCGATCCTGCTGCCGGGGGACCCCGTGCTCACCGCGCCCTGCGCCCCGGTGACCGTCTTCGACGACCGCCTCGCGCGGCTCGTGGAGGACATGTTCGCCACCATGTACGCCGCCGACGGGGTGGGGCTGGCGGCCAACCAGATCGGTGAAGGGGTGCGGGTCTTCGTCCACGACTGCCCCGACGACGAGGACCGCCGCCACCTGGGGTACGTGGTCAACCCGCGGCTGGTGGAGGCCGACGGGGTCGTCGTCGCCGGCACCGAGGGCTGCCTGTCGCTGCCGGGCGTGCGCGCGTCCACGCCCCGGTACGACCGTGCGGTGGTGGTCGGCCAGGACCTGTCCGGCGCGCCGGTGCGCGTCGAGGGCACCGGGTTCTTCGCCCGCTGCCTGCAGCACGAGTGCGACCACCTCGACGGCGGCCTGTTCACCGACCGGCTCGCCGGCCTGCGCCGCAGGCGTGCCCTGAGAGCGGCGCGGCGCGCCCCGTGGGCGGGCTCGGAGAGGGTGCTCCCGGGCGCCCCGGGAAGCCCGTACCGCTGAGCCGGTGCCGGGCGGGCGGGACCGGCGGGGACGGGAGCGCCGCCGCCGAAGGGATCCGCCGGGACCGGGGGTCCGGGCCGGGACCGGGAGTTTGGGCCGGGAGTCGGGGCCGGGGTCCCGCGGGGGAGGGTCGGTCAGAACACCGGGCCGCCGGGGCGGTCCCCGGCCTCGGCCAGCCGCCCCCACAGCAGGTCGGCCAGGTGGCGCACCAGCTTCTCCCGGGAGACGGGCCGTTCGCCGAGCCACCAGTCGCCGGCGGCGTGCATCATGCCCACGATCCCGTGGCCCCAGACGCGGGCCAGCGCGGCGTCCTCGGCGTCCAGGTCGACCCGTTCGGCGATGACGACGGCCAGTTCCTCGCCGAGCCTGCGCAGCACCGGTGCGGAGTGCCGGCCCACGTCGAAGCCCTTGTCGGTCTCGCCCGCGCCCTCGGCCGGGTGCATCAGGAAGCGGTAGACCTGGGGGCGGCTCTCGATCGCGTCGAGGTAGGCGTTCAGGGTCGCCTCGACGCGGTCGCGGCGGGTGGGGGCGGGCGCGTCGAGGGCGGCGCGCAGCGTGGCCAGCAGTGCGTCGGTGTGGCGGATGGCCAGCGCGCGGTAGAGGCCGCCCTTGTCCCCGAAGTGCCGGTACAGGATCGGCTTGGTGATGCCGGCCTCCGCGGCGATCGCGTTCATGGACGCCTCGGGACCGTCCCGCAGTACGACCCGGTCCGCGGCCTCGAGGAGCTCCTTGCGGCGGCGCTCTGCCGCTTCCTGCTGGTCCAGTCGGTGACTGGTCTCCACCCGAGCCTCCCCGCCCGTCCGAATTCCCACGTGGCGCAACGTAACACACTCCGGGTGATCATGCCTCCTACCTGCGTAAATGCCATTGATTTCCTCGGTTTTCCCAGGTGGCCGGCGTCCCGGGGCCTGCCTCCGAAAAGCCTTCAGGGTTTTCCCGCGAATTCCCGCGATCGGCGGGCATTGCCGGTCGTTCCGTGGAGAAATCCGGGGGCACCCGCGGGGCCCGGCCGGGCGGCAGTCCTTTGACCGAACGCGACTGCGACCGACCGGTCGAATGCGGCTGTGCCTCGGCCTCCCGTCGCCCCGTCGCCGGAACCTCTTCCCGGGCAGCGGTGGCCGGTGGTGCCCTCCGGGGCCGTGGGCGGGTTGACATTCCTCGCCGACCGGTAAGAAGGTACTGTTACCGCAGGTAACAAGCAGGTGGAGGGGACAATGGGCGACTTCACGCTCGAGCTTAGCGACGACCAGAAGGACGTGCGCGACTGGATCCACGGATTCGCCGCCGACGTCATCCGCCCGGCGGCGGCCGAGTGGGACGAGCGCGAGGAGACGCCCTGGCCGGTGATCCAGGAGGCGGCCAAGGTCGGCCTGTACTCCATGGACTTCTACGCGCAGGCCTTCTTCGACCCCAGCGGGCTCGGGATCCCGGTCGCCATGGAGGAGCTGTTCTGGGGCGACGCGGGCATCGGCCTGTCCATCGTGGGCACCACGCTCGCGGCGGTCGGCGTGCTGGCCAACGGCACCGAGGAGCAGATCGGCACCTGGGTCCCGCAGATGTTCGGCACCCCCGACGACGTCAAGGTGGCGGCCTTCTGCTCCTCCGAGCCGGACGCGGGCTCGGACGTGGGCGCGATGCGCACCCGCGCGGTCTACGACGAGGCCAAGGACGAGTGGGTGCTCAACGGCACCAAGACCTGGGCCACCAACGGCGGCATCGCCAACGTCCACGTGGTCGTCGCCGTGGTCGACCCGGAGCTGGGCACACGCGGCCAGGCGTCGTTCATCGTCCCGCCGAACACCCCGGGCCTGTCGCAGGGGCAGAAGTTCAAGAAGCACGGGATCCGGGCCTCGCACACCGCCGAGGTGGTGCTCGACGGCGTCCGCGTCCCCGGCTCGTGCCTGCTCGGCGGCAAGGAGAAGCTCGACGAGCGCCTGGCCCGGGCCCGGGAGCGGCAGCGCGGCGGCGAGCGGGTCAAGAACGCCGCGATGGCCACCTTCGAGGCGTCCCGCCCCGCGGTGGGCGCGCAGGCCGTCGGCATCGCCCGCGCCGCCTACGAGGTCGCCCTGGACTACGCGAAGACCCGGGTGCAGTTCGGCCGTCCGATCATCGACAACCAGGGGGTGGCGTTCACCCTGGCCGACATGCGCACCCGCATCGACGCGGCCCGGCTGCTGGTCTGGCGCGCCTCCTGGATGGCCACGGCGGGCAAGCCGTTCACCGCGGCCGAGGGGTCGATGTCCAAGCTGTACGCGGGCGAGACCGCCAAGTGGGTCACCGCCTCCGCCATGCAGATCCTGGGCGGCAACGGCTTCACCCGCGAGTACCCGGTCGAGCGCATGCACCGCGACGCCGCGATCTACACCATCTTCGAAGGCACCAGCGAGATCCAGCGCCTGGTCATCGCCCGCACGATCTCGGGCATGCCGATCCGCTGACCCCGGCCGCCCCGGGGCGGTGCGCGCCGCCGCGGGCCCGGACGGGTCCGCCGCGGCGCGCACCGCTTCCGCGGTACCGCTGTGCAGTCCGCCCCCGATGCGGGACGATCCTCTCCGGACCCGTCCGCCGCCGTGGGAGGACCTTGTGAAACGAACCGCAGCCACCGCCGTCGTCGTCTGCGCCCTGGCCCTGGCCGGGGCGAGCGCGTGCGCGGGGGAGTCGCAGCAGGAGCCCGCGCCGCGGCCGCCCGCCTCGTCCCCGGCCTCGCAGCCCCCGGTGAGCACCCTGCCCTCGTCCGTCCCCTCCTTCGACGACGCGCGGCGCCAGGCGTTCCTGGCCGCGCTGCGCCTGGTGGACGGCGGCCTGGCGGCGGACGAGGACAAGTCCGTCGAGCAGGCGCGCACCGCCTGCGAGGACCTGGCCCGCGGCGAGGACGAGGGGACGGTGCGGGACGGCACGGCCGAGGCCCTCGGCACAAGCCGGGACAAGGCCTCGGCCTTCGTCACCGCGGCCCGGACCACCCTGTGCCCCCAGGAGTAGGGCCCGGCGGCACCGGACGGCGACGGCCCCGCCCCGGCCCCGGTGGCGTTCCCGTGCGGGTGACCGGTCGCGGCATCCCCGGGAACTCCCCGGGTAGGCGCACCGCGACCCGTACGCGACCGCGCCTGGAGGACACCGTGCCCACCGAACCAGCGCCCGCCCGGCCCGTGCCCGCCGGTGCCGCCCGGCCCGCGCCCGGCGGCGTGATCCCGCAACCACCGCCGATGCCGGCGCCGACACCGCCGAACCCGGTGCCCACCCCGGTGCCCGAGCCGGTGCCGCCCGAGCCCGAGCCCCCCATGCCCACGCCCGGCCCGGGGCCCGGCCCGGAGCCCGAGCCGCCGCTCCCGGAGCCGGAACCCCAGCCGCGCCCGATCTGACCGGGCGGGAGCCCGGCATCCCCGGCATCCCCCGGCTTCTCCGGGGCCGACCGCGTCGCAGGACGCGGTCGGCCCCTTTTCGTGTTCAGTACTTCAACTCTTCGCCAGGAAGCTTTACGGTAAAGTAATCGTAAACCCGAAGGCCTTCGCACCCGAGGAGGAGCCATCCGCTTCCGCACGCACGCCTACCACGAACCCGTCCGTCGCAGCCCCGGCGCGCCGCCGGGGGGTGGAGGCTGATGGGGCACGCCGACACCCTGCTCGCCATGGGCGGAGCCTTCGTGGCGGCCGCCCTCCTGGCCCGCGTCGGCCGCCGCATCGGCCTGCCGACGATCCCCCTGTTCATCCTCGCCGGCATCCTGCTCGGCCCCAACACCCCCGGCTACGTGCTGGTCCACGACCCGCACGAGTTCGAGATGCTCTCCGCGCTCGGCCTGGTGCTCCTGCTGTTCTACCTCGGCCTGGAGTTCCACCTCGACGACCTCAGGGCGGGCGGCCGCCGCCTGCTCGCGGCCGGCGGCGTCTACCTCCTGCTGAGCGTCGGCGCCGGCCTCGCCTTCGGGTTCGCCCTCGGCTGGGGCACCAGCGAGGCCCTGGTCCTGGCGGGGGTCGTCGGGATCTCGTCCTCGGCGATCGTGACCAAGATCCTGGTCGACTTCGGCCGCCTCGGCAGCCCCGAGACCAAACCGATCCTGGGCATCATCGTCATCGACGACATCTTCCTGGCCCTGTACCTGGCGGCCCTGCAACCGGTCCTGTCCGGGGCGGACAGCCCGGCGGCCGGGGCGCTGCAGGCCGCCAAGGCGTTCGGCTTCCTGCTCGTACTCGCCGCGGTCGCCCGCTGGGGCACCGGGATCGTCGGCAGGATCATCGCCACCCGGGACAACGAACTGCTGGTCGTGAGCTTCCTGGGCGCCGCCGTGCTCGTCGCGGGCGTGGCCGAGGAGTTCGGCGTCGCCGACGCCATCGGCGCCTTCATGGTCGGCCTCGTCCTCGGCAGCACCACCTCCGGCGACCGCATCCGCGGCCTCGTCCACCCGCTGCGCGACGCCTTCGGGGCGATCTTCTTCTTCGCCTTCGGACTCGCCGTCGACCCGGGGGACTTCCCCACGGTGATGGTGCCGGTGCTGGTCGCCGTCCTCCTGACGATCACCGCGAACCTGCTGTCCGGGGTCTTCACCGCCCGCCTGTACGGCTTCGGCGCCGAACCGGCCGCGAGGATCGCCACGACCCTGGTGGCCCGCGGGGAGTTCGCCCTGATCCTGGCCACCATGGCGGCCGCGGCCGGACTCGACGGGCGCCTGGCCCCGTTCATCGCCGGCTACGTCCTCCTGCTGGCGGTCCTGTCGCCGCTGGCCTCCGGGCGGTCCTCCCTGGTCGCCCGTATCATGCCGCTCGGTTCCCGGGAGGCCGACAGCGCGCCGTCCGGGAAGGGGTGACCCCCCGGCACCGGCCCCGCACCGGCCCCTGAAGAACCTCCGGGCGGGCGGGCCGGACGACCCGCCCGGCCCGCCCGGCCCGCCCGGCCGCCCGGGTCGCCCGGCCCGCACGCCCCCTCACGGGAGAACCGAGACATGGAACACGCAGCCCGCCCCAGCCGCACCGCACTCCCGGGCGTCGGCGCCCGCTACGACCTGGTCACCGAGGAGGGCCGTCACGTCTCCGTCGTGGTGCACAGCGACGGCCGCCGCTTCCTGGCCTTCCACGACCCCGAGGACGACGACGCCTGCCAGGCGACCGTACCGCTGAGCATCGCCGAATCAGCTGCGCTCGCACGGCTCCTGGCGCCCGACCCGGCCAACCCCCTCGGCGAACTCGGCATCGACCTGGACCTGGTCACCGAGCAGATCCCGGTCGCCGCCAGGTCCCCGTACACCGGCCGGCTCCTGGGCGACACCGCCGCCCGCACCCGTACCGGGGCCTCGATCGTCGCCGTCCTGCGCCGCACCGCCGCGGTCCCCTCGCCCACCCCCGACTTCCGCTTCGCCACGGGCGACATCCTCGTCGTCGTGGGCACCCGAGAGGGCGTCGACGCCCTCGCCGAGATCATCGCCGGAGGATAGACGCCCGTGCACGACACCACCGCACTGCTCATCGAACTGGGCGCCCTCATTTTGTGCCTGGGGATCCTGGGCAGGATCGCCGGACGCTTCGGCCTGTCGCCGATCCCCCTGTACCTCCTCGCCGGACTGGCCTTCGGCCACGGCGGACTGGTGCAGCTGGACGCCAGCGAGGAGTTCACCGCCACCGGGGCCGAGATCGGCGTCATCCTCCTGCTGCTCCTGCTCGGGCTGGAGTACAGCGCCGCGGAACTGGTCACCAGCCTCAAGACCCAGTACCCCTCCGGTGCCGTCGACTTCGTGCTCAACGCCCTGCCGGGAGCGGCGGTGGCACTGCTCCTGGGCTGGGGCCCGGTCGGCGCCGTCGTCCTGGCCGGCGTCACCTGGATCTCCTCCTCCGGGGTGATCGCCAAGGTCCTTGCCGACCTGGGCCGGCTGGGCAACCGGGAGACACCGGTGGTGCTCGGCATCCTGGTCATCGAGGACCTGTGCATGGCCGTCTACCTGCCGATCCTCACCACGGTCCTGTCCGGCGTCGGCCTGGCCGGCGGCAGCGTCACCCTGCTGGTCTCCCTCGGCACGGTCGGGGCGGTCCTGTACGTCGCCCTGCGCCACGGACGCCACATCAGCCGGGCGGTCTCCTCCGAGAGCGCCGAGATGCTGCTCCTGGTGGTCTTCGGCCTCACCCTGCTGGTCGCGGGCATCGCCCAGGAACTGCAGGTCTCCGCGGCCGTCGGCGCGTTCCTGGTGGGCATCGCGCTCTCCGGCGAGGTCGCCGAGGGCGCCCGCAACCTGCTCAGCCCCCTGCGCGACCTGTTCGCCGCGGTCTTCTTCGTCTTCTTCGGGCTCAGCACCGACCCGTCCGCCATACCGCCGGTGATCGTCCCCGCGGTCCTGCTCGCCCTGGTCACGACCGCCACCAAGATCGGCACCGGCTGGTACGCCGCCCGCCGGGCGGGGGTCGGCAGCGCGGGGCGCTGGAGGGCCGGCGGCACCCTGGTGGCCCGCGGCGAGTTCTCCATCGTCATCGCGGGCCTGGCGACCGGTGTGGAACCGCGGATCGGCCCGCTGGCCACCGCCTACGTCCTGCTCCTGGTGATCATCGGGCCGCTCTCGGCCCGCTACACCGAACCGCTCGCCCGCCGTCTGGGCCTCGTCAAACCCACGCCCGGGCCCTCCCGGACGGCGCCGCCGTCCCCCGGCGCCGGCCCCGGCCCGAAGGACGTCGCCGACCGGACGGCCGGCTCCGGCACCGCCCCCGCGGCGGCGGAGACCGCGTAGGGGCTCCGGCCCCGCCCGCGCCCCGCCGGGCCCGTGCCCGTGCGGGGCGCGTCCTCCGCCCCCGCACGGGTGGCGGACGCTCAGGACCCCAGCAGCTCCTGGCCCTCGAACCGTCCGAGCTCCTCCGCGTACAGCTCCACGTTCACCCCGTTGGGGTCGCGCAGGTAGAGGCTGTTCTCCACGCCCCGGTCCGGCCCCAGGTAGGGCACTCCGGCAGCGTCCAGCCGCTGCTTGGCCGCGTCGAACTGCTCCCGGCCCACGGACAGGGCCAGGTGCTGCAGTCCGCCGATCGTCTCGGTGAACTCCGGGTGGTCGTGGCCGGGGAAGTCGAAGAACCCCAGCAGGTTGCGGTGCCCGATGTCGAAGAAGAAGTGGCTGGAGCCGGGGTAGTCGCGGTTCTCCACCAGTTCCACCAGGGGGAAGCCGAGGAACTCCTGGTAGTAGCGGACGGTCTCCTCCACGTCCCGGCAGATGAAGGCCACGTGGTGGACCCCGCGCGCGGTCGTGGCCGGCCGTTCGCCCGGATCCCGCAGGTAGCGTCCGCGCAGTTCCTCGCGGCGCTCGCGCAGCAGCTCCAGCTCCCTGCCCTCGGGTTTGGCCATGGCCGGACTCCTTCGGTTCGTGCGGACGGCGCGGCCCGCGGCGCCGCGTGAAGCGGCCGCCGCGGCTCCTTCCGTGCCAGCCTAGGGCCGCCGCGCATGTCGTTGAAGGATCAACTCACCCGGGTGCCCGGCCGCGGGGCCCCGCCCCGTCCTCCCGGCGGTCGGGCCCCGCCCCGTCACCCCGGCGGCTGCTCAGGACAGCACCTCCCGCAGGCCGCGGGCGAGCACCTCGTACTCGCCCGGCCGGTTGTACACCTGGGCGCTGACGCGCAGGAACCCGCGCCCGTTCCACGTGGTGACCGCCGTCTCGCAGCCCGCCCGCTCCACAAGCGCGCACTGCAGGGCCCGGGCGGCCTCGAACGTGCCGGCCGTTCCGGGCGGCAGCGGCACCAGCCGCATCGACGGAGCCGGATCGGCGACCCGCGGGGGCGGTGCCCAGCGCCTCGCACACCACGGCCTGCCCGTACTCGGCCAGGGCCGCGTTGTGCGCCCGCACCCGCTCCCACCCCAGGCCCCCCAGCAGGGCGGCCGACAACGGGGCCGTCAGCCAGCCCGTGGCGTCCCAGGTCCCCTGCTGGTCGAACGCCGCGGGGTAGGGCTCCTCCTCGCCCCAGGAGGCGATCGGCCCGCGCACCCGCCCGCGGTGCTCCCCGGACACCGCGAAGCCCGCGGTGCCGCGCGGCGCGCAGGCCCACTTGTGCAGGTTCCCCACCCAGAAGTCGGCCCCGCAGTCCGCCGGGCCGTCCAGCATCCCGGGCGCGTGGGCCCCGTCCACCAGCAGCGGGACCCCGCGCTCCCGGCACACCGCGGCCGCCCCGGCCACCGGGAACGTCCGGGCCGTCGCCGAGGAGACCTGGTCCATGAGCACGGCGCCGGTGCGCTCGTCCACCGCCTCCTCCAGCAGCCGCAGCACCTGTTCGGCGGGGGCGTCCAGGGGCACCTCGAGCCGGCGCACCGACGCCCCCCGCGCCCGGGCGAACCGGGCGGCCGCCATGGCCGCCGCCCCGTAGGCGTGGTCGGTGAGCAGGAGGTGCGACCCCTCCCGCAGCGGGAGCGAGGCCAGCGCCGAGGTCGTCCCGGCGCTGGCGTTGAGCACCAGGGAGAACGCCTCCACGGGGGCGCCGCACACCCCGGCGAGCTCCGTGCGCGCCGCCGCGATCCGGGCGGGCAGCCGGCGGAACCAGGCGTCCGGGTTGTTCTCGGCCTCGGCCCGCAGCCGGTCCTGTTCCTCCCGCACGGCGGCCGGCACGCCGCCGAACGACCCGTGGTTGAGGTGCAGCACCGTCTCGTCCAGGGACCACAGTGCGCGCACCCGCGGCCAGTCGTCGCCCCACAGCGGGTTCCCCCCAAGGGCGTCCCCCGTCGAGCCTTCCCGTGTTCCGGTGGTGTCCGTCATGGCCCCAGGATTCCGGACCGGGCGGCCGCACCGGGGGAAAACCGGGCAGGACGAGGGAATTCCCCCGGCGAGCCCGGGTAGCGGAGCAGTGGCGGGGCGCACGAACCGGTGCGGGCGTGGTCCGCACCGGCCCGGCCCCCGTCACCGACATGCGCGTCCCGCGGGACGGCACCCGCTCTACGAGGGAGGGCTCAATGGCGCGACCGAGGATCGTCGTGGTGGGAGGGGGCTTCGCCGCTGTGGCGTGCGCCCGCCGCCTCGCCCGCAAACTGTCCCGGGACGAGGCCGAGATCATCCTCGTGTCCCCGTTCAGTTACAGCCTGTACCTGCCGCTGCTGCCGCACCTCGCGGCCGGCGTGGTGACGCCGCAGTCCGTGGCCGTCTCGCTGCGCCGCCTCCTGAGCTGCGTCTCGATCGTGCCGGGCGGGGCGATCGGCGTGGACACCGCCGCCAAGGTCGTGGTGGTCCGCAAGATCACCGACGAGGTGGTCCCGGTGCACTACGACCACCTGGTGCTCGCGCCCGGCAGCATCACCCGGACCTTCGACATCCCCGGGCTCGACGAGCACGCCCGGGGAATGAAGACCCTGGCCGAGGCGGTCTACGTGCGCGACCACGTGATCGCCCAGCTCGACCTGTCCGCCGCCAGCCAGGACGAGGCCGAACGCGCCTCCCGCCTGCAGTTCGTCGTGGTCGGGGGCGGCTACGCCGGCACCGAGACGGCGGCCTGCCTGCAGCGCCTCACCAGCGCGGCCTGCCGCCGCTACCCCCGGCTCGACCCGGGACTGATCAAGTGGCACATCGTGGACATCGCGCCCAAGCTCATGCCTGAGCTGGGGGACAAGCTCGGCAGGACCGCGATGGAGCTCCTGCAGCGGCGCGGCGTCGAGATCTCCCTCGGCGTCTCGGTGCAGCAGGTCACCGAGGACACCGTCACCCTCACGGACGGCCGGGTGCTGCCCTGCCGGACCCTGATCTGGACGGCCGGCGTGGCGGCCAGCCCGCTGATGGCCACCCTGGAGCGAGAGACGGTCAAGGGCCGGCTGCTGGTGAAGGCCGACATGACCGTCCCCGGAGCCGACGGCGTGTTCGCCCTCGGCGACGCGGCGGCCGTGCCCGACCTGGCGAAGAACGACGGGGCGATCTGCCCGCCGACCGCCCAGCACGCGCACCGCCAGGGCAAGAAGGCCGCGGACAACGTGGTCGCCGCCCTGCGGGGCCTGCCCCTGGGCGACTACCACCACCACGACCTCGGCCTGGTCGTCGACCTGGGGGGCAAGGACGCGGTCTCCAAGCCGCTGGGCGTGGAGATGACCGGCGTCCCGGCGCAGGCCGTGGCCCGCGGCTACCACCTGATGGCGCTGCCCACCGGCGCCGCCAAGTACCGCACCCTGGCCAACTGGCTGCTCAACGCGACCGCCGGGGACGACTTCGTGCGCACCGGGTTCCTGGCCCGCCGGCCCGCGGCACTGCACGACTTCGAGTACACCGACGCCTATCTGACGCCGGAGCAGGTCCGCAAGCACAGCGCGGCCCTGCTGGCCAAGGGGTGAGGAAGGTGCCCGCCGCACCGCCCGCACCGCCCGCGGCCGCCCGTCGGGCCGGCCCCCGGGCGGCGCAGGACCCGCCGCCGGGGCGGACGGCACGGCCCCCGCACGGCGGGAGAGCGGGGGGCCGGACGCCGTGAGCGGCGGCCCGGGGCTGCCCGCCGCCGTGCGGGCCTGCCTGTTCGACCTCGACGGGGTGCTCACCCGCACCGCCGTCGCGCACGCCGCCGCCTGGAAGCAGATGTTCGACGAGTTCCTGGCCGGGTGGGGCGCGGGGGACCGGCGGCCCTTCGACGCGCACCACGACTACGACCGGTGGGTCGACGGGCGCCCGCGGGCCGACGGTGTCCGCACCTTCCTCGCCTCCCGGGGCATCGTCCTGCCCGAGGGGGACCCCGGCGACCCGCCCGAGCGGCCCACCGTCAACGGCCTGGGCAACCGGAAGAACGTCCTGCTGCTGGAGCGGATCAGGAAGGACGGGGTCGAGACCTATCCCGGCTCCGTGGCCTACGTCAGGGCCGTCCGCGACGCCGGACTGCGCCGCGCGGTCGTCTCCTCCAGCGCCAACTGCCGCGAGATCCTGGCCGCGGCCGGGATCGAGGACCTGTTCGAGGAGCGTGTCGACGGCCTCGTCGCGGCGCGCCTGGGGCTGCCCGGCAAGCCCCGCCCGGACACCTTCCTCGAGGCCGCCCGCCGGCTCGGCGCCGCCCCTGGGGAGGCCGTCGTCTTCGAGGACGCCCTCGCGGGGGTGGAGGCCGGCCGGGCCGGGCACTTCGGGCTGGTCGTGGGGGTGGACCGCACCGGGCAGGAACAGGCGCTGCGCGAGCACGGCGCGGACACTGTGGTCAAGGACCTCTCCGAGTTGATGGAGGACCGCGGATGATCACCGACCCGGCGTACGACTGCGAGGCCTGGCGTCTGCGCGAGCACACCCTGCACCTGGACGTCCTCCCCCAGAGCGAGTCCGTCTTCGCGCTCTCCAACGGCCACGTGGGCTGGCGCGGCAACCTCGACGAGGGCGAGCCGCACGGACTGCCCGGCTCCTACCTCAACGGCGTGCACGAACTGCGCCCCCTGCCCTACGCGGAGGCCGGCTACGGCTACCCGGAGGCCGGGCAGACCGTCATCAACGTCACCAACGGCAAACTGGTGCGCCTGCTGGTCGACGACGAGCCGTTCGACCTGCGCTACGGCCGCCTGGACTTCCACGAGCGCGTCCTGGACTTCCGCGCCGGGGTGCTGCACCGCACCGCGGTGTGGACCTCGCCGGCCGGGCGCACTGTGCGGGTGCGCTCCACGCGCCTGGTCTCCTTCACCCAGCGCTCGATCGCCGCCCTGGCCTACGAGGTGGAGCCGCTCGACGGGGAGGCCCGGGTCGTCGTCCAGTCCGAGCTGGTGGCCAACGAGCAGATGCCCGAGGCCGGAGGGGACCCGCGGGTCGCCGCCGCACTGGAGTCGCCCCTGGAGGCCGAGCAGCGGTTCGCCCAGGACACCCGCCTGCAGCTGATCCACTCCACGCGGCGCAGCGGCCAGCGGATCGCCGTCGCGGCCGACCACACGGTGGAGGGCCCCCAGAGCACCCGCTCCTCCACGGAGGCCACCGACGACGTGGCGCGCTTCACCGTCACCTCGGTCCTGGAGCCCGGACAGGCCCTGAGGCTGGAGAAGTTCGTCGCCTACGGATGGTCCTCCACCCGGTCCCTGCCCGCCATGCGCGACCAGGCCGACGCGGCCCTGGCCGCGGCCCGCAGCACGGGCTGGTCGGGCCTGCTGGCCGCCCAGCGCGCGTACCTGGACGACTTCTGGGGCCGGGCCGACGTGGAGGTCGACGGCGACGCCGAGATACAGCAGGCCGTCAGGTTCGCCCTCTTCCACGTCCTGCAGGCCGGGGCCCGTGCGGAGGAGCGCGCCATCCCGGCCAAGGGCCTGACCGGCTCCGGCTACGACGGCCACTCCTTCTGGGACACGGAGACCTTCGTGCTGCCGGTGCTCACCTACACCGCGCCCGGCGCGGTGGCGCAGGCGCTGCGCTGGCGGCACGCCACCCTGCCCACCGCCAAGGAGCGCGCACGGCAGCTGGGGCTGCGGGGCGCCGCGTTCCCCTGGCGGACCATCACCGGCGAGGAGTGCTCGGCCTACTGGCCCGCCGGGACCGCGGCCTTCCACGTCAACGCCGACGTCGCCGACGCCGTGGTGCGCTACGTCTCGGCCACCGGTGACATGCGCTTCGAGTACGAGACGGGCCTGGAGATCCTCGTCGAGACCGCCCGGCTGTGGCGTTCCCTGGGCCACCACGACCACCGCGGCGGATTCCACATCGACGGTGTGACCGGGCCGGACGAGTACAGCGCCGTGGCCGACGACAACCTGTACACCAACCTCATGGCCCAGGCCAACCTGCGCGCGGCAGCCGAGGCGGCCGAACGCCACCCCGACCTCGCCGCGGCCATGGAGGTCGACGTCGAGGAGGCCGCCGACTGGCGGGACGCGGCCGACCGGATGACGGTGCTGCGCAACGAGCTGCTGGGGGTGCACGAGCAGTCGGCCGGCTTCACCCGCCACCAGGTGTGGGACTTCGCCGGCACCGGGCCCGAGCAGTACCCGCTGCTGCTGAACTTCCCCTACTTCGACCTGTACCGCAAGCAGGTGGTCAAGCAGGCCGACCTGGTGCTGGCCATGTACCTGCGCGGCGACGCCTTCACCCCGGAGGAGAAGGCCCGCAACTTCGCCTACTACGAGTCGCTGACCGTGCGCGACTCCTCGCTGTCCGCCTGCTGCCAGGCGGTCATCGCCGCGGAGGTGGGCCACCTGCGCCTGGCCTACGACTACCTGGGCGAGGCGGCGATGATGGACCTCAAGGACCTGGAGAGCAACACCCGCAACGGCCTGCACGTCGCCTCGCTGGCCGGCAGCTGGATCGCGCTGGTCGCCGGCCTGGGCGGGATGCGGCACTACGGGCAGGCCCTCTCCTTCCGGCCCCGGCTCCCGGAGCGCCTCGCCCGCCTGTGCTTCCGCATGACGGTGCTCGACCGGCACCTGCGGGTGGAGATCACCCCCGGCGAGGCCTCGTACTTCCTCCTCGACGGCGAGCCGCTGGAGATGGCGCACTACGGGGAGACGCTGACGGTCGACGACAAGGAGCCCGTCACGAGGCCGCTGCCGCCCCTCCCGGTGCTCCCCGAGCCCAAGCAGCCCCCCGGACGGCGCCCCGCGCACCGGGGCGTCCAGGGCAAGGGCGCCGCCGGCGGGTGAGCGGCCGGGCCCGGCCGGGCGCGGCCGGGCACCACGGACGTCACGCAGCGTCATGCCGTGCGGGTGCGTCCGACCGGTTGTCACCCGTACGGCCCTCTGCGCCAGGACACGCCGGGGCCGGGGGCGGAAGCTGTTCGATGAGGTGCCGAACAACGTGGTTCGCCGCCGCAGCAGTCCCGGAGTCGGCCGTTCGTCCGCGAGAGGGTGTGCTTGTCCCGCGGGAGCGGTGTCCGCCCGGGCCGGCCCAGGAGAGCCGGGCGCATCGATGCCGGGGAGGTACGAGATGCCGACGGTGTCCACCAGCGTGGTCGTTCCCAGGCCCGCCGACGAGGTCTTCGATTTTCTGGCCGACGCGCGCAACCTCGCCCTGTGGAGTTCCGGGGTCGACAGGGTGGCGTCCGAGCACGTGCGGCCCGGCCGCGACGCCGAGTACGCGTTCCGCTTCCCGGGGCGCCACCGCGACAGCGTGCTGGTCTGCTCCACCTACCTGCCGCCCGAGGCCATAGCGTTCCGGGGCCGTCGCATGTGGACCCCCCTGGGGACCCAGGTCCCCGAGTACGCCTTCCGGCTCGTCCCGCACGCCGAGGGCACCGAGGTCGTGATGTCCGTCACCTGTGTGCTGCACGGCGGACTCGCCCTGATGGTGCCGGTGGTGGCCATGGCCTGGCGCCGCGACCTCCCGGTGGACGCGGCGAGGCTGCGCGAGGCCGTGATGGGCGACCGGGCGCCCGCGGCGCTCCCCGCGGCGGCGACGGGGCCGCCCGCCCCGCCCGCCCCGCCCGCCGGGAGCGTGCGCGGCACGGGGCAGGAGCCGTTGCTGCCGCCGGTGCCGCGGGCCAAGAGGCGCCGGCGCGGGGGAGACGTCCCCGACGCCCCCGCGGTGGCCTGACCCCGGTCCGCAGCCCCGGCGCCGCCCGCCGCGGGTCCACCCCCGCGGCACCGGCGGCGCCGGGGCGCCCGCGGTTCAGCCGCGGACCAGCAGGACGGCGACGGCCGACAGCACGCCCAGCGCCAGGGAGCCGACGGCGAAGGCGGGGGCGGCGCCCCGCAGCCGGGGCACGGCGCGGTCGGCCGCGAACCCGCCCGGACCGGTCAGGGCGAGCGCGGCGGCGGCCGCGGCCAGCAGCAGCTCGTACTCCACCCCGGCGGGCGCGAAGAACCCGCCGGACCACTTCACGGCAACGGCGTTGATCATCGTGCCCACCACGGCCGCCGCGGCCAGGGGGGTGAGCAGGCCGAGGACCAGTCCGAGGCCGCCGAGGGTCTCGGCCAGTCCGGCGACCACGGCCATGGCCGTGCCGGCGGGGTAGCCGCTCATGGCGAAGAACTGCCCGGTGCCCTCGATGCCGCCTCCGCCGAACCAGCCGAACAGCTTCTGCGCGCCGTGCAGGAACATCGTCGTGCCGAGGGCCAGGCGCAGCAGCAGGAGTCCGGAGTCGACGACCCACTTGTTGTTCAAATTCGAATCACTCATGGGGGTGACCGTACCTGGTGATTCGAATTTGAACAACATGGGTAGGATCGACGCATGACGGAACCCCGATGGCTGGACGACCGGGAGATGGCGGTCTGGACGAGCTTCCTGGCCGCCAGCCACCTGGTGGCCCGGCGCGTCGAGCAGCAGCTGAAGGAGGACGCGGGCCTCTCCCACCCGCAGTACGAGATCCTCGTGCACCTCTCCGGGGCACCCGGGGCGAACTGCGCATGACCGAGCTGGCCGGCCTGCTGGTGACCTCCAAGAGCGGCCTGTCCTACCAGGTGGGCCAGTTGGAGAAGGCGGGGTTCGTGCGGCGCCGCAGCTGCCCCACCGACGACCGCGGCGTGATCGCCGGACTGACCGAGCAGGGGCGGGAGAAGCTGCGCGACGCGGAGCCGGGACACGTGGCGGCGGTGCGCGAGGCGCTCATCGACGTGCTGACCCGCGACCAGCTCGCGCTGCTCGCCGAGGGCCTCGGGGCCGTCGGTCGCCGGCTCCGGGGCGGCTGACCCCGGCCCTGCCTCCTCCCCGGGCCGCGTCCGGCGGGGTCACCGGCACTCGGGCACGTCGGTGCCGGTGCGCATGCTCAGGTCCGGCAGCAGGAAGGTCCCCGCGGTGGCCGCCCGCGCCCGCTGCCGCAGGTGGGACATCTCCACCCGGTCCGCGCGCTGCGCGAACGCCCCCGCCGGCCCCGTCCCCCCGGGCAGCTCGCGCACGGTGCCGGCGTCCCGGCCGATCTCGACACCGGTGAACTCCGCCTCGGCCCGCAGCGTCTCCGTGTCCACCACCAGGTTCCTGGCCGTCACCGGCTCCCCTCTGTCGCCGGCGGTCATCCGCAGGACCACGTCCCCCACGGCCGGCAGCGGAACGGCGACGGACTGGCACATCCGCCGCGCCGTCATCCGCCGGATGCCCGTCTGGGCGACCGGGTGCACGGCGCCGTCGGCCCCGGCGTCGACGGCGGCGTACTGCTGGAACCCCTCGCCGGTGAGGTGGTCGAAGGAAACCGCGAACGACTGCCCCGAAACCTGGAAGGATGCGGCCAGGGCTCCTTCCCCCATGCCCGTCAGGACCGCCGCGGAGGCGGAGACCGACACCACCGTCACCACCGCGAACCTGCGCCAGTCGGTCCTTCCCCGGCCCGCCCCGGCCGATGCTGACGGCATGTCGCTGCTCCCCTGGATGTCCGAGACCCCGGGCCCGGGCGGGCGCCCGGAACCCAACCGCCTCCGGCGGGGCCGGCCCCGGCCCCGGAGGCGTTCATCGTTTGTTTATCACTCCCCGTCATTCTGACTGCACGTCGCCGGGCGCGGACACCGCGGCCCCGTCGGCGGACCACCGCGGCACCGGGGGATGCCGCGGCCACGGGGGAGGACGCAGGGCCGCAGCGGCACGGGGGTCCGCTGCGGTCCCGCGTTCCGATCCGGGAACGGCCCGGTTCCGAACCCCTGGGTGTGACGATGCCGAAACCCGCCGACGGTCCGGGGGCCCGCGCCGCTTCCGGTCGCCTGCGCACCCACCGCGTCCCCGCCCGCCCCGCGGCGGTCCTCCTCGTCCTCCACGGCGGCAGGGAGCACTCCGTGCGGCCGAGCAGGCCCTGGCACGCCGCCGCCCTGCGGATGCGTCCCTTCCTGTCCGCGGTGCGCCGCTCCCCGCACGGCGGGTCCCTCGCCCTCGCCTCCGTCCGCTACCGGGTGCGCGGCTGGAACCGCGACCGCAGCGACCCGGTGCACGACGCCCGGGAGGCACTGGCGGAACTGCGGGCGCGCCTGCCCGGGCTGCCGGTGGTGCTGCTCGGCCACTCCATGGGCGGCCGCACCGCCCTGCGCCTGGCGGGGGACCCGCAGGTCGCCGGCGCCGTCGTCCTCGCCCCGTGGACACCGGCGGGCGAACCCGTGGCCCACCTGTCCGGCGCCGCGGTCGTGATCGTCCACGGCAGCCGCGACCGGGTGACCGGCCCGGAGGCCTCGCTGTGCTTCGCCCGGCGGGCCAGGGCCGCGGGCGCCGACGTCGCCCGGCTCGTGGTCCCCGGCGGCGACCACGCGATGCTCGCCCGCGCGGCCGTGTGGCACCGCCTGGCCGCGGACGCCGCCTGCGCGGCGGCCGGCGCCGGCCCGTACCCGGCCCTCGTCGCCGCGGCCTTCGGCGGCGGCGGGCCGGAGGACGGCCTGGACGTGCCCGTGCCCTCCGCTCCGGTATGCCCGCGCCGGAGGAAGAACGGTCCGGTGCAGGGTTGACCGGGGTTCCCGCCGGGCACAGGGCAGGGGGAGCACCGCGCAGGAAGATCCGCACGGGGGAACGGAAGCGAACACCATGAGCATGTTGACCGCCACGGCACCGCCCGCGACCCTGCGGCTGTCCGGGGACGGCCGCGGGGTCGGGGACGCGCGCCGCGCCGCCGCGGACCTCCTGGCGCGGGCCGGATCCGGCTGGGTGGACGGCGACGCCGTCCTGCTGACCGTCTCAGAACTCGTCACCAACGCGGTGCGCCACGGCGGGGGAGTGTGGAACCTGCGGCTGCACGCGGACGCGTCGGACGTGCGGCTGGAGGTGCGGGACCGCGGACGGGGAATGCCCCGCCCGCGGCTGCCGGACATGGAGCACGGCACCGGCGGGTTCGGCTGGCACATGGTCCACGAACTCGCGGACCGCATCGAGGTGGTGCGCCTGCCCTGGAGGGGGAAGGCCGTGCGCGCCACCTGGTGGCGCAGGGCCTGAGCGACGCCCGTCCGCGCTGCCCGTCCGTGCCGCCCGTCCGCGCACCGCGCCCGCGGGGCACGGCCGTCCCCCGGACCGCCGAGGCCGGGTGCCGGCGCCCCGGCCCGGGAGCGCCGGCACCGGTCCGTCTCAGGCCACGGCGGCCGTGTGCTGCTGGGCGACCGCGCCCTCGGTGAGCGCCCCCAGCCCCTCGACCGTGCAGGTCAGGGGACGCTCGGGGACGTGCACGCACAGCCCCGTCGCCTCGCTCAGGCGCTCCTCCAGCCCGCGGATCAGCGCGGTGCCGCCGGTGAGCACGATGCCGCGGTCGAGCAGGTCGCCCGACAGCTCGGGGGGGCAGTCGTGCAGCACCACCGAGATCGCCTCCACGATCGCGTTGACCGGCGCCTCCAGGGCGGTGTTGACCTCCTTGGGGCTCAGTCCCACGCACCGCGGCATCCCGGTGGCCATGTCGCGCCCCCACGCCTGGATCTCCTCCTGGGACCCCTCGGCGGTCCTGAGGTCGCTCAGGATCTGGCGGATGGAGCGCGCGGGCAGCCAGACCGAGTGGTCCGTCTGGGCGTGCCGGGCCACCGCCTGGGCGAGCGCGTCGCCGGCCATCCGCACCGAGCGGGCCGCCACGACTCCGCCCAGGGAGAAGATCACCACGTCGGTCACGGCGGCACCGCAGACCACCACCATCGAGGCGGCTGCCTCCTGGACCGGCAGCCGGCAGCCCACCGCGGCGGCCACGGGGGCCTCGAGGAGTTCGACGCGCCTGGCCCCCAGCCCGGTCAACGTCTCGATCGCGGCCCGCTGCTCGAGTTCGTTGGACCCGTAGGGGGTGCACACCGCGGCACGGAAGGGGCGGCGGCGGGGGAGGTGGTCGCCCAGCAGGTAGCGCAGCATGCGGCGGGCGATCCCGGGGTGGGTGATCGAGCCGCCGCCGACCGGGTGGATCACCTGGATGTGAGGCGGGGTCCGGCCCACCATCCGCTCGGCGACGGCGCCCACCGCCATCAGCCCCCCGGTGCGCATGTTCACCGCGGCCACGGTCGGTTCGTCCACCACGATTCCCGCGCCCCGCACGTGCACGCGGGTTCGGGAGGTGCCGAGGTCCACGGCGAGGCGGCAGCGGTGCAGGGCTTCCAGACTGGTCGTCATCCGGGGGCTCCTTCGAGCGGGGGTGGGCCGGCCGGGCGGTAGTGCCCGACATTCATGCCCGATCGTCCGCTCGTCAGAAGATCCCAGAAGATATTGGCCGGTCCTGTTGGGCCGGTCGGTGCACACGAAACCACCCGCCCGTGGCCGGGAGGCCGGGGGCGGGTGGTTTCGTGTGCACCGCAGGAGGGTCAGCAGGCGGGCAGGAGTGCGGCCGGCCACCCCAGCCGCGGGGCGGAGGGCTCCTCGGCGGCGCAGCCTCCGGAGAAGACCGCCCAGACGGCCTTGCCGTCGCAGTCCGGCTCCGTCCAGCCCCAGCTGTCGCTCAGTGCCGCGACCACCTGCAGGCCCCGTCCCGACTCGGCCGTGAAGTCGGGCTCCCGCAGGCGGGGCACCCCCCGGCCCGGGTCGGCCACCACGCACAGCACCCCGTGCCCCTGGCGCAGCAGCCCCACCCACACCGGGCGCGCGCCCGCACGGCCCAACGCGCCGCGGCACCCGTGGCGCAGGGCGTTCGCCGTGAGTTCGGTCACGGCCAGGCACACGTCGTGGCCGATCTCGTCCAGGCCCCACACGAACAGGGTGCGCCGGACGAATTCCCGCACGTCGGGGACGGCACGGGGGCCCTCGCCGACGGAGTGGGCGGCGAAACCGGACCCGGCCGGGTCCTCTTCCGGCAACGCCGGGCTCCGGAGTGCTGGATCTGCCTGCATGCGGGATATCCTCCGCTACGCGCACGTGCTGCTGCAAGTGCATCTGCACGAACAGATGCACGTGCGAACGTACATGACGCCACGTCATGCCTGATGAACGCGTAAGGAGCGCAGATGCAGCGCATACAGAACGGGGCCCCGGCGAACCTGCTGCGGGACGTCAGCTGGCGCAAGAGCCGGCGCAGCAACCCCAGCGGCAACTGCGTCGAGGTGGCGCCCCTGCCCGGAGGGGAGGTCGCCGTGCGCAACTCCCGCTACCCGGAGGGCCCCGTGCTGGTCTACACCAGGGCGGAGATCGCGGCGTTCGTCGGCGGAGCCAAGGACGGCGACTTCGACGACCTGGTCCGCTGAGGCGGGCCGCGCCGCCCGCGGGCCCTCCCGCACGCTGAGGTGGGCGGCGATGACGGTCTGTACTTCTGCCGCCCGGGGATGAGAAGCTGGCACTCTCCGTCTCGACAAGGGAGCCGTCCGATGACCGCAGCCGTTCCGGAGCGCGATCCGCAGTGGGCGCGCGTCCTCGACCTGCAGCGGCAGGACCCGGGGCCCACCGCGCTGCGCATGGTGCTCGGCGGCCAGCTGCGCAGGCTCCGCGAGGAGCGGAACATCTCCGTGAGCGAGGCGGCCGGCGCCATCCGGGCCTCCCACCCCAAGATCAGCCGGATGGAGCTCGGCCGCGTCGGTTTCAAGGAACGCGACGTGGCCGACCTGCTGACCCTGTACGGCGTGCACGACGAGGAGGAGCGCGGCGCCCTGCTGACGCTGGCCCGCCGCGCCAACGCTCCGGGCTGGTGGCACAAGTACCACGACGTCCTGCCCGGCTGGTTCGAGCAGCACCTCGGCCTCGAGGGCGCGGCCTCGCTCATCCGCACCTACGAGGTGCAGTTCCTCCCCGGCCTGCTGCAGACCGAGGACTACGCGCGCGCCGTGATCCGGCTCGGGCACCCCAAGGCGCCCCGGGCCGAGGTCGAGCGGCGCGTCGCGCTGCGCACCGAGCGGCAGCGCGTGCTCACAGGTTCCGACCCGGTCAGGCTGTGGGCCGTCGTCGACGAGGCCGCGCTGCGCCGCCCGATGGGCGGGCATGAAGTCATGCAGGCCCAGCTCAAGCACCTCCTCGAGGTCACCCGGCAGCCCAACGTCACCCTGCAGGTCGTCCCCTTCCACGCGGGCGGCCACGCCGCGGCGGGCGGGCCGATCACGCTCCTGCGGTTCGAGGACCAGGACCTTCCCGACATCGTCTACCTCGAGCAGCTCACCAGCGCGCTCTACCTGGACAAGCGCGACGAGGTCGACCACTACCTGGCCGTGATGGACCGGCTGTGCGTCGAGGCGGCCACGCCCGCCGAGACCGAGGCGTTCGTCCGGGAACTCCTCGACCGGGCCTGAGCCGCACATCATCCGCCGGGGGCTGGGCAGGCGACGGGCGGCACAGGAAGGGAGCCGCCACCATGACCGTCGCGACCGTCAACCCCGCGACCGGGGAGACCCTGAAGACCTTCGACGCACTCGGCCCCGAGGAGATCGAGACCCGGCTGTCCCGTGCCTCCTCGGCCTTCGCGGAGTACCGCACCACCGGCTTCGAGCACCGTGCCGGACTGGTCCGCCGGGCCGCGGACCTGCTCGAGGCGGACACCGACGAGATCGCGCGGACCATGACCACCGAGATGGGCAAGCCGGTCACCGCGGCCCGGGCGGAGGCGGCCAAGTGCGTCAAGGCCCTGCGCTGGTACGCCGAGCACGCCCCGCGGCTCCTGGCCGACGAGCACCCCGACCCCGCCGACGTGCGGGACTCCGGCGGCGCCGCCGCCCACGTCCGCTACCGGCCCCTCGGGCCGGTCCTGGCGGTGATGCCCTGGAACTTCCCGCTGTGGCAGGTGATCCGCTTCGCGGCCCCGGCGCTCATGGCCGGCAACGTCGCACTGCTCAAGCACGCCTCCAACGTCCCGCAGACCGCCCTGTACCTGGAGGACCTCTTCCTGCGGGCCGGCTTCCCCACCGGATGCTTCCAGACCCTCCTGATCGGTTCCGGCGCCGTCGAGGCCGTGCTGCGCGACCGCCGGGTGGCCGCCGCGACCCTCACCGGCAGCGAACCGGCGGGCCGCGCGGTCGCCTCGGTCGCCGGGGACGAGATCAAGAAGACCGTCCTGGAACTGGGCGGCAGCGACCCCTTCATCGTCCTGCCCTCCGCGGACGTCGCCGCCGCGGCGGCGACCGCCGTGACCGCGCGCACCCAGAACAACGGGCAGTCCTGCATCGCGGCCAAGCGCTTCATCGTCCACACCGAGGTCTACGACGACTTCGTCGCCCGCTTCACCCGGGCCATGGAGGCGCTGAAGGTCGGCGACCCGATGGAGGAGGACACCGACATCGGCCCCCTCGCGCTGCGCTCGGGCCTCGAGGACCTGGAGGAACTGGTCCGCGACGCCACAGCCAAGGGCGCGACCGCCCTGTGCGGCGGACGCAGGCCCCCCGGCCGCGAGCACGGCTGGTTCTACGAGCCCACCGTGCTCGTCGACGTCACCCCCGACATGCGCATCCACCACGAGGAGGCGTTCGGGCCGGTCGCCACCCTGTACCGGGTGGCCGACCTGGACGACGCGATCACCCTGGCCAACGACACCTCGTTCGGCCTGAGCTCCAACGCCTGGACCGCCAACCGCTACGAGCAGGAGCGGCTGGCCACCGACCTCCAGGCCGGAGCGGTCTTCTTCAACGGGATGACCGCCTCGCACCCCGCCCTGCCCTTCGGCGGCGTCAAGCGCTCCGGCTACGGCCGGGAGCTGGCCGGCCACGGCATCCGCGAGTTCTGCAACGTCACGACCGTCTGGCACGGCGAGCCGCCGGCCTGACCCGGGGCGGCCGCGGCCGGCCGCGGACCGGGGCGCCCCGGTCCGCGGCCGGGGCCCTCAGATGTGCTTGTCCGCCGCCCGGGCCAGGGCCTCCTGGAAGGCGGGCACGTTCCGCCGCTTCAGGAAGCCGCCCAGGGCCGTGCCGATGTCGGCCACCCACTCGTTCTTGGCCACCACGCCGTGGGTCAGCGATCCCACGATCTCGTCGGTGCGCCACTGCGACAGCGCCCACTGCAGGTACGGCCCGTAGGGGGCGGGGTCGGTGTCGGTGCGGGCGGGGATGGAGCCCTTCTTGACGTTGAACGCCTGCTGGCCGCTGCGGCTGCCGCACGTCCTCAGCCAGGCCAGCGCCGCCTCGCGGTGCGCGGCCCCCTTGGGCAGCACGAAGGAGTCCGACAGGAACTGGTAGGCGCCGGCCGTCTGCGGCACCGGGGACCAGTGGTAGTCCTTCTTCGGTGTCAGGGACAGGTCGCGGCCCAGGTAGGCGTCGACCCAGTCGCCCATGATCTGGAACGCCGCCCGGCCGTCGGCCAGCTGCTTGGAGGCGGCCTGCCAGGTGCGGCCCGGGGCGTAGGTGCCGCCGAAGTCCAGGACCGCGTCGAAGGTCTCCAGGGCGTCGCGGGTCCTGCCGCTCTCCCAGCCGAGCCTGCCCGTCCACAGCTTGCCGTAGTCGCGGGGGCCGAGCACGCCCAGGAGGACCGTCTCCAGCAGGTGCTGCACGGTCCACTGCTCACCGAGCGCCAGCGGTGCGGCCCCGGCCGCCTTCACCCGGTCCATCGCCTCGAGCAGGGCGTCGAACGTGGTGGGCACGTCGGAGACCCCGGCCCGCTCGAGGACCTTGGGGCTGTGCCACATCATGTTCGCCCGGTGGACGTTGACCGGCACCGAGTACGAGGTGGCGCCGTCGGATATCAGCGACCGCAGCGAGACCGGCAGGACCTGCCGCCAGCCCTCCTCCACGTACAGGAAGCTGATGTCCTCCAGCTGGCCGGCCTCGATGTAGCCGTTCAGCTCCGCGCCGGCGTGCCCCTGGAAGGTGTCGGGCGGATTGCCCGCGGCCAGCCGGGAGGCCAGCTTCTTCCTGGCGGCGTCGCCGGCGCCCCCGGCCACCGCCTCGTTGACGAACTTCACGTCCGGGTTGTTCTTCCTGAAGTCCTCCACCAGGGCCTTCAGGCCGGCCTCCTCGCCGCCCCCGGTCCACCACGAGTACACCGACAGCGGCGTCGCCGTCTTCTCGGCCTGCCCGCCGCCGCAGGCGGTCAGGGCCGTGCCGCCCGCGGCCAGCCCCGTCGCCTGGAGGAAGTGTCTTCGGGTGAGGGGCATCGCTGTTCCTTAGGTGCGGTGAGGGCAGGCGCTTCCCGCCTGCGGCCGGAAGCATACGAAACAGGATCATCGGACTCCTGCCCCAGGCCCCGCGTCAAGGGTTCGCAAGAGCGCAATTGCGTATCGGCCCGGTGTTCCCCCGGGCCCGGCCTCCGCACCGGGCCGGGCAGCGCGAAGGGGGCCGGAACGGGTGGTTCCGGCCCCCTGGCGAGTGCTCGCCTACCGGCGGTGCGCCGGCGAACGCTCCGCCAGGTCCTTCAACGCGCAGTCGGCGTCGTCGTAGGCCGGGAGCAGGGGAGCGGTGCCGGTGCGTGCGACCACGTCGCGCACCGGTTCGCTGGGGGCTATGAGCCCGATGTTGCCGCCGCTGGTGTACAGCCTCAACGCCGCGTGCAGCAGCGGGTCGAGGGCTCTGCGGTCGATGCTCTCCACGTCCCGGAGGTCGACCAGCACGGTCGGACGGTACCCCGCGGTGTGCTGCCAGATGACGTCCGACAGCACGTCCATCGCGGCCTGGTCCGCGTGACCGCGCACCACCAGGAGCACGGCGCCTCCGGGTAAGCGCTGATTGTGGACATCCACGGTTCGTCCGGCCTTTCCCTCGAGAAGGTGATCGCACGGGTCGGTGGGCTCGACAACTGCCAAGAGACCTTGCCGAGTTGCTCCATCCTGCCGCACCTCTCCCGCAGGCAGGACACCAGGCCGCCCTGCGGAGGCGAGGACTCCGGCAAGCTGGGGCGAAACGTTCCTGCTCTGGACGGGGGGCGGTGGCCCTGCGGTAGGTTGCGGGGCCGGAACACACACCCGGGCGGGCCGCGCCCCCCGGGCGGGAGGTCGGTGAGCGATGACCTGGCTGCTGTACGGGGCCAACGGCTACACGGGAACCCTGGTGGCCCGCAGGGCCGTTGCCCGCGGGGAGCGTCCGGTGCTGGCCGGCCGGTCCGCCGGTCCCGTCTCCCGCCTTGCGGCCGAACTCGGCCTGGAACACCGGGTGTTCGACCTGACCGATCCACGGGCCGCCGAAGCCGGCCTGGCCGGCGTCGAAGCCGTCGCCCACTGCGCGGGGCCCTTCTCCGCCACGGCCGCGCCCATGGTCCGGGCCTGCCTGGCCACCGGGGTGCACTACCTCGACGTCACGGGGGAGATCGAGGTCTTCGAGCAGCTGCACGCCATGTCGGAGCAGGCGCGGGACGCCGGTGTCGTCCTCCTGCCCGGCGCCGGCTTCGACGTCGTGCCCACCGACTGCCTGGCCCTGCTGCTGGCCCGGGCACTGCCCGGCGCCGACCGCCTCGACCTGGCCTTCCTGCCCGGCGGCGGAATGAGCCCCGGCACGGCCCGCACGGCCCTCGAGGGAATCCGGGCCGGGGGCAGGGAACGCGTCGGCGGCCGCATCACCGCCGTCCCCGTGGGCGGCCGCCGCATCCGCGCGGACTTCCCCGACGGCCCGCGCACCGTCTCCTCCGTCCCCTGGGGGGACGTCTCCACGGCCTACCACTCCACCGGCATCCCCGACATCACCACCTACACCGCCGTGCCCCGGGCCGCCGTGCGCCTGCAGGGCCTGCTGCGGCCCGCTCCCGTGCAGGCCCTGGCCCGGGCGGCGGTCTCCCGGTTCCTGCCCGGCCCGGGGGAGCGGCGGCGGTCCCGCACCCGCACCCAGGTGTGGGGCCGGGCCTCCCGCGCCGACGGGCGCACCGCCACCGCCTCCCTGACCGGCCCCGACCCCTACGACCTGACCGCGGACTCCGTCGTCCGGGCCGTCACCCGTCTGCGGGAACTGGAACCGGGCACCCTCACGCCCTCGCGCGCCTTCGGCCCCCGCTACGTCGCCGAGCTCGACGGCGTACGGCTGACCGAACCGGCCGCCGGCGCCTGAGGCCGCCTCCGCGGCCCCGAGGGGCGGCCCGCGCCCTCCGGCCGGGCCCCGCCCCCGCCGGGCCCCGCCCCCGTACGGATTCCGCCGACCGGGTGAACCGTTCCGCCCGCGCGGCCCTCCCGGCACGGCCGCGGCCGATTGCGGCGCCTCCGCGCGGGAAGACGACCTCCTGCCCGGGAACCACCGAGTGGCCGGCGAGGTGATGTGATGCTGATGGCCGGACGAAGGATCGACGGCACGGGGCTGACCGCGGGGGACGCGCGCGACGGGACCGCGGCCTTCCTGCGCCGCGTCCGCCCCGCGGTGGACGCGGAGGCCGTCCTGCTGGTGGTCTCCGAACTGGTGACCAACGCCGTGCGGCACGCCGGGGGCGCATGGTGCCTGGAACTGCGTTCCACCCCCGGGCTGCTGCGGGTCGAGGTCTTCGACGGCACCGCCCGGGTCCCCGAGCAGCGCGTCCCGGACCTGAACGGCACGGGGGGCTTCGGCTGGCCGATGGTCAACCGCCTGGCCGACCGGGTGGAGGTCCGCCCCGCGGCCGGCGGCAAGGCCGTCACCGCCGCGTGGCACCTGACCGGACCGAACCGAATGGTCAAAGAGGAAGCGGCCGCTTAGGCTGTCCGCCATGGGCATCCCCGAGAAGGGGAGCGACGCACACCCCGGCATCCCGGGGGACCGCGCCCGGGCACGGCCGATCACCGAGGCCGCCCCGCACCGCCCTGGTCGACGCCGACCGCGTCGCACGGTCCCCCCGAGCCACCGCGGTCGTCCGCCCGCGCCCGTTCCCGTGCGCCGACGGCCCGACCGCATCACCCGACACGAAGGAGTGCGCGGTGACCACCAAGAACATCACCGAGGAACCCTCTGCCCCGGCCCTGCGGCCCGGCTCCGACCAGCCGCAGAAGATGCTCAGCCTGGAGGCGTGGTCGAAGTCGGCCCCGATCCGCCTGGCCGGGTACGAGGACGATCTGGCCGAACCCCACATCCTCAACGGCGTCGACTGACGCGGGACAGCAGCACGCCGGGCCCGGGAGCACAGGCACGCTCCCGGGCCCCGCGCGGGGCCGCGCGGCCTTGGCGGCCGGAGTGCCCGCACCCCGCCGTCACGGCCCGGACCCGTGCACCGGCACGGCCGGAGCGCCGCCGGCGGCGGCCGGCAGCAGGCCCAGTGCCGCCGCCACCGCGTCCGCCATCGCCCGGTGGCCCGAGTCGCCGGGGTGGACGCGGTCGCCGCTGTCGTGGGCCCGGAGCAGGCGGGAGGGGTGCGAGGGGTCGCGCAGCGCCCGGTCGAAGTCGACGACGGCATCGAACACCCGCCCTGCCCGGATCTGCCGGTTGACCTCCTGCCGCACCTCCTCCAGCCGCGGGTTCCACGCCCGGCTCCCCCCGAAGGGGGTGAGGGTCGAGCCGACCACGCGCAGGCCCTCCCCCCGCGCCCGTTCCGTCAGCGCCCTCAGGCCCGCCACGATCCGCCGCGCGTCGGGCGGACGGTTCTCCGGCGGGGGGATCAGGATGTCGTTGAGGCCGAGCTCGACCACCACCACCCGCGCCCCGGCCTCGTGCAGCACGTCCCGTTCCAGGCGCTCCGTCCCGCTGGGGTTGGTCACCGGCGCCGGGCCCGTGCCGCGCGGCAGCACCCGGTTGCCGGCGATGCCCTGGTTGAGCACGCCCCAGCGGGGGCCCTGCCGCTGCGAGAGCAGCCGCCGGGCCAGCACGTCCGTCCAGCGCCGGTTCGCCTCCGGGGTCGAGCCGATGCCGTCGGTCAGGGAGTCGCCCAGGGCCACCACCGCCCCCTCGGCGCGGGCGGTCCACACCTCCACGCCGGCCAGGAGGCGCCAGGAGGAGCTGCGGCCGGTGAACGCCCGCCCGGACGGGTCCGCGGCACGGTCGCCGCGGGCCGAGTACGAGGTCCGCAGGGCGTGGGGATGGTGCGTCAGGCCCCCGGCCGTCACCGGGACGTACGTGGTGACGACCAGGTCCGCCCCGTCGGGGACCGTCAGTGCGGCCCCGTCGCTGGTCACCGTGCCCGCGGCCGGGACCGTCACCGACGGCCGGCCGCCGAAGGCCAGGCGGCGCATCGTGCCCGCCTCCGTGTCCGGGCCGCCCTCGGGAGCGGCCAGGGCGACCGTGGCGTGCGCGACGGCCAGCGGCTCGCGCCCGGCCGCGTTGGACAGCTCCACGCGCACCCGGGAACCCCCCACGCTGATGCGCACCACGCTGCGCAGGGACGTGCCGCCGTGCTCCCGCGGGGCGTCCGGCCCGGTCCCGGAGGCGGCGGCGGACCAGGTGCCGACCCAGCGCGGCGCGGCGACCCGGTCGGCCTGCGCCCGACCGGGGCCCCGGTCGCCGGAGCCGCCCGCGGGGGCGGGCCCGGCGTCGTGCCGGCGGCCGGCCGTCACGGCGGCCGCGGTGCAGGCGACGACCAGGATCGACAGCAGGACGCACCACCACGTCCTGGCGGTGCGGTGCTCGTACCGGTACACGTTCGACGCGCCGTTCCACGGGCCCCGTCCGCGGGCGCGGGCGGGGAAGGTCCTCGGGCAGCCGGTTCTCCGGCCCCCGCCCAAAGGATTCCACGGGGAGCCGGCCCGCTCCCGCACCACCCCGCCCCCTGCCGCGGGCGCCCGGGGCACGGCACGCCGGAGGCCGCGCGGTCCGGGAGGCGGCCGGCCGCGGCGCCGGCGTCACCGGTGCGCCCGCCGCCGTCGTCCGTGCGGGTGACTCGCGGCGGGTGCGCGTGAACCGCGGGCCCCGTCCCGCCACAGTGGCCGCATGTTCCTGCGCCGCCCCCTGGTCCTGCTGGCCCTCGTACCCCTGGCCGCGGTCGCGGGCTGCGCCGAGGTCGTTCCCCCCGAGACGACCGCGCCCGCCGTGCCCGCGCCGGCCGTGCCCGCGCCCGCCGTCGAGGTCGGCGTCTCCCCGGTCGCCGGCACGCCGTCCTCCGCGGCCGGGCCGCCCTCCGGCTCCCCGTCCGCCCGGGCGCACGAGCGGGCGGAAAACGGAGAGGACGACGGCGCCCCGCGCCCGCCGTCCCCGCGGGCCGGCCGTCCGCGGGAGACGGCCACCCGCCCCGCCGCGCCGCGGCCGGCCGCCTCCCGGACCGCCGCCCCCCGGCCGGCTGTTCCCGCTCCCGCACGGCCGGACCACGCGCCCCGCGAGACCCTCCCGAACCCTCCGGCCCCCCGCCCGCCGCTGGGGCTGGCGGAACTGTGCGAACAGGGGGAGCGGCACGGCCGGCTGACGGAGGAGCAGCGGGCCGGCTGCCGCCGGATCTCCGGCCGCTGACCCGGCACTCCGCGTTGCTCCTGCGCGCCCCCGCGGCCGCCCGGCCCTCCGGCCCGGCGGCCGCGGTCGTGCGCGCCCGAGGGTGATCGTGCTGCTCCCACCGGCCGAACGCCGCTGCCCCTCCCGCTCCCGCCGGGATAGGACCTAGGTGGTGACCGGCACGACCACCGGCGGTGGTCGGCCGCGCCGGCGCCGTCTGGTCCACGCCCTCCGAACGACCGGGAGCCGACGCCGTGCCCGTAGCCGACGTCCAGCACGCCGCCCTCCTCGACCGCCCCGCTCTCCTCGACGCCGCCACCGGCGAGTACGCCGGCACGGACATCGGCGCGGAGATCGAGGCGGAGATCGAGGCGGACCTCGCCGCCCTCCTCGGCCCTGCCGCGGATCCCCTCCCGCGCGACCCGGCCCCCCGGGACGGACGGGAGGGGCCCGCCCGTGCACGACGGCCCGCGGCCACCGCCCACCCGCTGGTGTCGAAGGACACCGCGAGCCTGGTCGCCGAGGCCCTCGCCGCGGCGGCCCCCGCATCCCCCGGGGCCCTCCCCGCGGCCCCGGGCGTCCCCTCCCCGCCCCCCGGCGCCCTCCCGGTCCCGGACGGGGACCTGCCCGGCCGCATGCGGGCCTGCCTGCCCCACTGGGTCCACTCCGGGCTCGGCACCCGGCGCCGGCGCCCGGTCACAGTCGAGCAGCACCTGCTGCTCACCGAACGGGTCCTGCGGCGCACCGGCTGGGCGGCCACCGGCCGCCGGGACCGCACCGCCGGCGGACGCCGGTGCATCCTGGGCGCACAGCACCTGCTGCACTCCCTCGGTTACGGGGACGTCGAGACCGCCCGGCGCGCGGGGGAGCACATCGACCGTGCGCTGGCCGCCATGGGGCAGTCCGGGCCGTTCTGGGTGTGGAACGACCAGCCGCACGTGCACGAGGCCCTGGTCCACCGCGCGCTGCGCCGCGCCGCACTGCTCAGCCGTCCGTGAGCGGCCCCGCCCGGCGGGGCCCGGCGCCGCCCCCGGGGGCGGCGCGCTCCCGTCCCCGCCCCCGTCCCCGCGCCGGCCTCCGGTCGGCGGTCGGCGGCCCCGGCGCCCTGCGCGCCGCCGTCCCGGCCGCGGCCGCCGTCCTCGCCGCACTCCTGGCGGCAGCCGCGGGCTGGAACGTGCGGAACACCTCCGAGCCGTCGCACGCCGGACGGGCCCCGGCGCGCACCGGGGCCGAGCAGGCCGGGCCGGACGAGCCGTCCTCCACGCCGTACGCCCTGCAGCAGACGGAGTTCGTGGTCGGCCCCGGCGCGTGGAGCCCTGCCTCCGGCCCCCACTCCGCCCCGCGTCCGCCGATCGTCTCCCGCGAGCAGTGGGGGGCGGACGAGCGGCTGCGGCACGAGCCCGGCGAGTACGCGCACGCCGTGCGGGTGGTCTTCGTCCACCACACCGACAACCCCAACGACTACGACTGCGCCGAGGTCCCCTCGCTGCTGCGCGCGATGTACGGGGACCACGCCACGGGCCGCGACTGGGACGACATCGGCTACAACTTCCTGGTCGACCGGTGCGGCACCGTCTACGAGGGCCGGGCCGGGGGCACCGACCGGCCCGTGGTCGGCGCGCACGCCCAGGGCTTCAACAAGGGCAGCGCGGGCATCGCCGCGATCGGCACCTTCCACGAGGGCACCCCGGTGCCGGCCGCGCTCACCGACGCGATCGCCCGGCTGGTGGCCTGGAAACTGGGCCTGGCCGGCGTCGACCCCCGGGGCCGGGCCGCCCTCGTCTCGACGAACAGCATGAGCCGGTACCGCAAGGGCGCCCGGGCGGTCTTCGACACCGTCTCCGGCCACCGCGACGGCGACCCGACCGACTGCCCGGGGGCCGAGATGGCCGAGCGGCTGCCGGAGATCAGGCAGAAGGCCGCCCGGCTGCAGGGCCGGTGACCGGGGCCTGCGGCCGGATCCCGGGTCGGAGCCCCGGCCGGACCGGGGCCCGCAGCGGGTCCTACACCAGGCCCTGGGCGAGCATCGCCTCGGCGACCCGCTCGAAACCGGTGATGTTGGCGCCCAAGACGTAGTCGCCGGGTGCGCCGTAGCGGGCGGCGGTCTCGTAGCAGGAGGCGTGGATGTCCTGCATGATCTCGGTCAGCCGCTGCTCGGTGTGCTCGAACGTCCACGAGTCGCGTCCGGCGTTCTGCTGCATCTCCAGCGCGCTGGTGGCCACTCCGCCGGCGTTGGCCGCCTTGCCCGGGCCGTAGGCGACGCCCGCCTCCTGGAAGACGCGCACGCCCTCCGGGGTGGTCGGCATGTTGGCGCCCTCCGCGACGGCCTTGACGCCGTTGCGCACCAGCACCGCGGCCGCCGCGCCGTCGAGCTCGTTCTGGGTCGCGCAGGGGAGTGCCACGTCGCACGGGACGTCCCACACCCGGCCCTCGGGGACGAAGCGCGCGGAGGGGCCGCGGCGCTGCGCGTAGTCGGAGACGCGGCCGCGCTCGACCTCCTTGACCTGCTTGAGCAGTGCCAGGTCGATGCCCTTGTCGTCCAGGACGTAGCCGCTGGAGTCCGAGGCGGTCAGTACGTTCGCCCCCAGCTGCTGAGCCTTCTCGACCGCGTAGATCGCGACGTTGCCGGACCCGGAGACGACGACCTGCTGGCCGTCGAAGTCCTCGCCGCGGGCCTTGAGCATCTGGTCGGTGAAGAGCACCGTGCCGTACCCGGTGGCCTCGGTGCGCACCTTCGAGCCGCCCCAGCCGAGCCCCTTGCCGGTCAGGACGCCGGCCTCCCAGCGGTTGGTGATCCGCTTGTACTGGCCGAACAGGTAGCCGATCTCCCGGCTGCCCACGCCGATGTCGCCGGCCGGGACGTCGGTGTACTCGCCCAGGTGGCGGTGCAGCTCGGTCATGAACGACTGGCAGAAGCGCATGATCTCGGTGTCGGAGCGGCCCTTGGGGTCGAAGTCGCTGCCGCCCTTGCCGCCGCCCAGGTTCAGGCCGGTGAGCGCGTTCTTGAAGATCTGCTCGAAGCCGAGGAACTTGATGATGCCCAGGTTCACCGAGGGGTGGAAGCGCAGCCCGCCCTTGAACGGGCCCAGGGCGCTGTTGAACTCCACCCGGAAGCCGCGGTTGACGTGGATGCGGCCCTGGTCGTCGGTCCAGGGGACCCGGAACATTATCTGCCGCTCGGGTTCGCAGACCAGCTCGAGGATCCTCGCGTCCACGAACTCCGGGCGCCTGGTGAACACCGGGGCCAGGGACTCCAGGACCTCGCGCACCGCCTGGTGGAACTCCGCCTCTCCGGGGTTGCGCCGCAGGACCTCGCGATAGACCTGGCCCAGCGCCGGGTCGGAGATGTCGGCGGTTTGGTGCGGGGGTGTCATCGGATCGGGCTCCTAGCGGTCGGGGGTCGGGGGTCGGGGGCCGGGCACGGGCGGGGATGTGCAATGCCCCCTTCCGGAACGCTAGCAGCCCCCGCGCGAATCGGCCGGGCGTGCGAAGGCGCCGCCCGGCCCGGCCCCCGGCCTGCGGCGGGTGAACAGAGCCCTCACCTAACCTGAGTCGGGGCTTGTCAATTTTCCGTCCTCCCGCTATATAAAAAGCCGTAGGGCATCGCAGCTCGGTACCCCACGGAAGGAGATGACCCGTGATGCTCATGCGCACCGACCCGTTCCGCGAGTTCGACCGCCTCGCCCAGCAGGTGCTCGGCACCGCCTCCCGGCCCGCGGCCATGCCCATGGACGCCTACCGGTCGGGCGAGGAGTTCGTGGTCCACTTCGACATCCCCGGGGTCGACCCGGAGACGATCGACCTCGACGTCGAGCGCAACGTGCTGACCGTCCGCGCGGAGCGGCGCTCCCCGGCCCCCGAGGGGGCGGAGACGATCGCCTCCGAACGGCCCTCCGGCACCTTCAGCCGCCAGCTGTTCCTCGGCGACACCCTCGACGCCGAACGCATCGACGCCTCCTACGACGCCGGCGTCCTGACACTGAGGATCCCGGTGGCCGAGCAGGCCAAGCCCCGGAAGATCCGGATCGCCGGCGGCAGCGCGCCCCGGCAGATCACCGGCTGACCCCCGCCGGCGCGGCCGGCGCACGGCCCGGGGCCACCGCCGCCACCGCCCGGTGGGACGTCAGCTCCGTCCTGGGTGTCGTCGCGGACCTGGCCGACCCGACCGACCGCGACCTCCTCGACCGCCTGATCGCCCGGCTCCCCGCCGGCTACGCCCTGCCGTTCGGGCGGGCGCAGCCGGCCCGACCGCCGCCGGCCCCGGCTTCCCGCCGGGGCCGGCACCCTCTCCGCCCCGGCCCGCAACCGGGGCCCGCTCGTCCCTCGTCCCCCGTGGTGTCGCGGGCACGGTGCCCGCACGGCGGGGGGCCGAGCGCCCCCCGGAGGGGAGACGGCGGAACCGATGACGACAACAACCACGACACGGGTGCGCGCGGGCGCGGCACTGGGACTGGCGGGCACGCTCCTGCCGCTGACGGTGGCGCTGGCCCCGTCGGCCCAGGCCGCCTCGTGCACCACCTCCACCGGGCCGTACCAGCGCCAGGTGGAGGCCTTCCTCGGCCGCCCGGTGGACGGCAGGCAGTCCGCCGCGGACTGCAGGGCCACCAGGGACTTCCAGACCCGGCACGGCATAAGCCCGAACATCGGCTACGCCGGCCCCGTCACCTGGGGGGTCATGAGCATCATGAAGGCCCAGAAGGCGGCAGGGAGCACACCGAACAAGGCGGGGGACTGCCCCACCGACAAGGGCCGGATCGCCTGCGTCGACCTGACCCGTCAGCTGAGCTGGATCCAGGACGGCAAGAAGCTGGTCATGGGACCGGTGCCGGTGCGCACCGGCCGGGACGGCTACGAGACCCGCCGCGGCCTGAAGAAGATCTACTGGCGCAACAAGAACCACGTGTCGACGATCTACGACGTGCCGATGCCCAACAGCCAGTTCTTCGACGGCGGGCAGGCCTTCCACTCCATCAGCGGCAGCGTCTGGTCACCGCCCGGCTCGCACGGCTGCGTCAACATGCGGCCCGGCGACTCCCAGAAGTACTGGGAGCTGCTCAGGACCGGCGACGACGTCTTCGTGTACGGGCGCAAGCCCGGCACCTGACGGCCCCGGCCCGGCCACGGCCCCGGCCCCGCACCCGCCGGGGACCGGGGCCGTGGCCCGGCGCGGACGGCCGGGCCACGGGCGTGCCCCGGCGATACGGTGGACGGATGCGCCTGCTCCTGACCTCCGACACCCACCTGCCCGAGCGCGCGAAGGAGCTCCCCGCGGAACTCCTCCACGAGGTGGAACTCGCCGACGTGGTCGTCCACGCGGGGGACTGGGTGGACACCGCCACCCTCGACCTGCTGGAGGCACGGGCGCGGCGCCTCATCGGGGTCCACGGGAACAACGACGGCCCCGACCTGCGGGCCCGGCTGCCGGAGACGGCCCGCGCCGAACTGGACGGAGTGCGCCTGGGCGTCGTCCACGAGACCGGCCCCGCCGCGGGCCGGGAACGCCGCTGCGCCGAGCGGTTCCCCGACCTGGACGTCCTGGTCTTCGGCCACAGCCACATCCCCTGGGACACCACCGCCCCGGGAGGGCTGCGCCTGCTCAACCCCGGTTCCCCCACCGACCGCCGGCGCCAGCCGCACTGCACCTGCATGACGGCGGAGGTGCGGGACGGCGAACTCACCGGGGTCGAACTGCACCGGCTGCCGCCCCGCCGCCGGCCGGCCCCCCGCCGCCGGGGGCCGTCGCACCGCGCCGCGGGCGCACCGTTTGATCCGCCGGGCGGCGAGCAGCAGAGCTGACGTGAGAAGGGGGACCCGGACCCACGAGGAGGCCCCATGAGCGAGCAGACGCCCTCCCAGGCGGAGGGCGAGCGCGAGGAGGAGACCGAGCAGGAGCAGTCCTCCCAGAGCCCCCGGACCACACCCTCCCAGGCGGAGGGGGAAAGGGACGAGGACGACGAGTGACACCCTTCCGGCCGGGCCCCACCCGGCCGGTCCTTCCTGAGCAGCACGAGCAGCACGAGCAGCACGAGCAGTGCGAGCAGTGCGAGTAGTCCGCGCGGGCCGGACCGCGCACGGCCGCGCACCACCGGGTCCGGGGAGTCCCCTCCCCGGACCCGGGCGCGTTTGAGGACGCGGATGACGGCAAGTCGATGAACCAGCCGGCCGGCAGAGCACAGCAGTCAAACCGTCGTCAGGAACACACAGCCCTCGGCTGCGTGCGTGGTCGGGCGCGCCCTGCGCACGGACAGTCGGTGCACAGGAAGGTTCTCCATGTCCACAGGTACGGTCATCGTCCTCGTCGTCGCGGCCGCGGTCGTCGTCGCGGCCCTCGCCCTCGTGGCGGCCCGGCCCGCGATGCGGTCCGGCCGCCTCAGAAGGCGGTTCGGCCCCGAGTACGACCGGGTCGTCGCCCGGCACGAGGGGAACAGCAAGGCGGCGGAGAAGGAACTGGAGGGCCGGCTGCGCCGCTACGGGAACCTGGAGCCGCAGCCGCTGAGCGCCGAGGCCCGCGAGCAGTACGTCGCCCGGTGGGCCGGCCTGCAGGAGCGCTTCGTCGACGCCCCGGCCGAGACGCTGGTCCGGGCGGACCGCCTGCTGGGCAGCCTCATGCGCGACCGCGGCTACCCGGTCGAGGAGCACGACGAGCAGATGGCCGCCCTGTCCGTGCGCCACGCGCGGACCGTGCAGAGCTACCGCGACGCGCAGGCCGTCGCCCACCGGGCGCGGGACGGCCGCGCCTCCACCGAGGAACTGCGCACCGCCGTGGTGCGGGTCCGCGAGCTGTTCGAGGAGCTGGTCGAGGCCGTCCCCGCGGACACCGCCCACCACGCCGGCCCCTCCCGGCGCGGCGCGCGCACCGAGGCCGCCGGAAGGAGGACCCCCGGCGGCAGGGACGACGACGGCCGCGACCGCGCAGGCGGCCTCCTCCGCCCCGGCAGCAGCCACCGCCACGCCTGACCGACCCGCCGGCACCGACCGAGGAGCCCCATGACCGAGCACACCTCCACCACGGGCACGGACCGCACCTCCGCGGACCGCCCCTCCGCGGACCGCCTCTCCGCGGACCGCCTCTCCACGGGCAGCGCCTCCCCGGAGCACCTCCCCGGCCGGGACCGGGACCGGGAAGCGGTGCCGGACCCGGGGCCCGGCCGGTCCCGGGAGCAGGGGCGTGCCCGGCCGGCCCGTACCGCCCACCCGGACGACCCCGCGCCGTCCGGCGGGCAGTCCGGCAGCGCGGGGGAGACCGCGGAAGCGGACCGGCTCCTGCCCCACGACGTGCTCGAACAGGCGGAGTCGAGACTCCGTCAGGTCAAGGGCGGGTTCGTGGACTCCCCGCAGCACGCGGTCGAGGAGGCCGACGCCCTGCTCGGGGAGGTCTCCGCCCGCCTCGCCGAGGCCCTGGAGGAACGGCGCCGGGCCCTGAGCGACGGATGGCAGGGCCGGGAGGGCGCCGCCGACACCGAGCACCTGCGCCTCGTCCTGCAGCAGTACCGCGACCTGCTCACCGCGCTCGCCCGGGTGTGAGTCCGCCGCACGGCGCCGCCCGGTCCGCGGGGCGCCGTGCGGCCCGGCCGCGTCCCGCACCCCGGCTCACCGGGCCGCGGGGGAGACCAGCAGGTACCGGACACCCCCGGAGCCCCGGTACCGGACGGCCTCCCAGCCGTGGTCGGCGAGCACGCGTGCGCAGGAGTCCAACCGCTCCCCGGCGTCCGGCTGCGGCCCCGGGCCCGCGGCCCGCCTCCACTCCACGCGCACGTCCTCCGGCCGGTCGGCGGGGACGACCCGGTAACCGCCGCGGACCCGCCGTCCGGCGGCGCCGACCGCGGAGGCGGGGAGGCCCGCGGCCTCGAGGGCCAGTGCCACGGCGTGGAGCGGCCGGTGACGCTCCCACGCGGCGGGCGCCCGCAGCGGTTCCGGGCGGCCGGCGTTGCCCACCCTGCGGATCTCCAGCAGCCCCGCCCACGCCCGGGCGACCTCGCGGGCCCGCGCCTCCGGGTCCCCCGCGGGGGGACCGTCTCCGGTGTCCGCGGTGAACGAGCCGCCGCCGGGGGCCTCGTGGGCCGTTGCCGCGGAGGGCGTCCCGTCGCGCAGTTCGGCCCGCACGTGCAGGCCGAGCCGGTTCAGGTAGTGCGCCCCCAGGCGTCCGTGCGCGACGGCCAGCCCCTTCCCGGCCAGCGCCGCCAGGGTGGCCGGTGCCGCCCGCACCTCGCCGGTGTGCGGGTCCGAGTCCAGCACGGCCCGCCGCTGCGCGGGGGAGAGCTCCGTCCCGTCGGTCATCGCGTCCGCCTTCCTCCCGGCTCCGCCCGGCGGCCGCCGCCCGTTCCGCCGGTTCCGTCGTCCCCGGGTGATTGTCCAGCAGTTCCCCGCGCCCCGGGCGGGGGAGGACTCCCGGGCCGGCCCGGGGCGGGGCGCGGCCTCCGCTTGCGGGGTCCGGTGGTCGGGGACCACAGTGAGTAAAGGGGGAACGGCCCGAAATCGGAGGGCGTCATGATCATCCTCGGAGTCGTCCTGCTCGTCATCGGACTCGTCGCCGGCATCAGCATCCTGACGACCATCGGGATCATCCTGATCGTCATCGGCGCGGTCCTGTGGATCCTCGGGGCCATGGGCCACGCGGTCGGAGGGCGCCGCCACTACTACTGACGCAGGGACGGCGGCGGACCTCCGGGAGCCGTCCGCACCCCCTCGCGGCGCCGCCCCGGCGGGGGACGGACGAGGCGCCGGGCCCTCGTCGGCCCGGCGTCCCCGCCGCGGCCGGCCCCCCCCCGGCGGCCCGGCGCCCCCCGGCGCTCCAGGTTTCCCGGTGCTCGGGGCCCGCTCAGCGCTCGGGGCCCGCTCAGCGCTCGAGGTCTGCGCGCATGGCCACGAACCGCTCGGCGGCCTCCGCCGTCGTACTGTCCGGGAACAGGGCCACGGCCGCGGTGCCCTCGTCCGCCCATCCGCAGACGACGTTGCCGTCCTCGGCGAGCGAGGCGAGCAGGCACTCCACCGAGCCGCCCAGCGGGCCGGCGTCCACGGGCTCCGCCTCGGGCACGCCCAGCTCGAAGTCCCACCGGACGTGGTCGAGCATCCCTCGGAACAGGTGTTCGCGCCGCTTGACGGTGTCCTCGGGGACGTTGTCGACGCCCTCGAAGAGCACCGGTTCGCCGTCCCCGGAGCCGGGGGCGGCGAAGTTGCCCGCCACGAGGTTCATGCCGTCGGTCATTTCGCCCGGGTCGACCGGTACGTCGGACAGGGCCCCCGGGCCGGTCAGCTTCTTCAGGCCCCCCGCCTCGGCGGCGTCGACCAGCCTCCGCCCGCCCGCCGGGGCGGCGGTGGCGGCCGGGGCCGTCGGCGCCGAGGACGCCGCCGCGGAGGGCGCCGCCGGAGCCGTGGCGGGCGTCGCCGGGCCGTCCGGCGTCGGCGCCGCGTCGTCCCCGGACCGGCATCCGGCCAGTACTGCCGCGGTCAGCGCGGCGACGGCGAGCGTGCGGCACGCAGTGGCGGCACGTGTACGGAACATGGACGGGTCTCCCCCCGGTCGAGCGGGCCGCTCCCCTGCGGCCACGAGGGGCGTGACGCGGGCGACCGGTGTTCGGTTCCCGGCGCCCGCCCGTGATCATCGTCACTGGCGGTGGGGTACGGTCGATGCCCCGTCCGGCAGGGGAGCCGGCCCCCGGCTCTCTGAACAGGGCAAAAAGGTCAGGTGCCGACAAGTCCTGTCAGTGAAGAAGCTTGCTGGTCAATCATTGTCAAGTGGCAAACGTGCAAGAATGCCCGGAGGCACCCGCCTGCGCGGACGGGGCGGGGCCTGCGGGCCGGCCCTCCGTCCGGCCGCTCGAGAACCGGTCACCAGGACAAGAGGGCGGTAATGACCAAGGCGGCAGGCGCGGGAACGGGCGGGTCGACGGCCACGCACGACGTGGTACCGGCGGAGACCGACCAGGTGGCGGAGCGGGAGCTCAGACAGCTGCTCGCCGGCCTCACGGCCGTGCGCGACGGCGACTTCGGCACCCGGCTGCCCGCCGACCGGGACGGCCTGCTCGGCGAGATCGCCACGGTCTTCAACGGCATGGTGGACCAGCTGTCGCTGTTCACCTCCGAGGTGACCCGGGTGGCCCGCGAGGTCGGCACCGACGGACGCCTGGGCGGCCAGGCCGAGGTGCCCGGCGTCGACGGCACCTGGAAGGACCTCACCGACTCGGTCAACGCCATGGCGGGCAACCTGACGACCCAGGTGCGCAACATCGCCCAGGTCACCACCGCGGTGGCGCGCGGCGACCTGTCGCAGAAGATCACGGTGGACGCCCGCGGCGAGATCCACGAGCTCAAGAACACCATCAACACGATGGTCGACGAGCTCTCCGCGTTCGCCGACGAGGTGACCCGGGTGGCCCGCGAGGTCGGCACCGAGGGGCGCCTGGGCGGCCAGGCCAAGGTCCCCGGGGTGGGCGGCACCTGGCGCGACCTCACCGACTCGGTGAACTTCATGGCGGGCAACCTGACCGCCCAGGTCCGCTCGATCGCCCAGGTCGCCACCGCGGTGGCCCAGGGAGACCTGACGCGCAAGATCGACGTCGACGCGCGCGGGGAGATCCTGGAGCTGAAGACCACCATCAACACGATGGTCGACCAGCTCTCCGCGTTCGCCGACGAGGTCACCCGCGTCGCCCGCGAGGTCGGCACCGAGGGCAACCTCGGCGGGCAGGCCACCGTCCGCGGGGTGTCGGGCACCTGGAAGGACCTCACCGACAACGTCAACGTGATGGCCTCCAACCTCACGGGCCAGGTGCGCTCCATCGCCCAGGTCGCCACCGCGGTGGCGCGCGGCGACCTGTCGCAGAAGATCACGGTCGAGGCGAAGGGCGAGGTGGCGGCCCTCGCCGGCGTGATCAACACCATGGTCGACACCCTCTCCGCCTTCGCCGACGAGGTCACCCGGGTGGCGCGCGAGGTCGGCACCGAGGGCATGCTCGGCGGCCAGGCACGGGTGCCCAACGTGGCCGGCACCTGGAAGGACCTGACCGACAACGTCAACTCGATGGCGACGAACCTGACCAACCAGGTGCGCAACATCGCCCAGGTCACCACCGCGGTGGCCCAGGGAGACCTGACGCGCAAGATCGACGTCGACGCGCGCGGGGAGATCCTGGAGCTGAAGACCACCATCAACACGATGGTCGACCAGCTCTCCGCGTTCGCCGACGAGGTCACCCGCGTCGCCCGCGAGGTCGGCACCGAGGGACGCCTGGGCGGCCAGGCCGAGGTCGAAGGCGTCTCGGGCATGTGGAAGCGCCTGACCGAGAACGTCAACGGACTGGCCGGCAACCTCACCCGCCAGGTCCGCGCCATCGCCGAGGTCACCAGCGCCGTCGCCGAGGGCGACCTGACCCGCTCCATCAGCGTGGAGGCGTCCGGCGAGGTCGCCGACCTCAAGGACAACATCAACTCCATGGTGGAGTCCCTGCGCGAGACCACCCGCGCCAACCAGGAGCAGGACTGGCTCAAGACCAACCTGGCGCACATCTCCCGGCTGATGCAGGGCCGCCGCGACCTCGCCGTCGTCGCCGAGCTCGTCATGGACGAGCTCACCCCCATGGTGGGCGCGCAGTACGGCGGCTTCTACCTCGCCGAGGAGGGCCCCGACGGCCCCCGGCTGGACCTGATCGCCTCCTACGGGCGCGCGGACGGCCCCGCCGACCCCGCACGCCCGGTGAGCTTCCGGTTCGGCCAGTCCCTGGTGGGCCAGGCCGCCCGCAGCCGCCGCACCATCGCGGTCGAGGACCTGCCGGCCGGCTACGCCACCGTCTCCTCCGGCCTGGGCTCGGCGGACCCGGCCGGCCTGGTCGTGCTGCCCATCCTCGCCGAGGAGCAGGTGCTCGGCGTCATCGAGCTCGCCTCCGTCACCTCCTTCACCCACGTCCACCGCGACTTCCTCGAGCAGCTGATGGAGACCCTCGGGGTCAACGTCAACACGATCGTGGCCAACGCCCGCACCGAGGAACTGCTCGGCGAGTCCCAGCGCCTGACCTCCGAACTGCAGGTCCGCTCCGAGGAGCTGCAGGCCCGCCAGGAGGAACTGCAGAGGTCCAACGCCGAACTGGAGGAGAAGGCCGCCCTGCTGGTGTCGCAGAACCGCGACATCGAGACCAAGAACCTCGAGATCGAGCAGGCCCGCCAGGAGCTGGAGGAGCGCGCCCAGCAGCTCTCGCTCGCCTCCAAGTACAAGTCGGAGTTCCTGGCCAACATGAGCCACGAGCTGCGCACCCCGCTCAACAGCCTCCTGATCCTGGCCCAGCTGCTGGCCCAGAACCCCACCCGCAACCTGACGCCCAAGCAGGTCGAGTACGCCGGGGTCATCCACTCCGCCGGCTCCGACCTGCTGCAGCTGATCAACGACATCCTCGACCTGTCGAAGGTCGAGGCCGGCAAGATGGACGTCAGCCCCGAGCGGCTGCCCCTGCGCCGCCTGCTGGACTACGTCGAGGCGACCTTCCGGCCGATGACCGCCGAGAAGGGCCTGGACTTCCGCATCAGCGTCGCCCCCGGGGTCCCGGCCGAACTGGTCACCGACGACTCCCGGCTGCGCCAGGTGCTGCGCAACCTGCTCTCCAACGCGGTCAAGTTCACCGAGGCCGGCGCGGTGGAGCTGCGGATCGCGCCCGCCGCCGAGGCCGAACTGCCGCCCGGCGCGCGCGGGCAGGGCCCGGCCCTGGCCTTCCGCGTCCAGGACACCGGCATCGGCATCGCCGAGCAGCAGCTGGAGGCGATCTTCGGGGCGTTCCAGCAGGCGGACGGGACCACCAGCCGCAAGTACGGCGGCACCGGGCTGGGCCTGTCCATCAGCCGGGAGATCGCCCACCTGCTCGGCGGCGCCATCGACGCGGCCAGCGCTCCCGGCGAGGGCAGCACCTTCACCCTCTACCTGCCCGTCGCCCGGTTCGAGGCCCCCGGCGAGCCCTCCCCGGCCGCGGACGGGGACGAGGCCCCCGGGCACGCGGTGGCCCCGGTGCCCGTGCCCCCTCCGGCGCAGCGCCGCCTGCTGGTGATCGAGGACCGGCCGCGCGGCCTGCTGTCGCTGGTCGCCGAGAGCGCCGTGGCCGACCTGACCGACAACCCCGGCGGCGCCGACCCGCGCGGCCCGGTCCACGTGCGCACCGTCGTGGGCCCGGAGGAGGCGGCCGCCGCGCTGGCGTCCGAGCCGTGCCACTGCGTCGTCCTCCAGCTCGACATGCCCGACGACGCCGCCCTGCGCTTCCTGGAGGCGCTGCCCGGCGACCCGGCGCTGCGCCAGGTGCCCGTCCTGGCCCACCAGAGCAGGAGGCTGGAACCCGCCCAGGAACGCGGCCTGCGCGAACGCCTCCACGCGGGACCGCTGGAGCTGCTGCCCAGCCTGGACGAGCTGCGCGAGCGCATCGCCCTGCACCTGGCGGCCGAGACCCCCGGCGACGTCGTGCCGCTGGCGCGGCCGGAACTGCTGGTGCCGCCCGCGCACCAGGGGTACCCCGCCGAGGAGGAGCCGTCCGGCGACCTGGCCGGGCGGAGGGTCCTGGTGGTCGACGACGACGCCCGCAACGTGTTCGCCCTCACCGGCATCCTCGAACTGCACGGCATGCAGGTGCTGCACGCCGACAACGGCCGCAAGGGCATCGAGACGCTCTCCCGCGAGGGCGGCGTCGAGCTGATCCTGATGGACGTGATGATGCCGGAGATGGACGGCTACGCGGCGACCGCCGCGATCCGGGCCATGCCGGAGCACGCCCACCTGCCGATCATCGCCGTGACCGCCAAGGCGATGGAGGGGGACCGGGAGAAGGCCCTGGCGGCGGGCGCCAGCGACTACATCACCAAGCCGGTCGACGCCGACGCCCTCGTGGCCTGCATGCGCCGTTGGCTCAACCGGTGAGCGGGGACGAGAGGGGCGTCGAGGCGCTCGCCGCGACCGTCGAGCAGCTGCGCCACGACGTGGCGCTGGCCCAGGACTCCGCGGATGCCAGGACCCTGGTGGGCATCGCCACCGGCATCCTGGTCGAGCGCGGCCACGGCGGCCCGACCGAGGCCGCGCGGCACCTGGAGCAGCTGGCGGCCGACGCCCGGGTGCCCCTGCTGGAGCTGGCCGCCGACATCGTCGACGCCGCAGCCCACGACTCGGTCACCGACGCCCTGCCGGCCAGGAGGTTCCGCGCCGACGAGGGCCCGCACACGCCCGCGGCCGCCCTGCGGATGCGGGCGGCCGAGGCCGGCTCGCTCGACGGCGACCCGCAGGCCGCGGCCGAGTCCCTGCTGGAGCAGGCGCTCGCGCCGCTGGGCGCCACCGCGCTGGCGGTGTGGGCCGTGGACCGCGGGGGCGCGCTGACCCTGGCCGGCCACGCCGGGTTCCCGCCCGCCGAGGCGGACCGGTGGCGCTACGTCCCGCCCGGCGTCGGCACCCTGGCCCAGCGGGCCCTGGCCGAACGCCGCCCGCACTGGCACGGGGAGCTGCCGGCCGGCGCCCTCGGCATCGGGTGCGGCCGCGACACCGGCGGAGCCCGCGCCGTGCTGCCGGCACGCGTCGCCGGGCGCGTGCTGGGGGTGCTGGAGGTGTGCTGGCCCTACGCGCAGCCGCCGCTGAGCGCCGTCGTCGAGCGCCAGCTCGACGCGCTGGCCGAACTGTGCGCCCACACGCTGCCGGGCAGCGTCCCCGAGACGGGCGAGGGGGCCGTCCCGGGAAACGCGGAGAGCCCCCTGGTCGACCTCGCCGACGGCCTCCTCGACCCCGCCCTGGTCCTGCGGCCGGTGCTCGACGACCGCGGACACGTCACCGACTTCCGCATCGCCTACACCAACGAGCACTTCACCGACCTGGCCGGCCGCAGCCGCGCCGCGGTCACCGGCATGCGCCTGCTGGAGGCGTACCCCCTGGCGGCGCGCAACGGCGGGCTCCACGAGCACGTGCTGCGCGTGCACGCCACCGGCGAGCCGTTCCGGGCCGAACGGATGACCCTGACCGCCCTGGTCGACCAGGTCACCATCACCGCGGTCGCCGCGGTGGGCATCGGGCGCTACGGCGACTCGGTGCTGCTCAGCATGCGCACCGAGGACGAGGCCACCCGGCTGGCGACCCTCCTGCAGCACGCCCAGCGCCTGGGGCGCATCGGCGGCTTCGAGGAGAACACCGTCACCGGGGAGATCATCTGGAACAGCCAGCTGTACGCCCTCCACGGCCTGCCGCCGACCGCCTCCCCGGTCCCCCTGGCCCGGCTGCACCACCACGCCCACCCCGACGACTCGGTGGCCATCAACCGGTTCGTACGGACCCTGCTGCACCACCACCGGCCCGCCTCGACCGCCTTCCGGCTGCAGCGCGCGGACGGCGTCGTGCGGCACATCCGGGTCGTCGCCGAACCGGTCATGGACCCGGCCGACCGCCTGCTCGCCGTCCGCGGCGCCTACCAGGACGTCTCCTCCCAGCACTGGACCGAGGTCGCCCTGGCCGCCACCCGCGACCGGCTCGCCGACACCGAGCAGCGCGCGGCCGAGCGCAACCGGCTGGCCCTGCAGCTCCAGCAGGCGATCATGCCGCCCGCCCCGGCCCCGGTCCACGCGTCCGGCCTGCACGTGGCCGTGCGCTACCGGCCGGCCGAGAAGGACCACCTGGTGGGCGGCGACTGGTACGACGCCGTGGTCCTGCCCAGCAGCCAGGTGCTGCTCACCGTCGGCGACGTGGCCGGCCACGGCATCGACGCGGCCACCGGCATGGTCGTCCTGCGCAACGCGCTGCGCGGCCTGGCCGCCACCGGCGCCGGCCCCGCGCAGCTGCTGAGCTGGCTCAACACCGTCGCCCACCACCTGACCGAGCGGGTCACGGCCACCGCCATCTGCGGCCTGTACACCCCGCAGACGGGCGTCCTGCGCTGGGCCCGGGCCGGGCACCCGCCCCCCGTCCTGGTCAGGGGCGGCTCCACCGGGGCGCTGCCCCTGCCTGGCGGCATCCTGCTGGGCGCCGTCCCCGACGCCGAGTACGAGGAGGAGCAGCTCACCCTGAAGTCGGGGGACCGCCTGCTGATGTACACCGACGGCCTGGTGGAGCGGCGCGACCGCTCCGTGGAGCGCTCCCTGGAGCAGCTGCTCGCCGCGGCGGGCGCCCCGGTCCCGGACCTGGAGGAGCAGCTGGACCGCCTGCTGACCCACAGCCGCTCCGACACCGACGACGACACCTGCCTGATCGGCATCCAGCTGGACTGACGCCGCCGCCCGGGGGAGGGCTCAGGCGTGCGGGCCCGAGGGGGTGCGCAGGGCCAGCACGGCCATGTCGTCGTGGCCGTCGCTGGGGTGCCGGTCGGCCAGGAGCTCGCACAGGCGGTCCAGGGGCAGGCCGGCGTGGGCGGCGGCGACGGCGGCGAGGGCGTCCAGACCCGCGTCGATGGAGTGGCCGGGGTGCTCGACCAGCCCGTCGGTGAACATCACGACGGTGGTGCCCGCCTCCAGCGGACGGGTGTGGTCCGGGCGCGGCAGGGCGGTGTCCACGCCCAGCGGCAGACCGGGGTCGGCGTGCAGGTACTCGGTGCGCCCGTCGGGGGCGACCAGCAGCGGCGGCGGGTGGCCGGCACTGCTCCAGTGCAGCGTCCAGGCGCCGCCGGCGGGCTCGATGCGGGCCAGGCAGGCCGTGGTCACGGGGTTCTCGGTGATCGCGTGGAGGGTGTGGTCCAGCTGGGCGAGGACCGAGCTGGGCGGGGTGTGCCGGTCGTAGAGCAGGGCGCGCAGCATGTTGCGGGTCTGGGCCATGGCGGCCGCGGCCTTGATGTCGTGGCCGACGACGTCGCCGATGACGGCGCCGCACGCGCCGTCGGGCAGCAGCAGCGCGTCGTACCAGTCGCCGCCCAGGTGGCCGGGGGCGGTGGCGGGCCGGTAGACCGCGGCGGCCTCGAACGGGCGCAGGTCGGGCAGCCGGGGCAGCAGCAGCCGCTGGAACTGCTCGGCGCCGGCCCGGACCTGCTGGTAGAGGCGGGCGTTCTCGATCGCCACCCCGGCGGCACCGGCCAGGGCGACCAGGACGGCCTCGTCCTGCGCGTCGAAGGGCAGGCCGTCGCGCCGGTCCGACAGGTAGAGGTTCCCGTAGACCCGGTCGCGCACCTGGACGGCGACCCCGAGCAGGGTGCGCATCGGAGGGTGGCCGGGCGGGAAGCCGGCGGACTCCGGGTGCCCGGGGATGTCGTCGACCCGCAGCGGCTCGGGGTGGTGGATCAGGTGCCCCAGCAGCCCGCGGCCGTGCGGGAACTCCGACCCGGCCAGGTCGGCGTACTCCTGCTCCTCCAGGCCCAGGGGGATGAACTCCGACAGCCCCTCGCCGTTCTCGTCCAGCACGCCCATGGCGCCGTAGCGGGCGCCGATCAGCTCCATCGCGGTGGACACGATCCGACGCAGCACCACGGGCAGCTCCAGCTCCCTGCTGATCGCCAGCACCGCCTCCAGCAGGCCCCGCAGCCTCTCCTGGGCGCGGGTCAGGGCCTCGAGCTGTTCGCCGAGGCGCCCCGGGTCGGCGTCGGGGGGCAGTGCCGACAGGGGCCTGTGGGAGGCGGCCGGCGGCGGCACCGCCGGCTGTGCCGGTCCTTCGTCCCGGTCCATCGGTTCCGCCCTTCCGCGCAGCATGCCCGTCGTCGGCCGCGCGCACCGCACCGCACCGCATCACCAGGCCTTCCGTCCAGGATAGGAGAGGTGATCACCCGGGGGCGCGCCCGGAGCGACGCGCCCTGCACGCCCTGACCTCCCCCCGTGCCCCGGGGGAGGCCCGCGCCCGCGGGGAGGCGACAATCGGGGGATGCCCAAGAAGAACGCACGCCCCCGGGCGTCCGCCCCGGAACGCCCCTGCCCCTGCGAATCCGGCGGGTCCTACGCCGACTGCTGCGGCGCCCTCCACCGGAGCCGGGAGGCGGCCCCCACGGCGGAGCGGCTCATGCGCTCCCGCTACAGCGCCTTCGCGGCGGGGGACGCCGAATACCTGCTGCGGACCTGGCACCCCTCCACGCGCCCGGCCTCCCTCGAACTCGACCCGCGGCAGCGCTGGACCGGCCTGGAGATCCTCGGCGGCACCGGCGGCGGCCCGTTCCACACCGAGGGCACGGTGGAGTTCCGGGCCCGCTTCACCGAGGGCGGCCGCGCCTTCTCGCTCCACGAGAACAGCCGCTTCGTGCGCGTGGAAGGCCTGTGGACGTACCTGGACGCCCTGGACTGACGCCCGCCCGGGGCCCGTACGCCGGGCCCCGTCCCGCTCGTCCCTGACCCCCGTTTCCGTGGTGTCCGTCTCCTCGTGCCCCGGTCTTCCGGCGGGCGGTGTTTCCCCGGCGTGCTGCTCGTCCAGCACCGACGCAACCGGCGCGACCGCGCCCTCGCGGCCGGGGCCGGCCCCGCGCACGCCGCCTCCTCCGGTTGCGCGTCCGGCGAATGCGCGACTCCATGGACCTCAGGGGCGGTGAACACGGCGGCCGGTCGCGCACACCTGCGGTGACGGGCCCCGCACGCCGCGCCCGCACGGGGCGGACCCGTCGGACGACCTGCCCGGGAGGACGAGCCATGGGCGTACGCACCTGGATCCACGAGTGGCCGGTGTACCGGCAGATCACCGGGGAGGACCGGACCGGGCGCGGCGCGGCCGCGGCCTCCGAACGCACCAGGCGGTTGCGTCCGCGCACCGGGACAGCCGACCGGGTCGTCAAATCCGTCTGCCCGTACTGCGCGGTGGGCTGCGCGCAGAACGTCTACGTCAAGGACGAGAAGGTCGTGCAGATCGAGGGCGACCCGGACTCGCCCGTCAGCCGGGGGCGGCTGTGCCCGAAGGGGTCGGCGACGCTCCAGCTGACCACCGGGGACGCCCGCATGCACCAGGTGCTGTACCGCCGCCCCCACGCCACCGAGTGGGAGCCGCTGGACCTGGAGACCGCCATGGACATGGTGGCCGACCGCGTGGTCCGCACCCGGCGCGAGACCTGGCAGTGGGAGCACGAGGGCAAGCGGGTCAACCGCACCATGGGCATCGCCAGCCTGGGCGGGGCGGCCCTGGACAACGAGGAGAACTACCTCATCAAGAAGCTGTTCACCGGCCTGGGCGTGGTCCAGGTCGAGAACCAGGCCCGGGTGTGCCACAGCTCCACCGTCGCCGGCCTCGGCACCTCCTTCGGCCGCGGCGGCGCCACCACCTTCCTGCAGGACCTGCAGAACGCCGACTGCATCGTCATCGAGGGCTCCAACTTCGCCGAGGCCCACCCGGTCGGCTTCCAGTGGGTCATGGAGGCCAAGGCCCGCGGCGCCAAGGTCATCCACGTCGACCCGCGGTTCACCCGCACCAGCGCCCTGGCCGACCTGCACGTGCCCATCCGCGCCGGCAGCGACATCGCCTTCCTGGGCGGCCTGGTCAACCACGTCCTGAGCACCGGCTCCGAGTTCCGCGAGTTCGTCCTGGAGTACACCAACGCCGCGACGATCGTCAGCGAGGACTTCCGCGACACCGAGGAGCTCGACGGCGTCTTCTCCGGACTAGACGAGGAGACCGGCCGCTACGACATCCGCTCCTGGCAGTACGAGGGCGCACCCGTGCGGGCCGCCTCCGGGGAACGGGACGCGCCCGACGGGACGCGCACCCACGGCGGCGGGGGCACCGGGGAGTCCGGCGGGGCCGAGTCCCACGGAGCCGGCGGCCCCGCCCTGTCCGGCGAGCCGCGCCACGACCCCACCCTGCAGCACCCGAGGTGCGTCTACCAGATCCTCAAGCGCCACTACGCCCGCTACACCCCGCAGATGGTCGAGGAGACCTGCGGCATCCCCCAGGACCTCTTCGCGGAGGTCTGCCGCACCCTGGTGGCCAACTCCGGGCGCGAGCGCACCACCGAGTTCGCCTACGCCGTGGGCTGGACCCAGCACACCGTCGGCGCGCAGTACATCCGCACCGCCTGCATCCTGCAGCTGCTGCTGGGCAACATGGGCCGCCCCGGCGGCGGCATCCAGGCCCTGCGCGGCCACGCCAGCATCCAGGGCTCCAGCGACATCCCCACCCTGTACAACCTGCTGCCCGGCTACATCCCCGTGCCGCAGGCGCACGACCACGAGGACCTCGGCACCTTCGTGGAGACGGTCGGCGCCCAGAAGGGCTACTGGGCCAACATGAAGGCCTACCTGGTGAGCCTGCTGAAGGCCTACTGGGGGGACGCGGCCACCGCCGACAACGACTACTGCTTCGGCCACCTGCCGCGCCTGACCGGCTCGCACAGCACCTACGAGACCGCCATGGCCCAGATCGACGGCGAGTGCAAGGGCTACTTCCTCATGGGGGAGAACCCGGCCGTGGGATCGGCCAACGCCAGGATGCAGCGCCTGGGCATGGCCAACCTCGAATGGCTCGTCGTGCGCGACTTCTCCCTGGTGGAGTCCGCCACCTGGTGGAAGGACGGCCCCGAGACCGAGACGGGCGAGCTGCGCACCGAGGACATCGCCACCGAGGTGTTCTTCTTCCCCGCCGCCGCGCACACCGAGAAGGAGGGGTCCTTCACCAACACCAACCGCATGCTCCAGTGGCACTTCGCCGCCAAGGAGCCCGACGGCGACGCGCGCAGCGACCTGTGGTTCATGTACCACCTCGGCAGGCGCATCAGGGAGCGGCTGGCCGGCTCCACCGACCCGATGGACCGGCCGGTCCTCGACCTGACCTGGGACTACCCGACCGTCGGGCGACTTCAGGAGCCCGACGCCGAGGCCGTCCTCGCCGAGATCAACGGCAGCACCTCCGACGGCGAGCCGCTGTCCGGCTACGACCGGCTCAAGGACGACGGCTCCACCTCCTGCGGCTGCTGGATCTACTGCGGCGTCTACGCCGACGGCGTCAACCAGGCCGCCCGCAAGAAGCCGCACACCGAACAGGACTGGATCGCCGCCGACTGGGCGTGGGCCTGGCCGGCCAACCGCCGCATCCTGTACAACCGCTGCTCCGCCGACCCCGACGGCAACCCGTGGAGCGACCGCAAGGCGCTGGTGTGGTGGGACGCCGAACAAGGGCGCTGGACCGGCCACGACGTCCCCGACTTCATCGCCGACCGCCCGCCGTCCTACCGCCCGCCCGAGGGCGCGAAGGGACCGGACGCCCTCGCCGGCAACGACCCGTTCATCATGCAGTCCGACGGCAAGGGCTGGCTGTACGCGCCCGCGGGCCTGACGGACGGCCCGATGCCCACCCACTACGAGCCCCAGGACTCGCCCGTGCGCAACCCGCTGTACGGCAGGCAGCAGCGCAACCCGGTGCGGCAGGTGTTCTCCCGCACCTACAACCGCTTCCACCCCAGCGGGGACGACCCCGGGGCCGAGGTGTTCCCCTACGTGGTCACCACCTACCGCCTCACCGAGCACTTCACCGCCGGCGGCATGAGCCGCTGGTCGCCCTACCTGGCCGAGCTGCAGCCGGAGTTCTTCTGCGAGGTCTCCCCGCAGCTGGCCGCCGAGCGGGGGCTGGAGCACGCCGGCTGGGCCACCGTGGTCACCGCCCGCGGGGCGGTGGAGGCCCGCGTCATGGTCACCGAGCGGATGACGCCCCTGACGGTGCAGGGCCGCACCGTCCACCAGATCGGCCTGCCCTACCACTGGGGGCCCAACGGGCACAGCCGCGGGGACGCGGCCAACGAGCTGTCGGCGGTCGCGCTCGACCCCAACGTCCACATCCAGGAGGTCAAGGCGCTCAGCGCCGACATCCGGCCCGGCCGCCGCCCCCGCGGCCCGCGGCTGCGGGAGTTCCTCCAGGAGTACCGCGAGCGCGCCGGCATCACCGAGCACACCGGAATGGAGATCCGCGGATGACCGACTCCCTCACCCGCCCGGCCCCGTCCGACGGGTCCGACCAGGACCCGGCGGGCCGGGCAGGCCACGAGGACCACCCCGAACGCGTCGGGTTCTTCACCGACACCTCCGTGTGCATCGGCTGCAAGGCGTGCGAGGTGGCCTGCAAGGAGTGGAACGCCATCCCCGAGGACGGCCTGGAACTCACCGGCATGTCCTACGACAACACCCGGGGCCTGGGCGCCTCCACCTGGCGGCACGTCGCCTTCATCGAGCAGAGCAAGCCCCTCGGCCACGCGCAGGCCGCGGTGGACCACACGGACGTGGACGTGCTCGCCCTGGCCGCCCAGGGCTCGGCCACCCCGCCGGAGCAGGCCGCGATCACCCCCACCACGCCAGGCCCGCCCTCGCCGGACGGCCGCACCGAACTGCGCTGGCTGATGTCCTCCGACGTGTGCAAGCACTGCACCCACGCCGCCTGCCTGGACGTGTGCCCCACCGGCTCGCTGTTCCGCACCGAGTTCGGCACGGTCGTGGTGCAGGAGGACATCTGCAACGGCTGCGGCTACTGCGTTCCCGCCTGCCCCTACGGCGTCATCGAACAGCGGCCGGGCGACGGCCGGGCCTTCAAGTGCACGATGTGCTACGACCGGCTCGGCGCCGGCCAGGAGCCCGCCTGCGCCAAGGCGTGCCCCACCGACTCCATCCAGTTCGGCCCGCTGGAGGAACTGCGCGAACGCGCCGCGGCGCGCGTCGGACAGCTGCACGAGGCCGGCGTCGCCGACGCCCGGCTGTACGGCCACGACCCCGGCGACGGCGTCGGCGGCGACGGCGCGTTCTTCCTCCTGCTGGACGAGCCCGAGGTCTACGGGCTGCCCCCGGACCCGCAGGTCACCACCCGCGACCTGCCCTCCATGTGGCGGTACGCCGGGGCCGCCGCCCTCGCCCTGGCCGGAGGCCTGGCCGCCGTCTTCGCCGGCCCCCGCCGCGCCCCCGCCGGAAGGACCCGCCGATGAGCACCTCGGACGTGACCAAGGGCGGCATCCGCGGCGAACGCCCCGGACGGGAGGCGGAGGCCGGCCGCGGCCTGCGGCCCGGGCGCCGCGGCCGACGCGGCAGGCGCGGCGAGGAACTGATGGTGCCGCAGGCCGAGTTCACCTCCTACTACGGCAGGCCCGTCATCACCCCGCCCTCCTGGCAGGCGCGGGACATCGCCGGCTACTTCTTCCTCGGCGGGCTGGCCGGCGCCGGCTCGGTGCTGGCGGCGGGAAGCCACCTGACCGGCCGCCGCACCGCGGCGCGGGCGCTGAAGATCTCCTCCACGGTCGCGATCGCCGGCTCGGCCGCGGCACTCGTCCACGACCTGGGCCGCCCGGAACGCTTCGCCAACATGCTGCGGGTGTTCAAACCCACCTCGCCGATGAGCATGGGCTCGTGGCTGCTGGCGGCCTACGGCCCGGCCGCCGGGGCGGCCGCCGTACTGGACGTCACCGGCCTGCTCCCCCGGACCGGCCGCACGGCCACGATCGGCGCCGCCCTCCTCGGCCCCGCGGTCGCCGCCTACACCGCGGTCCTGGCCGCCGACACGGCCGTCCCCGCGTGGCACGAGGGCTACCGGGAGCTGCCCTTCGTCTTCACCGGCTCGGCGGCGGTCGCGGCCGCGGGCATGGGACTGATGACCGCTCCCCCGGAGGAGAACGGCCCGGCACGCCGGGCCGCGCTGCTCGGCGCGGCGGTGGAGACGGCCGCGGTGCGGGCCATGGAGCGCCGTGTCGGCGTCGTCGCCGAGACCTACCGGCACGGCAGGGCAGGCCGGCTGATGCGCGCAGCCCGGGCGCTCACCGCCCTCGGCGCGCTCGGCGCCGCGCTCCCCGCACGGTGCAGCCGCCCCGCGGCGGCGGTGAGCGGCGCGGCGCTGCTCGCGGCGTCCGCCTGCACCCGCTTCGGGGTCTTCCACGCCGGGGTGGCGTCCGCCGAGGACCCCAAGTACACCGTCCTGCCGCAGCGGGAACGCCTCGAGCGCCGGCAGGCGGAGCAGGCCGGGAAGCCCGCAGAGGCGGAACGGGCGGAACAGGCCTGACACCTCCTCGCGGATGCCCGGTGCCGGGCGCCGGACGCCGTCCTTGCGGACCGGGCGCCCCGCGCTCCGCCGTCACGTGCCCGGCGGCCGGGGCGGCAACGGGCGGGCGACGGCGGCGGCACGCACGTCCGCCGGTGCGGACGCGAGGGAAGGGGTAGTCGCAGGGCCGTGGAGATCTCCGTGGAAGAACTGCTGCCGGAGTCCGTGCTCCGCGACGCCGTGGACCTGATGGTCCGGCTGGTGGAGGCGGCCGGCGCCGTGATCATCTTCGTGGGCGCGGTCTGGGCGTTCGCCCGTTTCGTCGCGGCGGGGGCCAGGGGCGGAGGGCGGTCCCGCACGTTCACCGGCATCCGGCTCAGCCTGGGGCGCTTCCTCGCCCTGGGACTGGAGTTCCAGCTCGCGGGGGACGTGCTGCGCACGGCCGTCGCACCGAGCTTCACCGAGATCGGGCAGCTCGCGGCGATCGCCGCGATCCGTACCGCGCTGAACTTCTTCCTCGGCCGGGAGATCGCCCAGGAGCGTGAGGAGATCGAACGCGAACGCGACCGCGAGCGGGACCGCGGCCCTGGACGGGAGGCGGCCGGTGCCCGTCCCGGGACCCCGCCGCGGTGACCGCCGTCCTGCACTCGGCGGCCCTGGCGGTCACCGCCATGGGACTGCTGGCCGTCCTGCCCGCGTTCCGGGCGTCGGGGAGCATCCGGTCCGCGCTGGCCGTCCTGCTGGACTTCCTCACCGCCGCCGGGCTGCTCCGCCTGGCGGGCGACCCGTCCTGGGACTCCGTCGCGCTGGCGGCCGCGGTGATCGCCGTGCGCAAACTGGTCACCACCGGTCTGCGTACCGCCGGCCGCTGACCCCTTCCCGCCCGGTCCCCGGCGGGACGGGAGTGACATGCGTCACTTGCCCCCGGACTGCAGGTGCCCCCGCCGGGCAGGCCGCCCGGCACCGGCCGCCCCCCCCCCGGGACGACGGCGGGCGGCCGGCGCGGCAGGCGGCCGGTGCGGCGGCCGAACGGTGCGGCGGGTGCCCGGGGCGGCGCACGTTTGTCACACAGAGATTTCGTGCGATAGCTTTCCGTGTCGGTCGGGCCCGCCGTCATCACGCATCCCCCGCGGCCGGCGGGCCCGTCCGGCCGCGTCCTCGGCCCGCCGCCCGTGCCGACCCGGCCGGCCCACTCCACCGAGACGCCCGCCCTGCCGGGCCGTAACGTCGTACTCGGCGCGGCCCCGCCCCGACATCAGCCCCCTCCCGGGGCGTGGCCGCGCCTTCCGGCCCCGTCGCCCCCCTTGAACCCAAGCCCCGTCGACGGGGCCGCTCCGTGTCCCGGTCCCCTCCCAGGTCCTGCGGGTGGTCCTTGCGTCGGGTTCCGGTGGTCTCTGTCAGGATGACGGGGCTCTTGCCGAACCGACGAGAAGGAAGAACGCCGTGAGTGCACCTGTGGCCGAGTCCGGTCACCCGCCGATCTACAGCCGTCTGATACACGAGCGCGGGGACGTCGTCGCCGAGGTCCGCAGCGTGGCCGAGCACCTCCACCGCGAGGTCGCCCGGGCGATGGACTGGTCCGGCCTGCGGCACCGCGCGGGGGCGCCGACGCCCCGTCCGCGGATGTGAGCGGCCCCCGACCGGGGCCGCCCCTCCGGCCCCGCCCGGCCCCGGGGGCCCCGTCCGCACCGGCGGCGAGTCCTCCGGCCCCCCGCACGCCCGCTGCCGGGCCGTGCGGGCGGGAGGGGCTCCGCGGCAGGGCCGACCGCCTTGGTGCGTTCGGCTGAACCGGCGGCCGGCCGCGACAGGCGGCGCACGTCTTCGGGGACCTCAGGACCGAGGAAGCGCGACGGTCCGGGAACAGGGAAGGCGCGTCCCCGCCGTCGGTCCGCCCGGCGGACGGGCGCACGGGCCCGCCCGCCGCCGGAGGACGAGGAGAGTGCTGTGGACGGTTCGGTGCAGTTGGACCTGCGGGGCAAGCGTGCCGTGGTGACGGGCGGGGCCCGCGGCCTGGGGGCGGCCATCACCCGGCGCCTGGCCGGGGCCGGGGCGGCCGTGCACGTGGTGGACGTCCGCCGCGAGGAGGCCGAGAAGCTGTGCGCCCGGCTCGGCGAGGACGGCGCGGACGTGCGGTTCACCCCTGTGGACGTGCGCGACCCCGATGAGGTCGCGGCGGCCTTCCGCGAGTGGGAAGCCGCCTCGCTCCAGGTGGACGTCCTGGTGAACAACGCCGCCGTGGACGTCTCCAAGCCGATCGAGCACCTGTCGGCGGAGGAGGTGACGCGCGTGGTCTCCACCAACCTGCTGGGCCCGATGTACCTGTGCCTGGAGGCCTACCGCCGCATGGTCGCCCGGGGCGGCGGACACATCGTGAACATCCTGTCGACCGCGTCGAACCGCACCTGGACCGAGGCCGGCCCGTACTCGGCGGGCAAGTCCGGGCTGCGCGCGTTCACCCACACCCTGTTCAAGGAGGCGCAGCGCGACTGCCTCGGGGTCGGGGTCACCGGGGTGATCGCCGGCGGCATGGCCACGCCGTTCGTGCTCGAGCGCTTCCCCGACGCCGACACGGCCAAGCTGCAGAGCCCGGACATCGTGGCGGACGCGGTCGTGTACGCGCTGTCGGTGCCGGCCGGCTCCGTGGTGCCGGAACTGGTCGTGGTGCCGCGCAACGAGCCGTCCTGGCCGTGAGCCCGCGCCCGCGGACGGTGTCGGGCGCCACGGCACCGGCGTCGAGGGGTGACCCGCGGCGGTCCGCCCCCGCTGTCGGAGGGCGGTTCCCGACCGTCCCGCACGGACGAACGACCCGTTCTTGTTCCGGCGCGACCGGCGCGACCGGCGCGACCGGCGCGACCGGTTCGACCGGCCGCCGGGTGGCGGCCGGCCACGGCCCGCCCGGCGGACTCCTGCCCGTCGTCACCGGGCGGGGACGGGGTGCTTCCGTGGGCGCCGCGGGGCGGAGAGTGCTAGAAAAGGCAACGTGGTCGATGGTTTCGGCCGATTCCGGGACGCATCGGTTCGGTCACTGTCCGACAAGGGTCCGCGGAGTGTCGCCGGGCAGGTCTTCGTGCTGCAGGCGGCGGTGGTGGTGCTGCTCGTGGCCGGAGCCGTGCTGGCACTGGTGCTGCAGTCCCGGTACAACACCGACCGGGACGCCCGGAGCCGTTCGGTCGCGGTCGCGCAGACGTTCGCCAACTCGCCCGGTCTGCTGCAGGCGGTCGAGTCGCCCGACCCCTCCAAGGTGCTCCAGCCGATCACCGAGAAGACGCGCAGGAAAGCCGGCGTCGACTTCATCGTGGTGATGAACACCGAGGGGATCCGCTACACCCATCCCCAACCGGGCCGGATCGGCGAGAGGTTCGTCGGCACCATCGGGCCGTCGCTGGAGGGGAAGACCCTCGTCGAGAGCGTCAACGGCCCCCTGGGGCACGAGGTGCAGGCGGTGGTCCCCGTCACCGACTCCGACGGCAGGGTCGTCGCCCTGGTCTCGGCCGGGATGAAGACCGAGAGCGTCTCCGGCGTGGTCAACCGCCGGCTGCCGCTCATCCTCGCCACCGGCGTGGTCGCCCTCGCCCTGGCCACCGCCGGCACGGCGCTGGTGACCCGGCGGCTCCGCCGGCAGACCCACGGCCTGGACCCGGTGGAGATGACCCGGATGTACGAGCACCACGACGCGGTGCTGCACGCCGTGCGGGAGGGGGTGCTCATCGTCGACGGGGACGCCCGGCTGCTGCTGGCGAACGACGAGGCCGAGCGGCTGCTCGACCTGCCCCCCGACGCCGAGGGGCGGCGCGTGGCCGACCTGCCCGGCCTGGACCCGGGCATGGCGGAACTGCTGGCCTCCGGCCGCGCGGCCACCGACGAGGTCCTCCTGGCGGGGACCGGCTGCTGGCGGTCAACCAGCGCCCCACCGACCGCAACGGCGGCCCGACGGGCACGGTCACCACGATCCGCGACTCCACGGAGCTGCGGGCCCTCTCGGGCAGGGCGGAAACGGCGCGCGAGCGCCTGAGGCTGCTCTACGACGCGGGGGTGGGCATCGGCACCACCCTCGACGTGACGCGTACGGCCGAGGAACTGGCGGAGGTCGCCGTCCCGCGGTTCGCCGACTTCGTCACCGTCGACCTGGCCGACCCGGTGCTGAACGGGGACGAGCCGGGCGACGGGGCCGAGGGAATGCGGCGCGCCGCCCTCAGCGGGATCCGCGCCGACCACCCCCTGTACCCGCTCGGCAGGCTGATCGACTTCGTCCCCTCCACACCGCAGGCCCGCGTGTTCGCCGGCGGCCGGCCGGAACTGGTGACCGACCTGTCCGGCTCGTCCGGCTGGTACGCCCAGGACCCCGACCGGGCGTCGCGGATGCTCGACTACGGGGTCCACTCCCTGATCACCGCACCGATCCAGGCCCGGGGCGTGGTGCTGGGGGTGGCCAACTTCTGGCGTTCGCAGGAGTCCGGGGCGTTCGACGAGGAGGACCTGTCCCTGGCCGAGGAACTGGTCACCCGCGCCGCGGTCAGCATCGACAACGCCCGCCGCTACACCCGCGAGCACGCCCTGGCGGTGACGCTGCAGCGCAGCCTGCTGCCGCACGCGCTCCCCGAGCAGGACGCCCTGGAGGTCGCCCACCGCTACCTGCCGGCGCAGTCCGGGGTCAGCGGCGACTGGTTCGACGTCATCCCGCTGCCCGGCGCGCGCGTCGCACTGGTCGTGGGCGACGTCGTCGGCCACGGACTGCACGCCGCCGCCACGATGGGCCGGCTGCGCACCGCGGTGCACAACTTCTCCACCCTCGACCTGCCGCCCGACGAGATCCTCGGCCACCTGGACGACCTGGTCGGCCGCATCGACCAGGACGAGAGCGGCCCCCACGGGGACGCCGGCATCATCGGGGCCACCTGCCTGTACGCGATCTACGACCCGGTCTCGCGGCGCTGCTCCGTCGCACGGGCCGGGCACCCCCCGCCCGCGCTCCTCCGCCCCGACGGAGGCGTGGAATTCCTCGACCTCCCCGCCGGGCCGCCCCTGGGCCTGGGGGGCATGCCGTTCGAGACGGCCGAGTTCGACCTGGCCGAGGGCAGCCAGCTCGTGCTCTACACCGACGGCCTGATCGAGGACCGCACCCGCGACTTCGACGTCGGCATGGAGATGCTGCGCCGGGCCCTCGCCGGCTCCGACCGGACACCGGAGGAGAACTGCCGCGCGGCGCTCGACGCGCTCCTGCCCGCCCGCCCGAAGGACGACGTGGCGCTGCTCATCGCCAGGACCAAGGTGCTGGGCGCGGACCGGGTCGCCGACTGGGACGTGCCCGCCGATCCGGCCGCGGTCGCCGGGATGCGCGCCGCCGTCTCCGGGAAGCTGGACGAGTGGGGGCTGTCGGAGCTGGCCTTCGGCACGGAACTGGTGTTCAGCGAGCTGATCACCAACGCCATCCGCTACGCCTCCGAGCCGATCAGGGTGCGGCTGCTGCGCGACCGCAGCCTCGTCTGCGAGGTCGCCGACGGCAGCAGCACCTCGCCCCACCTGCGGTACGCGGCGACGACGGACGAGGGCGGCCGGGGACTGTTCCTCGTCGCCCGGATAGCCGAACGCTGGGGCACCCGCTACACCCCCGGGGGCAAGGTCATCTGGGCCGAGCAGCCGCTGCCCGCCCCCGCGGAGGGCCCGGACGCCCGGGCGCGGTCCGCCGTCGACGCGGCGGCGGGCGCACCGCCGTAGCGCGCCGGACGGAACCCGGCGCGGGGCCGGCGGGGAGGACCGCGGCGGCCCGTCCGCCCCCTCCCGCGACCTCCCGCCCGGCGCGGGCCGCCGGGCCCTTCGGCCCTCGCGCCCGGAGCGGGCGTGCGTAGTGTGGGTAGTGGCCGGCGGGCCGGGCGGGAGAGCCCGGCAGGGGAGCCCGCGGCGCCGGCTCCGACGGCGGCCGCCGCGGAGCGCCGGCCCCGACGGCCGGAACGCGGGGCCGAAAGGCCCGCCCGATCGGACGGCGCCCCCGCCGTCCGGTGAGGAGGCACCCGTGGAACTGACCTTCCTCAGCCCGCTGTACGCCAGGCAGGGCCCGTTCGCCTGCGTGTACGTCGACACCTCCCGGGACGTCGAGGACCCGGACAGGGCGATCGAACTGCGTCGGCGACACCTGAAGGAGGAACTGGAGGCGCAGGGGGCCGACCCGGCCACCACCGGGACCCTGGCCCGCACGGTGGGCACGGACCAGGACGTGCCTGGGCCGCACGGGCAGGCGGTCTTCGCGGCACACGGACGGCTCGCCCTGGCGGAGGAACTGCCCCGGCCGCCGACGCGCGACAGGGCCCGGTTCACGATGGTGCCCGACGCCATGCCGCTGGCGCTGCAGCACGCCCCGGACATCCCGTACGCGGCCGTCGTGATGCGCCGCGTCCCCGAGGCCGGGCGCGAGACGGCGCAGCAGGACCTGGAGGTGGAGTTCCAGACCGGACGGTGGCCCGTCGCCAGGGTGGCGGCCGGCGAGCGCACGCTCCGGCGGGTGCCGGCGGGGGACTGGCGGCAGGAGGCGGGCCCGGTCGCCGGAGAACTGGCGGAACTGGCCGACCGGGGGGAGGCGGAGACGATCGTGCTCTCCGGCGACCTGTGGGCGCGCGGCGTCCTCACCCGCGAACTGCCCGGCCGCCTGCGCGAGAGGGTCATCGGCATCGAGAGCGACGGGAGGGCGGCCGAGCCCGGCAGGGCCCTGCTCGAGGAGGAGCTCGACTACCTCTTCCGGGGACGCGCCAACACCCGGGACCAGGCGCGCATCGAGGCTTTCCGGGCCCGCACGGCCCGCGGCGGCGGCGCCGCGGAGGGACTCGTGGCCGTCGTCGAGGCGCTGCGCGAGGGCAGGGCGGACGCACTCCTGGTCAACGACCCGGCGGACCTGTCCGTGCGGCTGTGGGTCGGCACGGCCCCCAAGCAGATCGGCCTGTCGGATGCGGAGCTGAACGCGTACGGGGTGCACTCCGGCTGGGAGGAACCGGCCGACGCGGCCCTGCTCCGCGCCGCCGTCGGCACCCGCGCGGAACTGGTCGTGGTGCCCCGCGAGGAACTGCCGATGACCGACGGACTGGGCGTCCTGCTGCGCGGCTCCGGCGCAGGGGCCTGAGACCCCGGCCACCGTCCCCGGGTGTCCGCGGGGCCGGGAGCGCGCGGGCGCCGGGTTTGCCCGGCGCCGTTCCGGAGACGCGACGGGTGTGGGCCGGCCGCCGGTCCGATGCCGTGTGTGAGTGAGGTGTGGCCATGAGCGACAACACCATGGGGGACGACGTCTACCAGCCCCAGGGCGAGGACGTGGTCGACGACGCCGGCCCGCTGGACTCCGGCGACACGCTGAACGACCGCGGTGTGGAGCCCCTGGACGAGGGCTACTCCCCGCCCGAGAAACCCCTGGGGGCGGACGAGTGGGGCACCACCGCGGAGGAGCAGCACCGGGGCGAGACGCTGGACCGGCGGCTGTCGCGGGAAGTGCCCGACGTGGCGGTCCCGGAGGGCAACGGGATCGGCGACCTGGCCGGGGGCGACGGCGAGCCGATCGACGAGGAGGTCGGCGGCCCGCGAGCCGGGCGACTGGTCGCCCCGGACGAGGGCGCCCGCGCCGACACCGACGCGGAACTGTTCGCCAGCGACGTCGGGATCGACAGCGGCGCCGCCGGGGCGGAGGAGGCCGCCGTCCACATCGTCCCCGAACCGGAGGCTCCCGAGGACGGCACGGCGCCCTGAGGCCCCGGCCGTCGCCCCGCCGTGACCGGCACCGTTCCGCGGACTCCCGCCCGCGGTCGCGCGGCGGCCGCGGAGCCGCCGATTCTCCTTCGGGCGGTGCAGGGTTGACACGTCGGGCGAACCGCATGAGACGGTGGACGAACAGCTGGCCCGGTTCGGCCGGCGCAGCAGCACCTCACCACCTGCACCGTCTCCTTCGGCTGCGGGGGTCCGGGTGCTCCTACGGCTCCTGGACCACGCTGCTCCCGGCACGCCCGGGGGCACGCGGACCCGCTCCGCTCCTCCGGGGCGGCCGGCGGGTGGGCTCCGATCCCTTCCGGGAGGGAGCACCATGCGCATTCCTTTCACCGTCACCCACACCCGCAGCGACCGGGGCCGGGCCGACGTGCTGAGCCCGGCGGGGGAGATCGACCACGAGGCGCGGCCCGCCCTGGAGAGGACGCTGGACGCACTGAGCAGGCCGGTCGGGCAGGTGCACCTGGACATGGCCCGCGTGACCTTCATGGACTCCGCCGGCCTGCACTTCCTCGCCCGCCTCGAGCTTCTGGTGGGCCTCGACGGGGGCCGTCTGCGGGTCACCGGGCTGGGCGCCCAGCCGTCCAGGGTCGTGGACCTGGCCCGCACCCTGCCCTCCCTCCCCGACCTCCTCGTGTCGGCGGATTGCGTGCGCTGAGCCCCCGCGGGGCCCCCGCGGCCCGCCCCGCCCCCTCCCGGCGGGGCGGTCAGCGCTCCCGCGTCTCGGTGACGAGGCTCCCGCCGGCCCCCGGCCGCACCACGGCGGCTCCGGAGGCGAGCGCGTCGACGACCGCGCGGACCGCCGCGCCGAGGTCGGCGCCCGGGGGCATGGGCGGAGGGGAGCCGGCCACCGCCCGGTCGGCGAACCCGGTGTCCATGTGCGGCAGCCGGGCGTCCAGCACGTGGACCCCGCGCCGGCGCTGCTCCCTGCGGACGGCCGTCAGCCAGGCGCTCAGGGCGGCTTTGGACGCGCTGTAGTCGGCCGCGCCCGGCATCGGGCGCTCGGCCACCCCGGTGACGGCCGCGACCGCACCGCCCTCCGGCAGCAGGGGCAGGGCGGCCCGCAGCACCGCGATCGGGGCCAGGGCGTTGACCGCCACCAAGTGCTCGAGGACCTCGTCCGAGGTGTCCTCCGAACGGCCGAAGGCCACCGTCCCCACGGCGGTGACGACCGCGTCCAGGCCGGACAGCGCCTCCCAGGCCCATCCCGCCAGGGCCGCGCAGCCGTCCACGTCGTAGGCGTCGAAGACGCGGGCCGGGCAGTCACCCCAGCCGCGCGCCCGTTCCGCGAGCCGCCCGGCGTCGCGGCCGGCCGCGGCGAGCCGCGCCCCGCGCCCGTGCAGCACGCCGGCCAGGGCGCCGCCGACCGCACCGGTGGCGCCGACCACCAGTACCTTCGAACCCGCCGTGCTCATGCGCCGCTCCCGTCGTCGTCCTCGCCGGGCCCCGTTCCGGCCGGCCGGCCCCCGTCCTGCTCACCGGTTCCCTGTCCCGGTCACCAGCCCCTCGTGCCGGGGCCGCCCTTGAAGGGGCCCGCGACCTCGGAGGTGATCCACCCGCCGTAGAAGTCGCCGGGCTGGGGTGCCACGGTCTCCCCGCCGACGGTGCAGCGGTCGACGCGCGAGGGGTAGAAGGCCAGGCGGTCGGCGAGGGCGGCGAAGCCGGGGGCGGGGTCGGGGTAGCTCCACGCGGCGTCGGCGGACAGGCGGGGTCCGGCGACGAGGTCCCAGTGGACGGCCGCGCCCTTCCACTCGCACCAGGTCCGTGTGGACGACCGGCGCAGCAGATCGGTGCGCACGTCCGCCCGCGGCACGTAGAACACAGGCGGGTGGTGGGTCTCCAGGACCCGCACGGCCCGGTCGCTGTCGGCCACCACGAGGCCGGCGAATTCGACGACCACCCGGCGCTCGTCCGGTACGGCCACGGGCGGTCGCGGGTAGTCCCGGACCGACTCCCGGGGGCGGGCGTTTCCGCTGCGGTGCATCGCTGCTCCTTCCGGGTCGGACCGGCCGGCGGCGGACGCCGGGGCGGCGAGGGAGGACCCTCACTCCTCTCTTCGCCCGCGGGCCCGCCGGCGGATGCGGCCCCCGCCGGCGGATGCGGCCGGGTCAGACGGCGATGCGGCGCTCCTCCGGGGCGACGGCAGGGTCGTTGACGGAGGCGTACCGCCTGCGCATCAGCCCGTTCGCGTCGAACTCCCGGTCCTCGGTGCCGTACGCGCGGAACCACTGTCCCGAGGCGTCGTGGTACTCGTACTCGAACCGGACGGCGATCCTGTCGCCGGTGCACGCCCACAGTTCCTTGCGGAGCCGGTAGCCCGGTTCCCGCTCCTTGGCGGTCAGGGACTCGACGATCTCCTCGCGGCCGCGCAGGAACAGGTCGCGGCCGCGCCATTCGGAGTCCTCGGTGCAGGCGAGGGCGACCCGTGCGGGGTCGCGGGTGTTCCAGGCGTCCTGGGCTGTCCGGGCCACCGCGTGACCGCTGTCCGGTGACCGCTGTCCGAAAACTCCAACCCGGCTGTTGGGAAAGCGAGTTGGGGTCATATTCTTCGGGGCGCGGCCGCCCCGGAGCCCTGGCGGGCTTCCGGGGCGGCCGCCGCCGTGCAGCGGCCCGTTTCCACCGACACCGGGAGTCCGAGTGACCAGCACGCACATCCGCCAGGCGACCGACGGCGAGGAGGAGGACGTCGCGCGCCTGATCGCGACGTCCTTCCGCGACCTCGACGTCAACCAGTGGCTGGTGCCCGACCGGGAACGGCACGACGACGTCTTCCCCCGCTTCTTCCGGATCATCGTCGGGCACGCCCTCCGGCACGGGACGGTACAGGTCACCGAGGACATGTCGGCCGCAGCCGTCTGGATCCCGGTGCCGTCGCCGGAGATCCCCGACTACGACGCGCGGCTCCTGGAGGCCTGCGGCCCGTGGGCGGACCGGTTCCGCCGCTTCGACGACGCCATGCACGAGGCGCACCCCGCCGACCGCGGGGACCACGACCACCTCGCCCTCCTCGCCGTCCTGCCCGGGCGCCAGGGGCACGGCATCGGGACGGAGCTCATCCGGCTGCACCACGACGAGCTCGACCGCGCGGGCCGCCCGGCCTACCTGGAGGCCAGCAACTCCGCCAGCCGCCGGCTCTACGCGCGACACGGCTACACCGACTGCGCGGAACCGCTCGACCTCCCCTACGAGGGGGAGCGGATGTACCCGATGTGGCGGCCGGCCGGGGCCGCGGCCGGATGACCCCTGCGGGGGCGCACCGCCTCCGCCGAGGCCGGCCGGCCCCCGGGCCGGGGACGCCCGGGCCGGCGGGGGTCGGCCGGCCCCCGGGCCGGGGACGCCCGGGCCGGCGGGGGTCGGCCGGCCCCCGGGCCGGGGACGTAAGGCCCTGTGCGGTCGGCCGCGGCGGCGCGAACGTGGACTGCGACGAGGAGCGCCGGACGGCGGCGGGCCCCGCGCCCGGCCCGGCAAGGCGCGACACCGCCGGCACGGTCCGGGAGGAACCGCCATGAACACCCGACACGCCACGCTGCACGCGCCCCACCGGCGCAGCACGAACATCGTCCGCACCGAGAGGGTGGCCCGCCTGGTGGCGGGACTGGTCGTGATCGCCCTCGGAATCGCCCTGCTCACCGCCGCGGGCTCGGTCCTGTCCGTGGTCCTGGGTGCCGTGGTGGTGCTCGTCGGGATCGTCCTGACGGCCACCGGCGGGCTCGGCCACTGCCCGCTCTACCAGAAGCTCGGCTACACACCGCCCTCCCTGCGCGGCCACCACTGACCGTCCCCCGCCGCGTCCCCGCCGCGTCCCCGCCGCGTCCCCGCCGCGCTCCCGGCGGACGGCGCGGCGCTCCCGCGGTCACTCCTCGCCCAGCTCGGACAGGGCGCGGGCGAGCCAGGTGGTCCAGAAGGTCTCCAGGTCGATGCCGGCGCGGAGCACCAGGTGGCGCATCCGGTCCTGCTCGGTGAGGCCGGGGTCGGAGAAGTCGCGCTCCTCGATGCCGGTGTACTCGGCCAGCTGCCGCCGGTGCAGCTCCAGGTGCCGCCGCAGTTCGTCGCCGAGCCCGGGCGAGCCCACCACGGCCGCCGCGCGCATGCGCAGCAGCAGCGGGTCGCGGACGGGCTTGGGGTCCTCGCGCCCGGCCACCCAGGAGGCCAGTTCGGTGCGGCCCGCGGGCAGCACCTCGTACTCCTTGCGCTGCCCGCGGGCCGGCTGCCCGGAGGGCAGGGCGCGGATGTGGCCGGCCTGCTCCAGCCTGCCCAGCTCCCGGTAGATCTGCTGGTGCGTGGCCGACCAGAAGTAGCCGATCGACTTGTCGAACCTGCGGGTCAGCTCCAGCCCCGACGACGGCTTCTCGAGCAGGGCGGTGAGGATCGCGTGGGGGAGGGACATGCGCCACATCCTAGGTACGGCCCGCAGCCGGGTGTACGGGCCGTACCGGGCGGATCTCAGAGCGCGGCGGCCAGCTTCGTGCCCTGCAGGATCGCGCGCTTGGCGTCCAGCTCGGCCGCCTCGTCGGCGCCGCCGATCAGGTGGGCGTCGTGCCCGGCCGCGATCAGCTCCTCGTACAGGCCGCGGCGCGGCTCCTGGCCGGCGCACAGCACGACCGTGTCGACGGGGAGGACGGACTCGACGCCGTCGACCCTCACGTGCAGCCCCTCGTCGTCGATCCGCTCGTAGGAGGCGCCGGCGACCATGGCGACCTTGCGGTGCCGCAGCTCGAGGCGGTGGATCCAGCCGGTGGTGGTGCCCAGGTTCGCGCCGACCTTGGTGGTCTTGCGCTGCAGCAGGTGGACGGTCCGCGGCGGTTCCGGCAGGACGGGCTCGCGCAGCCCGCCGCGGGAGCGGTACTCGGTGTCGACGCCCCACCGGCGGAAGTACGCCTCGGGGTCGAGGGAGGCCGACTCGCCGCCGTCGGTGAGGAACTCGGCGACGTCGAAGCCGATGCCGCCCGCCCCGACGACCGCGACGCGCCCGCCGACCTCGGCCTCCCCGCGCAGGACGTCGAGGTAGCTGACGACGCTGGGGTGGTCGACGCCGGGGATCGCCGGGACACGCGGGGTGACGCCGGTGGCGACGACGATCTCGTCGTACCCGGCGCCCGCGAGGTCGTCCGCGGTGACGGCGGTGTTCAGCCGGACGTCCACGCCGTGCAGCTCCAGCTGGACGCGGAAGTAGCGCAGCGTCTCGTCGAACTCCTCCTTGCCGGGCACCTTGCGCGCGAGGTTGAGCTGCCCGCCGATCTCGCCGGCGGCCTCGTAGAGGGTGACCGCGTGGCCGCGCTCGGCGGCGGAGACGGCGAAGGCGAGCCCGGCGGGGCCGGCGCCGACGACGCCGATGCGCTTGGCGGCACGGGTGGGGGAGAGGACGAGCTCGGTCTCGTGGCAGGCGCGCGGGTTCACCAGGCAGGAGGTGATCTTCCCGCTGAAGGTGTGGTCCAGGCAGGCCTGGTTGCAGCCGATGCAGGAGTTGATGGTGTCGGCGCGGCCGTCCCGGGCCTTGGCGACGAAGTCGGGGTCGGCGAGGAAGGGGCGGGCCATCGACACCATGTCCGCGTAGCCGCCGGCGAGCAGTTCCTCGGCCAGTTCGGGGGTGTTGATGCGGTTGCTCGTCACCAGCGGCACCGAGACCGCGCCCATGACCTTCTTCGTCACCCAGGCGTAGGCGCCGCGCGGGACGGAGGTGGCGATGGTGGGGATGCGCGCCTCGTGCCAGCCGATCCCGGTGTTGATGATCGTCGCGCCGGCCGCCTCGACCTCCAGGGCGAGGGCGACCACCTCCTCCAGGGAGGAGCCGCCCGGCACCAGGTCGAGCATCGACAGCCGGTAGATCAGGACGAAGTCCGGGCCGACCCGCTCGCGGGTGCGGCGCACGATCTCGACGGGGAAGCGGATGCGGTTCTCGTACGAGCCGCCCCAGCGGTCCTGCCGGTGGTTGGTGGCGCTCGCGACGAACTCGTTGATCAGGTAGCCCTCGGAGCCCATGATCTCGACGCCGTCGTAGCCGGCCAGCTTCGCCAGCTCCGCGGCCCGGACGAAGTCCTCGATCGTCTGCTCGACCTCGTCCTCGCGCAGGGCGCGGGGGACGTGGGGGCTGATCGGGGCCTGCAGCGCGCTGGGGGCCACCAGGTCGGCGTGGTACGCGTACCGGCCGAAGTGCAGGATCTGCATGGCGATCCGGCCGCCCTCGCGGTGGACCGCGGCGGTCACGGCCTCGTGCTGCGCGGCCTCGGCCTCCGTGGTCATCCTCGCGCCGCCCTCGAACGGACGCCCCTGGTCGTTCGGGGAGATGCCGCCGGTGACGATCAGGCCCACGCCGCCGCGGGCGCGGGCCGCGTAGAACTGGGCCAGCCGCTCGAAGCCGCCGGGCGCCTCCTCCAGGCCGGTGTGCATCGAGCCCATCAGCACACGGTTGGGCAGCGTCGTGAAGCCCAGGTCCAGCGGGCTCGTCAGGTGGGGGTACGCACTCATCCGGTGCCTCCTCGCGCAGTCTCGGTGCGCAAGTTCTAGACCATCGCCACCTGGTTTTGCAACTAGTTGCATAACCAGGTGGCGATGGTCACTCCGGCGGGGCCCCGCGCCGCGCGGTTCACCCGTGCGGGACGACGGCGACCGGGGCCGCGCAGTGGTGCAGCACCGCCTGGGCGACGGGACCGATGTGCGTACCGGCCGACGAGTGCCGCGCACGCCTGCCCACGACCACCAGGCAGGCGTCGGAGGCGGCCTCCGCCAGATGCCGCCCGGGCCGGCCCACCACGGCCTGCTCCCGCACCTCCACCTCGGGGAACTTGCGCCGCCAGACGTGCAGAAGCCCGTCCGCCTCCTCGCCCTCCCCGTACCCGGGGCCGCGCCCGGGTCCGGCGTCCGCCGGGTCCGCGTCGCCGTACCCGAACCCCGCGGGCACGGCCGGGGCCCGGCCGTGCGCGATCCGCAGGGCCGCCGCGCGCCGGGCGGCCGCGTCGAAGGCGAACTCCAGCACCTCCTCGCACGGCCCGGCCGGGCCCACTCCGAGGACCACGTCGCGGTACGGGGTCGAGACCGAGGGGAGCCCCGAGGCGTCCGGCCGGCGTTCGTCCTCCTCCGCCCGGCCCGCCCGCACCAGGACGACCGGCCGCTCGGCGCGGGCCGCGACGGCCAGGGCCACGGAGCCCATGACGAGGCCGGCGAGGCCGCCGACCCCGTGCGAGCCGAGGGCCAGCAGCTCCGCCTCCCCGGCGACCGCCGCCAGGACGGCCTCCGGGCGGCCGTCGACCTGCTCCGCGGTCACCTCCAGTCCCGGATGGCGGAGCCCGACCCCGGCGACCGCCTCGCGCAGTGCCCTCTCGCCGCGGAGGTTCGGCGCGCCGGGGTCCGCGAGGGGAGCGTGGGCGTACGGCTGCCACTCCCGGGCGTGCACCAGGTGCAGGGGGAGGCCGCGGACGAGGGCCTCGCGGGCGGCCCAGTCGACGGCCGCCAGGCTCTCGCGCGAGCCGTCCACTCCGGCGACGACGGAAAGCGGCATGGTGGGTACCTCCTGAGGCGGGCGACGGGGCCTGACGCCCCCAGCCTGGCGTCCGCGGGCTCCTGGCAGGAGGGGCCGCAGGTCCCCTCCGGGGGCCGACCGGCCCACCGGGCCGAGCGCCCCCGGCCCCTGCCGGGCGGGCCGACCGTCCCTGACGCCCCGTCGAGAAGATGGAGTCCCGTCGGGGAGCCGACGTCCGGTCAGGGATGTGCGCGGCGGCCGGGGGCAGGGCTTCCCGGCCGTCTCCGGCTCCGCCGGGGCCTTTGCCGGAAGGGCTCCTGCCGGAAGGGATCCTGCCGGAAGGAGTCCTACGAGAAGGGCCCTTGTTGCAGGCGCTCTTGTGGCGGCCGTGCGGGTGGCCGATACTCGTCATTGAAATGTCAGGGACACGCCATTTGTGGTCCCCTGCGGTGGGACGGACCGCGTGTGCCCCGACCCGGCACCCGACGAGCCGTCACCCGTGGGAGGCCCCGCCCCCAGGAGGAGACCGGTGACGACCCGACACACCACTTCACGGAACGCCGGAACCGTGCGCACCCGCCTGCTCGCCCTCGCCGCGGTCGCGGGCATCGCCGCGGCCGCCGTGCCCGGCGCCGCCGCGGCCTCCCAGCAGGACCACTCCGCGGCCCGGCTCGCCAGGGCGGACGACGCAGTGACGCGGGCCGGCGTGGGAGGCATCGCCTGGCACGTGGACGAGGAGGCGGGCCGGGTCGTCGTGACCGCGGACAGCACCGTCTCCCGCGCCGAGATCGCCAGGATCGAGAAGGAGGCCGGGGCCGACGCGGGGGCGATCGAGGTGGAACGGACCCCCGGCGTCTTCACCCCGCTGCTCTCCGCGGGCGACGCCATATACGGCAACGGATACCGCTGCTCGCTCGGCTTCAACGTCGTCAAGGGCGGCGTCCCCCACTTCCTCACCGCGGGGCACTGCGGCAACGTGGTCGACACCTGGTACGCCGACTCCGGGCAGCGCACGCTCGTCGGCCCGACCACCGGATCCAGCTTCCCCGGCAACGACTACGCCCTGGTGCGCTACGACAACACCTCCCTCAGCCGCCCCGGCGGCTTCACCGCCGCCGACGCCTACGTGGGCGAGTCCGTCAAGCGCACCGGATCGACCACCGGCACGCACGGCGGCACCGTCACCGCGCTCGACGTCACCGTCCGCTACAGCGGGGGCGGCACCGTCCGCGGCATGATCCAGACGAACGTCTGCGCCGAACCCGGGGACTCCGGCGGCGCGCTCTACGACGGCACCAAGGCGCTCGGCATCACCTCCGGCGGCAGCGGCGACTGCAGGACCGGCGGCACGACCTTCTACCAGCCCGTCACCGAGGCGCTCGCCAAGTACGGCGTGAGCCTGTACTGACCCCCGCGGGCTCCCGGACGGGTTCCGGACACGAGCAACCGGGGTTGCCGGAAGTCCCGGCGGGACCGATCACGGCAGCCGGCGGACCGGACGGGAGCTGCCGGTCACTCGCCGGGTGGGGGAGACACCCGGCCGGGTTTACGAGGACCCGCTGCCTGTCCTCGTCCGACGGGTGGCCCGCCTCGCCCGCGCCCGGCTCCAGCAGCCAGGACTCGGTCCTGTTCCAGGTCCTCGACCGCGAAGTCGGGGCAGAACTGCTGGGGAACGGTTCGGCCGGGCCGATGCGGGGCTCGGTGGCCGTCGACCTGTTGAAAGCCGATGACCCCTGCACCGGCGGGTGGGCCGAGTTGTAAACGGCTCAATGCGTCTGCGAAACACTTTCGTTGCCGCTCGGCTTCCGCAGGTCTCCCCGGCTGTGTTTTACAGCCCTCGGGGCCGCACCCGGTTCGGGTGCGGCCCCGAGGGGCGCGGTGCCTTTCACCTGTTGAGTTCCTCCGAGTAAAAGCTGCGGCGTGAAGGACCACGCAAAGCAAGGGGGGTGAAACGGCTGGTGTCTTTCTCCCGGTTACTCGGCAGACCGGGAGAACGGCCGGCGCTGCTGATCAGCACACCCGGATTCCATCGGCCTTGTCATTGTTTGCGCTGCCGACGTTGGAACTGGACGACGGAGCGGTGGACGACCACAGCAGGGCCCAGTACGACCCTGTCCAGTTGTAGACGTGGGTCTGCGTGCCCCGGCTCTGGTTGTTGTGCCAGGACGTGGTCTGGTCGTTGAAGCCCCAGTTGGCGAGATTCTCGAAGTTGCAGTCCGACCAGGTCAGGCGGCGCCCGTCGAAGTTGGAGTGCTCGTAGAGGCACGTCCAGAGGTAGCTGCAGTTCGGCGTCCCGAGAGCGCCGAGGGGTTCATCGACAGCCCGGGCCTTCTTCTCGCCCGGCAACGGGAAGGTCATGACGGCCTTGCCGCCGCGCCATGCGACCTGGTTGACGCCGATCTGCTTCCCGCCGGGGGTCTTGGCCATCTGCTTGTCGATCTGCCGCTGCAGTTCGGCCAGCTCACTCTTGTCCAACCCTGCCTTTTGTGCCTGAGCCGCGATCGTGCTTTCGAGTTCGGTCGACGCGGAGGTCGGCCCTGCCATCCCGAATGCGGCCACGGCGCTGGCCGCCAGGATGACGCTGATCTTTGTTCTCGTGCGCATGGGATCTTGTTCCCTTCGGTCACGAAGCTCCGGAAATTTCCGAGCGCAGGAAACGTTAAGGTATCGGCGAATTACCAGGCAGGACGTTTCCGGCTGATTTTTGGCTGAAAATTTCCGCAACTTTGATCTCAAAAAGAGAATGATCCTTTTTTGGACCGGCCGATTGGTTGACCCGTCGGTACGAGGAGTGCCCGGTAAAAGGTGAAGCTCCTGGTGGGCGGGGTGTTGGCCAGGAGCAATTCGTCCGTCCGGGGCTTCACGTGCTTGTCCGCCCGCCGGGAGCCGGTGCCGCCTCGGCAGGGATCCTCCCGGCGGGCACGTCCTCGACCGGTGCGCCCTCGACCGGTGCGTCCTCGGGCGGTGCGTCCTCGCGGCGGAGGAACGCCTGCAGGAGGTCGCCCACGGGGCGGTCGGCCTCGGAGGGGTGGCGCAGGCCGACTGAGGGGTCGACGGTGTAGTGGTTGCGGCGGCCGACGCGCGTGCGGGTGAGGTATCCGGCCGCCTCGAGGTCGGCCACTATCGCCTGTGCGGCGCGTTCGGTGATGCCCGCGCCTGCGGCGATGTCGCGCAGCCGGACGTCCGGCTCGCGGGCGATGCGCAGCAGCACGCGGGCGTGGCTGGTGAGGAAGGTCCACCGGTCGCTGCCGCGGGCGGACGAGGGAGCCGTCATGGCCCCATCGTACGAACCATTTTTCACGCTCCGCAATTGACGAAAAAAACTTCGCCCAACCGTTGACGCCCCCCGTGGGACGGGTGACGATGGGGGCATTCGTCCGTTTCTTCGTATTTCCTCTCCCGTGTCCGCCCGGGAGAAGGAGCGTGCCCCGATGGAAGACCTGACCTTCGCCGTCCCGCTGTGGGTGTGGGCCGCACTGACCGTCGGCATCGCCCTCATGCTCGCCGTCGACCTCCTCGCCCACCGCGACAACCACGTCATCGGCTTCCGCGAGGCCGCCGCCTGGAGCGTGCTGTGGATCGCCGCCGGGCTGGCCTTCGGCCTGGTGCTGCTGGCCTGGCAGGGCGGGGACGCGGCCGGCACCTACTACGCCGGCTACCTCATCGAGAAGGCGCTGTCGATCGACAACGTCTTCGTCTTCGCCCTGGTGTTCTCCTACTTCGCGGTCCCCGCCGCCTACCAGCACAAGGTGCTCTTCTGGGGCGTGCTCGGCGCCCTGGCCGCCCGGCTCGTCTTCATCTTCGTCGGCGCCGAGCTGCTCCAGGTGTTCTTCTGGACCGCCTACCTGTTCGGCGCGTTCCTGATCTGGACCGGCTGGAAGATGGCCTTCTCCAAGGACGAGGAGGTCCACCCCGACCGCAACCCGGTGGTCCGCCTGGTCAAGAGGATCGTCCCGACCGACGCGCGGTTCCACAAGGACAGGTTCTTCGTCCGGATCAACGGACGCCGGACGGCGACCCTGCTGTTCGTGGCCCTGATCGCGATCGAGGCGACCGACCTGGTCTTCGCCGTCGACTCCGTCGCCGCCGTCCTGGCCATCACCACCAACACCTTCATCGTCTGGACCGCCAACGCCTTCGCCGTCCTCGGCCTGCGCAGCCTGTACTTCTGCCTCGCCGGACTGCTGCGGCGCTTCCAGTACCTGCACTACGGACTGGCCGTCCTGCTGGCCTTCGCCGGCGTGAAGCTGATCCTGTCCGAGACCCCCGTCGGCAAGCTGCCCATTCCGGTGACCCTCGGCGTCATCGTCGTCACCATCACCGTCTCCATCGTCTGGTCCCTGGCCGCCACCCGCGGGCAGGACGGCGACCGGCAGGACGGCGACCAGCAGCCCGTCGACCGGCAGGACGGCGACGGGCGGCCGGGGTCCGAGGCCCCCGAGCGGGCCGCCGCCCCGTCCCGCCGCCCCCGTCCGTAGCGCGGCGCCCGCCGGCGACCTTCGGTGACCGGCCGGTGACCGCCTCCCGCCCCGGGCCGCTCGCACCGCGACCGGCCCTGGGCGGCCCGCGTGCGAATCGCACCGGCCGGACGAGCGGATCGCCGGGCGTCGTGCGGACGGACGCGGGTACGTCCTCGGGGAGCCCGGCCCGCCCTGTCCCGTCCTCAGGTGCGCCCGGCCGGTTCGCCGCGGCCCTCTTCGCGGGGGACGGCGTCGTCGCTGCCGCGGCGGACGGTGCGCACGGCGCGGCCGGGGCGCCACGCCTGCACCACCAGTTCGTCCCCCTCCACCGAGACGCGCACCACCTCCGCGAGTTCGGCGCGGAACAGGTGGAACGGCTCCGGCTGCCCGACCTCCCGCGAGAACCGGGCGACCGTCGCGGGGTCGGTCACCTCGGCGGCGCGTCCCGCGACCCGCACGTCTCCGCCGTCCATGCCGGTGCCGCCGCCCGGATTCGCGTGCAGCGCGAAGCGGGAGTCGCGGCGCAGGTCCCCGGCCTTGCGGGAGCCCTGCATCATGCCGAGCCACAGTTCGCCGGAGCGGAAGGTCACCTCCAGTCCTGTGAGCCGGGGGGAGCCGTCCTTGCGCAGGGTGGCGAGGACGTGGTGCCGGTGGCCCAGGAACCGCTCCTCGACGATTCGGGCGAAGACGGGCTCCGCCGCGCGGAATTCCGACCAGTTCGTTGCCATGCCCCCAGGGAACCGCGGAAACCGGACACCTTGTGTCAGGTTTCCCGGCGTCGGGTGTCGGCCGTGCAGTGCGCGGGGCAACGCCGCGCGGACGCCGCGCGGTTCACCGCGGTGAACCGCGCCGTTCGGGGTAGGGCACATGCCGGTGCGGGCGCGTCCCTCCCGGGGACGCGGCCGCGCGCTGTTCCACGACTGCGGCCGCCTCCCCCTCCGGGAGGCGGCCGCGGCAGACCCGAGAGGTGCTCGAATGACCCTGCCGCTGTTCTCCGACCCGGACGTCACCGAGCCGCTGCCCGCACCGGCGCCCGCACCGGTCACGGACCCGTTCTCCCCGCCGCCCCCGGTGGAGCCGGCCGGCGCGGCGGCGCGGGGGAACGCCGAGCCGGGGCACGGGCGCGGCCACGGGCGCGGCCGGAACCGGGACAAGGGCCGCGGCCGGGTTGCACGGCTGTAGCGCGCGGCGGCTTCCTGGGCGCAGCCGTCGCCGGCCGTGCTCCGTGCCCTGCCTGTTCCGCGCGGTCCGGGGAACCCTGGAACCGTGAGGGCCGCACGGATGAGGTTCGACGGGTGGATCGCCGGCATCGGGACCGCCTCCGGCACCAGGGTGGTGCTGGGGCACTGGCCGCGGTCGCCGTTCGGGGCGTTCAGCGACGTGATGGTCGAGCACGCGGACGGGGAGCGCCTCCTGCTCGCCCCGACCCGGGAGACCGGGGACTTCGTCGCGGCCACCTACCGCTTCGACCGGGTGCGGACCGTCCCCGTCGTGGTGGGTGCGGCAGGCCCGGTCTGGACCGTCGCGGCCGGCCCGCTGGACCTGCGCTTCACCGTCGGCAGGCGCGGACCGCTGGGGCTGCTGCTGCGCGCCGTGCCCGGCCCGCTCGCCGCCCTCCCCGCCTGGGCGGCGCTGGTGGACCTCCCCGCCCGCCTGCTCCCCGGGGTGCGTACCCGGGGGAGTGCGGGCGGAGGGCGGCGGGAGTGGTACGGAGCCCGGGACCTGAGGCCGGTGACCGGGGTCGCCGCCGCTTTCGACGGCAGCGACCTCGGCCCGCTCGCCCCGGTCGATCCCCCCGTGCGGTTCGGGTTCGGCTCGGTCCCGCGCTCGCCCGCCCTCGTGCGGGTCACCACCACGGTGGAGACGGACGCGGGGCCCCTCCCGGGCGGGGGCGCCCTCGCCGCCCCCTGATCCACTTCCGCCGCCCCCTGGGCCGTCCCCGACGGTCCGGCGGGCCCGGTCACCGGCCGGCCGAGCCCGACTTGCCCCACCGGGAAGCCCGTTGGCGGATTCCGCAGTCCCGGCTTCGCCCCCGGCCCCGCCCCTGCTCCGCCGACGGCCGGCGGGGCCGGGGTGTCCGCGAAGGTGAGACGGCACACTTTCACTTCTTCATAAGGGAAGGCTTACCTACTATGCGCTGGTGACATATCCGCCCGACCTGCTCCCCAGAACCAAGACGGTCCCGTTCGCCCGCGCCCTGGCGGCCCACGGTGACCGGACGGCCCTCGTCACCCGTGACGGCGAGACCTCCTACCGGGAGCTCGCCGCGCGGGTGGCGGCCACGGCGCAACGCCTCGGCGAGGAACGGCGGCTGGTGCTGCTCGCCGGCGCCAACACCGCCGACGCCCTCGTCGTCTACCTCGCGGCGCTGGCCGCCGGCCACCCGGTCCTGCTGGTCCCGGGCGACAACGACGAGGCGGTGCGGTCGCTGACCGCCGCCTACGACCCCGACGTCGTGGTGCTCCCGTCCGGCGGGGAGTGGGAGGTCCGCGAGCGGCGCCCGGTCTCCGCGCACGACCTCCACCCCGACCTCGCACTGCTGCTGAGCACCTCCGGTTCGACGGGGTCGCCGAAGCTCGTCCGCCTGTCGCACGAGAACCTCCAGGCGAACGCCGAGTCCATCGCCGAGTACCTGGGCATACGCGATGGCGACCGCGCTGCCACCACCCTGCCCATGCACTACTGCTACGGGCTCTCCGTCATCAACAGCCACCTGCTGCGCGGCGCGGGGCTGGTCCTCACCGACCTGTCGGTGGCCGACGGCTGCTTCTGGGAACTGTTCCGCCGCGCCCGGGGCTCCACGTTCGCCGCCGTCCCGTACACCTTCGACCTGCTCGACCGCATCGGTTTCGCCGGTATGGACCTGCCGCACCTGCGCTACGTCACCCAGGCCGGCGGCCGGCTGGCGCCGGAGCGCGTGGCCGAGTACGCCGCCACCGGCAGGCGCAACGGCTGGGACCTGTTCGTCATGTACGGCCAGACGGAGGCCACGGCGCGCATGGCCTACCTGCCCCCGCACCTGGCGGAGTCCCGCCCGCAGGCCGTCGGCGTCCCCGTGCCGGGGGGCTCCTTCCGCCTCCTGCCGCTGCCGGACCGCCCCGGCGAGGGCGACACGGGCGAGGACGGCACGGGCGAGCTGGTGTACACGGGGCCCAACGTCATGCTGGGGTACGCCGAGACCCCGGCCGACCTGCGCCTGGGCCGCACCGTCCGGGAACTGCGCACCGGCGACGTCGCCCGCCGCGCGGCCGACGGGCTGTACGAGATCGTGGGACGGCGCAGCCGGTTCGCGAAGATCCTCGGCCTGCGCGTCGACCCGCAGCAGGTCGAGGTGCTGCTCGAACGGCACGGCATCACCTCGTACTGCGTCGGGGGCGACGGGGAACTCCTCGTCGCCGTCACCGGCGACGCGGACGCCCAGCAGGTCCGGCGGACGGTGGCGGACGCGTGCGGTTTGCCCCGGCGGGCCGTCCGCGTCCACCTCCTCCCCGAACTGCCACGGCTGCCCACGGGCAAGCCCGACTACGGGGCCGTGCGGCGGCTGGCCTCCGCGGACGGAGGCGCCCCCGCGCCGTCCGGGGAGCACGGCCGCCCGCGCCGGCTCCGGGAGCGAAACCTGCTCCGGAACCGGGGCCGGGGCCGGGGCCGGAACCGGAACCGGGGGAGCGGGCTTCCGCCGACCGGGCCGGGCTGTGCCGGCTCTACGCCGAGATCCTCGACCGCACCGACGTCACCGAGGACAGCAGCTTCGTCGGCCTGGGCGGCGACTCGCTGTGCTACGTGGAGATGTCGCTGAGGCTGGAGGAGGCGCTGGGGCACCTGCCCGCCGACTGGCACACCCTGCCGATACGCGACCTCGAGCCGGCGCCGCGCCCGGAACCGGCAGGCAGCCGGGGGGCGGCGGGCGGCCGGGGAACGGCGGAAACCCCGGGGGCAGCAGGCGACCCGCAGGCGCCCGCGCGGCGGCCCGCGACCCGGCGGCGCGTCCTGGAGACCGGTGTCGCGCTGCGCGCCGTCGCCATCGTCCTCGTCGTCGGCTCCCACATACCGCTGTTCCTGGTGCAGGGCGGCGCCCACGTGCTGCTGGGCCTCGCGGGCTTCAACTTCGCCCGCTTCCACCTGACCCCGGCGGGGCGCCGCGAGCGGGTCCGGCACGCCGTGAACAGCGTCGTGCGCATCGCCGTGCCGAGCGCGGTCTGGATCGCCCTGGTGGTGCTCGTCACCGACAAGTACGAGGTGGCGAACGTCTTCCTGCTCAACACGGTCCTCGGCTCCTACGAGGGCCGGACGCACTGGCACTACTGGTTCGTCGAGGCCGTCGTCCACATCCTGGTCGTCGTGACCGCCCTCCTGGCCGTCCCGGCGGTGGACCGGGCGGAGAGACGGTTCCCGTTCGCCCTCCCCGTGGCTCTCGCCGCACTGGGCCTGGTCACCCGCTACGACCTACCCGGTTTCGACCAGCGCGCCCCGCACCTGACGCCGGTCGTCGTCTTCTGGCTGTTCGCGCTGGGCTGGGCGGCGGCGAAGGCGAGCAGCGCGTGGCAGCGGCTGCTGGTGACCGCCGCGGTCCTGGCCACCGTCCCGGGGTTCTTCGGCCAGCCGCAGCGGGAGGCGGTCGTCGTGGCCGGGCTCGTCCTGCTGATCTGGGTGCCGAGCCTGCCGAGCCTGGGGGTGCTCAACCGCGCCGCGGGGGTCCTGGCGAGCAGCTCCCTGTACATCTATCTGGTGCACTGGCAGGTCTACCCCCACCTCGCGGACCGTTCCGCGCTGCTGGCGCTGCTCGCCTCGCTCGCCGCGGGCATCGCCTGCGCCGCCGTGGCGACGCGCCTGGTGCGCCGGATCCCCTCCCTGGTCCGGAACCGGACGGACGTGACGCCGGCCCCCCGGACGGAATGACGCCGCACGTCGCAAGGGCCCCGGCGTTCCGGACCGGATGAACCGGCTCCCCGCGCGCCACCGCCGCCCGGTGCCTCTCCGGCACCGGGCGGCGCCCTGTTCACCGGCGTCCGGCGGTGACGGGTGCCGAGGCACGGCCCCGCGCGGGCACGCCGCCCGCCGCGAAGCGGCTCCCGCGGCGAACACCGCGGCGAGGGCGCCCGGGGGCACGTACAGTCGGTACCGGTACCGCCGGGACGTCCCTTTCCCGACACCGCTCAGGAGGACCCGTGCCCCAGTCGCAGCACCGAGTGGACGCCGTACCGGGGGACCGGCACGTCAGGGTGGAGATCGGCGGCAGGGTCGTCGCCGAGACGGACCACCCGGTCGTGGTGACCGAGACCGGGCTGCCCGCCCGCTTCTACGTGCCCGTCGAGGACGTCGACTTCACCTTCCTGGAGCCCACCGGTCTGAGCACCCACTGCCCGTTCAAGGGCGACGCCAGGTACTGGTCGTTCGTCGACCGCGACACCGGCGAGACCCGGGCGAACGCGGTGTGGGCTACCCGGAGCCGCTGGAGGGCGTCGCCCTGATCAAGGACTGCGTGGCCTTCTACGACGAGGCGGCGACGATCACGGTCTCCCGGAACTGACAGGCCGCCGGCGGTCCGGCAGGCTGCCGCGGCCTGCGCGCCGCCGCCGGCGGTTCAGCCCTTGAGGTACCGCTCCAGCCATTCCGCGGCGGTGCGGCGGAACAGCAGCCGGTTGCCCTCGCGCAGGAACTCGTGCCCCTCGTTGCGCAGCACCAGCAGCTCGGCCGGGACACCGTGCTCGCGGGCCGCCCGCACCACCTGCTCCGACTCGCCGAAGGGCACGTTGGTGTCGTGCTCGCCGTGCACGGCCAGCAGCGGCGCCCGCAGGTCCTCGATGCGGCTCATCGGCGACAGGGCGCGCAGCAGCTCCCGGTCGTGCTCGGGATGGCCGTACTTGGCGGCGGCCGACTCCGCGATCCACGGCTCGGTGCCGGCGAAGAACGTCGCGAAGTCCGACATGCCGCACACCGCGACGCCGGTGCGGAACAGGTGCGGGTGCCACACCAGGGAGGCCAGCGTCAGGTAGCCGCCGTAGGAGCGGCCCATCACCGCCAGCCGCCCGGGGTCGGCGAGTCCGGCCGCCACCGCGTGGGCCGCGCAGTCGGCGACGTCGTCGATCGCCGCGAACCGCCCGGCGCCCAGGTCGGCGTCGACGAAGGACCGGCCCGAACCGGAGGACCCGCGCACGTCGGGCGCGAAGACGTCCAGGCCGCGGCCCAGCAGCTCGTGGTAGAGCGGGTTGAACACCGGCCGCTCCTGCTCCTCCGGCCCGCCGTGCAGGTGGATCACGCACGGGGCCGGCCGGCCGTGGTCCCGACCCGGCGCGCGGTAGTACCAGCCGCCCAGCGGCAGGCCGTCGCGGGCGCGCAGCCGCACCGGTTCGGGGCGCACGGGCGGGTGGCCCGAGGCGATCACGTCCTCGTCGCGGGAGGACCAGCCGGTGCGGACGGGGGGCCCGCCCCCGGGCGCCCGCCACACGCCGGGCCGGCGCCGGGAACCGGACAGGGCCGCCAGCAGGCCCCCGGGCCCCCCGGGGCCGCCGGGCTCCACCGGGACGACCCGGGTGACCACCTCGTGCGGCAGCGGCACGGGTCCGGCGGGGAGCGGAACGCCGTCCCGCCCCGCCCCGTCGGGCAGCGCGACGGTCTCCAGCTCGCTGCGGCCCTGCACGTTCCACGCCAGGGCGGCCGACCGGCCGTCGTCGGAGACGGCCAGCAGCTCCAGGTCCGCGCCGTCCCGCTCGGCCGCCACGGACAGGCGCAGGCAGTCCCCGTCCGGCCCCAGCTCCGCGACGAGCAGGGCCGCGAACTCGCGGTCGGCGTCGCTGCGCAGCCACAGGGTGCGGCCGTCGGGGGAGAAGCGCCCGATCCACGGGTCGCCGTCGGCCACCGGCAGCACGCACGCCGTCTCCAGGTTCGCGGTGCGCAGCACCACCGCCTCGCGCCGGCCCCTGGGCCCGCGGCGCAGCAGCGCCAGCCGCCCGTCCGCGGTGGTGTCGCACACCCTCAAGGTGGCGGCACCGGCCTCGGTGGCCAGCAGTTCGGGGGAGCGCACACCGTCGGGGTCGGCCAGGTAGGCGGCCAGCTCGCGCTCCCCGGCGCCGCGCCCGCCCCCGGGTCCCGCCCGGCGAGGAGGCCCGGGACCGGCGCGGGCGGTCCGGGAGCGGGGTGCGTCGCGATCGTGCCGATCCCCGGCGCGGCGCCCCGCGGCGGGGCGCCGTCCACTGGCAGCACCGGGTGCGGGCCCGCCCGACCTCGCCGGGGTGCACGCCGCCGAGCAGCACCGCGTGCCCGTCCCGGCGGCTCCACCCGGGCGGGAGCGCCCCGGCACGGGGCAGCGGGGGCGGGCCCGGCGGGGCGCCGGCCTGTTCGCCCGGGGCGTGCCCGGTGCCGCCGTCCGGGAACGGGCGGACGGCGGGGGCGGCGACGGTGACGGCCAGGGCGGAGCCGTCGCGCGTCCACCGCCCGGGGTAGGCGGAGCTGCCCGGTTCGGCGCCGCCCAGCACCCGGCGGCCGGTGCCGTCGGGGCGGATGCACAGCACCCGGGTGTGCTCGCCACCGCCCGGGGCGGTGGTGTAGGCGATCCAGCGGCCGTCGGGCGACCAGGACACCTCCGTCACCGGGTCGGGGCCCGGGTCCAGCAGGCGGGCCTCGCTGCCGTCCACCGGCCCGGTCCACAGCTGCGGCACGCCGCTGCGGTTGCAGATGAAGGCGACCTGCCGGCCGGTGGGATCGGCCGCCGGGTACCAGCAGCCGTGGGCGGTCACCGGCGCGGGGGTGTCCCGGCGCACGTGCACCTCGGGCAGCGGCACGGCGACGGGGGCCGTCGCGGGGACGCGGCCGCCGTGCCCGCCCGGGCCGTACCCGGACGGACCGTGCCCCGGCCCCGGGAGCCCGGCCGCGGTGGACGCGGCCGTGGAGGCCCCGGCCGTCGTGGACGTGGCCGCGGCGGAGGCGGGCGTGGCGGAGGCGGGCGTGGCGGGAGCCGCGGAACCGGCCCGCGACTCCCGTGCCCCGGTCAGTGGATTCCGTGCGTCTGCAGCCATATCTCCAGCAAAGCTACCTGCCACAGGGTGTTCGCCCCGCGCTTGGTGCGGTGGGCGTCGGGCGCCTCCAGGAGCTCGGAGACGTACGACTCCCGGAAGATCCCCCGGGCCCGGGCCTCGGGGGCCGACAGGGCCTCGCGGACCCGGTCGAGCACCGGTCCCGCCATGTGCCGGATCGCCGGCACCGGGAAGTACCCCTTGGGCCGGTCGACGACCTCGCGCGGCAGCACCTGCCGGCCTGCGTCCTTGAGCACGCCCTTGCCGTCCTGGGCGAGCTTGAGCTCGGGGGGCAGGCGGCGGCCAGTTCCACCAGTTCGTGGTCCAGGAACGGCACCCGCGCCTCCAGGCCCCAGTCCATGGTCATGTTGTCGACCCGCTTGACCGGGTCGTCGACCAGCATCACGTGGGTGTCCAGCCGCAGCGCCGCGTCGAGCGCCGTTTCGGCGCCGTCCTCCGCCATGTGCTCCCGCACCAGGGCGGAGGAGGCGTCGTGGTCCGCCAGGACGTGCGGCTGCAGCATCCGGGCGAGGTCGGCGTGCGGCCGGTCGAAGTACACCTGCGCGTACGTCTCCGGCTCCTCCTCGCGCGGCACCGCCGCCAGGTCCGGGTACCAGTGGTACCCGGCGAAGACCTCGTCGGCGCCCTGCCCGCTCTGGACGACCCTGACCTCCTTGGAGACCTGCTCCGACAGCAGGTGGAAGGCGACCGTGTCGTGGCTGATCATCGGCTCGCTCATGGCGGCCACCGCCCTGTCCAGGGCGTTCGCCAGCCGGTCCGAGGGGACCATGATCTGGCGGTGGTCGGTCGAGAAGCGCCGCGCGACCAGGTCGGAGTAGGAGAACTCGTCGCCCTGCTCGCCGCCCTCCGACTCGAAGCCGACGCTGAACGTCGCCAGGTCCTTCTGGCCCTCCTCGGCGAGCAGCGCCACGATCAGGCTGGAGTCCAGCCCGCCCGACAGCAGCACGCCCACCGGCACGTCGGCGACCATGCGCCGGCGCACGGCGGTGCGCAGCGACTCCAGCACCGCGTCCCGCCAGTCGGCGGCGTCCATCCCCTCGTGCTCGGGACGGCGGGTGTACGACGGCTGCCAGTAGCGGTGGTCGTGGCGGCTGCCGTCCGGCTCCACGGTCAGCACGGTCGCCGGGGGCAGCTTGCGCACCCCGGCCAGCACGGTGCGCGGCGCGGCCACCGTCGCGTGCAGGCTCAGGTACTGGTGCAGGGCGACCGGGTCGAGCGAGGTGTCCACGCCGCCGCCCGCCAGCAGGGCCGGCAGCGAGGAGGCGAAGCGCAGCCGGCGGGAGTCCTCCGTCAGGTACAGGGGCTTGATGCCCAGCCGGTCACGGGCCAGCACCACCCGGCCTGTGTCCTGCTCGACCACGGCGAAGGCGAACATGCCGAAGAGGCGGTCGACGCAGCCGGCACCCCACTGGAGGTAGGCCTTCAGCAGCACCTCCGTGTCGGAGGTGGAGAAGAAGCGGTGGCCCAGGTCCTCCAGCTCCCGGCGCAGCTCCTGGTAGTTGTAGATGCAGCCGTTGAAGACGCCGGTGAGCCGGCCCTGCGGGTCGGTCATCGGCTGGGCGCCGCGCTCCGACAGGTCGATGATCTTCAACCGGCGGTGGCCGAGCGCCACCGCGCCCTGCGACCACACGCCCCGGCCGTCGGGCCCGCGTGCCTCCAGCCGGTCGGTCATCCGTTCCACGGCCGCGACGTCGGGCCGTCCGCCGTCGAAGCGGATCTCCCCGCTCAGCCCGCACATGCGGCACCCCCTCCTGCCGGAGCCCGTTCCGCGGGCGGTGGGGAAGCGGCTGCCTCGGACCGGCGGGACGGGAACGGGGCTCTGTGGTGGCGCATGTGCGTGCACTCCTTGTTCGATCGGTGACAGGGACGCTCGGCGGGCGGGCGCGGAGGCGGCGGGCCGGGCCCCTGACGCACAGGGACGCCTGCCCGCTCCGCGTCCGCGTATCCGCAGGTCCGCCGCGCGCCGCCGGCGGTCGGTGGCCGCCGCCCCCGCCGGGACCGGCCCGCCGGGACCGGCCCGCGGGGGCCGGTCCCGGCGGGAGCGGTCAGCGGGGGACGGTCCCGGCGGGAGCGGTCAGCGGGGGCCGGTCCCGGCGGGAGCGGTCAGCGGGGGACGGTCCCGGCGGGAGCGGTCAGCGGGGGACGGTCCCGGCGGGAGCGGTCAGCGGGGGACGGGGTCCTGGCCGTCCCGGTGCAGGGGGAGCACGGTCCTGCCGAGCGGCAGAGCCGGCTTCTTCGGCCGGGGGTGCGGGCCGCCGGCGGCCGTGCCCGGACGGCCCGCACCGCCCGCGGCCGCGGGCACTGCCGCGGGCACGGTCGCGGGCACTGCCGCGGGCCTTCCCGGCAGTACCGGGGCCTGCCCGCCGCTCCCGAGCAGGCCGCCGCGGGCCACCGCCAGGCCGCGCCGCGGCCGGCGGTTCGCGGACGGGCCGCCGCGGTGCGGCCGCCGGCCCTCGGCACGGCCGCCGCGGGTCTCGTCGACCAGCAGGTCGACGGCCGCCGTCAGGCCGCCGTCGTCCGCCGCGCGCCGCAGGCGGTGGGCGGCGCTGCCGCGGCCCAGGGCGTCCTCGGCCAGTTCCGACACGGCGTCCCAGTCGCCGAGCTCCTCCAGGCGCGGGCGCAGCCGGGCCAGCATCGACCGCACCACCTGCGGCGCGGGCGCCGCCGTCCCGGAGACCGGATCGATCAGGTCGCCCTCCAGCCCGGACCTGGCGGCCCGCCAGTTCGCCGCCCGCAGGCCCTCGTGCCGGCCCCGCCCCCCGCCGCAGTCCCCCGGCGCGGCCTCGCAGGCGTCGACCACCAGGGCGCGGAACAGCCCGGCGATCATCACCACGGTCTCGGCGCGGGGGCAGGCGTCGCAGAGTCTCAGCTCCAGGGTCTGCTGGTGGGCCGAGGGGCGGACGTCGTAGTAGACCATCCCCGGGTCGCTGATCACACCCGAGCGAACCAGGCCTGCCACGGCCGCGTCGTACTCGGCGGCCGAGCCGAAGCAGCCGGCCGGGCCGGTGGTGGGCCAGCGCTGCCACAGCAGGGTGCGCCAGCTGGCGTACCCGGTGTCGGAGCCGAACCAGAACGGAGAGCTGGCGGACAGCGCCAGCAGGGCGGGCAGCCACGGCGACACCGCGCACATCGCCCGCACCGCCGTGTCGCGGTCGGGCACGTCGACGTGCACCTGTGCGCCGCAGATCAGCTGCTCGTGGGCGACCGTGCGGTACTCCTCGACCATGCGCCGGTAGCGCGGGTCGGGGGTGGCGTCCACCGAGCCGGCGCGGGCCAGCGGCACGGTGCCGGCCGCGACGGCGGCCAGGCCCAGCGGCGCGGCGGCCGCGTCCAGCGCCCGCCGGGACTCCGCGAGGTCGGCGTGGAGCGCGTCGAGCGAGACGTGCACCCCGCTGTTGGCCTCGACGATCGACTGCTGGAGCTCGGTGGTGAAGCCGTGCTCCGGCAGCCGGTCCAGCACCGCGCGGGCCCGCGGCACCAGCATCCGGCTCTCCACGTCGACGACGTGGAACTCTTCTTCGACTCCCACCGAAACGGGCACAGGAACTCTCCTCAACAGGACACGTGAGGGACAGGACGCCGACGGTGCCGTCCTGTCCCCGGGCGGCCGCGCCGTGCGGTCCGCCTCGGCCGCTCCTGCCCCGGAGACCACCGGACACGTCCGGCGATTTTTCGGGAGGTGCGTCCGGTCCGCCCGCCCACCGCTCCGAACACCTGCGCGGAACCGGTGCCCGTCGCGTGCCTGTCGCGTTCTGCGGGGTAGGGGACGGTCGAGAGCGCACCGCCGTCCGGGCGGTGACGACGTCGAGGAGTGGATGGACCGTGCCCGGGATCATGAACCGGATCAAGGAGTTCGCGCGGAGCCCGCAGGGGCGCCGCCTGACCGAGGAGGGCAGGAGGATGGCCTCCGATCCCAGGAAGCGGGAGCAGGCCAAGCAGGCCTTCAGCCGGCTGCGCAAGAGGCGGTGAGGCACGGGGCCCGCGTCGTCCGGCGCGGCCTCCTGGCCGCCCGGGCTTCCCGCGCGACCTGGGGCGATGCAGCAGGCGGGCGTACCGGCTTCACCCTTTCGCGGGGGTGTATGCAGGTAGCCGTATGACTTTCCTCAACCGGGTGAGAGTACCGCCGGGGGCATCACGGTTCCGGCGCCGTCGCGGTGCCGGGAAAGGAAGTCAGCATGCAGCACGTTCGATCGGTTCGCGCGCTCGCGATCCTCGTTGTGGCCTCGGCCGCGATGGCCGGCGGCGCCCTGCCCGCCTTCTCCTCCCCCGTCGGTTCCCCGCAGGACGCCTCCCCCGTCAAGCCCGGCGTCGGGACGCAGGGGAGCGCGGCGGGCAGGACGGATGCTGCGGCCGGAAAGGACGCCTCCCGCGTGCTCGCCCTGAGTACCGTGGCAGACCTGATGGCCTCGATGCGCGAGGAGGCCTTCGCCTACGCCTCCTACAGCTTCTTCGGCAAACAGGCCGAGCGGGAGAAGCTGCCGCGCGCGGCCAAGCTCTTCGCCGACACCGCCGAGGACGAGCTGAACGACCACTTCAAGAGGGAAGCCGGCCTCGCCGACCTCGTCGGGAGCGACGAGTCCAACCTGCGCCGTGCGATCGAGGGCGAGACCACCGAGGCCCTCACCTCCTACCCGGAGTTCGCCGAGCAGGCCCGCCGTGACGGCGACACGGCCGCCGCCGAGCTGTTCGACGAGCTCGCCCGTGACGAGAACGACCACCGCAAGGCCCTTACGGCCGCGCTGAAGGCCGTCGTCTCCGGCAAGGGGAACGTCCCCGCGGCGTCGGCCGCCCGCCACGAGACCGTCGCGGCAGGAATGCCGCTCGCCTCCTCCCCGCGCACCCGGGAGAACCTGGCCAGGGCCATGCACGGCGAGGCTCTCGCGCACGCCGCCTACACCCTGTTCGCCCAACACGCCAAGGACCACGGCCACGCCAAGGTCGCCGCCCTGTTCACCGGCCTGGCCGACGTCGAACTCAACGAGCACTTCGCCGGCCTGGCCCGGCAGGCCGGCCTGGTGGGCACCACCGCCGACAACTTGAGGGCCTCCGTCGCCGCCGAGCACCATGCCCACCGGGTGATGTACCCGAAGTTCGCCGAGCGCGCCCGCAAGGCCGGCGACGTCCGCGCCGCGGAGGTGTTCACCGACGCCGCCGCGGACGAGGCCCGCCACGCCCGCGCCTTCGAGCAGGAGCTGCGTGCCGAGAAGCGAGCCGGGTGATCCGCTGAGGACCCCTCGCCCCTCCGGGACCGCGCGGGTCCGGCGTGCACGCACGCCGGACCCGCGCGGTCCTTTGCGCGGTTCTTCGGTGAACGGCGAAAACTGATGCCCTGAAGGATGTTTTGGCTGGTCAGAGGCGCTTTAGGGGTAGGAAAGAAGGGCTGTTGGGAGTAGAATGAACAGTGCTGGAACGGTTCTGCGAACCGCCCGCCGCAGTCATCCGCCGGGCCCGGCCGCGGCCCCGTACCCCCGCCGCACCCGTCCCGTTCCACCCCCGCCGCACCCGTCCCGTTCCACCCCCGCCGCACCCGTCCCGTTCCACCCCCGCCGCACCCGTGCGGCGCGCGCCGCACGCATTCCCGCCCGCTTCCCGGACGACACCAGGAGGACCTCCGTCGTGACCGTGCTGCCGACCGCCCGCCACGTCTATCCCGTCGGCACCCCGGGTGCCACCTGCATCCGCCACAACCGGCTGCGCAAGGCCACCGCCGTCGCCTTCGCCCTCTACGCCGAGTTCGGCGACGACCTCAACCCCCGCCTCATCGACCGGATCACCGACACCGACATGGCCGCCGCCGCGCAGCGCGCCGGGGTCAACGCCCCGGCCAGCGACGACACCCGCACCATGGTCAAGGACCTGCTGCACACCTACGCCACCACCGGGCCCTCCCGGCAGGGCGGCGGCCGCGCCGCCCGCGGCCGGAACCCGTACGCGGCCCTGGCCGAGGCGCTCGACGCGGCCGGAGCCGACCGGGACCGGGGCGTGACGGTCCTCGTACTGCCCCCGGCCCCCCGCTCCTGACACCGCCGGGGCCGGCCCGCCCGCGCGGCCGGCCCCGGCTCCTCGCGCACCGTACGGGCGGGGCGGCGACCGGAAACCGGCCGCCGCCCCGCCCGTACGCGTACCCGGGCTCAGCCGAGCGTCTCCTCGACGAGGTCCGCGGCGCGCGCCGTGCCGCCCTCGGCCCGCACCTGCTCGCGCAGCAGCGCCGAGCGGCGGGCGACCCGCGGGTCTCCGGTCAGTTCGGCCAGGGCGGTCCGCAGGGCCCCGGGCGTGGCGTCCGTGGTGTCGATGCGGCGCGCCACCCCCAGTTCCACGAGGCGGTCGGCGTTGAGGGGCTGTTCGGAGGCCTGGGGGACGGCGATCATGGGGGTGCCGGTGAACAGCCCCTCGCTGCTGCCCCCCATCCCCGCGTGGGTGACGAAGGCGTCCGCCTGTTCCAGGACCGCCAGTTGCGGCACCCAGGAGTGCACCTCGACGTTGGACGGGATCCTGCCGAGCTCCGCCGGGGCGACGTACTTGCCGATCTGGAGCACGACGTGCCAGCCGGGCAGGTCGCCGTAGGCCGCCAGGCAGCGCCGGTAGAACTCCGGCTGCCGCGTGGCCGCCGAACCCAGGGAGACCAGCAGCACCTTCTCCGCGCCGGCCGGGCGCGTCCACGTGCCCTGGTCGGTCCGCGGCCCGAGGCAGGGGCCGGTGAACGTCACCGCGTCGGGGTCGACCCGGTCCGCGTTCGGCTGCATGGCACGGGGGATCAGGGCCAGGGCCCGCGGGGGCCGGCCCAGGAAGTCGCCCACGTCCGTGGTGACCGCCCCGCAGCCGGCCAGCCACGCGGCGGCCTTCGCCCGGAACGCCTCGGCGCCCGGAAGCCGCCACAGCTGCGCCCCGACCTCCTCCTCGTAGCCGTCCCAGGCGACGAAGGTGGGGGAGAGCTGCAGGAGGGGGCGGCCCTGGGCCTCGGCGAGGGCGCGGGCGGCGTAGGCGCCGATGTCGTACAGGTACAGGTCGGCCGGGTCGTCGTCGTACAGGGCGTGCAACTGCGGCAGGGCCCGGATCGCGTCGTCGAGGAAGACCCCCATCGCGGCGACGGGGTCCTCGGGCCAGTCGTTGTCGGCGACCGGCAGCGAGGAGTCGTACGGGAGGAGCTCGGCGCCGGCGGCGGTGATCGGGCCCGCCGCGGCCGGGTCGTTGGCGCAGGTCACCCGGTGGCCGCGGGCGACCAGTTCGCGGATCACCTCGATGCTCGGGAGGACGTGGCTGATCGCGGGGATGCCGACCATCGCGACATGGGCACGGCGACGGGACATGGGGGAATCACTCTTTTCCGGGTCAGATCGGCGGGGGCGGGAGCGCGGCGGTCCGGTGCGCACGTGCGGGCGCACCGCGGGGCCGCGGCGGCGGCGCAGCGGGGCGTCGGCGGCGGAGTGCTCGGACGGTCCGGGACGGTTCCCGGCGCGTCAGCCGTAGATCTGACGGAAGGCCATGGGGCGGAGCCTAGGCGGCACCGCCGCCGGGGCGCCACCGAATATCGCGGTGCCCCGGGCGGCCGCGCCCGTGCCTCCGGGAAGGGCCGACGGAGGACGGGAGGCTGCCGCCGGGAGCCGGCCGCCGGAAGGCGGTCCGGAGACCCGGGACTTGACAGGACCCCGTCCTCCGCCGGAAGCTGACCGACCAGTCGGTATGAAGAGGTGGGCCGTGGCCGTTCGTACGAGTATCCCGACCCCCGCGGGCGTGTTCGACGCGATCGCGGCCGGACCGCCCGGCGGGCGTCCGGTGCTGCTGCTGCACGGCTTCCCCCAGACGGGCCTGGCCTGGGAGCGCCAGATCGAGGCCCTGGCCGCCCGCGGCCACCGGGTGGTGGCCCCCGACCAGCGGGGCTACTCGCCCGGGGTCCGCCCGCAGCGGCCCGCCGACTACCGCATGGACGCCCTGGTGGGCGACGTCGTCGCGATCGCCGACGCACTGGGCTGGGACTCCTTCGACCTGGCCGGCCACGACTGGGGCGGCGCGGTCGCCTGGTGGACCGCCGCCGCCCACCCCGCCCGCCTGCGCACCCTGACGGTCGTGTCGACCCCCCACCCGGGGGCCCTGGCCGAGGCGCTGCGGACCGACCGGGACCAGAAGGAGAAGTCGCAGTACATGCGCGACTGGCGCGAGACGCCCGCGACCGAGGACCGCATGCTCGCCGACGGCGCCGCGGGGCTCCGCGCCCTGTACGGGGAGAAGGTCCCGCCGGGCAGCGTGGAGGCGTACCTGCGGCACCTGTCGGAACCGGGAGCCCTCACCGCTGCGCTGAACTGGTACCGCTCCGGCCGCCCCGAGGGCGCGATCGGCACCGTCGACGTGCCCGTCCTGTACGTGTGGAGCACCGACGACGTGGCGTTCGGCCCGGCCGCCGCGCGGAAGACCGGGCACTGGGTGGAGGGCCCCTACCGGTTCGAGACCCTCCCGGGCGTCGGCCACTGGATCCCCGAGGAGGCGCCGGAGGCGCTCGACCGCCTGCTGCTGGAGCACCTGCAAACCCACCCCGGGCGCTGACGGCCCGGCGGGCCGCCCGCCCGCCGGCCCCCGCCGCCCGCCGGCGGACCACTCACCGGCCGGTTCCTCACCAGCCGCGGGCCTCGTGCCGCAGGTGGTCGCGGACCAGCGCCACGTGCGGGTTGTCCGCGGTGCCGGGGCGCTGGACGAGGTAGGCCGTGTTGATGGGCGGGTCCTCCGGCTCCAGCAGCGCGACCAGGGCGCCGGAGGCGAGCTCGGCCCGGCACAGGTAGCCGGGCAGGACGGTGACGCCGGCCCCGGCGGCCACGGCGGTCAGCACGGCGCGCAGGTCGGGGACGGTCAGGGCGGGCTGCCCGGTCAGGCGCTGCCCGAAGACGTGGCGCCAGTACCGGCGTGCGATCGGCAGGTCCTCCGAGTACGTCACCAGGGGCACTCCGCGCAGGGCGGCGGGCCCGTCCGCGGCGACCCGGTCCGGGCCGATGCGCCCGGCCCACTCGGGCGAGGCGACCAGCACGAACTCCTCGTCCGCGAGCGGGACGGCGGTCAGGGCGCGGCCGCGGGGCCGCCGCGCCGAGACCACCAGGTCGTGCCGGCCGGCGCGCAGCCCGTCGAGCAGCTCGTCGGCCAGGCCCGTGGCGACCCGCAGCCGCACGCCCCGCGCGATCAGCGGCGCCAGGGCGCGCAGGGCGCAGGAGCCGATGAACTCGGCGGGCCCGGCCAGGTGCACCGGCTCCGGCGGCGCGTCACCGCCGAGCGGCCCGCGGTCGGCGACGGCCGCGAGGGTGTCGATCGGGTCCGCGACCTGCAGGGCGAGCTCGTCGGCGAAGGGCGTGGGCGTCACGCCGCGCGGCCGGCGGTCGAACAGCTGGCGGCCCAGGCGGCGCTCCAGCGAGCGGATCTGGGTGGTCACGGTCGGCTGGGACAGGCCGAGCAGGGGCGCGGCGGCCGTGAAGGAGCCGGTCCGGTGCACGGCCAGGAAGGTGCGCAGCAGGGACAGGTCCACCGGCGCGGGCGGAACGCTCTCCGCCCCCTGCGGCATTCCCCGCACGCCATTGGAATTCCTATCCCTCACCTCAAGGATCCTATTGGATCCCCGCGGCGGACCCGGCCTACGTTCGGCCTTGTCGACGAACTGACGCTCCGGACCCGATCCGTCGGAGCGTGCACCGGAAGGAGAGCACCATCATGGCAAGGATCCTGTTCGTGATGACCGGGGCCGACCACTGGACACTGGTGGACGGCACGCGGCACCCGACCGGCTTCTGGGCGGAGGAGGCCGCCGTCCCCTACGAGGCGTTCAAGGACGCGGGCCACGAGGTCGTGGTCGCCACCCCCGGCGGCGTCGTGCCGACCGTCGACAGGGCGAGCCTGGCCCCCGAGGTCAACGGCGGGCCGGAAGGCGCCGCCAGGATCGAGAAGGTCCTCGACTCCGCGGCGGAGCTGCAGCGGCCCGTCCGGCTCGAGGACGTCGACCTCGCCGACTACGACGCCGTGTTCTACCCCGGGGGCCACGGCCCGATGGAGGACCTGGCCGTCAACGCCGACTCCGGCCGCCTGCTGACCGCCGCCCTGGAGTCCGGCAAGCCCCTGGGCGTGGTGTGCCACGCCCCGGCCGCGATGCTGGCCGCCGCGCGCGAGGAGGGCGGCTCGCCGTTCGCCGGCTACCGGCTGACCGGCTTCAGCAACGCCGAGGAGGCCCAGGCCGGTTTCGCCGACAGGGCGAAGTGGCTGCTCCAGGACCGCCTCGTCGAGCTGGGCGCGGACTACGTCGAGGGCGAGCCCTGGGCCCCGAACGTCGTGACCGACCGCAACCTCGTCACCGGCCAGAACCCGGCCTCCTCCGCCCCGCTCGCCGCCGAACTGCTCAAGGCGCTGGGCTGACGATGGCCACCGACCGGCTCACCGAGGTCCTGGACGCCGCCTACGAGTGCCTGACCCGGTACGGCGTGCGGCGCACCACGGTGGACGACATCGCCACCGCCATGGGGGTGTCCCGGTCTGCGGTCTACCAGTACGTCCGCGGCAAGGACGACGCCTTCCGCCGGCTCGCCGAGCGCCTGCACGCCCGGGCGCTCGGGCGGGCCCGGCGGGCCGCGGCCGCGGACGCCCCGCCCGCGGCCCGCGCCAAGGGCGTCCTGGGGGCCAGACTCGCCCTGGTGCTGCAACTGACCGGGGACTCCCCGCACACCGCCGAACTCCTCGACGAGAGGACCCGCCTGTTCGGCGACATCTGCCACGGCTTCACCGACGAGCTGCGGCACCTGCTGACCGGCGTGTTCGCCGAGGCCGGCACCACCGCGCCCGCCGGACCCGCGCAGGCGGCCGACATCTGCATCGCCCTCGTCCTCGGCCTGGAGTCCGCACCCGACGGCGAGCGGCTGCTCGACCCGGCGGCGGACGCCCTGCTGGCCGGACTGCTCGGCGCCCCGGCCGCCACCCGCTGATCCCCTCTTCCGCCTTCCGCCCGAACAGGACGGGACGCGACCGCGACGACGACCGCCGGCGCGGCCGCGACCACGATCACGACCACGCCCACCGGCACCGGCTTCACCGCCGAGCGCGCCCCGGCCCCGGCGGGCCGCCTGCGCGCCGCCCTCTGCACCGGGTGCACCAAATCCCCGGCCCGGCGCGAGCGGCAGCTCGTACGGCTGCGCGCGCTGCTGACCGGGAACGGCGACGACATCGCGGCCGCCCGGCCGCACCGCACGATGTGACGCGCATCACCGACGGCCCGTACCTACTGGTCGGTACGCTGCTCTGCGTCACCAGCGATCAGGAGTCTTCATGTCAGCGATCAACCGCCAGATCCGCCTGGCCTCCCGCCCCGTGGGCGACGTACGGCCGGAGGACTGGGAGCACGCCGCAGTGCCCGCCGAGGAGCCGGGGGAGGGGCAGTTCGCCGGCCGGACGCGTTTCGTCTCGCTGGACCCCGCGATGCGCGGCTGGCTCGACGACCGCCCCTCCTACCTGCCGCCCGTCGGCATCGGCGAGGTCATGCGCGCGGGATCGGTGGTCGAGGTCACCGCCTCCAACCACCCCGGCTACAGCCCCGGCGACTTCGTGGTGGGCACCTTCGGGGTCCAGGAGCACGTCGTCTCCGACGGCAGGGGCGCGACGAAGATCGACCCCTCCCTCGCCCCGCCCTCGACCTGTCTGGGTGCGCTGGGCATGCCCGGCATGACCGCCTACTTCGGCCTGCTCGACGTCGGCGCCCTCAAGGAGGGCGAGACCGTCGTGGTCTCCGGCGCGGCCGGCGCGGTCGGCACCATGGTCGGCCAGATCGCCAAGATCAAGGGCTGCCGGGTCGTGGGCATCGCCGGGGGACCGGAGAAGTGCGCCCTGCTGACCGACGAACTCGGCTTCGACGCGGCGATCGACTACCGCGCCGGCGACATCAGGCGGGCGCTGCGCGAGCAGACCCCCGACGGCATCGACGTCTACTTCGACAACGTCGGAGGGGAGATCCTCGACGCGGCCCTGACCCGCCTGGCGATGCACGCCCGCGTCGTGATCTGCGGCGCGATCAGCCAGTACAACAACGAGACGCCGGTCCAGGGCCCGTCGAACTACCTGACGCTGCTCGTGCGCCGCGCCCGCATGGAGGGCTTCGTCGTCTTCGACTACGCCAAGCGCTACGCGCAGGCCGCGCAGGAGATCGCCGGCTGGATCGGCGAGGGCCGGATCAAGGTGAAGGAGCACGTGGTCAAGGGACCGTGGACGACTTCCCCGAGACCCTGCAGATGCTCTTCCGCGGCGAGAACACCGGCAAGCTGGTGCTGGAACTGGCCTGACCGCCGGCCGGACGCCCGCCCCCGGGGCCTGCGGGGCGGGCCGGCCCCGTCCCGGGGCGGCCCGCCCCGCAGGGACGGTGCGCGTGCGCGGCTCAGGCCTTGTCGAGGCTGACCGCCACGGTCCGGTCGACCGTCACGGTTCCGCCGTAGTTCGGGTCGGTCGCGGAGGCGCGTGCCGCGACCTCCGCGTCACCCTTGATGAACGGGGCGCTCCCGGAGGGGACCGCGACCGCCGTCCACGCGGCGGGGGTGCCCGGCTCGCAGGAGACCGCCGTGGAGTACGAGCCCTTGACGAGGGTCTTCTTCGCCACCTGCGTGACGCTGCCCGAAACGGTCACCCGGACCGGCTGGTTGCAGCTGACCGTGCCGTGCACGGTCGCGTTGCCGTTCAGCGTGCTCGCCCCGCCGTCCGTCGCGACGTCGAGACCGAGACCGAGCTCTGCGGGCGGGGAGGGGTTGCCGACGCGCACCTCGCCGCGCAGGGCGGCGGTGCCCCCCTCGCAGTGCTGCTCGAACGTGGCATGGAGCGTCTGCACGTACCCGTTCGGCCCGAACTCCACGTCCAGGACGGTGAAGGAGCCGGTGAGGGTGTTGCAGCCGCGCCCGTTGCCGGACAGGGAGAGCCCGGGCCGGTCACCCTCGTTGAACGGGTACCGGGCCGCGTCGGTGTACTCGCCCGGCGTCAGGGTGCTGCCGGACGGTGCCGCGAGGTCGAGGTACCACCAGTCGCCGTTCGCCCCGTCGACCGACAGGGAGACGACACGGTTGTCCGCACTGCCCGAGACGTCGAAGCGGTCCTGCGAGGTGGTCGAGTAGGAGTAGGACTGCCCACCGCTGATCCAGTCGCCGGCGTCACCGGCGAAGTCGAGCGATCCGGACTCGACGGTCCGGGCGTGTGCGACGGCGCCCGTCCACCACCCGGTCGTACCGGTCGCCAGCGCCAGGGCCAGCACGAGTACGACCGTCAAGCGGGTGAGAGCGCGTCCGGGCATGCTGAGCGTCATGGGTCCCCCCGGGGTCGATGAAGCGGAACGGCCGCCGGCGTCGTCCTTGCCGCCGGCCCCGAACGAGTCTTCCGATTACTGAGACCGGCGACAACGGATTTGGTTGTGGCCGAAGTTGCTGCAGGACCGGGCGCCGTCCGTGCTTGGGCCCCCGCCGCCCGCCGCCCGCCCGCGCACCGGCGGAAACGGCTGGACGAGCGGGGCCGGGCGGACCAGCATGGAGCCGTGGAACCACTGGAGACCGTCGCGGGGGACGCGACCTGCCCCCTGGCCGGGGGCCAGAAGATCATCGCGCACATCTGCAACGACCGCGGCGGGTGGGGCAGGGGGTTCGTCGTCGCGCTCTCGCGCCGCTGGCCCGAACCGGAACGCGAGTACCGCCGGTGGCACCGCGGGCGCGCCGGCAACGACTTCGCCCTCGGGGCGGTGCAGCTGGTCCGCGTCCGCCCCGACGTCCAGGTCGCGAACATGGTCGCGCAGCACGGCATGAAGACCGGGAGCAGCGGTCCGCCCATCCGCTACGACGCCGTCGAGCAGTGCCTGCGCACCGTCGCCGACCACGCACTCGCCCACGGAGCCTCCGTGCACATGCCCCGCATCGGCTGCGGCCTCGCCGGCGGCAGGTGGGAGCTGATCGGGCCGATCGTCGAACGCACCCTGTGCGCCCGCGGTGTCGCCGTCACCGTCTACGACCACGGGTAGGAGCCCCCGGTCGCAGCCGCCGTTCCCCCCGGACCCGCCGGACCGCCGTTCCCGCCGGGCCCGTCCCGCCGAGGTCTCCCTTTCCGGAACCGGGGAAGGCTGTGGCAGCGTGGGAGTCGTCCCCGACCCGGCGGACGACGCGCGGGGCCAGAGAGGCGGCTGAAGGATGACGGCACCACAGGAGTCGCCGATGCTGCCCGCGGGGGCGGCCGGGGGACGCTGGCGCGGGGACGACCTGCGGGCCCTGTTCGGCCGCTCCACCGCGGTGTTCGCCCTGCTGACCGGGCCGGCGCACGTACTGGAGACGGCCAACCCCGCGTTCCTCAGGGCCGTCGGCGTCGACGGCGGCCGGACGGGGCGGCCGATCGGCGAACTGATGCCGGAACTGGCCGCCCAGGGCTTCATCGACCTGATGGACACCGTGTACCGCACCGGCCGCCCGCACACCGCCGGGGACGCCCGGGTCGTGCTGGGCGCCGACGGGGCGGCCCGCGAGGCGTTCTTCGACTTCACCTACGACCCCCGCCGCGACGAGGCGGGCAACGTCGTCGGCATCACCGTCCTCGGGGTGGAGACCACGCAGGTCAAGCGCTCCCAGCGGCTGGCCGCCGAGCAGCGCGCCCTGCTGGAGCAGATCGCCCGCGACCAGCCCCTGGAGCAGGTGCTGGAGGGCATGGCCCGCACGATCGAGGAACTCTCGCCGGGGGTGATCGTCTCGGTCCTGCTGGCCGACCCCGACGGGCGCCACCTGCGGCACGGAGTGGCCCCGAGCCTTCCGGACTTCTACAACCGCGGCATCGACGGCGTCGCCGTCGGCGAGGACGTCGGCTCGTGCGGGGCCGCCGCCCACCGGCGCGAACCGGTCGTCGTCACCGACATCCGCACCGACCCGCGCTGGCGGGACTTCCGGAACCTGGCGGAAGCGGCGGGCCTGGCCGCCTGCTGGTCCACGCCGATACTGACCGCGGACGGCGAACTCCTGGGCACCTTCGCCATGTACCACCGCGCCCCGCGCGCACCCCAGGAGGAAGACCTCGCGCTCAGCGCGGTCTTCGCCCGCACCGCGGCCCTGGCCGTCGAACGCCACCGCGCCGAGCGGGCACGCGCGGCGGCCGAGGCCAAGGAACGGGCCGCCCGCCAGGACCTCGCCTTCATCCTGGAGGCCAGCACCGTCCTGGCCCGCGACCTCGACGTGGACGAGACCCTGCAGCGCCTCGCCCGGCTGGCGGTCCCCGCGCTCGCCCCGCTGTGCACGGTCGACGTGCTGCAGGCCGGACGGGTCCGCCGGGTCGCCGCCGCGGCGCCCACCCGCGCGCAGGAGGACCTCCTGGCGTCCCGCTCCCCGGCCGGGGACGCCGACGGCGCGGTGGCCCGCGTCCTGGCCTCCGGCACCACCGAGATCGGCCGCCGCGCCCCCGCCGGCCCCGGCCCGTGGGAGGAGCTCGGCGTCACCGGCTACCTGTGCGTCCCGCTCACCGACCGCGGCCGCATCCTGGGCACCCTCACCCTCCTGGCCACCGCCGGGCGCCCCGCCGACGGCCGCACCGTCGCCCTGGCCGAGGAACTCGCCCGCCGAGCCGCCGCCAGCGCCCGCAACGCCCGCCAGTACGCGCAGCGCGTACGGCTCGCCCGGGACCTGCAGGCGGGCCTGCTCCTGCCCGAACTGCCGTCCCTCCCCGGCGCCACCCTCGCCGCCTTCTACGAGCCGGCCGGCGAGGGACTGGAGATCGGCGGCGACTTCTACGACGTGTTCGAACGCGGCGACGACCGCTGGGCGTTCATGGTCGGAGACGTCTGCGGACGCGGAGCCCTGGCGGCCACCACCACCGGCCTGGTCCGCCACACCGCCCGCGCCGCCGCCCGCCTCCTGAACGATCCCGTCGCCGTCGCCCGGGCGGTCAACGCCGCCCTGCTGGAACGCTCCCCCCACCAGGGCACCGGTTTCGTCACCCTCGTCTACGGCGAACTCGCGCGCACCGGTGGTCTGCTCACCGCCGACTTCGTCCGCGCCGGCCACACACCGCCCCTGCGCCACCGCGCGGACGGCACCACCGAGATCCTGGACGTCCCCGGGATGCTCCTGGGCGTCACGCCCGACCCCGTGCTGCGCCCCGGACGCGTCGTCCTCCGCCCGGGCGACAGCCTCGTTACGGTCACCGACGGCATCACCGAGGCCCGCTCCGCCGCAGGCGTGCTCTTCGACGAGCGGGGGCTGGCCGCGGCCCTCGCCGCGTGCGAGCCCCGGCCCACCACCGCCCGGGCGGCCCTGGACGCCGTCACCCGCGCCCTCGGCGCCTTCACCGAGGGCAGCGAGGCCAACGACGACGACCGCGCCGCCCTCGTCATCACCGCCGCCTGACGCCGGCCGGCCCGGGCCGTACCGGCTCAGGCCGCAGTCCCGCCCGTGGACAATGCGCCGAACAGGGGGAAGGTGTTGTTGTCCCACACGTCCGCCACGGCGCGGACGGTCTCCCGGTCGAAGCCCCGGGCGTCCGCGGAGGCGTCCGCGATCTGCACCAGCGACCGGTCCAGCAGCGCCGCCAGCACGGCAGCCGAGGACGGGGAAGCCGCCCTCACCCCGCACCCCGGCCTTCCGCGGCCGACCGGCCGCGGTGACGTGCCTCGGTCGGAGGACGAGGAGGGCAAGGAGGGCAAGGAGGACAAAAGGAAACTCCAGCATGTCGAAGGGCGACGGGATCACGTCGAGGGGCCGGGACCACGTCGAGGCGGGGACGGGCGGCCGCGCCGCCTCGACGGCCGCCGTCCGTTCCGGGGGGCAGGGCCCGGTCCGCAGGCGCCTTCGGCGCGCGGTCGAAGCGGCACCCGGCCGTTGAGGGCCGGGGGAGAACGGTGGGGCCCGTGCGGCGGGCCATGCTATGCGACAGGACCGCCTCCCCGCCCGGCAGTTCGACCACCCGCAACACAACCCGCCTGCTCAGCAGGGAAGTTCCTGCGCCGATTCCACGGCCGGCCCTGCCGCGGGGGTCGGCGGCCGGCCCCGGGAACTCGCGGGGAAAATCCTTCCGGCACCGGCCGGAAGGGCGGGAAGCCCCCGGGGCGCAGCGGCGGTGGGTGACGGAACCCTCACCTGCCGTCGCCCGGACTGCGGAGGGATTCGGTGACTTTCCGCACCGAACAGTTCACTCACTGTTCGGGTGATCCGCGTGTGACGGGAGGAAAGGGACGTTACGATCACGGCATGATCACGGTCCGGCGGGCTCCCCGCCTGCTGCGCCCCCGCCCGGGGACAGCAGGGCCACTGCGCCTGCTGTGGTGGGGAACGCTGCTGCTGGGACTGCTGTACGCGCACAGCCTGAGCGGCGAGAGCGTCGCGACCCACGTGGCCGCCGGCGCAGCCGCAACGGCCGCAACGGCCACCGCCTCCGCTCACGCGGACACCGCGGCACACGACACGGCGGACACCACGGTGCACGACGCGGACGCCGCGCACCCCGACGGCCGGCACCGGACCGGCCCGCCGCGCCACCACGACGGCGAGGCGGGCCACGCGGCGCAGAACTGCCTGTCCGACAAGCCCCAGCAGAGCGCCGACCTCCCCGTCCCCCGCCCGACGCCCCTTCAGTTCGTCGCGCCCCCGCCCGACCGGGCCCGCACGCTCCGGCCTCCGGCCGACGCCCCTGCTGACCCCGCGCCACCGAGAGACTCGACAGTCCTTCAGGTCTAGGCCCGACGCAGCCCCCGGCCCTCCGGCCCCGGGCACGGCCCTGCCTGCCCGCGCCCGTCCGGTTGCCCGCGCCCGTCCGGTTGCCCGACGGCCGCTCGGCGCCGCCGGGCGGGCACGGGCCCGAGATCTCCGAGCCTGAAAGCCGGTCCCCTCGGCCCCGCCCGCCACCGCGTCCGGGAGGGCGCCGGCGGACCAGGGCGCGCGTGTGCGCCCGGAGGAGGGCCCGAAGGCGCAGAGGACGGGCAGGGACGTGCCCGTCCACCTCCGCCGCAGGCGGACGCGGGCCCCGCCGGCGCGACCGCGGATCCCGGTCGCCGCGGCGCGAGCCGACGCACCCCGCACCCCGCGCGCCGTACCCCGCGCACCACACCCCGCACCCCGTACAGCGACCGAGAGCGACATGATGCACTCCACCACCCCCACACCCCCCTCGCCCGCACGCCCGCACCGCCAAGGCCCTCCCGCCGGGCCCGCTCAGGACGCGTCCGGTCCGGCGGGCCTGGTCGGCAACACCCCGCTCCTGCGGATCTCCGAACCCCTCACCCCCTCCGGCCGCGGATTCTGGGCGAAGCTGGAAGGATTCAACCCCGGCGGGATCAAGGACCGCGCCGGACTGCACATGGTGGAGCGGGCCCGCGCCCGCGGGGACCTGCGCCCCGGCGCCAGGATCATCGAGTCCACCAGCGGCACCCTCGGCCTGGGCCTCGCCCTCGCCGGAATGGTCCACGGCCACCCGGTCACCCTGGTCACCGACCCCGGTATGGAGCGGTCCATGACCCGGTTACTGGCCGCGTACGGGGCCCGGGTCGACGTGGTCCCCGAGCCGCACCCGGCCGGCGGCTGGCAGCAGGCCCGCCGCGACCGCGTGGCGCAGCTGACGGAGAGGCACCCCGGCTCCTGGTGCCCGGACCAGTACAACAACCCCGACAACACCGCCGCCTACACCCCGCTCGCACTGGAACTGGCCTCCGGCCTGGGCCACATCGACGTGCTGGTGTGCAGCGTCGGCACCGGGGGGCACTCCGCCGGCGTCTCCCGCGTCCTTCGGACGCTCTACCCCGGGCTGAAGCTCGTCGGGGTCGACACCGTCGGCTCGACGATCTTCGGCCAGCCCGCCCGGACCCGCCTGATGCGCGGCCTCGGGTCGAGCATCCACCCCCGCAACGTCGCCTACGACCGGTTCGACGAGGTGCACTGGGTGGCACCCGCCGAGGCCGTGCTGACCTGCCGCCGACTCGCAGCATCCCACTACGCCACCGGCGGGTGGAGCGTGGGCGCGGTCGCCCTGGTCGCCGGATGGCTGGCCCGCACCCTGCCCGCGGACACCCGGATCGTGGCGGTCTTCCCCGACGGTCCGCAGCGCTACCTCGGCACGGTCTACGACGACGACTACTGCGCCGCCCACGGGCTGCTCGCCCCGCCGCCGGCCGACGAACCCGACGAGATCGGCCGCCCGGACGAGAAGGAGGTCACCCGCTGGACGCGGTGCACCACCGTGGTCGACCCGCTCGCGCCGTCCGGCGCGCGGCAACAGGCCCGCGCCGCGGAACGGCCGGGAGCGGCCGGGACCCCGGCCCGGGCCGGGGCGGAGGGGGACCGGTGAGGGGGATCCTCGCGCAGGTGCGCTCCTACGAACACAGCGTCCAGCTCCTGATGGTGAACCAGTTCACGATCAACCTCGGCTTCTACATGCTGATGCCGTACCTGGCCGCGCACCTGTCGGGCACGCTGGGAATGGCCGGGTGGACCGTCGGCCTCGTGCTGGGCGTGCGGAACTTCAGCCAGCAGGGGATGTTCCTGGTCGGCGGCACCCTGGCCGACCGGCTCGGCTGCAAACCGATGATCGTCGCCGGGTGCCTGCTGCGCACCGCCGGGTTCGCCGCGCTCGGGCTCGTGGACTCGCTGCCCGCCCTGCTGGCCGCCTCCGCGGCCACCGGTCTGGCCGGGGCCCTGTTCAACCCGGCCGTCAGGGCGTACCTCGCCGCGGACTCCGGGGAGCGGCGGGTCGAGGCGTTCGCGCTGTTCAACGTCTTCTACCAGGCGGGAATCCTGCTGGGGCCGCTGGTGGGCATGGCGCTGACCGGTATCGACTTCCGCGTCACCTGCCTGGTGGCGGCCGGGATCTTCGCGCTGCTGAGCGCCGTGCAGATCCGCGCCCTGCCCGCCCGCCGGGCGGACGGGGCGAAGGAGGGGAGGGACGAAGGACGGCCGGGCGTCCTGGCGCAGTGGCGCGGCATCCTGGCCAACCGGCCGTTCCTGCTGTTCTCGGCGGCCATGACCGGCTCCTACGTGATGACCTTCCAGATCTACCTCGCCCTTCCGCTGGAAGTGCGGCGCCTGGGCGGCGAGGGCCCCTTCGGCACGGGCGCGGTGGCTTTGCTCTTCGCGGTGTCCGGCCTGAGCACGATCCTCCTCCAGACCAGGGTGACCGCCTGGTGCAGGGCCCGTACGGAACCGGGCCGCGCGCTCGCCCTCGGGCTGCTCACGATGGGTACGGCGTTCGTGCCCCTGCTGCTCGCCACCGCGGTGCCCGTGCCGGACGGGGGAGCGGCACGGTGGCTGCTCGCGGCCGTTCCGCCCGTGCTCGCCGCCCTCCTGCTGGCGGCCGGAACGATGATCGCCTACCCGTTCGAGATGGACACCGTCGTCAGGCTCTCCGGCGACCGTCTCGTCGCCACCCACTACGGGCTGTACAACACCGTCTGCGGCATCGGCATCACCGTCGGCAACCTCCTCACCGGGGCGGCCCTGGACGCCGCCCGGACCGCGGGCCTGCCCGCGCTGCCGTGGCTCGCGCTCCTCGCGCTGGGCCTGGTGTGCGCGTCCGCACTGTACGGCCTCCACCGCACCGGGCGCCTGCACCCGCCGGCTACGAAGGAGGAACCGGAGCCCGCCACAGCCTGACACGGGCCGTGCGCGACGGCCCGAAGGCGGCGGGGCCCGGCCGAGAGCCCTCCACTGTGCGGCCGCGGACGAGGAAGAGAAGCAGGATCCGTCCGCGGCCGTCCGGTGGCGTTGATGTCGTCCGGTGACGTCGGGTTGGATGACCGAGTGAAGCGAACCGGCTCGACTGAAGCCCCAACAGCGCGCCCTGCCCTGAAATTCGCCGGGGTCGGCCTGTGGCGTGACCGGCCGGCTCGCCTTCGGTGGCAGGAGCTTCGCTCTTGCTGCGGCAGGTGACGCCGCTGGTGTCCTTCTCCGGCCGGGCCGTGTTCGAGGCGTGTCGGTGAGCCCGGTTGATCGTCGAGTCGACCGGAACCGTCCAGTCGAGCCCGTTGATCGAGCCTGCCTGGGCGGTCAGTTGGGCGAGCGCCGTGTCCCAGGTGCCGTCAGCCGCCCACCTGCAGGGCGCTTCCGTACCGTCCGGCAGGGCTCGAATGCTTCGCGGGGCGGATCTCTCCAGGGGATGCCGGTGCGGTACCGGTGGGTGAGCCCTTCGACGATGTGACGGTGGTCGGCGAACGGGCGCCCTGCCTTCCCCGCGCCGGGGGGGAAGGCAGGGCTCCGGGCGTGCTCATTGCCCGTCGGTCAGCAGGCGCATGCGCCTGCTCGTGGTCACCGGGGTTGGTAGGCGGTGGCCAGCACGGAGACGGTGACCCGATCGGGCAGGAGGCTGTCATCGTTCAGGTCTGAACGGTTTACGTGGCGGGCGCTCGGCGTCATCGCCACCAGGTCCAGGGCATCCGGCCTGGCCAGGGTCGCGGAGTACTCCACCTGTTCGGTGACGACGGCCTCGAAGAAGGGGTTCAGCGCCCGGTGCAGGCGCTGCTCCTTGGCCGGGTCGATCGTGACCATGGCAGGCAGCCGGCCGCGCAGCTCGGCCAGGTGCCGACCGGTGGGTCGGACCACGATCAGTCGGCCGGTCGGGCGCAGTACGCGGTGGAACTCGGCCGGGTTGCGCGGTGCGAACACGTTCAGCACGACATCGGCCACTCCGTCGGCCAGCGGGAAGGGACGGAAGACGTCCCAGGCCACCGCGGCGGCCCGGTCGTGGGCGCGGGCTGCCGAGCGCAGTGCGCGCACCGATGTGTCCAGGCCCAGCCCACGGGCGCCGGGCAGTTGGTCGAGCACGCCGGCCAGGTAGTAGCCCGTGCCGCATCCCGCGTCCACAACCGTGGCCTGCTCGGGCACGGCGGTGGCCGCCAGACGGGCTCCGGCTTCGCGGACGGGCGCGTAGGCGCCGGTGGACAGGAACCGCTCCCGGGCCCGGACCATGGCCGCGTCGTCGCCGCTGGCGGCGCGGGTGCCCGTCAGCAGGCCGGCATAGCCATGGCGGGCAATGTCGAAGGCGTGGCCCGCCGCGCAACGCAGGGCGCCGCGGCCGGGGTGCAGGCGGAGCGTACGGCACGCCGGGCAACGCAGCAGGTCGAGGGACAGATCAAGGGCAGGGGGAAGCGACACGGGCACGAGGCACTCCAGGCAAGGGGTGAGGGGAAGGGGCCGTGCCTGCACGCGCGCTCAGAGCGTCGCTGCCTCGGGAAGGAACGGGCAGCGTGGGGACGTGGTTCACGCAGCAGGCACACCGAGGAGGGCGACGCCGTCCGGCATCGCCCTCAGCGCCTTCCGATCAAAGGAAGCAGCAGTGCGGGGTGCTCATGAATGCCACGTCGTAAATCGTACGAGCACGGCGAAGCCCTTCGTGCCTCCACGCCCAAGAGTTGGGAGAAACGACCTGGTACTCCAGCCGTGGATCGTGGTCCTATGGCTGATTCGCGGCTTGCCGTCGGTGATGGCCAGCTCGGGCTCGGTGGCGGCGTCGCCGGGCGGGCCGGGCGGGCCGGTGGGCCGCGTCGTGCACGGGCCGGACGACCGGTGTCGTGAACAGCCTCGCGCCGGTGGTGACTTCGTGTGAGCAGGCGACGGTGAGCACGTGGCCGACCCGGCGCTCTTCCAATGCGGTTCGCAGCTTCGGGCTGTCGCCGTGGACCTCGTCGCCCGAGGCCCGGCCCACGCGGTGCCCGGCGTCGAAAAACCGGCCGATGATGCGGGCTGCCGGGTCCGGCTCGGTGGCGAAGGCGGTCTCCTCGCCCGGTCCCGCGGCCCGGCAGCGGTGCGGATCGCACGTCCACGAGGCACGGGACGTACCGCTCCCGGTCCACCGCCGCGTGCCCGCGCAGACCCGCACGGACGAGGTGGACGGCACCCCGGGAGTTCCCGGTCCGCCCGGCCCATCAGGCTCTCGAACGCTTCCTGCCGGCGGGCAGGGGCTACGGCTGAAGGTCGCGCTGGTACCAGGTGCCTGACCGGCCGTCGAGATCGGCCGGGGCGGCCGGGCCGACCGGGCCGAACCCGGCCTTGGTCAGCACCTTCCGGGACGCAACATTGTCGTGGGAGGTGGCCGCCCGTAGTGTGCGCAGCCCGTGCCGCGCCGCCGCCAGCCGGCAAAGCTCCTCGACGGTCGCGGTCGCCACGCCGCGGCCGGCGACCCGCTGCGCGACCCGGTAGCCGAGGCTCGCAGTGCCGTCCTCCAAGTCGTACAGGTTGAACCTGCCGAGTACCGAGCCGTCCTCGGCGACGAGCACGTAGAAGGCGCAGATGCCGTCCTCCTGCTCGGCCAGCAAGGCGTTGTACCGGTCGGTGAACCGGTCGAAGAAGTCGTCGCCGCGGTCGGGGACCGAGGCAGCGAAGTAGGTGCGGTTCGCCAGCTCGAAGGCCAGGACCGCCGGGGCGTGGTCGGCATGCAGCAGCTTCAGCTCGGGCACCGCCCGACTCTATCCGGATCGTGCGCTGAGGCCACCTGAGTTTCCGCCGGCGGCAGACAGCCCCAGGACCAGGGCGCATGATGATCTACGGCCGGAGTACCAGGTTCTGTCCGGCCGATCTTGGGCTGTGGGAGGATGCCGCCCATGACTTGCATCCGAAGGGGTCGTGCCTCGTAGAACACCGGCTTCACTTCGGCCGCGGGAACGCGACCGGGGCAGACCCTGGGTGCGGTATCGGGATGTCCCAGATCTGTCGGGAGCGGCGAATGCCGCTGTCCGTGTGCTCGAACGGGAACGATTGTCTCCGGGCGTCGTGGCGGTGGCGCTGAGCGTGTGGTCCGTGCGCGTCCACGGCACGAGGCGCCGGTTGAGACAATGGGAGGCGGAGTTCACCTGCCTCTGTTGCGGCGCGGGTTGGGCCCGGGACAAGCATGCAGGATGCTCTGTTCATGCTTCCGCCGAGGGCCGCCGGTGAACTTCGGGCGCAGGTCGAGCGCCTGGACGCGGTGCTCCTCGGGCGAACGCATCACGAGCCGGCAGAAGACCCGGAGTTGGCGTGGTGGCATCGCAGGTGCTGACCGTACCGATGCCGCCCACCGGTTCGACGGCTCTTGCGTGGCCGGTCGGGGGTATCTGACAGAGGCGGAATTCGGGGGCGGACCTGCGGTCGTTCAGTCCCCGGTGGGGACGGCCGTCCCGGCGCGTGCGGTGCGCGTGCGCGCCGAACGCAGGCCCAGGGCGCCGAAGCCGAGGCCCAGCCCGGCCCACAGCACGGCGGTGGCGGACAGTGACAGCACCCGGAAGTCCCGCAGCGCGTCGGCCGGGACGCCCACCGCCGGGCTGCCCGGGAACGCGAACAGGGTGCCGAGGCCGAGGACGACGACCGCCGCCACGGCCAGCCGCCGCACGGTGGCGCCGTGGCCGGACTCGGCCATCAGCCTGTGCAGGAACCGCGCCAGGACGGGGGTGACCAGCCCCACGGCGACCGCGGTCGGCCACGCATCGGCGCCCGGGCCGGCAGGCGTCCGGCCGCCCGCGCCCGGCGGGCCGGCCGGGTCCCACAGGAACGGCAGCAGTCCGACGGCGGCGAAGCCCGCCGCGGCCAGGGGCAGGGTCCGTGACCAGATCGCCCTGTCCGGGTCGCGCCGGTGCAGCAGCGCGTAGACGGCGGCGAAGAGCACGCCGAGGACCAGGCCGGTGACGGTGCCCGTCATCAGGATCCCGGTGTGCCCGTGGGGGCTCCCGGCGGCCGCCGAGGACCCCGGGCGACCACTGACCGGATCGGTGAGCAGATAGGAGAAGACCCCGCTGACCAGGCCGGCCGCGCCACCCGCGGCGGCGCCTCGGGTCAGCAGGGACAGCAGGACGTTCATCGGTTCGACCCTCGCGCTCGTGGGACGGTGCGCGAGGGGGCACCCCCGGCCGCGGTGACGGGAACGCCGCGGATCCCCGCCGGATTCCCGCGCACCGCCGTCTCGACGTGAATATCTTGCTGAGAAGCTTCTCTTTGCGATCGCCGGTGCGTCAACCGGGTATCGGTGCGATCCAGCGCACATCCGGCACCCCGGTCTCCCGGCACCCCGGTCACCCGGCGGGGGCATCGCGGCCGGGCTGCCCGCGGGAATCCGCACGGGGAGGGGGACGGGTTCACCGCCGTCCGGTGCGGCGCCGGGGGAGCAGGACGGCGAGCAGCAGGAGGGCCGCGGCCTGCACGGACGCGGTGACGGTGACCAGCGCGGGGACGGACCTCTCGTACAGGACGCCGGCCAGGGTCCCGCCGACCGCGGCGGCGGCGCCCATGACGGCGGCGAACAGGCCGTAGGCGGTGGCCCGGCGGCCGGAGGGGACCAGATCAGCGACGGTGGCCCGCAGGGTGGACTCCTGCACGCCGGTGGCCGCGCCCCAGGCCAGGGAGCCGAGCACCGCCGGGACGAGGGCGTCGGAGAAGGCCAGGGCCGGCACGGCGGCCGACAGCAGTGGCAGCACCACGAGCACCCGGGGGCCGAGACGGTCGTAGGCCCAGCCGACGGCCAGGGCGGCGAGAGCGTCGACGCCCATCGCGGCGGCGTACACCACGGGCACCGCGGCGGGAGACAGCAGATCGCGTTCGACCAGGTGGAACGAGAGCACGCCGAAGGTGGCGAAGCCCGCCGTCGTCATGGCGGTGAAGGCGGCGAAGACCCAGAAGGCCCGCGGCAGGGGGCCGGTACGGGCCGCCGCGGCGTCGGGCGCGCCGCCGGCCGGGGCCTCGGAGGCCTCGGCCCCGGGGGCCCCGGCCCGAGCCCCGGCAGGGGCAGGGGCCGGGGCGGTCTCGTAGGAGGCGGGGTCCGGAACCCGCCACCGCAGCCACGCCAGCAGGCCCAGGACCAGAACTCCCGGAGCGGCCAGCACGCCCAGCGCCGGGCCGTAGTCGTCGCCGCCGGCGGCGAGCACCGCGGCCACCACCAGGGGGCCGATCAGGGCACCGATCTGGTCCATCGCCTCGTGGACGCCGAACCCGCGGCCGCGGCCGGTGGCGGCGGTGGCGTGGGAGAGCAGGGTGTCCTTGGCCGGGGAGCGGACCGCCTTGCCCACCCGCTCGGCCAGTACCAGGGCGCCGGCCGCCCACAGGGTGGAGACCAGGCCGAGGAAGGGCACGGTCAGTACGGACAGCGCGTATCCGGCGACGGTCCAGGCCCAGAAGCGGCGGGTGCGGTCGGCCAGGGGCCCGGAGGCCAGCCGCAGCACTAGGGCCGCGGCCTCACCGGCCCCGGTGACAGCCCCGACCACGGCGGCGCTCGCGCCCAGCCGGGCCAGGAGCGGACCGGTGACGGAGCGGGCGCCCTCGTAGACGAAGTCCGCGAGCAGGCTCACGGTTCCGAAGGCCAGCACGAACCGCCACGGCCCCATCCGGGGCGGCGGGACGGCGGCGGTGTTCCCGGAGACCGGCGTGCCGCCGTGCGGGGGTCCCACCGTTCCCACGGCCCGGCCCTCCTCCCGGACGAGGTGTCCTCCCGGCACGCCCGACGTGCCCGGCACGTCCGACGTGCCCGGCGCAACTCCTCCCATCCTCCGGCCGCGGCACGTGGTTCTCCTGTCCGGCCGGAGGACCGCCGCCGGGGTCCCTGCCCACGGGCCGGCGGGGCGGGGTCCGCGCCGGGCGGGGCCGGGTCAGGTGCCGGAATTCCGCACCGCGGAGAGGTGGTCGGCCAGGCCGCGGCGCGCCGTCCAGCCCCGGCTCTCGGCCTTTCCGACGTCCAGGACGACGCCGTGGGCGAGCTGGTCGACGGCGTAGCGGGTGAGTGCGGGCCCGGAGTGCGGGCGCAGGCGCGTCAGCGCCTGCGCCGCCGTCGCCGCGGCCACCGCCACCGGCACCGGCAGGTGCCGGATCCGCGCCCGCACGCCGTGGGCGTGCAGCACGGCGCGCACGGCATCGTCGCGCCGGTAGGGGGCCGGGTCGGCGATGTTGTAGGCGCCCGGCGGCCAGCCGGCGGCGGCCAGGCAGGCGTAGGCGAGGTTCTCCACGGCCGTCAGGCTCAGCTCCGTGTCGGGTCCGGGCAGCAGGAGCAGGCCCGCCCGGACCCCGGCGAGGAGCCGGGGCACCAGGTGCGGGTCGCCGGTGCCGTACACGGCACGGGGCCTGAGCACCACCGCGCCCGCCGCGAGGGCCAGGGCCTCGCCCTCCGCCTTGGTGCGGCCGTACGCGTTCAGGTGCCCGCCGACCGGGTGGTCCTCGCGGACCCGTCCGCCTTTCGGCCCCGGGGCGTAGACGCTCGCGCTGCTCACCCACACCACCGGGCGTCCGGCGGCGGCCCGCAGCAGCCGTGCCGTGCCGTCGACGTTGACCGCGCGCATCGACGCCTCGGCCGGCGAGCCCGGTACGGGGTCGCCGACGGCGGCCGCGCAGTGCACGACGACGTCGGCGCCTCCCAGGTCGGGGACGTCGGCCGAGGCCTCCCAGGGCACGTGCCGCCCCACCGGGCCCGGTCTGCGTCCCACGCACACCACGTCGGCGCCCGAGGCCGCCGCGGCAGTGGCGACGTGGGAGCCGCAGAAGCCGCCGGCCCCGGTCACGGCGATCCGGATCAACGGTCCTCCAGGGGTGCGCGGGCGGTGCCCGCCCGGACGGTGCCCGCCCGGACGGTCAGGGAGCGCCAGCCCGGCAGCGCGGCGGCGCGGTCCGCCCGCGCGCGCACCACGGACGGCCGGTGCGGGGCCAGTGCGGCCAGGGTGTCGTCGAGCTGGGCCCGGGCCAGGCGGGCGCCGGGGCAGGCGTGCGGGCCGGCCCCGAACACCAGCTGTGCGACGGCGGGAGGGGCCGGACGGTACGGGTCGGGCCCGCGGCTGTGCGCGAGCGCGGCGTGCCGCGCGACCAGCAGCAGCCGGTCCCCGGCCCGCACCGGGCAGCCGCCCGCCTCGGCACCGGCCGCGGCGACCCGGGGGAGCAGCGGGGACGGGGCGGTGACCCTCAGCAGCTCGGACACCAGGGCCGGGCGCAGCCGGTCGTCGGCGGCCGGGCCCCACCAGCCGGCGTCGGCGCACCACGCGGCCGCACGGGGCAGGGCGGCGGCGGTGGTACTGACCGCGGCTACGGCGAGCATCGCCCGCAGTCCCGCACCGCCCTCCCCGTCCCCGTCCCCGCCCTCCCCGCAGTCTCCGTCGCGGCCGTCGCCGACCGGGCCGAGGAGGGACGTCAGCCGGGCCGCGGCCTGCGCGGCGGCCCGGGCCGTCCCGGGGCGGCGCGGCCCGGGCAGGTGGTCGCGCACGGCGGCGGCCGCCGCGTCCGCGGCCGCGCCGGCGACGGCCGACGGGTCCGCGTCCGTCCCCAGCAGCGCGCAGACCGTGGCCCCGGCCAGTTCCCGGGCCACCGGGACGAGGTCGACGGTGCGGCCGGCGGCCAGCGGGGCGAGCCGGCGGCCGAGGACTTCGCGCCACACCGGGCGCAGCCGCTCCACCCCGGCCGCGCCGAGGCCGTCGGACACGGCCCGGCGGGAGTCGCGGTGGCCTCCGCCGTCCTGGTCGAACAGCACCCCTCCGCCGGACAGCTGCCGGCCGGCGCCGCCGGTGGTGCCCGCCGCGGAGCGGTCCAGCGGGACCCGGGTCAGCACCTGCCGGTACGCCTCGCTCCCGTGCACGAGCACGGTCCCGCCCAGCCGCACCGCGGGGCGCCGGCGTGCCGCGGCCAGCAGGGCGAACAGCACCGGGTGGGCGCTCAGGTAGACCCGGCGGTCGCGCCGGCGGGCCGCGCTCACCGGGTTCTCCCGGGCGCGCCCAGCCGGGCCGCCGCCAGCCGGGCGGCGGCCGCGCGGTCGGGCTTGCGGGAACGGCCGGCCAGCGGGACGTCGGCCAGCAGCAGCGCGTCCGGGCGGGCGGTGCCCATCCGGGCCAGCGGGCCGGCCAGGGCGGCGCGCACCCGGGCGCGGTCGGCGCCCGGGGCGGGCTGCACCACGGCGACCAGGCGTTCGTCGCCGTCACCGACCGGCACCCCGACGAGCAGGGCGAGTTCGACGCCGGGCACGTGCAGGGCGGGCTCGTACAGGCCCGGGTAGATGTTCTCCGCGCCGCGCAGCACCATGTCCTTGCAGCGGCCCTCGAGCACGATCCTGCCGCCGTCCGGACGCGCCCGGTCGCCCGTGCGCACCCAGGGGTCGGGCTCCTCGCCGAGGTAGCGGTGCCGGGCGGCCGGCCCGGACAGCATCAGCTCCCCGGCCGGTCCGGACTTCATCCCGACGCCGGGCAGCGGTTCCCCGACCAGGTCCCCGTCCCCGGTGAACGCGGCCTTCTCCGCCTGTTCGACGGCGGCCGCGGGGAACAGTTCGGTGAGCGCGTACACCCCCCACGCCTCGTCGGCCCCGGCGGCCTTGACGCGGGTCAGCAGGTCGGCGCTCGCCGGGGCGGAACCGGTCCACACCCGCCCGGTGAACCCGGCGCCGGCCGCCAGTGCGGCCCGCAGCTGGGGCGGGGTCAGGTAGGCGGCCTGCGGCCGCAGCCGCCGCAGCTGCCGGGCCAGGACGCGGGGCGACCGGGCGGGCAGTGCGACCGGGGCGCCGCTCGCCAGGGAGGGGACGAGCACGAAGAAAGTGCCGCCGAGCACCGGCTCCCCGGCCGCGGGCCGCACCAGGCCGGCGACCTGCGCCATGCCGGCGTCGAGCCCGGACCGGGAGTGCACCACGGCGCGGGGCCGCGACGTGGTGCCGGAGGTGAACACGATGACGGCGTCCCCGTCCCCGTCCACCGGCGGGGGCAGGACGGCCGCCCGGGCGGACCCCTCCAGCGAGGGGGCGCAGCCGGGCAGCCGGGGCCGACCGTGGCCACCGGCCCCAGACCGGACAGGTCCGGGAGGGCGAGCCGGGCGCGGCGGGCCAGCGGCCGCGCCCACCCTGCGACGGCCTGCGCGGCGGCGTCGGCGAGCACCACGTCGGGGCGGGCGAGGGCGAGCCGGGCCCGCAGCACGTCGGGGCCCGCCCCCGGGTCCAGGACCGCGGCCCGCAGCCCGAGGCGGTGCACGGCGAGCATCACGGCGAGGGCGCGCGGCCCGGGCCGCACCGCCACCGCGACCGTGCCGCCGCGTTCGACGCCCCGCGCGTGCAGGGCGGCGGCGCAGGTGTCGGCGAGGTCGGCCAGTTCGCCGCAGGTGGCCGCGGTCCGCACGGCCCCGGTGCGGGTCGTGCCCAGGACGGCGGGCCGGTGGGCGTTCCTGCGGAGGGTGTGTGCGAGGGAGGCGAGCATCAGCGCGGGTCCTCCCCGTGGCGGCCACTGCCCCCGTCGAGGTACCAGCGGGCGGTTCCGGCGATCCCGTAGGCGCGCAGGCGGCGCGTGGAGTTCTCCACGACCATCGCCCTGGAGCGGGTTATGGAGGCGGTGCGGCGGCGCACCCGGTTCAGGAACGCCCGGTCGGTGGGGGAGGGGCGGCGCGGCATGCCGCCGACGTCCAGGTACAGCCGGGCGGTGATCGCCATGTTGTTGCCCGCGTGCATCCGGTACGGCGCCAGGTAGCCGTGCCGGCGCCGGTGGGCGGGCCGCAGCCGGCCGAAGAGCGCGGCGGCGGCGACCAGGGCCCGGAACGCGGCCCTGCCCAGCGGCCCGTGCTCGTCGCGGCGGGCGTCGATGCGCCCGCACACCATTGCGGCACCCGCCTCCAGCGCGGCCCGGGCGGCGGCCGTCCACCCGGGGTGCGGCAGGCAGTCGGCGTCGGTGCGGGCGAGCAGCACGGCACCGCGCCCGATCGCGTACCGGAACCCGGTGTCGACGGCGCAGCCCACGCCCTTGTCGGGCTCGCCGACGACGTGCACCGGGAACGGCGCGGTGCGGGCGAACTCCCGCGCGATGCCGGCGGTGCCGTCGGTGGAGGCGTTGTCCACGACCACCAGGGCGAAGTCCCGGTCGGTCTGGGCGGCCAGCGCCTCCAGCGTGGCGCCGATGCGCTGCTCCTCCTGGTGGGCGGGCACCACCACCCACAGCGCGCTCACGCCTGCTCCCAGACCATCGTCATGATGCTGACCCCGCCGCCGAGGCCGACGAACAGCACCCGGTCGCCGGGGCGCAGCCCGGCGTGCACGCGGTCCAGCTGCACCCCCAGGGAGGCGCTGGCGACGTTGCCCAGCTCCGCGACGGTGACCACCAGCCGGTCCTCGGGAACACCGGTGACCTCCGCGAACCGCTCCAGGTAGGGCACCGTGACCTGGTGGACGAGGACGTGCCGGAAGTCGCCCCAGTCCAGGCCGGTGCGGTGCCGGACCCGGTCCAGCACCGAGGTGCCCACCTTCTCGAAGACCGCCCGCAGTTCGCCGCCGTCGCCGTGGAAGTAGGTGTGCTCGTCCCCGCGCGGGTGGCGCGAACCGCCGCCGGGGATCCCGCCGACCCGCCAGTGCTCGGAGTGCGTCTCGGCGTCCACGTCGAGGATGCCGCCGCGGCCCACGGGCTCGAGGACGACGGCCGCGCCCGCGTCGCCGAAGGTGTAGCCCGCGAACCCGTCGCGGAGCTGCGCGAGGCTGCCGGGGTTGCGGCGCACCGCCCGGCCGGGCGTCTCCCCGGTTACCACCAGCGCCCGGCGGGCGCGGCCGGCCAGGATCATCGCCCGCGCGGTGTCGATGCCGTTGACGAAGCTGTTGCAGGCGTTGGTCACGTCCAGCGCGTGCGCCCGGCCGCCCAGTTCGGCCTGCACGATGTGCGCGGTGGCCGGTTCGGCCACGTCGCGGGTGGCCGAGGCGAACACCAGCAGGTCCACGTCGAGCGGGTCGAGCCCGGCGCGGTCCAGCGCGGTGCGGGCGGCCCCCACCGCCAGGGTCGAGGCGTACTCGTCCTCCGCGGCCACGCGGCGGGTGCGGATCCCGGTGGCCCTCTCGAACAGCCCCGGGGGCAGGGGCAGTCCGCTGGCCCCGGCCACCTCCTCCTGCAACCGGCGGGAGGTCAGGACCCGTTCCGGAAGGCAGGAGCCGACGGCGGTGATGCCGACCCTCGGGGGCCCGCCCACGTCTGCGCTCTGACTCTGCATGGCCAAAGCATCGCCGCGGGGCGGGCGGCGGGCCTGAGTACGAGTACTCAATCGGCGGTGGTGAGCACGGCCGGAGCATCCGTGGCCGGGGCGGCAAAGCGCGGAAAAACTGCCTGTTCCGCCCTTTTTGCATTGCGGTTTGCCGCCGCGACTCGCCCGCCCTACCGGCCGAGGAGGCCGCCGAGGCCGTCCCGCAGGAGGGCGAAGGCCCGGTCGGCGTCCGCCACCGCCTCCCGGTGCGCCGCGTCCAGGGGCATGCCGGAGGAGACGCGCCGGCAGTTGTCCATGCCCAGGAGCTGCTGGGTCCCGACGATCTGACGGGCCGCCAGGCGGCAGGCGAGGTCGTCGGGACCGGCGCCGACGGCCTCGGCCAGGGCGTGGGCGAGCAGGGCCTCGGTGCGGGCGGTGTAGTCGGCCAGGCGGGCGACCAGGGAGGGGGTCGCGAGCAGGAGGCGGGAGAGCTCCACCGCCTCGGGCCGGTCGGACAGCCCGGTGATCGGGTCGCGCCGCTCCAGCCCGCCGAGGAGGTGGCGGTGCAGGGCGTCCAGCGGCGGGACGTCCGCGGGCCGGCCGCGCACCGTGCGCGCGGCCTCGTCCTCGTGGTCGGCGAAGCGGTGGAGGACCAGGTCCTCCTTGGTGGGGAAGTACTTGAACAGGGTCGGCTTGGAGACCTCCGCCGCGTCCGCGACGCGCGCCACCGACACCGTCTCGAACCCTTCGGAGAGGAAGAGGCGGATCGCGGCGTCGGAGATCGCCTGCCGTGTCCGCAGCCTCTTGCGCTCCCGCAGTCCGCCCGTCCCGCCGCGTGCGTCGGTGGCCGTGTCCATGGGGTGATCCTAGCCGCGCATGAACCGGAGAAATTTCTTTACCGGGTTGTTTTATTGACTCGGTAAATGTTTGGATGGCTGCTCCCGACCGAGGAGGAGACATGGGCGACGGCGCGACCGCGGGTACGACTGCGAAGACCGCGAGGACCGCGACGGCCGACACGGACGTGACCGTGGTGGGAGCAGGCCCGACGGGGCTGCTGCTCGCCACCGAACTGGCCCTGGCCGGAGTGCGGGTCACCGTGCTCGAACGGCGCACCGGGCGCAACGGGCAGTCCAGGGCCCTGGGCCTCCAGCCGCGCACCGCCGAGATCCTGCGGATGCGCGGTCTGCTCGTGCCCCTGCTCGCCCGCGACGAGGGCCTCTTCCCGACCGCCCTCCACTTCGCCGGGCTGCCGGTGCCGCTGGACACCACCCCATGGAGGACCCGGCACCCCGGCGCCGTTCCCGTCGGCCAGAACCGCGTCGAGGAGTTCCTGGAGGAGTTCCTGGAGGACGGGCCGGCCGGGAACGGGGTCCCGGTGCGGCGCGGCTGCGCGCTGACCGGCCTGGCCCAGGACGCCGAGGGCGTCACCGCCGCCTTCACCGGCCCCGGCGGACGCCCGGGCACCGTCCGCAGCCGCTGGCTGGTCGGCTGCGACGGGGGCCGCAGCACCGTCCGCAAGCTGCTGGGCACTCCCTTCCCCGGCACCCCCGGCACCCCCGGCACGGTGGTCATGGTCGCGGCGGACGTCGTGCTGTCCGAGGTCCCGTCCGAGGCCCGCCCCGGCGCCCTGCGCTCCGTCGGCGAGGCCGCCCGCGCCGGCGGGGGAGTGCGCGGGATGATGCTGCCACTGCGGGAAGGGGTGCACCGCTTCATGTTCTCCGGGCCCGCGCAGCAGCGGCGCGACCGGGCCGAACCGGTCACCGCGGCCGAGGTGGCCGAAGCCCTGGCGGCGCTCTACGGCGGCCGGGCGGGGCTGAAGGAGGTGCGCCACGCCACCCGCTTCACCGACGCCTCCCGGCAGGCCGAGCGCTACCGCACCGGCCGGGTCTTCCTGGCCGGCGACGCCGCCCACATCCACCTGCCCACCGGCGGCCAGGGCCTCAACCTGGGCATGCAGGACGCCTTCAACCTCGGCTGGAAACTGGCCGCCGCCGTGCGGTACGGGGCCGGGGACGACCTGCTGGACAGCTACCACGCCGAACGGCACCCGGTCGGGGCCCGCGTCCTGCGGAACACCAGGGCCCAGGGGCTGCTGATGGCGGCCCGGGACGACGACGCCGTCGCCCTGCGGGAGATCGTCACCGACCTGCTGCGGCTGCCCGGGGGCAACCGGTACGCCACCGGCGCGGTCACCGGGCTGGACGTCTCCTACCCCGTGCCGGGCTCCCCGCCGCACCCGCTGCTGGGCGCCCGCGTCCCCGACGCCGACCTGGTCGTGGACGGGCGGCAGACCGGCCTGTACGGACTGCTGGCCGACGGCCGCGGCCTGCTGCTGGAACTGCCCGGCGCCGCGCCGGGCCTCGGCGGGGCCGCCGGGCCGTGGGCGGGACGGGTCCTCCGCGTGCGCTCCGCCGACGCCGACGGACTGGACGCGGCGGCCCTCCTCGTCCGCCCCGACGGCCACGTCTGCTGGGCCTCCCCGGACGGGGGCCCGGACGGCCTGCCGGCCGCGCTGGCCAGGTGGTCCGGCCCGGCGTGAGACCGTCGCGGGCGGGGCCCGCCCGTCCGCGAGGAGCCCGCCCGTCCGCGGTGCCGGCCGGGCCGCGGAGCCGGCCGGCGCGGGTGCGGTGGTTCCCCGTCAGGACGGCCGGTGCTCCCTCTCCAGTTCCTCCTTGAGGCGGCGGAGGGTGACCTTCATGGTGGCGCGGTTGTGGGCGGCCCGGTCGCGGACGCCCGTGACGAGCCGGCCGACGACGTGCATGAGCCGCCCGCGCTGGTCGGTCCAGGTCTCGGTGACCACGGTCGCCCGGCCGGAGTCGGCGGGCTCGAACCGGTACTCCCAGACGGCGACGCGCAGGCCGGCGGCGCGCACGAGGAAGGCGAACCGCTCCCCGGGGACCGCGGCGGTCACGGTGCAGTCGGTCGACCAGCGCCGGACCCGGCCGGAGGCGTTGCGTCCGGCGAAGCGCGTTCCGACCCGGACCTCCGGGCTACCGGTGCCCCCGGCGCCGGTGCCCTCGACGTCGGCCCCTGTGCACTCGGGGCTCCAGCGGCCCATGGCGCCCACGTCCGCCACCGCGTCGTACACGACGCGGGGCGGCACCGCCACCTCTGTCGATTCGGAGACTCTCGGGTGCATCGTCGGCCCTTCTCGGGGGCGGCTGCGGCCGCGACGGGCCCCCGTCCGTCGTACGAGAGAAGGGCAGGGGCATGACACGGTGCACGTTACCGCCGGTTCCGCCGCCGGGCGGGCGCGGGCGGAAGAAGCGTTTTTCCGCCTCGGGGGCGGAGTCCTGTCGAGCGGAGATCGAGTAGGAGATATCTTGATGTCGAGCAATGTTGCAGACGTGGAGCGGAGCACCCGGTGACTGACTCGACCATCATCTACACGCACACTGACGAGGCCCCGGCCCTGGCGACGTATTCGTTCCTGCCGGTGGTCGAGGCGTACGCCTCGAAGGCCGGGGTCACCGTGGAGAGCCGGGACATCTCCCTGGCGGGGCGGATCCTCGCGCACTTCCCCGAGTACCTCGAGGAGGGGCAGCGCGTCGCCGACGCCCTCGGCGAGCTCGGCGACCTGGCCAAGACGCCCGAGGCCAACATCATCAAGCTCCCGAACATCTCGGCCTCCATCCCGCAGCTGAAGGCCGCCGTCGCCGAGCTGCAGGAGAAGGGCTACGCGCTCCCGGACTACCCGGACGACCCCAAGACCGACGAGGAGCGCGAGATCCGCGCCCGCTACGACAAGGTCAAGGGCAGCGCCGTCAACCCGGTGCTGCGCGAGGGCAACTCCGACCGCCGCGCCCCCGCCTCGGTGAAGAACTACGCCAAGACGCACCCGCACCGCATGGGCGCCTGGTCGGCCGACTCCAGGACGAACGTCGCGACCATGGACGCGGACGACTTCCGCTCCACCGAGAAGTCGGCGGTCGTCTCCGAGCCCGGTTCCCTGCGCATCGAGCTGGCCGCCGAGGACGGCTCCACCACCGTGCTGCGCGAGTCCGTGCCCGTGCTGGCCGGCGAGGTCGTCGACGCGTCGGTGATGCGCGCGGCGGCGCTGCGCGAGTTCCTGGCGGCGCAGGTCGCCCGCGCCAAGGAGGAGGGTGTGCTGTTCTCGGTGCACCTGAAGGCCACGATGATGAAGGTCTCCGACCCGATCATCTTCGGCCACGTGGTGCGCACCTTCTTCCCGAAGACCTTCGAGACCTACGGCGAGGCCCTCGCCGCGGCCGGCCTGAGCCCGAACGACGGCCTGGGCGCCATCCTCAAGGGCCTGGAGTCGCTGCCCGAGGGCGACGCGATCAAGGCGTCCTTCGAGGCGGAGATCGCCGAGGGCCCCGCGCTGGCGATGGTCGACTCCGACCGCGGCATCACCAACCTGCACGTGCCCAGCGACGTCATCGTCGACGCCTCCATGCCGGCGATGATCCGCACCTCCGGCCACATGTGGGGCCCCGACGGCCAGGAGGCCGACACCCTCGCGGTCCTGCCGGACAGCAGCTACTCCGGCGTCTATCAGGTCGTCATCGACGACTGCCGCGCCAACGGCGCCTTCGACCCGTCCACGATGGGCTCGGTGCCCAACGTCGGCCTGATGGCGCAGAAGGCCGAGGAGTACGGCAGCCACGACAAGACCTTCGAGATCCCGGCCGCCGGCACCGTGCGCGCCGTCGACCAGGACGGCAACGTCGTGCTGGAGCAGGCGGTGGCCGCCGGCGACATCTTCCGCATGTGCCAGACCAAGGACGACCCGATCCGCGACTGGGTCAAGCTCGCCGTCACCCGCGCCCGCGCCACCGGCGACCCGGCGGTGTTCTGGCTCGACGAGAACCGCGCGCACGACGCCGAGCTGATCAAGAAGGTCGAGGCGTACCTGCCCGAGCACGACACCGAGGGCCTGCAGATCGAGATCATGTCGCCGGTCGAGGCCACGAAGTTCTCCCTGGAGCGCATCCGCCGCGGCGAGAACACCATCTCGGTCACCGGCAACGTGCTGCGCGACTACCTGACCGACCTGTTCCCGATCCTGGAGCTGGGCACCAGCGCCAAGATGCTCTCCGTCGTGCCGCTCATGGCGGGCGGCGGCCTGTTCGAGACGGGCGCCGGCGGCTCCGCCCCCAAGCACGTCCAGCAGCTCGTCAAGGAGAACTACCTGCGCTGGGACAGCCTGGGCGAGTTCTTCGCGCTGGCGGCCAGCTTCGAGCACCTCGCGCAGACCACGGGCAACGCGCGCGCCCAGGTCCTCGCCGACACCCTCGACCGGGCGACCGCCACCTTCCTCAACGAGGACAAGTCGCCCACCCGCCGGATCGGCGGCATCGACAACCGCGGCAGCCACTTCTACCTGGCCATGTACTGGGCCCAGGAGCTGGCGGGGCAGACCGACGACGCGGAGCTGGCGCAGGCGTTCGCCCCGCTCGCCGAGACGCTGGCCGCGCAGGAGCAGACCATCGTCGACGAGCTGATCGCGGTCCAGGGCTCGCCGGCCGACATCGGCGGCTACTACCAGCCCGACCCGGCCAAGGCCTCGGCCGTCATGCGTCCGTCGAAGACCTTCAACCAGGCCGTCGCGACCCTCGGCTGACGCGGCCACGCGGGCGGACAGGAGCCGTCGGGCCCCTGCGCCGCCCGCGCGGGGAGCGCCCGCCGCACGGCGGGCCTCCCCTCCACCCGCACCGGGTCCGCCCCGGCCGGCACCCCGCCGGCCGGGGCGGACCCGTTCCCGCCGGGGGCGCGGCGCCCGGCCGGGGCGGAGCGGCCCTCAACGGCCCCGCACGCCCAGCCGGCGGACCTTCTGCAGCCACTCCTCCCGCTCCGCAGCGGACGCCCTCCCCGGGCCGGCCACCACGGTGCGCCGGACCGGGCGGAAACCGCAGTGCCGCAGGAAGGCGCGGCGCACGTACTTCCAGAACAGGTCCCCGCGGGCGAGGACCGCGAGCCACTGCGGGGCGTTCTGGGTGTAGACCACGCGGGCCGAGCGCCCTTTGAGGAGCTTGCGGACGTACGGGAACCCCTCCAGGTAGTCCACGCCGAAGCCCGGCAGGAAGACACGGTCGACGAACCCCTTGAGGAGCGCGGGGACGGACCACCACCAGCAGGGGGTCACGATCACCAGGTGCCGGCACCACCGGACGGCGTCCCGGGCCCGGGCCAGGTCCGGCTCCAGGGGCTGCGGGGAGGCGAACCCCCCGTGGAGGACGGGGTCGAACCGCATGTCCCGGAGGCGGAGGCAGCGCACGTCGTGCCCGCCAGAGCGGGCCCCTTCCACGTAGGAGCGGGCCAGGGCGTCGCAGTAGCTCCCGGCGTCGGGATGGGCGTCGATCACGAGGATCCGCACCGCGTGCCTCCTGCGGCAGTGGGGGCGGCCGCGCCCTCCTCCTTCCGGAGGGCGCAGCCGCACGTTCACCGGTTCCCGGGGCCCGCAACCGCAATGAGGACCGGTAGGGGCGGGGCGACGGCGACACCGGTTAGGGCGTTTTCTGCCCAGAGAAGCCGGTTTCAACCACAACGGAATCGGACCTGGTCGCGGCCACCGCGCCCGGTGGCGCGATTCCTCCGCGGCCCCCGGTCAGTGCGCGTGCGGGCCGCCGGAGTACTGCGGCCTGCCGGGCGGGACGATTCCCGGGGCCGCCACCGCGGCGACGGCGGCGGCCGCCGCGCACACCGCGAACGCGTCGGCGAATCCGGCGGCCGAGCCCCGTTCGAAGCCCGCCGCGGCGACCGTGGAGACGACCGCGACGCCGACCGAGCCGCCCACCTCGTGGAAGGTGTTGACGACGCCCGAGGCCAGGCCCGCCTCCCCGTGGCTGGCCGCGGCCAACGCCGTGGCGGTGGCCGTGACGAAGACCGCGCCGATGCCGGTGGCTGCGGCCACGGCGGCCCGCACGCTGTTCCTCCGGGAGGGGTTCGGCGTCGGCATGGACGCCATCGCGGCCGAGGCGGGCGTGTCCAAGGTGACCGTCCACAACCACTTCGGCAGCAAGGAGTCCCTGTTCACCGCCGTCGTCGCGGGAGCCCTCGACGAGCCTCTCGCCCGTGAAGCGGGCTCGGCCGCCCTGGCCCGGCTGGCCGAGGCCGAGGACCTGCGCGCCGCCCTGACCGACGTCGCCCGCGCCTGGGTCCACGCCGTCCGCACCGACCACGAGGTGGCGGCCCTGCGCACCCTGGTGGCGGCCGAACTCCACCGCTTCCCCGGCCTGGGCGACGCCTGGCGCGACCACGGCCCCGCCGGCCACCACGCGGCCGTCGCCGAGGCACTGCGCGCCCTCGTCGACCGAGGGCGCCTCGACATCCCCGACCTGGAGACCGCGATCATCCAGCTCTACGCACTGCTGGTGCACCCGCACATGGTCTTCGGGCAGTACGGCACGACGATCGACGACGACCTCACCGACCGCCTCGTCACCAGCGGCGTCGACATGCTCCTCGGCCACTACGGGGCGGACCGCCCCGGGCAGCGGTCCCGTCCGCAGCCGCCCCGCACCGGGACGCCGCCGGACGACCGGCGGCCGCCGGGACCCTCTGGGGGTCACCGGCGGCCGCGGGATCACGGAAGAAGGGGGAGGAGCCCGTCAGGCCCTCCCGGGGGGTCAGGAACGCGTCGGGGAGGACTGCTCCTGCTGCTCCGCGTTCCGCTTCTTCAGGCGCGCCGTCTCCTTGCGGACCTCGGCCTGGGTGGCGCGCTCCTTCTGGAGCCACTCCGGGTTCTCGGCCTTCAGCGCGTCGATCTGCGCGGTGGTGAGCGCCTCGGTGATCCCGCCGCGCGCGAGACCGGAGATGGAGACGCCCAGCTTGGCCGCGACCACCGGGCGGGGGTGGGGGCCGTTGCGCCGCAACTCGCGCAGCCACTCCGGCGGGTCGGTCTGGAGCGCAGCGAGCTCGGTGCGCGAGACGGTGCCCTCCTGGAACTCTGCAGGGGTGGCCCGGAGGTACACACCCAGCTTCTTCGCCGCGGTGGCGGGCTTCATCGTCTGGGCGGTCTGCTGCGACTTCATGGGGCCAAGGATATCGAGCGTGTGCGCGGCCTCCGACCACGGCGGGTAGCCTGGCGCGGTGACAGGCTCGGAAGAATCCCCCTCGTTCCGGCTCGCGTACGTTCCGGGGGCCACACCCGCCAAATGGGTGCGGATCTGGAACGAGCGCCTGCCCGACGTACCGCTGGTCCTCGTTCCCGTTCCCGCCGACGGGGCGTCGGACCTGCTGCGCGCACGCGGGGCGGACGCGGCTCTCCTGCGGCTGCCGACCGACCGGACGGGTCTCAGCGCTATCCCCCTCTACACCGAGACGACCGTGGTCGTGATCCCCAAGGACCACTTCGTGGCCGCGGCGGACGAGGTGTCCGTCGAGGACCTGGCGGACGACATCGCGCTCCACCCGCTCGACGACACGCTCGACTGGGAGCACCCGCCGGGGCGACCGGCGTTCGAGCGGCCCGCCACCACGGCGGACGCCGTCGAACTGGTGGCGGCGGGGGTGGGACTCCTGGTGGTCCCGCAGTCGCTCGCCCGGCTGCACCACCGCAGGGACCTCACGTACCGGCCGGTGACGGACGCGCCGCAGTCGGGCGTCGCGCTCTCGTGGCCGGAGGAAGCGACCACCGACCTGGTGGACGACTTCATCGGGATCGTCCGCGGGCGGACCGTCAACAGCACCCGGGGCCGCCGCACGGCTCCCGAGGAGCCGAAGAAGAACGCCGACCGGGCAGGCCGGGGCCGCAAGCCGGCGGGAAAGCAGGCGGCGGGCCGGTCCACCGGCGCGAAGCCCCGCAGCGGTTCCCGCGGGTCCGGGAACACCAAGCGCGGCAGGCCCCGCCGCAGCTCGTGAGCCGAGCCGGGGCGCGGGGCGCCCGGCGACGGCGGAAGCGCCGGTACCGGCGGAGGCGCCGGTGTCAGGGCGCGGTGTCCCCCGTCCCCGCCCGGTCGGTGTCGGTGCGCGGGCCGGGCCCTCCGGCCGGGCCGGGCAGCGCGATCGCGGTCACGACGAGGCCGTTGCGCGCCAGCCACCGGCCCGGGAACACGCCGACGCGGCTCCCCGCCACCTCCGGACCGGGGACCAGCAGCCGGGCCGTGAAGGTCCCCGAATCCGGGTCGATCTCCAACTCGGCCTCCTGGAAGTCGAGTTCCTTCCTCGTCAGGGGGTACCAGGTTTTGAACACCGACTCCTTGGCGCTGAACAGCAGCCGGTCCCAGCTCACGTCGGGGCGGCGGGCGGCGAGGGCGGCCAGCCCTTCGCGCTCCCGTCCGCGGGAGACGACCTCCAGCACCCCCTCGGGCAGCGGCAGGTCCGGCTCCGCGTCGATGCCCAGCGAGACCGCGTCCCCGGTCCGGGCGACGACCGCCGCCCGGTAGCCGGAGCAGTGGGTCATGCTCCCGACGGTGCCTTCCGGCCAGGCGACCGCGCCGCGCCTGTCCGGCACCAGGGCGACGCCGGGCAGGCCGAGGGCCCTCAGCGCCCGCCGGGCGCAGACGCGCACCGTGGTGAACTCCGCCCGCCGCTTGGCCACGGCGCGGGACACCGCGGCGGCCTCGGCGGGAAGGAGACCGCCGTCGGTCCCGGGCGGCAGGTCTCCGAACGCCGAGGCGCAGGCGACGCTCCCGGGCAGTATCTCCTCGATCATGCCGCCGCCCCCCGCACGGGGTGGGGGGGGATCTGGCGCAGCGGTCCGCGTGGCGGGCGGGAGCGCCACTCGCGCGGATAGCCGATCGAGACCTCCTCGAAGCGCACCCCGTCGTGCCGGGTGCTCCGCGGGATGTGCAGGTGGCCGTAGACGACCGCCTCGGCGCGGAAACGCGTGTGCCAGTCGGCCGTCAGCTCCGTGCCGCACCACTGGGCGAACTCGGGGTGCCGCAGGATCCGGGTGGGTTCCCGCACCAGCGGATAGTGGTTGACCAGGACGGTCCGGTGCTCCGGGTCGACGGCCGCGAGCCGCTGCTCGGTCAGCGCGACCCGGGCACGGCACCAGGCGTCCCGCGAGGGGAACGGGTCGGGGTGCAGCAGGTACTCGTCCGTGCACACGATCCCCGAGTCGTGGGCCGTGCGCAGGGACTCCTCCTTGGTGCGCGCCCCGGGCGCGAGGAAGGAGTAGTCGTAGAGCACGAACAGCGGGGCGACGGTGACCGGCCCCCCGGGCCCGTGCCACACCGGGTACGGGTCCTCCGGGGTCAGCACGCCCAGGGCACGGCACATTCCGACCAGGGCCTCGTAGCGCTCGACCCCGCGCAGGGCGGCCGGGTCACGGGGGCGCGTCCACAGCTCGTGGTTGCCCGGCGCCCAGACGACCTTGGCGAAACGGCCGGCGAGCAGTTCCAGCGCCCACCCGACGTCCTCGAACTTCTCGCCCACGTCCCCGGCGACGACCAGCCAGTCCTCGTCCGAATCCGGACGCAGCGACTCGGTGATCCGGCGGTTCTCCTCGTGCGCCACGTGCTGGTCGCTGACGGCGAACAGTTTTCCCTGGGCCACTGAGGCATCCTTCCGCTGGAGGAACGTTACGGCGCCGGCCGCGGCGGCGCCCGGTGTTCACTGCGCGTCGAGCCGTCCGGATCCTCGGCCGTGACCCCCGCGTACCCGGCGCGCGGTCCGGCCGGGGACGGGTGGTCCCGGGGAAACGGTACTGAACGGGCGGGAGCGCCGGGCGCATACCCGGAGACCGGGCCCGCGGCGAACACGGTTCCCGCGAAGGGCGGTTGCCCCGGGACGGCGGGCCGTGGGCTCGCTGCAGGCGGCAACCGCCGTCCCCGGGAAGGGCGTCGGCGAAGCCGCACGGCGCCTGCGCGGACCATGACTGGCGGCCGCGGCCCGCCCCCTCGTCCTTCTCCGGGGCGCGCCCGTGCGGACACGGCGGGGAGAAGTACGTTCCGGGGTACGGTCCGACGTACAGTTGGCGCGTGGAGGTGCTGCATGTCCGAGGCCGGAACCGGGGCCGCCCCTGACCTGTTCGCGTCGGTGGACGCGCTGCTCGCCCGCGTCGACCAGCCGGACCTGCCGCCCCCCGCCGAACGGGAACGCCTGCGCAGGGCCGCCGGTCTGACCCAGGAACAGATCGCCGCAGCGCTGGGGGTGCGCCGCGCGACGGTCGTGAACTGGGAGAGCGGCAAGGCCGAGCCGCGACCCCCGCGACGCGAGGCCTACATCCGACTCCTGGACGGCCTGGCCGCCCGCTACCCCGCGCCGGCCGCGGCACCCGCGCCACCCGCGCCCACCCCCGCCACGGCCGCCCCGGCCCCGGCCCCCGCCGCGCCTGCCCCCGCCACGACCGCCCCGGCCCCGGCCCCCGCCGCGCCTGCCACGGCCGTCCCGGCCCCCGCCGTGGAGGCCGCGCCGACGCGCCCGGCGTCCCGGCCCGCGACGGCATCCGGCCGTGCGCGGACCTCACCCCCGTCCGGACCCGGGCGCCCCGGGCGCCCGGTGGGAAAGGCCGCCGCGGCGGGGCGGGCCGCCGCGCCGGCCCCGGCCGATCCGCGTTTCGCCAACGGGCCGCTGGCCGTCCTCGACGGTGACGGCATCGCCCATCTGGTCGACGGCCGGACCCTCCGCTGCCCGGACACCGCGCTGCCCGAGCTGGTCCGGTGGGCGCTGGAGGAGACCACCGCGCTGGGAGCGCCGCGGCTGCACCCGCACGGACGGGACGCCGACCCGCTGCTGGTCGTCACCGAGGCCGCCGCCGGCCGCCTGGGCCTGCCGTCCGTCCTCGCCGACCGCCGCGGACTGCGCCTGCCCGAGGACCACAAGGCGGTCAAGCAGCTCGCCCGCGCGAAGTGGCAGCTGACCCGCCGCGGCTTCGGCCCGTGGGCGCGGGTCTACCGCGCCGCCGACGGGCGCCGCCGCCTGTGCGTGCAGCTCGCCGTCCTGCCCTGGGGGGCCCTGGACGAGCGGGCCTGGCCCGCGGCCGGCACCCTTCCCGCCCCCGACCTCGCCAGGGCCCTGGGCGCCTACGCGGCCCGGGTGCTGACCCCGTGCGGTTCCACCGCGGTCACCGGCCTGGAGCTGATGACCGCGCTGCGCCCGCCCACCCGGCCCGTCCGCGACCGCGCCACCGGCGCCTGGACGTCCGGGCCGGTCACCGGGTCGCTGACCGCGCCGGTCGACCCCGCCCCCTGCGAGGCCCCGGACGAGCACCCCGTCGCCGCCGGCCGCTCCGAGGCCGAGGTCCTCGACGAGGAGGCCTACGAGTGGATCCGCGAACCCGGCCTGCTCTCCGACGCCGAGTGCCTCGAGCCCTTCGCCGTCGGCCTGGACGTCAACGCGGCCTTCCTGGCGGCCGCCTCCCGGCTGACCGTCGGCCTGGGCGCCCCTCTCCACGTCCACCGCCCCGTCTTCGACAGGAAGACCCCCGGCGCCTGGTACGCGGACCTCTCCGGCATCGACCTCGACCCCCGCCTGCCCAGTCCCTTCACCCCCCACGGCCGACGCCCCGAAGGCCCCGCCTGGTACGCCACCCCCACGCTCGCCTACGCGGTCGAGCTCGGCGCCGACGTCCGGCCCCTGCAGGCGTGGATCCGTCCCGAGGCCGGCCCCTACCTCGACCCCTGGTACGACCGTCTGCGCGCCGCCTACCTGGCCACCATGGCCGACCTCGGAGTCACCCCCGACCTGGAGCCCGGGGCCTTCCTCGCCGCCATGCGCACCCACAAGCAGTCCGACCCGGTCGCCGCCGCGGTCCTGGCCGCGATCAAGGCCACCGTCAAGGGCGGCATCGGCAAGCTCCGCGAACGGCCCCAGGGCGCCGGCTACCGCCCCGGGCAGCGCTGGTCCGCACTGGAGCGCCCCACCTGGCGTCCCGACATCCGCGCCGCGGTGATCGCCGCCGCCCGCACCGGCATGCACCGCAAGATGCGCAGGCTCGCCGAGACGGCCGGGCTCTTCCCGCTCGCCGTCCTCTCCGACTGCGTCGTCTACCCCTCTTCCGGCCCCTCTCCGCTGGACCTCCTCCCGCACACCCCCGACGGCAGGCCGCTGCCCGGGACCTTCCGCCTCGGCGTCAGCCCCGGCATGGTCAAGCACGAGGGCACCGGGCCGATGCTGTGGGCCGTCGACCTGCTCGAGAACGGCCACAACCCCGCCCGCCACATCAAGGACGGCACCGTGTAGGTGCTCGGAATCCGCGCCGTGCTCTCGCGGGCGACGGGCTTCGAACAGCATTCGGGACGCAACGCCGGGATGCCCGCCCGGAACGGGGGAGGGTTTCGAAGCGCGCCGGGGGCCGTGCAGCCGCGGGGCAGGTGTTCCCCCCACGGGCAGCGCACGGACCGGGGGCGGGGCCCGAAGTACCGGCCGAGGCCGTCCTCGCGGGCCGCACGGTGGACTTGTACGCCGGCGTCGGCCCGGTGGGCTACGCTGTGCGGCCATGACCACCGGGACGGCATCGCGCCGCACACGGATCGGCGACCCGGTGCTCTCCTGAGCGCCGTACGGGTCGATACGGGCCCGCTGACCGATCGAGGATCTGGCGCTGCCGCGCGAGCTCCGCCTCCGTCGTGTTGACCACGCGTTCGACACGTCAACCACGACAGGAGGACTCATGCCCGTCGAGATGCTGCAGATCCCCACCGCAGACGGTCAGGCCGATGCAATCGCCGCCTTCCCCGACCACGGCGAGCGGCACCCGGGGGTGCTGATGTACGCGGACGGCTTCGGCATCCGTCCCGTGCTGCGGGACATGGCCCACGAACTGGCCCGGCACGGGTACTACGTGCTCGTCCCCAACATCTTCCACCGGCACGGCCCGGCACCTGTGATCCAACTGCCCGAGCACATCGGAGAAGAAGTCCGGCCCCGGGTCATGGCCCGGTTGATGCCCTTGATCGAGGCGCACACCGCCGAACGCGTCCTCAGCGACGCCGACGCCTACCTCGGGTTCCTCACCACCCGGCCCGAGGTCGGCGCCGGTCCGGTCGCGGTGACCGGCTACTGCATAGGCGGTCTCCTGGCGGTGCGCACCGCCGCGGCCCACCCCGGCAGGGTGGCCGCCGTCGCCGCATTCCACGGCCCCGTGGGCGCCGACGGCCCCGGTCTCCTCTCCGAACTCACCGCCCGGGTCCACTTCGGCCACGCTGAAGGCGACATGACCCCCGAGGCCCTCGGCGAGCTCAACCGGGCCTTGGACGCCGCAGGTGTCGACCACACCTCCGAGATCTACCCCGGCACCGTCCACGGCTTCACCATGCCCGACACCGACGCCTTCAGCGCCTCCGGGCTGAAGCGCCACTGGGACCGCCTGCTCCCTCTCCTGGACAGCGCCCTGGCCGGCGGCTGAGGCTCCGGGGCCCGGGGGGAACGGCCGCCCTCTCGGGTGGTGAAGGGCGAGTGCGGCCGCCCGTACTCCCGTGCCCGTGCAACGGTCCTGCGGCCAAGGCCGGCTGTACGGGCACCGGGGCGGGCGTCTTCACTGTCTGTGCCCGGCCCCCTTTCGGTGGTGCCCCGGCGGACGTTAGCGGGACGTCGGCGGGCCGGAGAAGGATGGCTCCGTCCGACAGCCGGTGCACATCGCCCGCACCGGACCGAACCGCTGCCGCAGGCCGCCGCGAGGCGTGTCCGCGGCGAGAGCGACAGACAACAGGGGGATTGCGATGACCACACTTCCGTCCGCGCAGGAGGACGCCGCGGCGAGCGCGACGGCGACCGGCCGGCGGGTCGTGGTGGAGAGCGCCGAGGCGCTGGCGAAGGCGCTCGCCGGGGCCGCACCGGGGGACCGGGTGGAGCTGGCCCCGGGGAACTACCGCTGGGACAAGCCCGTGACGCTGCGGGTCTCCGGCGCCGAGGAGGCCCCCGTCACCATAGCCTCGGCCCGCCGCGGCAAGGCGGTCTTCGACGGGAGGGCGAGCTTCGCCTTCGCCGGGGCCGAGCACCTGGTGATCCAGGGCTTCCAGTTCCGGCAGAGCACCCCGCTGACGGTGGCGCACACCGCCCGGCGCATCAGGATCACCCGGAACCTCTTCGAGCTCGACGAACCCGGCACGAAGAACAGCTGGCTGCTGGTGGAGGCCGACGACACCCGCGTCGACCGCAACACCTTCCGCCGCAAGTCCGCGCAGGGGGTCTTCCTCCAGATCAACGGCCCGGGGGACACCGTCGCACGGCGCGTGCGCGTGGACCGCAACCTCTTCCACGACCACCGGTACGGCGGGAGCAACGGCGGCGAGGCCATCCGGCTGGGCTACGGGGTGAAGGGGCCCGCGGTCGCGAACGCGGTGATCGAGGGCAACCTCTTCCTCGAGGCGAGCGGCGACGACGAGGTCGTCTCCGTCAAGTGTTCCGGCAACACCGTCCGGAACAACACGGTGACCGGCGGGAAGCGCGGATCGATCGTGCTGCGCTCGGGCAACGGCACCACGGTCAGCGGCAACTTCCTGCTCGGCACGGCCGGCATCCGCGTCTACGGCGACGACCACGAGGTGTTCAACAACCACATCCAGGGCGAGGGCCAGCTGATCGTCGGACCGGGGGACAACGACCGGGCACACCTGCCCGCCCGGCGGACGCTGATCGTCCACAACACCGTCGTCGCCACCGGCGGCCAGGCCGCCCTGCGGGTCAAGAGCGGTGAGGTGCCGCCGTCGAAGGCGACGGTGGCGGCGAACATCCTGGTCTCCGAGGACAAGGCCGTGCAGGTGCCCGCCGCCGAGGGGTTCACCTGGAGGGGCAACGTGGCGACGAAGCAGCGGGGCGACCTGCCCGCCTCCGGGGGTGTGCAGGCCGACCCCCGGCTCGAGGCCGACGCGCAAGGGGTGCTGCGGCTCACCCGCGACTCCTTGAAGATCCCGGCGGTGGAACGGGCGCCGGGCCCGTTCCCGCAGGTGAGCACCGACATCAACGGGCGCACCCGGCCGGCGGTCGCGAACGCCGGAGCCGAGCAGTTCGAGGCAGGGTCCGCCGTCACCCGTGCGCCGCTGACGCCGGACGAGGTCGGCCCCTCCTCGAAGTGAGGAGCCGTCCCCGGGCCGTGCGGCGAGCCCTCCGGCGGGCCGCCGCACGGCCGGGCCGCCGCGAGGCGGGAACGGTCAGCGCACGCGGCCGTAGGAGACCGACTTCGACCAGATCCGCTCCAGCTTCACCACCGAACCCGCCTTCGGCGAGTGCCAGATCTTGTGGTTCCCGGCGTAGATGCCCACGTGGTACACGCTCCCGCCGGAGCGGAAGAAGACCAGGTCGCCCTTCCGGCGGTCGGCCGCCGACAGGTGGCGGGTCTTGTTGTACTGCTGCTGCGCGGTGCGGGGCAGCGTCTTGCCGGCCTTCTTGTAGGAGTAGAGGGTCAGGCCGGAGCAGTCGAAGCGGGACGGGCCCGCGGCTCCGTACTTGTAGGGGGACCCCTTCTTCGAGGCCGCCACGCTCAGCGCCTCGGCGGCGTGACCGGGGGTCGCCGCCCGTGCTTCGGGCACGGCGCCGGGCAGCAGCATCGTGCCGGCGAGGGCGGTGAGGGCCAGGGCCGGGACGGTGCCGGCCCGGGACAGCAGGGACGGGACATGGTTCTGCGCGGTCATGCGCAACCCTTCGTCGTCCGCCTGTGAAGGATGACCTGTCGGATTCGGGCGGCGAAGTCGCCCGGCCGCTGACGCGGCTTCACCCCAAGGGGCGGCCGTGGTGCTCCCGCCCCGGTCTTGCCGGGTCCTCCACTCCTGCCGATCCGCAGTCTGTCGACCGGTCGTCCGGGCGGCGGCAGGACTCGGCGTCCACCCGGACCGCCCCGCCGGGGTGGCGAGGGCTTGTCGTCGGTGAAGATCCTGACCGACGGGGGAGCGGAATTCCGAATGGAAGCGGCTTTTCGTGAGACTTCTCACCTCTGGCCGTTTCGTATCCCCAAGGGGCTTTCGGGTCAAGGGAATTGACGGCCCGACGGTCCTGCCGGGCGTGCGGCGGGGTGGTCCGCCCCGCGGGAGGGGAAGGCTCCGGGGCCTTCTCCGGGGCCTCCTCCGGTCGTCCGGGGCAGGGCCGGAGCCCCAGTTCCCCGACGCTGGTTCCGCAGCGAAGCCGGTACGCCGCGTGGTAGGTACGGGAGGTGGCAGGACACCTTTCCCCGGACGAGCGGACCGCCGCCCTGAAGTCGGCGCTCTCCCGCAACGACGTACTGCTGGAGGTGCTGGACCGGGCCGCGTCAATGGGGCTGCCCGGTTGGTACCTGACGGGAGGGTGCCTGTTCCAGACCGTGTGGAACGTCGTCACCGGCAGGCCTCCCGCCAGTGGGATCAAGGACTACGACGTCTTCTACTTCGACGACGGGGACCTGTCCTGGGAGGCGGAGGACGCGGTGATCCGGGCGGGGAGGGAGGTCTTCGGCGGCCTGCCCGCCGAGGTCGAGATCCGCAACGAGGCCCGGGTCCACCTGTGGTACGAGCGGAAGTTCGGGGTCGCGTGCGCTCCGCACGTGTCCGCGGAGTCGGCCATCGACTGCTTCGTCGCGACCACCTGCTGCCTGGGGGTGCGCCTGGAGCCCGGGGGCCGGTGGCGGATCTACGCACCGCACGGGCTCTCCGACGTTTTCGGCCTCGTCGTGCGCCCGAATCCGGTGCTCGCCCCGCGGGAGGTCTACGAGACCAAGGCGGCCCGCTGGCGACGGCAGTGGCCCGAGTTGACGGTGCTGGACTGGCCCTCCGCCCCGTCGCGGAAAGGCCTCCCGGGGTGAACCGGGCGGCCGGAACGACAGTTGCCGTAGCGCGATCGATCGACGGGGTACCTGAGGTAATAGCTTGCTGTCGGCTTGCGCTCACCAACCGCCTCACCCCCTCCTCACCGATCAGGGCGACGCGATCTCCTGGCCGACCGACCGCCTCTCGGGCAGGCCCGCCGGGTCCAACTGCTGGACGATGCCGCTCCAGTGCTGACGGCCGGCCGACCGCGGGGACGTTCCCGGGCGGCTGCGGCCCACCTGCCCCGAGGGCGGTGGGCCGCAGCCGCCCGGCGGACCGTCCCGCCCCGCGGGGCGGGACGGGGCGGGGGGAGTGCTCAGGCGGGGTCGATCTCCGCCCAGCGGATGCATCCGTGCCGGTCGTCCTGGGCGGCGGTGCCCCAACGGGGGGCGAGCGCGGTCACGACCGGATGCCCGGGGCCGTGCTCGGAACAGGAGGAGACGGCCGCGGAGCCTCCGGCGGAGATCTCCACGCGGATCGAGGGCCGCCCCGCCTTGCGGACGAGCTGCCAGGTCAGGTTGAGGTCGGGCCGGCTGCGGGTGACCGCGTTGGCGACCATCTCGGAGACGACGGCCTCGGCGCGCCAGGTGTGCTCGTCGTCCAGGCCCCAGTCCCGCAGGAGCTTGCGGGTGAGCCGCCGGGCGCGGGCGGGCGCGTCGGCGCCCCGGGGCAGCGGCCAGGTCAGGGAGTGTGACGTTGCCGCCGGCGTCCGCGGGTCGCGGACCGGCCGGGGATCCTTGGCGACGGTCATCGGTGCGGCCTTCCCGTGGGACGGAGGGGGTACGACCAGGGGAACCACCGTCAAACATTCAATATTCTCCCCGGGCGGCGGATGTGGCGCAGCCCACGCGGCCCGGTTCGCGCGGCACGGCCCGCGCAGCACGGCCCGGCACGGCCCGCGCAGCCCGGCACGGCCCGCGCAGCCCGGCACGGCCCTGCTCGACCGGGGCCGGGCGCCGCACGGGGAGAGGAGGGCGTCAGTGCGGCCCTGCGGCGGACAGGAGGGCCGCGCGGTCGTCTGCGCTGAGCAGCCCGTCCCGCGTCGCAGCGTCCAGCAGGGCGTGCAGTGAGGAGGCGTGCCCGGCGAACGCGGCCCTGCACCGCTCGCGTTCCGGGCGCTCGTCCTCGCTGCCGAGCAGCAGCACCGCGCGCTCGTCGTCCGCGTCGACGGGCTGCGACAGTTCGGCGGCGACCAGCACGACGTCGAGCAGTTCCGACCGCACCGGGACCCCGGGATCGGCCGCGAGGCGCAGCAGGAACGGCAGGGCGGCCGGCATGGCCGGGCTCATGCGGAAGACGCCGTCCATCAGGACGTTGGTCAGCAGCCGTTTGGCCTCGGGGGCGGCGTTTCGGTCGAGCAGGCCGCGGAACAGGGCCGGCGTCCCGGCGGGGCACCCGGGGATGCGGGACCAGTCGACCTCGGCGCAGCCCCGCAGCGCGGGATGTCCGCGGCCGGGCCGCTCCAGGTGCGGGTGCTCCCGGAGGAACAGGGCCACGGAGGCTTCCCTGGTCGCCGCGTCCATCACGCACATCGTCCGTCTCCCGTCCCTGCCCCGTCCCTGCCCCGTCCCCGCCCCGTTCCGTGCACGGCCGCCGGCACGCCGACGCCTGACGGCAGCATGCCCGGAGCGTGATCGTGCCCGCAAGGACGGCCCCGTGCGGGTCAGGCCGTTGAGGTGGGGCCGGGCGGCAGGTGGACGGTCATGACCAGGTGGCAGGTGTCGGTTCCCGCGCCGCGGTAGGCGTGGGGGGTGTCGCCGTCGAAGGCGGCGGTCTGCCCCGCCTCGACGGTGTGCTCGGCGCCGTCGACGATCAGGGTCATCCGGCCGGAGGTGACGCTGACGGTTTCGACGACCCCGGCCTGGTGGGGGTGGCTGGGGTACTCCTCGCCCGGTTCCAGCCTCCAGCGCCAGACCTCGACCGGGGCCGGGCCCGGGGTCGTCAGCATGAGGCGGGCCTCGCCGCCCTGCGCCCCGGTCCACAACGGTGCGACGCTCCCGGCGGTCACGACGCGGACGCGTTCTTCGGCCGGTCCTTCCATCAGGGCGGACACCGGGAGACCGAGGGTGTCGGCCAGCCGGACCAGGGTGGCCAGGTTCGGGTTGCCCTGGGCCTTCTCCAGCCCGACCAGGGCGCCCTTGCTGACCCTGGCGCGCCGGCCGAGTTCGTCGAGGGACAGGCCGGCGCGGGTGCGGGCCGCCCTGACGTTGTGCGCGAGCGTCCGCAGGGCTGCCTCTGTCTCGGCCATCCGATCACCATCCTCGCGGGGGGACCACTGGAATGTACCGCTCGGTCGCTTGATTGACACAAGTCGGTCGGTCTGTTGTACGTTCTGGTCGTTCTGTTGAATCACCGAGGGGTGTGACGTGATCGCTCTGCTGCTGGCCCTGGGCAGCTCGCTCGCCTACGGGTGCGCCGACTTCCTCGGCGGCCTGGGCGCCCGCAGGGCTCACGTGCTGCGCACCGTGATGATCGCGGCCCCGGCCTCCCTCGCGGTCGAGCTGCTGCTGTGGCCGGTCCTCGGCGCATCGTTCAGCGCCGGCGCCCTCGGCTGGGGCGCCGCGTCCGGGGTCGCCTCGGCCGCCGCGTTCGCCCTGCTCTACCGCACTCTCGCCATCGGCCCGATGAACGTACTGTCACCCGTGACCGCGCTGCTGTCCGCCGCACTGCCCGTCGGTGTGGGCCTGCTGCAGGGCGAGCGCCTGACCGCCGCCGGGCTGGTGGGGCTGCCGCTCGCGCTGGCGGCGGTGGTCCTGATCAGCGCCGGGCACGGTGCCGCGTCCGCGCGCCCGTCGCGCACGGCGCTGCTGTCGGCCCTCGGGGCAGGTGCCGCCATCGCCCTGCAACTGGTCTTCCTGCACCGGGCGCCGTCCGACAGCGGCGTGGCCCCGCTGATCGTCGGCCGGGCGGTCTCCTCGGCGGTCACCCTGGCCGCGGCGACGGTGATGCACCGCAGGCTGGGCCCCGAGCGGCCCGCGTACGCGGTGTCGGCCGCCGCGGGCGTGCTGGACTCCGTGGCGAACCTGCTGTTCCTGCTCGCCGCCCGCAGCGGGGACCTCGCCGTCGTCGCCGTGATCACCGCCCTATACCCCGCCGGCACGGTCCTGCTCGCCCGCGGCGTGCTCGCCGAGCGCATCCACCGCGGCCAGGCCGTCGGCCTGGGGACCGCCGCCGTCGCCGTCGGCCTCCTCGCCCTCACCTGAGCCACACCGCCCGCCGTGCCACCGCCCGCCGTACCACCGCCCCGCAAGGAGAACCGCATGTTCATCCAGCCCTGGGACGCCTCCTTGGACGAAGCCGAATGGCAGGCCTGGATCGCCGAAGGCCACGACTTCGGCCTCCTGAGCGTCAACGGACCGCCCGGCGGGGCGCCCGTCGCCGTTCCCACCCACTTCGCCGGCGACGGCGACCGCCTCCTGATCCACCTCGCCCGGCCCAACCCGGTCTGGAAGGCGATCGAGAACGACCCGCACGTCCTCTTCACCGTCTTCGGCGACTACGCCTTCGTGCCCGGCCCCTGGCGTGCCGGGGCCGGCGCCCCGCCCGCCGACGGCGTCCCCACCAGCTACTACACGGCCGTCCAGTTCACCTGCCGCGCCCACGTCGTCGACGATCCCGAGGCCAAGGCCGAGTTGCTGCGCCGCCAGCTCGCCCACTTCCAGCCCGACGGCGACCACGCCCCCGTCGCCGCCGACCGGCCGCCCTACGGCCGGATGCTGCCCGGCATCCGCGGCCTCCGCCTGGAGGTCACCGAGGTACGGGCCAAGTTCAAGTACGACGACCACAAGCCCGTCGAGCACCGCACCGCCGTCGCCGACCACCTCGCCGAACGCGGCCGGGGCCTCGACGTCCCCGCCGCGCACCAGCAGCGCCGTCGCCTGGACCGCATCGGCCCCTGGAAGCCCTGACCACCGGATCCCCCGACCCCGGAAGTCCCGCCCCCCCCGGATCCCGACGCCAGGAAACGGAGCCCCCTCCCATGACTGCATTCCACCTCGCCGCCGCCGTCGCGGAGGCCTTCCCCGACACCCTCGTCGCCCTGGTCACCGCCAACGGCCTGCGCGGCCGTGAATCCTGGCCCCGCACGGCCGCCGCCGTGGAGGAACTGGAGCGGCAGCTCGCCGACGGCACCTGGAGCCCCGCCGACGAGACCGACCCCCGCATCGAGGCGTGGCACACCGCCTACCGCTCCTTCGGCACCAACCCCCGCCGTGTCCGCCCCAGCGTCGACGCTCTCGGCCGCCGCCTCGCGAAGAAGGGGGCCCTGCCGCGCATCAACCCGGCCGTCGACTCCTACAACGCCGTCTCCGTCCGCCACGGCCTGCCCGCCGGCGCCTTCGACCTGGACCACGTCGCCGGCGACGTCTTCGTCCGCCACGCCGACGGCACCGAGTCCTTCACCCCGCTCGGCGAACCCGGAACCGTCGAGACCCCCGGGCCCGGCGAGATCGTCTACGCCGACGACGAAGGCGTCCTGACACGCCACTGGAACCACCGCGACGCCCACCGCACCCGCGTCACCGAGGACTCCACCCGCGTCGTCTTCCTCCTCGAGACCCTCCGTGCCGGCCGAGACGGCCACCTCCTCGAGACCGCCGCGGACGAGCTGCGGGACCTGCTCGCCCCGCACGCCGAACGGACCGCCGTGCACCACCTCGACCCGGCACGGCCCCGGGCCGACGTCTGAGAGCCCCCACCGCTCCCGGCCCTCCGGTCCCAGGGCCCGGCCGCACCGCAGCGCCTGCCGCGGCCCGTCGGGACCGGCCCTCCGGCCCCGCGAACCGGCCCGGTGACCATGTGCGGGACAGGCCCTACGGCGCACCCACCGCGGCCGGGCGGCGCCCGGGCCACACGGTCCCGCCGCCGGGGTCACCGGGGTCGCCGGGGCCGCCGGGGCCCGGCGGGGTGCCGGGCGGTGCCGGGCGGCGGGGCTGCAGGGCGTGCGCGGTCAGACCGGCCAGCACCAGGGCGAGGCCCGTCCACCCCACCGGGTCCGGCGCTGCGGCGCCGAGCAGCAGCACCTCGGCCAGCAGGGCGAACGGCACCTCCGCGGCCTGGGTGGCTTCCACCGCCCCCATCGCGGCCGAGTCTCCCCGCGCGCGGTCGGTCGCCCGGAAGAACAAGGTGGTGGCCACCACGCCGGAGAGCAGGGCGACGACCAGGCACTGCGCGACCTGCGCGGCGGGCGGGGCGCCGGCAACGGCGCCGGCCGCGGCCGCCGTCAGCAGCCACAGGGGCAGGGAGCCGATCGTCATGGCCAAGGTGCGCTGCACCCCGTCCAGGCCGTCCACGCCGATCAGCCGGCGGTTCCCCAGCGGGTAGGCGACGGCGGCGACCAGTACGGGCAGCACCACCCGCAGCGCGGCGGCCGGTCCCGTGTCCCCGGCGTGCGGGACCTGCGTCAGCATCACCCCGGCCACGATCAGGGCCGAGACGGCCAGGGTGCGGCGGGGCAGGCCCTGCCCGGACGCCGCCCCTATGCCCATCCCGGCCACGATCGTCAGCTGCCAGGCGGCCGCAGTCAGCCAGCCCGGCCCCGCGTCCGCGGCCCACGTCAGCGGTGCGTAGAACAGCCCGAACCCCACGGTCGACCACAGCAGCCACAGTCCCGGCCGCGACCCCAGGCTGCGCAGCACGGGCCGCAGGCCGCCGCGCAGTGCGACGAGCAGCACCAGCGGCCCCAGCATGAACAGGAAGCGCAGGCACGCGCTCCACATCCACGAGCCGCCCTGCACGCTCATCGAGCGGTTGAGGACGAACGTGGCGGCGAAGCCGGCGGCCGCCGCGATGCCCAGCAGCATCGGCCGCGCCGGGCCGCGGGCGGCGGGCCCGGTGCTTTTCCCCGGTGTCGGCGTACCGGTCGTCATGAAGGGCCCCACTCACTCTCGCCACGAACTGACATCTGAAATGTTAGTTGAGGTCCAAGGGTAGGATCACCTCCGTGACCGCATTGGAACCGGTGCCCAGGCGCCTGCTGCGCGACCGGGCCTACGACGCCCTGCTCGCCGCGATCGTCTCCGGCGAACTGGCCCCGGGCAGCCGCCTCAACGACGGCGAGCTCGCCGAGCGGCTCGGCCTCTCCCGCGCTCCCGTGCGCCAGGCGCTGGCCCGCCTGGCCACCGAGGGGCTGGTGGAGTCCAAGCCCCAGAGCTTCACCCGGGTGGCGCCCGTCGCCGAGCGCGACGTCGCGGACGCGCTCGCCCTCGTGCGCACCCTGCACGAGATGGCGGTGAGAGAGGCCCTGCCCCTCATGGACGCCGCCGCGGTCGAGCGGATGCGCGCGGAGAACGCCCGTTTCGCGGCGGCCGTGGACACCGGCGACACGATGGGGGCGATGGCGGCCGACGACGCCCTGCACGCGGTGCCCATCCAGGTCTGCGGCAACCGCGCGCTGGCCGAGACCGTGCGCCGCTGGACCCCGCTGCTGCGCCGGCTGGAGTGCCTGCGCTTCTCCACCGAGGCGGCGCGCGCCTCGGTGGGTCTGCACGAGCAGCTGATCGACGCCCTCGCCGGGCGCGACGAGGCCCGGGCCGTCGCCGTGAGCCACCACATATGGAGCGACCTGGCGCCCGGGCGGCCCGCGCAGGGGGACTGAGCGGCCGCCCCTGCGGGCGGGATCATCCCGGGAGCATGGCGCGCCGCCCGGGAACGGCGGGGGACTGCACGGTCATGCCGCCGTCCACGACCAGCAGCTGGCCGGTGAGGTAGCGGGACTCGTCGGAGGCGAGGAAGACCATGGTGTGGCCGATGTCCTCCGGTCGGCCCAGGTAGGGCAGGGCGTTGGCCTCCTCGAGCGCTGCGACGACGTCGGCGGGCAGGTTGTCCTGCAGGGCGGGCGTCATGACCGCGCCGGGGGCCACAGCGTTGCAGCGGATCCCCTGCGGGCCGTACTGCACCGCGATCGACTTGGTGATGTTGACGACGGCCGCCTTCACCGCGCCGTAGGAGATCTGCAGGACGTCCCCGACCAGCCCGGCGACCGACGCCGTGTTGATGACGGACCCGCCGCCGGCGCGGATCATGTGGGGGACGGCGTGCCGCGACCCCAGGAGGGTGCTGCGCATGTTCAGGGCCACGGCCCGGTCGAACTCGGCCATGTCCAGGCGCAGCAGGTCCAGGTCCTTGCGGGGGTCGGTGCCGCCCACGTGGTTGCACAGCACGTCGAGGCGGCCGAACTCGCGCACCGCCTGCGCGACCATGTCGGCCACCGAGCCGTCGTCGGTGACGTCGACGGTGGCCGGCAGGGCCCGGCCGCCCGCCGCCTCGACGGCCCGGGCGGTCTCCTCGGCCCCGGCGGCGTTGTGGTCGGCGACCACGACCCTCGCGCCCTCGCGGCCCATCAGCTCGGCTGCGGCCCTGCCGATGCCGCTGCCGGCGCCGGTGATGATCGCGACCTTGTTCTCGAGGCGGTTCATCGCCTGCTCCTTCCGGTCCTTTGTCAACAGTGATGACATCGTAAGTCATCTATGATGACTTAACTGACATGCGTAAGGGGGATCTCTGCATGACCGAGCGGCCACGTGCCTCCAGACCCCGTCGGCCCGCCGCCCAGACCCGGCAGGCGATCCACGACGCGGCCCACGAACTCTTCTCCCGTGAGGGCTTCGACGCCGTCGGCATCCGGGCGATCGCCGCGCGCGCCGGGGTGGACGCCGCGCTGGTGGTCCGCCACTTCGGCTCCAAGGAGAGGCTCTTCCTGGAGACCATGACCGTCGACCTGGCGGCGGCCCGGGTCATGGAAGGACCGCTGGACGGACTGGGAAGGGCCCTGGTGGAGCACATCGTCACCCTGCCCTCCTCCCGGGCCGGGGAGATGGCGGTCACCTCGCTCGCCGCGCTCTTCCAGGCCTCCGACCGCAGCGAGGTCGAAACGGCCCTGCGCGAGACGATCCGGCAGGGCATCGCCGAACCCCTCGTCCGCCGCCTCGGCACCGAGGACGCCGAAGTACGCGCCCACCTGGTGGCCGCGCAGATCGGCGGCCTGCTCACCTCCCTGCACGTCGTCCACGACCCCGTCCTGCTGGCCGCCGACCGCGGACTCCTGACCGCCCGCTACGGGGACGCACTCCAGGCGCTGATCAACACCTGAGCCGGACCCACCGGGAGCCGGCCCGCCCGCCGGCACCGGCCCGCCCACCGGCACCGGCCGGAAAAGTGTTTGACGCCCACCGCCGTCCGGCGGTCGGATGGCGCCCCATGAGTACAGGTCAGACGCGGCCCGGCCCGTACCCCGTCGACGACGACCTCGTACGGCGGCTGGTCGCCGGGCAGTTCCCGCAGTGGGCGGGGGAGACGGTGGAGCGGTTCCCGTCCGGCGGCACGGTCAACGCCGTGTACCGGCTGGGCGGAGGCATGGCCGTACGGCTGCCGCTCACGGCGGGCGGAGCCGCGGACGTGACGGCGGAGCAGGAGTGGCTGCCCCGCCTCGCACTCCGGCTGCCCACGGCCGTCCCTGAGGTGCTCGGGACGGGGAAGCCCGCCGAGGGGTACCCGTGGCCGTGGTCGGTGCACCGGTGGCTGCCGGGGGAGAACCCCCGGGAGGGCGCGCCGGGCGATCACGTGCAACTGGCCGAGGACCTGGCCGGGTTCGTGGCGGCGATGCGGAGCATCACCCTGCCGGGGGCGCCGCGGGCCCACCGGGGCGGGCCGGTCGCCTCGCTCGACGCGCAGACCCGGGCGGCGATCGAGGAGCTGCGGGGGATTCCGCAGGAGGGCGTCGACTGCGACGCCGCGACCGCCGTGTGGGAGGACGCGCTGCGGGCCCCCGGCGAGGACGGGCCGCCGGTGTGGCTGCACGCCGACCTCATGCCGGGCAACCTGCTCGTCGACAGCGGCAGGCTGGCCGCGGTGATCGACTTCGGGTGCATGGGCGTGGGCGACCCGGCCTGCGACCTGTTCCCGGCCTGGAACCTGCTGCCGGCCGGCGCGAGGGAGGTCTTCCGCGAGGCGCTCGGCGTGGACGACGCGACCTGGCGGCGCGGCCGGGGGCGGACTCTCTCGCAGGCGCTGATCGCTCTGCCGTACTACCGAAGGACGAACCCCGCGATGGCGCGCAACGCCCGCCACGTGCTCCGGGCGGTACTGGAAGGGGGTTGAGGCCTCCCGCGCGGCTGGGGCAGTGAGTACGTCCACGCGGTGCTCGCCCGGGAAGTGACGCCGGCAGGAACGGCCTGACCTCCGGCAGCGCGAGCCGTCGGCACGGACCGGCAGCACGGCCGTTGTCGGGCCCCCGGCGCGGACCCCGCCCGGTCCGCACACCGTCCCGCGCGGGCGGACCGTCCGGCTCATCCGTACGGGCGCCCGGTGGCGCCTGTACGGATCACCTCGGCGGGCACCGGCCGCCCGGCGCGTACAGGCTGTGCGCGAGGGCGGAGTGCCCGAGAGCCGATGTCCGGGAAGGGTCACGCATGTCAGCTCCCCGAAAGGGCCTGTGGTGGAAGGGCGTCGCCGTGGCGGCAGCCGTGGCCTGCGCCGTACCCGCGTCCGCCCCGGCCTCCGCGGCCCGGCGTTCCGCACCGGTCACCGTGCCCCCGTTGGCCTGGCGCCCCTGTGCGGACGCGCCCGGCTTCTCGTGCGCGACGGCCAGGGTTCCGCTCGACCATCTGCGCCCGGACGGGCGCACGATCGAACTGGCCGTCATCAGGCGGCGGGCGACCGACCCGGACCGCCGCGTCGGTTCGCTGTTCTTCAACCCCGGCGGACCGGGGAACGCGGCCGCCGGGACGGCGGCGCTGCCCGCCGCGTACGGGCTCTTCCCCCGCGAGCTCCGCGAGCGGTTCGACATCGTCAGCTGGGACCCCCGCGGTGTCGGACGCTCGACGGCCGTCAGGTGCTTCCGCTCCGCGGAGGAGTTCACGGCCTGGGCCGAGCGGGTCCCGGACGGTTTCCCCGTCGGCGCCCGTGAGCAGAAGGCCTGGACCTCGGCCTTCGCCGAACTGGGCCGGCTCTGCGAACGCCGCGCCCCCACCCTGCTGCGGCACGTCTCCACCGCGGACACCGCCCGCGACCTGGACCTCCTGCGCCGCGCGGTGGGCGACCGGAAGCTCAGCTACCTGGGCGTCTCCTACGGGACGTTCCTCGGCGCCACCTACGCCAACCTCTTCCCCCGCAAGGTCCGGGCCATGGTCCTGGACGGCAACGTCGACCCGGTCCGCTGGGTGCGGATGAATCCCGAACTGCCCACCGAACTGCGGCAGACGGCCGACACCGGCTCGGCCCGGACCCTGTCCCGCTTCCTCGAACTGTGCGGCCGGACGACGCGCGACCACTGCGCCTTCTCGGCCGGCACCCCGCAGGCCACCCGGGACAAGTACGAGGAGCTGCTGCGGCGTCTGCGCGAGCGCCCCCGGGGGGAGTGGACCTACGCGGCCACCGTGGCGGCGGTCGTCAACGGGCTGTACGTCGTCGACCCCGGGTGGAGCGAACTGGCACAGAACCTCCAGGCGCTGTGGGAGGGCCGCACACCTCCCCGCGGGGACTCCGACGGCGCCCCGCGGGCCCCCCGGCTCCCCGGGCTGCCGGGGACGAACCGGGAACCGTCGTACCCGGAGGTGGAACCGCCGCTCGCCGTGGAGTGCTCGGAAAGCCCCAACCCGCGCGACCCGTCGCTCTACCCCCGGTTCGAGCGGTACGCCCGGGCCCGGTCGGGCGATGTCGCAGGGTACTGGACCTGGCTGCCCGAACCGTGCGCGACCTGGCCCGCCCGGGCGGCCCGCCCCTACACGGGACCGTGGAACCGTTCGACCGTCCCCGTCCTCACCGTCAACACCACCCACGACCCGGCGACCCCCTACCCGGCGGGGGTGGCGGCGACCCGGCACCTGGGGAACGCCCGCCTGATCACCGTCCGCGGCTACGGGCACACCACGCTGCTGAACCCCAGCACCTGCGTCGGCCGGCACGAGGTCCGCTACGTCCTCACCGGCGCGCTGCCGCCCCGGGACACCGTCTGCCGCCAGGACGCCCGGCCCTTCACGTCCTCCGCCCCGGCCCCGGGGTGACCGGCGATCCGTGCGCGTCCACGTCGAGGACGCGCACGCCGTCCGGCGCCTGCCGGTTCGGTGTCCGGGCCCGGCGGCCCGGCCCGGCCGGCCGGCCCGCCGCCCCGAAACGGGCACGCGCCCCTGCCGGCGCGGTTGTTGACCCGGTACCGAGGCTGGGATTTCATGACGCCCATGTCTGGAGCACGGAAAACACCGGATCCGGTCCTGTTCTTCGCCACGCAGGAGGAGTGGGAGAAGTGGCTGGAGGAGAACCACGGGGACGTACCGGGCGTCTGGTTCCAGATCCCGAAGAACGGCTCCGGGATCGACGGAGTGGACTACGCGCACGCACTGGAGTCGGCCCTGTGCTACGGCTGGATCGACGGGCAGAAGAAGAAGCTGGACGAGCAGCACTGGCTGCAGCGCTTCACCCCGCGGCGCCCCGGCAGCAAGTGGTCGAAGGTGAACCGGGAGAAGGCCACCCGGCTGATCGCAGGCGGACGGATGCGGCCCGCCGGCCTGCGCGAGGTCGAGAAGGCCAAGGTGGACGGCCGCTGGGAGGCGGCGTACGCGGCGCAGAGCAGGGCGACGGTGCCCGACGACCTCCGGGCCGCACTGGACGCGGCGCCCGAGGCCCGCGACTTCTTCGCCGCCCTGGACAGCCGCAACAGGTACGCGGTCCTGTACCGGATCGAGGACGCCAAGAAGCCGGAGACCCGGGCGGCCCGCATCGAGAAGTTCGTCGCCATGCTGGCGCAGCGGAAGAAGCTGCACTGAGCCGCGGCGACCTCCCGGCACGGTGAATCGGGCAGGCCCGCGCCGACGGTCCGCGTCAACGACCTGCGCCGCCGGCCCCGGCCTCCCGGCCCCGTACGCCCGCCCGCCCGGCCGGAACCGCCCGTGACCGCCGGTCCCCGGCCGGGGACCGGCAAATTGGTTTGAGCGTGTCAGTGGCCTCCGACAGGATCGGGGTACCGCCGGTGAGCCTCTCCGTACTGCCGTGGCCCGCCGGCGTGACCACCGCTTGTGCAGGACATCCCACGACGGAAGGCACCATGCCCTCACCGCCCGCAGCGCCCGCTCTGCCTCCCGCCCACGTCACCGCCGTGCTGCGGGTCCTCGTGCTGTCGACTTTCGTCGTCCTCCTCAACGAGACGATCATGGTCAACGCGATCCCGCGGCTCATGCACGACTTCGAGGTCACCGCCACGGCCGCCGGATGGCTGTCCACGGTGTTCATGCTCACCATGGCCGTTGTCATCCCCGTGACCGGGTGGTTCCTCCAACGGGTCTCGACCCGCAGTGCCTTCGGCCTGGCCATGGCGCTGTTCCTCACCGGCACGGCGCTCGCCGCGGCCGCGCCCGCCTTCTCCGTGCTGCTGGCCGCCCGCGTGGTCCAGGCCGCCGGGACCGCCGTCATGATGCCGCTGCTCATGACGACGCTGATGACCCTGGTGCCCGTGCAGGACCGCGGCCGGGTCATGGGCAACGTCACCCTCGTCATCTCCGTCGCGCCCGCCCTGGGCCCGGCGGTCTCGGGCGTGCTGCTCCAACTCGGGACGTGGCGGCTGCTGTTCCTGGCCGTGCTGCCCATCACGGCGGCCATGGCCTTCTTCGGCATGCGCAAGCTGGTCAACATCGGCGAGCCGCGGGCCACCCCGATCGACTGGCCCTCGGCCCTCCTGGCCGCAGCGGGCTTCGGCGCCCTCGTGTACGGCCTGAGCGGGCTCGGTGCGGCAGACAGCGCCCGGGCCCCGATACCGCCCCTGGCCACGACCTTGGCGGGCGCCGTGCTGGTGGCCCTGTTCGGGTGGCGGCAGGTGGCACTGCAACGCTCCTCCGCGCCCCTGCTGGACCTGCGCACCCTGTCCTTCCGTCACTTCCGCGTGTCTCTCGCCCTGGTGTGCCTGTCGTTCATGGCGCTGATGGGCGCGTTCATCCTGCTGCCGATGTACCTGCAGGAGGTGCGCGGCCTGACCTCGCTGCACACCGGGCTGCTGCTCATCCCCGGCGGCCTGGCGACGGGCCTGCTCGGACCGCAGGTCGGCAAGCTCTACGACCGGTTCGGCGCGCCGCGCCTGGTCGTGCCCGGCGCCGTGACGACCGCGCTGTGCCTGGCGCTGTTCGCCCTCGTGGGCGAGCAGACCTCCCCGTGGCTGGTGCTCGCCCTGCACGTGACCCTGAGCGCCGGCCTGGCGTTCGTCTTCACCCCGGTGTTCACCTCCGGCCTGTCCGTGCTGCCGCCGCACCTGTACCCGCACGGCTCGGCCGTCCTGGGCTCGCTGCAGCAGGTCGCGGCCGCGGCCGGCACCGCCTTGGTCATCAGCGTCATGTCGGGGCGGGCCGCCGCCGCGGCGGCCGGCGGCGCCGGCGCCACAGAGGCGCTGGCCGCCGGCGTCCGGTGGGGGTTCGGCGTCGGCGCGGTGCTGGGCGTACTGGCCGTACTGGTCGCGCTGCTGGTCCGCACCCCGCCGGCACCGCCCCCGGCGCCCGGGGCGAAGGACGAGAACGGCACTGCCGCGGACGCGGCGGCGGGGGCACCGGTGTGAGCCCGGCGGCCCGGCCCGGCCGCCGCTGTCCCGTCCCGCCCCCCGCCCCCCGACCCCGGGGGCGGGGGGCGCGGTCCAAAGCCCGGGTCGCTCGCTGTCGGCGTCCTCGGGCACTGCCCGGCCCAGGGCCCGCCTGCGCACCTCTGCTCCTGACAGGAGACACGGCGGGCGGGCCGGCGCCGGGGCGCCGGGGCGCAGGTCCTCCGTCCTACGCCGGGCCGGTGGCGGTGCGGGCGGTGCGCAGCGGGCGGGAGAGCAGGGCCAGCAGGCCGGTGCCGGTCACCGCGATCGCGCACACCACGACGGTGACGGTGGTCCCGGCAAGGCCCGCGAGACTGCCGAGGGCGTTGTTCATGACAAGAAGAGGAAGGCTCTGCGCGAGCGCCAGCAGGGCCTGGATCCGCGACAGGTGGGACTCGGGCGCGACCGTCGCGATCAACGGGCCGATGTGCGACGCGAACAGGCCGTTGCCGAGTCCGATCACCAGCCCCGCGGCGAGGACCGCGCCGCCGGCAGGTGCCACGGCGAGCGCCAGCACGCCGGATCCCGCCACCGTCAGGCCGCACGCCGCGAGCGTTCCGGGACGTCCCAGCGGGCCTCGCCGGGCAACGCCGAGCGTGATCGCGATCATCCCGGCGCCCTGGGCGCTCACCACCAGGCCGGCGACACCGACTCCCCACTCCCGGTCGCGGGCGAGCAGCGGCAGCAGCAGCGGCACCACGGGCAGCAAGAACCCGGCCGCCGCCCCGACGAGCAGCAGTCCCGGTCGCAGCACCGCATCGCCGAGGCCCACCCGCACGCCGTCGGCCGCCTCCCGCAGCACGTGCTTCTCGGCCGGGGCCGCCGGCACGTCCTGACGCGGCCTGACCACGATCAGCACAGCGAGGACGACGACGAAGGTGACGGCGTCGACCAGCGCCGCCCCGGCCAGCCCTGCGAACCCCACGAGGACACCGCCCAGCGGGCCGCCGCCCACAGTGACGACCTGCGCCCCGACCTGGCGCAGGGCGAGTGCGCGCGGCAGCTGCTCCTTGCTGACGAGGCGCCGCGGCATCGACCCCGAGGCAGGCAGGTAGAAGGCGTCCACGCAGCCGACGGCGACACCGGCGCCGATCAGCAGCCAGGGCTCGGCACCCAGGCGGTGGGCCAGCGCGGCCAGCAGCACCGACACGGCGATCATCGCCGCGTCCCCGGCGATCATCACGCGGCGCGCGCCGAGCCGGTCACCGACCGCGCCGCCCACGAGGAGCAGCGCCACGCGGGGCAGGACGATCGCGGTGAGCACGATGCCCGCCACGGATCCGCCGTGCGCGCTCGCGGCCCAGCCCAGCGCGAAGTACAGCACGGAGTCGCCGGCGAGGGACGCCAGCGCCCCCGACAGCCAGACGAGATACGCACGGGGCAGCGGCGACGGGCCGCCCGGGCCGCCGGGGCGCGGCCCGGTGCCGGCTGCGGCCGGACTCTCCCCGATTTGTTCGGTGTTGCTGATGGGACGTCTCCAAGGGGTCGGGGCGCGGGCGCCGGGTGGGCTTTGCCGCAGGGCCCGCGAAGGGCGCCTGCACCCCGGAACCGTGCAGCCTGCACCAGGTCGAGGGTCAACCCCATCGGCCCTGCTCGCACCGCCCGCCCAGCGCCCGCTCCCTGAACCAGTGGCCTCCCGCCCCCGGGCGCCCCGCGCCGGCGGCGGCCCCCTGCCGCGAGCCGGGCGGCCGCGGGCGTGGCCGCTGCCGTTGCCGCCCGGCTCGCGGCCACCGGCCGACTATGCTGACGCCGTCCCACCGGCCGACAGCTCGCCGGCGCCCTCTTCCACGTGACCGGACGGCCCGTCGGGCGCCCGCCGGGCCCTGCGCCCGGGCGGCCGGGCCGAGGACAGGCCCCCTGCGGGCCGTGCAGCCAACCCGAGGAAGGAGCACCCCTGCTCGTGGGCATCATCGGTGACAGCCTGACCGCCGCCGACCAGTACGCCTTCACCCGCCCGATCCCGAAGACCGCAGCCGCCCGGATGCGCTTCCTGCTCAAACGCGAAGGCGGTTCCACCAAGGCCGTCGCGCAGCGCCTGGGCGTCTCCCAACGCACCGTCCAGCGCTACCTGTCCGGCCGGCGCAAGCACCCCACCAGGGCGGTGGCGGCCCGGCTCGAGGCCGAGGTCCGCAAGGACTGGCAGCCCCGCGTTCGGCAGCGGGCCCGTCGGCAGGCGGCCACCGCCGGCGGCATGACCGTCGCCACCCGCGCCCGGTTCGGTTTCACCGCCGCCCCCGGCACCACCGACGACGCCCGCATCCGCCGCATCACCCAGCACCTCCCGCCCGCCTACGCCGCCCGCCTGTTCGACGCCCGGGCGACCGGCGCGGGCGAGCAGCAGCTGCGCGACATCGTCGCCGAAGGCCTGCAGGAGCAGTACTTCAAGGACGCCGGACGCCGCGCCCACGGCCTGGTGGTGGAGTTCACCGACATCGACTACATCGACATCTCGTACTGACTCCGCCCCGAGAGGGCCGGAGGGGAGAAGAGGCGGGCCGGAGCACGTCGGCCGCCGCCCGGGCAGGGCCGTCGCCGCGCCGCCCGTCCTGGGACGCCGCGGTCCTCCCGGGCGGCGCGGCACCGGGGCACCGTGCCTCGTGCCGCACGGGCGGTCGACGGTGCCGCGCTCAGCGGATCCCGGTGAGCTTGTCCGGGTTGGTGACCGAGTAGACCCCGGTGATCCGGTGGCTGTCGGGCGCGAGGTCCACCATGACCACGGCGAGCGGGCCGTCCTCGGAGAAGACCACGGCGCACGGGCCGCCGGGCCTGCCGGTGGCGGACGTCCAGCCCGCCGAGGGACGGCGCCGAGGCGACCGCGACCAGCAGCGCGGCCACCCGGTCGCGGCCGTGCACGGGGCGCAGGCCGGCCGCGGGCCCCTTGCCGCCGCCGTCGGTCCACAAGGTCACCTCCGGCGCCAGTACCTCCAGCAGGGCCCGCAGGTCGCCGCCGAGGGCGGCCGCGACGAACCGCTCGGTGACCTGGGCGTGGACCTTCGGGGCGGCCCGGTGACGGGGACGGCGGGCATGGACGTGACGGCGCGCGCGGGACGCGAGCTGGCGGACCGCCGCCGGCGTGCGGCCCAGGATGTCCGCGATCTGCGGATGCCCGAACCCGAACACCTCGTGCAGCACGAACACCGCCCGCTCCAGCGGCGACAGGGTTTCCAGCACCACCAGCACCGCCGTCGACAGCGATTCGCCCGGTTCGGCGGCGCCGACGACGTCGTCCTCGGCGGCGACCAGCGGTTCCGGCAGCCAGGGGCCGACGTAGGTCTCCTGCCGGCGGTTGATGTCCGCGCGGCGGGCCAGCGCTGGTTCACCGCGATCCGCACCAGGGAGCCCCGGGGGTTCCCGACCGGCCCGGCGTCCTGGCCCCGGAGCCTGGCGGACCAGGCCAGCCACACCTCCTGGAGGACGTCCTCGGTGTCGGCGACGCTGCCCAGCATGTTGTAGACCACCGAGAACAGCAGCCTGCGATGGTCGAGGAACTGCTCGGTGACGGCGTCGCCGGTCGTGTTCGGTGCGGTCGGTACCACGGTGTGCCTCCTCGTCTGCCGTGACAGAAGAGCCCCGTGCACCGCGAGTGTGACACGAACACCCCGGATGTGATCCACGCCACAGCTCTCTGTGCGGATGTCACAACCGCCGCCCGGCCCCCCTCTTCGATGGCGTCCGAGAACGCACGACCCCCAGGCGAGGAGGCCTTTGATGCGCACACTGATCCGCGACGTCAGGATGTTCGACGGCGAGCGAACCGTCGCGAAAGCCGACGTGACGATCGAGGACGGCCTGATCACCGCGGTCGACCCCGGCACGGGTCCCGGCCCCGGCCCCGACGCCGACACGGGCGGGCCGGCCGGCACCGTGGTCGACGGCACGGGCAGGACACTCCTGCCGGGGCTGATCGACGCCCACACCCACGTCCTCGACGGCAGTCTGGCCCAGGCACTGCGGTACGGGGTCACCACCGAGCTCGACATGTTCTGCCTCCCCACGCTGCTCGCCCGGCAGCGGCGCCTGGCCGCCGAGAACGACGACGTGGCCGACCTGCGCAGCGCGGGCACCTTGGCCACCGCACCCGGCGGGCACCCCACCCAACTGCTGGAAGCCTGGCCGGCACCGTCCTCGACGGCCTCGGCGACACGGTGATCGATTCGATCTGCGACCCCGCGCAGGCACCCGCCTTCGTCCGGGCCCGGCTGGCCGAGGGAGCCGACTACCTCAAGATCGTCATCGACGACGGAACCGTGCACGGCACCCGCCTTCCGACCATGACCCCGCAGACCGCCGCCGCCCTCACTGCGGCGGCGCACGACGCCGGACTGAAAGTCGTCGCCCACGCGATCACCGCGTCCGAGGCCGGGACCGCACTCGACGCCGGCGTCGACGGCCTGGCCCACGTGTGGACCGACCTCCCGCCGGGCCACCCGGCCTCGCAGCGACTGGCCGAACGGGCCCGGGCCCGGAACGTCTTCGTCGTCACCACCCTCGCCTACTTCGAAGCCGTCACCGCCGGGCACACCCCGACCGCCGACTGCGCCCGCCCCGGCAGCCCGGACAACGCCGCAGGCGCACTGAGGGCCCTGCGCCAAGCCGGTGTGCCCCTGCTCGCCGGGACCGACGTCACCCCGTTCACGCCCGCCCACGGCACCGGCATGCACCGGGAACTGCGCCTGCTCACCGAAGCCGGACTCGGCGCCGAAGAGGCGCTCACCTCCGCCACCAGCCTGCCCGCCCGGCACTTCGGGCTGACCGACCGAGGACGCATCGCCCCCGGACTGCGCGCCGACCTGCTGCTGGTCGACGGCGACCCGACCCGGGACATCACCGCCGTCAGCCGCATCGCCGATGTGTGGCGGCGCGGTGTCCGGCAGACCGGCCCCGCCTGATCCCTCTCGAGGACGCCGCGCCCGCGCCGGCGTCAGCCGGCCGGTGCGGGCGCGGCGTCGTTGCCGCCGGCCGGCGTCCGGGTCTGCACGAAGGTCGGCAGCGCCACGTCGCTGGAACGGGCGACACCGACGCCCAGGACCGCGAGGAAGGTGGCCGCCGCCCACGGGGTGGGCAGGAAGCCCGGGGCGGCAAAGGCCAGGCGCTCGCACAGGGACGTGCAGATGATCAGCAGGCACCAGCGGCGGGGCAGACCGGTGACGACCGCTGCGCCGGTGCCGGCGAGCCGGCCGGGCCCAGGAAGCGCCGATCAGGCCGGTCGCCGCCCGCACGGCCCCGCCGGCTCACCGCCCGCTGCGGGCGGCGGTGGCGACGGCGTGCAGCGGGCGAGGGTCTCGCGGTGCGGTACCCCCGAGCCGGGGGCGGCGGCATCGGCGACCGCCGTCAGGTCGGACTCGTCGAGCGATCCCACGGGGCGCAGCAGACGGGCCAACGGGGGTGGAAGTCGTAGAGGGCCGTCGTGCGCGCGGGCACGCCGTCGGGCCCCGGGTCGAGGAAGCCGTCCACGACCGCGAACCGGCCGTCGGCCGATCCCGCGACGGTGTGCACCAGCCGCGGGTTCCACCCGGCGTCCAGCAGCGGCCGCGGCGCGGCCACAGGTACCAGGGTGTCCGGGGCGAAGTACCGGTGCTCACCGCCCGCGCGGCCTCCGACCACGCCCCAGGCCGGGACGGCGAACAGCCCGCCGAGCGCGGGTGTCTCGGCGATCGCCTCCAGGGCCAGCGCCTCGTGCGGGGAGATCCGCCACCGGCTGAGGCCGCCGGCCGCCCCGCCGGCCACCAGCGTGTCGGGGCCGGTGAAGACCAGGTCGCGGACGGGGGCGTACGGCGGCGGCACCACGTTCCGCGCCACCAGGTGCTCCATGCGCGCGTCCGTCACCACCACCGCCGAGCTGCCGCCGAACGCGACCGCCCTCCCGGCGGGGTCCACCGCCAGCCGGGCGGCGGTCTCCAGGCCGAACGGCGCGAGGTCCATGATGTCCGGCTGCCGGTCCGGCCCGGCCACCACGACCGCGGGAGAGAGCCCGCTGCCCGCGACGAAGCCCGCCGCGGTGCCCGCCGGACGGGTACCCAGAAGTACCCGTCCGGTCATCACCGTCTTCTCCGCGCCGGCCGCGTAGTGCACCAGCGCCAGCCCTTCCGCCGGGTCGTCGCGGACGGCGACGACGTTCTCCGCGTCCACGCAGCCCACGGCGTGGTGCTTCCGCTCCCCGCGGTAGACATCGCGCCAGGTGCCGCCGTCGAGCATCAGGACCCGCGTGACGCCGGGCTCCTCGCAGACGGTCACCGTCAGCACCGGGTCCCCGACACCGAACGACAACGACCGCGTCGCGCCCGGCAGCCCCCCGTGGTCGGTGCGGACCGCGAGCGCCGCCGCGTCGACCGCGTCGCGGACCGCCCGCTCGTCGGCGGCGGCCAGCAGGGACGGCGCCCCGTCCGGAGGCGGGGCGGGCAGCCGCTTCGCCAGCCGCACCCCGTCGGCCAGCGGCACCGAGCAGACCAGCCGGCGCAGCGGCTCGGCATGCCCCCCGTCGAGATAACGGACGGCCTGCCGGTCGATGCGCTCGGCGTCCGCCCAGACAGTGCGTTCCATCCGCCGTCCCCGTCCCCGTCCCCGTCCCCGCCCCGCCCGTCCCCGTGCTGTGCTCCCGATCCGCACGAATGCCGCCGCGCGCCCAGCTAGACTGCCACCCGATCTCCCGGGGGAACAGGAGAATTGATGAGCGACCCGATGAGTGTGCTGGCCATGGCCGGTGCGACGACGATCGTCGCCGCCATGGCCACCTCCGCGTGGGACGTCACCCGCAGCCGGGCCGCCGAGCTGTTCCGCCGCCGCGGCGCGGACGAGCCGGCGACGGTCGGCGCCCAACTCGACGGCGACGCAAGCCTGGTGGTCGACGACCCCGACCCGCAGGCGGCCCGCGAGGACCTGGTCCGGCCGTGGGCCCGGCGGCTCGCGGCGCTGCTCCACGACCACCCCGAGGCCGGCGAGGACCTGCGGCTGTTGGTGGAGGACGCTGCCGCAGACCTGCCGCCCGGTGCCCAGAACTGGGTGCAGCACGTCACCGCGCACGCCGGCGGCACGGCGTTCGGCGCGCAGGGCCCGGCAGCAGCGTCCACGTCCACCTCCCGTCGGCGCCCGGTGCCGGCTCCGGCCCGACGGGCGGGACCGGCCGGCCCGGGTGACCGGCCCGCCGTCCGGCGGCCCGGCTCCCGGCAGACGGTACGCGCGGAAGGCGGATTCGCGTACGGGGTGATCGGCGCCGACCTGCACGTCTTCGGTGACGGTCAGCCCGTCTACATCCTGGAGAACTGGCGGGCCGCACCGTCCGCCGACGATGCGTGGCTGCGGGAGCTGCCCAGCCGGATGCTGAGCGCCCGGCACGAGATCGTTCCCTTCACCGGCCGCGCGGCGGACCTCGCGGCCCTGCACGCATGGCGGCTGACGGACCGTCGGCTGGCCGCCCGCTGGCTGCACGGACCGGGCGGCCAGGGCAAGACCCGGCTCGCCGCCCGGTTCGCCCGGGAGTCGCTCGCGGACGGCTGGAAAGTCGTCAACGCGGTGCACGGGCCCGGCAGTGTGCTGCCCCCACCGGGCAGCCAGGACCTGACCACCGACGGCGCCGTCGGCCTGCTGCTGGTCGTCGACTACGCCGACCAGTGGCCGCTGCCGCACCTGACCTGGTTGTTCAGCAACGCCCTGCTGCACCGCCCCGGCCTGCCGACCCGGCTGCTGCTGATCGGCCGGACCGCCGACATGTGGCCGGCGGTCCGCGCCACCCTCGCCGACCTCCAGGCCGCCACCGCCGGCCACCCGCTGCCATCCCTCCCCGCCGATGCCCCGGACAACCCCGACGACCCGCCGATGCCCCCGACGACCCGCACCCGCGGGAGCACCACCGCCCGGACGCGGCAGCCGGATCGGGGGAGCGGGCCCGGATGTTCCGCGCCGCCCGCGACAGCTTCGCCGCCCGCCACGGACTGCCGACCGCCGCCGGGATCGCCTCCCCCGTGCCGCTGCACGGCCCGGACTTCGGACTGACCCTGACCGTGCACATGGCGGCGCTGGTGGCCGTGGACGCGCACCGGGCCGGGCGCCGACCCCCGCGGGACGCCGCCGGCCTGACTACCTACCTGCTGGACCGGGAGCAGCGGCAGTGGGCCCGGCGGTGGAGCCGCCACTCCGCCGAATCCGCCCCGGACACCGCGTCCGGCGCGACGCCGCCGGACGCGATGAACCGGATCGTCTTCACCGCCGCCCTCACCGGCCCCGTGGCGCCCGGCACCGGCGCAGCCGCACTGACGTCGTCGGGCGCCGGGGGCCGCGGCATCCCGAGCGGGCGCTCGCCGACCACGCCGCCCACTACCCGCCCGCCGACCCCGCGCGGCCCACGGAGCTGGAGCCGCTGACCCCCGACCGGCTGGCCGAGGACTTCGTCGCGCTCACCCTGCCCGGCCACTTCGCCGACTACCCGGCCCGCGACTGGGCGCCGTCCGTACTCCGCGCGCTGCTGCCGCACACCCCCGGCGCGCCCACCGCCCCGTGGACACCGCGCGCCCTGACCCTTGTGGCCGCCGCCGCCGACCGGTGGCCGCACGTGCGCACCGGGTACCTCGATCCGCTGCTGCGCGAGGCGCCGTGGCTGGCCGTGGCCGCCGGCGGCGGTGCGCTCGGCACGATCGCCGCCCTGGCAGACCTCGACGTCGAAGTACTCGACGCGGTCGCCGCCCACCTGCCGAACCGGGACGACGCCGACCTCGACCCGGCGGCGGCCGTGCTCGCCGTCCGGCTGGCCGATCACCTGCTCGCAGCCACCGACGACCCCGCGAAGCGGGCCGCCGTCCACCGCAACCTCGGCTGGAGCCTGGCCGGCGCCGGCCGCTACGCCGAGAGCCTGGCCGCGGCCGAGCGGGCAGTGGCCGGCTACGAGGCGCTGGCCCGCGCCGATCCCGACCGGTACGAGCACGACCTCGCCCTCGCGTTGAACAATCTCAGCCTGCGCTACGACTACGAGCGGCGGACCGACGAGGCCGTCGCCGCAATGGAGCGGGCGGTGGAGATCGGCCGCCGACGGCTGACCGAGCCGGTGGGCCGACACGCCGCCGACCTCGCCCTCCACCTGTCCAACTACGGCAACCTCCTCAAGCACGCCGGCCGCTGGCTGGAATCCCTCCAGGCCGGCTCGGAGGCGCTGGTCCGCTATCACCGGCTGGCCACGGCCGACCCCGCCGCGCACCAGGGCGCCCTGGCCGTCGCCCTGCTCAACCACGGCTCCGACCTCTCCGCCGCGCTCCGCACAGAGGCGGCGATCGACGCGACGCGGCAGGCGGTGGCGATGCTGCGGCGGCTGGCGGCCGACCGGCCCGCGGCCCACGAGGGCACGCTCGCCATCGGCCTCGAGAACCTGGCCTCGATGCTGACCGAGCAGGGACAGAGCGCGGAGCAAGTGCTGACCTGGCACCTCCGCTCCGGCGGCGCGCCGACCCCGGAGCTGCTGCCGCCGCAGGGCTGGCGCGAGGAGGCCCTCGCGGCTATCGAGCAGGCCGTGGAGATCGACCGCCGCCGGGCGCGCGCCAACCCGGCCGCGCTGGAGGCCGGGCTCGCCGGCGCCCTGCAAACCAGCGCAGCCGTCCGGCGCGCCTGCGGGATGGAGACCGCAGCGCTGACCGACGAGCGGGAGGCCGCGGCGCTGACCGGCCGGCTCGGCGCCGCAGCCGAGCCGCACCGCGCCGAGCACCGCGAGACGTACGGCCCGCAGGCCACGGAAGTGCTGTACGACGTGGAGCTCGCCCTCTACCGCTGTCTCGCCGCCGCCGACCTCGCGACCCACGGCCCGCAGTTCGCGCTGCTGCTGGACCTGCACCGTCCGACTGCTGCGGACAGCGAGCGGCCCGGCAGTCTCCACGACCCGACCGCCCTGCGGGAGGCCGCAGAGGTGAACGCCCGACTGGCCGCGCTCGACCCCGTGGCGTACGAACCGGACTACGCCTACGCGCTGATCCGGCTGGCCGACGCGCTGTGGTGGGAGGGGGAGCACACGGAGTCCGTCCCGGCCACCGAACGGGCGGCCGAGGTCACCGCCCGCCTCGCCGCCGTCGACCCGAGGAGTACGGGCCGCAGCTCGCCATGGTCAGGAGGAACCTGGTCCGCCGCCTTGCCGCCACGGGCCGCCGCCGCGAGGCCCGCGCCCTCGGCCGTATGTACCGCCGCACCCCCACATGACCCGTCCCGGCGCGTCCTGCCCGTCGCCTTCGGGCAGCGGGCCGTCCCGTGCCGGTGCATCCAGGTCCACGGTGTGACGGCCGGCGTGTTCCGGGCCGCGACCGGCCGGTCCGCGATGTCCCCGCCGGCTCCGGCCGCGGGCCGCTCGGCCCGCCGGCTACGGCCGGGCGCGTTTGCGGGCGCGTCCCCGTACCCAGCGGAACAGCGCAAGGGCCAGGACCCAGCACGCGGCCAGGCGGCCCAGCGGTTCCACCGGCTGCGGGATCCCGACCGGGAAGGGCGCGGCGAGCAGCACGGTGAGTCCTGCGACGCCGACGATCGGGCCGACGGCGTACCACAGCATCGCGAGGAGCGGGCCGGCCTCGCCGAGCACGGGGCCGCTGAACAGCATCCAGATGGGCACGGGCGATCGGTACGCGCTCAACAGCCCGGCGGCGACCAGCACCGGTGCGGCGGCCAGCACGACCAGTGGCGCCGCGAGGTGGGCCCACAGCGCGACTGGTACGGCAAGCAGGCACCCGGTGACGGCGAGCACGAGCATCGGTACGAGTGCGTGTTCCAGGGCCATGGCCTCGTAGGGCCGGGGCGACCACGCCGTGCGCCGCACGTCGTCGCCGTCCAGCCTGGCCGGCTCCAGCAGGTGTGACGCGGCGAAGTAGCCGAGCAGCGCGGCCACCGCCGCTGCGAGGTACGCCGTCCCGCCCCCGGTTTCGGCAGAGGCTCCGGCCGCCGCGCCGGCCGACACGAGCAGCAGGACCGTCAGGCCGGGCCGCCTGGGTTCCATCAGCAGGGCCATCGCGTCACGCCAGGCGACGAGCAGGCCGGGCGAGCGCGGCGGGGACAGCCGCGCGGCCCACCGTTGGACACGGCCACGGCCGCGGATCTCCGGGCCGCTCGTCATGGAGAGCCGGGCCGAGCGCATGTCCGCGGTCAGGAATCCGGCCAGCACGCCGCCCGAGGCCCGGGCCCGCGCCCGCAGCACGCCGACGGGCACGCCCGCCACGATCTTCCCCGCGCACGCGAGAGCGGCCGCCGTGGCCGCCACCAGCAGGGCGAGCGCGACCGGCCACAAAGGGGCGGACCGGCCCGCGGCGGCGAGGACGGGCTGCGCCGCCCAGCCCCACGGGCCGGACCACAGTTCGATCGTCTCCAGCACCTCCACGCGGTGACCCAGCACCGCGGCCACCGCCTGCCCGGCGCTGAGCAGCACCGCGAGCAGCAGGACCGGGGTGGCCCGGTGGAGCCGGTCGGCGGCTTTCCGGGACCTTTCGACCACGGCCGCCCCGACCACGGCCAACAGTGCCAGGCAGACCGCCGGGCCCAGGGAGGCGGCGGCCAGGACGCCGATCCGGCCGAGGTCGGCCGCCGCGACGAGCAGGGCGCCGGCGAAACCGAGCAGCAGCGCGGCGAGCACCCAGATTCCGGCGGAGAGCGCGAACCAGGGCAGCAGCACCGGGCGACGCCGGACCGGCAGCGCGAGCAGCCAGTCGACGTCGGGCCGGGGCAGCGTCACCGGCCCCCGCCACAGGGCGTCGCGCAGGGTGACGAAGAGCCCGGCCAAGGCGGCGAAGACCAGGCCGGAGGGCAGCGCGCGGGCGATGGTCCCGGCGAACTCCGCCAGCGGCCGGCGGTGGCCGATCTCGTGGAAGAGCCCGATGGCGTACATGCCGTACCAGCCGAGCAGAAACAGCAGGACGACATAGGCGACGTAGACGAACCGGCGGACGCGGTCGGCGCCGCGGCGGGCCCGCAACCACGCCGTCGCCTCGGCGGTCCGGTCCACGCCGGCCGGGCCTCTGCCCACCTCCGCACTCGTCCTTGACGACGTACGGCTCACGCGTCCGCCCCCGCCGGCACCTCGTCCGGACTGCCGTCCGCGACCAGGCCCCCGTCCTCCATGACGATCACGCGGTGCGCCACTCGCGCCAGTTCACGGTGGTGAGTGGCGAACAGCACCGCCGTGCCGTTGTCGCTCTCCGCCCGGAGCACGTCCGCGAGGCGGCCGCGCGCCCGGGGGTCGAGCCGCTGCTCCGGCTCGTCGAGGACCAGCAGGTCGCGGGGCGCAGAAGCGCCGACGCGAGCAGCATCGCCTGGAGCTGCCCGGAGGACAGCGCGCTGGGCAGCGAGTCCGCGCGGTCCGCCAGCCGGTGGTCACACAGGAGTTCGCCGATCCGGTCCTCGGGCACACCGTGCGCCACGGCGACCAGTTCGAGGTGCTGCCGCACCGTCAGGTCGGGGTAGCAGCCGGGCGCGTCGCCGACGACCGCCACCCGCGCGCGTACCCGCACGTCGTCCTCGGTCATCGGCTCGCCGTCGAACACGACGGTGCCCGTGGTGGGCCGGTCCCGGCCGCAGACGATGCGCAGCAGGGTCGACTTCCCCGAGCCGTTCGGCCCCAGCAGCGCCACGCGTTCACCCGCGGCGACTTCCAGGTCGACGGCTCTCAGCGCCTCGAGCTCACCGAAGGTGCGGCTCACACCAGTGACCGTCAGCAAGGCTGCTCGCACCTCTTGCGACCCCTTCCGCGGACGTTCGCCGCCGTGACGGAACGAGTCTACGGAAACACTTCTCGCCGGTCGGGAGGCGGTGCACTGTCAGCCATGTGTCCCAACGCCACATCGCGCGCACGCCCACGACTGCAGGAGCAGCATCGCCGCCTACCCCGACTTGCAGGCGTGGCTGCGCATGCACAGGCCGCCCACCGCTGTTCGCGCCGCCGCCACGAACGCCGCGATCGCCGGGTGCGTGCCGCCGCCCGCGCGGAAGGCGACCTTGGAGCGGCGGAAGAGGGGAAGCCGGGTCAGGACCACGCCCTCGGGGGCGTGTGCGGTGGCCATCTCCGGCACGAATCCGGCGCCCTGCCCGATGGCGGCCAGTGCCAGGACGGTACGGAAGTCGTTGACCTGGTGGCGGATGCGCGGCTGAAAGCCGGCCGCCTGGCAGGCGCGTACGGCCATCGCGTGGCCGGTCGTGCCGCTCCGGGCCGTGATCCACGGGGACGCGGCCCACGGTCCGAGCAGCTCCGCCAGCGTGTCGCCGCGGGCGGCGGGGCCGGTCGCGGGAGCGCTGTCGGTGGCGCCGCCCGTGGCCAGATACACCGGTTCCTCCAGCAGGGGCACCTGGTCGACCGCGGTGTCCGGCGACGCGGGTACGAAGTCGTAGTCGTGGACGAGGGCCACGTCGAGTTCGCCGGCGCGCAGGCCGTCGGAGACCCGCGCCGAGTCGATCTCCTGCACCATCGGTTCCAGCGCGGGATGCCGCCGGGCCAGTTCGGCCAGCGCGGCGGGCACGATCGCGGGACCGCCGGAGGGGAACGTCCCGATCCGCAGCGGCCCGCCGATGCCCTCGCGTGCCCCGGCCAGCTCTGAGACCGCCAGTTCCAGGCGTTCGAGGACGGCGTCGGCGTGGGCGACGAGGGCGCGGCCCGCGGGTGTGAGCACCACCCGTCTGCCGCTTCGTTCCAGCAGGGGCACGCCCGCCTCGCGCTCGAGCACGCCCAACTGCTGGGAGACGGCCGAGGCGGTGAAGGCCAGCGCCTCGGCCACGGCCGTGACGGTGCCGCGCCGGTCAAGTTCGCGCAGCAGGCGGAGACGTCGGACATCGATCATAAGGCAAGCTTACGCATGGGCGAAGAAACATGAACTGGATCTACTGGGTTCGTGTCGGTCAGGCTGGCCCCATGAAGCCCGAAGCGAACCTCACCGGCCTTTTCGTCCCCCTGGTGACCCCGTTCACCGACGACCTGCGCCTCTCCCCGAACGCGCTCGCCCGGCTCGCCGACGAGGCGCTGTCGGCCGGCGGCGCCCGCGGACTCGTGGCCCTGGGCACCACCGCGGAGGCGGCCACGCTGACCGCCGAGGAGAAACGGGCCGTGATCCGCATCTGCTCGGCAGTCTGCCGGTCACACGCAGCTCCGCTGATCGTCGGCGTCGGCACCAACGACACCGCCGCCGCCGTCACGCTGCTGCAAGAACTCGCCCAGCGCGGTGACGTCGCGGCGGCCCTGGTTCCCACACCGCCCTACACCCGGCCCGGCGAAGCGGGAACGCTGGCGCACTTCACGGCGCTCGCCGAACACGGGGGCCTGCCGCTGGTCGTCTACGACATCCCGTACCGCACCGGCCAGCCCGTCGGCACCAGCACGCTGAAAGCGCTCGGGCACCTGCCGGAGGTCGTCGGGGTCAAGTACGCGACCGGGGCGGTCGACGCGGCCACGATGGAACTGCTCGGCTCGCCGACACCGGACTTCGCGGTGCTCGGCGGCGACGACGCCGTCATCTCGCCGCTGCTCGCGGCGGGCGCCCGCGGCGGCATCCTGGCGTCGGCCAATGTCCGCACCGCCGACTACGCCGAGCTGATCTCGCTGTGGCGGCGCGACGCCGCCGGACCGGCCCGCAGGCTGGGGGCCGAGCTGGCCCGGCTGTCCGCCGCGCTCTTCGCCGAGCCGAACCCGACCGTGATCAAGGGGGTGTTGCACGCCCAGGGCCGCATCCCCAGCCCGGCCGTCCGGCTGCCGCTGCTGGCCGCCTCCGCCGACTCGGTCCGGCGAGCGGCGGACCTGGCCACCGCCGGACCCCACCGGGCCCACCGGGAGACCGCGGCCTGACACGGACCGGCCGGAGCGCCCGCGACGGTACGCGGAACGGCCGGGCCCGGCACGCTCGCGTACCGGGCCCGGTGGTGTCAACGGTTCATGGCTGCCCAGAACTCCTCGAAGGACATCCGGCCGTCACCGTTGGTGTCGAGTGAATCGATCAGCTCCCGGGCCTCGGACTCGGTGATCGCGGAGCCCTCCAGCTCCGTCACGACCTTCCGGTACTCGTCCGCGGTGACCAGGCCGTCCCCGTCCACGTCGTACCGCTCGAAGACCTTCCGTGCCGCCGTTTCCACGATGTCCGCCATGTGCTCCGTCTCCCTGCGATCTTCGCTGACGGGCCCACACTATCCGCCCCTCCGGGGGCAACGCGGGCGCTGCCCCCGGACCGCCCGGACGCCTGCCCGCGGCCCGCACGCATCGTGGCGAGGACCACGCCGCACGGCCCCGTCGAACGACGGCCTCGGAACGACGACGACAGGGGCATGCCACTCAGCTCCTGACGAGTGGCGTGTACGGCGTGTTCTCCGGCGTGAAGACCAGGACGAAATCCCTGCCCGCCCGGGTGGCGACCTCGTGCAGGCGGGCCAGGACCTCGGCCTCGGAGGGAAGGTCGATACCGAGAGCCTCAGCCGCACGGTCCCGCCGAACCACCAGGTCGGGCATGTCCTCCAGGTAGTCGGCAGCCAGCTCCCGGCTCTCCTCCCCGGTGAATGCGCGACAGTCACGCCACCAGGGCGCGACCAGAAGGAGCCGCAGCAGCTCCGGCAAGCCGATCGCGACCAGAGCCGCACCGCCCTCGGAATCCGCATACAGCACCGGCCGCTCCTCGCCGCCTTCGCCGCAGAAGAAGTACGTACCCCCGGCCCCGTCACCCGCGAAGCCCTCCAGCGCCGCGCCCGACGCGAGGTGGACCTCCTCGACATGGTCTCCCCGGTCGAGGTCGAGGTCGAAGTCGCCGGGCCAGGCCAGGAAGTCGACGGCCTCGTCGTGTTCGAGAACGGCAGTGATCAGCGATTGCATGCGCCGTACCCTAAACCCGCGCTTTCGAGGAGCTGACTGCCCGACAGGCGCCCGGGCAAGCGAAAAACGCCTCTGGCCGGCGAGAGCACGGTCCCACGGTCCGGGCGGGCGGCCGGGCATCCGGTGCCCCCGAAACTGCCGAACCGGGCCGGGCCCGAGATGCGCCCGGGTGAAACTTCCCCGTACCGGCCCGCAGCCGGGCGGCAGGCCGCCAGGATGGGGCGGGTGACCACCCGCGCCCCAGACCTTTGGCACCACTACGGCCGTACCCGCGACGGCAGTGACCGCGCCGTCCCCCCGGCCTTCTACTGGAACTGGGGCCAGGACGCCGGGCCCGGCCCGGAGGTCCTGGGCGACCTGACCGGCCGGCACGTGGGCGACCTCGGCGCCGGGACGGCCCGGCACGCCGCGCACCTGGCGGCACACCACCGGCCCGCCCGGGTCGCCGCGGTCGACGCCTCACCGGCCCAGCACGCCACGGCAACCGGCCTGTACGCCCACCTCGCGCCACGCCTGCGCATCATCGCCTCCGACGCCGTGTCCCACCTGCACGCGACGACCGGCACCTGCGACGTGCTCTACAGCGTCTTCGGCGCCGTGGACTTCACCGACCCGCGCGAACTGCTGCCGGCGGCGGCCGCCGCGCTGCGACCGGGCGGGCGGCTGGTGTTCGCAACCCTCGCCCACCACCTGGGCGGGGCGCCCGCCCGCCCCGACGCGAGGCCCACCGACGTCCCGGCGAGAACGCCGGACGGCGAGACGGCCACGATGCACCGCTGGGTACTCCAGGCGCACATGTGGACCGAACTGCTCGGCGAGGCCGGGTTCACCAGGATCACCACCGACGTGCTGCCCGCCACCACCGGCGGGCCGCGCGCCGCCGACACCCTGCTGGTGCGCGCGCACCACCCGTCCTGAGCGCTGTCCCCCCTTCAGGCGAGCACGCCTTCGCCCGGGCGAAGAGCCGGAAGGACCCTGCGCGACCGCCGTCTCCGGGCGGCGTCGTCCGTCACGCGGTGCCCGGCACCGCCCCCTCCACCACCCCACTCTCTCCGACCGACCGGACAAACACGCAGGTCACCCGGCACGCCGGCAGCCGCTCACGGGACAGCCCCCAGCGGTCGCCGAGGGGGCGGTGCCGGGCGGCCCCGGGGCGAGGGCCGGATCGCATCGGGAAACGACGGATCCTTGTCGCCCTGTCGCCTTGCCGGCCGCCGGGGCGGCAGGGGCTCATTCCGGCTGCGTCCCGAGCCGCTCGGCCAGGAAGGCGATGATCTCGTTCCGGGCCTGCACGGTGGGGTGACCGTCCTGGTCGACCAGGTGCGCCGTGACGACGCTGTGGGCGCAGCCGACGACGTCGCGGAAGAACGGCGGGGGGTTCGTGCTCGCCGTCCCGGCTTGGATCACGCGGCCGTCGAACGCTTCCCCGAGCAGCGCCCGGTAGGCCGCGAACCGCTGACCGGTGCACCACCTGTCGTCCTCGAAGCGGTAGGCGAGAACCTTCAACCCGTCTCGCGCTACGCGTTCAGCCACCGCAGCGGCGTCCTCGTCGCTGATCTCCAGACCGCCGGGGTCGTCGAGCGGAAGCGACGGATGGTTGACCACCGGTGCGACGACAGCGGGTTCGAGCGCCATGGTCAGGGCGAAGTTGCCGGTGAAGCACAGACCGACGGCGCCGACGCCGGGTCCGCCGCACTCGGCGTGCGCCAGGCGGGCGAGGCCGCGCAGCCATGCGGCGACGGGGCTGGTGCCGCCCCCGGCGAACGCCCGGAACTCGGCGCTGACACAGGCGCGTCGAACGACGGCCTCGCCCGCCTCGGCGAGCGGATAAGCACCGTCGACACCGAAAAGAGAGGGCAGGTACACGCAGAAGCCGGCATCGCGCACCCACCGCGCGAACCGCACGACGTCGGGGCTGATCCCCGGCATCTCGGGCATGATGACGACGCCCGGCCCCGACCCGGCGACGTACACGGTTTTCTCGACGCCGTCGACGCCGACGGTCCTCCGCAGGAAGTCGTCCAAGGGGTCGTTCTGCCCCCGCATGATTGTCATGACCGAGATCATGGCGAGCAGCCGCCCTCCTGAGAAGCGGCGACATCGCCACATGTCCCGGCGATACCGCCACCCGTTCAAAGACGCCGGAGGAACCGCATGAGCCCGCTGCGAATCGGTGTGCTGGCCTACCCCGGCTGCTTCGCCTCGGAGGTGTTCGGAGTCCCCGACCTCCTGGTGATGGCGACTCACGTCGCCGCGGCGCAAGGGGCCGTCCAACCGACCTACGAGACGTCGGTCGTCTCGCCCCGACGGCGTGTGACCGCATCCGGCGGCTCGGTCCTCGACGTCTCGGCGATCCGCCCGGTGGACGTGCTGATCGTGCCGGGCTTCGAACTCTCGCCCACGCTCGACCTCGACACGACACTCGCGAACCTGGAGCCGGAAACGGCGTCGATCCGATCACAGGCGGCCTCCGGGACCGCTGTCGTGTCGATCTGCGTGGGCGCCTTCCTGCTCGCCGAAGCCGGACTGCTCCGCGGGCGCGAAGCGACCACGTCCTGGCTGTTCGCGGACCGGTTCACCGACCGGTACGCCGACGTGCGCCTGCGCCCGGAGCACCTGGTCGTGACCGACCGGGGAGTGACGACCACAGCCGCCTTCAGCGCCATGTACGACTTCGCCCTGCAGCTCGTCCGGGAGCACGACGGCCACCGCGTCGCCCGCAGCACCGCGCGTATCGCGCTCGTGGACGATGCGCGCTCCACACAGGCTCCCTACGTCGACCCGGAACTCCTGCCCACGGTGGGCAGGGAGTTCTCGCTCGGCGTCAAACGGTGGCTCGACCAGAACCTCGGCGCCCGCTACGACCTGCCCGCCCTCGCCCGGGAGTTCCACGTGAGCACGAGGACCATGCTCCGTCGTTTCGGTGAGGAAACCGGCCGGACACCACTTGCGTACCTGCAGACGGCCCGGGTGCGCCGAGCCGAACACCTGCTGGAGACGACCGACAGGACCGTCGCCGACATCGCAGCCGACGTCGGATACCGCGACTCCGGGGCGTTCACCGGCATCTTCGTCAGACACACGGGCCGGCGGCCGGGGGAGTACCGCGCGACATTCCGCCGCCGCCGCGCCCACCCCGGATCGACCTGACGAACGGCGCAGCCGCAGCACACACCACGGCACTTGCCCGCACCACGATCCGGGCAGCCGCCGCGGTCGCCGCCTGCGCGGACCGGCACCGTGGGCGGTCCGCTGCTGACGTCGGGCGGCACGGGCAGCGGGCCCGACCGCCGTGAGGCGGTGCGCCGCGGGCGCTTCGCCGGGACGCGGCCGAAAAGGGTGCAGGTTCACTTGTGGTTCCGTGCCCGGCCGCCGGGGGCGGTGCGCCCCGGCGGCCCGGCACGGACAGGTGACGCACGTCGCCCCGGCGGTCGGGGTGTCGTGCCGTCAGGTGCCGGTTTCGCTGTCCGGCCCGGCCGCCAGGACCGTGTCCAGCCTGTGTCTCAGGTGGGCCCGTTCGGGTTCGGTGCCCACCAGGTCGAGTGCTTGCCGGTAGGCCGTGGCGGCCTCGGGCAGGCGGCCGAGGCGGTGCAGCAGGTCCGCCCGGGCGGCCGGACAGGGATGGTAGTGGCGCAGTTCCGGTTCGTCGGCCAGCTCGTCGAGCAGGGCCAGGCCCGCCTGCGGCCCGTCACGCATCGCCACCGCCACCGCCCGGTTCAAGGCGACGACGGGGGAGGAGGTGAGCCGGAGCAGCACGTCGTAGAGCGCGGTGATCTGCGGCCAGTCCGTGGTCGCCAGGCCGGTGGCCTCGTCGTGGAGGGCGGCGATGGCGGCCTGCACCCCGTACGGGCCGGGCGGTCCGCCGCTCAACGCGAAGCGGGCCAGGCTGCTTCCCTCCTCGATCATCGTGCGGTCCCAGCGGCCGCGGTCCTGGTCCTCGAGCAGTACGAGCTCGCCGTTGGAACCGGTCCGGGCCGCGCTGCGCGCGTGGACCAGCAGCATGAGCCCGAGCAGGCCGGCGACTTCCCGCTCCGCGGGCATCAACCGGCGCAGGATCCGCGCCAGCCGGACGGCCTCCTGCGTAAGGTCGAGCCGCTGCAGCTGTGGGCCCGAGCTGGCCGCGTACCCCTCGGTGAAGACCGAGTAGACGACCTGCAGGACCCCGGGCAGCCGTTCGGGCAGTTCGTCGGCCCCGGGCACGCGAAACGGGATACGGGCCTGGCGGATCTTCTTCTTCGCCCGGACGATCCGCTGGGCCATCGTCGCGGTGGGCACGAGAAACGCCCGCGCCACCTCGGGCGTGGTGAGCCCGGCCAGGCAGCGCAGGGTCAGCGCCGTGCGGTCCTCGGCCGCGAGGGCGGGGTGGGCGCAGGTGAAGAACATCTGCAGCCGGTCGTCGGGCAGGCCCCCGTCACCGTCCGCGGGCGGCCCGGGAGCGGCCCGGTCCGTCTCCACCTGCATCACGGCCAGGCGGGCGGCGTACGCCTGGTCCCGCCGCAAGCGGTCCACGGCCTTGCGCCGCGCCGTGGTCAGCAGCCAGGCCCCGGGCCTGGCCGGGACGCCCCGGACCGGCCAGTGCACCAGGGCCGCCTCCACGGCCTCGGAGGCGACCTCCTCGGCCAGGTCGAGATCGCCGAAGCGGCGGACCAGGGAGGCCAGCAGCCGGCCGTGCTCCTCACGGAACACCGACTCCACGGACGACCGGGCCGACGACGCGCGCCCCGGCCCGGCGGGCATCCCGGCCCCGGTGCCCTCCTCGTCGGTGGCTTCCTCGTCCTCCACGGTCAGGCCCCGAACTCGGCGACCGGACGGACCACGACCGACCCGCTGCCGCGCGCGCCGGGACAGCGGGCGGCCCAGTCGAGTGCGACATCCAGGTCCGGCACGTCGATGACGTAGAAGCCGCCGAGCACCTCCCGGGTCTCGGCGAACGGCCCGTCGGTGACGGTCCGCCCGCCGTCCCGGCCGACCCGGACCGTGGTGGAAGTGACCAGATCGGCCAGCGACTCCCCAAAAACCCAGACCCCCGCGTCCTTCATCTCCTTGTCGTAGACCATCCAGTCCTCGACACCGCACTCCGCGGCCGCACCCTCCTCGTCCGTCGCAGCGGCATTGATCAGCAGCATGTACTTCACGGTCCGACTCCTGTCAGGTCCTGTTGTTCCCTCGCACGGCGGGGCGCCGCACACCATGACGACGAACGGGGGGGCGGCCGGATCGACACCTCCCCGAAAAAATCTGCCGAGCGGGCGTCTCCAGGCGCGCCCGCCTGATGCTGGGTGCCGGTCTCGTGCCGGCGGGGGCGGCCGTCGCCTGCCGTCGACCGCCTTCCCGCCGGTCAGGGAAAAGACGCGTGACGGTCCGCCGCCGGCACGAGACCGGGGGACCGCCCCCGGCCCTTCCCGGAGGCGCTGAGGGAGCCCGACGCCCTGTGGTCCTACAGCCGTCCCAGGGAAGGAGCCTCCCTTCGCCGGCGGGTGTCATCGGCGACAGCCTGACCGCCGCCCGTTGAACGTGTGGACGACATCGCGCACGTAGTCCTCACCGACCTGCATCAGCGTGGTGATGTCCTTGACCGTCCGGCCCTGGGCGGACATCAGCACCACGACCGCCCGGCGCAGCCGGACCGGGTCCTTCGCGGTCCGGACGATCCGCTGCAGTCTCCGACCCTCCTCCATGCCGACCGGCCGGACGAACACACTCGGTCGACGTCCCACGACCACCTCCAAGATCAGGACTTGGAGACAGTTCGCCGACCGGCAAGCAGCACGTCGATGCCCCGGCCAAGGTCACGTGGCGGGCCGTCAGGACGCGTCATGCCTGCTCGCGCAGCCCTGCCCGGGGCGGATGAACACCTTGCCGGAGTCGAGGTCGACAGAGCTGGGCGGTGCACCGGAGTCGGCGTCGTCCTGGAGGACGAGTTGGCGTTCCCGCTCTTGTCGGACGTGTCGCTGTGACGGATGGAAAAGTTCGTCCCACGCCTCAACGGCCGGTGCGCCCCCGCCGCCGTGCGTGCGCCGACGCCAGCCGACCCATGCGAAGAGGACAAGCCATAGAGCTCGTAACACGATCATGAGTTGGCCTTCTTGAGGCGTCTCCAGCAGATGAGGCTGCAGGCGAGGGAGACGAAGGCGTCGTGGAGCTCGGTGCGGCGTTCCCAGCGGACGGCGAGGCGCCTGAACTGGTGGAGGAGGGCGAAGGTCTGCTCGACGACGTAGCGGAGCTTGCCCAGGCCCTTGATGTTAGGCCTGCCCTTGCGGGAGATGACCGGCAGGATCCGGCGTTTGCGCAGTTCGCGGCGGTTGGGGTTGGAGTCGTAGCCCTTGTCTCCGAGGAGGGCCTCGGGGCGCCGGCGGGGTCGGCCCGGGCGGCCGGCGACGGGTGGGACTCCGTCGACCAGGGCGAGGGTCTGGGTGACGTCGTTGACGTTGGCCGCGGTGGTGATGACCTTGAGCGGGGTGCCGCGTCCGTCGCAGATCAGGTGGTGTTTGCTGCCCGTCTTCCGCCGGTCGACCGGCGACGGACCGGTGTCGGCTCCCCCTTTTTGGCGCGGACGTGGGAACCGTCGACGCATGCTCTGGACCAGTCCAGCTCGCCGGCCGCGTGCAGCCTGGCGAGCAGGACGCGGTGCAGTTGGTCGAAGACTCCGGCCTGTTGCCAGCGCTCGAGGCGCCGCCAGCAGGTCTGACCAGAGCCGAACCCCAGCTCAAGGGGGAGCAGTTGCCAGGCGATGTCGTTGTACAGGACGTAGAGGATGCCCTGCAGGCACAGCCGGTCCGGCACGGGCCGTGGACCGGGAGCCTTCTCGGGCCAGGGTGGCAGGAGCGGCTCGATCAGCGCCCACAGGTCATCGTCCACGATCCACGGCCGGGTAGTCACACCCTCTCGAACGGCCGAATCGTCACACCGGGCACGGCCTACCAGGGCAGTTCAACAAGATCGTGTTACGAGCTCATAGCCTGGCAACTCCTGCCGATGGAGCTGGGGTTCGGCTCGGGGCAGACCTGCTGGCGCCGCCTGGACCGGTGGCAGAAGGCAGGAGTCTTCGACCGGCTCCACCGGGTCCTGCTCGTGGAGCTGAACGCGGCCGGCGAACTCGACTGGTCACGTGCGTGCGTGGATGGTTCCCACATCCGCGCGAAAAAGGGGGCGCCGACACCGGTCCGTCGCCGGTCGACCGGCGGAAGACAGGCAGCAAACACCACCTGATCTGCGACGGACGCGGCACCCCGCTCAAAGTCATCACGACCGCGGCCAACGTCAACGACGTCACCCAGACCCTCGCCCTGGTCGACGGCATCCCACCCGTCGCGGGCCGCCCCGGCTGGCCCTGCCGCCGACCTGACGCCCTGCTCGGTGACAAGGGATACGACTCCAACCCCAACCGCGACGAGCTGCGTCACCGGCGAATCCTGCCCGTCATCTCCCGCAAGGGATCACCGAACATCAAGGGCCTGGGCAAGCTCCGCTACGTGGTGGAGCAGACCTTCGCCCTGCTCCACCACTTCAAACGCCTCGCCGTCCGCTGGGAACGCCGCACCGAACTCCACGACGCCTTCGTCTCACTCGCCTGCGGCTTGATCTGCTGGAGACGACTCAAGAAGGCCGGATCTGATCGCGTTACGAAATCTCCGGGCTGATACGCGTTGGCCTTGCCCTCGGACCGGTCGCCGTGTCGCTGTCCTTCTCCGGTCGCCACCCGGCACGTTGGCCAGGCGCTGGTCGTGGTCCAGGGCGGCGAAAGGCGATCCTGCCGTTCAGGACAGTCCACTTGAAGGCCCGAAATCCAGGACGGTCCCAGGCGGAACCGGCCCCTCACCCGCGTAGGTATTGGTCAGGGGTGCTGCTGGTGCGTCGTCCTCGGCGAGGGTCAGGCTGGGCCAAGGCCCGGCGAGGGCCGCATCGTCCAGAGTAATGCCGAGGTGGTCGAGTACGAGCGCCACCACCGGTGCCATCCCGGCGCCCTCACCCTTGTGTGCGGCGAGCGCCTCTTCCACTCGATCCCACCAGTGGCCGAGCGGTTCGGACCGGCTGTGCTCCATGCCGGGCTCGAAGTACTCGACGCACTCGCCGTCGCGCCAGTACTGGAAGACGCCGATCCCCTCGGTAGTCGCCACGCTGTACGTCTCAGTTCCCCGAGACAGCGCAGCGAGCGATTCTTCCCCAAAGCCGATGCTGCCGTCCTCCTCGACGCAGAAGGCCCATCCACCGATCCTGCCGGCCCGCAGCAGCGAGACCATCCCGTCACCCGATTCACCTGAGGGTAGCTCTGAGGCTGCATCCCAGCCGAGTAGTCGCGCCTGCTTCGGATCGGCCCCGTAGCGGACGAACACCTCCTCGGGGGCGAGACCGCGAGTGAACGTAGCGCACATCCAGGCCCTCGCCCAGTCCAGCGAACCCGCGTCTGCGTCCATGATCTGCCTCCGTCATTCACACCTGGCATCACTTATCAGGGGCGAGCCTTCCAGGCTCTCCGCAGTGTGCCAAGCACGGCGAGGAGCCCGGATCATGATGCCTGGTTCATCCGATGGGATCGGTACCGGGCAGGACGCCCCGGAGGGCTTGCCCGGTGAACTGGATACAAAAAAGGGCCGCGAGCGGCTGCATCAGCCCCTGCCACGCTCGACCAGGACACCTCAACAAGATCTTGTTATGAGCTCATAGGTGGTGAGCCCGACTGCCTCTTCCGCCGCCGGGCCACCAGCAACGTGCTATGCCCATCGCATGCCCAGTTCGTCCAGTGCGGCGACCCGTTCGGCGGGCAGCTTGGCCCGCCGACTGCGCTGGTTGCTGATCCACACCCCGAGCTTGACCGCCTGGCCCTCGCCCCCGTCAACGCCGTCCAGGGTCTCGATGTGCTTGCGGGGTACCCGCAGGTGTCCCTCGCGGGCGTGGTATTGGCGGGCGGCGGCGAGGTTGGTCGCGAACTTGTCCGCGTGCGACGTCCGACGCGACCCTTGCTTCTCCTCGCTGTCGGGGTCGAGGCCGAGGACGTGTTCGAGCATCCACTGCTGCGCCGCGGCGAGTTTGTCCCACCCGGTGTGCTGCGCGCGGATCCACCGTCCGAGGTCTTCACCGCCCACGGTCTGCCCGGGCGTGATCTCGGCCAGGTCGCCGCCGGCTTCGCGCCACTGCCGCGCCAGCACAAAGGCCCGCTGCCAGGAGATGGGCCAGGCCGGGCACCAGGCCGGGTCGATCTCCTCCAGCTGCTCCCGGCGTTCCTTGGTCAGCGCGCCGGCGTGTCCGTCGACGGGCAGGCCGGCCTCGAGCCGCCGGGTGATCTGGTCGGCGGTGCGCGCGGCAGCACGCTGGTTCTTCAGCCACACCCCCACCGGGTAGCCGCGCCACACGGCGTCGGCCGGGGCGGCCAGTCCGACCCCGTGCTGGTCGGCCCATCTGTGGGCCGCCTCCAGCCCTTCCTGCCACGCGACGTCGGTGTGGGACCACACCATGCCCAGCGCCTCCAGCTCGGCCACCCGCCCGCCCGGCAGCCGCCCGGCGCCGTGCGCCCGCCGCTGCTCGGCGACCCACCGCCCCACCGGAAACCCCTCCGCATCGACGTGCCCGTAGGGCACGCGCAGGTCCCCGTGCTCGCCGTGGTAGGCCACCGCGGCGGCCAGGCCGCGCCGCCAGGCGGCGCGCTCCGGGCGCAGGACCCGCAACGTGACGAACCGGGCCAGCAGCGCCGGGTTCCGGGGGGTGGAGAAGGCCAGCAGTTCGCGGGCGGGCCGGCCCACGCGCGGCCCCTCGCCCTCACCCCGGTCGTCGTCCTGCTCCTGACCCTCCTGTCCCTTTGTGTCGACTCCGGCCGTACGGCCGGCGGCCTGCGGTGCGGCCAGGGCCTCGACCACCCGGGTGTCGTGGGCGCGCAGCGCGGCCAGCAGCCGGGCCAGCCCGTCGTAGCTGTTCGAGGTGAGCATCGCCTCCGGCGTCTCACCGGGGCCCAGGAGGACCGGCACGGCCAGGCTTGCGACCTTGTCCTGGCCCGGTTGCATGCGCAGCGCGCGCCCCACGGCCTGCACGATGTCCGGCATGGAGCCGCGCACGTCCGCGAACGCCACCGCGTCACACGCCCGCGTGTCCACGCCCTCCCCGAGCACGCGCACCGACGAGAGCACGCACCGCTCGACGACATCACCCTCACTGGTGAGGCCGGTCTCGAACTCACCCAGCACCTGCCGCCGCCACGCCGGATCGTGCTCCCCGCACAACCACCGCGCCCACGTCCCACCCGGCTTCGGGTACAGCCCCGGCTCCCGGCGCCACAGCTGCTCGGCGACCGCCGGCAGCCCGGCGGCGAACGCCTCCGCCTCCGCGGTGCGGTGGTGAAACGACAAGACCCGCCCCAGGTCGTACTCCGCCGCAGCCTTGAGTACCGCGGTCTGCACCGCCGCCAGCCGCGCCCCGCGCACCTGGACCGACCGCACGTCCGCACCCGACGCGACGGCGGCCTGCCAGGCGGGGTCGGCGACGTCCACGCAGATCACCCGATACGGCGCCACCAGCCCCCGCTCGATCGCCTCGGACAGCGACAACTCGTAGACCACCGGCCCGAACACGGCCTCGTCGTCCATCGAGGCCACCAGACGACCCTCCGGCGCGCTCGCCCCGTTCCCGCCGTCCGAACCAGAACCGCCGGCCCAGTCCCCGTCCGGCTCCCACAACCGCGGCGTAGCGGTCATGTACAACCGGCGCACCGCCGACACCCGCTGCTGGTCGTGCACCGCAGCCCACGGCTTGCCCGCCGTCCCCGACGTGCGGTGCGCCTCATCGACGACGACCAGGTCCCACGCCTCCAGCCCGGCGCGGTGGGCGCGCTCCAGGGTGCCCAACCCGAGGGAGGCGTAGGTGGCGAAGACCGTCACCCGCTTTAGGCCCTTGCACCACGCCACTAGCTCTCCGACGTCCGTGGTGGAGGGGAAGCCCGGCCCGGTGTCCCCGCGCAGCGAGCACACCCCCACCACGGCCCCGCCACGGCCGGCCTCCTGCCACGCGGCCACCGTCTGGGTCAACAGATCCAGCGTCGGTACCAAAACCAGCACCCGACTCGCTCGCAACCGCTCGGCCACCCCTGCGGCGATCCGCGTCTTGCCCGTTCCGCAGGCGGCGACCACCTGCGCCCGCAATCCTGCTGCCGGGGCAGTCGTGCCGGTGGGCAGTTGGAGGGCGCGGGCGGCCGCGTCGACGGCCTCGGTCTGGTGGGGGCGAAGACGATGCGCAGACACAGCCGCCCAGTCTTCCACCTCCCACCCCTCGGGCCGTGCGCCGCCTAACCCCTCGCCGCCTGTGCGCCCCCCGGCCGGGCCCGACCGCAGGCTCTGCCTGGCCGGGCCCGGAAGGCGGATACCGCGAGAGCCCGGGAACGAGCCCCCAACGCCCTGCTGCACTCCTGTCCTGCCGCCATGACTGCGCCGGATCCCGCCCTCAAGCTCGCCTCCCATGTCCGGGCCGCCCTCGCCGACGGGCCTTTTCCGCCCGCCGGGGGCTGGACCCACATGGGTGCTGTGCTCTGCGACGCGGTCTTCCAGTCCGGCCTGCGCTGCGAGGCTGTGGTGCGGCTGCGGATCGTCGTACTGCAGGCCGCGTGGCCTGACTCGCACGCGGTCACCGGCTTCCGCGCACGTCTGGCCACCGAGGATCTCGGTACCGTGCTGCGCCTGGCCAATGCCCGCAAGCCGGCCATGGTCACGGCCCTGGCCGAGCACTTGGCTCTGGCGGAGGTCGACACCCGCGACCACCTGCGCGCGTGGTTGGAGGAGGAGGCCCATCGGTCCGGGCTGTGCGCGGTCCACGGGGTCGGGGCGAAGACCGTCGACCACCTCGGCTCCCTGGCCGGCCGGTCCGGCGTCGCGGTGGACGTGCACCTGCGGGTGTTCGCCCGCGGGGCCGGCGTCGAGGTGACGGAGTACGCACAGCTGCGCGAGGTGTACGAGCAGGCCGCGGACCACCTCGGGCACGACCGTGGCGGACTGGAGCACGCGGTGTAGCGCCACATGTCGGGACGGCGTCGGGGCTGAACCGGGCTTCCTCGGCACAGGCACTGGGGTCTTTCCGCGGAACGCTCGACGAGGGAACCGTCCGCCGCCGTGTCCTTGTCATCGCCTGGGACCAGCAGGTCCAGAAGGCGGCCCTGCAACTCCTCGCCCTGTGGGCCACCCCCACCGCGCTCTACTTCCTCCTGCGCACCGCAGCCCGCTACCTGCGCCGCACATGGCCCGGAAGCCGGCGACCGGCCCGCCGTGTCGACGACGGCGGGCCGGTCGTCGGCTTCCGGGCAAGGTGTGGGCGGGTCACGGTCGGTGCCGGTGGCTGCGGCGGCGTCCCTACCGGGGGAGCGCTGTGTACCGGTCCACCAGGGCGCACAGCCCGTCGACGCGCCGGTCCGCGGGTTCGGCAGGGGAGGGCTGGGCGTGGGCCCACTGCTGCCACAGCCCGCCGGGGAGAGGAAACCGGCCGCGTGGTCGGTGCCCGAGCGGCTGTCGATGTGCGCCAGCGCGCTGACGGCCCAGTGCTGGTCGTACCGGCAGTCGGGCCTACGCAGGCAGCGGTCCAGGTAGGTAGTCAGATATACGGCGTCCTCGGCGCTGCCGAACCGGGCCAGCGCGAAGGCACAGCCCTGACCGCTGAAGCACAACTGGCTGTCCAGCAGCAGGTCACCGAGGACATCGCTGAAGTACGCGCGCCGGTCGACACCGATCAACCAGGCCGCGGTCAGACGCGAGCGCCACTCGCTCTGCAGCAAAACCTCCAGCTCCTCGTCGGTTGTCCGACGCGCTGCCACCCCCAGCGCCTGAAGGAAAACGGTCCGGTCGGCCTCCCGGCACCGTGCGAAGTTGCCGTGCAGCAGGCCCAAGTAGCGCACGACTCCTCCCACGGCCGGGTTCACGTAACGGTCGATGAGACCGAGCAGTTCAGGATCGGAAGAGCGAGGAAGCCGCATGAGGACCATCCTCGCCCGACCGACAGCCCACAGCCACCACCCCGTGCCACCACACCCCGGGGGAAGGCCCCTGGCACCTGCCGCACCTCGGCTCCGCCGACTCCAAGGTGCCACCGGCGGCGACCTGCAGCCGGGGCGACACCTCCACCACCCGGGCGTCGTGGGCGCGCGACGCGGCCAGCAGCCGCGCCGGCCCGTCGTAGCTGTTCGAGGTCAGCATCGCCTCCGGCGTCTCACCGGGATCGAGCAGCACCGGCACCGCCAAGGAAGCCCCCCACGCCCTCACCCGACTGCACCCGCAGCGCCCACCCCGACGACACCCGGCATCGCACCGGGCCCTGCACCGCCCTGAACCCCCGGCCCTGAACCCCCGTCCCGCCTCGTCCCGGCGCGAGAGGGAACTGCCACGCCGCACACGAAGCCATGGCATGCTGGCGACGCCGGTCGACAGCACACCGTGGGGAGAGGTCCAGTGGCCGCCGGGTACTACTGCGCCGACAGGAGAACGGCGACCATGTCGACGACCCGTCCGAAGATGCCCTGTTCGACCTGATCAGCGAACTCAACGACTCCGACAACACGTTCGTCGTCATCCAGCCCGACGAGGACGACCCCGCCTGGTTCGCCTCCGTGGCCGTCCTCGACGAAGGCGGTTACGAAACCGTCCTGCGCGACAGCGCACGACGCGAACACAAGGTCACCACCGACACAAACATCGGCGAAATCGCCCACGACCTCATCCTCTGGCTAGCCGCCCGAGACTTCCCCGGACGGCCGACCCGGCAGAGAGGCACGTTACACAACACGGCCTAGGCTTTTACGGGTGGCCGGGCGCACCACGACAAGGTCACCGGCGATATTTCACGCGACCCGCGCGCAGCCCGCGCCCTACGATCCCCGGTACGGCCGGAGGAGCGGGGGCGGGGATGCGTGAGGACCGCAGGGGCGGGACAGCGGCGGCGGCGCGCCTGGCGGAAGGTGCGCCGCTGCGGGACGCGCTGGTCGTCGCCGACCCCGGTGACTGGCTTGCGCTGGACGCGGGAGCGCGGGAAGTGGCCTGGTACCGGGTGCAACCCCTGCCGGAGTGGGAACACACCGCCCCGCTGCCCGCCGACCTGACACAACTGGGCGAGTCCCGGCTCGCCCTCGCCCTGTGCCACCGGGACGGGCGGATCCGCGAGGAAGCGGTGCGCAGGGCGGCGCAGCACCCCGCCCTGCTGCCGCTGATCGTGATCCGCTGCGCCGACTGGGCCGAACCCGTGCGCGAGCACGCCCAAAAGCTGCTGCGCCAGGTCCTGGACGCGCACACCGCCGTCGATCTCGCGCCGCTGATCCTGCGCGTCGGCCGCCGCGACCGGGGCACCTTCGGTGTCGAGCTGCTCGGAAAGGTCCTGAGCCGGGCACCTCACGGGGGGCTCACCGCTCTCTTCGCCCACCCCGACCGCCTCGTGAGGCGGTTCGGATACCGGCTGGCCGTCGAGCACCAGCTCCTCCGCCCCGCCGAGCTGGCCCGTGCGGCCGCCCGGGACGAGGACACGGTGGTCCAGGACCTGTGCGCCACCGCGGCCCTCACATCCCTGCAGGACGAGGACAGCACCTACGACGAAGTGCTCACGCCCCTGCTGACCGCACGCAGCCCGCGCACGCGTTCGGCCGGCGTCACCGCGCTGCGGCGGGCGGGACGACCGAAGCAGGCGGAGCCGTTCCTCGCCGACCGCTCCGCACTGGTACGCGCCTGCGCCCGCTACGTGGTACGACAACACGGAGACGACCCGGCGCCCTGGTACTGGCAGCGGTGCGCGACACCCGATGACCCCGGGCTGCCGCCCGGTACGGTCATCGGGCTGGCCGAGTGCGGAAACCGCGCGGACGCCGGTCTGCTGCGGCCGCTGCTCGCACACCCGGCAGCCGGAGTGCGAGCGCAGGCGGTGGCCGGGCTGCGAGCACTGGACCTCGCAGACGCAGAACGGCTGTGGCCGCTGCTCGACGACCCGACCCCCACGGTCGTCCGCGAGACAACCGTCGCCCTGCTGCCGTCGACGAAACAACTGCCCATCGGCCGGCTGCTGGAGCGCACCGGGGCCGAGTACCCGCGGCATGTCCGGGTTGCCGCGTTCCGGCTCCTCGACGCACACGGCGGGGTCGTGGCGCTGCGAGCGGCGGTCGGGCTGCTGGAGGACTCGGACGTGAAGCTGCGCACCTGGGCCAGGCAGTCCGTGCAGCGCTGGCATCCGTCGGCGCAGGTGCGGTGCGGGGACGCGGAGGTGGGCGAGCTGCTCGACCGCGGCCGGCACCTGTTCAGCGATCACGCGCTGCGGCGACGCAAACGGGAAGCCGGGCTGGACGGCTGACCCACCCGGAAATTCCCCACCACCGGAACCACCGTGCCGGTGGACGTCTCCAGGGCGCGCACGGCCGCATCGACGACCTCGACCTGATGCAGGCGAGGAGAGGAAGGCGCAATCACGGCCGCTCAGTCTCCCACCCGGCCACCACACAACCACGGCCGTCACCCCCACTATCCCGCCCCCGATCAAGACCGCACGGAGGACACGACCGTGAAAGAGCTCCTCGCCGACCTCCTGGAGCACCTCCTGCAGGGACTCCTCGGAATCCTGCTGATCACATGGTGGCTGGGCGGCCCCGCCGTCACCGCCATCGTCTGGGACCAGCAAGACCCGAAGGCGGCCTGGCAGTTCCTCGCCCTGTGGGCCACCGCCACCGCCCTCTACTTCCTCCTGCGCGCCGCAATCCGCCGCCTGCGCCGCTCCTAGCCCCACCCGTAACCAGCCGCGCACCCGGCCGCGCCGGACGATCGCCGCCCTGCTCGCCGGCGACATCGCTACGGGTGGCCCGGTCCCTTCCCAGGACAGCCGTGAGGGAGACTGTCGCCCCGCACGCCGTACAACCAGCCCGAGGAAGGAAGTACCCCTTGCCCGTGGGCATCGTCGACGGCTGCCTCACCATTGCCGGGATGATCGTGGATGCTGCTTCGCCCGCCCCACGAAGGGACGGGGCTCCGGAGGGGCCACCTTCCGGAAGGGGCGCGCTGCAGGAAGAAATTGGAGGCAGGTCGTGGATTGGTCGGACGAGGAGTACTGCCTGTACGTCAACGCCAGTGAGGCGTCGTCGCTGTGGATGATCCTGGCGGACTACACCCGCAGCGAGGACGAGAAGGAGTGGACCGAGCACATCCCGGTCTTCCGCAGGCTGATCTCCCAGTGGTCCTCCCGGGGGTTCCTCAAGCTCTTCCAAGGAGAGGAGTGGCCCGCCGACCTGAAGGGCCGGGAGATTCCACCGCCCGAGGTCGATTCCGTCCTGTCGGACCCGGACAACTGGCGTTACGAGGAAGCGCCGTCCCGGCTCACCTGCATCACGGTCGGGGACCGTGAGATAACCGAACTGCGAGAACCCGACGCATGAGCCGATGCCGACGCGACCATACGTGCGGAACCGAACCGGTGCCGCAGAACCCGAACCCTGCCGTAGAGGGGAAGCGGCCGGAGGGCCGGTGACACGGGAAAGACCGAAGCTCCCGGAGCGCCGGCTTCTACCGCCCGGCGCACGCCACGATCTACGACGCCATCACCGGTTTGGACGGCCGGGACGAGCCGGCCGACCCGATCACCGTGGCCGCCGAACTGGGGCGCCGCGGCGACCTGGCCCGCCTCGACTGCCCCGCCTACCTCCACCAACTGATCGAGGCCACCCCCCACCGCGGCCAACGCCGGCTACTACGCCGCCATCGTCGCCGACCGCGCGAAGCTGCGCTGCGCGTCGTGCTCGCGCGCCTGCGGGCCGAACGCGGTTGGACCTTCGACGAACTCGCCGACCGCAGCGGGCTTGCCCGGCGCACTCTCATCGACCTCGAACACGGCCGCACCACCGGCAGTGTCACCACCTGGCACACCCTCGCCCGCACCTTCGACGTGCCCATCGAGCGCTTCCTGGGCGCCCTGTGTGACGACCACACCCCGCCCGGCACGGCCACTTCCTGAACTCTCGCTCCGTCCCGGTGCGCACCACGCCGTGAATCACCCGATCGGGCAATCAGGTATGGAACAGTCATCCGCGTCTCCGCCGGCTGATCAACCCCGGTCTCACCCACACCAACAACGCCTGGCACCTCGGCACGACCACCGGATGACCGGAGTGGCTGCCCGGCTTCCGGCCGGACAGCCACTCACCAAGATTTTCATGAGTCTTCTAGCCCGTCCGGGTGGCGGCGAGGTGGGCATCCACGGCGACGACACCGTCGACGCCCTGGCAGAGGCCCACGACGACCGGGACGAGACGCGGTTCCGGGACGTGACCGCGCAGGGCGACGACCCCGTCCCGGACATCGACTGCGACGGTGCCCTCGTCCAGGCCGAGGATGCGCCCCAGGACGTCCTGCTCGACCTCGTTGCGGATCTCGACGTCGGGGCGGACGAAGGCGTCGAGCAGGTCGCTGCGGCTGACGATGCCGGTGAGGAGCCCGTCGTCGCCGACCACCGGCAGCTGCTTGACGTGCCGCTTGCGGAGTTCCCGCGCGGCCCGGGGGATCGTCCAGTCGGCGCGGGCGGTGAAGACGGGGCTGCTCATGAGCGCGCCCGCAGTCCGGGCCCGGGCCTTGCCCCAGGCGCGCTCGTCGCTCCCGTCCTGCCCCTGCGGATCGGGCATGCCGGTCTCGTGCCGCAGCACGTCGGACGCGGACACGACGCCGACGGGGGCGCCGTCGTCGTCGACGACCGGAGCCGCGACGATGTCGTTCGCGTCCAGCAACGCGGCGACCTCCTGGAACGGTGTGTCGGGGCGGAGGGTGACGACCTCCTCGGTCATCACGTCACCGACCGTGCGACGGTGCAGCATGGCATCGGCCTCTTCCGCTTTGCGACGGGGCGGCCGCAGCCGGACCGCCCGGGCGGACAACGTGCGGCACGCCGGCCTCCGCGGCCCTGCCCTGCTCGTCCACGCCGTCTCGCCCTACCCATGACAGCACCGCGCCGCTCCGGCGACCAGTAATGTTCGGCCTGGCGGAGGGTCGGCCGTCCCACGGCCAGGAGCACGGCCGAGCGCACGGCAGGTCCTGGCGACGCCGGGCGCTCGGCCCCTGCGCTTGTCGACGGGGATGATCAGGTCACCCCTGACCACTCACTCAGCATCGTTGACGCTGCTGGCTTCGGCCGCGAATACGCGACACCTCAACATACGACCTCACCAGCCCCGAGGCCGGGCTCGGCCCCAGTGCGTTGACGCACGACGCAGAGGACGGCACCTCAACGCCGCGTCCTCCCACGGTCCGGTCGAGGGCGAGCGGTGCCTGTACCACCCGGCCGGCCCGTCGATGACTGTCCGCCGTGCCGTTCCGGCCGGCCCGCCCCCGTCCCTGCTGCGGAGCGGACGGCGGATCCGGCGGCCGAGGCCGCAGCCCGGGTGGCCCAGGAGCAGATCAAAGCCGCGCTACGCGGCAAGGCCCTGGACCGCCGCCGCGGCCCTGCGCCGTGCACCCGCGCCGAGCGGGCCCGCCGCCGAGAGGCCGACGAGCGCGCCGCCACCGAGCAGCGCGCCCGGGCCCTGGCCGCGCTGGAGGCCATGGCCGACACCGCCTCCGACACCGCCGCTGTCCTGCTGGCCCTGGCCGCCGACCGTCCCGGAGCCGTCCGATGACCACTCCCCGTCCCCGCAGGGCCGACGACGCCCGCACCCGCCGCATCACCCAACACCTCCCACCCGCCTACGCCCACCGCCTCTTCCATGCCCAGGCGACCGGCGCGAGTGAGCAGCAACTGCGCGACATCGTCGCCGAAGGCCTCCAGGAGCAGTACTTCAAAGATGCCAGCCGCCGCGCCCACGACCTGCTCGTGGAATTCACCGACATCGACTACCTCGACCTCACCTACTGACATTTCGTCCCGAGGAATTCGAGCAACGGGAAAATGTGAGCCGAAGCACGATAGCTGTCACCAAGGCGGGCTGGTTGTCATCGACGGCGTTGTGAGTGGTTGTCGGTCTAAGAAGCCATCTCATTTGGCGAGTCTGCGGTAGCAGATGAGGGTGCAGGCGAGGCTGGTGAAGGCGAGGAAGTGCTCGGCTTTGCGCTCGTAGCGGCGGTGGAGGCGCCGGTAGCCGGTGAGCCAGGCCATGGTCCGTTCGATGGTCCAGCGGTGCCGACCGAGCCGCTGCGAGGTCTCGACGCCCTTGCGGGCGATGCGGTGCCGGATGCCGCGCCCGGACAGCCATTGGCGCAGGTGGCGGTAGTCGTAGCCCTTGTCGGCGTGGAGCTTGCCGGGCTTGCGCCGGCGCGGGCCGCGGCGGGAGCGGATCGGGGGGATGCCCTTGACCAGCGGGATCAGGGCCTGGCTGTCGTGGGTGTTGGCACCGGAGATCCCGACGGACAGGGGCAGACCGGTCCGTTCGGTGATCAGGTGGATCTTCGAGCCGTACTTGCCCCGGTCAACAGGATTCGGACCGGTCAGGTCCCCTTTTTCATCGCCCGCATGTTCACCGAGTCGATCGCGCACCGGGACCAGTCCAACTCGCCGCGGGAGCCGAGTTCGTCCAGGACCAGGCGGTACAGCTTGGCCCACACCCGGGCCTTGGTCCACTCGGTAAACCGGCGGTGGGCCGTCGCCCCGGACGGCCCGAACGACGCCGCGGGCAGTTGCTGCCACGTGCAGCCCGACGTCGCCACGAAGATGATCGCGGCCAGCACCTCACGGTCCCCGTGCCGGCGCCGGCCGCCGCCTTGGGGCCGCGACGGCGCCTCCGGCACCACCCGCTGGAACAACTCCCACAACTCGTCCGGCACCAGCCGCTCAACCATTCCCACCACGGCCGGCAGCCTACCGGGCCAAATGAGATGGCTTCTAAGGGTCCGGCCACCACGGCACGTGGCCGGGGGCGTCCAGGGGAAGCGCGGTGATCGTCGCGTCCGAGTGTTCCCACGTGCGCCGGTAGAACCCGACGATCTGATCGCGGGTCTCGTCCTCGGCCGCCCACAGATCACTGCCGTCGGAGTCCTGCCACCGGGGCAGCGGTTCCGAGGAAGGCCGGTCGAAGACCTCGCCGAAGTACCTGGCCTCGACAGTGGCCACGTGTTTGACCAGGCCGAGAAGGTTGGTCCCGGTCGCTGTCAAAGGTCGGCGGGCGTCGTATTCAGACAAGCCATCGAGTTTCCAGAGCAGCGCCTCGCGGTCCCGCCGCAGTCTCCCGTGCAGGTTGTCTTTCGCGAAATCATCGAACATGCGGCATGAGCCTGCCATGGGCCGTTCGTGGCCTCAAGATCCCGTACGCGGTCAGCGATGACTGGCAGGGCCGAGGCCTGGCCATGGTCTTCGACCTGCGCGAATCCGGCGCCATCGCACAAGACGCCGACCTGGTCCTCCTGCTCCACCGAGAGGGCGTCTACGAGAAGGAGTCCCCCCGTGCCGGCGAGGTCGACCTGATCGTCGGCAAACACCGCAACGGCCCCACCGCCACCATCACGGTGGCCGCCCAGCTGCACTACTCCCGCTTCGTCGACATAGCCCCACCCCTGACCACCCCCGACAAGCCGCCCGACGGCCCGCAGGACGCCCCAAGATCCCCTCCCAGCACCCCCCAAGTCGACCGGGAGGGAAATCGGTGCTCTGCGGGCCGCACAGCCGCCCCAAGAAAGGAGCACTCCTGCCCGTGGGCATCATCGGCGACAGCCTCGACCAGGCCGATCAGGAGGTCTTCACCCGCCCGATTCCGAAGACCGCGGCCGCGCAGACGCGCTTCCTCCTCAAGCAGGCCAAGGGCTCCACCAAGGCGGTCGCGCAGCGCCTGGGCGTCTCCCAGCGCACCGTCCAGCGTTACCTGGCCGGCCGGCGCAAGCACCCCACCCCGGCCGTCGCCACCCGCCTGGAGGCCGAGGTCCGCAAGGACTGGCAACCCTGTATCCGCAAGCATGCCCGCACCCGTGCCGCGACCACCGGTGGCATCACGGTGGAGACCCGGGCCCGGTTCGGCTTCACCGCCGCCCCCGGCACCACCGACGACGCCCGCACCCGCCGCATCACCCAACACCTCCCACCCGCCTACGCCGCCCGCCTCTTCCACGCCCGGGCGACCGGAGCGACCGAGCAGCAACTGCGCGACATCGTCGCCGAAGGCCTGCAGGAGCAGTACTTCCAAGACGTCGGCCGCCGCGCCCATGACCTGCTCGTGGAGTTCACCGACATCGACTACCTCGACCTCACCTACTGACATTCCGTCCCAAGGAATTCGAGCAACAAAAAAGGCGAACGGGCCCCGGGCATTCCCCGGCCCGTCCGCCTTTTCTACACGCTCACCAGTCCGTTTCCGCCGCACCGGCGCGGGCCGAATCCTGCCCACCGCGCCGCCGTCGAAGGCGACGGTGCGGTGAGGGGTGGTGCCTGCGCGCGGCACGGTGCGCAGGTCTCCCGACGACGCAGCCATGGAGGGAACGGTCATGGCTCAACTGTCGCCGCAGTGAGCCCGGTGCGCCGGCCGGGCCCGGCGCAGGGCGGTCAGTACGCTGATCGGGAAACGGTCCGACAGCACCACACGGGCCCGGCCGACGCAGTCGTCGGTGATCGCCGGGCCGACGGAAGCGCCCCCGCCCGTCCGCCGGCCCGCTCGCCCACGAAGCCCCAGACGCCGCGATGGCACACCGGCAGAAGACGCAGGGCACGGCAACAGGGAGCACTGCGCTGCGCCGGGGCAGAAACGGGACAGCTCGACCAGGACCTCACCGAAGACACCCCCACTCCACCACCCGCTACGACCGACGCCCCCGCTGCTTCCCCTCCCGCACCCAAACCCGCAGCGCCTCTACCACCACCACAGAGTGGGGGTGGTCGGGTCCGAGGATCCGCTCACTGTCGGCAGCGGCCTGTTCGAGCAGGGTGATGGCTTCGCTGGTGCGTCCGGCCTGCTGGTAGGAGGTGGCGAGGTTGGCGCGGGCGCCGAGGGTGTCGGGTGGTCGGGTCCGAGGATCCGCTCGCTGTCGGCGGCGACCTGCTCCTCGATGGCGATGGCCTCGGTGGTGCGCCCGGCCTGCCGGTAGGAGCCGGCGAGGTTGCCGCGGGCAGTGAGGGTGTCGGGGTGGTCGGGTCCGAGGATCCGCTCACTGCCGACGGCGACCTGCTCCTCGATGGCGAGGGCTTCGCTGGTGCGCCCGGCCTGCCAGTAGGAGGCGGCGAGGTTGCCGCGGGCGCCGAGGGTGTGGGGGTGGTCGGGTCCGAGGATCCGCTCACTGTCGGCGGCCACCTGCTCCAGCAGGGCGATGGCCTCGGTGGTGCGCCCGGCCTGCCGGTAGGAGGTGGCGAGGTTGTTGCGGGTGTTGAGGGTGTGGGGGTGGTCGGGTCCGAGGATCCGCTCGCTGCTGGCGGCGACCTGCTCCTCGATGGCGAGGGCTTCGCTGGTGCGCCCGGCCTGCCAGTAGGAGCTGGCGAGGTTGCCGCGGGCGCCGAGAGTGTGGGGGTGGTCGGGGCCGAGGATCCGCTCGCGGTCGGCGGCGACCTGCTCGAGCAGGGCGATGGCCTCGGTGGTGCGCCCGGCCTGCCGGTAGGAGGTGGCGAGGTTGTTGCGGGTGTTGAGGGTGTGGGGGTGGTCGGGTCGAGGACCCGCTCGGCCTGGGCGGCCAGACGTTCCCAGTAGGTGACCGCGGCGTCGTACAGGCCGGCGTTGAGAAGGCTGCGCCCGGCCCGGTGGAGGACGGGGTGGCCGTCGGGGGTCCACAGGTGGTCCGCGGCGTGACCGGCCAGGGCGTCGGTGTTGGCACGCAAGCTGGCGGCCAGGTCCCAGTCGCTGTGATCTTCTGCGGGCCATAGTTCGTAAAGAGCGTCGGCAGCCGTTCTCACGATGGCGGGGGTGTCGGCGTCGGGGTGGTTTCGCGGGTGGCGCGGGCGGTGAGGGCGTGCAGCCGCACGGCCCGGTTTCCGGCCCGGGCGTCGTCGGTGAGCAGTCCGTAGCGGTGCAGGACGCGCAGTGCAGCCCGGGCCTGCCCGGCATCGACCCTCTCCTGGAGCTCGGCCTGGTCGGCGCCCTCCCCACCCTGGCCGGCCCCGGCCCCGGCCCCGGCCCGGCCCCGGCCTCGGTGCCAGTGGGTTCGGTTTCGGTGGGTGTGGTGCGGTGGGTGGTGAGGTATTCGGTGACGGGGGTGGTGGTCCACAGGTCTCGGGGGTGTCCGGCAGGGTCGAGGACGGCGGCCAGGCGCAGAGCGGGAAGAGCGAGGCCGGCGGGTTCGCAGGCTTGGGCGGCGTCCAGGGAGAGCAGTAGCGCGGTGGTCACCTGCCGCCCGTAGCCCTCGCCGTCGGCCCCGGCGGGCAGCAGCCGGTCCAGTCGCAGCTGCCGGTCGGTGAAGAGGCGCAGGTAGTCGGTGCAGGGTATGTCTTCGTTGATCATGTAGGCGGTGGCGTGGGACAGGGCCAGCGGCAACCACCCCAGCTCCTCGACCAGCACCCTGGCCTGCTCGTCCAGCAGGTGCGCCGCGCGGCGTCGGCGAGACGCTGGCGCAGGTAGGCGACGGCCTCGGCAGGTGTGTAGGTGTCGACGTCGATCACGGTGCGGCCGCCGGGACAGTTGGGCGTCGCGGCGTCGGGTGTGGCCAGCACCCGCCCGGCGCCACCCGCCGGGGCCGGCGGCCACCACGGGCCGATGGCGGTGGGGTCGGTGATGTCGTCGAGGACGACCAGCCAGGTGCGCTCGGTGGTGGCCAGCCAGGCCAGGAATGCCTGGGCGTCGGCTTCGGCGTCCTGCCGGTGGCGTCGGGGGCGTGGACGCGGAGCGCGGCTTGGGCGTAGGCGGAGAGGAGCCGGTCGGCCTGGCTCGCATCGACCCAGGCCACCAGGTCGGTGCGCTGGGCCAGGGCCTGGCGGGCACAGGCGGCGGCCAGATGGGACTTGCCCACCCCGCCGCCGCCGGCCAGGACCTGGGTCAGCACCACCGCAGTGTGGTCGGCCCACGCGCGGTCGATCCTCTCGCGCAGATCGGTGCGGGATTGGAAGGCGGAGGGTTCGGTCGGCACGGTGCCGATCAGTACCGGCCAGGAGATCGGCTCCCGCGGCACCGGTGCCGGGTTCACGGTCAGGTCGCCACCGACGCTCAAGGCTCGGTGACGGCGATGCTGCCGTGCGAAGCGCCGGCCGACCCGCTGCGGGCCACCTGCACCGGGCCTGGCCGACGGGGCCGCTCTGCTCGGGTACCGGGCCGCGGTGGCCGGTCACCGCCGTACCACCGTCCTCGGCGACGGCGGCACCGGTGTCGGTGACGGTCACCGACGGCACCGGCACATCGCGGTAGTCCTGGGGTCCGGTTTCGGGCGCGGGCCGGCGCTTGCGGAACCTCATGACAGAACGACCTTCTCCAAAACGGAACAAAACAGGATGAAAAAGCAGAGCACGGAAGGGCGGATGACGAGGGTCAGCTGTGGTCGATGCGGTGCTGGCGTGGCTGCGGGGCCGTGCGCGGTGGCGTCCCCGGTCCGCTCGGCCGCGCGGACCGCCCCGGTGCCGCCGGGCCGACGTACACCGCTCGCGCTGGCTCCGCCGGTGGCCCGGGCCGCTCCGGTGTCGACGGCTGTGTCCTGCGGCCCCGGCGCCTGGGGCCGCTGGAGCAGGGCCCACAGCAGGGCGGGCGATGCCGGTAGCGGCCTGGACCGAGGCGCCGACCAGCTGCCCGGTGTCCGGGTCGTCCAGCAGCCACACCAGTGGTGTCGAGGCGATACCCGCCACCGCAACCACGATCACCGTGATCTTCCATGCCGTGCCATGGGCACCCTCCCCGTTCCTCCGCCCGCCGTTCTGCCGGCAAGGAGACGGCACTGACGGGTTGTCATCCATGGTGCCGCACTCCAGCAAGATCAGGTCCCATCCTGCTTCCCCCTCAGCCTCCGGGACGCCTCGCCCTCGGCCTGTCGGCGCTTCCCCGTGACGGCTGCGATCCTGCCACCGGCCCGCCTCCGCGGCCCGCCTGCGGACCGGGCTGCTTTGGGGTTCCCTTTGGGGGTGTCCTGCACGGTGTCGACTGGGGCTCCGACCGGGGTGGTCTTTGGGGTACCGGCCCCGCGCGGCCACCACAGGCATTTCCGCAGCTCAGAGGCGGTTTTCCACGCTGTCGGGAACTCTGACTCACCTTACGTCTGCCCTGTGCTTGTGCCTGATGGGGTGTGGGAGCGGGGCGTAGGGGGCGACGTGCGGTGACCGGGAGGAGCGCTGCGCTGCGCCGGGGACGGGATGGCTCGGCGGTGCCTCGC